>NZ_CM132131.1:807500-6733244 GCF_053615335.1 Pseudomonas sp. CLCA07 | reverse complement strand
TGCAGCGTTGGGAGGACTATTTTGATGTGACAGCCTAGGTCGTCTGCTGCCCGTCGTGACGGGCAGAAATCGACCAAAAAGTAGACGCCCAGGCCCGATCTTATTGGGGTTATGTAGGATTAGCCTATTGGTTGACTACTCCAAACCCACTTCAAAGCAGAGCTTTAACTTTTCCATACAAATCGTAGAGGTGTAGCGCCGACATATCCAAAATAGGTTCATACATAAACGAATTCAGATGGATATTTTCCGGTGTCATCAGATTGACCTGAGATAGCACCATTATCTGGTCGCTAGAGCTAGGAAACATCGAAGTAAACTTACTATACAACTCAAAGGTCTGGTTGCTGCTGATGTCATTAACAAATTTCGAATCATTAATCTTAGCAATCATAAATTCCTCAGCTCTAAGCCGAATCCCGATTGATAAAATCACCTTGGATTCCAACTCAACATCATCATCAGCTTTAACGGCCAAAGCTTCTGCCTCATCGTAAATAAGTTGCATTGCTGAAGTCGTCGGATTTGGAAGTGACAGATTGTTCTGATCCAGCAATGTAGCTTTAAATGACGCTTCTAAATCTCCGATGGTCAGCGTCGCGCTATCTGCCTTGACGTGCAACAACGACGTTAGCATGAGATAGTGCGGACTCGTAACACCATGGCAGTATTCAGCTAAATTGCGCACGAATGGGATACTAGCTACAAGAAAGGCAGGGTTTTTTGCTAGGCCACCTTTCCAGGTTGTGAAAGGATTTTTCTGATATTTTTCTTCTACAAAAGCCAGAGCTCCCTGATTTTTTTTAGCGAATAGTCTCCGACTCCTAGCAATTTGAAGCCTGCTACTAATTGTTCGATGGAAATCGAAATTATGCGTTAAGAAAATCAGTCTAAAAAATGGAGTTTTTGCAATTTCGTTAAAATACTCAATTATTGCGTATTTGTTCTTATAATCAAATGAATCTGCGATATCATCAATTATTAACAAAGTTGGTTGGTTTGACTCACGCCGCGCTTGAATCTCAAACAATACGTTGAGGATATATAAAGCACGCTTTTCTCCCTGACTCAGAACCTGAAGCAGTTTTTCCTCTTCTACGCCACACATTCCTTGTCCATCCTGAAACTCAAAAGCAACTTTCGGGGGTTCCCCTTTAAGAATTACATCCTGTTGATTCTGAACGACCAGCTTAAACGGCACATAGAACCTTTCGTTGAACTGGGTAACAACCGCAGTCCACTTCGTCTTTTCTGCCTCCGCTTGATGTGCCGTCTCTGCGATTACATCCTTTGCTGAAGCATAGGCCGCTGCAAATGAAATCAAAGCTGGTTTTGCGGCATTAAAATAGGAATTCCACAGTTTCTTCCTGAATCCGTTAAAATCACCGAGCTCGGCCAAAATTTCCGGATGCCCTGTTAGATACTCGCGAAATTTTTTCAATTCCAAATTTTTTTGAAGCTGCTTATCTACGGCTTCAAATTTTGCGGACAACTCTTTATCACCCAGAATGCGCTGTTTCTCCGCAACAACAAGCTCCTCCAGTTCTTTTGCTGAGGAAACCTCTAACTTTTCGCCACCATTTGAAATATTCAACGTATGGTTTGCATCAAAAAACCCGTTGCTTTGAAGGTTCTTGGAGACATCGGAGGCACCAGTATGGTTGAATTTTTTGCTGAGCAATGGAGATTTTTCAACAAGCTCTTGATACTTCGACATGTATTCTTGCAACTGTTCGTGCAAAGTCCCTGCCTTGAACGCCGCAATTGTCTTATCATTGAATATTTCGGCATATGCCAAGTCCGAAAATCGAGTATCACCATCCAAACTATCAGCTAGATCTGCAAAGAAGTCATAAGGATTCTTAAACTGAAAGACGTCTTTAATTTCAGAGGCTGGTGTAGCTTTTCCTGGCCAACCTGAGATTTCCTTTAGTGTTTTTAATAGACTCTCTTGAGTTGAGTCGATGTTTCGAACAGCCTCTTCGTATTCATGTCTTAACTTTGGATTGACTAGAAGCGTTGAGGTTCCTGTTCCGGCATATCTTTCAACATATGGCTTGATAACAAATAGCGACTCAGGAGTGATCGGTGTGGCTGGGTTAGAAGTAATTGATCTGCTGGTTTGACGTGCGGGAAATATCATATCTTGGCTGTCCCGCCCCTCTTGAACATCCAAAAAAGTTCGCGCTAGCGAAGTCTTCATGAAACCGTTTGGCGCATATACAGAGAAAGCAGAACCAGCTGGAATCTTCGCACTCCCTTTAAATGTGAGTATTGCGTCAAGCTTTTGTATTCCGTAGCAATTCTCAAGTTTAATATCTAAGAAATCCATATCCATTTCTCCAGTTTGAAAGTACTCCGAGAGCTCGACACTATCGATTTGCCAGCATTCTGTCTATGCGTCGTTGAGGAGATTCCGGTTCAATCTCATACCGTAAAACGGGTTTTACGACCATCGAGCCGCGTCGCGGAAGCTCGCACGGGAGGAGAAGTAGCATTAGGCGAAAGGCTGTTTTGGCTAGGTGCTGCCTTCTTCACAGGCTGCTTCGTGTCGCTAGCCGCCCCTCCGGCAAAGACAGTAATCGCCCCAAAGCGCCCCGTAGCAGGCCGGAGTAAGGCTGGACAGTTCTATTCATATAGGCTATTTAAATCAAGGTGCTTCAGGGACACACATTAGTAATGTGTGATTATTTTCAGCAGTTGATCTAATAGGAGAAATTTCTTGAGTACGGACACCACGCCCCCGGTCGAGCGAAAATCAATACAATTGCGCATCAGTGGACTTCAGCTTGATTCTGGCACATGGCCTTGCACTCAAGATTTACTGGGCCGTCATACCGAGATAGAAAATCTGTCGCCGGTTTTACTTAACGCGCAGTCTCCGCTAGTTTTTGCTGTGGACGCCCCATGGGGCGGCGGTAAAACTACTTTTTTTCGCCTGTGGCAGCATTATCTCACTCACGAAAATAAGGTTAGTCTGTACCTTAATGCTTGGGAGAGCGACTTTGCTGAAGATCCACTGCTACCGATGCTCTCCATGCTGGATCGTTGGCTGAGTAATCAAAGCAACAAACCTGGAGTCAGGGCTGCATGGGAGAAAGCAAAAACATATGCGCCCGGCATTCTTAAGTCCACGGCGGTTGCTGCCGCAAAAGCAGCTACTTTTGGGGCGCTGGATCTTGATAAAGAATACGAAAAAATTGCGTCTGAACTGACTGGCGGAGCAGTTGGCAGTTTGATTGATACTTTCAACGTAAAACAGAAGTCACTGGAGAGATTCAAAGTTCAGCTAGGCAAAGCGCTTGAGGCACTTCCGGAAGGGCAGGAAAACTTAATACTTTTTGTTGATGAGTTGGATCGATGCAAACCGACCTATGCAATCGAAGTCTTAGAACGCATAAAGCATCTGTTTGATATTGATCGTTTGGTTTTTGTTCTCGCGATCAATCGCGACCAACTCTGCAAAAGTTTGCAAGGGGTATACGGCCCATCATTTGATGGGATGCATTACTTAAAAAGATTTATCGATTTGGATTACCATCTCCGCCTGATAGATATAAAAGCGTATGTTGATGCTCGTATTCGGCAGCCCGATATTCTTGAATATTTTCATTCGCGTCAGTCGGAGCAGGGAGACTATCAATATGGAGCAGAGATTTTAAGTTTTTTAGCTGGCAGATTTAAGTACACTGCACGAGACATTGATCAACTCGTTGTACGCTTGAGGCTTGTACTTCGCAGCATACCGAAAAACCATTACCTGGATATCTGTCTATTAATTCCGCTAATGGTACTGCGACAAGAAAATCCGCCTCTCTATCGCCGTTATATAGGGGATGCTTCATGCGCAAATGACGTGGTGGAGTTTGTCCTGGAGGGCCCTATCGGTGATATTGTTTTTGATCATCCAATAGCCGTAGTGATAGGTTCTCTCATCGCCTCAGCTCGCGACCCCTATGATAGAGTCTCAATCGAGCACCTGATAACTCCTTGGAAGAATTGGTACGAACGCATGCCGAAAAACGGGCCCCAAGCACAATCAGTTACAACAGTAATAGAAGTCGCGTCCGACTCCAGAGGTTTTGGACGCCGCGGGGAAATGCAGAAACTTGCTTTTGATCGTATCGAGCTTGTAAACAAACTAGACATATCTTAATGGTTTTGATGTCGCACAACTTACGACACCCATTAGGAGCGTAGATTTCTGACTAAAAAGGTGGCGGGTTTATTTTCCAGTTTGCGTCTTTTCTTCTGGCCAGAGATTGGAGTGCGACATGCTTGCTCCAGTGGTTGTGAGCGATCCGATAGGCGAGTGGAAGACAGGTGAAGCTTGTACCAATTTTTGTACAACTGAACGTGTAATCAGGGTGTAAACCGGGTATTCCAAAGTAGGGAAGTGCCCGGTTTCATTGGTCCTGCGTACTTTGCCTTACCCCTTTAGAATCGCGGTGTAATTCTGTTCCAGTGCAGAAATGCAAAGCCCCGAAGGTTCGCGGCTCCGGGGCTTCTATTCTCGCCTACATCCCTTAATGTCGTACGAACGTGGCGGCGAGACGCAAGCGTCCGGTCAACGCACCTCACTGCCCATGACACTTCTTGTATTTTTTGCCCGAGTTGCACGGGCACGAATCATTTCGGCCAAGCGCCAATGCCTTGTACTTCTCGCGCTCTGCATTGGGGGCTGCCATCAGCGCAAGACCAACCATTTGGAGTTGCTGCTGAAACCTTTCGTCAACAACGAGGCGAAGATAAAGCGCGGCTCTCTTTTCCCCCTGATCTGACGCTTCGGTAAGAAGTTGTCGAGCCCGGGTCTTATCCTCACCCACCAGTTCTCCCTGATGGAACACGACACCGAGCTGAAACTTGCAGTTCGGATCATCCCGAGAAACACCTTGTTCAAGGATTCCGATGGCTTTCGCTGGACAAAAGCAAGGAGACTCCTTTGTGCTGTATAGAAAATACAGCCCAAGGTAGGCTTGGGATTCATCCAAGCCCGCAGCAAAGGTGAGCATTTCCTCCGCCTTTATGAACTCTCCGATCTGGCGCAAGTAATCCCCATAGTGCGCGCTGGCTTGGACATGCTGCCGGCTCGCCGCTTCCTTTATGGCTGCTGTGGCAAGCCGCTCCAACTCACTACTGGGTTCAGTGGCGTAAGTCAGGCTCCCAAATCGGTAAAGAGCCTCAGTATCTGCACGTTGGAGCCACAAAGCTTCAGAACCGCCATTCAGGTGGATGTAAGTCAAGGACAGCGAGTCCAACCGGGCACTGATCTCGCAAGCACAGCGATACATTTCAATCGCCATAGACTTGAGTGCTTTAGCGTGTTCTGCACTTACCCGCGTCGAAATGACGCCGCCTCGGTTGAGGGCTCTCATCCATTCTGCTTCAAGCACCAGGCCTGCTTGCATCTTTGCATCAAAGGAGCTTTCACTTGCGATAGCATTCCCGATGACCTGTCCCGATACCAAATCCGGGACATCGGCGGGAACGATTTCTAGCCTTAAATCGTTATTGATCAGCAGTCGATGAAAATCCGCGAGCACTGCCATGAATATCTGTCGAGCCTTCCGAGCCTTCTCAACCTCCGCAGATAGTGCCGATGGTTGGTTCGGATCCGGCTGATTCGATGCCTGTGATGGCGCATGCACGGCCTGGTTGCCCCACAAGCGAAGCTTATGCAGATCACCCTTAACACCGTGTCCTATCAACTGACATTCGTGCAGGTAATTGATCCGTTCGTAGAGATCTGGGCTGCTAAAGGTAAGCTGAAGTTTATCCCCGACCAGAATCACGATCTGCTCCAGGAGCTTCCGAAAACTCGCCATGGCGTAGTCCGGATAAAGGGTCAGAACCCCCAAGGCCCGATGGTATGCATTTCGGTGTTCGGCCGAGATTAAAGCCATAACCTCTAGGTCGGTAATACGCTTGGTGCTTTCCAAGTCCAATTCCTCAGGTGGCGGCTCAGCAGCTTCGACCGCTCTCAATACTCAATTAATCCATTTGCGACACCCGACTAGGTGACTTCGCCGGGTGGTTACGGCGAGACTACCAGTGATGCATTGCTGGTTCACTACTGCGGAAGGTGGATTGTGTTCGGTCGGCAGGACGCCGTGAAGGTTTTGCGCAAAACCTCCTCTGGAGGCCGCGAGTTTCCGTTTGCATAAGCACAAAAAAGCGGGTGTTTTGCCACCGCTGGAAGTGGTTGTATTCGTTTAAAAACAATAGGTTAGGGCGCTACAGGTCCACAGCTGGGGGTGTTAGTGCGCTGAGGCTTGCTGATAATCAAGGTCACCGGTAAATCATGCCCCTGATCACGCTGTGATGATCAGCCGGCAAAACATCGGGAGAGGGAGTGAAAACAGCCTGAGTTCTGGAACACTTCCATAATAGTTATGGAACACCTTGCGCGCCGAGGTTCTCAGCCCAAACCCCAGAAACGACAAAGCCCTGAAAAATCGGGGCTTTGTCGTATAAAGATGGCGGAGGCGATGGGATTCGAACTCATGGACCTGTTACAGTCGACGGTTTTCAAGACCGTCTCCTTTTGGTCCAGGCTGTGTGAAAACGTTTTTGAGAGCTGCGATGGCTCGAAAAGAGAGCGAAATTTCCGCTTCTGTATAATTTCTGCATCCGTTAACTGCGAAAAACCTGAGAGATTTTACGTAGCAACGCGGACTTCAAAGCGGTGTCCGCGTTTTCACACAGCCTGGACCCATAGCTGCCTGTCGAAACGCTCGCCTGACGATCAAAAGCAGCCATGTTTGGCCAAAATCTAATACCGATTTATTTTTTTCTAGATTTCCTAGCTACACTATTCTTTCACAGGGTCGTATTTGGCAGTGGCCTTCGAGTGGTTCTGCGCATTTAACCATATGTTCGGGAGTACGCTAAATGAGTGCCCAATACGACGCTTTAGTTTACGGAGATACCGTCACCGTATTCGCAGTAGGAGAACAACCTACAACGGGATGGAAGAATACATTCAGCAAATCTCCAATTGCTGTTTATCCACCAAATTTTTATTTCACGGAAGAGCCTCCCAGCGGAATGGCTTTACAGGTTGTTACTCCTTTTTGCGTAAGCACAGACTTCTTCTACGATGCAGTTTCATCACCGTCGGCATTAAAGATCACAGATGCCAGCGGAGATCATAGTGTTTCTATTCGAAAAATACTGTCGAACGCCGAGAGGTATTTTCTTGAAAGGTCAATTACGGCAAGGTTTTATTTGGCTCACGACAAAAGCATTCCCAATAAAGGAGTTCCTTTAGATTTTTACGAGCGAACTTTAGGCTCTTATGATGACTGGCTTTCTGAACATTGCTCGACAGAGTGCAGCAAAATAGAAGAGGTAGATCATACTGGAGTAAAGCTCTGTACGGAATATCGAACAGTATGTCAGCATATTAGAAACTATGCTGTGCTTATAGTGCAGGTTGTTACTTTGCAAGATATCGAGTCTGCGGTGAATACTGCCCTTGAAAGAGCCGCAGTAGCCTCTGCAATTGCGGCTCTTTGTGCTGCCTTTGCCAGCGGAGGAGCAGCTGCTGCAGAATCAGCTAAAACAACATTTGTCGCGGTTTTGTTGTCTGAATTGTCCCAATCTTTAAACAATATTTTGAGAGTCGATGTGGATTTTAGAGCATCCTGGGTGTAGCTCATAAATATGGTTAGATACGATTGCTATAATCGGCCGCCTTAGAGGTGGCCTTTTATAGATAAGCGCTTAGCTTGTGGCGGGCCAAGGCGTACAGTATTTGTTGAAGTATTTCTGAGTGCGAGCATCCAAAAATGCCTACAGAAAAATGCACTAATAAAAAAAATCGCGAATATATACGGTTTTTTTTTTCATCAATCGCAACCATCATTCCGTTGTTAGCGCATTCAGGACCATACGTCGCTACCAAATGGATGTCGAAAACGATGGATAAGTCTACATGTATGATGCGGGGAGAAACTGTTTTAAGAAATATGGGGTATTCACCGACTCTCACCTCTGCTTCTGTTTGGGGGGAGGGAAGCGAGGTAACTTTGATTGTTAGATGTGACAATCCAAGTTTCTTGATTTTTGCAGTTTCCTACCACAAACAACCAAGCGCCGAGCAAAATATTGAGCTGGATAGACTATCCGATCAATTTTAATGCTGTCATCACGGCTAAAGTGATGGGCAGAACGCTTTTTCTGTCGGAGCTTATCGTGATAATGATGTTTTATTATCACGCGGAATAAGCACTAAAAATATATAGGCGCATTGCGGTTAGACATGTTCGGGTGAGTGATCGACCCCGGCCTATAGCCACATCTGAATGACCGTTTCTGGCCGATTGCTGACTGTCGTGAAGGGCTAATTTCCACCCGTAGCGGACAATAATATATGAGCTCAGGCGCGGCCCGTCAGGGCCGTCAACTCAGTAGCGGATGATTAGGTGTCGATTCGACGATTTCTTGAAGCTGGACGCACACCCATTAGTACTTCTGCTTCATTCACGAAATCCATTGTTATTGCCAATTTCTTTGATCCCTGATATTTGTCGTCCTTGAAATGGCGAGTTAACTTTTTAGCACTCATCCTCATGACGCAGATAGGATGCAATGAGTCGTGGTTGATCAGGACTATTACAAAGTCGTCGACGGCCTCTTCTGGCTTGGTTGCCCATATATTGCTGGTGGTTTGGGGGATCTTTCCAATTGTCTTGATTGCGTAGGTTCGACCATTCTTGATCTGAACAGCATCAATATTTTTCAAGCCACTAGAGAGTCGAATTACCGGGTTTTTCTCTCTGGCATTCAAGGCTTTTACAGCAAAGTACTCGCCGATTTCTCCGATAACATTGTCGCGAACTCGTAATACTTCAGGAAAATTCCGGTACATCGCCGTTCTGACTTGAGCAAACTCCGAAACAGATTTTTCAAAAAGTTGATGCTCTGTTTCGAAGAAGGTAAACCGAAGAAACTCAACAACCCCTTGTGAGTGCGGGGTAAGCGTAAAAAGATAGACCTTTCTGCCGCCAGTCGAACAATGCTCGACACGATCTACCTGCCACTTTCCTGCGTATAGGAGATGTTTTGGCCTGAATATATCGCCACAATCTAGGAATACGTCTACGGCAGAGTCCTTATCTTTTAATTCGGACAGCCGTTTATTTCTAGGGTTGAGCTGTTGGTCGCCTTTCTTGCCCTCTCCGACATATTGAATTGTACCTGTGGACGGATCAAAGTAGTCACCGTAGTGAATACGCCTTGCTCCTTTGTAATTAAATATTATTGCCGTTCGGTCTCCCTTCAGAAGAATCCCCTTTCGGTACTCACCAAAGTCAGATCGCACCTGTTCCTTCGATGGATACCATTTTCCGAGTCGGTAATTCACTTAACAGATGCCTCCCAGGGATGGCTAACTATAACTAGGTTACACAAGTGGCGTAATTTTTACGCTAATTGTGCCTCATAACTTTCCTTGTCATTACATAACCCCGTATTCGGCTTGAGCGTCGCACCAGAAGCACGACATGAGGGAGGCGGGGAAACGACATGGCTTTTATTCAGGCTACGGAGTCATTAGCAGCATGTCCATGGTCTGCTTTTGGCCGATTTCTGCCTGTGAGTGATCAGTCTGGTGTCATGAGTACGGCGAGCGTCATCTTGATGAACTCTTCATTCTTGTCGAGCGTTTGCAGGGCGCCGCGAACATTGTCTCCGACCTCGGCCGCTCCGCGCTGCTCAACCCAGAGCGTTAGCTCCATGATCGCTGCTTCTAGGGCCAGCTGGTTTTCGTTGATCTTGAACAGCAGGGAAGGGAGCAGGTCTGAGTTTGGCATCGCGATTCCTCCGTGAAGAGGTCAGCGTAGCAGTCGCAAAGCAAAGTGGAGACTTGGCCGGCAGAACGCCAGAGAGGGTGTGCGCAAAACCTCCTCTGGAGGCCACGGTTTACCGTTTGCATAAGCACAAAAAAGGAGGTGTTTTGCCACTATGAAAAAACTTAATATTCGTTAAAAACAATAGTTTAAGTCGTTACAGTCCCCAGCATGGGGGCTAGGGGCCGAGAACCACATAGCGAAACGCTATGGTATGCGTGATCGGCATATCTGCAGTGTAAGTCGCTTCGGAGCGAGAACATGCTTTGACGCTGAAATGGGTGATTTTTTCGGTCCGCAATCTCTGAAAGGTATGCGGAAACATTGGCCTGGATGGCAGCCAAAAAGGCGTGATTGCGACCCGGAAAAACTATTGAAAGGTGCGGCCTGGTTGATTTTCCCTTGGGACTTAAAATCCCCCGCTCGTAAGGGCGTGCCGGTTCGATTCCGGCTTCGGGCACCATGAATATCAAGGGCTTACGTGAGATACCTCACGTAAGCCCTTTGTTTTTTATTGCCGCAATTCCTATTTTGTAGACGTCACCTTCTTCCCTTTGCGGTTGCGGATGTATTGCTCAGTCATCACTACGGTGGTGTGACCAAGCTGGTCCATTACCTCCCGGATGTTGCCGGTTGACTCAGAAACTGCCCCGTACGCGTGTCGAAGTGGTGCACAAAGTGAACGTGCCTGGAACCGAAGGGCTGATCGCTGCCCCCGGGCCCTCTGATCACCTTGAAGCTGTTCATCCGGTGGATCGGTATGAAGTGTCGGTTATCCATTGGTACGAAATGCCGGTTGTTCATTGGTACGAAATGTCGGTTGTTCATTGGTACAAAATGCCGGTTTCCCATATGAAACGGGCCCGTGTGGGAATGGTGGAATTGCCCGCATTGGTGTGGCTGCCCACTGACCAGAACGGCCGGGTGAGGATTTTGACCTAGGCTGCCACCGCTGATTGCCTCCAGGGAGAGGCTGCTTGCCAAAAGCCCCGCGACCAGGAGCAGGAGCTGCTTGAAGATACGCATAACGCCACCTCCGACGGTCCCCCTACACTAAATTATAGAGCGTCATGGACCCCGGCCAGGCCTTGGGCACAAATGTTCAATCGTCTCGCCACCTCGTGGACCGGCTCGTCACGAAACAGCGCCATCCCGAGCACCAGCCAAAGCACTTGATCAGCGGGTAGGCGACGTCGGCGAATGGTGGCCTGACTGGATAGAGCCAGCGCAGACGCTACCCACTCTATGGGGATGTTTTGGGTAAAGGTGCTCAGGTCGCAGAAGTTGAAAAGGTCGCCAAGGTCGAGCAGGTCCTGTTGAACAGACATAAAAAATCCGATACCAGAGGTCTGGCATCGGATTTTCGGATAAGCCCGGCTTGGACTCAAATGCTTAAGTGAACAGCATTACGCCTAGAGCGGGCTTTTTGTTGTCTATGGTTTCCGAAATTTGTCCACTTGAATAGGTGGACACCATCTCTTAGCTTGGCGGGGCCAGTCCAGACGGGATGCCCGGACGGTTACACTGATGAGGCCGGTATCACGGGTAGAAGATCTGGGGGCTTTCAGACGTTGTCGAACTGAATCGCCCCTGTTTCGTAGACACAACGGAATGGCTATTTTATGGCCGATTTCTGTCTTTCGCGACAGGCAAAAAGCGGCCCAAAGAAGCCCGTCGCGAGTGTCTAATCGGTGAGTAGCCATGGTCGCCGAACCCTGCCTCTGTTCTCGCTCAATGCGAAGCGGTTAATCGATAACTGCTTCGCATTGGACTCCGTCGAACCTCTGGCTATTTACATTCGCTTAACCGGTGGAGGGTTCCATTTGCCATTGAGCGCTTCGGGCTTGGGTGCATAAAGACGCATGGTCAGATTGAACGCGCCCTTGGGCGCAGGCAGCCAATTGGCCTCCTTATCTTTGCCAGGGCTCTCGTGTTGGAAGTACAGGTCAAGAGAACCATCTGCGTTGTTTTTGAACGGCATCCAACTGCTGACGGCAAATCGATTGAGCACGTTCCCCACCTGGAAACCCTCATTGTCATAGAGCGTGACAGACCAAAAAGCGTCTATCGGTGGGATATTACTTTTGTCGAAATGGAGCGTGTACTTGTTGGCACCATCGAGCGGTTTGCCGGTGTCGTCAGCGAGGTTCAACGGGTAGATTGCATCCTCTGGAAGGTTAGCGCCGAGACCTTGTTGCGCAACGATGGCGCGCTTGAGGTAGTAATTGCCGTAGACCCCCATCGTGTCGGTGTTCATCGACCAGCCGTTAGTGACTGGGGCAAGTGTCGCCAGCTTCCATTTCATAAGCTCTTGCGCTTCAGCTGGTACCTTCTTAAGTGTTTGCTTCAACGCCGGATCGAGCTTGTTGATGTCAAAGCTCTTACCAGGTTCAAGACCAATTTTTTTCATCTGCGCGATAATCGGCTGGTCCGTGTCATGGGGAGGATTGACCTTGAGGAGTTCGGCGGCGTATGCAAAGTACTGGTCGGCTGGCATGGTGTCGACCTGTACCTTGGGTGGCGTTTTCATGTCGATGCTCGGGTCAATCTGCACCGTTACCGGCTCCACAGCCTTGCCCCAATGCGAGAGCGGAGTCACCTTGTAACCGGCCTGGATCTTATGCACCGCGGCGTAATCCGGTTCTCCATCGGTCTTGGTGCGGCCGATGACCCAGACATAAGACGTCGGGGCCGGAAGATGCGTAAAGCCCTCTGGAACAGTTCCCCTCCAGCCGGGCGGGGTCACCAGAAAATTGCCCGCTTGGGTGCCGGTTGTCCGCCAACCGGGCGAGGCAAAGACATCCGTCCACATGTCGAGCATCGGCAGAAGGTAATAGCGTCCATCGGTGTCCGGTGCGGAGATCACCAAAGGTTCCTTGGTAAGATCCAACCACGCGGAGGAGTAGAGCGTGTCAAAATTCAAGCGAACTACCGCTTTCATATTGGCTGGCGGATACGCCGGAACGCTCACGAACGTATTCATTGGGCCTTTGCCGAACGATTTACCGGGCTCAATGTTGGTGAACTGTTTGCGGGAGATATCCATGGACAACAGCGGATAGAAATAGGTGTAGGCATCGATGCCAATGGCGTGCGCTTCTTCAGCGGTAAGCCCCGACTGAGCATGTACCGTCGACAATGGCAGCAGTCCCAGGAATGCCATCGTCAATGTGGAAGCTTTTAGCAATTTGATATTCATTATCGACAAACTCCAGTAGTTTCGGGGCTGCGCAGCTATTCAAACGCTTTAACCAGCACTGTTCACTTGCCGTTCACAGCGTAGCCGGTTTTTCGTGGCTCAATCATCAAGAGGCAATAGCAGCTATTGGCCGACAACCATTGGATGGATGCGGGAGTCAGCTTCACGCCCTGAGGAAGTCAGTCAACCAAATTCGAGGTTCTTGAGGAGCGGTGAACCACGCTTCCTCGAAGCCATTGTCGTAATCGCAGTCTGGTTGGCCCGCCCGACGGGCACGGGCCATAGCCTTTCAGTGCCATCTGGGTCAGTCGAGTGGCAACGATATCGTTAATCTCGTTCCTTTGTCCGGTGCGCTGTCGATCTTGAACTCCCCGCCCAGCATGCTGATGCGTTCCTTCATTCCCACCAACCCGAACGATTTCAATTTTTTGCGATCCGTCATGCCTACGCCATTGTCTTTGATCTGCAGGTAAAGCTGGCGACCCTCCCTGGAGAGTTCGATATGCACCTGTGTCGCTTGCGCGTGCCGGGCAATATTCGACAGCGATTCCTGCACGATGCGGAACAGAGTCGTGGCGGACTTTTCATTCAGATCGCAACGGAAGTTTTCGTCTTTCGCCGACATCGTGCAATCGATCGCGCTGCGCTGCCGGAACTCTTCAAGTTGCCACTCGATCGCTGCCTGCAATCCCAGATCGAGTACGGGTGGTCGAAGATCATTGATGATACTGCGGACACTGCGGATGGCTGTATCGAGGTGATTCAGAGCATCGCTGGCCTTTTCGTTGAGCTTGGGGTGCATGGTACTGGTGCGTGCCTGCAACATGGAGACATCGATTCGCAACGCCAGCAGACTCTGTCCCAGTTCGTCATGGATGTCGCGTGCGATCCGCTTTCGCTCTTCTTCCTTGATGTGCTCCTGATAGGAGGCCAGTTCACGCAGCAGCAGCTTCGATTGCAGCAACTCTTCGGCCTGTATCGTCAGTTTGCGCTGCAGGTAGAACAGGTCGACAAACACCCGGATCTTGGCGCGAAGAACCTCGGCCACAATCGGCGAGAAGATGTAATCCACTGCGCCGGACGTATAACCGCGGAAACGCTCGGAATCCGTATCGGCCTCAGCTGTGACGAAGATAATGGGCGTGTGGGCCGACTTCGGGCGGCCGTGAATGAGTGCCGCGGTTTCAAAACCGTCCATCACCGGCATTTTCACGTCGAGCAGAATGACTGCGAAGTCGCGCTGCAATAGCAGGCGCAGCGCCTCGCGCCCGGAAGTCGCCGTGGCAATATCGAGGCTCATGTCGGCGATCACCGCGGAAAGCGCCGTAAGCTTGGCGGGATTGTCATCCACCAGCAACACTGATGCTGGCACGCCATCAGGCGGGAGCGGTTGCCGCACCTGGGCTCTGTCTTTGAATACCGGGGGTTCCTGCTGCATATTCATGCCACTCGGTTTGCGCTAGCGCCTCTTTCCGTAATGGCAAGAGTCATCGATAGAGCCATTTGCGCATCAGTGACAGCAGCTGGTCGGTATCCACCGGCTTGCTGACATAGTCCGATGCTCCTGCCTCGAGGCACTTTTCACGGTCACCCATCATTGCCTTGGCCGTCAGCGCAATCATGGGCAGGGTTTCAAATCTTTTGAATGTACGGATCTGGCGCATGGTTTCAAAGCCATCCATCTCGGGCATCATGATGTCCATCAAGACGATGTCGGTATCGGGCTGCTGCTGCAGCAGTTCTATGGCGGTTCGGCCGTTTTCGGCCGTGGCCACCAGCATTTTGTTGCACTCAAGCACGCTGGTCAGGGCAAAAATATTGCGCACGTCATCGTCGACCACCAGGGCCTTTTTACCCTCGAGACTGTCCGAACCCTCATAGAGTTTTTCCAGCATCCTGCGCTGGGTCTGCGGCAGCCTGGCTACGACGCGGTGTAGAAACAGCGCGGTTTCGTCGAGTATGCGCTCGGGGGATTGAACTGCCTTGATGACGCCCTTGCCGAGCAGTGTTCTGAAACGCTCGTGTTCCGGCTTGGTCAGTGTATCTGCACCATAGACGACGATCGGCAATTCACGCATTGCGTGGTCTTCCTGCAACGCCTCGAGAAACCTGATGCCGGATGCGTCGGGCAGTTTGAGATTGATTGCCATGCAGTCGTAGCGTTTCTTTGCCAGTTTCTTCAAGGCTTCAGCGCCGCTGTCGGTCGTCGTGATCTTCACGTCGGTGTTGCCAAGTAGATCGAGGATGCGGGCGCGGCTCCCTTCGTCGCCGTCGAAGAGCAGCAGACTCCTGGTCTTGCGCCGTGCGAATGCCACGATGCCGACCAGCGCATTTTGAATCTCGTCGGCTGTGACCGGCTTGAGCAGATAGTCGAAAGCGCCATAGCGCAGCCCGCGTGTGCGGTCGTCGGCGATCGAGATGATTTGGACCGGGATGTGACGCGTGGCGAAATTTCGCTTCAACTGTTCGAGTAGCAACCAGCCATCGATGTCCGTCAGGCTCGGGTCTAGCGTGATCGCGGCGGGTTTGAAGCGCTCGACAAGCTCCAGTGCATCCGCGCCACGGGTCGTGACGATAGCCCTGAACCCCTTCTGGTGCGCGGCCTCGAGCAGAATGCTGGCGAATCGGGCATCGCCTTCGAGCATCAGCAGCACTTGGTCCCCGGGTTGGACAGACTCGCGGTCGTCCAGTATCTGTGCAGACGGGTCTGACATCAGGTCGCGCTTGACTTGGCCAGGTACTGTCTCTGTCGCTGATTCGTCTAGCGACTGACGCTGGGCATCCTGTGTACGCAAGGGCACGTACAGCGCGAAAGTACTGCCCTTGCCGATCTCACCGGGGATCAGCCGCAGCTCACCGCCCAGCCGGTGTGCGAGCTCGCGGCTGATCGACAGGCCGAGGCCGGTGCCGCCGTATTTTCGTGAGGTTCCGGTATCTGCTTGCTGGAACGCCTCGAAGATGAGCTTCTGCTTGCCGGCAGATACGCCAATGCCGGTGTCGGTAACCACGAAGGCGACCACCGCATCGGCGCGATTCAGTTCGCTGTGATCCACGCTCCACCCGGACACAGCGGGCGCGATGCTGATATTGACGCTGCCTTGCTCAGTGAACTTGAAGGCATTGGACAGCAGGTTCTTGACCACCTGCAACAGGCGCTTTTCGTCGGTCCAGATGACGGGGGGCAGGGTAGGCGCCAGTTCAATCGTGAAGGTGAGGCCCCGGCTTTCGGCGACCGGCCGGAAGGTGCGTTCGATCTGGTCGTGCAGATCGGCGAACAGCGCTTCATTCAGATCCAGCGTGACCGTACCCGACTCGATCTTGGACAGATAGAGAATCTCGTCGATCAGCTCCAGCAGGTCTTTGCCCGCGCTACGGATGGTCTTGGCATATTGGACCTGCCTGGGAGTGAGATTGTGTTCCGCGTTGTCGCTGAGCTGCTGGGCCAGGATCAGCAAACTGTTCAATGGCGTTCTGAGCTCATGGGACATACTGGAGAGGAATTCGGACTTGTACTTCGAGGTCAGCATCAGCTGCTCCGCTTTCTCCTCCAGCGACAGCTTGGTGATTTCGACTTCGCGGTTCTTGCGCTCGACTTCGGTTTTCTGCTCCGCCAGCAGTCCAGCCTTGTCCTCCAGTTCCTCGTTGGTCTGTCTCAATTCTTCTTGTTGCCTTTGCAGCTCCTGCGCCAGCGATTGCGACTGCTTGAGCAGTTCTTCGGTACGCATATTGGCTTCGATCGTGTTGAGCACGATACCAATCGATTCAGCAAGCTGATCAAGGAAGGTTTGATGAATGATGCTGTAGCGCGTGAACGAAGCCATTTCGACGACGGCCTTGACCTTGTTCTCGAACAGGATCGGCAGCACGATGATATTCAGCGGGGCGGCCGCACCCAGTCCCGATGAAATCGCGACGTAATTTGCGGGTACATCGGTCAGCAGGATGCGCTGCTTCTCGTAAGCGCATTGCCCGACCAGGCCCTCGCCGAGCCGCCACTCATCGTTCACATTGATGTTTCCCTTGTACGCATAAGCCGACAGCAGTTTGAGTTTCGGAGGGTAGGGCGGGTTCTCGTTCATCATGTAGAACACACCGTGCTGGGCGTTGATCAGCGGAGCCAGTTCTGACAGCACCATCTTGGAAACTGCCGCCAGATCGCGCTGGCCCTGCAGCAGGCGGGTAAATTTCGCGAGATTGGTCTTGAGCCAATCCTGTTCCGCGTTTTGCCGCGTGGTTTCCCTCAGGTTGCGGATCATCTCGTTGACGTTGTCCTTCAATTCCGCCACTTCACCCTTTGCTTCGACCTCCACGTAACGAGTCAGATCGCCCTTGGTCACGGCAGTCGCCACGTCGGCAATTGCGCGCACCTGATTGGTCAGGTTGGCCGCCAGACCGTTCACGTTGTCGGTCAGATCGCGCCAAGTGCCGGCAGCACCCGGCACGTTGGCCTGGCCGCCGAGCTTGCCCTCGACGCCCACTTCACGCGCCACCGAAGTCACCTGATCGGAGAACAGCGCCAGCGTATCGGTCATACCGTTGATGGTGTCGGCCAGCTCGGCGATCTCGCCCTTGGCTTCCAGTGTCAGTTTCTTCTTCATGTCGCCGTTGGCTACCGCGGTCACCACTTTCGCGATGCCACGCACTTGGCTGGTCAGGTTGGCCGCCATGAAGTTCACGTTTTCGGTCAAATCCCTCCAGGTGCCGGACACGCCTTGCACCTGTGCCTGTCCCCCGAGCTTTCCTTCGGTGCCGACTTCACGCGCCACCCGCGTCACTTCGGCGGCAAAGCTATTGAGCTGGTCCACCATGGTGTTGATGGTGTTCTTCAGCTCCATGATTTCGCCCTTGGCTTCCACGGTAATCTTGCGCCCCAGGTCGCCTTTGGCCACCGCCGTCGTCACGTCGGCGATGTTGCGGACCTGATTGGTCAGGTTGGCCGCCATGCTGTTAACCGAGTCGGTCAAATCTTTCCAGGTTCCACCGACGCCAGCCACCTTGGCCTGGCCACCGAGCTTGCCGTCAGTCCCCACTTCGCGTGCCATGCGCGTCACTTCGTCGGCAAAGGTCGAGAGCTGGTCCACCATCGTGTTGATGGTTTCCTTGAGTTGGAGAATTTCACCTTTCGCTTCGGCTGTGATCTTGCGCGACAGGTCGCCGTTGGCCACCGCCGTCGTCACGTCGGCAATGTTGCGCACCTGGGTGGTCAGGTTGGCCGCCATGCCGTTGACCGAATTGGTCAAGTCCTTCCAGGTACCGGATACGCCGGTCACTTCGGCCTGTCCGCCCAGTTTGCCTTCGGTACCGACTTCCAGCGCGACACGTGTCACCTCCGCGGCGAAGCTGGAGAGCTGGTCGACCATCGTGTTGATAGTGTTTTTCAGTTCGAGAATCTCGCCCTTGGCTTCAACCGTGATTTTCTTGCCGAGGTCGCCGCGCGCGACCGCCGTCGTCACCTGTGCGAGGTTGCGCACCTGGGTGGTCAGGTTGGCCGCCATGCCGTTGACCGATTCGGTCAGGTCGCGCCAGGTGCCTGATACGTCGCGCACTTCCGCCTGACCGCCCAACTTGCCTTCGGTACCGACTTCCAGCGCGACGCGGGTCACCTCCGCAGCGAAGCTCGAGAGCTGGCCGACCATCGTGTTGATGGTGTTTTTCAGCTCGAGAATCTCACCCTTGGCTTCGACGGTAATCGTCTTGCCCAGATCGCCTTTGGCCACCGCGGTCGTCACGTAAGCGATGTTGCGCATCTGGGTGGTCAGATTGGCGGCCATGTCGTTGACGGAGTCGGTCAGGTCTTTCCAGGTGCCGGACACCCCTTTGACATTGGCCTGCCCACCGAGAATCCCTTCAGTGCCGACTTCGCGCGCCACGCGGGTCACCTCGGAAGCGAAGGAGCCCAGTCGCGTCACCATGGTGTTCACGATCTCGGCGGATTTGAGGAACTGGCCCCGCAGTTTCAGGCCGTCGAGTACCGGCGGTACCTGCTGGCTCAGATTACCCTCGGCAACCGAACCGACAACGCGAATGATCTCGTTCATCGGGCTGATGAGGTCGCTGGTGAGCGCATTGCTCGAGTTGATGATCTTTTGCCATGAGCCTTTCATCATCGGCAATTCGATACGCTCATCGACCTTGCCCTGCTTGCCGATCAGTCGCGCCACGCGTTCGAATTCGGTGGTGGTGTCGGCTGCCATGTCGATGATTTCGTTGAGCGTGTCGGCGATCTTGCCCGGCATGCCGGTCCAGTCTTCCGGCATACGCGTGGTGAAGTCACCTCTGCGCAACGACTTCAGCGCTGCCAGCAACGTCTTCATGTCGAAAACTTCGATCGGTGTCGTCACTGTGGCCATGCCTCTGTCGAGTCCAAATTGATGCCACGGGCAAGGCATTACCCATGGGCGTGCAGACAACCCTAAGAGCTTAGGCGCCGCTAACGCCTGAGGCAAAAGTGCAAGTGTGCTACCTGCCTGCTAACGTCAAACTGCTGCAGCAGACTGCATACCTTGCTGACCACTGGCCGCAGGGTTAGTGTGGGAATGCATGAGCGCGCGCCACTGTGCCGGCGGGTTCAACATCATCTGTACATCGGGACACGATACGGCCAGGGCCTTGCGGGTGCGAATGGAAAATACAGATGATTGACCACAAAATCAGAGTCTTGCTGGTGGATGACCACAGCATCGTGCGTAACGGCGTGCGACGCATGCTGGAGACTGCCAACGAGATCGACGTAACGGGTGAAGCCGAGACGGCACACGACGCAATGCTCCTGGTCCGGGAGCAGGAATTCGACGTGGCGCTGGTAGATATTCAGCTGCCCGATAAGACCGGCCTCCAACTTATCAAGCTCATGCGTGCGGAGAAGCCCAAGCTCGCCGTTCTGATGTTGAGCATGCATTCGGTCGAGGCCTATGCGTTACGTGCAATCAAGCTCGGCGCTGCGGGATACCTCACCAAAGATATTTCCGCAGCCACCTTGGTTACGGCAGTTCGCAAGGTGGCCTCAGGCGGCAAGCACGTCAGTCCTGAGCTGGCAGAAAAACTGGTCAACGCTATCGGCAGAGGCGATGAGGCACCCCACGAAGCGCTATCCGACCGGGAACTTGAAGTACTAAAACTCCTCGCTTCAGGCGAGAGGATTGTCCGCATCGCTGAGATATTGCACTTAAGCCCGAGTACCGTCACGACGTACCGGGCACGCATCCTGGAAAAAACGGGGATGGACAGCAACGCGAAACTGGCCCGCTATGCACTCGAAAACGGCCTGTTAACTTAGAACACCCGGCCATCCGACGCAGCCGAGCCACTCAAGCGTTCTCGGCATCATCGAATCGTCCTGATTGAACTTCAGCAGCGGTTTAACCAACTGTGCAGGAATGATGCGCAGCACATGTCCAGCTTCGCGCAAGCGTCGCCCGATCCAGACTGCTTGTAGTGGAATCACTACAAGCTCTTGGCCGATATCTCCACAAAGAAGTCCTGCTAACGTCGATAGCGGGGGCCGTTCCAATCAAGCATATTTACCTCTCGGAAAATTTTCGTCCGCTCAATGGAGTTGTCTTCGTCAACGTCTTGTACAGCCATGTCAAAAAAGTAAGGTGAAATCATGCAGGTCACCAACACAGAACCATTGACTGCACTGATGCCGGCCAGAGATTCAGGCCCTTTGCGCCTTCAGGATATGCACGAGAGCAAATTGCACGAGTCAGAAAAGACTCTGGAATCGATATTCGTAAGTTGAGCGCGGAGTGCGCGCTGCATTCATGTTGAATCAGTGTTGAATCAGTGTTGAATCAATGTTCTAACTGGAGGACGTCATGATGATAGGTATAGGTTATTGGTTGTGCGCGTTGCTGTGGGGTGTGGTGCTGCTGGAGGAGATCCAATGCATGCCCCTTCAAGAATGGAAAGACGAGGGTCTGAAAAAGGTTCTGTTGCTGCGTCGGACTAGAACCCGAATCAACTACTTTTTAGCGTTGATCGCGGGCGCCTTGTGCCTTTATAGCGAAATCCTGGTGGCGCCGGTCGATCAGAACATTTTCAATCCGGAGCTAATACTTGCCCTGTGTAGTGTTCTTTGGGGTGCTTATCTTTCCGTAGTCAACATTAAGGGGAAGCGATAGATGCCTATCTCCATGACTACTGCGGGTAATTGATATTTCACTATCGTCAGCCGGCAGGGATACTCCGCCGGTCATGCGCTCAACTCAGCATTTGAACAGCCGCAGCAGCGAACTTCGAAGCGCGTCTGCGCGTCATGAAGGGCGGCTGGCGCAGTCAGAAATGGCTGCCGGGGAACAATACGACCTGCTTCTGAGGTTAGCGGACGAGTTCCAGGCGCGCGGCAATATTGATTGGGATGAGCGAAAGGATCTGGTGCTCGAAGCGGATTCAACACATTGGATTTAGTACTGGCGGGATCTCGGTTAAACCGGCGCTAGCAGCACCTTGGGTGCTGCTAGCGAGGCTTGAGGCTGCACATTTCTGTCAGCCGGGGGACAGGCTACACCGATCAGCTGTTGGCGTGATCGGTCGCCTTGGCCTTGCTTTCAGCTACAGCGGCTTCAGCCTTCTGTTTCTGTGCAACCTGGTAGGCTTCCATAGAGACTTTCCGGGCCGACTCCATGCGATTGAACGTCTTGTCACCACCACCTGTGGCCATCGCCAGAGAAGAAGCGGTCAGAGCGGCGACTACGAAAAGGGCTTTCATGGATTTCATTGGGCTATCCTCAAGTGAAATTTTGTGAACTGCTAACAGAGGGATTTATTGGCTAAAGCTGAAGTTCCTCGTTCAACCTGGCTTTACCATCCTGCCAGGGCGGCGTTTCCTACGGTCCTGGTGCCTGGCTTCGTACGCGCTTCGGTGTCTCTGTCTTTTGCCCAGGCAGTGAGCAGTACCATCATCCCGAAACCGCCGACGATGAGAACCGGATAGGCTGCCAGCAACTCCACCAGCGAGTACTTCCAGGCCAGCGGACGACCCACACCGAGCATGGCGGCATAGAACCACGACACGCCAGAGAACGCACCCGAGAACAGCGCGAGCATGCGCAGGTTGAAGGAGAGTTTCAGTAACGAACCGGCTTTCTTCAGAGCGGGCATTACAGCGCTATGCAACAGGAAGCCGTTAAAGGTCAACAGCACAACTATGCCAATTTTGGCTTGTAGTTTTGGATTGAGGAAATACTCCATCCCCTTGCCGGCATAATCTATCCCGACGATACCAATGCCCGTAATCCAAAGCGCTACCAGTGCAAGTCCTACGGTTTTTTGAAGGCTTTCCATGTGCGCATCATCGTGGTGACCTGACGCACCTCCCTTCAGGAGTTGCTTGATCATTGCAATGTCACTGGTCAAAACCAGCCCGATTGCCACACAGCAGGCGATAAGATGAAAATATACAACGCCCAAACGCACATATTCCACGGTGGACGAAGAAAACATACTAAGTTCCATGGTGACCTCTTGGTTTCAATAGTGAATCAACTTGGCTCTCGGCACGGTTTGATTGGAATTTACCGTTGCTGACTGCCATTTAGATCCAGCAATTGTTATCAATTAATCTTGCGACATTACGCCGCCAAGATAATAGTGAATTTCTCGAATGAACTTTTAGTCATTCGATCATGTCCATTTTCAGGTAACAAAAAACCTCAATCGCACTGAGTGCATGGGAGGTTTAACTTCCGCTTCTGGGGGGGCGGTGAAGCCCGGAACCCGATCGACGAGCGAATCAGGTAATGCTGGTGGGGTCGGCGGGGCTTCCACCCCATTCGAGGAAACGGATCTTGTGAACCTCGCCCTCACTGTCTTCGTAGACCAGGGTTACCGGTACCACGCCGGTCTTGTCGGATGTATCGGTGCGCTGCAGTACCCGTTTCACATCGATGTCCATCCCGTAGTGGTATTCGACGGCTGAGACATGCGCGCCGGGGGCTTGCAGGCTGCTCTGGTCGAAGACACTGGGTGCGAGACTGGAAATCACGGCACTGACAATTGTGGCCATGCTCATAAGGCTGTACCTCCACTGAAGTTCGCTTGACGGGGACTTAATGTGACACGTGGTGAAAGTGAAGTTCACTTCACCGCGACGAACGCGCCTGCCTGAAAAGCCTGTAGTGGCTGCAAACTCCCGGCAATTCCCCGCGCTTGACGCCTCTCGACCATTCGTCCTTTAAACCCCGTATTTGTTGGCCAAAGTCCGTTTCTGAGGGAGGTCATAACATGTCATGACAGATTGTCACGCACAGTGAATCAGTGCCTTCAATTCAGTCGGCTGAAGCCGAACGATCGCGAACGCCTGCATTACCCAAGTCCGCCTGGCACTGGAAAAACAGTAGGTAACCAAACAGGTTCTGGCCCAATTCGACACCCAATTGATCGGGGAAGAAATAGATATGTTCACGCGGTGGTTGTGACGGTGTATGGACCGAAAACGCCTGCTATCGAGCCAGGGGAGAAATGTCGGGTATTGGCCGTTTTTTGCCTGTCGTGAAGGACGGCAACCAATCCAAAACGGCCCATCGCAAGAGGCAGAAAACGACCCGGGCTGTGTGAAAACGCCAGTGTTTGTCTAACCTTCTGGTCGTCTAGATCGTATTGGGGGCGATCATGAAGCGATTCATTGAAGGTGAGGCTCGGACGCAAGTCACGTTGCTGCCTGAGTGCCTGGACGATTACGTAGCCGAAGAAAATCCAGTGCGCGTGGTCGGCTTGAGCGTGAGGCCGAGCGTAACGTCGAGTTGATGTGGCTGACGGGACGTTTGGCTCCAGACTTCAAAACCATTGCCGACTTTCGCAAGGACATCGGGGCGCAGCTTCACGACAGTCCAGACCATCAAATCTCTCTTACCGATCCAGATGCACGCTCAATGGCCACGAGCGGTCGAGGCACCGGAACGGTTGGCTACAACGTACAAACAGCTGTCGACGACAAACACCATCTGATCATTGCCCATGAGGTGACCAACGTTGGTAATGATCGTGGGCAACTGAGCAATATGGCGAACCAGGCGCGTGCAGAAATCGAGGCTGAATCGCTGACGGTGGTGGCCGACCGAGGCTATTACAAAGGGCTGGAAATCCTTGCCTGCCAGCAGGCCGGCATCACTACCCTTGATGTCAGTTTGTTGTCGCCATATGTTATTGGCATTCATGGAGGATTCTGACTGATGGCACGTGTGGGTTTGATACTGACACCCGGTTTTGCGGACTGGGAATATGCTTTCATTGCTGGAACTGCGTCCCCGTTTTACGGGATCGACGTCAGGTTTTTCGCTGCTGCTACGGGGCAGTTCCGCTCGCAGGGCGGATTGGCTGTCACTGTCGATAGCAGTTTGCAGCAATGTCTGGAGTGGAAACCGGACGTTGTTGTCGTCATTGGTGGAATGTGCTGGGAACGCGCAGAAGCACCGGATATTCGAGACTTTCTTCATGCCAGTCGCTCAAGTGGGGCGACAATTGCCGGTATCTGCGGGGGAACGCTGGCACTTGCGAGGGCGGGGCTTCTCGACACGGTTCCTCATACCTCGAACAGCGCAGACTTCTTACAACAGAATGCCGTAGGTTATGAAGGGCACACACATTATCGACGCAGTGCAGTGGCTGTGGTTGCAGACCGCATCATAACTGCTCCAGGCCCCGCGCCCGTTAGCTTCACCTGCGCAGTGTTTGAAGGTGCCGGGCTATCCTCAGAGATCACTTCTCAGTTCCGGTCAATGTTGGCAGTGGAGCATGGGGGACTGCTTTCTCCTACAAAACAGTCGATCAGGTGATGTGTTGGAGTGGCCGCCGATCTCGGCCGCTCCGCGCTACTCAACCCAAAGCGTGAGCTCCATGACGGCAGCCTCCAGGGCGAGCTGGTTTTCGTTGATCTTGAATAGCAGGGAAGGGAGCAGCTCTGAGTTTGGCATCGCGATTCCTCCATGGAGGCTTCAGCGTTGCAGCAGTATTGGGAAGTGACGAACTGTAGACAGAACGTCTAGGGAGGGAATGAAGCTTGTACCAACTTTTGTACCGCTGACCGTGTAAAGCAGGTTAAAACCGGGTATTCCAAAGTAAGGAAGTGACCGGTTTCATTGGCCCTGAGAACTTTTCCTTAGCTGACCCAGCTAAACAGCGGCATCGGCATCGGCATCGGCATCGGCATCGGCATCGGCCTGGACATCATGCAGGCAGGTATTACCCTGGGGGATGTCAGCCTGCGCAACGTTCCTAAAGTGTGCATCATTGCACCGCCGCAGGTAGGCGGCGTTCTGAGTACCCGCAGTTTCATCCCCTATCGTTGTCACACCAGCATCGGTGTATTAGGCGCCGTCAGCGTGGCCGTCGCGTGCCTTATCCAAGGCAGCGTGGCGGCAGAGTTGGCGTGTAGGGGAGAGGGCGACATGATGCAGCTTTCGGTTGAACATCCTACTGGTGAGTTCACCGTGGAACTGCGCTTCCAGGATGGGCGATTGACCCGTTGCGGATTGATGCGCACTGCCCGATTGCTAATGGACGGGGTTGTGTTTGTTCCTGATCCTGGGCCGCCCCTTGAACGAACCTGGTAACTTGGGTCATACCAGGGCAGGCGCCTGAATGACCCGTGCGGTAAACCAATGCTCAGCGCTTGACCCCGATGCTCGTGATGAAACGAGTGATCCAGGATCGAGCGCTGCCGTTGTAATGTCAGACACTGCCGACCAATTTCCCCTCATTCATCCTGCGCTTGTACGCACTGTCCCGATTTGCCAACCAGAAATACAACGGCGAAGTCACCACCAGCCCGACCACCCAGGACAAGTCCGCGCCGTTGATGTGTTCTGAAATCGGGCCCACATACAACGGTGTGTTCATGAAAGGAATCTGCACCGCAATACCGACCGCGTACGCCAGCAAGGCCTGCGGGTTGTAGCGCCCATAAATCCCGCCATCCACGCGGAAGATCGAGGCAATGTCGTACTTGCCTTTGTGGATAGCGTAGAAGTCGATCAGGTTGATTGCCGTCCATGGCACCAGCACTACCAACAACACCAGCACCATATCGACGAAGTGGCCGATAAAGTCTTTTGAGGCGAAAACCGCTGCAATCGCACATGCTGCCAGTACGAGGATGGAGATCACCGCTCGGCTTTTCGCGGTGGGGATCCAGCGATACGCAAAGGTCTGCACCAGGGTGATGATCGACAGCACCGCGCCATACAAATTGAGGGCGTTATGGCTGATCACGCTGAGCAGGAACAGCACCAACATCAACGGGCCGATAGAGCCGGTGGCAAGTTTGACGGCGTCCATCGTGTCCATGCCGACCGGGGTGGCAAGTACCGCGACGGCGCCGAAGATGAACGACAGGCTGGAGCCCAGTGCCGAGCCCAGGTAAGTGGTCCAGAAAGTGGACGCGACCGGAACGTCAGCCGGCAGGTAGCGCGAGTAATCCGACACGTAGGGCGCGAAGGCGATCTGCCACAGCGCAGCCAGAGATACGGTTGCCAGCCAGCCGGAAATGTTGAATTCACCGCGGGTCAGAAAGTCCGTGGTCTGGATATGGGTAAAGATATAGCCAAACCCCAATACGATCCCGGCGCCCAGTACCCAGGTACCGATGCGGTTGAGGACATGGATAAAGCGGTAACCGATGATGCCGATGATCCCGGAGCCGATGGCGCCGATCACGATGCCCACGGGCACGGGCACTGCGTCGACCACACCGTGCAAGGATTTACCCGCCAGCACGATGTTGGACGCAAAGAAGCCGATGTACATGACGCCGGCGATCACCACCACCAGCAATGCGCCGAGGGAGCCGAACTGGGCGCGGCTCTGGATCATTTGCGGGATGCCCATCTGCGGGCCCTGGGCCGAGTGCAACGCCATCAACACGCCGCCGACCAGGTGGCCGACGAGGATGGCGACGATGCCCCAGATCAGGTTCAGGTGGAACAGTTGCACTCCCAGTGCGCCGGTCACGATCGGCAATGGCGCGATGTTGCCGCCGAACCACAGGGTGAACAGGTCTCTTACCTTTCCATGGCGATCTTCAGGGGGCACGTATCCAATCGTGTGTTTTTCAATAAGCGGTGCGGAGGATGTCGCAGTGGTGACCATGAGGAACTCCAAGGCAAGGTGAGTACGTGGACGTACTTCGCAGTGCGCCGCCTGCACGGCGCTTTGTTGTTGGAGTGATCATCTGTAATAGCGGCAGGCAGGTAAATTAGTAAGTTTGTTGCTATAGACCTTAAAAAAAGTATCTCGCCGGCCTTTTTGCTCCGGTATGTTGCATGCACCGTGATCGCTGAAGAAAACAGCTTTTTTCTTGCACTTGTTTGGGGCGAAATCCCACGTTTAACGAGGTTCCGATGGCTGCCTACAACCTGCGCCAACTCAGATATTTTGTTACCACGGCCGAGTGCGGCAGCGTCGCCGAGGCGTCGCGCAAGCTGTATATCGCGCAGCCGTCAGTCTCTACCGCGATCAAGCAGTTGGAAGACAGCTTTGGAGTGCAGCTGTTTATTCGCCATCACGCTCAAGGCGTGTCGTTGACGCCCAGTGGTGCACGGTTTTATCGCAAGGCGCAGGAGCTGTTGCGGTTGGCCCATGAGTTCGAGCAGAACGCCCTGGCGGACAACGACGTGGTGGCGGGGCAGATCGATATCGGCTGCTTTGAAACCGTGGCACCGCTGTACTTGCCGCGCTTGATCGCCGGCTTCAAGACGCGTTGGCCGGGGGTGGAGATTCGGATTCGCGATGGCGAGCAACAGGAACTGGTACAGGCGCTGACGGCAGGCAGTATCGATGTGGCCATGCTGTACGAGCATGACTTGGGCGGCACCATTGAAACCACGCCATTGATGCCGCCGCAACAGCCGTATGCGTTGTTGCCGGCGGATCACCGTTTTGCACAGCAGCCCAAGGTGTCGCTGGCGGACCTGGTGTTGGAACCGATGATTTTGCTTGACGTTCTGCCCAGCCGGACCTACTTCGTAAGCATCTTTGAAGAGCGCGGGTTGACGCCGAATATCGTGTTCAGCTCGCCGTCGATCGAGATGGTGCGGGGGATGGTAGGGCGGGGGTTTGGGTTTTCGATATTGGTGACCAAACCGTTCACCGAGTACACCTACGATGGGCAGAAAGTCGTCTGTGTGCCGTTGGCCGAAACCGTCACCGGTTCAGGTTTGTCGGCGGTGTGGTTGCGCCGTTCGCCCTTGACCAAACCGGTGCAGTTATTTGTCGACTACTGCCGCGAAGAACTCGCGCAACTATTGGGCTAAACCCAGGATTAAAAATGTGGGAGGGGCTTGCTCCCGATAGCAGTGGTTCAGTCAACTTATGCATCGACTGAACCACTGCAATCGGGACGGTGCGGCGTTCCGACAAGCCCCCTCCCACAATTGATTTTTGGTGTCTGGTAGATAGGCGGCTCAGGCGCGGATTGATTCCAGCATCCGCAGTAGCATCGCATCACACCCCGCTAATTGCGCCACACTCACAAACTCATCCGGCTTATGCCCCTGGTCCATGCTCCCGGGCCCGCACACCACCGTGGGAATGCCCGCCGCATCGAACAACCCGCCCTCAGTACCAAACGCTACCGTGCTGAATTCCCGCGAACCGGAAAACGCCGCGATCAATTCTGCCGCCTGGCTGCGTTCGTCGGTGACCAAGCCTGGGTAAGCGGACAACTCGGTAAAACGAATCGAACTCTGGCGACTGACTGCCTGCATACGCGGCAGCACTTTTTGCATGGCATAAGCCTGCAACTCCTCAGCTACCTCACCCGGATCCTGCGATGGCAAGGCACGAATCTCAAAATCAAACCGACAATCTGCCGGCACGATATTCAGCGCCTTGCCGCCACTGATCACCCCGGTCTGCACCGTACTGAATGGCGGATCGAAACGCGCATCTTGGGTGTCCCGCAGGCGTTGCCCGATTCTTCCCAATTCACCAATCAACTCCGCCGCATGCTCGATGGCGTTCACCCCATACGGCGCATAGGCCGAGTGACATGCCTCGCCATGCACATCACAGCGCATGGCCAACTTGCCCTTATGGCCGAGCACCGGCTTGAGCTCGGTCGGTTCACCGATAATGCACAGCATCGGCTTCACCGGCCGCTGCTCAAGCACCTTGAGCAACGAACGCACACCGAGGCAGCCGACTTCTTCGTCGTACGACAGGGCGATATGCACCGGGATCCGCAGCGGCGCCTTCACCAATGCCGGCACCAGCGCCAGCACACAGGCTATATAGCCCTTCATGTCTGCCGTGCCCCGGCCAAACAGCTTGCCGTCGCGCTCAGTTAGCTCGAATGGCGGTACCGTCCATGGCTGCCCATCCACCGGCACTACATCGGTATGCCCTGAAAGTGCGATGCCCGGCAATTCCACCGGGCCGATGCTGGCAAACAGATTGGCCTTGCTTCGCTCCTCGTTGTAGACCAGCTCGCTGGCCACACCGAAACCCGCCAAGTAATCGTGCACAAACTCGATCAGATGCAGGTTGGATTCGCGGCTGGTGGTATCAAACCCCACCAGCGTCTGCAGCAGTTCGCGGCTGCTGCTCATCGGTCATCACCGGCCACGCCGTAGCCCGGGGAGCGATCGGGGGCGAGGGCGCGGTCGATGTAGTCCTGGACTTGCGGGCGGTAGGCGTCCCATAGTCTTTGAAGGTCACCGATAGGATTCTCGTCGGCCCAATCCACTCGCAGGTTGATGATCGGCCATGTCAGCTCACCGACCACCACCAGCGCAGCAGAGTGCACCGGACCGGCCTCGCCGCCAGCAGCGATGGCCGCATGCATCGCGGCCAGCAGGCGATCGGCCAACTGGCCTTCGCCTTGCTCGAAAGTGCTGACCATCGCCTCGATTACCCCGCGGTCGGCGAGCATGTTGCCCGCCGCCACGCACTGCTCGCCCGACACCGCATTATGGGTGCCGAGGGTTTCGCTGCCGCTGAAATGCACGGCGCGCCCCAGGTGATCAATCGCCGTCAGCTGTCGGTATTGGCTGTAGCCATTGCTGGTCAGGGCCTTGTCGAGCGCTTCGGCCGGGGCGAGGCCCTGTTCCAGCAGGTCGAGCACGTCAGGACCCAGGGCCGGCAAGGTGATGTTCTGGGTCGACACCGCGCCCACACCAGGGCGCAGCCATGGGCAACGGGCACCCACGGCGATGCTTGATGAACTGATGGCAATGCCCAGCTGGCCAGTGTCCGCACACCGGGCCACGATTGAAAAGGTCATGGGAAGCCTCCTTACTCCGGGATAACCGCGATTACATCGATTTCCATCAACCACTGCGGCTGACCCAGGGCCGACACCACCAGCCCGGTGGAAATCGGGAACACACCCTTGAGCCATTTGCCGACTTCCTGGTACACCGGCTCGCGGTAGCGCGGGTCAATCAGGTAGGTGGTGGTTTTGACGATATGGCTCAGGTCGCTGCCGGCTTCTTCCAGCAGTTGCTTGACGTTCTTCATCGCTTGTTCGGTCTGGGCGCGCGGGTCGCCGAGGCCAATCAGGTTACCCCCGAAATCAGTGCCCACCTGGCCGCGCACATACACGGTATTGCCGGCGCGTACGGCCTGGCACAGGTCGTTGTCCAGGGTTTGGTTAGGGTAGGTTTCCTTGGTGTTGAACATACGGATACGAGTGTGAGTAGGCATCAAAAAACTCCGGAAAAAAGGGATCAGGCGTTGACAGGGGACTGACGAACCACCGGGGCGGCGTCGCGGTACTCAAGGTATTGGCGCTGAATGGCGATATGGTCGGCGACGTATTTGGCGTCGTGCCACACGCCCCAGATAAACGACGAGCCACGGCGCGACTGCCACGGCAAACCGAGGAAATAGATCCCGGATTCGCTGGAGACGCCGCGCTGATGCCGGGGCTTGCCGGCGGCGTCAAACGCATCGACCTTCAGCCAGCTGTAGTCCACGGCAAACCCAGTGGCCCAAATGATTGAGGTGATGCCGGCTTTGTCGAGGTCCAGTTCCAGAATCGGGTTCTTGATACAGTCGGCGTCGGGAAACACGCGACGGGCTTCAGGCTCCAGCGGCAAGTCCAGGCCGTTGCGCTCCACGTAGGCGTCGGCCGCATCCAGCAAGGCCAGGTAGTTTTCATCGCCACGCGCCAGGTTTTCCACCAGGTTGGGCTGGAAGCTGGCGAGGTTGCCGCTGAAGGATTGCGTGAGGCCAACGAGGGTCATGCCTTGCTGGGCCAGCTCACGGAAATCGATTGTCTTGCCGCCGTGTGCGCCGCTCACTGCAATGGTTACGTGCTCACGGCCGGGTTTCATCGCCGCCTGGTCCCACTCGCCCAACACCCCCAGCCACCAGCAGAAATCCCGGTTGCGATAGGCGCGGGGCGGGCGGTCGTGGGCGCCGACCGACAGGTACACCTGACGTCCGGAACGTTGCAACTCATCGGCGATCTGCACACCGGAAGAGCCTGCACCGACCACCAGCACGGCACCGGCCGGCAGTTGGGCAGGGTTGCGATAATCGGCAGAGTGGATCTGATGCAGCGCGGAGTCTTCAGGTGCAATCGGCGGAATCACCGGTTTCTGGAACGGCCCGGTGGCTGCTACTACGCGGTTGACTTCGATCACGCCTTCGCTGGTGTGCACGGTAAAGCCTGGGCGGCCGACATTACGCACCACCGAGAGTACATCCACGCCGGTACGGATCGGCGCATTGAACTTGCGGGCATAAGCTTCAAAGTAATCGGCGACGCGTTCTTTGGGGGCGAAGCCATCGGCGGCGACGTCATCGAATTCCAGGCCTGGAAAACGGTCATGCCAGGCCGGACCGTTAGCCACCAACGAATCCCAGCGCCCGGTCCGCCAGCGCTCGGCAATGCGGCTGCGCTCCAGCACCAGATGCGGCACGTCTTGTTTGCTCAGGTGCTCACTCATGGCCACGCCAGCCTGACCGGCTCCCACTACCAGGGTGTCTGTTTTTGTTATTGCTTCAGTCATGTGTCTGTCCTTGCGTAATGCAGTTGGATTCAGTTCGTGCATGACTTCAAGGCTAGGGGGAGGGGGGCTATTAATAAAATATTATTAAGCTGGGAAGTGAGCATAAATATCGGATGCAGGCTCACCCTATCGGGTGATTTCGATGGTTTCCCGGGTGTGGGACCATCTCTAACGTTCTTTCAGCGAGGCTTCGAAGTGGAAAACGACCGGCTTTCTTCTGCGCAATGGTTTGAACAGATCGCCAAGGTAACCGAGAGCATCGGGCAAGCGGGCTTCGCCGCCACTTTGTTTGAGGCCCTCGGTTGTATCTGGCCGATCCAGGCCACCACGCTCTACCTGTATCCGCACGGTGGCATGCCCAGCGCATTGTTTGAATTGGAAGGCCCATGGCTGCCGCAGGGTAATGTGCGTCAGTACCTGTCGGGCTTCTATTTGCTCGATCCGTTTTACGGCGCGTGCGTAGAGGGCGTCGGCTCCGGGTGTTACGACCTTGCTGATGTCGCCCCCGATCATTTCGAGCTCAGCGAGTACTTCCAGTCGTTTTACCGACATTCGCACCTGGAGGATGAGTTGAACTACATCCTGCAGTCCAACAACGGGTTGAGTCTGGCGGTATCACTGGCATTTACGCAGAAGCTGGACGCGGCCACCACCCAACAATTCAAGCGTATAGCGCCGTGGGTGCTGGCGGTGTTGGGCAAACACTTCGTTGGTCTGGAAGCGCAGGGTTCCCGCTTCGAAAGCCTGTTGGAACAGCGTATTCACTCGGCGCTGAACAATTTTGGCTCGTCGATCCTGACCGAGCGCGAATGTCGTATCGCCCAATTGATCCTGCGTGGGCACTCCACTCGCTCGCTTGCCGAGCGCCTGGGTGTATCGGAAGACACCATCAAATCCCACCGCAAAAACATCTACAGCAAGCTCGATATCGGTGCGCAATCGGAACTGTTTTCGCTGTTCATCGATTCGTTGGCCGAGGCACAGGGCGTGCTGAGCAAGGACCCCCTTGAAAGCTACATGAACAAGATCCGCTGAGCGGATGACGACTAACAAGAGAGAGAAAACATGAACCTGCCATTCGAACCCAAACGCCAGACCCAGGACTATCAGAAGTCGGACGCGGCCCACCACATCCACGCGTTTCTGGATCAAAAGGCGCTGAATGCCGAAGGCCCACGCGTGATGGTGCGTGGTGAGGGCCTGTATCTGTGGGACAGTGAAGGTAAGCGCTACCTGGACGGCATGTCGGGTCTGTGGTGCACCCAGCTCGGTTATGGGCGAAAGGACCTGACCGCCGCCGCCGCCGCGCAGATGGACCAGTTGGCGTACTACAACATGTTCTTCCACACCACTCATCCGGCGGTGATTGAGCTGTCCGAGCTGCTGTTCAGCCTGCTCCCGGGCCACTACAGTCACGTGATCTACACCAACTCCGGCTCCGAAGCCAACGAGGTGTTGATCCGTACCGTTCGCCGCTACTGGCAAGTGGTCGGCCAACCCACGAAAAAGATCATGATCGGTCGCTGGAATGGCTATCACGGCTCCACCCTGGCGGCTTCTGCGCTGGGCGGCATGAAGTTCATGCACGAGATGGGCGGCATGATTCCTGACGTGGCGCACATCGATGAGCCCTACTGGTACGCACAGGGCGGCGACTTGACTCCGGCCGAGTTCGGTCGTCGCTGCGCCTTGCAACTGGAAGAGAAGATTCTCGAACTGGGCGCCGAAAATGTTGCGGGCTTTATCGCCGAACCCTTCCAGGGCGCAGGCGGGATGATTTTCCCGCCGCAAAGCTACTGGCCGGAAATCCAGCGTATCTGCCGTCAATACGATGTGCTGCTGTGCGCCGATGAGGTGATTGGCGGTTTTGGTCGCACGGGCGAGTGGTTTGCCCACGAGTATTTCGGCTTCGAGCCCGACACTCTGTCGATCGCCAAGGGCCTGACCTCCGGCTATATCCCCATGGGCGGCCTGGTGCTGAGCAAACGCATTGCGGATGCGCTGGTGGAGCGGGGCGGCGTGTTCGCCCACGGCCTGACCTATTCAGGGCACCCGGTCGCGGCGGCGGTTGCACTCGCCAACCTCAAGGCGTTGCGTGATGAAGGCATCGTTCGCACGGTGAAGGAAGATACCGGGCCGTACTTGCAGCAGATCCTGCGTGAAGTGTTTGGCAACCATCCGATGATCGGCGAGATCCAGGGAACCGGTCTGCTCGCGGCCATGCAGTTCGCCGAGGACAAAGACACACGCAAGCGCTTCGACAATGAAAATGACCTGGCCTGGCAGTGCCGCACCTTTGGTTTTGAAGAGGGTGTGATCATTCGCTCGACACTCGGCCGCATGATCATGGCGCCGGCACTGGTAGCAACGCGCGCGGAACTCGACGAACTGGTGGACAAGACCCGTATCGCGGTAGACCGCACCGCACGGATCGCGGGAAAGCTGTGAAGTGAGCGGTTTTCCACCCCCGCGCAAGGGGTGGAGACCCGCATCGTTACATTGCCCTGCGTGCACATAGGGCAGTCCACTTTTCAACGGATAACGGTATCGATTTCATCGGATACCGCGGCGTCCTGCATGCCCATTTCCAGGAGTCAGCAATGAATACAATAACAAACGTGGCCAATACTCCCTCCCATCATTCCCCATCGCAACCCACTTCATCGCGTAGGTTTCGACAGCCCCTGGGGCTCGTCGGACTGGTACTTTTCGGTCTGGCATACATGGTCCCGCTGGCGGTGTTTACAACCTATGGCCTCGTCACCCAGATGACCAAAGGGCACTTGCCCACCGCCTACCTGCTGACCCTTGCGGCCATGTTGCTGACCGCTTACAGCTATGGACGCATGGTCCAGGCGCACCCCTATTCAGGATCGGTTTATACCTATACGCGCAAGGCATTTGGCGCGTATTTCGGCTTTATTGCCGGTTGGACCTTGTTACTGGATTACATCTTCTTGCCGTTGCTCAGTTATCTGCTGATCGGCATCTACATGTCGGAATATTTTCCCGCTGTGCCTACCGCCGTGTGGGTGCTCGGTTCAATTGCGCTGGTCACCGTTCTAAATCTGGTCGGCATCGAGTCCATCACTCGGGTCAACTGGATACTCGTGGTTGCCCAGTTGGTCTTCATCGTTGTGTTCGTCGCGTTATCGCTTCACAACCTGAGTGGGCATTCCGCCCCGGTTTCGCTACTCGCACCTTTCCATCATGAAGGTTTCAGCGTCCCGCTGATCATGGCGGGCGCTGCGGTGCTCTGCCTGTCGTTTCTTGGCTTCGATGCCGTGTCGACCATGGCCGAGGAAACACCCAACCCGCGAAAAACCATTCCGCTCGCCATTATGGTGGTGTCGTTGTTCGGGGGGCTGTTGTTTCTGCTGGTTTCGTATTTCGCCCAGATGGTGTTTCCGGAATGGAACAGTTTCGCCGACCCTGATTCAGCCTCAGTGGACGTGATGCGGCGCGTCGGCGGTGAACTGCTGGTGACCGCATTTACCGCGACCTATGTAGCGGGCTGTTTCGCTTCGGCAATGGTCTCCCAGGCGAGTGTCTCGCGCGTGCTGTTCGCGATGGGGCGCGATGGTGCATTGCCGAGCGTGTTCGGCAAGCTGGTCACGAAAAAGCGCGTGCCGGCCACCGCGATCATGCTGGTCAGCCTGTTCTCGCTAATTGCCTTGTTTATCACCCTGGATACCGTCGCCAATATGATCAGCTTCGGCGCGCTCTTCGCGTTCTCGGCGGTGAACCTGGCGGTGATCAAGCATTACCTGGTCGACCAGAAACTGCGCGGCACACGCAACTACCTGATGTACGCGGCGCTGCCGGCCCTGGGTTTTCTCAGCACCATTTGGCTGTGGACGAGCCTTTCCGGTATGGCGTTCACGATTGGTCTGTGCTGGATGGGCTTGGGGCTGATTTGTTTGTTGGGTGTCACGCGTGGGTTCAGGGTGAAGATGCCGGACTTGCAGATGGCGGAGTGATACATCCCAAAACACGCAGGTTTTGACAGCAGGTCATTGCGCTTTGAGTCGGCTCAATGACCTGTACCTCCTGCCTCGATAGTTGCGCACCATCCATCCAGATCAATAACAACTGACCGTGTAGACGGTCAATGTGGGAGTACAACGTGTTCGACCTTAACTACTGGCAGCAGCGTGTTGCCCGCCAATCCTTCATCGACACCGCCTTGATCGGCGGCCAGCCAGTGTCGTCGATATCCGGAGCGACATTCGACGCCATCAACCCTGCAACCAATCAATTGCTCGCGCGTGTTGCCGCATGCGGCGAAGAAGACGTCAACCTGGCAGTGCGCTCCGCACGCCGGGCTTTCAATGCAGGCCCTTGGCGGCGTATGTCCCCCGGCGAGCGCAAGAAAATCCTGATCAAACTTTCCGAGTTGCTGATGGTGCACCGCGAAGAGCTGGCGCTGCTCGATTCGCTGAACATGGGCAAGCCGGTGATGGATGCCTACAACGTGGATGTGCCCGGCGCCGCCCACGTCTTCGCCTGGTACGGCGAAGCGCTCGACAAGGTTTACGATCAGGTCGCGCCTACCGCCCAGAATGCGTTGGCCACCATCACGCGGGAAGCCTTGGGGGTAGTTGCCGCAGTAGTGCCGTGGAACTTCCCGCTGGACATGGCAGCGTGGAAACTAGCGCCTGCATTGGCGGCCGGCAACAGCGTGGTACTCAAGCCCGCCGAGCAATCGCCATTTTCGGCCCTGCGTCTGGCTCAGCTTGCCTTGGAAGCAGGCATTCCAGAGGGCGTGCTGAACGTGGTACCGGGCCTCGGCGAGAGCGCCGGCAAGGCACTGGGGTTGCATCCGGACGTGGATTGTCTGGTGTTCACCGGCTCCACTCAGGTAGGCAAGTACTTTATGCAGTACTCGGCGCAGTCCAACCTCAAGCAGGTCTGGCTGGAGTGCGGCGGAAAGAGCCCGAACCTGGTGTTTGAAGACTGTCAGGATCTGGACCTGGCTGCGGAGAAGGCCGCCTTCGGTATTTTCTTCAACCAGGGTGAAGTGTGCTCGGCCAATTCCCGCCTGTACGTGCAACGTTCCATCCATGACGAATTTGTCGAACGGCTGATCAGCAAGTCGCGTGCGTGGGTGCCCGGTGATCCACTGAACCCTGGGAGCGCTGCTGGGGCAATCGTCGACAGTGAGCAAACCAGCCGAATTATGAAAGCGGTCGCAGAGGCACGTATTGACGGGGCCACGCTGCTGTCCGGTGGCGAGCAATTGAGCATCAATGGTTCTTCAAACTTCATTCAGCCGACGATCTTTGGTGACGTGACCAGCGGCATGCGCATTTCACGGGATGAAGTGTTCGGTCCGGTTCTGGCGGTCAGCGCTTTTGACACTGAGGAAGAGGCGGTGCAGCAAGCCAATGACAGCATCTACGGACTGGCTGCGTCGGTGTGGAGCGATGATCTGAACCGCGCGCACCGTGTGGCCCGCGCCTTGAATGCCGGTACTGTCTCGGTCAACACCATCGACGCGCTGGATGTGTCGGTGCCGTTTGGCGGAGGCAAGCAGTCAGGCTTCGGTCGCGATCTATCGCTGCATTCGTTTGATAAATACACACAACTGAAAACCACCTGGTTTCAGTTGCGTTAAGTACGGGTGTGAGCGGGTCGCGTATCAGACAATATGCGACCGCTGATACCAAGGGCAGGCTCGATCAACACGGATCGGGCCGGCCATTATTGAATCGCCCCGTTAACTTCTGCATCCAGCCTGCAGGTCGTCCCATAAACACCTCGATCAAAGGTGTTGCGACGACCGGTTGAATCCGCCCTGGCTGCCCTGATCAGAGTGAACCATTACCTCCTGCTTCGGCTTACGCCTCCACACTGCCATCAGCAGTGCATCAATGGCCAAGTCGCTAGTCATTTGTGACTTCATTGACCAGCCAATGACTTGGCGTGAAAACAGATCGAGCACCACGGCCAAATACAGCCAGCCTTCATATGTTCGGATGTAGGTGATGTCGGTGACCCAGACTTTGTTGGGCTCTCTGACAAGGTCGTGCTTGATTCATGGTGAGCCTCTCCCGCACCAGTGAGCGTATGCGTCGCCAACATCCTCGACCTGATCCGACGGCCAGTAGGGCGAAATCAAAGCCGTGATCAGTCACTGAGTTTTTGAAATAGCTCTAAAGAAGGTAGAAGACCGGGGGGGAAAAATGTTCACGAAAACGGGCAATTCTTTTCTGGCACAAAAACAGCACGCAGCTGGAATGGCTAGAGCTCTTCATATGGAGCTTGGTGGAACGCATCAGGCGACAAAAACACTTATGCGCTGGACGAATGCGAACGAGAGGACAGTTAAGAATTGGATGGCCGGAAACAATGGACCGAGAGGCGAGCATTTAGTAGCACTGGTCAAGCACTCTGACCTTGCCCTGGCTGCCTTTCTTGGAATGGCAGGGAGACTATTTGCGCTGACTGCATCAGAACTCCCGTTGCTAAGACAGAAGCTTCAGATGGCTATCGAGGGTATTGATTCGTGCCTAACGCATAGAGATTGAGCTTTGCCACCAGGCCGAAAACAGAAAGTTCTCACTTCTGTGAGGGGCCGCTTTTGGCCCAGGCTGTGTGAAAACACCTGCAATTGTCTAATCTTCTGATCGTCGAGATCGTAGCGGGGGCGATCATGAAGTGATTTATTGAAGGTGAGACTCGGACGCAAGTCACCTTGTTGCTGAAGATCTATATCTACGGCTATCTCAATCGGATTCAGTCCCGCCGCCGCCGGCTTGAGCGTGAGGCCGAGCGCAACGTCGAGTTGATGTGGCTGACGGGGCGTTTGGCTCCTGACTTCAAAATCATTGCTGACTTTCGCAAGGACAACGGGGCGCAGCTTCACGACAGTCCAGACCAACAAATCTCTCTTACCGATCCAGATGCACGTTCAATGGCCATGAGCGGACGAGGCACCGGAACGGTTGGCTATAACATACAAACAGCCGTCGACGACAAGCACATCTGATCATTGCCCATGAGGTGACCAACGTTGGTAATGACCGGGCGCAACTCAGCAATATGGCGAACCAGGCGCGTGAAGAGATCGGCGGACGAGTATCGATGCCCCGCGGGACAGTTACTGACCCGGCGGCATTCTTCGGTGGAAGACGGCATGCTTCTGCACTGTTACTGGTTCTCGGGAGTCCTGCGCAATGCACAAGCCTGGCTAGCTGTCGGGGCGGGGATTTTGGTCAGCAGGTCCTTGCTTCTCCTACTATGTCATCACCTCCCCAACACAACCGGGATGGATTCGAACAAGGACAGCGAAGAAAGCCAGGGTAAGAGCGCCCTGGCTTCCTCACTTCACATTTCTACTGGCCTGGAGCCTTCTTGTTCATCGCCTTGACTTGCTCCAGAACCTGCGTGAGGTTGTAGGACTCCGGCGCCTGCAGGGGTGGGAATTCTGCAAAGGATTCAAGTTCCTGCAGCCACAATTGCTGACCCACTGGTAACATGTTCCAGTTGTAGAGATAGGCTGTGCTCGGCGCGGCTATTGCACCGCCGAGAGACAACACCGACTTCTGCTCCTCGCCCACGGCCTGCTCGAACGGGTCCCTGCGGATGTTTTGCACTTGTGCCCAGCCGTATGTCTGTGGACCCATCAGCGCTGAAGCGCCGGAGGAGCCTTCCATGGTGAAGTAAATCTTCCAGTTCTTGTAGCGTACGGCCGACGGTGTAGCCCCGGTGTAATACAAGAAGGTGTCACGCGCGGACTTGTCCGACTTGCCCGTCAGGTAGTCAAGCTGATTGACGCCCTGCAGCTTGGTCTTGACGATGCCCGGGTACTTGCCCGCCATGATCTGCTCGTTGAGTGCATTGCCTTTCGGACCCCCAGCAACTTCCACCAGTGTTGGCAGCCAATCGTAGGAGGCAACGATGTCGTCATACACCGTGCCTGGCTTGATTTGACCAGGCCAGCGGATCAGCGCCGGAACCCGCATGCCGCCTTCCCAGGTCGTCAGCTTGTTGGCCTTGAAGGGTGTCATGCCGCCATCGGGGAATGTCTGGCTTTGCGCACCGTTGTCCGTGGTGAATACCACGATGGTGTTGTCCAGTTGCCCCATGCTTTCGAGCTTCTTCAGCACCAGGCCGATATTATCGTCCATCTGCTTCATGCCGACTTCCTGGATGCCCCAGTCGTTACCACCTTGCTCACCCAACATGGCCTCATACTTGGGCGAGAACACGGTGGTTACATGCATGCGCGCCGGGTTGTACCAGACGAAAAACGGCTTGTTGGTAGACCTCGGATCGTTGCGGTCGAGGAAGTCGATAACCTTGGCCGATATTTCTTCGTCCACGGTCTTCGAGCGCTCCAGCGTGAGCGGCCCCTCATCCTTGCAATTCTGGTTCTGCGACGAGCCATCTTTGGAAGTACAGGCCAAAATCGGGCGCGGCGGCGTCAAGCAAGTGGTAGTCTTCGGGTCCACTGACCCCGGCATCGGCGGCACCCCGGGGATCGGCTCCACTTTGCAGGGAGGAGCAAAGCCTTGCTGGGTAGGGCTCTTGTTGATGTCCGGAAAGCTCACCTGCTGCATGGCATCCAGGTGATAGAGGTAGCCCCAGTACTCCTGGAAGCCGTGCGCGGTTGGCAGTGCATCCGGGTGATCGCCCAGGTGATTCTTGCCGAACTCGCCAGTGTTGTAGCCCTGATCGTACAGGAACTTGGCAAGCGCCGGTGTACCGGGCTGCAGGTAGGAAGGGCTGCCAGGCAGTTGCGGCGGGATCATGCCTGTGCGCAACGGGGTCATGCCAGTGAAGAAGGCGTTGCGGCCTGCCGTGCAACTTTGCTCGGCGTAGTAGGTCATGAACTTGGCGCCTTCATTGGCAATTCGGTCCAGGTTGGGCGTCGTGTCATAACCCAGCCCATTCTGATAGGCGCCCACCTGCATCCAGCCGATGTCATCTCCCATGATGAACAGAATGTTGGGTTTCTTATCGGCCGCCTGGGTAAGCGTTGGTAAAGACGCTCCCAGCATCATGCCACTGGTGGCCAACCCCACCAGCATCATCTGTTTAAGTCTCATAGCGTGTTCCTTTATCGATTGATATAGGTGTACAGCTACATCTGACTACCGCTGCACTTCACTCGAAATGCGAAAATTGGTAATGATGACCCTCCAGCCTTACGGTGCTGCGAACGTCAGTTCGTGGATGGTTGAGTCTAGACGACGTTAAGTCCGCGGAGATCAAAAGTACTTGTTTGGCACAGGCAAACTCGACGGTCTGAATCGCCCCGGGTGTGGTACAGATAGTCTTCATGGCCCCCGCGTTTATAGCCGGTGTTTTTCCCCTACGTTGGGAGCGTCTGCAATTATTGACCCGGCACTGGCAATTGGCGCCAGGCTGCTCCACAAGCGCAAGACGTAATCCTGCCGTGGTGGGCACGGTAGTCTATGTGGGAGCTGCGGTGCGGCGATCCGACTTGCCAGCGATACAGGCAACGCGGTGCGTCTGAATTACCGCCGCGACGCTCACTTGGGAAACAGCAGCGTATACGCCACCCGAAACCCCCAACCCTCGGCACCATTCTCCGGGCTGTCGACCCAATAGCGGGGGCCAAATTGCAGGGTCATGGGTTGGTGACCCACCTTGAACAACTGGGTCACAAAAAGGTTGATCGGCGCAGACCACTCCTTGGTCTGCCAGTCGTAGGTGGACTCGGTATTGATGCCGAAGGTGGTGTAGGTATGGGTGGTGTAGCTGAAGAAGGGTTGCAGGAAGGTCTGGTTGACCTTTTCCTTGTCATCGGGCGGGCTGTTTTCCAGCGACCAGATGTGATTGGCCAGAATGCCACGGGTCCAACCGTCGTGTTGCTTGAGCAGGACCACCGTGGGGCCCAGCCCCCATTGTTCATTGCTGAGCAGTTCGTTGCTGCCGGTGGGCAGCAAAATGGCCGGACCCACCCCCCATATCCAGCCGCTGGCGGTAGGCTGCTTGGGTGAAAAGAAGAAGCTCTGGGTGGTGTCACCCACACCCGACTTGTCGGCAATCCCGCCGGACACCAGGCCATGCTGATCGATGACCGGCAGGATGGTGCGGGAAATCAGGTTCCATTCGTCGTTGATAGTGAAAGGCAGGACCGGCTGAATATTGGTGACAGTCTGAATACCGTTGTTGGTGGGGCCAAGATTTTGGTTCCAGTTGTATTGAATCGGCAGGCTGTACAGCGCAGCAACCGGGTTCAGGGACTGCTTGGCCAGTTCTGCCTGGCTATCGACGGCGAGGCCAATTTCGGGCCAGACCAGCGCCAGGGTAATTAAAGGAGCAAGTTGAAAGCCTTTGTTCATCGCCAGCTCCTTTCTCGGATTTGAGAGTTTGGACTTTTGAGTCACAGTTGTAAGACGAAGTGCAACCTGGACAAAACCGTTGATTGTCATCAGCATGGTAAAGGCGATGGAAAGCTTGAAGTGATCCGAAAGCTTTTTCATACCAGGTTTCCTTTCTCAGTCGTTGATCGATGTTGTCAACCGCTCAGGTGTTGAGCGCACAGCAACGTTGACCCTTGGTGCATAACTACCGAGTAAATAGCCTTGGTACTGCGTACAGAATCACATCCCTCGATTGCATGACCGTGCACGGGTTTAAGGCCCACGAAGAAGTCTAGTGCGGTTTTGTTCTTTGCATGTGGCGAATGTGATGTATTGGGGACTAATGCATTGAATGAACTGAGCTACAAGCTTCATGAATGAGGCTCTCTGTGGATTGAACTTGCCGAGATAAAATCCCTGCTAAAGCCCGAACAGTTTTGTGGTGGAAGTGGATTGGCTGCTATTGGCTGTGAATTCAACCGGTCGCCAACGGCAGTTATTTGCCGATTACTGCCTGTCAGGAAGGGCCACAAACGACCCGGGCTGCGTGAAAACGTTTTTGAGCGTATTTGGTTAGAGGGGGCGAAATTTGGAGCGAGCGCTAATCACAGGCCTCAGTTACAGCCTTCTCGGTGCGTTTGATTTCTTGCTTGATATCAGTGGTTATGCGCTGTTTTTTGAGTTGCTGTTCGAGAAAAACCTGATGCCCTTGGTTTTTCAATTCTGCATCGGTTGCAGCGTCTTTCGCCTCTAACTGGGCAGCGTGTGCATCTATGACAGCTTCAACCTCAGCATCATTGTTTGCGGTATCCAGGGCGCTGACCAATTTGTCCACCTCAGTATTCTCGGCCTCTGCGTAAGCTTCGATAGACAGTCCCGCAGCCATCGCACGCGCTCGACTTTCCAGGGTTTTCAAATGCTGCTGTGCTGCCTTGCACACCGTATCCTTTCGCTCGTTCTCGATAGATGTCCATTCCATGAGCTTATGCGTCGTCACTCCAATCACCGCGATGATGATGGTGGCCCCAATCAATCTGGCTCTCACGTTTCGCAACCTCAACTGAGTTTTGTGAGTGATTCCAGAGTCCATTCAAGATATTGAAAGCTTAGCAGGACGGACGGCGCTAAAAATCGCTTCGAGTCGTTTCTTGCCATACGTCATCTCCAGTGAACGTCGACATATCGATCGCGACATCTGTTTGCCGAATGCATGATCGAGTAGCAAGGCTTTAAGCGTGGGCTGGATGGTGAGTACCTGGTGGAGTCGGTGGATCACACGTTCACCCCGTCCGGGTGGACGGTGTCGGTTGAGTGCAACGGCGGCAAGGAGGGCAAGGCCAAGGCGTCAGGGACGCCGCAGAAAGTCGTGCTTGAAGTGCCAGGTTGATGGTCCGGGAGGGTGACTACGAACGCATGGCCGACTTCATGCGCCGCTGCAAGGGCAGGGTGATGGTCAGCATCAACGACCACCCGGACATTCGCCGGGTGTTCGAAGGCTTTCACTTCGAAACGCTGGACATCCGCTACACCACGAGCAACCAGCGGCAGGGCAAGGCCGAGGTCAGTGGCGAACTGGTGATCATGAATTGGGTGCCGGCAGCGTTGGGAGGACTGTTTTGACTTGCGAGTTTCGACCCAAAGGAGACGCTCGGAAGCGTCACTCGGCTCTGGATCGATTTACTTATAGTAGGGCTTGTCGCCGATGATGGCCGCGCGCTCCATCTTGCGATGGCAGGGCGGATAATCCATCACTGCATAGTGCTGGGTGCAACGGTTATCCCATATCGCTACGCTGTTTTTCTTCCAGCGCCAGCGGACTTGGTACTCGGGGTTGTAGGCCTGACTAATCAGGTACTTCAGCAGGTCGACACCTCTTTGGTTGTAATCCTGGCCTACACGGACACGTCCCAGGCTGTGGTAATTCACGAAATGCGTAGCGTAGGCGTTGACGAATAGCACCTTTTCGCCGGTTTCGGGATGGGTACGTACTACCGGATGTTCGGCATCCGGGTATTGCGCCTTCATAGCCAGGCGCTTTTCCTTTGGCATGGCGGCAGCGAAAGAAGAGTTGAAACTGTGGCTGGCGATCAAACTGTCGATTTCTTGCTTCACGTCTATTGGCAGCTTGTCATAGGCCAGCACCATGTTGGCCCACATGGTGTCACCACCGGTTGGTGGGCATTCGATGCAACGCAGCACTGCGCCCATCGGAGGCGATTCACGCCAAGTGGCATCGCAGTGCCAGGCATTCTCGTAGCGATCCGCCGGATTTTCCGGGGTCTTGTAGATTTGCACCAGACCAGGGGCTTGCGGGTGACTGGGGAGCATCGGGTGAGTTTCGAGCTGCCCCATGCGCATGGAAAATGCCTCGTGATCGCGACGCGAGAGCTTGTCTAAATCCTGGTCACGCAGGAACAGCACCTTGTGTTTCAGTAGCGCTGCATAAATTTCGTTGAACAGGCAATCATCGCGCACAGCATCGCCCAGGTTCACATCGAGCAGTTCTGCGCCGATGGCACAGGTCAGTTGTTCGACTCGCATTCCGTCTCCATTTCGATGGTTTATAGCCGGGCCGTGGACATGGCAGATGAAGTCGTGCCTTGGTTTACGGCCGCGCTTATTTTTGTTGATCCAATCTATTCGGGTGCGGTGGGGGCGGGATACATATACCCGCGGGTGTTTCTGGCCCCGGCACAACGGGGACCGCGTGTCCATAGTGGGGGCAATGAGAGCCGCTCCCTGTGCATTGCGGGACAATTTATTGGCGTATTGGGACACTGCGCGCTGGTTATGACGCAATGGCGACGTCAGAATCGTCGAGGATGTGACAGGCTCACGTAGTGTGGCTGGCAAGCAGGCCTGCAGGTCGATCTCCGAACCTCTCCTTCTAATTACTCAATAGGGGCTGGGGCGTCGTCTTGCTCTCTCGGTAGGAAGCGGCCCAGGCTGAAGGTGTCTTGCCAAACTGGCTGCGAAACCAGCGTGAAAAATCACCGGCAGAGGAAAAGCCGAGCAATTCGGCGACCTCATACAATCGGCGTTTGCTGTTGGCCAGATACTCTTCGGCGAGTTCAGCGCGTACGGCATTGATGATTGTTGTGACACTCTCACCCTCAGTTGCCAGGTGTCGGTTAAGGGTGCGTCGATGCATGCCAAGATGCTGGGCAACCGCATCGACAGAACACAGTCCGCTTGGCAGCAGCATCTTGACGATCTGGCGTACCCGTTGCGTCGGCTCGTCGCGCAGGTTAGCCAACTGCATGTCCAGCGATCGCTTCACTTCGCGATGCAGCGCTGGGTCCGCCTCAGGGATGGCCATATTCAAGTCGCGCCCGCGGCAAACGATGGCATTGAATTCCTGAGAGAACTCGATCGCGGTTCCCAACACACGGTGGTGCACTTCCAGAATGGCAGGGCATTCGTGAGTGAAACAGACCCTTACTGGCCGGAAGGTATAACCGCTCAGAATGCACAACGTGCGCAGGATAATTCCGGTTGCTTGTTCGATCGCCTGGCGCCAGACGCCATGATGGCCCTGCATGTTCACACCCACATGCAGCAGGGTCAGATCGCCTACATCCTCAAGCCACAATTGCACACCGGCGTTATGCAGTCGCGTATAGCGAAAGCAAGATTGCAAGGCCGCGCGCAGTGTTGGCTCTTCGCGGATAAGCAGCGCCAGCATGCCAAAGTTGGAAAGGTGTCTCTTTTCGGCGAGCAGCAGGCCGAAAGCCTCCTGGCCGGACAATCGGGCGGACTCCTCCAGCAGCCACCCGACCGAATCGCTGCTGATCATGATGTTCGGATCGTCGAGGGCACCGGCCGGCAACTTGGCCATCCGCAGCATGCGAAATGGATCCAGCCCCACTGAACGGGCAATCTGTTCATAGTTGGTAAGGCTGGCACTTCGAGTCAGGGTATACATGCTTTCCCTCGTGTCCCAATTTCGCAAGATTGTGTCCTGAGAAGCTTAGTGCAGGATGCCCCGTCAGAGCTACCTTCAGGCTACTGAAAATAGCGGGGGTGGAAATAAATACACGTCGAAAAACCTTCTGCGATTCAACACCGTGGCCCTGGCCATGGAGATGCTCCCGCGTGTGAGCATTGAAGACATTCGCGTAAGCCGTACGGCCACACGCTGATAACAACAATAAAACAAAGACATTGAGGAGGCTGCATGGCCTTTCACCCAATCGCCGCCGACGATGATGACTCCGGTGGAGTCGGCATTGCGCGCCAATACGCCTGGATCGTCTTTGCACTGACGTTCGGCCTGTTGATTTCAGATTACATGTCTCGCCAAGTGCTGAACGCTGTGTTCCCGCTGCTCAAGAGCGAGTGGGCGCTGAGCGATGGTCAGCTGGGTCTGCTCAGCGGCGTTGTTGCCCTGATGGTGGGCCTGCTGACGTTCCCGCTGTCGTTGATGGCCGACCGCTTCGGCCGGGTCAAAAGCCTGGCGTTGATGGCGCTGCTCTGGAGTGTGGCCACCCTCGGTTGCGCCTTGGCGCAGGATTATCAACAGATGTTCATCGCACGCTTCATGGTCGGCGTCGGTGAGGCGGCCTACGGTAGCGTGGGCATCGCTGTGGTGATCTCGGTGTTCCCCAAACATATGCGCGCCACTTTGGCCAGTGCTTTCATGGCCGGCGGCTTGTTCGGCGCTGTTCTGGGGATGGCCCTGGGCGGTGCCATTGCCGCCAAGCTGGGCTGGCGCTGGTCGTTCGCCGGCATGGCGTTATTTGGCCTGGTGCTGGCGGCGTTGTATCCGCTCATCGTCAAGGAAGCACGCATTGCGCCAGAACGTGCCGCGCAGGTTGCGAACAAAACCACCGCAGCAGTCAAGCGCCCGCTACGCACATTGTGGTCCAGCCGTTCGGTGGTGGCCACCTATGTCGGCAGTGGTTTGCAGCTGTTTGTCGGCGGCACGGTAATGGTGTGGATTCCCAGTTATCTCAACCGCTACTACGACATGCCCACGGATAAGGCCGGTGGCATGGCGGCGCTCATCGTGTTGTGCAGCGGGGTGGGGATGATTCTGTGCGGCATGCTCAGCGATCGCCTGTGTCGCCATTCGCCGGAACGCAAGGTCAGCCTGGCCATCGCGTTCTGCCTGGGTAGTTGCTTGCTGTTGTCCGCGGCTTTTGCATTGCAGGCGGGGCCAGTGCAACTTCTGTTGATCTGCCTGGGCATGCTCATTGCCACCGGCACCACCGGCCCTAGCGGGGCGATGGTGGCCAATCTGACCCATTACTCGGTCCACGGCACTGCGTTCGCCACGCTGACCCTGGCCAACAACCTGCTGGGGCTGGCACCGGGGCCGTTCATCACCGGCCGGGTGTCCGACCTGATCGGCCTGCATGCCGCGTTTCAATTGGTTCCCTTGGTCAGTCTCGCGGCAGCGGCCGTGTTCTTTTATGCCAAGTGTCATTACCAAAAAGATATTGCCCGGCTACAGGGTGATAGCGTCACTGACCCCGTCAGCGGCGCCATGAGCGAAGCGCTGCGCGAAAGTGATCGCGAGCGGCGACTGGCATGACTCGACGCATTCCCGTGCCTGCTGGCAAGTACCCGCAGGCCGAGGAGCATTTACAGAGCGGCTATCTGCTCACTTCCACCCAACTCAAAGTCAATAACTACCGGGCCGAGATCATCGACGGCCAGGCGTTCATTGCCACCTTTTCCCAGGAGTCCGCGCCATGAGCGCCATTGCTCTCACCCATATCCAAACCCGCACGCGCGAACTGGCACCGGGGTTTATCGTCAGTTTGATCGTGGCGGCCGCCGCGTCGTTTTTGTCCGAGCATTACGGCGCGCCGGTCATGTTGTTCGCCTTGTTACTGGGCATGGCCTTGAATTTTCTTGCCGACGACGGTCCTTGCAAAGTCGGCGTCGAGTTCACCGCCCGCACGGTATTGCGCATCGGCGTCGCTCTGCTGGGTATGCGCATCACCCTGGAACAAATGGCGGCGCTGGGCTGGAAGCCGATGGCGCTGGTGGTGATCCTGGTGGTGGCGACCATCGCTGTCTCGGTGATCGCCGCAAAGTTTCTGGGTTTCTCGCGGCTGTTCGGCATGCTCACCGGTGGCGCCACGGCCATCTGCGGCGCATCGGCAGCCTTGGCGCTGGCAGCGGCGTTGCCTAATCATCCTCAGAAAGAACGCGCGACCTTGTTCACGGTGATCGGCGTGTCGGCGTTGTCCACCCTGGCGATGATCGTCTATCCAATGATTGCCAACTGGTTCTCGTTGTCGCCGCAGATCGCCGGGGTGTTCCTCGGGGCCACCATCCACGACGTCGCCCAAGTGGTCGGCGCTGGCTACGGCATGTCGACCGAGACCGGTGACACCGCCACCGTGGTCAAGCTGATGCGCGTTGCCATGCTCCTGCCGGTGATCGTCACTGCGGCCATGATCACCCGCATGCAAGGCGCCGACCCGACCGGCAAGCGCCCACCGCTATTGCCATGGTTCGCCGTGGGATTTCTGATTCTGGCCTGCATCAACAGCACTGGTTGGATCGCTCCGGCGGTGCAAGGTGGAGTCAATGAGTTGTCGCGCTGGTGCCTGGTGATTTCCATCAGTGCCCTAGGCATGAAGACCCGGCTCAAGGAGCTGGCGGCGGTCGGCATCAAACCGATCCTGCTGATGGTCGGTGAGACGGTGTTCCTGGTCGTGCTGGTGCTGCTGTTGCTGCACTGGGGCCTCTGAAAACAGGCTTCACACAGGTTTATGGCAGGGCTTCACTGGGCTGGCTCCTCGTTACAGTGAAGCTCACCACCGGTGTCACAAACATCGGTTTTTTGCGGCGACTGTACCAGCAGTCGCCGTTTTTTTTGCCGTGTACTCAGAAAGGGTCAGAAAGGAGAGGGGGCAGCAGCGTCCGTTGAGGTGGGACCGGACTGTTTCTGCGCGCTACGCCACGCCGCCGGTGGCATGCCGAACTGGTTGATGAACCAGCGGGTAAAGGAACTGGCCATGGAGAAGCCGAACATGTCGGCGATGCGGCTCAACGAGTTGTTCGGGTTTTCCAGATAACGTAGCGCCAGGTCACGACGCACGTCGTTGATCAGGTCGTTAAAGGCACAGCCGTCGTCCTGCAGGCGGCGTTGAAAGGTGCGCACATTCATGCCCTGCGACAGGGCGATCTGCTCGATGGTGGCGCGCCCCATGGGCAACAACAAGTAGATGGCCTTGCGCACCTCGAACAGCATCGAGGTGCTTTCATCGCCCTGCAGCGAATCGATGTAGTCTTGGGCATAACGGGCCATGGCCGGGTCGGCATGGGGGTTGATCATACCGAGACTGGCGTCGGAGCAAACAATGCCGTTGAACTCACTGCCGAACTCCAGATTGCAGCCGAACAGCCGCCGATGCAGGTGCAGGCTGTCCGGCGGCTGGTGCATGAAGTTGACGCTGTAGGGGCGCCACTGCGAGCCGAGCAGTGTCGAGCACAGACGGAACAGCACGCCGATGACCAGCTCCGTGGCCTGGCGATTGGGTTGCAGGGATTCGGTGACCATCTCTGCACGAATGATCACCATCCTGCCGGCCTCTTCAACGTAGATTGCCAGCGAATCGTTCATCAGATGACGGTAGCGCTCCATCACCTGCAAGGCGTCGCGCAGGGTGCGCTGATGGCTGAGCAGCAGGCTGACCACACCGAAATCAGAAAGCTGGCGCGACTCGGCCATGCTCAGCCCGAAGGTCTGGCAACCGCTGGCGGCGGCCGAATCTTCCAGCAGGCGCACGGCGGCATCGATGGGAATGCGGTATTCGGGGGCTTGCAACTGAGCCTTGCTCAGGCCGACGACTGCCATGACGTCGCGCGGGTTGAATCCCAGGTGCTGGGTGACTTCCAGGTATTTGGTCAAGACGGCGGCGCGAACTAGCTTGGGCATGTATAGGATCTCCCTCGGCCGATGGCGGCGTTTCTTTTTTCATCGAAGATGTATTGAGCGAGAAGACGGCGCTTGTGGAACTACTGATAGCGCTAGCGATCTTCAACCCTGGTCCGGCGTATTGCAGAGCAGGAAGCGCGATCCCATTGTAGGGAGCACGACCGTGGCCTCATGGGCGTGGTGGGATAATTTCTTCGCGTATTGGGACACTGCTGGCGGACCAAGGCTGGCGGCGGCAGACGCAGCTCTACAAGCTTTCGCTCTGTCCCAATTTCACAAGATTGTGTCCTGCGAAGCTCAGTGCGGGGCCCCCCTCAAAGCTACCTTCAGGCTCACAACTGAAAATAGATGGAGGTAGAAAATGGATACGCGCATGCGCATCGGTCAGCCGCTCGCCGCAAAGGCTCAAGTGGATGCCGACGACCCTGATGCATTCAACCACTGCTTTGCCGAACTCAACGGCATCCGCATGCATTACATTGATGAGGGGCAGGGCCCGCTCATCATTCTGCTGCACGGTTTTCCCTACCTTTGGTACATGTGGCGACGTCAGATCGTGGCGTTGACCGAGGCCGGTTATCGGGTCGTCGTCCCCGACCAGCGGGGGTTCGGGCAAACAGATCGGCCCGATTCCATTGAAGCCTATGACATGAGTCAGTCAGTCGGCGACATGGTGGGTTTGATGGCGACTCTGGGCGAAACATCCGCGGTGATCATTGGGCACGACCTGGGCGCCTGGGTGGCCCAGGCGGCGGCCATGTTGCGACCGGATCTGTTCCATGGCCTGGTGATGCTCAATACACCGGTGCCGCCGCGCGGCAAGGTCAAACCGACCGTAGGATTGCAGGCAATGGCCAAAGGCAGGGTCTATCACCACCTGTATTTCCAGCAGCTCGATAAGCCGGATCGTGAGTTGGCCAGTGATCCGCGCAAGACCTTGCGCAGCGTCTTCTATTCGATCTCCGGCAGTGCTGTCGGAGCTGAACGCTGGCGCCTGTTCGTCGAGGCAGGTGAGCCCATTCTCAACGCCTTCACTGAGCCGAAGGGGGAGTTCCCGTCATGGTTGAGCGCACGGTCGCTCGACTACTACGTCGCTGAATACACGCGCACAGGGTTTACCGGTGCTCTGAACTACTACCGCTGTCGCGACCGGAACTGGGAAATCACCGCGTTTCTCGACGGTGCGGTGGTTCGCCAGCCGAGCATGTTCATCGGTGGTGCTGCCGACCCGTCACTGGAGCCGGTCGAAATCCGTGGTCTCTACGACCAGATGGACGCCTATCTACCCGCATTGCGCAAAAAGGTTCTACTACCTGGTGTGGGCCACAGCGCCGCAGAAGAAAGCCCCGCTCAGGTCAACGAATTGCTTCTGGAGTTTCTCGAGCAACTGAAGTTCAGCGACAGGGCGTGTGAGCAAGAGGCACGCTTAGCCCCTTGATATCGTCGGTGCAATGGCAGGGCGAACAGTATCGGCATCTGCCGCAACGTCAGCCCTGCCATTGCACATGGACAGGGCTTGATTGTTTCCCTGCTACGCTCAGCCGACAGCCTTGACCAGCAGATGATCGCCGAACTGCTCGCGCAGCCGGTTCTTCAGGACCTTGCCCGTAGCGCCCAGTGGAATCGTGTCGACGAAGACCACATCATCCGGCGTCCACCACTTGGCAATCTTGCCTTCATAAAAGGCCAGCAGTTCTTCCCGCGTCAGTGCTGCCTGCGTTTTCCTGACCACGATCAGCAAGGGGCGTTCGTCCCACTTCAAGTGTTTCGCGGCGATGCATGCTGCCTGAGAGACTGACGGATGGGTCATCGCAATGTTCTCCAGATCGATGGAACCGATCCACTCTCCACCCGACTTGATCACATCCTTGCTGCGGTCAGTAATCTGCATGAAGCCATCCACATCGATGGTCGCCACATCGCCGGTCGGGAACCATGTCTGACCTGCGTGCTCGAGCAGCGGCGAACAGTCACCTTCGTTTCTGAAATAGTCGCGTACCACCCAGGGGCCACGCACCATCAGGTCACCCGACGTCGCGCCGTCCCAAGGCAGTTCCAGGCCGTCCGCACCGACGATCTTCATGTCGACGCCAAACACTGCCCGGCCTTGTTTGGATTGCACGGCATTACGCTCTGCCGGGGACATATCAAGGTGCCTGGCCTTTAGGGTGCCAATGGTTCCGATCGGGCTCAACTCAGTCATCCCCCAGACGTGCAACACCGCAACGCCGTAGATCTCCTGAAACTTGTGCAACATTGCCGTGGGACAGGCAGCGCCCCCAATGATGGTGCGTTTCATGCTGGAGAAATGCTGGCGTGTTTCCTCCAGATGCCCCAGAAGGCCTTGCCACACAGTCGGTACGCCGGCGGAAAGGGTCACCTGCTCCGCTTCGAGCAACTCGAACAGGGATTTGCCGTCCAGCGCAGGTCCAGGAAATACAAGCTTGGCTCCGACCATGCACGCGATATACGGAAGTCCCCAGGCGTTGACATGGAACATTGGCACAACCGGCAGGATGACGTCGCGCGCCGAACAGTTCAGGGCGTCAGGCAATGCGGCGGCATAGGTGTGCAGCAGAGATGAACGATGACTGTACAGGACGCCTTTCGGGTGGCCCGTCGTGCCGGAGGTGTAGCAAAGCGTGCTGGCGGCATTCTCGTCGAGCGTGGGCCAGGAATAGTCGGAGCATCCCTGGTGAAGCAGATCTTCATAGCACAGCAGGTTGTCGATACCGGCGTCTTTCGGCATGTGGGCCTGATCGGTCATGGCGATGAACGCCTTCACCGTCTTACAGCGGCCAGCGATGGCCTTGATCAGCGGCAAAAAGGTCAAGTCGAAGAAGACGTACTGGTCTTCGGCGTGATTGGCGATGTAGGCGACCTGGTCTTCATGCAGGCGAGGGTTGATGGTGTGCACAATGGCACCCATACCGCTAACACCGTAATACAACTCCAGGTGACGATAGCCGTTCCAGGCCAGCGTGCCGATCCGGTCGGCGGGCTGGACACCCAAGCTGGTCAGTGCGCTGGCCATCTGGCGCGCGCGACGGTGGCAGTCACGGAAGGTGTAGCGATGAATATCGCCTTCCACCCTGCGGGACACGATCTGCGTATCGCCATGATGGCGATCGGCATGCTCTATGAGCGAGGAAATCAACAGCTGCTTGTGCATCATCAAGCCATGCATGGCATCGCTCCGTTCATAAGTCTGTGATCGGGGAGCGGACAGGTGGCCAAGGACCTCTGTCAGATTCCGCGTCAAGACCGCGAACCGCGACAGCCTGTTTCCCTCCCCTGGTTTTTTGCGATCAGGTTTACTTTCCCGGCTCCCCCTTGATTCGAGGGATGCCGGGAGTTCTCCTGGAACTCAGATCAGTTGAATGCCGTGAGGTCTTTCGGCGCGATGTCATGCTGCTCGCAATAGGCGAGATAACGCTTCAATCCGGACTTCCAGTTTTCGAGCGCGACGATGTTGTCGTTCTCATCCAGAAACGCGAGATCGCCATTGACCTGAACCAGCGTGAGCACATAGCCGTCGCCATTTCCGGTGCTGACGACTTCCGGCGTGTGAGTCGATCCGGCCGTCTCGTACACGATGCTGCCCGGGCCGGCGACCCAGTCATGCTCCTTGTATTTCCACTGGCCTTCGAAGGTGTAGACCATCACCGTACCCGTGTGATGGTGCTTGGGCAGTTGCATGTCGATCGGCGCCTTCATCATGACGATCCATTCACCGCGGATCGGGTCAAGTTTGAAGTACTTCAGCAGGACGTTATCCGCATAAGGCGTAAACGGGATCCACGGCAGGGATTCGCCATCGATGACTGCGGTGTCGACGTGTTCGTAGAGCATAGGTATCTCCGTTGATTTTTGTTCTGATCGAGAATTTTTCGGTAGCCAGGACCGCCCGACCATCGCTGATGGTCGGGTGCTCTGGCTTCCCTGGCGGACAGTCAGGGTCAGGTAAGCGAGGAGCCCGCGAGGGTGGCGCGCAGCATCTTTCTTGGCGCATTGCCGTAGTCAGCCACCGCGTAGTGCTGCACTTGCAGGTTGTCCCACATGGCAACTGTGTTGGTGCGCCATTTCAGGCGTACCTGGTACTCCGGAATGGCGGCCTGGGAGGTCAGGTAGTTCATCAGGTGATGAGCCTCGGGCATAAAGTCCTGGCCGTAGCGGATGTCCTCGAAATTGAAGAAGTTCGAGAAATGGGTGGTGAATGCGGAATTGACGAACAGCACCTTCTCGCCGGTCTCGGGATGGACAAGCACCACTGGATGTTCAGCGGCGGGGGTCTTCAGGGCCATGGCGAGACGATCTTCACGCGGTAACTGGGCGCCAAAGGTCTGCTCGGCACCATGTTTTGCATACATGCCGTCGATTCTTTGCTTGATGGCCTGTGGCAGGTTTTCGTAAGCCATCACCATGTTGGAAAACAGGGTGTCACCGCCAGTGTCCGGACCCAGTTCACAGCGCAATACCGCTCCGCGGGGCGGCGCCTTCTTATAGGTGACATCGGCATGCCAGAGATTTTCGCGGCTGGCCTTTTCAACATAGCTCTTGGGCTTGCTCGGATCGAGATTGCGGTACAGCATCAGCAGCTTGTCTGCCTCCGGATGGCTGGGCGCCAGGGGATGGGCTTCTAGTTCGCTGAATTGCGCGGCGAAGTGCTGTTGCTCCAGAGGGGTGATGTCCTGGTCTCGAAAGAACAGCACTTTGTGCTTGAGCCACAAGGCCCGGATTTCCGCGATCATTTCCGGGTCACGAGCAGCATCAACCAGGCTGATGTTGCTGAGTTCGGCACCGATGGCGGGCGTGCAAAGCTCCACCTTGATCGAATGCTGACGCACCGAAGACCGGATGATGGCCGGGGCCGAAGGGGACGCTGCTGAAGTGGTGTCTTGGGTTTCGGCTATTTTTGTCATTGTTCTCTCCAATTTGTACTTTGCGGCGGCGTGCAATATAAAAATCCGGTAGATGCAGCTGGTCTCTGTTAACCCGCCACGGGAGCTGCTTCGTCGGTCCATGACGTCATAGTAGGTACTGAGGCTGAGATACTATGGGCATGGCGGGACAGTTTCTTCGCATATTGGGACGCTGAGCCGAGGGCTATAACTGGGACGTGGGTTGCGACCACGCTCCATCGCAATCTGGCGGCGTAGCCGGCAATCGTGGGTCGGGATCTGTAACGTCAGGAACGTTGAGGGTGCGGCTGGATCAAGTAATCTGGCAGCTCAGGATTACTTAGGCGCGTGAGCAGCCGACGATTTGCCAATAGGTATCGCGGTCGAGGGCTGAGCCGACAGCACGAGAGTGGTGGGCTCGCGTCAGGCCAGGAAGCAATCGGCAGCGAGGCAGTCAGGGCGCTCGACCGTGCTCGCTGATTAGAATCACAAGGGAAAAGGGTACCGTGGTGTGTTCATCGAGGCGTCCCTAAGCGGGGAATTCGGCTATCCAGTGCCTGGCAATCTCTTCTCGCCGGCAGATCCACGCCGAGCCGTGGCCTTGCACGTAATCGAGAAAGCGCGCCAACGCCATCGCGCGTGCTGGATGGCCACTGATCCGGCCATGCAGGCCGACGCTCATCATCTTCGGATGTTGCGCGCCCTCCTGCCACAGCAAGTCGAAAGCATCCTTGAGCAGCTGGAAGAAGTCCTCGCCGGAGGAAAAACCGTTCGGCAGCAGATAGCGGGCGTCGTTGTTGACCAGTGTGTACGGGATCACCAGGTGTCTGGGCGAACCTGGAAGCCAATAGGGCAGGTCATCGTTGTAGGCGTCCGAGCTGTAGAGGAGCCCGCCGTCTTCGCGCAACAGGCGGCAGGTGTTCGGACTGACCCGCCCCGTGTACCAACCTGTGGGGCGCTTGCCGCAGATCCGCTCGATCGCGTCGAGGGTAAGGCGGATATGGAGCCGCTCTTCGTCTTCGGGGATGTCGCGATAGTCCAGCCAACGGTAACCATGCCCGGCGACTTCATGCCCGGCAGCGCGGAGCGCGTGGCCGATCTGCGGGTTGAGTTCCAGTGCCCGGCCGACGGCGAAGGCGGTCAGGGGCAGGCCACGGGCGCTGAACAGCTCCAGGATGCGCCACACGCCTGCGCGCGATCCGTATTCATACATTCCCTCGACACTCAAGTCCCGTTTTCCCGGGCGAGGTGGGCGGCCAGGCAGCTCGTGAAGATAGGCTTCTGACTGGGCATCGCCATTGAGGATGCACGACTCCGCGCCCTCCTCGATGTTGAGCACGAACTGAACCGCGACGCGAGCGTCACCCGGCCATCGCGGGTGGGGTGGACAACCGCCGTAACCGACGAGATCGCGCGCGGACATCAGCCCAGCTCGAAGGTCGTGACGCCGAAGACACGTTCGTGCGCGAGAGCCGGAGGAGGGCCGAGATACATGCGCGCGCAGCCGAAGACCTCGTTCATCCCATGTTGGTGCACGAGCGCCATCGCGGCGCGGTTGTTCTCCGGGGTGTCGAGAAACAGCGGGCCACCCGCGGCGAAGCTTGCCAAGTGCGAGTAGAGGGCATTGGCCGCCAAGGCGTCATCGCTGAACAGGGGACCGATCTTGCAGCCTTCGCTGCAGCGCCGCACCACGCCGAATCCGCTCAGCCTTCCTTGGCGCCGGCAACCCAGGGCGAGCGCATCGGGTTGGGCTATCCACCCTCTCAGGAAGGTCGGGCGCGAGGCTGGGAAGCAGGTGCGGTCATAATCGAGAACCTGATCGAACGCAAAGGTAGCCAGCGGGACGATGTCTTCGCCGTCAATAAGCGAGGATGCCGTACGTTCGGGGATCTCGGCACGAAAACGCATGTTGCGATGGGAGAAGACGAAGCCACCCTTGGCGTAGTAGTCCTGCATGGCGAAGACACCGTCCATGCCGATGCTCGCACCTGGGCGCAAACGAGCGAGGAGGCGCTCGCGGCGGGCGTGCCAGAGGGTATTGCCGAGGCCGTGTCCGCGATATTCGGGCCGAACGATGAAGAAACCCATGAAGCCGAATTCGCCGTTGTAGGAGGTGATGGCACCGCCGCCAATCAACTCACCATCAAGGTCCGCCGCGATGAAAGCCTCAGGGTCCGTAGCCCAGAACAGCTCGGCATCGTGAAGGCCGGGATTCCAACCCTCGCGTGCAGCCCAGCCGACGAGCTGGTCCAGCTCGGAGCGGGTCATGTTGCGTATCACAAGCTGATTCGACACCGCGATGTGCTCCTCAGTCGATAGTCGAGCGCGCGGTCCATCTCCCGGGGCCGGGGACATCAGAGAGCGTGCATGCTGCGCACTTCGTTGCTATCCGGAACCGCCTTTGCCCATGGGGTTCGTAGAGAGATGTACATCCAGCCTGGCCTGTTGAGCAAGAGTCGGGCGCTGTCTGAGTGATGTCCGCCGATGTCCGATAGTGATCGCCGCCTCAATTCTTCTCTGGCATTGCAGAGGAGTGATGACTAGTAATCAACCACTGCTTTCCGTCCCACTTGTAGGTGTATGTGTAGCGAGCTTTGACTTGAGCACCCGTAGTTTGAAAGGTGAATGTATAGAGTCCAGCGTCAACTGCAGAGTTACAACCAATAAATATTGTCCTTGAGTTGATCCTGCCTTCGGGCTTGTTTTCCAGGAAGTGATGGAAGTAGTCCTCCTTTTCGGTCGCGGTTAGTCTCGGTTTGTTCGACACGGTAGGAAGAAGGACCGAGCGCTCGGCATAGTTGGCGACAACCTGGTCTGGGTCACCGGTTTGCAGCGAGCGATTCCATCGGTCAAACAAGGCCGAGATTTCTTGCTCATTGGTTGCCTTGCAAGTTTCCGTGTGCGTTCCCGGTGGGGCTGAGGCACAACCTGCAAGAACGACAGCAAGGGCAGTTGACAGGACAGTTATGTTTCTCATCGGCGATACTCCTGGCGGCAGTCGAAAGCGGTGATGGAATGACATTCCTTGTCATTTTGCAAATCATTGATTTGCCTGAGTGTGGTCACTGCGAGTGCGACATTGTGCGAGGAGAAGCACGCCAATAATGGCAAACCCGAGTTTCTCGATGAGTATAGGAGGAAAATCAAACTACGCTGCTGACATGCCAGCAGACTGTCCACTGTTGGCCGATTTGGAATTATCCTCTGCTTCTTGGCGTCACTTTTGGAATGGGAATGTTGCAATCGGATTGGCTAAATCTTACAGCGGGCGTTTTGTAATTTAGTGTTTTCAAAATCCCTCTACCTTCGCGCCGGGGTCTTGCGTTACGCCCGCAGGCATCGCCAGTGGCGTCGCGAAATTCAATTTGACCATGTACACCAAACCTCTGCCCGGCTCGGTCAGCTCGGCGTGTGCACAGATGAAGTCGAACACCGCTTCGGCCTGGGCTTCGTCCACCACCACGTTGACCACCCGGGTGAGAACCGCCTCTGGCACTTCGTTGCGGGGGGCTTTGGCGGCCTGCAGTACGGCCACACCGCGGCAGCTGACGCTGTCCGCACGCGTAATGCCATGCGCCTCTCGCAACAGCAGCAGCAGCCTGCGCTCCGTGCCATCGTCGGGCAACACGCAGGTAATGAGTTTTGCAGCGCCGCCCGGTATACCCGCAACCGCCACGCTCACGAGGCTCTCCCTTGTTCCAGCATTTCGCGGGGGATGTAGGTAGCCACTTTTTCCACCGGTGTCGCATAGATCATGCCGGCACCGGGAACATCCAGGTTGGCCGCGTGATAGATGGCCTCGAGTACCGCGTCCTGATAGTCGGCAGCTACCAGCAGGCTGACCACTTCTTTCTCCGCATCAATGGCGATGCTGAGCAGGCCGAGCCGCTCACGGGGACCAAGCCCGTTGGCGTGGTAGACAATGGCGCCTGGCGCGCCCATGCCCTGGGCCGCGCGGATCACCAGATCTGCGCGCCCGACGGGGACAATGCAGGTGATCAGTGCAACGTCAGTAAGGTAGGTAATTCCTTCAGCTTTCATTCCGCTTCTCCCGTGCCCAATAATTGATTCGCAGGCTGTTCCGTGGCGGCCTTTGTCTGTCTCCACAACTGGAAACGCGCCCACTGTCCGAGGAGCATGACGCTGATGACCGGGCCGACGGATGCCATACAAAGAATTCCGAAACCCTCGACTGCGTTTGTGGCATTGCCCAGTCCCAGCCCCATGGCCAGAACGAGCGGAACGGTTATTGGCCCCGTGGTGACACCCGCGCTATCCCAAGCCACATTGACAAACTCTTCGGTCGAAAAAATCGTCAGTACCACCGCGAACAGGTAGGGCGGCACCACCAGCCAGACCAGTGGCAGGCCGAACACCAACTTGGCCACACCCACGGCAATACCGCAGGCGACACCTATCGATACTGCACGTATAAGGCTGCGCTTGCGGATAAAGCCGTTGGTAAGAGTCTCTGCGGTGACGCCGAGCGCATTCAGCGCAGGTTCGGCGACGGTCGCCCCGTACCCGAGCACCCAGGCGAAAGCCAAGGCCAGTACCAACCCCACCTCATACATGTAGAGCGGGGAGTCGTCCGCGCCGGGAGTCTGCATGAAGGCCGCCGGAATCAGCGAACCCGCACTCCCTCCCAGCTTGGACAGACCGTAGGTCAGACCGAGATTGAACACGCACATGCCCACCACGGTCAGGGCGATACCGAGGAAGATCTCGCCGCGCCGCGGCAAGCTTTGGCGCAGCAGCAGTTTCAGTACTATCAGTAGGAATATCACCAAAGGCACGATGGCCCGTAGCCCCGAAACAATCTCCAGTCCGGGGCTGACCGTGTGCCAGTCTGCCGCCAGTTGTCCGGCGTTGGTAGCGGCCTGCGCCGCGGCGACGATTTCTGCCGGCGAGGAGATAGCCGCCACGTACAGGCCCAGCAGCATTACTCCGATGACGGGAAACAGCGAGGCCAGGGTGACAATACCGAACCCGGACAGCCCGGAACCACCCTTGCCTGCAGCCGCCGCGATGCCGATGCCCAACGCCAGCACCAGCGGCACAGTGACCGGCCCGGTGGTGACCGCGCCAGCATCCCAGGCCAGGCCGATAATCTTTGCAAGCTCAGGGTCACTGCTCATATACACCGTCAGCAGCAGAACGGGCGCCAGCGATAAATAGATCAACGGCTTCAGGCTCCAGCCATAGAGGAAGCGGAGCGTGCCGGTTACAGCGGCCAGACCGACGCTGGCCCCCACAACCAGAACCAGTTCGCTGGTCCACTGGTTGAGTATCGCCCAGAGGTAGGGCGCGTGCTGCGCAGAAACGTTTTGCCCAGCAGCGCGCAGCGCGCCAATAGCGGGCTCAGCGAAAGTCACCCCGATGCCCAGCAGCAGGGTAACCAGCAACACCAACGGCAGGGATAACTTGCGCGGAAGGTTGCTGCCGATTATTTCGCCGAATGGCATCAGGCCGAGTTTCAGCCCTTCCATGAACAGCATCAGTCCGACGATTACGGCGAACAGGCCTCCTGTGACAAGCAGCGAGTCCTCCACCAACTGGCGCAGGATGATGATCTGAAACAGCACCAAGTACAGGGCCAGCGGCACCACGGCGCGAAGTTGCTCCATCAGTCGGACATTGAGATAGGGCTTGAGGATGGCGGCGATCTCGCCTCCACGCAATTTCGCAGCTTTGTGGGGCGCGGCCTGCCAGCGGCCATCGGCATCGCGAACCGGTGCGGATACCAGCTCGCGCATAGGTATTTCGCGGCGACCGGCTCCAATCATATGCAAGTAGTCGGCGTAACGAATGGGGTCTTTCATAGGGTCATCAGTTGAGGTTGATCTACCGGTGTACGACCAACAGGCGGTCTCGTATTGTCGCGATTCTGGCTAAAAAACTATCTTTTTCTGCCGCGTACAATTTTGCCTGCCTTCGGCAGTCAAGGTATTGACCTCAGTCATGATGTTGATTTATTCGGGTGAGGAATTTGGCCTGTATCACATAAGCGTCAGGATCATCGCCAGCTTGACGACCTGAAGTAACGGTCGTTGATGCGGGGAAAAGCCCGTTTCAGTTTCGGCTGAAACGGTTTTTTTGTCTTCCGTAAGCTGTCAAAAGTATGATTCGGTACCAGTAGGAGATCCTTCATTCGCCCAAACACCCGCTTCTAAAGTGCGCTGAACATAGTCGCTAAAGTCTCGTGCAGGTCGACCAAGTGCGCGCTGGACGCCATCGCTCAGTGGCGTGTTACGACCATCGAGCACCGTTGTGAAGAGGTACAACACTAGAGCGATCAACTCGGCAGGAAGTTGTTCCTGTTCCAATGCCTTTCTGTAGGCATCCGGCGGCACAGCGACGAAGCGGATATCGCGGCCGGTCCCTTTAGCGATCTCATCGACCGCCTCAGCAAACGTCAGCGCCCGAGGCCCCGTCAGTTCATAAAGTTGGCCTGAGTGTCCGGGTTGGGTCAGCGCCTGAACTGCAATCTCGGCAATGTCCTCCACATCGACAAAGGGCTCCGCGATGTTGCCAACGGGAAGCGCCAGTTCACCCTGAAGAATGGGCTGCAGAAAATGCGCCTCACTGAAGTTCTGGAAGAACCAGCTGGAACGAAGGATGGTCCAGTCGATGCCGCTGTTCTGAATAACGCGTTCGGCGTGTTCTGCTTCGGCCTCTCCGCGTCCGGATAGCAGCACCAGTTTGCCGACGCCGCTTTGAACGGCCAGGTCGGTAAACGCCTGAACCGTTTCGACGGCGCCCGGAACGGCGAGGTCCGGTTGGTAGGAAATGTAAACAGCGTGAACGCCATCAAGCGCAGCATCCCAGGTGGACCGATTCTCCCAGTCGAAGGGTGGATTTGCCTGGCGCGAACCGAGGCGCACGGGTAGTTCCGCTGCTTTTAGACGTTGAGTGATCCTGCTCCCTGTTTTACCGGTCGCGCCGAGAATGAGGAGGGTGCCTTGCGTGTTCATCGCGTTCATCTCCATCGGGTTAATGTGAGTGACACTCACGTTAAAAAGATGATAAACGCTCATGTTCTACCGTCAACTGGCGTGACGAAGAAAGCCGACGTACGGCTTTGCCCCCTTGGGTGTGTGAATGGGCGGTGCTAATGTGAGTGAATGTCATGTAATTGATCGGGGAAATGCAGTGCCGAAGAAAGCCACCACCGGGCGTGAACAGCCTTTTTCAGAGACGACCCGACGCAACCCCACGCAACAACGCAGTCGCGAGCGACAGGAGCGAATACTTGCCGTGGCGACCCAGCTCATCGCGACCAAGGGCAGCGATTCGCTAAAGATGAGTGAAATTGCCGAACGCTCGGAGATTTCGATCGGATCGCTGTATCAGTATTTTCCAGACAAGAGTGCAGTCATCCGTACGCTGGCGGAGCGCTTCAACGCCGAGAGTCGCCGATGCATAGAGGCGGCACTGGCAGCTGTTGAGGACGCACAAGGATTGAGCGAGGCCTATTCAGATTTGCTGGAGCAGTATTACGACATCGCTCAGGCAGAGCCGGCGATGCGCGATATCTGGTCGGGGATGCAGGCCGACAAGCAACTGCTGGCATTGGAGCTGGAGGAGAGTCGTGTGGCGGGCAGGTTGCTGGCCGATGCGATGCTTCGGGTGTTTCCAGGCAGTGATGCCCAGCAAGTCGCTGATGCGGCTTTTCTGATCTGGCAAATGGGTGAGGCAACTATGCGCCTGGCCATATCTTGTGCACCCGAAGAGGGGCGGCGGTTGTTTGAAGCGTTCAAGCGCATGTCGCTCGCTGAAATCATGAAGCCCGCGAACATGAATACTGGGCCGAGCAGGGCCGACCCAGTTGTTGAATGAGCCTTCTAAACAAAAGGCTGGCCGGTAAAACCACGAGGCAGTCTTTGCAGCCCGGCCATGGCGGCAAGCCGCTCGGTCCAGGCTGAGCGCCAGTCATTGGCGGTGTGAGTGGCTTTGGCCTTGCGTGCGGCACGGCGTGCCGCATTGCGCTGGACCTTGCGCGCTTCCTTGTACGCATCGGTGTTTCGGCAACTTCTGCATTTCACACGGTTCAGTTCTTGGGTGGACGTGAGGTTGCTGCCTTTGTGGCCGCAGGCCAAGTGCCCGCTGACTTTGAAGTGGGTGACCATGGAACGCCTCCTTCGTGACGTGTGATTGTTTGACCCCCCGCCAACGCGAGCGTTCGTTGGCTTCCTGGCTAGGCACGCCAGGAACTCGCAAAACGCCACATACCTGTAGGAGCCGAGCTTGCTCGGCTCCTACAAGGTCGGCGGAGGCCGATAGGTTTTCAGAGGCAAAAAAAAGGCCTGCATGCGGGCAGACCAAGGTAATTCTTCAAAGGAGTAGCTCACTGTAGGACTTGAGTTGTAAATGTGACGTGAAAGAAGTGTCGAAAAAAAAGCCCGGCGACAGGCCGGGTTGAGGGGGGCAACAACAGACCTACAGACATGCGCAGACCCGATGACGATGGGTCACCGCTCATGGGGCGTGAAACAGGCCCTGTTCTTGCGTCGCGTGTCCGGATCGAATCATCTGAACCGTGGGAGGGGCGGATCGACAGGTTTTAAAGACGACAGCGTGTTTCGAATCAGGGGTGTGTCTTTTTCGATGTCGTTCAGCCGATCACGAATTCTGAGGGCTGTCGGGTGCCCCCCTTGATGATCGACCCAGTCGGCAATTTCCTTGCACGCGGCGGCAAGTCGCGCCTGCCGGGAGTCGAGCAGGGTGAGGAGGGTGGTGATGGACTCTTTTTCGGACATGGCAGACACCTCCGTAGAAGAAACCTGGCAAATGGCAACAAAAAGCCCGCGAGGGGCGAGCTTTCAGCTGTTGGGGTTGCTGTTCCTTCAGTAGTTTTCAGTATAGACCCGTGGCAGTCAGGTGACTGTTCATCAACCCAGGCGGGCCATCACTTGCGACGTTGAATTCAGCCGTTGGCCCCCGATGAACCCCTGCGTGCGAGTATCGGCAATGCGATACCAGACAGCGGCGTCAGGTGGTGGGTAGCCGGTTTCTCCCGCTCGGCGGCCATGAATGGTGATCTTGTTGCATCGCATCGCAACGAAAATGTCTTCCATGGCGTCACCGCAGCTGATTCATGTTCAGATCAACTATAGAAGTTCTTTGTGATCGTGCAAAAAATAGGCAGGTCAGTTCGTCGCTTCAGCATTAGCGAGCATTCGCTCAAGGAACACTGCCAGCCCGACTTCCTCTGATTTGAGCCCTTTACGCAATCTTGGTCGAGGCAGTTCGGCCAGGGCTCCGAGCATATAAGCTTCCAGCACCGCCGGGTGGATGTAGCATTTTCGGCACACCGCCGGCGTGTTGCCCAATTGTCTGGCGACGTTCTTGACCATCTCTATTACCTGTCGCTTTGCATCGGACTCGGGCTCCCACTGCAATTCGCGCAGCACGGACAACGCCAGAACACTGCCCGCCCAGGTGCGGTAATCCTTTGCCGTGAAATCGGCACCGGTAAGGGTTTGCAGGTAGGCATTGACGTCGGCGGAACTGACGGTATGTCGCTCGCCGTTTTCATCCAGATACTGGAATAGATTTTGTCCGGGGATTTCCTGGCAGCGCTTGCGGACATTGCGAGTCATCCTGGGTGACAAATCAGGGGGCCAGTACAGCCATTTACAGCACTCGTTTGTCGTTTGTGCCGACGGATTTAAGCCAGGACCGCCACCGCTTTGATTTGTGCCCAGAGTTGCTGGCCGGGATGCAGGCCCAACTGGTCTCGGGAGTAGCGGGTGATACGTGACAGCAAGGGTGTGCCGGCGGCGTTCAGGCGGATCAGCACATGGGCGGCGTTGTCGGCACCGATTTCACTGATTACCGTGACCGGCAAGCGATTGAGGATGCTGCTTTGCTCGACGCTTCGCAGGCTCAGGCTGACATCGCGCGCGTGAACCTTGCAACGCAGTGCCTGGCCTAGGGGCATGGGCGCGTGGGCGACGCGAATGCCCAGATCGGTATCGGGTAACTGCAAAGTCAGCAACTGATAGTGGGCGTCATAGGCGCTGACATGCCCTTCGATCACCACGCCGGCGTCGTCGCCCAGCGCCATTGGCAGGTCCAGGCGAGCGAGGGTTTCGCCGATGGGGCCGCTGGCCAGTGCCTTGCCTTCGCTCAGCAAGACGATATGGTCGGCCAGCCGCGCGACCTCATCCTGCGAGTGGCTGACGTACAGCACCGGGATGTCCAGTTCATCGTGCAGGCGTTGCAGGTAAGGCAGAATTTCGTTCTTGCGCTGACTGTCCAGCGCCGCCAGCGGTTCGTCCATCAATAAAAGTTTCGGGCTGGTGAGTAGCGCGCGGGCGATGCCGACCCGTTGCCGTTCGCCGCCGGAAAGATGCTGCGGGTGACGCTCCAACAGGTGCCCGATCCCCAGCAGTTCCGTGGCATGGTCCATGTCGACTCGGCGCTGCTGTTTCGGGATGCGCTTGAGGCCAAATTGCAGATTCGCCAACACCGACAGATGGGGAAACAAACTGGCTTCCTGGAAGACATATCCCAGCGCGCGTTTATGCGGCGGCACGAAAATCTTGTTGTCGCTGTCCTGCCAGACCTCATCGTTGATCTGGATAAAACCCTGTTGCGCCCGTTCCAGCCCCGCAATGCAGCGCAGGCAGGTGGTCTTGCCCGAGCCTGAGTGTCCGTAAAGCGCCGTCACGCCGCGGCCAGGCACTTGCAGGTCCACGTCCAGGGCGAACCCCGAATAGCTCAGTTTCAGACGCATATCGATCATCGATCAGCTCCAGCCTGCTTTGGTTTTACGGCCGGAATAGAGCACCAGCAACACTGCAAAGGAGAACACCAGCATCGCCCCGGCCAGCCAATGGGCCTGGGCGTATTCCATGGCTTCGACGTGATCGTAGATCTGCACCGACACCACGCGGGTCTTGTCCGGGATGTTGCCACCGATCATCAAGACCACGCCGAACTCGCCGACGGTGTGGGCGAAGCCGAGAATCGCAGCGGTGATAAAACCGGGTCGGGCGAGGGGCAAAATCACGCTGAAGAAGGTGTCCCATGGATTCGCGCGCAAGGTCGCGGCGACCTCTAATGGACGAGTGCCAATGGCGGAAAAGGCGTTTTGCAGCGGTTGAACCACGAATGGCATCGAATACAGCACCGAGCCAACGACCAGTCCCGCAAAACTGAATGTCAGGGTGCCAAATCCCAGCGATTGGGTGAACTGACCGACAAAGCCGTGAGGCCCCAGCGCCAGCAACAGATAAAAGCCAATCACCGTGGGCGGCAGGACCAGCGGCAGGGCGACAATCGCCCCGACCGGGCCGCGCAACCAGGAACGGGTGCGCGACAGCCATAACGCAATCGGAGTGCCGATGACCAGCAGAATGGCAGTCGTCAGGGACGCCAGTTTGAGGGTCAGCCAGATGGCGGAGAAGTCGGCACTGGTCAGCGTCATTTAGAGTTGGTAACCGTAGGATTTGATGACAGCGGCGGCTTTCGGACCTTTAAGGTAGTCAACCAGAGCCTTGGCGGCCGGGTTGGCCTTGCCTTTGTTGAGGATCACCGCATCTTGTTTGATCGGGTCGTGCATGTCGGCTGGAACGATCCACGCCGAGCCGCCGGTGACTTTGCCGTCTTTGTAGATCTGCGACAAGGCTACAAAACCGAGTTCGGCGTTGCCGGTGGAGACGAATTGATAGGCCTGGGTGATGTTCTGGCCCTTAACGATTTTGTCCTTGACCTTGTCGGTCAGCCCCAGCTTGGCCAGTACCTGAGTCGCGGCCAGGCCGTAAGGTGCGGCCTTGGGGTTGGCGATGGACAGATGCTGATACTGATTGTCGCTCAGTACTTTGCCCTTGGCATCGACGTAGCCGTCTTTGGCCGACCACAAGGCCAGGGTGCCAATGGCGTAGGTGAAGCGCGAACCCTTGACCGTGTCACCTTCGGTTTCAAGTTTTTGCGGCGTGGTGTCGTCTGCCGAGAGGAACACTTCGAACGGCGCGCCATTCTTGATCTGGGTGTAGAACTGGCCGGTTGCACCATAAGCCGCGACCAGTTTGTGCCCGGTGTCTTTTTCGAAATCGGCAGCGATGGCCTGGATGGGCGCAGTGAAGTTGGCCGCGACAGCGACCTGGACTTCGTCCGCATTGGCGGCTCCGAAAGCGAAGACTGCGATCAGGCTGGTGAGGCACGCAGGGGCAAAACGTGAGGCACGAATGGTCATGAAACGGCTCCGTGGTAGGCGAGTGCTGCAAGGGGTAAATCGCTATATAGATGAATATATAGCGAAAAGCCTGTAAACGGAATGTGTTGGTTTCTGAGTGGGGAATCGGTATTAGCCGCGCTCAACCCTGTAGCAGCTGGCGAAGCCTGCGTCCGGTTGCGAAGCAGCCGTAAGATCAGGCAACTCGGTTGTATCAGATACACCGTGGAGGCAGGGTTTACGACGGCTGCGCCACCGGACGCAGCCTCGCGGGCTCGGCAGCTGCTGCAGGGGATCGCTTTATCGACCGAGCAGCTTGGCCAGTCCTGCATCCGCCAAGTGTCGGGTCAATTCTGCAGCCGTCATGTCAACGCCTAACCTGAATGCCTGCCCAGCCCACAGATTGCTGAAATCCGCTTCGTCCTTGGCTCGCAACGGCATCAGCGCACCACCGGCGAGTGGGAAGGTTGGCGCTTTATCGCTGATCGGCCCGAGTTCGCGCATCACCCGATTGAGAATGCCGCGTGCCGGGCGACCTGTGAAAATGTTGGTGACGGCGGTCTCGCTTTCTTTGGCGGTGCGCAACGCTTTGTAGTGCGACCGGCTGACCTTGGCTTCTGGCGTGAACAAGTAAGCTGTGCCCACCTGCACCGCCGAAGCGCCCAATACAAAAGCTGCCGCAACACCCCGCGCATCACTGATTCCACCGGCTGCAATCACCGGCACTTTCACGGCATCGACAATTTGAGGCACCAAAGCAAAGGTCCCGACCTGGCTGCTCAGATCGTCACTGAGAAACATCCCGCGATGACCACCGGCCTCGTAACCCATGGCGATGATTGCGTCACAGCCCTGCTGTTCCAGCCAGACGGCTTCTTCGACCGTGGTGGCCGAGGACAGAATTTTCGCGCCGGTGGCTTTTACCCGATCCAGCAGGGATTTTTCTGGCAAACCGAAGTGAAAACTGACTACTTCAGGGCGAAACTCTTCGACGACCTCACAGGCCGCGGCATCGAATGGTGCTCTATTGGATACCGGTGTCGGCGCATCGAAATCGACGCCCAGTTCCCGGTAGTAAGGTTCCAGCAAGTTCTTCCAGTCCCGGGCACGTTGCTCATCCGGAGCCGGAGGTTGATGGCAGAAATAGTTGATGTTGAACGGGCGCTGGCTGTGTTGGCGTATCGTCTTCAGCTCTTCGCGCAGTTGCTCGATGCTCAGCATCGCCGCCGGCATCGAGCCCAGACCGCCAGCGTTACTTACCGCGACGACCATGGCCGATCCATTGGCGCCGGCCATGGGGGCCTGGATGATCGGTAGTTCGATACCGAGCAGGTCGAGAATGCGGGTGTCTGGCCATTGGCTCATTTGAATGATGCTCCGACGTCAAAACAGGACAGGGACGGTAGAACCGGTTTTTTACCAGTTATCGCGGGTGAAGGACCAGTCAACTTTTGGCTGGTCAGCGGTTTGGCTTAAAGTCTGGTACGGCGAAATGTTTCTTTGTGGTATTTCAAGGGTTCCACATTCTGATTGATTCCATTGAGAGGCAACAATGTTCAACGGTATTTTGATCGACAAAGACGACAGCGGTTACCGGGCCACACTGCAAGAGATCAATGAAGATCAACTGCCCGAGGGTGATGTGACGGTACGCGTGGCGTACAGCACCCTGAACTTCAAGGATGGATTGGCAATCACCGGCAGCAGCCCGGTGGTGCGAAAATTCCCGATGGTGCCGGGGATCGATCTGGCCGGCACTGTCGAAGTCAGTGAGCACCCGGACTACAAGGTCGGTGATCAAGTCGTGCTCAATGGCTGGGGCGTGGGCGAGGGCCATTGGGGGGGATTGGCGCAGAAGGCACGCCTGAATGGTGACTGGCTGATTCCACTGCCAAAGGAGTTTACCAGCGCTCAGGCCATGGCGATTGGCACTGCGGGCTATACGGCAATGCTGTGCATCCTGGCGTTGGAGCATAACGGCGTGGCGCCGGAGCAAGGCGAAGTGCTGGTGACCGGTGCCAATGGTGGTGTAGGCAGTTTCGCCATCGCGCTGCTGAGCAAGCTGGGTTATCGCGTCGTGGCATCCACCGGGCGAACGTCCGAACACGAGTACCTGAAACGGCTGGGCGCCAGTGAAATCATTGACCGCGCCACGTTGTCCGAACCCGGCAAACCGTTGGCGAAGGAGCGTTGGGCGGCGGTCATTGACTCGGTCGGCAGTCACACCTTGGCCAATGCCTGCGCCAGCACCAAGGCTAACGGCACGGTCGCGGCGTGTGGACTGGCGCAAGGCATGGACTTTCCGGCCTCGGTCGCACCGTTCATTTTGCGCGGCGTGACATTGGCCGGGATCAACAGCGTGACCCAGCCCAAGGCCAGACGCGTACTGGCCTGGAATCGGCTGGCCAAAGACCTGGACTTCGCGTTGTTGTCACTGATCAGTCATGAAATCGGGTTGAGCGAAGCCATCGATGCCGCGCCGCGCTTGCTCGCCGGGCAATTGCGCGGGCGGGTGGTGGTCGATGTGAATCGCTGATCAGCGCGTCTCACGTTCCAGCAAAACGCGTTTGCGCTCAACCCCCCAGCGGTAGCCCGACAGGTTGCCGTCACTCCGTACCACGCGGTGGCAAGGGATCGCCACTGCCAGACTGTTCGCACCGCACGCCTGGGCCACGGCGCGAACGGCTTTTGGCGACCCGATGCGTTGGGCAATCTCGGCATAACTGGCGGTGCTGCCGGCGGGAATCTCGCGCAAGGCTTGCCAGACGCGCTCCTGAAACGCCGTGCCGCGCACGTCCAGCGGCAAGTCCAGGCCAAGGGCCGGAGCTTCGATAAATCCTACAACCTGAGCGATCAGTTGCTCGAATTCATGATCGGCACCGATCAGATGGGCGCGGCGAAACTTATCCTGTAGATCGCAGACCAGTTGGTGTGGATCATCCCCCAGCAGAATCGCGCAAACCCCGCGTTCACTTTGCGCCACCAGAATGGCTCCCAGGGAACACTGTCCGACGGCAAAACGGATGTCGGTATTTTGTCCGGCAGCGCGGTAGTCACCTGGCTTCATGCCCAACAGATGATCCGCTGCTTCATAGAAACGACTGTTGGAATTGAAGCCGGCGTCATATAGGGCATCGGTGACCGTGCCGCCGTCCGCCAGACGTTCACGAACCTTGCGCGAACGATGGGCCGTGGCGTAACCCTTGGGTGTCAGCCCCGTAACGGCTTTGAACACTCGATGGAAGTGGAAACTGCTCAGGCCTGCTGCGTCCGCCAGTTCATTGAGCGCCGGCAGATTTTCGGCGGATTCGATGTGCCGGCAGGCGACGGCAACGGTGGCCGCGTGTTGGGCGGCGACGTCACTTTGATCTTTTACGGCGCGTTTGCTTGGACGATAACCCGCCGCCTGGGCTTGTTCCGGCGTGTCGAAAAACTCGACATTTTGCGGTTTCGGCAAGCGCGCCAGACTGCTGGGGCGGCAGTAGATGCCGGTGGTTTTTACTGCATAGACAAATTGCCCGTCTGCAGCCGGATCGCGCGCGACGACCGCGGCCCAGCGAGGATCGATCTCGGTTGCTGTTTTAGTCGAATGCGTTGTCATGTCTGTATGTCCATTGACCCGTTTCATTCAGATTAATCAGGCAGAAGGGGCATCGCACTCCGGGTCTTGCGGTCAAATTCGAGCGCTTCATCCGGCCGTGCGAAAAGTGAAGTTGATCCTTTGTTCGCCCAGTCTCGGATGATGACCGTCCTTGATCGGCAGAACGCCGTGATAGCGCAAACGGTCCACGCCACCCCAGACCACGATGTCGCCATGCAGCAAGGGAACGCGCAGGCTTTTATCGCTTCGTTCAAATCCGCCGAACAGGAAGGTCGCCGGCAATCCCAGCGACACCGAAACGATCGGGGCTGCGTAGGAGCCTTCGTCTTTGTCCTGGTGCAATGACATCCTGGCCCCAGGGACATAGCGATTGATCAAGCAGGAATCGGGCACAAAATCCGCGAATCCCGCTTCACGCGCCGCTGCTTGTGCCAGTTCGAAAAATACCTCGGGCATCTCGGGCCAGGGTTGCCCGGTCTGTGGGTCATTGCGCGTGTATTTGTAGCCGCATCGATCAGTGGTCCAGCCCAAGGCGCCGCAACTGCTTAACGCAACCGACATGGTAAAGCCGCCGGGCGTGACCATTTGTCGAAACGGCGCGGCCGCTAAAACCGCGTCCAGTGCGATCAGTAACGGATTCAGCCGGGGCAGGGCGAAGCCGCGCAAGACGCAGGCTTGTTCGCCGATCTGCTCGCGCCTGGGCGGCTGCTCGGGTTCTACGTTGGCAAACAAATCCAGAGTGGTGGGGCTCATGGGTCATAACGCATCGTGAAAGATGATTCCAAGGGTATGCCGTTTTCCGCTGTGCACTCGACTCACGCCGTGGCGCATGTTCACTCGGTAATAGCCGCGAACACCTTTGACCGGCCGCTGGCTGACGGCAAAGATCAAGGCATCGCCTTTCTTCAGGTCAATGACCTGAGGGCGTGACTGCATTCGGGGGCGCTGTTCGGTCAGGACGAATTCGCCGCCGGTAAAATCTTCGTTGGGTGCTGACAAAAGAATCGCCACTTGCAACGGGAAGACGTGTTCGCCGTACAGATCCTGATGCAGGCAGTTGTAGTCCTGCGGGCCATATTGCAGCAACAAGGGCGTCGGACGTTCCTGACCGGCGGCATGGCAGCGTTGCAGAAATGCTTCGTGCGTGTCAGGAAAGCGAGTCGGCAGGTCCATCCATTCGTACCAGCGATTGGCAATTGGCACCAGTCCGGGGTAGAGCTCGCTACGCAAGCGGGCGACGGGGTCCGGCAGGGGGTACTTGAAGTACTTGTACTCGCCACGACCAAAACCGTGACGAGCCATGATCACCTGTGAACGAAAGAGCTCAGGCTGCCCGTAAAGGGCGCTGATTTCGTCGCAGACCTCGGCACTCAGGAGTGATCGGATAATGGCGCAGCCATCCTGATCGAGTTGTTGCTCCAGCATGATCTGACGCCTTCACCAAAGGTTGAGGTGGTCAGTCTAGGCCGTGGTGACGGGGTGAACACCCCGGTGCTTGCGGTCAAACTTCAGCAGCAGGAGCAGACATTCATGTTGTCGCCCCGGGGGGCTGTTACAGCGCTTTGCTGACGCTGATCTCGCTGATGACGTCGCCGCTCTGGCCATGAATGGCCTCAAGCGCAGCCTTGGCTTCATCTGCGGTGCCGTTTTCAAGCTGGGCAAACTCGAAGCGGCGTTCACCGTTGAGTTTGTATTTGATGACGTACTTGGTCGTTTGGGCCACGGTGATACCTGCTTTACTTCATGTGCGGACGTTAATCAGCTCAGTTTTGTGCTGGAGCGACGGATGATCTTGATCGAGTGCGTCAGGGTCGGTTTGCGGGTCACGCTGATTGGCCGGCGGTTGACCGTGTCGATGGTGATGTTCCAGAAACCGGTGCTCGGCGCGGTAATCCGGGCCGGGAAGGTGTCGAATGCGCCGCCGTGGTAAGTGTGACGACCGCCATTCTTGAAACTGCGGAAGTTGGCGTCGTTCATCAAGCGGATGTTGCACGTTTGGGAGCACTGGATGACGACGATGTCGTCTTCATTGAGGTGCTCGCGCTGGTGGATAAATTTCATGAGGCGCCTCCAGAAGGGCTTTTTCTACAAAATCAAAACGATAGCATGGGCGATGGGCGCAGTTTATCAGCCCGTACAGGTTATTATCGGGTCGTCGCGCTCCACTTTGACAATTAAAACCGGTTTTTCGGCATTCCATGAGCGATAAAAGTGGTCCGCCTCGGAGAAAATCAGCCTTTGTGCTGTCCGAGGGTCTTTATCGGAGGTTTTGTATGAAGTGGGGTGTGTTAGTCCTGCCGTTGGCGTTGGTCGTGAGTGGCTGCGCGAATGTTTCGGAGATCGATGAGACGCTGCCGACCATGAACGTGATCTCAGGCAAGAAGCCCCATGAGTACGCGCAGTGCCTGGTTGAGCATCTGGCCGAGAGTCGTGGCGCCTTGCAGTTGGAACCGCAAAAAGACGGGATGCGTGTGATCGTTCCGGCGAAGTTCTCGTCGGCGCCGGCAGCCGTCTTTGACATTGAAAATCGCTCCGGTGGCAGCAGCATCAAGCTGCATGAGCGGATGTCCAATGTACCGGTGCGTCCCAAGGATGTGCAGAAAGCCGCCAATACCTGTATTTCCGGCTGATAGACTAGCGACAATTTACATCGATGCCGTCAAGGCTACGCTTTGACGGCATTGTCATTTCTGGAGTCAGGCATGAAGCGAGAGCAGGTTCGGGAGCGTCATGCAGAGGGCCACATCTCTGCCACCCATGTGATTCAGAATCCGGCGAACCCAGGGGAATGGATCGTGTTTTTCAAGAAAAGCGCCGGGCGCAGTTACTTTCTGGTGGACGATAACGATGAAGTCGAGTCCTTCAGTCGTCTCGACGACTTGATCGAGGCTGTGCGGGGCCTCGGGATCAAATTCGCTGAAATTCATATGTAACGTCGATACCTTACTTGCAGACCACGACAACGCTACGGTTCTTGAAATTGCCTACGTCGACACCCAGGGTCTTGTCGCTTTCTTTGGTTGATGGCGTGCCGTCGGTGCCGACAATTCGGTAGCCGGTGCCAGCGCAAGAGGTATCGGCTTTTTCGTAGCACGTGGCCCAGGAGTTGGCTTCGCCGGAGCAGTCGATGGTCAGCCCCTGCTCGCCGTTTTTCAGGTAAGCCGTTTCCGAGGTGGCGCAGCCGCTCAGGGCCAATACTGCAATCAGAGGCAAAAATTTAGTCATGTCGTTGTCGTCGTCAGGATGATGGGGCTAAGCCTGTGACAGCGCTGGCTTCAAAAGGTTATAGCGAAGGGCCACTTCCTCTCGTTTAATCACAAAAAAGCCCCGCGCGAAGCAGGGCTTGGTCAAAAACCGGTTCAGATCAAGTCTTGTCTTTACTGCGGCGTTTGACGGGCGGGTGTTCCAGCTCCAACACGGATGCCACCTCAATCGCCAGCTTTTCGGTAGGGAATGGCCCGGTGATAGTCTCGGTGCCGCCGAAGTTCTCTATCCACCATTGGCCGTCTTTCTGTTTGATCAGGAACCCGTTGACGCTTTTTGCTTCCGACATCTATCTGCCTCGTTGGCTGGTTCAATTGCGCAATGATAGCGCCAAATGCACTGAGAAAGTGCCGATGGGCGTATGGTGGTGCGATTGCCTGTCTGGTGGAACCGCCAGTGTGGGTTCGAAGTTATCTGCTATCTATTAGAAGCTGCCGCACGATCTGCGGAACTATCCGCGGGAATATTTCTCTATGTTGGCATCGGTTAGCCAGTGCGGGGCATTGTAAGGTGCGCGCCGCCTGATTAGACTGCGCCGAAACTCGTACACACAGCCCTTTCAAGGACTTTTATGATCAAGAAATGCTTGTTCCCAGCAGCCGGTTACGGTACTCGCTTCCTGCCAGCGACTAAAGCCATGCCCAAAGAAATGCTGCCGGTGGTAAACAAGCCACTGATCCAGTACGGCGTCGAAGAAGCACTGGACGCTGGTCTGACCGAAATCTCCATCGTCACCGGTCGTGGCAAGCGCGCCCTCGAAGACCACTTCGACATCAGCTATGAGCTGGAAAACCAGATCAAGGGCACCGACAAGGAAAAATACCTGGTCGGCATCCGCAAGCTGCTGGACGAATGCTCGTTCTCCTACACCCGTCAGACTGAAATGAAAGGCCTTGGCCACGCGATCCTGACGGGTCGCCCGTTGATCGGTGACGAGCCGTTTGCCGTGGTACTGGCGGACGACTTGTGCGTCAACCTCGAAGGCGACGGCGTACTGACTCAGATGGTCAAGCTGTACGAACAGTACCGCTGCACCATCGTCGCGATTCAGGAAGTGGATCCGCAGGAAACCAACAAGTACGGCGTGATCGCCGGCGAGTTGATCGCTGATGACCTGTACCGTGTACGCAACATGGTTGAGAAGCCGGCCCCGGAAGACGCTCCGTCGAACCTGGCGATTATCGGTCGTTACATCCTGACTCCGGACATCTTCGAGCTGATCAAGCAAACCGAGCCGGGCAAAGGTGGCGAGATCCAGATTACCGATGCGCTGATGAAGCAGGCGAAAAACGGTTGCGTGATTGCCTACAAGTTCAAGGGCAAGCGTTTTGACTGCGGTGGCGCTGAAGGCTACATCGAGGCGACCAACTTCTGCTTCGAGAACTTCTACAAGACTGGCAAGGCTTACTGATAACGCCTGACCCACTTGTAATGAAAAGCCACCTTCGCAGGTGGCTTTTTCATTTCTGGCCCCCATATCGTTTGCAGTACTTGCCCGGCGGACGTCTGCGGGTATGCTTGTGGACTGCCGAGGAGATTGAAAATGGCCTTTGATTTTGATTTGTATGTGATTGGCGCCGGCTCCGGTGGTGTGCGCGCTGCGCGCTTTGCCGCCGGTTTTGGCGCGAAAGTGGCCGTGGCCGAGAGCCGCTACCTGGGCGGCACTTGTGTGAACGTCGGCTGCGTGCCGAAAAAATTGTTGGTTTACGGCGCGCACTTCGCCGAGGACTTCGAGCAGTCGTCCGGTTTCGGCTGGACACTGGGCGAGGCACAGTTTGACTGGGCCACGCTGATCGCCAACAAGGACCGCGAGATCAATCGCCTGAATGGCATTTACCGCAACTTGCTGGTCAATAGCGGCGTGACCTTGCATGAAGGTCACGCCAAAATCGTTGACCCAAACACGGTCGAGATCAATGGCGAGCGCCACACCGCTAAAAATATTCTGATTGCGACCGGTGGCTGGCCGCAGATCCCGGAAATTCCGGGGCATGAGCATGCAATCAGTTCCAACCAGGCCTTCTTCCTCAAGGAGTTGCCGAAGCGTGTTCTGGTAGTTGGCGGCGGTTACATCGCCGTTGAGTTCGCGGGTATCTTCCACGGGCTGGGCGCCCAGACCACGTTGCTATATCGCGGTGAGCTGTTCCTGCGCGGTTTCGATGGGGCGGTGCGCAAGCATTTGCAGGAAGAGCTGACCAAGCGCGGCATGGACCTGCAGTTCAATAGCGACATCGAACGTATCGACAAGCAACCTGATGGCAGCCTGAAAGTGACGCTCAAGGATGGCCGCGAGCTGGAGGCGGATTGTGTGTTCTACGCGACCGGTCGGCGTCCGATGCTCGATAATCTCGGCCTGGAAAACACCGGCGTCAAACTCGACAAGAAAGGCTTTATCGAGGTCGACGAGCAGTTTCAGACGGCCGAGCCCTCGATTCTGGCGCTCGGCGATGTGATCGGTCGGGTTCAGCTGACGCCGGTCGCCTTGGCCGAAGGCATGGCCGTGGCGCGACGCTTGTTCAGGCCTGAGCAATATCGCCCGGTGGATTACAAGATGATCCCGACCGCCGTGTTCAGCCTGCCGAACATCGGCACCGTTGGCTTGAGCGAGGAAGACGCCCGCGAAGCCGGCCACGAGGTGGTGATCTACGAAAGCCGTTTCCGCCCGATGAAGCTGACCCTGACTGAATGCCAGGAGCGCACGCTGATGAAGCTGGTGGTAGATGCCAAGACCGACAAGGTTCTTGGCTGTCACATGGTCGGGCCGGATGCCGGCGAGATCGTGCAGGGGCTGGCCATTGCCTTGAAGGCTGGGGCGACCAAGCGCGATTTCGACGAAACCATCGGCGTGCACCCGACGGCCGCCGAAGAGTTCGTCACTATGCGCACGTCCGTCGCAGGTTAATCGTCCTTGGCTGCGTCTGGCGCTGTCGCACTGACCGCCGCCAGGCGCACGCTTTCATCCAGGCTCGCCTGAGTCTTGAGTAGTTCGATTTCCAGCACTTTGTTTATCTGCGACTGCTCGTCGACACGCTGCTTCAACGACTGACTTTCCAGCAATGCGACGCGCAAGCGTTCCTGGAGGAGGGTGCGTTCGCTGTCGATGCGATGGACCTGTTCCAGCAACTGGTCCTGTCGGCTATTGGTTTGCTTGAGTTGATCCTGCAACAGGTTCAGCTCTCTCTGCGCGCCGCGGTTTTCGGTGAACAAGCGCTCATTGTCGCGGTGCAATTGGGTGATCTCATCCTGGCGCACCATTGCGCTTTGCTGCGCCTGACGCAACTCCATTTGAATCTGCTGCACCTGGCTTTCGTGGCGGCTTTGTTCCTGCTCGCGCTGTTCCTTGACGGCATTACGGTAGTGCTCCAAGGCCTCGCGCGCATGCAGGTGCTTTTCTTCCAGCGAGCGGATCTGCTCGTCCCTGTCCTGCAAGCGTAATTCGAAGCCGGCCAACGCCTGACTCAGCCCAGCGTTGCGGGTCTGCTCGGTCTGCAACATCGAACGGGTTTCTTGAAGTGACTCTGATTCCTGTGTCAGCGCCAGGCTTTGCATCTCGTACTGCTGATGCAATTCGGTGTTGGTTTTCTGTGCGTCTGTCAGTTGGCTTTCCAGCGCTTTGCGCAGCTGATCGAACTGCTCACGAGCCTGGTCGATGGGTTCCTGGGCCTTCTCCTTAAGGCGTTGAGCCAGGCGTGAAACCAGTCCCGCCAGCTCGTCATCGATAGGTTCTGGCGCGGGCTCGGCGCGCTCTCTGCCGTCGTCCAGCTCCTTCAGATAGCGATGGATCGTAGTTTTCGAACCCGTGTTGCCCATTTCGATCCGTACTGCATCGATGCTTGGATTTTCGCCGCGGGCGAGGATCGCCAACCGTGCCGCTTGCACCACTGCTTTATTTACGCCGCCACGAGCCATGAGTTCTCCTACGATTTAGCACTGTGGTACATACCACTATGGTACGCAGTGTACCATCGAAAAAATAAAGATAAATGATGTCAGTTTGTCATGCGGGATATACTGGTATTACCCCGTGTGATGAGCTACACGGCGCGATTGCACCCGCCAACGCGGTACGTTTTAGAGAGTTGAGCCGATGACTGAGCTGGATCGTTACCTACAGGCCGCCACGCGCGACAACACCCGCCGCAGCTACCGGGCGGCCATTGAGCATTTCGAAGTCAGTTGGGGCGGGTTTCTGCCTGCGACTGCCGACAGCGTCGCGCGCTATCTGGTGGCATATGCGGGGGAGTTATCGATCAACACGCTGAAGTTGCGCTTGTCGGCGCTGGCGCAGTGGCACAACAGCCAAGGGTTTCCCGATCCAACCAAGGCGCCGGTGGTACGCAAGGTCTTCAAAGGCATTCGCGCGTTGCACCCGGCCCAGGAGAAACAGGCTGAACCTTTGCAACTCCAGCATCTGGAGCAGGTGGTTGCCTGGCTGGAACAGGAAGCGACAGCGGCCAAGGCGCAGCAGGATCAACCCGCACTCCTGCGGGCTCGGCGCGACATGGCGCTGATCCTCCTGGGATTCTGGCGCGGGTTTCGTAGTGATGAGTTGTGCCGTGTTCAAATCGAACACGTTCAGGCGATCGCCAGTTCCGGTATCACGCTCTATTTGCCGCGAACCAAGAGTGACCGCGAGAATCTTGGCAAGACCTACCAGACCCCGGCCTTGCAGCGCCTTTGCCCGGTGAACGCCTACATCCAGTGGATCACCGAAGCTGCACTGGTTCGCGGGCCGGTTTTTCGAGGCATCGACCGTTGGGGCCACTTGAGCGAGGAGGGGCTGCACGCCAACAGCGTCATCCCGCTACTGCGCCAGGCGCTGGAGCGTGCCGGCATTCCCGCCGAGCACTACACCAGTCACTCCTTGCGACGCGGGTTTGCCAGTTGGGCTCATCAAAGCGGTTGGGACTTGAAGTCGTTGATGAGTTACGTGGGCTGGAAGGATATGAAGTCCGCCATGCGCTATGTTGAAGCCAGCCCGTTTCTCGGCATGGCCCGACTCGCCGAAAAGCCGTTGGCGCTGTAGATCACGTTTTCTTCTATTAATACCGTCGGTTAATAGCGAAAACAAATCAGCAGCATGAGGTTTGCCAATGAGTCTTTCAGGGATCGAGTGGGTAGGATTCACCCCATCAACTTGTTAACCAAACTTTTCAACCCAGACGGAGAGTCACCGATGCCTATCATCAACAGCCAAGTTAAACCGTTCAAAGCTAACGCTTACAAAAATGGCGACTTCGTACACGTGTCGGACGCTGACCTGAAAGGCAAGTGGTCTGTCGTTTTCTTCTACCCGGCTGACTTCACCTTCGTTTGCCCGACTGAACTGGAAGACCTGGCTGACAACTACGAGGCGTTCCAGAAACTGGGCGTCGAGATCTACAGCGTTTCCACCGATACCCACTTTGCCCACGCTGCCTGGCACAACACTTCGCCAGCCATCGGCAAAATCCAGTACACCATGATCGGCGACCCGACTCACGCTATCTCCCGCAACTTCGACGTGCTGATCGAAGAAGCAGGCCTGGCTGACCGTGGCACCTTCGTGATCAACCCTGAAGGCCAGATCAAAATCGTTGAACTGAACGATGGCGGCGTTGGCCGTGACGCTTCCGAACTGCTGCGCAAAATCAAGGCTGCCCAGTACGTCGCTGCTCACCCAGGCCAGGTTTGCCCAGCCAAGTGGAAAGAAGGCGAGGCCACTCTGGCTCCGTCCCTGGACCTGGTCGGCAAGATCTAAGTCTGTGGATCGCATCATCAGGGCGGGTTTCCGCACCTAAGTAAGCTGCAACCGCCCTCAAAAACGCCCGGGCGAGATTCGCTCGGGCGTTTTTTTATGTCTGCTTTTTATGAAACAGAAGAAAGGAAATCGCCCGTATGTTGGACGCCAATCTTAAAGCCCAGTTGAAGTCGTACCTGGAACGGGTCACCCAGCCGATAGAGATCGTTGCCTCCCTCGACGACGGTGCGAAATCCCAGGAAATGCTTGAACTGTTGAAAGACGTTTCCAGTCTTTCCACGCAAATTACCTTGCTCGATAACGGTGACGATGCACGCAAGCCATCGTTTTCGATCAATCGCCCGGGAGCCGACATCAGCCTGCGTTTCGCCGGCATCCCGATGGGCCACGAATTCACATCGTTAGTGTTGGCTCTGCTGCAAGTCGGTGGACATCCTTCGAAGGCCAGTGCTGAAGTGATCGAACAGATTCGCTCACTCAAAGGCGAGTTCAGTTTCGAGACGTACTTCTCGCTGTCCTGCCAGAACTGTCCGGACGTCGTCCAGGCCCTGAACTTGATGGCCGTGTTGAACCCGAACATCCGCCACGTCGCTATCGACGGTGCGCTGTTCCAGGCTGAAGTCGATGAACGCCAGGTCATGGCGGTGCCAAGCATCTACCTGAACGGTGTGAATTTCGGTCAGGGGCGCATGGGCCTGGAAGAAATCCTCGCCAAGCTCGACACCGGTGGTATCGAGCGTCAAGCCGAGAAGCTCAGCGCCAAGGACGCCTTTGACGTGCTGGTCGTCGGCGGTGGCCCGGCGGGTGCTTCGGCGGCCATTTACGCGGCGCGTAAGGGCATCCGCACGGGCGTGGCGGCGGAACGTTTTGGAGGGCAGGTGCTCGACACCATGGCCATCGAAAACTTCATATCCGTGCAGGAAACCGAAGGGCCGAAGCTGGCCAGTGCCCTTGAAGAACACGTCAAGCAATACGACGTCGATATCATGAACCTGCAACGGGCCACCGCGCTGATTCCAGCGAAGAATCCGGGCGAGTTACATGAGGTTCGGTTCGAAAGCGGCGCCACGCTGAAAACCAAGGCGCTGATTCTTGCCACTGGTGCGCGCTGGCGTGAAATGGGTGTGCCGGGCGAACAGCAATACAAAGCCAAGGGCGTATGTTTCTGTCCACACTGCGACGGTCCGCTGTTCAAGGGCAAGCGTGTGGCGGTGATCGGCGGCGGTAACTCCGGCGTTGAAGCGGCAATCGATCTGGCCGGCATTGTGTCTCACGTGACCTTGCTGGAGTACGACGTGCAGCTGCGCGCCGACGCGGTCTTGCAGCGCAAGTTGCACAGTCTGCCCAACGTCACCGTGATCACCAGTGCACAAACCACTGAAGTGTTGGGCGACGGTCAGAAGGTCAACGGCTTGCGCTACAAGGATCGTCAGTCGGACGAGTTGTGTACGGTCGAGCTGGAAGGCATCTTCGTGCAGATCGGTTTGCTGCCCAACACCGATTGGCTCAAAGGCACCATCGAGCTGTCGCCTCGTGGCGAGATCATCGTTGATGCTCGCGGTGAAACCTCGATGCCGGGCGTATTCGCTGCCGGTGACGTGACCACCGTGCCCTACAAACAGATCGTGATCGCCGTGGGCGAGGGCGCGAAGGCTTCCCTGAGCGCGTTTGATCACCTGATCCGGACCTCGGCCCCGGCGTAAACGCCGACGCTGAAAACACAAAACCCCATGAGTGATCATGGGGTTTTTTGTGTTGCACACATTCCAAACTGTGGGAGCGGGCCTTGTGGTGAGGGGGCTTACAGCGGCGCGGGCTGGATGATCTCAACCCAGTACGCATCCGGGTCCTTGATGAAGGCCAGGCTCTTCATGCGCCCGTCATTCAAGCGCTTCTGGAAATCACAGCCCAGTGCTTCAAAACGCTCGCACGCCGCGCGGATGTCCGGCACGGAAATGCAGATATGACCGAAGCCGCGTGGGTCGGTATTGCCGTTGTGGTAGGCGAAGTCCGGATCGTTCTCGGTGCCGTGGTTGTGGGTCAGTTCGAGAATGCCGGGGATCGACTTCATCCACTCGGTGCGAGCAGCAGCATCGGCCGGGATCTGGTTTTTGTCGACCAGGGCCAGGAAATACAGGCTGAATTCCGCTTCAGGGAAATCGCGTTTTTCCACCAGGGTGAAACCGAGGATGCGCGTGTAGAAATCCAGGGACTTGATGATGTCCTTGACCCGAAGCATGGTGTGGTTGAAGACGAACTTCTGGGTCGCGGTATCAGGCTGGGCGGTGACGCCTGGGACAGTGTTCAATTCGTGCAGGCTCATGGGCCCTCCGGAAAATAAGTGGGGCTAACGAATGGCGACAATGATACGCAAGGCCTCAGACATCACCAAACCCAAACCGTCAGCTATTGCCTGACAGGCGGGCGAGGCTCAGACTTTACGGTTCAATTCGTGAGTGCTTATTGCAATGGTTCGATTCTGTAAATCGATGTTCGTCATGCTTGGCATCATGTCAGCGGTTGCCAGCGCTCATGCAGAGGCGCCACAGGTGACATGGCCAAGTGGCTGGGAAGTCGAAGCCCTCGCGCATGAAGACTCCGGCTCTAAAGTGTCCCGTCAGCGCGCGGTCAAAAACGATCAAAGCGGCACGCCGGTGATGGTCATGGAATTGACCATGACTCAGGTGGAGAGCGGTCATCAGGTGAATGTGCAGGGCGTGCTGCTGGAAATGCGTAAAGCGGTGCAAAAGGACTTCTTTCAAAGCGGCTATCAAAGTGTCTGTAACAAGATTCATCCCGCGACACTGGGCCGCCTGTCGGCACTGGAAACTACCTGCACCATTACCCAGAACGGACGACATGTGCTGTCGCAAACATTGGTGGGGGCGGTGGATGCCGATAACGCCTATGTTCTTTCGTACGCGGGGCAGGCCGAGGCTTATAAGGAAAGTCAGGAAGAAATTGAAGCAGTCCGTAACAGCTTGAAACTTTAGTGCCGGGATTTTACGTGGTGGCGGATTTTGGCGGGTTTCGACATTTTTAGATACCTAAAGGCACTAAACACTAAGTTAATCGGCAAGTTGCGAGTTGATCCCCCTCGAATCGTTGCATTTAGAGGGTATCCATAAAAAAAGCCCTGCATTGGCAGGGCTTTTTTATAACCGCTAGCTGTTAGCTGCGCAGCCAGGAATCAACAGTGGATGCACCGTATTGTTCCTTCCAGGCTTTCAGGCCACGGTGGTTGCCACCCTTGGTTTCAATCAGTTCACCCGTGTGCGGGTTCTGATAGACCTTGACCACGCGAGCACGGCGGGTTTTAGGCGTTTTTGCTTGTTGCAGACCGGATTTTGCCGGGTTCGGATCGAGAATGGCGATGATGTCACGCAGGCTCTTACCGTAGGTTTTCATCAGACCCTGGAGCTTTTCTTCGAATTCGATTTCTTTCTTGAGCCCGGCATCATTCTTCAGCGATTCCAGCTGCTTGAGCTGTTCCTGAAGGGCCTTTTCAGCTGCACGAAATTCAGCGAGTCTGGACAATATCTTTACTCCAATAGTGTGTTTGGCTGATACCAACCGCAAACAAAGCTATAAGCCAAGAGCCTTGAAGCGACTCGGTGATAGTGGCTCACCTGCCAATTTTGCTCAGGCATGAAAAATTGTAGTAGTTAATTGGCCAAGAGTAAATCCTGACTTTTTCTTCATGTAACAACAGTAGTCTTTGGACTCAATTTGGTGCGGGTTGTCGATGCCCCGTCGCTTAAAGTCACTAGTTATTGGTGGGTTAATGCGTTAATGAATTCTGCGCCGGGCATCGGTCGACCGTACAGATAACCTTGCAGGAAGTTAACGCCGTGGGCGCTCAGATAGTCACTTTGTTCTTGGGTTTCCACGCCTTCGGCGACGATCCCCAGATCGAGCTTGGCCGAGAGTTCGATGATGGTGTCCAGAATGTGCCGCGAAAGGGCGTCGATACCGATCATGGCAACGTAACTCTGGTCGATTTTCAGGAAGTCCACATTGAACTGACGCAGATAACCCAGACTGGAGTGCCCGGTACCAAAGTCGTCAATCGCGATCATCACGCCAAGCGCATGAAGCTGTTCAAACAACTGAAGCGTGACATCGCTCGGCTTGATCAGTTCGCGCTCGGTGAGTTCCAGTACCAGGTTGATGGAGCCGGGTGCGAAGGCGCTGAGAAACTCACGACAGTCGTCCACCAGTTTCAGGTCGTTGCAGTGACTGGCGGTGATGTTGATGCCGATGTGAAAGGGTTCACTGAACGAGGAAGAAACAGGGCCCAGCCATTTGGCGGCCTGTCGCATCAGTGAACGGGTCATGGGCACGATCAGTCCGGAATCTTCGGCAAACGGGATGAACATTTCAGGGCGTACCAAGCCTTCCTTCGGGTGTTTCCAGCGCATCAGCACTTCGGTGCCGGACCACTTCCTGGTATCGCCATGCACGACCGGTTGAAAATACGGGACAAACTCTTGCGCAACCAAGGCGCGCTGCATTTCGCGAGTAGGCGACCATGAGCGTTTTTGCAGGAAGTGCCCAATGGCGCCCGACACCACACCAAAAAAAACCAGCAGGCTGAACAGAGGCGGGTATTCGCTGGCCATGTAGCGCCAGGTTTCGCCCTCGGGGAAGCCGGCGGAGACGGTAAAGGCATAGCGCGAGGAAGAACGCTCCCTTTCGGCCACGGGCAAGGCGGGCAGGGCGCCTCCGTGGACCTTGCCGTCGGCGGACAACCAGTTCGGGCCAACTCGCAGTAGCAGCAATGTGTTGCGACCAATCAGTCGCAGCACGGTACTTAAGTGGTAACCGTCCAGGGTCGTCAGCGCGCCCTGTTTGCCCTCGCTCAGGCGGTACACCAGCACCGCCGTATCGGGGGTGACCGGATTGCCACTCATGAGCAGCAGCCTGCCTTGCGCATAGTCGCCGGCAGCGATCTTCTCCTGGACCTCGCCGAACAAAGAGTTGCAATAAATGGTGTCGTCCCATACCAGACTGGCGGAGCGCACAAACGGGCGGCGCGTGACCTGTTCGCGCAGGGCCAGCTTGACGTCGTTGCAATTTTGGCCGGCCAGCGGCAGCAATTCGCGTGCGGACTGGGCCGTATTGTCGAGCATCAGTTCGAATTGGCGCAGGGCTTCGTCTGCGGTCAGCCGGCTGCTTTGCTTGAGAACCCGTCCAGCCTGCATAAAGAGAATGACGCAGCCCAATATCACCGGGAGCAGCCCACACAGAAGAGTCACAATAATGCGGGTGTGCATCGGGCGACGGCTTTTGGCGGTCAACGGCATTCGCGAAACCTCTCACGAAAAAACACGGCTCTCAAATGCTGGCAGGACGACAACACGCCTCCCAAAAAGAGTTCAGGTAATGGCCATGATAGTCGGCCCTGTGCACTTATGCCGCTCAACGGGCGTTCAATCCGGTGGCCAATTTAACGAAGGCTAACGTGGCGGGTGACGACTGGCGCTGGTCAAGCACCGCCAGCCCGACCTGGCGAATGACGGCGGGCGACAGTGGTTTTTTCACATATCGGCGATTGTCGTCGTCGGGCAGCGAGCTTTCTGCGACGACGGTCAGCGCATCACCGCGGCCCACCGCGTCCAGCGTGCTGATCAATTGTGAGCAGCGATAACGGATATTCGGTGTCAGACGGGCGGCGCTGAACAGGCGTGAGACCAGCTCCGAAGACCCGGCTTCGGTCAGCACGAACGGGTCGCTGCACAAGTCGCTCAAGCTCAGACTGTCACGCCCCGCCAGCGCGTGATCAGCGGGAAGCAGTGCAACCATCTGGTCTTCAAGCAGCGCAAATGTGTCGAAGCGCTCTTCGGGCAGCACCACAAAGCCGATATCGATTCGCCGCTCTTCAAGCCATTGAATCACCTGGCGGTCCGGGCCTTCGTCAATGTGGACTTCAATGCCGGGGTGAGCTGCGCGGTAGTGTTGCAGGATCAGCGGTAACAGCCTGATCGACGAGGTCGGGCCAAACGAGCCAATGCGCAGCGTGCCGCGTTTCATCCCGCGAGCATCGGCGGCTTCCTGGCGCAAGGTGTTGGCGAGGCCGAGCATTGCACGGGCGCGCAACAACAACTGCTGACCGATGTCGCTCAATTCGACCTGGGACTGATGCCGCCGCAACAATTCGACGCCGAGCTCCTGTTCCAGCGACTTGAGCGCGTGAGAAACCGCTGATTGGGAAATCCCCAAGCGATTGGCAGCCGCTGTGAACCCGCGCAGTTCGGCAACCAGCGAGAAAATTTCGAGCTGTGTCAGAGTCATGAGTATTTACTCATTTTACGATGATCGATCATTAGTCGGATGATACGTCATCTGCCTAAGCCTGGTTTTGCCCCCCTATGACAATCTTTGTGCAAACAACGACATCGCACACCCCGGTGTATCTAAAGCTCGCCGCCGTCACCATGATCTGGGGCGGGACGTTCGTCGCCGGGCGGTTTCTGGCCGACAGCCTCAGCCCGTTGTTCGCCGCCAGCCTCAGGTTCTTGCTGGCCAGCGCGGCACTGTTGCTGTTTCTGCTGCTGGCGCGAGTCCCTTTGTCCCGGCCCAACCTGCGGCAATGGCTGCAACTGGCGCTGTTGGGGTTCTTCGGGATCTTCTTCTACAACCTGTGCTTCTTTTATGGGTTGCATTACATCAATGCCTCACGAGCCTCGTTGATCGTTGCGCTCAACCCCGCCGTGATCGGCCTTGCCTCGTGGTGGCTGTTCAAGGAGCGCTTGAGCCGGGCGAAGGTCTTCGGTATCGCGATCTGTATTGCCGGGGCGAGTGTGGTGATTGTCAGTCGTAATCCCCAGTCGTTGGTCGGCAATGCCGATGCCTGGATCGGTGACCTGCTGATTTTCGGCTGCGTGCTTGGCTGGGGGATTTATTCGCTGTTTTCCAAAGAGCTGAATCAGTCGTTGGGACCCGTGCAGACGGTGACGTATTCGATTCTGCTGGGCACAGTGATGCTCTGGGTGACCAGTGCCGTGCGCGGCGAACTGAGTGTCAGCGCGCTGGTCAGCCTCGGCCCGCAACAATGGTTGAGCCTGATGTACCTCGGGGTATTGGGTTCGGCGCTGGCCTACATTGGCTATTACGAGGGCATTCGCCAGATCGGTGCGACGCGTTCAGGTGTGTTCATTGCCTTGAACCCACTGACCGCGGTCATCCTTGGTGCACTGCTGCTCGGCGAGCAATTGACCCTGGCGATGTGCCTTGGCGGCGTGCTGATTCTGGCGGGAATTTTCCTCTGCAACAAACCCCTTGCACGAGTAGGGGAAAAGGGGATTTGATACAGAAGGCGGACAAACCGATTTACGCTGTGTAGAATCGGGTTACGCATACAATAATAAACGTCTTCTGGTAGCAGAAGCCTCGCCCGCAAGAGCCTTGGGTCGACAATGAAGAGTTTCGGGTTTCAATTGATCTACGGTGACTTCCTCGCCCGCAGCGTGCGGGGCATCTCCTGTGCGCCACCCGCCGGTCTCAGCATTGCTAGCAACTAACATTGGCTAATTTCAGCCGTTAATTCTAAAAGCATGATGAGGCGCCAAAATGGCAGATTTATACGAAAACCCAATGGGCTTGATGGGCTTTGAATTCATCGAATTCGCATCGCCAACCCCGAACACCCTGGAGCCGATCTTCCAGATCATGGGCTTCACCAAGGTTGCGACCCACCGCTCCAAAGACGTGCACCTGTATCGCCAGGGCGCGATCAACCTGATCCTCAACAACGAACCGCACAGCGTCGCTTCGTACTTCGCGGCCGAGCATGGCCCGTCGGTGTGCGGCATGGCGTTCCGGGTCAAGGATTCGCAGCTCGCCTACAAGCGCGCGCTGGAAATCGGCGCCCAGCCGATCCACATCGAAACCGGCCCGATGGAACTGAATCTGCCGGCGATCAAAGGCATTGGCGGCGCGCCGCTGTACCTGATCGACCGTTTCGGTGAAGGCAGCTCGATCTATGACATCGACTTCGTGTTCATCGAAGGCGTGGACCGTAACCCGGTCGGCGCCGGTCTGAAAATCATCGACCACCTGACCCACAACGTGTATCGCGGTCGCATGGCCTATTGGGCCAACTTCTACGAGAAACTGTTCAACTTCCGCGAAATTCGCTACTTCGACATCAAGGGCGAATACACCGGCCTGACCTCCAAGGCCATGACCGCGCCGGACGGCATGATCCGCATCCCGCTGAACGAAGAATCGTCCAAGGGCGCCGGGCAGATCGAAGAGTTCCTGATGCAGTTCAACGGCGAAGGCATCCAGCACGTGGCCTTCCTCAGCGAAGACCTGATCAAGACCTGGGATCACCTGAAAAGCATCGGCATGCGCTTCATGACCGCGCCACCGGAAACCTATTACGAAATGCTCGAAGGCCGTTTGCCGAACCACGGCGAGCCGGTTGATCAACTGCAAGCACGCGGGATTCTGCTGGACGGTTCGTCCGAGTCGGGTGACAAGCGTCTGCTGCTGCAGATCTTCTCGGAAACCCTGATGGGGCCGGTGTTCTTCGAATTCATCCAGCGTAAAGGCGACGATGGCTTCGGCGAAGGCAACTTCAAGGCACTGTTTGAGTCGATCGAACGTGACCAGGTTCGTCGTGGCGTACTCGCCACCGATTAACCAGCCACACCACTAACCCTGTGTAGGAGCTGGCTTGCCAGCGAAGGCAATCGTTCATTCAATATATCAGTTGACTGACACGACGCCTTCGCTGGCAAGCCAGCTCCTACATTGTTATTTGTGGGGCTTAAGGTCGGCGGTGCCGCATCAGGTGTTTAAAGCCTTCAAACACCAATACCACCACCGCCAACCAGATCGGAATGTAAGTCAGCCATTCCCCAGGCTTGATGCTTTCCCCCAGCAGCAATGCCACTCCCAGCAACAACACCGGCTCGACATAACTCAACAACCCGAAAAGGCTGAATGGCAACAACCGGCTGGCGATGATGTAGACCACCAACGCCGAAGCGCTGAGCACCCCGAGAATCGGGATCAACAGTGACAGCCACGGGTGTTGATCGAACACGCCGAAACCCTGCACACCACTCTGCACAAACCAGAAGGCCAACGGCAGCGTCAATGCCATGTCCAGCCATAGCCCGCCAAGGTTGTCTGTGGCAAGCCGTTTTCGCAGCACGAAATAGGTGGGATAGCCGATGCATACCAGCAAGGTCGCCCAGGAAAAGCCACCGACCTGATACACCTCATTGGCCACGCCGAGGCAGGCGAAAAACACAGCGATTTTTTGCAGATAGGACAGACGCTCGCCATAGGCGATTCGCCCGGTCAGCACCATCGTCAGCGGCAGCAGGAAATACCCGAGCGACACGTCCAGGCTGTAGCCGTTGAGCGGCGCCCACATGAACAACCAGAGTTGCACACCGAGCAGGGCCGAAGAGGCAATCAGGAGCGCGATCAGTTTCGGATGCGCGGTGGCGCGCCGAACAATGTCGATCACGCGCGTCCATTCCCCGGACACCACCATGAACACGGTCATGCAGGGCACGGTCAACAACATCCGCCAGCCGAAAATTTCCACGCCGCTCAGAGGTGTGAGCAACGACGTGTAGTAATACATGACCGCAAACAGCACCGAGGCCGAAACCGATAAAGCGATACCTTTAGACAAACTGCCCTCGCGAGGTTGAACGTGAAACGGGGCGCAGAGGATACGTGGTTTTCGTATCAAATATTGTCCGATCGATCAACACAGATCGAATGTAGGAGCATGGCTTGCCCGCGATGCAGGCAACGCGGTGTGTCAGTTAAACCGCGTCGGTGCCATCGCGGGCAAGTCGGAACGCCGCACCGCACGCTCCCACAGAGGATTGTGTTTCTTCAGGTATTGCGGGGTTTACGGCCAGACACAAAATGGCTCACATCATTAAACCCCGGTGTCGACGAATGCCCAGGCACCACCAGCGAATCAATAAACACTTCGTCCTCAGCCGTAATCTTCACCGCTTGCGCCTTGGTGTAGGCGTCCCACTGTTCCTCGGTACGCGGCCCGACAATGGCTGAAGTGACGGCGCTGTTGTTCAACACCCAGGCAATCGCAAACTCGACAATCCCCACGCCACGGTCCAGCGTGTACTGCTGGATTTGCTGGGCAATGCGCAACGACTCAACCCGCCATTCGGTTTCCAGAATGCGTTTGTCTGCCCGTCCTGCGCGGCTGTTGGCGTCCGGTTTCGCGTCCGGCGCGTATTTACCGCTGAGTACTCCGCGCGCCAACGGGCTGTAAGGCACCACGCCCAGACCATAGTTTTGCGCAGCGGTAATTTGCTCGGTTTCCACCTGACGGTTGACGATGTTGTACAGCGGCTGGCTGATCACCGGCCGGTCGATACCCAGTTGATCGGCCACCCGAATCACCTCGGCGATGCGCCAGCCACGGTAGTTCGACAACCCCCAATAACGAACCTTGCCCTGACGAATCAAATCGCCCATCGCCGACACCGTAACTTCCAGCGGCGTGTTGTGGTCTTCGCGGTGCAGGTAATAGATGTCGAGATAGTCAGTGCCCAAACGCGTCAGGCTGGCCTCGATGCCATTAAAAATGTGCTTGCGGCTCAGGCCGCTGCGGTTCGGCACCCCGTCCACCGGACCGAAGCCGACTTTGGTTGCCAGCACCCATTCGTGGCGATTGCGGGCAATCGCCTCGCCGACGATTTCTTCGGAACGACCGCCGGTATAAACGTCGGCGGTGTCGATGAAATTGATGCCCTGGTCCCAGGCCTTGTCGATGATTCGCAGGGAATCTTCGGTGCTGGTCTGTTCGCCGAACATCATGGTGCCCAGGGTGAGAGTCGAGACCTGTAGACCCGAATGACCCAGCGTGCGATAGCTCATGAGGAAATCCTTTTGCCGGTGGGGGAAAGGCTCAATCAAATAACAGAACCGATGCGCGGGGCAATCTGATTTGTGGCGGGATTTGCGAATGTGTACTGAGAACCCAGAGGCGTCAATGGGTAACCGCGTGTCGCTACTGTTAGATATGACAGTAGCCGGAGGTTGGCTAATCAGATGTGATGCAGTCCAGTGGCCTGAAAAATAGCCGCTACCGTCATTCGTATCTGGAGTGTTGCCATGAGCATTGAACAACTCGATGAAGCATCGCCTGACAATGCAGTATTAGTGTTGTATCCACCGGATCTAGTGGACAGCAACAAGTCGGTAGCCGGTGCAGATTGTGGAATAGCCATCAATTTTTATGACCTGACGCCTATGGGGGCGAAGGTGAGAGTTGATCCTTATTTTGACCAAGCACCGCTTGACACAGTTGCACTCCTTTTGAACGGGAAATTAGTTGCTAGCACACAAACGCAATCAACAAATGATGCCGTCATACTTTACATCCCGAAAAACGAGCTGAAGGCCGAGCCAGGTTTCGTCAACTACCTTGCCTATAGCGTGACCCGAGGCAGCCAGAATCAAGGCACTTCCGAACCACCGCTGGGAATCTTGTACAACGATATCCGTCCCGGCATTGAAGATCGTGTCCAAGGTGATGACGGGCACTCCGAACTCGAGCTGATCTTGCCTCAAGACGTACTTGAGGACGGTATAGACGCAGACCGTGCGGCGCAGGGCGTGCTTATCTGTTTTTCTTATCCGTATTGCCGGCCCTACGACAAAATTCATTTGAACTGCAATGGTCACGACGTTTACCGCGATGTGACAGCCGATGAAGCACCCTCCGTTCCGACCTCAGAGCCGACCAGGATTTGCCTCACGCTCGACAAAGCCGTCTTCGAACGTGCCGGCGACCACCCACAATTCGTGTTTAACTTTACGGTTTCCGATCAGATAGGAAACGGCGCGGACCCGGATTCGCCATGGTCAGCCTCAACGCTGGTAGAGGTTGATCTGAATGGCGTACGTTTGGTCGCGCCGGATGTCGCCGAAGACCCGGATGACCCCAACGATGCACCGGACACCATCGACCTCAACAAACTGGGTAGCAAAGACCTGACCGTGCAGGTGCACGCGTTCTCACCGGTATGGAGCGCCGACGACGTCATTCGCGTGAAATACATCGCGACCCCTTACGCTGGGGGGGCAGCGGTAGAGCACAGTGTCGAAACGACCGTTAACCGGATTCCCTTCACCTATAAACTGATGATCCCCAACGCCAAGGTCATTGCGGATAGCCAGGTCAAGGTGAGTTATGAACAAGTTCGGGGTGGGGAGGTTTTTGCAAAGTCCAAAGCCGCAAGAGCGCGAGTTATTTTGGCGCCGGTGATTACGTCGGTTAAAAATTCGGCGGGTGGTGAAATAGCAAATGGCGGGGATGTTTCTGACAATAAAGTCATGTTGATGGGCTCTGCGCTTGCAGGCACTACCTTGCGGATTTTTGATGGTGAGACGTTCGTTGAGGAGGTTCAAACGGGCGCGAACTATAAATGGCAGAGCACATTAATCCCCATTGTTGTGGGGCAGCATAGTTTCACAGCGCGCGAAAAAAGCGGTGAACAGCTTGTCTCTGGACCTTGGTCGGTTAAGCGGCTGGCTTTCTCTATCGACCGTACTCAAATGAACTTGAACGGGTTCTCGGTCAAGATTCCGCAATGGCCGAAGACGGGAGAGGACTCGGTCGGTAATACCGCCACCCGTAATCCAGTCGGGGGTGTTCCGCGTTACGAGTATGCGTCATCTGATCCGTCCACTGCTCCCGTGACAGCGACGGGGAAAGTGACTGGTCTGAAAAACGGGGTGGTCACTATTTATGTAACCGATCAGGAAGGTACAACCCTTACCTATCTGGTGGCCGTCACCAATGTTTTCAAACTGCAGATTAGCGATCAGGTGTTCACTTTTCTTGACGCCGAAAAATGGATGAACTCGTTAGGAGGACGCCATACCTATGACTATGTATTCCGGAATGACATTGTTCGGGTTTACTTGGTTCCAGCTCGTGAAACCAATACATGGACGTGTGCAATTTTCGGGGCATGGAGGGGGTACATTTTTCCCAACAATACTTTCCAGACTACGCGTGGTAACCCCGCGTTGACTTCATGGTGTCTGACCGCAATCTGATTCGCGGAGGTTAAGGAGGTTAAGGAGGTTAAGGAGGTTAAGGAGCTTAAGGGGGCGCATATATTTATCCGTTGCCGGGAGCCATCGAAAAATCAGCTCAATGATGGAGCCTGTGTAGGAGTGAGCCTGCTCGCGATGGCGGTGTGTCAGTAAGGGCAAAATTGACTGACACACCGCCATCGCGAGCAGGCTCACTCCTACAGGGAATTATGGTAATAAACAGTAATGTTTAAATGGTCTGGATGGATGGGGCTAGAGGCTACATAACCTTGCGCCGTTGCCTACGACTGCGCCAGAATCCGCCGGCTTGTGCGCCTTGGGGCTGGGCTCTATCGTTTGCTCGCCGCTGAAAAACAGCGGTCGGGTTTGGTAGCCCGGTTACCTGTCGCTACATGCACATGATGCAGAGATTCATTTCGTCCTCTGTATTTATGGCGGTCATGCGCAGGGCATCCTCGGATGCGCCGGGTCTTGCACCAGGTAACCGGTCTACCAACCTGCGTATGGCCGCCACCCTTCGTTTGGTAGCGAGGGTGATGGCTCCTTAATGTCTTACCTGGAGCATCATCTATGTTCAAGATCACACCCAACCCGCCAGAAACCGACACCGACGACGTTTCCCCGTACGAATCCACCGATCCCAAAAAACTCAACACCGCCGCCGACCGCGCCCTCGATTACTACCTCAAACCGGTCATCCCCAAAGACACCCCGCGCAAACCCAGCACTATCTACTTCGCCGCCCCCGACACCGATAACGAAACCCTGCTGGTGAACGCCTGCGAGTCATTGGCATCAGCGAGTGTCATGTTGAGCGATTTCGCCGGGCAACTGAACGGTACACAGCGCCACACCCTGCTCGGCATTCAACATTCCGTCATGCTGGGTGAACTGGCGGTGAACCGGATGCTCGACAACGTCGACCCGCATAGCTAAAGCGGCTCTATGGCAAGACCCTAACCTAGGGTGAGAAGGCTTTTCTGTGGCGAGGGGGCTTGCCCCCGTTCGGCTGCGCAGCAGTCGTCATTCAGATAAATGCGGTTTAACTGGAAGACCGAGGTGTATGGATATCGGGGCCGCTTCGCAACCCAACGGGGGCAAGCCCCCTCGCCACAAAAGCAGGCCTGAGCCAGAAACAGAAAACGGCCCGAAAGGGCCGTTTTTGTCGGTGCTAAATGTTAAGGCTTACACCCGCAATGTCCGCGTCATCCGCAGTGCCAGCAAGCTCCCACACACGATCACACCCGCCAGCAAATACAACGCCGCATCGGTCGAGCCGGTACTGTCCTTGACCCAGCCCACGAGATAAGGGCTGAGGAAACCCGCCATCTGCCCCATGGAGTTGATCAACGCCAGACCACCCGCCGCCGCACCTGCGCTCAGCAGCGCCGTCGGCACCGGCCAGAACATTGGCAGGCCGGTGAGGGCGCCCATGGTGGCGATGGTCAGGCCTAGAATCGCAATGGCCGGCGTCGTCGCAAAGTTCACCGCGATCAGCAGGCCGACCGCGCCCATCAGCATTGGCACCACTAAGTGCCAGCGGCGTTCTTTGCGAAGGTCCGCCGAGCGGCCGACCATCAACATGAACACTGCAGCAAGCAGGTACGGAATCGCACTCAACCAGCCAATCACCAGGTTATCGCTGAAACCCAGGTTCTTGATGATCGACGGCAACCAGAAGTTGATCGCGTACACACCGCTCTGGATGCAGAAGTAGATCAGACCGAACGCCCAGATCGCCGGGTTCTTGAACACCGCCAACAGTGAGTCGGTGGTGGTTTTCGGTTTGTTGGCCAGGTCTTCCGCATGATCCTCTTCCAGCACCGAGCGCTCAAACGGGGTCAGCCATTTGGCGTTGGCATAGCTGTCGCTCAGCAGGAAATAGGCGAGAGCACCAAGGATGACGGTCGGAATACCTTGCAGCAGGAACATCCACTGCCAACCCGCCAGGCCCGCTTGGCCGGCGCCAAAGTGGTTGAGGATCCAGCCGGAAAACGGGCTGCCGAGCAGGCCGGACACCGGGATCGCCGACATGAACAGCGCCATGATGCGGCCACGGCGGAAGGTCGGGAACCACTGCGAAAGATACAGCACCACGCCCGGGAAGAACCCTGCTTCAGCCGCGCCAGTGAACAGGCGCAAGGTGTAGAACTCGGTCGGGGTGGTGACGAACAGCAGACAGGTCGAGAGCGTGCCCCAGACGATCATCATCAACGCGATCCAGCGCCGCGGGCCGAATTTGGTCAGGGCCAGGTTGCTCGGCACGCCGCACAGCACGTAGCCGATAAAGAAAATCCCGGCGCCGAGGCCGTACACGGTTTCGCTGAATTTCAGCGCGTCGAGCATCTGCAGTTTGGCAAATCCAACGTTCACCCGGTCGAGGTAGTTGAACAGGTAGCAGATGAAGATGAAGGGGATCAAACGCAGGGTAATGCGCTTGTAGACGGCGTTTTTCTCGTCAACGATGGCCTGGGTAGCGGCGGCGCTCTGTGACATGGCGGCTCTCTCTTTATTATGATTTTTTGCGATGCAAGGGTAACGTTGATCGCCCAGAGAGTCTCAGCCACGCTCCTGCTTGTTGTCTTTGTGCCTGAGCACAGGGTTTTAGACCCAGGCCTGTGCGGGTGAACAACCCGTCCCACACCGTTTTCAAGGACCCCCGTTATGTTCGAACTCGATCACGACCTGGCCCAGGACATCGTCGACCGGGCGATGGCCATCCTGCCGTACAACGTCAACGTCATGGACAGTCAGGGATTGATTCTTGGCAGCGGCGAGCCGGAGCGCATCAATACCCGCCATGAAGGGGCGCAACTGGTGCTGGCCAACGGTCGTGTGGTGGAGATCGACGCGCAAACCGCGATTCATCTCAAAGGTGTGCAACCGGGCATCAACCTTCCGCTGCTGCTCGATGGGCGCTTGATTGGCGTGCTCGGCATAACTGGCGCGCCTGAGGCACTGCGCACTTACGCCGAATTGGTGCGAATGACCGCAGAGATGCTGGTCGGCCAGCGCAATCAGCAGGCCGAGCAGCAATGGCGGCGCCAGCGTTGCGATGATCTGCTGGCGTTGCTGCTGAGCGAGGCGGGGGATTCGCCACGATTGCTCGACGAAGCGCAGCAGTTGGGGCTCAAACCACAGATGACGCGGGTGCCTTATCTGTTTGAATTGGGCATGGAACACGGCCCGGCGCAAACCGTTGAAGCGCTGAGTGCCTGGCTGACCTCGCGTTACCCGGACAGTTGGTGCGTGAGTTCGGCGAAGTCGTCGTTGCTGTGGTGCCGACCGGCCTCGCAAACTATCGAAAATGAACGGCTGCTGGAAAAACTCGACGGCCTCGGCTGGAATATTTTGCGCATTGCCGTGGGCGGGCAGGCCGAGGGATTGTCGGGGCTGCGGCGCTGCTACCGCCGTGTCGGCGACTTGCTGGCATACGGGCGCGATGTGTTGCCGCGTTCGCGCTTGCTGACGCTCACCCGTTACCGATTACCGGTGATGCTCTGGCGGCATCGCAACGACGATGCGCTGGACGAATTGCTTAAACCGCTGCGCAAAGTCATCGCCAAGGACGGCAACGGCCAACTGTTGGCGACCTTGCGCAGTTGGTGTGATCACGATGGGCAGAGCCAGGCGTGTGCCGATGCACTGGGGATTCATCGAAACAGCTTGCGGTATCGGATGGAGCGGATTGCCGAGCTGAGTGGTGTTGATCCACTCAAGCTGGATGGGATGCTTGCGCTCTATCTTGGCGTCCAACTCCTGCCGCAATCAGACTGACCGAACACCCGTCCCGTAGCAGCTGCCGAGCCCGCGAGGCTACGTTCGGCTGCGCAGCAGTCGTAAAATAATGCACTGCGGTGTGTCAGGGAAATTGTGCTTGCCGGGTTTACGACGGCTTCGCCGCCGAACGCAACCTCGCGGGCTCGGCAGCTGCTACAACAAGTGTGTAGGTCGGTAGGATTTTGTGAAAATGAACAATAAACGCCATGCCTACTTGTGCAGCGGCCTGGCGTTATTGTCCGGGGCTACTGGCAGCATGGAACGCATTGGAACTGGAGAATTCGCATGAAAATCGTCATCGCCCCCGATTCGTTCAAGGACAGCCTCAGCGCCCAAGGCGTGGCCGACGCTATTGCGCTGGGTCTGGCAGACGTCTGGCCTGATGCGCAACTGCTCAAGTGCCCGATGGCCGACGGCGGCGAAGGCACGGTCGAGTCGATTCTGGCGGCCTGCGAGGGCGAATTGCGCCGCACCAATGTACGTGGTCCGCTCGGTGCAACGGTCAATGCCGCGTGGGGCTGGTTGCCGCACAACCACACCGCGATCATCGAAATGGCAGAAGCCAGCGGTTTGCAGTTGGTTCCGCCGGGCAAGCGCGATGCATGCATCAGCAGCACCTTCGGCACCGGCGAACTGATTCGCGCGGCCCTCGACGTCGGGGCGCAACGGGTGATTCTGGCGATTGGCGGCAGCGCCACCAACGATGGCGGCGCCGGAGCGATGCAGGCGCTGGGCATCAAATTGCTGGATGCGCAGGGGCAAACCGTGGCGCCGGGCGGTTTGGCGTTGGCACAACTGGATCGCATCGATCTCAGTGACTTCGACCCACGTCTGGCCGAGGTGCGCTTCGACATCGCTGCCGACGTTAACAATCCACTGTGCGGGCCTCACGGCGCTTCAGCCATTTTCGGCCCACAAAAAGGCGCATCGCCCGAGCAAGTGCAGCTACTGGATAACGCGCTTGGGCACTTTGCCGAACTGTGCGCCCATTCGTTGGGTCACGACGTAAAGGACGAACCGGGCAGCGGCGCGGCGGGCGGTCTTGGTTTTGCCGCGAAGGCATTTCTCGGCGCGCAATTTCAGGCTGGCGTGGAAGTGGTTGCCGAACTGGTCGGTTTGGCAGAAGCGGTGCAGGGTGCTGACCTGGTGATCACTGGCGAAGGGCGATTCGATGCCCAGACCTTGCGTGGCAAGACGCCGTTCGGCGTGGCGCGCATTGCCCGGCAGCACGGCGTGCCGGTGATCGTGATCGCCGGCACCTTGGGCGAGGGTTATCAGGCGTTGTACGAACACGGCATCGATGCCGCGTTTGCCTTGGCGAGCGGGCCGATAACGCTGGAACAGGCGTGCGCTGAAGCGCCACGATTGTTGCGTGATCGCGCCAGTGACATCGCACGGGTCTGGCGAATCGCCAAAGCCTGACGCAAAACTCGTAGCAGCTGCCGAGCCTGCGAGGCTGCGTCCGACTGCGCAGCAGTCGCAGGATTTAAACCGCCACCCATAAACTGTCGCGTCTGGCAGTGGATTTGAATGCCATGGTGGCGCGTTTCGTGATTTGAGATAGGGTGATGGCTGGGAGTCCGCGCACGACAGGAGAATCACATGCGCTATTCAGCCTTGACCAAACGAATTGCCGGAGACGGAGCGGCAGCCTGGCAGATTCATGACCGAGCGCTGGAAATGCGCGAGCAGGGTGTCGATGTCTTGCTGCTGTCGATTGGTGATCCAGACTTCGACACGCCACAACCCATTGTCCAGGCCGCCATCGACAGCTTGCAGGCCGGCGACACCCATTACCCGGAGGTGCGCGGCAGTCGAGGGCTGCGCAGCAGCATTGCTCGACGCCATCGCCAGCGCAGTGGTCAGGGCGTGGACGCCGACCATGTCATTGTGTTTCCAGGGGCGCAATGCGCGGTGTACTCGGTCGCGCAATGCCTGCTCGATCCGGGCGATGAAGTGATCGTCGCCGAGCCAATGTATGTGACCTATGAGGGCGTGTTCGGCGCCTGCGCCGCTAAAGTGGTGCCGGTGGCGGTGCGTCCGGAGAACGGCTTTCGTGTCGATCCGGCGGATATCGCGGCACTGATTACTCCGAAAACCCGGGTCATCCTGCTCAACAGTCCGAACAATCCGTCCGGCGCCAGTTTGCCGCTACACACTTGGCAAGAGCTCGCCGAATTGTGCCTGCGCCATGACCTGTGGCTGATCAGCGATGAGGTCTACAGCGACCTGTTGTTCGAGGGCGAGCACACCAGCCCGGCGAGTCTGCCGGGCATGGCCGAGCGCACTGCGACCATCAACAGCTTGTCCAAGTCCCACGCCATGAGTGGCTGGCGGGTCGGCTGGGTGATTGGCCCGAAACCCATGGCCGAGCATCTGGTGAATCTGTCGTTGTGCATGCTGTTCGGGATTCCGGACTTCATCCAGAACGCGGCCCAATTGGCGCTGGATCAAAACCTGCCGGAAGTGGCGTTGATGCGCGAGGAATATCGCCAGCGCCGGGATCTGGTGTGCGCGCGGTTGAGCGGTTGCCCCGGCATCAGGCCTGTGCGGCCGGATGGCGGGATGTTTGTGATGGTGGATGTGCGCCAGACCGGGCTGGGTGCCCAGGGTTTTGCCGAGCGGTTGCTGGAGGGCTATGGCGTGTCAGTGCTGGCGGGGGAGGCGTTTGGGCCGAGCGCAGCGGGACATATCCGGATCGGGTTGGTTGTGGATCAGGTGCAACTGGCGGATGCGTGTCGGCGGATTGCGCTGTGTGCGGCGGATCTTCTGGACGCGCGCCGGGCCTGAAAGATTTGCGCTGAGTTTGATGGCCCCTTCGCGAGCAGGCTCGCTCCCACAGGAGATTTGTGAACGCCACAGATCCAATGTGGGAGCGAGCCTGCTCGCGAAGGCTGACCAACAAACGACGAAAGATTCAGCCACGCCACGCCGATGCATTCACCAAATTCCTCGGTCGCTCACCCGCCAACGCCATCAGCAAATTATCCACCGCGCACGTGGCCATCGCCTCTCGCGTCTCATGCGTCGCCGACCCCATGTGCGGCGTCGCTACCACGTTGTTCAACGTCAACAGCGGCGAATCCACCTCCAGCGGCTCACGCTCAAACACATCCAGCCCCGCACCCCGAATCTGTCCCGCGCGCAGCGCTGCAATCAGCGCAGCTTCGTCCACCACCTTGCCCCGGGAAATGTTGATGAAAATGCTCTCCGGGCGCATCAAGGCGAACTCTTCAGCGCCAATCAACCCCTCGGTTTCAGCCGTCAGCGGCAAGGTCAGGCAAATGAAATCTGCCTCCTGCAACAACGCTGTCAGGTTGCGGTACTGCGCGTTGAAACGCTGTTCCACCGCCGGTTTCGGCGAATGGCTGTGATAGATCACCGGCATGCCGAACCCGAAATGCCCGCGTTGCGCCAAGGCCTCGCCGATGCGTCCCATGCCGATGATGCCCAGCGTCTTGCCATGCACATCGGTGCCGAAATGCTGCGGGCCGATGTTGCGTTTCCACTGGCCGTTGCGAACCATGTTCGCCAGTTCCACCACACGCCGGGCGGTCGCCAGAATCAGCGCGAAACCGGTGTCCGCGGTCGTTTCAGTCAGCACGTCCGGCGTGTTGCTGAGCAGGATGCGGCGCTCGGTGAGGTAATCGATGTCGTAGTTGTCGACGCCGACGGAGACGCTGGCGATGGCTTCGAGATTCGGCGCCAGGTCCAATAACTCCGCGTCCAGTTTCAGGCTCGCGCCGAGCAAACCGTGGGCGCGGGGCAGGGCCTCACGCAATTGCGCGAGGCCCTGCGGGTTGAGGTTGTCGATCAGCGTCACCTCGGTGTGCTCATGCAGGCGAGCCATGAGCAACGGCGAGAGTTTCTTGTACAGCACAACCTGCTTTTTCATCGTCATGTTCTCAATTTCAAATCAAGGGTGAGCAGCCGCTGGACGTTGTGCAGCAATCTTCTCCACGACCCGGTCACTGGCACCGGGCTTGAGGAAAATCGTCAGCACCACTGAGAGCATCAACGCGCCGCTCATCAGCAAATACGAAGCCCCCGGCGATCCGGTGCTGCTGTTTAAGTAGCCGACCAGATACGAGCCGCCAAACGATCCCAGCGCGCCCATGCTGTTGATCAGCGCCATGGCGCCGCCGGCGACGTTGGCCGGAAGAATCTCCGGGATGATCGCGAAAAACGGCCCGTAAGGCGCATACATGCAGGCGCCGGCAATCACCAGCAGGGTGTAGGACCACCAGAAATGTTCGGCGCCCAACGCGTAGGAACCGTAGAACGCGATGGAGGCGATCAGCAGCGGCGGCCAGACGAAGCGTTTACGCTTCTGCAATTTGTCCGAACTCCAGGACACCAACAGCATGCCAATCACAGCGGCCAGATACGGCAGCGCCGACAGCCAACCCGCCTCGATCATGTCCATCTGCGCGCCAGCCTTGAGGATCGACGGCAGCCACAACACGAAGCCATAAACCCCAATGCTCCAGCAGAAAAACTGCAAGGCGAGGATGATCACCTTCGGCGAGCGAAAGGCTTCAGCGTAATTTTTCACCGCTTTAATGCCGACCTGTTCGGCGGCGAGGGCGCTTTCCAGGTCCTGCTTCTCTTGATCACTGAGCCACGTGGCTTGTGCCGGACGGTCATCGGCCAGACGCCACCAGATAAACGCCCAGAGTACCGCCGGCAACCCTTCGATGATGAACATCCAGCGCCAGCTGAAATGCTGCACCAGATAACCCGACACCACTGACATCCAGAGCATGGTCACCGGGTTGCCGAGGATCAGGAAGGTGTTGGCGCGCGAGCGTTCGGCACGGGTAAACCAGTGGCACAGATAGATCAGCATCGCCGGCATGACGGCGGCTTCGACCACGCCGAGCATGAAGCGGATGACAATCAGCCAGTAGGCGTTGGAGACGATCCCGGTCAGCGTCGCGAGGCCGCCCCAGAGAATCAGGCTGACGAAAATCAGTTTCTTGACGCTGTGCTTCTGCGCATAGATTGCGCCCGGCACCTGAAAGAAAAAGTAACCGAGAAAAAACAGCGCGCCGAGCATCGACGACAGGCCGGGCGTGATCATCAGGTCGGCGGCCATGCCCGAGGCAGCGGCGAACCCGTAGTTGGCGCGGTCCAGATACGCCAGGCTATAGGTGATGAACACGATGGGCATGATGTACCACCAGCGGCGGGTGGGGAGTGAAGCTGTTTTCATGATGGTGCTCCTGAGCTTGTTGTTTTTGTCGCAGCAGGTAACGGGTTAAATCTTTAGTGACTGCAAGGGCGTCAATCGCGGGCAAGCCTTGCTCCTACAGGACCTGTAGGAGCAGAGCTTGCTCGCGATTGACGCCCTCAAATTCAGCGGACATTTCGAACCGGGTCGGCAAACCCTCCATATCCCCCCGACTCTGCACCGCGCGGCTACCAATCCAGTTGGCCCGCCGCACCGCGTCGGCAACGCTGTGGTTTTCCAGGAGCGCGCTGATCATGCCGACGGCAAAACCATCACCAGCGCCGACCGTATCGACCACGGTTGCCACCGGCACACCGGCGACAAATCCCTGATCTACAGGTGTGCGGTAATACGCGCCTTGTGGGCCCAACTTGATCGCCACCGCTTCAGCACCGAGATCAAGGTAAAACGCCGCAATATCCGCTGGGTCCTCAAAACCGGTCAGCAAGCGACCTTCACTCAACCCCGGCAGCACCCAATGGGCGAGGGCGGCAAGGCGGTTTATCTCGGTGATCATCAACCGCTCGCTGGCCCACAGGCTTGGGCGCAGGTTTGGGTCGAAGGACACACTGCGCCCGGCATGACGCATGCGGGTCATCAACTCAAAGGACATTTCCCGTGCGGATGCGGACAAGGCTGGCGGAATGCCGGTGGCGTGTAGGTGCCGGGCGCCGAGCAGTGGCGGGGCAATCGACTGCACCGACAAATGACTGGCCGCCGAACCGCGACGGAAATATTCCACCGCCGGATCGCCGCCATCGTCAGTGCGGGACTTGAGCTGAAACCCGGTCGGGTGCGCCGGGTCGATGGCGACATGGTCGCAATCCAGGCCTTCTTTGCGCAGCGTATCGAAAACAAATCGCCCCAACGAATCGGCGCCCACCCGGCTCAACCACGCCACGTTGAATCCAAGCCGTGAAAGGCCAATCGCTACGTTGCTGTCCGCCCCGGCAATACGTTTGTGGAACTGGCCGATGTCGGCCAGATCACCGCTTTGCTCGGCGACAAACATTGCCATGGTTTCGCCGAACGACAGGATATCGAACTCAGACATGAGCACTCTCCAACCGGGGTTGACCAAGGTGGGCGAGGGTGGCGACGTGTTCCCGGGTCAGTTGCACCAGGTCATCGCCTTGCAGCGGGTATTCCGCCGCGCGCATAACGCCTTGGGTCATGTGCCGCAACAGTTGTTCCCACAGTTGCACGTCGCTGGGCGTCGGCGGGATGGCAACCAGTTTGCCGTCGGCGCGGCGTGTCACGGCTTTGCAGTGCACGTAACCGACATGCCGACCGAGCAACCGCGCGGCGCTGGCGGCGGACTGGTCTTGCCATTGCCAATTGCCGATGTCGAAGGTCATTTTGATCGGCAATTGGTGTTGTTCGACCTCGCCGAAGAAGCGTTGAAACGGTTCGATACGGCCGCCGTGCAAGGTCTGGTCGTTTTCCACCAGCAACTGCACTGGGCTCTGAGCGAGGACGCGGCTCAATGTCTGCAGATCATTGTTGTCGGTGAAGTAACCCAGGGAGACCTTCAGCCATTTGGCGCCGAACGATTCGGCACGCTCAAGCGTGGTGAGCAGTTCGGGATTGGGTTTGGACTGACCGGCCAGCCACAGTTCCATCGGCGCGGAGTAGATGCATTCCAGACCTTGGGATCGGCTGTCGTCAGCCAGTTGCAGCGGGTTTTCATCCGTCAGCAATTCTTCGCGCCATTCAATTTGCGTGGCGCCGGCAGCGGCCAATATGTCGATAAAACTGCCTTGGCCGCGTTGGCGCACAAGGTCTGCGCCGTAGCTGGACAAGCTGATGGAAACGGGTGGTTTATTCATTGTTCTACACCTCTGAAACCGGTTTCATTTTTGTTCAAAAAAATGGCTGATTGGTTGATGTGTTGCTTTTTAGGGCCCCTTCGCGGGCAAGCCCGCTCCTACAGTTGAACGCATTCCAATGTGGGAGCGGGCTTGCCCGCGAAGGGGCCATAACAATCACCGCAAATTTCCAAGGGTCGACCCCCGCACAATCAACCGCGCCGAAAAATCCAGGGTCCGCACTGCACCGACATCCCCGCGCAACCGCTTGAGCAAACACTCAAACGCGCTCGCGCCAATTTCTTCCGTCGGCTGAGCAAGCGCGGTAATCCCGCTGCCTACCAACGGATACCAATCCAGATCATCCAGTGCGATCACCCCCACGTCCGCAAACAGATTGCATTGCAATTCACGCAGCGAATGAGTACTGGCCAGCGCGGCAATGCCATTGGCACAGAACACTGCTTTCGGGCCAGGGCCTGAGGTATTCAAGAATGTTTTCAACTGCGTGGTCAGCTCGCTGCCAGTCTCGACCACCGCACCTCTGAATGCCGGGCGCTGTGCGATCTGCGCCTTGAAACTGCTCACCCGCTCGATCCGCGCGCTGGTGCCGTCAAGCGGTTCCGTCACCATCAGCACATCGCGATAACCGCGTTCCTGCAAATGGGCGAGGGCCATTTCCACCGCCGCCGGGTTGTCCAGCCCGACCAGATCGCTCTCCAGCTGTTCGACCTTGCGGTCCACCAACACCAACGGCATTTCGCGATGCAGTTCGCGCAGCTCGTTGAGGTGATGGCCTAGGGTGTTCACGATCAAACCTTCGATGTTGTACGAGCGCAGCAGCGCCAGGTGCTGACGCTCCTGCTCGTCATCGCGGTCGGTGTTGCACACCACCAGGCTGTAGCCGTGTTGACGGCAAGCGGTTTCCACCCCGTGCATCACGGCGATCGAATAAGGGTTACGGATATCGGCCACCAGCATGCCGATCAGACGAGTACGCCCGCGTTTAAGACCGCGGGCCATCTGGTTGGGGCGGTAGCCGAGTGCGGCAATCGCCTGCTCGATGCGCAGGGCGGTGGCATCGGAGAGCAAGGCGCGGTCGTCGCCGATGAAGCGCGAGACGCTAGCCTTGGAGACACCGGCGTGTTCGGCGACGTCGAGCATGGTGACGCGACTGCGTTGGGCGGCGGAGAAATCGTTCATTCAAGCGACCTTGTTGTTGGAGTGGTTCGCATGTTGAAACTGAAACCTATGAAACCGGTTTCAGAAAACATCATTACCTGACGTTCGTCAAGGATGACGTAGCCAGTCGGCATAGGGATAACAGACGAACGGTAGCGGGACCTGTCAGATATGACAGTAGTCAGCCTTGCTCGCGCGGCGCTTAATTTACTTAACTCATGACACCCACCCGACGAACAATGCGCTACGGCCCGATGAGGATTTGTTAGATGCCTTCCCGCCAACCGCTTACTTACGACCCGCCGAAAGTAATTGGCGTCGCCGATCCTGACGTTGATCCGGCGGGACACATCCCTTTTGAGTTACTGGCCCGGGGGATTGATGTGGTTGTTAAGCTTTGGGATAACCCCGCCAAAGAGGATGGAGAGCGGGACATCTTGCGTGTTTATTTTGAACAGCCTGGACAGCCGCTGGTAATGATAGAAAATATCTACTATCCGGCAGATATAAAGCCAGAATTCATTATCCATATTGGACCGGAGTATTTGAAAGTAAACGGGCCCGGTAACTTATGGTATGTGCAATTTAACACGGCTGATAACCCGGCCCCCTCTTTTCGTCGAACACTCACCATCGATCATTCGCCAATCATTAAGGATCTTCCTGAGGCCGGTTTTCCCGACGCGAATGGTTGGGGATATATCAATTGCCAGACTGATCCGCCAATGTGGGATGGAATTAAAGTAAAAATTCCACCGCTCAAGGGGTTTGAAGTGGGAGATCGGTGTGAAATTGTATGGCGTGCTTATATAAGTCCGAACGGCAGCAGTATTCAGTTTCGTCGGGCTTATAAGAAAATCGAGCGACTTGTTATAAGTGTTCAAGATATTAAGGAAGGGTTTGTGGTGGTAATAGAACCCTATGATGTGCATATCAAACCTATGGAAGATAAAGCTTCCGCTCTAGTCAATTACATCATGTATCGCGGCAGAAAAAAACTAGGGCAGTCGACAACAGCGTTGCTCAGAGTAGACAGGGTTATTCCGGGTAATGGTCTATGTGGACCTGAATCGCGTAGTAAGCATAAGTAAAATGTCGAAATAAAGTGAATAATTGCGCACGACGTGGTCGGCTTACTGCTTGGTTTGTTGCGCTATCGATGCGGATAGATGGAGATCATATAAATGAACGCAAAAGTTGAGCTTGGCAATCGGACGAGAGCAGCATTCCTGCAGCAACAATACTCCAGGCCTGAGGGGGTGCTTGCGGATCCCCCACCTGCGTCTACGATTACACAACAAACGCTGTTGCCTGATTTGCGGATACCAATAGAACATTTGACAGCGCCATTGGAATACACCATTCCAAAGCCAACGGCTGAAGCTGTAGGAGATCTCATAGAGCTGTTTATCCGTAAGAAGGGTGCAGCTGATTGGACTGAGCTTGAGGATATGATAGCGCTTGATGACAATATTCCTACTCGGCAATGGCCATTACCACTATTAGTTCGGGTAAGTTTTCTAAAGGAAGAACTTGACCCGGAAACCCCAACCGAATATGAATTGCAGTATGTTTATTGGGCTGGCGGGACGAATGATGGACATTCTTTAATTACCACTTTCGCGGTGGATCTCACTGCTCCGTATAAAATAAAATCTTCAAACACAAACCTAACGCCAGCCGCGCCTACATGGCCTGTAGATCTGGAGCCGACTGACCCGATCGATGAGGATTTTCTCATCAGATATACAGATGGCGTCCCCGTTAAAACGGCTGCTTACGCCAATTATCATGCTACTGATGTGGTGAAATTTTTCTGGGGGGTAGCGCCTGATACGGAGCGTGATGAGCCAGTGTTTGAGGGGCCATTGCCCTCAACCTATGAAGTGAAGATCGCCACTGATGTATTCCGGAACGGGGATGAAGGCAGGAATTTGCTTGTCTATGTAGTGACCGATCTTGCTGGTAACAAAGGGAAAAGATCAAATGCCAGCACGCGGGAGGTTGTGTTTTTGCCGGAAATTGATCCAACGACGATTCATCCGCCAGTTCTTCCCCTGGCAAATGGTGTCGGTGGCGACAATTTAATTGATCTCGCCGACAGCCAAATCGCAACTGTTGTAGTTCAGGTGCCCAAGCCAAGTGCGCGTAAAGACTCTATTGTCGTCTATTGGGGCGGAACGCCAATTACTCCGGAGCAAGAGGTGGGGGCTAACACGGAACTGACCTTTACCATTCCGTACAACGTTATAAAAAGTGTTTATGGCAACACCGATGGGGAGGTGGAAACGAAAGTTAGCTATAAAATGTTTCGCCCTGGCAAAGGCGAAATTGCTACGCACTTTAAAGATATAAAAGTTGATATTTCATTTATTGGTCCTGATCCGATTCTGATTGGCCTTGAGGCTCCAACGCTTAAAACCACGAAAGGCAATGATGATAAAATATTGGAAGAGGATTATGGTGATAACGGCATTAAGGTCTCGATTAAACTCTTCGACACACCCTCTACAGAGGAAGGATGGCAGATAGATGTTTTGTATGATGATATCAAGGTTGGCGCGACCATTCCGTTAACGACGGGCCAGGAAGGCACAACGCTGAGCGTCGACCTTCCATGGCAGATTGTGCTAGATCAGCAAAGCGGAACCAAGGTTTTACGCTATGTGTTGTTTACAGCTACCGGTAATAACCCAACCCGCTCTCGTACAAAAGATATCGTTGTTGAAGAGTTTCCAATCGAAATGGCCGCGCCTGAAGTATTAAAGTTGGCAGGGCCAGCAAAACGTATTGGCTGTCCTACTTTGAACTTTGGATCGTCAGGGGACGGTGCCAATAGGCGAAACCTGCAAGTACTTATTCATAAAAATCAATTCACTGTGGATGGGGAAACCATTACGTTGACGTGGAAAGGAGTTACCTCTGACACTCCCCCCGTTGATATTAAAACTACCGCTACGTTTGACATAGATGGCGACTTTCCTGATGGCGGCAAAGTTATTGAGATAGGCGATTATTTGACCCACTTCAAACCATTGCATGGGGCGGATGGAATACTTACCTATTCGATTACCCGCGACGGAGGCGCTGATACACCAGATTCTCTACCGGCGACCCATCGCGTGTTTTTAACAAACAGTGAGTTGCAGTATTGCGAAGAGGTGGACCCTTTACCCTGAAATTTTGGTGTTGCAACAATGCGGCAGGCTATAACGCCTGCCGAATTGTTGCACCGTAATACTCATCTGTACTTAGCCTACATATGGAGCGATTTTACCTGCGTAAAAAAAGGATTAATCCTACAGAACTTTGTGCAGCGTCCAGATAGCCTAGCGACCCTCAAAAAGCAGGCTTGCTCGTGTTCGAGTGCGCCAGCCAAGTGCTATATCAAGGTAGGTGTGAATTATGCGAGGCAAATCTTCATTCATTTTCAAGCAACCGTCGCGGCGAGTATTACTGTGCCCTTCGTTATTGGCACTATTTACTTCGTTTTCAACGGCGGCGCCTGTCGTTGGAGGAAATGAAACAGTCAATGGCGGCACACCGGAAACCTGGTCCCTGAGCCAAAATGCCACGCTGACGGTCAATGCCAAAACATTAAGTATCACTTCTAATAATTCAACACTTAACGTAAATCCCGGCGGTGTCACGCAACAGATTTCTGCCAATAATGGTTCAAACGTCAACTTGAAAGGCGCGACGGTAACGGGTGTTGGCGGTCTTGCCGCAGTGCTGTTGAGCAATAGTAATGCTGTAATCGACAACAGCACGATTACCGGTAATCGACTCGGGTTGCAGGTCGTTCGAAACTCCGCCACTCAGACAGGCTCAACCGCTGTAGTGACCGGCAACAGCATCATCAGTGGTGTGTTGGGCGGTACATTGGTCAGTGCTTACAGCGCGCTGGATGTCACCGATTCCACTCTTCAAGGAACCGGCGCTACCAGCTATGGGTTGCAGTTGCAGAGTGGGCACGCAAACGCTACTAACAGCACCATTGTCGGAGGGCAAAATGGTGTGCTCATCCGACTTGACCCGAACGAAGTACAACCCGCGGTGCTTAACCTCGCCAACACGACTGTGCAGGGTACAAGCGGCCCGGCAATCCTTGTGGATTTCGCTAATGCCTCTACATCCACGGCGGCCATCACACTGAGTAACTCACGGTTAATCGCAGGAAACGACACGTTGCTTGATGTAAGAGGCGGTGCCAACACGACGATGGTGGTCAATGGCAGCACCTTGTCGGGAAATATAGTTAGTGACCAGAACAGTACGACTCGTCTGACGCTGCAAAACGATTCGGTGTTAACCGGTCGACTGGAAAACGTGAACAGCGCAACCATCAATGACAGTTCTAAATGGGTGCTGGTGGACAACAGCCAGGTTGAAAATCTGATTCTCAATAATGGCGGTTCTGTTGTTTTCGGTGCTGATAACGCGTTCTACCAATTGAATGTCACCAACCTCTCGGGCGATGGCCGGTTTGTGATGGGTACAGACTTCGCCACCGGGCAGACTGATCGGCTGGTTGTTTCGGGAAACGCCAGTGGGAACCATGAGTTGCTGATTTCCAGCAGCGGTGTGGACCCAGCGGCTGGCCAGCCTATTCGTGTGGTCGAAACCGCCGGTGGTGATGCCCGATTCTCTTTGTTCAATGGTGCGGTCGACCTGGGGGCCTTTTCCTATGGGCTGGCGAAAAGTGGTAATGACTGGATCCTCGATCCGACTACCCGGACGGTCAGCCCGGGCGCGCGCTCGGTGCTCGCACTCTTCAATACCGCCTCAACGGTTTGGTTAGGCGAGCTGACATCTTTACGCTCCCGCATGGGGGAACTTCGATACAGAAGTGGTAGCGCGGGCGCTTGGGGTCGTACGTATGGCAACAAGTACAATATCGCCGATGGCTCGGGTGTCGGTTATCAGCAAACCCAGCAAGGTTTCACATTGGGCGTAGACGCACCGTTACCCATCGGGGACGGTCATTGGCTGATAGGCGTGATGGCGGGGCAAAGCAAATCCGACCTGAACCTGGACGCCGGCACCTCGGGAGATGTGCAGAGCTACTACCTGGGTACCTATTTGACCTGGATTGATCCAGAAACCGGTCTCTATTTCGACGGTGTCCTCAAGGTCAATCGTTTTCGCAATGAAGCGAAAGTCAGTTTGAGCGATGGCACCCGTGCCAAAGGCGACTATGACAATACGGGGCTGGGTGGTTCGGTGGAGGTCGGGAAACATATAACCTTCGCCAACGGAAACTTCCTTGAACCCTTCACCCAATGGTCTGCGGTGGTCATTGAAGGCAAGAACTATTCCCTGGATAACGATTTACAGGCCGAAGGTGATCGTACCCGTTCCTTTATCGGTAAGGTCGGCGTGACCGCTGGGCGAAATATCGAGTTGAAGAATGGCGCTATGATTCAGCCCTACCTGCGGGCAGCATGGGCTCACGAGTTTTCGAAAAACAATGAGGTCCAGGTTAACAACAACGTGTTTAATAATGATTTGTCCGGTTCTCGTGCCGAGCTAGGTACAGGGGTTGCTGTGGCTGTGACAAAAAAATTACATATGCATGCTGACTTCGACTACAGCAACGGTAAAAATTTCGAGCAGCCTTTCGGGGTCAACGTTGGTGTTCGATATGAGTTTTAAATAATCCAGTTTGCTGATGAATTAAAAAAGGAAGCTTCGGCTTCCTTTTCTATTATCCTGGTTATTTGAAAAGTCTACGCAGCGACGGATCGTGTGCGAGAACGACTGGGCATTGCAGTATTCTTGTAAGCTGAAAACGTCATGTCTAATGTTAGTGTTTTGTGCACGTCATCGTCGTGGTTTTCAACAACAACGCTTGTTAGCTTTCCGGAAAAAACACCGGTGGTGACATCGTAGGCCAATTCGGCCTTCCCCCCTCTTTGGGTGTAAATAACCGGTTTGACCGGGTCGCTGAAGTCAGCAAAAGTGATGCGGACAATGTGTGTGTCGGGTGTCACGTCATAGGTGCCATTGGGCTGCGTCTTGGAAAAAGACAGCATGATTTCCTTTGTCGTGTGAGGGGGGAGAGTGGTGCGTTGCCGGGCAAGCATGACGTAAGCGGCATTATGAAGAGGTGGGTAGGTGTACTCGTATAGCGTAACCAGGCCTGCTTCATACACGTCACTAGTGTTAATCGTTCCGACACAGGTCCCGGCCATTACTGCCTGCCTGGTTGCTGGTGTATTCATCTTCATTTATGCGTTCTCCACAGTCATGACAATAGATATCCCGCTATTAAAGGCAGATTCCGGGATAGCGTATGAAAGCGCTTATTGGACGCCGCTGTAAACTGTCAAACATGACAGTTTACAGCGGCGTGCTAGTGTGTTTTTTATTGCAGTTTAAATAGCGGCATAACACTTTTATTAGCCGGCCCATACACTTAGCCACGCAGAACATGCCAGGAGTAACCCCATGGACCGATTGAGATTTCGACACCAAGCCAGCTGCGGGTCTACCAAGGGATGGCACTGATGGATAGTTAAACAAGCCAACGAAACGTGCCTTCTTTCACGGAAACCTTTTTATCGGGATCGCCTACGCCTTCGGCGTCGAACGAAAGACGGCCTTCAAGGTGCGTGACGGTAGGGTCGGATGCGAGGTAAAGCTCCCCACTGATCGCTGTAAAAACCTCGGGAGACTGATTGGGTGTGACGTAAGCGGCGCGGATAAGTGCTTTGTCCTCGGCGAAACTGTACCGCCCTGCTTTTACGCCGTCCTTGATGAAGAGGGTGATACGGTGCTGCCTGGTTGGGAGCGGTTCCCAAACGAAATGATCCGCAGTGAGTGCCAGCTCTTGATCGACTTGATTGACATTCATTGCGTCAGACACGAATTCCTGGCTGATACCACCTGCCAGGGTTGCGGTGAGTTGACCTTGTTTAGTCCGTGGGGGGAGATGTTTAGCATTCGTGATGCCGGTCAAGTCAAAGTTCGCATCGGTGATAGTGATGTTTTCACTTCCGAAACTCGCTGTGCAGTCGAAGCTGCCTTTCATTCTTTGCTCGACAGCATAATATTCCACCGTGCCCCCCCCTTTGATTGAGGTATACGGTGAACTCCCTCCGTTTTCGTAGCGCCAATACCTTGCCTTGGTCTCGTAGGGTTCCTCGAATTTGAAAGAGCGGGGTTGACCGTCTCCGGGAATGTCGCCTGGCAAATACAGATCAATACCCTTGAACTCGGTCGGCTGGGAACCAAGCCGCTGAGTGGCCCCCAAGTACCAAAGGCCTTTGTCTTTGTACAACTGCATTTCTAGTGGGGCACCCACGAAATCACCATCGACGTCACTTTTGGCTGTAAACGTGCCGGTTGTAGAATGTTTTGATGCATCAAGTTTTGTAGAAGGCATGATGTTGCTCCTTGGCCATGTAACCGGCAGGAAAAGGTTTCCTGCCTGCCCAAAACTAAGCCAGGCGCAATCGTAGCGAAACTGTCAAAGATGACAGGTATAAAGGAATGGTCTGCTATCGCGCTTCGAAATCAATCATCAGAAAAGCCCCGCAGCGATGTTGATCGAAAACCCGAGAATCGCTGTATTGAACACAAAGCCGATCAGCGACTGCGCCAGCACAATTTTGCGCATCTCCCGCGTTGCCACGCTGACATCCGAGGTCTGCACCGCGACGCCGATGGTGAACGAGAAGTACAGGAAGTCCCAGTAATCAGGGTTATCCAGCCCCTCCGCAAAGCGTAACGCCAAGTCTTTGCCATCCCATGTGTAAAACAAACGGGCGTAGTGCACGCTGAAAATCACCCCGATCAGCAGCCACGAGCCGATGACGCTTAGCGCAGTAAAGCCGTAATGCAGCCATTTGCGGGTGGCGTCCAGGTCTGTGCTGCCAGCCAGTTCGTAGGTGATGGTGGCAAGGCTGGCAAGCGCTGCGATGCACACCACAAACAGGACCAGCCCGGCGTTTTCGTCTTCGATCTCGGCGATGCGCTTCACGTCTGGCGCCTTGGCGCGGACTGCGAGCCACAGCATCAGGATCAAATAAGTCCAGACCCCGACATTCCAGCCGACGAGAATTTTACCAACGACCGTATCGGCAGGAACCAGAATGACTGTCGCAACTCCCAAGGCGGTGGCGGCAGACAGGCGAGGGTGGGTGCGGGCGAGGAAGGGCATGGAGGCTCGATGCGTCAGGGCTTTGCAAATACCTTAGCCCAGTGCAGTCGGTTGTGACCACAAAGGTCAGTGCAACATGACCCCATGTGGGAGCGAGCCTGCTCGCGATGAGGCCATCAGACATCACAATGATGTTGACTGAAAGACCGCTATCGTCGGAACGCCGCCCGGAGCCGGCTCGCTCCCACAGTTAGTCCGTGTTGTGGGTTAGTGATCTTTGTGGCGCTTGCGCACCAACTTCATCACCACCACAAAAAACACCGGCACAAACACCACCGCCAGCGTCGCCGTGATCATCCCGCCAATCACCCCCGTACCAATCGCTTGCTGACTCGCCGAGCTGGCCCCGGTGGCAATTGCCAATGGCACCACGCCGAGGATAAACGCCAGCGACGTCATCACAATCGGCCGCAGTCGCAAGCGCGCGGCTTGCAGTGTTGCATCGATCAGATCATGACCTTCGTCGTACAGGCTCTTGGCGAATTCAATGATCAGGATCGCGTTCTTCGCCGACAGGCCGATGATGGTGATCAGCCCGACCTTGAAGAACACGTCGTTGGGCATCCCGCGTAAGGTCACGGCCAACACCGCGCCGAGCACACCCAGCGGCACCACCAACAGCACCGAGGTCGGAATCGACCAGCTCTCATACAAAGCCGCCAGGCACAGGAACACGATAAGCAGCGACAGGCCGAGCAGAATCGGCGCCTGACTGCCGGACAAGCGTTCCTGCAACGACAACCCCGTCCATTCCTGACCCAATCCCGCCGGGCCAAGCGCAACCAGCCGCTCGATTTCCGCCATGGCTTCGCCGGTGCTGTGGCCCGGTGACGGTTCTCCGGAAATGGCGATGGCCGGGTAGCCGTTGTAGCGGGTCAGTTGCGCTGGACCTTGGGTCCATTTGGCCTGGACGAAAGCCGACAAAGGCACCATTTTTCCGGCGTTGTTGCGCACGTGCATCTTCAGCAGGTCAGCCACCTGGCTACGCTGATCGCCTTCGGCCTGCACCACCACCCGCTGCATGCGGCCCTGATTGGGGAAGTCGTTGATGTAGGCCGAACCGACGGTAGTGGACAGCACGTTACCGATGTCGGCAAACGAAACGCCCAGCGCATTGGCTTGCTTGCGGTCGACTTCCAGTTGCACTTGCGGCGCTTCGGCCAGGGCGCTTTCGCGCACGTTCATCAGGATCGGGCTTTTCTCGGCTGCGGCGAGCAGTTCACTGCGTGCCTGCATCAGCGTGGCATGACCGAGGCCGCCACGGTCCTGCAAGCGGAACTCGAACCCGCTGGAAGTGCCGAGGCCGTCAACCGGCGGTGGCAGAACGGAAAAAACCACGGCGTCCTTGATTTGACTCAGCGCGCCGTTGGCCCGGTCGGCAATCGAACTCGCTGAATCGTCACTGTCGCGTTCAGACCAGTCCTTGAGTGTGGCAAAAGCCAGCGCGGCGTTCTGCCCGCTGCCCGAAAAGCTGAAGCCAAGAATGATGGTGCTGTCGCCAATGCCCGGTTCCGTGGCGTTGTGCGCTTCAATCTGCTCTACCACCTGCACCGTCCGATTCTTGCTTGCACCGGGTGGCAGTTGAATGTCGGTGATGGTGTAACCCTGGTCCTCGACCGGCAGGAATGAAGAGGGCAGGCGACTGAAACACACCGCCAGACCGATCAGCAGCACGCCATAGATCAACAAGAAACGCCCGCTGCGTTTCAGTGCGTAGGCAACCCAACCTTGATAGCGTTCGGTCACGCGGTCAAAACCCCGATTGAACCAGCCAAAGAACCCGGACTTTTCGTGATGTTCATCCTTGGCAAGCGGCTTCAGCAGCGTCGCGCACAACGCCGGAGTCAACGTCAGCGCCAGGAACGCCGAGAACAGGATCGAAGTGGCCATGGACAACGAGAACTGCCGGTAAATCACCCCGACAGAACCTTGCATGAACGCCATCGGAATAAACACCGCCACCAGTACCAGCGTGATGCCGATGATCGCTCCGGTGATCTGCTTCATGGCCTTGCGCGTCGCCTCCTTGGGCGACAAGCCTTCGGTGGCCATGATGCGCTCGACGTTCTCCACTACCACAATGGCGTCGTCCACCAGAATACCGATGGCCAACACCATGCCGAACATGGTCAGCACGTTGATCGAGAACCCCAGCGCCAACATGGTCGCGAACGTACCCATCAGCGCCACCGGCACCACAAGCGTCGGGATCAGCGTATAGCGGATGTTTTGCAAGAACAGAAACATCACCGCAAACACCAACAGCATCGCCTCGCCAAGGGTGTAAACCACTTTGGTGATCGAGACTTTGACGAAGGGTGAGGTGTCGTAAGGGATCTTGTATTCCACGCCGGCCGGGAAGTAGCGCGACAGTTCGTCCATCTTCGCGCGCACCAACGTGGCGGTGCTCAGGGCATTGGCACCCGGCGCCAGTTGCACGCTGACGGCGGTCGACGGCTTGCCGTTCAGGCGGGTGGAAAAGTTGTATTCCTGGCTGCCGATCTCGACCCGCGCGACATCGCCGATGCGTACGGTAGAACCGTTGGGGTTGGCCTTGAGGACGATGTCGGCAAATTCTTGCGGCGTCGACAACTGGCCCTTCACCAATATGGTCGCGGTGATTTCCTGTGTGGTGCGGGTCGGCAGGTCGCCGATGCTACCGGCGGACACCTGGGCGTTCTGCGCGACAATGGCGGCATTGACATCCGCTGGGGTCAGGTTGAAACCGATCAGCTTCTGCGGATCGATCCAGATGCGCATGGCCCGTTCGGCGCCATACAACTGCGCCTTGCCGACGCCGTCCAGGCGCTTGATTTCGTTCATCACGTTGCGCGCCAGGTAATCGCTGAGCGCCACGTCGTCGAGCTTGCCGTCGCTGGAGGTGAGGGTGACCAGCAGCAGGAAACCGGCGGAGACTTTTTCTACTTGCAGGCCTTGCTGAATGACCGCTTGCGGCAGCCGCGATTCCACTACCTTGAGGCGGTTTTGCACATCGACCTGAGCCATTTCCGGGTCGGTGCCCGGTTGAAAGGTCGCTTTGATCGTAGCGCTGCCGAGGCTGCTCTGGGATTCGAAATACAGCAAATGATCGGCGCCGTTGAGTTCTTCCTCGATCAGGCTGACCACGCTCTCGTCCACGGTCTGCGCCGAAGCGCCAGGGTACACGGCGTAAATTTCGATTTGCGGCGGCGCGACGTCGGGGTACTGCGCCACCGGCAACTGCGGAATGGCCAGTGCGCCGGCCAGCAGGATGAACAAGGCAACCACCCAGGCAAATACCGGGCGATCAATAAAGAACTGCGGCATAAAAAAGCGTCCTGCTTACTGACCAGAAACCTGGGCAAGTGGAAGAGGGGTACTGTCGATCTGGACCTGCTCACCGGGGCGCGCGTGTTGCAGGCCTTCGATGACAATGCGGTCGCCAGGCTTGAGACCGCCGGTGACGATCCAGCGATCGTCCTGCACCGCGCCCAGTTCAACCGGTTGCAAGCCAACGCGCTCTTCGGCGTCGAGCAGCAACACTTGCGCAATACCGGCACTGTCACGCTGGATCGCCCGTTGCGGCACGCTGATGCCTTGCTGGTTCACCGCTTGTTCCAAACGTACACGCACGAAACTACCGGGTAGCAAGTCGAGGTCCGGGTTGGGGAACTCGCTACGCAGGATGATCTGGCCAGTGCCGGGGTCCACGGTAATGTCGGTGAACAGCAGCTTGCCCGGTAGCGGGTAGAGGCTGCCGTCGTCCTGAATCAACGTGGCTTTGGCTTGACCCTGACCGACTTGTTGCAACTGGCCGGAGCGGAAGGCCCTGCGCAGGTCGTTGAGTTCGCGGGTCGACTGGGTCAGGTCGGCATGAATGGGGTTGAGTTGCTGAATCAGCGCCAGAGGCGTGGTTTCGTTCTGCCCGACCAGCGCGCCTTCGGTGACTAGCGCGCGGCCGATGCGACCGGAAATCGGTGCGGTGACCGTGGCGTAACCGAGGTTGAGTTTCGCCCGCTCCACGGCCGCTTTGTTGGCGGCGACATCCGCTGCGGTTTGCCGCACGTTGGCACGGGCGTTGTCGTAATCCTGGCCGCTGATGGCATTGCCTTCGATCAACTGGGCATAACGCTGCTCTTGCAGACGGGCCTGGAACGCATTGGCCTCGGCTTTGCGCAACGCGGCTTCGGCGCTGTCCAGGTCAGCCTTGAACGGGGCCGGATCGATACGGAACAGCACGTCGCCTTTTTTCACATCGCTGCCTTCATTGAAGGTGCGTTGCAACACGACGCCGGCGACACGGGCGCGGACTTCGGCCATCCGCGGCGCAGCAATCCGCCCGCTCAATTCGCTGGTGATCGACAGCGGTCGGGCTTCGATGGTTTCGATACGCACGGTGGCCAGCGGTGCCTGTTCTTCGGCGTTGGAGGACTTGTCACAGGCGCTAAGCGTCAGCGCCAGTGCAAGCAGGCCGAACGCGGCAAGCAGATTCTTTGACATGGAAATACCCCAATATTGACCCCCCGCATCCTACGGGGAGCCGACGAGGGTAGCGGTGAAGCTTTGTTGGTGCTGTGTGAAATTGTGTAAGGGTTTTGCTCAGGCGGGGGTGAGGGCGTATATCCTTCGCAGCTTGAAACTTTTTGCGACGGTCAGGCCGCTTTCGCCGGCAAGCCGGTCTCGCTCCCACAGGTGATTGGGGCTGTTCACAGAATCTGTGTTCACACCAAATCCCTTGTGGGAGCGAGACCGGCTTGCCGGCGAAAGCGGACTATCAGTCGCCACTGCACTTTCTGGAAACACCCATGCCCAACATCCTCTTGGTCGAAGACGACACCGCGCTCTCCGAACTGATCGCCAGCTACCTGGAACGCAACGGCTATTCAGTCAGCGTGATCAGCCGTGGCGACCACGTGCGTGAGCGCGCGCGGGTCAATCCCCCGGACCTGGTGATCCTCGACCTGATGCTGCCGGGCCTCGACGGTCTGCAAGTCTGCCGCTTGCTGCGCGCAGATTCGGCCACGCTGCCGATCCTGATGCTCACCGCCCGCGACGACAGCCACGATCAAGTCCTGGGCCTGGAAATGGGCGCCGACGATTACGTCACCAAGCCCTGCGAGCCCCGTGTTTTGCTGGCCCGCGTACGCACACTATTGCGCCGCAGCAGTCTTGGCGAGCCGCAAGCCGTCAACGACCGTATCCTCATGGGCAACCTGTGCATCGACCTGTCCGAGCGCACCGTGACGTGGCGCGAGCAACTGGTCGAGCTGTCCAGCGGCGAGTACAACCTTTTAGTGGTACTGGCCCGACATGCCGGCGAAGTGCTGAGCCGCGACCAGATCCTGCAACGCCTGCGCGGCATCGAATTCAACGGTACCGACCGCTCGGTGGACGTGGCGATTTCCAAGTTGCGACGCAAATTCGACGACAACGCGGGCGAGGCGCGCAAGATCAAAACCGTGTGGGGCAAGGGTTACCTGTTCAGCCGTTCAGAGTGGGAATGCTGAGACGATGTTCAGGATTCTGTTTCGCCTGTACCTGGTGACCATCGTTTCGTTCAGCGCGGCGATTTACCTGGTGCCAGACTTGGTGGTCAAGGTCTTCCATGAGCGCTTCGTCACCTACAACCTCGACTATTCGCGCGGCTTGCAAACCCTCATCGTCAAACAATTCCACGCCGTGCCCGAAGCTCAATGGCCGGCAATGGCGGTCGAGATGGACAAGGATTTCGCCCCGCTACACATCGTGTTGACGCGCAATGATGATCCCGATTTCACCCTGTTCGAGCGCGAAAGCCTGCAGCGAGGCGAGAACGTGGTGCGCATCGGCGACTGGGGCTGGCGCACTTTGGCCGTGGCGCCGCTGAACGAGCAATTGGTCGTACAAATGGTTGTGCCGCCGGACCCAATGGACGTCAGCCTGTTGTACTGGAGCATCAACGTGCTGATCGGTGCGACCATGCTCGCGTGCCTGCTGCTGTGGCTGCGTCCGCACTGGCGCGATCTGGAACGCCTCAAACGCACCGCCGAACGCTTCGGCAAAGGCCTCTTGAGCGAGCGCACGCAGATTTCCCGACACTCCAACATCGGCAGCCTGGCCAATGTCTTTGACACCATGGCCGGTGACATCGAAAACCTGCTCAACCAGCAGCGCGACTTGCTCAACGCGGTATCCCACGAACTGCGCACGCCGCTGACCCGTCTGGATTTCGGCCTGGCCCTGGCGCTGTCCGACGATTTGCCCGCGGCCAGTCGCGAGCGCTTGCAAGCGTTGGTCGCGCACATCCGCGAACTCGATGAGTTGGTCCTGGAGTTGCTGTCCTACAGCCGCTTGCAAAACCCGGCACAGTTGCCGGAGCAGGTTGAAGTGTCGCTGGATGAGTTTATCGACAGCATCCTGGGGAGCGTTGATGAAGAACTGGAGTCGCCGCACGTCGTGATGGACGTGCGGCTTCACGGCCAACTCGAACGCTTCACGCTTGACCCGCGCCTGACCGCCCGCGCCATTCAGAACCTGCTGCGCAATGCCATGCGCTATTGCGAAAAGCGCATTCAGATTAGTGTGCAAGTGTGCGCGAAGGGCTGTGAGATTTGGGTGGATGACGATGGGATCGGTATTCCGGATGACGAGCGGGAGCGGATTTTCGAACCGTTTTATCGGCTGGATCGCAGTCGGGATCGGGCGACGGGTGGTTTTGGCCTGGGACTGGCGATCAGCCGTCGGGCGCTGGAAGCGCAAGGTGGCACACTGACAGTCGAACCGTCGCCGCTAGGCGGCGCGCGGTTCCGTTTGTGGTTACCCACTCAACCCTGACGCTTTCTTTGTAGCAGCTGCCGAGCCTGCGAGGCTGCGTTCGAGGACACAGTCCTCGTAAAATCAGGCAACCGGTTATTTCAGAAAAACCACACAACCCCGATTCGCGAGGACTACGTCCTCGAACGCAGCCTCGCGGGCTCGGCAGCTGCTACAGAACTATGTGCCAAGCCGGGTTCGCAACACTTTGGCCATGTCTTCGAGCTCCGATGCCGGGTTGTGTCCGATCAGCATCCAGGCGTGTTCCATGTCTGCCCAGTACACGACGTTCATGCCATGCCGGCGTTCACGGGCGAAGTGTCGACTGCCGCTGTTGGAACGGGTCGCGCACAGCGCAATCGGGCCATGCACCGGGTCCAGGTAGGTAATCTGCGCAATGGGCACACCCTCGTATTCAAGGATTTGCGCGCGCCGGAATTCGGACCGTGGCAGGACCAGTTTTGCCGGCGACAGGTTCAGGCCCAGGCGCGTATCGATGACTTGCAGTTGCGCCCTTTGCGTGGATTCATCACTGGGCAGATGCTCCAGGGTTTCTGGTACGTAGAGTGACATGTAATCCGCCACCAGCCCGCGCCAATTGGGCTTTTGCTGGCTCGATTGCCAACTGAGGAACAAACGGTCCGCCACCACGCTGCCGACCACCAGACTGGCCGCGGCCGCGAGAAACCAGCGGCGATTCATCGACGGGCGCTCAGGGGACGGTAATCTGTCGAGCATGAACTGCAATCGGTCCAGGGGCGCCTGTTGGCCCATTTCGGCATAAGCCTCCTTGAACGGCAGGCTGCTGCGGGCCAGCCATTGCAGGCGCAGGTTGAGCGTCGAGTCTTCGGCGAGGGCCGTGTCGATGCGAGTGCGTTGTTCGACATCGAGTTGGTCGTCGAGATAGGCCACGAGTTGCTCGTCTGAGGGTGTGGCGCGATCGTTCATCGACGTTCTCCCGTGAAAGGGTTCGGTACGGCATGCAGCGGTGGATATTCGGCCAGTTTTACCCGTGCAGCGGCCAGCCGGCTCATGACCGTGCCAATAGGCACTTGCAGCACCTCGGCGACTTCGCGGTACGACAAACCTTCGACGTACGCCAGGTACACCGTTTCGCGTTGGGTTTCGGGCAACGCGTCCACTCGCCGGATCACTTGAGCCGCGCGCACATGGGTTTGCGCCGCGTGCTCGCCGTCAAACGACAACTGGCTTTCGGCATCCACCAATCCCTGACCCTGGCGTACCCTTCGGGAGCGCACTTCGTTGAGCCAGATCGAATGCAGAATGCTCAGCAGCCAGCGGTCCATGCGCGTCTCGGGGTCAAACTGCCCGGCACGCTCAAGCGCCCGCACGCAGGTCGACTGCACCAAGTCTTCGGCCACATGCCGTTGCCGGGACAACAACAAGCCATAGCGCCACAAACGCGCTAAATGCTGGCCCAGTTCGGCCTTGATTGTTTGATCGCTGGCGATGGCGACCTCCGTCTGTACCAGGTGTCAGGTTTTCGATGAATCGTTAATGGCTTCGGCCAGGTCCTGGTATTCATCACAGGTGCTGCCGCAGATCGATTTGATGTGCTGCAACTGTTCTTGAGCCAGGTCCAGCCGTCCTTTGATCACATACGCTTCGCCGAGGTATTCGCGCACTTGCGCATACCGCGGATCGAGTTTGACCGATTGCAGGTAGTAACCGATGCCTTCGTCGGTGCGCCCCAGTTTACGCGTGGCGTAACCGCGATAGTTCAAGGCTTTGGCAGTATTCGGTTCTTTTAGCGTATCGAGCAGGGCCAAGGCTTCTTCGTAACGACCGTCCTTGGCCAGACGATAGGCATAATTGGTGCGGTCGTCATCCGGCACCAGACTGCTGGTTTGTTTGAGGCATTTTTGCGATCTGGAGTCGAAGACCTGGCCTTTAGGGCAGTTGGGTTTGGCGGGCGCGTCATCGTCGCCATGGGCCACGGCCAGCGAACTGGTCAGCGCAGCCGTCAGACAACCGGCAAGCAGCAGCGGGGCGGTGAAAACAGCAAAGCGCACGTTCATGGGCAAGGCTCCAAGGGTTACGGGTTTCGGTTAAAACCACGATCGTTTTGGGTCATGTAATAAGAACACCGCAGTGAGAACAATTATTCATTTCTATCTGGCGATTTTTGCAAGGAAAACGCAAACCTTGGCGCTGTGTTCGACAGCATTACTACCGCAGTGCCTTCGTTGGCGTTTGTGGGGGGGAAGGGCCGTTAAATCAGCGGTGTGGCCTTCGCGAGCAGGCTCGCTCCCACACAAATCCCCTGTGGGAGCGAGCCTGCTCGCGAAAGGGCCGGCCCAGACACCACAAAACCCTGCCGAGTCCCGCTTTTGGCCGAACCACTGCCTTACTCACCCCACCCATGCCTTGTTATAGTCCGGGCCTCATTTTTTGCCCGGTAAAAGGATCACTGCATGTCTCAGTACACTGCGTTCACCGTCGAACTCGCCGACAACATCGCCCATGTGCAGATCAACCGCCCGGAAAAGATCAACTCGATGAACGCCGCGTTCTGGAGCGAGATCATCGAGATTTTCCAGTGGATCGACGACACCGACGAAGTTCGCGTGGTGGTCCTCAGCGGCGCCGGCAAGCATTTCTCCTCCGGCATCGACCTGATGATGCTGGCCGGCGTAGCCAATGAACTGGGCAAGGATGTCGGCCGCAACGCGCGCCTGCTGCGCCGCAAGATCCTCGCCCTGCAAGCCTCCTTCAACGCTGTCGATAATTGCCGAAAACCGGTGCTGGCCGCAATTCAGGGCTATTGCCTGGGTGGCGCGATTGACCTGATCGCCGCGTGTGACATGCGTTACGCCGCCGAAGACGCGCAATTTTCCATCAAGGAAATCGACATCGGCATGGCGGCCGACGTCGGTACGTTGCAACGCTTGCCGCGCATCATCGGTGACGGCATGCTGCGTGAACTGGCTTACACTGGTCGCACCTTTGGCGCCGACGAAGCGCGCAACATCGGCCTGGTCAATCGCGTCTACAGCGACAGCGCCAGCCTGCTGGATGGCGTCATGAGCATTGCCTGGCAAATCGCCAGCAAGTCACCGATTGCGGTCACCGGTACCAAGGAGATGATCAGTTACATGCGCGACCATCGCATCGACGACGGCCTCGAATACGTCGCCACCTGGAACGCTGCCATGCTGCAATCCACTGACTTGCGCGTGGCCATGGCTGCCCATATGAGCAAACAGAAGCCCGAATTTCTGGATTGATTAAAAATGACTTCACGCTGGACCACCGCAGTACTGGACACCGATCAACCCGGCGGCTGGGCCGTGGCCCGCAGCCCGGAAGGCTTCCTGTTCGATGACAATGGCGCACTGTTTCCGCGCGAATGGCTCAAGCGTCAGGACCTTTCGATTCTCGCCGAGCATGGCATTGGCCATCTGGACGGAGAGGCGGTCTATCTGCTGGAACTGCGCAGTTCCAGCGACGTTGCGGGTTGCAATTGGAAAGGTCTGCGGGCGTTCATGCTTGAAGGCGATCACACGGTGTACAAGGTGCTTGGCTACGCCGCACAGATTGGCACCTGGTACCGTGAGCATCGCTTTTGTGGCAACTGCGGTCAGGCGGCAATGCAAGTTCCGCGTGAGCGGGCGATGTACTGCGAACCGTGTGATTTGCGCTATTACCCGCGCATTTCGCCGAGCATGATCGTGCTGGTGACCCGTGGTGATGAAGTGTTGCTGGCCCGTTCGCCGCGTTTCGTCAGTGGGGTCTACAGCACGCTGGCCGGGTTTGCCGAGCCGGGTGAGTCGGCCGAGGACTGCCTGATTCGCGAGGTTCGCGAGGAAGTGCAGATCGAGGTCAAGAACATCCAGTATCTGGGCAGCCAGTGCTGGCCGTTCCCGCATTCGATGATGCTGGGTTTCCATGCCGAGTACGCCGGTGGCGAGATTGTCTGTCAGGAAGACGAAATCGAAGACGCCCAGTGGTTCAACGTTCACGCGCTGCCGCCGTTGCCGGCGTCGCGCTCGATTGCCCGTTACCTGATTGATGTCTATGTGGCGCGGCGCTTAGGCCACGCTGAACCAGTGCTGCCAGGCTAAGCGCACGGTCAAGCCCAACACCACGGTGATGAACACCGGTCGAATGAACTTCGCGCCGCCACTGATGGCGGTGCGAGCCCCGAAGAACGCACCGACCATCACCGACAGGCCCATGCTCAGGCCGATGATCCAGTCCACCTGCCCGGAAAACACAAATACCGACAGCGCCGCAATGTTGCTGACGAAGTTCATGCTGCGCGCCACGCCGCTGGCCTTCACCAGATCGATGGGGTACATCAGCAGGCTGCTGACGGTCCAGAACGCACCCGTGCCGGGACCGGCCACGCCGTCGTAGAAACCGAGGCTGAAACCTTGGGTCGATTGCCACTTTTTCTTGATCGGTGCATCGCTGTCCAGCGGTGCCTTGGGTGTGCCGCCGAATAACAGATACACGCCGCAGGCGAAGACGATCACCGGGAGCATTTTGTTCAGCCACTCGGCCGGCAAGTAATGCGCGACCACGGCACCGGTTAATGCGCCGATCAGTGTGCCGACGATGGCGTGCACCCACTGCCGGGGATGGAATAGCTTGCGACGGTAGAAGGTAAAACTGGCGGTGGCCGAGCCGAAGGTCGAACTCAACTTGTTGGTACCCAGCACCAGATGCGGCGGCAGGCCGGCGGTCAGCAGTGCCGGGGTGGTCAGCAGACCGCCACCCCCGGCAATCGCGTCGATGAAACCGGCAATAAAGGCAACAACGGCCAAAATGGCCAAAGTGGTGAGGTCAACGCTGAGTTCGAAAGGCATGGAATCGGCTTATTCGGCGGGGTGCAGGAAAGGGCTGCGGGGAAGGGCCGGTATCTTACCTAGATCCGACTTCTGCGGCGACCCGTCTGGATCCCACATTGGATCTATGCCTCACCCGAATCCCTGTAGGAGCCGGCGGTGCGGCGATCCGACTTGCCCGCGATAGCGGTAACACATTCAACACTTCAGTTACTTGTGACATCGCTATCGCGGGCAAGTCGGATCGCCGCACCGCCGGCTCCTACAGGGTGCTATAGGCCGAGGTCAGACAGCCCTGGGTGATCATCCGGCCGGCGCCCCAGCGGCCAGTGGTATTTGCGCTCGCTTTCCTTGATCGGCAGGTCGTTGATGCTGGCAAACCGATTGGCCATCAGTCCGTTCTCGTCGAACTCCCAGTTTTCGTTGCCGTAGGAACGGAACCAGTTGCCCGAGTCGTCGTGCCATTCATAGGCATAACGCACGGCGATGCGGTTGCCGGTGAAGGCCCAGAGTTCCTTGATCAAGCGATAATCCAGTTCCTTGGCCCATTTGCGGGTCAGGAAACCTTTGGCTCCTTCACGGTTGTTGGCGAACTCGGCGCGGTTACGCCATTTGGTGTCCAGGGTGTAAGCCAGCGACACGCGTACCGGGTCGCGAGAGTTCCAGCCGTCTTCGGCCAAGCGAACTTTTTCGATGGCCGATTCACGGGTGAAGGGCGGTAATGGAGGACGAACTTCAGCGTTAGACATGTATAGTCTCCCAGTAAAATTAAAGTTCAAACACGTTGTCGGGCTTATATGAAGTGTTACAAGTCCAATAACTTTCGTGCCATGCATTGCGCATTATCGGCAGCACTGTGATCACCCATGACAAGCGCCACGGTAATGGCACCGTCGATCAGGATCAGCAGCTGTTTGGCCAACATGTCCGGGTCGGTAGCGCCATGTTCGGTGCAGAGCTCGCGCACGTAGTCGAGCAGCTTTTGTTTGTGCTCTTTGGCGACTAGGCGAACCGGGTCTTGCGGGTCGCCGGTTTCGCCGCTGGTGTTAATGAAGGCGCAACCGCGGAAGCCTTCCGAGGTGAACCAGCCCTTGAGCACGGTAAACAGGTTGAGCAGCCGGTCGGCGGGTGTTTCAGCCTGATCGACGGCGTTCTTGTACCAGTGCATCCAGCGCACATCGCGGCGTTGCAGGGCCGCGACGGTCAGTTCTTCCTTGTTGGCGAAGTAGCGGTAAATACTTTTTCTGGAGACGCCAGCGGTTTTCACCAGAAGGTCCATGCCGGTGGCCGCGATGCCACTTTTGTAGATCAACTTTTCGGTGACATCCAGAATGATGTCGCGTGTGTCGTTGCTGGTTAATTCGTTCATGTTGCGAACAGTAGAACGATCGTTCTCCATGGTCAACCTGAATTTTTAGTCGCCAGTTATGGCCCCTTCGCGGGCAAGTCGAATCGTCGCACCGCCACTCCTACAGGGGATCGCATTTCAAATGTGGGAGCGAGCCTGCTCGCGAAGGGGCCCTGAACAACACCGGAAGACCCGAACCGATCCATGGTGTAAGCTCATGAATTCTCCGGATTCGACCCACTGCGAGCCCTATGCCGTCGCTTTTCAAACGCTCTCTGCTGCCCAAACTGCGCAGTTTTCCGCTGACCGCCGATGCCGTCACCATCCTTTCCGGCGCTGCCGAGTTTCGTCGTTGCCTGCTGGAGAAAATCGCCCAGGCCACGCACCGTATCTATATCGTCGCGCTGTATCTGCAACAGGATGAGGCCGGCCAGGAAATTCTCGATGCCTTGCACGCCGCCAAACTCGCGCGTCCGGAACTGGACGTAGTCGTGGTGGTGGACTGGCTGCGCGCCCAGCGCGGCTTGATTGGTGCCGGCAAGCAACCGGGCAACTCGGCGTGGTATCAGGAAGCGACCCGCACCCACGCAAGTGAAGTGCCGGTGTATGGCGTGCCGGTGCAGACGCGCGAACTGTTCGGCGTGCTGCATTTGAAGGGCTTCGTGATCGATGATTGCGTGATTTACAGCGGTGCGAGCCTGAACAACGTTTATCTTCACAAGTTCGATAAATACCGATTCGACCGATATCACGTACTGCAGAACCAGGCGCTGGCCAATTCGATGCAGCATCTGATCCAGCACGGCTTCATTGCGTCCAAGGCCGTGCACCGTCTCGATTTGCCGAACCTGCCGACCACCCGTAGCCTGCGCCACGACATCGGCGACTTGCGTAGCCGACTCAAGCACGCGACGTACGACACCACGGCGGGCACCACGCTGAAGGGCGGTTTGTCGGTTAGCCCGTTGCTTGGAGTTGGCAAGAACAATCCATTGAATCGGGTGATTTGCGAGTTGATCGCCAGTGCCCAGCACCAACTGACCATCTGCACGCCGTACTTCAACCTGCCGTTGGCGGTGACCCGGGAAATCAACCGGGCGCTGGGTCGGGGCGTGAAGGTCGACATTGTGGTTGGCGACAAGACCGCCAACGACTTCTACATTCCGCCGAGCGAGCCGTTCAAGGTGATCGCAGCGCTGCCGTATCTGTACGAGATCAGCCTGCGACGCTTTGCCAAAAAGCATCAGCACAGCATCGACAGCGGCAAACTGAACCTGCATTTGTGGCGTGATGGCGACAACACCTATCACCTCAAAGGCATGTGGATCGACCAGCGTTATACCTTGCTGACCGGCAACAACCTCAACCCGCGGGCCTTCCGTCTTGATTTGGAAAACGCGCTGCTGATCGATGACCCGAAGGGCGAATTGCTTGAGCCACGCGAGGCCGAACTGGTCGAAATTTTCCAGAACACCAGCCGCATCGAGCGTTACCAAGACCTCGAAACGCTGCTGGACTACCCGCCGGCCGTGGCCAAGTTCCTTACGCGCGTCAGTCGGGTGCGGATTGAGCGTTTGCTCTATCGGATTCTGTAACGCTTAACGCTGCCGGGGGCTTTGGCCACAGGGCCACCAATAGCAGCAGCGCGGCGGCCACCAGGTAGGGCAGGCGTGGTTCGAGGTCATAGATCAACGTGGCCGCCAACGGCCCGATGACCACGCCAAACCCTTGCGCCGCGCCAATGGAGCCTGCGGTCGCGCCTTGCTCCGAGGCGTCCACGGCATTCGCTGCCAGTGCGGCGAATGACGGAAAAACCAGCCCCATCCCGCCCGCCGAAACGAAAAAGCACAGCCACAACCCCCACGCGGTATTCGCAAGGATGCTGCCAGCAAATCCCAGGGACGCCACCAGCGCACCGGCGCGGATCAACCGAAGCGGCGGCCATTCGAGACGGCGCACCAGCAATTGCGCAAAGATCAATGCAAAACCGACCATGGTCAGCGCAATGCCCGCCGTTTGCGCGGCGTCGGCCGGGCTCATGCCGAGCCGGTCCAGGGCGAAGAAACCGACGGTGATCTGCGCGATCGACACACACAGCATCGCCACAAATGCGACCGCCATAGGCCGGCGCAGGCGTGGGTCGTTCAGGCGCACCTTGCGCGGTGCTTGCCGCAGGTGCAGTTCCTGACCCTTGAGTTTGAAGCGCAACACCAGAAAGGCCAACAACGGCAGGACGGCCATGGCATAGAACGGCAGGCTCAAACTGAAACGCGACAGCAACGCGGCGATGGCCGGCCCGATCACCAGGCCGCAGGCGTTGGCGGCGCCCAAAGCCGCCATGGCCTTGGCACGGTGTTGCGGTTCGATGTTGTCAGCAATCAATGCGTTGCCACCTACCGGGATCGCTGCGTAGAACACGCCGATCAATCCGCGCCCGATCATCAAGCCGATAAACCCCAGCAGTGCCGACGGCAGTAAGCGCAAGGACGCGTCGATGAACAGGCACAAGGCCCAATAGGCGAGGGTGAAGCCAGCTGTGGCGATCAATAGAATACGTCGCCGACCATAGCGGTCACTGGCCTGGCCCCAAGGGCGGGCGAGCAGCATCCAGATCACCCCGGACACCGTCACCGCCGCACCGGCCTGCCAGGTGGCAAGGCCTAGTACCCGGGCAATCGGGCCGATCAGCGAGACGAACGCCATCATCGACATGGAGCAGGCCATGTTGGCGACCATTAAGGGGCGCAGGTCGAAGGCGGGGGTAGTCATGGGTGAGTCTTCCGTGAGCTTTTATAGTTTGCGGGGGATGGTAGCGCGGGTTAGGTGCAAGCTGGAGGAATATCGGTGGCAGTGATAATGCCATCGCGGGCAAGCCCGGCTCCTACAGTTGATCTCCAGTGTTCACACATCCCCTGTAGCAGCCGGGCTTGCCCGCGAAGGGGTCCTGTCAGTCACAATTGAAGTTGAATGACACACCGCTTTCGCGAGCAAGCTCGCTCCTACAAGGGTTCTGGCCCACAGCGGATCTCCCGCAGGGAGCTGCGTGCGGTAAGATGCCCGCACTCAAAAAACAACAAGGCTCACCGCGCTCAATGTCGGAAAAAGACACCATCTCCATTCAACTGGTGCGCGAAGCGCTGCTGCAGAGTTGCACCCCCGGCCAGGCCACCGAAGAGGTGTTGAACAAGGTCGGTATCGAACCAGCGCTGCTGCAAAACGCCAATGCCCGCGTCCCGGCCACCGCGTATGCGCGGCTCTGGCGCTTACTGGCCCGGCGAGGCGACGACGAGTTTTTTGGCATGGACCCGCGCAAGCTCAAATCCGGCAGCCTGGAGTTTCTGTGCCGCTGTTCGATGGTCCAGCCGAGCCTTGGCGCCGGGCTGACGTCAGGCCTGAGCTTTCTGTCGTTAATGCTTGAACACATGCCCGCGCAACTGGTTCGCCAACAAAGCCTGGCCGAAATCGTGCTGCTGGAAGACGACCAGGACCCGCGCCGCGCCTTCACCTATTTCACCTATTGGATGATCGTTCATGGCGTTGCCTGCTGGCTCGCGGGACGGCGGATACCGATTCTGGCGGTGGAATTACGCTGTGCGGCGCCGGATTTTTGCGATGACTATCAGGTGATGTTCTCCGAGAACCTGCGCTTCGACCGGCCGCGCACCCGGATGATTTTCTCGGCCGACTGCCTGGATTTGCCGATCAAGCGCAGCGCTGAAGAACTCAAGCGCTTTCTGGCCCATGCACCGGCCAATATTCTGGTCAAGTACCGTGATCCAGAGAGCCTGGCAAGCCGGATCAAACACGATTTGCGGCAACTCCCCGCCGCACAGTGGCCGGAAACCGAGCCGCTGGCGCAGCAACTGTGCATGTCGGCCTCGACCTTACGCCGGCGCCTGGCGGAGGAAGGGCAGACCTATCAAGGGCTCAAGGACAGCGTGCGCAAGGAACTGGCCATTGTCTGGCTGGCGGAGCCGAATATCAGCTTTGCCGAGATCGCCACGCGGTTGGGGTTTGCTGATGCCAGTTCGTTCTACAAGGCGTTTCGCAAGTGGTCGGGGTCTAATCCGGGGCATTACCGGAGTTTGATTCTGAACGAGGCGCACTGATCCGCCGTTGTCGTGCTTGTGCCGACGCCATCGCTGGCAAGCCAGGCTCCTACAAGATTTTTGGTGTGGCTTCTGTAGGAGCCTGGCTTGCCAGCGATGGCGTCCGCCCAGGCGATACATCCTTCAAACCTTGGCCAAACCAGTCAAGCAACTTGATAACTTTGACCATTGCCCAGTTCTGCCCACAGAGCGAGTATTTCTCTGGTTTTTTACGGTTCCCCCCAGCCTAATAAAAATACAAAGGGATTCTGGCAATGCGCGATTATCTGTCTGCTTCATCACAGTTCAATTATCAGCACACCGTCGACGCCGCGCTCAGCGGTTCCCTGCAAGCCCTCAACGCCTGCGTCGAGTGTTGTGACCGACATGCTTTGCCAGGGCGCATCGCGCTGTTCTGGGAAGGTCGCGACGGCGCCAGCGCCACGTACACCTTCAGCGACTTGCAGGACAAAGCCGCGCGCTTTGCCAATTTCCTGCTGGCCCAAGGGGTGAAGAAGGGCGACAAGGTCGCCGGTCTCCTGCCACGCAATATCGAATTATTGATCACCGTGTTCGCCACCTGGCGCATCGGCGCGGTGTATCAGCCGCTGTTTACCGCTTTCGGCCCGAAAGCCATCGAACACCGCCTCGGCAGCTCGGCTGCCAAAGTCGTGGTGACCGACGCGGTCAATCGCTCGAAACTCGCTGAAGTGGCCGACTGCCCGACCATCGTTACCGTCGGCGGCGCAAAAGGCCAAGGCATCGTCCGTGGCGATTACAGCTTCTGGGCCGAGCTGGCCAATTATTCCCCAGATTGCGAACCGGTGCTGCTGACCGGCGAAGACCCGTTCCTGCTGATGTTCACCTCGGGCACCACCGGCCCGTCGAAAGCGTTGTCGGTGCCGCTCAAAGCCATCGTCGCGTTCCAGAGCTACACCCGCGACGCCGTGGATTTGCGCCCCGAAGACGCGTTCTGGAACGTTGCCGATCCGGGCTGGGCCTACGGCATCTATTTCGGCGTGACCGGGCCGATGGCGATGGGGCATCCGATCACCTTTTACGATGGTCCGTTCACCCTCGAAAGCACCTGCCGGGTGATCAATAAATACGGGATCACCAACCTTACCGGTTCACCAACGGCTTACCGTCTGCTGATCGCTGGCGGCGACGAGTTCGCCAAATCGATCAAGGGCAAGCTGCGCATCGTCAGCAGCGCCGGCGAGCCGCTTAACCCGGAAGTGATCCGCTGGTTTGCCGACAATCTTGGCGTGGTCATCCACGACCATTACGGTCAGACCGAACTGGGCATGGTCCTGTGCAACCACCACGCATTGGAGCACCCGGTCCATGTCGGCGCCGCCGGTTTTGCTTCACCTGGCCACCGCATCGTGGTGCTGGACGACCAATACAAAGAACTTGGCGTCGGCCAGCCAGGCATTCTGGCCATCGACCGCACACAGTCGCCAATGTGCTGGTTCAACGGCTACGAAGGCGCGCCGACCAAAGCGTTCGTCGGCGACTATTATTTAAGTGGGGATACCGTGGAGTGGAACCCGGACGGCAGCATCAGCTTCGTCGGTCGCAGTGATGACGTGATCACCACATCCGGCTACCGCGTCGGCCCTTTCGACGTGGAAAGTGCGTTGATCGAGCATCCGGCCGTGATCGAGGCGGCTGTGGTTGGCAAACCCGATCCGGAGCGCACCGAACTGGTCAAGGCCTTCGTCGTGATTTGCGAGCAATACCGCGCCACACCGGAGCTGGCCGAGGAGCTGCGCCAACATGTGCGCAAGCGTCTGGCGGCGCATTCCTATCCCCGTGAAATTGAATTTGTCAGCGAGTTGCCGAAAACCCCAAGCGGCAAATTGCAGCGCTTTATCTTGCGCAACCAGGAAATCGCCAAGGCTCAAGAGGCCGCAGCGAAGAACGTTTCAGCTTGAATCCAAGGAAACAATGATGCAGATCGAAAACAAGGTTTTTCTCGTCACCGGCGGTGCTTCCGGTCTGGGCGCGGCAACGGCGGAAATGTTGGTCGCTGCCGGCGCCAAAGTGATGCTGGTGGACATGAATGCCGAGGCTGTTGCAGCCCAGGCTGAACGTCTTGGCGCGAAAAGCGTGGTCGCGGACATCAGCAACGAAGCGGCCGCCGAAGCGGCGGTGCAAGCGACGGTCAAAGCCTTTGGCGGCCTGAATGGGCTGGTCAATTGCGCCGGTATCGTGCGTGGCGAGAAAATCCTCGGCAAAAACGGCCCGCATGCACTGGCCAGTTTCAGCCAGGTGATCAACGTCAACCTGATCGGCAGCTTCAACATGCTGCGTCTGGCGTCTGCTGCCATCGCTGAAACCGAGCCGGATGCCGACGGCGAGCGCGGCGTGATCATCAACACCGCCTCGGCCGCCGCCTATGACGGCCAGATCGGCCAGGCCGCTTATGCCGCCTCCAAAGGTGCCATTGTCAGCCTGACCTTGCCCGCCGCCCGTGAGCTGGCGCGCTTTGGTATCCGCGTGATGACCATCGCCCCCGGTATTTTTGAAACGCCAATGATGGCCGGCATGACTCAGGAAGTCCGCGATTCGCTGGCCGCCGGCGTGCCATTCCCGCCGCGCCTGGGCAAACCGGGCGAGTACGCCGCGCTGGTCCGGCATATCATTGAAAACAGCATGCTCAATGGCGAGGTGATCCGTCTCGACGGTGCCTTGCGCATGGCCGCCAAGTAAGGAGATTTGTCATGACTATTGCCAACGATCCCATCGTTATCGTCAGCGCCGTCCGTACCCCGATGGGCGGTTTTCAGGGCGAACTGAAAAGTCTGACTGCGCCGCAACTCGGCGCAGCAGCGATCCGCGCGGCGGTCGAACGCGCCGGCATCAACGCCGAATCGGTCGAAGAAGTGCTGTTCGGCTGCGTACTGTCCGCCGGCCTCGGCCAGGCGCCGGCACGTCAAGCAGCGCTAGGGGCCGGGCTGGATAAATCGACCCGTTGCACCACGCTGAACAAGATGTGCGGTTCGGGCATGGAAGCGGCGATTCTGGCCCACGACATGCTGGTAGCTGGCAGCGCCGACGTGGTGGTGGCGGGGGGCATGGAAAGCATGTCCAACGCGCCTTATCTGCAGGACCGCGCGCGTAGCGGCTATCGCATGGGCCACGGTCGTGTGCTCGATCACATGTTCCTCGACGGTCTGGAAGATGCCTACGACAAGGGTCGCCTGATGGGCACCTTTGCCGAGGATTGCGCCGAAACCAACGGCTTCACCCGAGAAGCTCAAGACGCGTTTGCCATCGCCTCGACCACCCGCGCGCAGCAGGCGATCAAGGACGGCAGCTTCAATGCCGAGATCGTCCCGGTGTCGGTCATGGTCGGTAAAGAACAGGTGCTGATCAGCAATGACGAACAGCCGCCGAAAGCCAAGCTGGACAAGATTACTTCGTTGAAACCGGCGTTCCGCGACGGCGGCACGGTGACAGCGGCGAACTCCAGCTCGATCTCCGATGGCGCGGCGGCACTGGTGTTGATGCGCCGTTCCGAAGCCGAGAAACAAGGGCTGAAACCGCTGGCAGTGATTCACGGGCACGCAGCGTTTGCTGACACCCCGGGCTTGTTCCCGGTGGCACCGGTGGGCGCGATCAAGAAGCTGATGAAGAAAACCGGCTGGTCGCTGGACCAGGTCGATCTGTTCGAAGTGAACGAAGCTTTCGCCGTGGTTAGTCTGGTGACCATGAGCAAACTGGAAATTCCTCACGAGAAGGTCAACGTTCACGGCGGCGCGTGCGCCTTGGGCCACCCGATCGGTGCGTCTGGTGCGCGGATTCTCGTAACCTTACTCTCGGCCCTGCGCCAGAAAGGCCTGAAACGCGGCGTTGCAGCAATCTGCATCGGCGGCGGCGAAGCCACGGCGATGGCCGTTGAATGCCTCTACTAAATGAATGAACGCAACCACTGTGGGAGCGAGCCTGCTCGCGAAAGCGGATTCACATTCGACATCTTTATCGACTGATACACCGCTATCGCGAGCAGGCTCGCTCCCACAGGTTCAGTGTTTAACCAGTCATTTTGTACGACTGGCTTATTTTAAGGACTTGGCATGATTCCCAATGACGACCAACAACAAATTCGCGACATGGCCCGGCAATTCGCCGAGGAACGGCTGAAGCCGTTCGCCGCCGACTGGGATCGCGAACATCGCTTTCCCAAGGAAGCCATCGGTGAAATGGCCGCGCTGGGCTTCTTCGGCATGTTGGTGCCGGAGCAGTGGGGTGGTTGCGACACCGGATACCTGGCCTACGCCATGGCGCTGGAAGAAATCGCCGCCGGTGACGGCGCGTGCTCGACCATCATGAGCGTGCATAACTCGGTCGGTTGCGTGCCGATCCTCCACTACGGCAACGACGATCAGAAAGAGCGCTTCCTCAAGCCCTTGGCCAGCGGTGCGATGCTCGGCGCCTTTGCCTTGACCGAACCGCAGGCCGGTTCCGACGCCAGTGGCCTGAAAACCCGCGCACGCCTGGAAGGCGATCACTACGTGCTCAATGGCTGCAAGCAGTTCATTACCTCCGGGCAGAACGCCGGGGTGGTGATTGTGTTTGCGGTCACTGACCCGAGCGCCGGCAAGCGTGGCATCACCGCGCTGATCGTGCCGACCGACTCACCAGGCTATAAAGTCGCCCGCGTCGAAGACAAACTCGGTCAACACGCGTCCGACACCTGCCAGATTCTGTTTGAAGACGTGAAAGTCCCGATCGCAAACCGTCTGGGCGAGGAGGGTGAAGGTTACCGAATCGCCCTGGCCAACCTCGAAGGCGGCCGCGTTGGCATCGCTTCGCAATCGGTGGGCATGGCCCGCGCTGCGTTTGAAGCAGCCCGCGATTACGCCCGTGAGCGCGAGAGTTTCGGCAAGCCGATCATCGAACACCAGGCGGTTGCGTTCCGTCTGGCCGACATGGCCACGCAAATTGCCGTGGCCCGGCAGATGGTGCATTACGCGGCGGCATTGAGGGACAGCGGTAAACCGGCACTGGTCGAAGCGTCCATGGCCAAACTGTTCGCCTCGGAAATGGCCGAAAAGGTCTGTTCTTCGGCGTTGCAAACCCTCGGCGGTTACGGTTACCTCAACGACTTCCCGCTGGAGCGGATTTACCGCGACGTGCGGGTCTGCCAGATCTACGAAGGCACCAGCGATATTCAGCGCATGGTCATTTCGCGCAATTTATAAGAAGGAGTCCACTTGTGAGCTACGAAACGATTTTGCTGGAAACCCAGGGCCGCGTCGGCCTGATTACCTTGAACCGTCCGCAAGCGCTGAACGCGTTGAACGCGCAGATCGTCAGCGAACTGAACCACGCCCTCGATGGACTGGAAGCCGATTCCAACATCGGCTGCATCGTGCTGACTGGTTCGAAAAAAGCCTTCGCCGCCGGTGCCGACATCAAGGAAATGGCCGAGCTGACCTATCCGCAAATCTACATCGACGACTTGTTCAGCGACAGCGACCGCGTGGCCAACCGCCGCAAGCCGATCATCGCGGCGGTCAACGGTTTTGCCCTGGGCGGTGGTTGTGAACTGGCACTGATGTGCGACTTCATCCTGGCTGGCGACAACGCCAAATTCGGCCAGCCGGAAATCAACCTCGGCGTGCTGCCGGGCATGGGCGGCACCCAGCGCCTGACCCGCGCCGTGGGCAAGGCCAAGGCCATGGAAATGTGCTTGAGCGGGCGTTTGATCGATGCCGTGGAAGCGGAGCGCTGCGGAATCGTCGCGCGGATCGTCCCGGCGGATGAATTGCTGGACGAAGCGCTGAAAGTCGCGGCGTTGATCGCGAAGAAGTCGCTGCCGATTGCGATGATGGTCAAGGAAAGCGTCAACCGCGCGTTTGAAGTGAGCCTGTCCGAAGGCGTGCGCTTTGAGCGTCGGGTGTTCCATGCGGCGTTTGCGACGCAGGATCAGAAGGAAGGGATGGCGGCGTTTATTGCCAAGCGTGAGGCTGAGTTCCAAGGTAAGTAATGCGGCGTTTTCGATGACGCCTTCGTCGGAACGCCGCCCGGACCAAGCCCGGCTCCTACAGGTTATACGCAATCCTGTAGGAGCCGGGCTTGGTCCGGGCGGCGTTCCGACGATGCTTTTAGGACTTCACACCAAGTAGTTTTTGAGTTCGCGGGCAATCACCATCCGTTGAATCTCGCTCGACCCTTCGTAAATCTGCGTAATCCGCGCATCCCGGTAGTACTTCTCCACCGGATAGTCTTCCAGATACCCATAACCGCCATGAATCTGAATCGCGGACGAGCACACCTTCTCGGCTATTTCCGAGGCGAATAGTTTGGCCTGTGATGCTTCCGACAGGCATGGTTTGCCGGCTGTGCGCAGACGTGCCGCATGCAGGATGAGCAATCGCGCGGCGTTCAACTGCATGTGCATGTCGGCGAGCATGTTGGCGATGCTCTGGTGTTCATTGATCGTTTTGCCGAACTGCACCCGATCCCGCGAATACGCCAGCGCCGCTTCGAATGCTGCACGGGCAATGCCCAACGCTTGCGCGGCGATGCCGATGCGGCCGCCTTCGAGGTTGGACAGGGCGATGGCCAGGCCTTTGCCACGTTCACCCAATAGGTTGGCTTCTGGAATGGTGCAGTTGTTTAGCGTCACCGCGCAGGTATCCGAGGCGCGGATGCCCATCTTGTGTTCGGTGCGATCGACGATAAAACCGGCGGTGTCGGTCGGCACCAGAAATGCCGAGATACCGCGCTTGCCCAGGTCCGGATCGGTCACGGCAAACACAATCGCCAGTTTCGCCCGTTTGCCGTTGCTGACAAATTGCTTGGCGCCGTTGATCACCCACTGACCGTCGCGCAGTTCGGCGCGAGTGCGCAGGTTGTGCGCTTCGGAACCCGCTTGCGGTTCGGTCAGGCAAAAGCAGCCGATGGCCTGGCCGCTGGCGAGATCCGGTAGCCAGGTCTTTTTCTGTTCTTCAGTGCCGTAATTGAGGACCGGTCCGCAGCCGACGGAGTTATGGATACTCATCAGCGCACCGGTAGCACCGTCGCCCGCTGAAATTTCTTCCACCGCCAGCGCGTAGGCGACGTAGTCGACATAGGTGCCGCCCCATTCTTCAGGCACCACCATGCCTAGCAGGCCCAGCTCACCCATTTTCGCCACCAGACCGTCGTCGATCCAGCCAGCCTTTTCCCAGGCTTGTGCGTGGGGCGCGATTTCGCCGCGGGCAAAATCCCGGGCCATGTCGCGGATCATGACTTGCTCTTCACTCAATTCGATATCGTGCATGGCTCAGTTCCCGCTTTCATCAAGGCCGGTGAAGAAACTCGCGACGTGCTCGGCGTCCAGCGCCTGTAAGGTCGGCGGATTCCAGCGCGGGCTCTTGTCTTTGTCGATCAGCAAGGCGCGCACGCCTTCGATCAGGTCGCCGCGCTCGAACCACTGACGGTCCAGGTGCAGTTCAAGGGCGAAGCAGTCCTCCAGACTCAAGTGCCGACCACGACGGAGCATTTCCAGGGTCACACCCATGGCCAAGGGCGAACGGCTTTGCAGCAAGTCGGCGGTGGTGACCGCCCACTCACGGCTATCAGCAATCGTCACCTCACGCAGTTGCTCAACAATACTCGGCACATCGGGCAAGGCGAAGAAGTGGTCGATGGCCGGGCGCAATGCTTCTAACGGTGCATCGGGCAGTTGCTGTACCGCGAGTTTGGACAGCAAGCCCTGGAGGTCTTTGAGCGGCGTGTCGTGCCATTCGAGCTGATCGAGCTTCTCGTCGAGCGTGGCCAGCTTTTTACTGTCCAGATACCAGTCGGCAAGCCCGCAATACAGCGCATCGGCTGCGCGAATCTGTACGCCGCTGACGCCGAGGTACATCCCCAATTCGCCGGGGATGCGTGGTAAGAAGTAGCTACCGCCCACATCCGGGAAATAACCGATGCCAACTTCCGGCATCGCCAGACGGCTTTTTTCGGTGACCACCCGCAAATCCGCGCCTTGCACCAGGCCCATACCGCCGCCCAGCACGAAGCCGTCCATCAAGGCGAGCACAGGTTTGCGGTAGTGGTGAATCGTCAGGTCGAGGGCGTATTCCTCGACAAAGAAATCCTTGTGCAGCGTGTCACCGCTTTTGTAGCTGTCATACAGCGAGCGAATATCGCCACCGGCACAGAAGGCTTTCTCGCCGGCACCGCGTAACACCACAGCGTGCACCTGAGAATCCTGAGCCCAGGCGTCAAGCTGACGTTGCAGGTTGCGCACCATGTCCAGGGTCAAGGCGTTAAGGCCGGCGGGGCGGTTGAGGGTCAGGTGACCGATGTGGTTGCGAACCTCGGCCAGCACTTCGTTTTGCGTGGCGTCCATGGACAAAGTCCGCGGAGAAGAAACCTGAGCAGTCATCACTAACTCCCTGCTTTTATTGTTCTTTATAGAGATGCTCGCGCGCGAGCGATGCTGGATCGTACCAGTGCAAATTTGTGATGTACAACCCGGATATATGCAGGTTCTGTCTGCGTTTTTGCCTTAAGGCTAATCGAAGGTTTGCAGCCTTCGGCGGCGCCTGTCTTGACCTGTAGAGGCTGTCGAAGGCTTCTTTGATGACCGACGACAGAATCGGCTGTGAAACGCCTGCGTTCAGCGCAGTTGAGCTGTCTGGACCGGGCCTTACGACACCAGCGCCGTCCCGGCAATTGGCATTCTGGCGGTCCGTTTCAAGCACAACTGCGCTGCGCTTGAAGCGGCTGCACCCCGACGACTGGCTCTACCGGTCGATAACAACAACAAATACGGCTGCGGTGAATGCCGCATCAACTCTCTGCCCCTGTCAAAAAGTGTGGTTCGGCGCCAGCGCCAGGCCGCGATAACTCCAAATAATCCGGGACTCAAGAAGATGAACATCAAATGGCTGACCTTGCCGGCACTTGCGTTGCTGTGCTGCTCCACTGGCGCCAGCGCCAAGGAATGGAAAGAGCTGCGCTTCGGCGTCAACCCAAGCTACCCACCTTTTGAATCCACCACCGCGGAAGGCGGTGTGCAAGGGTTTGGCGTGGACCTGGGCAATGCGATCTGTGCCGAGCTGAAGCTGACATGCGTGTGGGTCAGCAATGATTTTGACGGGCTGATCCCGGGCCTCAAGGCCGGCAAATTCGATGCGATCGAGTCCTCGATGACCGTCACCGATACACGCAAAAAACAGATCGACTTCACCGACCGCCTGTATGCCGGGCCGACCGCCATCGTCACCCGCAAGGACTCCGGGTTGCAGCCCACCGCCGAGTCCCTGCGCGGCAAGACCATCGGTTACATGCAGGGCACGATTCAGGAAACCTACGCCAAGGCCAAACTGGGGCCGGGCGGCGTGAAGCTGCGCGCTTATCAGAATCAGGACCAGGTGTACGCCGACCTGGTTTACGGCCGTCTCGATGCGTCGATCCAGGACAAGCTGCAAGCGCAAATGAGCTTCCTGATTTCGCCTCAAGGCGCAGACTTCCAGAACAGCGAAGGCATCAGCGACCCCTTGGTGCCGTCGGAAATCGCCATCGGTGTGCGCAAGGACAACGAAGAACTCAAAGGCATGCTCAATGCCGCCATCAAGGCCCTGCATGACAAGGGCATCTACGCGCAGATCCAGCAGAAACACTTCGGCGATCTGGACCTCTACAACAACTGATCCTCGCGCCCCGGTCGCTGTGTCGCAGTGACCATTGGGGCGCCTCAAGACAGGTGACTGGCGTGAATTCCTTCCTGAATCTGATCGGGGTCGATCTCTCGGCCTTGCAAGGCTATGGCCCGTTGTTGCTGCATGGCACCTGGGTCACCCTCAAACTGGCGGCGCTCTCTTTGCTGGTGAGCATGGCGCTGGGGTTGCTCGGTGCGGCGGCGAAGTTGTCGCCGCTGAAGCTGTTGAACCTGCCGGCGACCTTTTACACGACGCTGATTCGCGGTGTGCCGGATCTGGTGCTGATGCTGCTGATTTTCTACAGCTTGCAAGGCTGGCTGAGCAGCCTGACCGAGGCCATGGGCTGGCCCTACATGGAAATTGATCCGTTCGTGGCGGGCATCGTCACCCTCGGTTTCATCTACGGTGCGTATTTCACCGAGACCTTTCGGGGGGCGATTCTGAGCGTGCCACGCGGTCAGCAGGAAGCCGCCGCATGTTTTGGCTTGAACCGCTGGCAGCGCTTCCGCTTTGTGGTGTTCCCGCAAATGATGCGCTTCGCATTGCCGAGCCTGGGCAACAACTGGCTGGTGTTGCTCAAGGCCACGGCTTTGGTATCGATCATTGGCTTGTCGGACCTGGTCAAAGTGGCGCAAGAGGCGGGTAAGAGCACGTTCAACATGCTCGACTTTTTGCTGCTGGCAGCGGCGTTGTATTTGCTGATCACCAGTGCTTCGAACTACGTCTTGCGCGTGTTGGAGCGGCGCTATAACCAAGGCGTGCGGGGGATGGCGCGATGATCGAATTGATTGCCGAATACTGGAAACCCTTCCTGTTCACCGACGGCGACACACTGACCGGCCTGGCCATGACCTTGTGGTTGCTGGTGGCGAGCATCGTGATGGGGTTCTTCCTGTCGCTGCCCCTGGCGATCCTGCGGGTTTCGCGATGGGGCGTGCTGCGCTGGCCGGTGCAGTTGTTCACCTATGTGTTTCGCGGTACGCCGCTGTATATCCAGTTGCTGATTTGCTACAGCGGTATCTACGGCATCGCGGTGGTACGTTCGCAACCGCTGCTCGAAGCGTTCTTTCGCGACGCAATGAACTGCACGTTGCTCGCGTTCACCCTGAACACCTGTGCCTATACCGTCGAAATCTTCGCCGGGGCGATTCGCAGCATTCCCTACGGTGAAATCGAGGCCGCCCACGCCTATGGCCTGAGCGGATGGCGCCTGTATGTGCAGTTGATCCTGCCTTCGGCGTTACGCCGGGCGCTCCCGTATTACAGCAACGAAGTGATCCTGATGTTGCACGCGACGTCGGTGGCATTCACCGCCACCATTCCGGACATCCTCAAAGTCGCCCGGGATGCCAATGCCGCGACCTTCATGACCTTTCAGGCCTTTGCAATTGCCGGTCTGCTGTACCTCACGCTGTCTTTCGGCCTGGTCGGGGCATTCCGGCTGGCGGAGAAACGCTGGCTGAGTTTCCTGGGCCCGGCTCACTAATTCATCCCTCCAGAACAGAGCAGAGCCACGTCGAGGCCGGCGCGGCTGCAGGAGTTTTTCGCATGTACAAACTCACGGTTGAAAATCTGTATAAACGTTTTGGTGACAATGAAGTGCTCAAGGGCGTCTCGTTGAATGCACGGGCAGGGGATGTGGTGAGCATGATCGGCGCCAGCGGATCGGGTAAGAGCACCATGCTGCGCTGCATCAATTTTCTGGAGCGCGCGGACGAAGGCGCCATCGAACTGGACGGCGAGCGCATCATCACGCGCCAGGGCGCCGGCGGCATGCGCGTCGCACATCCGGCGCAGTTGCAGCGTTTGCGCACGCGGTTGGCGATGGTGTTTCAGCACTTCAACCTGTGGAGTCACCTGACGGTGCTGGAGAACATCGTATTGGCGCCGTGTCGGGTGCTGGGGGTGAGTCGCAAGGCAGCCGAAGACAGCGCGCGGGCCTATCTGGACAAGGTCGGCTTGCCGCAACGGGTCGCCGATCAATACCCGGCATTTCTGTCTGGCGGGCAGCAACAGCGTGTCGCGATTGCCCGGGCATTGGCCGTGGAACCGGAGATCCTGCTGTTTGACGAACCGACCTCGGCACTCGATCCGGAACTGGTGGGCGAGGTGTTGAAGGTGATTCAGGCGCTGGCCGAAGAAGGCCGCACGATGTTGATGGTTACCCACGAAATGGGCTTCGCCAGGCAAGTGTCCAGCCAAGTGTTGTTCTTGCATCAGGGACGGGTTGAGGAGCAGGGTGATGCAACGATGCTCGATCAGCCCAAGAGTGAACGTTTACAGCAATTCCTATCGGGTCGTTTGAAGTGAGGCAAGAAGTACATGTCGGAAATCCGCGATCTGTCGATCGTGCTTGATCGTATCGATCAGGCAATCATCGAGGTGTTACGCCATGACGGGCGCATCACTTATCAAAAGCTTTCCGAGCGCGTTCACCTAACGCCCAGGCCCTGCCTGGAACGGGTGCGCAAGCTCGAGCAGCTCGGGGTTATCCGTGGTTACGGCGCGATTCTCGATGAGAAGAAACTAACGCCCGGCTTGTCGTTGCTGGTGTTGGTGGCGCTGTCGAACCAGAGCGGGCGGGCAGCGCAAAAGGCGTTCGAGGCCAAAGTCCGTGCATGCCCGCAGGTGCTGGAGTGTCGCTTGATCAGCGGCGCGTTCGACTACAGCCTGCGCATGCGTTGCCGGGACATGGAGCATTACCGGGTGCTGACCGAAGTCTGGTTTGACGATCCGGATTTGCACATCGACAAGTTGGTGAGCCATCCGGAACTGGCGATGGTCAAGACCACGATGGAGTAAAGCCGCCCACGATCGTTGTAGCAGCTGCCGAGCCTGCGAGGCTGCGTTCGGCCGCGCAGCGGTCGTGAAATCAGGCGACGCGATGTTTCAGTAAAACCGAGTGCACAGGGTTTACGACGACTTTGTCGCCGAACGCAGCCTAGCAGGCTCGGCAGCTGCTACAGAATCGGCTGGTGGATCGTGAATCTTCAGCCGTTTTCATCATCCCCACCCCCCCTTATCAACCGGGTTTTCCGCGCGCCGAAACAGACAATGAGTCCCTCTCAACCCTCATTGAATCCGTGCCCATGCAAACCACCAATACCGTTTTGATGATTCGCCCGACACGTTTCTCCTTTAATCAGGACACGGCGGCGAACAACCGTTTCCAGCGTCCGGCAGCGATGTCGGAGGATGTCCAGCTCAAAGCCTTGCAAGAGTTCGATGGCTACGTCGCCGCGTTGCGTGAGCATGGCGTCGAAGTCGTGGTTCACAACGACCGCGAAGCGCCGCATACCCCGGACTCGATCTTCCCAAACAACTGGTGGAGCAGCCATCCTGACGGCACGTTGGTGCTGTACCCGATGCAGGGCCATAACCGGCGGCTGGAACGGGACAAAGGGGTACTCGACTGGTTGCGCGACGAGTATCGGGTGGAGCAGATGCTGGACCTTTCCAGCCTCGAACAGCAGGAAGTGTTCCTGGAGGGCACCGGCAGCATGGTGCTGGATCGTCAGCAACGGATTTGCTACGCCGGTTATTCCACGCGCACCCATGCGCGTGCGCTGGATCAGTTGGTCGATCATCTGGGGTATGAACTCTGCGCCTTCAATGCGGTTGACCGCCAGGGCGTCGCGATTTACCACACCAACGTGATGATGAGTGTCGGCACGCGGCTGGCCGTGGCTTGCCTTGAGTCAGTCACACAACCCGGCGAGCGCCAGGCCTTGCATAAACGGCTGGAAGACAGCGGCAAGCAAGTCATCGCTCTGAACTGGGCGCAGCTGGAATCCTTCGCCGGCAACATGCTGGAAGTCCACAACACCGCGGGCGAACCCGTGCTGGTGATGTCGCGCACGGCCTGGCAATCGCTGGATGCCGGCCAGCGCCGCTTGATCGAAACCCACACCACACCGTTGCCGGTGAATATCGACACCATTGAACGCATTGGTGGTGGCAGCGCCCGCTGCATGCTGGCCGAAGTCTTCCTGCCCAAACACCTGGCTACCAAGGAGCAACTGCAATGATCGTGCGTCCCGCCACTCCCGCAGACTTGCCGGCACTGCTGGCCCTGGCCCATAGCGCCGGTACCGGCTTGACCACCTTACCCGCCGATGCGACGCGCTTGCGCCAGCGTCTGGAATGGGCCGCGAAAACCTTCTCAGGCAAGGCCGAACGAGCCGATGCCGACTATCTGTTTGTGCTGGAGAACGACCAGCACGAAGCCATCGGCATTTGCGCGCTGGCCGGTGCCGTCGGCCTGCGTGAGCCCTGGTATAACTATCGGCTGGGTCTGTTTGTCGCCGCATCGAAAAACCTCGGGATCAATCAGCAACTGCCGACCTTGTTCCTGGGCAACGACATGACCGGCCATTCGGAGTTGTGTTCGCTGTTCTTGCATGCCGATCACCGCAGCGGGCTGAACGGCCGGTTGTTGTCCAAGGCGCGTTTCCTGTTTCTGGCGGAGTTTCGACAGCACTTCGGCGACAAGGTCATCGCCGAGATGCGCGGTTACTCGGACGAAGAGGGTGTGTCACCGTTTTGGGAAGGCCTGGGGCGGCACTTCTTCAAGATGGACTTCGCGGATGCCGACTACCTCACGGGCCTTGGCAACAAGACATTCATTGCCGAACTGATGCCCAAGTTTCCGCTGCCGACCTGCTTGCTACCCGAGGCGGCACGAACGGCGATCGGCCGGGTGCATCCCAACACCGAACCGGCGCTGGGCATGCTCAAGGCTGAAGGTTTCGAGCATCGCGACTACATCGACATCTTCGACGGTGGACCGCTGATCGAATGCGCCACCGGGGATATCCGTGCGGTGCGTGACAGTCAGGTGCTGCAATTGAGCATCGGCACCCCGGGAGAGCAGGCTGCGACTTACCTGATTCATAACCGCCAATTTGCCGAGTGCCGGATTACGGCGGCACCGGCGCGAGTGGCGGCGGGTACGTTGATTGTTGATGCGCAGACGGCGCAAACCCTGGGCCTGAATGCGGGTGCGTCGGTGCGTGCGGTGAGCCTGGCGGTGCCAGTGCGGCAATTGTCAGCGGCCTGATTTTTTTAACCTGCACCGACCTGTGGGAGCGAGCCTGCTCGCGAAAGCGGAGTGACAGCCAACTTCGATGTTGAATAGTCGTACGCTTTCGCGAGCAGGCTCGCTCCCACAAGGATCCGTCAGGCTCTATTGCTGAGTACTTCGCTGATACTGCGCCGTTTGGCGTGCAATTCACTGGCATGGATCAGTTGTTCGAGGTCTTCAGGGGTGACGTCGAAGAACGCTTCCATGTCTGCCAACGCCAGTTTCAGGTCCTGGGCGGTGATCGCCTGGTTGTCGATGGGCGGGTGGTCGGCGGGTATCACGGCCACCGGTTCGCTGGCGCGTTTCGGGTAGCGAATGCGCGTCAGGTTGTTGTAGGCCAGGGCGCTGAGCAGCATCGCTGAGGCGCCGAGCATCACCGGGCCGAGGGCCTTCCAATCCATGGCGATGGTGGCCGGGTCGGCCAACACCAGCGTCAACGCCAAAGCGCCGGCTGGTGGATGCAGGCAACGCAGCCAACACATCAGAATCAGCGCCATGCCCGCCGCCAGGCAGGCGCTGCCGAGGGTGCGTCCAAGCACGTGAGCGACCAGCAGCGAGACCACCGCGGCACTCAAGTAGCCGCCAAGAATCGACCACGGCTGGGCGAGGGCGCCGGAGGACACGGCGAACAGCAACACCGCCGAAGCGCCCAGTGGACCGATCAGGTGCAGTGCCACTTCGATGCCAAACACTTGCCCGCAAACCCAGACGCTGAGCATCGTCCCAAGCGCCATGCCGATGGCGGCGCGGCTCCATTCGGAAGGTCGGGTGTTAATGGCGGCAGGCAACCAGCGAGCGAGCATGATGAAATCGATCCGTTGGCAAAAACTTGAGCAAAAAAAAAGGCTTGGCTGGGATACCCAGAAAGCCCTTGAAGTTGTTCCAACTATTGGGGGAGGAACGGGGCACAGTGTGCCGTTGATTCCAGACTCTTACAAATTCATATTAATGAAGCTTCAGTGCATTAATTTTGCAGTATGGCGACCCGCCGTCCGCTCATGAAACAGAGGAAACCACCCATCGCGGTCAGTGTGCTCAGGGCATAGAACATCGTGGGCGCGGGCGTGTGCATCAGCAGGAAGCCGCAGATCACCGGGCTCAGTGCGCCGCCGAGCGCTGCGAGGTTCTGTGCGCCGTAATAGCTGCCGCGTAGTTCTTCCGGGGCCAGGGTGTCGACGAAGAGGAATTCGGCGGGGTAAATGATCATCTCGCCGAGGGTGAAGATGAACATGGCGACGCACCACGACACCAGGCTGTCCGCGAGGCTGAAGCCAATCAACCCGACGATGAACAGGCTCGTGCCGCCGGCGATCCAATAGCGCAGTTGTTCTCGCTTGAGAAACCGGCCGATCTGGTACTGCAACAGGATCACGCTGATGGCATTGCAAGCGAGCAGGGCGGCCATGGTGTCCAGGGCCCGTTTGGAGTCGTGGGTCACCAGAAGGTATTGCGACAGGTACAGGGTGAACCGGCCGTGCACCACGGTACTGAGCAGGCAACCACAGGTGAACATGATCAATGTGCGGTCGTTTTTCAGGGTGGTCAGCGTCTTGAGAAAGCTCTGGGGCTGGCCGATGGCGGGTGCCGGGGCCGAGTCCTTGGGAATCCCGATCATCAGGAAGATGCTGAAAAACGCGATGCCGCCGGCGATCAAAAACGGCGCAATCGGGTACACGCCGGCAATCACCACGCCGAGCATCGGCCCGGTGGCATAGCCGATGTTGGTCAAGGTGTAGCGCAGCGAAAAGGCTTTGGCGCGCTGGCCCATGGGCAGGTTTTCGCTGAGGATCGCCTTCGATCCGATCAGGAACAGCGCGGAGGCGGTTTCGGTAATCACCAGTGTGGCGGTGGTCAGGTAGAGGTTTTCGGCGAACGTCAGCAAAACAAAGCCGATGGCACTTGAGAGCATGGCGAGGATCAGCAGACGGCGCTTTTCGAGGCGGTCGATGATGTAGCCGCCGTAAAGCGCGAGCAGGGTCGCGATGAATACCGCGATACCCAGCAGCAGACCGACGTCCTGTTGGTTGAGGCCGAGTTTGTTGCTCAGGAACAGCGTGAGCAGCGGGCTGGTGATGGCGCGGCTGACGACAATCGTCAGGGACACGATCATCAACCGGCGGATAACGAGCGAGTAAGTGGCCACGGTGGGGCAAATGTCCTTATTTAGTTACTGTAGTGTTCGGCACTGGACCGAGGCGCGGCCATTCGCGAGCAGGTCGAATCGTCGCACCGTCGCTCCCACAGGGGAATGCATTTCAAATGTGGGAGCGAGCCTGCTCGCGATGGCGTCAGCCGATTCAACACCTTGATCAAACCAGCCACCGATCCAGCGAACGAACCGATTCCATCTCATCCAGCCGCCACAATTGCCTAAGCAACGTTGCAGCCTGCTCCTGCGACATCACCCGCCCAGCCAGACTGAAAAATTTCTGTTCCAGCGCCGCATCACTCAGCGGATTGCCCGGCGCACCCAGCGGCACTTGAACACACAGACTCGCCTGCCGACCGTCCACGGTTCGCAAGGTGACGACGGGCTCGCCATCCTCTGACAGCTGCGGGTCCACTTCAAGGCAAATGCGCGACACCCAGCGCGCGATGCGCGGATTGTTACGCTGTGCCTCGTCATACGCTTGCAGCCGGCAATGACCGTGAACCAAGCGTGCAGCCAGGGCATACGGCAAGCTCATCTGCGCCGCCGCCAGTGTGCTCACCTCCTGGCCACCGCACATATTTTGAAGAAACCCGCACAGCGAAACATGAATGTCTTCCACTTGATCGACTTCAACCTGCAATTGATCCAGCAACAGCCCCAATGCGTCGATGGCTGAATGTGTTCCCCGGCAGGAGGCGTAAGGCTTGATCGAGCAGCGGGCGAGTTTCCAGACGACGCCGAGATCTGCATCCAGCGACTCGGGTTGTGAGGTCACACCGGCGAGGGTTTTCAGAAAACCGCCCCAAACATCATCGAACAACATCGTCGGCCCGCTGATGCCTTGCTGGGCAAACCGCGCCGCCAGCAATCCACCTTCAGCGGCCCGGCCGCTGTGCAGTTTTTTGCTTTGCGAACCGTCGTGGATAAAGGCCCACAACCCGCCACTGAAACTGCCGGCGATGCCCAGCGCCGATAACGTTTGCTGAATATCCAGGCGCAGAATACGTGCGCTCGCCGCAGCGGCACCGAACACACCGCACGTTGCGGTGGAATGCCACCCCGCGCCGTTGTGCGCCGAATAACCGCCGCAGGCTTCGAGCACCCGACGGCCGACTTCGTAGCCGATGACCACGGCGGTGATCAGTTCGCGGCCGCTCACAGGGGTTGGCGACATCGATACCGCCGCCATGACCGCCGGCAGCACCACCGCGCCGGAATGGTCACAGCCACCGGTGTCGTCCAGTTCCAGGGCATGGGCAGCGACTCCGTTGAGCATGGCCGCCTGAATAGCCCCGACCCGCTGTCCAGTGCCCCAGACCAGGGTTTCGCCGGTTTCACCCGCGAATACGTGCTGCGCCAGTTTCGCCACGTCACTGATAGAACCGGCCAACGTCGCACCGAAGGTATCGAGGATGTGCCGTTTGGCTTGCGCCACCAAGGCCGGTGGCAGGTCCTCATAGCCTGTATCGACGCAAAACTGCGCCAGTCGCTGCATGCGTTCGGTCATATCAAGTAGTCCCGATAATGGCGCTCATACACGCAGGCCGGGTGATCCTCGGTCACTGCCTGTGCCGAGTCAGCCCACCATTGTGCGACCTCACCGGCCGTGGCGATCCACACGTCATCGTGCTGCGCAATGCCCTCAAGCAATTCGCGCAGCACACCGATTCGTCCAGGCGTGGCAATGATCTCCGGGTGCAACCGCAGCACGTAGCACAGACCAAACCGGTGGAATCCGGCGAAATCCATTTGCAGGTTGCCCAGGGTGTGGCTGTAAGAAGCGATCCGTGATTGTGCCGGGGGCACGGCCGGGCTGAGGTTGAAGGCGAAGTAGGGCTCGTCTTCCATTTCATAGTGCAGCGGCAGTTCAATGACATCGGGCGCGGTCGGGTGTGCGAACGGCAAGTCATCGCCACGCCACGACGAGGACCAGCGAATGCCATGATCCCTCAATGCCTCGATGAAACCCGGCGCACCGTTGCCGGCCGGGATGCGAAATCCCGTTGGGCGCTGGCCAGTCAGCGCCATCAGCGCCGCGCAACCTTTGGCAATCTCGGCGCTCTGTTGGGCGAGATCGAGCGTGTCGTAGTTCTGATGGCGATAGCCTGAGCAGGCAATTTCATGCCCGTCTGCCTGAATCGCGCGGATGTGCTCGGGGTTTTCCTCGGCGACGATACCCGGAATGCACCAGCTGCTGGACACCCCCAATTCGTTGAATAAACCAAGCAAACGCTCGACACCGCGCTGAGTGCCATAACGCCAGACGGACAGCGTCTTGTCGCGCCCGGCTACTTCAGGCGCCTGAGTCAGAATGCCGTGGATGTCGTTGTAGTCAACGGTCAGCACTACGGCGCAGCGTTTGCCTTTGGGCCAGACAGTGGAATCAGCCATTGTGATGCTCCTTCAGCCACCACTGGGCGACGTCGCGGCACGTGGCGAACCACACGTCATCGCGCTGGCGCATGTGTTCGAAGAGTTTTTCCAGTAACAGGATTCGCCCCGGTTTACCGGTGATCTTGGGGTGGAACAGGGTGGTCAGGCACAGGCCTTCGTTCATCGCGCCATCGTATTCGCGACACCAGTTGTCGAGGGTCAATTCGTAGCTGGCGGTGCGATCCAGGCCGCAAGGGAAGTCCGGGGCGCGTGTGTAGGCGAGGGAGGCGTAGTCGTCCATTTCCCAGCGACCGGGGATTTCCACCAATGGCGTGTCGTGGCCGGGCACCTTGACCAGATACGGTCTGTCGTCGCCGCGCATGCTACTGGAATAGGTCACGCCGGCTTCTACCAGCATCGCCGGGGTTTCGGCGCGCCAATCACCGGACGGGGTGCGGAAGCCTGCGGCGCGGATGCCCAGGTGTTTCCAGAACACCTCGCGGGATTTCTTCATGACGTCCTTTTGCTGATCCAGCGTCAGGGCGTAGAAGGATTCGTGTTTGTAGCCGTGGTACGCCACCTCATGCCCGCGCTCGACAATCGCCCGGCACTGTTTCGGCCAGTTCTCTACCACCCAGGCCGGGACGAAAAACGTGGTCGGGATCCGGTACTCGTCGAGCACATCGAGGATTCGCGGCAGCGCCCGGTAAGGGCCGTAACCGCCGAAACCGAAGTACTCGGGCTTGTGCCAGATCGAGCCGTTGAGCATCGCATCACCGGTCGGGCCGTCGAGGTCGAAGGCCAGGGCGAGGCAGGCTTTGTGTTGGTCTGGCCAGGTGGGTTGCAGCGAGGAGGACATCTTTGCGCTCCGTACTTGAACAATGTTGACGCAACCGAACCTGTAGGAGCGTGGCTTGCCCGCGATGGCGTCCTCTGGTGCGCCATCGCGGGCAAGCCATGCTCCTACAGGGCAAGCATTACTTGCCGGCGTTAATGGTCACGGTTTTGATCGCGCCCAGTTCCAGGTCCCATTTCTTCAAAATGGTCTGGTAGCTGCCGTCATCAATCATGCTCTGCAACGCAACCTTCACCGATTCACTCAACTCAGGCTTTTTCTTGCTCACGCCCAACCCGGTGAACTGCACGGAAATCGGCAGGCCCAGCGTTTTGTACATGTCCTTTTCCTGAGTCTTGAGGTACGGCAGGGTCTCGCTGCCCTGCATCGCCGCGTCAATACGGCTCTGACGTAGTTGCGCGCGGGCATCGGCCGAACCTTCGGTGCCGATCACATTGATCGCAGGCTTGCCGGCGGCTTCGCAGTTGGTTTTGCTCCACTCGGCAATTTCCGCCGGGAACGTGGTGCGGCGGCTGGTGCCGACTTTCTTGCCACACAGGTCGGTGATTTCGTTGAAGTCCTTGTTCTTCTGCAAGGTGTAGAACTGTGGACCGCTGGTGAAGTAGTCAACGAAGGTCACACTCGCTTGACGCTCGGCGGTGTCGGTCATGCCGGACATCACCATGTCCACGCGGTCTGTGGTCAGCGCGTTGATCATTTGTTCGAAACCGGTTTCCTGCCATTTGATCTTCACGCCCAGCCGCTCGGCCAGGGCGTTGCCCAAGTCATAGTCGAGCCCGGTGAGGGTGTTGGTGGCAGGGTCCTTGAAATCCATTGGCGGGTAGTTCGGCATGATCGCTACCACGATCTCGCCCTTGTCCTTGATGCTGGCCGGCAATTCGGCCGCCACGGTGAAGCCTGAGGCCATAACGCTTGCGAGTACTGCTGGAATAACGAAGTTCTTCATGGTCGTTCTCTATGTGTGTTGTTACGCAGCTCTTGGTTTCAGAGACCGGCGCTTAGGTTCGAACGGCAGAAATGAAGCTTTGGGTGCGAGGGTTTTGCGGACTTATTAGTATTTCTTCGGGGCTTCCAGCCTCCACGATCTGTCCTTCGTCCATGAACACCATGCGGTTGGAAACCTCGCGAGCGAAGCCCAGTTCATGGGTGACGACGATCATGGTCATGCCGGTTTGCGCCAGATCGCGCATGACCGACAGCACCTCACCGACCAGTTCCGGGTCGAGTGCCGAAGTGGGTTCATCGAACAGCATCAGCTTGGGGCGCATGGCCAGGGCACGGGCAATGGCCACGCGTTGTTGCTGCCCCCCCGAAAGCTCGATCGGGTAGCTGTTGCGTTTGTCGGCCAGGCCGACGCGGGCGAGCAGTTCCACGGCTTCTTCGTGCGCCTCTTTGGGCGAACGCTTGAGCACCTGGCACGGCCCTTCGATGATGTTTTGCAGCACAGTCATGTGCGGGAACAGGTTGAAACGCTGGAACACCATGCCGGTGGCCAGGCGTTGACGGGCAATTTGCGACTCGTTGAGTTCATGCAGTTTGTTACCGACGATCCGGTAACCAACCAGTTCGCCGTCGACCCAAAGGCCGCCCTTGTCGATTTTTTCCAGTTGGTTGACGCAACGCAGCAAGGTACTTTTGCCGGAGCCGGACGGGCCGATGATGCACAGCACTTCGCCTTGCTCGACCTCGATGTTGATGTCCTTGAGCGCGTGGAAATGGTCGTAGTACTTGTTGAGGCTTACGGCCTTGACGATGCTTCTCATGTGGGGTTCCTCAAGAACGCTTGCCGGCGCCGCGAGCGAATCGACGCTCCAGACGGCTTTGACCAAAGGACAGCACGGTGACCGTGGCCAGGTACCAGATACCGGCGACGATCAGCAGCTCCATCACGCGGGCGTTGGCGTAGTAGATGTTCTGGGCGTTGTAGAGCAGTTCCGAGTACTGGATAACGCTCGCCAGGGAGGTCATTTTCACCATGCCGATGAACTCGTTACCGACCGGCGGAATGATGATGCGCATGGCCTGCGGCAGAATGATTCGGCGCAGTGCTTGCAGGCGCGGCATACCGATCGACTTGGCGGCTTCGTATTGACCGGTGTCCACCGACAGCAGTCCGGCGCGCACCACTTCAGCGGTGTAGGCGCCCTGGTTGATGCTCAAGCCGAGCAGCGCGGCCGCGAACGGAGTCATCAGGCTCACGGTGTCCATTTCGAACAGGCCGGGGATGCCGATGGTGGGGAAAATCAACGCCAGGTTGAACCACAACAGCAGCTGCAGGATCAGCGGCGTGCCGCGAAACAGCCAGGTGTAAGTCACTGCCACGTAGCGCAGGATCGGGTTGGCCGACATGCGCATGACGGCGGTGATCACCCCGAAAATAATGCCCAGCGCCATCGCCAGCACGGCCATGACGATGGTGTTGAGCAAGCCCCACATGATCGCTTGGGACGTCAGGAACTGGCCGATGTACGACCATTCGATCTTGCCTTCGGCAAAGGCCCGCACCAGAGCGAGAATGGCGATGACGATGACGGTGGCAAAGAAAAACCTCCCGTAATAACGCCGCGGCACATGCTGGTACTGAGTGATGTCGAACTGGTTTTCTGCCAGTTTGCGCTCCGACTGGAGTCGTTCTGCCTGGGTCTGGCTCATGTTGTTTCTCCGTAAGCGGGTGTATCAGGTCAAGCACAATCCCTGTAGGAGCCGAGCTTGCTCGCGATAGCGGTCTGACATTCAGCATTGATGTTGTCTGACACACAGCCATCGCGAGTAAGCTCGGCTCCTACAGGTTTTTCGTTGTCGATCAGAGACGGAAACCTTGATAGTTCTCGGTCCATGCGTGCTGAGTGGCGAGGGCGGTTTTCAGGCGGCCGATCTGCTCGCGCACCTGTTGCGGTGCGGTGCCGCCCCATCCACTGCGTGCGGCGATGGCGGCTTCCAGCGTCAGGCTGTCACGCACTTCAGGCGTCAGGCGCGGGTCGATTTCAGACAGTAATGCCGGCGAGGCTTCCCACAATTCGATGTCGTGTTTCTCGCAAGCCTGGACCAGCGCGCCGGTAATCTCATGCGCTTCCTTAAACGGTACGCCGCGCATCGCCAGCCAGTCAGCGACTTCGGTAGCGAGAGTGAAGCCGAGCGGTGCCTGTCGTCGCAATTCTTCGACGTTGACCTTCATGGTCGCGACCATCCCGGCCATGGCTGGCAATACCAGCAACAATGTGTCGACGCTGTCGAGCACGCCGTTTTTGTCTTCGCTCAAGTCGCGGTTGTATGACAGCGGCAACGATTTCAGCGTGGAGAGCAGGCCGGTCAGGTTACCGATCAAACGCCCTGCCTTGCCCCGGGCCAGTTCGGCGATGTCCGGGTTTTTCTTCTGCGGCATGATCGAACTGCCGGTGGCGTAGGCATCGTCCAGGGCGACCCAGCGGAATTGCCGCGATGACCACAGGCAGAATTCTTCGGCGAGGCGGGAAATGTTGATCCCGAGCATGCTCGCAATAAACAGGAACTCGGCAACGTGATCGCGGCTGGCGACGGCGTCGATGGAGTTTTCACAGACGCCGCTGTAGCCCATTTCCCTGGCCGACTGCTGCGGCAGCCGAGCGATGGCGGAACCGGCCATGGCGGCGGCGCCGAGTGGCGACAGTGAGGTGCGCACGTCCCAATCCACCAAGCGTTGCACGTCACGCAGCATCGATTGGGCGTGGGCCAGCAAGTGGTGAGCGAAGACGATCGGCTGCGCTTGTTGCAGGTGAGTGAAACCAGGGCAGATGCTTTCAATGTGTTGCTCGGCCTGATCGACCAGTGCCTGTTGCAGGGCCAGCACTTCAACGGCCAGGGTGCGGACGTGATCACGCAGGAACAGGCGCAGGTCGTTGGCGGTCTGGTCGTTGCGCGAGCGGCCGGCGCGCAGCTTGCCACCCAAGGCACCGAGGCGTTCGGTCAGCAGGCGCTCGATGAAGGTGTGGACGTCTTCATCGTCTAGCGTCGGTGCAATGCGGCCGGCGCGGAAGTCATCACCGATGCGCTCCAGCGCTTCGAGCATGGTGAGGGTTTCTTGCTCGTCCAGCAGCCCGGCACGTTGCAGTTCACGGGCATGCGCCTTGGAACCGGCGAGGTCGTAAGGGGTGAGGCGAAAGTAGCGCTCGGGGCAACGGGACAGGGCCGCGAGGGCTTCGGACGGGCCGCTTTTGAAGCGAGCACCCCAGAGACGGTCGGTGGTTTGGGACATTGTTGTTTTCCTCGTCAGTAAAGCGAACTGAAATCGGTATGCCGGGCCCGGAACACGCGTCGAAAATCATTCGGGCGAGGTTCGGCCTAATCAATAATTCAAGGGCAGGGGATAAGCGCAGTTGCGAAGTCACGAGAGCTGATCGAAGTGTCAGCTTTTAGTCGTTGGACATCAGTGTGTTGGCACTGAAGTACGGAATTTATTGGCGGTTGCCAAGCCTGGTTTTCTGTGGTCATTATTATTTACCGGCACTATTTTTGTTGTTGGACACAGGTTGTTGAATACGGCGCCAGAGGTAAATAAGCATTATGGAAACCCCACTTTCCAATTCCGGAAACCCGCCGCCAAAACCGCTGCAACGGGCGCCGCTGGCCCTCAGTGGGCTGGACTTCAAACTGCTCAAAGTATTCAAGGCGGTGGTCGAGGCCGGGGGCTTTAGTGCTGCGCAAAATGAGCTGAACGTGGGGCTGGCCGCTATCAGCAAACAGATCTCCGACCTTGAAATCCGCATCGGCATGCGCCTGTGTACCCGGGGTCGAGAAGGCTTTCATCTGACCGAAGAAGGCAGTTTGGTGTATCAGGCTTCGATCGACTTGTTTGCCTCTGTTGATAACTTTCGAGATCGACTTAGCTCTGCTCAAAATGAACTTATCGGCGACCTTGGTGTGGGCGTTATCGATAATACGATTTCCGATGCCAATTCGCCGTTAGTTGCCGCGCTTAGAAAAATTAATGAAGAGTCTCCTAAAGTAAGGTTTCAACTTCAGGCCTCTCAACTGGATGAAGTGGAAAGGGGGGTAGTAGAAGGACGATTGGTCGCGGGTATCGTGCCGGTGTATCAAAAAAGAGAAGAGTTTGATTACTACGCGTTGTATGAAGAACGCTCGGAAGTTTATTGCGCCGTCGGGCACCCGTTGTTTTCGATGCCGGACGCCGAAATGGGCAGCGATGTGCTCAGGCATCATGAGTGCATCAACCATCGCTACGCGATTCATCGGGACAAGCTGAACTTCGCTCACTACGACAGCTTCTCGGCGTCCGCCACCCAGGTGGAGGCCGTGGCGCTGTTGATCAAGACCGGTCGTTTTGTCGGTTTCCTGCCGCAGCATTACGCGGCGTCCCTGGTGGCTCAGGGACAGTTTCGCGCGGTACGCCCGGACCTGATCAACATCGTCACGCCGTTCAATCTGATCCTGCGCCACAACACTGTGCGCAGTCCGTTAGTTAAGGCGTTTGCGCAGGCGTTGGGGGTTGATTTGAGGGTAACTGGTTAAGGTGAATCGTGCGAAAATCGGGTCCAGATGAAACTGTTGGTGCAACATAAAACTGTTATCTAGCTTCAAGCTTTTCAAGTTCCTTGTACGTTAATTTGAAACAACAAATCAGCACGATAGCAAAACAAACACCTCCGACTACTCTAAACGTTTCAACATTCATTTCAAGAAAGTAATTAAGTACTAATAGAATCCATGCTGTGTGAAAAGCCGAGCAAGAAATAATAAAAATCGATCTAATTATCGCCGCGATTATTTTGTTGAGAACCAAGATTTCACCTCCCGGTTTACAGGGCGCGCCAACAAATGAAGAAAAATACAGACAAACGCCATCCAACCAATAAACGGGTTGTCTGAAATAATGTCCGGACGATAACCCAAAATTGGATATTTGCTATATTCGATAATGCCCATGTAAGAAATGATAAATATTGCGTTGAACGCCATTCCCAAGCAGAGCTTGGCATGATTCAGGTTATCACCAGATAGGTGTATTTTCAGAAGGTACGCTGTAGCAACACCTAAACACGCAAGCAGTGGAAAAATCCAGGCGATCATTTTTCGATCTCTTGTTGTACTTGCTTCATTGTCTGAAAATTTGTGTGCGCTTCCAGAATCCGTGATCCTGGCCCCATGTTTTTATAAGCGCGTACATAATCTGTTCTGACATATCTAAACAATCGCCATGCATCCGGCTTCAAAGTAAGCCGAAAAGCCCCATATATTGACGTGGCAATGTCAGCGGTGCCATAGGCGATATTGCCTTCTCGATCAGACTTTCCGGCCCAGTTCGCTATCGCTTGATAGGCCTTCCGGGTCGGACCTTCTGTATCGTCGCGACTCTCCAATAAATTACGCCCATTCTCATAAATATTATTCGCTCCATGAGCCATCATCGGCACGCCACCTATAAGACAAAGGGTGCCAGCCGATCCATAGCATATTCCCGCACCAGTTAATATTTGCACCCCCCCAGCAATCACCCCAGCGCCTTTCTTGGCAATTTCCCACGCCTGACTGAGCAAACTACCCTGTTCGCTCTTTATCTCTTTCAAACCCTGATCAGCGCTCTTCCGTCCCTGCGCCACATCATTAACAATTCCCCTCGCGTAGTAAGACACCTCTCGATTGAATTGCAGGCGCAGCGTCCCGTCGTTGATATAACGGGCGCCCAACGTGCAGGCTTGTTGGGTCAAGTTAGCTGCCGCTGTGCTGACGGCCCAGTAATCGCAACTGCTTGCTTCGCAGCGCGGCTTCAACTGTCCCATTCGCTGTTCCCCCAAGATCCGTGCCCGCTGGTGCCTGCGAGGTGGTGCCTCCAGGTGATTTCGCGATAACGAATAGCCACATGCTCTTGGGGTTCGACGTCGTTTTGTAAAACAACATGGGGCATATCAAGTGTCAGGTTGGCAATAATGCCGCCTTCGATTTCAATGCTGAAAAATTTCTCTTGAAGACCAAACGAAGAAATTCGATAGAAATTTATCGCGCAGCTTATTTCCTCTCTACTTGATAGCGCCTGCGCGAGTAAAGGGGAGGATTTGTCGACATTTTTTGTGATGACGAGAGGACTGTGTGTAGGCTTGTTGATGTTGCCTATATTGGCCATGTTGTGGCTATAGGACAGCACCATGATTTCGTCTGTATGTCCCGTCTGACATTTATTGCCAATGGATGCTTGAGTGGAACAGCCCGCCGAGATCAGTCCTTGGGTATCGCCTGTGATGGTCATGTAGCCGTGATTGGCCATAGGGGTGCCGCTCCTTTTCGTCGGAGGGGCACCTTATTGAAAATGTCTCGGGGGGGATGTAGGAGGTTTCTGAGTTTTCGGTGGGACGAGAGTGTTTTACGTAGGGCGTTGCCGCGTTACTGCACTAAGTGCAGCAACACGAAATCGTTCTTGTCGAAACGCCCGCTCAACACCGGTTGCAAGTTACCCAGGGGAGTGCCGTGCAAGGCGTTGTAAGCGTTCAGGTCCATCATCAACCACGCCGGTCCGGAGAGACTTTGCAGTTCCGCAATTGAGTCGGTAAACAGCGGCTGCAAGTCATGCGGGATGTTGATCATGAACTTGATGGCCTTGGCGTCTTTGCCCATGCCGTGCAGCACCAGCGGCGCCGGGGCAGCTTGAACCTGTTCATAGACGGCGAGGCTAAACGTGCGGGTGTCATAGAGCCGGCGCTCGACCGGTTCAAACACGCCCATATAAACCGACCACACCGCCAGCACCGCGCAAAAAGCTAGTGTCTGTGCTCGCCAACGGGGCCTGAACAGCGTAGCGAGAGCGATGATTTGCAGGGCGCCGAGCATGATCACTTCCAAATGAATCGACGTCACTTGCTCAGGAAACCGGCGCTCGGCGACCAGCAACCCGATCATCAGGAGCAGCGGGGTCAACAACCACACCCCTTGCATCAACCCTCGCAGCGCGGCAAACAACCGACCCTGCGCCACCTGAAACGGATACGCCGCGATGATTGCTGCCATCGGCAACATCGGCAGTAGATAACGGGCCTTTTTCGCCTGCGGGATCGACAACCCGATCATCACAATCAACCCGGCCGCCACGCAGTACTGCAACAGGCTCCATGCCGGACCTGCCTGCCGCGGCTTTGTCAACGCGACCGCCGCCAACACCAGCAAGGCCAGCGGATAGGCGAGCGCATAGTTGCCCATCGAGCTGGTGAAGTAATACAGCACGTCACTGGCGCCTTCGCTACCGTCCATGCGGCCCATGAACTGCATGCGCACCACGTCCTGCATGAAGGCCGGGCCGCCATCGGTATCGGCCAGCCATAATAATGCGCCGACACACAGCGCCAACAGCGCCGCTGCTGCCAGGCCGAAGCCAAACACGTGGCGCCATTGGCGATTGAGCAAGAAGTAGCTGCACAGGATGCCCGTCGGCACCACCAGCCCAATCGGTCCGCGAACCCCGAAGCCAAGGATCAACAGTGCAAAGATCAGCCACCAACGGCGCCGTGCCGCGAAGTGGTCGGCGGCATAACCCAGGTAAAACACCGAAAACGCGACCGCAGCGAGTATCAGGTCCTGGGACACGGCGCGGGCTTCGGTGATGAACGTGTTCGTCATCAGCATCAAGGCGATGCTGAGCAGCGCCCAGCGTTGCGAGTAGGGCGCCAGCAAGCGGTACATCAACGTGACAATCACCGCACCGGCCAGCGCGCTCGGCAACCAGGCACTGAGGGTGTTGACCTGCCCGAATGGCAGGGACAGCACCCAGATGAACAGTGTCGAGACCGCCGAGTAGTCGGCGTAAGGTTGGCCATAGGTGGTCGGAAACACCGATGGCCCGTTACGCAGCATTTCCTGGGCGAACATCACGAATCGCGAGTCGAATCCGATGGCCGCCTGCTGGTAAACCCCGGCACTGAACAGAATCAGTGCCAGTAACCCGACGCCCAGGGAGTGCTGTCGGGTCGATGATGATGGGATCAAGCGACGACCGAATCAGCGGGCCATTGCTGATGTGGAATCGGCAGGTTGCGCGACTCGCCACGGCCCATCGGGAAGTACTTGAAGCCAAAGTGTTCCAGACGTTCGGCGTCGTACAGATTACGCCCGTCGAAAATCACCGGCGCGTTCAGACGCTGCTGGATCAGGTCGAAATCCGGCGCCTTGAACTGCTGCCACTCGGTGCAGACGATCAAGGCGTCGGCGCCCGACAGGACGGATTCCGGTGTGCCCATCAGCATCAGTTTCGACTCGTCAGGGTACAGCCGCTGGGTTTCCTGCATGGCTTCCGGATCGTACGCTCGCACGTTGGCACCGGCAGCCCACAGCGACTCCAGCAGGACCCGGCTCGGTGCATCGCGCATGTCATCGGTGTTGGGCTTGAACGCCAGGCCCCAGACGGCAAAGGTCTTGCCGCGCAGGTCGCCACGGTAGAACGCGTTGATCCGTTCGAACAGCTTGTGTTTCTGGCGCTCGTTGATTGCTTCCACTGCTTGCAGCAGGTCGCTGGAGCAGTGCGCTTCCTGGGCGCTGTGAATCAGGGCGCGCATGTCTTTGGGGAAACACGAGCCGCCATAACCGCAGCCGGGGTAGATGAAGTGGTAACCGATACGGGAGTCGGCGCCGATGCCCAGGCGTACCGATTCGATGTCGGCGCCCAGGTGCTCGGCCAGTTCGGCAATCTGGTTGATGAAGCTGATCTTGGTGGCCAGCATGCAATTGGCGGCGTACTTGGTCAGCTCGGCGCTGCGCAGGTCCATGAACATGACGCGGTCGTGGTTGCGGTTGAACGGTGCATAGAGGTCGCGCATCACTTCACGGACTTCGTCACGTTCACAGCCAATGATGATCCGGTCCGGGCGTCGGCAATCGGCGACAGCCGAGCCTTCTTTCAGAAACTCGGGGTTGGAGACGATATCGAACTGCAGCACGCGGCCGACTTTGACCAGGCAATTGTCGATATGCGCGCGCAACGCATCGCCGGTGCCCACCGGTACCGTGGACTTCTCCGCCAGAATCACCGGCTGTTCACGATGTCGCGCCACGGCGTCGCCGACCGACATCACGTAGCTCAAATCTGCCGAGCCATCATCCCGGGACGGCGTGCCCACCGCAATAAACAGCACCTGGCCATGCTGCACGGCCAGTTTCTCGTCGGTGGTGAATTGCAGCCGCTTGGCTTCCAGGCTGTCGCGCACCAGGCTTGCGAGCCCCGGCTCGAAAATGCTCACGTGGCCTTGTTGCAGCAATTCGACTTTCTTCTCGTCAATGTCCATGCAGATCACATCGTGACCGACTTCAGCCAGGACGGCTGCCTGGACCAGGCCCACATAACCGCTACCAAATACACTGATTTTCATGACGCATCCCTGAGTTCGGTCTCGCGAACTGAACGAGAGTTGATGATGATGACCCCGAGCATGACCAACGCCACTCCGGCGGTTTTTGAAAGGCTGAATGATTCGTTAAACAGCGGCAGGCTGGCGGCCAGCAGGTACACCAGCGCGTAGCTGATGCTCAGCAGCGAATAGGCCCGCCCCAGCGGCAGGTCGCGAAGGGCGGCCAGCCAGCAGAGCATTGAAAGGGCGTAGGCCACAATTGCGCTCAGCACGATCACCACCGCGACCGGATCGATCCTGGCCGCTAACCAGTGGTCGGGTGAAGGCAGGCGAGTCATGCTCCAGCGCATGCCCAACTGTGCGGCGCTGACCAGCAGCACACTGCCCATGGCGAAGGTAATTCCGCGACGCAGGCTCATGCGTGTTGCCCCAGCAGAACCACGCCACCGATCACCAGTGCCACACCCAACCAGTGTTGGCGGTCGATCGTTTCATGGAAGACAAAACGGGCGACCAGTGTGACCAGCACAAAATTCAGACTCAGCATCGGGTAGGCAATGCCGACTTCAAGTCGCTGCAAGACCAGCAGCCAGACCAGCAAACCCGATCCCAGCGCGGCAAGCGCCAGCCACAGCCAGGGCGAGCACAGTTTTTCGGACCATCCCGAAGTCTGGCCGCGCCAGCTCTCTACGGCGAATTTCTGAGCGATCTGACCCAGGCACGTCAACAGACACGCGACCAGAACCAGTACCAGGCTCATGGCGCCACCTGAGGGAAAATCAGAATCACCAGATTGCCCTGTTCATAGCGTTTACCGTCCTTGGGCAACCGTTCGAGTTCCTGCAACTCTTGCTCACCCTTGACCCGCATGACCACACCGACGGAGCCGTTGCGGCGGGCGTTTTGCATCCACAGCTCAACCTGCCCGACGGTGACTAGCTGCTGTGCCGAATCAGGATAGGCAAGACCGTATTTCAATTCGCCTACCGAGCTGTAAAGGAACACATCCGGGTGCTTCATGCGCCAGGCCAGCGCCGACGCGGCGCCGAGATCGTTGCTCAACAGCTTGCCGGTTTGCGACAACTCATCCATGTGATGGAGGATGAATTGGTCGGGCGTCTTGTTGGCGACCACTGAATTGGGCAGCCCGGCCGGGATCAAACTGACCAGCAGCAAACTGCCGAACGCCGGTGCGGCCCAGCATTGCAGTGGTCTGAAGGCTTGCAGCAGGTTGGCCATGATCCAGCCGATCAAGCCAATGAACACCAGCACCAGGTTGTGCAGTTCATGGTCGTACAGCGGCTTTTTCAGTTGCAGGTAGACCAGGGCAATCAGGACAACCAGACCCAGTACAAGGTTCAGCAATCCGTTGATGCCCAGCACCCGGCCCTGTTCCAGCTTCAGTCGGTCAGCCAGCGCGTTCCCCAGCAACAAGGCCAGGGGCAGCAGGCACGGCAGGATGTAACTCGGCAATTTGCCTTTGCTGATACTGAAAAACACCAGCGGCATGACCAGCCACAGCAAGAGGAAACCGATGTTGGCCTGGCGTCGGGTTTGCCAGGCTTGTTTCAGTGCCGACGGCAACAACGCCACCCACGGCATACTGAAGGCGACCAGCAGCGGCAGGTAGTACCACCACGGCTCGTCATGCTGTGCGTCGTCACCGGCAAAGCGGCGAATGTGCTCGTGCCAGAAGAAGAATCGCCAGTAATCGGGCTCTTGCGAGTGAACCGCCCACGCCCAAGGCAGGCACACCGCGATGGCCACGACAACTGCCACCGGGCCGAAGATCAGCAGTTCTTTCCAGCGTTTTTGCCAGACCATATAGGGCAGGGCCACCAGCACCGGCAGCAACCAGGCAAGAAACCCCTTGGTCAGGAAACCCATGCCGCAGGCGAGTCCCAGCACCGCCCAACTGATGAGCTTCTGGCCGCGGCCGGCGCTGTCCAGCGCGAACCATAAAGCCACCAGACTCAGGTTGACCCAAAAGGTGAACTGCGGATCAAGGTTGGCATAACCGGCCTGTGCGGCGATGACGCTGAAACTCATGTAGAGCAGCGCGCAGGCAAAACTCTTGCGCGGGTCGTTCCACAACCGGCGGGCGATCAGGAAGCACAGCAATACGCTCAGGCCCAGGCTCAGGGCCGAGGCAAACCGCACGCCAAACAAGTTCTGACCGAACACGGCCTGGCTTGCAGCGATCATCCAGTAACCTGCCGCCGGTTTTTCAAAGTAACGCACGCTCATGAAGTGCGGCGACACCCAGTTGCCGCTCAGGAGCATGTGCTGACTGATTTGGGCGTAGCGGGTTTCGTCCGGAATCCATAAACCATGGGTGCCCAGCGGCAGCAGATAGGCGAGGACGAACAGGACCAGCAGGAGGGGTAGTGCCCAGCGTTTGCTCATGCTCCTTGCACTCCCAACCAGCCTTCGCGGCCTTCAAGCGCGCCGCGTACGACACGTCCTGAGGGCAAGGTGTTGGGGGCGTCGGGCAGCAGATCGCCCAAGGGCTGGAAATGAATGTCACGCTGGCGTGCATCGGCCAGCAGCTGACGGAAATCGTTGGCCATCAGAATCCCTTCTACTTCAGCATGAATGGTGTAGACGTTGAGTTTTTCGGGGGAAAAGCGCTCAAGAATGAACGCGTTGAAGTCCTGGGCTGCGACAGTTGGGCCGACCACCTCATCGAAGGTCGGCAGATCCACCGGTATTTGTGGTGCACCTAAACCACCGCCTGCCAGAGTCGGTTGAAACAGGCTCCGCCCACGGCAATCGCTGTTGTAGCGGAAGCCGAACGCTTCTTTGGCTTCGATCACACGTTCGTCCGCGCGCCAACCGGCAGCGGCCGAACAGTCGACCTTTTGCCCGAGGATGTCGCTGAGCGTGTCGACGCCCTGGCGGATCTGCTCGATCAGCTGTGCGTCGCTCCAGCGTCCGGCGTTGGCCTGCCAACCATGGTGATCCCAGGCGTGCAGACCGACTTCATGCCCCGCGGCCTGAGCCTGGCGCATCAAATGCCCCAGATCCCGGCCGATGGGTTTGCCCGGCCAGGCGGTGCCGGCCAGCAAAATGTCCCAGCCGTACAGGCCGGCAGCATTGGAACGCAGCATTTTCCAGAGGAATTGCGGGCGGATCAGGCGCCACAAGTGGCGCCCCATGTTGTCCGGCCCGACGCTGAAGAAGAACGTCGCCTTGACCTGCGCCTCGTCGAGGATTTCCAGCAGCCGAGGCACCCCCTCACGGGTGCCTCGGTAGGTGTCGACATCGATTCGAAGGCCTGCCTGCATTAGCGCTTGTCCGCGATTTCAAGCATGGCCTCGCGCAAGAAGAAGTCCAGCGTGTTGCCAATGGTCTCGCTCATCTCCACGGTTGGCGTCCAGTCCAGCAGACGCTTGGCGTTGGCGATGCTTGGTTTGCGGTGGGACACGTCCTGGTAGCCGGTGCCGTAGAACGCTTTGCTTTCTACGTCGCGGAAACCGGCGAACGGCGGGAAGTTGTCGCGCAGCGGGTGAGCTTCGAACTGACGCAGCAGTTCTTCGCCCAACTGACGAATGCTCGCTTCGTTCTCCGGGTTGCCGATGTTGATGATCTGACCGTTGCAGGCGTCATTTTCGTTGTCGATGATTCGCGCCAGGGCTTCTACGCCGTCAGCAATGTCGGTGAAGCAGCGCTTTTGCTCGCCGCCATCGAACAGGCGAATCGGTGTGCCTTCCACCAGGTTCAGGATCAACTGGGTGATAGCCCGGGAGCTGCCGATACGCGCCGAGTCCAGACGGTCCAGGCGTGGGCCCATCCAGTTGAAAGGGCGGAACAGGGTGAAGTTCAGGCCTTTCTGGCCGTAGGCCCAGATGACCCGGTCGAGCAATTGCTTGGAGATCGAGTAGATCCAGCGTTGCTTGTTGATCGGGCCGACGACGAGGTTGGAGGTGTCTTCGTCGAAGTTCTGGTCCTGGCACATGCCATAGACTTCCGAGGTCGACGGGAAGATCACGCGCTTGTTGTATTTGACGCAGTAGCGAACCAGTTTCAGGTTTTCTTCGAAATCCAGCTCGAATACCCGCAGCGGGTTGCGCGTGTATTCAATCGGCGTGGCAATTGCCACAAGCGGCAGGATCACATCGCACTTCTTGATGTGATACTCGATCCACTCGGAGTGAATGCTGATATCGCCTTCGACGAAATGGAAGTTCGGATGGCTGCGCAGGCGGTCGATGGCGTCCGAACCGATGTCCAGGCCGTAAACCTCATACTGGTCGTCGCGCAGCAGGCGCTCGGACAAGTGATTGCCGATGAAGCCGTTGACGCCGAGGATCAGTACTCGGGTGCGGCGTGGCTTACGCCCGGATTCGGCGCCGCGCAGGACGGAACCGTCGACCAGGCCCAACTCGTTGGCCAGTTGCGGGCCGCTCAGGTACAGACCGTTGTCGTTACGCTGACCGGCGGTGATCACCAGCGAGTCTTCGCCGCAAGCGATGCGCAGTGGGTCGACGCTGATCACTCGGCCTGGTGCCAAGCCTTCATTGCCCTTGGCAACTTCGGCGCTCCAGACAATCAGCTTGTGCTCGCCCACATCGCAGAACGCGCCCGGATACGGCTGGGTCACGGCGCGGACCAGGTTGAACAGTTCTTCCGCTGGCTTCTTCCAGAGCAGTTTGCCGTCGGCCGCAGTGCGGCGACCAAACACCGTGGCTTTGGATTCGTCCTGAGCCGTTTCGGTGACTTTGCCTTGCAGCAAGGCGGGCAGGGTGTCGCGCAACAGGTCGGAGGCGGCCACGCGCAGTTTGCCATGCAGGGACAGCGCGGTGTCGCTACGCTCGATGGCAACCGCTTGCTGGGCGATGATCGCACCGGCGTCGGCACGCTTGACCATACGGTGCAGGGTCACGCCGGTTTCGGTTTCACCGTTCACCAGCACCCAATTGGCTGGCGCGCGGCCACGGTAGCGTGGCAGCAACGAGCCGTGCAGGTTGAACGCGCCGTTGCGGGCGGTGGCCAGCAGCGGTTCACTCAACAGGTGGCGGTAGTAGAACGAGAACAGGTAATCGGGGTTGAGTTTGGCGATGCGCTCGATCCACAGCGGATGGTTGGCATCTTCAGGAGCATGCACCGGGATGCCTTTTTGGGCACACAACTGCGCAACGGAACCGTAAAAGGCGTTTTCTTTCGGATCATCGGCATGCGTAAACACGGCGGCAATTTCAAAGCCGGACGCGAGCAGGGATTCGATACCGGCACAACCAATATCGTGGTAGGCGAAGACAACAGCTTTTACGCTCATGAGAGAACCTGATCGGAAGAAGTGGAAGTAAGGCCGTCAACGGTGACAACGGGAGCGGGCGCGGCGGGTTGGCTACGCAAAACTTTTTCGACAAAGAAGCGCGGGCGAGCGCGGACGTCGCTGTACATGCGCCCCAGGTACTCGCCCAACAGACCCATGCCGATGAATTGCCCTCCGGTGAAGACGAATAGCACGGCGAACAGCACGAACGAACCGTCGCCGGCCCACTCAGCGCCGAACACCAGGCGCAAGATAATCAACGCGAACGCGAACAGCACGCCCAGACCGGCCATGGCGAAACCGACGATGCTCAGCAGCCGCAAAGGCGTGGTGGTCATGCAGGTGATCAGGTCGAACATCAGGTTGACCAGGCGCATGGGGCTGTACTTGGATTCACCGTGTTCACGCTCGGCATGCAATACCGGGATTTCGGTGGTGTGCCGGGCAAAACTGTTGGCCAGGATCGGGATGAAGGTGCTGCGTTCACGGCAGGCCAGCATCGCGTCGACGATGGTCCGGCGGTAAGCGCGCAACATGCAGCCGTAATCGCTCATGGCAACGCCGGTCGAGCGCTGAACGGCGAGGTTGATCAGTTTCGACGGCCAGCGACGCAGGGCCGAGTCCTGACGGTTATTGCGCACCGTGGCGACCACGTCATAACCGAGTTCTGCCTGGGCAACCAGTCGCGAAATTTCTTCGGGCGGGTTTTGCAGGTCGGCATCGAGGGTGATGACGACATCACCTTTGCAGTGTTCGAAACCGGCCATGATTGCCGCGTGTTGGCCATAGTTGCGATTGAGTATGACCGCGACCACCGGGCTGCCCTCGCGACTGGCGGCATCTTCGAGGAGTTGCGCCGAATTGTCGCGGCTGCCGTCGTCCACCAGGACGATTTCGTATTCATGGTGCAACTGCTGGCACGCCGCTTCGGTACGCCGAAGCAATTCCGGTAGGCTGTCTTGTTCGTTGTAGACCGGGATAACGATCGATACGCAACGGATTGGGTAAGGTTTCACTGAGATCTGTCCATAACGTTTTCAATGGCATCGACCACACGATTGACATCATCGGTGGTCATGTCCGGGAACAAGGGAATCGAACACAGCCGTGCCGAATTCCATTCGGTGTTGGGCAGGTAAATGTTCGGGAAACGCTGACGATAATACGTGTGCAGGTGCGTGGCTATAAAGTGGATGCCGGTGCCGATGTTCTGTTCCTGCAAGCCCCTCATGAAGGCTTCACGGTCTAAGCCGCAGCGCTCGGCGTCGATGCGCAGAATGAACAGGTGCCAGGCGTGTTGCTGCGGATAGGTTGGCACCGCCAACGGTTGCACGGCAGAGCCTTCCAGGCGTTGCAGGTACGTTCGCGCCAACTCGGTGCGTTTGGCGTTGATGTCGTCCAGACGCTCCAGTTGCACCAGGGCGATGGCGGCATTGATGTCGGCCAGGTTGTATTTGAAACCCGGTTCCATCACTTGCGCCTGAGGCTTGCGGCCGTGGGTCATGCGGTCGTAGGCGTCGACGCCGAGGCCGTGAAACTTGAGCATGCGCACCCGGCTGGCCAGTGCTTCATCGTCGCTGACGAACATAGCGCCTTCGGCGCAGGTCATGTTTTTGATGGCGTGGAACGAGAAGATCGCCGTGCCTTTGGAGCCGACGTGACGACCTTTGTACAAGGTGCCGGCGGCGTGGGCGGCGTCTTCGATAACAGCAATGCCGTGTTTGTCGGCCAGCGCATAGAGCGGGTCGAGGTCGAAGGCGGCGCCGGCGTAGTGCACTGGAATGATGGCTTTGGTGCGCGGAGTGATGGCTGCCTCGATGCTTGCCAGATCGCTCATCAGTGTGTCGCGGTCAACGTCGACGAACACCGGGGTGGCGCCCAGCAGGCAGATCATGTTGGCCGTGGACACCCACGTCTGCGAAGGGGTAATGACTTCGTCGCCTGGGCCAACGCCCAATGCCAGCAACGTAATATGCATACCACCGGTGGCCGAAGAAAGTGCAACGGCGTGCCGGCACCCGACATAGTTGGCGAACTGCTCTTCCAGTTGCTGGTTTTTTGGCCCGGTGGTGATCCAGCCGGAGCGCAATACTTGCTCTACCGCTGCAATTTCTTCATCGCCGATACTGGGGCGGGAGAAGGGGAGAAACGCCTGACTCATGGGTACCTCGGGCTTGAATTGAACACTCAGTGTTACCGGATTTTTTGGATCCAAGGCAAGCGTAGTCGATAAAAAAGAAGCTGCTTCAATCGGTTACACAAAATACGTTACAAACCGCATCAATTGACTTTTTCTGTTCCGGTCGGCACGTTGGAGGCTTGTGAGGGACCGTCGCGGCTCATTGAGGGTAAGCTCTATTTCGTGAAAGGAACATGAAAAACCGGTCGGCAAATCGTTTATCCGAGGGTTATACAGGCGCTGTTCAGACTCTTGCCGCTCATCGCTGCTTTATAAGAAAAGTCCTTCAGAAGTCTTCGCTTTACATGAGGGATGTTTTCAATCCTTAGTTGTATTACTGCAATGTTTTTACTCAAGGCCGTTTCGTTTGATTGACTTACCTGTTACCCATCCTGTTGCTTCAACGACCAATCCGTTGACTTTGTACCTGGCCCGGCTCGCACCTTCCAGTCAGCTGACCATGCGTTATGTTTTGCAGGATGCCGCGGACCGTTTGGGCTTCGACGACATGAATGTCGAGGAAATCCCTTGGCATCAGCTTCAGCCAGAAAGTGTCATTGCGCTGGTCGCAGCGTTACGCGAAGACGGCTACGCGCCCAACACCTCTTCGCTGTACGTTAATGCAGTACGCGGGGTGATGAATGAGGCGTGGCGCATGAGCCTGATCAGTCAGGATCATCTGCTGAAAATGCGCTCGGTCAAAGGGATTGCCGGCACCCGTTTGTCCCAGGGGCGTAACTTGCGGCGCACGCTGATTCAGGAGTTGATGGCGGTGTGTGCCGCCGATCCACGGCCACAAGGATTGCGCGACGCGGCAATCATCGGGATTTTGTACGGTTCTGGTATGCGCAAGTCCGAGTCGGTGAACCTGGACCTGTCACAGGTCGATTTTGCCGAGCGCAGCCTGCGGGTCACGGCCAAGGGCAACAAGCAATTGATCAAGTACGCGCCGGCCTGGGCCTTGGCCAAACTGGAGGCCTGGCTGGCGTTTCGTCGATCACAGCTCAAGGAAGGCGAGGTGGACGACCCGTTTCTGTTCAACCGCATCCGTCGTGGCAGCCATATCACCCGCGAGCGAGTGACCAAACATGCGATCTATTACATTGCGCGCCAGCGCGGTGCCGAAGTCGGGGTGAAGATCATGCCGCACGATTTTCGCCGTTCGTTCATTACCCGCGTCATTGAAGAGCACGATTTGTCGATCGCGCAGAAACTGGCGCATCACAGCAATATTCAGACAACCGCCAATTACGATGTGCGCGATGACAATGAGCGGCGCCGCGCAGTGGACCGCTTTGACCTTTAACGTTATGACCCGCTGAGCACGTGGGCATGGCCAATGGTCGAGACGTGGACCGCGCTGCCGGCAGGGGGTGCATACATGCCCGAACTGCGTACCGTTAATGACCGGCCGGACTGTTCGCCGCAAGTGGGTGCCTGTAATTCCACGGTCAATGTGCAGGTGTTGCCGCTGAAGTCGCGCTCAGTCACTACAGCGCGGCACCCGGCCATTTCGGTGGGGCTCGGCTGGATGCTGACGAGTTGTAATTGCTCGGGGCGCAGCATGATCTGCGCCGAATGGTTGTTGCGGTGGTTGTTCACCGGTATCCGGCCGAGGTCGCAATGCGCCCAGCCAGCTTCGATTTTTGCGGGCATGACCACGGCATCCCCGAGAAACAGCGCAGTTTGTTCGTCGTCGGGGTAGCGGTACAGATCCAGTGGATGGCCTGACTGCACGAGCCGGCCGCCGCGCATCACCGCCAGTTGATCGGCAAACGACAGGGCTTCGCTCTGATCATGGGTGACCAGGATGGTGGTGACACCCGCATCGGACAGCAGTCGGGCGACCATTTTGCGCATGGCGCTTCGAAGGCCGGTATCAAGGGCGGAAAACGGTTCGTCCAGCAGCATCAGGCGCGGCTGTTGTGCTAACGCCCGCGCCAGCGCCACCCGCTGTTGCTGGCCGCCGGAGAGTTCATGGGGCCAACGGTGGGCCATGCTTGCATCCAGAGCCACGCTGTCCATCAGCTCAGCGACACGATGGTTTTTTTCGCCGCCCTTGACCGAAAGCCCGAAACCGATATTGGCAGCCACGGTCATGTGCGGGAACAGGGCGCCGTCCTGGGGGACGTAGCCAATCAGGCGCTGATGCGCCGGCACCTCGTGAGTGGCGTCGACGAGCGTCTGGCCATTGAGTGAAAGACGGCCGGAGTCCGGGAATTCGAAGCCGGCGATCATCCGCAACAACGTGGTTTTACCCGAGCCGGACGGGCCGACAATCACCGTCCGGCTGCCAGCGGGCACCGACAGGTTGATGCTCTCCAGCGCCTTTTGGTCGCCGTAAGATTTGGATATGGCATGCAGTTCAAGAGCGTTCATCGGCCAGCCGTTCGTTTGGATTGGTGATAAAGAAGTCCGGTCAACGGAAGCGACAGCAGGATCATCAACAGGGCATAGGGGGCGGCAGCGGCATAGTCGATTTCGCTGGTCATGGCCCAGAAACCGGTGGCCAGGGTGCGCGTCCCATTGGGCGCGAGCAATAGGGTGGCGGTGAGCTCGTTGGTGATCGCCAGAAATACCAGCGCCGCCCCGGCGGCCGCCCCCGGCGCGGCCAGGCGCAGAGTAATCAGCCACAAGGCCCGACCCGGCGAGCGGCCGAGACTGCGTGCGATGTTTTCCAGTTCCACCGGTGCCTGGGCAATTCCCGCCCGTAAACTCACCAGGGCACGGGGCAAGAACATCAGCAGATACGCCAGCAGCACGGTGATCGTGGTCTGGTAAATCGGTCGGGCGAAATGGATGGTGAACGTTACCAGGGCCAGGGCGACGACAATCCCGGGCAACGAGCTGGTGATGTAGTTGCATCCTTCCAGCACCCGTTGCAAGCGGCCTGGAGAGCGAATCGACAGCCAGGCAATCGGGATCGCGGCGCAGGTGGTCAGGACTGCGCCTGCCGCGCCGAGCTGCAGTGTCTGTTGCAGCGCCGGCATCAGTTCGTCCAGTTGCCAGACCTGTGTGCCGCCAGCGATCAGCCACTTGCCCAGGGTGATCAACGGCACACCCAGCGCCAATGCGCAGGTGAAGGCTTGCAGCAGCAGGCCGAGCATTTTTGCCTGCCAGCCCAGGCGCACAACCCTCTGCGCGCGAGCGCTTCCCGACCCGACCCTGGCGTAACGCGCCGTGCCGCGAGCAGCAGACTCTGCGGTCAGCATCGCCAGGCAACACAGGGCCAACACGCTGGCCAGCATGTTGGCGGCAGGACCGTTGAAGGTGGATTTGAACTGGTCGAAGATCGCCGTGGTAAAGGTGTCGAAGCGGATCATCGCGTACAGGCCATATTCGGCCAGCAAATGCAGGCCCACCAACAACGCTCCGCCGCAAATGGCCAGACGCAGTTGCGGCAGTACCACACGGAAAAAAACCGCCCACGGCTTGAGCCCCATTGATTCGCCAACGTCTTCAATAGCCGGGTCAAGCCGGCGCAGAGTGGCCGCAATCGGAAGGTACAGGAACGGGAAGTAGGCAATGACCGAGACCAGGACGCCAGCAGGCAATCCGTGAATCGATGGCACCAGGCTCACCCACGCATAGCTGTGAACGAAGGCCGGCACGGCCAGTGGCGCCGTCGCCAACAGTGACCACCAGCGTCGACCTGGCAGGTTGGTGCGCTCTGTCAGCCAGGCCAGCGCCAGGCCGAGCATGACGCACAACGGAATGGTGATCACCACCAGCAACACGGTGTTGATCAGTAATTCAGCGACACGAGGTCGAAAGACCAGCGGCACAATGGCCGTCCAGCCTGTCTGGATCGACACGCCGATCACGAAGGCAATCGGCAACAACGACAGGAGCGAGATCAGTACGGACAAACCGATCACCCACGCGCCGCCGCGACCCGCGAAGACGCCCCGTGAGCGTCGTCGCAAGTTCGAGGGGATCGCTGGCGCGACCCCTCCTGGCAAGGTTTCAGGCATCAATTAGAGCAGTCCCGCCTGAGTCATCAGCTCCACGGCTTTTTTACTGTCGAGTTTTGAGGCATCGACTATCGGCGCGTCGAGCTGCTGCAAAGGCACCAGTTTGGGGTTGGAGGGTGCGTTCTTGCCCACGGCGTATTCAAACGATTTGCCGGTTTCCAGGACTTTCTGGCCTTCCTTGCTGGTGATCCACTTCAGCAGCGCCTGAGCGTCTTCCTTGTGTTTGCTGGAGGCCAGAACGCCGCCACCGGAAACGCTGACAAAAGCGCCCGGGTCTTTGTGTTTGAAGTAGTACAGGGCGGTGTTTTTGCTGTTTTCACCGGTCTTGGCTTGGTCGCCGTAGCTGTAATAGTGATAGATCACACCGCTGTCGATCTGGCCGGCATTAACCGCTTTGAGCACCGAGCTGTTGCCACGGTAGGCTGTGTAGTTGGCTTTCATTCCTTTGAGCCACTCAAGGGTGGCTGCTTCGCCCTTCAGCAAAAGCACCGCGGCAACGATAGCCTGGAAGTCAGCACCGGCAGGCGATGCGCCCCAACGGCCTTTCCAGTTTGGCCCGACCAGGTCCATCAACGATTTCGGTAAATCGGCTTCAGGCAGTTTGCTTGGGTTATAGACGAACACCGTGGAGCGTGCGGCGATCCCGACCCATTTGCCATGCGCCGGGCGATAAGCCGCGTCCACTTGCTCCAGGGTAGTCGGCGCTACGGGTGCAAGCAGGCCCGCGTTGTCTACCAGCACCATGGCCGGGGAGTTTTCGGTCAGAAATACGTCGGCCGGGGAGGCGGCGCCTTCCTGCACGATCTGATTGCCCATCTCGGTGTCGTCGCCGTTACGCAGGGTGACTTTGATCCCGGTTTCCTTGGTGAACCCCTCGACCCAGGCCTTGGTCAGGCTCTCGTGTTGGGCGTTGTAGACCACGATACCGTCGGTATCAGCGGCATAGACATGTCCGGCGGTCAGCAGTGCAGTGGTCAGCAATGCTGTTTTGAGGAACGAAGGGATGGAGGGCGTCATTAGGGGGGGCAGCTCCTGTTCTTTTTAGTAGTCATGCACGCCGATTCGCTAGCAAATCAATGCGAATCATTTGCATGTTTTGAGTCGCAGGGAATGTAGAACGTAAAATGAGAAAAAAACGTCAAAGAAACCGTTAATACATGTCATTTTCATTCAGATTAGCAGTCCCTCAGCTACTTGCCCGACGGATCTGATGTTAATGGAAGTTATCGATCAGGACAGGCATTCGAGCACAACGTCGGGTTTGTCCACCAGCAGGATTTTGTTCTGCGTACCAAGGTTTGAGCAACCGCCCCCCAATGTTGCGGGCGGTTGCTGAAACCAGAATAGTGGCGAAAGGATAGTACCGTGATCCAGGGGGCGTCTGGAAATTGGGCCATCCGATTCAATTCTGCGTTGGGGACGACTGTGGAATAAACGCCACGCTTTGGTTTTCACGGGAGTGAAACATCCGTTCACCACAGAATCAATGCGGTCACGCCCAGCAGGAGCGTTAGCCTGCCCTTGTCACTGGCCCAGAATTTCATCACGGGTTTTCAGTCGGTACTTTGGCAGAAACACTGTCAGTGCCGGTTTTCGGGAATATCAGGATGTGCAGATTTCCACGCTGATAGCGTATGCCGTCGATAGGCAACAGTTCGACCTCCTGCACTTCCTGGACACTGTTCACCCGCATGACAACACCGACCGCCCCTTTTTTACGCGCCTCGGTCATCCAGTTTTCGATACCGTCCCTGGTGACTTTGCGTGAGTCCATGGCGGGGTCAGCGAGGCCGTATTTCAGCTCGCCGATGGTATTGAACAGGTCAACCTGCGGTCGCTTCAAACGCCAGGACAACGCCGAGGCCGCGCCCAGATCGTTACTGAGCAATGAGGAGGTTTGCGCCAATGCATCAAGGTGTTCGGCGATAAACTGATCCGGCATCTTGCTGTTGACGATTTGCGCGGGCATGGCGGCTGGCGCCAACGCAACCAACATCCAGATACCGATCGCCGGCATGGTCCAAAACACCCGTGGCTGCATGACTTGCAAGGCGTTGGTGATGATCCAGCCGAATAACACAATGAACACCAGTGACAAGCTGAACATCTCGGTGTTTTCGTAGATTTCCTTGCTGCTTTGGACGTAGAGCAAGGCAATTAGCGCCGTGGTGCCCAGAATGACGTTGATCACCCCGTTGATGCGAATCGCACGAACTTGTTTCTGCTCCAACAGCCCGGTCACGGCGTGTCCCATCAGCAAGGCCAGCGGCAACAGACACGGCATGATGTAAGTCGGCAGTTTGCCACTGCTCAAGCTGAAGAAGGCCAGTGGCAACAGCAGCCAAAAGAGCATGAAAGCAATGGCCGGTTGGCGTTTTTGCTTCCAGGCCTTGATGAACGTGCTCGGCAGCAACGCAGCCCACGGCAGGCTTGAAGCAACCAGCAGCGGCAGATAGAACCACCATGGCCGCGTATGCTGCGCATCATCGGCGGCGAACCGGCGGATGTGTTCGTTCCAGAAGAAAAAGTTCCAGAAGTCAGGTTCCTGATGCTGTATGGCGAGTACCCACGGCAAGCACACCACGGCTGCGACCAGCACGGCCAATGCACCGTAACGCACCAACTCGCCCATGCGCCGTTGCCAAAGCATGTAGGGCAGGGCGATCAATACCGGCAACAACCAGGCGAGAAAGCCTTTGGTCATGAAACCCATGCCACAGGCAAAACCCAGCAGCACCCAGGCGCCTGCTTTGCTTCGAGGGGTATGACTGTCGATGGCAAACCAGAGCGCGACCAGGCTCAGGTTCACCCAGAGGGTGAATTGCGGATCTAGGTTGGCGTAACCGGCCTGACCGGCAATCAGCCCGAAACTCATGTACAGCAACGCGCAGGCAGCGCTTTTGCGCGGGTCGTTCCAAAGCCTGCGGGCGATCAGGTAGGTCAACCAGACACTCAGCCCGGTACTCAGCGCAGAAGCAATACGCACACCAAACAGGTTATCGCCAAAGACCGCCTGACCGATGGCGATCATCCAGTAGCCGGCAATAGGCTTTTCGAAGTAGCGAATGCCCATGAAGTGCGGCGCGACCCAGTTACCGCTCAGAAGCATTTCCTGGCTGATCTGGCCGTAGCGGGTTTCATCGGGGATCCACAACCCGTGTGTCATCAGCGGCAGGAGGTAGAAGACAACAAACGCCAACAGCAGGCCGGGCACGATCCAGCGTTCGACAGGCGCAGGAGTGCGAGATAACTGACCCGCAGAAAAGGGCAATGGCTGATGTAAAGTCATGACTCGTCCTTGGCGCAATACCGCGAGAGGGTAGCGTGGGTGGCGAAGTTCAATGGGCAATGCGCCAACTCGAATTGAGTCGACGGCTGCTGTTTACGGTTGGCAAGTAGCGGTTGTTTATTTTCCCTGCAAAGCGTTCCAGTCTTCGGGATTAACAATGCCCAGCACCTGAAGTTGCCCGTTAGTGTCAATGCGCAAGAACAGTGAACTGCCATATTCACTCTTTGCCGCGTGCGGGAAACCGGTATCGGCTAAAAAGTCGCCAATGCAGCCACTGTGAGAGACCAGTACCAGATTACGATGGGCTTGCTTGTGCGCCACCACATCGTTGCGCAGTGTTTTGCCACAAGTGACCAGCCATTCCTGACTCACCGGGTCTGTGCCGAACATGGCGTGCGACGTTTGTACTGTCCGCGTTGCCGGGCTGCTCAACACGTCGGTCTGCGCCATGCCCAGGCGCATAAAGTGCTGGCCTACCGCAGTGGAAGACTCGTTGCCGAACCGGGTAATACCATCGGCCGGCCCCAGGCAAGGGTTACTGGATTGGTCGCACCGCTCGGCGTGACGAACCAGCGCTACCACTTCGCCAGCCTGCCAGTCTTTCAAGAGTTCTGCCTTGGCGGAGGGATTTGCGTTGGCCAGGTGGGTGGGCGATTTGGTCCACAAGACAAAGCCTGTGACCACTATGACAGCCACCACGGTTGCGATCAGCGATGCCAGTTTTACTCTGCGCGAAGTCATGTTTCATTCGTTATCTATTGTGGGAAAGATGCGGGCAACACTAGAGATGTACAGGTAGCGGAGGAGTGAAACGAATGTGAAAAAATTGCGCAGCAGGATGGCAGGCATACTTACCTGGTTATTGAAAACCCTTGCCTTTTACCAAGTTGTTTGAAACGCAGGGCTGTCGAAATAAAAACACCACACGATATTGTTCAGTGGTCGCAGTGGCACCGCTGAACAATACCGGGGCGCGCAAGAAGTGGCGTCAGGCAGGGGGCGGGCAACTTTGTTGTGTCCCCTTGGCCGCCTGGCCGATCAGCGCAGCCAGGCGCTTGACGTTATTTTGCTGAGCCAGGGCCAGATCTTCAATGCTCCCCCCCGAAGGCGTTTGCAGGATGCTACGACAGGTGATAGACGCGCCATTGACTTCATTGGCGGCGCGCAAGCGCCAAGTCACATCAATCAGCCCGTATTGCCCGGGAAAGGAATCAAAACGCAGTACATCGATGCGCAGCGACAGCTTGCGCTGGGGGTTGAGGTTGGCCAATTGATCCACCAGGGCACTGCGGAACTCCTCTCCCAGCGATGCCCCCCACCATTCGGATTCAAGCAGCACCAGGCCGCTGTTGCCTTGGCGAATAACCACCTGTGGCCGGTCGACTTGCGCCGGTACACTGAGGCTCTCAATCTCGATGACCACAACGTTACTGTGCGTTGCACCAACTGTGTGTGGTGGCATCAGGGTGTGGTAGTGAACAGGTTCACTGCGGCAGGCCGCGAGCAGCAGGAGCGCAGCGACCAAGGTGAGCTTCGGCGAAAAAGCCATACATGTTGCTCCTTTCTTCTGCTGCGCGGTCATTGATTCAGGTCCTGTGCCGAGGCGTTTTTCGGTCGACCACGAATCAGTGACTCCGGATGCCGGATCAGGTAATCCGCCAGTCCACGCAATGATCGCGCCGCGCTTTCCAGCTCTTCCAGAGTCTGCCCGAGCTTCTCCCGTGATGGCGAACCCTCGGTAATGGTGGCGTTGGCCGATTGCAGGGTCGAGTTGGCCGACAGCAAGGTCTTGCTGACGTCCGACAGGGCAGTATCGACGCCGGGCAGTGTCTTGCTGTTGAATTTGACCAGCCCTTTGCGCACTTCCACCAGGTTGCTGTCGAGGTTGCCGGCAATGCGCTCGATCGGCAGTTTGTTGACCTTGTCGACCATGGATTCGAGTTTTTCCTGCAATTGTTCGAGGCTGCCCGGAACCGTTGGGATCATGACCGGGCGCGCGGTCGCATCGAAGGCCACTTTGTCTGCTTTAGGGTAGAAGTCCAGGGCGATGTACAACTGACCGGTCAACAGGTTGCCAGTGCGGGCCTGAGCACGCAGGCCGTTTTCGATGAAGGAGCCAATCATCCGAACGCCAGCGGCTTCGTCATTGGGGTCATGATTGAGCGCCTTGATCATCTTGGTGTGGGCCTGACCCAGACGCTGCGGGTAGATCACGATGCCGACATTGACCGGAAAACTGCGTTTTTTCTCGTCGAAATCCAGATTGACCGACACTACCTTGCCGATTTCGATGCCCAGGAATTCCACCGGCGCATCGACCTTCAACCCACGCATGGCCTGATCGAAACGCAAGGCCAGGAATTGCGCCTTGCCATTGGGCGGGGCTAGGGCGCTTTGCTGATCCTCGAACAGCTCGTAGGCATACTCTTCGGGGGCAGGTTTGTCGTTGGGGTTGTATTCCGGCGCGCGGAAGGCAATACCGCCCACCAGCAAGGAGGACAACGATTCAGTTTTGACATCAACACCGTTGGCATCGATGCTCACGTCCACACCGCTGGCATTCCAGAATCGGGTGTTTTCAGTGACGTATTGGTCATTGGGCGCATGGATGAACAGGTCGATGTTCACCCCTTTGCCATCCGGGTCCAGCGCATAGGCCACCACCTGACCGACCGGAATCTTGCGGTAATACACCGGCGAACCGACGTCCAGCGACCCCAGGTCCTCTGTGTGCAAGGTGAAACGCTTGCCCGGTTCGCCATAAGTGATGGCCGGCGGGATTTCCAGGCCCTTGAAGTTTTTCGCGCGGTCATTGGCCTGACCGATATCAGCGCCGATGTAATCCCCGGACAGCAACGTATCAATCCCCGAAACCCCACCGGCACCGATGCGCGGACGCACGACCCAGAACTGCGAGTCTGAACGGGTGAAACCTTCGGCCTGTTTGGTCAGTTTGATCGTGGCGTTGACACTCTTCTGGTCGCTGCTCAACTCCACGTCCGAAACCTGGCCGATAACTACACTGCGGTATTTGACCTCGGTCTTGTTGGCTGTCAGGCCATCTCCGGTCTTGAACATGACGGTGATGGTCGGGCCTTCCTGCAAAATGCTGTGGACCACCAGTGATATACCCACCAATACCGCAACAATTGGGACGATCCAGACCAGCGAGACGCTACGACCAGTCTTGACTGGGGCCTGGCCGGGGGCTTGTGGACCTTCAGTGGCTTGCGACTTCATCCATGACCTCCTCGTTTTGGGGGTTTCCCCGTGTTTTATCCCAAATCAGGCGCGGGTCGAAACTCATCGCCGACAGCATGGTGAACACCACCACCAAACCAAAAAACAGAATACCCGCGCGCGGTTCGATGTCGGCCAGGGCTTTGAACTTCACCAGTGAGGCCACCAGTGCCACCACGATCACGTCGAGCATTGACCAGTAACCGATGACCTCGACGACGCGGTACAACTGTGACCGCTCCTTGCGCGCCCAGAGGCTGTCGCGATGCACGGACACCAGTAAAAACGTAAGGGCTACGAACTTGATGCCCGGCACCGCGATGCTGGCGATAAAAATGATCAGCGCGATGTCCCAGGCGCCGGCCGCCCAAAACTCCAGTACACCGCTCATGATCGTGCTGTCGGCGCCGTTGCCGAGCATCTGGGTGTTCATGACCGGCAACAGATTGGCCGGGACGTAAAACGCCAGGGCCGTGAACATAAAGGCCCACGTGCGGGCCAGCGAATTGGTTTTACGCCGATGCAACGGAGCGCCACAGCGTTCGCATTCGTGTGGATTATCGGTCATGTCGCAGGTCTTGCCGCAGCTATGACACAGGCACAGGTTGAGATCGCTGGCGACCGGGGGCGTGTTCATAAGATGTCCCATAATTCGCGGATATCGCGCCCGGCGATGCGGATCATCATCAGGCTGAGCACGGCCAGGGCAAACAGGCCGATGCCCGGCAGCACGTCGAGAAATCCGGCGAGTTTGATGACCGCGACCATCGCCGCCAGAAAGCAGACTTCCAGCATGCTCCAGGGCCGAAGGGCTTCCAGCCAGCGCATGCAGAATTTAAACCCGGGCGAACGTCGGTGCGTGAGGGCGAAACCCAGGACCCAGATCAGCAGCAAGAGTTGGAAAATCGGCGCGAGGATCATCGCGATCGCAGCGACCAACGCGATGAAGGTGATCGGCCCAAGGCTCAAGGCCAATACCGAATCCCACAGTGTTGCGCTGTTTCTAACGCCTTTCAGGCTGATGGTCATGACGGGATACAGGTTGGCGAAAATCCATAGCATCAAGGCCGCGAAGGTCAACGCCAGTCGTTGCTCCACCGTCATGCGGTTATAGCGCTGCAGCACGGCGCCGCAGCACGTACACAGGGTTTTCTGGTGTTCAACGAGCGTGACTTTTTCATACACACAGTCGCAGTGCTCGCAGATGATCAATTGATCAGTATTTGCCATGGGCCAAGGCTCAACAGGAGGCAGGAAGTTCAGAGCACCCCCTCAATATAGAAGTGCCTTGCAATTGAGCAAATCGAAAGTCGAAACGGTGGCGCAGTGTAGCAATGAAACTCCCATCTTTGTGAGCTATAAAGAACGCTCGCGCCCAAGACACGACCATGAAATGACCAAGCGACGTACACTACTGAGGCCGTAGTTCGTCGTCTGTTAATACTCGGGTTTTCCTGCGGTGGAGAAGCCTTGATGAGCCATAAGGGAAAGAAGACGAGTAGCTGGCACGGCGGCATTGTTCTGCTGTCGCTGGCGCTATCCGCCTGTTCCAATGCGTCTTCGGTGCCCGTGCTGGGAGCGTTTTTCCCTGACTGGCTGTTCTGCATTCTTGGCGCTGCGCTGCTTGTCCTGATTATCAATAAATTGCTGGCTCGGCTCGGCTACAGTGCCTGGCTGGCGCCCCCAGCGCTGTTTTATCCCATGCTGACTGCGCTCTTCGCCTTGAGCGCCTGGCTGCTGTTCTTCCAGTCCTGACCGGGAGTCGCCGACCATGAGCGAAAAAGCTGTAAAGCCGCTGCCCCGGCGCGTTCTGGTACTGGTGCTGCTGGGGCTGACGCTGGTCCTGCTGATAGGGGTGGTCTGGCGGCTCGACAATGCGCCACGCACCGATGACGCCTATGCCTACGCCGATACCATCAGCGTCACCCCCGAGGTGAGCGGCAGCATCGTCGAGCTACCGGTGCACGAAAACCAGCAGGTGAAGCAAGGGGATGTACTCCTGCGCATTGATGCACGTCCCTATCAGGACGTCCTCGACCAGACTCAAGCGTCGATGCAAGCGCTGAACCAGGAAATCATCCTCAGCCAGCGCCAGGTCGATGCCCAGCAATTCAATTCTGACGCCGTACAAGCCAGCATCGAACGGGCCAGAGCGACTGCGGCCCAGACCGCGGACACCCTGCGCCGGATCGAACCGCTGCTATCACGCGGCTACGTGTCTGAGGAGCAGGTGGACCAGGCGCGCACCGCCGCCAAGAGCGCCCGAGCCGAATTAAACGCCGCGCAGCTACAGGTCAAACAAGCCGCCTCTGCCGTCAGTGGGGTTGATGCGTTAGTGGCCAAACGAGCAGTGATCCAGGCGCAAATAGCCCGCGCCGAACTGGATCTGGAACACAGCGTCATGCGCGCGCCCTTCGACGGCCGAATCGTCGGTCTGACGACCTCCGACGGCCAGTTTGCGGCCGCCGGGCATCCGTTGTTCAGTCTGATCGATACGCGGCACTGGTACGTAGTAGCGAACTTTCGCGAGACCGAACTGCACAACATCCATACCGGCAACCGCAGCACGCTCTATCTGATGAGCGACAGCGGGCGTGCATTCAGCGGTACCGTCGACTCCATAGGCTTTGGGGTTTTTCCTGACGATGGCGGCGCTCAAGTCAGTGGACTGCCCAAAGTCGCGCGAACCATCAACTGGGTGCGGGTGGCCCAACGTTTTCCGGTGCGCATTCGAGTCGATCAGCCCGACCCGGAGTTGTTCCGTATCGGTGCATCGGCGGTGGCCGTGATCCATACCGATAGCGGCGAAGGTAAGCGGCAATGACTATTGTAGATGGCTGGTTTAAGCGGTTCTGGCGCTTTCTCGTCGCGGAGTTGGCGGCCTTTCCCGGGCGCAGCAACGCATTACTGCGCAATCTGCTGGCGTGTACGCTGGTCATCATTCTTTCGATGAGTCTTGAAGTACCGCTGCTGGCACTGTCACTGATCATGGTGTTCTTCGTCAGCCAGACCAACGTGGTCCTGACAAGGATGGCCGGCATCCTGTTCATCGTCAGCGCGACGCTTGCCATCGGTATTGCAATCCTTCTGCTCAAGTTCACTTATGGCTATCCGCTGCTGCGCATCCTTTGTGCCAGTGCGGTCTTTCTTGTCAGCCTGTTCGGCATGCGCGCCACGCGCCTTGGCCCGCTGTTTTTCGTGGTCGCTATCGTCACTATTTACGTCCAGAGCCTGGTAGATCTCGTTGCGCAGCCCGAGTTGCTGTTACGGGGTTGTCTGTGGGTATGGATGGCCGTGGTTTATCCGACGCTGGTCACCCTGCTGGTCAATACGTTGCTGTTGCCACAAGAACCGCAGCAGCTATTGCGCGAGGCCATGCAGCGGCAGTTGGCGAAGGTCGAGGCGTGTCTGTTCGCGTTGGAGGAGGGGCGGGCGAAGATTCCTGTGATCAGCGCGACTGACGTGCAGCAGGGCGTGCTAGGCCTGCACAGACTGCTGAAGTTTGCGAGCATGCGTGATGCTGGCTATCGCGCCCATGAGGTGCAGCATTTGGCGCTGATCATCTGTGTAAGCCGGTTGCATGCCGCTGCCGCGTCCTTGAACGGCGTCGTCTCTGATATCGAGGCGCTGGCGGCGTTACGCCAGGATTGCGCGGCGCTGGCCAAGGCCATCGAGGTTGACCCCATTGCGGCGCTGTTGTTGCGCAGCACGGCATTGGCGCGACCGCTGATGCCTCCAGCGCTGGAGGAGATGCGCGACGCATTGCGCACCCTGGCCGTGAGCGAGCGTGAGATCCCGGCCAGCAACACGCCGGTGAAGGAACCGCTATTGGCAAGCGATGCCTTCAGTAATCCCAATTACCTGTTTTTTGCCTTAAAAACCTGGCTGGCTACGCTGTTTTGCTATGTGTTCTACAACGCGGTGGACTGGCCGGGCATCCACACCGTGATGCTGACCTGCGTGATCATCGCCTTGCCCAGCCTCGGCGCCTCGACCCAGAAAGGCGTGTTGCGCATTGGCGGTTGTCTGCTGGGGAGTGCGATGGCACTGCTGTGCATGGTCTTTGTCATTCCGGGCGTCGATACGTTGGTCGGCTTGTTGCTCATGAGCCTGCCGGTGATCGGTCTCGGTGCCTGGGTTGCGGCGGGTTCTGAGCGCATCAGCTATGCGGGTTTGCAGATCATGTTTTGTTTCGCACTGGCCTTGCTCGAACAGTTCGGACCGACGACCGATCTCACCGAGATCCGTGACCGTCTGGTGGGTATTATTCTCGGTGTTCTGGTCAGCACACTGGTGCATGCTCTGCTATGGCCGGAAAGTGAGGGTGACAGTTTGCGTCGGCGCCTGAGCGCAATCCTGCAGAGCATCGCCGGATTATTGCGAGCACTCGCGTCCAGTGCATCGACGCAAACTTTGCACGAATCGAGTTTGCGCAGTTGGGGTCAACTGGCTGATTGCGAGGCTATGCTCGCCCGGGTCGCGCTGGAGCCTGGTTGCCAACAGGGTGAGCACGAAGAACTGACTCTGTTCACGCAGACGCTGTTGGCCAAGGCACGGCAGATCCTTTTGTTGACTGGCCAGTTACAGCGCAACCGTGCGGCACTCAACGCCGAACTGCCGATGTCGCTGCGGGCCTGGCTGGACCAGCATCAGGCGCAATTGGGGGCATGGCTGGTCAGCTACGCGACTCACATGCTGGATCCGGCGGTTGCGCTGGGTGCCTTGCCGCCATTCGATCCGCCAATTGAAGAGGAACCGGGCGGTGACGCGCTGTTACTCGAGCTGCAGGAGCTGCGTCGTCAGTTTGATTCCCTACCGGATTGGCAGTCATTCGAAACGAGGACGCTGGCGGAGCTGCGCTCATGAACGCCGGTGCTCGTTTGTGCGCGCTGCTCGGCATCAGCCTGATTTTCGGCGGATGCGCACTGATTCGCGAGGAGGGCGAGCTGGTGCCGCAGCGCAACCCGGCCAGTATTCGGCTTTCGGATGACCTGCACCTGGCCCGCGAAGGTTGGCCCGAGGCGCGTTGGTGGGCACGCTATCAGGACCCGCAGCTCAACCAGTTGATCGACATGGCCTTCGATCAGGCTCCGGGCATCGCCATTGCTCGCAGTCATATTGATCAGGCCCGCGCCCAGGCAGCCTCGGTGAAATCCCTGACCGGCGTGCAAGTCGAGCTGGTCGGGCTGGTCAACCGCCAGCACGTCTCCGCCAACGGCTTTCTCGGTCCTTTTGCGCGAAACGAACCGCACCTCGGCCTCACTGGCCCCTGGTACACCGAGGGCATAGTGGGACTCGGCGGCACGTACCAACTCGATCTCTGGGGGCGCCAGCGCGCGCAAGTAGACGCGGCCTTGGGTGTGCGCAATGCGCGTCAGGCTGAAGCGGCCTGGGTCGAACTGGAAGTGTCCAGCGGCGTTAGCCTACTGTATTTCCAGATCCAGACAGCTCAGCAACTGCTGGCCAACCTTGAACAAATGTCGACCATTGCCGCCGAAGTGGTGGCCGCGCATCAAGCGCTCATTGAGCGTGGTCTGGAGGCGCAGCCGCAGAAGCAACTGGCACTGAGCAACCAGGCATTGATCGATCGTCAGATTGCCTCTTTGCGCAGCCAGACGCAGCAACTGCGCGAGGCCATGCGAGCATTGCTCGGCGTCGGCGCTGAGGTCTCGCTGCCATTGAAGCCGAGAACACTGCCGGAACATGCCTATGGCGTGCCGCAAAGCCTGGGTTACGAATTGCTGGCGCGACGTCCGGATTTGCAGGCCATGCGCTGGCTGGTGCAGTCGTCTTATTCAAATATCGATGCGGCCAAGGCAGCCTTTTATCCGAGTTTTGACATCAAGGCGTTCTTCGGTGCCGACGCCTTGCACATGGGGGACCTGTGGGACCACGACAGTCGACAAATCAATCTGATCCCGGGCGTGACCCTGCCAATCTTTGATGGCGGTCGCCTGAATGCCGAACTGGCAAACACCCAAAGCCTGAGCAACACCCTCGTGCAACAGTACAACCAAGCGGTGCTTGACGCCGTTCGTGACGTCGCCGTAGCCGGAAGCAAGTTGCAAGGGTTGGACGCGGAGGAGAGGTTACAGCAAGCTCGAATCGGTAATTTTCTGTTCAACCGTGACAGTGCCGAGGCGCATTATCAACGCGGCCTGTTAGGTCGGGTCGTGGCATTGGAAGCGAACCTGCCGCTGTTGGCCGAGCAGAGCAGCCTGGCCTTGTTGCAGGGTCAGCGTCTGGAAAGCGAGGTGGCGCTGATCAAGGCGTTAGGCGGTGGTTATCACTCCAATCCTTCCACATCCATGAGTGAAGCGAGCCGAATGTAGTGTTCGGATAGTCAGGTGTGATCCGTGCATCGCGCTGTCGATTTCGCAGCGGCTTGTTCGACTATCCATCATGGAATGAGGCTGTCGGGTTACTGTGACCCCAGGCTTTCCCTGTACGAGTACTCACTGGGAGAAGAAGGCTATGCGCAAGCTTACCGTTGCCGCATTCATGAGTCTGGATGGTGTTATGCAAGCGCCCGGCGGGCCTGAAGAAGACACCAGCGGCGGATTTCGCTTGGGTGGCTGGATCGTGCCCTACGCCGACAACGTCTCCGGCCAGGCCATACAGGACCTGTTCGCGAAGCCGTTCGAGTTGCTGCTGGGGCGGCGTACCTACGACATCTTTGCCGCTTACTGGCCGCACAGACAGGCCGATTCAAAAAGCCACGCCATTGCTGATCTGTTCAACAACGTGCCCAAGCACGTCGCTACGCATCACCCCGATACGCTCGATTGGCACAACAGTCATGCTTTGCAGGGAAATCTGGCCGACGCGATACGCGCGCTCAAGCAGGAGGACGGCGCTGATCTCTTGACGCAGGGCAGCGGCGATCTGGTGCGCCAACTGCTTGCCGCCAGGTTGGTGGACGAGCTCAGGCTTATGATTTTCCCCGTGGTGCTGGGCCGCGGCAAGCGCTTGTTCGACGACACTGCACAAGCGTTGGCGTTCACGCTGGCGCATTCGATCAGCACGCCAGGCGGTGTGCTGATCGCCCGCTATGTCAGCCAGGGCGAGGTGCGCACAGGGGCGTTTGAATAAGTTGAACAGTTCCCGTGACGTACGCGCGAATCGCCCCCGGAACTCATGCCAGCTGGCCCAGGGTGGTTTCATGCTCTGGGAGAAACCACCGGTAAATATCGACACGCTTCGCTCGAACCGGGCTTTACTGGAATTAGGTCTGCAGAGTGCCGTGGGCTGTATTTTTTCGGCATAGGTCAAGTACCGTCAAAACTACACCCGTTGAGGTTGAGGACGAGCCCCTTGTCCATCTCCTGGTTTCTCCCCGCACTGTTGCTCGCACTGCTGGTTGCCGGCTGTGCCACAACGCCCTTGCCACACGACTTCAGCGAGACAATACCTGCCGATGATTCGTCATTCGGGCGCTCCATTCAGGCGCAGGCCGCGCCGCATGAGGGGCGCTCGGGTTTTCGCCTGTTGCCTAACAGCAGTGAAGCGTTCCGTGCGCGCGCCGAGTTGATCCGCAATGCGCAGAAAAGCGTCGATCTGCAGTACTACATCGTGCATAACGGTCTCAGCACCCGGGCACTGGTGCGTGAATTGTTGTTGGCAGCCGATCGCGGCGTACGGATACGCATCTTGCTCGATGACACGGCCAGCGACGGCCAGGAAGAAGTCATCGCTACCCTGGCCGTGCACCCCAACATCTATATCCGCGTCTTCAACCCTCTGCATCTGGGGCGCAGCACCCTGGTGACCCGAACCATGGGCCGTCTGCTTAATCTTTCCCAACAGCACCGGCGCATGCACAACAAACTGTGGGTGGCCGACAACAGCGCGGCCATCGTCGGCGGACGCAACCTGGGGGATGAATATTTCGACGCCAAGCCCGATCTCAATTTCACCGACATGGACCTGCTATGCATCGGCCCGGTCGCCGAGCAGTTGGGCCACAGCTTCGATCAGTACTGGAATAGTTCCCTGAGCCAGCCAATCAGTGACTTGGTGCTCAACAAGCCAACCGCTGAAGACTTGCTAAAGAGTCGCCAACGCCTCGAACAATCGCTCCAGCTTGCACGTACCGAGAACAAGGCCTTGTACGACCACCTCATGACCTACCGGACTCAACCGCAACTTAATATTTGGCGTAAGCAGTTGATCTGGGCCCATAGCCAGGCGATGTGGGACGCGCCGAGCAAGGTACTGGCTGACGACGAACCGGCCCGCTCTCTATTGATGGCCACACAACTGCGACCTGCGCTCGACGGCGTCAGTAAGGAGTTCATCCTGATCTCGGCCTATTTCGTCCCGCAAAAGCCGGGCATGAGCTACCTCATTGGTCGTGCCGATGCCGGTGTTGATGTGCGCCTGTTGACCAACTCACTGGAAGCCACCGATGTACCGGCGGTGCATGGCGGCTATGCGCCTTACCGCAAGACCCTGCTCGAACATGGTGTGAAACTCTATGAACTGCGGCGCCAGCAGGACGACCCCAGTGGCGGTTCTTTCCGTGGCTTCAGTGGTGGCTCGGACTCCAGCTTGCACACCAAGGCCATGATCCTGGACAAGCAAAAGGTGTTCATCGGCTCCTTCAATTTTGACCCGCGTTCAGTGTTTTGGAACACTGAAGTCGGGGTGCTGGTCGACAGCCCTGAATTGGCCGGCTACATGCGCGACCTGGCGCTTGAGGGCATGGCACCAGCCGTGAGTTACCAGGCCCGGCTGGAAAACGGCGAAATTGTCTGGATCGCCGAAGACGACGGCCGCCGGCATACCTTGCATGAGGAGCCGGGCGGCAAATGGCGCAGCTTCAAGGCCTGGCTCAGCGACAAGATCGGCCTGGAGAAAATGCTCTAGATTGAAGCCGGCGGCTCTTACCCCCGTTGCTCGGCCACCAGCAGCAGCGACTGCGGCACAGGACTTTGCGGGTGCTGCGGCTCTTGCAAGCCGACCAGGCGAAAGCCGCCTATATCCAGCGCATTCAGCCAACTGGACAAGGTGCGAAAGTACCACGGCATGGGTTGCCACAGCCCCTCGAACCCGGCGAAGGTCTCTTCCCGCCAACCATCCTGATAGTCGCCCGCCGCTGCGGTCCACGGATGCAGCGTCTGGATCACCAGCGTGCCGCCAGGGACGAGCAGGGCGTTCATGGCGGCGAGCAGGGGGATAATGTCCTGGTGCAACAGTGCGAAGTTGGCGCAGATCAGGTCGTAGTCGCGGCCGACGTTCACCTTCGCTTCCACCAACGCTTCATAGCTCGCCAGATGGACCGGTGAAGAACCCGCTGCCCGCGCCGCTTTTACCAGTGTCGGATCACCGTCCACACCGATCGCCGTGATACCCCGTCCAGCCAGCGCCCGCAACAACCACCCCTCGCCGCAGCCGAGGTCGAGCACGTTCTCGGGCTGGCGGCCTATAACTGCCAACAGGATGGCCTGGTCGGTGACTTTCAGACGGCTTTCGATGGCGCCGGTGCGGATGGCTTCGATCCAGGATTGGGCGTTGTGCTGCCAACTTTGGAGAAGAGCGAATTCGGGGGCGGGCATATCGATGTCTGGAGTTGTCAGTTGGATCGGCTTCATCACTCTTCTTCTCTCAACGCATTGATCCGCCCTGATTTTTCGGCGGCCACCAGCGCGCCATGGTCCTGTGCATTCTGATCGGCATAAGCGATGGCAAATTTTCCTATAGCCTGGTCGAAGGAGTCCGTCTTGCCCAGGTAACCACTAATGAGCGCTGCATCTCCTGATTTGGCGTGGGCACGGGCCAGGGTAAGACCGCACCACTCGGCATACATCTTCATCCGTGCGGCAGATATGCCTTCGATGGGCGCGGACATTTTCATGTCTCGCAACTGACGTACAAAGAAGTACCGGCCGTTTTGGCCGCGTGTCCAGCCCAAAAAGATGTCGCTGGACGACTGCATCAGACGTTGCCCCGTGACCACACGCTGCCCCTGGTTCTCGTAGTCGCTCTTGCCTGCATAGGGTGCCAGTACCGAAGGACAGGCTTCCTTGAATTGCAGGAGCAAAGGGTGGTTTTCCGCGGAAAAGAACAGACCGACGAAACAATAGGTACCGACACTGCCGATGCCCACCGCTTTGACGGCAATGTCTTCGAGACGGTAGCGATCGAAGAGCACGCGCCGTTCATGGGGCAGCGACAATCGATAATCTTGCAGCGCCAACTGGACGCTCCGCGCGAAGCCCTTTTCATGCACATGAAAAAGTATGGGGGGTTGATCGATCAGCCGCCGCCGCCCTCCGACTTCGCCGCTGATCTTGGGATAGAGGTAATCGCCAACGCGCATCTTGGCCTTTGCGACCAATTGTTCGCGGATTTTCTTGATTTCAGCATTGGGCGACATATCAATGATCGCTTGCGCATCCAGGCGGTCATACCAGACATCCATCGGGTTCATCTTCGAAAATTTGCGCAGGTACACACGGTAAGCACGAACGCATTCGGCGGCTATGCCCTGTGCACTTTTATCGTTGAGGCGGTTATCGCGTGCGGCCACGGCAAAACTGATCGCCAAGCGTTTTACATCCCATTCCCAGGGGGCGGGGAGTGTTTCGTCGAAATCGTTTATGTCAAAAATCAGATTGCGCTCAGGTGTTGCAAACAACCCGAAGTTCATCAGGTGACAATCTCCACAGGCCTGCACCTGAATGCCGGTGGTCGGGAGAGTGGCCAGGTCATGCGCCATCAATCCCGCAGAACCGCGTAAAAAGGTGAATGGACTGCGCAACATGCGACCGTAGCGCACAGGTATCAGATTAGGCAGTCGATAGCGGTTGGACTCTTCGAGGAGTTTGATCGGGTCACGGTGTTTGCGTGCGGGTTTCCATTCAGCGTGAACTGCATGCGGCAGACGCTCGCGTAATAGCTCACCTTCGTACAGACGCTCCTTGCGCGAGTGAAAGACTCGCTCGTCCCCGTTGTCTTCCGATTGCCCTGCCTTGCTGTTGGCAAACCTGTTTTTGCGGGGGGCCATGTCCACTCCTTTGCTCAACGAAATTTGACTCGCTTGGGCACAGGATCGGGTAATTCGACTGTTCCATCAGTCACAGAGAACACGTGCGCCAGAAGGCTAAAAAGCGCCAAAGCTAATGATTCAAGCGTAGCAGTTCTGATTTTGGGTGCTGCATTGAGCGTGTGTTTACGTTGAACTTGAGCGGACAGCACTTATCTATAAAAAATGTGGGAATACTTTCCCACTCATCGATGCTAACTGGCTCTGAAGGATCGTGCGGAACCGCAGTTGCTCGTTAATGCTGCATATTTATGACCGCGCCGGTTAGCTGGCCGCTCCAATGGGTGGCCAGGAACTCACTGGTGATTGCGTTCGATACGGAGATGACGACGCAACGCCAAGCGGAGGTGCATCATGCTGCTCAAGAAATGTTTATTGGCGCTCGCAATTGGCGGTGTCCTGTCGGCATCGACTGTCCTGGTACCCGATTACATCGGTAGTTTCTCCAGCGTATATGCCAAAGATGGCAGCAGCGGCGGAGGTGGAGGCAGTGGTGGTCACGGTGGTGGCTCCGGCAGTGGAGGTTCCGGAGGCAGTGGTCACGGTGGCGACGGCGGAGGCTCAGGAGGCGGTCACGGTAGCAGCGGCCATGGAGAGGGTGGCGATCATGCTGCTGGTCATGACGGTGACGATCATGGAGGCCCGGGACGCGGCGACGCTGACCATGACGCTAACCATGACGCTAACCATGGCGGTATTGCCGGGAACAGAGGCCCAGGCAATGCGCATGACAACGACGCTGACGATGCCGCAGATGCAGCCAGGGACGCTGCCAGAAACGATGCAGATGCAGCCCGAGATAATGCCAAAGCTGCCGCAGATGCAGCTAGAGATGCGGCCCGAGCTGATGCGGATGCCGCCAGGGATGCTGCAAAAGCTGCAGGTGTAGCGGGCGCAGATGCAACCAGAGATGCTGCGCGGGCTGCCGCAGATGCGACCAGGGACGCCGCTAAGGCTAACGCAAATGCCACCAGAGATGCGGCGAAGGCTGCTGCAGATGCGACCAGAGACGCTGCCAAAGCTGATGCGCGCGCAGCCAGAGGGGCTATGGCGGACGCCCCAGACGCGCCGGACAGGGACGTGGCTGAGGTACAAAAATAGGCCTGCAAGTTCCGCCATGAACACGGCAGGCATAACAGCAGAAAACGTCCCGCAAGCTTGAGGGACGTATCGGCAAAGAGTCGCAAGCCCTGGAGAGTCACCGGGTTTGCGACTTTTTTTTCAAAATTGACTCGAACGGCCCGAAACACCGACGAGGATGGCGGCAGCGAGGAAAGATGAGCGTTCAAGCGCGGTGCTGCATTTTATCGAGGAGGCGCATGGGTGGGGATAACCGTGCCCGTGGCGCAGTTTTAACCGCTGTGTGTCTGGTGTTGTACCCCTCATTCGATAGTAAAGTGTCGAGCATTGTCGTAGCTAAACAGGGATGACCGATGTCTCAACGCCGCTCAACATTGATTGCCCTGTTGGTAGCGGTCACCTTCTTTATGGAGAACCTCGACGCTACGGTGATCGCCACCGCGCTGCCGGTCATGGCCAGGACGTTTGGTGTGCCAGCGGTGGATGTGAGCATTGGTATGAGCGTCTACATGCTCGCGGTTGCGGTGTTCATCCCCATCAGCGGCTGGTTGGCTGATCGCTTCGGCTCACGTCTTATATTCAGTTCGGCGATTGTGCTGTTCAGCCTGTCTTCATTAATGTGTGGGTTGAGTGATAGCCTGGAAACCTTTGTTGCCGCACGCGTGCTGCAAGGCATCAGCGGAGCGATGATGGTACCGGTAGGGCGCTTGGCAGTGCTTCGCACCACCGAGAAAAAAGACCTCGTGCGGGCGATCTCTTTTATTACCTGGCCCGGTCTGGTCGCTCCGATACTCGGGCCTCCCTTGGGCGGTTTCATCGTCACCCACGCGTCCTGGCCGTGGATTTTCTACCTCAATCTTCCGCTAGGCGTGCTGGCCTTGATTGCCGCGCTGGTATTGATTCCCAGGCAAGACCACATTGTTGCCCGGCCATTCGATTTCAGTGGTTTTCTGCTCGCCGGCGGCGCCAGCGCTGCGCTGCTGTTCGGGGTAGAGATGCTGGGGCAAAGTCATGCCAATCTGTTGCCGGCACTGTCACTCAGTGGTGCAGGCGTAATACTCGGTGTTATTGCGTGGCGACATCTGCGTCGGCATGCACAACCGTTACTGGCGCTGGGTGTTTTGGGAATCCGTACCTTCAGTGTCTGCCTATTGGGTGGCTCGATTTTTCGGATCGCCATCAGCACCTTGCCGTTTCTCCTGCCGCTGATGTTTCAACTCGCCTTCGGGCTTTCTGCATTGGATGCGGGGCTACTGGTATTGGCCGTCTTTGCTGGCAATCTGGCCATGAAGCCGTTCACCACGCGGGTGATGCAACGTTGGGGGTTTCGCCCGGTGCTGATGTTCAACGGCATCCTCGGCGTACTGGCGATAGCGGCCTGTGCATTGCTGGATGAGCACATGAGCCGGGTGCTGATTTTGTTCATTCTGTTTGTCGGTGGCTTGTCACGATCCATGCAGTTCACTGCGTTCAACACGCTGGGTTTTGCCGATGTTCCGAAGGAGCAGATGAGCGATGCTTCAACCTTGTTCAGTATGTTTTTCCAACTGAGCATGGCGATGGGGGTTGCAACGGGCGCGTTGCTGTTACGTTTCTCCATAAGCATCCATGGCAACACTGAGCTCGCAAATACAGCCGACTTTCAGCTGACGTTCCTTTGTGTTGCCGTGATTGCGGGGATTGCATTGCTGGACAACTTGAGACTGCCACCGAAGGCAGGTGAGTCGGTATTGCAGCGAGCATAAGAAAAAGACAGGCCTTCAGGTGTTGAGCGCTTGCGCCTCAACACCGTGTCAGCGTCGAACCCTTTTTACCCCGTTCAAACTTCGTGGTAGGGAATCCATTGATGTTGGATCTGAAGCGATTGTGTGGTGGTTGTCGTGCGCGAGCGAGCCGCCCTTAGCCAAGTTGCTCGGCAAGTCCGACGATGATGCCCTCAGGCCCACGAATATAGGCGAGCCGGTACGATTTCTCGTACTGCGTCTGGCCAATGAGTTCTGCGCCATGGGCCTGCATCCGCGCAACGACAGCATCGATGTCATCAACGGCAAACATGATGCGACGAAGACCCAAAGCGTTCACTGGCGCGTCCACGGGCCCAAACCTGACTGCGTTTGGCGTGTGGAATTTGTCCAGTTCAATTCCCTGCCCATCGGGAGTCCGCAGCATCGCGAGGGTGGCTCGGACGTCTCCAAGCCCTATGAGGCTCCCGACAGATGGCCCTTCAACCGTGGTTTGACCCTCAAGCTCGAGGCCCAATTCGATAAAGAACGCTTTCACCGCTTCGAGATCGTCGACAACTATCAGGACGTTGTCCATTCGCTTGACTGTCATGTCCTTCAGTCCCTCTTTCAACGGTGTCGCGTATTTGGGGGATTTGTGTTTTATCTGATGGGTATTCGCAGCTGTGCCGGACTCACGCCAAGACGTTGCCTGAACGTGGTCGCCATGTGCGCCTGGGAGTTAAAGCCGCAGCTCTGGGCGATTTCCGCCAGCCTGGCTGTCGAATTGCGCATCAGTGCGCGGGCCTTGGCAAGGCGTCGGTCGATCAGGTAACTGTGCGGGCTTTTGCCCGTCGCGTTCTTGAATGAACGAATGAAATAGCCTTCGGACAATCCAAGTAACCCTGCCATCGCCTGTATTCCCAACTGGCCGTCGAGGCCTGCATCGATGAATTCGTCGAGTAGACGCATCCTGCTACCGGTTATAGAGCCTTGGGGTGGCGCCGATAACGCTTCGTTGTCCTGCGCCCGTTCCGCCAATGCGAGTGCCCAGGCCTCCCAATCGTCTTCCACTGAGGCGTGTAACAGCGCGGCGCGCATGCGCAGCGCCAGGGTAATGGCCTGTTGATCAATGCGATTGTTGAATGCACGGTCGCCTGCCAACGCAACGCCGTCGGTGCGCATGACCCGCAGGTATTCACCGCCCTTGGGTGATTCGGACAACACGTCACAACCGACGGGGACGAATGCCAAGCCGTTGGGCGTGGCGTCGAAGGGATGCACTCGGTCACTGCCGATGGCGTGCAGACCTCGCTGGCTATCGAAGGCAAAGCCGATCGTCGCCTGGGTGGCTACATATCGGGTCGCGTAAGCGGCGCCGGGTAGCAACTCGATCGCCCACGGCCCGGCCTCGACCCGACGGATCGGTTCAGGCGGGAGCGGGGGCAGGTGGCGGTTTCGATGGCTCATGAACACCATAGTAATAAAGAGGGTACGCAAAAGTCAGGTCAGTTTTCTGAAAGCCCGCGTGATGCGCTCGTGTCTAGACTGGGCAAAACCTCAGGGAGACTCCTCATGCACAGACTGACCCGCGACGATATCGAACAAGCGGCTTGCCACGTGTACCAGGTAATGCCTGCCACCGCCCAGTACGCCTGGCCCCTGCTGGCCGAGCGGTTGGGTTGCACGGTGTGGGTCAAGCACGAAAACCATACACCTACCGGTGCTTTCAAGGTACGTGGTGGCATTACCTTCATGAACTGGCTCAAACGCGCGCATCCAGACGTCAAGGGGATTGTCACCGCTACCCGCGGCAACCATGGTCAGAGCCTGGCGCTGGCAGCCTGCGCGCTGGGTCTGAAGGCGTTGATCGTAGTGCCGGAAGGTAATTCGGTTGAAAAGAACAATGCCATGCGTGGCTTTGGTGGCGAAGTAGTCGAGTTTGGCCTCGATTTTGATGAGGCCCGTGAAGAGGCCGTTCGTCTGGCGCAAGTGCATGGCCTCTATTTGGTTCCGCCGTTCCATGTCGAGTTGGTCAAAGGCGTGGCCACTTATGCGCTGGAGCTGTTCAAGGCCGCGCCGGATCTGGATACCGTCTATGTGCCGATTGGCTGTGGATCGGGTATTTGTGCGGTGATCGCCGCCCGGGACGCGCTGGGCCTGAAAACCCAAGTGGTGGGCGTGGTGTCCAGTGAGGCAGCGGCAGCCAAGATGTCGTTTGAAGCGGGAGAAATCCTTGAAACCGCTACGGCGAATACCTTCGCTGACGGCCTCGCCGTACGTAAACCGGTTCCCGCCGCCTTTGCCATCTACGGCGCGGCTGCCGCACGAATCGTCTCCGTTAGCGAGGAGCAGATTGCCGAGGCAATGCGTGTGTTTTACACCGACACCCACAACCTCGCTGAAGGGGCCGGTGCGGCGGCCTTGGCGGCGCTTATTCAGGAGCGTGAAACAATGGCGGGAAGGCGGGTAGGGGTGATTCTATCCGGCGGGAATGTTGATCGATCGGTGTATGCAAGAGTGATTGAGTGAATGACCGCCAAATTTGGCTAAGGACATTCGTCTGGCCTGAGTCCCAGTTGAAGTTGAACCAGGGTGATCAGTTCATCCGGATCGATCGGCTTTAGTAGAAAGTCCACGACACTCAAACGCATCGCCTCGATGGCATCTCGAACTCCAGCATCTCCAGAAATGATCACAATGGGCAGGTCGGCCCACTCCGACTCGCGGATTTTTGAAATCAACTCCAGGCCATTGAGCGGGTGCATACGCAAATCAGTAATGACCAATCCGATTGAACTGTCGATGCTCAATGAGTGCATGGCATCTGCTGCACTTCTAGCCTCAAGGCAGAAGATGCCATTGACTTGAAGAATTTCAGCCAACATCTCGCGAGTGCAAGGGTCATCCTCGACGATCAAGACTTTTTGAGCCAATAGCCCTGGCTCCTGCATTGCGGCATTGATTGCCTCGCGCTCAGCGGCAGTCAAAAGATCGTGATCGAACATCATTTCCAACCATTTATGAGCCAATGAAACCCTGTATGCCGGCCGTCTAAACAGGCTTGGGGGCAGGTCTGTCTCCTCCAACCTGCGCCCCCAGTAACGCATTGCGTCAACAAAATTGCTCTGAAATGGCCTGATTTGTACTCCTCAGAACGCTGAAAAACGCTGAAATCTGTGATCAGCGTGGAGGCGGTCGCTAGATTCCACTGAACATACCAATGATCACGGCATTGATCAGGTCGATGAAAAAGCCACACACCAGCGGCACGATCAGGAAGGCTTGGTGAGCGGCGCCGTACTTTTGGGTCACGGTCGTCATGTTGACGATGGCCGTCGCAGTGGAGCCGAGGGCAATCCCGCCGAACCCGGAAGCAATCACGCTGGCTTCGTAATCGCGCCCCATAAAGCGGAAGACCACAAAATACGTATAGAGCACCGTCAGCAGGATTTGCAGGGTCAAGGCGCACACAATGAACAGCAACACGCCGCTGAGCTGCCATAGCTGAAGCCCCATCAGGGCCATGGTCAAAAACATGCCCAGGCAGATATCGGAGATCAGCGACAGACCCAGGCTGGCGCCGCTCCAGGATTTCAGCCGCTGATCACCCACCAATGCGAGAACGATGTGGTGAATGACGATGCCCGCAAACAGGCAACTGACGAATTTTGGCAGGGTGATGCCAGCATCGACCAACAGCAGGTTGAGCCCATAGCCGACCATCAGGGTCAGGTTGAGCCACATCCACGCCCAGAGCACGTCGTAGTAGTCCAATGGCTTGCTCGGTTGATCCTCGAAAATGCCGACTTCCAGCGCCGCATCCCCGGAAGTCTTTAGTCGATAGCGACGTATCAGTTGGTTGGCGATTGGACCACCGATCACGCAAGCGGCAATCAGGCCGACGGTGTTGCTGGCCATGCCCAGTTCATGCGCGTTATTGATGCCCAGCTTTTCGATGAACAGCGGTGCCCAGGCCAGGGTGGTGCCCGCCCCACCTGTGAGGGAAATGGAGCCCACCATCAAACCGGCCTTGGGATCGAGTCCGAATGCTTCGGCCACACCCATGCCCAGCGCGTTTTGCAGGATAATGAACACCCCGGCGAGTACCAGCAGGATCAGCAGCGGGCGCCCACCCTTGAGCAGTTGGCGCATATCCGATTTCAAGCCAATGCCGGCAAAGAAATAGAGCAGCAGGGTGTCGCGAATTTGCAGATCGAATTCGACCTGGATATTAAGACCGAAGTAAAGCAGGGACGTCACTGCCGCACAGACGAAGCCGCCGACGACCGATTCGGGAATACAGTATTGACGGAGTAGGGCGTTGCGATGAACAAGGGTTTTGCCGAGGAAAAGCAGGAGGATGGCGAGGGTAAAACTCACGAGACCGTGAACCGAAAAGAGCTGGGGCGTCATTCAAAGCCTACCTGAAATCTGAAAAATTCATTATCACGAGTTGACCGTTCAGTGTTTTGAGCTGTGTCAATAAACGGTGGATGGAGCATAGCAGGAAGGTTAAAACCTTCCTCCAGCCCCCCATTCACTCGATAAATATCTGATATTTACGGGTTTCAAGTGAGCCGTGCTTCGCGTCGCGAGCACTTTCTGTACTTTCGATATATCGCCAGTGAAGGCACAATGCGCATCCTTTTTTTGGCTGGCCTTGCCGGAGGCGCCTCGAAATGATCAAAACGCCGTACTACCTTATCGATAAACAAAAGCTGCTGGCGAACATGCAGAAGATTGCCTATGTGCGCGAACAGTCCGGGGCCAAAGCGCTTCTGGCACTCAAGTGCTTCGCCACCTGGTCGGTGTTCGACCTGATGCAGCAATACATGGACGGCACCACGTCGTCGTCGCTTTACGAGCTCAAGCTTGGTCGGCAGAAGTTCGCTGGCGAGACCCACGCCTACAGCGTGGCCTGGGCCGACGACGAAATCGAAGAGATGCTCGAGAACTGCGACAAGATCATCTTCAACTCCATCAGCCAATTGCAGCGCTACACTGAAGCTTCAGCAGGCAAAGTGCGCGGTCTGCGGGTCAATCCACAGGTGAGCAGCTCGGATTACCTGCTGGCCGACCCGGCGCGGCCGTTCAGCCGTCTGGGCGAGTGGGACCCGGTGAAGATCGAGCAGGTTATCGAACAGATCTCTGGTTTCATGTTCCACAACAACTGCGAGAACGCTGACTTCGACCTGTTCGACCAGATGCTGTGCACCATTGAAGAGCGATTCGGTCATTTGCTGCACAAGGTCGAGTGGGTCAGCCTCGGCGGCGGCATCCACTTCACCGGTGACGACTACGAGCTGGATTCGTTCTGCGCTCGCCTCAAGGCCTTCTCGCAAAAATACGGCGTGCAGGTCTATCTGGAACCGGGTGAGGCGGCCATCACTCAGAGCGCGTCGCTGGAAGTCACTGTGCTCGACACCCTCTACAACGGCAAGCACCTGGCGGTCGTTGACAGCTCCATCGAAGCCCACATGCTCGATCTGCTGATCTATCGCCTGAATGCCAAGCTGGCGCCGAGCGAAGGCGAACACACCTACATGGTGTGCGGCAAATCCTGCCTGGCCGGAGATATTTTCGGTGAATATCAATTCGATCGTCCGCTGGCCATCGGGGATCGGCTGTCGTTCATCGACGCAGCGGGTTACACCATGGTCAAGAAGAACTGGTTCAACGGCCTGAAAATGCCGTCCATCGTAGTGAAACAACTCGACGGTAGTGTCGAGGTGGTTCGTGAGTTTGGTTTCAACGACTACCTGTCCAGCCTCTCGTAAGCTGGCAGAAAGGAGATATAAAAAAATTGAAGAAAAACGTACTTATCATTGGTGCAGGAGGTGTCGCCAAGGTGGTGGCCCACAAGTGCGCACAGCACAACGACGAACTCGGTCGTATTGCTATCGCGTCGCGCAACATCTCCAAATGTCAGGCCATCATCGACAGCGTCAAGTCCAAGGGCAGCCTCAAGCAGCCCGCCGAAATCAAGGCGTTCTCGCTGAACGCTATGGATATTGAGGCGACCAAGGCGCTGATCCGCGAAACCGAATCGCAGATTGTCATCAACGTCGGTTCCGCTTTCCTCAACATGTCGGTGCTGCGTGCCTGCATCGATACCGGCGCGGCCTACCTGGACACCGCCATTCACGAAGAACCGGGCAAAATCTGCGAGACGCCGCCCTGGTATGGCAACTACGAGTGGAACCACCTCGAAGAGTGCAAAGAGAAGAACATCACTGCCATTCTCGGCGTGGGTTTCGACCCGGGTGTGGTCAACGCCTATGCAGCACTGGCCCAACAACAGTATTTCGACCGCATTGATTCGATCGACATTCTCGACGTCAACGCCGGTTCCCATGGCAAGTATTTCGCCACCAATTTCGACCCGGAAATCAATTTCCGCGAGTTCACCGGACAGGTGTGGAGCTGGCAGAACAGCCAGTGGACCAGCAACACCATGTTCGAAGTCAAACGCACTGACGACCTGCCGGTCGTCGGGGCGCAGAACCTGTACCTGACCGGCCACGATGAAGTGCACTCTCTCTCGAAGAACCTGGGCGTGCCCAACGTGCGTTTCTGGATGAGCTTCGGCGAGCACTACATCAATGTGTTCACTGTGCTGCGCAACCTCGGCCTGCTCTCCGAGCAACCGGTCAAGACGGCCGAAGGCCTGGAAGTCGTTCCGCTGAAAGTGGTCAAGGCCGTGCTCCCTGATCCGAGCTCGCTGGCGCCTGGCTACACCGGCAAGACCTGCATCGGCGATCTGGTCAAGGGCACCAAGGATGGTCAGCCGCGCGAGGTGTTCATCTACAACGTGGCCGATCATGAAGACGCCTACGCCGAAACTGACAGCCAGGGCATTTCCTATACCGCAGGCGTGCCACCCGTGGCTGCTGCTCTGCTGGTCGCTCGCGGCGAGTGGGATGTGCAACGTATGGCCAACGTCGAAGAACTGCCGGCCGAACCGTTCCTCAAGGCGCTGGATGTGATGGGCCTGCCGACCCGCATCAAAGACGAGAATGGAGACCGTCCCTGGAACGGCAACGCCTGAGGCGCCAAAAATCCAGGTGAATCTCGTTTGCCGCTCTAAACGCAAAAACGCCGCTCTTTGAGCGGCGTTTTTGTTTGTGCGATCTCGTAAAACGAATAAAACCATTGAAAAAAATTCGTATTCACTATAAACGGGAAGCACACCAGCACATTGCAAACAATACAGTAAGTATCGCCAGCTTTTTGGCTCAGGGAGCGCTGATGAGTGTTCGTCCATTGACCGACTCCCCGCGGCAATCGAACGATTGCGACGTTGTCGCAACTCAACTGAAAGGGAACTCGGATACTGTCGGCATGACTTACGCCGGCAACGAGGACACGATCGAACAATTGCTGGACTCAGCGCGCAGCTGGGCTCACACCACTGCGTGGGCGGTTTACCGCGCCGGTGAACAAATGCATTGGGTCGGGCAGGGCGACCCGCAGGTGCAGTGGCCGTCAAGCGTTGCGAATGAGCAGTTTGAAGCCTTTTGCCTGAGCTTGCGCTTGCACCGCTGGCCGACCGGCAGAGGCGAAAGTGAGCTGGGTTGGCTACTGGCACCAGCCAACGATGCCGCGGAACCGGCGCTCGCCGAGTTTGCCCGGCACCTGGGCATTCAGCTACAGACCAATACCCTTGCCCGTGCGCAGATTACTCAGCGTGTGCTGTATGAAATTACCTACCTGGCCAGTTCGACCCGCGACCGGTCAGTGTTTCTGGTGGGGGTTCACCAACTACTGGCCAGCCTGATCGACGCCGAGAACTTCTATCTCGCGCTGTATGACCCGCGCAGTGGCAAGATTGATTACCCGTATTACGTCGACATCATCGACGTTGATGCCGTGGAGTCCCAGCACTACGAATACCTTGACCCTTCGCACCTGTCCTTGACCGGCCAGGTATTGACCACCGGCCAACCGTTGCTGATCGACGCCGCCGGTATTCTCGCGGCTCAGGCCGAGAACCGTTTCTACTGCGTGGGTGATCGTCCCGAGTTCTGGATGGGCGCACCGTTGAAAAATGCCTCGGATGATGTGTTTGGCATGCTTGCCATGCAGGTCTACGACGTTTCTCGTACCTACAGCGCTGAAGACCGCGCGCTGTTTCTGGTGGTGGCGCGCCACGTGGCCATGGCGCTGGACCGGATTCTGCACCGCGAGGACCTGGAAGAGACGGTGATGCGTCGCACCCTGGAGCTTTCGGCACTCAACGACGCATTGCGCCAGGAAGTGGCAGACCGAGAGCGCGCCGAACATTTGCAGAGCGCGCTGTTCCAGATTGCTGAACTGTCGAGCCAGCCTGGCGACATGGCTGAGTTGTTTCAAACCTTGCATGGCATCGTCGGTGATCTGCTGTTCGCGAAGAACTTCTACATTGCGCTGTTCGACGATGCGATCAGTGAAGTGACCTTTCCGTATTATGTCGATGAGCGGCAGATCACCTGCCCGCCGGCACGGCGTGGATGCCGGGGCTTGACTGAGTACGTTATCCGTCAGCGTCGACCTTGCCTGATTGACGCCGGCGAGGCTGAACGACTGGCTGCGCACGGTGAAATCGAACTGGCCAATGAGTCTGTCCGATCCCACTCCTGGCTGGGCATTCCATTGTTCGATGGCGATGTGGTGCGTGGCGTGCTTGCGGTGCAAAGCTATACCTCGCAGGTGCAGTACACCCTGCGAGACCAGGAACTGCTGACATTCGTGTCGCGCCACATCGACACCGCGCTGTCGCGACGCACGGCCGCCGAAGCGATCCATGCAGCCAACCTCAAACTGGAAGCGCGGGTGCAGAACCGCACCCGCGAACTCGATCACGCCAATGCCAAGTTGCAACACGAAAACTCCCACGACTCGCTGACCGGGCTACCGAATCGTACCTACCTGCAACAACGCCTCAGCCAGGCTTGGTCGCGGTTCGGCAGCGAAGGCGGGCACCTGGCGGTGATGTTCATCGACCTCGACCGTTTCAAGATGGTCAACGACAGCCTCGGCCACCATTTTGGGGACCTGCTGCTGATGCAGGCCGCCCACCGGTTACGCGGTTGTCTGCGCGAGACCGACATGCTGGCGCGCCTGGGGGGCGATGAGTTTTCGGTACTGGCGCCCGAAGCGCCGCTGGAAGTGCTGATCGAAATCGCCGAACGAATCCTGGTGGCGTTTGACCTGCCGTTTTTCATCAATGGTCATGAAGTTTTTTCGTCCTGCAGCATCGGTATTGTCAGTGCCGACAGTCAGTTCCATCACGAGCCAGCCGACTTGCTGCGCGATGCCGATGCAGCGATGTACCGGGTCAAGAGTGCCGGGCGCGACAGCTACGCGGTGTTCAACCAGGAAGTGCGCCGTGAAGTTTCGGACCAGGTGGAGCGAGAAGGGGCCTTGCGCAATGCGCTGAAACGCGCTGACGAACTGCTGCCGTATTTCCAGCCGATTGTCAGCGTCGAAAGCGGCGAATTGTTGGCCCTTGAGGCGCTGATCCGTTGGCATCAGCCGGGCGGCCGGGTGATCGCGCCAGGCGAGTTTTTGCCGGATGTCGAGGGTTTGCGCCTGATCGGGCGACTGGACTTGTACATGCTCACCAGCGTTGCGGCAATCCTCGCACAGCCCCAGCATGCCAATTGGCCTGCGGTGCACGTCAATTGCTCCAGCTACAGCATGACGCGCCCGGACTTCGCCAGTGATGTGCTTGCACTGTTGGAGCGGCACGGGGTCGCGCCGTCGCGAATCTGCCTGGAGTTGACCGAAGGTGCGCTGGTGGCGGAGCCAGCGATTGCCCGACTGACCATGCAACAACTGGCCGATAACGGCATGTCGGTGGTGCTCGATGACTTCGGTGCAGGGTTTTCATCCCTGAGCTATGTGCATCAGTACCGTTTCAGCGGCTTGAAAATCGACAAGTCGTTCATCCTCGAACTGACCACCAGCGCTCGCAGTCGCGCAATCGTCCGGGCAATTGTGCGGATGGCCGAATCGCTGGACCTGAGTGTGGTGGCTGAAGGCGTCGAGGATGAAGCGACACTGGACTTGCTGCGCGAAATGGGCGCTGGACAGGCCCAAGGTTACTATTTTGCCAAACCGATGGGGTTGGAGGCGTTGTTGGCGAGTTCGCTGATCGTCCCTGTAGGTGGCTGACCCACTTCCCTGTAGGTCGTCAACTGGAACTTACGGCTACCGGTTAAAACGCTCAGCCAGGCTGTGCAGATATTCAGCCATTTCTTCAAGGTCCTGGCTAATCGCGGCGCCTTGCTTAGCCTGTCCAGCACTGTGGTCACACAACTGGGCAATCCGCGTGATCTGTTGATTGATATCTTCAGTCACGTGACTTTGCTCTTCTGAAGCCGACGCCATTTGCTGGCTCATGTCGGTGATCCGGCTGACGGCTTCACTGATGCCGACCAGAGCCGACTGCACCGCCTCGACACGCTGCATGCTGTCGCGGGAAATCTGCTCACCCTTACTGGCGGTTGATACTGCGCGATCGGCACCGCTATTCAGTGAAGCGATGATGCCGTGGATCTGCTCGGTGGAGGTGCGGGTGCGTTGTGCCAGGGAGCGCACCTCGTCGGCCACCACTGCAAAACCTCGACCTTGCTCACCTGCCCGGGCCGCCTCGATTGCCGCATTGAGCGCCAGCAAGTTGGTCTGTTCGGCAATCGAGGTGATGACATCCACGACGCTGCCGATTGATTGCGTCTCGCTCGCCAGTGCGTTGACCGCTTGGCCGATTTCGTTGACGGCCTCATTCATGGCTTCCATGGCGTGCAGACTTTGCCGGGCCAGTTCACTTCCTTCCCTGGTCAACTGGTCGGCTTCGGACGCAGCATGCGCAGTAGTGATTACGTTTTGAGTCACTTCCTGATTCGTTGCCGCCATCTGCGCGATGGCAGCGGCAGACTGGTCCGTTTCACTGCGCTGGCGGTCAAGCGACTGGGCTTGCGAACCGGAAAGTTCGGAGGACTGTGCCGCCTTGGCCTTTACATTGACCCCGGCATCGACAAGCCTGCTCAAGGCTGTTTGCAAGCGAGATTCCTCACTGAGCATGGCCATATCCAGCCGGCCTTGGGGGCCGTAGTTGTCGCTAAACGTGAGCGCTACTAACGGATCGGAAAATGCTTTCGGATGCTCGGCCAGGGTGCGTTCGATGGCCCGGCGATGTCGGGACTCGATCAGGTACCAGGCAATACTCAGGCTCGCCACCAAGGCTCCCTGCGCCGCTGTTTTTGGTAGCCACTGATAACCCAGCAGTGAAGCCCCGCCTGCCATCAGTAATGGCCAAGCGTGTTGCAGTGGCCGGAAAATCCGCGCGCTCAGCGCAACGATCGGCTTGCCGGCCCGCATCCTTGCATAGAGTGCAGTTGCCCGACGGACCTGGTCGCGGCTGGGCACCGAGCGAACCGACTCGTAACCACTCATGCGTGCGTTTTCATAGATGGGCGTCACGTAGGCACTGACCCAATAGAAATCACCATTTCTCGAGCGGTTTTTCACAATACCCATCCAGGGTTTGCCTTGCTTGATGGTGTGCCACATATGAATGAATACCCCAGGTGGCATATCGGGGTGTCGAACCATGTTATGGGGCTGGCCGATCAATTCGTCGTAAGTGAAACCGCTGATGGCAACGAACGCGTCATTGCAGTAAGTGATTCGGCTATCCAGATCGGTGGTGGAGATCAATCGTTGTTCGGCGGGAAATACTCTTTCATGCTCGGTGACGGGCAAGTTCACACGCATAAAACGCGATCCTTATTCGGATTATTATTAGGATTTGAGGCATATAAATCTGAGCTTTTAAATCGGAGCTATGGCGCAACGGCATCATCCAGCAATGCCTGCTGGTGACTTCTACGCCCATTTTTCGGAGGGGGAGCATTCATTCGACGACAAACTCTTTTCATTCAATGACAACTTCATTGCCACTCATGAATTAAGTTGAGGGTGATGGGGAGGCCTTGACTAGGCTTGAACGGGGGGAGAGGCGACGTTATCGGGTATTGCCTGATGCCGGGGCGACACCTGCCAACCGAAACTGGCAGGAGGCGACTCGGCAGACTGATCACGGCGAGAGGCAAGCCCCCTCGCAGAAGCGTTCAGATAAACGCCATCAACCCAATATTTCGCGCATCCGGTACCAGAGCATACCCAGCGCAAGCAGTGGCGAACGCAGGGCCCGGCCGCCAGGGAAAGTCATGTGCGGCACGGCGCTGAACACGTCGAAGCCTTGGCTGTGCCCGGCGTGAATGGCTTCGCCCAACAGTTTGGCGCACCAATGGGTGACGTTCAGGCCATGGCCGGAGTAGCCCTGGGCGTAGAACACGTTCGGGTGCTGGCTCAAGCGACCGACCTGAGGGAAGCGATTGGCGGAGATGCCGATCATGCCGCCCCATTGATAGTCGATCCGCACATTGGCCAATTGCGGGAATACCTTGAGCATCTGCGGACGCATATAGGCGGCGATGTCAGCCGGATCGCGCCCGGAATAATGGCAGGCACCGCCGAACAGCAAGCGGCGGTCCGCCGAGAGCCGGTAGTAATCCAGGCCGACTTTCTGATCGCACAGCGCGACATTATGCGGGATCAGTTGCGAGGCAGCGTCCTCCGACAAGGGCTCGGTGGCGATGATGTAGCTGCCCGCCGGGAGCACCTTGCCGCTGAGCTTGGGTTCGAGTTCCTCCAGATGCGCGTTGCAGGCCAGCACCAGACTGCCGGCGTGCACCGTGCCGCCAGCACAGCGTACCTGCACGGTGCTGCCATGGATCAACTCCAGCACCGGGCTCTGCTCAAAGATCTGCACCCCCAGGGATTGCGCGACGTTCGCTTCGCCGAGGACCAGGTTCAGCGGATGCAAATGCCCCGAGCCCATGTCCACCAAGCCACCGGCATACACACCGGAGTTCACCACGTGCTCACGGATCTGCCCGGGTTCGAACAGGCGCGTTTCGTGGGCGTAACCCGACTCGATCAGTTCGGCGTGCTCGGCCTTGAGTCCGGCGAACTGCGCGGGGGTGTTGGCCAGTTCGCAGAAGCCCCAGCGCAGGTCGCAATCGATGCCGTGTTCGCGGATCCGGTTGCCCACCACTTGCACCGATTCGATTCCGGCACGTTCCAGATAGCGCACACCTTCGGCACCGATATGCTTGGCAAACCCGCTGACGTCGTGGCCGATGCCGCGAATCAATTGGCCCCCGTTGCGTCCGCTGGCGCCCCAGCCAATCCGCCGGGCCTCCAGCACAATCACCGAGAGCCCGCGCTGCGCCAGTTCGATGGCGGTGTTGATCCCGGTGAAGCCGCCGCCGATCACGCAGACATCGGCCACCAGGTCCGAGGTCAGCGCGGGGCGCGGCTTCAGTCCTTTAGCCGACGCGGCATAGTAGGAATGCGTGTGTTCGTTGGTGTATTGATTCATTTGTTGGACTTCACTTTGCTCCAGGAACGGGTCATCAAACGCATGATCGCCTGGGGCGGGGTGGTCGAAATGTAGAGTTTGTCGAGGACGGCCTGCGATGGGTAAACCTCAGGATTGTTCACCAGTTCCGCGTCCATGAATTCCTTGGCGGGCGGGTTCGGGTTGGCGTAACCAACCGAAGCGCTGACCTTGGCAATCACTTGTGGGTCCAGCAGGTAGTTGATGAACGCGTAGGCTTCTTTGGGATTGCTCGCGTCTGCGGGAACGGCCAGCAAGTCGAACCACAGGTTGCTGCCTTCCTTGGGAATGGCGTAGGCGATGTTCACGCCGTTCTTGGCTTCCTTGGCCCGGTTGGCGGCCTGGAACACGTCACCCGAGTAGCCGAAGGCCACGCAAATATCGCCATTGGCCAGGTCCGAAACGTATTTGGAGGAGTGGAAGTAGGTGATGTAAGGGCGGATGGCCAGCAGCTTGGCTTCGGCCTTTTTGAAGTCTTCGGGGTTTTCGCTGCGCGGGTCCATGCCCATGTAATTGAGCATCGCCGGAAATACTTCATCCGCCGAGTCCATCATCGACACGCCGCACTGGCTGAGCTTCTTGATGTTTTCCGGTTCGAACAGCACGGCCCAGGAATCGATGTGATCGACGCCCAGCACTTGCTTGACTTTATCGACGTTATAGCCGATGCCGTTGGTGCCCCACAGGTACGGGACCGAGTGCGCGTTTTGCGGGTCGTTCTTTTCCAGCAGCGCCAACAGTTTCGGGTCAAGATTTTTGAAGTTTGGCAGTTGCTCGCGGTCCAGTTTCAGGAATGCGCCGGCTTTCACCTGACGTGCGAGGAAGTGGTTGGATGGCACCACCACGTCGTAACCCGTGCGGCCCGCGAGCAGTTTGCCCTCCAGGGTTTCGTTGGAATCGAAGACGTCGTAGATCACCTTGATCCCGCTTTGGGCCTGGAAGTCGGCGAGGGTGGTTTCGCCGATGTAATCGGTCCAGTTATAGACGCTGACCTGTGGCTGAGCCTGCGCACCGGCGCTGCACATGATCGCCAGCGCGAGCGGGACTGCGGATTTCAATAGACGCATATCGACACCTCTTCTAATTATTGGATTCTTCCGGTGTTTCTTTGGTGTTCTGGAGGCCGCTTTCGCGAGCAGGCTCACTCCTACAGATGAAATGCATTCCCCCTGTAGGAGTGAGCCTGCTCGCGATGGGGCCGTTACGGGCTAGACGCTCATCATCAGAAATTCCCGTTCCCAGGAGCTGATCACCCGCTTGAAGTTCTCGTGCTCGGCACGCTTGACCGCGACATAACCGCGGACAAACTTGCTGCCCAGATAACGCTCGACGGTGGCGCATTCTTCCATCTGCGTCAGCGCGTCTTCGATGGTGATCGGCAAGCGCAGGTTGCGACGTTCATAGGCGCGCCCTTGCACCGCTGCGCTCGGTTCGATGCGCTCGACCATGCCCAGGTAACCGCACAGCAAGCTGGCCGCAATCGCCAGGTACGGGTTGGCGTCGGCACCCGGCAAGCGGTTTTCCACACGCATGGCTTCAGGCGACGAAGTCGGTACCCGCAGGCCGACGGTACGATTTTCTTCGCCCCATTCGACGTTGACCGGCGCCGAGGTGTCCGGCAGGAAGCGGCGGAACGAGTTCACGTTGGGCGCGAACATCGGCAGCACTTTGGGAATGTACTTTTGCAGGCCACCGATGTGGTGCAGGAACAGTTCGCTCATGCTGCCATCGGCGTTGGCGAAGATCGGCTGGCCGGTGGCGATGTCGACCACGCTCTGGTGGATGTGCATGGCGCTGCCGGGCTCATCGCCAATCGGCTTGGCCATGAACGTCGCCGCGACGTTGTGCTTGAGTGCGGCCTCACGCAGGGTGCGCTTGAACACGGTGATCTGGTCAGCCAGGTCCAACGCATCGCCGTGACGGAAGTTGATTTCCATCTGCGCCGGGCCGTCTTCATGGATCAAAGTGTCGAGGTCCAGACCTTGAAGTTCGCACCAATCGTAGACGTCTTCGAACAGGGGGTCGAATTCGTTGGCGGCGTCGATGGAAAACGACTGACGACCGCTTTCCGCACGGCCCGAACGACCCATCGGCGCTTTCAGTGGCAAGTCCGGGTCTTCGCAACGCTGAGTCAGGTAGAACTCCATTTCCGGCGCGACAATCGGCCGCCAGCCTTTGTCCGTGTACAACTGCAGCACTTTTTTAAGCACGTTGCGCGGCGACAATTCAATCGGGTTGCCGAACTTGTCGAAGGTGTCATGGATGACGATAGCGGTCGGCTCTATGGCCCATGGAATCACGTAGACCGCGTCAGGGTCTGGCTTGCAGACCATGTCGATGTCGGCGGGGTCGAGCAGGTCGTAGTAGATGTCGTCGTCGACAAAGTCCCCGGTTACCGTTTGCAAAAGCACACTTTCCGGCAGGCGCATGCCTCGCTCATGCAGGAACTTGTTAGTAGGTGCAATCTTGCCGCGTGCAATGCCGGTCAAGTCGCTGACCACACACTCTACTTCGGTAATCTTGTGATCTTTCAGCCAAGTGAACAGCTGATCGAAAGGGACATTCATAAAGACCTCGTTATTGGTTTTATTAACGTCGGGGAGGGCGGTTTCATCCACCGCACTCTTCCCCTGAGACACGTTGACGACTATCTTGGGCGAGCCTTGCGGTTCCATCTATCCACTTTAAGCAGCACCAAAACGCACCAAACGAGTGCGTAGGGTCACCCATGTCAGCGTCCAGTCCGATACAGGTTCAAGCGTTCAACACCGAAGATGTCGCCGAGCAAATCCGTGCCACACCGGGTTGGGTCCAGCACTATCAACAGATGTCGCCAGGGCATTTCGCCGGGCGTGTGCGCTATCTGGACTTGCAGGGCGTGGAGATCTACGAAGAGCAGATGAACACCCGGGTCGAGCAGAATTTCAGCGCACCGCAAGGGTCGCTGGCGTTCTGTTTTGATCGCAGCGACAACGCGCTGTACCTGCTCAATGGTGAAAGCCGCAACATCTGGATCACCCCCGAGAACTACCAGGAAATCGCCGTGGTGTTCGGACCGGAGTTCGTTCAGCGCCAGGGTTTGAACGTGGCGCAGTTGGAAGGGTTGTTCATGTCGCCGCTGAACTCGGGGCAGAACGCGTTGTTCAGTCGCTGGTTGAGCGGCACGCTGACCCGGCTGGGAGAAACGCTCGACCCACCGAGCAAAGAAGCCTTGACGTTGCAGTTGCTGGAGGACTGTTTGTATATCCTCGACAACGCGTCTGTTTGCCTCGACCGAGGCGGCTTACAGCGTCGTACCGAAGCGCGCACGATCATGAAACGCATCGGTGAGTGGGCTGCCGACTCCCCGGAAGAAACCCTCAACTTGCTGGAGCTTTCCCAGGTTGCCGGGGTGTCTCTGCGCCAGCTGCAGCAGGCCTTCAAGGCCTTCACCGGGATGACACCGACCCATTGGCTGCGCCTGCGAAGGCTCAACAGTGCCCGCCGTGAATTGCTCAGCTGCACGCCCAACGAGACCACCGTTGCGCAAGTCGCGATGAATGCGTCGTTCTGGCATTTGGGGCGGTTTTCCAGCAGCTATCAGGCGTTGTTCAAAGAGTTGCCGAGTGAAACACTCAAGCGCGCCAGTCAGCGCTGATTCAACTGATAAATTGGCGAACTTGTTATTGATGTAATGGGTTGTCAGGTTTTTGTAGTTCTTGCCTGTAGTCCACTTCCTGCAACTGTAGCTCGATGTTTCAGGGAGAACAGGATTCTGCGATATTTGCTTTTTAATCAACAGCTTGCAAATGTTTGTCTGTTGCGTTTAGTTATTTGAGCTCAATGCAATCGTCATCTAGGTTTCTGCTCGTCGATACAAGTCGTGTATCGACTTGAATGAACTGAGGCGAACCCAATGACTGTGCGGTTGATTGAATCAGGAAGTAGTAATGACCTTCCAAAAGCGGTACTTCAGCTTATTTCAGGGGAGTTTCCCGGCGTCGCTCGCAACGCCGGCGTATTTACCAAAGAAGACGTAATTAAAATAAAGCAGTACGTAAAGCAAGGCCTCGCGCTGCCTGGCGAGTTACCGGAAGTGGAGTCCTATCTTAAGTACAGCCAGGTAGACATCGCTGGGCTGGAACCCAACGACATTCAGGTGTTGTTCAAGAAAATCAGGATTCACGCCGCCAGTTGGGATGCGGTGGAAAACAGGATCGTCCAGCAAAGTATCGATTTGAATTGCGCGGCCAACAACATCGTCAGCAGTGGCAGCGAAATCATTTCCGTCATCAAGGAAATGCCGATCATGGACCGCGTCAGAACCACGCTGGGTCACATGAGCAACAATGAACTGGAAGGTATCCGCTATACCTCAGATGACGGTGAGGTGGCGTCAGCCGTGACGGAGATCATCGAGTTGATGAAGGTCGATATCAAACGCCAGCAAGGGGCAACGAAAGAGCTGAAAGATCGCCTGTCCAACTTCAAGATTGAGCTGTCGGGCGGAGAACTGGCGAGCGGCAAACGCGTCTTCGGGTTGCAGCCCGAAGTGAAGAGCAAATACGACTTGATGGAGCGAAACAGTTTGCTCCAGTCCATCACCAGCAGCAAAGAAGCCCTTCGTGAAAAGAAGGCCAGAGTTGTCCAGCTCGACAAGGACTACGACTATTACGTCGGTATGTCGTTCTCGGGTGGCCTGCCGATTTTCTGGCCGATTTCAGGTTCGATATTTGGCCCCAACGCGGAAACCGCGCGCAAAGAGCGCAATGCATTGAAGACCGAGATTGATGCGCTGGAGTTTGCCGTCAGCGGCAAAGAAAATTTGCAAAGTGCCGTAGAAAGTTTCCTTTCGAACTTTGGTGATATCGGCATTCGCATGGCCGGCGCTGAAGCGGCCCTGAACATCCTGAACACGATGTGGCAAACCATTCTGAGCAAGATCGACGCGTCGGCCGAACAGTTTGGCCGCATCAACAACGCCTTGCGCCTGACCTCGTTTGTGGCCGAATTTGCGCAGGTGATCGATCCGTGGCGTGACGTCAAAAATAGCGCCAGTGAGCTGGTGGCGATTTTTAATGAAGCCCTTGAAGAATACAAAAAAACCTACAACTGATTGCCCACCGGACAAAAGGACTATGGCCATGAGCAATGTGACGCCAATCGACGCCCCGGTTATTCCGGTCATTGATGTAATCAACATCATTCAAACCCTTCGCGACGTGTCCAGACTGGCGAACTTTCGCAGCGACCGACCGGATGTGCTGCAAGAACGGGCGCAGCAGGTGGTTGCGTATTTGAATAACCTCGATACCACCCTGCGCGAATCCTTTGCGGTGTTGCTGACCGCATTGAACAACGCGTCGGGCCAGCAATGGTTTGAAGTTCTTGATGAATTGAACGACGCCTTGGAACGCCATGATCTGACGTCGCAGGATCGCGCGTTGGTGACCGACGAACTGTTGAACGTCAACGGCAATATCGCGGCGATGCTGGACAGAATCGAGGCGAAATTTGTCGCTCGGTCCAGGCTCCTGAAGAGCGCCGTGCATAGCCTTTACAAAATCGAAATCGGTGAGCGCGCGGATGGACCACTCGAAGTGGCACGCGCGCGAAAGGCCAGGGTTCTGGCCCAGCTCAATGATCACAACCTCAACAAAGCGACGTGTACGGAACAGCGTGACGCGCTGGTCAAAGCGCAGGACGTGATTCGCGAATTCAATTTGACGGACATGTACAAGAACTACATTCCGGATGGCGAAGCCTTAAACAGCCTGGACATGGAAAACCCGAAAAAAGAGGCAGTCAAACAGGGCATTGAACGGGTGCGTAAGGTGCTGGGAGTTGTTTGCGACGGCATCAAGTACAGCCAGCTCGCGACTTCGCGAAGCAATCTTGAACTGGAGATTCAAACGATTGCCCGGCGCATAGAGGGGCTCAACCATGAACTTCGGGGTGCGGAAAATGTGCTGTCCGATATCACTGCCGTTGTGGAAATCAGTCGCCGGCGCCGAATAGCCGGTGAAGAAATCCTCAGGGTGTCAGGGGTGTGGCGAAGCTTTTCAATACACCTCGAAACTTTGAAGAATCTTGAGTACAACCAGACCGCACTGTCGCGATTGCTGAGTCGATACAAAAGTCATCTGGAGGGATTGGAGGGAGACTACAACAGCACGCTGATCCACTAGACCTGCCCAAAAGAAGCCCGGTGAATACCGGGCGAACCTTGTAGCAGCCTGCGTCCGACTGCGTCCGACTGCGACGCAGTCGGACGCAGGCTGCGCCAGCTGCTACAGAATTGTGTCGCTCCTTAAATGAACAGTATTACGGTGAATACCGGGCTTCGTCCTTCAGGACTAGGTTCCCGGTTTGGCCAGTGCAATGCCTGCCGCACCCAGGCGCTTCAATATCTCGAACAGCAGGTCGCTTTTCGTGACGCCGACAATTCTCGGGCTGCTGACGTAACCGGTGATGGTCAAGATGATTCCGTCCGGGCTGAGTTTGCTGAATCGCACAAACGCCGCCGGTTTATCGAGGATGTTTTCGTTTGCCTGGTAGCAGTCGTACAGCAAGTCTTTTACCTGCTCAGGGTCGATGTCCAGCGGGAACACCAGTTCAAGTGTCGCGACCCCTTGCGCACTGCCGCCCAGGGTCACGTTACGCAGGTTCTGCGAGATCAGCTGGGAGTTGGGGACGATGACAATCGAGCGGTCGCTGAGTTGTATTTCCGTGGCCCTGACGTTGATGCGGCGGATATCACCTTCGACGCCGCTTATGCTGATCAGGTCGCCCACCTTGACCGGACGCTCGGTCAACAGGATCAGGCCGGAGACGAAGTTCTTGACGATTTCCTGCAAACCAAAACCGATACCGACCGACAGGGCACTGACAATCCACGCCAGGTTCGTCCATTCGATACCCAACGATGACAGCGTCAGCAGAATCACCAAGATGTAGCCGACGTTGGCGAACAGTGTGCTCAGCGAGGCACACATGCCAGGGTCCATGTTGGTTTTCGGCAGGAACTCGTCATCGAGCCAGCGGCAAAGCGCCCGAATCAGGTAGATACCAATAAACAGGGCCAGGATTGCATTGAGTAAGTGACCCGGGATGATGTTCAGTTTGCGCAAGCCGTCGCCGCCGAGAATGGACAACGCCTGGGTGACCAGTTGCCCGAGCGTCGTGCCAACGCCACCGACAAACAGTGAAATGACGGCCAACAGTAACAACGCTGCACGACCGGCCCCGGACAAGATGATTTCGGCTTGCTCAAGCCGCACATCGCCAATCCCCAACAGTTGTTTCATCGCCTTGCCGCTGGGGCTCTTGGGTGAAAACAAGTACTCGCAACAGTCTTTGAGCAACTGAATCAGGATGTAGAAGCCGGACAGGACGATGAATGTCCAGACCATTTCGTAGGTGATGAACCTTGCCAGGGAGACGTAGCCGATCAACAGGGCGAAGATGGAGGTAATCAGCGCGATAATCGTGCCGGAGTAAATCAGACCGGCCAGGGTGCTACTCTCTTCAGAGGCATCGCCGGCGGCCACCACCTCTCTTTGAGCGTGACTGGCACGGCGGAACAACAGGATGAGCAGCGCCGTGACCACCAATGCGATCAAGCCTCGTCCCAACAGCACGGCGGGGCCGCTCATGCCCGTGACATTGGTGATTTGCGCCACCGTTACTAATGCCAGCAGGGTACCGGCCAATATTTTGGGGAAGGGGTTCATCGCCTCGGCGACGGAATCGGCGATATCCGGTAGCCGCCAGGAAGGGTGCTGGTTCGCCAGCATTGCCCGGCTCAACCCGGTGATCATCACGCAGGTATAAACGACTTTTTCGAATTCCTCGGCGAAGGTCTGCATCATGGGCGACAACGGCTGTTGTCGCGTGAGCGCATAAAACACCAAATGCAACGCAAAGGCAGTGGTCAACACGGTGGCAAATACCGACGCCAGCGCCAGCGCGCTTCGACGCAAGCGCCCTACAGGCAGGCGATGTATGCAAATCCAGGTCAGCCCCTGATCAGCCACTCTACGGCCCCAGATCCAGATGGCCACGGCCAGCACTATCAGCAGGCCCGTAGACAGACGTTTGCCGGGTTGCCAGGCGGCCGCGACGACTCTGCTGGTCTGTTCAATGAAATCCTTGAGGCGCAGGCGATCTTCCATCAGCGGATTGATCAACGGCTCCCAAAAATCCCGCGCCAGGATGCTGCCGCTACGTAGCGTGACTTCGCTTTCCAGCAGGCTGCGCCGAATGGCGGCAATTTGAGTCAGCAATTCGACGGCGCTGGCTCTTAAGGCCGCCAGGTTCTTCAAGGTGGCGTCGATCGTTTTCTTTTGCTCGGAAATATCGGTCCTCTGCGTGGTGATGTCCGATTTCTCTACCGCGACATCGCCGAGAGAGACGGGGCCGCTCAATACATCAAGTTGAGCTTGTAATTGTTTTTGTTCGGGCAGCAGCGATGACTGCAGGGTGTCCACGTCCTTGATAAACACCTGAACGGAATCTTGCAGGCCGACCATCAGGGTGACGTTATTGGCCACTGAAACCTGTTGTTTAATCAAGTCCAGCCGCATTTGCAGGTCTTGCAGTTCACTACGGGACACCACAACTGGCGGAGCTTCTGAGGCAATGATTGAAGACGGCGTCGGTTCAGCAGCGGACAGCGCTGCGCCACTTTGTACCAGCAGCGCGAGCGCGACGAAAAACACTGACATCAATGTATGACGCATAGGCGTGCTCGCTCCGTTTTTGGTCACTCAGCCTATGAGGTTAGGTCATCAGGACAAAACGATCGAAAAGTTTCATGTTGACTTGGCGCAGCCGACATTAGTGGCCCTGAGGCCGGTGATGGTTGATCTACACTTCTAAATGCTTAATTAACCGCGGGATCGGTGGGCAACGGCTCACGGGGTGTCGCGCAGGAGGTCATCATGCATAAGTTGTCTTCCATCAGCCTGTGCGTTGCGTTATCGGTGTCATCTGCCCAAGTCTGGGCTGAAACCGTGGTGCCGACCAAAGGCCAGAGTTCGCAACAAACCCAGTTGGACATCAATGAATGCCATAGCGTGGCAGCCAGTCAGGCGGCTTCGACTGACACTTCTCCTTCCGGGGGAAGAATGCGTGGGGCGGCGGTCGGCGCTGCGGCAGGGGCGGTCGCAGCCGACGCACGCGGGCGTCAGCATGACGAGTTTTACGAGGGCGCTAACGACGAAGTGAAGCAGGAGTATCGGCAGAATCAAGCTAAAGGGGCGGCAGCGGCAGGTGTCGTGGTCGGTGGCTCGCGTCAGCGCCAGGAACGCCGGGCTGATGAAAAAACCAGCGCTGCCACTACCTCGACGGCCTACACCAGTTGCCTGCAAGGGAAGGGGTATCAGGTTACGCCCTGAGTCTGTACCTGGGGTTGCCGGTCCAGCAGTCGGACCATCACGCAGGCATACAGCGTGACCGCCATAAACAGCCCCATGCGCACGGCGAAGGCTGTGTAGACATCTTTGCCCAAAGCGCTGTCCTGCACTGACTGGCCCAGCAGGATGATCAACGTGATAAAGGTGTTGAGCCATAACCCCGGGCCAAACCGGCTCGGGCTCAGCGCATACAGCTTGCGCGCCAGTATCAGGCCAAACAGCAGCGTCCACAGGAAGAACATCCACAGGTGCACAAACAGGCTCAGTGCGCACCAGAACACAATGGCCAACAAGCCGCCGAGCAAGGTGGCGCCGACCAGCTCGCGACCGGCATTGCGGGCGCTGGTCGTGTTGCATTGCTGACCCAGGCCGACCGCCTTCAGGATAATCGGCAGATAGCTCGCCGGGTCGATCATTGCCAGCAGGAACGTCGGCAAGACAATCAAGGTTGCACGCAACGCAATCCGGCTGGCTTCTTCGCCCACCGGCGGTGGGGCAGCGGGCGGCGCCGGCGCATTGGCAGGCTCGGGGAAAAGCCAATGACTGATCGCAATCACCATCACCGCCATTAACAAACCCTTGACCAGCGCCCCAATGACCATTGCCGCCGCGTCGAACTCGGCAACGCCTGCCGACGAGATCATGGTCAGGCCCATCACCAGCAAGGTCACGATCAGGTTATTGCCGCCACTGAGCCCCCACCGGAAGACCATGAACAGGCTGACAGTGACCAGCAGCACGCCGGTCAACGGGTAGTAACGCAGGATCGGGATCAAGAGCAGGCCGATACCAGTGGTCAGCATCGCGACCAGCGCGAGAACGATCGCCGCCTTGAAGGGCAACGGGCGATTGACCGAGGCCAGGAGTATCAGGCACAGCACGGGCGCGAGAAACGGTATTGGCAAAGCCAGGCCGAAACTGATGGCCAGGCACAGTGCCGTGCCACTGGCCAGCCGTAAGGCACGTTGCTCCCGAGGGGAACGTTTAGTAGGCATAAGACAGCCAGCTCATCAGGCCTAAATAGGCCCGGCCAAGCGGGTTGAGCAGATTGCCTTCTGAGGGGAAGGCCATGACTTCAGCTTGCCCACCGGCACGAATACCACCACTGCCAAGCAGTGCGCTCAAAGACTCTTGGGAAAACTCAATGATCACCGGGAACCGTTGCGCTGGTCGCAGCCAGTCCCGGCTGTTTTGTATGCCAGGCAGGGTGCCGGGTGGGGCCGGCTGCCCGACGCTGATGCCATAACCGACACTGCGTACGTGGCCGTCGAAGACTTCGCCCGGCATCGAATCGAGCACAATGGACACCGGTGTTTCTGGCTTGATATGACCGAGGTTGTTCTCGGTCATGTCAGCAGTGATCCAGATGTCCTGAATAGTGATCAGGGTCATGACCGGGCCGCCAGCCGAGGCGAATTGCCCGACATCGGTGCGCAGGTCGGTGATCAGGCCTGCCGAACGCGCTCGTGTTTGCGTGTTGGCCAGGTCCAGTTCGGCTTTTGACAGGGCAGTGGCGGCGCTACGCAACTTTGCGTTGACCTCTTCGCCGCCGCCTTCCGTTTCCTTGGCACGTTCTACTTCGGCGCGGGCAGCTGCGGTTTGACTGACTGCCGCATCGCGGGTGGTGCGTGACATTTCGAGCACGCGCACGGAGATGGTCCCCGGGTCTTCACGATACAACCCTTCGAGGCGCTGATTCTCCTGACGTGCCTTGGTTTCATTGGCCTGGGCGACGCGCAATGCCGCTTGCGCCGAGGCAATCCCCGCGGTGCTGGCCCCTAATTGCCGGCGTGCTGTCTCAAGGTCGGCGCGGGCGCGATCGACGGCAATCTGATAGGGCGCCGGGTCCACCTCGAAGAGCACGTCACCGGCCTTGACGATCTGATTATTGTGTACGTTCACCCGGATCACCTTGCCCGCGACTTCCGACGCCACCGGAATGACGAATGCGCCCACACGCGCTTGTTGCGTATACGGCGTGAACCGGTCGGCCAACAAGTACCAGACCAGGCTCAGGATGATCAGTATCAACACCCACTTGATGCCTTTTTTCACCGGATCGGCCGCTTCCGGTTCGGAGGCGTCGGGGGAGGGCTGCGAGGCTTCACTCATGGCTATTTTCCTTGGTCTGGCAGCGGGTAAGCGGGCAGTGCGGCGGCGGGATCGTCAAGCATGTTGCCCCAGTCTGTGCGTTCTTCCATCACATGGCGGGTAGCCGAGTCCACATACGGCTGGGCGGTGTACCAACCACCGCCCAAGGCCTTGTACAGGGCGATGACATTGCTGACCGCGTTACCGCGTGCGAGCAGGTAATTGTCCTGTTGATCGAGCAACGCGCGTTGAGCGTCCAGCACCCGTTGGAAGTCGGCGTAACCTTCCCGGAATTGCACGCTGGCCAGCACCAGCGAACGTTCGGCAGCCCCTCCGGCTTCGCGCAGGATGCGTTCGCTCTCCAGTGACTGGATCAGGCCGTTGGCCGCATCATCGGCTTCGCGAGCGGCCTGGCGAACTTTATCGCGGTAGGCTTCGATCAACTGCTGCAACCGCGCGTCCTGGACGCGCACGTTGTTGGCAATCTGCCCGTGATCGAACACATTCCAGCGCAGACTGGGACCACCGATCAGGTCCAGGCTGCTGGAGGTGCCATTGAGAGAGTCCGCCGACCAGACAATGCTACCGAGCAGCGTCAGCGACGGATAGAAATCGGTTTCGGCCACGCCGACCAGCGCACCTTGGGCGGCGACGTTGAGTTCGGCGGCGCGTACGTCAGGCCGGCGCAGCAGCAGGTTGGACGGTACATCTTGCAGCACGGCGCGATCGACCAGCGGGACCAGGGTGTCGTTATCGATCACCTGTGGCAGGCTGCCAGGCGGTTGCCCGATCAGCACGGCCAAGGCGTTACGCGTGCGTTGCAACTGGTCCAGGAGGGCGGGAATAGTGGCCAACGTGCCCAAGTATTGGGTTTTGGCCTGTTGCAGATCGAGTTCGGCATCCTGCCCGCTGTTGAACAGTTTTTCGGTGATCTCGAAATTGCGCTTTTGCTGAGCGGCGTTTTCACGCGCGACACGCAAACGGGCGTCTGTGGTGCGCAACAAATAATAGGTGTCCGCCACCTGGGAACGCACCAATACCAGGACGTCTTCATAGTTGGCCTGGGCGGAAAAATAAGCTGCATCGGCCGACTCGATGGCGCGACTGAAACGCCCCCAGAAGTCGAGCTCCCAGGCGATATCAAACGCGGCACTGTGTTGCCACAAATTGGTGTCCTGCGGATTGTTGCCACCATATTGGTGACGGTCAATGTACAAATTGTCAGTGCTGACTTGCTGAAATTGCGGGTACAGCCCGGCTTGCGTTATGCCCAGTTGGGCGCGGGACTCCATGACGCGCAAACCGGCAATTTTAAGGCTGGAGTTGTAAGCATCCGCTTGTGCAATCAGTTTGTTGAGAACCGGGTCGTGGAAGATTTGCCACCACTGCCGCAGATCCGGATTAGGCCCGCGTTGGCTGGATTGTTCGAGGGCAGGGGTGTCCCATGTCTTGATCCACTCCTCAGCCGGCGGCTGGAAGTTCGGTCCCAGCTGAATACAACCGCTCAGGGCCAGCGATCCCAGCAGAAAGAGACGGCCTGGCTGCAACTTAAGGTATAGACCTGAAGGCATTGCGCTGTGTCCAGCCAAGAAAGATTACTGGAGCATAGACGGCCGAGAGAATTGTCGAGCGGTCGGCGTTTTTTTCTTACCGCGAAATAATCCCGTGATCGATCGCGTATTTGACCAGTGCCGCCGGTTTGTCGATATTGAGTTTGCGGCGGATGCTCAGGCGATGGGTCTCGACCGTCCGCACGCTGATGTCCAGTTCTCGGGCCATTTCCTTGTTGTTGAGGCCCTGCGCCATTTTGTACAACACTTGGCTCTCGCGCGGTGTCAGCTCGTTGTCCGTGCTTTTATCGGCGATTAGCCGCTGGGCGATTTCGGCGCTGTAGAACGTGCCGCCGCTGGCAATGGCTTCGATGGCCGCAATGATTTCCCGCGACGGAGAATTTTTCAGCACATAGCCGCTGGCACCGGCACGAACGGATTCGCTCACGTATTCGTTATTGTCGTACATGCTCAGCACCAGCACCTTCAGCGACGGGTACTGGCTGCGTAACACACGCGTCAGTTCCAGGCCATTCATGTCTCGCAAGCTGATGTCGACCAGCAACAAATCCGGCTGGCAGCGCCCGACCATCTCGATCGCCTGCGCACCGCTTTCGGCTTCGCCCACCACTTCCAGGGGTGCCATGACCGCCAACAGCGCTTTGATCCCGTCACGGACCAGGGAGTGATCGTCGACCAGGGCGACGCGGATCGGGTAGGGCAGGTTCATCGCGGGTGTTCACTCTTGTTGTAAAGGGGTTAGTCAGCGTTTCGCTGCGGGCGCTTTCATTGGCAGTTGCACGTCCAGTTCACTTCTGCCCGGCATCGATATCAGCTCGAAACGTCCGCCAAAATGCTCGACACGTTCACGGATGTTACGCAGGCCTATGCCCGCATGGCGACGTTCGACCTGGGCGACGTTGAAACCGATACCGTCATCCACCACGCTCAGTCGTACTGATTCTTCAGCGCCGTGCAGGGTAATGGAAACGTTTTTGGCTTGAGCGTGGCGTTCGATATTGGTCAGGCCTTCTTGCACAATCCGGAACAGCGCGACCGCCGCGCCATCGACCAGGTGACAGTCGAATTCATTGTCGTCATACGTCACTTTGAGACCGCTGCGTTGCTCGAATTCGGCGGCGAGTTGGCCGATGGCCGCTGGCAGACCCAAGGTGTCGAGCAACGAGGAACGCAGGTCGTGCGAGAGGCTGCGGACCTCGCCAATGGCTTCGCCCAGGCGTTCGGTGGCGTCCTTTAACGTGCTCAACCCTTTGTCATGTCCTTGTTCATTTTCCAGCAGATGGCTGGCCAGTTCGAAGCGAAACTTGATCGACACCAGCAACTGGCTAATGCCATCGTGCAACTCACGGGACACCCGTGACCGCTCTTCTTCTTGCAAGCTGACGATACGCTGCGTCAGGCGCTGCAGCTTTTTATCCGCCAGGCGATGCTCACTGACGTTCAGCGTCATGCCGCTGGCAAACACAAACAGCACGGCCACAAGCGCCACGACGGCAATCGCCAACATGGTTTTGCGGATGCCCTGAGCCACTTCGTCACGCGCCTGTTGGGTGGCGCGTTCAACGTCCTCAAGGTATATGCCGGTGCCGAGCATCCAGCCCCAATGGTCCAACATCACCACGTAGGCGAGCTTGTCGGTTACCTGGCCGGAGGAGGGTTTGTTCCAGGCATAGCGTTGAAAGCCTTCGCCTGATTGCGCACTTTTGAGCAGTGCCTGAATCACCGGCAAGCCGTGTGGGTCTTTCATGTCCCACAGGTACTTGCCCACCAGTTCGGTCTGGCGCGCGTGCATCAGGCTGCGGCCTTCGCGGTCATAGACGAAGAAGTAGCCATTGATGCCGAAGCTGAGCTTGCGCAGTTCTTCCAGGACTTGCTGCTGGGCGTGCGCGTCACCGTGGCCGTCGTCGTACAGCGGCGCGATCAGGCTTTGCGCCATTTCGACGTAGTTCTTAAGTTCGGCACGCTTGCTGGCCAGAATACTGTCTTCGATCAACTGCGCCTGTTGATCGCCCAGTTGTCGGTTGAGCGAAATCACCAGCGCGCAGATCACCGCGATGGCCAACACCAGCGGCAGAATCCCGAGCGCGACGATTTTGTGTTTGAGCTGCATCCTGGCTCCTGACCGAGGGAAAGCAAAGGCCCGGCATCATAGGCCAAAACCTGTGGGAGCGAGCCTGCTCGCGAATGCCATCTGTCATTCAACATCCATGTCGTCTGATTCACCGCCTTCGCCGGCAAGCCGGTCTCGCTCCCACAGGGGATCAACTCTGTCTACGTAGAACTACGTAGACAGCTCGTACGTAGTAACGCGGATTTATTTGTAGACGGCTTGCGGGGATATTGGGCCAGCTCCGCACCGCGGACACAATTATAAAAATTACCGCCGCAGTCCACTGGCTGTCGGCAGGAGACACGCTATGCCCCGTCTGGCTAAACACCTCGCCTGGTTTGCCGTGGCTGTTCTGGGAGCGTTTGCGCTAAGTGTCGTGGCCCTGCGCCGCGGCGAAGCGATAAACGCCCTCTGGATCGTAGTCGCAGCCGTCGCCATCTACCTCGTTGCCTACCGCTATTACAGCCTGTTCATCGCCACCAAGGTGATGCAACTGGACCCCAATCGTGCCACGCCCGCGGTCATCAATAACGATGGCCTGGACTTCGTGCCGACCAATAAACACGTACTGTTCGGTCACCACTTCGCAGCCATTGCCGGCGCAGGGCCTCTGGTCGGGCCGGTGTTGGCAGCGCAGATGGGCTACCTGCCCGGTACGCTGTGGCTGATCGCCGGCGTGGTGCTGGCCGGTGCCGTTCAGGACTTCATGGTCCTGTTCCTGTCCACTCGCCGTAACGGTCGTTCCCTCGGTGACATGGTCCGTGAAGAGATGGGCCGCATCCCCGGCACCATCGCGCTGTTTGGCTGCTTCCTGATCATGATCATCATCCTCGCGGTGCTGGCCCTGATCGTGGTCAAGGCCTTGGCCGAGAGCCCATGGGGCATTTTCACGGTCATGGCGACCATCCCGATTGCGATGTTCATGGGCATTTACATGCGCTACATCCGCCCGGGCCGTATCGGTGAAATCTCAGTGGTCGGCGTGCTGTTGCTGCTGGGTTCGATCTGGCTCGGCGGGCAGATTGCTGCTGATCCGGTCTGGGCCAAGGCCTTCACCTTCACCGGGATTCAGATCACCTGGATGTTGATTGGCTACGGTTTTGTCGCGGCGGTGTTGCCGGTATGGCTGATTCTGGCCCCGCGTGACTATCTGTCGACCTTCCTGAAAATCGGCACCATTGTCGCCTTGGCCATCGGCATTCTGGTGACCATGCCCGATCTGAAAATGCCGGCACTGACCCAGTTCATCGATGGTACAGGTCCGGTGTGGAAGGGCGGTCTGTTCCCGTTCCTGTTCATCACCATCGCCTGTGGCGCGGTCTCGGGTTTCCATGCGCTGATCGCTTCCGGCACCACGCCGAAGCTGTTGGCCAGTGAAGGTCATGCCCGTTACATCGGTTACGGCGGCATGCTGATGGAATCGTTCGTGGCCATCATGGCGATGGTTGCTGCCTCGGTGATCGAGCCGGGCGTGTACTTTGCGATGAACAGTCCGGCGGCGCTTGTCGGCTCTGATGCTGTTTCGGTCGCTCAAACCGTCAGCAGCTGGGGCTTTGCCATTACACCGGAAGCCCTGCAAGCGGTGGCCAAGGACATCGGCGAAACCACTATCCTGGCCCGTGCCGGCGGCGCGCCGACCCTGGCGGTCGGTATCGCGCAGATCCTGCACCACGTCCTGCCGGGTGAAAACACTATGGCGTTCTGGTACCACTTCGCGATCTTGTTTGAAGCGCTGTTCATCCTGACCGCTGTCGACGCTGGTACCCGTGCCGGTCGTTTCATGCTCCAGGATTTGCTCGGCTCCTTCGTGCCGGCGCTGAAGCGCACCGATTCCTGGACCGCCAACCTGATCGCCACCGCCGGTTGTGTGGCGATGTGGGGTTACTTGCTTTACCAAGGCGTAATCGACCCATTGGGCGGCATCAACACCTTGTGGCCACTGTTCGGCATCTCCAACCAGATGCTGGCCGGTATCGCGCTGATGTTGGCGACCGTTGTGCTGATCAAGATGAAGCGCCAGCGTTATGTGTGGGTCACCATGCTGCCGGCAGTCTGGCTGCTGATCTGCACGGTGACCGCGGGCTTCATCAAACTGTTCGACGCCAACCCGGCCATTGGTTTCCTGGCCCTGGCCAAGAAGTACAGCGATGCACTGGCCAACGGTCAGGTGCTGGCGCCAGCGAAGAGCATTGATCAGATGCAGCATGTGATCTACAACGCCTACACCAACGCAACGCTGACGGCGCTGTTTCTGTTCGTGGTCTTCAGCATTCTGTTCTTTGCCCTCAAGGTCGGTATCGCCGCCTGGGGTACCAAGGAGCGCACGGATAAAGAAGCGCCATTCCAGGCCATTCCGCATGTTCAATGACCTGAGTCGCCTCGGTAAATACCTCGGTCAGGCCGCACGCCTGATGGTGGGAATGCCCGATTACGACACCTACGTCGAGCACATGCAGAATAAGCATCCGGACAAACCGGTGATGAGTTACGAGGTGTTCTTCCGGGAACGCCAGGAAGCTCGATACGGCAGCAAGGCCGGGCCCAAGTGCTGCTGACGCACCAGGCCCAGGCACAAAAAAACAGGAGCCCGGCTTGCCGCGCTCCTGTTTTTTTTTGCAGGTCTTTTCGCCAGATTTATTCGCTGGCCTTCACCGTATGAGTTTGCCGGCGCTAGGGCAGGGCATAGACCTTGAACAACTTTTTGGTCGTGTCGCTGGCGCCTCCCAGGTACTTGTCGTACGCCTGTTCAATCTCGCCGGATCGGTACATTTCACTCAGCGTGGTGTCGACCAGCAGACGGAAATCTTCATCTTCACGCGGCACCGCCATGGCCGTCGGGGCGTACTCGAAAATTCGTTGCAACAGGAGCAGATTGCCGGTGGGGTAATGGCTGTCGAGGAGGTTCCTGAGCAACATCCGTTCGCTGAACATGGCATCCGCTTTACCTTCGGCGACCAATTCCAGGCCAGCGGCGGTGGTGTCGACCGTGATCAATGTGGCGACCACGCCGAGCAAGCGCATCTGCTGGCGTATCCACGCCTCGGTCACGCCGCCCTTCGTGGTGACATAGGTCTGGTTGGTCAGCCCATGGTTCACGGTTGCACGCCAGGTCGGTCCGGTATGGGCGACTTTGCCGTTGAGCACATCCAGCAGCGGTGCCGGGGCATCCTGGTGCACCACCACCGAGAGGCCGGCCGTGTAAATCGGCACCGAGTAGCTCACTGACTTGCGTCGCTCAAGTGTCCGCGGTGTCGGCGTGCAGAGGATGTCGACCTTGCCCGAACTGACGGCACTGATCTCATCAGCGGCGGTGACGGCCTGGTAACGCACCTGCAAGTCGGGCAGCCCCAGCTCGGCCTTGACCTTGTCGGCAATTTTCTCGCAAAGACCGATCGCATACCCCTGGACCTTGTCACCTTCTTTGAAGCTGAAAGGGGCGAAATCCGGCAGGTAGCCGAGGGTCAAGGTATTGCTCGAACGCACGCGTTCAAGGGTGTTGGCACCGGCCAAAAGCGGCACCATCAGCAGCAGGCAGGCAAACAGGCGTGCGGTGGTTTTGGTTCGTTGTACGTTCATGTCCCGATTCCCCGTGTGCAGATATCAGTGCTGTCCAGAAAACCACGCCTATGGATTGTCGGCCTTGGCTTGAGCGGTTGCCGACACAACGGCAAAGCGCTTGGCGAGCACGCCGTAGAGCGGGTAGCCGAACACCAGGACAAGGGCGCCGCCAAACACGGCGTCCTTGCCACAGGCATGCAGGGCGTACAACGAATAGGCGACCGCGATCAGCAACGCAGGGGTATTACGCAGGTAGACCTTCGACGGCACCGAGGCCTTGTACATCATGACCAGCAGCCCGGTCAGCGCCGTCACATAGGGGATCAGGTTGGTCACGGCGGCAAGATTGACCAGTTTGCCAAACTGGGCGCTTGCATTGGGTGAAATGGTCGACAAGGCCATCAGTGTCTGCAACACACCACAGGCGAGCATGCCCATGAGGGGGGCATTGCGAGAGTTGACCTTGCTGAACAGTTTCGGAAACATCCCTTGGTCGGCCGTCATCTTCGCCGTTTGCGCCAGCGTGAACTGCCACCCCAACAGCGACCCGACACACGCCATCACTGCCAGCGCCATGATGATATTGCCGACCATGGGATTGAACATTTGCGCGTAGACAAGTGCGAAGGGCGCCGAAGCGTTGGCCAGTTCGGCATTGGGGATGATGCCCTGGATGACGGTCGTCGACAGCACATAGACCACGGCCGCGCCCAGTGTGCCGAACAGGCAGGCGAGCGGTACGGTGCGCTTGGGATTCTCCACTGCATCGGAGGCTTGGGCCGCGGACTCCATGCCCAGAAAAGCCCAGAGGGTCAGCGGAATTGCCTTGCTGATCGCTTCGGAGTTGGTGAGGTTGTTCGGGTTCCAGGCGGAAACCAGGACATCAGACTTGAACCAGAACCAGCCAATAATGCTCAGGCCCGCCACCGGGATGATCACTCCCCAGACGGTAATTGCCCCGATCTTGCCGGTGATGCCGGGGCCGCCGAAGTTGGCCACGGTGGTAAACCACAGCAGGCCCACCGTACCGATGAACAGGGGAATTGCGCCGCTGCCCAGCCAAGGCAGGAACGAGGTCATGTAACCCACGGCGGAGATGGCGACGGCGACGTTGGCAATGGCCAGCGACAGGAAGTACAGATAGGAGCAGAGGAAGAATCCTGATTTGCCATGCGCCTCTTCGGTGTAGGCGGACAACCCGCCGGAGCGCTGACAGTAAATGCCGCACTGCGAAAAGCAGTAAGCAATCGCCATGGAGCCCACGGCCGTGACGATCCATGACAGCAATGAAATGGCCCCAAGTTGAGCCATGCTCGTCGGCAGCATGATGATGCCCGACCCCATCATGTTGACCATCACCAGCGTGGTGAGCCCCATGAGGTTCATTTTTTTGCTTGAGTCGGCCATCGAAATCTCCTTTTTTCACACTTGTGCCAAGCTGTCAGGTGTCGGTACCCACGCAATCAACTGTCGCCAACGTAAACCTCAGGAAACTCATGACATGAAACGTTCTTTTGCAAAGCACGTCCGCAGAGAGTTTTACAAAACAGTGTGGTTTTACTTCCTTGTAGTCTGGCCGATATTCTCCATCCTGTTGTTTACGATTGTGCTGTTCGGAATCATCATCGGCCAACTGGAAGGGTGGGGGCCGTTTGACGGTATCTACTTCGGGTTCGTGACCGGCTTGACCATCGGTTATGGCGACCTGGTACCGAAAACGGCCCTCTCGCGTATCCTTTCAGTCGCGCTCGGTTTCAACGGCGTGCTGATGACGGCGATCTTTGCGGCAATCAGTATTCGGGCCATTGAAGAAACCGCAAAAGCGGCCCAATCCGAGGAATAGGCCGTCGCATCGAGCTGAACCCTCAGTAGGGTTCAGCGATGTATTTGAACGGGTAGTTGGCGGCCTTGTAACCGCCGATTTTACGTTTGGGCAGAACGACTTTTTCTTGCTTGATTTTTTTGTAGGGAATGTTCTCCAGCAAGTGAGTCAGCACGTTCAGCCGTACAGACTTCTTGTCTTCGGAGCGGGCGACATACCAGGGTGCCCATTCGCTGTCGGTGGCTTCGAACATATCGTCTCGGGCGCGCGTGTAGTCGTCCCAGCGGTTGTAGGATTTGATGTCCATTGGCGACAGTTTCCAGATCTTGCGCCCGTCGGTGATGCGTTCCTTGAGCCGCCGGGACTGCTCTTGCGGGCTGACTTCCAGCCAGTACTTGAACAGCAGCACGCCGGAGTGGACCATAAGACGTTCGAACAACGGCGTTATCGCCAAAAAGCTGGTCACCTGCTCCTCGTCGCAAAACCCCATGACTCGCTCGACGCCCGCGCGGTTGTACCAGCTGCGGTCGAAGATCACGACCTCGCCGGCCGCCGGAAAATGCGGCATGTAGCGCTGCAGGTACATCTGGCTTTTTTCTCGCTCGGACGGTGCCGGCAAGGCCACCACACGAAACACCCGCGGGCTGACGCGCTCGGTCAGTGCCTTGATGGTGCCGCCCTTGCCAGCGCCATCGCGGCCTTCGAAAACCACCACCACCTTGGCCCCGGTGGCTACAACCCACTGCTGCAATTTGACTAGCTCGACGTGCAGGGTCTTCAGTTGGGCTTCGTAGTCTTTGCGGCTAAGCCCGTCGGTTTTTTTGTCCGCGGAGTCGGCTATTTCACGATCATGTTTTTTCATCGTAATACTTCAACCTCAGGGTGGCTTTGAATACGGTGCGTACCGGCTGCCAATTACCGCTACGACTTGCGAGTAAAGGGTAGTTCAATTTCCCAAGCGCAAGATGACGCAAGTCACCCGACTGCCGGGCCGCGTGTGAAAATCACTGTTGATATCGGTGCTGCCTTTGATAATGCGCAACGGCCTGCTCCAGATTGAGGAACATTCGTCTGTTGCCCAGTGCGCGGCCCAACGGCGCATGGATAACCATCGTGGAAACGCTTGGGCTCATGCCCACCAGCCACAACGAGATGCCCTTTTCTCGCAAGCGCTGTTCCGCCGCCGTGAGCATTTTCAACGCTGTGTATTCCAGATCGAAAACACTGCGCAAATCGAGAATCACAACACTGGGCTCTGCCTCTACAATCATCGTCCGAATTTTCGACCCCAGACGTTCGGCATTGGCAAAGAAGACGCGACCTTCAGGCCGCAGTAGCAACAGCCCCTCAAAGTGCTCATCGTCGTCAGTCTCGACGGATGGCGGGCGATAGATGTTGGTGCCGGGTTTGCGCCCCAGTATGTGTACGGGCGGGTCCGAGACCTGGTAGGCCAGCGCCAGCAACGACACAATGATCGCCACGACGATACCCTGCAACGTGCCGAGCAACATGACCCCGACCATTGCCACAATCGCCCAGATAAACTCGGTGCGGCGCACCGATAGAATGTCGCGAAATTCCGAAGGCTGGATCAGGCTTATCGAATACACAATCACCACGGCGGCGAGCGTGGCATTGGGCATCAAACCAATGAACGGTGCGATCAGCAGGCACGTCCCCAGTGCCAGCCCGGCAGTGATCAACCCCGCCAGTTGTGATTGCGCACCGGCCAGGCGATTGACGGCCGTTTGGGTGGTCCCACCCCCGGCGGCCATGGCCCCAAGAAACGCACCACCCAGGTTGGCAAGGCCTGTCGCCACCAACTCACGGTTGGGTTGCAGTGCCGGTTCATCACTGCGGGCAAATGCTCGTCCCGCCGCGATGGTTTCGGTAAAACTCATGAGCGCAATGCCCATGGCCAACGGCCAGAGTTCGGACACTATCGACCAATCGGGTAGCGTCAACGCGGGCAATCCGATGGGAACAATCCCCACGGCCGACACACCCAATTGCTCCAGATTGAGCACACTCATGCCGACGATGCCGAGCGCTACCGCAATCAGCGGCGCCGGCAATCGCGGGGTAAAGTGCTTCATGCCGATCAGAATCAGCACCATGAACACACCGACTGCCACGGTCGGCAATGAGGTGTGCCCCAGCCCCTGAAAGGTGGCGAGCACGTTGTGCAAAAAACCGCCTTTTTCGAAGTGGATGCCCAGCAATTTGGGTAGCTGGTCGAGCACGATGACAATCCCGATGCCGGCTTTGAAGCCCACCAGTACCGGTTCTGAAATGAAATTGGCAACAAAACCGAGGCGCATCATTCCTGCCACGACCAGTATGGCGCCAACCATAAAGGCCAATGTGGCCGAGGCAACTAACAGAGTCGCCGTATCGCCGGACGGGCTGATCTGCCCCAGTGCGGAGGCGACCAGGATGGCAAGCGTTGTGGTGGTACTGACGCTGAGCGGGCGTGAACTGCCGAGCACGGCGTAGATCGCCATCGGTACCAATACGGTGTAGAGACCAACCTGCACCGGCAGGCCTGCAATGGTGGCGTACGCCAGTGCCTTGGGAATGACCACGGCTGCGGCGGTCAGCCCCGCGATGACATCGCCTTTGAACCAGGTTCGTCGATAGTGACCCATCCACTCCGGTAGCAGGCGGCTCACGACCCGTCGGGGGGGTAGTCCTGAAAGCTGATCTTCCTGATTGCTACGTTGTTGACTCATGAGGTGCTTCAACTCCTTTTACGCACAATTCAACTGACCACGCGTCACCTGAACGGTGGCGTGTAGTCACTGAAACTAAAAATATAGTCAGTCCGGGGGCAGACAGAGGAGGGGTGACGCCCCCTATTGCAGAGGGCGTCAGCCGTTTCTTAATGGAATGGAAAGATGTAGTTCATCCATGCAGCCATGCGCAGCAGAATTTTTCGCATCATGGCGATATGGTGGAAGTGCTGGCTGTAGATCGCCGCCTGCCCATAAGCGCCGCCGGGCATCTGGCTGCTGTATTGGGCATAGTCAGGGTCGGTGATTTCAATAGTGACCGGTACCCGGCCTGCCGGCGGTGAGCCGGTGAAGCTGATCAGCGTTCCGGAAGGCTGTATTTGTCCTTCTCCGATGACGGAAATGACGCTCTTGACCCGTCCCTCGAACACCTTGCCGGGAATGCCGTCGAAGGCCACTTCCGCTTCATCGCCGACCGACAAGCGCAACAGGCTGTTTTGACGCATCCACGCGGCAAAGTAATGCCCCTCTTCCGGAATGAACACCATGGTCGGACGCAAGGGGAACTTGGTAGCCATTATTCCCGGACGCAAGGAAACATGGGTCACGAAGCCCTTGCTAGGCGCGCGAACGGTGGTGTTGTCCAGTTCATACTGAGCATTTTCCAGCTGGGCCTGCAAGTCGTCGGATCGAGCAACGACGACATCCAGTTCACGTTGGGTACCGAAGTTGCGCTTGATCAGTTCAGTGATTCGAGCACGATCAGCTTTTGCCGAGACCAACTGTGCCTTGATGGACCTGACCCGGTACTCGAACGGGGCAGGGTCGATACGAAACAGCACATCGCCTTTTTCGAGAGGCTCGTTACCCTTGACCGGCACGTCGATCACCATGCCAGTGACCACTGGAACCACCGGCACGGAGACGAAGTAAGTGCGCGCAACCTCGGAGTACGGATGGTTGTAGTTCATCGTGAAAATCAATGCACCCACAATCAGAATCCCACCGAGCACGGCGGTAGGGACCGTCCATTTGTTGAGCGGTATGCGAAAAATCTTGAAGATGGCGACGCAGATGGCCGCATAGGTCAAAACGAGCAGAAGATCCATGGCTTAGATTCCCTCACCGCGATTGTCTGACGCGGGTTTGTCCCGTGCGGTGCCGGCAGCCCCTTCCAGCCGTTCTATACGACTTTGCAGGTCGGCAACCTGCTGCTCCAGATGAGCGACATGAACTTGCGGTGACTTGCCATCACCAAATCCCCAGCCCCGGTCTTCCCGGTACGCCATCGCCCAGATCCATAGAAATGGCCAAAGCGCATGCAGGGTGAACAAACTGACCCAACCGGTTGCATGGATAGCGTCCTGATGCGGGTGATTGCGGTGTACGGAAATTTCATAAGGAATGTCGTGTAGCGCGATGATTCCGTAGAACAGGACCAGACCGACAAAGAACAATAGGCCTAACGCGAAGTAATCAAGCATGACCGCCCCCTCCTGGCACAAGCGATGTACTCGGCTCAGTGTAGTCACGGTTTTTATGAAAAATCAGTTCAAAACAACGCATAACAACTCCGGCAATTCAATTTTCAGCCAACGCAGGCTTACCCTGACTCCCAGCCTGTGACAGAACCTGCGGGCGAGCGAGAGGATCCCCCTAATTGCCGCTGTGATCTAGGTCGTTTTCTGCCACCGTCAGTGCTTTGCCGTGAAGGCCGTGGAGCACTTTGGAACAGCGCCAACCTGGGGTTTGTGGTGAGGCTGCAGGGCAAGGGCGAACAGATTCGTTCGCCGGGAGAACCGCACTCACGGCATTCGTCATTCAATCTCTGCGCTTATCAAGGCATTGACGGCGCAGGGTGAGGTTATTGATGTCCATGCAATTGACCGCGTGATCATCATCATAGTCTTTGGCCTTGTCCTTGGCTTTGTCGCCGCAATTGCCATTCCCATTGCAATTACCTTTGCCGGCATTGCCATTTTGATTGTTGTTATATTTCACACAGTTTTTGGCGGCATTTGCACTGCCCGCGTTTTCGCAATTTGCAGCGGCAAAGGACAGCGATGGCAAAGCCAGGGAGAACAGAAATGTGCACACAAGGGGCGCAATGATTCGCATAACCAAACTCCAGAATAGATTGTTTTTTACCAGCAACGATTGCCTTTCCACTCTGCCTGACTATAGCAGGCGTCCAGATAAGGGCCGTGCACCTTAACCCTGCCTGGTGGAGAGAATCGCCGGCATTTGCAACTCTTTGTAAATTGCGAGAAATCTCAAGCCCGAGGTGAATATCAAGGCAATCCAGCCGGCGATCTGGATTGTCGGGAATACATCGCGCAACAAGACATAGAGGGTGCACCCGAGCAGGATCGGCGTGGCGTAGATCTCACGTGACATCAACAACGAGACTCTCCCTGCCAGCACGTCACGCGCGATACCGCCACCAATACTGGTCAGCACGCCCATCATCACGGCGAAAGGTGCAGCAAGATGAAACCCCAGCACTTTCTCGGTAGCGACTATTGCGAACAGTGCGGCCGCAAAACCATCGAGGTACAGCAACAACCGATAGCGTTGCTGGAATCGCTTGGTGAGAAAGAAAGCCAGCAGTCCGGCAATCAACGCGACCCAAATGTAGTTGAAGTCGGCAATCCAGAAAATCGGTTGATCGAGCAACAGGTCGCGGATGGTGCCCCCACCGATAGCGGTGATGATGCCAAGTACCACGGCTCCGAACACATCGACCCCCGCCTTCTGGATAGCCAGCACCCCGGTAATGGCAAACACGGCGGTGCCCAACATTTGCTGAAAATAAAGCATCCGTTACTCCGTCACGTATTTCGGTGCCAGTCGGTCATTTACTGGCGTCCAGCACGACGCGGTAACGCGCCTTGCCGCTGCGCAGATGATCGATCGCGTCGTTCACCCGGCTCATGGGAAACAGTTCGACCTGCGGCAGGATCTGATGACGTGCGCAGAACTCCAGCATGGTTGCCGTGTTACTGGGTGAGCCCACCGGTGAGCCGGACAGGCTCTTTTGTCTGGGAATCAGATCGAACACGTGCACCGGAATGGCACTGGGCACGACGCCGACAAAATGCAGGCGCCCCTTGCCGCGCAAAGTGGCGAGCATGGCTGGCCAATCGAGGTCGGCGCTGGCGCAGACCAGAAGAAAATCCAGGGTGCCGGCAATGGATTTCACGGCGTTACTGTCGGTCGAGGCGATGACGTTGTGCGCACCAAGGCGCTTGGATTCATCCTGCTTGTTCAGTGACGAGGTAAAGGCCGTGACTTCGCAGCCCCAGGCATTAAGGAAGCGCAGGGCCAGGTGACCCAGGCCACCGATGCCCACCACGCCGACCCGGTCAGTCGGCTTGACGCCGAATTCCACCAGCGGGTTGAACACCGTCGAGCCGGCGCAGAACAAAGGTCCGGCCATGGAGGGGTCGAGTCCGTCCGGAATCGGTAGTGCCCAGGCCCAGTGCGAACGCAACCTGTCGGCAAAGCCTCCGTTACTTCCAATGATGGTGGGTTTGGCCGTGTTGCAGAACTGGTGGGAGCCCTCGATGCAGGAAGAACAATGCATGCAGCTGCCCTTCAACCAGCCAATGCCTACCCTTTGTCCCACTTCGAGACCACGGACCTGCGGGCCCACGCGGACGATACGGCCAACCACTTCGTGACCGGGGATAAACGGGTACTGGCTGATACCCCATTCGTTATCGATCATCGACTGGTCGGAATGGCAAACGCCGCAATATTCCACGGCGACTTCCACTTCTTCACTGCCCAATGGACCGGGATCATAGCTGTGACGCTCCAGTGGCGCGCCGGCCGTCGTTGCGGCCCAACCGGTGAATGTCGTGAGTTCGGTGCTGTCGCTCATGGAGTCCCTCCAGATCAGGAAGCCGCTTGGGAGGCGCGGCGCAGATAAGGAAGTGTAGCGGGGCACTTGCCGTTGTCTCGGATGCTGATGAATGGGGCAAGCCGCTATCAGGATTGGCCCGTCGTAGAGTCGGTAAGCTTGGGGATCACCTTGATCTCGAACTGGAAACCATCGAGCCATGTCACGCCGACGGCGGTTAACGTCGGGTGAAACGCGTTACCCCAAAACTCTGGCACAGAATTCCTCTTATTGATTGATGGCAATATGCCTTAGAATCGCTTTGATCCAGTTGCGTACAAGAAAGAACCGTTGAAAGCGCCGTGGGCGTCCGTAAGACAAGCACCAGACAGGGACGAGACGTAATGGGAAATAAGGATCCTAAGGGGTGTTACGCCAATTTTGAGATAGGTGGCCAAAGCACTCTGCACGCTCCGCGCATTGGAAGTCAGGATGATGAATAAGCGGCGCAGATCCTTAGTGGGTTTCATTATTTTAGCGGTCGGCCTGGTGGGGTTTTCGGCCGTGCTGTTGCTCAAGTCCGAGACTCAACGCAGAGAGACGCGATTCTCGGAATACGTGCAGAACATTTCCGGCATTGTGCGCAATCAACTTGATACCAATGAAGCGGTGTTGGCCGGGTTCTCGGCATTTCTTCAGGCCGTTGACCAGAGCGATACGCAAGCAGCCGCTCGTTATGCGGCAGCCGTTTTATCTGCCTATCCCCACATTTATATGCTTGAGGCGGCGAGGGCGGTCCCCATCGCTGAGCAGGCTGCTTTTGAAGACCTGTTACGCCGCACCTGGCGGCCAGACTTTGAACTCAAGGATTTCCCGAGCCTCGCTCAGCAACCGGCCCAACATCAGGCCTATCTCAATGAGACCTGGCCTGTATTGTTTATGTATCCGGCACTTGCGGAGTCCAGTTCGATCTATGGCGTCAGGCTGGAAACCGTCGCCTATCTCTCCTATGCATTGGCTCGAACCCAAAATAATCTGAAGCCCGTCGTATCCCCGGTTTTCTCGATGTATGAGGGGGGCAACGCTTACATTCTGATGCAGTCAGTCAGCCGCCCTGAACAAGCGCGAGAAAACGCACGGCCGAATTTTTTCGGTAGCACGATGGTGTCTTTGCTATTACTCAAGACAGGCTCGTTAATGGATGCGGTGAGTCTGGCGAACGTTGATCCCCTGGTTCACATCAGCGCAGTCCTGAAAACCACCGCAGGATCTGAAAGCGATGTGTTTTCAACGCAGACCGAAGAAGCCGGCTTCCTGGATCGCCTATTCTTTCCGCGTCTGGCTGAGCGGGTCGAGATCAGCAGTGCTTCACAACCCATGACATTGTCGTTTGAGCGTCAGTTGCGTTTAGGAGATGCCCTGACTGCGCAAACAGTGATAATCCTCGCGGTTCTGGCAGGAGCTCTCGTGCTAATGCCGTTGGTATTGATTCGGCATTTCAAGGCCCTGGAAAGGGCAGAGCTCGAACACAAACGCTCGGCTTATCTTGCCACCCATGACGTGCTCACCCAATTGCCTAATCGCTATCTCTTCGCCGATCGTTTTGAACAGGCCTTCTCCGATTGGAACGTATACGGCGTTCCGTTTGCTGTGCTGTTGATCGATCTGGATCACTTCAAGGAAATCAATGACCAGTACGGCCACGAGGTCGGCGACCAGGTGCTTCGGGCGGTCGCCAAACGCATGCTTCAGAGCACCCGTTCGTGTGACACCGTCGCTCGCTACGGCGGCGATGAATTTGTGGTTCTGATTGCGAATTTCACCGATACGGAATGTGCTGAAAACAGAGCTGAGAGAATGCTGGAAGCCATTGCGCAACCGGTGGCAACAAGCGCAGGAGAGCTGACCCTCTCGTGCAGTATCGGCGTTTCGCTGTGCCCCCTGCATGGCCAGAGTCTGGATACCTTGCTCAAGGCGGCGGATCAGGCCATGTATGGCGTCAAGCAACTGGGACGCAAGGGCGTTGCGTTGACTGAATGTCGTGCGGTCTCTGTAGAGGTTTGAGGGCAAAAAGTTTTTAGCCCAAGGCCATGTGCAACCTATGTAAATCCCGATCGGTTTCAATCATGTGTTGGGCGAATTGTTGAACCGCAGCCAGGGGGATGCCTGGCGTGAAGAAAAAGCAAAACCCCGGAGGTCCGCCTGCCGGGGTTTTTTTATGTTCTCCCTGTCTCCCTGCCGGGAAGAGAGCATTGTCAAAGTAGCAAGGATTTCTGTGGGTTGAGCGTACGACCACGCACTCCTACCGATGTTAAAAAATGTTATTTTTAAAAAAACACTTCACACAATCAGTTCATTGGTGGATTATCTACTCGACCCGAATGACAACCTGAAAACAATACAAAACAGGATTGTGACGATGTTCGACAAGGTGCCCACAGATTTACTCCCGCCCATTCAAGGGGCAGACATGTCAGTCACAATCGATCCCGGCATCAACCTCTCAAAAACGCGGACAGTCACCTGCGCCTTTCTGGCGCGGATACAGCCGCTGCTTTTCTCAGGAGCACCCCATGAACAATAAAAATGTCGGCGTTATCGGTCTTGGCGCTATGGGACTGGGCATTGCCCGCTCGTTATTGCGTAGCGGCTTCAATGTGCACGCCTGTGATGTGCGTGAAGCAGTCACGCAACAGTTCGCCAGCGAGGGAGGTGTTGCATGCACCTCACCCGCGCAGATGGCGGGTGAGTGCGATGTGATCATTACGGTGGTGGTCAATGCCGAACAGACTGAAACGGTGTTGTTTGGTGAAGGCGGCGCGGTTGCGGCGTTACGTCCTGAGAGCCTGGTGATTGGATGTGCCACTGTGGCTCCGACCTATGCCGTGGATCTTGGGCAACGCCTGGCCGACAAAGGTCTGCTGTATCTGGATGCGCCAATCTCCGGTGGAGCCGCCAAAGCGGCGGCCGGCGAGATGACCATGATGACCTCCGGCCCGGCTCCAGCCTATGCCAAAGCGGACGCAATCCTGGCGGGCATGGCCGGCAAGGTCTATCGCCTGGGAGACGTTCATGGCTTGGGTTCCAAGGTCAAAATCATCAATCAGTTGCTCGCGGGTGTGCACATTGCCGCCTCTGCTGAAGCCATGGCATTGGGGTTGCGCGAAGGGGTCGATGCCGATGCGTTGTATGAAGTGATCACCCACAGCGCGGGTAATTCATGGATGTTTGAGAACCGTGTGCCGCACATTCTCAAGGCTGATTACACGCCATTGTCCGCTGTCGATATTTTCGTCAAGGATCTGGGTCTGGTGCTCGATACCGCCCGGGCCAGCAAATTCCCGTTGCCCTTATCAGCCACTGCGCACCAGATGTTCATGCAGGCGTCCAGTGCCGGCTTCGGACGCGAAGATGACTCGGCAGTGATCAAGATTTTCCCAGGCATAGAACTACCGACTGCCAAGCCTGAATCTGTTTGAGGACCGCTCCATGACTCTTTCCACTGCGCGCCCTTTGTTGGGCTGCATCGCCGACGACTTCACCGGCGCCACGGATCTCGCCAATATGCTGGTGCGCGGCGGCATGCGCACGGTGCAGAGTATTGGTATTCCCAGCACCGAAGTGGCAGCAGGGCTCGATGCAGATGCGATCGTTATCGCGCTGAAGTCTCGCACCACGCCCAGCACGGATGCCGTCGCAGAATCTCTGGCTGCGCTGAACTGGTTGCGGGCGCAAGGCTGCGAACAGATTTTCTTCAAATATTGCTCAACCTTCGACTCGACGGCGGCTGGCAACATCGGCCCAGTCAGCGAGGCGTTGCTCAAAGCATTGGCCAGTGATTTCACCCTGGCCTGTCCGGCATTCCCGGAAAATGGTCGAACGATCTTTCGCGGGCACTTGTTTGTGCAGGATCAATTGCTCAACGAGTCAGGTATGCAGCATCACCCCCTGACGCCCATGACCGATGCCAATCTGGTACGGGTTCTGAAATCTCAAACCACTCTGAAAGTGGGATTGCTACGCTACGACAGCATCGCGCAAGGCCCAGAGAAAGTGCGGGAAAAGATCGACGAACTGCGAGCGCAAGGTATTGGCATGGCCATCGCCGATGCGCTGTGTGATCAGGATCTCTACACCCTCGGTACTGCTTGTGCCGATCTGCCCTTGCTAACCGGTGGTTCAGGTTTGGCTTTGGGTCTGCCGGAAAATTTCCGCCGTGCCGGCAAACTACGGGATTTTGATGCCTCTTCATTGCCTGCTGTGTCAGGTGGCGAAGTGGTTCTGGCCGGCAGCGCTTCTGTCGCTACCAATGGGCAGGTTGCGGCGTGGCTTGAGTCCGGTCGGCCTGCCTTGCGGATTGACCCATTGGCGTTGGCTGCCGGCGAACCGGTCGTTGCGCAAGCCTTGGCTTTCGCCAAGGACAATGAACAGACCGTGCTGATCTACGCCACCAGTTCGCCGGATGAGGTCAAGGCGGTGCAACAGAAATTGGGTGTCGAACAAGCAGGCAGTCTGGTGGAACGCGCCTTTGGCGACATTGCAAATGGGCTGCGGCAAAGTGGAGTGCGTCGCTTCGTGATTGCAGGTGGGGAAACATCGGGCGCCGTGGTTCAGGCGTTGGGGGTGCAACTGCTGCAGATCGGCGCACAGATCGATCCGGGTGTACCAGCGACCGTCAGCAGTACGGATGAGCCTTTGGCGCTGGCACTCAAATCGGGCAACTTCGGTTGCCGGGACTTCTTCGACAAGGCACTCAAACAACTGGCCGGAGATGCGAAATGAGCGATGAAAAGGCCCTGCGCGAAGAAATTTGCGACGTCGGTCGCAGCCTCTATCAGCGCGGCTATACCGTGGGCAGCGCTGGCAACATCAGTGCCCGTCTCGACGATGGCTGGCTGATCACGCCCACCGATGTCTGCCTCGGCCGCCTCGACCCGACCGCCATCGCCAAGGTCAACCTGGCGGGGGAGTGGGTCTCTGGCGACAAGCCGTCCAAGACCTTGGCCCTGCATCGTCAGGTCTACGATCGCAATCCGGGAGTCGGTGGCGTGGTGCATACCCATTCCACTCATTTGGTGGCGTTGACCCTGGCCGGTGTCTGGCAGCCGAATGACATTCTGCCACCGTTGACGCCTTACCAAGTGATGAAGGTCGGGCACATTCCATTGATTGGTTATCAGCGGCCTGGCTCCCCCAAGGTGGCCGAGCAAGTCGCGCAACTCGCCAACAGTGTGCGTGGCGTGATGCTCGAACGTCTCGGGCCGGTGGTCTGGGAAAGCACCGTGTCCAAGGCCAGTTACGCCCTGGAAGAACTCGAAGAAACCGCACGACTGTGGTTGATGAGCAACCCGCGCCCCGAGCCTTTGGATCAGTCCGTTCTGGACGAGTTACGAGATGCTTTCGGCGTCCATTGGTAGGTCGCCGGACTCACTCGATACACCGCTAACGCAGGCTATGCCCGGGAGATGCAGTACGACTCCTGTGGAAATCGGCTTGCCTGAAAAACAATAACAATAGGACTTACCTGCATGACACACCCTGACCGCACTTCTTATATTTTCAGTGGCAACAGAGTCTCCGTTGTACGGCGTGGAGGGCATCTGGTATGAGCCCGCTCATTCTGATGGCCACCGCCGGGGTAGGGATCGCGCTCCTGCTGTTCCTGGTGCTCAAGTACAAGTTTCAGCCGTTCGTGGCCTTGATGCTGGTGAGTATTCTGGTGGCGTTGGTCGCCGGGGTGAAGCCGGCTGATCTGGTTGCGACCATTGAAGGCGGGATGGGCAAGACCCTCGGTCACATCGCGATCATCATCGCTCTAGGCGCAATGATAGGACGGATCATCGAGCTGTCCGGTGGTGCCGAGGCCTTGGCAAAGACCTTGATCGAGCGCTTTGGTAATCGCCGTACGCCATTGGCGCTGACGGTTGCCGGTTTTATCATCGGTGTGCCGGTGTTCTTTGAGGTTGGCGTGATCATCCTGATGCCGCTGGCCTATGGTGTCGCTCGTAGAGCGCATAAGCCGTTGCTGATGTTTGCCTTGCCGATGTGTGCGGCTCTGCTCACCGTGCATGCCTTCTTGCCACCCCATCCGGGTGCCGTGGCTGCTGCGAGTCAATTGGGTGCCGACCTCGGTCGAGTGCTGATGTTCGGCCTGCCGATGACAGCATTCCTGTGCTACGTCGGTTACCGAGTGGCGGGGCGCATGACTCGTCGTTTTTATCCGATGACCGATGATATCCGTGCTGAAGTCTATGGCCCTCATGTGACCAATGAAGACCTGTTGGCGTGGACGAACGGTAATGGAACCAACACCGAAAAAGCCGCTGCTGCAGTGGCTCATATGGGGCTTGAGGAATCCACCAGCAGTATTGTTGCCAAACTTCCGCCCGCACCGCCACCCGGTTTCGCTCTGCTCTCAAGTCTGATCCTGTTGCCGATCATCCTGATTCTCTTGGGCACGCTATCCAACTCGCTACTGCCGCCTGAATCGACACTTCGCGCGGTGATGACCGTGCTCGGTGCACCGCTGGTGGCGCTGTTGCTGGACACTTTGCTGTGTGCCTGGTTACTCGGTACTCGTCGTGGCTGGAGCCGCACTCAAGTGTCCGATGTCATCGGTTCGGCGTTGCCCGGCGTAGCGATGGTGATCCTGATTGCCGGTGCCGGCGGTGTGTTCGGCAAGGTGCTGGTGGACACCGGCATAGGTGCGGTGGTTTCTGATCTGTTACGTACCACCGGGTTGCCAGTGCTGGCTCTGGGTTTTCTACTGACCATGTTGCTGCGCGCTGTGCAGGGCTCTACCACCGTCGCCCTGGTGACCACAGCGGGTATCATCAGTCCACTGATCGCCACACTTAACCTGACCCCCAATCACATGGCACTGCTCTGCCTTGCCATGGGCGGTGGCGGGCTGGCCATGTCGCACATCAACGATGCCGGTTACTGGATTTTCACCAAACTGGCCGGATTGAACGTCGCTGACGGTTTGCGCACCTGGACGGTGATCACTACCTTGCTCGGAACGCTCGGCTTTTGCATCACGCTGTTGATCTGGCCTTTTGTCTGACCCATTTTTCAAGGAGTTAACATGCCTCGTTTTGCTGCCAACCTCAGTATGCTTTACCCGGAACATCAGTTTCTGGATCGCTTCGCGGCGGCGGCGGCCGACGGTTTCGAAGCGGTGGAATATCTGTTTCCTTACGACTACAGCGCGCAGGAGCTCAAGCAGCGACTGAGCGACAACGGACTGGTACAGGCGCTGTTCAACGCGCCGCCCGGTGACTGGGCGGCGGGGGAGAGAGGCGTTGCAACGTTACCCGGCCGCGAAGTTGAGTTTCGCGAGGGCTTCAACCGCGCGCTGAAATATGCCGAAGTACTCGGCAACACGCGTATCCATGTGATGGCCGGCTTGCTGCCCTCGGAAAACGACCGCCCGCGCCACCATGCCGTGTATCTGGAAAACCTCGCCTACGCTGCGGCCAAGGCGAGTCAGGCGGGCATCACGGTGTTGCTGGAGCCGATCAACACACGAGACATGCCGAAGTTTTTCCTCAACCGTCAGGATCAAGCACAGGCTATCTGCAAGGAAGTCGGCGCTAGTAATCTGAAAGTGCAGTTCGACTGCTATCACTGTCAGATCGTGGAAGGGGATTTAGCCACCAAACTTCGTCGTGACTTTGATGGAATCGGCCATATTCAGATCGCCGGTGTGCCTGATCGTCATGAGCCAAACCTGGGGGAACTCAACTATCCCTACTTGTTTGGACTGATGGATCAGTTGGGCTACGAAGGCTGGGTCGGCTGCGAGTACCGTCCCAAGGGTGATACTTCGGCGGGGCTGCAGTGGTTGCGGGACTGGAAGGCGCTCTGACCTTCGATGTTCAATTGCCGCTGCGTTTCCTGGAGGTAATGTCAGCGGGGGAGGCTCCGGTCGATACCGGAGCCCTCCTTTTTTAGGTCACTTTCAGGTCTGTTTCTGATCTGCGGGCAACACTAATTCGACACCTTGTTTGCGAATCCCATCTGCCGCAGCCGAAGCCAGGGCATCGTCACTGATGATGATGTCGAACTGCTCAAGCCCCGCGATCTTGTACATGCTGAATGTGCCGTACTTGGAGCTACTGGCAACCAGTACCACCTGCGACGCCGACTGCATCGCCACTTGCTTGACCTCGACCTTCAACGCAGAAGGGGTCGTGATACCGCGACGCAGATCCCAGGAACTGGTGGAGATGAAAGCGATGTCCGTCACGACCTGACGCAAGGTAGCAACGGCGAGTCCGCCGACACAGGAATGATTGGAGTGATCAAGCTGTCCACCCGTGTGGATCACCGTCACCTGCGGCGCGTCCAGCAAGGACTGCACCACGCCAAAATCGTTGGTCACTACGGTCATGCCAGACAGTGCTTTTATGTACGGTACGATCTCCAGCGTGCTAGTACCGGCATCCAGATATATCGTCATATCCGGACGCAGTAATCGGGCAGCGAGCTTCGCCATGGCTTGCTTTTGCGGCAACTCGACCACCGCCTTGAGTTGATGGCTGGGTTCGCTGTGCAGCTGGCTGGCAATACGTACCCCACCGGTGACCGAATAGGCGCGCCCTTCCTGCTCAAGCAGGGCGATATCGCGCCGTACAGTCATGTGCGAGCAGTCGAACATCTCCATCAACTGGTGAACGCTCAGCACCTGGTGCTTGCGTAGCTGCCGCAAAATCAGCTCACGGCGCTGGTCAGGAATCACCGGTGCGGCGCTGACGGCTGCGATGTCCTTTTGACTAGGCATTGGGTGCTCCAAAGGGGTAAAGCTTCCGGTTTCGTATAACCCACATGGTAGCGAATCTACTGCTTAATCAGTAGTGTCGACGTGCAGCGAGTTCGATAAAGGCTTGTAGGGAGGAGGGCGACTGTAGGGGTGGCACGGCGTCTAATCGCTCTACAAGGAAGTTGTTCAGAAGTTTTCAGCGCGGCGCATTTCAGAGTCCGCAGCATCACGGATGAGGGCCAGGCAGGGACGAACCAAGATTAGAAGGAGAGTGGCCGTTTCCTCAAACACATCGGTCGAATATGATCGAGGTCGATCTGAACTTAGCTCGACTAAACATCTATTTAGTTGAGCTAAGTAGCTAAATGCTGCAAATATGATGATAAATGCTTCGATATGACTGGATAGAGGTTATCGGAATGGCGTTGAAAACACCCAGCATTAAAGAACTGGTCGCAACGCTCGATCTGGAGCCCCATTTGGAAGGCGGCTACTACCGCAGAACGTATCAGTCGGATAATCAAAGCATGGTCACGACGACCGGTGGGCAGCGTTACCGGATGACGTCGATTTACTATCTGTTAACGAAAGATTCTCCCGTTGGCCATTTCCATCTAAACCAGTCCGACATCGTTCATTACTATCATTTGGGCGATGCCATTTTGTACTCGCTGATTTTCCCGGACGGCACATTGGAGACCGTCATGATGGGCAGCAATGTTATCGCGGGAGAATGTTTACAGCTGCATGTACCTGGCGGTGTTTGGAAAGCTTCGCGGCTTATGGAGGGATCGGCAGGATTCGGTCTGATCAGCGAAGCAGTGTCGCCAGGGTTTGATTACGCGGATATGCAATTGGGTGATCGACAAAAGCTCAGTGAGCGTTTTCCTGAGCATTCGGTGTTGGTTGAAAAGCTCACGCGCGGATAAGGGCTTAGAAGGTAATGAGCGCTGTGAAGTCTGCGTGCAACCGGGCCATTCCTGAAATACGTTGTTACGTGTAATGTATATTATGTTAAATGACATCTATGGATGGAACTTCTCGTGCTGTCCCTTTTCTGTCAGCGACTATGGTTAGCCGGAATTTCCTCCTACGTCCTATCTATCTGTTTTAAAAAGAAAAAATTTTTCTGCATAGGTCGTGATTCCCTAACCAGGGCTTGTTCTCCGGAAACGGCCCCATAAATTTCTCGGGTTTAGACACAACTGATGCAACTCTGGTTGACCAAATACGTTTTTCCGGCTGATTTCCGTCGTTTTTCCGGCGATTTAGACTTATGCATTTCAGTGCCTATTCCCCTGGAACCCTTTAGGTGCGCTCCTTTCAATAATTTCCCCCAGTATGAACACGCCTTCTAAAAAATATCGATGGTTTGCATCTTTCCGGTCGATGACTACATCAAATCAGACAATAGCTGAGGTTCATTCCGTTGTCTGACTGCTCATAATCTTACATCCCAGCGTCACGATTGATGTCCGAGGAATCGTTGAACCTGTTTTACCGACGGTTTCCGCACTCGAAGTGAGGATGCCTCCGGATAGGTGTTAAAATCTCTGATGTGCGCAGAACATTGAATTTGTCGTCAGCTTCTACTTACCTTCATCGTGGACATGGTGTGCGTCATACCCGAGGCGGAGAGAAGGATTAGGTGTGGTGTAATATCCGATAACTGTCAGACCCGGATATTGCATAACTCCGCTTAGCCGTCCAAGCTAATGCCATTCCAGTACCGTATTGGTCCATTCATGTCACGCATCCCTCAACCGCTGTTTGATACCTTCGAGTGCTTCCACGAGCTCAACTTTCTCCAACTTAATAATGAGCGTGCAGCCGTCCAGCAATATCTCAAGAGTTTCGAGGATAATTGTCACGCCGTTGACAGCTACTTGGTCGTGCGGAGTTTTTTGAAATCGTACGCCGGCAACCAGTCCACCTTCAATTCTTTCAGGACACATGTCGAGCGCCTGTTGCTCTGGTCGCTGATTGTGGCGCGGAAACCGCTGTTGGAGCTTCGCCGCACTGATGCGGAGCAATTTATGGAGTTTTGTCTTAACCCGCCGGCGGACTGGGTTGGTCCTGTAGTCAAGTCCAGGTTCAAGCGCGTCGGCGGCCGGAAGCGTTTTGAGTCAGATGAGTACGTCGTGAATTCTGATTGGAGGCCTTTCTGTTACACCGTTTCAAAGCGGGAACGCAAGCTTGGGAATGAGGCGATCAGTGAACTCTCCTCACGTCCTTACCATATGGCCCAAGGCTCGGTGGCTCAGGTCTTCGCTGTCTGCGGTAGTTTCTTTCAACACGCGATGGATGAAGGCCTTACAGAGGCTAATCCGTTCCGGGCCATCAAACAGAAGTCGATTTACAAACAGCGGAACATACAGGACGTCGCGTCCCGATCGCTCACTGAGCTTCAGTGGAGTTTTGTAATCGACACGGCAGAACAGATGGCTGACGAAGACGCTCGCCACGAGCGCACGCTGTTTGTGCTGGCCACGCTGTTCGCAATGTACCTCCGAGTGTCTGATCTGGTCGGCCGTGATAACTGGCGGCCGACTATGGGAGACATTCGACGAGACACGACGGGTAACTGGTGGTTTCACGTCGTCGGCAAAGGCAACAAAGGGGCCAAGATCAGTGTCCGGGACGAGTATATCCAGGAGTATCTAGTGCGTTATCGCCGATCATTGGAACTGTCTCCTCTTCCCTCACCACAAGAAAAAACACCGTTGATTGCGACGCTCAAAGGACGCGGCGGACTGTCGGATCGACACATACGATCGCTTCTTCAAACGGTGTTTGATCGGGCACTGCAACGTATGCAGTGTGAAGGTTGGAGTGAGGATGAAATCGACCAGCTTCGCTCAGCGTCTCTGCACTGGCTTCGCCATACCGCGGCTACGTTTGACGCGCCACTTCGTGACATGAAAGACCTACAAGCGGATTTGCGTCATAACAGCCTTAGCACCACACAAAATACTTACTACAACAGCCTTGATGAGCAAAGAGCTCGCTCAGTCAAAGAGCTCAAAATGCGCAGATAGCCTAAAGGCTTTTTTGTTCATGAGCTCATCCCTGCCCTGCTCCTTCGATTTGGATTCGGCACCGGCGCATTACAGGTTCAGCGTTGCCTCTGAAATTCCGGTTTATCGGGCTTGTGACTTCATGAATTTGAAACTTTTCCATCAGAAATGCCGGTAACGCTCCCCTTATGAAAGGTAAATTTGAAACTGTCGTGCAAAGAAATCTGCAAATCTGAAACTTTTCGCAATTTGTACGAGCTCCAGCTCTCGGGTCAGAGCGTGCGAAACTTGATCCCGCAGCACCCTTACGAACGTTGTATGAGTTGATGCGCCTCGGCTGATTGCGTGCAACGCGACTGGCTGTTGGTCCGGCGCATTTCAGCTTTACGCCTGCATCCGCAAAATCCAGATTATCGAGGCAATGCGTCTTTCGTTGCGATGAGTCGCTTAACACCTTCTAGCTTCCCATCACGAACAAATTGACCTTTTCTTTTTCTTGCTTCACCAAAATTAGGTGAGCCACTGAGCCTTTGATCAATGGCTTTTCAAGAGTCGATGGCTTCCAGATCCTTTCGCACTTGAGCTAGAAACGCTTTGAGATCCGTGATGTTTTCCTTTCGCATATAGCACGCCGTTACCAGGCTGACGGGATGAACTCCCAAAACGCTGCACAACTCCTCGAGCTTTACAAGCGTCGGGCTGGTCCCTCCACGCTCAAGCAAACTGACATTTGTGCGGCTGCTTACCAACGAAAAATGCTCCTGAGTCAGGCCTTTCCGAAGGCGAGCCTGTCGGAGCGTCGCCCCAAATGCTTCTTTCAGTTCCATTTTGCTTCTCACAAAAGGAACGATAAGGCGACATTGCGCAATATATGACTACAACATATATTGTTCATTCGAGATGCTGAGGTACCAGCGATGAACACGGATCATGAAGGGCCGACTATTATTTCCAGCCTTTTCAATGCTGATTTTCTGGGGCGTCCGTTCATGCGGCAGACGGTAATGATCCCTTGGTTTTACCTTGAAGCACACGTTCGATATGGTAAGGAATTCGTTGGGGAAATGCTCATGGTGTCCTCATTTGAGGCACTGAAAGACATTCTCAAGGTCCAACATGAGTCATTTCGGGTGCGATCCATTCAGTACGTCACCCCTGGTTTCGTAAATGAAACCGGTCATTGGAAAATGGAGCCGCTCCTTGAGGCAAGTGAGGCGATTAATCCACAGGGGGAACGGGTTCCGCTGTTCAAGGTTTCTGATCGCACCTACACGCACTTGGGGGTGAACACCGAGGTGAACCTAAAAAGCGTTAGGGTTCTATTCCCAGCAGTCAAAAAAAAGCGCGACTGACATCGACCATAAGGCTGCTATGCCTAAATCGTCGCAGCACCGCCTCAAACGCTCAAGACTGGTGTGTCATGTCTGTTACCGCCAATATCGTCAAACGCCTCAAGTACACCCCGAAAGCGCAGCCTTTCAGTATCAATCGCTTTGCTAATTTAGGTTCGCCAGGGGCTGTGGCCAAAGCCTTATCTCGCCTTGCTGCATCAGGTGAGCTGGAGCGACTGAGTCGTGGTATTTACATGCGACCAAAGCTGAGCCACTTCACTGGTTATGTGCGACCAAGTACTAAGTCAGTCCTAGGAGCAATCGCTAGTCATAATCGTGAAATTATTCAGGTACATGGTGCAGAGGCTGTCAGGTATTTCGGATTGAGCACTCAGATGCAGATCAGACCGGTTTATTATACGAGTGGCGCTAGCCGCGAGGTGAAAGTTGGGGCGAAGCGCATACGTTTGCTCCACGTTGCCTCTCAAAAACTACAGCATGCTGGCACGATCGTCGGATTAGCGCTTTGCGCCCTCTTCTACTTAGGCAAAAATGGCGTGAGCGATACGGTCATAGCTAGTATCAAAGCTAAAATGGCTCCGTCTGAATTCAAGAAAATCGCGGACTGTGAGATTCCTACCTGGATGCAGGCCGCACTTCGTCATGCTATTTCATGGCCAACTCAGCAGGCTGTAGCGGAGCGTCGCATCCGTCCTCATGGAGATGAATAATGACGATGCCAGACGAGCGTTCCCGCGCGGTGGTGCAGACTCGCGAATTTTTAGTTGAGCTATGCCGAGATAATTCGCTTCCAGATCGGGTAAGACGTGATGCCAAGTTTTTGTTACGGCACTTTCCAACTCGAGATGACGTGGCTTTGGCGGGACGAATAGAGGAACATAGCGACACTTTGCCTTTCGGAGCTTCGGGGCCCGTATTCAGCTCTACAATTGCGCGATGATTTTTTGGTGACGGTTCGCCGCCCCCTTCCCGGAAGGCTCCATCCAGGTTTCCCGTTGCTCATCCATACTGAAACAATGAATACCCCAACGACCGCTCGGCGTCAGCTAAACAAGAAAGGCGAATTGCGTGATGCCGCTATCGCCGCATTCTCGGATTTCAGCGCCAATCGCGTTTTACTGAAGGACTCAGAGCGATTGCTCCAGATCAAAGCAGGGTTTTCCGCTGAGCTTTTCCAGGTGGTTTGCATAGCTTTTGACCTCCAGGGGCATAGCTTAGAGATACTCCTCAACACGTCAATCTCCACGTTCAAGCGACGTAGCCGTGAGCAAAAGCCCCTCAACTCCGTCGCTTCAGAACGGCTAGATCGTGTTGCCGTGGTCTGCCATTTGGCTGAACAGGTGTTCCAAAATAGAAATATGGCCGCGTGCTGGATGTCGAAGCCAAACAAAGCCCTCGGCGGAGATACGCCAGTACTGCTCTGTGGCACTGAGATTGGAGGCAAGCAGGTTCGTCGGGTACTTCAAGCGCTGGAATGGGGAGGTCCTGCCTAGATTCAAAATTCGGAGCGTAAGCGTTCTGCTAATCGACGCCTGGGTTTTAGGAGATTTCATTGGAGAGGTTTTCGGTTGGGCTCTTGCGGGCTGTGTACAGTTGAATCGGTCAAATACAAACGATACCAGTTGCTCGAATAAGTTGGGCAGCGGGTTGGTTGGGTATTAAGTGAAAATAAGATCCCATTCACGAGCCAGCAAGACCCGGCACGCGGCCACTGAACCACCGAAGCACCGTTGTGAAACCGTTTGCATATTGGCTTCGGTAACGTAGGTAATCACTTCGCCTCGCTCATCAAATAAAACGCCGCCCGCTCCTATCAAGAGTGCGTGGCCCGCGACAACGTCATGTGCTGAAACCGGATAAAGAGAGACGCCACAGACCCCCTCCCCGGCGGCGACTTTGGCGAGCCTGTAGGCAATGGATGGCATTGCTACAAAAGTGCTGGGGCTGCAGAGCTCGCTATTAAGTTCAGGCTTATTGATTGCGGCGGCACTGACCATCACGAACTCGTCGCTCGACAGCGTTTTGGTCGTAAGCCGTGACGTGACCGACTGTCCATTGCGGTTCACCTCGGCCATCCCTTCTGCCCAAGCAATGCAATCAGGCGTTCCCTCAACGGTGACGGGGGCATACACAACACCTAATACCGGCGACTGTTTGTGCAATAGACCGATGGAAAGGGATGAGCCTTTGAGCCCCTTGAGAAAATCTGCGGTCCCGTCGTTCGGGTCAACTACCCAGCACCACGGATGGCCGGTCAGAAGATGTCCGGTCTCTTCTCCCCAGAAGTCGCAAGGAAGCAGCTTCAGTAGATGCTGATGTAAGAACTGTTCGATTTCTTCGTCTACGGCGGCCTTGTCACCTTGACCCCGAGGTCCGTCAACTCTCGCCCACTCGGCAATTAGTAGTTGCCCGGCACGAATAACGACCTCAAGGGTCTGACTGAGCAGTTTTTCAAGGTTTGGGGTTCGCACGAAATGGGACGCCCTATGGTTGGGTGAGGTAATGCAGTGGTCTCGACTATATGGCGACGCGAATTGCCCCTTAGTCGTCTAATAAACTGTCAGCCAAACTGGAAACATCGCTTTTCAAAATCTGTGTTTACCCTTCTGCCTCTTCCCGCAGGATTCGATGGACTTCGCACTCAATCTACGCCCGCAATGACTGTTGATGGTTGATAAACCTACGCGCTGTGAAGGGATTTCGCTGCCATTAAGACGCTGTCCGTTTTGGGTTAAGGATTGGCGAGTCAGGTTTTCCAATCTGCTGATATCTGGGCAACTGCTCTGACTCGACCACTCATTTGCAATCGACCTGACCAGCCATTTGGATCTGACTTGACCCACACGCTTAGCCAACATGAACGGCAGTGAACGGCCAGAAGCTGACGGTCGCTTATCGGAACCGCAGATCACAGCATGACATCAGCGGAATCATCTGCAATTCCGCTGGTGCAATTTAATTAAGGGCTGACAATGACCTTGATGTCCGAGCCCGAGATACTCTTGATGTATGAGTAGCTCGTTCCCAAGACGGCCAACTGTTCCTTCGACACCTTCTTCGCTGATATTGCGGGTTGGACGATCACAAATTTGAAGATCAGCTCATGGTCGTGGCATTTGTTGCGCAGTATCTCCAACTGCTGAGGCGTGCCCTTCAGGATTCTGTCGAAGTCCTTCAGCAGTGATTGCTGATAACGATCCATCAGTCGGTTGAAGAACTTATCGTCCGTGTACAGCCATTTCACCGATCTCGACGCCTGACCGCATACTTCATATACGTCGGCGACGCGGGCCCCGGGGGCGTCCGTCACGGGGCAGAATTTGCAATGGTAAAGGTCGACGTAAATGGCGTCCTTGTTTTCCCGAATTGCCACGAGATCAGCAATTTCGCCTTTGCCGTCATCGTTGAAGACTATGGAGTAGTCATCAGCGATCTTGTCAAAGGTGAAGCCTTGTACTGAGTCCTTACGTCGGTCTGCACGCATGGACTCTTGATGGATTTTCGTCGTTCCCCAATCCCAAGGCTCGAGCAAACCGGCAGGCAATTTTACATCCATGCTGTTGAGCGAGTACTGACGGTAGTTGCCTTGCACCATGGAACCGTCGACCTTGAGCAAAACAAGCGGCTCTGCATCCAGGTAGGAGTCCAGTGGCATTTCGTGGGGGTAAAGGATCTTCACACCTGGGCAGGAGGTCTTGTATCCGTCCTCCAACAACTTGATGGCGATGGTAGTGAGGCGACGTTCTTCGCCTTCGTTACCCACGACAAGGACGGGGATCTCCAGCGTCCGCACTCCACTGTACTCAGGCTTACCAAGCTCGACGTCGAGAAGGTTGAAAGTCTCTCCCTGAAAATATAGCGAGATCCTTTGCTCGTTTTCGATCGCGATCGACACAGGCCAGTCGGCGTAGAACAGGCCTTCTGGCCATCTGTCCTTGATTTGGTCAACGCGCATGACATTTTTGAGTACGTCAGCAGGGTCGATGGTGTTGTCGTTGAGTTTGACTGACATGCGCTTGCACCACTCGACCCAGTAGTTGATTGGAGAGGAGTTCATCTCCCAAATCTTGCCCTTGTGCGAGCAGCCCACAGTGGTTCGTTCTCCATCCTCAAAACCGGTGGCGAAGATGTTGGACTTTGTCGCATTACCTTTCTCGATGTCGCTAATCACCTGGTTGATATCGCGCCCCACGTGCATCGTGAATCGCAGGTCTTTCCGGGCGCGGGACAGGCCAACGTTCTGCAGCTTCATCAGCTTGATGTCGTGGAGCGCACGGAAGGTCGGCTCACCATTGATGCGACGAGGGTCTTTGGCTACCAAGTTGAGAAAGCGAGTTGCCTGGGTATCGTCACCTGAGGTGTGAATGAACAGGGTTTTCTGCGCCTTGTTATAGAAAGCAATGTACAGATTCCAATTGGTATCGACGATTTCTTCGGTCTGAGCCCACCCAACCATAGTCTCTCGCCGAGTCACGGCAATGACGGTATCGGCCTGATCATTGATCGAGATGTACTGCAGTGTTTCCCTGCGTCCATCCAGACCCTGCGCACGCTGTGGTGTCCAGTCTTTAGAGGAGACGTGATACGCCACGGCGCTGATCTTGGGGTTCGGGTTCAGCCCAAAAATCACTTGGGCATCGTCACCGTCAGCAAACTGCTCGTTGAAGTCCGCCCTCTCAATTTCCCGACCTACCTTTTGCTCGCTCACGTTGCGAATGACTGCACCCCAGTCAGCACTCTCCTTGTAGAGTTCTGCCATCTGGTGGTCGGTTTTCTGATTAGCGATGTTCGCCACGAACTTGGCATCACCAAGGGCGGCATCAACCCTCGTCAACCGACCAATGAACTGGAGCGTCACCGCGGGGCTTTGATGTTGATCATGAATTGCGGCGATTTTGAGCTCAGGCAGATCGAAGCCTTCCCCAAGCATGTCGACGCAGACGATGATCCGGTGCTTCTTCTCGACGATCTCCGCCATCACTCTGGCTTGGTTCGGCACCTTGCTGTGAATCAGGACTGGCGTTAGGTCGACGTGCTGCTTATAAATCTCAAACAGGTCTGTCGCCCGCTTGTGCGACTTGGCTCGCACCATCATCAAATGGTTGTACCCATCCTTGAGGTCAGCCCGGAGCAGCTCAACAGCCTTGTCTGCGATGGCCTGGTCAGACAGCTTGAGGTTGTATTCTCGTACCGGATGGAACTCGATGCCTTTGAAATAGCCATCAAGCTGCGCATCCCTGAGCGGGTAGTTGTAGATGATCTTGCCGGCCAGAGCCAGACCATCCTCCCGGAATGGCGTCGCTGTGAACTGAATACAAGGTTTGCCGCTGAAGGCGGTTTTGATTCGGTTCCAGCTCGCTGCCACCACATGGTGAGCCTCATCGATCATCAGGTGGCTGCACGTGTTCACCAGCGCCCCCAAGGCAGCGTCTTCAAATAGCAGTAGGGCCTGGGGGGTGGCCACAATGATGTTGGCAGTAGCTAATTCTGCAACCTGTGCCTGAGACAGCTTCGAATCGATGGCTGCAACAATGGGGTTGCGCGCTATGTCCGATACCGCCCCCACGGTGCGGAGTGTCTTCATCTCCGTGCACTTGCCCACCAACTGTGTTCTGAGGGCATCCGAGGGAACCAGGATCAAGGTTCTGGCCATCCTCGCAGCGATGATTAGTGCGAGCATGGTGTCAGTCTTCCCTGTACCGGTCGGCATTACCACCGTGGCGGTCGAAGAAGGATCAATCACCAGGTGCCCCAAGGTGGCGTAAAGCGCAGCCAGTTGCGGCTTGCGCAGCCCGGGTGCGTTCGTCTTGGGATCGTCGATACTGAAATTGAAGAGATGGTTTTGCCAGCTCTGGTACACATCCAAATGCGTTATGACTACATCGTCCATGGCGAATACCTAGAGGCAGAAAAACTTCTTGGGAAAAGATGGCTATATGGTAGCACGCCCCTATTTTTTCCATGACCTTAACCATTAGAGATATGGACAAAACGAGTCGAGCCCCACGCGGGATGGCCGAACTGTCGTGCCCGCTTTTGCCGTAAGCAGCCTCGCGCCGGAGGTTGTCAGGCACTGCAAAGATGCTAACGTAACGGCCGACTCAGCCCCTTCGGCTTCGGATACGCGTAAACAACGTGTTCACGGCCTCAATATCCCCAAGCAACTCATCAGGATGTGTTACGGGACGCTGCTGGCCGGCCGCATGTGAATGCGCGCTCACATTGCGGCAGCATCGGTCGTGCAGGCGTTGCACTTCACGGAATTCCTGCTCCAGCACAGCCATCACGCCGTTAAGCCGACCTACTGAAATTCCATCGCGGAACCGGACAACAGTTTCGTTGAGTATCGTGTCCTCGATACCGATTTCGATCGTCACGCGAAGATCACTGTATGCATTACGGATCGCATACCGCTCAGTGTCTCCGGGAGGGCTGTTGAAGGTTGCTGCAATTTGCTGCTGGTCACGACGGTGTTGCGCGATGCGCTCGCGGTGCCGGCGCATGTCATACGGCAAACCGGCATCGACGTAGCCAGGGCCTTCCGCCCGGTAGCTGATCGACCTCACTTCAGGTGCCAGACCCGCATCTTGGCAGAGCGTTAACAGTTCACCAAAGAATACAGCGTCGTGGGTGAATACAATGACTTGCCGGTTGGCGGACTCTTCGACAATTCGTTGCGCGACGGCGGTTCGATGGCTGTGGTCGAGGCTTGAGACCGGGTCGTCGAAAACGATTCCGGAAGTCGATCCCGACTGGTGAAGCTCAGCGAAGAAGTAGGCAAGCGCACACATACGCTGCTCTGCCTCGCTCAACACTTGGTGCGGGGCAAGCTGGCAGTCCAACAGCTGAATTCCCAGGCGAACTGCCCCGGCCTCACCGGCTGAGCTGACTCCAGCTTCAACGTGCCTAAGCTCCAGCCTAGTGAGCTCCTCGTTCATGCGTCCAGCCAGAGCCTCACTGATGTAAGTCCGAGTCAGTTGGCCAGCCAGCACGCTCATCGGCCGTGTGGCTGCAATGTCATTTAGGCAATTCTGGAGCCGAGCCCTGTGGGCCAGGTTTTCAATCACCCGTGCTATGCCTTCGATATGCTCGGAAAGTAGCTGCCGCGCTTCCAGCTCTTTCAACCGTAGCTTCTTGGCCGCTAAGGCCTCTGCGTCCATGTTTGCGCGCAGGCGGCCCGCCTCTACGCGAAGTACTTCCGCAACCTGAGTGATCGACGCCACCGGATTCGCACCACGATACCCAGGACAGTCCTGCCATACCCCAGTAGCCACCGCACTTTTGAGCCACTGAAGTCGGGCGACCAAGTCATTCTGAAAGGTCTGGATGTCGTCCGGAAGCGCTGGCACACGCGCCCTCAGGCTCTCCAGCATGTTAGGGGCAACTGTGAAGTCGACACTTGCGGGACCGACTTCTCGAACGATCTGCTGCCAAGCGTTGCGTGCAGCCTGAGCAGTCTCCGCCGCCCGGTCTCGAATGTAGTGATCGAATCGCTGCAAGCGGTCCTGCGCTTCAGGACTGAGCTTTTGTTGGCAAAGTACACAGACTGCATCGTCATAGGTGACCGGGAAGGCCTGTCCTGAATATGCAGTGCTGGACGAGTACTCACGAGCAGCGTTGAATAGCAACGCCCAAGGACCTTGCCCCGTTCCAGGAAGTAGCTGTGTAGCATCTCCTGCCTGCAACATGGCGGACGCTGCACGTTCAGCTGTCTCAGCCTCAACGACGGCTCGATGTACCTGGTGCTTGGCATCGATAGCCTCATTAGACACTACGCTGGCCACCACAGCGATGAGGCTGGCCAATTCATCGACCCGCGTTGCAGCATGGTCAAGTAGCGAGGCCTGGGCAGTTGGGTCCGCTTCGCTGATTTCCTGCGGAAGTCGTAGACGCTCTGCCTGCTCATCATCGGCGAGCGTAGCCAATTCAAGCGCTCGCGTCAGATCAGTGGTTGGGCCAATCGGATGCACCGCCCGTCCGGCATCGGTGTCGGACGGAATGACAGTGAACGGTGTCGTGTCTGTTGCAAGGCCCGTGATCTCAGCCTGTAGCGCGGGGCGCAGAGCCTGATTGAGTCCATTCGCCAACTGCTGGAGATAAGTCAGAGCAGATGGCTGAAAGTTGGCAGCTTCTCGTGACTGGAGGTAATGCCGAGCGCAGTCGCCATCGAAAACGGAAATGCCCCGGAGTTCTGGCTGCGGTATGTTATCGCGATGACTGCTCCAGGTTGTCTGTTCGGCAGCGCCGTCCAGCGCGAAGTCAATAGCAGCGCTTGGTATGAGTTGCTGGTAATCCGCAGCGTAAGCATTGGCGTAGACAGCACCTGGGCTCCGAGCACGGCACGCCTGCTTCAGCACCCGTGCGTAACCGGACTTCCCCGTGCCGTTTCCGCCGTACACGATGGTGAGACCATGCGGCTGGAAGTTCAGAGCCTGACTGTTCGGGATCTTCCCCACGTTAGTAAGTGAATGCAGGGACTGCAATACGACGGTGTGGTCCCGATTCGCCTCGGCGGGAAAATGGTCTGCGGCGAATAGGACAGGCTGAAGAACCGGCAGAAATGCGCTTCGCACACCATGGTGTTGCTTAGCGAGATCGAGAATTTCGACAAGATCCTGATCAATCCAGTCACCCTGGACACACAAACGGCGCAAGGCGTCGCTGCGCCACGGCGGCAGCCTTTCCGACCAAACCAGCACTTCCTCGTATATAGCCATGCTTTAACCTCTAAGTCCGTGAGGTTGTAAGGATAGTGCACCAGTCGCTACCTGGTGGCCGGCGAGCTCTGAGTCTGGATGACGACGCCCGCGACTCCGTCGCCTTTTGACAACCTGACTGTATGGCATAGTGGTCCTGCTTCCGCACACAAAGAATCAGCTGCTCTCAATGCGTAGGTAGAGCAAGTGCGAGATACCAAGATCCCATTTGGCGAGCACGTCGGTCGTTCTCTCAACCGGCAGTTTCCGACCCGAAACCGGACTCCGCGAAGGACAGTTATTGGCCGTTCTCTGCCGGTCATGTCCAAGAATTGTGCTGGTCAAATCCGATGCAAATGACGGGTCAAATCGAATGCAAATGGGTGGGCAAGTCCGTGTCATTACCCAATTGGATCTGAGTAGGTGGGACTATCGACTGGACAAACTCGCCATGCTGATAGAATGCACTCGCTGCTCATAACCTCCCCCTCTTGAGAATTGGCATGAATCCAGATTTAACTGAAGAAGAAATGCGCCGCGCGCTGTTCGGTGGTAGCGAGCAAGCTCCGCAATCCAGTGAATCCCCAGCGCAGAAGCCCGTCTCGGATATCGTGATAAGACAACCAGCAAAAGTGGCCGAGAAAAAGAAAGTCGCGAAAACATTTACACCCAGGCTGAGAGTCACACTTCGAGTGGGCAATGAATTTGAAGGCGAGACGCACGAGATGGTTCATGAGGCCGATACGTTAAGTACCATTTTAGCCGAGCAAGAAGCTACGAGGGCAGCCAAGAAAAAATTCCGATTTGTGGAAGTGGTTTCGATCAAGTCAATGTAAGAGAACTTTCCCAAGGCTTGCGGGCAAGGTGTGGAACGCTTTTCACTTGGCGAATGACTCGAACGATCTCTTTAGGATGGGGGATCCAGGCCTGATGTCATTGATGGGAATCGACCTAGTACGGTCTGTCGATGCCGGCAGTTTATCCCCGATTGCCGCCGCTGATATCCGAAGATCGTTTACAGCTACAGCGTTGTGCAAGCGAACGCGGAAGTGTTTTTGGTATGCAACATAAAACAATCTCTAGAAGCTCACAGCGGCGTTACTTCACCCCTGATACACATGAGGCTCCCCCGTGTCCATTTTGGGCGCCACCTTCTTCGCTGGAGACTTCAGTCGCCCAGCACGCTTCACTGGCCCCGAATAATGGCCCGAGGTAACCATCTGGTTCAGGCGCTCATGCGCATGTTTGAGGTCAGAAGGGCTTGCCACAAAAATGCTATACACCATGTCAAACTTGATCAAGTTAGCTCTCCTCTTCCCTTATCGTGGGGAGCTTTCATTGTCAGTGTTTGGATGAGCCGTGGCTTGCCGCAACTGAGTGAGCTCCGCAGAATATTGTTCCGACAGTCTTTGGGCTTCGGCCAATTGCGCGCTTGCCTGTGCCAGGTCCTCCTCTAGTCGCTTAGATTCGGCGCGCGACGTACCGAGCTGCTCTTGAAACGCTTCCTTCGCTCCGACTGCCTTGGCAACAGCTGTCTTCATTGCAGTAATCTCACCGGTCAATCGAAGCGCCGCGTCTTCCTGCGTCGCGACCACTTTACTCTGCTGGCGAGCCTCACTCAGTAGGCGCTCATTATCTCTGTTCAGTCGAGTCAGCTCATCCTGCTTGAGCATCAACGTTTGCTGCAGCTGTCGCAGCTCAACCTGAACTTGCTGCACCTGCCCTTCGTGACGACGTTGCTCTTGGTCGCGCTGATCCTTTACGGCCGATCGGTAGTGCTCAAGTGCGTCACGAGCATGCGAGTGCTTTTCTTCCAGCGAGCGAATCTGCTCGTCTTTCTCATGCACCCGTACCCCTAGGTCAGCACAGCTTTGGCTCAAGCGAGCATTGCGGGTGAGCTCGGCTTGCAGGCTTGTCTGACAAATCTGCAGCTCATCCGCTTGAAGCGCTATCGCTCCTTTTTGACTATCCACTTCACGCTGCAATGAGTTGAGTTCGGCACTCAAGCCGTCGAGCTTTTGCTGCAGTTCGCTGCGCTGCTCGTCGAAGCGCACCTGGGCGTACGCAAGAGCTTCGCCTCCCTCCTCCGTCATTCGCTCTAAGATACCGGCTACAAGCTCGGTGAGCTCATCACTTAATCGCTCTCGGGATGCTCGAGGTCGAGGGTCAAAATCTTCTATTTCCTTCAAATAACGGTGAATGGTCGTCTTCGAGCCAGTATTTCCCAGCTCGATGCGCACGGCGTCGATGCTCGGATTCTCTCCCCGAGCAAGCAGCGATTCCCGGGCTTTTTGGACAATCGCCTTGTTAATTCCGCCGCGTGCCATTTTCCTCTCCTACGATTACGTACTGTTTTACATACCACGTATATACATAGCAGTTTACTGTTAAAAAAGAACAATATGACAACCTTTCTTTGATAAAATAATCGAGCGTTATCGCATCATAGAGCTGTTTTTTGCTTTTTCCAGCGTCGGAAAAGGTACGTTTGGTGTAGAAGGGTCGAGATGAACAAGGCGGATCGTTACCTGCAGGCCGGCACCCGGGACAACACCCGGCGCAGCTACCGTGCCGCGGTGGAGCACTTCGAAGTCACCTGGGGTGGTTTTCTGCCGGCAACGGGGGACGGCATTGTGCGTTACCTGGCGGAGTACGCCGATCAGCACGCCATCAGCACCCTCAAGCAGCGTTTGGCCGCCCTGGCCCAGTGGCACATCACCCAAGGCTTCCCCGATCCGACCAAGACGCCGGCGGTGCGGCAGATGATCAAGGGAATTCGCACCTTGCACCCGGCCCAGGAAAAGCAGGCGGCTCCCCTGCTCCTGCAGCACCTGGAGCAAGCTGTTCAGTGGTTGGAGCGAGAGGCGGAGCAGGCGGCCGCGCGGCACGACCTGACAGGCATGTTGCGCAGTCGGCGTGACATCGCGCTGGTGCTGATTGGATTCTGGCGCGGGTTTCGTGGTGATGAGCTGTCACGTTTGCAAGTGGAGCACACCCAGGCGCAAACGGGCGTGGGCATCACGTTCTACCTGCCGCACAGCAAAGGCGATCGCCAGCACCGCGGCACGACGTTTCGTACCCCGGCGCTAAAGAAGCTCTGTCCGGTCCAGGCTTACATTAACTGGATCACGGTAGCCGGCATTGTGCAGGGCCCAGTCTTCAGAAAGCTCGATCGTTGGGGGCATCTGGCTGAAGACGGCTTTAACGCCAACAGCCTGATTCCACTGCTGCGGCGAATTTTCAATCGCGCGGGTGTGTCTGGCGATCTGTACACCAGCCACTCGCTGCGTCGCGGCTTCGCCACATGGGCGGCGGCCAATGGCTGGGACATCAAAGCGCTGATGACCTACGTCGGTTGGAAGGACATGAAATCCGCCATACGCTACATCGACACGGCAGATTCCTTTGGAGCATTGGCGACAGGTCAGCCGCTCACCTCATCAGCTGTTCCCCACCCGCAAGCGTTGACGGTTGCTGGAAAACCCTAGGGCCAGATGAGGTTCACATGGGTAGCCATACTCCAGCTCGCAAAAGTCTTCTGCATAGTGCGATTCGATTGGTCGATCCGGGTGAGCTCTGCCAATGTGATTTACAACGAGAGTTGCCGTAGTAATGTAAAGGCCTGCTTCATTTGGTCTTCGCTGACGACGAACGCCCGTAGCTGCCCTGCCATGTCCAGCCCTTTGGCTACCAGCCCCTGTGACTCAAGGCTGATCTGCCATTGCAAGTCCTTCCGGTTGGTTTCTCCGGCCAGGTGCAGTGGCATTTCCGGGGTCTTGATCTTCACCAGCATCGCCGGGAACTTCACTTGCTCATCGCCACCCAGCACATTACGAGCCAGGGTCATGGCGCTTAACTGAATGGGTTGCAGAAACGGCAGCAGCTTGCCCTCGATTTGCGCGCAATCGCCGACGGCAAATATGTGTGGGTCAGAGGTGCACATGCGTTCATCAACTTCAATGCCACGATCCACCCGTAAACCAGCCTGCGCCGCCAACGTCGTATCAGGTTTCAACCCAATTGAGGCAAGGATCACATCGGTGGAGATTTGCCGGCCATTGGACAAAGTCGCCAACAGGCTATCGTCTCTCCTTTCAATGGATTCCAAAGCCTGGTTGAACACCATTTCCACACCCATCTGGCATAGCCGATGCTGCAAGCGGCTACTCACCTCAACAGGCAGCAACGAGGCCAGCAGGCTGCAGGACTTATCCATCAGTACCACTTGCTTTCCGGCACGATTGACATCCATGGCCAGTTCACTGCCAATCAAGCCGGCCCCCAGAATCAGTACGCGCTCTGCCGCTCTCAGAGCATGTTGTGCATGACGGTATTCTTGCTGACTGTTCAGAGTCACCATCCACTCCCGTCCGGGAATCGGCGGAACGATGGCTTGCGCACCCGTGGCAAGAATCAGTTTGTCGTAGCTGAATGCCTCACTGCCGGCGCTTATACGCTTGTTTTCGCGATCAATTGCAGTCAGCTGGCAATCCGCATTCAGGGTTAACCGATACATCTCGGCAAACTCCGCCGCAGACTGACGAGTCATGTCGTCCGCTGTCTGATTGAGACTGATGACGTGACTCAGGTCGGGCTTGTTGTACTCATCGCAACTGTCTGCAGCGATCAACCGAATGGGCACCGCTGCATCGAGCCTGCGCAAGTTCTTGACCACCTGACGAGCCGCGAAGCCGGAGCCCACAATGACGATTTCCTTGTTCATTTCGCCTCCGAAGCAAGCTCATCGAATACCGATTTACCCAGTGAACATTCAGGGCACAGGAAGTAATCAGGCACATCGCACCAAGCCGTATCGGCCTGCACATCCTGCATCGGCTCCCCGATCGCCGGGTCGTAAACCCATTGGCAGACACTGCACTGCATGCGCGGGCCGTTGTCCGCGATGGGTTCCGCCTGGGCAGATGCGGTGGCTGCAGGTCGTGCGACTTGTGCGTCCGTCGATGGATGCAGCGCCCATTGCCGAGCGATTTCGCGGCCATGAGCTCGGCAAACCTCAAGCGAGTCACCGTCTGGCCGCCACTTGGCTTTGAGCGCCAATGTGGTTTCAAAACCAGCGTCCATCAAGCGCGTCTGGATACGGTCTACCGCCCCACCATTCCAGCCGTAACTGCCAAACGCCGAAGCCTTTTTATTACGAAAACGCAGCCCGGCTATTTCCTCCAGCAGGCCGGCGACTTTCGGCATCATGACGTTGTTCATGGTGGACGAGCCCACCAGAACACCTTTTGAGCGGAACACGTTGGTCAGAATCTCATTCTTGTCGTGGCGCGCGACGTTGAAAATCTTCACCGCCACACCCGGATCGACTTCGTGAATGCCTTGTGCGATGGCGTCGGCCATCATGCGGGTGTTGTTCGACATGGTGTCGTAGAACAGTGTGATGCGGTCCTCCTGATAGTCCGCCGCCCATTCCAGATAGCGGTGCACAATCTGCGTCGGATTATCACGCCACACCACGCCATGGGCGGTGGCAATCATATCGACCGGCAGATTGAAACCGAGGATCTCGGTAATCTTGGGAATGACCAGGCGACTGAATGGCGTAAGGATGTTGGCGTAGTAGCGTTGGCACTGATCGAACAGTTCGTTTTGATCCACTTCATCATTAAACAGGTGTTCGTCGCAGTAATGTTGGCCAAAGGCGTCGTTACTGAACAATACGGCATCGCCGGTCATGTAGGTCATCATGCTGTCTGGCCAATGCAGCATCGGGGTCTCCACGAAAACCAGCTGTTTGCCATTGCCGACATCCAGGGTGTCGCCGGTATGTACGACGTGGAAATTCCACTCTGGATGATGGTGATGACCGTTAATCGAGTCCACGCCATTGGCGGTGCAATAGATCGGCGTATTCGGGATCCGCGACATCAACTCTGTCAGCGCCCCTGCATGGTCCTCTTCCGCATGATTGATGACGATATAGTCCAGCGTGTTCAGGTCGATTTCCATCGCCAGGTTCTGTATGAACTCCCGGCTGAACCTGTGATCAACCGTATCAATCAATACGGTCTTTTCTTCACGGATCAGGTAGCTGTTGTAACTGCTACCTTTGTGGCATTTGTATTCTGTGCCATGAAAGTCCCGCACTTCCCAATCGCGCTGACCGACCCAATGAATGTTGTTCTTGACGTGAATTGACATGGCTACCTCAGTATAAAAATGATGTTCTACACCGAAGATGGCAATGTTCGTGCCAGAACATAAGTTATTGATTATAAAGATAAATAAAACAACGATTGTCAATATGACATTGTCCGACTACTGTCTTTATGACTAATTCATTGTCAAAGTGACAAAACATGAGTCTCTCCGTTGAATCCCTGGCACGCATCGCTATTCAGTTGCAAAGCGGCATTTCCCATCAGGACCGCTTTCAACGTCTGATCAATACCTTGCGCCAATTGCTGGGTTGCGACGCCTCTGCCTTGTTGCGTTATGAACAGCGACAGTTCCGTCCGCTGGCGATTGACGGCCTGGCACCGGATGTTCTAGGGCGCCGCTTCAGCCTTGATGCACATCCGCGACTGGAAGCCATCGCTCGCGCCGGTGACGTGGTTCGCTTTCCGGCAGAGAGTCATTTGCCTGATCCCTATGACGGACTGATACCGAGCCGGCAGGACCTCAAAGTGCATGCCTGTATCGGATTGCCGTTGTTCGCGGACCAGACGCTGATTGGTGCGCTGACGATCGATGGCATGGACCCGGCACAGTTTGATCACTTCAGCGACGAAGAGCTGCGATTGGTGGGAGCCCTCGCTTCTGCTGCCTTGGCCAATGCATTGCTGGTGGAGCAACTGGAAAGTCAGACCATTACTCCTCTCTCCATCAGTAATATCCCGGCGGGCAAACCCGACACCGAAATGGTCGGGCTCAGCGAAGTCATGCGACAGTTGAAAAGAGAGATCGAAATGGTGGCAGGTTCCGACCTGAACGTCTTGATCACTGGAGAAACCGGAGTCGGCAAGGAACTGGTCGCCAAGGCCATACATGAAGGTTCATCACGCGCAGGTCAGTCTGTGGTCTATCTGAACTGCGCTGCGCTGCCGGAATCAGTCGCTGAGAGTGAGTTGTTCGGCCATGTCAAAGGGGCTTTTACCGGCGCAATCCATCATCGCACCGGCAAGTTCGAAATGGCTGATAACGGCACACTGTTTCTCGACGAAATCGGTGAACTGTCACTGAATCTGCAAGCGAAACTGTTGCGGGTACTGCAATACGGCGACCTGCAACGGGTTGGTGACGATAACGTCTTGCGGGTCAACGTACGGGTGCTTGCCGCGACCAATCGTGATCTGAAGCAGGAGGTGTTCAACAATCGGTTCCGTGCAGACCTGTTCCACCGTTTAAGCGTATTCCCTGTGCATGTACCACCACTGCGTGAGCGTGCGCAGGACATCACGTTGCTAGCGGGTTTTTTCTGTGAGCAGAGCAGGGAACGCATGGGATTGAAACGGGTGGCTCTGGCTGCCAACTGTCTGTCGTTGCTCAAGCAGTACACGTGGCCAGGAAACGTTCGCGAACTGGAGCATGCTGTTTATCGAGCGACAATCATTGCTCGTGCGACCCAGCAAAGTGACGAACTACTGCTTGAAGCACAGCATTTCAATCAAGTACCCGAGCAGATGGATACGCCGCCTGTTGCTCTGGATGTTCCTTTCCTCGGCGTTGACCAGGGTCTGCGGGATGCGACGGATGACTTCCAGCGTCAGCTGATTGACAACACGCTGAATAATTGCGCAAGGAAATGGTCTGCCTGTGCTCGAATGCTGGATATGGACGTGGCCAACCTGCACCGACTGGCGAAGCGGCTTGGTTTGAAATAACACTCACGGCCGATCAGGGCTCAATTCAGCCGGAACCAAGCATTGATCGACTGGCCGATTGCAGGTCAGTCAAGGCCGCTACCGACACCGGCGTTGCGAAGCTGCATTACCCGACGCACTACCCTCTAAGCTGACGTCAATCATGCTGACCTACATGTCGGTCTCGCCGCCAAGCCGCCCAGCATTAAAGGACTGTCCCGGGATCATCGGATCTCGCGGGTCAGGCAGGCTCCCAAAGTTTGGGAAGACGGTTTTTGAATCCGCAGGGGTAGAGAAGAAAACCCGCTGGCAGGGAAAAACGCGTTCACTGGTTCCTTATCCGGCACCAGTGTGATCCGGTTTGTGCGTCCAAGCAGTTCTTCCATCACGATCCGTAGCTCCAGTCTGGCAAGCGGTGCACCGGGGCAGACATGAATGCCGGCACCATAGAGCAGGTTCAGCTCGGGATCGCGATCGAGGCGCATTTCATCGGGATCTCCAAAGACCGCTTCATCCCGATTGGCGGACGCCCAGTTGAGGGCGATACGCGACCCCTTTGCCAGCGTGCGCCCGCCCAGCATGACCTGTTTCGTAGTCATCCGACGGTTCATAATCAGCGGTGCATGAATACGCAGTATTTCATCGATGGCGGCAGGTAACAGCGCGGGGTGTTCGCGCAATTGCTGCTGCCATCCGGAGTTGATGGCCAAATAATGCGCGAGAATGCCGACTGAGGCGGAAATGGTTCCGAGTTCGCCGACCGTCCAGTTACGTAAAATACTGACGATCTCATCGTCTGTCAGAGGCCTTCCCAAGGACTGATCGCGTAACAAGATGGTCGTAATGTCGTTCGGCGCAGCAGCGCCGGCTGTACGGCGCACCTCCAGCAGATCCTTGATGTAACCGTCAAACTCGAGGGCCACGGCGGCCAGGGCAGCGTCGTCTCTGGCCAGAGTGGCCGCGTGATTCTTCAGCGTCCACAGGCGCAGCGGTTCATGAAGATCGGCCGGCCAGCCCAGCCAGGCACACTGGATCTGCAACGCAAAGATTTGAGCAAATTCCCCTATCAGTTCTGAAGGGCCTTCATCCGGTAACGCCCGCACCAGACGAACAGCTATATCACGGCACACCGGGGCAAAAGCATCCATATGCTCCGGGCTGAAATAAGGCTCGATGAGGCTCCGGTACACCGTATGCTCGGGCGGATCCATGCCATTGGGGACCGAGGGGAAACGCGAGACGGCATTACTGAAGGATTCATGATCCTTAAGTACGCGCAGCACATCCTCATGCCGGAATAAGGACATATAGCCATATTGACTGTATGTGACCGGGCAACGGTGGCGCATGTCGTCGTAGGCTGTCGTCTGATCCTTTAACACAGCTTCAGACCTCGGATCCCAATCAGGTAGTGATTTCTCGTCCATCGTTTACTCCATAAACCCGTCCCACTGAATCTGGAAACTAGGTAGTAAGGTTTGTCGACCTACCCGTACTCGGTCGGGACATGTCGTAAAAGCCCGCTAGACTGAAACCGTGCACGACGTCCACTACGTCGGCATCACCCGGGTGAAGTCTGTACGGGCTTGTAGGGAAAATCGGGCCACTAGCTGGCCAGGGAGACATGATGAGTAAGCTTCAGCAGTGGTTAAACTCGCAGGGCAGCACTGCGCTGTGGGTGGTGTTCTGGCTCTACGGCGTAGTGCTCAGCAATTTACTGTTTGGCCTGATCCTGGTCGCCTTCAACAAAGTTGCCCCCTCCCTGTTTGGTCTGATGCTGCTGGGTTTTGTGGCCTACACCGCTTCCATGCTCAATGCTGTATGGCGCAATGCGGATAATGTCCGTGACCCCGTCCACGGTCAGATCGCTCGTTTCCTCACGGTGGCCTGGTCGATCAACGCGGTATTGGTTTCGGGGTTTCTCTTCCTGAGCCATCTGAATGCCATGGCCTTCCCCCTACCGCTCCCTTTTTAACTCCAAATAACCAGGGCCCTTAATGTGGGCCTTGAACGTTAAAGCCTTGATTATTTAACTTCTCGATCTGGTCAGGCCTCAGCAGCCCCCTCAGCTATTGCGTCGAAAACAGCGGCAGGCGCGCAATGGTCAGCCTGGGCGATTTCAATCTCGACGATGGCATCCCGGGCGTGATCGGCCTTGACCCAGGTCATTGCGGAGTCACCGATTATCGCGCCAATTGATTGTCAGCATAGTTGATCAATATCAAGTCCATGATTTCTGGCGATCGCCATCACCGTTTTCAACGCTATCTCAAGCGCAACAACTCGATGTTCGCTCCTGACGCATAACCGCTCTGTAGAACGTTAAGCGCAGTTCAACCCTTCCCTTCAACGAATTACCTCAACCGACGATAGATCAAACACAACCTGTCGCAGTGGATCTCAAAGGATGAAACACGTGACACCCGTCAGCCGGCCTTCTCACCTCACCGAGGTGGCACCATTGCCATGCCAGTTGACGACAAACAGTTTTTCTCAACTAGGGTTTCTACCGTATCGAACCGCGCCTGGTTTGTTTGGCAGGCTCAAGGGGAGACAGAGGACATCGATTCGTGTTGCTAAGCAAACCTATCGTAGTTGGCGCTCAAACTTGCTTGAGCTTAAGGAGAGAGACCATCATCTGCCCCCTTCAGACCACCAGGCACTTGAAAATAACTTGGCGGAGAGAAGACTGCTGCACATCAGCAACTCTTGCGGCTAAGATCGTCGCAACGCTGATCCGACTCAAAACGACAGACATCAATAACTGCCGTCACTCACGCGGATAAATGATCGACTGCCGGCACTCTGCCGGCAGCGCCCATCCCCTAATGCTCCAGCAACTCCTACCCCGACTCCGACGATATTTGGCGCCCTGCAGAACTCGATTTAATTTAGCGGACGCGCCCAGGAGCTACCTCCTACGGGAGGAATGGGATGGCATGGGCGGTGGATATGATTGACTTTCCGAATTCCTCATAGTCAAAACAACAACTATTTCAGCAAAGCTTTACTTCAAATAAGTTTTCTTTTTTTTCGAGAAGCGATTTTTAATTTAACCACCGCGGACATATTACCGAGCGCACACAGGGCTTTCTTGACGTCCAACATATCCTTCCCGCAACGCTTTAAATTCAATATATTCTAGTGACTTACGCAACACCAACTTAAAGGAACGATTATCAAGATAAATCACCAGCACTCAACTCCGGGAGTTGCGAATGCGACACACTTAGCATGCAACAATTAATTCTCCACTGGCGACAATTAACCACACGCCTTCCAATACATCCTGATAAAATTGAACGATTGCTCAAGATGGTAAATCTAATAAAGGTGTAAAGAGCGTTTTTACACAAGTCGGCTCCCAACCGACAACATCAGCACCTGAAGAAATGAGTTTGTATTGCCGACAAATTCACCCTAATAATATTCAATGCGATGCCTGTTGAATTAACCGGAAGCGGGTCGTTTCGAATCTGCTTCTTTGTCTGAGGAGACACTGATGAAAAGTATTCTTGTTCCACTGCTGGCCTTGGGTGCCGCGCTGACGCTGCAGTCAGCTCAAGCCGTTGATGGCGAGGCGCTCTTCAAGAGCAAACCCTGCGTTGGCTGCCATATGATCGACGCCAAAATGGTGGGGCCAGGCTACAAGGAAGTTGCCGCCAAATACGCCGGCCAGCCCGATGCATCTGCCACGCTGATCAAGAGCATCAAAGAAGGCAGTACAGGCAAATGGGGGCCGATCGCAATGCCGGCCAACCAGGTAACTGATGAAGAAGCGAAGACCTTAGCCGACTGGATCCTGACGCTGAAGTAAGATTTGAGAAAAAACATCCAGATCGCAGAAGCGAGTCCGCTCTCTTCTGCGAAACGGGCCGCTCGGCTACATCGTCGGGGTTTGTTGCAAAAGACTCAGATCGATTTCCTCAAAGCGCAACACCCTGCCGCCCTGCTCGCTGGCCAGTTTGCGTGCAGTCGCCTCTTCGGAAAATGACGCTAGGACAACCCCCATGGACCCTTTAAGCTGAGTGCCGACGACATAGTAGGCTGTGGTTGCATCAATCAGATAATGGTCGTCGGGTTTCTCCCAGACACTTTTTCCCATGTCGTGCACATACAATTTCGCCTCAGTGTGGTGATTCTCTGGCTGAAGCCACCATCCGAGCATTTCTGCGGTGGAGCAGAACTTCTTGACCGTGCCTTTCTCCACGACCTCGCCTTTGGGGCCCGGAAAGTCGGCGATGACCATCCCGCAGACATGACACTCGTCACTCTGATGGAAGGCCACGGGCCCAGGGGTTTGCTTTTCCTCTGCGCGATCGTTGCACGCCGCCAATCCCAAACAGGTAATGATGACGACCATAGCGCGGGGCCAGGCCAGGTACATAGTGTTCATCTCATTGTTCCCGAGTGAAAAAAATCAAGACAGCCGACGGCGAAACATCCAGTAAGCCAACAGCAGCGAAACCCCTACCCAGATCAGCAGACAGAGCCATAGAAGCGAAGCCGGTACCGGTAAATCGCGACTCAATGCCATAAGACCGACGGCATTGCCGCTGCCTTCGAAACCGGAAAGATTGATCAGGCGATAAATGTCGGTCGGGTTGAGTAGCAGTAACCACGGCAACAGATCCGGGTTGAAGCTGCCTTTACTGAGCACCAGCAACGCCAGCAGCGCCAGATCGAACACCAATACAAAAAGGAACCACACACCCAACGCCATTCCGGCTGCACTGGATTTTTCACTGGCCTTGCTGCTCAACACGTAAGCCAGCGCCAGGAACACCCAGCCCAGTAGCGTGGACGACACCATGAAACGGCCGAACGCCCAGAGCAACAGCCCCAACTCGACATCATCGACCAACAAGGCGATGGCCACGGCGGCACAGCCGAATCCGATCAGCGTGGCCAAGGCCAGGATCAGGCCGTGACCGACAAACTTGCCCAACAGGATTTGTCCACGGCCCAGCGGATAGGTCAGCAACAACATCAGCGTGCCGCCCTCGTCCTCGCCGACGATGGCATCGTAGGCCAGCAATAGCGCGATCAGCGGCATCAGAAAAGTTGCCAGGCTGGCGAGGCTGGCGATGGTTGCCGGAATCGACGTGAAGCCCAGTTGCCCGGATGCCGCCGCACCGAGCCAGGCGATACCCACCGCCAGAATGGCGAACAACAGGCTGATTGCCAGAAGCCAGCGATTGCGCAGCCCGTCGCTGAACTCTTTGCCGGCGATACTCCAAATCTGCTTCATCGATGAGGGCCTTCTGTTTCGGTGGTCACGCGACTCATGTAATAACCGTAGAGGTCCTCGAGGGACGGCTGCAATATCTCGATGTCCTGGGGCTGATCCTCGTGGAACAACTGACGTAACAGATCGACTTTATGGCCGTTGACAGCTATCACCTCGACTCCGTTGCCGCCCATGGCCGTGGCGGTGTGCCCGGCGGCATTCCAGCACTGCAACCACTGCTCTCGTTGGGAAAGACCACTGGCACGGATGCGCGCCGGCAAGTCGGCGTCTTCGCGCAGGCTGGACAGGCTCCCGATCGCCTGTAAGCGGCCATTGGCCAGAATTGCCGCACGGTTAATATGCGCTTCGACGCCTGCCAACACATGGGAGCAAAGGATGATGCTCGCGCCCTGTTGGCGCAGACGGTCGATCAACAGGTAAAGATCCTGGGTAGCGATCGGGTCCAGCCCCACAGTGGGCTCGTCCAACAGCAACAGACGCGGCTCGCCGAGCACCGCCTGAGCCAGGCCCAGACGCTGGCGCATGCCCTTGGAATAGGTTTTCACCCGTCGGTCTGAGGCCCCCGTAAGGCCGACCTGCTCGAGCAAGTCGTCCACTTGCGTCAGGGCTGCGCCTTTTAGGCGGGCGAAATACCGCAGGGTTTCGCGGCCACTGAGTTGAGGGTAGAACGTCACGTTTTCCGGCAAGTAACCCAATTGGCGACGCACGTCGGTTTGTGCGGGTCGGCAGCCGAGTACGTGCACCTGACCGGCGCTGGCCTTGAGCAGACCAAGGATCAATTTCATCACCGTGGTCTTGCCCGCACCATTGTGGCCAAACAAGCCCAGCACCTCGCCTTCACCCAGACTCAGGGTCAAATCGTGCAACACGGTCATGCTGCCGTAACGCTGGCTTACGCCTTCGATCTCGACGGCGTTCATAAGGTCGGCCGCTGTGTTTGAGGCATCGTGGGAAGGTTCATCAGCGGGAAACTGTCTTTGACCCCCGGCGATTTCGTCACGGGGAAACTGCTCTGAACCCAACGCAGTAATTGAATGCTCGGGCTATTCATCAATAGACGGACTTGCGGGTACAGCCACAACAGACGGTCGACGTTGTCGTTGGGCTCGTAGATCACGTCGCCCACCGCATCGTTATTGCGATCCCAGCCCAGGTAATCGCTCCAGTAATTGCCCCGCCCCTCGGCCGACCATTCCTGTAAGCGGGTGGCGACGTATTTGACCTGCTGTTGATTGTCGACGAAGGCGTTGTCGGTGATCCGGTTGTCTTCGGAGCCGGCGGTGAGGTGAATCCCTACGGCGCTGCGCTCAAAGTGGTTGTGTTCGATGACATTGAACAGCGAGTTGTAGATGAACAGCGCCTTGCCCTCGGCACCGCTGACCATACCGCCATCGGCAGAACCGCTGCGCACATCGCTGACGAAGTTGTCGCGCAATTCGGAATAGGTGATGTAGTTCATCAGGATGCCATAGCTCTCGTCCTGCTCGGAACGGTTGCCAATCACCGTCAGCTTGCGGCTCTGCATCAAGGCATAGCCGGTGCGTGTACGGCGGGTGGTGTTGCCGAGCAACTGGTTGTCGTTGGCGTACATGTAATGCACGCCGTAGCGCAGGTCTTCCAGGGTATTGCCCTGCAGCAGGTTGCCGTTCGAGGTGTCGATGTAGATCCCGTCGCGGGTCAGCCGCACGTGATTACCGATCACCTTGGCGCCGTGCACGGCGTACAGATGAATCCCGTTGCCGCGATCCTGGGAGCGGATGCTCGGGTCACCTTCGATATCGTTGTCAATCAAGTTGACGTCGTGGGTGCTGTCCACCCAGATGCCGAAGCCTGGCCCTTTCATGCGGTTGTTGCGTATCACCGCCCCCTGGGCTTTGGGACCGATGAAAATCGCTGAGTTCATAGCCGTCATGTCGCGCCCCCAGTCAAGCAATGTGCAGCCCTCGATCCGCACGTCGGGGGCGCTGATGAACAGAGCATTGCCCTGCCCCTGCGCATTGATGACGGCACCTTTCTCGCAATCGATCTGCATCGGCTGATCGACACTGAATTGCCCTTGGTATTCTCCGGCCGGCAGCTTCCAGTGGAGATCGCCATCGGGTTGCAGGGGCAACTCGGTGATGGGCCGTGGCGACGCGTGGGCGAATACCGATAGAAACACCAACACCAAAAGTGCCATGCCGTGTAATGAGTCATTTGCCAGGGGTCTGAACACTGCGTTTACCTTTTCGCGGCCCTGATACGACCAGCCGCTCAAGCCTTCTCGACGAGCATCCGGCCGACCATTTCCATGTGCAGCGCATGACAGAACCAGCTGCAGTAGTACCAGTGCAACCCCGGCTTGTCGGCGACAAAGGTGATCGACGATGTCTGCTGCGGGCTGATCTCCATGCTTGCACCGTGGTTGGCCATGACGAAACCGTGGCTCACATCTTCCACCTTATCGATGTTGGTGATGGTCACCGTGACCTCATCACCCTGCTTGACGGTGAACTCGGTGACACCGTAGACCGGGGCCATCGACGTCATATAGACACGCACCTTCTTGCCGTCATGGATGACCTTGTTGTCGGTCTCCAGCTTGATTCCGTCTTTTGCGGCGATCGCCACGGTCTCGGCGAAAAACGGGTCGTTGCGGTCCCAGATCTTTTTGGTCCGGATCTGGTCGCGACGGGCCATGACGCAGTCGTGGGGTTCGGCGAAGGCCGGGCCGTCGTGCACCAGTTTCATCTCGTCGCCGGAAATATCGATCAACTGGTCGTTCTCCGGGTGCAGCGGACCGGTCGACAGGAAGCGATCTTTGGAAAACTTGCTGAGCACCACCAGCCACTGGCCGTCGGCCTCACTGGTTTCGGTCAGCGAGGCATGGTTGTGGCCCGGTTGATACTGCACGTCGAGTTTCTGCTTGATGCAGTTGACCTTCTCACCGGTATACGCGCGAACGGCTTCATCGACGTTCCACTTCACCACCTGGCTGTCGATGAACAGTGTGGTGTAGGCATTACCGCGGCCGTCGTAGGTGGTGTGAAGCGGCCCGAGCCCCAGTTCCGGCTCGCCGACCACCACGTCACGCGGGTCCTTCAATTTGTCGTCGAACAGATCGTCGAGCTTGGCGGTGGCGATGATCGTGCAGGTCGGCGAGAGTTTGCCGGCGGCAATGAAGTACTTGCCATCGGGCGTCATATTGATCCCGTGGGGGTTCTTCGGCACCGGGATATAGCGCGTGAAATCGCTGTCCTTGCCTTCGGTTTTACGACCATCGACCACCGGTGACTTGGCGTCACCCAGGGTGATGAACTTGCCGGCCTTGATCGCCGCTTCGATGCGCGGGATGTTGAACACCACCACCCAGTCGCGCTCGTTGCGCATCATGCCGCCCAGGTCGTAGGCCTTCTCCGAGTTGTAGCAGGTCGAAGCGGCATACTTGCCGGTGTAGTCGGCGTCGGTGTTGTCCAGATTGCCGTCGACGATGACCTGGAAGGCCATCTCCATTTTTTCGGCGTCAATGACGTTGAACATGGTGTAGCTGTTCTTGTCCTGCAGGTCGAAGGTGCTGCCGTCATTGGGGTGCGGAATGACGAACTCGGAATTGGCAAACACATATTGGGTGTGGGGCATTTTCTGCAGACGCAACCCGTGAATGGCCTGCACGTTAGGCACGGTGAGCATCTTGTCGCACTTCATAATGTCCAGACGGATACGCGCAACGCGGCTGTTGGCCTTGTCGTTGATGAACAGGTATTTGCCGTCGTATTTGCCGTCGGTCATGGACAAATGCGGGTGGTGGCAGTCGCCATTCTGGAAATGTGCGCTGTCGCCCATGATCCGTTTGCTTTCGTTGGTCAGGCCCCAGCCGGTGGCGGAATCGACGTTGAACACCGGGATGCGTAACAACTCACGCATCGACGGAACGCCCATGATCCGTACTTCGCCCTGGTGGCCGCCACTCCAGAAACCGTAATACTGGTCCAGCTCGCCCGGCCCCACATGAATTTTCGATTGCGCGTCCTTGGCTGCCGCCGCCCAGGTCTCGCGGGTGAACACCGCACTGCCAAGGGCGGTGCCACCTGCCAGCGCGACGCCGGTCAGGGCTGAAACGCCGAGGAAACCGCGTCGGTTAAGGCCTGTGCCCTCCACCGTTTCATGATCTTTTTTCGACTTGTTATCGCTCATGGGTTTTGCTCCATCGGAGGCAGATAAAAATAAGCTGGGTCAATCGAGTCTTGATCCCTCGCGTGCTGCGAGGGCGGGTCAGGGTTCGAACACTTGCACCACTGGAATCAAGTCGGCGTGCGCTGGTACGGGGGCTGGTTTGTCCCGTGTCTTGCGCTTGTTCTTGAGTACTAGTGGCGGGCATTTGTTTTCGTTGTGATAGGTCATCTGGCAATCGAGGCAGTAGTGACACTCGTTGGCGTTGATATGACCATCGGGGTGGATCGCCTGGATCTCGCATTCCTTGGCGCAGAGCTGGCAGGGAGTGCCGCACTCCTTGCGTCGTTTGAGCCAGTCGAACAGGCGCAGCTTGCTGGGAATGGCCAGCGCTGCGCCCAAGGGGCAGACGTAGCGGCAATAGACCTTGCGGGTAAAAATGTTGATGACCAGCAGCGCCACCGCGTAAGCCACGAACCACCACTGGCGGTCGAACTTGAGGGTGATGGCGGTCTTGAACGGTTCCACCTCGGCAAATTGCTCAGCGGTGGTCATCGACTCCAGGGAGATGCCAAATAACACCAGCAGAATGATGTACTTCACGGCCCACAAGCGTTCATGCAATGCGAAGGGCAATTCAAATTGCGGAACCTTGAGTTTGCGCGAGGCTTCGTTGATCAACTCCTGCAACGCACCGAACGGACACAACCAGCCACAGAACACGCCTCGCCCCCACAGCAGAATGCTGGCGGCGGTGAATGTCCAGAGGATGAAAACAATCGGGTCGGTGAGAAACAGTTCCCAGCGAAAGTTCTCGACCAGGGCATGGGCGAAGGTCAGCACGTTGACCACCGAAATCTGCCCCAGGGCGTACCAGCCAATGAACACCACGGTGAAGATCAAATAGACGCGACGCAGCCAGTGGAGGAAACGCGGGTACTTGGTGAAGGTGTCCTGCAGGAACAGAATCACCATCAACACCGCCAGAGCCGTGCAGAGGATCCCGATCTGGAAGGCTTTCTGGTACCAGATGTTGACCCATGTCGGTCTGTTGGCAACCTCGATGGCGGCCAGTTCTTCGGCGGTAGGCGGTGGGCGCAAGAGGTATTGTTCGGGCAGTTGGTAGGAAAGTTCGAAGCTGCTGAATGTGCCGCCGGTTGCACCGGTCTGACGACGCACCAGCAACTCCAGGGACCAGGGCGATCCCGGATCAAACTTGGCCGGTTCGCGCACAATGAAAATCGACATCTCAGTGAACTCGGGCATGCCTTTGGCAAACACATCCGAGAGCCGCTGGTGGTCCATGTCGCGAAAGCTGATGATGTTGCCGAACTGGCGCAATTGCACCCGGTCGAAAATGCCGCCGCGTACATAACCCGAGCCTTTATAGGAATAGAGCCCGCGACCCAGTACCGCGATGGCCTGTTCGCCGGGCTTGAGATCTTGCATAAGAAATCGGTATTGATTGTCGCCCAGCAGGTTGCGACCGATGGCCGGCGGGTTCAAATCGGCGGTGAACAGTTCGATGAAGGTATCGTCAACCTGATCCGCGGCGGCATTGTCGAGCCCCTCGGCCTCAGTGCCTTTGAAGGCAGCGTCGACTTGCCCACGGGTCAGATTCAGTCGGCGAATGGCGCCGTTGCCGGTCAGTTGCTCCCAGGTGGCGGGCTCGAAAAAGTCTTCGCGCACAGTGGCGGGTTTCTGTGTAACGCCGCCATTGTCTGCAACCAGTTTGAGCGATACGGCCACCTTGTGCGCAGCGCGCATGATGATCTCATTGACCACCATGACGGTCACCGTCGCCCCGGCGATCCCATCGACTGTCACTGCCTCTGGATCACTGGAGTGACCGACAACCACCCTTCGGTCGGCCTTGATGCCCTTATATTTGGCATCGAAGGCATGGAGCTTATCCACGGGAATGCCGATCAATAGGATCGGCTCATGGTGCTCCAGCACGTAGGCATCCTGGATCACCCCGGCAGAATCGAGAATCACCTGCATGTTGACCGGCTTGCCTGAATAGGCCGGGATATCCACCACGTCCTGACTCTGGAACACATAACCAAGCAGGTTTTTTCCGCTGCTGATGGTGCGAACCTTGAACTCGCCTGTCGGCTCGGAAAGCTTATCACTGCCAGGAAATATGGCGTCTACACGCTGCTGCTCGAGCCCGCCATAGTCCTTCGCCTGTAATCCGGAAAACCCACCGAACACCAGACACAACAAAATGATCAGCCCATATTTAAATGGACGCCGGACACCGGACAGTGAGAGCTTGGAAGCACGCATGGGTTCGCTGAGCGATCGACCTCTGACGAATGACCCGCCGAGTAACGATTATGCTCCATCGCCTCTTTTAATTAGAATTATGCGATCAACACTCCTCCTTACTCACGGACATAGCAATCATAATCTATCAGCGGGTCAAAACAATTTTCAGCACCAATGGTTCAATATTAATTTAAGGAAGGCTATCCAGTAGACAAATAATCATCTTCAAATAGATCGGTATATTTTTAGTCATTCCACAAAAAAACCTCGGAACAATGGGTGACCGTCCTCCCCTGACGAGCGTTCATGTCTGATTTTCATCGCGTTTTCGTCTAAAATACAGGCCTGAATAAATTACTTTCTTGACTATAAACCGGAATTTCCGAATTACCCACTTGCGAATATAATTGCAGTCGAAGGACCATCAATCGATGGTGAAGCGCTTGACCCTACGCCTAAGCGTTCTAGGAGACAGTAAACGAAGTCGATTATTCATTGTCATAGTTAGCACTATTGGTATTTTTGGACCCTGGCTAATGTTCGAGCTCCCAGTAATTCATACAATAGGCCACTCTACCAGAACCCTATCTGAGTTCATTGAGCTACTTCGGGCCGAACATATTGAGTTGCTCGCGGACATTCGCACCGTGCCACTATCGCGAACTAACCCTCAATTCAATTTTAATACATTACCGCAAGCGCTTGCTGCGAAAAACATCGATTACATACAACTAGCCAAACTTGGCGGATTACGAAAAAAATCAAAAACTGTGGCGCCAGACATTAATGGATTCTGGATCAATCAAAGTTTTCATAACTATGCCGACTATGCGTTGTCCGAAGAATTTGAACAGGGCTTGCTGCGTTTGCAAGAACTCTGTCAGGACCAGCGATGCGCGATCATGTGTTCGGAGGCCGTCTGGTGGCGTTGTCATCGCAGAATCGTAGCGGACTACCTTCTCTATCGCGGCAGAATGGTTGTGCATCTTATAGGCCGAGGCAGAGCCGAACCCGCAACTTTGACCGCGGCCGCGACCCCTTTGGGGAATTCGCTTCTCTACCCAGCGCCAGTTGTCGGCTGAAAGGTGTCCGGCATAAGGGTCGCGGGCACCCTCATGACTCGGACAGCTTGCGAAATCGCATTGCACGGGCGACGCTATCGATCATCTGCGAAGCCGCATGAATGGTTAGGGGGTGGTGGGTGAACCCCGGTCAAGGCGTGATATATGAGGCAATTTCACGGGGGACGGCCAGCTGCTTATCCGAATCTTGAGCGAGCAGCACGATCACTAGGTTTTCCAAGGGAATAGCTCGGTTACGAAAATGGACCAATTCGGCATTCGACAACTCTGGAGTCTCGGTAGCCGCTGATTTGCAGATCTACTGCTGCTCCCTCGTTGCCCGCGCCGATGCGTCGCACAGTCTCAGGAAGCGGATTGTCTGTCAGCGACGCTTCACCGTCCGCCTCGTAAACTCGCGCCGGATGCAAATTCGCTCTGACATCATCAACGTCTATGCTCCACGTGAGGAATTCTTCTGATCGACCGGATGTGGGTACCGTGCGCTCACCAGATCAAGGTGCTGTCCACTCTCGTCGTAATCGGTGGAGGAAAAACGAGCCATGATTGAAGTACAGGTATATCGATACCACCCGGAACAAGAACGGTCGCCTTGGATGCAGTCGTTGTCGTTGCCCGAGGAGTTCCGAGTGCTAATGGTGCTGGATGCATTGGAGTTCCTGCACGAGGCAGATCAGACACTGGTCTATCGGCGCTCCTGTCGGGAGGGTGTTTGCGGCTCGGATGGAATGAATATCAACGGCAAGAACAGACTGGCTTGCATCACGCCAGTTTCGGAGGCGCTGGGCACGGCCAGCATACTGATCATCAGACCTTTGCCCGGCATGCCGGTCATCCGCGATTTGGTAGTCGACCAGAGTCTCTTCTTTCAGCAGTACGAGAGCATCAAGCCATGGCTGATCAATCACGAGCCAGCACCGGCCATCGAGCGTCTCCAGTCCCCCAAGGAGCGCGCTAAGCTCGATGGACTGTATGAATGCATTCTCTGTGGCTGCTGTTCCTCGCAATGTCCATCCTGGTGGTGGAACCCGGAAAAGTACGTAGGTCCAGCCGGGCTGTTGCAGGCTTGGCGTTTCATCACCGACAGCCGCGATCAGGCCACGGTAGAACGGCTAGAGCGGCTGGAGGACCCGTTCAGCTTGTTCCGTTGCCGCAGCATCGGCAACTGTTCATGGGTCTGCCCCAAGGGCCTCAATCCCATGGGGGCCATCGGAAAAATTCGCCAAGAGCTGTTCCGAAAATCTACCTAGGACGTTGGATCAACTCGATGAATCGGCTCGGCTCCTCAAGACTCTTTAGAGTGCCTCTTTTTGGCCGTTGCGTTGAGTTGAAATAGTCGGCTTCAGTTTCCACGCCAGAAATGTACGCGTCTGAGATTTTTAACACTGATGGATCGCCTACCACCTCCTCGCTTTGACTGACTTGGGTGCCCTTCGGCAAGCGCTCAGGCTCATCATTTTTCAGGCACACAATGCGGTGCGGTAGAGATCGCCATGCTTGTTTGGTTGAGGTGTTACGTCATCTATCGCTGGTCACCTCGAATGCAAACAAGTGGTCAGTGGGAAAGCAAACGACGGGGCAAGTCGAGTGCAAATGGGTGGGCAAGTCTGTGCAATTACCCAGCACGCCCCCCTAAGCTTGTCGTTGATACGCTATCTCATGTGTTTAGAGTAATGACTCCGCTCCCGCAGAGAAGGTCGGAGACGGCGAAGTAAGCGCTAAAACACGCTATGACCCATCGAGCCCAAGCTATTCGGTGAGGGTCACTTACGGGAGAAACCTCGGTGCAGAGGAATTCGCACACCCTTTTCCTTGATTTTGACGGCGCTTACACCCCGACGCCGTCGACTTGTCTCGCCTAGGGCCGACACGGAAGACCGAAGGTACGCTTTTTATGTGTTAGTTGAGCACTGGAGGCGTCGGAATTTTCCCTGCATTGGTACTGCGCCCCCATGTCAAAGTCACTCATCGAGTACCAATCGTCCAGTTACGCACGCACGCACAAGCTATCAGTCGAGAAGTCATATTGACTATTTATTTGTCATTATGACCTTTTCCGCATTAGGTCATAATGACTATTCGTATACTTATGTTATTGATATTAATCAATAAAATTATTGGCCCGTTTTGTGTATTGAATAGCGAACTTAACGCAAAACCAAAGGGACAATGTCATGACTCGTTCAATCGTGCTCAGTTTTACCCTGTGTACACTGCTGTCTCCGCTATGCCAGGCAGACCAGATAATCCGTGAAGTCCCCGACACAACCGCTGGCAGGGGTTTCGGCGCCTTGACCGGAATGATGGTTGGCGCGGCAGGCGGCCCGATTGGTGCACTAATCGGCGCAACTGGCGGTTTTTTCGCCGGCAGTGCGGTGCAAGCAGGCATTGGCAAGTCTGAAGCCGCTTATGAAGTGAAAAACGCGCAAGGCGAGATTAGTACGGTGCGCTCACCCAATGCGATTTTTGAAGTCGGGCAGCAGGTCACGCGTAAAGGTGCGCGACTGGTGGCATCTGAGGAGTAAGAAGCTGAAACAGTTTCATGTGACTAAATAGAACTGCTTTTTAGGCCCGCTTGCGGGTCTTTTTTTAAGTCGTTTTTTGAAATGTATTATTAACGAATTCGATGATCGATCAGCTTTCTAATAGTGAGCGATTTTTGGTGCATGGTACTTCATGAGCTCTCGGAACTCAAAACGGAGCAGACAACAAGTAACTTGAATACCGCCAACAATGGCTCAACACCAAAGACAAGATCAATCGGTAAACGCATTCAGTATGCAAAGGTGGAATCGAGAAGCCCTGCTTCGTGGCACAACTTTGAAGTAGCTTTGCGTGTACTTCGACGTTTCTCGCCCAGCCAGCCTCCAAATCAGAGAGCAGGATTGGGCGCAAAAAAATAAGAACAGGTCAAGCAAGAAGGCACAGCAATGAACGACACGAGGATTTCCGGTCAAGCCGAAGTATGTCTAAAGCTGATGCTTGAACGTAACAACCAGCTGTTCAGCGAAGCACATCGCTTGAGCTGCGCCGCCCTTGATCTTCTCGATCGGCTCTATCTGGATTGGAAATTTTCAGCCAGTATCATGAGAAGAGACGAAATACCGATCTCAAATATCCTGACGCCATCAAGCACTTACGGTTGATCATGACTGAATACCATGCGCCTCCGTCCTCAATAGAGATAATTTGATTATTTACTTAGCCTCGATTATTTCAATTTCTTCTGTGTGACCGCCACTCCGACTGGTTAAAATTTTATTCAATTTCTTGACAGCTATGCGAAGTCTACTACCCTCAAGATCATTCAACTTCCCAACTTGAACCACGGCACTCAAATATGCAGCGCTTGGTATCGTTAATAATTAGTGCCTGTTCTCGGCTATTTGAATCCTGACCTCAGGCAATCGTCAGTGCAGCAGAAGTCGAGGTCGCCTGCCTTGTTCCGAGCACCGCAAAGCCGCTGTGCATGCGCCTAACACTCTTCCTGTTGATTAATACCCACCCGGCAGAGCGTTATCCCAGGAACTTTCCACCTGCATTTTCACATTGGGAGGCAGTCGTGCAAAAAGTCTTGAAGCTTGTCAGCTATGCAGTGCTCGTGCTGATGGCCAGCGCGGTCGTCTATGCCGGAGTGATCGGCATCACCTATTGGACCGGCATCGGCGTATAGGGAGTTCGCAATGAACAAACGCCAGACACGCTCATTCGCGCTGATATCGACGGCTATCGCCACTGTGGTGTTTCTGGGCATGACTGTTGATAGTCACCGGCAGTTTCCCACACTGACCAACGCTCAACAGATCACGCCCCAGGTCACTCGCGGCAAGGATGTCTGGCATCAATACAATTGCATCAATTGCCACACCTTGTTCGGCGAGGGTGCTTATTACGCCCCGGACCTGACGAAAATCACCCAGCAGCGCGGCGCCCCTTACCTCACTGCGTTCCTCAAAGACCCCTCAAAGTTCTATGACGAGAAACGCCATCGCCGACTGATGCCGAACCTGAAACTCGGCGATGAGGAAATCGCCGATTTGATCGCCTTCCTCGACTGGGTGAGCAAGGTCGACAATCAAGGCTGGCCGCCGCGCCCGATTCTGGTGACCGGTGCGTCGATCCCCGGCATGGACCTCACCGTGGCACAGCAGAATGCGACCGGTGGCGACCAACCCCCTCCCGCCGCCCGCCCAATGTCCGGCAAGGAAGACCCGATCGCCCTGGGCGAGGCGTTGTTTCGAACAACCGCCACCCCGGTGTGCAGCGCTTGTCACTCGATTGCGCCGGGCGTCAACCTCGCAGGGCCAACGCTGGCCGGGTTGGCCAATCGGGCCAAGCAGGTCATCGCCTCGCCTGACTATAAGGGCAAGGCCAAGGATGCCGAAGGTTTCATCCGCGAATCCATCGTTACGCCGAGTGCCTACCTGCATCCGGGCGACATGTTTTCCGCCAACGGTATGTCCTTCATGCCGGACACCTTCGCCAAATCGCTAACGCCCGAACAGATCGATCAACTGGTCGCCTATCTGGCGTCGTTCCAGTAACCGCAGGGGATGACCATGCGCTACAGATCTCAATCCGTCGCCTACTGGTATTTCGCCGTTGCCATGGTGTTGTTTGGCCTGCAATTGGTTTTCGGCCTGCTCTCGGCGGCGAAATACCTCGGGCCGGATCCGCTGCTGAACCTCTTGCCATTCGATGTCACCAAGTCCATTCACACCAATCTGTTGATCGTCTGGGTGCTGACCGGGTTCATGGGGGCGACCTACTGGATGGTGCCGGACGAGTCCCGTGGCGAGTTGCACAGCACCAAACTGGCCTACATCCAGCTCGGGTTGTGGACGGCCATGGGCGTCACCGCCGTTCTGGGTTACCTGTTCGGTTATGGCACCGGGAACAAGTTGCTCGAACAGCCGCTGCCCCACAAAATCGTGATCGTGATTTGCATGCTGATGTTTCTCTACAACATCGGCATGACGATCAAGAAAGCCGGGCGTTTCACCGCCACCGAGGGCGTTCTGCTGCTAGGCCTGGCCAGCGCCGCCGTGCTCTTTCTGCCAGCGCTGCTGCATTATGAAAATTACGTGGTGTCGATCTATTACCGGTGGTGGACCATCCACCTGTGGGTCGAAGGTGTCTGGGAGATGATCCAGGGCGGCTTTCTTGCCTATCTGCTGATCCGGCTGTCCGGCGCTGACCGCGAGGTGATGGAGAAGTGGCTGTACGTCATCGTCGGCCTGGTGTTTATTGCCGGCATTCTGGGCACCGCACACCATTATTACTGGATCGGCGTTCCCCATTACTGGCTGCCACTGGGCGGCTTCTTCAGTGCGCTAGAGCCATTGGCGCTGATCGGCATGGCGATCTATGCCTACAACGCGATGCGCCGCTCGGGCCTGTCTCACCCGAACAAACTGGCCTTGCACTGGACCTTGGGCAGTGCCGTGTTCACCATGTTCGGTGCCGGCCTGCTGGGGTTGGCTCACACCTTCCCCGACGTCAACAAGTGGACCCACGGCACCCTGATTACCGCCATGCATGGCCATGCAGCCTTCTATGGTGCTTACGCCATGATTGTCCTGGCGATGATCACCTATGCGCTGCCGGGCCTGACCCGTCGTCCCGTGGAGGAAAGCAGTATCGGCTATTGGGCGTTCTGGCTGCAGTTGGGAGGCATGTTCGGCATGACCCTGTCATTTGCCACCGCGGGCATTGGTCAGGTGTACCTGGAGCGCATTCTCGGCCTGGGCTACCTGGACGTGCAGCTGAAAATTCAGGTGCACTTCCTGATGCTGGTGGCGACAGCATCGATGTTCAGCCTGGGTGCGGGGCTGTTCATCTTCGAGTTTTTCCGCCATGCGCCGGACTTCAATGTCGATGAAGCCGATCCGGTCCAGGCCACACCTCATGCCTCAGGCGCGGCGCTGTGATGGAACGTTCGCTGATGCACGCCGAACCCGCACCGCTGCAAGCTGAACCCTATTACCAGCCCAGCGGCGACGAGGTCGCGATTTTCGAGCAATGCCATGCGCAGCAACTGGCCGTCATGCTCAAAGGACCCACCGGGTGTGGCAAGACCCGTTTTGTCGAACACATGGCCTGGCGCCTCAAACGCCCGTTGATCACCATTTCCTGCCATGACGATCTGAGTGCCAGCGACCTGGTCGGGCGTTTCTTGATCGGTCACCAGGGCACCCATTGGACGGAAGGCCCACTGACTCGAGCGGTGCGCGAAGGCGCTATCTGTTACCTGGACGAGGTGGTCGAAGCGCGGCAAGACACGATTGTCGTCCTGCACCCGCTGACCGACCACCGACGCATTCTGCCGCTGGACAAAATCGGCGAGATCCTCGAAGCCTCACCACATTTTCAACTGGTGGTCTCCTACAACCCCGGCTACCAACGCATTCTCAAGGATTTGAAACCGAGTACCCGACAGCGCTTTGTGGCGCTGGATTTTGACTTCCCGCCGCCCGAGCGCGAAATCTCTATCATCATCCATGAGGGTGGAACCGACTACGCCACCGCCCACGCCTTAGTCACCCTCGCCCAGCGGCTACGTGCCTTGCAGGACCGAGGCCTGGCGGAAGTCCCTAGTACCCGTCTGCTGATCGCCACTGCGCGGCTGATCACCCACGGCATTGCTGCGCCCGTCGCGTGCCGGGTCGCGTTGATCTCGCCGCTGTCCGATGACGCGATACTGGTCGCGGCCATGCGCGACCTCGTCGACCTGACGTTTATCTAGATGGCCGAAGCCGAGGACCTCATCACCGATGTCGCACGCCACGCAACGGTGTATGCACATGCGTTGTGGCGTCGTCACCAGGCACCCTCGCCCCCTGCAAAAATCGTCACCCTAGGGGATGTCGCACAACACCTCGACTTACTGATCAAGGCGGTGTTCAACACCCACTATTCGCTGCGTGTCGCGCAACCACCCTCGCCACCCACATTGTTAAAAAGGCTTTTACAGCGTAGCGAAATACCTTGTCGGCAAAGCGCGATCCCGGCTACCGATGGTGTGTCTATCTGGCTGCCGGAGCACCTGGGCAGCGATGATGTCCCACTCATGCGGGAACGTTATCGAACCCTCGCCTTGCAACAAGCGATGCGCGCGCAAAGAGGCAGCGCCGCCGCCCTGCCGACCCTTGCCAACCCGATGCAGCGCAGCGTCTATCTGCTCCTCGAAGCCTGGGCTGCCGATACCGATTTGGTGCGAGTGCTGCCGGGACTGGCCGCATCGATCCAAGGGTTGCGTCAACATGCATTTGCCATGCGCCCCCCTCTTCACGCATTTCCCCGCCAACGACAGCCCCTGGAAAACTTCCTTCGGTTACTGCTAAGCAGTGAATGCGGCAAGCCTCTGGAGGGACTGGTGATACCTGCCAAAACGGCCGACTCGCTGCGCCATTCAGCAACCCTCGCGGCACGCCTCATGTCCGCCGAAGAACCTCGCAAGCTCGGTGCCAATTGGCTGTTGCTCGATGCCTGGACCGGCGATCTGCGCGAGCCGTCGGCGCGACGGGCGGTCCCGACGCTGCCCGGCGAAATCGACACCGCCGACACCCAGCCACGCAGCGCACGCCTTGAACGCCAGCCAAATGTGCGTGCAGCCTGTGCCGACGAGGGCGACGATCAGGAACAAGGCCTGTGGATGGTGCAGCCCGCCGAACCGCTGGAAAAGGCCGAAGACCCCATGGGAATGCAGCGCCCTGCCGACCGGGATACCGACACCCCGGCGGCTGATTTTGCCGAGTCATTGGCCGAACTCGAGGAAGCCCGACTGGTGGTCACGGCCGGTCCCACGAAAGAAGTGCTGCTGTCTGACGATCTGCCACAGACCCGTGCTCAGCACGGTGCACAGGATCTTGCCAGCAACGCAATCAGCTACCCCGAGTGGGATTACCGCCGGCAGGTCTACCGTGATCCGGGTGCAACCCTGCAACTGTGTCCTGCCCTGGCAGGCCCACAGCAGTGGGTCGAGCGTACCCTCGAGACTCACCGTCCGGTGCTCGATGCCATCCGCCGGCAATTCGAAAGCCTGCGGGCCCAACGGGTCAGGCTGCGCAAACAATGGGAGGGCGACGATATCGATCTGGAGGCGTATATCGACGGTTGCGCCGAGGCCCGCGCCGGCCTGAGCATGCCGCAGGCGCTGTATCAGACCCAGCGCCGGGGCCGGCGCGACATGGCGATCATGTTGCTGATCGACGTCAGCGGCTCCACTGACAGCTGGCTGTCCTGCCATCGCCGGGTCATTGATGTCGAGCGCGAGGCGTTGCTGCTGGTCTGTCTGGCGCTGGAGAGCCTGGGCGAGCCTTACAGCGTGCTGGCGTTTTCCGGCGAGGGGCCACAAAGTGTCACGATACGCACCCTGAAAGCATTCGATGAGTGCTACAGCAGTGAAGTCGGCCGGCGCATTGCCGCACTCGAACCGGAACGTTATACCCGGGCTGGCGCTGCCATTCGTCACGCGAGCACATTGCTGATGCGCGAAGCGGCCACACACCGGCTCCTGTTGCTACTTTCCGACGGCAAGCCGAACGATATTGACCAGTACGAAGGTCGCTATGGCGTGGAAGACATGCGTCAAGCCGTGACCGAAGCCAAGCTACAAGGCATGCACCCTTTTTGTTTGACCATCGACCGCCAGGCAGCGAACTATCTACCAGCAGTGTTCGGATTGCGGCAGTACGTCTTACTGCCCAGGCCGGAGCTGTTGCCCAGCGCGCTGCTGGAATGGATCAAGAGGCTGGTGATGGCTTGATCCCCCTTCAGACGGCTTTTTTTTGCCTGTTGATGTTGGCAACAGGAAACCAGTGGCTGCGCAGCTCTGCCAATTTTTTTCCAACGAACGCAGATCAGATTCGATCAGCACCTTTTGGCACCATTTATAATGGTCATGCCAGGAACCTAAAGCCGATTGAAGTGCTTTCAGAGAACTCGCCGCTTTGCGCGAAAGCGGTGAAATTTCGGGAAAAGCCTCCGTGAGGTAGCGAGTCCGCTTGACCAGGATTCTCAACTCGTGTCGATCAAATCCAGTGTCATCCACGGCAGTATTCAAGCTGTCGATCTGCAGAGAATGCGGCGGCGTGTTCTGCTTTCCTGCGAAACCTGTTGCGATGATCCGCATCGATTCCATCTTCACTCAATGAAATCGCAGCGAACCACGCGAGTATGGCTATGGCAAAGGCAGAAGAGTCGGCCGAACTGAGGGAGCGACACCTGCAAATTGTGGGCAGTCTGGAAGTCCCGTCCATTGATACGCAACAGATGCCACTGCACCTCATCGCCGGCGTGCAGGACAACCACCCCGGACAAGCAACCAGCTACTCGCTCTGACTGCCAGTCGAGGGGTCCGCTACGTCCTCCGTCGGCTTGTCTGTAGTGATGAGCGTCTCGAGGCCCCAGTCACCAGGCAGATGCCAATCCTCGCCGAACAGCTCGGCCGGATGCATCGTACGGTCGGAGCCATTGCCGCAGGCCAGGGACTTCGCCGGACAATACCGGTCGCACCCCCAACAGATCCGTTCGGGGTGCTTGGGGTTGACGGGGAAGTTCTTGGCCATGCCGATCTCCGATCATTGAGAGGCGTTCTTCCAACCTACAGCCCTTGCGCAAAGCTAGCCTTGATACACATCAAGAATCGACATCGGGCGACCACCTCCTTCGTAATCCCGGGGCTAAGCTAACGGCTGAATAAACTTGGAGACGTTTCTCATGCTCAATAAAAATCCTTTCCCAAGCGGCCATCCAACCCTGTCGACCTGGGACAACCAAAACGCCGCAACATCTCTCGATGACGAAGTTTTTGCCGCTCCGCCAGCCTTGACGAACGCCGAACTGGTTCATCTGCGTGTCCGAGTGATTGCCCTGGAGAACCTGGTCATCGCCCTGCTGGCCGAAGGCTCGGAACACCAGCTCGCCGTTGCCCGGGAGATGGCCACCTACATTTCCCCCAGACCCGGCTTTACTCAGCATCCGTTGACCATTCACGCAGCCGAACAGATGATCTACAGCGTCGAGCGCGCCCAGCGATTTCGCCAACGTGACGAGCCATCGGTTTAATTGCTCGAAACTTGATACTAATCATTATTGTTCGCAGCAAAGCTTCCTAGACTCGGGCTCCTACTCGTCAATGCCCAGGAAGAAATTATGCGTACCCCCTTGTCGCTTTCGCTTGCCCTGCTCTTGCTCACACCGTTGGCTCAGGCCAAGGAATACCCGATCGGGGAACCCCAGTTGTGTCCGGGGCTGGAAGTCGGGGCGGTGTATTTGCAGCCGATCGAGATGGCGCCTGCCGGCATGATGCGCGCCACCGCGGATTCCGATGTGCATCTGGAAGCCGACATTCGCGCCACGGCGGACAATCGACAGGGCTTTCAGGAAGGCAGTTTCGTGCCTTACCTCAATGTCTCGTTCAACCTGAAAAAACAGGGCAACGAGAACGAACTCAAAGGCGATTTCCACGCCATGGTCGCCAATGACGGTCCGCACTATGGCGACAATGTAAAACTGCTCGGCCCAGGCAAATATCAGCTGACCTTCACCGTCCTGCCACCCGGCGGTCATGGGTCCCTTGGCCGCCATACCGATAAGGAAACCGGCGTAGCCCCATGGTTTGAACGCTGCGAATTGCACTATGAGTTCATCTACGCCGGCATTGGTAAAAAAGGCGGTTATTGAATGAAGCGCCTGCACATAGCCTGGCTGATGCTGGCCGGAGCAGTGGTGCCATTGACGGTTCATGCCGAGTTACCCAGCTACGAGCTGAGCCTGAGCGATGGCCACTTCTCCCCCGCCCTGTTGGAGGTTCCAGCCGGACAGCGCTTCAAAATCGTCCTCAAAAATATCGGCCAAGGGCCAGCCGAGTTCGAGAGCACGCCACTGCGGGTTGAAAAAGTACTGTCGCCGGGTGTGACGACCTTCGTGGTCATTCACCCCCTCAGGCCCGGTCACTACCCCTTCTTCGACGAGTTCAATTCGCAACTGCCCGAGGGCGGCATCCTCGCGAAATAACCCGTTCAAACACGGAGTTTTCATGAATCAATCAATGTTCATTGTCTGGCGCGAAAGCGTCGAGGCGCTGCTGGTGATCGGCATTCTCCAGGCCTGGCTCAGTCAGCAGAGTCAGGGCGTTCGTCTGGCCAAGTATTTGTGGGCGGGTGTGGTGCTGGGTTTGATGCTTTCGGGCCTGCTGGCGGTGTTGATTCTGTTTGCCGGTGAGGCCATGAGCGGCTCAGCCAGTGAATGGTTCCAGGCCGCGCTCGCGCTGGTGGCCAGCCTGCTCATTGTGCAAATGGTCGGCTGGATGCACCGCCACGGACGCACGCTCAAGCACGACTTACAACGACACGCCGATAGCCACCTGGCCCGGCAAGGTGGCGCAGGTCTGTTACTGCTGGCCATGCTCGCCGTCAGCCGTGAAGGCAGTGAAACAGTGGTGTTTCTCTATGGCGCCGGTGCTCAGTTGCGAGGTCCGCAGCTCGGTTTGTTTGCCATCGGTGGCGCAATGGGACTGGTACTGTCGGCGCTGACCATTGCCCTGCTGCACAGCAGTCGCCGGTTCATTTCGTGGCAACGATTCTTTGCCATCAGCGAAGCTGTTTTGCTGGTACTCGGCGCGGCATTGCTGGTCAGCGGCACCGAGCGAATCGGCGGCCAATTACTCGCCATGGATTTACCGGAGGTGATGTACAGCCTCGTAGGTGATGCGCTTTGGGACAGCAGTGCCTTGCTCAGTGACAGCCATGGGTTGGGTGGTTTTCTAGCCGGTTTCGCCGGTTATCGAGCAACACCTAGCGGCATGACGTTACTGGTGCTGGCAGGTTATTGGCTGGCCGTCGGCGGTTGGCTGCGTCAACGTACTGCGGAAAAAGCCCCATGCCTGAGCTGAGTCGCCACAATCGATGGTTGCAACGCCTGGGCGACGGCATGCGTCGTCACGCGCCCGTCATTCGTGCCGTGCAGTGGGCCGTTGTACTGTTCTACGCGTTGCTGTTGGTGATCCCGGCGGTGTTGCCGCTGCCGGACAGCCAGGCACGGCTACTCGACAACCTGACCCTGTTCGCGCAGTTTTTGTTCTGGGGCATTTGGTGGCCGTTCGTGCTGCTGTCGATTGTGCTATTCGGCCGACTCTGGTGTGGCGTTTTGTGCCCGGAAGGCTCACTCAGCGAATGGGCCAGCCATTACGGCAAAGGTTTGGGTGTACCGCGCTGGTTGCGCTGGGGCGGCTGGCCAACCCTGGCGTTCTGCCTGACGACCCTCTACGGCCAATTGATCAGCGTCTATGACTACGCTCAAGCGGCGCTGTTGATTCTGGGCGGGTCGACGGTCGCGGCAGTCGTCGTCGGGTTGCTGTTCGCCCGGGGCAAGCGGGTCTGGTGCCGTTACCTGTGCCCGGTCAGCGGCGTCTTCGCCCTGCTCGCCCGTCTGGCGCCCGTGCATTTTCAGGTAGACGAACAACGCTGGATGGAAAACTCCGCACCACGCCTGCCGCCGCCCAACTGCGCCCCCTTGCTCGATATTCGTCGCATGCAAGGCGCAAGTGACTGTCATGCCTGCGGACGCTGCAGCGGCCAACGCGGTGCCGTTCAACTGATCGCCCGCTCCGGCAATCAGGAGATTCTTCACGCAACGGCGCAAACGCTTTCACCGTGGGACGCGCGTCTATTGCTGTTCGGTGTGATCGGCTTGGCGATGGGCGCCTTTCAGTGGACAGTCAGCCCATGGTTCGTCGTCCTCAAACAAACCCTCGCCGAATGGCTGGTCGAGCACGACCAACTCTGGGCGCTGCAAGACAACGCGCCCTGGTGGCTGCTCACCCATTACCCACAGCTCAACGACAGCTTCAGCTGGCTCGACGGTTTCAGCATCGTCGCTTACTTGAGTTTGAGTTCGATGGTGTTGGGCACGGCGTTGATGATCCTTCTGCGCCTGACGGCGCGACTGGCGCAAGATCCTGCACTGTATTGGCCCCTGGCGCTGACACTGACGCCCTTGGGTGGTGCGGGATTGTTTCTCGGGCTGTCGGCCACGACGGTGAAATTGCTGCGCTACGAAGGTATGCTGCTGGAATGGGTACAACCGGCCAGGGCCTGCCTGTTACTGGCCGCGATGGGCTGGAGCTTGTTGCTGGGATGGAAACGGCTTAACCGCGAAGGCCTGTCCCAGGCTCGTCGCTGCGCTGGCAGCACTTGCCTGTTACTCGCCATCGGCTTGGTAGGGTTCGGCTGGTGGTTGCAGTTCTGGGGCTGGTCCTGAGCGCCCTCATCCACAACCACCAGCCCGAATTACCTAGACCTTAAAACGCGCCACCGTCTGGTGCAGCGCCCCGGCCATCTGCGCCAAATCGTGACCCGCCGTGTGAGTATGCTGGGCCCCCAGCAAGACCTGCTCGGACAAGTTGCGAATCCCCATCAGATTACGATCCACCTCCCGCGCCACCAATGCCTGCTCTTCCGTAGCACTGGCAATCATCATGTTGCGCTCGTTGATCTGTGAGATTGACCGGGTGATTTCATCCAGTGCATCCCCCGACCGTTTCGCCACTTCAAGGGTGGCCCGAACCAGGTTGCTGCTGCTTTGCATGGCAGTCACCGCATGGCCGGTATCGAGGCGAATGTTGCCGATCATCTGCTCGATCTCCTGGGTGGACTCTTGAGTGCGATGCGCCAGGGCGCGCACTTCATCGGCGACCACGGCAAAACCGCGTCCGGCATCACCGGCACGGGCCGCTTCAATGGCGGCGTTGAGGGCCAGCAAATTGGTCTGCTCGGCGATGCTGCGAATCACGTCCAGCACCTTGCTGATGTCCTGCACCCGGCCCGCCAGTTGCTCGATGCGCTGTGAGGTGTCGGTGACGCCATCGGCCAGTGCGCCGATTGAAACCACGGTTTCCTGAACCTGCTCACGCCCGCGTTGCGCGGTTTGTTCGGACTGCCGCGAGGCCTCGGAGGTGCTTACCGCATTGCGCGCCACTTCATCGACCGCCGCGGTCATCTGGTTCACTGCGGTGGCCGCCTGCTCGATCTCCAGCCCCTGCAATTGCAGGTTACTGCTGGTTTGGCTGCTGACCGCACTCAGTTCTTCGGAGGAGCTGGCCACCTGGTCCACCGATGTCGCGATGTGCCTGACCATGGCATTCAGACTTTGCTGCATCTGATGCATGTTCATCATCACGCTGCCGCCAACACTTGAGTTCACGGGCACCTGAATCGTCAAATCACCTTGAGCGATTTGACTCAAAAACCGTGCGGCATCATCCGGCTCGCCGCCCAATGGACGGGTCACACTGCGCGTGACGATCACCGCAGCAGCAATAACCAGCGCCACACAGAACAAAAACAACCCGAGCATATTGCGTCGGGCATCGCTGTACAGTTCCTGCGCAGACTGTTCCCGGTCGGCGAATATTTTGCCTTGCAGCGCCATCAACTGATCCAGGCTGCCATAAACCTCGCGCTCGGCCGGCACGACCTTTTGTTTCAGTTGTGCCATGGCGTCATCGAAGGCACCTTGCCGGATCAACACCTGCACTTGAGTGAACGCCGCCACGTAGGCTTCGCGATTCTTCTTCAGCGCGGCATAAGCGGTTTTGCCCTCGGGCAAATAGAACAACGGCTCGAGCGTTTCGAGTGCCTGAGTGATCCGTTTCTTGGTGGTGTCGATCGATTGCTGCACTTGCTGATTGTCTTTATCGATCAGCAAATCCCGGGTGTTCCTGGCGTTATCACGCACGCCGGTGGAGATGACCATGATCGGATCGATCTTCGGCCAGTCCTGCTTGACGATGACCACTGCCTGATCCTTGAGCGTTGCCAGATCGTGCAACGCGTAAAACGCCATGCCCATCAATGCCAGCGGCGCGATGGCAAAGCCGATGACGATACGTTGTGCTGTCGTTAATTTGGCCATATCAAATGCTCCCCGTTTGATACCTGCCGATTGGCAGCGCATTTGAAAACCTAATGGTGGATCTCACCGCTAAACGTTAAACCTCAGCCTCTGTTACCCCCGTAACACGAAGGCTGGAAACAACTCGCGCATGGCCTCCCACAGCTCTGGTAGCAAGGCTTGTGCCGAAACACTCGGCAGCAGCGGATCGAACATCCGCTCGGTGCGAACCAACTGCACGGCGAAGCGTTTGACGCCGAGTTCGCTCAAGCGCTTGGCGAGGATCAGCAGACGCGCCGGCTCGAACAGATGCCAATGCACCGTGGTGCGACATTCGTAGTCGACACCGCTGGCCAGCAGATGCTCAAGGCTGCGCCAGTTGGCCGTTCCGCTGCCCTCGACCCGGGTGATCGCCTGGCAATCCTCGGGCAACGCCTTGACATCGAAACCAACCCAATCGGCCCCGGCCAGTGCCTTGGCGAACGCTGCGGGCTTGATGCCGGCGCTGTGCAAACCGATGCGAAATCCCATCGCCCGCACTTCATCCATGGCGCCGAGCAAACCGTCCTGCAAGGTCGGCTCGCCGCCACTGAACACCACCGCATCGAGCAGGTCCTGACGCCGTTGCAGAAACGCCAACACCCGCCGCCAATCCACTTCGTCTGTGCCACGAGGCGGGATCAACTGCGGGTTATGGCAGTAACGACAACGCCAGGCGCAACCCTGGCAAAACAACACGCAGGCGAGCTGTCCCGGATAGTCGATAGTGGTCAGGGGCACCATGCCCCCGACCCGAAGCGTTCGACTCATTGGCGCCCGGCCAGCGCCGCGCTTTCAGTGAAGTGCACCCGCTCGCGGTGCTCCGACTGTTTACCCGGGTTGAACGCCGACACAGGGCGGTGATAGCCCATCACCCGGGTCCAGACTTCGCAGCGTTGACGTTGAGCCTGGGGCAATGTTTGCGATGCAGTCATGGTGAAGCTCCTTGCAGTTGAGTGGATCGAAATCAATGAACGGTGCCGAGCTTCTGTTCTTGCAGTAGCAGGACCTCGTCGCATTTCGGGCAGAACTCATGTTCGCCATCGAGGTAGCCGTGCACCGGGCAGATGGAGAATGTCGGGGTCACGGTCAGGTACGGCAGGCGGAAGCGGCCAAGGGCTTTGCGCACCAGTTGCTTGCAGGCCTCGGTCGAAGAAATCCGCTCGGCCATGTACAGGTGCAAGACCGTGCCGCCGGTGTATTTGCATTGCAGCTCGTCTTGAAGTTCCAGGGCCTCGAAGGGGTCTTCGGTGTAGCCCACGGGCAGTTGCGAGGAGTTGGTGTAATACGGCGCTTGCACGCTGCCAGCCTGGAGAATGTCGGGGTAGCGCTTGAGGTCTTCCTTGGCGAAGCGGTAGGTCGTGCCCTCGGCCGGCGTCGCTTCCAGGTTGTACATGTGACCGGTTTCTTCCTGGAAACGCAGTAACGTGGCACGCACATGATCGAGCATCTTCAGGGCAAACTGCCGGCCGTGCTCGGTGTGCATGCCCTCCTCGTCGCCGGTGAAATTGCGCAGCATTTCATGCATGCCGTTGAGGCCTATGGTGGAAAAATGGTTGCGCAAGGTGCCCAGGTAACGCTTGGTGTACGGGTACAAACCGGCATCCATGTGGTGCTGAATCACCTTGCGCTTGACCTCCAGGCTTTCCATCGCCAGTTCCATCAGCGTGTCCAGACGCTGCAGTAAACCGCTGGTATCACCCTTGAACACATAGCCGAGCCGCGCGCAGTTGATGGTCACGACGCCGAGCGATCCAGTCTGCTCCGCCGAGCCGAACAAGCCGCCGCCCCGCTTGAGCAACTCGCGGACATCCAGCTGCAAACGGCAGCACATCGAGCGCACCTGATTGGGTTGCAGGTCCGAATTGAGGAAGTTCTGGAAATACGGCAGGCCGTAACGCGCAGTCATCTCGAACAGGCGGTCGGCGTTTTCACTGTCCCATGGAAAGTCGTGGGTGATGTTGTAGGTCGGGATCGGAAAGGTGAACACCCGCCCTTTCGCATCGCCGGCCTGCATCACCTCGATGTAGGCGCGGTTGAGCAGCTCCATTTCGACTTGCAGGTCACCATAGGCAAACGGCATTTCCTCACCGCCGATGACGGGTATCTGCTCACGCAAATCCTGCGGGCACACCCAGTCGAAGGTCAGGTTGGTGAAAGGCGTCTGGGTGCCCCAGCGTGAAGGCACGTTGAGGTTATAAATGAACTCCTGAATCGCCTGGCGTACCTCCTGAAAACTCAGCTGATCCTTGCGCACATAGGGCGCCAGGTAGGTGTCGAACGAGCTGAACGCCTGGGCGCCGGCCCATTCGTTTTGCAGGGTACCGAGGAAATTCACCATTTGCCCCAGGGCACTACTCAAGTGCTTCGGCGGACCGGCTTCGACACGCCCCGGCACACCGTTGAGCCCTTCGTGCAACAGGGTGCGCAGCGACCAGCCGGCGCAGTAACCGGCGAGCATGTCCAGGTCGTGTACATGCAAATCCGCCTCGCGGTGAGCCTGGCCGATGGCCTCGCTGTACACCTCGTCCAGCCAGTAGTTGGCGGTGACCTTGCCCGACACGTTCAACACCAGTCCGCCCAATGAGTAACCCTGATTGGCGTTGGCCTGGACCCGCCAGTCTTCACGGTCCAGGTATTCGTTCATCGAGGTCGCCACTTCGACCATGGTCCGGCGGTCGCGGCGCAAGCGCCCGTGCTGCTCGCGGTAGACGATGTAGGCGCGCATGGCGAGGAAAAAACCGGCGTCCATCAACACCCGTTCAACACGGTCCTGGATTTGCTCGACATGGAGTCTTGGCAACCCTTCGAGCCTGGCCAATACCGCCTGAAGCAAGCCTTCAACCTCAACCTCGCCGTACTCCCCTGTCGCCTTGCCGGCGGCGATCAATGCCTGACGGATCTTGTCGGCATCGAAGGCGACCTGACTGCCATCGCGTTTGTGCAAGCGGTTACATCCTACTGCGATCAGCGTGCTCTGCATTTGGCCTCCAGACACTACATATAGACTTGATCAAACTTAAAACCACAACATGCAGTGAAGGCTACGGACAAAGTGCTGATCTGCAATTGATCGATATCAAGATTTACCGGCGAAAGAAACGCCCGAATGCAGGGTGGATAAAAAACACTTGGGCCAGCGAGAATCAAATGTGGGAGCGAGCTTGCTCGCGATGACTGCAGCACATTCAACAGTGATGTCGACTGGTCTACCGCTATCGCGAGCAAGCTCGCTCCCACATTTGATTTGCTGTGTTTTAGGGATCAACCGCCACTCATGTTCATGAATCTGACAATCTGTACCTCCCCGTCGGGACTGAAATCGTGGCGCAGTGGCTTGCCACGCAGGGCCCGCTGGACTGCATTGATCACCGGTTGGTCATCCAGTGGATAACGCCGCAGCAATCCCCGCAAATCCAGAGCATCGTCCTGCCCCAGGCACAGCAACAACTTCCCTTCAACAGTCATCCGCACCCGATTACAGCTGCCACAAAAGTTGTGGCTGTTGGGCGAAATGAAACCGATCCGGGTATCAGAATGGCGTTCCAGACGCACATAACGCGCCGGTCCGCCGCTGTTTTCGGTGCTGTCGAGCAACCGATGCTGGCTGGTGATCAGCGTGCGCACTTCGTCGCTGGAACAGAACGATTCGCCCCGGGAACGACCGACGTCGCCCAAAGGCATTTCTTCGATAAAACTGATGTCGATGCGCTGGTCGATAGCGTACTGCACCAACGCCGGGACTTCATCGAAGTTGCGCCCCTTCATCACCACGCAGTTGAGTTTGACCCGCTCGAACCCAGCGTCCCGCGCCGCTTCAATGCCGTTGAGCACCTGGTCGAGATCGCCGTTACGGGTGATCGCCCGAAACTTCTGTCCGTCCAGGCTATCGAGGCTGATGTTCATCCGCTTGACCCCGGCGTCGACCAATGGCCGGGCCAGACGGCCCAGTTGCGAGCCGTTGCTGGTCATCACCAGTTCGCGCAAACCGGGTAAAGCGGCGATGTTGCGGCACAGTCCGACAATGCCGGGACGGATCAGCGGCTCGCCGCCGGTCAGACGGATTTTGCGTACACCCAGGCCAACGAACAGCGTCGCCAAGCGCTGCAATTCCTCCAGTGTGAGCACCTGCTGCCGCGGCAGGAACGTCATGTTTTTCGCCATGCAATACACACAGCGAAAATCACAGCGGTCCGTCACCGACATCCGCAGATAATCGATCTGCCGTCCAAAACCATCCTGCATCACAGCGTTCATCACTTCTCCCGGTTTGCCTCGATGCTCACTGCACCAGCGGTGAGTCGGCGCCCTGCAAGTGAATGCCGCGAATATCCGCAGCACCGATCAGGGTTTGCAGGTACTGCACCAGCGCTTTCTGCCAGACGCCTTGCTGCAACTGTGTGCGGATCGCCGTCGACACCACTTCAAAGGGCAACGGCATGCCTTCGATTCGCTGATCGACACTGATCACATGCCAGCCGTAACGACTTTCCAGCGGTTTGCTGGCCAGGCCCGGTGCCAAGGTGAACAGCTGACGTTCCAGTTCAGGCACGGTCTGGCCCTTGCTGATCTGCCCCAGAGAACCGCCCTGAGCCTTCGACGGGCAGGCCGAATATTTCACGGCCAGCTCGGCGAAACTGCCGGGAAACTCATCCAGTTGCTGCAGCAGGACTTCGGCCTGACCCTGCGCAAGCTCGCGGGCCTCGACATCGTCTGGTGCACATTCGAGCAGGATGTGCCGCACCGCCAGCAACGGCGCGCTGTGGAAGCGCCCGCGATTGTTTTCGTAGTAACGCAGACTCGACTCCTCGTCACACTGAGGCACTTTCACCTCACGTTCGAGCAGCAAGCGAGTGGCCGCTTCTTCTTCGTTTTCACCGGCGCCGATTTCCAGCGACACGCCGAGTTCGGTGATGCGCTGCTGCAACAACTCGCGGATCACCAGCGCCCTGGCGGCCAGGAAGACCGCCTCCTCGCGGCTTTCGGCCGGGTGATATTGCAGCTCCTGGGCCATCGCTTCCGGGGTGATCGACACCTCGTTGACGCTGATGATCGGCCACTCCTGTTCACTGCTGGCGATCAACTGCGCCGGGGCGTCATCGGCCCCTGCGGGCTCAACCGGCAGGGCTTCAAACTGCGCCTGTGCGACCGGCGCGATGTCGAGAGCAGCCTCCGCTTTTTTTGAAGAAGCGCAGCCACCGCTGCCCCCGTTACCACCACCACATCCACATCCACCTGACATGATTGTCTCCTCAGTACTTCTGACGAACGATTTGATAACGACGCCCCAGGTACCAGATCGGTGCGCTGATCATGTGTACGAGACGGGTGAAGGGGAACAGGACAAACAGGGTCAAACCGAGAAACACATGCAACTTGTAGATCAGCCCGACCGGCTCGATGGACGCCGCTGCTTCCACCGGACGCAACAGCACGGTGTTCTGCGCCCAATCGGCGAGCATCACCATCACCGAACCATCCATGTGCCCGGTAGACGCGACGATGGTCAGCAGACCGAGCAGCAATTGCGCGAGCAACACCAGAAGCACCAGGATGTCCGAAGGACTGGAGGTGGCGCGTACCCGAGGATCACTGAGCCGCCGGTTAACCAGCATCAGCAAGCCAATCAGGCATAACAAACCGAAGAGCCCGCCCGAGACCATTGCCAGCAACTGCTTGTTCTCAGTGCTGATCACGTGGTGATAAATCGACGCCGGGGTCAGCAGGCCGACGAAATGCCCCGCCAGCACGAACAACACACCGATGTGGAAGAAGTTGCTCGCCACGCGCATGCCGCGCTGATTGAGCATCTGGCTGGAGCCCGCCTTCCAGGTGTACTGCGACAGATCGAAGCGCGCCCAGCTGCCAATCAGGCAAATCGCCAGGGCGACGTAGGGATAGACCCCGAACAACAACAGGTTCCATTTAGACATTGCCTACCTCCTTGGCTGGCACGGCGGCCAACCCTTCATGCTGAAAATCCACCCAATGCAACGGCACCGCGCTTTCCTCACGGGCCTTGCCCGGTGCGCTTGGCAGCGAACTGCAACGGTCCTGCTGTTCAGCCTGGAGGAAGTCCACGGCCTCCTCTTCCCAGATCTTGTCGAGGGCTTCGAGGGAGTCGTCGCGAGGTTCCGCCGCGACCTGCGCCCGCAGGTCGGCGACCACTTGATGCGGCTCGGCCCCGGCAATTTGCAGCAGCGCCCGGAAGCAGCTGGCATAGGCGCTTTCGCGCTCTTCCAGACGTGCAGCGAGCAAGGCCAGCAAATGCGAAACATCCGCCAGGCCCTCGCGGGCCTCGATGTCTTCGCGGGTGGAGAGGAACTCCAGGTACAGCGGGATGTAATCGGGCAGCTCTTTGACGCCGATGGCAAAACCGGCTTCTTCGTATTGCGCCATCATGTCGACCATCGCCTGACCACGGTCGCGGGATTCACCGTGCACATGCTCAAACAGCAGCAGCGACAGCGAGCGCCCCCGACCGAACAGCGCACCGTAGTGCTCCTGCCCGTCCATCAGGTCATTGGCGCAGATCAGCTCGAGCAATTCGAACAACGCACCGCGCTGCGTCGGGCTGATTTCCCGTGACTGGATGATCGCTTGCTCCAGTTCGTCGCGACCACCAATCAGTGTTTCGGTCGGGTAATCGAGCAGCAGCGAAATCACTTTGAGAATTTGCATGCTCATTCCTCCCACAACTGGACGGTTTTCAGGATGTCGCGGCGGTTGGCTTTCTTGGCGCCGAACATGTTGGTGTCGGAGCTGCCGCTACAGCCGCTGCCGAAACTGAAACCACACCCGGAACGCTCAGCGAAGGCGTCGCTCATGGCGTCTTCACGGTGGGCGCTCGGTACAACAAAGCGGTCCTCGTAGTTGGCGATTGCCAGGTAGCGATACATCTCCTCGACCTGGGCCACGCTCAAGCCGACATCCGCCAGCACTTGCAGGTCCTGAACGCCGTCGACTTGCTCGGAACGTTTGTAGGCGCGCATCGCCAGCAAGCGTTTAAGCGCACGCTTGACCGGCTTTTCATCGCCCGCGGTCAACAGGTTCGCCAGGTACTTCAGTGGAATACGCAGGCTGTCGACGTCAGGGATCACCCCGTTCATACCGACGGTGCCAGCAGTGGCGGCGTTCTGGATCGGCGACAGCGGCGGTACGTACCAAACCATCGGCAAGGTGCGATATTCCGGGTGCAGCGGCAGTGCGAGTTTCCAATCCACAGCCATTTTGTAGACCGGGGAACGTTGGGCTGAATCGATCACCGACTGCGGGACGCCATCGGCCAGAGCCTGACGAATCACCGCCGGGTCATTTGGATCGAGGAAGATCTCCAGTTGTTTCTCGTACAGGTCCTGCTCATTGGCGGTGCTTGCCACTTCGCTGATGCGATCGGCGTCATACAGCAGCACACCGAGGTAGCGGATGCGCCCAACGCAGGTTTCCGCGCAAACGGTCGGCATCCCGGCTTCGATACGCGGGTAGCAGAAGATGCATTTCTCGGACTTGCCGCTTTTCCAGTTGAAATAGATCTTCTTGTACGGGCAGCCGCTGATGCACATCCTCCAGCCACGGCATTTCTCCTGGTCAATCAGGACGATGCCGTCTTCTTCACGTTTGTAGATCGCCCCGCTCGGGCAAGCCGCTGCGCACGTCGGGTTGAGGCAGTGCTCGCACAGGCGCGGCAAATACATCATGAAGGTGTTTTCGTACTCGCCGTAAATGTCCGCCTGGATCTTTTCGAAGTTCTTGTCCTTGCGACGCTTGGCGAATTCGGTGCCGAGGATTTCTTCCCAGTTCGGGCCCCACTCGATTTTCTCCATGCGCTTGCCGGAGATCAGCGAACGCGGGCGCGCGGTGGGTTGATGCTCGCCCAGCGGCGCGGTGTGCAGGTGCTGGTAATCGAAGTCGAACGGTTCGTAGTAGTCGTCGAGGCTCGGCAGATCCGGGTTAGCGAAAATGTTCGCCAACACGCGGAATTTACCGCCGATGCGCGGGTTGATCGTGCCGTTGGCATTGCGGATCCAGCCACCCTTCCACTTGTCCTGGTTTTCCCATTCTTTCGGGTAGCCGATCCCGGGTTTCGATTCGACGTTGTTGAACCAGGCGTATTCCATGCCTTCGCGGCTGGTCCAGACGTTTTTGCAGGTGATCGAACAAGTGTGGCAACCGATGCATTTGTCCAGGTTCAGAACCATGCCGATTTGTGAGCGAATCTTCATCTCAGTTCTCCTCAATATCGGTCGGCAATGGACGCGGCAAGTCATCGCCACTTGAACCATCGAGCCAGTCGACTTTGGACATTTTGCGCACCACGACGAATTCATCGCGGTTGCAACCGACCGTGCCGTAATAGTTGAAACCGTAGGCTTGCTGGGCATAGCCGCCGATCATGTGGGTCGGTTTGAGCACCACTCGGGTGACCGAGTTGTGGTGGCCGCCACGGGTCTTGGTGGTTTCCGAACCGGGCACGTTCACGATCCGTTCCTGGGCGTGGTACATCATCACCATGCCGTCCTTGACCCGTTGGCTGACCACCGCACGGGCAGTCAGTGCACCGTTGATGTTGAAGCACTCGATCCAGTCGTTGTCCTCGATGCCTGCGCTTTTCGCGTCGTTCTCCGAGAGCCAGACAATCGGCCCGCCACGGCTGAGGGTCAGCATCAGCAGGTTGTCGCTGTAGGTGCTGTGGATGCCCCACTTCTGGTGCGGGGTGATCCAGTTCAGGACGATTTCCTTGTGGCCGTTACTGCGCTTGCCTTTCACCCCTTCAATGGTGCGGGTGTTAACCGGCGGCCGATAACTCATCAGTTGTTCGCCGAACGCCTGCATCCACGGGTGATCCTGGTAGAACTGCTGGCGACCGGTGATGGTGCGCCATGGGATCCCTTCGTGAACGTTGGTGTAGCCGGCGTTGTAGCTGACGTGATCGTCTTCGAGACCCGACCAGGTGGGGCTGGAAATGATTTTGCGCGGCTGTGCCTGAATGTCGCGGAACCGGATGGCCTCGTGGGCCTTGGACAGCGCCAGGTGGCTGTGATCGATGCCGGTGAATTCCGACAGTGCAGCCCAGGCCTTGACCGCCACCTGGCCGTTGGTTTCCGGCGCCAGGGACAGAATCACTTCAGCTGCGTCGATGGCCGTGTCGATTTTCGGCCGACCCTGGCTGATACCGGCATCGCCTTCTTTGTGATTGAGTTCACCGAGGAATTTCACTTCGTCTTCGGTGTTCCAGTTGATGCCCTTGCCGCCGTTGCCGTGTTTCTCCAGCAATGGCCCGAGGGACGAGAACTGTTTGTAGATGTTCGGGTAGTCACGCTCGACCACATGCAGATTCGGCGCGTTTTTGCCTGGCTCCGGTGCCACGCCGGCGCTTTTCCAGTCGGTGCCGCCAAACGGTTGGGCCAATTCGCCGACGCTGTCGTGCATCAGCGGGATGGTCACCAGGTCCTTCTCAACGCCCAGGTGCCCTTCGGACATACTGGAAAACGCCTTGGCGATGCCTTTGTAGATTTCCCAGTCGGAACGCGATTCCCACGCCGGGTCGATGGCAGCCGACAACGGGTGAATGAACGGGTGCATGTCCGAGGTGTTCATGTCGTCTTTTTCGTACCAGGTTGCGGTCGGCAACACGATGTCGGAATAGACGCAGGTCGAGGACATGCGGAAGTCCAGCGTAGTGACCAGATCGAGCTTGCCGATGGCGCCCTCGTCCACCCATTCGGCTTCTTCGGGTTTGCAGTCGCCGACCTGGCCGATGTCTTCGTTCATCACACCGTTTTTGGTGCCCAGCAGGTACTTGAGCATGTACTCGTGGCCCTTGCCCGAGGAGCCCAGCAGGTTGGAACGCCAGATGAACATGTTGCGCGGGAAGTTGACCGGGCTGTCCGGCTGTTCGCAGGAAAAACGCAGCGAACCGTCCTGCAACGACTTGACCACGTAGTCTTTCGGGTCCATGCCGGCCGCAGCCGCGTCGCGACAAATGTGCAAAGGGTTAGTGTTGAGTTGCGGTGCGCTGGGCAACCAGCCGGCGCGTTCGGCGCGGATGTTGTAGTCCAGCGCATGCTCGGGGAATTGTGATTTATCGGCCAATGGCGAGAGCACGTCGTGCATGCTCATTTTCTCGTGACGCCACTGCGAACTGTGGGCGTAGAAGAAGCTGGTGCCGTTCATTTGGCGAGGCGGACGGTTCCAGTCCAGGCCGAACGCCAATGGCAGCCAGCCGCATTGCGGACGGAGTTTTTCCTGGCCAACGTAGTGCGCCCAACCGCCACCGGTCTGGCCGACACACCCGCAGAGCATGAGCATGTTGATCAGCCCGCGGTAGTTCATGTCCATGTGGTACCAGTGGTTCATCGCCGCGCCGACGATGATCATCGAGCGACCCTTGGTCTTGTCGGCGTTGTCGGCGAACTCACGGGCAATCTGAATGGCTTTCTCACGGCTGACGCCGGTGATCTGCTCCTGCCACGCCGGGGTGCCAGGCACCGAGGCGTCGTCGTAATCCTTGGCGACGTTTTCGCCACCGAGGCCGCGATCGATCGCCAGGTTGGCGGCCGACAGGTCGAACACGGTGGCCACTTTGGCCACGCTTCCGTCCGCCAGCACCACGTTATGCACCGGCACGCGACGGTATTGCACAGCATCGCCGGCCACGTGCTGGAAGTGCTCGTGGGACTCGCCGGCAAAATACGGGAACGCCACTTCGGCGACGTCATCGCCAATCAGACTCAGTTTCAGATCGATCTCACGGCCTTCGCCGCCTTCACGAGGCAGGATGTTCCACTTGCCCTTCTCGCCCCAGCGATAACCGATGGAGCCCTGAGGGGACACCAGTTCGCCGCTGACATCCAGGGCGATGGTTTTCCATTCCGGGTTGTTTTCCTGGCCAAGGTTGTCGGTCAGGTCGCTGGCGCGCAGGAAGCGGTCCGGCTGGTAACCGGCGCCCGGTGCCTTGTCGACCATTTGCTTGAGCAGCACCAGCACCGGCAAATCGGTAAAGCGCTTGGCGTAGTCGGTGAAATAGGCGCTCGGTTTGTCCAGGTGAAATTCTTTGAAGATCACATGGTTGAACGCCTGGGCCAGCGCCGCATCGGTGCCTTGTTTAGGGTTCAGCCACAGGTCGGTGAGCTTGGCGACTTCCGAGTAATCCGGGGTGATCGCCACAGTCTTGGTGCCCTTGTAACGGACTTCGGTAAAGAAGTGCGCGTCGGGGGTACGGGTCTGCGGGACGTTGGAGCCCCAGGCAATGATGTAGTTGGAGTTGTACCAGTCGGCCGATTCCGGCACGTCGGTCTGCTCGCCCCAGACCATCGGCGAGGCCGGTGGCAAGTCGCAGTACCAGTCATAAAAGCTCAGGCAGGCGCCGCCGATCAGCGACAGGTAACGCGACCCTGCGGCGTAGCTGACCATCGACATGGCCGGGATCGGCGAGAAGCCGACGATCCGGTCAGGGCCGTATTGCTTGATCGTATAGACGTTGGACGCAGCGATGATCTCGTTGACTTCCTCCCAGTTGGAGCGAATGAAGCCACCCATGCCGCGTTTGCTTTTATAGGAGTCGGCCTTGACCTTGTCCTCGACAATACTGGCCCAGGCTTCCACCGGCGCCATGGTTTGCCGCGCATCGCGCCAGAGCTTGAGCAACGGCTTGCGAATTTTCGGGTACTTGAGCCGGTTGGCGCTGTAGATGTACCAGCTGTAACTGGCACCACGCGGGCAGCCACGGGGCTCATGGTTCGGCAGATCGTTGCGGGTACGCGGGTAATCGGTCTGCTGGGTTTCCCAGGTGATCAGGCCGTTCTTGACGTAGATCTTCCACGAGCAGGAGCCGGTGCAGTTCACCCCGTGGGTGGAGCGCACGATCTTGTCGTACTGCCAGCGTGAACGGTAAACGTTCTCCCAGTCGCGAGACTCTTTGCGGGTCTCGCCATGACCGTCGGAAAACTCGTTTTGCTTGCGATTGAAAAACCGCAATTGATCCAGTAAATGACTCACGGTGTAGTCCTCTCAGGCTTTGTCGCGGAGTCTGTGCCCCGCCCACGCAATGGTTAGATTCGGTTCGACTCAGCAGGGTGTCGCGGCGCCTTTGCGCGCGTACCACCACCAGGTCACGACGATGCAGCTCAGGTAAAAGCCGACGAACATGTAGAAGGCCATCTCCGGGCCGCCGGTCTGGGCCATCGAAGTGCCGAAGGATTTGGGAATGAAGAACGCACCGAAGGCGCCCATGGCCGAACTGAAGCCCAGGACCGCGGCTGACTCTTTACCGGCATTTTTCAGCGCTTGTTCGCGCACGGCGGGTGGTTTTCCGGCCGAGGCTTTTTCATGCTGGGTGCGGAAGATCACCGGGATCATGCGGAAGGTGGAGCCGTTGCCGATGCCAGTGGTAATGAACAGCAGCATGAACATGCCGAGGAAGCCGTAGAAGTTGCCGCCTGTGCCGTTTTGCGGCAGGAAGTGCAACACGCCAAAGACCATCACGATCATCAGCACGAAGTTCCACAAGGTCACTTTCGCGCCGCCAAGCTTGTCCGCCAGCCAGCCGCCCAATGGGCGTACCAGCGCACCGACCAACGGGCCGAGGAAGGCGAATTTCAAAGCGATGACATCAGGGAACGAGGTTTTGATCAGCAGCGGAAACGCGGCGGAGAAACCGATGAACGAACCGAAGGTCGCCAGGTACAACCAGCACATCAGCCAGTTGTGTTTGCGTTTGAAGATCACCGCCTGCTCGCTGAAAGAAGCGCGGGCACTGGACAAATCATTCATGCCGAACCAGGCCAGCACCGTCACCAGGACAATAAACGGCACCCAGATGAAACCGGCGTTCTGCAACCACAACTGACCGCCGTCCGGCAGGGCTTGAGGCTTACCGCCCATGAAACCGAACACGCCAAAGGTAATCACCAGCGGCACACAGAACTGCATCACCGAGACGCCCAGGTTACCCAGCCCGGCGTTGAGGCCAAGGGCCGTGCCCTGCTGCGACTTGGGATAGAAGAAACTGATGTTGGACATGCTCGACGCGAAGTTGCCGCCGCCAAAACCGCAGAGCAAGGCAATCAACACGAACACGCTGTAGGAGGTACTCGGGTCCTGCACGGCGAAGCCCATCCAGATAGAGGGCAACAACAGTGACGCGGTGCTCAGGGCGGTCCAGCGACGGCCACCGAAGATCGGCACCATAAAGGAATAGAAGACGCGCAAAGTCGCCCCGGACAGCCCCGGCAACGCCGCCAGCCAGAACAGCTGGTCGGTGGTGAAGGTGAAACCGATGGCGTTCAAGCGCACGATCACCGTGCTCCAGACCATCCACACCGCAAAGGCCAGCAGCAGCGCAGGAATGGAAATCCACAAGTTGCGCGTGGCGGTCTGTTTGCCGCTACGTCCCCAGAACGCTGGGTCCTCGGGGCGCCAGTCATGAATGACCGGGCCTTTGTCAGGCTTTTGCAGAACGGACATGTTCTTCTCCTAGGGCAATGCTGGAAATCGGGGACGGGGTCAGCAGCGGCGTTTTACCCAGCACCGCGCTTTTGCGTATTTCGCTGAAGTACATCCAGGTGAGGGAGACCCAGACCACGCCGTACATCAACATGAAGCAGGAAGAGCGCACGCCGGTGAGGTCCACCAGGGCGCCGAACAGGATTGGCAGCACGAACCCGCCCAGGCCACCGGCGAGGCCGACGATGCCGGACACCGCGCCCATGTTTTTCGGGTAGTCGTTGGCGATGTACTTGAAGACCGAGGCCTTGCCGAACGCGAAGGCGATGCCCATGACGAACAGCAGCACGGTGAACAGCGCGGGATTGAGGCCGATGTGGAAATCCACCGGGCCGTTGATCGTTTGCACTTGCAGTTGGGTTTGCGGATACGAGAGCAGGAACAGGCAGATCCAGCTGACCCACAACACCCACCAGGTCACGCTTTGCGCACCCCAGCGATCCGACATCCAGCCGCCGACCGCGCGCAGCACGCCGCCAGGCAGGGAGAAACAGGCCGCCAGCAACGCCGCGCTTTGCAGGCTGAAACCGTATTCCTGCACGTAGTACTTGGTCATCCACAGCGCGAGGGCGACATAACCACCGAAGACGATCGAGTAGTACTGGCAATAGCGCCACACCGCTGGGTCCTTCAGCGAGCTCAGTTGCCCACGCAAGGTGGCGCCGGTAGCACTGCGGTGGTCCTTGTTTTCGGCGCTGAGGAACCAGAACAACAACGCAGTAATAAAGAGGATCGCGCTGAAGACTTTCGGCACCAGCTGCCAGCTGCCAGCAGCGATCAGCGCCGGGGCGAGAAACTTGGTCACCGCAGCTCCGGCGTTACCGGCGCCGAAGATGCCCATCGCGAAGCCCTGGTTCTCTTTGTCGAACCATTTGGCGACGTAGGCGATCCCGACCGAGAACGAGCCGCCGGCCAGGCCGACGAACAAGCCCAGCACCAGGAACTGCCAGTAGGCGGTGGCGTGACTGATCAGGTACAGCGGCGTCACGCCGGCCAGCATCAGCAGGAAGAACACACTGCGCCCGCCAAAGCGGTCGGTCAGCAGGCCCAGTGGCAACCGCACCAGCGAGCCGGTCAGGACCGGGGTCGCGGCCAGCAGGCCGAACTGAGTTTCGTTGAGCTGGAGAAGGTCCTTGATCGGTACACCGAGCACGGCAAACATCATCCAGACCATGAAACACATAGTGAAGGCCAGCGTGCTCATGCCCAGCACCAAGCCTTGTCGTACACGCGGTTGGTTCACAAATGCTCTCCAATCAATTAGCCATGGCGGCAGACTAGAGAGGCGAACCCCGCAAAAACTTGATCCATGTCAACGAAGCCCTAGGGGGCATAGGCCTATGCTTGTGCGGTCTACCTCTAAGGAGGTAGTACAGGAAAACCCTAAAACCGTTTGTTTATCAGCGTCTTAAGGTTTTCTGCCAAGGTTTTTGCTGACAAGGATCAGTCGACAACTCTTTAGAGGTAGCGCGCCCGGGATCGGCGACAAAACCCCTTCCTGGAGCTCCACGTGCTCTGTTTTCCTGATTTTTTCCGGGACCTGCGCTGATGATTCGCTGGTTGCGCAGCTCCCTGCCCGCTCGCGCCGGGCTAGCCGTGATCCTGATCGCCGTGCTCGCTCTCGCCAGTTCGTTGAGCGCCGGACTGATCGCCTGGTTCAGCCAGGGCGATGCGGCCGCCATCAACACCGCAGGCTCGGTGCGCATGGAGACTTACCACCTGAGCTGGGAACTGGCCGCGGGGGCAACCGACGAAGAAATCGCCGCCATCACCGACAGCCTGCAAACCCGACTCACCAGCCAGTCACTCAAGGCGGTGCTGGAGGATGGCCCAAGCGCCGCCCTGCAAATCAGCTACGGGCAAATCCAGCAGCAATGGGACGAGGATTTGCACCCGGCACTGGAGCGCGGCGATGCCGCCTACTTTCAGGTCCAGGCCCTGCCCTTCGTTGAACAACTGAACCAGTTCGTCAACCTGTTGCAGCGCCAAAGCGAACAGAAGCAAGGCTGGCAACAGTTGATCCAGGGCCTGGCCTTGTTCACCACCCTGTTCGTCCTGCTGATTGGCCTCTACGAATTGCAGTACGGGGTCGTCATGCCCTTGAAAGAGTTGGTGGACGCGACCCAGCGCTTTCGTCGCGGCGATTTCAAGGTGCGGGTCAATCATCAGTCCCAGGACGAACTGGGCCAGTTGGCCACGAGCTTCAACGCCATGGCCGAGACGATCGAAGACTCGCATCGCACCCTTGAGAGTCAGGTCCAGCAAAAAACCCTGAACCTGCAACAAGCTAATGCCGCCCTCGAGTTGCTGTACCAAAGCAGTCGAAGCCTGGCCACACGCCTGGCCAATGCCGAAGGGCTGGATGAGTTGATCCGACGCTTCCAGCAACGCTTGCCCGGCTTGCGTCTGTCGCTGTGCCTGCAAGGACAAATGCAGGCACCGGCCCAGCAGTTGCTCGCCCTCCACGGCGCGAACATCCGGGAAGTCTGCGCCAGCAGTGATTGCGCCACGTGTCAGAAGCACCATAAAGCCAGCCCGCAAACGTTCAGCATCAGCAATCAGGGCAGTGAACTGGGTGAACTCAAGGCGCACTTTGTCGACGGGCACCCGACGCAAGCCTGGGAAACCCAATTGATCCAGGCCCTGGCCAATCTGATCGGCACCTCGCTGTCGCTCAAACGCCAACGGGAACAGGATCATCGCCTGCTGCTGCTCGACGAGCGCACGATCATTGCCCGCGAACTGCACGACTCACTGGCCCAGGCCCTGTCCTACATGAAGCTGCAAGTCAGCCGCCTGCAAACCCTGATGCGCCGTGGCGAACCGATCGAAACCCTGGAAAACGTCACCGCCGAACTGCGCGAAGGGCTGAACAATGCCTACCGTCAGTTACGCGAGTTGCTGACCACTTTTCGCCTGCAGATTCACGATGCGGGACTGGTGCAGGAGCTCAAGGACACCGCCGAGGAGTTTTCCAGGCGCGGGGAATTCCAGGTACACCTGCACGTCGACGCGCTGGCCTTTCAGTTATCGGCCAGCGAGCAAATCCACATCTTGCAGATCACCCGCGAAGCGCTCTCCAACTGCCTACGCCACGCCCACGCGCAAAACGCCTGGCTGCAACTGCGTCAGGACGGTGAAACCGTGAGGCTCGTCGTCGAAGACGACGGGCGTGGCTTCAGCGGCGACGTCGACCAGCGCGAACACCACGGCCTGAAAATCATGGATGAGCGGGCCCGCAGCTTGCGCGGTCAACTCAAAATAATGTCCAGGGAGCCGCAAGGCACCCTCGTCCAACTGGAATTCCAACCGGAGTTTCTCGGGCAGCAAACAGAAGGTAGCGCCACATGAACCCGTCCCTGCAACACACCATCCTGCTGGTCGACGACCACCCGATGATGCGTCACGGCATCCGCCAGATGCTCGAACTCGAAGATGATTTCCTGATCGTCGGTGAAGCCAACAACGGCGAAGAAGCACTCAGTCTGATCGAGCCGCTGCAACCGGATCTGGTGTTGCTCGATAACAACATGCCGCTGATGAATGGCATTGAAACCCTGCGCCAATTACGGGCGATGCACTACACCGGCAAGGTGCTGCTGTTTACGGTCTCGGATGCCGAAGACGATATTCGCGACGCATTGCGTCTGGATGCCGACGGCTACCTGCTCAAGGACATGGAACCCGAACTGTTGATTCAGTACATCCGCAATGCCTTGAACGGCGAATTGGTGATCAGTCCGGGTCTGACCCAAGTCATGGCCCAGGCACTGCGTTCACCACAGCGCCAGACCGTGGTGGAACTGACCGAGCGTGAACGTCAGGTGCTGAAAACCATCGCCAGCGGCTTCAGCAACAAAGTTATCGGGCACAAGCTGGGCATCACCGAAGGCACGGTCAAGGTTCACGTGAAAAACCTGCTGCACAAACTCGGTTTGCGCTCTCGGGTTGAGGCGGCGGTGTGGGCCATGGAGCACTTGCGCAATGCGGGCTGAGGAGCATGCCTCTTTAGAGGTAGGCCGGCAGAGGCATAGGTCATCCGGCTCGCGCTCTCTACTATGAGCGTCAGCGGAGGTACGCCATGCTGACCCACCCTTCCATCGTTTTAACGTTGCGTCGTCACCATCTGTTCAGCCAACTGCCGGAGAAAATCTTCGAGGAAGTCTGCGGCCTGGCGATGCTCAAGCGCCTGAGCTGTCACAGCACGCTCATGCACCAAGGGGATCCGGCCAAGCGCTTTTTCCTGCTGGTCAGCGGCCAGATCAAGTTGTACCGGCTTACCGGCGAAGGTCAGGAAAACCTGGTGGAGATCATTCAGCCCGGCCAGACCTTTGCCGAAGCGTTGCTGTTCAGCCAGGCCCGTCTCTACCCGGTGAGCGCCACGGCGCTGAAGGACAGCGTGCTGGTGAGTATCGAAGGCAGCCATTACCGCAACGCCCTGGAAGACCAGCCGAAAGTCTGCCTGGCGATCCTGGCGAGCATGAGTGTGCACTTGCACCTGCGTCTGCGGGACATCGACACCTTGACCATGGCCAGCGCGAGCCGGCGGGTGATCAATTTTCTGTTCCAGGAGCGCAACCCGGTCAGCGGTTTGATTGTCTTGCAGGTGTCCAAACGCCTGGTCGCCTCGAAGCTGGGTATTCAGCCGGAAACCTTTTCGCGGATCTTGCACCGCCTGGTGGACAGCGGTCTGATCGCGATGGAACGACGCAACATCAGCATCCTCGCCGAAGAGGATCTCGCGGCCTTCCAATAGACGGAATTGACCGCAGTCAATGCGCAATGCCACCGGCCTTGCACACTGAAGAAGTCCACCCATGGAGAGCGCTCATGTCCCGTTCAACCTTGCCCCTGATTTACTCCTGCTCAGGCTGCTCCAACGTCGCCCAACTGGCCAATACCCTGGCCGTGCGGCTTGATCGCAGCGGCCTGGCGGAAATGTCCTGCATCGTCGGGGTCGGCGGGCATGTGGCGGCGTTGGTCAACAAGGCACGCTCGGGACGGCGGATTTTTGCGCTGGACGGTTGCCCGCTGCAATGCGTTGAAAACTGCTTGAAGCAGCATGGTCTGCACGCGGATGTGCATTTGATTCTTAGCCATTACGGGTTGCGTAAGCGCTATGGCGAGGACTGCACGCAGGCAGAGAGTGATGAGTTGTTTGAAGAGATCAGGCAACGAATTGCGAGTGATGCTCGGCAGCATGAAAACCGCCAGGAAACGATGGCCTGAAGAACAACAAAAACCCTGTGGGAGCGGGCCCGCGATAGCAGTGGAATAGCCGACATCAATGTTGAATGTACAACCGCCATCGCGGGCAAGCCCGCTCCCACAGGGTTATGCGTTGGGCACAAATATTGCGGACACACTCATCAAAATGTGGGAGCGAGGCGGCTCGCTCCCACATCTATGGTCATCCCGCCGCCAACCCCTTCCCCGCCCGCTCCAGATTGCGCCACAACCACACCGGCAATACATCAGGATCAAGACTGTCGATCAGGTTCTTCAACGCCAACCCCAACTCCGTATCACCCTCGATCACCAAACGCCGGCGAAAGAACAACGTGTCCGGATCTTCCTGACGACTCGCCAGCAATAAAAACTCTCGCCAGTTACCGCTGATAGTCACATGCGCCGTGGCGTGTTCAGCAATTCGCAACCCTTGACGTGTCAGCGTCAAGAACCAGGTCAACCCCAGGTCCGGGATCCGCAGGCACAACCAACGCCCGCGCAACACTTCAAATTCACCATCGCGCAAAGGCTCGGCGAGGCAGCGATTGAGCGCCTGCTGCAACGCCAGGCGCTGCACCGCAAAGGGCACTCGACGCACCAGCGGCAGTAACCGGTCGGCGCCTTTCAGCAGCCACTTTTTTCGGTTCAACACAGGCCGACCTCCTCGACGCGCAACATGCCGGCCTGGCCATGCCAGTAGCCATTACAACCGTCGACGAACAGCGGCGGTGTCTCGCCCAGACGAACCCGTTGATAGGCGCCAATGACCTCGGCCATGCCCTGAGCGCGAGGGCTCAGACGCAACACATCGGCCCCACAGGCCACCAACCCGGCGTAGTCCGCCAGCAGATTGGTCACCTCGGCCGACATCGTTTGTATTCCGTTAATGGTAAACATCGCCTGCCCCTCCTGACTGGTAAGAGGCAGGCCGTCGGGGTAGTTGAGGCAGCAAAACCGGCAATCGTCCTTGGGCAGGTTTTCCGCTCGGGCCGTGAAGCAGCGTGCGGAATAAGCCAAGGGCAAATGCCCATAGGCAAAGATCTCGACTTCCGGCACCTCACGGCCAAGTTCGCGCACCTGATCAAGCACATCGCCAATCAACGCCGCCGAGCATTCCACCGGCGGCACCCAACGGGTCATCCCGCAGTCCAGCAGTTGCGCCAGCGTATGACCGTTGTACACATTCAGCGCCGGGCCGCCCACGAACGGCAACTTGCGCTCGGCCAAAAACTGCACCGCGCCCATGTCGTTGGCCTCCACCAGCAATTGGCCGTTGTCGCAGAGCCGCCGCAGGCTGGAGAGCTCGGACGCCGCTTCGATCAGCGTCAGGCTGGAGATCACCAACTGTGCCTGGCTGCATTCCTGCAACTCGCGCCCCAGCCCCAGCCATTGATCCAGTGAAAAGGCCCGGCGTTTCGAGCACACGGTTTCCCCCAGATAAATCACATCCAGGGGTAAAGCCGACATCTCGGCGTAAAAATTGCTGAGTTGCTCTTTGTCCCAATAAAACAGGACCGGTCCCAGGCTGAGCTTCATGTCGCCTCCCTCATTGCCATGATCGATGGTAAGCACCCAGGGTGGTCTGGCTGCCTTCGGACAAACCGGCCAGCACCCGGCGCCATTCCTCCTTGACCCGAAAACTGCCCGGCGAGCCACGATGGGCATCCAGTGCGGCGCGCCAGACGCGGGTGACTTGTTCGACATAGGCCGGGCTGCGTTGCCGGCCCTCGATTTTGACCGCCTCAACGCCAATGGCCGTCAATTCCGGCAGCAAATCCAGGGTGTCGAGGCTGGTGGGTTCTTCCAGCGCATGAAAGCGTTTGCCGCCGACCAGGAAACGGCCTTTGCACAGGGTTGGGTAACCGGCGGGCTCATCAGGGGTGTAACGGTCGATCAGCACTTCACTGAGCCGTGCACTCAAGCCGTCGGCGTCGTCGCTCCAGCGCACTGCTTTGGCTGGAGAACAGACGCCGCACAGGTTCGGCGACTCGCCGGTGATGTAGGACGACAGATGGCAACGCCCTTCGGCCATGATGCACAAGCTGCCGAAGCCAAAGACTTCGATGGGCACCGGACTGCTCGCGGCGACCTGACGCACTTGCGCCAACGACAACACCCGCGGCAGCACCGCGCGACGAATCCCGTAGCGCTGCGCATAAAACTCCAGGGCCGCAGCGTGGGTTGCCGAACCCTGGACCGACAGATGCAACGCCAATTGCGGATGGCGCTGGCTGGCGTAGTTGAGCACCCCGGGGTCGGCGGCAATCAACGCATCCACGCCGTAATCGGCGGCACGATCGACCGCCCGCTGCCAGCGTTCCCAGCCCTTGGGTTGCGGGTACGTGTTGACCGCGACGTAGAGTTTGCGTTGATGCTGGCGGATGTGAGCGACCGCCGCGTCGAACTGTTTGTCGTCCATGTTCAGCCCCGCGAAATGCCGGGCATTGGTGTCATCGCGAAAACCGACATAGACGGCATCGGCGCCTTCGCGCACCGCCGCTTTCAGCGCAGGCAGGTTCCCTGCCGGGCAGACCAGTTGCATGGGTAATCCTCATGGAAAAACGCGCTGCCAGTCTAGCGAGACCGGCAGGCAGAGCCTTGACGGCAATCAATTGCCATCAATGCATCAGGTCGGCGAAGGACAGGAACATCACGTTGTCGTGCTTGAGCACTTGCTGCTCGCACTCGATCACCGCCAGCCCGTCGGCCCAACACGCGGCCGTCAACATCGCCGAGCTTTGCTGAGGGTGCAGCTCCACACTGAGCTGGCCGTCAGCACCCGGCGTCAACCGTGCCCGCAGGTACTGCCTACGTTTGTTGCGCTGCAACCAGTCAAACCCGGCGGGCACGGCCAATGGCACCGGCAACACGTCTTGCACGCCCTGGGCCCTGAGCAGGAACGGACGCACCACCACCAACGCGGTAATCAGCGCTGCCGAAGGATTGCCCGGCATGCCGATCCAGGGTTTGCCGGCCACTTCGCCAAAGGCCAGCGGTTTACCCGGCTGAATCGCCAGCCGCCAGAAGTCCAGGCTGCCGAGTTCCTCGATGGCCTGTTTGAGGTGATCTTCCTCGCCCACCGAGACGCCACCAGAACTCAACAACAGGTCGCATTCCGAGGACGCCAGGCTCAAGGCATGCCGGCTGGCCGCCAACTCATCGGCCATGACGCCATAGTCATGCACTTCGACGCCCCAACCGCTCAACAACGCCGCGAGGCAGTAACGATTGCTGTTGTAAATCTGCCCGGGCGCCAATGGATCGCCCGGCTCACGCAGTTCATTGCCGCTGCTGAGCAAGCACACCTGCAACGGTCGATAGACCTCGACCCGCGCAATGCCAGCGCCGGCCAGCAACCCCACTTCTTGCGCACGCAGGCGTTTGCCGGTCTGGAGCAACAGGTCTCCCCGGCGAACCTCCTCGCCTTCCTTGCGTACGTGATCGCCCGCGGTTACGGGCGGGAACCAGACGCGCTCGCCATCGATCCGGCAGCGCTCCTGCGGCACCACCGTGTCGGCACCCGGCGGCAATGGCGCGCCGGTAAAGATCTGCACCGCCTGCTGCGCGAGCAAGGGCGAGCACGCCTGATCCCCCGCTGCAATTCGTCCGCCAATCGACAAATAGCCACCGTCCGGTGGCAGGTCTGCGGCCCTGAGGGCATAACCGTCCATGGCACTGTTGTCCCAGGCCGGCAGGTTGACAGGGGAATGAATGTCCGCTGCCAGCACCCGCCCCAAGGCTTGCTCCAGTCCGATCTTTTGCGCCAGGGGCGGCGGCGGTGCCTGATTCAGTAAGCGGCTGATGGCCTCGTCTACCGGCATCAAGCTGCCAAGGTCACACACCCGGCCAGTCATGAGCGTGTCTCGCAGGCGTCGATGACCCGTTGCACTTGCGGTTTCAAATGCGGGGCGAAATTGCACGGGCCTGTGCGGCTGTCCAATTGTTCGAGCAGGATCTGGTTCCAGGCGGTTCGACACGCGCCCGGCGAACCCGGCACGCAGCACACCAGCACGCCGTTGCTCATCCCGGCCAATGCCCGTGACTGCAAACTGGACATGCCGATTTCCGCCAGGGACACCTGACGGAACAGTTCACCGAAGCCTTCCACGTGTTTGTCCAGCAACGGCAAAACCGCTTGCGGTGTGTTGTCGCGCGCGGTGAAGCCGGTGCCGCCGGTCATCAGTATCACTTGAACCTGAGGGTCGGCGATCCAGTGAGAGACCTTGGCGCGGATCTGATAAATGTCGTCTTTGACCAGACCACGATCGATCAACACATGCCCGGCCGTTTGCAGTAAATCCGTCAGGGTCTGCCCCGAGGTATCGGTGTCAAAGGTGCGCGTATCGCTGATGGTCAGCACGGCAATGTTCAGGGGTTCAAACGTGCGTTGCGCCAGATGGGCCATATCCAAGCCTTCCCGTAAATGAGGGTATGGGACAAAGCCTGAACCGGAATCCGCAGTGAGCCTATTCCTCCAAGGAGGTACCTCGTCAGGGACATAAGAAGATTGTGTAGCGCACACAAAACCTGTGGGAGCGAGCTTGCTCCCACATTGTTCTCCATTGCTACTCGATCTATTCAAGGCGCCAAGCGGTTGCGTTGCCATGCGCCATCGCGCAAACGGTAATCGAGACGGTCATGCAAGCGGTCGGCACGGCCCTGCCAGAATTCCAGACGTTCAGGGTGCAGGCAGTAACCGCCCCAATGCTCGGGCCGCGGAACGGTCTTGCCGGCAAAACGCTGGGTGGTTTGTATCAACAGCGATTCAAGCTCGGCCCGATTGGCCAGCGGCCGGCTTTGCGGTGAAGCCCAGGCGCCCAGGCGACTGTCCTGTGAGCGGGAATCGTAGTACGCATCCGATAGCGTCGGGTCGAGCCTGGAGACCTGGCCTTCGATGCGCACCTGACGCTCCAGCCCCGGCCAGAAAAAGGTCATGGCCGCATGCGGGTTAACGGCCAGTTGCTCGCCTTTGTCACTCTGGTAATTGCCGAAAAAGGTGAAGCCTTCATCGCTAAACCCCTTGAGCAATAGGACGCGACAGTGCGGGCGCCCTTCACTGTCGACCGTCGCCAACACCATGCTGTTGGCTTCGACAGGCGCGCGCTCGGTGTCGCGGGCCAGTTGCAGCCATTGCCGGAACATCGCCATCGGGTCGTCCAGCGCCGACTCGTCTTGCAGGCCAAAAAGGGTGTAGTTGCGGCGCATCTGTGCCAGGGAAAGGGGCATGACGGTGATCTCCAAAAATGTTCTGCCCAGTGTGCGATGTACTGCGCAAGACCACCTTGACCACCATCAACCTTATTTGAGACGCAGACGCCGAGCCAGTTTGTGCAGGTTGCTGGGATCGACTTCCAGAATCCGCGCGGCGCTGGCCCAGTTCTCCCCGGACAGGCTCAAGGCCTGGAGAATCTTTTTGCGCTGGTAATCGTCGACCGCTTCACCCAAGGGCTGGAACGGCTCATCCGCCGTCACGTCCAGGGGACTTTCGACGACCGCGCCCTGCCCGGCCATGGCACTGTCGAGGTCCAGAATCTCGGGCTCCAGCGTCATAATCAGCGTGCGACTGCTGCCGCGACTGAGCTGCTTCAACGCGGCTCGACTGATTACATGCTCCAGCTCGCGCACGTTGCCCGGCCAGCTGTAAGTCAGCAGCACTCGCTCGGCCGCCGGCGACAGACGCAAACCGCGCAGGCCGAGCCGCGTCCGATTGAGTTCAAGGAAATGCCCGGCCAGCATCAACACGTCGTTACCGCGCTCGCGCAGCGGCGGAATCGGCACCGGGTACACCGAGAGCCGGTGATACAGATCGGCCCGAAACAAGCCGTCGCGGATGCTGTCCGGCAGGTGCCGGTTGGTCGCAGCGATGATTCGCACATCGACATGCAACGGTTTGTCGGCGCCGAGGCGCTGGATCTCGCCGTTCTGCAGGGTGCGCAGCAGCTTCGCTTGCACGGCCAATGGCAACTCACCGACTTCGTCGAGAAACAGCGTGCCACCGTTGGCCGCATCGAAACGTCCGGCACGGTCGCTGGTGGCGCCGGAAAATGCGCCTTTGACATGGCCGAACAATTCACTCTCTGCCAGAGACTCCGGCAACGCGGCGCAGTTGACCTGCACCAGCGGCTTATGACTGCGGCGCGACAAACGATGCAAGCGCCTTGCGAACAATTCTTTGCCGACGCCGGTCTCGCCCAGCAGCAATACCGGCAGCTCGGAATCGGCCAGTACGTCCAGTTCATTGAGCAACTGATGCAGCACCTCACTCTGCCCGAGGATTTCGCCCTCATCCGCTGACCGCCGCACGTCTTGAATATCGCTGCGGGACAAGCGCAGGCTGCGGTTTTCCTGCTCAAGCCGGGTGACTCGCACGGCGGCTTCGATCTGCAAGGTGCAGCGCTTGAGTTCTTCCCGCGCACGGCTGTCGAAGGTCCCGGCGTGCAGCGCATCAAGGGTGATAGCGCCCCAGATCCGCCCCTCCACATACAGGCTTACGCCCATGCAGTCATGCACTGGCATCGGTTCGCCGGCGTGATTGTCGAGCAAGCCGTCATAGGGGTCCGGCAGGCGACTGTCGGGTTCGAACCAGGTGGGTTCGCGCGACGCCATGATCGCCGCCAGCCGCGGATGCTGGGCGATGACAAACCGGCGGCCCAACGCTTCATGCACCAGCCCCACCGTCGCGACCGGCCTGAGGCTGTCGTCATCCAGACGCAGCAATCCCACGGCGCCACTGTTGAAGTACTCGCGCAGGGTCTGGACCAGTCGTTGCAACCGCACAGCATTGGGCAACTCGACAATCAGGTCGGCCGCCAGGCTTTCACGCAGCATGGTAGTTATTACCCTCTATGGTTGGATTCACCCTAATGCGTCCGGGTGCCTATCACCACAACTAAAAAATAAGTGATATTTTTCAACACGTTAAATATGGCATGCCGGGTGCAATGAACTTGGGGAACCGTTGAAATCCAAACAAGGAACCCCTGATGAGCCTGACCCTACTGGAACAAAGCCTCGGCCAACTGGCTTGCGACATTCCCGGCGCCACGCGGATTTTCCACACCTTCAAACTGGACTTCTGTTGTGGCGGGCATAAAAGCCTGCGCGAAGCAGCCGCTGGCAAAGACCTCGATCCGGCCCTGATCGCCGATGCGCTGCACCGACTGCAAGACACCGGCGAAACCCAACACGACTGGCGCAACGAACCGTCGGAACTGTTGATCGCCCATCTTCTGGCCCGCTACCACGCCCGCCATCGCGAGCAACTGCCGGAACTGATTCGCCTGGCCCGTCGCGTCGAGCAGGTCCACGGTGCGCGCAGCAGCTGCCCCAACGGCCTGGCCGATCTGCTGACCGACATGCAACAAGAACTCGAAGGCCACATGCTCAAGGAAGAACAAGTGCTCTTCCCGATGCTGCAACAGGGCATCGGCCCTCAAGCTGCCCCGCCGATCCAGGTGCTGCGCTTTGAACATGATCAACATGGCGAAGCATTGGAGAGGTTGCTCGCGCTGACCAACAACATCACCCCGCCGGCCGATGCCTGTAACACTTGGCGCGCCCTTTATCGTGGGCTGCTGGAGTTTCGTGATGACCTGATGCAACACATCCATCTGGAAAACAACGTGTTGTTTGTCAACGCCCTTAAACCTCGCCATTGATCGATTGCCGCTCACACCCAACCCGCGCCAGCCCATCGGTTGACGCGGGTTTTGTCTGTCTGGGATGTCGGGCGATCAACCGTGCCAATAGAACATGGCCTTGGCCAGGATCACGATCAACACCATGTGCCCGAGGATGCTGCGGCGAATCCAGCTGGCGCGGGTCGTGGTCAGTCGTGCGCTTTTCAGCCAATACGCCAGCAGGAAGTAATGGCCGATGATGCTCAGGGCCAGCAAGATCTTCAGGCTCAGCAACGTGCCAAAACTGCTCGCCAGCGGCTGACTCAATACACCACGGTGTTGCCACGCCAAGCTGATGCCGGCGCCATACAACAGCAACACCACGCCATGCAGCACCTTGCGTGAACGCACTGCTATCGCTTGATCGGCGCTCGTTTGCGCGGTAACCGCCACCTGCTGGCGGGCGTTGTGCCAGATCACCACCTCGAAAAACAGCGTGCCGATGAAGGCAATCGCCGCCAGCAAGTGGGTGACCAGTAAAAAGGGATATAACACCGGCAGCCTCCATCAATTCACTTGCTTAGCCTGGATGACCATCCACCCGGGCCCGCAGCAGCATCGGCCCATAGCGCCAGGCATACAGCGCAAACGCCAGCGCCCAACACAGACCGGCCAGCCACAACGCAGGCAAGGGAAAGAACAAGATCAACACGACCCGGCTCAAGCACGCCAGGTTGAGCAAAATGAACGCCAGAGTCATGCCCGACGGCGGCTCCAGCGAGCGGCCCGTATGCCCCAGGCTGACCCGCGCGATCATCGCCAGCACCAAGCCACCCATGGCGCCGATGGTCAGGCAATGCACCGCCAGACTCGGGTTAATCGGCACACCGAAATGCCACAGCGCCATTGCGAGACAGGCCACCGCCAACCAGGCATAAGCCAGGTACAACGACCACAGCAGCGGCACACGCCAGAGGGCGCGATCATGCCAGCGAACCAGGCGTACCAGATGCCCGGCGGCCAACACGGCGAACAACAGGCCCACCCCTAGATTGGGGTCAAGCGCAGGTCCGGCGGCGTACAACAACGCCACCATCGGTGAGCCAATCAGCAGCAGCCAATCCAGCCAGGGCCAAGGAGTAACGCCTTCGACCTTGCCGAGGCCGCGCTGGATGAAGAACGGAATGACGCGCCCGCCGATCAAGCCCATCATCGCCGCCACCAGCCAGAGGCCGGTCAGTACGCCTTGACGCTGTAAGCCTTCATGACCTTCGACCAGGCCGTACAGGGACAACCCGTCGGCCGCCGTTAACAACAGCAGCACCACCGCAATCGGGTAGTTACGTTTCTGCCGCACCTTCCACAAGGTGAAACCCATGAGCGCGGCCACCGCCAGCGGGAACGCCAATTCCAGCACCGCGAGCACGGGCAACGGTGCATTGACCAGCCAGGCCACGCGCACCAACAACCACAGCAACGCCAGCGCGGCGAGTGGTCGCCCGCTGATGCCGGGACGACCGGTCCAGGTCTGCACCGCCGTCAGCAGAAAGCCCGCGATGATCGCCAAGCCGAACCCGAACAGCAATTCGTGTCGATGCCAGCCCAACCAGCCACCCGCCGGCTGCCAGACGGAAAGCCCACCACTGAAGGCGGCCAGCCAGAGCGGAATGACCAGCACCGCCAGCAGGCAGCCAGCCAGGAAAAATGGCCGAAAGGCCAAACGTAACAGCGGCGCGATAGCCATCGCTTTACGGCGGTCAAGCACTTGCATAAAGCCACTCCTTTACCTTGCTGCTGACCTGACGCCAACCCGCACGCGTCAAGGTAAGTCCGGGGGCAATCATCGGGTATTGACGATCAATTGCCTTTGTCGCAGATCAAGTGTGCAAGGGGCGTGCCCCGATGCTGATCCGCGCCAGTAGCAAGCCTCGCGTGCCGCCGATGAAATCCATTCAGGGTATAAATGACCCCTTAATGGTCTTTAAAACCCTAAACTTCGTGGTCTTTTTTACCCTCCTATCTGACAAGCCTAATAAACAAAGGCCTCCGGGCATGGCCCGCGTCTTGCTCAAGCTTTCAGCAATCAAAGAAGCCTTGATCCCTCTCGATCCCCAGGAGTCGTCATGAAAAAAGTCATCCAGCCACTGGCCTGGTTTGTGGTGTTGACCTCGGTTCTGGCGTTGGCCAGCGGCGTCTCGCTGGGCCTCGTTTGACTTGACCGCCATCCCCTCCTCAATCTTCAGGATGAATTCTTATGGTGCTTCATCGCGTCCATCACCAGATTCTGCGCAGTCATCACTTGTTCGAGCCGTTGAACGAAGAACAGCTGGATGAATTGATGAGTACCAGCCACTTGTTGAGCATCGACAAAGGCGAACCGTTGTTCCGCCAGGGCGAGCCGGCAGACTCGTTTTATTTCGTGATTGCCGGGGCGGTGAAAATCTACCGCCTGACACCGGATGGGCAGGAGAAAGTGTTTGAGGTCATTGGTGATCGGCAAACCTTTGCCGAGGCGATGATGCTGATGGACACCCCGAACTATGTGGCCTCGGCCGAAGCGATCTGCCCGACTCAGCTCTATCGGTTATCCAACAACACCTACATGCGCCTGCTGCAGAGCAATAGCCGGCTGACCTTTGCACTGCTCGGCAAGCTTTGCGTTCGCCTGCACCAACGGGTCAACGAAATCGAAACCCTGTCCCTGAAAAACGCCACCCACCGGGTCGTGCGCTATCTGCTGACGCAACTGGTGCGCCAGCAAACCGTTGACAGCCAATTCGAACTGCCGATGGCCAAGCAATTGATTGCCGGACATCTGTCGATCCAGCCGGAAACCTTTTCGCGGATCATCCGTCGCCTGATCGATGAAAAAATCATCACCCAGGACGGCCGCCTGATCGCCATTCTCGATCGTCTGCGTCTGGAACAGTTCGAGTGAGTGCCATGCCCGTCTGTTTATATTGCCAACTCGCCAACCCCGCACAAGAAACCGAGTGCCGCCAATGCGGCATGCCCCTGCCGGCATTCGCCGCACAGGCGGGAGAACGCCGGCTGCGCCAATTCATGTGGTTCTGCATCGGCCTGACGATTTTCTGCGTGACGATGTTTTTCTGGCTGCCACGCAGCATCTCCTGAAGACACACAGTCCCCTGTAGCAGCTGGCGAAGCCTGCGTTCGGCTGCGCAGCAGTCGTAAATCCTGAGTCCCCTTTTTACCTAACACACCGCGGGGACTGGGTTTACGACTGCTTCGCAGCCGGACGCAGCCTCGCACGCTCGGCAGCTGCTACAGACCGTGTCGGTCAAGGCTGGGTCAACTGCCGATACAACTGCGGCAAGCGCAGGGGTAATTGCTCGGGCTGGCGGATCAAGGTGTAGCCATTGGCACCGAACATGTAAGGCAGGTAATCCCCGGCCTCGCGATCAATCGTGATACAGAACGGCGTCAACCCCTGACGCCGCGCCTCCAGCACCGCCTCGCGGGTGTCTTCAACGCCGTAGCGCCCCTCATACAAATCCAGATCATTCGGTTTGCCATCCGTGAGCAGCAGCAACAGTTTGCTGCGTCGTTTGCTCTTGCCCAGCAGTTGGGTGGCGTGGCGGATGGCGGCGCCCATGCGGGTGTAATAACCCGGTTTGAGCCCTTGAATGCGACCGCGGGTGTTGTCGTCATAACGCTGGGTGAAGGACTTGAGTTCCTGCATGCGCACTTGATGACGACGCAGCGAGGAAAATCCGTACAGGGCGAAATCATCACCCAGCATCGACAGGGTTTCGCCGAACAGCAGCAAACTGTCGCGGATCACATCAATCACCCGATGCTCATCGTTCAAGTGCGCGTCGGTGGACATCGACACATCGGCCAGTAACAGGCACGCCAGGTCGCGACGCGTCTGCCGTTGCTCCATGAACAGACCTCGTTCCGCACATTGGCCATGCTCGCGTTCAACGTGAAAATCCAGCCAGGCCTGCATGTCCAGTTCAGACCCTTGGGGTTGCTGGCGTAACCATTGGCGATCATTGCGCAGGTGCTCGAACTGGCGGCGCAGACGGTGCGCCGAGGCTTTCAGCCGTGGCGGCAGTGGCTGCGCCTCACAGTCGCGGGGCACCATCATTTGCAGATTGACGAAGCTGTCCTGCATCTGCTGTTTGCGGTAATCCCACTCCGGCAGCTTGATGCCCTCGCCCAAGGGGATATCGTCGACATCGGCCGGCGGCAAATCCAGGTGCAGCTTGAGGCCGCCGCCCTTGCGCAGACGGGTGCGCGACAAGCTCAACTCGTCGAGGTCCTCGGCGACTCTGGCCGCGTCCGGGTCTTCGCTGTCGTCTGACCAGCGATCCAGGTCCACGTGTTCGGTCCAACTGAACAGGTTCTCCAGACGCACGATCAACAACCCACCGTCGCGGCTGCCTTCATCGATCCGCTTGGCGCGTTTGCTTGCGCCTTTCTGCTCACCGGGCGGGGTCGTCAGCGTCTCTTCCGACTCGTCCCCCAGGTCTGCAGCCTGCGGACTCGCGAGGTTTTGCGGCGGGTACAACCACAGCGGAAGCGGCCAGGCGGCCCGGTCGCTGCGGGGGAAATGTTCGACACTGCCTGGGTCGCGCAACGCCTGACATAACGCCCGTTCCAGGGCCGCTTCGCCGGAGTTCAATGTGGCCGGATCCGGGCGAAGTTGCAGATGAGCATCGACCAAACGTTTGTACCGGGCACGCAACGCGGGATAGCGCCGCAACAGCTGTTGCGTCCAGCGTTGATTGTCCCGACCCCAATGCCGCATCTGCCCGGCCTGCGCCGCGAGCAATGCGAGCCAACGATAGAGTTCCTCGTTCAGTGCGACTTCAGGAAACACCGCGAGGCTCGACGGCAGACGAAGGTTGGTCTCGTCGCACCACGCCAGGGGCACTTGCTTGCAGGTGCCGGCGATCTGCTGCAGTACGTTGCGCCGCAGCAGCAGATCGCGGTCGCTGGCGGCTTCGACACCGACGCCGTTGGCGCCGCCCATGGCGCGAAACAGCAGCGCCAGCGGACGTTGCTGGCTGGCCAGTTCGACACGCGCCTCGGGGAAATTTGGGCTGGCGCGCCGGGTGATGAAACGGTGCCAGACACTGCCCACCCATTCTTCCAGTTCGACGGTAAAGGCCATGACATTTGCCCTTTTCTGTAAACCAAAAAAACGGCCCGCTGTATCAGCCGGGCCGACCTTTTCTAGCCGTTACACCGGCTCATGAAGGAACCACGGCAGCCGGAGCGCGCAAGGCTGCGCGGCCACGTTGCTTGAAGCTGAACAGGTAACAGAGCAGTCCTGCGAGGAAACCGAGACCGGCACCAAAACGGGCCCAGAACAGCACCTGCAGGTGTTCGACCGTGGACATGAACGGCAAAGCAACCCCATCGACCTGCCAGCGTTGCAGGTAGACCTGCACGACACCGGCAGCGGTGAGGAACAGCGTGATCATCACCATCGACAGCGTCATCAACCAGAAGCCCCAGATTTCGAGGGTCTGCGAACGCTCGTCACCGGCTTCACCCAAACCCCGCAAGCGTGGCATGGCGTAGCTGATCAAGGTCATCACGATCATCGCGTAAGCACCGTAGAAGGCCAGGTGACCGTGAGCCGCGGTCAGCTGCGAACCGTGGGTGTAGAAGTTGACCGGAGCCAGGGTATGCAGAAAACCCCAGACGCCAGCGCCGAAGAATGCTGTGACGACGGTTCCCTTGGCCCACAGGGTCGCGGCGCGGTTCGGGTGTTGCCGCCGACGTTTCTTCACCATGCTGAAGGCGAAGATCACCATGGCCAGGAACGGTAGCGGTTCGAGGGCCGAGAAGATTGAACCGACCCACAACCAGACCTCAGGCGCACCGATCCAGAAGAAGTGGTGACCGGTGCCGATGATCCCGGTAATCAGCGCCATGGCGATGATCACGTAGAGCCATTTCTCCACGACTTCCCGGTCTACCCCGGTGATCTTGATCAGGACGAAAGCGAGCATCGAACCCATGATCAGTTCCCACACGCCTTCCACCCAAAGATGCACCACCCACCACCAGTAAAACTTGTCGCGGGCCAGGTTGCCGGGGTTATAGAAGGAGAACAGGAAGAACACCGCGAGCCCGATCAACCCGGTCATCATGACCATGCTGACGGTGGTCTTACGACCTTTGAGCAGGGTCATGCCGATGTTGTAGAGGAAGCCCAGGCACACCACCACAATGCCCATCTTGGTGATGGTCGGCTGCTCCAGGAACTCCCGGCCCATGGTCGGCAACAGTTCGTTGTGGGTCAGCCTGGCCAGGCCGGCATACGGCACCAGCAGATAGCCGAGGATCGTCAACACACCCGCGGCGGCGAATACCCAGAACAGGATGATCGCCAGTTTCGGACTGTGCAGTTCGCGGTCGGCTTCTTCCGGAATCAGGTAATAGGCGGCGCCCATGAACCCGAACAGCAGCCAGACGATCAGCAGGTTGGTGTGCACCATCCGCGCCACGTTGAAAGGAATGACCGGGAACAGAAAGTCCCCTATCACGTATTGCAGGCCCATGATCAAACCGAACAGCACCTGGCCGAGAAACAGGATCAGGGCAAATACGAAGTACGGTTTGGCTACGGCTTGCGAGGCGAATTTCAGATGCGGATTAGCAATGCTCATCGCTTAGCCCTCCTTGTTTGGCGGCCAGCCATTGGTGTTGATTTTTGAGCTCCATTTGAGGAACTCGGCGATGTCATCCACCTCCTGGTCACTCAACTTGAACTGAGGCATCGCGCGCCGGCCTGGTACGCCCAGTGGCTGCATTTTCATCCAGGCATGCAGAAAGGGTTTGAAGCCCGCCTCCCCGCCGCGCCGCTGGAACACGTTACCCAGCTCAGGCGCAAAGTAGGCGCCCTCGCCCAGCAGCGTGTGGCAGCCGATGCAATTGTTTTGCTCCCAGACCAACTTGCCGCGCACCACTGACTCGGTGAGCTGCGCTTCATTGCTGCGCTCTGGAAAGGTCTGTTCCGTGTGATAGGTCAAAGCCAGGAATATCAGGAAGAAGAAAATGCTTCCTCCGAAGTAGATGTTCCTGGCCATGCCTTTGGTGAAGGTGTCTGACATGGTCGCTTCCTCTTTGCTAGGCCCGTCCATCATAGGAAGCGAAGGGTTGAAACCTGCTTGATGGCGATCAAGAAAGTCAGATGGTTTTGGTCGGGTATTACACTTGAGCCCTACTCGGTCCATGTAATTGGATGGACTCGCCCTCGCTGTCGTTGGCTGTTTAGACTGCCACCGTGGCGCATTGACGCCTCGGCTTGGGCGAGTCCATCCAATTACAGGGATTGGTTAACGGAACGACACCAGCGTCAGGCCTACCACCGTCGCCAACACCAGCGCCCAGCTCAACATCAACCGGCGCCACAGCCGCGGCGCGTGGCGCATCTCCATGAAACCGTCGGTGATCAGCCAGGCCTTGCCCACCGCCACCAGCAAAATGGCAATCGACAGCAGCGATGTCGCGCCAACGTGCGCCAGCACCACGGTGCACACGCTTAACGTGGCGAGCGCTGCCCAACAGACGAGCAATACCCTGGAAACAGTCATGAGAACCTCGTCAACTCAGCACATAGACCAGCGGAAACAACATGACCCAGATCAGATCGACCATGTGCCAATAGAGCACGCCGGATTCAAACCCGCTGCGCGTGTTGGCGTCGTACAGGCCACGGCGACAGCGCTCGGCCAGCCATCCGAGAATGAACATGCCGAGCAAGACGTGGAGAAAATGAAAACCGGTAAGGATCCAGTACAGGGTGAAAAAGGTGTTGTGCTCCATGCCCAGCCCCGAGGCCAGCAAGTGTCGGTATTCCGTGAGTTTCAGCACCACGTAGACACTGGCGGCGAGCAACGCCATCAGCAGGAAGACGGCGCCGTGACGGGATCGTGAGCGCCTGACTTGCTCCTGCGCCAGCGCGGCGAACAGGCCCGCGGTGAGCAGGCTCAGGGTCATCGCCAGCCCGGTGGAGGTGTTCAGCAACAGACGGCTTTCACTGAACATCTGCGGCTTGAGCGCCTGGGTCACGGCGAACGCCAGGATCAGGATGGCGAACACCGACAGCTCGGCCAGAATGAAAAACCACATCGCCAGATCGCCCGGCAAGTGGCGTTGCGTAACGCCCGTGGACTCAGCCGAAGTGGACATCAACCACGTCCATCAGCGCCGCGACGGTCAGCGGATCATCGCTGAGCGGCTCGGCCAGGCAGGCCATGCACGCTTCACGGGGGCTCATGCCGGAGCGGATCATGCGCGCGGTAAAAATCAGCAGTCGCGTTGAGGCGACCTCCTCCAGATCATGTTGGTCGAGCCGGCGCAGTGCCTGGCCCAGCCGCACCACTTGCACCGCCAGTGCGCTGTCCACCTGAGCCTCGCGGGCAACGATGCGTTCCTCATCGGCCACCGGCGGATAGCCGAAACGCATCGCCACGAAGCGTTGGCGGGTGCTGGGTTTCATGCCTTTGAGCAGGTTCTGGTAACCGGGGTTGTAAGACACCACGAGCATGAAGGACGGCGGCGCCTTCAACACTTCGCCGGTGCGTTCCAGAAACAGCTCGCGACGATCATCGGCCAGTGGATGCAACACCACCACGGTGTCCTGGCGCGCCTCGACCACTTCGTCGAGGTAACAGATGCCGCCTTCACGCACCGCGCGGGTCAGCGGTCCGTCCTGCCACCAGGTGCCCTGGGCACCGATCAGGTGACGGCCGATCAGGTCGGCCGCGCTCAGATCGTCATGGCAAGCCACGGTGTACAGCGGCAGTTTCAGCCGATGGGCCATGTGCTGGACGAAACGGGTTTTGCCGCAGCCCGTCGGGCCTTTGATCAGCACCGGCATGCCATGTCTCCAGGCTTGTTCGAACAGCGCCTCCTCATTATTCAGCGGTTGGTAGAAGGGTTCGATCGGGTGTTCGCAAGACTGGGTACGGTCCATGGGCTGCCTGTTCCAAAAGCGGATTCAAGGAACACGCTACGGGCCCCTGCGACAACCTGGCAAGTGAGATGGCCGGCAAACTTGATCGTCGTCAAGCGAACATTGGCCTGCTCGGGCATAGCCTTGCACGGCACTAAGAACCTGCGTTCTGCGCTGCCGTTTCAGCACATCGCAAAGGTCTTGCCTGAGGAGAAATGGAATGCTGATCAGCAATAGAAAAACGTTTGCCCTGACCCTGACCACGCTTTGTTCGGCACTGGCCCTGTCGGTGAGTCATGCCGCCAGCGCTGAAGAGCCCGCCGCCGCGGCTACCCCGCCCATGGTCAAAACCGCGGGTGCTCCCGACATGAGCCAGGCCGAGTTCGACTCATCCAAGGAAATCTACTTCCAGCGCTGCGCAGGCTGCCACGGTGTGCTGCGCAAAGGGGCCACGGGCAAACCGTTGACACAGGACATCACCCAGAGCCGCGGACAGCCGTATCTGGAGGCCTTGATTACCTACGGTTCTCCGGCGGGCATGCCGAACTGGGGGACCTCCAATGCGCTGACCAAGGATCAGATCACCTCAATGGCCAAGTTCATTCAGCACACGCCACCGACTCCGCCGGAATGGGGCATGGCCGAGACGCTGAAAACCTGGAAGGTGCTGGTCAAACCCGAGGACCGTCCGAAGAAGCAGCTGAGCAAACTCAACCTGCCCAACCTGTTTTCGGTGACGTTGCGCGATGACGGCAAGATCGCCCTGATCGACGGTGACAGCAAGAAAATCGTCAAACTCATCGAGACCGGTTATGCGGTGCACATCTCGCGGATCTCTGCCTCAGGTCGCTACCTGCTGGTGATTGGTCGAGACGCGCGGATCGACATGATCGACCTGTGGCCGGTCGAGCCAACCAAGGTCGCCGAAGTCAAAGTGGGCATCGAGGCGCGCTCGGTCGAGACCTCGAAGTTCAAGGGCTACGAGGACAAGTACACCATCGCCGGTTCTTACTGGCCTCCGCAATTCACCATCATGGATGGCGAAACCCTGGAGCCGAAACAGATCGTCTCGACCCGCGGCATGACCGTCGACAAGCAGGAATACCACCCGGAACCCCGGGTCGCGGCGATCATCGCCTCCCACGAATGGCCGGAGTTCATCGTCAACGTCAAGGAAACCGGCAAGGTGATGCTGGTCAACTACCAGGACATCAAAAACCTCACCGTCACCTACATCGACGCCGCGCCCTTCCTGCATGACGGCGGTTGGGACAGCACGCACCGCTACTTCATGACCGCCGCCAACAACTCCAACAAGGTCGCCGTGATCGACTCCAAGGAGCGCAAGTTGACCGCGCTGGTGGACGTCGGCAAAACCCCTCACCCGGGTCGCGGCGCCAACTTCAATCACCCGACCTACGGACCGGTCTGGGCCACCAGCCATCTGGGTGATGACGGCATCTCGCTGATCGGCACCGACCCGACCAAACACCCGCAATACGCCTGGAAGCAAGTCGGCTCACTCAAGGGCCAGGGCGGCGGATCGCTGTTTATCAAAACCCATCCCAAGTCTCGTCACCTGTACGTCGACACCACCCTCAACCCGGACGCCAAGCTCAGCCAGTCGGTGGCGGTGTTCAACATCGACAAACTCGACGCCGGCTACACCGTGCTGCCCATCGCTGAATACGCGGGCATCAAGCAAGGCGCCATGCGCGTAGTGCAACCGGAATTCAACAAGGCCGGCGATGAAGTCTGGTTCTCCGTCTGGAGTGGTCAGGCAGACGAATCTGCGCTGGTGGTGATCGACGACAAAACACTGAAGCTCAAGTCAGTCATCAAGGACAAACGACTGATCACACCCACCGGGAAGTTCAACGTCTACAACACCCAACACGACATCTATTGAGCTCCATCAATGCAAGGAAACACCATGAAAAATACTCTGTTCTCACTGTTCGCCCTGACCGCTGCGCTGAGCGCGCAGCCGGCCATGGCCCAAGACGCGCTGGAGCTGTTCAAGAGCAAACCCTGCGCAGCCTGTCACTCCATCGACACCAAGATTGTCGGCCCGGCGCTCAAGGATGTAGCGGCCAAGAACGGTGGCGTACCCGGGGCCGTGGACACCCTGGCCGGCCACATCAAGAACGGCACACAAGGCAATTGGGGCCCGATGCCAATGCCGGCAAACCCGGTGACTGAAGAAGAAGCGAAAATTCTCGCGACCTGGGTACTGACACTCAAATAACCGCCTGGAGGGCGCCATGATGGTTTATCGACACGCTGTGATTCTGGCGGCCCTCCTCCTCATTTGCGCAACCGCGGTTGCGGCGCCTGACGCCCAGCGTCAGGCGCAACTCGAACACCTGCTGACCCAGGACTGCGGCGCCTGCCATGGGCTGCACCTGACCGGCGGACTGGGCCCCGAACTGACGCGCGCAGCGCTGGCCGGCAAGTCACGGGACAGCCTGATTGCCACCGTCACCCAAGGCCGGCCCGGCACCGCGATGCCCGGTTGGGCTCCGTTGCTCAGCCCCGACGACATCCGTTGGCTGGTCGATCTTCTCCAGGGATATCCCGCACCATGATCCGTTCAATCCTGCTGTCAGCAGCGACCGGACTGTTGTTGTCCGCTTGCGTTCAACCACCGTTGCGCGGCACCGGCGACTTGGGCGTGGTCGTGGAGCGCGCCACCGGTAGCGTGCAAATCATCGAAAGCGACACCCACACAGCGCTGGCCCGACTCAAGGGTTTAGGCGACCTTTCCCATGCCTCGGTGGTGTTCTCCCGTGACCAGCGTTTCGCCTATGTGTTCGGGCGCGACGGCGGGTTGAGCAAAATAGATTTGCTGACCCGGCGTATCGATCATCGAGTCATCCAGGGTGGCAACAGCATTGGCGGCGCCATCAGTCAGGACGGCAAGTTGATCGCGGTGTCCAACTACGTGCCTGGCGGAGTCAAGGTGTTCGACGCCGACACCCTGCAACAGGTGGCCGATATTCCGGCGACGCCCCTGGCCGATGGCACCAAGCGCTCCCGGGTGGTCGGCCTGGTCGACGCGCCGGGACAACGTTTTGTGTTCAGCCTGTTCGATACCGGCGAGATCTGGACCGCCGATTTCAGTCACGGCAACACACCGCAGATCAGCCGTTTCACCGGCATCGGCGAGCAACCCTACGACGCCCTGATTACCCCCGATGGGCGCTATTACATGGCCGGCCTGTTTGGTGAAGACGGCATGGCGCAACTCGACCTCTGGCATCCAGAGCGCGGTGTGCAGCGAGTACTCGGCGACTACGGACGCGGCCAGGCGAAACTCCCGGTCTACAAGATGCCGCACCTGGAGGGCTGGGCCGTCGCCGACAACCAGGCCTTCGTGCCCGCCGTCGGCCGTCATCAGGTATTGGTGATGGATTCACGTACCTGGCAGCAGACCGCTGTGATTCCGGTGGCCGGTCAACCGGTGTTCGTCACGTCGCGCCCGGACGGTCGGCAGCTATGGGTCAACTTCGCCTACCCGGACAACGACCGGGTTCAGGTCATCGACACCGAAACCCATGCCGTGGTCGCGGATCTGAAGCCGGGGCCGGCGGTGCTGCACATGGAGTTCACCGCGCGCGGTGACCAACTGTGGCTGTCGTTACGCGACGGCGATCAGGTTCAGGTTTGGGATCCGTACAGCCTGAAGCTGCTAAGTACCCTGCCCGCCAGTGCGCCGAGCGGCATCTTCTTCAGCAGTCGCGCGCAGAAAATGGGGTACTGAAATGAACCTTGAACTGCTCAGCCGCCAACTCATCGAACGCTTCCAGCACGGCATGCCGCTGTGCGCGGCTCCCTATAAGGAAATGGCGCGGATCCTCGGTTGCCGCGAATCGCAAGTGATGGACTGCCTGCAAGAGATGGATCAGGCCGGCACCCTTTCCCGGATCGGCCCGGTGTTCGAACACAGCCGCGCCGGTGCCAGCACCCTCGCCGCCCTCGCCGTCCCGACCGAACGTCTGCAACAGGTGGCCGATCGTGTCAGTCAGTACCCCGAGGTCAATCACAATTACGCACGGGAGCATTTCTACAACCTGTGGTTTGTGCTGACCGGCCCTGATCGCCAACACATCGACCGTGTGCTCAAGGAACTTGAGAACGACACCGGTCTCATGCCGCTGGACCTGCCGATGCTGACCGCTTACCGCATCGACCTGGGCTTTGACCTTGGAGACAACCCATGAAACCCGGATTGAGCCCCCAACAAGCGCTGGCGTTGCGTCGGCACCTGGAAGCCGGTTTGCCGCTGGTACCGCGCCCTTATCAGGCCCTTGCCGAGCGGATAAAGACTGACGAAACCCAGGTGCTCGAGCAAATGCGCCAGTGGACCGATCAAGGGCTGTTTCGCCGTATCGGCCTGGTGCTGCACCATCGCGCGCTGGGTTTTACCGCCAACGCCATGCTGGTGCTGGATATTCCCGATGCGCTGATCGACGAAGTCGGCCAGCGCCTGGGGCAAGCCCCCGGTATTAACCTCTGCTATCAACGGCCCCGGCGCTTGCCGCAGTGGCGATACAACCTGTTTTGCATGGTGCACGGGCGTCAACGTGACCAGGTGGAGGCGCAGATTCAGGCATTGCTTGAAGAGCATCTGCTGAGCGACCTGCCCCATCAATTGCTGTTCAGCACCCAGGTCTTCAAGCAGTGCGGCGGCCGCTTTGCGCCGTCGCGAACAGGAGCACCGACCCATGGATGACCTCGACCGTCGCCTGATCAACCGCTTGCAACTGGGCCTGCCGCTGGTGCGCCACCCCTGGCGGGTATTGGCGGCCGAACTGGAAACCAGCAGCACTGAACTACTCGGCCGGCTGCATAGCCTGCTCGATGACGGAATGCTCACGCGCTTCGGCCCGATGTTCGACATCGAACGCCTGGGTGGCGCCTTCACCCTCGCCGCGCTGGCGGTCCCGGAAGAACGTTTTGAAGACGTCGCCGAGCAACTGCAGGGCCTGCCGGAAGTGGCGCACAACTATCGACGCGAGCACGCCTGGAACATGTGGTTCGTGCTCGCCTGCGCAACTGAACATGACCTGACCGAGACCCTTCTTCGCATAGAAACCCTGACCGGCCTGCCGCTGCTCAACCTGCCCAAAGAGGAGACCTACCATGTCGGTCTGTATTTCCCGGCCTGAAGATACCCTCGTCCAGCGTCTGATCGTGTTGACCCAGGCCGGTCTGCCGCTGCTGGACGACCCGTGGGCGTGGCTCGCCGAACAGCTAGGGCTGAACATCGAAGCCACCCTGGATCTGCTCAAACGCTTGCAGGCCGAGGGCGCGATTCGGCGTATCGCTGCCGTGCCCAATCACTACCGGCTGGGCTATCGCCATAACGGCATGACGGTCTGGGATGTGCGCGACACCGACATGCCGCGCCTGGGCGCGCTGATCGGCGCGCAACCCTTTGTCAGCCACTGCTATCGCCGTCCGCGCCGAACCGAATGGCGCTACAACCTGTTCGCCATGGTTCATGGCCGCAGCAGCGATGAAATCAACGGCTACCGCGAGCACCTGCGCTACTTGCTGGGCGACGCCTGTGGGGCCGACGAAATGCTGGTGAGCAGCCGCATCCTGAAAAAAACCGGCTTGCGCCTGCCGCCCGCTTCGCGCTGAACACACCCTGACTCAAGGAGAGTGGCATGTTGAGGATCAGCCAATACCTGCGTGCACTGGCCGGCCAGTCGCCTGCGCCGAGAACCAGTCCACCGGGCAGTAATCGGGCGCCGGTGGTGATCTGGAACTTGCTCAGACGCTGCAACCTGACCTGCAAACATTGCTACGCCACCTCGGCCGACAGCGTCTTTCGCGACGAACTGGATACGGCCGCCGCGCTGACCGTGATCGACGACCTGCACGATGCTGGGGTCAAGGTGTTGATTCTTTCCGGTGGCGAACCGCTGCTGCGCGAGGATCTGTTTGTGCTCAGCGCCTACGCCCGGACCAAGGGTTTCTTTGTGGCGTTGTCCACCAACGGCACGCTGATCAATGAGCAGAACATCGCACAGATCAGCGCGGCGAATTTCGACTACGTCGGAATCAGCATTGATGGCCTGGAAGCCACCCATGACGCCTTCCGACAACTCAAGGGCAGCTTCGCCCGCTCCATGCACGCGATCCGGCTCTGTCGCGAACAGGGCATTCGCGTCGGGCTGCGCACCACCCTCACCCAGGAGAACCACCCGCAACTGCCCCAACTGCTGGCGCTGATGCGCGAGTACGACGTGCAAAAGTTTTACCTGTCGCACCTCAACTACAGCGGACGCGGTAAACGCAGCCGCAAACTCGACGCGCACCAGCAGATGAGCCGCGAGGCGATGACGTTGATCTTCGAGCGCGCCTGGGAAGACATTCAACAGGGCCGCGACAGCGATTTTGTCAGCGGCAACAACGATGCCGACGCCATTCTGCTGCTGCAATGGGCAGGACTTCGTCTTCCGGAGCATTACCCACGACTGGAAAAAATGCTCCGCGCATGGGGTGGCAACGCGTCGGGCAGCGGCATTGCCAACATCGACAACACCGGTGAAGTGCACCCGGACACCTACTGGTGGCAGCACTCGGTGGGCAATGTCCGGCGCACGCCGTTCCGCGCGTTGTGGCTGGATCGGCCGGATGCCTTGCTATTGCGCCTGCGTGAACATCCCCGCGCCGTCGGCGGTCGTTGCGCGCAATGTCGCTGGTTGCCCATCTGCAATGGCAACACCCGCACACGCGCCTGGGCCGAGGGTGATCTATGGGGCCAGGACCCCGGGTGCCATCTCAGCGATGACGAAATCGGTCTGCCGCCATTACCCACCATCCCTTGCATCACCCACTGAATAGCCCGTCCGGCCAACCACCTGACAAAGGTTGGAGCCGGGCAACCTGATGAAGCACCAAGGACGTCCCATGCCTCCATCGATTGCTATACCGGCCTCACTTGAGTCACCGTTCCGGCCGGGCGAAGTTGCCCTGGTCGGCGCCGGCCCCGGCGACCCACGCCTGCTGACCTTGCGCGCCTGGAGCCTGTTGATGCAGGCCGACGCCGTGGTCTACGACCGGCTGATCAGCCCCGAACTGCTGACCTTGATTCCCCTGACCTGCGCCCGCCATTACGTCGGCAAGGCCAGCGGCTGCCACAGCCTGCCCCAGGAACAGATTAACGAACTGCTGGCCGACCTCGCCGATCAAGGGCAGCGCGTGGTCCGGCTCAAGGGCGGCGACCCGTTCATTTTTGGTCGCGGTGCCGAGGAGCTGGAGTACCTGCTGCAACGCGGCATCGACTGTCAGGTGGTGCCGGGCATTACCGCCGCGTCGGGCTGCAGCGCTTACGCAGGCATACCGTTGACCCACCGCGACCTGGTCAATTCCTGCCGGTTCATTACCGGCCATTTGCAGCGTGATGGCGAGTTGTCGCTGCCCTGGAGCAGCCTCGCCGACAGTAGCCAGACCTTGGTGTTTTACATGGGCTTGTCGAACCTGGGGATCATCGCTCAACGCTTGATCGAAGCAGGGATGTCGGCTGATACACCCGCGGCGCTGATCAGCAACGGCACGCGCCCCGACCAGCGCGTCGCCCGTGGCAAGCTGCACCAATTGCCGACCCTGGCGCTGGATTGTCCGCCGGGGATTCCGACGCTGACGGTGATCGGCACAGTGGTCGATCTGTTTGCCGCAGAACAGCTGGAATACCCGGCGCGGCTTTACCCGGCCCAAGCACTGCAACGCCGCGCCAAGGTGGCGATATGAGGCGCATGCTCCTTGCCCACCTGTTATGGATCAGCGCGGCTCAGGCCGGCGCAGTGGTTCCGGCGCTTGAACAAGCGGCGGAAAACTATGAGCAACATTGTCAGAGCTGTCACGGCATTAACCGTCTCGGCGGTGCGGGGCCGGCGTTGTTGCCGGAGAGCCTCAGCCGGATCAAACCTGATGAAATCCGCAGCGTGATCCAGAACGGCCGCCCCGCGAGCCAAATGGCCGGGTATGCCACTGTGTTCAGCCCCGCACAGATCGACGCACTGGTGGACTACCTTCAGCAACCGCCCGCCACCCCGCCCACCTGGAGCAATGACGACATTCGCGGCAGTCACTCGATACTCGCGGACCTCAGCAAGCTGCCCACCACGCCCCAGCATGGCGCCGACCCGCTGAACCTGTTCGTGGTGGTGGAAGCCGGCGACCATCACATCGACATCCTCGACGGCGACCGCTTTGAAGTGCTGGCGCGGTTTGCTTCGCACTTCGCCGTGCATGGCGGGCCGAAGTTCTCGCCGGACGGACGCTTCGTCTACTTCGCCTCCCGTGACGGCTGGATCAGCCTGTATGACTTGCACAACCTGAAGTTGATCGCCGAAGTCCGCGCCGGCCTCAATACCCGCAACCTGGCGGTGAGCAAGGATGGACGCTGGGTGCTGGTGGGCAACTATTTGCCCGGCAATCTTGTAGTGCTCGATGCCCGCGATCTGTCGCTGGTCAAAACCATTCCCGCCATCGGTGAGGACGGTACCGAGTCACGGGTCAGCGCGGTCTACTCCGCCCCGCCGCGCGACAGTTTTATCGTGGCGCTCAAGGACGTGAAGGAAGTCTGGGAACTGTCCTGGGCCGGCACACCGGATATCCAACCACGGCGGATCCCGGCCGGGGATTTTCTCGACGACTTCTCTTTTTCACCGGACTACAAACAGCTGCTGGCCACGTCGCGCAAGGCCCAGGGCGGCCAGGTCATCGACCTCGACAGCGGCAAGGTGGTCACCGACATCCCGCTGCCGGGCATGCCGCATCTGGGCTCGGGGACTTATTGGAAACGCAACGGCGAGTGGGTGTTCGCCACGCCGAATATCAGCAAGGGGCTGATCTCGGTCATCGACTTCAAGACCTGGAAACTGATCAAGGAAATCCCGACCCTGGGGCCGGGTTTCTTCATGCGTAGTCACGTCAATTCACGGTATGCCTGGACCGACGTGTTCTTCGGGCCCGACAACGATGCGATCCACCTGATCGACAAACAGACCCTGGAAATTGCCCACACCTTGCGCCCGATGCCCGGCAAGACCGCCGCACACGTTGAGTTCACCCGTGATGGTCGTTACCTGCTGCTGAGCATCTGGGCCACCGATGGCGCGCTGATTGTGTACGACAGCGACACCCTCAAGGAGATCAAACGCATTCCGATGAACAAGCCTTCGGGCAAGTACAACGTGGGGAACAAGATTGAGTTTGCCGAGGGGACTTCGCATTAGGCCTTGTGCCCCAATACCGAAATATACATCGCACTTGTGGCGAGGGAGCTTGCTCCCGCTGGGGCGCGCAGCGCCCCTACAATCCGTCACTGGGTACATTCAGATTAAACGCAGGCGCTGGTTTTACGACTGCTACGCAGCCGATCGGGAGCAAGCTCCCTCGCCACAGGTTTGTCTTCGCCCTTTAACCCAAGGTGTATCCGTTATCGACTTTCCAGTCCTGCCCGTAAACACCCCGAGCACCCTGCGACAGCTGAAAAACAATCACATTGGCCACTGCCGCCGCATCGAGAAAATGCCCCGGCAACAGACGTTTACCAAGCGTGTCTGCAACATCGCCAAGCTCCCCCTCGCTCAACCCCAAGTGATCCCACATCGAGGTAGCCGTCGGCCCCGGCGAGACCAGATTAATGCGCACATCAAAACTCGCAAATTCCACCGCCAGCGTCCGCGCCTGAGCCGCCAGCGCAGCCTTGCTGGCAATGCACGCAGCCAACCCCGGAAAGCTCGAACCGGTCAGAAAACTCCCGACAAACACCACCGAAGCCGGGCTCGCCAATTCACCCCGCAACGCCGCCAGCGTATTCAACGCCCCGGCACCGTTGACCGCCCACTGGCGCTGAAAGGCCTGCATATCCAGGCTGTCAGCCATTTCGGCAATCCCCGCGTTAGGCACCAGATAGTCCACGGGGCCAATCGCCGCAGCGCGCTCGGCCAGCTCGCGCAGGTCTTGCTGATTCGTGACGTCCCCGGCAAACCATTGCAACCGTTCGCCGTAGATCTGCTGCAACGCCGGCAGTTCACCCAGGGTCCGTGACATCGCCAGCACCTTGACGCCGCGCGGTAACAGCGCGGCGCACAGTGCCAGGCCAATCCCGGAGCTGGCACCCGTGACCACCGCCAAACGATCCTGAAACTCGGTTTTCATCATTTACTCCTGGGCATCACGGATGCCAAGCACTGGGGACATAGCGAGCCCCTATCTTTGAGCAGATGAAGAAATACCGACTTGACGGCGATCAGATTTTCTCGACGGCGTTAGTGTTGCTGCAACAGCGCCGGAGTGATCTCGCTGAAGCGCAGCAAGCGACCGCCCTGTTCAGCGGCAAGCTTTTCAGCGGCCTCACGACTGGAGAACGACGCCAGCACCACGCCCATGGCGCCTTTGAGTTGGGTGCCGACCACGTAAAACGCGTCTTTGGCATCGATCAGGTGCGCGTCATCCGGCGCGTTCCACGGGCTGCGGCCCATGTCGTGGACATACAGTTTGGCATTGCCATGATGATTTTCCGGCTGCAACCACCAACCGATCATTTCTGCCGTGGAGCAGAACTTCTTGACCCCGTTCGGCTCGACGACTTCGCCCTTGGGTCCGGGGAATCCGTTGATGATCATCCCGCAGACGTGGCATTCATCACTGGGATGAAAGGCTGCGGCCGCATTGCTGTAGGTGGCTTGCGCCGGGTTGTCACAGGCCGTCAGAAACAGGCACATCATCAGGCCCGCCACCGCGCGCATCGTCGTCAGATAAAACGTATTCATCGTCAACTGCTCCTAAAAACCAAAGTGAAAATTCATGTCGCCCGGCGACGAAACAACAGCCAGGCCGAGCCCAATGGCGCCGCCACCCACAGCGACAGGCACAGCCAGAGCATCGAGCCCGGCATCGGCAAATCGCTGCCCAGGGTCAGCACACCCGTGGTGCCCGCGCCGGGCTCAAAACCGGAGAGGTTGATCAAGCGGTAGATGTCAGCGGGATTGAGCAGCAGCAACCAGGGCAGCACTTTGGGGTTGAACTGCCCTTCGCTGAGCACCAACAGCGCCAGCAGTGCCAGGTCGAACACCAGCACAAAGAAGAACCAGACACCCAACGCCAGCCCGGCCGCCGTGGATTTTTCGGCCGACACACTGCTCAGCACATAGGCCAGTCCCAGAAAGCCCCAACCCAGCAACGTCGACGACGCCATGAACCGGCCAAAAGCCCAGAGCAGCAGGCTCAGTTCGACATCGTCCACCAGCACCGCGATGGCCAGCATGGCGCAGCCGAAACCGATCAGTGTCGCCAGCGCCAGGATCAACCCGTGGCCGACAAACTTGCCCAGCAAAATCTGCCCGCGACCCAACGGGTACGTCAGCAACAGCAGCAACGTGCCGCTTTCGTCCTCGCCGACGATGGCGTCATAGGCCAACAGCAACGCAATCAACGGCATCAAAAACGTTGCCAGACTGGCGAGGCTGGCGATAGTGGCCGGCACCGAGGTGAAACCCAATTGCCCGGAAGCCGCGGCGCCCAGCCACGCGATGCCGATGGCCAGCACCGCGAACAACACACTGATCGCCAACAACCAGCGATTGCGCAAACCATCACTGAATTCCTTGCGAGCCATGTTCCAGACAGCGTTCATACGGCCTCCCCGATCGGCGCCGCACCGGCCCGGCTCATGTAGTAGCGGTAAATATCTTCCAGCGATGGCTGATGGATTTCCACGTCGGCCGGTTCGTCTTCATTGAACAGTTGGCGCAACAGCCCCACCTTGCTGCTATTGAGCGCGGCCACTTCAAGCCCTTCGACGCCCCAGCGCTCGGTGACGTGCCCGGCGTTGTTCCAGCGTTGCTGCAAGGGCCCGGCGTGCTTGAGGCCGTTGGCGCGAATCAGCGTCGGCAATCCGGCTTCCTCACGCAAACTGCGCAGACTGCCGAGGGCCAGCAGGCGGCCCTGGGTCAGAATCGCGGCGCGGTTGATGTGCGCCTCGACGCCCGGCAACACGTGGGAGCAAAGAATGATGCTGGTGCCCTGGCTGCGCAGGCGATCGAGCAGCCGATACAGGTCCTGGGTCGCGATGGGATCGAGGCCGACCGTCGGTTCGTCGAGCAACAACAAACGCGGCTCGCCGAGCAGCGCTTGCGCCAGCCCCAGGCGTTGACGCATGCCTTTGGAGTAGGTCTTGACCCGTCGATGCGCCGCACCGGCCAGGCCGACTTCCTCCAGCAGTTCGTCCACTTGAGAGAACGCGGCGCCTTTGAGTCGCGCGAAATGGCGCAAGGTCTCAACACCGCTCAGTTGCGGGTAAAACGTGACGTTTTCCGGTAGATAACCGAGCAAGCGCCGCACGTGGGGATCACTGGGTAAACGGCCGAACACCCTGACCTGCCCTTCGCTGGGCTGGAGCAGGCCAAGCACCAGTTTCATGCTGGTGGTCTTGCCCGCGCCGTTGTGCCCGAACAAGCCCAGCACTTCACCTTCCGCCAGGCTGAGGTTGAGCTTATGCAACACCGTGGCGTGCCCATAACGCTGGCTGACGCCTTCGATATCGATGACGTTCATGAGGTGGGCTCCTGGATCAGGGTTTGAGTGGATGACTTCATCAGCGGATGGCTGTCCAGCACCCCCGGCGATTTCATCACCGGAAAGGCCCGTTGCACCCAGCGCAGCAACTCGATGCCGGGGCTGTTCATCAACAGCCGCACTTGCGGGTACAGCCACAGCAGACGGTCAACGTTGTCATTGGGTTCGTAGGCGATATCGCCGAGGCCGTCGTTGTTGCGGTCCCAGCCCAGGTAATCGCTCCAGTAATTGCCCCGGCCATCCGCTGACCATTCCTGCAAGCGGGTGGCGACGTATTTGACCTGCCGCTGGTTGCCGACAAAAGCGTTGTCGGCGATACGGTTATCTTCCGAGCCGGCGGTGAGGTGGATGCCCACGGCGCTGTGCTCGAAGTGGTTGTGTTCGATGCTGTTGAACAGCGAGTTGTAGATGAACAGCGCCTTGCCCTCGGCACCGCTGATCATGCTGTCGCCGGTCGAGCCGTCGCGCACGTCAGTGACGAAGTTGTCACGCAAGGTTGAATAAGTGATGTAGTTCATCAGGATCCCGTAGTTCTGATCCTGTTCGGAGCGATTGCCGATCACCGTGAGCTTGCGGCTTTGCATCAAGGCATAGCCAGTGCGGGTGCGGCGGGTGATATTGCCGATCAGTTGGTTATCGTTGGCGAACATGTAATGCACGCCGTAGCGCAGGTCTTCCAGGGTATTGCCCTGCAGCAGGTTGCCGTTAGAGGTGTCGATGTAGATGCCATCGCGGGTGTCGCGCACCTGGTTGCCAATGACCTTGGCGCCATGCACCGCATACAGATGAATGCCGTTGCCACGATCCTGCGAGCGCATTGTCGGATCACCCTGAATGCGATTGTCGATCAGGCTTACATCCTGAGTGCCGTCGACCCAGATACCGAAACCCTGGCCTTGCAGGCGGTTGCCTTTAATCACCGCGCCATGGGCCTTGGGCTGGATGAACAACGCCGCATTCATGGCGGTGAGGTCGTGCCCCCAGTCCAGAAACGTGCAACCCTCGATACCGACATCCGGCGCACTGATGATCAAGCCGTTGCCCTGCCCCTCGCCCTGAAATACCGCGCCCGGCTCGCAGACAATCTGCATCGGTTGATCGACACTGAACGAGCCACGGTATTCCCCCGCCGGCAGGTGCCAGCGTTGCTCGGCGTCCACCGTCAACGGCAACGTGGTGATGGGTTGCACCGCCAGCGCGCTGCCGGACATCAGCAGGAGCGCAAGCGCAATGACCTTCACCGGGTTTCCCTTGCTATCAGTCATTGCTTGGCTCCTGTCGATGGGCAATGTCAGGCCTTCTCGACCTTCATGCGGCCGACCATTTCCATGTGCAGCGCATGGCAGAACCAGCTGCAGTAGTACCAGTGCAGGCCAGCCTTGTCGGCGGTGAAGGTGATCGAGGACGTCTGCTGCGGGCTGATTTCCATGCTCGCGCCATGGTTGGTCATGACAAAGCCGTGGGTCACGTCTTCAATCTGGTCGATGTTGGTGATGGTCACCGTGACTTCGTTGCCCTGCTTGACGGTGAATTCCGGCAGGCCGTAGGCCGGGGCCATCGAGGTCATGTAGACGCGGACTTTGTTACCGTCGCGGATGACCTTGTTATCGGTTTCCAGTTTGATCCCGTCTTTGGCGGCGATGACCACGGTTTCGGCAAAAAACGGGTCGTTACGGTCCCAGATTTTTTTGGTCTTGATCTGGTCACGACGGGCCATGACGCAATCGTGGGGTTCGGCGAACGCCGGACCGTCGTGCACCAGTTTCATTTCTTCGCCAGAGATGTCGATCAACTGATCGTTTTCCGGATGCAGCGGGCCGGTCGGCAGGAAGCGGTCTTTGGAAAACTTGCTGAGCACCATCAGCCATTGGCCGTCGGCCTCACGGGTTTCGGTCAGCGACGCATGGTTGTGGCCCGGCTGGTACTGCACGTCGAGTTTCTGCTTGATGTAGTTGACCTTCTCGCCGGTGTAAGCGCGAATCGCCTCCTCGACGTTCCACTTCACCACCTGGCTGTCAATAAACAGCGTGGTGTAGGCATTACCGCGGCCGTCGTAGGTGGTGTGCAGCGGGCCCAGACCCAGTTCCGGCTCGCCGACCACCGCGTCACGCGGGTCCTTGAGTTTGTCGTCGAACAGATCATCCAGCTTCGCAGTGGCGATGATCGTGCAAGTGGGCGAGAGTTTGCCGGCGGCAATGAAGTACTTGCCATCGGGCGTCATGTTGATCCCGTGGGGGTTCTTCGGCACCGGGATGTAACGCGTGAACGCGCTGTCCTTGCCCTCGTTTTTGCGGCCGTCAACCACCGGGACTTTGGAGCCGTCCAAGGTGATGAACTTGCCAGCCTTGATCGCCGCTTCGATGCGCTCGATGTTGAACACCACCACCCAGTCGCGCTCATTGCGCATCATGCCGCCCAGGTCGTAGGCCTTCTCCGAGTTGTAGCAGGTCGACGCCGCGTACTTGCCGGTGTAGTCGGCGTCGGTGTTATCCAGGTTGCCGTCGACAATGACCTGGAACGCCATCTCCATTTTCTCGGCATCGATGGCGTTGAACATGGTGTAGCTGTTCTTGTCCTGCAGGTCGAAGGTGCTGCCGTCATTGGGGTGCGGTATGACGAATTCGGCATTGGCGAACACGTACTTCGTGTGCGGCACCTTTTGCAGGCGCAGGCCATGAACCGCCTGCACATTGGGCACGGTGAGCATCTTGTCGCACTTCATGATGTCCAGACGGATACGCGCGACGCGGCTGTTGGCCTTGTCGTTGATGAACAGGTACTTGCCGTCGTACTTGCCGTCGACCATGGACAAATGCGGGTGGTGGCAGTCGCCATTCTGGAAATGGGCGCTGTCGCCCATGATCCGTTTGCTTTCGTTGGTCAGGCCCCAGCCGGTGGCTGAATCGACGTTGAACACCGGGATGCGCAACAACTCACGCATCGACGGAATGCCCATGATCCGCACTTCACCCTGATGGCCGCCGCTCCAGAAACCGTAGTACTGATCCAGTTCGCCCGGCCCGACGTGGGTTTTCAGTTGCGCGTCCTTGGCCGCCGCCGCCCAGGTCTCACGGGTGAAGACCGCGCCACCGATGGCCGTGGCACCGGCCAGTACCGCGCCGGTTAACGCACTGGTGCCCAGGAAGCCGCGACGACTGAAGCCGGTCGTTTCCGGCACTTCAGTGGTTTTTTTGGATTCTGTGTCGTTCATCAGGTGTTTTCCTTGAAGGGATAAAAACGGTCACTGCGGACAGGCGCTCGCGGGGTTCATTCCAGAGCGGTCACTTCCACGACAGGTATCAGTTGCACAACGGCGGGGGCCGCTTTGCCGCGCTTCTTGCGCTTGTTGATCAGCGGCGGGCATTTGTTGTCGTTCTGGTAAGTCATCTGGCAATCGAGGCAGTAGTGGCACTCGTTGGCATTGATCCGGCCGTCGGGATGAATCGCCTGGATCTCGCATTCCTTGGCGCACAGTTGGCAAGGCGTACCGCAGTCCTTGCGGCGTTTGAGCCAGTCGAACAGGCGAAAGTTGCTCGGAATCGCCAGCGCTGCACCCAACGGGCAGATGTAGCGGCAATAGACTTTGCGCGTGAAGAGGTTGATGACCAGCAGCGCCACGGCGTAGAGCACGAACCACCACTGGCGGTCGAACCTGAGGGTGATGGCGGTCTTGAACGGCTCCACCTCGGCGAACAGCTCGGCGGTGGACATCGACTCCAGAGAGATGCCGAACAGCAGCAGCAAAATGATGTATTTAATCGCCCACAAGCGCTCATGCACCGCGAACGGCAATTCGTATTGAGGGATTTTCAGCTTGCGTGCGGCCTCGTTGATCAACTCTTGCAAGGCGCCGAACGGGCACAGCCAGCCGCAGAACACACCGCGGCCCCACAGCAGGATGCTCGCTGCAGTGAAGACCCAGAGCATGAAGATCAGCGGATCAGTGAGAAACAGCTCCCAGCGAAAGTGCTCGAATAGCGCATGCACAAAGGTCAGGACATTGACCACCGACAACTGCCCCAGCGCATACCAGCCAAGAAACACCACGGTAAAGACCAGGTAACCGCGACGCAGCCAGTGCAGAAAATGCGGCCGGCGGGTGAACTTATCCTGCAAAAACAGGATCGCCGTCAGCAGCAGCAACGCGGTGCCGAGTACGGCGATCTGGAAGTGTTTCTGGTACCAGATGTTCAACCACATTGGCCGACTGGCTTCCTCGAGGGCGGCCAGTTCTTCGGCGCTGGGCAGTGGCCGTTCAAGGTAGGGCTCGGGCAATTGATAGGCCAGTTCGAAGCTGCTGAACGTGCCGCTGACCGGGCCGGTCTGGCGACGTACCAATAGCTCAAGAGACCAGGGCGATCCCGGATCGAACTTCGCCGGTTCGCGCACAATGAAAATCGACATCTCAGTGAATTCCGGCATGCCCTTGGCAAACACGTCGGAAAGCCGCTGATGGTCCATGTCGCGAAAGCTGATGACGTTGCCGAACTGACGCAATTGCACCCGATCGAAAATCCCGCCGCGCACATACCCCGAGCCCTTATAGGAAAACAGCCCACGACCCAGCACCGCGATGGCCTGCTCGCCGGGCTTGAGGTCTTGCATGAGGAAGCGATATTGATTGTCGCCCAGCAGCGCGCGGCCGATGGTCGGCGGATTCAGGTCGGCGGTGTACAGCTCGATAAAGGTCTCATCCACCTGATCGGCGGGCGCATTGTCGAGACCTTCAGCTTCGGTACCCTTGAAGGCGGCATCGACCTGGCCACGGGTCAGGTTCAAGCGGCGGATGGCTCCGTTGCCGGTCAGTTGTTCCCAGGTGGCAGGCTCGAAATAGTCCTGGCGCACGATGGCGGGCTTGCGCGCCACACCGGCCGAGTCCTCGACCAGCTTGAGCGATACGGCCACTTCATGGGCGGCGCGCATGATGACCTCGTTCACTACCATGGCGGTGACCGTTGCACCGGCGATGGCATCGACTGTGACGGCGTTCGGGTCGCTGGAATGGCCGACGACGACCCGCTGACTGACCTTGATGCCTTTGTACTTGGCGCTGAAGCCGTGAAGTTTTGCCTCAGGAATGCCAATCAACAGAATCGGCTCGTGGTGCTCCAGCACATAGGCATCCTGAATCGTGCCGGTCGTGTCGAGAATCACTTGGGTGTTGATCGGTTTGCCCGAGTAGGCCGGAATATCCACCACGTCCAGGCTCTGGAACACATAACCGATGACCTTGCCGGCGGCGGACAGTGTGCGCACCTTGAACCGGCCTTCGGGGGCGGAAACGGAATCGGTCTGAGGGAAGGTTTTCTCGATGCGCTGCTGCTCGATGTCGCCGTACTGCTTGGCTTGCACCGCCTCGAAGGTGGCGAGCATCAGTGTCAGCATGACCACCAGCCCGACGCCCCAGGCGCGCAGGTTGCCGTGTATCGAAGGCTGATGGATTGTCATGGGCTCGCTGATACGAAAGGGCTTTCGGTCATGTTAGGGAGCGTTGCGCCCCCTGCCCTTGATTGAGATCAACTTGAGTCCATTGAGCACACGCTGCCTCAAACCGTGCGTGAAAACTGACCTTTTTGCTCACCACCCAGATAGGCGTCAAACGCCATCGCGGCACTGCGCATCATCAAATGCCCTCGTGGCAACAGCACCAATTCGTCGCGGTGAATCTGCAGCAACCCATCGCGCACATGCTCGCCCAGCTGCGCCAGCGCCTCGGCAAAATACTCGGTGAAGCGAATGCCATGCCGCGCCTCATACTTGTCGAACGCGATACGTCCATGGCACATCAGGTCGCTGATCACCTCGCGGCGCAGCAGGTCGTCGGCGTTCAAGCGGTAACCGCGATGCACCGGCAACAACCCTTGATCGATACGCGCGTAGTACTGCGAAAGCTCTTTGACGCTTTGGCTGTAGCTGTCGCCGACCTTGCCGATCGACGACACCCCTAGGCCGATCAAATCGCAGTCGGCATGGGTGGAATAGCCCTGAAAGTTACGCTGCAGGGTGCCATTGGCCCGAGCCAGCGCCAGCTCGTCCTCCGGCAAGGCGAAATGATCCATGCCTATATAGACGTAACCGGCCTCGGTCAGACGGCGGATGGTCAGCTCGAGCAATTCCAGCTTGCGCTCGGGTGGCGGCATGTCGGCGGGGCGAATCAGCCGTTGCGCGCGGACCATCTCCGGCAAATGCGCGTAGCTGTAGGCGGCAATCCGGTCCGGGCGCAGCGCGATGATCTTGGTGAGGGTGACGTCGAAACTCTGTACGGTTTGCAGAGGCAGACCGTAGATAAGGTCGACGCTGATCGACTTGAATTGCGCTTCACGCGCCGCCGCGACCAGCGCATAAATCTGCTCCTCACTTTGGAGGCGATTGACCGCCGCCTGCACGTCGGGGTCGAAATCCTGCACGCCGAAGCTCAGGCGGTTGAAGCCCAACTGGCGCAACGATTGAATCTGCTCGGTGCTGATGGTGCGCGGGTCGACCTCGATGGAAAACTCATGGTCATCGCTGTCATCCATGTTGAACGCCTGGTGCAGGCAGTCCATCAGGTCTGCCAGCTGCTCGCTGGTCAAATAGGTCGGCGTACCGCCCCCCAGGTGCAACTGAGTGAGTTTGCGCGCGCCCTCGAACAAGGCCGCCTGCATCGCGATTTCACGCTTGAGGTACTTCAGGTACTCAACGGCGCGATGGGCTTTCTGGGTAATGATTTTGTTGCAGGCGCAGTAGTAACAAAGGCTTTTGCAGAACGGAATGTGGATGTACACAGACAACGGTTTCGGCGCGGCCACCTGATTGCTGTCACGGGCAGCACGCTGATAGTCGTCAACGGCAAACGCCTGATGAAACTGGGGGGCCGTGGGGTAAGAGGTATAGCGCGGCCCCGGGCGGTCGTATTTTTCGACTAGGGCGCGATTGAAATCAAATGTCGTGTTCATGATCGATCAACTCGCAATGGGGTTAATGCTTCGCACCGCCCAAATCCTTTTCAAACAGGTTGCAGATGGCATCCACTTCCGGCCGACCGGCGGGAAGGATGCTGATGAAACGGTCTGATAATTCGATCAACCCGTCCCGACTCAATTGCTCCAGCAATGGCCAGACGGTGGAGAAGTACTTTGAAAAAACCAGACCATAGCGCCGCTCGATGGCGCGGATATCCAGCTCCTGATCACAGGCCAGACGCTCCATGACCATTTGCTTGATCTGATCCCCCGCCTCGAAGCGCCAGCCTCGACACGTCGGCAATTGCCGCATGTCCAGTTGCTGCTGATAGCGTTCAATCTCGTCGGTGTTTTGCGTGTACAAATCGTCGATCTGGCTGATGGCGCCCAAGCCAAATCCAACATGATCGCAATAGCCATGACGGGAGAAGCCCTCACAGGTACGGCGTAACCGGCCTCGCTCCTGAGCGACAGCCAGATCATCATCAGGCCGGACAAACTGCCCCAGACCGATGTAGTGATAACCCGCGCAAAGCAATTGTTCGAAACAGATCTGGCGCATCGCGCCTTTATCGTCCTTGCTGCACAGCTCTCTGACTTTGTCACCGAGCACCGGACGATAGCGCCGTGGTGGCCGGGCATAATCGAACACCATCAGCCGGTCCGGCTCCAGCTCGATAATGCTCGCCAGCTTCAGCGCAAAACTGTCAGGCGTCTGCCAGGCATGGCCGAAGCCCAGATCGACGTTGATGGATCGAAAACCAAAGGTGCGCGCGGCATCCATGAGCGACTGGATCGGCGCTGGGTTCTGGTAGCAGGCCACCGATCTGTCACAGTCGGCGTCGATATCCGGCACGCCGATGCTCACATGATTGAATCCCTGGTCACGCAGCAATCCCATGGTCGACCAGTCGGTGTGGTAAAGGTCTACCTCGACGCTATAGTCGCCGCCTTCGTGTTCGAGAAAATTGAACCGGCCACGCAGATGACTCATCAACCGTTGCAGATGGGCAGGCGTGGGTGTTCCACCCCCTAGATGAAACTGCTCGACCCGTTGCTCCGCGCCGAGGTGACAACCGACGAGGTCGATTTCACGTTCCAGATGCTGAAGATATTGCTCAATACCGTTGTGCTCACCAGCGATATCACGCGGGGAACATGAAGACGGCTTGAGACTGGAAGGCAGTTGCACGTTCAGGGACAGCGGACGGCACTTCTGGCGGCTGACGCGCAGTGCACGAAGCAGGTCCAGAGAGCCAATACCGTCATGAAATTTTTGCGTGTCGGCATGACAGTTAGGGTCAAGCACTCCTTGATCGCACCGAGCGATCTCGCCTGGGCTGTGAAATAAATCGAGCATGACGGTCTCCGAGACTGGCTGCGGACTTTCAGTCTCCGGGTTTAACCATCAATGCTCCTTGATTTGCGTCAAGCGCAAGCAAAGTGTCTGCACAACGGACCACCGGTCAGCCCCGATTACCACGTCAGGTAAAACATTCCCTTGGCCAGCAGCACGATAACGACCATGTGGCAGAACAGGCTGCCATGGATGAAGTGCAGGTATCGTGGGCTCATCCGCCCGCTTTTAAACAAAAACATGGCGCCGAGGAAATGCAGCAGCACGCTCACGGCCACCGCGATTTTCAACGCCAGCAGTGTGCCGAACGATGAGGTCAGTGGTGAGGCCAGGGCTGGCAAGTAGCGTAACCAGACCATGCCCAGCCCCGCACCGAACAACACCAGCAGCACCCACGGCATCAGCGAGCGAGCCCGGCGACCGATGCCCTGCTCCACCAGCAGCATCACCCTGGCGGGTAACTGTTTGCGGATGCTTTCCAGGAACAGGACTTCGAAGAACACCGTGCCGATGAAGATCAGCGCGGCAAACAGGTGCAAGGTCAGAATCAGCGGATAGATCATGGTGGTTTCGCCTTGAGTCAAGGCAACCCGTTATGGCACAAGCGCACGGGATGTCGGTCTCTGGAGACTACAGAGCCGTCCGATCCATACGGTTGACATCGATCAAGAAAGCCACAAAACCCATACTCACCGGGCGGCATCATCCAGTTCAGAAGAACATGGGAGGCAAGCCAGGGGGGACGATCACTCAGCATGACAGGACTATTATCGAGCGCGCAGGAGCGATCGTTTTTACCGTTGGTCGAGAGAAATACCTGATAGGCGGCCTGCCTAAACATCGTGACCTAGTATGAACGAAGGTTCGGCTGGAGATTCCCCAATGTCATGGGCTGAAGAACGCAAACCTGAACGCAGCAAGGAAACCCGGCTGTTTCTCTTTCTTGTCGTCTGCCTCTTTCCGTTGCTATCGGTCGCTATCGTCGGCGGCTACGGCTTCATCGTCTGGTTTTTCCAAATGTTGTACGGCCCACCGGGACCACCCAACTGACTAATAGCCTTTTCTTAAAAGCCTGTTGGAGCTTGCACATGGACGACGCCCTGCATATTGCCAGCCTTGTGGTACTTGCCCGACCTGAATTATTCGACGCGGTTAAAGCAAACTTGCGTCTTTTGGACGGTGTGGAACTGCATCAGGAAAGTGCTGCGGGAAAACTGGTGGTGGTACTTGAAGCCTTACACGAAAGCCAAATCCTTCAACGCATTGAACAGATCAACAACTTGCCGGGCGTACTCAACGCCGCGTTGATTTATCACGAACTCCTCGAGCCCGAAGGAGATATCGAATGAGCATGTCCCGCCGAGCATTCGTCAAGGCCCAGGCGGCCGCCATCGCTGCCGCTGCTGCCGGTCTGCCGATTGTGACCTCCTCCAGTAACCTGATTACCGAAGCAGACATGGTCACCTTGGACTGGAACAAGGCGCCCTGCCGTTTCTGTGGCACCGGTTGCAGCGTGATGGTCGCGACCCGGGATAACCGGGTGGTCGCCACCCATGGCGACGTCAAGGCCGAGGTCAACCGTGGCCTGAACTGCGTGAAGGGTTATTTTCTGTCAAAGATCATGTACGGCGTCGACCGCCTGACCCAACCGCTGCTGCGCATGAAGAACGGTCAATACGACAAGCAGGGCGAATTCCAGCCGATCAGTTGGGAGAAAGCCTTCGACATCATGGAATCAAAATTCAAGGAAGCCCTGAAGGCCAAAGGCCCCGAGTCGGTCGGCATGTTCGGTTCCGGGCAATGGACCGTGTGGGAAGGTTATGCCGCCAACAAGCTGATGAAGGGCGGCTTTCGCTGCAATAACATCGACCCCAACGCGCGGCATTGCATGGCCTCGGCGGTGATGGGTTTTATGCGCACCTTTGGCATGGATGAGCCGATGGGTTGCTACGACGACATCGAAGCCACCGACGCCTTCGTGCTTTGGGGCTCGAACATGGCCGAGATGCACCCGGTGCTCTGGAGCCGGGTCACCGATCGGCGCTTGAGCCAGCCTCACGTAAAAGTCGCCGTGCTGTCGACCTTCGAACACCGCAGTTTCGAACTGGCCGACATTCCCATGGTGTTCAAGCCGCAAACCGATCTGATGATCCTTAACTACATCGCCAACCACATCATTGAAAGCGGCGCGGTGAACCAGGACTTCATCAGTAAGCACACCCGGTTTGCCCTGGGCGCCGACGACATCGGCTACGGCCTGCGCCCGGATGACCCGCGGGAAATGAAGGCGAAAAATGCCGCAAAAGCCAACACCTGGACGGACATCTCGTTCGAACAATACGCAGCATTCGTCAAACCCTACACCTTGGAAAAAACCGCCAAAGAGACCGGTGTTCCGGCTCAGCGACTCAAGAACCTGGCCGAGTTGTATGCCGACCCCAAACGTAAAATCGTGTCGTTCTGGACCATGGGTTTCAACCAGCACACCCGTGGCGTCTGGGCCAACAACCTGATCTACAACATCCATCTGCTCACCGGCAAAATCAGCGAGCCGGGCAACAGCCCGTTCTCGTTGACCGGCCAGCCATCGGCCTGCGGAACGGCACGTGAGGTCGGGACGTTTTCCCACCGCTTGCCCGCCGACTTGGTCGTGACCAACCCCAAACACCGCGCCATCGCCGAAAAAATCTGGAATCTGCCCGCCGGCACCATTCAGGAGAAGCCTGGTTTTCACGCGGTTGAACAGAGCCGCATGCTCAAGGATGGCGTACTCAACGTCTACTGGACCCAGGCCAGCAATAATATGCACGCGGGGCCGAACATCATGCAGGAGGTTCTGCCGGGTTGGCGCAACCCGGAAAATTTCGTGATCGTTTCGGATGTCTACCCTACGGTTTCCGCTCAAGCCGCCGACCTGATCCTGCCCAGCGCCATGTGGGTGGAAAAGGAAGGTGCCTTCGGAAACGCCGAGCGGCGTACGCAATTCTGGCACCAGTTAGTGAGCGCGCCAGGGGATGCCAAGTCAGACCTGTGGCAGTTGCTGGAGTTTTCCAAGCGCTTCACCACCGATGAAACCTGGCCCGCGGAATTACTGGCCAAGTCTCCTGAGTACAGGGGCAAAACCCTGTTCGACGTGCTGTTCAAGAACGGCCAGGTTGATCAGTTCCCGATCGAGCAACTGGAAGCCGGATACAAAAACGATGAAGCCAAAGCCTTTGGTTTCTATCTGCAAAAAGGTTTGTTTGAGGAATACGCCCAGTTCGGTCGCGGCCACGGTCACGATCTTGCCACGTTCGACCGCTACCACAGCGAACGGGGCCTACGCTGGCCGGTGGTCGACGGCAAGGAAACCCGCTGGCGTTACCGCGAGGGGCTGGACCCGTACGTAGAGAAAGGCAGCGAAGTGCAGTTTTACGGCTACCCGGACAAGAAGGCGATCATCTTCGCCCTCCCCTACGAGCCGTCGGCCGAAGCACCGGACGCCGATTTCCCGTTCTGGCTGAGCACCGGACGCGTACTCGAACATTGGCACACCGGCACCATGACCCAGCGCGTCGAGGAACTGTACAAAGCGGTGCCGGACGCGCTGGTCTACATGCACCCCGAAGATGCCAAGGCTTTGAAGGCGCGGCGCGGCAGCGAGGTGAAGCTGATCAGTCGGCGCGGGGAAATCCGCGCGCGCATCGAAACCCGCGGGCGTAATAAACCGCCTCAAGGCTTGGTGTTCGTACCATTTTTCGATGCCAACAAGCTGATCAACAAAGTCACGCTGGATGCCACCGATCCGATCTCCAAGCAGACCGATTACAAAAAATGCGCGATACGAATCGAGTTGGTCAGCGTGGCCTGAGGAGAACTGTCATGCCTTTTCGAATCCTGCCGTTGCTCCTGCTCGCTGCGATGGGCGTGGTGATCGCTGCCGAAGTCGGTTACCCGCTCGATGCGCCAGGGCCGGACGGGCGCCGACCCGGCGGTACCTTGACCCAGAGCATGCCGGCCCCGCCCATCGCCGACGAAGAAAACAAGGACCTCAAGCGCGAACGCAACTACCCGGATCAGCCGCCGACCATCCCCCACACTATCCGCGGCTATCAGATCGACAAGAACGGCAACAAGTGCCTGTCCTGTCACAGCAGGGCCAATAGCGCGCGGACCCAGGCGACGATGATCAGCATCACCCACTACATGGACCGCGACGGCCAGGCACTGGCAGCGGTATCACCGCGTCGGTACTTCTGTAACCAATGCCATGTGCCGCAAGCAGACGTGCTGCCGTTGGTGGGAAACAGCTTCGAGACGATCGACAAAATACTGCAAGACGACGCCAACGCCGAACAGAAACCCTGAGGAGGCAACATGAAAGCACTGTTCGCCCTGCTCAAGGATTACTGGGGCATCCTGCGTCGTCCGAGCCTCTACTACAGCCTCGGTTTCCTGACGTTGGGGGGCTTTATTGCCGGGATCATTTTCTGGGGTGGCTTCAACACTGTGCTCGAGCTGAGCAATACCGAGAAGTTCTGCATTTCCTGCCATGAAATGCGTGACAACGTATTCGTCGAGTTGAAGGATACGATTCACTACACCAACCGCTCCGGTGTGCGCGCCAGTTGCCCGGACTGCCACGTCCCTCACGAATGGACACACAAGATCGCGCGCAAGATGCAAGCGTCGAAGGAAGTCTGGGGCAAGATCTTCGGCACCATCGATACCCGCGACAAGTTCCTCACCTTGCGCCGCGAACTGGCCGAACATGAGTGGGCCAGGCTCAAGGCCAACGACTCTCGCGAATGCCGCAACTGCCATAACTTTGAATTCATGGACTTCACTCGCCAAGGAAAGCGGGCCGCGACCATGCACTCGACGTCATTGGCCAGTGGTGAGGCCACCTGCATCGACTGCCATAAGGGCATCGCTCACAGGCTGCCGGATATGAGTGGAGTAAAAGGCTGGTAAATATTTTCTGGTGAGCAGCGTGGAACTTCCCTAAAGTCCTGCTCGCAACTGGATGGATAACGTTCGTATGCGAATCACCTCAATCGGTTGTGGACTCAACCAGTCGATGCAATAGATTGACTAAATCGTTCAGCCACACAAATCTCAGCTTACCGAGATGCAAAAAATCCCTACAGTTGGTGCGCCATGGCGTGGACATAGCCCAGCGAAGCAGTGTTGAAAGCCATGCCGGCAAGAAATTGCGCGCAGGCCATATTTTCCCGGGCTGGCATGTCGTCACCCAGGGCAACGGCAATGCGCGGGTTGGCCGAGATCAATTCCACGACCTTGAGTGCACAGGCATCGGTGCTCGGCGTTGCCGCAGTCGACACATAGGCTTCGATAGCGAGGGTCAGCGCCTCCATGCCGGTGGCAGCGGTGAGTCCTTTGGACATGCCTGCCATCAGCGAAGGATCGTTGGCCGACAACAATGGGTGACGTTACGGTCGACGATGGCCATTTTCGCGTGCCGGACTTCGTCGGTAATGATGCAGAAACGGGTCATTTCACTCGCTGTGCCAGCGGTGGTATTGATCGCGATCAACGGCATCTGTGGCTTGGCGGATTGATCCACGCCTTCGTAATCACTGATGTGCCCGCCGTTGGCGGCGCACAGGGCAATAATCGGTCACACCCTTCACAAGAGCAACAAGGTCCGCTTTGGGTTGTCGATTAGAGTTCTTCGCAACTGGCAGTAATCAAAGCTGCCTATGACCAGGAGCGCTCTGCAAATTTGCGTCCGTGGACGTCTTGGAGCCTGGACGGGAGAAGCGCTGGACTGCCTTTGCTCTGTATAAGGTAGTTCTCATCACGCGATATTGATCGCAGTGGCACCATCATCTGTCAGGGATCGCTCTTCGGCTTGGTTTTTCTGGTGCTCGGCTTACGTTTGGCACCGGGAGCCTGACGCACCTGCGTCAGTTGCTGCTGCAGCGTTTGGGCACGGGCGTGCTGTGCTGCTGCCGATTGCCGAGATTAACTGAGTTCGGTCTGTATCGACTCCAGCCGCCGTTGTAACTGCTCCACGTGTCGCCCGACCTCCTTAAGGTGAGTCACCGAAGCCTTGCCCTCCTCCCGGGCGCGGTCTACCCCGCGGTGCGCGCGATCCTCACTCCACGCACGTAGCTCTCCTGCGCGATGCGCTCCTGCTCGGTCTTGAGCCGCAGCGCCTGCAGATCCTGCTGTAATGTCTGGTTGTGCTGCTGAACTTCACGGCGCTCTCGCAACAAGCTCTCGCGCTGCTGTTGCAGATCCTCGATCTGCAACTGGCGCGGGGACGGCAGCAGTTCCAAATCGTCCAGGCGCATCTCCACTGACTGGCGCCCAGCCAAGGCATCCGCCGCCTGCTGGAGAAATTGCGCCGAGTCCTGACGCGCCTAGTCCTCAACCGCCGCCACCCGTTCGTGTTCTGCGATCAGCACCTGACGTTGCTCCACTAGCGCCTGTTCGGCGACGCCCTGCGCCAGTTGAATCGCCTGTTGCCACACGGCGACAAGGGCCTGCGACACCTCGCTAGGAATTGCTGGCAGACGACTCTGCTAGCTCAGCCGTTCTGCGAGGCGCGCCCACCATTGATCGAGCAGCCCGCCGACCCGCGCCGGGCTGCCGCGGCCCAACTCCAGGCGTACGCGCTCCACCGTCGGCCGTTCGCCACGCGCCAACACCGCGTCCGCCGCGGCAAATACGTCGTGTTCCGGCACCCCTACTGCCATGGCTGATCTCCGGCTATATTAGGTCTGATAATGGAATGTTATCCGACGTTATTTCCGAAGACGGAAATTTCAGTCCGATGACCGTACTCAATATTACCGACCAGTTGGCCTAGATCGACGAAACCCCGCTCGACCCCACATTTCCTCGCACTCAATGCCCAGGAAGCGGCGGCGGCCTTTATCACCGCCGGCACCGCGGCCAACACCGTGCGCAGTTACCGCAGCGCCCTCACCTATTTGCTCGGCCTGGCTGCAACTGCGTTATGGCCAGGCATTGGGCAACGCGCCGCTGCCGCCGGCGGTGGCGATTCAGTTTGTCGTTGACCATCTGGCGCGGCCGCTGGCCGACGGCGGCTGGGCGCTCCTGATACCCCCGTCAATCGACGCGGCACTCGTCACCGCCCGGGTCAAGGCCAGGTTGGGGTCGCTGGCGTTCAACACGGTCAGCCATCGTCTTTCAGTGCTCGGTAAATCGCATCGACACCGATAACATCTCTGACAGATTTCTAAATGCCTAGGGCGTTCGCAAGCGCGGAAAGGTTGCCAGCTAGAGTCTTCTGTTGGGCACGAGGCTGCTAGCATTTAGCTCTGAAAGGTGACTATTAAGATCCTCACGGGTGAAACCCAAACGCGAGATGACTATTACGCGCCTCAAATCAAAGAGCGTACATTTGTTAACAGCTGCCTCGAAACGAGATCAGGGCTTCATCTGCTTAGAGGTGATTCCAGTCATGCGTGGGGTACGCCTGTTAACGGAGGAACCTAAAAAGAGAGGAGATACTGTAATCTGAAACATGCGCGTTACACTACTCCATCAGCAACAGCTAAAAATGCATTACATTAGCCATCACCCAGAACTGGACCAGATGCAAATTTAGTTATCACGACGCTAGGGATCAACGCAGCCCGGATATCGATTCCCACTCGCGCAGAAATGCGCATATGATAAGCTGCTTTTATAATTTTGTAGTGGATTAGGTCATGAAGCCCATTATTAGCGAAGCCTTAGTTAAACGGGCATTAATAAGTTTGGAAAAAAAAGGTGTAAAAGCGACGCTGGAAGCGGTTCGTACAGAAATGGGTAATCACGGTTCAAAAACCACGATAGTTAAACACCTACGAGCTTTAAAATCTAAAGAACTAAATCAATCCGCGGAACGCTCTAAATCTAACGAGGAGATAAACAATGGCCAATTCCAATCTCAGGATTCATCGAGTCTATGGAGTCAGCACAACGATTTCGCTCGCCTGCTAAAAATATTGCACAAATATGGCACTACCAAGGAATACCCAGAACTAATAGACGAGCTCTGCAAAATAATTGCAGACCTGAAACAAGAAAATATTAAGGTAAAAAATGAACTTAGCTCATTAAAATATTTTCAACGACAGGTCATAGATGCATTGAATGTCACGGCAAAAATTTAAACATAGCGATCTAAAACGCAGATTGTTAGCTTCGGACTTTTTTGTAGGAGTTTGTATCGTAGGTCGCGCACTCGTTTATAAATTTTCTTTTCAGGAGATGTTTTGTCGCCGGAACGGAATGCGGCGCGATTATTTATATATTTCATAAATAATTCTCGCTCGGACCAATTGAGGCGCCAGATGGCGCTGCACCACGCCGCCCATGCTGTGGGAGCCTGGCCGGATTGGTACGTCCCATAATCCTCAGAGACAATGCTCCACGATTGAAGTTTTTCCGCACTGATAGATGAACATAATCGTGTAGGGGAAAACGCTTGATTGCTTTCACACCGCACCATCACTACTTCCAATAAAAAATCAGCGAAGGGCTTCCATAACGACTCTAAAATAAGCTGAGCATAGCTCTCAGCTAGCCAATCGGTGATGTATGCAGTCCATATTTCGTATGGTTTTGGAGAAATTATCATGGCCACTAGGAACGTGATGCGATCCAGTACAGGCATCAAGCTCAAGTCATCCCAAAGAACTTTAAAATATAATTTATTTTCTGGATATACCTCCTTCTGGAGCACTTGGTGAATATCAAGGTGAGCACTTGATTCGTCCATAATCATCCAGAATGGATGGTTCAATAAGTCGCGCAATTTCGGCTCTAAATCGATAATTATCGCCAGTTTGTCATGCTGAGGCATTTGGCCTTTTAAAAACATGTCCCATGAGCGCTTCTCTTGCGAACCATGGGCAAGTCCTAGTCTCCGTTCATACCAACGTGACAATTGATAACCATTGGGTTGGATGCCCGCAAGTTCTGTAAGTCTTTCAGCTAAGACCGCTGCTTTCAGCGTCTGCAACAGTGTTTTGTTCTTACGCCCCATTTGAATGCCACTTCCTCATAAAATGCGTGAGTATCATTCTGCAATCCACCGTACCGAATCAAGGCTTTCTTCACGTCGCCAATGCACAAACTTTTTCGTGCTTCAAACCCCTGTATTTATTGAGTTCGGACATGAGAGTCATTTTTTTGTTAGACCCTAGGAATCATGCACGGTCGATCGATAGTATTTCGCCGACGGGACCGGTATCAATGGTGCGGTGAATACAGACCGTACCGTACACATTTAGTGCCGAGCATCAACTTGAAAGGTAAAGGCCCTAAAGGGAGATATTTTTGAGGATCGCAATTGAGTGCGGTCACCTTGTGGTGGCCAATGGTAAGTTATCCGTAGTAATGGAGGTAGGATCGCAGGGAACCGTTACGGTCACTGAATATGGTATTGGGACCGTATCAGTAGTCGATCTCGCGAATATCCAACCTATCCCACAATCTCGCCACAGCGCTGAATACAATAAACGTAACGTAACTCACATAACGGAACGCAGCGCCTCGCAAATGATACTAGCGGGCGAAAGGTCATCCGTTATTGAATTATTTATTAATAAATTACGTACAGCAAAAGACGCCGCGGCATTGTTAGGCGTAAAAAAAAGCGCATTCTATGAACTCGTTAAAAGGTACAGCCCAGACTTAGGCCCCGTCACACTAATAAAAAATAATCCCGGCCCTCAACCAGGCAGTATGCGAACTGATACTGAAACTATACACGTCATTAAAGAATGCTATGACAAACACTATCACGGAAAATCAGCTTCGTACGCAAATGTATGGCGGCAAGTACAAAGTGCATGCCATGCACTTGGGTTGATGTGCCCAAGTCTTGCAACTGTAAAAAAAATAATCAAGAGCATAGATGAAAAAGAAACATTTCTAAAAAAGCACGGCAGTGATGCGACGAATCAGATCTATCAATCTCGCCCTGGAATCGTCTTTACAGACCGCCCTCTTCAAGTAGCACAAATGGACCACACACGAGTAGATTTAATACTTCGCGCAGAACATGATCGCACGCAAGTTATAGGAAGACCTTGGCTCACAGTAATTATAGACGTGCACACGCGCGTCATCCTAGGTTATTACCTGACAATGTTTGCTCCTTCACTTATCTCTGTTCAGCAAGCAATGGGAATGGCAATCCTCCCTAAAAGCAATGGTTATTTTCAGTTAGCTAGTGAATCAAATCATTATCCATACTTTGGTTTTCCCGAAAGATTGTTGATGGATAACGCATCTGAATTTCGATCTCCGATACTTGAAGCTACATTACGCAAATATAAAATAAATCCCGAGTGGCGAATCATTGGCAAAAAGCATATGGGCGGTCATATTGAACGTTTGATCGGGACTTTCATGACCTCTGCAGTGCATTTTCTACCAGGAACTACCTTCTCCAACACACAGCAGCGCGGTGACTATGACAGTGAAAAACATTCTGCTTTAACTTTTAAGGAGTTTTGCACCTGGTTCGCAGGACAAGTGCTTATCTATCACGGCACTGTTCATTCTCAGTTAAAAAAATCCCCAAAAGATGCATGGGAACAGGCATTTCGCGAAAAGCAAATAACTACGCCCGAATTGGTCGTAAATCCGCAAACGCTCTATTTGGATTTCTTACCAGAAAAAATAAAACCCGTGAGAAACAATGGAATAACACTCAATACTAGGCGATATTACACGCCAAAATTAAATCGAGTCCAAGGAAGAGGCAAGGTAATTGTAAAGTTCGATCCGTTTGATTTGACCGTAGTATGGGTCAATATCGAAGGGGTGTATGTGCGAGTTCCGCAAGTGTCTTTAGCTAGTGAGTTTTCAAGTTACGAAGACTACCGCTGCGACCGTGAGTTCAATAAGCAGATACCAGTCGGCACAGTAACTGATGACGACGCACTCAGGCAGATTCGGACCAATAATGCATTGGTAAAAAATAGCCAGCGCGACACACGCAGTGCCAAATTAGCAAAAGCACACCAAGAGGGAGTTATGCATCACAGAGACAGAAATAAGCATGGAATTCCTAACGCCGTGTGGAATGTCCATATTAGCAATTGCGAAGATTCAGTCGCTTCGGAACCGGAAGTAAACTTCTCATTAATCCCCCAACTATTCGACCAAAATGACTAATCAACCAACAGACACAAGCCACGTACGTCAATCCAGACGCCACTTATTAGACCTTTCCACAGAAGAACGACTCATGATATGCCTGCAAGATGTATTCATTGAATACCCCAACGCCCAAGCAATAATGAATGCCATGCACTTTATGCTTCGGACTGAAAACAAGGTTCAAGCACCATGTATGTTGGTATGGGGCAGCGGAGGTTATGGAAAAACAAGCATCATAAATCGCGTAAAAGAATCAAATAAAAATCAAACCGAAAAATTGGTATTTATGAGCTTCAGGCAAAATCCGAATAACTATAATCTCAGGGAGCTTCTATTGGAGGCATTCGGGATGGAGGTAACCAAAAAGTACAGCGGATATAATGCTTCCAAAGAATTTGCGCGTACCGTCGAGCGAAATAATGTCAAGGGGATTGTCATTGATGAAATTCATGACGCTGTAACCTTATCGACAATGCAACAGAAAATTAATCTTTCATTACTAAAAAATTTGTCCGGCGATCAATACAATCTTTGTGTCTTTGCTTTTGGCGTAGACAAGGCCAGCGAAGCTCTCCGTCTAGACCCTCAATTAGAAAGGCGCTACTTGCAATGGCCGTTAGAAAAGTGGAAATTGGATGAAGATTTTAGGGCATTTATTGCCGCGTATGAACGCACTCTTCCATTAAAACTTCCGTCATTCTTGCACAGTCAAGATTTGGCTACTGCAATACTCAAGCACGCGAATGGCGTCATGGATAACGTGGTAAAAATCATTCAGGTATGCGCTGCCGAAGCTATATCGTTAGGGTTAGAAAAGATCACTCTCCCCATTATAGATAATGCTCCATTTTTAGCTGCGAAATATGGAGTTTCTCTATTGCGCCATAAAAAGCGATGAAATTCAATGCCTCAATCTCATCTAATAAATGAAATTAATCGAATTTACGAGGAGTTCAATTTACCAACTCCTCAAGTAAAAAATGTTGTGGCTGCGATAGATTCAATGCTTTCGGTAAACACTGGAAGAGGCTCATTACATATTATCCTCGGAGAATCTGGCTGTGGCGTCTCAACTGCGACAAAAATGTGCCAAGACATCCTTCTCCGTAGGTCGATCAATACAATAGTGCTTAGTCCCCGCGCCTTCAGCGATGGAAATAATCCATGGGAAGCATTACTAGAGTATTACGGATTCACTTACCAAGGAGCAAAACTACAATCTACGAAAAATCAAATAATCCCATATTTCATATTAAACTTAATTCGTCACGCTAAAATTGACTGCATCATCCTAAATGACTTTTTAGAGGGTGTAATTACGCGAATAAAAAAGCAGCAATTGATAAACGCCTGCCTAAGTTTAGCGCGCACACCGATGTCTATAAATATAATTATTGGCACGACGAAGCGTGCTTATGGAGCAACATGCACTGACGATATACTGACGTCTATTCATTGCATACAAGAATGGGAAAATGGCGTAGGTTTTTCATCTTTTATGGGGATCCTTGAAAATACTCTCTCTGAAAAGCATACAATAAATATTGATCTCAGATCCCATGCTGAAACCATTTTCAAACTATGCTCAGGTAACACTGGAAATCTGTTTTACCTTCTAAAGGAACATGCCATACACGCACTGCTTACTGGCCCCGCCCAGGCTCCACTATCGAATGAATTTCCACCCTTAAAGGTTACACTTCAGAACAATGCATATTTATTCAGTATTGAATCCAGTTAATGATGAGTCTTTCACATCATGGATTAACAGATGCGAAATAAAGCTTTCGCACCGCTGCATCTCTGTCGAAAGTATACAGGCCCTTACTAGATCCAAGCTTAAGTGCTACCCGAGTCAGGACCCTGACTTTTCCAAAGAAATTTTAACCTCCACAGCTGTACACAATGTAATTAATGCAAACCCCAAAGAAATTTGGAATCACTTCCGTTCACATTCTGAATGGATAATTCCATATTCTGCCACTCAGTTTGCATGCAAGGCGTGCTTGGTCGATTCTTTGGCCGATCAACAATGTCTTGTTTACAAAAAAAGATGGAGATATCTCGCCAACCCTATTTGTGACATCCATAAGTGCTTGTTAAACGAGCTACCATATGGAGACCGCTATCACATCCATGTTTTGTCCAGCGATTTTACTCAAACTCACAAGTGCAGGCTAAATGAGCCAAATCTTCAAATTGTTGTTTTGCTTGCGCTTAAGTTTCAGAAATTTATAAATAGCTTGGAAATATCAACAACGTTTGCTGATCATAAGACTCAAAAGGCACTCAAATTTTTGATCGAGTTATTTCTTTGCGCTGGCGAACCGAGAGGGCTCGCTTGTAGAACTCTTTCGCGATCATCACCCCAGCGCGGCGCGTTTAAATACTTTGGAGGTCGCGCATTAATGATGATAGGTCCAATTTCATGCTCGGCGTTCGAACGGATGTGCGCGCTAATATTAACAGGGTGCATCATCGGGTTTTATTCAGATCGTGATTTGCAAACATTAGCATTTATTTCGAATGAGTTTGGATTGTTATATGGATGGTCCGCATACGACATAGGTAAGCACAGTAATGTTTTTGTCGACTTAGAGCACTCTGGTATTTTACGTCGACTGATAGATCTAATACCATTTATCACCGCTAGTCAGTATCTAAATTTTATCGACGGGTTCAAAAATGGCTGAGAATTTTTATAAGATAAATCTTCAGTATTTAAACCTTGGCCTTGTCATTACAGACAACTTCGGCATTCCATGTGTAGAAGTGTATATTCTCTACGCAACCATAAACAAAATCGTAATTGCTTATAGCCTGCTTAACAGCAGGCCCAGCAGGCAATCAGCCAGCTTACTAAATATTCATATTCGTGAAAACCTAAAAGTCCTTGATACATGGATGGAAAACCCTAAGGGTTACAGCCATTTTTTCAGGTGTTCTCCTTGGGATCCTTACCAACCAAAACAAATGGTGATAGATCATAAAAAATACAGCGCATTGAAAATAAATTTATCAATTGGTTCGGATTACTTCCTTGATGCATTATTAGATATTCCGCCCGAATACCTTAGTCCGTTGCTAAGCCCTTGGAAATTTTCATCCAATCAAGCGATGAGATTGGTTCAAAACCAAATCAAACAATATAACCTCTCAATCTCAACAAACGCTGAGGAAACCCTATTCAGTATTTGTAGGAGCAACGATGCCCCTACAGCCATGTCAAATCAGCCATTGATAAATTCCAATATTAAAGTCTAGCAATAAAGATCTTCTATCACTTTGGCTTCTTGAGGCAGTTCTATCCGTACAATACGAATGTTAGATTTTAATCTCTTCATTGGTCTATTTCTAACGCTATTTAGTCAATTGAACCTTCCAGCGACGCGATAGATGTTGGTCGAATAACCTTGCGACACAATCTCTATTGAGCTCAGCATCTCTCGCACATATATCGCCCAATCCGCGTCCCACACGTCGACAGAATCAAACCAACAGCGTGTCTTCATTGATCACCTGTACATTTAACTGGCTGCGTCTGTACTCGACGTAGCCGGTTGTTTTCTGCCCACGCGTAAAAACTGCACCAGGTGGTTTTTCTCTGTTGCTTTTTGAAGTTCTCGGTGAGTAACAAGATCCGGACGTCGGGCATTTTTTGGAGGTCGCTGACGGTGCTTTTGTGTGTGTCTGATCCACCTCTTCACACGGGGGAGAATATGCTGTGTCGCTTTTTCTATTCAATAGTGGCTTTAATGGTTGGCGCGGTACGCATACTTAATACTCGGAAAAACGGCTGAATATTCTGTTGATTTTCCGGTAAACCGCTAAAAAATAAGCGGAAACGCTAATTAATCAATGAGTTAAGGGACTCCGGTTATTGGCGGACGGTCACATTTTCACGATCCTGCGAGCGTTTTTCCAAGAACCTGTGTCGCGTTGAAATTCAAGGCCTTAAGCTACATTTCTTTCAACCAGCGTAGATTGATCGTCCACTGACCAGTGTCGCGTACCGTGTACCATTCAACGGCTACAATCACTGCTAACAGACCCAATTTTACGATGCTGGTGTCCATATGGCGTCACCGTTTGTCCCTTGAGCCTAGTCTTGAAAAAAAGGTCGAGTCATTTCATGTCAGCGCCTGCTCTTGGTCGCTCTCTCCCGGTTACGACAGGCAGCGCTCGGCCAGGAGCGGACAGTGAGGAATGACTATGAAACCAGTGACGTCCCACTTAGTTTCGATAACAGCGCTCAGACCAGTAAATCGACGGTCTGCAACATGCGCCGATAAGGAGAATGCGCATGCCCTATCTCCAGGTGAATGGTTTCGATTAGACACTCCAGAAACCGCTCGGCCGCCGGCCGCAGGGGCTGCCCGCTTCGGCTGATGGCGCCCACCGAGGCACTGCCGACCGGCTCGCGCAGAGGCAAGGCGCACAGGCCTTCGCGCTGAGCGCATATCTCCACCAGCGGCCAGGGAAAGATGCTCAACATGTCGGTTTCACGCAGCAAGCTCAAGATGATCGAGAGCGAATGGGCGAAATGCACATGCCCCTGCGTCGAAATCGTTCCGTCTTGTTGCGAGGCCAGTATCCAGTCAGCCGACGCCAGATCCTCCATGGTCCTGCTGTTCGACAACGGGTGTTGCTGACGGGCCACCACCGCACAATCGGCCGTAAATAGCGGCAGATAGGTCAGGTCGGCACTGGAAAACCGGGTATCAAGCCGTCCGATAAACAGATCGACGCTCGCATCCCGCAGCAGCGGACACGCGACCGATGAAAGCCCCTCATACAACTCAAGTTGCACCTTTGGAAATTGCTGGCGAAAACGCACGACGGATTTAGGCATGAGTGTCATCGCCAACCAGGGTGTCACGGCTACCGACAAGCACCCCTCCAGTTCCCCCTTGCAATCAGGCAACACCTGACGGGCACTGACCATCTGTGCCACCAGCAGACGTGCCTGAATCAACAGCTTCTTGCCGAGTTCGGTAAATACAATCCCTGAGGTATTACGGATCAGCAATTGTGTCGCGGTGTCTGCCTCCAGCTTCTGGATGGCCTTGGTGACCGCTGCCGGCGAAGTGTCGAGCCTTTTTGCAGCGCCGCGGATACTGCCCGCATCGGCCACCGCCACCAGTGCATTGAGTTGATAGAACTTCATAGTGTCCGCCGGTGTTAACCCTGGGTTGCCTTGTTCACTTTCGATTGCCTGTCAGCTGATGCCTTGGCCCTCTACTCTCGGACCAACACCACCTGGGCTTCGAACCTCACCAAAAGACCGTACCAGAAAAAGCCCAGGCACTTTGATGAAACGCATGATGCCGTAAGCCATCGTAGGATGTGGCCCTTGCGACAGATTGGTTTCTCCTCTTGGTCACCAAGGAAAAACGCTGCCAATGACACAGTCCATCACGCTTTTAAAAGAGATTGAGCAGGAAATGCGCGAACTGCGCCACCAGATCCATGCCAACCCTGAACTCGGTTATCAGGAGGTCGAGACTAGTGAGTTGGTAGCCGAACGATTGATCAAATGGGGTTATGACGTGACGCGCGGCTTCGCCGAAACCGCGGTCATCGCCACGCTGAAGAAAGGCACCAGTTCGCGTGTGATCGGCATACGGGCTGACATGGACGCACTGCCAATTCTGGAAAAAACCGGGCTCCCCTACGCAAGCCGGATACCGGGCAAGATGCACGCGTGTGGCCATGACGGGCATACGGTCATGCTCCTCGCCGCCGCCTACGCCCTCGCCCATGGCCATCCGTTCGATGGCACGGTCCGCCTGATTTTCCAGCCGGCCGAAGAAGGTCTGGCCGGCGCCCGACGAATGATTCAGGAAGGCGTGCTGCAACAGTTCCCCTGCGATGCAGTGTTCGCTGCACACAACATGCCTGGTTACCCTGTCGGAAAACTCGGGTTCCGAGCCGGGCCCTTCATGGCCTCCGCCGACCAGGTCAATGTCACGATTCACGGAAAAGGCGGTCACGGCGCGATGCCGCATCTGAGCGTCGACCCTGTGGTGGTCTGCGCAAGCATCATCATGGCCTTGCAGACAGTCGTCTCGCGCAACATTTCACCTCAGGAAATGAGCGTTATCACCGTCGGGGCCATTAACGCAGGTAAGGCGTCCAACGTGATCCCGGACAGCGCGCACATGCTGATTTCCGTCCGCTCACTGAACAACGCCGTCCGGGACCGTCTGGAGAGTCAGATAAAACACCTCATTCACGCCCAGGCGCAGGCATTCGGCGCGACCGCCGAGATCGACTACAGTGCCGACTACCCCTTGCTGGTAAATGACGAAGAAATGACCCGGTTTGCCAGCCAGGTGGCCATCGACTGGCTCGGTGAGGACGAGGTGATGAACGACATCGTGCCCTTCAATGGCAGCGAGGATTTCGCCTACTTCCTGCAGAAATGCCCTGGCAGCTATCTGATCATCGGCAATGGCGACGGTGAAAAGAGCTGCATGGCTCACGACCCTCGCTACGACTTCAATGACGACATCCTGATTCGGGGCGCTGGCTATTGGGTCAAATTGACTGAGGCCTTCTTGCCACTCAACACTTGAGCAAAGACCTGCCAAACCGTGAAAACCAATAAAAAATGAGGTCATCATGCAACTACGCAAACTTCAATACATCACCCTGCTGTTCGGGCTGATCATCGCCCCGCTATCGCAGGCAGAACCGGTGATCAAATTCGGTGTCGATCCTAGCTACCCACCTTTCGAGCAAAAGCAGCCAGATGGTTCATTGAGTGGTTTTGATATCGATCTGGGCAACGCCCTATGTGCCGAGTTGCGGGTCAAATGTATTTGGGTCGAGCAGACCTTCGACAGCATGATCCCGGCGTTAAAGGCGAAGAAATTCGACGCCATCCTGTCTGCATTCAGCGCCACCGAGGCACGTCGCCAGCAGGTCGATTTCAGCCACAAAATCTACACCGCGCCGTCTTCTCTCGTTGCCAGAAAAGACACCGGATTGCTGCCGACGGCAGAATCATTGAAAGGCAAGTCGGTTGGGGTGGTTCAAGGCTCGCTACATGAAAGTTATGCCAAGTCGCAATGGGCCCGCCAAGGCGTCAATATCCTTTCCTACCAAACCCAGGACCAGGTGTTTTCAGACCTCATCACCGGACGCCTGGATGCCTCGTTCCAGGCCTCGGTACAAGCCGACATAGGATTACTGCAAAAGCCTCAAGGCCAGGGCTTTGCCTTCGCCGGTGAGCCCATCACCGACAAAAGCATCATTGGCGATGGCGTTGCTATCGGTGTCCGAAAAAACGAGCCTGAACTCAGAGAGCAGCTGAACACGGCCATTGCCAGTATTCGCCAATCAGGCCAGTACGACCAGATCGCGAAGCAGTACTTCAACTTCGATATTTACGGCGAATGAGGTAATCCCCATGAACGAAATGATACAACGCGGTGAATCTCGTTTTGCCTTCCCCGTCAGCGACGAGACTGTGCGTGCCTTTCAAACTGATGGTGCAGTGTGTATCCGTAATGCGTTTACTGCGCAGCAAATCAGCGAACTGACGCAAGGCATCGAGCGCAACCTTGCCCATCCCAGCCCTCGCGCAAAAGTGGCGAGCAGCCCTACGGATCCGGGATGGTTCTTCGAGGACTTTTGTAACTGGCAAGAGAATGCACACTATCGCGACTTCATTTTCAACTCCGCCATCGCCCCAATCGCGGCCGCCCTGCTGAACAGCCAACAGGTGCGCCTGCACCATGATCACTTGCTGGTGAAAGAGCCCAATACGCGCCAACGCACGCCTTGGCATCAGGACCAGCCTTACTACAACATCACTGGTTCGGACACCGTGAGTTTCTGGATTCCAGTTGACCCCGTGCCCAGGGAATCGACCCTCGAATTCATCGCCGGCTCACACAAGGGCCCCTGGTTGATGCCTCGGTCCTTCATGGACAGCCAGGCCAAATGGTTCTCCGAGGGAACACTAGGCGAGCTACCGGATATTGAAAGCCATCGCGAGGACTTTCCCATTCTCGGATGGACGTTGTCGCCGGGGGACATGGTGTGTTTCAACATGTTGACCTTGCATGCCTCTGCTGGCGTGGGCGGGCATAACCGTCGCCGCGCGTTTTCAGTGAGGGTCATAGGCGATGACGTGCGGCATGCGCCGAGACCTTGGGCCACCTCCCCCGACTTTCCAGGGCTGAAAGATGCTCTGGCATCAGATGTACCTATGGAGCACGAGCTTTTTCCGACGCTCTGGCATCGAGAAACCAGAATGTCTGAGTGATAAGTTTAGAATGCAGGATGGCTCAAAAACAGGTGATGGGTGTGGGTCGGTTGTTTCACGGAACAGGAAAGCCGGGACATGTGCCCGGTTAACCAAGGTATGTGGTTTCCTCTTACAACCTCGACACCTTGCGATATGTTTCGGATGCCTGAATCACCACCGTTTCTATTGATACTTCTGAACCGCCTGCAATGGGTCGGTTTCAGCCGATCGGGGAAGGTAGAAATCGGCCAAAAGCAGCCCGTCGCATGAGGCAGAAAACGGCCACTAACGGACATTGACCAAGGGCCGCTTTCGGCCAGAACAATCATTTGAATGCGCCGAGAAAAAACGACAAGGAGGCACAAGGATCAAAAATGATCTGGCACCTAACAAGCGTTAGATTCCCATTGTATTAGAAGACAGCCCCTTACGAGCTCATAGCCTGAGATGTTGTTTATCGTCAACGCCATGGACGATGAGAACTTCGGATGATATCGCCCTGCGCCGGATGGAAAAGGGCGGTGTGACGCTGACCACTACCAATCAGTTGATCGCGGAGCTCGCAGGAAGCTGGGCTACGCCCGAAGGTGGTCAGTTGGTACAAGTCCTGATGACGGCACTTCAAGGCTAAATACACCTGTGAGCGATTTGCAGAACCATGATGTGTGGTTCTGCAAATCCTCAGGTGGGCAAGAAGGCTCGCTCCTACTAGCTGTTCGAGGCTACCTCCGGCAGTTGCGGGTGCGAGCCACATTTGAGTCGACCTCTCATCGTCCGCATTGGGTTGAATCCACAGCCGAAAGCGGACGTTCCCAGGCACCTACGAAGTTATGGCGATTTAGTCTTGGTCCGTGGGAAATCAGTGCTCGCCATTAATCTTTCGTGAACATACTCCTCAAATTGTTCGGCTGGCAGTGGCGGGGAAAACAGGAAGCCCTGGTAGGTCTGGCAGCCATGCTTGACCAGAAAGGTGCGCTGAGCTTCTGTCTCCACACCTTCTGCAATCACCGAAAGCCCCAATATCTGGCTCAGGCTCACAATCGCGCAGGCGATGGCGGCGTCGTTGGGATCAACCAGCACATCTCTGATGAAGGACCGGTCGATCTTGAGTTGATCCAGCGGAAGGCTCTTCAGGTATGACAGTGACGAGTAGCCGGTTCCGAAATCATCCAGCGAAAGGCCTATGCCGATCTCTTTCAACTCGATCATTTTGGCGACAGTACCTTCCATATCCTCTATCAGCAGGCCTTCGGTCAGTTCCAGTTTCAATTTCTTCGGATCGGCCCCCGTGTATCTCAGTACTTGCAGTACCTCCTCGACGAAGTCCGGATGGTGAAACTGGCGGGCGCTGACATTCACAGCCATACCCAGTCGGGCGGTTTCCGAATGCTTTGCCCAGGCAACCAGCTGAGTGCAGGCTGCCTGCAGCGCCCAACGGCCTAACGGCAGAATCAACCCCGTTTCCTCTGCCAATGGAATGAACTCGCCTGGAAACACGACTCCGCGCTCAGGATTCTGCCATCTCATCAGTGCCTCTGCGCCAATGATACGGCCCTCACTATTCACCTGCGGCTGGTAATGAAGAAGAAATTCGTTGTCCTGCAAGCCTTGGCGCAAGTCTACTTCCAGTCTGGCGCGTGCCGTGGCAACCGCCTGCATTTCCGGATCGAAGAAGCGCATGGTATTGCGGCCCGCCGCCTTGGCGCGATACATCGCCAGGTCAGCGCGCTTCATAATATCGTCCACTGTGCTCAGCTGCCCCTGGAACAGCGCAATGCCGAGGCTGGGGGTGCTGTGGTGCTCATATCCATCCAACTGGTAGGAAATGTTCAGAGCGTTGAGAATCTTTTCGCCAATAGCCTTGGCCTGGATAGCTGCTTCTGGAGGATTCTCATTAAGGCCATCCAGCAGGACGACGAATTCGTCTCCGCCCAGGCGAGCCACGGTGTCGCTCTCGCGCATGCAGCCGGAAAGGCGCAGAGCAACTTGCTGCAGCAACATGTCGCCTCTGTCATGTCCCAGCGTGTCGTTCAGTGCCTTGAAGTTATCCAGGTCAATGAGAATTATCGCGCTCGTATGCAGGCTACGGGAGCTGCCCGCCAGCAGATGCTGTAACCGGTCCAACATGAGCCGCCTGTTGGCCAGCCCGGTCAACTGATCGTAGAAGGCCAAACGCTGGACCTCTTGCTCAGCGGTCTTACGGTGGGTGATGTCAGTATTGATCGACAGAACGGATTGCGGCTGGCCATCATCGTCTCGCACCAGGGTTCGATGACTTTCGAGCGTGATGGTGCAGCCATCCCGGCGTCGAAGTGTAACTTCGTCCGCCCAGTCACCCGTTTCTATCAGGCTGTTAGTGGCCGCATTGAAAGCGGCGCTACCCTGGTAGATCAACTCCTGTGCCGATTTGCCGAGTGCCTCTTCCTTTGACAGACCGTAGAGACGCTCGGCACTTTTGTTCCAGTACAGGATGCGGTTATCCATCCCGTGAACGACAATGGCGTCCTGGGCCTTGTCCAGCAGCGATGCTTGCTGGCGGGCCTGCTTCTCGCTTTCGCGCAGCACTGCCAGATAACCTTCCCTTTCGGCTGCTTGCGACTCCATTTCGCGCCTGATCTTGCCCCCGTAGATAACGGCCGCACTGACCATCAGTAGCACGAACACCATGATCGCGTATTCGACCCGGCGCAGTTCTTCGACCGACTCAAGCTCCTCCTCCAGGAGCTTGCTTTGAATCAGGCCAACGCGATCCCGTACGGTACTGAGTGAGGCGAGCAACAGGGCAAACTTCCTGTCCATCGTTGCCATGCGTTTGCCGGCATTATCCGACTGCCCCTCCCTGAAGTAGGAAAAAATCAGCAAGGCCTCGTTCACCATTTCGACCATCGCGGCATCAATTGCACCCACCTCATCCTTCAATGCAAGGGTAAAGGCTTGTATATCTGCACTGTGTTCAGCCTCATTGGCGATCCGTACTTCCAACTGTTTTTTGGCCATTGCCAAATGCTCGTTGAAGGCGCGCAAGGCTTCATTCATGTTCCGCGATTCGGCTTCAACATTATGTGTATCGAACACATTATTGCCCGGCGCATTGACTGTGGAAGCCAGGCTGCCCAGCGTTGAATAGCTCGACAGCTGTTGGACCCACGACTGGTTTGCCTTGATGGAGCGGTGATAGGTATCGACGATCAGGTGATTCAATAGCACGCTCAGCACAACAACCAGCACGTCGAATCCCGCAAGAAAAAAGTACATGCGGTGCCATTTGGTCGAGCGCGGCTTATTTGAACTGGTGGGTATGGCTTGCTTTGCGGCGCTTTTATTCCTGAAAGAATCCATTTCACAATCTCCAAACATAATCCTTCTAAATTGACCAATAGAAGCGGTATTCGGAAACCAATTAACCTTTTGTGCCGACACCTGAACCTGAGAACACACCGCACGTAGCATTAGCCAAATTTGTTCTCTGTTCTGGATTCACGCTGGTTTTCGTGAGCGAAGCTCCCGAGACAAGCAATAGCTACCGAAGCTATACGTCTTAAGTGTCACGCCAACCAACTATTCGACACTAAGCAATGCATTTGGCGATGCTAATTTCATGGTGAAATTTTTTACTCTCGGAAGCAGTCTCTTAACATTTCGACGATAAAACGAAATCATTTTCACTTGTTGTATTTGACATCATCGTTTCAGGTAACGATTCTCCTCGCTCTCCATTGTAGAACTGAACGTCGACAATCACTTTTGCCAGATGTTCTGTTCCTTTCAATTTCCTCAGCCTCGTTCTGCGCCTCTGGCGAGCGTGCAGACCTTGGCCAGCATGTCTGGGGTGAGCATATCCCCCGTTTTCGCAGTGCCCAGCCGCACCGTAGCGAAAGTCGATTCGATCCTGAGTGATCCCAACAGATCTAGTCCAAACCCTGCGCCTGCAGGTGCAGGGTTTGCTCCATGTCTTCCCGAGTGTCGTTGCGGATTTGCGCCCCTGAACTGGGTGCTTCACGCAGAATAGTCGGGTGACATAGGGCACGTTGCGGGTCATTTCCGCGCAGCCTGCCGGACTGCCTGATCAGTTTCGACAGCAGACCAAGCATAGCCACTAATTTGCCATTATTCTGTTCTCCGACTGCTCCAGGTCGGTAGCAGCCCTTGATGGTCGGCAGCTTTCGGCCATTTCCGGTCAGTCGTGACAGGTACAAACTCGCCCGCGTGCCTCGCTGTGGTTCCAGATCGTTGCTCTGAGGGGGGATTATCCATCTTGTCATGGTCTATTAACCGGGCACTCGGTGTAAGATCCAGTAACTCCATAAGCAGTGTTAACAATCACAAAAACGAGATGACGTTGCCCCGTCGGCAGCTTGTCAAAGAGCGCGTCACTGATGCAGTTGAGGAGCGGTAATGATGGCGAAACTCCAGACGGCGAAGCCCGTCACAGGACGTTCGGCGAATGAACAACGGCCGGTGAAAACCGTAGGTTTTCTGGTCATCCCCAACTTCACCACCATCGGCTTCGCATCCGCCGTGGAAACACTGCGCATGGCCAATATGGCTGCGCACAAATCGATGTTCCGCACGGTTATCATCGCTGCCAGCCTGGAGCCGGTTACCGCCAGCAACGGTATGCGCATCCTGCCCGACTACAGCATTACCGATGCACCCAAGCTAGACATGCTATTTGTTGTCGGATCAAACCCGATCGTCTCCAATCACAGCAGCCGACCATTGCTCAATTGGCTACGCAAGTTGGCACATGAGCAGGTGCCACTGGGCGGGATTTGCACTGGAAGCCACTTGTTGGCTCGCGCCGATTTGCTCAAGGGTTATCGCTGCACGATTCACTGGGAAGACATCGAAGCGCTGAAGGAGCGTTTCCCGGGGATCATTATTTCCAACCAGCTGTTCGAGCTCGACCGTGATCGCTACACCTGCTCCGGTGGCGTGGCCTCCATGGACATGACTCTGCAGTTAATCAGCCGCGAACCCGGAGGTCGGGACATCGCAGCCCATGCGGCCGAGTTGCTGTTGTGTGATCGGGTACGTGGCGCCCAGGAGCAACAGCGCGTTCCATTGCGGCAAAAGCTGGGTACTTCGCAACCCAAGCTCAGCCAGATGGTGGCGATCATGGAAGCCAATCTTGAGGAGCCGGTAGGGCTTGAGGAACTCGCGCGATTGAACGAGGTATCGGTGCGGCAACTGGAGCGCCTGTTTCACAAGCACCTGCAACGCACGCCGAGTCAGTATTACCTGGAGCTGCGCCTTTCACGGGCGCGACAGTTACTGCTGCGCAGCGAATCCCAGGTTCGTGATATCGCCCTCGCCTGCGGCTTCGTTTCCCCGGCACACTTCTCCAAATGCTACAGCCGTTTCTTCGGTGTATCGCCCATTGGTGAGCGTAAGCAAGTGGCTGCCCTGCATTGATTTTCAGGTTGGGTTCAACATTGATTTCAGCTGGAATGGCCTCTTCGCGAGCAGGCTCGCTCCCACATATTGTAGGAGCGAGCCTGCTCGCGAAGGCGTCCCTTAAGGTCGCCGAAGAAAGGTCAGTCCTGTAACGCTTTATGCGCAGTTTCCCGGCTCGCCAGCATGGCTACCAATGCCACCGCCGCTGCCGCCAGTAGATACCAGGCTGGGGCCATTTTGTTGCCGGTCAGTTGAATCAGCCAAGTCGCGATAAACGGCGCGGTGCCACCGAACACCGCATTGGCGATGTTGAAACTGAAGGCAAAACCACTAAAGCGTACGCGGGTGGGAAATATCTCGGCGAGGAAGCACGGCAAGGTGCCATCGTTCATCGCCAGGATCGCGCCGAACGCAATCTGAATCATCAGAATCACGATCAGCGGTTGATTCTCCAGCATCCCGAACAACGGAAATGTCAGCGCCAGGAACAATACCGACGCCGTCAGCAACATGGTCTTGCGCCCGAACCGATCCGACAGCTTGCCCATCAGAAAGATCAGCCCGATATAGGTCGCCAGTGACACTGTCGACGCCAGGAACGAATCACTCTCGCTCATGCCCATTTCAGTGGACAGGTAGGTCGGCATGTAACTGAGCAACAGGTAAAACGCCACGGCATTCAGGCAGGTCACGCCGATCCCGATCATCACGCTGCGTCGGTGCACGGTCAGCAATTCACGAACCGGAGCGTGGGTCGCGCACTCCTTCGCTTCAAGGCGTTTTTCCATCTCCAGGAATTTCGGCGTGTCCTGCAAACTCATCCGGATATAGCGCCCCACCAAGCCAAATGGCGCGGCTAACAAAAAGGGCAAGCGCCAACCCCAACTGTGCAGATCCTCGACACTCATCCACGCATGCAGTCCGGCGACAAACACCGCACCGAATAGCAAGCCAGCCGCCGTGCTCGCCGGGACGATGCTGGTGTACAAACCGCGTTTACCCTCGGGGGCATATTCGGCAAGAAAGGCCGATGCCCCGGCGTATTCACCCGAAGCGGAAAAGCCTTGGAACAAGCGAATCAGCAACAACAACGCCGGTGCCCACAGGCCGATATGGTTGTAGGTCGGCAGAATGCCGATGCAGAAGGTCGAGATGGACATGATCAAAATCGACCAGGACAACGCACTGCGCCGTCCGTACTTGTCACCGAAGTGCCCCCAAACCAATCCTCCCAACGGTCGGACAATAAACGACAGCGCGAACACCGCAAAGGTCGCCAGCAGTGCAGTGGCCTTGTCGGTTTGCGGAAAGAACGTTAGCGCGATGACGGTGGCCAGATAGCCGTAGGCCGCATAGTCGAACCACTCGACGAAGTTACCCATGAAACTGGCACTGGCTGCGCGCCGCAAGGCCTTGCGCTCGGACGTCTGTTCAAGTTTCTGGGCCAGGGTCGGTGTCAGGCTTGCACTTTGGGTGCTCATTTGGCACCTCCGGTAGTAGAGGTGCGGTGATCGAGATTGGAGATCGGGACGAAGAACATGACATATACCCTCTATTGTTTTACTTGGCAGGGTTAAGGGTCAGTAGATGCTGCGCGCTCGTGGCGTGCATGCGTTGTTTTTTTCCGGTTTATCTCAGCCGCCGGGAAGATTTTTTGCCACTCATCAAATCAAAACGCCGCACAGGTTCACTGTGCGGCGCCGGGTTTTACTTTTTGATGATGTTGTGTTCAGGGCCGTATGGGAATTTGGTGATGTTTTCTCCACCCTGTTCGTTGACGATCAGGATGTCGTGTTCACGATAACCACCGGCACCCGGAAGACCTTCGGGCAGCATGATCATGGGTTCGATTGAAACCACCATCCCCGGTTCCAGTACGGTGTCGATGTCTTCGCGCAGTTCCAGTCCGGCTTCACGTCCGTAGTAGTGGCTCAGCGTTCCGAAGGAGTGGCCGTAACCGAAGGTGCGGTATTGCAACAGATCGTGTTCAAGGAAGATCTCGTTCAATTGCAACGCGATGTCGCAGCAACGCATACCCGGTTTGATCAGTTTCAGACCGGCCTCGTGCACCTTGACGTTAACTTCCCACAACCGCAGATGCTCGTCGGAGCAGTGGTCCAGGAATAATGTGCGCTCAAGTGCAGTGTAGTAACCGGCGATCATCGGGAAACAATTGAGGCTGAGGATGTCACCTTTGTTGACCTTTCGCGACGTTACCGGGTTATGGGCGCCATCGGTATTGATGCCGGACTGGAACCAGGTCCACGTGTCCATCAGCTCGGAATCCGGGAAGGTTCGGGCTATTTCGCGCACCATTGCCTGGGTGGCATGCAGGGCTACCTCATACTCTGGAACTTGGTCACGCAAGGCTTCGATGATGGCGGCACCACCAATGTCCGCCACCCGCGCACCATGACGGATGATCGCGTGTTCTTCGGCGGACTTGATCATTCGCATCCGCATGCACGGTGAGGCGATATCGACCAGTTCAGCCTGCGGATAGCGGCTGGCAAGTTTGTCGCGGTTAAGCAAATTCAGATGGTCGAACTCAATGCCGATGCGCCCGGCTTTGGGCAAGGCTTGCTGGATCGCGACGAAGTAGTTATCGCGCTGCCAGTCGGTATAGACGATGTTTTCAGTACCTACAGTACGGCGCCATGGCTGACCGCCATCGATGTTGGCGCTGATGGTTACGGCCGTGTCCTGGGTCACGACCAGTGCGTACTGACGGCCGAAAGAGCAATACAGGAAATCGCTGTAGTAATTGATGTTGTGATAGGACGTGAAGACTGCCGCGTCGATATTGTTCTGAGCGAGATAAGCCCGCAATTTGGCCTGGCGGTTAGCGTATTCCTGAGCAGAGAACGTCGGGCTCACTTTTTCGCCGTTCTTGATCTGGATGGTTTTCGGCATTTGCATGTCATTTATCCTTGTCATTGATTGAGCTACAGAAGGCGCCAATCTGGCGGGCCACTGAATGTCATTCGAACAGATGCAAACTGAGTTTTTTTGCGCAAATCCGACCTGTAGTTGGTCATATCCGCTATTTCCGGCAGCGCCCGTTCAACGCCCTAATGCAGAAACCAAAATGCCCCCGGCAAGCGCGAGAAAAGCCGCTTGAAGGGGGCATTGGAAAAGGCTGACGCGATCAGTGTGGGAACGCGCTTGCTCGAGATGAGAGCGGTGCATTCGTAGAGGGCGACTGACTCTGCACCTTCGTGAGCATGTTCGCGGCCAAATGCTCACGAGGGTGGGCACCGAAGTATTGGCGATAACAGCGATAGAAATGTTTCAGCGAAACGAATCCGCACTCCCGAGCGACAACCAACAGGGACCTATCACCGGAGCGCAACAGCTGACGCGCCTGTTGCAGTCGCAAGTCCAGGTAGTGTCGAGAAGGTGAGCAACCCAAACTGCGTTTGAACAGCCGTTCGAGATGTCGCCGGGAGATCCCCATAGTCTCGGCCAGTTCGTCGATACCCAGCGTTGGGCTCAAGTGCTCGCTCATTAATGCCAGTGTTGCCTGCAGCTTCGCCGGCGCGTCATGCAGGGGCAGTAACGGCCGGGCCTGGCGTGCTGCATGTTTTTCCATGCGCAGTATCAAACCACGACCGTGGGTCCGGGCGAGGAGTTCGTGCATCAATCCTTGAGCGGCCTGCGGGCCGACGCAGGTCAGGCGCTGGCGGTCGACACAGAACGGTGCGGCTACCGGCGTCAACCCGCTGTATGTAGCAAGCGCCAAAGATGAGGCAGGCTCCGGCAAGCTGCAGCGGAATCCATCCAGGGCGCCAATCTGCGCCAGCAGCCAACCCGCGTTGCCCAATGCTCCCAGGCCAATCGGTTGCGCAGCCCAGTGGGTCAGCTGCGCGTGAAGCTCTGGATGATCCGTCCGAAGATGCGGTGAGTCGTCGCCACAGAGGATTAGCACATCAAGCGTTTGTGACTGTTCCAGCGATGCAGTGGCGGTGGAAATTCCGTTGCTGGCCTTCAGTTGGCGTCCACCCAGGCTAAGAATTTGCCACTGGCAAACACAGCGGCCCGTTAACTGATTGGCCAGTCGTAATGGCTCCAGCGCACTGGCCAGGGCATAAAAATCGAAGGCTTCCACCAACCAGAAACCAATATGCAGCACCGGCGGTTGTGGTCGGCCAGATTCGGTCAGTTGTAGCATTTCCCGCCCTCCCCTTTGGTCAAGGTCATTCAGCACTCGATGGAGCTGAACGCCAACCGTGCGCGCAAGGCCTCGACAAACAGAGCCCCTGTACGCAGAGGGGCGAAGGTATGGGAACTGGAGTGGCCGATTCCAATCTTGAATAAGTCAAAACACTGATAGCCATGTCGATCTCCGCGCCGCGTCAAAGGTGTCAGCAATGCACCCGATTGTCGGCGTCAGGGATCATCAAGGTGTGTCAGATATCGACCCCTAAGTGCTCGCCACTGCCAGTGGCGTGATGGTGGAATTGCAGTGAGTCGGCCTTAGAGACGAACCTCCGTGCTGTCGTCTGCGCGCCTAAACTGATGACTTACGATTGGCAGAAACCGGCCAGAAGCAGTCATTGGAAACCCATCAGCGAATTCATAATGAGATTCCCATTGCCCGCTCTACCTTGTTAGAGCAGGCGGGTACGGGATGAGTGACTGCAAAACTCTACTCTGCCAACCGTAACCGCAACCGGCTTCGATGGGATAAGCCTGCTTGCAAGGCAAATGCAACTATCACGGTAGATGGCGCGGAAAAGCTGCTCAGGCCGCCGCCGGAAAACATCAACGCAAGACCCAATGCTGTGGCGCCAAACCAGGCCGTCAAGCCCACCGGGTTAAACGCGACCGCCCGTTCGAGCGCTGCCACGTCACTGCGTCCGTAGACAATCTGCGCCAACGCCACACCCACCCAGGCCACCACGAAAATCCCCTGATAGGCCAACGCCTTGAGGATGTAGGCAAACACGTCTGCGAGCATCAAGCCGTAGACGATCCCCCCCACCGCCACTGCCCACATCAGGTACGAACCGCGAAGGCCAAATCGACCAAAGAACGCCTGCATGTTCAGGGTCGCCAAGTAATAGTTGGCGGTGTTGATCCGGGTTTGCGTGGCCCAGACAAACAGCAATCCCCACAGGCCCATCAACTGCAAAATCGCCATCACCACCGAGACTTCGTTCAGCGCGCCTTCGTGGGGAATGCTGCTGACCAGGTAAATGCCCGCCGCGCCGTTGAGCAGAAACGTCACCGCGTAGAACGGCATGCCGAAGTTCCAGCGACCGTGGTACTCGGCGTCTTCAGGCTTGCCGAAACGCGCATAGTCGAAGGTGAACAGCATCAACACCCAGACGCCCATGTAGGCGACAAAACAATCCCACCAGCCGAATGCACTAGGCGTTGCCGGGCCGAAATCCAGCCATTGCGACTGGTAGCCATAACGGCTGATCGATAGCCCCACCGCCACCAGCAAACCACCGAGGTACACCGGCAGCAACACGCCGTTGAGCTTGTCCAGCCAGTGCTGCACGCTGCCCAGGATCATCGGCACGCTGTAGAGCACCACCGCCAATGCCGCCAGCGGATAGACCAGTTCCGGGTACAGGTGATTGAGCGCGACGGCGATCACCGAACCTTCGAACACCGCGTAATAGATCGCGGTCGAGAAGAAAATCAACGTCGCCAGGCACGCCCCGGTGCTGCCGAACAACAGCCGTGAAAACAACGCCACCGACAAACCGCTGCGAATCGCAAAGCGGCTGAGCACGCTGTTGACCAGTCCATAACTGATCACCGACAGGACCATGCCGATCAGAGCATTGCGCGCACCGAACGACAACGCCAATGAAGCACCCACCACGATGTAAAACATCGCACTGCACACCGCCCACCAGGCCATGGTCAGGGACAGTCGACCCATGCGCGCTTCGGTGGGAACAGGATGATGCGCCGGGTCTTGCCCGGTTTGACTCGATTGCGATAAAGCAGCCATATGCGTGAACTCCAAAACCAGTCAAAGGTTGAAGCGCGGGCAGCCGTCACCGCACCGAAGTGCGGCGTTGGCGTACCGTTTGGCATGGCCCGCGCTAGACGGCGGGCAGAATCAGGAAGGGAACAGCTTGCTCAGGCAGCTGAGTTTTTTCTTATAGGAACGTCGCGCTTCCAGCGCCTCTTCGAGGGTTACCGCGACAAAGCGGGCCTTCTGGTTGGGTTGCATCTGGCCGATCAAATCGAGGTCGGCGCTGATCACCGTGCCAATCATCGCGTAGCCGCCACCGGACACCGCATCACGGTGCAGCACGATGGGTTCGAGCCCGGCGGGCACCTGGATCGAGCCGATCGGGTAGCAACTGTCGACGATGTTCGACGGATCGGAACCGGCGCCGAACGGCTGCTCCCGGGGCTGAAAGCTCAGCGCGCTGCCGCCCTTGAAGCGATAGCCGATGCGGTCGGCTTCCGAACCGACCGTCCACGGCTCGGCGAAAAAGCTCTTCGCCGCCGATTCGGTCAAGCGGTGGTAGTACAAACCGGGCACCACCCGCAGGGTGATTTCGCCACCCAATGATTGCCGTAACGCCATGGGCAAACTGGCCCCGGCGCGGCTCTTGCCACTGGCGATGCCCACCGGCAATTCGTCGCCTGCAATCAGGCGTCGCCCCTGAAAACCGCCGAGCGCGCCTAGCGCATAGGTGGAGCGACTGCCGAGCACCACCGGCACATCAATGCCGCCGGCCACCGCCACATAAGCGCGGGCACCAGCCTTGGGAAAGTCAAAGCGCAGCACTTGCCCGGCCTTCACGGTGAACGCGGTGTCGTGGTGCATTTCCACGCCATCGACCCGTGGCGTCATGTGCGCGCCGCTGACCGCCACCAATGCATCCTGCTGAAACTCCAACTCAGGTCCGAGCAGCGTGCATTCCAGCGCCGCCAAACCTGCCGGGTTGCCGACCAATTGATTGGCCGCGCTCAAGGCGTATTGATCAAGCGCGCCGGACGGCGGAATGCCCAAGTGGTAATACCCTTCACGGCCCAGGTCTTGTACCGATGTGGCGAGGCCGGGTTTGAGGACCTTGATCATGCCAACACCTCCTGCAACGACTTGGGATAGCCAACGGGATCGGCGAGGAACGCGTCCAGCGAAAACTCCACCGGCCGAATCCGCAGATCAAAGCACCCGGCTTCCACTTCGGCCACCGCGTGGTCGTAGGCTTCACGGTCCATCGGTTTGAACTGCACGATGTCGCCTGGACGGAAAAACACCATGTGTTCTTTCAGGTACGCGAGATTCTGTTGCGGGTCGTAGATCGGCGCGGGGGTGACGCCAAACATCTGATAACCGCCGGCGCCGCGCACCGAGTAAATGCAACCAAAGCAACCGCCGTGACCAAGGGTCAATTTCGGTGTGTCGGTGCGCGGGCGCAGGTACTTGGGCACCTGCAACTGACGCTCGCGCTCGACCATCTGGAACATGAACGGCAGCCCCGCAACGAAGCCGACCATCGAGACAAACCACGGCGCGCCACTGTGGGCCGCGATGAATGCATCGACGTCGGCCAGACCGTTGATTCGTGCGGCGTATTCAAGGTCCGTGGCGCTCGGGTCTTGATGGCGGTCGCGAAAACGCATCAGGGTTTCGTGGGTCCAGGGATCGTTGTAGAGCACCGGAATCTCGATAATCCGCGTCTGCAACGTGCGCTCGGCAACGGCTCCTGCCTCGGCGATTTTTACCGCTTCGAGCAAGGTGTGAGGGGCGATGTGATCCGGGTCGAAACGAATCTGGAATGACGCGTTGGCCAGGCAGATATCGAGCACGCCATCCAGCGCCAGCCGTTCCACGGCGCGGGTGACGGCCAGGCCTTTGAAGAACGCGTCCAGGGACATGCTGTCGCTGACTTCGGCAAACAAATGCTCATCGGCGCCAAAGCTGTAGCGGATGGGAGTACTCATGCTTCACCTCCGCTGCGGCGCTCGGTCAGCCAGGTTTCCAGGGTGCCGGTGTGAAAGTCGGCGCTGTGCAACCACGGTTGTTCCAGCAATTCACCGTGCAACGCCAAGGTGTTGGCCATGCCGGTGAGCGTGGTGTGCGCCACCGCCATTCGCGCTCGGGCCAGGGCTTCGGCGCGATCCGCACCGTGAATAATCAGTTTGGCCAGCAGCGAGTCATAGTACGGCGGCACACGGTAGCCTTGATACAGATGCGTATCGACGCGAATGCCCTCGCCGTTCGGCCAGATCAGTTCCTCGACCAGGCCTGGACTCGGGAAGAAATCCCGCGCCGGGTCTTCAGCGTTCAGGCGCATTTGCAGGGCGGCGCCGTTGAGTCGGATGTCACTTTGCTTGAAGCCCAGCGGCTCGCCGCCAGCGATGCGCAACATGGCCTGGACCAGGTCGATGCCGGTGATCAGTTCGCTGACCGGGTGCTCCACCTGAATCCGCGTGTTCATCTCGATAAAGAAGAACTCGCCAGTGGCGTCGTCATACAGGTATTCCAGGGTGCCGGCGCCCTTGTAGCCCAAAGATTCGGTCAGGCGCACGGCACTTTCGCAGAGGGTTTCCCGTTGCTGTTGGCTGAGAACTGGCGACGGCGCTTCTTCGAAGATTTTCTGCCGGCGCCGTTGCAGCGAACACTCGCGCTCAAACAAATGCACCGCGTGCTGACCGTCGCCCAACACCTGCACTTCAATATGCCGGGCCCGGCTGATAAACCGCTCCAGATACACCGCGCCATTGCCAAACGCCGCTTGGGCTTCGCGCTGGGAACGGGGAAATTCTTCGCTCAGTTGCTCGGCGTTTTCCGCCAGCCGAATACCGCGCCCGCCGCCACCGGCCGAAGCTTTGATCAACAACGGGAAGCCAACGGATTCAGCAGCCTTGAGCGCCGACTCGACGTCGAACAGTTCACCCGGCGAACCCGGTACCACCGGCACGCCAGCGGCTTGTGCGGTACGCCGTGCCTCGGCTTTATCGCCCATGCGCCGGATCGTCTCCGCGCTCGGGCCGACGAAAATGGCGCCGGCAGCCACCACCGCTTCGGCGAAATCGGCGTTCTCCGACAGAAAGCCGTAACCGGGATGCACCGCGTTGGCGCCCGTGGCTTTCAAGGCGCCGAGCAAGGCCTCGACGTTCAGGTAACTTTTGTCGGCACGGGCCGGGCCAAGAATGTGCACCTCATCGGCCATGCGCGCGGCCTGGGAATCGACGTCCGCCTCACTGCACGCAGCAACGGTGGGAATGCCCAGTTCTTTGGCGGCGCGGATAATCCGCACGGCGATCTCGCCACGGTTGGCGACCAGCAGTTTATGAATGGCTTGGGTCATGATCGCACCCTCACTCGTCGTCGAGTGTTGCGACGACTTGACCCGGCTCCACCGGATCACCGTCTTCTACCAAAAAGGCACTGAGGCGACCGGCCGTCCCGGCGGTCAGTTCGGAGAACTGTTTCATGACCTCGATCAGGCCAATTACCGTGTCGGCGCTGACCTGCGCGCCGACCTCGACGAAGTTCGCCGATTCCGGGGTGGCTTTGCGGTAGAAGGTCCCCGGCAACGGGGTGATTACAGTGTGTTCAGCCATGTCTGTTCCTCTTGGAATAGTTGTAGAAAGGCAGGCAAAAAGTGAATCGGTGGGCAAACCCTGGCGCTTGTGTGCCAGGTGTTTTCGTTCGGTCTCAGCGCGGTGCTCGGACCTCTATGCCCGCGCCATCAAGTGCATGACGCGTGGCTTCGACCAACGCCAGGGCACCCGGCGTGTCGCTGTGCAAACAGATGGAATCGAATTCAATCGCCAGGTCTTCGCCCTCGACGGTGCGCACCACGCCTTTTTGGCAAGCACGCAGCACTCGCTCGGCGACATGGGCCGGGTCGTAAGCCCGCACGTTGCGGGTGAAGACGATGGAGCCGCTGAGGTCGTATTCGCGGTCGGCGTAGAACTCGCGGATCACCGGTTGGCCGAGTTCCGTGGCAACCCGCCAGATCACCGAATCGGGCATGCAATACAACAGCAACTCCGGCTCCAGGCGCTGGAGGTTTTCCACCAGCAAACGGGCGGCCTCTTCGTCTCGGGCCAAGTGCATGTAGAGCGCGCCGTGGGGTTTGATGTGTTGCAGGGCCACGCCTTGAACCCGGGCGAGTTCACGCAGGGCGCCCAACTGATAGAGCATGTCGTCGACCAGTTCCTGGGCCGGCGCATTGATGTGCCGACGGCCAAAACCAACCAGGTCGCGAAACCCCGGATGCGCGCCGATGGCCACGCCCAGGCGCTTGGCCTGCTCGACGGTGCGGCGCATGGTGCTAGGGTCGCCGGCATGAAAACCGGTGGCGATGTTGGCCGAACTGATAAAGCCCATCAGCTCATTGTCGACGCCATCGCCGATGGTCCAGGGGCCAAAGCCTTCGCCCATGTCCGAGTTGAAATCTACTGCCTGCATGACGCTTGCTCCCGACGCTTGTGACTTGATGCAGGCCAAGTTAGATTCCTCCCAACCCCTTGGGAAGATCTATTATCAGATAGGCCATCTTCTGAAAAACAGATACCTCGTCGCCCGGAGTGCTCATGTCCCTGACCCTGCGCCAAGTCCGCTATTTCGTCGCCACCGCCGAGATCGGGCAAATCTCTCAAGCCGCGATTCATCTGAATATTTCCCAGTCGGCGGTGACCACGGCGATCAAGGAACTGGAAGGCATCCTCGGTACGCTGTTGTTCCAGCGCTCGGCCCAGGGCATGAGCCTGACCGACGCCGGGCGGCACTTTTTGAATCGGGCCTACGTGATTTTGCGCAGCGTCGATGACGCATTGAACAGCCCGTTGCCGGACATTCGCGCCAGTGGCGTGTTGCGCTTGGCGGCGAGCTACACGGTGATCGGTTATTTCCTGCCGCACCATTTGCAGCGCCTGGAACACTGGCATCCGGACGTGGCCATTGAAGTCCATGAACAGGAACGGCAAGCGATTGAACAAGGCTTGTTGGAAGGTCGTTTTGATATGGCCGTGGTGCTTACCGCCAACCTCACGCACCCGGACATCGTTTCAGAGATTCTCTTCAACTCCGAACGGCGGTTATGGCTGCCCAGCCACCATCCGTTGTGCGAACGCTCGGCGGTCAGCCTCGCCGACGTCGCGAAAGAACCCTACATCCTGCTGACCGTCGACGAAGCCGAACAAAGCGCCATGCGCTACTGGGAACATGCGCATCAGCAGCCAAACGTGCGGGTGCGTACCAGTTCAGTCGAAGCGGTGCGCAGCATGGTCGCCAATGGCAGCGGCGTGGCAATCCTCTCGGACTTGGTGCACCGCCCCTGGTCACTGGAAGGAAAACGCATCGAAACCCTGACAGTCACCGACAAGGTGACGCCGATGAGTGTCGGACTGGCGTGGCATCGCGAGCGCGAATTCAGCCCGGCGATGCAGGCGTTTCGTAACTATTTCCACGATGCATTTTTGGCGCCGCAACAGCTGTCTGCGCGACGCTGAAAACAGCGAAAACCATGCCCTCCTTTTGTGGATTTACGATGAGAGCTTTGGGCCATTTCCGGTCTGTTGTTACGGGAAGATTTTGGCCGTTTTCTGCCCGTCACGAATGACCGGTTTGGGTCGACTTCAGCCAGTCGCGAAAGGCAAAAAGCGGCCAATAGCGACCGTTGCGCGACTGGCTTTAAAACAGAAGCAAAGCAAGCTTAACCGCTCCAAAGCCTATCATTACGCCGATGCATATCAGGACTAGGGCCACCGAGGGGATACCAAAAAACCTCGCGCCAAGGCCCGTAGGGGTACTTCCGTTGCTCGTTGAGCTTGGCTTCTTGATCGCGTTGTTGCTCGTGGAGCAGTTTTTGCTGCTCTTTAAACTGTTCCAGCTGGGATGTCGTCATCGTCCTACACCTTGAGGGGAGGGATGTAACTAGAGATTAAACCCCTCTGGCGTGCTTGGCAGACGAAATTACGCGATAGATCGGCTGACAGCTCTCAGCCAAAATTGGCCGGTGATCGTTGCATTCCGCTTGTCGCCGGCGTTTGGCTAAGCTTAATAAATCGGGGCGAACTGAAACCTGAGTGATCGCGGCCATCAGCGGATCCGAATTGGCATCAAGACGGTACTCCCAAAGGAGACAACTATGTATGCGGTTATAAGAACCTACTTGGGTGCTGGAGCAAAGCAGCTTTTCGAGCGTTTAGAAGAGCGCAATGCCGACGTCGAAGCTACCCTGCGGACAGTGCCTGGCCTCGTAAGCTACACACTGTTGAATACTGGTGATGGTGGAACGTCGGTGACTGTGTGCACGGACAAGGCCGGCAGCGATGCGAGCTTGGAAGTCGCGCGTCACTGGATTCAGAAAAATGCCTCGGATATCCACGCGAACCCGCCGATCGTAACGGAAGGTCCGGTCATTGTGCAGATCAAATAGCGCGCCCTTGCGATTGATCTCACGACACTATCGCTGTCGGAAGTTTTGTATGTTTGCTTCGCAGAGATGTGATCGTCCGCAAACCATCAGATTGGGTTTGCTTGCGGTGGAAGCGAACGACGGCTCTGGGTCGCTTTCTGTCTCTCGCGACGGGCAGAAAACGGCCAAAAGCAGACGATCATATGAAGCTTGACCTGCTCGCAATGCTCAAAGGAGCCCCACCTCGGGGGCTTCCCGGAACGTGGTCTCAAGAGACTGATCTCCTATCACCGGAAATGTTACGCATTCATCCCGTTTCCGTTGGGATTCGGCATGGTCCGTAACTCCTAACTTGCGAAATATCGATCATGTGGCGGGCTGCCGGAAGTAATGCCGACCCGCCAGCTACAATAATTCGATACATTCCGCACAGAGACTTCCGCCATGGCGACCAAAACCGCAATCGTATTCGCTGGCGGTGGCAGTTTGGGGGCGGTGCAGGTGGGCATGTTGCGGGCCCTGGTTGAGGCCAATGTTCGATGCGATATGGTGGTTGGCGCTTCGGTAGGCGCTATCAACGGTGCCTACTTTGCCGCAAGGCCCGATTCCGACGGCGTCGAGGCGCTCGCCGGATTCTGGCGCGGACTGAGTAAAACTGACATTTTCCCCCTCTCTTGGTTCGATACCTGTAGAGGATTGATCAAACGGCGTGGCTATCTGTTGCAGCCGTCGGCCTTGAACCGGCTGCTGGGTCAGGCACTGCCCATTCACCGCATTGAGGATGCGGTGCTGCCCTTATACATCGTCACCACCAACCTGCTCAGTGGTGCCGAGACGGTTCTGTCCAGTGGCGAACTCGAGCAGGCGTTACTGGCCAGCGCTGCCATTTCGCTGGTGTTCCCCTGCGTACAAATCGCCGATCAGTTCCTGGTTGACGGCGGCGTGGCAAGCAATACACCTATTTCGACTGCCGTAGCCTTGGGAGCCACCAACGTCGTGGTAATCCCCACCGGAATGAGTTGCGACCTAACGCAACCTCCCCGAGGACTGGTCGCCTTAGCCCTGCACACCGTCAATCTGATGAGCATGCGCCAACTGGTGAGCGACATCGAACACTTCCGCACTTTCACCAGTTTGCACATCGTCCCGCCCTTGTGCCCGGTGGATGTCTCGGTTTTCAACTTTGACCAGACCGAGTCTTTGCTGCAGCGTGCCTATGAGCAGACCCTCCGGTGGCTGGAACGTGGGGGGCTCGAACGCACCAAGGTACCTGGTGCCCTCACCATCCATTCGCATGCCCATGAGCATTGAGTGATGTGAATTACCAAAAAAGGCCCGCACCAGCGAACCTTCAGGCCGGAGCACCCGGAACGATGCCTGCTTTGATAGCGCAGGTGGTCACGGCGTCTGGTGCAGCGCAGCCGCACTGTGTGCTTTTTTGTTTGCCAACCGTCGTACCAATCATTTGAAAGTGCTGGTCCATCGCGGATTAACCGGCGAGCTTTTTTGCAAGCTCAGCGACGTGCTTACCCTGGAAGCGCGCAATATCCAGTTCATTCTGTGACGGTTGTCGTTTTCCGTCGGCACCTGCCAGGGTGGTCGCGCCATAGGGCGTACCGCCGGTGATCTCGCTCATGTTAGTCAGCCCTGCACAGGAATAAGGCACACCCACGATGACCATTCCCTGATGCAGGAGTGTGCTGTGGAACGACGTAATAGTGGTTTCCTGGCCACCGTGCTGGGTGCCGGTCGACGCAAAGACACTGCCGATTTTCCCGACCAGCGCGCCGCTCATCCACAGTCCGCCGGTTTGGTCGAGAAACGTACGCATCTGTCCTGCCATATTGCCAAAGCGCGTCGGTGTACCAAAGATGATGGCATCGTAATTGCCAAGCTCGTCAGGTGTCGCCACCGGTGCCTTCTGGTCGAGTTTGACGCCGATGGCAGCTGCCTGTTCGGCCGGGATGGTTTCGGCGACACGCTTGAGAGTCACATCGGTGCCGGGTACGGATCGTGCGCCTTCGGCCACTGCGCCAGCCATCGTTTCGAGGTGACCGTACATTGAGTAATAGAGAACAAGTACCTTCGCCATGATTTTTTCCTCGGTTCAGAACCATTCGATCGGTTTGAAACACCTTGGATTACCCCGCCGCCGATGGACAACAGCGTAGGCATAGCGCCGGATGCCCCATGAGACTGCTGAGACTTTGACGGCGTGCTGACTAACACTAGCAGCTCAGTAGTTTGCCTGCCGTCAGACATGGGTCGTTTATAGCCCTTCGCGACAGGCTGAAATCGACCAACAGCAAAAGCATCAGAGTTTCAGTGGGTCACTTGAAAACCGGTACGCTGGCTGACCCGTTTGACTTTTTCAGGTATTCACGCAGCCGGGCGCCAATCTCGGCAATTTTCGCCTCCCCCGACCGCAAGGCGTGCGGGTTGGTGTGCACCGAGTAGTTCCCCAGAGCCAGATCGTAGGGATGAGGTTCTGCCGAGCCGATCACGAAGACCGTATCCTTGTGCATGGCCTTGAGCGTAACGGCACCGTTACCTGGCTCGAAGATGACCATTTCTCCCGCCATGACCACACCGGGAACGGAAAGGGTTCCGCGGCTGACACTCAACCACAATGACTCGTGTCCATTGGGTGGATCATAGGTCCAGGATTCCCCGGCGGGTAGCGTGACCAGCAGGTAGTTCATCCCGGCGGGAGCGCGGACCGGGCTTTGAACCCCTTGATACAATCCGAGAATCACGCGCGCAGGCCCCACTTCAGGCATTACCCTTGACTCGATGTATTGGCTGTCGACACTGGCGTTTTCCAACGCCGGCGGGAGTGCCACCCACAGTTGAAACCCCTGAATTCGCTTCGATGTACCGACCGACATTTCCTTGCCGTGCCAGACGCCACCTCCGGCCCGCATCCATTCGACACCGCCATAGTCAATCATCCCCTTACCCGAATCAGCATCTTCGAAGCGCAAATCACCTTCGGTAATAACGGTGACGGTGGCGATGCCCGAGTGCGGGTGCATTGGCATGCCGTTGATGAATGAGCTCTCACCTTCAAACAGGTCGAGGAACACAAAAGGCTTGATCAGGTGGCCCAGATCGGAAGGACTCATCAACCGGACAACAGCGCCATGCCCGCTACCGGTGGTGCGGTAGCTAATTGCGCGGTCGGTGATGGTTTCGCGGGTAGAGCGAGTACCGATTTGAGTTTGTAGTAGGGTCATGGGTAAACCTGCTGTGCGAAGTTGGGAGGCTGTAGGCCCGATGCCTCAAACCATAAGGCCGGGGCGATTGCTTGATTAGTCGATACAATTGGATTGCACTCGTCCACCAGCGGCAGGAATGCCCCGTCATGATCGACCTCAATGACATCGCCATGTTTGTGCAGGTTGTACGCTACGGCAGCTTTGCCGAAGCGGCACGACGGCTGGGCATGCCAGCCAATACCGTGAGTCGCCGCATCCAGCAGCTCGAAGCGCAGCTCGGCACGCGGCTGCTGCAACGCTCCACTCGCAAGCTCACGCTCACCAGTGCCGGCCAAGGCTTTCACGAGCGATGCGTGGGTGCCGTCGATGGCCTGCTCGAAGCGGGACAGGCGTTAATGACGGGCAGCAACGAGCCCAGTGGGCTGGTGCGCGTGGGGGCTCCGGCCGACTTTTTCGACTTTTTCCAGATGGAATGGGTCACCGAGTTTCTGGCCGCGCATCCGCGTGTGCGACTCGATTTCGTGCTCAGCGATGCGAAAGCCGATCTGATCGCAGAGCAGATCGACGTCGCCTTTCGCGGCGGGCCATTGCGCGACTCGGGCTATGTAGGCCGTCAGATCCTTGCCCCGCTTAGCGTCGGGATGGTGGCCAGCCCCGCCTATATCGCGGAGCGTGGTTCACCCCGCACGTTGCAGGAACTGGCGAGCCACGACTGCGTGATCTCCGCGCAACCCGGCGGCCACGCCACATGGCGTTTGGTCGGTCCCGATGGCGAGGAAGAAGTGCAAGTTGCCGGGCGCTTCAGCGGCAATACCGCCCAGGCCCTGCGCAAGGCTGCCGCGGCCGGGCTGGGTATCGCGCTGCTGCCGCCCGTGATGGCCAGGCTTGAAGTAGAGGCCGGCGTGCTCGTCCCGGTGCTGCCGCAATACCAGCCCAAAGGCTATGGACTGAACGTGCTGTACCCGAGCCGCCGGCAGCTGCCACTCGCCGTGTCGGCGTTCATCGGGCTGGTGATCCAGAAGATGAATGCGCCAGACACACCGTAAGGGTATCGATAGCGAGTGGCGATTGTTGCGTCAGGCGGACGCCGGAATTTCGAAATTCTCCCGGGCCCACGCGGCAAATTTCGTCGGCTGTCGGCCGGCGACTCGGTTGGCCAGCGCGATGGCATCGGGGGAATCCGCACCGAGGTAGGTATGGGCCTCGAAGTAGGCGAGCATTTGCGCGACTTCCCCGGCCCCCGGGAACCAGCCAGCAAAAACTTCTTGCGGGACGTGCTTGAACGAGAAATGGTGCCCCAGCCGATTCAACTCGGTAGTCAGCCGGCTACCGCTGCGGCGACAAATCACCCCTTCGATCCTGCTGAGGATCTATATCTACGGCTATCTCAACCGCATCAAGGCCGGCGCAGCGAACTTCGCCTGCGGGGCATCGAAGGACGCTATAGATCTCAGAAATCACCTGCATCGTTGCGTCTTCGATCGTTCCTTCATTACGGCATAAAACCCAGCCGTGATCTGCAATCGCTCGCTCGAATGCCTCGGTACAAGCGACATGTTCTTCCAGCTTATGGATCACCGTACTGCTCAGCCCACGCCGTCGTGCCGCTGCCCTTGCCCATGAAATTTCAGGGTTGGTGACAACCCCGACATGCAGGTCTGGCACTCGCACGTTTCGATCAATGTTCAACTGTAGAATTTCTGCAAACGGGACTATCCGGCGAAACGCGGCATCAGACGGGTACCAGCGATCGATCAAGATGATGCTGCCTGGTGGCTGTTTAGCCAGCACATGCTGGGAAATCCAGGTACGGCTATCAGCAAAGCGCTCACAAACCCTCAACTCCAAATCCCGGGTGGGATTTCTGACGAGTTTGTTAACGAGGGCCATTGTTTCACCCCTATAGGGATCGCTTTTTTTCTCGCAAAGTCGGATCACCTTTTTGTTGTCTGCCCTCAGTACTTTCGTAACGGCCTCCAACAGTGTGGTTTTGCCGGCTCCCTTGGGCCCATCTAGAGAAACAAACAGCGGACGATTCATTCTTCACATAACGATTGATATACGGTTTTTTTTGCCCGGTCGTTCGCTGGAGCCGCTTGGCGCGACTACTCGAATCGAGTGGAGGGCCCTTATGAACAGACATTGATGAACACTCTAACCTGCTTTCTGGCTAACAGGTCTCAAAATCCAGGGTGTAGCCGCTTAAGAACAACGGTCACTACAAAACGAAGAGGCTCGCCAGAACACCTCTAGCGGAAATCAAGCCAGTTCGAAACTCTCGAACTCATGGTGAGACAGCTCGCGTAACGCTTGCACGCCTTGACGCTGGCCGATTCCGGCGGCACCGAAACCTGTACAACCGAAACCAAGAGAAACACTACAAACAAAGGAAAGGTATAGGCAGTTTTTATTTTCATTATGCATTCCCTCATTGCCTTCAAATCGGACCTGAGTCATGACCATGACCTCAAGGGCGGCAGTGCCCTTGGGAGCGGCGCCTTCGAGAGACAATCGCTTGCCTCTCGAAGGCGCCCTGCTCCTCTATCAGCGCTCGTCGACCGTAATGAACTCGCGACGCTTCGCCATTGACGCGGGCACGTCATCCTCATCGGTGAAGAATTGCTCATACCACTCGCGCAACTGATAGACCGGGCCGTCGGTTTCTGCCAGCACCGGCTTGTCGATACGGATTTTGTGCTTCCAGATCACCACGTCCTGATAGAACGATTCACGGTTGCCTTGGACATAGGCCCTGGCTACTTCCTGGTTCTGCTCTTCAGTCCAGCCCGGCACCCGCTTGACCATGCAACCAAAGCGCAGGTCGAAACTGTTTGGCGTCACCGGCACGTGGCTGTTGAGCAGAATGGCGTGGATCCGCGCATCGCCGAACATCGAACTGATATGCGTGAAGTGAGTGGCCGGCCCGTAGTAGGCCGATGGCGCGATCAGGTCGCCGCCCAAGCGCTCGGAGTCGCCATGGAAAATCTGATGGCCGATATGCCCTTCGAATATGTTGGCGAAATACTTGGTCGGCGTACCGTGCACCGGCCCGAAGTGCTGGGCGTCCACCAGGTTATCGACTAACTCCCGTGGGTTGGTCTCGATCAGCATGGTGTCGATGTTCCAGTCATGAATCCAGTCTGGATCATCCATCTCGGGCAGGTGCGGAATGACCACGCCCTCTTTTGGCGGACGGCCTTCGGGGTTGTTCCAGACGAACAGCAGATTGTTTTCCTCGCAAGTCAACCAGCTGCGCGTCTTGGCCTTGGGTGGAATGCGCTTGCAGTAAGGGATCTCCACGCATTTGCCGGCGGTGTCGTATTTCCAGTGGTGGAACGGGCACACCAGTTTGTCGTCCTCGATGGTGCCCTGGGACAGGTCGGCGCCCATGTGCGGGCAGTAGGCATCCAGAATGCTGATGGTGCCCTGGCGATCGGCAAAAGCCACCAGGCGGGTGCCAAAGATTTCCAGGGTATGGGGCTTGCCATCACGGTAATCGTTGGCATTGCCCAGGCAGTGCCAGCCGCGCGCGTAACGGTGGGTGCGCTGGGCGTTCTCTATGTTGATTTCAGCGAGTTTCGTCATTGTTATTGTTCCTCGAATGCAGACTTCGGGGCAGGAAATACCCCCGAGAAATACAGGGTGATCCCATGGCGGACATCATTGAGTAGGACGCACAAGGAGATCATCGTTCAGTTGGACTAGAACAAATGGGAACGACTCTCAAAGGGTGCCCCAGGCACAGCGGGCGTCATGTTTCATGCTTACTGACCGAAGCGGCGAGCGGCTTCCGGACCGAAGTCCCGGGGACTGAAACCGGGTTTATTCAACAGGTAGCCGTTGCGCTGCTCGTTGATCAGATTGAACGCCAGGTAGCTACCGGCGTTGAGGTCGTAGTACAGGCCGACGCCCGCCTGCTGGGCCTGGCTTTCGTAGGCATAGAAGTAGTTGACCATCGAGGTGCGCCACAGCTCGCCACGGTTGTCATAGTTGTCGGCGAGCATCGGAAACCAGGTGTCTTCGTCGACATACAACTTGCGTTTGCCATACAGGTGGCGATAGCCAGGCTTGAGGGTGCCTTCCAGCTCCCAGACCCTATGGCGCTCATAACGCATGGCATCGGGATTGATATGACCGGGAGTCAACAGGTCGGCATATTTGAGTTTGGCGGCGTGCAGACGATAGGTGTTGTAAGGAATGTACATCTCACGCTTGCCGACGATCTTCCAGTCGTAGCGCTGACCGGAACCGTTGAACAGGCGAACTTCGTCCACGGTGATCGACCCTCCGCTGCCCGGGAACGACATGTCGAAACCATAGCCTGGCGACTGGCGCACACGCCGGGTGCCCGGATCGTAACGCCAGGCCTGGCGCGGTTCGGTCTTGTCGTTCCAGAACTCGGTGCCGGTATTGATCTCACCCTTGTCCCGTTGCGGCAGCAGCGTTTCATTGAGATAGAACGATGAGTTGCCGGTGGTATCGCCGATCTTGCCTGGTTCCAACGCTGGCGCCAGGTTGCGCGAATGCACCCGTCCCCAGTTGATGTTGCCGTCCTTGAGCACATAGGCGTTGTCGGAGGTGTACTCCTCGGTCCAGGCGCGCAAGGTAAAGGTTGAGGCGTTCTTCAACAGCTCCAGGCCGTTGCGCGGCACCGGGAATGGTGTGCCGCCGGTCTTGCCGACCACCCCTTCGCCGTCATCCACCAGACGCGCCACGCTGGCGTTCTCCTGAGTGGCCCGGCATACCGCGTCATTGACGCGGAAATCCCTATGCGAGGGATAGACCGGTATTTTGTAGGTGGCCGGGTACAGCTTGAACAGGGCTTTTTGGCCGTCAGACAGAGAGTCGCTGTATTGCGCTATGTTCTGCGCGGTAATCACGAACAGCGGTTTTTCGTCCGGGTACGGATCCACCGGGTGGTTGCCCGTGCCCTTGAAATCAACGTGGGGAGGCACGCCCAACCACTTGCCGCTGAACGCTGGAATGCTGCCGTCGGCATTGCCGGCCTTTTCCGCGCCCAGGCACGTCAAGTCTTTGCCGAGGCGCGGGATGTCCTCCGGTGCGGCATTCACCGTGCCGATGGCACAGCATCCCAATAACAACGTCAAGGCCCAGCCAGGGGACTGATTACTGCCGGTCATTTTTATTCTCCATGGGTTCGACAACGGTTGCCCAGTATCGACAGGCCAGGAACCCGACAGCATCGTCCGCACGGACTAACGCATTTTTGCCCGGGCCCGCGTCACAGCCGCGACCCGGCCGGCTGCGGCGCGCCCAGAGCTACCACGCTATTGAGCATGATCCGAACCAGCTCGGTCTGGCGCCGCACGCCCGTCTTGGAAAATATCGAACGCAGATGCGCGCGCGCGGTATTGCGTCGGATATTCAGGATTTCCGAGGCTTCCTCCAACGACAAGCCGTTGGCCAGTTCCAGGGCTAGCGCAGTTTCCGCCGGGGTCAGGTTGTACAGTTGCGAAGTCAGCACCGTGCTCACGAGCGACTTGCTTACAGCGTCGCGCACATACACCACCACCGTGGGTTTACCGTTGCCTTCGAGCAGTTCCCGGGATGGAATCAACTCCACCACAACGCCCAGGCTGACCTGCCCTGAAGGACGGGAAATCGACGTCGCCTCGGCCACCTGCACGCCCTTGCCGGCGCCTTGCTTGGTACGCTGAAAGGCATTGCGCACCAGGCGCGCCAATTCCCGATTGTCACTGGGGTAGGTCGCCTCCAGGCGACCACCAACCACTTTGAGACCGTCTTGACTGTTAAGGATTTCCCGGGCCACGGGGTTGAGTTGCACCACGCAGCCGTTTTCATCGAGCACGAAGGTCGCCACCGCGAGGCGGCTGATCGTCTGCGAATACAGGCTGCCGAGCGACTCGCTGCGGTCGAGCTGCGAATACATGTGCAAGGACCGGCGCAAATGTGGCAACAACATGCCGCACATGGCCCGCTCGGTATCACTGAAACGTGGGTGACCCTGTGGTCGATTGATCCGAAAACGCACCGTGCCGCCATCCGGCATGCGGATATCGGCACCGAGCATGTGGTAACAATCGTAGGGTTGGCAGTACAGCAGGTAAAACGCCGAACCGGCCCATTCGGCATCGCTCATCAGCTCATCGATGGTGAACACGGTGTCGGTGGGCAAACCGTCGAACAGGGTGGATTTGGCGTAGTAGGCGTAATGGTTGATGCCGCCCTGCCCCAGCTCGATATCACCGGCGACCACCATCGGTGACAACAGCGGCTCATCCTGAACCCGCAGGATCAAGGTCACGAAATTAGCCTTGAACAGCGCACGGATCTCGCGCAACGAGTCGTTCAAGGAGGCGGTGTTCATCGCTGAGTCGTAGATGTTGCCAATGATCCGTTCGTACTCGGCCAACTCCAGGCCCATTTGCGCCAAGACCTGTGCATTGGGCATACAACTTTGCATATCCATTCCCCAGCAGCGGGCCCGACCTGCGGGCCCCCATGGATTTAATCGAGAGTACGGCGGCGCCCCGCTCGCTTCACGGCAGCTCGAACAGGCCGGCGGCGCCCATGCCGCCACCGATGCACATGGCAATCACCACATAGCGCGCACCGCGCCGCCGCCCTTCGAGCAAGGCGTGGCCCACCATCCGCGCGCCGGACATACCGAAAGGGTGACCGATGGCAATCGCACCGCCATTGACGTTCAGGCGCTCTGCAGGGATCTGCAGCGCATCACGGCAATGCAACACCTGGCTGGCAAAAGCCTCGTTGATCTCCCACAGACCGATATCCGCCACCCCCAGGCCGAAGCGCTTGAGCAGCTTGGGAATGGCGATCACCGGACCGATGCCCATTTCCTCCGGTGCGCACCCACCCACGGCAATGCCCCGGTAGATGCCCAGTGGCGTCAACCCGCGGCGCCTGGCCTCGGCACGACTCATCAAAAGGCTGGCCGAGGCACCGTCAGAGAACTGCGAGGCGTTGCCGGCGGTGACGAACTCGCCCTGCTCGATCCATTTTCCGTCCTTCCACACCGGTTTCAGATTTGCCAGGTCCTCAAGGCGCGTGCTGGGCCGATTGCATTCATCACGCAAGACCTTCACGCGTTCATGACCATTGGGCTGTCCATCGGCGGCGAACAGCAGCTTGTCCACGCTCAGGCCGACGATTTCCTCGTCGAAAAGGCCATCCCGTTGAGCGGCAGCAGTGCGCAGCTGGCTTTGCAACGAATACTCATCCTGAGCGGCACGACTGATGCCATAGCGACGGGACACAATCTCGGCGGTTTCAATCATCGGGATATAGGCGCTGGGCATCACCTGCAGTACGGCTTCGGACTGGGCGCGGAAGCTGTTTTTGTGTTTGGTCTGGGTCAGCGACAGGGACTCCACACCACCACCGATGGCAATGCTCATCTCGCCACTCATGATGCCCTTGGCAGCCACGCCGATACTCATCAGACCCGAGGCGCACATGCGGTCCAGGGCCATGCCCGGCACACTGTCCGGCAAGCCACCGGTGTAGGCACAGAGCCGACCGATGTTGTAGGCCTGGGTGCCCTGCTGAACCGCCGCGCCCATGATCACATCCTCTACGTCAGCAGGCTCAATGCCGGCTCGTTCGACCACCGCGCGCACCACATGGCCACCCAGCACCGGGGCCTCGGTATCGTTGAACGATCCACGAAACGATTTGGCCAGCGCGGTACGGGCGGTGGCAACGATGACGACTTCATTCAGGTCCATGGAAACTCACTCGGAAATTGGGTTGAAGGTGTAGCGGCTGATGGTGTCGATCACGCAGCCTGGACGCGCCTGGCCCTCGACTTCCACTGTGATACGCACTACCAGTTGCACGGCGTCGCCCATTGGCTCGGCACGGATGATCAGGCCGCTGCCGCGTACCCGCGAATCGACCTTGACCGGCGCCGGGAAGCGCACCCGATCGCTGCCGTAGTTGACCCCCATGGCCATGTTTGAAAGGGTCAACAACTGCGGCATGAACAGATTGGCCAGGGATTGGGTCAGGTAGCCGTGGACAATGCAGGCGCCGAAAGGACCGCTGGCGGCGCGTATCGGGTCGACATGAATCCACTGGTGATCACCTGTGGCTTCGGCGAACAGATCGATGCGTTGCTGGCTGATGGTCAGCCATTCGGTATGGCCCAGGTCCAGACCTTCGGCCGCAAGCAACGTCTGGGCATTGCTGAAAACGTGACTCATGAGCGCACCCTCAAGCTTGTTGTGAACTGACGGACAACACTTCACCGACCATGTAGGAGGCATAGTCGCTGGCCAGGAACATCATCACGTTGGCCACTTCCCAGACTTCGGCGGCGCGACCGAACGCTTCGCGCCCTGCCAGGCTGGCGAGCAATTCTTCACTGGAGGCTTTCTTGAGAAAATCGTGCAGGGCAATCGATGGCGATACCGCATTGATGCGCACGCCGAACTCCGCGGCTTCCAGGGCGCTGCAGCGGGTCAGCGCCATCACCCCGGCCTTGGCGGCGGCGTAATGGGCCTGCTCCTTTTGTGCCCGCCAACCGAGCACCGAGGCATTATTGACGATGGCCCCTGCGCCGCGGCGCTGCATGTGCGGCAACATCGCCCGAGTCATACGGAAGGTGCCCGTCAAGGTCACATCCAGCACCCGCAACCACTCTTCGTCACTCATCTCCACCACACGCTTCTGGCCACCCAGGCCCGCGTTGTTAATCAGCACATCGACACCGCCCAATGCCTCTTCGGCCGCCGCCACCAGGGCCTGGACTTCGCCTTCGATCGTGACATTGCACAGCTGGCCATATATCGCCTGTAAACCGGTCTCGGCCTTGAGGCGTTCCACCGCCTCTTCCAGGCGCCGCGCATGCACGTCGGAAATCATCAGCGCCCGGCAACCCTCCTCGGCACTGCGTCGGGCCGCTGAGTAACCGATACCGGCACCGGCTGCGGCGGTTATCAACACCGACTTGCCGGCCAGCAATTGATGACCGGGAACATAAGGGGGGGCTTGTTTCACAGCGTCTACCTCCGAAGAAATCAATACGCTGTAGTTGTACGGAGGGGGCGACGCGGGCACATCGTCAAAATGGGGTATGAAGGCGAAGAACGCTGATGCGGTACATCAGATGCACCGCGTTGTCTGGTTCGCCTGTAGGAGCAAGGCTTGCCCGCGATGAACGAAAACGCGGTATGACAGATACACCGCGGCGTCCCGTTCGCGGGCAAGCACCGCTCCTACAAGGGCCCCTCTCAACTCCCCCAAACCCTCTGCGCCTTCGGCGCTTCGGCAAGGATCGCATTCACTGCCGCACCGATTTCTTCAACTTGCCACAACGCACCCTTGTCGCGGGTGACGCCCGTGCGCCAGCCGTCAGCCAGGGAGATTCGCCCGCCCTGGCTTTCGAAGATCTGACCGCTGACGTGGGCCGACGCCGGGCTACCGAGCCACACCACCAGCGGCGCGACGTTTTCTGCAGCCCAGGCGTCGAAGCTGCCGTCCTCGGGTTTTTTCACCACGTCGGGCATCGCACTCTCGGTCATCGAGGTCCGTGCGGCCGGTGCCAGCGCGTTGGCGGTGACGCCGTAGCGCGCCAGTTCCGCCGCTTGTACCAGGGTCAGCGAAGCGATGCCGCCCTTGGCCGCCGAATAATTGGACTGCCCCACCGAGCCTTGCAGGCCGGCGCCGGAACTGGTGTTGATGATCCGGGCGTCAACCGGCGTGCCGGCCTTGGACTGGTCGCGCCAGTGGCGGCCGAGGATGTTGGCCAGGCAGTAATGGCCCTTGAGGTGGACGCGCATAACCATGTCCCAGTCTTCTTCACTGAGGCTGATGAACATGCGGTCGCGTAATACGCCGGCGTTATTGATCAGCACATGTACTTCACCGAACGCCGCCAACGCCGCATCGACGATGCGCTGCGCAGTGGCCAGTGTGGTGATGTCATCGCTGTTGGCAATGGCCTGGCCACCGCTGGCGCGAATCTCACCCGCCACATCTTCTGCGGCATCGACGCGAATATCGTTGACCACGACATTGGCCCCTTGCGCGGCGAACGCCAGGGCGTAGGCGCGACCGAGCCCGCCACCGGCCCCGGTGATGATCACGGTGCGGTCTGCACAAATAGCCATGTTTGACTCCTCAGGATTTGGGTGGCCGCGCACCCGAAGCGGCGGCCCACATGAAAGAACTACAGCCGTTCGATGATGGTCACGTTGGCCTGGCCGCCGCCTTCACACATGGTTTGCAGGCCGTAGCGACCGCCGCTGCATTCCAGTTCGTTCAGTAGCGTGGTCATCAGTCTTGCGCCAGTTGCACCCAACGGGTGGCCGAGGGCAATCGCACCGCCGTTGACGTTGGTGCGCGCCAGGTCGTAATCCAGCTCTTTGGCCCAGGCCATAACCACTGAGGCAAAGGCCTCGTTGATCTCGACCCGGTCGATGTCGGCCATGCTCAGCCCGCTTTTGGCCAAGGCCCGGCGAGTAGCGGCAATCGGTGCGGTGAGGTGCCAGATCGGATCGTCACCGAGCACCGTCAGGTGATGAATCCGCGCCCGTGGCGTCAGGTCGTAGCGCTTGAGCGCCGCTTCGGAAACCACCAACAGCGCCGCCGAGGCATCGCAAGTCTGGCTGGACACGGCAGCGGTGATCGATGGGAACTGAGGGTCCACTGGCTGCAATTCGGCCATCTTCGCCAGACTGCTCTGGCGCGGGGTTTCATCCACCTCAAGCCCCTGGCAGGCGACGATTTCCCGAGCAAATCGCCCACTGGCGATGGCCGCCAGTGCGCGTTGGTGGCTTTGCAGGGCAAAGGCTTCCATTTGCTCGCGACTGATCTGCCAGTGATCAGCAATCCGTTGCGCGGCATAGAACTGGTTCACGGGTTGCTGGCCAAAGCGCGCGCGCCAGCCAACGCTACCCGAGAATGGATCGGCAAAGCCCAGGGGCTGGCCGGCCAGCATCGCCGAGGAAATGGGGATTTGGGTCATGGTCTGCACCCCGCCCACCGCGACCACATCCTGAGTGCCGCTCATCACCGCCTGCGCGGCGAAATGCAGCGCCTGTTGCGATGAACCGCACTGGCGATCCACTGTGGTGCCGGGGACCGTCAGCGGCAAGCCGGCGGCCAGCCAACTGGTGCGGGCGATATCGCCGGCCTGGGAGCCGATGGTGTCAACGCAACCGAATATCACGTCGTCGTAGTCTTCAGCGGGGATCACATTGCGCTCCACCAGTGCCTTGAGCACATGGGCGCCCAGGTCAATCGCGTGGATCTCGCTCAATGAGCCCTTGCGCTTGCCCGTGGGGCTGCGCAGTGCATCAACAATGTAAGCCTGTGCCATGACTCATTCCTCGAAAGTGTGTCCCGGCCCAAGGCCGGTATCGTCGGCGAACAGGTAGTCGCTGACACGGGATTTGTGAAAACTGCGGTCGCCCCAGGACGCATCGAGGGCCCAGGCACGCTTCATGAACATCTGCAAATCGACTTCCCAGGTGTACCCCATCGCACCGTGCACCTGGATGCCCTTGCGGGCGGCGATCCAGCTCGCCTCATTCGCCGCCAGGCGGGCCTGCGAAACCCATACGCCAGCGTTGACGTCGCCCCGGGCCAAGGCATGAGCGGCGCGGTACAGCACTGGTTTGGCCTGTTCGATGTAACGGGCGACATCGGCCAGGTGATGCTTGACCGCCTGGAAGCTGCCGATCGGTTTGCCGAACTGTTTACGCTGGGCCACGTAGTCCACCGACAGGTCCAGCATGCGCTGCGCCAATCCCAGAAGTTGCCCGGCCACCGACAGCGCGCCACGGTCCAGCATGCGGTCCTGCAAGGCACGCCCCTGCTCGCCACTGGCCACGCAGGTCGCCGACGACGAGGTCCACGTCACCAGACCCAGGCGGCGCGAGGCGTCGATGCTCAGATGGTTTTCCACGTCCATCTGGGAGCGCGGCACCACATGGATGTCATTGCCGTCGGTGAGAATCAACACTTCGGCCAATTGCGCGTCGCTGACCAAAGCATTGACCGGATGACTGATCGCCATGCGCAAACTGCCATCGGCGATCCGGGGCAACAGGTCGGCGCGGGCCGGATGCCCTGCGGGCAGACCGGCAAGTAAGCCACTGGCGACATAAGCGGTGTCGGCCAATGAATCGGGAATGGCGTAGTAACCCAGCTCCTGGGTCATCAGTGCCCAGGTCACGTCGTCCATGCCCATGCCGCCTTCGGCCTCGGGCACCGACAAGGCGGTCAGGCCCTGCTCGGCGATCTTGTTGCGCAGGTCCCGGGAGCGCCCGACATCGGTCTCCCAGATTTCCCGGAGCATTTCCGGGGCGGCTTCGGTCATCAGGAAACGACTGATGGCTTCGCGGAACGCCAACTGGTCATCGTTAAAAGTGAAGTCCATGGCGGTTCCTTATTTCGGCAAGCCGAGCATGCGCTCGGCAATGATGTTGCGCTGGATTTCGTTGGTGCCGGCATAGATCGGCCCGGACTGCGCGAACAGAAAGCCCTCCAGCCAGCCAGCCGCGTCGCCGGCCTGAGCGCCCTTGCCCACCAGCTCGCCTCGGCCGCCGAGAATGCGCATGGCGGTCTCGTGCATCTTCAGATCCAGTTCCGACCAGATGACCTTGTTGATGCTCGACTCGGCGCCGATCTGCTCGCCTCGACTCAAGCGGCCCACAGTGTGGTAGGCCGACAACGCATAGGCTTCAGCGCCCATCCAGGTCTCCAGCACGGCATCGCGCAGGCTCGGGTCGCGGTCGGCGCTGGCGCGGTTCGCCTTGTACAGCTCAACCAGCTTGCGTGCCGTGGCCTGAAACCGCGCCGGTGAACGCAGCAGCAGGCCACGCTCGAAACCGGCTGTGGCCATCGCCACGTGCCAGCCCTGCCCTTGCTCACCGATGCGGTTGGCCACCGGCACCCGCACGTCGTCGAAAAACACCTCGGCAAAGGCGTCCTTGCCGTTGAGCGCCTTGATCGGGCGAATGCTCACTCCCGGCGTGTCCAGCGGCACCATGACGAAGGACAAGCCGTGGTGACGAGTAGATCCTGGCTCGCTGCGAAAGAGGCCGAACAGCCAATCCGCGTAGATCGCCCGGGTCGACCAGGTCTTCTGCCCGTTGATCACGTAATGGTCGCCGTCGAGCAGCGCCTTGCTGGTGATTGCCGCCATGTCGGAACCGGCGTTGGGCTCCGACCAGCCTTGCGCCCACATGTCCAGGCTGGCGGCCATGCGCGGCAGGAAGTGCTGCTTCTGCTCCGGGGTGCCGAATTCCATCAGGGTCGGCCCCAGCAACAGCTGGCCGTTCTGATTGACGCGCATCGGTGCTCCGGCGCCGTAATACTCTTCCTCGAAGATCAGCCACTCGATCAAGTCGCTACCGCGACCGCCCAGTTCCGCGGGCCACATCACCATCGACCAGCGGCTCTCGAACAGCTTGGCCTCCCAGGCGCGATGCTGTTCAAAGCCTTCGCGGGTGTCGTAGCTGGCCAGGGGCTCGCGTGGCAGGTTGGCCGCCAGCCAGGCGCGCACTTCAGCGCGGAAGGCGTTTTGCTTGGGGGTATATGTCAGGTCCATGGCGTTATCTCAGAACTTGGCGTCGCGTTTTTCGACGAAGGCCCGGCGCGTTTCCGCGGAGTCCGGGCTGCTGTAGGCCTGCATGGTGAAGCCCTGTTCCCAGCGGTATTTATCTTCCAGGTTGCCGTCTTCGATGCCGTTCAAGGCTTCCTTGGCGATGCGGATCATCCCCGGGCTTTTTTCGGCAATTTTTGCCGCGATGCCGAGGGCGGTTTCGCGCAACTGGTCCTTGCTGACGATCCGCTCGATAAAGCCGTATTGCAGAGCTTCGGGGGCACCGATGCTGTCGCCGGTAAAGAACAGGTAACGGACTTTTTGCACCGGAAACAGGCGCTGCAGATGCGCACCGCCGCCCATGGCACCCCGGTCGACTTCCGGCAGGGCAAAGGTCGCGCATTCGGAGGCGACGACGATGTCCGCCGCCCCGGTGATGCCGATGCCGCCGCCCAGGACAAAACCATGGACCGCGACAATCACCGGCACCGGATTGCGGTGCACGGCCTTGAAAGTGGCGTAGTTACCGGCATTGACCTCAACAATCCGTTCCGGGTACTTGTCCAGTTCCTTGATATCGACACCGGCGCAAAAGCCCCGGCCCTCGGCACGAATAACGATCACCCGCACTTCGGGATTTGCCCCAAGGGCTTCGATCTGTCGCGCCAGGGCATGCCATTCCTGGCTGTCGAGGGCATTGACCGGTGGCTTGGCGATCACCAGCTCGGCGATCCCCTGATTGAGTTGCGTCGTAAATGCCGGGTTCATAGGGGTTCTCCAATGCTGGCTGGATGGTTCGAGGGGCGGGTCTGGCTGCGCGCCAGGAGCGCATCCAGGCATTGCTGGGCCTCGCTGGCGATGCCTTCGATGACTTCACGGCAGCTGAGCAACTCGCCGATGGCGGCCGCGACTTGGCCACTGGGCAGGATGCCCTCGTCCGGGGCGCCATCGACCATCGAGCGCTGCAACAGCACCGGCTGGTTGGCGGCCATCACCACTTGCGACAACGCCGAAGGGTCTTCGCGCAACGCCCGGATAAAGACTGAAGCCATGTGCCCCAGGCTCATGCCGGTGTGTTGCTTCCACTGCCAGGCGCTGCCCAGAGCAATGCGCAGGCGCCCGAAGGAGCCCGCCCGTTCCAGGTGGTTGATGAAGCGGTTTTCGATCATGCGGTGGCGCATGCCATCGACCGCCGTGGTCACGCGCACCTGCTGCGGATCGTTGACCTTGAGGTAGCGTTCGAGGGTCGCGGCCGGGGTCGGCGATTCGCGGGTCATGAGAAACCGCGTGCCCATGGCGATACCGGCGCCACCGGCGGCCAGCACCGAGGCCAGGCCACGGCCGGTGGCGAACCCACCGGCCGCGATCACCGGCACCCTGACCGCCGCCAGCACTTGGGGCAGCAGGATCGAACTGGGCACGCCGCCGGTATGGCCGCCGCCCTCGCCACCCTGAATAGTGATCAGATCGGCACCCAGTTCCACCGCCTTCAGGGCATGTTTCAAGGCGCCGACGGTGGGGATGCACAGCACGTTCGCCGCCTTGAAGCGTGCGATGGTCTGTTTGTCCGGGCCGCGTCCGTAGCTCACGGCGCGCAAGCGGTACTCGATCGCCAGGTCGACGCACTGCGCGGCGTTGTCCTGGAACATATGGAAATTGAGCCCGAAGTTGCTGCCGCCGGTGGCGTCGATCACCTTGCGGATTTCGCCTTCCAGTTCATCGGCCGGGATGGTCGCCCCGGCCAGGAAACCGAAGCCCCCGGCCTGGGTCGTGGCGATTACCAGGTTGGCGTCGGCGACCCAGCCCATGGCGGTTTGCACAATCGGGTAACGGCAACCCAGGGCCTCAGTCAATGGCGTATCCAGCCAGCGGTTCATTGGCTTTTGTCCTCGGCCTGCTTGTTGGCCCGGGCCATGCCCTTGGCGTCGAAGCCGCCCAGTTTGTCGCCGGACAACAGCTCGTTATGGGCATGGGCAAAGTGGTGCCAGGCGAACACCGCATCCATCGCCGTGCGCTTGCCTTGCAGGTCTTCGACGTGGTTGATCGCCTGCTTGGTCAGGGCCAGGCCCATGCGTGGCTGGCGGGCGATGCCGGCGGCCAGGGTATAGGTCGCCGACTCCAGTTCTTCACGTGTCACCAGGCGGTTGACCATGCCCACTTGCCAGGCCCGGTTGGCGCTCATTCGGTCGCCGGTGAAGAGGAATTCCTTGGCGATGCGCGGGTTCATTTCATAGGGATGGGCAAAATACTCCACCCCCGGAATGCCCATGCGTACCACCGGATCCTGGAAGAATGCGTCGTCGCTGGCGACGATCAAATCGCAGACCCAGGCCAGCATCAGCCCGCCCGCTACACACGCGCCATGGACCATGGCGATGGTCGGCTTGGGCAGTTCCCGCCAGCGCCGGCACATGCCCAGGTACACCTCCTGCTCGCGGGCATACAGCTGCTCGCCACCGGGTTTGTTGGTGTGGTCCCACCACAGGTGCGCGCGCTCGAACGGTTTGTCGATATCGCGCCCGGGGGTGCCGATATCGTGGCCCGCCGAGAAGTGTTTGCCGTTGCCCCGCAGGACGATGACCTTGACGCTGTCATCGTTGACCGCCTGGCGAAAGAACGCATCCAGGGCGTAGGTCATCTGCGAGTTTTGCGCGTTGTTGAAGGTCGGCCGGTTCAGCGTCAGCGTGGCAATACCCTCGGCCACGCTGTACAGCACCGGGGTGTCCGTCTCGTAGACGGCGTTGTCCTGGCGGACGATGAATTCACTGTCGCTGCTGTGCATGGTCGCTGTCCTTGCCTCAGGCCGTACGGATGCCGGGCGGATTGCCCTTGATCGCCGTGGCGCGGTAATCGTGGGGGTCGAGTCGACGGATCAGCGCCAACTGTTCTTGAGTGGGGTGCGCGGTCTCATGCAACTGCTCCGACTTGAGCAACGGGAAGCCGGTGTTGTCCTGGACCTGCTCGAAACTCACGCCGGGGTGCAACGAGCGCACCTGCACCGCACGTTCCGGGCCATTGAAATCGAGGACACAGAGGTCGCTGACCACGCAATGGATGTCCATCAAGTCGCGGCGCGCCCCTTCGGGCCAGCGCTCTGCCTTGAAGCCCACACCGGAGACCATGTCCACTTCGCCGCTGACGAACACCCGGGTGTTATGGCTGGGCACGAAGAACGAGTTGAGGTGGTTGATGCTGTTGCCTGGCAGGCCGCGCACACCGAGGATCGCCGTCCTGGGCTTTTGATAGTCGCCGACGCAGGACAAGTTGGTCTGGCCCCAGCGGTCGATCTGGGTCGGCCCGATCATCGCGTGGCGGCGTCCGCCCCACACGCATTCGAAGACCCGCTCGAACGACATATAACCCGAGTAACGCGGCACGTAGTCACCACGCGGGCCCAGCGGGATCGGTTCTTCTACCAGGAACGCCTCGCTGTCGGTCATCAGCAGTTCCGGGCTGTGGGTCAGTTTGGCCAGGCTGGCGCCCAGGCGCGGGATCACGCCCAGGCCCGAGGCAATCACCTCGCCATTGCCGCGCCAAGCCTCGGAGGCAGCGACGATCATCAGTTCAGCAAGGGTGAAATCACAGGTTGCAGACATAGTCGCTAATCCTCAGAACACGGGAAGGGGCAAGACGCCCATGGAATCGGCACCGCCGTTCTGTGCCTGATAGGCCTGCTCGCCACCGGCGACGTAGGTCTGCACATAGTCCTGCCAGCCGTTTTCCACCTGGCTGCTGGCGACATAGTTTTTCAGGTGCTTGAGGTCCCAGCCGTAGTCGGGGGCGCAGAGTGTCGGGTGCGCACCGAGGGGTGCCTGCACCACGCCAGTCACCAGGTAGCGTTCGAAGGTATTGAAGCGGGCCTGATCGGCGCTCAGTTCCAGGCGCTCTTCAAGGCGTTCGCACGAGACAAAGCACTGCTTGGCGGCGCGGGCGAACAGGTGATCAAAATACGGGTCCGGCCCGGTCACCAGGCAGTTGCCCAGGCGGTCGGCGACGTTGACATGCAGGAACGCCACGTCGAGGTTGAGCGCAGGCATTGCCAGCAGCACCTCGCCATCGACATAGGGCGACTGGATGGTCTTGAGTTCCGGGTTCAGGCGCGTCACATCGGTGGCCAAGCCACAACGGGTCGGCAGGAACGGCAAGCGCATGCCGGCGGCGCGCAGGCCCCACTGGAACATACCTTCGTCCAGTTCCATCAGCTCCAGCTCGCCGGCTTCCCGGGCCTTGCGGTAGTAAGGCTCCAGCGGAATGGCATCGAGGGTGGCGAAGCCGAACACCAGCTTCTTGACCTTGCCGGCGGCGCACAGCATGCCCACTTCCGGGCCACCATAGGCAACCACAGTCAGGTCTTTGACTGGCGAGCGCAGGATCTCACGCACGATGGCCATCGGCTTGCGCCGAGGGCCCCAGCCGCCGAAACCGATGGTCATGCCATCGCGCAATTGAGCGACCGCATCGGCCGCTGTCAGTTGTTTGTTCATTTTGATCATTCCTTACTGTTGGCCGACCGAAAAGTCGTGCCCCCAAATGCTCACGCGGGTGAACTCGAACGCCGAATGTTCGGCCCAGTCGACTTGCAAACCGCCAAAGCCGTACTCCAGATCGAAACCGGACGGCGTCTTCATGTAGAAACTGGTCATGCGGTCGTTCAGGTGCTGACCGAGGGTGGCCGACAGGCTCACGTCATGGGCGTGCAGACGGTCGTGGGCACGACCGACTTCGGTCATCGAATCGACCTCGACCATCACGTGTACGCAACCTGACGGCACCGGGTACTCGGCCAGTGCCAGGCTGTGGTGGCGGGCGTTTTGACAATGCAGGAAGTGAATGCGGATCGGCGGCACCGATGGGTCGGGACGAAAGTTGAAAATGTCCGACAGCTCGAAGCCCAGCACATCCTTGGCGAACGCCAGGGTGGCGTCGAAATTCGGCGCCGGCAGCACCGCATGACCCAGGCCCATCTCACCGGTGATGAAACGCGGTACACCCTGAGGTGAGACAAACGGCAGGCAATCGGAACGATGGCCCCAGCTCAGTTCATGACAGTTGCCCGACGGGTCGGTGACCTTGATCAGCGCCTGTACACCGCGCTGCTCGATCTCGGCGGCGGAGCCCGGCTGCCATTCAATGCCGGCAGCGCTCAGGTGCTCGAGGGCGGCATTGAATGCCGGCTCGTTGGCCAACTCCCAGCCAGAGGCCAGGTAACGCGCCTCGCTGCCTTCGACGATCAGCATGCGAAACGGACGCTCGTCCATTTTCACGTACAAGCCTCCGCCCGGCGCCGGGTTCACTTGCATGCCCAGCACGTCTTCGGCGTAACGCTGCCAATGGCTGAGGTTTTCGATCTGCGAGACGAAATAGCTCAAACCGCGAATGTCGATCATGCCTTGGTCCTCGTTGGCTGAATGGCTTACGTGGCTGGCATTGTGCTAAGCGCCACCGGGCGCTTCATCGTCCGTTGAGACTAAGCACCCTGTAGGAGCCCGGCTTGCCGGCAAAGGCGATTTCACGGACGCCTTCGCCGGCAAGCCGGGCTCCTACAGGGCGAAGAACGATGACGCGCTGTCCCTAGTCCGTTTTAGTGATTCGAACACCGCTCCCACTCCCTCAGACTTTGCGCATCCATCCGCATTGCAGAGACCGCCCCCCATGGAGTTCGCTTTTACCGAAGAACACCTGATGATTCGCGACAGCGCCGAGCGTTTTCTTGCCCAGGTCAGCGACTCGCATGCCGTGCGCGCCGCCATGAACCGGCCGGACGCTCATGATCCCGAGGTCTGGCAACGGATCGGCCAGGAACTGTACTGGCCGGCGCTGATGGTGCCGGAGCGCTTTGGCGGTATGGGCCTGGGGTTTGTCGAACTGGCGATTCTGCTGGAACAAAGCGGTCGCTATCTGCTGGGTTCGCCGCTGTTCGCCACTGCGTGCCTGGCCACCCCGGCCCTGCTGCTGGGGCACAACGAGCCCATACAGGAGCACTGGCTGGGGGCGATTGCCGCAGGTGAAACCCGTGCCACCCTGGCCTTCGCCAGCGTTCCAGGGCTGGAGGCTTGCAGTGTGCAAGCCGTGGCTGCGCCGCGCTCAGGAGGCTGGACCCTTGACGGCCAATACGCACAGGTCATCGATGGCGCCTCGGCCGACCTGTTGATCGTCGCCGCTCGTGCCCCCGACACTCAGGGCGAACGGGGCATCTGCCTGTTCGTCTTGCCTGGCAATACGCCGGGCGTGGTGCGTACCTCCCTGGCAACCCTGGACCAGACCCGTCGCTTGGCACGCATTGAATTGCATCACGTGCAGGTCAGCGAGGCACAACAACTTTGCGGCCCCGAGCAAGGCTGGGCTGTGCTGCGTGACACCCTGCTGATCGCCGCCATCGGGCTTGCCGCCGAGCAGGCTGGCGGCGCGCAACAGGCCCTGGACCTGACCCTGGCCTACATTGCCGAACGCCGGCAATTCAAACGCACCATCGCCAGCTTCCAGGCGATCAAGCACCGCTGTGCCGACATGATGCTGCAAGTCGAATGCGCCCGGTCGGCGGCCTACTACGCCGCCTGTGTAGCCCAGGAACGTCTGGACTCGAAAGGCGATGCCGCCGTGGCCCAGGAGCTTGAGCAGGCCGCCGCCACGGCAAAGATTCATGCCAGCGAAGCTTTTTTTCACTGCGCCGCCGAGTCGATCCAACTGCATGGCGGCGTCGGGTTTACCTGGGAATACGATCCGCACCTGTACTTCAAACGTGCCCGCGCCGGCGAGCATCTACTGGGCAGCCCGGCGTTGCACCGCGAGCGCCTGGCTAAGCATCTATTGGGAGAACAACCATGAAAATCGGTTTCAGTCGTGCAGATGAAGTATTCCGCGAAGAAGTCGCCCAGTGGCTGGCCGAGCACCTGAGCGGCGAATTTGCACCACTGCGTTTTCGCGGCGGCCCGGGGGATGAACACAGTTTTCCTGAGGAACGCAAAGCCTGGGAGCGTCGGCTTGCCGCAGGTGCCTGGATCGGCGTCGGCTGGGCCAGGGAACACGGCGGACGAGGACTCTCCATCAGTCAGCAGGTGATCTTCCATGAGGAATATGCCCGCGCCGGTGGACCCGGGCGCATGGGTCATATCGGCGAAGGCCTGATCGGCCCGACACTCGCCGCCTTCGGTACCCCGGCCCAGCAAAAGCGTCTGTTGCCCGGCATCCTCGACGGCAGCCAATTCTGGTGCCAGGGCTATTCGGAGCCGGGGGCAGGTTCGGACCTTGCCAACGTACAGACCAGGGCGAAACTGGATGCCACGGGCGAACACTGGCTGATCAGCGGGCAGAAGGTCTGGACTTCCCTGGCTCACGAGGCCGACTGGTGTTTCGTGCTGGCGCGCACCGAGCCCGGCAGCCAGGGACATCACGGTTTGTCGTTCCTGCTGGTGCCGATGGCCCAGGACAGCATCCGCGTGCAACCGATCCAGCAACTGACCGGTACCAGTGAATTCAACGAGGTGTTCTTCGACCAGACCGTCACGAGTGCCGACAACCTGATCGGCCAACCGGGCGATGGCTGGAAGATCGCCATGGCGCTGCTGGGGTTTGAACGCGGCGTATCCACACTGGGTCAGCAGATGCAGTTTCACAACGAACTCGACGAAGTCATCCGCATCGCCCGCGCCAACGGCGCCGCTCGCGACCCACTGCTGCGCCAGCGCATCGCCCAGGCCTGGAGCGGGCTCAAGGTGTTGCGCTACAACTCTCTGCGCATGCTCTCGGGCCCGCAAGACGGCAGCCTCGGTCGCGAAGCGATGATCTACAAACTGGCCTGGTCCACTTGGCACAGCGACCTGGGCAAACTGGCCATGGACGTGCTGGGCGATGCCGGGGAAATCCTCGACGCCGCGCCCTACCAGCTCAGCCGCCTGCAGTCGCTGTTCCTGTTCACCCGCTCCGACACCATCTATGGCGGCAGCAATGAAATTCAGCGCAACGTGATTGCCGAGCGGGCACTGGGCATGCCGCGTGAACCACGGGTCACCCAATAAACGGGCGCGCTGCAGCAGATACACCGGGATGCCTGGGCTTCCTGCAGGAGCCAGGCTTGCCGGCGAAGAATGATGACGCGGTGTGACAACCGCGCCGCAGCGTCTGGTTCAGATTGATCGCTCCCACGATTCCGCCGTGGGAACGATCAGCACTTCAGCGCACGCGAATCTTCGGGTCATCCGCCCCACGGCGCAGCGTTTTGAGAAAGCCTTCCAGCGGTGCCGGCTCGGCGATCTGCGGCAAGGCGTCCTTGTCCAGGCGTTGCGCCCAGAATGCATCCCAGGACGGAAACAGCTCGTGGAAGGAGCCGGCGTACGGTTCGCGCCCTGGCCAGCGTATTTTCAAACCGCCGATCGGTGGTTTGTTCAGGTCGGTCGCGTACCAATAGCACGGCAAGCGGCGACGGAAGCACCAGCGCCCGTCGATTCGCTCATAGTCGTCCCAGTACAGCATCTGCATGATTACCCACTCGGGACCGGTCTCATGTTCGTTCTTCGAATAGACCACGCCGGTGGCGTGATCGGCATCGCTGAACTCGATGATGTGTTGCCCCAGGTGATGGGAGGTGCCGTGAAACTGCTTGCGCATGGTTTCGTCCAGCCACACTTTGAGGTGTGCGCGACCGGTCTTGTCGCGGCCCACGCGCACGTCCGGGGCAAAGCAGTTGGCCATGGCATCCATGTCACGCATATCCAGCGCCAGGGCGTACTTGCCGGCCAGTTGGCGGATCGCGTCCAGCGACTCCAGTCGGTCAATGCGCGCAAGCAATGCGCTCGGGTCCTGGCTCATCAGTCGAGCACCGTGTACAGGTCCGAACCCCGTCCGCCGTCCACCGCCAGGCTGGCGCCGGTGACATACGAAGCCTCGTCGCTGGCCAGAAACAAAATGGCGTTGGCCAGTTCAACCGGCAGGCCGACCCGTTTCATCGGGATGACTTTTTCAGTGTTGGTACGGGTCTTGGCGTCGCCCAGCATACCGGCTGTAGCCGGAGTGTCGACCACGCCGGGGATGATCACGTTGCAGCGGATGTTGTGCGGTGCTCCTTCGCTGGCCGCCGCCCGGCTGAAGTTGATCACCGCCGCCTTGGCCGCCGAGTAACCGGCCATCCAGGCTGTGCCGAACAGGCCGCAGATCGAAGCGATATTGACGATCGATCCACCGCCCTGCTCTTTCATCAACTGCATCGCGGTACGGGTGCCCCAAAAGGTACCGTCCACCGTAGTAGCGAAATTGGCGTGCCAGTCTGCGGTGGTCATCGTGTCGATACCGCCCCAGGTGTAGGCCATCGCGTTGTTGACCAGAATGTCCAGACGTCCGTGGCGTTGTGCAGTCGCTTGAAGCGCGCCGACGTAGGCCTGTTCATCGCTGACATCGGCCACGGCGATCTCGGCCTGCCCACCTTGGGTCCGGATTTTTTCCTGCACGCCTTGCAGCGGCTCAATGCGTCGGCCACACAGCACCACCGTGGCGCCCTCTTCGGCGAATCGCAGCGCGGTGGCTTCGCCGATGCCGGAACCGGCGCCGGTGACGAAGGCGATTTTTCCTTGTAAACGCTTGCTCATAGGTGTCTCCCTGATCAGATAAAGGCCATGCCACCGTTGACGGCGATGTTCTGCCCAGTCATGAAACTGGCGTCTTCGCTGGCCAGAAACACCGCGACCCTGGCGATCTCGTCGGTCTCGCACATACGGCCCAGGGGCACGTTTTTCAGCAGCGTTTGCATGTAGTCATCAGGGATGCCGGCCATCATCGGGGTGTTGGTCGGCCCCGGCACCAGGGTGTTGACACGTATGCCGCTGGCCGCCAGTTCACGGGCAATCGAACGGGTCAGGCCCATCACCCCGGCTTTCGAGGCGCAGTAGTGGCTTGGGCCGTCGCCGGTCAGCGCGGCGGTGCTGGAGAGGTTGATGATCGCGCCCTTGCGGCCACCCTTGACCATTAGCCTGGCGCCTTCACGGCAGCACAGGAAGGTGCCACCCAAGTTCACCCCGATGACCCGCGCCCAGCTCTCGTCCGGGGTGTCGAGGAAACTGTCCAGCGCGCCCACACCGGCGTTGTTGACCAGGATGTCGAGGCCGCCGAAGTGCTGCTCGGCCTGCCCCATGGCATCGGCCACGGAGGCACCATCACCGACGTTACAGGCGAGGGCCAGTACCTTGTCACCCAAATCTGCCAGGCTCTCGGCCAGGGCCGCCTGATTCAGGTCGACAGCCACCACCTTGGCGCCTTCGGCGACAAAACCACGCACGATGGCCTGGCCCATGCCCTGCGCGGCGCCGGTCACAAAGGCCACTTTATTGAGTAACTTCATAGCAATCTCCGAATGTGCAAATACGCTGCGGCCCGCTGCCCTTGCAGTGGAGCCGTCCCGTGCATGATTAGCGGTAAGCGTCTGGGCACACATCGTCCGATGGGACTATCGCCGCGTGGTCTGAACGGACGATGTGGATAACCCGGTCAGAGCCCAGCATTCGCAAGGCGCGCACCACGCCAGTCGCTGCGTTTCCCTTCAAGTCGCTGCATTCAATCTACTGCAGCGCCTGGCGCGGCTGTGCTTCATGAATCCGCAGACAATGGAGAACCCCATGAATCAACCCGTAGACTTGCCCCTGCCCGTCGGCCATTACGCGACCCTGCCAAACGGCCTGCGTCTGCACTATCTGGATGAGGGCGCAGGCCCCGTGGTGCTGTGGCTGCACGGCAGCGGGCCGGGCGCCAGTGGCTTCAGCAACTTCAAGGGCAACTACCCGCAATTCGTCGCCGCGGGCTATCGCAACATCGTGCTTGACCTCCCGGGTTTCGGCCGCTCGGACAAACCCGAGGACGTCCAGTACAACCTCGATTTCTTCGTCGACTGCGTGGCGGCGTTCCTGGAGTGCATCGGTGTGCGGCGTTGCACGCTGCTGGGTAATTCGTTGGGCGGCGCGATCGCCCTGGGCCTGGCCCTGCGTCTGCCGCAACTGCCACAGAGCCTGATCCTGCTGGCTCCGGGCGGTGTCGAGGAACGGGAAACCTACTTCAAAATGGAAGGCATCGTGCGCATGGTCAGCCTGTTCAGCACTGGCTCCATCGGTATGGAGGAGATGCGTAGCATGATGAGCCTGCAGTTGTTCGATGCTTCGATCCTGCCGGAAAGCCTGCTGCAGGAACGCGTGGCGGTGGCGGTGACCCAGCCCAGGAATTTGTTCAGCACGATGATGGTGCAGAACATGGAAGCGCGTCTGGGTGAGATCCAGTGCCCGATCCTGGGCTTCTGGGGTACCAACGATCACTTCAACCCGATCAGTGGCGCCCAGCGCATCATCGACGGCGCGCCCAATGCCCGGTTCATCGTGCTCAACCGTTGCGGGCATTGGGTCCAGGTGGAACACCGCGAACTGTTCAACCGCAACTGCATCGACTTCCTGCAACACGGTTGATCCGGGCGACGCGGTGTACCTGCTGCACCGCGTTATCGTTCTTCGCCGGCAAGCCTGGCTCCTACACAGGAACCAGGCGCTGCGGTGTATCTGTCACCCCGCCGCCGGCTGGCGGTTCAATTCGGCGTCGCCGGGCTGGCCCAGTACGCAAGAGGTGCCACCGGGGGTGTACATCATTGCCACGCAACGGTTACAGGCAGTGCAGATCGAGTCGCGACTGGCGCCACTGGCGAGTTTGTTGACGTAGTCATTTTCAGCCAGCAACACCCGCCCCATCGCGACCAGGTCAAAGCCCTCGGCCATGATCTGTTCGATACTCGCCAGGCTCTTGGCGCCGCCCAGATAAGCCAGCGGCATCTTTACCGCCGCCCGCACCTTGCGCGCATGTTCCAGCAGATACAGCTCACGGAATTCCACGGTCGGCTCTTTGCGACGCTGGATAGCCATCGCCAGGGCGATGATCTTGTTCTTCTGCTGCACGCGGTTTTCCTTGGGGAAGGAAGAGCCGAACATGGTGGTGATCGATTCGGCGTTCATCCCGGCGCTGAGCACCAGCAGATGCGCGCCCTCTTCTTCCAGCATGCGGGCAATCTGTGCCCCGTCTTCGGCGCTGTTACCGGCGCGCACGCCTTCGGTGATGCTGTACTTGCAGATCACCGCCATTTCCGTGCCGACCGCATCGAGCACCGCGCGCAGTACCCGGCGCGGAAAACGCAGGCGGTTTTCCAGGCTGCCGCCATACTGGTCGCGACGCTTGTTGTACATCGGCGAAATGAACTGGCTTAGCAAGTAGCCGTGGCCCATATGGATTTCCACGGCATCGAAACCCGCCTGGCGCGCCAGGCGCGCGCCTTGGGCGAAATCGCGCACTACTTGCTGCATGTCGGCTTCGTTCATCGCCTGCTTGAGGAACATGCCGCTCATCAGGCCGATCTTGTTGAAGCCGCCGCTGGCCGACAGCGGACGCTTGGTCGAGCGCTCGCGAATAAAGGTAAAGCAGCCGCCGTGGGTGATCTGCGCGCTGGCCAGGCCACCGGACTGGTGCACGGCATCGGTCAGGGCTTTGAAATGCGGCACGCTGGATTGGGTGAGGGTCAATTGGTTGGGCAACGTGCGGCCATCGCTGCTCACAGCGCAATAGGCCACGGTGGTCAGGGCAGTGCCGCCCGCGACCAGAGCCGAGTGCAGCTTGACCAGCTGTTTGGAAGGCACACCCCCAGCACTCATGCCCTCGTTGGTGGCGGCCTTGATAAAGCGGTTTTTCAGGGTCAGTGGGCCAATCGCAATAGCGCTGAACGCTGACGGGGTTGGACGAGGATTCATGACAGGCCTCTCTTTATTGTTATCAGGCTACAAACAAAGGACTGCGTCGCCACATCGCGACACAGCGATGATCATCAGAAGGTGTATTTGGCGTTGAATGACAGGTAATCGCGGTCAGCCAGCAAGCGACCCTGGGCGACATCCGGCGAGCTCAAGTAGGCGATATAAGTCATGCCGACCTGGAGGTTCCCCAGGTACTTGAAGTCGCCACCCACGGTCAGGCGCTTCTCGTCGCGGCCCAAGCCCTGATAGGCGCTGCCGTCGACATTCTGCGTCCACACCACCTTGGTGCTCAGGTCCAGGCCGTTGGCGATGGACGGGTAATCCATGTAGGCGCCAATGCCCAGCAGGGTTGAGCCACGGGTCTGGGTCTTCGACTCGAACTTGTCGAAGGTGCCATCCACGCCGGCCCCGCCGCCGGTAATCGTCAGGCTGTCCACCCCGTCGATGTGTTGATGCACCACTTCGCCCATGAAGGTGGTCTGCTGGGCGAGCAGGCTTGGGCCCAGGATGTACATGGCGTTGAGGTTGCCTTGCCAGATCTGCCCGGTGGTCGGTGCGCCGTTGTTCAGGTAGACCGAGGAGCCATCGCGGTAGCTCAGGTCACCGGCGTACTGCACCGAGTCGCCGACCTTGGAGCTGAAGCTGATCCCAGTCAGCTTGACGTCTTCGAAATAACCCAGGCGATAGGTCGGCGCAGTTCCGTCATGACCAATGCCCTTGAGCGACGAGTATTGGGTGGTGCCAGTAAAGTCGAAGAACAATGAGCCGATGCGCTCGTTATAGCGGTAATGGAACAGCCCCACTTCGGTGTTCTCGGTGATTCGGTAGCGCACGCCCAGACCCCATTGGCCGCTGTCGCTGGCGTCTTTTTCACCGGCATAACCAACCGCCAGGCCATTGGGCAGGCTGTCGACTACCCCGCTGCCCAGACGAAAGAACTCGGCACCGGGACCGAAGGTATCGCTGCCGAAGTAATCGCCCACAGGGTTGAGCTGTGTCTTTTCCCACTCGTACTGGTAATAGCCCACCAGCGCCAGGTTTTCATTCAGCGACCACGACCCGGACACCTGCCCTACTGGCAGGTACGAGTCCTTGGCCTCGGTACCCGGAACGTTGAACTTGGTCGCGTCCACCGGAGCCTGGCCCTGGCTGATGTTAGGCCAGAACAGACTCTCGCCCCAGGCCACTAGATGCCGGCCGGCCTTGAGCGACAGGTACTGGGTCTCGCCGACATCGAAGTTGCCATACACATAGGCATCGAGCAGTCGCGCCATGCTGCCACTGAGCCTGCGGGTTTCGTCGCTGAAGCCATCGCTGTGTCCGGTCTTGTTCACCGTCTGCGGCGAGTCGTTGGCGTTTTTCTGGTTGTAGACATCGTCGTAGAACTGACTGCCGCGCAGCACCGCACCGAGGTTGTCGTGCCTGAGCTGCAACTCGCCGAACAGGCTCAGGCGGTTGTTGATCAACGAGCCGCGCTTGAAGTTGCGCGTGCCGTCGTCGTTGTTCGGGTCGTTGAGGTATTGACTGGCCTGCTTGGCCGTACGCATGGATGCGGTGTAGTTGACCGTCAGTGACGAATCCAGGGTGGTGTCTTCCCCCAGTTCGAGGGTCGGCGCAGCGCTGGCCGTCGCACTGACGAAGGTAATGGCCGTTGCCAACAGGCAGCGACCATCGATCGGGCTCCCCGGACGGCGCGTAACCAGGTTTCGAGTGAACATGCTCCTCTCCTTTTTGTTGTTGTTTGCTGGTGTCGCCGCAGCATGAAAAAAAACGTTCCCCTGCACATCGTCCGTTTGGTGAGATGGCTGCGCGTCATGCCTGAACGCTGTTGGCCACCACCGCGCGCAATTCGTTCTTCGCCACCTTGCTCGACGGATTCAATGGCAAGGCGTTGAAGAAGCGCACCTGGCGCGGCACTTTGTAATTGGCCATTTGCTCTCGGCTCCAGGCGATCAGTTGCGCCTCGTCGAGTTCTCTACCTTCGCGCAGGACCACGCAGGCACACCCGACCTCGCCCATGCGCTCATCGGCGATGCCGACCACCGCCACCTGGGCAATGGCCGGGTGCCTGATCAGCGCTGCTTCGATTTCCGCCGGGTAACAGTTGAAACCGCCGACGATGAACATGTCTTTCAGGCGGTCGGTGATGATCAGGTTGCCTGCCTCGTCCAGGCGCCCGACATCGCCGGTGTGCAGCCAGCCTTCGGCGTCGATGGCTTCGCGGGTCGCTTCGGGGTTCTGGAAATAGCCCTGCATGATGTGAAAGCCACGCAGGCAGATCTCACCGGTTTGCTCTGGGTCCAGTGCCTGGTTTTGCGGATCGCGGATGCTCACTTCGGTGCCGGCAATCGGCCGCCCGCTGGTGCCGGCGATCACCTGCGCCGAATCTTGTGGGTCACAGATCGTCGCCAGTCCGCCGCATTCGGTCAGGCCGTAGGCGGTGGTCACCACGGCAAACCCCAACTCGTTGCGCATGCGCTCGATCAGGCTCGGCGGGATACTCGCCGAACCGGTCACCGCGATGCGCAGGCTCGACAGGTCGGTCTGCTTAAGCCGAGGATGTGCAAGCAGCGACAGGTACAGCGTCGGCGCACCGGGCAAGACGCTGATGCGCTCACGGGCTATGCGCTGGAACACTTGTTCTGCGTCGAACACCGCATGGGGCAGGATGGTCGCGCCGCCGATCAGGCAAGTCAGCCAGCCAGCCTTGTAGCCAAAGGCATGAAAGAACGGGTTTACGATCAGGTAACGGTCGCCCGGCACCAGGCCGATGACCTTGACGTATTCGGTGAAGGCTCGCAGGTTCTGCCCATGGCCGCTCATCACGCCCTTGGGTTTGCCGGTGGTGCCAGAGGTGAACAGCAGGTCGCACATCGACTCGGGGTCGACCGCCAATGCACGGCGCCTGGCGCTGTCGGCATCGATGGTCGCCGCGCCACTCAGGAACTGTGCAAGCGTCTGGTCCGCAGCCGACCGGGGCGTGTCGCCATCGAGTATCACCAGATGCCGGAGGCTGGCCGGTCGATGGGGAGCGAGCAGTGCCGGGTAATCGACATCGAGAAATCGCTGCTGGACAAACAACAGCCGGCAGCCGCTGCGTTCTAGCACATCAGCGGCCTCAAGGCCCTTCATACGAGTGTTGATCGGTACCAGCACCGCACCGGCACACTGTATGCCCAGCGCTGCGAGGATCCAGTCACCACTGTTCGGCGCCCAGATACCGACCCGGTCACCGGCCTGGATCCCCAGGGCCATCAAGCCCCGGGCAAAAGCCATGACGCGCTCGGGCAGATCGGTGTAGTCGATGCACTGGCCGTCTTCCTCGATGGCCGTGCGCCCGGCAAAACGTTCGGCACTGCTAAAGACCAACTGGGCAAGGGTCACAGGGGCTGCGCTCAGGGGCGCAACAAAGTTCAGGCTCTGATTCATCGTGGGCTCGGGCTTGGCATCATTGAGGGTTTCATTCTGGAAAGCGGATACGCAGTTGCGCGCTGGTGGGCACCGCCTGACAGGCAAGAATCCAGCCTTCGGCAAGGTCGCCCGCATCCAGTGCATCGTTGTGCAGCAGCTCGACGTCGCCACTTTCCAGCGTGCACATGCACGAGGCGCAGCCACCGACACGGCAGGCGCTGGGTGGGTTGAGGCCGGCACGTTCCATGGCGGCCAGCACGGTCTCGCCGCTGTCGCAGGCCAGGTGGTGGTCCTCGCCATCCAGGCGCACTGCCAACTGCGCGGCCACTGCCGCTTCGCTGCTGGTCACCAACGGCAGTTCGCCTTCGCCGGGCAACGAGACGAAACGCTCGACATGCACTCGGCGATCCGGCATGCCCAGACTCTTGAGCGCGCTGACACTCGCGTCCATGAATGGGCCCGGACCACAAATGAATGCCTGGGCATCGATAAACGGCCGCGCCAGTTCGGCCAGCTGTCCGACGCTCGGGATGCCCTGCACCGAATCGAGCCAATGGACGATTTGCAGGCGTTGCGGATGAGCGCTTGCCAGGTGTCTGAGTTCATCCTTGAAAATAACCGAGGACTCATCGCGGTTGGCATAGATCAACAGGACCCGGCCTGTTCCGGCGAGCAACGCCGAACGCAGGATCGACAGCACCGGGGTCACGCCACTGCCGCCGCCGAACAGCAGCAAGTCGCCGTCAAGGCTGCGCGGCACAAACACCCCGGCCGGTGGCAGCACCTCCAGGGTCTGGCCGGCTTGCAATTCGCCGCACAGCCAGTTCGAGGCGCGTCCCTCATGCACGCGTTTGATCGTTACCCGCAACGGCTCATCCAGCAACGGTGTGCTGGACAATGAATAACAACGGGGCAGCCAGCCGTCCTCGAAAGGCACTCGCAAGGTCAGGAACTGGCCGGGTTGATAGCGAAAACGTTCGCCCAGATGCTCCGGCACGTCGAACACCAGGGAGCGCGCATCGGCGGTTTCCTCGATCACTCGCGCCACGCGCAGGGCAAAATAATTGTTCATAGGTCAGATACTCATGACCACCTGCCCGTGAATCACCGGCAGGTGTAAACCCAAGGAGTCGATAAACGGACGCCATGGCCTCAGACGTAAGGGTCCGGGTTGGGCAGGCCCAGCATCACTGCGCCGTAGCTGCGGCCGTAGGCCATGTAGTTGTTGGCGATGTGCCCGCGTGCCTGGTGCAGATCGCGGAACAGCCGCGCCACCGGGTTGGTGTTGTACAAGCCCGAGGCGGCCATGCTGCGCAGCAGGTCGTTGACCCTTTCGGCGCAGATGTTGGTCACGTACGCCGACTGGTAGCGATACAACAGGCGGGTCTCGGTGTCCGGGTATTCGCCGGCACGGGCCAGGCTCATCAGATGCTCGTAGTTGCGCTCCAGCACCAGACGCAGGCTGTCGACTGTGATCATCGCTTCGGCAATCGCGGTTTGCGCCACCGGATCGTCAGCGGTACGGGCGCCGTGCTTGCCGATGTGTTTGGCGGCGTTATCGCGGAACTCGTTGATCGCACCTTGCAGGGCGCCGATGGCCGAGGTCGAGACCGCGCGCGAGAACACTTGGGCGAAGGGGATCGCGTAGATCGGGTTGGTGTTGACCAGGCGCCCTGGCGTCGCTTCGAGGGTCCAGTTATTGGTGCGTTGCACGCGATGGGCCGGGACAAATACATCCTCGACCACGATGTCATGGCTACCGGTGCCGCGCAGACCCATCACGTCCCAGTTACGTTCGATCTGATAGTCGCGGCGCGGCAGCAGGAAGGTGCCGTGCTCGGTGGCCAGTTCGCCATCGGCTGGCAGGATGCCGCCCAGGAACACCCATTGGCAGTGCTCGCTGCCGCTGGAGAAACCCCAGCGCCCGCTGATGCGGTAACCGCCCTCGACCACCGTGACCTTGGCCGCCGGCATATAGGTCGAGCAGATCAGCGAGTCATGATCATCGGCCCAGACTTCGCGCTGCGCTTCGATCGGGTAACGCGCCAGTTGCCAAGGGTGAACCCCCATCACGCCGTAGATCCAGGCCGTGGACATGCAACCCTCGGCGAGGATGGTCTGGATTTCGAAGAAGGTCCGCGGGTCGACTTCGTAGCCACCGAACGCCCTTGGCTGCAAAGCTCGCAGCAAACCGGCGGACTGCAACTCGGCAACGCTTTCCTGCGGCACCTTCAAGTCCTTGTCGGCCTGTGCCGTGCGTGCCTTGAGTGCGGGCACCAGGCGCCGTGCACGTTCAAGCAGATCACGTTCGTCCTGGGTCTTTTCACGCATGCTTTGCATCACTCAATTCTCCCGATCTCACTGCGCCAATGCGCAAGTTGAGATGGATCATCGGATCGAGCGAGCAATCATTCATCGTCAAAGCGGACTAGGGGTTCTGTAGGAGCCGGCTTGCCGGCGAAGAACGATGATGCGGTATCACAGCTACATCGCTAGTCCATTGAGACGATGCTGACGACGGCCGTTGCAGCGATATTAAATCCATCGACAATCGACCCCACGGAGCAAGGGCCCATGAGTATTTTGCAGCGTTTCCAGATGCACGGCAGCGTCGCCATCGTCACCGGCAGCGGCCGGGGAATCGGTCGGGCGATCGCCTTGGCGTATGCCGAAGCCGGCGCCGATGTGGTGTGCTCGGCACGTTCGCTGGACGAGGTTCAGGCAGTGGCCGAAGAAGTTCGCGGCCTGGGCCGGCGCGCCCTGGCGTTCGCTTGTGACGTCAACGACGCCGAGCAACGTCACGCGCTGGTGCGCCAGAGCATCGAGCAAATGGGCCGGATCACTCATCTGGTCAACAACGTCGGCGGCGGCGGTCCCAACGACCCGCTGGCGATGACGCCCGAGCAGTTCGCCCAGGTGCTGACCTTCAACGTCGCCACCAGCTACGCCTTCTGCCAGTTGTGTGTGCCGCTGATGCGCGAGGCCGGTGGCGGCAACATCATCAATATCAGCTCGGTGGCGGCGCGCTATGCCCAGCGCCATTTCAGCGCCTATGGCTCCGCCAAGGCCGCCCTCAGCCATCTGACCCGCTTGCTGGCCCAGGACTTCGCGCCGCAGATCCGGGTCAACGCCGTTGCCCCCGGCCCGACCCTGACCGAAGCGCTGAACGGCGTGATGCCCACCGCCATGCGCGAGGTCATGGAAGCCAACACCCCGCTCAAACGTCTGGGCACCCCGCAAGACATCGCCGCCGCCGCGCTGTACCTGGCCAGCCCCGCTTCGGCCTGGGTGACCGGCAAGATCATCGATGTCGATGGCGGCGCCGACTCGTCGGTCTGGCCCGGCTGACCGACTCCTTTGGGCCCGCCCTCGATGACTTGGGGGTGGGCCTTTTTTTCTCCCACCCATCTGGAGCCCTCGCCATGGACGCCCATTTGATCAACGCCCTCGGTGACGAACTGTTCAACGCCTTGCGCAGCCGCCAGACCCTGGCGCCCCTGACCCGCCGTTATCCGCAGATCACCCTGGAACAGGCCTACCGGATTTCCCTGCACTTCCTGCAACGCCGCGAAGCCCTCGGCGAGCAGGTGATTGGCAAGAAAATCGGGGTCACCAGCCACGCCGTGCAGGAAATGCTCGATGTCCATCAACCGGACTTCGGTTTCCTCACCGATGCCATGCAGGTCGAGGATGGCAGCGATGTCAGCTTGGCCCGCTATCACCTGATCCAGCCACGGGCCGAAGGCGAAATCGCCTTTATCCTCGGCGAAGACTTGCAAGGCCCGGGCATCAGCGCCGAGGACGTGCTGGCCGCCAGCCAATGGGTGGTGCCGTGCTTCGAGATCGTCGATTCGCGGATCGACGACTGGCAGATCCGTATCCAGGACACCGTGGCCGACAACGCTTCCTGTGGTGTGTTCGCCCTCGGCACCCAGCGTATCGACCCGCGCTCACTGGACCTGGCCGCCGTGCACATGCAACTGCTGAAAAACGGCCAGCCGGCAGGCTCTGGCCTGGGTTCGGCGGTGCAAGGTCATCCTTGCGCGGCAGTGGCCTGGCTGGCCAATACCCTGGGCGAGCTGGGCATCCCGTTCCGCCGTGGCGAAATCATTCTTTCCGGTGCCCTGGCGCCGCTGGTTCCAGTGGTCGCCGGCGACCGCATCAGCCTGTCCATGAGCGGGTTAGGCGAAACCAGCCTGCGCTTTGTCCCTTGATCGTCCTTCCTTCTTCAGGAGCCAAAAAAACATGAGCAAAAAGATCAAATGCGCGCTGATCGGGCCGGGCAACATCGGCACCGACCTGCTGTACAAACTGATGCGCAGCGAGGTGCTGGAACCGGTATGGATGGTCGGTATCGACGCCACCTCCGAAGGCCTGTCGCGGGCTCGCGAGCTCGGCCTGAAGACCACCGCCGATGGCGTCGACGGCCTGCTGCCCCATGTCCTCGAAGACCAGATCCAGATCGCCTTCGACGCTACCTCGGCTTATGTACACGCGCAGAACTCACGCAAGCTCAACGCCCTGGGTGTGTTGATGATCGACCTGACCCCGGCGGCCATCGGCCCGTATTGCGTGCCACCGGTCAACCTCAAGGCGCAACTGGGCCTCGGCGTGATGAACGTCAACATGGTCACCTGCGGCGGCCAGGCCACCATTCCGCTGGTGGCGGCGGTGTCCAGCGTGCAGCCGGTGGAATACGCCGAAATCATCGCCACCGCGGCGTCGAAATCGGTCGGCCCCGGCACCCGGAAAAATATCGACGAGTTCACCCGCACCACCTCCAGCGCGGTGGAAAAAGTCGGCGGCGCGAAGAAAGGCAAGGCGATCATCATCATCAACCCCGCCGAGCCACCGCTGATCATGCGCGACACCGTGCATTGCCTGACCGCCAGCGAACCCGACCAGCCGGCAATCACCGCAGCCATCGAGGCGATGATCAAGCAAGTGCAGCGCTACGTGCCCGGCTACAAGTTGGTCAACGGCCCGGTGTTCGACGGCAATCGGGTGTCGATATTCATGGAAGTCGAAGGCCTGGGCGACTACCTGCCCAAGTACGCCGGCAACCTCGACATCATGACCGCCGCCGCCGCGCGCACCGCCGAGATGTTCGCCGAGGAAATCCTCAAGGGCGAACTGGTGCTGCAAGCCACCGCCCAAACCGCCCACGCATAAGGAGCCGACCATGGATCTTCGCGGAAAGAGCATCACCGTTCACGACATGTGCCTGCGCGACGGCATGCACCCCAAGCGTCACCAGATCAGTCTGCAACAGATGAAAGACATCGCCTGCGGACTCGACGCGGCCGGCGTGCCGCTGATCGAAGTCACCCACGGCGACGGCCTCGGCGGTAGCTCGGTGAACTATGGCTTCCCGGCCCACACCGACGAGGAGTACCTGTCGGCGGTGATCCCGCTGATGAAAAAGGCCAAGGTTTCTGCCCTGTTGCTGCCGGGCATCGGCACCGTCGATCACCTGAAAATGGCCCACGAACTGGGGGTCAACACCATTCGCGTCGCCACCCATTGCACCGAGGCCGACGTCAGCGAACAGCACATTTCCCACGCCCGCGGCCTGGGCATGGACACCGTCGGTTTCCTGATGATGGCCCACATGAATAGCCCCGAAGGTCTGGTCAAGCAAGGTTTGCTGATGGAAAGCTACGGCGCCAACTGCATCTACCTGACCGACTCGGCGGGCTACCTGCTGCCCCACGACGTCAGTTCCCGTGTGGCGGCGATGCGCGCGGCCCTCAAGCCAGAGACCGAGATCGGTTTTCATGGCCACCACAATCTGTCGATGGGCGTGTCCAACTCCATCGCCGCGATTGCCGCCGGAGCTAACCGTATCGACGCCGCCTGCGCGGGCCTTGGTGCTGGAGCTGGCAACACACCGATGGAAGTGCTGGTGGCGGTGTGTGACCGCATGGGTATCGACACAGGTGTCAGCGTGTTCGGCATCCAGGATGTGGCCGAAGACCTTGTCGTGCCGATCATGGACTTCCCGATCCGCAGCGACCGCGATGCCCTGACCATGGGCTATGCCGGGGTCTATGGCTCGTTCCTGTTGTTCGCCAAGCGCGCCGAGAAGAAATACGGCGTGTCGGCCCGGGAGATCCTCGTTGAAATGGGCCGTCGCGGCATGGTCGGCGGCCAGGAAGACATGATCGAAGACACCGCGATGACCCTCGCCCGTCAGCGGCGGCAGGCGTAAAGACCGCACTATCCCTGTGGGAGCGAGCCTGCTCGCGATGGCGATAGACCAGTCAACATTGTTGGCGACTGGTCTACCGCTATCGCGAGCAGGCTCGCTCCCACAGGGGTCAATGGATAGGTTTTAACGCCAATCGGCGACGATGCCGTGCTCCAACGCAAACGGCTGTGCGGCGATGGTCCGGCGTTGAAACCCCGGCGCCTGTTCGGCGGTGGCCAGCCACAGCATCACGGCCGCCGGTACATGGGGTGGAGCGCTGCCGGCGCGCAGGGCGATCAGGCCTTTGTCGCCGATGGTGGCCTTGAGCGCTTCGGTGGTGACTACGCCCGGATTGAGGGTATAGGCGCGCACACCGGCCTCACCCAATTCCGTGCTCAGCACCCCGGACAGTCGCGACACCGCCGCCTTGCCCGCGCCATAGGCATAACCCCAGCCACCCTTGCCCGCAGCTACCGGTGGGTCGCTTTCGCCGGCGCCGGAGGTGACGTTGATCACCACCCCGCCGCCGCGCGTCACCATGTGTTCGGTCACCGCCCGGGTCAGCAGGAACGGGGTAAGGATGTAGCCCTGGAACATCCGCTCCAGAGTCTGCACCTGCAGGTCCATGAACCCGGCGTTGAGGTCGCTGCCCTGGTAGATCGCGTTGTTGATCAGCACGTCGATGCGCCCGTATTCGGCCAGTACCGCCTGACAGGCGTTCAGGGCCGAAGCGCTGTCGAGCAGGTCCATCGGCACCACGAGCACCCGGCAACCGAGCTCGCGCAACGCCTGAGCAGTGCCGTTGAGACTGCCGGCCAGCGGCGCCCCGGCGGCGTCGCGCAGAGCATGTTCATGTTGTTCGCCCTCATTGAGGGTGCGGGCGCTGATCGCCAGGTCGAAACCGGCGCGGGCAAACGCCAGCGCCGCCTCGCGGCCGATACCCCGGCTGGCGCCGGTGATGAATGCCACTTTGTTCATGGAAGTTCCTTTTAGAAGCGCGAGGCGCGGACCATTGCGTCCATGCCGCCATCGACGAACAGCACGCTGCCATGGATAAACGATGCCTGCGGCGATTGCAGGAATGCGACCACTGCGGCGATTTCCGCAGGTTGCCCGGAGCGGCCCAGTGGCGCAACGAATTCGCGGGTCGACTTGCCGAAGCGTGCATCGTCCAGTGAGGCCTGGTGCAACGGGGTTTCTACCGCGCCCGGCGCCACCACGTTCACCCGCATGCCCTGCTTGCCCCACCCCACAGCCAGGCTGCGGACGTGGTGGCTGATGGCGTATTTGGAAGCGGCATAGGCGACGTGCGGCTGGCCAAGGCTGTTGGACAGTTCCAGCGCCCGGGCCTCATCACCGGCGATCATCGCTTCGATCATCGGCTGACCCTCGGGCCCCGAATGAGTCGCCGCCACCGAGCCGATCACCAGCGCCGCCGGTTGTTGGCCCTTGGTCAACGCTCCTTGCAGGCCGTCGAGCAACTGACTGACGCCGAAGTAATTGACCGCCAGAATCAGGCCGCAGTCTGGCGCGGTGACACCGACCCCGGCGCAACAGATCAGCCCATCGAGGACCCCGCCGCTGAGTTCAAGCACTTGTCCGATGGCGGCGTCACGTCCCTGGGCAGTGGACAGGTCGGCGATGACTTCAGCGTTGCTGCGATCGATACCGATGACCTGGTGCCCGGCGGCGCGCATGACGGCGGATACGGCGGCACCGATTCCCGAGGCACTCCCGGTGATGGCTGTAATAGGCATTGTGGTTCTCCGTGATAGGTTCGCCCAGTATCGACAGGGCGATCACGGGACGGCATCGTCCGTGCGGACTAAAAATGTGCTGCGTCAATGATTGCGACGCCGGGCAGCGGATGGCCCGGCGGTGGGTCTGCAGGATCAGGCCTGACGATAGATCGGCACGGCCAGTTGCAGTGGCGGTACCTTGATTTTCTCTGCCGATTTCAACGCCAGTTGCGGCTTGCCCAAGGCCACCACGCTGTTGAGCATGATGCGCACCAGTTCGGTCTGGCGTCGCACACCGGTCTTGGAGAAGATCGAGCGCAAGTGCGCCCGCGCGGTGTTACGCCGGATATTCAGAACCTCGGCAGCTTCCTCCAGCGACAGGCCGTTGGCCAGTTCCATGGCCAGGGCGGTTTCGGCCTTGGTCAGGTTGAACAGCTGCTTGGTCACCACTTCGCTGGCCAGGGACTTGCTCGACGCATCGCGGATGTACACCAGCGCCGCCGGCTGGCCCTTCTCCTCGGCCCAGTCCAGGGACGGAATCGATTCGACCACCACGCCAAGGTTGACCAGCCCCGAGGGCCGCGTCACCGACATGGCCTCGGCGCTTTTCGGTGCATCCGGGCAGAACGCGCCGCGAATCAGGCGTTGCAGCTCACGGTTATCACTGGGATACGTCGCCTCGAGGCGCCCGCCCACCAGTTTCAGGCCATCGGAACGGGCGAGGATTTCCTGGGCCACCGGATTGATCTGCAACACGCTGCCGCTCTCGTCAAGCACCAGAGTCGCCACCGATAACCGGCTGATGGCCTGGGAGTACAGCTCGCTCAGCGATTCGCTGCGGTCCAGCAGGTTATGCAACTGCGAGGCACGCCGCAGGTGTGGCAGGAAACTGGCGCACACCGCCCGGTCGTGGGCAGAAAAGTTGGGGGCCCGTTTGGGGCGGGTGATGCGAAAGCGCAGTTTGCCACCGTCCGGGGTGGAAATGTCGGCGCACATCACGTGATAGACATCATTGGGACCGCAGAACGCCTTGAAGTAGGCGCAGTGTTCCCATTCAGTGGAGCTCATGATGTCATCGACGGTGAACACACTGTCCAGCGGCTGGTTGGAGAAAGGCGAATTGGTTTGCGGGTAAGTCATGTAGCAGACATCACCGGCACCTTCGATGTCGCCGACAATGATCATCACGCCCGTATCGGGTTGATCTGGCACCCTCAGGATCAAGGTGACGTAGTTGGCATCGTAGAGCTTGAGAAAGCTTCTGAGGGCGTGGGCCATCAGTTTCGGATCGAGGGCGCCTTCGTAGATTTCGCCCACCAACTGGTTGTAGCGCGTGAGGTCGAGGCCAAGGCTGGCCAGGGCTTCATGGGTCAAAACACCATTTTGCATAGACTTATCTCGCTCGGGTAAGGACTGCGCCCTTCCCTTGTTATTTTTATAGTTTCGGCTGGGGGAACCCATCGCTCCCCCCTCTCGACTGCTACTTTCCTGCCAGTTTCCCTAGCGCCTGCGGACTCCACAATAGGCCCGACAGGTTTATTTTTCGCTACCGGGATCACGCGCCGCCGGGCTGTTTTTCAGGCGGAACTGCCCTTGTGCTGGCGCCGGCTGGCGCACCCGATCGGCGACCAACGGTCGACCGCGATTGAACCAGGCTGCCAACGCCGGGAGGAGGAAAATCGCCCCCAGCACGTTGACCAGGAACATGAACGACAGCAATACACCCATGTCAGCCTGAAACTTCAGCGGTGCGAACGCCCAGGTGCAGACGCCAATGGACATGGTTACGGCCGTGAACACCGCGGCCGTACCGCGTTGGCACATGGCCTGGTAGAACGCCTCGCGCAGATTGGATCCGCGCAGCATTTCGTGCTGAATACGTTCATACAGGTAAATGCCGTAGTCGACGCCCACCCCTACCCCCAGCGCCATCACCGGCAAGGTGGCGACCTTCAGGCCGATCCCGAGCATGGTCATCAGTGCGTTGCACAGAATTGCGACAATCGCCAGCGGCACCAGAATGCACAGCACCGCGCGGATCGACAAGAAGGTCAGCCAGCAAAACAATGCCACCGATCCGAATAGCGCCCCGAGCATGATCACTTCGGCGCGCTTGACCGCCTCGTTGGAGGCCGCCATCACCCCCACGTTGCCACCGGCCAGGAGGAATTCGACTTGCGGTGAGCTGACTTCCGCAATGATCCGCCGGGCTTCAGCAATTGCATGGCTGACGGTGCTGCCTTCGTGGTCGGCAAGGAACACCAGGATCTGCATTTGCTGGCAGCCGTCGGTGACCAGGCCGTCATCCGGCATATAGGCCCGCGCGCCCTGGCTCAGGCCACGAGGTGATCCAGGAATCGCCGCCCATCGGGGATTGCCTTCGTTGTTGCCAGCGATCACCCGCTTGCCCATGTCCGCCACGCTCTGAATCGACTGCACACCCGAGACCGTGCGCATGCGGAAATCGAAGGCTTCCACCGCGCGCATCACCGCAGGCGACAGACAACCTTCTTCGACACCCTTGACCTGGACGAACACCGACATCACATCCAGCCCGATGGAGTAGCTGCTGATGATCTTGGCGTTGTCCTGGTTGTAGCGCGAATCGGCCCGCAGCTCCGGCGCACCCGCGCCAATATCACCCACGGCCAGGTCGCGAGCCTTGTAGGCCCCGGCCAATAGCAGCAACAGGCTGATGGCAAACACCCCCAGGGCCGGCCCCGGTTCGGCAAGCGCCGACAAGCGCCACCACAGGCGGTGCTTGCCCGCGGGTCTGGATTGAGCCTGACGCAATAACCCAGGTTCCAGCTGCAGGTAGGAAATGATGACCGGCAACATCAATTTGTTGGTGATGATCATCAACATCACGCCGATGCACGCGGTCACCCCCAGTTCGTGGACGATGGGAATGTCGATCAGCATGATCACCGCGAACCCCAGGGCGTTCATCAGCAAGGCAAGGGAACCGGGGATGAAGATCTTGCAGAACGCCGAGCGCGCCGCCTCCTTCGAAGTGCTTCCGGCCAGGACGTCTTGCTTCCAGGCGTTGGTCATCTGCACCGCATGGGATACGCCAATGGAGAAGATCAGGAACGGCACCAGGATCGACATCGGATCGATGCCCAGGCCCAGCAGCGGCAACAGCCCCAGCAACCAGACCACCGGCAACAACGCGACCACCAGCGCCACCACTGTCAGGCGCAGGGATCGGGAATAAAGCCACAGCAGCAGCCCGGTGATGACGAAGGCCACAACAAAGAAGCCGATCACCGTGTTCAACCCTTCGACCACATCACCTACCAGTTTGGCGAAGCCAACGATATTGATGTCGATATCGGGACTGTTGTACTTGCCGCGAATCTCTTCCAGCCGATTGGCGATGTCGACATAGGACACCGGCTGGCCGGTTTTCGGGTCGGTGTCCTGGAGGTCGGCGCGGACCATGGCCGACTTCAGGTCGTTGGCCACCAGGCGACCGACCTGCCCGGAGGCTGCCGTGTTGCTGCGCACCTGCGCCAGGTCCTCGGGGGCGCCGCTAAAGCGCGGTGGCACCACCACATCGCCAAAGAAACCTTCCTCGGTAATTTCGATGTAGCGCACGTTGGCGGTAAACAGCGACGTCACGCTGGGACGGCTGACTCCAGAGATGAAAAATACGTCGTCGGTGACTTTACGCAGGGTTTCGAGGTACTCGGCGTTATAGATATCACCCTCGCCTTTCCAGCGTACGCTGACCAGGAAGCGGTTGGCGCCGGTGAAGTAGCGGCTGAACTTGAGAAAATTGATCATGTAGTCATGACGCACGGGGATCTGTTTGTTGAACCCCGGATCCAGTTGCGTGTGGGTGGCGCTGTAACCCAGGCCCAGCGTCACCAGAACAAACAGCAACAGCAGTCCCTTGCGCCAGGCCATCAAGTGGTCCGCACACGTTTCGACGCAGCGCGTCACCCAGTGTTTACCTTGATTCATTGCCTGCCTCTCATTTACTGGGTGGCCTGTGTGGCCATTAAGGCAGCGACGCTGCCACCTAAACCCTGCAATACCCCGCGCTCGCCACCCACCAGCAGACGCGGGCCAACCATCGTCGCCGAGGTCAATGTACCGAGCCCTGCCAGGCGTCCGACGCCGACCAACGCGCCCTGTGCATCCAGACGCACCACCGAGCTGCCGGCACCGACGATCACCAGCCCCGAGTGATCGGGCAGCAATACATGACCATACAAAGGCAGTTGGTTACCCACGTTGATCCGTGTCCAGCTGTCACCGAAGTCATGACTGACGAAAACATTCCCGCGCATGCCGTAGGTCACCCAGTTATCCGCGCTCAGGCGCACGATGCCGAACAGCGAGCCGCTGTAGAACGCCGGCAAGGTTTCCCAGTGCTGGCCGGCATCGACCGTACGCAATACCAGGCCCTGCTCGCCCACGAGCATGCGGCGGCCATCGTTGCCGCCGGCCATGCTGTTCAGGTGTGCGTTGTCGATGTCCAGGGTCTGCGGAGTCCAGGTCTGACCGGCATCCAGGGATTGATAGAACTTACCGAAGCTGCCGAAAGCCAAGACGCTGTCGCCACCACCGGCCCAGATCCCCAGCAGCGGTTCGCCCAGATCGCTGTCGTGGCGCATTTCCTGCCAACTGCTGCCTGAGTCCTCGGAACGCAGGATCCAGCCGTCATGCCCGACCGCCAGCAAACGCCTGTCGTCCAGCGCCACCACGGCAGTCAGGGTGGCGTTACGTTGCGTGCCGACTGCGGCTGGCTGCCAGCTGACGCCCTGATCATCACTGAGCAGGATGCTGCCCCGCTCGCCCACGGCTATCACCCGTGAGCCAAGATTGAGCAGGCCGTTGATCTGCACTCGATCCGGACGGGTGGCCAACAGTTCCACTTGCGGTGGGGACTTTGGGGAAAAGGTGTAGCCAATGGTCAGGGCGACCACCAGGCAAACCGCGTAGCCGATCAGCGAGCGCATGAGTAGCGCTCCTGTTCGGGGTACACGTGCATAGGGCAAGTCATAGGGCCGATCCTCTTGTTTTTGTCACGCACCAAGGCATGCGAGGCAAACGAGATGGGCGCTGCCTCTGAGGGAATAGTCGGCGCAAGGCTTGGGGGGCACATCGTCCAAATGGCTTATGTAATGGCGTGAATGGCACGGGGCGGGTTGTTGTGTACGGCGCAGGCGATTGTGGGAGCGAGCCTGCTCGCGATGAGGCCATGCCAGTCGCCATCCAGGCCGACTGGTCTACCGCTTTCGCGAGCAGGCTCGCTCCCACAGGACCTCACCCGTTCAGTGGTTTGGGTGGCGATCAGGCGATGTACAGGATCACCAGGTCGTTGATCACCGACGGCCGGTCCTGGCCCACCACGTGGGTGGTGAGTTCCAGGGTCAACTGGGTGCCACGGGCCGACAGGTCGACTTTTTTCACCCGCGCCCGCGAATGGATGCGCGAGCCGGCCGGGACCGGCGCCGGGAAGCGCAGGCGATCGGAGCCGTAGTTGATCTGAGTGGTGAAACCGCTGATTTCGAAGCCCAATGCCAGTTTCATCCGCGACTGCAGCACCTGCACCAGCGCACCATGGGCAATGGTGCCGCCGAACGGACTTTGCAGGCGCGCCTTCTCCGGATCGGTATGAATCCAGTAATCGTCACCCGACAACCGGGCAAAGTCGTCGATCAGTGCCTGGTCGACCACCACCACGTTGCTCCAGTCGCTGTACTGCTCGCTGACCAGAGCCTGCAAGGCAGGCCCATCGTTGAGGTCGATCTGCCGCGCGGGCGGTTGCTCCGATGCCGCTGGCGCCGGTTCGCTGTCCTGCGCGGGCAGCGGCTCAAGGCCCGCCGCATCCTTGTCCACCCCGGTGAAGCGCAGCAGGCGGGTGCCCTTGGCGTCGACTTCGGCGAACACCGGCTGCAAGGACATGCCGATCTCGATTTCGTTTTCCTCAAGGCCGACCAGGTTGGTGTTGATGCGCACCCCTTCGGCCAGTTCGACCACCGCCAGTTTCTGCGGCATCTCATCCATGAAGTCGGGCAAGGTCGCGATGCGCGTCACGGTGTAGCTGTACAGCGTCGCGGCGCCGTCGACTTCGCGCCAGGCCAGGTCGTGTTCCAGGCACACCGGGCAATGCCGGCGCGGGTAGAAGTTCCAGTGCGCACAGGCGTTGCATTGCTGGATCAACAGGCGGCGAGCCTTCAGGCCCTCCCAGAAGGGCGCGGAGATCTGCGTCGCGACCGGCATCGGTTTGTTGTTGGACATGTGCTTATGCTCCCTGAAGTATCAATGCGCCCTGCTCACTCATCACGCCGCCGGTGCCGGAGACGTAGACGCTGTCGCAGCGGCCCAGTTGGCGTTCACCGGCGGTGCCGGCGATTTGCGTCACCGCTTCGATCACCTGGCTCATGCCACCGGCCGAGGCCGACTGGCCGAAGCTCAGTTGCCCGCCATGGGTGTTCATCGGGAAATCGCCACGCCAGGTCAGGTCGTGTTCACGCACGAACGCCATGCCCTCGCCCTTGCCGCAGAAACCGGCATCTTCCAGGGTCAACAAGGTGGTGATGGTGTAACAGTCGTAGATCTGCGCGGCATCGACGTCTTTGGGCTTGAGTCCGGCCATGGCAAAGGCCCGCTTGGAGGCCGGACCGATAGGCGTGTGCAGCATGTCCTCGGCATAGGACGGCGACTTGAATGCCAGGTGTTCGCCAAACCCGGTAATGAACGCCGGACGCTTGCGGGACCGCGCCGCCACTTCCTTGTTGGTGATGATCAACGCGGCGCCACCGGCCACCGGCATGACGATTTCCAGGACATGCAACGGGTCGGCGACCATTTTGCTCGCCAGCACTTGTTCGATGGTCAATGGTTGGCCATAGAACATCGCTTGCGGGTTGGCCAGGGCGTTGGTGCGCTGGTCGACGGCGATTTTGGCCATCGCTCGCTGATCATAGTCGTACTGTGCGGCATAACGCTGCGCGATCATGGCGTAGCCGGTGTTCTGGCCCATGTGCCCGTAAGGCAGGTCGAACTCGGCTTCGGGCGCGCCGAATGCCGTGCTGTGCCCGCCAAAGCGCATGGACCGGGCCATCCAGCCAGGATCCTCGTCGGGGCCCAACGGCGCCATGCGTGCGGGGATGACGCAAAGCACTGCCTGGCACAACCCCAGTTCGATGGCGGCGGCGGCGCGCCACACCATGCCCACCGACGTACAGCCGCCCAGGTCCACCACTTCGGCAAAGTTCAGCCGCAAGCCCAGGTACTCGGCGGCCATCGCCGGTACGAACACCGAAGCTTCATGAAAATGCGGGCCGTTGATCACCAACCCGTCGAGGTCCGAGGCTTTGAGCCCGGCATCGCGCAGCGCCTGGGCCGCCAGGTCGGCGACTTGCTCCAGGTGAAACATCTTGGGTGCGGTCGAATACTTCTCCGGTTTGTATTGTGCGCTGCCAACAATGGCTGCATGCCCTTTGAGTCCCATAGTGCCTCCATGCCGAAGCGTTACGCTGCGGCCATTTCCAGGTTTTGATGAAGGTTCGGGCGCAGCAAGGCGACCCGGATCTTGAGTGATCGATCAGAAGGTGTACTTCATCGAGAACGTGGCGTAGTCACGGTCGGCGAACGGACGCTTGATCGGGTCGGCTTCACCCAGATAGGCGATGTATCTCAAACCGAGTTCCAGGTTGCCCAGGTACTTGAAGGTCGTGCCCGCGCTCAGGCGTCGGTCACCGGCGACGCCGGAAATGCTTCCGGCCATGGGCGTGGAGCCGCTGAAGACGTTGGAGAAGTTGAAGGGGACGTCCAGATCCCAGCCTTGGAAAACTCCCGGATAACTGAACGATGCGCCCACGGTGTAGGCGCTGGAAGACTTTGTGCGAAAGCTCGTGGCTGTGCTGAAGGTAAAGTCATCGGAAGGCGCCACTAGAGGTCTAAGGGAGGGCAACAGGTTCACGCCTTGCAGGTTGGGCGCCGCCGAAGTGGATTCGACGCTGTCGACCTGCACGCGGATGATTTCGGCAGTCAGACTGGTCTGGCTGGCCCAGGGACGGTCCCCCAGGATACGGATCGCCGACAACTGCATTTGCTGGCCCTTGCCCCTGGCCGGCACCGCGCCAAGGCCGGTATTGACCATCACCGGCGCACCGTCGCGGTACGACCATTCGGCGCCGACCTGGGTGTCGCCGATCTTGGTCGAGGCGCTGATGCCGGTCAGTTTGATGTCTTCGAAGTACTTGATCCGGTAACCATTGATGGCGAAGGCGTTGAGACCACCGCCCACTGGCAGCGGGTCGTAGCCGACCAGGGCGGTGGCCGGGTTCTTGTCGTGGTAGTTGACGTGAAACAGCGACAGCTCGAGGGCCGGTACCGGGCGGTAACGCACCTGCACGCCCCACTGGCCGCCATCACTCGGTTCGTCGGTACCGAGGTAGGGAACCTTGCGGCCGTTGGCGTAGAGAAACTCGCGCCCCGGCCCCACCACGTCGGTGCCCGACAGGTAGCTGCCCACCGGCGGCAGCTCAGTGCCCTTCCATTCGTACTGCACGTATGCACCGAAGGTCAGCTGGGGGTTCAGTCGGAACGAGCCGGAGAACTGGCCCACCGGCAAGAGTATTTCCTTGACCTCGACACCCGGCTGGTTCGCTTTTACCGCATCAGACGGGTTTTGTACGCCGTTCACACCCGGGTAGAACAAACTCTCGCCCCAGGATTCGATGTGCCGCCCGGCCTTGACGTCCAGCATGGTGTCGTTGTCAAAGCGCCAGCCGCTGAACGCATAGACATCCAGCAGTTTGCTGCGACCGCCGCTGTAATAGCGGGTGTCACTGGTGAACTCGTCGTTGCTGCCGTTTTTGTTCACGGTGGCGGGCGAATCGTTATCGTTGTTGCGGTGGTAGACGTCGTCATAAAAGGTACTGCCGCGCACCACGGCGCCGTAGTTGTCCTTGCGCAGGATCATTTCCGCCAGCGCGCCCACGCGGTTGGTGGTCAGGCTGCCACTGTCGAAGTTACGGTTGGCATCGTCGGCGTTGATCGTCAGCAAGCGATCGCTCTGACTGCCAGTGCGCACACCGATGCCGTAGCTGGTGGTCACCGACCAATCCATGGTCGCGCCGTTGTCGAACTCGATTGTGTCACCGGCCCAAACGGGTGTGGACACCAGCGCAATGGCTGCCGCCAGGCTGCTGACCTGAAATGCGCGCGAACCGATGACCGTACAGTTATTGTTGTTTTTGTTGATCACACTGATTCTCCTCAATGACAACCGGCTGGCTGCCTGGAATGTTCAACACTGCTGCCGTGCCGTCCGCTCAAAACACCTTGAGTGGTGTAACAGCGCACGCTCCCCTTACAGCACGCCGGTAGCGATATCGCCCCCGGTCCTCTTCCCGCTCCAGCGACCCTTCGGCCACCAGGTAGTTGGCATGGGCCAACGTTTCGCCAAGCGCCATCAGCTCGTCGAAACGACCCGACAGCTTGGGAAACAACAGGGCCATCAGTTCGAGCACGGTGCGCGGCTCGTCACAGTTGGCCAGCAACAACGCCAGATGCCCGCGGTGATGGGCCTCCAGCTGATCCAGGCGCTGATGCAAATTGAAGAACGGCCGCTCGTGCGCCGGCAGTACCAGCACGCTGTCGGGCAAGCTGCGCAAATGCTCGATGGAATCGAGCCAGTCTCGCAGTGGGTTGGCTAACGGCTCCGTGGCATGCACACCGACGGTGGAGGTGATGCGCGGAAGCACCTGGTCGCCGGAAATCAGCAAGCCGTCATCGGCGGCATACAGACAGGCATGTTCCGGCGAGTGACCGCGCCCGATGACCACCTGCCAGGTGCGGCCACCAATGTGCAGCTGGCTGCCCTCATGCAAGCGTCGGTAATGGTTCAATGGCGCAGGCAGGAAATGCGCGTTGCTCATCACCGCAAACATCTCGGCACTCTGCTCGTCGCTGACGCCGGCCTTGCGGTAGAAATCAAGAAAGTCCCAGCCCGGCGGCTGATCGCCGGGAAACCTGACGTGCAGCGACTGGAACTCGCTGGCGGTCATGTACACCGGGCAGTGAAAACGCTCCGAAAGCCACGCGGCCACACCGGCATGATCAGAGTGAAAATGGGTGCAGACCACCGCCAGCAGCGGCAGCCCGGCACACACTTCACTCAGCACCCGGTCCCAGACCTTGCGGGTCTGTTCGGTATTCATGCCAGTGTCCACCACCACCCAGCCATCGGTGTGGCGCAGCAGATAGAGGTTGATGTGGTCCAGGCGAAACGGCAGCGGCATACGCAGCCACCACACGCCCGGTGCCACTTCGCGCACCTGACCGGAATCGGGTGCCTGCGGCCAGGGATAACGCAGGCCGCTGCGAAGTTCGTGACCGTTGTCGTCGAGATCAGCCATGGTCGGCCACCGCGAAAGGCGCCAGCCCGGCCTGCGTCAGCGCCTCCAGCGAATAAGGCACATAGGTGCGGGCCTGATCGTCGCGAATGAACAGTGGATCCCTACACAGACTCGGGCAATAACCCTGGCGTTGCAGGTCGACCTTGCGCAGTTTGAAGCTGGCCGTCAGGTCCGCCGACTGAGTGACCCGCACAAACACCGGCGCTGCATAACGCGGAAGGCGTGCTTCGGCCAAGGCGTACAGGGCGTCCGGATCGAATGCCTGGCCTGCCTGCATGAGCACGGCGGCCATGCCGGCGCGTCCTTCCTGGCCCGGCACATGAACGCCGTAGATGTTGATCAGTTCAAGACCCGACAGATCGCTCAGGGCGTCGGCCACTTCTTGGGTCGAGACGTTCTCGCTCTTCCAGCGATAGGTATCGCCGATGCGGTCGACGAAGTAGCAGTAGCCGTCGGCGTCCTCGCGCAGCAAGTCGCCGGAACTCCAATAGGCATCGCCCTCGCGCATTACATTGCGGCGAATCTTGCTCTCGGTGGCCTCTGCTGAGGTGTAGCCCTCGAAACGCCCGCCGCCAATCTCCGGGTGATCGACAATGAAGCCCATGGCCTCGCCAATCTCGCCCACTTTGCAGACTTGATAAAAACCGTTTTCGTCCCGTGGGTGGCAGTCGTTTTCAACGTCGTAACGCACCAGCCGCAGGTTGGTCTTGTTCCAGTCGGGCACGCGTCCGCAGGAGCCGAAATAGTTGTCGACGTTGATCACCGCGGCATTGGCCTCGGTGGCGCCCCAGCCCTCGAACACCTGGATCGGACCGAAGCGCTCCAGCCAGCGTTGCCAGGAATCGGGCGACAAACCGGCGCCGAGCATGCAGCGCAGGCTATGCTCACGTTCGCCTGCTTGCACCGGCTGGTTGAGCAGGTAGCGGCAGATCTCGCCGATGTACTGGAAGATGCTGATCTGATGCCGTGCCACGTCCTTCCAGAACTCGCGCACGCTGAATTTGCGGCGCACCACGATGGCAGCACCGGCGCGCAGCGCGGTTGAGGTCACCGAGGTGGCGGCCGCGCCGTGGTACAGCGGCAGACAGCAATAGAACACATCTTCGCAAGTGGCCTGCAGGGTGGTTTCCATCACATCGCCCGACGACATCCAGCGCATGTGGCTGTAGCGCGCGGCCTTGGGCAAGCCGGTAGTGCCCGAAGTAAAGATCAGCAGGGTCGGCGTCTGCGCATCGATGTGCGCGCGGATGTCGCGGGGAAACGGCGTGCGCGGGGCTTTCTCCAGGCGCGCAGCGAAATGACCGTCGATGCCCTTGGGCAACGGGCCGCTCCAGGGATTTTCCGTGTCGCGTATCAGCCAGCACGGCACGTCCGGAAAACCTTCGGTGGCCTGCACATTGGCCAGGCATTCTTCGCCGACCACCAACGCCTTGGCGTCGGTGGTTTGCAACGCATGCAGCAGCGGGCGGCCGTTGACCTGAGTGTTGATGAAGGCCACCACCACCCCGAGCTTGACCAGGCCGAACCAGGTGCAGAAGAACGCCGGGCGGTTTTCCATGGCCAGGGCGCAGACATCGCCGGCGCGCAGGCCATTGGCATAAAAGGTGTGGGCCATCTGATTGGCCCGCGCATCGACCTCGAAGTAGCTCAGGGTCTGCTCGCCATAGATCAGAAACATGCGCTCGCCCTGCTCGCTCGCTTGTTGTTCCAGGCGGTCGGCCAGGGTGTAGAGGTCGCCCGGTTTGATCAGCCCGGCGGCGGCTGAGCGCTGGTCGAGCAGCGCCTGGGTCTGCTCCCGTGGTACTGGGCCGGCCGGCAGGACGTGGTTCAAGTCATTCAGATTCATTGCGCCACCTCTTGGGTATTTGCTTGATAGGCGCGGTAATCCGAGTAGCCAGCCGAGCCCGGCGTATAAAGCGTCTTGCGATCAAAGCGATTGAGCGGCAAGCCACGCTTCAAGCGCTCCACCAGATCGGGGTTGGCAATAAAGTGACGGGCGAACGACACAGCAGCCCCCTCGCCCGACGCGAGAGCGGCACCGGCCGAAGGACCGTCGAAACCATCGTTGAGAATCAATGCATGGGGGCTGTGCCGACGCGCCAGGGCGAAGGCATCGAGCTCTGCCAGCGGCGAGCGCATGATGTGCAAGTAGGCCAGGTCCAGCGATGCCACGGTTTCACACAAGGCCGCCGCCGTGGCCGCCGGATCGCGGTCGTCGATGTCGTTGTAAGGGTTGCCGGGGCACAGGCGAAAACCGACGCGTCCGGCGCCAATCGCACCGGCCATGGCCTCGATCACTTCCTTGGCAAAACGCACTCGCCCGCTCACATCGCCACCATAGGCGTCGCTGCGCTGATTACTGCCAGATGCCATGAATTGCATCGGCAGATAGCCGCTGGTGCAGTGCAGTTCGACACCGTCGAAGCCGGCCAGGCGCGCATTCAATGCAGCTTGGCGATAGTCTTCGATGACATCGCCGATACCTTGCAAGGTCAGCGCCTGCGGCTCGTCGGTGTCCACTAGGCCGGCTGCGTCGCTGAATACCTGGGTGCGTGCGCGCAATGCCGAAGGTGCCACCGTGGCCGCCCCCGCCGGTTTGTTGTGCCGGCTGGCGGCGCGGCCGACATGCATCAGCTGCAGGACGATGCGCCCGCCCTCGGCATGCACCGCCTCAGTGACCCGCTGCCAGCCGACCATCTGCTCGTCGCTGTAGATCGCCGGGGTGCGACAATAGCCCAGGCCGCTGGCGGACGGCGCGGTGCCCTCGGCCACGATCAACCCGGCACTGGCACGCTGACGGTAGTACTCGACCATCACGCTACCGGGTACTGCATCGGCAAGGGCGCGGCTGCGAGTCATGGGGGCCATGACAATGCGGTTGGCCAATTGAAGCTCGCCCAGGGCGACCGGCTCGAACAAGACGCTCATTGCAATTCCTCAGCTTCTTATTGTTTTCAGGCTGTCGCAGGGCTCGCCACAGCGTGGGCAAGCGCTGACAAGGCAGCGGATATGGGCTGAATGATTGACCTTGAGCGCGAGCGAAACATCGTCCGACAAGACTAGGTTCGCAATCGTGTACGTCGGCTTGTACGGGGATGAAAAGATGGTCTGAACGGACGATGAAAAAAAACCGAGACAAGCCGAACATCGCGTCAACTAGAACAAAACCGGGAGCACCCGCAGTGAACCAATCCACCCCCGTGACATGGCGAACGCACTACGCGCTTTTCGTGCTCGCCAGCATCTATGTGTTCAACTACATCGACCGCCAGTTGATGGCGATCCTGATCGAGCCGGTCAAACTCGAATTCGGCATTTCCGATACCGGTATCGGCCTGCTGTCGGGGGTGACGTTCGCGGTGTTCTACACCGTGTTCGGCTTCCCGCTGGGGCGCCTGTCGGACCGCATCGGGCGCAAGCCGGTGATCGCTTTCAGCTGCATCGCCTGGAGCCTGATGACCGTGCTTTGTGGCATGGCCGGCAACTTCCTGACCCTGGTGCTGGCGCGGATCGGCGTGGCAGTGGGTGAGGCCGGCGGCACGGCGCCGTCGGTGGCGATGGTCTCGGATTTGTACCCGGCGAACCGCCGCTCCACTGCTCTGTCAGTGCTGATGCTCGGCTCCAGCCTGGGGGCGATCGTTGGCCTGGGCCTGGGTGGCTGGATTGCCCAGCACCACGGTTGGCGCTACGCCTTCTTGTTGATCGGCACGCCCGGCATCTTCCTGGGACTGCTTCTGCTGCTGACCGTGCGTGCGCCCAAGCGCGTAGCGCCGCTGGGCCACGTCGCGGCGCAACAGGATGGCTGGCTCAAGACTCTCGTCGAGCTGTTTCGCATGCCCTCTTTCCTGTGCCTGGTACTCACCGGCGGCGCGGCGGCGATTGCCGGCTACGCCATTGGCACCTGGAGCCCGAGCTTCCTGATCCGTTCCCACGGCCTCAATCTGCAAGAAGCCGGATTCCTGGTGGGCGTGGTGGGCGGTACCGGTGCGACCGTCGGCACCCTGCTGTGCGGCATGCTCACCGACCGCATGGCGCGACGCGATGTCGGTTGGCAAATCGGTGTGCCGTTGTTGGGTACGCTGATCAGCATTCCCTTCGCCCTGGCGTACTTCCTCTGGCCCCAAGGCACGGCGTTCCATATCGGCAGCATCGCCGTGCCGCAGGCGTTTCTGTTCTACAGCGCGTTCGCCTTCTTTGGTGTGTGGTGGGCAACACCGTGCCTGAGCGCCATTACCCACCTTTTCCCGGCTACACGACTGGCCCAGGCCACGGCGATTTTCGTCATGTCCATGACCCTCTTGGGCGTGGGTATCGGGCCGCTTTTTGTTGGCATGCTCAGCGACTTCTTCGTGCCAACCCTGGGCAGTGAGTCGCTGCGCTACGCCCTGGCTTCATCTGTTTCGATGCTGGTGCTGGCCAGCGTGTTCCTGAGCCTGGCGCTGCCGCGCTACCGGCAACAGATGAAGCACCCCGCTGCGCACCTCACAGCGATCCGGCCCGTGACTGCCTGACCGCCTTCGCGCACCACTACGCCGTTGCAACCCTGCCAGGTTCCAGCGGCTTTTTTATGGTTCTTCACGCATTCCTGGGAAATATGGATGACGCAATACCTGTAGGAGCCGGCTTGCTGGCGATGGATTCAAGTGCGCCGCGTTTAACCAGTTCTCCCGCGTTATCGTTGACGATCATCGTCGGAACGCCGCCCGCAGCAAGCCGGCTCCTACAGGGGAAATGCGTACGGCTCCCGATCAGGCCGGCCGGTCAGCCGCCTCGCTTTGGCTTTGGCTTTGGCTTTTGCTCTGGCTTTTGATCTTCTTGCCACATCGAGAGGCCGAACGCCAGGGGCAAGAGCCCTTGGTTACTTGGGGCTTTTCCAAGTGACTCGCTGTAAAAGCGAAACCATAGGTGGCCGTTACCGCAGGAATGGATATGTACTCCGACAACAAATAATAGGTCGGCTGTCAGGCCGCCTTCGCTGGCAAGCCAGCTCCTACAGTTGGTCGGGAACGGCCGCGCGAAATGGGTTGGCTTTCAGGCCGCCATCGCCAGCAAGCCGGCTCCTACAAGTATGAGGATCACCATGAGTACCAGCGCCATACAGATCTGCAACCTGCTTTACCGTTACGCTGAATGCCTGGACAGCGGACAACTGGTCGAGGCCGCCGAGCTGTTTCGTCATGCCCGCATCAAGGCAAAAAACCAGGGCGACTTCCTTGATTGCACCGCCCTGCTGGGGATCTGGCAGCAACGAATCAAGCTCTACCCCTGCGGCACACCCCGCACCCGACACGTCATCAGCAACCCCATCATCGACATCGACGAAGCCTCGGGAACCGCAATGGTTCGCTCCTGCTACACCGTCCTGCAGGCCACCGACATCCTCGCGCTGCAACCGATCGCCGCCGGGCGTTATTTTGATGAGTTCGAACGTGTGGACGGGGTCTGGCGATTCAGCTTTCGTGATTATTCGCACCTGGACATGATGGGGGACTTGAGCGCGCATCTGTCGATGTAAGTGCCAAACCAAAAAGGGCCTGTTTCCATCCCCGGAAGCAGGCCCTTGCACAAGCGTGTGGGGTCTATAGACCGTGAGCGTAGAAGTGCGGGTTATCCAGGCCGGGCTTGCCATAACGCAGCACATCACCGGCAAGGGTGCGGATCTGTCCACCGGCCGCAACCAGCACTGCATGCCCTGCGGCGATATCCCATTCCATGGTGCGCCCCAAGCGCGGATAAAGGTCCGCCTCGCCGGCAGCCACCAGGCAAATCTTTAACGACGAGCCTGCGCTTTTCAGTGAGCGCACCTGGCGCCCGTCGAGGAATTCATCCAGCGCCTTGGCATCGCCATGGGAGCGGCTGGCGACCACGTCCAGGCCCTCTTGCGTCACTGCACGGCAGTGGATGGGTTGGCGCTGCCCGGCCTGTTCGATAAAGGCTCCACAACCATGGGCACCGGCGAACAGACGCTCCAGCGCGGGCGCAAGAACCACCCCAAGCACCGGCTCACCGTTATCGATCAGGGCGATATTGACGGTGAACTCGCCATTGCGATTGATGAACTCCTTGGTTCCGTCCAGCGGGTCGACCAGCCAGAAACGCTGGCCCACCTCGGGCACCTGGCCGGCAGCGGCGGCCTCTTCCGAAATCACCGGAATCTGCGGCGTACGCGCCGCCAAGGCCTGCAGAATCAAAGTCTCGGCACGCTCGTCGGCTTCGGTCACCGGGGAGGCATCGACTTTCCCGCGCACCTCGAAATCCGAGCGGTACACCTCCAACACCAGTTCGCCTGCTTCGCGAGCAATACCGATGACGTCTTCAAGCAGAACAGTCATTGACTCGTTCATGGGAATTCTCCTGTTTTTGTTCTTCGTATGGTCCATTCGGCCTATGCGCCGTTTTCCGGATCCGGGAACAGTACAGACATCCACACCAATGCCACTCAGCAACTGGATGTTTAACAGGAGTTCCTGTGTCCCACGGCAATCAGCTATCCGTTCCACAGATCAACAGGCTTCGCCTGCGCGCCGTGCAGTTGCGCATCGCCGGCAGCACGCTCAAAGCCATCAACCAGGACACAGGACTCTCATCGCCGACAATCATCTCTGCCTACAAGGCGTGGCAAGCCGGTGGCTGGAATGCGGTACCCGTGCGCGAGCGCGGGCGCAAGCAAGGTGAAGGCCGCAGTCTGTCTGCCGAGCAGGAACAGAACATCTATCAACTGTTGGTCAGCACGCCGCCGGAACGGCACCAGTTACCGTTCCTGCTCTGGCAGCTGGAAGCAATGCAGGCACTGGTCAAGCGCCTGCACGATATCGACTTGCCAGAACGCACCGCCGCCCATTATTTGCAACGCTGGCAGCTCAATGCCGAGCGTCCGGCCAAACGTGTCGCGAATGCTTCGCTGGCAGTACAGCGCTGGTACCGCAGCACCTACCGGGACATCCTCGATCAGGCTCGGACGCAGAACGGCGAGATCCACTGGATCGATGACTACGGTGCCCGTAACGATCAGGGCAAGCTCAGTTACGGGGTACTGCGCGCGGTCAGCAATCGCGGCAAGGTGCTCTGGCTGCCATACGAAGACAGCTTGCGCGCCCCCCACCTGGAAGAGTTCTTCGACCGTTTGTATCGCTCGGCCGAACGCAAAGTGTTTGCCCTCCTCTCGGGCATGCACTGGCAACGCGCCGCGACCTTCATCACCTGGGCGGGTGAACGCGCTGAGCGGTTGCATCTGTTTCATCTGCCCGAAGCCAGCGCAATGCTCAGCGGCGCCCGCGAACTGGCGACCCAGATCAGTCAGCAAGCCGCGCGCGTCAGCCCTGACGATGTGCCAGGCAACGCGCCAGCCGCGGTTGCCACCACCCCGCCCCGCGACCCCATGCTGCAGATGTTGCGCCTGATGTTAAAACATCAAGTCGCGCATAAGTCCGAATCGCAGCAGTTGTACGTTGATAAACGACAACAACAAAAAGCGAGAGGAAAATCTATGACGCTTACCCACCTGCAACGACTGGAAGCCGAAAGCATCCAGGCAATGCGCGAGGTTGTCGCCGAATCCGACAACCCGGTCATGCTCTACTCCATCGGCAAGGACAGTGCGGTCATGCTGCACCTGGCCATGAAGGCCTTCTACCCGGCCAAGCCGCCCTTCCCTTTGCTGCATGTCGACACCACCTGGAAGTTCCAGGAGATGTATCGCTTCCGCGATCAGATGGTGGCCAAGCTGAACGTCGAACTGCTGACCCACACCAACCCCGAAGGCATTGAAATGGGCATCAGCCCGTTCAAGCACGGGTCGCAGATCCACACCGACATCATGAAAACCGAGGGCCTGAAACAGGCACTCGATCACTACGGTTTCGATGCGGCCTTCGGCGGCGCACGTCGCGACGAAGAAAAATCACGTGCCAAGGAACGCATTTTCTCCTTCCGCTCCGATCAGCACCGCTGGGATCCGAAGAATCAGCGTCCAGAACTCTGGCACCTGTACAACACGCGTAAACACAAGGGCGAGTCGATCCGCGTATTCCCTCTGTCCAACTGGACCGAGCTGGACATCTGGCAATACATCTACCTGGAAAACATCCCGATCGTACCGCTGTATTTCGCCGCGCCGCGCCCGGTAGTCGAGCGTGACGGGATGCTGATCATGGTCGATGACGCACGCATGCCGCTGAACCCGGGTGAAGTGCCGATGATGCGCAACGTGCGGTTCCGCACGCTGGGTTGCTACCCGCTCACCGGTGCCGTCGAGTCCGATGCCGACACCCTGCCCAAGATCATTCAGGAAATGTTGCTGACCCGCACGTCCGAACGTCAGGGGCGAATGATCGACCATGACTCGTCCGCATCGATGGAGAAGAAAAAACAAGAGGGGTATTTCTAATGGCACACGTATCTGACCTGATTGCCGAGGATATCGGGCAATACCTCAAGGCCCACGAGCACAAGAGCCTGTTGCGCTTCATTACCTGTGGCAGCGTGGACGATGGCAAGAGCACGCTGATCGGACGCCTGCTCTACGATTCGAAAATGCTCTTCGAAGATCAGTTGGAAGCGCTGGAGGCCGACTCGAAAAAAGACGGCACCCAAGGTGGCGAACTGGACTTCGCGCTGTTGGTGGACGGCCTGGCCGCCGAGCGCGAACAAGGCATTACCATCGACGTGGCCTACCGTTTTTTCTCCACGGAACTGCGCAAGTTCATCGTTGCCGATACCCCAGGCCATGAGCAGTACACCCGCAACATGGTGACCGGTGCCTCCACGGCCGACGTGGCCGTGGTGATGATCGACGCCCGACGCGGCGTGCTGACCCAGTCCAGGCGTCACAGCTATCTGGCTTCGCTGATCGGCATTCGCAAGGTGGTCCTGGCCGTCAACAAGATGGACTTGATGGACTACTCGGAGAAAGTCTTCAACGCCATCGTCGATGACTACCGCACCTTCGCCAAGCAGATCAATCTTCATGATGTCACCGCCATCCCGATGTCCGCACTGCGGGGTGAGAACATCACCGAGCAGAGCGAGCACATGCCTTGGTACCGCGGCACCACGCTGATGGGCTACCTGGAAACCGTCGAGATCGACGAGGCGCACCAGCAGAAACTGTCGTTCCGCATGCCGGTGCAGTGGGTCAACCGCCCCAACCTCGATTTCCGTGGTTTCACCGGCACCATCGCCAGCGGCGTGGTTCGTCCCGGCGACCGCGTACGTGTGTTGCCGGTCGGGCAAGAGAGCCGAATCTCGCGCATCGTTACCCTCGATGGTGACCTGCAACAAGCCGTGGCCGGCCAGTCCATCACCCTGACCCTGACCGACGAAGTCGATTGCAGCCGCGGCGATGTTCTCTCCACCGCAGAAGATCCGGCCAGCGTGGCCGACCAGTTCCAGGTCAGCCTGATCTGGATGCACGAACAGCCCATGCTCGCCGGTCGCCCCTACCTGATGAAGATCGGCGGCAAGACGCTGTCGGTCACCTTGGCGGTGCCCAAGTACAAGATCAACGTCAACACCATGGAGCACCTGGCGGCCAAGGAACTGGCGTTGAACGAGATCGGCGTGTGCAACCTCTTCTCCAGCCAGCCGATCGCTTTCGATCCCTACAAGGACAATCGCGAAACCGGCAGCTTCATCCTCATCGACCGCCTGACCAACGCCACCGTCGGCGCAGGTCTGATCGAGTTCTCGCTGCGCCGTTCGCAGAACATCCATATGCAGCACGTGGATGTGAACAAGAAGGCACGCGCCGAACAGATGGGCCAGCAGCCGGTGCTGCTGTGGTTCACCGGTTTGTCGGGCGCTGGCAAATCGGCCATCGCCAACCTGCTGGAAACCCGACTGTACGCCCGCGGCCGCCATACCTACTTGCTCGACGGCGACAACGTGCGTCACGGCTTGAACCGCGACCTGGGCTTCACCGATGCCGACCGGGTAGAGAACATCCGCCGGGTCGCCGAGGTGTCCAAGTTATTCGTGGATGCCGGGATGATCGTGTTGACAGCCTTCATCTCGCCGTTCCGCTCCGAGCGCGAGATGGCGCGTGGGCTGCTGCAAGAAGGTGAGTTCATCGAGATCTTCGTCGACACACCGCTGGCCGTGGCCGAAGAGCGCGACCCCAAGGGCCTGTACAAGAAAGTCCGCCGCGGCGAGTTGAAAAACTTCACAGGCATCGACTCGCCTTATGAGGTGCCGAGCAAGCCGGACATCCATATCCAGACCATCAAGCTGACGCCGGAGGGTGCAGTGGATCGGATCATCGAGGTGCTGACCGAGCGCGGCTTCATCGGTAAGGAACTCTAGCCCCGGCGCCCGGTTCGCCGGGCATTTAACCGTGCCCCTTGTCAGGGGCCGATGAATCTGGCTCGAGCGCCTCTGCGCAGGCGCTCACGAGCCGGGTTCGCCTAATCAAGAGAGTCTAACAATGACAATCAGCTCTATTGACGAACAACAGCTGTTGAGTGGCCAGACCTGGGCCACGTTCTGCGATCACCTCAAGCGCTGCGGCGAGCAGATTCTGCGTCCCGAAGCACCCGCCGATGCAGCCACCCGCGCCGAAGGCTTCCGCTACCTCACGCGCCTGCTGCGCATCGGCCTGGAAATGCACATCGAGTTTGCCGACCCGGCCTTTCCCAGCTTCTTCAAAACCTCCCACGAGACCGCAAAGATCGGTGCCGACAACCCGGACAACCTCTACGAGTACTCACGCCTGGACGGCACGCTGCAATACCGCATCAAGGGCCAGCGCGGCAGTGTCGCCTACCTGAGTTTCGGGACCCAGAAAGGCGGTTATGAAACTGACGGCACCTTGACCCAGACCGGTTTTATCGATGCCAGCCAGTTACAGGTCGATGCCCAGGGCAACTTCGAAATCATCCTCAGCCGCGAGTCACAACCGGGCAACTGGTTGAAAATGGAAGACGCCACCAACGCCTTGATCGTACGCCAGACGTTTCTTGACCGTCGCAGCGAAATGCCGGCCAAGTTGAGCATCGAGCGCATCGGCACCGATTCCAAGCCACAGGCCCTTGACCCGGCGACGTTCCAACAAGGCCTGGCGCGGGTATCGAGCTTCGTGGAGAACACCGCCCGGCTGTTCGCCGACTGGAGCGAAAGCTACCTGCCGCACAGCAATCAGCTGCCCCCAGCCAACCAGGCGCTCTGCCAATCAGTGGGCGGCGATCCGAACATTTTCTACTACCACTCGCACTGGGCGCTGGCCGAGGACGAGGCGTTGGTCATCCACATTGATAAAGTGCCGGACTGCGACTTCTGGAACTTACAAATCAACAATTACTGGATGGAGTCGCTGGACTACCGCTATCACCAGATCTGCTTCAACAAGCACCAGGCCCGGTACGACGACAACGGCGGCGTGACGCTTGTACTCAGTGAGTTGGACCCCGGGGTGAGCAACTGGCTACAAACCGCCGGCGTACGCCAGGGCACGCTCTGCCTGCGCTGGGTCGGTGCCCAGGAGCAATGCCACCCCACCACTCGCGTTGTAAACGTCGCTGCCGTCGCGGAGGTCGTATGAACGCGCACACCCGAATTGAAGATCTGACCGTCGACAAACTGTTGGCCAGCGCTGTCGCGCGCACCAACGGCCTTAGCCATTTTGGCGATGACAACTACCGTGCGGCCCTGCAGGCGCTACTCGATGCACTGGCTACCGAAGCCGGGCTGTCGCAGACCGGCCTGTATTTGCTGGAAGAAAGGTTGGTCGGGCAACTGGTCAACCGTCTGGTGATGGAAGACTACCTGAGCCGTCACCCGGAAATAACCCGGATACAAATCGACGATCCGCTGGTCATCGTCGGCCTGCCGCGCACCGGCACCACCATGCTTCAGCGCACGCTGGCGGTCGACCCACGCTTCTACTCCGCCGCCTGGTGGGAAACTCGCTTTCCGGCACCGCTGACTGACGAAACCCTGGCCGCGCCGGTCAAGCGCATCGCCCAGGCCAAGGCCGAGGTCGACCTGATGGCCGAGGTGATCCCGCAGATCCTCGCGATCCACCCGCTCGATGCCATGCTCTGCGACGAAGAGTTCATGCTCATGGAACACTCGTTCATGTGCGCCATGGACGCCTACGTCAATGTACCCAGCTACACCCGCTGGCTGGATCAGCAAGACCAGCGGCCGGTCTACACCCAACTGAAGAAAATGCTGCAGTTCTTGCAGTGGCAGAAGCAACAACGGGGTGAGCCGGAGGGTCAACGCTGGCTGCTCAAAGCGCCACAACACCTGCACACCCTGGATCTGCTGCTGGATGTCTTCCCCAAGGCGCAGGTGATTCTGACCCACCGTGAACCGGCCCAGACCATCCCGTCGATGGCCAGCATGGCCCACACCCTGTGGCAGATGTATAGCGAAAACCCGGACCCGAAAGCCGCTGGTGAGCAGTGGAACACTCGCATGGCGCGTGGCATCCGTCACACCATGCAGGTTCGCGAACAGCATGCGGCCGAGCGCTTTCTCGACATCCACTTCGCCGACACCGTGAAGCAGCCGCTGCAAGTGCTGGAAAAGGTCTACGCCTTCGCCAATCTGCCGTTTACCGACAAGGCCCGCACCGACGCGCAAGGCTGGCTGTCGCAAAACAGCCGGGAAAAACGTGCCAGCCACGACTACAGCCTGGAACGCTTCGGTCTGAACGAGGCGCAGATGACCGAGGACTACAGCGAATATCGCGCCCGTCACCTGAGCGTCAATCACTGAGCGTCAATCACTAAACAAGGGCTGGAGAAATCATGGAAAAAATCATGTTGACCTTGTGGAAGCCGGCACAACCCGGCGCCGGGCAATGGCGTGCGGATTTGCTCGGCCTGCGCGACGCATTGGCTGCAGCCGGTGCAAAAAAAATCCGCGTCATGCTGGTCGATGAGGCGGTGGCCGCCGCCTCGACGCAGCGCATCACCAATAGTGCCGTGCCCTTGGATGGGCTGCTCTCCTTGTGGCTGGACAGTGCCTCGCAATGGCCCGCCATCAAAGCACTCGTGGCGCCATTGACCAGCCGCCTGGAGGCTTATCTGGTGGTGGAATCCGAGCCGTATCCCGAGGAGCGTCAGGCCCGCGCTGCCCAGTACCGGGTGCCGGTCGGCGAGCGCACGCCCGGCATGAATCAGGTGGCGCTGCTGCACAAGCCCCACCGGTTGAGCTACGAGCAATGGTACGACACCTGGCGCAACGGGCACGGGCCTAATGCCTATCCGCTGCAATCGATCTTCGGCTACCGGCAGAACACCGTGGCACGGGCGCTTACCTTCGGTGCACCGGTGCTGCACGCCATCGTCGAAGAAAACTTCCCGCCCGAGGCCATCGGCAATCCGCAAGGTTTTTTCGCCGCCCTGGGCGACCCGGAAAAATGCGCGCAGCGCCAGCAGGCCATGTACGAATCGACCAGCAAATTCATCGACTTCGAGAAGATCGACTGCATCCTCACCAGCGAATACCAGCTCAGTGCCTGAGTGGCCCCAAGGAGGCTTCACATGTTGGATCTAGTAGCAATCGAGCTGATCAAACAGCTCAAGGCGCGCTATTTCCGCGCCATCGACACCTGCAACATCGAGATGCTCCAGGGCATGCTCACCGAGGACGTCACCCTGTCGTTCAAAAGCCCTGCCTACGAGTTCCACGTCAATGGTCTGGGCGATGCGCTGGACTTCTATCGCACCTCGTTCACCAAGACCCGCCTGGCCACCCACAACGGCCACACCCCGGAAATCGAAGTCGATGGCGACCAGGCCACAGCCCTCTGGTACCTGAGCTACGTGTTCATCAACCTCGAGGACAACACCCACATGCACGGCAGCGCGATCTACCAGGATCGCTACATCAAGCGCGGCGAGCGCTGGATGATCGCCGAGACCGGCTACGAAACCTTGCTCGAGACCATCCAGCCCTTGAGCGAACAGCTGCAGATCACCTCAAGACCCATCAACTGAATGCACAACAGGAGACAGTCATGGCAAGAGCAGAAAACATAGTCACCTCCCACACAGTGGAAATTAATGCCCCCGCCGGGGTGGTCTGGGAAGTGCTCATCGATCTGGACAATTACCACCAGTGGAACAGCTTCTGTCCGAGCATTCAGTGCGGCCTGCAGATCGGCGACGAGGTGCATATGCAGGTACTGACACCCGATACCGGCGAAACCGTTCCGGTCTTCGAATACCTCGTGGCCTGCGACCCCGAGCAGCTGTTGTCCTGGGAGCAGCGCCCCGTCCCGGAAAACATGGACGCCGCCCGCCGTGATCAGTACATCAAGGTCATCGATGCCAACCGCTGCAGCTATTTCACCACTGATATTTTCTTGGGCCTGAACCAGGACACGATCATGCGTGAACACGGTGCCTGGGTAAAAATCGGCTTCGACCAGATGGCCCTGGATCTGAAACGACGTGCTGAAGAACTGCACGCCAGTCGCACCTGAACGACCCATTCCCTACCAGAACAATAAGAAGGTAATTGCCATGTTGCTCAAAGATAAAGTCGTCATTATTTCCGGTATCGGCCCTGGCCTAGGCATCAAGCTGGCCGTGCGTGCCGCCGAATACCAGGCCAAGGCCGTGGTGTTGGCCGCACGAACGCCGGCCAAGCTGGACCAGGCTGAACAGGCCATCCGCGACGCCGGCTACAGCACACCGGTCTTGAAAGTCCCTACAGACATCGCCCAGGCCGAACAGTGCCAGACGCTCGCAGACCTGACGATCGAGCACTTCGGCCAGATCGACGTATTGATCAACTCTGCCTACGCCCATGGCGCCTGGGGGAGTTCCTCCGAGTCGTCAATGGACGACTGGCGCAAGGCGATGGACGTCAACTTGTTCGGCACCATGCACATGACCCAGGCCGTTGTGCCGCAGATGAAGAAGCAGAAGTCGGGCAGCATCGTCATGATCAACACCATGGCCACCCGCACCCCCAACCAACTGGAATCCGGTTATGCCGTCTCCAAGGGTGCGTTGAAAACCGCCGTGCAGTACCTGGCCCAGGATCTCGGCCCGTTCGGCATCCGCGTCAACTCCACCTTCATGGGCTGGATGTGGGGGGCGCCGGTGATCGGCTACTTCAAGAGCGAAGCCAAGCGCCTGGGCGTACCGATGGAGTCGCTGGTCGATCAGGTCGCCCAACAGATTGCGCTGCGCAAGATCCCCGAAGACAACGACTGCGCCATGGCCGCCCTGTACCTGGCGAGCGACTACGCCAAGGTCATTACCGGCGCGCAACTGGACGTCAACGGCGGCCACTTTCTGCCCTGCTAAGCACTTCAAGGCGACAAGAACGTCGCCGCTTTCCGGTGGCCACACGATACCCGTGTGGCCATCGCCATCCCCTTGGAGATTACTGACATGCTGGATCTCGTTGCCATCGAGCAGATCAAACAGCTCAAAGCCCGCTATTTTCGAGGTATCGATACCTGCAACCTCGAACTACTGCGCAGCATCCTCGCACCCGAGGTGAAGATCAGCTTCCAAAGCCCGACCTACCAGCTCGAACTCAACGGACTGGAGCAGGCCATCGAGTTCTACCGCAGCAACTTCACCAACCGCCGTTTCGGCATGCACAACGGCCACACCCCGGAAATTGTGGTCGACGGTGATGAGGCCACTGGCCTCTGGTACCTCAACGACTTGTTCATCAACCTCGATAAGCAGACCCTGCTTAACGGCAGCGCGATCTACGAGGACAGCTACGTCAAGACACAAGGCGAGTGGCGCATTCTCCGTACCGGCTACAAACGGCTGCTGGAGATCATCGGCCCACTGGATCCCCAATGGTTGATCACCTCTCAGCCGATCAACTGACAAGAACAAAAAAAAAGCCCCATCGGGAACCGATAGGGCTTTTGTCATTGCAACGACCCAGAGCTTACCGCCCGATCGCCCGTGCCGCATCCGCGGTGTACTGGTCCGGGGTGAATTTGCCTTCGTTGAGGATCGGCCCTTTCTTCGATTCGTTGGTCATGCCGTAGCCGGTGTACTGGCCAGAGTTCAGGTCCATGAAGAACTGCGAACCAGCCTGCCAGCCGCTCATGTCTGGGTGGTAGTAGTAGTTGATCATGGCGTGCTTCCAAAGCTGCCCACGGGCATCGTAGTTGTCGGCCATGACCGCGTTCCAGGTGTCTTCATCGATGAACAGCACGCGCTTGCCGTAGACATGGCGATAGCCTTCCTTCAAGTCGGCCTCCAGCACCCACACGCGACGCAACTCATAACGCATGAAGTCAGGGTTGGGATGGTTTGGCGTCAGTATGTCGGCGTACTTGACGGTGCCGGTGTTGGGTTTGAAGGCGTTGGCCGGGCTATAGATCTCGCGCTTGCCGATCAGTTTCCAGGTGAAGCGCTCCGGTGAACCGTTGTACAAGCGGTCTTCGTCGACGGTCATGGTGCCGTTGGTGCCGATCATCGGCTGATCGTAACCGTAACCCGGCAGTTGCCGTACACGCCGGGTGGACGGGCTGTAGGACCATGCCTGGCGCGCATCGGTGCCGAAGTTGTAGGGTTCATGGGAAATGCTCAAGTTGCCGTTGTCGCGGGCCGGCTTGAGGGTCATGTTGTTGCTCATGGCCGCAATCTTGTCTTCGGTCCTGGAGTCGACGGTTGGCGAGTTGGCCAGCGACAGGTTGCGTGCATAGGCACGGCCCCAGCCGATGCTGCCATTGGGCAGGACCGAAGCCAGGTCGCTGGTCTTTTCCTCGGTGTAGGCACGTGCCGGCAATTGATGATTCCACAGCAGTTCCATGCCGTTCTTGGGAATCGGGAATGGCACCTGGCCCAATCCTTCGAAACCTGCACCATCGTTGACCAGCTTGGCATGCAGCGCATTGTCCATCACGCGGCGGCAAACGTAATCGGGATAACGGAAATCCCGGTGGCCGGGGTAGATGTTCATTTTGTAGGTAGTTGGGTACTTCTTCAGCAGGGTCTTCTGCCCTTCGGTCAGGTGCGACTCGTACTGGCTCATGTTCTGTGCAGTGATCACCAGGATCGGTTTCTCCGCCGCATAGGGATCGACCGGTTGATCACCGGAATACTTCACATGATTCCAGCCCGGCACTTCGCCCACGTACTTGCCGGTGTACGGCGGAATGGTGCCCTCGGCGTTACCGGCTTGCTCGGCGCCGACACAGGTCAGCTCCTTGCCCAGTTTGGCGGCTTCCTGAGGTGACACCGCAGCGTGCGCATAACCCATCAGCCCGCTATTGGCTGTGACTGCGACCGCGAGCATGAGACCTGTTTTTGTTATTTTCATGTAATGCCTCCTTCGCTGATAAGGCTTTGTGATTTAGACCCATTGTTCGTGTTCTGCCGGCCCCGACATCGTCCGGAAAGACTAAGGAAGCGTTATGCGCCCAACTTTTCTTGCAGTTGTGCCTTTAGCACCTTGCCAGTGGCATTGCGTGGCAAGGGTTCGAGTACCCGATAGACCTGCGCCGGCACTTTGTAGGCGGCCAGGCGTTCGGCGATGAATGCGCAGATTTGAGCCTCCTGGGGCAGCGTCGATGCCATGCCATGCACGGCCAGCCCCACCGTCTCACCCAGCAGAGGGTCGGCGATGGCAAATGCTGCCGCTTCCAGGACTCCGGGCATATCGAGGACGCACGTCTCGATTTCAGCGGCGGAAATCTTTTCGCCACCACGGTTGATCAACTCCTTGACCCGGCCAGTGATATTCAGGAAACCCTCATCGTCGAGGTAGCCGATATCGCCGGTGTCGAGCCAACCGTCGCGCAGACTTTGCGCAGTGGCTTCTGGCAGATTCCAGTAAGCGCTCATCAGCGTCGGCGAACGAAGCCAGATCACCCCGCGATTACCCGCCGGCTGCGGCTGGTGCGGATCGTCGCCAATGCGGATGTCGACAATCGGCAACGCCCAACCCGCCGTCGCCGGCTTGTATATGAACGGATCGCCACCGATGGCAGCGCCGATACCATTGCTTTCGGTCAGGCCGTAGCCGGCGCCGCCGATGGCGTCGGGCTTGAGCTTGAGCATGTTGTCCAGCACCCCGGCAGATGCGGCTCCACCCCCCAGGCCGAGGCCGAACAGGCTCGCGGTGTGTTCGCTGGCAAAGCGCGGTGAGGCCAGCAGTTGCTGCATCATCACCGGCGCCCCGTTGAACTGGGTGCAGCGCTCGTCGCGGATCAAGTCCAGCGCCTGCTCCACATCCCACTTGTACATCAGCAGCAAGCGCCGCCCCCCGCGCAAGGCGCAGAGAAACTGCGCATGCAGGCCACTGACGTGAAACATCGGCACCGCTGCAAGAGTAGTCGGCGGGTAGCCGCTATTGATCACCACGCCGATGCGTTCGGGCGAGCTCATGGCGCAAAAAGCGCCTTGGAAATCCAGGGCAAAGAGCGCCTGGCAAATTGCCCGGTGACTGGACACTGCGCCCTTGGCGCGACTGGTGGTGCCCGAGGTGTAGAGAATCAGTGCCGGCGTGTCGGGATCGATTTTCAGCGCTGGCGTGGGCAATGCCGGGACGCTGATCAGGTCCTCGAAACGCAGGCAGTGCTCGGGTAAAGACTCGCCCTGGGCCCCGACGACAATGGTCGCCCGATGCTCGCGGGCCAGATCTTCTCGCAGGGTTTCGAGACGCGCTTCGTCGCACAGCAGTAAGCGCGAACCGCTGTCCTGCAACGCGTATTGCAACTCATCGCGCAGGCCCCAACTGTTAAGCGGCACACACACTGCACCGCAGCGCTGGATAGCGGCAAAGGCCACCAGCCAAGCTGGCTGGTTGCGCATGGCAATCGCCACCCGCTCGCCCGGTTGCAAGCCGAAACGGGCAACCATCTGCCCGGCCAGGCGGTCGACCTGATCGAAGAATTGGTTGAAAGTCAGGCGTTGCGACTGCCAGATCAGGAACTCGCGGTCGCCGTGGACGCGACCTGAGTCGATCACTTGCAGCAGGTTTTCCGCGGCGTGACGGAAGTAACGTGGAGCGCCATCATCGGGCGTCACCACCTCAAACGGCGCACCGGGGGCGATCAGTTCGCGCCACGCGGTTTGCCAGCGTTCAATGCTCATTTTTATTTTCTCCAAAACGGGCGAAAGGCCTGTGGGAGTAGCCAGCACATTCAATATCTTCATGGCCTGACACTCCGCCTTCGCGAGCAGGCTCGCTCCCACAGGGGGGTGGTGTTGTACTCAAGTAGCGGGTACCCGACTGATTCCATGTGGGAGCGAGCCTGATCGCGAAGAGGCCGGCACATTTAGCATCCTCGTTGCCTGACACTCCGCCTTCGCGAGCAGGCTCGCTCCCACAGGGTTTTACGCGTGGGCCGAATATCGTTGGCAATGGAAATCCCGGTCACCCAGGCAGCTCTGGGCGACGCGGACGCGCTTGAGGTACAGGCCGACATCCAGCTCGTCGGTGACGCCAATGCCGCCGTGCATCTGCACGGCTTCGTTGGCCACCTTGATCGCCGTGTCGCCGGTCTTCCATTTCGCCAGGCTGGCCAGTCGAGCGCGTGCCGGAGCATCGAGACTGGCGTCATCCAGGGTCGCCAGCGCGGCCATCAGAGCGCTGCGGCTCAGCGCCAGGTCGACGTACATTTGCGCTGCGCGATGTTGCAGGACTTGGAAGGTGCCAATGGGTGTGTCGAACTGCACGCGGGTCTTGAGGTATTCCAGGGTGGTTTCGAACAGTTGCTCGGCCATCCCCAGCAGCTCCGCCGCGAGGCAGATGCGGCCCCGGTCCATCGCGGTTTCCAGTGCGGTCCAACCCTCGCCGAGGTTGCCAAGCAGCGCTTCGCTGCCCAACTGCACCTGGTCCAGTTGCAGGCGTGCGCTGTTGCGCGAATCGATCAGCGGCAAGGCACTGACGGTCAAACCCTGCGTATCGGCCGGTACCAGAAACAGACTGATGCCCTGCGTCTCGCCCGGCTGCCCGGACGTGCGCGCCGCCACCACATAGGCGTCGGCACCCAGCCCGTCGACCACCCAGAACTTGTCGCCGTGCAAGCGATAGCCCTGCCCCTCGACTTTCGCTGCCAGGGCAATCCGGCTCGGGTCGTGGCGCGACTGTTCGTCCACGGCCAGGGCCAGGCGCTGTTCACCACTGATCACGGCTTGCAACCAGCGCGTCTGTTGCGCGGAGTTGCCTGCCAGAAGCACCAGCGAACCGCCAAGTACAACGCTGGACAACAGCGGCGTGGCGGACAGGTTGCGGCCCATGGATTCGAAGATCGGCCCAAGGCCCTTGCAACCGAAATCCAGGCCACCGAAGTCTTCCGGAAACGGAATCGCACTCCAGCCCAGATCGACCGCTCCCTGCCACAACTGCGCATCGAAACCCGCCTCAACCGCGTCATCGCGCAGTCGACGCTGGGCACTGGCCGGACTGCGGGCCGCGAGAAAGTCCCGGGCGCTGTCGGCCAGCAAACGCTGTTCATCGCTATAACGCAGGCTCATGGGGTGACTCCTTTTTTAGCGTCGGGCAAGCCCAGCACGCGCTTGGCGATGACGTTCAACTGGACCTCCGAGGACCCGCCGGAAATGGTCAGCGCATAGCTGTTCAACCAGGAACGGGTCACCGCCTGTTGCTGCTCGCTGAACGCCGGACTATCCCAACCGAAGGCATGCCCGGACATGGCATCGAGCAGCACCTCAAACTTGTCGCGTTCCTGTTCGGTGTGCACCAGCTTCATGATCGACATCAGGCCGCCGATGTCATCGCCGGCCCGCGCCTCTTCACCCATGCGCTGCACAGTCAGGTTGTAGGCATGCTCGTTCATCGCGCAGGCCGTGGCCCGCGCCTGTAGAGCGTGCTCGCTCTGAGTCTGTGGCGCCGGCAGGTACTCGCGCATCAGGGCCAGCAGGTCGAAGTGCGACGGCAGGCTGAACTCACCGAATTTCGACATCGCCTTGCGTTCGTGCTGCAACAGGTACTTGGCCAGGTTCCAGCCACCGTTCAACGGTCCAATCAACTGGCTCTTGGGGACTTTCACGGCGTCGAAGAACACTTGGCAAAACGCCGATTTGCCGCTGATCAAATCGATTGGCTGCGGCTTGACTCCAGGGCTGCGCATGTCCAACACGATCAGGCTGATGCCCTCGTGTTTCGGCGCACTGAAGTCGGTGCGCACCAGGGCATACATCCAGTCGGATTTGTCGCCGTAGGAGGTCCAGATCTTGCTGCCGTCCACCACGAAGTGGTCACCGGCATCGCGGGCGGCCATTTTCAGGCTGGCCAGGTCGGAGCCGGCGTTCGGCTCGGAGAAGCCCTGGCACCAGCGCACTTCACCGCGGGCAATGGGCGGCAACAGGTCGCGTTTCTGTTGCTCACTGCCGAAGGCCAGCAGCACCGGCCCGAGCATCCAGATGCCGAGGTTAATCTGCGGCGGCCGGCACTTGATGCGGCGCATCTCGCTTTCCAGAACCGCCAGTTGTTCGTCGCTCAGACCCGCTCCGCCGTATTCCTCGGGCCACTCGGGGCAGAACCAGCGTTTGTCGCGCATGCGTTCGAACCACAGGCGCGCGTCTTCACAGGGAAACTGCGGGTTCTGACTGCCCCACACCACATCGCCTTCAGCCATGCCGCTGCGCATCGACAGCGGGCAGTTAGCCTCCAGCCAGGCACGGGTGTCCTGCCGAAATTGCTCGATAGTGCTCATGAAAGCCCCCTTCGACCCGCCCCGGATCCGGGGCGAGTACGGTTTTTGTTTTTGATGGACGAGCGTCAGCGTTGGGTGCGCGGCATGCCGAGGCCAAACTGGGCGATCAGCTCGCGCTGGATTTCATTGGTGCCACCACCAAAGGTCAGGGTCGGGGCAGAGCGCAATTCAAATTCCAGTTCACCCTGCAACAGCGTCGCCGCCGAGCCGCTGCGCATCGAACCATTGGCGCCGACGATCGCCGCCAGCTTGCGCAGGATCTCGATGGCCGACTCCGAGCCGAACACCTTGGTGGTCGAACTCAGCGCGACGTTCATGCGTTCGAGCTCAAGGTCGGCGGCGATGCGCATGTTGATCAGGCGCATCGCTTCCAGTCGGGCATAACACTCGGCCAGCGAGCTGCGCACCCAGGCTTTGTCCATAGCCCGACGGCCCTGCTCGTCGCGGGCCCGCGCCCACAGGTAGACCCGGCGAAACAGCGCCACCACCTTGTCCGACCAGGTGCCCAGGCCGAGGCGCTCGTGGTTCAGTTGCGAGGTAATCATCTTCCAGCCACCGTGCAACTCGCCCACCAGCATCTCGTTAGGCACCCGCACGTTGTCGTAGTAGGTCGCCGTGGTCGGAATGCTGGTGGTGGGAATCAGGGTGTGGGAGAAGCCCGGCGTCGTGGTATCGACGATCAGCAGCGAAATGCCTTTGTGCCGCGCCTGGGTCGGATCGGTACGGGCCGCCAGCCAGACGAAATCGGCCGATTCGGCACCCGAGGTCCACAGCTTGTTGCCATTGACCAGGAAGCCTTCATCGTCTTGCCGGGCGCTGGTTTTCAGCACGGCCAGATCGCTGCCGGCGTCGGGCTCGGAATAACCGATGGCGAACATGATTTCGCCCGCGGCGATCCCAGGCAGAAAACGCTCTTTCTGCAACTCGCTGCCATGGGCCATCAAGGCCGGGCCGACGGTGCTGATGGTCACGAACGGCAGTGGCGCACCGGCGATGTTGGCTTCTTCAAAGAAGATCAACTGTTCGGTGGCGGCGTAACCCTGTCCGCCATGAGCCTTCGGCCAACCGACCGCGAGCCAGCCGTCGCGGCCCATCTGGCGGATGGTCTGGCGAAACAGCTCGCCGCCTTCCTTGCCGCGCAACTGCTCGCGCATGTCCGGGGTCATCAGGGCCTGGAAGTAGTCCCGCACCTTGTGGCGCAGGGCATGTTGTTCGGGAGTGAGGTCGACGAACATCTGCTGCTCCTTAGGCTGCGCCGAGAATCAGGCCGCTGGTGGGTACGCCGGTGCCGGCGGTGACCAGCACGTTCTGCACATCCGCCACCTGGTTGACCGCCGTACCACGCACTTGGCGCACCGCTTCGGCGATCCCGTTCATGCCGTGGATATAGGCTTCGCCCAGTTGCCCGCCGTGGGTGTTGATCGGCAGTTTTCCGCCACGGGCGTGGTGCCCGGCGCGGATGAATTCCTTGGCTTCACCACGCTTGACGAAGCCGAACTCTTCCAGCTGCGGCAGCACGAACGGGGTGAAGTGGTCATAGATCACGGCGGTCTGGAAAGACTCGGGACCGAGGCCGGACTGGCGATACAGCTCGCGGGCGACCACACCCATTTCCGGTAGCCCGGTGATGTCGTCGCGGTAGAACGAGGTCATGCTCTGCTGGCCGTGGCTGATGCCTTGGGAGCCGGCCTTGATGGTCACCGGTTTCTGCCGAAGATCACGGGCGCGCTCGGCCGAGGTAATGACCATCGCCACGGCGCCATCGGATTCCTGGCAGCAATCGAGCAAGTGCAGGGGTTCGCAGATCCAGCGCGAGGCCTGGTGTTCTTCCAGAGTGATCGGCTTGCCGTGGAAAAACGCTTGGGGGTTGGTCGCGGCAAAATCCCGCGCCGCCACCGCGATTCGACCGAAGTCTTCGCTGGTGGCGCCATAGGTGTGCATGTAGCGCTGGGCGAACATCCCGACCCAGGCCGCCGGTGTATGGAAGCCGTGGGGCATGTACCAGCCGTAGTTGACGTTGTCGAAGGTCGGTGCCGAAGCGAAGCCGTAGCTGCCGGTACCGAAGCGATACCAGGAACGCTCGTTCATGGCCCGATAGACCACCACCACTTTCGCCATCCCGGTGGCCACCGCCATCGCCGCGTGCATCACCGGTCCGCAGGCCGCGCCGCCGCCATGGGGCACTTGCGAGAAAAACTTGACGTCCTTGCACCCCAACAGTCGGGCGATTTCATACTCCGGGACCTTGTCCACGGAATAGGAGCTGAAGCCCTCGACCTCGGACGGATCGATGCCGGCGTCCTTGAGCGCGCTCAAGGTGGCCTCCAGGGCCAGGCGCAATTCGGTGCGTCCGGAGTTCTTGGAAAATTCGGTTGCGCCGAGGCCAACGATCGCGGCGCGACCGGAAATCGATGAATCAGTCATCTGTGTCTCTCCGGCTGTCAGGGCAGGACCAGCGTGACCGTGCCGGTCACGTGGTTGCCCATGGAATTTTTGCCGCTCAAGGTGATTTCCACCGAACGGGTGTCCGCATCAACACCGGTGACGCTGCCATTGAAGGTCATGCAGTCGCCGGGGTAGTTCGGCGCGCCGAGCTTGATTTTCAGCGCGGTGAATTGCGCCAACGGCCCGACCCACTGTTCGATGAACCGTTGCACCAGCCCGTTGGTGGTGAGGATGTTCATGAACACGTGGGGCGAACCCAGAGCACGGGCCGCCTCCACGTCGTGGTGACCGGGGAAGTAATCACGGGTGGCAATCGCGCCGCCGTTGATCAGGGTCACGGTGATCGGCACGGCGAGCTCCGGCAGTACTTCGCCGGGGCGCACGTCTTCAAAGCGCTTGGTGTTCTTCGAGGTCATATTTCCATCCCAGCTTGTCGTTATCGTTGAGCCAGTCGCCCAGGCGTTCCAGGCTTGCCGCCGAGCCACCCAGGGCAAGGCACAGGCCGCGGCTCCAGTAGAGAAAACGGTGGATCGGGTACGTCAGGTCGACGCCGATGCCGCCATGCACGTGCTGTGCGATATGGCCGATGCGATGCCCCGCTTCACAGGCCATCCACGCGGTGGCCAGGGCTTCGCTGGGCGCAGGCAGACCGGCATCGATGCGGTAGGCCAGTTGCCACAGCACGGTGCGCAAGGCTTCGACGGCGATATGGGTGTCGGCCATGCTCATCTGCACCGCCTGGAAGCTGCCGATGCTGCGCTCGAACTGCCGACGTTCGCTGACATAGGCCACCGTGCGGCGGATCTGCTCTTCGCTGACGCCCAGTTGCAAGGCCGCCAATGCCGCTGTACAGCGAAGCTCCAGCCAGGCGACGGCCTCTGCCGGTAACAACGCTGTGGCGCTCACGGTCAAACCCTGGATGTGCAGGTCGGCCACCGCTTCGCCGTGGGTCAACACCGCCGATACCCGTTGTATTTCGGGCGCCGAAAGGTCCAGCAGCAGCAAGCGCGGCTGGTTTTCGGCTTCTACCATCACCAACGCGGCCTGGGATTGATCGCCCAACGCCAGGGCCGCGACCCGGCCGTTAATCGACCAGCCCTCGGCACAACGACGGGCTTGCAACTCGATTCCGAGCGCACTGTTCAAGCCATCGACAGACAGACTCAGCAGCGCCTCGCCTGACGCCGCTTTGGCAACCCACCCCGCACTGTCGGCGGCGTCAAAACCGGCCAGGGTCGCAGCTGCCAATTGATGACGCCACAACGGCACTTGAGCCAGGGCCTTGCCCTGGGCTTGCAGCACCAACATCAGTTCGGTCATGCCCAGACCGCTGCCGCCATGCTCTTCGGGAATGGCCAGGGCATGCAGTCCGGTTTCGATACACAACGCCCACAACGGCGCCATCATTGGCTCGCCGCTGGTGTCCCACTGGCGCATGTAGTCATCATGGCAATGGTCGACAAACAGGCCGTCGGCCATCTGCGCAATGGCGCGCTGGTCTTCGCTCAATTCGAAATCCATAGTGGCTCCTATGCCTCTACCGGCCGAAACAAAGGCAGGGTCAACTGGTCATCGAAGGTCTGGAACTCGACCTGCAAACGCTGGCCGATCTGCAATTGCTCACGCTCGATACCGACCAATCCGGCGATCAGGCGCACGCCCTCCTCCAGTTCGATCAGGCCGATCGGGTTTGGATAATCGAATGGCGGCACTTCGGGGTAATGCATCACCACGAACGAATACAATTTGGCGTGGCCGCTGGCCTGCAGGGTGTCCCAGTCAAAGCTGTGGCACTGGATGCACACCGGGGCCGGTGGATGGCGCAGGGTTTGGCAGGCGGTGCAGCGCTGGATCAGCAACTGGCCCTTCTCGCAGCCTTCCCAGAAGAACCGGGTGTCGTCGCTGATGCCCGGAAGCGGACGCTTGGCCTTGGCCGGTGCCGGGTCAACCCTGGCCGGCGCCTGGGCATTGGCCGCGCGGAACTTGAATACGCGAAACAGCAACTCCCCCACTGGCTCGTCGCCGCCGGCCTTTTCAACGAAATGACTCATCACCAGGGTGACGAAGAAGCCGGTACCCAGGGCGGTGGTTTTCTCATCGCCAACCGAATCCAGACGCGTGGTGTAGTAGAGCTTTTCCCCCAGACGCACCGGACGGGTAAAGCTCAGCTCGGAGTTCACCGCCACGGTGGAGGCATAGCCATAAGCTTCCATTTCCTTGAGCACCTCGTAAGGGTTCTCGTCGGTGGAGCCAGGCGGATAGTTGTTGGCGTGCAGGCCTTCCATGGTCCACACCTGCAACATCGCAGGCGGAGCAATCAGACCTTCATGTTGGGTACCCAGGGCAAAAGCAGGATCGGTGTACAGCGGGTTGTCTACGCCCATGACTTCGCACCATTGGCGAATCATCGGGGCATTGACCTCGTCCCAGGCATACACGCGGCCGTACTGGCGCCCCACCAGGGCGCGCACATTGGATAGCAATTGTGGATCAGCCAAAGTCGTCTCCTTCACATTGAAGGCGGCCACCGAACCCGGTCGCCGCAATAGGTCGATCAGGTGGGCAGAACCTGCGCAGCACCGAGAAACGCCGGGCGTTCACCACCGCCATGCAGCAACAGGTTGCAACCGCTGACGTAACTGGCCAGCGGTGATGCGATGTAGAGGCATGCGTTGGCAATGTCTTCGGCTACCGCCATGCGTGCAGCCGGAATGCCGGCAGATACGGCGGCAATACCAGCCTCCGTGCCGTAGTGCAGATGCGCCTGCTCTGTCAGCACCAGCCCCGGGCTGACCGTGACCACCCGCACCTTGGGGCCCCACTCCACCGCCAGCGATTGCACCAACGCCAGCACCCCGGCCTTGGCCGCGCCGTAAGCGGCGGTGCCTGGCGAGGAACGCAGGGCACTGATGCTGCCGATAAAGACGATGCAACCGCCCTGGGCCTGTGCCTGCATCAGCCGGTTGGCGTGCTGGGCGACGTTGAGCGGCGCGATCAGATTCAGCCCGATGATGCTTTCATGAAATCTCGGCGAGGCCGTGGCCGCGTCGGCGGAAGGGCTGCCACCGGCGTTGTTGATCACCACATCGAGGCGACCGAAGTCGCGCTCGATGGTGGTGAACAGGCGTTGCAGGGAATCGTGGTCACGCACATCGGCGGCAATGAAGCTCGCACTCTTGCCACCCTGTGTCGGCACCTGTTCAGGTTCGCGCCGGGCACAGACGATCACCCGTGCGTTGGCGGCCAGGAACCCCCGTGCGATACCGGCGCCGATGCCCTTGGTGCCACCGGTGACCAGCACCACTTTGCCGCTGTAATCAAGACCCGAATGCAGCTCCATCATGTGCTCCTTTTTCTACTGACAAGGGTCACTCTAGGGATGAACTGCGGGCCAAACTACGTCTGAACGGACGATGAAAATTTCACCTCGTGAACAGGACACTGGCGGCCATTCACACCTTGTCAGGTCTTTGAGGATTCCCATGTCCGACTCATCCGCTGCACCGGTTCTGCTCGAACGCCCACTGCCGGGTGTCGCCCTTCTGCGGCTCAATCGTCCCCAGGCGACCAATGCCTTGAGCCTGGAATTGCAGGCGCTGTTGTCGCGTCATTTCAGTGAGCTGGCGATTGATCCGCAGGTCCGTTGCATCGTGCTGACGGGCGGTGACAAAGTGTTCGCGGCTGGTGGCGACATCAACAGCATGGCCGGGGTCGGCGCCATCGATATTTACAAGCGCCACACCGAGCGGGTCTGGGGGCCGATCCAGCACTGCCCGAAACCGGTAATCGCGGCGGTCTGCGGTTACGCTTATGGCGGTGGCTGCGAGCTGGCGATGCACGCCGACCTGATTGTCGCCGGGCGCAGCGCGCGTTTCTGCCAACCGGAAATCCGCATCGGCATCATGCCCGGCATCGGCGGCACACAACGGCTGGTGCGAGCCGTGGGCAAGGTCAAGGCGATGCGCATGGCGCTCACCGGGCAACCGATCAGCGCCGAGGAAGCCTGGGTCGCCGGGCTGGTAAGCGATCTGGTGGACGATGATAAGGTGCAGAACCACGCCCTGGAGCTGGCGCGTGTCATCGCGGCGATGCCATCCCTGGCAGCCGAACAGATCAAGGAAGTCATTCTGGCCGGCATGGACGCCCCGCTGGAAGCCGGACTGGCCCTGGAGCGCAAGGCCAATGCCCTGCTGTTTGCCTCACGGGACCAGAAGGAAGGCATGCAGGCGTTTATTGACAAACGCCCGGCGCAGTTTGAAGGGTATTGAGAGCATCATTTCCAAAAGCTATGGAGACCCTGTGGGAGCGGGCTTGCCCGCGAAGGGGCCATCAAATCCAACATCTCCATTGACTGACCCGCTGCCATCGCGGGCAAGCCCGCTCCCACAGTGATTTTGTGTGGGAGCAATTCTTCAGATACTCATCACCATCTGACCACTATCAATGCGCAACTCGACACCGTTGATCGCCCGAGCCTCGTCGCTAGCCAGGAACAGCACGCTGGCCGCCACGTCCTCGGGTCGGCACATGCGGTTCATCGGATCGCTGTCGATGGTCAGGCGGTTCGGGTCGACGCCCTCGGGGAAGCCGTCGCGGGTCATGTCGGTAAGCACGCCATCCGGGTGCAGGGTATTGCAACGGATGCGGTATTTGCGCCGCCGACAAAGCACCGCCACCGAACGCGACAACGCCGCCACCGCCCCCTTGGAGGCACTGTAAACCAGGTAATCGTCCCTCCCGGCCAGAGCCGCGATGGACGACAGGTTGATGATCGAACCACCGCTGTCCTTCATCAACGCGATGCCTTCGCGACAGCCCAAAAATACGCTGTCGGCATTCACCTGCATCACCTTGTGCCACTGCGCCAGAGTGGTTTCTTCAATCGAGCCGCAGATCAGGATGCCGGCGTTGTTGACCAGGATATCCAGACGACCGTGGCGCTCGCGCACATGGTCGATGACCTGGCGCCACTCATCTTCGCTGCCGACATCGTGGCGGATAAATTCTGCAGTCGGCCCGATTTCAGCCGCCAGGGCCTGACCTGCCTCGACGTCCAGGTCGCTGATCAGCACCAGGGCACCTTCGGCCGCCAGCAGCCGCACGCTGGCAGCGCCAATACCCTTGGCGCCGCCGGTGACCAGCGCGACTTTGCCGTGAACCCGGCCGTGCTTGTTGTGGTGATTGAGGGTCATCATGTCATCTCGTGTGCGTGGGTCGCATGGGGTTGCTGGCCGTGCGGGCGGGCGACGGCGGCGCCGGCACGACGACCGGAAAACACGCAATCGGCCAGAGACAGGCCGCTGATGTACAAGTGCGAAGGAATCCCCAGGGCACTGCGCCCGGCCGCGTACAGGCCACCGATGGCTTGCCCCTGCTGATCCAGCACCGCGCCGCTGCGTTCATCCACGCGCAAGCCGCCCAGGGTCAGGGCTCCCAGGGGGAACACCGGATTGGTCACGGAGATATCGCAGGCATAGAAAGGTCCCTGTTCAAGCACTTGGCGTCCGCCCTCGGACTTGCCGAACGGCTCCGGCGCCTCGCCACGGGCGGCGGCGTTGGCAGCCAGCACCGAGGCACGCAACACGGTGGGGTCCATGGACGTCGCACTGGCCAACTCGCTGAGACTTTTGCCCTTGCGCACCTTGAACATCATCAGCGCCAGGGCCGGAAAGCTCTGGAACCACCAATAGCCGCCAAACAGCGCTTCACGAATGGCCTTCTTGCGTAGCGGCGCATCCAGCACCAGCCACGCCTTGCCGCCCTGCTCTTCCATTAACGGTTGGCCCAGGGTGGCGCCGTAGACTTCTTCATTGCAGAAGCGCCGCCCCTCGCGATTGACCACGATGCCTTTGTGCCAACTGTACGGCGGGTTGATGAAGCGCCACGCCGACACCCGTTCAAGCCCGCAACCCTGGCCACCGACACTAGTGCCCAGGCGCAAGCCGCTGCCATCACAGCCAGTGGCACCGACCTTGAAGTTGCGGCGGAACTTCGGCGCGTGCTGTTCGATCAACTGGCGATTGAAGATGAAGCCGCCGGTACTCAGAATCACCCCGTTGCGCGCCTGCACCCGCCGTGGCCGGGCGAAATCACGTTCGAGTTGGCAAACCTTCTGGCGCAGTTTCTTGCAATAGCCGGCGGCGAAGTTCTGCAAGCGTTCGGCGCGGGCGGCCAGTCGCGCATGCAGTTGAGCCTCTTTACTGCCTTCGGGCAGGCACCACAACTCGACACCCAGCACCCGCCCCTGAGGATCAATCACCAGTCTGCGCGCCGTCGCCTGCAACAGCGGTCGGGCCCCGGCTTTCAAGCACGCAGCCTTGAGGTGGGCATAGAGCACTGCACCGCACTGGCCCTTGCCCACGGTGCGATGTCCCCGTGGCGCGGGGGACAAGGGACCGCCGTGGGTGGGCACCAACTCGTTACCTGAGTAATAGAGGAAGTAGCCGTCGGGCGGGTACGAGGTCTTACCCCCCGGTGGCATCTGGTGGGCGTAGGGCGCGCCGTGGCTTTCCAGCCACTGCAGGTTGCTCACGCTGTCAGCACAGAAGCGCCACAGGGTTTCGTCGCTGACTACACCCCGGGTTTCGTGCTTGAGGTAATCGAACATGGCTTCGGGGCTGTCGTTGAAGCCTGCCGCCTGCTGATGGCGAGTGCCGCCACCGGCGTATACCACCCCGCCGCTCTTGGCGCTGGCACCGCCGCCGGTGAAGCGATCGGCAATCAGCACATCGGCCCCGTGAGCGCGAGCTTCAAGAGCGGCGCAGGCACCGGCCGCGCCCCAGCCGACGACCAGCACATCGCACTGTTCGTCCCAGGACACGCTGTCGCTATCGGCCACTTGCAAGGGCGCCAGCACTTCGGTGCTGGGGATGTTATCGGACATTGACATTGCGCCTCCTAACGCTGGCTGGCCAAGTGGTTGGCGGCGACATAGCCGAAGGTCATCGCCGGCCCCAGAGTGCCACCCGCTCCCGGATAGCTGGTGCCCATCACCGACGCCGAGCAGTTGCCGATGGCGTACAAGCCCGCGATGGTTGTGCCGTCATCGCGCACCACCTGTGCGTGCTCGTTGGTCAACAGGCCGCCCTTGGTGCCGATGTCCCCGGCATCCAGGCGCATGGCGTAATACGGGCCTTTGCGCAGCGGCGCCAGGCAGGGGTTGGGCTTGATGTTGGAGTCGCCGTAATAGCGGTCGAAGACGTTGCCACCACGGGCAAAATCGAGGTCCACACCGCTTTGGGCATAGTCGTTGACCTTGCTGACGGTGGCTTCCAGGCCGGCACTGTCGACGCCGATCTGCCGGGCCAGCCCGGCCAGGGTGTCGGCCTTCCAGTACAGGTTGTTGAGCCACTCCTTGCGCAGGCGGCTGTCGGGCATGATCTGGCCGGGCATCAACGGGCCCATGGCGTAGTTGAAGCGGAAATGCGCGTCGAAGATCACCCAGGCTGGCACCGATTTCCCGCCGGTTTTCTGGTTGTCCTGATGCATGGCATCGACGAACTCCAGGTATGGTGCAGCCTCGTTGACAAACCGTTGCCCCTCACCGTTGACCACGATGGCACCAGGGAACGCACGCTCGGCAAAGATCCCCCGGGGCTTGTCTTCTCCCGGCACGGCAATGGTCGGCGCCCACCAGGCCCAATCCATCAACGCGGTGGCCGCGCCCTGAGCCATGCCGGCTTCCAACGCCGCGCCGGTGTTGTTGCCAGGCGGTGTCGCGCTCCAAGACTTGCGGGTTGGCTTGGGCAGGTACTGGTCGCGCAGGAGTTGGTTTTGTTCGAAGCCACCAGAGGCCAGGATCACCCCCAGGCGCGCATGCAGTTGCAACTCGGCACCGTCACGCAGCACGGTTACACCGCTGATCCGTCCGTTGTCGGTGATCAGGCCGGAAAAATCGGTGTTGAGCCAAAGCGGCACGTTGCGGTCCATCAGCGAGCGTCGCAGGGAGGCCACCAACGAACTGCCCAGGGATGCGCGGCGATCCATCTTGCTTTTGCGTCGCCATTTGAAGTCCAGCTTATAGCGCAGCATCAGTTTCATGATCAGCAAGCGCCAGCCGAAACTGCGAGCCATGGCCTTGTGCGCATCGCGCGCAGTCCAGGCGATGCGCCCCATCAGCAGGGTTGAAGGCGACGGTTTGCGCAGGTTCGCCAGTTCCTCACCCAACAGGCTGGTGTCGAAGAGCTCCGGATCCAGGGTCCGTCCACCGGCCAGAGCCCCCGGCAGATGCGGATAATAATCAGGGTATTTGGCCGCTACCGCGTAGCGCACCCGGCTGATACGGGTGAGCTGTTCGATCATCTTCGGCGCATTGTCCAGGTAGGCACGCAGGCGCGTTTCATCGACATGCTCGCCCGCCGCCGCTTGCAGGTAGGTCAGGGCCGTAGCGTAGCTGTCGTTGCCGTTCATGCGAGCGAAGTAGTGGTTATTCGGGATCCAGATACCGCCGCCGGAGATCGCCGACGTGCCGCCGTACTGGTCGCTTTTCTCCACCACCAGCACGCGCAAACCCTGGTCGGCGAGGAACACCGCCGAAGTCATCGCACCTGCGCCCGAACCGACGACGATTACGTCATAGTGGGTCTGAGACTGAACTTGAGCCGTCATTGTTGTTATGCCATTAGCTGAGGTCAGAAAGAAACCGCCGACCACGCAGGGTGCGCTGGCGGAGTGCAGCCCATGATCAGGGCTGCGGGGGGATGGGCTCATCGTCAAAGTGGACTAGGGGCCGGTAACCACCCTCGCTCCTGTAGGAGGCTTGCCCGCGAACGGGACGACACGGTGTATCTGCCGGACCGCGTCATCGTTCTTCGCCGGCAAGCCTAGCTCCTACAGGGACATGATCATCCCCAAGTGCATGGGAACGATCATCGGGCGGTTACAGCGTGGCGCGTCGGGTGGCCCACGGATGGGCTTGTTCCAGCTGGCTGGACAGGCGCAGCAGCACGTCTTCTCCTCCCAGGCGAGCGGTAAACATCATGCCCACCGGCAGGCCGTCGTCGCTCTGGCCCAGCGGCAGAGAGATAGCCGGTTGGCCGCTGACGTTGGCCAGTACCGTGAAGCCGGCGCTGCCCATGGCATTGTGGGCGTAGCTGTCCCAGGGCTGGTCCAGGGACAACAGGCCGAGTTTTGGGGTCAGGCTGCCGGTGACCGGCGACAGGATCACGTCGTAGCGGTCGAAGTGCTGCTCCATGGTCGCGCCGATACTCTCGAACGATTGGCGGGCGCGGTATAGGTCCTCGCCACTGATGCCCTTCGAACGCTCCAGGTTGACCATGGTGATCTTCTCCAGGTCCTGCGCCGTGGCAACCCGTCCGAGTACCTGCTCACGGTCGTGGATCAGGGTTCGCACCGCGGTACCTATCACCATGCCATGGGCACCGAACAACTGGCGCGGATCGACGTTGAGCGTCAACTCGTCGATCTCGTGTCCCAGAGCCAGCAGTTGCTTGATGGTCTGCTCCAGGGTGGCGGCAATCGCCGGCTCAAGCGGCGCACCGGTCAGCGACTGACGCACCACGGCCACACGTAGCTTGCCCGGCTCGCGCTGTAATTCCTCTACATACGGTCGCACCAGTGGTGGGCACCAATATGCACTGCCCGTTTCATGGCCCTGCCCGACATCAAGGAACAGCGCGGTATCGCGTACCGTGCGCGAGACTACGTTGGCCACACTGGCGCCAAACCATCCTTCGAAATGTAGCGGTCCGCTGGGGGTGCGATAGCGGCTGGGCTTGAGTCCGACCAAGCCGCAGTACGAAGCCGGAATGCGGATCGAACCGCCGCCATCGGTGGCGTGGGCCACGGGTACGATCCCCGCCGCTACCGCCGCCGCCGCGCCTCCGGAGGAACCGCCCGCACTCATGGCCAGGTTCCATGGGTTATGGGTCTGGCCCCAGGCCAGGGATTCGGTGGTGGTGGTCAAGCCGAACTCGGGACACGTGGTCTTGCCGAATGGCACTGCACCGGCCTGCTCATAGCGGGAGATCAGGGTACTGGTGCGAGTTGCGGGTGGTGAGTCCTTTAACATCCGGCAACCGTTACTGGTGACGGTGCCCTGCAGGGGAGTGTTGAGGTCCTTGAGCAGCAGCGGCACGCCGGCCAGGGCGCCCTGGTTCTGAGTGCCCGCCGCGCGGCGCTGGGCCAGCAAGGTGCGAGCGTAGGTTTCATGCAGCATGTTCACCGCATTGACCCTGGGGTTGACTTCGTTGTAGCGGGCCAGCGTCGCCGCGATCAGGTCCTCGGCACTCAGTTCGCCGCTGCGGATCGCCTGGCTCATCGCCCAGGCGTCCATGGCCTGGTAGTCGCTGGCCGAAAGTCCCGCCGCGCGGGCGTCGGCAAAGCGCCCCAGGAGCCCGACGCCGAAAGCCACGGCACCGGCTTTGAGCACGCTGCGGCGCGGCCAGCCAGTGGTGGAGTTGAGTGGTGCGTTTTCGTGGTTATCCATGGTGATGATCGCGCCCTGATTGATGATTATTCTGAAAATTTGCACAGCCCTGCAGGAGCCAGGCTTGCCGGCGAAGAACGATAACGCGGTGCGACAGATACAACGCGGCGTTCCATTCGCCGGCAAGCCTGGCTCCTACGGGGATCGCGGTGTTCACGCGACATGAAAGCGCGCCGACAATTGATCCAGCGCCCGCGCCAGTTGTTCCAGATCCGCGGCGGCCACCGCACTGCGACCGGCATTGGCCGACAGCGCACCGGTACCGGTGGAGATACTCTCGACCCGGGTGACCATTTCCCGTGTCACTCGTACCTGTTCGGTGATGACTGCGGCTATGGTGTCCACGCTGCGGATCACATCATCGGTGCCACTGCGAATCTGCGCCACCGAATCGCCGGCCTCATGGGCCAAATTGACACCGTCACGTACCCGGTCGACCACACGCCCCCTGTTCTTCACCGCTCAAGTTGCGTTGGCGATAGCTCGACCAGGCCTGGTCAAGCGCCCGGTCGTTGCTCTCGATGGCGTTCAAGGTGACTTCCACCGGACGGTCGAACGCTGCCACCAGCGGGCCTTCCGGGTCGTGCTGAATCGCCAGCAAGACCTGGCGCCGACTTTCATCGAGCCGGTGTCCTATGTCGCCGAAGATCAACAATGTCGCCAGGTTGTCCTCATTGATGGCCCGTAGACTGTTGCGCGCCTGTTGCAAGCCATAGGCGCCGAACAGCACCGCCAGGACGAACAATAACGTCGCCAGCAGCGCCCAGAGCCACAGGCGCTGGGCGATAGTAATTGCCTTGAACATAAACATCGCCTACCTCATGCAACGGATGGGGAACGCAAGGCCCCACACCGATATCAGTCGCAAGTGACACCGGCCAGCATGGCCGCCAGGTAGTGCTCGCCATAGGGCGGCAACAGGCCCCATTCGCGGCGCGGGTCGAGGTCCGATGCCTTGAACACCGTGCGCAAGTGACTGAATTCGAGAAACCCTTCGCGACCATGGTAATGGCCCATGCCCGAGGCGCCGACACCGCCGAATGGTGCATCGTGCATGGCTGCGTGCATCATCACGTCGTTGATGGTGACCCCGCCGGACAGGGTGTGCTCCAGCACGTGACGTTGCTCCCGAGCATCCTCGCCGAAGTAATACAGCGCCAGTGGACGTGGCCTGCCGTTGATTTCAGCGATGACCTGATCGAGGTCGTCATAGCTCAGCACGACAATCGCCGGGCCAAAGATTTCCTCGTGCATGATCAGGCTGTCCGGGGCCGGATCAATCACCACCCGCAGTGGACGACGACGGTCCCGGACATTTACGGCCAGTGGTTCGGGCAGGCACTCGATGCGCGCACCGCGCAGCTGCGCATCCTCGATCAGGCCTTCGACTCGGTCCAGGTGACGCTGGTTGACCACCGCCACCACATCCGGGTTGCCGGCCACTGTCGGATTGAGGTCGCAATAAGCACTGCGCAGCGCCTGGAGGAACGGTTCGAGCGAGGTCTTGGGCACGTACACCAGATCCGGGTTGATACAAATCTGTCCGCCATTGCAGGCCTTGCCCGCCGCAATACTGAACGCGGCCTTGTTCAGCTCGGCGCTGCGCGAGACGATCACCGGCGACTTGCCACCCAGTTCCAGGGTGACCGGTACCAGGTTTTTCGCAGCGTTGCCCATTACCCGCCGGCCAATCGCCGTGCTGCCGGTGAACACCAGGTGGTCGAAGGGCTCGCTACTAAAGGCCTCGCCCAGCTCCGGCCCACCGTTGACCACCGCAACAACCAACGAGTCGAGGTGTTTGGCGCACAGATCTGCCACCAGTTGCGCGGTGCGTGGCACCACCTCCGAAGGCTTCAGGATAGCCCGATTGCCGGCTGCCAGAGCCGATGCCAACGGGCTGAACAAGGTGTACAACGGCGCGTTCCAGGTGCCGAGGATGCCCACCGTACCCTTGGGCTGGTACATGACCCAGGCCGTGGCGCCGAGTTGGTCATAAGGGCTGAACATCTGGCGCGGCTCGTCCTGCATCCATGCCTGCAGATGATCGCGGGCATATTTAAGCGAGGCCAGTGCGCCCAGCACGTCATTCATCAATGAGAAACCGGCAGGTCGCCCGCCGAAGTCCTGGTCGATCGCCGCGGTCAATGCTGCATGGTTGTGGACTAACAGATCGATCACTTGCTGGAGTCGCTGGCGGCGGGTATCGGCGCTGACACTCCCGGCACTGGCAAAGGCGCTCTTCTGTCGCGCCAGCAGGCTGGAAAGGTCTTCGACGCAAGACGTGGCTGAACTCATTGTTATCCCCTTGCAGGTTGGCTCAATGGCCGTTAAGCGCCCCATGCGCCAGGCGCCACCCTAGCCTTGCCAACACCTGCGCCGCCTCGTCCAATCGGACGAGGCCCTGCATTAGTGTTAGTCCGTTGAGACGATGTTCAGCACCTGCAAACGCCTAATACTGGCCATACGAAAACTCCACTCCATGAGGCCAGTCATGGCAATGCAAAACATCAGCTTCGATCCCCAGGCATTTCGTGCCGCGCTCGGCACGTTCACCACTGGGGTCACGATCATCACCACCCAGACCGAAGACGGCTCGCCGGTGGGCATCACCGCCAACAGTTTCAACTCGGTGTCGCTCAACCCGCCGCTGGTGCTCTGGAGTCTGTCCAAGCAAGCACGCAGTCTGCCGATCTTCAGCAGCGGCAAGCATTGGAACGTGCATGTGCTGTCCACGGAGCAAGAGACTCTGTCGGGACGTTTCGCCACTCAGGGCGAGGACAAGTTCGCCGAGATCGAACTGGACAATGGCATCAGCGAGGCACCGCTACTGCAAGATTGCACGGCACGTTTCCAGTGCCGCACGGCATTCCAGTACGAAGGCGGCGACCATGTGATCTTTGTCGGTGAGGTACTCGCCTTCGATCACAGCGACCGCGCGCCACTGGCGTTCCAGAGTGGCCAATACGCTCTGGCCACGCGCAAGCCACGTAGCGAACTGCGACTGGCTACCACCCCGCCACCACCGGAGTGCAGCTACACCGAGGACTTGCTCGGTTACCTGCTCGGGCGTGGGCACTATCAAGTCCTGAACGTCCTGCGGCAGCTACTGAGCAGTCAGCAGCTGGACGAACAGACGTTTTTTGTTCTTTCGATTTTGTGTATTCGCGACAACCTGACCCTTGAGGAAATCAACACCTTTGTTAACTACACTGGCCGCGAAGTCTCGCTGGCCAGCATGCGTTTCCTCGAACGTCAGCGCTTGGTCGCGTTCGAGAGCTCGGCAGACTCATTACGGTTTGTCCTCACGGCCCAGGGCCGCGAGGTTTCACTGCATCAATTGGCGCTGGCCAAGGCCGTGGAAGAAGATCTCTCGGTCAAACTCGGCGCGGCCGACGCGCAGGCTTTGAAGGTCTTGCTCAAGCGCCTGATCGTCGTGAGTGACCCCGGCCTGCCTGATCTGTGGGCGCCGCGGTGACTGCCCGCGCAGGTTTGTTGTCACCGGCCAGGGTCGGCTGGGGCAGCCACGGCTTGCTATTGCTGCTGGCCATGGTGTTTGCCGACAACTTCGTCGGGCGACAAATACTGGCGGTCATGGTCGAACCGATCAAATCCGAATTCGCGGTCAGCGACACCGCCATCGGGTTGATCTCGGGATTGGCGTTCGCGGCGGTCTACGCACTCATGGGGCTGCCAGCGGGTCGGCTGGTGGACCGCATGCCGCGTATACGCCTGCTGGCAATGTCTTGTCTTCTCTGGGCTGTGGCGACAATGGCTTGCGGATTGGCCGGCAGTTTCCTTGCGCTGGCCATTGCGCGCATGCTGGTTGCAGTCAGCGAGTCGCCGACGACTTCGGCCTCGCTGTCGTTGATCGCTGACCTGTATCCACCACAACGACGCTCATTCGCTATCAGTTGTTTTACCGCAGCACCGACGTTTTCCTCGATCATTGGGTTAAGCATCGGCGCCTGGGTGGTGGAGCACTATGGCTGGCGCAGTGCGTTCGTTGCCCTTGGAGTGCCGGCGCTGGTGTTCAGCGCCATCCTGGCCTTTGTCGTGCGCGACCCTCAGCGTGGCCGTTGGGACCTTACGCCACACCCCCAAACGCAGCCTGCGCTGCTGGGCATGGGCGCTGAAGCACGCAAGCTCTGGGCGTTGCCGGCCTATCGTTGCCTGATCCTCGCAGGAGGACTGACCACGCTCAGCTCCTATGCCATTGGCATGTGGAACACGAGCTTCCTGGTGCGCTCCCACGGCCTGTCATTGCAACACGCCGGATTGCTGGCGGGGGTGATCTGCGGTACTTCGGCCGGGATCGGTGGTTTGTTCAGTGGCTGGTTGAGTGACCGCCTGTGCCGTCGCAATCCACACTGGCAAGTTTCGATACCGATATTCGGCCACTTGACGGCCATCTGCGCGCTGATCCCCTATCTGCTCTGGTCCGACTCCCTGTTGGTGCGCTTGGGCGATGTGCCGATTCCAACCGCCATGCTCTGGTGCGCGCTTTATTCCTTCTTTGCCGTCTGGTGGGTCGCCCCGTCCTACAACCTCGTCACCCAACTGGTGCCACCCGGTCGACGCGGTACCGCCATGGCTCTGCAAACCATCGTCAGCACGTTGCTCGGGGTGGGCATCGGGCCACTGATAACCGGCTTGTTCAGCGATATGTTGCTTCCTCAGTTTGGCCACGAGTCACTGCGGTATGCGCTGCTGCTGGTGAACCTGCCGGTAATTTGCGCAGTGCTATTGCTGATGCGCACCGCGAGCCATGCGTCCAGAACGGGCTATCGCCACCGGGGATAAGCTAAGCCCAGTTCTATGGTGAAAATAATTTCAATTCTGAGATTTGCGGCACGCGCGCGTCCTGTTTCGTGCAGATGAATAAGCCTGCATCAATCTACGACGCGTATTCGCCACGCTTTCATTTTTCTAGTAGACGGATCGACATGCAAACTACCATCGCATCAGCCAATCCAATACACAGCGCTCGCGATCGAATTCTTGACGCTGCGTTGGAACTCTTTGCCACTCGTGGCTTTCAGGCAGTCGGCTTGCGAGATCTGGCGAGCTACCTGGGATTGCATGCCGGATCGCTATACCATCACATCGATAACAAACAAGCCTTGTTGTTCGAACTCATAGAGTCCGGCTTATTGGATTTATTGCAGGAAACGAAGCGTCGAATGAAAAATGCACGAAGCCCTTGCGAGCGACTAAATTTATTTATTCAAGTCTTCGTCAAATTCAATTTTAATGAAAAACATAAACTGGCTCTGATCACCAGTGAATTTACGAATCTTAATGAAGAACAACAGACTCGGATTATTCAGCTGAAAGACAGATACTCAGCACTTTTAAGCACTGTTATCGTTTATGAGCGCGACGAGAAAGAAACGTTTAATGGCGACATCTGCCCACTCACAAATACAGCCGTCATAATTCTATTTGGGCAGTCTCAGTGGTACAGCTCTGAAACAACCGAATTACAACTCACAGCAACACTCACAAATATTTTTGCGCGCATGATTGGCAACTACAGTAGCAACTAAAGATGGATTTATCTTAGCAGCGCATATCGCGAAATCACTCATCAAACGGCCGTCGGCGCTTTGCACGACGTAGCACGAATGCGCTTTTACACACCATCCATCAGTTCGATCCCGCACACGGAACAAGCCACTAAACTCCACAAGGGGGATGAAATCAACGCACCTCAAATCAGGAGATCTGTAATGAACAGAACATCTTGGCTGGCGTTGGTAGTAGTGGCAGGGGCGATTTCAGGTTGTGCGAGCAGAACTGAAATTGTTGATGTCCCCTTACAGGCTACCCCGCAAAACGCTGAGCATATCGCTCGAGCCAACCTTAGTCCGGTGGGCAATCAAACCAGCATCTGGCTCACCATCGGTGGTGTCCCCCCCGACTTGGCCGTACCTAGCCGCCTTGACACCGCTATCTATGCTGGCTCGTGCCAGCATTTGGGCGCACAACCGGCGTACAAGACCCATCAGGCCAACAGTGTCGATTATCCATCGCTAGCGTCGCGAACCCAATACTGGGCTCAGGCACCGGTGGCGCTGAACGAACTGACCAAGGGTGAATATGCCTTGCTCGTTCGCACCAGCCCGGCAGACGGCAGCCGTCCAATTTTCTGTGGCAACATCAGCGCTGGCTAGGGGCGCATCGAGCAAGCTGTTCGGTACCGTGGCCTGTGCAACTTCCGACAGGCTGCGGTGACGCGTCCATCAGTGCGGCCTCCAACTCTCCCGTACAGTAAAAATTGAAGCTTCAGTACCCGCCGAGGTCGCAGGGCAATACTTCTGGCAGCGTTCGGCCGAGGCTGTGTAAAAACGTTTTAGAGGGGGCTTGACGGTCCGAATCGGAACGAAAATCGAGTTCCTGCGCAAACTCCAGGTCGCCAGCAGAACCGCCCCCTCAGGGAGGGGGATTTGTGCATTCGAAAAACAAGGCAAGGTCATCCGCCGAGAGAAACGCTTCGAACGACGAGCTATCCTTTATCTGGGGACAAACTGCAAAGGAGACGCCAGCATGACCACCTTGAAACTTCACCCTGCACTGGACAATGGTATCCAACCCGCCGCCACGAATTTCACAGGTGGCACCCTGCAATGCCTGTGTGCGACCGACAAGGTCGAGGTCAGGATTGACGCACAAACGCTGCATAACCACGCGTGCGGCTGCAGTAAATGCTGGAAACCGCAAGGCGCGACATTCGCCGTCATCGCCGTGGTACCTCGGGACAAGGTCAGCGTCACTGCCCACGGCGAAAAACTGGCGATAGTCGACGAAACCGCCACCATTCAGCGCCACGCCTGCAAGCAGTGCCACACCCATCTCTTCGGGCGCATCGAGAACAAGGGCCATGCGTTTTATGGCCTGGACTTCGTCCACACCGAGCTCTCTCCCCAAAGCGGATGGGCTGCGCCGGGTTTCGCGGCGTTCGTGTCCTCCATCATCGAAACCGGCACACCGCCAGCGCAAATGAAGGCGATCCGTGAGCGCCTGCGCTCGATTGGCCTGGAGCCCTATGACTGCCTGTCCCCGGATTTGATGGACGCATTGGCGACTCATGTCGCCAAACAGAAAGGCCTGCTCCCCGCCGCCTGATTGATCGGCCATCGCGGCGACCCTGTCGGTGGCATGAGCTTTTTCGTTTTCCAGTAAGGCAATGCGGGCCTGCTCGGCCAGGGCACGATCCTGGCCGATGCTGCGATAGTGGCACTTTAAGCAAGCGTCAACAGAACGTTACTTATTTGAAACACCTCACAACCGCTGATCAGTTAGTTCGGTTTTCTGTCAAAACTTTTGCGCTCCGCTGGGTCATAACACGGTGGCCGCCGATGGAATATTGGCGCTTACCGAGGTTTTAACCTGATACGGAGTAAGTTTATGATTTTCAACGTACAGAATTTTGGCGCCATAGGAGATGGCATCACAGACGACACGGCAGCGATACAAAGTGCTATTGATGCAGCGGCTGCCGCAGGCGGCGGGCAGGTGTATATGCCGACCGGAACTTATATCGTTTCGGGAGGCGAGGAACCCTCCGACGGCTGCCTGATGCTCAAGAGCAACGTCTACCTGTACGGCGACGGCATGGGCGAAACCACCGTCAAGGTGGCTGACGGCTCCGACACCAAAATCACGGGTGTCATCCGCTCGGCCTATGGCGAGGAAACCCACGACTTTGGCGTCAGCAACCTCACCATCGACGGTAACCGCGACAACACCACCGGCAAGATCGACGGTTGGTTCAACGGCTACATTCCCGGCGTAGAAGGCTACGACTCCAACGTCACCCTCGACAGCGTCGAGATCAAGGATTGCTCCGGGTACGGTTTCGACCCCCACGAGCAGACCGTCAATATGGTCATCAAGAACAGCGTGTCCCACGGCAATGGCCTGGACGGATTCGTTGCCGACTTCCTCAGCGACAGCACCTTCGAAAACAACGTCGCCTACGACAATGACCGCCACGGTTTCAACGTCGTCACCAGTACCCACGACTTCACCCTCACCAACAACGTTGCCTACAACAATGGCGGCACTGGCATCGTGGTGCAGCGCGGCAGCGAGAACATCCCCTCCCCCAGCAATATCACCATCACCGGTGGCGAGGTGTACGGCAACGGCGCCGAAGGGGTGCTGATCAAACTGTCCAGCGAGGTGACCGTCAGCGGCGTCGATATCCACGACAACACCAGCGCCGGGATCCGCATTTACGGCAGCAATCATGTCGAGATCATCGACAACACGCTCAACAACAATTCCCTGGGCAGCCCCGTACCGGAAATCATCATCCAGTCCTACGACGACACCCTGGGCGTGTCCGCCAAGTACTTCAACGGCAGCGACAACACGATCCAGGGCAACATCATCAGCGGCAGCGACCTGTCGACCTACGGTGTTGCAGAGCGCAATGAAGACGGCACCGATCGCAACGCCATCATCGGCAACACCATCAGCCACACCAGCAATGGCGCCACGCTGGTCTATGGCGACGGCAGCTACGTCAGCGCCACGGTGCCGATGACCACGGTGCAAGGCACGGCTGGCAACGACACCCTGCTGGGCAGCGCCGCCAGCGAGATTTTCTATGGCGCAGCGGGCAACGACATTATCAATGGCGGAGCCGGTGGCGACATTCTGGTGGGCGGTGCAGGCATCGACAAACTCACCGGCGGTACCGGCGCGGATACGTTCCGTTTCGTCGCTCAGTCCGACAGTTACCGCAACGCAACCGCAAGCTTCGATGACACTATTACCGACTTCGATGTCACCCAGGACAAGATCGACCTCGCCGGCCTCGGCTTCAACGGTCTGGGCAATGGCCGTGGCGGCACCTTGCAGGTCAGCTACAACGCCAGCAACAACCGCACCTACATCAAGGACTACGATGCCGACGCCAGCGGCAATCGCTTCGAGTTGATTCTCTCGGGCAACCTGGCCAGCACCCTGACCGCCAGCCACTTCATTTTCAATCGGGTGGTCACCGGCACCAGCGGCAGCGACTCGCTGTCGGGTAGTGATTCGGCCGACACCTTGCTCGGCCTGGCGGGCAACGACAGCCTCAGTGGTGGCGCGGGCGACGACAAGCTCGACGGCGGCGCCGGCATGGATACTCTCACTGGTGGCGCCGGGGCGGATACTTTCGTGTTCTCCAACCGCCTGGACAGTTATCGCAACTACAACACCGGCGGCGCCAACCTTGGCGACTTGATCACCGACTTCGATATCACCGCCGACAAGATTGACCTCTCAGCCATGGGTTTCACCGGTCTGGGGGACGGCAAAAACAACACCGTGTACCTGGTGCTCAATGCTGCTGGCACCAAGACTTACATCAAGACCCTGACCGCCGACGCTAATGGCAACCGGTTCGAGGTGGCACTGGACGGCAACTACGTCGACAAGCTGACCAGCGCCAACTTCGTCTTCGCCACGTCATCACCGACCAACCAGGCACCGGTGGTGGCAACCGCGTTGCTGGATCAGAACGCCACCGAAAACACCCCGTTCAGTTATGTGGTGCCGGCCACCAGTTTTACCGATCCGGATAACGATAGCCTCAGCTACACCGCAAAACTGGCTGATGGCAGCGCCCTGCCCGTTTGGCTGACCTTCGACGCCGCCACCCGCACCTTCAGCGGCACGCCAACCGACACGGCGTCGGGCACTTACTCCATACAGGTCACTGCGTCCGATGGCAGCAATGCAACCGTCAGCGACAGCTTTACCTTGGCCGTACAGGATGTACCCGGCGCCCCCACTGTGATCAATGGCACGCCGAACAACGACACGCTGACTGGCACCGCTGCCAACGAACAACTGTTCGGTGGCAGCGGTAACGACACCCTTAATGGTGGCGCCGGCAACGACATTCTGGTCGGCGGCACTGGCGTGGACAAACTCACCGGCGGCGCGGGTGCCGACGTATTCCGCTACACCTCAAAGCTCGACAGCTACCGCACCGGTTCCACCAGTGCCAGTGACCAGATCCTCGATTTCGACGTGGCCGCCGACAAAATCGATGTCTCGGCGCTCGGCTACACGGCCCTGGGCAATGGCCTGAACGGCACGTTGCAAGTGACCTACAGCGCTTCGACCAACCGCACCTACCTCAAGGACCTCACCGTCGACGCCAACGGTAACCGCTTCGAAGTGTCGCTGGCGGGCAACCTGCTGAACAGCCTGACAGCCAGTCATTTTGTCTTCGCCGACCAGAACACCCCCAGCAATATAGCGCCAGTGGTGACCATCCCCCTCCTCGACCAGAACGCCACCGAAAGCACGCCGTTCAACTACACCGTGGCCCACGACAGCTTCACCGACGCCAACCAGGATGTGCTGACCTACACCGCGACCCTCGCCAACAGCAGCGCCCTGCCCGCCTGGCTGAGTTTCAACGCCACCAGCCTGACATTCACGGGCACGCCGATCAGCACGGCGTCTGGCAATTACAACGTACTGGTCAAGGCCACCGATCCTTCAGGTGCGTCGGTCAGCGACAGCTTCGCCCTGGCGGTGGCCGATGCGCCCGACAACACCATCACTGGCACCAACAATGCTGAAAGTCTCAACGGCACGGCGGGCGCCGACCTGATCCTCGGCCTCGGTGGCAACGACACCATCAAGGCCGGCACCGGCGCGGACATCGTCGACGGCGGCGCCGGACGCGATTCGCTGTACGGCGGCGACGGTGCCGACACCTTCCGCTACACCAACGCACTCGACAGCTACCGCGACTACGACACCGGCGGCGTCACGGCCACCGACACGATTTATGACTTCACCGTGGGCGTGGACAAGATCAATGTTTCCGGTCTTGGCGTTCTCGGCCTTGGCGATGGCAGCAATGGCACGTTGTACACGACCCTTAATGCGGCCGGCGACAAGACCTATATCAAATCCGCCGAGGCCGACGCCGATGGCAATCGCTTCGAAATCGCCCTAAACGGCAACTACCTCAACACCCTGACTGCCAGTGATTTCGTGTTCGGCGAGCGCGCCCAGCAAGACATCCTCTACCTGCCCACACTCGGCCAATCCAATGCGCGCCTGCTGCGCATGACGGAGGACGACGATCAGTCCGGCACCTCGATGCTGGTCAACGACCTGGACCGCTACACCCCCTATGACGTGCGCAGCCAGTTCACCGACGCCGATGGCAACGGCATTGACATCGCAGTGGGTGGAAGCACAGTCAACGGCCTGTCGACCCTGAGCGCCGAGGAACTCAAGTTGTGCTGGTGGCTGACCGACACCAACCAACCCGGGCCTGCGCTGTTGCGTGCCGTGGCGTTGCTGCAGGACCAGCTCACCGAACTCCAAACCATCGATAACGTCACCATGGGCATCATTTGGGGCCAGGGCGAGGAAGCCGCCCAGGAGATCGGCCGCGCCACGGACAAACCGGCGGCCGCAGCGGCGTACAAGGCCGCGACCCTGAAGGTGTTTGATTACCTGCATGCCCAGTTCGGCAACTTCAGTGTGTACATGATGGAAACCGGTCACTACGAGCAGGACGCGGCGCGTGCCCGTGGTTATTCAGAAGAGAAGATTGCCTCCATCGTCGAGGGGGTCGGCTATGTCCGCGCCGCCCAGGAAGCCATCGCCACCGAGCGCGCCGACGTTAAGCTGGCAGTGGACTACACTGACCTGCCCTTGCGCTATGAAGTCGATCCGCTGGTGTATCCCGATGACGTCTGGCACCTGCACGAGGAATCGGCAGAAATCGTCGGCCAGCGCCTGGCCGACTATATCGCCGGTGACCTTGGCTTCCAGGGTGACCCCAACGACAACAACAGCGTGCAGGACATTTTCGACAATGCTCAGAACCAGGGCGGGATGATTTCCGGTACCGATCAAGCGGATACTTTGGTGGGCAGCTCGGGCAACGACACACTGGATGGCGACTTGGGCGCCGACACCATGACCGGGGGTGATGGCAACGACATTTACGTGGTCGATAACGCGTTCGACAGCGTGGTAGAAACCAACACCTCGACCTCGCAGATCGATACGGTGCAGGCCTCGGTCAGTTGGACGTTGGGCGCCAATCTCGAAAACCTGGTGCTCACCGGCGTGTCGGAGATCGACGGCACCGGCAATGAGCGGCGCAACTTCATCACCGGCAATGCCGCCGACAACGTGCTCGATGGTGCCGCAGGGGACGACAGCATGAGCGGTGGCGATGGCAACGACACTTACTATGTCGACAACGCCGACGACAGCGTGATCGAGACCAACAGCAATGGGGTGCCGGGAGGGATCGACAGCGTGCACAGCAGCCTGGCGGCCTATACCCTCGGCAGCAACGTCGAGAATCTGTATATCGATAGTGCTGGCGCTGCCAATGGCACGGGGAATGCGCTGGACAACACGCTGTTCGCCAGTGCCGGCAACAACGTGCTGGACGGGCGCGATGGCAATGACACAGTGTCCTATGAGCGTGCCTCGGCGGGGGTTACCGTAAACCTATCGACGTCCGCACAACAAAACACCGTGAGTTCCGGGCTCGACACCCTGAAATTTGTCGAAAACGTGACGGGAAGCGCTTACGCCGACAATCTGTCGGGCAACAGCTTAGGGAACATTCTGAACGGTGGTGCGGGCAACGATACGCTGGTGGGTGGTTCGGGCGATGATCGGCTGATCGGCGGTGCAGGCACTGACAGCCTTACCGGTGGCACTGGCGCGGACACTTACGCGTTTGCTGCCCTGTCGGACATGGGCATCGGGGCATTGCGTGATGTGATCAGCGGCTTCAAGACCACCGAGGGTGATCATCTGGACCTTACCGGCCTGGATGCCAACCCCCTGACGGCCACCGTCGACGCCTTCACGTTCATCGGCAGCAACGCCTTCGACCCCACCAACGCCACCGGCCAACTGCGCTTTGCCGATGGCATCCTCGCAGGCAGTGTCAACGCCGACGCCACCCCTGAGTTCGAGTTCGAACTGGTGGGCGTCCAGGAACTGCACGCCAGCGACTTTGCAGCCTGAGTTGCACATTGCTCGCGAAGGCGGCGGTACATTCAGCAAGCAGGCTGACTGATCTACCGCTTTCGCGAGCAAGCTCGCTCCTACAGGGGATGGGCAAACTGGCGCGACCGCAGCGATAGCGGCTGCGATCGGTCATGCTCATTCCTCTTTGAAGGCCGCTAGCAGGCGTTCACGCAAAGGTTTCATCAGGTAATTCATCAAGGTGCGTTCCCCCGTCACCACCGTGACATCGGCGAGCATGCCGGGGCGCACCAGCAGGCCGGAGGCCTGCAGCGAGGCGACGGTGTCGGCGGGAATTTCGACCTTGGCGGAAAAGTACGGCTGGTGCGTCTGTTCATCAATCAACTGGTCCGCCGACACCGTAGTCACCGTGCCGGTGACGGTCGGCGTATCCACCCGTTGCAGCGCGGTGAAATGCACATGTACCGGCAGCCCCGGGCGCAACTTATTGGCCATCAGCGGCTCGAAACGCGCGGTGATCGCCATCGGCGCATCCAGCGGCACCACCTGCATCAGGGTTTGGCCGGCCTGCGCAACGCCCCCGACCGTATGAATACTCACGTCCATGACCTGCCCGGACACCGGCGCACGGATCGCACCGTTGTCGACTTCAAACTGCAAGGCATTAATCTGATCGGCATAACCTGCCGCCTCGGCAGAGACCTCGCTGAGCTGGGTTTCGGCATCGCGGCGAAATTCCTGCTGCGCCTGCAAGGCCTTGAGCCCGTTTTCGTTGATCGCCTGGCGGGTCCTGCCGACATCGCCCACCCCGGAAGCAATCTGCCCGGCCAATTGGGCTGCGTTGCGTTCGGCCTCTAAAAGCTTGTTCCGCGGAATGTAGCCTTCACTGGCCAAACCACGCAGGCCTTCCAGCTCCTGCTGCTGGAAACGCATCTGCGCGTCGTAGTTACGCTTGACACCTTCGTAACCTTGCAATTGCTGCTGCAATGCCGCGACTTCGTGTTCGATGATTTGCAAGCGGCTGCCCAATTCTGCGCGGCGGGTCAGAAACAATTGGCTCTGCAAGGCCATGGCGGCCTTGACCCGAGGCTCGTCGGCGCGTTCCAGCAGTTCAGCGGGCCATTGGATCTCGGCTGAGCCCAGGCGCTCGGCAATCAATCGCGCCTCGACGCTACGATCATTGAGCAACTTGCCCAGGGTCACGTCCCGTTGCGACTGCGCCTGCACCGTATTGAGCTGCACCAGCAACTGTCCCTGCGTGACGCGGTCGCCATCGCTGACCAGCAGCTTTTCCACCACCCCACCGACCAACGACTGCACAGCCTTGCGTTCGCCCGCCACCACCACAGTGCCGCTGCCCACGACCCCCTGGTCGAGCGGCGCCAGGCAAGCCCAGAGCAGGAAGCCCCCCAGCGTCAAGACCAGGAAACCCACACCAAAGCGTGCAGCCCCCCTGGCATCGGTATTGGCGCAGGGCTGCGGCGTGGTGGCGCGCACGCTCAGCCCCTGCTCGCTGTACATTTGTGCCCCAGGGGTCAGATCACGCATTTCTGCCAGCCTCCCTGACTGCGGCCGGTCTTGGCCCCGGCATCAATGCCTTGAGTACCCGATCCCGTGGACCGAATGCTTGTTGAGCGCCGTCCTTGAGCACCAGGATGTGATCGACCACCGCCAGCACATTAGGCCGGTGGGTAATCAGCACCACGGTGCTGCCAGCAGTCTTGAGCGCATTGATGGCCTGCACCAGCGCCAACTCTCCGGCATCATCGAGGTTGGAATTGGGCTCGTCGAGCACGATCAGCGACGGGCACCCATAGAGCGCGCGAGCCAGGCCGAGGCGTTGCTTTTGTCCACCTGATAAACCAAGCCCGCCGGGGCCCAGTGGCGTGTCGTAACCCTTGGGGAACCTCAGGATCATCTCGTGAATGCCGGCGTGACGCCCGGCGGCGATGATCTTGTCGGCGTCCTGCTCGCCGAAGCGGGCAATGTTGTCGGCCACACTGCCGTCGAACAACTCGATGTCCTGAGGCAGGTATCCAAGGTGCGGGCCCAGGGCGTCGTGGGACCATTGACTGATCTCGGCATTGTCCAGGCGCACCGACCCGCCCATGGCCGGCCATACCCCGACCAGCGCTCTGGCCAGCGTTGATTTACCACTGGCGCTGGGGCCGACGACGGCGAGTACATCCCCTTTGACAAGGCTGAAATTGATGCCCCGCAGGACCGGTTGCGAGGCGCCAGGCGGGCCGACATACAACTGCTCCAGGCGCACCGCGCCGGTGGGCGGTGGCAAAGGCATACGCAGGCGCTCGCGCGGATGCTGGGCAAGCAGTTGGCTCAGGCGCTGGTAGCTCTGGCGGCCGGAATTGAATTGCTTCCACGAGCCAATAGCGATTTCCACGGGCGCCAGCGCCCGCCCCAGCAGCAGCGACATAGCAATCATCATGCCCGCCGACAATTGGCCTTCAAGCACCAGCAACGCCCCCAGCCCCAGGGCCAGCGACTGTCCGGAGATGCGTACGAAACGAGTCGTCGAGGTGATACGCGCGCTACGATCGCTGGCATGGGCCTGGGCGGTAATGATGCGTTGCTGCAGCAGGCTCCAGCGCTGGCGCAAAGGCCCAAGCATGCCCAGGGCCTGGATGACTTCGGCATTGTGTAACGTGCTGTTTACATAGATCGATGACTGCACACCCAGGCGATTGGCTTCGCCCAAGCGCGTGCGAGTCGCCAACTCGCCCCACAGCGCGAGGCCAATCAGCACCAGGGCCAGAACCAGCGTCAGCACGCCGAACCAGGGATGAAAGATGAACGCCACCAGCAGGAAGATTGGCAACCACGGCGCATCGAGCAAGGCTATCAGACCTTGGCCGGTGATCAACTGCCGCAGCGTCGCCAGATCGGTGAGCACCTGCGCCGGATTGGCGTTGTGCTCGCGCAGGCTGCGGGCGAAGGCAGCGTCGAAAATCCGCTCGCCCAAGGCATCGTCCAGCCCCGCACTCATGCGAATCATCACCACACCACGTGCCCACTCGATCAGGGCGCTGAACATGAACAGTCCCAGGGCGATCAATGTGAGCATTAACAAGGTGGTTTCGTTGCGGCTGGTGAGGACCCGGTCGTACACCTGCATCATGTAGAGCGACGGCACCAGCACAAGCAGGTTGATCACGCCACTGAACAGCGCCAGCGACCAGAACACCCGGCGATAGCTTAATAAAGCGGCATCAATGTCATGACGCGGATCGAGAAGTAAACCCATAGAATGTCGCCCGCAAAAGGAATAGTCGGTCCAAGAGCAATCCGTCGCGAGTTTTTTTGCCGTGAGGCATTGGAGAAAACACTACACGTAGCTTGATGTGCCGCTATCAGAGACGATCCTCGTCGCTACAGGTGCCAATTACTGACAACGCCACCACGGGTTAGTGCCGGTTCGACGGGCTGGGGTTTCATGTGGGTGACGGGCGGGAATGTTGCGTTCCCCCAAGAAGACCTGAGGACATCAAGGTGGGGATTGACGGCTCAGGGACGACGTACCGCCCTGCAAAGGTGCTTTTCCTTGAACCTTCGCGGGTTTAAAAAGTTTTTTAAAGGGCGGTAGAACGAGAGATTCTAAGACGCTCGGGTACCGCTGTGAGATTCTTTTTGAAACCTCGGGCGTTCATGCCCAGGAGTAAATCAGGACAAAATTCTGAACCCGGTTCATCTGCTCCTAGCTATAGTCAGTAAGTCAGTTCCAGGTAGCACCGTCGGTGGCAGGAGATCGACAGCCCTTAAACTGACGTAAATGCAACGCTTTGATCTCATCGACATGAGATGAAGCGACGCCCATCGATAACTCACTTCAGAAACCAAGAGTGGCCATGAAGCGGATCCTGAGCGGTGCTATCACCTTGGCAATTATCGGCACGATGACCGTTGGTCTACTCCAATGGAGAGCCGTCGCAAAGCAGAATCAAGAAGTTTCTTGCAGTGAAGCCAGGCACGCCTTAAAAGGAGTAGAAATTCGAGCGCGAGCCTTGGCTGCCGGGATGACCGTAGAGGCGTACGCTAACGCTGAAGAAGAGGAAGTGGCGAAACTGATCCGCGCTCTCGAAGGTGCGAATAGCGCGGCGGATGTTGATTCGGTCATGGAGAGTCACGCTGCCGCCATAGAAGCGGTGGACGCCCCTGTTGAGGCAGAGGTGGACGCTCGAGGCAATCAAGCATTCCTCGAACAACGATTAATGAAGCAGCGGATCCCCGTCGATGTTAAACAACAGCTCGAACGCGCCGCAAAGGCAGTCAGTGTCACTTGTAGCTAGCGCTCTGCGCTAACCAGACCTCCCTCAAAAACTGCCCGACCCAGACTCTCATTTGAGCCAACAAAAAAATGGCCAAATTCACACCCCCCATCCCTCCCTCACAGCCTTTCGAATCCCCTCCAGCAACATCGCAAACGCCGGGTTGTCATTATTCTCGCGCCAGATTAAATGCAGCTCGCTCTGTACGCCTTCCCCCAGATCGATATCCCGAAACACCACGTTCTTGAACACCACGCTGGTGGCGCAGCGAGGGACCAGGGCGAGGCCCATTCCGGCGTTGACCAGCGCCAGAATAGTCAGTGACGAACCGAGCCATTGCACGTATTCCGGAGCGACGCGGGCTGAACGCAGCATGCCGGTCAGCAGTTCGTTGAACGGCGGATAGGCGGCGTGGGAGTACATCAGGAACGGTTGCGCATCGAGGTCTTTGACGGACACGGTTTCGGCACTGGCCAGCGGGTGGCGACTGGGGACAGCCAAGACAAATGGCTCGCGCACCAGGCACTCGGTGGCGTAGCCCGGTTCCAGCAAGGGCGCGCGGACGATGCCCAGATCGATACGCCGGGCGCGAAGGGCTTCGTGCTGTTGGTAGGTGTTCATCTCCGACAGATCGATTTTGACATGGGGCTGTTTGAGCCGTGCTTCAGCAATGACCTTGGGCAGGAATTCATACACCGCGCTGCCAACGAAGCTGATATTGACCGAGCCGATGTCGCCTTCGGCAAAACGCCGGGCAGTGACGGCGGCTTGCTGGGCACGCTCCAGCAGGTTCTGCGCTTCGATGAAAAAGGCGCGACCGGCGGCGGTGAGGGCAACGCTACGGGTGGTGCGGGTGAACAGCTCGACCCCCAAGTGGTGCTCCAACAGTTGGATCTGTCGACTGAGGGGCGGTTGCGTCATGTTCAGGCGTTCGGCGGCGCGACGAAAGTTGAGTTCGGTGGCCACCGTGGTGAAGCAGCGCAGTTGAGTCAGTTCGAACATTGATCTAATCCAGGTATCAATCGAATGCCAAGTTAGATTAGACGGGATTAATTGCCGCGTCCATGATCGGCTCGTCCCTAAAAAAACAATGATCGGGAGTTGCCTCTTGAATACCCTCCAGAATCCGCCGGACCCGAATGTGCTTGCCCGCGCCGCGGCCAAGGTGAAGCGCCATGTGCTGCCGCTGTTTGTGGTGATGTTCATCGTCAACTACATCGACCGGGTCAACATCGGCTTCGTACGCAGCCACATGGAAACCGACCTGGGCATCGGCGCCGCGGCCTATGGCCTGGGTGCCGGGCTGTTCTTCATCGGTTACGCGATATTCGAAGTGCCCTCCAACATGCTGCTGCAACGCTACGGTGCTCGCGCCTGGTTGACGCGCATCATGTTCACCTGGGGCGTAGCGGCCATGGCCATGGCCTTCGTGCGTGGCGAAACCAGCTTCTATGTGCTGCGCTTCATTCTCGGCGCGGCCGAAGCGGGGTTTTTTCCGGGCATCATTTACTACTTCACCCAGTGGCTGCCGTCGACTGAACGGGGCAAAGCCATGGCGATCTTTCTCAGCGGTTCCGCCATTGCTTCGGTCATTTCCGGCCCGGTGTCCGGTGCGCTGCTGAACGTCAGCGGTTTCAGCCTGCATGGCTGGCAGTGGATGTTCCTGATTGAAGGCTTCGCCTCCATCGTCCTGTGCGGTTTTGTCTGGTTCTGGCTGCAATCTCATCCGCGTGAAGCGAAATGGCTGAGCGCCGAAGAAAAGGACTCCCTGGTTGGCGCCATCGCGCTGGAGCAGCAGGCTCGCGAAGCCGCCCAGACGATCAAACCGTCGATGTTCAAACTGCTGGCCGACAAGCAAATTGCCCTGTTCTGTTTTATCTACTTTTCCATTGCCTTGACCATCTATGGCGCCACGTTCTGGCTACCGAGCATGATCAAAAAAATGGGCAACCTCGGCGACTTCCAGGTCGGCCTGTTCAACTCGATTCCGTGGCTCATTTCCATTGTCGCGATGTATGGCTTCGCCGCCATGGCCAGTAAATGGAAACACCAGCAAGCCTGGGTGTCGTTGACGCTGGTGATTGCGGCCTTCGGCATGTTCATGTCGACCACGGGCGGACCGGTCTTCGCCTTCGTCGCCATCTGTTTTGCGGCCATAGGTTTCAAGGCTGCCTCGGCGTTGTTCTGGCCGATTCCGCAAGGCTATCTGGATGCGCGCATCGCCGCCGCGGTGATCGCCCTGATCAACTCCATCGGCAACCTTGGCGGTTTCGTGGCCCCGACGGCGTTCGGTTTTCTGGAACAAAAAACCGGCTCTATCGAGGGTGGACTTTACGGCCTGGCCGCCACATCACTGGTTGCGGCCGTGGTGATCTTTTTCGCCCGCACGGCACCCCGTGGCGACGCCTTTCGCTCGCGGACCGGCAAACCCGCCGAGGACGCAGCCTGCAAACAATCCATCAGTCAACAAGCCTTGAGTTCAGGTTCAAAGGGAGCAGCCTCTTGAAAATCAAACGAGTCACCGTCACCCCCATCGCTTTCCGTGATCCGCCACTGCTCAATGCCAGTGGTATCCACGAACCGTTTGCGCTGCGTTCGATCATCGAGATCGAGAGCGACAATGGCTACATTGGCCTGGGTGAGAGCTACGGCGACGCTCCGGCGCTGGCGATCCAGCAGCAATTGCAAGCCAAGTTGATCGGCCTCGACCCGTTCAATCTCAATCAGCTGCGCGCCATCGTGCAGGCGACCGTGGCGGCGAACAAACCGGCGAGCATCGCCGGCGCAGAACTGGCACCCGGTTCGCACGCCAGCAAAGCGGTGAGCAATGCGTATTCGGCGTTCGAAGTGGCGTTCCTGGATTTACAGGCGCACTCGCTGAACGTGCCGTTGGTGGACTTACTGGGCGGTGCGATCCGTGACGAGATTCCGTTCAGCGCCTATCTGTTCTTCAAATACGCCCAGCATATCGATTCGCCTTACAAACCAGACAGCTGGGGTGAAGCGCTGAACGAAGAGCAGATCGTCGCCCAGGCTCGGCGCATGATCGAGACCTATGGTTTCAAGAGCATCAAGCTCAAGGCTGGCGCGCTGGAGCCAGAGCATGAAGTTGCGTGCATCAAGGCGCTGAAAAAGGCCTTCCCGGGTTACCCGCTGCGGATCGATCCGAACGCTAACTGGTCCATGGAAACGTCGATTCGCATGGCCGAACTGCTGGGCGACGACCTGCAATATTACGAAGACCCGACGCCGGGCCTGGAGGGTATGTCCGAACTGCACAAACGCACCGGCCTGCCGCTGGCGACCAATATGGTGGTCACTGATTTCGATGAGTTTCGCCGCAGTGTGGCATTGAACAGCGTGCAGATCGTCCTCGCCGACCACCACTATTGGGGCGGGCTACGCGACACTCAGGCGCTGGCGAAAATGTGCCAGACCTTTGGCGTGGGCGTGTCCATGCATTCCAACTCGCACCTAGGGATCAGCCTGATGGCCATGGCCCATGTCGCCGCCTCGGTGCCCAATCTCGATTACGCCTGTGACACGCATTACCCTTGGCAGGAGCCGGACGAAGAGGTGATCAAGGGCGGCAAGCTGCCCATCGTCGATGGTTGCGTGAAAATTACCCGAGCGCCCGGGTTGGGCCTGGAGCTGGATCACGATCAATTGGGCAAGCTGCATGACCAATACCTGACTTGTGGCATTCGCCAGCGCGATGATGTGAAACAGATGCAGCGTTACAAGCCTGAGTGGAAAACCATCAAACCGCGTTTTTGAGGGGGTCCGGTGCCTGGCTGTCAGGGCAAGGCACCGGTTTTTCAGCACTGATAAAAAATTACGCGGACACCCTCGTCCTTAATGCTGGAACTTGGAAGGTGTATTGACTGGACGCTTACGCTAGGCGGCCCGTTCCAGGGCATCCAGCAAGCCAACAAATTCCAGCGAAAGCTTATGGCGAGGGGCCAAATGGATGAGGGGGACTGAAACTTCGTGAGATTCGCGCATCTTGACGGAGCTGCTCAGGTAAACCGGCAGCACAGGTAAACCTTCTGCCAGCAACTCATTAACGAGACTTTGGTGCAAGCCAGTGTGCCCAGTGAACTGGTTAACCACCACCCCTTCCACTTTTAGTGATTCATTGTGATCACAACGTAGATCTTCTACCTGCTCGATGACGCGATACAGCGCCTGACGAGAAAAACTGTCGCAATCAAACGGAATCAGCAACCTGTCTGCAGCCACCAGCGCGCTGAAGGTGTAAAAATTCAGTGACGGAGGTGTATCGATATAGATGCGCTCATAATCCTCGGAAAGCTCTACCAGTAACTTGCGCAGCTTATTGATCTTGAACTTGCTCTCCAGTTTTGATTGGAGGTCTGACAGTTCGGGGCTGGCAGCCACCAGGTGGAGGTTGTCGTATCGGGTCTCGATTATGTTCACGCGACTCTTTCTGCCTTCGAAGCCGCCGGACAATGTTTGTTTGAAAAAATCGGCGATGCCCGTCGGAATCCTCTCGTTGATCAGGCCAGTGAGATAGTGGGTCGAATTTGCCTGGGGGTCGAGATCAACCAGCAGCGTTCGGTAACCTTCGGCAGCACTTACAGCGGCAAGGTTGCAGGCAATGCTGGATTTTCCAACACCACCTTTCTGATTGAATACGACACGACGCATGGGGCTTGCTCATCCGTGAAAAAGGCCAGAGGCCAGCTTAGGTCAAATGTAAGAAGTCGTGTCAATTCTATGACCGTAACATTACAGTTTTACGACAGCGATTAGCCGAAGCCGCGGATTAGAGCGTTTGACTGCCAAGTGCCGTCGAAACAAGACAGTCTCTAACACGACTCTGAAAAGGTGATCTAACCCCTGCCCGCTCAGTCCTTGCTCGATTTGGGTATCGCAATACGGCTACTGGTCTTGACCTCGCGTAAAGCCAGGCTGGACTGGATGGAGGCAATACCCACCTGACACCTGAGCACCTGCTCGATAAAGTCACTGTAGCTATCAAGATCCTCTGCCAACACTTGCAGCACGTAATCGGCATCCCCGGTGATCTTGTGACAGGACAACACTTCAGGCAATTGCGCAATCACCGCCTCGAAAGCGTCGGGAGCGTGATCAGCGTGGGTGGAAAAACGGATGTGCACGAACGCCAGGATATCCAGCCCCAGCATTCGTCGATCAAGGTTCGCCTGATAGCCCTTAATCACGCCCGCCTCCTCCATTCTCTTACGACGCCGCCAGCAAGGCGTAAGGCTTAACGACAGGCGCTCACTGAGCTCGGCGTTGGAGATACTCGCATCCTCCTGCAACAACGCGAGTATCGCCAGGTCGGTGTCGTCGAGACTGATGCGTTTGGATATTTTTTTCTGCATGGCGCCATTCCTGAGTAAAACCACCCGCAATATCTACCAAACCATGAAAACAAAGCAAAGATTTCGCATCTGTACCAGAACAAAATATTTGCACTGGCTCACATCAACGGATGCGCACAATGTTTACAGTTTTCAGTGATTCCCACCGTTTGCACCACGGCACCGAATTGAAAGACGGCGTGCTCAAACCGTCCTTTGAACAGCCCAGTCGGGCTGATACCGTCCATCATCGGGTTAAACAGGTAGGGCTAGGCCAGATCATCGAACCACGAGCATTTGACCGGTCGTGCTATGTCAACGCGCACAGCGAGCGCTACGTAACTTTTCTGGAATCCGCCTGGTCTGAATGGAGCGCAACCGGACGCACCCACGATGCCTTGCCGCTGGTATGGCCGGTGCGCGATCTGGCGAACGAGCAAGTCCCGACGTTCATCGACGGCAAGCTGGGTTTCTACGCCATGGATGCCGGCTCCCCCATTACCGCCACCACATGGCAAGCGGTAAAAACCAGCGCCGATATCGCGCTGACCGGACTGGCGCTGATCGATGAAGGCCACGACAGTGCCTTTGCCCTCTGCCGCCCGCCCGGCCATCACGCCGCGCGTGAATACATGGGCGGCTACTGCTATCTCAACAACGCCGCCATCGCCGCACAGCAGGCCATTACCCGAGGCGCCAAGCATGTCGCGGTACTGGACGTCGACTTTCATCATGGCAACGGTACCCAGAACATTTTCTACGGGCGCAGCGACGTCATGTTTGTCTCGCTGCACGGCGAGCCGGCGGTGTCCTATCCGTACTACTCAGGCTTCAGCCATGAAGTCGGCGCAGGCCACGGCGAAGGTTACAACCTGAATTATCCGATGCCGAAGAACACCACCTGGGAAAGTTACCGCAACGCCCTGCTCCACGCCTGCAAGAAACTCCAGCAATTTGCCCCTGAAGTGCTGGTTATTTCACTGGGTGTCGACACGTTCAAGGACGATCCCATCAGCCACTTCCTGCTGGAAAGCGAAGACTTCATCGGCATCGGCGAGCTGATAGCGGGTGTGGGCTGCCCCACCCTGTTCGTGATGGAAGGCGGCTACATGGTCGATGAAATCGGGATCAATGCGGTCAACGTGCTGCATGGTTACGAGAGCAAACGCGCCTGAGTTATCCCCCTGAATCGCAGCGTTTCAACTATTGAACCGGAGAATAAAAACATGACTCTTTTTATCGATGTCGATCATGCCGCACGCCTGTTCGCCAAGGTGGGAATCCGCCGGGTAATCCGCGAAATGGCGGCTTACATCGAAGCTGACTACTCACGCTGGGCGCAGTTTGATAAGTCGCCTCGCACCGCCAATCATTCGGCCGACGGTGTGATCGAGTTGATGCCGACTGACGATGGCCAACAGTACTCGTTCAAATACGTGAATGGTCACCCGGACAACGGTCAAAAGAACTTGCTGACAGTCATGGCCTTCGGTGTCCTGGCCGATGTCCACAGTGGCTATCCAACTTTGCTCAGCGAACTGACGCTGACCACAGCCGTGCGCACTGCAGCGACCTCCGCGCTGGTCGCGCAGTCCCTGGCGCGCCCTGGTTCAAGCATCATGGCAATCATCGGTAATGGCGCCCAGAGCGAGTTTCAGGCCCTCGCTTTCCACGAAATGCTGTCTATAAAAGAAATCCGCATTTTCGATATCGATCGCGACGCTTCACTAAAGTTGAAGCACAACTTGGCCGCATTTCCGGATATTGAGGTGATTCTGGCCAACTCGGTACAGGAAGCGGTCAAGGGCGCGCACATCGTCACCACGGTCACGGCAGACAAGGCCTATGCAACGATTTTGACGCCCGAGATGATCGAGCCCGGCATGCATATCAATGCCGTCGGCGGTGACTGCCCGGGGAAAACCGAACTGCACGCCGACATCCTGCGCAAAGCCCGCGTCATCGTTGAGTTTGAACCTCAAACCCGGATTGAAGGCGATATTCAACAACTGGAGCCCGACTTTCCCGTCATCGAGTTCTTCCGGATTGTTCAAGGCGAAGTCCGGGGCCGCGAGAACGACTCCCAGCTCACCGTGTTCGATTCGGTGGGTTTTGCCCTGGAAGACTTTTCGTCACTGCGCTACGTGCACGACCTGGCGCGGGAGCATGCAATCGGTGAGCGCATCCACTTGGTGCCGAAGCCTACCAACATAAAAAATCTCTACCAACTGCTTGAACAGCAGCCGGCAGCTCCCTCGCGTCTACGCACAGTCAGCTGATAGCCATCGGTCAGGCCCCCTGAGCAAGTGCCGAGGGGCGGCGCACCTTGTTCGCGGACGAGAAACCTTGCCACCCGCAAACAACCACCGTCAGTAGCCATTGCAGCTCTAACAAGAACTTTAGACATCCACTTTTCTGCCAAAACTCAAAAACATAAAATCAAGAGGTTTTGTAATGAAATCGACCCCGTCCGGGCTAGTTGAACAGCCCGCGCTGCAGCGCACGCTCAGCAATCGTCACATTCAGTTAATGGCCATGGGAGGTGCCATCGGGACAGGTCTGTTCATGGGCTCCGGGAAGATCATCGCCCTCTCCGGCACGTCGATCATCCTCATCTATATGATCATCGGTCTGTTCGTCTACTTCGTCATGCGCGCCATGGGCGAACTGTTGCTCTCGAACTTGAACTTCAAAACCTTCGCGGATTTTGCCGGTGCCTACCTCGGCCCGCGAGCGGCTTTCTTCCTTGGTTGGTCGTACTGGCTGAGCTGGAGCGTCGCGGTGGTAGGCGATGCAGTCGTGGTCGGCGGATTCTTTCAGTATTGGTTCCCCGATGTACCCGCCTGGATACCGGCCATCGGTATGTTAATGACGCTGTTTGCCTTGAATGTGCTGACGGTCAGGCTTTTCGGCGAAGTGGAGTTCTGGTTCGCGATCATCAAGATCATTGCCGTCGTCACCTTGATTGGCGTCAGTATTGTGCTGATTGCCAGCTCCTTCGTCTCACCCAATGGCGTCACTGCATCCCTGAACCACCTGTTGGATAAACAGGCAGCCTTCCCCAACGGCCTGTTTGGTTTCTTCGCCGGTTTCCAGATGGCAATCTTCTCCTTTGCCGGCACTGAGCTGATCGGCACTGCAGCAGCCGAAACGCGCTCCCCCGAGAAGACCCTGCCTAAAGCCATCAACTCGATTCCGTTGAGAATCATCCTGTTTTATGTGCTGGCACTGGCCTGCATTATTGCAGTGACTTCCTGGCAACAGGTTTCGCCCAACAAGAGCCCTTTCGTCGAACTGTTTCTAGTGGCAGGGTTTCCCGCCGCAGCAGGTATCGTCAACTTTGTGGTTCTGACGTCTGCCGCCTCATCGGCCAACAGTGGCGTATTTTCATCCAGCCGCATGCTGTTTGGGCTGGCCAGTCACGACAATGCTCCGGGGATTTTTCGGCGTTTGTCGGGCAATAGCGTGCCTCTGCTGAGCCTGGCGTTCACCACACTGTTGATGCTGGTGGGTGTACTGCTGCTGTTCATCGTTCCGGAAGTCATGACAGCGTTCACCATTGTCTCTACCGTATCGGCGATCCTGGTGATTTTCACTTGGTCGACCATCCTCGCGTCGTACATTGCCTATCGCAGAAGCCGGCCCGACCTGCATGCGCAATCGGCCTACAAGATGCCTGGCGGTGTACCGATGGCCTGGTTCTCTTTGGCGTTCCTGGGCTTTGTTCTCTGTTTGCTGGCATTAAGACCTGACACCCGTATTGCCTTAATGGTGATGCCGGGGTGGTTCATATGGCTGGCAATTGCCTATCAGCTGACCCACAACTGGAGGCCCAAACCCGCTTCTGGATCGACAAGTCAGTACAGCTGATATTTACCTGGAGCCTTTGGGTACCGATGCAGTGAAACGCCCTTGAGCGACGTTGCATTTGTGGGGCACCTGCGGATCGAAAAGCTGCAAGCGAAGGCCGTCAAGTATCACTGACGGCCAACTCTTTGGATGAACGTTCCCGCTCCTGTTTTGACAACGAGAAGGAGCGAGAGCGGAAATGGCCCCGACGGTAAACACCTACCATCTCAAGCGAACGCTTAGCGTGTTCGGATCCCCTCAGTTGTTCGCGATGGCTCTGCTATCGATGACCCACCCATCTGGCGCGAGTAATGCTTAATTCAAGTGCATGAAGTCGGTACTGACTATGTGGATGACACTTTTGAAGTGAACCACCTTAGTGCCTGCACTGATAATCGAAAGCTTACTAACGAACTCTTGAGGTGTTCCAGCATGACGAGCGCAACGACAGAACAAGTCAGCCCAAGAACCCTGAGAAGAGTGATTGTGGCCGCCGGCATCGGCAATTTCGTCGAGTGGTTCGACTTCGCCGTCTACGGCTTTTTGGCCACGACCATCGCCCAGCAATTTTTCCCAAGTGGCGATGCCAGTGTCGCGCTGCTGAAAACCTTTGCGGTATTCGCCGTGGCTTTTGCGTTTCGGCCCCTCGGAGGGATTTTCTTCGGCATGCTGGGCGACAGGATCGGTCGCAAGCGAACCCTTGCGATGACGATTCTACTGATGGCCAGTGCGACGACCTTGATCGGTCTGCTACCCACTTATGCCGCGATCGGGGTCATGGCGCCGATTCTGCTTTCCCTGATCCGTTGCGCCCAAGGCTTTTCCGCCGGGGGAGAATACGCAGGTGCCTGTGCCTATCTGATGGAGCATGCTCCGCATAATAAACGCGCCTGGTACGGCAGCTTCATTCCGGTGTCGACATTTTCCGCCTTCGCCGCGGCAGCCGTGGTGGCCTACGCACTCGAGGCGTCATTATCGGCCGAAGCGATGGGTAGCTGGGGCTGGCGCCTGCCATTCCTGATTGCCGCGCCGCTGGGCCTGGTGGGCCTGTACTTACGCTGGAAGCTCGATGAGACACCGGCATTCCAGGCGGTGACTCAAGAGCATGCAGTAGCCCATTCCCCTCTTAAGGAAACCTTGCGCAACCATGGTGCGGCAATCTGTTGCCTGGGCGCTTTTGTGTCACTCACGGCGCTATCGTTTTATATGTTCACCACCTACTTCGCTACCTACCTGCAAGTCGCGGGTGGCCTCAGCCGAGCAACAGCGTTGCTGGTGTCATTGATTGCATTGTTATTCGCTGCGGCAATCTGCCCACTGGCCGGGCTGTATTCGGACCGGGTCGGGCGTCGTAAAACGGTGATGACGGCTTGCGCTCTATTAATTGTGGCCGTGTATCCATCATTCCTGATGGCCAGCTCCGGCTCGTTCGCAGCATCCGTCGCCGGCGTTATGCTCTTGGCGATTGGAGCAGTGTTGTGCGGTGTGGTAACGGCGGCCTTGCTCTCGGAAACCTTCCCTACCCGTACTCGATACACCGCATCGGCGATTACCTACAACATGGCATATACCATTTTCGGCGGCACCGCACCGCTGGTGGCTACGTGGCTAATCAGCACCACCGGCAGCAACTTGTCGCCGGCGTTCTATCTAATCGCGGTGGCTTTGCTTGCGCTGGCAGGTGGACTGGCATTGCCGGAGACTTCAAGGATTTCCCTCCATGACATTCCGACGGAGGGCAAAGGCGCAGGAGTGAGCGCCGCGGCCTGAAACACGAAACGAGCCGAGACGGTGGATCGACCATATTGCCAACGATCCACCGCACGGAGCACCGGGTATTGCTGCAGGCCCATATCTGAGTAGCGGTGCTTTGGTGGAGACGCTTAAAAGCTACTGCGCCCTTCCCCCCCTTCTTTTCATCACCTTCCGACCAGAAACTCATTTCAGGGTCTTGCGCATCCGGTATTATGGTATACCATCATACGCACAGACACTTTCAACCTGAAACGGAGCAGCTCATGAGTTTCGAAATCCGCAAGATCGTCAGCTATGTCGAAGAAACCTTTATCGAAGGCGGCAAGGCCACCGATACGCCAGTGACCATGGTCGGCCTGGCTGTGGTGATGAAGAACCCTTGGCTGGGCCGCGGCTTTGTCGAAGACCTTAAACCGGAAATCCGCGCCAACTGCTCGGACCTCGGTGCACTTATGGTTGAGCGCCTGGTAGGCATCATCGGCGGTGCCGAGAAGATCGAGGCTTACGGCAAGGCAGCCGTCGTCGGTGCCGATGGTGAAATCGAACACGCTTCCGCCGTCATCCACACCCTGCGTTTCGGTAACCATTACCGCGAAGCGGTTAAAGCCAAGAGTTATCTGAGCTTCACCAACAAGCGCGGTGGCCCGGGCACCTCGATCCAGATTCCGATGATGCACAAGGATGACGAAGGCCTGCGTTCGCACTACATCACCCTGGAAATGCAGATCGAAGACGCGCCACGTGCCGACGAAATTGTCGTGGTCCTGGGTTGCGCCGACGGCGGCCGTCTGCACCCACGCATCGGCAACCGCTACATCGACCTGGAAGAACTGGCGGCCGAAAAAGCCCAGTAATAAAGGTCGATCACTACAACAAAAAGGTATGCAGGAGCGCTCCATGATTCGGCTCACCGCTGAACGCACCCCGGCTGGAACCAGTTACCTGGCGACCGGCCAAGGCCAGCCCGTGGTCTTGATCCACGGCGTGGGCCTGAATAAAGAAATGTGGGGCGGCCAGATCGTTGGCCTGGCCACGAAGTACCGTGTCATTGCCTACGACATGCTGGGCCATGGCGCCAGTCCTCGTCCGGAAAATGGAACCCCCCTGCTTGGCTATGCCGACCAGTTGCTGGAGTTGCTCGATCACCTGCAATTGCCCAAGGCCGCGGTGATCGGCTTTTCCATGGGCGGGCTGGTGGCGCGGGCTTTTGCCCTGCATTACCCGCAGCGCTTGCAAAGTCTGGTGGTGCTCAACAGCGTGTTCAATCGCAGCCCTGAACAACGTGCCGGTGTTATCGCCCGCACCAGCCAGGCCGCCGAACACGGGCCGGACGCCAACGCTGAGGCGGCGCTGTCACGCTGGTTCAGTCGTGAATACCAGGCAGCCAATCCTGCGCAGATCGCTGCGATCCGCCAGACACTGGCGGGCAATGATCCTCAGGGTTACTTGACCACCTATGAATTGTTTGCAACCCAAGACATGTACCGTGCCGAGGACTTGGCCAGCATCCAGGTGCCGACATTGATTGCAACCGGCGAGTTGGATCCGGGATCGACTCCCGAAATGGCTGAGCAATTGGCCCAGCGCATTCCCGGCGCGACCGTTGCCGTGCTCGCCGAACAGCGGCATATGATGCCCGTAGAATCGCCGCGCCTGGTCAACCAGCTGTTGCTGGAGTTTCTCGACACCGCGCACTCCCGACAAAACCATATAAAGGGGATCGTTGCATGACACTCGCACGCTTCCAGATGTGCATCGGCGGTGAATGGGTCGATGCCCTGTCCGGCAAGACCTTTGAAAGCCTGAACCCGGCCTTGGCACAAGCCTGGGCTGAATTGCCTGATGCCGACGAAGCTGACGTCGAGCGCGCCGTACAGGCTGCGCAGACTGCCTTCGAGAGTGCGGCCTGGCGAGGTCTCACCGCCACCGCTCGCGGCAAACTGCTTCGCCGCCTGGGCGATCTGATCGCCGAAAACAAGGAACAACTGGCGCAGCTGGAAAGCCGCGACAACGGCAAGCTGATTCGCGAGACTCGCGGCCAGGTCGGTTATCTGCCGGAGTTCTTTCACTACACCGCAGGCCTGGCTGACAAATTGGAAGGCGGAACACTGCCACTGGACAAGCCTGACCTGTTTGCCTACACCGTGCACGAAGCCATGGGCGTGGTCGCCGCGATCATCCCGTGGAACAGCCCGCTATACCTCACCGCGATCAAACTGGCCCCGGCCCTCGCGGCAGGCAACACCATCGTGATCAAGCCGTCCGAACACGCCTCGGCAACCATTCTCGAACTGGCGCGCCTGGCGCTGGAAGCCGGCATTCCTCCGGGCGTGGTCAACGTCGTCACCGGTTACGGCCCAAGCACCGGCGCCGCCCTCACCCGCCATCCGCTGGTTCGCAAAATCGCTTTCACCGGCGGTGCGGCTACAGCGCGGCATGTCGTGCGCAGCAGCGCCGAAAACTTCGCCAAGCTGTCGCTGGAACTGGGCGGCAAATCGCCGAACATAATTTTCGCCGACGCTGATCTCGACAGCGCGATCAACGGTGCGATCGCTGGGATCTATGCCGCTTCCGGGCAAAGTTGTGTATCCGGTTCGCGTCTGTTGGTGCAAGACGAAATCTACGATGAATTCGTTGGCCGCTTGGTGGAACGCGCCCAGCGCATCCGTATCGGCAACCCGCAGGAAGACAGTAGCGAAATGGGCCCGATGGCCACCGCGCAGCAACTGGCAGTGGTTGAAGGTCTGGTGGCTGATGCCATTGCCGAAGGCGCGAAACTGCGCCTGGGCGGCAAGCGTCCGGCCAATCTCGGTGACGGTTGGTTCTATGAGCCGACGCTGTTCGAGTGCGATAGCAACTCGATGAAGATCATGCAGGAAGAAGTGTTCGGTCCGGTGGCTTCAGTCATTCGTTTCAAGGACGAAGCCGAAGCCCTGGCGATCGCCAACGACTCGCAGTTCGGCCTCGCCGCCGGTATCTGGACCCGCGACCTGGGCCGTGCCCATCGCCTGGCCCGGGACGTGCGTTCGGGGATCATTTGGGTCAACACCTACCGCGCAGTGTCGGCCATGGCGCCAATCGGTGGTTTCAAAAACAGCGGCTATGGACGCGAAAGCGGCATCGATTCGGTGCTGGCCTACACCGAGCTGAAAACGGTGTGGATCAACCTCTCCCAGGCACCGATGCCTGATCCGTTTGTGATGCGTTAGGAGTCCTGAGAAATGATCGAACCCGGCATTTACAAAGACGTCATGAGCTCGTTTCCGTCAGGCGTCACGATAGTGACCACCCTGGACCCGGACGGCGGCATCGTCGGCATTACCGCCAGCGCTTTCAGTGCACTGTCGATTGACCCGGCACTGGTGCTGTTCTGCCCCAATTACGCTTCCGACACCTACCCGGTGTTGCGCGACAGCAAGCAGTTCGCGATTCATCTACTGTCCGCCGACCAGACCGCCGAAGCCTATGCCTTCGCCGGCAAAGGCAAGGACAAGGCCAGCGGCATCGACTGGCACCTGAGCGAGTTGGGCAACCCGCTACTGCGCAAAGCCACCGCGATCATCGAGTGCGAACTGTGGCGCGAATACGATGGTGGTGATCACGCCATCATCGTCGGCGCCGTGAAGAACCTGATTCTTCCCGAGCAACCCGTGACACCGATGATCTATCACAAGGGCAAGCTGGGTCCCCTGCCCGCCCTGGCGTGATGGCTTCACACAAAACCCTGTAGGAGCCCGGCTTGCCGGCGAAGGCGTACCTGAGGACGCCTTCGCCGGCAAGCCGGGCTCCTACAGGTAATCACTCTCTTCTCCAGGAGCCGGCATGAGCCCAGCAGCCTCGCAACTGTTCCGCCAGCAGGCGTACATCAATGGCCAATGGCTGGATGCGCCCGATGGTGCGCGACAGGACATCTTCAACCCGGCTACCGGTGAACTCATCGGTAGCGTACCGAACCTTGGAGCCGAGTACGCTCGGCAGGCCATCGTCGCCGCCAACAAGGCCTGGCCGGCCTGGCGTGCCCTGACCGCCAAGGAACGCAGCAACACACTCAAGCGCTGGCACGCCCTGATGCTGGAAAACGCCGACGCCCTTGCCGAAATCCTCACCCTGGAACAGGGCAAGCCCCTGGCCGAAGCCAAGGGGGAAATTCTGTATGCAGCCAGTTTCATCGAGTGGTTTGCCGAAGAAGCCAAACGCATTTACGGCGACACCATTCCAAGCCACAAGGGCGATGCGCGCATCGTCGTCAGCAAAGAGCCGATTGGTGTCGTCGCGGCGATCACACCATGGAATTTCCCTGCGGCAATGATCACTCGCAAGGCCGGTCCGGCACTGGCTGCGGGTTGTCCTTGCATCGTTAAACCGGCGCCGGAAACCCCGTTTTCGGCATTGGCCATGGCCGCATTGGCCGAACAGGCCGGCATTCCAGCGGGCATCTTCAACGTAATCACCGGGGACGCTGTCGCCATCGGCGGCGAGCTGACTGCAAGTCCCTTGGTGCGCAAGCTGTCGTTCACCGGCTCCACCGGCATTGGTAAATTGCTGATGGCGCAGTGCGCACCGACACTGAAAAAAGTCTCGCTGGAACTGGGCGGCAACGCTCCCTTCATTGTCTTCAACGATGCAGACCTGGAACGCGCCGTGGAAGGCGCGCTGATCGCCAAATTTCGCAATGCCGGCCAGACCTGTGTCTGCGTCAATCGCTTCCTGGTGCAGGACGGTATTCATGACGCCTTCGTCGAGCGGTTGGCCGAACGGGTTTCGCAACTCAATGTCGGCAGCGGTTTCGATGTCGGGGTCAATCAAGGCCCACTGATCAACGACCGCGCCGTGGCCAAGGTTGAAGACCATGTGCAGGACGCGCTGGCACAAGGTGCGCAATTGCTTTGTGGTGGTGAGCGTCATGCGTTGGGCCACGGCTTCTTCCAGCCAACAGTGCTGGCCGGCGTGACCTGCGCGATGAAAGTCGCTCAGGAAGAAACCTTTGGCCCGTTGGCAGCCGTGTTTCGCTTCGACAGCGAAGCCCAAGCGATCCAAATGGCCAACGACACTGAGTTCGGTCTGGCCGCCTACTGCTACACCCGTGATCTGGGCCGGGCCTGGCGCATGAGTGAAGCCTTGGAATATGGCATGGTCGGAATCAACGAAGGGCTGATTTCCACTGAGGTCGCGCCTTTTGGCGGGATCAAATCCTCGGGTCTGGGCCGCGAAGGCTCCAAGTACGGCATCGAAGACTACCTTGAACTTAAATACACCCTGATGGGCGGGCTCTAGGTCATGTTGGTCATATTGTAGGAGTCCGGCTTGCCGGAGATGGCGTTCTTGAGGACGCCTTCGCAGGCCAGCCGGGCTCCTACAGAACAGCACTGATATCCGTGCCCCACGGAGATAAGCGAAATGAGTAACGAGAAGTACGAAAAAGGCTTGAAGATCCGCACCCAGGTGCTGGGTGAAGCCTATGTGAAACGCTCCATCGAGAATGCCGACGACTTCTCCCGTCCGTTGCAGGAAATGGTCACCGAGTACTGCTGGGGCCACGTCTGGGGTCGTGAGGGGTTGTCGCTGAAAGAGCGCAGCATGATCAACCTGGCCATGATCTCGGCCCTCAACCGACCTCACGAACTCAAACTGCATGTGCGCGGCGCCTTGCGTAACGGCCTGAGTCGTGAGCAAATACGCGAAATTCTGCTTCAGGTCGGCATATATTGCGGTGTACCCGCTGCCGTCGACAGTTTCCGGCTCGCCCGTGAAGCGTTCGCCGAAGCCGATGCCGAGGCCTCCAGTTAACCTTGGCTGTTTGATTGAATGAGTACGGATGATCCAAAGGATCGAAGTGCTCTTTTTGCATGGACAGCCACATTCAGAGCGGACCCCATGAAACGCCTGCCACTCGACGACAGCTTCAAGGTCAATCGCAACCCCGTTACCCTGCGCGAAATCGTGCTGGATAAACTGCGAAGCGCCATCATGAACTTCCAGCTTCTGCCGGGAGACCGTCTGGTCGAACGCGATCTGTGCGATCGCCTGGGCGTCAGCCGTACCTCCGTGCGCGAAGCGTTGCGCCACCTGGAATCCGAAGGTCTGGTGGAATTCGCCGACGCCAAGGGCCCACGGGTGGCGATCATTACCCTGGCCGATGCCGTCGATATTTATGAGCTGCGTTGCGTGCTCGAAGGGCTGATCGTTCAGCTGTTCACCCTGCGCGCCAAGGCCAAGGACATCAAGGCCCTGGAAAAAGCCCTGGAGGAAAACCGCCAGTCGCTCAAGGAAGGCGAACTGCAACAAGTCATCGACTCCGTGCAAGGTTTCTACGACGTACTGCTCGAAGGCTCCGGCAACCACGTTGCGGCCACTCAGCTGCGTCAGCTTCAGGCGCGCATCAGCTACCTGCGCGCGACGTCGGTGTCCCAGGAAAACCGTCGTGGCGCCAGCAACCAGGAAATGGAACGCATGGTCGAGGCGATCAAGAGCGGTGATCCTCTGGCCGCTCACCAGGCTTGCGTCGACCACGTCCGCGCCGCCGCCACCGTCGCCCTCGATTACCTCAAACGCAAGCAGGATGAGACCGGGGCGATCCCCGAGATCACCCAGCCCATTGCGCTCAAAGAACCGCGCATAGGTCGCTAATCATGTTCAGCCCGAGCTTTTGTCCAAAGTGCGGCGGCAATGACCTCGGTCAGCAGCAACCGCCGGGCGATACGCACGAGCGCCTGATGTGCCGCAGCTGCGGCTACATCCACTACATCAATCCGAAGATCATTGCCGGCTGCATCATCGAACAGGACGGCAAGTACTTGCTGTGCCAACGCGCGATCCCGCCGCGCCCCGGCACCTGGACGCTACCAGCGGGCTTCATGGAAGCTGGCGAAACCACCGAGCAGGCAGCGTTGCGCGAAGTCTGGGAAGAGAGTGGCGTGCGCGGCGAAATCCTCTCACCCTACTCGATCTTCAGCGTGCCGAAGATCAGCGAGGTGTACATCATCTTTCGCGCCATCGCCCTGGAAATCACCGGCCAGTTCGGGCCGGAAACCCTCGACTACAAATTCTTTGCACCCGAGGACATCCCTTGGGACAGCATCTATTACCCGGCGATCCGGCAGATCCTCGAGCGCTACATCGAGGAACGGCAGGCCGGCGTCTATGGCATCTACATCGGCAACGACGACAGCGGGAAGATTCATTTCATCCGCTAGCGAAAACCGGTATCCCCTGTAGGAGCTGGCTTGCCAGCGAAGGCGCCCGTAAGATAAACGCAATGCTCAAGGACGCCTTCGCCGGCAAGCCGGCTCCTACAGGGTCATCTGGCGTTTTTCATGCTGGCGCTACACCCTCGACAATAATCACCTCGGCCCGAGCCACACCCTCGCGATGCCCTTTCGCCTCCTGATACAGATCTGACCGATAGCAGGCCAGCGCCTGTTCATAAGAGTCAAATTCGATCACCACGCTGCGTTGTGGCGTCGGCCGACCTTCCATCGCCTCACTGCGCCCGCCGCGCGCCAGCAATCGTCCGCCATATTCGGCAAATGCCTGCGGTGCCCGCTGGGTGTATTGGCTGTATTGATCGGGGTCGGTGACATCCACGTGAGCAATCCAGTACGCCTTCATAGTGACCTCTCGGCTGATTTTGTATTATGGTATACCACAATACATTTCCATCAAACACTGAGATTCCCGACATGGCCTTCAACACTATCGAAGAAATTATCGACGACTATCGCCAAGGCAAAATGGTGCTGCTGGTCGATGACGAGGACCGGGAAAACGAAGGCGACCTGCTGCTGGCAGCCGACTGTTGCACAGCTCAAGCGATCAGCTTCATGGCCCGTGAGGCGCGTGGCCTGATCTGCCTGACGTTGACCGACGACCACTGCCAGCACCTGGGTCTGGAGCAAATGGTTCCGAGCAATGGCAGTGTGTTCAGCACCGCGTTCACCGTGTCCATCGAGGCCGCCACCGGGGTGACTACCGGCATCTCCGCGGCGGACCGGGCGCGTACCGTTGCGGCGGCCGTTGCCTCGAATGCCGGGCCCGCCGATCTGGTGCAGCCGGGGCACATCTTTCCGTTGCGCGCCAAGGAAGGCGGCGTGCTGACACGCGCCGGTCATACCGAGGCTGGCTGCGACCTGGCGCGCCTGGCAGGCTTCACGCCGGCCTCGGTGATCGTCGAAGTCATGAACGATGACGGCACTATGGCTCGTCGTCCGGACCTGGAAGTGTTCGCGCGCAAGCACGACATCAAGATTGGCACCATCGCCGACCTGATTCACTACCGTCTGAGCACCGAACACACCGTGGTGCGCATCGGTGAACGCGAGCTGCCGACCGTGCATGGCACCTTTCGTCTGATCACCTTTGAAGATCGCATCGAAGGCGGTGTCCACATGGCAATGGTGATGGGCGACTTGCGCCGCGATGAAGCGACGCTGGTACGTGTGCATGTGATCGACCCATTACGCGATCTCGTCGGCGCCGAGTACAGCGGCCCGTCCAACTGGACGCTATGGGCCGCGCTGCAACGGATTGCCGAAGAAGGTCGTGGCGTGGTGGTGGTGTTGGCCAACCATGAGTCGTCACAGGCACTGCTCGAGCGCGTGCCGCAACTCACGCAGCCGCCTCGCCAGTTCAGCCGTTCGCAGTCACGCATCTATTCTGAAGTGGGGACTGGGGCGCAGATCCTGCAAGACCTTGGCGTGGGCAAACTGCGTCATCTCGGCCCACCGCTCAAATACGCCGGCTTGACCGGGTACGACCTGGAAGTCGTAGAAAGCATCCCGTTCGTCCAGTGAATGGTGACCCACTGTAGGAGCTGGCTTGCCAGCGATGGTCATCAACGATAACGCGTGTTTGCCGGATAAACGCGGTGTTTGTGAATCCATCGCTGGCAAGCCAGCTCCTACAAAGGGCAAGTCGTCCTCTGGATTCGAGTTAGGTTGGGCAATGCCCCCGCCGAACAAAAAAGCATGTTTTGGCAGATAGCCGGTACGGCAAAGTGCTTGCACAAAGTTTGGAATACCATAATATGATATTCCATAGACCGGACAGTCAGAACTGACTCGATGGACCTACTGCTCCCGATAGGCGGGCGCTCGAAGCCCCGCTCATAAACACAACAATGAGGGCGTGAAAATGGTGTTGAACAAACGTGCAACCGCGGTTCTTTTTGCGGGACTGCTGAGCGTGACCAGCCAAGCGTTGATGGCAGCTGAAAGCGTCAACTTTGTCAGCTGGGGCGGCAGCACTCAGGATGCGCAAAAGCAAGCCTGGGCCGATCCGTTCAGCAAGGCCAGCAGCATCACCGTGGTCCAGGATGGCCCCACCGACTATGGCAAACTCAAAGCCATGGTCGAAAGCGGCAACGTGCAGTGGGACGTGGTTGATGTCGAAGCTGACTTCGCCTTGCGCGCCGCCTCCGAAGGCTTGCTGGAACCCCTCGATTTCAAAGTCATTGAACGGGATAAAATCGACCCGCGGTTCGTCTCCGATCACGGCGTCGGCTCGTTCTTCTTCTCCTTCGTACTCGGCTACAACGAAAGCAAGCTCGGCGCCAACAAACCCCAGGACTGGTCCGCTTTGTTCGACACCAAGACCTACCCCGGTAAACGCGCACTCTATAAATGGCCAAGCCCAGGCGTGCTGGAACTGGCGCTGCTGGCTGATGGCGTCGCCGCGGACAAACTCTATCCGCTAGACCTGGATCGGGCCTTCAAGAAACTCGACACCATCAAGAAAGACATCGTCTGGTGGGGCGGCGGCGCTCAGTCGCAACAGTTACTGGCCTCCGGCGAAGCGAGCATGGGTCAATTCTGGAACGGCCGCATTCACGCCCTGCAAGAAGACGGCGCCCCCGTCGGCGTGAGCTGGAAACAGAACCTGGTCATGGCCGACATCCTGGTCATTCCCAAAGGTTCGAAAAACAAGGACGCAGCAATGAAGTTCCTGGCTAACGCCAGCAGTGCCAAGGGCCAGGCCGACTTCTCCAACCTGACCGCCTACGCTCCGGTCAACGTCGACAGCGTCGCGCTCCTGGATTCGGCTTTGGCACCTAACCTGCCGACTGCCTACGCTAAGGATCAGATCACTCTTGATTTCGCGTATTGGGCCAAAAACGGTCCTGCCATCGCGACACGGTGGAACGAATGGCTGGTCAAATGAAAATGACGGTAACCGCGCCCCGTCAACCCACTGCAACCGGTAGCGCCAATGGTGCTGCCGGCCTGGCCCTCGGCGAGGCGGTTGCGATGAGGCAATCCCCGACTCTGGCACAACGCTGGCGTGGTTCGAGCAACCTGATCCCCGCCCTTCTGTTCCTCGGTCTGTTCTTTCTGGCACCGTTGATAGGCCTGCTACTGCGCGGCGTGCTTGAGCCGGTTCCAGGGCTGGGCAACTACGAGCAATTGTTCGCCAACTCGGCGTATGCCCGGGTGCTGCTCAACACCTTCTCGGTGGCCGGCCTGGTGACACTGTTCAGCCTGCTGCTGGGTTTTCCGCTGGCCTGGGCGATTACGCTGGTGCCGCATGGCTGGGGTCGCTGGATTCTCAACATCGTGTTGTTGTCGATGTGGACCAGCCTCCTTGCCCGTACCTACTCCTGGCTTGTGCTGTTGCAAGCTTCGGGGGTCATCAACAAGGCGTTGATGGCGATGGGCATCATCGATCAACCGCTGGAGATGGTGCATAACCTCACCGGCGTGGTGATCGGCATGAGCTACATCATGATCCCGTTCATCGTACTGCCGCTGCAGGCGACCATGCAGGCTATCGACCCGATGATTCTGCAAGCCGGCTCGATCTGCGGTGCCAGTCCCTGGACCAACTTTTTCCGGGTGTTCCTGCCGCTGTGTCGGCCAGGCCTGTTCTCCGGTGGCCTGATGGTGTTTGTGATGTCTCTGGGTTATTACGTCACCCCGGCGCTGCTGGGCGGTGCGCAGAACATGATGCTGCCCGAGTTCATCATTCAACAGGTGCAGTCTTTCCTCAACTGGGGTCTGGCGAGCGCCGGTGCCGCGTTGTTGATCGTCATTACGCTGGTGTTGTTCTACTTCTACCTGAAGCTTCAACCGGAATCCCCGGTTGGCGCCAGCAACGCGAGGTAAGCCGTCATGCTCCTGACCCCTAATGCCATGAGCCGTCGGATGCGCTTCGGCCTGTACTTCACCACCGGGCTGATCGGTCTGTTCCTTTTGCTGCCGATCGTGTTCATCGTGCTGCTGTCGTTCGGATCGTCGCAATGGCTGGTGTTCCCGCCACCCGGCTGGACGCTGAAATGGTACGGCCAGTTTTTCTCCAACGCCGACTGGATGAACGCTGCAATGGCCAGCCTCAAGGTTGCGGTGTTGACAACGTTCTTCGCCGTCGCCCTGGGCCTGCCCACTGCATTTGCCCTGGTACGCGGCCGCTTCCCTGGCCGGGAAATGCTCTACGGCCTGTTCACCCTGCCGATGATCGTGCCCTTGGTGATCATCGCCGTGGCGGTGTACGCGCTGTTCCTTAAACTGGGCTACACCGGGACGATGTTCGCTTTCGTGGTCAGCCACGTCATTGTTGCATTGCCGTTCACCATCATCTCGATCATCAATTCGCTGAAGCTGTTCGACCAGTCGATCGAGGATGCCGCTGTGATCTGCGGTGCATCACGTCTGCAAGCGGTGTTCAAGGTGACCTTTCCGGCGATCCGTCCGGGCATGGTCGCCGGTGCCCTGTTTGCGTTCCTGGTGTCGTGGGACGAAGTGGTGTTGAGCGTGATGATGGCCAGCCCGACCCTGCAAACCCTTCCCGTGAAAATGTGGACCACCCTGCGCCAGGACCTGACGCCCGTGATCGCCGTCGCCTCGACGCTGCTGATCGGCCTCTCGGTATTGGTCATGGTGATCGCCGCCGCACTGCGCCGGCGCAATGAAATCAGCGCCTGAGCGCGCAGGAGTACGACATGAGTGCAGTGATTAAAGATTCCGCTCAACAGAACGACCAGCCGCTGGTAAGCCTGCGCAACCTGAACAAGCACTACGGCGACTTTGCCGCCGTGGACAACATCACGCTGGACATCAAGGACGGTGAATTCCTCACCTTTCTCGGCTCCAGCGGCTCCGGCAAAAGTACCACCCTGTCGATGCTGGCCGGTTTCGAAACACCGAGCAGCGGCGAGATCCTGGTCAATGGCCAATCGCTGGTCAACGTGCCGCCACACAAGCGTGACATCGGCATGGTGTTTCAGCGCTACTCTTTGTTCCCGCACCTTTCGGTGCGCGACAACATCGCCTTCCCATTGGCGATTCGCAAATTGGCCACAGCGGAACGTGAACGTCGGGTCGATGCAATGCTCAAGCTTGTGCAGCTTGAACAATTCGCCCATCGCCGCCCTTCGCAACTCTCCGGGGGCCAGCAACAACGCGTCGCCATCGCCCGGGCGCTGGTCTATGAGCCTCGCATTCTGTTGATGGATGAACCCCTTGGTGCGCTGGATAAAAAGCTGCGCGAAGACTTGCAGGATGAATTGCGCCAACTGCATCGACGTTTGGGCATCACCATTGTCTATGTGACCCACGACCAGGAAGAAGCCATGCGTTTGTCTCAACGCATCGCGATTTTCAGTCACGGCAAGATCGTCGGCCTGGGCAGCGGCTATGACTTGTACCAGAACCCGCCGAATGCATTCGTCGCCTCGTTCCTCGGTAACTCGAACTTCCTGAAACTTAAGGCTCAGGGCAACGCGGTGGCTTCGTTCGAAGGGCAATCGCTGTCGATCCGCCTGACAGCCGGCCTGCAAACCAATCAGGATGTGTTGCTGATGGTGCGCCCGGAAAAGGCGTTGGCACTGAGTATCGAACAAGCCACTCAGGAGCCGCTGGCTGCGGGCTGGAATGAAGTATCAGCCAAGGTTGTGGAGGTGTTGTTCCTGGGCGAAAGCCAGACTTGCAGCGTGGTGACTTCGGGCGGTACGTCGATGACCGTGAAGGCACTTTCAGCTGCTGGCATGCCAATGAAGGCAGGTGATCCGGTGCGTGTGCGCTGGGCGACTGCAGATGCCTGCGTTTATACAGAATGGGCGGAGAGCGATTTGAACAAGGCTGCTGGAGCGCATTGATTTTTTGATGTCCACGGTAGTGGGCTGCTAGTTAAGTGCCACTCTTGGGTCGCCACAACGTCGGGTTGTGGTGACCTTTTTTTTTGCTTTTTGAATGGGGGGCATATCCGTTTCTTCGGGAGTTGCGGCTGGCGGTTTCGCTCTTACAGCGAGTCACTTTCGAAAAGCGCGAAAGTAACCAAAGCGCTTCTGCCCCTCCATTCGGTGCCTCGCCTAGGCTCGGCATGCCCTCACTCCGGCATTGCTCCGGGGGCCCGCCCCCATCGGCCATCCATGGCCGGGGGCGGCTACCGCGGCATCCTTGCCGCGGTGCCCACTGCGCAACGCCTGCGTTCGGCCTCTGGGAAAGGGGCAAAAGATCAAAATCAAGATCAAAAGCCGAAGCAACGGCAACGGCAACAGCAAGATCAACAGCTTCCCGAGCAAGCCCGCTCCCACAGTTGGACAGGGTACATCCCTGAGAAATTGGTCGGCGGTCAGGTCGCCATCGCTGGCAAGCCAGCTCCCACAGGACGATGTACATCAGGAAGAGATTGGTCGGCTGTCAGGCCGCCTTCGCTGGCAAGCCAGCTCCTACAGTAGATCGGCGTACAGCCCTTGCTTCTCACCACTCAACAGGCCGAGCGTTAGCTCGCCTGCAGCTTTTGATGTTGACGCACCGCCCCCTCGAGAGGCCGAGTGGAGGTTCTGCGCAGTGGGCAACCCGGCATGGATGCCGGGTTAGCCGCCCCCGGCCATGGATGGCCGATGGCGGCGGGCCCACGGAGCAGGACCGGAGCGAGGGCATGCCGAGCCCTAGCGAGGCACCGAACGAAAGGGGCAAGAGCGCTTTGGTTACTTTGGCGCTCTTCCAAAGTGACTCGCTGTAAGAGCGAAACCATAAGTGGCCGTTACCGCATGAATGGATATGTACGCGCCGCTTGCCGCAAAAACAAAAATGCCCGGCAAAAAGCCGGGCATCCCAGACAAACACCAGCGCTCAAAAGTCAGTCAGTAAAGCCAAACCGAGCAATCCTGCTCTGCCGAACCTGACCACGCGTAGCCAGGCAATAGTAGAGCGGACAAGTCACCACCAACCCCACCAACCACGACAGATCCGTACCCTCAACCAGATTGGCATACGGCCCCACATACAGCGACGTATTGGCAAACGGCAGCTGCACGATGATCCCGATGAAATAGGCCACGATTGCATGCCAATTGAACCGCCCATAAATCCCGCCATCCGCACGGAAGATCGAGGCGATGTCATAACACCCACGCTTGATCACATAGAAGTCGATCAAGTTGATCGAAGCCCATGGAACCAGCACCAACAACAGCGCCAGGATCAGCCCGATGAACTGCGAAATGAAATCTGCAGACGCCCCCAGCGCCACCACACAGCAACCTGCCAACACCACACTCGACAACACCACACGCACCTTGATGCTGGGCGTCCACTGACTGGCGAAGGTCTGGATCGAGGTAATGATCGACAGTACCGCGCCATACAGATTCAAGGCGTTGTGACTGATGATATTGAGCAGGAACAGCACCATCAGAATCGGCCCCAGCCACCCGGTGGATTGCTTCACCGCCGCCATGGCTTCGGTACCTTCAGGGGTCGCCAGTACCGCGACCGCGCCGAAGGTAAACGACAAGATCGTGCCCAGGGTTGCGCCCAGATAAGTGGCGAAGAACGGACGGGCGATGCCAATATCGGCCGGCAGGTAGCGCGAGTAGTCCGACACATAAGGCGAGAAACTGATCTGCCAGATGATCCCCAGAGACACCGTGGCCAACCAGCCCGACAGGTTGAACCCACCGCGGGTAAAGAAATCCGCCGGCAGGTCATGGGCGAAGATGTAGAGGAAACCCGCAAGCAAGGCACTGCCCATGACCCAGGTGCCGATGCGGTTCAGGCTGTGAATGAAACGATAACCGATCACCCCGATCGCCGTAGCGCTGAGGGCGCCAATGAGGATGCTGGCGGGGACCGGGACTGAGGGAACGATTCCGACAATCGACTTGCCGGCCAGCACGATATTGGAGATGAAGAAACCGATGTAGATCAGGGCGGCAAAGAACACGATCAGCAGCGCGCCATAGCGCCCGAACTGGCCGCGGCTCTGCACCATTTGCGGAATTCCCATGCGCGGTCCCTGAGCCGATGCGAGGGCAATCACCAGCCCGCCGACCATGTGCCCCAGCGCTATCGCCAGCAGCCCCCAGAACAGATCGAGATGGAAAACCTGAACCACCATGGCACCCGTAACGATAGGCAACGGTGCAATGTTGGTGCTGAACCATAAGGTGAAAAGATCGCGGGCCTTCCCGTGGCGCTCTGCGAGTGGAACGTAATCGACCGTGTGATTCTCGATCAACGGGTCTTGCCGGGACATCTGGGACATATGCATGAACTCGAGTTTGTCTGTTCTTATCTTTGTATGAAGCCAAACCGGGGGCGCATCTTGGCACCCCTCAGATGCGGACCATATTATGGTATTCCAACATTTTCACAAGACTGATTCGGTCTTTGCGCACCCATCTGATCCGCAATCCTGCCGTACAACTGCACACGTTTCCTGGCTTAACCCCCCGTAAATGCTGACGTTTAGACCAAAGGTGTACGTTTATCGGTCCACAGAAAAAGCTCTTGCAAACGATGTATTACGGTATACCATCAGACCTACAAACCGATAAAAACACGTTTCACCACCCGAGGACCGTCCAATGATTGATGCCGCCATCTACAAACAAGTCATGGGCTCGTTCCCGTCCGGCGTAACGGTGATCACCACGCTGGATGACGACGGTCAAATCGTCGGCCTGACCGCAAGCGCCTTCAGCTCGCTGTCCATGGACCCCGCCCTGGTGCTGTTCTGCCCGAACTACAGTTCCGACTCCTATCCCGTTCTGATCAAGAACAAACGCTTTGCCATTCACGTGCTTTCCGGCGGCCAGCAGAGCGAAGCCTATGCTTTCGCGCGAAAAGGCAAAGACAAGGCGCAAGGTATCGAATGGACGTTGAGCGAGCTGGGCAATCCCATTTTGGCCAACGCTACGGCGGTCATCGAGTGCGAGTTGTGGCGCGAATATGAAGGCGGCGATCACGCGATCATGGTGGGTGCCGTGAAGAACCTGATCGTTCCACAGCAAAACACCGGACCATTGGTGTATTGCCACGGCAAGATGGGCGCCCTGCCCGTCCTTGCATGAGTCAGCTGATCCGGAAATAATTTGCGCCAATTACGTATTATGGTATACCAATAACCATCAGGCCCGCAGTCGACAGGCCGACAACAATAGATCCGAGGTAGCGTCATGAAGTTTTCCTTGTTCGTACACATGGAACGTTGGGACGAAAGCGTCAGCCACCGCCAGTTGTTCGAAGACTTGACCGAACTGACCCTGATGGCCGAGGCCGGCGGTTTCAGCACCGTCTGGATCGGCGAACACCACGCCATGGAATACACCATCTCGCCAAGCCCCATGCCTTTGTTGGCCTACCTGGCTGCCAAGACCACCACCATTCATCTGGGCGCCGGCACCATCATCGCGCCGTTCTGGCACCCGTTGCGGGTCGCCGGTGAATGCGCATTGCTGGACGTGATCAGTAACGGTCGCATGGAAGTCGGCCTGGCCCGTGGCGCGTACCAGGTTGAGTTCGACCGGATGGCCGGCGGCATGCCTGCTTCTTCCGGTGGTCAGGCGCTGCGGGAAATGGTTCCGGTGGTTCGGGCATTGTGGCAAGGCGACTACGCCCACAATGGCGACATCTGGAAATTTCCGACGTCCACCAGCGTGCCGAAGCCGATCCAGAAGCCTAATCCGCCGATGTGGATCGCCGCTCGCGATCCGGATTCGCACAATTTCGCCGTGGCCAACGGCTGCAACGTCATGGTCACCCCGCTGATGAAGGGCGACGAAGAAGTCCTCGACCTGAAGAACAAATTCCAGACCGCGCTGGACAACAACCCGGACGTGCCGCGCCCACAACTGATGGTGCTGCGTCACACCCATGTCCACTCGGTTGATGATGTTGAAGGATGGAAAGTCGGGGCCAAGGCGATCGCCAAGTTCTACCGCACCTTCGATGCCTGGTTCGGTAACAAGGAAACGCCGGTCAACGGCTTCCTGGCGCCGAGCCCTGAGGAGAAATTCGCCGGCCGTCCAGAGTTCGAACTGGAGAGCCTGCACAAGACCGCTATGATCGGCACCCCGGAAGAAATCATTCCGCGCATCAAGTACTACCAGGAACTGGGCGTCGACGAATTCAGCTTCTGGTGCGACAACAGCCTGCCGCACGCCGAGAAGAAAAAGTCCCTGGAGCTGTTTATCAAACACGTGGTCCCGGCGTTCCGCTGAGTACTCTGCGCTGTGGGAGCGAGCCTGCTCGCGATGGACGTCAACGATAACGTGCTCCGCCTGAATAACCGCGTTGTCCGGGCGTTTTCGCGAGCAGGCTCGCTCCCACAAGGGTCGATTCCCATGTTCAATGGTCGTCTCCAATCAATCGCCCTTCCCTCCGGCGCCGCGCGGGCTTATCTGCGCGGTGAATGGACCGCTTCGCACCTGCATTTCAAGCGCCTGCGCGCCAGTGTTTCAGCCAAGCAGAATGGCTTCTGGCAGTTAGTTCACTGAGCCCACCCGAACTGGAATTCACGCACCGACACCTCGCCCTCTCACGGCGAATTACGGTGCATCGTGTTTCGCCTTTGATCAGGTTTGCTTAATGAACAACAAAAACGCGCTGTTGATCATCGACATGCAGCAGGAGGACGGTTTCGTCCTGGAAAACCTCGACCCGGTGATTGCCCATACCGCAGCCCTGCTCGAAACCGCCCGCAGTCAGCGGACGCCTGTCATCTATACCCGCCATATCAACCGAGCCGACGGCATTGACCTGCCGCGCGGTGAACCCCGGGCCAGCGACAGCGGCCCCAGTAGCTATCGTGCCGGCACCCGGCAAGTGGAAATCATCGAGCAGCTGGCGCCTCAGCCGGGTGAACTCATCATGGACAAGGGCCGTTACAGTGCCTTTCACCGCACCAACCTCGATACCCTGCTCAAGACGCTGGAAGTCGACACGTTGGTCATCTGCGGTGTGTTGACGGATGTCTGCGTACTCAGCAGCGTGTTCGATGCCTTTGCGCTGGGTTATCACGTTCGGCTGGTCAGCGACGCCTGCACCACGACCACCCTGGCGGGGCATTATTCGGCATTGCTGATCATGGCCAACTGGGTCTATTCCCTGGAAATTCTCACCAGCACCGAATGTCAGCGCGCCCTGCAACAGCTCGATTACGTCAGCCTGAATCCCGAGCACCCGGACATGTTTGCCCATCAGCCCCATGAGCTGCCAGGCACCATCGCCCGTCTGCAAGCCCATCTCGTTCGGACTCAGGAGTAATCGCCATGAAAGTCGAAAAAAGAAGCATCGATTTCATCCCCGAAACCGAACGCCACGGTCGTCCCGCTTCGCTGTTCTATATCTGGTTCGGCGCCAACATGAACATCACCACCATCGCGTCCGGCGTGCTGCCGGTGGTGATGGGGCTCAACCTGTTCTGGAGCGCGCTGGCAATCATCATCGGCTCGCTGGTGGGGGCGATTTTCATGGCGTCCCACTCAGCCCAGGGCCCGAAGCTGGGCATCCCGCAGATGATCCAGAGCCGCGCCCAGTTCGGCGTGTTGGGCGCCGTATTGCCGCTGTTGTTCGTGATGCTGATCTACCTGGGTTTCTTCGTCAGCAACACCTTGCTCGCCGCTCAGGCGCTGGAGTCCGTCAGCCCGTTGCCGGCCAGCGGCAACATCTACCTGATCGGTGCCTTGTGCTTCGTCGTTGCGCTGTATGGCTATCGGTTGATCCACCGTTTGCAAAAGCTGCTTTCGATCCTTTCGCTATTGGTGTTTGCAGCCGCCACGCTGTTTGCCTTGCAGCTGTCGATACCCGCCGAACAATGGCTGCCAACAGGTTTTTCGCTGTCGAAGTTTCTGGTGGCGGTGAGCATTGCCGTGACCTGGCAGCTGTCCTATGCGCCTTATGTCGCGGACTATTCGCGCTACCTGCCAAGCAGCACGCCAACCGCTCAGGTGTTCTGGTACAGCTACGCCGGCACGGTCAGTGGCGGTGCGTGGATGATGATTCTCGGGGCAATCCTGAGCGTCGGCATCGGCGACTTTTCCAGCAACGTCGGCGGCCATGTCGCCGGGCTGTTCGGCAGCGGCGCGATCCTGCTGTTCGCCTTCATTGTCTATGGCCAGGTGTCGATCAACGTGTTCAACCTGTACGGGGCGTTCATGTCGACCATCACCGTGATTGAACCTTTCGCCCGGCTCAAGGTGACACCGCGTGTGCGTGGCCTGTTCATGCTGGTGATCAGCCTGGTGGCGACCGCGCTGTGCACTATCAGTCAGGACGACTTCATCAGCTTCTTTCTCAACTTCATTTTCTTCATGAGCTACTTCCTGATCCCATGGACGGCAATCAATCTGGTGGACTACTACTGCCTGCGAAAAGGCCAGTACCAGATCGACGACATCTTCGACCTCAACGGAATTTATGGAAGGGTCAACTGGATCGCCTGCGGCAGTTTCCTGCTGGCGATTGCCCTTGAGGTTCCCTTCATGAACACCACGTTGTACGTTGGCCCGGTGGCCACGGCACTGGATGGTGTCGACCTGGCCTGGCTGGTCGGCTTGCTGGTGCCGGCCTTGAGTTACTACTGGCTAATGAAACTCGGCAAGCGGGCGCCGGCGTTGAATCAAGCGTCGCAGTAACCGTGAAACAACAACGCCGGCCCTGGGCCGGCGTTGCACTGTTTCAGGACACCTTAATGGTTGTAGGCACGTTCATTGTGCTCGGCCAGATCCAGCCCCGAGGCGTTTTTCCACCCTACAGCCTTTGCGCAAAGCCATCCTTGATTGATATCAAGATATCAAGATATCAAGATATCGACATCGAGCAACTGCCCTCACCCCATCGCGATCCAGGGGCTAAGCTTCTCAGGGCTGAACAGACTTGGAGATGTCGCTCATGCTCAATAAAAATCCGTTCCCAAACGCTGAGACACCAGTCCATCCACCTTTGTCGACATGGGACGATCAGGACGCAGCAACATCAATCGATGGCGACGCATATACCGCCCCGCCCGCGCTGACCAACGCCGAACTGGTTCACTTGCGAGTCCGAGTCATTGCCCTGGAAAACCTGGTCATCGCGTTGCTGGCCGAAGGCTCGGAACGTCAGCTCGCCGTTGCCCGGGAAATGGCCGATTACATTTCTCCCAGACCTGGTTTTACCCTGCATCCCTTGACCATTCACGCGTCTGCCCAGATGACCCACAGTGTCGAGCGCGCCCAACGATTTCGACAGCGCGACGAACCACCGGTTTAATTGTTCAAAATTTGATGGTCATGGCTATAACCGAGCATCGCTGCGTCGGCACCGTAATGAGCGACTGTCAGACCGTCGTGCTACTTTACAGTCACGCCTTTGACTTGAAATGATCAGGTACAGGTGTGGGCAAGAAAGAGGTTGATTGAACACGATAGAAAACCAAATTCCCGAGGGATTTTTATCAGCCACAAAATCTCATAACAATTTGTTTTTATTATATTTTTATTTTATTTTTTAGAAACTTGTCACAATCCGGGTGACGTCAATATGAAAACGGTCACGACCCTTTTCACCTGTCTTCTCGTCAGCCTATGCGCGGCGACGATCCCCTTTGCCGATGCTGCCAAGCATGAAAAGCATGAAAAGCATGCAAAGCCTGCCAAGCCTGCGCCAACATACAAAACCAGCTTCGACTGCGGCGACGCCAGAGCACGCGTAGAAAAACTCATCTGCCACGATCCACAACTGGCGCAGATGGATATTGAACTGATGCGTCTCTATCGCCTGGCGCTTACGGATGAACATTCCGTACCGCCTCCCAACAAAGTCATGCTCGACCAGCAATTCTGGATCGATGGCCGCAACCAGTGTGGCACCGCGGCGGAGCCCAAGGCCTGCACGGTCCGAAGTTATGCCGAGCGTGCGCACCAGCTACGCCAAGGCTCGGCCATTGTGAGGACCAAAGACCCCGACAGACTGACCGATGGCCCCCTGACGTTTCGTTGTACCGGACTCAACGGGCCGATTGCCGCCACTTTCTTTACCACGCAACCTGGTGTCGTGTACCTGAAATGGGCGAACGCCTCGATTACCTTAAACCAGATGCCAAGTGATTCAGGAACCCGATACATCGGCAAGGATTACAAAGGGAACTACAGCTTCCGGCAAAACGAAAACGGGGTGTTTTTCCAGAAACCAGGCTCTGGGGAAATGAGCTGTACGGTCGAGCCGGTCGGCTGAGAGCTCTGGCACGCCTGCAACAGAGCCATCTCATTGTCGACACCCGTTGCGATCAATCAAATTTTCAGCCGTCCCAACCGCCATTTGCGGCATGACATTTCGACCACCATCCAAAATGTGTCGACAATCCTGTTGATTACCCTCCAATAAATCATTATATTTCGGCTCGATCACGAAATAGTGTCGACAATGAGTGTCATTGGCGGAAACTTCGATTGGGGCAGACACCGGTCTGTACCTTCCGGCTTCGGGACAGAACACCTTTTGTAGGAACAGTTGATCTGGTGGTTTTGGGTGGTCACCCTCGATTGCTGAAAAACTGTTCCTACCTTTATTTAGTGGACCAATACCCGGCTGCTTTGCGCCCTCTTCGTTCACTCAACAACACGCGGTATGACAGGAGAAGCCCAGTGCTTGAGACCTACGTACAACAATTACAAGCACGTGCCGAGCAAGGGCTTCCACCCTTGGCGCTGAATGCCGAACAAACGGCAGGCCTGGTCGAGCTGCTGCAAAATCCTCCGGTTGGCGAAGAAGCGTTCCTCATTGACCTGATCACCCATCGCGTTCCACCTGGCGTGGACGAAGCGGCCTATGTAAAGGCCGGCTTCCTGTCCGCCCTCGCCCTAGGCGAAGCCACGTCCCCTCTGATCGACAAGAAGCGCGCGGTTGAACTGCTCGGCACCATGCAGGGCGGCTACAACATCGTCACGCTGGTCAACCTGCTGGACGACGTCGAACTGGCCCCGGTGGCTGCCGAAGAGCTCAAGCACACCCTGCTGATGTTCGACGCCTTCCACGACGTCGCTGAACGCGCCTGGAACGCTAACGTTCACGCCAAAGGCGTGCTGCAATCCTGGGCTGACGGCGAGTGGTTCAAAAACCGCCCTGTGCTGGCCGACAAGATCAGCCTGCGCGTGTTCAAGGTGACTGGCGAAACCAACACCGACGACCTGTCCCCTGCTCCGGACGCCTGGTCCCGCCCGGACATCCCGCTGCACGCCCTCGCCATGCTGAAAATGGCTCGCGACGGTATCGTGCCGGATGAACAAGGCGTCACCGGTCCGATGAAGCAGATCGAAGAAATGCGCGATCAAGGCTTCCCGATCGCTTACGTCGGTGACGTGGTTGGTACCGGTTCTTCGCGTAAATCGGCCACCAACTCGGTGCTGTGGTTCTTCGGCGATGACGTGCCTTACGTGCCGAACAAGCGCGCTGGCGGTTTCTGCTTCGGCAGCAAGATCGCTCCGATCTTCTACAACACCATGGAAGACGCCGGCGCCCTGCCAATCGAATTCGATGTGTCCAACATGCACATGGGCGACGTGATCGACCTGTACCCGCACGCTGGCAAAGTCTGCAAGCACGGCACTGACGAAGTCCTGACCACCTTCGAAATGAAGACGCCGGTGCTGTTGGATGAAGTCCGTGCTGGCGGTCGTATTCCGCTGATCATCGGCCGAGGCCTGACCGAGAAGGCGCGTGCCGAGCTGGGTCTGCCACCTTCGAACCTGTTCAAGAAGCCTGAAGCGCCGGCTGAAAGCACCAAGGGTTACACCCTGGCGCAGAAAATGGTCGGCAAAGCGTGCGGCGTGACGGGCGTTCGTCCGGGCACTTACTGCGAACCGAAAATGACCACCGTGGGTTCCCAGGACACCACCGGTCCAATGACCCGTGACGAACTGAAAGACCTGGCGTGCCTGGGCTTCTCGACCGATCTGGTGATGCAGTCCTTCTGCCACACCGCGGCTTACCCCAAGCCTGTGGATGTGACGACCCACCACACCCTGCCGGACTTCATGCGCAACCGAGGCGGCGTTTCGCTCAAGCCGGGTGACGGCATCATCCACAGCTGGCTGAACCGCATGCTGCTGCCGGACACCGTGGGTACCGGTGGTGACTCGCACACCCGTTTCCCGATCGGTATTTCGTTCCCGGCGGGCTCCGGATTGATTGCGTTCGCCGCTGCCACCGGCGTCATGCCGCTGGACATGCCCGAGTCCGTCCTGGTGCGTTTCAAAGGCAAAATGCAACCGGGCATCACCCTGCGTGACCTGGTCCATTCGATCCCTTACTACGCCATCAAGGCCGGTCTGCTGACTGTGGAGAAGAAAGGCAAGATCAACGCCTTCTCCGGACGCATCCTGGAAATCGAAGGCCTGGACAACCTGACCGTCGAGCAAGCGTTTGAACTTTCCGACGCCTCGGCCGAGCGTTCGGCGGCCGGCTGCACCATCAAACTCCCGGAAAAGGCCATTGCCGAGTACCTGACCTCCAACATCACCCTGCTGCGCTGGATGATCGGCGAAGGCTACGGCGATGCGCGCACCCTGGAACGTCGTGCTCAAGCGATGGAAGCCTGGCTGGCCAACCCTGAGCTGCTGGTTGCCGATGCTGACGCCGAATACGCCGAAATCATCGAGATTGACCTGGCAGAAATCACCCAACCTATTCTCTGCGCACCGAACGACCCGGACGACGCCCGTCTGCTGTCGACCGCTGAAGGTCAGAAAATCGACGAGGTGTTCATCGGTTCGTGCATGACCAACATCGGTCACTTCCGCGCGGCCGGCAAGTTGCTGGAACAGGTCGACGGTCAGCTGCCAACCCGTCTGTGGCTGTCGCCGCCGACCAAGATGGACGCTCACCAACTGACCGAGGAAGGCTACTACGGCATCTACAACAAGGCCGGCGCGCGCATGGAAATGCCGGGCTGCTCGCTGTGCATGGGTAACCAGGCTCGCGTAGAACCAAACTCCACCGTGGTGTCGACGTCGACCCGTAACTTCCCGAACCGTCTGGGTGACGGCGCGAACGTCTACCTGGCCTCGGCCGAGCTGGCGTCCGTGGCTTCCATCCTGGGTCGCCTGCCGACCGTCGAGGAGTACATGGAATACGCTGGCAAGATCGACAGCATGGCGGCCGATGTCTACCGCTACCTGTCCTTCGACCAGATCGCCGAGTTCCGTGAAGTTGCTGCGAACGCCAACATTCCGGTTGTTCAAGCCTAACGCTACAACGCCATAGAAAACGCCGCCCATCGTGAGATGCGCGGCGTTTTTTTATGCCCTAAAGAAGACCTCGTTATCGTTCATCGCGGGCAAGCCACGCTCCCACAGGGATTGTGCTGTTCCTGTGGGAGTGGGCTCGCTCCCACAAGTGCTGCCGCTCGTCAGCGAAACAGCACCTTTACCTCATCCTGAATTTCTAATGTTTTGTAACCTTCGCAGGAAGGCTCAGAAGAAGAAAAAGCCAAGTGAATGCAGTCAACAGAGGTAAACGACATGTACGACGATGACGATGACGATGTCAAAGACACCCAAGCAACATCAAACGGCCCAACCACTGATGTAACAGGTAAACCCGTTAACGTGGTCGATCGCGATCTTCAGGACAGTGATGCAGAGGCCGTTGATGAAACCCTCACGCCTTCTTCCACCCACGCCAAGGAAGAGGCCATAGAGAAGTTCAAAGAAAAAATAGCGGAGATAGAACGCCACGTGGCGGATGGCAACTAGATTCCCTGCTCTGCGGTGCCTAACCCTTGGCGCCTGTGGCCGGACCGACCGTATCCTTGGCGCCACAGCACAGCAAAATGTCAGACACGCGCATCATTGGCAGTGGGTCGGAGGGTCTGCGCTCTTGAAGCCATTTTCGGCAGCGCCTGACATCAAGTTGCAGGTTCAATAACATCATCAGGCTCAGAAGCTCCTGGGAAATACGGCCATTGCCGCATTCAGGGCAATGGAATTCCTGCCACGCGCCCGCGCAGATTGTTCGTGCAGAAACGTTTTCACAGATTACACACGACATGGCCAGACTCCACCCAATGAAAAATTCAGAGCTAAATTAGTGGCTGAAGTAGATTCGGGGCGATCCATGCAGCCGCCAGCACTTGAGCCCTTCGTACTCGTCGGCAATTGGCACGACAAGTGCCGAAAGAATGCCGATTTGACCTTCGGCGCTGCTGGTGGTCGGTGTTGCGCTGTTTGTTAGCGGTTCGCTTCTCGTGCTCAATCGTCTTGGACACCGTCGATCTTCTCGCTAGTGTCGCGGGCAATCACTCGGATTGAACGATTGCCCGTCTCCACCGATTACAGATACCAGCGGTATTCCCGCGCACTGATTTCCTGCATAAACGCCAGATGATCCTGACGTTTGTTCTCGCAATAGACATCCACGAACTCTGCCCCCAAACCTTCACGCAATTGCGGCTGATGCTGCATCGAGCGCACGGCTTCGAGCATTTCCAGTGGGAAGTCGACGCCACTGTTGCGGTCTTCGTTCAGCGGCGGGATGGGTTCTTTGCGGGCGTCCAGCCCATGTTCCAGTCCCACCAGAATCGCCGCCAACACCAGATAGGGATTGGCATCGGCGCCCGCCAGTCGATGTTCGATGCGCAAATTCTTCGAATCCGATTCCGGAATGCGCAGGCACGCATCACGATCCTCAAACCCCCAGCTCGCTTGCGTAGCCACGTTTGTCGTGCCGCCCAAGCGGCGATAAGCGTTCTGGTTCGGGGCGAAAACCGGCATGCAATGCGGCAGTAATTCCAGGCAGCCGGCCACGGCGTGACGCAATGACTGCTGTTGGTTGGCCGCCAGGATGTTGTTGCCGGCCGCGTCGTAAAGGCTGACATGCACATGCATGCCGCTGCCCGGGTGCTGCAAGTAAGGTTTGGCCATGAAGCTCGCACGATAACCATGCTTGAGCGCTACGCCACGGCTGCTGCGACAAAACAGCGCCGCCCAGTCTGCCGCACGTAAACCATCGTCAAGATGACCGAAATTGATTTCGAACTGACCCGGCCCGAGTTCGGCGGTAATCACCGTGCTGTCGATACCCTGAGCCCGCGAGGTCTCGACCATGTCGTCGAGTACTGGCGCGAAGCGTGACAGTCGCTCGATGTGCATGTTGGGTTGGTCATCGGCATCGTCCGTCAGCCCGTCGCGGGGAAACTGCGGCAGCCCCTCGCGCAGCTTTTTATCGAACAGGTAGAACTCCAGCTCGAACGCCACCACGGGATGAATGCCTTTACCTGCAAGCCTGTCCAGGACCTGCGCCAGTACCTGGCGCGGTTCGAACACGATTGGGTTTTCAGTGCCGTCCGAGGTGATCAGCATTTGCCCCAGCGGTTGCCCTTCCCAACTCACCGGTTTGAGTGTTCCCGGCACCAGACGACGCAATGCATCCGGATCGCCGTCGTTGAAACAGTAATCACCAATCTTGAACAAACCGCCCTGCACGCCCAGCAGCACACAGTTCTGCGGCAGTTTCAGCGCACTGCCGGCCGCAACCTTTTCCAGCATGTCCACCGGGTAACGCTTGCCGTAAAAATGGCCCGGAATATCGAGGGAAATCAGGTCGACATAGCGCACCTCAGGATAGCGTTGGCGAAAGGCCCGCACCTCAGCCAGCAGATCAGAGCAGGTAGCATCCATCATTGTTGGTCCTTATCTTGTTATCAGGTGTAAACCCAAAGCACTCGCGTGAGGTGCCCGGTGAGGTTGCCGTAGCGGCAACGGGTATGGCTGTCGAACTGAAAACTGTCGCCAGCCACCAAGGTAACGGGGTCTTCGTCGTCGCCCAGCCACAGGGTCAGCTCGCCTTCGAGCACGTAACCGCCCTGCTCCGAGCTGTCGGTCAGGTGCCGGTCGCCGCTGCTGGCGCCGGCCTCGAGATGACTTTCGAGCATGGAAAATGACGCGCGTATTTTTGGCGAAACCAGAATGTCGGTAATGCCGTTGGCGAAGTACAACGTGCGGCGTTCGTCCGGCCGTGTGACCCACGGCAATTCCTTGGGTTTGGGCAGGCTGTAGAAATACGTCGTCGGTACGTCCAGGGTTTCACTGATCGCCGTCAGGTCTGCCACGGTAGGCCGAGACAGACCGCGTTCGACCTGCGAGAGAAAGCCGACAGAACGGCCGATTTTGTCGGCCAGTTCCTTCAAGGTGTATTTCTTGTGCTTGCGCAAATCGTGAATCAGGATCGCCAGCGCAGCGATTTCTTCTTGCTTGTTCATGCCTGCAATTCCGGTAGATGACTCATCAGATACTGTCGCGCAGTCGATACCAGGCTTTGCCGATGGCTTCCAGCGGTGCGGCGAGGTATTTGCCACCGGGAAAACTGCCGTTGTTCAAGCCCTGATACAAGGATAATTCATCGTCCTGGCCAAGAATGGCGTCGGACACTGCACGGGCGGCGGCCAGTGTGGGCAGGACGCCATGCCCGGAATAACCTTGCAGCCAGTAGCGATCCCCCGACCTGCCAATGTCAGGCGTTCGTTTAAGTGTCAGGTCGATGTGCCCGCCCCAGGCGAACTCCAGCTCTACGCCTTTGAGCTGTGGAAACACTCGTTCCAGGAACGGTCGTGTTGCCCCGGCAATGTCCTTGGGCATGCCGCCCAGATACGTGCAGCCGCCGCCGAACAGCAGGCGGTTGTCCGGTGTGCGACGGAAATAGTCGAGGACAAACTGGTTGTCGGTGACGCAGACATTGCTGGGCAGCAGCTCAGTGGCCTGCTCTGGCGTCAGGGGCGCGGTCGCCACTTGATACGTACCAACGGGTAATACGCAACTGGCCAGTTTGGGGTCGAGCCGGTCCAGATAGGCATTGCAGGCCAGCACCAGAACATCCGACCGAATGGACCCGCGATCAGTGTTCACCACGAAGCGACCGCTGTCCTCTCGATAACTCAGTGCTTTGCTTTGTTCATGGATACGACCGCCCACGCGTTCGATGGCGGTAGCCAGACCGAGTGCCAGTTTCAGCGGGTTCAAATGACCGCCCTCAGGATCAAAGAGACCGGCCTGATAGCGTTCGCTGGCGATCCACTGCGGCAACTGCTCACGGCGGATGAACTGTAAGCCATGGTGCCCCCACTTGTGACTGGCCTCGCGCTGCCACTCGGTCAGCAGACCAACACGTCGGGGCATGACCGAAGTCCACAGATGGCCGGCGCGATAATCACAGTCAAAACCATGGCGAGCGGGTAATTCACGCAGTTCTTGCGCCGCCCAGCGCATTGCATCCCACAACCGGCGAGCGCGCTCATAACCCAGCGCCGCTTCCAGAGGTGGCATGTCACATGACCAGCCGAGAATGGCCTGACCACCGTTGCGTCCCGAGGCTGCCCATGCCACGCGACTGGCTTCCAGCAATGTCACGCGCTTGCCGGCCAGGGCCAGGCGCAACGCGGTGTGCAGGCCACTGAACCCTGCGCCGATGATCAGGATCTCGGTGTCGTGTTCACCTGCGAGCGCAGGTCGAGTGGTCAGGCGATCAGCGCAACTGTGGGCGTAGTAGCTGGCGACATGTTGCGTGGACTGCTGGAACATACCGGCTCTCATGAAATTATGTTTTTATAATTTCATGAAAAACTACATGATTAATTTCATAAGAGCAACTGTGTAATTCCCGCCGGCACCGGATAGGCGCAAGTACACCTGACAGTAATGGGTGTCTTGACTGGCCCCATCGCGAGCAGGCTAGCTCCCACAGTTGATCTTTGTCATCCACAAAATCTGTGGCTGATGGAGATCCAATGTGGGAGCGAGCTTGCTCGCGATGGGGCCGGTCCAGACCAACAGAAGTCACGATTCGTTTCAGGTATCGGGGGATTTATGCCACGGGTAACCTTTCGCACTGAGCTCAAAGGCGTACTCGAACAAACGCTTCATGTACTCGCCATCGAACCGATGAGTGCGAAGGTGATGAAAATCGGAGCCGATGTACGCAAGATTGAAGTCGGACCCGTCCTGCTGGGCCATTCGATAAATCCGGTCGAGGTCGCTGATGCCCTGCGTCTGGATCAACGCGCTGATGGCGCGACCGCCGATACTCAACGTGCGGCGCTTGGTCCCGGACCACTGCGGCTCCATTTTCCCGTTGCGAATCACATAGAAATGCCGATCACGGCGCAAGCGCGCGCCCGTCACGTTATTCAGCGCCATGACGGTGCCTGGGGGGTAAAGAAATACCTGCGTGATGACGCCGCCGTCCACGTGCATTTCCTGGAACCGCTGACCGTTGACCTCCACGTCGATCATGACGGGTGAGACGGCACCGGGAATACTCATCGATGCGATCAGGATCTGACGAAACAGGTCGAGCGCTCCCGGCGCACCGCTTGCGGCAATGGCGCCCATGTTCCAGGTAACGGGCCGCCCTGCATCGAGGTCGGTGGTGCCGATCATCAGGAGTCGTCCATTGGCGTACTGCGCCGCAATCGCCGCCAGAAGGTCAGGGGTGACGTATTGCGCGACGAGCCGCGACAGTGGCTTGCTGTCCGCAATACCGTCGCTGGCAAGCCGGGTCAGCATATTGCGCGAACGGAAAATGTCTTTGGGGCCGATGGCGCTGCAGATGCGCAGAATGATGTCGTCGTACTGAGGCCCCAGGTAAGCGAACGGGGCGACCAGGGCGCCAGCGCTGATGCCCGTTACCACTTTGAAAGCTGGCCGCGTCCCATGCAACGTCCATCCTGCGATGATGCCCGCCGCGAAGGTGCCAGCGTCACTACCACCGGAGACCGCCAGCATGTTGGCCAGCGGTAGCATGTCATGCGGCTCCCCGGCTCTGGCAAGCGCTTGGGCCTCTCGATGGTTGGCCTGATGCACGTCCCGAATCAGCGGAGCGATTTCCCGGTCCAGCCAGTAACGCGCCTCTGGAATGCCAGGGACGACCGCCAGCTCCGTCAAGGTTGGCGGCACGGCATCGCGGCGTTGCAGGCACGCCTGGCGCAACATGTTCCACGCTGATGTACCCGGTCCGGGCAGGAACGGTTTCAAAACGCCTCCTCCGACCCCGGCCGTTGACAGAGCCCGCGGGCACTGCAACGTGCATTACGAGTAGACGATGTCGCTGAGGTCGATTGCTACCAGTAACGCCTTCGTGTCTGGCTGACCTGATGCGCCGCGGCGATAAGCCCGTCGCTTGCCGGGCATGCGCAGCCCCTGTGCGTCAACGTAGTCAGACACATATTGAGCGGCGGGCAGGCCACCACTCACATCCACGTTGTAGTCATGTCGACGAAGCAGGAAGTCGTCGCCAAAGTAGAAATCCTGAACCGCGCAGTGGGTGGCGATGTGTTCGGGAAAGGTCACCCGTAAACGTCGCCAGTGCTCTGATCCCTCAAGCCAGGGTGCGAGTTCTTCCGTCACGACGCCCGTCAAGGTGAACTGGAAGGGCATGGTCAGGTAGGACCACAACGCATAGCCGTTGAAGTATGCGCGGTGCAGTGGGTCCCAAGGGGTATTTTCTTCGTGACCTTGAAAGGATGCCCGGGGGGCTGATCGTTCGGCAACCACCTGCCCGTCGGTCTTCTCGATGGCGATTCGTCCGGGTGTGTAGGCCGTCAACTGATCAGGCCCGCCAAAGGGCATCACCGAGGCTCGCTGTTCATGCAGCCAAACGGTCATCTTGCGGGGGGCGCTGTCCTGCGTCAGCCCTTTCATTGCCCACAACGCGCCACCCGTCACGAGGGTGGTGTCTACTTTGCCGAAGCTGTTCCAGCGTTCGACACCACCATGGGCGGTCAATACCCGGTCCAGCAACTCGTGACTTGGCGCGTTCATGGTTACGGATTTTACCCTTCCTCCGGCCGATCCTGAACCCACTGCCAGAACAATTGGTAGCCCACCGCAAGCACCACCGGTCCTATGAACAGACCCAGGATGCCGCTCGTGACCATGCCGCCCAGCGCGCCAATCAGCACGACCGGCATCGGCACATCCACACCCCGTCCCAGCAACAGCGGTTTGAGGACGTTATCCACCAGGCCGGCAACGAACACAAAGACCGAGAAGATTATGGTCCTGGTGTTGGGCCCCTCGGTTGCCAGCACATAGATGATCACCGGTAGCGTAATCAGCGTGGCCGGTAACTGCATGATGCCGAGCAGCAACACGAAGATGGCAAGAATACCTGCGCCCGGGATGCCTTTGAGCACGAAGCCGATACCCACCAGCAGCATCTGAATGAACGCGATGCCGACCACGCCGAGCGCAACCGCGCGGATGGTTGCAGTGCACAGTTCGGCGATTTTTGCCCCCTTGTCAGGACCGCTGATGCGAGACGCGATCTCTACCGCGGCACGGGTGCCAGCCTCACCGTGCGCCATGAAAATACCGGCGATGATCAAGGCAACAATGAACATCAGCAAACCCGCACCGACGCCTGCAATTTTGGTCAACAAGCCCACACTGACGCCTTTTATTTGCGGCAGATACTTCGCGATCAGGTCCGGAAGATCGGTTGAGGCCTGCAGCCATACTGACGAGATAGTTTTACCCACCACTGGCCACGTGGCGACCGTCTCGGGCGGCGGCGGGATGTTGAAGGTACCTTCCTTCACCAGGTCGATGACCTGCCCGACCGACGAAGCAATCGAGGTGCCCAACAGATAGACCGGCACCACCAGAATCGCGATGGCAATCAGCACAATCGCCGTGGCAGCACGCCCTTCGCTACGTCCGAGCGACCCCATCAATCGCAGTTGCAATGGGTAGAGCGTGATCGCCAGGATGACCGACCACAGCATCAGGTCGCGAAATGGCTGGAATATATCGAAGCAAAACAGCACTAGAACAACAATCAACCCGGCACGAATCAGGACATCGAGCATGCTGCGGGTCAACGATTTCTCGGACAGAGGTGTGGGCACCATGGATGTCTCCTTGCTTATGCAAAGCAGGTAGGGAAGCGGTAAGGCCAGCATAGACAATGATTTAACAGTGCGACGTGATCTGTGCTCTGCATCGCAGCACTTCGAAAAAAAAAGTGACAATGCAGACATCGAATCAACATCCGCGCCTGAATCTACGCAATCACGCCCTCCCGCTGTCCGGAGGAGACAGGTCGTGCGGAAAATGGCGGAAGGCAGCCGGAGTCGAACCGGCCCGGGAACGGATGCCGTCCCCAACCGGGTTTGAAGCCCGGCCGCGCCACCGGGCGCGATTGCCTTCCTTGAAGTCAATCGTCTCTCTGTTGCGCCAAGGCACTGTCGAGACGGATTTGGCGCTTGTCGCCCAGGCGTCGGGTCAGGCCGATGCGGTCGAAGTACTCCAGAATCTGAATGCTGCGCTTGCGACCCAGACCGACCGCATCGCGAAACGCCGCGACTTGAATCACCGGGTTGTGCTCGGCCAGTTGCAAGAGCATAGCCGCCAATCGACGGATCATCGCGTCGGTGTAGAACAGGTCCCGGACCACCTGATGCAGCAGCCCCAGCCGCGCCATTTTGCGCAACAACAGGCGCACAGTCGCTTCATCATGCCCCAGTTTGCGCACCCATGGAGGATCGAATCCGGCCTGTTCGAACAGCGGTTGTATGCGCTGCCACAGCGCTTCGTCCTCTTCACTCAAGCGCACTTGATGACCGGGTAAATGCAACCACGGCCCGCTGGTGGCGAGGGCGCCGCTGGCGAGTAATTCGTCGAGCAGGCAGATGAAGGTCGGGCGTTCCATCGCCGTTGCAGCGAAGCGACGCAGGCGATCCCGGTCCGGGCCCATCTGATCCGGCTCCAGTTGATGAAAGCGTGCGAGCTGTTCCAGCAAGGGCGCTTTCAGCGACTCCCAACGCGCAGCACTGAACAGTAACGGACCTTGGCGGGTCTCGATCAAGCGCACGTCAGCGGGCAATACCCAGGTCGAGCGTGGCTGGTTGAACTGACGCTCCAGTTGCCGTGGATCGAGGCCGGCGTCGCTGTTGGCCAACAACGCTGGCAAGAGTTCTTCCAGCGTATTACGGCTGGCGAGGGCCTGTAGCTGTGCCAAGCGTTCGGGGCTGCGTCGGTGTCGGGACGGGGCAAACGGGTCGAGCACCCGGCCCCCGCCGAGGGTGCGTTGCGCACTCTGATCCCGCAGGATCAACGGGTCACCTTTCACCGCCTGCACCGGAGCATTGAGCAGGATTTGCGCGTACATCCGCCCACCCGGCGTCAAGCTCGCGCCTTCGAGCAACGCGATTCGCCCTGTCACGTCCTGAGTGCCGAGGTGAACATGCACCGGCTGAAAGTGTTCGAAGGCTTTGGCTTCGCTGGCCAGCAAGTGCAGGTCGATGTCCAGTCGTTGAGTCGGGGCATACAGCCACTCGGCCAGCAGCCATTGGCCACGGTGAATGTGCTCCAGCGCCAGGCGCTCGGCACTCAGGTTCAACGCAACGCGTTGCCCGGCATACGCGCTGTTTGCCGCTTGATTTTGCGCATGCAAACCGCGCACACGCACAGGTTTACCTAGCGGGCTGAGCACCAGTGTGTCGCCCACCGCCACTTGCCCGGACAATGCCATGCCGGTCACCACGATGCCCGCGCCAGCCACACTAAAAGCCCGATCAATTGCCAGACGAAAACCGCCGCTGGTGCTGCGTTGAAGGACGTCACGCTGTGCATCGAACAGCGCCTGGCGCAGCGCCTCGACGCCCTCCCCGGTCACACTCGACAGCGCGATCTGCGGCGCATCGGCATAGGGCCCGCGCGCCAGTAGCGTTGTCATCTGTTCATGGACGGCTTGCACCCGGGCCGGATCGACCCGGTCGCACTTGGTGATCGCCACCAGCGCCCGGGGAATGCCCAGCAGTTCAACGATCGCCAAGTGTTCGCGGGTTTGCGGCATGACGCCGTCATCCGCTGCGACCACCAGCAACACCAGATCGATGCCCTGCTCCCCGGCCAGCATGTTATGGGTGAACCGCTCGTGACCGGGCACGTCAATGAACCCGGTCAACTCGGCGCCCGATTCCAGCGCCGCATAATGATAACCGAGGTCGATGGTCATGCCGCGTTCGCGTTCTTCGCGGCGACGGTCGCCGGCCTGCCCGGTCAATGCTTGCAGCAGCGAAGTCTTGCCGTGGTCGATGTGCCCTGCTGTGCCGACGATCACCCTCCCTGCCCCTCGACCGACAACTGATCGAGTTGCGCCAGCCAGGCGGCTTCATCGTCCAGTTGGCGCAGGTCCAGCCACAGTGCGTCGTCGTCGATGCGGCCCAGCACCGGAATGGCCAACTGGCGGAACGCGGCCTCCAGCCCCAGCAGCTGCCGCCCGCGCAGACGTTTGGACACCTTTGGCCGCAGGCATAACGCGGCGCTGGGCAGGCGCGCCACCGGTTGGCTGCCGCTGCCGATCATGCCCAACGCCGGCAGCGCACTGACACTCCAGCTGTCACCTAATGCGTGCGCCAGCGAAGGTTGCAAGCGTTCGGCCTGGGCGAGGATATCGGCCTGCGGGCGGATCAGCAGGCGCAGGCTTGGCAGACGTTCGGCCAGGCGCTCGGGATTGCGGTACAAACCCAACACCGCTTCGAGCGCGGCCAGGGTCAGTTTGTCGACCCGTAGTGCGCGTTTGAGCGGGTTTTTCTTGATCTTCGCAATCAGCTCCTTGCGCCCGACAATCAACCCGGCCTGCGGACCACCCAACAATTTGTCGCCACTGAAGGTGACGATATCCGCACCATCGAGCAGCGCCTGGCGCACCGTCGGTTCGGCGGGCAGGCCCCAGCGGGTCAGGTCCAGCAGGCTGCCGCTGCCGAGGTCTTCGAGCAGCGGCAATCCATGGCTGTGCGCCAACTGCGCCAGTTCGGCGGTCGGCACCCGCGCGGTGAATCCTTCAATGCTGTAATTGCTCGCATGCACGCGCATCACCAGACCACTGCGCGGGCCGATGGCTGCTTCGTAATCACGGGCGTGCGTGCGGTTGGTGGTGCCGACTTCATGCAGCCGGACCCCGGCTCGCGCCATGATGTCGGGAATGCGGAAGGCGCCACCGATTTCAATCAGCTCGCCCCGGGAAATAATCCCTTCCTTGCGCGCGCCCAGACTGTTGAGCGTCAACAGCACCGCCGCCGCGTTGTTGTTGACCACCGTCACCGCTTCGGCGCCGGTCAGTTCGCGGATCAGGCCTTCGATCAGGTCATCACGGTCGCCGCGCTTGCCGCTGTGCAGATCAAATTCGAGATTGAGCGGATAGCGCGCAGCCATTTGCACCGCTTCGATGGCGACTTCGGGGAGCAGCGCCCGGCCGAGGTTAGTGTGCAGCACGGTCCCGGTCAGATTGAACACCCGGCGCACATGGCTTTGGTGCTGTTGAGCCAGACGCTCACCCGCCCGCCCCGCCAATACCTGCGGGCTGATTTCCACGGCGTCGAGTTGCCCGGCCAGCACCGGTTCGCGCAAGTCATCGAGCAATTGCCGCAGGCTTGCCAGCAGCGACTCCCGGCCATAGCGCTCGGCCAGTGGTTGGCAGGCGGGATGGCGCAGCAGACTGTCGATGGAAGGCAGCCGCAGGGTTTGGCTGGCGGAAGTTGAAGGCATCCGGCGCTCCTGAAAACGATTGACCGTCGCGCCTGAGTGTAGCCGCTGAGCGTTCAGTCGCTCCCGGGTGCCAGCAGCAGATTGGGCGCCGGACGCAGGTAGCCTTCCTGTTCCAGGCGCATGTCGAGCATCAGGCTGGCCAAGTCAGCCGACAACGCTTCAGCCTCGGCGTCGTTTTCCAGGTACAGCAGTTTCAGGTAACTGCGACAACCGGGGCAGGTTTCGGCGCGTAACGGCGCCTGATTGGCGGCGTGGCGGTCGTCGTCGAGGCTGATGTATTCCAGGCCTTTGCTTTGTTCGCAGTACACGCATTTGACCCGCACCACATGCCATTCGCAGGCACACAACGAGCACACCAGATAGCGCAAACCGTTGTGTTTGCCACGGTGGCGAATCACCCCGGCCATCACCGGCGAACCGCAGGCCGGGCATTGGCTGAGGCTGTCGCCGGGTTTTAGCGCCAGGTCCGGCGTGCTCAGCAACCAGTGACTCCAGGCCGCTTGCAACGCGGCGCCGAGAAACGGCACCAGCGCGGCTGGCAGCAGCGTGAACTGGCCGCTGACCAACGCCACCGCCCAGGCTTTGCGTTGTCCGGAGTCGGTATTGCGCAATGTCGCCAGGGCTTGTTCTACCGCCGGTTGCGGCGCTGGCCGGTAGTGTTGCAACAAGGCGTCGAGGTACGGCAACCAATGCCCCTCGCGCACCAGACTGTCGGCGGCAAGCGGTGGCAGGCCGTGCTCCTGGCACACCTTGATTCGCTCGGGATCTGGCAAGGTGGCGACGGACGGATCGTCCATCATTTGCTGCTGCACATGACACAGGCCGGCCACCAGGCGCAGGTAATCGGCCAGCGGATGCCCCTCGGCCAACCGTTCCAGCCGTAACGCGCGCAAAGTGAACAGGTTGTGCGGCGGCAGGTACAGAAACGGCGGTGAACTCGCCGCCGCTTCAATCTCTCCAGGCTCAAGAATCGTCGCCAAGTGCTTATCCTTTTTTGCTGATCGGCCGGTCGGGATGCTCGTCGCGGGTCACTTCGCGGTACCACAGTTCATGGTGTTTTTTCGCCCAGGCGCGGCTGACCCAGCCATGCACCATGGCGCTGACCGAGCCCTTGATCCAGATCCCGGCGTAGATGTGCACGATGATGCTCAGCACCAGCACAAACCCGGCCAACGCATGCAGCAGCATCGCCCAACGAATCGTGGTGATACCAAAAAAATCGCTGAAATACGCGCGCCAGATCACCAGCCCGCTGAATAACAGCACCAGCATGCAGGCCAGCAAGGTCCAGAACAGCAGCTTCTGCCCGGGGTTGTATTTGCCGATCGGTGGCACGCCCTCTTCCTCGTTCTTGATCACCCGCCCGACGCTCTTCAGCCACAACCGATCATTGGTAATGAAGAAATTCGCTCGCCAGAAGCGCAGCACCAATCCAAGGAACAGCACGAACATCACCACGCCCATGAACGGGTGCAGGATGCGCGTCCATGGGCCACCGCCAAACAGGTTGCTGAGCCAGAACAACGCCGGATGAAACAACGCCAACCCGGAGAGTGCCGCCATGAAAAACAGGATCGCCACCAGCCAGTGATTGGTGCGCTGGCCAGTGGTGTAGCGCAGGATCGTTTTGTTGCTCATGGCCTGTCCTCCCGCCGCGGATCATAGGTATGAACCGATGGGTCAACCTCATGCACGGCCGGGTCCTTGCCTGGGGGATGTTCGTCCTCTTCGACCACCTGCGGCCCGATGCGTACGTAATGGAAGAACCCGGCCAGCACCGCCAGGCCCATGGCCAACAGCCCTAACGGTTTGCTCACGCCTTTCCACAACCCCATCAGCGGACTGATTGCCGGATCCTTCGCCAGCCCGGCGTACAGCTGCGGCGTATCAGCATGGTGCAGCACGTACATCACGTGGGTGCCACCAACGCCGGCCGGGTCGTACAGTCCGGCGTTTTCGAAGCCACGGCTTTTCAGATCGACGATACGTTCGGCGGCGTGTTCTTTCATGTCTTCCTTGGTGCCGAACACAATCGCCCCGGTCGGGCAGGTTTTCACGCAGGCCGGTTCCAGCCCGTATTCGACCCGATCCGAACACAACGTGCATTTGTAGGCTTTATGATCCTTTTGCGAGATCCGCGGAATGTTGAACGGGCAGCCGGTGATGCAATAGCCGCAGCCAATGCAGTGGTCCTGGTTGAAATCGACAATGCCATTGGCGAGCTTGATGATCGCCCCCGGGCTCGGGCACGCCGCCAGGCAACCGGGTTCGGCGCAATGCATGCAGCCGTCCTTGCGAATCAGCCATTCGAGGTTGCCGGCATCGGTTTCATGCTCGGTGAAGCGCATCAGGGTCCAGGTTTCTGCGCTCAGGTCTTGTGGGTTGGTGTAGGTGCCGCGGTTGTAGCCGATTTCGTCGCGCAGCTCGTTCCATTCCGAGCAGGCGACCTGGCAGGCCTTGCAGCCGATGCACTTGGTGGTGTCGATCAGCTTGGCCACTTCCTCCTGAATGCGCACCGAAGGTGACGGAGTCGTGGTGGCCGAACGGGCAATGATGTCTTGGCTGGCCATTTAGACTTTCTCCACGTTGACCAAAAATGACTTGGATTCCGGGGTCTGTGTGTTGCCATCGCCGAGGAACGGCACCAGGGTGTTGGTCAGGTAACCGTGACGCGTGAGTCCGGTAAACCCCCAGTGCAACGGGATACCGATCTGGTGCACCACCTGGTTGTTGACCTGCAACGGACGAATCCGCTTGGTCACCACCGCCACCGCTTCAATGTGCCCACGCTTGCAGCTGACGCGCACACGGTCGCCGGCGACGATGCCTTTCTCCTTCGCCAGCACCTCGCCGATTTCGACGAATTGCTCCGGCTGGGTAATCGCGTTGAGCCTGCAGTGCTTGGTCCAGAAGTGGAAATGCTCGGTCAAGCGGTAGCTGGTGGCCGCGTACGGGTAATCCTTGGCCACGCCAAGGGAATCCCACACCGAATCGAAGATCCGCGCCGCCGGGTTGCTGGTGGCTTTTTTGTTGTCCGGGTGCAGCGGGTTGATGCCGATGGGCGTCTCGAACGGCTCGTAATGCTCAGGAAACGGGCCTTCGTTCATCTTGTCGACGGCGAAGAACCGCGCCACGCCTTCGGGGTTCATGATGAACGGATTCATCCCCGCTTCTGGCGGCACGTCGGCCTTGTAGTCGGGCACATCGGTGCCGCCCCAGACTTTGCCGTTCCACCACACCAGGCGTTTTTTCGGGTCCCACGGGTTACCTTGCAGGTCGGCTGACGCGCGGTTGTAGAGAATCCGGCGGTTCGCCGGCCAGGCCCAGGCCCATCCCTGTTGTTGGTGCATGCCCCACGGGTCGCTGTTGTCGCGACGGGCCATCTGGTTGCCGGACTCGGTCCAGCTGCCGCAGAAAATCCAGCAGCCAGATGCGGTGCTGCCGTCATCCTTGAGCTGACTGAACGCGGCCAATTGTGCATTGCCCTTGATCGCCGCACCCGTGGCGTCGGTGAAATCTGTGGTGGCGTAGCCGTTGATTTCCTTGGCCAATTCTTCTGGCGAGGGTTCGTCGGCGATCTTGTACTTCCACGACAGTTTGAGGATCGGGTCGGGATAAGCGCCGCCCTGCGCCTGATACCGTTGACGCAAACGCAGAAACAGCTCAGCCATGATCCGAATGTCGGTTTGCGCTTCACCCGGGCCGTCGGCGCCTTTCCAGTGCCATTGCAGCCAGCGGCTACTGTTGACCAGCGAGCCGTCTTCCTCGGCAAAACAGGTAGTGGGCAGGCGAATCACTTCGGTCTGGATGTCGGCGCTTTTCACATCGTTGTACGGCCCGACATTGCGCCAGAACTCTGAAGTTTCGGTGGCCAGCGGGTCCATCACCACCAGCCATTTGAGTTTGGCCAGCGCCGCCATCACCCGGTTCTTGTCGGGCAACGCGGCAATCGGATTGAAGCCCTGGCACAGGTAGCCGTTGACCTTGCCCTGGCCCATCAGGTCGAACACTTTGAGGATGTCGTAGCTGGGAATGTCCAGTTTCGGCAAATACTCGTAAGCCCAATTGTTCTCGGCCGTGGCATTGCCGCCGTACCAGGCTTTCATCAGGCTGACGTGGAACTTGCTGTAGTTCTGCCAGTAGGACAACTGCCCCGGGCGCAACGGTTTTTGCGTGCGCTTGGTGATGTACGCGGCGTAGTCCTGCTCGGCGTCGCCCGGCAATGTGAGGTAACCCGGCAGCGAGTTGGAGAGCAACCCGAGGTCAGTCAGGCCCTGGATGTTGGAGTGCCCGCGCAAAGCATTCACGCCCCCGCCCGGCATGCCGACATTACCCAGCAGCAATTGCACCATCGCCGCGCTACGGATCATCTGCGAGCCGATCGAGTGCTGGGTCCAGCCCAGCGCATAAAGGATGGTCATGGTCTTGCCCGGTACCGAGCAAGTGGCGATTTCCTCCCAGATTTTTTGCATGGCATCGACCGGCATCCCGCAAATCTGGCTCACCAGGTCAATGTTGTAGCGGCTGTAATGGTGCTTCATCAATTGATAGACGCAGCGTGGGTCTTGCAGGGTCGGATCGACCTTGGCAAAGCCGTCTTCACCGAGCTCATAGCCCCAGCCGGACCTGTCGGTGTAGGCGCGTTTGGCCACGTCATAACCGCTGAAAATCCCGTCCTCGAAGCCATACCCGGCTTTGACGATGAACGACACGTCGGTGTAGTTGCGCACGTATTCGTGCTGGATTTTGTCCTCGGTCAGCAAGTAGTTGATCAGCCCACCCATGAAGGCGATGTCGGTGCCGGTGCGAATCGGCGCGTAATAGTCGGCCACCGAGGCCGTGCGGGTAAATCGCGGGTCGATCACGATGAGACGCGCGTTGTTGTGCGCCTTGGCTTCCGTCACCCATTTGAAACCGCACGGGTGCGCTTCTGCTGCGTTGCCGCCCATCACCAGAACCAGATTCGCGTTGGCGATATCGGTCCAGGTATTGGTCATGGCACCACGGCCGTACGTCGGGGCAAGACTTGCCACCGTCGGGCCGTGTCAGACACGCGCCTGGTTATCAAACCCCAGCATGCCGAAACTGCGAATGACCTTGTGGGTGATGTAGCCCGCTTCGTTGGATGACGCCGATGCCGCGAGGAAACCGGTGGTGAGCCAGCGGTTCACCGTTTGGCCTTGGGCATTCTTCTCGATGAAGTTGGCGTCGCGGTCGGCCTTCATCAGGTCGGCGACGCGATCAAGCGCTTCATCCCAGGAGATACGCGTCCACTCGCTGCTGCCGGGCTTGCGGACCTGCGGGTATTGCAGGCGACCGGGGCTGTGAATGAAATCCAGCAGGCCCGCGCCTTTGGGGCAAAGGGTGCCGCGGTTGACCGGGTGGTCGGCGTCACCTTCGATATGGATGATGTTTTGCGCGACATTCTTGGCAGTATCGCCCTGGCTGTACATGATCACGCCGCAACCGACCGAGCAATACGGGCAGGTGTTGCGGGTTTCATGGGTGGCGGCAAGCTTGAAGTGGCGCACCTGCTCGGCGAAGGCAAGCGTGGGGGCCATGCCCAACGCGCCCAGGCTCGAGCCTGCAAGGCCGATACCAGCGACCTTGAAGAACTGACGACGGCTGAGGTCCATCGTGCACTCCTGATCAGGTGGAAATCCGGGGCTTTGCCGGACTTTCTAAGCAATCACGGTGGCGGCAGACGGGCTGCCGACACTTGAAACTTTAGTCAACGCAGGACTGCCCTGTGTGAAAACCGACCGTCGGACGTTTGCCCGCATCTGCGTCAATCGGCACGGTCCATGTAGGAGCTGGCTTGCCAGCGAAGACGGAATGTCAGGCAACATAGATGTTGAATGTCAAACCGCTTTCGCTGGCAAGCCAGCTCCTACAGGGGTATGTGATTCAAACCATTTACCGCTTTCGCCGGCAAGCCGGTCTCGCTCCCACAGGGATTGGCGATTATCATGGCCGGCATCACCCACCCGCTGTTACGAGACTGCGCATGACTTTCGATTTTGATCAGGTGTTCGACCGCCATAACACCGGTAGCACCAAATGGAGCCGCTACCCGGCCGACGTGCTCCCGATGTGGGTGGCCGACATGGATTTTGCCGCGCCGCCGATGATCATCCAGGCCCTGCAAAAACGCCTGGAACACCCGATGGTCGGCTACAGCGTGGCCCCGGATGACTTGCGCGACGCCATCGTCACCGACCTCTGGAACAAATACGCCTGGCGCGTCGAACCGCAAGAGCTGATCTTTTTGCCGGGAGTCGAGTCGGGCTTCAACATGGCGCTCAAGGCGCTGGTCCAGCCGCAACAGAACGTGGTGGTGCAGGTGCCCAACTATCCGCCGCTGCGCCACGCGCCGGGTCATTGGGGGCTGAACAAGGTCGAGCTGAATTTCGATGAGCAGGCTGACGGTACCTACACTACCCCGCTCGCCAGCCTCAGCCAGTCGCTGCAAGGTGGTGGCGCGCTGCTGCTGAGCAATCCGCACAACCCGCTGGGCAAAGCCTTCCCGAGAGACGAACTGCGAGCGATTGCCGACATCTGCCTGGAACAGGGCGCCTGGATCATCTCGGACGAAATCCACGCCGAGTTGTGCTTCGACGGGCGCAAGCATATACCGATGGCAACGCTCAGCCCGGAAATCGCCCGGCACACGATCACGCTGATGTCGGCGAGCAAGGCCTACAACATCGCCGGCTTGAAAACTTCGTTCATGATTATTCAGGACCGCGCCTTGCGCGAGAAGGTCAACCACGCCCGTTGCGGCATGGTCGACAGCGTCAACCCGCTGGGCCTGTTAGCCACCCGCGTCGCCTACAGCGAAGCCGGGCCATGGCTGGCGGAACTGAGCGCCTACCTGCAAAGCAACCGCGATTACCTGGTCGACGCCGTCCGCACCCGCCTGCCGGGCGTCACCATGAACGTCCCGCAGAGCACCTACCTGGCGTGGCTCGATTGCTCGGCGCTGGGGCTGGACAACCCACAGCAGTTCTTCCTGGAAGAAGCCAAAGTCGGTTTGAGCCCTGGCCTGGATTTCAGCGATGACACCCGGCAATTCGTGCGCCTGAATTTCGGCTGCCCGCGCGCGTTGCTTGAGGAAGGCATTGCGCGGATGGAGCGCAGCTTGCGTAATCGCAAGGTCTGACAAACACAACCAATCGCCCCTGTAGGAGCGACGGTAATCTCGCTGCTTGACTCGATCCGTAGCAGCTGGCGGAGCCTGCTGCTACAAATGCGTATTCGTGTAACTGACCGGCATTGTGGCAATTCAAAGGCAATCACTTCATAGCCTGGGCAATGACATCTACCAGATTGAGTTGGGTATATGGTTTGGACAAGCGCGGGAGCATGGTCGCGAAACCTTCCAGGCGTTCGGCGTAACCGGTGGCCAGGATGATCGGCAGGTCGGGTTTCTTCAGCCGGATGGCCTGTGCCAATTGCGCGCCATTCATGTGCGGCATGGCCATGTCGGTGATCACCAGGTCGATGTGCTGCTCGCTCTCGAACAGTTCAAGCGCTTTCGCACCGGATATCGCAGCGATTACCCGGTGACCCAGATCCTCCAGCAACAGCCCGGTACTGGTTAACACCAGGCTGTCGTCGTCCACCACCAGCACACACAGCTGCGCCACCGGCGCTGATTGTTCTTCTTCGATAACGGGCCTGTTGTCTGACGCAGGGGTCGCGACAGGGATCCACAGTTCAGCGGTGGTGCCTATGTCCTTACGGCTCTTGAGAATTAACCGCCCACCCAGTTGTTCGATAAAACCATGCACCATCGACAGCCCCAGGCCCGTGCCTTTACCCACCCCTTTGGTGGTGAAAAACGGGTCCATCGCCGACGCAAGCGTTTCCTCATTCATCCCTTCGCCCGTATCGGTAACGCTCAGGCAAACATAAGAGCCTTCCTTCAGGGATAACGCTGTTTGATCGCCCGGCTCCGCTTTCTTGGCTGTGATGACGATTTCACCACCGTCGGGCATGGCATCCCGGGCATTGGTGACGAGGTTCAAAACGGCCAGTTCGAGCTGGTTGACGTCAGCCATGACCGGCTCAAGTTCTGCGCAAAAGTGCGTTTCGAGGACTACTGAAGGCCCGAGGGAACTGCGTAACAACCCACTGATACCTTCTATCAGTGCGGGTATTTCCACGGATTCGAATTTGAGTTCCTGACGTCTGGCAAAGGCCAGCATGCGCTGAGTCAGGGATACACCGCGCAAGGCGCCTTGGCGGGCATTGTCGACCAGACGGGTCAGTTTCGGATCATCCCCTATCCGTTTGCGCACGATTTCCAGATTGCCGAGGATGACCGTCAACAGGTTGTTGAAGTCGTGGGCGATCCCGCCGCTGAGTTGGCCGATGGCCTGCATTTTTTGCGCCTGGAACAACGCCTCGCGAGTTCGCTCAAGGTCTTGCTGGGCCAGGGTCGCCTCGGTGATGTCACGGGTAATCTTGGCAAAACCCAGCAACGTGCCGGTGTCGCCCCAGATCGGGTCCACCACGACGTGAGCAAAAAACCGTGTACCGTCCTTGCGCACGCGCCACGCCTTGTTTTCGAATCGCCCCTCCCGTATGGCCGTCTCCAATGCCCGTTGCGGTTCGCCGGCTTCTCGGTCTTCAGGGGTGTAAAACATTGAAAAATGCTGGCCGATGACTTCTTCGGGCCGATAACCCTTGATGCGCTGGGCGCCCTGATTCCAGTTGGTCAGGCGCCCATCCGGGGAAAGCATATAGATGGCATAGTCCGTGACGCTTTGAACCAGCAACCGGAACTGCTGTTCGCTTTGCTTGAGGGTTTCCTCGCCCATTTTGCGGTCGGTGAGGTCGCGGGTGATTTTGGCAAATCCCAGCAGCTTGCCGGTCGGGTCCAGAATCGGGTCAATCACCACGTGCGACCAAAATCGCGTGCCGTCCTTGCGCACCCGCCAGCCTTCGCCTTCAAAACGACCTTCATTAATCGCCGTGTCCAGCGCGCGCTGGGGTAAACCGGCACGTCGATCCTCTTCGGTATAGAACCGCGAGAAGTGCTGGCCGAGAATTTCCGCTTCCTCGTAGCCTTTGAATCGCCGGGCGCCAGAGTTCCAGCTGGTGATGATGCCGTCGGGATCGATCATGTAGATCGCATAATCCACCACAGCATCAATCAGCAGGCGAAAGCGCATCTCCTCGATGGAATTGGTTTTGGACGGCACATCACTCATCGATTACACCCGCAACTATCGTTTTGATGGAGTATGCGGCAAACCGTGGGTTTGGAAAGCCGCAGCACGCGTGTTCAGTGGAGTGCAGGCAGCAGAACACCTATGCTCGACGCCAAACGCCATCTTGGGCGGATATAAGGCGCCACCATGATCCTGATTCTGTTACCAACCTGCGACTACGACCCGACCGAGAGCAGCGTGCCCTGGCAAGCGATGCGCAGGGCCGGGTTCGAGGTGTGTTTTGCCACACCACAAGGTTTGCCTGCCTACGCCGACTCGCGCCTGGTGGATATCGGTTTTGGTCCGCTCAACCCTTTGCTGATGACACGCAAACCCGACCTCGCCAGTTATAGGCAGATGATCGAAGACGCGTCATTTCGTAAACCACTGTCCTATGACGATGTCGACCCGAGCAAATTCGACGGCCTATTGATTCCTGGTGGCCATGCCAAGGGCATGCGCACACTGCTGGAATCCACTCAGGCACAACGGATTGCCTTGCACTTTTTCGCCGCAGACAAACCAGTGGCCGCGGTGTGTCACGGCGTTCTGTTACTGGCCCGTACCGTGAATCCCGATACCGGGTTTTCTATATTGCGGGGTCGCAAGGTCACCGCGCTGGTGGCCAACACCATGGAATTACCTGCCTGGGCAATGACCGCGCCCTGGCTTGGGCGCTACTACCGAACCTACCCGCAGACCGTCGAGGCGGAAGTCACCTGCGCCCTTTCCAGCCCCGCAGATTTCCTGCGGGGCCGATTTCTCGCCGTACGTGATTCAGCGGACCAGCCACAACGAGGCTTTGTCGTGCGTGATGGCCAGTTATTGACTGCTCGCTGGCCGGGAGACTGTCATCGCTTCGCCGCCGAATGGGTACGACTTATCGGTTCACGTATTTGACGATGTAGGCATGCAGGTCGTTGTAGACGTAGTCAGGCACCAGCGCAGCGTGTGCCTGGGTTTTGAGTAACGCCAAGTGGCATGTCTTTACCATCTCGTCGCGTTCCCTCAGGGTGTAGACGTGGTTATTGATAATGCTGGCATAGGTGCTGCAAACGGTCGGTGCCGTTGGAGGGGTTATCTCGGTCGCGTCTTTTGTATAAGTCTTCTGGAAACGCGAAACCCGCTCTTTCAACCCGCCGAGCCCACGTTCATAGACCGTGATCTGTGAGCCGCTGACCGCTTTCGAGGCGGTTTCAAAGGCCAGGATGATCGCCTGCGCGTTACTCATGCTGGTATCCAGCGCCGACAAGGTGACGAACCTTTCGAGTTGCTGTTTTTTCAGGCTGCTGAGGGCTCTTTTGATGCTCGAGACGTGAGCGAACGCTTGATTGCAGCCAACGATATGGGTCTCGAACTGATAACCGGCTGCAGTTGCCAGGGGTGGAAAGGCGGCAAAATCGAGGCTGTCGAACGCACACTCCATGATGATGTTGTATTTGAGGGTGAAGGCTTCGGTGAAGATCTTGGCGCTGACCTCGCGGACAAAGGCTTCTGTCTGCTCATAGGCATGCAGTACGCCGAGCTTGATCATCTCGGCGTACTGGGGGTGTTTTTGTCGGTACTCGGGCAAGTAAAGACGGACAAAACACTGATAGCGCGTGGAAGGTAGAAGGCTGTTTTCCAATAGATAGGTTTTGCCTGAGCCTTGCAGCCCGGCAACGATCAGTATTTTGGGGGTTGCCTGGGCGGTGATGCCGCGGAATAACGTCGCTTTGATTTCATTGAATGCGGCAGTGACCTGCTCCGGGGTGTAGGCGTAGTTTGGTGCAACTGACATACCCTGATTTCCTTATCAAAGAATCGCTTGAAAGTGATTGCCTGCCCTTTGAATAAAGCGGTGATTCGCTGTTTGTTCAAATGGGCGTGTCTTTCAAGATATGTCACTGTTTTTCAAAGTAAAAAATCCTACTCGATAGCGCGAAAATGCGCCGGTTCAACCGACCACCAACGTGGCAATAACTGTTTAACCTTACTGTCGCCAAACCGGTCATCAATGAGCATCACCACCCCCTGATCCTGCTGGGTACGGATCACGCGCCCGGCGGCCTGCACCACTTTTTGCACCCCTGGAAACAGATAGGTGTAGTCATAACCGGCACCGAAAATGGCAGCCATGCGGTGTTTCAACTGTTCGTTGACCGGATTGAGTTGCGCAAGACCCAGCGTGGCGATGAACGCGCCGATCAACCGTGCGCCAGGCAAATCGATGCCTTCACCAAACGCGCCGCCCAACACCGCAAAGCCGACGCCTTGGCTGTGCGCGGTGAACTGGTCGAGAAACTCCTGACGCTGCGCTTCCCCCATACCCCGGGACTGCGACCACAGAGTGATGTGTGGGTGACGCTCGGCCAGCAACTGCGCCACTTGCTGCAAATAATCGAAGCTGCTGAAAAATGCCAGATAGTTACCGGGGCGTTCGCCAAATTGCCGGGCGATCAGCTCGACAATCGGCTCAAGCGACGCCTGCCGGTGGACGAAGCGTGTCGATATCTGGCTGACGATGTGTACTTGTAGCTGATCAGCATGAAACGGCGACTCGACATCAATCCACACCGTATTCGCGGGGGTGCCCAGCAGGTCGACGTAGTAATGCCGCGGGCTCAGAGTCGCGGAAAAAAGTACAGTGCTGCGCGCAGCGGTCAGGCGCGGGCGGATGAAACCGGCCGGCACCACATTGCGCAGGCACAACTGTGACAGTTGGCGCGGGCGGTCGAGGTCGCGTTTGCTGATGTCGAACAGGAACTGTTCATCGAAGAGTTCGGCCACCCGACAAAATTGCAGCATCTCGAAGTAGAAACTTTGCAGCGAGCTGTCCAGACCCTGCGGGTGATCGTTGAGGTAGTCACCGATGCTCGCACTACACGACAACAAGGCTTGAAGCAGTTTTTCCGGCGGTCTGTCGTACGCCTGATACGCGCCGGATTGCAGGTTATGCAGGTTATGCAGGGCATTCCATTCCCGATTGACCCGCTGCAAGGATTTTTTCAGCGGCTCTGGCGCGGTTTTACGTACTCCATTGAGGGTCGACTGATCAAGGCTGGCGCTGTACATCTGCCGGCCGCGTTCCACCAGGTTGTGGGCCTCATCGACGAGTACCGCGACCGCCCAGTTATTGGCTTGGGCCAGCCCGAACAACAGCGCACTGAAATCGAAGTAATAGTTGTAGTCCGCGACCACCACGTCGGCCCAACGGGCCATTTCCTGGCTCAGGTAATAGGGGCAAACCTCGTGCGCCAGTGCCACCTCGCGTAAAGCGCTCTGATTCAACAGGCTCAGCTCACTGGCGGCCTGACGAGCGGCTGGCAGGCGATCATAGAAACCCCGAGCCAAGGGGCAGGATTCGCCGTGGCAGGCTTTGTCCGGGTGCTCGCAGGCCTTGTCCCGGGCGATCATCTCCAACACCCGAAGTGGCGGCGCATCGGCGCTTTGCAGGATCACCTGTGCAGCGTCCAGCGCGAGTTTTCGCCCCGGCGTTTTGGCGGTGAGGAAAAACACCTTGTCCAGTTGCTGCGGCGCCAAGGCCTTGAGCATCGGGAACAGCGTACCCACGGTTTTGCCGATGCCGGTCGGCGCTTGCGCCATCAGGCAGCGCCCGGTGCTGACGGCTTTGAACACGGATTCGGCCAGATGCCGTTGCCCCGGACGAAACCCGGCATGGGGAAAGGCCAATTGCTGCGCCGATTGATTGCGCGCCTCACGATGGGCCATTTCCTGTTCAGCCCAGTGCAGAAACAGCGCGCAATGATGTTCGAAGAACGGTTGCAGTTGCTCAGCGCTGAATGCCTCGACCAGACAGGTTTCTTTTTCGCTGACGATGTCGAAATACACCAGCGCCAGGTTGATCTGCGCCAGCTCCAGTTTCCTGCACATCAACCAGCCGTAGATCTTCGCCTGCGCCCAGTGCAAATGCCGGTGGTTGGGCGGTTGTTTGCTCAAGTCACCGCGATAGGTTTTGACTTCTTCCAGGCAGTTTTGCCCGGGGTCATAGCCATCCGCCCTGCCCTTCACGCTCAAGGTTTTATACGTGCCTTCCAGGGCGACTTCACTTTGATAACCGTCGCTGCGCCGGGACGCCACCGTGCGGTGCCCGACGATGCCTTCCAGCGCCGTCGGTGACGGGGTAAAACGCAGGTCCAGGTCGCCGATCTTGGCGGTGAATTCACACAGTGCCCGTACCGCAATGCTGTAGCTCAAGCGGTCTGCTCTGCCCATTGCACGTAACAGACGGCAATGGGCATCTGATGCTCATGACAGAACTCAAGCCAGCGCAATTGGTTGTCTTGTAGCCGGTCGCCGGGGCCTTTGACTTCGATCATGCGGTAGGTCTTGTGCTGCAGCCAGAACTGGATCAGGTCCGGCATCCCGGCCCGGTTGGCCTTGATGTCCAGCAACAGGCGGTTGAACCAGTGCTTGAGGTGTTCCGCCGGCAGGCAATCGAGTGCCTGATCCAGCAACGTTTCGTTCAGTACGCCCCAAAACACGAAGGGCGACTGCACGCCCCACTTGGCGGCATATCGCTCGCGAATCGTCTGCCGGTAACGACCGTCATCGAGCTCCGCAAGGCACGCCTCGAACAGTTCGGCACGACGCGCGCAGAAGTCTTCATGCAACAGATCGACGGGCCCGCGCTGGAACGGGTGAAAAAACGCCCCCGGCAGCGGCGCGAAAATGGCCGGCCAGCACAACAACCCGAACAGTGAGTTGATCAGGCTGTTCTCGACGTAATGCACCGGTGCCTGCTCTTCCGCCAAGTGTGCCTGTACGTAATTTTCCACCGACAACGCCAGATCGGTTCTGGGCAGATGAAGGTCCAGGCGCTGCATAGGCCGCGGGGCTGCCCGCTTGAGCGCCGGACCGCCGAGTTTGCGCCGCAGTCTGGGCAGCACGCGTAGCAAATGTTGATGCTCGGCGGCGCTTTCCGGCAATTGCTGGGCCTGCGTCGCCAAATCCAGGGCGAGCTGATAGTCACCACAGCGTTCCAGTACGCGAATCAGTCGCACGCGTGCGCCGGGATAGGCGCAGTCGCGGTATATCGTCAGTGCGCTGGCGAAATCGGCGATGCGCTCGCAGTGCTGACCGATCTGAAACAGCAACTTGTCGCGACGACGTTGCAGCCATGGATTGCCGAGTGTCAGCCCATTGATTTGCTCGACGATGGATGCCAGCGGCTCGCCCGCCTCGAAATGCAGCTGGCATTGGTTCAGGAACAGGCAGGCGTCGACGTCCTCACGGCTGCGCAAGCCACGGGATTCGACGCTGAATTCGACTTTTTCATAGGTAAAAATGCCGAGGTCGGCCAGTACAAACTCCGACCAGTCCTGATACAGGTTGCCGAAGAACATCAGCCGAAACCGGTCACACAGGTCCATGACGGTCAGGGTGAACAGCCGGTCATTCAGTGCCGGGCACCATTGGGCAAAACTGTGTGCCTCGGGAAACTGTTCACTCAGCAGGGGAAGCCAATCACTTTTTTTACCCTTTGGCTGATCAATGACAGCGCCGAAGCACTGAACAATCTCGGGTTTGAGCAGCACATCGAACAGCTCCTCGATGTGCAAGGGCGATACTTCATCGATCCAGCCTGCCGCCAGCAACGGCTCGGCAGCGCTGGCGATGTCACCGATCTCGACGTAATTCAGTTTGCCGGCCCTGAAATGCACGCCCTTGCGCATCACCATTCTGACCAGCAGCGCCCGCGACTCCCTTGGTAGCCGAGAGAAATCACAGATGAAGGCTTGTTCTTCTACACTTAATAGATCGGCATATCGATGTTCAAGCCAGTCAAGCACTTGCATGAAGTTGTTAAGGTAATAGAACGGATCGTCGAGGGGATTTGCAGTCACAGGGAAAAGCGCCATGGCAAGCGAGTACTGGTTATGCGTACAGATAACAGTTACCCGCGGTGCGATGCAAACGGAAAAGGATAAGCGGCGGCGATATTCGGTCATTTTCAGGTGGGCATCGAACTCTATGTCGATCGATGACATCAACCGCAATAGAGGTATTTTTCAGCATTGTGAGAGGTGGATATGAACATCAAAACCCTGGGTTTACCGCTGGCCACGGCAACCTTGTTAGCCTTGACCGGCTGCTCGACGCCGACGATCGTGACCTTGCAAAACGGCACCCAGTATTTGACCAAGGACATGCCGGATACCAAGAATAAGGACGGTTTCTACGAGTTCGAGGATATTTCAGGCAAGACGGTGAGGGTCAATGCCAAGGACGTGGCCACGATTCGCCCGGAAGAGTGAAGACCGCGTTATCGTTCATCGTCGGAACGCCGCCCGGAGCCGGCTCGCCCCCACAGTGAATCTCTGGTGTTCACAAGATCCATGTGGGAGCGGGCTTGCCCGCGAAGGGGCCCTTACCGGCACCCCATAACCATCAGGCAATCACAATCCCTGAGCCCGACAAACTGTCCAGCCCCACCCCCACCAACGTCACCGAATCCCCGCCAAACGTCAGCACCGTGTCTTGACCCACCGCCGCGGCATGCGCCCGAACATCATCATTGGGCACCACCCCCTGAACCCCAAGAAACACCAGTTTGTCGTTCGCCTGATAACCCACGACCCGGTCCTGACCAAACGCACCACTGAACAGGAACGTATTAACCCCGCCTCCCGATTCCATCAGGTCATTCCCTGTCCCGCCAACAAAAACATCGTTACCCCCGCCGCCGATCAGATGGTCATTACCGTCCAGACCAAACAGCCAGTCGCCAGTCGCCTGCGCCTTAAGCGTATCGGCCCCGATGCCGCCCTTTACCGATGAGGCATACGCGGTCAGGTTGTTGCCGGCCACAAGACCATTGGCCGTCACACTGTGCGTCACGTCATCTTTGAACAACCCCCACAGGAACCCCGGCTCCTTGCTGACGAGGCTGCCAATGTCACGGGTGATGCTGATACCGCCACCTGCATCGCGCAGATACAACGTGCCAGCACCATCATTGGCGAATTCAACGGATTTCACCGACTGCTGCAACTCCAGCACATTGTTGCCCTTGCCGCCGAGCAGGATGTTGTAGCCGCCACCGTCGCGGAAGGTGTCGTTACCGTCGCGCCCCTCCAGGTAGTCGTTGCCTTTGCCGCCCTGGATCAGGTCGTTGGCGTCGCTGCCGATGATGAACGTACTGCCCTTGTGGGTTTCAGCATTGCGATTGAGGTCCTGAACCCAAGTGTTGGCACGCGCCGGGTCGGACAGATTGGCAACGATGATCGTCGAGTCCTTGCTGGTGAGGTCGTAGAACTTCGATTCGATGACCCGGTTCATGCCATCGCCGTAAGCAGTGGGCAAATGCGAGATCCAGGTCGGGATGTTGAGGATGGAATACGGCAACACATTCCACGCCGTCGACGCGTAGTGATCGTTGAAGCTGACGATGTTATCGGTCGCCGACGCTTTGGCAGCATCGTGCACGCCCACCGACGACAGGTTGAACGATGAACCGTCGAGCGCGCGAAATACCGGGTCGTTCTCATAGCCGACGTTGAGCACTTTGTCGGTGCCGCTTTGGGTTGGCGACGCGTAGGCGATGTAGTTGGAATCCTGGAAGAACCCGCCCCACTTGCCCGTGCTCAAGTCAGCCATGCTGTTGACCGCCAGCCCGCCGAGGCTATGGCCGCTGACCAGGACGTTTTGACCCGACAGGCCATTGGCCTGGGCAAACGCCACAACGTCGCCGAGCAGGTTGCCGAACGCTTCGCCGACGTAGTTTTTCGCATAGTCCTTGGGGCCCAACGCCGCCAGCAGGTCGTTGATCACGTCACCAATGGAGTCGCCGATCAGGGTTTCCCGTGGGCCGCTGGTGCCGCGAAAGGCGATGCCGATTTCGGTCAGATGTCCTTGGGTATCGTACTTGCCGAGGATCTCGACTTGCGCCGTGGTGTAACCGGCCTTCTCACCGAAGAAGGTTCCGCGCGCGTCGACTTTGCCGTCATAGCCCAATTGCGAGGCGGTGATCGGTGTCCAACCGGCTTTTTGCACCGCATCCAGTGCCGCTTTTTCCGAATCCGGGTTCCAGGGTATGCCGGGGATGACGCCCTGGGAGTCGGTACCGCCCAGCAGCGCGGTGACCAATGTCGCGGGCAAGCCCAGGCCAAAACCGTTGTGCTGATAGCCGGTGGCAAAGCCGTTATCGAGGTTGTGATAGGAATACAGCGTGATCGCCATGGCGTCGCTAAACAACGCCTTGGAGTCTGCTGCACCGAAGTTTTTGTAGTCGTACACACCCATTGGTATTGCCTCTCTTTTATTGGAATTGTCAGAGATGGCTCACAACCGGGACGCCTCACTCACGAAGCGCCCCGGAGCCTTTAGTGCAAGCAGCCGTTACGCAAACGTGATGCCTGAAGCCGACAGGCTATCCAGCCCGACGCCGACCAGCGTTACCGCAAAGTCACCCACCTTGAGCACGGTGTCATGACCCGACTGCGAAGCATGCTGCTTGTAGTCATAACCCTGCCCCGCGCCTTGAACGCCCATGAACACCAGTTTGTCGCTGCCCTGGTAGCCATTGATCGCATCGAAACCGAAGGCGCCGCTGAACAGGAACGTGTTCTGGCCACCGACGGTGTGCATCGTGTCATTGCCTGTGCCACCGACGAAGGTCACGTGGCTTTTGTCGCTGCGCAGCAAGTCGTCGCCGGCATTGCCGAACAACCAGTCCCCGTCGACGCTGGCCGCCAGTGAGTTGCCGTAGGCGTCACCGTTGAGCGAATGGTTGTAGTGAGTCAGCTCGGTGCCGTTGAGCAAACCATTGGCGGTGACGTTGTACGTCACGTCCTGGGTGCTCCACCACGAACCGGACTCCTTGCCGACCAGTGCGCCGATGTCGCGGGTCATGCTGATGCCTCCGTAGGCATCACGCACATACAGGGTGCCGTCGCCATCGTTGGCTACGCTGAAGTTCTGTAGCGGCTTTTGCAATTCGAGGGTATTGCTGCCCTTGCCGCCCAGCAGGATGTTGTAGCCGCCGTCATCGCGGAACCGGTCGTTGCCGTCACGGCCTTCGATGAAGTCATTGCCGGCGCCACCCTTGAGCAAATCGTTGCTGTCGGTACCGATGATGAACGTGCTGCCGGTATGCGGCTCACCGCTGCGACCAAGGTCCTCGACCCAGGTCTTGCCCCGGGCCGATTCCGTCAGGTTGGAAACGATCAGCGTCGAGTCCTTGCTGGTCAGGTCGTAGAAGCTCGAGTCGATCACCCGGTTCAAACCGTCGGCGTACCCCAGCGAACCGTGCGCCGACCAGTTCAGGGGATTGAGGATGCTGAACGGCACCAGATTCTGCGCGGTGGACGCGTACTGGTCATTGAAGTTGACGATGTTGTTGGTCGCCGACTCTTGATGACCGTCGTGCTTGCCCAGCGAACCGCTGCTGAACGTGGTGCCGTCGAGCACGCGAAAGACCGGATCGTTCTCGTAACCGATGTTCAGCACGTTGTTGCCGGTGGCGCTTTGGGTCGGAGAGGCGAAGGCCACGTAGTTGGCATCCTTGAAGAATCCGCCCCAATTGTTACCGCTCAGCTCGGCGAGGCTGTTGACCCCCAGCCCGCCAAGACTGTGGCCGCTGACCAGCACATCCTTGGCCGTGATGCCATGGGCGATGGCAAACGCGGCAACGTCCTTGAGCAAAGTGTCGAACGCATTTTTCGTGTAGTTCTTCGCATAATCCACCGGTCCGATGGCGGCCAGCAGGTTGTTTTTCATGTCACCAAAGGTGTCGCCATACCCAAGGCCGCCGGTGCCGCGAAAGGCTATGCCGATCCCGATCAGCTTGCCTGCCGCGTCGTATTTGCCAAGCACTTCGGCCTCGGCACTGGTGAAACCGTCCTTCTCGCCATAAAAGGTGCCCTGTGTGCCGACCTTGCCTTGATAACCCAATGCCGTCGCTTGAATCGGTGCCCACGCGGTCGCCGGTAGCGGCTGGCCCGTCGGCGTGTACGCATACAGCGTCAATGCGATTGCATCGCTGTACAGCGCCTTGCCATCGGCCTGTTTGTAATCAAAAAGTCCCATGTTGTCGCTCCCTTTGCGTGATCAGAACTGCCAGTCCAGCGTCAGGCCCACACCGTGGTCTTTCTCGTTGGAACCGATCAGGCCGTTGTAATCCAGGCTCACACGAACATCCTGTGCCACCGCCAAACCGGCGCGGGCGCCGATCACGGCGGCGTTGCGGTCCAGCGACACGCTTTGCACGCTGAACGCGGTATTGCCGTTGGCAAACGCCAGGTGATCTTCGGACTGGGTGCTGCTCAGGTTGTGCTGCCAGCCCAGCGTGCCGGAAAGTTCCAACTGCTGTTTGTCCGACAGGGCAATCGCTTTGCTCGCCCGCAGGCCCAGGGTGGAAAGCAGGGCGTCACGGTTGTCTTCACCGCCCTTGAGTGCGGCCGCGTCACCTTTTTCGGTGAAGCTGTCGCTGTTCAGGTGCACATAAGCCAGATTGGCGAACGGTTCCAGCGCCAACGGTTGAACGTCCAGGCGATACGCCGCTTCAGTAAACAGTTGCGCAGTTGTGGCGTCGATTTTGGACTTTTGTTTGCCGCTCACGTCACCCAATTGCAGATCGCGTTTCACGTCGATGCGATGCCAGCTGTAAGCGCCGCCGACACTCAATCGCAGTGCGTCGAGTTCATGACCCAGGTAAGCACCCAAGTGATAGCTGTCGACCGAGGCTGACGAATGCGTGCCATCGCCCATGCTCAACGAGCTGTCGCTATAACCGGTAACGAAACCCAGTCGTGTGTCTTCGCTGATCAGGCCGTCAACCCCGGCCAGCAAGCCGCCGATGGAGCTGTTGGAACTGGCGTTGTCATGCCCGCCATCGCTCTTGCCCCAGGCACCGAGCACTTTGAGCCAGGCATTGCTGCGGTCATCCGTCGGCGCTGCGGTGTCAAACAGATCGTGTTCACGCAAACGCTCACCGACGGCATCACGCAGGTAACGGCTGTCGTTGATCAGCAGCGTACCGATGGCCGGATAAATCTCGCCGGACAGTTGCTGGAAGGCTTGCTGAGCGACGGCGGCAGTCGGCGACAGCAGCAAGGTTTCGTACAGCGCGTTGCCTGCGCCCAGTTGTTCGGCTGCAGCGGCCACGGCGCGTTGGTTCGGTGTCTGGCCAACGCTGGCGAAGGAAGCAGCGTTGCGCTCGATGGCCAGTTGAATGCCGGTGGCCGAGTAGTCGAGCGATCCGCCAATGAACAAGTAATTAGGCACCACTGCACCGAAGCGCCCTTCGATCCCGCCGGCCGCTTGCAGGATGTTGTACTGATTGCCGAGCAGGGATTCCACTTCGCGGGGGGTCAGCAACGTCGGGCTGTTTTCCAGGGACAGGCTGACGGTGGCGCCGTCGATCACGGCTTTGCCGCCGGCGACGATCTGGTCACTGCTGGTGGGCGACAATTCCACGGCGTACGTCGAGCCTGGCTCGAAGGTTACATCGCCCGCCACTTGCAAGGTGCCGATGGAGTTGCCCGGCGCCACGGTGCCGCCGCGTTTGGCGGTCAATCCGCCGATGCGACCGTTGCCGCCGAGGATCCCGCTGTCATTGACGGTGACCGTTGAAGCCAGCGAACCGTTGATCGCCAATCGTCCCTGATTGACCAGCGTCGGTCCAGCGTAGGTGTTGGCGCCAGACAAGACCAGCGTACCAATACCCTGCTTGGTCAGGCCGCCATGACCGGAGATGTCGTTGCGCCAGACATCGAGTCCGCAGTGCACATCGTCGCACACACGCTCGGTGGGTTTGCCGGCGTCGATGATCGCGCCGATGCCTGGTAAATCGGCAACAAACTGGCTGGAGCCGTAGGCGCCCTGAATGCGGAATTCTTCGGGAATGTCCTGCTCGGTGACCAACATCCCCGGGCCATCGATACCTTTGCGTAAGTTGATCATGCCCCAGCCGTACAACGCGTCGACGCCCGGTGCGCCCAGGTCAGTGGCTGTGGTGCGCAGCACGCTGGCGACCTGAGCACCGGTCAGGTAAGGGAAGCGTTCCATCAGCACCGCCATAGAGCCTGCGACATGCGGCGCGGCCATCGAAGTGCCGTTGTAATTGGCGTAATCGGTGGTGAGGTTCTCGGCGTTGGTGCCACCGATAACCGAGCTGTAAATTTTGCTGCCGGGCGCCGACACGCAAAAGCTGGCGGTGTAGCCGCAGCGCGATGAGAACGTACTGATGGTGTAGGGGTTCGGGCTGGTGAGGTCCGGGTTCTTTTGCAAGGCCGCAACGGTCACCCAGTTCGGCGCAATTTCCGGAACGAAATAACCCAGGCCGGCAATGGCATCCGGGTTGTTGAGGTTGTAGTCGTTGCCAGCGGCGAAGATCGTCACGATGCCGCTACGTGCGGCAGCCATTGCACCGTCATAGGCACCGCCCGGTTTGGTCCCGAGCAGTGGCTGGATCTCGTTGAACTGCAACTGAGCATCCTGCACGGTGAAATGCGGGTACGCCGGGTCGCGTCCGCCGAGGTCGAAGCGATCCGTAATGCCAATGCCCCAGCTGTTGTTGATGATCCGCGCGCCGCTGGCGATCAGGGCATCCCAACCGGCCTTGTACACCGCGCCGTCGTTGCCGCGAATAATGCCGTCCTCCGGGCCCGGATCACCGTTGTCAGCGCTGATGATTTGCGCGCCGAACGCTACACCGTGCATCGGGCCACCATCACGGCTGCCGGCAGCGATCCCGCCAACGTGGGTGCCGTGGGCGCCGAGCTTGCCGTTGGAGCCGACGGTAGGCGTGCCGTCATACCGAAACGCCTCCCCGGCTTTGACCGGAATGTACGGGTCGGTGTATTCGCGGATGCCGCTGGTGACCAGCGTGATCACTTTATTGGCCCCGGAAAACTCCGGGTGCTGGGCGTAAACCGGCTGGTCGAAAATCCCCAGTTTCACGTCTTTACCGCTGTAGCCGGCGGCGTAGGCCTCTTGAGCGTTGATCGCGCCCAGGCCCCAGTCAGCGTTGAATTCGGCACTGCGCCAGCTGTTAGGGTCTCCCGCTCTACCGTTTTCCACGTAGGGTTCGGCGTGCGCTGTGCCGAGTGTCGCCAGTGCGCAGAGCACGGTCAGTGTGTTGTGCTTGTTATTCATCCAGCTACCGTCCTTAGTTGTGTTGCAAAAATCCCTGTGCCTTGAAAAGCACCTTCAAATTCACCCAAATCCCTGTAGCAGCTGCCGAGCACCGCGAGGCTGCGTTCGGCGGCGAAGCCGTCGTAAACCCTGCATGCAAGGTTTTCCTGACACACCGCACTCTCTGATTTCACGACGGCTGCGCCGCCGAACGCAGCCTCGCGGTGCTCCGCAGCTGCTACAGGGGTTGCGTTAAAACTGCCAATTGAGGCTGAGCCCTACTCCGTGGATGTTCTCGCGGTTGGCCAGTTGCCCGGTGTAATCGAGGTTCAAGCGCATGTCCCGGGTCAGGGCCAGGCTGGCATGGGCGCCGACCAGTGCTGCATCACGCACCATGGGTGAACTTTCCACCAAAAACGGCGTGCTGCCGCTGGCGAACGCCAGGTGTTCCTCGGAATCGGTATTGCTCAGGTTGTGTTGCCAACCCAGGCTCGCGCTCAGGTCCAGCTGCTGCTGTGCGGACAGGTTCACAGTTTTCAGCGCGCGCGCACCCAACGTGCTGAGCACCGCGTCACGCGTGTCACCGCTGCTTTTCAGCGCGGCCGCATCACCTTTCTCGGTAAAACCTTCTGTGTCGAGGTGCACGTAGGCCAGATTGGCAAAAGGCTCCAGAGCCAAGGGTTGCAGGTCCAGCCGATACGCCGCTTCGCCGAACACCTGGGTGGTTCCGGCATCGATTTTGGTTTTCTGCCTGGCGCTGACTTCGCCGTATTGCAGGTCACGTTTGACGTCGGCGCGATGCCAGCTGTAGGCACCGCCAGCGCTCAGACGCCAGGCACCCGACTCGCGGCCGGCGTAAGCGCCGAGGTGATAGCTATCGACCTGGGCCGATGAATGCGTGCCCGAACCCATGTTCACCGAGCTGTCGCTGTAACCGGTGACCAGTCCGATGCGGGTTTGCTCATCCAGTGTCCCATCGACTCCGGCGAGCAAGCCGCCAATCGACGTCGTATATCCGGCGGTGTCATTGCGGTCATCAGTCTTGCCCCAGGCACCCAGCGCCTTGATCCAGCCATTGCTTTGAGTGCCTTTGGCCTCCACCAGGCGTTCACCCACGGCATCACGCACATAACGACTGTCATTGAGCAGCACCGAAGCCAGCGCCGGGTAGATTTCACCGGACAACTGCTGGAACGCCTGTTGTGCCGAAGTGGCGGACGGCGACAGCAACAGGCTTTCGTAGACGGGATTCCCCGCCCCCAGCCCTTCAACGGCAGTGGCAACGGCGCGTTGATTGGGCGTTTGCCCGACGCTGGCGAAAGACGTGTCGTTGCGTTCGACACTCAGTTGAACACCGCTCGCGGCGTAATCGAGGCTGCCGCCAATAAACAGATAGTTGGGCAACACCGCGCCGAACTGGCCTTGAATACCGCCAGCGGCTTGCAGGATGGCGTATTGATGCCCCAGCAGGCTTTGCACTTCGGTGGCGCTGAGCAGGGTCGGGCTGTTTTCCAGTGACAGCGTCACCGTCGCGCCGCCGAGCGTGGCAGTTCCACCGGCGACAATGCGATCACTGCTGGTGGGCGAGAGTTCGACCGCGTAAGTCGAACCCGGCGCGAACGTCACGTCACCCGTGACCTGCAAGGTGCCGATTGAATTGCCGGGCGCCACCGTTGCGCCGCGATTGGCGCTCAATGCACCGATGCGCCCCGAACCACCGAGCGTACCGCCGTCATTGACGGTCACACGGGAGGTCAGTGAGCCGTTGACCGCGAGTAAGCCTTCGTTGACCGTGGTCGGTCCGCGATAGGTATTGTCGCCGGTCAACATCAGCTGCCCGGCGCCGGACTTGATCAGGCTGCCTTCGTAAACGCGGCTGGCGGCAGCGGCATCACGCGTCATGCCGACCGCGTAATCCGTCTGATCCTGCTGACTGGCGCCCACCGGTACGCCGCTCTCCCAGCCTTTGTTTTTCAGCGTCTGCTGCCAGGCACTCCGTTCGGCGAGGTCTTCAGATTGACGTTGAATCAAGGCCTTGTCGGTGATGCCATTGCTCCAGACATCGCTCTGCCCTGCCCCCAGATTGGCATCGAAACGCCCAAGCAATTGTCCCGGCCCGCGCATCGCCCGCTCAAGGTTGGCCACGCCCCAGCCAACCCGAGCGTTTGGTGCATCGGTGATCGAACCGTCCAGCTGAGTGGCCGTGGTCAACAGCGTTTCAAGGGCCTGTTGGTTGCTCATGTACGGGTAACGTTCCATCACCAGCGCCAGTGCGCCGGTCGCATGCGGCGCTGCCATCGAGGTACCGGACTTGATCGCGTAGCCACCATCGGGAATGGTGCTGTCGATCTTCGCGCCGGGCGTGGTGATGCACCAATACTTGGCGAGCCCGCACTGGTTGTATTTCTGCTGATTGCCTTGATCCAGCCCCGATACCGCTAACCAATGGCCCTCCAGATCCGGCTGAAAATACGGCAACGCCGAGCGCACGCTGGCGTTCGGATAGCCGCTATTGCCGGCGCTGAACACGTTGATTACGCCACGCCGCGAAACGTCAGCCGCGGCATCCATCCAGGTGTCTTTGTTCCAGTGTTGGGCGTAGGCCGCGTGCAAGTCGTCGAGGGTGCGGTAACTGACGTCCGGCGGCTGGCTGCCCCAACTGTTGTTGATCGCTCGCACACCGGCATCGGCCAGGGCGTTGTAGACCGCTTTGAAATAGTGCGGATCGGGATTGGGGCCGAACAGGAAACTGTCGTTCTTGTTGGTGTTGCCGACATAGAGCTGCGCGTTATACGCCACGCCGTGCATGCCGAATCCATCGCGAGAGGCGCCGATGGTGCCAGCGACGTGGGTGCCGTGAGAATCGTTGTTGGGGTTGAGCGTGCCGTTGACATTGAACACAGTACCGTCGACATAGCTGCCGCTGGCGGTCACCGCGTGGTAACGGTCGGTGGCGAATTCGGGATGGGTGGCATCGAAACCGGAATCAAGTTCGCCGACTTTCACGCCTTTGCCGGTGATACCGGCGGCGTAAGCCTGATCCGCCTGCATGCGGGCCAGGCCCCAGTCACGCTGGAATTCTGCGCTGCGCCAACTGGCGGCGTCACCGGGTTGTCCGGTTTCCAGGTAGGCAGCCTGCGCAGCGCCAGACATTGCTGACACCAGCAACAAGAGTGTGCCTACCGAGATCGGGTTATTGGAGACTTCCTTGTTCATGACTACTCGCTTTTTTGGCGTTTTTAGAATTCTGGTTTCCCGTTGGGAGCAGCACCGCATCTCCCTGTAGCAGCTGCCGAAGGCTGCTACAGGTCCATCATTAGGTCCTCGGGCCTTGGCCGAACGCTTCGTCGACCCTGGCCAGATCCTGTTCATTCAACGTTCCGGCGTAGTAGTGCAACCGGGTCCAGGCCATCAAGTAGTCGTAGCGTGCCTGCGCCAGATCGCGGCGGGTGGTAAATAGTTGTTGTACGGCGTTCAGCGCATCCAGATTGACGCGCTCGCCACCCAGGATGCTTTGCCTGGTCGACACCACCAGCGCTTCGGCAGCCGTCAGGGCCTTTTGGTAGGCGCGCAGCTTGCTTACACCGGACAGGCAGGCGCTGAACTGTCGGCGCAGCTCGATCAGGGTTTCGCGGGTTTTGCCATCCAGTTCGTACTCGGCCTGTTCCATGGTGCGGCTGGCCTGGCGTGTGGACGCCGACACCCCGCCGCCGGCATACAGCGGCACGTTGACTTCGATGCCAATGGTGTTGGTGTCGTAGCGCTGGTTATAGGTGTTGCCGCTTTCCGATTCGTTCTGACGCACCGAAGCATAGGCACTGACTTTCGGCAGATGCCCGGCGCGGTTGCGTTCGACTTCGTAACGCGCCACTTCCACTGCCTGGCGCTGGGAGGCCAGGTTCGGGTTGTTGGCCACGGCCATTTCGTGCCAGGTGTCGTAGTTGGCCGGTTGCAGGCTGAAGGTCTGGAAGTGCGGGGCCAGCGGCGCCAGGTCTGTGATGTCGATCACCGGCACGCCAATCAGCGCGCCGAGTTCGCGCAAGGACGCGTCCTGCTCGTTGCGCGCCTCGATCTCTTCAGCGGTGGCCAGTTCGTAACGGGACTCGGCCTCAAGAATATCGGTGCGAGTGCCTTCGCCCTGGTGAAACATCTGCTCGTTCTGCTGGAACTGCTGTTCGTAGGCTTGCTTCCTGGCCAACGCAATGTCGATCTGATCCTGAGCAAACAACGCCTTGGTGTAGTTCTCCAACACACGCACCAGCAATTGCTGGCTTTTGCCGCGAAAGGCTTCATCGGCAAACAACGACTGGGCCACGCCTTTGCGATACGCCGCGTAGGCTTCGTAATCGATCAAAGGCTGTTGCAGGGTCAAGGTCGAACCGTAACTGCTGTAATTGCGGTCATCCGTCTGATTCTTCCGGTACTCATTGAGGTAAGTGGCCTTGGACGAGTTGCGCCCCTTGTTGTAGTTGTACGCCACCCTTGGCAGCAAGCCAGCACGGCCGATGATGCGGTTTTCAAGACCGGCATCACGCTCCTTGAGCGCACCCAGGAACACCGGGTCATTGCGCAACGCTTGCTCGTAAATATCGAACGGCCCCATGGCCATCACGCTGTTGCACGTCAGCAACGTCAGGGTCGCTACGAGCCTGGAAAGCTTATTCATACAACCGGACATCCTTATTCCTCGGTCAACGCGGAGCCGGCCCGGTCGAGCAGCGGTTTGAACAGATAATTGAGGAGTGAACGTTCACCCGTACGCACGAACATTTCCGCCGGCATACCCGGTTTGATCACCAGGCCATTGAGCTTTTCCATGGCCTGGTCGCTGACGCTGCTGCGCAGCACGTAATACGGCGCGCCGGTTTTTTCGTCGACCATCTGGTCGGCAGAGATCAGGCTGACTTCGCCGGGCACTCGCGGCGTGCGGCTCTGGTTAAACGCGGTGAACAGGATGTCCACGGGCAAATGGGTGCCGACCTTGTCGACCAGATTGATCGGCAAGTGCCCTTCCACTTCCAGGCGGGTGCCCTGCGGCACAATTTCCAGCAAGGTGTCGCCCTGGCGCACCACCGCGCCTTCGGTGTGCACCCCGAGGTTGACCGCGATGCCGTCGGCGGTGGCGATGATCTCGCTGTGTTGCAAATTGAACCCGGCGGAGGTCAGTTGCTCCTTGAGGGTCACGCTCTTGAGTTGCGCGTCGGCCAGTTGGGTGCGGACCTCTTTCTGATACTCCTCGATGTGCTGTTGCAGCTTGAGTTTCGCTTCGAGGATGCCCTGCTCCACCCGGCCGCTTTCGCCGGTGTTCTCGGCCAGTTGCTGCTGCACTTGCGACAGCTGGCGCTGGTATTCCATCAGCCGGTTGCGCGGGATGTAGCCGTTATCCGCCAAGGGCTGAAGATTGCTCAGTTGCTGTTGCAGCGAGTTGGCCTGGGCCGTCAGGTCGGTACGCGCGCGACGCATGCCAGCCAATTGCGCGGCGGCGCCTTCCATGTTGGCGCGCAACCCGCCCTGCTCGCGGAAATAGGCTTCGCGACGGCTGCTGAACAATTGCCGCTGGCCTTCGAGCACCAACGCCAGTCGCGGGTCAGCGTCCTTGCTCAGTTCGGCCGGGAAATGCACTTGCTTGAGGTTGTCCCGTTCGCTTTCCCAGCGCGCAACGCTGGCCCAGGCCATGCGGTACTGCGCCTGTAGCGAATCGACGTCAGCCGCGACCTGAGTCTGGTCGAGTTGGAACAGCGGCTGGCCCAGCTTCACCACTTGCCCCTCGCTCACCAGAATCCGGCTGACCACGCCGGGGCTTATCGATTGCACGGCTTTGCGCTTGCCCGATACCACGACCGTGCCCTGCACCGGAATGCCTTGATCGAGCGGCGCGAGACTGGCCCAGGTGAAGAAACTGCCCGCGCCGACAATCGCCAGAATCCAGCCCATGCGGGCGAAGAAGCGCGCATCGTGCTCGGGGCGTTCGGCGATGCAGTCGTGTTCCATCGTGGCTTCGTTGCGGTGATTCATACGCCCGAACTCCTTGTCGAGGGCTGATACTGTCGGCTCATGCTCAGTCCACCGGGTGCCTGCGGCGCTTTTTCCCGCTGTTGTTCCTGGGCGCCGGACAGTGCTTTTAATACCTCCTGGCTCGGGCCGAACGCCTGCAAGCGCCCGTCGTTAAGCACCAGCAGTTTGTCGGCCTGAGCCAGCGCCGAAGAACGGTGGGTAACCAGAATCACACTGGTGCCTTGCGCTTTCATGTGCGCGATGGCACTGGCCAACGCGGCTTCGCCCACGGTGTCGAGATTGGAGTTCGGTTCGTCCAGCACCACCAGACGCGGGTGGCCATACAGGGCGCGAGCCAGTGCCAGCCGTTGCTTCTGGCCGCCGGACAAACCGCTGCCGTCCTCACCCAGCACCGTGTCGTAGCCTTGCGGCATGCGCAGGATCAGTTCGTGGACGCCGGCCTGTTGCGCGGCTTCAACGACTTTTTGCGGATCGGTTTCGCGAAAGCGGGCGATGTTTTCGGCAATGCTGCCGCTGAACAATTCGATGTCTTGCGGCAGATAGCCGATGTAGGGGCCGAGGTCGTCGCGGTTCCAGCGATGAATGTCCGCGCCGTCGAGTCGAACCGTGCCGCCGAGAGTGGGCCACACGCCGACCAGCACCCGGGCCAGTGTCGATTTTCCTGAGCCGGAAGCACCCAGCACGCCCATCACTTCCCCTGCGCCAAGGTTGAAGTTGACCAGGTGCAGCGTCGCCATTCGCTGACCCGGCGGCGCGGCGCTGACCTGTTCGAAGGTGATCTGCCCTTTCGGCGCCGGCAGCGCCATGGCCTCTTCACTCGGTGGAAAGGCTTGCAGCAACGCGTCCAGACGACGGTAGGCCAGCTTGGCGCCGCTCCACTGTTTCCATACGGCAATTAACTGATCGATGGGGCTCAGGACGCGGCCCATCAAAATCGAACCGGCGATCATCATCCCGGCGGTCATGTCGCCCTTGATCACCAGCAGCGCGCCCAGCCCCAGGACCAGGGATTGCAGGCACAAACGCAAGGTTTTACTCAAGGAACTGATGACCGCGCCGGTGTCGCTGGCCTGGTTCTGCAGACCGAGAAAACGTGAATGCACGTCAAACCAGCGCTTGCGCAGCGCGCCGAGCATGCCCATCGCTTGAATGGTTTCGGCGTTATGCAAGTGACTGGTAGCCAATTGGCTGGACTGCTGGGAAAAACCGGCGGCTTCGCCCAAGGGTTTTTTGGTCATTGCTTCGTTCAGGCACGCGAGGCCAATCAATACCAGCGCGCCCACGGTGGCAAACACCCCGAGCCAGACGTTGAACAGGTAGATCACGAACAGATAGACCGGAAACCACGGTGCATCGAAGAAGGCAAACAGCGCTGGGCCGGTGACGAACTGGCGGATGTGCGTCAGATCCCCCAGCGACTGGCCGGCGTTTCCCTCACCTTTGAACAGATTGCGCTCGAACGCGGCTTGATAAACCCGCAGGTTGAAGCGTCGTTCCAGTTGGCTGCCGATGCGGATGACGATGAAACTACGGATGATCTCAAGCAAACCGATGAAGGCAAAGAAACCGACCACCATCAACGACAGCATGGCGAGCGTCGTTTCATTTTGCGAAGACAACACACGGTCGTAGACCTGGAGCATGTAAATCGACGGGACCAGCATCAGCACGTTAATTAACGCGGTAAAACAGCCAACGCTGATCAGGATGCTCTTGTAGTCGCCCAATGCTTTGAATAACGGTGCACTTAGCGGGCTCTTTGACATCTTCATGGGTTCTTCCTGAGGTGTTATTCCTCGTCATACTGACGAAGTTTCCATTCACTGTCCGCGCAAGCACGGATGTGCGTTTGGCGCACTAGCGCTTACAAACTAACTACAACTTAATTGTGTGAGGTCTTTATAAAGAATCACGGATTTTTTATTGATGCGCCTGACGCACAAGTGTTATGACCCTCGTGGATTTCAACGCAGCCTTATAGGAACCATCACCTTGGTGACTGAGAAACAGAATTTTCGAACCTTCTTTACCGGTGATCGCAATACCATCCGGCTCGGGAAACCAACCGATGGCTTTTTCGCCTGCAAGCCATGCGCTTAAACAATCGGCCCCCTCACCCAGCGTTTGCTTGAGCTGCAACTCGATGACACAGACGTTCGACGGCTTGTCCTGCAATGCCAGGGTCTCTGGCGAGTCGTCCCGGGTGCTCAGGGTGGCCTGCCATTTGCCGGCCAGTTCCGAGGGGTCTGCCAATTTCAGGCTGCTTGCCATGGTTGCTTCTCCAAAAAAGATCATCAACGTCGCCAGGAGCCATGCGGCACAGGTTTTAGAGGCCATCTTTGTTTTACTCCAGTCACAGAGGGCAGCGCATCGGCGCCACCCTCCTTATCGCCTTACATCAGGCTGCGATGTCCGAGAACGCCGCCTGGCCGACGGTGCTGACCAGGAAATCAGCCACGCCGTGCCCGGAGAAGTCCACCGACAACAGGCTGTTACCGCCCGAGTTGGTCAAGACGGCATCACCTGCCGCACCGGTGAACGAGCTCACGAAATGCAGGCCTGCGCCTTGGGTAATCCCGGTCAGGTCGATCTTGTCCAGACCGCTGACAAAGTCGAGGATCTGGTCAGCGACACCTGGCTTGGAGTCGCTACTGGCGGCGAACACAAACGTGTCCGAACCGGTACCGCCCAACAGCTTGTCCGCACCGCCGGCGCCGTAGAGGATGTCGTTGCCGGCACCGCCCTTCAGTTCGTTGGAGATGCCATTGCCGATCAGCAGGTCGTTGCCCGAACCGCCGATTGCGTTCTCGATGATTGCACCCTTGGCAATGGAAACGTTGCCCACCAGGCCGCCAACGTCGGAGAACGAGGCTTCATTGAGGTTGATTTTCTGGTTTTGGGTGAAGCCGGAGAAGTCCAGGGTATCTTTGCCGCCTGCGTCCCACACCGAAAACACGACCTTGTCCGACGACGAAGACGCGCTCAGGAAGTCGCGACCGACGTTGGAGTTAAAGCCGTACGTGGTGTCACCGGTACGGGTGGTGGTGTTGGCACCGTAGAGTTTTTGGATGGCGGCAATGTCGTCCATCAGCGGGCCGGACGAATACGCTTCGACACCGCCCTTGCTGAAGTTCTGGCTGGTATTGCTTTCACTCCAGTAGCTCATGACGCTGTAACCGCGGGTATCCTGCCCGTAGGTGGCGTCATTGTAAGTCGGGGCACCCTCGCCAGCGTTGTAGTCGCCAGGGTGAGCCAGGCCCAACGAGTGACCGATTTCGTGGGTTAGTGTTTGACGGCCGTAATTGTTCAGGTCCGGCGTCTTATTAGGCGTGTAGCTGCTGTTGGTCAGGTACCAGGAAGTACCGTCATAACCCGCACCGGTGCCCGGCAAATAGGCAAATGCCGCCGCGCCATCCTGGCCACCGCTGTAGTTGCCGAAGGTCATGTGACCGTCACCGCCCGTAGACTTATTGGTGAAGGTAACGTTGGCTACATCGGCCCAGGATTGCATGGCGAGCACCGCTTGGGCTTTCTGCTGCGTACTGAACTGGCTGAAGCCTGTAATCCCGTGCTTGTTCATGGTGCTCGACGAGGCCGAGGTCAGGAACGTGTAGGTCAGTTCGATTTTGCCGCTGCCGTCCTTGTCCTGGTAGGCAGCACCGTCGCGCAGCAATTGGGTGGCTGCCTGATCGACGGAATAGGACGGTTTGCCATTGACCGTGAGATTGCCACCGCGGTCATACTGATGGCTGAAACTGTCGATCTGGCTATACGCAGAACTCGGTGCAGCCAATGCTTGCAAGGGGGTTATGGCCTGTTCGGCTAGATCAATAGCATTGTTTTTTACTTTCGACATAAACACACTTCCTTGTTTAGCTATGGAACAGTTTTTATCAGATAGCGACGATCTCTGGCGAGATCGTCCTATCACTCGCCCAATGAAGGCGAAAGAAAACTGACACAATTTGAAATCAAACGTCTAGTGTTTTTTTTGACGTCAAATTGTGCAAATCCAGCAAATGCCCGGAAATAATGCCTGCGCTATCGAAAGTTTGTTTTGTGCAGGTGCGTTTGCGCAAATTGTCTGACGATTAGCTATTTAAATATTAAATATAGGTAAGTTGTTTTTTGTCTAGGGTGTCACAGTTTTCGGTAGTGGTTAATATGAGTGCCAGTGGATTGATATCAGTTGATTCTTTATTGGATTTTATATTTGACGACTGCTGCGCAGCCGAACGCAGCCTTCGGCAGCTGCTACAGGGTTCATGTACGCCACAGCCCTTGTAGCAGCTCGCGCAGCCTGCGTTCGGCTGCGAAGCAGTCGTCAAACACTTACAACCAACACGCATCCCAAAGTGGGTAATCATGAACACGCGTCACCAGCCCCGCTCGTATCGGGTTGGCCACGACATATCGCGCAAGATCCTTCACATCCTCCTCCCACCGAACCGCGCGATCGTGATAACCCTTCTGCCACAGCCGGCCTTTGCGTCCTAATGCTTGATTGACCGCCACACTGCTTCGGGACTTTATCCTGCACATCAGCTCCGACAGCGTCTTGTCCCGCAGCTGCACCAGGCAATGCATATGGTCCGGCATCACAACCCACGTCAAAAAATCTCCCCAGCCTTCCTCCTGTGCCAAACGCAATTGCTGAACAACCAACCTCCCCAAACCCCAATCAACAAAAAACGGCTGCCGTTGGTGAACGACAGCCGTTAGTAGATAGATCCGTCCGGGCTCCGAAAAACGACCGGTACGCAGGTGACCCGCTTTTGAATTGAGTGGCATTCCATTGCCTCCTTATCCATCGAAAGAAGGCCTGGAATCTACCGTGTCGCCACCCAAGTCACTGGGGGCTATGACTACAAAATATTAACCATCAGCTACCAGTGCGAATCTTGTTCCACACCCGCGTACGGACCCGGTCAATGTTCAGCGGCATCGCCTCCAGCGCGAACAGCTTGCCCATCATCTCAGGGCTTGGATAAACCTTGGTGTCGTTTTTGATCGTCGGGTCGATCAGGCTGTCAGCCTGTTCGTTACCGTTTGCGTAGTGCACGTAGTTGCTGACGCTGGCCATGACGTCCGGCCGCAGCAGGTAGTTCATGAAGGCGTAACCGGCCTTCTCGTCCGGTGCGTCGGCGGGCATGGCGACCATGTCGAACCAGATGGCGGCACCTTCCTTGGGAATGGCGTAGCCGATGTCGACGCCGTTGTTGGCTTCCTTGGCGCGGTTTTCGGCTTGCAGGATGTCGCCGGAGAAGCCGACCGCTACGCAGATGTCGCCATTGGCCAAGTCACTGGTGTACTTGGACGAATGGAAGTAGCTCACGTACGGACGGACTTTCAGCAGCAGCGCTTCGGCCTTTTTATAATCTTCCGGGTTTTTACTGTGAGGCGGCAGGCCCAGGTAGTTCAGGGCGGCGGGCAAGAGTTCCGGGCCGTTGTCGAGGATGGCAACGCCGCACTTTTGCAGCTTTGCCATGTTCTCGGGTTTGAAGATCAGGTCCCAGGAATCCACGGGCGCGTTGTCACCCAGTACGGCCTTGACCTTGGCGATGTTGTAGCCGATACCCGTGCTGCCCCACAGGTACGGAAAGCCATGTTCGTTACCCGGGTCGTTGGTCTGCAACGCCGTGAGCAACACCGGGTTGAGGTTCTTCCAGTTCGGCAGCTGATTCTTGTCGAGTTTCTTCAGTGCGCCACCTTCAATCTGTCGCGCCATGAAATGGTTGGACGGGAACACCACGTCATACCCTGATTTACCGGTCATCAACTTGCCGTCCAGGGTTTCGTTGCTGTCGTAGACGTCGTAGGTAAAGGCGATACCGGTTTCTTTCTGGAAGTTTTTCGTGGTATCCGGGGCGATGTAGTCGGACCAGTTGTAGATTTTGACCGTCTCGGCCGCCTGGCTAAGGGTCGCGACGAGTGCAAGTGGCGCCAGTGTCAGTGTCTTTCGGATCATGGGTCGATTCCTGTAGGGCTTTTGTTATTGGCAGGCAATCAGAAGATCAAAAAATCAAAACGTAGGTCTTGCGCACGGTTTCCTGGATATCCCAGATGCCGAGACTGTTGGCCGGCAACATCAATGCATCGCCAGCTTCTATGTAGAGGGGTTCACCGTCGTCTGGGGTGAAGGTGCAACGGCCCTGGATGAAGTGACAAAACTCCTGGGCCACGATCTGCCGGCGCCAGCGTCCGGGCGTGCATTCCCAGACACCGGTTTCGACACCATCGTCGCGTTCGACGCTGGTGGTCGAGGCCACTGCCACGGTTGTTCCCAGTGGCACCGCGACCGGATTGGATTCATCAAGCTTCAGGGTGGCGGTGTTCTTGAATTGCGTGATGCTCATGGGCGTACCTGTCAATGGAAAAAGCGTTGTTTACTGCATGAAACCTTCCATGAACCCCGCGACCCCGCTGGCCAGCTTGCGGCGCCAGGGTGCGGTAGCCGGGTTGGCCAGGGTCTGGTCTTCGTGGACGAAGCTGCGGATGATCGCGTTGTAACCGAGCCAGCGGCAGGGTTCCGGCTCCCAGGCCTTGAGCGTGTCGAGTCCGCCCTGCGGCATGACCCAAGGCTGGCGCACCAACTCGGTATCGCGCTCAAGAATCAGGTCGGCGAGGGTTCTGCCGCCCAGGTTGCTGGCACCGACGCCCTCCCCGCCATAACCGCCGGACAAGGCGATGCCGCTGGCATGATCACAGAGCATGTGCGGCTTGAAACGCCGCGACATGCCAAGATTTCCGCCCCAGGCGTGGGTAATCCGCACATTCTTCAATTGCGGGAAGAGCTCGCCGAACAGATAGCGTCGTAACTCCACTTCGCTGGTCGTCAGGTCGAAGTCATGGCGTAACTTGCCGGCAAACTGGTAGCCTCCCCGCGCCCCGAACACCAGGCGGTTGTCGGCGGTGCGTTGGCCGTAGGTCACCTGACGGCTGCTCTCGCTGAAGGCCTGGCCGCGACTCAGGCCGATTTCGTCCCACGTCGCAGCGGACAGTGGCTCGGTGGCAACGATCAGGCTTTGCACCGGCATTTGATAGCGCCCCAACGGCGGCAACGTCGTTGCGTAACCTTCTACCGCCGGGACAATCCAGCGACTGCGAACCGCCGCCTTGGCAGTGCGCAAGCTCCCCGATTGCCACTGCGTGACGGCGCTGTTTTCATAGATGCTGACCCCCATTTTCTCCACCGCCCGTGCTAAGCCTCGCACCAACTTTGCCGGGTGGATGGTCGCAACGTGCGGTGCATAGATACCGCCATAAGGCTTGGCAACTCTGATTTGTTGCGCCAGTTGCTCGGGGCTGAGCCAGCGGTAGTCACTTTCGGTCAGGCCCTGGCGGTAGAGGTCATCCAGATAGCGGCGCAGGCTGGCTTCCTGCTCGGGGTAGCGTGCGGCACAGTAAAGCACCCCGCCTTTGCGGTAATCGCAGGCGATGCCTTCACGCTCCAGAACGACTTCTACTTCATCAGGAATGCTGTGCAGCAAGTCGAATGAGGTGCGGCGTTGCTCCGTGGACAACCCGGCGAGCAAGCGGTCTTCACCCAACAGGTTGCCCATCAACCAGCCGCCATTACGGCCCGAGGCGCCAAAACCGGCGGTTTGCGCTTCGACAATGGCGATGTCCAGGCCCGGGGCCAGACGCTTGAGGTAATACGCGGTCCAGAGTCCGGTATATCCCGCGCCAATGATTGCCACGTCGACGTCCAGATCGTGTTCCAGCGCCGGACGGGCCAATAACGGCTCGTCGAGTTGATCCATCCATAAACTGATAGTGCGCCACGCCGACATGCAAGACTCCGCCACTCAAACTTCGATGGCGTCGATCCTAGTGCGTGAGTTCAGGGGCTGTCTTGCGCGCGTGCACGCAAGGAAATTTGTTTGGTGTACGCCTTGGGCGTCAGACCGGTGTGCTGGCGAAAACAGGTGTAAAACGCCGACAGCGAATTGAAGCCCGCGGCAAATGCCAGCTCGTCGACGCGTATCGGCGGTGTGGCGGTGTCCAGCGTGCCGAGCAAATGCTGCAGGCGCGCCTGGTTAACATAGCGATAGAAACTCTGGCCCAGCACTTGATTCAACAGGTAGGAAATCTGGTTGCGACTGTAGCCGCACTCCTTCGCCACCCGTTGCAGGTCGAGCTCGGGGTCCAGATAAGGTTGCTGGCGCTGGAAATACTGTTGCAAGTCATCGGCCATTAAACTCAACTGGCGCGGGGACAGGCCGAGTCGACTGACGGCCGGACGCAGCGTTTTGGTTGCCTTGCGAAGCGGCTGCTCGTGGACCAGCGTGGCGTATTCGTTGACCCGCCAGATCAACCCGTCACGGACTGTGATCGCCTCGCTGGTATGAAAGGACACCAGCCCCTCACCGCCACGCAACGTCATCCGGTACTGAATAAATGCGGTGTTGCCATCCAGGCGAATTCGGTCCGAGTGTTCCAGCGCTTCGTCCAGGTTGCGAGGCATGCTCACGCGCACGTACTCGCGCAGATCGTCGAGCCCCATCACGCGGTTCTGGAAAAAATCGTGGTACTGGATGTCTGGGTGATAAAGCGCCATGACGCCGTCCAGGTCACGGTGTTTCCAGCACAAGTGGTAGCGCATGACCGTCTCGCCCGTGGCCCGGGTTTGCTGCGGCCCATCATCATCGGGGTGCATAAAGGTCTCGATGGGAAAACGCCGAGCTTGCCGAAGTTCTGCACCGGGTTCAATGGCTGAAAAAATGGTCAGGTGACCTTCATCAAATAAACTCTACGAACCGCCCAACGGCCGAAAAAAAATCACATGGATTTCACATTCGAGTGCTACTTTTAAAGGCAGTCACCGGTTGAGCCATTGAAGGCTCTTCCCCTCCTAACATGAGCTAAAGGAAGCGCTCGATGAAGAAGGCGGGCTACATATGAATAAAGGGTATTTCAGCAAAGTTACGTTTCCAAACGCCTGCCAGCTGATGCGCTGGCATTTTCATCCCATGGGATTTGAGGCGAGCATGGACGCGTCGGGCAGCATGATCGCCCGGTTGTTTGATCGTGCCAGTGGCGAGACCATGATCGCCATTGCCGGTATACCTTGCGCAACGGTCATGAATGCGGCGGATGTCGAACGAATCATTGAAGCCGTCGAGGATGAACTTGAGGCATTTGTTCCACCTATGGCCCTCAAAAGCTATGCCTGAAGGCCGAACAGCCCAATAAAAAGCCCACTTTGTGTGGGCTTTTTATTGGGCGACGACTCAGGGTTACGCCAGTTTCTGAGTAACCCGATGATCAGCAAAAAACGCTTTCCCTTTGCCGATCCGGTCCGACGCCTTGGGCATGTTCGCAGCCGTGTCCTGCCCCTCGACATACCAGTAGCAATGGCTCACTGCCCGGGTGATGCCGACGTAAGCCAGTCGCAGGATTTCGTCTTTTTGCGCGTTGTCATACGGCTCGTTGTCACCGGCCTTGCCAAGTCCTGCCATGCGGTAAACCTGGTTTTTGTAGGGGGAGCTGGTCAGATGCTGGCAATCACCCAGCAAGAACACCACGTCGGCCTGCAAGCCTTTGGCGCTGTGATAGGTCAGTTGTTTGAGACGCCGCGCCTCATATGGCAAGCTCGAATCAACATTAATAACAGGTTGAATATGTTGCTCAATCAATAACTTATCGCTGCTTTTTCGATAAAGCATCAAGATTGAATCACCCTTCCGGTAATGCTCCATCAGGCGTTGGGCCAAACCTTGATCGTCCCGATCCAGAACGTTTACCGGCAACAGCGCCTTAGGCGCGCCGCTGGCTTTGGCTTTTTTGCCTGCAATGGCTGGCGCTGCGCGGACGATATGCTCGGCGGCGTCGATGATGTGTTGATGACTGCGATAGTTGTCGCTGAGCATGACTTTGGTAGTACTCGGCGACGGGAACTCTTTGTTGAACTCCATGAAATACGTCGGCGAACTGCCGCGCCAGCCATAAATGGACTGCCAGTCATCACCCACACACAGCAGCGATGAGCGTTGCGCGCCCCGCCCAACGTGCATCGCCGGGCCTCGACTGCGGATCTCGGTCAAGCTGGCGCGAATCCAAGAGACGATTTGTGGTGAAACGTCCTGAAATTCGTCGATCATCAGGTGCGACAGTGGTCGCAGCAGTTCATCGCTGAGCAGTTTCAGGTTTTCCGGGGAATGCTCGCTGAACAAGGCGAACATGCGGTTGTAGGTCATCACCGGCGGTTTTTGATCAAGCAGATGATCTTCCAGCGCTCGCCAGAACAGGCTCAAGGCCTCGAAGAAGAACCTGTCGGGGTCGTCCTTGGCGAAACTCATCTGGCCAACGGCGTTCGGAACATCTAGCCCCAGGTTTTCTATAAACCCGGCTGCCGCCACAAAACAGTCCAGCAATGGTGCAGAAGCCAGTTCGCCTTTGACCTTGTAATCAAAGCCCGGTCCCGCGCTGGCATCACCTGCCAAAGAGGCCAAAACGCGCTTTGACGATTCGTAACTATCTAGCCATATCAATGGCTTACGACAGAAAGCTTGAAACAGGGTGCGCTTCACTGCCCACTCCGCCCGGACGGTCAGCTTGGCATTCGGGCGGCAAACCTGCGGATTCTCCCGAGGATCGAAACCCAATACGACCCAGGCATCCAGGCTCGGTATGTAGCCGTGGCAACGGAACTTCGAGCCATTGATATCGAACGAGTGCCGATTGGGTTCAATCCCCTTGATTGGCCAGGCGCCGGCACGAAACCACAGGTCTTCAATGGCGTCACAGAGTTCTTCATCGCGCTTGGCCGCCAGTTCAGTCACAGCCACGCGTTTTTGCACATCGGGGTGATCGCGCTCCAACTCCTTGAGCTGCAAGGCGTGGCGGGACAAAGGCTTGATCAATTCGCGAAAGCGCTCGTCGCGTGTGTGCAACTGGTGGTAGCAGGCATTGAGCTGCTGTCGCTGAGCGTCATTGATACGCAGGTCGAAGGGGTTGCTGTCGACCTCTTCCTCACCGTTTTGCACGCGATTGCTGAGGTTTTCGAATGCTTGCAGACGCTCGAACCCCGGCAGGCTGCGAACCATCGGCAGAATGCGCGAGTGGAAGGTACGCACCAGATCACGCGCTTCTTTCAGGCTCAGTGGACGGCCCCACACCGCGAACAGCTCGATCAGCTTGTTAATGAAGTCTTTGCGCGATTCGCGGGTAAAGGTCACAACGGTCATCGAATCCAGTTCGAAGCCCAGATAGTGGGTCAGCAACAGGATACGCAACACCAGCGTGGTCGACTTGCCTGCGCCCGCCCCGGCAATCACCGACGTCGACGGCGTGTCGCTGAAGATCATCTTCCACTGCGCAACGCTTGGCTGGGCATTGGGTGGCAGCAGTCGGGCAACATCGGCCTTCATGCGCTTCTTCAGTTCAGCGCTCAATGGCAGGCGCCAATCGTCAAACAGATTGTCATCGACGTTGGGCGGTCGATGCTCGGTTGAGCGCGAATCACGGATCAGCAGCACTTGCCGGCCCTCTTCCAGCCCCTCGAGTTTTCCCTCTTTAAAGCCGTAATCAAACCCCGCACTGTGACCGCTGCGAAAGCCGTCAGCCTGCCCGTGCAACCAGGACGCGCGGTGCTGCGCGCGCAGACGGGTCAAGCCATGACCGAAGAATCGGGCGGCCAGGCGCTTGAGCAGCGGCATCTCGGCCAAGGGGCGAAGTTCGGGAGGAAGATCGGGGGTGTGTTGCGGCACGCGGACTGACTCCAGGGTGTGAGGCTGTTGAGGGCTATGGTGTCTGCATTTGCGCTTGAGTTCTAGTGAAATGCTTTGAGGTCATTGGCTTATGCGATGAAGTGAAGGCTGGATGAGAACATTTCGAGAGCATTTCACATCAATTAATTCGATTGTAATGAGGCATTTTTTACGCTTTTTATCGATGTGTGCCTGATAGATGATGCTCGCCATTAACCCCCTTTCAGGAGACGGCCATGCTCGAACTCAGACCCTTCAGCTCCCTGGGCGGCGCCCATCACGGCTGGTTGGATGCCCATCATCACTTTTCGTTCGCCGAGTACCATGACCCCAAGCGCATGAACTGGGGCAACTTGCGAGTGTGGAACGATGACGTGATTGCCTCCGGCACCGGGTTCCCAAAACACCCGCACCGGGACATGGAGATCATTACCTACGTCCGTGAAGGTGCGATTACTCACGAAGACAACCTGGGTAACAAGGGCCGCACCGAGGCAGGCGACGTTCAAGTCATGAGCGCTGGCACCGGCATCGCTCACAGCGAATACAACCTGGAAGCGACCGCGACCAAGATCTTCCAGATCTGGATTATTCCGAACGAATCCGGTCTTGCACCGTCCTGGGGCGCCAAGCCGTTCCCGAAAGGTGAGCGTGAAGGCTTCGTGACCCTGGCCAGCGGTAAATCCGGCGATGATCAGAGCCTTCGAATCCGCGCCGATGCGCGCCTGGTGGCGGCGAACCTCAAGGCCGGTGAATCCGCAGAGTATCGCTTGGATAGCGGTCGTCGCGCCTACCTGGTCCCGGCCACTGGCGTGATTGAAGTCAATGGCTTACGTGCGCAAGCTCGAGACGGTGTTGCTGTAGCCGATGAGCAGGTGTTGCGAGTGACGGCGATCGAGGACAGCGAAATCGTCCTGGTTGACTTGGCTTGATCCGGTAAACGGGAGACAAAAAAGGGGCGACCGTTATGGTCGCCCCTTTTTTAGCTGTGTCTTTTGTGGTGAGGGGGCTTGTCGGAACGCCGCATCGCCCCGTTCGGCTGCGCAGCAGTCGCCAAAAAAGAGATCAATAAACGGGGTCGCTTCGCAACCCAACGGGGGCAAGCCCCCTCGCCACAGGGTCGTCAATCACTTCGCAGAAATGGCGCCATCCACCAGGGTCTGGGCTTCGGCCACCAACTGTTTGAGGTGGTCATCACTGACAAAGCTTTCGGCGTAGATCTTGTAGATGTCTTCAGTGCCCGACGGACGTGCCGCGAACCAGCCATTTTCGGTCATGACCTTCAGGCCGCCAATGGCCTGGTCATTGCCCGGCGCATGGCTGAGGATACTCTGGATCGCTTCGCCTGCCAGTTGGGTCGAGGTGACCTGATCCGGCGACAGCTTGCTCAGCAAGGCTTTCTGTTCAGGGTTGGCCTTCGCATCCACGCGTACCGAGAACGGCTCGCCGAGTTCGTCGGTCAACGCGCGATAGGCCTGACTTGGATCGCGGCCAGTGCGAGCGGTCATTTCTGCAGCCAGCAACGCCGGGATCAAACCATCCTTGTCGGTGCACCAGACGCCGCCGTCCTTACGCAGGAACGAGGCGCCAGCACTTTCTTCACCGCCAAAGCCCAGTGAGCCGTCAAACAGCCCGTCAGCAAACCATTTGAAGCCGACCGGCACTTCATACAAACGACGACCCAGACGCTTGGCCACGCGATCAATCAAGCCGCTGCTGACCACGGTTTTGCCCACGGCAGCATCGGCGCGCCACAGCGGGCGGTTCTGGAACAGGTAGTCGATCGATACCGCGAGGTAATTGTTAGGCGCCAGCAAACCACCGGACGGCGTGACGATGCCATGGCGGTCATGATCCGGGTCGCAGGCAAAGGCCACGTCAAAACGTTCTTTCAGACCGATCAGGCCTTGCATCGCGTGGGTGGACGATGGGTCCATACGGATCTGACCGTCCCAGTCGACGGTCATGAAGCGGAACGTCGGATCGACCTGTTTGTTGACCACGTCGAGGTCCAGACGGTAGTGCTCGGCAATCGCCGACCAGTAGCGCACCCCTGCTCCGCCCAACGGATCAACGCCCAGACGCAGCTTGGCATCACGGATGGCGTCGAAGTCGATTACGTTGATCAGATCGGCCACGTAGGTGTTCAGGTAATCGTGACGATGGGTCGTGCTGGCTTTCAGCGCCTGCTCGTAACTGATGCGTTTGACGCCGGCGAGTTTGGCCGCCAGCAGTTCGTTGGCCTTGGCCTCGATCCACTTGGTGATATGGGTATCGGCCGGGCCACCGTTGGTGGGGTTGTATTTGTAACCACCGCTTTGCGGCGGGTTGTGCGACGGCGTGATAACGATACCGTCCGCCAGCCCCGAAGTACGGCCACGGTTGTAGCAAAGAATCGCGTGGGAAATGGCCGGGGTCGGTGTGTATTCATCACCTTCGGCAATCATCACGGTGACGCCGTTGGCGGCCAATACTTCCAGCGCACTGGCACCCGCTGGCGTGGACAGTGCGTGGGTGTCGATCCCGACGAACAGCGGGCCGTCGATGCCCTGGGCTTCGCGATACAGGCAAATCGCCTGGCTGATGGCCAGAACGTGCCATTCGTTGAAACTCAGGTCGAACGAACTGCCTCGGTGTCCGGACGTGCCAAAGGCTACACGCTGGGTAGAGATGGCGGCATCAGGCTGGCCGGTGTAATAGGCCGTTACCAGTCGCGGGATGTCGACCAACAATTCTGCCGGTGCCGGTTTGCCCGCAAAAGCACTGAGTGTCATGCAAAACCTCTGGAATAGACTGGTTCAGGAATTGGAACGCAGTTTACTGGCAGTTTGACCGCAACGCGATGGGATCGATTCAAGATGATTCACGATGTTTGACCGCCTCGTTCAATCGGTGGCCTCCAGACGCAAGGCATCCCCCAGCAGACCCAGTGCAACGGCAAGGTCATGCTCACCGCCAAAGGTATGGCTCAGCCGCAAGTGTTGCCCATGCAGGCCGCGCAAACTGAACAATTCACCCGGCGCCACCACGACCTGCTGCTTGAGCAGGCGGTGGAACACGCCGCGCACATCGACCCGCCGCAACGAGCGCACCCAGACTGTTGCGCCGCCCTGGGGATCGACGAAATGCAAGGCGTCTGCCAGTCGCTCCTCCAGCAGTTGAGTCATCTGCACTTTGCGCTCCTTGAGCAGCCGACGCAGCACCAGTAAGTGCTGATCGATTCGCCCATTGTTGTACAGACGCGCGATGGCCTTCTGGCGGATCGGCGATAACCGGAACGATCGCAGCAGAAAGTGCCGCTGCAGCTCACCTCGCAGTTGCCGCGAAAGCAGATAGCCATAGGGCGCTTCAGGCCCGATGACCTTCTCGAACGTGGAGAACACGATCAATCGCTCCGGGTCCAGCCAATCACGAAACCGTGGCCGGCCGGGTTCAAATTCGAGTTCGCCGTGACAATCATTTTCCAACACCCAACTGCCGTGCCGCTCCAGCAACTGCGCCGTGGATTGTCGGTTGCTGTCGCAGGCCACACTGCCGCGCGGCATGTTCAGGCCGGATGACAGCATCACCAGCTTCACCGGTTCGGTTTCCAGCAGCATCTGCAGATGATCCAGGTCCAGCCCGCCATCAGCTTGCAATGCCAACTCGATGACCTGCACGTCGGCGTCCTGGAACAATCGCAGGATCGCCCAGTCGCACGGCGACTCCACCACGACCGTGGCGTCTTTGAGGCACAGCACCGCGATCAATATTTCCAGTACGCCACGCAGATCAGCACCGATGTAGACATCGTCGGCGTGCCAACAGCGCGCTGGAGAGGACGTGTAACGAGCCGCCAGGGCAGCGCGCAGTTCCCGCTCGCCACAGGGTTGAGAGGTGGGTTGCGGCTGGCGTGGATACTGGCGCAACAGTTCTCTCTCAAGCAGCAACAGCGGGCTGTCCAACGGCTGCAGCAGTGCAGGCTCATCAGCGCTCAATACCAGCATTCCAGGGCGTCTGGCATTCACATAGACCGTCTCCAGCAGGTCATTGCTGCTGCAAGGTAGCCGGATGAACGACACCGGCAGTGCGTAATAACCGGACTTGGCCACCGAATAGACGCGCCCTTCCTTTTCCAGCAGCGAATACGCGTACTGAATGGTCGAAATCGAGACGCTCAGACGGTCCGCCAACTGCCGTAACGAAGGGAGCCGCACACGCGTGTCGCTGACCGGTTCGCTGATCAGGTGGGTCAGGTAGCGGTACACCGCCTGATAAGCGAAGTCGGTTTCTCGGGGTCCTTTCATGCGCAATGGCCGAACATACTGAGCTCGCCCCACTGCAGCTGAGTGCGCGTTATCAAGCCAGGCACTTTCAACGTCCCGTTGACCGTTCGCCCGTCATGGCGTCAATCGCCATCAGCTCTACTTGCTTTCCCGTGTCCGCTGTTTCGGCGCTGGCCACCGGTCCCATGCGATATAGCGCACCGATCAGGCTAACGGGCAACCCGCTGACGTCGATCATCCATTGCAATACCTGCTCGGGCGCAGGTTTGCCCTGCATTGCCCGATGCAATTCGGGCAGGGCCACGAGCATGCCGGGATGACACTGGCGTAGAAAACGTTCAAGCGACGCACCGTTCTCTACAAAGGGTGCAAACAGCAAACACACCAGTTGAGCTTCGTTGAGGCCGAGGTTTCTTTGCGCCTCGGCCTGCGCCAGTTCGCGCTGTTCCGACAGGGTTGCCGGGTTGCCGTACGTCTGCAATGCCTGGTCGCACACATGCTCTGAAAGTTGCTTGCGTTGCAACATGACTAATAGTCGCTGCAAATAATCGCTAATGCCGGCCTCGTACGTCCGCCCCTGCACGAACCCGGCTTGCAGCCCCCGCAGGTGTGCGCAAATCGAAAGGCTGGCGTAGTCGTTATCGCCAACCTGAGTCATCAGCCCGTCAGGTTGAAACTTGAGGAACTCGGTAAGCAGTGGCCAGCGCTCCTCCAGGTTGCTGACCAGCAGGTCGTGAATGTCGATGAATGTCGTGCGGCGACACGCCTCAAAACTTTCTGCGGGTCGCCACGCGGGCTGCTCATGACCGTGATAAAACTCGCGATAGCAATCGCTGCCCAGTTCATCAAGCCGCGCGAAGAGCTGCTCATAGCCGGTTTCAGGCTGCTCTGGCATCGGGAAACCGGCTTTTGCCGCAGCACGGTTCAATCCCTCCATAAACAGCCTTTGCTGGCGCGGTGAATCGCTACTTACCAAGGCATCGACGCCCCGTTCCCAGCGGGCGATTTGTCCGTAGAACTCGCCCGTTGCCAGGTAGCCGTCATCCCACAGATCCAGAGGGTCGTTCCAGGTTCGGCGGTGACCGACCATCAAGAGATTGAGTCGATTTGACTCGCGGCCGGCTTCAGAGACCCCGACCCCGTGATTGAACGGCAGGACCTCGCGGTTATCGACCATCAACACTTCAACCCGAGGATCATCGTAAAGAAACAACGCACTGCAACTGCGATGGATGTTTTCAAGGGCCATCGAGGCTGCGTCGTTCAAGCGCAAGGTCGCCACCCGCAGCTGGAATGTCGCGGGTGCCCGGCCGGCAATGCTCAATTGCGCGGCACGCAGCAGCGCAAGGGTGTAGCAGCTGTCGCGGGTCCCGGACTGGATCGTCAGCACCTTGTACTCGCCAATACGTTCCATGCCACCTGCAGCGACCACCACGCGCTGAATCAACAGCTGCAATGCAGTGCGTTCGGCCCGCGAAAAGAAACTCAGCAATCGTTGCAATACTTGCTGATAAACATAGTTCATTGCCTGATCATGGGTATTGGTCATCATTGTTTACCTGTTACTCATAGGTTCGATGTCACGCAAACAACGCTTTGCATTGCGCAATCGGTTGCCCGTCATGATTAGAGTGCCGTGCTTGATATCAAATGCTAACACTTAGTCTTTAGTCATTATTTGAAACGATTAGAACGTGGCGACAAACCGCCTGGCGTCGACAGGCCTCCAGTCCCGGCAGAACGGGCGTCTGGCGACGGCGCGAGTGATCCTAGGAAATATCCGACAGCGTCCCACAGACAAGTAGCACGACAAATAAAGAAAGAAGTCACCCTAAGTTTTTCGGCAACTGTTCGATAACACGCCAATTGTTGAGTTTGTATTGCCGGGGCGCATTGAAAAGTATCTGCCCGATACCTGGCCATAGCTCATTCCTTGAGATGAAAGTAATCATTCAATTATCGGGGCTTATATGATGATTAGAAGATACAGATTGAGGGCAAAAACCAGTTCAGTTGCTGAACGGCCCCGTCATGGATTGACGGTGCGCCTCATTTTTCGGAGGGAGAATGAAAAAGTCCGTGCAAGCACGGACTTTTTTCTGGAGCGTGTTACGCAGGCTCAACCTGTAGGGCCACCCGCTCGCGGCATGGGCATTCGTCCATGTAGCGGTGTGCTTCGACAAACTCGGAAAACGGGAAGACCCGAGTCTTGAGCGGCAGTAGCACGCGGTCAGCGGTCAACTGGTTGATGTCACGCAAGGCACGCTGCAGTGCGACCTGGTCCTGGATGATGCCCAATTCAGGCTTACCGGTGAAATTGCCGATACAGTGCACAAAGAACTGAATGTTCTTCTGAAACGCTGCACAAGCCGGAAACGGCGTCTGGTTACCGCCCTGCAAGCCGTACAACACCAGGCTGCCACGAGGCGCTAGCACGTCGCCGAGCAGCGACATCTGCGGACCACCCAACCCATCGAACACCACATCCACGCCGCGGTTGTCCGTGATTTTGTTGATCCGCATGAGCAGATCTTCTTCTTCAGTGACGATCACTTTCTCGGCACCCAGCGATAGCAGGTACTCACGTTCATCCGCCGTTTTGGTGGCGGCAATCACTCGTACGCCCAAGGCTTTGCCGAGCTGTACGAACGAAGGTCCGGCACAATGGCTGGCGTCGGTCACCAGGACAAATTGCCCGGGTTTGACCCGTGCCAGATCGTTGAGAGCGAAGTAAGCAACCAGCAGCGGTGTGTAATGCACGGCCGCTTCGATCGGACTCAGCACCTGCGGATAAAGGGTCAGTGACGAGCGCGGCAAAACAATCTGCTCGCCATACACAGGATAGTCGTTCGGGCTTTGGGCCGGGAAGCTGGCGACCTTGTCACCGACTGCCAAGTCATCGACGCCCTCGCCGAGCGCCGTAACGACACCGGACATTTCCTGGCCCAGACCTGAAGGCAGACGAGCGTGAGACGAAGCCAGGTTCTGACGCCAAAGCGTGTCGTACCAGCTGATGCCAATCGCCTCGACACGCACCTGCACTTCGCCCGGAGCAGGAAGCGCTGCCGCATGCTCTTCGCATTTGAGCACCTCGGCTGGACCAAACTTGTGAAAACGGATCGTGCGGGACATCGCAAACCTCGTCAAAGTAACCTCTAATGCCTTGAACTCTATCTGGGCTTTATACCCAAGACTATCAGTGGCTATTAATAGTCGACATGCCTGTCATTGATTCCGCAGCACCGCCGACATCATCAAATGTCGTGAACATCGGAGCGGCCTTTCAGGAAAAACTGAATTACACGGTGCAGAGTAGCAGCCTTTCCCCGTAAGATTCATGCCGGCCATTGTTCTTATATGGCCGCTCTCGTCAAGCTTGATGACTCTGCCAGGACTCCAGATGAATCGTAATGACCTGCGTCGTGTCGACCTGAACCTGTTGATCGTTTTCGAAACATTGATGCACGAACGCAGCGTGACCCGCGCTGCGGAGAAACTGTTTCTCGGCCAGCCGGCCATCAGTGCGGCACTTTCACGCCTGCGTGGGCTGTTCGATGATCCACTGTTCGTGCGCACCGGTCGCAGCATGGAACCGTCCGCACGGGCGATAGAAATCTTCGCCCTGCTCTCCCCCGCGCTGGACTCGATTTCCACGGCCGTCAGCCGTGCGGCGGAATTCGATCCGGCCACCAGCACCGCGGTGTTTCGCATTGGCCTGTCGGACGATGTCGAGTTTGCCCTGCTGCCGATGCTGCTCAAGCGCCTGCGCGCCGAATCGCCCGGGATCGTGCTGGTGGTGCGTCGCGCCAACTACATTCTGATGCCGAGCCTATTGGCCTCGGGCGAGATTTCCATCGGCGTCAGCTACACCGCCGACCTGCCGGCCAACGCCAAACGCAAAGTGCTGCGTCGCAGTATGCCGAAGCTTTTGCGGGCCGACACCGTGCCCGGGCCATTGAGCCTGGATGACTTCTGTGCCCGGCCGCATGCGTTGGTGTCGTTCGCGGGTGACCTGAGCGGTTTTATCGATGAAGAACTGGAAAAACTCGGGCGCAAACGCCATGTCGTGCTCGCGGTACCGCAGTTCAACGGGCTGAGCTCGCTGCTGAGCGGCACCGATATTGTGGCGACGGTGCCTGACTATACGGCCGACGCGCTGACAGCTGCCGGTGGTGTCCGGGCTGAAGATCCGCCGCTGCCGGTGCGCACTTTTGAATTGCACATGGCCTGGCGCGGGTCGCAGGACAACGATCCGGGTGAGCGCTGGTTGCGCTCGCGGATCCAGATGTTTTTTGGGGATCCTGATAGCCTGGCCTGACATACGCATGAATGTCGCCGACGCTATCGCGGGCAAGCCTTGCTCCTACAGGGCCATTGCACGATCTGTAGGAGCAAGGCTTGCCCGCGATGGTCTCGACGCAGTTTCAAGACTGATTGATGCTTTTTGCGCAACACAGAATTGCCATCGACCTGATTGATAAACCCCTAGTGCAAGGTGCACGCTAGAGAGCTTGCCCGGCCCTCCTATCATTCCGAATGATAGTTACCTTCGCTTCATTCGATTCGTGACATACACCCTCGCCGCTCATCATCCGTCCATTCTCAATACATTGGCGGATGCATCCATGGAACAATCTCTCAAACATTTGCGCTTCCCGTTGGCCCTATTGGCAGTGTTGGTGATGAGCGCGTGCGGCAAGGCTCCGGAGTCAGCCGCGACCATGCCTGCGGCCAAAGTCAGCGTCGCCAAGGTGCTGGAACAACCGATCAACGAGTGGGACGAATTCACCGGGCGCCTGGAAGCTCCGGAAACGGTAGAAATTCGTCCGCGGGTCTCCGGGCAGATTGATGAAGTGGCATTCACTGAAGGCGCACTGGTCAAGAAAGGCGATTTGCTGTTCCAGATCGACCCGCGTCCATTCCAGGCAGAGGTCCGCCGCCTCGAAGCCCTGGTTGCCCAGTCCCGCGCCAACGCAACCCGTAGTGAAAACGAAGCTCAGCGCGGTGAACGCCTGCGCACCAGCAACGCGATCTCCGCCGAACTGGCCGACTCGCGTACCAGTGCGGCTCAAGAAGCCCGCGCTGCCGTCGGAGCACTGCAGGCGCAACTGGATCTGGCCAAACTGAACCTGAGCTTCACCCGCGTCACCGCGCCAATCAGCGGTCGCGTCAGCCGAGCGGAAATCACCGCCGGCAACCTGGTGACCGCCGACACCACACCGCTGACCAGCGTCGTGTCGACCGATAAGGTCTACGCCTACTTCGACGCTGACGAGCGCGTATTCCTCAAGTACACCCAACTCGCCCGCCAGGGCAAACGCGGCGCCACCACCCCGGTTTACATGGGCCTGTCCGACGAAGACGGCAACCCGCACCAGGGCGTGATGAACTTCATCGACAACCAGGTCAACCCGAAGACCGGCACCATCCGTGGTCGTGCGGTCTTCGACAACGCGGACGGCAGCTACACCCCGGGCCTTTATGCACGTCTGAAACTGGTGGGCAGCGGCACGTATTCCGCTGTGCTGATCAATGACGAAGCGGTCGGCACCGATCTGGGTAAAAAATTCGTACTGGTCATGGATGCGGACAACAAAACGGCGTACCGCGCCGTCGAGCTAGGGCCGAAGATCGAAGGTTTGCGCATCGTGCGCAACGGCCTGAACAAGGATGACACCGTTATCGTCAAGGGTCTGCAACGGGTTCGCCCTGGTTCGCCGGTCACCCCTGAAGTGATCCCGATGGCCAGCGAACAAACCCTCGCGGCTCTGGCCCAACAACGACAAGCGCTGGAAGCCAGCAACCTTCCCCAAGTTGCACCTGCCAAGGTTGCGCCGGGAACGGTTGTGAAACTGGCTGACGCGACTCCACGCGGTTAAGGGATAACGACTCCGATGAATTTTTCCCAATTCTTCATTTCACGGCCGATCTTTGCCGCGGTGCTGTCGCTGCTGATTCTGATCGCCGGCGCCATCTCGCTGTTCCAGTTGCCGATCAGCGAATACCCGGAAGTTGTGCCGCCGACCGTTGTGGTCCGCGCCAACTTCCCGGGTGCCAACCCTAAAGTCATTGGTGAAACCGTGGCCGCTCCTTTGGAGCAAGCCATCACCGGCGTCGAGAACATGCTGTATATGTCCTCGCAGTCCACCGCTGACGGCAAGATCACCCTGACCATCACCTTCGCGCTGGGTACCGACCTGGACAACGCACAGGTGCAGGTGCAGAACCGCGTGACTCGCACCGAGCCCAAACTTCCTGAAGAAGTGACGCGCATCGGTATCACCGTCGACAAGGCTTCGCCCGACCTGACCATGGTTGTGCACTTGACCTCGCCGGACAAACGCTACGACATGCTCTACCTGTCCAACTACGCCTTGCTCAACATCAAGGATGAGCTGGCGCGCCTGGGCGGTGTCGGTGACGTGCAATTGTTTGGCATGGGCGATTACTCGCTGCGGGTCTGGCTCGATCCGAACAAGACCGCTTCACGCAACCTGACCGCCACCGATGTAGTGAGCGCGATTCGTGAACAAAACCGTCAGGTGGCTGCCGGTGCACTGGGCGCGCCGCCTGCGCCGAATGCCACTGCGTTCCAGCTGTCGGTCAACACCCAAGGTCGTCTGGTTTCCGAAGAAGAGTTCGAGAACATCATCATTCGCTCCGGCGATAACGGTGAAATCACACGCCTGAAAGACATTGCCCGCGTCGAACTGGGTTCCAGCCAATACGCCCTGCGCTCCTTGCTCAACAATCAACCGGCGGTGGCGATCCCGATCTTCCAGCGTCCGGGCTCCAACGCCATCGAAATCTCCAACGAAGTTCGGGCGAAGATGGCCGAGCTGAAAAAGAGCTTCCCGGAAGGCATGGATTTCAGCATCGTTTATGACCCGACGATTTTCGTGCGTGGTTCCATCGAGGCGGTGGTCCACACCCTCTTTGAAGCGCTGATTCTCGTAGTTCTGGTGGTGATCCTGTTCCTGCAAACCTGGCGTGCCTCGATCATTCCGTTGGTGGCGGTACCGGTTTCGCTGATCGGTACTTTTGCCGTGATGCACCTGTTCGGCTTCTCATTGAATGCCTTGTCACTGTTTGGTCTGGTACTCGCCATCGGTATCGTGGTGGATGACGCCATCGTGGTGGTGGAGAACGTCGAGCGAAACATTGGACTGGGGCTTACGCCGGTCGAAGCGACCAAGCGTGCCATGCGTGAAGTGACCGGCCCGATCATCGCTACAGCGCTGGTGCTGTGTGCAGTGTTTATCCCGGCGGCGTTCATTTCGGGTCTCACTGGGCAGTTCTACAAACAGTTCGCTTTGACCATTGCGATCTCAACCGTGATCTCGGCCTTCAACTCGCTGACCCTGTCGCCGGCACTGGCTGCCGTATTGCTGAAAAGCCATGACGCGCCGAAAGACCGTTTCTCCAAGGTCCTCGACAAGATTTTCGGTGGCTGGTTGTTCCGTCCGTTCAACCGCTTCTTTGACAAAGCCAGCCATGGTTATGTCGGCACCGTGGGCCGGGTTATCCGCAGCAGCGGGATCGCCTTGCTCCTGTACGCAGGCTTGATGGTGCTGACCTTCTTCGGTTTCGCCAACACCCCGACCGGTTTCGTCCCCGGCCAGGACAAGCAATACCTGGTGGCCTTCGCTCAACTGCCGGATGCGGCGAGCCTGGACCGTACCGAAAACGTGATCAAACGCATGTCAGACCTGGCCCTGAAACAGCCAGGCGTGGAAAGTGCGGTGGCCTTCCCTGGCCTGTCGATCAACGGTTTCACCAACAGCCCTAACGCCGGCATCGTGTTCGTGACCCTGAAACCGTTCGACGAACGCAAAGACTCGAGCATGTCCGCCGGTGCGATTGCCGGCGCCTTGAACGGTCAGTTCGCCGGGATTCAAGAAGCCTACATGGCGATCTTCCCGCCGCCGCCGGTACAGGGCTTGGGCACCATAGGTGGTTTCCGTCTGCAAATCGAAGACCGGGGCAACCTGGGCTACGACGAGCTGTTCAAAGAAACCATGAACATCATCAACAAAAGCCACAGCGTGCCGGAACTGGCCGGCCTGTTCACCAGCTACACAGTGAACGTGCCACAGGTTGATGCCGCCATCGACCGGGAAAAAGCCAAGACCCACGGCGTGGCCGTCAGCGACATCTTCGACACCCTGCAGATCTACCTGGGTTCGCTGTATGCCAACGACTTCAACCGCTTCGGTCGTACCTATCAGGTCAACGTTCAGGCTGAACAACAGTTCCGTCTTGAGCCGGACCAGATCGGTCAGCTGAAAGTGCGTAACAACAAAGGCGAAATGATCCCGCTGGCGACCTTCATAAAGGTCAGCGACACCTCGGGGCCGGACCGCGTGATGCACTACAACGGCTTCATTACTGCTGAAATCAACGGTGCGGCAGCGCCAGGCTACAGCTCTGGCCAGGCCGAAAAAGCCATCGAGAAACTGCTCAAGGCTGAACTTCCGAACGGCATGACCTACGAATGGACTGACCTGACCTACCAGCAAATTCTGTCCGGTAACACCGCGCTGTTCGTGTTCCCGCTCTGCGTACTGCTGGCGTTCCTGGTACTCGCGGCTCAGTACGAAAGCTGGAGCCTGCCATTGGCGGTGATCCTGATCGTACCGATGACGTTGCTGTCGGCCATTACCGGGGTGATCGCTTCGGGGGGTGACAACAACATCTTCACCCAGATCGGTTTGATCGTACTGGTGGGACTGGCCTGTAAGAACGCGATTCTGATCGTCGAGTTTGCCAAGGACAAACAGCAGGACGAAGGCATGAGCCCGTTGGCTGCTGTGCTTGAAGCTTGCCGCCTGCGTCTGCGTCCGATCCTGATGACCTCCTTCGCGTTCATCATGGGTGTTGTGCCACTGGTGTTCTCCAGCGGTGCCGGTGCAGAGATGCGTCACGCCATGGGTGTGGCGGTGTTCTCCGGGATGCTCGGGGTGACCTTCTTCGGTCTGTTGCTGACACCGGTGTTCTACGTATTGATTCGCAACTTTGTCGAGCGCGGCGAAGCGCGCAGAGCAGCCAAGGCCCTGAAACTGGAGTCGCAACAATGAGTTTGAAAGCGTTCCTGCCGAGCCTGCTGGTCCTGGCCCTGAGTGCCTGTACCGTCGGCCCGGACTACAAGACCCCAGCGACTGCACCGGCCAACATCACCGCCGCTACTGACGGTGCTGCCGGTCAGAAGAACTTTGACCGCTCGCACTTCGAGGGCATCTGGTGGCAGCAATTCGAGGACCCGACCCTTAACCAGTTGGTGACTCGATCGCTGCAAGGCAACCGTGATTTGCGCGTGGCCTTCGCGCGCTGGAAAGCTGCTCGGGCGATTCGTGATGACATCAGCAATGACGCCATGCCGACCATCACCAGCCGGGTCAGCAGCGACCTGGGCAATGGGCAAGTCCCGGGGCAGACCACCGACCAGGTCAACAGCGAACGCTACGACCTTGGCCTGGACATGGCGTGGGAGATCGACCTGTTTGGCCGCATCCAGCGCAACCTGGAATCAGCCAACGCTGAACAACAGGCTTTAGAGGCTGATCTGTACCAACTGCAAGTCACCATGATTGCCGAACTGGTGGATTCCTATGGCCAACTGCGCGGCGCGCAACTGCGAGAGAAAATCGCGCTGGCGAACCTGCAGAACCAACAGGAATCGCGCAAGATCACCATCAGCCTGCGTGATGCCGGCGTCGGCGATCAGCTGGATGTGGAGCGTGCCGATGCGCGTCTGGCGTCCGTCGAAGCCAGCGTGCCGCAATTGCAGGCCGAACAGGTACGGCAGAAAAATCGCATCGCCACCCTGTTGGGCGAGCGCCCGGAGAAACTAACCGTCGACCTGAGTCCCAAGAACTTGCCGGCAATCGCTAAAGCGCTGCCGATTGGCGATCCGGGTGAACTGCTGCAACGTCGGCCGGACATCCTCAGCGCCGAACGCAAACTGGCTTCTGCCACCGCCCGTATCGGCGTGGCCACGGCTGATTTGTTCCCTCAGGTCAGCCTCAGCGGCTTCCTCGGTTTCACCGCCGGTCGCGGCTCGCAAATCGGTTCCTCGGCGGCCAACGCTTGGGTACTGAGCCCTGCCATCACTTGGGCGGCGTTTGACCTGGGCAGTGTCAAGGCCCGTATACGCGCAGCCGATGCGGATGCCGAAGGCGCGCTGGCAAGTTACGAGCAGCAAGTGCTGTTGGCGCTGGAAGAGTCGGAAAACGCGTTCAGCGATTACGGCAAACGGCAGCAACGGTTGATCTCACTGATTCGTCAGAGTGAATCGAGCCGCGCCGCCGCCGACCTGGCCGAAGTTCGCTACCGCGAAGGCACGGCGGACTTCCTCGTCCTGCTGGACGCTCAACGCGAGCGACTGGCCGCAGAAGATACCCAAGCCCAGGCCGAAACCGATCTCTATAGCGGCATTGTCGCGATTTACAAAGCCCTGGGCGGTGGCTGGCAACCCGAGACCGTCGCCAGCAAGTAAGCTTTTTAAAACGCTCCTTTGGTTGGCCGCAACCAACCAAATTTTTTTAGCCCTGCGCCTCATTCGGTCGCGGGGCTTTTTTTGGTCTGCTGATTCTCCAAACCCACTGCAATCCCCTGTAGGAGCTGGCTTGCCAGCGAAGAGGCCCTTACATTCAACATCCATGTTGACTGTTACACCGCTTTCGCTGGCAAGCCAGCTCCTACAAGGGTTAGTGGGTTGCCTTGTCGTTGTGGTTTTCCAGAACCGTTACGGTGGCCGTTGTCCCGGCGCGCAGGAGGTTTTTGTTGGCATAGTCGGCGTCAATCTGAATCCGTACCGGCACCCGTTGTGCGAGTTTGACCCAGGTGTAGCTGGGGTTGATGTTGGCCAACAAGCGCCCACCGGGAAGGTTCTCGCGGTCGGCGATAGCAAAGGCGATGCTTTGCACAGTGCCGCCGAAGGCTTCGCCGCTCATCAATTCGATGTTGACCCGGTCGCCCTCTGCGATTCGCGGCAACTTGGTCTCTTCAAAGTATCCGCTGACATAAAACGACTGGCTGTCCACCAGTGCCAACAGTGGGCCTCCGACAGTGGCATAGTCCCCCTGACGGGTCAGCAGGTTGGTGACAAAACCGGTGACGGGCGATTCGACCCGAGTACGTTGCAAGTTCAGTTCGGACTGGCTTAATGCAGCGATGGCCAGTTGCACATTGGCCTGGGCCAAAATCAAATTAGCCTGGTTTCGCAGTAGATCGGCCTCAGCCACGGTCACCTCCGTGTTGGCTTTTTCCCACTCTTCACCAGAGATGGCCGAGCGCTCCTTCAGCGTACGCCGCCGATGCTCCTCGCTCTGTCGCTGCCTGAGCAGCGATTCGCTGGCGGTAATCGCCGCCTGCGACTGCCCCAGCGAACCTTTCGCCACTTCCACTGAGCGTTTGGAGTGTTCCACTGCCAGGGTGTAACGAGCCGGGTCGATTTCCAACAGTAACTGGCCTTTCTCAACATGCTGGTTGTCTTGAACAGCCAGCCTGACGATGCGCCCCGAGACATCCGCAGACAACGTCACCACATCGGCGCGCACCCGTGCATCCCGGGTCCAGGGGGCTCGGGTGTAATGCTCCCAGGCAAACCAGCCAAGAATGAAGGCCAGCACTACAACGCCCAGTGTTGCGAGTCGGGGAAGGATGTTCTTCAAGGCATCAGGCTCCCATTACCAGAATCAGCGTTGCGCACACGCAGGCATACAGCGCGCCCTCGAATAAAGCTTCATGCCAGACAAAACGCAGCACACCGAGGCGGCGCAGGCCCCAGTCCAGCGCCAGAAAGATCGGCAACGCCAATAACAACGCTTGAGCGATTGGCGGCAAGTACACGCCACCCAGTTCAAAATCAATGGGCAAGGGCCGGCACTCCCGCTTCGTCTACAGATTGAAAGTACTCGCGGTATCGCTGTATGAACGACTCCACGATCAGCAGCGCCACGCGCATCCGGAACACCGACCACAGGTGCTCGTGAACCTCCAGGTGCAGATCGTCCAGCTCGTCGCCCAGGGTGTGCAAATCCCCCAGCAGCCGGTTGATGTCTACCCCGGGGCGCCCGGCAACCCATCTTCCGCAGTCCCGGACAGCCGCCAACAGCCGGCGCTGTTGCTCTGAACTCAACAGGGTGTTGCCCTGCCCCTGCTGCCTGAGCTGGTTCAACGCAACGCCCAGGGCCATGCACCCGAGGCTGACCTGAAACAACTCGCTGGAAGATTTGTCGCTGGTCGCCGGCAACAGTCCCAACATCATGGTCAGTCGATCGACCATGCGGCTCTCAAAGGCAAATTGCTGTTCATCGGTGGCCGGCATCTTCATCAAAGCGTAGACCTGCTCAGCGTTTTCCTTGAATAGCCGGCGAATCCGCAAAGCGGGTCTGAACGGGAAGATCAAGGCGAAGACACTCAATGCCAGGACCGTTGCGCTGATATACGCGCCGGCGAACTCAAACCACTGAATCGCACTGTTCTGGCCGATACCGACGTTTTGCGGCCCCAACAACAAAAAGGTCGACAACCCAAGACCGATGCCTGTGCCGGTGGTAGCCGGTGTGGCTAGCCCTACCGCGACCGCGTACAGCAACGGCGCCAACAGCAATGCCAAAAGTTCGAAATCACTGATCATTGGCACCAGCATGAATTGGTAAAGCGCCGACACCACTAACGCCAGGCCCAGGCCCCTTGCATAGCTTTGCGCAGCCAGTAGCGGTCTGGGGAACGTTGCCATCAACGAACAAAGAATCCCTACCAGAACCATCCCGCCGCGCGCACCATCCCAGCCCGTCTCGATCCAGATCAGTCCGGCGACCACAAACGCGGTAAAGGCCCGAATGGCGTTCATCGCGGCCAGGGTGAAATCCAGATGCAGCGGATTCTCCTGTCCACGAAACACGCTGCTGGCCTGGCGTCCTTCCTGAATGGCGTCGCTCAACTCCAGAATCTGCTCCAGTTGCTGTAATAACCGCGCTTGCTCCCAGCGCAGGGCCCAGGCCAGCGAACGCAGGGTGGCCGGCATGGTTTCGGTCAGTTGTTCAGCCTTGTAAGCCTGATCATCGAAACGCTGCTGCAATGCCGAAAAATGCTGGCGTGCATCGGCCGATAGCGAGCGGCCCTTTTGCGCCAGCTCATCGAGAAATGCCAGTTCTTCAGCGCGCAAACGCTGTATCTCCAGGGGTAAATCACCTTTCCAGCGCTCGGTCAGCAGTTCACGCTGATGGCGCAGCGCCATCAGCCTTGATGTCAGCAACACCAATTGATTTCCCAGCAGCTGCACCAGGCTATCGGCGCTGCGTAACCGTGGCGCATCGAAGTAAAGATGCCGGCGCAATCCTTCCAGGGCGCTGATTTCGCCCAACAGCTGCATTTGCCTGCGTTGAAAATCGGCGTCGCTTTCTTCGGTTCGAATGACGGCAGCGGCGTGTGTCGCCAGTAACTTGATTATGTGATCAATCTTGGTGAAGTAGCTTCGGGCTACAGCTTCCGGACGCGCGGTCAGCAGGCTGACAACGCAGACGCAAGCCACCGCCAGAAGCGTCTCGGTCACGCGCGTAACGGCCAGCAGGAAAGTGCCGTCCTGATCAGGTATGGCCAATAGCGCCACTACTACAGCCGTGTAGCCGCTGAGCACAAAGGCCTGGGAACTGGTGTAGCGCAACAAGGTGCCACCGGCGGTGCACAGCGCCAGCCACAGTGCCAGGGTGATGATGAAAGGCAGCGGCGCCTGGGGGAAGATCGCCATGATCAACACCGCCGCGGCAGCACCCAGGGTGGTGCCGATGACCTGGCCGAAACTGCGGGCCAGTGCCATTCCGGCCAGTGGCTGGCTGACGATGACTACCGCCATGATCGACCATTTGGGTTGATCGAGGTCGAACAGGAACGCCAGGTACAGCGTCAGCAGCCCGGCCACGATGGTTCTCAAGGCAAACAGCAGCACCCCTTGCCCGGGATTGAGTATGGCCTTGAAGTATTGAAGCAGCGGTTGCATGGGAGCACTCTTCGAGTCATCTCTAGCAAGCGTAGTCACTGCTCCACGGCCTCGACAGGTTTCAATGTCGACGGAACCTGTAGGCAAAATCGTCGATATAGAGGCACGTCAGGGTTTGACTCACAGCCCGGCCTGACCGAAGCTGACGACCTTTGCAAAAGCTTGCCAGCTCCTGGATTCCTGCATGCCCCAGTCCCGCCGCTACTTGCTCATCAGTCTCTGTGTGCTGTTTGCCATCGCTATTGCCTGGTTATTCCTGCGCAGCACGACGCCTGAGGTGCCCGAAGCAATCAAACGTGGTTACAGCGAAGCGTTGACTCAGGCCCGCGCCGGTCAACCGGGGGCTGCACGGGTGCTTTACCAGCAATTGGGCCGCCCTGATCTGTCGGCCAAACGTCGCCTCTGGCTGCATGCCGAACTGCCCAACTACCCAAGCCCGCAGGCCCTGAAACTGGCGGACGCGGATCTGCAACATCCCAGTGAGGACGTGCGGATCGCCGCGATCAAAAGCATTAGTGGTCTGGTCTCCTCCGGGCAACGCAGCCTATTGATTGGCCCGATGCTCGATGACGACGTGGAAAACGTGCGATTTGCAGCCGTCAACGCTCTGCTGGGGCTGTCGCCGGATGATCTGGGGTTGTATTTCGGGCCGTTGGAGCAAGCCATCGATGCTTGGGAACTGGCCCTCAACAGTCAACCGCCCAGCGCCCAAAACCAATACCAGTTGGCGCGCCTGCACCTGCACAACGCCGAGTTGAAAGAGGCGCAGGAGGCACTGGAACGCACATTACAGCTGGACCCAGGCAATCTGCCGGCCTTGGTGATGCAGATTGATGTGCTCGACCGGCAAGGCCAGAGCGATGCCGCACGCCAGTTGCTGGCGAAGCAGTTGAAAGCGCAACCCGACTCGGCCTACCTGCAACATGCCCTGGGGCTTTGGTTGCTGCACCACGGGCAAAGTGAGTTTGCCTTGCTCGGCCTTTCCAAAGCCGTGGAACTGGAGCCCGACAACAAGGACTATCGCTATGACCTGGCAACCACCTTGCACCTTGAGCAAGAGCTGGAAGCTGCGCAAAAGCAATTACAGGAGATCGTCCAGCGCCACCCTTCCGACCGCAAGGCGCGAGTGCTGCTGATCAACTACTGGAAGGAAAGCGGACAGTTGCAGAACGTACAGATTCTGCTGGCGCAACTGGAACAGCTCAATCCGGACGACCCCGCGTTGCAGCAAGGGTTGTAACACCACCCTCTGTAGCAGCTGCCGAAGGCTGCGACCGGGGGCGTAGCACCCGCCCACCATCCGACAACGAGCGCTACGCACTCGAACGCAGCCTTCGGCAGCTGCTACACGTCAGGCCAGCAAAAAGGTTGAACCGTCATCACGGCCGAGGGTCAAGTGAACAGGCAGTCCCTACAGGCAACTCAAGCCTGCTGCCTCGCTTCCCCTAGTCATGAGAGGGAGTTTTTTGTCTACGGCTAAGCCGAACATGCCGCCGTGCGTGGCGGGCTTCTAGACCCCGGCATGCAGATGATCACCAAACCCTTCACCTTTGACCTGCTGACGGCCAAGGTGCGGGAGATGATCAGCATTTGAAGCGCCCCTCCCCTCGACCACCGATCGCAATGAGCTCAGGAAAGCATTTGCTGCATGAGTTCTTGCAGTTCATCCAGATCGAACGGCTTGGCCAGGATCGGTGCAGTTTTGGTGATCGGGCTATCGGTCTCGCGGATTTCCTGCGGGTAACCGCTGATAAAAATCACTTTGAGTTCCGGTCGCAGCTTCACCGCAGGCTCGGCGATCTGCACGCCGGAAATCCCGCCGGGCAAGCGGAAGTCGGTGATCATCATGTCCAGGTGTGGTTTGCTCGCCAGAATTTCAAAGGCCTGCTCGCCGTTTTCGGCCTGCAGCACCCGGTAACCTTCACCCGACAAGTAGGCGGACAATACCATCAGAATCGAGGGGTCATCCTCGACAATGAGTACTACATCTTGCGCATCTTCACTCATGGGAAGCCTTTGTTCGGTCAATAGCTGCTGATACGACCGTGGGGTCGATCAGAGGTTGCGTTTATTTGGCTGTTTCCCTACAGCGGCAGACAAACGCGAAACAATGCGCCTTCGCCAATCCGGCTCTCGACGGTGATAGTGCCACCATGGGCAGCGACAATCTGTTCCGAAATAAACAGTCCCAGCCCCAACCCCGCCACCACGGTTTTGGCCGAAACCCGTTCAAACTGCTGAAAAATACGTTTCTGGTTCTCTTCGCCAATACCGATACCGCGATCCTGAACCTCGACGCGCGCCTGGCCGTCCTGATTGTACACGCGAACGTCGATCGGGCTGTGGGCGCCATAGCGCAACGCATTGGTCAGCAGATTGGAAATCACTTGCTCGATACGAAATTCGTCCCAGCTGCCGACCACCGGCTGCTCGGCCGTCAGCGTCACCGAAGACTCGGCGGCTTTGACCTGCGGGGTAAAGTTTTGCAGCAGGTTGCTGACCAATTGCACCAGATCAAATCGGGTGGGCCGAATCGACAGCTTGCCGGTGCGGATGCGTGACACGTCCAGCATGTCTTCGATCAGGCGGATCAGGCTTTTGATCTGCCGCTCGTCGCGGTCGACCATGGCGTGCATCTTGTCCAGCGTGAACGCCGACGCGTTATCCCGGGCGAGGTGCATCTTGCGCAACTGGGTTTCAAGGATCAGGCCATTGAGCGGCGTGCGCACTTCGTGGGCAACGATCGACATGAAGTCATCGCGCATGCGCACCGCTTGCTCCAGTTCCAGCTGAGTGCGCTGCAACTGCTTGAGCAACTCTTCTTGCTCGTGACGGCTCTGCTCCAGCGCTTCAACCTGCTGCTTCATCGCCTTGCTCTGGCGATACAGATCCACGAACACGTTGACCTTGCTCTTGACCGCATGGATGTCCAGCGGCTTATGCAGGAAGTCCACCGCGCCGCTTTCGTAGCCTTTGAACGCGTAGTTCAACTCGCGACCGGCCGCACTGACAAACACGATCGGGATGTTTTTGGTTTTTTCTGTACCGCGCATCAATTCGGCCAGCTCGAAGCCATTCATACCCGGCATCTGTACATCGAGAATGGCCAGGGCGAATTCGTGCTGCAACAAAAGCGACAAGGCTTCATCAGCGGACAAGGCTTTGTAGACCATACGGTCTTCACGCTTGATCAGCGCTTCGAGCGCCAACAGGTTCTCCGGCAGATCGTCGACGATCAGCAATTTGGCTTGGATGTTACTTAACATGCTATTCGTTCCAGCTCGACAAGCAGACGGCCGATGCCGCGGACAGTGAGAATATGGTCAGGCGGCTGAATATCCAGTGCTGCCTGAGGCATCGTCGCGACCTGCGCCTCAGTCGGGTCTTGCACGATGGTCAGGCCACCGCGACGTTTAACGTGGGAAAGGCCACGGGCACCGTCGCGATTGGCCCCCGTCAGCAACACGGCGGCCAAGGCTGAACCGTAGGCATCGGCAGCGGACTCGAACAGGTAATCGATGGCGGGTCGCGAATGATGCACGCGATCTTCCAGGCTCAACGAGAAGCTGTGGTCCTGTTCCACCGACAAGTGATAACCGGGTGTGGCGAAATACAGCGTCCCGGCTTCAACCCGGGTTTTATCGGTCGCTTCCCGAACAGGCATAGAAACCCGGCGCGCAAACACCTCGGCCAACAAGCTGCGGCGCTCGTCGGGCAGGTGCAGCACCACAATGATCGGCAATGTGAAGCCTTCACGCAGCGGGCCAAGAATAGTGAGCAACGCCTCCACTCCGCCGGCCGAAGCGCCGATCACGATAGCCTCGATTGAAGGAACATCTACAGCGTCGCTCATGATTTTCGGTAGATCCGTTCTTGTTTGACCAGCGGTTCGAACTGGTTGCCGTAGGCCGAAAATTCAGGTGTTTCCTTACTGCCCAGCACCAGGAACCCGCGATGACAAAGGGACTCATGGAACAACCCGAACGCGCGATCCTGAAGATTTTTATTGAAATAAATCAATACATTACGGCACGAAATTAATTGAGTCTCTGAAAAGACACTGTCCGTCGCGAGGCTGTGATCGGCGAACGTCACGTTCTCACACAGGCTTTTGTCGAAAATCGCGTAACCATAAGCCGCCGTGTAGTAGTCGGCGAATGAACACTGGCCACCCGCCTGCTGATAGTTAGAAGTGTAGGCCCGGACATTTTCCATGGAGAAAATCCCCTTCTTGGCCTTTTCCAGCGAGCGTGGGTTGATGTCGGTGGCATAAATGATGGTTCGGTCGAGCAAGCCTTCTTCGCGCAGCAGAATCGCCATCGAATAGACCTCTTCACCGGTACTGCATCCGGCAATCCAGATCTTGATCGATGGATAGGTCTTGAGCAGTGGCACCACTTCCTTGCGGATCGCAAGGAAGTGCGAAGGGTCGCGAAACATTTCACTGACCGGGATCGTCAGCAATTGCAGCAATTGCATGAACGCAGCCGGATCGTGCAGCACCTTTTCTTGCAGGGCCGAGATGGTGTTGCACTCGAATTGTGCCAGCGCATGATTCACCCGGCGCTTGATCGACGCGCCGGAGTAATCGCGAAAGTCGTAGCTGTACTTGAGGTAAATCGCCTCGATCAACAAGCGCAATTCGATTTCGCTATTTCGCTCCACTGAATGAATGCGTTCCACTAAATACGTTCCATCTTCGGTAACCACACGCGAATCAGCGAGAACAGGCGATCCAGGTCAATGGGCTTGGCCAGGTAATCGTTGGCGCCGGCTTGCAAGCAGCGCTCCTGATCGTCCTTCATGGCCTTGGCCGTCACTGCAATGATGGGCAGCTTGCGCCAGCGCGGGTCCTTGCGGATCTCGATAGTGGCTTCGAAGCCATCCATCTCCGGCATCATCACGTCCATCAACACCAGATCGATGTCCTCGACTTCATTCAGTCTTTCAATCGCTTCACGACCGTTTCGGCCAATGACCACGACTGCGCCCTTTTGCTCCAGCGCACTGGTGAGGGCGAAGATGTTGCGAACATCGTCATCCACCAGCAGCACCTTGCGACCCTCGAAGACCTTGTCGCGGCTGCGCGCGGTCTTGAGCATCCTCTGCCGTTCATGGGACAACTTCGATTCGACTTTGTGCAGAAAGAGTGTGACCTCATCCAGCAAACGCTCGGGCGAGCGTGCGCCCTTGATGATGATCGAGCGCGAATACTTGCGAAGCTCCGCCTCTTCATCGCGGGTCAGGTTGCGCCCGGTGTAGACAATCACCGGCGGGAACGAGCAGATGTCTTCCGTGGACATGCGCTTGAGCAAGTCGTTGCCGAGCATGTCCGGCAGTTTCAGGTCGATGATCATGCAATCGAAAATCGTCGTGCGCAGCAGGTCCAGGGCGTCCTGAGCCAAGCCAACGGCAGTAATCTCGATGTCTTCGTCGCCGATGAGGCGAGCAATGCTGTCGCGCTGTACGTCGTCATCTTCCACCAGCAGCACCCGTTTGACCTTCTGAGTCAGCTTCGCTTCGAGGCGGGCGAACACATCCTTCAGTTCTTCACGAGTAGTCGGCTTGACTGCGTAACCGATGGCGCCCATGTGCATCGCGGCTTCGACCCGATCTTCCACCGAAATGACATGAACCGGAATGTGCCGGGTTTCGGCGTGTTCTTTCAGCCGCTGCAACACGGTTAGCCCGGAATGATCCGGCAGGCGCATGTCCAGCAAAATGGCGTCGGGAATAAACTCCTTGGCCAGGTCATAACCTTCGTCGGCACCGTGGGCGACCAGGCACTGATAGCCCAGCTCGTGTGCAAGGTCGTAGAGGATGTGCGCAAAGTTGGGCTCATCTTCCACCACCAGAATGCAGCGTGTGGTGAATGGCGCCTGGGTGCGGTCGTCGTTGAAGCGAGGAATATCCACCTCGGCAATCAGCGGCACCAGCGCTGCCGGTGCCACGCGGTGGGTGATTGCCACGGGAGAAGCCTTCATGGGTTCGACAGGCTCGTCTCCCGGCTCGACGTATTGCTGGGGCAAGACCAGGGTGAACACACTGCCCTGCCCCGGCTCACTGGTTACGCTGATCGAACCACCGAGCAACGCGGCCAGGTCCCGAGAAATCGACAAGCCCAGACCGGTGCCGCCGTAACGGCGATTGGTGGTGCCGTCAGCCTGGCGGAACGCTTCGAAAATGCTGTCTTGCTGCTCCTCGGCGATACCGATCCCGGAGTCGCGGATGATAAAGGCGACACCATCATTGGGCTGCGACGCCACGGTCAGGCTGACCGAGCCTTTCTCGGTGAATTTCACCGCGTTCGACAGCAGGTTTTTGATCACTTGTTCCAGACGCTGGCGGTCGGTGAAGAGCATCTTTGGCGAACCGGGTTGCGACTCGACGTGAAACGCGAGGTTCTTGTCGGTTGCCATCGGCTCGAACATCCCGCGCAAGCCGTCTACCAGACGCTCGACGCTGACGTTCTCGGGACGCATCTCCAGCTTGCCGGCCTCGACCTTGGAAATATCGAGAATGTCGTTGATCAAATTAAGCAAGTCATTCCCGGCGGAATAGATCGACTCGGCAAACTTCACCTGTTCGGCAGTGAGGTTTTCCTGAGGATTTTCAGCAAGCAATTTGGCCAGGATCAACGAACTGTTCAGCGGCGTGCGCAGTTCATGGGACATGTTGGCGAGAAACTCGGACTTGTACTTGCTGGAGCGCTGCAACTCCAGGGCGCGATCCTCGAGCTGCACCTGAGCCTGGTTCAGCTCGGTGTTTTTCAGGTCCATGGCATCGCGTTGATCCGCCAGGATCTGCGCCTGCTCGGCGAGTTGCTCGTTGGTCTGCTCCAGCTCTACCTGCTGGGTTTCCAGGTGCGCCTGGGACTCCTTGAGAATTCGCGACTGCTCTTCAAGTTCTTCGTTGGCGGTCTTGAGTTCTTCTTGCTGCACTTGCAGCTCTTCGTTGAGCTGCTGGGTTTCACCCAACACTTCCTGCAAACGTTGCCGATAACGAGCGGCTTCGATCGAGGTGCCGATGTTGCCGGCAATCAACTCAAGCAACTCGATGTCACGATCAATCAACGGGCGCAAGAAACCCAGTTCGATCACGCCATTGACCCGCTCGTCATCACTGGTCGGCACCACGAGCACGCTATGCGGCAGGCCTTCGCCGAGGCCGGAACTGACCTTGAAGTAATCGCTCGGAACATCATCAAGACGAATCAGGTGAGCCTGGTTCGCGACCTGACCGACAATCCCTTCATCGCTGTAAATCTGCTGGTCGCGTTCTTCCTGCTCACGCGAGAAACCGTAGGACGCAATGCGCTTGAGGCCACCGTGGTCTTCGCGAACATAAATGGCGGCGACGGCGGTTCCCAGGTACTGCGCGCAGAACTGCAAAATGTTGCGGCCCAATAGATTGAGGCTCAGTTGCCCCAACACTTGCTCGGCCAGCTCAGTCTGGCCATTGCGCAGCCAGGCTTGTTGTTCCAGGCGCCGGGCGCTGGCTTGCTGCGCGGCCAGGTTGGCGCTGTAGTCTTGCGAAAGATTAAGCAGGTCGCGACGGCCAATATAGGCCAGCAAGGCGCTGATACCGGCGACGAATAACAGGTACAGGCCGATGCTCCAGATCGTGGTACGGCGCACATCGTCGTTACGCGTGGCACGCAACTGCTGCTCCATGTCGATCACTTCTTCGAACTGCTTGCGAATTTCATCGGTCAGCCGTTTGCCGCGCCCGGTCTTGACCGCAGCGCGGTAATCACCGCTGGTACGCTGCAAATCGATCATCGATTGCGCGTAGGTTGTCCAGTCGGTTTGCAACGCTTGCAGACGACGCACACGATCGGTCTGCGCCGGATTGTCAGCGGTGAGTTCGAGCAAGGTGTTGAGGGCGACCGTTATTCTTGGCTTGGCCGTCTCGTAGGGATCAAGAAAGTGTTCGTCACCGGTCAGCAGGAAACCGCGCATGCCGGTTTCCAGATCGACGGTCAATTTCGATGCCTCATTGGCGTTATTGATCACCCGGTCGGTGTGTTCGACCCACTGGATCACTGACAACAAATAAGTGATCAGCGAGACAAAAAACACCGCACTGATGATGCCGACACCCAATGGCAGGCTGACGTTGCGGCTCAGGAGTTTGCGGAATCGTTGCTCATCAACCGAAGACGCAGTGGTCATGGGAAGGCCTTGTCGAACTGTTCGAAATGATGGAGTCTGCCCCAAAAAAGGCGTATTGATCCAATTTTCTGCCGTGTATCAAGGTAAATCCCCGCATTTAGCTGCGCGAGCGCAAAGGGAGCGGTTATCCTTGCCACCCGTGTACCGTTGTTCTTTTTTGCGCAGCATTGGGAACTTGTCGGGACCCACCACTTACTCACGCAAGAGCCCCGCAATTTTATTGACCGGCACCCTGAATTCATTCTTTGAGAGCTCCCACTATGTCCGCCGACGCATCCATCATATTAGTAGTCGAAGACGATGCCATTGTGCGCATGCTGATCGTTGACGTGCTGGAGGAGCTGGAGTTCAAAGTACTTGAGGCGGATGGCAGCGAAAAGGCGCTGGAATTTCTCAACGACGAAGACCAGTACATCGATTTGATGATGACCGATGTCGGTTTACCGGTGATGGACGGACGAGAACTGGCCGTTCAGGCAAGGATGCTGCGCCCTGAACTGCCGATCCTGTTCGCCAGCGGTTATGCCGAAAGCATTGAAGTGCCTGTTGGCATGCACGTGATCGGCAAACCGTTCTCGATCGATCAGCTACGCGACAAGGTCAAGTCCATGCTCGGCCAGGCCTGAGTCCCTCGTTTCACCCTTCTCTACTACCTGCACCAAGGAATACCCGTTAATGAGTCAGCCCCGCGCAACCAAAGTCCTGGTCATTGGTTACGTCTGGCCCGAGCCGCGCTCTTCAGCGGCCAGCGGGCATGTGATGCAAATCCTCGATACGTTGTTGCAGCAAGGCTGGGACATTACCTTCAGCAGCCCGGCCGGCACCGGCGAACACCGGGCGGACCTGACGGCGCTGGGTATTCGTGAAGTGGCAATCGAGTTGAACAACAGCAGCTTCGACGCGTTTATCAGTGAGCTGGCACCGGATATCGTGCTGTTCGATCAGTTCATGATGGAAGAACAATTCGGCTGGCGCGTTGAAAAACACTGTCCAGATGCCTTGCGTGTGCTTGAGACGTCGGATTTACAAAGCCTGCGCCATGCCCGGCATCAACGGCTTAAAGAGCGTTTGAAAGACCGCGACGACGCCAATGACTTCAGCGAGTTGTTTGCTCCGGCATTGCGTGAAGAGTTCGAGTTAATGGCTGATACAGACCTGGCCAAACGTGAGATCGCCGCGTTGTATCGTTGCGATTTGAACCTGATGATCTCCGAAGTGGAAATCGAATTGCTGGTCGAGCAGTTCAAACTGCCGCGCAACTTGTTGCACTGGTGTCCGCTGATGGTCGATCTGCCGAGTGCGCCGCCAACGGCGTTTGCAGACCGCGCGCATTTTTTGAGTATCGGCAACTTTCGCCATGCGCCGAACTGGGATGCAGTGCTCTGGATGAAAACGGCCATCTGGCCGCTGATCCGCGAGCAGTTGCCCACGGCGCAGTTGCATATCTACGGCGCTTACACACCGCCCAAGGCCACCGCGCTTCATAACCCGGCGCAGGGCTTTCATGTGATGAACTGGGCTGAAGACGCCTTGCAAGTGATGTCGGCAGCACGGGTGTGTCTGGCACCGCTGCGGTTCGGGGCGGGCATCAAAGGCAAGATCGTCGACGCCATGCTGTGTGGCACGCCGAATGTCACGACGCCGATTGGCGCAGAAGCCATGCACGGGGTAGAAGCATGGCCGGGCGCGGTGGCCATTACGGCCAAGGCATTCGCCGATAATGCGGTACACCTCTATAAAGACGAAACCCGGTGGTTGCAGGCGCAGGCATCAGGGTTTGAATTATTGAGCACTCGTTACCAGTCGGCTACACACGGCCTTGCATTGATCGCCAGACTCAATGATTGCCGGCAACATCTTTGCGCTATCCGAAGAGACAACTTCACCGGCAGCATGCTGCGTCATCACCAGCACAAAAGCACTCAATATATGTCGCAGTGGATCGAAGCCAAGAACAGACATAAAGAAGATGCCTGACTATTAAATAACCCCTCTATGCCCATACACTTTTAGCATCAAGCCTTATTTGTCTATCGCCTCGCATGAGGTTATAAGTAATTTGCCATCGCTCAGAACGTTACGACCAACAACTTGAGCAAATTACTTATTACCCATGCAAGGAAGCTATATGAGCAACACCCATCTAAACATCCAGTCAAATTTCACCTATGACCCTGTTGATTTCACGCCAAGCCGCTGGATGAGCGACACTCCGACTATTGATAACTTGTCGTTTGCCGATTTGGTATTACCCGGTGCCCACAATGCCGGTGTAGATAAAAAAGCATCTTATGCAGCACCGGGCATAAGTCACTGGGCGTCCTGTCAAAGCAATAGCTTTTACTATCAATTGACCCAAGGTGCGCGTGCACTCGACCTGAGGCTGGAGTACGAGGTTTCCCAAAAAGGCGTCGCTACGTTCTGGTTCCATCACAACGGCTTTCGCTCGTCCCGTTCGCTGGAAAACCTGGTAACGGGTGTGATCCGCTTTCTTCAGGAGAACCCCGACGAATTCATCTTGCTGGACTTTCACGAGTTGACGTCCGACGAACTGCCTTTCAATTTCAAGGAATTGAACAGGTTTCTGCTGACACATTTGGGAAACCGGATGATCCCCTACAGCAATGCTTTCCTGACGCTTGGACAACTTAAGCAAGCCAGCTACGCACAACGAGTGCTAGTGGCAACCGAGCGTCATCCGGACATGGACTCGTCCTGGTTTTGTCAAAAAATCGAGCACAAGTGGAGTGGTATTGCGACCACCAGCATTAGTGAACTGACCACACATATCACGCAGGTCATGAAGTACCCGCCTCGCGGGTTGCCATGGTCGCTTTCCGCCACCAGTTACAGTGCCTTGGGCGGCCCGGTGAACATCTGGCAGCAGCTGGACGACTGGTTTGATCCCGCTGGCCGTGACTGGGTCCTGAAAAGCAGTATTATTAATGCAGATTTTTTTGAAACATCGAAACTGGTGCAACATTGTCGGATGGCAAATGTGATCAAAGCGAACAACGACGCTTGACGTGTGCCAATCAGGCATGGATTGAACGTGCCATACATTCGCTATGTTTATAAAATTGTTTCAAGCGCTGGCAACCGTGCGATTGTCTTCTATTGTTGTTTTACCGATAGTACTTCCCCCCACGGACGGGGCGAAATCATAAACAGGATTGAAAATGACAAGGCATACAAAAGGGAATTTGGATAAACATAAATGGATGAGCAATACCCTCGATATCAATCGCCTGAAACTGACCGACATCGTCTGGCCCGGCGCCCATAATGCTGGCATGGATAAACAGGCACCCAACTATGACGTGGTGATCGGAAACTGGACCACCTGTCAGAACGATTCGTTCGCCTGGCAACTTGCGAATGGTGCAAGAGCGTTTGATATCCGTCTCGGTTATACCCAGGGTCACGATCAATCGATTTTCTATTTCCATCATAACGGCTACCAATCGCACCGCGTCCTTGAGGAATTGATCAGTGCCGTAACAACGTTTCTCGATCAAAATCCGGATGAGTTCATCGTCTTCGACTTCCACCAGCTGGGAGACGGGACCAAACCCTTTGACTATCAGAAACTGAATAACCTTCTGGTCAGTCGACTTGGCCAGCGGATCATTGCGCCTACCCATGCCACAAGCACGTTGGGTGAACTCAAGCGTCTCAGTGCGAGCCACAGGATAGTGCTGGCGGCACCCAAGGTTCCAGAGCTGAACGCTGACTACTTCTGGCCGCGCATCCCGCACAAGTGGAACGCTACCCGTTTTAATGACGCCGACGATCTGAAACGCCTTATCGCCAGCACACTCGAAAATGCGCCTTACGAAACGTTCCTGTGGTCGTTGTCAGCTACTAGCTATGCGTTTCTGGGCGGCCCCCAGGACATCAAGAACCACATCAACGACTGGTTCAACCCATCCCGGGACTGGGTGACACGTTGCAGCATTATCAATATCGATTTCTTCGACGAGTCAGAGATCGTTCGTTTCTGCTGGATGGCCACGAGTATGAAAGCCGTTTACGGCGGTGCCTTGCATGATCAGGCGGCAACGCGCTGATACATACTGGCATTCCCCACCCGGAAGGAGGCATGATCAGGACGCTATGCCAATAAAAAGCGCCCTGACATGACCCGAACAGCCAGAGTCACCGATCCTTCCTACGAACTGATGGACGACCACAACGGGTTGTCGATTATCTATCGCCAGCACGGGTTCCCCTGCCCCTTGGTCCGCTGGCATTTCCACAAGGAATACGAACTGCACCTGATCGTCGCCAGCTCCGGCAAGGTGTTCATCGGTGATTACATCGGCAACTTCTACCCGCAAACCCTGTTCCTCACCGGCCCCAATCTGCCGCATAACTGGATCAGCCAGGTTGCGGAAGACGAAGTGGTGCCCAAGCGCGACATGCTGGTCAATTTCACGGACGAGTTGTTCGAAAGTGGACATCAGGTTTTCGCCGAGCTCAAGACCCTCGCACCGCTATTGGAACGCGCTCAGTACGGTATCGAGTTTCGTTGCAAGAACACCATTCGCCAAGCCATGACGCTGATGCAGCATATCGCCGACACCAAAGGCATGACTCGCCTCGGGCATTTTTTCATTCTGCTGGAGCTGCTGGCGGCCTCCAATGACTTTCAATTGCTGTCGGGCGCAACGGCGTCGCATTTGGGCGATGAACACAACGTTGATCGCACCAACCGCGCCGTAGATTACATCTTTGCCCATTACGCCCGGGAGCTGCCGCTTGAGGAGGTCGCCGAGCATTTAGGCATGAAGCCGACGTATTTCAGTCGCGTCTTCAAGCAGGCCACCGGGCGCTGCTTCATCGAATTCGTCAATCGCCTGCGCATCAGCAAATCCTGCGAGCTGCTGGCCGATGGCGATAAACCGGTGACAGACGTGTGCTTCGAGTCGGGCTTCAACAATATTTCCAACTTCAACCGGCGATTTCAGCAACTCAAAGGCATGACACCGTCGCACTACCGGCGGCTGGCGGTACAGCGGTTGACTGAGCAAAATCAGCACTGAAACCTCGTTCTGTAGCAGCTGCCGAAGGTTCGGGCCGCGTTCGGACGTTCGACTGCGCAGCAGGCGCAAAACCTACCACTGCGATCCTCCAGGATCACCGCGTACTCTGTTCCAGCGAGTGCTGCGCACTCGGACGTCCGAACGCGGCCCGAACCTTCGGCAGCTGCTACAGGGTGCCTGGCGCTAAATCCTGCCTTTCCCGATCCCGAGTGCAAAATAGTATCGATTCAAGTGCGATGGATGATTTGTCACGCCATCAATTGAAGGCTGTAATCAGCGCACATTCTTACTGCCACGCAAGAACACAAAAACAATAACTGTCCTTCTGTAGCCCTTGGGGTGCAGAAAAGGAGTGCATGATGCAACCTTCTGTAAAAGCTCTGCTTGCCCTCACCTGCATGACCCTCAGCAGCGTCAGCCTCGGCGCTCAGACCCTGACCATTGCCACCGTCAACAACAGCGACATGATCCGCATGCAAAAGCTCTCGAAAACCTTCGAGGCCGAGCACCCGGACATCAAGCTCAATTGGGTGGTGCTGGAAGAAAACGTGCTGCGCCAACGCCTGACAACCGACATTGCGACCCAGGGCGGACAGTTCGATGTGCTGACCATCGGCATGTACGAAGCTGCACTGTGGGGGGCCAAGGGCTGGCTGGAGCCGATGAAGGATTTGCCGGCGTCTTATGTCCTCGACGATGTGTTCCCGTCAGTGCGTGAAGGTCTGTCGGTCAAAGGCTCGCTGTATGCCCTGCCGTTCTATGCCGAAAGCTCGATCACCTATTACCGTACCGACCTGTTCAAGGAAGCCGGGCTGACCATGCCCGAGCGCCCGACCTGGACCCAGATCGGCGAATTCGCCAACAAACTCACCCATAAGGACAAAGAACAGTACGGCATCTGCCTGCGCGGCAAGGCCGGCTGGGGCGAGAACATGGCGTTGATCACCACCGTCGCCAATGCCTATGGCGCACGCTGGTTCGATGAAAAGTGGCAACCGGAATTCACCGGCCCGGAGTGGAAGAACGCGCTGAATTTCTACGTCGACACCATGAAGCAATCGGGCCCGCCAGGGGCCTCCAGTAATGGGTTCAACGAAAACCTGGCGTTGTTCAACAGCGGCAAGTGCGCGATCTGGGTCGACGCCAGCGTCGCCGGCTCTTTTGTCACCGACAAGACGCAAAGCAAGGTGGCTGACGACGTTGGCTTCACCTATGCCCCGCACGAAACCACCGACAAAGGCTCGGCCTGGCTTTACTCCTGGGCACTGGCGATTCCGACCAGTTCCAAGGCCAAAGACGCCGCGAAAGCCTTCAGTGCCTGGGCCACGTCCAAGGAGTATGGCGCGCTGGTCGCGGAAAAAGACGGCATTGCCAACGTGCCGCCCGGCACACGTGCATCCACCTACAGCGAGGCTTACTTGAACGCCGCGCCGTTCGCCAAGGTCACGCTGGAATCGCTCAAAGCCGCAGACCCAAGTAAACCGACACTCAAACCGGTGCCTTACATCGGCATTCAGTTGGTGACTATTCCTGAGTTCCAAGGCATTGGCACCCAGGTTGGCAAGGCATTCTCGGCGGCGCTGATCGGTCAAACCACCGTCGATCAAGCCCTGACAGCCGCCCAGCAAACCACCGAACGCGAGATGAAGCGCGCTGGTTATCCCAAGTAAACGCCATCCCCTTTCCTGTGGGAGCGGGCTTGCCCGCGATAGCAATGGATCAGCCACGAAAATGTATCGGATGTACCGGCCTCTTCGCGGACAAGTCCGCTCCTACAGGTTCCGCGTCATCTTTCGGATTGCATGCTGTCCTCACAATGTATCTGCACTCAACCGGTTCTGATCGCCATGAATATTTCAACTGCCAAAGCTCACATGGACATTCCCCAACCGGTGCGTAAAAGCCGGTTGACCAACCCCGGCTGGTTTCTGGTCAGCCCTTCGGTGGCCCTGTTGCTGTTGTGGATGATCGTGCCGCTGGGTATGACCGTCTACTTCTCGATGATTCGCTACAACCTGCTCAATCCGGGTGAAAACGAGTTCGTCGGGCTAGAGAACTTCACCTACTTCCTGACTGATTCAGGCTTCTTGCCCGGTGCCACCAACACCCTGTTGCTGGTGGGCAGCGTATTGCTGATCAGCGTAGTGCTGGGTGTGCTGATCAGCGCGCTGCTTGAGGCCAGTGAGTTCATGGGACGCGGCATCGTGCGGGTCATGCTCATCTCACCCTTCTTCATCATGCCCACCGTCGGTGCGCTGATCTGGAAGAACCTGATTTTCCATCCGGTGTCGGGGATTCTCGCCTACGTCTGGAAACTGTTCGGCGCGCAGCCGGTGGACTGGCTGGCGCACTACCCGCTGCTGTCAATCATCATCATTGTGTCGTGGCAATGGCTGCCCTTCGCGATCCTGATCCTGATGACGGCGATGCAGTCTCTCGACCAGGAACAGAAAGAAGCCGCGCGCCTGGACGGTGCCGGGCCTGTCGCCATCTTCTGGCACCTGACCCTGCCGCACCTGGCGCGGCCGATTGCGGTGGTGGTGATGATCGAAACCATCTTCCTGCTCTCGGTGTTCGCCGAAATTTTCACCACCACCAACGGTGGCCCCGGCTACGCCTCGACCAACCTCGCCTACCTGATCTACAACCAGGCGCTGGTGCAGTTCGACGTCGGCATGGCGTCCGCCGGCGGGTTGATTGCGGTGGTGATCGCCAACATCGCGGCCATCGTGCTCGTGCGCATGATCGGCAAAAACCTGACAGACAAAGCCTGAGGCCTGCGCCATGACCCTTCAACAATCCCGTCGTCTGCAAAGCCTGCTGCTTGGCACGCTGGCCTGGGCCATTGCCATCCTGATTTTCTTCCCGATCTTCTGGATGGTGCTGACCAGTTTCAAAACCGAAATCGACGCGTTCGCCACGCCGCCGCAATTCATCTTCACGCCGACGCTGGAGAACTACCTGCACATCAACGAGCGCAGCGACTACTTCAGCTTCGCCTGGAACTCGGTGGTGATTTCCTTTAGCGCCACGGCGTTGTGCCTGCTGATCGCTGTGCCGGCGGCTTACTCCATGGCGTTCTACGAAACCCAACGCACCAAAGGCACGCTGCTGTGGATGCTCTCCACCAAAATGCTACCGCCGGTGGGCGTGCTGATGCCGATTTACCTGCTGGCCAAGAGCTTTGGCCTGCTGGATACGCGCATCGCGCTGATCGTGATCTACACGCTGATCAACCTGCCCATCGTGGTCTGGATGATTTACACCTACTTCAAAGACATCCCCAAAGACATCCTCGAAGCTGCGCGCCTGGATGGCGCCACGCTGTGGCAGGAAATGGTCCGGGTGCTGCTACCGATTGCCAAGGGCGGCCTGGCGTCCACGGTGTTGCTATCGCTGATCCTGTGCTGGAACGAGGCGTTCTGGTCCTTGAACCTGACCTCATCGAAAGCTGCACCACTGACCGCGTTGATCGCCTCCTACTCAAGTCCCGAAGGTTTGTTCTGGGCCAAGTTGTCGGCAGTGTCGACGCTGGCCTGCGCGCCGATCCTGATCTTCGGCTGGATCAGCCAAAAACAATTGGTCCGCGGCCTGTCGTTCGGCGCCGTGAAATAAATCAGACCCGATCCCTGTAGGAGCACGGCTTGCCGGCGAAGGCGATTTGACCGACGCCTTCGCCGGCAAGTCGGATCGCCGCACCGCTGGCTCCTACAGAAAAGCCTGCTTGGCGTTTGCCACGGCTCAACTGAAAAAAAACAAACGGAGGCCCATCATCATGGCCAACCTGAAAATCAAGAATCTGCACAAAGGCTTCGAAGGCTTTTCCATCATCAAAGGCATCGACCTTGAAGTGAACGACAAAGAGTTCGTAGTGTTTGTCGGCCCGTCGGGTTGTGGCAAATCCACGCTGCTGCGCCTTATTGCCGGCCTGGAAGAAGTCAGCGGCGGCACCATCGAACTGGATGGCCGCGACATCACCGAAGTCAGCCCGGCCAAGCGCGATCTGGCGATGGTGTTCCAGACCTACGCCCTGTACCCGCACATGAGCGTGCGCAAGAACATGTCGTTTGCCCTCGATCTGGCCGGCGTGCCGAAAGCGGAAGTAGAGAAGAAAGTCGGCGAAGCGGCGCGCATCCTCGAACTGGGTCCGATGCTGGAGCGCAAACCGAAACAACTGTCTGGCGGCCAGCGTCAGCGCGTGGCCATCGGCCGGGCGATTGTGCGCAACCCGAAAATCTTCCTGTTCGACGAACCGCTGTCCAACCTCGACGCCGCCCTGCGGGTGCAGATGCGCCTGGAACTGCTGCGACTGCACAAAGAACTGCAAGCGACGATGATTTACGTGACTCACGACCAGGTCGAAGCCATGACCATGGCCGACAAGGTGGTCGTGCTCAATGGCGGCAAAATCGAACAGGTCGGCTCGCCGCTGGACCTGTATCACCAGCCGGCCAACCTGTTTGTCGCCGGGTTCCTGGGTACGCCGAAAATGGGCTTCCTCAAGGGCAAAGTCACCCGCGTCGACGGCCAAAGCTGTGAAGTGCTGCTCGATGCCGGCACCCGCATCACCCTGCCGTTGACCGGCGCCAATTTGAGCGTCGGTGGCGCAGTGACTTTAGGCATTCGTCCGGAACACCTGGAACTGGCACAGACCGGCGATTGCACCCTGCAAGTCACCGCCGACGTCAGCGAGCGCCTGGGCAGCGACACCTTCTGCCACGTGGTGACCTCCTCCGGCGAGGCCCTGACCATGCGTGTTCGCGGCGACCTGGCCAGCCGTTACGGCGAGTCGCTGAGCCTGCACCTGGACGCGGAACACTGCCATTTATTCGATGCCGACGGCGTGGCGTTGACCCGTCCGTTGCGCGTTGCGGCCTGATATCGAGACTATGTGATGAAACTCAATAAACAGAATCTCCACCACCTCAAGCCCGAGGTGGTCCTGCCCGCCTACGCCCTGAACGATACGCGCCAAGGCATCGCGCACATTGGCGTGGGTGGTTTCCACCGCGCCCATCAGGCGTTTTACACCGACGCGCTGATGAACACCGGCGAAGGCCTGGACTGGGCGATTTGCGGGGTCGGCCTGCGCGCCGAAGACCGCCGCGCCCGGGACAATCTCAAGGAGCAGGACTTCCTGTTCACGTTGTTTGAACTCGGCGATACCGATGACACCGAAGTCCGGGTCATCGGTGCAATTCGCGACATGATGCTGGCTGAAGACGGCGCGGCGGCGCTGATCGACAAACTCGCTAGCCCCGAGATCCGCATCGTTTCGCTGACCATTACCGAGGGTGGTTATTGCATCGATGACAGCAACGGCGAATTCATGGCGCACCTGCCGCAAATCCAGCACGATCTGGCGCACCCGAATGAGCCGAAAACCGTGTTCGGTTTCCTCTGCGCCGCGCTGGCCAAACGTCGCGCCGCCGGCACCCCGGCGTTCACCTTGATGTCCTGCGATAACCTGCCGCACAACGGCGCGGTCACCCGCAAAGCTTTATTAGCCTTCGCCGCGTTGCGCGATGCGGATCTGTGCGAATGGATCGACCGCAACGTCAGCTTCCCCAACGCCATGGTCGACCGCATCACGCCGATGACCAGCACCGAACATCGTCTGCAACTGGCCGACAAACACGAGGTCGACGATGCGTGGCCGGTGGTCTGCGAACCGTTTGTGCAATGGGTGCTGGAAGACAAGTTCGTCAACGGTCGCCCGGCCTGGGAAAAGGTCGGCGTGCAGTTCACTGACGACGTCACACCTTATGAAGAAATGAAGATCAAACTGCTTAACGGCAGCCATCTGGCGCTGACATATCTCGGTTTCTTGAAGGGTTATCGCTTCGTTCACGAGACCATGAATGACCCGCTGTTCGTGCGCTACATGCGTGCTTACATGGATCTGGACGTGACACCACAGCTGTCGCCAGTGCCGGGGATCGACCTCACCGACTACAAAGACACACTGGTTGAACGCTTCTCCAATCAGGCGATTGCCGATCAACTGGAACGGGTGTGTTCGGACGGTTCATCGAAGTTTCCCAAGTTCACTATTCCGACAATCAACCGGTTGATTGCAGATGGTCGCGAGACGAAACGTGCGGCGTTGGTGGTGGCGGCGTGGGCGCTGTATTTAAAGGGTGTGGATGAGAACGGTGATACCTATTCGATTCCGGATCCACGGGCGGCGTTTTGTCAGGGGCTGGTGGCGGATGATGTGTTGATTACCCAGCGGTTGCTGGCGGTCGAGGAGATTTTTGGCACGGCGATCCCGCATTCGGCCGAGTTTGTGGCGGCGTTTGAGTGGTGTTGTAACAGCTTGCGGGAGGTTGGGGTGACGCGGACGTTGGAGCGGGTGCTGGCTTAAGTACTGCGGTGAAGGGACTTCCGTCATCGCGAGCAGGCTCGCTCCCACAAGGGATCTGTACACCCTGTTGATCACCTGTGGGAGCGAGCCTGCTCGCGAATGGCTTCACCGAGATCGACCTGACACACCAAGGATCTACCATGGCAAACCAACACCTATTCCTGGGCATCGACTGCGGCACCCAAGGCACCAAAGCCATCGTCCTCGACGCAGTCAGCGGCCAAGTGCTGGGCCAGGGCGCTGCCGCCCACACCCTGATCAGCGGCGCCAACGGCCGCCGCGAACAAGACACCAACCAGTGGCTGGAAGCTTTCACCCTCGCCACCCGAAGCGCCCTGCTCGCAGCCAACGTCGACGGCCAAAATATCCTCGGCATCGGCGTGTCCGGCCAGCAACACGGCCTGGTCCTGCTCGACGATGAGGGCCAGGTCCTGCGTCCCGCCAAACTCTGGTGCGATACCGAATCCACACCAGAAAACGACCTCCTGCTGACGCACCTCGGTGGTGAAAAAGGTTCACTCGAGCGCCTCGGCGTGGTCATCGCCCCCGGCTACACCGTGTCAAAACTGCTCTGGGCCAAAGAACAGCACCCCGAGATCTTTTCCCGAATCACCCGCATCCTGCTGCCCCACGACTACCTGAATTATTGGCTCACCGGGCGCAGTTGCAGCGAGTACGGCGACGCCTCCGGCACCGGTTATTTCAACGTGCGCACCCGTCAGTGGGACTTGCAACTGCTGCGCGACATCGACCCCAGCGGGCGCCTGCAAGCTGCGTTGCCGGAATTGATCGACGCCCATCAAGCCGTCGGCACGATCCTGCCGAGCATCGCCGAACGCTTGGGAATCAACCCGCAAGCGCGGGTCTCAAGCGGTGGCGGCGACAACATGATGGGCGCAATTGGCACCGGCAATATCAAGCCCGGCGCGATCACCATGAGCCTCGGTTCGTCGGGCACGGTGTATGCCTATGCCGATCAACCCAAAGTCAGCGCGGATGCTTCGGTCGCGACCTTCTGTTCTTCCAGCGGTGGCTGGCTGCCGTTGATCTGCACCATGAACCTGACCAACGCTACCGGGGTGATTCGCGAGTTGTTCGACCTGGGTATCGAACAATTCAACGACCTTGTCGCGCAGGCACCGATTGGTGCCGAAGGCGTGTGCATGCTGCCGTTCCTCAACGGCGAACGCGTCCCCGCCCTGCCCCACGCCACCGGCATCCTGCTGGGCTTGACGATGACCAACCTGACCCGGACCAACCTGTGCCGCGCGGTGGTGGAAGGTACGACCTTCGGTTTGCGTTACGGACTGGACCTCTTGCGCCAGAATGGCTTACAAAGCCGCAGCATCTGCCTGATCGGCGGCGGCTCGAAGAGTCCGGTGTGGCGGCAGATAGTCGCCGACATCATGAATACGCCGGTGATCTGCACCGAACAAAGCGAAGCCGCCGCCCTCGGCGCGGCGATTCAGGCGGCGTGGTGCACGTCCTGGGCGAACGGGCAGGAAGAAACTCTGGCGGACGTGTGCGAGCGTTGCGTCAAACTCGACCTGAGCAGCGAAACCCTGCCGATTGCAGAAAATGTAGCGGCCTGTCAGCAGGCCTATGAACGCTATCAACAGCATGTCGCAACCCTTTAAAGAGCGAGCAATTATGTATCTGGTGTGTGGCGAAGCGCTGTTCGATTTCTTCAGTGAAGAGGATGCCAGCGGTCTGGCTTCAAAAGTGAATTTCAAGGCGATTGCCGGCGGTTCTCCGTTCAACGTCGCGGTTGGTTTACGCCGCTTGGGCGTGGACGCGGCGTTGTTTGCCGGATTGTCCACCGACTACCTCGGCCGGCGTTTACAACAAGTGCTGAAGGATGAAGGCGTGCGTTCGGACTTCCTGGTGGACTTCGCCGCCCCCACCACATTGGCGATGGTTGCAGTGGGCGCCAATGGCTCGCCGCATTACAGCTTTCGCGGTGAAGGCTGCGCGGATCGTCAGTTGAAACCGGAACACCTCCCAGCGCTGGGGCCCGACGTGTGCGGTTTGCACATCGGTTCTTTCTCGTTGGTGGTGCAACCGATTGCCGATACGTTACTCGCGCTGGTGCAGCGCGAAAGCGGCAAACGCCTGATCAGCCTCGACCCGAATGTGCGGCTCAATCCTGAACCGAATATCGACCTGTGGCGCTCGCGGATCGCGACGCTCGTGGAATACGCCGACCTGATCAAAGTCAGCGATGAGGATTTGAGCCTGTTGTATCCCGAGCAAGATCCGCAACGCGTTATTGAAAGCTGGTTGCAGCATCGCTGTCAGTTGGTGTTCCTGACCCGTGGTGGCGAGGGTGCGACAGTGTTTAGCCGAGTACATGGTTCGTGGTCGGTGCCGGCAAATGCGGTGAAGATTGCCGACACAGTAGGGGCTGGCGATACGTTCCAGGCGGCGTTGATTACCTGGTTGACAGAGCAGCAGCTGGATTCGGTGGAAGGTGTGCAATCGCTGAGCCGCGAGCACATCGACAGCATGTTGAAGTTTGCGGTGCGGGCAGCGGCGCTGACGTGCGGCAAGACCGGGCCGGATTTGCCGTATCGTCATCAGTTGGATCTTCGCTGAAGCTGATGACCCCTTCGCGAGCAGGCTCGCTCCCACAGGGGATCGTTGCCGAACACAAAACCTGCGTTCACCGCAGATCCCCTGTAGGAGTGAGCCTGCTCGCGATGGCGGTGTATCTCACGCCGCCCATCTCCAGTCAGTCACCCCTTCGAGAGCCACACAGGGCGATATCCCCCGCATTCACTGACCGAAACCGTGCCACCAAGGGTTTTCCCAATGACCGGAGACCCGCCCGCCTACGCCATATGCGCCTTGAACGAGGCGGTTTAATCCTGCACCATCCGCCCCAGCTTATCCAAAGGACGGAATTCAAAGCATGCTGGACGCTAACGCACCCCATATTTCCCTCACGCTCGAAGGCGTGTCCGCTGACCTGCAAGTGCTCAGTTTCGTGGGCCGTGAAGCCCTCAACCAGCCGTTCTGTTTCGACATCGAACTGGTCAGCACCCGCCCCGACCTGAAACTCGAAGAGATCCTGCACAAACCCGGTTGCCTGACCTTCGGTGCAACCGGCAAAGGCCTCATCCACGGCCTGGTCTATCGCATCGAGCAAGGCGACTCGGGTAAAAAACTGACCCGCTACAGCATCAGCCTGTGCCCGCAACTGGCCTACCTGCGCCACAACCACGACCAGCAAATCTTCCAGCAGTTAAGTATCCCGAAGATCATCGCCCAGGTCCTGGAAGCGCGCGGCATTCTCGCTGACGCGTACAGTTTCCAGCTCGGCGCGAACTACCCGGATCGCGATTACTGCGTGCAGTACGACGAATCCGACCTGCATTTCATCCAGCGCCTGTGTGAAGAAGAAGGCATCCACTTCCACTTCCAGCACAGCGCCAGCGGGCACAAAATTGTCTTCGGCGATGACCAGACCGTGTTCCGAAAACTGGCTCCCGTGGCCTACCAGCAAGACTCCGGCATGGCCGCCGAGAAACCGGTGATCAAACGCTTCAACCTGCGCCTGGAAACCCGCACCAGCCGCGTCAGCCGCCGCGATTACGACTTCGAAAAACCGCGCATCCTGTCCGAAGGCGCGGCCAAGAGCGGAGTCGCGCCGGACCTCGAAGACTACGATTACCCCGGCCACTTCCTCACCCGCGAACGCGGCAAACAACTGGCGACCCGCGCACTGGAACGCCATCGCAGCGACTACAAACTCGCCGAAGGCAAAGGTGACGAGCCCACGTTGGTCAGCGGCCACTTCATGTCCCTCAGCGAACACCCGCGCGCCGAGTGGAACAACCTCTGGTTGCTGCTGGAAGTCGTCCACGAAGGCAAACAGCCGCAAGTGCTCGGCGAGAACATCACCAGCGACGTCACCCACAACAAAGACGATTTCCATCAGGGTTATCGCAACCGCTTCCTCGCCACGCCGTGGGACGCGCACTACCGCCCTGCCCTCGAACACCCGAAACCCAAAGTCCTCGGCAGCCAGACCGCCATCGTCACCGGCCCACCGGGCGAAGAAATCCATTGCGACGAATACGGTCGCGTCAAAGTGCAATTCTTTTGGGACCGCGACGGTCAGTCCAACGACAAAACCAGCTGCTGGCTGCGCGTCGCCACCGGCTGGGCCGGCAGTGCCTACGGCGGCATCGCCATCCCACGCGTCGGCATGGAAGTACTCGTCACCTTCCTCGAAGGCGACCCCGACCAGCCGCTGGTCACCGGCTGCCTGTACCACAAGGAAAACCTCGTCCCCTACGACCTGCCGGCGAACAAAACCCGCAGCACCTTCAAGACCCTCAGTTCACCGGGCGGCAAGGGCTACAACGAATTTCGCATCGAAGACAAAAAAGGCGCGGAACAGATCTACCTCCACGCCCAGCGCGACTGGGATGAAAACATCGAACACGACCAGAAAATCCGCATTGGCAACGAGCGGCACGACACGGTTGAGGCCAATGCCTTCAGCGAGTTCAAAGTTGAAGAACATCGCATTACCCATCTGGATCGCAAGACCGAAGCGCGGGCGGATGATCACCTGACTGTGGCGGCGACCCAGCATGTGAAGGTCGGCACGGCGCAGTTTGTCGAGGCGGGTGAAGAGATTCATTACAACGCTGGCGACAAGGTGGTGGTTGAAGGCGGAATGGAACTGACGGCCAAGGCTGGCGGGAGTTTCGTCAAGGTGGATGCCGGGGGCGTGACGATTAGTGGGGCGGAGGTCAGGACCAATTCGGGTGGTGCGCCGGGTTCGGGGAGCGGGATTGGCATCCTCGCCCCGCATATCCCCGTCATTGCAGATCAGGCACGGGCAGGAAGTTTGCTAAATGCAAAGAAAATCAGTGAGCGCTACGACGAACAGCTCAAGTTCGTTACGCGTCGTGGGCAACCTGTCAAAGCAGTAAAAACGGCGCTGATTGTGCCATCCGAGATAGCCCCTCAAATATCGAGAAGCGACGCAAATGGCCTCCATCCGCGAGTCCAGACAGAGGCGGAAGAACCGGTGAAAGCTCACCTTGTCTGGGATGAACTGGTTGTGCCTGCTGGCGCAGATGACTATGAAGCGAGTAGAACGAAATGAGTGCGCAACCGATCACGACGTTCAAAACCAATGACAAAGAATGCTCTGTCCACGAAGTCGTGCTGGGTTGCGATAAGTTGTGGGCGATGGGGCAGGAAGAAGCCATACGCCGCTTGAGCAAAAAACGCTCCTCCGCCTCCAGCAAATACGAACTGATCTCAGACTTCAGCGCTCGTGCCGCAAGAATTGCCGCCGCTTACGCGAGTTTCTATCTGGAACAAGGCGAAGACGGAAAGCCTGAACTCAAGGGCCGGTTCTACTGGATGGGGTTGGCGGCGTTTGCCAGCAAGCAGGTCAAATGCGGGTTGGACTTTATTCCGAATGATCCTTATCTGCTGCTGACGCCTCCCCTCGTTCAGCCACCTATGCGTATTGGCAAAAACTCATTGGGAAAAGGTAACTTCTGGCTGTTTCAGGATATTTTTGTCTGGCATTGGTTTTACAGCAAATATCCAAAACAGTTCGATGAGTGTGCGCCTGAACGTAATGCACGTAGTTGTGAGGGGCAGATCAAGACCAATATTGATAGTTTGCCTTGGGCAGAAGAGGCGCTTGCCACCCTAAGTAATTTGCATTTCACAAATGAACTGGCAGATGGATTTAATAAAATTGGCGAAACAGAGAAATTACCCCTTGGAAGGTTAAGAAGTGCAACGCAACTCTCGTCATTAATGGCGATAGCCAATCACGAACAGAGGAAAATCCTTCAACCTTTGATTTACGAGAGCGCGCCCTTTCAAGCGACATTAAAAATGCAGGCAGGTTTCGAATGGGCACCTTTTACTCCCGTCAGAGTAGCAGCGTTCAGCACTGCTTGTGACGTAAAGGAACCAGAACTCAGGGTTCAAATGGAAGACGGTGACTTATTTAATGTAAAGGACCGAATGAAATTCATTGACACCATTGCAAATCAATACCACAAGTTAATGGGGGCGCAAAAAGATTACATGGAGCGAGAAATTGGCACAATTTCGACCTGGGTAAATACTCAATGAGACTTTATTTGCTGCTTATTTCCCTCTCTCTTCTGGCCGCATGTGATCACAGCGACTCAAACATGACAAACAAAATACCAGCCTTTGAAATATCCCTCGATTCTCCAATGCAGGAAATCATAGATAATAACGAGAATAAATTCTCCAAAGAGTGCATGAAAGACCTAGACCTATGCTGGTACAAATTTGACAAATCGGCTAATAGCAAAAAACTTCCCGATGTAGTGATAAAATACGCTGAGACAACGCTCAAAATTGAAGAAGTGACTAATATCACAATAGTTACAAATGAGAGAATTGGAAACAATGCAGAGAACATAAACCTAACCCCTAGGGGGCTTCCAGACAACAGCACTCACGAGCAGAATAGAGCTCTAATATCAGCACTAATCAAAAAAATCAAAAACGCCGGTTGGTCTCGCTTCATCTTTCCTGAAGACCCGAGAATATCTGGGTCGCAGATCGACAAAATCAGTAGCCCTGAACACGTGCTAGGACAATATATCGGCAGCCATCCTTGGCTCGATTCAGACTATCAACTCGATCTAAAACGTTGGCTTCAAATCGGTTCTTTTTATAATTGGTACTTCTACAACAATGGCGCCTATCTTCACCTGAAAGCATGGAGACAAAATGATGAAAAAGACCCAACCGAAAAAGCGACCTACCTAATCACCCTGGAGTTTCAGTCGGAGAGAGACTTTTGGCTCGATGGCATCAGCGACGAGAACGACAGACTTCATTGGAAAGAACTCTTGCCAAAAAGACTAGAAAGCTATCACGCCGCACGATTAGCGCTTGAAGAAAAAGCTCGCGCCGCTGGTATCGAGATAGATGAGTCTTATCAAGACCCACCCATTCATGCTCTTGAATAATGGCTGACTTCCCATTCTCAACAAGGTACTCATCCGGCGACATGATAAAAATCCAGCGCCATACGAGCGCTGGATTTTTCTATAAAGATCAGACGTCAGACCGGCGCCTTCCACCCCATCATCCGTTGCTGAGCAACCGCCAACAGGTCATACCCATCCTGTGCCAGCAAATAAAGCGCGTGAGTAATGTGCGGGATATCCTGAACATCACCGTGCTTGAAGCATTGGCAATGAAGCGTTTCAAGTAGCTGGCTGGAGGCTCGTACGCGCTGTAACGCGGCTTCGAGAATATCTTGGGGATTGGCTTCGGTGTCGATCACCAAAGGACTTGAATCGGTAACGCCGCTGTTGAGTGAGCGATAGCGCTCTGGGAACGGTTTAAACGTTGGCATAGTAGTTACTCGATGGTTAATAAGTAACGCCAGCACCGTGACCAAACGATGGGAGGCGGCTGTGTACAGGCTTGGTCAACCGATACCATCAAATCGGTTCGCCCGAAGGCGTCCAGCACACAGCCACCATTGCAACGCACTACGAGGACTTGGATGTCCGCAGGGCGAATGATGGCACACATATGTGAGATGGCATCAGGTGACCAAACCCGATCGCTGATTTTGCAGCGAGCACCAACAGTAATCCCCACCACCCAACAGGCGAAAGTCGACAAGTCACCTGACCTTGTAGGACCAAGCCGAAGATGCCGTAGAAGCTTTCCTAACGAAACATCCGACAGACGTTTCTCCTGTCGCGACAGGCGGCGTTCAGCCGGGTTAACCCTCTCTTAACGTTAAGGTCCAAAATTCTATTGGACCGCACGCCCTCAGACGCTTCTGACGCCCAGTGCGGCAGGTTCGACGTTTATCGTCGAGCTGATTTTCCGCCTGCACTGGAGATCGTCACATGAACACCCGCATGTTGCTCCTTGCCTCTGCCCTCGCCTGCACCGCGTTTACCGGACTTGCCCAGGCCTATGACACGTCCACGCCCACATCTACTTCCAATGCCACTCCTTACCACTACGGCATGACGCTGAACGTTGGCAAAGTCGTGTCCCTGACAGAACCGATAACCGATGAATGCAAGGTGGTTATCGCCGACATGAAGTACATCGATAAATCCGGCAAGCCTGAAGAAATCACCTACAGGAAGCTTTCTGACGCGTGCAGTTACTACAACTGACGGAAACGTCTGATTCGGAACCGGGCGGTTTTACTGTGAGGGTTCTGGCGTTATGCTTGAGCGCCTCCCTCACTGCCGCAAGGATTCGCTATGCAGTTGTCGTTCCGTTCGTTGTCGATGTTCACTGCCGCCCTGTGTTTGGTACTGGCGCTGGTCTGGGGCTTGATGCCTGACAGGTTGCTGGCGATTTGGGGGATTGAGTTTTCCTCGACGGCAGGCTTTGTTGCGCGGCGCATCGCTGTGCTGTTCGCGGCGCTGGGATTGATTTGCTATTGGGTTCGAAACGAGCCGCCGTCCGTGACTCGCAACGCACTGAGCAGCGGATTTATGGTCGGGTGTTTTGGTCTGGCAGCATTGGGTTTCGGCGAATGGCTCAATGGCCATGTCGGGCCGGGCATTTTGCTTGCGGTGCTGGCGGAGCTGGCGCTGGGCCTGGGGTTTCTTCAGACCCGGCGCGTGTCGGTAGAATTCGAAACCGCAGGTTAAAACGCTTTACGCACCCTCGGATGAGATATGACCATAGGATGCTGTTTGGCGCGTAGACCAGCGATCAATTCGTTGATTTCCCGACAGCCATTCAGTGTCGAGGCATCAATGCCGGCCACGTTCAATTCCAGCAGATCGGTTTGACCGTCTGCATACACTTTTACTGTCATCGATAAGTCCGGAGACAGTGTGCATTGGCAGCGCTTGGGCAAAAAACTGCTTTCGATGATGTTGCGAAGTTCCAAGGCAGAAAGAAACATGGCGACCCTCTCCTTTTTGAGATTGCCAATCAATGATCGATGCTGGCTCATATGCAGTCCGACCAGCTTAGGAACAGACAAAGCATAAGATATGCCTGGAATTTCGCTGTGCAGCTCATCGGAAGATCAATGGCTTAGCGCCAGGACTGAGAAAAACTGCCGTGCAATCTGCACGAAGGGTCCAGGACAGAGTTGCAAATTACCGGTGCAAAGCGCCGGGTTTGCATTAGCGTCTGAGCGCAGTAAGAATGGCGCCACGAATTGATTACAAGCAAGGAGGCATCATGGGTTCTTTGACCTTTATTACGACTGTCGGACTAACGGTTGCCGGCCTGTCGAGCATCGCTCATGCCGCAACACTTGAAACCATCGCTCCGTTTCCAAAACCCGAAAGTGGTTTTACCCGCCAAGTCATCCACCTCGCCCCGCAAACCAAAGAAGATGACTTTCAGGTCGAAATCCTCGCGGGCAAGACCTTGACCGTGGACTGCAATCGCCCACGCCTAGGGGGGATGCTTGAAGAGAAAAACCTGGAAGGCTGGGGCTACCCGTTCTACCGACTGGAAAAAGTCATCGGCCCGATGAGCACGCTGATGGCCTGCCCGGACGGCACAAGCAAAAAAGACTTCGTACCCGTGGTCGGCGACGGCTTCTTGCTACGTTACAACAGCAAATTGCCGATAGTGCTTTACGTGCCAAAAGACATCGAAGTCCGCTATCGGATCTGGTCGGCGTCGAGCAAGGTTGAGAAAGCCGTTCAGGAATAACTTCACTCCCGCCTCACGCCGGCGCGCAGCTTAACGCTGCGCGTTCGGCCACGTGGCGCAAACTGTCGAAGTTGATGTTGGCCCCTGAGTCGATGGCCACCAGCGTCTGACCACGGATACCGGTTTGCGCGACGTATTTTTTGATCCCGGCGACAGCCAGCGCGCCTGACGGTTCAGTGATCGAGCGGGTATCGTCGTAGATGTTCTTGATGGCGGTGCAAAGTTCGTCGTTACTGACCGTCAACACCTCATCAACGCAAAACCGGCAGACTTCGAAGCCATAAGCGCCGATCTGCGCCACCGCCACGCCATCGGCGAAAGTGCCGACGCTCGGCAGGACAACCCGTTCGTGCGCTTGTAGCGCTGCCGCCAAACACGCCGAATGTTCTGACTCGACGCCGATGATGCGCACTTCAGGTCGCAGGTATTTGACGTACGCGGCGATGCCGGCGATCAAACCTCCACCGCCCACCGGCACAAAGATCGCGTCGATCGGGCCTTGATGCTGGCGCAGGATCTCCATCGCCACAGTGCCCTGCCCGGCGATCACGTCCGGGTCGTCGAAGGGCGAAACAAAGGTGCGACCGGTTTGTTCGGCCAGGCTCAGCGCATAGTCGAGGGCGAACGGAAAACTCTCGCCGTGCAGCACAGCCTCCGCCCCGCGACTTCGAACCCCGAGCACTTTCAGTTCCGGCGTGGTACGCGGCATGACGATGGTCGCGACAATCCCCAACGTTTTCGCTGCCAGCGCTACGCCTTGGGCATGATTGCCCGCCGACGCGGTGATCACGCCGCGCGCCTTTTGCTCATCACTGAGTTGCACCAGCTTGTTGTAGGCGCCGCGAATCTTGAATGAAAACGTCGGTTGCAAGTCCTCGCGTTTGAGCAGGATCTGATTGCCCAATGCCTCGCAGAGCGCCGGCGCCGATTGCAATGGCGTACGTACCGCCAGTTCATACACTGGCGCGGCGAGGATCTTTTTTACGTAATGCTCAAGCAAGTTTTGCTGGGCTAGAGTGCTGCTCATGGTCGTCTCCTGGCTGTGTTCGGAGCCCTGGAGACAGAAAGTAAAAACCCGCCTCTAGGGCGGGTTGGGTGCTGCAGTCGTGAGCTAGCCCGCCAAATAAGGAATGGCGGTAATAATGCTTGGCTGGCAGCGCAATACGGTGGAAGTCATGGCTGGAAATTAGCCTTGGGCTGGTGGCAAGTCAATGGCCAATTTTCATCGGCTTCTGTAGGGTGCTGATTCTGCTCATTGTCCCACGGAAGGAAACCATGAAGTCTGTCGCCCTGCCCCTCGTTGCTTTGATTGCCTTTTCCGGATACACCGTTTCGGTGATGCTCCAGGCTGAACAGTCGTTGGTTGATTTCGGTATCCGCCTGATGTCGCGGCCGGATACTGCGCAGGTGGTGATTGATCTTTACCTGTTGGCGACGCTGGCGGCAATCTGGATCTATAAGGATGCGCGCAAGCGGGGGCGGTCGGTGGCGTCGGTGATGCCCTATCTGTTGATCACGGCGATTTTTGTGTCTGTCGGGCCATTGTTGTATCTCGTCGTTCGGGGGCTGCAAACCCGAAAATAGTGTTGTTGAGATTGCCTTCGCGAGCAGGCTCGCTCCTACGTTGGATATGTGGCGTTTACATACCTGTGGGAGCGAGCCAGAGCCCCAGTACCCTGGTTATTTCAGGCCAACCTTGTACAACGCGCCGTCGTCTTCGTCGGTCAACACATACAAATACCCATCCGGGCCTTGCCGCACATCCCGGATCCGGGCCTTGAGCTCACCGAGCAAGCGTTCCTCGTGAACGACTTTATCGCCATCAAACTGCAAGCGGATCAACTCCTGGCTAACCAGCGCGCCGATGAACACGTTGTGCTGCCAGGCCTTGAATCGATCACCGTCGTAGAACGCCATCCCGCTCAGCCCCGGGGACTTTTCCCAGACATGATGAGGCCCCACGGTGCCTTCGACGGTCTTGCCCTTGGCTTCCGGGATCGGCTGACCGGAATAGTTGATACCGTGGGTTGCGAGCGGCCAGCCGTAGTTTCTACCTCGCTCGATGATGTTCAGCTCGTCGCCGCCTTGAGGCCCATGCTCGTTCTCCCAGAGCACGCCGGTCCACGGATTGAGCGCAGCGCCCTGCGGGTTACGCTGGCCATAGGACCAGATTTCCGGGCGCACGCCGGCTTGACCGACAAAGGGGTTATCGTCCGGCACTTGGCCGTCCGGGTAGATCCGTACGACTTTGCCTTGTAGCTTGTCGAGGTCCTGGGCCGTTGGCCGGTCATTGTTTTCGCCGAGCGTGATGAACAGATAGCCGTCGCGATCAAACACCAGTCGCGAGCCAAAGTGGTTGCCGACAGAGAGCTTCGGCTCCTGGTGAAAGATCACTTGGAAGTCCTGGAGCGTTTTCAGGTCTTCGGACAATTGCCCTCGACCGACCGCCGTACCCGCCTTGTTGCCCGCGCCGTCACCTTCGGCATACGACAGATACACCGTACGGTCCTGCCTGAAGTCGGGGGACAGCACCACATCCAGCAAGCCGCCCTGCCCCTTGGCCCAGACCTTCGGCACGCCATCAATCGGGGCGGACAGTTCGCCGTCAACGCTGACGACACGCAGGTTGCCCGGCAGCTCGGTAACCAACATGCCCTCGCGATCCGGCAGGAACGCGAGCGACCACGGATGTTCCAGCCCCTTGGTGATCGTGGCGACTTCAAGGGTGCCCTGTTCGCTTTCCAGTTCCTGGACCGGCGCGGCAAAAACGGGCGTTGCAGCGGTGATCTGTGCGCAAGCACACAGGGTAGCCAAGAGGGTTTTACGCAACATGCACGATTCCTTTTGTCGTTCCTATTCAACGGTTGCTGGTGCCTGCATCTCGCGGAGGTGGATTGGGAATGAATATCGGTGGGCTGGCGGGAGCCGATTGACTTTGGGGGTAACGGTTGCCAATGCCGCCGTTTTCCAGGGTCGGAGGGCGCGGCACCGGCACGGTATTTGGCCCTCGTATGGCCGGGGCGCTGGATTGCGAGCCTTGCATGCTGTTCGGGTTGGCGCGGCGAATCGGGCTGTTGTAAGGATTGCTCGAAGCCCCTGTCGGGCTTTGGGCCAGCAGCAATAATGGCGATGGCGTCGCGTGCGCCAGACTGCTCAGCAAACCACTCAGCGCCAATACGGCGCAGCCGAGCATATATCTGTTCATGGGGGAGCCTCTCTTGGTGGATAGAGTCTTCGATAGCACGCTACGCCCGGGGTTCGGATTTGTTAACTAAAACCTCTTTCATAAGATGTAACACGAGACGACCACCCCACCCGGCCGGGGTCCACAACCGGCTGAAACTTTTGCTTCAGGCCAAAGGTCACCTGATCATCACATGCGAGAAGACGACCATGGCACGGGCAATCTGGAAAGGCGCTATCAGTTTTGGGCTGGTGCATATCCCTGTAGCGCTGGTGTCGGCGACGTCTTCCCAGGGGGTGGATTTCGACTGGCTCGACAGCCGCAGCATGGAGCCGGTCGGGTACAAACGCGTGAACAAGGTCACCGGCAAGGAAGTCACCAAGGAGCACATCGTCAAAGGTGTGCAGTACGAAAAGGGTCGGTACGTGGTCCTCAGCGAAGAAGAGATCAAGTCGGCGCACCCGTTATCCACGCAAACCATCGACATCTTTGCCTTTGTCGACAGTGAGCAGATCCCTCTGCAAAACATTGATACGCCCTACTACCTCGCCCCGGATAAACGCGGCGGCAAGGTGTACGCGCTGTTGCGCGAAACGTTGAGCAAAACCAATAAAGTCGCCCTCGCCCATGTCGTGTTGCACACTCGCCAGCACCTGGCAGCGTTGATGCCGCTGGAATCGGCGATGGTGTTGGTGATGCTGCGCTGGCCAGCGCAAGTGCGCAGCCTCGATACGCTTGAGTTGGGCAGCGACGTGACCAAGCCCGAACTGGCCAAGGGCGAACTCGATATGGCCAAGCGTCTGGTGCAAGACATGAGCGCCGACTGGAAACCCGAGGACTATCGCGACAGTTTTGAAGACAAGATTATGGCGCTGGTCGAGAAGAAGGCCAATGAAGGCAAGATAGAGGACGTCGAGACGGCGACGGGTGAAGAAGAGCGCAAAACGGCGGATGTAATCGACTTGACCGAGTTGCTGAAACGCAGCCTGGGTAACAAGGGCGCAGGGAAAGCCAAACCAGCTGCGCAGAAAAAAGCCACGAAGGCTTCTCGAGGCTAGTTCCGGATTTTGCGGTGTTTGTTATGGCCTCATCGTCGGAACGCCGCCCGGAGCAAGCTCGGCTCCTACAATGGATTTGTGTACGCCGCAAATCCATTGTAGGAGCCGAGCTTGCTCGCGATAGCTTAATCCGCCACAACACATAATTCAGATCAGGACAAACACCGCCAGCAACCCACCAAAAATCCCCCATTTCCCAAAATAGTAAAGCTTGCGATTGGTTTTCTTCAGCGCTTTAGCCCTCAGGCGGACTTTGTAGACTCTGGTAAACAAAAGGTTAATGCCGCCCGTCCTGTCGCCCTCTTCGTTCGGCGCGCCCGCCGCCGACATTACGTGACGGCTGAACCAGCCATTGAACGCCGCCGCCCAGCGGTATTTCATCGGACGCTCGACATCACAGAACAGAATGATTCGGTTCTGTTGCGTGGTGTTTTCCGCGTAATGAATGAACGTTTCGTCGAACATCACCGCTTCGCCATCGCGCCAGTGGTAGTTCTCGCCGTCGACATTGATATAGCAACCGGCATCGTTCGGCGTTTCCAGGCCCAAGTGATAACGGTAGGACCCGGCATAAGGATCGCGGTGCCGGACCAGTCTGGAACCCGGTGGCAATTGGGCGAACATCGCCGCCTTGATCGAGCCGATGCCTTGCACCAGCTCAGTGGTGCGCGGGCAGAGCTTCATCGCCGAAGGATGGCTGTCGCCGTACCACTTCAGGTAAAACCGTTTCCAGCCCGTCTTGAAGAACGAGTTGAAGCCAACATCGTCGTATTGATCCGAGCGTTTGATCTCCCCCGCCTTCAGCAGGTGCTGGCCTTCGGCGCGAATTTCTTGCCAATGCGTCTGCAACGGGCTTAGGTCTGGGAAGTCCGCTGGATTGAGATAGGGCTTGTTGGGAATTTTCGAAAACAGATAAAGGAAGCAATTGAGCGGCGCCAGGAACGTAGAGTGATCACTCAGTTGGCGGCCCAGCTTGTGGCGCACGCGACCGCGCAGGTGGACGTACGCAATAGAGGCAACGTAAATAAAGGCAATGATCAGTTTCACAGAAATCGTCACACGTCAGAAGTGAACAAACTGCCTTCCCTGCCAGCCTGTCGGCCAATGGACTTGTGCAGCGTCTGAAAACGAAACAGCGGGCCCGATAGCGCCGTCGTCGAACCGGTAGCGGCTATCGGCCACCGTGTTGAAAAATCGCATTTTAGCCACTGTTTGTCACAAATAGTTAGCATTCAGGTGTGAAAATCTGTTCGCGGATACCGTCAATGCACCCGCGCGGTCTTAACGCCCTATCGTTTAAAGAGCCAGACCAGTACAATCGCCGCCAAACATTACGCGCCCCCCTTGGTTGATGACGGGAATGAACCCTGTCTCAGCGCACTTCGACTCGGGCCAAGCGCTCCATATGCTGCTGTCCACTTATTGCCAGATGGACCTTCCGCTTCTGACCGGGATGCATTTCCCGTGGTTTGAATACCGGAAACGGGTACTGAATCGGTACTGCCGCAACCCTAGCTACTCTGAATGCTTCGCAGGAAAAACCTTTGATCTCTACAGCTAACATCACGATGCAGTTTTAATCGGGTGTTTCTGCGGGCTCCAGCCAGTAAATACGGGGGTCTCAAGCCGCATCAACCCCCGGCATTTCTCTCCATTGGCCCAAAAATTGGCCCAAACCTCCGGCGTTCTGCCAACCGCTAACAACTCCAAATTTTCTACTGCTTGTCGATTCGCTCTCGCCCAAATCTCACGCCTCGATTACTGTATATATGAACAGTGCTTATAAGGCATGATTATGGACCCGTACGACATCGAAGACACCAGCGACTGGCTGGGATGCCCGACCGAACTTGAGACCTGTACTCACTACCTGCGCATGCTGGAAAACGAGGTGCAGGAACTGAGCCTGCAATTGAGGAAGGCACGGGAGGACATTTACGGGCTGGTGCAAATGTACGACGAAGTCGTTGCGCAACGCGATGAAGCAATGAGCAATCTCCGGCACAGATCCGGACAGCTCGCAATCGTCCGCAAGCAACTGTACGACCTCGACATTATGGCCAGAGGGAACAAGCGCGAAGCAGACCGCCTTCGTGGGATGCTAGACGGCCTTACCCCCGAACCAAAAACGATCGTTTAAGCTCAAGATTCATCTTTATGCCTCAGCTAACACCAGGATGCGGTATGAAATGCATTTTCATGATTGCTGGCGATCCGCGTTTGCGGGGCCAGGTCGGCTTGCTGATGGCACGCGAGAGACTGCGATCGGCCAAAAGCCGCCTGTGGTTGGAGCAATGGCAAATGTGCACCTATGCTCTGCCTGCTGGAAGAACTGATCACGCAGAACGTGCTGCTCCGACAATGGTGCGCAATAACTGTAGTAGGTCAGCCGTTCCGACGGTGCTCACCGTGACGCTGGCCTCAGCTGAAAAGGAGTGAACCCCCGGATTAAGAGCTATGCGAGGCATCGCAAACACACAAGGAGTGGTATCCATGAAAACGTTCCCCCGCACCACCATCGGACAGGGCGGCGCTGTGATTGCCAGCCTGTTGCTCGCTACCTGCGCATGGGCCGAGACGATCCCTGAGTCGCTCACGACGCCCGCCAAGAGCGAAACCCGCCTCGGCACGCTGGAATTCCTGGACGGCCAGCCGAACGAGGCGACGGTCGACAAAGTCTATGAGCAACTGGACTTCTCGCACGCGACTCGCGCGTTTTCGGACACTCTGCAAGGCGTCAGCATCCACGCTATCCGCAAGGGTCTGCAGGACATCGGCGTGAAAGACAACGAGGTGATCGTCTTCTCGGAGCTGATGGATTCCAAATCGCTGTTCCTGACGCCCAACGCCGACACGATCTATATCATCTCCGGTTTCGACCTCTCGAAGGGGCCGATGGTGGTGGAAGTCCCGCCAGGAGTCCTCGGCACCGCCCAGGATGCTTGGTTCCGCTGGATTATCGACATGGGCGTGCCAGGCCCTGATCGCGGCCAAGGAGGGAAATATCTAATCGTGCCGCCGGGCTACGAAGGCCCATTGCCAGAAGGGGAGTTCAACGTCGCCCACTCCAAGACCACACACGGCGTTTGGTTCGCGCGCGCGTTCATCGAGAACGGCAACGATCCCAAGCCGGTGGTCGAACAGATCAAGAAACTCACCAAGGTCTATCCCTACAAGGCTGGCGGTGTCGGCACACCAATTGCCGAGTTCTTAGCGGGCAAGGCCAAGCTTAGCGCGGTCACTCCGCCACCGCCGACCGCGTTCCATGAAGGCAGCGGCAAGGTGATGAACACCATTCCGCCGAACGACTTTTCATATTTCGAAATGTTGAACGAGGTCGTGCAGCAGGAACCGGCCACCAGCCTCGACCCCGAGTTGATGGGGCCAATCGCCGCCATCGGGATCGTTAAGGGCAAGCCCTTTGCACCTGATGCGCGAATGAAGAAGATTCTCATGGAAGCGCTGGTGGTAGCCAACGCGACGTCACGCAGCCTGTTCATGAGTCCGCGCGATAAGTCATGGTATTACTACGACAATGCGAATTGGCAGAACATGCTGTTCGCCACTGGCCACGAGTTCGAAACGCCGATTCCGCAGATCACGCCGGAGGGAGTGAAGCCTTTCCCTGCGACCGGCTACCGCCAACTAAATGCGCGTTCAGCCTTCTTCTACGGCGTCACCGGCATCACACCCGCGATGGCCATGCGACTACCCGGCGCTGGTTCGACGTATTTGTGGACTATGGTCGACGCTCAGAATAACTACTTCGATGGCGCCAAGACCTACAAGGTCAGCCTGCCGAAGGACATCCCCGCAGAAAAATTCTGGTCGTTCACGCTTTACGACAACATGACTCGGTCGATGCTCGACACACCACAGCGGTATCCGCGCTCCGGCAGCCAAAGCTTCCCATCACCGGCTGCGGAGCCAAACGCTGACGGGACGACGACGGTCTACTTTGGGCCGCAGCAACCTAAAGGAGTGGCACGCGGCAACTGGATCCAAACCATGCCCGGCAAAGGCTTCTTCCCATGTCTGCGCCTCTATAGCCCGCTGGAGCCGTTCTTCGCCAAAACCTGGCGTCCGAGCGAAGTCGAGCTGGTGAAGTGAGCTGCCCCGTCACGCAACAGTGACACAACGGCGGAGCCTTCTCTAAAAAGCAGGCTCACCGTCTACTATTCGCCCAATAGACACTTGTCTGAATGTCAGCATTGGGTCGGTTTGAGCCGGTCGTGGAAGGCAGAAATCGGCCAAAAGCGCTCACGAGATTCTCGCGTGCTCCTCGCCCACTGGAACGGACATATTAAAGTTCTGAGGCTGTGATCAATACCACCGGAACCAATCTGACTGGAGATAAGGGAATTAATCCAGTCGGGTATACGTCTGGCGGTGTGCCGGGATATCGTGGTCTGGCCCTTATTCCCCCAATAACGGAAAAACGCAATGGCTTTGACTTCCGTAGCACCTTACACCTTCAACTCCAACGAGTTATTAACTCTCGGAATTGCTGCCTATGCAGCGGTGGTTTCAACTTTCGTTCTAGGCTGGGACGCATACAAATGGTTGGCTTCTGGAGCAAAGATCGATTTATCCGCGTCCGCTGGGATGAAGATCTTTGGTGGTCCAATTACAGATCCGAAAACATACATCTCCATAACAGCATGGAATGTCGGTGACCAACCTACCACCATCACAAACTTGGGAGGTATGTACTTTGATTCTTGGTGGCGGGCATACGTCATTCGGCGGAAGGCTTCCGAGGCTTTCATCGTCACTCAACCATCGCAATCCCAACGTCTCCCGTATCGCTTTGAAGTCGGAGATCAATGGATCGGCTTAGCTGATCAGACTGATGACATCGTGGAGAAGGCAAGGGGCGGGTATTTGTTTTTTATCCTCTACACGGCTAAAGGTGGGCGTGGTCGTAGAGTTCGCGTGAAAGTTCGAAAGAACAAGACTGCTGAATCATGATATTTGTCGGTTGGCTACAAACTAACAATGTGGTCAAAGCGCTCACTTCGTTCGCTGGGGCCGGCAAAGTCTGGTGGCACGAAAGTGGCGTGGATTAAATCTTAGGGCGCTGGAGGCCACGGTTATTCAGATGTCCTTTCGATGTTATTCCAATCCAACACCGAAAATTCTGATGATTCGGATCGTGGCTGGCAGCAATCGACCCAAAGTGACGCTGGCGACAGGCAGAAACCTGCCGAAAGCTTCCAGTAAGATGTGGATACGACTCACCTCAAGGCAAGTCATATCGCTCAACTAAGATAATTAGCAGAATTGCGGCGGTGCGTTTGAACTTTTGAACTTATGATCCGTATATCTCAATAGCCAATTAATTTTTTCTTGGACAGCACTGGGTTCATATTTAGTTTTCTCTCTAATCACCGAAACGGCAGCTACGATAGCATCTGCCGATGCTGCTTCGTCAATTGTTAAAAAATCAACAAAAGCAGCACCGTCGTCCTGATGAGTCAATGGAAGTTCGTCCAATGAAACTGAAGTTTTTGCAAGCTGCAAAAGATCTTCCGATATTATGATGCGGGGATATCGCGCTTTCGCGCTTTCGAGATGGTACGCATCAATCATTGCCTTGCTAAACAAGAATTTTTCTTTAGAGAAATGCTTGCCAAATGTAATTCCACCACGACATAGCAAGCCATCTAACAGAAGCATCTGTTGCCATTTAGCAATGGTTTCTAAAAAACCCTTAAGCTCCGACATATCAAAGGGCCGGCTCAGGACTATAGAGTCTGAAAACTGAATAAGTGTTGCATCTAGATCTTTTGCAAATAAGGCGTTTGCTCTTACATGGGCACTATAAAGTAGTTCCAAGTATTTAGGCGCTTCGAAGGATTCGCAATCTGATTGAACCATGGCGGAAAAGCCTAGAATGTCAATAAATGCGACGAAATGAGTATCTAATGTTAACGCCACTACTTAACCTCCGCCAAGCGGTCGGCAAGCAGCTTAAACGAAGCTCTAAAGCTCTCCATTCGTCGCTCAGCATCAGTCCAAGTCTTGCCACCCCACTGCCCCCCTGCTTCTGTGACAAGGGCGGTGTCAGCTTGACTAATGGAAAACACCGCCTTGCCGACCTCCTGCATGAGCGGGGCTAATGTTCCAAAGTCTGGAATTTGAGCTGCAATGTACTCCTCCGGCTTCCAAGGGCACATCACGTGTTCAGCATTTGAATGCCGCGCCAGAGCGGGAACAAGGCAGGTCGTAATTTGTTCCGGAATTCGTTTCATCCACACTTCAAACCCAGGTTTCGGTCGACCTTTGTACAGTTTGAAAAACTGAGAAATAGCACCCAAGAAAATTGGAGTACCGTGTCGAACGGGCAAACCGAAGCTTTCGTAAGTTTTTTTAATTTGGGAGTGTTCGTCTAGCCATCGACCAACGATTGCAGACAACGTCGCTATCGCTTGCACATTAAAACGATCAGGAGCCACAGGGACAAAAAAAGCATCACAGGCCAGAAAAAAAGAGCGAGTAAGCGCGCCTGCACTGGGGCCCAGATCAATAAATACGTAATCGTACTTTCGGGAGCTAGATAGCCTTTCCAGCATATCGCCAATGGCTACATAGGTGCGCATCAAATTTGTGCGCGCCGCAAAGCGCTGAGAATGAGCTTCAGAAATATCATCTTCAATCGAATTTAAATCAACACTTCCCCGAATTAGTTCCAATCCAGGCTTGAGTTCCACCGTACGAATATTATCAATATCTACAATAGGTACTTCGCCGTCAATACGCGGCTTTAGGGCGTCTAATATACTTGAGCCCGGTAGCTCTTGAATAATTCCGGTTTTCTCGGCTACTGCATCTAATTCCGCTATGACTGTGCCCATGCATAACTCTGTTAGGTTGCACTGGGAGTCTGCATCAACAAGTAAGACTCTTTTGCCGTCATCAACAAGATAGTGAGCCAAATTGAAAGTGGTAGTGGTTTTAGACACGCCACCCTTATGATTGTACAGCGTAACGATGGGCATCTTTCCATCCTTGGTTTAAGTTGATGGTGCCTAGATTATGCACCTTGGATGAACGCCACGTTACCCTTTCACTACCTTGGCGTCTAGAAAGGCGAGTCAAGCTAGAACGCTAGACACGCAACCGTCCGCTTTTGGCCGATTCTGTTGAAAAAGTCGGCCATGGTTTGCGCATCAGAAAAGTACGTGTCCGAGGTTGAATTCTTTACTTTTGGCAGAGGCTTCCGGACTCGGATTTCACGTAGCAGCGTGCAAAAAAGGCGTTTTCACCAGTCAGTGATCAGGCAGTTTGGGCAGAGCGACTTTTTCAACAGAATCAGCCGATTTCTGCCCGTCACGACGGGCAGCAGACGACCTAGGCAGTCACGTCAAAATAGTCCTCCCAACGCCGCTGGCTCCCAGTTCATGATCACCAGTTCGCCACTGACCTCAGCCTTGCCCTGCCGCTGGTTGCTCGTGGTGTAACGAATATCCAGTGTCTCAAAGTGAAAGCCTTCGAACACCCGGCGGATGTCGGGGTGGTCGTTGATGCTGACCATCACCCTGCCCTTGCAGCGGCGCATGAAGTCGGCCATACGCTCGTAATTCTCAAACGGAAAATCCACGCCATAGCCGGCGGTTTGCCAGTACGGCGGATCCATGTAGTGGAAGGTATGCGGCCGGTCGTAGCGCTCGGCGCACTCCAGCCAAGGCAGGTTCTCGACGTAGGTGCCGGACAGGCGTTGCCAGGCAGCTGAAAGGTTTTCTTCGATGCGCAGCAGGTTGATCGACGGGGTGGTGGTCGCAGTGCCGAAGGTCTGCCCGGAGACCTTGCCGGCGAAGGCATGGTGTTGCAGATAGAAAAATCGGGCAGCGCGCTGGATGTCGGTGAGCGTTTCGACGCGGGTCATCTTCTGCCACTCGAACACCTGCCGTGAACTGAGCGCCCATTTGAACTGGCGCACAAATTCTTCGAGGTGGTTCTGCACCACGCGGTACAAGGTCACCAAGTCACCGTTGATGTCGTTCAGGACTTCCACCGGTGCTGCCTGGGGCCGCATGAAGTACAGCGCGGCACCGCCGGCAAACACCTCTACATAGCATTCGTGTGGGGGAAAAAGCGGAATGAGGCGATCGGCCAGGCGGCGTTTGCCGCCCATCCAAGGAATGATTGGGGTAGACATGGATAGCAAGACCTTTACTGTATAAATAAACAGGTGCTAGGCTCGCTCTGCTTTGTGCACAGAGCAGGAGCCTTGGCGGGACTTGCAGGGACAATCTGCGGGGACGGTGGCCAGGCTGGGTGTTGACGCATCCAGCCTGGCCGCTCCTTTTACTTTGATTTTTGAAACTTCTGACTCGGGACGACTCTTACGCCCGGGCGATCAATCCGGCACTTCAAGCACGACTTGCTGCGGCTTGCCGGAGGCCTTGGCCTTGCCCTCCTTGCCGCCATTGCACTCCACCGACACCGTCCACCCGGACGGGGTGAAGGTGTGATCGACCGACTCCACCAGGTAATCGCCATCGAGCCCGCGCTTGAAGCCTTGCGCCTCGATCATGATTTCGGCAAACAGGTCGGTCCGGCCCGGCAGGTCGAGGCGCACCGAGGCCGTCGAACGATTGAACGCCGCCAATCGTGCCTTCGCCGCTTCGTCGGCCGCCGTGCGGTCCGGGTAGATATGCCGATCGGTGTGCACCGGCGGCAGGCCCTCGGGCACGTTGGGATTGTCCAGGTGCGAAATCTGTAATTCCCCGCTGTCCGAGTCCTGGTACTGGGTGCTGACCCCTTGATGCGCACTGCGGTCGCTCAAGCGAAACTGCCAACGGGTCACGTCATTGCGTTGCAAGGTGATTACACCCAAGGCCTTGCCACTGGCGCTTTGCCCGCCCTGTCGCGGCAGGACCAGCAGCTTGCCGTCGGCTACCTTGGCAGTGCAGTCGTGTTTCTTGGCCAGGCGGGTGATGAAGTTGAAGTCGGACTCATTCAGCTGATCCATGCGCGGCACGCGGGTGTCGACTGGACACGAAGGCTGCCAGCCATTGCGCGCTGCCACGTCACCGACAATCTGCGCCAGACTGACGTCTTCCCAGCTACCGCTGCGCGTGGTTTTGCCGCTGCCGCGCATGTCGCTGGCCTTGCCGCTGATCACCAGCGTGTCCGGCGGGCCGGAAACGGCCACCTCGTCCACGGTGTAGCGGCCCATGCGCGTCAGGTCGGCGCCGGCATAACCCAGGTAGACCTCGATACTCGCGCCACGCACGGGCAGCGACACCGCGCCGTCGCGGTCATCAATGCGCAGCTCAAACGAATCTGAAGCCATGCCGGGCCGATCGGACAGCTGCAGCGAGACCAGTCGATCATTGATCAAGGTGGTGATGTCGGCACCGTCGGCGACGATGCGGAAAAGTGGTTGCATGTCGGCACTCCAGACAAGAAAAAGCCCGCAGACGGCGGGCTGGGTAACGGGATCAGTCCCAAAGTGAAATCACGCTGTCGGGCTCGATTACCAGATCCGGCAGCGTGATCAGCACGCCGGCCCGGAACGGTTGCGGCTCATCGGCCAAGCCCTGATTGGCCGCCAGCACCGCCTCGACACTGCGGTTCAGGTGGCCGTAATAGTGGTGGCACAGGGTGTCGAGCAGATCCCCGTCAGCTGTTCTGCAAGTCATCGCCATAACGGACAAACTCCAATGAAAAGCCTTGCTTGCGCGGGATCGCCCCAGGCAGCAAGGCGCTTTGCTCTTCGTCAATAGTGGTCAAACACCAGTTGCCCAATACCTCGCCATAACCCGTGGTCAGGTTCAGCGGCAGCAACTTCGCACCGATGCTGCGCAGCCTATCCAGCTGCTTCAAGCCGCCTTTGTAGCTCGGGTAGATCGCGCCTTTGATGGTGATTTTCTCATCCCCCAGACCCACGGCCTGTTGCGCCGGACGCCGGGTCAGGCGCTCCTGCGCGGCCCAGCGAAACGAGGTCTGCCGGCGCAGTTCGTCAAATGCCGCGGTGTCCAGGTTGAAGTAATACGGCCGCTCATTGGCTTTCAGCGGATAGAGGATCAGCAGGTGCGGAAACGGCTTCACCGCGTCGGATATTGGCGTCATGTCGCCGGCAAACCATTCGGTGGGGAAGATGTTGCCCAGCGCGGCATTGGCCTTGCCGGCCACCTTGTTGAACGCCGCGCCAAAGCGGCCAATCTGCTCAGTCAACGCGGAAAAGTGCTCATCAAACTGGGCCAGCGCGCGCTGGGTCTGGTTGTAAAAGCTGGCCACCTTGCCGATCTTGGCCTGCGCCGAGTTGATTGCACTTTGCAGACGCCGGGTCTTGTCGCTCAGGTCCTCGCTGATAAAGGGCAAGCCTTCCAGCGCATCCGCCGCCCCGCTGATTTCATTGAGCGCGCCATTCATGGGCCCGGTCATCGACTCGAGGTCAGTGCGACCAGCTTCACCGGCGTCGACCATGTACTTCAGCCCGCCCTGCAAGTGTTGCAGGTAGGTCTTTTCATCCGTCATAACACTTCCTTAGCCCACGTGGGGCGCATCAAACAACTGGCGGTCACGCGCCTCCCGGGCAAAGTCCTCGAACTGACGGCTCAGGTACGGCATCAACTCCTGCGCCAACCGCGCTGGGTCTGTCACATCGCCCTGCACGGTAATGACCGGTGCCGGGGCGAAGGTGAACTGCTGATCGACCTTCGGCCATTCGGGTGCTTTTACCGCCGTGGTCGCCATCAATGCCGCCGCCGTGACCGGCGTAGCGGGAGCGTTTTCCATCGAGCGTACGACCGCGCCAACGCCCTGGCCGGCGGCCAGGGGCAAGATGCCGATCGGCGCTTTGGCAGGCGTGTCCGGCCCGCCAAACAACGCCTTGCCCATGGTCGCCCCTATCTTGCCCCCGCCCCACGCACCGAGCATGCCGCCGATAATCCCGCCAATGGCGGTACCGACCACGGGGACGATCGAACCTAAAGCTGCGCCGGCGGCGGCACCGCCGAGCACACCACCCACGAGCCCGCCCACCGCGTTACCGTAGCCCTCGGCTTTTTCATCCTTGGTTTTCGCATGCTGATAGGTGTCCGCTATTTTCAAACCGCTATCGACCAGGGCCAAAGGCCCGAGGCGTTTCGCCACGGTGACGCCCTTTGCCACCGCGCCACCGATGGGCAACTTGCCCTTGCGGCCCTTGCCGACGCCATCCTCCAACCCGCCACCGACGTCGTCGGGGTTGGTGACAAACACCCGCTGCACGATGTCGGATTTGCTACCCACCGAACCGCGCGCAATGTTCGCCAGGCCCCGGCCGATCTTCAGCGCGGCCCAGGCCTTGCCCGCCAGCAAGGCACCGGCGCTCACCGCCGCCAGGCCCAGCACCACTTGGGGTGTTTCCTCGGACAGCGCGGTCAAACCCCGCGCCGCCGCCCCGATACCGCTGGCCAGCGCATCCGTCGCCGGGCGCAGGGCATCACCGATGGCCCGCAGCGAATCATTGAACGCCTGACCGGTTTCGGCCCAGCGTTGCGCTGACGTTTCACGACGTTCATTCAGGTTTTTGTCGAGTATGTCCTTGCGCGGGCCGTTGGGGTCCGAGGCGCCTTTTTTCAGCTCCGCGTAGAATTTTTTGTTCTGGGTGTACGCCATCAGGGCCGTCTTGACCTGCATGTCGGCAAACAGATCGCCGGTACGCAGGGTGGCGGCCAAGGCATCGGCCATCGCTTGCGCCTTGGCCGGATCGGTCTCCTGGCTGATCTGGGTCAGCCCCTGATCCAGCTGCCTGGCCTTTTTCGGATCGGTCTTTTCCACATACCGGCGTGCCAGTTCGAAGCTGGCCTCGAAGGTCGACATGCCCTTGCCAATGGCGGCATTCATCGAGCCCTGATAGTCAATCCCGGCATCGGCATAGCCTTTGACCGTTTCCTCCGAACCGATTTTCGCGACCCAGTTTTTCAGGTTGTTCGCCGCCTCATCGGCACTGCCGGCGCTCTTGATCTGCACCTGCAGCATCGCTCCCAGTTGCGTGACCGCCTCCTGACCGGTGATGCCGGTGCTGGCCATCTGCGCCAACAGCTCCGGAAACCACTTGGCCATGTCCGCCGCCTCGAAGCTGCCTTGCTGGCCCAGCAGGGCCACCGAGGCCAAGGCCTGTTCCATTTTCTGCGGGTCGGTGATCTTGGCGTTGTTCTGCATCGCCAGAATCATCTTCGCCGTATCCGCGCCCGACGCCCCCTGCCCGACCGCAAACTTGGCGGCCACCGGTGCATATTTCAGCGCTTCGGTCAGGTCCATGCCGCCACCGACCAGTTGGTTCACCAGCTCGGCCACTTGGGTGTTGGCCATGCCGGTGTCCTTTGAGGTCTGGACGATATCCCGGGCGGTGTTCACTTCCTGCTGGGTATTGGCGGTGCCGGACTTGATCGCAATGTCGCGAATGATCGCCTGAAAATCCGCGCTGACCTTGGTCGGCACCGCCGCCAGGGTGGTGCCGGCCACCGCGGTGCCGATCCCGCTGCGCAGGCTTTCCTGCCCGTCCTGCACCTGGCCCATGCCTTTGGCCTTGAACTCGGCACTGCGCACCACCTTGCCCAGCGCCATGTATTCTTTTGTCAGGCGCCCGACTTCAATGCCCTGTTTGCGCAGGCTGCTGTTGTTAGCCTCCAGCTTTTTGAGCAAGGCACCGGCATTGGCCGCGCCGCTGTCGTGGGCTTTTTTCCATTCCTCGCGCAGACGCATGGTCTCGCCGATGACTTTCTGCAAGCCCTTGGCGCGCGTGGTTTGCGCCTCGAGCTTTTTCATTTCGCCGCTGACGTTCTTGAAGGCGGCGCCCAGGGATGAATCGACGGCGCCGCCAATCACCAGCCCGAGCGAGAGTTTGTTCGACATGGTTATCACCTACGTGCGACGGGATGGGCTCAGTCCGTGAGCCACCAGACCATCTCGGAAAACGACAGCCCCTGAATCTCGGCCGCCGAAAAGTTCAGCTCGACGGCCAAGCGTTTAGCCAGGGCTTTTTGCAGCCTGGGGTTAAACCCCGTCGTCTGCTCCCACACGAAAATAGGCGGTCTGCAGACGTCGGTAATCACGCATCAGCAGCCCCTCCAGATCCGCTCGGCCGATGCTCGCCAGGCTGCAGAACAGGACCATTTCCTGCTCTTCTTCGTTGCTCCCGCCTTGCAAGGTGGCGGCGCGCATCTCGCGCACCGTCGGCTCACGCAGGGTCAGCTTGTCGACCTTGATGCCGTTGGCCTCGCTCGCTTTGGATAACATGACGGTGGCAATGCCATCGCCCAGTTGCAGCCACTTGGGCAGGACGTTGTTTTTTGCGTTGCTCATGGTGTGGCTCCTTACATGCCCAGGGCAGACCGCACGGCGGCCAGTTGGTCGACGCCGTCGATGACGCGGATCGAGTTGAGGGGATCGATTTCAAACATCACGCTGCCGTCGATTTCCAGCTTGTAATAGGTCACCGCGACGGCGTACTTGAACTCGCCTTTTTCGCCCGGTTTCCAGTCCCCCGGATCGACTTCCTTGAGGCTGCCACGCAGGGTGGCGACCACCGATTTGATTGCACCTTTTTGGCCCTTGAAGGCACCGCGGAACGAGGCGTTGAACCCGGTCAGGTCGGCCTGGCCGAAGAACTTCAGCACCTCGCGGCGCACGCCGTTGGTGAGAAAGCTGGCTTCCAGCTTTTCCATCCCCATGTCGAGTTCCACCGCCGCGTCCATGCCGCCCGCGCGGTACTCGTCGGTCTTGAGGGTCAGCTTGGGCAAGGTCAGGCTCGGTACATCGCCTTGCAGGCTGATACCGTCAACGAACAGGTTGGTGTTGTAGAGCACTTCAGGAATCATAAAGCGGCCTCCTTAGGCGGCGGTATCCAGCACTTCAGTGATCCACTGATCGGTCACCTCCACGCGGAAGTTCGGGTTTTCGGCCGGCGGTACGTCGGTGAAACGGATATTCCAGTACACCTTGCCGTCGCTCAGTTCGCTGGAAGTGTTCAACTCTTCGTCGGCATAGACTTCAAAGTTGATGATGGCGCCCTGGTTCTTCAGGTCGCGCATGAACGCCTGAAGGCCTTCGGTTACGTCCTTGACGTAGGTCGCGGTGATCGAGCGGTCGACGGCCCACTTGTGCGCGTAGAGGATCGCGTCCATGACGATATCCAGCGTGCGCACGCGGGTGACAAACTTCCATTTCGGATCACTGGACAGCGTGCGGTTGCCCCACAGGCGGTAGCCGTCATCACGAATGATCGTGGTGATGTTGGCGTTGTTCAGCACGTTGGCCCGGCAGGACGCATCGCCGTCGAGAAACTCGATCGGCCGCGTGGTGCCAGTGATGCCAACAAACTCCTTGTTCGACGGCGAGGCCCAGAAACCGTAGGTGGCATCGGTCCAGGCAAACAGGCCGGCAGTCCAGGCCGAGGCCGGCGCGTTGACCGTGGCACTGGTCCCGGTGTCCCAGAACTGCACACCCGGATCGACCATGTAGGCGTGTTTGCTGCCGAAGTTGGCGGCATAGGCGATCGCGGCTTCGTCGGTGGTGTTCGGCCCGTCGATGATGGCCATGGCCCGCATCTTGTCGCCCAGTGCCACCAGCTCGGTGGCCACCGCCAGCGTCGACGAGTACCCCGGAGTCACCAACAACCGTGGCTGCGCGTTGAACTTGCTTTTGCCGTTGAGCAACGCCTGCATACCGGTCCGGGTGCCGTCGGCCCAAACGCCGCCGATGATCGCTGACAGCTGCTCGGCCGGGTCTTCCAGTATCGGCACACCAACGGCGACAATCACCGCCTTCGACCGCTTAAAAATGGCCTTGCAGTCCTGGGTGATCGCCGCATCCGGCCCCCAGGCCGCGACCGCTTCGCTTTCGCGGGTGATCAGCAGCAGTTCGTTGGCTGCAGCCGTGGCCGGCTGGCCCACGGTAAAGGTGTTGCACAGGCCGATGATCGACGCGGACGGGGTGGCGATATGCCGTGCCCCGGTATCCACCAGGGACACGGTGACACCGTGAAAAAAACTCATAGAGTGATACTCCAGAAACGAAAAAGCCCCGCATAAGCGAGGCGTTCGGGATGGTTCGTGTAACGCGTAACGGAAAACAAAACGCCCCGTCAGTGCGGGGCGTTAGGGGGTCTGCTGATCCGGTTTGACCGGCCACTCCATCGTCCGTGGCCAACCTGCTTGCTGCGGCACTTCACTCAGCTCGATGCGGTAGAACTTCCAGGCACTCAATTGCTCGACCTGCTCGGCAATGGCCAGGCCCAGATCGACTGCATCCTGCAACGGCGCCACCGCCAGGCCGGCTTCGTGCATCAGCCGTTGCTGCTGAGCCCGCGCCGCAGGCAACAAAGCCGCGTCCGATGGCGGCTCATACGCAGCGATCTCGCCATACTCACCGGCGACCAAACGCGCGTAGATCTCCGGACCGTAACTGGTCGAGTCATCGGGTGTGGCCGTGAAGGGAATGGTGTCCAGCTCTTCGGTGACCAGTATCAGGTTGATGGCGGTGTGGGCTACATCAGCCCATTGCGGGGTCAATACATGGGTGTAGTTCATCACGCCACCCTCAAATAAATGGATACAGAGTCATCGGTTGAGTTGTCGGTGTTATTCAGGGAGCCCATCAACATCCAAGTACCTGCCGGTGGGCCTTGAGACGATAAACCGTAAGCATCGCTGTAGAACAAATTGCCCCCGGCAGTAAGGGAGCCGGGAGCAATAGCACCACCAGCAGCAGCACGAAACATGCCGTAAGTGCCGACAGCACCAACAACAAAACTGGCTATGGCGCTGCGCACTTTTTCTGTACCAATGGCATCGGTCCACATTGCGCCCATATCAGCGGCATCAACCTGTACTTTTACTATGCCCAAGGCATTGCTATAACCAATATGGACTTTGTTGGCATCCTGACCTGCTCCACCACCTTGTTGCACGGGAGTAAAGTTCAACAATAGCTGATATAACGCCGGGTTAAAGTTACTCTCGGTCCAGATTTTTCCGAAATCGGTCGTATCGACCTGTATACCGACATCGCCAGTATCATCCCGATAGCCAATAAAAACTTTGTTGATTGATTGACCCACTCCCCCGCCTTGCTGCACGGGGGTAAAACCCAACGAAGGCTGATATAACGCCGGGTCGAAGTTGGAAGTATCCCAACTGGTAGACCATGCGCCCCATGCATTGCCGTAAATAAGGGCACGCGTATAGAGAGTGCCGCTGCTATTGGCAATCATTAGTTGAGTGGTGACATCCACCCCTTTCATCACCAACAACGTTGAATTCGGGGCGCCAGCAGGAATATTCGGCCCCGTGGTTACCCGGTAAACCCCCGCATCCGTCAGGGTATCAATGTCGGTTCCATCCGGAACAAGGATGCCGCCCTGACCCCAGCCATATGCCCCCGCGAGCAGTACGTGGCCTGGGGTGTCATCTTGGGGAGAGGTTTGTTTAACCAGATTGCTGGAGTCCCACAGGCTCTGCCAGTCACCCCAGGTTCCGGTGGCAAAGTCCCCGGTTCGGTAACGGTAGGCGCTCGCGCTGTTCGTCACCCGCGCCTCTTGATAGGCCAGGTTGCCAAACGATCGTTCGATGTGGACCACCAGCCCATGATCACTGCCGGAGATGTTCGGACGGTTCAGGGTGTCGGCCGTATAGGTATAGGTGCCACCAACCTGCGCGGCGTTGAAGTCATCGCCCGGTAAATTGGGGGCTACTCCTCCGACGCCAAATGCACCGTTGAGCAATACGCGCCCCGCCGTGGAGTCCCAGGCGTTCGACTGTTTAACCAGTGAGCCACTGTCCCACTGGGTTTTCCAGGCGGACCAGGTCGCGCCGGAAGCACTGCCACCGCGCGTGAACAAAACCCCGGTGCTGTATTCAATGATCAACTGCAACGTCACGTCGCGGCCCACCCCGACAATCATGACGGAGTTGGTTAGGCCTGTGGGACCATGTGTTGGCGAGCCTTCAATGCGATAAAAGCCGGCGGTGCGAATGGTGTTGAGGTCGGTACCGGCCACCAGGCTGATACCCGCCCCACCCAGCCCAAAAGCCCCGACCTTCATCAGCGCATCCACCGTGGCATCGTCCAGATCGGATTGCACGTCCGCCGTCGCGGCGGTTCCCAGCCCAAGGTTATCGCGAGCCTCAGCCACATCCTCGACATCGGCGAGATTTTCACTCACTGCCAGGGCATCGGTGATGCCGTAGCCGTCCAGGGTGGTCGGGTTGGTGCCCGCGATCACACGCCCAAGGGCATCGATGGTGACACTGCGAAACGTGCCCACACCGACCCCACTGCCGCCCGCGATCATTTCAAACTGCAAACCGGTGGTGCCGAGGGTGATCGGCGCGTCGGTGACCAACTGCCAGAGGCTGTCGCCGTTGGTCGTGCCCTGCTCGACGTGGATAAACAACCCCGGTGTCACTTCCAGGCTGTTGTCCGCATCGGCGGCCCGGGCCCAGCCTTCGGCGCTGACGACATAGACACCGTTGTCCTCGGCCTCTGCCTGGGCGGTCACCAGCACGCGGTCACCGGCGGCCACGGCCACGTCATCGATGGTCTGCACATTGCTCAAGGTGATGGGGACCGTGGCCGCCACCCGCGCTGACTGTTTGTGATCCAGCTTGGCCAGCGCCTCACTGATCGCGAGGTCGACGTATTCACGCGTGGCCAGCACCACCGCCGGGTCGATCTTCAGCACGATGTTCGCCGAGCTGCTGACGATGAAGTTCATCCGCACCACTTGGGTCTTGCCCGTGCCTTGCGCCAACAACGGTTTATAGCTCGGCGCACAGTTGGCCACCGCCACCAGATCACCGTCGACGTCGTACAGGCCGATCTCGCGAATCCACTCACCGCCCACCTCGGGCGGAATGATCTGCTCGGTGATCACGGTGTTGGGATTGGCCGGATCGACGCGGATCTGGTTGATCGGTGCGCGACGCCATTCATTGATCAATTGGGTTTGCAGACGATCGGGAATCGGGTCGGTGCCGTTGGCATCGCCCAGGCCCATCTCGGTAAACATCCAGTCCAGGCCCATGGCAATGGCGTTGGCATGTTTGGCTTCGCCGACCGCTGTGAGAATGGCAAAAAACTGACTGGTCTTATCAATCATAGGGATAAACATCCAAAGTATCGGTTTCATCGACGCAGAGCGCCGGGCCAAAAGTGCCGGTCACGTCGATGTCTTGCGGGGTCGGTGGGTACACGTCGATCTCTTCGCCCTCTTCAACGCACACGGCAATGCCCAGCACCCCCTCGGTCTGCAGACTGAGCGCCAGGTTGGTCATGTGCCGGCTGACCGGACGGGCATCGTCGATCAACCACCCCAGTTCCTCGTACAGTTCCTCGGTGATGCCGGCGTCATTCAGGCCGACCTCCAGGGCGAAGGTGCCGGGCACGCCTTCCGGCACGGTGTCGAACCATTCGACGACATCGATCAAATAGCCCAAGGGCTCGACCACCCGCCGCAGCGCACCGATGGTGCCTTTGCGTGCATGCACGTCGTACGCCGAACGGATCGCCGTGCGCTTGGCTTCCTGTGTCCAGTTGTTGTTCCAGCGGTCCACCGACCAGGCCGAAGCCAGATACGGCAACAAGTGCTCGGGGCAGGTGTCGGCGTTGTACAAACTGCGCAGCGGGATCAGCGTGTTTTCGTAATTGGCCGCTTCCACGGCCAGCTCCAGCGGCGTGCTGTTGAGCGGTAACTGAGTACTCATGTCAGGCCCCCAGCGTCACGCTGTAGCCGGTGCAATACGCCGCCTCGGCCTTGGTCGGCTTGATATCGGTCCAGCCCAGCAGCTCGACCCGGGCGATGCCGGGAATGTGCAATTGCGCATCGATCCCCGAGCGCGCCACTTCCAGACCCAAGCGGCGGCGTGGGTTGATCCACTCACTCAGGCGTTTCTCGCTTTCGGCCAGGTAGGCTTCGTTTTCTGGACCGGGTGCCTGCGGGTACAGCACTGCTTCAATGCGGTAGTCGATGACCACGGCGCTCTGCACCGTGAGGCGGTCGGCCACCGGCCGCACGTCCTCGTCATTCAGGTGCAGCCGGACCTCTTCCAGCAATTCTGGCGAGGCGGCGCCGCTGCCTTCCAGGCTGAGCACGGTGACCACCACCACGGCCGGTGACGGACTTTCCGCCGTGGCATCGGCCACCAGGCCCGAGGCGTTGCGCGCATGCAGGATGTAGCTATTACGCGGTCCCGCCGTGGTCAGACCCTCATACGACAGCTGCACCCGCTCGCGCAGGGCATCGTCCTCTTCAAGCACCTGAGGCGTCGGTGGCACCGTGCTCGAATCTCCCGCCTGAATCACCAGGCGTTGCAGGTTGACGTTGGCCGCCAGGTGATCGAGGTCGGCCCGCTCAGCATGGGCCAACAGCAAGGCCTTGCCCGCATCGTTGACCCGCGCCCGGTTCTGCAAGGCGCCATACGCGGCCTGCTCGATCAGTTTGAGCACCGGATCGCTTTCCAGCTCCGCGCTCCAGTTGTCGCCCATGCTCAGGCGGAAGGCTTCGAGTTTCTCCTGGTAGACCTCTTCAAAGTCGAGGTCTTCCAGCACTTGCGGCGGCGGCAGGGCCGCCAGTTCCATGGTCATGCGGACACCTCCAAAGTCACGTCGCTACCCAGGTACTGCCCGGTCAGCTCAAAGGTGATACGACCGTCGAGAATGGCCACGGCGCGCACCCGGCCCAGTTTCAGGCGAGGCTCCCAACGCCCTAGCGTGCTGGCCACTTCCGCCTGCACGGCACTTTTCCAGCCGTCATTCACCGGCAGGTCGACAAAACGCCGCAGCTTGCTGCCGTACTCCGGGCGCATGCGTCGGCTGCCCAAGGGCGTGGACAAGATGTCCTCGATGGACTGGCGCAGGTGATCGAGGCCGGAAATCAGTTGGCCGGTGCGGCGGTCCAGTCCGATCATCCCGATCATGGGATCAGCCCTCGACCGCGACAAAATCCTTGCGACCCTGCAAATACTCGATCGCAACCGTGTCATCCGAGGCCACCGCGACCTGGCCCTTTTCCACTTTCAAGGTGCGCTCGGCGTCCAGCAGAATCAGCACCCGCGAGGTGTACAGGGTGTCGCGAAAGAGGCTCAGCGTGGCCGGCGCGGGTGCATCCGTGGCGACCGGAATTGACTTGGTTTTACTCGTCATGCTTTTTCTCCAGACATGAAAAAGCCCGCGCGCGGCGGGCTGAAGGTGAATGTGAACTCAATGCGAGTGGTTGCTGCTATTGCCCCCGGTGTCCATGATCGTGCCGGCGCCGGTGATGTCGCCGGATACACTCAGCGTTCCGTCGATGCTCACCTCACCTACCAACGTAATCTGGCTGGCCGTCACCCGGACGTGAGCCGGCGTTACCTCAAATTGCGATCCGCCGACCGTGATCGTCGCACTGCTGCCATTGGGCAGATCGATGCTGTAACTGCCGGCCTGCCAGTCGTAGACCAGCGAGCCGCCATCGTCGAAGGACCAGGCCTCGACGTGATCACGGTTGTCCGGCGGTGCCCCGGCGTTGCCATACAGCCCCGGGATAAACGTGCCCATGGCCGGATCACCGCTGGGGCTGAACAGCACGCCCTGCTCCCCCGGACTTGGCGCCCGCCAGTGACGGGCCTTGCCCGCCGCCAGACTGTGCCAGCGCACCCAGGCACTGACCCAGGTACCGGCCTTAACGCGCACCCGGCCGGCCATCAGATCGATGCCGACCACCACACAGGGCAGCAGCATCGCCGCGATCATCCGGTCATGTTCGGCGCTGGCGTATCCCATGCCAGATCCTCCGGCTGAAAGTAGTGATCTTCATTGCCGGTACCGGTACAGCCATCGACGTTCAGGTACAGGGAACCCGGCGGTTCGACTGGCCATAACCATTCGGTTTCGCCAATCTGGAATACCTGTTTCCACTCCACGATCCACACCACAAATTGCGCCAGCTCCGGCATCGAGTCGTCCGGAAATGCACGCACATCCTGCACCTCTTCGACAAAGTCCAGACCCCAATACTGCCCGCGCAAAATCTTGCTGATCTCGGCGGCCAGAATGGCGGCCTGCAAGGACGCTTTGCTGATGGTCGAATCGACCATAATGCACACCTGAAAGCGGCCGCTCAGGGAGGTTTTGCCGCTGCCGTTGTCGGCGGATTCGCCGATTTCCGTCAGGGCAAACAACACCGCCGGCAGACCGACTTCAGCATTCAGCTCGGGAAACGCCTCGACGCTGACCACCGACGGCAAGCCGGCGCGGAACGTCGCCTCGATCGCATTGTGTAAGGTCGTCAGCTCATCCATTGTTCAAACTCAGTATGAAAGTGACCATGCCGGCACCGTCTGGCTCGCGCTTGCTGACTTTGTAACGACCACCACCCTGCTCCACCGGTAGATCGATGGTGAGAAAGGTGTCTTTCTCGATGCCCGTTGCCTCCACGACGCGCGCCGTAAAGGTTGGCGCCAGAACGTTATCTGTCACGATGGCATTGCCCAGGCGCACGCTCTTCGATTTGCCGCCGACATCCGCACCAACAAAAGGCGAGAAGAACGCACCGGACAGCGACAGGCCGTCCGGCTTGATGGCGCGATCGCCGAGGCGATCGACCAACACTGCATCCATCCGGGCCGTGACGTCACGAAAGCGGCCCAGCGTGGTCACTGGATCAACAACGCTTCGGCAATACCGCCGACCGGAGCGCTCATCAATTTGCCGAACGGCACCAGGTCACCGGTGGCCGTGAGCGGATCGACCAGCACACCGGCTTGCAGGGCCACCTTCTGCCCCTGCATCAGCGCCGCATCGGCGGGCAAGCGCCAGACGCCACCGATATGGCCAACCAATACGTCCCCCTCGACGCCACTGGCCATCGGGATTACCACCAGATCGACCAATACCAACGGCACACCAGATGCTGCGCCACCGGCCGGGGCAGTGAAGGTCACGGTTTGGCCGGGACCCGAATAGTTTTTGGACATACGCATTTCTCCTGCATAGAAACAACAAACCCCGCACGCGGCGGGGTATTGAGAGGAATCACAACCGTCAGCGGGCTTTAGTTGCTGCCACACCGACTGACTTGTTCAGACCACGATAATCCAGCGCCGCGACACCGGCATCGATCCGCACCTTGCTCGTCACACCATCAATGGTGAAACCCTGCTGCTGCTCCATGTAGGGCTGTTCAACGCCGTCCAGGTAAGCGACTTCGATGGTGTCAGTACCTTGGCGGGCGGCTTCATACCAGGTGACCGGCGAATCATCGTCCAGGCGTGGCTCGGCGATCACCGTGGCGAAATTGCGGATCGGGTTGTCGATGCCAGCATTGGTGTCGACGCCAGGCACCGACGCCGAGCGGATCAGTTGGTTGGTCTTGTCTTCCAGCGCCACCGGCACCAGGACAAACGCCGGGCGAATGTTCAAGGTGCGGGCCTTGCCGCCCTCGACCTCGGTTTTCTGCAATGCCATGGCGGTCTTGGCCCTGCTCAGCGCTTCGATCGACATGTTCGCGCCGGTACCGGAGAACAGGTTGTTGCGCTCTGCATCGAACAGAGCTTTGCCGTCGCTCATCACCGGCGAATGGATCAGCGTGTCATAGACGAGATCGCCGATGGTGCCGCGCGCGGCCAGGCCCATGTTGTAAGGCACTGTGCTCAACTGGTCGAGGTCATCGTTGATGATCGCCTGACGGGTGATGCTGAACATCTCACCGTAGGTGGCCAAGCGGATTTTTTCGCCACGGTCATTGGTGGTGATGTACTTGTATTCAGCCCCTGGGCGAACTTCACGCAGGCTCGGGAACGCACCCATGCCGACCCGGGACGCCACCTTGAAGTCACTCAAGCGGCCTTTTTTGGTCCACAGGTGATAGGTTTCCGGCGCCTCGTCCCAGCCGAGCAGGACCGACTTGGCGGCGCTGTCCACCAGGATGTTGCCGAAGTCGCTGGAGTCATGGGTGAACGCAAGGCCGACCATGGCCATCGGATCAAGGGTAGCCACCAGGATGCCGCGGTCATGCAGCGAAGCGCGGGCCAGTTCGCGCAGGCTCATGTGGTTATAGGCGTTGTCTTTCTGGTTTTCCGCCTGGCCCAAACGACCCGCCAGCGAGGCGCGCACCGAATCGCCGACCAGGTTGCCGTTGCCGATGTGGCCATGGTGGCTAGGTCCACCCGTGGGGGTGGTGGTCGAACCCAGCGCCACCAGCAGTTTTTCCCGCGCCATCTCGGCCGTACAGCTCAGGTCGTTGAGGCAGGTGTTGAGCAGTTCGGTGTGGCTGGTGACCAGCGAACCACAGAATGCGGCATTGATCGCCGTGCGGCGAGTCCCGTCCGCTGCCATGACTTGAGCGCGCATCTGATCCAGGGTCAAAGCGACCGGCGCCGGATCGACAATCGGCGCTGGGGTCGGGGTTGGGGTTGGAGCTGGAGTTGGGGCCGGTGCGGGGGTTGGAGCGGAAGCGCGTGGATTGAACAGATTTTGTGCCAAAGGAGGCATATTGGTGAACTCCTGCATACGTTTCGAAGTGAGTTGAGCGGCCGCCTTGAACGGATCAAGCACCTTGTCAGCGAAACCGGCCGCCACCGCTTCGTTGCCATCCATCCAGGTTTCAGCCTTGAGCAACACCTGGATGTCCTCGATCGATTTGCCCGACTTGCGCATGTACGCCTGAATCAACGTGCTCTCGACCTTGTCGAGTAAATCGGCGTACTCGCGCATGGCATCGGCATCACCGACCTGACCACCCCACGGCTTGTGAATCATCATCATGGCGTTGGCCGGCATGTTGATTTCATCCCCGGCCATGGCGACCACGCTGGCCATCGAAGCGGCCAGGCCGTCGATGTACACCACCACCCGTGCCGAATGGCCGCGCAGCAGGTTGTACATGGTCGTCCCTTCAAACACGTCGCCACCTGGCGAATGGATGTGCAGGTTGATCTGTGACACATCGCCGATGGCGGCCAGATCGCGAGCGAACTGCTTGGCGGTAATGCCCCAGGCGCCGATTTCGTCGTACAGCATCACCTCGACCATCCCGCGCTGCTGCGCAGCACGGAGCGAGTACCAGCTTTCGCCGGGCTTATTCGTCGGGGTTATCGAGGCCCTCGGCCTCATCATCGGCAGGCTTCGCTTTGTTTTGCTGTTCATTGCTTTGCGTTTTTCCATAGGTCTCGTGATAGAAGTCCGAACTGAAGACCAGTCCCTGTTCCCGGTTGGTTTTGATTTCCGAAGCCCGGGAACGCTTGAGTTCCTGCGGGTTGCGCTGCCGCGCCCGCGCTACTTCCGACTCATCGGCAAAGCCCGCTTCAACCAGGATCTTCCAGGCATTGGCCTCATGGATCGGGTTGATCCAGGGCATCACCGGCCCTTGGTAAATCGCGCCGAAAACCGTGTCCGGATCGACGTCGGCCGGCACTTGGATCACCCCACTGGCGATCGCCATGTGCAGCCATTCGCGATAAACCGGGCGACTCCAGTAGTCGATAAATTCGTGCTGCAGCAGGTCATAACCCGCCTGCCCCTCGACCAGCTCCTGCCGCTGTGCCGAATAGGTGCCGTCGTAACTGCGCGCCACACTGGAGTAGGTGCCCCGAGTGCCGGCGGCCACGGCCTTGAGCTGACCGTTGCGAAAGCCTTCCAGAAAGGGGTTGGGCCGATTACTTTCGATCATGCCGACGTCTTCGCCGGGCAGCAGGCCGTCGAACACCATGCCCGGACCGATGGGAATGCTCCGGGCGCTGACGCTCTGACCATTCACGGCAGACGGTGCGGTGTAGTCATCCGGCGTACCTTTCTTGATGTACATGGCCAGCGCCGCGCTAATACGGGCGGCGACCCGTTCGCTTTCCTCGTAATCCTTGATGTCCGCCAAGCGAACCAGCACGGCATGCAGCAGCGGCTGGCCACGGTTTTGACCGATGCGCTTGCGGTGCGCGATGTGAATCATCTGCTCGGCTGGCACACGCTTGGTGGCCAACGCCAGCTGGTAACCGGCGGTGTGCCCGGGATGATGTTTGACCAGGTGAAAGGCACGGACCCGGCGCCACTGATTGCGCTCAATCCCCTGCACGATGCCCTTGGCTTCATCGTTGTATTCCCACGGCAGGTAATCCGGCTCCAGCAACTCTAGGGCGAAGGGCACCACGTTCAAATGCTCATAGCTGGGCACTCGCCCCTTGAGCTTCTGCGCCAAGGCTTCGCCGTCGCGCAGCCAGGTGCGGCACACCTGTCGCTCCATCTGCGGGCGGGACAGCTCGCCGGACGTTTCCGGGCGCAACGACCACTCGGCCCAGCGGGCCTTGATCTGCGCCGCAAACTCCAGGTGCACTTCTCCGGCATAGCTCAAGGGAAACGGCTCGACCGCGATGCCCATGCCGCCCACTACGCGCTCTTCCAGGCGATCAAACAAACCGGTAACGATGTCGTGGTCTTCGTCCAGCTTGCGGCATTGTTCGCGCAGGGAACGCGCCGAACGCTGCAGTGAGCGATCCGCACTGGCGGATTGTTTCTTGGCCTGATGCGTGCGAGTCATCTGCGCGGCTTCAAAGGCCATGATCTTGTGACGAGCATGCAGACGTTCAGCCACCAGTCCCGGAAACACCGGGGCCAGTACGCGATCCAGCAGGTTCATCGGAATGTCGCCAGGGCGTACGGCGGCTGCCCCGCCGCCGCTGCCTGTTGCCCTCGCACCCTGCGCTCCCATTCCAGTCGGCCGGCGCGAATTTCTTCCAGATCATCCATGATCAGTTTGCGACCGTTAAAGAGGATTTCTTTGCCCTGCAGGATGGCCAGTTCGGCCTCCAGATAGCGGTCCACCATGTCTTGAGCGGTTATAGCCATGCGCCTTGTCCTGTATTAAGCCAGCCACCCGACTCGGTGGGCTGGTCGGATGATTGTTCAGGCTCTACCTCAGGCACCGACACCGTGGCCGGTGTCAGAGCAGCAACGGTGGCCCGTTTGCTTTCCTGCTCGTAACTCATCGGCACAGCCCAGGTGCCTGACGGCAACTGCTGTGCGAGCAGGTCGAGATTCATGCCAAAGCGCTGCTGCGTTATGCGTAACGCCGCCAAGGCGTACACCAGACAATCAAGCGCTTCGTTTCGGCGCCCGCCGGCATCCCAACGTTGAACACGCTGATGCTTGACGATCACCCACTTGCGGCGCTCGGCAGTCAGTTGCCGCAATTCGTCTTCGCCGCAAATCATCTCGTTGGCAGGCAGGTGGATACAGCCAGGCACTGGCGCGCCCGAGCTATCCGGCTGCATCTTGAGACGGCCGTAAATCAGCTCTTTGGCATTGTCGGTACCCACTTCGACCAGATACGCACGCCCACCCTTGACCTTGGTTTTCTTACGCGGCCAGGTCGCAATCGGCTTCCCGTAGGTCGAGGCACCAAATACAGGGATCACCCACTGGGTGCCGTGCTTGATGCACTCTTCACGTACTTCATCGCAGTAGTGACCACCCTGGTCCCAACACCAACGCTCGACGCCCATCACCGTGCCATCCGCCCGGGTGAAGGTCTTGTGGATCTCGATGCCGACCTTGGCCCGCAGCTCGATGCCGCCCGGGTCACCTTGAAGCACGAACTTATGGACCAGCCACGCTTCTTCACCTGCGCCAAACGCCCAGACGCGGCCTTCATAGCGGTCATCCTGGGTATCAATGCCGCCGAACAGAGCAACGGCTTTGGCCGGCACTTGCGGGTAGATCTCCCGGCGCGCGTGCAGCTGCTGCCATTCCAATTGCTCACCTTGGTCCTCTTCCCACGCTTCGCCCAAGGTGGTGTTGACGAAGGTTTTGAGCTTGCCCCGATCCTTCTTGATCTTGAGCCATTCCGTGACAACTTCGGCCCAAGTCACAAACTCCGAGTACACCGTCCAGATATGGAAAGTCACCGAACGCGGTGACGGTATTGAAGTGTCCACATCGGTGAACCAGTCCATGCCGTCCCGCGTCCAGATACCGGTGCGCTCGCAGATGTAGCGACCGTTGACGGATGCCGCGACCATTTCGTGGTATTCGAAGGTACAGCCATGGCCGGACTCACACAGGTACCAGGCCTTGGTCACCTGCCCCAGCTCATCCACGGCCCACTTGATACCGAACGGCGTAGCCGGGTCGCCCCACTTCAGGTATTGCTCGGTACCGCAGCACGGGCACTTGATGTTGAAGCGTAGAAAGTGCGGGGAATCATTGGCCGCCCGCGTGATCTGGCAACCCTCCCCCGAGGTTTCCTCATTGTCGTCAGCGACCACCACTGTCGTCGGGGTCGATCCGCGTATGGACTTTTTGAATGTGGCACCTTCCAGGCGTTTGTCGCCAAGAATGGTCGGGGCTCCCTCGCCCTCGATGTCCGCGTTGAACTTCGAAAGCTCGTCATAAATCACTTCATCCGGGCTTTTCTCCCGGTAATTTTTCGCTGCCGTGCCACCCAGGCACCACAGCATTTTGGCGTTATCGAAGCGCTTTTCATCCAGCGTGTTATCGCGATGCTTCACCCCGTACCAAGGCGCCAAGGCGCGCACCACAGGACTGTCACGAATCATCGTTTCGATGTGCCGCTTCATCATGCCGTCAGCGTCGCCATCGGTTGGGCACCAGACAATGACGTTGCGTTTCTTGTGCTGGACCTTGTAGCCCATGTTGGCCACCAGCATTTTGGTGTAACCAACCCGCGCCGACTTCAGCACGTTGACTTCACGGATCAGGTCGTTGCCCATTGCGTTGAGAATCGCAACCTGAAAAGGCGCCGTCGTCCAATCGCCTTCCTGGTAGGACGACTCGGACGACAGATAGAAATGTTCATCGGCCCATTCAACGGCTGTGCGCGGCGGCTCTTTGTAGAGCCCGGCGAGCCCCTTGCGGACACCCTCAACCAGCGCCCTCATCCAAGGTGTCGACAAACTCATCAAGCAACTCCGGCAAAAGATCAGCCAAGCCGACCGCATCATTACGCGTCACGGCGACTTCGCGCTGGATCGCCTCAAGGTGACGCACCTCGATGTCGGGGCACTTGCGTTTAACCTTCAAGTGCACGGTGTCGAGGGTTGACCCGAGCTTTGCGCTCAGACGAGACAATGCGAACAAGCAAAAATCAACCGGTACCAGCTTCTTGGCCTTAACCTTGTTTCGCATTTCCTGAGCGTCCGCCTGCTCAGTTGTCAGTCGCAATTTTTGCTGCGCCTGTTTGTATTCAATGAGCGGATCGAGGGGATCACCGTTGTCGTCGACAGGTTGGTCTTTTGTCACCTGATGCTTGAGTCGGTTATCCAGCACAGATCGGACGTCGTAGAACACGTCGCGGCCGATCTTCGCAACGGGCTGAACGCCCCATTTATCAAAGGCCTGAGTCGTGATACCGAGGCTGGTAGCCATGCGCGACTTGTTGAGCCAATGAGGCTCGCGGGAGATGGTCGGATTGGCCATGGACTAAACAACAACCTCGATTCAAAAATGGGTCATATATAGCGAAGCAGCGGGGCCCGAATTACCCCCTAGCCCCCACCCCCTCGGGAGGACCCGTTAAATTCGCGCCGGGCAAACAAGTCAAGCAATACAGGCACAGAAACAGCCTTTCTTGCTCGTTGTCAGGGCTTGGCAGTGGCCATTGCATCGGCAAATGCACCGCGGAACTCAGCGCTGTAGTTGGCCTTGACGATGTTGTTCGCGATCTTGAAGAACGGGAAGATCGTGCGGTACATCGGCGCGCTGCGGCTGAACACAAACACCGGCCGGACTGCATCGCCGAACGCGGTTTCTTTGCGCTCCCACACCCCGGCCGTGCCATCGACAACGCCGGAAAAATAGCTGCGGGCATTGCCCTTGCGCTGGCTGCGCTTGCTGCCGGTGGCATTGGCTTTGTAGCCGCGTCGGCTTTCTGCCGCACCGAGGCCTGATAGGATTTTGTTCATCAAGCCGCGCGATACGTTGCCGTGCTTATCGAGGACATTCGGACTGGGAATAGCGTATTGCCCGGACCTCATCAGGCCGTTCGATATCAGCGATTTTTCAAAGCGCTTATGCGGACGTGGCCCGCCCCGGACGGTCTGCTGAAGATAGGTATCAGCGGGAATACCCGAGGTCCAAGAGTCCTTGAAATAGACTTCGGCTGGCTTGCTCTTGGTGGCGATTTTGACGAACAGGCTGTTCATCGTAGTCCGGGTTGGCCGGTCCAGGCGCTGAGCCATGACGGTCAGTTCACCCTTCTTGACCCGCCGGGCCAATCGGGTCGCCGTCAGGGCAAGCACATGAGGAATATGCTTTTTCTCCAACTCCATCAGCGCCTGTGACACAGGCAGCATGTCGGGCGTGATGTTGATTTTGACCATTTAGCGAACCATTACGGCAGGGATAAAGCTGTCTGGTGGCCTTCCAGACATGGAGCAGGCATCTCGCCGACCTGATGAAGCTGGGCGACCAGCAACTCATCCAGATGCTGCAAGAGACGGCCGAACACACTCAACGGTGCACCGGTCTCGTTTGCCCGGACGATTGCTGGGTCATATTGAAAAGTGGACAGCAGGCAGGTTGTCGACTCGATTGCCGCAATCAGCGGAAATTGAGAATAAGGTGAAAAACCCGCGAGCATTTCGATCGTTCCCGGCTTCGGTGGCTCACCAGGCACCAGTTCATCATTCAGCGTGGACTTGCTCATAGACTGACCTCTTAGAAACGAAAAGGCCCGCCGAAATGGCGAGCCTAGAAAAAATTGGCAAGTGTTCATGCTTCGTGAGGCATAGGCCATCACGGCGCCGAATCCGATTTAGGAATTTTGCTTTCAGCAATCCGATCAGCCCAGTGGGCGACCTTCTTCACGCCAAGGAAGCCCACCCAAATGCCGACTGGCTGGGCTAGCGACGGCGACAACCCCATCAGCTCGAACCCCCAAATAATGCTCAATGAAAGCAGGACACACATGGGGCCTTCGATCAGCGCGTCTTTCCAAGTGCCGCCTGTATAGAACACACGCAGCACGGTCATGCACAACGACAAAAATGCCGCCCAAATAGTTTGCGAATGCTGACTCAGCCACATGAATGCAATGGCCCAGGTATCGGGTTTGTCCGGCATGTTCAGGGGTCTCTTTTGCCTCCCGAGGCTCGGAAGAAGGATCACAAAAAAGCCCCGCACGATGGCGAGGCCCAGGTCGAAAGCGCTTTGGCTGCCCTGGGCAAACGCCTGACGGTTTCAGTCGAGACGGCCTAAACGCAAAAACCCCGCTCGAAGGCGGGGTTTTCTTTTATTTATGAGTAAGTTGCCGAAGGCAAAACTCTAACAGTGGCGAAATAGTGCCGCCAGCCGTGCGGGAAGTCAAGCCGCCTGTTTCATTTTGTAAATAACTCCCCCGATCGGGTTCAAAGCCTTCGCGTCGATGTCGTAGCAGGCATCAAAGCAGAGCTGCACAAACGGCTCCCAATCTCGGCCCCAGGCCGTGGATGGAAGCTTGATCCCGTACTCGGCATTCATCCAGGACCTGAATAGTTCAGGCTTGATCAACGGGTCATCATTGGCCGACTGGCCGCCCTGATGCATGTAGCGATAACGACGGAATACCCCTTTGGCCACGTACTCGGCGCGCTCCCTCTTGTCGGCTGTCATGCGTGGCGCCCGAGAGCATGCCAGATTAAACACGGCCTCTTCTGCCGCGTCCCGATCATCATCGGTAGGCTCAGATGCGTACATGGCGTTGCCGAATGCGCGCAACGTGTTGTGAAGACGGGCAATAGCCGACTGAACCTGGCCAGCTAACGTCGCATGGATAGCATGATCAGCTGTAGGTCCGCGTTCAGTTTTTTGCACCACAACACCCAGCACGGCAGCATCAGAGGACTGACCTGGGGCTGGGTTGTAGTTACAGTCATGCCATGCCTGGCGTGCGGAATTGATCTTCATGCATCCGCCCTTTTCAGTTCGTTGAACAGCGTCCGGTCAACCATCGTTCAATCCCCTGTGAAATTCGTTCCGCCGGCACCGCGACGGTTGTTCTGTTGGTAGTACTCGGCGGGGCCAGAAATCGACGATCCCTGCCGGAGCACTTCAATTTCGCGCTGAGCCTGCTGCAATTTAAAGCTCAATTGAGTCACCAACTCGTCCGAAGAAAGCACCAACCTGCTGCCCCGAATAACCCAACCTGAGCCGTTGCAAGCAGTACAAATCAACTCATAAAACAGCCCTTTCACTACCGCTTTGCCCTTACAGGTCGGGCAAGGCTCTAGCTCGATCCGAGGCCTCTTAAAGCCAAGCACCTGCCCTTTCTGCATGTTTTGAATCCTCTCCTGTGGTTGTTTCTTGAACGGCATCACAGGCCTTGTTCTTAAAGGCCTCCAGAGGTTTACCGGAATCTCCGGATCTAACACCGGTCAACCCGTGAATCAGGGAAAAACCCTTCTGATCTAGATGGATGTGCCATTGCTCCAGTGCATCGAGCTTGCGACTCATGACGTCCGACTGGATGTACACCTTCACGTTGTGGCCCATGGCGTGGTTGATCAGTAGCTCGCCGATCAGGTGGTCAATGCCGATATCTGCCCAACTGGTGCGGGCCAATTTGCGTAGATCGTGGCTGGTCCATTCGCCTTGCCCCAATCGGGTAAATGCAGCACTGGCCTGCCCTTCACTGAGAGCCTTGCCATGGCGCGCCGGGAACAGGAATTGGCCGTCATACCCCTTGGTCTGCTGAATGTCGCGATAACGAATCAGCAGCTCGCGCACCTGGTCCGTCAGTGGCAGGTGATGCTCGACACCAGTTTTGGTGTGCTCCGCCGGGATGAACCACTCGCGCTCCGCCAGACTGATATGCGACCAGCGTGCCTGCCGGGTTTCGCCGATACGCGTGCCATGACATAGCATCATCAGCGCCAACATGGCGTCGGCCGGCGCCGTCAGCACGACCTGGGACAACTGCTCCAGTAACTGCGGCAACTGAACACCGCGCAACCGGCCAGGCTTGGCTCCGACTTTCGTCTTGCTGAAGTCGCTGAATTTGATTCCCGCCATCGGGTTAACGCGGATAAAACCGAGCTTGAACGCTTGGCGCATCGCCTGGACCAGAAGCTTGAACACCAGCTGCACGTAACCCGCTGAGTAGTTTTCCTGCAATGGCCAGATCAGCTCGCTGTCGAGCATGGCTTTGTTGATATCGCTGAGAGGCAGATCACCCAGACGCGGCATCAAGTGACGTTTGATGGCCGAAGCGGCAGTGCTCTTGCGCTTGCTGGAAAGGCTGCGATCACGGGACATGCGTTCGGCGTACCATCCCAACAGCTCGCTGGTCGTGCCCCACTTGGACAGCGCCGAACCTTCGTTGGCAGCCACCCGCAAACGCACTGTTGGCAGTGCCGTGACCACTTGCTTGGTGCTGAGATCAGGGAAACCGCCGATACGGTGCCAGGTGCGTTTGCTGAGCAGGTACCATGAGCCACGGGAACGGTTCTTCGCAAAGCGAAAGTGCAACGCCGGGTGACTGGCATCGCGCAGATCTCGAACATGCAGCTTCTTGGCGTTGCGTTCGATCTCGGCATCCGACAGCTTCACCGTCAGGGTTTTCGCCAAGGCCGTCATTTTTGGGCTCCGTGAGGATCATCAAGGTCAACGACTTGAAACGTGGTCGGCCACATCCAGGCGCCGTAGCGCTCGGCCATTGCCTGGTCAACGAACAGCGCCAAAGCGTGGTCGGGGGTGCTGCCCATATCCATCTTGAACGAGCAGCAGAACACGGCGAACCGATAGTTCGCCGGGTTTGGCACAGCCAGGCGGCGATCAGGCATATCCAAACCGATCGCCAAGCGCTTGCGCATTAGCCCCCCTTCAGCAGAGATTGCAGGAGCTTGAATTTTTCGAGTGATTCAGCGGTGGACTCACGCTCGGCCTCGACGGAAAGCGCCACTTCCTCGATACGCGCCGCCAGCTTTTTCATGCGCTGTCCGACCTCCTCGGCAAAGTGGATAACTTCGCCAGACAGCATTGCCAACGTATCCAGAGCGCTGGTCTCGGCTTTTTGAATGGTCATGGTGGCCGACTGGGTTGGTTTTGACATGCTCTGCTCTCTCGGGGATTTGATGGTGATGGCGGTACGTTGGAAATGACCGTTAACGGGTTCGCGAATCAGACCTGACTCCTTCAGCTCGCCCAAGCCACGACGTATAGCCGGGAACTGGGCACCGGTGGCTTCGGCAGCCATCAGCGAATTGAAAATATCGTGGGCACTCCAGCTTTCCTGAATTGGCACGACCTGAAACACTTTGCGGGCGAGCGACGATTGCCCGGCGAGCATGTTTTGTTGCTTGGCTGCATTCATCAGAAGCCACCTGTGGGATTGAATGGATCAGGGAGGGAGTTCAAGCGGGTACGTGGAAGCGAGGCTTGTTGCTGCTCGCGTTTGCCCGGGCCACTGGCAAAACGAGCCAGCAGCTGGGCGCGGGCGACCTTGCCGTCAAGCGGGATCGACTGTTGCGACATGGTCATCAACAACCGCGCCTCGCCGTACTCTTCCGCCAGCTGCGTTTCGAGCTTTTGCGAGTCGTGGCCGATGCCAATGGCGATGTCTTCGAGCGGTTGTCCGCTGACCAACATCCGGATGGTGATGTCATAGGCGCGATCAAAGACCTTGCTGGCCTTCTCGGACACCAGGCTGTTCAGGTTATGCATCTCACATTGCAGCGCGGCATGGCGTATCGCCGGGTGCGACCACTCGCGGGACAACGCTCGGCTCGGGTCCAAATTGATCAGCGCTTCACGGAAGGCCTTATCGTGCGAAGGAATGCCCAGCATTTCAGGCGTTGGCTGACACCACTTCACAAACTTACCGACGCTCGGCGCGAAATCGCCGCCGTGCTGTCGGCAGTTCTGCAAGCCGTACCGAATCTGCTCGAGGGTATTGATCCCGGCGACGATGAATGCCTTGACCCAGCTGCGTTTCGCAGCCCGTAGGGCTTCATCATCGGGCCACGCCTGTTTCCAAGCCGGGAAGATCGCTTGCAGTTCCTTGAACAGCGCGTTGACGACGTCAGCGGTACCAGGCGGCAATTGTTTCGGCAGTTCCAGCGTCACGGGCGGTAGGTTGCCCATTTTGCTCAGCAGCTGGTTAGCGCTCTGGGGGACGCGCTTGGCTTGGTTCATCACAAGTCACCCAGGTCATCGGACCAGCTGGTGTCGTCGAAATCCGGGCCGTTCACCTGCTTCATGGGGAATTGGCGAACATTGGAACTGGCCGATTGGGCAACATCGCGCTTGATCCACTTCACGAGCAGGCTGACCCAGGCTGCTTGCGTCTCGACACGACCACTGGCTGTGTAATGGCAAACGAAAGCAGCAGTGGCCTCCGGGGTGAACATCGCCGCCGGTAGGGCCATCCTTAGCGCGTAGGCCTGCAAGAGTTGTTGATCAGGCACCCATTCAAGCGACATCTCGACAGGCTCCAAACGATCGCTCGCGCCTAGTGTGTTGTGTTGATCTTTATTCTTCTCTACATCTTCTTTAGGTAACGCACCGCTAACGTTCGCAGCGTTACCTTTTGCGTTACCTGCCTTGTGGTTTGCCACTCGTTTTGCAGTGAGAAGCCTGTTTTTAGCGGTCTTGCCATTGTGACGGTCGAAGTGAGGAAGGCTGATCACACCGTCGGCCTCGATCATCCAAGTGACAGATTTCATGTGTTCGCAGAAACCGATAACGCCAACAAGACGATCGAGTAACTTTTTGCTAACGCTCGGAGCGTTACCATTTTCGGTTTGTTGGTCGAACCAGCCCCACACGCGCATCAGTTTGCCGACAACCGCATCAGGATCGATGTCGGCCAAGTCAGCGATCTGGCAGACCTCGGGCTTGTCCAAGGTGGTGAGTTCGAATTTGATCCAGTCGCCGGCCATTACGCGACCCTCTGCATGTTGTAGGAAGCCCACTTGCCAGCGATCCACTCAACCCCTTTTGGGGTGAAGCGGGCTTGTGCGAAAGCGTGGCTGCTGCGTTCGGAGGTGCCGGTTTTCACTTCAAACCGGCCGGCGTCGAGGTGGGGCTGTTTCGGCGTGAGTTCGCCGTTCAGGTAATACATGACACCTTTGTCGATGAGCATCTGCCGGAACGATCGCTCGTTGGCCTTCAGAACTTTGGCGACCTGACGGAAGCCGAGAAGGCCGGTCGATTCGACGTAGCGATCAACAAACTCCGCTTTTGGCGCAGCCAACGCCAAAGCCTGGCTCGCTACTTGACTCCGCTCGTATTGCTCTGCCCAGGCTCTTGCCGCAGCAGCCGGACTGGAAAAATCAGGAAGGTCTGTCGTGACGTTGTGTCGTGACACGTTTTCAAGTTCGTTCAAACGTGTCACGACACGATGGCGCAACGGCACGCTATAGCCGGTGAGAAGAGTTTCCGTGAGGATTCGATCTAAGAAGAATTCGGTTTGGCGTCGATTGGAGTCATCCAGATAGATGCGCTCAAAACTGAGCGCATCTAATCCAAGCTCAAAAAGCATCTTCTGAGCATCACGCTTGACGTTTTTGTGTTCTTTTCCGCAGAGCTGGGCGATCTCCCGGCTCGACATGGTGACCGTATTGCTTGGAGCGACGATCGTGTTCATAATGGCCCCCTCTAGTGTTTTACTGCTGTTGAAAAAGCCGACCTTCTCCGTCGGCTTTTTTGTGTCTGCGATTCAGGCAGCCTTTAACGACACACGGAGAACCTGCAGCGCGTCGATTGCCTCAAGGATTGCTTTATCGCCTTGAGCCTTTTCGTGCTGACTGATGTGGTTGTCCTCGGCAGCATCGAAGATCAGTCGGCCAACATCTCCGCATTCAGCAGAAAGATGACCCAGCGCTACCATCAGCGGTTTGGCCGACGGCTTCTCGCGGGACACCAGGTCAAAACAGAACTCGTCGGCCAGCGCAGCAAGTGGGCGCATGTCGCCTGAGTGCAGCAACAGCGCATAGAGATGTTTAACGTTCATCCAGTGACCATCGTCGTCTGGATTCGCGCGCTGGAGCAGGCTCACGGGCGGCATATTCATCAGCGTCGCAAGCTTCTTGGTATCCGCGTCCTTGACCACGTCGTGACAGGCCCTAAAGAAACTTTCCATTCGTAAAACCTCAGATTTGTTTCCGTAGCGATTTGCCAGCAGATTGGTAAAAATTCGTCTCACCGAACGGTTCGAGCGGCTTTGAACTTTCCTTTAGAAAGAACCTGAATTTGGTACTGACGGGACTCCGGAATTGTTTCCCCCCACATCGTCACGGCGCTGGGATGAATACCTAACGCCACTGCTAGTTTTTTCTTGCTGCCGAAATGTTCGGCAACCTCACGCGTATTCATTGCGCATTCCTCGTTCAAGCGTGCCGCAATTTCAGCATGCTTAAGTTATTGCGTCAACGAGGATTTAAAAGCTCTGCATACTTAAATTCAGCTAACTTAATATTGGCGTCATGGATAGACACGAACGTATTGCCCGAGCCATCGCGCTCAGCGGGAAAAAGAAAGGCGAAATCGCGTCCCTATGTGGGGTTGCGAACTCTGCTGTGACGCAGTGGATTTCAGGGGAAAGTAAAAGCCTGCGCCCTGAAAATCTTTATGCGTTAGCTAAGGCGACTGGCTTCCGCGCTGAATGGCTCGCTATAGGTGAAGGCGCAGAAACGGAGCTTTCCGATTCGAACGTGAAGGACACACGTCAACCAGTCGAGTCGTTTCGATACCCGGTAATCAGCTGGGTTGCCGCTGGTGCATGGGCGGAAGCAATCGAGCCCTTCCCTCCTGGGTTTTCAGATCGATACGAGCTATCGGACTACAACTCAAAGGGCCCGGCTTTCTGGCTTGAGGTGAAGGGCGACTCGATGACATCTCCGGTCGGGACAAGCGTTACTGAGGGAACGCTGATCCTGGTTGATACCGAGGCTGACGTTCAGTCCGGAAAACTAGTGGTGGCCAAATTGGCTGACAGTGACCAGGCTACCTTCAAGAAGCTCGTGGATGACGGTGGTCGACGTTACTTAAAGCCTTTGAACCCTGCCTACCCTACAGAGATGTGCGCAGAGAACTGCCGAATTGTTGGAGTCGTGGTTAGGGCGCTACAAAAGTTATAGGGCGTCCATCCTGCCTGCCTTTATAGAGCCCGCCATGCGCGGGCTTTTCTTCTTCGGTCCACTCAAGTCTTTCACTCCTCTTACGTCCGCGGTGTGCGTTTCTCTGTTTTGCACAAAGCTTTTTCAACTGGCTGAAATGGGATATCCCAGCACGTCAAACATTTGACATTTTATGGGGGGCTTCCAAACGATAAAACTAAGGATCACTGCATGCATCGCCCCCCTCCTCCTGCAAGCTCAGTTGGGACCTCCTGTGAGCTTATACGCCGACGTATCCAACACCTGATCTCTGCACCGGATGCGCAGAAAACCCAATCCATCGTAATCACCAGGTCAGAGGACGAATCTGCTGAAGCGTGGCTACATATCCTTCATGAAATTGAAGAAACCGACGGGATCAGAATGGATCGCCTAGAAAGTGGCGTAGTAAGGATCGGGTGGCGACAGTACTGCGAATCGTGAATTGAGCCCGCCAATGAGCGGGCTTTTTTACGCCCATAAATTTCAGGTTGCTGAATTATTAATTCAGCATACTTGACTCTTCTATTTCAGCTTGCTTAAATTACCCCAAGCCAAGCGAAACCGGCCAGCAGCGAAAGCCGCGCCACTCTTTAACAGTCAGCGCAACAAACAACAGACCGCATTGCCTCTAACGGCGACCGGCGAGCAGACAGGCCCGAAAGCCTGCCCACGACAGGAACAACCTGGACGGCTGCTCGATGGTGAAAAGCCAGTACCGTGTGAATGACCCGGCAAGCAATGCGCCCCGCCACTCCGGCGGAAATAGGACGAACTGCATCACTGCACGTCAGCCTGACGATAACTGCCCGAGCACTTGGTACTCCCCAGCACCAGGCCGCATCGGTGAGCTCTGAAGCACAACGATTGTTGGATGGTCTCTGTGCCATCGCTTCAGAGTTCACCGATGCGGACGAAATCCCGGCTTATACCGGCCACCTGCATGCAACAAACCAGAGTACGGCGAGCGCCCGCCAAGATGCCAACGGCGCGCATTCGAGGATGACCGTCATGAAATAGACCATAGCCCAAAGATCACTGCATCTGCGAAAGGCCCGAACGTCCAACGGGCCTTTCTTTTTCACGCCTTTATCCGTCAGCACTCTCCCCTGCGCCCAACGGCAACCAGCGGACGGCCCGAGTGCTGACGAATAACCGCAACTCACATGAAGGAATCGTGATGAACCAAACCATTCGCCAAAAACAAGCGGTCCTGCAGGTGTTGCGGGATCGACTCTCAATGTCCACCTCGGAGATGTACCAAATGATTGGTCAGGAAGAGCCTATTCGGCCGCTTCGCTTCACCCTAGTCCCACTGGGCGCGAACAAGTTCGATGTGATAGAGCGCTCGACCGGCCTTTCTCGCGGTGCCCAAGCAGGTCATGACTGCGCCTGCCGTTACGCGCAACAGCTTGAAAAAAACGCCGATGTCCTCGATTCAGTTGGCGTGTCTGTCCGCCGCTTCGGTCGCCTCATGCTGCGCTGGGTTGGCGGCTTTGCCGTGTTACTCGGAGCGTTCGCTTTCTTCGGAGCGCAATGATGATTGGCGGCTCTGTTCCTGATCCGCACCTGCAGGCGCAGGCCGACATCAATCGCAAGATTGCCGAGTTCTTCCGTGTCGGCGGCAAGGTCACCGAAGCGCCAGGCTACGAACCTCAGCATCCGCCGCCACGGTCAGCTGCGATTGATCCTGAAGCCGTGTTGAAACGGCGACGTCCCTCCCCGACACAAGCCGAACACAAAGGGCCGCAAAAGCTTGCGGAGACAAAATGAGCAAGCGGAAGCCACACAATATGCGCGCTCGAATCGAGCGAATGAGCCGGGCACGGCTTAACACCCATCATGTCGCAGTAATCCACATTGATCCTAGCGGATGCCAAGGGATGATCAACTGGAAGACGTGTAGGAGCATCCCGCCAGGGCAACGCATGGCCGAGGCAGTCTGCGACGTTGCCCACCGCTGGACGATCTATGTCAGCGCCCAGTGCCGCGATCAGAATGGCCATCGCTACACCAAATCGGTCGAGGTTGCGCCCCAAGGCAATTATCTGGCCGCCCACCTCGAGGACGTGATCGAGGACACCTACAAAGCCCTGGTCGCCGAGAGCAATCCGAATCATCGGGTCGCGTCGGGTTGGATCGCCATTCCCGCCGACATCTCGCTGACTGAAGAACAGGCCGCCCGGATGTTCGATGCCGTGGGCGTATGGAGCCAGCAGATAGCAGCATGAGACGTGTCAGCAACCAGCGACGCCAGCGCCTTCGTCAGCCTCAATTTCACCTTCCCCCTAGCGGCCTAATGGCCATCCCGGAGAAACAGCCATGCCTACCCCAACCGACACCGCAGAGTTCCTCGAAGAGCTGAACGGCGGCGCATTCGCTAACCAAATAGGCCACGCCCTTTCCGAAGTAGCCGCCGGGGTGGTTGATCACGGCAAGACCGGCAAGCTGGTCATTACCCTGGACTTCAGCCAGATCGGCGAATCGAGCCAGGTAAAGATCAAGCACAAGCTCGACTACAAGGTGCCGACCAAGCGTGGCACCCGCAGCGAGAACACCAGCCTGGATACGCCAATGCACGTCGGCTCCGGTGGAAAGATCACCCTCTTCGCCGAGAAGCACGACCAGCTCTTCAGCCGTGAACAAGCCCCTATCACTCCCCGCTCCTAACCGCCTGACCATCAAGGAACTGACCAATGTCTCTGACCAAAGAAGCGATCCAGCTCATTACCGACACCGCACTCGAAGCGAGTGGTAAAGCGCTGGCCACCCAAACGCCGACCATCGTGCTGCCCGAAGGCTGCCAAGTGGTCACTCTGGAAAAATGGCAGGCCGGTCGCAGCCGTTTCCGTGGCATCTACTCCACCCACTCGCTGGCTGACTTCAGCGCTTACGTGGCTGGTCGGGCGGTACCGAATGCAAAAGGCTTCATCGATCAGGACGAAATGACCTGCACGCTACTGTTCAACCTGGGCACTGACGAGTTACCAGGTCACGCTGATGACCGCGCGATTCTGCGACTGAAACCTACGGCCGGCTACAAGTCTGCGCAGGCCATCGGCGGACGCGCAATGTCGCAAAGGGACCTCAGCGACTGGATCGAAGATTGGAATCAGTTCCTATCAGCGACTGACGAGAGCGGTGGCAGCATGACCATCGCCAAGGCAATCGCAGCGGTACGGACCATTACCATCAAGGCCGCTTCCGAGTCGGACCACACCGTCAGCGAGACCAGCGCCAGCCGCAGCACGCTCGACCAAATCGAGGCACGGAGCAAAGAAACGCTACCTGCGACACTGCTGTTCAACGTAATCCCATACGAAGGCTTGACCGAAAAGCAGATCATGCTGCGCGTGTCGGTGATCACCAGCGGCGCTCAACCGGTTCTGAAACTGCGCTGGGTTGGGGAAGAGGTTCAGCGCGAGGACATTGCACAGGAGTTCAAGACCGTACTCCAGCAAAAAATTGGCGATGCTGCCGCGCTGTCTTTAGGTGCTTTCGATCCGAAGTAAGTGCAACTCGTCACCGCATGCAACTTTGGGCGCCTGGCCAATGGTCACCGAGGCCTGCGCCCGCATCAACTTCGCCATGAACAAACCTCACGACGCCGAAGGAAAAATCTATACCGCCTGAGATTTAGACCGAGGCATCAATCTATGTAACGATGCCTCTTTACTCCATCCTTAAGTTCGATGATTCCTCTCTTCAATGTAAGAGTCTGCGATGCAAATTGCTCAACAGGCACGATGGTCGTGATATCACTCAAATCTCCTAGATTTAACTCCAACGCACCTTCAGAATTCAAGATTTCAGAGTTAGCCCCCAAGCAGAACCTGTATTCTCTCTGCCACGCATACTCAATATCTTTTCTGAAAAGTCCGACGACACCGTTATGAGCGTTCATATCTACATAGTCAACTTGCCCATGGCCGCCTTCAAAAAATGGAGAACTGTACAGATGAGGGTTTGAAATAATTGCGGCGCTCAATCTCTTTGAAAACTCTACATTACTCTTGATGACCAGTACGTAGTCACCAAATTTTTTGAAATCAGCGCTCAAACTGACAGCCCCTTTCTGTTCCCCAGCTACCAAGCCATCGGGACCATCAGCTATAGCAGCCATACAAAAGACAAAAATATTAGCTGGGTTAGGTAGATCGACATGCAATACGGCGTCAGGCCCTAATGAAACTTCTTCGCCATTAATCTCTATAAAAAGCTCACCAACCTGTTTTCCGCCTAGCTGACTATGAAATTTTAAATAATTCTTCTCTAAAACATCCTTTCTTAACGCAGTAGATTCTTCGCCTTTTAGCCCTGAAAAATAACTCAAACTATTCATATACATTTTCCCTTTCTGAAAATCTTCCAGATGGAAAAGTGAACCAGCTCGAAACAGCAGCCAACACTGACGGTTCGGACTTCGATCTGGGAACGTGTCCGTACTAAGTAAACCAGAAAACCCCATAACTTCTCCTATTAATAAATTATAATCCGGCTCCATGCCGGGCCGAACACAAATACCGCACTTCAACGAATCACACCAGCCGGCAAGCTAAACGCCCTATCACTTGCGGATTTTACCCACTAATTCGGCAAGCTTATCTAAACCGTCGAATGTAGAAGGTATAGCGCTTTCATCATTAACTATGCCGCTGAACACAACCTGTTCAAAACGTTCAAGAAGCCCCTTGCTTCCTTCAGGTGCACCTTTTGAGTATTCCGCATAGCTCTGCACAAACTGGCAAAGTGTCATCCGCAAATCAATTTGGAGCAGCTGAGCTTTAACAGAGCGAAAGTTTTGGAGGGCGACTCTGAAAAAATAAAGAAGCAGCAATTCCAAACCAGCTAGAGCAGCAAGACCAATGAGGTCTGGCTCAGATTTTGGCGTGGCATTTAGCAAGCTTGAGAATTTAACAACCACGGGGACGAGCAACAAGAAACCAAGCACGAGGAGAAAAAAGAAGTTCCACCTTCTTTCCGCCACTTTTGTAACCTTCAGACTTTTGAAACCTGAGTAAAGCCCAACAAAATTGAACGCTGTTTCATACGTCTCAAGCTTTTCAGCCAATGCGTTCACCCTAGTTTCTCTATCTAGAATTGCTTTTTCAGCGTTTTCCCGTTCAGTTTCTGAACGTTGAATAACCTCCGGCAAATTTTTCAAAGATGCCAAACTTGGGTGATATAAGTAATGCTGGACAATGTTAATTAACATCTGGTGGCCAGCATATCTAACTTGAGTGGCCGCAGTACTATATTCAAAATCAGACACACGAGACAGAATCGACAGAAGCTCGGATGAAATCTGATGAGGACTACTGAGCTGATATTCAATTACAAACCGGTAGCAATAAGAAAAAAGATGCTCGGCGTCTTCCTCGATCAAGTTAAAGCTTCCCACATTATCCATGAACCGATCGCCTAACGCAGCAATATTCATAATACATCTTTCATCAAAGCTTTCTGGATCACTATGAATGTGGAAAAGCGTGACCCCAATAAACTCAAGCAGGAATTTATGCTTAAAATTATCGCCATCTCTTATTGCATCCAACCCACCACGAACCTTGTTCATAATATTAGATAAGATTTGCTTGTTACGATCAGTGGCAAAATAGCTAGTGATTGGACTACTCATATTTTTTCCCATTCCCAAAAGGCCAAATATACCGTCGAGGTATCCCCATGCCCACAGAAAACAAAATCGCTGAGCCGGAGCGCAGCCTGGCCACCGCCAGCGCTCTCGACGCCGATACCTGGTCCGACGTCGTGAAGCGCCTACGTCATGACTGCGTCGGTGCTGGCGTTCGAGATCACTGCACCGCCAACGCAATCTTCATCGTTCAGGTCAGGCTCATCACCTAGCCGCCCAGCTGAACTCCAGCCTCTACAAGGTCAAGGAGCTGAACGTTCTGTAGTCAGCCCCGCAGTAATTCCCTCCCCTTCAAAGTCAGCCGCCATAGCGGCAAGGACAGGTATTGCCACATGAAACCAACAGTCGTACTCACCGGCAAAGCGGTCGTGAATTTTCGAAAGGTCATTGTGAATATGGATGACAACGAGGTCGCGGAGTTGTTGGCGAGCAGCGATCTGCGGGAGTCGCAAATCGACGACGATGACCTGCTTGATATCGAATGGATTCATGACGATGTCGACATCAAGGTGAAGTCATGAGCGCCCTCGCAAATCAGCAGGTCTACCAGGTACCCGACCTCGACAAAGTAACTGAAAAACAAATGGCTGAGCGTTTGGGTACCACAACCAAAGCCCTGCAAACGCGACGAAGCCGAAACCAAATTCCTGAGGGGGTTTGGAACAAATTCGGCCACAACATTACGTATAGCATTAGGAGATACGACGAATGGCTCGAAAGCCTTTGGGTTTGCCCGCCGGGTTGGAAATCAGGGGCGATACCATCCGCATCCGTTTTAGTTGGGACGGTAAGCGTCGATCAGAAACACTCACGCTGCCCACAACGAAGACGGGCATCAAGGCTGCCACCAGTCTTAGAGATCAAGTAATCAGCCTGATCAAGCATGGATTACTGGACGAAGCAAAATACGCTGAATTGTTCCCCGGTTCGGTTCTGTCTGGGGGCAACGAAGTGTTATTCGGGGAGTATGCCCAGGCATGGCTGAGCGCAAGAGAGATAGAGGAAGGCACGCACCTGAATTACAAAAGCGCGCTGAACTTGTACTGGATGCCTTACCTCGCGCTAACACGCATGAGCGCTATCAGCACAATGACCCTTCGCAAGATCATTGGGGAAATCGAGTGGTCATCACCTGGCGTGAAGCGCAATGCGATGGTTCGGCTTAGCACTATTCTGGATGACGCGGTACGGGAGGAACTCATCGGGAAGAATCCCGCAGAGCTATTGGACGCGCCGAAACGCAAGAGAAATGAGCCCGACCCATTCAGTCTGGATGAGGCCAACAAGATAATCGCAGAGCTCTACAGCATGGAGCACTGGCCGAGCACGATCTATGCGGCATTCTTCGAGTTCGCCTTCTTTACCGGAATGCGCCCGCAGGAAATTATTGCGCTTCGCTGGGATGAGGTCGACAAGGAAAAACGCCAAGTGCATGTCTGCCGGGCGATAGCCCAGGGGATCATCAAGGAGCGCACCAAGACGAAGAAAAACCGACATGTGCTGCTCAATGATCGCGCACTACACGCCCTGAAGTTCGCGGAGCAATATGCGAAACGCCGGAAAGCTGGAAGCGGTTCGGTCAAGGACTTCCCCTACGTTTTCCCACCTTCAAAGATGAGCGAGCACATCCGGCAGACCTCAGATCTGCACAAGCAGTGGGGCCCCGTGTTGAAGAAGCTGACGATCCGTTATCGACCGCCGTACAACTGCCGTCATACTTATGCGACAATATGCATAATGTCTGGCATGAATCCCGCCTTTATTGCCCAACAGCTCGGACACAGCGTCCAGATGCTGCTCTCGACTTATGCGCGCTGGTTGAACTCTAGCGGAGACTGGGGCGAGATGGAAAAGCTCAAAAATGCCCCAGGATTGGCCCAAACGCCAAATGCGCGGCTCGCAACCCATTGATAGGTAAAGTAATTGATCTCCACAGCTAACATCACGATGCAGTTCGGCGCCAAGCCGCTATTCGAAAACGTTTCGGTCAAATTCGGCGCGGGCAACCGCTACGGCCTGATCGGCGCCAACGGTTGCGGCAAGTCGACTTTCATGAAAATCCTCGGTGGCGACCTTGAGCCTTCCGGTGGCCAGGTCATGCTCGAGCCGAACGTGCGTCTGGGTAAATTACGCCAGGACCAGTTCGCTTACGAAGAATTCACCGTGATCGACACCGTGATCATGGGTCACGAAGAGCTGTGGAAGGTCAAGGCCGAGCGCGACCGTATCTACTCGTTGCCGGAAATGACTGAAGAAGACGGCATGGCCGTGGCCGAGCTGGAAACCGAATTCGCCGAAATGGACGGCTACACCGCCGAATCCCGTGCCGGTGAATTGCTGCTGGGTCTGGGTATCGGCATCGAGCAACACTTTGGCCCGATGAGCGAAGTGTCTCCAGGCTGGAAACTGCGCGTATTGCTGGCGCAGGCGCTGTTCTCCGATCCAGAAGTGCTGTTGCTCGACGAACCGACCAACCACCTGGACATCAACACCATCCGCTGGCTGGAAAACATTCTGACCCAGCGCTCCAGCCTGATGATCATCATCTCTCACGACCGTCACTTCCTGAACAGCGTGTGCACCCACATGGCTGACCTGGATTACGGTGAGCTGCGTCTGTTCCCGGGCAACTACGACGAGTACATGACCGTGGCGACCCAGTCCCGCGAGCAACTGCTGTCGGACAACGCCAAGAAGAAAGCGCAAATTTCGGAACTGCAATCGTTCGTCAGCCGCTTCTCGGCCAACGCCTCGAAAGCCAAGCAGGCCACCTCCCGTGCCAAGGCGATCGACAAGATCCAGCTGGCCGAGGTCAAGCCTTCGAGCCGTGTGAGCCCGTTCATCCGTTTCGAACAAACCAAGAAGCTGCACCGTCAGGCGGTCATCGTCGAACGCATGGCCAAAGGCTTCGACGGCAAGACGCTGTTCAAGGACTTCAGCTTCCAGGTTGAAGCTGGCGAGCGCGTAGCGATCATCGGCCCGAACGGTATCGGTAAAACCACCCTGCTGCGCACCCTGGTCAACGAACTGACCCCGGATGCCGGTACTGTGAAGTGGACCGACGCCGCGGAACTGGGTTACTACGCCCAGGACCACGCGCACGACTTCGAAGACGACTGCAACCTGTTCGACTGGATGGGTCAGTGGACTCAGGGTGGCGAGCAAATCGTTCGCGGCACCCTCGGGCGCATGCTGTTCTCCAACGACGAGATCCTCAAGTCGGTCAAGGTCATCTCCGGTGGTGAGCAAGGTCGCATGCTGTTCGGCAAGCTGATCCTGCAAAAGCCGAACGTGTTGATCATGGACGAACCGACCAACCACTTGGACATGGAATCCATCGAGTCGCTGAACCTGGCGTTGGAGAACTACCCGGGCACGCTGATCTTCGTCAGCCACGACCGTGAGTTCGTATCGTCGCTGGCCACCCGCATTATCGAACTCAGCCCTAGCGGCGTGATCGACTTCAGCGGCACCTATGATGATTACCTGCGTAGCCAGGGTGTAGTGTTCTAAGCGTTCGCAATAAATGAAAAGCCCTGTCCTGGTGACGGGGCTTTTTGCATTTCAGCGCTGAATATTTTTCGGTGCAGAGGACCTCTTCGCGGGCAAGTCGGATCGCCGCATCGCTCGCTCCTACAGGATTTGCGTCGTGCGCAATTGTTGTGGACGACTTTGATCCCGTAGGAGCGAGGCTTACCCGCAAAGGGGCCCTCAGACACAACGAATATAGTTAGCCTGCTTTCTTTTATTTCACTCCCAAGCCATGATGCAGTTCTCCCTCCGCCGCCCGCGAACGAGCCCACATGTCTGCGCCGCAACAGCCCCCGCAAAGCTCCCTGGCGATCACCCTGCAGATCGTCTCCATCGTTTTTTATACTTTTATTGCCTTCCTCTGCATCGGCCTGCCGATTGCGGTGTTGCCGGGGTATGTCCATGAGCAACTGGGTTTCAGCGCGATCATCGCGGGGCTGACCATTGGCTCGCAATACTTGGCCACCCTGCTCAGCCGGCCCATGGCCGGGCGCATGTCGGACAGCATCGGCACTAAGCGGGCGATTATTTACGGGTTGACGGGGATTGTGTTGAGCGGCGTGTTGACGTTGCTTTCGACGTTGTTGCAAAGCTTGCCGCTGCTCAGTCTGTTGGTCCTGATCGCCGGTCGCTTGTTACTTGGGATCGCCCAAGGACTGATCGGTGTCGGCACCATCAGTTGGTGCATGGGCCAGGTCGGGGCTCAACACACGGCCCGTTCAATCTCCTGGAACGGCATTGCGTCTTACGGCGCCATCGCTATTGGCGCACCGCTGGGCGTGGTAATGGTCTCCGAGTATGGTTTCGCCAGTTTAGGGATCGCTCTGTCGCTATTAGCGCTTGTCGCGCTGCTGCTGATCCGCAACAAACCTTCAGTGCCGGTGGTTCGCGGCGAGCGGCTGCCGTTTTGGGCAGTGTTCGGGCGCATTGCACCGTTTGGGGCGGGCCTGAGCCTGGCCTCCATCGGTTACGGCACGCTGACCACCTTTATTACCCTGTATTACGTCAGCCGTGGCTGGGCCGGCGCCGCGTATTGCCTGACGGTATTTGGCGTCTGCTTTATTTTGGCGCGACTGCTGTTCATCTCCAGTATCAGCCGTTTCGGCGGATTCACTTCAGCCATTGTCTGCATGAGCATCGAAACCGTGGGCCTGGGGCTGCTGTGGCTGGCCCCTTCGACCGGCTATGCGTTGATCGGCGCTGGCCTGACCGGTTTTGGCTTGTCGCTCGTCTATCCGGCGCTGGGTGTTGAAGCGATCAAACAGGTGCCCAATTCCAGTCGCGGCGCAGGTTTGAGTGCCTATGCGGTATTTTTTGATCTGGCACTGGCAATCGCCGGGCCGTTGATGGGCGCAGTGGCGTTGAACCTGGGGTATACGTGGATTTTCTTTAGTGCGGCGTTGTTGTCGGTGGCCGGATTAGCGCTGACCCTGTTACTGAAACGCCGCGCAATGGCCTGATACCCACAATCCTGTAGGAGCCGAGCTTGCTCCGGGCGGCGTTCCGACGATGGCGGCGTCACATTCAACACATGCGTCGCCAGACAGACCGCCATCGTCGGAACGCCGCCCGGAGCAAGCTCGGCTCCTACTGATCAGCGGTTTGCAGGCCCGCCCGGGTTGCGATGCCCAGCGAGCGAGTGAAAAAACGCCCGGCCTCGGAAATCATGTCGCGATGAATGCCTTCACGGTCGACACCATCGGCGTCGGTACACAGTGCCGGCATGGCAATGATCTGTTCTTCGTTGCACGGCGCCATGAACACGAAATGCCCCGCGCCAGCCAGCAATTTGAAATCCGGTGCGATCGGCAGTTTGCGCGCAAGCGCCGCAGCGTTTTTATCGAACGCCACCAGTTTGTCGCCATCGCCACTGTAAAGCAGTACCGGCACATGCACGTCTGCCAGCGTTTGACGGCCGAACTTCAAACTCAACGGCGCCATCAACAGCAAGGCATGCACGCGCGGGTCGGCCACGGGTTGCAGGTCATCGCGGTCGACGATCAGTTCGCCTTGGGTGTTGCAAGCATCGTGGTCGTCCGGACGCTCGTGGCAATAGCGGCGCAGGCGATCCAGGTCCGGTGTGGCACCTGAAAGAATCAACGCCGTCTCACCGCCCGCCGAATAGCCAATCACCCCGACCTGATTGGCATTGACGAACGGCGCGAGCATGCGATCGCCCAAGGTGGCGGTAATGGCTTCGGAAATCTGGATGGGTCGGCCGTAAAGATTACTCAACGTACCGAGGCGACTGTGGTCTTTGGAGTTGTCGCCGGGATGGAACACCGCGACCACCACAAAGCCTTTGCGCGCCAGCGAAGTGGCGAGGTAATGCAGGGCCAGCGGGGTTCCGGTGTTGCCATGGGACAGCATCAGCATCGGGAAGCGCCCGATTGCCACAGGAATGTCTTCCCCGGCTTCGACCGTGTAGCCCTCGATATTACTGGTGTGTTCTCTGGCACTGGAGGGATAGAACGCGATGGCGTGCATCGGTTGCAAATCGAGGGGGTCGAGAAAACTCATCTCATGGAAGCCGACGCTCCAGTGAGGATGCGGCGCAGGCGCGGCGTGAACTGAATTCAGGCTGCTGAGCAGGCAAAACAGTAACGCTGCACAAAGACGCACCATAAGGATGCCCCACCATTTGTTACTTGACCGGAAAGCCCGTTCTCCTCGGTTTATCGAGGCAGCGGCCTTGTACCAGCAATTTGCGGCCACCAAGGTCGTTGCAGAACGGGAACGTTAACCCCGTGCTGCATAATCTGGGCCACAACCCGTAACAGTCAGACACAAAAAACTCCGCATCTGCCACTTGCGTGATCAGAATACAGAGTTTTTTGGGTATTACCTGAGCAGTTTGACGTCTTTTACGCAAGCCTTACGCAGCGGCAAACAATTGCTCGCTGATTTGCGCTTGAGCGTCGCTCATGGCTTTAGTACGCACTTCGTCACCGTAGGCCAGGCCTTGGGCACGGACGAACTCGATGTCGGTGATGCCGATGAAGCCGAACAGCACTTTCAAGTACTCTTCGTGAGCCACGCCCGTGGCTTGGCCGGCATGCAGGCCACCGGAAGTCGAAACAATCACGACTTTTTTGCCACCGCACAGGCCTTCAGGGCCGGCTTCGGTGTAACGGAAGGTCTGTCCGGCAACGGCGATGCGATCGATCCAGGCCTTGAGTTGGGTCGGGATGGTGAAGTTGTACATCGGTGCGGCAATCACGACAGCATCGGCTGCGAGGAATTCGGCCAGGGTGGTGGCGCTCAGTTCGGCTTCGTGCTGTTGCGCGGCGTTGCGCAGTTCGGCGGTAGTACCGGCGGCGACCAGCGTTGTGGCAGAGAAATGGCTGATGGCATCGGCGGCCAGATCGCGGTAAGTGACCACAGCGTTCGGCTCTGCGGTTTGCCAGGCTTTAACGACTTCGCTGCTCAGCAGACGGGAAGCCGAGTTGTCACCAAGAATGCTCGAATCGATATGCAACAGTTTCATGTGGGATCTCCAGGTGAGGACCGCCACGGGGCGATCTGATGGAAAGAATCCTACAGACGAAACCAATAACTGATTAGACCGCAACAATGCGATAGTTCGTCCCACTGATAGAACAATTGGACTGCCGTCATGCAAGACCTCAACGATCTCTACTATTTTGCCAAGGTGGTTGAAGCCGGCGGCTTCGCGGCCGCCGGGCGTTTGCTCGGGATACCCAAATCACGCCTTTCACGGCGCATTGCCGAACTGGAAGAACGCCTTGGCGCGCGTCTGCTGCAACGCACCACCCGCCAACTCAAGCTGACGGCCGTGGGCGAGCGCTACCTGCGGCACTGTCAGGCAATGCTGCTGGAAGCCGAAATGGCCGATGAAGCGGTGGCCAGCATGTCCAGCGAACCGCGCGGGCGACTGCGGGTGTCCTGCCCCGTCGGCCTGGCACATGAGAGATTGCCGACGGTCATCGCACGGTTTCTTGAGAAATACCCCCAGGTACAGCTGGAAGTCATGTTGGTCAATCGCCGGGTCGACCTGGTGACTGAAGGTGTCGACGTCGCCTTGCGCGTGCGTGAGTTGGGCGACGAAGATCCGTTATTGGTCACTCGACGCTTACGCCAGGCGCAAATGGTCATGGTCGCCACCCCCGAATTTTTGCACGGACGGGAAGTCAACCAACCCGACGACCTGAAGAACCTGCCAATACTCGGCGCCCTCGAAGCCGACCGCATGGTGCATATCCGCCTGCTGGATCAAAAGGGCAAAAGTCTTGAGCTGAGCCTGGAAGCGCGGCTGGGCATCGACGACTTCATCGTGCGCAAGGCCTGCACCCTCGCCGGTCAGGGCTTTACCTTGCTGCCTATGATGTATTGCGAGCAGGAGCTGGAATCGGGCTCGCTGGTACAACTGCTACCCCAATGGTCATTGCCGGGCGGCTGGCTGCAAGCGGTATACCCTCACCGGCGCGGGGTGATGCCCGCGGTTCGTGCCTGGCTCGACCACTTGATCGAATCATTCAACGCCTGTGGGGACCGACTGATATGAAGGCAGCACGTATGAGCGAAGAGGACGTCGCACAGTTCTGTCTCGCGCTGCCGGGTGCGCGGGAGGACTATAAGTGGGGCGGTGTGCGGGTGTTTTCGATTGCCGGGAACAAGATGTTCGCGTTGCAGAACCTGCGCGGCGACTCCCTGGCCTTCAAAGTCGACAAGGACCTGTTTCTGGGGCATTGCGACCGGCCGGGCATCCACCCAGCCCCCTATTTGGCGAGAGCCCAGTGGATCATCATGCAAACGCCCTACCCGCTGGGTGCCGAAGAGCTGCAAGGCTTGTTGCAACGTTCCCACCAACTGGTGGTGAGCAAGTTGCCCAAGCGCACCCAAGTGGGATTGCTGCTTTAAAGCAATGCCAGCAGGTTCGCACCGAGGAACAACTGGTCGATCCAGAACACCTCGTGCAGCAACACAATCAGCCAGAACAGCAGCTGATAGGAGACTTTGCGAGTCTTGTGTCGAAACACCTGCTGGGCCAGCAAGGCACCGGGCCAGCCACCCGCCAGTTCAACCGCGTGCAAGACGTTTTCCGGCGTACGCCAGCTGTCGGCGCGGGCCTTGCGCTTGTCGCTCCAGTACAGGAAAAACGCCAGTACACTGACGATTCCGTACGCCGCCAGCGGAATCAACGACACCCCGCGCAGCCAGAGCGACACCGAACCAAACATCGGCAGCGCGCAAAGCACTGCAAAAACCAGCAGTTTCAGCCGTAGATTCTGAATGTTCTCTCCCCCGGACCTGCGTCCGGGGTTGCGGCGCGTGCCGGCGTCACTCATGGCTTGACCGCAGACCAGTCGACCCAGCCAAACTGCCAGGTCGCCAAAATCACCAGGCCGAACACGATTCGATACCAGGCAAACGCCGCGTAGCTGTGGCTGGCGATGAACTTGAGCAGGCCTCTAACGGCAATCATCGCGAAGATGAAGGCCGTCACGAAACCTATCGCGAACACCGGAAAATCCGCGGGCACGAACAAATGACGGTATTTGAAACCCGAATACACCGCCGCAGCGACCATGGTCGGCATCGCCAGGAAGAACGAGAATTCGGTAGCAGTCTTACGCGACAGGCCGAACAGCAACCCGCCAATGATGGTCGATCCGGAACGCGAAGTACCCGGAATCATGGCCAGGCACTGGGCGAAACCGACTTTCAGCGCATCTTGCCACGTAATCTCGTCGACGGTTTCCGCATGCACCTCATGTTGGCGTTTCTCGGCCCACAACATAATGATCCCGCCCACCACCAGCGCCGTGGCGACGGTAATCGGGTTGAACAGATAATGGTGAATCAAGTCGGAGAAAATCACCCCCAATACCACGGCCGGCATGAAAGCAATCAACAGGTTGGCAGTGAAACGTCGAGCGCTCGGTTGCGTCGGCAAACCGGTGACCACATCGAGAATCTTGCGGCGGAACTCCCACACCACCGCCAGGATCGCACCCAACTGGATAATGATGTTGAACGCGATAGCGCGTTCACCACCAAAATCGAGCAAGTCGGCCACGATGATTTGGTGCCCGGTACTGGAAATGGGCAGAAACTCCGTCAGCCCTTCCACTACGCCAAGTATCAATGCCTGAAAGGCAGTCCACAGATCCATCAATCCCCCAAAAAGCAATGCCCCCAGGCATGCCCCGTTAGTTTTTTTAAACGTTCATCGCGCTGAGCGTAGCTGAAGTTCCGCGCGCACAGGATCCAGACGGAACCGTAAAAATTCCGTGAAAATCCAACCTGGATTCAGGTTTTTCCGCGCGGGGCCGAAATCCTATCAGACAAGCCTTTATAACGCTGCCGCGGAATAGGACTTGGGTTGCATATGCCCGCCCGGCAAAGCGTGGTTGGATGCTGGCAATCGTTTATGACAAGAAAAAAATATTGGAGTGACGGCGTTCTGAACAGCTTGCGCAGTGTGTTGATCAGCCGACGCTTGTGGCTCATCTTGATCGTGTCGGTGGTGATGTTGATGCTCAAGCAATTGCGCGCGTAACACGCCCTCTGTAGCAGCTACCGAACAGCGCGAGGCTGCGTCCGGCTGCGCAGCAGTCGAAAACCTGAGTACGCGAAGCTCCTGAACCACCGTACAACCTGATTTCACGACGACTTCGTCGCCGGACGCAGCCTCGCGCTGCTCGTCAGCTGCTACAAGCGGGATGCAGCTTCGTTGCTACAGGTTCTACTTGGTGGCAGCTGCCGGTACAATCCGCCCCCCTATTTCGCTTTCCCAAGGATCTACCATGTCCGGGCTTGAACTGTTTGCCGCCGCCCTCGGTGTGATCGCCGTCTGGTTGACGGTCAAACAGAACCCCTGGTGCTGGCCGATCGGTCTGGTCATGGTGCTGCTTTATAGCTGGATCTTTTTTGAGGTGAAGCTGTATTCGGACATGCTCCTGCAAGTGGTCTACGCTGCGCTGCAACTCTACGGCTGGCGGCAATGGACACGTGCAGGCGAGGCAAACACCGGTCGGCAGGTCAGCCGGCTCGACGCAAAGTCAGTCGCCCTGAGCCTTGCGGTCGGCGCGCTGGGCAGTGTGCTGTTGGGCGCCGCCATGGCGCACTGGACCGATGCCGCCCAGCCATGGCTCGACGCCGCACTGACCGGGTTCAGCCTGGTTGCGCAGATGTGGATGGCGCAAAAGCGCGTGCAATGCTGGCCACTGTGGATCGCCGTTGATGTGATTTTCGTCGGGCTGTTCATCTATAAAGGCATGTACCTCACGTCTGCCCTCTATGCACTGTTCCTGTTGCTGGCGGTGCAAGGCTGGCGAGAATGGCGTGCCGACCCGGCATTACACGCATGAAGGTACTGGTGCTCACGGGGCCGGAATCCAGTGGCAAGAGCTGGCTTTCGGGCGAGATTCACGCCAATTTTGGCGGCATATTGGTCAATGAGTACGTTCGGTATTTCATCGACAGCAAAGCTCGCAATACCTGCTACGACGATATTACGTCGATAGCACATGGCCAGTTAGCTTGGGAAGATGAAGCACGAGCCAAACAGCCGTCACTGCTCATCCTCGATACGCATCTCTTAAGCAATATACTTTGGAGTCGCACGTTGTTTGGCGATTGCCCGACATGGATCGAGCAAGCATTGCTGGTACGGCACTACGACCTGCATTTGCTGCTGAGCCCTGAAACCGTGGCTTGGCATGATGACGGGCAGCGTTGCCAACCGCAACTGGCAGAACGCCAGGCGTTTTTCCAGGCAAGCCGCCAATGGCTTGACCTGCACCGCCAGCCTTGTCAGGTACTGCAAGGTGATTGGCAACAGCGCAAGGACGCGGCATTCGAGGCCGTGACACGCTTGCTCGAAGTGTAATAGGGGGGTGCCCTACCGAAAATGTCCATTCCTGAAACATCCAACCCCGTGCAAACCCTCGAGCTAAAGCGGTTCGAGCACTTCGGCAAGAAAATGTTAAATCACTGATACAACCTGCCTGCAGCGACCTTAGCGAGCAATGCCGCCAGCACCTCACCGTATCTGATGCTTGTGCAACAAACGGTAGAAGGTAGGCCTGGATATCCCCAGCACCTTGGCGGCGACGCTCAAATTATCGCTGTGGCGGTTAAGTACATCACACAAGGCCTGGCGCTCCGCCCGGTCCTTGTAGTTCTCCAACGTGCCCATCGGCGCGGCAGTGGTGTGCTGACTGATCAACCCCAAGTCTCGCGCCTGGATCTGCCGGCCTTCGGCCAACACCAGCCCGCGCCGTACCCGGTTGGCCAACTCGCGCACATTGCCCGGCCAGTCATGCTTGCCCATGGCAATCAGCGCGTCTTCGCTGAAACTGCGAGGACGGCGGCCGGTTTCATGGCTGTAGAAGTGGGAAAAGTGGTTGGCCAGCATCAACAGGTCGGCATGGCGCTCACGCAGTGGAGCGGTGTCGACTTGCAGTACGTTCAGGCGGTAATACAAATCTTCGCGAAAGCGTTTCTTTTCGATCATGGCCTCAAGGTCTACGTGAGTCGCCGCCAACACCCGCACATCCACCGGGATCGGCTCACCGCCACCGACACGCTCGATGTGTTTTTCCTCTAGGAAGCGCAGTAGATGGGCTTGCAGCTCCAAGGGTAAGTCACCGATCTCGTCGAGAAACAGTGTGCCGCCATTGGCCGCTTCGATCCGTCCGACCTTGCGTTGATGGGCGCCAGTAAAGGCCCCCTTCTCATGGCCAAACAGCTCGGACTGGATCAGGTGTTCGGGAATCGCACCGCAATTGATCGCCACAAAAGGTTTGCTGTGGCGCAGGGACTGGCGGTGCAGGGTGCGGGCCACCAATTCCTTACCGGTACCGCTTTCACCACGAATCAATACCGGAGACTCGGTGGGCGCCAGCTTGCTCAGCAATTTGCGCAGTTCACAAATCGGCTTGCTGTCGCCAAGTAGCTCGTGATCATTCTGATTGATGTGAATCGCACCCTGCCCGCCCAGGCGCGCCATGCCGAACGCCCGCCCCAGCGTGACTTGAACCCGGGCGACGTCAAACGGCAAGGTATGGAAGTCGAAAAACCATTCGCAAACGAAATCCCCGACATTCTGCAAGCGCAGCACTTCCTGATTGAGTACAGCGATCCACTCGGTGCCACTGCGACTGATCAGCTCTTTGACAGGGTCGGGGTGTTCCAGATGAAAGGGTTGTAAACGCAACAGGCCAACGTCGCAGATTCGATCGACGGCGCTCTCCAGGGAACAGCTATCAACATCCCATCCCACAGAGCGCAAACCCGGGAATAGACGATGGCAGTCGTCACAGGGGTCTACTACTAATAGACGTCGTTGCGCGGGCGCTTCGATCATGGACTGTTCCTTGACGCCAAATTATAGGAAATATTTGCAAAAACAGTCATTTGCCGGACCTGGCTGTAACATTAGCAAGAATTTGACAGGCCCTTGTATCGATTGACTATAGGGGCGCTACTTGATTAGTTATAAGAATTTTTCTTTGTGAGTTACCTGACGAGTCGTATCTTTCGTTCAGCTTTCAAAAGATGCCCTGCATTGAGTATTTGAAGGAAAGTTGAAATTTCTTTTGATTGTGTGTGACCTGACCCACTGTTGGGGGCATCAGTACAAGTAACCAGCCGAACGGTAAGCCCAACCGACGGCACATCACTTGATTGGGCATACAGAGAGAAGACCCCATGACCGCCCCGCTCCGTATCAACGAAGCTCTTTTGATTGCCGACCGCGCGTTTCAACCCTTCCAATGCGTCGCCTGGGCTCAACAAGACGGCAATGGCGAGCTCTGCATCACCGTCATCGACCGCACCAATACCCATATCGGTCACGCCCAAATCCCCAGCAGCGCCTATTCCGACCCAGTACAACTCGAACTCCTGCTGCAGCAGGCCCGTGCCGAGTTGAGCCAGGAAGGTTATAAACTGCAATCGTGGTCCATGCCGCATTAAGGGGTTTGCGGATTACTTCAACGTAGTCCGCCCTATCCAGCTGGCTGTTTTCAACAGTAACAGCGCACCCAAACTCCAACTTCGCCGTATCGAATTACTTGGCAGGCTTGTCAGTGGTTCGAAAAGACACTGTTCTGGCACACAGTGACCCTCCGCTTGTTAGTTATGACAGTTGTGTGATCGTTAATTCAGGGATTGAATGTTTAGCAGGCAGTTGCCCGCCCGTCCCTTGGGTTTCGGTCAGCTCGCAAGGAGATGCGCGCATGCCACACCAGACGGCTTTTGCCCTACCTGCATCGCGGTACACAGCTGGCGACCTGGATCACAGTTTCGCCTGCAGTGGCAAAACCCAGGTGTATTTCGCCGGTAGCACTACAAGCCTCGCCAACAGCGTGGAGATTGACCCCAATGGTCGCGTGCTGGTGGCGGCGACCGTCGGCATGCCGAATGGCAGCTGCTTTGGCCTCGCTCGATTACTGGAAGACGGCTCGGCGGACCTCGCATTTGGCACTGACGGCAGCGTTATAGGGCAGTTCCAGCGCGGTAACGAGGCAATGGCAGGCAAAGTCCACGTTCTCGCCAACGGGCACATTCTGGTGGCCGGTCTGCACTATGAAAGCGCTCACCGAACGCTGCCAGCATTGGCGCTGTTTGATTCGCAAGGTCACCCCGTCGAAGAATTCGCTGACAACGGGCTCTGTGTCGTACGCCTGCCGGGGAACCTGTCCCTGGGCATGCGCAATCTCTGGCTCCCCCCTGGCGTTCCAGGGGCCGAAGCCTGCGACGTACAGGTCCAGACTGACGGCCGAATCCTGCTGCTGGCCAACCACCATTTCGAACTGGCCGATCATGTCGGCCTGCTGATCCGCCTCACCTGCCAGGGCGAGCTGGACACGTCCTTCAACGGCCGCGGTTTTGTGATTGTCAGGCATTTACTGATGAACTCCTGGCTCAGCAGCCTGATGGTGCAACGCGATGGTCGCATCATGGTTGGGGGATCGGTCAATTTCCCCGAAGAAGGCCTGCTGGCCCGCTACCTCCCCGACGGCCGTCTGGATGAGTCCTTCGCCGTGGATGGTTTTATGACGTTCAGGGCTGCGGAGCACGGCGCTCAGGTCAGCCAGATCATCGAGCAGGACAATGGCGACTTGCAATGTCTTGGCAGCAGTCGCGACCCGATGCAATGCCTTGCCTTGAAAATACACAGCAATGGTCGCCCAGACGTTCATTGCAACGGCGGCCAGCCTCAGCTACTGAAAATTGGCCGCAGCGGCTGCCAGTGGACTGCCGCCCGGCGCCAGTCAGATGGTCGTGTGTTGGCGGTTGGCGCCACCCTCGGCGGGATCGAAGCCGATTTCCTGTTAGCCCGCTATTTACCCGGCGGGCAGCTCGACCCCGGCTTTGCCGAAGGCACCTGCTGGGTTCGCACACGTCTTGGCCGCCACCTGGACACCGCGACGTCGGTGGCCATTCAGGCTGACGGAAGAATTGTCGTGGGCGGTTATTCACTGGATGACAACTACAAGGCCGTTGTAGTGCGCTATCTCGGCTAGGCTGAACCGCTTTTCCGCGCTTGATATTCCGATCTTGTTACGGCAAGTTGCGCGCTTCTTAAAACAAGGAGCAGCCGATGTCCGGTTCAATGGCCCAGGCGTTCGCGCACAACTTTCTCGGCCACTCACCTCGCTGGTACAAGGCGAGCATTCTCGGTTTCCTCATTCTCAACGCACTGGTGCTGTGGACGGTCGGTCCGGTCGCAGCCGGTTGGTTGCTGGTGCTGGAATTCATTTTCACCCTGGCCATGGCGCTCAAGTGCTATCCGCTGATGCCTGGCGGGCTGCTGCTGATCGAAGCACTGCTGCTGCAAATGACCACGCCGCAGGCGCTGTATGACGAACTGCTGCACAACTTTCCGGTCATCCTGCTGCTGATGTTCATGGTGGCCGGCATCTACTTCATGAAAGATCTGTTGCTGTTCCTGTTTTCGCGCTTGCTGCTGGGTGTTCGTTCCAAGGCGCTGCTGGCGCTGATGTTCTGCTTCCTCTCGGCATTCCTGTCGGCCTTCCTGGATGCCTTGACCGTAACTGCGGTGATTATCAGTGCGGCCGTAGGTTTTTATTCGGTCTATCACCGCGTCGCGTCGGGTAATGATCCGCGCCAGGACAGCGAGTACAGCGATGACCGCAATTTGCCCACCCTTCACCATGAAGACCTCGAACAGTTCCGCGCGTTCTTGCGTAGCCTGTTGATGCACGGTGCCGTAGGCACGGCATTAGGCGGGGTGTGCACGCTGGTGGGTGAGCCGCAGAACCTGCTGATCGGCCATGAGATGGGCTGGCATTTCGCCGAATTCTTTTTGAAGGTTGCCCCGGTTTCGCTGCCGGTGCTGGTCGCCGGCCTGGTGACCTGCGTGCTGCTGGAGAAACTGCGATGGTTCGGTTATGGCACCCTGCTGCCGGACAATGTCCGCGCGGTGCTGGCCAACTATGCCGCCGAGGATAACGCCGAGCGCACCGCACGCCAGCGCGCTGCCTTGTTGGTGCAAGGCGCCGCGGCGTTGATCCTGATTGCAGGGTTGGCGTTTCACATCGCGGAAGTCGGCCTGATCGGGTTGATGGTGATCGTGTTGATCACCGCGTTCACCGGCATCACCGACGAGCACCGTATCGGCAACGCGTTCAAGGACGCCATGCCATTCACCGCGTTGCTGGTGGTGTTTTTCGCGGTGGTGGCAGTGATTCATGACCAGCAATTGTTCACTCCGCTGATCCAGTGGGTATTGAGGCTGCCGGCCAATCAGCAACCGGGCATGCTGTTCATTGCCAACGGCTTGCTGTCCGCCATCAGCGACAATGTGTTTGTGGCGACTATTTACATCACTGAAGTGAAACAGGCGTTTATCACCGGCCATATGAGCCGCGAACACTTCGAGACGCTGGCCATTGCGATCAACACCGGGACAAACCTGCCAAGCGTGGCGACGCCTAATGGCCAGGCCGCGTTTCTGTTTCTGCTGACCTCGGCGATTGCGCCGCTGATTCGCCTGTCATACGGGAAGATGGTGTGGATGGCGTTTCCATACACCGTGGTGATGGGTGTTCTTGGGTGGTATGCCGTAAGTTTCTGGCTGTAACACAGACTAACAACTGTAGGAGTGAGCCTGCTCCGGGCGGCGTTCCGACGATAGCGGTCTGACAGTCAACTGTGATGTTGACTGACATGGCCTCATCGCGAGCAGGCTCACTCCTACAGGGGGATTTATGTGAACTGGCGAGGGAGTATGTACCGTTCAATTGCCTGGGCAGCGCCGTCTTCGGTATTGGCACCAGTCACCACGTCGGCCTGGTGCTTGACGGCCTCTTCAGCCTGCCCCATGGCAATTGACAGCCCGGCGCGATGAAACATCGCCGGGTCGTTGCCACCATCGCCCAGCACGGCGGTTTGTTTCAGCGGCACCCCAAGATACTCGGCCAGTGTCACCAACGCCGCGCCCTTGTTCGCCTGCATTGCGGTCACGTCCAGATACACCGGCTGTGAACGCGAGACTTGGGCCTGACCTTCGACCTTGGACAGCAATTGCGCTTCCAGTTCGATCAGCAGCCCGGTGCTGTTGCTGGCCGCGACAATCTTGTCGATGCGCTCCAGATACGGTTCGAAGCTTTCCACCACCACGGGCGGATACCCCAAGCCATGCTGCTCTCGGGGAACCATGGGGCCGCTGGCATCCTTCAACAGCCAGTCACCACCGCTGAACACCCAGACTTCAATGTCCGGGAGGTCGGCGAACTGCGTCAGGGTGGTGAGCGCCGCCGTCGCCGGCAAGTAATGGGCAACCAGCAAGCTGCCATCCGGATTGACGATCGTGCCGCCATTAAACGCCGCCGTCGGCAAATCGACGCCTAAAGCTTCAATTTGCTGCAGCATCGCTTTGGGGGGGCGACCGGTGGCCAGGCTGAACAGCACGCCCGCCTCGCGCAACGATCGGACCGCGGCAATGGTGCACTGACTGAGCGTGTGATCGGGCAGCAGCAATGTGCCGTCCATGTCACTGAGCAGAAAACGGATGGGCTGCGGCGTCAGGTCCGTCATCCGACGCTGTGCCAGACGCGACCGTCACGGGCCAGCAGTTCATCGCCCTCGGCCGGGCCGTCCTCTCCTGCCGCGTAATGCTGAACCGTCGCGTCCTGCTGCCAGGCATCGAGGAACGGCTGCACGGCGCGCCAGCCGTTCTCGATGTTGTCGGCGCGCTGGAACAGCGTCTGATCGCCGGTCAGGCAATCGTAGATGAGCGTTTCGTAGCCGGTGGACGGCTGCATTTCGAAGAAATCCTTGTAGGCGAAACCCAGTTCGATATTGGCCATCTTCAACGCCGGGCCAGGCCGTTTGGCCAGCAGGTCGAACCACATGCCTTCGTTGGGCTGGATCTGGATCCGCAGATAAGTCGGTTGCAGCTCATTGACCTCGGTGTCACGGAACTGCGCATACGGTGCCGGTTTGAAGCAGATTACGATCTCGGTATCGCGTGCGCTCATGCGTTTGCCGGTACGCAAGTAGAAAGGCACACCGACCCAGCGCCAGTTGTCGATCATGACTTTAAGCGCCACGTAGGTTTCGGTCGTGCTGTCGGGCGCCACATTATTTTCCTGGCGATACCCCGGCAACGGCTTACCGTCGACTTCACCGGCGGCATATTGACCGCGGACCGAGTTGGCCCGTGCCTCTTCGGTAGACCAGGGGCGAATGGCCCCTACGACTTTGGCTTTTTCGCCGCGAACCGCATCGGCGCCAAAAGCAGCCGGCGGTTCCATTGCCACCATCGCCAGTAACTGGAAAAGGTGATTGGGCACCATGTCCCGCAGGGCGCCGGTGTGTTCATAAAAACTGCCACGGGTTTCCACGCCGACAGTTTCGGCGGCGGTAATCTGCACGTGGTCGATGTAATGGTTGTTCCAGAACGCTTCGAACAGGCTGTTGGAAAACCGGCTGATCAGAATGTTCTGCACGGTTTCCTTGCCCAGGTAGTGATCGATCCGGTAGATCTGGTTTTCCGTCATCACCTTGAGCAAACATGCATTCAAGGCTTCAGCAGTTTGCAGATCGGAGCCGAACGGTTTTTCGATGACCACCCTTCTGAACGCTTCCGGCGTCTCTTGCAGCAAACCCGCCGCGCCGAGCCGACGCACCACTTCGCTGAAAAAACGTGGCGCGGTCGCCAGATAGAAGACCGCGTTGCCGGTGCCGCTGGCGGCGATTTTCGCCGCCAGCGCTTGATAAGTGCTGTCGTCCAGGAAGTCGCCCTGGACGTAGCTGATGCCTTGGGCCAGTTTGGCCCACACCTGCGGATCAAGGGCTTGATCGCCCTTGCCGACCTTGGCGGCCACTTCGCTTCGAATAAAGTCTTCGAGCTTGCGGGCAAAGGCATCGTCTGTGATGGCGTTGTGGTCAACGCCGATGATCCGCAATCCATCCCCCAACAGACCGTCACGACTCAGGTTGTACAGCGCCGGCATCAGCAGACGCTTCACCAGGTCACCGTGGGCACCGAACAGGAACAGCGTGGTCGGCGGTGCGGGTTCAGCCTTGGATTTATTGCGGATCAGACGGGTCATTTTTTCGGAGTCTCCACGTGGCCGCCGAAGCCGAAACGCTGGGCCGAGAGAATCTTGTCGCCAAAGGTGCCTTGCCCGCGCGAGCGGTAGCGGGAGAACAGCGAGTTCGACAGCACCGGTACGGGCACCGATTGTTCCATAGCGGCTTCGATGGTCCAGCGACCTTCACCGCTGTCAGCCACCGAGCCGGAGAAGCCCTCGAGCTTCGGATCGCTGGCCAGCGCGTCGGCGGTCAGGTCGAGCAACCAGGACGACACCACGCTGCCACGACGCCAGACTTCGGCGATGTCAGCGACGTTCAGGTCGAAACGCTGGTCTTCTGGCAGGTTGGTGCTGGCTTTGGTTTTGAGGATGTCGAAACCTTCGGCGAAGGCCTGCATCATTCCGTATTCGATGCCGTTGTGGATCATCTTCACGAAATGCCCCGAACCTGCGGGGCCGGCGTGGATGTAGCCACGCTCAGCGCGATCGTCATCGGACTTGCGGTCCTTGGTGCGCGGGATATCACCCATGCCCGGTGCCAGGCTATCGAACAGCGGATCAAGGCGCTTCACCACCTCTGCGTCGCCGCCGATCATCATGCAATAGCCGCGCTCCAGGCCCCAAACGCCGCCGGAGGTGCCGACGTCGATGTAGTGCAGGCCTTTTTCCGACAAGGTTTTGGCCCGGCGGATGTCGTCCTTATAGAAGGTGTTGCCGCCGTCGATGATGGTATCGCCGGCTTCGAGCAAAGTGCTCAGGGTGTCGATGGTGTCTTCGGTCGGTGCGCCAGCAGGCAGCATGATCCAGACCGCTCGTGGTTTGGCCAGGCCGGCGACCAGGGCCGGCAAGTCGGCGACGCCGGTGGCGCCCTCGGCCGTCAAGGTCTCGATGAAGGCGGTATTGCGGTCGTAAACGACTGTGGTATGCCCATTGAGCATCAGGCGCCGCGCAATATTGCCGCCCATGCGGCCCAGTCCAATGATCCCGAGTTGCATGTGCTGATGCTCCCTACTACAAATAAAGTGTGTCAAAGGTATAGCCCAACGTGGCTCATGGGGTTAGTCCAGAGCGTTGGCACATAGTTTCCGGGCATTGTGCCCGATCCTGATTGATAACGCCGGTAATCGTGCCGAAGACACAACGACAATAAAAAATAAAAAAGTTCCCTTGAGGGGCAAAAGAAATCAAAATCGGCGCCGATAGTAGATCACCGCCCGATTGCAGGGGCGGTTCTACAGTTGAGTCAACCATTTGCGAGGTGAGCAATGGGCACAGTACACGCAGCACGGCCAGCACAAACCCTTTACGTCACGATCCGTCGCGACGAATTGCGCCAGTTGAAAGAAGAGCGCGACCTCTTGAAGCAGGAACTCGCGCAGTTACGCCAGCTGACTCAAGGCAATCAATCACCCCCCTTGCCCGTCACCCAACGCGCACCCCACGCCTGATTTTTACAGGTGATTCGGAGACAGCCTTCCGCTGTTTCCGACCTACGTCATCACCCCGCGCCCTTACACCATCGAGGCGTTGCAGCAGGTGTTGACCTTCGCTGACGAAGAAAACCCGTGTCCACGCCGTCGCTGGTCAACATGATGAAACAGGCGGGTTACAAGACGTTCTGGATCACCAACCAGCAGACCATGACCAAGCGCAACACTTCCCCGCTACGCACCGTCACGTTGAGCCCGGACGGGAGGCTCTAACGAGTTCATTCCCATTTAATCAAATCGGCGGATAATGTCATTTCGACATTGGTTCACGGACGAAAAGGCCCCCGCTACACGTAATGGGAGACTCACCCATGAAACGTACACCCCTGATCCTCGCCAGCCTGTTGATACTCAGTTCTGCCACAGCCTTTGCAGAACACGGTGGCGAACGCATGCGGTACTACTACGAAAAATTGCATCTCGCCCAACAGAAGGCTAATGGCTTCGAGGTCAAAAACATCGAACTGCCAGTACCCACCGATCCAACCGCACAAATGACCGAGTCCTATAAACCGAAGTAATTCAAGCCAGCCGGGCGTCCTGACGGGCGCCCTTCTTTGTGCCTGATCGAAACATTCAGGCGCGCTTAAAGACTCTTGGTCCAGAACAGCATGCGGCCATGGGCCGGATCGAACATGCCAGCAGCAAAACCGAACTTGCCGTAGGAGGCTTGCGCGACCGCGTTGCCTTCGAGGACTTCCAGTGTGATCTTGCAGCAGCCACGCTGGCGGGCAATGTCTTCAACCTTTTGCAGCATCTTTTGGCTCAGCCCCAGGCCGCGAAACTGCGGCACCACCGACACGTCATGCACGTTGACCAGCGGCCGGCAGGCAAAAGTCGAAAAACCTTCGAAGCAATTGACCAGCCCGGCCGGCGCGCCGTCGACAAAGGCCAACACACTGAAGGCGTGAGGACGCTTGGCCAGCTCCCCCGGCAATTGCAGTAGCATATCCTCGGGCAACGCATGCCCGCCGCCCATAGGGTCTTGGGCATAGGCATTGAGCACCACGCCAATCGCCTCGGCATGCACCGGGTTGGTGTAGCTGGCCTGAAGTACAAAAATGTCTGCGGATTCCCTTCCCATCGTTGCTATCCCATCGTGGTTCCGGCGCGTCGCTCGCGCCGCAAAGTCGAAGGACATTATCGTGAGTCGCCATCGCCGACAACCTGAACCTGCCTCAAACACCCCAGATCAGCGTCTCGGTCCATCCCAACTCGGCAAAATCCGCCGCCCTTAGACCCGACTCGCCGACGCAGAAAAACTCGTCCAGTTGCGGCGGTGCGACCGAGGTGCCACTGAGCATGGCGTGGACCTGACCGCGATGATGAAGCTGGTGTTCGAACAGATGGGACAGCAGGCGCAATCGGCTGTCATGTTGCGGCGTGTCCCGGGCGATGGTCACGATTCGCCCGAGGTCGGCGTCGCGCAATTGCTCGCAGTAAGCGATCAATCGATTGTCCACCTGTGATTGCTCGCGCTTGAGATCGCTGCCTGCGGTGAACGGCTGGTCTTTTTTGAAAAAAACGAAGCAATCGGGATGCGGATCGTCACCGCGCAACTCGCGCTCCAGGGCATCCACGTAAAACCAGTCACAAGTCAGGATGTGGTTAAGGGTGGCGATGAGGCTGGGGAAGAAGCTGACCCGTGGAGCGGCCAGTTCGGCCGGACTCAACTGGTTCCAGGCCTTGGCGAGTCGGTAATTGGCCCAGGCGTTCTGATAAGCCATGGTCAGCAAATGATGAGACAGGGGCTGATTCATGTTCGCGGCTCCCGAAAATTAGGCTTCAGCGAAACGTTGCAGCTGCATTTCCTGTAAACGGCTTAATGTGCGGCGGAATGGGAATTCCAGGTAACCCTCGGTGTACAAGGCCTCCATTGGCACCTGCGCTTCGAGGTACAGCGGCACTTTGCGGTCGTAGCACTCGTCCACCAGCGCAATGAAACGTCGTACGCCATCGTCGTGCACCGACAGTTGCGGCAGTTCGCGGTCACCCGCAACGACGTGTTCGGCAGCGTCTTCGGTGCCTCGGGCAATGCGCCCTTCACGTTTTTGCGCGCTGAGGTTCGGCACCTCACTCAATAGAATAGCGCTGTAAGTGTCGCACAGGGCCATGAAGTCCATGGCCGAAAAAGGTTGTTCGCACAGGTCGGCATAGCGACACCACAGCACGCTGTTACTGGCCTGCACGGTATTGACTTGACGGTAGCCGACCATAACCGGCTCGCTGGACACGGACTGGCCGACGGTCAGCGCCTTGAACACGTCGCCGAGCGCGTCGGGATGCGCGGCATCGCTCACCCAGTAACGCTGCAATGCAGCACCGGGGTGCAGACGATGGTCTTCGCTGCCCTCCACGGCGATCACCTGCATGTGCTGCTTGATCGCCTTGATGGCGGGCACAAAGCGGTCGCGGTTGAAACCATCGGCGTAGAGCTGATCCGGCGGCTGGTTGGAGGTGCACACCATCACCACCCCTTGCTCGAACATCACCTGAAACAAGCGCCCGAGAATGATCGCATCACCGATGTCGTTGACGAACAGCTCGTCAAAACACAGCACCCGCACTTCCTCGCTCAACTCGCGCGCCAACGCCTTCAACGGGTCGGCGGTGCCGGTCAGTTGAAACGAGCGTTGGTGTACCCAGCCCATGAAATGGTGGAAATGTTGACGTCGGGCCGGCACGCGCAGGTTTTGGTAGAACTGATCCATCAACCAGGTCTTCCCTCGCCCGACCGGCCCCCACAGGTAAACGCCGGTGACCGGCGTTCGGCCTTCATGCAAGGCTTCGTGGCACTTTTGCAGCGCCCACACGGCGTGCTCCTGGGCTTCGTCCTGGACGAAACCCTTGTGTTCGATGGCGTGTTGCCAGGCGCTTAACGGCGAGTCGACATTCATGCGCGGGAGTATACGTCCGATCTGTAGCAACTGCCGCAGAGTGCGTTTGGACCGTAGCAGCTGCCGAGCCTGCGAGGCTGCGTTCGGATGTAGCAGCTGTCGAGCCTGCGAGGCTGCGTTCGGCGACGAAGTCGTCGTAAACCCTGCAAATGCGGTTCTCCTGTCACACCGCGGTGTCTGATTTCACGACGACTTCGTCGCCGAACGCAGCCTCGCAGGCTCGGCAGCTGCTACACAATCGGGTTTCGATTGAGCTACAGCGAGATGTCCAGCCGGGCGATCTTGCCCTGTTCGTTGAGGCGGAACATGTAGCGTAGTTCCAGCGGGCTGCCGGGAAAGGTGCCGGAGATCAGGTTGTGCACCAGCACCTTGCCCGTACGCTGCTGAACATCCAGCACCTCGACCCGGGGCTGATAACGCTGTGCGGTGTCTTCCATCCATTGGGCGATTGCGCGGGTGCCGATCTGGTGCTGGCCTTCATCGAACACGTTGGCATCCTCGGCGAAAAAACTGGCGACCCTGGAGGTATCGCGGGCATTGGCAGCGGCAATGTAGGCGGCGATGGCAGGGGCCAGTGAAGAGGCGGGATTGGACATGGTTGCGGCTCCTTGTTTATTGATTCTGCAACCATGCTAAGACAAGCCTGTGTCAATTCTTGTCAGGAGTGAAACGCCCCGCTTCATCCAGTTGCATCTGTTTGCGCCAGATCCGTAACAGGTCGCTGCGTCGCCCCGGGTAACGCTCGCCCTGCTCATTGGCGGCGGAAATCCGATCGGTACGAAAGGTGCGATAGGCACTGCGCAATTCGCACCAGGCGACGATGATCCGCACTTCATTGAGAAAGCCCAACGCCAGTGGCCAGATCAGCCGTTGGCTGGGCACCTTGTTGGCGTCTGCGTAGTCGATGTTCAGCTTGGACTGGTCGCGGATGGCTTGGCGAATCACGCTCAAAGGCACCACATTTTCCGGATAGCCATAACCGGGCGGCCCCGGCAGCACCGTCGGGTTGCGCAACGCGTCCTGGGCTTCAGGGGCCAAAACGGCGGCAATCTTGGCCAATGCGTTGGCCGCCGCGTTGCTCAACACCTCGTCGCCGCGCTGATCGACGTAGCGCAAACCCAGGACGATGGCTTCGGTCTCGTCGGCATTGAGCATCAAGGGCGGTAGAAACAGACCGCTGCGCAGCACATAACCGACCCCCGCTTCACCGAAGATCGGTGCGCCGAGCGCGGTCAGCTCGGCGATGTCGCGATACAGCGTGCGCTCGGAAATTTCCAGTTCACTGGCAAGCGTTGCAGCCGTCACCGGACGACTCTTGCCCCGCAGCACTTGCAACAACGTGAGTAAACGAGTGGTTCGCGACACGATGGGCAGGCTCTGTCTGAAAAAGTTGTCGGAGCTTAGCAGAGGCCCCTGTCAGAAAGTGACAGCAGCGAAGGGTCCGGTGGTCACCTGATTGGCCTGAGAGGGAAAAGCGTATTGACGGCAAAAATTATAACCATCATATTTAATACATGTCGCTAGACATTTAAATTCAATTCCGGCGTCTTTCCTCAGGAGTCACCCCATGCATTACAAAGTCTTTGGCCGCAAAACCGGCTTGCGGGTTTCGGAACTGGCGCTGGGCGCCGGCAATTTCGGCACCGGTTGGGGTCATGGCGCCGAGCGTGACGAAGCCAAGCGAATTTTCGATGGCTATCTGGAGGCCGGCGGCAACTTCATCGACACCGCCAACGGTTATCAGGCGGGTCAGTCAGAAGTCATGCTCAGCGAATTTATCGCGGCAGAGCGCGATCGCCTGGTCATCGCCAGCAAGTACACCTTGGGGACAACGCCGTCCGCGAGCATTTCCCACACCGGTAACAACCGCAAAAACATGGTTCGCTCCGTGGAAGAAAGCCTGACCCGGCTCAAAACCGATCACCTGGACCTGTTCTGGGCGCACATGAGCGATGGCGTGACGCCAATGGAAGAAATCTTGCGCGGCTTCGATGATCTGGTGCGCGCCGGCAAGATCCATTACGCGGGGCTGTCGAACTTCCCCGCGTGGCGTATCGCCCGCGCCGACTTGTTGGCCGAGGTGCGTGGTTTTTCGCCGATTGCAGCGATTCAGGTGGAATACAGCCTGGCTGAACGCACTGCCGAACGTGAACAACTGCCGATGGCCGAAGCCTTGGGCCTGGCCGCGACATTATGGTCGCCATTGGGTGGCGGCTTTCTCACCGGCAAGTACCGCTCCAACGATGGCGACAATCGCGCGACCAAACTCGGCATGTTGATTCATGCGGAAAAAGGTGCCCGGGAAACCGCCCTCCTTGACACGTTGCTCGCCGTTGCAGCCGAACTGGAGGCGAGCGCGACGCACGTGGCCATTGCCTGGTTGCGGGCAAAAGCCCAGCGCTCGACCACCGCGCTGATTCCGATTCTGGGCTCGCGCACCCGTGAGCAATTGGATGCGACGCTGGGGGCACTGAACGTGCAACTGAGCGCAGATCAGTTGTCGCGACTCGATGGCGTCAGCGATGTGGCCAAAGGTGTGCCGCACGAAACGCTTGCCGGCTCTTTTTCACGGTTTAGCGGTGACCATACCCTGGACCTGCCAATCATTCCGGTGGCCTGACACCGATCAGAACTGTGGGAGCGAGCCTGCTCGCGATAGCGGACTGACATTCAACATTAATATTGAATGAGACAGCCTCATCGCGAGCAGGCTCACTCCCACATTTTTAACTGCGTGTTACCGGTCTACCTTGTGGCGGGCGGTATAGAGACACAGCATTTCCATCGCCAGTGTCGCCGCCGCCAGTGAGGTAATGTCCGCGTGGTCATAGGCCGGTGCGACTTCGACCATGTCCATGCCCACCAGGTTGATCCCGCGTAATCCGCCCAAAATCTCCAGCGCCTGCACGGTGCTCAAGCCACCGCACACCGGCGTTCCGGTGCCTGGGGCGAAAGCCGGGTCTAGGCAATCTATATCGAACGTCAGGTACACCGGGTTATCCCCTACCCTCGCCCGGATCGCTTCGACAATCGCTTCACAACCCTGGCGATGCACCAGACGCGCATCCAGCACCTGGAAACCCTGGTGATCGTCATTGGTGGTGCGCAAGCCGATTTGTACCGAACGCGACGGATCCACCAGCCCTTCCCTGGCCGCGTGCCAGAACATGGTGCCGTGGTCGACCCGCTTGCCGTCCTCGTCCGGCCAGGTGTCGCTGTGGGCGTCGAAATGGATCAGCGACAACGCACCATGTTTGCGCGCATGGGCCTTGAGCAGCGGGTAGGTAATGAAGTGATCGCCGCCGAACGTCAGCATCGCGCTACCGCTGTTCAGAATGTGCTCGGCGTGGGCTTCGATGCTTTCTGGAATGGTGTGCGGCGAGCCGTAATCAAAGTCGCAATCACCGTAGTCGATGACGGCCAAGTGATCGAACGGATCAAACGTCCACGGCCAGTGGCGTTCCCAGGCAATCCCGGTGGACGCGGCGCGAATCCCCCGCGGTCCGAAACGTGCGCCCGGGCGGTTGCTGGTGGCGGTGTCGAACGGGACACCACTGACCGCGACGTCGACACCACGCAAGTCGCGGCTATAGCGACGGCGCATGAAACTGGTGATGCCGGCGTAGGTGCTTTCGGCGGCAGTGCCATAGAGGCTGTCGCGGGTCATGGCTTGATCGTTTTGCATCGGGACGTCCATGGTGATCTCCTTTTTAGTTATTGGCGGCTACGGAAGGTGGTCCACAGGCGAGTGCGCTGGCGCAGATCCTTGAGGCTCATGCTTTGGTCGGCGTACAGGCGACCGCGCACATCGGGCAGTGGAAAGATGTCCGGGTCGGTGCGCACGGCTTCATCCACCAGCGGGGTTGCCGCCTGGTTGGCCGTGGCGAAAAACAGTGTGTTGGTCAGCGCCGCGACGGATTCGGGGCGCAACATGAACTCGATAAAGGCCCGGGCTTCTTCGGGGTGCGGCGCATCCTTGGGGATCGCCAGGTTGTCCTGCCAGACCAGCGTGCCCTCCTTGGGAATCCGGTACGCCACCTCAAACGGCTTGTTGGCCTTGCGCGCCTGATCGGCGGCCATGCTGGCGTCACCGTTGTAGGTGAGCGCCAGGCACACGCTGCCATTGGCCAGATCGCTGATCTGCCGCCCGGTGGCGACGTACAGCACATTGGGCTGCAACTGATGCAACAACGCCTCGGCGGCGGTCAGATCAGCCTTGTCGGTGCTGTAGGGATCTTTACCCAGATAGTGCAGCGCCAGACCGATGACTTCTTGCGGCGAATCGAGAATCGCGATGCCGCAGTCTTTCAGCTTACTGGCGTATTCCGGCTTGAACAGCAGATCGAGGCTGTTAAGTGGCACGTTCGGCAGGCGTTTCTGCACCGCTTCGACGTTCATCCCCAAACCCAGCGTGCCCCAGGTATACGGCACGCCATAGCGATTGCCGGGATCGACGGCGGCCAGTTTTTCCAACAGATCCGGATCAAGGTTGGCGTAACCCTTGAGCCCTTCGTGGGGGATTTCCTTCAGCGCGCCGGCTGCCAGACCACGGGCCAAGACACTGGACGAAGGCACCACCACGTCATATCCGCTGCCGCCGGTGAGCAGTTTGGTTTCCAGCACTTCCGAAGAATCGAACGTGTCGTAGCGCACGTGAATCCCGGTTTCCTTTTCGAACTGCTGCAAGGTTTCGGGCGCCACATAATCGGCCCAACTGTAAAGGTTGACGGTCTTTTCCTGCGCCTGAGCCGACACAGCCATGGCGAAGAACAGCGCGGGGAAACACAGCTTGAACATGGGAGCCATGACGAACACCTGACCAGAGGAAGTGGTTGCAGGTTGCTCGCTCGGTTACATTGGCGAAATATCAAGTTTGTTAACCTGACTTTATGGCGGAGTAATGTTTGATGCTCGGGCAACTTCACGACCTCGACCTGCAACTGCTGCGCCTGTTTGTCCGCGTGGTCGAGTGCGGTGGTTTCAGTGCGGCCCAAGGCGAGCTGGGCTTGAGCCAATCGAGCATCAGCCAGCAAATGGCCAAGCTCGAAACCCGCCTCGGCTATCGCTTGTGCAGTCGCGGCAAAGGCGGGTTCAAGATCACGCCCAAAGGCGAACAGCTGTTGACCGCGACGCGCGGGCTGTTTGAGTCCATCGAAGCGTTTCGTCATCAATCCAACGGCGTGGCGGGCAGATTGATAGGCGAAGTGCGACTGGGGCTCTCCGAAGCCCTTGATCAATCGGTGCTGCAACGGGTGGCGGACGCAATACGGCGCTTTCGTGAGCGGGACGAATCGGTGCGCATCGAATTGATCAGTGCCATGCCCGGCGAAATGGAACGCTTGCTGCTGCAGCAACGGCTGGACCTGGCCATCGGCTATTTCTCCCAGGTACAGAGCGCGTTTGACTACCGCGAGCTGTTCACCGAAACCCAACACTTGTATTGCGCCGCTGGCCATCCGTTGTTCACCGATGACGCGCCGAATGACGAAGCACTGCAGGCCTGCGACCGGGTCGATCATCCCTACCGGTTTCTGCGCACTGACGAACCGTTCCAGGGAAAACTGTGTTCAGCGCGCTCTGAACAAGTCGAAGGCACCCTCGCCTTCATTCTGTCCGGTAAACACGTGGGGTACTTGCCCAATCACTTTGCCCGCAGCTGGGAAGACAAAGGTTTGCTGCGCGCCGTGCGCCAGGGCGAAATGAGTTTTGAGGTCGCGTTCCATCTGGCGCGGCATCGCGCTCAAGTGCCGGGGGATGCGCAGAAGGCGTTTGAGCAGGATTTGCTTGCTGCCTTCAGCAAAACCTGACCTTTCAGGCAGTTATTGTTCGTTGCCCTTGATGCCCGCTGCTGGCATCCTGCGCCTCCATTTTCTGACCCGCCCGCCCTTTTGGCACGCAACCAACCATGACCGCCTCTGAAAAAGCCCCCGCTGCGCGCAATAACGAACTGATTTACGGCCTCAACGACCGCCCGCACCTGACAGCCACCGTCTTCGCCGCCCTGCAACATGTGTTGGCGAGTTTTGTCGGCATCATCACGCCGACCCTGATCATGGGCGGGGCTCTCGGTCTGCAAAGCGAAGTGCCGTACCTGATCAGCATGGCGCTGTTCGTGTCGGGCCTGGGCACCTTTGTTCAAGCCCGACGGTTCGGCCCGGTCGGCTCTGGCCTGCTGTGCCTGCAAGGCACCAGTTTTTCGTTCATCAGTGTGATTCTCAGTGCCGGGTTCATGGTCAAGGCTCGTGGCGGTGGCACCGATGAAATCCTCTCGACCATCTTTGGCGTGTGCTTTTTTGCGGCGTTCATTGAAGTGGCGCTGAGCCAGTTCATCGGCAAACTGCGGATGCTGATCACCCCGGTGGTCACCGGCACCATCATCACCTTGATGGGCTTGTCGCTGATCAAAGTGGCCATGACGGACATCGCCGGCGGCTTCGGCGCGCCGGACCTCGGTGCGGCCAGTCATTTGGCGCTGGCGGCCTTGGTGCTCGGCACCATTGTGCTGTTGAATCGGGTCGATGTGCCGTTTCTGCGCCTCGGCGCCATCGTCATTGGCCTGACCCTGGGCTATGTCGTGGCATGGCTGATGGGCGATGTCAATTTCGCCAGCCTGCCCGACGTACCGCTGATGAGTGTGCCGGTGCCGTTCAAGTACGGCTTCAACTTCGACTGGGTCGCGTTTGTGCCGATCGCAGTGATTTTCCTCGTGTCGCCGCTGGAAGCCGCCGGTGACCTGACCGCCAACTCGATGATTTCGCGGCAACCGGTCAAAGGTCCGATCTACATTCGCCGGATCAAATCCGGCCTGCTCGCCGACGGCCTTAACTCGGCGATGGCCGCCGTGTTCAACAGCATGCCGATGGTCACGTTTGCCCAGAACAATGGCGTGATCCAGCTCACCGGTGTGGCCAGTCGCTACGTGGCGTTCTTCATCGCCGGTTTGCTGGTGCTGTTGGGGTTGTTCCCGATGATCGGCGCAGTGCTGCAACTGATGCCGAAACCGGTACTTGGTGGCGCCGAACTGGTGATGTTCGGGACCGTGGCGGTGGCCGGGATCAAGATCCTCGCCGAAGCCGGCCTGCATCGACGCAACATGTTGATCGTGGCGATTTCCCTCGGCATGGGCCTGGGCGTGGCGGCAGTGCCGCAGGTGTTGCGCGAGTTGCCAATGGCGCTGCACATCATTTTTGAATCGCCGATTACCGTCGGGGCGTTGTGCGCTATCGTGCTCAATATCTTCTTGCCCGAGGAGTTCATCGAACTGGAGGAAGACGATTTCGATCCGGAAGCCTCGATCCTTCAAGTCATGGAAAACCCCGATGTGCCGGCCAAGGTCGAGCCCGCAACGCCTGGGGCGGTCGCACAGTTGAACCGCTTGTAAAGAAACACATTAAGTGTGATCACCATAGAACCAATGTGGGAGCGAGCCTGCTCGCGATAGCGGTTAGTCATTCAACATTTTTGTCGACTGATCCACCGCTTTCGCGAGCAGGCTCGCTCCCACAAGGGGTTATGCGGTGAATCGGACGCCGGGTTTGGCTCGCTCATCCACCGTCAACTCAAACACATCCGGCCGCGCATAGTGCCCGACCACGTCGTAGTCATAGCGGGCGCGAACCAGATCGTTCGTGTCGATTTCAGCCGTCAGTAACCCAGGTCCATCGCGCAGCGGCCCCGCCAGTACATCGCCCATTCTCCGGCGTCACGGGATCATGAATAAAGCCCGACTCACTGCTGAATGATATGAACCAAATGAATATCGCCACCGTTGATCTCAACCTGCTCAAAGTCTTTGAAGCGCTGCATGAAGAGTCCAGCGCCAGCCGTGCGGCCTTACGCCTGGGCGTGACGCAATCGGCGGTCAGCGCCGCGTTGCGCAGGCTGCGCGAGGTGTATGGCGATCAGCTGTTCGTGCGCACCGGCCGTGGACTGGCGCCGACGCTCAAAGCCAACCAATTGAAACCGGTGGTCAGCGACGCCCTGAACAAATGCCGCCAGAGCCTGGCGATGGTCGATCCGGCGGCCCATCAGTACGACGGCCGCTCAGTGTCCGTGGGGATGTCGGATGATTTCGAGATCGCCTATGGCCGTCGACTGATCGAGGAAATCGCCCGAACAGCACCGAAACTGCGGCTGATCTTCCGGCAAACCCACAGCCAGATCGTCGCCCACGCCTTGATGGAGCGCAGTATCGATCTGGCGATCACCGCAGGCGGATTTGCCGAGCGCTTGCTCAGTCGTCAGGTGTTGGGAGAAGGCGGGTATTTATGCCTGGCGGATCGCGCCAGCCTGACCGAAGGGCAACACGTCATCAGCCTTGAAGAGTTCGTTGCTCGCGAACACATTTTGGTGTCGTCAGGCGGTTTTATCGGCATCACCGATGAAGGGCTGGCGGCGCTGGGGCTGAGTCGTCGGGTGTGTGCGTCGACCACGCATTTTGCCGCGTTACCGCACTTGCTCAAGGGCAGTCAGGCGGTGGCGACCATTCCGGCGCATGCCGCGCAGAGCATTGCGGCGCTCAGTGGACTGGCGCTGCTGCCCTGCCCTTTGGCCTTGCCGCGCTATCCGATCGAACTGGGCTGGCGCACCAGCACCCAACTCGATCCGGTGGTACTGAAAGTGCGCGAAGCGATTGTCGCGTGTTTTGCCTGAAGGCCGTACTTACTTGCTGGCAGCCATGAGGCGGTTGACCTCACTGCGCACCATGTTGGCGAATTCCGGCGGCGACATCGCGTCGAGTTCGGCACGAACCCATTCAGCCCACTTGCCTTTGCGCTTGGCGCGCTCACCGAACAAGCGCGCGGCCTCACCCTTGGATTTGCCCAGGTTGCTTTGCCAGAGGTCGAACAGACGGGATTTTTCATCTTCAAGCGCAGCGCGCTCGGCGAGGGGTTTGTCGGCCAGATTGAAGCTCATGGGAATTTCCTGCTGCGTAAAATAGGCGACATCTTACACTGTAGGACGAAACGTCTGACTCAGGAATTTTCCACCCCACGGGGTCAACGCAAAAACTCGCTGCAACTTTTTCGCCGACGCTAGACTCCATTGTTCACCGCCTGATTACCTGCAAGGAGTACCTCAATGGCTCGGAAAACTGCAGCACAAGTCGCCGAAGACCAATTCAAGGATTTGGCGTTCAGTGAGCTGGCAACGCTGATCGCAGAGTCGGAAAAACTGCTGACCCGCAGCGCCGCGCTGGTCGGCGAGGAAGCAGAGACCCTGCGCGAGCAAATTGCCCTGAAACTCCAGCAGGCTCGGGATTCGGTCAGCCGTGTGCGTGACCGCACCCAACCTGTCGTCGATGCCACCGAAACCTACATTGGTGGGCATCCATGGCAAACCGTGGCCGTTTCCGCCGGTTTCGGGCTGGTGGTCGGGTTGTTGCTGGGTCGGCGTTAAACAGACATAGCAGCTGGCGAAGCCTGCGTCAGGCTCGGGCCGCGATCGGACGCAGCAGTCGTAAACCAGAATCCACGGTCCTTCAAGATGACCGGGTCGCCTGGAATGCGACTGCTTCGCAGCCGGACGCAGCCTCGCAGGCTCGACAGCTGCTACATTGAGCCGTTTCCTGACAGATCGGCATTACTACTGCGCAAGTGCTCGCAGGTTCGCCAGCGTCTCGGCGTCGAGCGTAATGCCTTGCGAACCGGACTTGGCCCGTTCTTTATGGCGCCGATCACCCGGTAGACGCTTGAGGCCCACGCCGTGCATCTGCCGCACAAGTTCCTGACTGCGCTCGGCAAAATTTTGCCCGGCCGCCTTGCTCGGGTCGATCACGATCAACAGTTGGCCAGTCCATGGGGTTTTGGCCCCCGGATGGTTCGACCAGTCAAACTCAAAAGAAAAATTGCCGCCGGTCAGCGCTGCCGCCAACAGTTCCACCATCATCGACAAGGCAGAACCTTTGTGTCCGCCAAACGGTAGCAAGGCGCCGCCTTCGAGAATCGCTTTCGGATCCTGTGTCGGCTGACCAAGGCTGTCCACGCCCATGCCTGCCGGCAAGCGCTCGCCCTTGCGTGCCGCGATCTGCACATCGCCGTGGGCAATGGCGCTGGTGGCCAGATCGAAGACAATCGGCTCGCCGCCAGCCCGAGGGGCCGCGAATGCGATCGGGTTGGTGCCGAACAACGGACGATCGGCGCCGTGCGGCACCACGCAGGTCATGCTGTTGACCACGCTCAATGCCACCAACCCTTCGTAGGCAAAGGGCTCGACGTCCGGCCACAAGGCGGCGAAATGGTGTGAATTGCGAATCGCCAGTACCGCAATGCCGGCGCTGCGAGCCTTTTCCACCAACAGGGCGCGTGCTGCCGCCAGGGCCGGCTGGGCGAAACCATTGCCGGCATCGACCCGGACAAACCCCGAGGCAACGTCTTCAACCACCGGCACGGCCTGGCCATTGACCCAGCCGCTGTTCAGCGTCGATACATAACCGGGAATACGGAACACACCGTGGCTGTGAGCACCGTCGCGCTCAGCACCAGCGCAATTGAGGGCCAGCGTCCGGGCGACCTCGGTAGAGGTGCCATGACGCAGAAAAATCTGTTCGAGCAATTGAACGAGCGCATCGAAATCGAGCGTTTGGGTGTTCGAACTGACGGCCATTTCGGGCGATACGGTCATCTGAAGCTCCAGTTTTATTATTAAGTACGGGCAACAGCGTGAAGCGAGGCTGCAGGGCAACCTGAAAAAGTCACCGATTAAGCGCTGTTGTACCGACGTCCTGTCAAGCCTCAACCGCCAGATCGGCTCAAGCAATATGTACCGCACATGAGCCTTCGACTGACCGTACCGTTTTCCTCCAACCAATAGCCAGTGATTGCCAACCGATCGCGGCTTATCGAGGAAAAACCATGATCGATCCTACAGCACCCTATTTTTTCGACGAGGCAGAACGCGCCTCCAATGCCCGGCAGCCCGGCGAGCGCGAAAAAGCACTGGGCTTCAGCCTTGCTGACCTGAAATGGTTGAAGAACGTGTATTTGGCGACTGAGGTCGCCCGTACCGCGCAAAAAGACCCCATGTACGTTTACCTGCTGCTACTGAACAGGGCAGGCACGCCGGATATTCCCTTGGCCGGCACTTTTGCCATGAGCCGGCCGGATGATGGAGAGGTCACCCTCTATACGCCGTGGAGAGGGTTGATCAAGTTCGCGGACATGGACGACCTCAAAAGCAAGCTCAAGGAGTGGCTGGCGTCGGACACGAGCAAACATGGGCTGTTGCGCTTTCTCTCTATCGAACAACGCTGCGCGCTTTGCGCCACCGGGACGCCTGATATTTCCACAACCGAACTCGAAGGCGCCGTGTTCCAGGACCAACAGTCCAGGCTTGAGCGCAATCAGGCACAGAACATCCAAACGATGATGAGCGAACTGCTCAAAATGCCAACGCTGCATTCAATGCTCGATGACACACTGAAAAACGCGCTGCACAAACCGTTTCCTCAACTGGACCAGCGTCTGACTCGACTGAAAAGTTTTATCAGTACGGTTTCAGCCTTCGACGAAGGTGAATACCAGCACACGATTTCCTCGCTCTCACTCAATGACGCCCTCCTTCACTTTTACCTCACCAATCAGTGGCCCGCCGGCGACTCTAGAGTCTTTGCCCATCCCGGGCACGGGGTAAGCAGCGACGCCGATAACCTGGCCTGGGAAAGCGTGGTGAAAGAGATCGCCCAAAGTTTCACGCCCCACTTGCACAGCCAGCTCGATTTATTCTGGAACACGGCCATGAGTAATGGTCTGTCACGCCGGGGTTTTTTCAGTGAGGGCTTGCGCGATACGTTCCACCTCAAGCTTCTGCTCCAGCGCCAGGAGGGCACTTTGACGACGCAGGAATACCTGCAACTGATGAAAGTCAGCCTCGCGCCCACGGACACTACGCTGCGCATCGAAAGAGTGCGGATCACCGCCCCCTTCAAGCATTACGCAGAACTGGCCTCAGCCTTGATGATTGGCGGCGTCGACACGTTGGGTTTTTTGTACACCCCGTCTCGCGGCATCGAAGCCACGGACACACTGTCCGCGATCAAAAAAATCGTGCTGCAAATGCTCAAAAGCGAAGGGCATGAAGACACGCTGCTCAATTTCATGTCGCTGGATGAACGCAGCTCCTTTCTGGCCCTGCAGCCCGATGAGTGCTTGATTGAAGGCCGACCCGTCATAGGGCCGGTATTTGAAGAAGTTATGGCCAACATCCTCGACAAGCAAAAGGACAACCTCAGTCATGCCTTGAGCCGTTACCGCGAAAGCGAAGGCACGCTGTCCCCTCATGCCTTGTTTGATAATGCGCTGGATGTCCGTGGTCTGCTCGACGACCGTCTGCAGACCTGCGATGCCGCCGGCCGCTGGAGTACACGGGTCGACCAGCGCTGGAGTGCACAACCGGTGACCGTGCGAGCCGAGTCAGCCAAGGACGGTCTGCTGCGGCTTGATTCGGTGGAGCAAGCGCTTGACCAACTCCTGGACAAGCACCCGGCTATTCCCCCAGGCCTGCGCACCCTCGCCCAGGCACAGAGCCTCATCAGTTCATCCGTGGCGAACTTGCAATCGACTTTTACCCATACCCTGTCAACGGCTTTGCGTACTGAACTGAAGCTGCGCACAGTCGCACGGACCTTGGGATCGACGGAGCAGGCCATCATCAAAACCGTGCTCGACAGCCCGGTTCACTTGCAACGAGCCGCCTTGAACGGTTTCTTGCCGGACGTATTTTCCCTGGCGTTGCAGGCAAGCGAACTTACAGACCCGTTGAAACTGGCCAGTTGTTTTGTGCTGACTGAGCGAGGAGGACTGGACCCGAAGCATTCAGGCAAGGTCATCTTGTGGACGCCTGCATCGGGATTTGAACCCTTCGAGACTCTGCCACGATTCCACACCGCGCTCGATCATCGCCTGAAAGACGACGCGTTGCGTCTGACACTGCTGGAGAACCTCGGCCGTAGCGAGCGATTGCCCGGCAGAAGTTACACGCTGGCGCCACTGCAACGGATTCACGGGCATTTTCTCGATCACCTTCAAAAGCCTTATGTCGATCTCGATCAGAGTTGCGTCACTCGCGCACTGGCCACGCCGCTCCCCCCCGCGCCGCTGACCGACCTTCTGAACCTGGTGGCGCTACGACAGCCGTTGACCGGATTACGCCGTGCTACGGACATTGCCCTGTCCCTGACGACGCAACAAAAACTTCCGGCATGGCTGGCCAAAGCCTCCATCAAAGATCTGGTACTGCACGTGGAACTGCTTCAGCAATACCTCGACAACGTCAAAGACGACCAGGATTACCTGACGGGCCTGAGGTCACTGCAGCGCACGGCGCACGCTGAACTTGAAAAACAACTCAAGACAGACACCTTCGACATCGACCCGGACAAGGTTCTAATCCAGATCAGCGCGCGCCCCACATCGCCGCCACGTGCGCAAACCCTCACCGACTTTGCGTTGACGCCTTTCAAGGATCTGGATCAGGCGCAATTCAAACTGCAATCGCTTGATGCCACCGTGATTCCCGAGGGGATGGACGAACGCTACATCAAAGACCTGATACGAAACCTGAATCCGGGCGAGCAACAGCAGAAAATACTCAGCGCAGCCCTTGCAGACACCCCGTCCAATGCCGATCGCAGAAAACGGTTTTACCGACAACTGCCCTGGCAACTGATGCATTACGCGCACACGGAAAAATTGCAGGAGCGCCTGAGCGAAACGGGGTTTGATCTGGTCCGGCAAATCATGGACATGCCCGACGCCATCGCCCGCGCGGCAGTCGACGGTGCCCACGCAATCATTCGCCCGCTTGAGTTCCTGGGGATCAAGCCGGCACAGACGATCAAGGTTGCGGGCGTTTACCTGATCGGTTCGGCCACCGACAGCACGGCGCCACAAGTCCTTGTCGCGCCACACAGTCCTCGTCACGGGATCAAGGAATATGCAAACGAAACGCAACTGCTGACAGAGTTGAAAACGCGGGGACCGCTGTTCGACTGGATACTCGCAAACCTGCCGCAGCCCGACCGGACACTGTTGGAATACCGGATGGCGATCACTCACAACCGCGGCACCCGAGCAGCAGCGTCTTCCAGCAATCACGCCAGCGAGGTCACACTGGCGTCCAATCCGATCAGGGGGCATCTGTTCAGTCAGTTGTTCAATGACAACGCCGCACTGTTGGGCCGATTGCTCGGTTGTCAGTCCGACGACAGAAAACACGGTGAATGGGCGCTCATCAAACATGTGCTGGGCGAAGACCTCCACGAAGCCTACTCATTTTTCATGGGTAAACTTGCCTACCCTATTACGGTCTGGCGCAGTTACCGGGACATCAAGCAATCCGCTGAAGACCTTCAAGCGCACAAGTGGGGAGCGGCGATAAGAGAATTCATCTACGGCATTGCTCAACTGGCTACGCTACGGCAATCCCAGGGGGTTCAAACACAGGTGTCTTCGACGCCGGATGCCGCTGTACCGCAGGCGCCCGCCACCCCATTCAAATGGCATGACGTCGACATCACCGCCCCTGAACGCACGCACTTGAAGCGCCATGAAAGCATTGATGTCGACCTGGGATCACTGACATTAGATTCAACGCTTGGGCTCTACACCCATCCAAAAACCAGAAAACGCTACGCAGCGGTTGAAGGAAAGGTGTATCCGGTCGACAAGCACGGCACTCGCTGGCGCATTGCAGGCACAAAATACCGCGGCCCTGTGCTGCGCCAAAACCTGGCGAAACAATGGAGCCTGGACCGGGAAACGCCACTGCCTCACTTCAGCCTCCTCAACCGATTGAATACCGCAATGACGAGGTGGAGGGGCATGAATATCGACGCCAATGGAATGCCGCAAATCCGACGACTGTTTCCGCACAGGGCGCGCAAGATTGACGAGGCACTGGACCAGGCAACCACCTACGCCTGGAACTGCTTTCGCAACCTGCAATTGCTGAAGACTTCCGACGACACCGTGACCCCGGTTCATCAACTAGTCGCCGACTTTATCGGCGTACCGCAGGTGCTGCCGGCGCATGTGGCACAACTTGAAAAAACCATTACTGATGTATTTGCAGCCTTGCTGGACCCCACGCTCAGAAAGCCCGATTCCAATCGTTTTGTGGTGGGCCGTTTGAGCGAAGACGCGAAATATACAATCGCCTTCATCATTCCGAAGGACGCGAAACGAAAGATACACTTGGTCGATAAATTCTTCGTTCCGGGCTTCGAACACTACCGCCAGCACCTGCTCGACGCGCAATTTCCTATAGGCGCCCATAGCCGTGCGATGACGATTATTCATGAGTTGTCACACATCGCGTGCAAAGCCGAAGACATTGCCTACCTCGACGTCAGCCGCCCGTTCGCTGATCTGCTTGGAACGTCCAACCCGATTGCCAACCAGCTCAAAACCGCGTTGACCGAACTTCAAAGCACCGGATTTTCGCTCAAGACGCCCTATACCCAGCTATTCATGATTCAGGATCCTGATACCAGCCAGTGGGAGGAACTGGGTGATACTTCTCATGAAAATACTGATCGGGTCAAAAAACATGTATTGACGTTGACCGGCGCAGAAAACCTCAGCGGAGCCCGTCATGCGTTCAAGAAAGATTCCCTGATCAGGCTAAAGGTACTGCTGGGTAATGCCGACAGCGTCGCCTGGTTGATCGGTCATCTGGGACGCCAACTGCACGTCAATACCCCCTGACCGAAAAAATAACGTGCAATTGATGGTTAATTGCCATGACGACAGTTCTCGCAGACTTCCCCGCAAGGTTAGAATGCCGGAAATCAGGATGAGTCAATGACCGACAACTCTCTATCGCCAGCCGAGTATGACGCGATCACCGATGCCGCTGCGCATTGGTGCATGCGTCTGCATGCTGTCGATTGCACCACCGAAGAACGGGTAGCCTTCGAACAATGGCGTGACGCTCATCCGCTGCATGCATTCGAATATGAAGCCATGCTGGAAATTTGGGAGGTTGCAGGGGACCTGCCGCGTCCGGAAGCGGTCGAACCCGTTGCGCGTTTTAAACCGGCCAAATCCTGGCGTAGTCTCGGCATTGCCGCCGCCGTTTGCGCAGTGGCATTGCCGCTCGCGGCTTTGAGCGGCTGGAACATGGGCTGGCTGCCGAATTCGTACCAGCACGTTGAAGCGAGTGACACTGTCCGTCAGGTCACCCTGAGCGACGGCAGCCAGGTAGAACTGAACCTTGGCAGTGAGCTGACATTCAGCAACTACAAGGATCAGCGCCGGGTGACGCTAAAAAAAGGCGAAGCGTTCTTCAGCGTCAGCCATGACACAACTCACCCTTTTATCGTCAGGGCCACAGACGGCAGGATTCGCGTCACCGGGACCCAATTCAATGTCTGGATGTACGAAGATCAGGTCCGTGTGAACCTGATCGAAGGCTCTGTGCTGGTCACCAGCAATGACGACCTTCCCGGCGATGGCTTACGTCTCGGCCCCGCCATGCAAGCGCGCTTCAAGCACGGCGACTTCACACCACAAATCAGTCAGACCTATGCCAACGACAATTCGCTGGCCTGGCGCAGTGGCAAACTGGTGCTCGATAACCTGTCATTGACCGATGCCTTGCCGTTGATCAATCGTTACCTGAGCAAACCGGTGATGGTGGCCGATCACAGCACCGGCCAGATCCGCCTCGGCGGTATCTACAACATCAAGGAGCTCAACAGCCTGGTGGCTTCCCTGCCCAAGGTGCTGCCGGTTTACCTGACCCGAAACAAAGACGGTAATCCGGTCCTCAATTCAATTCCGACCCAAACGCCTAAAAGCTGAAGGCCGCCACCCTGGCGGGGTGCGGCCTTCATGTCGGGTCCAGGTGTCTTCGCTGTCAATGCGCAACTACCTTCCCGGCTTTTTCATCCTGCTCGTGAATCGTCTGCACTTGGTACTGCGGATCTGACGTGATCTGCTGTTCAGTAAAGGGCAGCACGCTCAGTTGCTTGTTCGAAAAAGCCTGTGTCTGGTCCCGCGAATACTTCGAACCCGGATCGCTGGATAACGAAAACGCGAGTAAACCCTGAGCTTGCGGCCCCTTGTCATCAAAGGTCACTACCTGCAAATAGCTGGTGCCACTGACCACTTCACGTTTGCCATCTGTTCTGGGTACGCTTTGAATGGCGTTGTACACGCCCAGCGTGCCCGGCCCGCCATGAATCGGTGTTTGCTGGCCACCGCTGCTGACCACCTGAATATCACCCCAGCGCGCGTCAGGTTTCAATCCTTGGGCGTTCACTTGCTCTAGCGAAGCGAGCATGGCATCGCGAAGGGTCTTGGCGACATCCGCTCGTTCAATGGCCAGACCACGCGGGGTGTTTTGCGGATCGTTGGGATCAAACGCCACACGCCAGATATCGGGAATTTGTTGCAACGGTTCCATGACATTCTGAAAGTGCACAAACCCCAGTCCGCTGTCCAGATTCGCCCGGCGGTCCCACACATTGAAGCTGGTACACAAAGGTTTCAGCGCCACGGCATCGCCCCCCAGGTCACCGGCACAGAACTGCAGCAAATCGGGCATGACCTGAGTGGCCAGATACACCTGATCGTCCATCACCATCCGCTGCAAATCCGCCGCCGTCAAAGGCCCGGCCTTGCTCAGCGTGCTCAATCGATCCAGTGCAAAACGCGAGCGCAAACCCAGCGGCTGGCCCTCCTGGCTGATCAGCGGCGAAAACCCGGTGAGCGGTTGCGCCGGGTTAGCCATCCAGGCCGAATCATTGGAGTGCTGCACAAAATCCTTGCGCGACAACTGCGGCAGCTTGTCGGCGGCAAAAATACCTTTTTGCGCCGCTTGCGGGTCGATGTCCCAGGCACACGCACTGTTGGAACCGTCGAGCAGGATCATCTGTAACCCGGCCTGCGGATCACTGCACTTGGCCAGTTTTTCGGCGCTGACGTTGGGCACCACCGACAGATTCATGTACAGCGTTTGCCCCTGATCATCCACGGCCAGGGTGTTGACCCACGGGATACCTTGAAGAGTGTGCACCGAGGCCTGTAAATCCTTGAGGCTGGTCGCTTGGTTCATCGCATACCACTGCTGCAAGACCCGGTCGTTACCCAGGTTCGCATCGCGCAGGCTGTAGGCGAACTGTTGGTCCCAATCCAGTTTTCCCGGCCATTGCACAATCGGGCCAAATTGCGAGCTGTACACCACATGCTCAACCTGAGTGGTCCGACCATCGGCTTGCTTCACCTTCACCGTCAGGTTTTGTTTGTGCATTGGCAAGGACTGGCCGTCGAGCAGGTAGCGGGTCGAATCCTTGGGATCAAGCTGCAATCGATACAGCGTGAAGTGTTTGGACGAATCCACGGTGTGGGTCCAGGCCAGGTGCTGGTTGAACCCGATGTTGATCATCGGCAAACCCGGCAGCGCCGCGCCCATCACATCCAGCTTGCCGGGAATCGTCAGGTGCATCTGATAGAAGCGCATCCCGCCAACCCAAGGGAAATGCGGATTGGCCAGCAACATCCCGCGCCCATTGAACGAGCGTTCGCTGCCGATGGCCACGGCGTTACTGCCGCGATCCAGCGCAAACCGTTGCAGGCGCGACGCGGCCACCTGGAAGGACGATGGTTCACCGATCACCTGCGAGACAGCGTTGGGTGGCGTGGCACCGGCTAGCGCTTCGGCAAACTGCCCTACTCCGCCTTCGACCAGCAGACGCCGGGTCAACTTGACCAGGTCCTGGGCGCTAATCTCGCGCACCCACGACCCCTGACACTGCAACGGCAAACCCTGTTCGCGACGTTCCGCCAGCGAACGGTTGTAGCCGGCTGCATAACCTTCCATGAGTTGCTGTATTTCAGGCGTTTGCGCCTGCCAGAAACCGGCGACGGCTTCAGGGGTATTCAACCAGGTGAAAAACAGGTCGCTGACCAGATTTTCGCGCTCCTCGACCGTCAGCTGCTCCGGGCCGAAATACCGTGAACGCTCACCATTGACGGTGACAATTTCATTGGCCAGCAAACACAGGTTGTCCTGAGCGTAAACGTACCCGATGCCATAACCGAGCCCTCGCTCGTTGTCGGCACGAATGTGTGGCACGCCAAAACTGGTGCGTCGAACATCAGCGCTCGCCTGTACTGGCAGGCTGCGCGCGTTGGCCGCAAGGCTCAGCCCCACTAATAACCCTGCAAGGCTTAACCTGGTTAAATGTCTGGAAATAATCACGCTCGCTCCTGATCGAAAAGACAAACACCCTGCCGTCTCTCTGAAACGAAACAAAAGTCAAAAATTTAGGCCTGCAAAGACACTCCAGATGGCCTTCATGACATGCTGCTCACATGGCGTCGACAAATTTTCTACATTCAGGCCTTCACTATTTGTCGCGCTCGTCCGTCTAATGATGGAGAGCACCCATCACATTTTCTGGCTGGCTCGGAAAAGGAGTTTTTGCATGTACAACTCGCAACTGCCAACGGACGGTAGCAACGCGCCAACGGGCCCTGCCATGGGCTCCGCCATTTTCGATCAGCGCGTCGAGCGCAATGGCAATGAGCGCATCCGATTGCTGCTCAAAAGTTTTGGCCTGCGAACCAGTCTGGTTCGCCTGAAAGTCATCGACGCCTTGCTGGCCGCCGCCGAAAGCGAACGCAGCCTTGGCGTGCGCGGTGTGCACAGCCAGTTGCTGGACCTGGATATACCCCTGTCCTTTCTCAGTGTGCGGGAAGTGTTGAAACGATTGTGCAGCGAAGGCGTGATCATGCTCAATCCAGACAAAAGCTACAGCCTGCATCCGCACGCTGTAGCCATGCTCCATCGCGAGCCGTCAGCTCAAGGGGCGTCGCTCAAGGCTTGACCTTGCGACGCATCATGCCGTTGATCACCACTACGATCACCGCCACACCGATGGCGATGTACTGAAACAGTTTCTCGCTGATGACACCTTCGTTTTGCAGATACGAAAGGCCGAACATGATCCCCAGCACGACCAGGGAGATCAGAATCGAGTATTTCAAACGTTGCGATTGAGTCATTGCGAGTTCCTGAACCTGAAAAAGTATCCGCTTTGTATCCGAATGCATGCCAACCCCTACCTTTCTACGGGGATGGCACGCTGCAAACGGGGTCTCATGTTACAGCCGATGAAGAGATTTGGCTTCATAGCGGCGCTAACCATGAGAATTTTGAAAGGTTTCGTCGAATCACACCGCTGATTCCCCTGCTGGCGCTCTTAACGTTCACGCGTTAGAAGATCCATACTCCCTGAACAAATGCCCGCCCTGTTGCGGGCATTTTTCGTATAGGTTCAATTACTTGTTCCATTCCTGCCGCCGCACTTCGAAACATAGCGAAAATTATTGAAGCTTTGAGTCTCAATCGTTCAATGGAGCTATGGCTCTTTGATGAATACTCTTACCGCGCCACAACAATATCGTTACTTAACCTCGCGCAAAAACAGGGATGTCATGGACAAGCCTTTAATCAACATAAGCCCGCATCATTTGCTTGGCTTTTGCCTCGCAATAACATTATTCGAACTACTGACTTATATGGCCAGTGACATGATCATGCCGGCGATGTTGACCGTCACTCATGAACTGAATGCCAGTGCGCAGCATGTTCCTTTTGCCTTCAATCTGTATTTGGCAGGGGGCGTACTTTTACAATGGCTTATCGGCCCGCTCTCCGATCACTTGGGCCGCCGCAAGATGTTACTCATTGGTTGTGCGGTATTCACGGTGGCCTGTAGCGCGGCGTTCAGTGTGCAAAATATTTATACGTTCAACGGATTACGTCTGATTCAGGGAATGGGTCTGGGGTTTGTGATTGCCGTCAGCTACCCGGCCTTGCAAGAAGTGTTTTGTGAAGCGGACGCGGTAAAAATCATGGCGCTGCTGGGGAACGTTGCACTGCTTTCTCCCCTTCTCGGGCCATTGCTTGGCAGCCTGCTGCTGGAATGGCTGAGCTGGCGGGAGCTGTTTTTACTGCTGGGTATCGGCGGCATGGGAGTCTGGTCAGCACTTTACGTATTCATGCCGGAAACCGTGGGGACGTTGCGCCATGACGGTCAGCGCCTGATTGCTGTCCCGTTTGAATGGCGCGGCACCGTGCGCCGTTACACCGCGCTGCTCACCAACCCGCGATTCCTGAGCGCCACTGTCGCGCTGGGTGTGATGAGCCTGCCATTGATTGCCTGGATCGGGCTCGCGCCGCTGTTGTTGATGCAAAACCTGGGGGTCTCCGCGCTTGAGTACGGCCTGTGGCAAATCCCGGTATTTGCCTCCGTGATTGTTGGCAATCTGATACTCAACCGATTGATCGCCAACACTGAACTGCCACAACTGATTCGATACGCGCTCTGGCCGTTATGCGGTGGGCTTATTGCGTTGGTCACCCTCAGTGTCTGCGGCGTTTCGACACCTTTGCTGATCGGTTGCCTTGGGCTTTACGCCGTCGGCCTTGGCATGAGCAATGCCGCTCTGTATCGCCTTGCGTTGTTTTCAAGCGATGACAGCAAGGGGCTGGTCTCGGCCATGATCGGCATGATCTCGATCGTTGTCATGGGGGGCGGCGGCTCGATTCTCGCGGCAGCCGGCGCCGGCAACAGCCATGAATCCTTCTCCCTGATGGCGGGTATCGCAGGGCTCATGTGCCTGCTTCCTTTGCGATTTTTTCTGCGACGCCAACCTGTCGCGCTTGCCGTCTGATCCCTGACCAGAGGTCCTTTGATGATCCACTTACCCCACACTGATGCGCTATGCGCGTTAGCGAAACCCTATTGCCTGGATTCGGTGCCCGACGGCCTGTTCGATCAGGCGATGCGCGAAATCTGCCTGTTCCATTTTCAGCACACGCCGGGCTATGAACGCTGGCTGCACGCCAATGGGCTTGATGCCAAGGCGCTGGAATCGATGGATGACTGGTCAAGACTGCCGCCGATTTTCGCCCACTATTTCAAACGCCGTTTATTGACGGGTCCTTCGGGCGAAGGCGCGCTGGAGCTGACATCGTCCGGCACCAGCGGTCAGAAAAGTCGCATGCGCTATGACGCACGCAGCATGGCCGCCGCCCAAGGCATGGTCAGCCACATTTTCCGGCACTACGGCTGGGACACCCCCGACCGCCCTTGCAACTACTTGCTGCTGAGCTATGAACCCGAAGCGGCCATTAGCCTGGGGACCGCCTACACCGATCAGTTTCTGTGTAGCTATGCGCCGGTCAACCGAGTCGCCTACGGATTGCGCCTGACCGGCAAAGGACACGCGTTCGACCTGTTTGGGGTTGTCCGCGCCTTGCAGGAATTCGCCGAAGAAGGTTTGCCCGTGCGCATTCTCGGCTTTCCAGCATTCCTGTCCCAGGCGTTGCAGCACATGGACGACACGGACCTCGCGGACCTCAAGCTGCCGGCCGAGTCATTGGTGTTTCTCGGAGGCGGCTGGAAGACCCAGGCGGCACAGGAGATTCCTCTGTCGCAGTTGTATCAACGCATCAACCGTCAATTGGGTATCGCGCTGTCCCGCTGCCGGGATGGCTATGGTGCCGTGGAGCATGCCGTGCCTTACATCCAGTGTGCTCACCAGCACTTCCACGTGCCGATTTATTCGAAGGTTTTCGTGCGCAATCCCGCCGATTTCAGCGTCCAGCCCTACGGCCAGCGTGGCTTGCTGGAGTTCGTCTCTCCTTACATTTCTTCAAGCCCGGCGCATGCCGTGGTGATGGGGGACCTGGCGACGTTGCACCCCGGCGCAACCTGCGGGTGCGGCCTGGCAACCGACTGGTTTGAACTGCATGGACGCGCCGGAACCACTGCCAGCCGAAGCTGCGCGATGGCCGCGTCCGAACTGATTGGAGGGGCATGACATGTACTTGATCAATGGCCAACTGCACACCGAAGTGAACCTTGAGACAACCCTTGAAGGGCTGCACCAACAACTTCCCAGGCTGCTGAATGCGCCAATCGACAGCGATACCGTGATCGAAACCGCCACGCGATTTGCTGAGCAATTGCAGGCAAACCGACTCGATTTACCCCTCGACAATGAACAACGCCAAGGGCTTATCGACTTTTGCCAGCGCAGCACCCTCAGCACCAAGCTTGAGCGAGAACTGGGCGTGCAACCCCGCTCGCTACGGCGCATCGATTACCAGCAAGCGCGCTTTGAAAGCTGGCATCCGCTGGGACTGGTGGTGCATGTGACGCCAGGCAATGCACCGCTGCTGGCGTTCTGCGCGGTCGTTGAAAGCCTGTTGGCCGGCAACGTCAACTGGCTTCGCCCCAGCTCCAGCGATGAAGGATTGACCGCGCGATTACTCGCGGCCCTCGTGCAGTGCGACACCAGCGAGACGCTGGCCGATTTCATTGCGGTACTGCCTGTCAGCACCGCAAAGATCCCTCAACTCTGCGCTCACGCCGATGGCGTATCGGCCTGGGGCGGCGAACAGGCGCTTAAAGCCATTCGTCAGCACATCCCGGCCGGATGTCGCTGGATCGATTGGGGCCACAGAATCAGTTTCGCTTACCTGTCGCCGGATGCGGCCACTGCGTCCACGCTCGATGCATTGGTGGATGAGGTCTGCAGTCTGAATCAACAAGCCTGCTCCAGCCCGCAATGGTTGCTGATCGACAGTGACGATCCGGCGGTTTTACAGGCCTTGGGGGAGCGACTGGCTGAGTCGTTCAAACGCCGCGCCAACCAGTGGCCGGCGCTGGTTCCGAACGATCAGGAAGCGTCGGAAATCGCCACCCGCAGCGCCATGGCGCGACTGGAAAATTGCTTTGCGAACCAGGTCGGCCAGGTCTGGACCGGCACCGGATGGCGAATTATCTGGGAGCACCATCAAGCGCTGGCACCGTCTCCGCTGTTTCGTACCCTGTTGCTCAAACCCGTACCGCAGCACTTGATCGCCCGGACACTACTGCCGTGGCGTAACGTGCTGCAAAGCTGCGCATTGATCTGTTCGGCGACACAAACGCCGCTGTTGGTGCGCACGCTGGTCAACGCGGGGGTCACGCGCATTGCGCCCTGCGGGTCTATTCATGACGGCTACGCCGGTGAGCCGCATGACGGTGTCTACGCGTTGGCGCGCCTGAGTCGCCGCCTCTCGGTGAGTTTGCCACCGAATGCGGTGACTGGCCGGGCAACACTCGACGCGCTACCCGCCGCACCTGATACACACCAAGCGCCGATCATGGATAAAAACGCGTTCATGACCCTGCCCATCAGGGCCGCGGCACAGCTGTATTTTCGTTCGGGTGGAAGCAGCGGCACGCCGGCGCTGGCGGGGTTCAGTTATCGCGACTTCCAGCGGCAGATGCGCGCGGCGGCCGACGGCCTGTTCGCCGCCGGCCTCGACCCTGCGACAGACCGGGTGATGAACCTGTTTTACGGCGGCAGCTTGTACGGCGGGTTTTCCAGTTTTACCAAGGTACTTGAGCAGATGGGAATGACCCATTTCCCAATGGGGGCACCGCCGAATGACGACTTCAGCGAAATAGCGCAAATGATCGCCGACCACCGCGTCACTGTGTTGATCGGCATGCCGAGTACCTTGCACCGCCTGTTCTTCAACGAGCAAGAGCGTCTTCGCACTTATGGCGGCATCCACAAGGTGTTCCTCGGTGGCGAACATTCGGCACAGGCCAGCCTGAGCCTGATGGAAAGCTGTGGCGTATCGCAGATTCGCTCGGCGATCTATGGCTCGGTAGACGCCGGCCCTCTTGGGCATGCCTGCTCGGCGACGGCCAATGGGCTGTTTCATTTGATGTGCGATACCCAGCATCTGGAAATCGTGCACATGGAACAGGATGTGCCGGTTCAGGCCGATGAGGTCGGTCGTTTGCTGTTCACGTCCCGGGCACGGCAAGGCCAGGACGTGCGCCGGTATGACGTTGGCGACACCGGTCGATGGGTGCCTGGCCCCTGTCCTTGTGGACTCGACTCGCCGCGATTCGAGTTGCTGCAACGCCACGGCAAGCTGCTACGGGTCGGCACACAATTCATTTCACCACAGGCTCTGCAAGACAGTGTCGGCAGGCCGATTCAAATGGTCCTGGACCATGCGCCGGATGGCATGGAGCGGCTGCGCGTCTTAGTCAATTCAAACGCTGGCGACGTCCACCAATCCCTATTGACTGATGAAGCACTGGCGCACGCGGTGAACGATGGCTTTTTAACGGTGGAAATCCACGTGTGCTCTGAAACAGCGTTCACAAGAAATCCACACAGCGGTAAAACCCCATTGGTCATTGATAACCGAATATAAATAGATCCTTTGTTTGCAATAGCTTGTTTTTAACCGTCCAAACGCCTGATAAAAAAGAGAACCCAGTGAATTCAATTTATTCGCTTGAACAACTCGTGCCTTATATAAGGCAACACTCAAATTTCTACCGTAAACAACTGCAACACTTACCGGCAAAAGGCATTACTTTAAAAGATCTACCGCTGACCAACGCGGTTGATTATTGGACAGACAGTAACGACTTGAATTATTGGCCGGTGCTGACCGGGCAAGTCGATAACGGGCTGGTATTTAAAACCGGCGGATCGACCAGCCACGGCAAACTGAGTGTTTACACGTCCAATGAATGGCTCACACTGGTGAGCACCTTCAGCGACAGTGTTACTGCTCAATTAGAGGACGGTGACCGGGTCGCCAATCTGTTTTTTTCCGGCGATCTTTACGCCAGCTTTGTGTTCATCCATGACTCACTGGCGCACGTCAAAAAGTCCATCTGTGAATTCCCGTTCACGGGCAGTGTCGACATGGATGTGTTGGCCGATGCGGTGGATCAGCATCGGATCAACGTGCTGGTCGGCGTACCGGCGCAGTTGTTGCGATTCGCCGCCTACCTGCACCAGCATCTGCGCGTGCTGTTGGAGGTTGAAACATTGCTGTACGGCGGCGAAAGCCTGTTCCCCGCACAAATAGCCATTCTCAAGTCGGTATTGCCCAATGTGCGCATTGCCTCCATCGGCTACGCCAGTGTCGATGCCGGCCTGATCGGCGCCAGCAGTCGTGATTGCGCCATGGGTGAGCACCGGGTGTTTGAACCACACACCTTGCTGGAAATTGTCGATGAACTCACCGGGGAAGTCATAGAAGACTGTGATCGCACCGGTTTGCTGGTGGTCACCAACCTGACTCGCCGGCTCATGCCGCTGCTGCGTTATCCGGTAGGCGACCGCGCTTGCTGGCGTGAACCGAGTACTACACCGAAGCGAAAATTCGCACTCAGGGGCCGTAGCGCCCACAGCCAGCGGGTCCGAGTGGGTTCGCTGTCGTTGCTGGTCGATGAAATCCTGCTAATCGTGCAGCGCATCGCTCATAGCGATCAATGGCAGTTGTTGATCGAGCAAGCGGGATACAAAGACATCGTGAGTGTGAAGTGGGTGCCTGACACGCCATCAACCGCCACCGTCCCCGTCTGCAGCGCGCTGTATGAAGCGCTGGTCATGCACTATCCCGGCATTGGGCAACTGAATCGAGAGGGGCTGCTGGAGTTGCGCGTGTTGTCCTGCGCGGTCACCGATTTGCAACTTCACCCGCGATCCGGCAAGCAGATGCGCGTCCTGGACTTGCGTGTGTATGACACACCTTCAACGGAGCGTGCGTGATGTCGAACCTTGTTTATCGCCGCTACCGGCCGGGAGATGCACACGACGTGAGCCAGTTGTTTCGCATGGTCTATGGGGATCATTACGTTCAACCGGATGTTTATCTGCCGAACATGATCAGCCAACACAATGCCGATGGTCGCTGGACCTCGATGCTGGCAGTAGACGGCCAACGGGTTCTGGGGCATGCCGCGTTATGCAACGACACACTGACGGATACCACGGAACTGGCCCTCAGCGTGGTCCATCCCGCCGCACAAAGGCAAAGTATCGCGACGAACCTGAGTCGAGAATTGCTGAGACAGGCGGGTTCGCTGGGGCTCAACAGTGTCTTGATCAAACAGGTTACCCACCATCCTTACACGCAACGCATGGCGCAAAGCATTGGCTTCCATAGCACCGGATTACTCCCCGATTACGTACCGTCGCCCTTCGCCACGCCGCATCCGGAATCCATCGTGATCGGTTGTTATGTGGCCCAAGGGAACTCGCGCGCGCTACCTGACATTCAGTGGCCCGAGAGTTGCCGCCGGTTGATGCAACGCTTGAGCGCTGTGTTCGGGACTTCTCGGGTCGCGATATCGCCGCCTTCATTTGCGGTGCACATCACACAACACCATCAGCGCTACGCCATCGCCATTCACCGCTTGAGCGACCGACTGCTGGACCAGCTCTCAGCGTTGCCCCCTCATTGGTTTATCTCAGTCAAACTCGCGCTGTCACGGCACTTTGCCGAAGACCTTCACCGTTTGACGATGCGCGGTTTCACCTTCACCGGATTGATGCCCGCGCCCGGCAACCAGGGATGGTTCGCCCTGTTTCATCGTGGGGCGCAGCCGCGCAACCTCAACCTGCATTGCCCTGACATGCAACAGTTGCACGATGACTTGCAACGCAATGTCAGGGCACTGGACAGCGCGTGTTCAGCCGCTTGAATCCTTTCTGTAAACGTTAAGTCCCGGCTGCGCGCAAAGCTCCACCAGCCAATCGACAAACACCCTCACCCGCCGGGACAACTGGCGGTGAGGTGGATAAAGCGCCGTCAGCGGCATTACCGGTGGCGGCACCTTAGCGAGCACTTCACACAGACGGCCTTCTTCGAGCTGGCGGGCAACGTGGTAGTAAGGGGTCTGAATCAGTCCATACCCCGCCTCACAGGCCGCCAGGTAACCGTCGGCGCTGTTGACCGCGACCTGTTTGGGCAAATCCATGAGTTGAACCTCGTCATTGACCTTGAATTCGAGCCCGTAACGCTTACCGGTACTGCCGGAGAAATATTCCACCATCCGGTGCCCCGCAAGGTCAGCCAGGCATTGAGGTGTTCCGTGGCGTTGCAAGTAGTCAGGGCTGGCACATGTGACCTGATCCAGCCTGACCAATGGCCGTGCCACCAATGAATCATCCAGCACCAGGCCACCGCGCAGCACGCAATCGACGCCTTCGCGGATCAGGTCGACGGGGCGGTCATTCAAGCCGATCTCCAAATCAATCAAAGGATAACGGCGGGTGAATTCCGGCAGCGCTGGAATCACGATCAAACGCCCGATTCCTGCCGGCATGTCCACGCGCAGCAGCCCTTTGGGGTTGTGTCGCGCGGCGGAAAACACCGCTTCGGTCTCCTCCAGATCTGCCAATAACCGCACACAACGGGGGTAATAGGCAGCGCCGTCGAGGGTCAGACTGAGCTGTCGCGTGGTGCGTTGCAGCAGTTGCACCCCGAGGTGCGCTTCAAGCTGCTTGATCAGCGTAGTGACCGACGCTCGAGGCAATTGCAGGCTGTCTGCGGCTTTGGCAAACCCGCCGAGTTCGACGATTCGGGTAAACACGCGCATGGCGTTGAAACGGTCCATTGCGAAGGCGTCTCTGCTGATTATTTGGAAATTACGAATAGTGATAGCAGTTTTAGCCGGTTTATCTTGTTTTTACCAAGGTCAACACTGTGCATTCACACCACAGGGAGTTGATTTCATGCAAACACGTCAATTGGGCAAAAACGGCCCGCGGGTTTCCGCCATCGGCCTGGGCTGCATGGGCATGACCGATTTCTATACCACGGGCGTGGACACCCGCGAGGCCACCGCGACCTTGCATCGCGCGCTCGAACTCGGGATCAACCTGCTCGACACCGCGGACATGTACGGCCCTCACACCAACGAAGCATTGATCGGCAAAGCCATTGCCGGTAAACGCGACCAGGTGTTTCTGGCGAGCAAGTTCGGTATTGTCCGTGACTCGTCCAACCCTACCGCACGGGGTGTGAATGGCCGACCGGAATACATTCGCGAATCCATCGACGGCACGCTCAAACGCCTCAACATTGAAACCCTCGACTTGTATTACCAGCACCGCATCGATCCACAGGTGGCCATCGAAGAAACCGTCGGCGCCATGGCCGAGTTGGTCAAGGCCGGCAAGGTGCGTTACCTGGGCTTGAGCGAAGCGTCGGCCGCAACGCTGGAGCGGGCGCACAAGGTGCATCCCATCAGTGCGCTGCAAAGCGAGTATTCGTTGTGGAGCCGCGATCAGGAGGAGAACGGTTGCCTCGCCGCGTGCCAGCGACTGGGCGTGGCGTTTGTGCCTTATAGCCCGCTGGGGCGGGGCTTTCTGACGGGCGCACTGAAAAGCCCGGATGACTTTGCGGCAGATGATTACCGTCGTTTCAGCCCGCGTTTCCAAGGGGAAAACTTTGCGAAGAATCTGCTGCTGGTGCAGCAGATTCAGGCATTAGCGGCGGATAAAGGTGTGACAGCGGGCCAATTGGCGTTGGCCTGGGTGCTGGCGCAAGGTGACTACCTGATCCCGATTCCAGGGACCAAACAGCGTAAATACCTTGAAGAGAACATCGCCGCACTGGAGGTAAAACTCAGCAGCGACGAGTTGCAAGCTCTGGAAGCGATATTCCCGGCGAATGCCACCGCTGGCTTGCGTTACCCCGAGGAAGTCATGAAGTTGCTCGACCGCTAGCAACAGCGCGCTCATGGGGCAGTTCAAGGTTCAGTGAATACCTACCCCTGTAGGAGCCGAGCTTGCTCGCGATAGCGGCGTGTCAGTCAACAGTGATGCTGACTGACACGCCGCAATCGCGAGCAAGCTCGGCTCCTACAGGGTTCTTCTGCATCACTTGGAAACAATCTCCTCCCTCATCCGTGGCTAAACTGGTCAAAATGCCTCTTTTTTTGACCGCCACCCGAGTCGAGATCCCCCATGCGAACCCACCTGCGTCTGGCCGCCCTGAGCGCCCTTCTCATTTCCTCCCTGGCCCAGGCCGCCGACCTGATCCCCATCGAAGTCCACCGCGACGCCAACTGCGGCTGCTGCAAAAAATGGATCAGCCACCTTGAAGCCAACGGCTTCAAGGTTGAAGACCATGTCGAAACCAACATGAGCGAATTCAAGCAACAGCACGGCGTGCCGCCGCGTCTGGCGTCGTGTCATACCGGGTTGATCAACGGCAAGTTCGTCGAAGGTCATGTCCCGGCGGATCAAGTGCTGGCCTTGAGCAAGCGTGACGATCTGCTGGGCGTTGCAGCCCCCGGCATGCCCATGGGTTCGCCCGGCATGGAGATGGACGGCATGAGCGATGCCTACCAAGTGATCGGCCTGAAAAAGGACGGCACGGATGTCGTGGTGGCGGACTACCCCGCCCATTGATTTCCGGGGCTTACCTTGGGCTGTTCTTCGCCGCGTTCGGTGCTGCGACGCTGCTGCCGTTGCAGTCCGAAGCGGTGCTGGTGGGGTTGTTGCTCAGCGACAAGTATTGGCTCTGGTCGCTATTGGCCGTCGCCACGCTGGGCAACGTGCTCGGTTCGTTGGTGAACTGGTGGCTGGGACGCGGTATCGAACGGTTTCGGGAGCGGCGCTGGTTCCCGGTCAACCCAAGTCATCTGGAACGAGCGCGAATCCACTATCAGCGTTATGGCCATTGGTCTTTACTACTGAGTTGGGTGCCAGTCATCGGTGACCCGCTGACGCTGGTGGCCGGCGTCATGCGCGAACCCTTGGGGCGATTTCTATTGATCGTGACCCTGGCGAAAGCCGCCCGTTATGGCGTGCTGGCCATGGTCACGCTGGGCTGGATGGGTTGAACGATCTGGCGCGGCGATTGCCTGTTTAATGTCGCCCTAATCATGCCGATCCAGCATCGGCAGGTTTCCCATGGAGTTCGCCCATGCCCCTAGCCCTCTCCCGCTGGCTGCCCAGCCTGCTGTTGACCGCCGCACTGCCCGTCGTCGCCCACGCCGAAGGACCGGAATATGGCCCTCAATTGCAGGGCTTCGAATACCCCTACACCGTCAAGCATTTTGCCTTTGAGTCCCAGGGCAAATCCTTGCAAATGGGTTACATGGACGTCGCCGCCCATGGCAAGGCCAACGGACGCAGCGTGGTGCTGATGCATGGCAAGAATTTCTGCGGCGCGACGTGGGACAGTTCGATCAAAACCCTCAGCGAGGCCGGCTACCGGGTCATCGCCCCGGACCAGATCGGTTTTTGCACCTCCAGCAAACCCGACCACTATCAGTACAGCTTCCAGCAACTGGCGACCAACACCCAACAACTGCTCAAGGCCCTGGGCATTCAAAAAGCCAGCCTCCTCGGTCACTCCACCGGCGGCATGCTCGCCACCCGGTACGCGTTGCAATACCCCGAGCAAGTCGAACAACTGGCGCTGGTCAATCCCATTGGCCTGGAAGACTGGAAAGCCCTCGGCGTGCCCTACCGCACCGTCGATCAATGGTACGAGCGCGAACTGAAACTCAACGCCGACGGCATCCGCACCTATGAGCGCAACACCTATTACGGTGGTCGCTGGAAGCCGGAATTCGAGCGTTGGGTCGACATGTTGGCCGGCCTGAACAAAGGCCCAGGGCATACGCAAGTCGCGTGGAACTCGGCGCTGATTTACGACATGATTTTCAGCCAACCGGTGTACTACGAATTCAAAGACCTGAAGATGCCGACGCTGTTGCTGATCGGAACGTCTGATACCACGGCGATCGGCAGTGACATTGCCTCGCCCGAGGTCAAGGCGAAGCTCGGTCATTACGACGTGCTCGGCAAGCAAGTGGCAAAACTGATTCCGCAGTCGACCCTGGTTGAATTCCCCGGCATGGGCCACGCGCCACAGATGGAAGAACCGGCGCAATTCCACAAGGCACTGCTCGACTGGCTGAACAAAACCAACCCGGTTCATTGATGAGGTAAGGCGGATGACTGTGCAGATTGCGGTGATCGATGATTGGCAGAATGTCGCGCGTGACGTGGTGGACTGGTCGGTGCTGGAGAGCATTGGCGAGGTGCGTTTTATCCATGACTACCCGGCCGACAACGAAACCCTGGCCGAGCGTCTGGGTGCCTATGAGGTGATCTGCGTAATGCGCGAACGCACCCGGTTCGATGAAGACCTGTTGCGCCGGCTACCCAAACTCAAACTGCTGGTGACCGGCGGCATGCGCAACGCGGCGCTGGACTTCAAAGCAGCCGCTGCGTTGGGCATTCAAGTCTGCGGCACCGACAGCTACAAGCACGCCGCGCCGGAACTGACCTGGGCGCTGATCATGGCCGCCACCCGCAACCTCGTGGTCGAAGCCAACGCATTGCGCGCCGGTCAATGGCAGCAAGGTCTGGGCGGTGATCTGCACGGCAAGACCCTGGCCATCCTCGGGCTCGGCAGCATCGGCAAGCGCGTCGCGCAGTTCGGGCAAGTGTTCGGCATGCGGGTGATTGCCTGGAGCGAGAACCTGACACCCGAAGCCGCTGCCGAAGTCGGCGTGACCTATGTCAGCAAGCAGGAACTGTTCGAACAGGCCGACGTGTTGTCGGTGCATCTGGTGCTCAGTGAGCGCAGCCGTGGTCTGGTCAACGCACAGGCATTGGACTGGATGAAACCCACGGCGCTGCTGGTCAACACCGCCCGTGGCCCGATTGTCGATGAGGCGGCGCTGATCAAGGCGTTGCAGAAGAATCGGTTGGCGGGGGCGGCGCTGGATGTGTTTGAAGTGGAGCCGTTGCCTGAACATCATCCGTTCAGGACGCTGGAGAATGTGCTGGCTACGCCGCATGTCGGGTACGTGAGCCAGCAGAACTACCAGATGTTCTTTTCGCAGATGGTCGAGGATATTCAGGCGTGGTCAGCGGGTAAGCCGATCCGGTTGTTCACCTGATACCGAGTTATCGTTCTTCGCTGGCAAGCCAGCTCCTACAGGATATACGCGAACCCGGTAGGAGCTGGCTTGCCAGCGAAGAGGCCCGACCAAACACCACAAACTCAGCGGTCAAACGCAACTGCAACTAAACCAGCAGCTACAACCACAGGTAAGTGCCTCACCACAGATCCGCGCTATCCCTGCGGATCGACGTTATCCAGCATCCGGTTCACCGCCAGCTCACCCAACATGACGGAGTGTTGAATCCCCAGCAGGGTATGGCGCTGTGTACCGTTCAGTTGCCCCGCGAAATCACTCAACATGACACTCGCTGACGCCAACGTCTCACAGGCGTTGACCAGCAGGGTTTCGTTATCGGTGTCGGGCCCAACGAAGTAGATCGTGCTGGGCTTGCGCGGGGTGTCTTTGGGAATGACCGGTTTGAGGTAGTAATCGAGGGCGCGGTCGGCGGCGGTGTTGAGTTTTTTGGAATCGGTGGATTCGTACGGGGAAACGTCGTCGGTTTCGGGTGGGTTGGGTGTGATTTTGAACATAGTGAAACTCCTACAAAAAATGGAGCCACCAAAACTTGTCGCTAAACAAATGAGGGTGGCGGCTGCACGCAGGTTAGCGAACCGGGTGTAGGCGCCCGGCAGATCCGAAGATCTCCCGCGCACAGCCGCCATGACAACAATCGCAAACATGAACAGTCTGCAAGAGAGTTTGGAGCGCTGTTGCGCCTACAAAGGTTCGGGTCGCTAAACCCGATCGCTGATTGGTCAGCGACCGGGAAACAATAGAGCCCGCCCCTTAGGCGCACAAGCCGGCGGATTCTGGCGCAGTCGTAGGCAACGGCGCAAGGATGTGTAGCCTGAGAGAGTGTCTGGAGATGTTTTTTAAACATCTCCGTTTAATAACTCGTTCAACTACCGGGGACGAAAAACCGGGTCGGTAAATAAAAGCGTTCCCTTTTCCTTCCTCCCGTCTTCTGAGCATCACCGTTCGCTTATCCGATGGCCACAACCATAACCGTGTTTCGACTCTTATTGCTGACATAGGCCCGAGTACCGTCAGGGCTGAGGGCGATAGCCCCTGTATCACCGTCGACCTGTATCGTTTTCTCCACTCTCAGGCTTGCGATATTAACGATGACGATCGTTTGACCTGTAGTTACATAAACGCGAGAGCCATCGGGACTGATAGCAAGATCTTTAAAAAATCCCCCGATGGATACGGTTCCGCTTACTGTCCAGTTCACCGCGTCAATGACTGCAATCCCAAATTGGTCCTCACAGACAACTGCGCGAGAGCCATCCGCACTGACGGCAATTCTGCCCCAATGACTCCTGACAGGAAGGGTTTTGATGACTGTCTCGCTAACGGTATTGAAGATCGCTAGACCACCATTGACAGGAGCGACAAGTGCTCGCGTACCGTCCGGGGTGAGAGCAATGCTCAATGCCTGATTGCTTGTCCCGACGGGCACGGTCTTGAGCACCGCCTGACGCTCGACATCGACAATCAGGACATGGGGTTGTGTGCCCACGCCTACGGGGAAAAAAGCGCGTTTTCCGTCAGGAGACAGGGCAATATCGCCTGGACTATTGGTAGGAACTATTGTTCGGATAAATGTTTGATTCACGGGGTCATAGAACGAGATCCCGGAGCGAGTGTATTCGGCAGTAACAAGACGCGTCCCGTCACGGCTGATTGCGATACCGATTGAGTTGTCCGCCGTCGGAATAACTTTTATGACCTTCTGATTAAGCGTGTCAATGATCGTAACCTGGTTATGACGATCGTTATGGCATGCATAGGCGCGCGAACCGTCTTGATTCAGGACCAGTCCGGACAGCCATGGGTCCACTGAAATCTGTTGAACCACCCCAAGAACAGTCACTGGCACCTCAACGGACCGCTCGCCGCTGACCACCACCAAGTCGTAGATCCCGGGAGTACTGTGACCTTTGACGCCACTGACCGTCACCGTGCCATCCGAAGCCGTAGTGAACTCACGCGCACCGCTACCACCATCAGCAAAGGTAAATCCGCTCGGAAGGGTCAACGTAAGTTCACCACCCACCACCGGCTGACCTTTGTCATCGGCGAGGCGCATTACGATGTCCTTGACCTGACCTGCCGGGTCAATGACGTAAGGCGGATTGGTGAAGGCAGGAATGCCAACCTGCACTGACCGAACGGTATAAACCTGCATCGGAAACCTGACCATCGTCGCGGTGTCAGTCTGCATGGCGAAGTTCACGCCAAAGGTGAGGGTCAACCTCGAACCATCCTTAAGCGTTTTCAGCCACGCAATGGCCGCTGTCGTGGTCAGCCCCGAAGTGGATTGATGCGGCGCGCCTGCCCATACCACCAGTTCTGTCGCAAGGCCCGCACTGTCGAAGCCGTCATAACGCAACCAGATACAGTGCCGCGATACTTGCAGCAGCCACGCAGCCACCCTCAATTGAGCCGTGTCCTGCATCTGCGCCACATCCAGCACGCCATCCCCAGTTGCGCCATCAATCGTCGGCGTAGGCAACCGCGAATCCCCATCCGCAATCCGGTTCACGGTCACCACCAATGGCGTCGATTCGGCTACCGGCTGCTCGCCCTTGATCAACTTCCAGACCAGCTGCGGCACCTTGCCGTGCCACAGCCCGAGGAAGATTGCATCGAGGATGAAGACCGCAAATTTCTGATCCAGCGGTAAATCGATAAACGCGGGCGAATCCGGCAAAGGATTCACCAGATACAGTCGCGCCTTGTCACCGGGTACGGCGCCGGCATAGTCGACACGCACGCTCACGCCTTGGGGGTAGTTCAGTGGGTCAAAGGGGTTGGGGGCGGAGACCAAGGTCGGTGGATTCAATTCAATCGTACTTTCACCCACCACCCGCGCATGGGCCACCCGCGACTGGCCAATCGGTGTTTCGCCTCGGAACACCTCATACATCACCGTGACGCTGTAGCCGGACAGGACCTTGTCATTCGGCACTTCCAGCACACAAGGCATTTTCTGGCCAAGCTTACCCTCAACCGCGCCGCTCACCGTCACCACGATGTCGGATTGCCCGGATAACTTCGCGGTATACACCGCCACGATTCGGTCGCCGATACTGATGCGGCTGTCCTCGGTCTTGACGAACACCGACAACGGCTTGCTGCCCAGTTTCTCCCGTTCGATGAGGCTCGAATCGTCACCGGGAAAGTCGGCGAGATTTTCCAGCAGAATCGGCGCTGGCAAGCGCTGGCCGGCCAGGTCCACATCGACGATGTGTGCGGCGGACCATGGCGCGTCTGTATCAGGGCCATTCCCGATTTGGTCGGTAACGGTGAACGAAAACACAAATTGAGGATGGTCTTTGGCAGCCTCCAGGTCTGAGCGTGTCACGGTGAAGCACACCGTCACCGGGGTGTCCGAACCTTGCGCCGGTGCTTGACTTGGGGTCACGGTATGCAAGACGTCATAACCGTTGCAGTTCAGTCGAATGAGGTCGTGAGCCCGGCAATACGGGTAGCGCACGCATACCTGAACGCCGGCGACGGGGAAGTCTGGGCCGACGCCGTTTTTGATCGCATCGGGCAGGAGCAATTCCAGTCGGGAATGATCATGCGGTGGCCCCGGTGTCGTGTCCTGATTGCCCGGCCGGATGTCGTTATACAGGATTTCCAGCGGTGGTTCGGAGGAGCCTTGGTTTTGACTGTTACGAATCACGGTGTACGTCATACGGTTGACGATGTCCGGCTTCAGGTGGAGTTTCGGAAGATTTATCCGTGTGTCGGAAGACTCGGTTTCAGTCTGTGCGCTGGCAATGTTGGGTTGTCCATTCAAGTTGAGCTGGACGGTATCGTTCGGCGCCTGATTCAGGTACGCAGTCACCAATACCTGGGCACCCATGGGAGGCAGGTCTACCACATGGATGGGGGCACCACAGTGCGCGCCTACCACTGGTTTTGTGCTGCCGAGCACCTCCGGCGGAAACAGTGCCAGCACGGTGTTATCGGACGAAATATCAACGGGTGGCTGGCTGAATTCAACGGTCATGAAAACGCTCCTGCGTCGGACGTGGCTGGCCTGGTTTTCGGCGCAACGGTTGGAGCGATCACACACGGATTGGCAGTGGGCTCGCTACTGTCAGATCTGACAGTAGCGACGAGTGGTCAAGCCCTTGAACGGCGGGAGGATCTGGAAAACGTGCTGGCGTCGCTCCGTGTCGGGCATGTGTGTTGGCAGAACTACCACCTGTTCTTTTCGCAGATGGTCGAAGACATTCAAGCGTGGTCGGCGGGGAAACCGATTCGGGTTTTCACTTAGGACCGAGTCAAATTCTTCGCTGGCAAGCCAGCTCCTACAGGGTATGCGCGAACCCTGTAGGAGCTGCGGTGCGACGATTCGACTTGCCAGCGAAGGGGCCATCAAGCACACCCACCCTGCCGAACCAAACGCACCACAACAGTGCGGCCCCATCTCCCAACCCGCCCACTTTTGTGACTTACCAGTCCTGTTTTGACCAGCCTCCAAAAATAAACCTGCACTTCGTCGGTGCGGTCACCCCTTCCACACGCGGTTCTTTTACCCTCTGAAAACCGATTGTCGAACAATTTCACCAGATACCCGCCCCGCTCTAGGATCTGGCCTAGACTCATTTTCGCGAGGTAAAACCGGTCGGTCATCTGGCTGTAAAGAACTCGAAACTTTCAGTCCCGGCCATGGGTCAGGGTAAAGGTAGGGCCAACGCGACTGGTGCATTCCTTGCAACGGCCCCTCCACCCATCTGCTTCACCGCATTGGGCAGCATTTGCTACCGATGCGTGCGCTTTTGCGCCCGGCCGCAGGATTTGGCCACACCGTTTGTGCCAGACCTAAGAATTAGATCAACACCACGGGAGATTCATATGACAAGTGCGGCTTTAGATATTCAGGGAGAACGTGCTCAGCAGCAGGTCGGCGAATCGAGCGCCGTGAATGCACCGAGCGCGCAATCCATCAGCGTCCCGGGAACCAAGACGCTGGCACCGGCTGCCAGTCAGAATCCGAATAGAAAGAAAGTGTTGTTTGTCACATCCGAGATTGCCGATCTGGTCAAGACCGGCGGTCTGGGCGACGTTTCCGCCGCACTGCCACGCGCCATGTCGCACCTGCACGATGTGCGGGTCCTCATCCCCGGCTACCCGCAAGTGCTGCACAGCGAAAACCCTATCCATATCATTGGTGAACTGGGTGGGCACGCCGCACTGCCAGCCTGCAAGATCGGGCGCATGGACATGCCGGACGGTCTGGTCATCTATGTGTTGATCTGCCCTGAGCTCTACGAGCGCGAAGGTTCGCCTTACGGCGCCAACAATGGTCGCGACTGGCCAGACAACCACATCCGTTTCGCCCGACTGGGCCTCGCCGCCGCGGATATCGCCGCCAATCTCGCCCAAATTCACTGGTGCCCGGATCTGGTGCACGCCCATGACTGGCCGGCGGGCCTGGCACCTGCCTACATGCACTGGCGTGGGCAGCGCACCCCGACCCTGTTCACCATCCATAACCTGGCCTACCAGGGCGTGACCAGCCTCGGCTCGTGCCCCGAACTGGGCATTCCCGCGCACGCCCTGCAACAGGAAGGCATGGAGTTCTACGGCAAGATGTCGTTCCTCAAGGCCGGCATGGCCTATTCGAGCCACATCACCACCGTCAGCGCCACCTATGCCCAGGAAATCACCACGCCGGCCTTCGGCTGCGGTCTCGACGGTTTTCTCGCCGCCAAGACCCAGCAGGGCCTGCTGAGCGGCATTCCCAACGGCATCGATGAAAGCTGGGACGCGGCCACGGATCCACACCTGTTCTGCCCGTTTGCCATTGGCGACTGGGACGGCAAAGCGATCAACGCCGCGCACGTGCGCGAACTGTTTGGCCTGGACGACTCCGAGGGCCCACTGTTTGCCGTGGTCTCGCGCCTGGTCTATCAGAAAGGCCTGGACCTGACCGAAGCGGTCTCCGAATACATCGTCAAATCCGGCGGCCAGATTGCAATCATCGGCCGTGGCGAACCGGAAGAAGAACAAGCCATGCGTGAACTGGCCCTGCGTTTTCCAGGACAGATCGGCGTGCGCATCGGCTTCAACGAAACCGACGCCCGACGCATGTTCGCCGGCAGCGATTTCCTGCTGATGCCCTCGCGTTATGAACCCTGCGGCCTGAGCCAGATGTACGCCCAGCGCTTCGGTTCGCTGCCGGTGGCACGCAATACCGGAGGCTTGGCCGACACCATTGAAAACGGCGTGACCGGTTTCCTCTTCGATGAGTCCACCGTCGAAAGTTACCAGGAAGCCCTGAGCCGTGCGTTCAAGGTGTTCGCCTTCCCCGACCTGCTCCATGCCATGCGGTGCCGGGCCATGGCCGCGCCTTTCAACTGGTGCAAGGCGGTGGAACCCTACGCCGAACTCTACGAACAGCTTGTGGCTAAGGCTTTGGGTAAATCGGGCCGACAGTAAGAGGTTTTCAACGATGCCGTTTCGGACCCTTGAGACCTGGCCCCACGGCGCAATCATGCTGGACGCAGAGCACACGCGTTTTGCCTTGTGGGCGCCTGATGCGTTTTACGTCAGTGTCGAACTGGAAAATGGACAATCCTTGCCACTGCTGCCTCAGGTGGATGGTTGGTTCGTGATCAAGACCCGCTGCCCGGCGGGGACGCGTTACCGCTACAACATCGATGGCGAGCTGGAGGTGCCGGACCCGGCCTCCCGCGCGCAAGCCGGCGACATCGGCGGCCACAGTGTGGTGGTCGATCCGCTGGCCTATCAATGGCAACACAACACTTGGCACGGTCGGCCATGGAACGAGGCGATCATCTACGAGCTGCACGTCGGTGTGCTCGGCGGTTTCAGTGCCGTCGAGCAACATCTTTCGCGCCTCGTCGAACTCGGCATCACGGCGATTGAACTGATGCCGTTGGCGCAATTCCCCGGTGAGCGCAATTGGGGTTACGACGGCGTCCTGCCTTACGCACCCCAGGCGTCCTATGGCTCGCCCGAACAACTCAAACACCTGATCGACACCGCCCACGGCCTCGGCCTGGCGGTGATTCTCGACGTGGTTTACAACCACTTCGGCCCGGATGGCAATTACCTGCACCACTACGCCAAAGGCTTTTTCCGCGAAGACAAGCACACGCCGTGGGGGGCGGCCATCGACTTCCGGCAGCGTGAGGTGCGGGACTTTTTCATCGACAATGCGTTGATGTGGCTACTGGAATATCGCTTTGACGGTTTGCGCCTGGACGCGGTGCACGCCATTGAAAGCCCGGACTTCCTTGAAGAACTGGCCCAACGTGTTCGCCAACAAACCGAGCCCACACGCCATGTGTGGCTGATGGTGGAAAACGAACACAATCAGGCCAGCCTGCTGGAACAGGGCTTCGATGCGCAGTGGAACGATGACGGTCACAACGCCCTGCATGTGTTGTTGACCGGTGAAACCGACGCCTACTACGCCGATTACGCTGAACAACCCACCGAACAACTCGCTCGCTGCCTGAGCCAGGGTTTTGTGTTTCAGGGCCAACTCAACCGACACGGCACGCCGCGAGGTGAGCCCAGTGGTCATTTGCCGCCGACTGCCTTTGTGCTGTTTCTGCAAAACCATGACCAGATCGGCAACCGCGCGTTAGGCGAACGGCTGCATCAACTGACCCACCCTGATGCGCTTTACGCCGCCACCGCATTACTGCTGTTGTCGCCGATGATCCCGCTGATGTTCATGGGAGACGAATTCGCAGCGCAGGCACCGTTCCTCTTTTTCACCAGCCACCACGGTGAACTGGCAGAACAGGTGCGCGAAGGTCGACGCAACGAGTTCGCGGCGTTCAGCGCCTTTGCCGATCCGCACAAGCGTGAACAGATTCCCGACCCGAATGCGCCCCAAACCTTTGAAGCGTCGCAACCGAAGCTGAACGCCAGCGCTCTGCCGGCCATTCACGATCTGTATCGCCGCCTGTTGCAGTTGCGCCACCAGCACCTCATCCCGCGCCTGCCTGGTACCCAGGCACTGGGCGCCCATGTGTTAGGGCACGGTGCGGTGAGTGCACACTGGCGGCTGGGTGATGGCAGTGAGCTGCGCATTGACCTGAACCTCAGTGACACGCCGGTGGTCCACACCCCAGAGGTCGACACCCTCTTGCTGTTCGAACACCCACCCCATTCAGCCGGCCTGTTACGCCAGGGCAAACTTGCCCCGTATTGTGCGTTAGTCAGCCTCACCGCCGCAGCCCCTTTGCTACCCCCGGATGGAGAGCGCCCATGAGCGATGCGCAACTTGAAATACTGGCCAGCCGCGCAGGCCTGGCCGTCGATTGGATCGACGCCAATGGCCGCCCGCAGAAAGTCGGCCCGTCAGTCTTACGCGCCGTGCTCACGGGCCTCGGTCATCCGGCTGGCAGTGCCCAGGAAATCGATGCAAGCCTGCTGGAGCTGCAAGCCGCTCAGCAGACCCACCGCCTGCCGCCGCTGATGACGGTCGACGTGGGTGCCGGTCTCGATCTGGTGCGCTACTTTGAACCCGAAACGCCCTGCGACGTTCATCTCGAAGACGGCTCGCGGATCTACCTGAAACTCGATGCACAGGCGGTGCTGCCGGGGTTGATTCCGGTCGGGTACCAGCATGTCAGCATCGATGGGCAATCCTTCACCCTCGCCGTGGCACCTGAACGCTGCTACAGCGTCGGCGATGCCGTGGACAATCCGATCCCGCGCACCTGGGGCCTGAGTGTGCAGCTGTACTCACTGCGGCGTGCCGGCGATGGCGGTTTCGGCGATACCCAGGCACTGGAAGACCTCGCCCGGGTGGCCGGTGAACGCGGCGCCGAAGCGTTGGCGATCAGTCCGTTGCACGCGATGTTCGGCAGCGACACCCAGCGCTACAGCCCTTACTCGCCCTCTAGTCGCTTATTTCTCAACAGTCTGTACGCCGCGCCCGGCGCCATCCTCGGGGAGCGGGCGATGCGCACGGCAATTGACGCCACCGGGCTCGCCGCCGAACTGCAGCAGCTTGAGGAACGCCCACTGATTGACTGGCCCGTGGCCGCGCACGCCAAACACCGAATTTTGCAGGCGTTGTACGACGGCTTTATTCACGGCGAACACCCCTTGCATGAAGACTTCAGCAGCTTCCGTCATGCCTCGGGCGAAGCACTGGAAAATCATTGCCGCTTCGAAGCTCTCCAAGAAGCCCGCGCCACCCTGGGAGAAAGCCTCGACTGGCGCGAATGGCCCGAACAATGGCGCGACCCGCGCAACGTCGCCCTTGCCGAGTTCGCTGAAGAGAACGCCACACGCATCGGCTTCTTCGCCTTCTGCCAGTGGCTGATCACCCGTTGTCTTGAGCGCGCGCAAGCCGCCGCCCGCAGTGCCGGCATGAGCATCGGGCTGATTGCCGACCTCGCCGTCGGTGCCGATGGCGGCGGTAGTCAGGCCTGGAGTCGCCAGGACGAACTGCTCGCCTCGCTGACGGTAGGTGCGCCACCGGACATTCTCAACCGCACTGGCCAGGGCTGGGGCATTTCCGCGTTTTCGCCCGAAGGTCTGGTGCGCAACGGGTTTCGCGCGTTTATCGAAATGCTGCGCGCCAATTTCGCCCACGCCGGCGGCCTGCGGATCGACCACATCATGGGCCTGCAACGGCTGTGGGTGATCCCCAACGGCGCGCCTCCCCGCGATGGTGCCTACCTTTACTACCCCGTCGACGATTTGCTGCGTCTGCTGACGCTCGAATCCCATCGTCATCAAGCCATTGTGCTGGGCGAAGACCTCGGCACCGTGGCTGACGGCCTGCGGGAAAAACTCATCGCACGCTCGATCCTCGGTATGCGTGTGTTGTTGTTTGAACAGGATAATGCCCACTTCAAACCCATCCTCGACTGGCCGGATAACGCGCTGGCGACCACCAGCACCCATGACTTACCGACGCTCAATGGCTGGTGGCATGGCCGCGACATCGACTGGCACGCACGCCTCGGCCTGACAGACGCCAGCGGCGAAATCGAATGGCGCCAACACCGCGAGCGCGAACGTGAAGGCCTGCATCGGGTGTTGATCGAAGACCCGCAGAACTTTCGTGAGGAGTCCCACGAAACCGATCAGGTGCTCGACGCCAGCGTCCGGTTCCTTGGGCATACCCGCGCGCCCTTGGTGCTACTGCCACTGGAAGATGCCCTGGGCATCGAACAGCAGGCCAACCTGCCCGGTACCATCGACACCCACCCCAACTGGTCACGGCGCCTGCCCGGCGACAGCGAAGCCCTGCTCGATGACCCTGACGCTGCCCGGCGCCTCGAACTGCTCGCCTGCGCGCGGCTTCAGGCGGGCGAGCGTGACCAATGACGGCGCCGTTTATCCAATCACCGCGGGCGACCCTGCGGCTGCAATTTCATAAAGGCTTTACCCTGGATCAAGCGGTGCCACTGGTGCCGTATTTCGCCAGCCTGGGCATCAGCCACATCTATGCCTCGCCGCTGTTGGCCGCTCGCGCCGGCTCCATGCATGGCTACGACGTGGTGGACCCGACCACCGTCAACCCTGAGCTGGGTGGCGAAGCCGCACTGCGGCGTCTGGTCAATGCCCTGCGCGAACAGCGGATGGGGTTGATCCTCGACATCGTGTCCAACCACATGGCCGTCGGCGGCGCTGATAACCCCTGGTGGCTGGACTTGCTGGAATGGGGGCGTTTGAGCCCGTTCGGCGAGTTCTTCGACATTCAATGGCACTCGCCGGACCCGTTGATGGAAGGTCAGTTATTGCTGCCATTCCTGGGGAGCGACTACGGCATCGCCTTGCAGGACGGCACCCTGCCCTTGCGCTTCGATGCGCAGGACGGCAGCTTTTATGTGCAGCATTACGATCACCGCTTCCCGATCTGCCCGATGCATTTTGGCGAATTGCTGCCCACGGATGTCGAACCGCTTAAATCGCTGGCGGAGCGCTTCACCACCTTGAGTTATCAGACCGACGCTCACAGTCTGGCGGTGCCGCTGAAAGCCGGGTTGCGCGAACTGGCCTGTGATCCGGCGATGCGCCAAACCATCGAGCAACACCTGCGCACTTACGACTCACTCACCCCCGATGGTTTCCAGCGTTTGCACACCCTGCTTGAACGGCAGAGTTACCGGCTGGCGAGTTGGCGCACGGCAGCGGATGACATCAATTGGCGGCGTTTTTTCGATGTCAACGAACTGGGCGGCTTGCGCGTCGAGCGGCCGGCGGTGTTCGAAGCCACCCACGCGAAAATCTTCGAGCTGGTGGCGCAAGGGCTGGTGGACGGTTTGCGCATCGACCACATCGACGGCCTCGCCGATCCCCGTGGCTACTGCCGCAAACTTCGACGCCGGGTCGATAGCCTGTCACCGGGTCGACACCTGCCGATCTACGTCGAGAAGATCCTCGGCGAGGGCGAAACCCTGCACCGCGACTGGTCGGTGGACGGCACCACCGGTTACGAATTCATGAACCAGCTGTCGCTGTTGCAACACGACCCGCAAGGCGCCCAGACCTTGGGCGAACTCTGGCAGCGCTTCAGCGAACGACCTGCCGACTTCCGCCAGGAAGCCCAATTGGCACGCCAGCAAATCCTCAACGGCTCGTTGGCCGGTGATTTCGAAAGCGTTGCCCAGGCCTTGCTGCAAGTGGCCCGGGACGACTTGATGACGCGCGACCTGACCCTCGGTGCGATCCGCCGGGCGTTGCAGGAATTGATCGTGCACTTCCCGGTGTACCGCACGTACATCAGCCCCCGTGGCCGCTCAACCCAAGACGATGTATTTTTCCAGCAAGCCATGGACGGTGCACGGCAAACCCTCAGCGAAGCCGACTGGCCGGTGCTCGATTGCCTGGCCGGCTGGCTCGGTGGTGCCCCCTGGCGCAAACGCCCGGTCGGTCGTCAGCGCAAGATCCTCAAGCATGCCTGCGTACGCTTTCAGCAACTGACGTCACCGGCCGCCGCCAAAGCGGTCGAAGACACCGCGTTCTATCGCTCGGCGGTGCTGCTGTCACGCAATGATGTCGGGTTCAGCACCGAACAGTTCAGCGCCCCGCTGTCCGACTTTCATGCCGCTTGCGTCAATCGCTTGGCCGAATTCCCGGACAATCTGCTGGCCACCGCCACCCACGACCACAAACGCGGCGAAGACACCCGTGCCCGTTTAGCCGTGCTGAGTGAACGCAGCGCCTGGTACGCCGAGCAAGTCCCGCTCTGGAGAACGCTCGCCCGCCCGCTGCGCAATGACGACCAGATGCCGACGGCGGGCAATGAATTGATCCTGTACCAGGCGATCCTCGGCAGCTGGTCGTTGACCCTGCGGATTGACGATCAGCCTGCACTTGAGGACTACGCCAAACGCCTCTGGCAGTGGCAACAAAAAGCCCTGCGCGAAGCCAAGCTGCAAAGCAGTTGGAGCGCGCCGAACGAACCCTATGAACACGCGGTGCAGGTGTTTATCGAGCGTCTGTTTCTGGCCCCAGAAGGTGAGCAGTTGCGCGCCGCCCTCGGCCAAGCGGTTCAGGCCATCGCCGCACCCGGCGCCCTCAATGGATTGGCGCAAACCTTGCTGCGAATGACCGTGCCGGGGGTGCCGGACCTCTATCAGGGCGACGACTTCTGGGACTTCAGCCTGGTGGATCCGGACAACCGCCGGCCGGTGGATTACGCCAGCCGTCAACGGGCCCTTCAAGCAACACCGGACGTGCCCGAACTGCTGGCGAACTGGCGTGACGGGCGCATCAAGCAGACGCTGATCGCCGAGGTGCTGAACCTGCGGGCCGAGCATGCCGAGCTGTTTTCGCGAGGGACATATCAAGCCCTTGAAGTGGTCGGCAGCCAGGCACATCGAGTGCTGGCTTTGGCTCGCTCGCTGGAAGGCAAACGCGCCATCGTGATCGTACCGATACGCTGCGCCGAACTACTGAAAACCGATCTGCTAAAAAACAGTGCTGAACCAAGGATAGATGCGCTGCAGTGGGGCGATACACGGGTCAAATTACCGTTCACCGCCTCTAATGAAAATCTGGAGGGACTTTTTTCCAGCGTTGCAGTCACAAAACACAGGGAGCTGAACATCAGCGCTGCGCTGGGGATTGTCCCGGTCAATCTCTTTATCCAACACTTTACCCAAGCTTGAGTTCAGTTCAGGAGCATTGCGATGAGTACCGACGATAAACGCGTTCGCGAATTTGCCTATCAGATCTGGGAATCAGAGGGGAAACCGGAGGGCCAGGACGCCCGACACTGGGAGATGGCTCGCAAGCTGGCCGAAGCGGAAGCCCTGGCACCGAAAAAAATCCCGAAAGCCAGCGCCACTAAAGCCGCCGCCACTAAACCTGCAGCCAGCAAGGCCAATGGCGCACTGGACGGTAAAGCCAGCGCAGCAAAACCCAAAGCCAAGGCCAAACCTGCTGCGGCGTCGAAAGTGATCCTGCCGGGGGAAAAAGCCGTCGAGAAGAAACCTCGTGCGGCGAAAAAGCCACCTATCACCTGACGTCCAGGACGATTTGTTTTGATCAAGGACGTGGCGAGTCCGCTCGCCACTGGGGCCGCGTTCGTCCTCGAAAACCCCTTGATCCCCATTTGCAGGAGCACTTATGACCACGCCAAAAAAAACCGCGCCAGAACCTCACGCCGAGGCGTCGCGAATCCGTGAAGGCTTGCCCTTCCCGCTGGGCGCAACCTGGGATGGCCTGGGGGTCAATTTCGCCTTGTTTTCCGCCAACGCCACAAGGGTCGAACTGTGCATCTTCGATGACTCGGGCGAGGTGGAACTTGAACGCATCGAGCTGCCCGAATACACCGACGAGATCTACCACGGCTACTTGCCCGACGCCCATCCGGGCCTGATTTATGGCTATCGCGTCTATGGCCCCTACGACCCGGCCAAGGGACATCGTTTCAACCACAACAAACTGCTGATCGACCCCTATGCCAAGCAACTGGTCGGTCAGTTGAAATGGTCCGAAGCGCTGTTTGGCTACACCATCGGCCACCCCGACGCGGATCTCAGTTTCGATGAACGCGACAGCGCGCCCTTCGTGCCCAAATGTAAAGTTATCGACCCGGCGCACACCTGGGGCCACGACCATCGCGTCAGCGTGCCGTGGGACAAAACGATCATCTACGAAACCCACGTGCGCGGCATCAGCATGCGTCACCCTTCCGTTCCCGAGAATGTGCGCGGTACGTTCGCCGGGCTGATGGTCGATGACATGCTGGACCACATCCGCAAACTCGGCGTGTCGTCGGTTGAATTGTTGCCGATCCACGCGTTCGTCAACGATCAACACTTGCTGCACAAAGGCATGACCAACTATTGGGGCTACAACAGCATCGCCTTCTTCGCCCCGGACCCGCGCTATCTGGCCAGCGGCAAGATCGCCGAGTTCAAGGAAATGGTCGCGCATCTGCACGAAGCCAATCTGGAAGTGATCCTCGACGTGGTCTACAACCACACCGCCGAGGGCAATGAACAAGGGCCAACCCTGTCCATGCGCGGCATCGACAACGTCTCGTACTATCGCTTGAAGCCCGAAGACAAACGCTTCTATATCAACGATTCCGGGACCGGCAACACCCTGGACTTGAGCCATCCTTGCGTGTTGCAAATGGTCACCGACTCCTTGCGCTACTGGGCGTCGGAAATGCACGTCGACGGTTTTCGCTTCGACCTGGCGACCATTCTCGGTCGCTACCACGACGGTTTCGATGAGCGTCACAGCTTCCTCGTGGCCTGCCGCCAGGACCCGGTGCTGCGTCAGGTGAAGATGATTGCCGAACCGTGGGACTGCGGTCCCGGCGGTTATCAGGTCGGCAACTTTCCGCCGGGCTGGGTGGAGTGGAACGACAAATTCCGAGACACCGTGCGCGCGTTCTGGAAAGGTGACGACGGCCAACTCGCCGATTTCGCCAGCCGCATGACCGCCTCCGGCGAGATGTTCAACCAACGTGGCCGCCGGCCTTATGCCTCGCTGAATTTCATCACCGCCCACGACGGTTTCACCCTCAACGACCTGGTGTCGTACAACGACAAGCACAACGAAGCCAACGACGAGAACAATCAGGACGGCAGCAATAACAACCTGTCGTGGAACCACGGCGTTGAAGGTCCGACCGACGATCCCGAGATCAACGAATTGCGCCAGCGGCAAATGCGCAACTTTTTCGCCACGCTACTGCTGTCCCAAGGCACGCCGATGCTGGTCGCAGGCGACGAATTCGCCCGGACTCAGGAGGGCAATAACAACGCCTATTGCCAGGACAGCGAGATCGGCTGGGTCAACTGGGACTTCAGCGAGGACGGCAAGGCCCTGCTCAAGTTCGTCAAACGCCTGATCAAGTTGCGCCTGGCGTACCCGATCCTGCGACGCGGCCGTTTCCTGGTGGGCAATTACAACGAGGACATCGGTGTCAAAGACGTGACCTGGCTGGCGCCGGACGGCACGCAAATGTCCCAGGAACAATGGGGCGAGGCCCACGGTCGTTGCCTCGGGATCTTGCTCGACGGTCGCGCCCAGGAAACCGGGATCCGCCGCAAGGGCGCTGACGCGACGCTGTTGCTGGTGGTCAACGCGCACCACGACATCGTCAACTTCACGCTGCCGCAAGTGCCCGATGGCGGACACTGGACCTGCATGATCGACACCAATCAACCGTCCATTCGAGGACAGGAACGCTTTGAACTCGATCACGAATATTCGGTAACCGGCCGTTCGTTGCTGCTGTTTGAATTGCAGCATGAGGAAGACGAGTGAAATGGAGCTGCGCGCGGTGGTTTCGGGGACTATTGACGCGATTTGGTACGAGTTGGTTAAAAAAAACCGCCTCAGATGAAACCGCGACGCGACGAATAGCGATACTTGAGCAATACTCCGTTCGCAACAATCCAAGGTACGGAACGTTGCACATTGCTATCAAACAAAACAAGGACGTAGGCCGATGAAACCCCTCACCCTCATCGACAGCAGCCAGCCAGCACAAATCTGGAACAGTGCGCTGCAACTGGACAACATCCCCGTCATCAACACCCAGACCCTGGTCCCCGCCGGCGCACGCGCCGTGGTGATCGCGCCGCATCCCGGTGATGAAGTGGTCAGCTGTGGCGGCCTGCTGCAACTGCTCGCAAGCCTCGGTCATCCACTGCAAATGATCTCGGTCACCGATGGCAGTGCCAGCCAACCGGGCTCCCAACAATGGTCGGAGAAGCGCCTGAGCGTGTTTCGCGGCCAGGAAAGCGTCGAGGCCTTGCGTAGGCTCGGCTTGCCGATGCACAGCCTGAAATGGATTCGTGGTGGCTTCACTGACTTCGCCCTGGCCGAGCAAGAGACACAACTGACCCAATTCATCTCCCGCTACTTGCGGCCTGGCGATGTGGTGTTCAGCACCTGGCGCGAAGACGGCACGCCCGATCACGACGCCGTCGGCCGTGCCAGCGCCGTTGCTGCGAGCAAGGTCGGTGCGGCGTTCCATGAAGTGCCTATCTGGGCCTGGCACTGGCCGGCTCGCGACCAGCGACTCCTGCCCTGGCACCGTGCACGCAAATTGCGCCTGGACACTTGGACCGTCGCGCGTAAAAGCCACGCCGTCCACGCCTACGCCAGCCAGCTCGACGGCGAACCCACCATCGGCATCGCACCGCTGCTGCCCCGGGTGCTCCTGGACCGCATGCGTTTACCCTATGAAATTGTCTTCGTCTGACAAACCGCATAGCTCTGTAGCAGCTGCCGAGCCCGCGAGGCTGCGTCCGGCCGCGCAGCGGTCGTAAACCCCGTGCACTCGGTTTACCTGAAACACCGTGTCGCCTGATTTCACGACCGCTGCGCGGCCGGACGCAGCCTCGCAGGCTCGGCAGCTGCTACAAAGTTGCGGTGGCTTTGAACTGCCTGCCGCCACATCAGTCGCATGCATACGCAGGCCAGATTCCGAGGAGCACACGTGACCAGCGATTCCGAGCAACGGGCCGCGCTGCCCCCGTCCGCGGCGATTCATCGCCTGAGGGTACTGACGGTCAACACTCACAAGGGCTTCACCGCCTTCAATCGGCGTTTCATCCTCCCGGAGCTGCGCGAGGCGGTGCGCAGTACGGCAGCGGATCTGGTGTTCCTACAGGAAGTGGTGGGATTACACGATCGGCATTCTTCCCGTTACAACCATTGGCCGCCGACCTCTCAATATGAATTTCTCGCCGACAGCATGTGGAACGATTTCGCTTATGGGCGCAATGCGGTCTACCCCGATGGCCACCACGGCAATGCACTGCTGTCGAAATACCCGATTCGCGAATTTCGAAACCTTGATGTGTCGATCACTGGCCCCGAACGCCGCGGGTTGCTGCACTGTGTGCTGGAGGTGCCGGGGCACGCTGAAGTTCATGCGATTTGCGTGCACCTGAGCCTGCTCGAAAGTCATCGCCAGTTGCAATTGCAGCTGCTCTGCCAACTGCTCGAATCCCTGCCCGACGACGCCCCGGTGATCATCGCTGGCGACTTCAACGACTGGCAGTTGCAAGGCAACGCCGCCCTCGCCCAACGAAACTACCTGCATGAGGCGTTCGAACGCCATAACGGACGCCCGGCCAAAACCTACCCGGCACGCTTTCCATTGTTGCGCCTGGACCGGGTATACCTGCGTAACGCCAGCAGCCATGAACCGCGAATTCTAAGTCATAAACCCTGGACGCACTTGTCGGATCATTTGCCGTTGGCCGTCGAAGTGCACTTCTAGCAAACGAGTCAGAAGGCTCTGGATCGCGGTTTTTTTGACGCGTCCACGAACAAACAAGCACTTAGATCAGCGCCGTAAATCAGTCATTTGAAACACCAAAAATACCGGTACCACTGATCAATAACCTTCTTGACGCACTGTCAGCAGTCTTCTTAGCTTCACTTTACTACCCCCCGAAATTCCATCAGGGGGCACCCCCAGACACCCGCCAATACGGGCGCCCATAGGCTTGCCCCATTCATTCGGCCGCCCCTCATTCGGGGTAGGAGAGACGCCATAGCGAGAGACCCCATGCGAATGCAAGGTAGACCCCCATGAAAACGTCATTCACCCAACAAGAGATCAAAGTCACTTTTTGCACTGTCACCAGCTCTATCTTGCTGTGCTCGACCCTCGAGGCCCAGGCGGGACCGACGGAAGAAGAAACCGCTCCGTGGTATCGCCAGGATGTTCCGGCCTTAACCTTGCCGACCACGAGCATCACTGCCCCCTACCCCGGCCACTTCAGCGCCGCGTCCGATACAACAAGCTCACACCTGACCATCGAAGACGAAGCGCCTTCAGCCTGGGACCAGGTGTACGGAAAACCGTCACGACAAGCGCAGACCGACTACCTGTCACTGGGATCTTCGATCCCCGGCACCACAGAATTCAAAGGCCCGGCGATCCTCACCTTGCAAAGCGGTAGTGGTCATACCCAAAAGGTCGGGCTGATCGGCGGCACCACCCACTTACAAGGCAACAGCAACGGCTTGCTGACCCATCCAGCCTTGGCCAACCCCGACCACAACACCCTCAACCTCCAAGGCCAGAGCCTCGGCGCTTACTGGAGCCTGACCGGCCCTCAAGGCTGGCATGTGGATTTGACCGCCAGCGGTGGCCGGGTCAACGGCTTTAGCCGTAACCACCAGGGCGCGCGGCAGGCCACTGAAGGCACGGCGATGACATTGTCGGTGGAAGGCGGTTTCCCGATTGGCCTGAGCGAGAACTGGGTGATCGAACCCCAGGCGCAGTTGATTAATCAGCGCATTTCTCTGGATACGCCGTATGCCGGCTCGGGGAATGCGTCATCGAGCGACCTGACGTCGTGGAGCGGACGGGTCGGCGCCCGTTTGAAAGGTAGTTACGACTTCAATGGCCTGGGTGTCGAACCCTACGTGCGGACTAACCTGTGGCGCACCGTGAACACCGGCAACACCGTGACCCTCGACCAGGTCGACAAGATCAGCAGCAGTCGCAATTCATCGACGGTTGAAGTGGGGTTGGGGCTGGTGGCCAGGGTCACGCCTACGGTGAGTGTGTATATCAGTGCGGATTACAGCAGTGACGTGGATGACAATGATTTGAATGGGTTGATTGGGAGTTTGGGGGTGCGGATGCGGTGGTGAGGTTTTGTCTTGAAGATATCTGTTGATTGGGCCGGCCCCTTCGCTGGCAAGCCATGCTCCTACAGAGGAATGCATTCCAAATGTGGGAGCGTGGCTTGCCCGCGATGGCAGCGACTCGGTTTTGGATCAGCCCTCCGGCCGCAAGATCAACACCCCCAGCGGTGGCAGATTCAGAACCAGCGAAAGCCCCTGCCCATGGCTCGGCGCCTCCTCGGTCAACGCCCCGCCACTGTTGCCATAGTTGGAACCGGCATACATCGCCGCATCGCTGTTGATCACCTCGGTCCAGCGCCCGGCAAACGGTACGCCGACGCGATAACCCTCGCGCGGCACCGGGGTGAAGTTGGCCACGACCAATACCGGCCGGCCCTCCTTGCTCCAGCGCAACCACGCGTAAACGCTGTTGATCGCATCGTCGCCGATCAGCCACTGGAAGCCTTGCGGGGCATCATCCTGCTCATGCAGCGCCGGTTCTTCGCGGTACAGCCGATTGAGGTCACCGACCAGTTTCTGCACCCCTTTGTGTTCGGGGTATTGCAACAAATACCAGTCCAGTTGCTGATCGTGATTCCACTCGCGCCACTGGCCGAATTCGCAGCCCATGAACAACAGCTTCTTGCCAGGGTGCGTCCACATGAAGCTCAAGTAGGCGCGCAAATTGGCAAACTTCTGCCAGCGGTCGCCGGGCATTTTGTCGATCAGCGAATGCTTGCCGTGAACCACTTCATCATGGGAAATCGGCAGGATGAAACGCTCGGACCAGGCGTACACCAGACCAAAACTCAGTTCGTTGTGGTGATGGGCGCGGTACACCGGATCCTGCTGAATGTAATGCAGCGAATCGTGCATCCAGCCCATGTTCCATTTGTAGGCAAAACCCAAACCGCCCTGTTGCGTGCTCTGACTGACACCCGGCCACGCCGTGGACTCTTCAGCAATAACCAGCGCACCGGGCGCCTCCAGCGCCACCACGTCGTTGAGGTGACGCAAAAAGTCGATGGCTTCGAGGTTTTCCCGACCGCCATGGCGGTTCGGCACCCATTCGCCGGCCTTGCGCGAGTAATCGCGGTAGAGCATCGACGCCACGGCATCGACGCGCAGGCCATCGACGTGAAAATGCTTGAGCCAGTGCAACCCCGACGCCAGCATGTAACCGTGCACCTCGGTGCGGCCCAGGTTGTAGATCAGCGTGTCCCAGTCCTGATGAAAACCTTCCAGCGGGTTGCCATATTCGTATAGCGCCGTGCCGTCGAATTGTGCCAGACCGTGGATATCGGTCGGGAAATGCGCTGGCACCCAATCGAGAATCACGCCGATTTCCGCCTGGTGGCAGGCGTTGACGAATGCGGCAAAGTCATCCGGTGAACCATAACGGGCGCTCGGGGCGAATTGCGACAACAGTTGATAACCCCACGAGCCGCCGAACGGGTGCTCCATGATCGGCATCAGTTCGATGTGGGTGAAACCCAAATCCTTCACATACGGAATCAGGCGCTCACCCAACTCGGGCCAAGTGTACTGGCGGGCGACTTCGCCCAGATCGTCCAGCTCGCATTGCCAGGAGCCGGCGTGCAATTCGTAGATCGACAGCGGTGCGGTCGGTCGCTGACGTTCGCCGCGCGATTGCATCCACGCCTGATCCTGCCAGTCGATGGTCAGCGGTGAGGTGACTTTGGAGGCGGTGTCCGGCGGCAAGGTGGTGGCCAGCGCCATCGGATCAGCTTTAAGCGGCAAAATGCCGTGAGTACCGAGGATTTCGTATTTGTAGGCTTCCCCCGCTCGCAGGCGCGGGATGAACAGCTCCCAGACCCCGGTCGGGTGACGCAAACGCATCGGATGGCGGCGACCGTCCCAGTTATTGAAATCACCCACCACCGACACGCGTTTCGCGTTGGGTGCCCACACGGCAAAACGGACGCCGTCGACACCCTCGACCGTCTTCAGCTGAGCGCCGAGGCAACTGCTCAGGTCGCGGTGATTGCCTTCGGCGAACAGGTACAAGTCCATCTCACCGAGCAGCGGGCCAAAGCTGTAGGGGTCTTCGCTGATTTGTTCGCCGCCGGCCCAACGGGTGCGCAGCAGATACGGCCGGGCCCGTTCGAAGTGCCCGACAAACAGCCCAGGTGTCTGTGTGGCCTCCAGTTTGCCGAATTCTTCCCCGGAGTCTCTGGCCAACACCTGCACGCTCAACGCGTCAGGCAAATAGGCTCGAATGAACTGCCCGTCGGCGCCATCGCCATGGGGCCCCAGAATTGCAAAAGGGTCGTGATGTTCGGCGCGCACCAACGCGTCGATGTCCCGCGCTCTGGGTAGCAACGCCTCTTTAGCGTGACCCTGTTCCTTGTTCGAGAAACTCATGACTACTCTCCACCAAGTTCGGAAAAGGGTTTAAGCCCACTCAATAATCCATACAAGCCGTGCAAAGGCACCGGCAGCCAAGTGGGTCGATTTTCGGCCTCATACGCCACTTCATAGGCCGCCTTCTCCAGTCCGAACAACGCCAGCGCGGCGTCCTCGCCCTCCGGATCTTGCCACGCATGAGCAAGACTAGCTGCCGCCAGCCGATAAGCGTCAACAAATGCCTGTTTTGCTTCAAAAAGGTAGCGCTCGGCGACCCGCTGACGGGCAGCCTGGGCCTCGGCCGTGTTGTCGACGTTATGCACATTGATCGTCATCGCGGCGGCGTAATCGAAAGAACGCAACACCCCGCTGACGTCCTTGTACGGGCTGTGCTTGCCCCGCCGTTCACGCAGCGGCCGCGCCGGCTCGCCCTCGAAATCGATCAGGTAGGCATCGCCCTTGATCACCAGCACCTGTCCCAGGTGCAAGTCGCCATGAACGCGGATGCGCAAGCCACCGGCGGCTTTCTTACCGAGTTCCTGCACATGGCTGAGGATGGCTTTTTTGTGGTCCTGTAAACGACTGACCAAGGTCTGATCCGCCGGGCTCAGTTCGTTTAAATGCTGCTTGAGCAACTTCAGTGCGTGCTCCAACTGCGCCGCCACGTCCTTGGCCGAGGCCTGCGCCTCTTTCTGGGTGGTGACTTGCGGGGCGAAGTCCGGGTCTTTGGTCGGAGCGGCCAGTACCTGGTGCATTTCCCCCAGACGCTGGCCGAGCATGCCGGCAAAATCCTTCAACTCACCGAGTGCGTTGTAGTGCTGTTCCTGTTCGGACATGGCATCGGCCAACTCGTCTCGCAGCGCGCGTTCGAGGTTGTTCTGGGTCCATTCCCAGGCATCGCCCTGATTGCTCAAATAGCCCTGAGCGATCATCAACAAGGTGTCCTCGCCTTGCTCGTCGCGGCGAACCACCGAGCCCAGCAGCGGCGAAATATTGCGGAACCCGGCGCGGGTCAGGTAGGCGCTCATTTCCAGTTCCGGGTGCACGCCCGAGGCGAGTTTGCGGATCAGTTTGAGCACCAGGCTGTTGCCGATCACCACCGAACTGTTGGATTGCTCGGCGGACAGATAACGCACCGGTGACTCCTGCGTCAGCCCCAGTTTCGCCAGCTCTGCCGTGGGCTCGAAACGGATGTCGCCCGCGCTCGATGGCAACACGGTGTCGTTCTGCATGCCTTGCAACACGGCATGGATAAAAGGTTCGAGGCTGAAGGCATCGGTGATCAAACCCACCTGACGTCCACGGCGCACCCGCGACAGGGCCAATTGCTGAGGCAGCGCGGAACCGACCTGATCTTCGGGAATAAAGCCGAATGGCAGCTGATAGCGGTGAGTCTGGCCTGCGCTGGTGACTTCAATTTCGCTCAACAGCACCGGGTGCAGCGGATCGCCGAAGCGCACGCCGTAGGCCAGGTTGACCTGCTCGATGGCCGCGTCCTTGCCGGCAAACCAGCGGCGATTCTGCAGCCAGGTCGGCAGAATGCCCTGCTCCAGCGTGCCACGGGACGGCGTTTCGAGCAGTTCTTCCATGCGGTGCTTCAACACCAGCGTGGTGAAGTCCGGCAGGCTTTGCGCCGGCTCCACATGCCAGCTCGGCATCTGGTTTTCCGCCGCGAGCCCGAACCAATAGAAGCCATAAGGCGCCAGGGTCAGGAGGAAATTCAACTGGCCAATCGGCGGGAAGGCGTTACCGCCGAGCATCTCCACCGGCACCATGCCGACGTACGCCGACAGGTCGAGTTCCGCTGCTTGTGCGCTGCGCGAGACGTTGGCCACACACAGAATGATTTCGTGTTTGCCATCGGCCCCGGTGAATTCACGGGTATAGGCCAGAATCCGCCGGTTGCTCGGCGAGAGCATTTTCAGCGTTCCTCGACCGAACGCCTTGGACTGTTTGCGCACGGCAAGCATGCGCCGGGTCCAGTTGAGCAGCGAATGCGGATCGCCGGCCTGGGTTTCGACGTTGACCGACAGGTAGCCATATTGCGGGTCCATGATCGGTGGCAGCACCAGGCTGGCCGGGTCAGCGCGGGAAAAGCCACCGTTGCGGTCAATCGACCACTGCATCGGCGTGCGCACACCATCGCGGTCACCGAGGTAGATATTGTCGCCCATACCGATTTCATCGCCGTAATACAGGGTAGGCGTGCCGGGCATCGACAGCAGCAAGCTGTTGAGCAGCTCCACGCGCCGCCGATCACGCTCCACCAGTGGCGCCAGTCGGCGACGAATCCCCAGGTTGATCCGCGCCCGACGGTCGGCCGCGTAGTAATTCCACAGGTAGTCGCGCTCTTTGTCGGTGACCATTTCCAGGGTCAGCTCATCGTGATTGCGCAGGAAAATCGCCCACTGACAATTGGCCGGGATCTCCGGGGTCTGACGCAAGATATCGGTGATCGGGAAGCGATCCTCCTGGGCCAGCGCCATGTACATGCGCGGCATCAACGGAAAGTGAAAGGCCATGTGGCACTCGTCGCCGTTCAAGCCCTTTTTGTCGGTGTCACCAAAGTACAGTTGCGTGTCTTCCGGCCATTGATTGGCCTCGGCCAGCAGCATGCGGTCCGGGTAATTGGCGTCGATCTCGGCGCGGATCTGCTTGAGGACGTCATGGGTCTCGGGGAGGTTTTCGTTGTTGGTGCCGTCACGTTCGATCAGGTACGGGATGGCGTCCAGCCGCAAACCGTCGATGCCCATGTCGAGCCAGTAGCGCATGACCGAGAGCACGGCTTTCATGACCTGCGGGTTATCGAAGTTCAGGTCGGGCTGGTGGGAGTAGAAACGGTGCCAGAAGTATTGGCCGGCCACCGGGTCCCAGGTCCAGTTGGATTTTTCGGTGTCGAGAAAGATGATGCGCGTGCCGTCGTACTTCTGATCGTCATCGGACCAGACGTAGAAGTCCCTCGCCGCTGAGCCGGGTTTGGCCTTGCGCGCTCGCTGGAACCAGGCGTGCTGGTCCGAGGTGTGATTGATGACCAGTTCGGTAATCACCCGCAGGCCACGCTTGTGCGCCTCGGCAATGAAGCGCTTGGCGTCGGCCATCGTGCCGTAATCGGCGTGCACGCCACGGTACTCGGCGATGTCGTATCCGTCATCACGGCGTGGCGAGGGGTAGAACGGCAACAGCCAGATGGTATTCACGCCGAGGTCGGCGATGTAATCGAGCTTGGCGATCAGGCCGGGAAAGTCGCCGATTCCGTCGTTGTTGGAGTCGAAAAACGACTTGACGTGAACCTGGTAGATCACTGCGTCCTTGTACCAGAGCGGGTCTTTGATGAAGGTGGCTGCTTTGGGTTTCTTCGCCATTTGAAACTCCTGTTGAATTCAAAAAAGCCGCTGAGCCGATCACCCACCCTGTGGGAGCGAGCCTGCTCGCGATAGCTTTCTGTCAGTCAACAAGTAGGTTGAATTTGAAGACGCCATCGCGAGCAGGCTCGCTCCCACAGGGTTAAACAGTAATCCGCCAAATGCCGAACGGTTGATACGCCGGGTCAATCCGCATGAACTGGTACTTGCCATGCCAGGTCCAGCGGTGGCCGTTCATCAAGTCTTCGCCCTGGGTGCTGGCGTCGTCGGGCAAGCCCATTTCCCATAACGGCAACTCGAAATTGGCTTCCTGGACGTTATGCGGATCCAGACTGACGGCCACCAGAATAAAGTTGCTGCCGTCGGCGCTGCGTTTGCCGAAATACAGAATGTTGTCGTTCCACGCGTTGTAAACCTTAAGCCCCAAGTGCGTGTGCAGGGCCGGGTTTTGCCGGCGGATCCGATTGAGCTGCGCGATCTCGGCGATGATGTTGCCCGGCGCGTTGAAATCCCGTGGGCGAATCTCGTACTTCTCGGAGTCGAGGTATTCCTCTTTGCCCGGTATCGGCGCCGACTCACAGAGTTCAAAACCCGAGTACATGCCCCACAGGCCAGAGCCCATGGTCGCCAGCGCGGCGCGGATCAAAAATCCCGCGCGCCCGGACTCATGCAGAAAGAACGGGTTGATGTCCGGCGTATTGACGAAGAAGTTCGGCCGGTAGCATTCACGCCACGGCGACTCATTGAGCTCGGTGAAATACGTCGCCAGCTCATGTTTGGTGTTGCGCCAGGTGAAATAGGTGTAGCTCTGCGAATAACCGACCTTGCCCAGACGCGCCATCATCGCCGGCGTGGTAAAGGCTTCGGCGAGGAAGATCACCTCCGGATACAGGGCGCGCACATCGGCAATCAGCCACTGCCAGAACGGCAGCGGTTTGGTGTGCGGGTTGTCGACGCGAAAGATCTTCACGCCCTCTTCGACCCAACCGACCACGATGTCGCGCAGTTCGACCCACAGGCTCGGAATAGCTTCGGTGGCGTAAAAGTCGACGTTGACGATGTCCTGGTATTTTTTCGGCGGGTTCTCGGCGTATTTGATCGTGCCGTCCGGGCGCCAGTTGAACCAGCCCGGGTGCTGCTGCAGCCAAGGGTGGTCCTGGGAACACTGAATCGCAAAGTCGAGAGCGATTTCAATCCCGTAGTCCGCTGCCGTGGCGACCAGGCGGCGAAAGTCTTCGCGGGTGCCGAGCTGCGAGTGAATCGCCTCATGCCCGCCCTCTTCGCTGCCAATCGCATAGGGGCTACCGTGATCTTCGGGACCGGCGGTCAGGGAATTGTTCGGACCTTTGCGGAAACTTCGGCCGATCGGATGGATCGGCGGAAAATACAGGACGTCGAACCCCATGTCCTGAATCATCGGCAACCGCTCATGCACATCATTGAACGTGCCATGACGGGCCGGATCATCAGTGATCGAGCGCGGAAACAGTTCATACCAACTGGCGAACTGCGCCAGCTCCCGCTCAACATCCAGCGGATACTCCGGGCTCAGGCTCACAAAGGCGTGATGATCGACCTGCGCCATCAGCTCGGCGCTACGTTGGTGCACAAACAGCGCCACCTGCTCGTTTTCGAGCAGACCGGACAACTCACGGTGCAGCGCCGACAGTTGTTCACTCAACGCCCCTTCGCTGCGCTCGGCCGCCTGCTGGACCTGAGTGCGTCCTTCCTGCAATTCCAGACTGACGGGGACGCGCGCGGCGTGCTTCTTCTCCAGTTCATAACAGAAGCTGGCGAACTGATCGACCCAGGCTTCGATACAGAACAGATAGCGACCCTGATGCTCGACACGGAACTGGCCTTGCCAGCCGTTATTGCCCACATCCGCCATGACTTCGCTTTGCCAGATGTCATCGCCCTCGGCCCGCCAGCGCACCCGCACCGCCAGTTTGTCGTGACCGTCGGCAAACACTTTGCTGGTCACCACCACGTCCTGGCCCACGACGGATTTGACGGCGAACTGTCCGCCATCAAGGGTCGGCTGGGTGTTTTCAATCGCGATTCGCGGCAGTAATAAAGCCTGCGACAGCGGCATGTGAGGGTTGTAATTGAGCTCTGTCGGTTTTTCAGCTGTCATCGAGCATCTCTCCTTTACGCCCCATGGACGCTCTTGTACCAGGTGTTCCCTGAATAGATTCACTTAGGTTGGGAGCCACCGGATTGGCTAAAAGTTCAGAGGGAATTGCCCAAGCGGTTGCGGGGAATCAATTCCCGCGTGGGGAGGTCAATTCACTTAAGCACGACTTACGCCATGTGCCACTGGAGGCTTGATAATGAGTATTCCAATTCCTGCCGAAACCCCTGATCCGAACATCGACAGCCCGGTCATTCCACCGACCGAGCCGGAACCTGTGCCCGAAGAAGACCCGCCTGGCACCCAACCACCGCCTCGGGAAGAACCGCCGAGCACGATGCCGCCGGTGATTGGGAAGCCGTGACATGACAATTTACGGGGCGTGATCTTTCTCAAGCAGTCGCACGATCCTCGGCATCACACTGAAAATCGCCAACGCCAGCAGCGTACTGAACACCGCCGTCGCCTCCCGCCCCAACCCGGCCGACACGCCAATGGCGGCGGTCATCCACAACCCGGCGGCGGTGGTCAGGCCTTTGACGTGGCCCTCATCGCCGTCGGTGTTTTTAAGAATAGTCCCGGCGCCGAGAAAACCGATCCCGGCGATAACACCCTGCACCACCCGGCTCATCGCGTCGGCTTGAGCGCCGGACATCTGCGGCACCAGCACAAACAACGCAGCCCCCAGCGCCACCAGCATGTGGGTGCGGACCCCGGCGGCCTTGCCCTTTTGCTCGCGCTCGAAACCGAGGATGCCGCCCAGCACCGCCGCCATCAGCAGGCGCACGGTAATGCGCGTCAATTGGGAAGCGTCACCGATGTCGGCGAACTCCGCTTGCAGCGTCACCCAAACCTCATGCCACCAGGCGTTCATGCTGTTGTCCTTGTGCGCGTTGTTAAAGGATGGACCGCGCCGACCATTAATCGGTTGCACCGAACGATGGCCATTGAGTGCGTCCTAACGCTTACGTACTCGCAGAAAACAGGACCTCGCCATGACCGTGCGCATTGCAAATGAGACCTGCTTCTTCACCACCGAAAACGGCGAAGAAATTCGCCTGTGCCCTGACGTCACTATCATCACTGACTCGGAAAAAGCCATGTCAGCGGTGGACCTCGACGGCCAACGTATCTACATCACCGAAGCAGAAGCCGACGCATTGACCGTAGCAGGCGCAGTCGACGGTCGCCGGCATTTGAAGGCCACGGACAGTGATTCGGTGATTTGACTGACGCTGATCAACAAGTCCTGCACAGGCGTGATATAGGCGTTTGCGTCCTGCCAGGGCAGGTGCTTCAAGTTGTCGCAGGCAGCGGATCAGCGCTCATCTGATCCGCTTTTTATTGCAATACCTGAGTCTGTTATGCAAACAGATCGACGCTCATAGTGCGCTGGCCTGATGGAGGCTGATGAGCGACAGACCATGAGCGATAGAATCCCCGTCCGATTAGTTGAAAGCACCCCTGCGGTACAGACGTTTGAGCCTTCGCGACCGAAGATGAAGGCCAAGTCCAGCGACAACCTGATCCACACCCGCAGCTTCACCGGCCTGTTCCGCACCTTGCGGCTGAGCGGCGCGGGATTTCTGTTTTTGCTGTTTTTCGGCACGGTGTGGCTGAACTGGGGCGACCGCCAGGCGGTCCTCTGGGACCTTAGCGAGAGCAAATTCCACATCTTCGGCGCGACCTTCTGGCCGCAGGATTTCATCCTGCTTTCGGCGCTGTTGATCATCGCTGCGTTCGGCCTGTTTGCGATCACTGTGTTCGCCGGCCGGGTCTGGTGCGGTTACACCTGCCCGCAGAGTTCCTGGACCTGGATCTTCATGTGGTGCGAGAAAATCACCGAAGGCGAGCGTAACCAGCGCATCAAGCTGCAAGCCGCGCCGTGGGGCTTGAACAAACTGCTGCGGCGTTCGGCCAAGCACACGCTGTGGCTGGCGATCAGCCTGCTCACCGGCCTGACCTTCGTCGGCTACTTCACCCCGATCCGGCCGTTGGCTGAAGAGCTGCTGACCTGGCAAATGGGCGGCGTCAGTCTGTTTTGGGTGCTGTTCTTTACCGGCGCCACGTACATCAACGCCGGCTGGCTGCGCGAAGCGGTGTGCATGCACATGTGCCCGTATGCACGGTTCCAGAGCGTGATGTTCGACAAAGACACCCTGACCATTTCCTATGACGCAGCCCGTGGCGAGAACCGTGGCGCGCGCAAACGCGAAGTGAAACCGGCCGAAGTCGGCCTGGGTGATTGCATCGACTGTCAGCTGTGCGTGCAGGTCTGCCCGACCGGCATCGACATCCGCGACGGTTTGCAGATGGAATGCATTGGCTGCGCCGCGTGCATCGACGCCTGTGACTCGATCATGGACAAAATGGGCTATGCCCGTGGGCTGATCAGCTACACCTCGGAACATCAATTACAGGGTGGCAAGACTCACCTGCTGCGGCCACGGCTTATGGGTTATACGGCGGTGTTGTTGGTAATGATCGGTGCCCTCGCCCTCGCACTGGTGGAACGGCCAATGGTGTCGCTGGACGTCAGCAAGGACCGTGGCCTCTTCCGCGAAAACAGCCAGGGCCAGATCGAAAACATCTACAGCCTCAAGGTCATCAACAAAACCCAGCTGCGCCAGGACTATCGTTTGAGTCTGGTGGAGGGCGACGGCTTCCAGTTGCAAGGCAAGACGCAGCTGAGCCTGGCCCCCGGCGAGATTGTCGATGTGCCGGTGTCGGTGGCGATGACCACGGAACGGCCGAGCAGCGGCTCGCAGACGATCACGTTCAAGATTGTCGACAGCGATGAGCCGGACATCTACAGCGAGGCCAAGAGCCGGTTTGTTGCGCCGATGAACCGTTGATCCCTTAGACTGCAGTGGCGCCATTCGCGAGCAGGCTCGCTCCCACAAGGACACCGCAATACCTGTGGGAGCGAGCCTGCTCGCGAAGAAGTCACCTCGATTTTTCTGACTGAAACCAAATCCAGGCACTCGATGAAACGCTACGAAAAATTCGCCGACGACATCGCTGAACTGATCCGCTCCGGCGTCCTCGGCCCCGGCCAGCGTGTGCCATCAGTGCGCTACGCCAGCCAGACCTATGGCGTGAGCCCGTCCACGGTGTTCCAGGCCTACTACCTGCTCGAACGCCGCGGCCTGATCCGCGCCCGGCCGCGCTCCGGCTACTTCGTCAACGTCCACGCACCGAGCCCGTTCTCGGAGCCGGTGATCAGCAGCCAGGTCAACGAGTCCACCGAAGTCGACGTCAGCGAGCTGGTGTTCTCAGTACTCGACTCGATCAAGGATCCGAACACCGTCCCGTTCGGCTCGGCCTTCCCCAGCCCGACCCTGTTCCCGTTGCAGCGCCTGTCGCGCTCGCTGGCCAGCGCAGCCCGGGACATGGACCCGCGCATGGTCGTCACCGACATGTCGCCGGGCAACCCGCAATTGCGTCGGCAAATCGCCCTGCGCTACATGGTCGGCGGGCTGATGCTGCCGATGGAAGAACTGCTGATCACCAACGGCGCTCTGGAAGCCTTGAACCTGTGCCTGCAAGCGGTCACGGAACCTGGCAACCTGGTGGCCATTGAAGCGCCAGCGTTTTACGCCTGCCTGCAAATTCTGGAACGGCTGAAACTCAAGGCCGTCGAGATCCCGGTGCACCCGCGCGACGGCATCGACCTGGGGGTACTGGCCCAGACGCTGGAGCGTCATCCGATCAAAGTCTGCTGGTGCATGACCAGTTTCCAGAACCCGATGGGCGCGTCCATGCCCGAGGCGAAAAAGCAGGAACTGGTGGAATTGCTGCGCCGTCATCAAGTGCCGCTGATCGAAGACGACGTCTACGCCGAGTTGTATTACGGTCAACAGGCGCCGAAACCGGCCAAGGCGTTTGATACAGAAGGGTTGGTGATGCACTGCGGTTCGTTCGCCAAGAGCCTGGCCCCCGGTTATCGCATCGGCTGGGTGGCCGCCGGGCGTTACGCACAGAAGATCGAACGCCTGAAACTCATGACCTCACTCTGCGCCTCAATGCCGGCGCAAGCGGCCATTGCCGACTACCTGCAACACGGCGGTTACGACCGGCACCTGCGCAAACTGCGTTACGCCCTCGAAGAACAGCAAAGCGCCATGCTCGCCGCCATCGCCCGCTACTTCCCGGCACAGACGCGCGTCAGTCAACCGGCCGGCGGCTACTTTTTGTGGCTGGAACTGCCGCCGCAGATGGATTCGCTGAAGTTGTTCCAGATGGCCTTGGCGCAGGGCATCAGCATTGCGCCGGGGCCGATCTTTTCGCCGACGCAGCGGTTTCGCAACTGTATTCGGTTGAATTACGGCAGTCCGTGGACCGAGGACTCGGAGAAGGCGATGGAGACATTGGGGCGGATTGTGCGGTCGTTCTGAGGGTGTGATGTCGTCTGGTCTATTCGCGAGCAGGCTCGCTCCCACAGGTTTTGTGACCACTGAAGATTCACTGTAGGAGCGGGCTTGCCCGCGAAGAGGCCAGTCCAAACAATACAAATCTCAGCGATTAACGCCCACCACCCAGATCGACAAAAGTCCCGGTCGCATAAGAAGCCTTGTCCGACAGCAACCACACGATCGCCTCCGCCACTTCATCCGGGCGCCCGCCCCGCGCCATCGGTATCGCCGACTCAAGCTTGCTGACCCGATCCGGATCCCCGCTCAGCGCATGGAAGTCGGTGAAAATAAACCCCGGCCGCACGGCGTTGACACGAATACCCTCGCCCGCCACTTCCTTGGACAGGCCAATGGTGAAGCTGTCCAGCGCACCCTTTGACGCGGCGTAATCCACATATTCGTTGGGCGAGCCCAAACGCGAGGCCACCGACGACACGTTGACGATGCTGCCACCCTGCCCGCCATGTTTGGGCGACATGCGCAGGATCGCGTGCTTGGCACAGAGGATCGGCGCCAGGACGTTGGTCTTGAGGATTTTGAGAATACGGAATTCGGACATTTCGTCGACCCGGGACTTGTGCCCGACGGTGCCGGCGTTGTTCACCAGCGCCGTGACCCGACCCAGTTCGGTGTCCACGCGGTGGAACAGAGCGATCACTTCATCTTCGATGCTGACATCGGCGCGCACCGCGATGGCTTGAGCGCCCAGTGCACGAACTTGCTCCAGCACGCGTTCCGCGGCGGATTCGTCAGCCTGGTAGTTGATACAGATCCGATAACCCTGTTCGGCGGCCAACAGGGCGGTGGCGGCACCAATACCGCGGCCTCCACCGGTGATGACGATGACTTTGTCCATGCGAGCGTTCCCCCATTCCAAGCGTAAGCAGTCTGGGTCAAGAATAACTGCCATTGCCGGCTTTTGCATGGGCTCACATCAACAGATACGACCAACACCTCCAAACGGCCACCCGTAGCAGCTGTCGAGCAGCGCGAGGCTGCGTTCGGCAGCGAAGCTGTCGTAAACCCTGCGCACGCGGTCCGTCTGAAACACTGCGCCGCCTGAATTCACGACAGCTTTGCTGCCGAACGCAGCCTCGCGCTGCTCGTCAGCTGCTACGTCCAGCGGGGATTTTCAGGCTATTGCCAATTGTTCTGCGCGATGTATGTCCAGCATGAAGCGTTCGGCCGGCAGTGGGTGCCCCAGCAGATAACCCTGCAACGAATCACACCCCAGTTTGGTCAGAAAGTCCTGCTGCACACCGGTTTCGACACCTTCGGCGACGATCCGCAAGCCCAGCGCCTGACCGAGTGCGACGATCGCCGAGACAATGGCGGCGTCGTCGCTGTCGTGTTCCAGGTCGCGGACGAAACCCCGGTCGATCTTCAACTCATTGGCCGGCAGGCGCTTGAGGTACATCAAGCTCGAATAGCCAGTCCCGAAATCATCGATGGACAGGTCGACGCCCATGGCCGAGAGCTCCTGCAGCACCGTCATGCTCGCATCGGCGTCGCTCATGGCGGTGGTTTCGGTGATTTCCAGGGTCAGGCTATTGGCCGGCAGCCGATGGGTGCTCAGGGCCTTGGCCACGCTTTGAACCAGGCCGGCATGGCAGAACTGCAACGCCGACAGATTTACCGCGATCCGCCAGTCGGTGTAGCCCAACACATACCATTCGCGCATCTGCCGGCACGCTTCGTTGAGCACCCACTCGCCGATAGGAATGATCAGCCCGGTCTTTTCCGCGATGTCGATAAACGTGTCTGGCAGCATCATGCCCCGCGTCGGGTGCTCCCAACGCAGCAGCGCTTCGGCGCCCACCGGCTGGCCATTGTTCGCGTCAAATTTGGGCTGGTAATAGAGGCTGAACTGTTCCTGATCGAGCGCATTTCGCAGGTCTTGCAGCAATTGCAGCTGCTTGCGCGCGTTGCTGTTCATCGAGGCATCGAAGAAGCTGTAGCCGTTTTTCCCGGAACCCTTGGCGTGGTACATCGCCGCGTCAGCGTTCATCAGCAAGTCCTGGGCGGTCTGGCCATTACCCGGATACAGCGCGATGCCGACGCTGGCAGAAATCTGCAGGTCATGTTCAGCCACCCGGAACGAGCGTGCGATCAACCCCACCTGACGCGCAGCCAGGCTCAACGCATCATCCGGCTCGGCGAGCCGCACCAGCAGGACAAACTCATCGCCACCGATGCGCGCCAACGTGTCTTGGCAGCGTAAATCCTCACGCAGGCGCACCGCGACTTCACGCAACAACTGATCGCCCATTTGGTGGCCAAATGCATCATTGACCGGTTTGAAACCGTCCAGATCGATGAACATCAGCGCAAAACAGCCGCCCTGCTCCTGCACCTTGGACATTGCCTGTTCGATGCGATCGGCCAGCAATACGCGATTGGGCAATCCGGTCAGGGGGTCGTGCAAGGCCAGTTGCGTCAGTTCGCGGTTGGCCTCGGTGAGTGAACGCGCGAGGTCAGCGGTGCGCGCTTCCAGACGCGCATCCAGCACCGACGTCAGCAAGGCGATGCTCAGTACCGCCAGCGTGGTGATCAGCACCAGATTGTCCAGGCCTTTACCGCTCAAGCCGCTGACAGCCGCACCACAGAAACTGCCGTCCGGAAAACGCGCAGCCGCCATGCCTGTGTAGTGCATGCCGACGATGGCGATGCCCATGATCACTGCCGCACCGCACCGGAACAGGGTGACATGCGGCGAGCGCTGTCGCAGGCGGAAGGCAATCCAGAGTGCCGCTCCCGAAGCGCCCACGGCGATCAGCAGCGAGGTACCGAACAACGTCGGGTCGTAATCGATGCCCGGCTGCATGCGCAGGGCGGCCATGCCGGTGTAGTGCATCGCACTGATCCCGGCGCCCATCACCAGCGCGCCAAACGCCAGTTGCCAGGCCGGCAACCGTGGCTGGCTGACCAGCCACAGGGCAAAGCCGCAAGAGAGGATCGCAGTCAGCAGCGACAGCAACGTGATGGTGAGGTCGTAACCCAGATCAATCGGCAATTTGAACGCAAGCATGCCGATGAAGTGCATCGACCACACCCCAATGCCCATGGCAAAAGCACCGCCCGCCGTCCACAAATGCACCGTGCAGCCTTTGGCCGTGGCAATGCGCCCGGTGAGGTCAAGCGCGGTATAGGAAGCGAGAATCGCGACACAGAGTGAAATGATAACCAGGGTGGGTGAATAGCTACCGATCAGCATGAGACTTCTCGTGAGCGCCCGCCGTAGAGCGTTCTTACTCGGGGGGCAAATGCGCGCGATTGTACTGATTGCGCAAAAGAACGCACTGACAAAATAAGCAAATGGCCATCAAGCCGATGAAACGCTTGTTTGATCCCCTGCGACCCCTACATTCCCTGGTAGCAGCTGACGAGCAGCGCGAGGCTGCGTTCACTTGTAGCAGCTGTCGAGCAGCGCGAGGCTGCGTCCGGCAGCGAAGCTGTCGTAAATCCTCAGCACGCATTATTCCTGAAACACCGCGCTGCCTGATTTCGCGCCTGCTGCGCCCGAGCGCGGACCGAGCCGAACGCAGCCTCGCGCTGCTCGTCAGCTGCTACAGGGGCCGCTGCTGGTTATTGGTTTTCGCTGACCTGCAACGCACCGTCCCATCCGCCGCCCAACGCGGCAATCAGCTGAACGCTGGCAATCAACCGGCTCTGCTGAAGATCCAGCACGCTACGCTCGTTACTCAATGCCGTGGCTTGAACCACCACCACGTCCAGATACGCAATCAAACCGGCCTTGTACTGGTTTTGAGTCAGGCGCAACGAGATACGTGCCGCCTCCAGTGCTTCTTGGCGCACGCCGGCTTCATCTTCCAGCACCTTGAGCTGCACCAGGAAGTTTTCCACTTCGCGGAAACCGTCGAGCACGGTCTGGCGGTACTTGGCCACCGTCTCGTCGTAAGCCGCTTCGCTGCGATCGACTTCTGCCGAACGCTGGCCGCCATCAAACAAGGTCATGGCCATTTGTGGCCCGACCGACCAGAAGCGGTTGGGCACGCTGATCCAGTTGGAATAGGTGCTGCTGCTATATCCGCCGTTCATGCTCAAGGTGAAATCCGGGTAGTAGGCGGCCTTGGCCACACCAATGTTGGCGTTGGCCGCGATCACCGAACGCTCGGCAGAAGCGATGTCAGGACGACGTTCCAACAACTGCGAAGGCAGACCCACCGGCACTTCGGGCAAGGTTGGAATGGTGCTGGTTTCCGCCAGGCTGAACTCGGCCGGGGGCAGCCCGATCAGCACGGCGATGGCGTTCTCGAACTGCGCGCGCTGCCAGATCAGGTCAACCATGTCGGCTTGCGTGCTTTTGAGTTGGGTCTGCGCCTGCGCCACCGCGTCCCGCCCGGAAACACCGGCGCGGTATTGGTTTTCGGTCATGGTCAGCGAGCGCTGATAAGCCTCGACCGTCGCTTCCAGCAAGCGTTTCTGTCCGTCGATCACCCGCAACTGCAGGTAGTTCTGCACCAGTTCGGACTGCTGACTCAGGCGCATCGCGGCCAGGTCGGCAAAGCTTGCCTGGGCGTTGGCGGTGTCGGCTTCAAGGCCACGGCGCAGCTTGCCCCACACGTCTGCTTCCCAACTGACCCCGGCCTGGGCGGTGTAGGTGTCACGAATACCGCTGGAGGAGCTGGTCAGGCTCGAATTGCTGCTACCGGTGCCCTGGCTGGAGCGGTTTTTGCCAACGGTCAAATCCACCGTCGGAAAAAAAGCCCCACGCGCACTGCGCACCAACGCCTGGGCCTGACGGTATTGCGCCTCGGACTGGGCGACTGTCTGGTTGGACCGGTTGAGTTGTTCGATCAGACCATTGAGCTGCTGATCGCTATACAACTCCCACCAGGCACCGCGCGCCAGGGAATCACTCGGGCTGGCCTGACGCCAGCCTGCCGCTTCCTTGTATTGCACCGGCGCGGCAGCTTGCGGGCGCTGATAGTCCGGGCCGACAGCGCAAGCGCTGAGCATCGCCACGCACAGCGCCAGGCTCAGCAGGCGCGAGCCTCGGGCGGCGGCCAGCGGGAAGGCCAGATGGATAAGCGAACGGTCAGTCATAGCGGAGTTTCCAAAGCAGCATCGGAACGCACACCACGCCATTTATTGAAGCGATGGCGCAGTTTGTCGAGATAGAGGTAAACCACCGGCGTGGTGTAAAGGGTCAACACCTGGCTGAAGATCAGCCCGCCGATGATGGTCAGGCCCAGTGGCTGGCGCATTTCCGCACCTTCGGCACGACTCAGCAGCAACGGCAAGGCACCGAGGATCGCCGCCAGGGTGGTCATCAGAATGGGGCGCAAACGTTGCAAACAGGCACTGCGAATCGACTCCAACGGCGCCAGGCCTTGATGGCGTTCGAGTTGCAGCGCGAGGTCGATCATCAGAATGGCGTTTTTCTTCACCACGCCGATCAGCAAAAACAACCCGAGCAACGAGATCAGGCTGAACTCGCCGCCCAGCACATAGATCGACAACAACGCACCGACTCCGGCCGATGGCAACGTCGACAGAATGGTCAACGGATGGATGTAGCTTTCATACAGCACACCCAACACCAGATAGACCGCCAGCAGCGCGCCGAGAATCATCCACGGCTGGCTTTTTTGCATCGCGGCGAACGCATCGGCGGTGCCGGCCATTTTCGCGATCACCTCTTCGGGCAAACCGAGTTTGGCAATCGCCCGTTCGATGGCCGCTGTGCCCTGCTCCACCGTCACCCCTTCGGCCATGTCAAACGACAGGCTTTCGGAGGCAAACTGGCCTTCGTGGCTCACCCGATCGTTTTCCAGGCTGGCTTCGTAGTGGGCGATGGTCGACAACGGAATCCGCGCACCGTCGGCAGTGATCACTTGCACTTGCTTGAGCGTAACCGGGTCCTGGGCGTATTTCGGGTCGACTTCCATCACCACCTGATATTGGTTGAGGCTGTCGTAAATCGTCGAAATCTGCCGCTGGCTGTAGGCGTTGTTCAGCACCGAGGTGACCATGTCCATGTCCACACCCAGGCGTTTGGCCTGATCGCGATCGACAATCAGCGTCACCTGCTGGGCACCCCGACCTTCCCTGGCGTCAACCGCCGTCAACTCCGGCAACGCCTTGAGCGCGGCGACCACTTTCGGGTACCACTCACGCAACGCCCCCAGATCACCGCTTTGCAGGATGTAGGAATACTGCGACGAGGTCTGTTCGCGGCCGCCGCCAAATTGCAGGTCCTGATCCGCCATCAGCATCAGTTGTGCACCGGCAACCTTTGGCATTTCCTTACGCAGGCGTTCGATGACTTTCTGCGCGGAAATGTTGCGTTGCTTGATAGGCTTCAGGCGCACCAGCATGAAGGCATTGTTGGTGCCGTTGGTGCCGCCAATGAACCCCGCGACGCTTTCCACCGCGTCGTCCTTGAGCACGGCACGGCGGAAGGTTTCCATTTTCGGCTGCATCACATTGAACGACAGACCGTCGTCGCCGCGCACGAAACCAATCAGCTGACCGGTATCTTGCTGCGGTAGAAATGTTTTAGGAACAACTACATACAGCGCAATGTTCACGCCAATCGTCACGAATAGGCTGAGCAAGGTCAGTCGACGGTGACGCAATACCCAGTCGAGGCTGGTCGCGTACTTGCCGACCATCCAGTCGTTGGCGCGCTGACTCCAGCGTTGCAGACGGTTTTCTTGACCCGGCGTATGCGGCTTCAGCCAACGGGCGCAGAGCATCGGCGTCAGGGTCAGCGAGACCACCAGCGACACCACAATGGACGCGGCCAGGGTGATGGAAAACTCGCGGAACAGGCTTTCAATGATGCCGCCCATGAACAGGATCGACAGGAACACCGCCACCAGCGAGACGTTCATCGAGAGCAAGGTAAAGCCGACTTCCTGAGCGCCGAGGTACGCGGCTTTCATTGGCGGCACGCCTTCGTCGATGTGCCGGGAAATGTTCTCCAGTACCACAATGGCGTCGTCCACCACCAGCCCGGTGGCGAGAATCAGCGCCATCAGCGACAGGTTATTCAGCGAGAATCCGTAGAGGTACATCACCGCAAAGGTGCCCACCAGCGACACCGGTACCGCCAGCGTTGGAATCAGCGAGGCGCGGAAATTACCGAGGAACAGGAACACCACCAGAATCACCAGCGTCACGGCGATCAGCAGGGTCATTTCCGCTTCGTGCAAGGTCGCCTTGATCACCGGCGAACGGTCCATCGCCAGGTTCAGCTTGACGCTGGCCGGCAGCACCGCCTGCAACGCCGGCAGCTGCGCCTTGATCTCATTGACCGTCTCGATGATGTTGGCGCCCGCCGCCCTGTTGATCACCAGCAACACCGCCGCATCGTCGTTGAAGAAACCGCTGTTATAGCGGTCTTCGACGCCGTCGCTGACCTTGGCTACATCCTTGAGGCGCAGGGCTGCGCCGCCGTTGTAGTGGATGATCAGCGACTCGTAATCCTTGGCCTTTTCCAGTTGATCGTTGGCCTGCACCTGCCACAACCGCTCGCCGTCTTCGACCGAGCCCTTGGGTCGGCGCACGTTGGCATTGGCGATGGTGTTGCGCACATCGTCCAGGGCCACGCCGTACTGATTCAGTGCTTGCGGCTCAAGCTCAATACGCACCGCCGGCAACGAACTGCCGCCGATCTGCACTTCGCCCACGCCCTGCACTTGCGACAGGCTCTGGGACAGGATCGTCGAGGCCAGATCGTAGAGCTGGCCTTTTTCCAGCACGTCCGAGGTCAGCGATAACACCATGATCGGCGCCTGGGACGGGTTGACCTTTTTGTAGGTCGGCATGCTCCGCATCCCGCTCGGCAGCAGGTTGCGCGAGGCATTGATAGCGGCTTGCACTTCCCGGGCGGCGCCGTTGATATCGCGATCGAGGTCAAATTGCAGGATCACCCGGGTCGAACCCTGGCTGGAGCGGCTGCTCATGGTGTTGACCCCGGCGATGGTGCCGAAGGATCGTTCCAGCGGCGTGGCCACGGTCGAGGCCATGACTTCCGGGCTCGCGCCGGGCAGGCTGGCCTGGACCACGATCACCGGGAAATCCATCTGCGGCAATGGCGACACCGGCAACAGGCCGAAGCTCACGCCGCCCAGCAGCATGATCGCCAGGCTCAGCAACATCGTCGCGACCGGGCGCTTGATGAAAGGTCCGGACAGGTTCATGGCTGCTCTACCGCGTCCACGGCTTCAGACTTGTGGCCCCAGCGCCGACCGAGGCGGTCGAAGTACAAGTAGATGACGGGCGTGGTGAACAAGGTCAGCACCTGACTCACCAGCAAACCACCGACCATCACCAGCCCCAGCGGTTGACGCAATTCCGCACCAGAGCCGGTGGCCAGCATCAGCGGCACGGCCCCGAACAACGCGGCCAGGGTGGTCATCAGAATCGGCCGGAAACGCAGCAACGCCGCCTGATAGATTGCCGTTTCCGGGTCCACGCCCTGATTGCGCTCAGCGTCGAGGGCGAAGTCGATCATCATGATCGCGTTCTTTTTCACGATACCGATCAGCAAAATAATGCCGATAATCGCGATCATGCCCAGGTCATTGCCGCTCAGGATCAACGCCAGCAGCGCGCCGACCGCCGCCGAAGGCAAGGTCGAGAGAATGGTGATCGGGTGGATGTAGCTCTCGTACAGCACGCCGAGCACGATATACATGGTGACCACCGCCGCCAGAATCAGCAGCAAGGTGCTCGACAGCGACGCCTGGAAAGCTTCGGCCGCGCCCTGGAACTGTGTCTGCACACCAATCGGCATGCCGATGTCTTTCTGCACCTGATCGATGATCTCGACCGCATGCCCCAGCGCCACACCCGGCGCCAGGTTGAAGGACATCATCACCGCCGGGAACTGGCCGATGTGGGTGATTGCCAGTTGCGCCTGACGCTCCTCCATGTGCGCCAGGCTCGACAGGCGCACTTGCCCGCCGTCAGTGGTTTTCACGTGAATCTGATTCAACGCATCCGGGCCGATCTTCTCCCCGGACTGCGATTGCAGGACCACTCGGTACTGGCTGGCCTGGGTGTAGATGGTCGAAATCTGCCGCTGACCGAACGCGTCGTACAGCGCATCGGTGATGTTTGACACCGACACCCCGACCCGTGAAGCGGCATCGCGGTCGATCACCAGATAGACCTGCAAACCCTTGTCCTGCAGATCACTGGCAACATCGGTCAGTTCTGGCCGTTGGGCCAGCGCATCTACCAGACGATTGCTCCACAGGCTGAGCAGTTCGGCGTCTGGCGACGACATACTGAACTGGTATTGCGTACGGCTGACGCGGTCTTCGATGGTCAGGTCCTGCACCGGCTGCATGAACAGGCGGATCCCGACCAGCTTGTCCAGCTCCGGTTGCAAGCGGGCAATGACTTCGGTTGCGCTCAGGTCACGGTTGCTGTGGGACTTGAGGTTGATCAACAGACGACCGCTGTTCAGCGTCGCGTTGTCACCGTCCACACCAATGTAGGACGACAGGCTTTCCACCGCCGGGTCGGCGAGGATCACCTTGGCCAGCTCTTGCTGACGCTCGCTCATCGCCGCGAAGGAAATCGACTGCGGCGCCTCGGAAATGCCCTGGATCACCCCGGTGTCCTGCACCGGAAAGAAACCCTTGGGCACCGCCAGGTAAAGAACCACGGTCAACGCCAGCGTGCCGACGGCCACCAGCAACGTCAGCGGCTGGTGCTTGAGTACCCACTGCAATTTGCGCCCGTAGGCCGCGATCATCCAGTCAATCCACGCGCCGCTGGCCCGGTAGAAACGGCCCTGCTCTGCTGCCTTGGGTTCACGCTTGAGCAAACGCGCGCACATCATCGGCGTCAGCGTCAGGGACACCACCAGCGAAATCAGAATCGCCACCGCCAGCGTGATCGCGAACTCGCGGAACAAACGCCCGACCACGTCCGCCATGAACAGCAGCGGAATCAATACCGCGATCAGCGACAGGGTCAGGGAAATCAGGGTGAAACCGATCTGCTTGGCGCCCTTGAGCGCGGCATTCAACGGGCTATCGCCCTCTTCGATAAACCGGGAAATGTTCTCCAGCATCACGATCGCATCGTCCACCACAAAACCGGTGGCGATAGTCAGGGCCATCAGGGTCAGGTTATTGACCGAGAAGCCGGCGAGGTACATCACGCCAAAGGTGCCGATCAACGACAGCGGCACGGCAACCGATGGAATGATCGTGGCGCTGGCGCGGCGCAGAAACAGGAACGTGACCATCACCACCAATGCGATGGCGATCAGCAATTCATGCTGCACGTCTTTGACCGAGGCGCGAATGGTTTGGGTGCGGTCGGTGAGTACCGTGACGTCGAGGCCGGCCGGCAGGTTGTCGGTGATGCTCGGCAGCAACGCCTTGATCCGGTCGACCACTTCAATGACGTTGGCACCCGGCTGACGCTGAATGTTCAGCAGCACCGCCTGGTTTTCATTGGCCCATGCCGCCAGACGTTCGTTTTCAGCGCCGTCGACGATTTGCGCGACATCCTTGAGGCGCAAAGGCGCGCCGTTGGCGTATGCCAGGATCAGGTTGGCGTAGTCCTTGGGCGAAGTCAGTTGATCGTTTGCGTCGAGCATCGACACCCGGGTCGGGCCATCGAAGTTGCCTTTGGGCTGGTTGACGTTGGAGGCGCCGATCAGTGTGCGCACATCCGACAGGTTCAGGCCATTGGCCGCCAGGGCCTCGGGATTGACCTTGATCCGCACCGCCTGACGCTGGCCACCGGCAATGCTGACCATGCCGACGCCGCTGATCTGGGCGATTTTCTGCGCCATGCGCGTGTCGACCAGGTCATTGAGCTTGGGCAGCAACATGGTTTTCGAGGTAATCGCCAGGGTCAGCACCGGGGTGTCCGCCGGGTTGACCTTGTTGTACACCGGCGGCGCCGGCAAGTCCTTGGGCAGCAAGTTGGTCGCGGCGTTGATCGCGGCTTGCACCTGCTGCTCGGCGACGTCCATGTTGATGTCGAGGCTGAAGCGCAGGGTCAGCACCGACGCGCCGCCCGAACTGGTCGACGCCATCTGGGTCAGGCCGGGCATTTGCCCGAACTGACGCTCCAGTGGTGCGGTGACCGCGCTGGTCATGACATCCGGACTGGCGCCGGGATAGAGCGTCATGACGCGAATCGTCGGGTAATCGACCTGAGGCAACGCCGACACCGGCAGCAACCGATAGGCGATCAAACCGGCCAGCACAATGGCCAGCATGCTCAGGGTCGTGGCGACCGGGCGAAGGATGAACAGCCGCGAGATGTTCATGCGCCGCCCTTTTTCGCCTTGTCGGCGGCCGCCGGCTCCGATGCATCCGCTGCCGGTTTACCTTGCAGGTGCCCGGTCGGGGTAGTCGGCACGTCCTGGGGGGCATTGACCACTTCGACTTCGCTGCCCTCCTTCAAGCGGTCAGTGCCTTCCAGCACCACACGGTCCCCGGGGGCCAGGCCTTCGGTGACCACGGTGTTGAGCCCGTCGCTGGCGCCGACTTTCAACTGACGGATCGTGACCTTCTTGTCGCCGTCCAGCGCATAGACGAAGGTGCCGTTGGTGCCGAACTGAATGGCCGCCGACGGCGCGAGCACCACGCCCTTGAGGGTGTCAGCCAGTAAGTGAACGTTGACGAACTGATTGGGGAACAGCGTTTGATCGCGGTTCTCGTAGCGCGCCTTGAATTTCAGGGTGCCGGTGGTGACGTCGATCTGGTTGTCCAGGCTCTGCAACACGCCGGTGGCCTGCAATTTGGTGTCGCTACGGTCCCAGGCTTCGGCGGGCAGTCTGGCGCCGGTCCGATAGCGGGCCAGCACCACGTCGAGGCTGTTTTCCGGCAAGGTGAAGGCCACGCTGATCGGCTGGGTCTGGGTGATGATTGCCAGCGCTGTGGTGTCGTTGGCGGCGACCAGGTTGCCGACGTCGAGCTGGCGCAGGCCGACACGCCCGGAAATCGGTGCGCGGATTTTGGTGAATTCGAGATTGAGCTTGGCGTCGTTGACCGCCGCCTGATTGGTCTTGACGGTGCCCAGGTACTGACCAACCAAGGCTTCGGCGGTGTCCAGGGTTTGCTTGGCGATACTGTCTTCCTTGTACAGCCCGCGATAACGCTCGACATCGACCTGGGCGTTTTTCAGTTGCGCCTGATTCTGCAGCAAGGTGCCCTCGGCCTGGAGCAAGGCGTTCTGGTACGGACGCGGGTCGATTTCCGCCAGCAGGTCGCCGGCATTGACCATTTGCCCTTCTTCAAAGGAAATCTTGATCAGTTCACCGCCCACCCGGCTGCGCACATTAATGGTGTTCAGTGCGGTGACGGTCCCGAGCGCCTTGTAGTACAGCGGGAAGTCCCCCTTGACCGCAGGCGCCACGCGCACGGGCACCGGGCCGGTCGCCCCGCCGAAACCCGGGCGCATCCCCCCCGTCTTGCCGCTACGCCCGGCCACGGCTTTCTGCCCTGCACCCTCCGTGTGAGCAGCACCGGTGGGCCAGTATTTCCAGCACACGCCAGCGATGACCAACAGGACAAGCAGGCCGAGAAGCCAGCGACGAGGACTACGAGAAGCGGAGGATTGCATTGAATGATCAACCATTGGGCGCGTGGGCTTGTTTTACATGAGGCTGAACGATAAGCACTGGCGGGCATTAAGCAAAGCGGCTTTACCGGCAATTTACCTTCGGCTTACGTATCAGGAATTTTGTCTAAGAGACTGAAGCACAAATGAAAACGGCCTGGACAGAGGGGGGCGTTCTCAATTAATTACCCCGCCGCGCCGGGTCTGCTGTTGTGCAGGGCAAGGCGCGAGAAGCGTGGTTTGGCCATTCCAAATAAGCTTCGAGCAACGCAGCCCTGCACAACAGCAGGCCCGGCCCTTCGGGTTGTGCCTTAAAGCGGGCCAGCCTGCGTTGCAGGCCTTGGGAAGGGAACAACCATTACCAGCGGCCTGCGCCTTGCCTGGCCCGCTTTAAGGCGACAACGCGGCGGGGAAATTAACTGAGAACGCCCCCCTAGGCCGTTAACAATTGTATAGGCTGCGCTTATTTCAGAACGGCGAGCGCTGCTTCGTAGTTCGGCTCTTCAGCGATTTCCTTGACCAGTTCGCTGTGCAGCACGTTGTCGTTTTCGTCCAGCACCACAACAGCACGGGCGGTCAGGCCTTTGAGCGGGCCGTCTGCGATGGCAACGCCGTAGTTCTCGATAAACTCGGCGCCGCGCAGGGTCGACAGGTTCTGCACGTTTTCCAGGCCTTCGGCACCGCAGAAGCGTGCTTGGGCGAACGGCAGATCAGCGGAGATGCACAGCACAACCGTGTTGGCGACATCGTTGGCCTGGGCGTTGAACGTGCGAACCGAGGTCGCGCAGGTCGGGGTGTCAATGCTTGGGAAGATGTTCAGCACTTTGCGCTTGCCGGCGAAGTTCGCCAGGGTCACGTCGGACAGATTGCCGGCAACCAAGGAAAAGGCTGGCGCCTTGGAACCGGCTTGAGGCAATTGGCCATTGACTTGAACCGGGTTGCCTTTAAGAGTGACTTGAGCCATGAACGGAGTCCTTCTGAACGTTGATGTAAAGAATCTCGAAGAGGTCAAAGTTAACCACGAAATGGCCCGGCGACCTATGACCAGATACAAATCGTGAAGTGTTGCCGTCAACAGCAATAAGCACAGAACCCTCAGGTTTGAATTGCTCAGAAATTCTCGACGCGCTGTCGATTTGGCTTGTCGCCATTCGACCATGTAGTGAATCCCCCCACCTCCAGCGGAGATAACACCATGCGATTCATGATTATCGTCAAAGCCAGCCAGGATTCCGAAGCCGGTGTGATGCCCAGCGAAGAACTGCTGAGCGCCATGGGCAACTACAACGAAGAACTGGCCAAGGCCGGCATCCTGGTCGAGGGTGAAGGCCTGCACCCCACCAGCAAAGGCGCGCGCGTGCGTTTTTCAGGGGACAAACGCACCGTCATCGACGGCCCGTTTGCCGAAACCAAGGAGCTGATTGCCGGTTACTGGATATGGCAGGTGAAGTCGAAACAGGAAGCGATCGACTGGGTCAAGCGATGCCCCAACCCGATGCCGGGCACCGAGGCCGAGATCGAGATTCGTCAGGTGTTTGAGGCAGAGGATTTCGGTGCCGAGTTCACACCGGAATTGCGCGAGCAGGAAGATCGGATTCGCGCACAGGCGAAAAAGCACTAAACATTACCTTAATGTGGGAGCCAGCCTGCTCGCTCCCACAGGGCTCAGCCGACGACTTGTTCCGATTGAACAACAGCTTTAACGGGCAACCCCATGATCCGTATTAACTTTTTAGTACACAAAGATAACGAGAATTTGCACACATAACGAAATAACTTATTCCCTCGATTGGTTAAGTCATGGTTAGCTGTTAGCTTCACTCTTTCCTACAACATGATCGGAAAGAGATTACGCATTAACGGCCGGGAAGTGCCGAGTCGTCTAGCGAGCCACCAGGGAATCGGGGAATCATGTCAGTCAGTATGGGAAAAAACGCTTTGTTGCTGATGGCGGCATGGATTGCGCCTGTCGTTTGCGCGTTCGCCGATAACGCCGACGTAGCCAACAAAAGTAACAACCCGCTGAGCCTGGCCCCTGGCGCCAACCTTCAGGATTACTACACCCCCAAGCTTTACGATACCAACGTCCACACCAACGACGCGTTGCTGCGCGGCACCTTGCCGATGGCACCGAATGACTTCATAGGCACTCCACAACTGCTGCGCGCGACCCTGCCGATCAGCACCCGCCCCGATCCCCACAGCGGCTACAGCACCGGCATTGGCGATTTGAACCTGTTCGACATCTTCATACTCAAGACCGAAGGCGTGCAGTTGGGCATTGGCCCGCAAATTACATTCGATCTGAAAAACAACACCCATTACATCCCGAACGGTTTCGGTGGCGGTAAGGTGTGGAAGTCCGGGACCAATATTCTTAACGCATTCATCGAGCCACAGTGGACGGTTGAACGCAAAGGCGATGGCGTGCCTCAGTTCACACTGTTCGCCGGGATCAACGTCACTTTCGGTACATAAGGAGTTTGTATGCGCAGTGCAATTCGCGCGGCCGGATTCAGCTTGATGACCATGTTTGTCAGCTGCGGCGTTGGCGCCCAGGATCTTGATACGCGGATTGGCAAGATCGCGATGGAAGGCGAACTGCCAGCCCATGAGTCGATCGCCAAACTCTATGCCGAGCTGGATTTCCAGCAAGCCACCCAGAGTTATCTCTGGGCGCTGCCGCTGGTGTCCTACGCGCAGTGGCAGGAAGAGTTTCGCGACAAGCTCGGTGCACGCAACGGCGACTTGATGGTGCTCAACAGTTACGAAGACAAACTGGGCGTTATCACCGCCAACGCCACCACTCCGTACATCCTCGGCTTTGTCGACCTGAATGAAACCGGCCCGCTGGTAATCGAATTGCCACCTGGACCGACCGCGGGCGGGATCGGTGATTTCTGGCAACGCGCGATCATCGACATGGGCCAGACCGGCCCGGACAAGGGCAAGGGCGGCAAATACCTGGTCCTGCCCCCGGGCGCCGAGCCACCGGCCGACGCGGGCAAGTACTACCTGGCCAAATCGGAGACCATGAATGTGCTGGTCGGCTTCCGTGTCCTCGATCCGGACCCGGCCAAAGGCAAGGCACTGGTCGAGCACTTCAAGATGTACCCGTACGCCCAGCGCAATGAGCCGAGCAAAACCAGATTGCTTACCCCTGGTGGCAAACCCTGGTCCGGTACTCAGCCGCGCGGGCTGGCGTATTGGGAGCGCCTGCACCAGATCATCCAGAAAGAACCGGTCAATGAACGTGACCGTTTCTACATGGCCATGCTTGCCAGCCTCGGCATCGAGAAAGACAAACCGTTCAACCCCAACGACAACCAGCGCAAGGCACTGGAACAAGGTGCGCAGGTCGGTGAACTGATCGCCAAGACCAACACCTTCGCCAAGCGTTTCCCCGGCGCGCAATTCTGGCCGGACCGCCAGTGGGACACCGTGCTGAACATCGCCGAACCGTCACAGCGCGTGGCGTATTACGACCAGTTGTGGGAACGCAGCGCCTGGTTCTACGAAGCGGTCACCAACACCAAAGGCATGGTCTCGAAAACCCCGGGGCTGGGCCAGACGTACCTTGGCGCCTATACCGACAGCAAAGGCAACTGGCTCGATGGCAGCATGAACTATCGCCTGCACGTCGGCGCCAATCCCCCGGCCAAACAGTTCTGGTCAATGACGGTCTACGACACCGACAGCCGTTGCCTGATCGATAACCCGCAGCGCAAGGCCGACCTGTCGTCCCGTCAGGACCTGAAAAAGAATGAAGACGGTTCCGTGGACTTGTACTTCGGTCCGACCGCGCCAGCAGGCTTCGAGAACAACTGGGTGCAAACCGTACCGGGCAAACACTGGTTCAGTTATTTCCGCCTGTACGCACCGACCGAAGCTTACTTCGACAAAAGCTGGAAGCTCGACGACATCGCGGCTGTGGAATGACGCCCAAAGGGCTCAATAAGGAAGCTTTATGAAAAACCGCATGTTGCTCACCGCACTCGCATTCTCGCTGAGCACCAGCGCCTGGGCCGACTTCACCGCCACACCCGAAGAAGCTCGCGGCATCGCCAAAGAGGCTTACTTGTACGGCTTCCCGGTGGTGGAGATGTACAAGACGCTCTACACCCAGGCCATCGATAAAAAGAGCCCGAACTTCAAGGCGCCGCTGAACCAGATCGGCAACACCACCAAAGCGTTCACCGCCAAGGACACCGCCTTCATCACGCCGAACGCCGACACGCCCTACTCGTTTGTCTGGATGGATTTACGCGCCGAACCGTTGGTGCTGACCCTGCCGCCCATTGAAGAACACCGTTATTACTCGGTGCAGTTGATTGATGCGTACACGCAGAATTTTGCGTACCTAGGCACCCGCAGTACAGGCAACAACGGCGGTCACTTCATGATTGCCGGGCCGAACTGGCAAGGTCAGCAACCGCTGGAAATAGACCGCCTGGTGCGCAGCGAAAGCAACATTGCCTACGCGCTGTATCGCACGCAATTGTTCGATGAAAAGGACCTGACCAAGGTCAAGCAGATCCAGAAAGGCTACAAGGTTGAAACCCTGAGCCACTACGATAAACAGAAAGCCCCGCCAGCGGCGCCGAAGATTGCCTGGCCAAAACCGACGCCGACCATGAGCGACACCCCGGACCTGTTCCGCTACCTGAACTTCATGCTGGCGTTCGCCCCGGCGCAGGACTCGGAAAAAGACCTGCTCGCCCGCTTCGCCAAGATCGGCATCGAAGCCGGCAAGCCGTTCCAATTGCAAGAGCTCACACCTGACCAGCGCCAGGCGCTGGAAGACGGGATCAGCGACGCCAAAGCTGAGTTCGCGCAGTTCAAGAAGGACAAGGTTGACACTCATCAGGTCACCAGCGGCGACTTCTTCGGTACCCGCGATCACCTAAAAGGCAATTACCTGTACCGCTACGCCGGCGCCGACATGGGAATCTTTGGCAACTCCGCTGAAGAAGCGAACTACATCGGCTACTTCGTCGACAAGGACGGCCAACCGGCCAACGCTTCGAAGCACGATTACACCCTGCATTTCGACAAGGGCGCCCTGCCCCCGGCCGACGCGTTCTGGTCGCTGACGATGTACGACGGCAAGAGCAAGTTTCTGGTGGCCAACCCGCTGAATCGCTACCTGATCAACTCGCGGATGCTGTCCGACCTCAAGCTCGACGCCGACGGCGGCCTGACCCTGTATGTGCAGAACAAGGCCCCGGCCAAAGAGCTGCAAAACAACTGGTTGCCAGCGCCGAATGGTCCGTTTTACGGGGTCTTGCGCTTGTACCTGCCAAAACCGGAAGTCACCAGCGGCCAGTGGAAAATGCCACTGCTGACGCCGGTCAATTCACAACAACAGTAAGCGGAGTCAGTCATGGTCAGGCCTTTTGTAGTACGTCCTTTACTGGCGTTGTGTGTCGTCGGCGCAAGCCCGTTGGCCCTCGCGGCCGAGGGCGGTGTCGGGCGGCCGATCACCGGGCAACAGGTATTTTCCAACGCCGGGATCGTGCCGCCGGAAGCCGGCTGGGTCATGTCCCTGACCAGCATCTGGTACGACGGCCAACTCAAGGGCAAAGCCCAAGTGCCAATCGCCGGTGCCATCAGTACCGGGCTGGACGTTAAAGTGTCCTACACCATGGCCAACTTCACCCATATCTGGGACACCGGCAAGGGCAGCTGGAACTACGCCTCGGCCATCGGCGTGCCAGTGCAGTACACCGACATCACCGCCAGTGTCACCGGCCCCCGTGGCAGGACCCTGGGAAGCAATGACACCGCGACCCAGTTCGCCGACATGCTGGTGACGCCGATTGCGGCGGGTTACCACGTCGACGAGGTCAACCATTTCTCGTTCTCGCTGCCCATTTATGTGCCAACCGGTGCCTACAACGAGAATCGCCTGGCGAACGCCGGCCAGAATACGTACACCTTCATGCCTACCGTGGCCTTCACCCATCTGGACGGCAAGGGTGGCGAGTTCACCCTGTCCAGCGGGCTGGAAATCTACACCGAGAATGAAGCCACGGATTATCAGGACGGCAACATTTTTACCCTCGATGCGCTGTGGACCCACGGCTTCGGCAACGGCTGGAATGCCGGCATGGTGGCGGGCTACATCCAGCAGGTCACCGATGACTCGGGCAGTGGTGCCACCAGCGGCTTCCGCGGCCGCTCAGTGGGGGCCGGCCCGACGATCGGCTGGGCCGGCAAGTTCAACGATGCCCAGGCCAGCATCAACGCGCGGTGGGTGCCGGAGTTCGACACCAAAAACCGCCCTGAAGGCAACGGTGTCAGCGTCAACCTGACGTTAGCGTTTTTCTGAGGAGTGCCCAGGGATGGCCACCGGTTCATTCCCTTCACTCCGACCTTCATGTTTTGACTCAGGGATCAGCCATGACTGCACTCAATGACCTTAACGCCCTGCAAGCCAGTATCGCCGAAAGCGTGCTGGGGCAGGATCAAGTGATCCGGCAGATTCTGCTCGGGCTGCTGGCCAACGGGCATTTGCTGCTGGAAAGCTTGCCGGGGCTGGCCAAGACCCGCACGGTGAAGGCGCTGGCCAGGCACCTGGACGCGAAGATGAGCCGCATCCAGTTCACCCCGGACCTGCTGCCGTCGGACATCACCGGCGCCGAGGTTTTGCACCAGATCGACGGCAAGAACCAGATCCAGTTCCAGCCCGGCCCGTTGTTCGGCAACCTGATCCTGGCGGATGAAATCAACCGCGCCCCGGCCAAGGTCCAGGCTGCGTTGCTGGAAGCCATGGAAGAACGGCAAATCACCGTGGCCGGCAACAGCCATGTGTTGCCGGAGCTGTTCATCGTGGTCGCAACGCAGAACCCGATTGAACAGGAAGGCACCTATCCCCTGCCGGAAGCGCAGATGGACCGGTTTTTGATGAAGGTCCTGCTCGATTACCCGAGTGCGGAAAACGAAAGTCAGGTGCTGCGCCTGCTGCGAGACGAAGAACAGGCCTTGGGCGCCAAGACCGCTCCGATCCAGGGCTTCGCGTTGTCGCAGGACGTGATTTTCGCCGCGCGTCGCGAAGTCAGCGCGATTCACGTGTCCCCGGCCATCGACCGTTACCTGATCGACCTGATCAATGCCACGCGTCACCCGGCCGATTACGACGCCGACCTGGGCCGCTGGATCGCCATCGGCGCCAGCCCTCGCGGCGGCATCGGCCTGGACCGTTGCGCCCGCGCCGATGCCTGGTTGCAGGGGCAGGATTTTGTTTCGCCAGACAACGTGCGCGCCGTGGTCCATCCGGTGCTGCGTCATCGCTTGCAACTGAGTTACGACGCAGTGGCTGACGGTGTGACGGCGGATCAGGTGCTTGATCGCCTGCTCGACAAGGTTGCGATCCCGGCCTGAGGTTGAACATGAAGAGCACCGACGGCCTGGTCTATGTCTCTCTCGCGCACTTGATGGCGCTGGAGTTCAAGGCCCGTGACTTGAGTTTTCTGGCGCGGCAGCCGCAAGGCAGCATCCTCGCTGGCAACCATGCTTCGCGTCTGCGCGGCCGTGGGCTGAATTTCGACGAGTTGCGCCGCTACCAGCCGGGGGACGACCTGCGTCACCTCGACTGGCGCGCCTCGCTACGCACCGGCAAACCGGTGGTGCGCACCTTCACTGAAGAACGTGATCGCCCGGCGTTGATTCTGGTGGATCAGCGCATGTCGATGTTCTTCGGCTCGCAACGCAGTTTCAAATCGGCCATCGCCGCCGAGCTTGGCGCGCTGGCGGCGTGGATGGTGTTCAACGCCGGTGATCGCGTCGGCGGTCTGGTGTTTAACGATCAGCGCATCGACAGCATCGCCCCGCTGCGCAGCCGCAAACGCATCGAAGCGCTGTGCAGCCGCATTGCCGAGCAGAACCAGCAACTGAACGCCGCCAACCCCGACGCCGAAGGCGAAGACCAGCTCGACAAGGTGTTGCAGCATTGCCTGGCGCTGGCCGGGCACGATCATTTGATCTGCATCGTCAGCGACTTTGCCGGTGCCGGTGAGCGCACGCTGCAATTGATGCGGCAATTGGCGGCGCACAACGATGTGATTGCCATGCAGGTGTATGACCCGTTAGCACTGAATCTGCCGAAAAATGGTCGCTTGCTGATTACTCAAGGCCAGTTGCAAGTGGAACTGGCCGTCGAACAGCGCAGCGTGCATCAACCGCTGGGTGATTTCCTCAGTGGCCGGCTCAAGGATGTCGCGACGTTACTGCGTCGTAGTCAGGTGCCGTTGATGATGTTCAGCACTGCGACGGATGCGCAGGAACAGTTGCGAGCTGAACTCGGCAGGGGGCGCCGATGAACCCGAACATTCCGAGCATCGATCAACTCAAGGAAATAGCGCTGCCGGCGCCGGTCAGCTATGCGCCGCAGACGTGTGGTTGGTGGGTGTTGCCTGGTTTGCTGGTAATCGCTGTTTTACTGATCAGCGCACGACGGTACTGGCAGTGGCGACGGGATCGGTATCGGCGGGAGGCGCTGGTGCGGTTGGCTGAGTTGCAGGCCAGTGACAATCAACTCGACGCATTGCGCGAGCTCCCGGAACTGCTCAAACGAGTAGCCCTCTCTATGCCCGAGCCTTGGAATGCAATCCCTGTAGGAGCGGCGGTGCGGCGATCCGACTTGCCCGCGAAGGGGCCTTCACATTCAACATTGATATCGGCTGATCGGACGCCTTCGCTGGCAAGCCAGCTCCTACAGGGGAATGTGGGTGCGCTCGGGGGTGAGGAGTGGCAGGCATTTTTGGTGCGGCACAGTGCCCAGCCATTGCCGACCGACTTCAGTCAGCAACTGGCCCAGTTAGCCTATGCGCCAGATAGCACCCTGCTGGCAATTAAGGACGAACAGCGCGAACAACTATTCAACACCTGCAAACTCTGGGTGGAGCGTCATCATGTGGCAGCTTGATTACCCGTGGCTGTTGATCCTGTTGCCGTTGCCATGGTTCGGCTACCGCTTCCTGCCCGATTACCGCGAAGCCCGCAGCGCCGTGCGTGTGCCGTTTTTCAGTGCCATGAGCCGCGCGGTCGGTCAAGCACCGAGCCAGGCTGGGACCCGTAACAATCGCTGGCAGCTCGCCTTGAACCTGTTGGTCTGGGCGCTGGTGCTGCTGGCCGCCGCGCGCCCGGTGTTCGTCGAAAAACCCATCGAACGCCAACAACCGGTGCGCGACCTGATGCTCGCCATCGACATTTCCCAGTCCATGGAAACCACCGACTTCACCGACGCCAACGGCCAGAAGATCAATCGCCTGGCAGCCGTCAAGGAAGTGGTACATGGCTTCATCGACAAGCGTAAGGATGATCGCCTGGGCTTGATCGTGTTCGGCAGCGGCGCCTATCCGCAAGCGCCATTGACCCTGGATCACGCCAGCCTGTCGCTGCTGCTGGACGACACCGGCATCGGCATGGCCGGCCCCAACACTGCCATCGGCGATGCCATCGGCTTGAGCCTGAAGCTTCTCGACCAAGCCCACGAACCAGAGAAAGTGCTGATCCTGCTGACCGACGGCAACGACACCAGCAGCGCCATCACCCCGGACCACGCGGCACAAATGGCCGCCGCCAAAGGTGTGGTGATTCACACCATCGGCATTGGCGACCCGACCGCCGAAGGTGAAGCCAAGGTCAACCTGCAAGGCTTACAACAGATCGCCGAAACCACCGGCGGCAAGTTCTTCCGCGCCGAAGACCGCAGCGCGCTGGATCAGGTCTACAGCACCCTCGACACGCTGACCCCGCATCAGGTGAAAACCCTCAGCCATCAACCGAAGAAAGACCTGTTCTGGTGGCCGCTCGGCACCGCCATCGCCCTGCTGGCGCTGTATCACCTGGGCGCCCTGCTCCGCCCGCACCTGACACTCGCGCGTCAGCGGCAGGAGGCTTGAGATGGAGATCAATTTCAGCGACTTCCACTTCCTGCGCCCGTTCTGGCTTTTACTCGTGCCGTTCGCCGCGTTGCTGCCGATACTCTGGCGCCGCAGCCGCGACTTGCAACGGCGCTTGCGCAGCAACATTGCCGAGCACTTGCTGCCGCACCTGCTGATCACCCCGCAGGATCAACAACGCTTGCGACCGGTGCATCTGGTCTGTGCCGTGTTGATTCTGGGTGCAGTCGCCGCCGCGGGCCCGACCTGGGAACAGGACCGTCCGGACTTCCTGGAAAACCGTGCGCCCCTGATCATCGCCATTGACCTGTCGCCGTCGATGGACGCCAACGACGTGCCGCCGAGTCGTCTGGAAGCCACCAAGCACAAACTACACGACCTGATCCAGCGCCGCGCCGGTGCGCGCAATGCGCTGATCGCCTACGCCGGCAGCTCGCACCTGGTGTTGCCGCCCACCGATGATCCGGCCTTGCTGGATACGTTCATTCAAGCCCTGAGCACCGACCTGATCGCCAAACAAGGGAAAAACGTCGGCGCAGTGATCGAGCAAGCCAAACACTTGCTGGCCGCCGAGAAAACCCCGGGCACGCTGTTGCTGATCACCGACGGTGCCGACACTTCGCAACTCACCGGGCTGGACAAGCAACTGGAGGACAGCGCACTGCAAGTGCTGATCCTCGCAGTCGGCAGTGAGGATGGCGGCATCCTCCACGACGCCAGCGACCAGCCACGCACCGACAGCAACGGTCGCCCGGTGCTCGGCAGTTTTGATCAGGCAGCGCTCAAGCAGTTGGCTTCAGCCGTGGACGCGCCGCTGGGTAGCCTGACACTGAATAACGACGATCTGGACTGGGTTGAACTGCACGCCCAGCAGCATTTCCAGAGTGCCAGCGATGAACAGCGCGAATTGCATTGGAAAGACGCCGGTTACTGGCTGTGCTGGCCGTTGCTGCTGCTCGCGTTTTTCAGCGTGCGCAAGGGCTGGAGCCTGAACTGGATGGCGGGTTTGCTGCTGGCGCTGAGTATCGGTTTTCAACCGACCAGCGCCGAAGCCAACGCCTTGACCGATGCGTTCTTCACCCCCGATCAGCAAGGCCGCTGGGCCTTCGAACACCAGCACTTCCCGCAGGCCGCCGCACATTTTGTCGATCCGTACTGGAAAGGCATCGCCGCCTATAACGCCGCCGATTTCGACCTGGCACTTGCTAGTTTCGCCCGACTGGAAACACCCCAGGCGTATTTCTACCTGGGCAATATTTACGTGCGCCACTTCAAGTTTGATCAAGCGATTGCGGCGTATACACAAGCCTTGAAGTTACAGCCGCAATTCCCCGAGGCCACGGCCAATCTGGCGTTGGCGATTGCGTTGCAGAAAGACACCGACAGCGCCGAGCAAAATGCGCCCGAGGTGAAACCGGACGAAATCAAAATGGACAAGGCGCCAGGCAAGGGCCAGAGCAAACCGGTGCAGACCGAGCAAGCCGCCTCCGATGCACAGTGGTTGGAGAACCTGAGCACATCACCGGCGAAGTTCTTGAAGCAGAAGTTCAGTTTGCAGGATCAGACGGGGGCCAGACCATGACCATTCTGGACAGTCTGGTAGACCGAGTCGTGGCCTTCGCGAGCAGGCTCGCTCCCACATTAGATCTATGCACACCACAAGTCCCCTGTGGGAGCGAGCCTGCTCGCGAAAGCGCCAGATCATTCACCGCCAATATTAGCACCCTACTCCTCAGCCTATTCACCACCGCCACCTTCGCCGCCGAACCCGACCTCCGAGTCCAGACCCACCTGCAACCCGCCACCTCAGTCATGGTTGGCGGCCTTGTGGAACTGCAACTCGACGTCCTCACCGACAGCTGGTTCACCGATGCCCCGACACTGCCCGACCTGAAGCTGCCCGGCGCCCTGGTGCTGCCACCGGACGGCCACGCCGAACACATCAATCAGAGCCTCGACGGTAAATCCTTCAACGGCATGCGCTACACCTACCGGATCACCCCGAATCTGGCGCAGGGTTTCGACATCCCGCCGCTGACTGTGCAGGCCACACCGGGCCAGGCCAGCGCCCCACTGAGCGCGCAAAGCCAGCCGTTGCACTTCACCGCTGCGCAACCACCGGGGTTCAAACCCGGCGAACCGGTGCTGGTGGCGCAAGGTCTGCGTTTCACCCAAAAAGTCTTCAATTCCACGACGCCGCTGAAGGTCGGCGACAGCATCACCCGTCAGCTGACCTTGCAGGCTGACAACGCCATGGCCATGTCCCTGCCGACACCAGCGATGGGCGATATCAACGGATTGAGCCGTTACCCGAAGCGCCCGCAAATCAGCAATCTGGATGATGGCCGAGGCAACTTCAACGGCGGCCAGCGCATCGACACGGTGACGTACCGCATTGACGCCGAAGGCCGTTACAGCCTGCCGGCCATCGAGCTGAAATGGTGGGACGCCAGCAGCCAGCAAACCCGCACCGCGCAAGTCCCGGCGGTAACCTTTGAGGCTGCGGCTAACAGCGCTTACACGCCGGTTTTCTCGATTGCTGACGACCTGAAAAAACTTGGCCAGCAAAGTCGTATGCACCTTTCCGGGCACTGGCTGGGGTTTTCGGCGCTGCTGATGGTGGTGGCGCTGTTTGTCTGGTTCGCCCGTCCGTTCGTGCATCGCGCCTACCTCGCCGCACAGGCCCGCCGCCACGCCCGGCACGCGGCGTGGCTGGAGTCCGCCGACTACGCCTGGCGGCAGATTACGCGGGAAATCGACGGCAAGCCCGCCCAACTGAGCGCCTTGTACCTGTGGCTCAGACGCAGCCACTTGGGCCTGAAATTGAGCTCTCTCAGCCCTCGGCTGCAAGATTTTCTGCGCGCCTGCTATGGCCGTGCGCCAACCGAAGAGCAAGCGTTGCGCGAACTCAAGCGTTCCTTGGCTACGCTGCATAGTCAGGCTGAACAGCGCCATACCAAGGCCGCTTCAGCATTACGTCCATTAAACCCTGCTCACGAGAAGGACCTCACATGACGAACCCCCTATCGATCCGTCACCGCTTCGGGCTGACACTGCTGTTCGCGCTGGCCCTGCCATTGCTTGCGCAAGCTGCCGAACCGCTGCCCTCGTGGAACGATGGCCCGTCGAAGAAACACATCATCGAGTTCGTCCAGGCCGTCACCGATCAATCCAGCAAGGACTTCGTCAAACCCGAGGACCGCATCGCGGTGTTCGATAACGACGGCACCTTGTGGAGCGAGCAGCCGATGTACTTCGAATTGCTGTTTGCCCTCGAAGAAGTCAAACGCACGGCACCGCAACACCCGGAATGGAAAACCACCCAGCCGTTCCAGGCCGTACTGGAAAACGATCACAAGGCGCTGGCGGCTTCCGGCCTGGAAGGCCTGATGAAAATTTTTGGTGCGACCCACACCGGCATGACCACCGAAGCGTTCGATGACTACGCCAAAACCTGGCTGAGTCAGGCCAGACACCCGAAGACCGGCAAGCTGTTCACTGAAATGGTGTTCCAGCCGATGCTGGAATTGCTCGACTACCTGCGCAGCCAGGACTTCAAGACCTACATCGTCTCGGGTGGTGACACCGGGTTCATGCGCGCGTTCGCCGAGAAGGTCTACGGTGTTCCACCGGAACAAGTAATCGGTACTACGTTTGTCACAGCCTTCCAGTACACGGACGGCCAAACCTCGATCCTGCGCACCCCGAAACTGGCCCACAACGACGACGGCCCGGGCAAGCCGGAAAGCATCGATGCGGTCATCGGCAAGCGGCCGATCTTCGCCTTCGGCAACTCCGACGGCGACTTGCAGATGCTGCAATGGACCGCCGCAGGACCGGGTAAACGATTCATGGGGCTGGTGCATCACACCGACGCCAAACGCGAATGGGCCTATGACCGCAAGTCAGACATCGGCCGCCTGGACAAGGCGCTGGACGAAGCAAATTCCCGTGGCTGGACTGTCGTCGACATGGCCGCCGAATGGCGGCGGATCTACCCTTACGATTCCGCCACCCCCGAGCAAGTGCAGTAAAAAAAGCGTAACGCAGGACCGCAATAAACGTTTGTCGCATCAGGCGACGCAAGTAAGCAAAAGGAGCAAGTCGGATGACTCGCATACACAAGTGGCTACCGAAACTCGCCCTCGTGGCAGCCTCGGTCATGGCGATTTCGGCAACTGCCGGGGCTGCTGAAAAACCAAACATTCTGGTGATCTTCGGCGATGACATCGGCCAGACCAACATCAGCGCCTATTCCATGGGGGTGGTCGGGTACAAGACGCCGAACATCGACCGGATTGCCAAAGAAGGCATGATGTTCACCGATTACTATGCGGAGAACAGCTGCACCGCCGGACGCTCATCGTTCATCACGGGGCAGACGCCGCTGCGTACCGGCCTGTCGAAAGTTGGCGCGCCCGGTGCACCAGTGGGTCTGCAAAAACGCGATATCACCATCGCCCAGGCACTCAAGTCCATGGGTTATGCGACCGGCCAGTTTGGCAAGAACCACTTGGGCGACAAGGACGAATACCTGCCGACCAACCACGGTTTCGACGAATTCTTTGGCAACCTCTATCACCTCAACGCTGAAGAAGAACCGGAACGTCCGTATTGGCCCAAGGACGACCCTGCGTTCCTCAAGTCCTACGCCCCCCGTGGCGTGATCCACAGCTTTGCCGACGGCAAGATCGAAGACACCGGCGCGTTGACCACCAAGCGCATGGAAACCATCGACGACGAAACCACGGCAGCGGCGATAGGTTTCATCGAGAAACAGGTCAAGGCGGACAAACCGTTCTTCGTCTGGATGAACACCACCCGCATGCACTTGTTCACCCATGTGCGCGAGTCGATGAAGGGCCAGAGCGGCATGCCCGGCAACGACTATGCAGACGGCATGCTTGAGCACGACGGCGACGTCGGCAAACTGCTGAAAACCATTGATGACCTGAAAGTCGCCGACAACACCATCGTCGTCTACACCACCGACAATGGCCCGAACCAGTTCTCCTGGCCGGACGCGGCAACCACGCCGTTCCGCAACGAGAAGAACTCCAACTGGGAAGGCGCCTACCGGGTGCCGGCGATTGTGCGTTGGCCAGGCAAGATCAAGGCCGGTGAAGTCTCCAACGAGATGTTCTCGGGCCTGGACTGGTTCCCGACGCTGCTGGCCGCGGCGGGCGATGCCGATGTGAAGGACAAGCTGCTCAAAGGCTGGGCGCCGGTATCGGGTGGCACCAACTTCAAGGTGCACCTGGACGGCTACAACCAACTGCCTTATCTGACCGGCCAACAGCCTAAGGGCGAGCGCAAGGAGTTCTACTACTTCAATGACGACGGCATGCTGGTGTCGATGCGTTTCGACAACTGGAAAGCGGTGTTCTGCGAACAGCGTGCACCAGGCGGTTTCAAGGTGTGGAGTGAGCCGTTTGTGTGCCTGCGGGTGCCAAAAATCTTCAACCTGAGAATGGACCCGTATGAACGCGCCGATGTCGTTTCCGACCAGTATTACGATTGGTTAACCAAAAACGTTTATCTGGCGGCCGTAGCCACTGGTAAAGCAGCGGTGTTCCTCCAGACCTTTATCGAATATCCGCCAAGCCAGAAACCGGCCAGCTTCAGTGTTGACCAGATTCGCGCTGCGGTAGATGCCAAAATCGCTGAAAAAATGAAAGCTGCACCGGCTGCACAGTAATATCGCGTGACCGCCGCTCGCCCTCACCGGCGAGCGGCCCTTTTTTGTGTGAACACAACACCCTGTAGTAGCTGCCGAAGGCTGCGTCCGGCTGCGAAGCAGTCGTAATCCAGTCAACTCGGTGTACCAGATATACCGAGGTGCATGATTGGCGAGGACTTCGTCCTCGAACGCAGCCTTCGGCAGCTGCTACAGGGTTCTGTGTTTATCGTTGGAAAATGTTCATTTTCAGAAATTGCACAAGGCAACCCGCAATGTCCTCACGTGTCGCCAGCAAGTCGTCGGCCATACCCGCCCCTCACAGCGCCGCGTCCCCGGCCCTGCTGATTCCTGCCCTGCTGCTGTTCGTCTCCGGCGCTGCTGCGCTGGTGTACCAGGTGCTGTGGATCAAGCAGTTGTCGCTGGTGGTCGGCGTCGAGGTGTATGCGATCACCACCGGCATCAGTGCATTTTTTGCCGGATTGGCTTTGGGTGGTTTGCTGTTCGGGCGTTGGGCTGATCGCTTGAAGCAGCCGGTCCTGCTGTATGCGGGGCTGGAAGTGCTGGTGGCGGTGCTGGGTGTCGGCGCGACGTTTGCGATGAGCATGGCCGCCAGTCCATTCGCCTGGCTGGAGCAGCACGTCGGGTTGCTGGCATGGGTGTTGCCGTTTGCACTGGTGGGCATTCCTGCGCTGTTGATGGGTGGCACGCTGCCGGTGCTGGTTCGTTCACTGGCCAGCGACCCGCAACACTTGGGCAAGGCTGGCGGCCAACTCTATGCCGCGAACACGGCTGGTGCGATTGCCGGCACCCTGCTCGCAGCCTTCGTGCTGATCGCCACCCTCGGCGTGCGTGGCAGTGCCCTCGCCGCCGCGATGCTGAACTTGCTGGCCGCCGTTGGTGCCTTGTGGTTTCAACGCCACCGCCCGGTGCCAGTCGAAGCTGCGGTCAAACACCACGCGGCAACCACGCCGGATCGTCTGGCGCTGTGGCTCTATTCCATCGCTGGCGGTGTGGCACTGGGCTACGAAGTGGTCTGGTCGCAATCCATCGTGCAATTCATGAGCACGCGCACCTATGCGTTTGCCGTGGTGTTGGCGACGTACCTCACGGGTTTGTTCATCGGCAGCGTCCTGCTGGCCCGTCGGGTTGATCGCCTTCGTGATCCTTGGGGCGTGTTTGGCTTGCTGATTGCCGGCGCCGGTCTGATCGCGCTGCTGGAGGTGGCCTTTCTCGGACGCTGGCTGGTGTTTTTACAATCCCAGGCCGAAATGGTGGCGCTGGCCTTGGGCGGTAGCGAGCTGCTGGGCATGAGCGCACGGTTTGCCGTGGCGGCGTTGAGCATCGTGTTTGTCCCGACCTTGCTACTGGGGGCGGCGTTCCCGTTGGCCCTGCGGTTGAGCGTCGGTCCTGAACGGGTCGGTCGGGACGTCGGCGCGGTGGTGGCGTTCAACACCTTGGGCGGGATTATCGGCGTGATGCTCTGTGGGTTTTTATTGATCCCGTTGCTGGGGCTGGTGCGTACCTTGGGGCTGCTGGCTATTGTTGCTGCCGGGATCGGCTATTTTTCGGTGCGCAAGGGGCATCACGTCAAGAAAGGCCGGCGTCAGGGCGTGGTTGCCATTGGCCTGCTGTCGGTGATCGTGGCGGTTTTCACCCCGGTCGACAAACTCGCCAGCCTGCTGCCCGGCGCCCGCAACGGCACGTTGGCATTCTATGAAGAAGGACGCGGCGGCACGGTGGCCGTGGTCACGCAGGGCAAGGGTCAGAAGACCTTCCAGCGCCTGTATATCCAGGGCGTATCGAACACCGGTGACGCCATGCCATCGCTGCGCTACATGCGGATTCAGGCGCTATTGCCGCTGCTGATCCATAACGGCGAACCGCGCTCGGCGCTGGTGATCGGTTTCGGCACTGGCATCACCGCAGGCGCCCTGACCCGCTATCCGGGGCTGGAACATCGCGTCGTCGCCGAATTGCTGCCGTCAGTGGTCAATGCCGCGCCGTTGTTCAAAGGCAACTTCAACGCCGCCGCCGACCCGACGGTGGATGTTCGCCTGCGCGACGGTCGCCAGGAACTGCTGCGCAGCCCGCAGCACTACGACCTGATCACCCTCGAACCGCCACCGCCCTCCGCTGCCGGCGTGGTGAATCTGTATTCCCGCGATTTCTACCAATTGGCCGCCAGTCGTCTGGAGAAAAAAGGCCTGGTCGCGCAATGGTTGCCGCTGCCGACCCAGAACATCGATGATTCGCGCTCGCTGGTGCGCAGTTTCCTCGACGTATTCCCCTATGCGACGTTGTGGACCAGCGAGTTCCACGAAATGTTGCTGGTGGGCTCGATGGAGCCGATCGAACTGGATGCTGCGAAAATCAGCCAGCGCTTTCAGCAGGAAACCGTGCGCAGCACCTTGCAGGATGTAGGCATCGGCTCAGCCGCTGCGTTGCTCGCCACGTGGGTGACCGACCGCGCCGGCCTGGAACGTTTCGCCGCCGATGCGCTGCCAGTCACCGATGATCAGCCACGTATCGAATACGCCCCTTGGGTGCGAGCCAAGGAAATCAGCCGCGTGCTACCGGCCCTGCTGGACTTGCGCCAGCCAGCGCCGTTGCTGAATGCCGATGCCGGGTTCACCGACCGCATGAATGCTCATCAACAACGCCTGATGCAGTTCTATCGGGCGAGTTTGCACGCGTATGACGGTGACCGGGACGCATGGGCCAGGGATATTCGTGAAGTGATGATGGGCGATGGCGGCAACCCGTATTACCGCTGGTTTGTGGGTGGCGGGGAGTAAGACTCGAGGACCTTTTCACAACCGTCATTTGACAGATGCCCGGCATCCGTCAAAGCTGCACTCAGATTGATCGCGCGCCTTAAGGCAAACGCACCTGGACTACGGAAGTCGCAATGCCGAAGCATAAAAACAACTCAGCAAACCCTGATTCGCAACCGAACCTGATCAATCGTTACCTTTTTCCTGTGACCATCAGTGCATTACTGTTGGCGGTCATCGCTATCGGCTGGTTTCTGTTCAGCAGTACACCGGCACCGCTGAAACCCGTGCCCGTTAGCGCCCCTGCCGCGCAACCGGCCAAACCTCAACCGGTAGCAATGGCGCCGGCGAAGATGGTCGATGAGCAACAATGCCAGGGCTGCCACAACGAGCAGGTCAAGGACTGGCAAGGTTCCCATCACCAATTGGCGATGCAAGAAGCCAATGCCGAGACGATGCTGGGCGACTTCAACAACGTCACGTTCAAAGCCGAAAACGAAACCACCGTTTTCTCGCGCAAGGGCGACGCTTTCTGGGTCAACACACCGGGCATCGACGGCAAGAACGCCGACTTCAAGGTCGCTTATACCTTCGGTATCGCGCCGCTGCAGCAATACCTGATCGAGGTCGGCGAAGGTCGCTTGCAACCTTTGGGCGTCGCCTGGGATACCGAAAAACACCGCTGGTTCCACCTCTATGCGGGCCAGGGCGTGAACTTCAAGAACCCGTTGCACTGGAGCAAGCCAAGCCAGAACGCCAACTTCATGTGCGTCGAGTGCCATACCACGGGCTACAAACGCAATTACGATGCTGCCAAAAACACCTTTGACAGCCAATGGAACAGCCTCGGTGTCGGCTGCCAAGCATGCCACGGCCCGGCTTCCAATCACCTGGAATGGACGGCGAAAAAAGGTGATTTGATTCATGCCGGTTTTGCCTTCGACCTCAAGGACAAGAACGCGACGGTCGAACTCGAGACCTGTGCCCGCTGCCATTCGCGCCGCGCACCGCTGAGCGATGGCTACACCCCTGGCAAACGCCTGATGGATGACTACCTGCCAAGCGCCCTGACCCGCGAGTTGTATGCACTGGACGGCAAGATCAAGGACGAAGTGTTTGAACACGGCTCCTTCGCCCAAAGCAAAATGTTCGACAAAGGTGTGCGCTGCAGCAACTGCCATAACCCGCACAGCAATGAGCTCAAGGCGCCGGGCAACGGCGTTTGCCTGCAATGCCACAACACGGCGGGCAAAACTTCGGTGGAAGGCGTCAATGGCAAAGGCCTGCAAGCGAAAAACTACGACGCTATCGAACACACTCGCCACACCATGGGCCAACCGGGTTCGCAGTGCGTGGATTGCCATATGCCCGGCAAGTTCTACATGGGCAACGACTTCCGGCATGACCACAGCTTCAGTATTCCCAACCCGGAGCGGGCGAAAACACTCGGCACGCCGGATGCCTGCCTCACCTGCCACCAGGGCAAGGACGGCGACAAGGTCACCGAGCAGTTCAAACTGTGGAACAGCGAGCCCACCGCACAGGCCGCGCGTTATGACGAGAGCCTGTGGCTAGTTCGCAACGGCCAGCCCGGTGCGGCACAAGCCTTGTATGAGCAGCTGCAACGCAGCAATTTGCCGGCGATTCAGCGGGCAACCTTGCTGGCCGAGTTGGCGCTGTACCCGAGTGAGCAGGCGTTGAAACTGGCCACCAAGGACTTGGGCAACCCGGCGCCACAGGTGCGTGAAAGTGCCGTGAGGGCCATCAGCGCGCTCCTGCCGCCACCCGAGCGTGCGCCGCTGTTGACGCCGTTGCTGGCCGACCCGGTGCTGGCTGTGCGGATCGCCGCGGCCCGGGACCTGCTGAGTGTCGCCGGCACGGGCTTGGGCAGCGCCCAGGCGAGCTGGAATGCGGCCATCGCCGAGTACGAAGCGGCACAGATGAGCCTGCTGGAACGGGCTGAAGCCAACCTCAACCTGGCCATGTTCTATCAGGCCAGTGGCCGTAATGACGAGGTCGAAAAGTACCTGCGCACGGCCCTCAAGCGCGATCCGGATTTCTACCCCGCGCTGGTCTCGCTGGTGCAATGGCTGGAAGCCAATGGCCAACGCCAGGAGGCACAGGCGCTGCTGGCACAAGGTTTGAAAGACCACCCGGACGCCGCGCTGTTGCAGTACACCCAGGGCTTGTCGCTGGTACGTGCGGGCAAATCGGACCAGGCCATGTCGGCATTACGCAAAGCTGCACAACTGGAACCGCAAAACGGCCAGTACAGCTACGTGCTGGCGGTGGCGTTGCACGACAGCGGCAAAGTTGAAGAGGCCTGCGAAGTGCTGGAGCAGTTGCTCAAAGTGCAGCCGGTCAACCGCAATGCGCGGCTGACGTTGATCCAGTACTACCTGGGCAATGGGCAGGAACCGAAAGCGCAGGTGCTGCTGCAGGGCTGGAAGAAAATGAACATGGGTGATCCGGCGCTCAAGTAACCCTGAACAACAGAAGAAACCTGTAGGAGCCGAGCTTGCTCGCGAAAGCGGTGTGTCAGTCACCATGGATGTTGAAGACACTCCGCTTTCGTCGGAACGCCGCCCGGAGCAAGCTCGGCTCCTACAGGGGCTTCGGCGGCTGCTAAACGGTATTTCAGCGTCGTCTGAACAACGGTCGCGGCTCGATCACCGAACGCCCGTATAAGACGCTCATCCCTGCCAACCCCTTCAACGCATCTTCAGCAGATTTGTCCTCGCGCACCGCAAAGCTGTCGAAACCGCATTGGCGCATGTGGCTGAGTTGATCGCGTAGCACATCACCGACCGCGCGCAGTTCACCCGTCCAGCCCAGTCGAGTGCGCAGCAAGTACGCCTGGCTGTAAGCGCGACCATCACGAAAACTCGGGAAATCCAGGGCAATCAACGACAGTGTTGGCAACCACGGCTTGAGGCTTTCCACCTCATCGTCCGGGCCTAGCCACACCGCATGCCGTGCAGGATTTTGCAGCCAGCGGGCCAGCGGCAAAATCAGCGAACCGGCGGGCAACTCATCTTCCTCGTTCCTGACCAACCGCCACGGATCTTCGGTAACAATCCGCGCCCCCCCCTGCTCCAGCGCCAACACATTGTTCATGCCGACACCTCCAGCACCTGCGGATACACCTGTTCCTTGAACGGTTCCAGACCAATGCGTTGCAAGGTGTCGACGAACAGTTCTTCGCTCTCGCGGTAGCTGACGAAGGTCTGAACGATTTGCTCGATAACCCCGGGCACTTCGGCGGCGCTGAAAGACGGACCGATAACCTTGCCCAGTGCACTGTTCTTGCCCTGGCTGCCGCCGAGGGTGATCTGGTACCACTCGCTGCCGTTTTTATCGACGCCCAGAATGCCGATGTTGCCAATGTGGTGATGACCACAGGCATTCATGCAGCCCGATATGTTCAGGCTGATGTCGCCCAGGTCGTGGAGGTAATCCAGATCTTCGAAACGTGCTTGAATGGCGTGGGCTATCGGGATCGATTTGGCGTTGGCCAACGCACAAAAATCGCCACCGGGGCACGCGATGATGTCGGTGAGTAAACCAACGTTGGCGCAGCCCAGACCTTGCTCGCACGCCAGGCACCACAACGCGTAGAGATCGGCCTTGGGCACGTCCGGCAGCACGATGTTCTGTTCATGGGCGATGCGAATCTCACCAAAACCAAACTGCTCGGACCACTCGGCCACGGCCATCATTTGTTCGGCCGTTACATCGCCCGGTGGCGAGGCAATGCCCGGTTTGGTCGACAACACCACACTGGTATAACCCGCCACCTTATGCGGCTGAACGTTGCGCGCAACCCAACGGGCGAAGGCCGGGTTGTCTGCCAGGCGTGTGCCAAACGCCAGGTCGGTGTCGGACAGTGAACGGTAATCGGGCGGCACAAAGGCACTGGCGACGCGCTCGTATTCGACTTCGGTCAACTGCGCCGGGCCGTCCTTGAGGTGTTGCCATTCTTCCTCCACTTCCTTTGCGAAGGCTTCGATACCCAAGGCTTTGACCAGAATCTTGATTCGCGCCTTGTACTTGTTGTCCCGTCGACCGTGGCGGTTGTAGACCCGCAGCACCGCCTCGACGTAAGACAGCAAATGCTGCCATGGCAAGCCCTCGCGAATCTGCAAACCCAGGATCGGCGTGCGCCCCAGGCCGCCACCGACAATCACCCGCAACAGCATATGCCCAAGGTCATCGCGATAAAGGTACAAACCGATGTCATGCATCATGATCGCTGCACGGTCCTGTTTCGCCGAGCAGATGGCGATTTTGAACTTGCGTGGCAGGAACAGGAACTCCGGGTTGATGGTCGACCACTGTCGCAGGATTTCGGCGAGCGGGCGCGGGTCCAGCAATTCGTCCGCCGCGACACCGGCGAACGCTTCCGTGGTGATGTTGCGCACGCAGTTACCAGAGGTCTGGATCGCGTGCATCTCGACCTCGGCCAGGCGTTCGAGGATGTCCGGCACCTGAGCCAGTTCGATCCAGTTGAACTGCATGTTCTGCCGCGTGGTGAAGTGACCATAGCCGCGGTCATAGTCCCGCGCGATGCTCGCCAGCGTGCGCATTTGCGTGGCGCTCAACGTGCCATAGGGAATCGCCACGCGCAGCATGTAGGCGTGTTTTTGCAGGTACAGGCCGTTCTGCAAACGCAACGGCAGAAACTCTTCGTCGCTCAACTCGCCTGCCAGGAAACGTTCGACCTGATCGCGAAACTGCGCAACCCGCTCGAAGACCAGGGCCCGGTCATAGTCATCGTACTGATACATGTGGCTACCTCATCAGGATGGATCGCACGCTCTACCCCCTGTAGCAGCTGTCGAGCACCGCGAGCCGAACGCAGCCTCGCGGTGCTCGACAGCTGCTACAGGGGTTTGGCGGTGCTTGTTATGGCGACTATGGACCTGCGGCGCAGCGCGTTACAGATTCACCTGAAGGCTAAAAAACCATATCAGGCTCTGGCAGATGGCCCCAGGATTGCCTCAAATCTGATCCGCATAAATGAAGTTTTCCTGAGTCTGTTTTGTTTCCGACGGTGTTTCTACAGTGCACGACATGCCAGTCCGGGTGGCCTGGCACGACATTGCAACCGTGGAAGCATTGATCATGAGCACAGCAGCAATCGGACAGGCCTATAACTACAAGGTCGTCCGCCAATTCGTCGTGGCAACCATTGTCTGGGGTGTCGTGGGGATGGCGATGGGGGTGTGGATCGCCTCGCAACTGGTATGGCCCGAAATGAACCTCGACTTGCCGTGGACCACGTTCGGCCGCTTGCGCCCGTTGCACACCAGCCTGGTGATCTTCGGCTTTGCCGGCAGCGCGCAGTTCGCCGCCAGTTACTACGCGGTGCAGCGTACCTGCCAGGTGCGGCTGTACTCCAACACCCTGGCCGCGTTTACCTTTTGGGGTTGGCAATCGGTGATTGTGATCATGCTGATCACCCTGCCGCTGGGCTACACCACCACCAAGGAATACGCCGAAATCGAATTCACCGGCGCGGTGTGGATGACGGTGGTCTGGGTCGCGTATGCCATTGTGTTCTTCACCACCGTGGTGCAACGCAAGACCAAACACATCTACGTCGGTAACTGGTTCTTCGGCGCGTTCATCGTCGTGATCGCAATGCTGCACGTGGTCAATCACCTGTCGATCCCGGTGGGCTGGTTCAAGTCCTATCCGGTGTATTCCGGGGCAACCGACGCCATGGTCCAGTGGTGGTACGGGCACAACGCGGTCGGTTTCTTCCTGACCACCGGATTCCTCGGAATGATGTATTACTTTGTGCCGAAACAGGTCGGACGACCGGTGTATTCCTATCGCCTGTCCATCGTGCATTTTTGGGCGTTGATTACCCTGTACATCTGGGCCGGTCCGCACCACCTGCATTACACCGCGTTGCCGGACTGGGCACAGTCACTGGGCATGGCGATGTCGCTGATCCTGCTCGCGCCGAGCTGGGGCGGAATGATCAACGGGATGATGACGCTCTCGGGGGCCTGGCATAAGTTGCGCACCGACCCGATCCTGCGGTTTTTGGTGTTGTCGCTGGCCTTCTATGGGATGTCGACGTTCGAAGGGCCGATGATGGCGATCAAGACGGTCAACGCCCTCTCCCACTACACCGACTGGACTATCGGCCATGTGCACGCCGGCGCGTTGGGCTGGGTGGCGATGATCACGTTCGGAGCGGTCTACCACATGGTGCCAAAAGTCTTTGGCCGCGAGCAGATGCACAGCATCGGCCTGATCAACGCACACTTCTGGCTCGCGACCATTGGCACGGTGTTGTACATCGCCTCGATGTGGGTCAACGGCATCACTCAGGGCCTGATGTGGCGCGCAATCAACGATGACGGCACGCTCACGTATTCGTTCGTTGAAGCCTTGCAGGCCAGCCATCCGGGGTATGTGGTGCGCTTTGCCGGCGGGGTGTTCTTCCTCAGCGGCATGTTGTTGATGGCCTACAACACCTGGCGCACGGTGCGGGTTGCGGACGTGGCGATGGCTGAACGTGAAGTGCAGATTGCCTGAGGCAAGGAGCCTGGAATGTTTGAAATGCTATTGAATGTGATGGCTGTGTCGGGATTTTGGCTGGGGGTTGAATATTGCCTGAAGCGGCAGACGACGGTGAGTCTGGAGGATGCCAGTTTGATTCCGTTTGCCGACGACCCGGAAGTGGCGCGGCGAGTTGAATTGGCCACCGGGAAAACTGTAAAAGCAGTGGCGCCGGAAGAGGCCAAGCCCGGCTGGGGCAACCTGGACATCTGACCCACCACCCATCCAATGTAGAAGCCGAGCTTGCTCGCGAAGCGTTGTGTCATTCAACATCAATGGTGACTGACACAACGCTTCGCGAGCAAGCTCGGCTCCTACAGGGTGTTGGGTCAATCCGGGAGAACCTGGCCGCGATCGCGGGGGATCAGGCTTTGCAACTGCTGCGCCAGAAAGTTCGCATCGAACGCGAAGGTGTCCGGGTCTTTCAAGCCATTGGTCTTGCGCCACTGCCAGCTACTCGACGGCGGCAGGCAAACCAGCGAAACGCTACCATAGCGCGCGGCCGTCAGCCCCATCACCGCCAAGGAAATCTGACCGCCAGCGCCCATCACGTCCGGCACGAACTCCACCGGCTTGCCGGCAATCACAATGGACAGTTTCTCGGTCTTGAACGTCGACGTCTCGACCGGCACGCTCGGCCCTGAAGCGACATACGCCTCGCGGGTCACTTCTAGCAGATTCGGTGCCTGGACCGGTTCCAGCCAGTGCTGGATCTGATCGAACAGCTCACTGATACGCGTCGCCCACACGGCCGATTGCGACTCGAACGTTTGCTTTTTGTGCGCTTCGCTTTCTGCGTAGTGGCGAAGCATCTCGCCCAGTTGTTGTACGTCGTCCATTGCAGTGTTCCTTTGGTTGGAGCGGTGCTGCGGACATTGAGCATGGCAGATGCAGGCCGCCCACGTACGACTAAAAGCGTGAGCGGTATTGACTGGGGGTCATGGCCAGGTGTTTGCGAAAAATGCTACCCATGTGCGACTGATGGGCGAAACCGGTGTCCAGGGCGATGCTGGCCAACGGCAGGTCCGTGTGTTCGATCATCCGTCGGGCGGCTTGCAGGCGCACCTCAACGAGATACGCGTGCGGTGTCAGGCCCATGACCCGGGTGAAGTCGCGCAAAAACCGTAGCTCGTTATGCCTGTAGGTGGCGGCCAACTGTTCCAGCGTCAGCGGCTCATGGAACTGCGCGGCGATCTGATCCAGCACCGGGGCGAACGCTTTGGCGTCAGGTCCGTATTGCGTCCTCACAGGCACCTGGTCTATCAGGCCCAAGGCTGCTTGTTCAAACGCCATCAGATCAGGTTGAGGGGTAAGCAACAGGCGTCGGATCTCGCGCGCCAACGTCAGCGCCTGTCGATCACCGGCTGACTGAACACGCTGACTGACGGCTGGCAGCATCTCACCTGCAAACTGCTCATCCAGGCGCATCAACAGGTATTCGCCACCGCTCGCCGATTCGGAAAACACCTCGACACCCACCGACGTGAACGCCAGCACACCGGGCAAGGTATCGAAATCCACCCGCTGGTCTGAATCAATGGCGTGTACGCCTTGCTGGCGTTCAAGCGTAACGCCCAGGGTCAACGACTGCGCCGGATCGCGAACACTGTAGGCCGCACGCGGCAACAGTTGCAGGCAAACCCTGCCGCCCAGCAGGTGCTGGCTCAGCACACCGGGCATGTGAAATTTCCTGATAGATGACCGTCAAGAACCACGGGATACTCTCAAGGTTAGCCATTTCACAGGGAGCACCGCATGCGCACCATCGGCCTTATCGGCGGCATGAGCTGGGAGTCCAGCGCCGAGTACTATCGCCTCATCAACCAGCAGGTTCGTGAACGGCTAGGGCCGTTGCGTTCGGCGCAGTTGCTCATGTTCAGCGTCGACTTCGGGCCTGTCGAACAGGCCCAGCATGCCGGCCGCTGGGACGATGCGGCGGCGATTCTGGTGGATGCGGCGCGGCGACTGGAAGCTGGCGGCGCCGAGTGCGTGGTGCTGTGTACCAACACCATGCACAAGGTGGCCGGGCAGATTCAGGCTGCGATCACTATTCCGTTCCTGCACATCGCCGACCCGACCGGTCAGGCTGCCGTGGATGCCGGTGCACTGAAGGTGGGTTTGCTCGGCACCGCGTTCACCATGGAACAGGATTTTCTCAAGGATCGCCTGAGCACGATGGGGTTGACCGTGCTCGTGCCTGAAGCCGAGGAACGCCAGGCGGTGCACCGAATCATCTACGACGAGTTGTGCGTCGGGGTAATCAACGAGGTGTCGCGCAAGGTGTATCAGCAGGTGATCGAGTCGCTGGCCCAGCGAGGTGCCCAGGCGATCATCCTTGGCTGCACGGAAATCGGCATGCTGATCAAACCCGAGCACAGCGCCCTGCCCTTGCTCGACACCACCGAACTGCATGCGCAGGCGGCGGTGGCGTTCGCACTGAGCGACTGAGTCAATCGGCGTTAAGCGTGTGACGCAGACGCGCCATACTCAAGGCATCGACCAGTCGGCCGTCACGCACGGCGTAATCACGAAACAGGCCTTCGGTCTCGAAACCGAATTTTCGGTAGAGACCGATGGCCGCTTCGTTGTCGGCGTACACCGAGAGCTCCACGCGTTGCAGGTTCATCCAGTTGTCGGCGATGTCCAGCGCCGCCGCCAGCAATGTCGAACCCACACCTTTGCCCTGCCACGCCACCGCGACGCCCATGCCGAGGTTGCCGGCATGGCTGCGGCGGATCCGCGAAAACTGCTCCAGGCCTATGTTGCCGATGACCGTGCCCTGATGCAGGGCGATCAGTTGCACTACGCGTTCGTTATCCGGGGACAGACGTTTGCGCCAGACTTCGGTGGACTGAAACGGCATTTGCAGCACCTGACGGGTAATCGCCGGGTCGTTGTAGAGCGCCGTGATGCCATCGATGTGGGATTCGTTGAAACGTTCGAGGGTGATGACAGGGTCAGTGGCGGGCATGGGTGATTCATCCTTGATGCACATATGGCCGCTCACTCTACAACGCATTCTTACGGCATGGCGAGAACCCATGTGGGAGCGAGCCGGCTCCGGGCGGCGTTCCGACGAAGGCGGCGACACATACAATATTGATGTGACTGACCCACCGCTTTCGCGAGCAGGCTCGCTCCTACAGTTTGACCGCGTTCAGCTCTCGAACCACTCCCGGCGTTCATTGAAGGTGTTATGGATCAGCTCAACGATCATCTGCACACCGGCCTGCCCTTGTGAGTCGGCATTCACTGCCATCCACACCTGACGTTGCATCGGCTGGTCGAACAGTCCGGGCAACGCAATCAGCCCGCGGTCGAATTGGCTCATGGAACGCGGTAACAGCCCGATGCAGGCGCTGCAACGGATCATCTCCAGCATCAGCGCATAGGAGTGCTATTGCACCACGCCGGCCAAACGCTGATCCACCACGCTGTTCCACGGCCGAAAACTCTCGACTTGGCGGTCATGTTGCCATTGCACCAACATGAAGTCGGCCAAATCGCCCAGGCTGTCTGGCCGGGCCGCGACTCGCGAATAGCGCTTGGCGATGTGCGGCAGATACTCCAGACGTGCCAGGCGTTGCGGTTCGCTCACTGCAAAACTCGGCCCTGGCAGTGGCGAATCAGTGCCGGCAGCGCAAGTGGATTCCATGAGTGACATCAATGACTCCTTGTCGATCTATCCTTGAAACCCTCATCCTGCGCAGCGTTTATGAACCTGACGTGACACTGGGCGCGGATAATCGATTCAGCCGCCAGGGGTTTGCCGAAAACTCACCGCCAGGCGATTCCAGCTGTTGATGGTGGTCACGGCAATCGTCAAATCGACCAGCTCCGCTTCGCTGAATTGCTCCCGGGCCAGTGCGAACACGTCATCCGGCACGTGGCTTTCGGAGAGCAGCGTCACGGCTTCGGTCCAGGCCAGCGCAGCGCGCTCGCGCGGGTTGAAAAAGCCACTGTCGCGCCACACGACGATCGAATACAGGCGCCGGTCGGTCTCGCCGAGACGCCGTGCGTCCACCGAATGCATGTCGGTGCAGAAAGCGCAGCCATTGAGCTGCGAGGCGCGGATCTTGATCAGGTGCAGCAGCGCGGGCTCGATACTGAGGTTGCTGGTCAAGGCCTCCATGGCAATCATCGCTTTCATCGCTTTTGGCGAAGCGCTGTAGTAATCCAGGCGGGAACTCATGAGGCGACCTCGAGGATCGAATAGTGACTCCACGTTAGGCGGTGATGCACGCACGTTACAGTGCCAATTCAACGAAAAAGCCCGGGACCATTGCGCAACAGTCCAATCTGAGGTTTTTGGCCCACGCAACTTCTGCACAGCCACTCATGCGGGTAATCTGGCGCGACGCACACGCGCCTCAACCGCTGCAGGAGCCTCGCCGGTATGGAACTTCATGTTGTCATCAACGGCCGCAAGGACCTGGCAGGCCAGTTGTACAACCAACTGCGCAGCGCCATCGAATCCGGGCGCCTGGCCGCCGGGACACAGCTGCCGCCCAGCCGCTTGCTGGCCGAACAGCTGGGGATTTCGCGCAAGACCATTTCCGACACGTACTCGCAACTGACCTACGAAAACTTCCTCATTGGTGTGATCGGCAAAGGCACCTACGTGAATGCCCGGTCGTCCAAAATCACCCGTAAACAAAGTCATTCCGAGTTGGCGAGTTTTGAGGTCATCGAATCCTGGCGCAATCTGCCGGTGTTCCTGCGTCATCCGACACTGGAAGGGTCGTTGCGCTATGACTTCATTGGCGGCGCCGTCAGCAAGGGCCAATTCCCGCAGGATGACTGGCGTCGCTGCACGTCCCACGCCTTGCGCCAGATGGCGGGTTCAAAAGGCCTCTACAGCCTGCCCGAAGGCCTGCCGGCGCTGCGCAATGCCATCGCCCGGCATATCGCGTTTTCCCGCGGGGTCATTTGCCAGGACGAGGACGTGGTGGTGTGCAATGGCGCGCAACAGGCACTGGACCTGATTTCCCGGGTGATGACCCGCCCCGGCAGCATTGTCGCCATGGAAGACCCCGGCTATCCGCCGGCACGCCTGTTGTTTGGCTCGCACGGCGCCACGGTGATCGGTGTACCGGTGGATGCCGAAGGCATTCAGGTGGACCAAATCCCCCTCGGCACGCGGCTGATTTACGTCACACCGTCCCATCAGTTCCCGCTCGGTCTGCCGATGAGTCAGGAACGCCGGGCGGCGCTGCTGGAACGGGCTTATGAATTGGGTGCGATCATCATCGAGGACGATTACGACAGCGAGTTTCGCTACGAAGGCCGCCCTGCCGATTCGCTGCAAAGTATGGATGAGCGCGGGATCGTCGCGTACGTCGGCACTTTCTCGAAAACCTTGCTTCCGGAGTTGCGCCTCGGCTATGCGATTTTGCCACCGGCGATTCTCGAAGCGGTGATCCGGGCCAAGCAACTCACCGATCTGCACACCTCCACACTGCCACAGTGGGCGCTGGCCAAATTCATTGCCGAAGGCTGCCTGCTCAAGCACATCCGCCGCTGCCACACGATCTATGCCGGGCGTCGCGAACGGATTCTGGCGCGCATGGCGGGCGACCTTTCGCCATGGTTCGAGCCGGTGCCCACCACGGCCGGGTTCCACCTGGTAGTGATGTGCAAAGTGCCTATCGATCTCCCATTGGTGATCGAGTTGGCCAAAAAGGTGGAAGTCGGGCTCAATTCCATCGAAGCCTTTTACTTCCAGCAAACGCCGCAGGCCGGGCTGTTGCTGGGTTTTGGCGCCATTGAAACCCTGGACATCGACACCGCTCTGGACCGTTTGCGCGACATTCTTCAGCAGGTGGCCTGACGGATTGGTCTGCGGCTTTACCGGGCGTTTGGCTATTGGCGGTCCGGGGAAGCAGGCCTATCCTGCCTAAGCGTTATCCCTCAATGAGCAGGATTCGTCCGGCCTGATTCAGGAGTGTGAGCAATGTCCAACGAAGTGATTAATACCGTACAGGTGCAAGCTGCCCCCGGCCGCTCGGATGAACTGGGTAAGCAACTGCAAAAGATTGTCGAAACCCTGCGCGAACTACCGGGCTGCGACTCCTATATGGTCGACCGCTGCCCCGAGGACACCAACCGCTGGACCGTCAGCGCCCACTGGCAATCGGAAGCGGCCATGCAGCAGCATTTCAATTGCCCTGAGGTCCAGGGCTTTATCGGCCTGATCGACAATCAATTGGCGAATGCTGTGGATTTCAACAGCTTCCCGATCCGCTAAACACCCTGTAGCGACTTTGTAGCAGCTGTCGAGCAGCGCGAGGCTGCGTCCGGTGCGGGCCGCGTTCGGACGAAGCCGTCGTAAAGCCTGAGTACGCGATGTTCCTGAAACACCGCACAACCTGATTTCACGACGGCTTCGCCGCCGGACGCAGCCTCGCGCTGCTCGACAGCTGCTACATCGGACATGGGGCTGGATTGGTCCCCCAGGCTTCCCGAATATTGGCTGTTTGATTGCCCCACCCTGCGGACTATCGTTGCTCCTGACGATAACCACCGCAGGTAATGACCCATGAAAACGTTGCGTTTCCTTGCTGCCCCGCTCGCTGCCCTGGCCCTGACCGTTTCGGCTGCTGCGATGGCTCACGAAGGCCCTTCTGAAAAGGTCACGGTGCTGCAGGATCAGATGCTGAAAAATGTGCCCGGCAAAAAGGCGTTGATGATCGAAGTCGATTACGAGCCCGGGCAATCGTCCATTGCCCACAAACACGAAGGCACCGCCATGGCCTACGTGATATCCGGGGAGATTACTTCCCAGGTCAAAGGTGAACAGCCGGTCACTTACAAGGCCGGCCAATACTGGTATGAACCGGCGGGATCGGAACACTTGGTGTCAAAAAACGCCAGTGCCACCCAGCCTGCCAAACTGTTGGTGTTTATGGTGTTGTCTCCGGATGAAAAAGTGTTGATCCCATTGGAAAACTGATGCCTGTACGTACAGGTATAAATAAAACGGCTCGAACTTCGATTTCGGGCCTTTTTATTTCTCTACGCAATCAACCGCCCCTGTTTAAACCCAATAAAACTATTCACTTCCCGAGAAGCGCGCATTTTTGCCATTTAATTCAGCAAAGACAGGTTTAGTCTGGATTTACCGCTGGAGAACACCGGCACACTAACTTTCCGACACAGGATGTTTCACGGGAGTAACACCATGAAACTTGCGCTTGCCAGTACCCTGACGATGACCGTTGTTTTAACAGGCTGCTCGATCCCCACCGCGCCGAGCGCTGTATCTTCTCTGGAGGGCATCTTTACCGAGCCCGTTGGCCGCAGCAATGCCACGCTCATTCCGAATGGCAGTAACGTCTCGCTGGGCATTGTCTACAGTCAAAACACCCAAACCAATCGCGCCTACCTCCAGGACTACCGAGCCAACGCTGGCACCGGTTTCGGCCAGAGCCTGTTGGTTCAGTCGATTCATGACGCCTTCGTGACAACCTCCAACCCCGACCTCGCCGTGGATTGGGTCAAAGCGTCGTTGCAGCGCCAGTTCGGCTCGGTCACGGTGTACCCGGACATGCAAAGCCTCAAGGCTGCGAAACCGGATGTGACCGCCATTGTCGACAGCCGCAGCCAATTGATGACCTCGCGCAGTTCGGATTTAGAGGCTCACGTCAGTGCAGATTTCTATGACGCCAACTTGAATTACATTGGCACCGCACAAGGGTATGACGCCAAAACACTGAGCCCTCTTTGGGCGGACTTTGAACCGAGCCCAAAGATAGTGGCGGATATTAACGAACAACAGAATGTGCAAATTAGAGCACTGCAAAAGTTTGACCAGTCGCTCAGTAATTTATTGACCAATCCGACAGACAAAGTAGCGATGATTGATAATAAAACCAGCGGGAAGTTGTATTAAGGCTAATGGCCCCATCGCGGGCAAGTCGGATCGCCGCACCGCCGTTCCTATAGTGAAATGCGTTCCACCGTAGGAGCCGGGCTTGCCCGCGAAGGGGCCCGGGCAGACACCCAAAATCCCTCAGGCAAAAAAAACCCGCATGTCGCCATGCGGGTTTTTTTCATTCAGCGCCTGATCAGGCAGCCGGTTCCAGCTCTTCGCTGACAGCAGCAATGGCAGTCACCACCGCTTGCCCGCTCAACGCCAGGTCCAGCAGCTCACGGTTGGCCACCGCGTACATGGCGTAGTCCGTACCGCTGGCGGCACGGAGTTCCACCAGCATGGCGCGCCAGCGTTCGATCATGCCTTCGTGCTCTTCCATCCACAGCGCCAGGCGTGTTTCCACGTCTTGACTGCCGTCGCCCTGTTGCAGGACGGAGATGGTGATCGCACGTTGTTGCCAGTCGACGTCATCACGGAACGCTTCACGGGCCAGGGCCTGCCAGTTGTTTTCAACCGGTAGAGCGCTGATCTGTTGCAGGTACCAGGTGATGTCCAGCGCGCTGCCGACGGCGAAGTAAGCCTTCGCGACGTCTGCTGCGTTCTGACCGGTAACGTCGGACGCTTCGATGATTGGCAGCAAGGTGTACAGGTGAGTGGTGCCTGCAACCATGCGCGCCAGCAACTCAGGTACGCCAGCCGCGACGTAAGCCTGATAGCGGGTCTGCCAGCCTTCGCGGGTCGGGCCTTCGAGCAGTTCGTCGAGCTTGAGGCCCAGCGCTGCCAGATGCGGACCGAAGTGCGCGACGTCACGAGCTGCGTTCTGCTCGTTGCGACGGCTGCGCAGGAACCAGCGCGTGGCGCGGCGGCCCAAACGCATCAGCTCGTCCATCAGCTCCAGTTGCACGTCAGCGGAAACCTGGTAGTCCAGGGCCTCTATCTGCCGGAACCAGTGCGGGAGGTGGAAGATATCCCGAACTATTACATACGCACCCGCAACATTCGCCGGGCTCATGCCGGTCGACTCTTTGAGTCGTTGAACGAAGGTGATGCCCATGTGGTTGACCAGGTCGTTGGCGATCTGGGTGCTGACGATTTCGCGCTTCAGACGGTGACGGCGCATGGCTTCGGAGAACTTGCTCACCAGGGTCGGCGGGAAAGCGGTTTCCATGTCACGGGTCAGGTAGTCGTCATCCGGCACCAGGGAGTTAAGCAACTGCTCCTTGAGGTCGATCTTGCTGTAGGAGATCAACACCGAGAGCTCGGCACGGGTCAGGCCATGGCCTGTCGCAATGCGCTCGTTGATCGCTTCTTCCGCCGGCAGGAACTCGATGGCGCGATCCAGCTTGCCACGGCCTTCCAGATCGTTCATCAGGCGCTTGTATTCAGCGATACGCGGCAAGGCACGACGCGCCGCCAGGGACAGGGCCTGAGTCTGCTTGTAGTTGTTGCCCAGCACCAGATTGCCGACTTCGTCGGTCATGCTCGCCAGCAACTGGTTACGTTGCTTGTCGGTCATGTCACCGGCGTGAACCACTTCGTTCAGCAGGATCTTGATGTTTACTTCGTGGTCGGAGCAGTCCACGCCACCGGCGTTGTCGATGAAGTCGGTGTTGGAACCGCCGCCATTGAGACCGAATTCGACACGACCCAGTTGGGTCATACCGAGGTTACCGCCCTCGCCCACGACTTTGCAGCGCAGTTCGTTGCCGTTCACGCGCAGTGCATCGTTGGCCTTGTCGCCGACATCGGCGTGGCTTTCGCTGCTGGCTTTGACGTACGTACCGATACCGCCGTTCCACAACAGGTCTACCGGTGCCTTGAGCAAAGCATTGAGCAGTTCGGTCGGGGTCAGCTTGTCGGCCTGAATGTCGAAGCGCTCTTTCATCTGCTCGGAGATGGCAATGCTCTTCGCGCTACGGGAGAAGATCCCGCCGCCTTCGGACATGATGCTGGTGTCGTAATCCGACCAGGCCGAACGCGGCAGGTCGAACAGGCGCTGACGCTCGGCGAAGCTGTTCGCCGGCTCCGGATTCGGGTCGATGAAGATGTGCAGGTGGTTGAACGCAGCCACCAGTTGCAGCGTCTCGGACATCAACAGACCGTTACCGAATACGTCACCGGCCATGTCGCCGACACCGACCACGGTGATGCTGTCTTTCTGGACATTGATGCCGCGTTCGCGGAAGTGACGTTGAACGCCAACCCACGCGCCCTTGGCGGTGATGCCCATTTTCTTGTGGTCGTAACCAGCGGAACCGCCGGAAGCGAACGCGTCACCCAGCCAGAAGCCGTAGTCGATGGCGATACCGTTGGCGATGTCGGAGAAGGTCGCAGTGCCCTTGTCCGCAGCAACGACCAGGTACGGGTCATCGTCGTCATGACGCACGACATTGGCAGGCGGAACCAGCGCGCCGTCTTTCAGGTTGTCGGTGATGTCCAACAGGCCCGAAATGAAGATGCGGTAGCAGGCGATGCCCTCGGCCGCGATCTCGTCACGGCTGCCGCCCAGTGGCAGGCGACGCGGCAGGAAGCCGCCCTTCGCGCCGACTGGCACGATGACCGAGTTCTTCACTTGCTGGGCTTTTACCAGGCCCAGGACTTCGGTGCGGTAGTCTTCTTCACGATCGGACCAGCGCAGACCGCCACGCGCCACGTTGCCGAAGCGCAGGTGCACGCCTTCGACGCGAGGCGAGTAAACGAAGATTTCGAACTTCGGTACTGGCTTCGGCAGCTCTGGAATCTGGTGCGGGTTGAACTTGAAGCTGAAGTACGACTTGTTATGGCCGTTGGCGTCAGTCTGATAGAAGTTGGTGCGCAGGGTGGCCTTGATCAGGTCCAGGTAGCGACGCAGGATGCGGTCTTCGTTCAGTACCTGAACGTCGTCCAGTGCGCTCAGAATCGCGTGTTCCAGACGTTGCTGTTTGTCTTCCAGATCGTCGCCGGTCAGCTTGCGCGCCAGGTAGAAACGGGTTTTGAACAACCGGGTCAACTCGCGAGCGATGTCGGTGTGGTTGTTCAGGGTGCTGGCGATGTAGCCCAGGTCGAAGCCCAGACGAATCTGCTTCATGTAGCGCGCATAAGCACGCAGCAGCGCCACATCGCGCCACGGCAGGCCGGCGGTCAGCACCAAGCGGTTGAACGCATCGTTCTCGGCATCGCCACGCACGATGTGGACGAACGCGTCCTGCAAGGTGTCGTTGAGTTGCTGAATGTCGAGTTCCAGGCCTTCAGCGGCAGTGAACGCGAAGTCGTGAATCCAGAACTCGCGGCCATTGGTGTGGCGCAGGCGATACGGGAATTCACCCAGCACGCGCAGGCCGAGGTTTTCCAGGATCGGCAACACGTCGGACAGCGCCAGCGGCGTATCGGCGTGATACAGCTTGCAGTGCAGCATGCGCTGGCCGGACACCTGACCCAGTGGCTGATAGAAGCTCATCACCAATGGATTTTTTTCGTTCAGGCTCAGCAGGTGTTGCATGTCGACCACAGCCGAGTGGGCGGCGAAACGCTCACGGTAACCGGCCGGGAAGCCTTTCGGGAAGTCGGCCAGCACGTTGGTGCCGTGGGCTTCGCCGAAGCTTTCAACCACCAGGCTGGCGTAGTCGTCCTGCCAGCTGCGGCAGGCCTGAACCACTTCTTTTTCCAGTAGAACCGGGTCGATGTCGAGGCGGTTTTTCGGGTCGACGCGCAGGATCAGTTGCACGCGGGCCAGTACGGACTCGGAGAAGAACGTCCAGAACTCGCAATCCGAGGCTTTCAGGCGATCCATCAGCACTTGCTGGATTTTCTGGCGCACTTCGGTGGAGTAGATGTCGCGTGGCACGTAAGCCAGGCAGTAGCAGAATCGACCGTACGGGTCTTTGCGCAGGAACACGCGGATCTTGTTGCGTTCCTGGATCTGCACGATCGACATCACGGTGCTGAACAGTTCGTCGACCGGGGTCTGGAACAGGTCATCACGCGGCAGCACTTCGACCACCTGCGCCAGTTCCTTGCCCAAGTGAGCCTTGGCCTGGAAGCCGGAACGGCGTTCGATTTCTTCGACCTTGCGGCGGATGTACGGAATAACCCGCACGCTCTCGCCATACACCGAGGAGGTGTACAGGCCCATGAAACGGCATTCCTTGATGACGTTGCCGTGAGCATCGATTTCACGGATCGACACGTAGTCCGGGTAAGCCGGACGGTGTACACGGCTTGGGTGCGCGGCCTTGGCGAACGACAACAGGGTCGGTTCGCGCAGGTAATTCACGGCGTAGTCTTCGATGCGCAGGTCATCGTAGGTCAGGCCGGTGCGCAGCAGTTTGGTCAGGCCGAGGAAGGAATCCTGGTCGTAGACGATGTGGCCGCCGTCGGCTTCATCGCGAACCACGAATTCTTCGTAGCCCAGGAACGTGAAGTGGTTGCCCACCAGCCATTCCAGGAAGCTTTTGATTTCGGCTTTTTCTTCAGGGTCGACCGCAAACTGGCTGTTATCCAGGCCAGTGAGGATTTCCTGGACCTTGGTTTTCATCGGCTCGAAATCGGCGACCGCGACGCGGACTTCACCGAGGACCTGTTCCAGCTCTTTGCTCAGGACATTGAGCTCGGCCGTGTTGGCGCAACGGTCGATTTCCAGGTACATCAGCGATTCTTGAAGAATGCCTTCGCCCTGGGTGCCTTTGGGCAGGATTTCCAGCAACTCGCCTTTGCTGCCGCGACGAACGCTCAGCACAGTGGTTTGCAGGGTATGAATGCTGTAGCCGCGACGGTTCAGCTCGGTACGCACCGAGTCCACCAGGAATGGCAGGTCGTGGTGCAGCACTTCGACCGCGGTGTGGGTCGACTGCCAGCCGTGGCGTTCGTAATCAGGGTTGTAGACGCGCACTTGCGGTTGCGCGTGATCGAAGCGCTCAAGCAGGCGCCACGCAGAAAGGGTGCAGCCGGCGAGGTCGGACAACCGACGCTGGGTCAGCTCGTCCAGGGAAATGATGCCGAAGAATTGTTCAGCGAACAACGCCACTTGTGGCAGTGCCTGTTCACTGATGTGCTGTGCCAGTGCCGCTTGCAGTTGGTGCTGGAAGTCGGCTTTGCTGGCTGCGGTGAAGAACGCCATCTGTGGTACTCCGCTTGGGCTTGTTATTGATGGAAGCGTCGCGTGCAAAACCCCTTTCGGGGCGATCCGTCACCCTGCTCCTGATTCTCGGGCAGAGGAAACAGGGGGACAGGTGGGTGAAGCTGGACGAGACACTCGGGTCACATTCACCTTCCATGAATGGGCATCTGCAAAAGCGACTGGACTGCGTGCAGCGCAATGCCTTTACAGGTGCTCATCCGTTGCGCAGCTTAACGAGTGCGGCAAGGCCCGTGCTTGCGGTGCTGCGACATATTCGGTCATCGGTACGCAACTGGCGGCACGCGCCTCGAACAACACTAGCAGCCGTGGGCAAAAACGGGCGTTTTATCCCCGGTTTTCCGGCACCCGCGTACCAGAAATGACCAGTAACACTCTAAGTGTCCGCGCCCCTCCTCTGACACTCAACCGAGCAGAAATTCCCTTGTGCTGGCAGAATTGCGTTTTGTTCGTCTTCACCATGCTCGTCGAGCCAGGAATTCCCCCATGCAAATGACCACCGCCCTCTTGATCGTCAACCCATGCGATGACGAGGAAGACAACATGGCCATGCTCTGCTGCCACAGCGATCAGGGCGATATGTTCCTGATGACCCGCTACCCGGACGAGGACGAACTGGAAATCACCCTCGACGACGAACCTTCGACGCTGGACGGCGTGAAGGTGACCCTCAGCCCTACCCGCCTGCTGATCGAAATCGCCGCGGCGGATGTGGATGCGCTGAATGGCGATGATTCGCTGGAAATCATTCACAGCACCGATGCCAGTGATCTCGCTGAAGTGGAAGAAACACTGCGTAACATTCTTGACGGGACTGGTACTTATATAAGCGAGCTTTGATAGCGCCTGATCCGGCCTCATCGCGGGCAAGCCCGGCTCCCACAAACATCGGCGGTGCGCTTGCGATGCTTGCAACACCTCCGAACCTGTGGGAGCCGGGCTTGCCCGCGATAGCGTCCGAAAGAACGCCACCAGCCTGCGAGCCTGAAAACTTCCAACCCTTCGCCAATCATTTCCCGCACTTTGCACAAAATGCCGTTAGTCGCCGCCCCCCGCGATGGATTAAAGTAACGCCCCCAGCCCAAGCGTTATTCGAACGCCTTCGGCCACCTTCTCCAGGAACAGTCATCGATGGAACATCGTGAAGCGCTGCTCGCGCTGCGAACCTTTCTTTCAACGCAGATTCTCGGCCAGGAAAAACTCATCGAGCGCTTGCTCATCGCGTTGCTTGCCGACGGCCACATGCTGGTCGAGGGCGCCCCGGGCCTGGCCAAGACCAAGGCCATCAAAGAACTCGCCGAAGGCATCGAAGCTCAGTTCCACCGCATTCAGTTCACCCCTGACCTGCTGCCCGCAGACATTACCGGCACCGAAATCTATCGGCCGGAAACCGGCAGTTTCGTGTTCCAGCAAGGCCCGATTTTCCACAACCTGGTGCTGGCGGACGAAATCAACCGTGCCCCGGCCAAGGTTCAGTCCGCATTGCTGGAAGCCATGGGCGAGCGCCAGGTCAGCGTCGGGCGCAGCACTTACGAGCTGTCGCCGCTGTTTTTGGTAATGGCCACGCAAAACCCCATCGAGCAGGAAGGCACCTATCCGCTGCCTGAAGCCCAACTCGACCGCTTTCTGATGCATGTAAAAATCGGCTTCCCTGATGCCGCCGTTGAACGGCGAATCCTGCAACAGGCCCGTGGTGAAGCGTTGAACGGCGAAACCAAACCCGAGCGCAGGGTCAGCCAGCAGGCGATTTTCGCCGCGCGCAAGGAAATCCTCGGCTTGTACATGGCCGACGCCGTGGAGGAATACCTGGTGCAACTGGTCATGGCCACACGCACACCGGCCAAGTTCGACCCGGAGATGGCCGAGTGGATCGCCTATGGCGCCAGCCCGCGCGGTTCGATTGCCCTCGACCGCTGCGCGCGGGCCCACGCCTGGCTGGCCGGTCGCGACTTCGTCAGCCCGGAAGACATTCAAGCGGTGTTGTTCGACGTGTTGCGCCACCGCATCATTCTGTCCTTTGAAGCCGAAGCCGCTGGCATCGATCAGGACCGGGTGGTCCAGCGAATTCTCGACGTCGTAGCCGTCGCTTGACCCCGATGAACGCCATCCTGCCAGCCGAACCGGGCATCCGTGTCAGCCTCGCCGAACTGATCGAGATGCGCCATCGCGTGCGTGAAGTGCAATTATTCTCCACGCCGAGCCAGCGCAGCCCGCTGATCGGCCTGCACCACTCCAAACTGCGCGGGCGCGGAGTGGACTTCGATCAGGTACGGGTCTATCAGGCCGGTGATGACGTGCGAAGCATCGATTGGCGCGTCACCGCCCGCACCCAGGAACCCCACACCAAACTGTTCCATGAAGAGCGTGAGCGGCCGATTTTCATCATGGTCGAGCAAAGCCGTCGTCTGTTCTTCGGCTCGGGGCTGATGTTCAAGTCGGTGCTCGCCGCCCAGGCCGCGAGCCTGATTGGCTGGGCGGCGCTCGGCCATAACGATCGGGTCGGCGGACTGGTGTTCGGCGACAATGAGCACTACGAGATCAAACCCCGCCGTAGTAAACAAAGCCTGCTGCAATTGCTCAACCGTCTGGTGCGGGTCAATCAGTCGCTGCACACCGAAAGCGAAACGGACCGCGACGCCTTCGGCATTGCCCTGCGGCGCGCCCGGGAAGTGCTGCGCCCCGGCAGCCTGGCGATCGTGATCTGCGACGAGCGCGCCTTGAGCGAGGGCGCCGAGCAACAGTTGAGCCTGCTGTCGCGCCATTGCGACCTGTTGCTACTGCCCGTGTCCGATCCACTGGATCACGCCCTGCCCGCCGCCGGCTTGCTGCGATTTGCCGAACGTGGCGCGCAACTGGAACTCGACACCCTGAATTTCGACTTGCGCCAGACCTATCGCGCGCAAGCCGAAGCGCGCATCGCCCGCTGGGAATTGCTCGCCCAAAAACTACGCGTATTACTGATGCCATTGAGCACCCAGAGCGAGATGGTCGAGCAACTGCGCGAGTACCTGAACCCACAAAAACCGGGGAAAGGTCGATGAGCAGCCTCGATCAACTGCAGCCGCTAATTACACCGCCACCCATCGAGTTCTGGCCTCCCGCGCCGGGCTGGTGGTTGTTGCTGTTATTGCTGCCGCTGATCGGCTTTGGCCTGTGGCGGATGCGACACTTGATGGCACCCAAACGCCCTATCGTTCGCGCCGAACAGCCGCTGGACCCGGTGCGTGTCGCCGCGCTGGCCGAACTGGCGCGGATGCCCAAACCCTACGACGGCGCACCAGCCGGCGCCTGGTTGCAGCAGCTCAATGGGTTGCTCAAGCGCCTGTGTCGCAACCATTACCCCTACAGCCAGAGCCACACACTCAACGGGCGCAAATGGCTGGCGTTTCTCGACAACCGCTGCCCCGCGGCCGGCCTGACACGCTGGATGGTCCTGGTTGAAGGCGCCTACAAACCTGAATGCAAACTCGACGACAAGGCCATCGCGGGCCTGACCCAAGCCGTCGACACCTGGATTCGCAAACATGTTTGAGTTTGCCTGGCCGTGGATGTTTGCCTTGCTGCCCTTGCCGTGGTTGATGCGCGTACTGTTGCCGATGGCCGACAGTGGCGAGCCGGCGCTCAAAGTCACGTTCCTGAATGACCTCGAAGGCCTGACCCGCCGCCGCGCCCGGGCAAACCTGCCGGCCTGGCGCCAGCAGGCACCGTTCATACTGCTTTGGCTATTGCTGTTGATCGCCGCCGCGCGCCCGCAATGGCTGGGTGAACCGCTGCCGATTGCGGCCAGTGGCCGCGATTTGCTGGTAGCGGTAGACGTGTCCGGCTCGATGGATTTTCCCGACATGAAGTGGCAGGACGAGGACGTCAGCCGTTTGAGCCTCGTGCAACATTTGCTCGGTGACTTCCTGGAAAGCCGCGATGGCGATCGGGTCGGCCTGATCCTGTTCGGCAGTCAGGCGTACCTGCAAGCGCCGCTGACCTTCGACCGGCACACCGTAAGGGTCTGGCTCGACGAAGCGCGGATCGGCATCGCCGGCAAGAACACCGCCATCGGCGATGCCATCGGCCTGGCCCTTAAACGCCTGCGCCTGCGTCCGGCACAGAGCCGTGTGCTGATTCTGGTCACGGACGGCGCCAACAACGGCGGCGAAATCGACCCGTTGACCGCTGCGCGCCTGGCGGCTAACGAAGGGGTGAAAATCTACCCTATCGGCGTTGGGGCCAACCCGGAGGAAAGTGGCACGCTGGGCTTTCTCGGCGTCAACCCGAGCCTGGACCTCGACGAACCGGCGCTCAAAGCCATCGCTGAAGCCACCGGCGGTCAGTATTTCCGCGCCCATGATGGCAACGAACTGCAAACCATCAAGGACACCCTCGACACACTAGAGCCGGTCACGCAACAACCCACCCAGGCCCGTCCGGCCCACGCGTTGTATCAATGGCCGCTGGCGTTGGCGCTGCTGTTGAGCATGTTGTTGGTGGTGCGCGAGCGCTGGCCGGATAATCCGCTGCATCGCCTGCTCACCAAGGATCTGTACTTGCAATCGCCCCTGCCTGACTGGCGCCAGCGACTCAAACGTCTGCGCCTGCGGAGACGCCGATGAGCGTGCTCTGGCCTTTCTGGTTCCGCCCCTGGTGGCTGTTGCTGTTGCCTGTGCTGGGCTGGTTGCTGTGGCAACTCTGGCACCGGCAAAAGCGGGCCGGGCGCTGGCAGATGATTCTGCCGCCCGCCTTTCACGCCGCCTTGCTCAGTGGCGGTAACGGACGCGACAGCAAGCTGCCGTGGGTCGTACTCGGGTTGGCCTGGGTGCTGACCGTTCTGGCGCTGCTGGGGCCGAGCTGGCAACGGGTCGAACAGGCCAGTCAGAAGCCTGCCGATCCACTGGTCGTAGTGCTTGAACTGACCCCGGAAATGCTCGCCACCGACGTGGTACCGAATCGGCTGGAACAGGCGCGACGCAAGCTGTTTGACCTGCTGCAAGTACGCAGCGACTCGCAGACGGCCATCGTCGTTTACTCCGGCAGCGCACACACGTTGGTGCCGCTGTCGGATGACCTCTCGACCAGTGGCAACCTGCTGGATGCGCTGAAACCTTCGCTGATGCCTGAGTCCGGGCATCGGGCTGATCTCGCGGTGAACAAGGCACTTGCCTTGCTCAATCAGGCCGCTTTGGGCGATGGCCGGATTCTGCTGATCGGCTCCACCCTGACCGAGCAAGAGCGCCAAGGCATCCGTCAGGCACTGGACGGGCATTCGACGCAATTTTTGATGCTTGGCATCGGCACTGACGAAGGTGCGCCGGTTGCTCAGGAAGACGGCAGCTTCCTCAAGGACAATGAAGGCGCGATTCTAGTGCCGCGTCTGGACAACTCAAGCCTTAAAGCCTTTGCCCACGATCTCGGCGGACGCTATCGCCAGGCGCAACTGGACGATGCCGACCTGCGCGCGCTCGGCCTGCTCGATGGCCCGCGCACGTTGCGTAACAACGGGCAAACCTTGCGCCTCGACACGTGGGCCGACCAGGGCTATTGGCTGTTGCTGCCGCTGTTGCTGCTGGCGGCGTGTGCCGGGCGCCGCGGCTGGTTGTTCTGCCTGCCGCTGCTGTGGGTGCTGCCGCAACCGAGTTACGCCTTTGACTTCGAAGACTTGTGGCTTCGCCCTGATCAAAGGGGCCTGAACTTGCTCAAGCGAGACCACCCGGCCAGGGCTGCGCAGTATTTCCAGGACCCTCAATGGCAAGGTGTGGCGCTGTATCAAGCCGGCGACTACAGTGGCGCCGCCCAGCGGTTCGCCCAAGGCAGTGACGCCCACGCCCACTACAATCGTGGCAATGCCCTGGCCAAAAGCGGGGAGCTGGAAGCCGCGCTGGATGCCTACGAACAAGCGTTGGAACTTCAACCGGATTTGCGCCCGGCCCTGACCAACAAAGCGCTGGTGGAAAGTCTGCTCAAGCAGAAACACACCCCGCCGCCGGTTGAGCCGGACTCGGCAGACGACAGCGAGGCGCAGAACGCCGAGCAGGAACAGTCGCCCGGAGCGGCCACGCAACCGACGAGCGACGGCGAACCGAAAACCGATGCCCAGCAAGCCACACAGGACGCCCAGCAACAGGCCAAAGCGCCGCCAAAACCGGGTACCAATGAAGTCCCGGGCAGCGAGTTGGCAGACGAGCAAAGCACCAGGCCACCGCGGCGCCCGGCCAGCGGCACGATCGAAGGCGAACAGCGTCAGGCGCTGGAGCAATGGCTGCGCAAGATCCCGGATGATCCAGGTGAACTGCTCAGGCGCAAATTCTGGTACGAACAGCAACAACATCAGGATCAGGGAAAAACTCGATGACCCGCTTCACCCTCTTCATGCTTGCCCTGCTGTTCTGCGCCGTTCAGGCCCAGGCGTCGGCGCTGGTGGCCAGTGTCGATCGCAGCCGCCTGAACTCCGGCGAGACGGTCGAACTGACCCTGGAATCCAGCGACGTGACGCAGTTTGGCAAGCCGGACCTGACGCCACTGGAGCCGCTGTTCGAAGTGCGCGGTACCCGCCAGGTCAACCAGTTGAACACCCTCAGTGGCGAAAACCGCGCGACCACGCGCTGGATCATTACCTTGCTGCCCAGGGCAAACGGCAGCGTGACGATTCCGTCATTGCAACTGGGCGAGGTGCAGAGCCAGCCCATCACGGTGCAAGTGGTCGAGAGCGAAAGCCAGGACACCGCCACCAGACTGGCCCCGGTGTTTATCGACGCCAGCCTCGATCAGACCAGTGTGTACGTGCAAGCCCAGGCGGTCCTGACCTTGCGCATCTACCATTCCGTGTCGCTGTACGACGACAGCAGCCTGACCCCGTTGCAGGTGCCTGACGCGCGTATCGAACCACTGGGCGAGTCGCGCACCTACGAAAAAGTCATCAACGGTCTGCGCCATGGCGTGATCGAAATGCGCTACGCGATCTATCCGCAACACAGTGGCGAACTGGCCATTCCGGCGCAGATCTTCAGTGCCACTCTGGTCGATACCCAGCCCGCGCAGGACGTAGCGGCCCAGGCGCCGAAATCAGGGAAACTGATGCGCGTCAGCTCCACGCCCATTTTGCTGACGGTCAAAGCCAAACCCATCACCTACCCTGCCGACCTGCCCTGGCTGCCGGCCCGCAGCGTGACGCTGAGCGAAAGCTGGAACCCGGAGCCGGACCACGCACAAGTGGGCGACTCGCTGACCCGCAGCCTGATCCTCAAGGTGGAAGGCCTGTCCAGTTCGCAACTGCCACCGCTGCCGGCCACCGACGTCAATGGCTTGCGGCGCTATCCGGATCAACCGGCAATGAACAACCAGAGCAGCGAACGAGGGCTGATCGGCAGTCGCGAAGACCGCGAAGCCCTCGTTCCCACCCGCAGCGGTGCAATCGAGTTGCCGGCGGTCGAAGTGGTTTGGTGGAACACGTTCGAAGATCACCTGGAACACAGCAGCCTGCCGGCCCGTACCCTGCAAGTCGCCAACAACCCAAGCATGACGGTCGACACACCAGCCGGCACCCCTCAAGTCAATTCCGCTGCCGACAGCGAAACCCTGCGGCGCTGGAAACTCAGCACGCTGATCCTGGCCTGCACCACCCTGCTCGGCTTCGGCCTCTGGTGGCGTGCCCGCTGGCAACCGGCAATCCTGCGTACTGCGCAGACCGGCCCGAGCCCGCGCACCGTCCTCGACGACCTCAAGCGCGCCTGCCTGGCGAACGACTCCCACGCCACCCGCCAGGCGCTCGACGCCTGGGCGCGGCAACAACCGGAAACCCTGGCCGACATGGCCGCCCGTTTCGTGCCACTGTCCGATGCCCTGGACGGCTTGAACGGCGCGCTCTACAGCGAAACCGGCCAGTACTGGCAAGGCGAAGAACTGTGGCGCGCGATCAAGGCGATCCCGATTGCCGAACGGGTTCAGGACCCGGTGGGAGATAGCGGGTTGCCGCCGCTTTATCCGAAATGAAGCCCTCTAGGGGGCGTTCTCAATTAGTTTCCCCGCCGCGTTGTCGCCTTAAAGCGGGCCGGGCAAGGCGCAGGCCGCTGGGAATGGTTGTTCCCTTTCCAAGGCCTGCAACGCAGCCTGGCCCGCTTTAAGGCACAACCCGAAGGGCCGGGCCTGTTGTTGTGCAGGGCTGCGTTGCTCGAAGCTTATTTGGAATGACCAAACCACGCTTCTCGCGCCTTGCCCTGCACAACAGCAGACCCGGCGCGGCGGGAAAACTAATTGAGAACGCCCCCTAGATGTTGAGATGAAACTCAGCGTCCAGATGAATCGCCTGTAAAAAAGCGCTGTCATGAGAGACGACTATCAATGCCCCTTGGTACTGATTGAGCATCTGTTCCAGCGCAATTTCACTGGGCAAGTCCAAATGGTTGTCCGGCTCGTCCAGCAACAGTAACTGCGGGGGTCGCTGTGCATACAGCTGCGCAGCCAGGGCAATTTTCAGGCGTTCGCCACCGCTTAATTGGCAGGTCTTGAGCATCGCACGATCCGCATCAATCCCCATCTGAGCCAGGCGGGTCCGCGCCTCGGCCTCGGGCAACTCCGGATTACTCTCGTAGAGCCATTGCACCGCCGTGCGTTCCGGGTACTGCAAACCGGCGTGCTGATCCAGCCAGCCGACATGGCAACTGCGGATGAGTTCGCCTTCACGCGTCGGCATTTGGCCGGCGATCACTCGCAACAGGGTCGACTTACCACTGCCGTTGGCGCCCAGGATGGCCATGCGCGTGGGTCCCGTCAGCGTCAGATTGACCGGCGCCGCGTATCCGAACGGGAGAACGACGTCGTTGAGCTGCACAATCAGCTTGCCATTGGGCACTACGCTTTCCGGAGACAACATCATGCGTTGGATGTCCGGCGCACACCGCGCACGAGCCTCGGAGATCCGTAGTTGCTGCTGCTCCCGGGCCACTTGTTGATTGAGGCGCAATTTTCCCTGACTGTTTTCACTGCGCTCTTTCTGGGCATTGGTGATCAGCTTGGTCTGATTGCCGTCACGGGCCTGACGGTCGCCGCGCGCATTACGCCGTTGCTGACGCTCCATCTGCACGACCATCTCTCGATGCTCGCGTTTGGCCTGTGCCCGCTCCCCCTGCAATGCCGACTGGAACGACTGCTGTTCCTGCTCGCGTAGCGCTGCATACTGGCTGTAATTGCCGCCATAAACCGCCAGCCCCAAGGGCGAAAGCTCGACAATTTCGTTCACGTGCTCCAGAAGGCCCCGGTCGTGGCTGATCAACACCACGCCGTTGGGCCAGCGATTGATCTGCTGCACGAGCTTGTGTTGCTGATCAATATCCAGATGGTTGCTGGGCTCATCCAGAATGAGCCAGTCGGCCCGAGATAACCACGCCCCCATCAGCGCCACCCGTTGCCGCTCGCCACCACTGAGTGCGTCGGTGCGCGCGTCGGCATTCAAATGACCCAGGCCGATCTGCTGCAGTTCCGCCTCAAGGCGTGTGGCGCAATCCCATTGGTCAACCGCCAGCGAATGGTCGTCATCGTCGACGCTGCCTTGGGCTATGCGCTCCAGCGCCGCCAGAATATGGTCGACCCCGGCCAGCGCGGCAACGCTGGGGTAGCGCTCGGGTTCCAGTAACTGCGCCACGGAGTAAACCCGTCCTTCGCGACGGACGATGCCGCTGGTGGGCAGGTGCTCTCCCATCAGGAGCCGACCAAGCAAGGACTTGCCACAGCCATTGGCGCCCACAATGCCGGTGGCCCTGGTACTGAAGGTGTGGTTCAAGTGATCGAACAGCACGCGCCCGTCGGGCAGGCTGAACGACACTTGATCAAGTTGGAGTAATCGTTGGGTCATGACGCATCCTTAAACAATCGGCCCGATAGGCACTGAACAACTCCCTGATGGTGCGCAACAGCACCAGACGTTTCGCTGGCAAAGGTACATCGATCACGCGCACCGCGTCGAAATCGAACCTGACCGGATGAGCCATCCAAAATTCGGAGACCCAACGCCAGTTGCCCCCGGTCTTTTGCCAACAACCCTCTCCCCTTTCGCCTTTGTAAGTTCTCTCGCAGCCATAACTTTATTTCCTGCGGAGTATGCCTCGTCAGGTCAGAGCCCTCGACAGCCACCCTGCATAACGGACTCGTCCTACGCCAAACAACGATCTGTCTGACTGCGCCAGCTCGCAGATCCACGCAAAGTCCCGTGCCTTCCGATAGACACAGGGATATGTGGATGTTCAATGCTGCCAAACCCGTGGTATTCAGACTCGACATTGATGGTTTCCCCCACGACCTTCAGGTACTGGAGTTCCGTGCCAAGGAGCGACTCAACCAGCCTTACAAAGTCAATCTCGAACTGGTCAGCGAACGTCCCGACCTGGACCTTGAGTCGCTGCTGCATCGCTCGGCTTTTCTGAGCTTCGGTCCTGACAGCAGCGGCATCCACGGGCAGGTCTATCAAGTCGCACAAGGTGATTCCGGCAAACGCCTGACCCGCTATCAAATGACCTTGGTGCCTCATGTCGCCTATCTGGCCCATTGTCATAACCAACGAATTTTTCAGAACCTGAGCGTGCCGCAAATCATTGCCAAGGTGCTGAAAGATCAAGGTCTTCAGGCCAACACCTGGCGCTTCCAGCTGAGCGCCGAGTACCCACAGCGGCTCTATTGTGTCCAGTACGAGTCGGACCTGCACTTCCTGCAACGGTTGTGTGAGGAAGAAGGTCTGCACTTTCATTTTGAACATAGCCCCGATGGTCACGTGCTGGTGTTCGGCGACGATCAGACCGGTTTTTCGAAACCACACCAGTCAACCGCTTACAGGCAAGACAGCGGTATGGTCGCCGAAGACCCCGTGATTGATCGTTTCAACGTGAGTCTGCAAACCCGCCCGACCCACGTCAGCCGTGGTGACTACGACTTCGAGAAGCCGCGCCTGAAACTGGAAAGCGAGGCTAAAACCCTGCAACTGCCGCACCTTGAGGACTACGGTTTTCCAGGTCAGTTCACCCATCGTGAGCGTGGTAAACAGCTGGCCAATCGGGCCTTGGAACGCCACCAGGCCGATTACCGGCAAGCCAATGGCCGCAGTGATCAACGCTACCTGCGCTGCGGCCATTTCGTTGACATGATCGAACACCCCCGCGCTGCCTGGAATGGTCTGTGGCTACTGACTGAAGTCGAACATGTTGGGCTGCAACCCCAGGTGCTGGAAGAGTCGATCACCGATGTCAGTCCACAGGACGGTTTCAGTCAGGGCTACCGTAACCACTTCGTCGCGACACCTTGGGACGTCATATTCCGACCGGCTCTTGAACATCCCAAGCCGCGGATAACAGGCAGCCAGCATGCCATCGTCACAGGCCCGCCCGGTGAAGAAATCTACTGCGATGAATACGGTCGGGTAAAGGTTCAACTGCCCTGGGACCGGGAGGGCCAGAACAACGAACAATCGAGCTGTTGGCTGCGCGTCGCTACTGGGTGGGCCCACGACCGATATGGCAGCGTACTGATCCCCCGGGTCGGCATGGAAGTGCTGGTCGGCTTCACTGAAGGTGACCCGGACAAACCTTTTATCCTCAACTGTCTGCCCAACGCCTCGACGCCGGTGCCACTGGATCTGCCCGCCGAGCACACCCGCAGCATTTTTCGCAGCCAGAGCAGCCCCGGTGGCGGCGGTTACAACGAGCTACGCATTGAGGACAAAAAGGGTGCCGAAGAGATTGCCCTGCGCGCCCAGCGTGATTTCGTCCAGTTGGTCCTCAATGACGAACGTATTCAAGTCGATAACCAGCGCACCGTGGTGGTCGGTGGCATCACCAGTCACGACCTGCGTGGCGAAGAACAGCACCTCACCCACGGCAATCGCCTGACCGAACTGAAACGGGACGACCACCTGTTGATCCATGGCGATCAGCATATCCGCGTCACTAGTCAGCGACTCAGCGCCACGCAACAGATTCACCTGAGTGCCGGGCAACAAGTCGTCATCGATGCCGGAGCGCACCTGACCATCAAGGCTGGCGGCCAATGGTTGACGCTTGGGCCCGAAGGCATTTTCAGCAGCGTGCCGATTCTAGAGGGAGGTGCCCCGGCCGTAGGAATGGCAGCCGAGCCGCTGATGCCTGGAGCCTTGCCCTTGCTGAAAGTGACGTTCGATACGGCACAGCAGCGCCAGGCGTTGATTTCAACCCGCGCCTCGCGCTGCCTGATTTGCGAGGCCGCCCAAGCATGAACCTTTCGACCTCTCTGCCTGAAGACCTGCCCTGGAGCGAGCAACAGGCTTTCCTGCTGCTGGACGGCGCGACCTTGAGTGATTTGCCGAAGCGCTTGAAACAACTGAATCCCGGCGCCAGCACCGTCGCGCTGTATGACTGCCCGTCGTTTACTGCGCTGCGGGATATCTCACCGCTGTTGGTGGCCGTTCAACAACCTGACGAGCCACTTGTTCAGTTTTATCTGGAGCACGCACACGAGGAATCGAGCGTGCTGTTGTTCAGCCGGGACTCGGCGCACGCCGTCGCTGAGCACTTGCGCAAACTGCTGACGGTTGAGTTGCCAGAGGGGTTGCCGGTCTTGCTGCGACTGGCTGACGCTGCCGTGGCGCGAATCCTGTTCGGTAGCGGCGATCAGCGATTGTTTGGGCCACTGTCCTGCGTGGTGACCGCCGACGGTGTCGAGGTTAATTGGCAACAGCACCAACCCCGCCTGGCCGAGTGCCCCGAATTGCTAACGCCCTATCGCCTGAGCGCTGATCAGAATTTGGCGTTGGACCACGCTGATCGGCGCCGAGTATTGCTCGAACTCGACGCTCATCTGCTCACGCACTTCCCCGAACACCATGGCGGCGAAACCGTGGCCGAACGCTGGCCAATGCTCGAGCAACTGGAGGCTGAGGCCAGCACGCTGGGTTTGAGCAGCCAGTCCGAATTGTTTTATTACGCCAACGTCATGGCCTCGCTGGATGGCTCATCGCTCGATCAGCACCCGCACATCAACCGATTGCTGCATACACCGTCGCTGCAATCCCCCGGCGAGCGCGTGGCGCTGGCCGCTGACCTCGCCCACCAGTGGGCCAGCCAACGAGGCCACCCATGACTTCACCCGCCAACCTCGCCGCCGCTGCGGCCTCCAAATCCCCCATCGGCTCTCTGGGTGCCTGCCCCTTGCGTCAAACGCATGTGCAGTTGTTGCCCTTGCGTTACGGGCTGGTGGAAAAGCCCCTTGACCCGAGCGCCGAACTGAAGCTGCCGTATGCCCTGACGACCCGTCCAATGGGCATTCGCATGCTGCGCGATGGCTGGTTGTACGTGATCGACAGCGCCACCGGCCACTTGCACGAATATCAGGTCCTCAACGGACTGGTCAGCGCCTTGCTGCACAAGGGCGCCAAGGTCGACAACGATCAACGCACGCCCATCGAAGAGCGTCCTGCACTGGTGTTTTCGAGGCGCAGCACCTTGCACGTGACCTTCGCCGAAGTGCAGTGGACGGCGGCCAAATGCGCGCAAGTGCTCGACAGCCGTGACGAACGCGAGCACTTCATGCAGGCCGTCGATCTCGGCCCGGTGCATTGCCAAACCGGTGGCGAGCATCTGCTGACGGTCGAGCAAGGCAAACAGTGGCTGGCAGAGATTGCGACCGATCCGGCACGGCAGGTGCAAGCGGCACAAGACCGCGTGGAACAGGAAACCGAGTCACCACCAGACGCCGTTTTATTGCCGACGGTGCACGTCAGCGATGCCCCCGAGCACGAACGTGAACCCTATTTGTGGGAGCAGCCGCAGCGCTTTCGCGAGGCGCACATCGGTGAGTTTCTCGGGCGGGTGCGCCCGGCTTATCAGGACGACACGCTGTTCCTCGTGGTCCACGACGACCTCGGCGTATTGCGTGATCTGGCCGAATATCAGGACACTGTAGTCGGCTGGGTCGACGACTGGAGCAATGCCGACCACAACGAACGCGATTACCTGTTGGCCTGTTATATCGAGTCCCTGAGCCAGCTCAGCCCGGCGGATATCGGTAATCTGGCCGAGGCCAGCGACGATCCGCGAGTGCAGGCGCTTTTTGGCGATCTGGAACAGTTGCCGGAACCGGATCGGGAGCACACCCGCAAAGCCTTGCTGGATTACCTGAACAAGGGCGGCAAGGTCGAGTCGCTGGATGCTCCCGTGCCCCCGGCACTGGAGCAAGCGCGTAAAGAAGCGCATGCCGAAGCGTTCAAACTCGCCAAGTACCAGGGCGCCACACCCGACTTCACCGCCCATAGCCGCGCCAGTGACGAGGCAGACCGCCGTTACTACGCTCGCCAACATTTCAAAGTCGCGCCCGACGATTTCGTCGAACGTCACCTCGATACCTTGATAAAACTCAGCCAAGAGCAAAACAAACGCATCATCGATGTGCTCGAAGGCTCCAGTTTCAGTGGCAAACGCGGGGTCAATGATTTCATCGACCGGCCGTCCATGGACGCGGCGCTGTTTCAGCACCGCGACGACCTCGGGCGCTGGAACCGTTTGCTCGAGCGCATCACCGCTGACCGCACCCTGCTGGTGGGTGCCGGTCGCTTCCATCGCTCCGCCTGGTATTACGACGCGCAGGATCGACAGCAACTCCACCAGGCGTTCACCGCCGAATACGCCTGTCTCAAGGACATCTGCCGCAGCGACCATGCGAGCGAAAAAATGCTGGGCTTTCTGGAACAACACCCGGAATTGACCCGGCCACTGTTCTACACCTTGCCCCTGCGTCTTCAGCCAGAACGGGCCGCGCAATACTCCACGTTGTTCAACGCCGGCATGGGGGTGTTCAACAACCTGCCGCACTGGTTGGGCGAGTTACAGAAAATCGAACAAGCGCACCTGCCGGCGCTCGACGACCTGCCCGAACACACCCGCGCCATTGCTGACGCGGCCCAGCACAGCCTCAGCCCCGCGCTGAACCTGGGTCTGAGCCGGGCGCTGGAAGGGTTCGATCTGGCGGGAGAGAAAATCCCTGACCTGGACGAACTGTTTCGGCGCCTGCCCAAGGCATTGCATGCGCGGATACTCGATGCAGCGAAAACCACCGGCGTGACGTTCACCGTCGCCACGCCGGCGGAACACGGCGCGCTGCAATCGGTTATCAAGGAAATAGTGGAGGAGCGCGACTACCTGAAAACCCTGACCCGTGAACGCAACCAGTTCACCCACAACAAAAACCGCCAAGGGCATAGAACGCAGAGGGCGGTGGAGTTGCAGGAGGAAATTGTCCGGGTGCGCGCGCAGTTGACTCAGCTTGAAGGGAGACTGGCCGGGGCGCTGAGCCCGATTGCGGAACTGCCGGATCAGTCGGTGCGATTGTACGGCGCGACTCAGGCTCGGGCGGGGGTGACGGCGGTTTTTCCACCGGCGCAGCAGCTGGAGGTGCGGAGTTTGCTGAAGGACATTCGGTTGGGGGTTCAGAGTGTGCCGAATGTGAAGTTGATTAGAAGCGAGGGGATGGGGTTGTTGGTGTTTTTGGTGCAGGGGTTGAATTTGGTTTCGGTTATGAGAGAGACGTTCCGTCAATCTCGGGATAAGCGAAAGTTGGGGCCGTTGATTGGTGCGAGTTTTGCTACAGGGGCGGCGGGATTCACAGCAGCGCAAAGTTTGGCTGATACGGCGTTGAAGGCACGTAGCGCCGTACTCGTCGCGGGTCTTCAACACCACGCTTTGCAGAATGTGCATGTGCATGTGCAGATGGGCAAGCTGCATGTTGGACTGGGCGTTTTCACCTACAGTTTCGGCTTTATCACTTCAGTGGTTAGTCTCAATACCCAGCAGCAGAATTGGCAACAGGCGATACGTAGTGGGAATGCTGCAGCGCAGAATAGTGCAGCGCTTGCCACAGCGGGTGCGACCGGCATGACGACCGTCAATGCCTATGGTTTGAGTCACACCGGTCGTGCCGCGTTTAACGTGCTGGTCGCAAAAAACAGCGCTGCAAGAACCGCCGCTTGGGCTGCCGCGGGTACCCGTCTCTCCACCGTGTTCTTCCGCTTCAACCTGGCCGGCGCCCTGTTCACCGTGCTGGAACTGGGTGGCACCTGGCTGTACAACCGCTACAACCTCAGCGCCCACGATAAGTGGTTGAAAACTACGCCCTGGAGCCTGGACACCGACGAGCGTGGCGACCATACCCTGGATGAATATCAAAGGTATCTGGGCTATTTGCTTCACGCCCCGTATGCGCAACTGGGTCCGAACAAGCATGATTCCTGGCTGAAAGACCTGCTGTTAAAGGCCAAGCCCAAAGACATCCATCTGGTGCTGCCTGGGCTCAAGCTCAATGATTTTCAGCCGCCCCTGAGTGGTCAACCGGCTCATCGCCTGGGGATTGGCGCCCACCGTCATTCCGTTCCCCTCCACAGTCGTGGTGTACCGCGCGAGCGCAAGGACGTCATCAGTGAGGAAGTGGCGAACAGCCTGTGCATCGTGCAAACAGGACCCGACGCGCTAGTGCTCTGTCTGCAATATCCATCGGACCCTGACGCCGAATTCACCCCAGCGTCCGAAACACTGGAACTGGCGGTCTGTATCCAGACCTTGAGCGTCAACGGAGCGTGGGATTCGCGCATTCGCATCATTTGCCTCAATCCCCGTGCTGAGGGGCGTTTCCCTGCGTCGTCCTCTCAATCCGTTACCGAGCATCCGCCCATGTTGCTGGTTGAAACCCATTTGCTGGAGCTGGCCGACCATGCCCAACAACCTTGATAGCCCGATGCCCGCGCCGCAGCTTGAGCAATCCCGAAGTGCCGGAGACGTTGAGCCGTTTCCCAGTGGAAAAATCACTTATCTCGCGCCGTTGCCACTGCCGACCGCGATGCCGCCGCACGGTCCACATATCGGGGATCTGAATGAGGTGTATATGGACTTTGGCTTGGGTTCACCGCAGGTGTTTTCATGGCAGGTCGTATTAGGTGGACCATTCAGCGTTGCCTTCATGATCACGTTCCTAATCCCGCCAGCAATCGGCTGCATGGGCCTTATCTTCGGATATGACTTCGCATACACATGGGTATTTGTCATTGATTTATTCTTCGCCATCTATGGATATGCCTTAGTTACCGGCTTCTCCGCCTTAGCCATCCTGCTCTGTACTTGGAGCCACACCCACAACAAACGTGCCACCATCATCCCCACCCGCTTCAACCGCCAACGCCGCGAAGTCTGCTTCATGCCCGAAGACGCCACTGACCCCGTCTTCGTCCCCTGGGAGTCCCTCTCGGCCTGGGTCATCGAAGCCCAAGGCGCGACCCAATATGGCATCCACCGCCAATACGGCATGGGCATCGGCTTCCAGCACGGCGAAACCCTGACCAGCGTCGAATTCCCCTGCTTCGGCCTGTCCCTGGCCATCAGCCATTGGGAAGCCATCCGCGGTTACATGGAATACGAAGTCAACGACCTCAAAGCCATCCAGGACCCGCAAGACCTGCAAGGCCCGAACGACCCACCCCACGAAGGCCTGCACACCTTCCACAACGCCCGCGCGCGGATGCACCAACAAATTCGCGAAGGCCAACGTGGTCGAGTGTCCGGCTTCTTCTGGTACCTGTACCACGTGATGACGCTGTGGACCTTGCCCAACCACCTGACCGAATGGGAAATCCGTCGCCTCAAGGAAAAGGGTCAACAAGCGTTGCCCGAGGCAATGCGTGAATGGTCGGAACCGCTGCCGAAGGAACAGTGGGCCAAGCCGAGCGAAGCTCTGCTGCGCATGAGCGCACAAGTCCGCGCCCTGCATAAACGTCAGCCACGTCGACCGATTACCGAGATTTTTGCCGAGGTGCAGCGCGCAAATCCGACCGACAAGCGCCGGGCATGAGGTGTTTGGGCTGGGTGTATATGTGCAGACCTTGAGCACCAACGATGTAGGGGCTTCCCGATCTGCGTCATTCGCCTAAACCCCTGCTGTGAGGGTCGTTTTATTAAGTAAGCAACGCGGCTCGACAGCCGGCTTATTCAAATGCTGATCGAAGTCGGCAATGAGTACAACCGGCACATTATGGAGTTCGATTACTTGGCATTCAGTGGTCAGAGGGGGGAGCAACGACTTCTTTGACCACTCGTTCATGGAGCACCTGCGGCTCCAGTCCAGGGAGATACTTACGCGCCGGAACCGCATGTTCAAGCTCATTCCCCTTCACCTCACGATGCCGGCGTGTGTCGGGCGGCACAGTCGTTGGCGGGGGAGATACTGCGCGCAGGATCCGCACCAACTCAGCCATAGTTTCGCCACCGAATACGTCTGGCCCGCCCCTTACATACTGATTCATTCCGGCTCGAGTAGCTTTAAAACAGCTGTGGTCCAACTCACCATCCCCTTTCCCTGCACTTATTTTGCATTCCTTGAGTTTCGCCTGTCGCGCCTGACGATTACCCTCATACCAATGAATTGTTTTAAGGTTCTCAGGAGTATCTCTTGCAGCAGCCAAGTTTTTTTCATCTTCAAGATCCCTCCGCCTAATACTCATAGTGTGAGATGCAGATCGTGCGTTATCACACCATGTGTAGTGCGGCATAGGATTGTACTTTGTTGAGTAGCTGCAGCTTCTAAGGGTTTGAGCTATTTCGGATGGGTTATCGATAAACCATTGAACAGAAGGTGCTTTGTCGTCTCCACATCCGACCAATATAAAAGAGAACATTAGTACAACAGTACGTTTTGCACTCACCCCTATAAGTTCTGACACGTGTAATGGCTGCGGCGCCCTATTTCTGCTCATGTCGGTCTTCGTTCCTAAAAGCGGTGACTTTGGCAAGCTGGCTTATTTAAAAATGCAGGGGGATTCAACTTCTTATGTAGGTTTAATCCGAAATTTGCTGCGGCTATGAACTGAGAGGTTCACTCACCTACCCATCCACTGGTTGAAGCAAATTTGATTGGGAAAGCGTTTTTCGGAGGAATGGTCGGAACCGCTGCCGAAGGAACAGTGGGCCAAGCCGAGCGAAGCTCTGCTGCGCATGAGCGCACAAGTCCGCGCCCTGCACAAACGTCAGCCACGGCGACCGATCACCGAGATTTTTGCCGAGGTGCAGCGGTTGAACCCGACCGACAAGCGCCGGGCATGACGTGTTTTCACAGCAGATTGCTGGGGTCGCTTCGCGACCCAACGGGGCGGTGTTGCATTCCGACAAGCCCCCTCGCCACAGATAAGCCCCAAGCCACGAAAATAGTGCTTCGCCACAACGAGACTGTTTGCCAGTAAACTCCCTCCCCTTTAGCCGCCATCATTTCCCCCGCGGCCATCACCTTATTTCCAACGGAGTACGCCTTGCGTCTGTTCCACACCTCCGACTGGCACCTTGGGCAGAATCTGCACGGCCAGGAACGCGATTTCGAGCACGCCTGTTTTCTCGATTGGCTGTTGCGCCAGCTGAAGCTGGACCAGCCCGATGTGCTGTTGATCGCCGGCGATATCTTCGACACGGTCAACCCGCCGGTCAAAGCCCAGGAACGCCTCTACGATTTCATCGTCAGCGCCCACGAGCAGCAGCCCTTGCTGACCATCGTGATGATCGCCGGCAACCACGACTCCGGCTCACGGATCGAACTGCCAGCGCCATTGATGCGCCGCTTGCGCACCCATGCGCTCGGTCGGGTGCTGTGGCTGGATGATGGTCAACTGGATGCCGAGCGCCTGTTGCTGCCGTTGCCCGATGCCAGCGGCGAGATTGTCGGCTGGTGCCTGGCGCTGCCGTTCCTGCGCCCCGCCGAAGTCACCGGCGCGCAGTTGGGCGACAACTATTTGCGCGGGATTGGCCAGGTTCACGAATGGCTGATCGAAGCGGCCAACGCCAAACGCAAACCCGGCCAGGCGTTGATTGCGATCAGCCACGCGCACATGGCCGGCGGTTCGGTGTCGGAAGACTCCGAGCGCAGCCTGATCATCGGCAACGCCGAAGCCCTGCCCGCCAGCCTGTTCGGGCCGAGCATCAGTTACGTTGCCCTCGGCCATTTGCACAAGCCGCAGAAGGTCAACGGCGAAGAGCGCATCCGCTACAGCGGCTCGCCGATTCCGCTGTCGTTTTCCGAGATCGGCTATCAGCATCAGATTCTCGACATCACCCTCGACGGCGAAACCCTGGTCAGCGTCGAGCCGAAGCTGATTCCACGGGCAGTCAACCTACAACGCATCGGCCCGGCGCCGCTGGCTGAGATCCTGCTGCAACTGGCTGACCTGCCCAACATCGATTTGCTCGCCGACACCCAGCGCCAGCCGTGGCTGGAAGTCCGGGTGCGCCTGGACGAGCCGCAACCCGACCTGCGCCATCAGATAGAAACCGCCCTGCAAGGTAAAGCCGTGCGTCTGGTGCGCATCGCCGCCGAATACGCTGGCAATGGCAGCCGCGAGGGCGTCAATGACGGTACAAATCTCGTCGAACTGGACCAGCTCACGCCTCAGGAATTGTTCAGCCGCGCGTGGCAGGACAGCTATGGCAGCGAGGTCGATGAGCAAACGCTGAAGGACTTTGCCGAGTTGCTCCAAGACGTGCAGATGGAGAGCGAACTGCCATGAAAATCCTCGCGATCCGCCTGAAAAACCTCGCCTCATTGGCCGGGCCTTTTGAAATCGACTTCACGGCCGAACCCTTGGCCAGCGCCGGTTTGTTTGCCATCACCGGGCCGACCGGTGCCGGTAAAAGCACCTTGCTGGATGCCTTGTGCCTGGCACTTTTTGGCGCCGTGCCCCGCCTGAGCAATGCTCAAGTGTCCGCGAAAGCGCCGGACGCCGATGGCGAAATCAGCACCGGCGACCCCCGCACGTTGCTGCGTCGCGGCACGGGTGAAGGCTATGCCGAAGTGGATTTCGTTGGCATCGACGGCCGTCGTTACCGCGCTCGCTGGGAAGCCAATCGCGCCCGGGAGAAAGCCGGCGGCAAGCTGCAAGCCAGTCGCCAGAGCTTGCGCGACATCGATCAAGATCAACTGCTGGCCAGTCAGAAAGTCGAGTTCAAAACCCAGCTCGAATCTGTACTGGGCCTGAACTTCGAGCAGTTCACCCGCGCCGTTCTGCTCGCCCAGAGCGAGTTCAGTGCCTTCCTCAAGGCCAACGACAACGAACGCAGCGAACTGCTGGAAAAGCTCACCGACACCGCGCTCTACACCCAGCTCGGTCGCCGCGCGTTCGACAAGACCAAAGAGGCGCGTGAAGCCCACAAGCTGTTGCAGGATCAAGCCACCGGCGTGACACCACTGGCGCCCGAAGCCCGCGCCGAACTGAATGAGCGCTTCAATGATGCGCAACAGCAACTCAAGACGCAGCAGGCGCAACTCAAACAGCTCGAACTGCAACACACTTGGCTCAAAGAGCTGCGCCAGTTGCAGGACGAGCAACTGAGCGCCACTGAACAATTGACCAGCGCGCAGCAGCATTGGGACAGTCTGGTCGGTGAACGCCTGAAACTGACGCGCCTGGAGCAGTTGGCCCCGCAACGGCATCAATTTGCGCGCAAGACTGAACTCATCGCTCAGCTCACCCCGCTGGCTGCGCAGATTCAGCATCACACGCAACAGCAACAGGAACTGACCGAGCGCCAGACTCAACTCGAACAGAGCCTGAGCAGCGCCCATACCGCGCTGACCGAAGCGCAACATCAGCACACCCTCAGTGCGCCGCTGCTGCGCCAGGCCTTTGAAGCGCAAAGCACCCTCGCCCGTCTGGTCAAGGACACCAGCCTCAGCGCCGATCTCAAGCAGCAAGCAGAACTGGCCTGCACTCAGGGTCAGAGCACGATTGAAGGTTTGCTTGACCAGCAAAAACGGGTTGCCGAACGTCTGCAACGTATCGCCGGGGAGCTGGAACACAGTACGCCTCTGGCGCCACTGAGCGATGCGTGGAATGCCTATCGCGATCGCCTGCAACAGCTGATGTTGATCGGCAATCGCTTGAACAAAGGCCAGGCCGAACTGGCGGCCCTGGAGCAAAGTGCAACAGGCGCAGCCGAAGCGCTGGCCGCGCAAAAACAGCAGCTGGAAGTGCTCTACAAAGAGGCCGGCGCCGAACCTGAAGCCGTGGCTGAACAAATCCAGCTGCTCGGCAATCTGTTGCAGGACAACCGCAAGCAACTGCGGGCCTTCGAAGCGCTGACACGACTGTGGGCGACCCAGCAGGAACTGGACAGCCGCGGCACCGAGCTTCAACAACGCCAGCTGAGCGCTCAGCAAGAACGTGATCGCCTGACCCAGGACGGGGTAAAAACCAAGAACGAACTGACCATCGCCGAACAGACCCTGACCGTTACCCGCGAACTGCTGGAACGTCAGCGTCTGGCCCGCAGCGCCAGCGTCGAAGAATTGCGTGAGCAATTACAGGACGATCAACCGTGTCCGGTTTGTGGCAGCCCCGACCACCCTTATCATCAGCCCGAAGCACTGCTGCAAAGCCTCGGTCGCCATGATGAAAGCGAGCAGGCCAACGCGCAGAAAGCCGTCGACCAGTTGAAGGAAAAACTCACTGATCTGCGTGCAGAAGTCGGCGGCTTGATCGCTCAGCAAAAAGAGCTGTTACAGCAGCAAGAGCAACTCGCCTTCCAGCAACAAGCCCTGACGCCAAGCCTCGAAGCGCATCCATTGTCGACGCAATTAATGGCTCAGGACGCGAACAAACGCGATGCCTGGCTGACGCAGCAAAACAATCAGTTGAACCAGAGCATCAGCCAGGACGAGCAGCGGCAAACCGCCCTGCTGACCTTGCAACAGGACGCCGCGCGCCTTCAGCAACAACTGCGCAGTGCCGAAACCGCAAGCCAGCAAGCGGCGCAGCACCTGAACAATCAGCAACGCGAGTTGAGCAGCGACCGTCAGCGTCTGGATGAAGAACTGACCGCGTTCAGCACCCTGCTCCCAAGCCACACGCTGGATGCTTTGCGCAACGAGCCCGCCGCGACGTTCATGCAACTCGACCAGCAGATTACCCAGCGCCTTGAGCAACTCGACCAGCAACGCGATGAACTCAGCGAACAGCTGCAACGTCAGCAGGCGCTCGAGAAAGAACAGGACCGTCAACAGACACGCGTTCAACAACTGGACGCCGCCCGACAGCAGTTCGATGCCCTCGCCGAGCAACAGCAGGCCTGTCAGCAAACACTGGCTCAATTGTTGGGCGAACACACCAGTGCCGAGCAATGGCAGCAGCAACTCGATCACGCCGTCGAACAGGCACGCACTGCCGAATCGACGGCCAATCAGGAACTGCAAACCGTACGCACGCGCCTGGTGCAACTGGCGGCCGAACTCAAGGCCCGGCAGGAACGCGCCCAGGCAATGGAAACCGAAGACCGCGAGTTGAGCAGCAAGATTGCCGACTGGCGCGCGCAGCACCCGGAGCTGGATGACGGCGGTCTGGACGCGTTGCTCAGCGTCGACGATCAACAGCTCAGCGAACTGCGCCAGCAATTACAACGCAGCGAAAAAGCCATTGAACAGGCCAAGGTCTTGTTGCAGGAGCGGGACAAGCGCCTGCTCAGCCACGAGGCGCAGCACAACGGCCATCTGGATGCCGAACAACTGGCCACCGCTCTTACCGAGCTGCAAAACCTGTCTTCCGCCAGCGAACACCGCTGCGCCGAACTGCGCGCCGAACAGGCCGAGGATCAGCGCCGGCAAAACGCCAATCAAGCCCTGGCCCAACAGATCGCCGACGCCTACACCGAGTACCAACGCTGGGCGCGTTTGAATGCATTGATCGGTTCGGCCACCGGCGATACGTTCCGCAAAATCGCCCAGGCCTACAACCTCGATCTGTTGGTGCACCACGCCAACGTACAGTTGCGGCAACTGGTGCGCCGTTATCGGTTGAAACGCGGCGGCAGCATGCTGGGGTTACTGGTGATGGACACCGAGATGGGCGATGAGCTGCGTTCGGTGCATTCGTTGTCTGGTGGCGAGACGTTCCTGGTGTCTCTGGCGCTGGCCTTGGGCCTGGCTTCGATGGCGTCGAGCACGCTGAAAATCGAATCGCTGTTCATCGACGAGGGCTTCGGCAGCCTCGATCCGGAATCCCTGCAACTGGCCATGGACGCGCTGGACGGCTTGCAGGCTCAAGGCCGCAAAGTGGCGGTGATTTCCCATGTGCAGGAAATGCATGAACGGATTCCGGTGCAGATTCAGGTTCGACGCCAAGGCAATGGCCTGAGTACCCTGGAGGTGAAATGAATACGTTGTATTCCTTCCGCCGCTGCCCGTACGCCATGCGCGCGCGGATGGCGCTAAGTTACTCCGGCGTGCCGGTGAACATCGTCGAAGTCAGCCTCAAGGCTAAACCGGCAGAGATGCTGGCGTTGTCGAGCAAAGGCACGGTACCGGTGCTGAGCGCTGATGGCCGGGTAATTGATGAAAGCCTGGCAATCATGCAATGGGCTTTGGCACAAAATGATCCGCAGAACTGGTTGCTCAAGGATGATCCCGCCGGACAAGCGCGCATCGCGGACCTGATCGAGTCGAACGATCAGACCTTCAAAGTGCACCTGAATCGCTACAAATACGCCGAACGTTATCCCGAACAACCGATGGAGGTTTATCGGGCCGAAGGTGAGGTGTTTTTGCGTCAGCTTGATGAGTTACTGGAGGGGCGCGACTACTTGCTGGCGGCGTATCCAAGTCTGGCAGACATAGCGCTGATGCCGTTCGTGCGGCAGTTTGCGCATGTCGATCGCGAGTGGTTCGCGCAGACGCCTTACGTGCGGTTGCAGGGCTGGTTGCAGCGGTTTCTGGAGTCGGACTTGTTTACTGGCGTAATGCACAAGTAAGAACACCCAAAACCCGTGGCGAGGGGGCTTGCCCCCGTTGGGTTGCGAAGCAGCCCCCTGCAATCACGCTGAAGCACCGAGCTGTATGGTTTTACGACTGCTGCGCAGCCGAACGGGGCGATGCGGCGTTCCGACAAGCCCCCTCGCCACAATGTTGGCTCAGGCAAACACTTCACACATCTTCAACACCGAACAATCCACATGGAACGGCCCGAAGAAATCGACCTGACGTTTGATCGGTGGATTGCCCGCCAGCAGCGCCAGCGCCTTCTGCGTTTCAATATTGCGTGCGAGGTTGTGATTGGCTTCTATGGATCGGGCCACGGAACCCGCCGAACCTTGCCCGATGCCCAGCAACGAAGAGCCGTTGGTGATGAACGCCAGGAACGCAATCACCCAGAGTTTGCGCCCTTTCATGCCCCGACCACTCCCGCTAGTTCTACGTGCTCGCCCCCCGCGTTTTGGGCGCGGTGTTCGAACTGGATGCCGGGATAAGCGACCTCAATCGGTGCTTCTACGGTGCGGTGCGTTTGAGCCGAAAGGCTGATGACCAACACCAGGATCACGTAAAGACCGATGGCCAGGTAGGCGCCGTGTTTGGCAGAAGTGAGGATTGAGCTGGCCATGGTGTTCTCCGTGGGCATGTTTCGATGCCCACAGAATCAATCAAAAAAGCAGGGGTAACCACTCAGGGTTATCCATAGTGACCATCAGCTTCGTTGATCATTAAGCCAGTCTATTTCAGTCTTCGATAAAACTCATCATGCGCTCGCGGGCCGCGTCCGGCTCGTCTGGAACGGGCTGGGCATCCGAAAGTAGGGGGGTGGAATACAGAAAAAGAAGAACCACTGCCACGCGCATCGCCATGTTGTCGATCCTTGTTATTAGAATTGGAATCAAAAACCGAGCGCCAAATCTAAACTCGCGGCCATGTGTTATCAAGTCGGGAGTTGATAGCAATGTGATGCTGTCGTAAACGCGTTATGCAGGAGCGACATCACTCAGGTTTCTCGAAGCTGTTCAGCTTGATCGACGCAAGTGACTTCGCTCCTGCATAAAAGGTGCAGGGCTTGAATTTCAGGCTTGGGTTTTGTGATCCAGAGCGGCGTAGAAGTTGGCACTCTGTTGCAGGTATTTCTGCGTGTAGCTCTGGGCGTGGGATTTTTTATCGCTGATTTCGACGTTGGCACTGGCTGGCAGAGCAACGGAGGCAGAGATGGCAGAAGCAGCGATGACAGAGAAGAGATTGAAGTTCATGGCGGTATTCCTCGCATTCAGTTGGCTTGCTTGCCCGGTGGGGCCGTGAAGCAAACTTAACCGTCGAGTGTTCTCGCCTGAAATCCTTTGTAGCATTAACAGATATCAGCGTCATTAATACAAGGATGCAGGCCCCATCAACCGGGGCCTGCGGCCTATTGACGCAGCAGAAACTTGAGGTCGCTCGGCGCGTCCATCGGCAGTTTTTGCACGGTTTTACCCAGCAGACCGGTCTTGGCGTCACGTTCGACGACGACAACCTGGTTGCTCTTCTGGTTGGCGATCAGCACGAACTTGCCACTGGGATCGAGGCTGAACTCGCGCGGATGGTCCCCTTCCACCGAGCGTCGCTGCAGTTCCTTGAGGTGGCCGGTCGCGGGATCAATGGCAAACACCAGCAATTGATTGGCGGTGCCACGGTTGCTGACGTAGAGGAACTTGCCATCCGCCGAAGCATGCAGTGCTGCCGCCGCTTTATCGGACGTGGGCTGGCCTGCCGCCAGGTCGACCATTTGCGTTTGCTCAAGCTTGCCATTCTGGTAATCGAACACCGCCACCTGCGCACTCATTTCCATGGTCAGCCAGGCATGCTTGCCGTCGGCACTGAACAGTAAATGACGCGGCCCGCTCCCTGGCGACAACTGCACGGACGCCGGTGTGGCGGGCGTCAACGGCAGGTCCGGATTGGCCTTGGGGTCGAAGCGGTAGACAAAGACCTTGTCTGCCCCCAAATCATTGGAGAACACGTAGCGGCCGTCTGGTGAAGAGACAGTCGAGTGCACGTGCGCCGACATCTGCCGCTCGGGGTTGACCCGACTCGCTGGATGACTGCTCAACTGCACCACGTTTTCAAGCTTGCCGTCAGCGCCCACCGGCAACACCGCGAGGGTGCCGCCCGGATCTTCAGCCACCGAATAGTTGCTGACGAACAGATGACGGCCATCGCCGCTGAGGCTCGAATGCGTTGGCTCGTTGCCCAGGCTCTGGACCTGATTGATCAGGCTCAGCTCATGGGTCTTGGAATCAATCGCATAACTGCTGACACGCCCGACCGGGTCTTTCTGACCCGGGCCGTTTTCATTGACCACGAACAAGTGACGCTGATCCTTGGACACAGTCAGCCAGGACGGGTTTTCGCTTTGCACCACTTGCAGTGGCCTTGCGTTAATCTGCCCGGTCGAACTGTCGAAGTTCAGACGATAAATCCCCTGACTTTGACCCGCCGTGTAGGAACCCACCAGCAACTGATACTCGTCGGCCAAGGCAGCCTGAACGCCCATCGCGCCGACACTACCGGCGATCAACAGCGGCCAGAGATTACGCACCCTCAAGCTCATCGTCCTCGTCGTCATGACCACCGATAGCGGTCAGGCACACCAAGCGGTGCTCGCCGGAATCGCCGGTGATCAACCAGCTTTGCAGGGTTGGGTCGAAGGAGGATGCCTGAATCTGCGCCGGGGTGAACTCCCAGTGCTTGGCCGCTCGCCCATCCATGCACTCGATGTGCAGGTTGTCGAATTCATCGAGGGCGAATTCGAACGCGTGCAACCCGTCGATTTCCACCATGTCGCAGTGTTCGAGGGTGTTGAGCAAGGTATCGGCTATGTCAGTCATGGCGATCAATCTTTTAATGGGAAAAATGCAATGATAACTCAATGTGTGGGCGGCCCAATGCCGACCTCAAACCCCACACACAACACTGACCCCCTGTAGGAGCGGCGGTGCGGCGATCCGACTTGCCCGCGATGGCGGTCTTTCATTCAACGATGATGTTGGATATTAGATCGCAATCGCGGGCAAGCCCGGCTCCTACAGGGTCCGTATTTAACCGTTAGAGGGCTTCGCGCGAGGGCTGCCCATCCACCAAGCGCTGGATGCGCAGCGGATTGCCATTCTTCAACGCGTCCGGCAGCAGATTGTCCGGGTAGTTCTGGAAGCACACCGGGCGCAGGAAGCGGTCAATCGCCAAGGTGCCCACCGACGTACCGCGCGCATCGGACGTCGCCGGGTACGGCCCACCGTGGACCATCGAATCGCAGACTTCCACGCCGGTCGGATAACCATTGAGCAGAATCCGCCCGACCTTTTGCTCCAGCAAAGCCGTCAATTCGCCGAACTGTTCAAAGTCCGCCGGATCGCCAATGATCGTCGCCGTCAGCTGCCCATGAAGCCCGTTCAGCGCCGCAGTGAGTTGCGCCTGATCAGCCACTTCCGCCACCACCGTGGTCGGGCCGAACACCTCTTCCTGCAAGACTTCATCGCCGTTGAGCAACAGGCTGACGTCAGCCTTGAACAGCTGCGGCTGAGCCTGTTTACCCTGTTGCGCGTTGCCTGCCAGGTGCGTGATGCCGGAATGCGCGAGGAGTTTTTCCAGGCCTTTGCCATAGCTGCTCAAGGTCCCGGCATTGAGCATGGTTTGCGCCGGCTGATCATTGATCAGCCCGGCGACCTGCTGCACGAACGCGCTGAACTGCGGTGAACGAATCCCGATCACCAGCCCCGGATTGGTACAAAACTGACCACAGCCTTGAACCACAGAGGCGGTCAGGTCACGAGCGACCGATTCAAGCCGGCTCTGCAACGCCTGTGGCAACACGATCACCGGGTTGATGCTCGACATTTCGGCGAACACCGGGATCGGCTGCGCACGTGCAGCGGCCATGTCGCACAAGGCGCGACCACCCTTCAGCGAGCCGGTAAAGCCCACGGCCTGAATCGCCGGGAACTTGACCAGCGCTTCGCCGACCCCGCCACCGTAGATCATGTTGAACACACCGGCCGGCATGCCGGTTTTTTCCGCGGCACGGAGGATCGCGTCAGCCACCCATTCGGCCGTTGCCATGTGACCGCCGTGAGCCTTGAACACCACTGGGCAACCAGCCGCCAAGGCCGAGGCGGTATCGCCACCGGCCGTCGAAAACGCCAAGGGAAAGTTGCTGGCACCAAACACCGCGACCGGGCCGAGGCCGATGCGGTATTGGCGCAAGTCCGGACGTGGCAGTGGCGTGCGGTCCGGTAGCGCCCGATCAATGCGGGCACCATAGAAGTCGCCGCGACGCAGCACTTTGGCGAACAGACGCATCTGGCCGCTGGTGCGACCGCGTTCGCCTTGAATGCGCCCGGTGGGCAGCGCGGTTTCGCGGCAGACCACGGCGACGAACTCGTCACCCAACGCGTCCAGCTCATCGGCTATCGCATCGAGAAATTGTGCGCGACGCTCAGCGCTCAGGCTGCGATAGGCCGGGTAAGCCGTTGCGGCGGCCTTGGCGGCGGCGTCGACTTCTTCCGGGGTTGCCTGGAAGAAATCGTGCGGCAACGCTTCGCCGGTGCTGGCGTCGACGCTCTGAAGTTTGAGCGAACCGGCGGCGCTGCGCTGGCCGCCGATGTAGTTGTGTCCAAGAATCCGGGTCATGCCTGTCTCCTTAAAGGGTGCCGACGGTGCCAGGCAGGAACGCCGCTTCAGCCGGCGCAATGCCGTTGATCAACGGTGCGCCGAACTCGGCCTGGCTGATCTCGAAAACGTCTCCCGGTCGGGTGCGGATGCCATCGGCGAACGACAAGGTCGCGGTGCCGAAGAAATGAATGTGCACGTCCCCCGGACGCAGGAACTGGCTGTATTTGAAATGGTGGTACTCAAGGTTTTCCAGGCTGTGGCACATGTTGGCTTCGCCGCTGAGAAACTCGCTCTGCCACAGCACTTCTCCGTCCCGCAGGATGCGGCTGGTGCCGGCCAGGTATTGCGGCAATTCGCCGACCCGAAGTTCCGGGCCGTAGCTGCAACTGCGCAGTTTGGAGTGAGCCAGGTACAAGTAGTTTTTACGCTCCATGACGTGATCGGAGAACTCATTGCCGACCGCATAACCGAGGCGATAAGGCTTGCCATCGTGGCCAATGACGTAGAGGCCGCTGAGTTCGGGCTCTTCGCCGGCGTCTTCGGCGAATGGTGGCAGCGGGAACGTCTTGCCCGGCCGAACGACGATGCTGCCGTCACCCTTGTAGAACCATTCCGGTTGTACGCCGGCCTGCCCTGCTGCCGGTTTGCCGCCCTCCACTCCCCATTTGAAGATGCGCATGGTGTCGGTCATTGCCTCTTCGTCACCGGCGTGTTGATGCATCTTGTCCCGTGCCGAGGCGCTGCCCAAGTGGGTCAGGCCGGTGCCGCTGACCAGCATGTGCGCCGGATCCGGGTGATCCAGCGGCGGCAGGATGCGTAACGTGGCCAACAGTTCGGCATAGTCGTGGCTGATGCCCAGGCCCAGGACTTTCACCTGCTGCTCCAGACTCGTGCCCGCCTCGATCGCCGCCAATGCCAGGTCACGAACGGTATGCGCGTCCCGCACTTCATGCACCAGACCGTCCTCGACGACGCCGACGCGGCGCTCGCCGTTACTCAATTCGAATTGAACCAAACGCATGAATTTTCTCCATTAAACAAAACTTGAAAACACCGCAAATCCTGTAGGAGCTGGCTTGCCAGCGAAGGCGACCTGACGGTCAATACCGATGTCTGCTGTCAGGGCCTCTTCGCTGGCAAGCCAGCTCCTACAGGTCCGTATCAAGCCCGAGTCAGGTACGGGTGGCGCCACGCGCACTGGCCGCAAACTGATCAGCCGGCAGCACGTGTTTGCGCTCCAGCAACCGATAAACCACGCCCGTCAGCAGCAGCCCGAACACCATCACACCGGACAAGAAATACAGCCCCGACGCCAGGTTGCCGGTGTATTCCTTCAGCGCACCAATCACGAACGGACCGATGTAACCGCCGAGGTTGCCCACCGAATTGATCAACGCGATCCCGGCCGCCGCACTGGCCCCGGCGAAGAACCGACCCGGCAACGTCCAGAACACTGCGGTGCAGGAAAACAGGGCAAACGCCACCAGGCACAGGGCTGCCAGTTGCAGCACCGGCACCGTCAACCAGGCGCTGAGGAACAGGCCAATCGCACCCAGCACATACAGCACGGCGAGGTGACCGTAGCGGTCATTCAAACGGTCGGAACTGCGCGGAATGATCAGCAAACCGACGATTCCGAAAATGTACGGCACCGCTGAAACGAAACCGGTCACCAGATCGGTGCCGCCGAACTGTTTGATCAGCGTCGGCAGCCACAGACCCAAGCCATAAATGCTCAAGGTCACCGGCAGGTAAAACAGTGCCAGCAGCAACACACGCTTGTCTTTGAGCGCGTGCAACGGATTGCCGTGACGGGTCTGGCCGTATTCCTCAAGGTCCTTTTTCAACTCGCCGGACAGCCAGTCTTTTTCGGCCTGGTCCATCCATTTCACTTGTTGCGGGCCGTCAGGCAGGTAACGCAGCACCGGCCAGGTCAGCAGGATCGCTGGCGTACCGATGACGATGAACAGCCACTGCCAGCCGTGCAATCCGAGGGTGCCGTCCATGCCGAGCAAGCCGCCGGACACCGGGCCGGTGATCATCATTGCGATGGGTTGGGAGAGGATGAACAGCCCGAGGATCTTGCCGCGATGGCGAATCGGGAACCACTGGGTGATGTAGTACAAAACACCCGGGAAGAATCCGGCTTCCGCCGCACCGAGCAAAAAGCGCATCACGTAGAAGCTTTGCGGCCCCTGAACGAAGGCCATGCCGATGGTGATGGCGCCCCAGGTGACCATGATCCGCGCAAACCAGCGTCGCGCGCCGAAACGGTCGAGCATCAGGTTGCTGGGGATTTCAAACAGGAAATAGCCAATAAAGAACAGCCCGGCACCCAGGCCGTAAGCGGCGTCTCCGAGGCCGATATCGGCACCCATGTGCAGCTTGGCGAAGCCTACGGCGGAGCGATCCACATAGGCGATCAGGTACAGCAGGATCAGGAAGGGAATCAGTTTCAGTGTGATGCGACGAATAAGCCGCAGTTCCTGGCTCATGAGATCGGTCTCCGATTGTTGTTGTTATAGAACCTCGGGAGACGCCTCTCGCAGAAAATCGCCAGGGCCATCCCTCCGTTGAAAACGACTATATAGTAATACTAATTACCCAACAACACTTCCAAACAGAGGAATTTACGCCTATGTTAGGCCTCTGGTTTAACTTAATAGTCATACAATAAGAGAATCGATCATGTCTGATAAGAAACCCACCCTGCGCTCCGCCCAATGGTTTGGCACCGCCGACAAGAACGGCTTCATGTACCGCAGCTGGATGAAGAATCAGGGCATCGCCGACCACCAGTTCCAGGGCAAGCCAATCATCGGCATCTGCAACACCTGGTCGGAACTGACCCCGTGCAACGCGCACTTCCGCCAGATCGCGGAGCACGTCAAACGCGGAGTGATCGAGGCCGGTGGGTTCCCTGTTGAATTCCCGGTGTTCTCCAACGGCGAATCGAACCTGCGCCCGACCGCCATGTTCACCCGCAACCTGACGAGCATGGACGTCGAAGAAGCGATTCGCGGCAACCCGATTGATGGCGTGGTGCTGCTGACTGGTTGCGACAAAACCACCCCGGCGCTGCTGATGGGCGCGGCCAGTTGCGACGTCCCGGCAATCGTCGTCACCGGCGGACCGATGCTCAACGGTAAACACAAAGGCCAGGACATCGGTTCCGGCACCGTGGTGTGGCAGCTCAGCGAACAAGTGAAAGCCGGCACCATCACCATTGACGATTTCCTCGCGGCCGAGGGCGGCATGTCCCGCTCGGCCGGCACCTGCAACACCATGGGCACCGCGTCGACCATGGCCTGCATGGCTGAAGCGCTTGGCACTTCCCTGCCCCACAACGCGGCAATTCCAGCGGTGGATGCACGGCGTTATGTGTTGGCGCACATGTCCGGCATGCGTGCGGTGGAGATGGTTCGCGAAGATCTGAAACTGTCGAAGATTCTCACCAAGGAAGCTTTCGAAAACGCCATCCGTGTCAACGCGGCCATCGGCGGTTCGACCAACGCTGTGATCCACTTGAAAGCCATCGCCGGCCGTATCGGTGTGGACCTGGAGCTGGATGACTGGACCCGCATCGGTCGCGGCATGCCGACCATCGTCGACCTGCAACCGTCCGGGCGTTTCCTGATGGAAGAGTTCTACTACGCCGGTGGTTTGCCAGCGGTATTGCGTCGTCTCGGTGAAGCCAACCTGATCCCGAACCCGAATGCCTTGACCGTTAACGGCAAGACCCTCGGCGAGAACACCAAAGACGCGCCGATTTACGGTCAGGACGAGGTGATCCGAACCCTCGACAACCCGATCCGCGCCGATGGCGGCATCTGCGTGTTGCGCGGCAACCTGGCGCCACTCGGCGCGGTGCTCAAACCGTCCGCCGCCACGGCTGAATTGATGCAGCATCGCGGCCGGGCCGTGGTGTTCGAGAACTTCGACATGTACAAGGCACGGATCAACGATCCAGAGCTGGACGTCGACGCCAACTCGATCCTGGTGATGAAGAACTGCGGCCCCAAGGGTTATCCGGGCATGGCCGAAGTCGGCAACATGGGTTTGCCGGCCAAGTTGCTCGCCCAGGGCGTGACCGACATGGTGCGCATCTCTGACGCACGCATGAGCGGCACCGCTTATGGCACCGTGGTTTTGCACGTCGCGCCGGAAGCGGCAGCGGGCGGACCGTTGGCCGCGGTGAAAGAAGGCGACTGGATTGAACTGGACTGTGCCAACGGGCGTTTGCACCTGGATATCCCGGATGCTGAACTGGCGGCGCGCATGGCTGATTTACAGCCACCACAGCAAATGATCCTGGGCGGATATCGTCAGCTGTACATTGACCATGTGCTGCAGGCGGATCAGGGCTGCGATTTCGACTTCCTGGTCGGCTGCCGCGGTGCCGAGGTCCCGCGCCACTCTCACTGATCAACACAAAACCCCTGTGGGAGCGGCGGTGCGACGATTCGACTTGCCCGCGATAGCGGTCTAACAGTCAACATCCATGTTGACTGACCCGCCGCTTTCGCGAGCAAGCTCGCTCCTACATTGGTTCTTCATCTGATTCAGGACCGTGTCCGCGCCTGTTATCATGCGCAACACACCCTCGCACAGGACCGCGCCGCTCCCCATGGATTACCGCAAACCGTCCGACCGTAAAAGCATGCACTCGCGCATAGTCCAGGAACTGGGCATGCAGATTGTTTCCGGGCGTTTCAAGCCATGTGACAAGCTGCCCGCCGAGGCCCTGCTGTGTGAGGAGTACGCAGTCAGCCGCCCGGTGCTGCGCGAAGCCACCCGAGTATTGGTCGCCAAGGGCCTGGTGTATTGCCGTCCGCGCGTCGGCACGGTGGTCAAGCAGCGCAAAGAGTGGCACATGCTTGATCCGGACGTTTTGCACTGGTTGATGCAAAGCAGCCCGCAGAATGAGTTTTTCGACCTGTTGACCAGTGTGCGCAGCATCATCGAGCCCGCCGTCGCCGCATTGGCCGCACAGTTCGCCACGGAGGCGGACATCGCGTCCATTGGCGAAGCCTACCAACGCATGGAGGCCGCGCCGACGCCGGAGGCCTTACTGCAACCTGATCTGGATTTCCACAGCCGAATCGCCGATGCAACCCACAACGACTTGCTGGCCAACCTGTGCAACATGCTGTCGGTGGCGATAGCCGAAGCATTGAAGCATTCCAACCAGCGGCCGAACCTGCATGAACTGGCGCTGCCTCGGCACAAGGCAATCCTCACGGCCATCGAGAACCGCGATCCGCTCGGCGCACGGCACGCGACGCTGGTGCAACTGGATGATGCGCGTAGTGCGTTGAATGTGGTGCTGGGTACCGATCCCTCATAACCACCACAGAACCAATGTAGGAGCGAGCTTGCTCGCGAAGGCGGAGTATCAGGTAACGATGATGTCGACTGACACACCGCATTCGCGGGCAAGCCCGCTCCTACAGGGGTTTAGTGTTGAATTCGGGATATAAAAAAGCCGCAACCTGGGTTGCGGCTTTTTTGTTTCAGCGACAGATCAGTGAGCGAACAGCGAGTTGCCCTTCTGTCCTGCCAGTTTCTCCGGTTTGATCAGGAACCGCGCCAGCGCAGGCAGCAGCCACAGCGCGCCGAACATGTTCCAGAGCAGCATGAAGGTCAGCATCAGGCCCATGTCGGCCTGGAACTTGATGGCCGAGAAGATCCAGGTGCACACACCGATGGCCAGGCACAAACCGGTGAACAGCACCGCTTTACCGGTGGATTTCAACGTCTGGTAATAGGCTTCCTGCAACGGAAGACCAGCACGCAGGAAACTTTCCAGACGGCTGTAGATGTAGATGCCGTAGTCCACGCCAATCCCCACACCCAGCGCCACCACCGGCAGCGTCGCGACTTTCACGCCGATGCCCATGAACGCCATCAAGGCGTTGCCCAGTACCGAGGTCAGCACCAGCGGCAACACGATGCACAAGGTCGCCGCCCACGAACGGAAGGTGATCATGCACATGGTTGCGACGCAGATGTAGACGAGGATCAGGATGGTCAGCTCGGATTCCTTGATCACCTCGTTGGTGGCCGCTTCGATCCCGGCGTTACCGGCCGCGAGGATGAATTCCAGGCCGTCCTTGTTGTTTTCCTTGGCGAATTCCTGCACCGCATGCACCGCACGATCGAGCGTCGCCGCCTTGTGATCGTTGAGGAACACCAGCACCGGCGCCAGGGAGCAACTGTTGTTGTACAGGCCATCGGCACGGGAGATGGAGTTGTTCAGCACATCCGGGTTACGCGACAGGGTTTCCCATTTCAGGTTGCCCTCGTTCATGCCCTTGATCATCTGCTTGGACACGGTCACCAGGGAAATCGCCGACTGCACGCCCTCGGTGTTCTGCATCTTCCACATCAGCTCGTCGATCGGCGCCATGGCTTCATAGCGTGAGCAGCCTTCAGCCTTGGTCTTGACCATCACCACCAACACGTCGGAACTGGTGGAGTAGTTGCTGATGATGAAGTTGTTGTCCTTGTTGTAGCGCGAGTCCGGACGCAACTCTGGAGCACCTTGATCGAGGTCGCCGATTTTCAGGTTCTGGCTGTACCAGAGACCGCCACCGAAGGCCAGCAAGGCCAGCGCGATCGACACCGGCGCGACTTTCGCGCTGGCAAAGTTCGACAGCAGTCGCCAGAACGGGTGTTCGCGGGTTGCATCCTTTTTGCTGCGTTCCACTGCGCGTTTGCTGATACCGACGTAGGAAATCGCCACCGGCAGCAGGATCAGGTTGGTGAACACGATTACCGCCACGCCGATGGACGCGCCGATGGCCAGTTCATGGATCACGCCAATGTCGATGATCAGCAGCGTGATGAAACCCACCGCATCCGCAAGGATCGCAATCATCCCCGGCAGGAACAGCTGACGGAACGTGCGTCGCGCAGCGGTCAGCGCGTTGTCGGCCTCACTGGACTGCAAGGCGATACCGTTGATCTTCTGTACGCCGTGGGAAATACCGATGGCGAAGATCAGGAACGGCACCAGCATCGAGTACGGATCCAGCCCGAAACCAAAGAAGTGCATCAACCCAAGCTGCCAGATCACCGCCACCAGCGTGGTACTGAGTACCGCCACGGTGCTGCGCATGCAGTTGGTGAACCAGTACAACAGAATCAGCGTAATCACGAAGGCGACACCGAAGAACATCACCACCATGACCAGACCATCGATCAGGTCGCCGACTTTCTTGGCGAAACCGACGATATGGATCTGCACGTTAGGGTTCTGTTTTTCAAACTTGTCGCGGATTTTTTCTTCCAGCTCGTGGGAGAACTTGCGGTAGTCCAGCGCCAGCAACTTGCCCTGGTCCTGCGGGTCCGGGTAGGACTCCAGCAGCGGGATATCGACAATGCTCGACTTGAAATCGTTGGCCACCAGACGTCCGACTTGCCCGGACTTGAGGACGTTGTTGCGCAGCAGATCGAGGCTTTGCTGGGAACCGTTGTAGCTCTGCGGGATCACTTCACCACCGGCGAAGCCCTCCTCCGTCACCTCGGTCCAACGCACGCTCGGGCTCCACAGCGACTTGAGGCCGGAACGGTCGACGCCGGAAATGTAGAACACCTCGTCGTTGATCTGACGCAGGGTCTCCATGTATTCCTTGGAGAAGATGTCGCCGTCAGTGGCTTCCACCGAGATCCGCACCGTGTTGCCCAGGTTTGCCAGATCGTTGCGGTGCTCCATCATCTTTTGAATGAACGGATGATCGAGCGGGATCATTTTTTCGAAGCTGGTGGACGGCCGGATCAGCGTCGCCTGCCAGAACAGGAAAATACTGACCAGCAGGCAGATGAAGATCACTGCCGGGCGGTTGTTGAAAATCAGGCGTTCAAGAAACGTCGCCTTGTCTTGGTGATGGCTTGTCATCGATGTCATAGCTCCGCCCTTCTTATTATTTGCCCAGCTCTGAGCCGGTTGGCGAAGTAGCGCGAACGCCGCCCTGTCCTGCCAGAATCAGATTGCCGTTGCCCGCCGCCGTCACTGCCGATACGGAAATGCGATCCGGACGGTTGAACACGCTGAAGGTTTCGCCATTGTCGTTGCTGCGTATCACTGAGCCGCCGTTGCCGACGATCACGATGGAACCATCGTCGAGCAGCGTTGCGCCGGACAGCCCGAACTCCAGTGCGCCGCGAGCGGCTTTCAGCTCGACCTGTTCCCAGGTGCTGCCAAAATCCGTGGAGCGATAGAGATTGCCGCGCAGGCCGTAAGCCAGCAGCGTATTGGCTTGCGCCGTGCCGATGACACCGAAGAGCGAGCCTTCGTACGGGCCTTCGAGTTTCTCCCAGGTCTGCCCCCAATCGGCCGAGCGGAACATGCTGCCCTGCTCGCCGACGATGAACAGCCCGGCATCCTTGACCGATGCGATGCCATTGAGGTGGAACTGGTCCTCGTTGTCCAGGCGGTCACTGGCGTCTTCCCAGTGCTTGCCGCCGTCGATGGTTTCCAGCAGCGCGCCATAAGCACCCACGGCATAGCCGTTGTTGGCGTCCTTGAACCAGACGTCGAGCAGCGGCGCTTCGCGTTTCAAATCGTCGAATTGCTTGGTCCAGGTGGCGCCACCGTCCTCACTCGCGAGGATCTGTGCGTCATGGCCGACGGCCCAGCCGTGTTTGTCATCGACAAAAAACACCGACGTCAGCAATGCCCGGGATGGCACCTTGGCTTGAACCCAGGTCGTGCCCTGGTCATCGGAATACAGAATGTGCCCGCGATCCCCGACCGCCACCAGGCGTTTGCCGGCGTGGACGACATCCAGCAGCAGGCTTTTGGAGGCCTTGGCGGATTCAATGGAATAAACAACATCGGATGCTGGCGCGGCAGCGGCCAGCACAGGTGCCGACAACACGGCACAGCCCAACAGCGAGAGCGCTGTAGCCAGCAACGCGATTTTGCGTAATGCCGGCGGGCGGCAGATACCCACACCCATGACAGGCTCACTCATAGACCTTCCCCCATTATTATTGTTAGGTCGTTCAACCTTTCTGGGCGCCGTAAGGGTGCTCGTTGTGATTGGCTGTTTGGAGCTTGGTCCTGAAACGCGCAATCTAGAGCCCCTTCGGAAGCTGGCTTATCCTATCGGGGTTTGGAAAGGTCTGACAATCGACGCCACGTTATGTTTTGTTAACCTGAGGGGGATGGGTAGCTGCTGAATAGCACAGCATTCGGACGCGTGATTTCGATGCGTGTACATATCCGTTGCTGCGGTAACGGCTGCTTATGGTTTCGCTCTTACAGCGACTCACTTTTCCAAACGCCGAAAAGGAACCAAAAGGCTTCGCCCCGGCGTACGGCACTTCGCTAAGGCTCAGTGTTCCCTCGCTATGGTGTCCATCAGGGGGCATCGCCTACGGTCTGCTTCGCTACGACCTCCTCTCGATGTGTGCGGCTTCGCCGCACGGCGCTACGCGCCTACCCCCTGATGAACACCTACGCTCGGCCTGCCGAAGGGGCGAAAGATAAAAAGCAGATCAAGATCAAGCTCAAGATCAAGATCAAAAGCCAAAGCCAAAGCCAAAGCCAAAGCCAAAAGCTTCGCGAGCAGGCTCGCTCCCACAATGGTTCGGCGTGCTGCTCTCGCTTCTCACCGCTCAACAGGCCGAGCGTTAGCTCGCCTGAAAGCTTTTGATCTTTGGCTTTTGATTTGCCCGCCCCTTCGGGAGGCTGAGTGGAGGTGTTCATCCGGGGGAGTGGCGCGTAGCGCCGTTCGACGCAGTCGAACACGCTGCATGTAGGTCGTAGCGAAGCAGACCGGAGGGCAGTGTCCCCGGATGGATACCGGAGCGAAGGAACGCCGAGCTTTAGCGAGGGGCCGGACGCTCGGGGCGAGCCTTTTTTTGCTTACTTTTTTTTGGCGTTTGAAAAAAAAGTGAGTCGCCGTAAGGGCGAAACCCTAAGTGGCCGTTACCGCAGGAATGGATATGTACACCAAGAAGAGAATGGTCGGCTGTCAGGCCGCCTTCGCTGGCAAGCCAGCTCCTACAGGTGGACGGTGTACATCTGGGGGAGACTGGTCGGCTGTCAGGCCGCCAAGGCACAAAAGCCAACCCCCCACAGGGTCCGAGTGAACCCTGTGGGAGCAAAGCATGACTCAGGCCAGGCTTTTGCTGACCACTTCAAACACATCGCTGGACAGCTGACCCGAAGCGCGAATGCGCTCCAGCTCGCCTTTCATCAACGCCTGACGCGCGTCGTCGTATTTGCGCCAGCGCGTCAGCGGCGCCAACTGCCGGGAAGCGATCTGCGGATTGAACCCGTTCAACTCAATCACCAGATCCGCGAGGAAGCGATACCCCGAGCCATCAGCTGCATGGAAATTGATCAGGTTCTGCCCGGCAAACGCACCGACCAAAGCCCGCACCTTGTTCGGGTTCTTCATGTTGAACGCCGAATGCTGCATCAACTGACGCACCCGCTCCAGACCACCCGGCAACGTGCTGCCCGCTTGAACACTGAACCACTGATCCATGACCAGCGGATTGTCCTTGAAGTGCTCGGCAAAACTCGCCAGCGCCTTGGCTTTCTCTGCTTCAAACGGTGAATTGACCAACACCGCCAACGCGGTCAGCCGCTCGGTCATGTTGTCGCTGGTTTCGAATTGCTCAAGCGTCGCCGCCAACACTTGCGGTTTCCCGCTGAGCATCAGGTACGACAGCGCAATGTTCTGCAACGCGCGACGAGCGAAGTGCTCGGCCTCGGCCACGTAAGGGGTTTTCTTCGACAGTTCGCGATTGGCCTGATAACGCAGCCACAACGCTTCAAACAACCCTTGCGCCAGTTGCTTGCGAGCAAACTCGCGTGCAATGTGAATCGCATCGACGTCAGCCACTTCGCTGATTTCGGTCAGATAGGCCTCGCCTGGTAGCGAAAGCATTTCCGCGACCATAGCCTGATCCAGCGTCTCGTCCGACAGCACGGTGCGCAGGGCAGAAATCAGGCGCTGATCCAGCACCAGCGTTTCGCCGGCCTGATGCTGGGCAATCAGCTCTTGCAACACTTGCACCGACAGTTGCTGACCGGCATCCCAACGGTTGAAACCGTCGCTGTCATGCTGCATCAGGAACATCAGTTGATCGCGGTTGTACGGGAAGCTCAGTTTGACTGGCGCCGAGAAACCACGCAGCAGTGAAGGCAGCGGTTGTTCAGCGATGTCGACGAAGGTGAAGGTCTGCTCAGCTTCGGTCACCGAAATTACCCGCGACGTGCCCTGAGCGCTGGCTTCGCCGGACAGACGCAAGGCAATCGCCGCGCCTTTGGAGTCCAGCAGGCCCAACTCAACAGGAATCACAAACGGCAGTTTTTCAACCTTGTCCGGGGTTGCCGGGCAGCTTTGACGGAACGTCAGGCTGTAGGTTTTCGCCGCAGCATCGTAAAACTCGCTCACCGCCAACCGCGGCGTACCCGCCTGGCTGTACCAGCGCTTGAACTGGGTCAGGTCGACACCGTTGGCATCTTCCATCGCTTTGATGAAGTCGTCGCAGGTTACAGCCTGGCCGTCGTGGCGGTCGAAATACAGATCACTGCCTTTGCGGAAGCCTTCGGCCCCGAGCAAGGTGTGGATCATGCCGACCACTTCCGAGCCCTTTTCGTACACCGTCAGGGTGTAGAAGTTGGAAATCTCGATAAAACTGTCCGGCCGCACGGCGTGGGCCATGGGACCGGCGTCTTCGGCGAACTGGTGCGTGCGCAGGTAGGCCACGTCCTGGATGCGTTTGACCGTGGCCGAGTTCATGTCCGAGGAGAACCCGGCATCGCGGAACACCGTGAAGCCTTCCTTGAGCGACAGCTGGAACCAGTCGCGGCAGGTCACGCGGTTGCCCGACCAGTTGTGGAAGTATTCGTGGGCGACGATGGCTTCGACACGCTGGTGCGCGGCGTCGGTGGCGGTTTCGGCGCGGGCCAGCACGGCGCTGGAGTTGAAGATGTTGAGGCCCTTGTTCTCCATGGCGCCCATGTTGAAGTCATTGACCGCGACGATCATGAAGATGTCCAGGTCGTACTCGCGGCCGTAGACCTCTTCATCCCAGCGCATCGACTTCTTCAGGCTGTTCATGGCGTGCTGGCACTTGTCGATGTTTTCCGGCTCGACGTAAATGCGCAATGCCACGGAACGCTCGGTCATGGTGGTGAAGGTGTCTTCAACGCACCACAAATCACCGGCCACCAGCGCGAACAGGTACGCCGGTTTCATGAACGGGTCTTCCCAGGTCGCCCAGTGCCGGCCGTCTTCGCCGGGCCCGCTGGCAATCGGGTTGCCGTTGGACAGCAGCACCGGGTAGCTGTGCTGCTCGGCGACGACCGTGGTGGTGAACTTGCTCATCACATCCGGGCGGTCGAGGTAGTAGGTGATCTTGCGGAAACCTTCAGCCTCGCACTGGGTGCAGAACATGCCGCTGGACTTGTACAAACCTTCCAGCGCGGTGTTGGTTTCCGGGTGGATCCTGACGCTGGTGTCGACCGTGAAGGTGGTGCTGGTCGGGTGCAGGGTCAGGTGCTGCTCTGTTAACTGATAGCCGGTCAGTTGATCGTCGCTTTCGCTCAGCTCGCGGTCGGCCAGGGTGACCGACAGCAGCTCCAGTTGCTGACCGTCCAGCACCAGCGGCGGCAGGCCCGGGCCGCGCTCGGGATTGCGGCGCATCACCAGCTGCGCATGGACCAGGCTGTGGTCCTCGAACAACTCGAAGGTCAGGTGCGTCTCGTCGATCAGGTACTCAGGCGCCTGATAGTCTTTCAGGTAAATCATCTTCGGTTGTTCGGTGCGCATGCTGGAGTCCTTACTGATGCACGGCGAGCTGATAAGCCGTGTACTTACGAATATTGATCACGCCGGTGTCGAAGATCAGGTATTGGCCCTTGACCCCCAGCAGCGTGCCTTCGGCAATCGGATTCTTGTCCAGGTTGAAGCTGACGATTTTGGCCGGGTATTGCTCGACCGGATAGCGGATCTCAAGGGTTTCTACGTCGGCAATCGTCTGAATTGCTTGTAGTCCAAATCGTTCCTGCAAGGTTTGCAGGCCCTCGGCGCAGCGGTCGAACAATTGATCGCGGACCTCGGCCAGGTTCACCGACACCGCTTCGCCCTTGAGCAAGACACGCCAGTTGGTCTTGTCCGCCACCTGGCTGCGAAACAGGTCCTCGACGAAACCCGACTGCTGACGGGTCGACACCCGCACGATCGGCAACGCCTGGCGGGCGCCTTGATCGATCCAGCGGGTCGGCAGCTGGGTGGCGCGGGTAATCCCGACTTTCACCCCCGACGAGTTGGACAGATAGACGATGTGATCGGTCATGCAAAACGTCTGGCCCCACTCCGGCTCACGGCAAGTGCCGGCGTCGAAGTGGCAACGTTCCGGGCTCATGATGCAGATGTCGCACTGCGCCAGTTTGGTCATGCACGGGTAGCAATAGCCCTGGCTGAAACTGGTTTTGGTCTTGCGTCCACAATGGGTGCAATGAATCGCCCCCAGGTATTCCAGGCGCACGGTGGTGCCGATCATTGGATTGACCGGCACCTCGAGGTCGCCCAGACGAAACGCGTACTGCACGTCGGACCCGTCAAGGCGGGCCGACATTTTGCTGATTGCACCGCGGCCAATCTCGATCAATGGATGGCTTCCGACTTGAACAGGATGTTCGGCACGCTGATCGACTTCGAACTGCATTCCTGCGGCCCCATGTAACCGGTGCGCTCTTCTTCGGGCAGGTTCTGGATTTCCCAGGCGATCATCGCTTGCAGCGACAGTTCACGTTGCTCGGCGGTGAGCTTGTTACCGTCCGCCCATTTACCGATTTCCACCGCCAGTTTCAGGCCCTGGTAGATATCGGGGGTGATGTTTTTGATCATTTCGTTAAAAGAGGACATCAAGGTCTCCGCGCTCTTTAATACATAAACTGTTTTAGGCGGCCAGTTTACGGCGGTTGTACAAACCACCCAACAAACCGGTGAAGCATCCGATGAGTAACCCGCTGACATGGGCTGCGTTGGCAATTTCACCGAAGCCGATCATCGAGATCAGCCCGGACAGGCACAGCACCAGCCACACCAGCATCATCACCAGCACACCGCGCGGCAGGCGATAAGCCGGGTTCGGCGCCAACAGCTGGAAAATCCAGCAATGCCCGAGCAGGCCGTACAGCACACCGGACAACCCGCCGAACAAGGTCGGGCCGCTGAAATAATACTGGGCGCAGTTGGAAACGAGGCTGAACAGCAACGTCAGGCCAATCAGGTTGATGCTGCCCTGGCGCGATTCGATGCGCCGGCCCAGCTCCCAATACCACATGCCGTTCATGGCCAGGTGCAGGATACCGAAGTGGATCAGCATCGGCGTCATCAGTCGCCACCACTGCCCCGCCGCCAGGCTGTCAGCCAATGGCACGAAATGGATGTACTCGCCGACCACGCGAAAATCGAGGAAGGTCAGCCAGCGCATCGTGTCGAGATTTTCGCCCAGCAGCGTCACCGCGCCGACGAGGATGCTCAGCAGCAAAACCAGCGCTGTCGCCTTCGCGTAGCGCAGCTGCTCGACAAAACCAGGGCGCTGGAAGGTTTGCGCCGCTGGAATGTCCAGCTGCTGATCGGGGTCACCAGCAGGAAAGCGTTCGTACAGCGAAAGCACGTCCTCGCTGATGTTGGCCGGCACCCAGAGCACCTGTTCGCCCGACTCTTCGCTGACGCGATGCGGCACCTGCATGCGTTGCAGCAGTTTGACGAACCCGCTCAAGTCCACCGCCAGTGGCAGACGCAAAACAGCAACAGCACTCATTGCAGCACCTCCGGCCGTTCGACATCGACCCAGACAAATTTATTCGGATCGAGCCGGGTTTCCTGATCCAGCCGATAGGCGACCAGTTTGCCGTAGAGCACTGCGCTGTAATCCAGGCAGGCCAGGTTCGGGCGAATCGGCACCGGTTTGCCGCTGCGCCAGTAGTGACCGACGAACAACAGTGGCTCGTCGACGCCGTAACGCAGCAAGGTGTTTTTTTCCGTGGACGTCAGGGGCGTCTGCGCCACGGGTTCGGGCAATGCGTCAGGCTGGAACACGATGTCTCCGTAGGTTTGCGGGTCGTCTTCCCAGAATTTGGTGCGGAAGAATGAGCGCACCAGGCCGTCGCCGCTGGTCATGGTCAAGCCATGGGGCAAGCGCATGTCGGTGCCGCGCAGCAGCCGGTCGAACACGGTGCAGGCGAAACTGCCCGGCACGGCCGACGCCTGGAGGAAATGCTCATCGACGCAGCCATTGGAGAACAGCGAGCGCAACGGCTCTATCAGGCCCGAATCCCAGCATGCATGCACCACCCGGAAGCGGCCGGCGTCGATGAACAGTGGCAACTCGTAGAACCATTGCAGGAAGTCATGCCAGTCACCGGGATGGTCTTGGAACTGGGTCAGGGTTTCGCCCAGCAATCGGGCATGACGCGGCGTGTGTTCCCGGACGAACTGCTTGCCGCTGCCCGGTGGCGCTGGCGTGCTCCAGCCCAGTGCGTTGAATTCATGGTTGCCCATGATGCACAGCGCCTGGCCGGCCTCGACCATGTCATGGACGATGTGCAGCGCCTCGCGAATGCGCGGGCCGCGATCAATGATGTCGCCCACAAACACGGCCATCCGTGATGGATGTCGCCAGACGCCGCGTTGTTTCTGGTAACCGAGCCGGTCGAGCAAGTGCTCAAGGGTCAGAGCGCAACCGTGCACGTCACCGATCAGGTCGTAGCTACGCGCGGGATCGAGCATCAGTCGCCTCCACCACCCAATCGACTGCCCCAACCGAGTTTGGTCCGGCAGACTTCATAGTAGTTGTGGTCAAGCGGATGAATCAGCCGCAGCTTCTGCGCTTTCTTGCTGATGGTGATGGTGTCGCCGGGGGCGCAGGTGAAGTGGTTCTGCCCGTCACAGGAGACTTGCGGGTAAATCTGCATATCTTTGGACACGACGATTTTCAGCTCACTGTTGCCATCGACCACAATCGGCCTGCCCGACAAGGTATGGGGGTACATCGGCACAATCACAATAGCGTCGAGCTTGGGATGCATGATCGGTCCGCCCGCCGACAGCGCGTAGGCGGTCGAACCGGTGGGCGTCGCGACGATCAGGCCGTCGGCCTTCTGGCTGCAAACGAACTGGCCGTCGATGTACAGTTCGAACTCGATCATTCGCGTCGATTTGCCGGGATGCAGCACCACGTCATTGAGTGCATCGCCCTGACCGATGGCCTCGGCATGACGGCGGACTTCGGCTTGCAGCAGAAAGCGGTTTTCCACCAGGTAATGGCCGTCGAGCACTTCGGCAACCTTGACTTCCAGCTCGTCTGGACGAATATCGGTCAGGAAACCGAGGCTGCCGCGGTTGATGCCGAGCACCGGAATATTGTGCTTGGCCAGCGCCCGGGCGGCGCCGAGCAGGCTGCCGTCACCGCCGACCACAATCACCATGTCACACACTTCGCCGAGCATCTTGCGTGACGAGGTTTGCAGGCCGTGACCGGGAAGGACTTCGGCGATGGTGTCTTCGAGGATCACGTGCAAGTGACGATCGAGCAGAAACCGTTTCAGTCGGCGGACGGTATCCAGCACCTGAGAACTGCCCAGGCGACCGATGATGCCGATATTACGAAATTGCTCCATGGGGTTCCTGCGAGGACGGCGAAAAAGACGATTATGGGCGAAAGCGCTGGATAGACAAAATCCTTTCAGCCGCAAGGGTGTACTCATGTTTAGGGCTATGCTCGCAAGATGATCCTATTTCCCGATTTGCTCTCGTTGCCCCATCAGTTGCGCCACCCCGAAGTGCGCGACCTGGCCTGGGTCATCCTCGCGCCGCCGATGCTCGTCGATACACCGTGGCCGCAACGCCATCCCCTGGCCGGCAGCGAATGGGTGCAAGAGCCGGAGCGCCTGGAGCGCTGGCTGCGGCAACTGGACCGTGACAGCTATGACTTGCTGCACTGGCTGTCCCAGGCCCGCACCCGGCGTCTGGGCCTGTATTACGAGCGCCTGTGGCAGTACGCGGTGCGTCACGCGCCGGGGATCGAGCTGATTGCCGCCAACCTGCCGATCCGCCGTGAAGGCCACACACTGGGTGAGTTGGACATGCTGCTGCGTGACCGCGACGGCGTGCACCACCTGGAACTGGCTATCAAGCTCTATCTCGGGCCGCAAAATGGCGACGGGCATGACACCGCTCAGTGGCTCGGCCCCGGTTGTCATGATCGGCTGGACCGCAAACTGGCACACCTGGCTCTGCATCAACTGCCCATTTCTGCCCGCGGCGAAAGTCGCGAAGTGCTGGCGGCCCTGGATATTCAGCAGTTCAGTGCACACTTGTGGCTCGGCGGTTACCTGCTGTATCCGTGGCCGGGACGCGCCGCGCCACCCGGCGGTGCGCATCCGCAGCATTTGCGCGGTAGCTGGCTGCATCAGAAAGACTGGGCGGACTTTGTCGTGCAGCGCCCCTTCGGTCGCTGGCAACCCCTGCCCCGCCATGCCTGGCTGGCACCGGCGCATTATCCCGCGGAGCACACCTGGAATGTCGAGCAATTGAGTGCCTGGCTCAGTGAACTGGAGCCCTTGGCGCCCGCGCAATTGATGGTACGCCTGGTCGAAAATGCCGAGGGGGAATGGGAGGAAGCGGAACGGTTGTTTCTGGTGGCGGATCTTTGGCCGAATGTGCCGGGTAGTGGTTGAGATGCGTGGTGTCTGGACCGGCCCCTTCGCGGGCAAGCCCGCTCCCACATGTGATCTCCTTATGACGTAGATCCAATGTGGGAGCGGGCTTGCCCGCGATGAAGCCAACTCGGACTAGAGGGACAACCGCACAGCCAAAGCCGCCAACGTCACCAACAATACCGGCACCGTCAACACCACCCCGACCTTGAAGTAATACCCCCAGCCAATCCGGATGCTCTTGCGTTCCAGCACATGCAGCCACAACAACGTCGCCAGACTGCCAATCGGCGTGATTTTCGGCCCAAGATCGCTACCGATGACGTTGGCATAAATCATCGCCTCCTTCACCACACCATTGGCCTGACTGGCATCGATCGACAGCAAACCGATGAGCACCGTCGGCAAATTGTTCATCATCGAAGACAGAATCGCCGTCAGCACGCCCGTGCCCATGGCCGCGCCCCACACGCCGTAATGTGCAAACCCGTCCAGCCAACCCGCCAGATACCCGGTCAACCCGGCATTGCGCAGGTCATACACCACCAGGTACATACCCAGCGAAAAAATCACGATCTGCCACGGCGCTTCTTTCATCACCTTGCGCGTTGAAATCTTGTGGCCCCGGGCGGCGATCCCCAACAGCAACGCGGCGCACACCGCAGAAATGGCGCTGATCGGAATGCCCAGCGGCTCCAGGGCAAAACAACCCACGAGCAGGATCACCAACACTACCCAACCAGCAAAAAACGTCGCCTTGTCATGTATCGCAGTCGCCGGCAGCTCCAATTGCTCGGGGTCGTAAGCCTTGGGAATGTCGCGACGGAAGAACCACATCAACACCGCCAGCGTCGCCGCGACGCTCACCAGGTTGACCGGGACCATGACCGCCGCGTAGCGGTTGAACGTGATATGAAAGAAGTCGGCGGAAACAATGTTCACCAGGTTCGACACCACCAGCGGCAGGCTTGCAGTGTCGGCGATAAAACCGGCGCCCATCACGAACGCCAGCGTGGCTGCCGGGGAGAATCGCAGCGCCAGCAGCATGGAAATCACGATGGGCGTCAGAATCAGCGCCGCGCCATCATTGGCGAACAATGCCGAGACCAACGCCCCTAGCAGCACCATATAAGCAAACAGCTTACGCCCGCTGCCCCGCCCCCAACGCGCCACATGCAAGGCGGCCCAGGCAAAGAAGCCCGCCTCGTCCAGTAACAGACTGATGATGATCAATGCCACGAACGTGCCGGTGGCGTTCCAGATGATCTGCCATACGATCGGGATGTCGCTCAACTGCACCACACCGAAAATCAGCGCCAGCATAGCGCCGAATACCGCACTCCAACCGACACCCAGGCCTTTGGGTTGCCAGATCACCAGCGTGATGGTCAGCAGGAAAATGAGTGAAGCGATGAGCATGCAAAACAACTTTAAGCGGAAAACAAACCGCGATTCAGCCGCAATGCACGAGCGGAGTAAAGCCAAAACTTGCTGCCAGCCACGATACCTGTAGCAGCTGCCGAGCCCGCGAGGCTGCTGCTACAAAGGCAATCACACTTTTTTGTGTTGTTCGACCCATTGGCCGTAGGCGTTGATGAATTTCTGCAAGAACGGTTTGACCGACTCTGAGGGTTTTCCTGCCTCGTCGAACGCTGAACCGGCACCACTGAGGTAGGCTTCCGGCTGCTGCATGCACGGCACATCCAGAAACACCATGGACTGACGCAAGTGATGGTTGGCGCCAAACCCGCCGACAGCACCCGGCGAAGCACTGATGATTGCGCCCGGTTTGCCGCTCCATGCACTCTGGCCATACGGCCGCGATCCCACGTCGATGGCATTCTTCATAGGCGCCGGCACCGAACGGTTGTATTCCGGGGTGACGAACAGCACTGCGTCGGATGAACGTACTTGTTGTCGGAAAGTGCTGTAGGCTGCCGGCGGTGAAGCGCCATCGATGTCTTCGTTGTAGAGTGGCAAGTCACCAATTTCGACGATTTGAAGTTTGAGATTCGCGGGAGCAAGGTTGGCCAGCGCCAGTGCCACCTTGCGATTGATCGATGCCTTTCTCAAGCTGCCGACTATTACGGCGATCGTATAGACGTTGCTCATGGAAGATGTCTCGACTGTCCGATGGAAGAGCTTGTAGTTATAGATGACGAATCACCCAGCGGGCTGTTGAATTTCACTGCCCCTGACTATTTTTTTCTTGCAAGAAAACTTACTTCGCCCAAGCACGGTCTACAGAACCGAAATTTGAGTGATTTATCTCCAGAGGTTCTAAACAGATGGCAGCAGTACTTGTCGGTCAGTTCCACGCAAGAGATGCGGAAGGCCGCGTTTATTCCGTGCATGAGTTCCAGGAATCCACCCCGTCGGCAGACGGTTTGGGCAGCACGGAGCCTGTCACCACCTACAAACTGGCCATTGGCGACCGTATCAAGAAGCTGGATGACAACCAGTTTCTGCTGGTTCAATCGGAAGTGACCATCGTGCGCGAACCCGACACGTTTGTTGGCAGCGTGCCAGTTGCCAACGTCGCGTCATAACCCCGCGTTATGAGCAGAAGTCATAGGCGCGCACTTGAGTTAGGATTCAGTCACTGATTCCCTCACCTGCCGAACATGGACTTCACGCATGCGTTTACGCCACATCGAAGTGATCCACGCGCTTGTGCAGACCGGTCACCTGGGCACCGCTGCCGAATGGCTGCAGTTGCCGGTGGCCGAGGTTGAAGGCATTTTGCGCGAGGCCGAGGGTCAGTTGGGTTTCATGCTGTTTTCCAGCGTGCGCGGACGCTTACAGGCGACCCGCGAAGCGCGGGAGCTACAGGTCGAAATCGCCCACGTCTACGAAGCGCTTGAACCCGTTCAGCGCCTGGCCGCCAGCCTCAAGCAATACCAGGCACCGCCCCTGCGCATCATCTGCACCCCGCCGCTGGCCCAACAACTGTTGCCTCAGAGCATCGCCGTCCTGCGCCGACGCCTGCCCGATGCACCTTGCAGCTTGCTGAGCCACCCGACCCGCGAGATCATCAAAACCCTGTTGTTGCGCGAGAGCGATCTGGGGTTGAGCCTGCAGGATCCCGACCACGCGGACATCCATTGCCAGGTGATTGCCCAAGGCAAGCTCCAGCTCTTGGCGCCCCATGGCTGGCTGCAGCCCAAGCAGAAATACATTTCGTTGCAGGATCTGGCGGGCCAGTCGATGGTCGGACTGGAAGGCCACGACCCGCTAAGCCCGGCACTCGAGAACAAATTGCAGGCCTTGCGCCCTGCCCCGCTCGTGCATATCCGGGTGCAGACGCATCAAATGATGCGCAGCATGGTCGAGGCCGGTGAAGGCCTGGCGATTGTCGACCCGTTTACCGCCCTTGGCGCCAAATCCAGCGGACTGGATGTTTGCCCGCTGGCGCCGGCAGTGCCAGTCAGCCTCTACGCCCTGACCCTGAAAAACGGCGAGCCATCCGCCGCCGTTCAGACACTGCTGGACATCATTACGGAACAAGCCGCGGCGATGCTCGCGAACTGAGCGGGTTTTCCAGCGAATTATCGAACAAGCGATACCAAAACAGCGCCACTTCGGCGGTGTTCGGATCGATCCCGCGATAGCGCAGATGATCGATCCCGCCAATCACATAACCACACCGCTCATAGAGCCGACAGGCGCCCAGGTTGTTGTTCTGGGTTTCAAGCATGATGCCCGGCAGTTTTTTCTTGCGACTCCAGAACTGAGCCACGTCCAGCAACGCTTTGGCCACGCCATGGTGCCGCGCCGGGGCATGCACCGCCAGCTCGTCGATATGGGCAAAGCCGTTCCAGTTGGTGCTGACCACCAGATGGCCGACGGGCTCATCATCGAGATAGGCCATGAAAATCGCACTGTCGGCGGCGTCGCGAAAACTGCTGAACTCTTCAGGGTCGATGCCGTAACACTTTCGATAAGGGGTGATCTGCGTGATCGGCCACTGCTCGACCGGTTTGCCCATTTCGGCGGTGCCATAGGCGGCGACTTCAAAGCTGAAATCACTGCCCCAGATATAGGCTGCGAAGCCGTCATCGGCGACACGCACAGAAAGGCCGGGGTACTTGGGATTAATGACAGGTTGCATACTGGGAAAGGTCCTCATTCCTTGATGCAATCGACGGTGTAGTGCCGTCCATTGCCCTCGTCTTCGTGTTGCAAGCCATGCACATCGACGACGAATCCGGGGAAACTGCTATCAAACGTTCGTGCAAATGAAAGGTAGTCGATGATTGACCGGGTCGCCTCTGTGAACCGCTCGCCCGGCATGATCAATGGAATGCCCGGCGGATACGGAACCAGCATCACCGCAGCAATCCGCCCGTCCAGAGCATCGATCGACACGGCTTCCACCTCGCTCCGCACCAAATGATCATAGGCGTCGGCCGGCTTCATGACGATTTCCGGCAGCACGGTGTACATGCGCTTGAGGTGTTTGGCCGTGGCATTGCTGCGATAGCAGGCGTGCAATTGATCGCACAAATCGCGCAAGCCCATGCCTTGATAACGCCCGACGCTCTGTTGCGCCACACAGGGCAGGCAGGTTGCCAGGCTGACGTTGGCATCGTAGCTGCGCTTGAACTCCAACAACTCGGTCAACAGCGTGCTCCATTTGCCTTTGGTGATGCCCATCGAGAACAGCACCAGGAACGAATACAGCCCGGTCTTTTCGACCACCAACCCGCGCTCCCAGAGGAATTTACTGACGACGGCCGCCGGAATCCCGCGTTCGCTCAGCGCGCCGCCGGCGGTCAGGCCAGGCATCACCAGGGTGACTTTGATCGGATCGAGCAACACGTAATCGTCGGTCACGCCGCCAAAGCCGTGCCAGTCGGCATCGGGTTGCAGCAGCCAGTCTTCGGTGACCACGCGATCGATGCCTTCCACCGACGGCGGCTGCCAGATGGAAAACCACCAGTCATCCGCCGCAATGTGCTGCCGCAAATTGGCCAGGGCGCGACGAAAACTCAGGGCCTCGTCAAACATCTCCTGCAATAGCGAACGCCCGGACGGACCCTCCATCATCGCCGAGGCCACGTCCAGCGACGCAATGATGCTGTATTGGGGCGACGTGGAGATGTGCATCATGAACGCTTCGTTGAAGCGGTCGCGGTCCAGTTGCCGAGCGCCGCCGTCCTGAACATGAATCATCGAGGCCTGACTGAACGCTGCCAGCAACTTGTGCGTGGAATGCGTGGTGAACACCAGCGGACTGTCTTCGCTACGCGAAGTGCCCATGCCGTAACGCCCGGCGAAAAACTCATGGAACGCCGCATAGGCGTACCAGGCCTCGTCGAAATGCAGCACCTCGACGCTGCTGCCCAGGCTCTGCTTGATCAACTCCGCGTTGTAGCAAAGGCCGTCATAGGTCGAGTTGGTGATGACCGCTAATTTGACCTTGGGCGCGAGACCTTTGGTCAGCGGGCTGGCGTCGATCTTGGCCTGGATCGACTCGCGGCTGAATTCGCTCAACGGAATCGGGCCGATGATCCCCAGTTCGTTGCGCTCCGGGCACAGGTACAACGGGATCGCGCCGGTCATGATGATCGAATGCAACACCGACTTGTGACAGTTGCGGTCCACCAGCACCAGGTCATCGCGGGCGACCATCGAATGCCAGACGATTTTGTTGGCGGTCGAGGTGCCATTGATCACGAAAAAGGTGTGATCGGCGCCGAAATTGCGCGCGGCGCGCGCTTCCGCTTCCGCCAGCGGACCGGTGTGATCGAGCAAGGAACCCAATTCGGGAACCGACACGGACAAATCCGAACGCAGGGTGTTTTCCCCAAAAAACTGGTGAAACGCCTGCCCGACCGGGCTCTTGTGGTACGCCACGCCACCGCCGTGGCCAGGTGTGTGCCAGGAATAATTGGAATCGGCGGTGTGTTGCACCAGCGCCTTGAAAAACGGTGGCAGTAGACAGTCCAGGTACTTGCGTGCGGCCCGGGCCACTTGCCGGGCCAGGAACGGCACCGTGTCTTCGAACAGATAAAGAATGCCGCGCAACTGATTGAGTTCGGCCATCGCATCGGCGGGCGCGTTTTCCAGCGTCACTTGTTCGCCGAGGGCGAAGATCGGCAGGTCCGGCGCACGCACTCGCGCCAGGCCGATCAACTCGGCCATGTTTTGCAATAAATGCGAGTCGGTACTGGCGTCTTCAGCGGCAATCAACATGCAAGAGAGGCCGTGATGGGTCGACGCGACCAGCCGCCCTTCGGTGTAATCCACCGCCGAAACAATGCTGAAGCCTTCCTGCTCCAACTCCCGGGCGATGCCCCGCACGCGATCGCCGGCGACGGTGTCGGCCTTGATGTCACGGTGGACGATCAGGACCGGGAACTTCAAATCTTTATACATGGGGCTCAGTGTCCTGAGGCGGCAGACTGCAGCCTGCCAATATCCTCAGGGTAGAGGGTTGATGCGGATGTGGCGAGTGCCGATGCCCTGAAGTGGGTCACCGGGCGCACGCTAATGTCGCAAACGAACACGACCTGTAGCAGCTGTCGAGCACCGCGAGGCTGCGTTCGGCTGCGTTCGGCTGCGTAGCCGTCGTAAACCCAGAGAACGCGGTATACCTGAAACACCGTAGTGTCTGGTTTCACGCCTGCTTCGCAGCCGGACGCAGCCTCGCGGTGCTCGACAGCTGCTACGGATTCAGGCCTGCGCCTTGGCATCCGCCAGTTGCTGCCACAGCGACGGGGCGCCGGCGGCTTTCGCGATGGCTTCAAGACGCGCCACATGCTGGGCCAGGTCATCTTCGCTGGCGCGGATGATGCGGGCGCGTGTGCGGTCGGCCGGCAAGCGGCGGATTTCGGTGGCCGAGTTATCTGCACCTTCGCCGGAGCCATTACCGTCGGACGCATTACCGGCCAGCGACAGGCTGGTCTGGCCGCCGGTCATGGTCAGGTAAACGTCAGCCAGAATTTCGGAGTCGAGCAAGGCGCCGTGCAGCTCTCGACCCGAGTTATCGACGCCATACCGTTTGCACAAGGCGTCGAGGCTGTTGCGCTGCCCCGGGTGACGTTCCCGGGCCATCATCAAGGTATCGAGGATCGAGCAGTGTTGCGTGATGTCCGCACGATCGTGCTGGCCCATCAGGGCGAATTCGTTGTTGATGAAGCCAACGTCGAACGCCGCGTTATGGATGATCAGTTGCGCGCCTTTGATGAATTCGAAGAACTCATCGGCCACTTCAGTGAAACGCGGTTTGCCCACCAGAAATTCGTTGGTGATGCCGTGGACGCCGATAGCGCCTTCGTCACTCTCGCGATCCGGTTGCAGGTAAACGTGAAAATGCCGGCCGGTCAGGCGCCGACCGATCAACTCGACACAGCCGATTTCGATAATCCGGTGGCCGTCGGTCACCGGCATGCCGGTGGTTTCGGTATCGAGTACAACGGATCTGGTGGCCATCAGTGCTCAGCTCTCAACGGGTCATTCGTGCAAAAGCGGCGATGTTAACACGCTCGCGGGATCCGGCGCGCACAGCCACGTGACCGGCGCTCATGCAGTTTGAGGATTCGTGGGGCGGTCAGCGATCAGTTTTCTGACCAGCAACTGGCCACCACCAGCTTGATGCTGCGATGTCCTGTGGGAGCCGGGCTTGCCCGCGATGCAGACGCTGCGGACTTTCAGTAAAGCCGCGTCATCGTTCATCGCGGGCAAGCCCGGCTCCCACAGGAGAACGGTGGAATCATCAAGCCTGCTTGTAACCGCGCACTTCATCCACACCCCGGTTGGCCAACTGGTCTGCCCGTTCGTTACCGTGGTGACCGATGTGCCCCCGCACCCATTTCCAGGTGACGTTGTGGCGATTGACCTGTTCATCCAACAACTTCCACAAGTCGGCATTTTTAACCGGCTCTTTCGCCGCGGTTTTCCAGCCGCGCTTCTTCCAGTTGTCCATCCATTCGTTGATGCCTTTCATCACGTACTGGGAGTCGGTCACCAGCAGCACGTCGCACGAGCGCTTGAGCTCTTCGAGGCCACGAATAGCGCCCATCAGCTCCATGCGGTTGTTGGTGGTGTTGGCTTCGCCGCCCCACAATTCCTTTTCAACGCCTTTGCACACCAGCAGTGCGCCCCAGCCGCCAGGGCCAGGGTTGCCTTTGCAGGCGCCGTCGGTGAAGAGTTCTACGCTATCGCTCATGCCAATCTATCCAGAAAATGCGGTGGCTCGACGATCAGAGATCGACGATGCCCGAGGCCGGGACTGACCCGACCGGGAATATTAAAAAGGTATTACGGGTCGATGCGGCGACGATTGACCTTGGCCATTGGCAAGGGAATCAGCTTGCCCATCGGTTCGCGCCGTTCCTGACGAAGTGGACGCAGGCCCACCACGATCTTGCGTGCCACCAATAAATAGAAACCGCCGCCCGACAGTTGCCAGTCGCCGGCCTTGCGCTCCCAACCGGCCAGACGGGCCTGCCAGGCGGGTGAAGCAAGCGGCGGACGATAGCACCCGAAGCGGCGTTTCTCCAGCGCGAAACCCAGCAGGTTCAGCCAGTCGGCGACGCGCGACGGCGAGATGCAACGCGCCTTGCGCATGGCGTCATGGGTGAACACATGACGCAAGCCCCAAGTGCTCCACGGATTGATGCCGATGATCAGCAAATGCCCGCCCGGCCGCACGCTGCTCGCCGCTTCACGCAGCAAACCATGGGGCGACAGACAGAAATCCAGCCCATGCTGCAACACCACTACGTCAGCGGCGTGCTCGCTCAACGGCCAGGCCTGTTCTTCACAAACGATTTCGACACCGGGCAACGGCGCACCGAGCCGCACATTGCGCTGCACTTGGGGCGCCGACGGCGGCGTCTGGGCCGACGGACCGTAATGCACCAGATAACCGCCGAAGAAGCGCCCCAACTCGTCTTCGAGCATGCGTCGTTCTTCATCCAGCAAAAATTTCCCGATAGGGCCGGACAGCCATTCACGGGCCGCGCTGATCAATGTCAGCCACTCGGGATCAGCCTGAGCGAACGCTTTATCGGTCATTGCATTCTCCAACGCGCCAGGAAGTTCTAAGATGCACCATTGTTTTCCGCTTGGCGAATCCGACGATGATACAGATCAGTGCCCTGCCCGCCTTCACCGACAACTACATCTGGTTGTTACAAGACCACCGCACCCAGCGCTGCGCCGTGGTCGATCCGGGTGATGCCGCCCCCGTGCAGGCCTGGCTTGCAGCGCATCCGGGTTGGGCATTGAGCGATATTCTGATCACTCACCACCATCATGACCACGTCGGCGGCGTCGAGCGGCTGAAAAAAGCGACTAACGCGAAGGTCTATGGCCCCGCCAGCGAAACCATCCCGGGCCTGGACGTGGCGCTCAAGGACAACGACCGTGTCAGCGTGCTGGGCTGGGACTTCGATGTTTTCGCCGTCCCCGGTCATACACTGGGGCACATTGCCTATTACCATCATGGTCTGTTGTTCTGCGGTGACACCCTGTTTGCCGCCGGTTGCGGACGGTTGTTCGAAGGCACGCCTGAACAAATGCACACCTCGCTGACACGCCTGGCCGCATTGCCGGAAGACACGCTGGTGTATTGCACCCACGAATACACTCTGAGCAACCTGAAATTTGCTGCCGCAGTGGAGCCTGACAATCCGGACATTGCCGCTCGCCTGGCCAAGGTGACGCAACAACGCGAAGCCGGGATCATGACCTTGCCGTCGACGCTGGCCCTGGAAAAGCTCACCAACCCGTTTTTACGCGCCTCTGAAACATCTGTTAAAGAAAAATTGGACGAACGGATTGGCCCCGATAACCGGGCACCAAGTAAGGTTTTTTCTGCTTTAAGGGCTTGGAAAGATACGTTCTAAGCCGTCTTCGTTTTGTAATGAAAATACTGAATGGTTGACCGCAGGGGGGACGCTTTCTAGAATCGACCGACATTTTTGCCCGGAACTTACTTCCAGCCAATGTCGTCATCTATTAGTAAAGTCATCAATTCAGACGCATTGACCCGCTTGGCTCAAGCCATAGCGGTGGCTGTGTCCGCCACTCTGGCGGGTTGTTCCAGTCATGTGCCGCAGACCGACGCGACACATACCCCGAATATCGCCGCCCGCGCCAAACAGAAACCCATTTGGCTCAGTGAAAAGCCAAGCCCTCTAGCTGCACAGGACGTCTGGGAGCGCATGCGCCTGGGCTTCCAGTTGCAGGACGGCCTGGGCGTCAACCCGCGCATCGAGCAACAGCGACTGTGGTTCGCCAGTAACCCGTCCTTCCTCGAAAACGCCGGCGAGCGCGGTAGCCTGTACATTCACTACATCATCGAACGCCTTGAAGAACGCAACATGCCGCTGGAACTGGCGTTGCTGCCGGTGATTGAAAGCTCCTACAACCCGATGGCTTATTCCCGGGCCAACGCGGTGGGTCTTTGGCAATTCATCCCTTCCACCGGCCGTTACTACAACCTGCGCCAGACCAGTGCCTATGATGGCCGACGCGACATTACTGCATCGACCACCGCAGCCCTGGATTACCTGACCCGCCTGCACGACATGTTCAACGGTGACTGGATGCTCGCCCTTGCCGCCTACAACGCCGGCGAAGGCACGGTCAGCCGCGCTATCGAGCGTAACGAAAGGCTCGGCCTGCCGACCGACTACTGGAACCTGCCACTGCCGTCGGAAACCCAGGCCTACGTGCCCAAGCTGCTGGCCTTGTCGCAAGTGGTAATGGCACCCGAAGCCTACGGCGTGAACCTCAACCCGATCGCCAACGAGCCGTACTTCAAGGTCGTCGAAATCAACCAGCGCATGGACCTGTCCACAGTTGCCGCGGTGGCCAACATCGACGAAGACGAACTGTTCCAGCTCAACCCGGCGTTCAAACAGCGCACCACCCTTGACGGCCCCCAGCATCTGCTGGTGCCCACGTCCAAGGCGCAGTTGTTGACCACTAGCCTGTCGACCATGCGTCCGGAAGAGTTGATCAGCAAGAAGCCACTCAAACCAGTCTTCGACGGCGCAGACGGCTCTCAAATCGCCAGCGTCAAGCGCACTTACCGGGTCAAACGCGGCGACAGCCTCGGCACCATCGCCAAGGCTAATGACGTCGACGTCAAAGACCTGCAGCGCTGGAACAAGCTGACCGGCAAGAACCTCAAGTCGGGTCAGAAGCTGGTGATCCATGACACCACCAAGCGCGGTAGTGGTCGTGTCAACACGGTCGTGGCCGCCAACAGCAAAGCCGACCAAAAGAAGCCACAGACCCAATACAAGGTTCAGCAAGGCGATTCGTTGTACATCGTCGCCAAGCGCTTCAATGTCGAGATGCAGCATCTCAAACGCTGGAACCCGCGTGTCGGCAAGGCGCTGAAGCCTGGGCAGGTGCTGACGGTATCTTCGCCACACTAAAAAGAACCCCTGATGTCAGGGTTTTTTTTTCGCCTGCGATTTGAAGGCTGTTGTGTTGTGGCTGTTGTGGCGAGGGGGCTTGTCGGAACACCGCACCGCCCCGTTGGGTCGCGAAGCGGCCCCCGCGCTCCTTCAGATGCCCTTAATCTTCAGGATTGGCGTCTGCTTCGCAGCCGAACGGGGGCAAGCCCCCTCGCCACAGGTTTTGTGTTCGATCACCGCCACTGCGCAATTAACAGTGCATTAACCCCCCGTCTTTTTCCTGTCGATACAAGCTGTTACTGTACGGACCACAAAGCCCAAGCCGCCTGGATCGGATCTCTGACTTGAAGCGTCCCCTCCTTCTGCTCCTGATCAGCCTGGCCTTGAGCTCTCCCGCAAGCGCGACGATCAGCGAAAGCCACGGTTATGCGCAGTTCGGCACGCTCAAGTACCCGGCCCGATTTACCCACTTCGACTGGGTCAACCCGCAAGCGCCCAAGGGCGGTACCTTGCGGGTGATGGCGTTTGGCACCTTCGATACGCTCAATCCTTATACCTTCAAGGGCTCAAGCCCGGTCTCGACGCCGAATTTCCTGCAATACGGGATCAATGAGCTGAACGAGCCGCTGATGGTCGGCACCGGCCAGTACGCGCCGTCCGGCGACGAGCCGACCTCCAGTTATGGCCTGATCGCCCAGTCGGTGGAATACAGCGAGGACCGCAGTTGGGTGGTGTTCAACCTGCGCCCCGAAGCGCGGTTCCACGATGGTTCGCCGATTACTGCGAAGGACGTCGCGTTCTCCTACCGACTGTTGCTCAAGGAAGGTCATCCACAGTACCGGACCAATCTTCAGGAAGTAGCGCGGGTCGATATTCTCAACCCGCACCGAGTTCGATTCGTCTTCAAGCGCACCGGTAACCCGTTGTTGATCCTGCGCCTGGGCGAATTGCCGGTCATGTCTGCGCAGTACTGGAAAGGTCGCGACTTCAAGGCGACCACCTTCGAGCCACCCTTGGGCAGCGGGCCGTATCGCATCACTTCAGTGACGCCCGGGCGGCAGATTGTTTTTGAGCGGGTCAAGGACTACTGGGGCAAGGATCTGCCGGTCAATCGCGGCAAGTACAACGTTGATCGCATGGAGGTCGAGTTTTACCGTGACAGTGATGTCGCCTTCGAGGCGTTCAAGGCCGACGAGTTCGACGTTTACATCGAGCATCAAGCCAAGAACTGGGACAACGGCTACAACTTCCCGGCGGTACGACGCGGTGACGTGATCAAAGCGCAGATCCCGCATCAGATTCCGACCCAGAGCCAGGGCCTGTTCATGAACACCCGGCGCCCGACCTTCGCCGAAACGAAAGTCCGCGAAGCCCTGGGGCTGATGTTTGATTTCGAATGGACCAACCGCACGCTGTTCAGCGGCGCCTACAAGCGCTCCCTGAGTTACTACCCCAACAGCGAATTCTCGGCCAGCGGCCTGCCGGTCGGTCATGAATGGCTGATGCTCAAGCCGTATCGCGAACAGTTGCCCGCCAAACTCTTCACCGAGCCGTTCAGCCTGCCGCAAACCGACGGCCGCGGCATTCCCCGGGAAACCCTGCGCAAGGCCCTTGGACTGCTTGCCGAGGCCGGCTGGAAGCTCAATGGCCAGCGTGTGCAGAACGCCGCCGGTCAACCGCTGCAACTCGAGATCCTGCTGGTCAACCCGAACCTGGAACGCATCCTCCAGCCCTACGTCGAGAACCTCGCCAGCATTGGTATCGACGCGCGACTGCGCACCGTCGACCGCGCCCAGTACAAACAGCGCCTGGATCAGTTCGACTTCGACATGATTTTGATGACCCTCAACCAGACCCTCAGCCCGGGCCTGGAGCAGTGGCAGTATTTTCATTCCAGTCAGGTCGGAATCAAGGGCAGTAAAAACTACGCCGGTATCGCCAACCCGGTGGTCGACCATTTACTCGAACAACTGCTCGCCGCCCAGAGCCGCGACGAACAAGTCGCCGCCGGCAAAGCCCTCGACCGCGTGTTGCTGTGGCAGCACTACAGCATTCCCAACTGGTACCTCAATTATCACCGCCTGGCTTACCGTAACCGGTTCGCCTTTGTCACCACACCGCCCTACACCCTGGGCCTGAGCGCGTGGTGGCTGAAGTCTTCGGAGAAAGATCAATGAAACCCGTACGCGCCCTGCTGTTGCAGGCCAGCGGTCTGCTGTTCGCCGGGCTGGCCTGTGCCGCCCCGCAACACGCTGTGACCCTCTACAACGAGCCACCGAAGTACCCGGCAGACTTTAAACATTTCGACTATGTGAACCCGGATGCGCCCAAGGGCGGGATCTTTCGTCAGGCCGGTTTCGGCGGCTTCGACAGTCTCAATCCGTTTATCAGCAAGGGCGTTCCGGCCGACGACATCGGCATAATCTACGACACCCTCGCCAGACAAGGGCTGGACGAGCCGTTCACCGAATATGGCCTGGTGGCCGGCCAGATCGAGAAAGCCCCGGACAACAGCTGGGTGCGTTTCTACCTGCGCCCTGAAGCGCGATTCCACGATGGCCATCCGATCCGCGCCGAAGACGTGGTGTTCAGCTTCCAGATGCTGACCAAGGACGGCGCGCCGCTCTATCGGGGTTACTACAACGACGTCGAGGAAGCGGTCGCCGAAGACCCACTGACCGTGCTATTCAAGTTCAAGCACACCAACAACCGTGAGTTGCCGCTGATCCTCGGCCAGTTGCCGGTGTTGCCCAAGCATTGGTGGGCCGACCGCGATTTCAACAAGGGCAACCTTGAGATACCGCTGGGCAGTGGCCCGTACAAAGTCAGTCAAGTGAAGGCCGGGCGTTCGATTCGCTATGAGCGGGTCAAGGATTACTGGGGCAAGGACTTGCCGGTCAATCGTGGGTTCTACAACTTCGACGTGATGACCACCGATTACTACCGCGACAACACCGTGGCGCTCGAAGCGTTCAAGGCCGGGCAGTTCGATTACTGGCTGGAGATGACCGCGAAGAACTGGGCAAACGCCTACAACGTCCCAGCCGTCACCGAAGGCCGCTTGATCAAGGAACAGATCCCCAACGGCAACACCACCGGCATGCAGGGTTTTGTGTTCAACCTGCGTCGCCCGTTGTTCCAGGACGTGCGCGTGCGTGAGGCCCTGACGTTGCTGCTGGACTTTGAATGGACCAACAAGCAATTGTTCAACAGCGCCTACGCGCGCACCCGCAGCTATTTCGAGAATTCGGAAATGGCCGCCACCGGCCTGCCGGATGCCGATCAACTGGCGATCCTCGATCCGTTCCGCGGCAAAATCCCTGAGCAGGTGTTCAGCGAGGCGTTCCAGAACCCGGTGACCGACGCCAGCGGCATGATTCGCGACCATCAGCGCAAAGCCTATCAATTGCTGCAAGAGGCCGGCTGGCGGATCGTCGATGACAAAATGGTCGATGCCACCGGCAAACCGGTGACCATCGAGTTTCTGTTGGCCCAGACCGAATTCGAGCGGGTACTCCTGCCGTTCAAGCGCAACCTCAGCGACCTGGGGATCGACCTGGTGATCCGCCGGGTCGACGTCTCGCAGTACATCAACCGCGTGCGCTCACGAGACTTCGACATGATCGTCGGCAGCTTTCCGCAGTCCAGTTCTCCTGGCAACGAACAGCGCGAATTCTGGATGTCTGCCGCCGCCGACAAACCCGGCAGCCGCAATTCCATGGGCCTGAAAGACCCGGTGGTGGACCAACTGGTCGAGCAACTGATCAACGCCGATTCGCGCAAAAGCCTGGTGGCGCATGCCCGGGCACTGGACCGCGTGCTGCAATGGGGTTATTACGTGATCCCCAACTGGCACATCAAGACCTGGCGCGTGGCGTACTGGAACCACATCGGCCATCCTAAAACCTCACCCCTGTACGACATCGGCACAAACACGTGGTGGATCAAGCCAGACGCGAAACCTGCGATAGAAGTCGAAACCATACTGCAAGCCTCCCCTGCGGCCACGGAGTAATCAGATGCTGGCGTATATTTTTCGGCGACTGCTGCTGATCATTCCGACCTTGTTCGGCATTTTGCTGATCAACTTCGTGATCATCCAGGCCGCTCCCGGCGGCCCGGTAGAGCAGATGATCGCCAAGCTCGAAGGCTTCGAAGGCGCCACCAGCCGCATCGCCGGTGGTGGCGCCGAAGTGTCGGTGGCCGGCTCCGCCTATCGCGGCGCCCAAGGCCTGGACCCGGCGCTGGTCAAGGAAATCGAGCGCATGTACGGCTTCGACAAGTCGGCACCGGAACGCTTGTGGATCATGGTGAAGAACTATGCGTCTCTGGATTTCGGTGACAGCTTCTTTCGCGATGCCAAGGTCATCGACCTGATCAAGGAAAAGTTGCCGGTGTCGATCTCCCTCGGGTTGTGGAGCACGCTGATCATGTACCTGGTGTCGATTCCGCTGGGGATCGCCAAGGCTACGCGACACGGCAGCCACTTCGATGTCTGGACCAGTTCGGCGATCATCGTCGGCTACGCGATCCCGGCGTTCCTGTTTGCGATCCTGCTGATCGTGGTGTTCGCCGGCGGAAGCTATTTTGACTGGTTCCCGTTGCGCGGGCTGACGTCGAATAATTTCGATGAGTTGAGCATGGGCGGCAAAATCCTCGATTACTTCTGGCACCTGGCCTTGCCGGTGACGGCGCTGGTGATCGGCAACTTCGCGACCATGACCCTGCTGACCAAAAACAGCTTCCTCGATGAAATCAACAAACAGTACGTGGTCACCGCCAAGGCCAAGGGCCTGACCCGTCATCGTGTGCTTTACGGCCACGTGTTCCGCAACGCCATGTTGCTGGTGATCGCCGGGTTTCCGTCAGCGTTCATCGGGATCTTCTTTACCGGATCGTTGCTGGTGGAAGTGATTTTCTCCCTCGACGGCCTCGGCTTGATGAGCTTTGAAGCCGCGATCAACCGCGATTACCCGGTGGTGTTTGGCACGCTGTTTATCTTCACCTTGATGGGCCTGGTGGTGAAACTGATCGGCGACCTGACCTACACCTTTGTCGATCCGCGCATCGACTTCGAAAGCCGGGAGCATTGAGATGAACCTGTCCCCGCTCAATCGACGCCGTTTCGAACTGTTCAAGGCCAACAGGCGTGGCTGGTGGTCGCTGTGGCTGTTTCTGCTGTTGTTCGGCCTGAGCCTTGGCGCCGAGCTGATCGCCAACGACAAACCGCTGGTGGTGCATTACGACAACAGTTGGTACTTCCCTGCGCTCAAGCGCTACCCGGAAACTACTTTCGGCGGCGAATTCCCGCTGGAAGCCAATTACAAGAGCCCGTACATCCGCGAACTGCTCAAGGCCAAGGACGCCTGGGTGCTGTGGGCGCCGATTCCCTACAGCTATCAAAGCATCAACTACGACCTGAAAGTCCCGGCCCCGGCGCCACCGTCGATGGAAAACCTGCTCGGCACCGATGATCAGGGGCGCGACGTGCTGGCGCGGGTGATTTACGGCTTCCGGATTTCGGTGTTGTTCGCCCTCACCCTGACCATTCTCAGTTCGATCATCGGTGTGATTGCCGGGGCCTTGCAGGGTTTCTATGGCGGCTGGGTGGACCTGGCCGGGCAACGTTTTCTGGAAATCTGGTCCGGCTTGCCGATGCTGTACCTGCTGATCATCCTGGCCAGCTTCGTACAGCCGAATTTCTGGTGGTTGCTGGGGATCATGCTGCTGTTTTCGTGGATGAGCCTGGTGGACGTGGTGCGCGCCGAGTTCCTGCGCGGGCGCAACCTTGAATACGTGCGTGCGGCGCGGGCGCTGGGGATGCAGAACGGTGCGATCATGTTCCGCCACATCCTGCCCAACGCCATGGTCTCGACCATGACGTTCATGCCGTTCATCCTGACCGGCGCTATAGGCACCTTGACCGCACTGGATTTCCTCGGTTTCGGCTTGCCACCTGGCGCGCCGTCGCTGGGTGAGTTGGTGGCCCAGGGCAAGTCCAACCTGCAAGCCCCATGGCTCGGCATCAGCGCGTTTGCGGTGCTGGCGATAATGTTGAGTTTGCTGGTGTTTATCGGCGAGTCCGCTCGCGATGCCTTCGACCCGAGGAAGTGAAATGAATCAGGACAATCTGATCGAAGTGCGCGACCTGTCCGTCGAGTTTGGCGTTGGCGAGCGCGTGCAACGGGTGGTCGAGGGCGTGAGCTTTGATATCCGGCGCGGCGAAACCCTGGCGTTGGTCGGTGAAAGCGGCTCGGGCAAGTCGGTCACCGCCCACTCGATCCTGCGACTGCTGCCCTACCCGATCGCCCGGCATCCGTCCGGCACCATCAAGTACGCCGGGCACAACCTGTTGGACCTGAAAGAAAAGACGATCCGCCACATCCGCGGCAACCGGATCGCGATGATCTTCCAGGAGCCGATGACCTCGCTAAACCCGCTTCACTCCATTGAAAAGCAGATCAACGAGGTGCTGGGCATCCACAAAGGCCTGACCGGCAAAGTGGCGACCAAACGCACGCTGGAACTACTGGAAATGGTCGGGATTCCCGAGCCGGAAAAACGCCTGAAAGCCCTGCCCCACGAATTGTCCGGTGGCCAGCGTCAGCGGGTCATGATCGCCATGGCCCTGGCCAATGAGCCTGAACTGCTGATCGCCGATGAACCGACCACGGCGCTGGACGTGACCGTTCAGCTGAAAATTCTCGAATTACTCAAGGAATTACAGACCCGCCTGGGCATGGCACTGCTGCTGATCAGCCACGATTTGAACCTTGTGCGAAGAATTGCGCATCGCGTATGTGTCATGCAGCGCGGTTGCATCGTCGAACAGGCATCGTGCGAGGAACTGTTCCGCGCGCCGCAGCATCCGTACACTCGAGAATTGCTGGCAGCGGAGCCCAGCGGCAAGCCGGCGACCAATCTTATCGGGCCGCCATTGCTGCAAGTCGAGGACCTGAAAGTCTGGTTCCCGATCAAGAAAGGCTTGCTGAAAAAGACCGTTGACCACATCAAAGCGGTGGACGGAATCAATTTCAGCCTGCCGCAGGGGCAGACCCTGGGGATTGTGGGTGAAAGCGGTTCCGGCAAATCGACGCTCGGCCTGGCGATTTTGCGGCTGATCGGCAGCAAGGGCGCGATCCGTTTTGAAGGCAAGCAGCTAGACTGCCTGACGCAGAACGAAGTTCGACCGTTGCGCCGCGAGATGCAGGTGGTGTTTCAGGACCCGTTTGGTAGCCTGAGCCCGCGGATGTGCGTGAGCCAGATCGTCGGCGAAGGCCTGCGGATCCACAAGATGGGCACCGAGGCGGAACAGGAACAAGCGATTATTGCAGCACTCAAGGAGGTAGGTCTGGACCCGGAAACCCGGCACCGCTACCCCCACGAATTTTCCGGCGGGCAACGGCAGAGAATCGCCATTGCCCGGGCATTAGTGCTAAAACCGGCGTTGATTTTGCTGGACGAGCCAACTTCGGCCCTCGACCGCACGGTACAACGCCAAGTGGTGGAGCTGCTGCGGTCACTGCAAACCAAGTACAACCTGACGTATTTGTTTATCAGCCATGACCTGGCTGTCGTCAAAGCGCTGAGCCACCAGCTGATGGTGGTCAAGCAAGGCCAAGTGGTCGAACAGGGAGACGCGCAAAGTATCTTTGCCGCCCCCAAACATCCGTATACACAGCAGTTGCTGGAAGCCGCTTTCCTGGTACCAGCCACTGCGTAATAACCTGAAAGAGAGGAGCAACACATGGGTTTTCTCGCCGGTAAGCGCGTACTGATCGTCGGTGTCGCCAGCAAGCTGTCCATCGCATCCGGCATCGCTGCCGCCATGCATCGCGAGGGCGCTGAGCTTGCCTTCACTTATCAGAACGACAAACTCAAGGGTCGTGTCGAAGAGTTTGCACAGAGCTGGGGTTCGAGCCCTGAACTGTGCTTCCCGTGCGACGTGGCCAGCGATGAAGAAATCGCCAAGGTCTTCGTTGAGCTGGGCAAGAAGTGGGACGGCCTGGATTGCATCGTGCACTCCGTCGGCTTCGCCCCGGGCGACCAACTGGACGGCGACTTCACCGAAGCCACTACCCGTGAAGGTTTCCGTATCGCTCATGACATCAGCGCCTACAGCTTCGTGGCCCTGGCCAAAGCCGGTCGCGAAATGATGAAAGGCCGCAACGGTAGCCTGCTGACCCTGTCATACCTGGGCGCCGAGCGCACCATGCCGAACTACAACGTGATGGGCATGGCCAAGGCTTCGCTGGAAGCTGGCGTGCGTTACCTGGCCGGCTCCCTGGGCCCGGACGGCACCCGCGTCAACTGCGTATCGGCTGGTCCGATCCGCACCCTCGCCGCTTCCGGCATCAAGAACTTCCGCAAGATGCTGGCCGCCAACGAAGCGCAAACCCCGCTGCGTCGCAACGTCACCATCGACGAAGTCGGCAACGCCGGCGCCTTCCTGTGCTCGGACCTGGCGTCCGGCATCAGCGGCGAAATCATGTACGTAGACGGTGGTTTCAACACCACTGCAATGGGTAGCCTGGAAGAGTAATCTTCAGCTAGCCCAAAAAAACCCGCTGATTCTGGCGGGTTTTTTATGCCTGCAATTTCAGGACAGACGCAACCCCCTGTAGGAGCGGGCTTGCCCGCGAAAGCGGTGGATTATTCAACACTTGTATCGACTGACACACCGCCTTCGCGAGCAAGTCGGATCGCCGCACCGCCGCTCCTACAGGGGATTGGTGTTTAGCCGTCGGGCTGTGTGAGGCATTGGGCGAACAGCTGCTGAATCGGCTGTGTGCGCTGGCTATAGCGCTGCAACAGTACGATCTCCCGATAAAACGTCAGCTCGCCCAACGGGATGAACCTGACCTTAGCCCCATACTCCAGCCACAGCCCTGCCTCGGGCAGCAGCGAAACGCCCAACCCGCACTCGACCATTTTCACAATGGCTTCCAGCTCATCCAATTCCAGCGCCACCTGCACGTCAATCTGCTGTTCACGTAAAAACCGTGTCACCAGACGTCCGCCGAACGAGTTTCGGTCGTAGCGCACCTGCGGATGGTCGGCGAGTATCGGTAACGGCTCATCGCCCTCAAGGTCCATCGGCACGATCAAAACAAACGGCTCCCGGCGAATGACCTGCGCCGACAATTCCTTGGGCAGTTCAAACGGCGGCTTGATCAGAATCGCCAAATCCACCTCACCGGTGTCCACCTGGCTCAATAGATTCAGCGACACACCCGGCACCAATTTCGGCTCCAGCAACGGTGCCTGCTGCCTCAACCGCAACAACGCCTGGGGCAGCAACCCGGTCTGAGCCGTGGCCACTGCACCAATCTTCAACTCCCCTCTGTATTCACTGACGTCATCACTGATCGCCATGCGGCTGAAGGTGTCCAGCATCTCTTTGGCCATCGGCAACGCCCGCTGGCCTGCGGCGTTAAGAATCGCCTGACGCCCGGTGCGGTCGAACAGACGGATGCCCAGCGCCTGTTCCAGATTGCGCATCTGCGCGCTGACCGCCGACTGCGTCAGGCCGATGTGCATGCCGGCGGCAGCGAAGGTGCCGTAACGCGTGACGGCGATGAAGGTTTTCAGTTCCCGCAGCATGGCACTCTCGATTGATCGAAATAATTTGAGCTCGATGCAAAAACTATCGTCTTTCAATCAAAAAGCACAGCGCTAAACTCAGCCTCACACCTACCACCATCCAAGGCCCGCCCTATGCAACTGTCCCCTTTTCACTTGGCGATTCCAGTGTATGACCTGACCGCCGCACGGAATTTTTATGGCGAGGTATTTGGCCTGGAAGAAGGTCGCTCCAGCGACCACTGGGTCGATTTCAATTTTTTCGGCCATCAACTGGTGATTCACCTGGCACCGAAAAATGCCTCCCAGGAAGCCGCGCACACCAATGCCGTAGACGGCCATAACGTGCCTGTCCCGCATTTCGGCGTGGTCTTGAGCATGAGTGAGTGGGAGGCGCTGGCGCAGCGCCTGACCGCGCTGGGCACCTCGTTCGTGATCGAACCGGGTATTCGCTTCCAGGGCCTGGTGGGCGAGCAAGCGACGATGTTCCTCTTCGACCCTTGCGGCAATGCGCTGGAGTTCAAGGCGTTCAAGGACATCAGTCAGTTGTTTGCCAAGTGAACGCGTCCGCCTCGGCCAACAGCCCTTCGATTGAGCCGTGAAGCAGAGGGTCGTATTCGATCTGGCCGAGGCTGAAACGCAGGTCGTTGGCGCGATGGGCCGCGGCATTGCGCTCGGCGAGTATTTCTTCGATCCGGGCCTTGATCGCGGCGAGTTCGACCGTGCCTGACCCCGTGAGCAACGCGACAAACTTATCGCTTCCCAGTCGGCCGATGACATCGTTTTCGCGAAAGGCGATGCGCAGCACGTCAGCGAAGACTTTCAGCGCTTTGTCGCTCGCGGCCCGACCATACAGGTAGTGCGTGCGCTTGAAGTCATCAAGGTTGAACAGCAACAACGTAGCCGGTTTCTCCAGCCGCTGACAGGCGTCCACGCCTTGTTCGGCCAGCGTGGTGAACCCGTGGCGGTTGGGGAGCAGGGTCAACTCGTCCATGCTCGCCATCTGTACGCCCGACAGTTCTTGCTCGGCCTTGCGCGCCAGGTCACGCAGCCATTCGCGCTCTTCTTGCGGGGAACGCAAAGGAACGGCACCAGCACCTGGTTTGACCGGTTTGCCTGGGATTAGCATGGCTCACTCCATTGGCGGGTATGGTCTTTAGAGTCGGTCATACCCGCATTGACTCAGTGTTAACGGACCGCCGGTCAACTGCCCACCAGCGGACACGGCCCTCCCGCCTGCGCCCACAGCTTGAACTGCGTGACGAAGACGTCGTGAGGCACCGGCACCGGCGCCCTGCCCTCGCCGGGGTTCCAGCCCCACAGCACCAACTTGTCGTCGCTCACATGCTTGATCAGTGCGGCGAAATCACGGTCGCCATTGCTGGAGCGGTCTTTGATCATCGCGCATAACTTGTCGGCTGGCAGACCGATCCAGGCCATTTTGTGCGACGCGGGCGGCAGGCTCCAGTGCGGTGCCCCCGGTGGCGTGTGCGGCCCGTAGCTGGCCGGCGGGTTGGACTCGGCGTGACACGTTGCGCACGGCAAGCCGGCCGCGCCCTTGCCGTCCATCCCGCGTACCACGTTCATGGCGTGGGGAATCCCGGCGTCGAACTGCAACGGCGAATCATCCGGAATATGGCAGTTCTGACAACGCGGACTTTGAAAGACTTTCTGCACCGTATCGAATGCCTTGATGGCTTCCTTGTCGTCCGCATACAGGTCTTCTGCGTAGCCCGCCAGGCCGATCAACAGCACCGCGCCCAGCATCAAATGTCGTTTCATGTCACACCCCCGACAATTGCAGCGGTAGCTCGCGCAAGCGCTGCCCGGTCAGGGCGAACACGGCGTTGGCGACCGCCGGCGCTGTAGGCGGAACACCGGTCTCGCCGATGCCTCCGGGCTTGTCGCTGCTCGGCAGGATATACACCTCGACCACGGGCATTTCGTTCAGCCGCAGCACCTTATAATCGTGGAAATTGGACTGCACCACCTGCCCGCCCCTTAAGGTCAGTTTGCTGTGCAAAGCGAAGCTCAGACCGAAGGTGATGCACGATTCCATCTGCGCGGCGATGCTCTGCGGGTTGACCGCAATTCCACAATCCACGGCGCACACCACCCGGTGCACGCGGATTTTCAGATTGTCCTGGGACACTTCAGCGACCTGCGCCACATAGCTGCCGAACGACTCGTGTACCGCCACGCCCAACGCGTGACCGTCGGGCAATGGTGCGCCCCAGTTGGCTTTCTCGACCGCCAGATTGAGCACGCCCAAGTGGCGCGGGTGGTTTTTGAGCAAGGTTCGTCGGTATTCCACCGGATCCTTGCCGGCCGCCTCGGCCATTTCATCGATCAACGACTCCATGACGAACGCCGTGTGAGTGTGCCCGACCGAGCGCAGCCACAACACGGCGATGCCGGTTTTCGGTGAGTGCAGTTCCACCTGCTGATTGGCCAGGTCTTCGATGTATGGGCTATCGGCGACGCCTTCGACCGAGGTCTTGTCGACGCCACCCTTGACCATGCTCGCCTCCAGCATCGTGTCGGCCATAATCGACTGCCCGACCAGCACATGCTTCCAGGCCACCGGTAAACCGTCGGCATCCAGCCCGATGTTCGCCTGGTGCAGGAACATCGAACGGTAGTAACCGCCGCGAATGTCGTCCTCACGGGACCACACGGTTTTCACCGGTGCGCCCGCCGCCTTGGCGACCTGCACCGCTTCAGCGACAAAATCGGAAGTCGGATTGGCCCGGCGACCAAAACCGCCGCCGAGAAACTCGGTATGAATCTCCACCTGTTCGGGTTTTAGCCCGGTAATTTTTCCGGCGATCATTTGATCCAGCGTCTGAAACTGGGTGCCAGTCCAGATCTCGCATTTGTCCTTACTGATTTTCACCGTGCAATTGAGCGGCTCCATCGGCGCATGGGCCAGGTACGGCACGCTGTATTCGACGTCGAGCTTCTTCGCCGCTTTGCCCAGTGCGGCAGTTGCATCACCCGCCTTACTGGCGGAAATACCTGGTGTGGCGGCGAGTTTGCGGAAACTCTCCAGCAGTTTCTGGCTGTCCAGGCCGGTGTTCGGCCCCAGGTCCCAGTCGACTTTCAGCGCATCGCGCCCCAGTTTCGCCGCCCAGTAATGATCGGCAATCACCGCAACGCCCGTCGGCACTTGCACCACTTTATGCACGCCCGGCACCGCCAGTGCCTCGGCGCCTTCGAAGGATTTGACGCTGCCACCGAACACTGGCGGCCGGGCAACCATGGCGGTCATCAAACCGTCGAACTGCACGTCCATACCGAACTTGGCCTGGCCCGTAATTTTCTCCGGCGTGTCCAGGCGTTTGGTGGGTTTGCCGATGATCTTCCAGTCCTTGGCCTCCTTGAACTTGATCGAGGCCGGATCCGGCACCGGCAACTGGCCCGCGTCATCCGCCAGCTCGCCATAAGTGGCGCGCTGGTCGCCCGCGATGATCACGCCAGATTCGGTGCGGATCTGCGAAGGTGCAACATCAAACCGCTTGGCTGCCGCTTCGATCAACATCAGGCGTGCTGCCGCCCCGGCCTGGCGGTAGCGGTCGAACTCCATCCAGGTCGAGGTCGAGCCCCCGGTGATCTGCATGCCGCCAAAACCGGCCATTCCATACTCAGCGGCGGAGGCCGGTGCGTGTTCGACGCGGATTTTCGACCAGTCAGCGTCCAGTTCTTCGGCGATCAACATGGTCAGGCCGGTCCAGATGCCCTGGCCCATTTCCGAATGGCCGAGCAGCACGGTGACGCTGTTGTCGTTGCCAATCCGCAGGAAGGCATTGGGCACAAAAATGTTGCCTTGATTCTCCGCGCCCAAGGCAAAACGATGGGCACCGGGGATGACAAACGCCACCACCAGACCACTGCCCAACAGGGCGCTGCCCTTGAGAAAACCACGGCGCGACAACGGGTTGATGCTGTTCATGGTTTCAGGCTCCCTCAACGTCAACCCATCCCGGCGGCACGTTTGACCGCCGCGCGAATCCTTGGGTAGGTGCCACAGCGGCAGATGTTGCCGGAGAGCGCCTGATCGATGTCGCTGTCGGTGGGTTGGGGAATCTTCGCCAGCAACGCGGCGGCGGACATGATTTGCCCGGACTGGCAGTAACCACACTGCACCACATCGAGTTCGGCCCAGGCTTGCTGCACCGGGTGCGAGCCGTCGGTGGACAGGCCTTCGATGGTGAGGATTTTCTGTCCGTGGGACACGGCTGTAGCGGGCGTAATGCAGGAACGTAACGGCGCACCGTCGACGTGCACGGTGCAGGCGCCGCACTGGGCCATGCCGCAGCCGAATTTGGTCCCGGTGAGGTGCACAACATCGCGTAGCACCCAGAGCAGCGGCATGTCCGCCGGGACATCGAGCTCCTGATCCTTGCCATTGATGTTGAGGGTCAGCATTGTGATTGTCCTCAGACTCACGGTGTTCTGAAGGGCGTCGCTGTGTCAATCAACTGCCTACGCGCGCCTTGGGGTTCTCCCTTCAGCTAAGCGCAAAATGCCGGGCGAGACCGGTTCATCGACCACCGGTCACACAAAGGCCACCTCGATGGGCGGCCTTTGCGGGCGAAGGAGTTTGCTGTGGCAAAAGGGCTGTTGTGGCGAGGGGGCTTGCCCCCGTTGGGCTGCGCAGCAGCCCCCGATCACTTTCTGCTATACCGAGTTTGCAGATTTTACGACGGTTTCGCCGCCGAACGGGGGCAAGCCCCCTCGCCACAAAGGTCATCATCAACATTCGCGCAGCGGTGACTTTTTCGCGTACACCAGGGTGGCTTGGGGCACTAGACCCTTGGCGTGAACAAGATTGCCGTGTAGCGCGTCAGGAACAGGCCAAACGCCGCACACCACAGCAGCGCCGAGAGTCCCAGCCCTACCCCGGAAAACGGAACCAGCAACACCCGGCAGACGCCAGCGACGATCAGCAAGGCAAAGCCCAGCACCACGGTTTTCGACGGCTGCAACAGTCGCCCGGTGTGGCCAAGGCTGACGCGGGCAATCATCGCCAGGATCAACCCGCCGATGCCGCCCACGGCCAGCGCATGGGTGGCCAGACTTTGTTGTGGCATCAGCCCCGCATGCCACAGCGCCATCGCCAGCGCGGCCATCAGCAGCCAGGCATACGCCAGGTACAGCGACCACAGCAACGGCACCCGCCAAATGCCTCGATCATGCCAGCGCCACAAACGCAGCAGATGCAAAGTGCCCATCAGCAGAAACAACGCTGCCAACCACACCCTCGGGATATCGTTGAAACCACTGGCGAAGGACACCGCCGCCAGCAATGAACTCAGCAGCAGGATTTTAGTCGGCAGCGGATGCGCCGCAGGCGTGGCGGGACGGTTCAAGCCGCGCTGAATGAAAAACGGAATGACCCGCCCGCCAATCACTGTCATCAACGCCGCCACCAACCACAAGGCCGCCAGCACACCACGTCGCTGCAGCACGACGTCATCGGTAGCGATCCCCCACAGCGTCAGCGCCTGGCAGCCGGCTATCAGGGCCACCACCAACAAAATCGGATAGTTCTCACGCTTGCCGGCCGCCACCAAATCCCGACCCAACATCCACGCCAGCAACGGCAGAAAAGGTGTCTGCAGAGCAATCAACAGGGGTGCAGGGATCGGCAGCAACCACGCGAATCGCGCCAGCAACCACACCAGCACCAACCCGATCAAAGGCCAGCCGCTCAAGCCGGGACGCCCGGTCCAGTTCGGCACCGCCGTCAACAGAAACCCGGCGATGATCGCCGTGGCAAAGCCGAACGGCATCTCGTGCCGATGCCAGCTCAACATGCCGCCCATCGGTTGCGCACCGGGTAAGCGGCCATACAGCCAAAGTGCCCAGATCGCCACAGCGACGGCCGCAAACACAGCGCCGGCGAAAAAGAACGGTCGAAATCCGAGGCTGAATACCGGTGCAGCGGCGAGTTTTCTCATCTCAAGCCACCGCATGGGTCAGGCTTTTACCCAACCGATACTGAGCCAACAGGCGCATGACGTAGCCAATCTTGATTAAGGTCGGCCCGATGATGGTCATGGCATGCATCGACACCAACACCACGATCGGCAAATGACCGCCGTACAGGTAGGCGCCATAGATACCGGCCAACAGCATGGCCAGGCCAGCGCCGAGCACTTTGCTCGACAGGTTCAGAACGGTCAGAGGGTTATCGAAAAAATCGAACATTTTGCCGTACTCCTGAAGCGGGTCAGTTGTACGTTTTGAGTATCAAGTCTCGTGCCAGGTATTTAACCCTTTTCAATCAATATCTTGAGAAGCATGAAGTCATATCGACCACACCGAAAAATAGTCTATATGACTTTACATCTAGTCATTTTGACTTCTATTTTCATCAAGTTATCGATCTACGGTCCAACTGATCGTCGACAGGCTGACTACGCTGATAGTCCAGCATGAGTAACCCGTAGAGGAGCACCACCATGCAACGCGTGCAAAAACTGACTCCCTGCCTCTGGTTCAACACTCAGGCCGAAGAGGCGGCGAAGTATTACTGTTCGATCTTCGATCATTCAAAAATCACCGGCACCACTCATTACGGCAAGGCTGGCCAAGAGGTTCACGGCATGCCTGAAGGCTTGGTGCTGACAGTCAGCTTTGAGCTGGACGGGCAACCTTTTACCGGCCTCAATGGCGGCCCCCATTTCAAGTTCAATGAAGCGGTTTCGTTTCAGGTCAACTGCCAGACACAGGAAGAAATCGACCATTACTGGGGCACGCTTTCCGCCGGTGGCGAGCCGCAGGCCCAGCAGTGTGGCTGGCTCAAGGACAAATACGGGCTGTCTTGGCAAATCGTCCCGATCCCGTTCATGGAGATGTTGAAAGACCCGAACACGACCAAGTCCCAGCGCGCCATGCAAGCCATGATGCAGATGAAAAAGCTCGACATCGCAACCTTGCAACGAGCCTTTGACGGCGAGAGCTAATACACTCCAGGGCTGACCTGCCGAGGACGCCGACAATGAAGCACGCCGCTGCCAAAAACGCTGACAAGGCCCCGCGCTTCTGGCGTGATGACGCCCTGCCCTTCATCGAGGCCCGCTCCATCGCCGACGGTCGCGACGTCTGCTACACCCGGCATGCCCACGAGCACTTTTCCATCGGTGCGATCACGGCCGGGTGCAGCACCTACCTGCATGAGCAAGCCGCGTTTCAGGTCAGTACCGGCACCGTGGTGCTGATGAATCCGGACGACGTGCACGCCTGCAATCCGATCGACGACCAGCCATGGTCGTACCTGATGCTGTACGTCGAGACACCCTGGCTGACCGACTTGCAGCATCAGCTTGGCTTCAGCCAGGACTCGGCGTTTCGACGCTTTTCCACCACCCATACCCGCGATATCCAGCTGTTTACCGGCCTCAAAGGTCTGTACGAAATACTGGTCGATCCCCTGCAGGACGTGCTGTGCAAACACAGCGCGGCGGTGGAGTTTTTTACCGATGTACAGCAACGACTCAATCCGGTCGATCAACCGCTGCGCGAACCCAATTTCAAGCTGGAACGCGCTGCTGACTACATCCGCGACAACTGCACGCAGCTGCTCAAGCTTGAGGACATTTGCGAAGCGGCTCAACTGTCGCCGTCGTACCTGATTCGCGCCTTCAAACAGCATTACGGCATGACGCCCCATGCGTTTCTGGTCAACCGGCGTATCCAGTTCGCCCGAGATCAATTGCGCAGTGGCAAGTTGATTGCCGATGTAGCGCTGGAAGCAGGGTTTGCTGATCAGGCGCATTTTCAACGGGCGTTTAAACAGCATCTGGCGGCGACACCGGGGCAGTATCGCGGTTAACGCTTTAAGTTACGCACGGCCTTACACAATTAAAATACGTTAGTTTGGCGCTTACCAACTAACCGCTTCAACTGTTCCCGGAGAATGAAATACACAGACATATAAGCGCGATAACAATCCCCCGCACACTCAATTAGGCTCCCGCCCCACACCACAACCAGAAGACGGAGCTTCCAACTTGAGCAATTTAAACAACCCTCTCTTTCAATCGAACAACCAACATCAAAAAAAATTGATCATCGAAGCTATCTCCAACTTTAGTAGTGATCAATATGTAAAAGAAACTATAGGATGGGATTGGGGCCGTTTAGCAGCCACCCGCGTAACAGGCTCCGATCTGGATGACCTTCATCGTCCGGGGGCTTTTAGTTTGACGAGGCTTATCCGGCACCCTGACTTTGTACGGATCCGGTCCGAACAATCTCTCCCACAACCAGTGGCCTTTTACGTCGATGAAAATGCTCGTATTTATTACGTCTACGAAAATCTCAGCAGCCACCAAAGTGAGGACACTCACGTCACCGTCCCTTACTTTTCCGCGGGTGTAGACATCACCCAGCATTTCTCCGGTGTCGCGGATTTCGATGAAAGCCTTAGCTTGTTGGCCAGCATCGCCAAGATGACCGGCGGGATGGTTACGTCAAGCAAGCAGATTACAGTCAGTCAGTGGTTACGCTTCCACGGATTGCCACTTCCCACCACTGAAGAAGGTGCCGATGAACTCATTGATTTACTCAATTTCGCCACCCTTCCCGAAAACTCACCGTATGAGAACTACTGGCAGTTGCTGGATTGCCCCGAGGACTCACCGTTCAAGCTGACGGCAGAAAACCGCGCAATCATTCGTCGAGTCACAGAAGAAGAAACTGAAGGCTTGATCTCGTTGGCTGCGCTGTACGGTCGATCGGTGGTGCTCGAAAGCGGTTCTCCAGACCGGGTACCTGCCCGACTGAGCCGTCTGATCGACAGCGCGGTAGTGTCTTCGGCCAATGGACAAGCGTATTTCGACGCTCTCGGCTGGTTCGCCGAAGACAAAGATCCCAAGCCGACAGAGCAGTTCATAGAGCAACTAATGATTGCAGTGATGCTGCTCGACCTTGACCCTGACGCCGACATTGCCAACACCACGTTTGCAGGCTTTGACTTGTACTCCAAGCGTTACTTGTTGAGCCGGCCAGCGCAGGTGCGCCGGCAACTGGAACTGCATCTGGTCGATACGCTCAGGCTCGACACCCTGATCGCACCGCTGGTGGTCGAGTTGATTCTGGGGGGGATGGCGCCGGAGTATCTGGCCCTGGATCTGCCGGAGAAATTGCAGATCGGCACCCCTGGCTGGGTCGTCTTCACCCAATCCGTGCACTTTGCAGAAGCTGTCGCCCCTGGTATTTCTCGAAGCATGAGCTACCAGCACTTGCTCGGTTTCAGTCGGCTGTCGAAGCTCTCCCCTCAACTGGAGGCAATGTTTGCTGCGACCTCGGCTGACCCGGTGATGACCTGGGCAGTGATGAACAACCTGATCACCCAGGACGTCGGGGGCAAACTGAGCCAGGAGGCCGTTACCCTCGCGTTGGGTAAATACAACCAGTACGTCGATCTGATCACGAATGCCGTGAGCAAACTTGGCACACCATTACCCCATCGCAAGCCGCTGGCTCTAAAAGCATTGAAAGCAGAGATACCTGACTGTGACCCTGAGGAACTCCTGGTTAAACATCGTGGCACGGGGGGTGGCGCTGGAAGGAAGGTATCGGTTATCGATCTGTACTTGGGGGATGAACTTCACACCGAGGATTGGGACCGCCCCAGGGGAAACAGCATTTACCACTCATTCCCACAACTGACCAGTCTGTTTCCGATTTCCGATATATACGAAGAGGCTATAGACAAATATTACAGAGCAATAACCGAGGCACTGACCAGCAACATAGTCATTGCACTGTCGCACTTAAAACCCGAAGACTCCGACTACCTAGAGTACGGCGCTCTTGATATTTATTGCATTCGACAATATACAAAAACCACCTTTTCAGCTGCACGACCAGGCATTGTGACTGATCCTATTGTTGCCCCGGAAACGACGGGGCGTTTTGGCGTCATCCTGTGCGCTAAATGGCGCGATAACGTTCGGTGCTATGAAGTTTTTCCATTAAGACTGGAATGCAACCCCAATCAAAAACTTGAACCCCTGTTCCGTCCGCTGTCGGGTCGAGATCTGAATGACTTTGAGCCAGACCATGTTGATCACAAAATTATCGAGAACATTCCGGTCGATGTAGACGCCTATCTTCAAAACCTTGAACCACGGGTCAATGTCCATTCCAAAGTGTTTATCCGAAAAATCGGTGAACTCAAGGCGCCACTGGATGATGCAGAGCCGGCATCTCCCCCCGCTTATTTGCGGTCGCCGCGCAAAAAGGCCATCGGCCAGCTTATTGCTCAAGAAAACTCATATTTCACCGAAGATGAGCTGAAGCAATTGGGTTTCGATCAGACCGTACGGGAACGGGCCCTAGAAAAGACCGATGCAATCTTCAACAGCATTCTCAACCTGATCATTCCCTTCAAGGAGTGCATCGAAGAACTGTCCTCTGGGGTTGCGTCAAAGCAGAAGAGCGCAATCGCAGGGTGCGTCATGGACGCGGCACTGGTCGCTATGTCGTTTGCAGCCGTGCCGGGGAAAATTGCCGCCACCACTGCCAAAACTGCCACCGTGGCAACCCGGCTATTGTCTGCTTCCAAAGTGCTCAGCCGGACAATCCTCAGCCTGTTCAACCCACTGGATGGCGTGCCGCAATTGCTCAAGGGTGGCGGTAAATTGTTGGGGCGAGGCGCAACAACACTCAATGCTCAGATCCTTTCCATCTCACATGTTGCCAAGAAGCAACTGCGTCACCTGACCTTCGGGAACAGCTACGACCTGATTAAGGCAGTCGACCATACGGGATCGGCTCCACGGATCAGAATGTCGCTGGACACCATGGCCCATGGTCGCGCACTGCTAAAGGATGACAGTATTGAAACAGTCGAACAGATTGTCACTGCGTTGGGTAACAAGAACAGTCGCCTGCCGGATGGCGCTAGCCCAATCGAACTGGAACATCTGTTTAACAATGCGGTTATCGAATCCACCGTCAAACTCAAGCAGGCGCAAGGTCTGGAGACATTGATCGGCAGAACCGCACTGGATGAGCTGTTCTTAGCCGTTCTGGAAGCGTCAACACTTGGCTACTCCACTGCACGCGCCGGAAATGGCGCACATGGCTATGCCGATTTACTGGCCGCCTTTGCCGAGCTGGAAACGAAGAAAGTCATTTACATGAAGAGCTACCAACAGAATCTTTTGAAACAGGATCTGGGCAAGGTGCCCTATAACGACGTCATGCCGGAATCAACCTTCAACCCACAGGGTTTTACCGATAATGCCCAGAGAGCCGGGGCCTGGATCGTGAACGGTTCAACCTCCCGAGGTAACGACCTCGATAGCATGGTTGCAGTACTGCGCGAGTATGCAGGCAACAACAGAGCTCTGACTGATCCGGCCCTCATCAAAGAGGTGCACGCCCGAATTGCACCTGCTTCCGCCGAAGTTGTGCGCGTCGGATACAGCGACAAAAAATATGGAACGAATATCAGTGGGTTCGCCGCAATGGAACAGCATCTCAAAACACTCGATACCGGGCACGCCCACTTTGACAAACAGTTGCTGGCGACCGTTGTCGGTTTCCACGGCCTGGGCGACGGTAATGGCCGCACAGGTCGTGCGCTGTATGCCATCAGCCAACTACGAGCCAGTCGATTCACGCCGCTGACTAAACACGAGTTCAGTTTGCTGCACGGACTGGATTAAGACGAATGCTTGGGGCTGCGGTGCGTTCAGGATAACAGCAGATAAACCGCACTGCCCCCCAGCAACGACGCCATGAGCCGATTGAACAAACGCATACCGGCGGGGTTGTGCAAATAGCCCTGCAAAAATGTGCCCGCGTACGCCCAGCAAGCCACCGACAGATAACAGATCACCAGATACACCGCCGCAAACTGCCAGACCAACCGCGCCTCGCCGTCTGCGACGAAAGCGCCCATCCCCGCCACGCAGGCCAGCCAGGCTTTCGGGTTGAGCCATTGCATGACCGCGCCATACACCATCGATGGCGCCTTTCCCGACGCCTTGGCATCGAGACGACCATCGTCCGCCGCCAGTTTCCAAGCCATGAACAACAAAAACGCCACGCCCGCCCATTGCACCACCCGCGTCAACGCTGGCCACAACCGTAATATTTCATGCAGCCCCAGGCCCATCAGCACCAGCAACAACACGAACCCCAGCGTTGCCCCCGCAACGTGACGTTGACTGGCGCGAAAACCAAACTGCGCGCCCGAACTCAACGCCACAATATTCACCGGCCCCGGCGTTATGGACGCCACCAGCGCAAACGTCGCCATGGAGATAATCAGACTCATCGCATACCTTCTTCAATTCGGGGAAATCAGCGCTCACGGTACTGAGCGCTCAGCTCCACGTATTGAAGAAAACTGCCTAAAGAGTAACGACACGTTTTGTAGCAGCTGGCGAAGCCTGCGTCGGCCGGTCCGCGCTCGGGCGTAGCAGTCGTCGAACCGGACAGTAAGTTCTTTCAGGAGGACTGCTGTGCCTGGTTTACGAGGACTTCGTCCTCGAACGCAGCCTTCGGCAGCTGCTACACAGGTCGCGCGTTGATTCAATCATCCTCATGCAATTTGATGCCCCGAGCGTGGAGCAAATGCGGAACGATCAACACCAAAAGCGTCAGCGCGAGGAACGACGCGGCGATGGGTTGCGTGACAAAGATCAGCCAATCGCCTTCGCTAATGGACAAGGCGTTGCGCAATTGTTTTTCAGCCATCGGCCCCAGCAACATACCGACGATCACCGGCGCCACGGGGAAATCGAAACGCCGCATCAGCACCCCGCCCCAGCCGATGCCGAGCATCAGCAGCAGATCAAACGAAGAGTGGCGCATGCCGTACACGCCGATGGTGGCAAACACCAGAATGCCGGCATTCAAGTACGGCCGGGGAATCTGCAGCAGCTTGACCCACAACCCCACCAACGGCAGGTTCAGCACCAACAGGATGACGTTGCCGATGTACAGCGAGGCGACGAGGGTCCAGACCAGGTCACCCGAGGTCTGGAACAACATCGGCCCCGGTTGCAGGTTGTAGTTCTGGAACGCGGCCAACAAGATGGCCGCCGTCGCGGAGGTCGGAATGCCCAGCGTCAGCAGCGGCACCAACGAGCCCGTCGCGCTGGCGTTGTTGGCCGCCTCGGGGCCAGCAACCCCTTCAATCGCGCCCTCGCCCTTGCTGCCCGCAAACTCTTTCGGGTACTTGCTCAGCTTGCGTTCGGCCGAATAGGACAGAAACGTCGGAATCTCGGCGCCACCCGCCGGAATAGAGCCGAACGGGAAACCGATCAGCGTGCCGCGCAGCCAGGCCGGAACCGAGCGTTTCCAGTCGGCGCGGGTCATCCACAACGAGGTCAAGCGGTGCCGGCCGCTGCTTTCTTCTTTTTGATACAGCAGGCTGTACAGCGCCTCCCCCACGGCAAACAAGCCGACCGCCACCAACACCACTTCGATGCCATCCACCAACTCCGGCACCCCCAGCGTGTAACGGGCGATGCCCGAGGTCGAGTCCAGCCCGATCAAGCCGATAGCCAGGCCAACCCCAAGCGAGGCGAAACCGCGCAGCATCGACGCGCCAAGCACCGCCGACACGGTGGTGAACGACAGCACCAGAATCGCGAAATATTCCGCCGGGCCAAATTTCAGCGCCAGCGTGGCGACGACGGGGGCAAACAGGGTCAGCAGAATCGTGGCGATGGTCCCGGCCACGAATGAACCGATTGCCGCCGTGGCAAGTGCCGGCCCGGCCCGGCCGTTGCGGGCCATCAAGTTACCTTCCAGGGCCGTGACCATGGAGGATGACTCCCCCGGCGTGTTGAGCAAAATGGAGGTGGTCGAGCCGCCAAACTGCGCGCCGTAGTAGATGCCGGCGAACATGATCAGCGCGCCAGTGGGATCGACCTTGGCGGTGATTGGCAGCAACAGCGCGACGGTCAGCGCCGGTCCGATACCGGGCAACACACCAATCGCCGTGCCAAGCAAACAACCGATAAATCCCCACATCAGATTGATCGGCGACAGCGCGGCGGAAAATCCCATCGCCAGGCTTGCGAGAATATCCACCGGTTTGATCTCCTTCAGCCCGGCTCAGATCCAGGCGTTGACAAGGGGCGGCAGGGAAACCCCGAGCCCGACGTTGAACAGCCAGTAAATCGGCAACGTCAAGGCAATGCCGATGGCCAGATCCCGCAGAGGATGGCGACTGCCAAACCCACGTGCCGAACAGGCAAACAGCAGCCCGGCAGCGAGGACGAAGCCGATGAGGTTAATCAGCAACGCCACCCCCAGCAGCCCCGCCGTGACCCACGCCGCACCGAGTTTGCCACCGGGCAGTGCTTTGGCCGATTCCTCATCGTGGTCCGCCAATTCGCGAAAACCACCGGTGCAGGCTTGATAACTCAGCAGCAACCCGACGACACCCAGGAACACTGCCAGCCCAGAGGGATAGACATACGCGGGCAAAATGACGAAGCCCATCTCGGGCGGAAACCACCAGGCACCGACCGCCAGTACCGCACTGATGGCGATCAGGCCAAGGCCTATCGCCAACTGTGGCGGCACAATCTTGCGCATCCCGGTCATGTCAAAGTAGCCCGACGTTAACCAGCATCGCCCGCAGCCGCACGTGTTCTTCGTCGACAAACTTGCCGAATGCGTCGCCGGTCAACACGCTCGACGACCACGCGTTGGTTTTAATGTTGTCTTGCCAGGATTGGGTGTTGGTGGCAGCGACGACAGCGTCGGTCAGTTCTTTGCGCTGCTCGGGGCTCAGACCCGCTGCACCGTACACACCGCGCCAATTGCCAATGATCACGTCGTACCCTTTTTCTTTGAGGGTCGGAGCATCGATACCGGCAACACGCTCCGGCGCGCCGATGGCGAGGACGCGGAACTGGCCGTTCTTGATGTATTGACCCAATTCGGCATAACCGCCAGTGATCACTTTGAGCTGGCCGCCGAGTGCCTGAGCAACCACTTCGCCGCCACCGCCGAAGGCGACGTAATTGACCTTATTGACCGGGATATCCATTTTGCCGGCCAGCTCGGCGATACCGATGTGATCGACCGACCCCTTGGAGCCGCCGCCCCATGTGATGCTGGTCGGCTTGGCTTTGAAGGCAGTCAACAAGTCGTCCAGGGTTTTGAACTCGGACTCCTTGCGCACGGCAATCACGTTGTATTCGGTAAACAGCCGGGCAATCGGTGTCACGTCCTTCAGGGTAATTTGCGGTTTGTTCTGTTCAATGCCCGAGACCATGATCGCGCCCACCACCAGCAACGCATCCCCATCTCCTTTGGTGCTGTTGGCAAACTGCGCCAGGCCCAGCGTACCGCCTGCGCCACCCTTGTTTTCGAAGGTGACGGCCTTGGCAACTTTGGCCTCGATCATGGCTTTGCCCAGATCTCGTGCGGTCTGGTCATAGCCGCCACCGACAGAACCGGGGGCCATGAACTTGACGGTATCCAGCGCCAGGGCGGGTGTTGCGAGTGCGGCAGCGGTGATAGCCACGGCAGCGGCGAAATTGAAACGACGGAACAAAGCGAACATGAGTGGACTCCTGATCTTGTTTTTGTTGGTGCCGGTTGAATCTCGCTCAGGAGCAACCCCTGCTCACTGAACATGCGTCTGTGAACAAGCGTAGGTCATGGATTCGTTTGGGGGAGTCCTGTTACCGAAGAGGCACTTCCTTCGACCCGTCAACCACCTCGGGGGCAAGAGTTTGCGCGGGTTTCGTCAGGCGGATTTTGCGGGCGATGTCCACAAAAGGCGTCACGATCAGGCTGTACACCGTCAGGTAACGCTGATGATCCGCGTCGCCGGTGCCAAAGCGGATCGCCTCGGGTTTGGAAGTGGTGACGTAGAGCGTGCCGAACATCCAGTCCCAGAGCGACAGGTTGATACCGAAGTTCTTGTTGATGTGTTTCGGCGCGTCGCTGTGATGAATCTGGTGCTGGGCCGGGCTGTTCAGCACATGTTCGACCACGGGGCCAAACGACAGCCAGACATGGGTATGGCGCAGGTTGGCGGCAAAACCGTTGAGGATCAACACCATCCAGGTCACGCCAAACAGGGTGTAGCGGCTGATTTCGCCGCCACAGGCGTACCAGAAGATCCCGGCAAAGGCACCGATGCACAGCGTATTGGTCACCTTCTCGACAATTTTTTCCACAAAGTGAATCCGGCTGGCAGTCGCCGGGACCAGCACCGGCGCCGAATGGTGGACCTTGTGGAAATCCCACAGCCAGCGGGTATGAAAGGCCCGGTGGCCCCAATAGTTGGCGAAATCCTTGACCATGAACACGCCCAGGCCATAGATCAGCGACAACGCTGGGTGTTCCTCGACTTGCAGGCGCGCGCCCCACAGCTCAGTGAAAAAACGCACGTAGTCGCCGGAGCGCAGGATATAGGCGTCCACTAGGCCGAAGATGGGCAGCACCAACATGACTTTCAGAATGGCGCGGACGAAGTAGTAGCGGTAATCCAGCAACGCCGAGCGATGCAGGTGAACCCGGCGGCCACCGATGAATTGCCAGAACGTAGAGGCGTGGGTCAATCCGCGGGATTTGCGGTAGCGGAACAGCGCATAGGCGACGCTGTAGGACGTCATGAGAAACAGCAAGCCGAAGCGGCCGTTCAAATCGAAAATGCCGAAAAACTGGTCGGCGACCGGCTCGATCACCCACCTGGACAAATAGTCATAAAAAAAAGTCAGTACTTCCACGAGCGACGGGCCTCCGGCAACGGAAGCGAAGTGTAGATCATTCTCAATTGCAAAAGAAACGTCGTTGCGCCAGTCCCGTTACGTATAAGCCTCGACCACTCGCTTCACCGCCATCAGCGCCTCTCGAAGCGTGTCCATACCCACCGAGCCGAGCGCCAGGCGGATCGCATGCGGCACATGGACAGAGGTGGCAAACGGCTCGGCGGTCGAGACCGAAACGTGCTCGCGCATCAAGGCCATGGCGATCTGGTCCGCCCGTGCATCCTCCACCAGAGGCAGCCAAAGAAAATAGGACGAGGGATGGCGAACCACGCTCAGTCCCGCCAGCACCTCACTGGCCAAAGCCTGCCGGGCCTGGGCATCAGCGCGCTTTTGCGCTTCCAGCGTGCTGACCGTTCCATCGTCGAGCCATGCGCAGGCGATGGCCGTCATGACGCCCGGAGTGTTCCAGGTGGTCGCCCTGATCGTGCGCTCCAGTGCGGCCACCCTTTGCGCCGGTGCCGCGATAAAACCCACGCGCAGACCGGTGGCGACGTTCTTGGAAAAACCGGACACGTAGACGGTCCGTTCCGGGGCCAGCTCAGCAATGGGCGGAGGCGCTTCTTCGGCGAGAAACGCATAGGCCCCGTCCTCAATAATGTGCAGGTCATGCTTGCGCGCAATCGCCACCAGGTGTTCGCGTTGATCGGCGGCCATCACCCAGCCCATCGGGTTATGCAGGGTCGGCATGGTGTAGACGGCACGCACTGTCCGGCTGCGGCACAGTTTTTCCAGCGCCTCAAGATCCGGCCCCTGCGCTGTGACGGGGATGGCCACGATTTCAAGGTGCAACGCTTCGGCCAGCACCTTGAAGCCCGAATAGGTCAGCGCATCGGCCGCGATCACGTCACCCGGTCGCAGCAGCGCCATCAGCGTCACTGCCAGGCCATGCTGCGCGCCACTGACAATCAATACCTGCTCAGCTTGAACCGTCAGACCACGGCTACTCAAATGGCGCGCGATGGAGGCGCGCTCATGCGCACGCCCGGCATGGGGCTGATAGCGCAAGTGTGATTCCAGGTCGCCGGACAACGCCAGTTGACGCAAGGCATTGCGCAACAGATCGCCTTGCCCCGGCAGCGAGGGATAGTTGAAGTTGAGGTCGATAACCCCTGCCGCGACGTCTGGCTGATCAATGCCATGACTGGGTGGCAACGAGGTCTCGCGGACAAACGTCCCGCGCCCGGTTTCGCCACTGACCAGCCCCATGGCTTCCAGCTCGGCATAGACCCGGCTGGCCGTGACCAGCGCCAGGCCTTCGCTTACGGCCAACTGGCGGTGCGTCGGCAAGCGTGTGCCGGGCAGCAAGCGCCCCGAGTGAATATCGGCAGCAAAAGTGTCAACCAGCGACTTGTAGCGAGAGCGTGGCATCGTGGGATGTATCCATGACAATTTTTTGATTGTTCTTAATCCTGGATCATAAGATGCCATTCACGCAACCCGACACGGAGACGCAAAATGGAAAGGACCTCAACGCTCAAAAGCCCGACGCTGGACAAGCACGCAAGCGGACTGATCAATGGCTTCATCGGCGTGCTGATCTTCAGCGGCTCGCTGCCCGCCACCCGCGTGGCCGTGCTCGAATTCGACCCCGTGTTTCTGACGGTCGCCCGCGCCACCATCGCCGGCGTGCTGGCGCTGTGCATGCTGTGGCTGTTCAAGCAACAGCGGCCGGCGCGCAGCCAGTTGCTGTCGTTGGTCATCGTCGCAATGGGTGTGGTGATCGGCTTCCCGCTGCTGACGGCGCTGGCGTTGCAGTACGTGACGTCGGCGCATTCCATCGTCTTCGTCGGCCTGCTGCCGCTCGCCACCGCCGCCTTCGGGGTATTGCGAGGTGGCGAGCGCCCACGGCCGGCGTTCTGGTTTTTTTCGGTGCTGGGGAGTTTGCTGGTGATTGGCTTCGCCGTTTCGCAGGGGCTGAGCGCTTCTCCCGTCGGTGACGTCCTGATGCTGCTGGCGATTCTGGCGTGTGGCCTGGGGTATGCCGAAGGCGCCAAGCTCTCCAGAACACTGGGCGGCTGGCAGGTGATTTGTTGGGCCTTGGTGTTGTCGCTACCGCTGATGGCCGCATTGACTTGGTGGCGGATGCCCGTTTCGTTTTCCGGGATCAGTGTGCCGGCCTGGTTGAGCCTGGCGTATGTATCGCTGTTCAGCATGTTGATCGGTTTTGTGTTTTGGTATCGCGGATTGGCGCAGGGCGGGATTGCGGCGGTGGGACAGCTTCAGTTGTTACAGCCGTTTTTTGGCTTGGCGCTGGCGGCGACGTTGCTGCACGAACAGGTCAGCATCGGCATGCTCGTGGTCACCGTGGCCGTGATTTTCTGCGTCGCGGGCGCGAGAAAATTCGCCAAATGAAAGTGTACTGCGGCTTGCGTTCATGGCTGTACCGGGCGAGCCGCACACAGTCCATGATAAAAATGGCGCTCTCGTTTGCGGAGACTCGCCATGGACCTCGCCACCCTCACCCTTTTCCTCCCGGCATGCTTTGCCCTGAACATGGCGCCCGGCCCGAATAACCTGCTGTCGGTCAGCAACTCGACGCGTTACGGCTATCGCACCTCCTGTGTGGCCGGGATCGGTCGGTTACTGGCGTTTGCCGGCATGATCGCCCTCGCCTCCGCCGGATTGGCGGTGGTGCTGCAAACCTCCGAAATGCTGTTCTACGGGATCAAGATTCTCGGCGCGGCCTATCTGTTTTACCTCGCCTGGCAATTGTGGCGCGCTGATCCTGGCGCCGAGCGCATTGACACCCGCGCCCCTGTCGGCGTGCTGGCCTTGGCGCGGCAGGAGTTTCTGGTGGCGGCCGGCAACCCTAAAGCCATCCTGATTTTCACCGCATTCCTGCCCCAATTCGTCGACCCGACCCGTGCGGTGACACCGCAATTCGCGTTGCTCGGCGCGCTGTTCCTGATGCTGGAATGGATCGCGATCAGTGCGTACGCCTACATGGGGCTGCACATGCGTCGCTGGTTCGCCGAGCCTTCCGGCAAGCGGATTTTCAATCGGTGCTGCGCGGGGTTGTTGTCGGCGGCGGCTTCAGTGTTGTTGATGGCGAAGCGGGTTTGATCAAGCGGGTGTGACGGTCCTTTCAGATGCAATCCTGTGCGGCGCGTTCAAAACTCGAAGGCAGGAAGTTCGAGGCCAGCAAATGGCGCTCGTAGATGAATACCTTGCCACCCTTCCCGGCCTTGTAGGCTTCCAGCACGTTGTCCGTCGATACCTTACTAGGCACCACGATTCGGTAGCTGCGCGAGGTTTGCGAGACAGTCGGGTTCAACGCACTGCCCTGCAATTTCGGCACGACGCAGTCGGCGTATTGAGCAGGGGTCTTGCTGGTCTGCAAGGTCAGGGTCGGCGCGTTCGGTGCGGAGGCACAACCGGCGAGCAACAAAGGGGCAAACACCATGGCAGGCACGAATAAAGGGCGCATCAGTCTCATCCTGAAAATAAACGGTTCGGTTCATCAATGGAGGCGATTTTCCGACTATCGTCGACAAAGCAGAACTTGCGTTTCGTAATGGTCACTATTACTCCCGGCAATAGTTGCGCGCCGTGCAGACGGATACGCACCCGATTACAACTGGAAAAGATTGATGAGGATCTCTCCTTGAGAACTTTTGACTTGATCCGCGACGCCGTTTTACCCGATTTCCGTGACCGGGTGGCCGAGTACCTGGTCGAATACGAAACCGTACTGTTGTGCGAAAACACGCCTGATTCGGAGCTTGTGCGGGCCACCGCCAATCAGTTGCGCGGCTATTTGCGCGGGTTGAACACCATGCGAGTGCTGGGCATGGCGGATTGGGAGGAGCTGGATCGGCGGGTGGTGAATACGTGGCTTTAGCACACACATGCGGACTTACTACCTATCCCTCTGTGGCGACGAGCTAGCCCTGCGCCACAGAGGGTCGTGCTTACTCCTTAAGCTCGACGTGATCCAACGCCTGATTCACCGCCAACTCCCCCAACATGACCACTTGCGTAATACCCAACAGGGTCTTGCGGTGTGAGTTATCCAGTAGCGCCGCAAAATTGCTGAGCATGGTGGTGGCCGATCCCAGTGATTCGCTGGCGTTGGCCAGCAGGGATTCGGTGTCGTACTTAGGATTGGCAAGGAACATGGGCTCAGGTTCGTGGGTGCTGGCCATGATTTGGGCCGCCGGGTTGAGGTAATGGTCGAGGGCGCGTTCCGCCGCCTCATGGAATTTTTTGGAATCGAGGGATTCGTAGGGCGATGCCGGATCGGTATCCGGTGGGTTGGGTGTTGGTTTGAACATAGATGAATCCTGTTTCGAATAACATTGAGGAGCCATCACCCTCGCTACCAAACGATGGGTGGCGGCCATGCGTGGGTTGGTAGACCGGTCGAAACAGGAAACCCGGCGCTCACAATGGAGCCCCACGCATGACCACCATAAAGCTGAGTCCCAAAAAAGAGACTGCAAAAGGTGTCGTCATGCGACTGTTTCGAAGCGGGCTACCAAACCCGATCACTGTTTTTCAGTGACCGGGAAACGATATAGTCGGCCCAACAGTCGCACAAGCCGGCGGATTCTGTCTTACCCGTAGGCGATGACGCAAGGCGTTGTAGCCTTCGGGTGGTAACAGGAGGCTTCGTTTAAACAGGCAGGATTTTTGTTGTTTAAGCGCCAGCGAGAATGAGGCCGTCAGTCAAACGAAACCCCTGTAGGAGCGGGCTTGCTCCTACAGGGTTTTGTGTTTTATCTGATGGCCGCTTTAACCGGTCCCTGATAATAAGGCAGCTTATCAATCCGTGGTTTATAGGCGCCCGTGGCTACACTGCGCTGGACATGCGCGGCGATCTCATCCATTCGTGCAAACCAGACATCACCTTTGGCCATCATGTATTCGATCAACTTCGAAACTTCATGCCATCGTGACAAACGACCGGAAAGGAAAGGATGCCAGACAGGTACGAAGAGAGCGCCATACTCCCAGGCAGCATCGAACTCGGCCTTGAACACCTCGACGGCGCGTTGCGGCGATTGAATCGGCATCTGAAAATCAAGGTCGATGCTGTGCATGTACTGAGGCCAGTCATCCAGCGCCCAACTGGATGGAAGCTCCACCAGCTCGCCCACACCCGTGCGCAACAGGTAAGGCACGTCATCCCCCATCAAAGAGGCGTCATAACTGAAGCCTCGCTCGATCAGCAAGTCAGCCGAGTGCTCTGACATATTGTAGAGGGGAGCCCGCCAGCCTCGCGGTGCCTGGCCAGTGAAGCGCTTGATGGTGTCGCAACCCCGATCGAGCCAATAAGCTTCTTCTTCCCGGGTCAGCTCGTTTGGATGTTCATGTATGTAGCCATGGTGAGCAATTTCGTGCCCACCTTCGACGATCGCCTCAATGGCCTCCGGGTATTGTTCGATGCACCAGGCCGGGATGAAAAACGTTTGTTTAATTTCGAAGCGCCGATAGGTTTCCAAAATCCTTGGAATGGCCACTTTCGGTCCATAGTGCAGCATGGAAATACTGGCAACCCGTGTCGCGGAATCTTTGGGGTGCGCCACATGCAGAATGCTGTCCGCATCCATATCAAAGGTAAAGGCTACAGCGCAGCGCGCACCGTTTGGCCAGACAATAGGATTCTCAATCATGCTTAATCACTCGTTGATATTAAAAGTTAATGAATCACCAACAGCAGCGACCCAGCCTCCTATCAATACTCGTGATCGAGCAGCCAATTGGAATAATGCGTGAGTCCTTTTTCAAGCGACCATTGCGCTCGATAGCCCAGCTCCCGCTCGGCGGCACTTAGATCCCATTCCCCATGGCGATCGAGATGCCAATAACCATCGCCAACTTCGATGCGCGCATCAGGAATAATTTTCCTGATGATTTCAACGGCTTGATGCAGCGTCCAAGAGCGATCACCGGCAATGTTGAATACACCGCCTTTCAGATCTCTGGTTTCGGCCGCCATCAGTACCGCACGCACTACGTCTTCCACATGAATATAGTGGAACCGATGATCTCCGCCGGAAGGCAAGGTAAATGCTTCACCACGATGGACGGTTTTAAGGATATCCCTGAGAACTTGCGGCATCTTGTTTTCAGGACCATACACTTCGGCAATTCGCAGTGAAATGACTTCCATGCCATAAAGGTCATTGTAGACTCGGCCAAAGTGCTCGGTGGCAATCTTGGTTACACCATAGGGTGTCGTTGGGTAAGTCGGTGTTTGTTCATTAATCACACCCTCGAAATGCCCATACACCGTTTCCGAAGAGAAGTTTACTAACTTTTTGATTCCCGCCAATCGCATTGCCTCAAGCAAATGGATTGTGCCATCGATATTCGCCGTCACCGTCGTAATGGGCAGATCTATGGACAAGTCGGGATGTGACATGGCCGCCGTGTGAATGACACGATCAACTCCATATTCCTGGATAGTTCTGACAATCCTGGGTATATCGAATAACTCCCCCTGTACAGGGGGCATGAATTCAGACTTGGCTTCGGAGTAGTCACGATTGTAACTAATCACCTTGATGCCTTGCTCGCTGAGTCTTTTCGTCAGGTACCTGCCCACATAGCCTAAACCACCGGTAATCATTACAGCGCTCATTTTGTATCCTTCTTGTTATTAGCAGAATAAGAGCCACTTACTTGACTGGGAAATTCATGACTCAGTGAAGTTAAACTTCGAGATACCCGACTAGATCGCAGCGCCGCCATTGGGGCTAATGATCTGTCCAACCATATAGTCACCGGCGGGTCCGGCCAGGGCTTCGACCATGGCCGCGATTTCATCCGGTTTGCCAAAGCGCTTCAATGGAAGGGCCGCGCGGGTCTCATCGTTGTATTCGATGGTGTCGTTGATCAGCATGTCTGTTTCAATCGGCCCCGGCGCCACCGAGTTGACTAATACACCTCGGGGGGCAACTTCCTTGGCAACCGCTTTGGTCAGCGCGATCACCCCGCCCTTGGAGGCGCAATACGCGGCGTAGGTCGGAAATCCAATCAACCCCAGCTCGGAGCTGATGTTGATAATCCGCCCCTGACCGCGTGCCAGCATGCCCGGCAACACGGCCTGCATGCAGGCCCAGGTCCCGCCGAGATTGGTACTGATCATCTGCTCCCACTGCGCCCAGGTCGTTTGCTCTACTGTCGCCGAAACCAGTCTCCCGGCATTGTTGACCAGAATATCGACCCTTCCGTAGCGACTCTCCGCTTCGCGGATGATTGCGGCAGCGGCTTCGGGATTACTGATATCCGCTTGAACGGTGATCCCATCGCCACCGTTGTCTTCGGCAATACGTAGCACGGGGTCCAGTTGGTCCTTGGTGTCGAAGTAATTGAGTACCAAATGGTCGCCACTTGCAGCAAAACGCTTGGCGATTGCCAGCCCTATACCCTTTCCAGCCCCAGTAATAACGACAACACGTCTCATAAGTTCACCCATGCTTTTTAAATGAACGCCGCGCGTGGAAATCAGGACTCTTGCGCTTTGGAAAGCACGGGTTTCCTGGAGACACGCGATTGCCATACCAGAATCAGCGCGCCAGACAGGATCGTCAGCGCGCCAAGGTACCAGGCCATGTATTGATCCTCTGGTGAAACCGGATTAGCGCCGGCGGTATAACCGATGTATCCGAGAACGAGAATGGCGAGAGCCGCAGGGATCGACAGTGCCAACGCGATGCCGAAACGCTGACGTCGGAAAGTCATGACAATAAAGGCTGCGATAGCGGCCATGTAGGACATCACCAGCGTGATGGTCACGACATCGTAGTACCAGACAATCTTATCCAGCGGTTTCCACCAGAGCAGTGAAATAGCGAAAGCCGAGACGATAACGCTGGCGAGCCACGGCGACTTTGTTTTGTTAACGGCGCAAAGCGCTGCTGGCAGATGCCCTTCTTCACTCATTCGATAGAGCGTACGCGCCGCCGCACTCGAAGAGATTTGCAAACCGGCACATGCCGAAGTAATCACGACGAACAATGCAATCCAGGCCATCGCCGGTGGCAAGTAGACGTTCGCGACCGCTGCGATCGGCCCACCGTTGCCGTCCTCAATAATTGCCGCCAATTTCTCCACCGGCACTGCATACTGCCAGCCGATAGCCGCGAGGGTGTAAATAACAAAGGCGGAAGTCAGAACGAGCAACATGGAGCGTTGCACGGTTCGAACGGGAATACGCGACTCCTCGATGTAGTTGATCGCAGAATCGAAGTTGGCGAGCATCCATACTCCGAACAGCACCCCTGGCCCGATTGCTGACCAGCCACCCGAGCCTTCCAGCGTATACATGGACATAACCGACAAATCGGGAACCTGAGGGTTGATGATGCCCATCAACCCGAGCCCGGCAACAACACTGATCTCGAAAATCAGAAAGATGCTGGCGATTTTGGCGGTGGCATTGACGCCCTTGCAGGAAATGGCCAGGAAGATCAGAACCATACCCGTCCCGATCAATTTGGCGTTAAGCGGACCCGCCAGTGCCGGGATCAGCGCCTGGATATATTCGGTTCCGATGATTGCGCACATGGCCATCACTGCCGTGCAGGCAACAGCGTACGCCCAGCCGAGAATGGTCCCGACGCTGGTATGGAGAAACCGCGACGTGAAGGTAAACACTCCGCCTGCCGACGGTGCTTGTCGAGTGAGGGAGATCATGCAGAAAGCCATGACCAACATTGGAAAGAAGTACGCAATTAAAATGGCCAGCGGAGCATGGTGGCCCGATATTGAGTAAAGAATCGACATCGAAGAGGCTGCAATCCAGCCTGGGGCATTAAAACCAAGCGCTGAAAACGTCACATCCCTGGTGGTTAGAGTCCCCTTGTTTAGCGCCGTATCAAGTTCACGAACAGTTCCGTCACGGTCATAACCGATGAGTTCATAGAAGTTCATTTTTCAGGCTCTGATTAATAGCTATAGAAGATTTGTAGCGTCAAACCGTCTGAGTCGATTTGAACGCCGCTTTTATTATTCAACTAAGCAAAATGCAGATACTCAAAACCCGAACAAGCCAGACACCAATAGCTTATTCAGATTTGATTTACAGCTTTCTTGTTTTTATCGCCCTCCAGGAAAACCCTCCAGCCGAGAATGATTTTTTCAGCCGCCAGCAGTCACTTCAACTGCATAGCTACGTGCGTAACCCGTTGTGATGCTTAAACCTCTGAGTGGGGGGGGGGCAGTATAGAAACAGCAAAAAAATAACTACCATCAGAGATTTCCGATGTTTAAATCTGAATGAGCGAAGTAAGTCCTTGTCAGAATTGGCCTGCTCACATGAGAGTCGGAGAAAAGAACGCCACCACAGCCAAGATGAACACGCACATCCCGGATGAGGTGGCAGATAACGGGCCAACCGCTTACTTCGTTGTATCGAGAACAAGCCTGCCCCGTAAATGACGACTCATGCTTTTCTCGATCGCCCCTTTCGCATCAGCCAAGGGGTATACCTCGACATCGACCGTGAGGTGTCCCTTGTCGAACAGTTCAGCAATGATAGCGAGCTGCCGGCCATCCGAGCGGGTAGCAAAATTTGCGGGGATCACACCATAGTCATTTGCCAGCGACATGTTCGGCAGGCTCACAGGCGATACCAAAACGCCGTTTCTTTTCAGTACCGCAAACGAACGGATTTGTGTGTCGCCGCCAACCAGATCCAGTACGACATCGACGTCAGACACCCACTCATCAAATGCCTGAGTCGTATAGTCGAGGGTGTAATCAGCACCGAGGTCTTTCAGATAGGCATGATTCTGTGCGGAGGCCGTTGCGTAGACTTCAGCGCCAAAGTATTTGGCAATCTGCACAGCCATGCTGCCTACGCCACCGGCCGCGGCGTGGATCAATACTTTCTGGCGCCGTTGCACACTTGCATGTTCAGTGAGCGCTTGCCACGCCGTCAAAGCGGTTGCGGGCACAGCACTGGCCTGGAGTGCACTGAGCGTACGAGGCTTCAAGGCCAGTTTTGAAACCTGGGCAACCGCTTTGGTCGCATAACCACCGACGATATTGATGAAGCCGAACACTTCATCGCCGATGCTGAACTCAGTGACGCCCTTCCCCAGCGCGACAACGGTACCGGCCACTTCAACCCCGGGTGTAAAAGGCAGCGGCAGTGGGATGAATGCTTTCATCGCCCCGGAAAGGATCTTCCAGTCAATCGGGTTGACCCCTGCTCCGGCGACATCGATCAGAACCTCACCTTCACCGGGCACCGGGTCCGCCATTTCATCCAGGCGTAACACTTCAGGGTTGCCGTATTCGTACACACGTATGGCTTTCATGGAGACCTCGACTATTGAAAGGACGGGAGACAAACACTGCGCTGCGAGGGAACCGGCCTTCGCAGCGCGAGGTATCAACGACGACGAGCGTCGAGGCTGAAACGACCGGCACCGAAGGCCACGACTTGTAACAGGCCACCGGCCATCGCTATGTTCTTGAAGAAGTGGATGAACTGGTTTTGATCGGCCAGTGCGCTATGGAAAGCCAAGGCGGTAAACACACTGAACAGCGCCAGGACGGCGGCCACGGTGCGGGTGCGGTAACCAGCGATCAGAGCCAGGCCACCACCGATTTCAACAATGATCGCCAGCGCCAGCGCCAACTGGGGAAATGGAAGCCCGACGGAGCTGATGTAACCGACCATCATGGCGGGAGCGGCGAGCTTCGAAAATCCGGAGAGGATGAAGATGGCGCTGAGCAGAATGCGACCGATCAACGAGGCCGAGGCCTGTGTCACGTTGGAATGGCTATGTTCAGAGGTGGATAATTGAGCGATGTTTGCAGAAGTAGTCATGGGGACATTTCCTTCAATTGGGTGCGATTCGACATGAACCGCCCTAGTGAAGAAATCCTGCGCCTCGTCAGCTAATCTGAATAGCTGGCTAATTTAGATCATTAGATTCGATAAAATAGGCAAGATATCCACAGACCTTCCATCTGCCAGCTCCATTCCATCTCGACCAGCGGCTTGTAGATGAACCGCTCTGCGACCCGCCACTCTGCGGGCTAATCTTGGCCATTACGTTCGAGGAAACAGGCATGATCTCTGACCCCGGAACACCAACACTGGACCAACTGCGTGTGTTTCTGACGGTCGTGGAGGTCGGCAGTTTTGCAGCGGCCGCCAGAAAACTGCATCGGGCCACCTCGGTCGTCAGCTACTCAATCGCCAACCTGGAAATGCAGCTCGGTGTATTGCTGTTTGATCGCCAGACAACACGCAAACCCCAACTTACCGATGCGGGGCGCACCGTGCTGGTCGAAGCCAGAACAATCGCCAACGGTATCCATGGACTGCGCGCCAAGGTCAAAGGCCTGCTGCAAGGGCTCGAAGCCGAAGTTCACGTCGTGCTCGATGTGATGCTTCCCGCCGAACGTGTGGTGGACGCCCTCAAATCCTTTCGAGAAGAATTCCCCACGGTCGCACTCCACCTGCACATGGAAGCGCTTGGCGCTGTCACTGATCTGGTGATCAACCGCGGCGCGATAGTCGGCGTGAGTGGGCCAATGAATGAGGGAATCAGCGGTATCGAAAGAATTGGCGTCGGCAGTGTCGAATTGATTCCGGTGGCAGCCCCGAATCATCCACTGGCTTCAAGCGACTCTAATGTTCCGGGTGCCGGGCGAGAGTCCACTCAACTGGTGCTGTCTGACCGCTCACTTCTGACCAAGGACAAGGACTTCGCCGTTCTCAGTAACCGCACCTGGCGGCTAGCGGACCTTGGGGCCAAGCACATGCTGCTGCGTGAAGGCATTGGCTGGGGGAACATGCCAGCCCCTATGATCCAGGAAGATCTGGACAGCGGCCGACTCGTGAAGCTGAACCTGCCGGAATACAAAAGCGGAAAATATCCCTTCGACGTCATCTATCGCACGGATTTACCACCGGGCCCCGCCGCGAGGTGGTTGATTGACCGTTTCGTTCAACAAAACTCGGCGCAGGCGGCATCCGCTTGATCGTACTGCTTATCGAATTTCTAGAACCTGCGTTGCGGCGTACCGCAGTTTCTGGTTGATATCTGACGCAACGATGACGCCGTACACGTTGTTCTCGCCCGCAAGATGCTCTTTCACCCAGCCCATATAACGAAGGATTTGGCCCAGTGTCGCGTCTGGCCCACGGCCGACTTCAGACCAAGCTGACCATCAGCTTGCGCTGGATGGAAAATCCACGTCATAGCGCCGGGTGTTGTTTGGATGGATCTAAATGATTCCATAATGCTGGCGACTCTCGATATTGGTCAGCGTAGACGCCTACCCACCGAAAAAACCCCACCTCTAACGCTGTGTACGTAGGTAGCTATTTGTTGACGAAAGTCTGAAGTATTCATTTGAACTTTCAGATTCTTTCACGCCGCAGCCTATGCCTAACATCGGCACCACAGCGAACCCGCCACGGCATCGCTGGGTGGGATCAGGTTGCGCCCAGAGATTTTTGAGGATCACCGATGAAGCTGGAAATTTTTCGCACGCTGTGGGGTTACACCGCCAGCAAGGCCCAGGCGCTCGAGGAGCTGCTGCAGGCGGGCTTTGATGGCATGGAAGCACGCCTGCCTCTGGACGCCCGTGAACGGGCTGAGTTCGGCGCTTTCCTCCAGGCCAATCGCCTGGGCTATATCAGCACAGTCTTCACCGCGTACGACGTGCTGCCAGACCAGTCGGCAACACCTGCCGTTCACCTCAATGACCTGGAGCAGAAACTCGCCTGGGCCGCCGAACTTGGCCCGCGCTTCGTCAACGTGCTGGCGGGTAATGATCGCTGGTCCCTGCCACAACAAGTGGAGTTCTTTGGTCACGCGCTGGAACTGGCGCGCAAACACGGCCAGGTCTGCAGTTTCGAAACCCACCGCTCGCGGTCGCTGTTCAACCCGTGGGTGACGCTGGAGTTGATCCGGCAGCTGCCCGATCTGTTGTTCACCAGTGACATCAGCCATTGGGTCGTGACCTGCGAGCGTCTATTGAACGACCCGGCCGATGACCTGAGCGCCTTCATCGAGCGAGTTCACCATATCCAGGCCCGGGTCGGTTACGACCAAGGCCCGCAGGTTCCGCACCCGGCGGCTCCCGAATATGCAAAAGAACTGGCCTTCCATCAGCAGCACTGGGAAAGCATTTGGCGCTCGCAGCAAGCCCGCGGTTACCAGGTCAGCACCCTGACCCCGGAATTCGGCGCTGACGGCTACCTGCATCATTTGCCCTTCACCAATGTACCCGTTGCCGACCTGTGGTCATTGAACGTGTGGATGGGTCAGACCGAGCGCAAACACTTCGACCGTTTTAGCCACTCAAGCAATCCTTAGGGAGCCGATGCGTCATGCCTGACAATAAAAATAACAGCGCCAGCACTGACACACACAAAGCCAATTTCAACAGCATCCCGGTAGTTAACATCGCCGGTCTGTTCAGCTTTGAGCTGGAACACCGCCTGGCCGTGGCCGAACAGTTGGGGCGCGCTGCCAGCGAGGTCGGGTTCCTCTATATCACCGATCACGGTATCGACCCGCAGCTGATCGCCAATCTGCGCAAAGCTGCCAAGGACTATTTCGACCAACCCCTCGACACCAAGATGCGGCACTACATCGGCACTTCGCAAACCCACAAAGGCTTTGTACCCGAAGGCGAAGAGGTCTATTCCAAAGGCAAGCCGGACCACAAGGAGGCCTTCGACGTCGGCTTCGAAGTACCGGCCGATGACCCGCTGGTGCTGGCCAACACCCCATTGCTGGGGCCCAACGACTGGCCGCAGTTGCCAGGTTTCAAGGCGTCGGTTCAGGCCTACTATGAAGCGATCTTCGCCTTGGGCCAGCGCCTGTTCGGCGGCTTTGCCCTGACCCTGGGCCTGGAAGAAAACTATTTCGACAGCCTGGTCACCCGTCCGCCGTCCAAGCTGCGCCTGATCCACTACCCCTTCGACGGTGCCGCCCATGACGCACCAGGTCTTGGCGCCCATACTGATTACGAGTGCTTCACCATCCTCTTGGCCGACAAACCAGGCCTTGAGGTCATGAACAATCTTGGCCAATGGATCGATGCACCACCGATTGCCGATGCCTTTGTGGTGAACATCGGTGACATGCTGGAAGTGATGACAGCAGGCGCATTCGTTGCCACTGCACACCGGGTTCGCAGCGTGAGCGAGGAGCGTTATTCCTTTCCACTGTTTTATGCCTGCGACTACCACACCCAGATCAAACCGCTTCCCGGGTTCGCCCAGGCAAGTAAGGACTACGAAGAAATCACGATCGGCGAACACATGTATGGCCAGGCACTGCAGACCTATCAGTATCTGCGCCAGAGGGTAGCCAAAGGGGAAGTTCAACTGCCAGGCAAGGCACGCAAGCCCGCCAGTTTCGGACATTTGAAAAATCAGGCTCAACCGTCCTGATTGAAGTTTTCAGCTACACCCTTACCTACGCCGGAGTCAGTAAAAAATGAAAAACAATAAAAAGAACCTGTTGAGCTTGGCTGTATTGGCAGCCGGTATGCTCGGTGCCTCGGTGAGCATGGCCGCGGCAGACACGTTCAAGGTCGGCATGGAAATCACTTACCCTCCTTTCGAGTCCTATGACAAGGACAAAAACGTGGTGGGCTCGGACCCCGAGATGGCAGCGGCACTGGCCAAGCACATGAACACCAAGGTGGAATTCGTCGACACCAAGTTCCCGAGCCTGATCCTGGGCCTTAACTCCGGCAAGTACGACGCGGTCATTTCCGGCATGTACATCACACCGGAACGCCAGACTCAAGCTCAGACCATCGCCTATGCCAACACCGGTGCCGCAGTCATGGTGCCCAAGGGCAGCGAGATCAATGCGAAAACACCTGAAGACCTGTGTGGTTTGAAACTGGGTCTGGAACAGGGCACTACCTGGGTCAAGGAATTCAGGAAATTATCCGACGAATATTGCGTGCCGAACAACAAAGGCGCCATCACCGTCAGCGAGTACCCCTCGGCGCCTGAAGTAACCCAGGCTCTGCTGTCCAAGAACATTCAGGCCCAGGTTGAAATCGCCGGCGCCGCAAAATTGATCGCGGAAAAGACCAACGGCCGGGTAGTCATCACCACCGATCACCCGATCTATCAGCAAACCTTGGGCATCTTCGTCAAGAAAGGTAACGAAGAAACCTTCCAGGCGGTGCAAAAGGCCTTCGAGGAGACCAAGAAGAGTGGTGAGTACGCCGCTATTCTTAAGAAATACGCCTTGGAAGAACCGACTGCCAACTAAGAACGTGTCCTTGTAGTTTGGTCATCTGCCTCCCCTGCATCGGGGCGGCAGATTGAGGTGCCCTATGCAATTCGATTGGTCGTATTTTTTCTCCCTGTTCTCCCTGCCAGACTTCTGGAACGCCTGCGTCACGGTGGTCCAGCTCAGTGCCCTGGCCTGGTTCATCGGCATGCTGCTGGGTTTTGTTCTGGCCACGGCCAAGCTGTCCCAGTCGCCTTTGCTGCGTATTCCCGCAGCGGTCTACATTTGGTTCTTCCGCAGCATCCCGTTGCTGGTGCTGGTGGTCTTCGTCTACAACTTGCCGCAATTGTTTCCCGGCAGTGGACCGATACTGTCCAACCCCTTCTACTCTGGCTTGCTGGCCCTGGTGGTCACCGAAGCGGCGTACATGGCGGAAATCCACCGTGGTGGTCTGATCTCCGTGGCCAAGGGCCAAAAAGAAGCCGGGCGCGCGCTGGGTGTTGGCCTGTTCGGCATGCAACGCTTGATCGTGATTCCCCAAGCTTTCCGTATCTCGCTGCCCACGTTGATCAATGAATACATCACCGTGGTCAAACTGACCTCGCTGGTGTCGGTGATCTCCCTGACGGAAATTCTCACCGTCGGCCAGCGCCTCTATGCCACCAACTTCCTGGTCATGGAAACCCTGGCGGCGGTAGGCGTCTACTACGTGTTGATCGTCACCGTGTTTGGCTACTTCCTGCAGCGTCTGGAGCGCTACCTGGACCTGAACTTCCGCAAGCCGCACACACTCGATGACGCCGCCGTGGCCAAGTTCAAGGCCTGCGCCGAAGCCTTGCCAGACAGTGCGCGTAAAGCAGCGGGCAACAACGCGACGCCGATCCTGCAACTGAAGAACATCCAGAAGAGCTATGGCACGCACAAAGTGCTGCTGGGTATCGACCTGAATGTCGAATACGGCCAGGTGGTCTCGATCATTGGCCCATCCGGTTCCGGCAAGACGTCGCTGATCCGCACGGTCAACGGCCTGGAAACCATCGATACCGGCGACATTCTGTTGTTCGGCGAAAAATTCATCGAAGCGTCGGACAAACCCGATAGCTCCCGGTTGCGCAAGGGCGTGCGGCACATTGGCATGGTGTTCCAGAACTTCAACCTGTTCCCGCACCGCACCATTCTCGACAACGTCACCCTGGCACCGCGTTACCACGGCCAGCCGGGCGAGCTGAGTGAACATCGTGCTTATGCGCTGCTGGACAAAGTCGGCCTGCTGGCCCACGCCCACAAGTACCCGCATCAACTCTCCGGCGGGCAGCAACAGCGCGTGGCGATCGCGCGGGCTCTGGCGATGGAGCCGCAGATCATGCTGTTCGACGAGCCGACCTCCGCCCTCGACCCGGAACTGGTCAACGACGTGCTGAATGTAATCCGCGACCTGGCCAAGGAAGGCATGACCATGCTGATCGTGACCCACGAAATGGACTTCGCCATGTCGATCTCCGACCGGGTGATTTTCATGGAGAACGGTAATATTCAACTCGATGCCGCACCTGAAACCATACGATGCGATGCCGAAGGCGAGAGAGTGCGGCGCTTTATGGGAATCGAAGCGCCATCGCCAAACCGGTCTACAACGGTGGATCTTGTATGAATAGGCAACGACTTTTTTTGAGCTTCCTTCTTTCAGGGAAACACGCATGAATCTTGGAATCGCAGGACGCTGGGCGCTGGTATGCGCCGCCAGCAAAGGTCTGGGCAAAGCCTGCGCACAGGCACTGGTCCACGAAGGCGTGAACGTGGTGATCACTGCACGGGGCGAACAGACGCTGAATGAAACAGCCCGTCAACTCAGAGCGATAAATCCTGAAGTGACTGTCATCGCCGTAGCCGGAGACATTTCGACGCCTGAGGGTCGGGCGGCAGCGCTCATGGCCCATGAGCATTTCGATATTTTGATCAACAACGCTGGAGGCCCGCCCCCCGGGGATTTCCGCGAATGGAATCGCGACGCCTGGCTCAAGGCGCTGGATGCCAACATGCTTACCCCTATCGAGCTGATCAAGGCAACCGTAGACGGCATGGCGACACGTGGATTTGGCCGAATAATCAACATCACGTCGAGTGCCGTGAAGTCCCCTATCGAAAGCCTGGGTCTGTCCAATGGTGCGCGCAGTGGTCTGACGGGGTTCATCGCCGGGCTTGCCCGGCAAGAAAACATTGCCAGTCGTAATGTGACAATCAACAACCTGCAACCGGGCTCCTTCGATACCGATCGACTGCGTGACAACCTGGTCGCAGCTGCCCAAGAGTCGGGGCAAGACAGTGAGGTATTCCTCGACGAATGCCGTCACGAAATTCCTGCCAAACGCTTCGGCTCACCCGAGGAGTTCGGTGCGCTGTGTGCCTTCGTTTGCAGCAGCCATGCGGGCTACCTGACCGGGCAGAACTTGTTGATTGACGGAGGGGCCATTCGCTCCAGCCAATAATGACGGCTGGAGCGAATGGAGCGGATGGCATGGATGTTTTCGCCATTCGCTCCGCACCTCTCAAGAACAGGCCCTCCAACAAACCCGACGATTTATCGAATTTTTACGCGAGCAACTTCAGGCTACCTAAGGCTGATCAGTAGTGTTTTACGTGGACGGCCCTTTGAGCTCGACCTGATTGCCATCCGGATCAAAGCAATAAAGCGACAAGCCATAGCCTTCGGCGCCGAAGCGTGTGGCCGCTTTCTCAGGCGCCAGACCGAACGACTGCAAGTGGCTGATGAGTGCCGCTTCGTCGAAGGGCTCGATGCGCAGGCAGACATGATCGAGATTACGCCCCTCTTGCCCGGCGGCGGCACCGCCCTTGCGCCCGAGTTCACCGTCCAGGCTGACGAGGTCGATCATGGAGGTCCCGGCACGCAGATGCACCAGCCCCAGATTGTCTTGGCGCTTGACCAGTTCAGCGCCGAACACCTGCGCGTAGAACGTGATGCTTCGCTCCAGATCCTGGACGCGCAGCACGATGTGATCGATGTGTTGAATCGTAAACGGTTGCATGAAATCACTTCCTGTTTGGCTGCCTGATCAGTAACCCGATCACTGTAGTCCAGGGCCACAAAAATTCATTGTCGATTTTCCGGTGGAGACACCGCCCACAGGGTTTTATGCTCAGCCCATGAACATACAGACCGCTTTACTGCCGCCCCACGCCGAAATGGTTCGCGCCATGCTCGAACGCGACACCGCCTACGAGGGGGTTTTCTTCACGGCCGTGAAAACCACCGGGATTTTTTGCCGCCCCGGCTGTACGGCGCGCTCGCCAAAACCAGAGAACGTCGAGTTCTTTGCGCACGCCGATGAATGCCTGGCAGCGGGTTATCGCGCGTGTCTGCGCTGCAAGCCGCTGGACGCTGCGGCCATCGCGCCCGACTGGGTGCAGGCGCTGCTGAAGTCGGTGAACGCCGATCCCGAGCAGCGCTGGACCGACACCCAGTTGCTGGCCGAGGGCATCGAGCCGTTGAAACTGCGGCGCTGGTTCAAGCAGCATTTGGGCATGACCTTTCACGCCTGGCTGCGCACCCGCCGCCTCGGCATGGCTCTCGGTGGGATCAAACAGGGCGATTCCATCGACAGCGCGGCATTCGACTCGGGATATGAATCCCTCAGCGGTTTCCGTGACGCCTTTCAAAAGTCGTTCCACATCACCCCGGGCCGAGCCGCGCAGAGTGAGCCGTTGCTCTTCACCCGGCTGACCACGCCACTGGGGCCGATGATCGCCATGGCCGAGCGCCGTGGACTGGTGCTGCTGGAATTCCTCGACCGCCCGGCGTTGACCCGCGAAGTCGAAGAACTGCAAAACCGATATGGCTACGCGGTCGCGCCAGGGCACAACGCGCATCTACAACAGATCGAGGTGGAACTGGCGCAGTATTTCGCCGGCAAACTCACCGAGTTCACCGTCGCGCTGCACCTGCCTGGCAGTGAATTCGCCCGACAGGTCTGGGGTGAATTGGCGAAGATCCCGTACGGCAAGACCAGCACCTACGGGAGCATCGCCAGGCTTTTGGGCAAACCCGGTGCCAGCCGGGCGGTGGGCCTGGCCAACGGGCACAACCGGCTTTCCATCGTGGTGCCCTGCCATCGGGTGATCGGAGCGGATGGCTCGCTGACCGGCTATGGTGGAGGACAACCGCGCAAGGCGTATCTGCTCCGGCTGGAAAACGCAGCGATGCAGGTCAACCAACCACTCGCGTTCTGATTGCCTCAACTGTCATCAGGAAGGACATTCGATGGACACACTATTCCACCAACTGCACCAAGAAGGCTTGTTGATCCTCACCAACGTCGCGGATGCCACCGGGGCCCGTATCGTCCAGCAACTGGGCTGCAAAGCCGTCGCCACCAGCAGTGCGGCGGTGGCCTGGGCTCATGGTTATGCAGACGGCAATGCCCTGCCCCTCGAACGTCTGGTATCCACCGTCGAGTCCATCACCCGCGTGATTTCAGTGCCGTTGACGGTGGACGTCGAGGCCGGTTATTCCGATGACTTGATGCGGGTTGCCGAAGTGATTGGCGCGGTGATCGCCGCCGGGGCAGTCGGGATCAATATCGAGGACGGCGCGTCCCCGCCCGAATTGCTGGCGCGCAAGATCGAAGTGGCCCGCAAGGTTGCTGATCAGCGCAATGTGAAACTGTTCATCAATGCTCGCACCGATGTGTACCTCAAGGGGTTGGTGCCGGCCGAAGACCGCGTCGCCGAAACACTCAAGCGCGCCGCTCTGTATCAAGCGGCGGGTGCCGACGGGCTGTTTGCCGCGGGCGTCTCGGCGGAGTATGAAATCGCCGCGCTGTGCCAAGGCACGACGTTGCCGGTGAATGTGCTGGGGCTGCCGGGGTTGCCATCGCTTGAAGCATTGAAAGCACTGGGCGTTCGGCGTTTGAGTGCCGGTTCGGGCATCGCCGAGTTTTTGTATGGCGCCATGGCCGGGCTGACCAAGAGCTTTCTGGAGACCGGCAAACTCGATAGCAGCCACCTCAAGGCTTTTACTTACGGTGAAGTGAATGCCCTGCTGAAACCGAGCGGAAACGCTTGATCGCCATGCCCGATCCCTATCTGCCGGCGACCCGGTTTTTAGCGTCCCTCGACGCAGACTGGGCGCGCCACATCGCGGCCATCGGCCCATGCCTGCACCAACCCCATGCGGCTCGCGATCCGTATGAGTCGCTGGTGCGGGCGATTGCCTATCAGCAACTGCACGCCAAGGCCGGGGATGCGATTGTCGGCCGGTTGCTGGCCCTGTTTCCATCGGTGGCATTCCCCCGGCCGGAACAGATACTGGCGACTGAGTTTGATCAACTGCGCAGTTGCGGGTTTTCGGCGGGCAAGATCGCGACCATTCAGGCGATTGCCCAAGCAACGCTGGACGGCGTGGTACCGGAATATGCGACGGCGTTGGCGATGGAGGATGAGGCGTTGATCGAGCGCTTGATCACCTTGCGCGGGGTTGGGCGCTGGACGGTTGAGATGTTGCTGATTTACAGCCTCGAACGGCCGGATATTCTGCCGGCCGATGATTTTGGCGTGCGTGAAGGGTATCGGCGGCTGAAGGGGCTGGAGGTGCAGCCGACGCGTAAGCAGATGGTAGAGATCGGGTTGACGTGGAGCCCGTATCGGACGGTGGCGGCGTGGTATTTGTGGCGGGTGCCCACCCGGTAGACCGCGTTATCGTTCATCGCGGGCAAGCCCAGCTCCTACAGAGAATTTGCGGACACTGGAGATCAACTGTAGGAGCCGGGCTTGCCCGCGAAGGGGCCAGCAAAATCACCATATTACTCAAGGCCATTCACAACCCCGATTTCAACCGGCTAAATGCCCGAATCAACGCCCGGTTAAACACCTTCCCATTGTCATTCTTGCTATACAGCGATTCCCTCACCTGCGCCGACGGATACGTCCCCGGGTCATTGCGAATCGCCGGATCAATCAAGCCATCCGCCGCTGTAATGGCGTTGGCGTAGTGAATGGTGTCAGTGATCGGCGCGATCACTTCAGGCGTCATCAGATAATCCATCAACGCCAGCCCCGCCTCGGGGTGCGGCGCATCTTTGGGAATGACCATGGCGTCAAACCAGATCAAGGTGCCTTCCTTGGGTATCCGGTAGTTCAACGTGAACGGTTTCTTCGCCGCCTCGGCCTGCCCCGCAGCGATCGCCACGTTGCCGTTCCACGACATCGCCACGCAGGTGTTGCCGTTGGCCAGGTCGCTTATGTTCAAGTCATTGTCGAAGTAGCGGATGTACGGGCGGATCTTCGCCAATTGCTGCTCGGCCAGCTTCAGGTCATCGAGGTTCTGGCGGTTGATGTCCAGGCCCATGTACTTCATAACCGCCGCAAACACCTCGTTGGGATCGTTGAGCAGGCTGACCCCGCAACCGGCAAATTTCGACACCACGGCGGGGTCGAACAGCATCGCCCAACTGTCCCGGGGCGCGTCGGGTAAGCGCTGCTTCACCGCCTCTTCCTGATAGCCGACGCCGGTGGTGCCCCAAGCATAGATGCCGGCGTAGCGATTGCCCGGATCGAACACCGCCATGTGCTGACGAAACTCCTCCCCGACGCCAGCAAAGTGCGGCAGCTGTTTGGCGTCCAGAGTCTGGATCGCGCCACTCTGGATCGCTCGTGACAGGTGTTGCCCGGCCGTCAATACCAGGTCATAGCCACTACGACCGGTCAACAATTTGGTCTCGACGGTTTCCAGTGAATCAAAGTGATCGGCGACCACATGAATGCCGGTCTTCTTCTCGAAATCAGTCAGCGTATCCGGCGCCAGGTACTCGCCCCAGATGTACAGGTTGACCACCGGTTTGGCGGTGTCGGCGGCCTGCACATACAGGGGTGCAAGCACCAGCAATAACGCTTGAGTCAGTTTGTGCAGGCCCATATTCAAACTCCCTTTTTGTTGCTGGCAGGCGCCGCGTATTGCGGCATGGTGATGCAAGCAACGTTGCCACCACCAAGGAGGATCTCCCGGGAGTTTTCAATGCCGACGATTTTGTGCTGCGGGAACAGCTCGGCGAGGGTCGCCATGGCGGCCTGATCGTTGCGGTCACCGAACAACGGCACCACGATCGATGTGTTGCCGGCGTAGTAGTTGATGTACGACGCGCAGATTTGCGTCCCGGCCTGACGCGTATGCGTGCTGTCTTGCTGATCCAGGCCTTCGGCTTCTTCGGCGGTCCACTCCAGCACGTCCGGTTGCGGCAGTTTGTGCACGATCAGCTCGCGCCCACGGCTGTCGCGGGTGCTGCGCAGGATGTCGTAGGCCTCCTGATAGATTTCCCACTGCGGGTCATCGCGGTTGTCGGTCCATTGCAGCACCACTTCGCCGGGACGCACGAAACAGGCGAGGTCATCGACGTGACCGTCGGTTTCGTCGAATTTGCAGCCCCGAGGTAGCCAGATGATTTGCTCGGCGCCGAGGTAATCGGTCAGCCGTCGCGTGACTTCATCCTTGCCCAAATGCTGGTTGCGATTGCGGTTGAGCAGGCATTGCTCAGTGGTGAGGATGCTGCCTTCACCGTCACTCTGGATCCCGCCCAGCTCGGCGATCAGCGGCGCACGGTAACGGTCGAAGCGTTCGATTTCGAGGACCTTGCTGGCGATCTGATCGTCCTTGTCCCACGGGTAGTACAAACCACCGTCGAGACCGCCGTAAGCGTTGAATTCGAAGTCGACACCGCGCACTTCACCGCTGTTGTCATTCACCACGAAGCACGGGCCGCTGTCGCGGAACCAGGTGTCGTTGCAGGTCATTTCCACCACACGCACTTGCGGCGGCAACTGGCGGCGGGCCGTGGCAAACTGCGCGGCAGAGGCGCAAACGGTGACCGGTTCGCTGTGCGAGATCGCAGTGACAATTTGCACCCAGACTTTCTGCGCCGGCTTGGCGCCATTGCGCCAGACGTCGGTACGCTCCGGCCAGCCGAGCCAGCAACCGGACTTGGTTTCAAATTCGCCGGGCAAACGGAAACCGTCTTGCTTGGGGGTGGAGTCGAGCAAACGTGCCATGGTCAAACCTCATCAGCAGGGATTGGAATGACCACAGGCTAAGGTCGCTGGCGCGTTGCTCGCCAACGATGATTATTTCGGAACAGTTGAATTCAACTCATCAATCAATCAACTGATCGTTGAACCATTCCAGCATCTGCGCCACCGCCGGACGCTCTAGCCGCACTCGTTCGCACACCAGCGCGTATTGCCCGAGGGCGGTCATGCTGGAGGTGAACGGCCGGACCAGACGACCGCTGAGCAAATCTTCCTGTGCTGTCAGGTTATCGCCCATCGCCACGCCCTGCCCTTGGGCTGCCGCTTCCAGCGCGAGGCCGGCGTGAGCGAAATACAGTTGTCGCTCGGGGCGTTGGTCACCGGCATGACTGGTCAGCCAGGCAGTCCAGGTCTTGCCGTCCTGGTCATCGTGCAGCAGGCAATGGCGTGCCAGATCCCTGGGCGCTTTGAGTGTGCCCTGATTGAACAGGCCGGGGCTGCACACCGGAAAGAACTGCAATGCCGGTAATGGCCTGACGAAGTACGCGCTACTGTCCACCGGACCGGTGCCGTAGGTGATCGCCAAGTCGATGTCTTCCCCCGGCGCCGTTGCATCGATCGGTTGTTCGTACAGGTGCAAGGTGATGTGCGGATAGCGCGCGTAGAAATCCGTAAGACGGCTCATCAACCACTTTTGAGCCAGTTCGGCGGTAACAGCCAGACGCAACACCGCGAGCGATGACGGATCGCGCAGCTCATCGCAGGCATCGCCGATCAGTTCAAAAGCCTGCTGCAAACTTTGTATCAGCCGCCCGGCAGCCATGGTCGGGCGAATCTGCCGGCCTTCGCGGATGAACAGCGAAACGCCCAAGTGTTCTTCGAGTTGGCGGATTTGGTGGCTGACAGCGCTGTCGGTGACACACAACTCAGCGGCAGCCCGGCCGAAGTGCGCGTGGCGGGCGGCGCATTCGAAGGTTCGCAGTGCTGCCAGTGAAGGTAGTCGTCGCATGAGTCAGCCCCGGTGGTGAAGGCGCCCATGCTGCCTTGGCCACTAGCGGGCGTCCAGCAGGACCGCGTCATCGTTCATCGTCGGAACGCCGCCCGGACCAAGCCCGGCTCCCACATTGGTTTTGTGAATGCCACAAATCTCCTGTAGGAGCCGGGCTTGCCCGCGAAGGGGCCCATTCGGCTGCTGAAAGTCTATGCTTGGCGGATAAAACTCAATACTCGCAAGAGGCGACCATGCATCTAGAAGGTTCCTGCCACTGCGGCGCCGTGTCATTCAGCCTGAACAGTGCCCACCCCTACCCTTATCAACGTTGCTACTGCTCGATCTGTCGCAAGACACAGGGCGGTGGCGGTTATGCGATCAATCTCGGCGGCGATGCCGGGAGCCTCAAGGTACGCGGTCGCAAGCACATCGCGATTTACCATGCACGGCTCAAGGATGAAGGCGATAAACGGGCGCACAGCAGCAGCGCCGAACGGCATTTCTGCTCCCTTTGTGGTACGGGACTGTGGCTGTTCAGCCCTGAATGGCCGGAACTGATCCACCCGTTTGCGTCCACCATCGACACCCCGTTACCGGTGCCGCCAGAGCACACGCACTTGATGCTCGGCTCAAAAGCGCCTTGGGTGGAGGTCGAGGCGCATTCCGGCGATCAGCAGTTCGAGGTCTATCCCGAAGAGTCCATCGCCGATTGGCACGAACGCCTCGGCTTGAGCCGCTAAACCATTTCAAATTGGTGGTGTTGCTGATGGCCCCTTCGCGAGCAGGCTCGCTCCCACAGGGGAACGCATTCCTAATGTGGGAGCGAGCCTGCTCGCGAAGGTTTCACGTTTTGAACACTTGTCGCAGAAAAAGCATCAGGCCGCAGCGGGCACGCCACTGTGGAAACGGAATTCCACGTCCGGCGACTCGATCAGCTCCTGCTCTGCCGTGCGGACCTTATCGATAACTTGGGCGATGTCCTTGGCGTCCCCGTACTGGTAAGCCAGTTTCAAGTAACCCTGGAAATGCCGGGCCTCGCTTTTCAGCAATCCGAAGTAGAACTTGCCCAGTTCTTCATCCAGATGCGGCACCAGCGCCTCGAAACGCTCGCAGCTGCGGGCCTCGATAAAAGCGCCCACCACCAGCGTATCCACCAGTTTCACCGGTTCATGGCTGCGTACCACTTTGCGCAGGCCCGAGGCGTAGCGACCGGCGGACAATTGGCGCAGCTCGATCTTGCGCTTTTTCATCAGGCGCATGACTTGTTCATGGTGCACCAGTTCTTCCCGGGCCAGGCGCGACATCAGGTTGATCAGGTCGACATGGGAGTGATACTTGGCAATCAGGCTCAGCGCCGTGCTGGCCGCTTTGAATTCGCAGTTCTTGTGGTCGATCAGCAACGTTTCCTGATCGGCCAGTGCGGCCTGCACCCAGCCGTCAGGGGTACGGCAGCCGAGGAACTCGTGAATTTCGGGAAGGATCATGGGGCTCACGGATAAAGGGTTCAAAAACGAAGGGCGCCGATTATACCGGCCTGTCGGCAGACCACCAGTCGCCAACCGTTGATATGCATCAAGTACCTGGTTGGCGAGCAGCAACTATAGTTGTGCTTCCTTCAGTACACCGCTCTGGTACGCAGCCTTAAGAATCGATCATGGCGAAAATACCCCCAATAGTTCTGCGCCACACCCTCAGTGCAGAGGCAGACGGGCGGCCGGTAGTTGGTGTGCCACAACTAATTACGTATCTCTTCTTTACCTCCCGAATTAGCAACTATCCTAGCGCCAACGGCCACCAACCAAGGCCATCAGTACAGACCCGCGCTGAGGAAGTCGTCATGAGCAAAGCTAGAAACGAATCGAACATCGCCAAAACTGTCGACGTTTTCCTGCACCCCGATGACTTGATGCGTGCGCTCGGCGTCAGTCGCAACACGCTGGACAATTGGGTGGCCGCTGGACACTTTCCGGCACCAGTTCAGCTGGGTATTACGCGCTCTACCGGGCGTCACGGCCGCGTTGCGTGGCTCAAGTCTGAGGTGGACGCGTGGATTCTTGCGCGGGCCGCAGCGCCACGCCCATCGCAGCCGTTGGCTGCTTTTGGCGGTGCCAGTCAGCCCGCGTAATCAGACTTAAGTCACTGGCGGGGGCAAGAAAAAGCCCCGATGAGTTTACGGCTCGCCAGGGCTTAAAGGAGTACTTAGTGTGAAACAGTATAACACTCCCCCGCCTGAAAATCAGCCGGCCAAACCCGATGTGCTCGCTGATGTGCAAGCGGCTGCTGAACGCCGCAAGCAGGAAGAGCATGAGCGGCGCCTACGCATAAAAGCGGAGCTGCGCCGTGCCCACGAGAGCGCCAGCTTACTCGGCGACAGCGCACTACCGTCTGGCAAATCGAAGACACCCACTGCCACGGTGTCGCTGTCAGTGCCGACCAGTGTGCTGACCACCGCTGCCGCCAACGGAGTGGTGCCGCCCGTGATCCATGACTTCGGCAAGGGTGCAGCTTCGATACTTCAAACGGAGCAGACCGGCACGTTTATCCCTTTCACCCCCGAGGGAGCGCTGAACTTCGAGCCGCAAACCCCATTCGACAGGCTGAGGGACAAGCCAACGCCCTGCCCCGCGTCCATCGAGCTCCTGAAGGGGGTATCGGCGGCGTTTGTAATGCTCACCGCTGGCGGGCAGACCTGCGCCTACCATATCGCCAGCGGTGACGTGCTATCCCGCGAAGGCTTCAAGCAACACTGCGCCGCACACTACGGCGTAGTGGCCCTGGAGTGGAAAACCGCTGACAGTAAGGACGCACCGGCTGCCCGGATGGAAAAGCCGGCACCTTTGGGCGATTACTGGTGGGACCACGCGTCGCAGGGTCGCCGCGTGGTTCGTCGCATCGTCATGGAGCCGACCAGCAAGAGCGCCGCCCAAGACGCGATGGACAACCCCGAGGTGTTCAACCTGTGGCACGTCCGCAAGCTCTCGATGGCTGTACCTGACGGACACTCCACCGCCAATGACATCGCGATCATCGTCAACCACGTGATGTACCTGAGCGGCGGCGACGTGGTGGGCGTGACCTACTTCCTGTGCTGGCTGGCACATCTATACCTGCACCCGGAAGACAAGATCCCAACGGCGATCTGCCTATATTCGAAGAATGGGCGCGTCGGGAAAAACATGCTCGGCAAGCTGATCGCCAAGGTGTTCGGCAAATCGCTGGTAGCCGGATGCACTGGCAAGCGTTTCCAGAGCAATTTCATGGACGCCATTGAGCACAAACGCATTCTGTTCATCAACGAGTTGGCCCGGTCTGAAAAGGCCGATGGGTACGAAGACTTCAAAAGTCAGATATCAGAAGAAGATACCCAGTTCGAGGGTAAGGGTCGTGCCTCCAAGGAAATAAAGAACATCACGCACTACGTCATCACCACGAACAATGCGGATGCGTTGCCGCTGATGGAGGGCGACGGCCGCGTTCTGGTGCTGCGCTGCTTGGCCGACCGCCAACCGGATGCCTACTACAAGGAGTTGGGGGACTGGATTGATGGACCCGGAGCGCCTGCGCTGGCAAACGTGTTGGCTAACTGGGAATTTCCTCGAGGCTGGGATTACCACGCCCCTGTACCGCAAACCGCCGCCGTCAAGGCGATGCAGAGAGCGGCACGCGGCGATCTGGTATGCACGCTCGAAGCACTGATGCAGGAAGGCGTGCAACCCTTCGACAAGGACTGCGGTCGCGTGGTGAACATGACGCTCCAACTGGACACGGCCTGCGGCGCAGCCCTACGCGGGATCAAGGTGAACCACCGCACGCTCCCCGCTGCACTCGAACGGCTGGGTGCGGTACAGCTCGGCTCAGGCACTGCGTCAAAGGACAACGCGTGGTTCTGGCGGAACCAAGACTACTGGAGGGGTAAAACGGCCAAGGAACTCATCGCCTACATTCACGACGGCACCAAGCCCGACGACTACCCGAAAACTGAAGGTGAAAATCATGAGTAGTGTTTCCGGAACCGCTGCGCCACTGCCCGTTCCATTTTCGCTGACCATCCACCCGGTGAGTCAACGCGTGGCTGATAGAGAAAACACCACCCAGCGCAGCGACGAGCTCGCCAGACAGCGCACCGCAAAGCGCAAGGCGCAGCACGAAGTCGAAATGCTGGCCCTCGAGTGGAGCAAGATCATGCTCGAAAAGCACATCAATGCGGCACTGGACCCGGCGACCGATCCCGCCCTGGCGGCGAAGCTGCGCAATGATGTAATCAACCGTGGCATTGGTCGCGTGAAGGATCAGGAAGGCGATGAGGACGCCAAGAAGAAAGGTACCGGTGCTGTTGAGCTGCTGGAAATCCTGGCAGCGATATCGGCCACTGCGGCAGCGATTCCGCCCACACATCGCATCGAGCGTGACGTTGGCAGCAGTCGTTCAGATGACGACTTGCAACAGCTGCTCGACGATATCGAGAACGATGACGCGGAGATAGATGACGACTGACTGAGGGGCGCGATGGACAGCGTGATGGCGAATCGGTAGTTTCTTGCCACCAGCGATCACGGCTCGCGCCACTACACCAAGGATTCCAAGGATGCAGGACTTCAACTCAGACCAACACGTCGAAGAATGGATGGAAAAGAACGGCGGGGTCGACGGCCTTCGTAGAGCTATCGCACGTGGTACGTTTGGTGGGCAGAACAAGTCCCTCTCTGAGGCTTGGCTGCATATGCACGACCAAAAGCAATCAGAGCAACGAACTGCCGACGATCGCTCACTGCTGGAGCGGTCCGTCAGTGCCGCAGAGCGGTCGGCACGGTCGGCGCAACTCTCCGCACGCTGGGCACTGCTGGCGTTTCTCGTCGCACTGGTCGTCGCAGCAGTCACTGTTTTCGAGTCTGCGTCGGGCCAATAGGGTGACGCATGAAGTAAGCAGCCTCTACAACACACTACCGGGGACACACATGCTCAAAGGCAAAGTCGCAGTGCTTATGGCACTCCTGTTCAGCGTTACCGCGTGCTCTACCAGTGGCACATCGGTACTGATCGGCGAACACGGGGCATTCCCTCCCACGGACCCGACCGCAATACCGCTTCTACTCGAGCCGCCACAGAAACAGCACACGATCATCGCTCTTGTTGAAGGCGTCGCAGCGACAGACGATTACTTCACAAAAGCGAAGACAGAAGCGGCGGCGGTCACTGCGATGAAAGAGGAAGCGGCAAGAATCGGCGCCAACGCGATTGTCCTCACCAGTAAGGGCAGTCAGCCCTATGGCCAGTTCTCTGTTGGAAACAGCACGGCGTCGGCGTACGGCTCACCCTACAACGTCAGCGCATATGCCACTACGGTGAGCTCTTCCATAGGCTGGGAGAAAATAACATTCAGTGGCACGGCGATCAGGTACACGGAACAGGCTAAGTAAACAGGCAATAGAAAGGGCGCTCTCCATGGGCGCCCTTGTCGTCTGTGCTGCACAGTCATTTGCCTTTCTTCCCGCTCTTTCCGGGCTCGCCCTTGGGCAGTCGGTCCGGGTTGCTCTGTGGGAAATATTCAGCCGGCTTCAACGGTTTCTTGGTTTCGCCATCGCGTTTGTCGATCATTTCATCACCTCATCGTCGGCGCCGGAGTGGCACCGTACATCGTCTTCGTCTTCGTCAGTCACAGCTGGCAACGAGTGCCCAAACAACTCAGCGCGAAGCGCCTGGGCTACGTCGCGCACCGCAGGCTTGTCGACCGCCGCCCACAGCCCCACCCGCACACCGCGAAGCAACAACCGCCGCCGCTGCTTCGCGGCCTCGTCACCGACCATCTCGGCGTCAAGCTGAAATCCGCGTAGCAGGTCTTCCACGGCTTGCGCCATGGTCATTGGCCGCTTGCGGGTTTTGTAATTGCTCGTTGCGCCCATGGCACACCCCCTCAGTACTTCGGCCCAACGGTCGACGACTGCTTCATTTCCTTCCAGAACTTGTCGAATTCGGCGTCGCTCATTTCACTGATCTGCGAAGCGTTGACGGCACCGCGTTCATCAGGCGCACGCGACGAGCCGTGGGCGTTACTCAGGCTGGTCGGTGGATCTCGGCGCGGTGCTCGGCTGGCAGCCTTGAAGCCCATTGCCTGCGCACGCTGGTAGATGTGCGCTGCTGGGTTGATGCCGTTCGCCAGGCATTGTTTGTTAAAGCCGACTAACGCGACGGTTCGCAGCACGCCGAACTGTTGCTCGGTCGCTTGCGGGTATTGGGCGCGCAACTGCGACTCCACCGAGTTCTGTACAAAGTCGAACGCTGCGGGGTAGTCCGGCGTTGCGGCGACGAACTCGGATTCCATCTGGATAGCGATAGGCAGCACCGTTGCCCGGTCGTGCTCGAATTGTGCCTGGAAGTGCGCTTCGTCTTGCTGCTGTTGCGGCTGCTGTTGCGGCTGCTGGCCTTGGTTCTGTACTTGTGCGAGCGCCTGTTCAAGCTGCTGCGCTTTCATCTTGACCCAAGTTTCTGGATCTTCGGAAAACTCCGGCAGCGCCGCTTCCTGCTGCGCTTGCAGTTGTGCCTGCTGCGCGGCTTGCCACTGCGCCTGAAGCTGCTGCATCTGTTGGGCTTGCGCCTGGAGTTGCAGTTCGAGCGCTTGCCGCTTCTGACGCTCTTCATGCAGCGCAGCCAGCGGTACTTTCCGACCACGCTGCTGGGCTTGTTCCTGCTCGGCTTCGCGGTCCAGTTCACCCTGACGAGTGTCGTCGACGTCATTGCTGAGCGGGATGTCTTTCTCGGCGAGGTAACGCTCTTGCTCCTCGACAGCATCGGCAACGTCGTTCGGCATGTCCTGACCAGAGTCAGTCATGCCGGTGCTGCCGGTCAGTTCCGCCGCGAGGCTCTCGCTCAGATCTTCGTTTTCGGTGCTCATGCTTTTTCTCCACGGGATGGGGCGCGTTTAGGGTGGGCACTGGGCTTCGGCACAGAAGCCTCAGCCTTCGCTGCGGGCTTGTGCGGCTTCAGGTCGTAACGCGATTCGAGTTCGGACTTGTCAGCAGCAGCTTTGGCAGCGATGGCGTTCTGCTCTACGACGGCAGCCAGTTCACGGGTCAGCCGTCGAACCTCCGCCGCGTGTGCAACGTCAGCCTTGTACTCAGCCAATTCGGCGATGGTCACAACTCGGCGATTCACGTCACTACCTGACCAGCCAAAGACACGCCCGCTGCGGATCTTGTTACGTTCGGCGAGCTGGATACGGCGGCAACCTACGAGAAGTTCGTACTCAGCCTGCACAGCGTTCTTGCACCGGACTTCCTCGGGCGGGTCTGGCAATACAATCCCGAGCTCAATTAACGGTTTCGAGAAGGTCACGACGTAAGAGCCGTCGGCAGCGGTGCTGATGCGGGCGCGGGTGGTGTCAATGGACAGCGTCCGGCAGTCTTCGCGGATGTATATCAAGTCGGGATTAAGCATTTTGGGTACCCCCACGGGCTTCGTTGAGTTTGCTGTGCAGCAGTTGCAGTTCCGCCTCGCGGATCGCTGCCTTGCTGGGTCGGGTCGCTGCGCGCAATTTCTTTTCCGCTGCCTGTAGCGCACTGCGGGCGGCGGGCAGTTCGGTTTCGAGCAGCTTCTCGATCCTGGATAGTTCGAGCAGCTTGGCGCGTGCAGCGGTGACTTCGGCGGTGGCGTCCGCCACCAGTTGTTCGTTCATTTTTTGCCCCCATCTGGTCGTTTCCAGCTGCTGGTTTGTTTGCGGTAGAGGTCGATCAGCCCACGTTTGCCGGCTGCCAGATACGGCACAAATGCCACCCGTGCGGCGGCTCGCGCTTCCTTCATGATTTTGTCCAGCTGATCGGCGCGCTCGTCGTCGTTGAGGGTCGCCCAATACTTGGTGCGCATCAGGTTCCCGGCAGCCGCGTGCATCCTGGCACCGGCCAGTTCGCTCAATTCGCGCAGTTGGTCGTCGGTAAGGTCGAAGCGCTTGCTGCGCTGGCCCTGCACTTTGGTCGGGACACTGAAGTGGTTTTGCATGGTGCCCGGTGTCCAGCCGATGCGAGCCGCCTCTAGCCGCACAGGGTCATCACTAGGCGTGGTAATTGGGACCGGGCCGGCTCGACCAATCTGGCGTTGCGCTTCCATAAGCGGCTGGCCGAAGTGGTCTGTCTTGACCGGCAGGGACTCGCGACCGAACGTCTCGCCTGGCAGGCGATATTTGAGCTGGTCGAGGAAACTGCCACGGTCTGTATCGCGCTGGTACGGGTCCGCGTATCGGCCGATGTGCGAAAGCAATGTGACCGGCTGGGCCAGTGTCGCGCCAGTGCGAGCAAGGAAGCTTTCGCCGTATCGATCAGGATCAGACATCGCCTGCATGACACCGGAGAGTCCTTGCAGCCAGGTCTTCGAAGTGAAGTTCCGGCCAATCGCTTTGAAGATGCTCGCCATACCCAGCGCTTGATCCTCTGAACCGTGTGCGATGTCAGCGGCGATACCGACCAGCGAGGCCAGTGGCTCAATGCGGTTGTAGGCGTACCACTTACCATTGACCTTCATGGAGTACGGCTGATTCCCGGCAGCCAGCCACGCTCTGCGCTTGTCGGGATCTTCAGGACCACCACCAGTCAGCGAACCATTCATGGCGCCAACGGCACCGAGGGAGATCAGCAGCGAGCCGATACCCATGCGCGCCAGCGCTTCTTCCTGCTTGGCCCCACCTGCGCGAATGTCTGCGCGGACCTCCTTGAAAATCGGTGCGGCGGGGCTGTGTTTGACTGCGTAGGTAATGAGGTTGGCAGGGGTCTTAAGAAACGGGATCACCAAGTTTCCAGTGCCGTATGGCAGCGAGTGGCGCAAGTTGTTCACTGCCTGGGTGAGCTTGCCGGCGTTGTTGTTGAAGGTGTGGAACAGCGCCGCGTCATGACCGGCCTCGACCAGCTCTTGAGGTGGATTGGCGATCAGCTCTTGCACACGCTTGTGTACTGCTGCTGGACCTTGGCCTTTCAGCTCCTGAGAGGCCATGCGATAAGCGACCGCGTGCATTTCCATGCTGTTGTTGATGTGCTTGAAAAACGCGTCTTCGGACTGAAGCAGGCGCAACGGCATGCCCCACACCTTCTGGCCGGGGTAGTCGTTGCGGTAGATCTCGGCCTTGTTACCGCCGAATGCGTCTTCTCCGGTTTTCCACGACTCGACTGCACCCTTGGCGCCGTTGATCGTGCCCTCGAGCATGCCCGCCAGTTGGTAGGCAGATTCACCCATACGGGTTTCACCGTACTTACCCCCGGTAGCAAGTCGCTTCACTTCACCGATTCCACCGGCCAAGGTGCGAGTGCCTAAATTCATGCCACTGGTGAACAGGTTGCTGACCATGTTCACGACGTGAGTATCTGGCGAAGAAAGCAGTGCGGATTTGTAGAACGTCCAGAAGGCATCAGAGCCAGAGGCGCGAGCCATCTTGTTGGCAGCCTCGACACCACCCACTCGAGCAGCTGTAGTCAGCGCATCCGCAATAGCCTTGGCGCCTTGAGCACCGCCGACAGATTCCAGCATGCGGCCAGCATCTTTCATGGTCGTGACATCGGCGCGCATGGCGGACATCGCCCTACCAATTTCAGCACGGGAAGACATCACGGCTTTCTGCGTAGTGCGCAGATCGGCGAGCGCTTGCAGGAAGTTGGCTTGGTCGATTTCGCCCGCCGTACCAGTGCTGATCTTGTTGCCCAGCTCGAGGGTTTTGAGCGTCTGGTCTTTCAGCAGGCGAGTGGCTGCGACTTGCTCTTCAGCATTGAAGGCGACACCGACGCGATGCTTGCGCAATTTCTCGACCGTGGTGCCGGTGAGCGCAGCGAGCTGGCCGGTTTCTTCCCAGCTGATGGTGCCACGGCGAGCCGCTTCGATATCTGGTTCAACGTCGCGCAGCAGGTCAAGACTCTTGTCCATTTGCGCCTGGTCCATGCCCATCGATTCAAACAAGGGACGGACGTTGGCACTGCCGGCGAATGGAGTAGCTGACGCTGTGGGCGCCCGTGGTGCGATTGGGGCGGTGCTGGGCACAGCGACTGGCGTTGGCATGGCTGGCGGCGTGAAGGCTGGCGCGGCCTGCCCTTGCTGCTGTTGCGCTGGCATTGGCACCGGGGCTGGTTGCGGCGTAGTCATGTTCGGGCGACGGAGGCCGCCGGCTGCGCCCATGACACCGCCGAGCACGCCTCCCATGGCCGCTTGTTTATCGACGCCTTCCATTGCCGGCCTGTCGGTGGCCAAGTTGGTCAGCACTTGTTGCTGTGCGCTTTGCGAAAGCTCTTCCAAAGACTCAATGCCGCTACCGGTCAATGCGCGATTGACCAACCCCTTGGCGACGTCCACGCCATTGACGCCGGCCAGTTGTGCATCGATATCCAGTGCGCCCAACTTTCGCCCAATACGCGCACCGGCAGCACCGAGCAGGCCGGTCAAGCCACCCGACAACAGTGCAAGACCGGTCTGGCCCGGTGTGAGATCACCGGTCTGCTGCACCGTTTGGGCGGCCTGTTGGCCTGCCGTGGCAAGCCCTTCACCCGCACCTGCGCCAAGAATTCCAGCAGCGGGTGCAGCCATACCCAGCGCCTTGGCACCGAGTGCAGCACCCTTGCCGGCTGCGCCCCCGGCAACCATCGTCGGTACGGATTCGATCACCTGGCCTGCGGCATAGGCCGGGTTGCGCAGCATTGCGCCCATGGTGGGGAGAAAGCCCTGCGCGTTCGCGACGTCCTGTTGTTGGGCCTTGGCTTGTGGCGACATTTCAGCGTCGAGTTTGGCCCGCGCCGCCTTGGAATCCATGCCATGCGCAGCAAGCCACGGAGTAGCGGCCCCACCGGTGGCGATGTCACCCAGACCGGCGATGCTGTCGAACAGGTTGTAAGCGCCACGACCGACGTTGCCGCCGACGTCCGTCACCCACTGACCGGCTGTGCGGTCGGGTAGCTCGGCGGGCGTTTCGTCTTCCAGCGGATCGCCAAAGGCCGAAACCCTCGGGGCAGCCGTGGCCTGTACTGGTGGCACAGGTTGACTGGTCGTGGCTGGCTCGGCGTCCAGCGGGTCGCCGAAGGCGCTCAAGGTGGCCATGGTTATTTCCGTTTAGTCGCGGTCAGCCCAGTAGCCGGGTCCACATAGCGTGTCCCGACAGGGAGCCGGTCGAAGTCCGCCCGAGTCTTCGGCGTGGCGGGTGGGCGAGCCGCTGGGTTGGCACCAGCACCGGTCATCAATAGTTCGGCGCCCTGGCGCGGTGGCGCCATGGATGCATTGGCGCCGGGTAAGCCTGGCACGGCAGCACCAGGGGCGCTGTTGTCGTCCGGCGTCAGCCCGCCCAACAGGTCCGCCATCGGGTCGGCCTTGGTCTTGCCTTGGCTGTAGGGGTAATACGCAGCCCCATAAGGTTTATAACTGCCGCTCGCGGCGTCATACAGGTGCTTTTGCACACGCCCATCTGGAAGAGGTTCTTCCAGGATTTGTCTAGGGCTAGGGGTCTTCGGCCCCGGTGGTTGTCCGCCGCCAGCACCGATGCGGGCTTCGGTTTGGGCGAAGTGCGCTTGTTGCTGGGCGAGTTGGGCGTCGCGATATTTCTGCAAAAGATCGCTGCTGTTGGCCTTGAGGATGGTGTCCGGGTCAATCCCAGCTTGGGCCAGGTACTTCGCCATTGGGCCAAGCTGTGCCTGCAACGCGGGATCTTGGAATGCGGTCTGTTGGCGTTGCTGCTGCTCAGCCTTGGCCCGCGCTTGCTGCACCTGAAAGTTCTGCGCCGCCTGTTGCTGCGCGATCATCTGTTCGCGGTACTGCTGCAAGGCTTGGGCCTTCTGCAGTTCGCTCATGTTGGCAAAAGCTTGGCCGAGGCGAGCGCCGCCGCTGGGATTACCTTGCTGCGGGCCCGACTGGCCAAGCAAGCTGGTGCCAAGCTGCCCTAGCGGCGTATTAAGCCCACCGAGCCCTTGGTTAAGCATTTCCATGATGGTCGCCATGTAACTATCCCCCAACCGGGCAATGCCCGGTCACTAATGCACAGTGTGTTTGCTGCCGGCCTGCTTGGCTGCAAGTTCAGCCATGACCTCGTCATAGAGCGACATGCGCGAGGCAATGGCGCGTTCACTGGCACTGAGTACGGGCCGGATGGTTACGGCGCGTTCACTGGCAGCGATCAACGCGGTAAGGGTTGCGTCGCTCAGGGCCGACAGGCCCGCGTTGTCTGCCAAAGGCAGTACGCCGTCCGGGTACTGGGCGAACATTTCAGTCAGGGTCATGGCTGCATTCCTTCTGGAGTAGTGGTGTGGGTTCGGGCTTGGCGGCGAGCTTTGGCACAACGACGGGCGCGAAGTTCGGCATGGTCAGCAGCGAGGCGTGCGATGACGGTCTGACACAGTTCGGGTGACAACTTGCTGGTGTCACGCGGGAGCACGAGGGTTTCGCCATCAACGTCGAAAAGGTAGTGGTCATCGTAGAAGCGGGACATCTTCGATCCTCTCTTACGGGCGGTAGTGCTCAGCGCCACGCGCAAGCGGCACTCGGCGTCGGTCAGGAAGTCGGTGCGGTCGAGGATCAGTTCTGCGAGCTTTTCGAGGGGGTACATCTGCATCGGCTTGCCCCCAAGGGGGCTGCCAGTCGGCACCGTGAAGGGTTCCGGCAATACGTCTTTGAGGGAGCTGATCAGGGCTGGGCTGTAGCCAGTCAAGGCGCACAGTTGGGCCACGCTGATTGCGCTGGCCGGATCGGCTTTTTCGGTAGCTTCGAGCAGTAGTTTGTTCATTCCCCGACCCCCAGTCAGGTTCGTCCATTTGCTGAACATAGCCCTTTTTTCGATACACAAAGAAGGGGAAAGACTACCGCTCGTCTAATTATCTTAATATGTGGCACGAATTTAGCATTGCGCATATATCCGTGCGCTTATGGGTTGAATGCTAAGTGTTTAAATAGACAGCTTTTTAACTAGATAAGTTAAATTTAGCGGGTTAAGACTTAGTGGTTTATGGCTATGGAATTAAGCGTTAAGGCGTCTAGCACAGTGGTTATGGCTATTAAGTTAAGCGGCGGCAGGGAAAGTTAATTTTTTATAATTTTGGGAAAATAGTCAGGGAATTTTTCGGCAGGGAAAGTTAAACGCTAAGCGCTATCGGTATTTTAAAACTAAGGGCTCGATTCTCTGGTGTGGATTTACGTGTGTGAGCGAGCGCGACCAACGACACCACCCCCCACCCGGCGCCTCTTCTCGGCCACCCTGGTTCTTCCCCGGCAGCCCCCAGCCAGCAGCCCTGATACAGTCATCGCCCCACCTCGTCGACTCGAACGATCAACGAATGACTTCTTTGTGCCGAGCACAGAATGATTTGGAGGCAGGCCCCTTTTGCTGGGGGCTCAACAAACGACCGTTAAATGATACCGGCTGTCGGCTGGGTATCAGGTGCCAACAATCAAGGCTTGCAGGGTTGTTGATACCTGATTATGTTGATACTACGTTTGTTGACACCAGCAGGAAGAGGATCTACATCATGGCCCGTACATTTCTGTATGCCCGCGTTTCGACCGAAGACCAGACCACTGACAACCAAGTGCAGGAAGTCCAGGCAGCAGGCTTTGCCGTGGAGCCCCAGCGTGTGATTGTAGAGACGATCTCAGGTAGCACAGTAGCTATGGAGCGTCCGCAGTTTGCGAAGCTGGTGGAGCGCTTGGAGAAGTCAGACGTGCTGATCGTCACCAAGCTCGACCGTCTCGGCCGTAACGCCATGGATGTTCGCGCCACCGTGGATATGCTGGCCGCTTCCGGCGTGCGCGTTCATTGCTTGGCCTTGGGAGGTGCTGACCTCACCAGCTCGGCGGGCAAGATGACCATGGGTGTCCTGGCTGCTGTCGCCGAGTTTGAGCGTGACCTGCTGATCGAGCGGACCAACGCCGGACTGGCAAGGGCGAAGACCGCAGGCAAGAAGCTGGGCAGGCCGGTGGCGTCCAGCACAACGAAGAAGATCCAGAAGCTGAAGAGTGAAGGTAGGTCGCAGGCGGAAGTGGTCGAGAAGTCGGGGCTCTCGCTGGCTACGATCAAGCGGCACTGGAACAAGTAGGGCGTCGGCGATGCGGCAATGATGGCCCAATAGTGTCTTAATAGTGGCACATAGGTCGGTCGGGAGCTCGAACCCATTGAGAACCCATTGAGCCCACGAAACGCCCGGAATAGAGCGCTCCAGCACATAGCCTTCAATGGGTTAATGGGTTCAATGGGTTTCTCCATAGCGGCCGACAGACGGCAGGCAGCACAGGCCTATAGGACACTCCAATAGTATGACTATTTACTACCCTACCTTCTCTGTCTCAAATTATTAATTAACCCATTGAACCCATTGAAGACCTGTGCCAGAAGCTCTAAGCCGCCGCTTACAGCCTCAATGGGTTGTGCTGACCGATCCCATTAAATAATGGGTTTATCCCATTGAAACCAAGCAGAAAGGCTTAATAACTAAGTTTTTACATCTTTTTAGCATATGTCGCGAAAACGGAGTTTAAAGTACCCCCAGCCGGATGTGCCATCATTGCCCGCCACCGCCCTGCCCCCTCAGTTCGTCCAGATAGTCGGCATATCTCTGTGCTGCCGCGTGTCGCTGATCCAAGAGCTGCACCCTTGCGTATACCGCCCCCAACACCCCCGGCATGCGGTGGCTTAAGCTCAACTCGAGCACGATCGGATCTATATCCAGTACTTCATGGCCGATAGTCCTCCAGCTAGACCGGAAGCCGTGGACGGTTATTGCGCCGCGCTCATAACCAAGGTCGTTCAGTAGCCGGGTCAGGATGCTGCTGCCCGAGATCGGTTTGGCCGGGTACTTGGGGGAATTAAACACCCAACCGGAAACGCCTTTGCCGGACTTGTTCGGCACACAGCGCGCCTGGATCGAACGCAGTATGGCGATAGCCTGCGTCGGCAAGGGCACAATGTGCGGCAGGCCGGTTTTACTGACTGTGTAGCGCCACTCGGCGGCGCCGAAATCTATCTCTTCCCAACGAGCGTTGGCCAGTTCGACCGAACGCGCCGGCAACAACACCAAGAGCCTCAGCGCCTGCATGACGCTGTCGGTGTGCTCGGCACAGGCGTCGAGCCGGCGCAGAAACTCTTTCATCTCGGCGGGCGTGGTCAGGGCCGCGTAGCTCTTGGTCTTGTGCCGTCTCAACAGACTGTTGCGGCCGACGGCAACATTCCTGTCCACCAACTCCCGCTGCTCGGCATAGTCCAGCACCATTTTCAGCACGAGCAACGAGTAGCGCGCCATCGACGGCGAGTGAGCCAGCTGATGCACAACTCTCTTTACATGACCGAAGTCAACGTCGGTTACAGGCACATCCCCTACTGTTGGGTACAGGTGGACCTTAAGCGCACTACGGTAGCCGGCTAGAGTTGCAGAGGCCAAGTCTGACTTGAACTCGAGGAAGTCCTCGGCGACCTTTTTGAAAGTGTTGACCTCTTGGGCACGGCGCTCACGCTCCCTGCCTTTCTTTGCGGCCAGCGGATGAACACCAGCAGCCACCTGCTCCCGCGCCCACCGCGCATCATCACGGGCCTTTGCCAGTGGGATGTCGGGGAACTTGCCGATGGCGTACAGGCCTTCTTTGCCATCGAGCCTATACTTGAGTCGCCACAGCTTTGAGGTGGTGGAAACCTGAAGGTACAGCCCGTCTATTGTGCCTTCCCTGTACCGACCAGGCTCCTTCAGCTTCTTGATGGCCAGGTCACTGGAAGCCCTGGGTTTGGGTGCATTGGGAGCGCTCATCGTTGGGGGTATCCGCTACGGGTTATCTGCTGTTGATCCCTAAAAATACCCCCGACTGTCTTGGTGGGCAATGATTAAAATGAGTAACAGTGATGGTTTTGAGTTGCGTAAAACCCAGCGTTTAGTGACTATTTTGCCGGATAACCCTGCTGCGCCGTTAATACGATAACTCGCAACTATAGTTGTGCAACGCCGTGCTTTTTACCCGTTAATGGAGATTCCGATCATGCAAGCCATTCGCAGCATTCTGGTGGTCATAGAACCCGAACACTCGGAGAGCCTGGCGCTCAAACGGGCCAAATTGATTGCCGGTGTGACCCAGGCTCATTTGCATCTGCTGGTGGGCGATCCCAAGCATGATCACAGCGGCATGTTGGGGGTACTCAAAGCCGCGTTGCTGGACGACGGTTACAGCGTTACTACCGAGCAAGCCTGGAATCAGAACCTGCACCAAACCATCATCGACGTTCAGCAAGCCGAGAGCTGTGGGCTGGTGGTCAAACAGCATTACCCGGACAACCCGCTGAAAAAGGCCCTGCTGACCCCGGATGACTGGAAACTGCTGCGTGAATGCCCGACTCCGGTGCTGCTGGTGAAAACGGCCGGTTCCTGGAAAGACAAAGTCATCCTGGCCGCCATCGACGTGGGCAATAGCGATGGCGAACACCGTCACCTGCACAACACCATCATCGATTACGGTTATGACATCGCCAGCCTGGCCAAGGCTCATTTACACGTGCTCAGTGCGCATCCATCGCCGATGCTGTCGTCGGCCGACCCGACCTTCCAGCTCAAGGAAACCATCGAAGCGCGCTATCGCGAGCAGTGCAAGGCGTTCCAGGCAGAATTCGACATCGACGATGACCATTTGCATATCGAGGAAGGCCCGGCGGATGTGTTGATTCCGTTCATGGTGCACAAGCTACAGGCGGCAGTGACCGTGATCGGCACCGTGGCGCGGTCCGGATTGTCGGGGGCTTTGATCGGCAATACGGCGGAAGTGGTGCTGGATAAGGTGGAGAGCGATGTGCTGGTGCTCAAGCCGCAGGAGATTGAGGATAAGCTTGGGGAATTGGCTCAGCATTGAGATGGGCGGTGTCGGAGCGGACGCCATCGCCGGCAAGCCGGTCTCGCTCCCACATTGGTCTTGTGAACGACGCTAATCCCCCTGTGGGAGCGAGCCTGCTCGCGAAGCTTTTCAGGCGCCGAAGGCGTCTTTTAAAAAGCCCGGCGCAATGTACCGTTGGTAATGCGCCTCAGACAGCAAGAAAAATTCCCGATCAATGGCATCGCGCAATTCCGGCAGGTTCCAGTCGCGAAATTCCGGCATCAGCACCATCCCATAGGCTTCCAGGTTATTGATCACCCGCGCCCCACGGGCAATCAGCTGGTACGCCCAGCAATACTCCGACTGATGCGGCACAAAACGAATCTTGCGTTGTTCCAGTTGCAAACGTAGACGTTGAGGGTCGAAAACCTCCAGTTTGCTGGCCATCACCTGGGACAGCAATTGCTCAAGACGCAGCCATACCGCGCGCTTTTCCTCCTCGTTGTAACCATTCCAGTTGATCACTTCATGGTGGAAACGCTTGCAGCCACGGCACACCAAATCACCGTAAACAGTGGAGCAAAGGCCGACGCAGGGGGTCTTGATGGTCTGATTGGGCATAGATAGGCAAAACACGGGGGAAACTGACAGGTCGGCATGTTAGCCCTTTGTCTAACATTCATCACCCCTCAAAATTCGGGGTCTAACTTACCTTTAATTTTTTTTTGCCGTAGAATCAGCCAGCCTTTTAAGGCGCCAATGTCCGTTAGAAGCTGTTTTCAAAGCGTCACGAGCACAGTCGTTCCTTCAGAGCGGTGTTGGCGAAGGGTTTTTCCAGCGGGGAAAAGCTCAGCGCCAACCCTCATCAGCTCCCGTTCTGCAGGCGTAAAACTTTGAAAGCAGCTTCTGTAAGGAATTGCCGGTAATTCTGGCTAAGTGGCTCACAACGCCATGCAGCGCATGAGTACGGCAATTCGGGATGAGCGTCCCGGACACCCATTTGGGACCACTGATGAGGGTAATAACTGTGCTTGAAGCCTACCGCAAACATATCGAAGAGCGTGCAGCACTGGGTATCGTTCCCCAGCCGCTTAACGCCGAACAAACTGCAGGCCTGATCGAGCTGCTGAAGAATCCCCCGGCTGGCGAAGAAGCTTTCCTCGTTGACCTGATCACCAATCGCGTTCCACCTGGAGTGGACGAAGCGGCCTATGTAAAGGCCGGTTTCCTCTCCGCCCTCGCCAAAGGCGAAGCCAAATCCCCTCTGATCGACAAGAAGCGCGCGGTTGAACTGCTCGGCACCATGCAGGGCGGCTACAACATTGTCACGTTGGTCAACCTGCTGGACGACGCCGAACTGGCCCCAGTGGCTGCCGAAGAACTCAAGCACACCCTGCTGATGTTCGACGCCTTCCACGACGTCGCTGAACGCGCCAAGAACGGTAACGTTCACGCTCAAGGCGTGCTGCAATCCTGGGCTGACGGCGAGTGGTTCAAAAACCGCCCTGTGCTGGCCGACAAGATCAGCCTGCGCGTGTTCAAGGTCACCGGCGAAACCAACACCGACGACCTGTCCCCTGCTCCGGACGCCTGGTCCCGCCCGGACATCCCGCTGCACGCCCTGGCCATGCTGAAAATGGCCCGCGACGGCATCGTGCCGGACGAACAAGGCGTCACCGGTCCGATGAAGCAGATCGAAGAAATGCGTGGCCAAGGCTTCCCGATCGCTTACGTCGGTGACGTGGTCGGTACCGGTTCGTCGCGTAAATCCGCCACCAACTCGGTGCTGTGGTTCTTCGGCGACGACGTGCCTTACGTGCCGAACAAGCGTGCTGGCGGTTTCTGCTTCGGCAACAAGATTGCTCCGATCTTCTACAACACCATGGAAGATGCTGGCGCACTGCCAATCGAATTCGACGTTACCAACATGAACATGGGCGACGTGATCGACCTGTACCCGCACGCAGGCAAAGTCTGCAAGCACGGTACCGACGAAGTCATCACTACCTTCGAAATGAAGACCCCTGTGCTGTTGGACGAAGTCCGTGCCGGCGGTCGTATTCCGCTGATCATCGGCCGTGGCCTGACCGATAAGGCTCGCGCCGAACTGGGTCTGCCAGCGTTCGACCTGTTCAAGAAACCGGATGCCCCGATCGAAAGCACCAAGGGTTTCACCCTGGCGCAGAAAATGGTCGGCAAGGCATGCGGCGTAGCAGGCGTTCGTCCTGGTACTTACTGCGAACCGAAGATGACCACCGTGGGTTCCCAGGACACCACCGGTCCGATGACCCGTGACGAACTGAAAGACCTGGCGTGCCTGGGCTTCTCCGCTGATCTGGTGATGCAGTCCTTCTGCCACACCGCGGCTTACCCTAAGCCGATCGACGTGACCACCCACCACACCCTGCCAGACTTCATCATGACCCGCGGCGGCGTCTCCCTGCGTCCGGGCGACGGCATCATCCACAGCTGGCTGAACCGCATGCTGCTGCCGGACACCGTCGGTACCGGTGGTGACTCGCACACCCGTTTCCCGATGGGCATTTCGTTCCCGGCCGGTTCCGGTCTGGTTGCGTTTGCCGCTGCCACCGGCGTTATGCCGCTGGACATGCCGGAATCGATCCTGGTGCGCTTCAAAGGCAAAATGCAACCGGGCGTAACCCTGCGTGACCTGGTTCACGCCATTCCTTACTTCGCGATTCAGGCTGGCCTGTTGACCGTTGAGAAGAAAGGCAAGAAGAACGCCTTCTCCGGCCGCATCCTGGAAATCGAAGGCCTGGACAACTTGAGCATCGAACAGGCTTTCGAGCTGTCCGACGCCTCGGCTGAACGTTCGGCTGCCGGTTGCACCATCAAGCTGTCGAAAGAGTCGATCACCGAGTACCTGAGCTCCAACATCACCCTGCTGCGCTGGATGATCGGCGAAGGCTACGGCGATGCGCGTACCCTGGAACGTCGTGCTCAAGCGATGGAAGCCTGGATCGCCAACCCTGAGTTGATGGTTGCCGATGCTGACGCCGAATACGCTGAAATCATCGAAATCGACCTGAACGACATCAAAGAGCCAGTGCTCTGCGCGCCAAACGATCCGGACGACGCCCGTCTGCTGTCCAGCGTTGCTGGCGAGAAGATCGACGAAGTGTTCATCGGTTCGTGCATGACCAACATCGGTCACTTCCGCGCAGCCGGTAAGTTGCTGGATCAGGTCAAAGGCCAGCTGCCAACCCGTCTGTGGCTGTCGCCGCCGACTAAAATGGACGCTCACCAGCTGACCGAAGAAGGCTACTACGGCATCTACGGCAAGGCCGGCGCGCGCATGGAAATGCCGGGCTGCTCGCTGTGCATGGGTAACCAGGCACGTGTAGAGCCGAACGCCACTGTGGTGTCGACGTCGACCCGTAACTTCCCGAACCGTCTGGGTGACGGCGCGAACGTCTACCTGGCCTCGGCCGAGCTGGCGTCTGTTGCTTCCATCCTGGGTCGCCTGCCGACCGTCGAGGAGTACATGGAATACGCTGGCAAGATCGACAGCATGGCGGCCGATGTCTATCGCTACCTGTCCTTCGACCAGATCGCCGAGTTCCGTGAAGCTGCTGCGAACGCCAACATTCCGGTCGTTCAAGCCTAACGCTACAACGCCATAGAAAACGCCGCCCATCGTGAGATGTGCGGCGTTTTTTTATGCCCTAAAGAAGACCGCGTTTTCGTTCATCGCGGGCAAGCCATGCTCCTACAGGGTTATGCGTCAGCCTTGAGGGTTTGTTGTACCGCGCCATCCACGCTCAGGTCACTTAGGATTACCTGCGTACCCGCCACTTCGGGCAACACCGCCAACGCGCTTTGCGCCGAATCCTTAAGCCGCGCCAAAACCAACTGCTTCCCCTCCACCCGCACCCGCCCAAAAAACTCCTGCAACGCCTCGATGCTGGTGCCATCCAGATCGGGCGATTCCTCCAGGCTGAGAATCACTGAGTGAATCGGTGTGGGCGAATGGCGGATCAAACGCATCGTGCTACCCAGGATCCGCTCGACGTTGGCAAAGAACAACGCTTCCCCCGGCCGCACGATCAACACCCCTGGCACTGTTTGCGCCGTCGGATGGCGTTGCAGGTCGACAAAGTCATGGCCGCCATCAATGCGCCCGAGGATCTGAATATCCGCCGCTGACATTTGTTTGAGCATCAGCACCACACTGATCGCCACCGCCAGCAGCAGACCGTCCAGCACCCCCAGCACCAGCACTGCCGCCACCGCGCAGATGACCAGCAACCGGTCGCGCCGCCAGATGAAATACCGTCCCAGCGGTTGTAGGCTCAAGCCTCGGGCCAGGGCATGGATGACGATGGCGGCGAGAATCGGCTCCGGGGTCAGGGCGATGTAAGGCAATACCGTCAAAACGATGAGCAACACCACCAGCGCCGCCACGCCACCGGCCAGCCGTGAAGTGGCACCCGCCGCTTCATTGGCCGACGTTGCCGAGAACCCTGCCCCTGCCGGCATGCCATGAAACAATCCGGACAACAGATTAGACGCACCCAGCACTAGCAGATCGCCGCTCGACGAGATCCGGTCGCCGTGCTTGAGCGCGTACGAACTGATCGAACCGTATGACTCCGCGTACAGGATCATCACCATGGCAAAGGCCAATTCGCCCAAGCGTAACCAGTCAGTGAAGGGCAACACCGGCAACCGGGGCACTTCCAGGCTCAAATCGATCACACCAATCAACTTCACCCCATACGCCGGCAGGTTCAGCCACTGACTGGCAATGATGCCAATCACGATCACCAGCAAACCGCCCGGCAAGCGTCGAAATCTTGCAAAGAGCACTAACAAGGCCAATGCCACGGCGGCGACACTCGCCGCCACCCCATTCCATTGCGGCAGTTGTTCCAGCAGTTGCGGCAGAAACCGCACCAGATTGCCGTCGCTCAGATGCACGCCGACCACACTGGCGACTTGCTTGAGGATGATGGTAAGTGCCAGGCCAAAGGCAAAGCCGCGCAGCACCGGTTTGGCAATGAATGACGTCACACTTCCTAGCTTGAACAGCCCGGCCAACAAAAAGAACGCGCCGGTCATCAGTACCAGGCCGATGGCCAGGGTCGAACGCAACTGGGGGTCGCCGTTGGCCAGCGTTGCGGTGGCGGCGGCCAGCACCGCTGCGGACGAAGAGGTAGCCGACACAATGGCAAAACGACTGGTACCGAACAGCCCATAACACAGCAAACCGGCAAACAAGGCGATCACCCCGGCCTGCGGCGCCACGGCGGCAATGCTCGAATAGGCGACTGCTTCGGGCAACAACAGCCCGGCAATCGACAACCCGGCCAGCAAATCTCGCCAGCGATTGGGTTGTTCGGTGAGATTGGGGGGTGAGGCGCTCGGCAATCCGGTGACTCCAGGCGAAAAAAAACCGCTGCACGTATCACGTGCAGCGGCCACTGTAGCTGTCAATTCGGCGTTGCGCGAGCAGGCCGAACGATCACGCGGTCAGCGAGTAAATCAACGCAGTAATCGCCACCAGGCCCACTGCTGTCACGAAGACATTGGACGCCTGCCCGCGATAACGCGCCATCGCCGGCACCTTGCGGATCGCGTACATCGGCATCAGGAACAGAATCGCCGCGATGATCGGGCCACCGAGGGTTTCGATCATCCCGAGAATGCTCGGGTTCAGTGTGGCAACGATCCAGCACACCACCAGCATGAACGCAGCGGTCATACGGTTCAGGGTCTTCGGCGCCGGGCGTTTGCCGCTTTTGACGATCAGGCCTTTCAGGCCTTCGCTGGCACCGATGTAATGGCCCAGGAACGACTTGGAAATTGCCACAAAGGCAATCAAGGGCGCCGCGAAGGCGATGGTCGGGTTGCTGAAATGGTTGGCCAGGTACGACAGAATCGACAGGTTCTGCGCCTTGGCCTCGGCCAGTTGTGCTGGCGACAGGGTCAGCACGCAGCTGAAGACGAAGAACAGCACCATCACCACCATCAACAGGTGAGCGCGGGACAGGATCTGCGAGCTGCGCTCTTCGGCGTGGTCGCCGTAACGGCGTTTCTGATCGACCGCAAACGCCGAGATGATCGGCGAGTGGTTGAACGAGAACACCATCACCGGAATCGCCAGCCACAAGGTGTTCAGCAGCGCCGACGGCTCAGGCAGTGTGCTGGCGGTGGTCAGAATACCGCCGTTCCAGTGCGGAATCAGGAACACCGCCAAGAACAGCAACGCCACGATGAACGGATACACCATCAGGCTCATGGCCTTGACGATCACCTGCTCGCCGCAACGCACCACCGCCAGCAGACCGAGGATCAGCACCAACGACAGCACCGCGCGCGGTGGCGGCGTGATGTGCAATTGATGCTCAAGGAAACTGCCCACGGTGTTGGTCAGCGCGACGCTGTAAATCAGCAGGATCGGGAAGATCGCGAAAAAGTACAGCAATGTGATCAACGCACCGGCCTTGATGCCAAAGTGTTCTTCCACCACTTCGGTGATGTCGGCACCTTCGCGTCCGGACAGCACGAAGCGGGTCAGGCCACGGTGTGCGTAGAAGGTCATAGGGAACGCCAACACCGCCAGGACCAGCAACGGCCAGAAACCGCCCAGCCCTGCGTTGATCGGCAAAAACAGCGTGCCGGCCCCGATGGCCGTGCCAAACAGGCCCAGCATCCAGGTGGTGTCATGACGATTCCAGCTCGAAAGAGTCGCTGGTGCCGCCGCTACATAGCGTTTGTCGACGCTATTGGCCTGATCATTCATCCGGTGGGATCTCCACATTCCGGTCAGTTGCTACCCGGTCAGGACGAGTCGGAAAAACCCGACAGGCAGCGCCCTGGCCGAAACAGGGGCGCGATTCTCCGGGTTTAATGAATAAAAGCAAATACTTAGCTGAGGAATGGTGGTGCGGATCAGTGGCTATAGGAAGATTCACCAACCGTGTGGGAGTGAGCCGGATTTGGCACCGCGTAGCGAAACATGGACATTTCAGGGTGCATCGGGTTGCGCAGGAGACTGACGCTTGCCCGATCGAACAGGGTGCATCACAGACTGATGGGCCGTTGTCACCGAAACCCAGATCATCGCCAAAGTGCCGATTAAAATACTCGGCTTATGATCCCGAAACACACCAATCTGCTCAAGGCTTGAGGACATCGTGAGCGATCCAAGGGCACAGGCTGCGACCAAGCCCGTCATTGAAATAGCGATGATCACCCCATGAGTCAGGTCTGCTTTCTGTTTGTAGTACCAGCACAGTCCCAGATAGAGAGCGATGCAAAGAACGCTGCTGATAATCGAGCAGCTGAATTGGTCCGGTGCCATAGGGCCCTATCCTTGATATCAGGCCGATTTTGTAGCTCGAAAACCAAAAACTGCGCCTAGAACAGCACCCACTATGGTGCTGCCAAGGCCAGGGAAAATCATATTCGCGAAAGCGGCACTGCCCACTGTTGTCGAAATCATTGTGACGTCCATGACTCGAGTGATAGACGACCGGGTTTCCTTACGACAAATTTTCTTGGCTGACATGTGTTCGCCTCCTCCTGGATGGGCCGCTCTGGGCGCCTGCGTACGAAAAAACATGCCGTGGATTATGTGTGAGGCAGCGTACCGCCGGCAAACACCAATAGGTAACTGAAAGCATCCGAATCCGGGGACGTGCGAGGCCATCTCACCGCAAAAATTGTCAGGAACTTCCTCGATTACTTGAAAGCGCTGACGACAGCGGTGTGCCAGTCAACAGCGTTGTTAAATGACCCATCGCCATCGCGCGCAGGTTCGCTCCCACAGGTTGTTTCATCGCCCAATAGTAGCTTTCGCTTGATAAAGGACCCCCGTCATGTATTTTTAATTGACCGGCCTTCTATCTGGAGACATCCCATGCCACTGGTTCGTGTCGACATCAAAAAGCATCAGGATCCCACCTTCGCCAAACGCGTCGGCCAGCTCATTTACGCCGCCATGCACAGCGCCATCGCCGTGCCGGAAAACGATAATTTCCAGATACTGACGGAGCACGATGAACACCATTTCATCTTCGACCCCGAATACCTGGGCATCAAACGTACCGACAACCTGGTGATCATCCAGATCACGCTGAGCGAAGGCCGTACGGACGAGAAGAAAAAACTGCTCTACAAAACCATCGCCGAGAGCCTGAATCGCGAACTGGCGGTGCGTCTGGAGGATGTTTTCATTAATCTGGTGGAAGTGAAAAAAGAGAACTGGTCGTTCGGCAACGGGATTGCCCAGTACGCTCTTTGATCCCCCACCTTTTATACCTGTGAGCCACTGATGCCCCGAGTTTCCCGCAAGCAAGCCGACCTCAACCGCGAAATCATCGTCGAGGCTGCCACGCGGCTATTTCGCGAGCGGGGCCTGCACGGCATCAGTGTCGTCGACGTCATGGCGGCGGCAGGTCTCACCCATGGCGGCTTCTACGGGCATTTCGAGTCCAAGGAAGCGTTGGCGCAGGAGGCCAGTGGCCGGGCATTCGACCAATCGGCAGAGCGCTGGCAGAAATGGATCGCTGCCCATGTCGACGACACTGACGCTGCCCGCCGTGCGCTGATCGAGCCTTACCTGTCCCAGGCCAGCCGCGACACTCCGGGGGACAGTTGTCCGGTAGCCGCCTTCGCCGGGGACATGTGCCACGAAGCGGCAGACAGTGGTTTGCGCCAGACCTTCATGGAAGGGCTCGACAGGTTGCTGAAATCCTACGGTTCGCTACTGGATTCAGGCGATGTCAATGCTGATCGGCAACAGGCGCTGGTGGAGTTTTCGCTGATGGTCGGCGCCCTGACCCTCGCCCGCGCCAGCCGCGGCGATGCGGTGTCGGATGAAATTCTCGACGCGGCACGCACGTTCCTGACCTCGAAGGACTCATCCAACTGAACAGCCGCGTGTACGACCTTTGGCCATTGCTAAACTGATCGGGAATCAGCAATCTGAAGCGACGTTCGAGCCCCGACATTCCTATGCCCACAGGAGCGCAGCATGCCTGCAACCGTTCTGGTACTGGTTGAAACCATCAATGATTATTTGCCAATTCTTGAACATCAGGGTTTTCACCTGATTCTTGCCCCCACCCCTGCCGAGCGCACGGCGGCCATCGCCCGTAATGGCGTTCAGATCGATGCAGTGCTGACCCGTGGCCCATTGGGTCTGTACGCCGATGAAATCGCTGCCCTGCCCAACCTCAAGATCATCTGCGTCATCGGCGCCGGTTACGAACACGTTGACCTGCAAGCCGCCGCCGACCGTGGCATCACCGTCACCAACGGCGCCGGGGTGAATGCGTCATCGGTCGCCGACCACGCCATGGCAATGCTGCTCGCGCTGGTGCGTGACATTCCCCGCTGCGATGCGGCGGTGCGTCGGGGTGAATGGCCAAAGATCATGCGCCCGTCCCTGGCCGGCAAGCGCCTGGGCATTCTCGGCCTGGGTGCCGTCGGCATGGCCATCGCCAAACGCGCGGCCAATGGTTTTGACATGACGGTGAGTTACCACAACCGCCAGCATCGCAGCGACGCGCCCTACACCTTTTGCTCCACGCCCACCGAACTGGCCCGCGTCTCGGATTTCCTGATCATCGCGACCCCTGGCGGCATTGGCACCAAACACTTGATCAACAAACATGTCCTTGAGGCCTTGGGGCACGACGGGTTCCTCATCAACATCGCCCGCGCCAGCGTGATCGTCACCGCCGACCTGGTCAGAGCGCTTGAACAACGACGCATTGCCGGCGCCGCGCTGGACGTATTCGATGCCGAGCCGCATGTGCCGCAGGTGCTCAAATCGTTGAGCAACGTGATCCTGACACCGCATGTGGCCGGGCTTTCACCCGAGGCCACTCAGGGCACCGTTGAACTGGTCGGGAAAAACCTGATGGCATTCTTCAGCAACCAGCCAGTGTTAACGCCGATTGCTTTACCCCTCCCAACCATGCCCTGCGGAGTCGCTGATTAAAGGACACCCAGCAGTGTCCAGAGACGACGGGATTCGGCATCGGCCGAGATCAATTCGCCCAGCAACTCGCTCAGTGGCTTGTTGCCCCACTCCACTCCCCGCCGGATCAAGTAAGGAACGGGGCTGTGGGGTTCGGTACGTGCCAGGTATTCGGCAATCAACAGCAATTGCCGATAGGCCTCATCGCGGCTCGCCGGCTCACGAAATACCTGTGGCACCGACGACGTTTGCGGCAACTCGACAGTGGCTGATGGCGTCATTGGCGGTGGCTCCACCGGCGTTTCGGTTAACGGTCGTGGCTGCATGGCGATGAACTCCTGAACCAGCGTCAATATCGCCTCGATCACGTCCTGCAAAGCTTTGAAACCCGGCGCCTGATTACCCAGGTAAGCGTCGCTCCATGCGTCCAGCCGTTGCAGATGTTGCAGGCTTGTCAGCAAATGCTCCTGACGGCGCAACCAGAGGGACTGAGGAGTGGCTCGAATCATTTCAGTGAGTTTTTTCTGTTCGCCTCGCGCCGTTTCCGCCGACGTTTTGGCCGCCTTGCTGTCATTGACCAAGACCTGCTGCAGTTGCAGTCGCCGCCAGGTGTCCAAGCAGTAACCCTCGAATTCACCGTTACACGGATCGAACAATGGCACCCGCGTCAACAGCACTTCGCTGTAGCGCCGCGCCAGCCATTCAAGCGGAATGACTCGCCATGACTGATCACCGTCTTCGGCCCGAGGATGAAGGTGCTCGGGATAGCGCTCACACAAACCGACGACCAACGCCAGACTGCCCGGCAATCCGTCGAGGCCGTCCTGATGCAACCAGGCTTCACCAAGCCAGGCGCACAGCATCAGGTCCTTGCTGCGTTCCAGCAGCAAAGTGCTCGTCAGATGCTCCAGCTCAGACCATTGGGCCCGTTTGATCGTCGACTGCCAGACGCCCGTCGGCAGGCTAGTGTCGTCCTCGCGACGCAGTTCACGCGCCAGGTCGAACTCACGTTCATAGCGTAGATCCTGACCGCAAGGCGCCTCTTCGCTGATCGGTTCGAGCAGTCGGGCAATTACGTCCGGCAACGGTGGTGAAGTCAGGTTCACAAGCCTTCCTCCTGAGTCATGGCAGTCGCGGACGCGGTCGCCCGGGTCTGCATGAAGGGTGAACGCGGGGCTCGGGTGGGCAACGGTTGAATGGACAGCGGCAGCTTCGAGCCCTGGCTCATTAGCGACAGGCGAACAAACATCAGAGTCTGCTCAGCCGTGCTGGTCTGTGCAGTCACCGGTAGGCGCAATGTCAGCGGAAAATCGGTGTAGTCCAGGTTCGGTTGGCGCTGTACCGACTGGTGCGAACGGATCAGACGCAGCAACGACCAAGGGCCGCCATACTCCCAACCAGCCTCGAAATCCCTCACTACCAGGTTCGGCTGCAAGGGGTCGTTAGCTGGGCGCTGCGAGCCATTTCTGGCCCAACGCAAGGTCAGCCGAACAGGTTGACCGACCATCCAGCGCAGGTTCGACTGGGCCTCACCGGGGTAATTGATCTGTTGATTGCCGGCATTCAAAACCCAGGCAATCACTTGATCGGCGCCACGCTCTTCCTCGCGATCGGTACGCCAGCGCACGTCCATTTCAACGCCAAGCATGCCGCTCTTGTCCCGCACAAACAGCGGGCCGAGCCACGTGTTGGCCTGCTTCAAACGATTGAGAAAATCCTCGGCGGCCAAACGCTCCGGCGTCTGGCTGAGTTGCAACCCGGCTTGCGCCACCGGCAGACGCTTGTCGATCAAGTCGAGGAAATGCTGGACCCGGGCCGGGTCGGCGTCGGTGGCCAGCACACCATTGGCAAACGGGAAGCGCTCGGCCAGGTACTGGTTGAAATAGTTGGCCAAGTCGTTCCACGCCGCCGCTGCTTGCTGCTGCTGCAGGAACTGACAACGTTGCATTGCGCTTTGTTGCAGACTCAGTGCGCGCAGTGCCAACGTCCCGCGCCCGCCGGACAGGCTGGCGGTTTGCAAAATCTGACCGCACGACGTTGCGTCCATTTCGATAAAATCGCGACTCAACAGCTGCTCGATCTGGGCCGGTGAACTTGCGGGGTTCTGGTCCTTGTACTTGAGCAGTTCTTCATTGAGAGCGCTGAATTGCGTCACACGCTCATAATCCAGCGCCGAGAGGTTCTGCTGCTGGGTTTTCAGCCATTCCAGCGCCGAGGTGCGCCGTTCGGTGATCCCGAGCATGGTGTTGAATTGCTGTTTGAGGCTCAGCTTCAAATCCTGCACATCACTGGCGCCATACAACTGCAGACCGAGGTTTTTCGAGCCGTTCCACTGGCCGATTTCAGTACGTTCGCTGAAGAGCGGCTGGGCGACGATTCCATCGAGGCCGCTGGCGACTTCAGCAAGGGCCCGGCGGTTCAAGGCGCTTTGCAAACTCGTAGCCAGATCGCTGCGACGTACCTCGATGAAAGCCTTTTGCAAGTCAATAGCCTGTGCGGCCTGCACATTGAATACACCCTTGTTAGCCTGCTCATTGCGTTCCCGAAAGCTCGTCAACATGGCCTTGACCACTGCGCCTTCAGCCGCTTGCAGCAAGGCGCCACGATACGCTGGGGGAATGCGTGGCAGTTCTTCGGCGGCATACCTCTTGTAACTGGCAAAATAGTTCAGCGCATTGGCGAAGTCGTCGCCATCAACGCCTTGCCCCTGCCCGCTCGGAGCAACGGACTGATCAGCCTGTAGGGCGATGGCCACAAAATCGCGCTTGAACAGCGCCTGCACCGCATTATTCAACTGGCTGACATGCTCCTGTAACGCCAGCTGTCCGCTACCTTGTTGAACCAGCAAGTTACCTCTGGCCCCTGCCTGGGCGATCCACTGGTCGCGAAAACTATGCTGCAACTTCGTCGCTTGCTGATCCAGCTGCTGTTCTACTTGTTGGCCGAGCAAGCTGCTCTGGCGAACCTTATCCATCATCTCGCGGTAGCCGGGCACAAGATCCTGGCCCTTACCACGACTCCACGCCGAATTGGTCAGACCGATCAGCGCTTGCAGGTCATTGATCAACGCGCGCAAATCTTCAAGCTCGGTGAGGGAGTTGCCACTGCCAGCCTCCAGCCGTTCCAGGTGCAACTTGAGATAACCGGCCTGGCGGACGAAATTGTCTGCGAGAAAATACTGGTCAAGCCAGCGTTCCATGAGCCCGGAAAAATTATCCTCAATGGCTTGGCGCTCCACGGCCAGGTCCAGTGGTTTCAAGTCACTGCCATTGGCATCGAGCAACACCCGGTTGTAAAAACCGGCTCGGTGCAAGGTGCCAACATTGAGGTTTAAGGACAGGGCATTGTTGCTCAGCAACACCAGATCTTCGAGTGGTGCTTTAGGGTTATTCAGCGCCTGATTGAACCACTGATTCTGTTGTTCAAGACGTACAGCGCGCTCCACCAGGTCCTTGGCCTTGACGTAGTTTTGCCATTGGGCGGGATCTTCGCTTTCGACGTTGCCCCGGCGCTCGGTGTTGCGGATAGCCTTGAGTTTTGCCAACTCCGCGTTCAGCAGGTCGTGCAGGGGCTCCAATAAGTGGCTCTGAGCGGTCAGGCGCAGTTGATTCTCCAACTGCACATCCAGCGACGAGAACCAGGAAGTGGGAAACACCAAGGAGGTGAAGTCCCAGCGCGGGGCCTTTTCCAATACTCGCCAGAACCCCTGGACGTTGCGCCGGGTCGACTCCAGCCGATGCGATTCATCGGTGACCACCACGTAATTTTTCTGCGCACCCTGCAATAGACGCGACAATTCATGCGCGTCCTTGACCGAGTCCTGCCAGACCCAAAGCATGCTCGCGGCCCAGACCACACCGACCACCAGCGCCACCCCAGCGGTCAATCGCTGCCACCGCTGGCGCAGGCGCAACAAGCGTGGAACCACCAAGGCCAATCCGCGTTCGGCGACCACCCGGTGCAGCCACAATTGCCGGGTGAACACACTCTGCTGCAACTTGGTGTCGTACGCCGAGAAACCGTCGAGCGCGTCTTGCGAAGGTTGATTAGCGCTGAAATACACACCACGAAAACGCGGCGCCTCGCCTTGGGCATTGCCCTGGAAAACCGGCTCAAGCAAAGTTTGCAGGTTGCGCCTCAACACCTCGATTTGTTCCGGCAACCCAAACAACTCGCCCTTTAAATGGCCGGCCAAGGCACCAATTTCGATAATCGATTCCGACAAGGCGCGGTTAACCTGGTCAAGCGCCTGATCACTCCACTGCGTTTGCCACACCACCTCGGGGCCAAACGGAGAGGACCAACCCAGCGTGCGCTCGCGAGCTTCTTCGGGCAACGCCGTGATCAAATCCTGAAAACCTGGCAGCTCTTCCATGCCGGTAATCACCACGTACACCGGCAGGCTCAGGCCGAACCGTTGCAGCAAATCGATGAAGCGCCGACGGGCCGCCAGACCAAGGCTCGCCGCCTGCTCAGCACTGACCAGGCGACTGACCGGCACCGTCCAGATCACCCCGTCCAGTGGCCGTTTGCTGCGCAAGCGCAGGATCAACCCCAACAAGCGCCACCAGCTGCCTCGTTGCAGGTTCATACCTTCTTCAGGCAGGAACAGCCCCTGCGGCACCACCAGCACGGCGCCTTCGGGATCCGACCACCAACGCCCGAACCAGGCAGGTTTGTCGGTTGGTTGCAGACGCCATTGGCGGCACAATTGCGTGCCCTGGGTTTCGTCGCCGAGCATCAGCAGCCATGGAATCTGGTAACGGTCCTGAGCGCCCTGCTCCTGCTCCATATGGCGGACCGAGGTATAAAAACTGCGGATCGCCGCCCCGCTCTGGGTGCGCAACCACCAGACCACTCCCCCGATAATGATCAGCACCAACAGCACGACAATGATCAGACCGACCCACCCAAGCGTGCTCATAAGTTTTGCTCCGACGCGGCAACCGAATCGGTCATCTGCAACACCGGATCAAGCTCCTGGCGAATGTCACGCCAGAAAAACTGCCCCAGCCCTGTCAGTATCATCACCATGGCGAAAATACCCAGACCGAGACGAAAACCATCCGGCAAGGATTGACGCACCGGCAACTGCACCGGCGGTACCGCCGAAGGTTGCTGGAGCCTTGCGCTGACATCGGCATAGTCCGCGTCGTGCTGCCAGGCAAAAGAGAACAGTGCCAGGCGCAGTTTTTCATGCTGGGTCTGACTCTGTTCTCCGCGCAACTGCCCTTCAAACCCCAACACCAGGCATTGCAAATAAACATTGGCCAGGTCGCGGGTAGTGGGAATCTGTTCGTCCAGCAGGGTCTTGATCGCCAGCGGCAATTTCTCGCCGGCCTGCCGACTTGCGTACATCCGCGATTCCAGCGGTTTTTCCTGCCAGGCAGACTGGCCCGGCCATGGCGCAAACAACAGCGTTTCATCGATCAACGCGACAAAGGCGTAGACCAACGCCTTCACCTGGTCAGTCGCCGCATCACCGACCCGGGCGAACGCGGTTCGCCACAGCCGCTGGGAGATTTGCGTCGACAGGTCGAAAACTGCCTCGACCAGCGCCTCATCGTCGCGGTCCTTGGGCAACTGACTCCATTCCTGAGACCATTGCAGCCACGCCTCGCGAAAGGCACTGCTCAGCGGTGCTTCGCGAAGCCCCCGTGTACCCGCCCCGGCATTCCCTTCAGACATTCGATGCCTCTCCTCGATCAGACACTTTCACTCGCCTGAGCCACAAACAACACCACTTGCCATGGACTGCTCGCCGGTTTTGAGGCCGGTGCGGCAATCTGCAACGGCAATTGCCCGTCGAACCACTGGCCCTCGGCCATCACCACAAATAAGCGCGTGTCGTCGCCGACGCTATAGGACACTTGCTCGTTGCGGCCCATTGCCTGATGCGACAAGCCGCTCATGCGCTGGCGGCTGAGCAACGGAATGTGCGGCGCTGAGGCAATGATCGCTGCGCTCAGCCATTCGCTGGCGGCCTGTTCGCCGCTGCCGCTGGGCATGCGCAAACCGATGACCAGACGCTGACTCGGCTGATCGTCGGGCAGTTGAATCGAAAAACTCTGTTCACTGCGTTCAAACGGCAGGCTGCGATAGCCGGCACGAATCAGTTGGAGGGTTCGTTCGAGCCAGTCAAGGACCGACTCATAGCCGCGCTGCAGCTCCAGAAAATCCAGTGGAGCAAAGGGTGGAACGCCCGCCAACGGGTCGAGAGCGGACCATGCACCTGCCAGCCCGAGTAACCCACCGTACAAGGATTGTGGCGTTGCCAGTCGACTGTTCAATACGCCCTCTACTTCCGGCAGACGGGCCCACAGCGCCGTCAACTGGCGACGGACTTCCAACGCATCATCCTGATTGCCGGCCTGCTGCGCCTGGCGCAGACGGCCGGCCAGGAACATGCATTTTTCCCGCGTCCGGGCACACAGGCCCGCAACCCTTCGACCCAACATTGACTCGGGCAACAGGCACGGCGTGGGCGGCGTGTAGGGCAACGACAGAAAGCCGCCGCCCTCCTTGCGAATTTTCAACAGCGGCAGACAGATAGAATCGGCTTTGTTCAATTGTGTGCACAAACGCGGATTAGGACGCCACACCGTGATCGACTCGGGGTGCTCACCGCTGGTCAAATCCGGCAACGCATCGCCGACCACCGACTGCAGCCGCCCCTTGAGCGGTAGTAGCTGGCCTGCTCGCCACAACGGGCTGACGGCGAGGTACACGGTCACCGTCGCGTTTTCCGAAGCGTTGACCGCTTCGCTGACATCAAGCTCCAAAGTCGGTCCGACCCCCACCTGCAAGTCGACCGGCAAACCGTCAGGTAATGTCGCTTGCAGATTGAGTAAGCGCACCAGCCCGGCGCTCAGTGCACCAGGGTCGACTTCAATCCGGCTCACACCCCAGAACCATGGATTACAGGCTTGCGCAAAATGCGCCACCAATGCTTCGGCTCGAAGGCCTTGCAACTGAAAATGCTGGGGCAGTAATTGCATGCCCTCGTGCCAGCAAACCGCATCAGGTAACAGGCTCATACGAGTCCCTTCGACGTTTACGTCGCCGCGCAAACCGGCGGCTTGGCGGTGTGTTCACTGCGAGGTGCTGCTGACCAGCGTCATCTCCCGGCTGTCGAACTTAAGCCAGGCATCGTGCTGATCATCCAGCCGCAACCGGTGTGCTCCGGGTGTGTTATAGCTGGCGAAAACCAAAAGTCCAGAGGCCCGCTTGCCCCCCAGCGGGAAAGGTTGTTTGTCGATGAATTGGCCGGGGACCAGTTCCAGCCCCCACACTGTTATCAGCTGCCGATAGTCGCGTTGATACTGTTCGCGATCGGCAAACCACTGCCGTGCCGTGATGCCGGACAACTGTTTGAGCAAGTCCGGGTCGTTCACGGCGATGAAATCCACGGCAATCGGGGTGTCGTCGTTGGCCTTCGGCGCGACGTCCAGTGTCAGGTTATCGAGATCCACCCGTGGCCCGAAAAACGAGCAACCGGAGACGGTCAGGAACAGGACAAAAGCAAAAAAACGCGCAGACAAATTGAATTTTCCTTTTATCGAGCCGGTCCAAAAATGTTTTTTGCTTGCCTTTTTATAGACCTGTTCTAGTGTCTTGGGTAGTTCGGCCCCCATGCCGAATTGTGGAAGGTTCGTCAAAGGACCGACAGCTCCGTCTGCCACCCTTTCTAACCTTCGGCCCAGCAAGGGAAAGCGATGAGCGGGCCTCCCGATGCATTGCGCCCATTCATGCATCGGAGTCAGCCAACATGGCAGAAAGCACTCAACACAAGCTCGACAGGGTCCGCCCGCCCCGGGTGCAAATCACCTACGACGTCGAAATCGGCAACGCCATCGAGAAAAAAGAATTGCCATTGGTCGTCGGCATTCTGGCCGACCTTTCCGGCAAACCTCTCGAGCCACTTCCCAAGTTGAACGAGCGACGCTTCACCGAGATCGACCGCGACAACTTCAACGAAGTGCTTGCCTCGATCGCCCCCCGCGCCACCTTGCAGGTCACCAACACGCTCAGCGGTGACGACAGCAAGCTCAACATCGAGCTCAACTTCAAACACATCGACGACTTCGACCCGGTAAAAGTGGTCGAGCAAGTGACCCCCTTGCGACGCCTGTTCGAAGCCCGTCAGCGCTTGCGCGACCTGCTGACCAAACTCGACGGCAACGATGATCTGGACAAGCTGTTGCGCGACGTCATCGCCAATACCGAAGGCCTGCAAGAGATCAAGTCTGCCCGTCCGGAAACCGCCGCCCCCGTCGCAGGCGACAGCGAAGCACCTGATCAACCGCAGGCCTGATCACTCATTCACTCAGGGAGACGTCGCCATGCCCGCTTCAGCCAGCGCCACAACCAGTGAAAGCACCACAGAAAGCTTGTCCTTGCTCGATCGCATCATCGCCGAAGGCCGCATGGCCCATGACGACAGCCAGCAGGACTATGCCCGCGACATGCTCGCGGAGTTCGCCACCCAGGTCCTCGACGAAGGCATGGCCATCGACAAGGACACCGTGGCGATGATCAACGACCGCATCAGCCAGATCGATGAGCTGATCAGCGCGCAACTCAATGAAGTCTTGCACCATCCCGAATTACAAAAACTCGAGGCCTCCTGGCGTGGCTTGCACCTGCTGGTGCAAAACACCGAAACCAGTTCCCGGCTGAAATTGCGCCTGCTCAACGTGACGCAGCAGGAGCTGCAAAACGACCTGGAAAAAGCCGTCGAGTTTGACCAGAGCGCGCTATTCAAGAAGATCTACGAAGAGGAATACGGCACTTTTGGTGGGCACCCGTTCAGCTTGCTGGTGGGTGACTACACCTTTGGCAGGCACCCACAGGACATCGGGCTGCTGGAGAAACTGTCGAACGTCGCCGCCGCCGCTCACGCGCCGTTTATTGCCGCCGCCAGCCCGCGGTTGTTCGACATGAACAGCTTCACCGAACTAGCCGTGCCGCGTGACCTGTCCAAGGTCTTCGAGAGCCAGGAACTGATCAAGTGGCGCTCCTTCCGCGAAAGCGAAGATTCGCGCTACGTGTCGCTGGTGCTGCCGCATTTCCTGCTGCGCCTGCCTTATGGCCCGGACACCTCGCCGGTTGAAGGCATCAATTACGTTGAGGACGTCAACGGCAGCGACCACGGTAAATACCTGTGGGGCAACGCCGCATGGGCCTTGTCACAGCGCATCACCGAAGCGTTTGCCAAATACGGTTGGTGCGCAGCGATTCGGGGGGCGGAAGGCGGTGGCGCGGTCGAAGGATTGCCGGCTCACACCTTCCGCACGACTTCCGGCGACCTGTCGCTCAAGTGCCCGACCGAAGTGGCGATCACCGACCGCCGGGAAAAAGAGCTCAACGACCTCGGTTTCATCGCGCTGTGCCACAAGAAAAACAGCGACGTGGCGGTGTTCTTTGGCGGCCAGACCACCAACAAGTCCAAGCTTTACAACACCAACGAGGCCAATGCCAATGCGCGGATTTCGGCGATGTTGCCGTACGTGCTTGCCGCCTCGCGTTTCGCGCACTACCTGAAGGTGATCATGCGCGACAAGGTCGGCAGCTTCATGACTCGCGATAATGTGCAGACCTACCTCAACAACTGGATCGCCGACTACGTGCTGATCAACGACAACGCGCCGCAAGAGATCAAGGCGCAGTACCCGTTGCGTGAAGCCCGAGTGGATGTGACCGAGGTGGCCGGCAAGCCGGGTGCCTATAAGGCCACGGTGTTCCTGCGACCGCACTTCCAGCTCGAAGAGCTGACTGCGTCGATCCGACTGGTCGCCACCCTGCCGCCACCGGCAGCCGCCTGACCGACCCTTCTCTCGCCGGCCACCCGGCGGGAGTTCCCTGTTTATCAAGCTTGAAAACCTTCAGGAGTTCATGCGATGGATGCAATTATTCTCGACCTCGGCGGCGACATCAAAGGCGACAGTCTGCTCGAAGGCTACGCGGACAAGATCGAAGTCATGTCCTACAGCCACAACGTCGCCATGCAGGTCACAAACGACGTCAGCAACTCGGAGCGGACCTCCGGCAAGCCACACATCGGCGAGTTCACGTTGACTAAATTTGTCGACAGTTCCACACCTAGCCTCAACGAATATTGCTGCGCGGGCAAACCGATCCCGGAAGCCAAGGTCATCGTCGGGCGCAACGCTGCTGAAGGCAGTGGCAAACTGATGCCGTTCATCATCTACACCCTGACCAACGTGGTGCTGTCCAACGTCAGTGTCAGCGGCGGCACGGGGGGCAAACCGGTGGAGACTCTGTCTCTGAATTTCACCAAAATCAAATGGGAACTCACCGCCCAGAAAGACGACGGCACCAAGGAAGGTACGGCCGCCTCGACCTGGGACATGGCTGCCAACAAGCTCGTCAAGTAAGCGGACGCGTCGGCCATGGCAGGCACCGGCATGCACCCACCGTTGTTCGAGCGACTCGCCTCAAGCGAGGTCGACACGGTGCTGGAGTTCGACCTTCAGAGCCTGCTCGACTCGGTCCGCACGGAACTGCTGCGCCTGTTCAACACCCGACGCAGGCCACTGGCGCTCACCTCCCCGCCGAGCATTCTCGACTACGGCATCGCTGACTGGACCGCCCTGCAACAGCAGCGCAGCGATGACCGTCGTCAATTGACGCGGGACGTGCGCGAGGCGATCAACCATTTCGAACCGCGCCTGAAACTGGGTGAGGTTCGGATCGACCCAGTGCCCGGCCATCCGCAGCAACTGAGCATCAGGCTGATCGGGAAGCTACGTAGCGGCCGGCAGCACTGGCCGGTGGCATTTGTCATCGAGAAGGTCAGCGATGGCCTTGAGGTGCGTCATGAGCGACTCGATTGACCCGCAACTGCTCGACTACTACCAACGGGAACTGACCTGGTTGCGCCACGCTGGGAGTATTTTCGCCGAGCGCTACCCCAAGGTCGCCAGGCGCCTGGAACTGTCACCCGATGAATGCCCGGACCCGCACGTCGAGCGGCTGCTGGAAGGTTTTGCGCTGCTGGCGGCGCGCCTGCAACGCCGTCTCGATGATGACTACGCTGAATTCAGCGATGCGTTGCTCGAACAGCTTTACCCGTTAGCCATGCGCCCTCTACCATCGTGCGCCATCGTGCAGTTCGAACCGGACCCGAGCAAAGGCAACCTGGCCGGCGGCTACCCGCTGCCCCGGGACACACCGTTGTTCGTCACCACGAGCAAAGGCGAAAGCATTCACTTTCGCACCAGCGCCGCGGTTCGGCTGTGGCCCGTGGAAATCAACGAAGCGCTGCTGCTGGGAAGCGACGAAGCCCAGGCCCTGACCGGCGTTGTTCAAGCGCGTTCGGCGCTGCGCCTGAGTTTGCGGTGCCTCGGTGAAAACCAATGGTCGGCGCTGGGCATCGAACAATTGCGCGTGCATTTGACCGCCTCGCCGATGATAAACGCCTGCCTGTATGACCTGCTCGGTGCCCATGCCGTGAAGGTACTGGCCGGCCCGGTCGGCAGTGTGCCCAACGTGCTGACGGGGCTGCCCCGGATCGTCGGTTTTGCCAGCGATGAAGTGCTGCTGCCGGACGAAGACGGTGTGCACCCGGGCATGCGTTTGCTCGCCGAGTACTTTGCCTTCCCGGACAAATTCAACTTCTTCGACCTTCCACTGGCAGGCGCCACCAGCGACAGCCAGACGCTTTATCTGTACATCGTCTTCGATCGCGCGCCCAGCAGCCGTTTACACCTTCAGGCCAGCGATATTGCGCTGGGCTGCGCGCCGGTGATCAACCTGTTTCCACGCACCTCGGAGCCTCTGCGCCCGGACGGCACCCGCAGCGAATACCGCCTGGTCGCCGACAGCCACCGGGAAAACAGCGTCGAGATCCATAGCATCCGGGCGATGCGCGCCAGTTCCAGCCAAGGTGTGCAACGAGTGCCAGCCTATTACGGCAGTCAGCACAGTGGCGCCGATAAGCAATGCTACTGGCATGCGCGACGAGTCAGCAGCATGACCCCCAATCGCCTCGGCACCGACCTGCTGGTGAGTCTGGTGGACACGCGACTCGATCCGCTGTCGGAGGCCATTGAATACAGCCTCACCGCCGAACTGCTCTGCACCAATCGGCACTTGGCCCAGAGCCTTCCAGCCGGTACACCGCTGGGTTTCGAACGTCCGGGTCCGGTGGCCTGGGCGCGCCTGCGCAATCCGCCCAGCCCGCAGAACTTGCCGCGCCTGGACGGCGAATCGCGCTGGCGGCTGGTGTCGCAACTGACCCTCAATCATCTTTCATTGGTCGAAGGGCCGCAGGCACTGGATGCGCTCAAGGAAATCCTGCAGTTGCACAACCTGCGTGACGAGGCCAGCGCCTGGCGGCAAATCGAGGGCTTATTGAGTTTGGGTTGCGAACGGGTGATTGGCCATGTCGGCGAAGACGCCTGGCGCGGCTGGCGCAATGGGCTGGAGGTTCAACTGCAACTCGATCCACAACATTTTGTGGGCAGCAGCGCAGTGTTGTTTTCAGCGGTGCTGGCGCAATTCTTTTCACTCTATGCCACGGCCAACCGCTTCGTGCGCACGGTGCTGGTTCAATCAAACAAGGAGGTCAAGACATGGCAACCCCTAGCCGGCATGCCGCTGTCCCTCTGAACCTGAGCCAACGGCTGCGACGTGACCCCCAAGCGTTCGAATTATTGCAGGCGTTATTGCTGCTGGAACGCGAACACCCCCAGGCCGAATCCCTCGGCAGCGGCACCGCCCCTCAAGCGGAAGCACTGCGCCTGCGCGGGCCGTTGACGCCGCTGTTCTCCGCCAGCGAAATCGAAAGCCTGACCCAGGAACCCGACCAGCAACCGATCCTCAGCACGCCGGTGTTCGGCCTCGGCGGCCCTGACGGCCCCCTGCCTTACGCCTATCAGGAATGGTTGCAGCAGCGGGCTCGGGCCAAGGACTTCGCACCGGCCGAATTCCTCGACCTGTTCCAGCATCGGTTGCTGAGCCTGCTGTACAAGGTGATGCGCAAACACCGGATCGCCGTGGGTTTCACCGTGCCCGCGGCGTCGCCAGTGCAGGCGCAATTGAGGGCGCTGACCGGCCTGCTGCCCAAATCTTTGCAGGAACGTCAGGCCATTCCCGATTCCGCCGTGCTGGCGTGCAGCGCGCTGTTTGCTGACGGCCGTCGCTCCCTCGCCGGTTTCGCCGCAATTGTGCGCGAACAGTTCGAACTGCCCGTGCAACTGAGTGCTTATGAAGGTGCGTGGCGCGAGATTCCGCCCGCCAGTCGCAGCCGCATGATCCCCGGCGGCCGCAACCTGCAACTGGGCCGGACAGCGGTGGCCGGCACCCGGGTCTGGGATGAACACGCAGGCATCCGGCTGACACTGGGTCCGCTGTCCTCGTCCCAGGCGGCGAGGTTCTTGCCTGACGGCGAATCGCACCCGGCGCTGGCCAGCCTCAGCGCCCTGTATTTCGGCCCGGACCTTGATTGCACGTTGGTGTTGCTGGTGCGCGGTGCCGGCCCGATAAAACTCGGTCGCGATGCACCGCCGGTGCTCAGCTGGAATGGCGGTTTGCAACGTCAAACCAGCCTCGCCTTGCAACGCATCGAAACCCGTCTTCGTCAGCTGGAGATCACCTGAACATGGAACTGGCCAGCCTGATCGGACGCCTCAACCCGGACAACCGCCGCGCCTTGGAACGCGCGGCTCAACGCTGTCTGCAACGAGGTCATCACTACGTTGAAATCGAACATTTGCTGCTGGAACTGCTGGACATTGAGGGCGGTGACTTCGCTTATTTGCTGCCGCGCTTCGGCCTGGAGCGCGATGCCCTGACGGCGGAAATCAACAAGGCCCTGGAGTTGTTCAAATCCGGCAGCACCCGCACCCCGGCGCTCTCCGCGCAAACCATCGGCCTGCTCGAAGACGCGGTGGTGCACGCCAGCGTTTTGGGGCTGGACAGCATCCGTTCCGGTCTGTTGCTACTGGCCTTGATCGACCGCGACGAGCGCCGCAGTTTGCTCCTCAACAGTGCCTCTTCGCTGTTGAAAATCCCCCGGGAAGCGCTGCGTAGCAACCTGCTGGAATGGACCGAAAGCTCTCGCGAACACGTCGGTGGAGCGCGTCCTTCAGCGGCGGGCCATTCAGCGCCAAAACAGGATTCAGTGCTGGACCAATACACCCAGGACCTGACCGCCGACGCCCATGCCGGACGTATCGATCCCATCGTCGGCCGCGACGGCGAGATCCGCCAGTGCATTGACATCCTGCTACGCCGTCGGCAGAACAACCCGATCCTGGTCGGTGCGCCGGGCGTGGGCAAGACCGCTGTAGTCGAAGGGCTGGCCTTGCGCATCGCCGCCGGGGATGTGCCACCGTCTTTGCAGGAAGTCAGCCTGCGCGTACTCGACCTCGGCTTGTTGCAAGCAGGCGCTGGGGTCAAAGGCGAGTTCGAACAGCGCCTCAAAGGCGTGATTGACGCGGTGCGTAGCGCCGACAAGCCAATCATTCTGTTTATCGACGAAGCCCACACCCTGATTGGCGCTGGCGGCGCGGAAGGCGGCAGCGACGCAGCCAACCTGCTCAAGCCGGCATTGGCCCGTGGCGAACTGCGCACCCTGGCCGCAACGACCTGGCTTGAGTACAAAAAATACTTCGAGAAAGACCCGGCCCTCGCCCGGCGTTTTCAGTTGGTACAAGTCGAGGAACCAGACGAAACCACTGCTGTGGAAATGCTCCGTGGCGTCGCCGCCAAACTCGAACAGCACCACGGCGTGCAAGTGCTGGACGCCGCCATCCACGAAGCGGTGAAACTGTCCCATCGCTACATCTCCGGGCGCCAGTTGCCGGACAAGGCCATCAGCGTGCTCGACACCGCCTGCGCTCGGGTCGCCCTCGGCCAGCACGACGTGCCACCACCGCTGGAAAGCCTGCGCCATCGGCAAAACAGCCTCAAGGATGAGGTCGAGCGCTTGCGTCGGGAGCAAGCTACCGGACTCGATCACCGTGAACGCATCACCCTGCTGGAAAGCGAATCCGTCGCCAACGTGCAGGCCATTCGCGAATTGGAAACCCGCTGGAACGAAGAGCGGGTCGCCGTGCGCGAACTGCTGGAAACCCGCCGCCAGTTACTCGCCTTGAGCGAACGCGCCGACAGCGACAAACCGGACGAAGCCACTGACAGCCGCATCGATCACCTGGCCGCCGAACTGGTGCGCCTGGAAGCCGGACTCGACGCCATACGCCAGGATGACCCTCTGGTGCCAGAGCAGGTTGACACCAAAACCGTCGCCGCCGTCATTGCCGGATGGACCGGTATCCCGGTCGGAAAAATGCTGGCCGACGAAGCCCACGCCGTGCGCACCCTCGGCCAACGCATGGGTTTGCGCGTTATGGGACAAAGCGTTGCGTTGGGCACCATCGCCCAGCGTTTACAGGCCTACCGCGCCGGCCTCACCGACCCGCAAAAACCGGTCGGCGTATTCCTGCTGGTCGGCCCCACCGGCGTCGGTAAAACCGAAACCGCTTACGCCCTGGCCGACGCGCTATATGGCGGCGAACGCAACCTGATCAGCATCAACCTTTCCGAATACCAGGAAGCCCACACCGTCAGCCAGCTCAAAGGCGCCCCGCCCGGCTACGTCGGTTATGGCAGCGGTGGCGTGCTCACCGAAGCGGTGCGGCGTAAACCTTATTCGGTGGTGCTGCTCGACGAAATTGAAAAGGCTCACCCGGATGTGCTTGAAGCCTTCTACAACGTCTTCGACAAAGGCGTCATGGAGGACGGCACCGGGTTGGTGGTGGACTTCAAAAACACTGTGATGCTCGCCACCAGTAACGTCGGTGCTGAATTGTTGCTCGACACACCGGTCGCGCAACTGGGCACCGACGCCTTCAACGAAGCGTTGCACAAAGTGCTGCTGCAAGCGTTTCGCCCGGCGTTTCTGGCGCGTATGACGGTGGTGGCGTATCGGCCGCTGGATGAAGCGACGCTGGAAGGGATTGTGTTGGCGAAGCTGGAGAAATTGCGCGGGCGTTACAAGGCCGCGACCGGGAAACAGTTTGAATTTGATGCCGGGATTGTGCAGGCGGTGTTGGCCAAGTGCAGTGCTGCGGGTGCCCGGGATGTCGAGAATGTGTTGATGACGCAGGTGACGGGGAAGTTGGCGGAGTGGGTGTTGGAGTGAAGTCGAATTGACTGATCATTCAGATAATTTTCCATCAGCTGAACAATATGTCCAATGGCAATTTTATTAAATCACGGAGGATACAAATGCCCCACATCAGTACCGCCGGAATTCATCGCGAAATTGCCAGAGAACTGGCAATGGCGTGCATCTATCAGTTTGCCGACATCAGAGGTCCTGGAAATGGCGTAGGTAATGGGTCTTGTTGTGCCAGCATCAAAACACTTGCCCACACTCCAATGGGCACACCCGATTATCGATTTGGACAAAGCCAGGCTCATCTACTCGATTCAGATGCGGTACAAGCTGGAGGCCTTTTCAATCCAGGTCACCACGCAGAGCGGCAGGCACATAATGCCGGCAACCTGGCAGGCGGTTATCACCCCCATATGTTCGTGGAGCTGGCGCCCTGCGCCGGAGCAAATGGTTGCGCGGCATGGTGCGCTGCAACCATCCCGGCAGTCACCGTGTGGTGGCTCTATCCGAACACAGCGACCATGGTGATTGCACATGCAGCGGGTATTCATGCGCAGTTCGCTGCACTCAATGTCGCACTTCCTTAAAAAGAAAGAAGAGTAACAAAAATAGAGATACCCCCTTTCAACTTGGCAAAACGGCCCTACGAAGAAAGACGGAGGTGGACAATGTCATTCGACGATCTGGATGTATCCCATCGCTTCAATACTGCAGTCAACACAACTGCCGCACGCTTCACAGCTAACCCTAATGTTGATGCCTATGACCACGCGGCCTATACCGTCGGGTTGAAAGCTGCCGCGGCGGGCTACGCCGCGGCAGTGACCGGCGCGATTGGTGTCGACGCAAGAATTATTACTGCGCAAAATCAAAACACCCTTGCTCAGGCCCCCAACTGGGGAACCGTAGCGGCATGGCTTGCGCCGGGAAGCACTGCCTATTGGGTACATTTTTTCAGCAATAACATGCCAGCCGCAGCGGCCTACCGTTGCTATGTCTGCTGCAATCTCGCCGATACCGGCAACATGCTTACTGCCCTGCTCGGGGTCTATGCAGGGGGACGCACCCTCTATTTCAAAGTGGCCACCCATGATGAGGCAACGATGCGTAACGACACCATCGTGTCCTGGCATGACACCTTGCAGGATGCGGTACTTTGGGCCAATACCGCTAGCGCAAACCCCGGGTGGCTCAATGGCCGTGCCCCGAGCGGAACCTTTGGCGGTGTTCTGACCGACTCAGTCGGGATTGACGCGGAAGTCGCGGGGCAGACTTCAACTAACAAAATTGCGGAAAAAGCCAAGGAAAAGGTTTTGCGAAACAATCCCTATCTCTAAGTCACGGGAGAAAAGTAAAAGGGGACGAGGGAGGATGTATTTCATGTCGCCCCACTATCATTGATCACTGCTTGAGGTTGCTCAATGCCCCGCACCACGGACAGCAACACCAGTCTCTCACTCACCTCTGCCGTGCTATCGGCGCTTTACCCTGAGTCGCTGTCCGGTGAGGAAGCGCTCAACTCATTGGGCTCGCAAACCCTCAACGGCCTCAACGACGGCACATCACTCACGCTGACCAGCGCCGTCGCGACCCACGTCACGACGACACTGCACAACGACGCACAAACTCGCCCCATCGATGCGCTGGTCGCTGAAATCAGCCAGCTCCCCGCCGATGCCACCGCCGAGCGCTATCAACTGATGCTGCGCCCATGGTTATGGTGGCTAACGCTGGCCAGCAACAACCGCGTATTCCAGAACCTCGCCACCTCAGACATTGTCACCACGATTTTCAAGGCCCATGGTTTCACCGACTTCCTGCTGAAACTCACCGGCAGTTACACACCGCGCGAGTACTGCGTGCAGTACGGCGAAACCGATTTCGCGTTCGTTTCGCGCCTTCTGGAAGAAGACGGGATTTTCTGGTTCTACACCCACGAGGATGGCAAGCACACGCTGGTGCTGGGGGACAGTAACGATGCATTTCCTCCGATCCCCAACGGGCCGAAAGTGAATTATCTCGGTCAGCAAATGGGTGAGCGCGAACTGCACGGCATTCGCTCAGGCCAGGTGTGCATGCAAGCGGTTGCCGGGGTGTATCGGGCGACGGATTACGAATTCACCACGCCGACCACGTCGCTGTACAGCCAGGCTGAAGCAGTCGCCGGGCCCCGCTCGATGTACGAGCATCCCGGCAGCTACAACGCCAAGGCTCGGGGCGATACGTTGACCAAGCAGCGAGTCGACGGGCTGCGCAGTCAGGAGAAGCGTTTAGTTGGTGAGAGCGACTGTCGCTGGTTGGTGCCGGGGCATTGGTTCACCCTGGCCGGCCATGATGACGCGACGCTGAATATTGATTGGGTGGTGACCGCGGTCACTCATGAAGCCAGCCACGACGGCTACCAGAATCGCTTCGAAGCGATCCCCAAAGCCACACCGTTCCGGCCGCAGCGAACCACGCCAAAACCGCGAATGCACACTCAGACCGCCATCGTCGTCGGCAAGTCGGGCGAAGAAATCTGGACCGACGAATATGGCCGGATCAAGTTGCAGTTCCCGTGGGATCGCGATGGCAAGAACGACGAAGCCAGTTCCTGCTGGGTGCGAGTGGTATTGCCCTGGAGCGGTAAGGGTTTCGGCATGCAGTTCGTACCGCGCATCGGCCAGGAAGTGATCGTGACGTTTATCGATGGCGATCCCGATCGACCGCTGGTGACGGGTTGCGTCTACAACGGTGACAACGCCCTGCCCTATGCGCTGCCAGCGAATCAGACCCAGTCCGGGATCAAGACCCAATCGTCCAAAGGCGGCGGCGGTTTCAACGAGCTGCGATTCGAGGACAAGAAGGACGCCGAAGAGGTGTTTCTCCAGGCGCAGAAAGATCTGAAGATCAACGTGCTCAACGACACCACCGCCACTGTCGGCCACGACGAAACCCTGACAGTGCAGAACGCCCGCACCCGCACGGTGAAAGAAGGCGACGAGACCGTGACCCTGGAGAAAGGCAAACGCAGCGTGACCATCCAGACGGGGAGCGACAATCTCGATGTGAAGGACAGTCGCACAGTGACTGTGGGCACTGACCAGACCCACAGCACCGGTGGCAACTACACGCATAAGGTCACCGGTGATTACAGCCTGACGGTGGATGGCAACCTGACGATCAAGGTGACCGGCACCCTGACCCTGGAAAGTGGTGGCAGTTTCACCATCAAGAGCGGCGCGGATCTGGCGGCCCAGGCCAGTACCTCGATCAGCCAAAAGGCTGGTACGTCTCTGAGCAATCAGGCCGGTACCTCGTTGGAAAACAAGGCCGGCACGACAATGACCAACGATGCCGGGATCAGCCTGACCAACAAAGCCGCCGCTTCGCAGACTGTGGATGGCGGCGGCATGCTGACCATCAAGGGTGGTCTTGTGCAGGTCAACTGACAAGGAGCACCCATGACCATCACGCCTCTGGACCTGCAGCAGAACGATAAACACCTCAAAGGTCGCTTGTTGGATGGCCAGCTCGACGGTGCGTTGCACATCAAGGATGACGGTCGCGCGCAGGCTGATTTGCACTACAGCCAGGGCGAGCTGCAAGGTACTACCTTGCTCTATCACCCTAACGGCAAGGTCTCGGCGCAGCTGCCGTTTGTTCATGACAAGCTGCAGGGGGTCGCCAGTTTCCATGCGCCGCAAGGCTGGCTACAGCGCAAGGCGACTTACCGCCGAGGGCTGCTGCATGGCGAGGCGTTCAATTACTTTCCCGATGGGCAACTGTCCGAGGCAGAGTTCTACCGCGACGGCGTGCGCGAGGGCCGGTATCAGCGCTTTCATCCCAACGGTAAACCCGCCGTCGAGGCCCGTTATCTCAACGGTCAATTGCTGGAACCGGAACAGGGCTTTGCCGCCGACGGGCGACCGCTGGACGCCGAGGGCAAGCCGATCTCGAGGGTGCGCTGGTGGTTCAGGCGCTGGAGTGATCCTGCGCAAGTCTGAACCTGTTGTGTTGAATGTCATGGCCTCATCACGAGCAGGCTTGCTCGCGAAGAGGCCGGCACATTCAACATCAATGCCACCCGACATACCGCCTTCGCGAGCAAGCCCGCTCCCACAGTTTGATCGTGTGAGTCAGGGAATCAGCATCTGCATTTGTCCAGGCATCACAATCTTTATCACCCCGGCCCAATTACACATCAGGGTGCTGTTGGCATCGATGGCTGGCATACCGCCCAGCAGCAGGGTCGGCGCACCACCGGGGATCCACGGGGCGGCGGTGGCCGGGATGCAGGGCATTGGCGTCAACACCCCGAGCGCCGCCGCAGTCGCAGCAGCGACCACCGGGTTGGCCATGCTCATGCACATGCCAAAGGGCATGATGTTCACCAGCGGGATGTGGTCCATGATGTTCGCCGCCGGTAGCCCCCCGGTCAGGGTTCGGTTCACCGGCAACACATTGAGTACGGCGGGCGCCGCGCCGAAACTGCATTGCAGGGTTGCGGTGGCACAGACTTGCGGACAACCCATTTTCAACGCTCCTTCCTGGAAGCACCGTATCCCCTGAACCATAGCCCGTCGGCACTGTTCTCGCCTATCAAGAACGCTGATTATCCAGCAACACGCTAACCTATAAGACCGTGCCGCGCTTGTGGCATCCCGGCCTCACCATTAGATTAGTCAATGATGTCTTGCCTCCAAAATAAGCAGAAGGGATAAGCATGGCGCTTACTGACCAGTCCACTCGTATCCGCTCCGGCGAAGAACTCGATGCCAGCCTGATCGATCCGTACCTCAAGGCGCGCATTGCGGGCCTGAGTGGTTTGCCAAAGATCAGCCAGTTTCCGGGCGGAGCGTCGAATCTGACTTACCTGCTCGAATACCCCGAGCAGGAATTCGTTCTGCGTCGGCCGCCGTTCGGCCACAAGGCCAAATCCGCCCATGACATGGGCCGTGAATTCCGCATTCTCAATCAACTCAAGGACGGTTTTCCGTACTGCCCCAAAGCCTACGTGCACTGCACTGACGAATCGGTGATCGGCGCCGAGTTCTATGTGATGGAGCGGGTCAACGGGATCATCCTGCGTTCCGAACTGCCGCCGGAACTGGGTCTGGATTCGGCGAAAACCGAAGCCTTGTGCAAAAGCTTCATCGACAAGTTCGTTGAACTGCACCGTGTCGACTACAACGCCTATGGCCTGGGTGACCTCGGCAAGCCCGAAGGTTATGTCGCGCGGCAAATCAAAGGCTGGAGCGACCGCTACGAGAAAGCCCTGACCCCGGATGCGCCGCAGTGGGAAGCGGTAAAAGCCTGGCTCAACGACAAAATGCCGGCCGACCACCCGACTTCCAGCATCGTCCACAACGACTATCGTTTCGACAACGTGATCCTCGACCCGCAAAACCCGATGCAAATCATCGGTGTATTGGACTGGGAACTGACCACCCTCGGCGACCCGCTGATGGATTTGGGCAACACCCTCGCTTACTGGATCGAAGCCGGCGACCCGCCACCGGTGCAACTGATGCGGCGCCAGCCCAGCCACGCACCAGGCATGCTGACCCGCCGCGAATTCGTCGATTACTACGCCGAACGCGCGGGCATCCGGATCGACAATTTCGACTTCTACTACACCTATGGCCTGTTCCGTCTGGCCGGCATCGTGCAGCAGATCTACTACCGCTTCTTCCATGGTCAGACTCAGGACAAACGCTTCGCGCAGTTCATTCACATGAACAAGCTGCTGGAGCAAATGAGCTTGCAAGTCATCCAGAAATCCAACCTCTGAAACCAACACATGACTCGTAGGAGCCAGGCTTGCCGGCGAAGACAAACTCAAATACGCCTTCGCCGGCAAGCCTGGCTCCTACGGACAGCGATAATGCGCTTACCTGATAGCACATCAGCCCCCCATAACAAGGCTCATTACAAGGGAATCCCATGTCCAAGACTCAGTTGTTCGACCTCGACGGCAAAATCGCTTTCGTCTCCGGCGCCAGCCGCGGCATCGGTGAAGCCATCGCCAAATTACTGGCCCAGCAAGGCGCCCACGTCATCGTCTCGAGCCGCAAGCTCGACGGTTGCCAGCATGTGGCCGACGCGATCATCGCCGCCGGCGGCAAAGCCACTGCCGTCGCTTGCCACATTGGTGAAATGGAACAGATCAGCCAGGTCTTCGCCGGCATCAAGGAACAGTTCGGCCGCCTCGACATTCTGGTCAACAACGCAGCGACCAACCCACAGTTCTGCAACGTACTGGACACCGACCTCAGCGCCTTCCAGAAAACCGTCGACGTCAACATCCGCGGCTACTTCTTCATGTCGGTGGAAGCCGGCAAGATCATGCGCGAAAACGGTGGTGGCAGCATCATCAACGTCGCCTCGATCAACGGCGTCTCGCCGGGCATCTTCCAGGGCATCTACTCGGTGACCAAAGCCGCCGTGATCAACATGACCAAAGTGTTCGCCAAGGAATGCGCGCAGTTCGGCATCCGCTGCAATGCCCTGCTGCCGGGCCTGACCGACACCAAGTTTGCTTCGGCGCTGGTGAAAAACGATGCAATCCTGAAGACTGCGTTGCAGCAGATTCCGCTCAAGCGCGTTGCTGATCCGAGTGAAATGGCCGGCGCCGTGTTGTATCTGGCGAGTGATGCGTCGAGCTACACCACTGGGGTTTCGTTGAATGTGGACGGTGGGTTCCTGTCCTGATTCGATGCGCCAGGTGAGCTAAAGGCAGCCATTGGGCTAATGCCGATCAGTTAAGCCATAACGCAATCCGTAGCAGCTGGCGGAGCCTGCGTCAGGCTCCGCCAGCTGCTACAAATCACCCTCCCCCAAACAGGTCGGGGTTGCTACGCAGGGCACTGATCGCGCCCTCGATGGCGAACACCGCTGTGCCGACTACGCCCAGGGTTATTGAGTCACGCAGCGAGTGGTCGTGGTGATCCGAGTCACTTCACCCTCTCCTTGCGCGTCACCTGTCACAGAGGTGTTGTCCAGGGTTTCGCAGGTTTTTTCTACGGGTGGCAGAGGGGGCGGCGGAGGCGGTGGACTGGAGCAACCACTGAGGATCGCAACGCAGAAGGCGAGCGACAGCGGCGAAAAAGCACGTTTTCCAAGACTGTTCATAGTCTGACCCGCGGTAAGTAATCGATGCTTTCCGCGACACGACGACAACACCGCGAAGCCGCGGATCGGTCACAGAAAATTTTACCTTCTCGTTTCTTATAGCCCAGTCACCGGTCAATGCCAGCATTTAAGGTATCAGGCCGTTTTTTACCCCGAAAAACGACAGTTCCTACTCGTCCCCGCCCGGGTGATGCAACCTATTGCTCTGCAGTTCGTAACGAAGCTCTTCGATTAACGACGCCACCGCTTGCGGCGAATTGAGGCTCGTCACTTTCAATCCACTGACCACCAGGTCGACCTCGCCCGACGCCGGGTGATACAGCTTCACCGTCACCGAATTGTCTCCCGACACACTGCATTCACAGGCGCAGGGAGAAAAGTGTTGCTCCAGCAACGCCCGCAATTGCGCCAGGTGAATCATTGCGATTCACCCACCGGCTGACGGGCAACCTCGTCGATTGAAACGGTGATGAGTGGGCGACACATGTGGCGGTTCCTTGAGCGGTTTCGTCGTCGTGGACGCGAAGCGGTCAAAAGACTCGTTTCGCACACTGACAGCCTAGTCGCTGAAGTCTGGCACCAATACATCCAATTGCACTGCCTGAACTAGTGCATTTTCACTCTAGTGCCGGGAGAACAATCCACGCTCGCGCGCCCAGACAATCGCCTCGCTGCGGCTGTGAACGCCAAGTTTGGAATACACCATCGAAACGTGATTGCGTACCGTGTTAGCCGCCAGTTTCAGACGCACGGCGATTTCCTTGTCGGCCAACCCTTCGCAGATCAGGCCGAGTACATCACGCTCACGGGCGGTCAGGTCGGTGAAGGACGCGCTGGGCAACGTCGGTGCGTTTACGCTTTTCACATTGGCCAGTTTTTCGATCAGCGTGCGGCTGAACCACGAGGCATCTTTCATCACCTCTTCGATGGCCGCGACCAGCTCAAGCTCGGTGCGTTTGCGTTCGGTGATGTTCATCAACACCAACAGGTAGCAAGGACTGTCCTGAATGTTCACGGTGTCGCCCGAGACCGTGCAATCGATCATTTCACCATTCTTTTTACGGATTCTGACATCGACTCGGTCCAGCCTTGCGGCCTCCTCTAGTGCCGAAAAAAAGCGTGCGCGCGCGCCCGAGTCGTCGAAGATATCGATCTGCGCCACTGTTTTGCCGAGCACTTCTTCACTGGGATACGCGAGGGTGTCGAGAAAGGCGTCGTTGGCATCGAGCACCATTTGATCCTCGACACTGCACACCAGCGTCGGCACCGGTGACAGGCGAAAGGCCTTGGCAAAGCGCTCCTCGCTCTGGCGCAGCGCGATTTCGGCTTTGTGCCGAGGCTCCATGTCGACGAACGAAAACAGCATGCAGTCTTCTTCGTTTAACTCCAGCGGTTGCCCGGCGACGATCACCTGCTTGCTGCCCCCTTCAGGCAATCGCAACTCAGCCTGCATCTGCGGAATAGTGGCGTGGTCACGCAGTCGCTCAATTGCCAGATCTTTTTTTTCCGCGCCATGCAGCACATCCAGTTCATACGTCGACACGCCGATCACCTGATCACGGGTATAACCGGTCATTTCCAGAAAACCGCTGTTGACCTTGATGTAACGCAAATCGCTGAGGCGACAGATCACCGCCGGGGCCGGGTTGGCGTTGAACGTCTTTTCGAAACGCTGCTCGGCGCTGGCCCACTCGGTGACGTCGTCCATGATCAGCACCAGCGACTCCAGCTCACCGGCGCTGTCCGCCAGTACCATGCTGCGCACCCGGTGCACCCAGGTGAGTTCTTCATCGTCGGCAGGCGTCACTTCAACCAGCATATCGCCGAACGTTTCGCCCCGGGCGACTCGGTTGATCGGGTAATTGGCCTTCGGTACCGGGTGATGGTTGCGATAGCGCAAGGCGAAGCGTTTGGCGTACTCCCTGGCATTGGCGCCCAGTTCTCGGAGCTGCTCGACACCGTGCATGGCCAGCGCCGCTTCATTGGCCCAAAGAATCGTCTGATCGAGCTCCAGCAGAATCACGCCGTCGGACAAACCCGCAATAATCTGCTGCATCTGGCGACGATTGGTTTCGGTGCTCAGGACGTCCTGGTTCATGGGTACTCCACATGGACAACGGGGCTTTTAGCCCCCGTGAAGAGTACGACCGCGCAGGGTTGAGATCGTGCAAAGAACCTGTGGGAGCGAGCCTGCTCGCCCACAGGTCTTACCGGTGTCTACCGAAGCGCACGTCCGTTGTTTCAGACCGCGGGCTGCCCACTGGCAATCGCTGCCGACGCCGCCAGCATCGCCCGCAACAACACCGCACACCCGGCCGCCAGATCGTCCGGCGCGGCGTTTTCGATCTCGTTGTGGCTGATGCCGCCTTCGCACGGCACGAAAATCATTCCGGCCGGGCCGAGTTCGGCGAGGAAGATCGCGTCGTGCCCTGCTCCGCTGACGATGTCCATGTGCGACAAGCCCAAGCCTTTGGCCGCGTTGCGCACCGCTTCGACACAGCCCTGGTCGAAGTACAGCGGCGGGAAGTCGGCCGTCGGTGTGAGCTCGAAGGTCAGGCCGTGTTCATCGCAGGTGGTTTCGATGACTTTACGGACTTCGGCGATCATCGAGTCCAGGCGTGCCGGTTCCAGATGCCGGAAGTCGAGGGTCATGCGCACTTCACCGGGGATGACGTTGCGTGAGCCGGGATAGGCTTGCAGGCAGCCGACGGTGCCGCAGGCGTGGGGTTGATGGCCCAGCGCGGCGCGGTTGACCGCACCGACGATCACGGCGGCGCCGACCAGGGCGTCCTTGCGCAGGTGCATCGGGGTCGGGCCGGCGTGGGCTTCGACACCACGCAGTTTGAGGTCGAACCATTTCTGGCCGAGCGCACCCATCACCACCCCGATGGTTTTGTGTTCGTCTTCAAGGATCGGACCTTGCTCGATGTGTGCTTCAAAATAAGCGCCCACCGCATGCCCACTGACCTGACGCGGGCCGGCGTAGCCGATGGCGTTCAGCGCCTGGCCCACGGTGATGCCTTCGGCATCGACTTTGGCGAGGGTTTCTTCGAGGGTGAATTTTTCCGCGAAGACACCGGAGCCCATCATGCACGGGGCGAAGCGCGAGCCTTCTTCGTTGGTCCAGACCACTACTTCGAGTGGCGCTTCGGTTTCAATTTTCAGATCATTGAGAGTGCGCAGCACTTCGACGCCGGCCAGTACGCCAAAGCAACCGTCGAACTTGCCGCCGGTGGGTTGGGTGTCGATGTGGCTGCCGGTCATGACCGGTGGCAGGTTCGGGTTGCGACCCGGACGGCGGGCAAAGATGTTGCCGACGGCGTCGACGCTGACGGTGCAACCGGCGTCTTCGCACCAGTTGACGAAGATGTCGCGGGCCTGGCGGTCGAGGTCCGTCAGGGCCAGGCGGCAGACGCCACCCTTGACCGTGGCACCGAGCTTGGCCAGCTCCATGAGTGATTGCCACAAGCGGTCGCGGTTGATGTGCTGATGGGTGGATTGCAGAACGTCTACGGCAGCGTTCATGGTGATCTCCTCAGGCAGTTGTTATAGGTTATTCAGGTATTTCCTGGGTGCTCTTTAGGCCGCCATCGCTGGCAAGCCCGGCTCCTACAGGGGGTTTGTGAATCTGTAGGAGGCGGGCTTGCCAGCGATGAGGCCATCCGCTACACCGCAGATTTCTCGACGGATGGGCTAGGCCGCAACGAGCACAACCCGTAATAAATCACCCCACCCAACGCCGAGCCGGTAAACCAGCCGTAGCTGTAAAACCAGCTGAACGCATCGCTACCCAGCGACAGCAGCGTCAGCACTACCGGCACACCAAACGCGATAAACCCGAACCAGTTCCAGGCCGGATAAACGTCATCGCGATAGAGCCCGGCCAGATCCAGTTGCTGCTTCTTGATCAGGAAATAGTCCACCACCATGATCCCGGCGATAGGCCCGAGCAGGCTGGAATACCCCAGCAGCCAGTTGGAGTAGACCGTTTCCAGGCTCAGGTCAGAGACGATCAGCCCGAGCTTTTTCAGCAGTTCATGCCCCATCAGCAACAACCCCACCACCCCGGTGAGCAACACCGCTTTGGTGCGGTTGATCAACTTGGGTGCGACGTTCTGGAAATCGTTGGTCGGTGAAACGATATTGGCCGCCGTGTTGGTCGACAGCGTGGCGATGATGATCAGCGCCATGGCCAGCGCGACCCAGACCGGGCTCTGGATATGCCCGATCAACGTCACCGGATCGGAGACGGTCACACCCACCAGTTTTACTGAGGCGGCGGTCATCACTACGCCCAGCGATGCAAACAGGAACATGGTCAACGGCAGGCCGATAATCTGCCCGATGATCTGGTCTTTCTGGCTTTTGGCGTAGCGGCTGAAATCGGGAATGTTCAACGACAAGGTGGCCCAGAAACCGACCATCGCGGTCAGGCCGGCGGCGAAATAACCCGCCACGCTCGCGCCTTCCGGACGCTTGGCCGGGATCGCCAGCAACTCGGTCATCGATACATTCGGCAGCGCCCAGAACAGCAAGCCCACACCGACCAATATCAACAACGGCGCGGACAGGGTTTCCAGCCATTTGATCGACTCGGCGCCGCGAATCACCACCCACAGGTTCAGCGCCCAGAACACCATGAAGCCGATGACTTCACCGGTGCCGCCCAACGACTTCCAGCCCTCGAACACCGAGCCAAGAAACAGGTGAATGGCCAACCCGCCGAACATCGTCTGAATCCCGAACCAGCCACACGCCACCAGGGCGCGGATCAGGCAAGGAATGTTGGAACCGAGAACGCCGAAGCTCGAACGCAGCAACACCGGAAACGGAATGCCGTACTTGGTACCGGCGAAGGCGTTCAGTGTCAGGGGGATCAGCACGATGATGTTGGCAAACAGGATCGCCAACAGCGCCTCGCCCACCGTCAACCCGAAGTACGCGGTGAGCACGCCGCCCAGTGTGTAGGTCGGCACACAGATCGCCATGCCGATCCACAGCGCGGTGATGTGCCATTTGTTCCACGTGCGTTCGTGCAACTTGGTCGGTGCCATATCGTGGTTGTAACGGGGACTGTCGAGGACGTCGCTGCCGGCTTCCAGCTCAAACAAGCCTTCGCGCTCGGTCACTTGCGATCTGATCTGTTGCATGGCCGCTCCACTGTTCTTTGAATTATTTTTTGCTCATCAGGTGCCGGAGGTTTCAATAAACGTGCCGGGCATTCCGATTGAGCATCGGGCAGTTCCATAAAACGTTGCAACTAACTGTTTTTATTAATATATCCAGCGAGTCCTCGGCGACGTGTCTGTTCACTCAGGCCGAATGCCAGGCAAGTTGTCCGAACCGTCAGGACTCAATCTGGTGCATCAAACTTTTTCTCACAGTTGCGCATCAACCATAGACCATCCTCAAGCGGCTGATTTCACATAGGAAATCTTGTCTATTTTTCGAACCTGTCAAGTGCGTCAAAATGGTGAACAGCCTCACCATTTTGGTGATCTACGCTTTAATTCGTTATTAATCAATTAGTTAAATCAGTCATAAGCTTATAAAAAATATTCTTGCTGATTTCATAAACTCAGACTAGCTTCAATTCCTGACAGTGTTGGCAGGAATACACCTGTTGACGGCGATTTTATATAAAACACTTAGAACCGGCATAAGCCGGTCATTGCCTGCGAGGAACTCGGAATGTCTCTGTTGATCCGTGGCGCCACCGTTATTACCCATGATGAAAGTTATCGCGCCGACGTCTATTGCGCCGACGGCGTGATTAAAGCCATTGGCGATAATCTTGATGTTCCGGCGGGTGCCGAAGTGCTCGACGGCAGCGGCCAGTACCTGATGCCCGGCGGCATCGACCCGCACACGCACATGCAACTGCCCTTCATGGGCACCGTGGCCAGTGAAGACTTTTTCAGTGGCACCGCAGCAGGACTGGCCGGTGGCACCACGTCGATCATCGACTTCGTGATCCCCAATCCGCAGCAATCGCTGATGGAGGCGTTTCACCAGTGGCGCGGCTGGGCCGAGAAGTCATCGTCGGATTACGGCTTTCATGTCGCGATCACCTGGTGGAGCGAACAGGTGCGCGAGGAAATGGCTGAGCTGGTCAGCCATCACGGGGTTAACAGCTTCAAGCACTTCATGGCCTACAAGAATGCGATCATGGCGGCCGACGACACGCTGGTGGCGAGTTTCGAGCGTTGTCTGGAGCTGGGTGCGGTGCCGACCGTGCATGCCGAAAATGGCGAGTTGGTCTATCACCTGCAACGCAAATTGATGGCCCAAGGCATCACCGGCCCGGAAGCGCATCCACTGTCGCGGCCTTCGCAGGTTGAAGGCGAAGCGGCCAGTCGGGCGATTCGTATCGCCGAGACACTGGGCACGCCGCTGTACCTGGTGCATGTCTCGACCAAGGAAGCCCTCGACGAAATCACCTATGCCCGCAGCAAAGGCCAGCAAGTCTACGGCGAAGTGCTGGCCGGGCATTTGCTGCTGGATGACAGCGTCTATCAACACCCGGATTGGCAAACCGCCGCCGGTTACGTGATGAGTCCCCCCTTCCGTCCTCGCGGCCATCAAGAGGCCCTGTGGCACGGCCTGCAATCGGGCAACCTGCACACCACTGCGACTGACCACTGCTGCTTCTGCGCCGAGCAAAAAGCCGCCGGGCGCGACGACTTCAGCAAAATCCCCAATGGCACCGCCGGTATCGAAGACCGCATGGCGGTGCTCTGGGATGAAGGGGTGAACACCGGGCGTTTGTCGATGCAGCACTTCGTGGCGCTGACCTCTACCAACACCGCGAAGATCTTCAACCTCTACCCGCGCAAAGGGGCGATTCGTGTTGGTGCCGATGCGGACCTGGTGCTGTGGGACCCGGAAGGCACGCGGACCATTTCAGCGAAGACTCATCACCAGCAGGTCGACTTCAACATCTTTGAAGGCAAGACCGTGCGCGGTGTGCCGAGCCACACCGTCAGCCAGGGCCGCGTTGTATGGGCCGATGGCGACTTGCGTGCCGAGCGTGGCGCGGGGCGGTATGTCGAACGGCCGGCGTATCCGGCGGTGTTTGACTTGCTGAGTAAGCGGGCTGCACAGCACCAGCCAAAATCTGTGAACCGCTGAGATAGAGGCCCGCGGCCATCGCGGGCAAGCCCGGCTCCTACAGGGGTTTTGTGAACACTGGAGATCCCCTGTGGGAGCCGGGCTTGCCCGCGATGGCGGCAGTCCTGACAACACAAAAACCAATGCCCGACAGAGGCAGCACCTCCATCACCGTGAGGCCACTACCGTGATAAAGACCCTGAACCACCTCCCCCATCCTTACGAGGATGCCGCCGCCCTCGCCGGCCATTTCACTGACTTGGCGCCGCCGCTGAACGACCGTCAGGCCCATCTGGAAGCCTCGCGCTGTCTGTACTGCTACGACGCGCCCTGCGTAAACGCCTGCCCCAGCGAGATCGATATTCCGTCGTTCATCCGAAATATCCATCAGGACAACGTTCAGGGCGCCGCGCAGAAAATCCTCTCGGCGAACATCCTTGGCGGCAGTTGCGCGAGGGTTTGCCCGACGGAAATCCTCTGCCAGCAAGCCTGCGTGCGCAACAACGACCATGAGTGCGCACCGGTCTTGATCGGCTTGTTGCAACGGTACGCCGTAGACAACGCCCACTTCAGTGAACACCCCTTCCCCCGTGCAGCATCAACCGGCAAGCGCATCGCCGTGGTCGGTGCCGGCCCCGCAGGTTTGTCTTGCGCTCATCGCAGCGCCATGCACGGCCACGACGTGGTGATTTTCGAAGCCCGGGAAAAGGCCGGTGGCCTCAACGAATACGGAATCGCCAAATACAAACTGGTGGACGATTACGCGCAAAAGGAACTGGAGTTCCTGCTGCAAATTGGTGGCATTGAAATCCGTCACGGGCAAAAACTCGGCGACAACCTGACCCTGAGCGAACTGCATCAGCAATTCGACGCGGTGTTTCTCGGCCTCGGCCTGAGTGCCAGCAAACAACTCGGCGTGGCCCACGAAGAAGCGCCCGGCTTGCTCGCCGCGACTGATTTCATTCGCGAACTGCGCCAGGCCGATGACTTGACTCAACTGCCGCTGGCCGATCATTGCATCGTCCTCGGCGCCGGCAACACCGCCATCGACATGGCCGTGCAGATGGCCCGCCTCGGTGCTCGCGATGTGAATCTGGTGTACCGCCGTGGCGTTGAAGACATGGGCGCCACCGGTCACGAACAGGACATCGCCAAGGCCAATCAAGTGCGCTTGCTGACTTGGGCGCAACCGGAAGAAGTGCTGCTCGATGACCAAGGCCAAGTGCGCGGCATGCGTTTCGCCCGCACGCACCTGGTTGACGGTCGCCTGCAGACTACCGGGCAAACCTTCGAGCTGGCCGCCGACGCCATTTTCAAAGCCATCGGCCAGGCCTTTGACGACAGCGCCCTCGCCGACCCGCTGGCCCGCGAACTCAAGCGTCAGGGCGAACGGATTCAGGTGGACGAGCAGCTGCGCACCAGCATCCCCGGCGTGTATGCCGGCGGCGACTGCACCAGCCTCGATCAGGACCTCACCGTGCAAGCCGTGCAACACGGCAAACGCGCCGCCGAGGCCATCAACGCTCAACTGATGCTTAACGTGGAGGCTGCGTAAATGGCCGATCTCTCGATTGTCTTCGCCGGTATCAAAGCGCCCAATCCGTTCTGGCTGGCCTCCGCGCCGCCAACCGACAAAGCTTACAACGTGGTCCGCGCCTTTGAGGCTGGCTGGGGCGGCGTGGTTTGGAAAACCCTGGGTGAAGACCCGGCGGCGGTTAACGTGTCATCGCGCTACTCGGCGCATTTCGGCGCCAACCGTGAGGTGGTGGGTTTCAACAATATCGAGCTGATCACCGACCGCTCGCTGGAGATCAATCTGCGGGAAATCACCCAGGTGAAAAAGGACTGGCCAGACCGCGCGCTGATCGTGTCGCTGATGGTGCCCTGCGTCGAAGAGTCGTGGAAATTCATCCTGCCGCTGGTGGAAGCCACCGGCGCCGACGGCATCGAACTGAATTTCGGCTGTCCCCACGGCATGCCGGAACGCGGCATGGGCGCGGCGGTCGGCCAGGTGCCGGAGTACGTCGAACAGGTCACCCGCTGGTGCAAGACGTATTGCTCGCTGCCGGTGATCGTCAAGCTCACGCCGAACATCACCGACATCCGCGTCGCCGCCCGTGCGGCCCATCGCGGGGGGGCGGATGCGGTGTCGCTGATCAACACGATCAACTCGATCACCAGCGTCAACCTGGAGCGCATGGTCGCCAACCCGATTGTGGGCAGCCAAAGCACCCATGGCGGTTATTGCGGTTCGGCGGTGAAGCCGATTGCCCTGAACATGGTCGCCGAAATCGCCCGTGACCCGCAGACCCAAGGCCTGCCGATCTCCGGCATCGGCGGCATCGGCAGCTGGCGCGACGCGGCGGAGTTTATTGCGTTGGGCAGCGGTTCGGTGCAGGTATGCACCGCGGCGATGCTGCATGGTTTCAGGATCGTCGAGGAGATGAAGGACGGCTTGTCACGCTGGATGGACAGTCAGGGTTACGCCAGCGTTTCCGAGTTTTCCGGGCGCGCGGTGAGCAACACCACGGACTGGAAGTACCTCGACATCAACTATCAGGTGATCGCGAAGATTGATCAGGAGGCGTGCATTGGTTGTGGGCGCTGCCACATCGCTTGCGAGGATACCTCGCACCAGGCGATTGCCAGCCTGAAGCAGGCGGACGGGACGCATCAATACACGGTGATTGAGGATGAGTGCGTGGGCTGCAATTTGTGCCAGATCACCTGCCCGGTGCAGGACTGTATCGAGATGGTGCCGATGGACACGGGCAAGCCGTTTCTGGATTGGAATCATGATCCGAGGAATCCGTATCATGTTGCCTTCTGATCGCTGAAAATCCAGAAATCGCAGCCTCGTTTCACTCGACAGCTCCTACAGGGAATGCATTTCTCTGTAGGAGCTGTCGAGTGAAACGAGGCTGCGATTCTTTTGATTTATGGCTCCAACCCTATCCCCCGCAAAATCACACTGGTCACCGTCTGCACCGCCCGCTCGAACTGCATGTCCGACAGCGGCTGATGATCATTGAGAATATTCACCTGATGATCAAAGTCAGCATAGTGCTGGGTCGAGGCCCAGATCATGTACAGCAGGCTCGACGGCTCCACCGGCAAGATGCGTTTATCGTCCACCCACTGGCGAATTTTCGCTTCTTTCATCTTCGCCCAGTCATACAGGCTGGCGTCCAGCGCCGTGCCTAAGGTCGGTGCGCCATGGATGATTTCGTTGGCCCAGACCTTCGAGCCATAAGGCCGGCTGCGCGAGTGGTTCATCTTGGCGCGGATGTAGCTGCTGAGCACCACGCGCGGATCGTCGAACATCTCGAAGCACAGCGCGTCCTGCTTCCAGACTTCCAGCAGATCAAACAACACCGCGCTGTACAGTTCGGTCTTGGTGCTGAAGTAGTAATGCAGATTGGATCGAGGCAGTTGCACCTCGGCGGCGATGTCGGCCATGGCGGTACCGCCAAAGCCTTTTTCGGCGAAGACCTTTTCCGCCCCGAGCAAAATTTTCTCGACGTTGCTTCGACGAATCCCGATCTTGTGATTGCCCATGAGGGCTCCCTGACACCAGCGTTGACCAAGACTAGCATCCGGCTCTACGTCGCGGCGACAGACTAAAACGAAACTTCGACACTAAGCTTGCGGCGGGTAAACTTGCGCCACTTCGATCCTGCCCAAAAGGTATTCACGATGCTTAAGAAAGCCCTGACCACCGCCGCACTCCTCGGCTCGCTGCTTGCCGTTTCGTCGGTATGGGCCCACACCCATCTGAAAAGCCAGACCCCGGCGGCGGACAGCACCGTGAGCGCACCTGCGCAACTGCGGCTGGAGTTTTCCGAAGGCATTGAAGCGGCTTTCACGAAAGTTACGCTCAGCAAGGACGGGGCCCCTGTACCAGTGAAGAGCCTTGCCACCGAAGGCAGCGACAAGAAAACCCTGATCGTCACACCTGCCGAGCCTCTGACGGCGGGCACGTATAAAGTCGAATGGCACGCGGTGTCCGTCGACACCCACAAAAGCGAAGGCGCCTACGGTTTCAAGGTTGGCCAGTAATTCATGACCAGCGCGATGGTGCTGTGTCGCTTTGTGCATTTCACGGTGGTGTTGATGCTGTTCGGGGCGTGGGCGTTCAGGCCCTTGCTGCTCAACGGCAGCGCTGCACACCTCGATCGCCGTCTGGCGCTGACAGCCCGCTGGCTGGCGGCCGTGGCGCTGCTCAGCGGCGTTGCCTGGTTGCTGCTGATCACTGCGAGCATGGCCGGGGCCTGGGAAGCGGCATTTGATCCGTCGACGCTGCACCTGGTGCTGAGTAATACGTTTTTCGGTCAGGTCTGGCGCTGGCACCTGCTGCTCAATGCGTTGCTGGTGGCGTTGCTGATGAGCCCGTGGCGTGCGCACAAACCCCTGCGAATCGGCCTCGCCAGCCTGTTGCTGGTGACCCTCGCCCCGGTCGGTCACGGCGCCATGCTGGACGGACTTAATGGCCAATTGCTGATGCTCAACCAAGTCGTGCACCTGACCTGCGTTGGCGCCTGGCTCGGCGGGTTGATGCTGTTGGTGATGATCTTGCGCCAGTCGGCAGAGCAGCCCATCAAAGCGATACTGCAGCGTTTCAGTGGTGTCGGTTACGCCTTGGTGGCGGGGTTGCTGATCACCGGGCTGATCAACGTTCGGGTCCTCACCGGGGTGTTTTGGCCGACGCCATTGTTCAGCGGTTTCGCACTGATTCTGTTGATCAAGGTTGGGCTGATTGCAGCGATGCTGGGCCTGGCGCTGTTCAATCGCCTGCGCATAAACGACAGCGAACAACGTCTGTCGACACTGAAAACCAGCGTGATTCTCGAATGGATGCTGGGGATTGGCGCGGTGGCAGCGGTTTCCCTGTTGGGCACTATGCCCCCCATGATTTCGGCCTGATAACCCAATTCCCCTGTGGGAGCGAGCCTGCTCGCGATTGCAATCCCACATCTGACATTGTTGTCGACTGACAGTCCGCTATCGCGAGCAGGCTCACTCCCACAGGGTTTATCGATTTCCGACCCAATATCACAAAGTCATCGTACAACTTCTGATTGACAAGCCCTCAGACCCTCGCAAATAATCGCCGCACGTGTTGTACGACGACGTATGACGAATAAAAACAACAAGAAGCAAGGGAGCGTCACAGTGAGCAAGCTCGTCCGCAATTCGTCCGCCCACACCCCACGTCAGATTTTCAAACGCCGTCATACCCTGAGCCTCATTGGTTGCAGCGGCCTGGCCCTTGCCCTGCCGATGATCAGCCATGCCGAAGGGTTCACCGACGACGCCAAGGCCACGCTCAACCTGCGTAACTTCTACATCAACCGCAACTTCACCAACCCGGCTTACCCGCAGAGCAAGGCCGAGGAGTGGACGCAGAGCTTCATTTTCGACGCCAAGTCCGGTTTCACCCAAGGCCCGGTGGGGTTCGGCGCGGATGTGCTGGGACTGTTGTCGGTCAAGCTCGATGGCGGTAAAGGCTCGGGCGGCACCCAGCTGCTGCCGATTGGCAGCGACGGTCGCCCGGTCGATGACTTTGGTCGTCTGGCGGTGGCCGGGAAGATGAAAGTGAGTAAAACCGAAGTGAAGGTCGGCGAGTGGATGCCAATACTGCCCATCCTGCGTTCAGACGATGGCCGCTCGCTGCCACAAACCTTCCAGGGTGGCCAGCTGACGTCCACCGAGATCAGCGGCCTGACGATCTACGGCGGCCAGTTCCGCCAGAACAGTCCGCGTAACGATGCGAGCATGGAAGACATGTTCATGAACGGCAAATCCGCGGCCTTCACTTCGGACCGTTTCAACTTCGGCGGTGGTGAATACACGTTCAACGACAAACGCACCCAGGTCGGTGCCTGGTACGCAGAACTCAGCGACCTCTACCAGCAACAGTATTACAACCTGAACCATAGCCAGCCGATTGGCGACTGGGTCCTCGGCGCCAACCTTGGTTATTTCATCGGCAAAGAAAACGGCAGCGCCCTGGCCGGCGACCTCGACAACAAAACCGGGTTCGCCATGCTCTCGGCCAAGTACGGTGGCAACACCTTCTACGTCGGCCTGCAAAAACTCACCGGTGACGATCAATGGATGCGCGTCAACGGCACCAGCGGCGGTACCCTGGCCAACGACAGCTACAACTCCAGCTACGACAACGCCCAGGAAAAATCCTGGCAGGTGCGCCACGACTACAACTTCGTCGCCCTGGGCGTTCCCGGTCTGACGATGATGAACCGCTACATCAGCGGCGATAATGTGCATACCGGCACCATCACCGACGGCACGGAATGGGGCCGCGAATCGGAACTGGCCTACACCATACAAAGCGGTCCGTTGAAGAGCTTCAACGTCAAATGGCGCAACGCGAGCATCCGCAAGAGCTTCAGCACCAACGAATTCGATGAAAACCGTATCATCATCAACTACCCGATTTCGTTGCTGTAAAACCCATTTCTCACAGACTGACATGACCTGTGGCGAGGGGGCTTGCCCCCGTTCGGCGGCAAAGCCGTCGTAAAACCATTCAGCACAGTTTTATCTGAACGGCAGCAGTGACTAGTTTTAGGGCCGCTGCGCAGCCCAACGGGGGCAAGCCCCCTCGCCACAGAAGCCCCCTCGCCACAGATGAATGTGTTCATTAACGAGAAATGACCCTCCGTCCATTTCAACCAATGTCGCGTTGACAAGACCCGGATTGCCTTACGATACTTCAACAAAGTCGTACGACAACTTACAACAATTTAATAACAACAACTGCTTGTACAGGATTCCCCCATGACGACCACTGCAACCGCCCGCTCCCCTTTCAATCGCCTGCTGCTGACCGGTGCCGCCGGTGGCCTGGGTAAAGTCTTGCGCGAAAGCCTGCGCCCCTACGCCAACGTCATTCGCCTGTCGGACATCGCCACCATGGCCCCGGCTATCGATGACCGCGAAGAAGTCGTGCCGTGCGATCTGGCGGACAAGCAAGCCGTGCATCAATTGGTCGAAGGCGTGGACGCGATCCTGCACTTCGGTGGTGTGTCGGTAGAGCGCTCGTTCGAAGAGATTCTCGGCGCCAACATCTGCGGCGTGTTCCACATCTATGAAGCCGCGCGCCGCCACGGTGTGAAGCGGGTGATCTTCGCCAGCTCCAACCACGTCATCGGTTTCTACAAGCAAGACCAAGTCATCGACGCCCACTCCCCTCACCAGCCGGACAGCTATTACGGTTTGTCCAAGTCCTACGGTGAGGACATGGCCACGTTCTACTTCAATCGCTATGGCATCGAAACCGTCAGCGTGCGCATCGGTTCCTCGTTCCCGGAACCGCAAAACCGCCGGATGATGAGCACATGGTTGAGCTTCGGCGACCTTACCCAACTGCTCGAACGTGCGCTGTACAGCCCGAATGTCGGGCACACTGTGGTGTACGGCATGTCCGATAACAAAGACATCTGGTGGGACAACCGTTACGCCACTGCCTTGGGCTACGCGCCGCAGGACACCTCCGAAGTGTTCCGTGAAAAAGTCGAAGTCCAGCCGATGCCTGCCGCCGATGATCCGGCCCGCGTCTATCAGGGCGGAGCCTTTTGCGCCGCCGGCCCGTTCGGCGATTGAAGCCCTGCTTCCCGCTTGATCCCCACAACAAAAACCCAAGGGAATGAGTTGCCATGCAAGCCGAATTGATTGTCGATGCCCGTAACGCCGTCGGTGAATGCCCGGTGTGGGTCCCCGAGGAAAACGCCCTGTACTGGGTTGATATTCCTGCCGGGGGCCTGCAGCGCTGGAGTGCCGACAGCGGCCATGTCCATTCGTGGAAAGCGCCGCAAATGCTCGGGTGCATCACCCGCCACCGTGACGGTGGCTGGGTGGCCGGCATGGAAAGCGGTTTCTTCCATCTGCACCCGCACAACGACGGCAGCCTCGACAGTTATTTGCTGGCGCACGTCGACCACGCTCGGACCGACATGCGCCTGAACGATGGCCGTTGTGACCGTCAGGGCCGCTTCTGGGCGAGCAGCATGGTGTTGAACATGGGCGCCAACGTCGCCGACGGTGCCCTTTACCGTTACAGCGCCGGTCTACGCGGGCCACTTGAGGCACAACTGGGCGGGTTTATCGTCCCGAACGGCCTGGGCTTCAGCCCGGATGGCCGCACGATGTACCTGTCCGACTCGCATCCATTGGTCCAGCAGATCTGGGCCTTTGACTACGACGTCGACAGCGGCACGCCGTCCAATCGCCGGCTGTTCGTCGACATGAATCAGTTCCCCGGTCGCCCCGACGGTGCGGCTGTCGATGCCGAAGGTTGCTACTGGATCTGCGGCAATGATGCCGGGCTGATTCACCGTTTTACCCCCGATGGCCGACTGGATCGCTCCCTCGCCGTTCCGGTGAAAAAACCCACCATGTGCGCCTTCGGTGGCAGTCGACTGGACACGCTGTTCGTGACCTCGATCCGCCCCGGTGACGACCATGACGAACAGTCCCTGGCCGGCGGAGTGTTCGCCCTCAATCCTGGCGTCACCGGATTGCCGGAACCGCTGTTCAATGATTCCCTCACTGAATTAAACAGATAAGCCCCGGCCCCTGTGGCGAGGGGGCTTGCCCCCGTTCGGCTGCGAAGCAGTCGTCATTGGCGTCTGTGCGGTCTGACTGAACAATGCCGAGGTCCGCTTCGCAGCCCAACGGGGGCAAGCCCCCTCGCCACAACAGCTCATCAGTATGCGGAAATGTCCATGACGCCAAAAATTCTCGAACTCGAAGACGAACTGACCCACCTCACCCTCGCCCCCGAGCTCGGCGGCAGTATCGTCAACTGGACCGTTCTCAGCACCGGTCAACCGCTGCTACGCCACAATGACTCCCATGCACTGAACACCGGTCTGCCGGGCAAACTCGGTTGCTATCCCCTGGCCCCCTGGTCCAACCGCATCGCCGAAGGTGGCTTCGATTGCCCTGATGGCTGGCTGGCCCTGACGCCCAACAGCCTCACCGATCCGCTGCCCATCCACGGCAGCGCCTGGCAACAACCGTGGCAAGTGGTGTCGCAATCAGCCAACGAAGTCGTCCTGCAACTCGACAGCACCACACCGTTCGCTTATCGCGCCCGGCAACGCTTCCATCTAAACAAGGGGCAATTGAGCATCGAACTGCAAGTCACTCACTTGGCCGACCGCGCCGCGTGGCATGGGCTGGGTTTGCACCCCTACTTTCCGCGCACCGCGAACACGCAGCTACAGGCCAGGGCAGAGCAAGTCTGGCTGTGCGATGGCTCGAAATTGCCAACAGAATTGATTGCGCTGCCTGCCGACCGGGACTTTCGTCAACCGGGCGCCTTACCCGCTTCGCTGGTCGACAACGGCTTCTGCCACTGGGACGGCCATTGCCTGATCCAGCAACCCGACCTCGGTTATGCGCTGGAAGGCCAAGCCACCGGCAGCGATTACTACCTGCTCTACTGCCCGGTCGGTCTGGAGTTTTTCTGCATCGAACCGGTCAGCCACCCGGTCAACGCGCATCACTTGCCTGGTCGGCCGGGGTTACGATTGCTGGAGCAAGGTCAGTCGGCTGAACTCGGGTTCAGCCTGCAATATCGTGCACTCTGATAACGCCACTACCCGAGCATCTGACTCAGCACTGCGCGCAACTTGCCGGGCTTGACCGGCTTGTTCAGCAGCGGTGCGCCGAGTCTCTGCAATGAGCGTCGACATTGATCAGTGCGGTCCGCCGTGATGATCACCGCCGGGATGACCTGGCTGAAATGCTCACGCAAATGCCTGACCACATCGCAGCCCACCACGCCGTGATCAAGGTGATAGTCCGCCAGAATCAATTCTGGCGCTTGCCCGCGCAGGGCTGCCAGCGCGCAGGATTCATCCGTGGCCGTGACCACCTCGCACCCCCACTGCTCGAGCAGCGCGCTCATGCTCTCGAGAATGCTCACTTCGTTGTCCAGTACCAGCAAACGTCGGCCCGGCAAGGGATTACCGGTGCCCAACTGAGGTGCGGCCTGACTGATAGGCAGCGGCACCTCATGGGAAAGCGGTACGTCGATGCTGAACATCGAGCCACGTCCTGGCAAGGATTGCACCCGAACCTGATAACCCAGAATCTTCGCGATGCGTTCGACGATGGCCAGCCCCAGCCCCACGCCTTTGCGATCGGCGGCACGTCCGACGTCGAGTTGGTTGAACTCCAGGAAAATCGAATCCAGTCGGTCCGCAGCGATGCCGCGCCCGGTGTCCCAGACCTCCAGGCGCAGCATCTCGCCGCGCCGTCTTGCCGCAAGCAGGATGCTGCCCTCGTCCGTGTAGCGGCAGGCGTTACTGAGGAAGTTACGCAGAATGCGCGTCATCAGGCGCAAGTCGGTGCTGATGGCGTAATCGCCCACATGCACGCGCAGGTTCAACCCTGCTGCTTCGGCGACTGACTGAAACTCCGACACCAGCGGCGCGAGCAATTCGTCGAGACGATAAAGGGCAACGTCGGGTTTGACCGCTGCCTGATCGAGCCGGGAAATATCCAGCAAATCAGTGAGCAAATCTTCCGCCCCCTCCAACGCCTGATGAGTGCGTTCGACCAGGACCTGTTCAACGTCAGGCAGTTTTCGTTCACGCAACGTCGAGATCAGCAAACGCGCAGCATTAAGTGGTTGCAACAGGTCGTGGCTGGCGGCAGCAAGGTACTTGTCCTTGCTGCGATTGGCGGCCTCGGCGGCGTCGCGGGCATCGCGCAAGGCTTCGGCGATCTGTTTACGCTGGGTGATCTGCTGTTGCAGGTTGCGGTTGGCTTCCAGCAGTTCATCGGTGCGCGCGGTGACCCGCTGCTCCAGTTCATCGTTGAGTTGTTGCAGACGTTGCTGGGCCAGCTTGCGTTCGGTGATGTCAGCAACAAACCCCTCCACCAGGCCTTCCTGATCGGGTTTGAGCAACAGGTTCATCAACACATCGAGGCTGCTGCCGTCCTTGCGCCGCAACTGGGTTTCATAACCGTGCAGGCTGCGTTGATGCTTTAGGATTTCGCCAATGTTTTCCAGCTCGGCGGCGCCGCCGACAAACAGGTTGCTCGCCAGATCGGCCAGCGAAAACAGCACCTCCTGCGGGTCCTGATAACCGAGCATGTGCGCCAACGCCGGGTTGGCGGCCCGCATGCCTTCTTGCAGGCTGGCCTGGAAAATCCCCTGAACCGCGTTTTCGAACAGCCATTTGTATCGATTGCGCTCGGCTTCCAAGTCGTCGAGTCGCGCGGCGAGTTCCGGGTAGTGACTCTTGCGCGCCGAATGGCTGCCTAACCCGAGCAGCCCCGCCAGTGCCCGTTGCTGATCGTCAGAGGGCTTCGCCATAGACGACCTCGACATCACGCTGACTGGATTCGCGCGGATTGGTCAGGATGCACGGGTCGTGCATGGCGTGTTGCGACAGGAACGGAATATCCGCCGTACTGACCCCATGCAAACCGAGGGTCTCATGGAAGCCGATAGCGTGTTTGAGGGCGATCAAATGCTCGACCAGCCGCCCGCAAATCTGCCGATGGTTCAGGCCACGGCAATCGATACCGAAGGTCTCGGCAATCACTTTGAAGCGATCCGGTGCCGAGCTGTAATTGAACGCCACCACGTGTTCCACCAGCACAGCGTTGCATAAGCCATGGGGCAGATCGAGAAACCCGCCCAGACTGTGGGACATGGCGTGCACCGCGCCGAGGATCGCGTTGGAGAAGGCGAGACCGGCCTGCATGCTGCCGAGCATGATCTTCTCGCGCAGGGCGATGTCCGTCGGGTTGGCGATCATTTGTACCAAATTGCCGTTGATCAACCGCATCGCCTCCAGAGCATGCGGATCGGTCAGGGGCCCGTGGCCCGTGGAGACGAAAGCCTCGATGGCATGCACCAACGCGTCGATGCCGGTACAGGCCGACAGGAACGGGTCCATGCTCAGGGTCGTTTCCGGGTCGATCAATGACACGTCCGGCACCACCGCTTTGCTGACGATGGAGAACTTCATGCGCTCTTGCTGGTTGGAAATGATCACGAACTGCGAAACATCGGCCGAGGTGCCGGCCGTGGTCGGAATCAGGATCAGCGGCGGACTGGGCACGCGGATGGTGTCCACGCCTTCGAATTCGAGAATGCTGCGTCCGTGAGCAACGACAATCCCGATGCCTTTGCCGCAATCCATCGGGCTGCCACCGCCGACGGCGACGATCACATCGCAATGGTTTTCCCGGTACAGCTCAGCACCGAGCATGACTTCTTCGACCCGCGGGTTAGGCGAGACATCGCTGTACAGGAAGTAGTCGATACCCAAGGCTTGCAGGCTGGCCTCGACATCGGCGACCCAACCGGCCGCAATCACCCCAGGGTCACTGACCAGCAGGACTTTGCGGGCGCCGAAGGTCTTGGCGCAATTGCCGACGTTGTGCCGGCAGCCGGCACCGAAGATGATTTCAGGTGAAACGAATTTACGCAGCTGGCTGATACTCTGGCTCATTGGAAAGCCTGTTTTTATTGTTTTGGAAGATAGGAACCACACTAAACCATCCGACAGTGAATGCAATCAGACCAAAGAACAGCGCTGCCCCGGGTTGTACCCGGATTTTGTATTCACCGCCGATCCCTGTAGGAGCGGGCTTGCCCGCGAAGACGGTCTCACATTCACCATTGATGTTGACTGACCCACCGCTTTCGCGGGCAAGCCCGCTCCTACAAGGGGATTTGTGTCGTTAGACTCATCCGCGATAGATCAGCCGCGACGCTTTCTCGTTGCGCAACGTCAGGTGTTCCATGCCCTGCCCCGGCGCCTCGGCTTCTTCGCGGGCCTTGAGGATTACGCCGTGGTGCGGTGACTTGCTGCACACCGGGTCGGCATTGGCGGCGTCGCCAGTGAGCATGAACGCCTGGCAGCGGCAACCGCCCAGATCCTTGTGCTTTTCATCGCACGAGCGGCACGGTTCCTTCATCCAGTCATTACCGCGAAAACGGTTGAAGCCAAACGAGTCCGTCCAGATGTGCTCGACACTGTGCTCGCGCACGTTGGGAAACTGCACCGGCAACTGTCGGGCGCTGTGGCAAGGCAGTGCGGTGCCGTCCGGGGTGATGTCGAGAAACAGATTGGCCCAGCCGTTCATGCAGGTTTTGGGGCGTTCTTCGTAGTAGTCCGGGGTGACAAAGATCAGCTTGCACGGATGGCCCTGGGCCTCAAGCCGCTGGCGATATTCGTTGGTGATGCGCTCGGCGCGTTGCAGTTGCTCGCGGGTCGGCAGCAGGCCGACGCGATTGAGTTCGGCCCAACCGTAGAATTGACATGTGGCCAATTCGACAAAATCCGCTTCCAGTTCCAGGCACAAGTCGATGATCTGCGCGATCTGGTCGATGTTGTGCCGATGGGTCACGAAGTTCAGCACCATGGGGTAACCCTGGGCTTTCACCGCACGGGCCATGGCCAGCTTCTGGGAAAAGGCCTTGCGGGAGCCGGCGAGCATGTTGTTGACCGCTTCGTCGGCGGCTTGAAAGCTGATCTGGATATGGTCCAGCCCGGCCACCTTGAAGTCGCGGACTTTCTGCTCGGTCAGGCCGATGCCCGAGGTGATCAGGTTGGTGTAGTAACCCATGTCTCGCGCGGCCTTGATCAGTTCGGCCAGGTCCTGTCGCACCAGTGGCTCGCCACCGGAAAAACCCAACTGCGCTGCGCCCATCTCGCGGGCCTCGCGAAACACCCGAATCCACTCCTCAGTGCTCAGTTCTTCGCCGTGCCGTGCAAAATCCAGTGGGTTTGAACAATACGGGCATTGTAGCGGGCAACGGTAGGTCAGCTCCGCCAGCAGCCACAGTGGTGGGCCTACAGGTGCATCATTCAATCCAGAATTGAGCATGGGCCACCTCCAGAAACGCCAGTACATCCTCGTCGATCCCCGGCACGCCGGGAAAATTCGCGGCCAGTTGCTCAATGATCGCCGCGACGCTGCGCTGACCGTTCACCAGACCGAGGATCTGCCCGGCACTGCCGTTGAGTTTGATCATGCCTTCGGGGTACAGCAGCACGTGACAGTCCTGGCGGGGCTCCCATTGCAAACGAAAGCCCTGGCGCAACGACGGTAATAGTTCGCGATTGATCAGGCTCACAGGGCAATCCCCCGGTGCCAGACTTTGTCGGTGGTGACGGTGTGATACGGCGGGCGTTCCAGTTCGTAGGCCATGCTCATGGCGTCAAGCATGCTCCACAGCACGTCGAGTTTGAATTGCAGGATGTCCAGCATGCGCTGCTGCGCCTGAAGCGTGACGTAGTGAGCCAACGTGATGCGCAAGCCGTGCTCGACGTCTCGCCGGGCCTGACTCAAACGACTGCGGAAATAGTCGTAGCCGGCCACGTCGATCCACGGGTAATGAGTTGGCCAGGCGTCGAGTCGGGACTGGTGGATCTGGGGGGCGAACAGCTCGGTCAGCGAACTGCTCGCCGCTTCCTGCCAGCAGGCGCGACGGGCGAAATTGACGTAGGCATCAACAGCGAAGCGCACGCCGGGCAGCACCAACTCCTGGGACAGAATCTGCTCGCGATCCAGCCCCACCGCTTCGCCCAGACGCAGCCAGGCTTCGATGCCGCCCTCACTGCCGGGCACACCGTCGTGGTCGAGAATCCGTTGCAGCCACTCACGGCGTACGTCGCGGTCCGGGCAGTTGGCGAGGATGGCGGCATCCTTGAGCGGAATGTTCACTTGGTAATAGAAGCGATTGGCGACCCAGCCTTGAATCTGCTCGCGGCTGGAGCGCCCGGCGTACATGGCTTGGTGGAACGGATGATGAATATGGTAGTAGGCGCCTTTGGCGCGTAGGGCGGCTTCGAATTCGGTGGGGGACATTGGGGTGTCAGTCATTGCGGTTCTCCGATGGATTTGCGGTGTCGGATCTGGCCTCATCGCGGGCAAGTCGGATCGCCGCACCGCACGCTCCCACAGTTGATCGCGTGAACCTGTGGGAGCGGCGGTGCGACGATTCGACTTGCCCGCGATGAGGCAATCCGCTACAGCTCAATACTCATGCCGTCAAACGCCACTTCGATCCCGCGCCGCTCCAGCAGCGCCCGCTCGGCCGAGTCTTCGTCGAGGATCGGGTTGGTGTTGTTGATGTGGATCAGCACCTTGCGCTGGCGGGTAAAACCTTCCAGCACCTCAAGCATGCCGCCGGGGCCGCTTTGCGACAGATGCCCCATCTCACTGCCCAGGTTCTGGCCGACTTCGCAGACGCGCATTTCGTCGTCACGCCACAAGGTGCCGTCCAGCAGCAGGCAATCGGCACGCTGCATCCAGCCCAGCACTTCGTCATCGACTTGCCCCAGCCCCGGCGCGTAAAACAGTGATGCGCCGCTGCGCCGGTCTTCAATGAACAAGCCAATGGTGTCGCCCGGTTGCGGATTGCCGCGATTAGGCGAGTACGGTGGTGCGTTGCTCACCAGGGGAATCGCACGCCATCGCAAGTGCTGGCAGGCAGGAATGCTGAACGGCTGCCGATCCAGCCCGAGCGGTTGCCACTGCAAGCCGCCGTTCCAGTGGCGCAACATATTGAACAGCGGGAACCCGCTGCTCAGGTCCTGGTGAACCCGCTCAGTGCACCAGACGTCATGCGGGCAACCTTCGCGCAGGCTCAAAAGGCCCGTGCAGTGATCGATCTGGCTGTCGAGCAGCACGACGCCAGCGATGGCGCTGTCACGCAGCTGGCGGGCCGGTTGCAACAGCGGAAAACTTTCGAGTTGCGCGCGAATGTCCGGTGATGCATTGCACAGCACCCAATCCACTCCATTGTCGCTCAGGGCAATCGAGGACTGCGTGCGCGGTTGTGCTCGCAGGCTGGCATTGCGCATCCCGGCGCACTGGTAGCAGTTGCAATTCCACTGAGGGAAGCCGCCACCAGCGGCGGAACCGAGAACGCGAATGTGCATGAATGAGGCTCCAAAGGCAGGCCCGGCCAACACATCGGCTGGCCGGGTGAACCATCAACGGTTGGCGAAATACATCGTCACTTCGAAGCCAATGCGCAGATCGGTAAACGCGGGTTTAGTCCACATGGGTCAATCCTCTTCTTGTGCCGGGCGATTCCGGTAAAGCCATTAATGCACGGGGTGCCGTGCGCCCGAATGCTACTTTCGAAGGAGCATTGGGGGTGATTTGGTAGGGGGTATGCGCGGTGCCAGATACAGCCATTCGCTGGCAAGCCAGCTCCTACAGGTATTACGCAAACCTGTAGGAGCTGGCTTGCCAGCGAAGGCCGTTACCCGATTTCGAGTCGGGTTAGAAGAACCCCAGCGGATTGATGTCGTAGCTGACCAGCAGGTTCTTGGTCTGCTGGTAGTGATCGAGCATCATCTTGTGGTTCTCCCGACCGACGCCGGACTTCTTGTAACCACCGAACGCCGCGTGCGCCGGATACAGGTGGTAGCAGTTGGTCCAGACGCGTCCGGCCTTGATCGCCCGGCCCATGCGGTAGGCGCGGTTGATGTCGCGGGTCCAGAGACCGGCACCGAGGCCAAACTCGCTGTCGTTGGCAATCGCCAGCGCTTCGGCTTCGTCCTTGAAGGTGGTGACACCCACCACCGGACCGAAGATTTCTTCCTGGAATACGCGCATCTTGTTGTGGCCCTTGAGCAGCGTCGGCTGGATGTAATAGCCGCTGGACAAGTCCCCTTCAAGACGCTCGGCGGCGCCACCGGTGAGCAGTTCAGCCCCCTCCTCCTGAGCAATTTTGAGGTACGAGAGGATCTTGTCGTATTGCTGCTCGGACGCCTGGGCGCCGACCATGGTTTCAGTGTCCAGCGGGTTGCCGCGCTTGATCTTGACGATCTTTTTCATCACCTCGGCCATGAACGGCTCGTAGATCGATTCTTGCACCAGCGCCCGCGATGGGCAGGTGCATACTTCGCCCTGGTTGAAGAACGCCAGCACCAGACCTTCGGCGGCTTTCTCGATGAACTGAGGCTCGGCGTTCATGATGTCTTCGAAGAAGATGTTCGGCGACTTGCCGCCCAGTTCGACCGTGCTTGGAATGATGTTCTCGGCGGCACAATGCATGATGTGCGCGCCCACCGGGGTTGAACCGGTGAAGGCGATCTTGGCGATGCGCTTGCTGGTGGCCAGCGCTTCGCCGGCTTCACGACCGAAGCCTTGAACGATGTTCAACACGCCCGCTGGCAGAAGATCAGCGATCAGCTCGGCGAACACCATGATCGACAGCGGTGTCTGCTCGGCAGGTTTGAGCACGATGCAGTTGCCGGCGGCCAGGGCCGGGGCGAGTTTCCAGGCCGCCATCAGCAGCGGGAAATTCCACGGAATGATTTGCCCGACCACGCCCAGAGGCTCGTGAAAGTGATAGGCGGTGGTCAGCTCGTTGATCTCGGCAGCGCCGCCTTCCTGAGCGCGAATGCAACCGGCGAAGTAACGGAAATGGTCAGCGGCCAACGGCACGTCGGCGTTCAGGGTTTCGCGCACGGCCTTACCGTTGTCCCAGGTTTCGGTGACCGCGAGGATTTCCAGGTTTTGCTCGATGCGATCGGCGATTTTCAACAGCACCAACGAGCGGTCCTGGGCCGAGGTCTTGCCCCAGGCATCCGCAGCGGCATGCGCCGCGTCGAGGGCTTTTTCGATGTCGGCGGCGCTGGAGCGTGGGAATTCGGCAATCACCTCACCGGTCACCGGCGAGGTGTTGGTGAAGTATTCGCCATTGACTGGCGCGACAAACTCGCCGCCGATGAAGTTGCCATAGCGCGGCTTGAAGGAAACAACGGCGCCTGGGGTTCCGGGTTGTGCGTAGATCATGGTGGGCCTCTGTCTGGGTCGATGCCTGTCGTACCGACAAGCGATGAATCGATACTAGAGAGCCCTGCGTGCCAGACGAATGCGCCGATGGCAGGAAGGCTCTCGTTATTTGGTCGTAGATTTACCGATAAGGGTTGGGTGAACCTTTGTGGCGAGGGGGCTTGCCCCCGTTGGGTCGCGAAGCGGCCCCTTACATTCTTGGCACCCACCGCGGCGTCGGCAATTACGACTGCTTCGCAGCCGAACGGGGCGATGCGGCGCTCCGACAAGCCCCCTCGCCACAGGTAATTCATCTCCACGGGGTTATGCGGTGGAAGGGTCAGTGCTTGGCCACCAGGTCTTTCGGCAGCTTGAAGGTCCAGAGCATGCCGCCCTGGTTGAAGTCCTTGATCCGCTTGGCCACTTCCCCGCCCCACAACGGTACGGCGCCGCCCCAGCCGGAGAGGACCGACACGTATTGTTCGCCGTCCATTTCCCAGGTTATGGGTGAGCCGAGTACGCCTGAACCAGTCTGGAATTCCCAGACTTTCTCTCCCGTCTTGGCATTGAACGCCTGGAGGAAACCTTCCGGCGTGCCGGTGAACACCAGATTGCCCTTGGTGGTCAGCACCCCTCCCCACAGCGGCGCGTAGTTCTTGTGGCGCCAGACTTCCTTGCCGGTTTTCGGGTCAATGGCGCGCAGCACGCCGATGTAGTCTTCATTCAACGGTTTGATGGTGAAACCGGCGCCGAGGAATGCCGCGCCTTTTTTGTAGGCGATGCCTTCGTTCCAGATGTCCATGCCCCACTCGTTGGACGGCACGTAAAACAGCCCGGTGTCGCGGTTGTAGGCCATCGGCATCCAGTTTTTCGCGCCAAGGAATGCAGGCGCTACGAATACCGAACTGCCCTTGGGCTCAGCGCCCGGGGCGCCGGGGCGGCTGGCTTCGTTGTAGATTGGCCGGCCGTCTTTATCCAGGCCGGTGGCCCAGGTGATCTTGTCCACGAACGGGAAGCCGCGGATGAACTTGCCGTTGGTACGGTCCAGCACATAGAAGAAACCGTTGCGGTCCGCCGTGGCCGCCGCTTTGATTTCCTTGCCGCCCTCGGTGTAGTTGAACGAGACCAGTTCGTTGACGCCGTCATAGTCCCAACCGTCGTGGGGCGTGCTCTGGAAGTGCCATTTGATGGTGCCGTCGTCCGGGTTGAGCGCCAGACGCGACGACGAGTAGAGGTTATCGCCAGGACGCAAATGCGAGTTCCACGGCGCCGGGTTACCTGTGCCGAACAGCAGCAGATTGGTTTCCGGGTCGTAGTAACCGCCGAGCCAGGGCGCGGCGCCGCCGGTCTTCCACAAATCACCCGGCCAGGTCTTGCCGGCTTCACCACCGGAGATACCGTTCTCGATGGCCTTGCCGTCCTTGTAGACGTAGCCCATGTGGCCTTCGACGGTCGGCCGGACCCACAACAGCTCGCCATTTTTCGGGTCGTAGGCCGAGATCTTGCCCACCACACCGAACTCGCCACCGGCCACGCCGGTAATCAGTTTGCCGTTGATCACCAATGGCGCGGCGCTGATGGAATAGCCTTCCTTGTGGTCGGCCACCTTCTTGCTCCACACCACTTTGCCGGTGTCTTTGTTCAGGGCCACCAGCTTGGCGTCGAGGGTGCCAAAGATCACCAGGTCGCCATACAGCGCCACGCCACGGTTGATCACGTCGCAGCACGGACGGATGTCATCCGGCAGGCGCGCATCGTATTGCCAGAGTTTCTTGCCGGTGCGCGCATCCACTGCGAACACCCGTGAGTAGGAACCGGTCATGTACATCACGCCGTCCTTGACCATCGGCTGTGCTTGCTGGCCTCGCTGTTTTTCGCCGCCGAAAGAGAATGCCCAGGCTGGCCGCAGCTCCTTCACGTTGTCGACGTTGAGAATATCCAGCGGGCTGTAGCGCTGCCCCTGGACGCCGAGGCCGTTGGTGACGACTTGCTCCGGGTTTTTCGGGTCCTGGAGAATGTCCTGGTCGGAGACGGCGGCCAATGCCTGGCCGGACAACAGCATGGCACTGAGCAGCAGGCTCAAGACGAAGGGCTGGCGACGTGCGGGTTGAGTCATGACGGCTACCTCTGCGGTTTTTTGTTATTCGCGGGAATGTTTCCCGGCGTAGTGCAGATTCTTGGGCGCCGCCGCCCCGACAACAATTACCCGCAATATGGAGATTCCTAATCCCTTAGTAGTGGGTTGGATGAGTTCAAGCGTCACTTGGCCGCGCTGGAATCCAGCCGGGTCATCTGCAAACGCTCGTAACGCGGGTACAAATGACTGACGCTACGGATCAATTCATAACGGCTCAGATTGATCCCGGCAAAGCCTTCGGGGATGGGGCTACGGATCATCTCGGCCATGTCGCTGCCACTGGCCGCACCCTCTTGCAGCAGCTGGTCGAGCCAGGTCAGGTAGTCGCGCATTTGTTCGAAGGGTTGTGGGTCGCTGGCCACCGGCCCGTGGCCAGGCACGATCAGCGTCCAGGACAAACCCTGCAGGGTGGCGATGTCCGCCAGCCACACCGCCAGTCCGGGACTGTTCGGAGTGGTCAGGGCCCGTTGATAAAACACCAGGTCCCCGGCAAACAGCACGCCGGTTTGCTGGTCGAGAATAGCCAGATCCGCTCCCGAATGCCCACCCAGGCCCAGCAAGCGTAAATCGTGATTCCCAAAACTGAGTACGCCTGGCGTCAGGACCTGATTGGGCAACACCACTTCGGTGCCACGCATCCAGTCACCCACCATTCGATACATATTCTCGGCCATCGCATCACCTTGTTGATGCAACAGCTCGGTGGTACCCGCCAGTGCGCCGATGGGCACATCAGCAAACGCCTGATTGCCCAGCACATGGTCCGGGTGGTGATGCGTCAGGAACACCTGAATCACCGGTTTGTCAGTGATCGCCGCAATAGCCTTACGCAGGGCTTCGCCGTAACGCTTCGACGGCCCGGTGTCGATGACCACCACGCCGCGCTCGGTGACGATGAACGCGGTGTTGACGATATTGCCGCCGTTAGCCTTGGCGAAATTATCCGTGCTGCCTTCCAGCAGCCAGGTGTCTTCGGCGATCTGCCGGGGCTTGAGCGAATACTCAAGGTCGGCCATGGCCGGCAGGCTGACGCTCAACATAATCAGCAGCATCCAGCGCATGACACGCTCCTTTGGGTCAGGGGATTGACGCATCAAATTCATTGCCGCTGTTGTCCCGAATAAACAGACGCGTCTGCCCTGCCCCTTCGATGTCGAAGGCCAGGTTGGGGTTTTCGCTGACGGCGGGAAACAGCTCCAGCCGCGCCAACAGCTGATCGTTCAGATCCCTCAGTTCCGCATGGTTGATGAAGAACTCCGGGATGCCGCCGACCATGCCGTTGTCCATCGGGTGCGCCACCTGCACGCGCAATCGGCTGAACTCACTGCGTGGATAGCGACCGCCCAATACTTCGCCGATGTGCTCCTCCCAACCGGGCTGGGTGCGCACGAGGCTCGGCGCGGTGCAGCCGCCACCTGCGGCATCAATCAAGGTCGAACCGACATGCCACACCCCGTCGCGGGTCAAGACTGCCGCACGCAAGGGTGTGGCCTGTTCGATACGGATGCGAATCGACAGCCACGGCAATACCCGGTCCAGCGGCTGGAAGTCGACGATCCTCGGCAACGGATTGAGCTCGGCCCAGGCGAGGATTTTCACCACCTCGCCCTTGAACGCCCGCGCATCGATTTCCAATGGCACCTGCCGGGCATCTTCGGCAAAAGGCGGCGCCAGCAGCTTGACCCGATCATCGAAGACAAAGGGTGCGTCGCCGAGCATTTGCTTGTGATAGAACGCCCACATCACCGAGGGCACCGGGTCTTTACCCGGATCGATGTCCGCAGCGTGCGCGGCCAAGGGTAACCAACAGGCCAACAGACACGTCATTCGCCAGCTCATCACCCGCTCCTATTGATACATCTCCGGCACGTCATACCGCAGGCCGTAATGGCCGTAGATCGTCTTCACCGAACCCTCACGGATCAGGCCTTCCAGTGCCTCTTCCACGGCATAGGCCAGTTGCCGATTGCTTTCGTGCACGGCCATGCCGATTTCCCAGAGCTGCTTACCCATGTTCGGGTAGGCGTTTTGCGCCAGTGCCACTTGCGGGTCGGCCGCTTCATGCACCTGCCAGTCAATTTCGCCACGCATGGCCATCACCGCGTCGACCTCACCGGCCTTCATCGCGGCAAATGCCTGGGGCACGCCCGGATAGTGGTGGGTCTTGCCGGCTAGCATGCCGTTGAACACCGAAGTCAGGTAGAACGACGGCACGCTGTCGACCTCGACGCCAATCGGATGATGCTCGAACACGGCCACGCTGCCGACCTTGTCCAGCCGACGCTGATCGTATGCCACCTGCCATTGTTCGGTCTGGTAGGGGCCGAACATCACCACATGACCGTTTTCCATTTCGCCGAATTCGTTGCGCTTCTGGGCGTAGTCACGGTCATAGGGCACACGCATCATCAGGTCGGCCAGTTGCTGGTTATGCAACGCACTGGCGCGCCAGATGTAATCGCGCAGATCGTCATCGAGTTTTTCTCCGGCGGGCGCCCAGATCAGCGTCAGGCGTACACCGAGGGCCTTGGCCAAGGCCTCGGCGAGTTCGACATCCACGCCTCGGGGCTGGCCGGCCTGTTCAAAACTGTAGGGGGCGAAATCCTTGTAGACCGCCACTTTCAGCTCCCCGGCGGCGATCATTTCGTCATAGTTGCGAACCTGCGCCTGCACCGTCTGGCAGCACAGCCACACAGCACCGATCAACACCGCGAGCAGACGCATGGGATCACTCCTCGACGTGAACGCTGTCCAGGTAAGTGCGCACTGCCCATAACGCTTCCTGGCTCAGATAGTCGGCCATCTTTGGCATGTAGACCCGACCGTCACGCACCGCGCCATGACGCACGCGTTCGACGAACCACTCGTCTCCTGTCTCACCGACATCGAGCATGCGCAGGTCAGGGGCGATCCCACCGGACTTGGCTTCCAGGCCATGACAGGCCGCACAGTTCTGGTTGTAGGCCGACGAGCCGATTTCCAGAGCCTTATCGTGCTCCGGGGACGTGCGGTAGGGGTTGGCCGCCGCCCAGCCATCAGCGTCGACCGGCACACCGGCGTCCTTGATCGGGGTCAGGCCATTGGTTTCCACGGCTTGAGGTACCACGTTGCCGTGAGCCCACACGGAACCTGCACTGATAAAGCCGGCCAGCAGCCCGGTCATGAGCAAAGCGTTGCGTATTGTTGTCATTGTTATGCCCTCAGGATTGCACGCAAAACCTCTTGGCAGAGGCTATGGCACCCATCTTAGAAACGGCATCGCAATCACCCCATGCTGCTTTGGTGGTCGCCTTCTAGTCCCTTGGTAGTAAGGCGATAGAGGGACACCGCAAGTTCACCGCCAACAGGCGTAACGCGATCCGTAGCAGCTGGCGAAGCCTGCGTCCGGCTGCAAAGCAGTCGTGAAATCAGGCGATGCGGTGTTTCAGGAAGACCGCAATCTCAGGTTTTACGACTGCTGCGCAGCCGGACGCAGGCTTCGCCAGCTGCTACGGATAGCGTTAAGGCTTAACTGATCGGCATCAGGGCGAGAGCCATTCAAACCCAGGCTAAAACCGCGCCGGTTCACACGAGTTACTACCTTGGTACTGGCTCACCGGTACTTTCTGCATATTTCTTCTGCTCCACAGGCTTCCTATGCTGGCGCTACCCGTAATGGAGCGTCCCATGCGCCTGCTAGCCTCTTACGCCTTGCTGTACCTGCTGGCGATTGCCTGCGCCGCCGGCCTGGCCACCCAGAGCCAGGCTGCAGATGCGCCGCTTCAGGTGCGAATCGGCTACCTGGGTTATCGCCCCGATCCGGGACCGATACTGTCCAATGTCATTCCCGAACCGACCGATGCCGGGATGCGTGGCGCCGAATTGGCGATCACCGACAGCAACAGCACCGGGCGTTTTCTCAACCACAGTTACACCCTGGTCAGCGCCAGCGTCGACAGTCCTGACGCGTTGCTCGAAGCGGCCAAAACCCAGCACGCACAGGGGCTCCGGCTGTTTGTGGTGAACGCACCGGCCGACAGCTTGCGCCAACTCAGTGCCGCCCTGCCCGACAGCCTGCTGTTCAACGCCGGCAGCCCCGATGATCGCTTGCGCACCACCGACTGCCTGCCGAACGTGCTGCACAGCCTGCCGAGTCGGGCGATGCTCGCCGATGCACTGGCGCAATTTCTGGTGGTCCGCAAATGGCAACGCGCGCTGCTGATCGTCGGCCCGACCGCAGACGATCAAGCCTACGCCGCCGCCCTGCGCCGATCGGCAAAGCGCTTCGGGCTGCAACTGGTGGCGGAGAAAGCCTGGAGTTTTGATAACGATCAACGTCGCAGTGCCCAGGCGGACATGCCGCTGTTCACCCAGACCGCCGAATATGACGTGGTGCTGGTGGCCGATGAACGCGGCGACTTCGGTGAATACGTGCCCTACCAGACCTGGTACCCGCGCCCCGTCGCCGGCACGCAAGGGCTGACCCCGGTGGGTTGGCATAAAACCGTGGAAACCTACGGCGCCGCGCAGTTGCAAAAGCGTTTTGAAGCCCTGACCGGCCGCTGGATGAACGACCGCGACTTCGCTGCATGGATGGCCGTACGCAGCATCGCCAGCGCCGTGAGCAAACTGCGCCAGACCGAGCCGATGGCGATCCGTCAGCTGGAAATCAGTGATCAATTGCCACTGGACGGTTTCAAGGGCCGCAAGCTCAGTTATCGCCCGTGGAACGGCCAGTTGCGCCAACCCATTCCCATCGTCCAGCCCCGCGCACTGGTCAGCACCTCGCCGCAAGAGGGCTTCCTGCACCCCTTCAACGAAATGGACAGCCTGGGTTACGACAAACCCGAGGTCAGCTGCCGCTTTCCCTGATCCAACTTTCCACAAGAACTACAACAAAAAGGAATCTGCCATGCGCCGCACCCTGCTTTCATGCGCCCTGCTGCTCGCCGCCGGGCATGCCGCGGCCGGTACCGCGTGGGTCTCCAACGAAAAGGACAACAGCCTGAGCCTGATCGACATGCAGACCCTGCAAGTCACCGATACCCTGCCTGTCGGCCAGCGCCCACGCGGCCTGCTGCTGTCCCACGACAACAAGTTGCTGTACATCTGCGCCAGCGATTCGGACCGGGTCCAGGTGATGGACGTGGCCACGCGCAAGATCATCAAGGAGCTGCCCTCGGGCAAAGACCCCGAGCAATTCGCCCTGCACCCTAATAACCGCTGGTTGTACGTCTCCAACGAAGACGATGCACTGGTCACGGTGATCGACACCGAAACCTCCAAAGTGCTCAGCCAGATCAACGTCGGCGTCGAGCCCGAAGGCATGGCCGTCAGCCCCGACGGCAAGTGGGCGGTGAACACCAGCGAAACCACCAACATGCTGCACTGGATCGACACCAGCACCCAGACCCTGGCCGACAGCACGCTGGTGGATCAGCGACCGCGCTTTGTCGAATTCAATCAGGACGGTTCACAGCTCTGGGCGTCGGCGGAAATCGGCGGCACCGTGACGATTCTCGACGTCGCCAACCGCAAGATCCTCAAGACCCTGAACTTCCAGATCAGAGGCGTGCACCCGGACAAGGTGCAGCCCGTGGGCATCAAGCTCAGCGCCGATGGCAAGTACGCTTTCGTCGCGCTGGGCCCGGCCAATCATGTGGCGGTGATCGATGCCAAGACGTTCGAGATTCTCGACTATCTGCTGGTCGGGCGGCGTGTCTGGCAGTTGGCGTTCACGCCGGATCAAAAGCAACTGCTCGCCACCAATGGCGTCAGCGGTGACGTGTCGGTGATTGATGTCGACAGCCTCAAGGTCAGCAAATCGGTGAAAGTCGGACGCTACCCTTGGGGCGTGGTGGTGACGCCATGAACGCCCTGGAAGTCAACGAGCTGAGTTTTGCCTACGGTGCTCGGGAAGCATTGCGCCACGTGAATTTCAATCTGGCCCCAGGACGTTTCGCCGCGCTGCTGGGGCCCAATGGCGCTGGCAAATCAACCCTGATCGCCCTGCTGACCCGGCTCTATGAACTGCAGCACGGAGACATCCGGGTCGGCGGCTATTCACTACGCGATGCCCCGCGCCCGGCGCTCAAGCAGTTGGGCGTGGTGTTCCAGCAAAGCACCCTGGACCTGGACCTCAGCGTCGAGCAGAACCTGCGGTATCACGCGGCGTTGCATGGTTTGTCCCGGCGCCAGACCGGTATCCGGGTTGACGCCGAGCTGGCCCGTCAGGCCCTGACCGAACGCCGTCGCGAACGGGTGCGCGAACTCAATGGCGGCCACCGTCGCCGGGTGGAAATCGCCCGCGCGCTGCTGCATGAACCGCGCCTGTTACTACTCGACGAAGCCAGTGCCGGACTCGATCCCGCCAGTCGCCTGGCGCTCAATCAACACATGCGCAACCTGTGCCGCGAACACACCATCAGCGTGCTCTGGACCACCCATTTACTGGACGAGGTGCAGGCCAGCGACGATTTACTGATCCTCCATCAAGGCCGACTGGTGGCCAGCGGACAGGCCGATGCGCTGAGCCTGGAACATGGCGGCGACCTCGGCTCGGCCTTCACCCGCCTGACCACAACGGCTATTTCAGGAGCGGTGCGATGAATGCTTACTGGCAATGTTTCAGCGGTATTGTGCTGCGCGAATGGCTGCGATTTGTGTTGCAGCGCACGCGGTTTCTCAGTGCGCTAGTGCGGCCGCTGCTATGGCTGCTGGTCTTCGCGGCCGGTTTCCGGGCGGCCTTGGGGATCGCGATTATCGAACCCTACGACACGTACATTCCGTATGAGGTCTACATCATTCCCGGCCTTGCCTGCATGATCCTGCTGTTCAACGGCATGCAAGGTTCGCTGTCGATGGTTTACGACCGCGAAATGGGCAGCATGCGCGTGCTGCTGACCAGCCCCCTGCCCCGGACCTTTCTGCTGTGCAGCAAGTTGCTGGCCACGTCGCTGATTTCCCTGTTGCAGGTGTATGCCTTTTTGGCGATCGCCTGGTTCTATGGCGTGCAACCGCCGGCCATGGGGTTATTGATCGCCTTGCCGACGTTACTGGTGGTGGCGTTGATGCTCAGTGCCTTGGGTCTCTTGCTGTCCAACGCCATACGTCAGCTGGAGAACTTTGCCGGGGTCATGAATTTTGTGATCTTTCCGTTGTTTTTCCTGTCCTCGGCGCTGTATCCGTTGTGGAAAATGCGTGAGGCCAGTGAGTGGTTGTACTGGCTGTGCGCGGTGAACCCGTTCACCCATGCGGTGGAGCTGGTGCGGTTTGCCCTCTATGAACGCTTCAATCCGCTTGCACTGATGGTGTGTGTGGGGCTGACGTTCGTATTCGCGCTACTCGCCGTGCTCACCTTCAACCCACAGCACGCAGCCCTGCGAAAATCCAACTAACAACCCAAATCCAACTGTAGGAGCGAGCTTGCTCCGGGCGGCGCTCCGACGAAAGCGATCTGTCATTCAACATCGATGTCGTCTGATACACCGCCTTCGCGAGCAAGCCCGCTCCTACATTTGATCTTCATCAGTAGGGGGGAAATTACTACTTTAGTACTGGTTTCCCTGTCTATCGTCGCATTCCCAAAGCCACCCGCCTGGCATGTAATAGGTCCATAACTATAAGGATCAAACCCATGCCGCGTGCCCGACGTTGCCTGTTGCGCCCTACTCTCGCTGCGCTGTCGCTGAGCCTGTTGCTGGGGAGCGCGCACGCCGAATCACCGCTGTTTTCCGCCGACGGCTATCGCATCGGCCTGTACCGCAGCCCGACGCCGAACAGCCTGCAAGGCGCGACCATTGTTGACACCCCGGCCCTGCAAACCCTGCTCAGTCAAACCCCGACACCGGTACTGATCGACGTTTATCGCCGCCAATGGCTACAAGGGCAATTCATCGAAGACCAGCCCCATGAAAACCTGCCCGGCAGCCACTGGCTGGCCAATACCGGCGACGGCGACCTGACGCCCGACTGGCAGGGTTACTTTGCGCGTAACCTCAAGGCATTGACCGCTGGGGATCCGGCACGACCGCTGGTCTTTTATTGCCGCGCCGACTGCTGGTTGAGCTGGAACGCGGTAAAAAGGGCGTCCGCCATGGGCTATAAGACGTTGTATTGGTACCGCGATGGACTCGACGCCTGGCAAGCGGCCAACCTGCCCGTGACGCCCGCCCGGCCGGAACCTTTCCCCTGATCTTTACGCTGGCGTGTTGTTGCCACACCCTAATCAAAATAATGAGGTGAAAGGCCGTGTACAAAATTCTGATTGCCGACGATCACCCGCTGTTTCGCGAAGCCATTCATAACGTCATCAGCGATGGTTTCCCCGGTAGCGAAGTCATGGAAACCGCCGACCTCGACAGTGCCCTGGCACTCACCCAGGAACACGACGACCTGGACCTGATCCTGCTCGACCTGAACATGCCCGGCATGCACGGGCTCAACGGCCTGATCAATCTGCGCAACGAGGCCCCGACCATTCCGGTGGTGATTGTATCTGCCGAGCAGGACAAACAAATCGTCCTGCAAGCCATTACCTACGGTGCGGTGGGTTTCATCACCAAGTCGTCACCGCGCACGCAAATGACCGAGGCCATCCAGCAAATTCTCAACGGCAACGTGTACTTGCCCCCGGACATCATCCGCACCACCCGAACCAACACCCCCCGCCGGATGAATGACACCCCGAGCTTTCCCCCCGAGTTGCTCCAGGCCCTGACCCGCAAGCAATTGCAGGTGCTTGAACGCATGACCAAAGGCGAGTCGAACAAACAGATCGCCTATACCCTGGAAATTGCCGAAACCACCGTCAAGGCCCACGTCTCGGCGATCCTGCGCAAACTCAACGTGCACAACCGGGTGCAGGCGATTTTGAGTGCCGGGGATATTGATTTCGGGTCTTACTTGCGGCGCTGAGGTTTTACCCGACAGACCGGGTCGCCCCCTTCGACTTGCCAGCGAAAGGGCCCTCAAAAGCACTACTACGCTCAAGGCCTGCCGAGCAAATGACTCATCGCCGTCTTGAGTTTCATCGGCCGCACCGGTTTGTGCATCAGGGTGTGGCCCAGCTCGCGGATCTGCTGTTTGAGTTCGTTGCTGTAGTTGGCGGTGATCATCATGGCCGGGATGGGTGACGCACGACGCGCATTGATCCGGGCCACGGCGTCGACACCGTTCTGATCGTTGTCCAGATGGTAATCAGCGATCAGCAGGTCCGCCTCGGCGTGGTAGTTGTCCACTTGTCGCGCCAAATCCTCTTCCGACAGCGCCGTCACCACCCGACAGCCCCACCCTTCGAGCAAGGTCCGCATGCCGACGCAAATGGTCGCGTCGTTGTCCAGCACCCACACCCGTGCCCCACGCAGGCGCTCAAGCATCGGCTCGCTCATCTGCAACGTCGGTAGCGGTTTCGGTGCCGTTGCGCTCAACGGTACTTCGACCGAGAACATCGAGCCCTTGCCCGGCCACGAGCGCACATGAATGCGATGCCCGAGGATCCCGGCGATTTTCTCTACAATGGCCAGGCCCAGCCCCAGGCCGCGATCTTGATCGGGACGCTGCACGTCACCGCGTTTGAACTCCTGGAAAATCTCTTCCAGGCGATTGTCGGCGATGCCCATGCCAGTGTCCCAGACCTGGATCAACAACCGCTGATGAATGCGTCTGCACCCGAGTACAACGCGGCCGCTGTAGGTGTAGCGAATCGCATTGCTCAGCAGGTTGCGCAGGATCCGCGCCAATAACTGGATGTCACTGCGCACCAGCGCCGAACAGGCAATGAAATGCAGTTCAAGGCCCTCACTACGCGCCACTTCGGTGTATTCAGCCGCAAGGTTTTCCAGCAGTTCGCTGAGGGCGAACGGCGCAATATCGGCTTTGATGACTCCGGCATCGAGTTTGGAAATGTCCACCAGAGTCCCCAGCAGGTTCTCCACATCTTCCAGGGAGTTACTGACATTGCGCACCAGAATCTCGTTGGAGATCGGTTCGCGTCGCTCCAGCAACGCACTGGTAAACAAGCGTGCGGCGTTGAGCGGTTGCAGCAAGTCGTGGCTGACGGCCGCCAGAAACTTGGTCTTGGACAAGTTGGCTTGCTCGGCTTCGAGCTTGGCCTCGCGCAAACGTGATTCCACCTGGCGACGCTCTTCGATTTCACGCAACAACTGGCCATTGAGGGTGGTCAGCTCCGCCGTGCGTTCGCGCACCCGCAACTCCAGATTCTGATACGCCTGATGCAGCGCCTCGGCGGTGCGACGGCGTTCGGTGATGTCGCGGATCAACACGAAAATCCCCACCACCTCGCCGGTGGCCAGGCGATTGGGCACGTAGGAACGCAGCATGTAGCGCTCCTGATTATTGACGTTGGTCTCGGCGAACTCGAACGTAACACTCTCGCCGGCCAGCGCCCTCGCCACGTAAGACTCCAGGCGTTGGTAATGCTGTTCGCTGTGCACTTGCCGCAGGCTTTGGCCGAGCATTACGCCCCGTGGCCAGCAATACCACTCTTCGTAGACCTTGTTGGTGAACTCGTACACCAGATCGGCATTGAGGTAGGCGATCAGAGCCGGCACGTGGTCGGTGATCAGGCGAATCCAGCGCTCGCTTTCACTCAGCGTCTCGGCGTGCTGGTAACGCTCGGTGATGTCGGTGAAGGTGTTGACGAAACCGCCGGTAGGCAACGGATGCGTACGGATTTCCAGGACCCGGCCGTCATAGAGGCGTTGTTCGCATTCTTGTACCGGCCTGCCATTGCCATCGCGACTGGCCGGGGTCAGCAAATTCAGCTCGGTGTCGGCGATTACTTCAGCAAACGGTCGATGGGCAGCGACCGGCGCCAGCCCGCTCAATTCGAGGAAACGCCGGTTCCACAACTCCAGAATGCCCTCGGCGTTGACCATGGCCACGCCTTGGGACAGGTTATCGACCGCCCGCTGCAACAGATGCGATTTCTGCGCCACGGCCTGTTCGCGGCGTACGGTTTCACTGAGTTTGACGTCGGTTATGTCGGTGAACAGGATGACCCGTCCGCCTTCTTGGGTGGGCCGTTCGCTGACTTGCAACCAACGCCCGTTCTGCAAGCGGTACAGCAGACTCTCGTCGGCATGCCCGCGCGGTTCTTCGGTGAATAGCCCATTGCTCATCATCAGGCGCTTGACCTCGGTCAGGCGCATGCCCGCGTTGATCCGCACCCGGCTATTGCGCCAGAACGCCTTGAATCGGCTGTTGAACAAGACGATTCGCTGCTCGGCGTCGAACAAGACAAAGGCATCGGAAATGCTCTCGATGGCATCAATAAGATGTCGATGCGCCGTCTCGGCACGCAGGCGTGCCTCGCTGAGCAAATGGTTGCCGGCCTTGAGTTCGGCCATGGCCTGGTTCAAGGCATCGGTGCGCTCGCGGACCTGCTCGGCCAGCACCACCGAATGCTGGAACGCCGCGTACGGATCATTGCCCCGGGTGATGCCGGACTCGATACGCTCGATCAGCGCAGCGTTGATGCGCTGCAGTTTATGGTTGTCGAGACGCAGGCTGACCAGTTCGGCCTGCAGCTCAGCGATGTCCTGGGGCACGGCCGCGGGCAATGGCAACGCCGGTGAAGGTCTGGTTGATGTGCATGCCATTGAACTGTTCTCCGTAGGTGTTGAAACCCATCACCCGTTGCTCGCGCAAAAACGCCCCGATATCGTCGAGACGGCCGTCGTCTTCCAGCTCCAGACGCCTGAGAAAACAGTCACAACCGATGGTCAGCAACAGGTCACCCAAGCGCTCCTCCAGCCCCTCGAACAAGCTTTTCAGGTTCGGCAACATGGGGCCTGGGGTCATGGCGGTGAGCACGATGCCATTCTCCACGGCGCAGTAAAAACTCAGGCTCAAGTCCGCATGCACCTGCTGAATCGCGCGCACGTAATACTGCTCGTTGATCCTCACGGCCAACGGGTGCGCGGCGAAGATTCGGTGATCCAGCTCACTCACTGGCACGCCGATATGCCGGGCGTATTCGGCGGCAGCGGGTTCCGCGTTGAGTTCATAGACACGGCGCGAGGCGCTGTCGGCCCCGGTGACCACCAGTTTTTCGGCTCGGGGCAGCATGTGGTGGGTGGTGAACAATTCGAAATCCAGCCAGGTATTGACCAGCACGACCACCGCCGCGCCGCTGTGAAATGCACCGTCGAAGTACACATGGGTGTGGGTCAGGTAGTTGTCGTCACCGGCCGAACCGCCGAAATGGGGAATGTCGCCCAATGCGGCACTCAAGGCGGCGAGGACCATTTCTTCACGGCTGGACAAACCATCGAGCAGGGTCAGGGCAAAGCTGTTGCCCTTGATCGGTGCCAGGGTGTTGCTGCGACAGCCGCTGACCAGGCGCTCGACCATCTGCTGGGCGTCGATCAGGCTGAAGTGTTCCATTTCGTCGATCAACTCGAGCGCAATGGAGAAGTGTCGGTGATCGAAACCCACCGCCGTCACGCAGTTGCGTCCGTAGCCCAACGGGGTGATTTCCCCGGCACTGGTGCAACCCGCCAGACGAATACCCCCGAAACTGTGTTTCAAGGCCTCGCCCAGCGCCTGCAAGTCATACTCGGCAGAACAGAAAAACAGCACGAAGCCCAGATGCGGGTGCAACAATTGACGCGCCAGTTCCTGCGCCACTTGCCGGGCATCGGTGGCCTGGGACATTGCGCTGACAACACCTTCACCCTGGACCTGCTGCATCGTCGCCTCCCGCAGGTGCGTATGGTTGAGCCAGGAGTTTACGAAACCCGCGCAGCGCAACGAATGCTACTTGGGTAGCAGTCAGACGCTTCGATGGGATGAGAGTGGTGGTGAACGTCGCTGTGGACCCGACCGGACCCACATGCAGGGTATTGTTTTTAGACGCCGGCCCTGAACAGCATATAAGCGGCAATCACAATACAGACGCTGGCAAAACCAACTTGCAACCCCCGCGCTGGCACCTTCGCGCACAGCTTGCGGCCAATGATCATGCCGACAATGCTGGCGACGATGAAGCTTGCGCCGAGGCTATCGATGCGCACGCCGGCGTGAAACGCGCCGATCACGCCGATGGCGGAAATCAGGCTGATCACCATCAAGGACGTGGCGACGATTCCGCGCATCTGCACGTCGGTCAGTTGCTTGAACGCCGGGACGATCAGAAACCCGCCGCCCACGCCGAGCAGCCCGGACACCACGCCCGTCACCGCGCCAAGCGAAGCCAAGGTCGCGGTGCACTTGGCGGTCCAGGAAAAACGCCCGGTCTGCTGATCCAGCATGCAGTTTTTCTGCCCCCAGTTGGCGTGACCGTGATCGCTCGGCCCCGCTTCCTGACGCTCACGGCGCAGCATCCGCCAGGCGACCATGACCATCAGCAGGCTGAACAGAATCATCAGGATTTTTTCCGGCAACTGATGGGCGAAGTAGATGCCGACCGGGGAAAACACCGCGCCGAGCAGCGCGATCAGCAACGCCGCGCGGTACCGCACCAGGCCATGCCGCAACCCGTCAATCGCCCCGACCGCTGCTGCGCTGCCCACCGCAAACAAAGCGACGGGCGCAGCTTGGGTCATGGTCAAACCCAACCCCAGCACCAGGGCCGGCACCGCAAGAATGCCGCCACCGGCCCCGGTCAACCCGAGGACCAGGCCCATGACCACCCCAAAAAAACTTGCCAGCAACATAAACCACTCGTGATCTGCGGAAAAAGGCCGGGAACGCCCGGTATCGATGACAGACAGGATAGAGCCCGCGCAGATTTTTTCATCAATTGAATTGATTCGGGGCTGGTCAATACCGGGAAAATGAATCTACCCTCGGTACTTGTTCACATAGAATTGTTCACCATGCCTGCCTTGATTGAAGCTTTCCTCGACCCCGCCTCGTCGACCTACAGTTACGTGATCTACGAAGCCGATGGCGGCCAATGCGCCATCGTCGACCCGGTGCTCGACTACGATCCGGCAGCCGGAAGAACATGCACCGTCCAGGCAGACAAAATCATCGCGTTCATCCGCGAACATCAATTGCAGGTGCAATGGTTGCTGGAAACCCACGCCCATGCCGATCACCTGTCTGCCGCGCCTTATCTGCGCCGGGAGCTGGGCGGCAAAATAGCGATCGGTGAGTCGATCAGCAAGGTTCAATGCGTGTTCAAAAGCCTGTTCAACCTGGAGCCGGAATTTCGCATTGATGGTTCGCAGTTCGATCATCTGTTCGCGCCGGACGAGTCGTTCATGATAGGTAATCTCAAGGCCACCGCCCTGCACATGCCCGGCCACACCCCGGCGGACATGGCCTATTTGATCGACGATGAGCAGATCCTGGTGGGCGACACTCTGTTCATGCCCGATGTCGGCACCGCACGCTGCGACTTTCCCGGCGGCAACGCCAACCAGTTGTACGCCTCGATTCGCAAACTGCTGGCCTTCCCGGCCAGCGTCAGTCTGTACGTCTGCCACGATTACCCGCCCGAAGGCCGCAAATCCCTGTGCATGACCACGGTCGGCGAACAGCGCAAAAGCAACATTCACGTGCATGACGGCATTGATGAGGCGGCGTTTGTCGACATGCGCACTCGACGCGATGCCGGGCTGGGCATGCCAAACCTGTTGCTACCAGCAATTCAGGTGAATGTGCGGGCCGGAAATTTGCCCCCAGCCGAGAATAACGGTGTGACCTACCTGAAAATCCCCATCAACAAACTCTGATTTCCTCCGCATCGATCGTTCCTACGCTCCGCGACTCATGATGCGACGCAGAGCATGGGAACGATCAACATTCTCCGTAGCCGCTGTCGAGCAACGCGAGGCTGTGTCTGCGGTTTACCTGACAAATCTCGATTGCCGGGTTTGCGACGGCTGCGCCGCCGGACGCTGCCTCGCGGGGCTCGACAGCTGCTACAAATCCCATCAACAAACTCTGACGCCCCACCCTCTGCGTAGCAGCTGTCGAGCAACGCGAGGCTGCGTATGCGGTTTACCTGACAAATCTCGATTGCCGGGTTTGCGACGGCTGCGCCGCCGGACGCTGCCTCGCGGGGCTCGACAGCTGCTACAAATCCCATCAACAAACTCTGACGCCCCACCCTCTGCGTAGCAGCTGTCGAGCAACGCGAGGCTGCGTCTGCGATTTGCCAGACAAAACCCAATGGCCGGGATTGGGGTCAGTTGGACAGGGTCAGGCCATTCGCCGGCAACGGTAGCGCGGTTTTGTAGCGCACTTGCTTGAGGGCGAAGCTCGAACGAATGTTCGCCACGCCGGGGACTTTGGTGAGGAAATCCATCATGAAGCGCTCCAGCGACTGGATGGTCGGCACCAATACCCGAATCAAATAGTCCGGGTCGCCGGCCATCAAATAGCACTCCATCACTTCCGGGCGATCCGAGATCGCTTCCTCGAAATGCTGCAACGCCTCTTCCACCTGTTTCTCCAGACTGACGTGAATGAATACATTCACGTGCAGCCCCAACAGGTCCGCATCCAACAGCGTCACTTGCTCGCGAATCAGGCCCAATTCTTCCATCGCCTTGACCCGGTTGAAGCACGGTGTCGGCGACAGATTGACCGAGCGTGCGAGGTCGGCGTTGGTGATGCGCGCATTCTCTTGAAGGCTGTTCAAAATGCCGATATCGGTACGGTCCAGTTTGCGCATGAGACAAAACCACCTGTTTTTTATGTTTATGCAGATTTTTTATCCTTAAATGATCTTCAGTGCAACGAAACAGAGATAAATATTCTTCTTCGCCGGGCCTATGATTGTTGTAGGACAAGAATTCCTCCACAGAGGAATGACGGTCAGCTCACTACAAGAAATTCACAAGATCGAGCGTAGAAGCCATGAAACAAGCGTACGAACCGCTGCAACTGCACGTTCCCGAACCCTCGGGCCGTCCCGGCTGCAAAACCGACTTCTCCTACCTGCGTCTGACCGACGCCGGCACGGTGCGCAAACCTTCCATCGACGTTGAACCCGCCGACACCGCCGACCTGGCCAAGGGCCTGATTCGCGTGCTCGACGACCAGGGCAATGCCCACGGTCCGTGGGCTGAAGACGTACCGGTCGAGATCCTGCGTAAAGGCATGCGCGCCATGCTCAAGACGCGGATCTACGACAACCGCATGGTGGTCGCCCAGCGTCAGAAAAAAATGTCGTTCTACATGCAGAGCCTTGGCGAAGAAGCCATTGGCACCGGCCAGGCCCTGGCCTTGAACATCGACGACATGTGCTTCCCGACCTACCGCCAACAAAGCATCCTGATGGCCCGCGATGTGCCGCTGGTGGGCCTGATCTGCCAACTGCTGTCCAACGAGCGCGATCCGCTCAAGGGCCGTCAGTTGCCAATCATGTACTCGGTAAAAGACGCCGGCTTCTTCACCATTTCCGGCAACCTCGCCACCCAATTCGTACAGGGCGTGGGCTGGGGCATGGCCTCGGCGATCAAGGGCGACACCAAAATCGCCTCGGCCTGGATCGGCGACGGCGCCACCGCTGAAGCGGACTTCCACACCGCCCTCACCTTCGCCCACGTCTACCGGGCGCCGGTGATCCTCAACGTAGTCAATAACCAGTGGGCGATCTCCACCTTCCAGGCGATTGCTGGCGGTGAAGCCACCACGTTTGCCGGTCGGGGCGTCGGCTGCGGCATTGCCTCCCTGCGGGTTGATGGCAACGATTTCGTCGCAGTCTACGCAGCCTCTGCCTGGGCCGCCGAACGTGCACGCCGCAACCTCGGCCCGACCATGATCGAGTGGGTCACCTACCGCGCAGGCCCACACTCCACCTCCGATGATCCATCCAAGTACCGTCCTGCCGACGACTGGAGCTACTTCCCGTTGGGCGACCCGATTGCGCGCCTCAAGCAGCACCTGATCAAGATTGGTCACTGGTCCGAAGAGGAACACACCGCCGTCAGCGCCGAACTGGAAGCCGAAGTCATCGCCGCACAGAAAGAAGCCGAACAGTACGGCACCCTCGCCGGTGGCCAGATTCCAAGCGCCGCGACCATGTTCGAAGACGTCTACAAAGAGATGCCGGAGCACTTGAAGCGCCAGCGTCAAGAGTTGGGGATCTGACATGAACGACCACAACAACAAAATTGAGCTGGAAACCGCCATGACTACGACCACCATGACCATGATCCAGGCCCTGCGCTCGGCCATGGATGTGATGCTTGAGCGTGACGACAACGTCGTAGTCTTCGGCCAGGACGTTGGCTACTTCGGCGGCGTGTTCCGTTGCACCGAAGGCCTGCAGACCAAGTACGGCACCTCCCGTGTGTTCGACGCGCCGATCTCCGAAAGCGGCATCGTCGGTGTCGCCGTGGGCATGGGCGCTTACGGTCTGCGCCCGGTGGCCGAGATCCAGTTCGCCGACTACGTCTACCCGGCGTCGGACCAGATCATTTCCGAAGCCGCCCGCCTGCGTTATCGCTCGGCCGGCGAGTTCACCGCCCCGATGACCCTGCGCATGCCTTGCGGCGGCGGCATCTACGGCGGCCAGACCCACAGCCAGAGCATCGAAGCGATGTTCACTCAGGTTTGCGGTCTGCGCACGGTCATGCCGTCCAACCCGTACGACGCCAAAGGCTTGCTGATTGCCTCCATCGAAAACGATGACCCGGTGATCTTCCTTGAGCCAAAACGCCTGTACAACGGCCCGTTCGACGGCCACCACGACCGCCCGGTAACCCCGTGGTCGAAACACCCGGCCGCACAAGTCCCGGACGGTTACTACACCGTGCCGCTGGACGTCGCTGCCATCGCCCGCCCCGGCAAAGATGTGACCATCCTGACCTACGGCACCACCGTTTATGTGTCGCAAGTGGCGGCTGAAGAAACCGGCATCGACGCAGAAGTCATCGACCTGCGCAGCCTGTGGCCACTGGACCTGGACACCATCGTCAAGTCAGTGAAGAAAACCGGCCGTTGCGTGATCGTTCACGAAGCGACCCGTACCTGTGGCTTCGGCGCCGAACTGGTCGCGCTGGTGCAAGAGCACTGCTTCCACTACCTGGAAGCGCCTATCGAACGCGTCACCGGTTGGGACACCCCCTACCCACACGCGCAAGAGTGGGCGTATTTCCCTGGTCCGTCCCGTGTGGGCGCGGCTTTGCATCGGGTTATGGAGGTCTGAATGGGCACGCACGTTATTAAAATGCCGGACATTGGTGAAGGCATTGCAGAAGTTGAATTGTCGGTATGGCACGTCAAGGTCGGCGACATGGTCGTCGAAGATCAGGTGCTGGCCGATGTGATGACCGACAAGGCGATGGTCGACATCCCTTCGCCGGTCCACGGCAAGGTGATCGCGCTGGGCGGTGTGCCTGGCGAAGTCATGGCGGTTGGCAGCATCCTGATCAGCATTGAAGTGGAAGGCGCGGGCAACTATAAGGAATCGTCCCAGCCGGCCCCTGTTAAAGAAGCACCGGTTGCACCCCCTAAAGTTGAAGCCGTGGTTGCCAGCAAACCCGTTGCTGCCGCAGCGCCGCGAGCGCCTGTTTGCCAGGGCCCAATGGTGGCTCGCGAGGCCGACGAACGTCCGCTGGCCTCCCCGGCCGTACGCAAACATGCGCTGGACCTCGGTATTCAATTGCGGCTGGTGCGTGGCAGCGGTCCTGCCGGTCGCGTATTGCACGAAGACCTCGACGCCTACCTGGCGCAGGGTCAGTCGAACGCATCAACCGTATCCTCTGCGTACGCCCAGCGTAACGACGAAGAGCAAATCCCGGTCATCGGTATGCGCCGCAAGATTGCCCAGCGCATGCAGGACGCTACCCAGCGTGCGGCACACTTCAGCTATGTCGAAGAAATCGACGTCACCGCCGTCGAAGAATTGCGCGCCCACCTGAACGAAAAACACGGTGCTACTCGCGGCAAGCTGACATTGCTGCCATTCCTGGTTCGCGCCTTGGTCGTTGCCCTGCGTGATTTCCCGCAAATCAACGCCCGCTACGACGACGAAGCCCAAGTCATCACCCGCCTCGGCGCGGTGCATGTGGGCATCGCCACCCAGGCCGACATCGGTTTGATGGTACCGGTCGTCCGTCATGCCGAAGCCCGCAGCCTGTGGGACAACGCGGCCGAAATCTCCCGTTTGGCCACCGCCGCACGCAATGGCAAGGCCAGCCGCGATGAATTGTCCGGTTCGAGCATTACCCTGACCAGCCTCGGCGCCTTGGGCGGCATCGTCAGCACCCCGGTGCTGAACCTGCCGGAAGTGGCGATTGTCGGCGTCAACAAAATCGTCGAACGCCCGATGGTGGTCAAAGGCCAGATCGTGATTCGCAAGATGATGAACCTCTCCAGCTCTTTCGATCACCGCGTGGTCGATGGCATGGACGCGGCGCAATTCATCCAGGCCGTTCGCGGCTTGCTCGAACAACCCGCTACCCTGTTTGTGGAGTAAGGCATGCAATCTCTGAACACCACACTGCTGATCATCGGCGGCGGCCCTGGCGGATATGTGACGGCGATTCGTGCCGGTCAACTGGGCATTTCCACCATTTTGGTAGAAGGCGAATCCCTGGGCGGCACCTGCCTGAACATCGGCTGCATCCCGTCCAAGGCGTTGATTCACGTGGCCGAGCAGTTTCACCAGACGCAACACCACAGCCAGCATTCGGCTTTGGGCATCAGCGTTTCGGCGCCGACCCTCGACATCACCATGAGTGTCGAGTGGAAGGATGGCATCGTTGATCGCCTGACCACTGGCGTCGCGGCGCTGCTGAAAAAGAACAAAGTCCAGGTCATTCAAGGCTGGGCCACGGTCGTCGACGGCAAAACCGTCGACGTCGGCGACACGCGTATTCAGTGCGAGCACCTGGTGCTGGCCACCGGGTCGAAAAGCGTGAACCTGCCGATGCTGCCGATTGGCGGCCCGATCATCTCCTCCACCGAAGCCCTGGCGCCGAAGTCCGTGCCAAAACGGCTGACCGTGGTCGGTGGCGGCTATATCGGTCTGGAGCTGGGGATTGCCTATAGCAAGCTCGGTGCCGAGGTCAGTGTGGTCGAGGCGCAGGAACGCATCCTGCCCGCCTATGATGCCGAACTGACTCAGCCGGTACACGACGAACTGAAAAAGCTCGGCGTGAAGCTTTACTTGAAGCACAGCGTTCAAGGCTTTGATTCAGAAAGCAACTTACTGAAAGTATTGGGTCCGGATGGCGACACTCTGAATCTGGAAACCGATCAGGTGTTGGTAGCCGTCGGTCGCAAACCCAACACTCAGGGCTGGAACCTCGAAGCGCTGAACCTGGACATGAACGGCTCGGCGATCAAGATCGACCACCGCTGCCAGACCAGCATGCGCAACGTGTACGCCATCGGCGACCTGAGCGGCGAACCGATGCTCGCGCACCGGGCCATGGCTCAGGGCGAGATGGTGGCCGAACTGATCAGCGGTAAAACCCGTGAATTCAACCCCACTGCCATCGCGGCCGTGTGCTTTACCGACCCGGAACTGGTGGTGGTCGGCAAGACCCCGGATGAGGCCGAGACCGCCGGTCTGGACTGCATCGTTTCCAGCTTCCCGTTCGCGGCCAATGGCCGGGCGATGACGCTAGAATCGAAAAGCGGCTTTGTGCGGGTTGTCGCTCGTCGGGACAATCATGTGATTGTCGGCTGGCAAGCGGTGGGCGTGGGGGTTTCCGAACTGTCTACGGCGTTCGCGCAAAGCCTGGAAATGGGCGCGCGGCTGGAAGACATCGGCGGCACCATCCATGCGCATCCGACCTTGGGCGAGGCTGTGCAGGAAGCGGCTTTGCGTGGCCTCGGCCACGCGTTGCACCTGTAAAACCGGACGCAAAACCCCGTAGCAGCTGACGAGCACCGCGAGGCAGCGTCCGGCGACGAAGTCGTCGCAAAACCTGCCACCCAGTGCTTTCAGGCATACCGAGCCAGCTGGATTACGACGACTTCGTCGCCGGACGCTGCCTCGCGGGGCTCGACAGCTGCTACACGGGACGTATCGATGGTCGCAGAGATCGAATTGCAGGCTGCGAAACCACCTCGGAATGAAGTATTGTTGTCCCCATCCAAAAAACGTCAGAAGCCTTGAACCGTTTCGGCGGTTGTTCAGTGATAGAGGGTGTCATGGGTAACGAAAGCATCAATTGGGACAAGCTGGGTTTTGACTACATCAAGACAGACAAGCGCTTCTTGTCGTACTGGCGCAATGGCGAGTGGGACAAAGGCACCCTGACCGAAGACAACGTGCTGCACATCAGCGAAGGCTCCACTGCCCTTCACTATGGCCAGCAATGTTTCGAAGGCATGAAGGCCTATCGTTGCAAGGACGGTTCGATCAACCTGTTCCGCCCGGACCAGAACGCCCTGCGCATGCAGCGCAGTTGTGCACGCCTGCTGATGCCGTTCGTCGAAACCGAACAGTTCATCGAAGCCTGCAAAGCAGTGGTCCGCGCCAACGAGCGTTTCATCCCGCCTTACGGCACCGGCGGCGCGCTGTACCTGCGTCCGTTCGTGATCGGCGTGGGTGACAACATCGGCGTACGTACCGCCCCCGAGTTTATTTTCTCGATCTTCGCCATTCCGGTCGGCGCCTACTTCAAGGGCGGCCTGACCCCGCACAACTTCCTGATCTCCAGCTTCGACCGTGCCGCCCCACAAGGCACTGGCGCGGCCAAGGTCGGTGGCAACTACGCCGCCAGCCTGATGCCAGGTTCCCAGGCCAAGAAAGCGCACTACGCTGACTGCATCTACCTGGACCCAATGACCCACACCAAGATCGAAGAAGTCGGTTCTGCCAACTTCTTCGGGATCACCCACGACAACAAGTTCGTCACCCCGAACTCGCCGTCGGTCCTTCCAGGCATCACCCGCCTGTCGTTGATCGAGCTGGCAAAATCGCGTCTGGGCATGGAAGTGATTGAAGGTGACGTGTTCATCGACAAGCTCTCGGACTTCAAGGAAGCCGGCGCTTGCGGTACCGCAGCCGTGATCACCCCGATCGGCGGCATCAGCTACAACGACCACCTGCACGTGTTCCACAGCGAAACCGAAGTCGGCCCGGTCACCCAGAAGCTCTACAAAGAGCTGACCGGTGTACAGACTGGCGACATCGAAGCGCCGGCGGGCTGGATCGTCAAGGTTTGATCTGACGCTGCTGTTCGCTTGAGCTTGAGCAAAAAAGCCCGGCTATCGATTGGATAGCCGGGCTTTTTTTCGCCTTCGATTTGTCAGAGTTATTCTTACAATTCAATGAGTAGCGGAAATCTCTTGATGTCTTTTATCAATAGGCATTGATGATCCGTTTGAAGACGGCAGTACCAGGTCGAACTGCGCGCCAAGCGCCTTGCGCCCCATCGCCGTCAACGTCAACGCCCGGCTGTCCAGGTCCTGCGTCACCCACTTACGTTTGATCGCCGTTTGCAGCAACGCCGCCCCCAACGAGCCACCCAGATGCGGCCGACGCATGCTCCAGTCCAGACACGGACACGCGAAACGGCGGCGCAGCGTACTCAGGTCCTTGACCTCAATGCCCAATCCTTCAAACAGCGCCTCGCCGCTGTCACTCAGCCGATAAGCCTGCTCATCGGTTTCCAGCAACCAGCCTTTTTCCAGCATCCGGTCATGCAGCAGCACCGCCAACGTACCGGCCATGTGGTCGTAGCAGGTGCGGGCGAACTGCAGGCGATCCGGCGTGCGCGAGTTGAACCTCGGTGCAGTGTTCTGGCCGATCACCATCAGCGCTTCCAGTGCCTGGGCTACGCGCTTGTCCGCCAGGCTGTAATAACGATGGCGGCCCTGCACGTGCAGCCGCACCAGCGCCAGTTCCTTGAGTTTGGACAAGTGCGCGCTGACGGTGGAGGCGCTGACTTCTGCAATCGCCGCCAGTTCGGTGCTGGTGCGGGCGTGACCGTCCATCAGCGAACAGAGGATTTTCGTCCGGGCCGGCTCCGCGATGGCTGCTGCTACCTGAGAGACGCCGATGTCGTGTTGTTCTGCGTTCATATTTCGCTCCCGGACGAATCAAGGGCCTTTCGGACTGGAGATAGTAGCAACACTTTCCCCACGAACAAGGCTGCGACCCATGAACCCGATCATCGCTGCGACTCATGCCGACCCTTATCCCTATTACGCGCAATTGCGTGCCCAAGGAGGACTGATTTTTCACGAAGGACTGAAAATGTGGGTGGCCAGCAGCGCCCGAGCGGTCGCCGCCGTACTGGCACACCCTGATTGCCATGTCCGGCCGGCCTCTGAACCGGTGCCCAAGGCGATTGCCGGCGGCATGGCGGGCAAGGTGTTCGGGCAGTTGATGCGGATGAATGAAGGCGAACGGCAGCGCTGCCCGAGGTCAGCGATTGAGCCAGGGCTGGGGTTGATTGATGGGGATGAAGTCAATGCGTTGGTGGCGGTGCGATTGATCACGCCGCACGCCGACGGCTTGTACAACGCCATGTTTCGCGGGCCGGTGTGCCTGGTGGCGGCGTTGCTGGGCTTCACACCGGCTCAGGGCCGGGCGATCAGCAAGCTGACAGCGGATTTCGTGGCGTGCCTGTCGCCACTCAGCGATCAGGCGCAACTCGACGCAGCACAGGCTGCCGCTGAACATTTACGGGGTTACTTCATTGAGTTGCTCGACGATCCGGACAATAAAAGCCCACTGCTCACCGGGATTCGCGAGCGCTTCGCCGGCGACCAGGAAACGCTGATCGCCAATCTGCTTGGCCTGTTTTCCCAGACCTTTGAAGCCACTGCGGGGCTGATCGGCAACGCGCTATTGGCGGTGATTCGACATCCATCGCTTCAGCGGGCCTGCGTAGATGATTTGATTGCCGAAACCCAGCGTTTTGACCCGTCGGTGCAGAACACTCGCCGGTTTGTCGCCGTACCCTGTGAGATCGAGGGCGTGCGCCTGCATGCGGGCGATGTGGTTCTGGTGCTGTTGGCGTCGGCCAATCGCGATCCGCAGCTGAATGACAGCCCCGACGCCTTTCGTCTGGATCGCCCGCAGCGCCGCAGTTTTACCTTTGGCGCGGGGCGGCATCAGTGTCCGGGGCAAGAACTGGCGCTGGGGATTGCCAGTGCGACGTTGAGGGAGATTCTGGCGCACCAGCCTGCGCTGGAGCGATTGGCCTGGGAGTACCGGCCTTCGTTGAATGGGCGGATTCCGGTGTTTCGTGATGTGCCGTGAGACCGCGAAGGCGCCATGACAAACGACGCATCATTCAAAACCTGTCAATCAATTACACCAACGCGCGCGCTATCCGGCCAGAACAATGCTGCCTGCCCCCGATGCTCGCCGTGCTGATCGATCAGGGTCCAGACTTTGCCTTCGTAAATCATGAAGGCATTGCCGTCCCTGTCCACCCGCCAGCCGCTATAGTCATGAGCAATTCCGTTGACCGTGACCTGTTCCAGCAGTGTCTGGCGCATGGCTCGGTCCAACGGCGAAGCGCTGAACCGTGACGGCATACCAAGGAACTGCGAGCGATCGTATTTGAAACAGGCCAGCGTCTGTTCATTGGCATAGAAGAAGCGAGGATCGTCTTCGGTGCCATGGGCTAACAGGCTGTACGGCGCGTGCTCGTGCAACCAGTGCAAGCGTTCCGGTCCGGTCAGTGATTCAGGGGCCGGCAGACCCTGGCCGGTCCAGTGCCGAAAAGCTTCGTCCAGCAGTTGAACAGCTGCATATTCGTTGATTGGCGACACGCGCCCTCCCATAACATGGCGTTGGCGGTACGACGCGCCATAGCCTATCTAAACCTTGGCCGCGTCGGGGAAGTTCCCCGCCTCGACCACCGCGACGAAGACTTCCAATGGCCTGAGTTTGGCCATGATCATGTCCGCATTAAATACATCAGGTTAAAAGAGTTGTAACCGGCGATGTGTTTATCCGCCGGAACTTTCTCCCTAGAGTCACGGTAATAACACTGAACAACGAGGCGCCATCGATGCAAACCCTTCTGGACAAGTCACTGAGTGCTTTTCCCCGGGCCGACCTTTTGCAAGGCCCGACGCCGATCCAGCGCGCTGAACGCCTTGAGCAGCAGTTGGGTTTGAAGGCGCAAGGCATCGGCCTGTTCCTCAAGCGCGATGATCACATGCTGATTGGCGGTGGTGGCAACAAACTGCGCAAACTCGAATTTCATCTCGGCGCAGCATTGGCGGCCGGGGTCGACACGGTCATCACCATCGGCGGACTTCAATCCAACCATGCGCGGCTGACCGCTGCGGTGTGTGCCCGCCTCGGTATCGCCTGCGAACTGATCCTCACCCGATCAGTCCCAAAAACGGAAGTGGACTACGAACTCAACGGCAACGTCCTGCTCGACCAGTTGTTCGGCGCCTCCATCAGCGTGCTGGCCGGTGGCAGCGAGTCACTTGCCGAAGCCGAGAAACGCGCCGAGCACCTTCGAGCTTCCGGGCACAAGGTACTGGTGATTCCTACGGGCGGCTCGACACCGCTGGGTGCTCTTGGCTATGCGCGCTGCGCGGCGGAGATTGCGCAACAAGAAACCGAACTCGGCCTCACCTTCAATCAGGTCGTGGTACCCAACGGCAGCGCCGGCACCCACGCCGGGCTCGCGGCCGGGTTTAAGTTGCTGGATAGAGGTACTTCGCTGGTGAAGTCGTACTCGGTTTTATCAGACAGGGATACCTCGGCGGCCAGAACCCTGCTACTGACCCAGGCTGCACTGTCTTTACTGGGCAGCAGCGCCAGTGTTCAGGCTTCGGAGATCGTCATCGACGGCAGCCAGTTGGGCGACGGATACGGTCTGCCGACGCCAGCCATGCTGGACGCGGTGCGTTTGATGGCTCGCGCTGAAGGGCTGTTGATCGACCCGGTATATTCCGGGAAAGCCTTTGCCGGGTTATTGGCCGATCTCACGCAAGGACGCTTCCGGTCCGGTGACAACGTGCTGTTTGTGATGACCGGCGGCACACCGGGGTTGTATGCGTATCGGGAGGCGTTTCAGGGCTGAGGGTTAGTCATCGTTTGTAACTAGGCCGCCCATTTGTAACAACGGCCAGAGTTTCAGAACAGTCCTACATCTATCAAGTACCCATTGATATAGCGTCCGCATCGCTTTTAAAGGATGAGACAAGGACGCTCATGTCCAGGCGCGATAGAAGTTTACGACAAGCAAGGCAAGCATATAGGCGAGGTCAACCACGAAACGGGTGAGCAGATAGACCCCGCCGTACTCGGCTGAACCACCGCGAAATAAATCAAGAGCCGTTTATGTTTTTATGGATTGGTGGATTTTTAAAAGGTGATGATGAAGACGACTCTCTCAAATTCGAACTGACGGTTCGACCTGAGTTTGAAACCGCGATAATGGCTGTGCTTGGCTGGAAAAGTCTTGATGAAAGCGCGGATGGGGAATGGTTATTAACCCGCGAACAAATCCAGCAAATCGCTACGGAGCTCGATCAGCAGTTACCTACGGAATTGGATCTTTTCATCGGGGTACGGGAGTAAGAGTGGGGCTTTACTATCTAGACCCATCAACAAGCCACGATGAAGCGACGAGACTTCTTGCCAGCGACGTGGATGCCAATGTTATCGCGGCATTGGTTTCCATCGGTCTGAACGAAGAAAACAGAATGTGGGCTCAGAACACTTGCCTTAAGTACCTCGCAAGTGAGACCGAATCGATTGCAGCATCTGCCATCACCGCTCTCGGCCACATTGCTCGCCGTCATTGCGAAATTGATAGAGAAACGGTGCTGCCAGCACTCGAACAGGTGAAGCACAAATACCCTTCACTGGTAGGCGTTGTTGAGGATGCACTTGACGACATTGACCTATTCGCCTGACCCGCCGAGAGATCGAAAGCCATTGTGGTGAATGGGGTTGCCCCATCGCCACAGGCTCCGATCAGGCCTCAGTCAATCATCCCGCGTCAGCACTTCCAGCAGTTCAATCTCGAAAATCAGGTTCGAGTTCGGCGTAATCTTGCCCATCGTCCGTTCGCCATAGGCCAGATGCGCCGGCACCAGCAGCTTGCGCTTGCCGCCCACCTGCATCCCCAAAATCCCCTGATCCCACCCTTTGATAACCCGCCCGGTGCCAATCACACACTGGAAAGGTTTGCCACGGCTGTAGGACGAGTCGAATTCGGTTCCGTCTTCCAGCCAGCCACGATATTGGGTGGTGATCAGCGCGCCTTTGACGGCGGCTTTGCCGTCGCCTGGCTGGAGGTCGATGATTTGCAGTTGTTCATTCATGACGATGTTGGTCTGTTTGCGGTATTCGAGGGCCGTGGTTTTCCCAGAAAATCATCCTGCTTGCAACTCTTCAGGTGCCTTTATCGGGATGGGACAATCGCTGCACATCAAGTCTAGCGTTCGCTAGATAGAAAGCGACTGCAACCAAGCGGTCCGGTGAACTAACATAAGCACCAACGTTTCCCTCGGTTTAATACCCAATGACTCTCCCTGAATGAATCTGCTCTGGATCAGCGCAGCCATTGGCTCAGTCATGCTTGCCCTGCTCATCGCGATGATCTATCGAGAGCGCTCGCTGAAAAAACAACTGGGCGAGTGTCGTGCACTGATTGCCAGCCTGTCCGAGGGACCGTCCGTGCGTCAGGATGGCGACGCCGAACGCTTCAAACGCAGTCAATACTTCGCCCGTATCGGCACCTGGGACTGGGACGTCGACACCGACAAGCTCTACTAGTCGGACGCGATCTACGGCATGTTCGGCTTCAAGATCGGCGAAGTGACACCCTCCTACGCCCTGTTTTGCTCCTGCGTACACCCAGAGGACCGCGCCAGCGTGCGCGCCGGGGAATTGCGCTGCCTGGAAACCGGCGAAAACCATGACGAGGAATACCGCGTCGTCTGGCCCGACGGCAGCATTCACTGGTTGCGAGAGACAGGCAACGTGGTCAAGAACGACCACGATGCCACCATCAAAATGATGGGCGTAGTGCGCGACATCACAGAGGAAAAAGCTTCCGCCAGTTACCTGCAATACCTGGCTCATTACGATCCACTGACCGGGCTGCCCAATCGACTGGTGCTGGAAGTACGCCTGTCCGAGGCTCTGGAGCAAGCCCGTATCGGCGCCACCCGAGTTGCGCTGGTGTTTGTCGACCTCAACGGTTTCAAAGCCATCAACGATCACTACGGCCATGCGGCCGGCGACCGCGTCCTGATCGCCACGGCCGCCCGCTTGAAGAAAATATTGCGTTCCACCGACACCGTCGCCCGGATCGGCGGCGACGAATTTGTGGTCATTCTCCAAGGATTGCCTCAGGACATCTGCCTGCAGGATGAAGCGCGCAACATCTGCCAGAAAATCTTCGTCGAACTGTCACCGCCGATCACCATTGGCAATGACCAGCGACACATCGGCACCAGCCTCGGGGTCTCGGTGTACCCGGACCATGCGCTAAGCATGGACCGGCTGATTCATATTGCGGACCTGGCGATGTATGAGGCCAAGCGCAGTGGGAATAATCAGTATCGGTTGGGCATCGAGAGCCCGGTGCGAGCTCCCGGCCAATAGGGCTTAAACGCTCCACCGGGGTACTGTGCTTGCGAAAAATCATTCCTTACTGTTGCGATGATTCTGCGCCTGACTGTACCGGGGATTGCGCCTCGGCTCGGCGTAGGCTGCGTGAACACACTCAGGACTAACCGCCATGCACATTGCCATTCTGACCTTCGACGGTTTCAACGAACTGGATTCCCTGATCGCTTACGGCATGCTCAGCCGGGTGTCGCTGCTGGGGGACAAGGACTGGCGCGTGAGCATCGCTTCGCCGACGCCGCGTGTCACGTCCATGAATGGTTTGACCATCGATGCGCAGATTGATCTGGCAGAGGCTTGCCAGGCGGATGCTGTGCTGGTTGGGAGCGGACGCAAGACTCGTGAAGTAGCTGAGAATCCGGCGATCATGGATCAACTGCGTTTCGATCCAGGCCGGCAGTTACTGGCTGCGCAATGTTCTGGCACCTTTTTACTGGCAAAGCTCGGCTTGCTCGGCGACGCCCCCGCTTGCACCGATGCCATCAGCAAGCCGTGGGTGCAGGCGGCTGGTGTAAATGTCGTCAATCAGGCGTTTTATGCCAACGGGAATGTCGCGACGGCGGGTGGTTGTTTGTCGGCGCAGTATTTGGCGGTGTGGTTTCTAGCTCGACTGAAAGGCACTGAAGCGGCTCGGGAGGTGTTGCACAACTTCGCGCCGGTGGGTGAGAAGGATGAGTATGTGGCTCGGGGGATGGCACATATCGAGGCGTTTGTCTGATTGCACGGTAGTCTGTTCGGGCGTCTTCGCTGGCAAGCCAGCTCCTACAGGTGGCTGGGTTTATCTGATTGCACGGGTGTCTGTTCGGGCGTCTTCGCTGGCAAGCCAGCTCCTACAGGTGGCTGCGTTTGTCTGATTGCTCGGTGTCTGTTCGGGCGTCTTCGCTGGCAAGCCAGCTCCTACAGGTGGCTGCGTTTGTCTGATTGCTCGGTGTCTGTTCGGGCGTCTTCGCTGGCAAGCCAGCTCCTACAGGTGGCTGGGTTTATCTGATTGCTTGGTTGTCTGTTTGGGCTTCTTCGCTGGCAAGCCAGCTCCTACGGGTGAGCGCGTTCTCCTGTAGGAGCTGGCTTGTCAGCGATAGCCGTTTGTCGGCCAGCAAAGGCTGACGCGTCTCGCCGAAGCCTCTATCCTTGGCGCTCCGCCGTACCGAGTTCTGGAGTAAGCCATGCCCCATGAAGGCAACCTGTTGCAAGCCGCTGTCGTGTTTCTGTTCGCAGCGGTGCTCACCGTGCCCTTGGCCAAGCGCCTGCAATTGGGAGCCGTGCTGGGTTATCTGTTTGCCGGCGTCCTCATCGGGCCGTCCGTGCTGGGGTTGATTGGCAATCCGCAAAGTGTCAGCCACATCTCTGAACTCGGCGTGGTGTTGCTGTTGTTCGTCATCGGCCTGGAACTGTCGCCGCGACGCTTGTGGGTAATGCGCAAATCGGTGTTCGGCGTGGGCCTGGCGCAGGTGCTGCTAACAGGTTCGGTGATTGGCGTACTGGCGCTGTTCGTCTTCGGTCAGCCGCTGAACAGCGCCATCGTGCTGGGTCTTGGCCTTGCCTTGTCGTCCACCGCGTTTGGCTTGCAAAGCCTGGCCGAACGCAAGGAGCTGACCAGCCCTCACGGCCGCTTGGCGTTTGCGATTCTGCTGTTTCAGGACATCGCCGCGATCCCGCTGATCGCCATGGTGCCGCTGCTGGCGGGTGGCGATCACGCCAGTACGGCGGCCGACAATGTGAATCATGGATTGCGAGTGTTGGCCAGCATTGCGGTAGTGGTGATTGGCGGACGCTATCTGCTGCGCCCGGTGTTTCGCGTGGTGGCCAAGACCCGTTTGCCGGAGGTGTCCACCGCCACGGCGCTGCTGGTGGTGATCGGTACGGCGTGGCTGATGGACCTGGTCGGCGTGTCCATGGCGCTGGGCGCGTTCCTCGCCGGGTTGCTGCTGGCGGACTCCGAATACCGGCATGAACTGGAAGCGCAGATCGAACCGTTCAAAGGCCTGCTGCTGGGGTTGTTCTTCATCAGCGTCGGTATGGGGGCTAACCTGAGCTTGCTGCTGAGCGCGCCGATTGCAGTGCTCGGGCTGACGCTACTGCTGATCGCTATCAAACTGCCGCTGCTGTTTATCGTGGGTCTATTGGCCGGTGGCTTGGGCAAAGTCAATGCGCTGCGTCTGGGCATCGTGTTGGCGGCTGGTGGTGAATTCGCATTTGTGGTGTTCAAGATCGGCCGCGATCAGGGCTTGTTCGAGCCGCACTTGTACGACTTGCTGGTGCTGACGATCACCCTGTCCATGGCAGTGACGCCGCTGTTGTTGCTACTGTGCGCACGTCTGTATTCGCCCAAGGTGCAACCTGTCGTGGTGCCGGAAAAATTTCGTAAAATCGACACCGATGCGCCGCGTGTGGTGATTGCCGGCATGGGCCGAATGGGGCAGATCGTAGCGCGGATTCTGCGGGCGCAAAACATCAAATTCGTGGCTCTCGACACCTCGGTGGAAACCATCGAACTGTCCCGCAGTTTCGGCGGTGTGCCGGTGTTCTATGGCGACCCCATGCGCCCGGAAATCCTCAGCGCAGCCAAGGTCGAACAGGCCGAATATTTTGTCATTGCCACCGATGATCCGGACACCAATATCAAGACCGCCGAAGTGGTGCACCGGCTGTATCCGCACATCAAAATCATCGCTCGGGCGCGTAACCGCCAGCATGTGCATCGCCTGGTGGACCTTGGCGCCGAGGCGATTCGAGAAACCTATTACTCGAGCCTGGAAATGAGCCGGCGCACGTTGGTGGGCCTGGGGCTGACCCAGGCCCAGGCCGATGCGCGGATCAAGCGCTTCAAGCATCACGATGAGCAGGTGCTGGAAGCGCAGCATGCCGTTTATGACGATGCCGCGAAGGTGTTGCAAACCGCGCAGGAAGCACGGGCGGAGTTGGCGAAGCTGTTTGAGTCGGATCAGTTAGAGGAGCAGGAGGCCAGCAGGGTTTAAGCCTTGCTGTGCTCTTTCCCTTCGCCATTGCAAAAAACCCGTCAAATCAGCGGGTTTTATGCATTACGTTCGAACTACTTGCGCCGGTAACTCTTGTTACCGCTGGGCGTCAGGCAATACACCCCGCCTCTGGGCCCGGTGCAGAATGAACCGGTTCCGCAGGCGCAGCCATCAGTGCTCTGCAGAAGCGTTTGCGGCCGGGCCTGACTCTGACCGCCAAACATCGCCGAGCAGCTTTTCTTCGAACCGCTGATGGAGCCGTCATTGCACAAAAACAGATCGCCTTCGCAGCGATCAATGCCACCTTTCTTTCCCGAACACGGTGTATTGCCCGCCCAGGCAGACTGGCTGGCGAGGCACAGCAGTACCACAATCAGCATCCCACTACGACGAATCAACGAGTGCACAAAGCGGCTTCCTGATTAAGTTGTGGCCGTATGATATCAATGCTCCGTATCGGCCCTTGGCGCAACATGAAAGTTAATTTATTAAGCCACGCGTAATTCTTGGCAAAATGCTGCTCATCATTGTGAACCGCTAATCAGGCCAGCCCTATGACCCGCATCTTGACCATCGAAGACGACGCCGTGACCGCCCGGGAAATCGTCGCCGAATTGAGCAGCCACGGCCTCGATGTCGATTGGGTCGACAATGGCCGTGAAGGTCTGGAGCGTGCGGTCAGTGGCGACTACGACTTGATCACCCTCGACCGCATGCTGCCAGAGCTCGATGGCCTGGCGATTGTCACCACGTTGCGGACCATGGGCGTGGCCACGCCGATCCTGATGATCAGCGCCCTCTCTGACGTCGATGAGCGAGTGCGGGGCTTGCGCGCGGGCGGTGACGATTACCTGACCAAGCCATTCGCCACCGATGAAATGGCCGCCCGCGTTGAAGTGCTGCTGCGCCGTCAGAACACCGTGACCGCCCAGGCCACCACACTGCGAGTGGCTGACCTGGAACTCAACCTGATCAGCCACGAAGCCAGCCGCGCCGGCCTGCTGCTGACGCTGCTGCCGACCGAGTACAAATTGCTCGAATTCCTGATGCGCAACACCGGGCAGATTCTGTCGCGCATGATGATTTTTGAAGAAGTCTGGGGCTACCACTTCGACCCCGGCACCAACCTGATCGACGTGCACATCGGCCGTTTGCGCAAGAAAATTGACCCACAAGGCCAGGCCCCACTGATTCGGACCGTGCGAGGCTCGGGTTATGTCATTGCCGAACCCGTCTAACGGCTGGCGTTCCTCCAGCAGCCGCTTGCTGGCGCTCTACAGCTCGCTGTTTGTGGTCTGGAGCGCGATCCTCATGGGCGTCATGTACTACGAGGTGTCCGCTTACCTGGACAACCTGGCCAAACATTCGCTGATGCAACGTCAGCATTTGTTTTCGCACTTTCAGGGCGAACAATTGGCGGACGCCCTCGCCGTCAGCATGACCTTCGACATTCGCGGCATCGACGCCTATGGCCTGTTCGATGCTCAGCACCGCTACCTCAGCGGTGCACTTCGCCAAATGCCCGAAGGCCTGCCGCTGGACGGCAAGATCCACATGCTCAGCGATTGCGCCGACTCCGACGACCCGACCCTGCCCGCCGACAGCTGCGACGCGGTCGCGACCCAGACCCGGGACGGTCGCTGGCTGGTGCTGGTGCGCGACAACGGTTCGTTGTTCGCCGTCACCCGGATCATCCTTCATGCGTTGCTCTGGGGCGTCACGCTGACGATCATTCCCGGCATTGTCGGTTGGCACTTGTTGCGCCGCCGCCCCCTGCGACGTATCCGCGCGATCCAGGCCAGCGCCGAAGCCATCGTCGCCGGTGATTTGACCCGACGCCTGCCCTTGTCCAACCGCCGCGATGAACTGGACATGCTCGCCGCCATCGTCAACGCCATGCTGGAACGCATCGAGCGGTTGATGCACGAGGTCAAGGGTGTCTGCGACAACATCGCCCACGACCTGCGCACCCCGCTGACACGCCTGCGGGCGCAGCTGTACCGGATTCAGCAACAGGCTGAAGACGGCTCGACGCTGGCCGTGCAACTGGATTCCGTGCTCGGTGAAGCGGACACCCTGATGGCGCGCTTTCGCGGATTGCTGCGGATTTCCGAGTTGGAAGATCGCCAGCGTCGGTCAGGTTTTGTGCAACTGGACCCGGTGCCGTTGCTGCAAGAGCTGCACGACTTTTACCTGCCGCTGGCGGAAGAAGGCGAACTGATTTTCACCCTGCAAATACCGGCATCGTTGCCAGCCCTTAACGGGGATCGGGCGCTGTTGTTCGAAGCCGTGGCGAATTTGCTGAGCAACTCGATCAAGTTCACACCGCCGGGGGGCGAGGTGATATTGCGCGGGGTCCGTGAAGGCGGATTTACGCGAATTGAAGTGCTCGACTCCGGGCCCGGGATTCCAGAGGCCGAACGCGAGGCGGTGTTTCAGCGCTTCTATCGTGCTGAAGGTGGTCATCAGAAAAGCGGGTTTGGTTTGGGATTGTCGATTGTTGCGGCGATTGCCAGCCTGCATGGGTTTGCGCTGGAAGTGGGCAGCAGCGAACTCGGTGGCGCGCGGTTGGTGCTTGATTGCCGGCAGAGCCTGATCCCTCAGACCTGACCCCTCCTTCAGAGTTGACACATAACCTGTAGGAGCGGCGGTGCGGCGATCCGACTTGCCCGCGAAGAGGCCGTGTCAGTCGACATCATCGTTGACTGACACACCGCCTTCGCGGGCAAGCCCGCTCCTACAGGGGGATTGTGGTGTTGTCAGGCTGGGTAGTTAGCCCGCAGGGCTTCAAGCCCGCCTTGATAAATCCCGGTAAATAACGCCACCACTTCTTCCTCACTCACACCCACAGGCTCAAACCGCCCCGACCACGTCACCCGAGCCCCCTGCCCCTGCGCTTCAACGCGGATCGTCGCCAAATACGCAGTGGCCGGAAACGGCGCCTGCAGAATCGAGTAGCTGTAGGATTTGCCAGCGTTATCAAACGCCTCAAGCCGTTCAACCACTACCGCGCCGTCCGCCGTTTGCAAGCTGCGCACCCGCCCGCCTTCACTCAATTCGCTTTGCGGAATAAACGGCAGCCAGTCCGGCAGCGAGTTGAATCCACCCATCAATTGCCACACTTCATCGGCCGAAGCCGGGATATCGGTAAACGCTGATGCAGTTGCCATGTAATGCTCTCTCTTAATCGAAAAAAATCAAATCGCCATGCTGTCGACGACACCGCCGTCGACGCGTAATGCCGCGCCCGTAGTGGCCGAGGACAGCGGTGAAGCGATGTACGCCACAAGATTCGCAACCTCCTCGACATCCGCCACGCGCTGGATGATCGACGTCGGCCGCGCTTTCAGTACAAACGCATCGGCCTCTTCGCGAACGCTGCGACCGGATGCGGCGGTGGCGCCCTTGAGCATCTGCTCCAGACCATCGGTCAACGTCGGGCCGGGCAGGATCGCATTGACCGTCACGCCAGTGCCCGCAAGCCGTTTGGCCAAGCCATGGGACACCGCCAGGTTGGCGCTTTTGGTCACGCCATAGTTGAGCATGTCGGCCGGGATCGAGATGCCGGACTCCGAGGAAACGAAGATCACCCGCCCCCATCCCTGCTTGACCATGTCCGGCACGTAATGCCGGGACAGGCGTACGCCGGAGATCACGTTGACCTCATAAAACCGCGTCCACTCGCTGTCTGGCGTGTCGAAGAAATCCACCTCGTTAAAGATCCCGAGGTTGTTTACCAGAATATCTGCACGGGGTTCGGCGGCGAACAGCACCTCGGCGCCTTCGGCGGTACCCAGGTCGGCGGTGAGACCACGCAACTGCGCACCGGGCACACTCTGACGAATGCTCGCCAGCGCCTGGTCGACCTTGGCCGTTTCGCGTCCGATCACCACCACCGTGGCACCGGATTCGGCCAGCGCCTTGCTGATGCCCAAGCCAATGCCGGCCGTGCTGCCGCTGACAATGGCGAGTTTTCCACTCAGATCAATCTTCATGTTCAAACTCCTGTGATCGGCAACGGTGCGCGGTCGGACACCAGTTTTGCGTCACGCATCGCTTGCCAGAAAGCCGCGGGAATTACCGCCGACAGTGCGGCAACGTCTTCAGCTATCCGCTCTGGACGGCTGGACCCTGGAATCACCGCCGCCACCGCCGGATTAGCCAACGAGAACTGCAATGCCGCTGCTTTAATGTCGACACCGTGCGCGGCGGCGATACGTTTGATGTGCTCGACTTTGTTGATAATCGCCGGACTGGCCTTCTGGTATTCGAAGTGCGCACCGCCAGCCAGAATGCCCGAGCTGTAAGGACCACCGACCACGATCTCGACCTTCTGCGCCAGGGCGGCGTCCATCAAACGTTGCAACGCTCGATCGTGGTCGAGAAGAGTGTAGCGACCCGCCAGCAGAAAACCGTCCGGCTGTGCTTCGGTCAGATCAAGGGTCAACTCGCACGGCTCGACCTTGTTCACGCCCAGGCCCCAGCCCTTGATCACCCCTTCTTCACGCAAGCGAGTCAGCACTTTGAACGCGCCGGTGCGGGCCTGATTGAAGTATTCCAACCACTGATCACCGTAGAAATCCTGAGCGATGTCGTGCACCCAAACGATGTCCAGACGGTCGGTTTGCAGACGCTTGAGGCTGTCTTCGATGGAGCGCATTGTGGCGTCGGCGCTGTAGTCGTTGACGATCTTGTTCGGACGACCGTGTTCGAACACCCCGCTCTTCTCGCCCAGATCGCGGGAAGCGGCGTCTTCGACTTCATCAAGAATGACCCGGCCGACTTTGCTGCTCAGCACATAGTCGTCGCGGTTGTACTGCGCCAGCGCGGTGCCCAAGCGGATTTCCGACAGGCCCGAACCGTAGAACGGCGCGGTGTCGAAGTAACGTACGCCGGCATCCCAAGCGGCGTGCACAGTGGCCAGCGCCTCTTCTTCAGGAATGGCGCGAAACATATTGCCCAATGGCGCCGTGCCGAAACCCAGCGCGCCGGGCAGTTTGTCTTTCAAGCTCATGGGTAATTCCTCTTGAATGTCTCGTGAACCTGTAGGAGCCGGCTTGCTGGCGAGGCGTTGAAACAGTCAACACAGTTATCGCTTGATTAACCGCTATCGCCAGCAAGCCGGCTCCTACAAAGAGCGGTTTTTGCTTTACCGTTGAGCAAATCCTAGATTGCCGGGGTCTGACCGTCCAAGACATAATGTGCAGCACTTGAGTCCCTAGAGGTCTGACATGATCGACATTCGCCAATTGCGCTACTTCGTCGCCGTCGCCGAAGAAGAACACGTCGGTCGCGCCGCCGAACGCCTGCACATTTCCCAATCACCCCTGAGCCGGCAGATCGCCCAGCTCGAAGAACGCCTGGGCCTGACCCTGTTCGAACGCAGCCAGCAACGCATCCGCCTGACCCGCGACGGCCAGACCTTCCTCGCCGAAACCCGCGCCCTGCTGACCCACGCCAACCGCCTCGAATCCCTGGGCAAACGCCTCGGTCGCGGCGAAGAAGGCGGCTTGTGCATCGGCTACATCGAAAACGCCATGCACGCCGGCGTGCTGCCGAATGCCTTGCGCGTGTTGCGCGTCGACCGACCGAACGTGTATGTCGCGCTGTACAACCTGAGCTCCGCCGAACAACTCGAAGGCCTGCGCCAGCGTAGTCTGGATATCGCCTTGGTCAGCGAACCACCCGTCGCCGAGGACCCGGATTTGCTGGGCTTTCAAGTACTGGACGACCCGATGTTGCTGGCGCTGCCGGAGCACCATCCCCTCGCCCACCAGTCGAAACTGACCCCGGCGGACCTGGCCGATCAGGAATGGATTGGTGTGCAACACCGGCAAAACGTCACCAGCCGCGACGACTTCGTCAGCGCCTGCATCCGCGCCGGATTCACCCCGGACATCCGCATGGAAGCCACCGAACCGTTCACCGCATTGGGGCTGGTGGCGTCGGGGTTGGGGATTGCGATGATTCAGAAGGGGCTGAGCAGGAATGCGCCACCGGGTGTGGTGCTGCGGGAAGTGCCATGGATTTCGTTTACCACGCCATTGTGGGCAGCGTGGCACCGGATTAATTTGCGGCCGTTGGTGGAGACGTTCCGCAAAGTACTGACTGAGCCGGCGGCTTAAGACCGAGATCAGTGTGGGAGTGAGCCGGCTCCGGGCGGCGTTCCGACGATGGCGGTGTGCTAGGCAACATCATCTGTGTCTGATACACCGCAATCGCGAGCAGGCTCACTCCTACAGTTGTTCTGTGTTGCTCACAAATAGTGAGTCCACAAAAATCCCCTGTGGGAGTGAGCCTGCTCGCGATGAGGCCCGGACAAGCACCGCAAAACTCAGCTATCAGCCATGCAGTTGTGGCATTAGCTTTGCGGATCGACGTTATCCAGCATCCGGTTCACCGCCAGTTCGCCCAACATCACGGAGTTTTGAATGCCCAGCAGGGTATGGCGCTGCGGGCCGTTCAGTTGCCCCGCGAAATCACTCAACATGACACTCGCTGACGCCAAAGTCTCACAGGCGTTGACCAGCAAGGTTTCGTTATCAGTGTCGGGCCCAACGAAGTAGATCGTGCTGGGCTTGCGCGGCGTGTCTTTGGGAATGACCGGTTTGAGGTAGTAATCGAGGGCACGGTCGGCGGCGGTATTGAGTTTTTTGGAGTCGGTGGTTTCGTAGGGGGAAACGTCGTCGGTTTCTGGTGGGTTGGGTGTGATCTTGAACACAGTGAAACTCCTTGATTAGTGGAGCCGCCACCGTCCGCGGTCAAACGAATCAAGGTGGCAGCTGTACGCGGGTTGACCGACCGGAAATCAAGGTATCCGGCACACCCGAAGGTGTCCCGCGCACAGCCACCGCAAAAAGCCTGAAACTTTTCTTGGGCACTGGTACGCCTTGATTGAATCGGACGGTCAAATCCGATCGCTGATTTGTCAGCGACCCGGAAACGATAAAGTCCCGACCCAAGGCGCACAAGCCGGCGGATTCTGGCGCAGTCGTAGGCAACAGCGCAAGGTTGTGTAGCCTCGGAGAGTGTCTGGAGATGTGTGTTAAACATCGCCGTTTAATGACCCATTCAGGTTTGATGCTTTACTGAACAGACCCAAAAAAACCTGCGAGCAATCCCCATGAACCGCAACGACCTGCGCCGCGTGGACATGAACCTGCTGGTGATTTTCGAAACCCTGATGTTCGAGAAAAACCTGACCCGCGCCGGGGAGAAGCTGTTCCTCGGTCAACCCGCCGTCAGTGCCTCACTGGCGAAATTGCGCGACCTGTTCGACGACCCGTTGCTGGTGCGCAACGGTCGCTCACTGGAGCCAACCCCGCGTGCGCTGGTGATTCTCAAGGAATTGCAACCGGCGATGGACACCATTTCCGGTGCGGTCAGTCGGGCCAAGGATTTCGACCCGGCCACCAGCCGTGATGTGTTTCGTATCGGCCTGTCCGACGACGCCGAGTTCGGCCTGTTTCCGCCGCTGCTCAAGCAGATTCGTGAGGAGGCGCAGAACGTTGTGGTGGTGGTGCGTCGGGTGAATTATCTGCTGATGTCATCGATGCTCGCCAGCGGCGAGATTTCTGTCGGGATCAGTTACACCACGGAGTTGCCGGCCAACGCCAAGCGCAAGAAGTTGCGCGACTTGAGTGTGAAGATTTTGCGCGGCGATGACCGGCCCGGCCCGCTGACGCTGGACGAGTTCTGCGACCGGCCGCATGCGCTGGTGTCGTTTTCCGGGGATTTGACCGGGGCCATCGACAGTGACCTGGCCCGTATCGGACGTTCACGGCGGGTGGTGTTGGCGGTGCCGCAGTTCGCCGGGCTGCGCGCCTTGCTGGCCGGCACCGACATGCTGGCTACGGTGCCGGATTACGCCGCGAGTGCGTTGATCGAAGGCAGCAGCCAGTTGCGTGTCGACGACCCGCCGTTTGACATTGTGCTGTCCGAGCTGTCCATGGTCTGGAACGGCGTCAACGATAACGATCCGGCAGAACGCTGGTTGCGTTCGAAAATTGCACACTACATGTCGGCTCCACTACAGGGGCATACAGCGACGTGAACGCTGTCGGTTGGGTCTCGCGCAGGTACACCGGCAAGTCCGTGACCGGTGGCATGGCCGGTATTTCGAAGTACATCTGGATCACCCAGCCACGGTGATAGCTGGCATGGTTGACCACGTGCATCAGTATCGCGCCGGCGCTCATGGTGCCACTTTCGCCCGACACAAACGAAAACTCGATGGGTTTATCCAGCGACGCCTCAGTCTGCCGTTCGCTCCAGTCGCAGTACCAGTGATCGATCTCCCGTTGTGCCATGCACAGTTCGCCAAGGTCGGCATGCAACAGATCATGGGAGGTTTTGAAGCCGTGCCCTCGGCCTTCGAGGTGAGCTTGCCAGATGCAGTCCACCACGTAGATGTGGTTCAGGGTGCCGATCATGTTTTTGAACACCGACACGCGTTCTTTACTGACCTCCCCTGCCGGCAGTGCGGCCAGGCTGTCAAAGAGGCGCTGGTCGGCCCAGTTTTTGTAATCGGCAAGCATGCGGGCAGTGCGTACGTTGATCATGAGAGATCTCCCATGGTGATGGGCGCACTGCAAAGCATAGCCCGCTCGGCGGGCGGCATCGCAAAGGCTGATAACCGGCATGCTCACAATGTGACCTGTGTAGCCGCCGCCGTGTAGCAGCTGTCGAGCACCGCGAGGCTGCGTTCGGCTCGGTCCGCGCTCGGGCGAAGCAGTCGTGAAATCAGGCGACGCGGTGTTTCAGAAAGGCCGCGTGTGCAGGGTTTTCGACTGCTTCGCAGCCGGACGCAGCCTCGCGGTGCTCGACAGCTGCTACAGGATTGTGTCGTCGACTGACTTGGGGGAAAGGCGCTCCACTACCCGATCGGCCAGCGCCAGGCAACTGGTCAGGCCCGGTGATTCGATGCCAAACAGGTTCACCAGCCCCGGCACGCCATGCTCGGCCGGGCCGCTGATGATGAAGTCAGCGGCCGGTTCAGTCGGCCCGGTGATCTTCGGGCGGATGCCGCTGTAGGCAGGTTGCAGGCTGCCATCGGGCAGTGCCGGCCAGTAACGACGGATCACCTCATAGAAGCCATCGGCGCGGCGCGGGTCCACGCGGTAATCGACATGGTCGACCCATTCGACGTCCGGCCCGAAACGCGCCTGACCACCCAGATCAAGGGTCATGTGCACGCCCAGCCCGGCGCTTTGCGGCGCTGGATACACCAGATGCCGAAACGGCGCCCGGCCACTCAAGCTGAAATAACTGCCCTTGCACAGCCGAGCGGTTGGAACGTGCTGCGGCGCCAGGCCTTTGATGCGACTCGCCAACGGCGGCGCGGACAATCCAGCGCAATTGATCAACTCACGGCAGCTCAGGGTCATCGGCTGTACACCGCCCAACTGCAACTCGAAACCTTGCCCGGTGCAACGGACTGACTCCAGTGGTGTGCGCAAGACAACCGACGCGCCGCCGGCCTCAGCATCGGCCTGAAGTGCGAGCATCAGCGCATGAGAGTCGATAATCCCGGTGGAAGGCGACCACAGCGCAGCCACGCAGGACAGCGCCGGTTCAAGCGTCCGGGCTTGCGCCGCATCCAGCCATTGCAAGTCATCGACGCCATTGCGCCGGCCCTGCTCCAACAACACGCGCACGGCCGCACACTCGCGGTCATCGGTGGCCACGATCAGTTTGCCCAAACGCTGATAATCAACCCCGTGTTCATCGCAGAAGGCATACAAACGCTGCTTGCCCTCCACGCACAACTGCGCCTTGAGGCTGCCAGTCGGGTAGTAGATTCCGGCGTGAATCACTTCCGAGTTACGTGAGCTGATCCCTCCCCCAATGCCCTCGCCCGCTTCGACCACGATCACTTCCCGACCACTACGGGCCAACGCCCTGGCCACCGCCAACCCGACCACACCGGCGCCGACCACCACGCACTCGATATCCACGCTCAATTGCTCCTGACTTTGCGAAGGCCCTAACGTTAGCACTGCATTGAAGGGAGCCGACGGAAACTTGTTATCGGCCGCCAGCAAGTTCTTCCGCTTCCGTCACATGAACGACAACTCTCTGTCATTTAGCTGAATCAATCATAGAGCCCGCCGCTTTTTCCATTTAATACACTACTAATCGGGCATTTAAGGTTGACGTATCCAACCACCCTGAGTAAATTGCCCGGGCCTTCGACGAAGGCCTTTTTTCAACTCACAAAAGAATCCAATGGACACAGTATCTAGTCGCTGTCGGGTTACTGCGAAACAGCAGAATCTGGCACATAACCCAGAAAATGACGGGACTCGACTTTTCGGTCGGGCGAGCTGCGCTAGAGCTTGATGCTCCACCGTAACTTGCCTCACCGGCGTCCGTCCGGTCCAGAGGCATGTTATGAACTTCACCACCACTGTAATGCCCGGCGTACGCGCCTTTGCTTCGACCATGCGGGTCAAGCCCAGCCGTGAGCCTACGCTCGCGAACCGCGCCATTGCGCCGTTTTCCAGCCCTTCTTCCCCTGCCAGGGCACACCCGCGTGCGAACTGGCGCGTCTGCCCGATGACGGGTCGACTTCAGCAACGCTGGAGCCTGGACGACAGCCAGGAACCACCGAGTCGACGTATCGTGCGTCGCTTACGGCTGGCGAATCCGAACCGCACATTCAGTTGATTTGAAGGCACTTTAAAGTCCTTCCTTCAACGGTTTCCTGATAGTGGAAACCGACAACTTTTTATTGCCTTTTAAAACACCAGTTAATTGGAGTTAGTTATGGACGAAGCCAGTAGACGGTTCGCTGCCTATCACTTTTCCATTGATAGCCAGCGAACGTTAAAACAACAAAACATTACTTCTGACATCGATCGCTTGTTTGCGGCTCGACATACATTCGCTCGCCTGTAGTTGGGTGAGCCGGCTGTGTGTCGTGCCGCAAGTCAGCGGCAGGAGCACACGCGATGACCACAGTAAAATCCCCGAATACCCGCGCCAAAGGTGCCAGCAGCGACAACGCCAAACTGTCGATGCGCGCCGCACGAGAAGCACAAAACGGCCTCGCCGTAACCCTCGCCAACCTCAACGCAACCCCCGACGGTCTGACCGAACTGGAAGCCGAGGGCCGTCTGGCGCGTGGTGGCTACAACGAAGTCGCCCACGACAAGCCGCCTCACGCCATCGTCCAACTGCTCAAAGCCCTGAACAACCCCTTCATCTATGTGTTACTGACCCTGGCCGGCATCAGTTTCTTCACCGACTACTGGCTGCCAATCAGTCAGGGTGAAAGCGACGACGCCGACCTGACCAAGGTCATTATCATCATGACCATGGTCACCTTGAGCAGCCTGCTGCGGTTCTGGCAGGAATACCGTTCCGCCAAGTCTGCCGAAACGTTGAAGGCCATGGTGCGCACCACCGCGACCGTGCTGCGGCGCGGGCAAAGCGGCAGCCGTGCGGTGCAGCGTGAAGTACCGATGCGCGAGCTGGTAGCCGGCGATATCGTGCAACTCAGCGCCGGTGACATGATCCCGGCGGACATTCGCCTGATCGAATCCCGCGACCTGTTCATCAGTCAGGCGGTACTCACCGGCGAAGCCTTGCCGGTGGAGAAATACGACACGCTGGGCAACGTCGCACAGAAATCCGCGACCGGTAACGCAGCCGATCAGTCGAACCTGCTCGACCTGCCGAACATCTGCTTCATGGGAACCAACGTGGTCAGCGGCACCGCCAAAGCCGTGGTGGTCGCGACCGGCTCGCGTACCTATTTCGGCTCGCTGGCTAAAGCCATTGTCGGCTCGCGGGTACAAACGGCGTTCGACCGTGGCGTGAACAGCGTCAGTTGGCTGCTGATCCGCTTCATGCTGGTGATGGTGCCGATCGTGTTCCTGCTCAACGGTTTTTCCAAGGGCGACTGGAGCGACGCATTTCTGTTTGCGCTGGCGGTTGCGGTCGGCCTGACCCCGGAAATGCTGCCGATGATTGTCAGCGCCAACCTGGCGAAAGGCGCCATGGCCATGGCCAAGCGCAAAGTGGTGGTCAAGCGACTCAATGCGATCCAGAACTTCGGTTCGATGGACGTGCTGTGCACGGACAAGACCGGCACCCTGACCCAGGACAAGATCATTCTGGAGCACCACGTCGACAGCCACGGCCGGCGCGACGACGCGATCCTCGAACTGGCGTGGCTCAACAGTCATCACCAAAGCGGCCTGAAAAACCTGATGGACCAGGCGGTGGTTCAATTCGCCAACAGCAACCCAAAGTTTCGGGTGCCGTTTGCCTACAGCAAGGTCGATGAGTTGCCGTTCGACTTCGTCCGTCGGCGCCTGTCGATCATCGTCAAGGACCGCCGCGACGATCATTTAATGGTGTGCAAAGGCGCGGTCGAGGAGATGCTGAGCATCGCCAGCCACATTCATGAGAACGGCGCGGTGGTTACGCTCGACGAACAACGTCGCAAAGACCTGCTGAGCCTGGCCAACGAATACAACGAGGACGGCTTTCGCGTATTGCTGGTCGCCACCCGCGAGATCCCCAAGGCACAGAGCAAAAACCAGTACACCACCCAGGACGAGCATGACCTGGTGATTCGCGGTTTCCTGACCTTCCTCGATCCGCCGAAGGAAACCGCAGGCCCGGCGATTGCGGCGCTGCGTGACATGGGCGTGACGGTCAAGGTACTGACCGGCGACAACGCTGTCGTCACCTGCAAGATCTGCCGCGACGTCGGCCTGGAACCGGGCACCCCGCTGCTCGGCCAGGACATCGAAAACATGGACGACACCACCCTCAAGCTGCGTGTCGAAGAACGTACGGTGTTTGCCAAGCTGACGCCGCTGCAAAAGTCCCGGGTGCTGAAGGCGTTGCAAGCCAACGGTCACACCGTGGGTTTCCTCGGTGACGGCATCAACGATGCCCCTGCCCTGCGCGATGCCGACGTCGGTATTTCGGTGGACAGTGGCACTGACATTGCCAAGGAGTCGGCCGACATCATCCTGTTGGAAAAGAGCCTGATGGTGCTCGAAGAAGGCGTGCTCAAGGGCCGTGAAACCTTCGGCAATATCATGAAGTACCTGAACATGACCGCCAGCTCCAATTTCGGCAACGTGTTCTCGGTGCTGGTGGCCAGTGCGTTCATTCCGTTTTTGCCGATGCTGTCGATTCATCTGCTGCTACAAAACCTCATGTACGACATCTCTCAGCTGGCGCTGCCCTGGGACAAGATGGACAAGGAGTTCCTGAGCAAACCGCGCAAGTGGGACGCGAAGAACATCGGCCGTTTCATGCTGTGGATCGGGCCGACCTCGTCGGTGTTCGACATCACCACGTTTGCGCTGATGTGGTACGTGTTCGCCGCCAACAGCGTGGAAATGCAGGGCCTGTTCCAGTCCGGCTGGTTCATCGAAGGGCTGCTGTCCCAGACGCTGGTGGTGCACATGTTGCGCACGCAAAAGATTCCGTTCTTCCAGAGCACGGCGGCGTTACCGGTGATCCTGATGACCGGGCTGGTGATGGTGCTGGGCATCTACATTCCGTTTTCGCCACTGGGCACGCTGGTCGGTTTGCAGCCGTTGCCATGGGCGTACTTCCCTTGGCTGGTGGGCACCTTGCTCAGCTACTGCGTCTTCGCGCAGGTTATGAAAACGATCTACATCCGCCGCTTCAAGCAGTGGTTCTGATGACTTGAACACCCCCCTGTAGGAGTGAGCCTGCTCGCGATGGCGTCAGCACATTCAGCATCAATGTTGACTGACCTACCGCTATCGCGAGCAGGCTCACTCCTACAGGGTTTTTGAGTTCGGCCTTCGATCAATGCAACACGGAATAAGGAGAGTTCTCATGTCGGGAACGACTCTACTGATCAACCTCGCAGGCGCCAGCGCATTGCTGCTGTGGGGCACTCACATGATTTCTTCGGCGTTACTGCGCGGCTTTGGTTCGCCATTGCGCCAGTGGCTGGGCCACAACCTGAACAATCGCTGGATGGCATTGCTGTCGGGGATCGGCATCACCGGCCTCCTGCAAAGCAGCACCGCTGTCAGCCTGATGGCGACCTCGTTCACCGCCGCCGGCACCCTCGCGCTGGCCCCGGCGCTGGCCATGATGCTGGGCGCCAATATCGGTTCGACCCTGGTGGTGCAACTGCTGAGCCTCGACATGTCGACGCTCATGCCACTGATGTTGCTGACGGGGTTGATCGTCTTTCGCCTGCGCGATGACTCACGCTTTGAAAGTGTCGGCTGTGCGCTGATCGGCCTGGGGCTGATGCTGCTGGCCCTGCACATGCTCGGTTCCACCCTGGCGCACGTCGAAACCACGCCGGTGTTTCAGCTGATCATGCAAAGCCTGGACGGCGACCTGCTGATTGCACTGTTGGTGGCGCTGCTGCTCACCTGGCTCTGCCATTCCAGCGTGGCCGTGGTGTTGCTGATCGTCTCGCTGGCCGCGACCGGCATGCTCTCGGCGACCACCCTGGTTGCGTTGGTCTTGGGTGTAAACATTGGCGGTACCTTGCCGTCAGTGATCAACGCTGGATCCAGCGTCGGTCGACGTTTGCCGCTGGGTAATCTGCTGGTGCGGGTGGTCGGTGCGCTGGCGGTGTTGCCGTTTGCCGGACTGTTGGCCGAGACGAGCCTGAATCCGTCGACGCTGGTCGTGGTCCTGCACAGCGGTTTCAATCTGTTGTTGGCGCTGGTGTTCATCGGCTTGACTGACGTACTCGCCAACGCCCTCACCCGGCTGCTGCCGGATCCGGTGCGGGAAGTCGATCCCGGAATGCCGCACTACCTGGACGAGGCAGGACTGGAGGTGGCCAACATCGGTTTGTCCAACGCCGCCCGGGAAGCCCTGCGCATGGCCGATATGTTCTCGGCGATGCTCGGGCGCCTGTTGCAGGTGTTCCACACCTCGGCGCCGACCTGCGTCGACGACGTCAGACGCATCGATCAATCCCTGGACCTGCTCAGCGCAGCGATTCGTGCCTATCTGGCCGACATCGGCAAGGAAGGCATCAGCGACGACGATGCCGATCGCGCCCAGGAAATCCTTTTGTTCGTGATCAACCTCGAACACGCGGCGGACATTCTCTCCAGCAGCCTCGCGCAATTGGCGATGCGTCGGGTGCGCCGTGGCGAACAGTTCTCGGCGTTCGAGCTGGGCAACATCGCCCCGCTGCACGACGCCTTGCTGGAAAGCCTGAGCCTGGCGATCAGCGTGTTCCTGCGCGAAGACATTGCCACCGCCCATCAACTGATCAGTCGCAAGGAAACCGTCAGAGAACTCGAAGCGCACGCCAGCCGTGAGCATTTTCGCAAATTGCAGGAAGACAAAAACACCTGGGCCGAATCCGGTGACATCTTCCAGCGCGTGCTGCGCGATTACCGCCGCGTGCACCACCACATCGCCGCCCTCGCCTATCCACTGCTCGAACGCGCGGGTGAGCGGGTGATCGAGAACAACGATCCGGCGAAGGAAACCCCGTCATGCGCCTGCTGATCTGTGCGGGTCGCCATTACGCCGACAGTGGCCAGTGCCGACGGGTGCTCGACGCCCTCCAACGCGCGCACCCGGTGCGTGTGCTGATCCATGGCGGTAACCGGCACCTGGGCGGCGAAATCGAAGAATGGGCGCGAGAACGGGGCATCGACCTTGTGCGTTACCCGCCTAACTGGCAACGCCACGGCAAGTCGGCAGAGCGCTTGCGCAACCACTTCATGTTGCGCGACAGCCGACCGGACGTGGTGATTGCCCTGCCCGGCGGCGAAGACACCGAAGCACTGCTCGCCCAAGCCCGGGCGGCCGGTCTGCAAACCCTATCGCTAGCCACCCCAAACACAACGCAGCCCTTGTAGCAGCTGTCGAGCCCGCGAGGCTGCGTCCGGCTGCGAAGCAGTCGTGAATCCGATTCGCGCGGTCTGCCTGACGCACCGTGAGTTCTGACTGGACGACTGCTGCACAGCCGGGCGCAGCCTCGCGGGCTCGACAGCTACAGGGTTTTGCAGTTAGAGGGGGCCGCTTTCCAATGAAACTTCGAGGTAAACCTCATGCAGAAACCGACTCGTGAATTGATGTCTTTTGTACGCAGTCTGCCGCCCGTGCAAGGCCGAAAGGTGCGGCGCAATGTGTTGTTCGTCAGTATCACCCTGAGCTTGATCGCACTCCTGACGGTGATGTCCAACGCCAAAGCGGCCGGCGGTGCGTACGTGGTGGAAGATGCCGCGATCAGGCCAACGGGGTGTTGATCAGGCGTGGCAGGCCGGACCACGGTTTCACCTTGGCGAGCGTATCGACGTTGATGTGGTGGCGGAACGTAACCTGACAGGGGAACGTGATCAGTGGCTGATAACCGGAGCAACACTGCGGTTTTGAACGATATTGCGGCGATAAGGAACTCCTGGCGATCGCCGCGCATCCTAACCTTAGAGGTACTTCCTATTTGCTTCACGCTTTCAGAGGACACCGTCATGCGCCGTCTGATTATTATTTCCTCACTGATGCTGTGTTTACCCTTCGGTTCGGCTATGGCTGATGTGGATGCGGGAGATGTTGCCACTTCAGCCGGGGTCTCAGCCTCGCTGTACTCGACGTTCAAAGATAAGAAGCTGCTGATTCCCGCTCAGGATGACGCCTCGAGCTTCGTTGCCAGTGGCGGTGCGATTCGCGGGGTTTATCTGGAGTCGGTGTTGAAGAAAATTCGTCAGGACAATCCCGGCCTCAATGCCAGCGATGAAGACCTGGCCCGGGCCATCCTGGTGCAGGAAGGTGATTCCGCCGGTAAATGAAAGCCGTAAAACAGCGGTAGGGCTTGTGACACATCAATAGCGTTTCCAGCCCTACTTCGCTCGCCTACCGGATAGGCGTGCCCAGCCGGCGACTAATTGCGCACTGACACTCACCCCGCCACAGACCACGACCACCACGTCGTGCGCATCGGCGATGGCTCGATGGTCCAGGTACGCTACCGCCAATGAAACACCGCATGCCGGTTCCACCAACTGACGCATGTCACTGGCGAAACGAACCACGCCCATGATTGCATCTTCATCGCTAAGCACAACGCACTGGTGCGCAAAGTCCTGGATGTGCTGCACTGGCCAGGCCGCGACTTGCGCCGCGCCCAGCGAGGTCGCCACGGTGTCGATGCGTGGCAACCTGACGGGATGCCCTGCTTCCACGGCGGCCGCAAAAGACGCGGCGCCCTCGGTTTCGCAGGCGATGATCCGGCAGTCTGTTCGGCCATGGCGAATCAACCCCGTGAGGATGCCCGCCAGCAATCCGCCGCCCCCTACCGATGTCACCATCACATCCACTTGAGGACACACTTCCAGGACTTCATCCACCAGCGTGCTGTGCCCTTCCCACAACACCGGGTGATCGAAGGCCGGCACGTATTCGGTGTCCGCGTCCTGCGAGAGCTCTCTTGCCCTTTGATTGGCTTCGTCCCAGACCTTGCCATGGACAATGACTTCAGCGCCGGTTTTTCTGATCCTGGCGCGGGTCGTCTCAGGGGTCGTGTGCGGCACCACAATGCAGGCACTCAGCCCCAGGCTGGCGGCGGCAATGGCGGTGGCAAAACCGGCATTGCCGCCCGAAGGACAAACAACTCGGCGTTTGCCCTGCGCCTTGGCCTGACTGCACAGAAGCCCCATGCCCCGCAGCTTGAACGAACCACTGGGTTGCAGGTTTTCCATCTTGAGCCAGATCCGTCGGGTCGGGGTCGACAGCCCCCAATGCAGGATCAACGGCGTTCTGATGTGCAGCATCGCTGGGTGTCCCAAAGGTGAACCCTTCTTATCCAAGCTTAGTTCACCCTGCCCACCGCCCCTGTTTTAGCGATAGCGCGGTGCAGCACTGGAGTTGCCGAACAACCCGGAAAGGGTCTGACGCTGGGCTTCGTAACGGTCCCACTGTTCGCCGTCGTGCAGGCTCGGAATGGTCACCACTTCGCCTTTCGCCAGGCCTGCCAGCGCGGCGTCGACCATGTCTTGCGCCGACATCACGATCTCTTGCGGCAGGTTTTCCACCGGGTTGCCGGCCTCGTTCCAGAAATCGGTCGCTGTCGCACCGGGCAGTACCGCCTGGACACGAATGCCTTTATCCGCCAGTTCGCGGTGCATCGACTGGCTCAGGCCCAACACAAAAGCCTTGGTCCCACCGTACACTCCGTTGAGGATTTCCGGTGCGACGGCAACGATCGACGAGATGTTGATGACGGTTCCCGTGCCACGCGCGACAAAGCCTGGCACCACCGCGTACGCCAGACGCATCAGCGCGGTAACGTTGAGGGTGATCATGTCTTCCATCTCATCGACCGGGCTGCCCAGCAGTGGCATGACAGCGCCCACACCGGCGTTGTTGACCAGCAAGGTGATGCTGGCGTCGTTACGCAGAATTTCCTCGACCCGCAGCACATCGGTTTTGACTTTCAAATCGGCGGCGACCACTTCCACCGTGCGCCCGGTTTCGTTACTCAGGTGGTTGGCCAGCGCGTTCAGTTTGGCCTGGCTGCGCGCGACCAGGATCAGGTCGTAACCCTGCCGGGCTAGATGGTCCGCATACACCGCGCCGATGCCCGAAGAAGCGCCAGTAATCAGTGCGGTGCCTTTGGATGAGAGAGCCATGTTGAGTTTCCTTCACAGTGAGGCGAACAGTTCGCCGGGTGTGAACCTTTATAAGAGGTCTTACGCTTGTCTTAAATGACGTTTAAAGTACGTTTTCAGGACATGTCCTTTTGAGGGTCTAGCGATGACTGCCGTGGCATTTGTGGTGTTCGAGGGTTTCCAGTCCATGGCGCTGGCCGCCATGCCGGTGTTCGAGTACGCCAACTTCAGCGCCGGTGAGACGCTGTATGACGTCAGTGTGATCTCACAAGACGGCAGCACGCTACGCGCCTCCGGTGGTTTGAGTGTCGGGACCCAGGCCTTCGATGAACGGGTGTTCGATACCGTCATCGTGGTCGGCGGCGATGCCATCATCGAACAGGCGCCCGAAGGCGTACTGAAATACCTGCACCGCCGCGTGAATACCACACGGCGGATGGCGTCGATTTGTTCGGGGGCATTTGTACTGGCCCAGGCCGGTCTGCTCGATGGACGGCGGGCCACCACGCATTGGGCCTATGCCCGGGAGCTGCAAGCGCGATTCCCATTGATCAAAGTGGAAGAAGACCGCATTTACGTGGTCGACGGCTCGATCTGGACCTCGGCCGGCATGACCGCCGGCATCGACCTGGCGCTAGCCATGGTCGAGAAGGATCACGGCGCGGAACTGGCGCGTTCCGTGGCGCAGAAATTGGTGATGTATCAGCGTCGTGCGGGCGGCCAGTCCCAGCATTCGGCGTTGCTGGAGCTGGCGCCAAAATCCGACCGCATTCAGACCGTTCTCGGCTATGCCCGGGAACACCTGGCCTCGCCCCTGTCGGTGGAGCAACTGGCAGACGTGGCGCGCCTGAGCCCTCGGCAATTCAGCCGCAGCTTTCGCGCCGAGACCGGACAGACGCCGGCCAAAGCCATCGAAAATCTGCGATTGGAGGCGGCACGGCAGATGCTCGAACGCGGGCGCCTGACCCTCGATCAGATCGCCACCGAGGCCGGCTTTACTGACCGGCGCCGCATGCGCGAAGCCTTCCTCCGGGCGTTCGGCCAACCGCCGCAGGTGATTCGGCGCAATGCCAGGTCCGAGTTGAACGCGTGAGCAACATCGGGCCTCTAAGCTGAAAAGGGTCATTGCACATCACGAGGTGCTCATGAAAATCTCGCCCAAACTGGCGTTTTTCGCCATCGTCGGCACCCTCGCCTACCTCGGTCTTGCGGTGTGGGGATTAGGCGGGTTTGCGGCATTTTTTGCGCATGCGCCGTTAGTGGTGGTTGCCTTGGCGACCGTGGTGATGACCGTGGCTTCGCTGTTCACCGAGGTCAACTTGAGTTCCGGCGAACGTGAGGATCGGGCCAATCGCTGGGTGCTTCCGGCGTTCGGGGTGATTGGATTGCTCAGCGGGTTCTTGCCTGCCTACACCGACCGGATCGACGTCTGGACCTTCGGCGGTGAAGGCCTGCGCTGGATCGGCGCGTTGCTGTTCATCGTCGGCGGCGCACTACGCTTGTGGCCCGTGTTTGTGCTGGGCAAGCGCTTCAGCGGGTTGGTGGCGATTCAGCCAGGGCACAGGCTTGAGACAGACGGGATTTATCGACGCCTGCGCAACCCCAGTTACCTGGGAATGTTGGTGATTGCCGTGGGCTGGGCGCTGACGTTTCGTTCGGGTGTCGGGCTGTTGCTGGCGGCTTTGACAGTGATGCCATTGATTGCGCGGATTCACGCGGAAGAAGCGTTGTTGAGGGCGCAGTTTGGTGGTGAGTACGACAGTTATTGCGCCAACACCTGGCGGCTGATTCCCGGAATCTATTAGCCACTCCACAAATCTACTGTAGGAGCGACGGTGCGACGATTCGACTTGCCCGCGAAGGCGGTGTGTCAGTCGACATTGATGTTGAATGTTACGCCGCCTTCGCGAGCAAGCTCGACTCCTACAGTTAGATTTGCATAAGCCGGATATGGTGGTCGGGATCCATGGATGCGGTTACCGATTGATAGTTGGCCAATGTCGCATGCGCCGTCTGAATCGGATGCTCATGCGTCTCGGTGATGATCACCAAATCCGCCCCTGCCGCTTCCGCCGCCAGAATCCCTACAGTGGCGTCTTCAAAGATCAAACACTCCGTCACCTCAACACCCAACCGTTTCGCCGCCAGCCGATACCCCGCAGGATCCGGTTTACCGGCGCTGACATCTTCGGCCGTCACCATGACATCAGGTTCGGGAATCCCCGCCGCCGCCATCCGGCGCAAGGCCAGTGCTCTTGGTGCAGAGGTCACGATTGCCCATTGACCCGCCGGCAAGGCCTGAAGGAAAGCCGCCGCACCACGAACCTCGACTACGCCTTCCACGTCCTCGATTTCCGCCTGGGTAATCCACGCCGCTTCAGATTCGGCATCAACCCCCGGCAACCCCTGGCGATTGACCGTATCAATGGCGCGCACGCCGTGAATGGTCGGCAGGAAGGACGCGACATCCACCCCGTGGCGCAAGGCCCAGATCGTCCAGATCCGCTCGGCGGCGGCGATGGAGTTGAGGACAGTGCCGTCCATATCGAACAGGAAGGCGCGGTAAGGAGTGTTGAAAACGGATGGATGAGCAGACAAGGATCAGCTTCCTTTCGCAAGGGCCAGGCAGGTAAGCCAGCAATGTAGCATTTACTTGCGAGACGGGCTCAGGAGGCGCAATAGCGCTTCAGCTGACGGGCTTGGACTTCAAGGCGCCTTCGACACAGTCCAGCAATTGGCCGAGCGCCCAGGGCTTTTTGATGAACGAGACTGAATGCCTCACGCCGGAGCTTTGTGGTGTTTCGAAACCGGACATGATCATGATCGGCTTGTCTGGCCAGCGGTCGCCAAACTGATTGGCGAGGTCAGCGCCATTGAGCGTGCCCGGCATGCTGATGTCGGTGAGCAACAGACGGACATTGTCGGAGTGCTGCTCCAGGTACGCTGAAGCGGCATCCGCGCTGGTCTGTGACTTAACCACGAACCCTTCTTCCTGGAGGATTTCGCAGAGAAATTCCAGGATCAACGGATCGTCTTCGACCACAAGAATCAACCCGCCAGAAACGTTCGTGCCTGCCGTCGATACTGGCCCCATGATTTTACGACTCCCTGAATACACCCATGATTTTCGCGCGCTAAATCCGCTCTCTATCAATTATGAGCAGCAGTCTTGGCGGAAATTCATTTTTGATACACAGAGGCGACGAAATCAGGCGTCCTGCAAAATCAGATCGGCCCCCTTCTCTGCCACCATCAACACCGCCGCGTGGGTATTGCCGGATGTCACGTTAGGGAAAATCGATGCATCGACAATACGCAATCCCTTAAGGCCATGGACTTTCAAACGGCTGTCGACCACGGACTTCTGCTCGTCCGCCCCCATGGCGCAGGAACCGCACAGGTGGTAGATCGAACCGCTGTTTTCACGGAAATACTGCAACATCTGTTCGTCGGTTTCGACGACTGGCCCCGGCAACACCTCTTCAACGGTGATGCCCTTGAGTGCCGGTGCCTGCATGATTTTGCGCATCAAGCGGCTGCCCTGGATGACCTCGTCGATGTCTTTTTGCGTGCTCAGGTAGTTAGGGTCGATCTTTGCTGCGTCCCGCGGGTTTTTCGAAGCGATCTCGATGTACCCGCGACTGGTCGGCCGGCACGGGTTGAAGCACAACAGGAAGCCTGAGTACGGCTCCGGCTTGAGGCTGGCCTTGTTGTTTTTCGGGATCTGGTACGACAGCGGGTTGAAGTACAGCTGCAAATTCGGATTGGTCTGCTGCTCATTGCCACGGAAAAACCCGCCGGCCTGATTGACACTCATCGCCAGCGCGCCCTTGCGGGTGAACAGGTATTTCAGACCGAGTTTGAACTGGCCGAACAGCGAGCTCAATTCATCGTTGAGCGTAGGGATATTGGCCTTGTAGTAGTAACTGGCGCACAGGTGATCCTGCAGGTTTTGCCCTACCGCCGGCAGATGCTTGACCATCGGGATCTTGTGTTTGGCCAGCAGCGCCTGATCCGCGACACCGGACAGTTGCAAAATTTTTGGCGTGTCCACGGCACCGGCGCAAAGAATGACTTCCTTGTTGGCGGTGAAGGTTCGCACCACACCGTGCTGGGTGATGGAAATCCCGGTTGCGCGGTCGTTATCGAACAACACGCGATCCACCAGGGCGTAATGCTCAACGGTCAGGTTCGGCCGAGTGAGCGCCGGGTGCAGATGCGCAAAGCTGCTGGAACAACGTTGGCCATTTTTGGTATTGACGTCATAGATGCCCGAGCCTTCGAATTTTGGCCCGTTGAAATCGTCGCTGTGCGGATAGCCGAGCTCGTCGCAGCCCTTGAGGAACACATCGCAAATCGGATGGGTCTGGCCCTTCATCGGCGTGATGCTGATCGGGCCGCTGCCGCCGTGGTATTCGCTGTCGCCCAGCGGATGGTTTTCCAGTTTGCGGAAATACGGCAGGACGTCCTTGAAGCCCCAGCCTTCGTTGCCGTTGGCCGCCCAATCGTCAAAGTCGTGGGCTTGGCCGCGGACGTAGATCATCGCGTTGATCGATCCCGAACCGCCCTGCACTTTACCGCGTGGTGCGTAGATTTCGCGGCTGTTCAGCTGCTTTTGTGGCTGGCTGTAATACATCCAGTTGAAGGTCGGGTTGTAATACATTTTGGCGAAGCCGACCGGGATCTTGAACCACAGGGAACTGTCCTTGCCGCCCGCCTCCAGCAGCAACACCGAATGTTTGCCGCTGGCCGAGAGCCGGTTGGCAAGGATGCAGCCTGCGGCGCCAGCGCCAGCGATGATGTAGTCGTATGTCATGCAGGGTTACCGCGTAAGTCGTTGTACAAAAAAACCACCCGAGGTGCAAAACCTGTAGGAGCCGAGCTTGCTCGCGAAAGCGGCGGGTCAGCCAATATTAATGTCGACTGACACGACGCCTTCGCGAGCAAGCTCGGCTCCTACAAGGGAACTGCGCCAGTTCCCTTGTGGGCGGCAGATCCGCTCAGCCTCGGGCTGGCGATGTGTCTTTGACGTCCGCCGGGGTCGGCGCCATTTGCAGGTGCAGGCGCTCGCCGGTGTACGGCGAATGCTTGCGCACCACGTCCATGTTCAACTCCACACCCAGGCCCGGCTCGGTGGACGGGATGATGTAGCCGTCCTCCCATTGCAGCGGCTTGGTCAGGACTTCGGCATGGAACCCGCCCCAGGTCATGATGCTTTCCTGGATCAGGAAGTTCGGCGTGCAGGTCGCCAACTGGAAACTCGCGGCCGCACCAATCGGCCCGTTGTAGAGGTGCGGGGCGATCTGCGCGTAATAGGCTTCGGCCATGCCGGCGATCTTTTTCGCTTCCAGCAGACCACCGCAGCGGGCGACGTTCATCTGCAAAATCGACGCGCCACCGGCCTGCAACAGCTTGAAGAATTCGTACTTGGTGGTCAGTCGCTCGCCCGTGGCAATCGGAATCGAGGTCTTGGCCGCGACCTGCGCCATGGCGTCTTCCTGCCCCGGCGGCACCGGTTCTTCGAACCACAGCGGGTCGTACTTCTCCAGGCGCTTGGCCAGGCGAATCGCCGAGGACGGGACCATTTGCCCGTGGGTGCCGAACAGCAGGTCACATTTGTCGCCCACCGCTTCGCGGATCTTGCGGCAGAAGGTTTCGCAGCGCTCAAGCACTTCCAGGGAGATCTGGTGCCCGGAGTACGCGGTATACGGCCCGGCCGGGTCGAACTTCACGGCGGTGAAGCCTTTGTTCATGTTCTCGATGGCGCACTCGGCCGCCAGGTCCGGGTCGTCGTAGTCGTACTCGCCCTTGCTGTTCACCGGATAGAGATAGGTGTAGGAACGCAGGCGTTCGTGGACCTTGCCGCCCAGCAGTTCATACACCGGCTTGTTCGCCGCTTTGCCGATGATGTCCCAGCAGGCCATTTCCAGGCCGCTGACCACACCCATCATGGTCAGGTCCGGACGCTGGGTGAAACCGCTCGAATAGGCCTGGCGGAAGAAGCGTTCGATGTGGTGCGGGTCCTGGTTGAGCAGGTAGCGTTCGAACACGTCTTCGATGATCGGCAACATGGCTTTGGGGCCGAAGGTCGCGGCGTAGATTTCGCCCACGCCTTCGATGCCGCAATCGGTTTTGATTTTGACGAACAACCAATACATGCCACCGATGTGCGGTGGCGGAACGGCGACGATATGGGTTTCTAAGGCGACGATTTTCATCACAGACACCTGCTTATTTCAAAGAAGTCTTGTTCAAAGATTTACGATTGATACGAGCGCGCAAGGTCAGGGCCGCGAAGGTCCCGAGCAGGCCGACGAATGCGATGTAGCTGAAATACAACTTGTAACCAAAGGCACCCGGGTAATGCTCAGTGAGGTAGCCGTTGATCAAGGGAATGAACGCGTCCGGCAGGTAACCGACCACCGAGACAATGCCAATGGCCAGGCCGGTGATGCGCAGCGGAATGTTGCAGGTGTCGAGGATCGCCCAGTACAAACCGCGAATGGCGTAAGTCATCAGGCCGATGAAAATCACCGTGCCGATCAGCAGGCCCATGCTGTTGAGCGCCGGGAACACGACCAGGCCGACCATCGCCAACGTCGCGCAGAACAGCGCCACGATCAGCACCGAGATGTTCGAAAACTTGTCACCGAGCCAACCACCGCCGATCCCGCCAATCGGGCGCATCCACAATTTGAGGGTAGTGATGGTGCCCGCCATGACCGCGGTCATGCCGCCACCTTGCAGGTAATCGGAGAAGCTGTAGGTGGCCCAGAAGATGTGATAACCGCAGAACACGATGGCCGTCACCAGCCACAACTCAGGGATTTTCACCAGGGTGGCCAGGTCGCTGAGCAGGTTGTACTTGCCCTTCTCCACCGGCGCGGTGTCGTCCATCGACTTGGGGTCTTTAATCAACACCAGTACGCAACCGATGGCGATGCAAGTAAAGGCATAGAGATAGACGACGTGTTTGAAGCCCTCTGCCGCCGACTCGCCACGAGTTTCGGTGGCGAAGGCAAACAGCGCCAGTGCGACGGTTGCCAGTAATGCTTCGACCAGGCCGCGACCGCCATCGAGGATGCCGAAGAAGCGACCCTGTTCAGAGTGATGCGCAATCATCTTCACGCGTTTGAGCACCGAAGCCCAGAACGTCAGGCCGGTGGTCAAGCCCCAGCAACCGAAGATGATCATCAACCCGGTCATCGACGGTGCAGTGGAGTACCACAAGCCCAAGGCACCGGTAGCGACCAGCGAGAAGAAAATCAAAAACCGTGGGGCTATGCGGTCAGCTAGCCAGCCGCTGGGCAGGTAGCTGAGGAGGAAAATCGTACCGAGCATCGAGTACAGATAGCCCAGTTCGGTGGGGCTGATCTGGAACACTTCGAGCATGGTGGTCTGGTAGACCTGACGCAGGTACAGGATCGGGTAGATCGCACCGGCGGCCAGCACCAATAGCATCAATTGGAAATAGCGACTTCCCTTGTCACTGTAGCTTTTTATACCCGCGTTCGAACCCTGAACAGCGGCAGCAGTGGATGCATGCTTGGACATCTAGGTGACCTCTGGCTGCCCGGTGTTCCGGGCGGCCCAGTTAATTGTTTTTATGGGTGCTGCGTGAGGCGTGTGGCCGGTGGATCAGTACTTCATGACAACAAGTCGGGTCTGGGTGAATTCGAGCATGCCGTGCTTGCCGTCATCGCCGCCCAGGCCCGAGCGTTTCCAGCCGGCGTGGAAGCCCTGATACGGATCGGCCGGGGTGCGATTGACGTACAGCTCGCCTGCTTCAATGGCGTTGGCGACTTTCATCGTGGTGCGGTAGTTCTCGGTGTACAGCACCGAGGACAGGCCGAACTGATGGTCGTTGGCCATCGCCAGGGCTTCGTCGATATCGCGGTACTTGAGCACTGGCAACACCGGGCCGAAGATCTCTTCCTGGATGATTTCCATGTCCTGGCGGCAGCCGCTGAGCAGGGTCGGCGGGTAGAAATGACCTTTGCCTTGCGGGATAAAACCACCCGTTTCCAGGACCGCGCCGTCCGCGATGGCGCGTTCGACCATGGCGTGAATGTTCTGCTGCGAACTGGCGTTGACCAACGGCCCCATCTGGCTGGCGTCGGTAGCACGGTCGCCGAACTTCACCGCGCTGATTTTGCTTTTGAGCAGTGCGAGGAATTGCTCGTAGACACTTTCCTGCACGTAGACCCGCTCCACCGCCGTGCACAACTGACCACAGTGGGTGGTCTTCGAGGCGACGATGGCGGTCGCGGCCGCTTCAAGGTCGGCGTCGGCTTCGATGATCGCCGGGGTCTTGCCGCCCAGCTCCAGCGATGGCTTGGCGATGTTGGCCTTGCAGTAATCGAGCACGATGCGCCCGGCGTTGACGCTGCCGGTCAGAGTGATCAGGCCGACAGCCTTATGGGTGCAAACGACGGCAGCGGTGGCGTGATCCATGGTCAAAATGTTCACCACCCCGGCCGGCAATCCGGATTGCTGCACGGCCTTGGCGATTTCAAACGCCGAGGTCGGTGTGTTGTTGCTCGGGCGCACCACCACGGTGTTGCCAGCAATCAGCGCCGGGGCGATTTTGCGCAGCAGCGTATAGACCGGGTAGTTGAACGGAATCAGGCAGGCAACCACACCAATTGCCTCGCGGTGTAGAAACAGGTTTTCGTTCGGGGAGTCGCTGGGAATGATCTCGCCTTCGATGCGGCGTGCCCACTCGGCGTGATAACGGGTGATCTGCGCGGCGTAACGGGCTTCGTTGCTGGCATCGGCAACGCTTTTGCCGGATTCGGCGGCCAGGGCAGCACCGATGTTTTCAGCGCAGGCATCCAGGGCATCGGCGAAGGAGCGCAGGTGTTCGGCGCGCTCGATGCTGGTGAGTTTGCCCCAGACCTTTTGCGCGGCGGCAGCCACTTCAACCGCATTGACCGCCTCCACAGCAGTGGCCGCCGAGACGTGACCAACCAGTGCTTCGGTCGCCGGGTTATAGACTGCGATCAGCGCGTCGCTGGCAGGTTCGATGAAGTGGCCGTTAACAAAATTTCGCTCGAGTCGCATGTGCATCGCCCATCGTTGTTTTTATCCAGTTCGACCAGTCTTGGCATCCCGAGTGAGTTGAACAAACGATTTATTGAGCGGGTAAACATTCGAAAAATGCAGGTTACCTCCAAAGCGATGAGTTCCCCTGTAGGAGTGAGCCTGCTCGCGATGGCGTAGTGTCAGGCGATAAAGTTGTCGACTGATACACCGCCATCGCGAGCAGGCTCACTCCTACAAGGGTTTGTGTGTGGGTTAGAGGGCGGCCGTGGAGGGCTCTAGCTGCCGCTGTGCCAACCAGATTTCTTCCTGCAACCACTGACTGAACACCTGCAATTGCGGCATCAGGGTCTGCTCCGGTCGAGTCACCAGCCAGTAGGACTGGTGCCCATCCACGTGCACATTGAGCACCTGGGTCAACTGCCCGCTGGCCAGTTCCGGGGCGACCATGTGCCAGTCGGCGATGGTAATGCCCAGGCCGTCGATGGCCGCGCGAATCGCTAGGTCCAGCAAATCGAATTCATAGCCGCCCTGGGTGTCGACCCCGGTAATGCGCGCGGCGTCCAGCCAATGTTTCCAGGTCAGGTAGCGCTGGTCTTCGCGGGCCAGTACATGCAGCAACGTCAGGCGATTGAGGTCAATGCCCTGCTCGCTCCACTCCCGCGCATACAAGGTCGGGGAGCACACGGCGATGTGCCGCTCCTGGATCAGCATCGAGCTGTTCAGGCCATCCCATTCGCCATCGCCGAAACGGATCGCACAATCGAGGGTGCTGGTTTCCGCCAGGCTATCCTGCAAACGCGTGGTAATGCTCAACTCCAACTCAGGATGCTTTTCCCGCAAGCGCCCCAGGCGCGGCATCAGCCAGCGATTGGTAAAGGTCGGCGGTGCGTTGATGTGCAGGCGATTGGAATGGGTTTTCTGTTGGATGCTGCGCACCGTCAGCTCGATCTTGTCAAAGGATTGATGCAGCGCCCGCAACAACACTTTCCCGGCGCTGGTCAGTTCCAGGTGATGGTGGCGGCGCTCCAGCAGGCTCTCGCCGAGCTGTTCTTCCAGCTGACGCACCTGGCGACTGACCGCGCTCTGGGTCACGTTCAACAACTCGGCGGCGCGGGTAAAACTACCGGTGCTGCCGGCCACTTCAAACGCCTTGAGGGCATTAAGACCGGGCATTTTGCGTTTCATGTGAAGCACTCGAAGACGTTATCTGATCGGCCAAGCATCCCACGGTCGCCAGAGATTGTCCTACAGGATTTTCTCAGTAACATGCATCCGAGGAAGGTTCCTGCGCATTTTTTATCGTTTGTTCAACACACCATTGATCGCAAGACTGGCCGGCATCTCATATAAAAATAACCGAGAGCTGCCCATGCCCTTCCCTGCTTCTTTGCGCCTTAGTCCGTTGCACATCGCTCTGCTCTGCACCTTTGCGGCCCCTGCCATGGCCGTGCAAGTGACCGACAACCTCGACCTCGGCGGCGCGGTTCGTGTGCGCTGGGACTACGACCCCGACCGTGACATTCAGAAACTAAATTTCGACACGGCTTTCCTCTCGGCCAAGTACAACTCCGACAGCTGGATCGGCGCCGCCAAGTACCGTTTTTACGGTCGGGCCTACCCGTATCAGTACACCGACAAAGTCGGTGACGTCCAATTCGCCGAGACGGCGTGGATCGGCTACAAGTTCAACCCGGACCAACAGGTCCAGGTCGGCCTGAACCAGGTGCCTTTCGGATTGCAGCCGTATTTTGGCAGCACCTTCTTCGAAACCCTGGGCAACGTCATCGGTGTGGAAGACCTGTCAGAAGTCGGCACCAAGTACATCCAGCAAATCGGCGACTGGAACATCCAGACCGGTTACTACCTGCGCCCGGCGTGGCAAGGCAAAGGCACCAGCAACGGCGCCACCTACTCCAGCGTTGTGTCCGAAGCCGACAGCTACGTCACCGACGGCAGCAACAACCAGGAACGCCACGCCGTAGCGCTGCGGGTGGCCAAAGCCCTGGATCTGGGACCCTGGAAATCCGAAATAGGCCTCTCCGGCCTGACATCATCCCTTCAAAACCAGGACACCAATGACAACGGCCGGCGCAATGCCGCAGCCGTGCACTACATGGGTAAAAACGGCCCATGGGGCGTGCAGTTGCAGGCCGCGCGACAAGAGATGTCGCCGCGCAACCCCGGCACAGATGAACTGGTCACTTTCGGCGGTTATGACGGCACGTACAACGTCGCCAGTCGCGGCAACCTGTACGTGGCAGATCTCAGTTACGACGTGGCCGGCAAATACCTGTTCGATCAGGTCAGCGGGGTCAAGGTGTACGCCAACTACAGCGCCTTCGACAAATCCGAAAGCGGGTTCAAGACTTCTGAACGGATGATCGTGGGCAGCTCGTTTTCAGTGAGCAAATTGTGGGTCGCCACGGAGTGGTTGTTTGGCAAGAACGATCCATACATTGGGGGTAGCAGCTATACCCAGAGTCTGGGAGCTGGCGGGAGTGATCAGTGGGAGAACCAGGTGTATATGAACGTCGGGTATTACTTCTGATCCGGCATTTTTAGCGTCCTTCAGAAAGCCATCGCGAGCAGGCTCGCTCCCACAGGTTTTGTGTGCGCTGCAAATCACTGTAGGAGCGGGCTTGCCCGCGAAGGCGTCAGTGCAGACAATACTTGCATCAGCCCGTTGCCAATAGTCAGATAGGTACTCATCACCACACCGATAAAAACAATAAACCGGCTCACCACAACAGAAGCCGGTACGGAGCCCTCCTTCCATGCGTCAACTGCCCTCGCTCAATATGCTGCGCGTCTTCGAAGAGGTCGCGCGCCATCGCAGTTTCAGCCAGGCGGCGCTGGCCCTGAACGTCACTCAAGGGGCGGTCAGTCGACAGATCAAGCAACTGGAAGACTACCTTGGTGTCGCGCTGTTCGTGCGCACGCCCCAGGGCTTGTCGCTGACCGAATCCGGCATCGCCCTCTCCCCGCACCTGGCGCAAGCCTTTGACCACATTGAACGTGCCCTGCAAGCCGTGCGCGTGCCCAACCTGCGCCAGCGCCTGAGAATCCTCGCGCCGCCGACCTGGGCGACACGCTGGTTGTCCGCGCATTTGCGCGTGTTCTGCCAGCGCTATCCTGACATCAGCCTGAGCGTGACCAACCAGGCCGGCCACGACAGCCTCGCCGAGATCGACTGCCACATCCGCTTCGGCCTGGAAGCCGCCAGTCATTGCCACAGTCAGTTACTGGTGATGGAACGGCACATCGCCGTGGCCAGCCCGGAGTTGTTCAGCGACGGTCAGCCACCGGATCTACGGCGCTTTCCGCTGCTGCATATCCTGCATGATGGCAAACGCTTGAAGGTCTGGGAAAACTGGCTGGCAGCGACGGGACGGGACGATGTCGATGCGGGGCAAGGACTGGAATTCAGCACGCTGGATCAGGTGATTCACACCGCGCTCGCCGGTGGTGGGCTGGCGGTGATTGATCGGCAGATGATCGAGAAAGAGTTGGCCAATGGCAGCCTGCTGCCGATTACCCCGGTGGAAGTAATCGGGCCGTATGGGTATTGGCTGGATGTGGCGAATGACAAACAGGGGTTGTCGAAGGTGCGGTTGTTTACGGATTGGTTGGGATTAGTCAGCAACCCCTGACACACCCCATACCCGTAGCAGCTGTCGAGCCTGCGAGGCTGCGTCCGGCTGCGAAGCAGTCGTAAACCAGAATCCGCGATCCTTCAAGATGACCAGGTCGCCTGGAATGCGACTGCTCCGCAGCCGGACGCAGCCTCGCAGACTCGACAGCTGCTACATCTATGGTTGTGAGTCTTGATTAGATTGGGGCAGTCACTTTCACCGCCACCGCTGCACCACCTTCCACAGGGCTCTGCGCCTTGCACGCCTGGCTCAATGTCAGCGATTTGGTTTCCGGCGCCCAGGCCCAGGACAACAACGCCCCCAGTGCCAAAATCGCCGCCAGAATCCCCATGGTCGGGCTCAAGCCAATCCCCGCCACACTCACCGGCAACAGGAACGTACTGATCGCCGAACCCAACCGGCTCACGGCCGTGGCCAGGCCAATCCCGCTGGCCCGTACTTCAGTCGGGAAGCTCTCGGCCGGGAACACGCCCACCAGGTTGCTCACCGCCGACAACACCAGGGTGAACAGCCCGAACACCAGCACCATCAAGAACGCTGCACTGCTTGGCAACACCGCCAACATGAACAACGCGACGGCCAGAATGATGAAGGAGTTGATCAAGAACCCGCGGCGCGAGAATTTGATCGTGCACCAGATCCCGATCAGTGCGCCGAGGATCAGTAGCATGTTCAACATCAGCTCAGTGCCGAAGCCTTCCGCCAGGCCCATCTTCTGCAGAATCGACGGCAGGAAGGTGTAGATGGCGAAGTACGGCATGACGATGCAGACGAAGAACAGGCAATTGAACGCTGTGCGCTTGCGGTATTCACGGCTGAACAGCACCGCGTAGCCGGAACGGGTTTCGGTGGATGGGGTTTCGTCGAGTTCGACGTTGTCGCCCAAGTGTTTCTTGACGATGGCTCGCGCTTCAGCAATTCGCCCCTGGTTCACCAGCCAACGTGGTGACTCTGGCGTGCCGATCCGCGCAATCAGAATCAGCGCCGCTGGGATCGCGGACGAGGCCAGCATCCAGCGCCACGCGTCATCACCGAGGCTGAGCATGGCCGTGCCGACGAACGTGGCGGCGACGTAGCCAAAGGTCCAGATCACGCTGAACGAACCGAGCAGTACGCCGCGATGCTTCTTCGGCGCAAATTCGGCCAGCATGGCGTGACCGACACTGAAATCACCGCCCAGCCCGATGCCGATCAACACCCGGCACAGAAACAGCCCCATAGCGGTTTCGGCATAGAACTGCATTACCGAGGCCAGGGTGATGAGCACAAAGCTGACCAGGAAGATTTTCTGGCGGCCGACCTTGTCGGAGATCCAGCCGAAAAACAGGCTGCCGACGAACAGGCCGATCAGGGCCGAAGCGCCGATCAGCCCCTGCCAGAACGCATCCAGTTGCATCTGTGGGCTCAGCAGGGTGAACGCGATACCGATCAGGCCGAGAATGTAGCCGTCGGTGAAATGCGCGCCGAAGGTCAGCCCGGCGATTTTGAGGTGAAAGCGCCCGATGGGCAGGTCGTCGATTTTTACCGGTTGTACGGACATATTCGTCTCCAATTGTTGTTATTGACGGAGAAATGAGACCGATCGTTTTTCTGTAGGAGCGAGCTTGCTCGCGAAGGCGTCTTCAGCTTCAACATCAATGTTGTCTGACGCAGCGCCTTCGCGGGCAAGCCTGCTCCTACAAGGGTTGTGGGGGTTTTAGAGGCCGCCCATTAACAGGTATTTGATTTCCAGATAGTCATCCAGACCGTACTTCGAACCCTCGCGACCGAGTCCCGATTCCTTGATGCCGCCGAACGGCGCCACTTCCGTGGAAATGATCCCTTCGTTGATGCCGACCATGCCCGCTTCCAGGCCTTCGGCCATGCGCCATACGCGACCGATGTCGCGGCTGTAGAAGTAAGCCGATAAACCAAACGGCGTGTCGTTGGCCTTTTGCAGCACTTCGGCTTCGTCTTTGAAACGGAAGCATGCTGCCACCGGGCCGAAGGTTTCTTCCCGCGCGATCAGCATTTCACTGCTGGCTTCGGCGAGGATGGTCGGCTGGTAAAACGTACCGCCGAGCGCATGACGACGACCACCGCACAACAGCTTGGCGCCCTTCTCCAGCGCATCGTCGACGTGCAGTTCGACCTTGGCCAGCGCCGCTGCGTTGATCAATGGGCCTTGCTCGGTTTCGCCGTCCAGCGCACTGCCCACGCGCATCGCCGCAACGGCTTCCGCGAGTTTGCCGGTGAAGGCTTCATAGACGCCGTCCTGAATGAAGAAGCGGTTAACACAGACGCAGGTCTGCCCGGTGTTGCGGAACTTCGAGGCCATCGCGCCTTTGACCGCAGCGTCCAGATCAGCGTCGTCGAAGACAATGAACGGCGCGTTGCCGCCCAGTTCCAGCGAGACCTTTTTCAGAGTGTCCGCCGCCTGACGCATCAGCAATTTGCCAGTGCGCGTGGAGCCGGTGAACGACAGTTTGCGCACAATGCTGGACGCTTGCAGCGCGCCACCAATCGCGACCGCATCGCCAGACACGATGTTGAACACACCGGCTGGAATACCGGCCTGCTCAGCCAACACCGCCAGTGCGAAGGCCGACAGCGGCGTTTCTTCCGAAGGCTTGAGGATCATTGTGCAACCGGCGGCCAATGCCGGGCCGACCTTGCGAGTGACCATGGCCAAAGGGAAATTCCACGGGGTGATCGCGGCGACCACGCCAATGGCTTCCTTGACCACGATGATCCGTGCATCAGCCTTGTGGCTCGGAATCACATCGCCGTAAGCGCGCTTGGCTTCTTCGGCAAACCACTCCAGAAAACTCGCGGCGTACACCACTTCACCCATGGCTTCGGCCAACGGCTTGCCTTGTTCGCGGCTGAGCAAGGTCGCCAGATCCTTCTGGTTGCTCAGCATCAACTCGCTCCAGCGCTTGAGCTTCTGGCTGCGTTCCTTGGCGGTGAGCTTGCGCCACGCCGGTAACGCTCGGTTGGCGGCGTCAATGGCCAGGCGGGTCTCTTGGGCGCCGGCGTTTTGTACTTCGGTGATCAACTCACCGTTGGCCGGATTGAACACCGGGTAGGTCGGACCACCGGACGACCATTGACCGTCGATGAAATTGCCAGTGCGGATCAGCGCGCTCATGCCACAGCCTCGGTCAGGGTGAAGCGTTCCAGACCCGGACGTGCCGAACGCAAAATTCGTTTGCCGGCGGTGTAATCGTTGATCACGTCGCACGGGGTGTAATTGCGTTCCAGCTCGTGCAGTTCTTCAGTGTCGAGTTGGGTGTCCAGCGCGGCCAGCGCACTGTCGAATTGCTCGGTGGTGTCTGCGCCCACCAACATGCAATCCACACCCGGATGGTTGGCCACCCAAGCCTGGGCGATTTGCGCATTCGAAACACCACGGGCGCGGGCCACGCGTTGCACCGAATGAGCGATTTCGAACGAGGCTTCGTCGCTGTACATCTGCTGAGTAAAGAAATCGGTCTGGTTGCGCGTCGACTGCACATCGCCGGTCAACAAACCGCGGGCCAGCGGGCTGAACACCGAGACACCCAGGCCTTGATCGCGGCAGAACGGAATCATCTCGCGCTCTTCTTCGCGGTAGGCGCAGTTCAATTGCAGCTGCATGTTGATCGGCTTGACCCAACCGTTGCGCTCGCAGGCCATGAGAATCTTCGCCAATTGCCCGGTGAGCATGGTCGAGACGCCGATGTAGCGTGCTTTGCCGGAGCGCACGATGTCGTTCATCGCGCTCATGGTTTCTTCGACCGGGGTGTTCACATCGAAGTAATGCAGCATGAACACATCGACGTAGTCCATGTTCAGGCGCTTCAGCGAGGCGTCGATGCTGTCCATGATGTGCTTGCGCGAATGGCCGCTGGCGTTGATCCCGTTGCGGGTGCCGTAACCGACTTTGGTAGTGATGACCAGGTCTTCGCGACGGGCCAGGCGCTTGACGATACGCCCCACCACTTCTTCGCCGACACCGGCGGAGTAAAAGTCTGCCAGGTCGATGAAGTTGACGCCGTTGTCCAGCGCGTGCGCGACGATTGGCTCGCTTTTCTTCTCATCGAAGATCCATGGCTTCCAGTCCGGGGTGCCCATGTTCATGGTGCCCAGGCACAGGCGGGAGACTTGCAGGCCGGAGTTGCCCAAACGAATGTATTGCATGGCGCGGACCTCAGGCTTTGGGTGTGTAGAAAGGGTTGCTGATGTGATTGACCACATCCGCCAGTTGCGCGGTTTCCGGCTTGCCGGTCAGCGCGGCACGAATCGCCGTGCGGCAGGCGTTGTAGTTGTTCAGGTAGACCGCATCGAGGTCATCGCAGGCCGGGTTGACCCAGTTGGCGGTGACGATAGCCCATTCGTCTTCGGCTTCCGGCGGCAAGGTGCCGTCCAGCAACGCTTCAAGCACAGCCTTGGCGATACCGGCCTGGGACGCACCCCAGGTGGCGTTGCCGTGCAGGTCGCTGCCGATTGCGGCTTTGTTGACGTAAAGGGTCATCGGCTTGACCGGAATGTTTGGCTGGGCGATCACCATGAACGGGCAGTGCCCCTGGCTTGGCGATGCCAGGCTGTTGGCAAACGCCTGGCCGGCCGGACCGTTGCGCGGACCGATCAGAATATTGATGTGCGCGGCGTTCACGCCCGGGCCTTCGAAACCTTCACCGATGTACAGGTCGAGTTCTTTCATGAGTCGTTTCTCTTCAGGGAGTTTGGGTTGATCAGAAGCGCACGCAGGCAGCGGGCCTGGCGTGGCAATTGTCGGGGTTCGAAGAGCGCAGCAGGTCGCTGGCGAAGACGCGGCAGTGATGATGAGTCATGGTTGCAAACGCTCTTTTTTGTTGTTGATGAGCTGGTTTGCGATTTTTTAACACTGGGGGTTTACGGGGCTGTAACCATTAAAAGTCATGAGGGCATGACTTCAAGTCATACCCTGCACACAGCTATGGGAATGTGGGAACTGTGAAGCTGCAAGAACTGTGGGAGCAGGTTCGCTCCCACAGGGATTGAGTCGTATTGGATTACTGCGACGCGGCGTCCTTCTTCATGGCGTCTTTGCTCATGCTGCCCTTGGACATGGCATCTTTTTTCATGGCGTCCTTGGACATTGCATCCTTGGACATGCTGTCTTTCTTCATCGTGTCTTGGGCCATGGAGTCCTTCTTCATCGTCGCGTCTTTGGACATGGCATCCTTGGACATCGAGTCCTTGCTCATGCTGTCGCTGCTGGTGGTATCGGCGGCAAACACGCTTGCGGCGCCCAGTGCGATGCACATGGACAGTACGGTGGTGGCTAACTTTTTCATGATGAAACTCCTTGAAGCTCAGGTTGCGGACAAGTGAAGTTGCGTGTCAGCTGCCACCGAACCAGTTGTAGCCCTGGTCTTCCCAGAAGCCACCGCTGTAGGTGTTGCTGACGAAAATCGCCTGAATGTGTTTGGGATTCTTGTAGCCGAGCTTGGTGGGCATGCGCAGTTTCATGGGGAAGCCGTACTGGCGCGGCAGCACCGCGCCGTCGTAGGTCAGCGTCAGCAAGGTTTGCGCATGCAGCGCGGTGGCCATGTCGATGCTGGTGTAGTAGTCGTCCGCGCATTTGAAACCGACATATTTGGCATCGGTGTCGGCGCCAACGCGCTTGAGGAAATCGCTGAACCGCACGCCACCCCAGCGCCCGATCGCGCTCCAACCTTCGACGCAAATGTGCCGGGTAATCTGTTCGGTCTGCGCCATGGCGCGCAGTTCTTCGAGCCGCCAACTGCGCTTGTCCGCGACCAGGCCGGTGACTTCCAGTCGATAGCTCTCCTCTTCCACTGTCGGCGCCTCGTCAATGCCGTAGAAGGCGTTGAAAGGGAATGGCCGGGTGATCATCGACTCGGGATAGGTCGGTGCCATGGCGTTGGGGTTGAACAGCCAGCCCTGCACCCGGTCGTTGAAGCGGGACATGGCGGACAGCGCGGTGTCGACGCTTTCGTTATCGGTGATGTTGCAGCCGGACAACATCGCCACACCGCCGAGGGTCAGGCCACGCAGCAGGAACGAGCGTCGCGAGCGGTCGGCGATCTGCGGGGCAAGGATTTTCCGGGCGTCTGTCAGGATCGATGACTCGTCCAGCCCTGGGCTTTCGATGCGCTTTTTCATACCTGCTCCTTGCGACCGACGATCATGGCCCACAACGTTTTGGGAACCAGCGCGACCATCACCAGATGCACCGCAACGAAGGCCACCAACAAAGACATCGCGAAGAAATGCACCCGTCGCGCGCCTTCGTAACCCGCCATTAACTCGCGCAGCAGCGGGAACTGGACGGACTTCCACAGCACCAGCCCGGAAACCACCAGCAGCGCGATGTCGACCATCACGAACAGGTACGCCAGCCGTTGCACCTGGTTGTAATGACTCAGGTCGGCATGCCCCAACCGTCCTCGCAACGCTGCCCACAGGTCATGCAAGACACCTTTGGGCGAAACGGGAAAGAAACGGCGTTTCAGACGACCGCTGAACAGGTTGATGGCCAGATAAACAACGCCGTTGATGGCAAGAAACCACATCGCCGCAAAGTGCCATTGCAGTGCGCCGCCCAGCCAGCCGCCGAGCGTGATCGATTTGGGAAAGCTGAAATCGTAAATGGGCGATGCGTTGTAGATACGCCAACCGCTGGTGACCATGACCAGCACCGCCAAGGCGTTCAGCCAATGAGTCAGCCGTAGCCAGCGCGGATGGCTGTTGACTCGGGGTGAAGCAGATAGCCGCGTCATGTCTGGCTCCCGGCAGTTGTTCGATGGGGCCGAGTATGTGAGCGGACAGATCGCCAAATCCTCACGTAAAGTTAAATTAAACGTGATAACTCTCGACACGTTGCAACGCGCCTTTGCCCCGCAATTGTGGTTAAAATGCCGCCCCCTCAAATTGCCGACCCTGCCCGATGAACCCAGACGCGCTCGCCACCCTCCACACCCATTTGCTGACGGCACTGGCAACGGCCCCCGCAGAAACCCGCCGCTTGTTCCACGGCCGTGGCCGCTGCTGGCCGGGGCTGGAGCAGTTGACCGTCGACTGGCTGCAGGGTGTGGTGCTGGTCGCGCTGTTCAAAGAGCCGGAAGCGTCGCAGCTGGAAGATTTGAAACGACTGTTGATGCAGATCACCCAGTCACCCGAGTGGACCCAATCCGGCGCACATACCTTGCTGCTGCAACATCGTTATCTGCTGCAAAGCACCACCGAATGGCTGCTGGGTGAGGTGATCGATGAGATGACCATCACCGAGGGCGGCTTGCGTTATCGCGTGGACCTGGGCCGCAAGCAGAACACCGGCCTGTTTCTCGACATGCGTTACGGCCGCGACTGGGTGCGTGCCAATGCCCAGGGCAAGCGTGTGTTGAACCTGTTTGCCTACACCTGCGGCTTCTCGGTCGCCGCCATCGAGGGGGGCGCCGAGCACGTGGTCAATCTGGACATGTCCAGCCCGGCCCTGAGTCGTGGGCGCGACAATCACCGACTCAACGGGCACGACTTGAGCCAGGTCAGTTTTCTCGGCCATGATCTGTTCAAGTCCTGGGGCAAGGTGATTGGCAAGGGGCCTTATGACCTGGTGATCATCGATCCGCCGTCCTTTCAGAAAGGCAGTTTTTTGCTGACCAAGGACTACCAGCGCGTGTTACGCCGGTTGCCGGAACTGCTCAGCCCGGAGGGTACGGTGCTGGCCTGCATGAACGACCCGGCGTTCGGGTCTGACTTCCTCATCGAGGGTGTCATGCGTGAAGCACCGAGCCTGCGCTTTGACCAGCGGCTGGAGAATCCGCCGGAGTTTCCGGATGCCGATGTTGAATGTGGCTTGAAGGCGTTGGTCTTCAAACTGGGGGATTGAATCCGCTTTACCTGTAGGAGCGAGCTTGCTCCGGGCGGCGTTCCGACGAAAGCGGTGCTCCAGTCGACTTCGATGTTGCATGTCAATCCGCATTCGCGAGCAGGCTCGCTCCCACAGGGGAACGAGCGAATACTGATTACTCTTCCAGCACCAGTAGCGGCGTGCCTTTCTTCACAATGTACGTCGCCAGCTCTGACGCCTTACCGCCACCAACGTTCTTCGCCAAATGCGCCGTACCTGCGGGGATGTACAGCGAATCGCCAGCCTTGAGCGTGACTGGTGGCCGGCCTTCCAGCTGATACTCAAATGTGCCGTCGATGACGTAGGCGACTTCGACCCCTGGATGCGAATGTTTGGGCGAGACCACGCCCGCGTCGAAATCAACACGCACCTGAATCACCTCACGCTCGGCAACGTCCAGGTCCTGGCGCACCAGGTCCGTGCGGTGGATGCCTGACTGCCAGCTTTTGCCAGGCTGCGCTTCATGGCTTGCCTCGGCAGCCTGCGAAAAGCTCGCGAAGGTAACCAGTGTTACAGCGGCTAGCGCGATGCCGAGCCGGGTGTGACGGGAAGTGATACGGGACATCGCAATTCTCCAATGATGACCGCCGATGCGGTGTGTTCATTTAGAGGGGGCGGTGTATCCCGCTCGTGTCGCATAACCCATGGTTTTGTATGCCAAGTTGGCTGTCGGCACAGGAGATACGTTGCGATACAAGCACCCGCGTGCGCCAGGACCGACTATCCGAAGAAATGTCCTCTGTCACCGGACAGCTAAAATTGACAGGGGGATCACTTCAACGCGTCCTTACAAGCGGGAGTTTCACGATGAAAATCGTATCTTCGCTGGCGTCGGTGGTGGTGGCGGTCGGGTGGCTCTGCGGGTGTTCGACGGTGCCTGACAGTCAGATCACCAACGTTCCCCTGCACGCTACGCCCGTCAATGCCGGGAATATCGCCCGGCCCATCATGATGCCCAACGGCAATACGACCGAGTTCTGGTTTGCCGTCAGCGGCGAAACCATGGGCAGCGCATTGCCCGGTCGTTTGTCGGCTTATATCTATCCCGGAAGCTGCGCCAATTTAGGTTCGAAACCGGCCTATGACCTGAACGACGGACCGAATGCGCGGTTCTATTCAATGGCATCGATGCAGTACTTCTGGAAAAGTGCGCCGGTGTCTGTCGAAACACTTCGAGCCGGCGGCTATGCCTTGGTGGTGCGTGAAAACCCGGCCGATGGTCATCAAAACATTTTCTGCGGCAATCTGAGCTGAAGCCATTGGACTTCGATGCGTTCCCGCCTGTTGTGCGGGAACGTTTTTTTCAGCAATTGCCACAGGTGCTGTCACTGGTCCTGAGCCGCGACCGGGTCCGCCCCGCGACCACCCTTGAAGGCGTCACGCCGGGCTTTTCGTTCAGCGGCGTAGGCTTCACTGGGTGTGCTGATCAACTCCCCGCGACGCAGCGGTTCGCCGCAATGCGCGCATAACGGCCCCAGCCCGGCGGGCTGGCGACAGGTGGTGTGGGTGTAAACGACCGCCAACCCCTCCTCCTCTGACTTGCACCAGGTTTTCCCCCAGGCACCGGGCGCATCGTCATCAACGCCTTCGCGCATCCGCAGGAAGTGACTTTTGCCACCGTTCACGGCGGGCCGTTTCCGGCCACGTCGGACAGCCGCTTCACATCGGTCGGCATGACCTCGATTGAATGTTTCTTGCGCCCGGTGGCTTATCAGGGTTTTCCGCAAGCGCTGTTGCCTGAAGTGCTGCAAGACTCAAACCCGCTGGAGTTGCCTCGCCTCATTGACGGAGTTTAGAAAAGGGGGTGGGGAGTCAATGCCTGGACATCAAGCCATGCAGGACCCCGAACCTCAAACCCGCCTCCGAAGGCGTCATCTGCAAGATCCCGAAGACCTTGAACGCCGCCAGCATCACCACCAGCCCACCCGGCAAGGTGCTCAAGCGATGGTTTTGCAGACCGGCCAGTTTGAGCTGTTTCACATGCCCCACTTCCAGCAATCGCAACGACAGGCGCAGCAGACCGCTGTAAGTGATACCGCTTTCGCCGTCGTCGTTCATCCCGTTGGCCTTGAGCACTTTGGCGAGCATCCGTGCCGTCCCCGAAGAACCGATGGCCTGCTGCCAACCCAAGGCCCGGTAACGCCGCGCCACTGTTTCAAATTGCAGCGTGGCCACACGCTCCGCCTCCAGCAACGCCGGGGCGGTGATGCAGCCACCGGAAAAGTACCGTGCGCCAAAAGTACCGCTGCCAATGGCAATGCTTTCGGTCAACAGCGGTTGAGCGCCCTGCCCCAGAATCAACTCGGTGGACCCGCCACCGATGTCCACGACCAGTCGCATGCTTTGCGGGCTGGGGATCGAATGGGTCACACCGGCGTACACCAGCTGAGCCTCTTCGTGCCCGGAAATGACGTCAATCCGAAACCCGAGGTGGCGCTCGGCGCTGGCCAGGAACAGCTGCGCATTGTCGGCCTCGCGCACAGCACTGGTCGCCACCGCCCGCACCCGGCCGGCTTCAAAGCCGCGTATTTTTTTGCCAAATCGCGAAAGTGCCTGCCATCCACGATCCAGCGCCATTTCGTCCAGCGCACCGCCCTGAAAACCTTCCGACAAACGGACAGGTTCACGCAGGGTTTTCACCTCGTGGATCATCCATTTCTGGTTCCGTTTGACCGATTGGCCAATCATCATGCGAAACGCATTGGAGCCCAGGTCAATGGCTGCAAACAGGGAGGCGTCTCCTTTCATGGCGGGGATTCCTGGCAATTTCATCGGCCCGCGGAGGGAGTTCCGCTGAGCGTTCAAGATGGTTTGCGAGGATCCTGCCATGGGTTAGGTGACACCAAGATGACACCGCCGTTTTTTTCTACTTCCTGGAGGCCAGCAGCCGCCCCGGGCAGCGCTTCCGGTTTACAGAAGCGCTGCTTACAGGGTCGCCTTGGTCATTTGTCGTCCGGTTTGGTTGACGATTGAGGCCGCTGTTCAGCGCTTTCTTCGGCGTTGGGCGGTTCGGGATAACTGCCTGGCATGAACACGTGAGTCAGCAATTCCCTGGCATCGACGTCGACAACGCCCTGAACTGAACGGGTCACTGCAACAACCTGCTCACATTGCCGATGGGTGTTGACCCGGCCACTCAACGCCACCGTGCCCGCATGGGTCTTGACGTGAATGTGCATGGCAAGGGTGGGCTCAGCCATGGCCAGGGCCGACTTCACCCGGGCCGTCAGCCATGTATCGTGAGCGACTGCTTCCAGTTGATGAGAATACTGCTCGAAGGAACGAAGTTTCATGGTGGATCCCTCTTTCAGAACGAAGGAGCAAACACCCTAATTATAGTGTGCCCCTTGCTCTGCGGCCGGGATACCTATGGGGCGTTCTCAATTAGTTTCCCCGGCGCGGCGGGGAATTGAGAACGCCCCCTAGCGTTTGACCGACAAATCGGTCTGCGTCATGCGGCTACGGACGGTGAACACGCCGTCTCCGGAGAGAATCGCGCTGCGAGCAAACAGCCGACCGCTCTCCCAGTTCGAAAGACCCAGCTCCGGTTTGTTCAGTGCGTACTGGCCATCGACCCAGCGAGTGATCCCATTGCCGACAAACGGGGCGTTGACCGCGTTGTAGAAACGCTCATGCGCAGCGTCATCCGCACTGATCAACGACACTGTGAACTGCGGGCTGTAGCGATTGAACAAGGCAATGGCACAGCCCAGGTCGTCGACGATCATCAGGCTGACTTCCGGGGTTTCTTCCCATTCCCACTCGCGGCCCAATTGATCCTCTGGCAATGGCTCGACCATTGCCTCGGTCCGGTAGCCTTCAGCGCGGTATACCTCGACGTTTGCACTCAACCATTGAGCCGGCAAGTCCCCCTCGCTGCCTTCGACAATATGCAACTTGCAGCCCTGGCCCCGTGCGTTGCCGGCCTGTTGCAACGCATCGAGAAACAGCGGCACCAGTTCGGCGGCACAGTCGCGCTGGATCAGGCAGACGTTCAAGGTGTTGCAGACCTTGCGGTCCAGAGAGTTGCGTACGACGGCGGCGAAGCGAGTCGCGTCGGCATCCTTGTCGGCGATCAGCCAGGCGCCACCGGTGCCGTGCAGGCTGACGGCGGTACCCGCCTGTTGCGCGATGCTGCCCAATTGGCTGACCGCACGCCCCGAACCCCGGGCCACGGCCAGGGACAGCCGTCGGTCGGCGAACATCGCCCAACCGGCCGCGTGGTTGACGCTTTCGACCAGCGACACCGCGCCGACCGGCAACCCAGCGTCGCTCAGTGCCGGATTCAGGGCATGGGTGACGATGGCTTGGGCGGTGCCCAATGCATCGCTGCCAATACGCAGCACGGCGGTGTTACCCGTGCGTAAGACACCGGCAGCGTCGGCGAACACATTCGGTCGGCCTTCAAAGACAAACGCGACGATGCCCAGCGGCGACACCACTTGTTCGACTTTCCAGCCGTCATGCTCAACGCAACTGATCACCTTGCCTCGTGAGGCCGGCGCATCGCGCCAGGCGCGCAGGCCGGCGATCATGTCACTGCGCATGCGTTCATCCGCCAGCAAGCGCGTGGTGGAACGCCCACGGGCCTTGGCGCGTTCGATGTCGGCGAGGTTGGCGGCCGCGATCAAATCCCAGCACTGCGGGGTTTCCAAGCGCTGGGCAAACAGGTCGAAGAAGGCGCTGATTGCTTGATCCGACACCGCCGACATCACGCTGAACGCCACTGCTGCACGTTCAATCGCAACGCTGGCCGCTTGCTGGTCAGCCACCGGAATCAGCAACAATTCGCCGCTGACCTGCTCCACCAGCAGGTGGTCTCCGGGCTGAAAGCGCGCGGCCAGTTCGGGGCTGACCACCGTGACACGATTACCGGCAAAAGGAATCGGCGTGCCAGCGACTAGACGTTCGAGCGCAAGAGACATGAAGCGTTTCACCATGCAGGGGGGCGGCCGGAAAATGTATAGGAAATTTTCCGGAGCGTCATTCACCACTAATCCCCTGTGGGAGCGAGCCTTGTGGCGAGGGGGCTTGCCCCCGTTTGAGTGCGTAGCGCTCACAAGATCTTGGTGCATCAAAGATTTTGGGGTCGCTTCGCAGCCCAACGGGGCGGTGCGGCGGTCCGACAAGCCCCCTCACCACAGGGCTCGCTCCCACAGAGGTTGTGCGCCGGGCTTGTATCAGTGTGTATACAGCCCGCCTCCTGACACACCCCGCCCATAAAACCCCGCCGCAAAGACACATCGCAGATACACCGTCTTGATGAACTACGCCTGTCGATTGGCCAAGCCGATCAAAGCGTTCAACTCACTCAATGCTACGGAGTATCACCATGTTCAAACTCTCAACGTCCTCCCTGACCCTCGGCCTGCTCATCGCCGGTGGCCTGGCCTTGTCAAACGTCGCATCGGCCTCCGAATCCGAAGCCTTCAGCATGAAACAACTGGCCCACGGCTACAGCCAGGTCCAGGCCGACACCGCGGAAAAACCCGCCGAAGGCAAATGTGGCGAAGGCAAGTGCGGCGCCGGCGAGTAACCCATCACGCGGGGCACGCCGTGGCCCCGCATTCCTGACCCAGTGGAGACCAAACCCATGAACACCTCGCTCTCGTCGGCCGTCAAAAGCCTGCACCTGAACCTCGACCGTGCCGGTAGCTGGATTGCGCCCCTGACCTTGCGGTTGTTCATCGCCTGGGAGTTTTTTGAGTCAGGCCGGGAAAAATGGAACGGTGAAAACTGGTTTGCCGATATCCAGGACCGTTTTCCGTTTCCATTCGATCACATCCCAGCCACGCTGAACTGGGAGCTGTCGATGGGGGCCGAGCTGATTGGCGCATTTGCCATTCTGCTGGGTCTCGGCACGCGAGTATCGGCAATCATGCTGATGGTGGTCACGGTGGTCGCCACCGCTGCCGTTCACTGGCCGGCCGATTGGTCTACATTAAGTGAGCTTGCCCAGGGTTACGCCATCAGCAACAAGGGTCACGGTAACTTCAAACTGCCGCTGATCTACCTCGCCGCCCTGCTGCCGTTGTTGCTCTCGGGTGCCGGCAAGCTGAGCCTCGATACGCTGCTGGCGCGATTTTTCTGGCGCCGTCACAATCGTTGAGATGCTACCGTGACAAGCTTCACTCTTCACCTCACTTGCGTAGACAGGAGCCACCATGAGCGTGACCACCCAATGGATCGAGATCGACGGCGACGAAGGTACATTCGGCGCTTACCTGGCCATTCCGCATACCCAACGAGGCCCGGGGATCGTCTTGATCCAGGAGATCTTCGGTGTCAACGAGCACATCCGCTCGGTCGCCGAGCAATACGCCGCTGACGGGTATCTGGTGATCGTGCCAGACCTGTTCTGGCGTAGCGGCCACCGCATCGAACTGACCTACGACGAAGCCGGCTGGAAACGCGCCGTCGAGTTGATGAACGCCACCGACATCACCAAGGCGCAGGCCGACATCAAACTGGCCATCGACGTGCTCGATGCTCAGCCGGGGCTGGATGGCGGCATCGCTTCCATCGGTTATTGCTTTGGCGGCTTGCTGTCTTACCTCACCGCCACCAACGGGCTGGTGGATGTGGCGGTCGCCTACTACGGCGGCGGCATCCAGAATCACCTCGACCGCGCCGATGACATCCAAGTGCCGCTGCTGATGCACTTCGGTGAGCAGGACAGCCACATTTCCCTGGAAGCCGTGGAGAAAATCGCCGAACGTTTCGACACCAACGACAACGTGGAAATTGTCGTGTACCCAGAGGCCGAACATGGCTTCAACTGCTCGCACCGCGACAGCTACAACCAGCGCGCAGCGGCTGAGGCACATGGTAATACGTTGATTTTCCTGGGCCAGGAGCTCTAATTCTAACGATCCGGCGGTGCGAGTGACCTTCGCACCGCCGGGTTCGCCAGGCGTTACTTCGCTACATCAATCGATACGAGGGTCGCCGCCGCCCCTTCCAACTGAAACTCGAAGTTCACCTGATCTCCCACCTTCACCGCAGCCAGTTGCGCCTCTGTAGCCTTGAACCCCATGGTCATCGGCGGCCATTTCACTGCTGGCACGGCACCGTGGGCGATGGTTACCGTGTGTTTCGCACTGTCGATGCCCTTCACGGTACCTGCCGCCTTGGCAACCGGCGCTTGCGCTGTTTGCTCCTTCATTGGCTTACCGTCCATGGCCATGTTGTCCATCTTCATGCCCGGCATATCCTCTGCCTGAGCCGAAAAAGAAAGGGCAATCACGGTGCTGGTCGCTGCGATCAGGGTCAGTTTCATTGGGCGTTTCCTTGAGAGTGAGTGGTTTGTGAAAGGAGCTGACGGCGACGCATCAAGCGATACGCCGCCGGAATGACAAACAGCGACAGCAACGGCGCGGTGATCATGCCGCCGACCATGGGCGCTGCGATGCGGCTCATGACCTCGCTGCCAGTGCCGCCGCCCAAAAGAATCGGCAACAGGCCCGCAATGATCACGGCCACGGTCATGGCCTTGGGTCGAACACGCTGCACTGCGCCTTCACGAATGGCGGCGACCAACCCCTGTTCCGTGCGGTCGCCCGCGTCTTCGTGCTCGGCCCAGGCATTTTTCAGGTACAGCAGCATGATCACCCCAAACTCGGCGGACACCCCGGCCAGCGCAATGAAGCCGACGCCTGTGGCCACCGACAGATTGAACCCCAGCCAATAGAGGAACCACGCCCCACCCGCAAGGGCAAACGGCAGCGTGGTCATAATCAGCAAGGCCTCGTCGAAACGCGCGAACGTCAGATAAAGCAGCACAAAGATGATCAGCAACGTGGCCGGCACCACCAATTTGAGCCTCGCGTTGGCCCGCTCCAGAAACTCGAACTGCCCGGAGTAACTCAGGCTCATGCCGGGTTGCAACGTGACCTGCTCGCTGACGATCCGACGCAGATCGGCGACCACCGAAGCGATGTCCCGCCCACGCACGTCGATGTACACCCAGCCCGACGGACGCGCGTTTTCGCTCTTGAGCATCGGTGGCCCGTCCGTGACCTTGACCTTGGCCACCGTGCCGAGGGTGATCTGACTGCCCAGTGGCGTGTAGATCGGAAGTTGCTCCAGCGCACCAAGGGAATCACGCCACTCGCGCGGATAACGCACATTGATCGGGAAACGCGCGCGACCTTCGATGGTTTCCCCGACGTTTTCACCGCCGATGGCACCAGCCACGATCGACTGCACATCGGCGATATTGAGCCCATAGCGAGCAGCCGCCTTGCGGTCGATATCCACGTCGATGTAACGCCCACCGGTCAAGCGTTCGGCCAGCGCGGAACTAACGCCCGCAACATTTTTGGCAGCCCTTTCGACGCTTTGTGTCACTGCATCGATCTGCGCCAGATCGCTGCCGGCTACCTTCACCCCGATCGGGCTTTTGATGCCGGTGGCCAGCATGTCGATGCGGTTGCGAATCGGTGGAATCCAGAGGTTGGTCAAGCCCGGCACACGGACCACTCGATCCAGTTCTTCCACGAGTTTTTCCTGGGTCATGCCCGGTCGCCACTGGTCATAGGGCTTGAACTGGATCGTGGTTTCGAACATCTCCAGCGGTGCCGGATCGGTGGCGGTTTCTGCACGCCCGGCCTTGCCGAAAACGTGCTCGACTTCTGGGACGGTTTTGATCAGGCGATCCGTCTGTTGCAGCAATTGCGCAGCTTTCTGCGCCGACAGGCCGGGCAGCGCCGATGGCATATAGAGCAAATCGCCTTCGTCCAATGGTGGAAGGAACTCGCCCCCCAGACGCGACATCGGCCACAACGCGCTGGCAAAGACCAGGAACGCGACCAGCAGGGTGATTTTCGGACGACGCAGAACGGCATCCAGTGCCGGTTGGTAGAGCCTGATCAGCCAACGGTTCAGCGGGTTTTGTTGTTCATTGGGGATCCGCCCGCGAATCCAGTAGCCCATCAATACCGGCACCAAGGTTACCGACAGCCCCGCCGCAGCCGCCATGGCGTAGGTTTTGGTGAACGCCAACGGGCCGAATAATCGCCCCTCCTGCGCTTCAAGAGTGAACACCGGAATGAACGACAGGGTGATGATCAGCAGGCAAAAGAACAACGCCGGCCCCACTTCCACCGCTGCATCGATCATGACCTGCCAGTGCCGCTCGCCCTTGAGTGCTTCCCCTGGATGAGCCGTGTGCCAGGCCTCGATCTTTTTGTGGGCGTTTTCGATCATCACCACGGCAGCATCGACCATGGCGCCAATGGCGATGGCGATCCCGCCCAGGGACATAATGTTGGCGTTGATCCCTTGATGGCGCATCACGATGAAAGCGATCAACACCCCCACCGGCAACGAGATGATCGCCACCAATGCTGAACGCAGGTGCCAGAGAAAAATCCCGCACACCAACGCCACCACGATGAACTCTTCGATCAACTTGTGGCTGAGGTTTTCCACGGCGCGATCGATCAACTTGCTGCGGTCGTACGTGGTGACGATCTCCACACCGGCCGGCAAGCTGCTTTTGAGCTCTTCAAGCCTGGCCTTGACCGCTGCGATGGTTTCCTTGGCGTTCTTGCCGCTGCGCAGGATCACCACGCCGCCGACGGTCTCGCCTTCGCCGTCGAGTTCAGCCAAGCCTCGACGCATTTCCGGCCCCTGCTGAATCGTTGCCACATCGCCAAGGGTGACCGGCACGCTTCCCACGCCGAGCTTGAGAGGAATCGCCCGAAAGTCATCCAGGCTGTTCAGATAGCCTGAAGCCCGCACGACAAACTCGGTTTCAGCCAACTCCAGCACCCCGCCACCGGTTTCCTGATTGGCCTTGCCGATGGCCTCGGTAACTTGCGCCTGGGTAATCCCAAGATTGGCCATTTTCAAGGGATCGAGCTGGACCTGATACTGCTTGACCATGCCACCAACGGTGGCCACTTCGGCGACATTGGGCAAGGTCTTGAGTTCGAACTTGAGGAACCAGTCTTGCAGAGCGCGCAGTTGCGCCAGATCGTGGCCGCCGCTGCGATCAACCAATGCATATTGGAAGATCCAGCCCACCCCGGTGGCGTCCGGTCCCAACGCCGGTTTGGCGCTGGCAGGCAGACGGCTCTGGACCTGACTCAGGTACTCCAACACCCGTGAACGTGCCCAGTACTGATCAATGCCATCCTCAAACAACACGTACACAAAGCTGTCACCGAAAAACGAATAGCCGCGAACGGTCTTCGCCCCGGGCACCGACAACAGGGTGGTTGCCAGTGGATAGGTCACTTGGTTCTCGACAATCTGCGGTGCCTGGCCTGCATAAGGTGTGCGAATGATCACCTGGACATCGGACAAGTCCGGCAGCGCATCGATGGGTGTGCTTTGTACCGACCACAGCCCCCAAGCCGTGACAAACAGCGTTGCCAGCAGCACCAGAAAGCGGTTGGCCACGGACCAGCGGATCAGTGCGGCAATCATGGCTGGCCTCCGGTTTTTTCCAGCGGCTGCGCCACAATGCCTTTGAGGCTGGCTTCGGAGTCGAGCAGGAACTGCCCCGACGTGACCACCTGCTGCCCCTCCTTCAGGCCATTGAGGACCACCGTTTGACCGTCGCTTTCCGGCCCGGCCTGCACCTCGACCGGACGGTAGTGCCCGCCCTCTTCTGCCACCATCACCAACACGCGCCGCCCCGTGCGAATCAAGGCTTCGCTCGGCACCTGCAACACCGTTTCGGTGGCGCTGTGCAAACGCACTTGCACCGTCAACCCAGGGCGCAAGCGTCCGTCAGGGTTGGGCAGTTCCACCCGCACGCTGACGGTGCGGCTGTCCGCATTGGTTTGCGGCAGGATCGCGCTGACCGTCCCGCGAAGAACCGTCTGCGCAGATCCCACAAGGCTGGCGTCCACGGTTTGACCTGTCTGGATTGCCCCCGCAGCCGCCTCCGGCACCGCTACTGTCAACCAGACGCTGTTCAGGCCATTGACCCGGGCCAGCGTTTCTCCAGCGGCCAGGGTCATGCCGACGCGTACGTTCAGTTCCTGCAACGCACCGGCAATCGGCGTGGTGATCGTCTGACTCAACTGCACTTTGGCACTGCGTTCGACCTGGGCGATCAAAGCGGCCGGCATCCCGGTCAGGCGCAATCGCTGTCGGGCGGCGGCCAACAGGCCGGGGTCGCCCAGGCGCTTGAGCGCCAGAAACTCCTCCTGAGCGCCAGCCCATTCCGGCACCAGAATGTCCGCCAATGGCGCGCCCGCCTTAAGCACATCGCCCGGTGCACGGGCGTATACCCGCTCGACGAAACCCGCTGTGCGCGCCTGAATCACCGCCACGTCCCGTTCGTTATAAGCCAGCACACCTGCTGCCTCGAGGCTCGAGGCCTGAGCGCCACGGCGGACCTTGGCCAACCGCATACCGAGATTTTGCGTCACGCTCGGATCAATCTGGATAGAGGCCGTGTTGGCTTCGGCTTCGGCGTAACGCGGCACCAGTTCCATTTCCATAAAGGGCGACTTGCCGGGTTTGTCGAACTTCTGCTGCGGGTACATCGGGTCGTACCAGTACAAGGCTTTGGGTTCTCCTCCTGCCATCGCGCCTTGATTGATCGCTGCCGGTTGATGGGCAAGCCAATAGCCGCCGACGCCGCCCAGAGCCATGGCGCACGCAACCCCTGCCACGCTTTTTAAACGGCTCATTGGCCAGTCTCCCCGTAGGCGAAATACAGCCGCGCGCTGGTCAGTGCTTTCTGTTCGTTGATGTCGATCTGCTTCAGACGGGCCTCGATCAGCTCACGCCGGGTGGCGACAACCGCCGACACATCGCTTTTGCCCGCCCGATAACTGGCGAGGGTCAACTCGGCCTTTTCTGTGGCCAGCGGCAATAGACTTTCCTGCGTGCGCTGCACTGCGCGTTCCAGGCGCTGGTAGTCGGCCAATTGGTCTTCGAGTTGCTGCGTGTGCTCACGAACCAACGCCTCGCGCTCGGCTTCGAGTTGATTGAGCTCAGCGCGTTTGGCGGCGATCTTCGGGTTTTGCCGCGTCTCGGGAAACAACGGCAGGTCGAAGGTGAATTGCACGCTGACCATGTCGCCGAACTCACGCCCACGCTTCTGGTAATCGAGCTCCCAGCTCCAGTCGGATTGCTTGTCGGCTTCGGCTTCGCGGACTTTGGCCTGCGCTTGCCGGGTCATGGGCGCGAAGGCCACCAGTTCCGGGTGATGCTCAAGTTTGTGGGCGTAACGGGTGGTATCGATGGGCCATTGCGGCCAGTTGCCGATGGGTTGCTCATTGGCGGCGGGACCGATCCAGCGTTTGAGGGCGGCGCGTGCCTGGGCTCGCTGGAGCGTCAATTGGTCTTGCTGCTCTTCCAGTTGCGCCGCTTCCTGCTTGGGCGTCACCGCATCGGCGGGTTGCGCGCGACCGCTGGCGATCTGCGCGCGAACGGTGTCGGCCAGCAAACGATTCTCGCGATAAAACTCCTGGAACAACGTGTGTTTCAGCTCGACGGCATAGCTGTCGATCCAGGCCAGCGCAGTGGCCTGACGCACCGCCAGGCGTTCGACTTGAGCTTGCGCAGCGGCCACGTCTACGGCCGCTTCGGCGACGTCAGTACGCGCCCGGCGTTTGTCGCCGCTGGGCATTTCCTGCATCACGCCGACCATCTGCATGGTCATGAAGTCATGATCCAGCGTGCCCCGATCAGGGCCACCCACCGGAAAGTTTTGTACCCCCAGTAACAGCTTGGGGTCGGGCAATTCACCGGCAGGAATCGCAGCGCTTCGGGCCGCTTGGAGTTTTTCTGCTTGAGCGGTGAGCGACGGCGCGTTGTTGTCGGCCAATCGCAAGGCTTCATCGAGGGTCAGTGGGGCAGCAACGCACGGCAACGCCAATACGCTTGCCGCCAGGGCAGCCGCGAGCGGCCACCCCGTGCAAAAGCACGAGAGTTTCATGTCTGGAATTCCTGTCATGATCCGCTGCGCGCGTTTTGCTGCGCGCAGTAACGCCATCCCGCATGGGCGGAATGGTGCTCAACGTGGAACAGGAGTCAGGCGCGAGGGGGTCGCCATACCCCGGACGGGGTCTGGACAGGCATTACGTCCGCAAAGAACGTGGCTACCACAGGGCTGAACAGGTTGACGGGAGGTTTGATGATCGAGACTTGCAGCATGCCACCGGTTTTGCATTCCTGACCGGGCTTGCAAGGTTTGCCATGGTCGGGCGCGGTGCTCATGTCCTGGCAGCAGTCCTGATCCATGTCACCCATCATCGCCATGCCCATGGTTTTCATCGGGCAAGGTTCTGCGGGTGCTGAAACGCCCGCCATTCCACTCAAGGGAAGCGCGAGGCTGATCAGGAAAATCAGGCAAAACCGCAGATAGCGTTTCATGGGGCTGGAGTCTAGCGGAGGTAACGGCGCTTTCAAATACCGGACAGCAAAATGACGTGACCTAATGCCGATCAGCTAAGCCATAACGCGTTCTAATGTAGCAGCTGGCGAAGCCTGCGTTCGACTGCGCAGCAGTCGTGAAATCAGACAATGCGGTATTGCAGGAAGACCGCAAACTCAGGTTTCACGACTGCTGCGCAGTCGAACGCAGGCTTCGCCAGTTGCTACAAGAATTGCGTTAGGGCAGAAATGTCTTAACTGACCGGAGCTTCGTGCTTTCGAAGCCCCGGCACGCCAAAACGTTTACTTGATCAGACCTCTTCCGCTTGCGCAGTGACGGCCAACTTCGGCTGAGCATTGCGCTCATGAACATGGCGATGGGGCGTGCGGTCGATGTTCAAACTCAGAATCTCCGGACGGCTGTAGTGGCCACGGCCGTCCATTTGGCGTTTGCGGATCTCGATCTCGAACAAGTCGATGTCAGCAATCACTTCGCCTTCGCCTTCGGTCAGCGCACCGACCACTTCACCTTGTGGGTCGATGATCGCGGTGTAGCAACCGCCGGAAATCGGACCGATCTCGCAACCGGTGTCGGCCATGATTTGCGCTTGCTGTTCCGGGTACAACCAGGCGGTCGAGTTGACCACGAAACAAGCCGATTCCAGCGCATGCATACAAATGCTGATTTCCATCTGACGGGTGAACCGTTCGCCGGCAAACGAGCCGGGGTACATCGAGGCGTGAATCTGTTCGCCGTCTTCGATCAAGGCATAACGCGCCAGCGGGTTGTAATGTTCCCAGCAAGCCAGTTGACCGATGCGGCCGACGGCACTGTCGGTGGCGCGCAGGCCCGAGCCATCACCCATGCCCCAGATCATGCGTTCGTGATAAGTCGGCGAGATCTTGCGACGCGCCTGAATCAGCGTGCCGTCGGCATCAAACAGCAGTTGCGTGTTGTACAGCGTGCTGCCATCGCGCTCGTTGACGCCGATGGACACCACCATGTTGGCTTCCTTGGCGGCTTTGCCGATTTCATCGGTGGTCGCCGAAGGCACCACCACGGCCTGATCCAGCAACTTGTAGTGCTCGGAACCCATTTTGAAAGGCGCCTGCACAAAGGAGAAATACGGGTAATACGGTACGACGGTTTCCGGGAAAACGGCGAACTGCACACCCTTCTCCCCGAGTTCGCGAATCTTGTTAACGACCTTTTCTACCGTGCCCTCACGGCTGTAGAGCACGGGTGCAATTTGGACGGCAGCGGCTTTGACGATGGTCATGGCGGTGATCTCACTGAGGGATTGGGCTTCAACGAGATCAAGATTACGACAATCATATTTTGTCTTAAATGTCGAATACACCACCTTTCAGGACATACCGGACATCACACTCGATTAGCCCGCTGAATCACCTGCGGCGGTTGCCCGAACGCACGGATAAAGGCCCGACGCATGCGCTCCCGGTCGCCAAAACCGGTTTCGGTCGCCACCACATCGATAGCATGTCGACCGGTTTCCATCATCAGTCGCGCGGCTTCCACCCTCAGGTTTTCGATGGCTTTGGCCGGCGATTGACCGGTTTCGGCGTGGAACACCCGACTGAATTGCCGGGGACTCAGATGGGCGGCGCGGGCCAACTCCTCCACCGACAACGCGGATTTCAGATGTTGTTTGGCGTAGGTCAACGCCGCCTGGATGCGGTCGGTCTTCGGTTCGAGTTCCAGCATCACTGAAAACTGCGACTGACCACCCGCGCGGCGGTGGTACACCACTAATTGCCGGGCCACCTTGCGCGCCACGTCGGCACCGAGGTCCTTTTCCACCAGCGCCAGGGCCAGGTCGACACACGCGCTCATGCCGGCGGCGGTCCAGAGATTGCCGTCGTTGATGAAGATGCGGTCCTCTTCGACCAGCACCTTTGGAAACGCTCGCTGCAAGGCCGGCGCATGACACCAATGAGTGGTCACCCGCCGACCATCCAGCAAACCCGCTTCGGCCAGTGCAATCGCCCCGGTACAGATCGAACCCAGACGCCGCGTGGACGCGCTGACACGGCGTAAAAACGCAACCATGCCCGGCGACGTTGGCCGGACCAGGTTGTCGCCCATCACCAGCAGCGTATCGAACGCACGCTGATCGAATGCACGGGTTTCCACACCGAAACCCGCGGAAGTCTGCACCATGCCACCCTGCTCGGACAGCAGCGAAAGGCTGTACACCGGCTCGTCGGCGCTGTTGTTGGCCAACTCGAAGGTAGCGCACATGGCGAGGCCGAGAACCTGGAAGCCGGGGTAAACGATGAGTCCGATGTTGAGCACGGCAGTTGTCCGTAAACGTGGCATGACAAGTTTCAAGCCATTTGAGCAGGACTCTACTCTGCTGTGGACTGCACCGGTAATGAAAAAAAGTACCTGGCTGGACTAATGGCGATCTTTAAGGCAAGGCGCAAAACCTGTGGGAGCGAGCCTGCTCGCGATGGCGGACTGTCAGGCAACGCAATGTTGACTGTGCCACCGCCATCGCGAGCAGGCTCACTCCCACAGGGATTGCGGCATTACCCGGATGACGCAATGGACTTCCCCTCGTTCCGGCGTTTTAATCTCAGCGGACTTCAAAGCACCACAAGGGACAACCATGCTCGACATTTCCATGCAGGACAGCGCCGCCCCAGAGGGCGTTTGTTACGGCTGCGGCAGCCGCAACCCTCACGGGCTACACGTCAAAAGCCACTGGCATGCCGATGGCATCCACGTCGTCGCCGAGCATCTGCCCGAAGCCAAGTATTGCGGCTGGCCGGATCTGGTGTACGGCGGATTGATTGCGATGTTGGTGGATTGCCACTCGAACTGGACCGCCATGGCTTACCACTACCGGGTAGAAAACCGCGAGCCGGGATCACTGCCGCGCATCGACTGCGTCACCGGCAACCTGGGCATCAAGTTCATCAAGCCGACGCCGATGGGCGTTGCGCTGACCTTGCGCGCCAAGGTCGAGGGCGATGTCGGGCGCAAAAGCCGGGTCATCTGCGAGGTGTACGCCGACGGCGTGCTCACGGCAGTGGGAGACTCGGTGTTTGTTCGGGTCGATACCGGGCAACTGGCCGCTGCGGCGCATGGTCGTGAGGTGTAAGGGTTTTACAGCTGAGAGTTGGGCGACCTACTTCGCCGACCCATCGTACGGCTTGTAGAACACAAACAAGCCGATACTCGCCGTTTTGATGTACTTCTTGGCCCAGACAGGCTTCACCGTCTTGTCATGGAAGTACATCGCGCCACCGGTGCGATCCGGCAACTGCTTGTTCAGTGCCTTGCGCGCGATTTCCTTGGCCAACTCATATTGAGTTTCTTCCTGGACCCTGTCCGGGCGCCCGTCGCACCACCAGGAAAACTGGCAGCTTTTGGTTTCGGAGCCCTGCTTGACCACCCCGCACACGGTGTCAGGAAAACCTTCGTGGCCGAGACGGTTCATCACCACGTTGGCCACCGCTTCCATATCAGCCAAGTTCTCGCCTTTGGCTTCCCAGTAAATGGAGCGGGCCATGCAAGTAATCGCATCGTCCAATGGAGACTTGCCGGCCGGGTCGACAGCCTGGACTTCGGACGGGGTGATGGCCTGGGACTTAGGTACTGAGACGTTGCTGCCCTTCTCGGCCGCCTTCTGTTCAAGCACCTGTGCCTTGTCTTCCGCCACGTCCTTTTTTTGTTGTTGATCGTCCGCAATAGCCTGACCGGTGAGCAGTGAAACGGCGAGAGCCGCGGCGATCCATTTGACGAGCATGGCGCAAACACTCTGGGAGGCGTCGGCTTAGTGTAGTAGCCAAATCATGTCAGCTACTGAGTCACAAACTGCAAAAAGCCATTGCCTTGTACGGGGGGAGTTCGCGCATCATGGGCGCAGTCCGTTCAAGGGGGTTTTCATGCACGTCTTATCAACCGCAATGCGCTTTTCAGGGTTATCGCTGGGTCTGGTGCTTGCCACTACGGCCATGGCGTCCGAGGAAACGCAGCTGACCGACTCGATCAACGCCTTTCGCAGCCTGGCGCAGCGTTGCGCCGGTCAGGTCTCGCCGGAGTTGCCACCGCTGAATAGCGATTCGCGCCTGGTATTGCCCGCCAGCGGGCCGGTCGACTTGCAGCAGGCCATGGTGCGTGCGTCGTATCCGATGTTCAATGTGCAAGCGATTACCCTGACCGGCCCGCGTGATGCGCAAGCGGCGATGATGGCGGTGCAGGAAAGCTTCTGTCAGGTCGTGCTGGACCCGAAATTCATCGACATCGGTGTCAGCCGCCAAGGCAGCGATTGGCGTATTGTGCTCGCCCGTCCCCTGTTGCCCGCGCGTCAGGGCGATGCTGCCGCTGAAGGCCAGAAGCTGTTGGTCGAGCTCAACGCCGCGCGCACCCAACCGCGTCAGTGCGGCGGCCAGGCGTTTGCCGCGACCACACCGCTGGCGTGGAACGCCCTATTGGCGTCAGCCGCCGAAACCCACTCCCGGGCCATGGCCAACGGCAATTACTTTGATCACAAGGACCGCGACGGCCACATGCCCGGTGATCGCGCAGAACTGGCGGGTTACAACTTTCAGCAGATCGGCGAGAACATTGCCGCCGGGCAAGACACCGTGCGCAAGGTGGTTGACGGCTGGCTGGCCAGCCCCGGTCATTGCGCCAACCTGATGAATCCACAGTTCCGTGAGCTCGGCGCGGCTTACGCAGTGGATCCGAAGAGCGATGCGGGGATCTACTGGACGGCCATGTTCGGTACGCAATAAGGACGATGATCAGAGCGGTGATAAGCCGCTCTTACAACGTTTGCTGACTGTTGCCGACGGTTTTGGCTTTTTCGATGGCCCAGTCCACCGCTTCCTCGAAGTCCAGCAGATGCGGGGACGGATTGTGGTCCTCTTCAATCACCGAGCCGTCCGGCCGGTACACACCGATCAGCATTTTCAAGGAGCCGTCTTTCAGTATCTCGGCTGTGACCGTGATCGAGCATCCGTTGGATAGCGTCTCCTTGTGTTCCTTATGGCGTTCAGTCATCGCTGTCTCCCACTCGTGGTGAATGGATCGGGTCAGTCATCCTTTCTGAGCGTAGTAGAAGTTCGCCCGGGATCATTGCCCGGCACGGCACCTTTCAGCGGTAACGAACCTCCCCGAGTCAGCGGCGTAATGCCACCTATACTCCTTTCCACCAACCCCGCCCGGGGCCTGCACTACCGACAATAAAAAGCAGAGGTGGAACATGGTTTGGCAACAAGTCTACGATCCCTTCGGTAATCCGGTCATTTCAACCCTCATGGCAGCCGTGCCGGTGGTGGTGATGCTGGCCTCCCTGGCGTTTTTCCACATCAAGGCGCACATGGCGGCGTTGCTCGCACTGGCGTCTGCCTTGCTGATCGCGATCCTGGCTTTCGGCATGCCGGCGAACATGGCCGGCTCGGCGGCGTTATTCGGCGCTGCCAACGGCTTGCTGCCAATTGGCTGGATCGTACTCAACATTATCTTCCTGCACCGACTGACCACTGAGAACGGCTCGTTCAAAGTGTTGCAGGATTCCCTGGCGCGCATCACCGACGACCGACGCCTGCAATTGCTGCTGATCGCCTTCTGCTTCGGTGCGTTTTTTGAAGGCGCGGCCGGTTTCGGTACGCCGGTGGCGGTGACCGGTGCGATCCTGATCGGGCTCGGCTTCTCGCCTTTGGCCGCCTCCGGCCTGGCCTTGATCGCCAATACCGCACCTGTTGCGTTCGGCGCACTGGGCACGCCGATCATTACCTTGGCCAAAGTGACCGGGCTGGATGAAATGGAGCTGTCGATGATGGTCGGTCGCCAGCTGCCCTTCTTCTCGGTACTCGTGCCGTTCTGGTTGATCTGGGCCTTCGCCGGCTGGCGCAAAATGCTGGAAATCTGGCCTGCGATCCTCGTGGCCGGGGTCAGCTTCGCGGTACCGCAATTCCTGGTGTCCAACTACCACGGCCCGATGCTCGTGGACGTGATCGCCGCGCTGATTTCCATGGCCTGCCTGACGGGTTTCCTCAGGGTCTGGAAGCCCGCTACGGTGCACACCTCGGCCGCCTTGTCCGGGCGCGTCGACAACTCCAAAATCGACGAGGAGCATCAGCACACAACCGAGGCCAGCGCGACCTTTTCCAACGAGGCCAAACCGGCGGTAATGCGCGCGTGGATGCCGTGGATCATCCTCACGGTTTTCGTCTTCGCCTGGGGCACTCAGAGCTTCAAAAACTTGTTCGATACCCGCCCGGCGATCGATCCGGCAACCAGCTCGGCCAAGCTCGACCCGCAAGGCAAACCGATGCGCGAAGCGAACCCGATCTTTGCCCCGATCGTGACCTTTACCACCCTGCACCAGCAGGTTGAAAAAGTACCGCCGGTGGTGCCGGCGCCTAAAACCGAGGACGCGATCTACAAGTTCACCTGGTTCACCGCCACCGGCAGCGGCATCTTGCTGTCAGCCATCCTCGGCGGGCTGCTGATGGGCTACTCGATCCCGCAACTGGTACGCCATTACCTGCGAACGCTGTGGGTGGTGCGCTACTCGCTCATCACCATTGTGGCGATGCTGGCCTTGGGTTACCTCACGCGCTACTCGGGACTGGACGCCACCATGGGCCTGGCCTTCGCCGCGACCGGTATTTTCTACCCTATGTTCGGCACCCTCCTCGGCTGGCTCGGCGTGGCCTTGACCGGCTCCGACACGGCCTCCAACGTGCTGTTCGGCGGCTTGCAACGGGTGACCGCCGAACAACTGGGGATCAGCCCGGTGCTGATGGCGGCGGCGAACAGCTCTGGCGGGGTCATGGGCAAAATGGTCGACGCGCAGTCGATTGTGGTGGCGTCCACGGCGACGCGCTGGTACGGGCATGAAGGGGAAATTCTGCGGTATGTGTTCTTCCACTCCATTGTGCTGGCGATTCTGGTCGGTGGGTTGGTGACGTTGCAGGCGTATGTGGCGCCGTTCAGTCACATGGTGGTGGGTGGGCATTAGCCCGTACGTCCACTGTTTGCCACAACCCGGACGAATTGTCCGGGTTGTGCGACAAACGCTGCTTTACTGATTCAAATCCTGATCAAACGGGAAGCGCCCCGATGGAACGTCTCACCGCCAAAGATTTCGCCCCCGAACTGCTCGAACTCTACGATTACTACGTCCATGGCAAGATCAACCGCCGAGAGTTTCTTGATCGCGCAGCGTTGTTCGCCCTGGGCGGTTTGACTGCCAGCGCACTGCTCGCGTCCCTGAACCCCAACTATGCGCTCGCCGAACAGGTCGAGTTTACCGACCCGGATATCATCGCCGAGTACATCACCTACCCCTCACCCAAGGGCCACGGCAATGTGCGCGGCTATCTGGTGCGCCCGGCCAAAGCTACCGGCAAAGTGCCAGCGGTGGTGGTGGTGCATGAAAACCGCGGGCTTAATCCGTACATCGAAGACGTCGCCCGACGCGTCGCCAAAGCCGGGTTCATCGCCCTCGCCCCTGACGGTCTGAGTTCGGTCGGCGGCTACCCCGGCAACGATGATAAGGGCCGCGAGCTACAGGCGAAGGTCGATCCGGAAAAGCTCATGAATGATTTTTTCGCCGCTATCGAGTGGCTATCGAAAAACGACGCGACCACAGGAAAAGTCGGCATCACCGGCTTCTGCTACGGAGGGGGTGTGTCCAACGCGGCGGCCGTGGCGTATCCGGAATTGGCGGCAGCCGTGCCTTTTTATGGCCGCCAGCCGAAGGCTGAGGATGTGCCCAGAATCCAGGCGCCATTGCTGCTGCATTACGGCGAGCTGGACAAGGGCATCAATGACGGATGGCCGGCGTACGAATCAGCGTTGAAAGCCGCCGGTAAAACCTATGAGGCCTATATTTATCCGGGCACCAACCATGGTTTTCATAACGACTCGACACCTCGCTACGATGAGGCCGCCGCTAAACTGGCGTGGGACCGTACGATCGCGTGGTTTCGCAAGTATCTGGTTTAGGAGGCGTGCTGTAAGCGCAGGCAGCAGGTATCAATTCCTTCGATCATTCACATCACGAAGCCGAATTTTTTATTTTCCTCCGACGTATTCAAGATGGCGACATCTCGAATACGTCGGACGACAACTTCATGAACCTGAATTTTGCCTTTGCCTGCTTCATCGTTGTGTCGTTTGCGATTGCTCTGGGACATGGTTGAGCTCAGGCGTCTACCTGAATCACCTCAATGCCCAACCTCTGGTAATCCTCAATGTTGCCCGAAGCCACCTGTTGCTCGGTGATCAGCGCATGGATGCGATTGCACGGCGCAACAACGAACGGCTCCACCGCGCCCAGTTTGTCCGTCGTGGTCACGGCCACCACGTGCGACGCGTTGTCGATCATCGCCTGCTTCACCGGCACCTCATCGAAATGCAGTGAGCTGATGCCGACTTCCGGGTGAATCGCACAGATGCCGATGAACAGCAGATCAGCCTTGATGCCCTCGATCAGCCGAAGGGTTTCATGCCCGCTGGCCGACATCGTCGCGCGATTGAGTTGCCCACCGGCAAGGATCACTTTGATGCCTGTGTATTCGGCCAAGGCGACAGCGATCATTGGCGACGCAGTAATGGCCGTGATGGCAATGTCCGAGGGCAGCGACCGCGCGATCTGCAGCGTTGTGCTGCCTGAATCGAACATCACAATCTGGCCATCCTGCACCCGGCGCGCGGCGAGTTGTGCCAGCTGCGTTTTCACCTCATCGGTTTCACCGACCCGGGTGAAGAAATCCTTGCCCGTGTCTTTCGGTCGCGGCAACGCACCGCCATGCACCCGTTGCACCAACCCTGCGGTCGCGAGTTCGGACAGGTCGCGGCGAATGGTGTCTTCGGAAACGGCAAAATGCTGACTCAGCTCGGAGGCCATGACCTTGCCGTCGCGCTCAAGGAGCAGGAGGATTTTTTGCCGGCGCACCGACGGTAGCTCGGCTGCGGCGTGCTGATCGTGCATGTTTTTGCCTGATATTGCGGGTTTATGCGAGATTATCCAAGCCGCCGATAAAACACAATTGGGCGTTTCTGGCACACTCCCACGGCACCTTCGTCCAGAGCAGCCATCACCCATGCCATTTGCCCTTGTCTCAAACGGTTCACCGCTCACGCCTGCACAGTCTGATGTGACGGTTCCCTGGTGGAGTTTTACCAAGACCGTGCTCTGCGCCGCCGCCCTGTCGCTGGTGCGTGATGGCCTGGCTGATCTGGACGATACGCTGCCGGAAGGACCGTTCACCCTGCGCCAAGTGCTGCGTCATGAAGCGGGGTTGGCCGATTATGGGGAGTTGGCGGAGTACCACACCGCCGTGGCGCGCAACGAAACACCGTGGCCCGCCGATGACATGTTGCGACGCCTGGAGGCGACCCGATTGCGCTACCCACCCGGCGACGGCTGGCGGTATTCGAACGTGGGTTACCTGTACGTGGCCAGGTTCATCGAGCGCCTGACGGGGCTTGCGCTGGAAGAGGCGCTGACCCGACTGGTTTTTTCACCCCTCGGTTTGTCACGTGTGCGCTTGGCCACGACGCGAACCGATCTGAAGGGCGTGACCATGGGCGCTGCGCAAGCGTACGACCCGGGCTGGGTGTATCACGGCCTGTTGGTCGGCCCGCTGGATGAAGCCGCGCTTTGTCTGGATCGTCTACTGGCCGGCCAGACCCTGCCGTTGTCGTTACTGCGGGAGATGCAAACGGCCCGCGTGCTCGGCGGGCCAATGAGCGGGCGCCCCTGGGTTGCGCCTGGCTATGCCCTGGGCCTGATGCAAGGCGCGGTCGAGGGCGGGCTGGTCTTGAGCGGACACACCGGCGGCGGGCCGGGCAGCGTGATCGCGGTCTACCGCTACACGAAAGGCGACGACTCCGCGAGTTGCGCGGTTTTTGCCGAAGGTGGCGCCGACGGGGCTGTTGAAGCAGAGGCTGTCAGTCACTTGATGAATTGCCTTAAATGACTCGGGCCTATGCGCTAAAAAATCAGCTCGGATGAGTGGTCATTCATTGCGTGTGTGATGGGACTAACGTTGTAAGTCCACACCGGGCAATCCGGTATTCTCACAGCGGTGAACTTCCATGGACAAGATCGCCCGACAGTTAATCGACTCTTCGACAATCCGCTTCGCTGGCGCCGGATTGGCATTAATAGTGGGATTGAGCATTCCGAACGCCGCCCATGCCGATGAGGCGTACGCAAAAAATTTACTCAAGAGCATGTCCGACTACCTGACCGCGCAAAAAAACCTATCGTTCAACTACGACACAAACTTTGAAGTCATCACCAAAGAAAAACAGAACCTTGCGCTGGCCGCTTCCGGCACGACTGTCATCAGCCGCCCCGACAAGATGCGCAACACGCGATCAGGTGGTTTTGTAGATATGGAAATGCTGTTTGACGGCACCACCCTGACCTTGTTCGGCAAAAACACCAACACGTATACGCAAGTGGCTGTGCCCGGCACACTAGATCATTTGATTGATGAGTTAAGGGAAAAGTACGACCGACCTTTGGCCGGCGCCGACCTGTTCGTGTCCAACCCTCAAGATTCGTTGATGAAGGGCGTGACCAACATAAAGGACTTGGGCAGTGGCGTCATCGGAGGCGTCGAGTGCGATCACCTGGCGTTCAGAAGCAAAGCAGTGGATTGGCAGATCTGGATCGCCCAAGGCGAGCGTCCTTACCCTTGCCGCTATGTCATCACCTCAAAACAGGTCGCGGGCGGGCCGCAGTACAGCATTCAGTTCAGTAACTGGAAGACTGGCGACGAGGTTGCCGCTGACGATTTCACCTTTAACAACTCAACGAATGCGCAGAAAATCGACTTGAAAGACCTCCCCGGCGATGCTTTGCCGAAGAACTTTGTGCGAGGACCTGGCAAATGAACCTTTTGATAAAAACAAGCGGTTTGCTACTGGGCGGCTTCGTGCTGATCGCAGCGCTTGAACTTGGTGAAACCCTGTCGATCCCGGGCGTACACAGCGTTATTTCCCAGGCTGAAGCGGTTGTCGGACGCCCTCTCACCCCGGTCAGCGTGGCCGGGGTGGCGCGGCGTAGCAATCGGTGATGACAACCCAGGCTTGAACGCGGGAGCTGCGTCAGTTACTGGCAACGTGCGCCACACTGCCCGACTTCACCAACGCCTTCAGCGAAGCATCAAATTGCTTCAGCGCGCTCACTTGCGACTCGGTTTGCTGGTCGATTTGCGCAGCAATCTCCGGCGCCGCTTTGCCATGCACCCAGACCGAAGGCATTTGCTGTGCGCGTGAGCCTTCGGCCTGGCCGATGTACTGCAGGTTTGCATCGTAGAACTTGGCCATGAAGCGCGCTTCGACCTGATTATTGCGCTTGGACACCAGACGGCTGTAGGTGTCCAGCATCACCACTACGTCGGGACGGGCTTGCACCAGTGCGTCGAGATTGTCGTAGACCGTCACCGAGCCGAACTGTTTTTGCAGCGAGCCCATGAGCCAATTGATCGCAAGCTTCGGATCGGAACTGTTAACGAAGGCGTTGCTGATGCGCGAATCCAGCTGCGGATTCTTCGCGCCGTTCACCGCAACCGCATGGTACTGCTCAAGGTATTGGAGGGTGTTGAGGGTATTTTCGCTGTAGAGCACGCCTACCGATTGGGCATGCTGCAGGCTGGTTGCGCTGTCGGCGATCGGTAGGAAATGGCAAGACGGGTCAGCCGCGTAAGCCGGCACAGTCGCGGCGACACTGCCGGTGAATACGGCGATAAAAGCCAGCAAGGTTGACATTCTCATCGCGCAGGTTCCTTCAAGGGCGAATTCGGTATGTGGCTATCCTCCTCCCTTGGCGAAAAAACAGAACTTGCGTTCCTTGATGGTAACTATTGATTAAACCAATGGTGGCGCGATGAGCCTGGGCTACGCTGTTCTGATGCCCTTGTTTCTGCCCTCACCCATGGAGCCCAAACGTGCATCGAATTTCCTCTGCCGCTATCGCCTTGACCCTGTTATTCGCCTTGACCCTGTTATTCACCTTTTCAGATTCAGCCTCTGTGGATACCCCCGCACTGAATGAAGCCCGCACCCTCGTCGCCAAAGCCCACATGGGCAGCAATCTCCCGGCCCTTGCACTGTCGACGGCGCAGGGAACAGTCTCCTACTCGGTGATCGCCAAGAAACTGGGGGCTGACGATGCCAGGCGCATCGTGCCCGAGGAAATCACCGCATTGCTGCCCAAGTATCAGCCGGAATGGGACGAGAACCTGGCGCGGGCCTATGAAAAGTCGTTCTCTGAAGAAGAACTGTCATCGCTCGTCGCTGATGGGCCGGCCTCACCCTACGTGGAAAAAGTAAAAGCACAGCTAGCCACCGTCGGTGCAGAGATGCGCTCGACTTCAGAACCGATTGTGACGGCACTGGTGACTGAGGCGCTGAAGGCGACCATGGAAAAGCACGTGCCTTAAGGCCGATGCCCTCGTAAAGCGGTCTACGCTGCTTCAGGTACGCCACTTTCCACGTGTACCCTGGAGACACCGTCATGCTGCGCACCCTGCTGACCGCTTCCTTGTTGCTTGCACTCAGCCTCCCGGCCCTGGCCGGGGTGACGCCCATTCAGGTGATTCGCGATTTCATTGCGCAGTGACGCGAGTGCTGGGGAATGCGCGCCAACATTGGTTGATACGCCACTGTTACGTGGCTGATTCCGACGATATCCCCGCTGTTACCTTACCGACCGTGTTGTCACTTCTGCGGGCTTCGGCAGGCCAATAGAGTAGTGCCTTCGGTGTGCAGGCACGGACTTTCGGTCTTGCTGCCCGCCGATCCCCCCATCACGGAAGAGGTGACACCATGAGTTTCGTCATTGTTGAGAAGAATCAGAGCAGCGTCCCGTCGGAAGCCGATCTGAAAAAGGCCATGGTCGAGTCCGGCGGTAAACCGGTTGAAGTGACCGGAACCAATGCTAGCCGAAAAATGACCTACACCGGCCTGGTCAATCACACCGTGTTCGAGAACAAGCTGATCGAGGTCGCCAAAGGCAAACGTAACAGCTGGAACTTTACCTTTGCTGACGCAACGGTGAGTGCGCCGGCGCACTGAGGCCACGGCAGGGCGGTCAAACGGCCGCCCCGCTGTTTCATCAGTTGATACACCGCCGTTACGCACGCTGTTACCTGCAGGGCAGGAACAGTGTTCATAAGCCCTCTGACTGTAACGCCAAGACACTTCGCCGCCCTGCACCGCCCGCCTACAGTGAAGCCGTCAATGAGCTCAAAGGGCCATTGACTGCCCGACACACCACACCAAGGAATAGGAAAACCATGAGCAAATTAGCCGCAGTGAGCAGTAAAAGCCTGCAACTTCAAAATGATGTGCAAGAAGCTGTCAAATCGATCCTGGGCGCTTCGACGGCTTTGAAAACCACCGACTACAGCAAGGTCCTGACGTCGACCCTGGCCGCGACCCAAAAGTCAGTCACGATCGAAATCGCCGCCGAAGACCTGACCCTGCTGAAGAAGTCTGGCTACAAGCTGTGCTTTGCGAAAAAGGTCGGTACCGAGGACTACAATGTGGTCTGGCAGTCCTATGTTCAATACCTGAGCAGCAACGACTTCAGCTGGACGCCGCAATATCAATTGTTCGGCTCCAACAACTTTCAGGCGAACGTCGCGGTTAAAGTCTCGACCAATATCGTTAATATCGGCCTGGGGCAAAAGTCAGTACTCGCCGACTCCGGGCTGTTGGGTCAGGCGGTCACCGGTGGCCCCACAGTCTCGATCACCCTGGACAACGAATACGGTCCGATCCACCCCGGTATCAATCAGTTGTCCACCGGCATCGATGGCAATCAGGTCAGCACCCCCATCTACGTGGCAACAGCACAAGTGGTGACCGGCAACACCGTGTTGACCCCGGTCGAAACGGTGCTCGTCTGGTTCGAACAGAACGTGCAGACCAGTACCATGTTCAGCACCTCGCGTTCCAAAGCCGTCGAGATCGACTTGACCTTCGTTAACGATGCAACCCGACTCTATGAAGCTGGTGCATGGAAAACGATATAACTGTCCTGTCCGGGGCAACGTTGCGGTTGCCCCGTCTACTCAAGCGTCACCGCCGCCCCGGGCGAAATACCCCGTCAACGACTGGCAGATGGATTCCGCCAGATCTTCCTGAGTGGCGATGCCGTAAGGTCGATTGCGATCAAACTGTTCTGACCAGCGAATCCGCCCCTGAGCGACATCAATCAGGCGCACCGAGGCCCGGACCCGGGTCGATTCAACCCGTACGCTGCCCTCCAGTGAGTAATTGCCGCGCCCGACCCGCACAAGGTCCGAGGCTTTGACGCTGTTGCGCGACACCTTCATCAACACGTGGTTGCCATGGCTTTGCGTCTGCTCGAACGACTCGAACAGCCGGCAGCTCAGCTCTTCACACAAGCCCCGGGCAAAGTCATCGCCGTCGCGAGTGATGCAGGTAAACGGCTGAATCTGCAACACCGGATGGCGCGTCGCGATCGCTTTGGGCCGGAGTCGTTGATAAGCAAGTCGATAGCACCCGGCCGGAATGCTCAGGCGTACCGGGTCTTGCTGACCGGTGGTGGTGTAATGGGTCGCGAGTTTGCGTCGCAGCCGCCCCACCTGCACGCGCACCACCGGATCGTCGCCGGTGCAGTAAATCGCCGGATCACGGCGAAACACCGCCAAGCCGATAGCGTGCTCGGTGAGCGCAATGCCCGGAGATTGAAGGTCATGCTCGAGCAGATAGCGCAGCAGATCGCCCATCCGCCGGGACTTGGCAAACACCGGGCTGGACAACAGCTGCGCGAGCACCCGCTCCATTTCTTCACGATCAAGTGGCTCGGGGACACCCTCGGCACTCGAATTGCTTACGTGCTTGATCACCATTGCCTGCCTCCGTGCAGGATACCGACAATCGCTCGCCACCTCTTTTGAAGTGGAATTGATACTGAAGTCGTACTCCTTGCCCTTGTGCAACGCCCACGCCCGGGAAGGCTCGGACGCTGCAACGTCGAAGCTTAGCAGTCGAAACGCGATAGCGAGGACATTGTGCTGATCGCGGCGTTCACAGAGGCGTTCAGCAGCAACGCGTCGTGCATTGCTTGCCGCCGTAGCGGGCCTCCTGACGCTCACGAATAAACATCGAATGGCTCATGACCGGCTGGTCCGGGTGTTTGAGCGCCATTTGCGCGACGTAGTTGTCGTAGTCAGGGACGCCGACCATCAAACGCCCGCTCTGACTGAGGAATCGGGCGGCTTGCTGCAATTTGCGGTACATGGCAATGCTCTCATTGTGGTGTTGGACCCATGAAAGCGCACTCATGTATCTGGAATGTGTCCGCACCCTGCCAGCCACAACGCCGGCCTTGTAGCAGCTGCCGAGCCTGCGAGGCTGCGTTCGGTGCGGGCCGCGTTCGGACGAAGCCGTCGTGAAATCAGTCAATGCGGTGTGTCAGGCCCACCGTGCACTCAGGGTTTACGACTGCTGCGCCGCCGAACGCAGCCTCGCAGGCTCGGCAGCTGTTACAAGGATCGCGTGATGGCTACTGATCCGTAGTTTTCTTCCGGTTCTGTCTCTGTACCGCAACCCGCGCCGGTCCGACAATGCGCAGCACGGCGCAACAGTTTGTTAATATCCACGCGCTTTTTTCGTCTGATTCATCAGCCGTCACAGATTTCACGTCGCTACACAGGATTTCCCTCCATGAGTACGTTGTATACCCGTCGCACTGTCCTGCGCGGCATGAGCCTGTTGAGCCTCGGCCTGCTGGCCGGTTGCGATGACAGCAGCAAACTGTCGTTCAAACACGGCAAGGACCTCAGCGACAAGATCATGGGCCGTACTTTCAAGCTCAAGGACGCCGATGGCGAAACCCGGATGCTGACCAGCTATCGCGGGATGATGCCGATGGTTTTCTTCGGCTTCACCCAATGCCCGGCCGTGTGCCCAACCACATTGGCACGCGCCGCCCAAGCGAAAAAACTGATGGGCCGCGATGGCGAAAAGCTGCAAGTGATCTTCATCACCCTGGACCCGGAACGCGACACGCCGCAGATGCTCGACAAATACGTCAAATCATTCGACCCGACGTTCGAGGCGCTGCACGGCACGCTGGAAGAGACCGCCGCCACCGCCAAGGAATTCGGCGTGTTCTTCGAAAAGGTCCCCAGCGGTTCGAGCTACACCGTCTCCCACACCGCGACCAGCTACGTCTTCGACTCCCGGGGCACTTTGCGCCTGGGACTGTCCACGTCCCTTACCGCCCAAGAGTGCGCAGAAGACCTGCTCACCGTCATGGAGGTCTGCTAATGACTTCAACATCCTTCAAACGCATCAAACAACTGGCCCTCGGCCTGTCGATGATTGGCCTGGCCTTCCAGGTGTCCGCGCAAACTCAAGTCCACGACGCCTGGGTCCGCGCGACCGTTGCCGACCAACCGTCCACCGGCGCCTTCATGACCCTGCAAGCCGACAGCGACAGCACCCTGCTGAGCGTTCAGTCTCCGGTGGCTAAAACGGTACAGATTCACCAAATGAGCATGAAAGACGATGTGATGAAAATGGGAATGGTCGAGTCCGTCGCGCTGCCGGCAGGCAAGCCTGTGAACTTCGATCCCCATGGCTACCACGTGATGCTGATTGATCTGACCGCTCAGGTTAAGGAAGGCGATAAAGTCCCGCTGACCCTGACCGTGAAAAACGCCAAAGGCGAACAGGAAATTATCGAAGTGCAGGCCGAAGCTCGGGCACTCGGTATGTCGGATCACAGCAAGATGCATTGATGCCCCGCCAGACCCGCCGCCCAGGCGGGTCTAATCTCTCTGCCGGTCAGGCTGGCGTGGCCATGAGTGAACACCTGAGCAAACTCGGCGTGCCTCACCTGTAAAGGATGTCTGCGGTTTAAAACGTAAAGGAAGTCCCCTCCTCCCTTCAAGTCCTACCATACAAGCGAGCCTGCTCGCGAAGAGGCCCTGACCTTCAACATCAATTGAACTGCCAGCCCTAAATCGCGAGCACCCCGCTCACGCCTCCCAAAAAACCTGAAATTTAATCAACCCAGCCCACAGCGATTCACCTAACTGAATGACTATCAGGAGGGTGGCGAATGCAAACCGAAACAATCTGGATCGTACTCACAGCAGTACTTTTGCTGGTCGAGCTATGGGCAATCAACCGAGTGCGAAAAGCCGAAGGCAAATCGAGCAACAAACTCCTGTGGATCGTAGTGATCGTGTTCGTGCCGCTGATTGGCGTCCTGACATGGGCAGCGTTCGGCTCGAAAGACACTGAACACAACCCGCATTCGCCGCAGGCCAGACAGTGACGTCGAACGATCCGCGATATCGATTTTGGTAACTGCACAAAGCCCCGATGATTCGGGGCTTTGTCGTTTCTGGTCATCTGAAAATCGTGTAGGAAACCGCCCCCTGTGGCGAGGGAGCTTGCTCCCGCTGGGCAGCGAAGCCGCCCCAAACGCTGCCGCATTTTTAAACGCACCCACATCCTGTAGCAGCTGGCGAAGCCTGCGTCCGGCTGCGCAGCAGCCGCAAACCCAGCAAGCAACGTCCACCTGACACTAAACAACCTCTGATATCACGATTGCCGATCAACAAAACGTCGTCTTAACCATCCCCCCAAACCGGCATTTACGTCCTACAACCCCGTTTGCAGCCACCAAAACCGACGCCTATATTCGACCCGTCGCTGACCGAAGTTAGCGATGGGTTTCGCAGCCCTCAAGATTGACACCAAGACAACGTCAGGCATGATGCAGCCGGCTCCGCCTGCTTAATGTTTTATGGCGGTTGTGCGCGGGAGACCCTCGGGTCTGCCGGGTCTTGGTGTAAATCCTCCGGTCTGCGAACCCGCGCACAGCTGCCACCCATTTGTTTCGCAGCAGAAAGGTGGCAATTCTTCTTTCATAAGGATTTACACCATGACAACTCAACTTCCGCCCCGCCGCTTCACCCCAATGTCCCAACTAGCCACTGAATACCCCGTTCTGCACATCGACAGCGACGCCCCACTGCGCGAACTCCACAACTGCGTCAGCGAACGCCTCAACGCCGTCCTCAAATACCTCAACCTCATGGCCTGCACCAGCCTCCCCGACTACGCCGAAAACGACATCAACACCGTCACCAACATCGCCCGGATCCTGATCCAAGATGTGAACGATGTGTTTCGGGTCATTGAGCAGCGTGGGTTTGATTTACCCAAGGGGCAATGAACCAATTTTCAGCCGTAAAAAACCCGCATTGATGCGGGTTTCTTATTACTTGTATTCGCTCAACCTGACTCACGATTCAGAGAAGTTGTTCAAGTAGCTCTGTCCGTTTTACAATTCTGGGCTCGTTGCAACGGCATACCTAATCAAGCACACACCACCAACCGCCCCTCTTTCAACTCCAACCGCCTATCACCAATCAATTGCTTAATTCTTGCTTCGAACAATGCTGTCACTTTGGCGTTGGCGCGGCCAAAACCGAGCAGCTTCAAGGCTCCAGAGATTGCATCGTCATGACTCATGGAAAATCCAGAAATGATGATTTCTATTAGCGCCTGATCGAGCTCTTCAGGCGCGACCCACTCTAACTTGCGCTCAGTGGTCTCCCAATGAGATCGGTTGCGGATGACAACTGGCCGATTATCGGTCAAGTAAAGAAACTCGCCACGGCGTAAAAACAGCCTCTGCTTAATACCCATATCAATGGAATCTTCAACAGCGGCAGAAATTCTTGATCCTTGCCGTGTCACTCCGAAAGCATCCATGAGTCTTCGGGTAACCTCGACCGAATGCACCGGTGATTCAATATCAACAACTGTTCGGATCAGCTGCAGCAACTGTTGAGGCTTATGCTGATGCAATTCCACTTGGCTAGTTACTGCAGAGAGCCGCGCCTTTTCATAAGGTGGACTGGCGACCGGCTCGACTTCGTCGAGAGCTTCATCACGAAGAATTTCGTGTAGTGGCTCGATTAAAGTATCTGCAATCGAGACGTTACGGCGATTGGCTATGCGTTCGCGCGCCGACTCTATCGCCTCCACTGTGCGAGCAATTTCTTGCGTGGGATTGCGGAACCAATCGGTGCTCCAGATACGATGAAAGTTCCAACCCAAGCCCTCTAGCACGCCTTGTCGCAACCGATCGCGATCACGCGCAGAGCGCGAACTATGGTAGGCCGCGCCATCACATTCAACTGCCAATACGTAGCGGCCTGGGAACTCTGGGTCCTTGACAGCTAAGTCAATGAAGTAACCGGCGGTGCCGACTTGCGGCTCGACCTGGTAGTCAAGGTCGCGCAAGGCCCGGATAACCTCGTCCTCAAAAGGCGAATCCGTAGCTTTGCCGGTTTCTTTGGCGACTTCCAATTCACCCGTTTCCGCGTACTTGAGGAAATTTTTTAATGCCCTTACGCCGTGTTTCGCCGTGACATCAATATCCAGTTCATCACCGCGGAAGTTACAAAACACGCGCATTGCCAATTTGGCCCGAGTGATCAAAACGTTAAGTCGGCGATGCCCGCCGTCTTTATTGAGCGGACCAAATTCACGGGCAATACGACCGGACTCATTTCGGCCATAACCAATGCTGATGAAAATTACGTCGCGCTCATCACCTTGAATGTTTTCAAGATTTTTTACGAAAAAAGGTTCGCCGCCCTGCGCAGTGAAAAATACTTCAGCCTGAGGTGTCTTACGCCGCAATAACTCAACTTCAACGTTGATCAAATCTCGCTGTGGGACGCTGAACGCGGCAACACCCAAGGAAAGTTCCGGCGTCTCCAATGCATGCTTCATCACCGCATGAGCGACTGCTTTGGCTTCATCCTTATTAGTTCGAGTGCGACCACGGTCATACAGTGCGTGTGGCAAATAATCGAAGCTCACACCTTTGGCGTGGAGATGCTGGCCTGCAGAGGGGAATACCACCAGCTTGCTTTCGTAGAATTCGACGTTGGAGACGGCGATAAGTGATTCGTGCCGGCTGCGGTAGTGCCACCGCAGGTAGCGCTCCTGACTACCCGCCGCCTTGAACAGACTAAGGATACTTTCTATGTCAGCGGTGGCGTCGTTTTCGTCATCGGGTGCGATGTCGCGGCTGAATAAATCGCTGGGCGGCATTTGCCGCGTGTCACCCACAACCACCACTTGCTTCCCGCGCAATATTGCGCCAAACGCATCGACGGCCTTGACTTGAGAGGCTTCGTCGAACACTACCACATCGAATCCCAGCTTACCCGGAGGCAAAAAGTTGGCGATCGACATAGGGCTCATCATGAACACCGGCTTGATTTGCTGAATCGCCCTTCCCGCCTTGTCAATCAGCTGGCGAATCGGAATGTGCCGGCGCTTCTTATTCAGCTCTGCACGCAGCGTTGCCATTTCACCCGGTTGGTTCACATTGGGCATGTGCTCCCAAACCTGGCGCGCCAAATACGTTTGAGCATGGTTCAACGACGCAGCATCAAGTGCTTTGAACCTAGCGATCTGGTGTTCGTGCTTGATGCGGTCAAACTGTTGTAGCGCTGGTTTTTCGGCGTAAGCCTTTTGGACAAGTCCCGAATACCATGAAAAGTCGAGGATGGCGGGTATCTGATCGGGTGTTTCACTACGCAGGGCGATGCTCAACATCTCGTCCAACTGTGCCTGATGCATTTCGCTTGAAAGCACATTAAGACGAGCCACTTGGTAAAGCGCGCTCAGGCTAGCCTGCCACAGGTGTAAGCGTGTGCCCAAGGCAGATAGATCCAGCTTGCGTAGCGTTTGGACTTTGTCATCTTGCATTCCGATGACTTCCAGACCTGCCAACAATGCCTTATCAAGGCCTTCGAGATGCTCCTCAATGTCACTGACTGTTTCCCCTAGCCCACTTGCGTCCGTGTGGCCGGCGAGAAACGCAATGATCCCTCGTGGTACATGGCCATTGCCGAGGTCTTCGTAGAGCTGGACTACCCAAGCGCTAACGCGATCGAGTACCGCCCAGTCGGACTGCTGACGCTGCCATTGAGCACCGAAGAGCGCATTGCCCAACCCCTCGTGTTGGTCATAAATCCTCTGGCTTTGTTGATAGGTCAATACCGAATCGACCAAACCTAGCTGTTCGGCATTGCTGCCAGGCAGCACACCCAGTGCAAGTCCTTGCAAACGAGCTTTGGCCGCACGATAGGGCCCTGAAAATACCTTCCACCATTTATCACCGTATGCGAGCAGATTCTGTCGAACCTCCAACAGGTCCTGCTCCCAAGCGGCCTCGATCAACTGCGCACCATGGTTGGCTTTGCACATGCTCATGCGCTGACCTGCATCAAGCAATTCACGAATTGCATCGCGACGCAGCTGCCAATCGCCCGTACTTATCTCTACGCCTTGCAAACGAGGCGCGTCGGCCGCCCGCCTTGCAGCACGGCAGATGACAGCAACGTCCGCGAGAGTGGCGGGCTGAGTCAACATCAGTCGAATCGACAGAGCATTGGCGGCAATGTTCAACGCGGCTAAGTGCGCAATTGCTTGCTGTAACGCATCGTTCGCATTGTTCTGTTCAATGGGAGAGAAAAAAGTTCGTTTACTTCCCCAGAATGGATTTTTGTCCGGACGGCCCATTTCCTTTAAATGAATAGACAATTCTTCGACCAGTTCACGGCGCTTCAGCTGATCAGCCTGAGTCCATGACGCCATTGGCGCGAAAGCGATCGTAGGTAAGACACCGTAACTGTGTTTGAGCTTGAGATATCGCCCCAGCACCTCAACAAAGTCCATACCGCTGGCACCCACAGGTGCACTCACTGCGGAACAATAACGGTTCAAGTTGCCTTGCAGTTCCGCCAAATTAACCAGATCATCCTCGCCCACCTTCGTCAGTGGCCGACCTTGTTCAAGCGTACGTCCGAGCTCCTTTAGCACCGACGTTTTAGTAGACTTATGGCTGTGCAACTCAAGCACTGCATCACCCAAGTGACATTCATCGAGTCGACGTTTAACTACTTCAAGAGCGGCCATTTTTTCGGCCACGAACAACACAGTTTTTTTCTGGGCAATCAGTTCCGCGATAATGTTAGTAATGGTTTGAGATTTACCGGTCCCTGGCGGTCCCTGGATAACCAAGTTGGCACCCTCTCGCACTTCGAGAATCGCTTCAGTCTGGCTACTGTCAGCATCTTTGACGAATCTCACCTCTCCAGGTTGGAGCACCGAGTCAATGTTCACACCCTCGGCATAGGCTGGACGTTGGTCACCGAAACCACCCCCCAGGAGCCGATTAATGACTGGGTGTGCATCGGGCTGCTGGTCTTGCGGCCAGCTCTTCGGGTCCAGATCCTTAAACATCAAGAACTTGCCGAAGGAAAAGAACCCGAGGGCAGCCTCGTTGGTTGAAACCTTCCAGCGGGGTTGCTTGCTTATCAAGTCCGTTACTTCAGTATAAAAGCTGTCGAGACTACCCTCCGTAGCATCAAAGTGGTCCTCACTGAACTCACAGGCGGCAAGATCGAGACCAAAATCCGTTTTGAGCTTGGCGATCAAAGACAAGTTAGGCATTAACTCGTCTCCGGAATACTTCAGCTTGAATGCGTCCTTTGCGCCGCTACGCTCAAGGGTCACCGGCAATAACATCAAGGGAGCCTTGCGAAGGGTCTCTGAGCTGTCGGCCTCGTACCAATGAAGGAAACCCAGAGCCAGAAACAAAGTGTTGACGCCTTGCTCTTCGATAAAAGCTCGCGCTTCACTGTGAATCCTCAACAGCTGCAGGAAAAGGCGCTCCTCATCCAGTGTTGTCTGAAGACGCGTATCCGTGTGCCGACGCGCTCGACCAGAACTGTCTACCTCATCGTCGACAAAATCCGATTCGCCCAAGCCGCCAAGCTCGGTTAAAAGCAACTCATCAGTCGCTGCGTCCTGAGCACTTCCCCCCTCAATCTGAGTGGACTTCGCCAACGCAGCCAACTTCTGGCGTGCCATTGGTGAAAAACTCATCGCCTTCTCCTGCCGATAAAGCAGATGGAACACCGACTCTGAAAGTTCATCCACCACAGCCAATGTCTTGGCTGACGCGCGGAAGTTCAGCATGGTGTTGCGAAGGCCAATATCGAGTAATTCCTTGCGACTACCCTGCAGCTTTTGACTAATCCCTGAACTCATGAGGACTCTCTTGAAACGTGGCAGAGGCTGGAAACGATGGAAAACAGATGCCGTGGGCTAATGGCAGCAACTCGAATCATGAAAGACGATCATCGTCACCACAACGGACTACTGGTGACTGTAGAACGACTTTTTCGTTACGCCCGCCGATGCTTAAAAGAAAACTATCGCTTAGACCCGTTTTTTCCGACGGAATAAAGCCGAAATGAAGCTTGGAAGCTGGATTGTAAATCGAAGATTCGTCACCGACGTAACCGCATTGCCGTAAACCAGTGTGAATCCATGAAGCAATGATTGAACGCTCACCGAGTGAACCAGGGTAGAAGCCGCCAGTAAATTTCAGGCATTAAAAACCCGCATAACTGCGGGTTTTTAATGACCTGTTTTTGCAACTGCCCGTTTTTCCCAATCAAAGCAAAAAAACCATGTGGCGGCTGCCGAGGACTGCATTCACTCGGTATTGGTTTCGCCTGGGAACGCAGCCTTCGGCAGCTGCTACAGGGCAGCGTCCGCCTTTATGTATTAGAAGTTAGCCGGTGTGTTGGCACTGATAATTTCAGCCTCATCCGCCCCAATATTCCGAAACCGATGCGGCAACGTCGTCGGAAAGTAGTAGCCGTCGCCCGCGTTGAGAACACTAATCTGCCCATCAACCGTCAACTCAACCGTCCCCCGCGTAACAAGCCCACACTCCTCCCCTTCCGAATGCACAATCGGCTCTTCCCCCGAACTCGCCCCAGGCGCGTATTGCTCGCGCAACAAGCGCATCTGCCGGCTCGGCACCGAAGCCCCAATCAGCAACAACCGCAGACCATGACGGCCCAGATCCGGCTGTTCATTAGCCCGAAACACGTATTGATGTTCACGCGGTGGCTGGTCGAAGGTGAAGAAGTCCGCCAGAGACATGGGGATGCCTTCGAGCAGTTTTTTCAGGGAGCTGACGGAGGGACTGACGCGATTCTGTTCGATCAGGGAGATGGTGGCATTGGTGACGCCGCTACGCCGGGCCAGCTCGCGCTGGGACAGTTTGTAGCTTTCGCGTACTAATTTGAGTCTTGAGCCCGTGTCCATGACAGCCTTATGCGAGAAAAAACTTAAGGGTTATGGGGGTGGATGGCGGGCGACTTTTGGCCGCGAAAACACCGCTTCCCTGTCCCGGAAATTTGAAAGGCGGGTATTAAATCACGTTTGGTGGTGCTGCTCAGCAGGTTCGATAAGTGGTTGGGTAAAAAGGTTGTTTTGACCTGAAATCAGGGGGTTTGGCTGTGAAAACTGTAGGGGCGGTTGCTGTGTGTCAGCTGGCATTGATGGCGACGGGGATGGCCTCATCGCGAGCAAGCTTGGCTCCTACAGAGTAGTGGTGTGTCAGGCGATATCGATGCTGGCGGATATGGCCTCTTCGCGAGCAGGCTCGCTCTCACAGTCTGGTTCTGATTGGTCACACATTTTGTGCACGCCATAGACCTCCTGTAGGAGCCGAGCTTGCTCGCGATGGCGGTGTGTCAGCCACATCAATGGAGGCTGACACACCGCCATCGCGAGCAAGCTTGGCTCCTACAGGGATTGCAGCAGGTTTAGATGCCGAAACGATCGCGCAGCGAGTAGTACACGGCGCCGAGGGCGGTCAACGGTGCCGAGAAGGTGCGGCCGCCGATCATTGGCATGTGTGGCAGGGACGCGAACGCATCGAAGCGTTCGGCGTCGCCGCGGATCATTTCCGAGATCAGTTTGCCAGCCAGGTGCGAGCAGGTAACGCCGTGGCCGCTGTAGCCTTGCATGTAATAGGCGTTTTTCTCGATGCGGCCGAATTGCGGCATGCGGGACATGGTCAGCAGGAAGTTGCCGGTCCAGCGGTAATCAATCTTCACGTCCTTGAGTTGCGGGAAGGTCTTGAGGATTTTCGGCTTGATCAGTTGTTCAATGTCGTCCGGTTCCCGCGCGCCGTAGACCACGCCACCGCCGTACAGCAGGCGGTTGTCGGCGGTGAGGCGGTAGTAGTCGAGCAAGTAGTTGCAGTCTTCGACGCAGTAGTTGTTTTTGATCAGGCTGCGCGCAACCTTTTCGGACAACGGTTCGGTGACGACGATTTGCGAGCCGCACGGCATGCTCTTGCTGGTCACGCGATTGTCGAGGCCCTGCGGCAGGTAGGCGTTACCGGCGATCAGCAGGTATTTGGCGCGCACTACGCCTTTGGCGGTGCGTACGGTGATCGGTTCGCCGTAAGTGATTTCTACTGCCGCCGATTGTTCGTAGATTTTGCCGCCCAGACCGATGATGGCCGAGGCTTCGCCGAGGGCCAGGTTCAGCGGGTGGATGTGGCCGCCCTGCATGTCGAGCAGGCCGCCGACGTAGGCGTCGGAACCGACTTCACGCTTGATGTCAGCCGTGTCGAGCATTTTCAGGTTCTTGTTGCCGTAGCGCTCCCAGCTTTTCTTCTGCTCGGCCAGGCCTTTGAGTTGCTTTTTGTTCATCGCGGCGAAGATGCCGCCCGGACGGTAGTCGCACTGGATGTCGTAGTGTTGTATGCGCTGACGAATGATGTCGGCGCCTTCAAAAATCATGCTGCCCAGGACTTCGGCAGTCTTGTCGCCGTAGCGTTCTTCGATGACATCGACGTCGCGGCTGTAGGAGTTGACCAGTTGGCCGCCGTTGCGACCGCTGGCGCCGAACCCGACTTTGGCGGCTTCCAGCACGGTGACGCTGTAGCCGGCTTCGGCGAGGAACAGGGCCGAGGACAAACCGGTGTAGCCGGCGCCGATGATGCAGACGTCGCATTCCACCAGTTCTTCAAGCACCGGAAAATCGCCGGTGAAGTTGCGGGTGGCGGCGTAGTAGCTGTTTACGTGGGTTTGTTTCACAGAATCTTGTTTCATAGCTTTCTCCGATGGCCACCGGCAGCGTGCCGGCGACCGTCGCTTTTTTTATAGGTATTAGAGCTTGATCCAGGTCGCTTTGAGTTCGGTGTATTTGTCGAACGCGTGCAGCGATTTGTCCCGACCGTTACCCGACTGCTTGTACCCGCCGAACGGCGCGGTCATGTCACCGCCGTCGTACTGGTTGACCCAGACGCTGCCGGCACGCAAACCGCGAGCGAAGGTGTGGGCCTTGCTCAGGTTGCTGGTCCAGACGCCGGCGGCCAGGCCGAAGATGCTGTCGTTGGCGATGGCCAGAGCTTCTTCAACGGTGTCGAAGGTGATCAGCGACAGCACCGGGCCGAAGATTTCTTCACGGGCGATGGTCATGGCGTTGGTCACGCCGTCGAAAATCGCCGGTTCCACGTACAGGCCGCCGGTGCTTTCGAGGGTGCGGCTGCCGCCGGCGATCAGTTGCGCGCCCTGGTCTTTGCCGACCTGGATGTAACGCAACACGTTGTCCAGTTGACGCTGATCGACGACTGCGCCGACGGTGGTTTCCGGGTCGAGAGCGTGTCCTGGTTTCCAGGCTTGCAGCGCTTCCACCAGCAGTGGAATGAACTGCTCGCGGATCGAACGCTCCACCAGCAAGCGCGAACCGGCCGTGCAGACTTCGCCCTGGTTGAAGGCAATCGCACCGGCCGCCGCTTGTGCTGCCGCACGCAGATCCGGCGCGTCAGCGAACACCACGTTCGGGCTCTTGCCGCCGGCTTCAAGCCAGACGCGCTTCATGTTGCTTTGCCCGGCGTAGATCATCAGTTGCTTGGCAATCGCGGTCGAACCGGTGAAGGCCAGCACGTCGACGTCCATGTGCAACGCCAACGCTTTGCCGACGGTGTGACCGAAGCCCGGCAGGACGTTGAACACGCCTTTCGGGATGCCGGCATCCAGCGCCAGTTGCGCAATGCGAATGGCTGTGAGCGGCGACTTTTCCGAAGGCTTGAGGATGAACGAGTTACCGGCAGCCAGCGCCGGGGCGAACTTCCAGCTGGCCATGATCAACGGGAAGTTCCACGGCACGATGGCGGCGACCACGCCGGCAGGTTCGCGGGTAATCAGACCGAGTTGATCGTGCGGGGTGGCGGCGACTTCGTCGTAGATCTTGTCGATGGCTTCGGCGCTCCAGCGGATCGCGTTGGCGGTCGCTGGAATGTCGATGTTCATCGAGTCGTTGATCGGCTTGCCCATGTCGAGGGTTTCGAGCAGGGCCAGTTCTTCCTGGTTGGCCAGGATCAGGTCGGCGAAGCGGATCAGGATGCGCTTGCGCTCGGCCGGAGCGAGGTTGGCCCAGATGCCGGATTCGAAGGTGCGACGCGCGACGGCGACGGCCGCATTGGCGTCGGCTTCGTCGGTGCTGGCGACGTTGGCCAGGAAACGGCCGTCGACCGGGCTCATGCATTCAAAGGTGTCGCCGCTGAGTGCCGGGCAGTATTGGCCGTCGATGAATGCACGGCCTTCGAGTGTTAGGGACTGGAAGTGTTGTTCCCAGTCGCTGCGAGTGTTTGTCATGGTTGTGACTCGACGCAGAGGAATAGGTGATCGTCAGTTAAAACCTGGAATGCAATCCCTTGTGGGAGCGAGCCTGCTCGCGAAGGCTGTGTGTCAGACAACATCAATGTTGACTGTGCCGCCGCCTTCGCGAGCAGGCTCGCTCCCACAGTTGATCGGGTTTTCAACCTGAAACCGGGTTCAAGCCATCAAACGGTGTGCAGGTACCAGTTGTACTCAAGGTCGGAAATGGAGTTCTCGAACTCGGCCAGCTCGCTTTCCTTGCACGCCACGAACACGTCGATGTACAGCGGGTCGATGTAACGGGCCATGACTTCGCTGTCGTCCAGCTCGCGCAGTGCATCGCGCAGGTTGTTCGGCAGGCTCTGCTCGTTTTGCTCGTAGCTGTTGCCTTCCACCGGGGCGCCCGGCTCGATCTGGTTGGTCAAGCCGTGGTGAATACCGGCAAGCACTGAGGCCATCAGCAGGTACGGGTTGGCGTCGGCACCGGCGACACGATGCTCGATGCGCACCGAGTCCGGCGAACCGGTCGGCACACGCACGGCTACGGTACGGTTGTCGATGCCCCAGCTTGGCGAGTTCGGCACGTAGAACTGGGCGCCGAAACGGCGGTACGAGTTGACGTTCGGGCACAGGAACGCCATCTGCGCCGGCAGGGTCTCGAGCACACCGCCGATCGCGTGTCGCAGCGCGGCGTTCTGCTCGGGATCCTCGCTGGCAAAGATGTTGTTGCCTTCTTTGTCGAGAATCGAAATGTGCACATGCAAACCGTTGCCCGCCTGACCCGGATACGGCTTGGCCATAAACGTGGTGTCCATCTCGTGGTCGTAGGCGATGTTTTTCACCAGACGCTTGAGCAACACCGCGTAGTCGCAGGCCTTGATCGGGTCGTTGACGTGATGCAGGTTCACTTCGAACTGCGCCGGGGCGCTTTCCTTGACGATGGCGTCGGCAGGAATGCCCTGCTCTTTCGCGCCTTCGAGGATGTCTTGCAGGCAATCGACATATTCGTCGAGGTCGTCGATCAGGTACACCTGAGTCGACATCGGACGTTTGCCGGATACCGGCGAACGAGGCGATTGCGGACGACCGTTCACGTTGTCCTGGTCGATCAGGTAGAACTCGAGTTCGAACGCGGCGCAGATGGTCAGGCCCATGTCATCGAACTTGCTCACCACCTGACGCAACACTTCGCGCGGGTCAGCGAAGAACGGCTGGCCTTCGAGTTCGTGCATGGTCATTAACAGTTGCGCGGTCGGGCGCTTCTGCCAAGGCTCGATGCTGAGCGTATTAGGGATCGGAAAGCAGATCCGGTCAGAGTCGCCGATGTCCAGACCCAGGCCGGTGCTTTCCACCGTAGAACCGTTGATGTCCAGAGCAAACAGAGACGCCGGCAGGTTAATGCCTTTTTCGTAGACCTTATGAAGACTGGTGCGCTCGATGCGCTTGCCGCGCACCACGCCGTTCATATCCGCAATCAGAAGGTCGACGTACAAAACCTCAGGATATTTCTTAAGGAATGCGTTTGCTTCGTTGAGTTGAACGGCACGCAGAGGGACCGACATGATGCACCTATTTTTTAGCTGTTAATTATTATGTTCACTACCCTTTCACGAGCCCAGTCAACCCGAACGGCAAAGTGAAGTCAATAGCGAACACTTGACCCTTCAACCTTTATTTTCTGGCCTTTTTAGGGGACGAGAGTGCCAGATCGATCTTGCACACCGTGTAATTGCTGAAGATCGGACGTGCGGCGTTTAGAATTTTTTACATGAGAGTTGTTAATTAAAATCAACAAGGCTAAGCTCCGGAAAAGCTCGTTCAAGTGTGAAACTTCGAGGTGATAAAAATGGCATTCAAGCCATTGATCGGCGTTACTGCATGCGTCAAACAGATTGGCCTGCACCCCTACCACGTCAGCGGCGACAAGTACTTGCGTGCTGTCAGCGTCGCGGCTTTGGGGCTGCCTGTGGTCATCCCTTCCCTGGGCGAACTGACTGAAATCGAGGATGTGCTCGCGCATCTCGACGGTCTGTTGCTGACCGGCTCCCCCTCGAATGTGGAACCTTTCCACTATCAAGGCCCGGCCAGCGCTCCCGGCACGGATCACGATCCGGCGCGGGACGCCACGACCCTTCCTTTATTACGTGCGGCCATTGCGGCCGGCGTGCCGGTGCTCGGCATCTGCCGGGGCTTCCAGGAAATGAACGTGGCGTTTGGTGGCAGCCTGCACCAGAAGGTCCACGAACTGCCGGGCATGCTGGACCACCGCGAAGCGGACAGTCCGGAACTGGCGGTGCAATACGCACCGGCACATACGGTCACTGTGCAACCGGGCGGCGTGTTCGAAGCCCTGGAGTTGCCGGCGGAGTTCATGGTCAATTCGATTCACAGTCAGGGTATCGACCGATTGGCGCCCGGCCTGCGTGCCGAAGCGATTGCGCCGGACGGTTTGATCGAGGCGATTTCCGTCGACCACAGCCCAACGTTTGCCGTCGGCGTGCAATGGCACCCGGAATGGCAAGTGCTTTCGAATCCTCCTTATTTGAGTATTTTCCAGGCGTTCGGCGATGCGTGCCGGCGACGGGCCGCGCTGCGTAAAAGCCGCTGACTTAATACAAACAACCCAATTACTGCCCCCGCGAGTCAGACGGGCGCGCCTTTGCGCGCCCGCCCCTCGCGACAGCAACACACTGCGATAACAACAAGTACTACCAGGCAGCCAGGACGGCGGCGCCGAATAAGCCCGAACAGTATGGGTAATGTCAACAAAGCAAGCGCGCCCCTGTAGGAGCTGGCTTGCCAGCGATGGCGGTCTGTCAGTCAACAATGATGTCGACTGCCACGGCCTCTTCGCTGGCAAGCCAGCTCCTACAGGGGACGCGAGTGAATTGACTGGCTCTGTACCGCTCGGGTTTGCACACAACTATTAAGTCAGGCCGCGTTGGCCCGACGACTGAAACCTGTTGGGAGTTTCACATGGCAAACGCCTCCAGCATTTACAGGAAGGCTCTTGAAGGTCACCAGACATCGAAAAAGGTGTTGGTGAAAGTCGACCGCGTCACCAAGAAATTCGACGAAACCACCGCGGTGGACGATGTCTCGCTTGAGATTCATCAAGGCGAAATCTTCGCCCTGCTCGGCGGTTCCGGCTCTGGCAAATCGACCCTGCTGCGCATGCTCGCAGGCTTCGAGCGCCCGACCGATGGCCGGATTTTCCTCGACGGCGTGGACATCACCGACATGCCGCCGTACGAGCGGCCGATCAACATGATGTTCCAGTCGTACGCCTTGTTCCCGCACATGACCGTGGCGCAGAACATTGCCTTCGGCCTCAAGCAGGACCGTTTGCCCGCCAGCGAAATCGACGCCCGCGTTGAAGAAATGCTGCGCCTGGTGCACATGACCCAATACGCCAAGCGCAAGCCGCATCAACTGTCCGGCGGTCAGCGTCAGCGTGTGGCATTGGCTCGCTCCCTGGCCAAGCGTCCGAAGCTGCTGCTGCTCGACGAACCGATGGGCGCGCTGGATAAAAAGCTGCGGTCGCAGATGCAACTGGAGCTGGTGGAAATCATCGAACGCGTCGGCGTGACGTGCGTGATGGTGACCCACGACCAGGAAGAGGCCATGACCATGGCCCAGCGCATCGCGATCATGCACCTGGGCTGGATCGCGCAAATCGGCAGCCCGGTCGACATCTACGAAGCACCGGTCAGCCGCATGGTCTGCGAGTTCATCGGCAACGTGAACGCCTTCGACGGCACGGTGGTGGAAGACCTTGAAGGTCACGCGATCATCCACAGCCCGGACCTTGAGCAGAAGATTTACGTGGGTCACGGCGTCAGCACCTCGGTGCAGGACAAGTCGATCACCTACGCGATCCGCCCGGAAAAAATGCTGGTCAGCACAGTCAAGCCAGAGAACCGCTACAACTGGTCCCAAGGCAAAGTGCATGACATCGCTTACCTCGGCGGTCACTCGGTGTTCTACGTCGAACTGCCAAGCGGCAAAGTCGTGCAATCGTTCATGGCCAACGCCGAACGCCGTGGCGCGCGCCCGACCTGGGACGACACCGTCTACGTGTGGTGGGAAGACGACAGCGGCGTGGTACTGCGCTCATGAAAACACTCAATCAGCAGTTCATGCGGCTGATGCCGAGTGGTCGAAAGCTCGTCATCGGGGTTCCCTTCCTGTGGCTATGCCTGTTTTTCCTGTTGCCGTTCTTCCTGGTGATGAAGATCAGCTTCTCGGAAGCGGCGCTGGCCATTCCTCCTTATTCGGAGATTTACACCTACGCCGAACAGAAGTTTCAGCTGTTTTTGAACGTCGGCAACTACCTGTTGCTGACCGACGATGAGCTGTACATATCGGCCTACCTCGGCTCGTTGAAGGTCGCGTTGTTCAGCACGCTGATGTGCCTGGTGCTCGGTTTCCCGATGGCCTACGCCATTACCAAGGCCAACAAGGAAACGCAAAACGTCCTGATGCTGTTGATCATGATGCCGACCTGGACCGCGATCCTGATCCGCGTGTATGCGTGGATGGGTATTCTCAGCAACAACGGATTACTCAACGGGTTTTTGATGTGGACCGGACTGACTGATCACCCGATCGAGATCCTCAACACCAACACGGCCGTATACATCGGCGTGGTTTACGCCTACTTGCCGTTCATGGTGTTGCCGCTGTACGCCAACCTGGTCAAGCACGATCAAAGCCTGCTGGAAGCGGCTTCGGATTTGGGTTCGAGCAACTTCAACAACTTCTGGAAAATCACCGTGCCGCTGGCCAAGAACGGCATCATCGCAGGCTGCATGCTGGTGTTCATTCCGGTGGTGGGTGAGTTCGTGATTCCGGAACTGCTGGGCGGTCCGGAGACCCTGATGATCGGTCGCGTGCTGTGGCAAGAGTTCTTCAACAACCGCGACTGGCCGGTGGCCTCTGCACTGGCGGTGGTGATGCTGTTGATCCTGATTGTGCCGATTCTGCTGTTTAACCGCAGCCAGGCCAAAGAGATGGAGGCACGGGGATGAAACGTTTCGGATTTTCAAAGTTCATGCTGATTTTCGGTTTGTCGTTCATCTACTTGCCGATGCTGATTCTGGTGATCTACTCGTTCAACGCCTCGAAACTGGTGACCGTGTGGGGCGGCTGGTCGTTCAAGTGGTACGCCGGTTTGCTCGACAACACCCAACTGATGGGCTCGGTGGTGCGCTCGCTGGAAATCGCCTGCTACACCGCGATTGCCGCTGTGGCGCTGGGGACCCTGGCGGCGTTTGTGCTGACTCGCGTTACGCGCTTCAAGGGTCGCACGCTCTTTGGTGGCCTCGTTACCGCGCCGCTGGTGATGCCGGAAGTGATCACCGGTCTGTCGTTACTGCTGCTGTTCGTGGCCATGGCGCAGTTGATCGGTTGGCCGCAGGAACGCGGGATCATCACTATCTGGATCGCTCACACGACGTTCTGTGCGGCGTATGTGGCGGTGGTCGTTTCCGCCCGCTTGCGTGAGCTGGACCTGTCCATCGAAGAAGCGGCCATGGACCTCGGGGCCAAGCCATTCAAGGTGTTCTTCCTGATCACCATCCCGATGATTGCGCCATCGCTGGCGGCCGGCGGCATGATGTCGTTTGCCCTGTCGCTGGATGACCTGGTGTTGGCGAGTTTCGTGTCGGGGCCGGGTTCGACGACCCTGCCGATGGAGGTGTTCTCGGCGGTGCGTCTGGGGGTTAAGCCCGAAATCAATGCCGTGGCCAGTCTGATCTTGTTGGCGGTATCGATTGTGACCTTCATGGTCTGGTACTTCAGCCGCCGCGCCGAAGCCACCCGCAAACGTGCGATCCAGGAAGCGATGGACCAGACCGCCAGCGAATCGTGGCAGCAACCTGATAAGCAAATGGCTGGAGCAACGGCTTAGGTCGTTGAGTTAACTGTGGTGATGGGCCTACCCCTTCACCACAGGCTTTGTGTTCTAAATAAAAAGAATGGAGTTGTACCGATGAAAATGTTTGGCAGGACTCTGCTGACACTGTCCTTATTGGGCGCAATGGCTACCGGCGCCCAGGCCAATGACAAGGTACTGCGCGTCTACAACTGGTCGGATTACATCGCACCGGACACCGTCAAGAAGTTCGAAGACGAGACCGGCATTCGCGTGACCTACGATGTGTTCGACAGCAATGAAACCCTTGAGGCACGCCTGCTCGCGGGCAAATCCGGCTACGACATTGTCGTGCCGTCCAACAGTTTTCTGGCCAAGCAGATCAAGGCTGGCGTCTATCAGACACTGGACAAATCGAAGCTGCCGAACTGGAAAAACCTCAACTCTGTCCTGCTGAAAAACGCCTCCGCCAGCGATCCGGATAACGCTCACGCCTTCCCGTACATGTGGGGCTCGATCGGCATCGGTTTCAACCCGGCCAAGGTCAAGGAAGTGCTCGGCGCCAACGCACCGACCAACTCCTGGGATCTGCTATTCAAACCGGAAAACGCGGAAAAACTCAAAGCCTGCGGCATCAGTTTCCTCGACTCGCCCACCGAAATGCTCCCGGCCGCCCTGCACTACCTGGGCTACCCGGTGAACTCGCAAGACAAAGGCCAGATCGCCGAAGCTGAAGCGCTGTTCATGAAGATTCGCCCTTCTGTGGCGTACTTCCATTCGTCGAAGTACATCTCCGACCTGGCCAACGGCAACATCTGCGTGGCGGTCGGCTATTCCGGCGACGTCCTGCAAGCCAAGGCCCGCGCCCAGGAATCGGGTAACACGGTGCAGATCGACTACAGCATCCCGAAAGAAGGCGCCGGCAGTTTCTACGACATGGTCGCCATCCCTCGGGACGCGGCAAACGTCGAGAACGCTTACCTGTTCATGAACTTCCTGATGCGCCCGGACATCATCGCCGAGATCACCAACAACATCGGCTACAGCAACGCCAACGCCGCGGCGACGCCGTTGGTGGATGAAGCGATTCGGGATGATCCGGGCTCGTATCCGCCGCAGGAGGTGATGGCGACGTTGTATGCGATTCCGGATATGCCGATCGGGATTCAGCGTGTGATGACCCGGGGCTGGACGCGGGTCAAGCTCGGGAAATAGTCGCTGAATTTGAGATCGCCATCACTGGCAACACAAAAAACTCAACCGTTTTCCGTTCCCGCAGCGCCTTACCACCGCTGCACGCTCCCTGCAGCAGAACGGCCTCACCTGGCTTCCTCGGTTAAGGTGAATTTGGGCGCCCTCCTCGGGCGCCATTTTTTATCCGGGAACGAGTGGCCATTCGGCCAATGCCCGATAACGTCCCTTATGCGATTCAAACAACGCAAAGCGATCAGCCTGCAGGAAAAACTCGGGCGGCGTCACGGACTCAGGCACCGGCAGCCGATAGTCGCGCATCAAAGTCAAATGCGGCCGAAACTCCTTCGGCGCATCCTCAAACCCAAACGGCAACATTGCCTGTTCCAGCGCATACACCAATCGCAATAACTCCGGCGGCGCTTGCTCGGGTGCGAGCACCAGCACGCCTGCCCTGCGCCAGACATCCAGCCGATCAAGCGCCAACTTCAACGGTCCACCTGGCACACGAACCTTCGCGGCGGCGGTGCAGATATCGGCGATCTGCACCACCCCCACCGCGCCCAAAAACTTCAACGTCAGGTGAAAATTTTCCGCCGGCACCGGGCGCCCGCTGCGCAGTTCAAGCGCGCTGCGCCATTGCGCAATCGCCTTGCGCTGCTCGGGCGGGCAGTTCAGGGCAAAAAACAGCCGTTTGAGTGGTTCATGGGATTCGTCGCTCACGCCTGGCACCTCCTGTCATGCACGTTATAGTTGAACCAACCGAAAACAACGGGAGGGAGCCATGCGGGAGATCATCAGCAAAGAGCCATGGTGGGCGATGCCACCGAAACCTGGGCAGGATGAGTCCGAGCTGGAATGGGGCTGGCTGGTTCACTATAGCGAAGGTGAGCCACGTTTCGAGTTCGTCAGGGAGCGGCCGACGGACAATGAGATCCGTAATCGCAAGAGTTGCAGGATCACCCCGACAGCGGAGTGATCCTGGGGTGTGTTTCAGGCCTGAGTGATGATGTTGAAGCCGCCGAAGATCATCCGCTGACCATCGAACGGCATTGAATTGACGTCCGGTTGCATGCGCGGGTCGGCCATCATTTTCTGCATGCCGGCATTGCGGGTCGGCTTGTCTGGCCAGACGATCCAGGAAAACACCACGGTTTCGTCTTCCTTAAGTTTCACCGCCATCGGAAACGAGGTCACTTTGCCGTCTGGCACGTCGTCGCCCCAGCATTCAACAATGCTCAAGGCACCGTTCTCCTTGAAAATCGCGCTGGTGATTTCGGCGTGCTTCTTGAACTGCTCCCGGTTGGCGGTCGGTACGGCAATCACACAGCCATCGACATAAGACATGGTCATTCTCCTGCAGGGGGTTGAGGGTCGAGCTGATGGTTAGTCGATTCCGTCGGGCTCCAATCGACAGACCCGCTGGCCGAATCGACCGACGGTGGTTCGGCAGTTACCGCCAGGTTGCCCTCGATCTGCCCCGCCATGTACAGCGTCCCTGCCATCACGCCGGTCGTCGGATTTTTCACCAGCTGCATCCAGGCCTTGTCGAACGTATTGCCCAGGCTGCTGCGAATCAGCGCCTCGCTGTCCGGCCGGTCGGCAGCCTGGATGAGCGCGCGGATCCCGGCCACGCCGACGGTGATCAAGCCACCGGCCAGTTTCCCGGCGGCGGCGGCCACCGCACTGGCGGCCCCGCGCGGGGCCATTTCGGCTTCCATGCGCTGACTGGCGCGCTTGGCCACGGGCGCCATGGCGGTGTCCGTCGAACCGATCCCCTTGTCGCCCCCCGCCTTGTGGATCTTGTCGATCAACGCCGCATAAGCCGGCAGCGAGTCCAACGGCTGCGTACGGACGACCTGGTAAAGCGAGGCATTGCGCGCGGGGGGCGGCCCGAGGGCGATGGCGGGGACTTTCTGGATGCGGCCATTGAGCTGCGCCATCGGTATGCCGTGACGCTTGGAGGTTTTCTGCAGCTCTTCCTGAAGAATGTCTACGTAGAACGCGGTGGACTGGCCGAGAATCGCGTCGGGATCAATCTCGACCGCTACCGGCGCCAGCACCCGTTCCTGATATTGCTCGAGCAGATAGCCCGCCAAACGCTTGGCCGAGGCATCCTGCTCGCCCTTGGCGCTGAGGGTGTACCAGCTGACTTTCATCGATAGCCATTCCTGAGTCCAGTAACTGCTGAACCAGGGAATAAAGTTTTCTTCGGTCAATTGGTAGACCCGTGTGCGCCAGTATTCCATGGCCCCGCGCGAGTAGATTCGCGTCTGCTCAGTGGCCGATTGCGACGCCGCGACGATTTCGCGATCCACCTGTCGCCACGTGCTATCGGACACGACCACCACAACCGGCGCCACCACAGGGGCACGCTCAGGCGTGGCGCATCCCGCCAACACCACCAACACGGCGACGATCAGCGAACGCAGGTTCAAGATCGCGGTTTCCTACAGTCGCCCTTGGGCAGAATGCCCGAAACTCAAAGGCCTATTGATTTGAGTATAGGTAGCGTTGTTTGTTCGCTGGGGGTTGGATGGAAGGTTCAAGGGCCTCTTCGCGGGCAAGTCGAATCGTCGCACCGCCGGCTCCTACAGTGGTCACCATTCCCCTGTAGGAGCAGAGCTTGCTCGCGATGGAGCCCTAAAGAACACCATCATTAACATTGATATTCACCATCGCGACGAATGCCTTCCGCAATAAACCCCTCAGGCGCACGATCACCCCATTCCAACGCAAACCCCGCCTCGGAGGGCCACATCATGTTGATCCATCTCCTGACCTGCCTGGCCCTGACGGCCGTGACGCTGACGCTTTTTTCCCGTTTCATCCTGGACATCGGCCAGACCGAGGAGCACCTATCATGATCCACTCCGTCAGCCTAGCCGTGAGTTTCCCGGTGTTTGGCAGCAACTACTACGCGCAAGAATTCGTGTCGCGCAAAGAACTGTCACTGGTGTTCGACCCGAATTTCGAGGCATTGCTGATGCCGGCAGCGGCCAACCACTTCAACAATGAAGTGGTCGGTCTCAACGATCAGTTCCGCTTTCTCAATGACGTGCTGGTTGAACACCTGCTGGAGATCGAGCTGGCCCAGAGCGCACCTCGCTCGTCGCGCCAGTTTACGTTCTAGGAAGACACCGGCCGACGAACGGCCCGCACCTTGCCGCTGTTGCCACCGCCACAGAAAAACCGCTCGGCGCCGTCTGACTCAAGGCCTGACACCCCCACCCCTGGCGGCATTTCGACAGTTTCCAGGACTTTACCGGTGATCGGGTCAATTCGCCGCAACTCACTTTCATCTTCCTCCCACGTGCCATGCCACAGATCGCCGTCCACCCAAGTCACCCCGGTGACAAAGCGGTTGGATTCGATGGTGCGCAGAATGGCCCCGGTATCGGGGTTGATCTGATGGATTTTGCGCGCCCGGTACTGACCGACCCACAGCGTGCCTTCCGCCCACGTCAGCCCCGAATCAGCGCCACCGCCGGGTGCCGGGATGGTGGCGAGTACACGGCCGCTTTGCGGATCGATCTTGTGGATGTGTTCACCGGCAATCTGGAACAAGTGCTGGCCATCGAAGGCGGTTCCCGCGTCTGCGGCAACGTTGATTGAACCCGTTGGTTTTCCACTTTCCGGATCGAGGGCGTTGAGCTTTTCTCCGGAAGCAAACCAGACGCGTCGGCCGTCAAACGAGACGCCATGCACACTGTCGACGCCGGGAAACGGGCCATATTCACGAATGATTTCAGCTGTTGATCGTTTCATGGTTGCATCCTCTTCACTGGGTGTGTGGAGTGGATCCTAATCACCCGGCAACAAAGCCGTGAGTAACAAAGTCGTCGCGAATCCCGGCAGCGGTGGCGTCATCCAGCGCCGGGCCCGGCCACGGCCAAACGCCTGCACTTTGCCGGCGACCGCCAGCGCATCAAGCGCCCGTTGCACGCTACGCTGACCGGTGCCCAGCGCCAGTGCCAGGGCCGAACTCGACCACGACTCACCGTCCGCCAGAAACGCCAGCAGCGCCGCGTGCTGCTCCTCGACCGGGCGCGCCAGCACCACGACGTCCGGCGACACCAAGGCAAAGCCGCGCTTCGTCGCGGTGACTCCGGCCAACGGTCGAAGCGCCGCCCGCAGCCGTCCGACTTCGACGCGCAACCGCGCGCGATGGGTTTCATCACTGAGTTTCAAACGAAAAGCATAGGCGATGAGCGCTTCCCGAGGGACATCGGCCGGCCAGGCTTCGGCCAATGCCCGCGCGAGGGTGAACAACACCGGGCGCCTGGCCAGGGACACCGACATGCCAGCGCCGCGCACCACATAACGACACGCGTCGACCACCAGCGACGTTGAGGCGAGCAGCGTTTCTACCTCATCCAGCATCAGCGGTCGCGCCTCGCCCCGGCTGATTAAGCGGGCTGCGGGGGTGTTCATGACGCGAGCTACAGTGTCGACTTCGGCGCTGAGCGCCGGGATCCCGGCCTCGCCTGCAAAGCGTTCGGCCCGCTCCAGCGCAGACCGCACCTTTTTGATCTCCAGTCTGCGCATCGCGATGCCAGCCACCACCAGTTCATGCGCGGCACGCAGGGCCGGAGGCAAGGGCGCCGGGGCCAGCCGGGCGAGCCGTTCCTCGACCTGATCGAGATGCCCGATCAGCAACAACCGTCGAATCTGCAGATACCGCGCGTGCGCCGCATTCACCCAATCCCCATGGACTTCGAGCGTTGCCTGCGCCGTGTCGAGGGCTTTTTCCGGCCAGCTCAAATCGCGAGCCGCCAGGGCAATTTCCGCCTCGGCCACCACACAGCGCGCCCGAGCCATGGGCTCTTTCGGACCAAATGCCCGCGCCGCCCGTTTGACCAGCGCCTTCGCGCGCTCCAGATCACCGAGTTGCGCCATGGCGATACCGCGTAGCGCAAGCGCCGGCGCATCGTCGCGCAATGCCACCCGGTTCAACGCGCCGAGGGGATCACCCGCCGCCAATGCTCGGGCAGCGGCGGTTATCAGCGAATCCATTTGAGTCGTGCCACAAAGGTCACTCCCATCGTTGGATGTCCGCTGGTTAGTCTATCTCACGCCACTCAAACAACCCGGCGCGCGAGCCTGAAATGCATGGTCATCGTGCAGTGCTGCCCCCCAGGACTCTTGCTGGCTCAACAACTGTGGCGAGGGGGCTTGCCCCCGTTCGGTTGCGCAGCGACCGCAAAAACTGTGCCTGTGTTCTCACTGAATGACAGCGAAAGCCGCTTCAGGACCGCTGCGCGCTCCAACGGGGGCAAGCCCCCTCGCCACAACGTGTAGGGTTCATCTCACAAGCCTTCCGCATCTAAAAAAATCCCGTTCAAGGTCACTTGAGCGGGATTTTCGATACAGGCAGCGTCTTGACTTAGGCCACAGGAATCATCGGATCCGCGGCTGCCAACGCGCTGGCACGGTCGGCTGCCGGCGGGTAGATCCAAACGGTATTGATTTGGGTTTTAAGCTCTTTACCTTCCTGCTTGACCAGTTTGACCTGACGATCCCAACCCTCGGTGTACACCGCGCCCCAAGCGCCCAGATCCAGGCACGTCACATACTTGGGTTGGCTATAAGGCGTCGGGGCCACGCCCAGAATATGCGCCGCTACGTTGTTACCGGCGTGACGCCCCAGCGAGATAGCGTGCTGGCAGGTCATCATTGCGTAGTTGCCAATGTCATCGCAGGCCGCGTAAGCCACATCGCCCGTGGCGTAGATGTCGTCCTGGCCGATGACTTTCAGATGACTGTCCACGTGCAGACGGCCCTGGTCATCACGCTCGGCGGGGATCTGTTCAGTCAGCGAGCTGGCGCGTACACCGGTGGTCCAGACTACGGTTTTGGCATCGATGCGCTGGCCATCGGCCAAGGTCACGCCGTTCTCGTCGACGGCAACAACCGACGACTTCAGGCGCCATTTCACCCCCAGCTCCGTGCTCGCTTGAGCAATCGACTGGCTGATTTCGGCGCCCATCGAAGCCCCGACCTTCTCGCCACGGTCGACGATGATCACTTCAATGTCGGCACCCTCACCGAGGATAGCCCGCAGACGTGCCGGCATTTCGGTCGCCGTTTCAATCCCGGTGAAACCGCCGCCCGCCACCACGACGGTGTTGCGGGCTTTGCTGTCGGGCAGGTTGGCCAGGGATTTGAGGTGATTTTCCAGACGCACGGCCTGTTCGATCTGGTCGACATCAAAGGCATGTTCGGACACGCCCGGGGTGTTCGGCAGGGCCAAGCGGCTGCCGGTCGCCAGAACGAGTTTGTCGTAGCTGCATGTCTGCCGGGTGCCCGAAGCGTCGGTGTAGCCCACGCGTTTTAGCTGCACGTCGATGGTCTCTGCCGCGCCCTTGATGAACTTCACACCCACGGCATCGAACAGCTCACCGATCGGTGCCGCCAGTTGATGAGCGTTGGGTTCGTAGAAGCGCGGACGCACACGCAGCTCGGCTTGAGGCGCCAGTACCGTGACCTCTACGCCGTTGTGATCATGCAGGTCGAACAAGCGCGTAGCGCTCAACGCCGTCCACATGCCGCCGAAACCTGCGCCGATGACCAGAATGTGCTGTTTCATGGTTTTAACTCCGAGGATGACCGAAAGCTGAACTCGTTCCCGAGCGGACAACGGCGACTATAGTGATCCTAGTAGTAGCACGCAACGACCTTTCATCGATGGTTGGTATCGCTAATTTTGATACCTGAAAATCGCGACAAAGGCTTCTATCTATAAGAATCAAAGGGCAGATAGCTTAACGCATGGTTTGTTGCCCCCCTAACCATCGACTGATAACATTGGCGACTCATTCAGTCGGAGATTAAGATGTCTCTTTACAGCGCAGGCGTTGAATACGGCATTCATTGCCTGATTTTTTTGGTGGGCGATTCCGGCGATAGCCGTGAGGCGAGCGTGCGCGATCTCGCCGAGCTGCAAGGCGTGCCGCTGGATTACCTGGCCAAGATCTTCACCCGGCTGGCCAAGGCAAAACTGGTGATCGCCACCGAAGGCGTGCGCGGCGGGTTCAAACTGGCGCGGCCGGCGGACGAAATCAGCGTGCTGGACATCGTCAATGCCATTGATGGCCAGAAGCTGATCTTCGATTGCCGCGAGATTCGCGGGCGTTGCGCAGTGTTCGACGGCGCCCCACCGGCGTGGGCCCTCGACGGTCCCTGCTCGGTGCATGCCGTCATGATGACCGCGCAAAAACGCATGGAAGACGCGCTCGCCCAGCAGACCATTCTCGATTTGGCCAGACGGGTCGGACGCAAAGCCCCCGCCGAATTCGGTGCCCGGTTGAACAACTGGATGAATGATCGGCGGGAAAAGAAAACCGCCAGCAGTGCGCCGGTTGAGGATGAGCAGATCATCCCGACGACCGAAATCTCCGACTGACGATTCAGCGATGGGCAAACTGGATTAGAGCGCTCTATGATTGAACCCCATGACCACCTCCGCTCCGATCCGCTCACCCTGCCCGCCCGGCGCCTGCACCTGCGGGCGTGACCCGCTGCTGGAAACACCGGGGGCGGACGTGCGCATCCTGTTTCTGACCCGCCAGGAAGAAAAGCGTCTGCTTGACCGCCTGGAAAACCTCCAGAGCCTGGCCGACCTCGAACGCCTGCAACAGCGGATGTATGAGCAATTGGGCATCCGCGTCGAGATCGTCCCCAGCTTCAACGAAGTGCGCACCATGCGCGGCATCGGCATCACCCTCGGCGAGCAACCGGGGCTATGCCGCAAAACCCGCCAGTCGATCCCGGCCGCCATTCGCCGCAGCCTGGAAAATCGCCCGGAAATCGCCTACGACATCCTTAACGCCAATGACCTGTTGCGGGATGCGTAAGGGCAGCTTCGATGAAAACTACAAGCCGCCGCCCATGTTTCGCGGGTGAAACAGGCACCGGGCGCGACGTAGCTCAATCCTTGAAAAGACCATTAAAGAGGATCAGCGGTCATACACGCACGGCCGGTCGCTGCTATGCCTTCACTGGGGACAAAGGGGATTCAGCGTAACCGAGGTCCCGGCGCCAGCCAGGTGCGCGAAGACAAACAGGTGCCAATCCGTATCAGGAGGTGGCCGATGTTATTCATTGTCAGTTGGTCCATTAACCCGGAAAACCGTAACAAGGCGATCGCGCGTTTTCTCACCACGTCCGGGGCTGCTCCACCCAAAGACGTCAAGATGCTCGGACGCTGGCATGCCGTAGGCGGTTCGAGCGGTATGGGGGTTGTAGAGGCGAGTGATCTGGTGCCCATCCAGCAATGGGTGCTGGAGTGGAGCGACATCATGAAGATGGACGTCCATGCGGCATTGACCGATGAGCAGATGGCGCCGCTGTTGGCAGCCACTACCGGTCAGTAGCAGGCATCGGGGCGGTGGTTCACCGCCCCGTTCCTGGTGTTGGCCTATTTCACTTTGCGCAACAGAAAGTGCGACAGCGCCGGAATCAGCACCAATGCCCCGACCATGTTCCAGATGAACATGAACGTCAGCAGAATGCTCATATCCGCCTGGAACTTGATCGGCGACCAGGCCCAGGTGATCACACCGGCGGCCAAGGTAACCCCGACCAACGCCACCACGTTCCCGGTGAATGCCACGGCATTGCGATCCGCCTCAGTCAACGACAACCCGGCACATTGCTACGCCGGCAAGTCCGGGAAAAGTACTGGAAGGGATCGTTGCGCAACATCAGCTGAAGACTCAGCCAGCGTCTGTTCCGGGTCATGCAGGCTCGGAGCAGACGCTGTTGCAATCACGCTCTAAGCAGGCACATCAATTTGATCCAGCACCCGGTTCGCCGTGATCTCCGCCACCATGATGCTGTTTGAAATCCCCAGCAACGCATAGCGCGCCTCACCGTCCAGGTGATCCACCAACTGATGGACCATCACATCGACCGAGGCCAGGGTCTCGACCAAAAAAACCACCAGGGTTTCGTTACTCGCTGCTTGATCCACGGAAAACAATTTGCTGGGTGTACGCGCGGTGGCTTTGATATCGGCATTCGACGGGAAATGGAAATTGAGGGCGCGCTCGGCGGCCTCGTTGAGTTTGTTTGAATCGGGTTCGTACGGGGAGACCGGATCGGTGTCCGGTGGGTTTGGCGTTACTTTGAACATATGCTTGCTTCCTTGATAGGGCGCCGCCCTCCTGCGACTAAACGAGAGGGAGGCAGCTGTACGCAGGTTAGTCGACCGGGGAAGCTAGCAAAGCCGGCGCGCCCGAAGGCGCCCTGCGCACAACCACCATCAAGTGCAGGCGTGGGAATGCCCGACTGACAGGAGCTTATGCACCTTACTTATAACCCCGGGCGACTAAACCCGACCACTGATGGGCAGTGGCAGGGAAACGATAGAGGCCAGGCCCAGGGCGCACAAGCCGGCGGATTCTGGCGTAACGGTAGGCAACGGCGCAAGGTCTTGTAGCTTTCAGGACGTAACCTTGAGAGCGTTTAAACAAGCGCCGTCAAAACGCGTTTAATGAGCCAGATACACTGTTGTGACAAGTGAGTCCTTGTGGCGTGGGAGCTTGCTCCCACGCCACAAAAGCCCCCCTCACCACAAAAGCGCCCTCGCCAATCAAAAAACCCGCATAAAAAACGATGACTGCCTATATAGCCGGAACCATTGACCGGACGACACGCCACTTAAAATCAGACTAAAAAACTGTCAACTCTGACAGTAGCCGTAGAAAGCTGTTCGCGTGATAACTGTCTCCGTATTACTGCCAGCACAGCGCTGAGCAGGTGCCCGCCAATGGCAACTAATCGATTGGGAGTTACTAAAATGCAAGGAACAGTGAAGTGGTTCAACGCCGAGAAAGGTTTCGGTTTCATCGCCCCCGATGATGGAAGTGCCGATGTATTTGCCCATTTCTCCGCTATAGCATCGTCGAGCTATCGAGCGCTCGAAGAAGGCCAAAAGGTCGATTTTGACATTACCCAAGGCCAAAAAGGACCGCAGGCAGAGAATATCAGGCTGATTTAACCGCCTCTGACGGGGCTACGCATAATGGACACCATGGTTAAATCCCACGCCCCGAGGAATCAACTGACCGAGCGACGCTGATCATGGCGGTGTCACCACGGTGTAATACACCCCGTTGGCGCCATAGGCAGGTTGCAACCAGGAATTGCCGCATTGGTAGTACGTGCTCTGGGAAAAAGTCTGCAAATTACATCCGGGAGGCAGGCTGGCATAGGTCTGGCCCAAGGGCATCGTTGGCGGTCCCGAAGCGACCATCCCGGCGTTATAGCCAGCGCCGAACGCGTTGTCGTCGGCATCCTCGGTGGCCACCGCTCCTGCAGCCTCACCCACCGCCACGCCCGTCGCAGCGGCGGCTACCGGATTGACACCACCGCAGTAATAACAGCCGCTGCTGGCAACCACAGCGGTGGGTGGATGGTAGTAGGCGGTCCCGTAAGGAACTGACTGGTAAGCGGACCCGCCATAAGCGGGTCCCCGGTAAGCCGTCGTGCCATAACCGTCCGCGTGGTAGCCAGCAGCGGTGGCGCCATTTTCACCTTGTGCATGCCAGGCACCCTCCCCGCCGGAAGCTGTTCCACCTTCGGCACCCGTGCCTGACCAGGACCCACCGCCACCGGACGCCGAACCACCGCGATAGCCTGAACCGCTCCAGCTGCCGTCACTGCCGGAGGCCGAGCCGCCGCGATTGGTTTCGCCACTCCAACTACCATCGCCGCCCGAAGCCGAGCCGAATTCGCCGGAACGACTCCATGAACCCCCACCGCCGTATCCCCTCCCAAAACTACCGGCGTGCGACCAGGCTGCCGCCTCGTTACACATCAGCGCGGCGATCAACAGGCCCGCGAACTTCAAGGTAGATATGTTCATGATTCAACCTCCTCGTTCAGGGTTTTGTGACCGGTTCTTTAACGCCTTGCGGGGCGCGAAGGGCGGGAGGCGGGGCAAACTTGATCCGGCGCGCCGACTCGATCTGGTCAGGTTTGAAGAACGCCGCAGGCATCGCTGAACTGAGCTTCCAGTCACTGAAATCGACCTGATGCCGGGATCGGGTCGGGTCATCGAGAAACTCTGCCCGCAACCGGCGCGGGAGCTTGTCCTCAGCACCGATCCAGGCTTGGACGAACACGGTGTCGCTGGTGTAAGCAATCACATCGGTGGTGGTATCGCCGACCACCGTGGACTGGCCGATGTAGAACGCCACACGCATGTCCCTGGACAAATCTTTATACGGATCAGCGACGATAACGTCGGTAAACGGAAAATAGATTGCCGCACGCTGGTACGCAGCCTCCAGCGTCGCGTCGATGGTGGGAGGCGCATCGGCCTGTGCGAGCAGTTTGTCTTTGCGCTCAAAGGCATACGCTTGCTTGCCGTCGTAATAAAACTCGGTGGCTGGGCCATCACCTGAGGTCATGACTCGAAGCTGATCCGGGCGCTGCTCAGTGACCAGCGCCACCGAACTATAGGCCAGGGGTGGCCCAAGCCGGCTGGGCTTTTCGTAGGTGGTAACGGCTTTGAAACTCAGGCCCTTGGCGCTGGTCAGGCGAGCGCTCATGGCCTTCAGAATATCCAGCGCCTTGGGCTCCAATTGCACCGCCGGCGCATCGGCCGCCGGTGTCTGGGCCGCGTGCAACGGGGTGACCACGACAGCCATCACCATGCTGACCGTGAACAAGCGGACATACTGCTGGAGGGTAGGCATCTTTTGTTCTCCGCAGAGAGAGGTCAGGCGTTAAACGACGGGGCGACGAAAATGATTTTGTAACGGACTCGTATTCCGATGAACACGTGTTGATGATTCATGCCTTGCACCGGTTTGCAGTCATCGACCATCCGGAAATATCAGCAAAGCTCAATTTGCTGCCATTCGCCATTCAATCGAAAAAATAACCCGACAAATCCGGGCAAAAAAATCAGCGTGGAGCGCATTGGCTGGATATTTCAGCATTGCTACCTACGCTCTCTTCAGAAATGTTTGCATTTCGACGCAGGTGGGCGATGGCCGACTGCATTAACACCGAAACAATCGACTTTATCCCGGGAGCACACACCACCATGACCATGTACCGAAACCTGCTCATCGGCACCGCATTGGCCGGACTCCTGCTCGGCGGTTGCACCTCGAAAGTCACCGAGACCACGCAGTACTCCGGTTTCCTGTCGAGTTACAGCGACCTGAAGGAAGTGGAAACGCCTAGCGGTGGCACGGCGCTGCGCTGGGTGAGCCCGTCGTTTGACCGGAATGCGTATACCACCGTGGCGTTCAAGACGCTGGAGTTCTACCCCGCGCCAAAACCCAACGAGCGGGTCAATAAGCAGACGTTGCTCGACTTGCAGAGCTACATGACCAGCACGGCCAAAAGCGTGCTGGGCCAGAAATACCGGATAGTGCCTAGCGCGGCCGCAGCACCGGCCGGAGCAAGAACCTTGATCCTGCGCGCGGCAATCACCGGGGTCAGCGCCACGAACGAAGGCATGAAGTGGTATGAAGTGGTGCCGATTGCGGCCGTTGTCGGAGCGACACAGGCCGCCACCGGTCACCGGGATCAGAACACTAACCTGTTCATCGAAGCCGAGCTCATCGACGCAGGGACCAATCAGACCGTAGTCAAAGTAGTGCGCAAGATATTCGGCACCCCGCTGGAGAACGACAAGCAGGCAATCACCACCCAGGACTTCAAAGCCGCGATCGACAAATTGAACGCCGATATCTGGGCGTTCATCCGCAGTTGAACCCTGTTTCAACCGCCAAAAAAAGGTTGGCGGTTGAATTAACCAAAGCAGAGGACATTTGACATGCATCCGTATTTATCGCGCCCATTATCAAATGTGCACAGAACGTTATTCTTCGCCGCACTCATCGGCTGTGTTCTGGCGTTAAGTGCATGCGCAACGGTGGAGGCCCAGACAACCCAGTATGTCGGGGTCCCGCAGTATCCGCAGACCATTCCGGCCGAAGTCCAGGTGTTACGCACAGACCCGACTCGCCCCTTCGTGCGGCTGGGTGAAATTCTGATTGATGCCAGCATCGAACCGGCGCCCCCTATGGCGGAGATCGAACTCAAACTGCAAGACGAAGGCGCCAAGCTTGGCGCAGACGCGGTAGTCGTGGTTTACGACAAAATTGCGACCGTCGGGGCCTACGTGTCCGGCCCGGTATGGGCCCGCGACGTCAATACGATCCAGGGGCGCAAGCTCAAAGCCATTGCCATCAAATACAAATAATCGACTATCGATAAAGAGGTACACCGCATGAAAGCAATCCTGTCCTGGATGACCCTCACGTTGGCGACTGTGTTAATTAGTGCCTGCTCTGCCGTCGGATCAAGCTCTGGCGGTGCCGGTGAGATGGAGATTCGATCAGGGAAGATCGAGCAGATATCGCTGACACAGATGCAGACCAATCACGACAGTGGCATCGGTGCCGTACTCGGCGGCATTGGCGGTCTGGGTATCGGCAGCCTGATCGGTCATGGCACCGGGCGCGATGTCGCCATGGTTGCCGGTGCGCTCGCCGGTGCTGCGGGCGGTAATTATGTAGAGAAGAAAAAGTACGACCAACCGGTAACAGCGCAACAGATCATCGTACGGGTCACCAGTGGCGTGCTGGTATCGGTTACCCAGCCGATCAATCCGAACTTGAGCAAAGGCATGAAAGTGTATATCGAAGGCTCGGGCAATGATGCCCGAGTGGTACAGCAAGGCGGTTCAGGTGGTTAAGTAGACGAGATCAACTTGAGCGGGCTGGGGTCTCATCGGGGAAACAAAAACGTAATCGCCGCGCGAAATCCCCAGCCGCGCGCACCGTCCTCGGGACTGTCGGCCCAATAGCGAGGGCCGACCTGAATGGCCAGCGGCTGGCCTCCCAGCTTGAGCAGCTGAGTCACCGTGGCTTGGATGTTAAGACATTAGCAAAACGCAGTTTCCTCACACGCGCCATTCAAACGCTTAACAAATTGAAGTTTTGAGCACGTTTTGCCTCTTTTAAACGGGCTGCTTCTGGAAATTTCACAATACCTACCTAATCTCTTCGCGGGGGGGTCCCATATTCCAGGAGAAGCTTGGGGGATTCTTTTCAGCGCGCGAACAGCCGTACACAGGATCTTCATATGACCAGGAAAAAGATTTTCTCAGTACTCGCAACGCCTTTGCTGATGTCGGCAATGTTTATCCCCGGAATGACTCTTGCCGCCGATAAGCCGCCCAACATTCTGGTGATCATGGGTGACGATATTGGTTGGTCCAACATCGGTGTCTACAACCAGGGCATGATGTCCGGTCGCACCCCCCATCTCGACCAGCTCGCCAACGAAGGCATGCGCTTTACCGACTATTACGCCGAGGCCAGTTGCACAGCTGGGCGCGCCAACTTCATTACCGGTGAACTGCCGATCCGTACGGGCATGACCACCGTCGGCCAGGCCGGTTCACCCATCGGCATTCCCGCCGAAGCCGTGACCATCGCCACAACCCTGAAATCCATGGGTTACGCCACCGGCCAGTTCGGCAAAAACCACCTGGGCGACTTGAACGAATTCCTGCCCACCGTCCACGGCTTCGATGAATTCTTCGGTTACCTCTATCACCTCGACGCCATGGAAGACCCGGCACACCCCAACTATCCAAAGGAGCTGCTGGACAAGGTCGGTCCGCGCAACATGGTCCACAGCTGGGCCACCACCACCGATGACACCACCGTCATGCCGCGCTGGGGCAAGGTCGGCAAACAGAAAATCGAAGACGCCGGCACGCTTTATCCAGAGCGGATGAAAACCATCGACGAGGAGATTCGCGACAAGACCTTCACCTTCATCGACAAGGCCAAGCAAGACAACAAACCGTTTTTCGTCTGGTTGAACCCGACCCGCATGCACATCGTCACTCACCTGTCCGACAAGTACGAAGCCATGCGCAATTCGGAAAACGGCTGGTCGGAACAGGAAGCCGGTATGGCACAGCTTGATGACATCGTCGGCGATGTCATGGCCAAGCTGAAAAAAGAAGGCATGGATGACAACACCATCGTGGTTTTCACCACCGACAATGGCGCGGAAAACTTCACCTGGCCTGACGGCGGTACCACCCCGTTTGCCATGGGTAAAGGCACCGTAATGGAAGGTGGTTTCAGGGTGCCGGCGATCGTTCGCTGGCCGGGCAAAGTACCGGCTAACACGATAGGCAACGGCATCATATCGGGGATGGACTGGTTCCCGACTCTGGTCGCTGCGGCGGGCAACCCGAACATCACCACGGAACTGCTCAAGGGCAAACAGCTGGGCGATACCACCTACAAAGTGCACCTCGACGGCTACGACCAGACGCCGATGATCACCGGTAAAGGTCCGTCGAACCGGCATGAAATCTTCTACTTTGGAGAAAGTACGTTGGGTGCGGTGCGCATTGATGATTACAAGTATCGTTTCATCGACCAACCCGGTGGGTGGCTGGGAGCTAAAGTAGCTGTGGATGTTCCGTTCCTGACCAACCTTCGTCTTGACCCTTTTGAACGCATGGGCTGGCCGGAAAATCAGTCAGCACAGGGCTCCCAACAGTACTTCGACTGGTTCAAGTTCCAGTTCTGGCGTTTCGTATTCGTCCAGCAACAGGTGGCTAAACTGGCAGAAACCGCGATAGAGTTCCCGCCAATGCAAAAAGGCGCGAGTTTTAACCTCGATTCGGTCAAGGCCAAAATCGAGGCAGCCCGCGCGGCAATGGCCAAGTAAGCAACCAAATTCACGGGTGGCCGGGTGAGCCACCCGTTTTCGAATAGACATTTGGTAAGGACAAACATGCTAACAAAAACAATTGCCCTACCCACTTTCACAATTCTCGCCCTGTGCTGCCAGCAAGCCTGGGCTGGCGGCATCATGCTTTACGAAATCGGCACGGATAACGTCGGCCTGGCCAACGCCGGCGCCGCCGCCCGCGCTCAAGGCCCCTCGACCATCGCCTACAACCCGGCGGGCATGAGTTACTTGCCGGGTACGCAAATCACCGGCGGTTTGCAAGTGCTTTATGGTGACGTGTCCTTCGATCGCGATTCCGGCACCAACACCGCTGGCAGCGGCAGTGGCAACGCCCTCGATCCGATTCCCGGCGGCAGCTTCTTCATCACCCATGAGCTGGACGATCATTGGAGCGTCGGTTTTGGCACCTACGGCGACTTCGGGCTTGCCATCAATTACGACAACGATTGGTCAGGGCGTTATTTTGCGCAAAACGCCAGCATCGTCGGTTTGTCCATGGTGCCCAGTGTCTCTTACCGCTTCAACGAGCAATGGTCGGTAGGCGTGGGCATCAAGGCCATGTACGGCGAGTTGAAGGCACAAACCGCCATTGACCGTAGCCCCTTCGGTTTCACCGACCGCACCGACGGTCAATACAAATACCGGGACGGCACCTGGGGCTATGGCGCCAACGTGGGGGTGATTTACGCCCCGCAAGCGGGCACGCGCATTGGCCTGAATTACACCAGCAAGGTCAATCTGGACTTCGAAGACCGGCTGGATGTCAAAGGCGATGGCCGACTGCTGGAGCGTATCAACAACACCAATACCAAACTCGACGTGAACGTGCCGCAAACCGTCACCCTGAGCCTGTTCCAGCAACTGGACCGGCAATGGGCGTTGCTGGCCTCGGCCAACTGGCAGGACTGGTCGGAGTTCGGCGAAATCGGGGTAGAGGTCGATACGACTGCGTTTGGTGCGCAGTCGACAACGGTCGACGCCGATTTCAAGGACACTTGGCACCTCTCCCTGGGTGCGCAATACCAGGCCACCGAGCAATGGCTGTGGAACGTCGGTGTGGCGTACGACAGCAGCGCCGTGTCGGACAGCAAGCGCAGCGTGATCTTGCCGGTGAATGAAGCCTGGCGCCTTGGGACGGGAGCCACCTATGCTCTTGACAAGGACACCGACGTTAATGTCAGTTGGGCCCTGATCTGGCTCGGTGACATGCCCGACCAACAGACAAAGACCGTTTCGGGCAGTCAAATTTCCGGGCAATTCGACAATGCATGGATTCAAGCGCTGACCGGGAACATGACCTGGCGTTTTTGATGTATAGCAAAAAAAAAAACACGACTTAAACCATGGAGTAAACACCACTATGATTCTGTCCCGAAGCTTGTTCATCGGTGCTGCACTGACCGGCGTCCTGTTGGGCGGTTGCACCTCGAAAGTCACGGAAACGACGCAGTACTCCGGTTTCCTGTCGAGCTACAACAACCTGAAGGAAGTCGAAACCCCCAGCGGTGGTACGGCGATGCGTTGGGTGAGCCCATCGTGGAACCCGAATGCGTATAACACCGTGGTGTTCAACAAGCTGGATTTCTATCCAGCGCCGAAACCCAATGAACGGGTTAATCAGCAGACGCTGACCGATATTCAGAACTACATGACCACCAAGGCCAAGGCCACGCTGGGCACGAGATACCAGGTTGTCAGCACTCCGGCAGCCGCTCCGGCCGGTGCCAAAACCTTGATCCTGCGCGCGGCAATCACGGGGGTCAGCGCCTCGAACGAAGGTATGAAGTGGTATGAAGTGGTGCCTATTGCGGCCGTCGTCGGGGCGACACAGGCAGCCACCGGTCACCGCGACCAGGACACCGAGTTGTATATCGAGGCGGAATTCATCGACGCCAAAAGCAACCAGACCGTGGGCCGAGTAGTGCGTAAAGTGTTTGGCACGACCCTGGAAAACGAAAGCCAGAATGTCACTGCGAAAGATTTCAAAACCGCTATCGACAAACTGAACTCTGACCTCCAGCAGTTCATCAAGTAACTGCTTTCAAGTAATAAAGAGGTCCGACCGGCGCCCCGTGAACGGGGCGTCGGCATTTTCACCTCCGATCACTTTTTCATCCCCACCCGCCGTCGCATCTCGGCCGTAATCGTCTGCCGGGTTTTCTTCAGGTCCGCCCAAGGCGCATCTCCCACCTCGGCCAGGCGTTCATGCACAGTGTGAACGTTCCATTGATTGCCGCCCTTGAGCTCGGCGATCTCCTCGCGAAAGATCGGCACCGACACCGGCAACCCTTCACGGGTTCGTGCAGCGTAGGCGCAAATGGTGGTCGCGCCCAGTCCATTGCGCAGGTAATCGATGAAGATCCGCCCTACCCTGTTTTTCGGTCCCGACACCGCGCAAAACCGTTCCGGCAACAGCTTGGCCATGTGGCTGACAATCGCATGGCTGAAGTCTTTTACTTCATCCCAGCCGAGCTTGCGGATCAGCGGCACCACCAAGTGAATGCCTTTGCCGCCGCTGGTTTTGAGAAACGCCTTGAGCCCCAATTCATCGAGCACCGACAACGTTAGCTGAGTCGCATCGACCATGCTTTTCCAAGGCAGCGCCGGGTCCGGGTCAAGGTCCAGCACGAAGCGGTCAGGCCGATCGAGGTTGTCTGCGGTGGCATTCCAGGTGTGCAATTCCACTGTGCTCATCTGCACGGCGCCAATCAACGCTTCGGCGTTGTTGATGATCATCACCGGTTGGCCGGTCAGTTCCTTGTCCAGCGTGGTGATGCCCGGAATAGCCAGGCGCTCGGCGTTTTTCTGGAAAAACAGCTCACCGGCGATGCCGTCCGGCGCGCGAACCAACGCCACCGGGCGATCCTTTAGTTCAGGCAAAATCCACTCGGCAACGCTGGCGTAATACTCGGCCAATTGCACTTTGGTGGTACCGCTGGAGGCGTCGATGACCCGGTCGGGGTGGGTGATGCGCACCTTGCCTTCGCCCAGGCCCATTTGCGACGGTGCGGGATGGGGCGGTTTTTTCTCTGGGGACTTCACCACTTTCGGCTGCTCCTCTGTAATGCCTTTGGCGGGTTTGTCATCGCGCAGGCCATGGAACACCGCATGGCGCACCGAGCCTTCCTTGGTCATCTCAGCGAATGCCACTTGCGCCAGCAGCACGGGGTTGAGCCAGTGCACACCCTTGGCCTCGAAACCACTCGGTGGATTGACCACCGAAGGCTTCTTCGCCTGCAACGGTTTCAGCTGTTCGTAAATGCGCTTGAGCGTGGTCTCGTTGAACCCGGTGCCGACCTTGCCGACGTAACGCAACTGGCCGCTGTCACGGTCATGCAACCCGAGCAGCAACGCACCGAACGCGTTGCGCGAACCTTTTGGATCGGTGTAGCCGACCACCACGAATTCTTGCCGGTGTTTGCACTTGAGCTTGATCCAGTCGCTGCTGCGTCGGGACACGTAAGGCGAGCCCAGACGCTTGCCGATCAGCCCTTCCATCTGCATTTGGCAAGCGCTGTTGAGCAAGGCTTCCGGCGCTTCGTCGAACGAGTCCGAGAAGCGCAGCAACGGGTCCTGATTGAATTTGAGCACGGTGGACAGCGCCCCCCTGCGCTCTTCGACCGGCACCTCGCGCAGGTCCACGCCATTGAGGTAAGGCAGGTCGAACAGGTAATACAGGATGTTGGCGCTGGCACCGGCGTCGAAGGCATTTTGTAGCGCCTGAAAGTCCGGCACACCCTGCTCGTCGGCCAGCACCATTTCGCCGTCGAGCCAGGCCGATTCGAGGTTCAGCGCCGCTAACGCTTGGGCTTGCTTTGGCAATTTGTGGGTCCAGTCGTGACCGTTACGGGTGAAGAGTTTGACGTCGCCGTGGTCGATGCGGGCCATGATCCGGTAGCCATCAAACTTGATTTCGTAGCTCCACCGCCCCTCCGGGGCCTTCTCCACTAGCGTCGCCAGTTCGGGTTTGAGTTGGTCGGGCAGTTTGGCTTTGTGGGCGCCGGTGAGTGGCGCCGACGGCGCTTTAGCAGCGGGTTTAGCGGGCTTCTTGACGGGCTTGGTCTTTAGTTTTTTGGCGACAAGGGTCCGGTCACTCAGCACGCTGTCGGGCTCGGCAGCGACCACGTCGTAGTCGCTCTCCGGTTTGGCCGCGCTGTCCTGATGCTTGATCAAAAACCATTGTTGCTGCTTGCCCGGCATGTGCGTGCGCACCAGGTTCCACAGTCCGCCGAGCTTCTCGCCTTGCAATTCAAACTTGAGTTTACCCTTGGCATAGGCCTTGACCGGATCCTCCTGTGGAATCCACACGCCACGGTCCCAGACGATCACATCACCCGCGCCGTAATGCCCTTCGGGAATGCGGCCCTCGAACGTCGCGTAGTCCAGCGGATGGTCTTCGACGTGGACCGCCAGACGCTTGACCTTGGGGTCGAGCGAAGGGCCTTTGGGCACCGCCCAGCTTTTCAGCGCACCATCGAGTTCCAGGCGGAAGTCGTAATGCAGGTGTGAGGCGTCGTGCTTCTGAATGCAAAACTGCAGCGCGTGGTCTTGCGCGGTTTTTTGGGTTGGGCGCTTGGTCGCCGCGGGTTCGGAAGTCGCCGAAAAGTCGCGCAGGCGGTTGTAATCATCCAGGTTCTTGTTCATTGCGCACCTGCTGCCGATGCCTCGGTCATGATGGCGTCTCTACTCAGCAGAGCGACCGGGCCGGATAAAAATTCCATCGGCATTGAAATCACCCGGACAAACTGGCCTGAGGTGCGGCACCCGACGGCCCACGTGTGCAAGGTGGCGGGCCGCCGCCGCACTTTCATCCGTGGGACGAGGCGTTTTATGTGGTCGACGGCGAGGTTGAAGTGACAGTGGCGGGTACGTCCACCACGGTTTCGGCCGGGGGCTACGTGCATATTCCCGGTGGGTCGATCCATGCTTACAAGAACATCAGCCCGACCGCGAAAATGATTAGCGTGGTCTCAGATCCGCGGGGCGGGCAGTTCTTTGCGGCGGTGGATCGGCTACGGGTACCGGAGGATTTTCCGCGGATCCTTGAGATTGCCGCGGCGCATGGCGTTACGTTTTTGGTGTAGCAGTCTCGAGCCAGACAGTTGACCGCGTTATCGTTCTTCGTCGGAACGCCGCCCGGAGCCGGCTCGCTCCCACATGGGTATGCATTCCAATGTGGGAGCGAGCCTGCTCGCGAAAGCAATCTGATAGCCAACATGATTTATGTGGCTGCCCCTCAGGCAGCGCCACCCTTGGCCTGCTGTTCCAGATGCACCTGCAACTCCGGATCAATATTCAGCGCCGCCGCCAGTTCGTCCAGCCAGATACGCTCGGCCTCACCCTGATCATTCACCAGCATCACGCTGGCCAGATACATTTCCGCCGCGATCGCTGGATCGGTTGCCGACAGCGACACATCGGTGGCATCCAGCGGCCGGGCCACCTCTTCATCCAGCCATTGCTGAAGGTCCGGGTCATCGGTGTGTTTACCGATTTCAGCGCTGATCATCTGCTTCTCTGCATCATCAATGCGGCCATCGGCCTTCGCCGCCGCAATCAACGCGCGCAGCACGGCGTGGCTGTGGTCTTCGACGTCCGGGCCAGACAATAAATCGACTGTGCGCGGCGGCTGTTGTGGTGCCGAGGGCTGACTGCGTTGCCAGGCCTGATACGCCTGAAAGGCCATCATCCCCAGCGACGCCAGGGCGGCATAACTTGTGCCGCCACTGGAGCGATTTTGGGTCACACCGCCCGTCGGTGCGCCGCCACCCAGCAATCCGCTGAGCAAGTCATCCAATCCACCACCGGCACTGCTTCGGCCGCCCCCACCGCCTATCAGGCTGCCCAGTAACCCGCCCAGTCCGCCTAGCGGATCTTGAGACGATGCGCTTGTGCCGCTCTGTTGCGACATCGAGCTCTGGCCGGCCCGCAGTAATTGTTCGAGTAAATCGCTGGTGTTCATGACGATGTCCTCCTGAAGGGAAGTGAATCAGTCACGCAACAATAGACCTAGGCGGCAAATGCGCCACCACCGTTGGGCTGGCGTGAAACCTGACACGCCGCCAGGATTTACAGATGGTGAACCTTATCCCCGGATTCCCGGTCGATACCTGCAACCCGACCCGGTTTGCCAACACCCTCGCTTGAAGGGTGATAACAGGCTTGCTTCACTTTCTGGAGAACGCCCCCGTGATTTCGACCGTACACATTGCCAGGCTCAAAGCATGGGGAGCCCATGGTTTCACCGCGACCGGCGTAGTGACCGCCTTCCTTGCCACCCTGGCGCTGCTGGAAAACCAGCCGACCCACTGCCTGCTGTGGCTGGGGGTCGCGCTGATCGTCGACGGGCTGGACGGCGCACTCGCGCGCAAGGTCAATGTGCAGTCGGTGTTGCCTGGTTTCGATGGCTCGATTCTGGACCTGGTGATCGACTACCTGACCTATGTGTTCATCCCGGCGCTGTTTATTTATCGCTACGTGCCGCTGCCGGATTACACGCTGCTGCTGACGGTGTCGCTGATTCTGGTGTCGTCACTGTTGTGCTTCTGCAACGTCGACATGAAAAGCAAAGACAACTACTTCCAGGGTTTTCCAGCCGCGTGGAACGTGGTTGCGCTATGCCTGTACATCATCGCGCCGACACCCTGGATCACCTTGCTCACCGTCATCGGCCTGGCCTTGTTGACGGTAACGCGGATGAAGTTCCTGCACCCGTTTCGCGTGCGCCGCTTCATGCCGATCAACATCGCCGTGACGGCCATCTGGTTGCTGTGCAGTTTGTCGTTGGTGCTCAACCATCCGATCATAAACCCGATGGTGATGGGGCTTTGGCTGCTGATGTCGGCGTACTTTCTGGGGATCTGCATCTGGCGCACGGCATTGGAGTGGTTTGACGGCTCGCGTCGTCCATAATGCGACATGGCCATTTATATCGTTCGACTCGGTTCACCGCGCGCACCCGATGAAGGTCTGCGTTTAGGCACGGTACGCCGCCCGCCCCGTGGCGTACCGAAGGCCGAGTTTGCCCGCCGGGATTTTTATGACGTCTGGCAACCACTGTTGTCGCCCAGCGCGCAGTTGCTCGCCGAGGCAAAAGCGGCCACCGATGACAAGACCTGGGAAGCCTTCAGGCGCAAGTTCAAGGCTGAAATGAACCATCCCGCGCCGAGTCAGCTACTTGACCTGCTGGCGGCCCTCTCCCATCAAACATCGCTGGCCGTTGGTTGTTATTGCGAGGACGAAGCGCACTGTCACCGCTCGGTATTGCGTGAGCTATTGAAGGCCCGGGGCGCCAGCATCGTGTAAACCTCAAAACACCCCAAAATCCCCTGTAGGAGCTGAGCTTGCTCGCGATGGCGGTGTATCAGTCAGCATAAATATCGATTGATACACCGCCATCGCGAGCAAGCTCAGCTCCTACAGTTAGTTCAGCGCCTTGTGATGACGACTTCGAGGTATTCACTCGGCACCACCAGTGACTTCTCCCCTGCCCGGTTCATCCGGTTCAGCAACTCGGTCAGGTCCTGTTCCAACGCTTGGGCACCCTCGGGAGGCAGCGCCACGAAGGCTTTATGGAGCGGACCGTACCAGTTGCGGAAGACGTCGATGAAGTGCGCCGCCGAGCGATAGCGGAAGTTGAAGGTGCGGCGCGTCACCTGGACCAGAAAGTCGCGTTCATCGAAGTGTGAATGCAGCCAGGCTTCGGTGCCCCAGTTGGAAGGTGGTTGTGCCCCCTCCGGTGGCGGCATGTGCCGGCCCAGGGTCTTGAACATCTGCCCGACAAAGCCTTCCGGCGTCCAGTTGGCCAGGCCGATCCGCCCACCGGGGCGACAAACCCGCGCCAGTTCGGCGGCAGCTTTGGGCTGGTCGGGCGTGAACATCACGCCGAAAGTCGACAGCACGGCATCGAAGCTCGCGTCCTCGAACGGCAGTGCTTCAGCGTCGGCCACCTGGAAGGTCACTTCCAGGTGCTCTGCCCTGGCCCGGTCTTCGCCACGTTCCAGCAGCGCGGCGACGTAGTCGGTCGAGGTGACTTTGCAGCCCCGGCGTGCGGCGGCAAGTGTCGCATTGCCGTTGCCGGCGGCCACGTCCAGCACCCGCTCGTCACAGAGCAGGTCGCAGGCTTCGGCGAGTTGCTCGCCGACTATCTGCAACGTGGTGCCGATAACGGCGTAGTCGCCGCTAGCCCAGGAGGCCATTTGGCGGTTTTTCAGGGCAGTGAGATCAATCGGTGTACTCATGAAGTCTGCTCCGTAAGGATTGCAACGCGATCGCGGCCTATTCCGCCGTGGTGGGATCGATAATGCTCGCCACTTGGGAAATACGGTTGGCCGGGAAACCACTGCGGGTGGCGTGTTCTTTGATGAGCGCTTCGTTGGGTGCGATGTATACACAGTAGAGTTTGTCACCGGTGACGTAACTCTGAAGCCACTGCACCTCTGGCAACTCACGCAACACGTTGCAGGACTTTAGCGAGGCGGCTTTCAAATCGCGCTCTGACAATGTTCCAGCGCCCGGGATCTCGCGTTCTATGACGAACTTTGGCATGGCAACCTCTCATTTTTGTTATTGATGACGGGGTCGGAAGCGGCCCCGTTGGCCAACTATCGCCCCAGCGCAGGCCAGCGTCCTGCCCGATCGTCGGTCAACTCTGTCCGATCGTCCGGAGGTTGGGCACGGGGCCGCGACAGGCTCACAATCAACACCATCCGCACATCGGGAAACCGCCATGGACGCCCTGTCACAAACCTTGCGTGTCGTGCGCCTGGTCGGCGCGATTTTCATCAATGCCCGGTTCACCGCGCCCTGGTGCTACCAGTCGCCCAGCGCCGACACGGCGGCACCGTTTCTGGAACCCGGTGCGGAACGTGTGGTGATCTTTCACTTGATCACCGAGGGTGAGTGTTACGTCGAACTCGGTGACGATCCTCCGTTGCTGCTGACGGCCGGTGATGTAGTGGTTTTCCCGCAAGGCCACGCCCATCGCATGTGTTCTAAACCGGGCCTTCCACCCGCCACCGGTGCACGGCTGGACGTGGTGCTGGCGCGGCGGCCACGGCAGTTGAGTTATGGCGGTGGCGGCGCGGTCACGCGGTTGGTGTGCGGTTATCTGGCGTGCGATATGCGGTTGGCCGGCATGTTGTTGACAGGGCTGCCGGCGGTGGTCCGGGTCAACGTGCGCGGCTCGAATGCCGGCATGTGGCTCGAATCTTCGGTGCGTTATGCCTTGGCCGAAGCCCGCTCGCCAAGGCCCGGTGGTGAAGGTGTGCTGGCGAAACTGGCCGAAGTGTTGTTCATCGAAGTGCTGCGCCTGTACATGAACGAACAGGGCGAAGGGCGTACCGGGTGGCTGGCCGGGGTCGGTGACCGGATTGTCGGCGGTGCGTTGAACGCACTGCACAAAACGCCCTGTCACGCCTGGACGCTGGATGAACTGGCGCGCACAGCCGGCACCTCAAGATCAGTCTTGGCCGAGCGCTTTCAGCAATTGGTCGGGAGTTCGCCGATGCAGTACCTGACGCAATGGCGGATGTTGCTGGCGGCTAACCTGTTACGCAGCAGTAACAGTTCATTGATGCGCATTGCCGAAGAAGTGGGTTACCAAACCGATACAGCGTTCAGCCGGGCCTTTCGTCGCGAGTTCGGTGCGCCCCCGGCCGCGTGGCGGCGCAGTCAGGCGAACAAACCAATGGCCCAAGGCGCGTAGCCTGTGGGCCATTGATTTGATCGATTATGCAGCCGGGGCTTTCGCCTCTTCCAACAGTTGCTGGATCACCTTCTCCTGAGTGTCGTAGCTGCCTTCACCAAAGTGGGTGTAACGCACCTGCCCCTTGGCGTCGATCAGGTAATGCGCGGGCCAGTACTGATTGTCGAAGTTGCGCCAGATCGCGTAGTTGTTGTCGATGGCCACCGGGTAGGTAATGCCGAGCTTTTTCACCTGATCCTTGACGTTGTCGATGATGCGCTCGAAACCGTATTCCGGGGTGTGCACGCCGATCACCACCAGGCCGTCCTTCTCGTATTTCTTCGCCCAGTCCTTCACATACGGCAGCGTGTGCTGGCAGTTGATGCAGTCGTAGGTCCAGAAATCCACCAGCACCACTTTACCTTTCAGGGAATCGTTGGTCAGGGCCGGCGAGTTGAGCCATTCGACGGCGCCGTTCAGTGACGGCATGGCGCCTTGGGCGTTGTCCATCGTATCGGCCTTCACTTTGCTGACGAAGTAATCGACTACTTTCGGCACGGTTTCCAGCACCCCTTTCTCGAGGCTACTGACACCTTCGGAGGAAGTGCCGGCCAGCAGGGTTTTGTCGGCCCCGGTGGAAATCACCGCCGCCGCAGCCAGCACCGCAACACCGGTACCTCGACGCAGCCACCCGGTGACAGGGATCGACGCTTTCAAACGGTTGACCAGACCGCGACCGGCGAAAATCAAGGTGCCCAGCGACAAAGCGCTGCCCAGGCCGTACGCCAGCAGCAACAGGCTGGTTTGCGCATTGGCGCCTTGCAGCATGGCCCCTGTCAGGATCACACCGAGGATCGGCCCGGCGCAGGGTGCCCACAGCAGGCCGGTGGCAACACCGATCATCACCGAACTCAACGGACCGGACAGGTTGCGGTTGTCGGGGTCAAGGCGATTGCCAAGCGCCACGAACGGACGGGCCATCAAGTCACCGACCCGGGCAGAGATCAGCGACACGGCAAACAGCACCATCACGATCAGGGCGACCTGGCGACCGGTGTTGTTGGCTTGCACCACCCACTCACTGCTGACCACGGCCAGGCTGGAGATCAGGGCAAAGGTCAGGACCATGCCGCCGAGTGTGAGCAGGATGGAGGAACGGGTACGTTTGAATCCGGCGAACAGGAACGGTACGACCGGCAGGATGCAAGGGCTGAGGACGGTCAATATGCCGCCCAGAAAAGCGATGAGGAACATGAGATCACCTTTGAAATGATGGAGGCCGACACACCACAAAATCCCCTTGTGGGAGCGAGCCTGCTCGCGAAGAGGCCAGTACATTCAACATTGATGTCGACTGACACTCCGCCTTCGCGAGCAGGCTCGCTCCCACATTGGGGCGGTGGCGTTTTTCAGGCCGTCTGGTTTTCCAGTTGCTGCCCCTGCGGAGTCCGGCTACCGCCGTCCTGTGCCAGAAACGCATTCGCGTCCTTGTGCGCCACCGGCGTCAGCTGGAAGCAAGTGGTGCTGCCACAACTACTCTGTTCAACAGCAGCATTGGCATGGGCGGCGGCACCGGCGATGGTGAAGGCAATGGCGGTCAAATAGCGGCTTACGTTGTTCATGATGTGCTTCCTGTTTCAAAGGGGGTGGGCAATGGGTGATCGAGGTACTCAGTTGTCCGAGTTGCAGCCATCAGCCACCTTGCGGTAGTCCAGGACCTGGGTTTTGTTCTGCGAATCCAGGTAGGTCAGTTGCGCATCCACCACCCCGCAGATCGGCGTCGCGTCCTGTTTCAGCGACACGACTTTCTTGATGTCCAAATGCGTGCCGTAGGTGTAGGTTTTCGGTGTAACGTCTGCTTCGGCACGGGCCGACAAGGTGCAGATGTTCAGTGCGGCAAACAGGCAAGCGGCGTAGATGGCTTTAGTGTTCATGGCGGGTTCCTCAAGGCTTCAATGGGTCAGTGGTTCGATTGATCCGAGGCGGTCTGGTTAGCCTCGATGGAACCTATTAGAAGCCTGCGAGGTATCTGGTCTGTGTCGAAAACAGACGCGTATAAATCGGTACGTATCAAAGCCGGGCCCCGATACACAGCGATACAAAACCCCTGAAAAACCGTGTTTTTGCGTCTGCGTGTATCCGCCGCCAAGCCAGATACACTGCAATACAAAGGGTGGCGGTCGAGCGGACACAGGCTCGATAGACTGCGCGATATCCCCCCATTGATAGAGGCCTGGCCCCATGGAGCACGTCGATCACATTCTCATCGTGGACGATGACCGCGAGATCCGGGAACTGGTAGGCAACTACCTCAAGAAGAACGGCCTGCGCACCACGGTCGTCGCCGACGGCCGACAGATGCGCGCGTTTCTTGAAACCACGCCGGTGGACCTCATCGTGCTCGACATCATGATGCCCGGCGACGATGGCCTGATGCTCTGCCGTGAATTGCGCGCCGGCAAACACAAGGCCACCCCGGTGCTCATGCTCACCGCGCGCAACGATGAAACCGACCGCATCATCGGCCTGGAAATGGGCGCCGACGATTACCTGGTCAAACCGTTCGCCGCCCGCGAGCTGCTCGCCCGAATCAACGCCGTATTACGCCGCACGCGGATGTTGCCGCCCAACCTGGTGGTGACCGAGAGCGGTCGCCTGCTGGCATTCGGTCGCTGGCGCCTGGACACCTCGGCCCGGCATCTGCTGGACGAGGACGGCACCATGGTCGCGCTGAGCGGCGCCGAATACCGGCTGCTGCGGGTCTTTCTCGATCACCCGCAGCGGGTGCTCAATCGCGATCAACTGCTGAACCTGACCCAGGGCCGCGACGCCGACCTGTTCGACCGCTCCATCGACTTGCTGGTCAGCCGCTTGCGCCAACGTCTGCTCGACGACGCCCGCGAACCGGCCTACATCAAAACCGTGCGCAGTGAGGGCTATGTGTTTTCACTGCCGGTCGAAGTCCTCGGTGCGCCTTCATGAACCTCAACTTCCACTGGCCCCGCACCCTCGCCTCACGGCTGTCGCTGATCTTTCTGATCGGCTTGATCCTGGCGCAGGCGCTGTCCTTCGGCGCGCAGTATTACGAGCGTTACGAAACGGCGAAAAACACCATGCTTGGCAACCTGGAGACCGACGTCTCGACCTCCATCGCCATCCTCGACCGTTTGCCGGCGGCGGAACGGATGAGCTGGTTGCAACAACTGGATCGGCGCAATTACCGCTATCTGCTGGATGAAGGCTCGCCAGGCGAGGCCATGCGCGACACCCCGATTGCAGTGACCTCGATCAAGGACGCCATCGGCAAGGATTACCCGATGACCGTGACCGACATTCCCGGCCCGATCAAACACTTCCAGGTCCATCTGAAACTGACCGATGGCAGCCCGGTCACCATCGACGTACGTCCGTCTATGGTGCCGTTGTCGCCGTGGCTGCCCTTCGTCCTTCTCGGCCAATTGGCGTTGATGATCGTCTGCACCTGGCTGGCCGTGCGCATCGCCATCCGCCCGCTGACGCGGCTCTCCCAGGCCGTGGAAACGCTCGACCCCAATGCCCACGCCGTGCACCTGGACGAAAAAGGCCCGACCGAAGTTGCCCACGCCGCCAAGGCTTTCAATTCAATGCAAGCGCGCATCGCCGCCTACCTCAAAGAGCGCATGCAACTGCTGGCGGCGATCTCCCACGACCTGCAAACCCCGATCACCCGCATGAAACTGCGCGCCGAATTCATGGACGACTCCACCGAGAAAGACAAACTGTGGAACGACCTCGGGGAGATGGAGCATCTGGTACGCGAAGGCGTGGCGTACGCGCGCAGCATTCACGGCTCCACCGAAGAAAGTCGCCGAACCGACCTGGATTCATTCCTCGACAGCCTGGTGTTCGACTATCAGGACATGGGCAAAGACGTGCAACTGAGTGGCAAAAGTGGCGCCGTGATCGACACCCGGCCGCATGCGTTGCGGCGGGTATTGGTGAACCTCACCGACAATGCGTTGAAGTTCGCGGGCGCGGCCGAACTGAAGGTAGAAGCCAGAAACGGCAGCCTATCGGTGAAAGTCATGGACCGTGGACCAGGCATTGCCGAGGAAGAACTGGCCCACGTAATGGAACCGTTTTACCGGGTGGAGAATTCGCGTAACCGTAGCACCGGCGGGACCGGGCTGGGCCTGGCAATTGCCCAGCAACTGGCGCAGGCCATCGGCGGGTCGTTGACGTTGAGTAATCGTGAGGGGGGTGGTTTATGTGCGGAGCTTGGATTACCGATTCAACCGAGCTGATATCACTCGCTCGGATGTCAGACAGGGCTTTGCTGACGATGACGGTAAGCGCTGAGTGAAACAAACAGTAGAACTAAAGTCATTACCATTACGTATGCCACCGAAACGCCTTCTACGGGTTCGTAATCTGAAAATACCTGTGAACGAATCAACTCTTCCAAATGTAAAAAAGGATTAAGCAGCAATAACGGCAATATGGCGTGTGGAAGATAAACCGCGGGGACCAGCACGCCCGAAATGAAATACAACGGAAAGAACATCATTCGGATACACGCATTGTTCCCGGGGCGCGCATTGCCAACCATCGCCAGCAATACGCCTAACCCGAAGGAAAACAACAAACCCACGATGATGAACAGTAGCCATTCGAGAGGTGCCTTGATGGATACATCAAAACCACACCAGGCAAAAACCAGCACAAAAAGGATATACACGGCGATGGCGAAAAACGTTTCGACCAACGCTCGGGCTATCAGGATAGCCATTGGATTGATCTGCTGATTGGCAAACAATGCCCGATTGGTGCCGGGGCGGCCCATCAGGCGAAGTGCGATATTACGAAAGAGTAAAAACGGCAGCAACCCCACCAATACAAACATGGAAAAATCGATGCCCATAACCGTTTCCCCCTGTTTCTGTGCAAATAACAGAGTGAATAACAATAAATGACAAACCGGCTCAAGCAGAATCCAGACACCTCCCATACTTCGTTCATTGATGCGCGCACGCGCCTCATGCAACACGAGCGCAGCCATCACTGTTTTTTTATTATTCAGGGGAGATCGATGGTTCAAAGGCCTTTACTCCCAAGAGGCGTAAACCGACTATCCAGCAGCACGCTGTCAGCGCCAAATGCTGTTGCAAACTGAGCCGACTGCCTCGATCCAGCGTGCGACCTGATTCCTGGCCAGCGGCGCCGGCTTGTCTACGACATCGCAGTGCTCGCAGATAATCCAGGCTCGCCCAAGGCAACTCGAAGCGCAGCATCAGGCTGCCGACCTGAATTTACGAAGTTAAAACTTCTCAATAATTGTGATTTGCAGCCCACCTGATAGTGATAATGACGAGTATCAGGATTCCAGGTCAGCACTCAGGTACAACCCACACATGAATGCCTTACAGGCGAAAATGTTTACACCGGATTAGTTACCCGCAAAAAAAATCCCCACGTCTTCCTGAAAAGACGTGAGGCAAAGGGATTATAGAAACGAGAGTTGAGAAGAGTTGGTACCCGAACAAGGGACCATCATTGCACTCCCTGCCAATGCTCCTCGACACCGATTAAAAACTGAATCGGCTCCGAGACGAAATTAATAATTATCAAAAATTGGTTTTTGATAAGAGCGGAGAGGGACAACAGCCTTGCGCTTTGACAAAACGTTGCCGGATATCACTGACACTCGGCATGGGCATGGGCATGGGTAACATCACGCCATGCCCAAAACCCCTTCCCCCTGCATCTGCCGCATCAGCGCCGCCCCGCTCGCCATAAACTCCAGCGACCCGGCCATCCCCGCCTCCACCGCCAACCCTTCCAGTTGCGCAGGCCCGCTCAACTGAGGAAACGCCTCAATCCTCTGCAACAATCGCCACGCCAATGGGCTCAACTCAGAAAACTTCACACTCCAGTCCTCAGCCCGACGAACCAGCAGCAATGTCGGCTGAGCCGGTGGTACTTGCGGCTGATAATCCGGCCCCACCAAATGCACCGGCCAGGCATACGCCAACGCCCAGGCCAGCGGTGAAAGCTGTAACGGCCGATCCAGAAGCAGTCCGGCATCGCTCACCACCAGCAGCGCCTCGGCATCAGATTGCTGCAACGCCATCTCGACCCACTCGTAATGCGCCAATTCCACCATGAACGGCGGCCATGCGCCCTCGCTCAACGCCTGCGGATCAGCCGCGAGAAACTCGACAAACTCTTGGGCAATCTCACCGAATTTCGGCGTGCGCGCGCGGTAGTCCCTCAAGAAAATCCGCACCAGCGAACGCCACTGCTCATCACCAAGAATGTTGATCAGCACCGGAAACGTCCCGCTGAGCAACGTCGACAGGTTGGCGAAAATCAGGTCGCGATACACCTGCGCCCGCGCGGCATTCATTTCACCAGGCGGTGCGCAGTGATCGGGATCGCGCAGGTAGCGGCCCAGGGTGGTTTGTTGTTCAAACAGACTTGGCTTATCCACGGTTCACCCCCTCGGTTTGCAGGCGGCGAATGGTCTGCAATTCAGTCACCAGTTCGGAAAACGCCGGGAAGTTGAAATCCCGCTCCAGCAGCGTCGGTTGCGCACCGAATCGGGCATAGGCCTGCGCCAGCAACGACCAGACCACCGGTTTCACCGAGGCGCCATGGGTGTCGATTTTCAAGGTGTCGGACTCATCGAAGTGCCCGGCCACGTGCATCGCCACCACCCGACCCGAATCGATACCGGCCAGAAAGGTCTGCGGATCAAAACCGTGGTTGATCGAGTTGACGTACACGTTATTGACGTCGAGCAACAGGTCGCAATCGGCTTCGCGCAACACCGCGTTAGTAAAGGTCACTTCATCCATGTCCTGCTGCGGTGCGGCGTAGTAGGACACGTTTTCTACCGCCAGGCGCCGACCGAGAATGTCCTGGGTCTGACGGATGCGCGCAGCCACGTGGTGCACCGCTTCTTCGGTAAAGGGCAGCGGCAGCAGGTCGTAGAGGTGACCGTCATCGCTGCAATAGCTCAAATGCTCGCTGTACAGCGGCACCTTGTAGTGATCGAGGAATACCCGGACTTCTTGCAGGAATCCGACGTCCAGAGGCGCCGGCCCGCCGAGGGACAACGACAAGCCGTGACAGGACAACGGGAAACGCTCGGCCAGGGTGCGCAACGCGTGGCCGTGAGCGCCGCCGATGCCGATCCAGTTTTCCGGCGCGACTTCCAGAAAGTCGAAATCGCCAGAGCGGGCGGCCTGAAGGTCTTTCATCAAGCCGCGACGCAGGCCGAGCCCGACGGTGGCCATTGTTGATGGAGAAGAGGTCTGCATGGTGTCGATCTCAATGATTGCCGTAACGGAATCACAGTTAATCGAAGCGCTGTATCGGGGCTGTGTTCAGTTGCGGCAGAAATTCGCGGCGGATGTATCACCGACGGGTCTGTACACACTTCGGTACAGGACCGCGGGGTCGGCGTTACACCAGGTTGTAGCGGATCCGGTCCAGCACGCTCATCGGGCAGAGGAAAGTTACGCGGACCGTACCGGTCCAACGGCTGATGTCGATGGATCCAGTGATGGTCGTGCGGTTGAGTACTTCGTCATACGCAAGTCCTGACCGAAGCCCAACGCCTGGAAATAGCGATCACCACCTATATAACCAGAGCGAATGGGCGGACTACTCGCAGCTAAATAAAAGACTAAAAAACTGTTAATTATGACAGTGGCCATTGGAGGCAATTGAAGCGACAACTTTCCCCGTAACGCTGCTGGAACAGAGCTGAGCAGGTGCCCACGAATGGAAACTAATCGATTCGGAGCTAGAAAAATGCAAGGAACATTGAAGTTCTATAACACGCCTGAAGGTTTCGACGCCCTGACTCTCCGCTTAAGTGACGATACCCAATGGAGGCCGTTTTATCAGCATTGTTCGGCCCGAGACCTGAGTTACTCCAGCCTTGGTTATCCTGGCCCGCAAGCTGGCCAGAGCGGTATTAGCCTTGATGAGAAATTAAAGTGAATACAGGCCAAATTCCATGTTTGGGAATTCCCCTCAAACATGGAATCTCGCACAGGGATTCAGCTTCATTCAGGGAAAAAAGGCTTTCGTCGCTCCAGGCCGCGGCACACAGGCCACGAACTAAACTTAATGCACCCAGGACGTGCTTGGTGTCCTGTTCATTCCAACGACCACCGTCCAGAGCTGAACGCCTCGAAAAACAAGGCCTCCGGACCGTGATCCTGCAGAAGGAGCACACGTGATGGACGAGGCCAGACTCAATGATTTCATGGGCAAACTGGTGAGTGACATGGGCGGCGCGGCGATGCTCGCCAACGTCATCCTCGGCGAGGAACTCGGCCTGTACCGGGCCATGGCCGACAGTCAGCCGATCAGCCCTGAAACCCTCGCCGACAAAACCGGCTGCAACCCCCGCCTGGTGCGCGAATGGCTCAGCGCCCACGCGGCTTCCGGCTACATGGAACACCTCGACGGCCAGTTCCGCCTGCCCGAAGAGCAAGCCCTGGCGTTGGCGAATGAAGATTCACCGGTCTATGTGGCCGGCGGTATCAGCGTGGTCGCGTCGTTTTTCCATGACAAGGACAAACTGGTCAAGGCCATGCGCGGCAACGGCGCCCTGGCCTGGGGCGATCACCATCCGTGCATGTTCAGCGGCACCGAACGGTTTTTCCGGCCCGGTTACAAAGCGCACCTGATCGCCGAATGGTTGCCGGCACTTGAGGGTGTGGTGGCCAAACTGGAGGCTGGCGCGAAAGTCGCGGACATTGGCTGCGGACATGGTGCCTCGACGGTGATCATGGCCCAGGCGTTCCCGGACTCGCGGTTTGTCGGTTTCGACTACCACGCACCCTCCGTCACCGTCGCCACCCAACGCGCCGAAGAAGGTGGTGTTTCCGCACGGGCACGGTTCTTCCAGGGCACCGCCAAGAGCTACCCCGGCACCGACTATGACCTGGTCTGCTACTTCGACTGCCTGCACGACATGGGCGACCCGGTGGGTGCGGCCAAACATGCCTATGAATCGCTGAAACCGGACGGCACGGTGTTGCTGGTAGAGCCCTTCGCCAACGACTCGCTCGACGAAAACATCACCCCGGTGGGACGGCTGTTCTACGCGGCTTCGACGTTCATTTGCACACCGAACTCGCTGTCCCAGGAAGTCGGCCTCGGGCTCGGCGCACAGGCCGGTGAAGCACGGTTGCGCAAAGTCTTCACCGAGGCAGGGTTCAAGACGTTCCGGCGCGCCACGGAAACCCCGTTCAACCTGATTCTGGAAGCGCGTAAATAACCGCCGGTCTGCACCCGGACAGGCACGCTGTCCGGGTGATCGGTCTGCTACGCTGCACACACTCAAGGCCCTCCCCGGAGTGTTGAACATGCTCGACAGCCTCCTGCGCGAACAACTCGAGCAGCTTCGGCAACTCATGGCTGACCAGCCGTTTGTGGTGCTGACCGGGGCCGGCATCAGCACCTCGTCGGGCATTCCGGACTACCGCGACAACCAGGGCGTGCGACGTGGCCGACAACCGATGATGTACCAGGAATTTCTATCTACCCCGCAATCACGTCGACGCTACTGGGCACGGGCCATGCTCGGTTGGCCGCGCGTGCACCTGGCGCAACCGAACGTCGCGCACGAAGCGTTGGCCAGTTTGCAAAGCACCCGGCAGATCAGCGGTCTGATCACCCAGAACGTTGACACCCTGCACGATCAAGCCGGCAGTCACGATGTGATCGAACTGCATGGCAGCCTGCACCGGGTGCTGTGCCTGGATTGCGGGATACGCAGCGAACGGGATGCCATTCAGCGAATGATGGAAGCGCAGAATCCTTATCTGGCCGGGGTTGATGCGGTACAGGCGCCGGATGGCGATACTTTGCTGGATCCTGCATTTGAAGCGCGGTTTCAGGTGCCCCATTGCCCGCATTGCGCAGGCGAGCGGATGAAACCGGACGTAGTGTTTTTTGGCGAGAACGTGGCACTGGCGACGGCGGCCAAGGCGATGACAGCGGTAGAAAAGGCGGCGGGGTTGCTGGTGGTGGGGTCTTCGTTGATGGCGTATTCGGCGTTTCGGTTGTGCCGGGCGGTGGCGGATCAAGGGAAGCCATTGATTGCAATGAATCTGGGGAAGACCCGGGCGGATGACATTCTGGATTTCAAGATTGAAGGATCGTGCGAACAGCTTTTGCCCCTGCTGGTTCAGCGCCTAACCACATAACAACTGACGAAACCCAATCCCCTTGTGGGAGCGAGCCTGCTCGCGAAAGCGATATATCAGTCACTATCAATGTTGAATGTAAATCCGCTTCGCGAGCAGGCTCGCTCCCACAGGGGGGGCGGTGTTCACCTTGCAGACAGGCGCTGGCCAAGGTTTTCTTCCTTGAGGATATCGAACAACGCCTGCGCCGCCGCCGACAGTTCAACCCCAGGCTGGGTCAATACGCCGATGGCCCGTTCCACCACCGGATCACGCAGGGTAATGCACCGCGCGCCGAGCTCCTGCATCTGCCCGGCGCACAACGCGGGCACCGCGCTCACGCCCAAGCCGCTGGCGACCATGCGCCCCACCGTCGCCAACTGATGACTTTCAAATTCCACCGGCAATTTCATCCCCCGCGCCTGCAAATGTTCTTCCAGCATCACCCGCAACGTCGACGGTCGCTGCAAAGTGATGAACGGCTCCTTGAGCAACGTTTGCCAATCGATATCATTAAGCTCAGTCAACGGCGAATCCTTCGGCACGACGGCGACGAATCGGTCCATGTACAACGGCGTGAACGCCAACGACGAGCTCTGCGTCGGCTCGAACGCCACGCCCAGTTCCACCTGGCGGTCACGGACCATTTCCAGCACCTGCTCGTTGATCACGTCATTTACCGTGACGTTGACCTTGGGATAACGCGCGCGGAACGTCTTGAGGATCGGCGGCAGCAGGTTGCCGGCAAACGATGGCATGGCCGCCAGCGTCACGCGACCGCGCTGGAGGGTGAAGCGTTGACGCAGTTCGTCCTCGGCATTGTCCCAATCGGCGATCAACCGGCGCGCCAGCGGCACCAGCGATTCGCCCTCGGCGGTCAACGCCACGTTGCGCGTGTTGCGGGTAAACAACCGCCCGCCCAGGCCCTCCTCCAGCGCCTTGATCGTCAGGCTCAACGCCGATTGCGACAGGTGCAGGCGCTCGCAGGCCACGGCAAAACTCAGGCTTTGGGCCACGGCCAGGAATGCGCGGATCTGCTTGACTGTCATGGCCGGTGGCTCCAACGTAGTACGGGCGATTGATTAGTGAGTTTTATCTATCAATCAACCTTAAAAATCAACTTAACAAATGAATACAAGGGCGAGACACTTCGTCGCATACGGCTAGCCAGCCGACCACAAAGAATAAAAGAGGTGCATATGGCAGGTTTCGACAAGCGCGTGAGTTCCTACGAGGAAGCTCTGGCAGGTCTTGAAGACGGCATGACCGTGATCGCCGGCGGCTTCGGTCTGTGCGGGATCCCGGAAAACCTGATCAATGAGATCAAACGCAAAGGCACCCGCGACCTCACCGTGGTTTCCAACAACTGCGGCGTCGACGGTTTTGGCCTCGGTGTGCTGTTGGAAGACCGGCAGATCAGCAAGGTCGTGGCCTCCTACGTTGGCGAAAACAAGATGTTCGAAGAGCAGCTGATGACCGGCGCCATCGAAGTCGTCCTGACCCCCCAAGGCACCCTCGCCGAAAAAATGCGCGCAGGCGGTGCCGGCATTCCGGCGTTCTTCACTGCGACTGGCGTTGGCACCCCTGTCGCCGACGGCAAGGAAGTACGTGAATTCCATGGCCGCCAGTACCTGATGGAAGAATCCATCACCGGTGACTTCGCCATCGTCAAAGGCTGGAAAGCCGACCATTTCGGTAACGTCATCTATCGCCACACCGCCCAGAACTTCAACCCGCTGGCCGCCACCGCCGGCAAGATCACCGTGGTCGAAGTTGAAGAAATCGTCGAACCCGGCGAGCTGGACCCGGCACAGATCCACACCCCTGGCATCTACGTCGATCGGGTCATTTGCGGCACGTTTGAAAAGCGCATCGAACAGCGCACCGTGCGTAAGTGATCCCCAGCCCCCGGACCGAATGAAGGAATAACAACAATGGCACTTTCCCGCGAACAAATGGCTCAACGCGTCGCCCGCGAAATGCAGGACGGCTTCTACGTCAACCTGGGCATCGGTATCCCGACCCTGGTCGCCAACTACATCCCTGAAGGCATGGAAGTCATGCTGCAATCGGAAAACGGCCTGCTCGGCATGGGCGCGTTCCCGACCGACGCCGAAGTCGATGCCGACATGATCAACGCCGGCAAGCAAACCGTGACCGCACGTATCGGCGCCTCGATTTTCTCTTCCGCCGAATCCTTCGCGATGATTCGTGGCGGCCACATCGACCTGACCGTGCTCGGTGCGTTTGAAGTCGATGTCGAAGGCAACATCGCGTCCTGGATGGTCCCTGGCAAGCTGATCAAGGGCATGGGCGGCGCGATGGACCTGGTCGCTGGTGCGGAAAACATCATCGTCACCATGACCCACGCTTCCAAGGACGGCGAGTCGAAATTGCTCTCGCGTTGCAGCCTGCCGCTGACCGGTGCCGGTTGCATCAAGCGCGTACTGACTGACTTGGCTTACCTGGAAATCGAAAACGGCGCGTTCATTCTCAAAGAACGTGCGCCGGGCGTCAGCATCGAAGAAATCGTCGCAAAAACCGCTGGTAAACTGATCGTGCCTGATCACGTTCCAGAAATGCAGTTTGATGCTCAGTGAGGAATCCTTCCATGCAAGACGTCGTCATTGTCGCCGCCACCCGGACTGCCATTGGCAGTTTCCAGGGCTCTCTGGCAGGCGTTTCTGCGGTTGACCTCGGCGCTGCGGTGATTCGCCAGCTGCTGGCGCAAACCGGCCTGAATCCGGCTGAAGTCGATGAAGTGATCATGGGCCAGGTGTTGACCGCTGGCGCCGGGCAAAACCCTGCGCGCCAGTCCGCGATCAAGGCCGGCCTGCCGTTCACCGTGCCGGCCATGACCCTGAACAAGGTTTGCGGTTCGGGCCTCAAAGCCCTGCACCTGGCCACTCAGGCGATTCGCTGCGGCGATGCCGACGTGATCATTGCTGGCGGCCAGGAAAACATGAGCCTGTCCAACTACGTCATGCCGGGTGCCCGCACCGGTTTGCGCATGGGTAACGCGCCAATCGTCGACACCATGATCAGCGACGGTCTGTGGGATGCGTTCAACGATTACCACATGGGCATCACTGCCGAGAACCTGGTCGAGAAGTACAGCCTGACCCGCGAGCAACAGGACGCCTTCGCTGCCGCCTCCCAGCAAAAAGCCACGGCTGCCATCGAAGCCGGGCGTTTTGTCGATGAGATCACGCCGATCCTGATTCCTCAGCGCAAGGGCGATCCGCTGTCCTTCGCCACTGATGAACAGCCGCGCGCCGGTACCACCGCTGAAGCGCTGGGCAAGCTGAAACCGGCGTTCAAAAAGGACGGTTCGGTAACGGCGGGCAACGCTTCATCGCTGAACGACGGCGCCGCCGCCGTGATCCTGATGAGCGCCGACAAAGCCAAGGCCCTCGGCCTGCCGGTATTGGCAACCATCGCGGCTTACGCCAACGCAGGCGTTGACCCGGCGATCATGGGCATTGGCCCGGTGTCGGCCACACGTCGCTGCCTGAGCAAGGCCGGCTGGTCCATCGATCAACTGGACCTGATCGAAGCCAACGAAGCGTTCGCCGCGCAATCGCTGGCGGTGGCCAAGGACCTGGAATGGGACTTGAACAAGGTCAACGTCAATGGCGGCGCTATCGCGCTGGGTCACCCGATCGGTGCATCGGGCTGCCGCGTGCTGGTGACCTTGCTGCATGAAATGATCAAGCGCGACGCCAAAAAAGGCCTCGCCACCCTGTGCATCGGTGGTGGTCAAGGCGTGGCACTGGCAATCGAGCGGGCGTAAAGCGTTCATCAGACTGTGCGGGGACCCACGAAGATCCGCACAGCCTGGCAACACCCCCGGCGTGATTCACATCACGCCGGGTCCTATCGCATACCTTGTGTAGCAGCTGGCGAAGCCTGCGTTCGGCTGCGAAGCAGTCGTAAAATCAGGCAGTGCGGTGCATCAGGAAGTCCGTGTGCGCAGGTTTGGCGACTGCTGCGCAGCCGAACGCAGGCTTCGCCAGCTGCTACAGGTCGTGTGTCAGGCAAATTTCACCAGATTCAGAGTCGGCAACGGGCCACCCGGAAACTGCGTCAATCGCGCGCCAACACTCAACTCCCCCAGATCGATCCCGAAGAACCCCAACTGATCGATCAGCGCCGCCACTTGGGCTTTTGCCTGGGTGTCATCCCCCGAGAAAAACAGCGCTCTACGACCACCCTCCGCCGCCGGATCACCCTCAAGCAGACGCGCCTGAAGGTGATTGAAGGCTTTGACAACCCGCGCACCGGGCACCCATTCGGCGAACACTTCGCTGGACATCCGCCCGTTCAGATCAACCGCTTTGAACAGCGGTGCCTCAATCGAGTTATTCGCATCAATGACAATCCGACCGCCAAAATCTCCCAAACCGCCCAGCGCTTTCGGCAACTTCGACCAGTTCACCGCAACCAGCACAATCGGCTGTGCGGCCGCTTCTTCACGAGTGCCGGCGCGCGCCGTCGGCCCGAGTTCTTCTACCAGCGAAGCCAAGGTTTGTGGCCCGCGGCTGTTGGCGATAACCACTTCAATGCCTTGACGCGACAGGGCTCTGGCAAACGCAGCGCCGATTGCGCCCGCGCCGATAATTCCAATAGTGCTCATGATTATTCACTCCGAAGGGTTGTTGTAGGAGTGAATACTGCGCTTGCCATTAGTGCTTGATTAGCCGGTAATACCTTGAATGATTTTCAAGCTTTGCTATCAGGTAACCAACATGGAAACCCTCGCCAACCTCGAATCCTTTGTGCGAAGCGCCGAAACCGGGAGTTTTTCGGCGGCGGCGCGGTTGCTGGCGCTGACACCCGCCGCGGTCAGCCGTAACGTCGCGATGCTTGAACGAAACATCGGGGCGCGGCTGTTCCAGCGCTCGACCCGCAAGCTATCACTGACTGAAGCCGGTGAACGTTTTCTGGCGAGCATCGGCGGTAATCTGGAGGCGTTGCAGACGGCGATCAGCGCGGTGAGCAGCGACCGGGGCGAGCCCACCGGCGTGCTCAAAGTCAGCCTGGCGCCGACGTTTGGCATCGGCCATATCCTGCCGCTGCTGCCGGCATTCCTCGAGCGCTATCCGCTGATCCGGCCGGAATGGCACTTCGAAAACCGTCCCGTGAATTTGATTGCCGAAGGCTACGACGCAGCCATTGGCGGCGGCTTCGAACTGACGCCCGGCGTGGTATCACGAACGTTGGCCGCGGCGGATGTGGTGGCGGTGGCCTCCCCCGCCTATCTGGCCGGGCGAACGTTGCCCGAGCATCCGACGGACTTGTCCCGATTCAACGGCATCGTGATGCGCGGTAGCCGCACCGGGCGGGTTCGACAGTGGGTCATGCAGGATGGCGCGGGTCATCAAGCGCCGGCCAGTCTCAGCGAAAACATCGTGCTCAATGATCCGGCGGCCATGCGTGAAGCGGCGATACTCGGTCTGGGTGTGACGCTGCTGGTGTTGCCGGACGTGAGCGCCCACCTCCAGCGTGGCGAACTGGTGCGCTTGCTGCCCGACTGGCACGCGGATGCGGGGCCGATTTCGCTGTACTACCCGAGCCGGACACTGATGCCGGCCAAGACCCGGGTGTTTATTGATTTTGTGGTTGAGGCGTTTCAGCAATAGACCGCGTTATCGTTCATCGTCGGAACGCCGCCCGGACCAAGCCCGCGATGAGGCCAGTCGAGTCACCCCAAAAACTGCAGGACCAGCAGCCTTGTATACAAAACAAGACAATCTATAGAGCAATTCACCGCATGCAATGCTAACGTTGCCGCCTCACTCAGGTCGGAGACGCGTGCGTGCTGATGCTTAAACTGCTGGTGATTCCGGGGTTTCTATTGCTGATTTCCCTGGCGGGTAAACGCTGGGGCCCGAGCGTGGCAGGCTGGCTGTCCGGTTTGCCGGTGGTGGTCGGGCCGATTCTGTTCTTTCTCGCCATTGAGCAAGGCGAAGTGTTTGCTGCCCAATCGGCGACGGCAGCGTTGTCGGCAATGTTCGCGATGATTGCCTTCTGCGTGACCTACGCCCAAGTCGCTCAACGGGCGCGATGGCCTTGGGCGCTGATGATTTCACTGCTGGTCTGGGCCGCCGTGGCCTTGGTGCTTTCGCTGATCCCGGCTTCGCTGGTGTTCTCGGTGATCGCTGCGGCCAGCGCGCTGTTGGCGGCGCCATTTCTGTTCCCCAAGGTGCAGCCCATCGTTTCCGGCCCGGCACCGAAGTCCGACAAACTGCTGTTGCGCATGTTGGCGGGCGCCCTGCTCACCCTCGCTGTCACGCTGCTGGCCAGCACCGTCGGCGAACGCTGGAGCGGCCTGCTCGCGGTGTTCCCGGTATTGGGCAGCGTGATGGCGGTGTTCTCCCAGCAAACCCGAGGCCCGGCGTTTACTGCCGCGTTACTGCGAGCCACGGCGACCGGCATGTATTCGTTCGCGGCTTTTTGCCTGGTGTTGGCGCTGGCGTTGCCGCACTGGGGACTGAGCGCGTTTGCCCTCGGCGTAGTGGTGTCAGTGGCCATGCTCGGGGTCACCCGGCAACTGTTGGCACGACCGGTCAACGCTGTCGCAACACGTTCAATAAAATCGAACGAGTAAAGCAACAACCTCGTACGTCAATCGAACAGGTTTCCCTCAACATCAGCCTCAGTTCACAACCCACCACTGACTGAGGCCTACACCATGAAGTTCTTTTTCCACCCTTCGCCGAACCCGATGAAAGTTGCCCTGCTGCTTGAAGAGCTGCAAACGCCCTACGAATTGATCGGCGTCGACACCTTCAAGGGCGAGCAACATCTGCCAGCCTTCCTGGAGATCAACCCGAACGCCAAGGTTCCGGCCCTGGTCGACGGCGACGCCACGGTGTTCGATTCGCAGGCCATCCTGCTGCACCTGGCGCAAAAACATCAGCGCTTCCTGCCGACCACCGCTGCTGGCAATGCCGAATTGCTGTCGTGGTTGATGTTCATCGCCACCGGCCTGTCGCCGTTCTCAGGTCAAGCGGTGCATTTCCTGCACCACGCGCCGCAAGACCTGCCCTACGCAAAAAACCGCTACCTCAAAGAAGTCGAACGTCACTACCGCGTACTCGACCAGCGCCTGGCCGATCAGCAATACCTGGCTGGCGACACCTACAGCATCGCCGACATGGCGCTTTGGGGCTGGGCCAATTACGCGCCGTACATTCTCGGCGAGAACGGCCTGGCGGCGTACCCGAACGTCAAGCGCCTGTTCGATGAAATCAGCGCCCGCCCGGCAGCACAGCGTGCCCAGGGCCTGAAAGAAAAACTGGTGCTCAAGGCCGAGTTCGACGAAGAAACCCGTCGCAACCTGTTCCCGCAGAACCAGGCCTGACGTTCAAAATCCGGTTCCAACTCCAGCATTCGAAGGTGATGAAATGAGTGATCAAGTCGCGTTTATCGTTTACCTGCCGGCCAAACCCGAACGTTTCGCCGAAACCAAAGAACGGCTACTGGAGGTGGTGCACCAGATGTCCGCCGAGCCGGATTTCGTCAACACCTGGGTCCACCAGTTGCAGGACGATCCGAACACCCTGGTGCTGTACGAAACCTGGAACTGCAGCAAGGAAGACTTCATCGCGCGTCACCTGAGCAAACCGTATCGCCAGGCGTACGAAGAGCTGTTGCCGCAATTGCTGGCCGAGGATCGGCGGATCGAGTTTCTGGAGGTGATCAGCAGTTACCCGTCGCGCCGCGAGGTGTAAACCGCTGCCGCGCTGGAATGCTTTACAACGTCCATGGGATGATCGCCCTCAAAGCGCGATCATCCCTGGAGTTTTTTGCATGTCACTGTTGAGTAAAAAAGCCGTTGTCCTGTTGCTGACGACGGTTGCCAGTCTGGGCGCGTTGAATGCACAGGCCGCCACGGCCACTGATAGCAATACTTCGTCCACGCAGAAAGTCTCGATGCTGGACGGCAAGTTCACGTTCACCTTGCCTAAAGGCTTTACCGCTAACACGCTGCCAGCCAGCCCTGACGGCGCGAGCGGCACCATGTACACCAACGAAGCCACCAAGACCGTGGTGATCGCCGCTGAAAACAACCTCCCGAAAGACATCACCGTCAAAGACAACGACGGCGCGTTTCTCGATGGGACGGCCGCCGATTTTGAAGCTGCACAACGTGAGGCCCTGCCGGATTTCAATAAACTCAGCGAAAAAAGCCTGACGCAAAAAGCGACAGGGTTGGGGCTGCGTCAGGTTGACAGTACAGCCACACAAGGTGGCGGCATGACCCTCAACACCACGCTGATGGCGGTGTCCGGCTACCGCATGGCCGTGGTTCAGGTCATCTCCCGTCCTGGCGACATGGCCGCGCACGAAACGTTGATTAAACAGATCGTCACCGGCAAATAAACCTCAGGGGTTGAGGCGCTGCAGCCAGGCGTTCAAATCCTCGATTTCGGCCGCGCTGATGGAGTGGCCGAGTCCTTCGTAGCCATGAAACTCAGGCGTGAGTGACAGGCCCTGCAACAGAATGTTGGCGTCTGTACCGTCCTTGTACGGCAGGCGGTTGTCCTCTTTGCCATGGCCGATGAAAATTGCCAGTGTCTGGCGTTTTTCATCCGGCTTGAGCGCGGACTTGAGCACCGGCAGAACCCGCCCGCTCAACGCCGCAATCCCGCCGACCGCCTCGGGGTGACGCAACGCCACTTCGTAGGACATGATCGCGCCCTGGCTGAACCCTACCAGGATCACTTTTTCCGGCTGGGTGTGATATTTCTTCGCCGCTTGTGCGATGAAATCCAACAGCACCTGGCTACTGGTCTTCAAATCGTCGGTCTCGCCGTTATAAGCCCCCTCGCCCTTTTTGCGAAACCACTGGTAACTGCCCTGTTCCATGGTCATCGGCGCGCGCACCGACAGGTAGGTGTAGGGCGCGGGCAGATCATCCTTGATGCCGAACAGGTCCTGTTCGTTACTGCCGTAACCGTGGAGGAAAATTACCAGCGGATGGTTTTGTGATTCAGTGTTGGCTTGTTCCAGGTATTTGAGTGGCAGATCGGTTTGCAGCGGGGATTGAGCGTGGACAGTGGCGGATGCCAGCAGCGTCAGCAGGGCGAGAAATTTCAACATGAGCCTTCCTTCACAGGAAACAGGATTCGGGGGTGAGCCTAGCACTGTGAGGATTGATATATCAGGTGTTGCTGATGGCCCCTTCGCGGGCAAGTCGGATCGCCGCACCGCCAGCTCCTACAGGAGAATGCATTCCCCTGTAGGAGCCGGCGGTGCGGCGATCCGACTTGCCCGCGATGAGGCCCTGTGAAGCACCAGAGATTTTGGATTAATCGTTGATCAACTTCCCAACCCTAATCGGCTCGCGCCCCGCCACTTTCGCCTGCCACGTCCCCGGTTGCGTATACCGCCCGCGATCAATCGCAAACAACACACCACTGGTCCCGGCGCGCACCGTGGTCACCCGGTCATTCAGCGGATCAACCACCTCAAACAGCGCATCGCCCCGCTCCACCCATTCACCGGCATCGCGCAGGAAACTGACCACGCCATGATGCGGCGCGAACAGGTACTCGGTGCCCTCGAATGGCATGCCTTCACAGCACTCACTCGGTGCCGCCGGCCAGGTACCTTTGATGAAGCCCTGCTCGGCCAGGAAACCGAGGATGGCCTCACAATTGGCCTGAGCCTGATCAACCCGCGTGTCGCCCATACTGCCCAGTTCCAGGGTCGTCGCCAGGTTGGCCGGGGGAATGGCGGCTTCAGGAAATGCCCGCGCCAGACGCAACCACGGCGAAGAGCACGACTCGTCGAACGAACTGCCGCCGGAATCTTCGCACAGCAACGCCACACCGGCCTTCAACCGTGCCGCCAGCGATTGCCACTGCGGCCAGTGCTGCGGCAACGCATAGATATGAATCGCCGCATCGAAATCGCAATGCAGGTCGAGAGTGATGTCGGCATCGCACGCATGGCGCAACAGCAAGCGGTGCATGGCTTCAAGTTGCGAGGTTGGTGCCGGCAGACCCTCGAGCACCTGGCCCATGGTCTGGCGGATCAGGGCGATGTTGGCCTGCGCATCGTCGCCCAATCGGTCGCCGATCAACGCGGCCACCGGTGCGCCGAGCTCTACAAACGAGCGGTTGAAATTCTTGCCGCTGCCCAATTCAAAGCGGCCCATGTGGCTGCCTTTCAGGTGCTGATCGAGGCCGATCGGGTTGGCCACCGGCACCAGTTCGATCACGCCCTGCAATTGGCCCTGGGTTTCGAGTTCGGACAGGCGCTTTTTGAGTTCCCATGCCGTGCGCATGCCTGGCAGTTCATCCGCATGCAGGCTGGCCTGGATGTAAACCTTGCGCGTGCCAGCGCCGTAGCGAAACACACTGAGGGTACGTTCGGTGCCCAGGTGGCTCCAGGGCAGTGAATGGTCGATGCGTTGCATGGTGAACTCCTGATGCCTGAACGGTGAAAATCACCCTGTAGGAGCGAGCCTTTGTGGCGAGGGGGCTTGCCCCCGTCGGGGTAGCTAAGCGGCCCCAGCATTTCAGCGACAAACCGCGGTAGTTGGGTTTACGACTGCTTAGCAGCCGAACGGGGGCAAGCCCCCTCGCCACAAAGGCTCACTCCTACAGGGTTCTCTGTTGAAAGAGAATGCACAAAAAAAATGGCAACCGCGTCAACGGTTGCCATTTTTTTGAACGGCGTGATTACTCGCCGTAAACGTCAAAGTCGAAGTACTTGTCTTGCACTTGCTTGTACTTGCCGTTGGCGCGGATTTCGGTGATGGCTTTGTTGAATTGCTCAGCCAGAGCGGTATCGCCCTTGCGCACTGCAATGCCGGCGCCGCCGCCGAAGTACTTGGCGTCTTCGTAGGTCGGGCCAACGAATTCGAAGCCTTTGCCGGCGTCGGTTTTCAGGAAACCGTCGCTGAGGTTGACCGAGTCAGCCAGCATGGCATCGAGGCGACCGGCAACCATGTCGAGATTGGCTTCCTGCTGCGAGCCGTAACGCACCAGATCGATCCCGGCGGGCACCAGCACTTCGGTGGCGTAACGGTCGTGGGTGCTGGCGCGCAGCACGCCGACCTTCTTGCCTTTGAGCTGGGTCAGCGGGTCGGTGACGTTGGAGCCTGTCTTCATCACGAAGCGCGCCGGGGTGTGGTAGTACTTGATGGTGAAATCGACGTTCTTTTTACGGTCGTCGGTGATGGTCATGGACGACAGGATCGCGTCGATTTTCTTCACTTTCAGTGCCGGGATCAGGCCGTCGAACTCTTGCTCGACCCACGTACACTTGACTTTCATCTGCGCGCACAACGCATCGCCGATGTCTACGTCGAAACCGGTAAGTTTGCCTTCAGGGGTTTTCATCGAAAATGGCGGGTAACCGGCTTCGATGCCGATGCGGATCGGCTTGGCGTCTTCGGCCACAGCGGTCAGGGACAACATCGACAGTGCCAGGGCACCGAACATCACTAGCTTTTTCATTTATAACTCCTGTGTGCGGAGGCTTTTATTGGCAGCTTACGATTGGCTTTCGGTCGGTGAAAACCGAAGTGGCCGGCAGTCTAGAGTGGCTGCTGGCGGGCAAATTGTGTTGAAGCGACAAATACTTATAGAAAAGTGGCTGGTGTAATAGAGTCCCTTGCAACGTGCGCCACGGCGGTGCGAAGACTGTAGGACAAGCCCTTTTTTCAGACAAAACCTACAAGCAAAAACGACAGAGAATCCTGATGCCAACACTGAATCTGATCCAGCACCACCCCGCCGAAGGGCCTGGTGCGATTGCTGACTGGGCCACGTCCCGAGGCCTGACGCTGAACGTCTTTCGCGCCGACCTCGGTCAATTGCCACCCGTGAGCGCGGCGCCGGTGATTGTGTTGGGTGGGCCTTATGAATCCAACGCCGGGCCACAGTGGCTGGAGGCGGAACGGCAGTGGCTGGCGGGGAGCCTTGATCAGGGCGCTGCGGTGTTTGCGATTTGCCTGGGGGCACAATTACTGGCGTTGAGTCTGGGCGGCAAGGTGCGGCGGATGGCGCGCATGGAAACCGGCTGGACCGAGGTGACGTTCGGTGATGGGCAACGGTTGAATGTATTGGAATGGCACGAAGACGCAATCGACCTGCCGCCTCAAGCCCAGTTGCTGGCCAGCAGTGATCAATGCGAACAGCAGATGTATCGCGTAGGGCCGACGCGGGTGGGGTTGCAGTTCCATCCGGAGTGGAATGCCGAGTCTGTGGCGATGCTCAATCAGCACTTTGGTGAGGAATCGCCGCTGCCTCGGGGTGAACAGGACAGCGCCGCTTACACCGCCGTTTATGACTGGTTGCAGGCGACGCTGGATGGGTGGTGGACGGAGGCCACAGCCATCCGCTGAACATCAGGATGGATGGGCCTTTGTGGCGAGGGGGCTTGCCCCCGTTGGAGTGCGAAGCACTCCCAAAATCCCCGACAATTACCGAGATTTTGGGGGTTGCTGTGCAACCCAACGGGGGCAAGCCCCCTCGCCACAGGTGTTCTGTGTTGCTTGAATGTCAGCATTCGCAGCCAATGACGGCGCTCGCTGGACGCTGCACTGCCGTACTCAACTCAAACCCTTCATCCAGCCACCCCATCACCCCGCCGATCATTTCCTTGACCGGGTAACCCAGCGCTGCAAGTTTCACGGAGGCCTTGTTGGCGCCGTTGCAATGCGGGCCCGCGCAATACACCACGAACAAGCTGCTTTTCGGGTAAGCCGCCAGGCTTTCAGCGGTCAGCAATCGTCCCGGAATGTTGATCGCGCCCGGCACATGGCCACGCTCGAACACCAACGGACCACGAACGTCCACCAACACAAAATCCACCTCGCCGGCCTGTTGACTGCCGTGGACGTCGGAACAGTCGGTTTCGAAGGTCAGACGGTTGCTGAAATGCATCAGGGCGATGGCCGAAGGGGCGGCGGGAATTTCGCGAACCAGGCTGGTCATGGGCTGTACTCCAAAGTGCGGGTGGGTGTGAGAAGACTTTATCCACCCGATACTTGCCGCTACAGTGGCGCATAAGACACTCACCGGGAATTTTCCGCCAAATGCAGCCCACCCCTGGATTGGTCGCGATTCTGGCCTACGACGGCCTCTGTACTTTCGAGTTCGGCATCGCCGTGGAGATCTTCGGACTGGCGCGGCCAGAGTTCGACTTCCCGTGGTACGAACAGCGGATTGTCGCCGTGGATCAGGGCCCGATGCGCGCCATGGGCGGGATTCAGGTGCTGGCCGATGGCGGCATGGAACTGCTCGAAGACGCCCGGACCATCATCATTCCTGGGTGGCGCGACCGCCACGCGCCGGTGCCCGAGCACTTGCTCGACGCCCTGCGAAAGGCCCATGCGCGGGGCGCACGATTGCTGTCGATCTGCTCCGGCGTGTTTGTGTTGGCGGCGACCGGTTTGCTGGACGGACACGGCGCCACGACCCACTGGCGCTATACCACTGAATTGGCCGAACGCTTTCCGAACATTCTGGTGGACCCGCAGGTGTTGTATGTCGATTCCGGTCAACTGATCACCTCGGCCGGTAGCGCGGCGGGTATCGATGCGTGCCTGCATTTGGTGGCACGGGATTTCGGCACACAAGTGGCAAACTCGGTGGCGCGACGGCTGGTGATGTCACCGCAACGCACCGGCGGCCAGGCGCAGTTTATTCCCACACCGGTCAGCCCGACGCCGCGTAGCGATGTATCACGCGTCATGCAATGGGCGCGGGAGCGCTTGCACGAACCGCTGGAGGTTCGGGAATTGGCGAGTGAGGCGGCAATGAGTGAACGGACGTTTCTGCGCAGGTTTACAGAAGCTACCGGGATGCCGCCCAAAGCGTGGTTGCAGCATGAGCGACTGGCCCGGGCCCGGGAGTTGCTGGAGAGCACCAGCGACAACACGGATCAAATCGCCGAGCGCTGCGGGTATCGATCCGTGGAGAGTTTTCGCGTGGCGTTTCGAGGGGTGGTGGGGGTGCCGCCGTCGGTGTATCGGGAGCGGTTTGGGCGTGGGGGCAAGGCTGCTTTTTGAGGTGTTTTTGAGGGCCCATTCGCGAGCAGGCTCGCTCCCACATTGGATCTCCTGTGGGACATTGAATGTGCGGTGCCACACAATCCCTGTGGGAGCGAGCCTGCTCGCGAAGGCGTCAGCCCAGACACCGCTTATTTCAAGGCTTACGCAGCAGGTAGGTATCCATAATCCACCCATTCGCCAATCGAGCCGCCTTGCGCACCCGCTCAATCTCATCCGCCACATCCTTGAGCTTGCCGCTGATCAGGATTTCATCCGGCGTGCCCAAATAAGCCCCCCAGTAAATCTCGGTCTCCTGATCCGCCACCTGATGGTAGGCATCCTGCGCATCCAGCATCACCACCACACTGTCGGCATCACTCACCTGCCCCGCCGCCAGCCGTCGCCCGGTGGTGATTTCAATTGAGCGACCGATGCGATTGAGTGGCACCTTATGTTGCGCCGCCAATGCCTGGACGCTGGTAATGCCGGGAATCACCTCAAACTCAAACACGCAGCGGCCCGAGGCCAGGATCGCCTGCAAAATCCGGATCGTGCTGTCGTACAGCGACGGATCGCCCCACACCAGGAAACCGGCGCACTGGTCGTCAGTCATTTGCTCGTTGATCAGTCGCTCGAAGGTCAACTGCTTGGCAAGGTTGAGGTCTTCGACACTGATCGTGTAGTCCACCTCACCGCGTTCACGCTCGGGGCTGTGGGCTTCGACGAAACGGTAGTCGCGATCGGTGATGTAGCGCTCGCAGATCTCGCGCCGCAGATCAATCAACGAGTCTTTGCTCTGGCCCTTGTCCATCAGGAAAAACACGTCGACGAGGTTCAGCGCCTTCACGGCCTGCATTGTGATGTAGTCGGGGTTGCCGGCGCCGATGCCGATGACCAGCAGCTTTCTCATCACTGCCCTCCTTGGGCATCAGTGCCGAGCAATCGCAGACGCCAGCGCCCGGTGAACCGCAATTCGATGGCCGACAACGGTTCAACGTCGATCTGGTTGAACGCCGCGCCCTGCAACACTTGGGTCAGTGCGGCGCGTATGACAAACGGATGGGTGATCGCAACAATGTGCCCCGGTGTCGCCTCAAGGGTTTTCAGCCACTGCGCCACGCGTAGCCCCAATTGCGCCACCGACTCACCGCCATGCGGCGCCGAGGTCGGGTCATCGAGCCAGGTCTGGAGCGCCTCGGCTTGCGATATTTGCAAGTCATCAATGGATACGCCATGCCACTGTCCGAAGTCGCAATCGCTCAACGCCGCCACGACTTCAACCTCATCGCCAAACAAAGCAGCCGTTTGCCGGGTGCGCAACTCCGGTCCACAGAGTAAACGCGGTGTCCGTTTAAACGCATGACGACGCGAACCCCGCGCCGATTTCCAATCCATTTCCAACGGTTCATTTGTAGGAAAACGCGCCAATTTCTGTGCGACGGTTCGCGCATGACAGATCAGAGTCAAACGGGTTGCTTGCACGGATGATCACCCTGTCGATGAAACAAAAGACGGCAACACGCCGCAAATAGTTGCCCAATTGTGCCGCAAGAAGCCCGGTTCAGGGCGTTTCGTTTTAATCGGCAAGCACGGGTTACCAGTTCAGTGAGTCGATGAAATTCGGCAATGTCCGACACGGTTATAGGCAATGTCCTACAAGCCCTATCCACTTCCGTGTAGCCCTTGTAACACGCAGGTTTCGCCCCGTTTTGGGGCTCGAAGAAATCACGAAAAAATTCACTAGACTTGTAGAGTCCGCTACACAAATACTGTTTTAGCAATTTATGAAATGAAACCGACACACCCATCCAGCAGGAGCCCGGATGCCCACCCTTAGAGACCTGATTACCGACGCTGGCCTGGAATTGACGCCGGCGGAACGCAAAGTCATACGTGCCTTGCTGGACCAGTACCCACGTAACGGACTCGGTCCGATGTCACGTTTGGCCGAACACGCCGGTGTCAGCGATCCCACCATTGTGCGGCTGGTGAAGAAACTCGGATTCAGCGGTTATGCCGATTTCCAGGATGCCCTGCTCAGCGACATGGACCACCGCTTGCGGTCCCCCAGTGCCCAGTTGCAACCGCGCTCCCATCTGCAAAAAAGCGATGCCTGGAGCCACTATCTGGAGGACAGCCATCGGGCACTGGTGGATACCCATGCGCTGACCCAACCCGAAGACATCCGGATCCTCGTCGAGTGGCTGCTCGACACCCGCCATCAGGTGCATTGCTTTGGCGGGCGCTTCAGCAGTTTCCTCGCCCACTATTTGCTCAACCACCTGCGCCTGCTGCGACCCGGCTGTTTTGCCCTGGACGACAACGCACAACTGCCGGACCGAGTGTTCGACGTGCAGCGTCAGGACGTGGTGCTGGTGTTCGACTATCGCCGCTACCAGTCGCGAACCTTGCGGTTGACCAGCGCCGTCAAGAGCCGATACGCCCGGGTGGTGTTGTTCACTGACATCTATGCTTCACCGCTGCGGGAGATGGCGGACCTGATCATCAGTGCGCCGGTGGAATCGGTGTCGGCCTTCGACACTATGGTGCCCGCGCTGGCCCAGGTGGAAGCGTTGATTGCCTGCCTGACTTTGCGCAGCCCTGATCTCGCCGATCGCCTGGAAGGCATCGACACCCTGCGCGGCGAATTTGACACTCACCTGCTGGAGGATAAATAAGGATGTTTACGCTCTCCCATCGCTCACCCCGGGACCTGCCGTTTACCGCCAACCACACCGCGTTGTTGCTGGTGGACATGCAGCGCGCCTGGCTCGAGCCGCAGTTCGACCCGCACCTCAACGGGCCCGACGCCGAATACTTCCTGACCCGTGCCCACATGCAGGTAGTGCCCAATCAACGTCGGCTGCTGAGTGCCTTTCGCAGCGCCGGGCAAAACGTGCTGCACACGATCATCGAAAGCCTCACCGCCGATGGTCGCGACCGCTCGCTGGACCACAAACTCTCGGGCATGCACGTGCCCAAGGGCAGCCCGCCAGCGCGAATCATCGAAGACCTGACACCCTCAGAGAACGAAATCGTCTTGCCCAAGACCTCCTCCGGGACGTTCAACTCCACCAACATCGACTACGTGCTGCGCAACCTCGAGACCCGGCATCTGGTCATCGCCGGCATCGTCACCGATCAATGCGTAGACATGGCGGTGCGTGACGCCGCCGACCGCGGTTACCTGGTGACGCTGGTGGAGGATGCCTGCGCGACCTACACGCCGGAACGCCATCACGCCTGCCTGAATGCGATCAAAGGCTACTGCTGGATCACCGACACCCAGACCGTCCTCGACCGGTTGCAGGAGATGCAGGCATGAGCGAACGCCTCTCACCGCTGCCCATGACCACCCTCGTCACCACCGACCTGATCGGCGTGACGCGCGGTCGTTCGTTTCCCACGGACGAACTCGAACACTACCTGGCAGCGGGCTGCGGCTGGGTCCCGGCCAACAGCGCATTGACGCCCCAAGACATCATCGCCTCCACCAACCCGTGGGGCGCTTATGGTGATTTACGGCTGATCCCTGACGTAAGCAGCCGGGTGACGGTCAGCAATGGCCCGGATGACACCGCCCCGGTGCTGGATTTCATTCACGGTGACCTGTGCGAAACCGATGGCCGCCCATGGGGCGCTTGTCCGCGCACCCTGTTGCGCAATGAAGTCGAGCGTTATCGCGCCGAACTGGGCTTGCAAGTCAACGCCGCGTTTGAACACGAGTTCAACCTGAACAGCGGCGCGACAGAACACCTCGCGTTCTCCCTTGAGGCCCAGCGCCAGGGCGCCGAATTCGGCGGCTGGTTGCTCAGTGCCCTGCGTGCCGGTGGCGTCGAACCCGAGATGTTCCTGCCCGAATACGGTAAACACCAATACGAAATCACCTGTCGCCCGGCCCTCGGTGTGGCCGCAGCGGATCGCGCGGTGAACGTGCGCGAAATCACCCGCGAGATCGCCCGGCAGATGAACCTGGACGTGAGCTTCGCGCCCAAGACCTCCGAGCACGCGGTGTGCAATGGGGTGCACCTGCATGTCAGCCTGCTGGACCTGGCCGCTCAGCCGGTGATGTACGACCCCGGCACCACCAACGGCCTGTCGACCCTCGGCCAACACTGGGCCGCCGGCATCTTGCATTACTTGCCTGCACTGTGTGCGTTGACGGCGCCGACGCCGGTGTCCTACAAACGATTGCAGCCTCATCACTGGAGTGCGTCCTACGCCTGCCTTGGCCAGCGCAACCGTGAAGCGGCGCTGCGGATCTGCCCGACCGTGAACCTTGGCGGCAAATCGGTGGCGGCGCAGTACAACGTGGAGTTTCGCGCCCTGGACGCCACGGCCTCGCCACACCTGGCAATGGCGGCGCTGCTGATCGCCGGAAGACTGGGCATCGAGCAGCGCCTGGCCTTGAACGCGATCACCGATGAAGTCCCCGACGCCCTCAACGAAGAGCAACGCCAGGCCCGCGGCATCGTCGCCCTGCCCGCGTCCCTTGCCCAGGCGCTGGACTGCCTGCGCCATAGCGTGGCGCTGATCGAAGCCTTGCCGAGTGCATTACTGGACACCTACTTGGCCCTTAAATCCGAGGAGTTGACGCTGACGGAACAGCTGTCGCCCGCCGAACTCTGTGAGCACTATGCACGCCTGTACTGAATCTTATGAACTCGGGCTTTTCACCGAGCCGGCCTTCACTTTGAGCCGCGAAACCAGCGAGCATCCGCTGATTCTGGTGTGCGAACACGCCAGCCGCTTTATCCCGGCCGCACTTAATGGACTGGGCCTTGACCACGCAGCGGCCCGCGAGCATATCGCCTGGGATATCGGCGCCCTGGCGCTGGCGCAGGGTTTGTCCAATGCGCTGGGTGCGACGTTGCTGGCGGCCAATTACTCGCGGTTGCTGATTGACCTCAACCGCCCGCTGCACGCCCCGGACAGTATTGCGACCCAGAGTGAGATTTATCCGATTCCGGGCAACCAGGTGCTGGACGAGGCCACTCGCGAGTACCGCCGGCGATGCCTGTTCACACCGTTTCATTCGCAGCTGCAAACCTTGATCGACGAACGTCTCGCACAAGGCCGGCCGGTGCGGGTGGTCGGCATTCACAGTTTCACCCCGGTTTACCACGGCCAACCCCGAGCGCTGGAAGCCGGTGTGCTGGTTGGCGAAGCCAAGGATTATGCCCAACGATTGATCGATGGCCTGAGCCAGCACCCGTTGAAGGTCGCCGTCAATGCACCGTACAAGATCAACCCGCTGGGCGACATGACCGTCCCCGTGCACGGCGACGCGCGCGGGTTGGAGGCGGTGCTGATCGAGGTGCGCAACGACCTGTTGCGCACGCCTGAAAACGTCAGTCGCTGGACCGACTACCTGGCACCACTGTTGTAAACCGGTTGCTTCAAACTCGCAGCCAGCCGCTGCTTACACCCCAAGGAGAAGAGCCTCATGGAAATTGAGAAATTTGGCTACAAGCAAGAATTGAAACGCAGCCTGACACTGACCGATCTGGTGGTGTACGGGATGATCTTCATGATCCCCATCGCGCCCTTTGGCGTGTACGGCTATGTCAATGCCGAGGCACCGGGCATGGTGCCGCTGGCCTATATCATCGGCATGGTTGCGATGCTGTTCACTGCCCTCAGTTACGGCAGCATGGCCCGGGCTTTTCCGATTGCAGGCTCGGTGTATTCCTACGCACAACGGGGCCTCAACCCCCATGTCGGGTTTATCGCCGGCTGGCTGATGCTGCTCGATTACCTGCTGATTCCACCGCTGCTCTACGTTTATGCTGCGATGGCGCTGAATCACCTTTACCCGGACATCCCGAAAGTCGGATTCATCCTCGCGTTTTTGGTTAGCGCGACCTTTGTGAACCTGCGGGGCATTACCTTCACCGCACGCATGAATATCGTGTTTCTGCTGGCGCAACTGGTGGTGCTGGGGATCTTCCTGTTCTACGCCTGGAACGCGCTGCACAACGGCGGCGGTAACGGTCAGCTGACGCTGGCGCCGCTGTACAACCCCGACACCTTTAATTTCGCCCTGCTGATGCAAGCCGTGTCGATTGCCGTGCTGTCGTTCCTGGGGTTCGATGCGATTTCCACCCTCGCCGAAGAAATCAAAGGCGACCCGGGCCGTAGCGTCGGCAAGGCTGCGTTGACCACCCTGCTGGTGATGGGCGCTATTTTTGTCGTGCAGACCTGGATTGCCACGGATCTCGCTGCTGGTATGGGGTTCAAATCCGCCGACACCGCGTTCTATGAAATCGCCGACATCGCCGCCGGCAGTTGGTTGGCAACCCTGACCGCCGTGGCCACGGCCCTGGCCTGGGGGGTGGCAGTGGCGATCACTTCTCAAGCGGCGGTATCACGCCTGTTGTTCGGCATGGCCCGCGACGGCAAGCTGCCCAAAGTGCTGGCCAGGGTTCACCCCAAACACAACACCCCGTACCTGAGCATTTACCTGGTGGCGGTGCTATCACTGGTGATCTGCTACCTGTTCATCAATTCGGTGGACACCCTCACTTCGCTGGTGAACTTCGGCGCGTTGAGCGGTTTCATGTTGCTGCACTTGACGGTCATAAACTACTACTGGCGTCGGCAGAAGTCCGGCCAGGTGATCAGGCACCTCGTCTTCCCGTCGGTTGGCTTTATCATCGTCGCGGCAATCATGTACAACATGGGGGTTGATGCACAGAAACTGGGCCTGATCTGGATAGCGTTGGGGCTGGTGTATCTGTTATTCCTCAACAAATTGGGCGCCAGCGCAGTGCTGCCCGACCCGAGCAATGGCTGACAAGAAATAGGGCGGCGTCTGACAACAAATCAGGCAGTCGCTGCTTTCACGCGTGGAACCCGACAGTGATAGTCAGGTTCGGTGCACAACACCGAGCCCTTTAATACAGGAGTGCAGCCATGCTGGTCTTACGCCCAGTCGAGTTAACCGACCTGCCCCAGCTACAACAACTGGCACGCGACAGCCTGGTAGGCGTCACATCGTTGCCGGACGACACCGAGCGACTGCGCAGCAGAATTGTCGATTCCTGCGCCTCATTCGAAAAAGACGTTGAGGAACATGGCCCGGAGAACTACTTCTTCGTGCTTGAGGACCTGACGGCCCGGCGCCTGGTCGGGTGCTCGGAAATCCTGGCCACCGCCGGTTTCAACGAGCCGTTCTACAGCTTGCGCAACCGCCACTTCACCAGCGCCTCCCGGGAACTGAACATCGAACATGGCGTCCCGGCACTGTCGTTATGCCAGGACCTCAACGGTCACACCTTGCTGCGCGGCTTTCACATCGACGCCCCGCTGGTGCGCACTGCATTTTCGGAGTTGCTGTCACGGGCGCGGCTGCTGTTCATCGCCGCCCATTCACAGCGATTTGCCGAAGCGGTGATCACCGAAATCGTCGGCTACAGCAGCGATGACGGGCAATCGCCGTTCTGGGATGCGCTGGGTAAACACTTTTTCGACCTGCCTTATGCCGAGGCCGAACGACTGTGCGGCCTGGAAACCCGGACCTTCCTCGCCGAACTGATGCCGCAGTACCCGATCTACGTGCCGATGCTGCCCCAGGCGGCGCAGGACTGTATCGGCCGGATTCACCCCGACGGCCAGGAGGCCTTCGATATTCTTGAGTGTGAAGGGTTTGAAACCAACAGCTACATCGACCTGTTCGACGGTGGCCCGACCCTGTATGCGCGCACCTCGAACATACTCTCCATCGCCCAAAGCGTGACTGGCACGGTGCAGACCGGTTCGTCCATCGATGCGCGCTGTCGGTACCTGGTCAGCAACGACGCTCTCAAGGGCTATCGCGCGATCGTAGCTGAGCTGGATTACCAAGCCGGGCAGCCGGTGGGGTTGAGCGCCGACATGTGCATAGCCCTGAACGTGACCGATGGCAGCCCGATCCGGCTGATCGCCCTGTGAGCACCATCCGGCCCCGCGCCCAACGACAGCGCACGAACAGGTACGAAGAAGGAACAGCATTATGATTGTCCGCCCGGTTAGCGTCACCGACCTGCCTGCCTTGATGGATCTGGTGCAACAAGCCGGCCCCGGGTTCACCACCCTGCCGGCCAATGAGGAACGCCTGGCGCACCGGGTGCGCTGGGCCCAGCGGACCTTCGCCGAACAGGTCGAGCGTGCGGATGCCGATTACCTGTTTGTGCTCGAGGATGACGATCAGCACGTGGTCGGCATCAGTGCATTGGCCGGCGCCGTAGGCCTGCGCGACCCCTGGTACAACTATCGGGTCGGGCTGACCGTCAGCGCTTCGCCGGACCTGGGGATTGAGCGGCAGATTCCGACCTTGTTTCTGAACAACGAAATGACCGGCCAATCGCAACTCTGCTCGCTGTTTCTGCAACACGATCAACGCCTGGGTACAAATGGTCGCTTACTGTCGTTGGCGCGCCTGCTGTTCGTCGCCGAGTTCCCGCAATTGTTCGGCGACAAACTCATCGCCGAGCTGCGTGGCAGTGCCGACGAGCAGGGTTGTTCGCCGTTCTGGGACAGCTTGGGCCGGCACTTCTTCAAGATGGAGTTCAGCCACGCCGATCATCTGTCGGGGCTGGGCAGCAAATCATTCATCGCCGAACTGATGCCGCGCCAACCGCTCTACACCTGCCTGCTGACCGAACAGGCCCAGGCCGTGATTGGCAAAGCACACCCGAACACGGAGCCGGCAATGAAAATCCTCAATGCCGAGGGGTTTGCCCACAAGGGTTACATCGATATTTTCGACGCCGGGCCGGTGATTGAGGCTCCCGTGTCGAACATCCGCACCGTGCGCGACAGCCAGGCGCTGGTGCTGGCCATCGGCACGCCCGATGAACAGGCGCCGGTGTGGCTGATCTATAACCGCCGCCTGGAAAACTGCCGCATTACCGCCGCCCAGGCGCGAATGGTCGGCAACAGCCTGGTTGTCGACCGCCTCACCGCCAAACGCCTGCAACTGCAACCCGGCAGCTCGGTGCGTGGGGTGCCTTTGCTGAATCAACAGAGGCAGGCTGTTGCTGCGTAACCGTCTGATGGCGAGTGCTGCGCACTCGGACGTCCGAACGCGGCCCGAACCTTCGGCAGCTGCTACAAAGGTTAGCGTTGCGCCGAGGACTCGAGTTAAAGCATTGTTAATTCGTCATCATCTTCTCATCGTCCGCGTGATAGCCTTTTGTTCCTTCGGCGTTGACACTTTTGCTCAAGCCCTTCCATTCCAATTGCAGTGGTGGAACTCGTATGTCCAGGCTTTCCCATCAAGATTTGCGCCGTAACTTTCGCGAACTGTTCGCCTCCAACACCTGCTATCACACGGCTTCGGTCTTCGACCCGATGTCGGCCCGCATTGCAGCTGACCTGGGTTTTGAAGTGGGGATTCTGGGCGGCTCCGTCGCATCGTTGCAGGTGCTGGGCGCTCCCGACTTTGCGTTGATCACCCTCAGCGAGTTCGCCGAACAGGCCACACGCATCGGTCGTGTCGCACAATTGCCGGTCATCGCCGACGCCGACCATGGCTACGGCAACGCGCTCAACGTGATGCGCACCATCGTCGAACTCGAACGCGCCGGCATCGCCGCACTGACCATCGAAGACACCTTGTTGCCGGCGCAATTCGGCCGTAAATCCACCGACCTGATCGGCGTCGCGGAAGGCGTCGGCAAGATCCGCGCAGCGCTGGAAGCCCGGGTTGATTCGGAAATGGCGATCATCGCCCGCACCAACGCCGGCATCCTGCCCATCCAGGAAATCATCAACCGCACCCAGCAATACCAAGCCGCTGGCGCAGACGGGATCTGCATGGTGGGCGTGCAGGACTTCGACCAACTGGAAAAAATCGCCGAACACCTGAGCGTGCCGCTGATGCTGGTCACCTATGGCAACCCGGCGCTGCGCGACGACAAACGCCTGGCCGAACTGGGCGTGCGGGTGACCATTGACGGTCATGGTGCTTACTTCGCGGCGATCAAGGCGACGTACGACAGCTTGCGCGAGCAACGGCAGATCTTTACCCAGGCCTCGGACTTGAGCGCTACGGAACTGACGCATACCTATACGCAGCCTGAGGAATACATTCGCTGGGCGGAAGAGTTTATGCGTGTGAAGGAATAACAACTTCGCCGACTCCATTCGCGAGCAGGCTCGCTCCCACAGGGGATTTGTGAACACTGCTGATCCAGTGTGGGAGCGAGCCTGCTCGCGAAGGGGTCGGTTGCAACACCGCTAGATTGCAGCCTTGAACCCCTCCTCCCGCTGCAACGCCCGCGCCCGAATCACATCCAGTATCGCGCACCCTTCCCGCATCAGCAGATGCACGGCCCCGGTCACACGCGTCAGATCACAGTCTGAAATACCTTTTAGGCCAAGGCTCGACAAGGTGTCCGCCAGATCACGAACCACCGTGAAGCGATGCGCCGCGCAGGCTGCGAGGTCGCTGAGTTCTTTGTGGGTATTGATGAAGAGCACCGGGTTTTCGGCATCGTAGGTGTCGATGGGGAGGTATCGGGGCATAACTTGGTCGTGCATAGATATAGCTCCAGGTTGAGCTACCACCATTCGCGGCCAAGCGAAAGTAAGGTGGCAGCTGTGTGCGGGTTGGCCGACCGGCACCCAGGATCCGGCACACCCGAAGGTGTCCCGCGCACAGCTGCCATAACACGATATCCAGACATCAAACGATCTGAACAATGACGCTGTTGCGTTCTAGATGACCGACCGGCCAAGGTCGTTCGCGGAGTTTTCCGCGAGCCCGAACTATAGGGGTCGAAACCGAAACGCGGCAACAGGGTACGTTGTAGGAAACGTCTTGGAAAGTTGTGCTCCACCGAATGAGCCAGATCAATCGCCGCAAACCCTTGTGGGAGTGAGCCTGCTCGCGATAACGGTGGGTCAGCTTGCAGGGATGTTGGATGAACGACCGCTATCGCGAGCAGGCTCACTCCCACAGGGGGAATCTCGGCAAAGGATCAGACCGAGTCGAGCAGTTCGTGACAGGGCGTGCCATTGATGCGGCAAATCACCCGATTGCGCCCCGTGGTCTTGGCTTCATACAACGCCTGATCCGCATCGTTAAGCCACAAGGTTGCGTCGGTATGCGTCGGGTCAAACGCTGCCAGACCAATGCTCAAGCTGACCTTCAACCCCGGACTCTGCTCGTAACCTAACGAGGCAAAACGGTCGCGCAAGGCTTCCATCGTTGCGGCGGCGCTGTTCAACGGCATGCCGGGCAGGATCACGCAGAACTCGTCGCCGCCATAACGCCCGGCAACATCGGTGGCGCGCAGGTTCTGCTTGAGCATCTTGCTCAGCTGGCGCAACACAATATCCCCGGCGACGTGGCCGTAGGTGTCATTGATGGTTTTGAAATGGTCGATGTCGATCAGTGCAATCGCCCCGCCCAGCTCGCGTTGGCAACGCTGGAATTCGACTTCCAGTTGGTCCTTCCAGGCGCCATGGTTCGACAGGCCGGTCAGGCTGTCGGTGCGGCTCAGGGCCAGCAACTCGCGCTTTTGCCGGCCAAGGGTGGTGGCCTGACGAAAGCAGAGCCAGCCCAGCGTCAGGGGATACACGATCAGCAGGGGCATGCAGGCGAACATTTGCAACGGTGTCGTCGACGGGATGAAGGTCGGGGTAAACACCAGCCCTCCAACCCCCATCCCGAGAATCTGCGCGACGAAGCCTACTAACAGGAAACGCAAGCCGCCGATGGCGACATTGTTCATCGCCATCATCGACAGCGTTGCAACGCTGGGTAGCGGATTAAATTGCATGGCCGCCACCCAGAAACCACCGAGAAAGGCATCCACCAGGATGTTGCGGTGCTCGGCGTGAAACGGCACCTTTGCCCGTCGCGCCCACTGATAGGCAACGTGCGGCCATAACACGCCGTTGAACACCATCAGCCCCCACACCCACGGCGCCGGGTCGAGTGGGTACATCGCCGCGCTCACGCACAACAAACCCAAGGCCAGGCCCAAGGTTCGCGATGCATAGAGCCTCCTGGCCAATGAAAGTCCTTTCCCTCCCGAATTTTCCATAGGGCCTCTGCGCCACTGAACGGAACTTGATAACACCGGGGTTGCAGGTGCGTTGAGAGTCTATCAGGGCGACGTTAAATAGCCATCACTGGCGAGCGGGCTGAATACCAGGCTATTGCCACCACGCGAGTCGTCAATGTTTGGCTATACATGAAGAGAGGGTTCAATCAATAACCATAAAAAAGGAGACCCATGCAGACTTTTCAAGTGTTGATCATTGGCAGCGGTTTTGGCGGTCAGTGCGCGGCGATCAATTTGCTAAAGACCGGCATCGACGATTTTCGCCTGCTGGAACGACGGGACTTTTTCGGCGGCACCTGGTGCCAGAACACCTACCCCGGCGCGGCGGTGGATGTGCCCTCGCCGCTGTATTCGCTGTCCTTTGCGCCCTATCGCTGGACGCAAATGTTCGCCGAACAGGCGGAACTGCACCGCTACACCCAGCACGTGGTGGAACACTTCGGCCTGCGCGACAAGGTCGAACTGCAAGCCAATGTCGAACGCATCGAATGGGATGACGCCAGCAAACGCTGGGCAGTGCACACCGGCAGCAAAGGCACGTTTTACGCGCAGTTTCTGATTAACGCGACGGGGCCGTTGAGCCAACCAGTCGTCCCGCACTTCGAGGGCATGGAACGCTTTCAGGGCAAGACCTTTCACACCAACAACTGGGACCATTCCTACGATTACCGGCAAAAACGCGTGGCCATCATCGGCAGTGGTGCCAGTGCCGCGCAGGTCATCCCGGCGATTGCCCCGGACGTCGAGCACCTGCACGTGTTTCAACGCACGCCGCACTGGGTGCTGCCAAGGGCCGATCGCGCGTTTGGCCCGTTCCAGCGCTGGCTACTGGGGCTGAAACCGGCCTACAAACTGCTGCGCTGGATGATCTACTGGCAGTTCGAAACCCGGGTGATTGCCTTCAAATACTCGAAACCGGCGATCCACATGGTCCAGCAACACGCCCTGCGCTTCCTCAAGCGTCAGGTGCCTGACCCCCAATTACGCCAAAAACTGACACCGGACTTCACCATCGGCTGCAAACGCGTGCTGATCTCCAGCACCTACTACCCGGCACTTGGCCGCCCCAACGTGACGTTGCACAGTCGCGAACAGGGCATTGCCGCCATCGATGAAACCGGCATCGTCACTCAGGATGGCCAGCACATCGACCTCGACCTGATCGTCTGGTCCACCGGTTACGACGCCACCGACGGGGTGATTTCCTACCCGGTCACCGGCAAACACGGCACGCAACTCAAGGACGTCTGGGCGCAGTATCCCCGGGCTTATCTGGGTACCAGCCTGCCCGACTTCCCGAACCTGTTCATCGTCACCGGCCCCAACACCGGCATTGGCCACACCTCGGCGCTGTTCATCATCGAGTCACAGATGAATTACATCCTCGACTGCATCCGTACGTTAAAAGCCCAAGGTTTACGCAGCATTGAAGTACGCGCCGAAGCGGAACGTACCTACACTGAAATGATCCACCGTGAAATGGAGCGCACCGTATGGAAGTCCGGAGGGTGCCACAGTTGGTACCAAAGCAAGAGCGGTCATGTGATTGCCATGTTTCCGGGGTTCAGTTTCAGCTATCACCGATTGACTCGGGCCTTGAAACCCGCCGACCACATCTTGTCCTGATCACGTTAAAGGAAGTCATCCGATGCTTCTATTCGTTGTCATTATTGCGGTTGTCGTGGCCTGGAGCTGGTTGAACTATCCGGCCATCGGTTATTGGCTGTATGACTTGAACATGGCCATTGAAGCCAAGCTGTATCGGCTGCACAAAATCGTCGTGCCCATTAACGAGATGACCGTCTCGACCTGGCAAGGCGGGCCGTATGAGGCGTCCAGCAGTGTGCTGATGCTGCACGGCTACAGCGCCGACAAAAACCTCTGGCTGCGCTTTGCCCGGCACTTTGTCGGCAATTATCGGGTCATCATTCCGGACATTGCCGGGCATGGCGAAACCGGCTTCAAGGCCGGCGGCGGCTATGACATCCCGCTACAAGCCAAACGGATGATCCAGTTGCTGGATGTCTGCGGAGTCGAGAAGGTGCATGTGATCGGCAACTCAATGGGCGGTTACATCGCGGCGTGGCTGGCGGCCACGTACCCGGACCGGATCGCCTCCGTGGCGCTGATCGACCCGGCCGGGGTCACCGCGCCTGAGGCCAGTGATCTGGAGCGGCATTTGGCCAAGGGGCATAACCCGTTTCTGATTCACTCACGGGAGGAGTTTCGACACTTCTACGCCATGACCATGGCCGAACCGCCGTGGGTGCCCGGCGTGGTGCTGGACGCCTTTGCACATCGCTATGAGCAAAGCCGCGATGAACTGGAAGAAATCTTCAACGACTTTCGCGCCAGCCCGCCGATGGAGCCGAAGCTGGCCGACATCAAGTGCCCGGCGCTGTTGCTGTGGGGGCACAAGGACCGTTTGATCGACGTCAGCAGTGTGGCGGTCTGGAGCAAAGGCATCGTCGATTTGCGGGTGCATATCTGGGATCACAGTGGCCACATGCCGATGGTCGAACAGCCCGCCAATACTGCGCGACTGTATCGGGAGTTCCTGGGATCGCTACGCACGGAAAGCCGCTCCCACCTGTAACCACCGCCCCTGTAGCAGCTGCCGAGCAGCGCGAGGCTGCGTCCGGTGCGGGCCGCGTTCGGGCGAAGCCGTCGTGAAGTCAGACGCTGTGTTTTTTCAGTTAAACCGCGTTTTCAGGGTTTACGACTGCTTCGCAGCCGGACGCAGCCTCGCGCTGCTCGTCAGCTGCTACAGGGCCGGCGGGGATGCAGTCCTGGCGAGAATGAAGTTCGTAAGATTCTTCGTTTGTCGGCGGCGCTGAAGGCTGCGATCTTTTCGCACATCCTTTACGTCACCGCGCCAGGAATTTTTTTCATGAGCCAGCCACGCTTCGTCAGCCCTGACCTGATCCGCCAACGCTTCTCCAAAGCGATGTCCGACATGTACCGCGAAGAAGTGCCGTTGTACGGCGCGCTCATGGAGCTGGTGGAGCAGACCAACCAATACGTGCTGGACAACGACCCGCAGATCGCCCGCCAGTTGAACAGCACCGGTGAAATCGAGCGCCTGGACCTTGAACGTCACGGTGCCATCCGCGTCGGTACTGCCACAGAACTGGCCACCCTCGCCCGTTTGTTCGCGGTGATGGGCATGCAACCGGTGGGTTATTACGACCTGACCCCGGCCGGCGTGCCGGTGCATTCCACGGCGTTTCGCGCGGTGCACGAAGCGGCGTTGCAGGTCAGCCCGTTTCGCGTGTTCACCTCGCTGCTGCGCCTGGAACTGATCGAAGACCTGGAACTGCGCGCGTTCGCTCAGTCGGTGCTGGAAAAACGCCAGATCTTTACCGCGGCAGCGCTGACCCTGATCGAGCGTGCTGAAACCGAGGGCGGTCTTACCGAAGACGAGGCGCAGCACTTCGTCGAACAGGCGCTGGAAACTTTCCGCTGGCACCACAGCGCCACCGTCACTGCCGAGCAATACCAGAAACTCAGCACCCAGCATCGCCTGATCGCCGACGTCGTGGCCTTCAAAGGCCCGCACATCAACCACCTGACGCCGCGCACATTGGACATCGACATCGTCCAGGCACAAATGCCGGCCCACGGCATCACCCCCAAAGCGGTGATCGAAGGCCCACCTCGCCGTCAGTGCCCGATTCTGCTGCGCCAGACCAGTTTCAAGGCGCTGGACGAGCCGGTTGCCTTCACCGATCAAGCTGAAACCCGAGGCAGTCACAGCGCGCGCTTCGGCGAAATCGAGCAACGTGGCGCCGCGCTGACGCCTAAAGGTCGGGCGCTGTACGACCGTTTGCTCAATGCTGCACGGGACGAGTTGAAAGACTTCCCCAATGAAGCCAATGCCGCACGCTACAACGCACTGATGGTGCAGCACTTTGGCGAATTTCCTGATACATACGAAGGTATGCGCCGACAGGAGCTGGCGTACTTTCGCTACTTCGTGACGGAAGAAGGCTTGGCGGCGGATGCACTGGATTCGTTGTCGCTGGAGGATTTGCTCGACGGCGGCTACCTGCGGGTTGAACCGCTGGTGTATGAGGATTTTCTGCCGGTGAGCGCAGCGGGGATTTTCCAGTCGAACCTGGGGGACGCGGCTCAAACCCACTATGGCGTGCATTCGAATCAGCAGGCGTTTGAGCAGGCGCTGGGGCGATCGACGATTGATGAGTTGGGGTTGTATGCCGAGACGCAGCGGCGTTCGGTTGAAGAGTGCTATGCCGCGTTGGGCCACGCGATCTAAAGCGAACTTGTAGCAGCTGGCGCAGCCTGCGTCCGGCTGCGAAGCAGTCGTAATTTCGGACGGTGCGGTTTTTCAGATAAACCGTGTTTACCGGTTTTACGACTGCTGCGCAGCCGGACGCAGGCTGCGCCAGCTGCTATGTATGGACTCGCCCCCACTTTCAACCCGCGTTTGAACACTGCTACCCGGTTGCATCTATGTATAAGGCCTATTCGAGGAAGCCTTCATCGGCTTCTGGCCAACATTGGGTGAGCTCGCGGTATGCCTATTACATTTAGGCCTCAAGGGCCGGTAGCAGCTCAGGCATCTATCCGCGACGGTCTGACCTGGGGTCAATGTTCTTCAGCAAGGGTTGAGGCGGCTCAGCGCCCCGGTGGCAGAACTCTGTCAATGACTCTTGATCAGCCCCTCATCACGGCCTCTGACCAGTGGCCGGTTGGCGATGATAGGTCTGCTCGTTTTGCAGCAGCACCCACATGATGCGCAGGTTGCGGTTGGCCAACCGCACCGCCGCGCCTTTTTGACCGTGACGGCTCAACCAGCGTCGCAGACGCTGGTCATCTGGATGTTCCGAATCTGGCCGCACCTGCCTCAATACAGAGTGCGCACCTTGAATCGCCAAGCTGCGCAGATAGGCATCACCGCGCTTGCACATATTGCCCAGTCGAATCTTTTGCCCGCTACTGTGCTGTTCGGGCACCGTGCCGAAATAGGCGGCGAACTGGCGCGCGTTGGCAAAGCGTTCAGGCTCAGTCTGTTTGGCTAGCATCGCCGTGGAGAAGATCGGGCCGACACCCCGTATCGTCATCAATCGTTTCGCCGTCTCGTCCGCGCGAGCACTGGCTTCCAGGCGCCCCGTCAGCACGTTGATGTGTTCGCCCAGTTGGCCCCACTCAGCCAGTATTTCGTCGATCAGCTCGCGCAACATATCCGGCAGCGGCTGGCTGGGGTCTTCCAGTACCCGTGGCACATCTCGGCTGAGGGCCATCTCGCCCTGCGCCAAGGCAATGCCGTGTTCCAGCAGCAAGCCACGCATCTGGTTACCCAAGGCCGTGTGCCGTCGCACGCATCCCTGCCGGACGCGGTGCAGCGCTTGCATCGCTAACGCCGACTCACTCTTGACCGGTACGGCTGCAATTTTTTGGTCTCGGCCTGCACGTAATATCGCCAGCACATCGTTGCGGTCATTCTTCGCTCCGCTACGGTGTTCGGCCACACGTTGTGCAGGCAGTATCCGCACTGGATTGCCTTGCGCCTGTAACAGCCGTGCCCACGCTTGCGCGCCCGGCCCGGTCTCCATCAGTACCGTCACATCCGCCGACAACTGGCGCAGGAACACGTGAAAAGCTTCACGAGACTTGATCCGTTGCTCGTGGACCACCTGGCCAAGGGAATTTTCCCCCGCGACCTGAAACACATTCTTCGCAAGATCCACCGCTACTGTCGTGCACGCCGCAAGATCGGCTGGCGACAAGGATTTGTTTATCGTCGTATGCTTGCTCATGGCCTCGCCCTCGCTGTCGTTGGCTTTCATAGAATGCCACCGTGGCGCGAAGACGCCTCGGCTTGGGCGAGTCCATTCAATTACAGGTGCGGTGTTTTAGCGGAGTTTGGCCAGCAACGCCTCGGCGGCTGCTTCGGACGACGCCGGGTTCTGGCCGGTGATCAGCAATCCGTCCGTGAGTACATAGCTCGCCCAATCGTCGCCCTTGGAATAAATCCCGCCCTTCTCCTTGAGCATGTCCTCCACCAGAAACGGTACGACGTTCGTCAGTTGCACCGCCTCTTCCTCCGAGTTGGTGAAACCCGTCACGCGCTTGCCTTTGACCAAAGGCTGGCCATCCGCGCCTTTGACATGACGCAACACGCCCGGTGCATGGCAGACCGCCGCGACCGGTTTACCTGCCTTGATAAACGCCTCGATCAGCGCAATCGAAAAGGTATCTTCGGCCAAATCCCACAGCGGACCATGGCCACCCGGATAGAAAACAGCATCGTAATCTTCGACTCTCACGCTGTTCAGCAGTGCAGTAGAGGCTAATGCGGATTTAGCCGCAGGGTCTTTGTTAAACCGATTAGTCGACTCGGTTTGCGCGTCCGGCTCGTCGCTTTTCGGGTCTAGCGGCGGTTGGCCGCCCTTGGGCGAGGCCAGGGTCAGTTGCGCACCGGCGTCCTTGAAGGCGAAATACGGCGCGGCGAATTCTTCCAGCCAGAAGCCGGTTTTCTTACCCGTATCACCCAATTGATCGTGGGACGTTAAAACCATCAGGATTTTCATGTCGTTCTCACTCCGGTTCAGGGTTGTTCGGACGCTCGACTGCGCTGTTTTTATGGACCCTGCTGCCGGTCGATTCGTTGCACCGGGTGCAGGTTGTCTTTGACGGGTGGCGCAAGGCCGTTATGCGCAAGAAGTTGCGCACTCATCCTACAGAAAGGTCCCGCTTGGATGCTGATCACCCGGCCAGGTGGGCCCTCCAGCCGAGTGCGCAAGAAGTTGCGCAGCGGTGTGCAAGTTCTTGCGCACATTCCACAGGGATCTTCGCCGATAAATCTTTCAGTCGCCGAAAATTGCCCCTAGTCCCTTGATCTATATGGCTTTCAGCGTTTCTGGCACGGACCTTGATAACAGTCAGGCACCCACCGGGCGATACCGCCTCCCGGGCACTCTTAATTTTTTAGCAAGGAGCACATCCATGGCTACACCAGCGTACATGTCCGTCACTGGCGAGAAACAAGGTCTGATCACTGCCGGCGCGTTCACCGCCGACTCGGTTGGCAACACCTACCAGGAAGGTCACGAAGACCAGGTCATGGTTCAGGCTTTCAGCCACGACGTGATCATCCCGCGTGACCCGCAATCCGGCCAACCGACCGGTCAGCGCGTTCACAAGCCAGTGGTGATCACCAAGGTCTACGACAAGTCTTCGCCACTGCTGCAAGCAGCCCTGACTTCCGGCGAGCGCATGAGCGAAATCGTTATCCAGTGGTACCGCACTTCGGCTCAAGGTACCCAAGAGCACTACTACACCACCAAACTGGAAGACGCGATCATCGTCGCCATCAACAACAAAATGCACAACTGCCAGGATCCGTCGAACTCGCACTTCACGCACCTGGAAGAAGTGCAATTCACCTACCGCAAAATCACCTGGACCCACGAAGTATCCGGTACTTCGGGTTCCGATGACTGGCGTCTGCCGGTCGCCTAAATCAGGTCGACCGTCTCAAGCATCGGCCAGCTCTGCTGGTCGATGTTGTTTTCGCCCTTCCAGAATTTTCGCGTCTGCTGATGCCTTCTTCGGCTATTGGCGAACGCCGCAGCACTGCACGAGGAACAAGGGATGTTCGCGCCGGCCAATCAGACTCACTTTGCCCTGACCATCGAAGGCCTATCCAACGATTTACAGGTGCTGTCCTTGCAAGGTCGGGAGGCGATCAGCCAACCGTTCGTGTTTGAGGTGGAACTGGTCAGTGAACAGCCGTCCCTGGACCTCGAAACCCTGCTGCACAAACCGGCCTTTTTGCAGCTCTCGCCTGACGGCAGCGGCATTCATGGCCAGATCTACCGCGCCGCCCAGGGTGATTCCGGCAAACGCCTGACCCGCTACGCGGTGACCCTGCGCCCGCAACTATCGTACCTCACGCATCGCATCAACCAGCGCATCTTCCAGAACCTCAGCGTGCCGAAAATCATTGGCAGGGTCCTCGAAGAGCACGGCATTCAAAGCAACGCCTACGTCTTCAACGTCGGGGCGATCTATCCCGAGCGTATCTACTGCGTTCAGTACGATGAATCGGACCTGCAATTCATCCAGCGCCTGTGCGAGGAAGAAGGTATTCACTATCACTTCCAGCACAGCGCCACGGCCCACAAGCTGGTGTTCGGCGATGACCAGACGGTGTTCCCGAAACTCGCCCCCGTGGCCTATCAGCAAGACTCCGGCATGGTCGCCAACCACCCGGTGATCAAGCGCTTCGACCTGCGCCTGGAAACCCGCACCAGCCGCACCACCCGCCGCGACTACGACTTCGAAAAACCACGTATCACCCTCGAAAGCGAAAACCGTGGCGACGCCCTGCCCGACCTCGAAGACTACGACTACCCCGGCCGATTCATCGACCGCGAACGCGGCAAGCACCTGGCCAAACGCGCCCTAGAACGTCACCGCAGCGATTTCCAGCTCGCCGAAGGTAAAAGCGATCAGCCGTTGCTGGTCAGCGGCCACTTCCTGGCCCTGACCCAACACCCGAAAGCCAAATGGAACGACCTGTGGCTGCTGACCGAAATCCTCCACGAAGGCAAACAGCCGCAAGTGCTGGAAGAGTCGGTCACCAGCAGCACAACCAACCTGAAAGACGATTTCCATCAGGGTTACCGCAACCGCTTCCAGGCCACCCCGTGGGACGTACCGAACCGCCCGCCGCTGAATCATCCCAAGCCAAGAATCCTCGGCAGCCAAAGCGCCGTGGTCACCGGCCCCAAAGGTGAAGAGATCCACTGCGACGAATACGGCCGCGTCAAAGTGCAATTCCATTGGGACCGCGAAGGCCAGGCCGACGACAAGACCAGTTGCTGGCTACGGGTCTCCTCCGCCTGGGCCGGCGCCCACTACGGCGGCATCGCCATCCCGCGCATCGGCATGGAAGTACTCGTCACCTTCCTCGAAGGCGACCCCGACCAACCGTTGATCAGCGGTTGCCTGTACCACAAGGAAAACGTCGTCCCGTACGAACTGCCGGCGAACAAGACCCGCAGCACCTTCAAGACGCTGAGTTCACCAGGTGGCGGCGGCTTCAACGAACTGCGCATCGAAGACAAAAAAGGCCAGGAACAAATCTTCCTGCACGCCCAGCGCGACTGGGACGAAAACGTCGAACACGACCAGAAAATCCGCGTCGGCAACGAACGCCACGACACCGTCGAGCAAAACAGCTACAGCGAATTCAAGGCCGAAGAACACCACACGGTCTATGCAGATCGCAGAGTCGAAGCCCAAGCGGATGACCATCTGACGGTGGGCGTGAATCAGCATATCAAGATCGGCACCGGGCAGTTCATTGAAGCGGGCCAGGAAATCCACCTGAGCAGCGGTATGAAAGTCGTACTTGAAGCGGGTAGCGAACTGACGCTCAAGGGTGGCGGCAGTTTTATCAAGATCGATGCCAGCGGTGTGACGTTGAGCGGGCCGGTGATCAACATGAACTCCGGGGGGAGCCCGGGTAGCGGCACTGGCGCGGCGCCGTTGCTGCCGGGTGTGTTGAAGCAGGCGGATGCGGATAAGGCTGGCGCGGTACTGACACCGGCTCAAGTCAACACCCTCAAACGTAACGCGCCTTTCTGTGAAGAGTGCGAAAAATGCAAGGCAGGTACGTGTGCGATCTGATCTTTTGACTCCACAGGCGTGGCTTGCAGAACGGCCGTTGCAAGCCAATGAACGCCTTTATCTGATCGTCAGTGCCGCCAGCGACGCCGATGCGCTCAAGACGCTTTATCAGGATGATCCAACAATCCAGGCCACTCCGATCTGGAGCGCAACCCCCTACGCGGGCTGGCAACAGGTCATGCCCTACCTCGTCGAGCTGAAACCCAACTCCGGTTTTCTACCGTGGATTGCCGAAACGGACGCACAGGACTGGGGTTGGCTGGCGGTTTCAACCAGCGAGCCGGACGTGGTGTTCGAACACCTTCGCAGCCTGACCCAAGTGCGCATGCCCGATGGCACCGAGGTGTTTTTCCGGTTTTGGGATGGGCGGCATATCTACCCGATTCTGGAGGGGTTGGGTGATGCGGCGGGGGAAGTGCTGCCGGTGTTTGATCGGTATCTGATTAATGGCAAGCGTCTGGAGGTTGGCACCCGGGTGGTGCCGAAGGCGAAGGATTGGCCTTGGTGGGAAGTGCCGAAGGGGTTGCTGGATGGCCTGACGACGAAAAACCCGTCCACAGTGATCGGCAACATGATGCAGTGGCTGAAGGAGGATCACGCCGAGCTGTATTTCTCGGTCCCTGAATCCAACTTGCAGCAAAAAGTGGCGCGCTTTGTAAAACGCACCCCACTCACGGAAGAAAACTACACAGGGCTACTGAAGGCCTACTTGGAAAATGAGGTGACCGTATGAGCATTTTGATGGGTTCCATTGTTGGGAATCTCACTGCGAAACAACCCGACGCTCAGGTCATCATCAGTGATTTCAAGAAGTGTATTGCTGACTATCGCAGCCATGCCGAAGCTTGGTATGGCGGCGCTCTGGATGCGGAACAACAATTTCAGGTCGGCGACGAAGTCGGTACTCAGGACAAAGACAGCAAAGAGCAAGTCGACCTTTACGCAAACTGCCCGGCCAACGGCAAGCTAAAGCTGGTTCACAGTTTCGAGTCTGCGCGCTTTGTCCCCATCGGCAATACACCGGTCCGGTTGGCTCCAGTGGTTGACGGCAAGATGTTTGGAAAAAATGAAATAGGTCAGGCGATCACCGCAACGATTGGTCCTAGCGGGATCCTCGAAGTTGAGAGTCTCACTCCGAATCAGCAGTACAAAATCACGTTTTTCCCCAACCCCACTCCCGCGCAAATCGACACTCTGTTCAACTCCTATCAGGGTGTGATCGGTGATTTGAGCGGTTGGCTGCAAACCCAATGGACCACCGATTTTCTACCGCTCTGGCAGGCGCATAACAGCGCGTCCATGGCTGGCCGGGTCATGCAGGACCTGGAGGCGGCCTGGAAAGGCTTCCTGAAAGCGATCATGGGTTTGTGGGGCGATATCAAAAGCCTCTACAACCTGGTTGCACATCCTCGAGAGAACTACGAAAAACTTAAAAAGTTCTTCACCGAGGAAGAGATCAAGCGCATCTACGACGCCTCGGCGGAAGCGATACATACTGCCCTGCTGATTGCCAGTGACGAGCCATTGATGTGGATCTATGTGGCCGCCATCATGGCCTGGGTCAAGATGCTGCCACCGCAGACCTGTACGGAAGTGCTCTCCGAACTGACCACAGAAGTCCTGCTGAACATTCTGGTCGGCGTTGTATTGACCGGTGGTCTCGGCTTGGCAGTACGTGTCGGCACCAAGGCACTGAAAGCCACGCAAAACAGTGGCAAGGTGCTGAAACTGATTGAAGACTTCACCGACATGCTGATGAAAATCAGCAAGAAGAACGCTGCGGTCCACACTGAAGCCGCCAAACCTTTATTGCTAAACGGCAATTCAGCAGTCAATCAGGCACGCAAAGGCAGCGTCGAAATTGCCGCCCCCAAGCCCGCAACCACGGCAACAGCGCCGAAGAAAAAGCCAAAGGTTACAGGCGGCAAAGTTGAGACCGACGCGCAGATCCACGCACGCGGAAAGAAAGACAACACCACACGCATCGAACAAAAAGAGCCTGTCGACAACGCCCCCAACCAATCGAAAACCCCCGCCGATCAACCCGCCCAGTGCGCGAACAAAACCTGCACTGATGGCGAGCCTGTGTCGATGGTCACTGGTGAGGAATTGCTGACGCTCACCGATGGCGAACTCGGTGGCCTCTTGCCGCTGGAATGGACGCGTCTTTATCGCAGCAGTGCGGTCGAAATCGACAGTCGTCTCGGCTATGGCTGGAGCCATTCACTGTCCCATCGCCTGAACTTGGACGATGAAGGCGTGCTGTGGACTGACAATGAAAACCGTCAGACCCGCTTCCCAATGCCATCCGAACAACGTCCGGCCATCACCAACAGCCTGGCGGAAGCGGCCATTTATCTTGGTGATGCACCAGGTGAACTGATCCTGACTCAGGCCGGCCCAAAAACACGGTTTTACCATTTTCGTGCCGGGCGTCTGAACACCATCAGTGATGCCTACGAAAACCAGTTGCACATCAGCTATGACTTGGTCGGCCGCATACAGCGCATCGACAATGGCGCTGGTCGCGCCTTGCTGCTGCGTTATGACGATCGCCATATCTCGGCGGTCGACTACCAGCAACAACGTGCCGAGTACGATGATCGCGGTGAGCGCCAGGATCCATGGCAAACCGTGCAAACCCTGGTCACCTATCACTACAACGAGCGCAATCAACTCATCAGTGCCACCAATGCTGCCGGTGAGCGCGAGCATTATCGCTACAACGATCAACACGTCATTCTCGAACGTCAACTGGCGGGTGGCGCCAGCTTCTACTGGGAATGGGAACGCGAAGGCAAATTGGCGCGCTGCATCCGCCACTGGGCCAGTTATTCGCAACTTGAAGCGCGCTATGTGTGGGACGACAAGGGCACGGTGACCGTGCTTAACGCCGATGGCAGCGAGCAGGTTTACGTGCATGACGAAAATGCGCGACTTATCAGCGAGACTGCGCCCGACGGAGCACAAACGCAAAGAGCTTATGACGGCGAAGGTCGCCTGATCGCTGAAAAAGATGCACTGGGGGCTGTCACCGAATACCAATACAACGATGCCGGGCGTTTGATTGCGGTTGTCCCACCAGAAGATGAACCGACCCGCTACAACTACTACGACGGCCAGCTCATCGATGTACAACGCGGCAGAGCTCGTTGGAAGTACGAGCGCAACCGTCAAGGCGATATCACCCAGCAAACCGACCCCCATGGCAACGAAACTCACTACAGCTACGACCGTCAGGGTCGCTTGTTGGAAATTCGTCATCCTGATGGCAGCCGCCACCAACTGGGCTGGAACAACCTCGGTCAATTGTTGGAAGAACGCCTGCCCGACGGAGCTCAGCGCAAATATCGCTACGACGCGCAGGGTCGACAGATTACTCGTCAGGAAGAAACCGGCGCGATCACCCACTACCAATGGGATGCAGTCGACCGCCTGACGCAAGTCACCCTGTCCGGCGGCGCCAGCCGTGCGTTCACTTACAACCCATACGGCCGAGTCACCGCAGAGCGCGATGAGCTGGGCCGTGTGACGCGTTACGAATACGCCGATGGTCTGCACCTGGTCAGCCGCCGGATCAATCCAGACGGCAGCCAGTTGCGTTATCGCTACGACAATTCGCGCCTGCTGCTGACCGAGATCGAGAACGAACGTGGCGAGCACTATCACCTCGATTACCACGCCAATGGCCTGATCCAGCAGGAAACCGGTTTCGACGGCCGCCGCACCGCCTACGAGTACGACCTCAACGGTCAATTGCTGAAGAAAACCGAATTCGGCGACGATGACAGTGAACTTGTCACTGAATATCAGCGCGACGCCGCTGGCCGCTTGCTGGTGAAAACCCTGGCTGACGGTAAGGAAATCCACTACAGCTACGACGCGCTTGGGCGTCTGGTAAACGTCGATGACGGCCATTGGCCGCTCGCGTATGAATATGACCTGCAAGACCGCCTGATCACGGAACATCAAGGCTGGGGCACCCTCCGCTACCAGTACGACACCGTCGGTCAACTGAAACACTGCCGCCTCCCGGACGGCAGCAAGCTCGATTACCACCATCAGCGCGGCGGTCAACTGAGCAGTATCGACCTTAATGGCTCTCGCTTGACCGCCCACCAGTTCAACGCCGGTCTGGAGCAAAAACGCCAACAAGGCCTACTACTCAGCGAATACCAGTACGACGAACAAGGCCGTCTGCAAGCACACAGTGTCAGCCAAAAAGATCGAAACATCTTCCACCGTCGCTACGCTTACGCCGCCAATGGCAACCTCACTGGCATCGACGACAGTCGCAAAGGCAATCGCAGCTACCACTACGACCCGCTCGATCGCCTGATCAACGTCCGTGGCAGCACCCCGGAAAGTTTCGCCCATGACCCTGCCGGCAACTTGCTGGGCCAAGGCGATCAACCCACCGCACACCTGGCCAACGTCAAAGGCAACCGCCTGCTGATGCAGGGCGACCGCCACTACGACTACGACGCCTACGGCAACCTCATCCGCGAACGCCGCGGCACCGGGCAAAAACTCGTCACCGAATACCGTTACGACTGCCAGCACCGCCTGATCGGCGCCAGCCTGCCGGGCGGCAGTGTCGCGTCCTACAAGTACGACGCCTTCGGCCGCCGCATCGAAAAAACCGTCGACGGCAGCACCACCGAATTCCTGTGGCAAGGCGAACGCCTGATCGCGGAAAGCGCTGACAACCGCTATCGCACTTATATCTATGAACCGGGCAGCTTCCGCCCGCTGGCAATGCTGGATGGCGAAGGCCCACTGAAAGCGACGCCGTTTTACTATCAGCTCGATCATCTGGGTACGCCGCAGGAGCTCACTGACTACAGCGGCGAGATTACGTGGTCTGCGAAGTACCGCGCTTATGGCAATCTCGCTGCACTCGATGTTGCCGAAATTGACAACCCGCTGCGATTTCAGGGGCAGTACTTCGATGCGGAGACGGGCTTACACTACAACCGGCATCGCTACTACAATCCGGGGACCGGGCGGTTTTTGACACCGGATCCGATCAAGCTTGCGGGTGGGTTGAATAACTACCAGTACGTGCCTAACCCTACGGGGTGGGTGGATCCGTTGGGGTTGAGTGCTGACGAGTGCCTTAAAAGCAAAAATAATCCGCAAGCAGGCAAACCCAGTGAACCGCCCCCCCCGGAAATTTCTCGGAGCGGTGCGTTCAAACAGGCCAAATCCGAAGCAGGAATCTCAAGAACACAGCAACCTGACACCGTTTACGATCCTACGACGGGGAAAACGCGTCAGTACAAATATGTGAGAATGACAGACAAAGCCGGTGAAAGTATTTTGAACAGCGAAGGAAAGCCCATACTCACACGGGAGTATCAATACACACGCGCTGATGGATCAAAGGTGATAATTCAGGATCATTCTGCAGGCCACAAATATTTTGAGCCTGGGAACAAAGGCGACCAGGCTGCTCACTTTAATCTACGACCGATTGAAAACACCAGAACGGGTAAAATCCCAGGTGCAAAAGATCACTTCTACTTCAAGGAGTAATTATGAAATTCTGGAACGATATTGACGGCAGCACTTTTTTTAACCAGATTTTCACGACACCCATAGCGATCGGCACCATTGACCTTTTCGCTTTAAATATTGATAACAGCAGACCAACGATAATAATGGAATTTGATATTGAGGAACTCCCTGACGCACCTCCTGCAAAATGGAAAAAGACCCACTTCAACACATGTCGAATCGGATTAAATTGTGGCGATATCAAAAACGTCCTGATCAAAAACATACCTACAACAGATAAATTAAATATAACAATCACAAAAAAAGAAAACATATTCATAATCCAAGCCTCAAACAAAAACTCAATGATTGAGTTCACAACAAAATTTCCTTTACTTTGCGGCCCCTCGGCATACATGAACGATAAAAACTCCGACACTATTTAGGAGTATTAAAAATGAACAAAAAAGAAACTAAAGGGAACGGATTTATTTTTAACTAAAGAAAATAAATCCGTCCCCTTTTCACAGATAGGTTTCCGGGTGAGTTTTATTACGATTTCCTGGAAGACGCAAAAAATTCAAAGTATGCCGCAATAGAATTTACAATTTCAAAACACATACTTGAATCCAGAGACAGCATCGACGATAGCGACATCACAATAATCAAATATGGCGCTCTCAATTCAGAAGAAGACATCAATAACTTTCTTCAGAAAAATGAGATTAACCCAGAACTGTTCACACCACCATGGACCTGCGATTACCCATTAGACTGACCAAAAACAAAGCAAACAAAGGGGACGGATTTATTTTCGACAAAATCCGTCCCCTTTTTACCGGAGTTGAGTGCAAACACTATCCATGGCCATCCTATTTCCGAAAACTCATTTAAAAATCTCACAAAAACATAAAAAACCAATTGGACATAAAAAGAATAATTGCACTCTGCGGAACGATCACACTTGATGATCTATCTCACCTCAACCAGTTTCTTGACACATCAATGATCATTGACGACTTAAAGGAGGACCTATTTCAAGCCGTCTTCCCTAAAAATCAAATTATTGATATAGGCTGGCATCCCGAGTTCTGTGAGAACGGTACTTTCAAAGTTTCCGTAATTAAAGTATACAACTGGGAGCACCCTGCTTTCAGCGACAAAGTAAAAAACTGGGAAGAACTTCACAAAGCAATCTCCATTGCCTTGGAGAAACTGGAAACATGAAGTCAATAAAAGCGCATGAAAAATCTGAAAAAAAGCACACAAAAAAGGGTACGAGGTAAAAAGGCAAAAAAGAAGGGGCGCATTGACTTTTTACACTTTTTTTTCATTCTCCTCTTACTTAAAAAGTATCAGCAAGCTTGACTTTATTTCCATGGATCCATGCTTCAGAAATTTCCCGCAACCCCTATCGACTTTCATGACTTGTAACCCCCCCACTCCCCCAGATAACCTCCCCCAGCCGCTGCAACCTCAGCGACCGGTTTTGACAGACCGAACACGATCAAGGCATGCAAATGCCGCTTTGCGGCTCCGTCCCTACAGGAGCTTCACCATGAAAAAATGTCCAACCAAATCCTTCAACCCAATCGAACTCAGCCAAGCCACCCAACGCACCGTCAGCGCCCGCCTCCGCGATCCGAACACCCCCGACCCCATCAGCCACGTCTTCACCATACTCCCCAACATCGACACCGAAACCCTGCTAAGCCACGCCTGTGAAACCCTCGCCTCACTCAACGTCCTCACCACCGAACTGGCCTGCGAACTCGAAGGTTCACACCGCAGCCTCGCGCTCTCAATCCAGCAACTGGCGGTAGTGGGTGAATTGTTGGTAAACCGTGCGCTGGACAATCTCGACCCTCCTGGCGATGCCTCCGAAGCCCCACAAAGCACCCAATCTTGAGAGAAGGAGGTTCAACCATGGCTCGATACATGCCCATCACCGGCATCGACTGCCTGATCCCTTCCCTGCTGGTTGATACGGAAGCGCCCCTCGACGTGTTGCACGACACGGCGGCATACCGAATCCGCAGCGTGACTCAACTGGTGGAAACTCTATCCTCGGGTGATTCGCTCAAGGGCGACAACGCGCTACTTCAGGACTTCGCCCGGGCAATTGCAATTCCACTACGCGACGGCTGCGACTTGCTGGACGTTATCGGCCGACGCTTACAGGCACAAGCTGAATAAAAAAACGGGCGATCCTACGATCGCCCGTTTTTGTGTATTCGCTGTCAGCACGTCTAAAAAGTGTCCGCCCAGTGTAATGGCCTCGGCATTCCATGCACTGGTAAAGAGCCCTGACACTGGGCGAACGAGGGAATTTTAATAGAAGTTTGCAAATATGTCCGCGAAACGAACATGAAATTTTATATACATAATGTTTAAGTGAATGTCGATCGAAATACTATTCGGCCCGCACCAAAACTCACCAACCAGAACATTAAAGCTGATTGTTCTTGTACAAAAAAGCTATACAAGAACAATCAGTCTATACCGTCAATCCTCAGCTTTTGGATTTAGTGGTCACTTTCAGTACGTCGGTGTACGTGACGACAACGCTTTGTCCAACTTTCAGGTCTTTGAGTTTGGCTTGAACTTCTGGTTTTACGACGTCAATCGTTTTCGAATTACCCTTCGGACCTTCGAAGGTTACCTGATGTTTCGCCAGGTCGATGTGGGTGATTTTCAGCTGAACCTGGACCTGACGGTAAGCTTCGCCAGCCGGTTTGTCGCTACCTGGAGCCGCGCGAGCTTCGCCCGTGCGTTCGGCGGCGCCTGGCAGGCCCTTGTCGACGTCGGTATCGAGGGCGAATACGACGGCGTGGGCCACTTGAATGTCGACCTCATCGCCAGCTTTCAATTTGCCAAGGTTTGTCGCCTTGTCAGTCAGTTGGATAGAAGTCTCTTTACCTTCAGGTCCTTTAAGGACGACTTGATGTTTCGCGGCATCGACCGAGACAACTGTCGCGGTCATTTGATCCGCTACCACGTCAGCAGACAGCGGAATCTCCTCAGCCATGGCGCCAAGGCTGACGGCGGACAGCAAGGTAGCGAGGGTGATGGCTTTGGTCAGTGCGTGGAGTTTCATAGGCAATACATTCCTTGGTAATAAATGACAGCAGACCGCTCTGGCTCAGGCGTCAGCGCGATCTGTGCCAATGAGCATAGACGTTCTTCAGGGAGTGTTCGCAGTTTCTGCGCGGTGGATTCGCCGCTGTCCGTGTTTTTGCTGCTTTCCTTGCGCCAGATCAACTCGGTCAGGCGCAGCGCTCGACTTCGTCCTCAATAACCGGTCATTTCCAGATAGCCCTGCCCCGCATGGCTGCCGCTCAGTTGCACTGGCCCTTCCCAATACGGAATGCGCAAATCCATCCAGGCATTGGGGTTGAGAGCGTCGAGGGTGATGTCGAGGTGCTTGCCGGGAATTTTGATTGACCAGCGCACGGGCATCTGACGGCCAGCGACCTTGGCAGTGTCTTGCGGTGTGAGGCGGATGTCGTCGGCGTGCAGTGGTTGAGTCTGCCCCTGGGCGTCGATCCAGGTGCCGGTGAGGTAAGGCTCGCCGTGCTTGTTGCGCATGCGGTAGAGCATAACTTGTTCGCCGCTGTCCAGGTGCAGGGAAAACCAGTCCCAACCGGTCTGGTTGGCGGTCAGCGGCTGGCTGCTCCATTCGCGGTCGAGCCAGGCCGGGCCGCTGACTTGATAGGTTTTACCCTCGATTTGCAGCGAGCCACTGGCCTGAAAAAACGGCTGGCTGTAGTAATACGACGCCTGGCCTTGTTCGGATTTCTGGCTGAAACCTTTATCGCCCTGAAGCACCAGCGGGCGGGTGGCTGTCAGGTGTAGTTGATAGCCGAAATCCTTATCCCGTGCACTGAGTTGGAGATCCGATAAAGGGTCGGAACTCTGACTGCTGAAACGCCAATCGTCGATCCAGGCATTGAACGGCGCCAGACTCACACCCGCCTGACCGACGCCGCCACGGGCGTAGCGTTCAGCGGCGTGATGCACCGTCGCTGACGTCACGGCCGCGTGCCCCAGCCAGATCGTCTGATTGCCCCAGCCTGCGACCTCGGGCGCTGCCTTCAAGGCGCTGCGAAACAACGTCCATTGCACGCCGAACTCGTGGCCCTGCTCGTCCTTGAGGTTGGCGGTGACGTACCACCACTCGATGCGAAAACCGTCATGCGGCCCGTGATCCGCCGGGAAGCTGAACACCCGACCGGGCAGCACCGGCGTAAACGCTGCCGCCTCGCCCCCCAGACCGGCGAAGCCTTTCTCAACCGGTGCCGTGTTGTCGCAACCACTCAACACAATCACAAGCAGCAGACCGAGCTTAATCCTCATGAGCAAACATCCTCAGCAGGTCCGCCGGTTGCGTGCGATACAGCGAGTACAACGGCCACGCCGACGCCAGTAACGTCGCGAGCAATGCCAGCCCCATCAACTGCAACAGTTGCAGCGGAAACACGCGCAAAGGCAAGCGCCAGCCGAACGCCTGGACGTTGATCACCGCATCCAGGCACCACGCCAGCGCGATTCCCAGCGGCAACGCCAGCACCAGCGTCAACACCGCCAGCAACCAGGTTTGCCCGAGGTTGAGCAGCATCAATTGCCGGCGCGTCACGCCCAGCGCCCACAACGGCGCAAGCTGCCCGAGACGGCTTTGGCTTTGGGTCAGCAAGCTGATGAACAACGCCACACCGGCTACACAAAAAGTCAGGCTGTTGAGCGCGGCCGTGGCGGCGAAGGTGCGTTCGAAGATTTGCGTCGACCAGCCCTTGAGCCGCGCCTGATCGACGATGCGGCTGTCGTCGAGCGCGAAGCGTGCCTGTAATGCGCTGACGAACGACGGGATCGATGCCGGTTCAATGCGCAGATTAAAACGGTTGGGCGCCAGCTGTGGCCAGCCGCGCAGCAGGTGGCTGACGTTGACCAGCAGGTGGCCCTTGGGGTTGCCGTAATCGGCGTAGATCCCGACGATGCGCGGCGACCACGGGCCGCCCGGTGTGGGAATGGTCAGGTGATCGCCGAGGCGCACCTTCAGTCGTCGGGCCAGTTGTTCGCTGAGCATCAGCGCGTCGTCCTTGGCCAGCCGGTCCCACGGGTTGTCACCCAAGGCCTCCAGCAACGGCCAGTGCTGGCGATAGTTCGGGTGATCGATCACGCCAAAGACGTCCGCCGGCCAGCCTTGCAGCTGGATCGCCACTTGCCAGTTAGGCAGTACCGCCAATACTTGCGGCTGCTGTTTGAGCCAGATGTCCAGTTCACGAGACTGAGCCGGGGTTTGCGGATTGACGTAGAGTTCGGCGGTCAGACGCTGTTCGAGCCAGTTGCTGAAGGTCTGGCGAAAACCGGCGGTCATGCTGCCGGCGCCGATGTTCGCCGCGAGTGCCAACAGCAGCGCCATCAAGGCCAGGCTCAGGGCCGGCAATTGCTGTCGGCAATCGGCGACAAACCATTGGCCGAGCACTGAATGACTGCGCTGCAAGACGAGGTTGAGCACGATATTGAGCACCACGGGCAGCGCCAATGCGGCGCCCAGCAACAGCGCCGCCATCAATACAAATCCACTGGCCAGGCTGTCGCCCCAGATCAAGGCGCTGAGCGCAATCACGGCCGCCATCCCTGCGACCCACCCCTGGCGCCGCAGCCAGCGCGCATGAGCCTGATGCCAGGCTTGCGGATCAGCCAGTGCCAGCAACGGCAAACGCGCCGCCCGCAGCAAACTGTTGGCGCCGGCCAGCGATGCACCGAGCAAACTCAGGCCGACACCGCTGAGCCACCACCACGGGCTGAGGTTCAACTGCCCCGCCACTTCGGCGCCGTACAAACCGCGCAGGCTGGCGGCAACGTCCGGCAATAATACGCTGGCCAACAGGTAGCCGCTGACCACCCCGGCGAGGCCGCCCATCAGCGCCAGTCCGCCGAGCTCAACGGCCAGGCACGCGATGAGCATTCGTGCACTGACGCCACAGGCACGCAGGGTTCTGAGCAGGCCCCGGCGTTGTTCCAGTGCCAGACCGATGGCCGCGTGGACGATGAACAAACCGACCACGAATGACAAAAAACCCAAGGCGTCGAGGTTCAGGTGAAAGCTCTCGGTCAGGCGCGCGAGGTTGTTCTCCTCGCCGCTGCTCTTGAGCTGGAGTTGATCCTTGAAGGTGTCGGGTAAAGGAGCGCTGAAATCCTTCGGCAACAGCAAGCGCGACAATTGATCGGGCAACCCCAAAATCTGTTGAGCAAAGCCAACGTCCACCAGCAGCACACCAGGGGCCATGTCGGTTTGAACGTGCAGCGGTGGTAATGCCACACCGCTCAAACTTGTCGGCCGTTCACCTTCGCGCAACCCCAACGTCTGCAACGTCTGCGGCGAAATCCAGGTACTACCCGGCGCACTGAAGAACTCGACAATCTGCTCGATTGGCAACGCCTGCCCCGCCACCGAGGAACCGGCCGGCAGCGACACCGGCTCGATGCCCATCAGCTGCAAGCGCTGCTCTTCATGCCCCTTGAGGATGACTCGACCTTGCAGCACCGGCGACACCGGCCAACCGGCACGACGCAAGTCGACAAATAACGCCTGGGAAAACGTCCCGCCACCGGGCGCACTGAGACTGGCCTGCGGTTCGCCGCCGATCAACTGACTGGCCCGCGTGTAACTTTCTCGCGCCTGGCTGTTCAATGCCTGTACGCCGGTGAGCAAACTGGTGGCGAGCCAGAGCCCGGTCAGCACGCTGAAAAACTGCACCGGGTGCTGCCGCCAATGACTGAGCAGCGCCCGTAACGTCTCGCGAAAAACCCGCACCTCAGCGCTCGTCCGTGCCAGCCAGACGACCACCGTGCAACACCACTTTTTCTGCCAGCCGCGCGGCAACCCGTGGACTGTGAGTGACCATCAACAACGTGGTGGGCGTGTCGTCGAGCAATTCCAGGAGCAGCTTCAGCACCTCGTCGCTGGTGGCTTCATCGAGGCTGCCGGTGGGTTCGTCGGCCAGCAAAAGTTTCGGCTTTGACGCCAGCGCGCGGCCCAATGCGACTCGCTGCTGTTGGCCGCCGGACAGTTGCTCCGGATAGCGTCGCAGTAAGTCACTCAAGCCCAGGCGCTGCACCAGATGCGCCTGCCAGCGCGGATCATGGCGCCCCGCTAACCGCGCCTGAAAGGCCAGATTGTCCTCGACCCGCAAACTGCCGATCAGATTGAACTGCTGAAACACCAGGCCAATTTCGTTGCGCCGCCAGTTGGCCAGTTGCCCTTCGCTCATCTGCTCCAGCCGATGTTCATCGCTGCGGATGCTGCCCTGGTCGACTTTGTCGAGCCCGGCAATCAGGTGCAGCAAGGTGCTTTTGCCGCTGCCCGACTCGCCCATCAGCGCCAGGCTGCTGCCGGGTTTGAGCGTCAGGTCGACGCCTTGCAGCACCGGCAGCGGACCTTGCGGGGTAGCGTAACTTTTGAAGACACCTTGGACCTGAAGCATGGGTAAACCCGTTTAAGAAGCGTGAAGCAAGGATAGCGGCCTAAACAGATGCGTTGCCTTCGGATCAACCCTCACAACCCGATCCCTGTAGGAGCGGGCTTGCCCGCGAAGGGGCCCGATCAGACAACAGAAATGTCACTGCCCCGCCGCCACACTCGCTGGCGACTGCGAAGGCGTCACAATGCTCTTCAAATCAATATGCTTCCACTGCGGCTTCGCCCCCAGCCGCGCATTGAACCGGTAGTTAAACGTGAATGCGTCGGCCGTCGGCACACTCAGTGGCTTGCCATACACCGCCTCAACCCCCGCCAGGTCATACCCCATCAACTGCAACAGCGTCGGGAAGATGTTGTAGTGACCAGGATATTCAACGCGCTGCCCACCAGCGCGAACAGATGTCGGATCAACGTCTGCCGAATGTACGCAGTCATAAACAGCGCCACCGTCAGCACGATAAACGTGCCCCCGAACAGCAGCACCGGAAAACCGATGCCCATTCCACTCAAACGTTCGACGTAATAGTCGTAACTTTTAAGCAAATAAATAATTAAAAGAAGTTTTTTTAGATATCGAATCGTTATCTTTCCGGCGCCATTGGCCAATAGATTGTCGGCCTTTTTTTGACACTAGCTCCGACCCATCCAAGCGCAAGAATTGTCGGACTTTTTAGTGCGCGTCAAAAAAACGTTGATTCGAAAATGACACATTTATTTGGAAATTACCCCCGATTTTTTGGGCATAAGACCGTCCATCGATTTCTTTAAAACTTTGCAATCCCTTAAAAACCGCGACAATTCGAACACCAACAAGCACTTGATGGCATTTAGCTCCAAACAGTGGGAAATCCCTAATACGACAGAATGTCATTTTCCTGACACGCTTTCCCAACGCTGGGCTATACCCTTTTTGAGAGTTCTACTTTCGTTATTTCAACTGTCTTACGAGGCACGCCAATATGGACGTGAGCGTATTTGGCACGGGCTATGTTGGCCTGATACAAGCAGCGGCACTGGCCGATGTCGGACATCGCGTCTTATGCGTCGACATTGATCCAAACAAGATAAAACAACTGCAACAAGCGGTGCCGAAATCTATCAATTTGGTGGTCGGTGGCTTACCACAAGCAGGAGTGGCTTGGCGGTAACGCGGGCGCTAACGCTCTCTAGCGAGGGCCGTTTTGACTGAATCGCGACATCATTGAGCGCGAGGATCTAAATATGATTTTTGAGCCCAATACTAGCCGTTCCGTTCTTCAGCGAAGAAGCAGTACCAGTATCGTTATTCAGGCTGGTCTCGATGCTGTCGCAGTGACCGGTGTCGCGTGGTTCCTGATCAACTATCACATCGGCTTCATATCGCAGGCCTATGTCATCATGGTCCTGTTGCTGCTGGGGGCGTTGGCCGTCGTATACGATCACTATGCTATTTACCGAAGCAATGTCGGCTTCGCTGTCAAAACTTTTAAGCTTCTCAAGGCATGGACGGCCGTTTTTTGTTTTCTTGTTGCCATTGCCTTTCTTACCAAGCAAAGTGAGCAATACTCACGTTTGTTGGTGGGTGAGTTGTTTGTTATCGGGTATTTCGCGCAATTGCTTTTGCACCTCGCAACACGCGAAGTCCAGAAAAAGTTCCTGGCCCATCCGACTCATAGGAACAACGCGCTTATTATCGGCAAGGGAGAGCTGGCCAACTTCCTTCACCAGAAAATCAGCAATAACCCCTGGCTGAGTGAACAGGTGGTTGGGGCAGTGTTGATCGGGACGGATGAGGATCATGTGGAAGATGGTTCAAAGAATCCACATCGCTTAAAAATACTGGGCCATATCTCCGACCTACATGAACTAGTTGTTCAGCATTCCATTCGTACCGTCTATTTCGTTACGCCTCTGGATGGTTCAAAGGTTATCAAAGACGTTTATTTAAAGCTGTTTGATAAACACATCGCCGTAAACTGGGTGCCGGATATTTTTTCACTGCGCTTGATCAATCACAGCGTACGTGAAATTGCCGGAATTCCCGTGCTGACCCTTTCTGAAACTCCGCTGATGGGGATGCGGCTGCTTCTGAAGAACCTTGAAGATAGAGCCCTGGCCTTTCTCATCTTGCTGATTGCAGCACCGTTGCTGGCGGTAGTCGCCATTGCCATCAAGCTCGACAGCCCTGGGCCGGTGTTCTTTCGACAACAACGCATGGGGTGGAGTGGCGACTCGTTCCGTATCTGGAAATTCCGAAGCATGGTCGTCCATCAACCGGAAGATGGCATCGTCAAACAGGCTGAAAAGAACGATCCGCGCACTACCAGGGTGGGCGCCTTTATTCGCAAAACAAGCCTGGATGAACTGCCGCAGTTGTTCAACGTGTTGATGGGGGAAATGTCCCTGGTGGGGCCGCGCCCCCACGCCATTGCGCACGATGCGCAGTACTCACCCGACATCTCGGACTATTTTGCCCGTCACAACATCAAGCCAGGGATCACAGGCCTGGCTCAAGTGCGTGGCTTTCGCGGTGAAACGAGAGATATAGAACAGATGATTCGGCGGGTTGATTCGGACATTGAATACATCAACAACTGGTCGCTCTGGCTCGATTTCGTCATTCTTCTGCGCACTGTGCTTGTCTTCTCCGGCAAGCATGCCTACTAGTCGATTCCGAGGGGCGCTATAGAAGTTACGACCCCTTCACCTACTTGATCAGCCTACAAAAGTGTCGACCGGAAATAGATCCAGGGTGCGCTCAACCTCATCGGCGTCGATTCTAAAACCATCGCCATCGGGTGTGCCCACTACAAAACCAAAGTTTTGATGATCGCGATCCGTTAGATATTTGAAAAAGCAGAGGAACCGATTGGGGGGCTGCAATACCAGCAGCGAACCACCAAGCGGTAGTAGGTTAACACCGTGTATGAGGTGACTACCCTCGATCCCTACCACGACTCTTGCACCGGCACAGGCCGCGACGATGGTAGCAACATCAGACTTTGCGGGATCGATAATGCGAAATCCTCTGCGGTCACGCAGATGTTCAGCTAGTTCCATTTCATTTCGTAACAAGCGCAATTCACCCTTGTTGCCGCGCAGAACAAACACGCCAGGATGGGAATTATATTTTACGTGCGACAGCAACCTTTCACCCATCGCACGAAAGCGAAAGTGCTTATGTCGATTTTGACTTAGATCGTCAAAGATCACGAGCTCACGGAAAAATGCGTTACGTTGACGAACCGGCGTCATACCCAGCCAATCTTCATAACCGGGGGCGTGAAGTATGCCGGTCTTGGCGGTAGAAACGAGGTTGGCGGGCAGTGCCGTGGTAACTGGAATACCCTCTTCGCATGCCATAGGGTAAGTTATACAATCATCCATCAACCATGAGCCGAACCATTTATTCCCGCCCGCCGTGCAATAGATCGCTCCGCGATCAATTTCGTTTTCTACGCGAACTCTTGGCAGCCATTGTGATCTTGGCGACAACCATGATTTGGCATCGTCTTTATAGATAGTACCATCAATTAACCATACATCTTTAAGCAGGTAGCCGTGCGTTGGGCCATGTTCAACACTGCCTACGCCCTCCATTGTTCGACGGGGATGTTCGAAGGGATAAAATAAATCGCCTGCCCATCCCGTCACGCGCTCGAGTTGATTGGGCAGGAAAAAAGCAGGCGGAGCAATTGAGGTTTCGCCAGGAGCAATTTCCCAAGTCTTGACGGCGACACTTTGTAAGGTCAATGGCGGATTTCGTGTAAATCGTGCTTTTAGAATATGTTTGTACGCAACAAGACTCCACTTCGATTGACTGCTATTCGCCAATGTATTGGTGCTCGACATATTAACTTCCACTCTGAGGCAAATACACAGAAATTTAGTTTATAGCCCACCACGTAAAACTCCACCGCTCAAAAGCAAAAAATACATTTACCCGGACATGATACTTTTTATGATGGGAGGGACCTTTAAATGATTATAGCGACTGCGCAAGGTATCGAGAAGCATAGCTCCGGGCTCTTTAGCGCAATGAAGATATACTTTAGAGAGTCCACCGAAGCCCATTTCACGATATCGATTCGTAACTTCCTCATCAGTCCGACCCTCGGGCAGTCCAAGATGAAGTGTCAATTTTTTACCTTCGACAGCAAATAATGGTGTTTCCCAAAGAAATTGCGCTACGCCCTCTTTCGGCAGTCGTACATACAGATAGCCGTGATTGCCCAGCGTATCGACATCCCCTCCACGCCTTCTTTTCCACTCGAGGAGCCCATCATCCGGACGCGCCAGACACGTACCGATATCGTAATAGTCAAAACCGTTTTCTATCGCCCACTCAAGTGCCATGAACGTAGTTATCGAGTTGATTTCACGCAATTTTTTTGCATCTGAAAACACTGCATCCGGATAGCCGAAGCGGATCGTGCTCCAGTAGCGCCTTTCCCCTCGGGTAATGGTGCACCCCAGATGGCAGGCCACTACCTCGTCTTCCAGCATTACCAGGTCGAGTCGCCCGGCATTTTTCGCCACCCTTTGAACCTCATGCGATTCAATCTGAGAGGCCGCTGCGCCATGCCGGGCTCTGGCATAAGGTTGAAGCATTTCCCGATCTGCTCTTTCAATCTCGTTATCATTCAATGCTTGCTTCATACGATAACGCAGTCGGTTTTTACGCAGATTTCGCCGCAGCTCTGTATTGTATCTTGCGGTAATGTCCTCTATTGGCCTGCCCAAGGGCACGACTGCACTCAGAGACTGAGGTATATGCAACGCGCCCAAGGTCGGCATTTCACTCACTAGCACCGAGTGCCTTGATTTATCTGATTTTAATTCTCTATCGACCACTTGAGGGTCGGCACCCAAGAGAACTTGCACAAATTCCCGTCGTGCTTTACGACCAACATAGAGAATATCGTAAAGACTGTTTTCCCGAAGTCTGAGCCTGACAATTTCCCAGCGCCAAAAACATGCTCGCGCGAGTAATTCATATAGCTCAGCGCGTGATTCTCTCAACTCAAATCGCATTGAAGGAGATATTAGCTTACGCATCAGTATTGCTACATATTTTTTCATTTGTTCACTGGCGCAAGTTAAGTGAATATTATTTCAGCTTTAAAATCAACAGGATAGTCACTCGAAACAAAAGCTGAATTGCCAGGCTCGCCCTTAAAACCCGTAGTACACCTTTGCTAGCATGTTTGTATGATCTGCCATCTCTTAACGCTACACCACGTTTTTTTCTTGCGAGAGATTCGTAACTATCTTAATAAGGCCAAGACTATCTGACACTGCCTGACTGTCACCAAACTGACAAAATTGCTTCTAATATGCCCAGCAGGTCGGTAATCCTCATTGTAGTAAAGATGCCGTGTTGGGGTTATGCAAGATCGTTGTGGCGCTGGCGGCGTTTTTTTATGGCCCCGATTTTTTGCGGCCGATCGTGGGCCAAAAGGTAACATGCACCCAAGGGCAAGTGAGAGCACTCGCTAAGGAGTTGCCCCTCTGTAGATCAGCATGCGAAGCAAGAACATCGGATTGCCAACCACATAGCGACTGAATAATCGTTTTGGCTCCTGTATCAGCCTGAACACCCATTCACAACCGAAACGACGCACCCATTTCGGCGCCCGATCAACTTTGCCCCCCAGAAAGTCGAGGATAGCCCCACCGCAGACAATCAGACATGGCACACCGCTGGCGGCTAGCCTGGTCGCTACGACCTCTTGTTTGGGCATGCCCATTCCCAGCACAACCAATTCTGGCTGCCAGAGCCTGGCAAGGTTTACATAGGTATCCGCTTCCGCAAAACCATGGTGCGCAGACACTACATTTACCGCAAATAGCGCATCACTTCGTTTCGCCGCATTAGCTAGAACAGCCTCTTCAGTGCCCCAAAATGCCACACGTCGTCCTTTAAACGCGGCCAACAGTTTGGGAATAAAATCCGTGCCATTCATGTTTAACCCCGGCGCCATTCCGAGACGACGAAACAGCATGGCCATGCCGGAGCCGTCTCGCAGTAAAACGTCAGCAGACGACAACGCTTCGTAGTATTGATTGTTAGCCGCCACCAGGTTCATGGCGTGCGCGTTGACGAACCCAAGCACTGTTGTTGCGTCAAAACTGGATAAATCATCAATCAAATCCTGTTCATCGCCAACATCGCTGACCAGCCTGAGTTTCGGGACAATCGTTTTCCAGGTGTCCTGCCAGGTAAGAGCACGCATCACGTGTCATCTCGCTTCGAACGCACCCACTCAACCTGGCGCTTCATTAAAAATCCCAGGTATAGGGGTATTTTTTTCAACGCGTAGAACGGCGCATACAATAAGGTAGAAAAAGATATGATTCCGCGACCAAATTGGCTCCATGCCAGCAAGACTGTCACACCCAAGATGCCCAGCCCGGCAGAAGCTATCAAGGAGGGTGCCAGGGCGCCAAAGAGCACAAACACCAACCAGGACAGGCTAAACGCCGCTCCCAGTATCAGGGTCAGTAAGGCCAACGGCGGAACCAACAAATCCAGCGTCATAGCCAAAAGACTCCAGTTGCCCCGACTAATAGACTCCACGATCAACTTTGGCGTATCACCGAAAAGTACCCCCAGGTGACCATGTTCCCAACGCGTTCGCTGGGTCCTTAAACCTTCATCACTGCGTGGAAAATAACTGATCACCAAAGCGTCTGGGCAAAATAAAGGTGGTTTGCCGCTTCGGCAGAAATCCAGGCCCATCTTCAGATCTTCGACGATGTGCCCACTGGCCAAATTGATTAAAGGCAGGTCCCGCCAAACGAACGCCATGCCTGTGCCCATTAACTGACAGGGCAAGCCAAGCCGAGCCCACCCTTTGGGCCGCACCAGGTTCTTCACACACCAGGCAAACTCGGCAAGCCGCACTTTTAGCCCGGCGCCTTCTGGAGCACGCATCAGATTAAGTGATTGAGTAGGCCGCCCTGATTCGATGCAACGCACTGCCAGCCTTTCAATAGAACCCTCGACCACCTGGCAGTCGGCATCAATAATGATGAGGACGTCCGGCGCACTGCTCGTCAAATGATGCACGCCAAAGTCCAGCGCATAGCCCTTGCCGCGCTGCTGATCATTGCTGCGCTCCACCACCTCGGCGCCCGAAGCGCGGGCGTGCTCGGCTGTGTCGTCAGAGCAGTTGTCCGCCACCACCAACAGGCGATCGCCAGCAAGCAACTGCGGCCGAATACTATTTAACGTTGCGACGATGATCGATGATTCATTGTGTGCAGGCACTAACACCGCCACTCGCGGCCGCGATCCTTGTTTCGACGCAGGCGATCGCACAGTCAGGCAGGCCAGCAACACCTGGATGAACAGCACCAGCACCGGCAAAAGGACGAGTAGCAACAGTGCACTGAACAGCCAACTGAACAACGTGATCATATTTGGCCCTTAATCAATTTCGCCAATTTGGTCGCTTCGGTATCAATATCGTGCCGCTCCAGCACTCGCTGATAGGCGGCGTCGCCCATGCGCTGCAACACTTCAACAGGTTGCGCGAGGCAGTCTGCGAGCGCTGCCGCCAAGTCCTCAGCCGCGCCCGCGGGGAACAACCAACCGTTCTCACCCTGGCGCACCAACTCGGGGATACCCGCCACATAAGTCGTAAGTACTGGCCGGCGCAGGGCCATGGCTTCCATGATGACCACAGGCAAGCCCTCGGCGAAACTCGGCAGCACCAAGGCCCGCGCCGCAAGAATTTCCTCTCGCACCTGCGCGCTGCTGATCCAGCCGGTGATACGAACCTGAGCCTCTAAACCATGTTGCGCAATCAGGGCTTCAATTTCCTCACGCAGTTCCCCATCGCCGGCCAGCACTATTTCAAACGCTACGGATTGCGCTGCCAGAATACGGGCGGCCTCCAGTAACAACAATTGACCCTTTTGTTCACTCAAGCGCCCCACACAAACCAACCGGGGGGCTGCCGGTAAAGCAACTGCCGGTACATCGTGAAAGGCTCGTTCCAGGCCACAATGCACCACTTTGACTTTTACCCAGTGCGCATGAGGCACCCAGCGAAACAGCTGGCTGCGCCCATAAGAGCTGACGGCCACGACAAAAACTGAGCGCTGAACTTTCTCGCCCAAATGAATAAACTGCGGTTTGTCGAACTCTTCAGGACCGTGCACGGTAAAGCTATAGGCGGGCCCGCCAAGAGCATTGGCCAGCATCACTACTTCGGTTGAGTTAGTGCCGAAATGCGCATGCACATGCTCGGCACCGAATGCCTCTAACCAAGACAGCAAGCGGCAAGCCTCGAACAAATAGACCAAATGGTACGGCAAGGGGCGATCGGCATGTCGGCCCATGCGTAGCGCCAACCACAGCGCCGATAAAAAGCGCCGCGGCTTGGCGCGCAGCACCTGGAACACAGGCACCAACAGGTCTTTGACTCCACCCTGGAGCACATAAAGGGTTTTATCGCGTTCCGACACGTCCTCAGCATCCACCAATTCGGCATCCCAGCCACGCAGCGCAATGCGCTGCACTTCCAAGCACTGGCGTTCTAACGCCAGAATCTCGCGGCGGATGAAGCTATGGCTGACCTTGGGGTATTGATTGATGAAATAAGCGATACGCATAGGAACCAAGCTTCGATGTCGTGGCGGTGAATTATGACTGCAGGCAAACCCACAGTCGTACGGTGATCACGAACGTCAATGTGCTAAATAGCGGCCTTTCAACACCTTATCTATTGCTCTAAATGTGTCATCTAGATGCTCATAGCGCCTGCGGTACATGGCGCGCTTTTTTGAAGGAATAGAGTCAAGCGGCTTCCTGGATGAAGCCATGGGAATCTCAAAAAAGTCTTCGCGCTCTGAAGGTGTCGCCCCATGCTCCAACCAGATCGAATCATAATTTGCCGCAAGCTCTTGAGCTTTTTCACCGCCGAAATACGGATGACGATGATGGCGATACCCATCCCCTACCGCATATATTTTTCCAACACCAATATTCATTGAGATGTATTTAATAGTCTCAATCAGAAAACTTCTTGGCCGAAGGCCTTCAAAATCTTTTGTAAGCTCCCGGTAAATTGCCAAGGACTTATCATTCTCTATCCCTTTGTGTATCCCTTGAACTGCACCGATGAAAATACAAAGCTCAATCTCGGTGTAGCACAACGTGAAGGCTATCGATGCAACGCGCAAATTTCCCTGAAACAAGTTCAGCACCAGCTCTCCTTCGCGCATAAACCATACGGGACGATCCAGAACCAAGGAGCAACCCGCAGACCACTCTGATAAATCACTCAAGATAAAGCGGTCATTGCGCCCGAAAAGCAAAAACTGTGGACAGCTTTTTGTGACCACTTCGTAATGTGAGGCTAATACGCTAAGCCTGGCCTGGGAGTCCCATCTTCTACTAATGTATGGCCAATGAACAACACCGACACAGTCGGTCCCCAGCTTCTCAAGTCCAGACTTTCCCAGCGCATTTGACATGCGCGACAGAAATAATTTCAGATCGGACCAGTTTATTCCAACCAATACCAGAAACTTCAGCTTGTTTTTCAACGCTCTGACGGAATACCCAGCATGTAAAGAAAGCACGCTTTTTAGTACCAGCCAATAACTCATAGAAGTCTCACTTGTATTCGATCAACGCCGATTTACCGGTGCCGAATCTGTCCAATAGAAACTTGACTTGTCCAAGCAACTCGGGAAATTTCCCCAGCACGAGAAAGAAAGCCAGCAACCAGTTTTCGCGCGCGGATCTATCGCCCCGACGAGCCAATCGCGCTACCTGCAATGGATAAACCAGCAGCAAAAGCAGCCCCAGCCACCCCAGCATCAAGCCCGTAATGATAGTCGCCAAGGGAATCCCCAAGCCCCAAAACCAGGCCCGACGCGACTCACGCCGCCAGTGTTGCTCCGGTGCATTCCCATGCAGAAATGCGCCCTCGGCAAAGGCGTAACCACCGCGCAGAGTACGCCACCACCATTGGCCAAAACGAGTCATGGCCGCATCATGCAAGGTCATGTCGCCATCCAGGCGCCAGACCTTCCATCCATTGGCACGCAGGCGCAGACACAACTCGGGTTCTTCCCCGGCAATAAGCTCCGGTCGAAAACCAGAAACAGTGGCAAAAGCGTCGGCCCTTATCAGCGCATCACCACCACAAGCCTTGGTCTCACCTAGCGGCGTATCCCATTCGAGATCGCACATTAAGTTGTAAATCGAGCGCTGTGGAAATCGTTCGCGCCGCCGGCCACAGACCACCGCAACCTGAGGATTTTCATCAAGAAAGGCCTGTGCCCGAGGCAGCCAGCCTTCGACCACCTCGCAATCACCATCGACAAACTGAACATAACGTAACGCCGGCAATAAGCGTCGCACACACGCGAAGCCTTCATTACGCGCGCGCGCAGCCGTAAAGGGAACCGTCATATCCAACTCGACCACTTCGACCCCAAGCTTCAGCGCCATCGGCACTGAACCATCCGTTGATCCTGAGTCGACATACACTGCCTTCTGCGCCACACCGACCAGCGAAGAAAGACAACGCTCAAGCCGTAGACCTTCGTTACGACCGATAACTACAACACCAATACCAGTGGCCATTGAGTTCATAAGCATTCCTTTGCTTCTGTGCACTTTCTTTTCTTGATAGTTGCAGGCACGCCCACGGCAATCGAGTCGTCGGGTAAATCTATGAGCACCACGGCATTGGCACCGATCACAACATTATTACCAATGCGAATATTGCCCAGTACCTTGGCCCCGGCGCCGATATCAACATTGTTGCCTATCACCGGGGCAATGGGCTCATCCACATTTTTTAGCCCCACCACCACGCCGTTGCGGATGCGGCAATCGTCGCCGAACTGCGCATAGCCACTGATCACGATTCCACCGAAATGATCGATAACGAAGTTACGGCCGACCACAACCTCACACGGCAGTTCGATACCCGTCACGATCTGCACAAACTTGAAAAGTACTTTGTATATAAAAGAGAACAGCTTGCGTAACAGCGCCGGACGCACGCCGTAGCGCCAGCGCCCAAAGCGATAAACCAGCATCACCCAGAAGCCCTGAGCCGTCCAATCCCCACCGTATGCACGCAAGTCGGCACGTATGAATTTGAACATAAAAGATCTACCGTGTTGGTTGGCTGGCGAGGCGGGTTTCACGCACCAATATCCAAGTAACTTTAGTATGCTGCCAGCACGCCTGGATAGACGCCCAATCACGGCCTTTCAATAGAGCCTTGAGCGCCAAAATTAGATCCCCAAGGCTCACCAGTGCCATATGAAAAGCCAAACCCGCCAGGCCGTGGTGCTTGCGAAAGTACAACAGCTCGCTTTCGATCTGAAACTTGGGAAGTTGACGGCTGGCCGTATTGAGCTCGTCAACAGATTTGGCACTTTCTCCACCGATATGCACCACCGTGGTATGCGGGTAATAAATCACTTTCCAACCAGCCTGTTTAACGCGTTTGCAGTGGTCAACTTCTTCGTAGTAAAGAAAGTAGCGCGGATCGAACAAGCCAATCTGGTCGATGACTTCACGGCGGATTAGGTAGTAGCACCCAGGCACCCAGTCGCACTCACGTACCGACTCATGATCCCAAGCCATGTCGTCGACCTTTTTCACCCCAGGGAAAAAGCGACCGAGTCCTGTTCGCGCAATGAAGACATTCAACGGAGTCGGAAAATACCGACAGGACGGTTGCAAGTCACCTTCTCGCCCAACTAACCGAACACCCAGGACACCGCAATCCGGATGCGCTTCCATGTATTCGAGGGTCATGCTCAAGGTGTCGGCAGCAATAAAGGCATCGGTATTAAGGAGTAACGCGTATTTACCTTTCAGGTGCTCGATTAATTGATTATTGGCCCGGCCAAAGCCGATATTTTTATAATTGGCCACTTGCAATGCCTCTGGACAAATGTTTGCCAGGCATTCGAGAGAATTATCGGAAGAGGCATTGTCTACCACCAAATAGCGCGTGCGATCCGCACTGTTTGTTTGTCTTAACGCATTAAACATCGGCTGCAACAGAGCCGCTGTATTATAGTTAACGACTAGCACATCAAGGGAAACACTAACCATTGGATTGCCCACCCAAAACGTGCTGCACTCTCATTGCTATAAGCTTCGGCTCAACGTTTTGATCGTATACACCGCTGCGCTGCTTGATGAGGTCGATCCACGGATAAGTGGCACAACGCTCTTCGAAAACGACCAATTCCTTGAGCGCAGAACGGTCCCTTTTTAGACGGTTGGACGGGCCCTCAAACCAGAAATGCCCCGGCAGAGTGCTGACCATTGTTGCAACCAGACCTGAAGCCACCAGCGACCAGGTAGACCGGGTGAAGTAACCGAGGGCCAGCAAGACCAGAAGGTCTGCAAGCTTGGACGTAAAAAGGATGACACCGCGCACAATCTGCACGGTCCACACCGTATTAAGGAACACCGGATCGTCGTCATTTGGACTCTGGATGATGTTCTGGCGCAAACCGAGATCGGACAGCATGTGCAGAACCATCGAAACGGTGGTGGCGACGGCCATGATGCCAGGCATCAGCAGCCGTGCCATCGCCGGGTTGCCGCCCAAATCAATGGCTTGAGAGGTAACACGTGCGCCAAGATTCCACGCCCTAGCAGATATCGCTCGCTTGAGCAGGCTCAATGATGGCGATAATTCAACTGACGGCATTACAACTACCCCGGATTCAATGGCACGTACGAAAGGTACTATAGTCGCGTTTGGCCATTGCGCTAGCCGCGCTACGCAGGCAAGCAAGCAGACATGAGCCTTTCGGATGCATCGGGTCTGACAAGTTGTTAGCGGCCAGCCGGCTACTGATGAGCCTGAGTTATCTGCGCGAATCGGGAGCGCAGTATCCGGGATCAGTTAAGTGTTTTGGGGTCTGGACACCGTTAAAGCCATGCCGCGAACTGGACGCCTGGCCCCGATTGCCGCAGAGCATTACCCAGTGCTGGCCAAGCGTGGTTCATGCACATCGGGTTTTCATCGGGAACGCTTGCCCGACTTCACAATCAGTGCCACCACACTGCGCCACGAGCTGATGTCAAAAGGCATGTGCGTAAGTGCTCGGATTCCCAATGCTATGGCGTCCAATTTATTACCGCTTTGATGAGTGCGCCATGCAGATCCCATTAACATCCCCCCTATCTGTTTTGCTGCACTACTAGCACTTTCGGCGCTACTATCGGGAATTGTTGGCGGCTGATCGCGCTGAAGATCATCTTGGCCATACATCTTGCGCTGAACTTGAAACTTTCTGGCAATATCCTCGAAGAAAATACGCTTTGAATTGGTTTGTGTATGCGTTATCGACGCTTCATGTAATCTGTATTCGTAGGCTATCCGAGGTAAGTACATGACTCGACCGAAATTGGCTAAGCGCAGCTGGTAGTCGATATCCTCACCCGTTTCAAAATAGGGTCTGAATCCGCCGACCCGATCAATTGCACTTTTGCGAACAGCATAGGTGCAAAAATGCGTTCTCGTGCACCCTAAATTGAGCTCCTCAGTGATATCTTCGCCGATTTCGCCGGTCTCTAGCTGGGTGACGAGTAGCCCTGATTCATCTAGTGCAGTAAATCCCCCACACACAGCCGCATAATCTTGATTGTTGTCAAGCCACGTTACTTGATGGTCGATTCGGCTAACCGGGTAAAGATCATCTGCATCGCAGCGCATGACTATGTCTCCCCGCGCCAAAGCCAGGCCGATGTTTAAGGCTGCGGCAATGCCTTTGCCCGGGCCATCTACGACTTGGATTCGCTCATCCTTGATATTCAACACCAATTCCAATGAGCGGTCGGTAGACTTATCGTTGATGACAACCACTTCTAAGCTAATGGTAACTTCGCGCAATATTGACGCCAGTGCCTGAACAACGAACGGGGCTGCGTTGCGCATGGGGACAAGTACGCTAACCTTCGGGACAGTGTTAGTTTTCAAATTAGGTTCTTCCCCTGCGGTTCAAGTGATTTAAACATTGAAACAAGCAGCAGCTTCCACCCATCGATTGAATCGGCTGGAGCATGACAGCCTTCAATCCGTAGCAAAGTGCCGTCATATGCTGCCGACTATTCCATGCGCCCTGCCATATTGAACTCCAAATTGCTTTTGCAAGGCACGATCATTCCCCGGGCTTGAGTGTAGGCCAAATTCGATGTTTAGCCCCTCTAGGGATTCGCCGAAAAAATTCCCTTTTCGTGCTATATCGACGTTTTCAATCTGATGTGTACAACCCAATGGGCGCGCACTGCTATTCCGGGCCGCTTGCTGCAAGTACCTCTTGGCCAGCAACAGCTTGTCGACCCGCTCACACCCACTATGTTGGTCGCCGTGCCTTCCTTGGGTGGCAGACCACCACTGGCCAAATGGATGCATCCGGTGCTGACTCGCGACTGAGATCGATATCTTCTCTACCGGCCGTTATTCATGAAGAAGAGAGACAGTTTCCTCATCACCTCAAACGCAATCCTGTAGGGCCTCCCGATAAAGGTCGACGTGTAACGATCGGCTTTGGGTGGGTTGTCTTCGTAGCTCCGGGGAATGACCTCCAATGCATACGATACGTAGAATCGCCAAGATCCTGGTGCTTGCCAGAGACTCATTGTGAACAGTACTTGCGCTTCGAGGCGCAGCTTATCCATTTCCGTAGAGCTTCGTTCATCTGATTGACGGCGTGGATTTTGAGTTGTTCGGAGTAAAGCGGGTACTCAACGAAAAGTACGTGGTATTGAGAAAATTGAGAACAATAGTTATTAGCGTGGTAGGCCAACACGTGAGGCTTGTTTTCAAAACCAACGCTAACTTTCTAAAAAATAACAATAAAGCTATTTGTGGGTGCTCATTTGCAGGTTAATACCTGAATCCGGGGCTATTTCATGGGAAAACAGTCCATCCGCTGATAACGGAGTTATTTGTTGTGTCGATATTTTGACGCCAGCCGACGTGATTTTTTATTTCGGCGTATTGCTGTGACGGGCCATTGACGCGATGGCTATGTGCTTATACGCTCAACTTAGCTTGGTGAGGATCTCCCCCCGTCCGACAATTGAAACAACCTCTGTCAGGAAGGCTGTGCTATGTGTCTACCACTTTTCCTTAAGTCCTTTCTGGTAGTGATGCTCTTTAATGGTGTGGCTGTTTTTAATGCGCAGACGGCCAGTTTCTCCAATGAAAATAGTCACATAAGCAAATCTTGTGATGCTTTAAGTTATCAGGCTAACAGCGTTCTCGAAGCACACTCGGGTAGTGAGCTACTTACTTTTGGACGCAACCTTTGCGTGCATTCGATGATCAGCGATCTCTACTTCGCCAGCACTCAATCTGTCAAACTCAGCAGTGTCATTCATCAACCGGACCCAACCTGTGACGACTTAGTGGCGGCGATAACCAATGATCAGGTGATGGTTGATCAAAATGTCCAGGAGACAGGTTTGACCGGCACATCGAATCAGCCGAAGGCCGTAGCGCTTTCTGCTCTTGCATGGCTATTTTTTTCTGCGTTATTTGGTTTTGTTGCCGTAGCCAATCGACGAAAAGTGTAATTTACGTCTTCATGTTTTTGGCGATGCCAGTTGTTCTGGTGGTAATTTTTACTGTCGTTCGAATATATGAATTTTAAATGCTTTTACTTGATGTTCGATTGATTGAAGTTGACGTCGGCTGATTTTCTGACAAAAGCGCGCAAAGGCGTGGTTATAGTGGCTGTGGCTGGCGGTGTTTCAGTTGAGCGGGATTTTCGGACGACCATGATGCAGTTAATTTGACGTGGAAAAGCCAGGGGGGGAGTGTTTAGATTCAAGTCATTGTTAAATATTAAAATTTCGCTCTCTGAGGCCATACTAAATGAAATTTACCGCCGACAAGCTTGATGCAGGTGCTGTCTTATGGTTTCTTTGGCATAAAATGGGAGTGAGTGAATTGACTCCGTTTTTGTGTGAGACTCCTTGCATGGCTGCTTAGGCGGAGGGATCCCAATGTTGCGTTTATTGTTATCTGCGCTCTGTGCGCTGGTTGTTTGGCCCAGCATTACCAGTGCCAACGAAAAAAACTCGGTTTACCTGCTAAATCGCGGGGATGTCATTGTTATTACCGTTTGGCGCGAGGAGACTCTAAAAGAGGAAGTGCATGTACTTCCCGATGGCAGCATCACTTTTCCGCTGGTGGGGCGAGTCGAGGTTGCGGGGCTTGATTCCACGGCAGTCGAAAAGGTAATTGCCAAAAAGCTCGAAGAGTTCATACCCGATCCGAACGTGAGCGTTGTCGTCAGGGACCCCAAGGGCAATATCGTCTACGCGCAGGGCAAAGTGCTGAAACCCGGTTCAGTGCAGTTGGCAGGTCCAACTGCAGTACTGCAAGTGTTGAGTATGGCAGGTGGGCTCGACAAATTCGCGGACAAAGACGCCATAAAAATTGTGCGCAACAAACAGGTACTACCCGTCCATTACAGCGATTTGATCTCCGGACGTGATATGTCCACCAACTATGAACTCCAGGCCGGCGATACGCTGGTCGTGCCTTGATTTTGCGCGAGATATTGGGGTTTAGCTTGCTTGTACTGCGAAGGACCGGGGTTGCGACGGCGATCTTTATTTTGCCGTGTTCGGGGGCGGCCTATGCTGCCACCTGGCAATCAGCAATCGTACTGCCAACGACTGTAGAACACGATAGCAATCCACTGCTTATTGGGACCAACGAGAAGGCGGTGACTCGGACGATTATCGCTCCCGATGTGAGCCTCGTGGGAACTTCCGATCAGGATCAGTTGAATATCGGTCTCGGATTGAACATCGTGCGCTCGTCTGATACATCCGTCGTTAGCAACCGTGAAGACCCAAAACTGCTTCTAGGGTGGCAACGTGAGACCGAAACAGGGGCGTATGGACTTACGGCGAGCTATGTCGAGAACTCGACGCTCTCCAGTGTGGTTCAGGAAACGGGGGTGATTGCCGCCGATGGTACGCAAAAGCAATATTCGTTGGGCGGCAATTGGCGCACCGCGCTTAGCGAACGAAGTACCTTGGTCAATAAGACTGAATACACAGACTTCAAATACGATATTAATTCGCTGACCAGCTATGACGAGCTTTCGAACCGCCTAAGCTTGAATTATGACTGGAGCGAGCGCGTCGTACTCGTCACGGGTTTTTCCGCGAGTCGCTATGAGCCTGAGTCGGGCTCCGGGCTTGCATCCTCAAACAGCTACACCCCCACTGTAGGTTTGAACTTTAAAATCTCCGAGCAGCTGGAGGGGGCCGTGTACGCTGGTGTCAACCATGTCACGGGTACGGACAGCAATCCCACAGGTCAAGGCGGGTTCACTTTGCACTATGCCGGCGAGCGTTTTGACACAACGCTCGACGCCAGTCGCAGTACGATCGCCAACGGCGATGGCGGGTTCGTCGAGAGTAATAATCTGCGGGGGACATGGAGTTATTCCATCGACGAGCTCAGTCGTACCGGTCTGGATACCTCATGGCAAAAAAACAAAGGCGATACGTCCAATACCCTGCGAAATTTCAATGTCTGGGCCAGTCGAGAATTCTCACCTTTTTGGGTTGCGCGCCTATCCTTCACTTACAAACAACACCAGCAAGATGGCTTGCCGGATGCCAGCGCTAACGTCGTCGGGTTAACCCTGACCTATAGTTACCCCGAACTCTGAAATTCAACGTTGTGAGAACTATGGCCTCTGAATACGAAATGTCGGTCAACGACTACATCGCAATCATCAAGCATCGAGCCGTGTTGGTGGTCGTGAGTGTCGCGGCAATACTCGCGGTGAGTGTCTTGGTCGCGATCTCCATCCCTCCCGTATACGAGTCGTCCAGTACTATTCTGGTTGAGTCCCAGCAGATTTCGCCAGACCTGGTTGCGGCAAACAACAATACCTTTGCCGATGAGCGCATCGAAGTCATTCGCCAGCGCGTGATGACCCGCGAGCACCTGCAAGAGATCATCGACAAATACAATTTATTTTCTTCGCAAAGCAAGCAGTTGAGCGTCACCGAGAAGATCGATGAAATGCGCAATGCGATTGCCGTTTCCCTCGTCAGTGCTGCAGTCAAGGGGCGCGGAGAGGTGACCATTGCTTTCCGCGTTAGCTTTGAACACAGGCAACCAGAGATCGCCAACAAAGTAGCCAACGAGTTGGCGACACTGTTTCTGGATGAAAACATCAGGCAGCGCACCGAACGAGCCAGTGAGACGACGGAGTTCCTGACGCAGGAGGCAGACAAACTCAGGGTTGAACTGGAAACCCTGGAGAACCGGCTGGCGGACTTCAAGCAGGCTCACAGCAATGCGCTGCCTGAGCATCAGAAATTACGTATGGATATGCTGTCGCGCGCCGAAACCGAGCTTAAGGAAGTCGACCGAGACTACAAGGCTGCCCGTGAGGAGTTGCGCTTCAATGAGTTGGAAGTTTCCGCCGCCAGCGCCGGAGTCGCGAGCAAACCCGGGGCGTATGGTGCGGCAGCGGAGAAGCCGCAGGATCTGGGTAGCCTCAAGGCGGAGTACACCAGATTGCTGTCGATCTATACGCAAGCTCACCCTGATGTGCGCGCCGTCAAACGCAAAATTGCTGCACTTGAGGTTACCCAGGGTACCGGGGCAGGTGCAGTGAGCCCGGTTAGTCTGGATGTTGCCAAGGCGCAGGCCCGGGTCGCGGCTTCAGAAGCGCGCATCAAGTCGCTGGCCGATCAGAAGCGGGAAATACTCGGCAAAATAGAGGCCTACGAGGCGCAGATTCTTGAGACGCCGCAAGTCGAGCGCGGCATGGTCACGCTGATGCGTGATCATGAAAACGCTCGTAAAAAATATGAGGAGATTCGCACCAAGGAAATGGGGGCGAAAATTTCAGAAAGCCTGGAACAGGAAAACAAGGCCGAGCGTTTTGTTCTTCTTGAGTCGCCGCTGATGCCCGAGAAGCCAGTCAGGCCCAACCGTAAGAAAGTGGTTGCCATGGGCTTTTTGCTCGCCCCGGTAGGCACTGGAGCGCTGGTCATGCTGCTGGAGATGCTGAATCAGCGCGTGCGTGGTGTTGAGGCTCTGGCCAGTGTGTTGGGTCGACGCGTATTGGGCACCATTCCCTACATTCACACCAAGGCGGAACTCGCACACCGCAAGCGGTTGCGAAGGTTTCTGATCCTCTGTGGATTCATGTTGATCGCGTGCCTATTGATCCTCGTGCACTTCTTCTACATGCCGGTGGACCAGATGGTGTTCAAGGCTCTGGCGCGGTTTGAATAAGGAATATAGTCATGGAAATCATCAAGTCAGCGAGCGATATAGCCGAGCAACAGGCTTCGTCAGGTCTCGTGATCACATCGACAGAGCAGCCTCCAACGCTCAATGCCCTCAGTTATGTGCAAACCAAGGTTGTACCTTTGCGGGCAGACCACCTTGAGCGCCATCGCATTGTGGCTTACAACAAGAATTCGAGTATGAGCGGGGCTTTCGATTTGCTACGTACGCAGGTTTTGAAAGCCATGGAGGAAAATGGCTGGCGCACGCTTGCCATCACCTCACCGACCCCGGACTCAGGTAAAACGGTAGTGGCGATCAACCTGGCTATGAGCATCGCGCATCACACCACCAAGACGGCGTTGCTTGTGGACTTCGACTTGCGTCGTCCGAGGGTGGGGGGCTGCCTGGGTATTCCGATGGAAAAGTCGCTCAATGAGTTGCTCGCCAATGAAGCTGAACTGCAGGACGTGCTGGTCAATCCGACCTTGCCGCGATTTGTAGTCCTGCCGACACGAGAGCCGATTCCTCTCTCAGCAGAGGTGCTGTCATCACCCGCGGTGAGCCTTTTGATTAGCGATCTTCGCGAGCGCTACGACTCGCGTATTGTGATTTTCGATTTGCCACCGGTGTTGAGTTCGGACGAGGTGATTACGGTCTTGCCTAAATTCGATTGCGTCCTGCTTGTGGTCGCCAACGGCATGAACAGCAAGAAAGAGATCGAGGAAAGCCTGCATCACCTGGCGACAGCCAATCTGATCGGCACGGTGCTAAACAAAGCCGAGCCCAGAACCTCTTACTACTAGTAGTACTGCGTCCGCCTAAGGCGCTCGGTGTTTTCGCCAGCACCGACGTTCAATTCCAGGGATACTTCTGCTCCCAGATCCAGGCGTGCGCCACTATCTGTTCAAGTGAGGAAAATCGCGGTTGCCAGCCAAGCAATGTATTGGCCCTCCGCGAATCAGCCACCAGGCGAGGCGGATCCCCAGCCCGTCGCGGCGCTTCGCTCACGCAGATATTTTTCCCGGTCACGTAGCGCGCGGTGTCAATCACTTGTTGTACTGAGAAACCTTGGCCATTGCCGAGGTTGAACGCCGTGCTTGCACCTCCATCGCGCAGGTAATCCACTGCAAGCGCGTGAGCCGCTACGAGATCGACAACGTGGACATAGTCGCGAATGCAGGTACCGTCAGGCGTGTCGTAATCACGGCCATAGACGGTGATTGATGTGCGCCTGCCAGAGGCCGCTTGCAGGATCAGTGGCAGCAGGTGTGTTTCCGGTTCATGACGTTCACCCAGCTGTCCTTCAGGGTCTGCACCGGCGGCGTTAAAGTAGCGCAGGCAGACAGATTTGAGCCCGTAGGCACGGTCGAAGTCTTCAAGCACCTGCTCCACCATCCACTTGCTGCGACCATAGGGGTTGATCGCGACCTTGGGATGCTCCTCATCGACAGGTACATACACCGGGTCGCCATAGACGGCGGCGCTCGAGGAAAAAATGAAGTTTTTAACTCTGGCGCGAACCATGGCTTTTACCAGCGTCAGGGTGGCGCAAACGTTATTTTGATAGTACTTGGCAGGTTCAGTGACGGACTCGCCCACCTGTATAAAAGAGGCGAAGTGGAACACGGCATCAAAGTGGTGTTCCGCAAACAGGGCGTCCAGCGCTTGCTCGTCGGCAATGTCCAGTTCGACCAGTTTCCCGCCCATCAACGCGCCGCGATGGCCTGTTGAAAAATTGTCTGCCACCACCAGTTCGTGACAGGCGCCCAGTAGCTGCTTGACCATGTGAGAGCCGATATAACCCGCGCCACCAACAACCAAAAATTTCATCCCGACCTCCACTCCCCTGTGCAAGCACAGATTGAAACGTCAGTGCGATCCCGCTGACTATCGCGTTAAAAGATTAGTTGGCTATTGAGTCGCCGATGCGCTGGATGATGATTTATTGACAGGGCTTGGCTGCTTGTTACTTGAGGCTGTGGCTTGAGTGACGCCTTTTTTCAAAAACAACCAGTTCGACGCCTGTAGGCCGTCGAATTTGATTGTATAGCGGCCATCACGGTAGGTAGCAGGCAGTTTTTTCATTTGCCCAAGAGTGCCGTGGGTGAACAGTGTCAAGTATTGCGGTGCCTGTATGGTCAGCGTTCCTTCGAGGGGCTCTACATAAAAAGGTGTTTTACCCTCGTCCTGGGGGACGGCGCGGGTGCCCAGCGAAATCAGTAAATCCTGCGATAGGCTCACAGGCGCGGCGTCCAGGCTTTGCACTACCACACTGGCATAAGCCGTCTTCACTTGAACCTGGATGTCGCCAAGGCTGATCGACTTGCCGCCGATCCAGCCGGTGGCGGCCTGGGTGCGCGGCGTATTGATGGTGTAGACGCCTTGTTTCCAGTTGCGTTTGAGCTCGCCCGTATCTGTCGTGGACTCGTTGGCATTGGCATCTAGTAGCGACTGGTCAGGGTCGTGATACACCTGCGCATTGCCTGCGATAACGCTCTGTTGCAACCAGGGCAATTCTGGTGTCTGTGGCATGGCAATTTGCAGCTTGCCTTTCTCCATGGCAGTACGCAGCAGAGCAGAGTTAGTCGGTGTGATCAGTTGGTTGAACAGGGTGTCTGGCGTCGGTGCGAAGATATAGGTCGTGCTGGCTTCGCGAACATCAGCGCGGCGATAGAGCAAAGCGGCGGCAGGCATTGTGGCCAGCAGTGCGGGGTCGTTATAGGCGTGCCAGTTGCTGGCAGTCATCCATTCCCCGGATAGCGGTTCCTGACTGTAGGCATATTGCATCAATGCATCCCAGCCTTGGTGGCTGGCGGTGCTGGCGATATACAGTGGCAGCGAGTGGCGGTCGGGTGTCGGGAAGGGTTCATTGTTCCACTCGGTGACGGTCAGAGGTTTGCCCGTGACTTGGCCGGCAGCGATCCAGTTGATCAAGCCGTCGCTGTTGAGCGGGTTTTTCTCCAGCTGCCCAGGGCCACCGTAGCTGTGGGCGTCGATTACGTCGCCGGAAGTAAGGGCCGGCAGGGAGCTGAGGCCATCACCGCCCCAGGTACTGGTCGTGGCGATGGGGACCTTCACTCCCACATCACGCAGGTACTGAATCATGTCTACATCGAAACGTCGTTCCAAATCATTGAGGAACAGTTTGGAGGGTCCATGCTCCCAGGAACGCCAGGTTTTGCTGGACGATAGATTGTGCTGGTTGGCAAACGCTGCGGCTTCGGCCATGTAAATCTTGTTGTGCTTTGGAACGTTCTTGTCGGGTAGCAGGGCATTACCAAAGTGATGGGTAATGTCATTTTCGTTGCTAATCAATACTGCGGCGATACCCGGATCGTCTTTGTAGGCGAGGCCGGTATAGGTGTTTACATGGGTCAAATAGGCTTTGGCAAAACGCTTCATCGCCTGTTGAATGGTGATATTTACGTAGGCGTAGCCCTTGAGATCGGCGTGGTTACTGCTGTTCTTTGGCATTTCTTCGAAGCCATAAATGTTGTCTTTTGCAGCAAGGGATCGCTCGACGTGCATATCGAGCCATACATAAATGCCCTCGTCTTTGAGGCACTTGATCCACCAGTCAATTTTTTTCAGCGACTCCGGGCTAAGTGTTTGGGTGTCCTGCGTGAGGTTAGGGTCGCCAAAAATGTTGGGACTGACCCATGGTGAGTCATGGTGGTGTAGTCGCACGAGATTGAAACCAAGTGCGGACAGGCGTTTAGCCTGCTGCTTGATTTCATCGTCTGGCGTGCGGAACAGCGCATAAGACGTGATGTTGGTACCCCAGAAGCGCGCCGGGGTGTTGTCGGCGAATCGCAGTTGCTCGCCGGACGCTTTGACGAAGCCGCGCTTGCCTGCTGGTTTTTCGTCAGCGTTGAGAAAGGACAGATCGACCGGTGAGGTTTTCCAATCGAGCTTGCCACTCGGCCAGCTCTTTGGGTCCGTAAGGCCGAAGCGCTCGGTAGTGGTGGGGCCAAGTGCCACATCGCCCGATATGCTTAAGGTAGCTTTGAAATTCTGATGACCGGGCTTGATCGTGTTTTTGTAGAAAAAAGCACGCACTTCAGATCGACTACCCGGTTCAAAGTACACACTCGCCAGCCCAGGCTCAAAACGCATCTCGATATGTCGCCCTTGTGCATTCCCCCATGACCAGCCTCTGTTGTCAGGGAGCAAAACCGGCTCGCCCATTTCTCCCGAGAAAAGGGCTGGGTCGAACTTGAAGACGACCCCCCCGCCCATCACGTCCAACTTCGTGCTATGTGCATCCAGGGCAAAATCCCAAGTCAGTTTCTGCTCGTCTACCTTCTGGATTTTCGTACCCAGGTCGAAATCCAGTGCTTTGTTCTGGCCTGAGAGGGAGTATCTGTAGGGGGCGTCTATCTTGAACTCGGTTGGAAAACTCACCCAGCCCCAGTTGCCCTCAAAGAAGGTGAATGAAGAGGAAACAACGGGACTGCCGCCGTGGATCAGAACTGGCAGGCCGCTTTGATCATCGACACTGGCGACCCAGCCTGACGCCCAGGTACTAAACGGCCAAACAACAAAAGACAAAAGAACCGGAACCAGCAAACGGGTGCGGCGAAAAAATCTGGCCATGGGGCTACCGGAGTTGAAGGCTGGCACCGGCACTCGCAGTGGCGGCGGTCGAGGAGTGTTTGAGCCTGCGCACCATTTGAGCATAAGCGACGCCTAGTCCGGCCACCGACCAGTACACCACGGGGATCACTGTAATACTGCTAACGGTAATGATTGTGATCAATGCCCCGGCCAGGGTTGCCAGGAGCGCGCGTCCAAGTCGACGTGCTTCTTCGTCTTTGTTGGGGATCGTACGCATTGCCTTGCGGATGCTGAACAGTACAGTGACAAAAAAAGCCACGAACAGCGTCAATCCAATCAGTCCGAACGACAGCGCTACGCCGATATAGGTGTTAACGATATCGATGATTCCGTCTCCCTGAATCATGGATTGCATTTCTGGTGTGTTGCGGTAATCAAAGGAGCCCAGCCACAGGTTGCGCTGGATAACGATCAATGCGTTGTCAATCAAGCGCTGTCGGTATGTGATGTTTTCTACTTCTATCGTGCCGATGAACGGTAGCAGATCAAGCACTTTTTGCCCGCCAGGCACAATAGCCAGCAGGGAAAGGGTAAAGACTCCGGCGACCGCCAGTAGCATCAGGCGTTTGGAAGCGTTCCGGCCGGTGGCGATGAACACCATGATCATCGTGGCTGCGCCAATCCAAGGGCCTCGCGATAGGGGGGCAATCAGTCCACCTGCGAGCAGGAGCGCCCCCAGGAGTTGCTGAAATCGGCTGCGTACACCGTTTTGCAAGAACAGGTAAAAACCCATCGCTACACTGATGACAAGTCCCAGCGCAATGGCTTGGCCGGTGGTGGCGCTGGCACGCAGTGAGCCTCCACGGCTCAAGTAGCTAGACATTTCCCAGTGTAGGCCCAAGGCATCGATCAGCGCGTTGTAGAGCAGCCAATTGCGGGAAAATTCGAAGAGACCAATCAGCGACAGCACCATGGCGGCGATTACAAAACCCAATAGGGCGTCCTTGAAGTCGCTGAGTTTCTTGAGGGCCCGACTGGCGACGTAGTAAGGCAAAAAAACATCGATGAAAAGGTATAGCGTTTGGCGCAACGTGTCGGTGACCGTGGTTTCGCGCAGGTAAATCAGGCTCATCAGTAGCAGGTTGGCCGCTAACAACTTATCAGGCCAGGTGCGTCCGAAAGAGGCCGTGTCTGCTTGCCTGCGTAGCGCGAAAAAAGCTGGAAGCAACACGCACAATGCCAGCAGACGAATATGGTTAAGGGCAAAAAAATAGTTGATCAGGCCGAAGCCTGGAATTTCTGCCGGAGCCGGCGGGATGAGAAACAGCAGGATAAAAAACAGCGCCACGGGGTTGCGTTCGCTTTTTCGTGCGAAGGTCAAAACGATGGCGGCAATACCCGCATACACCCAGAAACTGTGCGAAACAAAGGCCAGTAGCGTCAACACGAACCAAAGATTGCGGCGACGAGTGAAGTCACGATCAGCCATCAGGTCGGCTGCTGATCGACGTGCGAGGGCAAAAACGATGCCGGCAATAACCAGAATGGCAATTAACGCGCGAAAGTGCTCAGGCATAGGTTTTTGGACTTAGTGATTGATGAGCGACTAGTGGAATGGCCAAATGCGACTATAGTACCTTTTGTGCCATTGAGTCCGGGGTAGTTGTAATGCCTTCAGTTGATTTATCGCCATCGTTGAGCCTGCGCAAGCGTGCGATATCTGCTGGGGCATGGAATCTGGGGGCACTTGTTACCTCTCAAGCCATTCGTTTGGGTGGCAACCTGGTGATGGCGCGACTGCTGATGCCGGAAATGTTTGGCATCATGGCCATCGCCACCACCGTGTCGCTGGTTCTGCACTTGCTGTCCGATGTCGGCTTGCGCCAGAACATCATCCAGAGTCCAAATGGCGACGATCCGGTGTTCCTTAATACGGTGTGGACCGTGCAGATTGTGCGCGGAGTCATCCTTTTTGCGTCGACACTTCTCATCGCAGGCTTCGCCTGGTTGGCGCAAACCCTCAATCTGTGGTCGATCAACTCCACCTATGCCGCACCGGAGTTGCCTATGGTGTTGGCACTAACCGGTATCTCGGCAATCTTCTATGGCTTTCAGTCGACGAAAGTGGACTTGGCAGTGCGTGCTTTCCAGCAAAAAAAAGTGGTGTTCGCCGATTTTGCGTCTCAGCTTGCAGGCCTTCTGGTCTTGCTGACCCTCGGTTACTTCACCCGGTCTATCTGGTCGCTGGTGGCTGCAGGTCTAGTAGCAGCGATGGCCAGCACTCTGCTGGGTCATTTCTGGTTTGAGGGCCCGTCCAACCGTCTACACTGGGACCGTTCTGCGCTCAAGGAGTTGGTCGTTTTCGGCCGTTGGATGCTGTTGTCTTCGGCAGTGGGCGTACTGGCCATGCAAGGTGATCGCATCTGGTTCGGCGGCAGCATGTCGGCCACCGAACTGGGTGTCTACTCCATTGCCGTGTTGATTTTGGGCGCTCTTCAAACTGGAATGCAAAGGTTGGTCGGGGCCGTGGCCCTGCCGGCATTCAGTGAAGCCTCAAGAACAAATGACACCGCACGGCTCCACGCTTTGTATTACCGCTTCAAATTGGGGTTCGATCTGGCCTCGCTGTTTTTCTGTGGACTGTTCTGGACCGGCAGTCCGCTGCTGATCAGCATCTTGTACGATCAGCGGTATGCCCAGGCCGGCAACATGCTGGCCATTCTTTCACTTTCTTTTTTCACAATGCGCTTCACAGTGGCGCATCAAGTCTGGCTTGCCTTGGGACTCACAAAATACCAAGCCATGGACAACATTATTCGCGCAGTCTCCTTATGGGGGCTACTGCCCCTGATGCTGGCGATTGGCGGAGTCGAATATGCGATTTGGGGCGTCGCCTTGCATGCGTTTCCTACACTTGTCCTGGTTTTTTATGTCAATTGCCGTTTGGGGTTGTTCAATCTCAAGCGCGAACTTGTTGTGCTGCCAATGCTGGTGGTGGGGGCTTTGTTCGGGGAGTTGTTGTCGAGTCTCGCTAAAGCTTTGATTTGATCGATTTCTCTTGTTGTTTCCAAAGTTGTGGCTCGGCGCCGTTATTGGGGTATTGATGGAGGCCTGCAAAATTGTGGCCTTGATGCGTAGTTGAAATCTCCAACGCAATCTTGATGTCGTGGAGCTTTGAATCATGAGAGCACCTGATTTTAAAACATCTGTGATGGGGCGCAGAGGCTTCCTTCAGGCGTTTGCCCTGTTGAGCCTCGGGGGGCTCATGTATGGAATTTCCAAAGCCGATGCTCGGCCTCCTGCGGTTAAGTCTGACTTTGTTGTCATCAATGGATGGGTGCTGCCTGCCCAGTATTTTCGGCAAACACAAGCATGATCAAAGACTACCAATCGCAGAAAGAACTCTGCGACTCCTATGATTTCTGCATTGTTGGGGGGGGGCCAGCCGGCATTACGCTGGCCTTGCGTTTGGCCGGCAATGGCCGGCGGGTGCTACTTGTCGAGGGGGGTGGACACGAATATTCACAGAACTCGCAGAGCCTCTACAAGTGCCCATCGTCAGGCCTTGACGTCTACGCCGAGGAAGCGCGCCTGCGGTATCTTGGCGGCACCTCCAATCACTGGGCCGGGCGATGCCGTCCCTTCGAGCGGTCTGACTTTACCGTAGGCCCTCCGGTGCATTTACCCGGTTGGCCCATCGCGTTTTCCGAGATCGAGCGTTATCTGCCAGCGGCCATGGATATCCTGGATCTTCCGCCACACTCTGAATTCAAAGCCATCAATGCGACTTTGGATGACACCGAGTTTGAGGCTGATCGTTTCTTACTAAGCCCACCGACACGATTTGCACAAAAATATGCCAAGGAACTCAATGAGACCGAAGAGCTTGATGTGTTCATCAATTGCAACTGTGTCGATCTTGAGTTTGATAACAAGACCGGCAGCATTGCGGCGATAGTCGTGTCGGACTATGAGCTGCATCGGGAGCGAGTCATTGCAAAACAATTCATTCTGGCGACGGGCGCAATCGAGAATGCCAGGCACCTTCTCAATAGTGAGTCCCTGGTAACTGGCGGTATCGTAAGCAAGGATGGTTTCGTTGGTAGATGTTTCATGGAACACCTGAACGTCGAATTGGGTACCTTCATCTTGAAAGACGGGCAGAGTACAGATTCTCGCCAGTACTTCACGACAGATACATTCGTGATGGAACACAGCTCGGGCAAAGGGAACGTGAGTGCCTCGCTTGTATCTGAAGTGAAGTCCTATGGGCGAATGGCCGCAATCAAGGGCTTTTTCGAGAACCTCATCTGCGAAGCAGGAGAGGCGCATAAGATTGAATTTATTACCAAGTTCAATTGTCCCGGGGATGGAGTAATCGGCACGTTGATTGAACAGTTTCCCAACCCGAACAGCCGCATTACATTACTCGAGGATCGAGATGCGTTAGGGATGAGGAAGCCAACGGTTCATTGGGAACTAAGCCCTGCGGACCGGAGTACCATCAAGTCTATAGGGCTCGAAGTGGCGAAATGTTTTGCTAAAGGTGGACTAGGTTTTGTCAAGCTAGAAGCGTGCGTTTATGACGAGGACTTGCCACTGAAGGTAAGTCCCCATGCACATCATATGGGCACCACACGGATGGCAACTTCGCCTGAGTTTGGAGTTGTCGACGAGAACTGTAAAGTGTTTGGTGTAGCCAATCTTTACGTTGCAGGCAGCAGTGTTTTTTCTACAGGCGGTGCCAGCAACCCTACAATGCCGCTTTTGCAACTTACTCTAAGGCTAGCTGAACATTTGAATCGTATGAGTTAGAGCGTCTTAGGCGAAGTATTGGCTTTTGCCTGTTTGATGCTCGTCGAGAGGTGGCTGGATAGCACGTCAATTGGCTGTGTGTGTTGGATCTTAATAGACAGCCTCTGATTTTCAGGGGGGGGGGGATGTTCTAATGAAAGTGGTTTTTGTATTGCCTGTAGCGAGCATGGCTGGCGGGATTCGCGTCGTTGCAATTTACGCCAAGGCATTATCTGACGCTGGGCATGATGTGACACTTGTTTCCTTGCCATTGCCTCCCATTCCGCTGCGCAGGAAAGTGAAGAGTTTCATCACGGGTAAGGGTTGGCCGATAAACGAGAAAATTCCATCTCATTTAGACGGCCTTGGCCTTGATCACCGAGTGATAGAAAAATATAGGCCGATTTTAGATTCGGATGTTCCAGATGCAGATGTTGTAATTGCGACGTGGTGGGAAACAGCTGAGTGGGTGAATTCCCTAGGTCGGTCCAAGGGTGTAAAAGTGTATTTTGTGCAAGCGCATGAAATTTTCCCTTTTTGCCCGATTGATAGAGTTATGGCAACGTATAAAATGCCTTTACATAAAATAACCATTTCTAAATGGTTGGTAGATGTCATGCGTGTGGAGTATGGCGACTCTGATGTTTCTTTGGTGTTGAACGGTGTCGATCATCGGCAATTTTTTTCCGCGTCTAGGGGGAAGCAACATCGCCCAACAATCGGCTTTTTGTACCATGAGGCGCCATTAAAGGGCTTTGATGTTGCGCTCCAGATTGTATCTTTGCTAGAGGAAAAATTCCCGACGCTTCGAGTTATAACTTTTGGAAGTTCTCCACCAGGTGGTTTTTTTAAGTTTCCAGCGAATCTTGAGTTTTATCTAGCTCCCGATCAAGAGCGTATTTGTGACCTTTATGCTCAATGTGATGTCTGGCTATCAGCAAGCCGGAGTGAAGGCTTTAACCTTATGGCGATGGAAGCAATGGCATGTAGGGTTCCGGTAGTTTCAACGCGCACGGGATGGCCGTTAGAGGCAATATCTTGTTTCGAAAACGGTGTGCTGGCAGATATTGATGATAGTGTTGCCTTGGCTCATGCTGTTGAGCAGCTTTTGCTTTTGGATGATTTGAAGTGGCGTACGATTTCAGAGAAGGCATATCAAACTGTGGCTTTAAGTTCTTGGGAGAACTCTGCAAAGTTATTTGAAGCTGCTCTTTGCAATGCGTGTGTGAGCAGTTCGTCATAGTGAGGCGCTTTCCGCTTTTAGGTCGAACTGACAACCTCATCGACATTAGTGGAAAGAGGAAGGAGAGACAGGAATGAGTGGAATCACAACTGACGATAAGCATCGCCTCGCCTTGGTTGACGCGTTGCGATGCTTTGCAGCACTTTGGGTGGTTCTGTTTCATTTATCTGAGGGAAAACATATTCCAACCCTTCTAGCGGCAATTCCGGACTGGTTGAAATATATAGTTTTTGACGCTGGTCACTTGGGTGTGCCTGTTTTTTTCGTATTAAGCGGCATCGTCATGGCGGTCACAACATTTTCAGTGCCGATGCACACTGCGAACGCTGCGAATTTTGTGGCGCGCCGTTTAGTGCGGCTTGCTCCGCCATACTATGCTGCCGTTGCACTTGGTGTGCTTGTGATTGTCGCAAAGCATACCTCAGGGCAAGGTGGGATTGAAATTCCTAGTGTCACGGACATTCTCGCGAACTTGACGTTTCTTCAAGGTATTCTTGGCATCGAAAACATCATAACGGTGTTTTGGACACTTTGTATTGAGGTGCAGTTTTATATCGCATTTGCCGCACTACTTTGGCTGTCCGAACAAGCCAGAGGCGGCAACGCTTTGCAGGCGCGAAATATTACGATTTGGGTCAGTGCATTGTTGGCGCTACTTTGGCCTGCCGGGCTTATTCATTCGATAGGTTGGCAAGGTGGATTTATCGCGTTCTGGTTCAGCTTCATGGCAGGGGTTCTATGTGCTCAGATACTTAGAGGCTCTAAGCAAAACCGATATATTGCCGTTGGGTACTGCACATTAGTCCTCTTCATCGGCGCGGCCGATCAAAACTCATTTACAATGGCTGTCGGATTGACTGGTCTTTTGTTTTGTTTTTTGGTTGCTGGCACTGTGACTCTTGGTTTCTTGTCCAGCTATCCTGTACAAAAAATCAGCTTGATATCCTACAGCATCTATTTATTCCATCCACCGGTAACAGGAACGTTCATGCGCCTTTTCCGGCGTATCATGCCGACCGGCTTAGCTTCGGACATATTAGCGACTGTCCTTGCAGTGGCAGCCTGCATCGTATTTGCAGCCATCACATACATACTTATCGAACGCCCCGCAATCGCATGGAGTAGGCGCATCAGGTTTAAACGCACTGAAGCCGCCGTGCTTAATTAGACGTAAGCTAACTTTCATTATGGCGCGTTCGCGCTCTTGCGTTTCCGAAATGCGCGTGGACGTTGGTGCCGGCGAAGCTATCAGCGAGTATCTTTCACAAGTGCTTGCCGACGGCGACAACGAGGAGTTTCTTCGTGCTATCGGCTACGTGGTAAAAGCTTCACCACCAACGTAAAACACATCGGCAACTGCGCCGCCTGCCGCTCATACCGGTCATACAACTCCTCCCGGTTGGAGTGCGGGTATTCCTTGAAGTGGCTGATTTGCAATCCAGCGTCGAGGGCGCCGGTGAAGATGGCGCCCAGGGTGTGGACGAACCAGTAGGACGCAGCGGCCTGCTGTTCGACCTTGCCTTCGTAGACGATCGGCCGGTTCTGCACGAACGGCTCGGTGCGAAAATACGAGCTGTCCGGGCGATACGGATCAGCTGACTCGGGATCGAACATCTCCAGGAACGGGTGGGTTTCGTATATCACCAGCGCGCCGCCGGGCTTGAGGGTTTGCGCGACGTGACGCATGAATTCGCCGATGTCCGGCATCCAGTTCAAGACGCCGATGGTGATCAGGGCCACATCAAAACGATTTTGCATCGCGCTCGGCAAATGATGGATGTCCGCCTCGATGAACTCGGGAGCATAAGCCGAGTGCGACGCCAACTCCCGCGCCTGATTGAGAAACGCATCAGACTGATCGACGCCCACCACGCTGCGCGCGCCCAACGCAAACAGCGATAGACTCTCGCGCCCGTTATTACACCCCAGTTGCACCACGTCCCTGCCGTCAACGCCCACCTGCTCCAGCACACCAGTCAACGTCGCATCCAGGCAGGAAAAATTCCTCTGACCCACGGCGCTCAAAATCTCGTGCCATTCGCGGGTGTTTTTGTGGTGTCGGGCGGAATCGTTCCACGCCTCGCGGTTGCTGGCGATGGCTGTTTCTTTTGTCGGCATTTCCATTGCGCGCTCCAGAACTCGGGTCTTGTTTGACCGGCACTAGTCTAGATTAGACTATAAAAAAAACCTGTTGGAATCCTGTAATCCGGGCACGGCGAACGCGTCCCCCGTACGACAGCTATAGTTAATGGCCTTGGGGAATTGCGCGAAAAACGATTACACAGGTGTTGCCATGAAAAAAACCGACCTGACGCTGCTATTCACTGTTTGCCTGGTTGTTGCAAGCGCCGCCCACGCAGACGACCGCATGACGCCTACCACCGATTACAGCAGTGAATTCAACTATTACGGGGCCGACCAACCCTTCGCCCACCCCGTTCCACCCTCCATGAACATAATACCGCCGGGGACATACATCCCGACCTCGCCCCAGGAGTTCATACCGATTTCAAGCGAGCACGTGTTCTACGATTCACGCTTGCCGACGCTCGCCGACGCCTCCGTTCGGGTGTTCATCCGCACGTACGATGCCGAGCATGGTGTGTACGTGAACGAGGAAGTCCTCGACCCGAGTTGCACACTCGAGTGCCTCAGTCGTCAGGGCCCGATGTTGCAATAAGCCTACCACTGGCGTTTATCCGGGCGTGCCAGGCCGAGTTTCTCGATCCGGTAGCGCAACATGTCGCGACTCAGGCCCAACAGCCGAGCGGACTTGGTGACGTTCCAGTCGGTCTTGTCGAGCATCTTGCGCACCATGTCGCGCTCGACTTCGGGCAGGTTCATCGACTCGGTGCCGATATAGACCGGGCGCGGCTCATGGTGTTGTGGCTCATGCTGATACATCGGCGGGTCATCCACCAGGCTCAGGCAAACGTTTAACTGGTGAACGGCGATGGTATCGCTCTGGGCCAGCAGCACCGTTTGCTCAAGCATGTTGCGTAACTCGCGCACGTTGCCCGGCCAGCTGTAGCTGAGCAGCAGTTCTTCAGCCTGATCGCTGAAATGCAGGTTCGGCTTGCCATAGCGTTTGCCGTGGACCGCCAGGAAATGCCGGGCCAACAGCAGAATGTCTTCGCCACGGGCATACAGGCGCGGCACCTTGATGGAAATGATCCGCAGACGGAAGAACAGGTCACGGCGAAACTTGCCCTGCTGGACCATTTGTTCAAGGTTGCAGTTGGTGGCGCTGATCACGCGCAGATCGACCTTGCGCTCCTTCACCGAACCGACTCGACGAATGGTCCGGTCTTCCAGCAACTTCAGCAGTTTGGCTTGCAACAGCAAGTCCATCTCACCGATTTCATCGAGAAACAGCGTACCTCCATCGGCCGCTTCCACCAGGCCGACACGGCGGTCCTTGGCGTCGGTAAAGGCGCCTTTTTCGTGGCCGAAAAGTTCCGACTCCACGAGGTTGGAGGGGATCGACGCGCAGTTGAACTCAATGAACGGGCCTTTGCTGCGTGGGCCGTCAAAGTGCAGCGCCCGGGCCACCAGTTCTTTACCGGTGCCGGTTTCACCTTCCACCAGCACGGGCGGCAGGTCGGTGTTGGCCATGCGTCGCTCGGCGTCGAGCAACTGGGCGATGGTATTTTTCAGGTAGTGCATCGGCCCCGATTCGCCGATCAACGCCTGCACGCCAGACTTCTGCGCCTCACGTTCCTGATAAAACGACAACGTGCGCTCCATGCGATCGGTCGCCAGCGCCTTGTCCAGCAACAGCTTGAGCTCGGGCAACGCCACGGGTTTAGTGACGTAGTGAAACGCGCCCTCCTTCATCGCCACCACGGCATCTTCGACATTGCCATAGCCAGTCATCATGATCACTTTCAGGTCCGGCGCGCTGACGCGCAGCTTCTGGATCAGATCGTGACCACTCATGCCCGGCAACGAGTTGTCGGTCAGCACCACGTCGGGGGCGAACGTACTTAATTGCACCAGTGCATCTTCAGCAGAGTGGCAGACCGTCACCTCGAAGTCTTTGCGCTCCAGGTAGGTCTGTATATTCTCGGCGAGGATTTCGTCATCCTCGACCAGCAATATGCTGCGTTCCATATTCCCCTCCCGTTGCCACTCTGAAATTGAGACAGACGCGGGTTCCTTCCTGCTCTTGGCTGGTCAGTTCGACCGAGCCTTCGAAACGTTCCATTATTCGTTTGACCAGGGCCAGGCCTACACCTAACCCTCCTTGTTTGGTGGTGAAAAACGGTTTGAAGACCATCTGTTGCTGCTGCTTGGTCATGCCTTTGCCGGTGTCACTGAGAGTCATGCGCACATGGCCGGCGTGTGGTTGTTCGATATCAATCGTCAGGTGGCCGCCCTCGGGCATCGCTTCCAGGGCGTTGGAAAACAGGCTATTGAGTATTTGCGTCAGCAGCACCTGTTGGCTGACGACCGGTGGGCAAGTTTTAGGGGTGAAGTGCACTTCCACGTTCGAACGTTTGATCAGCGCCTCGAAAGCACTCAGGGTGTCATCAATGGCCAGCACCAGCTCGACCGTTTCGTAGTCGTCATTCATGGGTCGCAACGACACCAGCAACTCCCGAACCCAGCGTGACATGCGATCGACCTGATGGATGATGTCACCGATGTTCTTCTGCGCACCCTGGTTGGCGATGTCCTGGGCCAGCTCGGCGCTGGAGCGAATAGTGGCCAGCGGATTACGCAAACTGTGCGCGACCGCCGAGGACATTTCCCCCAGGGCGACGAAAGTTTCATTGGTAATCAATTGTTTTTGCTGACTCTTCAGCAACATCGAGGCCCGGCGCACAATCCAGAACAACCCCAGGTAAATGACCAGACCGCCGATCACAGTCGCCAGCCAGATGGCTTTGAAACCGCGCTGGATGCGCTCCACCAAGTCCACCGGTTCCTTATAGATCTCGACCATGGCGACCACTTTGCTTTTGTCCGCATTGAACATCGGGATGTAGTTCTCGATGAACAGGTATTCCGGCTCGCGCAGCAGTCTCTGTTCGGGACGCGCATCGTCGATCTCGTGGTAGCTGGTGGACACCGCTTCTTTCATTTTAAATGATTCGTCCAGCTCATTGTCGCCTTCGATGCGCGTGCCGATCAGCTCCGGGTTCGTCGACCAGACCACGGTGCGATCCAGCGCGTACACGTTGGCCAACAAAATGTCCGGCAGATGCTCCACATGATCGAGAAATTCAACACGCGCAGCCGCACGGGTTGCCGGGGGCACGTCGGGATAGGCGTTGTCCAGCCGCGGGTCGAGCATTTCGCCCATGGTTCTGTTCGGGCTGATCGAGGCATGGCGAATTTCGCCATCACCAATGGCCTGAATGAATTGCGCGGTCAGCATCGAATCGCGTTCGACGCTCTCGATAACGACGAACCGCGTAGAAATATAGCCAAGTCCCGACGCCACTGCGGCGATGATCAAGAAGCTGCCCACGGAAAACCAACGCAGCAGATTGAACTGACTCCGCCGGATCTGGCCCTTTGCTTCCGGCGCGGCCGGCGCCGGTTCTTTTTGTTGTTCCAGTATCGGCATAGGGTTGTCCTGAATGCTCGCATCAAGCCTGTTCAGCCAAGTCACGGATCAGTGTAGGTGGCATTGAACGCGCCTGTATCTGAGCCGATGATATTAGCTAGCCGCTATTGCGCCTGCACCGCTTGCAACGGTTGCTGGCGGTCGGTTTCTTCCTGCAAAAATTGCATAATCGATTGCGCGGATTTCTCATCCAGACGCAGGTTGGGCATTGAGATTTTGTCGTAACGTTCAAACAGCTCCATAGCAATCGGGTCTTTCTCCTTCAACATGACGTCCGGCTCGCGAATCCAGCGGTTGAGCCAGGCCGGATCACGTTGGCGGGTCACGCCGATCAGGTCCGGACCGATGCTGCGCATGCCGAGACCCTGCCCGTCCATCGGGCCGAGGCTGTGGCACGACGCGCAGCGGGTGCGGAATAGTTCTTCGCCATTGCTCGGCGGACGAATTTCCGGGGCGTTGGCGTAGCTTTCTCCCGTGCTGGGTTTTTTCCAGTTCTGCAAGGTGTTGGCCAGCTGATCGGCGAGAATCCACGGGTTCTCGAACGGTGAGGCTTTCATCCAGCGACCAGTGGTCTGGTTGCCGACGATCAGGCTCAGGTTGTGGTCCTTGTTGCGTCCGTTGTCGACGCCTTCAATGAACAGCCCGAGTTTCTTGCGCAGCTCGGTGACATCCGCAAATTCCCCGGTGAGAAACTTCCAGCCCGGTCCGACCTTGAACCGTTGCGCATAGGCCTTGAGCACTTCGGGCGTGTCGCTCAACGGGTCAATGCTGATGGAGTAGAAAAAGATGTCCTGGCCAACCCGGTCGCCGAGCAGCTTTTGCACCTGACGCAGCCGCGCGGTTTCCAGTGGGCAGGAGTCGCTGCACGTGGTGAAGATGAAGTTGATCACCACCACCTTGTCCTTGATCAAGTCATCGAAAAAACGCACCTGCTGACCGTCCTGATCGGTCAGCAGGGTGTTGGGGAAATAGTCGCCCCCCCACGGTGTCGCCGACTCCTGCTTCGGCGACTCCTGCGTCGGCGACAGCACACCTTCATGGGCCAGCAGCACCTGACTGGCCAGCAGACAGCTGACCAGTACCAATATCAGGTGCATGCCCAAGGCGCGGGAGCGCGGCGTTTTCATGTTCATGTTCATGTTCATGTTCATGTTCATGTTCATGTTCATTTCGGCTCCCTCGCGGCGTTTCATTGTTTAACCGTCACTTTAGGGCCAACGCCGTCACCGGTTTTGTAGGTTGGCAGTGCGGCAGAGCTGACGTAGCGCACACCATCCCAGCTTGGCAGCGGAGTTGGCATCAACTGGAATTGCCCCGGTTTCTCAATGTCCCAACGCAGCAGCATCGAGTTGTCTTCATGCTGAGTGTTGTGACAGTGCTCCATGTAGGTCCCGGCGAATTCGCGGAAGTTGATGGCCATCTCGACGTTGTCCAGGCCATCTTTTTCCGAGCCTATGCGGTACACGTCCTTGCGCGCCCATTTTTCCCATTCCGGTGGTGCCTTGCCGCCGCGACTGAGGATGATCCCCTCTTCGAAGTGTACATGCACCGGGTGACTCCAGCCCGTACCGCCGGCCTTAATATTCCACACCTCCAGGGTGCCGAAACCGGCGGCCCCGGCATCGGTAGGACCGTTAGCCAACTGGGTCGCGGCGTTCAAACGACGTGGGTCCATGTGGAAGCCGAAGCCGCCATCGGTCTTGACCGTCCACGGTGCTTCATCGGTGCCGTCGGAACGGCCGAAGGTGAAGGTCCGGTGACGTGCCTGAGCCAGCCGCGCCTTGTCGGCCGCATTGTCGCGATGAATCTTCAGCGGGATCATCACCAGGCCTTCGGCTTTACCCGGTTTGGCCGGTTCATAGGCTGCTGGGTCCATGGTCAGGTCCTGACCGGTGTAAGGCTTGACGTTGAGTTGCAAAACTTTGCCCACTGCCGGGTCGCCCTTGTCCCACATCGGCCCTTTGCTGGTTTGCTTGATCACCGCTTTGTAATTTTCGGAGAGCACGTCGGCCAGCGACACCGGCTCTTTCGGGCCTTTACCGTCGTCATGCACCAGCAGGTTGACAAAGAACACCTTGTCACCCGGTTTGATGCCGTTTTTCGCGAAGTTGACGATGATGTCGAAGCGCTCGGCAATGCCCTGGGTTGGCAGGATTGCGTTGTGGTTCTGTTTGTCGCCGTCGGCGTCCAGGTCCATGGTGCCGTCGAATGGCACGCTGTGCTCCATGATGTTGCCGTCATTGGCAATCATGTGGAACGGCACGCGGGCATAGGACACACCCGAGCCTTTGGGCCCCTGAAACTCGCCACTGGTGCCTTTGATTTCACGCACCAGCGCCAGTTTGAAGTAGCGCGACACCGAACCGTTGAGCATGCGGAACCGATAGCTGCGGGCACGTACATCCAGGGCCGGTTTCCACTGCCAGTTGACGAGCACCTGGTCACCGAGGAAGCCGTCGGTGTTGAACGGGTTAAACCACAGCTGACCGTTCTGATCCCATGCCTTGTCGGCGAACACCAGGTTGACGTCGTAGTCGCGGTTACCCCACGGCAAGGCGCTGCCGCTAGGGAAACGCAGGTTGACGCCGTCGTCCACCGACTCGTTGCCACGGTCCAGGGCGCTGTAGTAGTTCATCATCGCCGCGTTGCCCTTGTAGACGTTCTGCGCAGTGAAATCGAGCATGTGGTCGTGGAACCAGTGGGTGCTCATGGTTTCGCGCCAGTCGCCACGGATCTTGATCGTGCCGTTCTCGCACGTCTTGCGGCTCGGGCTGACGTCGTTGGTCCACAGGGTTTCACCCGGTGAGCAAGGGAACGCCGCGCGTGGATCATGAGCGTCGGTGTTGATGGTGTCGTAACCGGCCAGCTGGATCGGCCAGCGATAGTCGTAATACTGCCCCGGGAAGAAAAACGCGTTGGCATAACCATCGCTTTCCGCCGGTGCGTGACCGTTGTGTTCGTGGGTACTGATAGTGTGCAAACCAAAACCCATGTTGGCCGACGGGTCGATCGGCAAGCCGTTGTAGTGGCGCATCAATACTGGTTGGCCATAACGCACCATCAGCAATTTAGGCGGCAGGGTGCCATCGAAGGTCCAGACCGAGTTGTGATTCTGCACCGGCATGTTCGGGTGGAAGCGCGCATCAACACCCTTGGAGGTGCCATCCGTTGCCGGCACGCCAGCGACGTTGTGATAAAGGCCGCCAGGGCCGAACTCGCCCACGGCGTAGTGGTGCATCTGAAGGCTGTCACGCCAACCGCTGTTGAGCCTCGCCCCGGTTTGCACGGTTTTGTAGGCCAATTGCGGGTAGAACTCGTTCCAGCGCTGATGCGACCAGCCCTTTCCTGGCGGACGACCTTCAGCCGACGAGCCGATATGGCGGTTGAGGAAGACTTCGATCTGCGCCTGCCAAGGGTTGCGGTCCACCACGTTGGAATACTGGCTGGGGAACGGTGTCAGCCCCGGTTGACGCAGGAAGGCATCGAGTGCCGCGCTCGGTGGTGCACTGCGGGCGGCATTGGTCGGGTCCTGTTGTGGCAATGGACCGACCGCTGCCGGCGGGAAACCCAACGGTGCGGCCGGTGTAGTGGGGTCGAGTTTTTCCGGGCCGAACTCTTCAAACAGCACCAACTGCTGAGTGAAGGGTTGAGCGTTATACAACGGGCTCGGTTTGCCATTGGTGGGGTAGTTGTAACTGGTCTGCACCGCTGGCGGCAAGGCGTTCTCTATACGCGTCTCGTCGCGGTTGCCTTTGTTGCCATCGGGCAAGTCGAAGGCGTCCTGGTTGGCCTCAGGCATGCTCAAAATGGCGTTCAACGCCGCAGGTTCGTCAGCTGGTTCGTCGTAGTAAGCCGAAGGGTCAGATGGTTCAGGCTGTCGCTCGTCATCGATCGGGCTCGCGCGCAGAGTCGCGGTGCCCAGCGTCATCGTCAAAAGGACGCTCAGTGGTGTCAATAGACCAATCCACTTGAGGGAATAACGCGCGTTTCTATCCATCATCAACCGCCTCGAATGTGTGAAGGGGTGATGTGGGATTTGCAAAGACCTCGCCAAATTTGTAACAGACTTACGCAAAAGTATTAACACTTGGAAAAACAATGGCTTATCAACACCAATGCGCCACATCCTGCTAAAAACAACTGGGGCGTGGCACCCGCTAGCGGGGAAAGTTCATGCCCATTGTCAGGAAATTCGCTTGAACGACATACGGACGGTTGTGCCCTCGCCTTCGCGGCTGTCCAGGGTCACCGCCCCCCCAAAACGCTCCATGATGCGTTTCACTAACACCAGCCCGACGCCCAGCCCGCCTTGCTTGGTGGTGAAAAATGGGCGGAACGCCATGCTGCGCTGCTCCTCGTTCATGCCTTTGCCGGTGTCACTGACGACCAAACAAATACCTGCGGGATCGATCGGTTCCAGCGCGAGGGTCAGCGTGCCCTCCTTATCCATGGCTTCCAGGGCATTGGCCATCAAACTGTTGAGGATCTGCGTCAGCTGCACCTGTTGGCTCAGCACCATCGGCGTCTCCTTCGGCTCGAATACCACGTGAATTTTTTCCTTGGCGATCTGATATTCAAAGGCCAGGAGACTGTCATGCAAGCACGCGACCAGGTTCACCGGCTCCGCTTCGTCGTTGAGCGGTCGCAAGGATTGCAGCAATTCCCGGACCCATTTCGACATGCGATCGACCTGAGCGATGATGTCGTTGATGTTTTTGTGGGCCGCGCCACTGTCGAACTCAAGCGCCAGTTCGGCGCTGGAGCGAATGTTCGCCAACGGGTTGCGCAGACTATGGGCAACCGCCGAAGACATCTCCCCTAGGGCGACAAAGGTTTCGTTGGTGATCAGTTGTTTTTGTTGCGTTTCCAACAGAATCGCCGCCCGCCGCACGATCCAGTACAGCCCCAGGTAGATCAGACCGCCCCCGAGGGCCGTGGCCAGCCAGATCATTGCCAGGCCGCGCTCCATGCGGTCGATCAAGTCCGTGGGTTCCTTGTAGACCTCGACCATCGCGGTGACGTTTTCGTGGTCGGCATCGAACAGCGGAATGTAATTCTCAATGAAGATGTGGTCCGGTGGCGTGATGAACTTCTGCTCCATGCGCGCCTTGTCTACGCTGTGATAGCTGGCGGACACCGTAGTCTTGGAGCCAAACGCGTGATCGAGGTCCTCGTCGGCATGGATCGTGGTGCCCATCAACTCCGGGTTGGTGGACCAGATCACCATGCGGTCCGGGGCGAAGATGTTGACCAGGATTACATCGGGCAAATGTTTGATATGGTCGAGAAATTCACCGCGGGCACTGGCACGAGCCATTGGATCGACATCGGGAAAATCCTTGTCTTTGCGCGGGTCGAGCAACTCGCCCATGGTCCGCACGTTGGGAATGGACACATGGCGTACCTCGGCTGCAGCAATCGCTTGAATGAACTGCGACGTCAGTAACGCATCGCGCTGCACGCTCTCGGTAATCACAAAACGCGTGGACACCGCGCCCAGCGCCACGGCCACAGTGCCGATCACCATCATGCTGATCAGCGAAAACCAGCGCAGCAGATTGAACGGTTGTTTGTGCGACCTATGCCGAATATCACCCTCTTCTTTTTGAAGGGCTGATGCTTGGATATTCATGGACGTGGTTCCCGGCTTCCCATATAGGGTTATAGCCCACTGCTCGATGTTTGCCCCGTTTCCGGTGTTGCCCCCCATCTTTTCCAGCCCACCTCACCGCCCCAATCTGACCCCAACACTGGGGGCAGTCGCCCGCTTCGACGCCCGCCACGAGTTAGCCGCAGCAGTGCCACAGGCCTTTTATTACGGGCTTGCGCAGACGTTTTTCAAAGTTGGTATGGAAGTTGCCAAAGCCCTGTCAACCGACTCGCCCCCCAAGGAGCAGGTCTTCTGATAGAGGGAATACACATGCACCCTTTACTGTCCAAAACCACGATCGCTCTGGTCGTGACCGCTCTGGCCCAAGGCGTTGCCCAAGCGGCGCTGTTTGCTGTGGACCCTGGACCCTACCTGCCCGCTAACGGCAATTTCGCCGCCTGGTATCAGGATACCCACGGACGCACCCTCGATCTGTGCCTTTCAAAGGCTGTCAGTTCCAGGGTTGCCAGTGCACCGGGCGCCCCGACTTACATGTGCTCGTTGATCCCCGCACCAGGAGTTTTCGACGACACCCAACCGATGGTCTTCCCGACCAATTTCCCCGACGAAGCGTTCTGGGCGACCGGTGAAACCACCATCGTCGATGCGGCCCGGGGCATCGACCTGACGTATGTCTCTGCGGTTGAAGCAGCCTTCAGCGGCGGCGACCCCGTGGAAGGCGACCAGATCAGCTTTGCGCGCATCCGCATCCGCGTCGACGTGCCCACTGCCGGGACCTATGTCGTGACCCACCCCTACGGCGTCGAAGTATTCACCGTCGATACCCCTGGGCGACGCGCGATCAACATGACCCGCGACATCGGCATCGGCGCAGCGAAAACCTATGACGGCGCGCTCAAGGGCGATGTCGGACCGTTCCTGCGCAGCGTCAACGGCCCTTACACCGAGACCAACCCGGTCACCGGTTCCGCCGAACAATTCGTCGGCGACCCAAACCTCAACGAAGCCGTCACCGGCAGCCCGTTCAACACTAACTTCGTGCGCATCGAAGGTCCCAATGGCCTGGACTTGCGCACCAACCTCTTTGCCGTATCCGGCAAGCTGTCCAGCGTGGTCCGGCCAACCCCGGTCATCGCCCAGCGCAGCACCTATTCACGGCATGCCGGCGAGAGCGCACCGGTGGCCCAGCAGGACGTCTTCGTCTTGGCTCCGCCTCCACCCGCGAGCGTGACCCTGGACAGCAATAACCCCGTGCTGAACTTGACCGAAGCGGACACCACCGGCCACTGGTACGCGCAGTCGCCGGCCAATCCGACGTTGCCAAGCACCCTACAAGTGACCGCCGACAACCATCTCGCCATCGCCAGCAGCACCCCGACGATCTTGCCCATGCCCCTGACTGACCTGGTGGTGATTTCCCGGGCCGAGTACAGCTTGAGCAACGGACAAATCACCATCGTCGCCTCGACCAGTGATGAAACCTCGCCACCCATACTCACCGCCACCTCCGGTACCGGGGTCGCCATCGGTGCTCTCAGTGGCGATGGCGCAGTCAAAAGCCTCGCCACCGGCATCACACCGATTCCGCCAGCCCAGGTTCGGGTGACGTCATCCAATGGCGGCAGCGATACCGAAGAAGTGGTCATCGTGCAATGAACGCTCACATGCCCAGATCCTCATCAGGAGGCATCATGAACAATTGGCCACGCCTGGCGCTCAACGCCTTGGGACTGACTCTTTCGCTGTCCGGCAGTGCTTTCGCGCAACTCGCTGCCGTCGACCCCGGCCCTTATACCTTTGCCTCCGGGAAATTCCCGATCTGGTATCAGGACAACAATCTACTGTCGATGGAACTGTGCCAATCCCGAGCCGCCAGCTCGCGGGTGGCGGCTTCTGTGCCACCGGCCTACATGTGCACCCTGCTGCCGACACCAGGCATTTTCGATGACACCCAGCCGATGGTGTTCCCGGATAACTGGCCAGACGAAGCGTTCTGGTTCCTCGCCGAAACCAACATCCCCAACAACGCCGCCGGCTATGGGATGGACGCCTACGTCGCCGGAATTGAGGCTGCATTTGCCGGCGGGACCCCGCTTGACGGTGATCAGATCAGCTTCGCGCGGATCCGTATGCGCATCAACATTCCCGTTGCCGGCACCTACACCATCACCCACCCTTACGGCGTCGAAACGGTCAACGTCACCACCACCGGCCGTCGTGCGATCAACATCACCAGAGACGTCGGCGTCGGTGCGCCTGGGGTATTCAGCGGCGCGGTCAACGGTGCCATCGGGCCATTCCTGCGCAGCGTCAACGGCCCTTATACGGAAGTGAACCCGGACACCGGCGCCATCGAAACCTTCGTCGGCGATCCGAACCTCACCGAAGCCGTGACCGATAGCCCCTTCAACACCAACTTCGTGCGCATCGAAGGGCCCGCGGGGACCATCCAGGCCAACCTTTTCACCCTGTCAGGCAAAGTGCTCGACAGCCGTGCGCAAACACCCGTGGAAATTGACCGCGCCACCTATCGCCGTACCCCATCGGTTACAGGCAACAGCACTCGGGTCGAAATCTTTGCCACGTCGGATACCAGCTCAACCCTGTGCTTGCGCGAAAGTATCGCCCTCGTCCCCGGCCCTCCGCCTTCACCATGTCTGAGCAATCTGACAGGCGACAGCAAAGGGCTGTTCTTTGCTCAGCATCAGTTCATTGGCAACGTGCCTCCGGTCGTGGTGGTCACCGCCACCAACCCGACGGGCACTACCCGCCCTACAGCGGTGTCGCGCAAGCTCACTGACGTGGTGAAAATCCAGACTGCTCGCTACAACTGGAGCAATCACAGTCTGCTGATCGAAGCCTCCTCCAGCGACGAAGTGGCCGTGCCGGATATGGTCGCTCAGGGCTATGGACGTCTGTCGAAGTCCGGCACCCTGCAAAGCCTGACCGTCGCCGAACTGACCCAGCCACCCGCCACCGTGACGATCAAATCCGCCGCGGGCGGCAGTGACACCGAGCCGGTCGTGGTTGTCGGCATTGCACCGGATACCGGTGAGAACCAGGCGCCGCTTTCCGTCGCCGACACCGGCAGCACCAGCTTCGGCGTGCCGGTCACACTTAACCTGCTGACCAACGACAGCGACCCGGACGGCAACACGCCACTGAGCATCACGGCGCTGACTCCACCGGCTGCCGGGCAAGGCACCGTGGCATTGAGCGGCACCACAGCAGTGGTTTACACCCCGCCAGCCGTTGTCAACGCGCCACTGACCACGACCTTCACTTACAAGGCTCAAGACATCAAAGGCCTGGCCTCGACCACGCCAGCGACGGTGACCATCACCGTGGCGCCTAACCGGCCACCGACTGCGGTCAACGATGCCGTTTCGACCCTGGGCGTGGCGATTCCCATCAACGTGCTGGCCAACGACACCGATCCGGAAGGCAACGTGCCGCTCAGCGCCGCCATCGTGACCCAACCGGCGACCGGTCGAGGCACCGTCAGCACTGACGGCACCGTCATCACCTACACCCCACCGGGCACGGTGACCACGGCCTTCACCACCACCTTCACCTACGTCGCCCGGGACAGCTTCGGCGCCCAGTCGACACCGGCGACGGTCACGGTGCAAGTCTCGCCAAGGCCTGCTGCGGAAACCTTCGCGGTGACAACGGCCACGGTGTCAGCTCGCTCCAACAACCGCTTCACCTGGAGCTTTGCGGGCACCTCATCGGTGACCACTGGCAACACCATCACCATCAAGGTGACCACCCCGACAGGGTTGGTAACCTTGGGCACCACCACGGTGCCGGGGAACGGTCGCTGGAAGCTGACGGTGAACAACATCACCACGGTGATTCCATCGGTTAACCCGACCGCTACCATCACCTCGTCCCAAGGCTCCGTACGTACGGTATCGGTGGTCTCGAACTGAGCCTTCGCCCCACCCACCAATCCGGTGGGTGGGGCGAGCCTCTTCGTAAAAGGCTGAACCATGAAAAACTCGACCGCCACCCCGCTCTGCCTGCTTCTGTTTTGCAGCAGTGCGGGCGTGCGCGCCGATGACTTAATGGAAAACGACGACCTGGGTCCCGGTGGCGACCTGGGAGAGTTACCCTCCCCCCGGTTGGCCAGCACGTGCTGATCGACCAGAACAGCAATAACAACGACGCCAGCATCGACCAGGCTGGCACGGAGCTTTCCAGCGCCGTGCCCCAGTCCGGGAACGGCATGAGCGTATCGGTCAAACAATATCGCTAAAACACTGCACCATTTGATGGTTCCAGCCTATTCAAATTGCCCCCCCTTACCGCAGCCCTCTTGGTCATGATCAGCGCCCAAGCGATGGCCTACGACAGCATGTCCATTCAGAACCTGTACGGCGATGCCAACATCGAATTCATCGAATCGGGCATCGTCCACAACGCGACGAACTTGCAGTACGGCAACATCAACCAGCTCGGGAACGGGAACGGCATCAAAGTCTGGCAAGGCATTCAGCTCGCCAGTCAGGTCACCATCCACAGCAACAATTGAGCAGCGTAGAAAAACCGCGACCTTTGGTGAAGGGGAGCGGTTTTTTTTATGTGTGGTGGAAATGCGGGGGGCAGTGAGGCTAATGCCGATCAGTTAAGGCGTTGAACGCCGCAATCCTTGTGGGAGCGAGCCTGCTCGCGATGACGGTGGCACAGTCAACACTTGCGTTGCCTGACAATCCGCCATCGCGAGCAGGCTCTCTCCCACAGGTTTTGCGCCTTAACTGATCGGCACTAGGCAGTGAGGCCGCCATCTGCGTGACGAAGGTCGTTCACGGAGTCCCTGGTTGAAATCCATCGGGCTGATGGCGCGCAGTCGTTCACTGAACGAGTAGTAAAAGTCGTGGCCAATGTGCGAGATAGTGTCATCTACGATGAAGCCGAGCATTTCGTCCTCTTCAGCCGCGCTGGCGAAGGACGCCACACACGCAAGGATCAGAGCCGCGGCCAGTGTCGGTTCATGGCGATAACGCCTCAGGCAGTGCGGACTGGCTTTTCGGCGGGCCCGACGTGCCGTCAAGGAAGGCCTTGTCGGCCACGAACTGCCAGTCTTTGTAGCTCGCCATGCCGTTGAAGTCCGACCACTGGCTGGGAAAGTTTGTCTGCTTGAGCGGCGTGTCCGTCGAAGGGCTGCTGATGCCAGTGATGCGCCCGTCGAAACCGAGCATCAATGTCCATTCCCCGCCGCCAATCGGGTCCGGATACAGCTGGCGCAGATGATGTTTTGGCGATGGAAAACGCTCGTCCTGAAGCAGGTCTGCCAGCTCTTTCGGGTACTGGGCCAGGCCTGGCGAACTGCGGTAATAGCTGCGCAGTGCCTGAGCGTATTGGGTGCCGACCCACAGCAACTGACGTTCCCGATCGCGGCGCGAAGCGGTGGCCCACAACTCACCGGCACTGGCCAGGCCCATGCCCATCACCACGATCAGAAACAGCACGCCCAGGTAGGTGAACCCCGCCTCGTCGGCAGGCTTACCACTCGGAGAAAAGGCTGCCATCACGCGCCCTCCCTGTGGCTCCACTTTTGATATCGGCCACCCCGCCCGTCACGCCTTCCGGTGGCTTGACCAGCACCCAGGTGTCTTTACGCTCGGCAATCGGGTCCATCGGCGCGTTGCGCAGGTAACGCTGCTCGATCAGTTGATCGAGCGAATCGGGGTAACGTCCGGTGTCGCCGTAGTAGTGATCCAGTGCTTCGCGCATGGCCGACAGGCTCTGGCGCAGCGTGGTTTCTTTCGACGTTTCGAGGCTGTTGAAATAGCGTGGCAAGGCGATGGTCATCAACGTCGCGATGATTGCCATGACCACCATCAGTTCTAACAGGGTAAACCCTTTTTCCCGACGCATATGCTCACCACTCCCGGTACGCGATGCCGTTGAGCCCTTTGCCCCGGGCCTTGGAGTAGACGTCAAAGACGTCTTCACCGTCGCGCGGGTTTTGAGCCGTGCTGTCATATGAGCGCAAGCCCCAGCCACCTTCGTCGTCACGCTTGACCGTCGTCAGCGGGTCATGGGGTATGCGGCGCAAAAAGTAGAACTTGGCGCCCTTGGCGCTGCGCACATCGCGCACGCCCTCCACCAGGACTTGAAGATTGGGTGGATAACCGTTGCTGTTCAGCGACTTCTCGATATAACCGGCGTCAAAGGCGCGTTTGTAGTCGTCAATGGCGTCGCGAATCTGGTACAGCGCCGTGCGCAATTCCTGCTCTTTGCCCCGGCGCACGATGGTCTCGGTCAGCGGCGCGGCCATACTGGCCAGCAGGCCGATCAGGGCCAGCGTCACGACGACTTCGACCAAGGTAAAACCACGTTGCGAGGCGTTCATGATCAAGGCTTCTCGATGGTCACTTGGGTGGTGGCAGCCAGCGGCCGGCCGACGGTCACTTGGGTAGTGGCGGCCGCCGGCCGACCGCCGCTCACTTGGGTGGTCACGCCAGCCACCGGCCGACCGCCGCTCACTTGGGTGGTCACGCCAGCCACCGGCCGACCGCCGCTCACTTGGGTGGTCACGCCAGCCACCGGCCGACCGCCGCTCACTTGGGTGGTCACGCCAGCCACCTGCTGTTCGTTGCTCTGGGGCTCAATCGAAGTTTGCATCCCACGATCCGGCGCCTGGACGTGCATGCTGGTTTCGGTACCGGTCTGGAATTCCATGTCCGAAGGGCTTTGGTATGGCAGGTTGCGCACGATCCGTGGGGTGATCGACAGCACCAGCTCCGATTTGCCGACGGTGTCCTTGTTGCTGCCGAACAACCGGCCAAGGCCTGGAATGTCGCCAAGACCCGGGATCTTGTTACCCGTGCTGCCATGATCGTTACGCACCAGACCGGCCAGGATCTGGGTTTCGCCGTCATGCAGACGCAGTGTGGTCTGGGCGTTGCGGGTATCGACCTGAACCGGAATGGTGCCCTGGCGGGTCGGCTCCAGCGGCGTGGCGTTACTGACTTCCAGAGCGATCTTGATCGCCACTTCATTATTCAAGTGCACGATCGGTTGCACTTCGAGCTTCAGACCGACATCGAGGTAGGTGACGCTTTCGGTGATCACCGGCCCTTGAGTCGACGGCACCGAGGTCGCACTGATGATCGGCACGCGTTGACCAATGTGGATGCGCGCCTGCTCACGGTTGGTAACTCGAATCACCGGGCTGGCCAAGGTGTTGATGTCGTTGTCTTGCGCGTTGATCTTGGCTTGCGGCGACGGCGAAATGGTGATCCGGCTGGAGTCGATGCCTTTGAGTTGATCGAGGATCGTCACGGGCGAACCGTCGGTGTTGATCACGCCGAAGGTGTTCGGCCATTGCAGACCGAGGTCGAGAATCCGTTGACGGGCCACTTCCATCACTTCGACTTCCAGCACCACTTCCGGGTTGGACTGATCCTGTGATTGCAGGAGCTTTTCCGCCATGCGGACGGCGTCTTCGGAGTCGCGCATGGTCAAGGTGTTGAGGCGTTCGTCCACAAACACGTCGCGGGTCTTGAGCATGGTTTTGATCATGTTCAGCGCGGTGTTCGCATCGATGCTGGTCAGGTAGAACGTGCGCATCACCAGCTCTTGGTAATCCTTGAGCTTCTGTGGCGAGTCCGGGTAGATCAGCAGGGTGTTTTCGTTCACCACTTTCTGGTGCAGCTGGTTCTGTTGCAGCAGCAGTTGCACCGCGTCCTCGATGCGCACGTCGCGCACGAAGATCGTGGCTTTCATGTCCGGGCGCAGGTCCTTGTCGAAGATGAAATTCAACCCGGCCACCTGGGACAGCACTTCGAAGATGGTTTTCAGGTTGGCGTCGCGAAATTCCAGGGTTACCGGACGGTCCAGCCGGGTGCGCAGTTGTGGATACGGGACCACGTTGCGACTCTGCACCAGGCGAATGCTGGCTTGCAGTTCCAGGGCGCCGTCATTCTGGGGGTCGAGTTCAAGGATCTGTTTGACCTGACGGTCGGCCCCGTAGATGTCGCCGCGACGCAGGTCACCACGGGCCAGTTCGAGTTTTTCATCCATGCTGCGCAAGTAGTCGAGTTGACGCAGCGCGTCCTGGGCACGGCGGTTGTTCGGTTCGATGTTCAGCACTCGGCCGTAAGCCAGGCGCGCCGAGGGGAAATCGCGTTGTGCACGATCCATGTCGCCTTGGGTCAGTAACGATGTCACTGCCAGGGCCCGTCCGCTGGTGAGGGCTATGTGCAGCGAGGTATCGCGAGGGTTTTCGCGCAACCCCTCTTCGATACGTGCCAGGCCGGCTTCGTACTGCCCCGACTCGATCAGCTCGGTGCCTTCCTGGTTCGCGATCTGCGCCGAACTGCACGCGGCCAGCGCTGCAACGATGCAGACGCTCAGCAGTAAACGGGATCGGTTCATTGCTCGCTCCCCAAAGACAAAGTCTGGGACAAATGCAGAGGCAAGTAGACAAAGCTCAGTTCCACATCGGAAATCCGCTCGATCCGCCAGATGTCGTCGATCACATCCCCTTTGCGTACGACGTATATTTTTTCGCCGCTCTGCAAAAACACTTGCAGGTCGGAATGGTCATCAAGCTTGCCAATGAACTGGAAAGGCATCGGCGGTACGCTGGGGGCTTGGACCACCGGGGTTTGGTTGACGGGTTGTTCGGTGACGCTGGCCAGGGTCGGTGCCGGCTTCCAGCTGCGGGCGCCGAACAGGTCGCCGGACGGGCTCAGGTCCTTGATCACTGCCGGTTTGCCATTGGCAGATACAGCCGGCAGCGCGCCGCCGGTTTTGCCTTTGGCCGGGGTGGTCACGGCGCCAGTACCCTCACCCTCCTCCGCTTGCTGGAAGTATTGAGGCCCCCAAGCCAGCCCCCCGGCCACGCCGAAGAACGCCACCCAACTCATTACGCGCTTGGTATTCATCATGACCTCGACAGGTAAAGGGTCATGCGGATCCGCCCGGTCAGCTCGGTGTCGGCGATTTTTTTACGCTGAAACTCCATGTCTTCCACCACCACCGCCGGCAACTGGCCAAGCAAGGCGTGCAGGAAGCGCCGCAGTTGCGGATAGCTGCCGCGCACCGGCAACAGAATCTGGTAGCGGGCCAGGTGCGTCTTGGGGTCGATGCCTAGCGAATACTCACCACGGGACAGGGTGATGCGTTCCTGGGCGGCCAATGCGTAGATCTTGTCGATGGCCACGGTGGCCTGAGGTTGTGCCGGCAATTTGCTGCGGAAGTCATCGAGCTGACGTTGCGGCACTACCGGGGCCGCGACGCTGCCGTCTTCAACCTTGGCCAGGTACTCGCCGGCTTCACGGGTCTGCTGGCTTAGCTGTTGCAGCGCTTGCCAATCCGGCATCAAGCCGCCCAGGCCATACACCAGGGCTACCAGCAGCAGCGCCATGCCGGCCAGGCCGGGAATCCCCAGACCTTGCAGGTATTCGTGGATGATCAATTTAGGGACTCGCATCGCCGATCTCCCAACTGGCCGACAGGTTGAATTGCACCGGGTGTTCCGGCACGTTGGCGACGATTTCGTGGCTGAGCAACGACACGTCGGACAGCTCGTCGCTGGCTTCCAGTCGTTGGTGGAATTCGAGCATGGCTTCCAGATCCCGCGCCTCGGCACTGATGCGCACCTGACCCTTGCGAGCATCCGGGGTCAGCGTCAGCAAGGCGACGTTTTCCCTTGGCATGGCTTCGAGCATGGCGAACAAGCGCTCCCAAGGCCGACGCAGTTGCTGGGAGACTTTGCGCATTTCGGCCAGGTTCTGTGCCTGCTCGCGGATTTCGGCAGGGGTCAAGGTGACTTTGCTGCCGGTGTCGCCGGTGAGCACACGCTGGGTGTGCTGCAAATGCCCTTGCAGTTGCGAGGCCTGTTCGTCGAGGTGCTGCTGGGCGAAGAAACACACCAGCGCCAGTACCACGCCACCGCCGAGCAAGCTCCAGCCCAATGGGCCGGAACGGCGGCGCGGCTGGAAGTCGAGCATCAGCGGGCGCATGTCAGGCCACCGCCCGAGACATGACGTACAAACTGTCGCGTACGGATGTCTGGTCTTCTTCAAGGGTGCGCAACTGCACACCGGGCACGTCAGGGTGTGAGTCGAAGCGCGCCGGGGCATGCAGGTAGAGATTGAACGGCCGTTCGCTGGTGGAGGCCTGTAGTTGGCTTTCACGGCCGATCAGTGCGGTCAGTGCGGCATCGCTGTCACTGCTACCCACCGAACGCACGGCCACCCAACGCCCTTCCCGCGCCAGCAGCAATACACTGCGCACCGGCTCGGCAACCACAAACAGAAAGTCGCCACCGTCAAAGCTCTTGTCGAAGTGGTTGAACGCGGCCATCAGGTACGGCTGCACCGAACGCAAGCGCAGGCCGCGACCGCTGACCAGGCTGCGCAGGCGCGTCAGCAAGTCTTGCGGCAGCGCAGTGGCGATCCGGTCGTAACCCGCAGGCTCGGCCGACAGCACGATGCTCCAGGGTTGAGCCGGGACACCGTAAAGGTCTTCGAAGCACAGTTGGGCGAACCCGAGCAATTCGTCGGGGGTGCTGATCTCTTCACTCCAGGGCACCAGGCAGAAACGGCTGAAGTGCCCGGAAATAACCACACTCAATTCCGCACCGGCATGAGCGTGTTCGCCCAGCAAACGGTCGAGCGTTTCTAGGGCGACTGCCCATGCATGGAAGCCTTCATCGATAAAGCCGACGCTGCCCAGCCACAGGGTTTCGCTGCCCTTGCGCTGGCCCAGGCCGACACCACTGGCGCCGAGCACGGCGATATACCGATCACGAGACAAAAGTGACACGATTGATCTCCTCGAGCGTGGTCCGCCCCTGCTGCACCAGCTCCAGTGCCGACTCGCGCAGCAGGCGCAGGCCACGTTTGCACGCATGGGCCTTGATTTTCGAAATGGGTTGGCGCTCTACAATCATTTGCCGCAGCTCATCGTCCAGGTGCAGCAGTTCGGCGATCGCACTGCGCCCGCGATACCCGGTACCCCGGCAGTGGCCACAACCCTTGCCATGCACAAAGTGGTAGTGCCCGACTTCTTTTGGATCGAGACCCGACGCCTGCAACTCGTCGTCGGTGGGGGTGACCGGTGCACTGCAACTGGCGCAGACCAGACGGATCAAGCGCTGCGCCAGCACCGCGTTGAGGGCCGACACCAGGCTGTAAGGGTCGATTTCCATTTGGGTGAAACGACCGATCACGTCGAACACGTTGTTGGCGTGGATGGTGGTAAACACCAAGTGCCCGGTGAGTGCTGATTGCACGGCAATTTGCGCGGTGTCCGGGTCGCGGATTTCACCGACCATGATCTTGTCCGGGTCATGGCGCAGGATCGAGCGCAAACCACGGGCAAAAGTCAGGCCTTTCTTTTCATTGACCGGGATTTGCAGCACGCCCGGCAGTTGATACTCCACGGGGTCTTCGATGGTGATGATCTTGTCCACGCCGTGGTTGATCTCGGTGATCATCGCGTACAGCGTGGTGGTTTTGCCGCTACCGGTCGGCCCGGTCACCAGCACCATGCCATAAGGTTCGGCTGCCAGGCGCCGCAACTGGCGCAGGGTTTCCTCTTCGAAGCCCAGCGCCTGCAATTGCACGCCGCTGACCTTGTCAGCCAGGTCTTGTTTATCGAGGACCCGCAGCACCGCGTCTTCACCGAAAATGCTCGGCATGATCGACACCCGGAAGTCGATTTGCCGACCGCTGATACCGATCTTGAAGCGACCGTCCTGGGGCACGCGTTTTTCGCCGATGTCCAGTTCGGCCATGACCTTGACCCGGGAAATGACCTGCTCGGCGAATTCGCTGCCCTGGATTTTACTGATGTTGTTCAGCACGCCATCGATTCGGTACTTGATCACCAGGCCGCTGCCGGTGGTGCCTAGGTGGATATCACTGGCGTGCATTTTCAAGGCGTCGTAGAGGGTCGAGTTGACCAGTTTGACGACGACGCTGGCGTCTTCGCTGATGCTGGTCAGGGACAGGCTTTGCAGGTTATCGATTTCGACGCCGGTATCGGATTGGGCATTGAGCGACTCCACCGCGTGGAAGCTCTCTTCGTGACGCGCCAGGTAGGCTTTGAGGTCGTCGGCATGCACCAGGTACAGCGGAGCACCGTGCAGGCAGTCGTCGATCCAGGCCAGGCGCGCCGTATCAAAGGGGTCGGCAAACACGCCAATGACCGCATCCTCGTGACGCAGCAGGATGAATTCGCGTTTGAGGCATTGGGCCAGGGTGACCCGGTCGAATACCGGGATGGCCTTGAACAGGCTGTCGGTGTCGAGCACCGGATAATGCAGGGTTGTGCCGAGGCACTGGATGAAGGGCATCGGGGCCAGTTCGCTCAAAACCCCAAGAGCTTCCAGTACCCGTTCGCCGGAACTGGTGGCGCGGACCCGGGCCTGGGCTAATTGCTCACTGGAAAAACGAGACGGTACGCAGTCCAACAACGCCGGTTCGACGGCAAGGGATAGACGGTCCATGAAATGCTCTCCAACACCCGGGGCTTTAAGCCCTGTCGGCGCGGCGAGTCATTGCGGCGTGTGCCGGAACGTCTTGTCGCGCCAATTACTCCCCGGTGAGCAGTTGTTCGTCGTCTGGCGCCAAGGAGGCCGAGGTTTTTTTTCGGCGATCCGCAAGCACCCAACTACCGTCGTACAACTGCAGCGGGAAACTCTCGGTCCTGCTCTGGCGTCGTTCGACGAATCCTTCGCTAGTGCTTACGCCCGTTCTGGGTTCGCGCTTCATCCCTAAAAGGTCACAGACTGCACGGGCCAATTCCGCCAAAGGAAACGGTTTGAACAGGATATGGCTGACTCCCAGTTGCCGGGCCCGCTCACATACTTCAGCGGTTGGGTGCCCGGTAATCAACACATAGTGGCACTTCCTGTTTGGGCGGACGGCATCTAGCACCTCAAAGCCTTCCATATCGGGCAAGCGGTAATCGAACACCATCACATCGGGTGCAAATCTTTCGACTTCGCCGATAGCCTTCGCACCGTCGTTCGCTACCAGGACTTCCAGCCCCTGCGCCGCCAGATAATCCTGGAGGTTTTGTGCAAGCAGCTGTTCGTCTTCAACAACCAGTATTTTGTTCAACAAGGTCGACTCCTTGTAACCACAGGTCCGATATTCGTGCCTGGGAGTACGTGCCCTAATTAGGCTAACGCACACTTCATGCCAGACTGAGAGCCGGTTTTCGACCGGAACATCTCTTTGATTCTCATGATAAAACTTTTTCGCTCACGAATTCCGTCCCCCAAAAACGGGGAAGCGTCAGGATTTGCAATGATGCTTTCCCCACTATTGGGGGGGGACAAGCGTTAATCATCATCAATCCGTTCGATTCGATTGCTTGATCGAAGCTGCGCCAAGACTTGCAGGCGAGCCTGAGCCTGTTCCTGTCGGGCAAGGTACGCCCGTACCATTTCAAGCCCCTGCGTTTCTGTGACATCGGCCGCATCCCAGTGGTTCTTTAGATAAATCAAATGCCAACCCAGTGGCGTGCGCACCGGCTCACTGACGTCACCCGGCGCCAGAGCAAAAGCCGCTGCTTCGAACTCCGGCATCATGCGCCCACGAGGGAAAGTGCCCAAGTCCCCACCTTCGCTGGCAGTCGCGTCTTCGGAGCCGGCCTGGGCAACGCTGGCAAAGTCTTCACCCTGGCTAATTTTCACGCGCATCTCTATCAAGCGTAGCCGTGCCGCTTCCACTGTGGCGGCATCGGCACCCTGGGGCACCTTGATCAGGATGTGCCGGGCCTGAATTTCTTCCGGCCGGTTTATGTCGGCGCGGTGTTCCTCGTAAAACGCCCTGACCTGTTTTTCATCCGGCTTGCCCACCTGAATCAGGTCGGCAAAGACCTGCTGGGCCGCCAACTCACGGCGGGTGTATTCGGTAAAACCGGCTTCATCGAAACCGGCGTCTTCGAGCCGGCGGGCAAACACCTCGGGGCCACCGATCGCTTGCCGGGTCTGGGCGACCTGGTTTTGCACGTCGGCGTCGCTGATCACCACGCCGCGCTTGACCGCTTCCTGCCACAACAACTCCTTGTCGATCAACGCATCCAGCGCCTTCTGACGCAGTTGCTTGTAGGCCTTGGGGTTACGAATGTTGCCCACAGCCCGGCCCTGATCTTCAAGGAATTCGGCGAAATAGCGCTCCAGGCGAAACTCGGAAATCTCTTCTCCATTAACCCGCGCAGCGGCCGGCCCGTTGCTGCAGAACGCCACCGGGGCCCACAGTGTCAGCAGTATCAGCACAGTGTTGAGTTTCATGATCGACCTCCGTTCAAGGCATGACACTAATGGGTTTGTAGGGGGCAACCAGGAAGAAGCGCTGGCCGGGCAGGTCCACCGTGACGACATGCGCTCCACTCAAGCCCTGGCGTCGACCCGGGCCAAAGCTGATCAGCGGGGTCAGCCCGGTATCGAAATTGTGCAGGCCTTCCAGGGCACTGATGAGCTTCTCGCGGCTGGCGTCGCGCCCGGCCTGCTTCATGCCTTCGCTCAACAGTTGCATCGAACTGTAGGCGCCCACTTGCAGCACTGAGTGCTGACCGCCAAGCCCCTGTTTTTCGCGCAATTGCGTCAGCGCCAGGCGTCCGGCCAGCGTCCAGTCACTGGGCACGAACGGGTAGGCCAAAAACAATCGACGGGAAAATCCACTGGGCACGTTCAACACCTCACCGGCCACCTGATTCGACGCGGCGAACAGGTAAGGCACCTGCCCCGCTGTTTGCAAACGTTCGGCCAGACGACAGAAGCCGCTGCCACTGCCCAGGTAAAACACCGACCGCGAACCCAGCGGCAGTTCGTCTTGTGCCTCGTCCCAGGCTTGCAGGCGCACTTGTTTCCAGGCGTTATCTTGCAAGTACTGACCAAGGTTTTGCGCCGCCAGCCGTTGGCTCGGTTCGTCCGGGTAGGTAATCAGCGTCGGCCCCTGGAGCACACGCAAACTGGCCGCAGCGTAGTTGGCCAGGGCGATCAGCTGTTCGCGCAGCCCCGGCAACGGTTCAAAGATTTGCCGACTGGCCTGCGCCGAGCCCTGCAACGAAAGCGGCCCGATCAGCGGAATCCCCACCTGTTCCAGACGCGCCGCCAGGTCCGCGTCCAGCGCCGGTGCCAGCGGTGCAATCAGGGCGAACACTTGCTCCTGCTCGATCAATTGGTCCAGCGCCCACTCGGCGCTGGCGCGGTCCAGGCCAGGATCGAGAATGGTCAGGCGCAATTGCCGACCATGGATGCCACCCGCCGCATTAATCCGCGCCACGCTGCCCTTGAGCACTGCCGCTACGGTGACACCCTCGTCGGCCAAGGGTCCCTGACTGGGCAACAACGTACCCAAGTGCAAACTGTCGGCGGTCAAACCGGGGTCGCGGTCTTCGGCCACACGCTTGAGGTAGGCCGTGAGGTTGCGTTGATCTTTCATCGACAGCACGAACCGCGGCATCGCCGGGTCGAGTCGGTTGTTGGCTGAGTCGCGACCTTGCGCAATGGCGCGGGCCAGCGTGCCCTCGGTGTAAGCCGGATAGTCGCGACCGTTGATTTGCTCCTGGCCATAGCGGCTGGAGAGCCGCGACCAACTGATGTCCGGGGGACGTACCCCGCCTTCCGGCCGCCCCTGACCGTCAGCGCCATGACAGTTGGCGCACGGCAAGCTGCTGGCCGGCAGCAACATATCGGCGGCGCCGACCCTCGCCATGACCGGTTCACCACTCTCGGACACGCCTTCGCGGTACAGGCGTTTGCCCGCACTTTCGCTGGGGGTCAACGCTAATGCATAGGCGGCGAAAGGAGTGCCGCCAAGCAGTAGCAGGCCGAAAACGAGGGAGGTTTTCATGATGCGCACTCAGCGACCGGCCACGGGCATGGTCAGCAACTGCAAGCGCTGAGCAATGGCGGCGGCCGTGGCATCGGGACGGATTTTGCTCCAACGCTTGTTCGCCACATCACCGACGATCAACTGCGTTGAATGCTGTTCGGGGGTCGGCACAATCTGGCCGATACGCCCCAGGACAAGGTCCATTTGCGCCTTGTCGCCGGTAAGAAAAAGCCAGTGGGGCCCATCGACGCCCTGCTTCAAGGTATAGGCCTTGAGTACCGCCGGTGTATCACGCAGCGGATCACTGGTAAGGGAGATAAAGGTGATGCCATCCGCCTTGTCGCCCAGCAACTCACGCACTTCCTTGAGCTTGCGGGTGATCAGCGGGCAGGCATCGTTGCAACTGGTGAAAATCACGTTTAGCAGCACCACGCGGTTTTGCAGCACGTCACTGTAAAAACGCAAGGTCTCGCCGTTCTGATCCTGCAACGGCGTGTCGGTGAACCAGGTTTGTGCGTCGTACGTGCCGGTCGCCGGTTGCGCGGCAGCCACTGCTGGCGCGGTTTCTTCGTGCCCTTCGTGGGCAAACGCCGTCAAGCTGAACAGGCCAAAGCACATCGACATGAGGGTCAAGGTGAGTGCTCTCATGGCTGTTGCTCCATGGCAATGGCGGTGTGTTTGACGTGGGTATTGCGCTGGCCGCTAAGTTTCTCGACTTCACGAGTCAGCACCGCCGGGTCCGTGAACCCGTAGTAGCGTGTCCAGTGACGGCTGTTGCCGTCGCCGACGAGGATCAATGGCTGATGGTTCTCAAAGTCACCGCTGAACGAGCCGAGACCTTTGAGGGTTTCATTGATCGACTGCGAACTGCCGGTCAGCCAACTCCAGCCCGGTCCATTCTGGAAGTTGCGGGCGTAGTCGTTCAGGCGTTTGGCGTCGTCGCGCTGCGGATCGACGCTGATCGACACCAGTTGCACCTCGCCGCCGACCCGCGCACCCAGTTGTTTTTGCACCTTGCCCATGATCGAGGACACCACCGGGCACACCGTGGTGCAACTGGTGTAGATGAAGCTCATGACCACGATTTTGTTGCGGATCAGGTCCTTTTCCAGGCGCACCGGTTTACCGTCCTGGTCCACCAGTGCCACATCGGCGAATTTGACCTGGGCACTTTCGGAACTGGCGCTTTGGGCCGGTATGTCGTGCCCGGCATGCTCATCCGCCGAATGCGCCAGGGCTTGACCGATACCGGCAGTCAACAGGCAGAACGTCAGCAATCCACGATTTGCGAAACAGTTCATGTCAGTGTCCTCTTCAGTTCGTATTGCCGGGCAGAACCCGCACGCTGGCAAAAGTCTTGTCGTCAAAATTCGCACCCAGCGACGCCGCACGGACGTGCAAGTACCACGCGCCGTTCTGGTCCAGGGTCACCGGAGCCTCATAGATGCCGTTGCCCACGTCGAGGGCGGCGACTTCCTGAACCCGTGAAGTCGGGGCGAGGAAGTAGCGCACCTGCACATCCTTGACCCCGCTGCGCTGGGCTTTCTGCTGACCCTCGACGATGCGAAAGCGCACCACGTAAGGGCTGCCGATGGCGGTCGCTGCCTTGTCGAGCATGAACTCTACTTTGGGCATGCCAGCGTGCTGGACGAGTTGTTTGTCGGGCTCAACCAATGCCGTGAAGCAATGGATGATGTTCGGTTGATTGAGCAGAAACGCCACGTCGAAACGCCCGGCCGAGGGCAGCTTGATCCGCGCGCTGTACAGCCCCGGTTCGACCTCGCGCAGGCTGCGGTCGATGACCATCGCCGCCCGTGCCACTTGCCCGCGATTGGGGTAGCCGGACATCGGCGCATTCATGCCTTCGGCGTAGAAATAGGTAGTGTTGTCGACCGGATTGACCACAAACACCGCGTTGTCGTCCCGCGACACCGCCAGGCTCGACGCCAGCGGCAGATCACCGACCAGCCGTGGCGGCTGCGGCCCGGCTTCGAAACCCTGGCTGATCGGCGTGCGACCCTGGCCCAGCGACGACAGGTTGATCATCGTGACTTTGGCCGACGCCAGTCCGCGTACATAGGCATACGCTTTGGTAAACACCACTTGATACGGCTCGGCCGACACGTCCACTTCATGGATCAGCGAGTCGGTGGCGGCGTCGATTACCGAGGCCTGGTTCTCCAGCGTGTTGAGCACAATGCCGAATCGACCGTCAGCACTGAACCCCATCGGCCCAAGTCCCTGCTTCACCTGGATCACCCGACGCACCGCCAGGCTGGCGCTGTCGACCACGGTCACGGTGCCGTCCTGGCCATCGGCGACATACACCGCCTGGGACAGCGGCGAGTACGCCACGGATAGCGGGTGCGAGCCGGTCTTGAGTTGTTTGCTCACGGTCAGGCTAGCGATGTCGATGATGCTCAATGTGCCGTCGTCGCGGTTGGTGACGAAGGCAAACCGGCTGTCCTTGCTGAAGGCGATTTCGTGATGCCCGGCCCCGGTGGCCAGGTGTTTGAGGGTCTTGAGGCTGTGGGTGTCGATCACCGTGACGCCGGACTCGTCGGCTTTCGACGCATTGTTGCCGACCCACAGCAAACGTTCATCCGGTTGCAGGGCCACACGCACCGGGTTGCTGCCGGCAGTCACCGACTCCAGCAACTTGAATTGCTCGCTGTCGATCACCGCCACTTCCCCGGCCGTCGGCATCGACACAAACACCCGTTTGTTGTCCTTCTGGGTTACCCAATCCATCGGCGGCTGTTTGAGGTTGATCCGTGCCATGGTGCTGGTGATGCCCCCCACCGACACCGACGGGTCGACCACCGAAACGCTGGCATCGCGATTCATCACCAGCAGGAAATAGCTGTTCAGGTCCAGTAACGGCCGCGCGCCAATGCTGGATTTGAGGAACACCCCGACCCGCGACTTGCAACTTTGCTCGCGGCCTTGGGCCTGGTCGGCGGCGACGGTTTCGGGGTCGAGCCAGGCGCCGGGATTGACGCCCGACAACGGCTGGCCCGAGGCACTGTCGTTGACCCGGAACTGCACGTCGGCGAACTCACCTTCGTGCAGCACACCGTCCTTGGCCAACGGCTTGACTTCAAGCGCCACCGAAATACCGTCACGGGAGAGACTTTGGCTGCTCCAGGTGTCCGGCAGGGCGACCTTGCTCGGCATGTCGGGCGGCGCGGTGCGCCAGACGCCGAGGCTGATCAGCGCGCCCCCGACAACCAGCGCACAACTGGCGATTTTGATAGTCCTGTCCATCCGCTCTCTCCCCTCTTTAATTCTGTACCCTGTGGCGAGGGGGCTTGCCCCCGTTGGGTTGCGAAGCAGCCCCAAAATCTCTGATGCAACAAGATCCTGTGAGTGCTACGCACTCAAACGGGGCGGTGCGGCGGTCCGACAAGCCCCCTCGCCACATCTCTCTCATCTCTCGGCCTACGGAGTCGGCGCCGGTTCAGGTTCGTTGGTCACCCGCAGCAAACCCCAAAGCCCTGCGGTATTGCCGTACGCCGCGTAATCACGAAACAGGTAGTCGCCCGGTATCGCATTGCTGCCCCCGGCGCTCGGGTGCATGAAGCTGAAGTGCGCCGCCGGCAGGATGCTTTCGTGGGCGCCGATGTACATCGACATCGGGTTGTAGCCGAACCGCACCGAACCCACGCCAGGCGTCCACATCGGGTAACCGCCGGTGTCGCTCTTCTCCGACTGGAACGGGTTGACCGACCAGACGTGACCGTCAAGCTGGAAGGTCGAACCGCGGCTGCCACCGGTCGGCATCAGGATGTGGGTGCGGAACGGTTGCCCCGGCTTCGCATACAGCACCGGCGTTTGCGGATCGCCTCCCACCAGCGCGTTGCTAAAGGCCATGTGCGCGTTGGGCACGTCGCCGTAACCAAAACCGTTGGCGTGACCGAAAGGTGCATCCGGCGGCAGGCCGAAGCGGTACCACATCGGTTCGGTTTTATAGTTGATCGCCATGCTCGAGTTGTCCTGCGGATCAGTCGGCACACCCGCTTGCGAGGCAATACCTTCGACCGGACGACCATTGGCCCAACGCATGTTCAACGCCTTCTGCCAGACCATCGCAAAGTCGCGGTAGCTGGTCTGCCCAGGTGCGGTGACCGTGGCATTGACTTTGCGCGTGTCTTCAACCCAGGTCGCGCCGACCGGCAGGATGCTCATTGCACCACCGAGGCCTTTTTGTGGCTGCTTGATCACGTCCGCCGGGGTGAAATTCAACCCGCCAAACTCCACCGGCGTGGCGTTGATGTTGTCGACATTGCGCCCCCCTTGCATGTTCGGCTTGCCTTCGCGTTCCAGGTGCCCGGCGTAGTACTGATAAGTACGAGTCGGGTACGCTCCGCTGTTGCCAACACGTGGAGGTACGGTCTGGATCGGATTGACGCCGACGTTGGTGCCGTCGGATTTGGTGATGTCATATGCCAGCAGTTGCGCGTGCAGGCCAACGTGGCTGGACGGCCGCATCAGGTTGTTGCTGAAGGTGGTCGAGCCTTCGCTGCCGTTGCGGTCACGCTTGACTATGCCCATCACCGACGCCGTCTGGGTCAGGTCCGGCATCACGCTCGGCAGGCGATTTTCCAGGGTGATGTTGATGCAGTCACCGGCCGCCGCGCGCAGCACCAGCGGTTCGACAGGTACACCGGATTTCAGCTTGCCGGTGGCCGGATCGAGGTCGGCCTTGCGCACGTACAGAATCGCGGTCGGGTCATGCAATGGGCCGCTTTGCCCGCCGATGGTGAAGGTCGTCCCGTCCTCAGGGTCGTTCACCGTGACCTGAGGAATGCTTACTGCACGGGAGTTGTACACCAACGTACCGCCCGCCGGATTTAACGCCCCGCCGACATGCTGGCCAAGCCCCGCCGGATCCGCCATGGACAGGTTCAGCGGATTGCCGAGGATGTCGTTGGCCAGTGCCGCGACTACTTCAAAGTTGCGTTGCACGGTGGGGCGGTTGCCATTGCCGTTCGGATTGGCGCCAACCCGTGGGCAAGTGCCATCGAATGCCGCGGTGTTGCGCGCGCCGATCGGCTTCGGGTTGTTTGGCAGTACAAACAGATCGTTGCGTTGCGCGGTGTAGTTGCGCATCACGCCCCAGATTCCGCTCCAGTAACCTTCCAGGGACGCATCCATCGAGTACAGATAATCCCCGGTGCTCGCCGCCGAACTGGATAGCATCGAGACGGGCGCAATGAAGCCCATCTGCTCGGAGATCCCGATCATTTGCGACGCGCGCCAGCCGGAGTTGGAGCTGTTGCCGAAACCGGAACCGTTTTGCAGCCATTTCACGCCGTGCAAGGTCACGTTGTGCTCTTCTTCGTGACCGCCGGCATGCACCCGCAACCGCACATTGTCACCGGTGTAGGTACGCAGCATCGGCGTGAACGGGTCACCCGGCTCCGCACCGCCACGGTTGATGTGTGGCGGAAACAGCGTGGTGCCGCCGGTTGGGCCGGTGGCGGCGGTGACCTGGTTTGGCGCCAGGTTCATCGCCGGGATCGCCCGGTCGGTACGGCTTTGCATGGCGTACGCGAGGTCGCCGCCGAGGCCGTCGGCCTGCATGCCGCGCTTGCCGTCCGGGCCGATCTTGTTCGGGTCGTACACCCGCAGGGCCAGCGGTTCGTTGCGGTAATTGACCACGAACATCCCCGGATCATCCACCGAGATGGCTTGCGGGCAAGGCCGGCTTGGGCAGCCAGGCGACAGTCCACCGCGCGCTTCGACCACCTGTTCAAGCAGGGTTGCGGCCTCCTTGCGCACCGGCGGGTTGATCGCGTAACGGAAGCTGTCGGCGGTGGCCGGAAAGGCTTGCGCATCCGGCACGCCATTGGGGCCGGCGCCGACGTACACACCGGCTTCATAAGCGTGCTGGAAGTCGCTGTATTCGAGGAAGAACTCACGGAAGCTGTCGTTCTTGCCGTCGCCATCCAGATCACCGGTAGACACCACCGCTTGCCACGAGGTCGGCCCGCCATCCTGCCGCGCGCCGCTGTACAACGGCTCGCCGGTTTCGGCGTGGAACCAGGTGGAACCTGCTGGCTCTGCCAGTACGGTGGCGTACAGACCGATTTGTTGGTGCGTCGATGGGCCTAAGTGGTCGTGGGTGAAAATGGTCCCCAGGCCACGGTCGACACCCTTGGTGTTGACCACCGGATCGACAAACCAGCGCTGCATCGCCGTGCGCGCGCCCACCCAGTCAGCCCGGCCATATTGGCCAAAGAACGGATGCGCCTTGGCCACCGGGCAGACCGGCGTGCCGTCACGCGGGTCGGTGCCTTCGCACTGGTTGAATAGACGAATGGCGTGGATGCGCTCTTGCACGGCACCGGGGGAAAGCACGCCGTCTTCATAGTTCCAGCCGTTGGCCGAGCCGTCAGCGGCGGTCAGGTCCCATTTGGGCAGGTGAATGTGCTGGCCGATCACGTCGGTCGGTGTGCGCACCTGATAGTCGTCCATCTCGTAGATGGCCGGCACCAGGTTGGTTTGCTGATACTGCACGCAGTCGAAGGTGTTCATGCGCATCACCAGAGGCTCCGGCGGACGCTGTTTGGTGATCACCGGCCAGGCGTCTTCCCACAGCGCCAGAATGCGCGCTTGCGGGAAGTGGTAGCCGACCTTGTTGTACACCGCATCAAACTGGATGTTTGCCGCTTTGTAGATGCGTGGGCGGTCGGCGGTGAAGGTCGACGAACCGGTGAACGACAAGCCGTCGATCCGTTCGCCGCTGTTGAACTCGCCCGTGCCGGCGCTGGCGGTCAGGCGTTTTTGCCGATCGTCCATGCACGGTTCGTAGTACGGCGCACCCGCCATCGGCAAGGCGCCGTTGGTGCGGAAGTTGCGCGCCACCACTTGATTGCCCGGCAGTACGGCGTAGCTCGCGTGTTCTTTTTTGGCGTGGAACGCCATGGCCGCCTGTTCGACTTCGGTGCCTTCTTCAGGCATGTAGATCGGTTTGGCCCGGGTCACTTCCTTGGAGAAATCCAGCGAAGTGGTCACTGTGTGCGCCTCACCACCCGAGGAGAATCCATCCAGTGAGTGGCGCCCCAATCCACCGTCCCAGCCACCGGACTGCGCCGGATCAAGGTTGGCCCACAAGGCATTGCCGCTGGTTTTCAGGGATTGCGCCTTGGCGGCGTCAAGCATGTCCAGCGGCGGGGTTGGCGGACGTTGGCCGACCGATGTTTCCATGCCGCCGATCCAGAACGGATAGCCAGGGTTTTTCAGGCTGCCGTCGGCATTGCGGTTGGCTTCGCTGCGGTCGACCAGGGCCAGGGAACCGATGGCTTGAGCACCACCGCTGCCACCGTGATGTTCGCCGTCGTCATCGCCATTACCGGCCACCAGGGTTTCGCCGATCTTCGGCACGACCGCCACTTTCCCCGGCATCGGCGCCATGGCTTTGCCTGGCAGCGGCACCACTGCTGGAATCGGCGTGCCGGCAATGATCTCGCCATCAGGCAAGGCCCGGGCACCCGCCGCCGGTTTACCGCTGCGCAGGGCGTAAGGTTCGCTGTGATAGCCGTCGTTACCTTGTTGGGAAACTTCGAGTTTGGTGCCCTCTTCAAACACATCGTGCACTCGCCACATCGCCCACATGCCTTGGGCAAAGTGCGGATAGAAGTGGCAGTGATAGATCGCATCGCCCGCCACTCGGTTGCGGTTGCCCGAACCACCGTTGGCGATTTCGTAGGTGTAACCGGCGCCCGGGCCAATGCCCTGGGCGTCTACATAGTCGGAGTTATCGTCGTTGGGGTTGAACAGCCATTGATGGCCGTGCAGGTGGAAGATGTGTTGCTCGTGGCCATTGTGTGTGTTGCGGAATTTAACGAAGTCACCGATGTAGCTGTGGTTGACGTTCGACGGCTCGGACGGATACAGCGCCATGGTCGCCTTGACCCCGATTTGATCGGCGCGTGGCGTTTCACCCGGACGAATGCTTTCCAGGCCGACGTTGGCCGGTACGTCCACCAGCATCGCCACGTCCCCCACGGTGTGGGAGCTGAGGAAGAATTCTTCGTAGGCGCAGGACAGGCAATCGTGCATCGGCCCGACGCCCAAACGGTTGGCCACCACCTCGGCGCCCATACCGCCGGAACCGTAATTGATCATGAACGAGTCGCGGGTCGGCTCCAGCACGTGGGCCATCACCGGGTCAGCCCAATACGCCGGGAATGCCTGGGTCGCGGCGGTTTCATCCTGGAACTGCGAAGCGAAATCGCGGAACGGTTCCAGCCGGTTTGGCAGCGCCGGGTTGCGTTTGCCGATGGATTCCAGCGGATAGGTCGAGGGCGCAAAGCTGCCGTCGGCGTTGCTGCCCATCACGATCGCGTCGCTCTCGCTGGAGATGATTTCATTGCCGTCGACCATGTTGATGATCGGCGTGCCGGCCTTACCTTCACGGATCCACGGCTCACGCTGCGGGTAGCGCGCCTGGTAATCGACAATCGGCTGGCCGGCCGGAGTACGGCCAGCGCTGGCCAGGCGCATCTCTTCTTCAGTCAACGTGTTGCGATAGGTACGGCCGCCCCTGGGTACCACCACCACTTCGCCGAACAGACCGTTGGCCACGTTGCCCGCATCGCCCTCCCCGCCGAAGGTGGCGCCACGGCTGCTGGCGGCAAACGCGCCTTCGCGCTCGGCGTACAAGGTGTAGGAACGGGTGGCGCCAGGCGGGATCAATGTATTGGCGTTGCGTCCGGTAAAAGAGGCGATGTCGTCAATGCTGTTAACCGCTTGCAGGCCGTTTACCTGGAAGCCGACGTGACGGTCGGTGACTTGCTCATCGACCTTGAATTCGTCGGCATTGCCGGTTGCTCCCCCTTCTTCACCCCCTTCTTCACCCTCGACTTCGGTCTCTTCGTGTTTGCCAGGGTTGGCCCGATACGCCAGCAGGTTTTGCAGGTTGATCGTCAGGCAATCACCGGCGGCCACACGCAGCACCAGTGGACGCGGACGCTTGTCGGGGCGCAGCGAGACTTTGCCCGGCACCGCCGCCCCGCCCCGGGCCAAAGACATATTGTTGTCATCGACCACGTCGCGGCGCAGGGCGAACATCATGCCATTAGCGTTCTGTGCACCCAGGCGGTTGAACATCAGCGGCTGATCCAGCGCCACGACGTTCGCCACCAGATTACGCTCGCAACGCACGGCTGCTTCGGCCAGCTCGATGCCGAGCATCGACGCCACCAACAGCAGCAGATGAAACAACGTCGGAGCGTAAGGTATGCCGGTCATGACCACGGGCCTCGCGGTGGGTGCTCACAGGAGTAATTCTCGACAAGTGCGGCAAAGCAATCCCCATGCCACAAATATTTTTGTTATTTTTCAGCTAGTTATATTGATAACTTGATAAATCGGGGGGGTATTCCCCACTTATTCCCCCACTTTTCTGCCGGGGCAAAAATTCCCCACTATTGGGGGTTGTCGGCACGCCGTTTTCGATTACAACGGCGCATCCACGGCCAGACCCTGCAGGCGGCGGTATTGGCGTAAAACATCCGGTACGTAACGCTGGGTTTCGGCGAACGGCGGGATTACTCCGCCACGGCTGAGCACTGCCTGCGGCCCGGCGTTGTAGGCTGCTACCGCAAGGGCAATGTCGTTATCGAACAGGGTCAACAGACGCTTGAGGTATTTGGCGCCGCCCTGGATGTTGGCCTTCGGATCGTAGACATCCTTGACGCCCATCTCCCGCGCGGTGTCGGGCATCAATTGCATCAGCCCGCCAGCGCCCTTGGGGGACCTTGCGTCGGCGTTGTAACGGGACTCGGCGCGGATGACCGCATGCAACAGTGCCGCCGGCACTTCATTGGCCGTGGCGGCCGCCGAGACCAGCTCGGCATAGGGTTGCGCGGCGATCATCTGGGGCTGCTGATCGAGGCTGACGACCGCCGCGGCAGGCTCGTGAATGACCCGTTCATAGGTGCGGCCGGGACGGTGAACGTTGGACAGCACGTAGCTGCCCTTGGCGTCCACGGAAACGAATACGTCGGCCTGTGCAACGCTGGTCAGCAGCAAATATCCGAGTAATCCAGTGGTGAGTGTTTTCATTGTTCTACCTCCCCTGGCCGGCCCCGAAAATTGGGGGTATTGCCCCAGTGGCCGATCGTGAATCAGCCATATGCAAGCTCTGCGCCGTAAGCGCGAAGGCCCATGGCACGGGGAGTCCAGAAGGTTGCCCAAAGCTGAGCATGGCAATTGCATAAACCTTTATTGCGACCCTTCTGCCGATTGTGTGAGGTCATCATGAAACAACGTCTATTTCGTGCCCGGCGTACTCAACGCGGGTTCACCCTGCTCGAACTGCTGGTGGTGCTGGTGGTGCTGGGGCTGTTGGCCGGTATCGTCGCGCCGAAGTATTTCGCCCAACTGGGCCGTTCCGAAGTCAAAGTCGCCAAGGCGCAAATCGAAGGCCTGGGCAAGGCACTGGATTTGTATCGCCTGGAGGTCGGCCATTACCCGTCGACCGAACAGGGCTTGCAGGCGCTGGTCACTGCGCCAAGCGATGAAACCCGCTGGACCGGCCCTTACTTGCAGAAAAAATTGCCCCAGGACCCATGGGGTCGTAACTACACCTACCGCTATCCCGGCGAAAACGGTGAGTACGATTTACTGTCCATGGGCAAGGACGGGCAGCCCGGCGGCGAAGGCGAAAACGCCGAAGTCACCAGCTGGCAATGACGAGGGGAGACCATGCGCTTTCATCTCAAAGCCGTGGGCAAGGCCGGTGTGGTCTCGATGACCGTCGAGGCCCCCGGCCACAGCGAAGCCCGGCGAATTGTCGAAGACCAGGGCATGCGGGTGGTCAGCCTGCACGCCGAGCGGCATTGGCGCGCCTTGCGTCTTCAAAAGCGGGAGAGCTTCAACCTGGTTTTATTCAGCCAGGAACTGACCACATTGCTCAACGCGGGCCTACCGTTGATCGATGCGCTGGAAAGCCTGGCCGAAAAAGAATCCGCGCCACAAGCCCGTAAAACCTTGAGTGAGCTGGTGCGCTTGCTTTATGAGGGCAAATCGTTTTCCCAGGCATTGGGCCAGTTGTCGGGGGTTTTCCCGCCGTTGTACGTTGCGCTGGTACAGTCCAGTGAAAAGACCGGTGCCGTGGGCGAAGCCCTGGGCCGATATGTCAGCTATCGCCAGCGCATGGACGAGGTTCGCCAGAAAATCGTCAGCGCGTCGATCTACCCCATGCTGTTGCTGGTGGTGGGAGGTGGCGTGGTTTTGTTTTTGATGGGTTACGTGGTTCCGCGCTTCAGCCTGGTGTTTGAAGGTCTGGGGTCGAACCTGCCGTGGCTATCGCAAGTCCTGATGACCAGCGGGATGTTCCTCCACGCGCATCAGGGCGAATTCTTCGGCGGGTTGCTGGCGCTCATCGCCGCCCTCGCCTTCCTCCAGCGCCAACCGGCCTTTCGTCGGGGCGTAGACCGTCTGATCGAAAAACTCCCGGCGATCCATCAACGCATCTTCATGTATGAACTGGCGCGCTTCTACCGCTCGCTGGGGATTTTGCTGCAAGGTGGCATTCCCCTCGTCACGGCCATGGGCATGGTGCGTGGCCTGCTCACCGTGGCCTCCCGCACACGCCTGGACGCAGCCTGCGAACGGGTGCGCGAGGGTCAATCGCTGTCGGCTGCGCTTGAGCTCAATCACCTCGTGACCCCGGTATCCCTGCGTTTGCTGCGTGCTGGCGAGCAGTCCGGCAACCTCGGGCAAATGATGGAGCGTAGCGCCGACTTCTACGACGAAGAAATCAGTCGTTGGCTCGAATGGTTCGTAAGGCTGTTTGAACCGCTGCTCATGACCTTCATCGGCCTATTGATCGGGGTCATCGTGATCCTGATGTACATGCCTATTTTCGAACTGGCTTCAAGCATTCACTGACCCTCTGGAACAGGGTCGAGCAGTACGTTGCATTTTTTTCGACGTTACATCTGAATAAATCAGAACACTGAGGTGTTCTTCTACTGAATCGAGCAGCACGTTGCATTGTTCATCAACGCTCCAACCCTGAACAAGAAGATGGAGAACGACATGCACATCAACAAGCTTTTACTTGCAGTAGCTATTGGCGCAGTCCTGTCGGCGTCCACCGTATTGATACCGGACAGTTTGTCCAGTATGTCAACTGCTCAGGCCAAGGATGGTGGTGGGGGTGGCGGCGGGGGTGGCGGGGGTGGCGGCGGTGGCAATGGCGGTGGCGGCGGTGGCAGTCACGGTGGTGGCGGCAACAGCGGCGGTGGCGGCGGCAGTCACGGTGGTGGTGGCGGCAACAGCGGCGGCGGTGGCGGCAGTCACGGTGGTGGCGGCAACAGTGGCAGCGGCGGTAATAGCGGCAGTGGCCACAGCGGCAGCGATCACAGCGGCAGCGACCATGGCTCGAGCCATTCCGGCAACACAGCCTCCTCCAACTCCGGGCGCAGTGGCACGCACGCCGAACCTGGCGATGACCATGGTGTTCATCGTTCCGGTGAAGTGGCCCACGACAATGGCGTTCATCGTTCCGGTGAAGTGTCCCACAACCAAAATGGCGTTCATCGCTCCGGTGAAGTGTCCCACAACCAAAATGGCGTTCATCGCTCCGGTGAAGTGTCCCACAACCAAAATGGCGTTCGTCGCTCCGGTGAAGTGTCCCACAACCAAAATGGTGTTCATCGCTCCGGTGAAGTGTCCCACAACCAAAATGGTGTTCATCGCGCCGGTGAAGTGGAACACGACAATGGCGTTCATCGCGCCGGTGAAGTCGCCCACGACAAAGGCGTACGCGCCAATGGCGAAGTCGGCGATGACCGTGGCGTACATGCCAACGGCGAAGTCGGCGATGACCGTGGCGTACATGCCAACGGCGAAGTCGGCGATGACCGTGGTGTACATGCCAACGGCGAAGTCGGCGACGACCGTGGCGTACATGCCAATGGCGAAGTCGGCGATGACAAGAAGAGCTGATAACCGCTAAACACGGGAACCCCAGAAACCCCCTGTGGGAGTGAGCCTGCTCGCGATAGCCATTCGTCATTCAACATTGATGTCGTCTGACACTCCGCCATCGCGAGCAGGCTCGCTCCCACAGGGGGATCTGTGTGTGAGGCTCAGAGCACACCCTCAGTCTGTTCCAGTCGCTCGCGCAAAAACTCGATCAACGCCTGCACCGGTCGCGAACTCTGACGGTGCTGCGGATACACCGCCGACAACGTCAACGGCTCAGGCCGAAAAGCATCCAGCACCGGCACCAGCCTGCCGTCCTTCAAGGCCCCGCCGACGATAAACGTCGGCAAACAGGTAATCCCCATCCCGGCAATCGCCGCGTCCTTGAGCAACTCACCGTTGTTGACCCGCATCCTGCCCGTGACATTGACGATCAGCGGTTTGCCCTGCCCGGCGAACCGCCATTGCACCTGACGACCGTGACCATAGGGCAGGCAGTCATGGCTGTGCAGGTCTTCGGGTTTGAGCGGCGTACCGCGCTCCGCCAGGTAGGTCGGGCTGGCACAGTACACACGCTGGATTGACGCGATGCGTCGGGCAATCAGCGTCGAGTCTTCCAGAATGCCGATGCGCAACGCCAGGTCGTAGCCTTCACCGAGCAAATCCACCGGGCGATCGCTGAGGTCCACTTCCACGGTGACGTCACGATAACGCTGCAAGAACACCGGCAGCAGGCAACCCAAATGCGCCACCGCAAACGACAACGGTGCGCTTATGCGAAGGGTGCCGCGTGGCTCAGTGGTCTGCCCGGCAATACCCTGCTCTACTTGCTCGACCTCACTCAGCAGGCGCAAGGCTGATTCGTAATAACTCTGCCCCAGTGGCGTGACGTCCAGCCGCCGCGTCGAGCGATTGAGCAAGCGCACGCCCAGGCGCTCTTCGAGTTGCATCAAACGCCGGCTGACGAACTGCTTGGACAGCCCCAATTGATCAGCTGCCGCAGTGAAGCTGCCGGATTCCATGACCTGGCAAAAAATACGCATGTCTTCGAAAGGGTTCATTGTCATTCACTGGTTGACAGTCAAACATTTTATAGCCGCTTTTACGCTTATCGGCCCCCCAATAATCACACGTCCAACTCCTGTAGCAGCTGTCGAGCAGCGCGAGGCTGCGTTCGGCTGCGTAGCAGTCGTAAAACCTGAGTGCGAGTTTTTTCTGACACACCACATTGTTTGAACTCACGACTGCTACGCAGCCGAACGCAGCCTCGCGCTGCTCGACAGCTGCTACACGAGCCGGACGCGGGCTTGGCAGTTGCTACAAAAAGCTCATTCGTCAGACAAAAAAATGCCCGCGCATTGGCGGGCATCTTTCATTGCGGCAGGACTTACTTCGCAGTTAGCGCCGAATAGCTGTTCATCAAATTGCGGTAGTTCGGAATGCGCGGCGACAGTAGGTTCGCCAAGCCTTCCATGTCGTTGCGCCAGTCGCCTTGCAGCTCGCAGGCCACCGAGAACCAGTTCACCATTTGCGCACCGGCCGCGGTCATACGCGCCCAGGCAGCTTGCTGCACGGTTTCGTTGAAGGTGCCCGAGGCGTCGGTGACGACGAACACTTCAAACCCTTCCGCCAGCGCCGACAGTGTCGGGAAGGTCACGCAAACGTCAGTCACCACACCGGCGATGATCAACTGCTTGCGACCCGTGGCTTTGACGGCTTTGACGAAGTCCTCGTTGTCCCAGGCGTTGATCTGGCCAGGACGCGGGATGTATGGCGCGTCCGGGAACAGCTCCTTGAGCTCCGGCACCATCGGGCCATTCGGGCCGTTTTCGAAGCTGGTGGTGAGGATGGTCGGCAGCTTGAAGAACTTGGCCAGGTCCGCGAGGGCCAGCACGTTGTTCTTGAATTCGTTGGGTGAGAAATCCTGAACCAGTGAGATCAGGCCGGTCTGGTGGTCGACCAACAGGACAACGGCATCGTCTTTGTTCAGGCGTTTGTACGGAACGTTGCTCATGTGAAACTCCTCGGTGGATGTTTGTCGCTCAGGGCGTCGACCAACGCGGCCGGCGCTTTTATATTTGATCGTCAGAACGCGAAGCACGAGCAGCCAAAGGCGCCCCAGAAACCCGCAAAATCGCTGACCGGGGCGTTCGACAAACGTGCCTTTTCATGGCTGTGTGAATGTACGCCACAGGGTCCGCTGCAATGGTGAACCTGCGTCTGCATCGGCGAAGTCGGACGCCAGTGGCCCGGCACGTTCGCTACCGGCGACCAGTCCGGCAGCACCGGCACACTGGCCGGCCCAAGTTTTTCGAAGTCACCGGCGGCGTACACCACTTTGCCGCCAACCACCGTCAGCACCGACTCGATCCATTTGATCGCTTCTTCGTCGACGCTGAAAAAGTCCGCGCTAAGCGCCGCGACGTCCGCCAGTTGGCCGACCTTGATCATGCCTTTCTTGCCCTGCTCGGATGAGAACCAGGCGCTGCCGTGAGTGAACAGTTCCAGCGCAGTCTGCCGAGACAAGCCCTCGGCGTGCAGCTCAAGCCCACCCACGGTGCGGCCGCTGACCATCCAGTACAACGAGGTCCAGGGATTGTAGCTGGACACTCGCGTGGCGTCGGTGCCTGCGCCGACCGGTACACCTTCGGCCAACATGCGCTTGATCGGTGGCGTTGCTTCAGCGGCTTTGGCGCCATATCGCTCGACAAAGTATTCGCCCTGAAACGCCATCCGATCCTGAATTGCAATGCCGCCGCCCAGCGCCCTCACCCGCTCGATGTTCTGCGGGGTGATGGTTTCGGCGTGATCGAAAAACCATGGCAGACCGTTGAACGGAATGTCGCGGTTTACCTTCTCGAACACGTCGAGCATGCGGCTGATCGATTCGTTATAGGTGGCGTGCAAACGGAACGGCCAGCGCTGTTCCACCAAGTGGCGCACCACCGGTTCCAGCTCGTCTTCCATGCTTTGTGGCAGGTCCGGACGCGGCTCGAGGAAGTCTTCGAAATCCGCTGCCGAAAACACCAGCATTTCCCCGGCGCCGTTGTGCCGCAGGTAATCGTCGCCCTGGTGCAGGGTCACGTTGCTGGTCCAGTTCTTGAAATCGGTCAGTTCTTCTTTCGGCTTCTGGGTGAACAGGTTGTAGGCGATGCGAATGGTCAGTTGCTGGTCCTTGGCCAGTTGCTCGATCACCTGATAATCGTCCGGGTAATTCTGGAAACCACCGCCAGCATCGATGGCGCTGGTCAGGCCCAGACGATTGAGTTCGCGCATGAATTGACGGGTCGAGTTGACCTGATACTCCAGCGGCAACTTCGGCCCCTTGGCCAGCGTCGAGTACAGAATCATCGCGTTGGGCCGCGCAACCAGCATGCCGGTCGGCTCACCGTTGGCATCGCGCACAATCTCGCCACCCGGCGGGTTCGGTGTCGTGCGGGTGTATCCGGCCACGCGCAGCGCGGCACGGTTGAGCAAGGCGCGGTCGTACAAATGCAGGACAAACACTGGCGTGTCCGGCGCGGCCTGGTTCAATTCTTCGAGGGTCGGCATGCGTTTTTCGGCGAACTGAAATTCGTTCCAGCCACCGACCACCCGCACCCATTGCGGCGTCGGCGTGCGGTCGGCCTGATCCTTGAGCATGCGCAAGGCATCGGCCAGCGACGGTACGCCCTCCCAACGCAGTTCGAGGTTGTAATTCAAACCGCCACGTATCAGGTGCAAGTGCGAGTCGTTAAGGCCAGGGATGACGCAGCGGCCCTTGAGGTCGATGATCTGTGTACCCGAACCGCGCAGGGCCATGGCCTCGGCATCGGTGCCGACCAAAACGAAACGACCGTCGTGGATGGCAACGGCACTGGCGAGCGGATTTTCACGGTCAACGGTATGAAATTGGCCATTGAATAGAATCAGGTCGGCGTTCATCGCTTTTCCTTGGGCTGAATGGAAGGAGATAACCAGGGCGCGAACAGGCGCGTCGCCATCGGCATGAACAGGTACACCACCGACACCACGATGGTCAGGGTGATCAGGAACGTCGCGACCACGTAACTGGAGAGAAAAACATTGAGCTGGAGCAGCGGCCCCCAGATCAGTGGCACCAGCAAGGTGTGCGGCAGAATCACCAACAGCGTCACCACGGCCTGTTTCCAGCGCGGCGGCGGTGGCGACGCGGTGTCGGCCTGCGGCGCGAACCAGAATTCATTGACAGGGTTAACCTCGGTCTGGTCTCCGTCGGCGAGCATCGGCGTGGCTTCGCGGACCAGTTCCAGCCGCTGCGGCGAATCGAGCCAATGCTGCATCGCCTCGGTGGTGCAAAAGCGCAACACGCAGGTGTACATGTCGAGACCGGCGCTTTTACCGCGCATCACGTCCACACCCAGGTGCCCTTCCTGCTGCCCGGCGATGCTGACAATGTTGCGTAGCCAGGCTTCGTAAGGCACTTCAAATCCCGCCTTCACCCGGTGCTTGATGACCAGGGTCACGACTTCCTCAAAACGATTGGACTCAGGCATACCGTAACGCTCCGGCGAATCGGACATTGAACGCCAGCCGTCCCGGCCCGGCGATGAAAATGCTGGTGAACAGGATCAACAGCAGCCAGCCGAATTGCCCTTCTTCAATGCTCCATTGCGCATGCACCACCAGCAACGCCACCAACAACACGCACAAAATCGGCAGGCACGCCAAACGCACCAACAGCCCGGCGATGATCAACAGCGGGCACAGCACCTCGGCGAAAATCGCCAGCATCAGCGTCAGGTTGGCGCCGAGGTGGAAAGGGTCTTCGATGACTTGCAGTTGAGCGCTGTAGTTAAGCAGCTTCGGCAAACCGTGCACCCACAGCAGGAACAAACTGCTGCTGACCCGCAAAAAAAGCAGACCCAAGTCCTGAGCCCGTTCATCCCGTCGCGAAGCGTTCATGAGCTACCTGCACAAATGAAAAAACCACCGGCAGCGAGGTGCCGAGACATCATTCGATAGTGCCGGTGCGGGAACGGGAAAAATTGGATGGGTGTGCTCTTTTTGCAAGTACACGCTGATCTGCAATGCAACGAATATCCTGTGGGAGCCGGGCTTGCCCGCGAAAGCGAAGGGTCAGCCAATATCATTGTTGACTGGATGACCGCCATCACGGGCAAGCCCGGCTCCCACAGGGATTTTCGTTGCTGGAAGGCTTCTGCCAGGCACAAAAAACGGCCTCGCCGAGGCCGTTTTTTTAACGGACAGAGTTACTGCGGATCAACAATGTCCAGCGCCCGATTCACTGCCAGTTCAGCCAACATGATGTTCTGTTGAATACCGAGCATCGTGTTGCGATGCGGCCCTTCCATCAGCCCGGCGAAATCGCTGGCCATGACGCTGGCCGAGGCCAGGGATTCGCAGGCATTGACCAACAGGGTTTCGGTGTCGACACCAGGGGCGATGAGATAAATGGTGCTGGGCTTGCGCGGTGGGAAAGTGGATTTCAGGGGATTGAGAGAGTGATCCGGCGCGCGGTCATCGGATTCCGGGGGATTGGGTGTGGCTTTGAACATGGTGAAGCTCCTTTGGAAAATGGCGCCACCGGAACTTGTCGCTAAACAAGTAAGGGTGGCGATTGTATGCAGGTTAGCGAACCGGTCAAAGGCAACCCGGTAGACCCGAAGGTCTCCCGCATACAACCGCCATAACGTAATTGCAGACGACAAAAGTCTGCAACAAAGTCTGGAGCACGGATGCACTTTGAATAGTCCGGGTCGCTAAACCCGATCGCTGATTGGCAGCGATGCGGAAACGATAGAGTTCAGGGTCAAAGCACACAAGCCGGCGGATTCTGGCGTAGTCATAGACAACGGCGCAAGGCGCTGTAGCTTTCAGGAAGTAACGCTAAACAGCATTAAACGGACTCTTCGGATCAGTACACATTCCCTGTAGGAGCGGGCTTGCTCGCGAATGTGGTGTGTCATCCAGCATTGATGTTGGCTGACACTCCGTCTTCGCGAGCAAGCCCGCTCCTACAGGGGTTCGGTGAATGTCTGGGGGAATTTGGTCGACCCGAAGGTCGCCGTGCTCATGCCGGAATAAGCAAAGGTGCGGACATGAACTCGCTGATCCGCGACCGTAACCACCGCTCTGCCGGGTCGTTGTCATGTACCCCGCTCCAGGCCATCGAAAGCTGCGCCGCATCAATTGGAAACGGCGGATCTTCAGCCCGCAACCCACAGCCTTCCACCAACGCACACGCGGCATAGTCCGGCACGGTGGCGATCATCTCGGTGCCGGCGAGCAATGCGCGCAAGCCGCTGAACTGCGGCACCCCCAACACCACGCGGCGGCTGCGACCGAGCTTGGCCAGGTCGAGGTCAATGTTACCGCTCAGGTCGCCAGAGAACGACACCATGGCATGGGGCCGTTCACAATATTCATCCAGCGTCAGCGTGCCCGGTCGCTTGTCCCCGCGTAGCACTTTGCAGGGAATGTCCCGCAGTTTTTTGCGTTTGGCGTTGGCCGGCAAGTCGGTGGTGTAGCTGACACCTACGGAGATTTCCCCGGAAGCCAGCAACGCCGGCATCAGCAGGTAGTTGGCTCGGCGCACCACGACCACAATCCCCGACGCATCTTCTTGCAGTTGCCGCAATAACGGCGGAAACAAACCGAACTCGGCATCGTCCGACAGCCCGATGCGAAACACATCGCAACTGGTCGCCGGATCAAACTCCTTGGCCCGGCTGACCGCCCCCGAGATCGTATCCATCGCCGGCTGCAATTCTTTGAGAATCGCCAGCGCCCGTCCGGTCGGCTCCATGCCGCGCCCGTTACGCAGCAACAACGGATCGTCAAACAGATCGCGCAACCGCCCCAACGCCGCACTCACCGCCGGTTGGCCCATGAACAGTTTTTCCGCGACACGGGTCAGGTTCTTTTCGAACATCAACGCTTCGAAAATCACCAACAGGTTCATGTCGACGCGGCGCAGATCATTACGGTTCATAGGCACGGTTCCCTTGTGTGTTGAGCCTGGCATGAAGCGGTGAGACTTTACTCGATCAGCGGTCACGCGCAACGCCACCGGATGACGGCGATCGTGCAAGTACCGCGCCCGAAAAAAATTGCAGCAATGTGCTGAGTTAGCGCCTTTGCGGGTATTGCGCGGGGACGAAATTAACAACGTTTAACTCGCCTGCCAACGCCCCGCGACGAAGAATGAAGCTCACCGACACGGACATTTGTCATGGCCCATTCTCAGCAAAACGCTGCCCTCGCGGCAGTCACTGAATCGCCAAAGAAGACCACTGGCGGCTTGACCCCGTGGCGCGAAAGGCTGGTGAAACAACTGATCCTCGACCGTCTCGATGAAACCGTCGAGGTCTCCGAACTGGCACGGGCCTGCGCCCTCTCGCGCAGTCATTTTTCCCGCGCGTTCAAATGCAGCACCGGTCTCTCGCCACAAGACTGGATTCGCAACCAACGTATCGCCCGCGCCAAGCAACTGATCCAGAACACCGACCTGTCGCTGACGCAAATCAGCCTCGAATGCGGTTTCTGCGATCAGGCACACTTCTGCCACATCTTCACCCGCAGCGAAGGCATCAATCCGTTTGCCTGGCGCTGCCGAATGGTGCGCTCACACCCCCACCACCCCGCCTACTCCACACATCATCACGCGCAATAGCGCCCCACGTTTTGTAGCAGCTGCCGAGCCCGCGAGGCTGCGTTCGGCTGCGCAGCAGTCGTCAAATCAGTCACCGCGGTGTTTCAGATAGACCGCGTGATCAGGTTTCACGACTGCTGCGCAGCCGAACGCAGCGTGGCACGTTAACCCTTGAGGAATGCCAGCAAATCAGCGTTGAGCTGATCCTTGTGGGTATCCGTCAGGCCATGGGGGGCACCCGGGTAGATCTTGAGCGTCGAGCCTTTGACCAGTGCTGCCGAGGCGATGCCCGCCGCTTCGATCGGCACCACCTGATCGGCGTCGCCATGCACCACCAGCGTCGGGATGTCAAACTTCTTCAGGTCTTCGGTGAAGTCGGTTTCAGAGAAAGCCTTGATGCAGTCGTAGGCGTTTTTGTGGCCCGCAGCCATGCCTTGCACCCAGAACCAGTCGATCATGCCTTGAGAGGGTTTGGCGTCCGGTTTGTTGAAGCCGAAGAACGGCCCGCTGGCGAGGTTGATGTACAGCTGCGAGCGGTCGACCAGTGATGCCTGGCGAATGCCATCGAACACCTCGATGGGCAGACCACCGGGGTTGGCTTCGGTCTTGAGCATCAGCGGCGGCACCGCAGAGATCAGCCCGGCCTTGGCCACGCGGCCAGTGCCGTGGCGACCGATGTAGCGCGCCACCTCGCCACCGCCGGTGGAGAAGCCGAACAGCACGGCGTCTTTGAGGTCCAGCAACTCGATCAACTGCGCCAAATCGTCGGCGTAGGTGTCCATGTCATTGCCGGTCCACGGCTGGCTGGAGCGCCCGTGACCACGACGGTCATGGGCGATGACACGGTAGCCTTTAGAAGCCAGGAACATCATCTGCGACTCCCAGCTGTCGGCATTCAACGGCCAGCCATGGCTGAAGACGATGGGCTGACCGGTGCCCCAGTCCTTGTAGTAAATCTCGGTGCCGTCTCGGGTGGTGAACGTACTCATGCGATATCTCCTTAGCGAGGGTTGGGGTGAATCAAAACGGTGAGTGGTTCATGCGTTCGGCCAGCCGGGCCACCCGCTCGCCCAGATGCGCAGCGGTGCAGCGGTCTTCGGGCGGCGGGGCCAGTTCGGGAGGTTGCTCGACATTTGACTGGGACATGGCACCCAGCGAGCTGCCCAGGCGATTCATCTGCCCATCGAACACGCCGGTGCCGGAGCGCGCCGGCAGCACGTCCAGACCAACCCAGATCATTGAGTGTTGGGCGGCGAACACTGCCATCTGCAACAAGGTGTTGAGCTTGTCGCCGCACAGGCTGCCGGAGTTGGTGAACCCGGCCGCCAACTTGTCGCGCCAGGGTTGGGCCAGGTAAAACGCCGCAGAGGCTTCCATGAATCTTTTGAAGGGTGCCGAGGCGCTGCCCATGTAGGTCGGCGCGCCAAAGATGATGGCGTCGGCGTGGTGCAATCGGTCCCAGTGGTCTTCCACTTCTTCGACAGCAATCAATTGGCAGGTGCTGCCCAAATGCCGTTCCACCCCTTGGGCGACGGCCTGCGCCATGACCCGGGTGTGCCCGTAGCCGCTGTGATAGACCACCACCACGTTGCTCATTCCGGTGTCCTCATGACAATGAATCCCTGCTTGCCTGCAATCCCACAGGAATCGCACTACGATTAACCGGTGGAAGTTGAAGAACAGAGTTTTGGACGTAGACCAGATGCAGGACGAGTTAAACGTTGTTAATTTTCCATGGCGCGCCAAAAACCATAACGCTGCCTTTGCTACCGTAAACACGGCACCGGCTGCCTATGTCGGGTGCTGCAGTCGTGGCGACCACCCAACAGTCACCCAAACCCTCGTTGCGTTGACGGAAAAACCTGAGGAATATGCTCGAAAACCACGTCCTGGACGGATGCAAGCTGGAGTGCCTCGTTGACCCTTTCCCCCGAGCAGGCTGTGCATTTCGGCCCCTACCGGATCTACCCCGGACAACGCCTGGTGATGGAGGCTGACCAGCCCTTGCGCCTGGGCCGACGTGCCATGGAAATTCTGTTGATCCTGCTGGAGCACGCCGGCCAGGTGGTCAGCAAACAGCAACTGATCGCGGCGGTCTGGCCCAAAAGCGTGGTGGAAGACATCAACCTGCGGGTGCACATGACGGCACTGCGCAAAGCCCTCGGCGATGGCCAGGCCGGCCAGCGCTACATCGTCACCGTGGCGCAGCGCGGCTATAGCTTTGTCGCGCCCTATTCACTGGAACTGATCGAACTAAACCCCGACACCGAAAGGCCTGTGCCCAACGGCCATAACCTGCCCGTGCGCCGCACTCGCCTGATCGGTCGCCAGTCCCTGGTCGACACCCTGGTGACGCAACTGGCACGCCAGCGTTTCATCACCCTCGTCGGCCCTGGCGGCATCGGCAAGACCACCGTGGCTCTGCGCGTCGCCGAACAGCTGATCGGGCGCTACCGGGACGGCATTCGCCTGTTGGACCTGGCACCGATCAACGACCCGTTGATGATCACCACGCATTTGGCGACGCTGCTGAATTTATCCTTGCACGACGGCGAACCCGTGAGCGAACTCGCCGCCTTCCTGCGCGACCGGCAGATGCTGCTGGTGATCGACAATTGCGAGCATCTGCTCGACGCCATTGCCTTGCTCTGCGAAGGCATCCTGCGGGGCGCGCCGCAGGTGCATATATTGGCCACCAGCCGGGAGAGCCTGCGGGCCGAAGGCGAATTTGTTCAGCGCCTTGAATCGCTGGATTGTCCACCCTCCATCGCCGTGCTGGACCGCACTCAGGCCATGACGTTTTCGGCGCTGCACTTGTTTGTCGAGCGGGCAATGGCCAGCCACGACAGCTTTGAATTGAGTGATGACGAGCTGCCACTATTGGTCGACATCTGCCATCGTCTGGACGGGATTCCGCTGGCCATCGAGCTGGCCGCCGCGCAAGTCGGCAACTTTGGTTTGAGCGGACTGCTGGACCAGTTGCAAGGCAGTTTTCGCCTGCTCACCCATGGGTGTCAGCGGGTGTTGGGCCGGCACCAGACCCTTCGCGCTACGCTCGACTGGAGCTTCGAACTGCTGACGGCCTGCGAACAAACCTGCCTGCGCCGATTGAGCGTGTTCAGGGGCGGATTCACCCTGGAGTCGGCCGCGGCGGTGATCGTTGGTGAACACATCGACCCCGACAAGGTGTTTGGCGCGATTACCCAATTGGTGGCCAAGTCGCTGCTGAACGTGGAGGTGGGCGATGAAGAGGTGTTCTACCGCCTGCTCGACACCACACGCAGCTATGCCCTGGAGAAACTCGACCAGACCACTGACTTGGCGGACACGCAAATCCGCCATGCCGAACGCTGCCTGGCCTTGATGCATCAAGCTCAGAATGACTGGGAGCACATCCCCACCGGTGTGTGGATAGAGCGTTATGCCCGAGGTCTGGAAGATATTCGCGCGGCGCTCGATTGGGGCTTGAACGGACACGGGCCGCAAGCGCTGGCGATCCGCTTGGCCGCAACGTCCACGCCGCTGTGGCAGGAACTTTCGCTGCTCAAGGAACATGGCGTGTATGTGCGCAAGGCCCTGACGCTGCTCGATGCGACGCCCGAGCTCTGCCTTCATCTGAAAATGACCCTGAAGCTTGCCCTGGGCAGCTCCTGTTACCACACGCAGGGCGGCACGCCGGAAACCATCGAAGCCTTCGTCAGCGCCAGAAACCTGGCCAGACAGTGCAGTGACGTGGCCGGTCAGCAGCGGGCGGTGTCCGGGCATATGGCGGTCAGCCTCAGTTGCGGCAACTATCAACTGGCGCTTGAGCAAAGCCAGCAATTCGACCGGTTGGGTGCACAAGACGATGCCGTGCTGTCGCTGAGCACTCACCGCTTACGGGTGCTGGCCCTACACTTTGCCGGGGATCAAGAACAAGCGGGGGCGGATGCCAAACAAGTGATCCAGCGCATGGCCCAGAGCGGCCACCTCAACCGCTTCACTCACGGTTTTGGCGTGCAATACGATCAGAGCGTGGCCGCCCTGACGATTCTGGCGCGCATCTTGTGGTTGCGGGGTCAACCGGAGCAAGCCTGGCGCACGGCGCGCCAGGCGCTGGACATCGCGGTTCAGATCAACCATGGCACCTCGATTTGCTACACACTGGCCTTGGCCGGTTGTCTGATCGCCCATTACAACGGCGACACCCGCAGCGCTCGCAAACTGCTGAGCTTGCTGCTGGAGCAAGCGCAAAAACATTCTGTGCTTCTGTTCTACACCTGGGCACGCCACTACGCGCAGGTGATCGACCCGGCGCAAGCGCAAATGCCATCGTCACCTGGCATGGGGTTGATCAAAGACATCATGGTCACGCTGGACAACGATTTCGTCGATAACGCCTTGCTGCAGCGAGCGGATACCGGCACCGCCGGCTGGAGCACGGCAGAGATCCTGCGGGCCAGCGCGAACGCGCTGCTGGCAGAGGATTGCCCGCAGCAAACCGAGGCGGCCGAGACCGTACTGATCAGGGCGCTGAACGTGGCCAAAACCCAAGGCGCCCTCGCCTGGGAACTGCGCAGCGCCACCTCACTGGCAAAACTTTGGCAGCGTCAGGGTCGCTATCAGCAAGCCCATGAGTTGCTGGCGCCGATCTACCAGCGGTTCACTGAAGGCTTTGCCACACCGGACCTGATGAAAGTCCGTCGGTTACTCGACGAGTTGCAATGCCTCCTGCCCGCCTGACGTGGAACGCGCCCCGCTGATGTAGCGGGCGTACCGCCTTTCAAAATCGCGCAACGCTCCACTGTGTTCGAGCTTTTCCAGGGCATACGTGCGGGTGGTGTTGAGGAAACGGTACTGGCTCACACCACTACCCTGCTCCAGCGATAACAGTGATTTGAGCGCCAGGTGTTCCACCGCTTCCCTCACGCGACCAGGCAGCAGCACCGCGCAGCTCATCACGCCAATGGCGGCGTCCAGGGTGAAGGCCATTTTGAACACCGACAGGCGCTGCAATACCGTTTGCTCTAACGGGCTCAGCCGTTCATAGCTCCAGTCCAGTGCGGCTTTCAAGGTTTGATGCCGGGGGACGGCGGTGCGGCGGCCCTGGGTCAGCAGTTGAAAACAGTTATCGAGCTGGGCTTGCAACCCCACCAGCGCCAACGCGTCGATTTGCGCGGCGGCCAACTCGATGGCCAACGGCAAACCATCGAGCCTGCGGCAGATGTCACCCACGGCTATGAGGTCTTGTTCGCGCAGGACAAAGCCTTGTTGACGGGCACGGGCGCGGCTGACAAACAGTTGCACGGCCGAATACCCCATGACTTGAGCGACACTTTGCAGTTCGCAGACGGGCGGCACCGCCAGTGGCGGTAAACGCACGAGCGTTTCCCCAGCGGCCAGCAAAGGCTCGCGACTGGTGACCAGAATCGACAGCCGGGGCGCCGCGATCAGCAGGCTTTCGACCAATGTCCGGCAACGCTCAAGCAGGTGCTCGCAGTTGTCGAGTACCAGTAATGCGTGGCGCTGCGCCCACCCATCGAGGGGCGCCCCGACATCCAGTTCGAGGGTGCACCTCAGGTGGTCAAGCACTTGCGCGGGATCGTCGATCGCCCCCAGATCAACCCGCCAGACACCGTCCTGATAGTGCTGCAACAACAGTTCGGCCACACGCAACGCCACGGTGGTCTTGCCGATCCCGCCGGGTCCGACCAGTGTCATCAGACGCCGCAGCGGTAACTGGCGGACCAGACTGCCGACAATCGAGTCACGGCCGGTCACCGGCGTTAGTCGTGCAGGCAGGTTGTGCTGAGCTTTTTGAACAGTCTGGATCGACACAGGTACGCCCGCCGGCGCGTGCTGCACCGGGGCAACAAAGCTGTACCCGCATTGTGGAATGTTGACGATGTAGCGCTGACCGTCCTGCCCATCGCCTAAGGCGCGGCGTAACGCAGCGATGTGTACGCGCAGGTTGATTTCTTCGACCACCGACGTCGGCCAGACCTGGGCAATCAACTCGTCCTTGCTGACCACCGTTCCGGCACGTTCGACCAGCACCTGCAAAATGTCCAGGGCTCGCCCGCCCATGCGCAGCGGCCGATCACCTTCCAGGATCAGCCGTTGCCGCTGGTGAAACGCGTAGGGGCCGAAATGCAGCACCGCTTCGCGGTGTAAATGTGTGAGGCTGTTCATGCACGTTCGCGTGCTGAAAACCTGGCCCGGCTCAAAGTGCCGCAAATATCCTTCGCACCCGCCCTCCAGGCTCCCGCACCTCCATTGCAAAGAGTTCACGGCTATCTTGGCAGACCTCAGTGACGGTTCAACGGCCACGGAGGGAGCATACCGGCCATCACGGTGCGTGCAACGGACACATGGCGCTAGCTGAACTGTTCACGGTATTGGCTGGGTGTCAGGCCGAGTTTTTCGCTGAACAGAAAACGCATGTGCCGCACACTGCCGAAGCCACTTTTGAAGGCCACGGTCTTGAGCGGCACGTCACTGGTTTCCAGCAGGCTCCTGGCGCGATCGATGCGTGCGTTTTGCAAAAACTCCATGGGCGTCATGTTCACTTCCCGGGCAAAAACCCGGGTGAAATGGCGCGCGCTCATGTTTGCCAGGCTAGCCATGCGTTCGATACTGAACGCTTCCTCCAGATTTTCGAGCAAATGGTTTTGCAGTCGGGTGATCGGTGTTTCATGGGGAGCGACCGCGGCCATCAACGGGCTGAACTGCGCCTGCCCTCCCTGGCGTTTCATCACCACCAGCAGCACTTTGGCCACGTCCTGCGCGACTTTTTTGCCATGGTCTTCGGCGACCACCGCCAGCGCCAGGTCGATGCCGGCGGTTACGCCGCCGGAGGTAATGAGATTGCGGTCCTGCACATAAATCTGATCGGTCTCCACCGTGGCCTTGGGAAAACCTTTGATCAACCGTTCGGTGTAATGCCAGTGAGTGGTCACGCGGTAACCGTCGAGCAAACCGGCGTGCCCCAACAAAAAGGCGCCGGTGCAGATCGAACCATAGCGCCCGGCGCGATTCACAGCGCCCTTGAGCCAGCCGAGCAACGGCGGAAATTTCTCGTTATAGGCACCGGGGCCGCCAGGCACCAGCAGCAGGTCGTAATTGTTAATCGCCTGATCAATGTGCAGATCGGCCTGAACCCTGACGCCATTGGAGGCACGCAACGCTTCAGGCTCGGTGCCGATGGTCGTGAGCATGTAGTGGTCAGCCGGGGCCAGGTATCGGTTGGCGATGGAAAACACTTCCATGGGACCGGCCATGTCGAGCAGGAGAAAGTCCGGAAACAACACCATAGCGACGGTTTTCATGGGTCAAAATCACTGAAGTCAGAAAAGAATACTGGCCAGACACCGGTCCCACAGGGGTGTGCGTCCGGCATCCAATAGTGCTGTGCATTATGGCCAATCGTGGCATCGACGTCGGATCAGAATACGTGATCCCCCGCACACAATCGTCAACCTGAAAGAGACAGTGTTTCAATTTCCATCTACTTATTGCATCAGCCAGTAACCATTAACCTTCTCCTCACTCGGACGAATCATCGTCCCAACAGGAGATTTCATCATGCTGACCCTTCGCAAAGCCTCGGATCGCGGCGCGGCCAATCACGGTTGGTTGAAGTCGTTCCATACCTTTTCCTTCGCCAACTACCGCAACCCGAAAGAACAGGGTTTTTCCGACCTGTTGGTGATCAACGATGACCGCGTGGCGGCCGGTAAAGGTTTCGGCCAGCACCCGCACCGCGACATGGAGATATTCTCCTACGTGCTCGACGGTGCGCTTGAACACAAGGACACGCTGGGCACCGGTTCGGTGATCCGCCCCGGTGACGTGCAGCTGATGAGCGCCGGCAGTGGCGTGGCCCACAGCGAGTACAACCACTCGGCGACACGGCCCGTGCACTTCCTGCAAATCTGGATCGTGCCAGAAGTGAGTGGTGCCAAACCGCGTTATCAGCAAGAGCATTTCAGCACGCAAAAGAAGCGCGGGCGTCTGCAACTGATCATCTCCCCCGTCGGCGACAAGGGTTCGCTGAAGGTGCGCCAGGATGCACGGGTGTACGCCGCGCTGATCGACGGCAAGGAAAGCGCCGCGCTGGAACTGGCCGCGAATCGTTATGCCTACGTGCATGTGGCCCGTGGCAGTGTCGAACTCAACGGCGTGCCGTTACAGGAAGGTGACGGCGTGCGGGTTCGCGATGAGCAGGTGCTGACGTTGAGCAACGGTGTGGATGCCGAAGTGCTGGTGTTCGACCTGCGCCCGCAAGAACTGCCTGAAATGCCATAAGATCAAGAGCTCGCAGCCTCGTTTCACTCAACAGCTCCTACAAGGTTTTGCGTTCACCTGTAGGAGCTGTCGAGTGAAACGAGGCTGCGATCTTTTTGCCTTCACTCACCCGTGCCTGAAAACACCGCGACAATTTCATCAATCACCGCCAGCACCCGCGCGGTGTGCCGCAAGTCGGCGTGGGTCACTAGCCAGACGTCATACGGCAGCGGTCGCGTGCGCTCCGGCCAGAGCCTGACCAGCCCGTCCCTCTCCCCCATGTACACCGGAACTTCCCCAAGCCCGATGCCCGCTGCAATGGATCGACGCACCAACAAGCTGGAGCTCAGGCTCGACACAATCCGCCCGCGAGTCAACGGTTCCGACACCAGTGTCATGTCCTTTTGGCTTTGTCAGTTGTCCCCACCCCCACCACGCATCTGTTAAAACCCGTCCTTTCCCGCTGATCTTCCGGACCGCCGCATGTTGTCGAGTTGGATGAGCCGCTTGAGCCGTCGTTGGCTGCCGCTGCTGTGCATGGCCATACTGATCGTCGGCCTGCCGGTGAGTTGCGATGTGCTCAAGTACACGCTGGGCGATGCCGTGGCGCAAGTGGCCGACAACAACCTGCCGGTGAAATGGCTGCCGGTGCGTTGGCTGGTGTCGCAGAAATTCGACTCCATCGACAAGATTGTCGACATCGACATGCCGCTGTTGGTGGTTCACGGCCTGGCCGACCCGCTCATGCCTTCACGTTTCAGCCAGCAATTGTTCAATGCCGCCAACGAACCCAAGCGCCTGCTGCTGGTGCCCGGTGGTACGCATAACAACAGCATGAGTCTGGGTGGCAGCCAATATCGCCAGGCAATCGATGGCTTGATGAAAGCAAAACCTAGCGGTAACCCCGGGCTTGCAGGTTGAACAACTGCGCGTAGCGTCCGCCCGCGTTCACCAGGCTGTCGTGATCGCCGCGTTCAAGAATCGCCCCCTGGTCCAGCACGATGATGTGGTCCGCATTGCGCACGCTGGAAAACCGATGGGAAATCAGCAACGTCATGCGACCTTCGGTGTGCTCGCTGAAATGCTCGAACACCGCCGCTTCCGCCGCCGGATCGAGTGCCGACGTCGGTTCATCGAGAATCAGGATATCGGCGTCGCGACGCATGTAAGCACGCGATAGCGCGATCTTTTGCCACTGCCCCCCGGACAGCTCTTGCCCACCGGCAAACCATCGCCCCAATTGCGTGGCATACCCGCGATCCAGACGCTCGATGAACGGCGCGGCCATGCCCTGCGCCGCCGCGTCCTGCCAGCGCTGTTCATCATTGAACGCCAACGTGTCGCCGACGCCGATGTTTTCGCCCACCGAGAATTGGTAGCGGATGTAATCCTGAAAAATCACGCCGATGCGCTGTCGCAGCACGTCCTCCTTCCAGGTCTGCAAATCGCTGCCGTCGAGCAAAATACGGCCTTGATCGGGTCGGTACAAACGGGTCAGCAACTTGATCAGTGTGGTCTTGCCCGAGCCGTTCTCCCCCACCAGCGCCAGGCTGCGCCCCGGAACCATGTGCAGATCGATGCCTTCCAATGCCGCACGACTCGCACCCGGATAACGAAAACTGACGTTCTCGAAACGCAAACCATCGCCCGGCACCGCGCCCTCGGTGAGATGTCCGGAATCGGCCACCACCGGTTCGGCCAGGTATTCATAAAGGCTCGACAGGTAAAGGCCGTCTTCATAGAGACCGCTGATGGCGCTCAAGCTACTGCTGACCGCGGTTTGCCCCTGCTTGAACAACACCAGGTACATGGTCATTTGCCCCAGGCTGATGTTGCCGTGAACGGTATCGACCACCACCCACGCATACGCCAGGTAAAACGCCGACGTGCCGAGCAGGCCCAGGACAAATCCCCAACCATCGCGACGCAACGTCAACCGGCGGTCTTCGGCGTAGAGACGCGCGAACGTGTCGCGATAACGCTTCAACAACAGCGGCGCGAAACCGAACAATTTGACCTCTTTGATGTACCCCTCGTGGGACAACAGCGTCTCGATGTAATTCTGCTGCCGGCTCTCCGGCGCCCGGCGGGTGAACAGCCGAAAAGCATCCCCGGAAAAATGCGCCTCGGCGAAAAACACCGGCAATGCACCGACCACCAACAGCACCAGCGCCCACGGCGAAAAGTGCACCAGCAACACGCCGAAGCTGATCAGCACAATCAGGTTCTGGATCAACCCCAACGACTTCATCACCAACGCCAGCGGCCGGGTCGAAGCCTCGCGCCGCACCCGCACCAGCTTGTCGTAAAACTCGGAATTCTCGAACTGCACCAGCGACAACGTCTGGGCTTTCTCCAGAATCATCGTGTTGACCTTCTGCCCCAACTGCACCCGCAACAGCGACTGCTGAACCGACAACGCCCGCTGAGTACCAGACAACAACGCCAGCACCCCCGCCTCCATCAACACATAACGCACCACCGGCCACAACGGCGCACTGCCCTGCTGCGCGTGCAACTGCATGGCACTGACCACGGCATCGACGATGCGTTGACCTATCCAGGCGGCAAGCGCCGGGAGTACGCCGGCGATCAGAGTAGCCAGGACCAGGCCGAGGAATAATCCGCGAGAGGTGCCCCAGACCAGCAGCAAGGCGCGTCGGGCCTGGTCGAACAAGGCGGTGAAGCGGCCAACCATGGGGATCACCCCGAACACTCCACCTGAAACCGCGCCCGATACCGCCCCGGGCTCTCCCCCGTCCATTTCTTGAACGCCCGATGGAACGCGCTCGGTTCCTGAAAGCCCAGCCGCTCAGCGATATCACTGATGCTCGCCTTACTCTGGCGTAATTGCTCAAAGGCCACGCCTCGCCGCACTTCGTCCTTGATCTCCTGATATGAGCACCCTTCACGCTCCAATTTGCGGCGGAAGGTGCTGGGGCTCAGGTGTTGTTCCAGGGCGAAATCCTGCAGGGTCGGCCATTCGCTGTAATCGCTGTTGCGCAGGCGCTGGTGGACTTGCGAGGCCAGGCCATGTTGGTTGCGGAAGCGGATCACCAGCCATTGCGGGGCCGTGCGCAGGAATACTTTCAGTGAGGCCAGATCTTGAACCACCGGCAGGCGCAGGTAGTGGCTGGCGAATTCGATTTCGGTGCGCTCGGCGCCGAAGGTCAGGTTGGGGCCCCACAGCAGGCGGTCATCGCTGAGGGACACGCGTTCATGACGGAAGTCCGCGCGATCGATGGGGATGCGTCGCCCCCCGAGCCAGCACAGCAGACTGATCATCAGCACCAGGAACGTCTCTTCGCCAAAACGGCTGACCTCGTCGTTTCGCGCGTGGGTGTCCAAGCTGATGAATGCGCGCTTGCCGCGCACTGTCAGGGTGCCACGGAAGTCGCGCAGGAACAGACCGAAATTGGCCAGGCACTGGCGCATGGCTTTGTGCAGGTCGGGCTCCTGAATCAAGGCACGGCAGATCAACGCGAAGCTGCCCGGCGGCATGCCGTGGGAGTCGAGGCGGAAAAACTCGTCGTTCAACTCGCGGATCTGAATCAACCACAGCTCGGCAAACGCGCTGGCCGACACCCGCGCCGTGGGCTCAGACATCAACGCCGGATCGATACCGGCCTGTTCCAGCGCAGCCTTCAGGCGCTGCGGATCTTGCGCCAGTGCATGGATCATTGCCTGCACGAAATAAACGGCAACCGAGTCGTTTTCCCGCATGTGAACGTTTCTCTCCCTAACACTTGAACTGGCAAAAAACGCCAGCACCGTTGAACAGTTGCGGCATAGGACAACCGGGCTGCCGGTTCTAGACTCGCGGCCAATAGTACGCCTTCGACCGTTGTCACGGCCAAGGTATCGCACGGTATGACCGGAAGGACGGCAACATGAATCTGCAAAACATTGGCGTGATCGGCGCGGGCACCATGGGCAACGGCATTGCGCAGGTCTGTGCGCTGGCTGGCTTCAACGTGACCCTGATCGACATCTCCGACAGTGCCCTGCAAAAGGCCCTGGCAACCGTCAGCAAAAACCTTGATCGCCAGGTCGCCAAGGAAACGTTGACCGAGGAGCAGAAGAACGCAGCCCTCGACAAGATTCGCACCAGCACCCAATACGATAGCCTGCAGAACGCGCAACTGGTGATCGAAGCGGCCACCGAAAACCTCGATTTGAAACTGCGCGTGCTGCAACAAATTGCCGCGCAGGTCAGTGCCGAGTGCGTGATTGCTTCCAACACCTCGTCGCTGTCGATTACCCAACTCGCCGCCAGCGTCAGCCAGCCTGAGCGCTTCATCGGCCTGCACTTCTTCAACCCGGTGCCGGTGATGGGCCTGATTGAAGTGATTCGCGGCCTGCAAACCAGCGACAGCTCGCACGCCCTCGCCCTGGACATGGCGACAACCCTGGGCAAAACCGCGATCACCGCCGGCAACCGCCCGGGTTTCGTGGTCAACCGGATTCTGGTGCCGATGATCAACGAAGCGGTTCTGGTATTTCAGGAAGGTCTGGCCAGTGCCGAAGACATCGACGCTGGCATGCGTCTGGGCTGCAACCAGCCGATCGGCCCGCTGGCCCTGGCGGACCTGATCGGTCTGGATACCCTGCTGGCCATTATGGAAGCCTTCCACGACGGCTTTAACGACAGCAAGTACCGCCCTGCTCCACTGCTCAAGGAAATGGTCGCCGCCGGCTATCTGGGGCGCAAAACAGGACGTGGATTCTATGCCTATGCCTGAACGTTGCTCGCGCTTTGCCGAGTACCGGGACAAAGTGCTGGAGTTGTTCTCCAGCAAGGGTTTCGGTCAGGTCGGCATGCGTGAACTGGCCGCGTGCCTGGGGCTCTCCCCGGGTTCGTTGTATCACCATTACCCGAGCAAGCAGCACTTGCTGCTCGACCTGATCGAGGAGTTCTACGAAGAACTGTTGGCGACCCTGGGTCGCCTCGATCAAAAGGGCCCGGCCAAACGCGACAAACTGCAAAGCCTGATCCGCGCGCATTTGAATCTGCACCGGGAAATGCCCTGGCATTTTCGTCTGGCGGAGCGTGATGCCGGTTGCCTCAATGACGAGCAACAAGCGCGCGTCCGGCAATTGCGCGAGCAATACGAACAGCGATTGCTGCTGATGATCGGCACCAAATCGCGGGTCGGTGAACAGGCGCAACGTGCCACTGCACACGCCATCGCCAACTTGCTCAACAGCGCCCCCAGTTGGTTGATGCAACATTCGCTGAACGAACATGAGCATGATGAACTGCTGGAGAACCTGGTGAGCGGGGCCATTGAGCGCCTGCTTCGGCCCTCGGCACCGCGTGCAGTGGCCTGAGGAGCTGACGCAATGTCAGCACACCGAGGCCGCTGGTCGTCATAAAACCCAGCGCTTCAATAGAAAAAACATCTAAAAAAATTTTGCCAATCACTCCCTCTAACGCTTTGCTAATGGCGTCCAATCACTGCGGAGCTGACGGTTAATCCAACCTCGTTCGGCTTCCTTCGTTACCGGGAGCAAATCATGAAAATCAATCCCTACCTGATCTTCAACGGCGACTGCAAAGCGGCCTTCACCTTCTATGCCCAAAGCTTGCCCGGCAAGATCGAAGCCATGATGACCTTCGGCGAGACCCCGGCCGGCGAACACGTACCGACGGACCTTCACAACCTGATCATTCACACCCGCCTCGTCGTGGGGGATCAGGCCATCATGGGGTCCGACACCACACCGGATCGTCCTGTCGATGATATGGCCGGTTTTTCGGTATCGCTGAATGTCGACAGCATCGCGGAAGCTGAACGCGTGTTCGCTGCGTTGTCGAAAGACGGCACCGTACAAATGCCGCTGGAACAGACGTTTTGGGCGGCACGTTTCGGCATGCTGGTGGATCGGTTTGGCGTGTCGTGGATGGTCAATTGCGAGAAGGATCAGTGACCGTGTCAGGCCTGAAAAAACGCAGCCTGAAAAGACTGGGTTTTCTGGCCTGACTCACTATTGCCGAAGGGCTCAGCCCTTTACGCACACCACCTGACGCAGGGTGTGCAGCACTTCCACCAGTTCGCGCTGGGCGTGCATGACGTGATCGATGTCCTTGTAGGCCATCGGGATTTCATCGATGACCGCCGCATCTTTGCGGCACTCGACATGGGCGGTGGCGCGGATCTGGTCTTCCACAGTGAACAGGCTTTTCGCTTTGGTGCGACTCATGGTGCGGCCGGCACCGTGGCTGCAGGAACAGAACGATTGCTCATTGCCGAGCCCGCGGACGATGAAGCTTTTCGCGCCCATCGATCCCGGGATGATCCCCAACTCGCCCTTCTGCGCCGACACCGCGCCCTTGCGGGTGACAAGTATGTCCTGACCAAAGTGCCGCTCTTTTTGCACGTAGTTGTGGTGGCAGTTGACCGCCTCCAGCGCCACCTCAAAGGGTTTGCTGATCACTTTGCGTGTCGCCTGAATCACCGATTGCATCATCAATGCACGGTTCTGTCTGGCGAAGTCCTGGGCCCAGCCCACGGCTTCGACGTAGTCATTAAAGTGGCGGCTTCCTTCGTTGAAGTAGGCCAGGTCACGGTCCGGCAAGTTGGCTAGGTGCTGGCGCATGTCGGCCTGGGCCAGTTGAATGAACAGGTTGCCAATGGCGTTACCAACCCCGCGTGAACCGCTGTGCAACATGAACCAGACGCGGTTGGTCTCATCCAGGCACACTTCTATGAAATGGTTGCCGCTGCCCAGCGTGCCCAAGTGCACGCGGTTGTTGGTGCTGGCGAGTTTCGGGTACTTGGCGGTAATCGCCTTGAACCGAGAATCCAGTGCGGCCCAGGCCTGATTGGCCTGTTTCGGAACACTGTCCCAGGCACCCTTGTCGCGGATGCCACGCCCCATAGTACGGCCGTGGGGCACCGCTTTTTCGATGGCGCAGCGCAAGCCGTGCAGGTTGTCGGGTAAATCAGCCGCCGTCAGCGTGGTGCATGCGGCGATCATGCCGCAGCCAATGTCGACCCCGACGGCAGCCGGAATGATCGCGCCCACCGTCGGAATCACACTGCCGATGGTCGAGCCCTTGCCCAGATGGACGTCAGGCATCACCGCCAGGTGTTTGAAGATGAACGGCATCTTCGCGGTGTTGATCAACTGCTGCCTGGCTTCGTTTTCTACCGGGACGCCTTCGGTCCAGAGTTTGATCGGTTTGCCGTGGGCGACTTCCAGTAGTTGATAGGTCGGTGTTTGCATGATGTGCGATTTTTTCTCAACTGCCTGCACCGCCATGTGCTTCCTCAAAGAAGTAATCTTTCCAACTGTCAGCCTTGTTTTTCAGCACACCTAACGCCTGCAGTTTCTCGGCGTAGATATAGGTTCGCTGTGGTACCACGGTAAAGTCGATTTCGGGGTCGGCGACGATCTTCTCAACCAAGGGTAAGGATAGTTTCGATTGCTCCACACGGATATAGGTCTGGGCTGCCGCCGGCTTATCGGCCTTGATGATTTTCTCGGCCTCGGCCAGCGCCGCGTAAAACGCCTTATAGGTTTTCGGGTTTTCGTCGTGGAATTTCTCAGTGGTGTACAGCACGTTAAACGTAGCCTGGCCACCCAGCACGTCGTAGGAGCTCAGCACCTTGTGCACATTGGGACTTTGCAGCTCCTGGTACTGGAACGGCGGGCTGGAGAAATGTGAGTTGATCTCCGAACCGCCAGCAATCAGCGCCGATGTCGCATCGGGATGGGCCAGGCTGATCGAGATGTCGTCAAACTTTTTGAAATTGTCCGCGCCAAACTGCTTGGCCGTTTCGATCTGTAAAGTGCGCGACTGGAAACCGACACCCGCTGCCGGCACCGCGATGCGGTCCTTTTCGGTGAAGTCCTTGAGGCTTTTCACATTCGGATTGTTGGTCAACAGGTAGTTGGGCATCGACCCCAGCGAAGCGATGGCCTTGACGTTTTGTTTGCCCTTGGTCCGATCCCAGATCGTCAACATCGGCGGCACGCCTGCCGAGACAACATCCAGCGCACCGGCCAGCAGCGCTTCGTTCATTGCGGTGGCACCCGAGATGCTGCTCCAGTCGACCTTGATGTCGAAGCCCTGCTCCTTGCCATGTTTCTCGATGAGCTGCTGGTCGCGCACCACATCCAGAATCAGGTAACCGATACCAAACTGCTGGGCAATGCTGATTTTGCCTTCGGCCTGAACGACGGGACTGAGTAACGCACTCACCGCCGCCACGGAAGTGGCCAACAGGGTCAATGCGCTGCGTTTGAAAGGTGTCGTCATGAAAACCTCAAGGTGACGGGGACGCTAATACCGATAAGTGCAGGAACGACACAATCCGTAGCGGCTGGCGAAGCCTGCGTCCGGCTGCGAAGCAGTCGTAAATCCTGAGTTTGCGGTCTTCCTGAAACACCGCATCGCCTGATTTCACGACTGCTGCGCAGCCGGACGCAGGCTTCGCCAGCTGCTACAAAGTGCGTTTTGGCTGAACTGACTGTCGGGGTCAGAGCTTGGCGATGGAGACCTCGGTGGATTTGACGAAGGCAATCACTTCACTGCCCACTTTCAATTCAAGATCGCGCACCGAGCGGGTGGTAATCACTGAGGTGACGATTCCGGAGGCGGTTTGCACGTCGATTTCGGACACCACGTCGCCCTGGACGATTTCCTTGATGACGCCTTTGAACTGATTACGGACGTTGATCGCTTTGATGGTCATGATGAGGCTTCCTGTCTGATGGCGGGCGTATCCGTACGGATGCGCAGGCCCTCAAAGTGCATCACCTACACAAACAACAAAAGGAATAAATAATTATCTATTTATTCCTTTTTTGAATATAAAACCGTCATGCGATCGTCAGGTTTGCGTGCACTACAACCATTCGTCGCATGGGAAAACCCTGGACGCAAATGCTCAAAGTGTCTGGCGCGGGGATTGCACAGGCCGGTCGTAGCCGCACGGAAACGACGTAATTCTGACGCAGCAACAATCAAATTAATAATTAAGGACCCCAGCGCAACGCTTGGTGAGTCATCCGGAGATTTAACGTGTCAACCCTCAGTGAAATCGCAGCGAACCACGCGAGAATGGCTAAAACAAAGGTACAAGAGTCGACCGGATTGATTGAGCGGCACGTGCAAATTGTGGGTAGCTTCGAAGTCTCCTCCCTGGAAGAACCACCGCATATTCCACTGCACCTGATGGCTGGCGTGCAGGACAACCACCTCGGACAGGTACCGGCCTACCAGCTCTGAGCGTGTTTGCGCACCAAGAAGTGGCATCAACCGATTGAAGACCACTTCTTTCGCTCTTTTTTGGTGCGTTTAAAGACTAACCAAATGCCTGAATGTCCCCGTCAAAAAACGGGGACATTCAACAACCCTGTGGCGAGGGGGCTTGTCGGAACGCCGCATCGCCCCGTTCGGCTGCGAAGCAGTCGCCAAACCAGGCTACTCGGTGTAACTGACAAACTTAGGCTGCAGATTTTCTGGGAGGGGCTGCTGCGCAGCCCAACGGGGGCAAGCCCCCTCGCCACAGGCAAGCCCCCTCGCCACAAAAGCAGCTAGTCGCTACTCCGAAGGCCGTGCCCGCAACCGCCGCCCAAGCACATCCAGCACGTCACACCCATCCCGCAACGGAATGGCGCACAGCAACGCAAAATCACTAAGGATGAACGACTCACACTCGACCGAACCGCGCATCGACATGTTCTCCAGCACCTGCGTAACGGCACGAATTCGATAGTTGGCGGCGTCATACAAAACATCGAGCGGCGCGTGGGTATCGACGAACAGCGTGGGCATGTCGGTGCAGTTGCTGGTGAGGGCCATGAAGCGGTTTTTGGGATGGGGGATTGGTTTTTCGTAGGGTGGATCGGGGTGAAGGGTTTTCATTTTTTGAAAGTCCATGGAGTACTAATTTGAAGCTACCAACGGCCTTTCCTACGGGCTTGGGTGGCAGCCGTGCGCGGGAGTAGGAAACTGAGATACTCCAACTCAGCCACGTCGAAACGTGTCCCGCACACAGCCGCCGCGAACGATATTACGGACTCAATATAAGTGCCGCAATCAATCGACAGTACTGATGCACGTTGGAGTAAGGGTTCCTACACCCTGCCGCTGCATTTGCAGCGACAGACAAAGACTATCCATGGATGTCACTTCGCACCAGTTCATGGAAATCGATACGGATCGAAGGAAACTTCCGATGACCTTGCCAGGAAATTTCGTAAAAATTACGATGATTTTAAACAGCACTTAAACATCCCGTAGTGCTGGCAATTGGCATTGAAAATACCAATGCGTGGGATTCCAGCCTGACAGGCGCCACCGTCTCCATCACCAGCCGGACTGATCTTCAAGACTTGCTTTATGAAGATCATCTTTCCACTCCAAGCTTGCCAACCTATATATATCCTCAAAAAAGCCGCGAGGGTCTACTATCTCCGTCTCATCCCACGCGATAGTAATGCATTCATCGTAATCGCTTTCAAACTGTGTAGAAAAATCAAACTCCCTATCGGCCAACGCCTCCTCAAGGACCTTAAATAGAGCAAATCGGTGTCTATAACTTAAGTAATCCAACTCACGCAGCACGAACTTTTTAATTACTTCACATCGTTCCTGATGGAGATTAGGGTTATATTTCCTAAGAACCTCCCCTTTCTCTTCCTCCCGATCATAAATTTCCAGACCGGCTAAAACGTAAGAAAGACGAGGTTCCCAAGGCAGGCTTACATTTTCAAATGGAGATTTCAAAATCTGCTTCTCTCTTTTATCTCGGAAAAGCCGTAAAGAAAAAAAAAGGGGACGGATTTATTTGTTGCTCTACAACAACACCTTCGAAGCTGGCAGCAAAATAAATCCATCCCCTTTGGCAGTCCCCTTTGGCAAAAAAGTCTGTTCAGACATCAGGCTTTTTCCTTCTATAGGAATTAATCATTGCCACTTCCTTGATTTTGATACCGCTCCAAACAATTAATGAGAACTGTCATAAACCGCCTTTGATCTTTAACATCATCATCAAAATAAGTGTCCATTTTTGAAAAAATCTCATCAAAACTGTTACCTGCCTCCAGATAATAAGACAAAGTTTCGATTAGTAAAATGCGCTCTTGCTCACTATAAATAAAAAATTCCTGGCGTAGCAAAGCGTCAAAAAGCTCGGCAAGCTCTTTATCATCATTCACATTCTTCGAAACGATAATCTCCTCCCGCTCCAAATCATGCGTATTTTCAATATCAAAAACAAAAAGCAGACCTCGTATACTCCACAGTGTGTACGGCCTATTCATCAGTCAAATTCCGTGTATGAAGTTTTAGCTTTACCATTTTTGTCCAGTATAACGACCGCTCTAGTTTGCACACCATACTGCAATCCCTCCCTTTTAAATCCTTCTCCTATTTTTTTATCCATTTCAATAGGTTGTCGTGAAGCATCTATACCACTCTGCCTAAAAATCAACTGCGCACGTTGTATTGCATTAAATTGATCACGATGACTCAGAAATCGCGTCGCTGCCGAAGGAATCACAGGCTCGCCTTTTTTCTTTCCTTTCTCGTACCTTTCTATTACGCCTGTCGTGGGATTCTTGCCTTCCTTCACTCGATCAAACTGGGATTGCAGGGTTGTTTGTGCACCATGTTTCTGCTGGAAGTGGGCACCATCAGTCGATTCTTCCATTTCCTTTAAGCGCCTGTAAAAAACCGACTCTGATAACTCATCAATTCTTGCCCTCTGCTCCGCCCCCGTCAGCTTCGGCAGCGCCGGCTCACCCTCATCAACCCTAGCGCCCGTCGTATCATCCGGCGCGCTACACCTAGGCTTACCCGACGGCGGACAGTTCCCGCTCAACCCCAACGGATCAACCCACCCCGTCGGATTCGGCGTGTATTGATACGGGTTCAGCCCACCCGCCAACTTGATCGGGTCCGGCGTCAGATACCGTCCAACATCCGGATCATAGTACCGATGCCGGTTGTAGTGCAGGCCGCTCTCGGCGTCGAAATACTGCCCTTGAAAGCGCAACGGTTGCTCAAGCTGCTCGCCCCCGCCCAGCGTCAGGCGCGTGACCTTGCCGTAGGCGTTGTACTTCGCCGACCAGACAATCTCGCCACCAAAATCGGTCAGTTCCTGCGGTGTGCCGAGGTGGTCGAGTTGGTAGTAAAACGGGCAGGCCTTGCGTGGGCCTTTGCCGTCGAGCATCGCCAACGGACGGAAGCTGCCGGGTTCGTAGATGTAGCTGCGGTAGTGTTCGCGGCTGCTTTCGGCGACGAGGTTATCGCCTTGCCAGAAGAATTCGGTGGTGTGGCCGTCGACGGTTTTGGCGATGCGGCGGCCGAAGGCGTCGTAACGGTAGCTGGCGGTGCGACCGTCCGGGGTGGTGACGCCGACCAGGCGGTGCTGGCAGTCGTAGCGGTATTCGGTGACGAGTTTTTGCGCGGTGCCACGACGTTCACGAACCAAATTGCCGAAGGCGTCGTAGTCGTAGTGGCGGTCGCCTTGCATGAGCAGGCGATTGCCTTTGACGGTCGCGGCGCCGGGGCGGTCCTGCATCAGCAGGTTGCCGGCCGGGTCGTGGGCGAAGCTTTCCGGCGGGTCGTCGCGGGTGTGGCGCACGCGGGTCAGGCGGTTGAGCGGGTCGTAGGTGTAGTTGCGTTGGCCGTGGCGGGTGTCGGCGATGCTGTCGAGATTGCCGTTGGCGCTGTAGGCATAGTCGCGGCGATACAGTGGTTGCTGCGGTTGGCTGACGGCATGGGCTTTCAGACGCCCCTGATCGTCGTAGGCAAAGTCGCTGAGCAACTGACCTTGCTGGCGTTGCTGTTCGCGGCCGAAGGCAAACTGGTGGCTGGTGAGCCGTGCGCCATTGAGGTCGATGGCGGTCAGCGCGCCGCCCTTGGCGTGGTGGTAGTCGAGTTTGCTGCCGTCCGGCAGGCGCAGGCGCAGGCGCTTGAGTTGACCGCAGGCGTCGTAGCCATAACGCAGGGTGCCCCAGCCCTGATGTTCGGTGATCAGGCGGTCCTGTTGGTCGTACTCGAATTCCAGCGGATGGTCGTGGCCGTCGTCGACGCCGATCAGGCGGCCGAGGCTGTCGTAGCGGTATTCGACCTTGATGCCGTCGGGCAGGGTTTTGATCAGCAACCGCCCGGCCGAATCGCGTTCGTAAGCGGTGATCAGCTGTGAACCGTCAGCGCCGAACTCGGTTTTTTCCAGCAGATGGCCATTGAGGTCGTAGGCATACGCCGTACGTTGGCCGTCGAAGCCGGTTTCCTGTCGGATCAAGCCACCGGGGGTGTAGTCCAGCCGATATTTGTCGCCGGATTCGTTTTCGATTTCCGTGAGCAACAGCCGTGCGTTGTCGTAGCGGTATTGCAGCTGGGTACCGTCGGCATTGAGGCGGCGGCTGACCAGGTGCAGGTCGTCGAGGTATTCGTAGCGCGTGATGCGGCCGAGTTCATCGCGTTCGGCGGTGATTTTGCCGTAGGCGTTGTAGCTGTAGGCGCGGCTGGCGCCGGTCGGCAAAGTCGTCTGGATCAGTCGGCCAACGGCATCCCATTGCGACTTGGTGACGGCGCCGTGTTGGTCCTGACGGGTAATCTGCCGCCCCAAGGCATCGTAGGAAAAGCGCCGCTGCCCACCGTCCGGCAGCGTTTCCTCGACCAGTTGCCCCAAACCGTTCCAGACGAACACATGCCGACTGGTGTCCGGGTAGCGGATCGACAGCAGCTGACCTTTGTCGTCGTAGTGGTAATGGGTGACCTGACCGTCGGGGTCAGTCGCTTCGGTGATGTCCCCCTGAGCATTGCGCTGCCAAGTCCAGACCGCTTTGCCGCGATAACGGGCGTGCAGAAAACCGTTGCGATACTCGTAGGCCGTTGGCTCGTCTTCTGGCGGAATTAGCGCGACCAGCCGTCCGACTTCGTCGTAGCGGTATTCAGTGACGGCGCCGAGCGGGTCTTGTTCCGCAACCAGCCGTCCCTGATCGTCGTAAGCCTTGAGCTGTTCACCGCCATCCAGTTCGACCTTGCGCACCAACCGCGCCTGCTCATCGTGGACGTAAACCTCTTCGCTGCCGTCGAGGTTGTGGACGGTGACGCTGCCCGCGTCATCCCAGACATAGCGCGCGTCCATCTGCGCAAACGACGCCCAGTGGCGGATGCAGCGTGCGGCTTTGCCGGAGCGTTCCCACTCCCAGAAGAAACTCGCCCCACCGGCCAGTTGCCGCTGGAGGATGACGTGTTGGTCGTCGTAGTCGTAGCGTTCGCTTTCGCCGGCGGCGTTGCTCGCTTCGATCAGTTGCGCGCGTTCGTCGTAGGCGTAACTGACCAGGGTTTGCTCAGTCTTCCAGGACGCATCGAGGGTCTGCGCCGGAACAAAGACCTGATAGTCGATGGCGACCAAATGGCTGCGTTCATAGCGCAAAAGCAAGGCGCGGCCAGCGCCGTTGTCGAGGCGCTGGATGCGCTCATGACGGTCGCGGGTGATGCGCAGGCGGTTGTCGTAGGCGTCGCTGATCGCGGTCAATCGACCGTTGCGGAAGTGATAAAAGCGCGCGTCATCACCGGCTTGGGCGAGGATCAGTTCCTCCGATTCAGCCCCGAGATAAATCGCCGCGCGCGACAGGCTGTTGTGGATCGCCGGGCGTTCAGCGGACGGCAGCGGGAAAGTGGTGCGACGGTTTTCGTGGTCGATCCAGATGACCGTGTCGCCATCGATGTCCAGTCGATGGGATAAGGAATGGCTCCAGCCAAACCCGAGTCCGCAGTCGATTTCGGCGGCGCTGGTGCGATAGAGCCGGGTGAAGTCGAACGGCAGGACGCCATCCAGCGAACCGTCGGTGAGGGTCAGCAGTTCTTCGCCGGTGACCATCGACACCGGGCATTTATTGGTCGCGGTTTTGTCGGCGGAGTCGGCGCTGTCACCGTTGGGGTTTTTAGCCTGATCCGGGACGTTGTCGTGGTGTTCGTTTTGCTTGAGCGTTGTGTTGCGTTTGGCATCCCAGCGTAACTGCATCCGGCCTTTTTTCAGGCCAGCCGCGACGCCGCGCGCGGCGACTGCTTTGTACTGGTCGACGTACTTCATGAAGCGGTTGAGGATGTTGAATGTGGCCTCGACGAAACGTATCGCGAGACCGGCCAGCACCATGCCGTACTTGAGCCCGCGAGCTGCTAAATAGGCTTTGGCGATGGGTATACCTACCCCCGTCCAGGCCAGCGCCAAAGCAATCAAAATATCGATCAGCACCGAAACGATGACGTGGCTGGCTGTCTCTGCTGTGGTACCGACAATTTCGCTGGGTGGTAGCGCCGACAGCCACAGACTCGCGGCGCGAAATAGCAAGCAAAGCGCCGCTTCATCGCTGGCCAGCAGCATGGCTTTTTCCATCGCTGCGGGTGATTGCTTCGCCAGATCGATGAGTTGCTGTGCACTGCTGCCGAGCTTTTCAAGGTGAGCGCCGGGGTTTTTAAGGATGTCAAAGACAAGGCTCAGGCCATCCCAAACGCCCATCACCGCAGCCCAGCCTCCTGCGAGCAATCCGTTCCCGGCCGCCGAAAAGGTCGACTGCGACCACTGCGGTTTAAACCCTTCCCACTCCTTGCGCAGCCAGCCCTCCAGCTCTGCAGTCAGGCCTTTATAAGAATCAAAAAGCTTGTCGATTTGCTTCGGGGTGACTTCACTCTGTACGTGAACGCGATAGAACTTGCCGGCGGTGCCCTTAAATTTCCCCTTGCCGTTTGCATCAAGGGAAACAGACTTTTTTTCGCCGCCATCAACAGCAATCACATCAACCGAAATGTTCCCCAACGGAATGTCATAAACAGACTCAAACTTGCTCTCGATCTCCAGAATCCCGCCGTCCGGACACTGCGCAACACTGGATAAGAAATCATCGTCGCCACTGCTCACCGCAGTCGTCGTGTTACCGAGTTTTATCAGCCGCTCCATGCCCATCAGCGACGGCAAATCAGCTGCACGACTGGCCTGGTCTGCCGTCCGGCTAAACCAAATTTTTAGCTGTTCGCGGTAGAGAGAAAGGGTGTCCGGAAAACTGTCGAGTTCCTGCTCGATGCGGGCGATGTGGGTCATCAACACACCGAACGGCAGGAAGTGGAGTGGAAAATCGGGTCGAACATGAGCAATCCCTCGCGCAGAAAATGGGGCGCGCGAGACTTTGCAGGGGATCAGTCAGGAAAGAAGTCAGAGAAGTAGGCGATGACTGTAGGGAAAGTCCTTAAAAACGCCTCAACAAACAACAGACAGGCCAAAACGCAAACGTGGCGTGAGGTTTCCCTCACGCCACGTTTGTTTATCTACCTCAGGAGGCTAGAACCCAGCGGTTTCAACCGTCAGTTCGACGCGGTTTCCCGAATCAGCTTCTTGTTGATTTTCCCGACGCTGGTCTTGGGGATCTCAGCGACGAATTTGAACTGCTTGGGGATCGCCCATTTGTTGATGCGCCCACACTCGACAAAAGTCAGCAGGTGCGCTTCGAGTAGCTGCTTGTCGAGGTAATGCCCCGGCTCACACACCACCATGGCCATGGGCCGTTCGCCCCACTGCTCATCGACGATGCCGACGACCGCGACGGACATCACTGCCGCGTGTTCGCTGATCAGGCTCTCCAGTTCCAGTGAGCTGATCCACTCGCCTCCCGTCTTGATCACGTCCTTGATGCGATCCTTGATTTCGACACCGCCCATTGGGTCGATCGAAGCCATGTCGCCCGTGTGCATCCAACCGTCGAGCCAGAGCTCGGCGCCCTTTTCCGGTTCCTTCAGATAACCCTGGGTCAGCCAAGGCGCGCGGACCACGATTTCGCCCAACGACTCACCGTCATGGGCAACATCGTTGCCGCTGGCATCGATGATTTTCAGGTCAACCATGGGCACCGGTGTGCCGGTCTTGATGCGGGTAGCCAGTTGCTCTTGCATGGGTTGTTTGAGCACGTCATCACGCAGGTAACTCAGGCACAGCAGCGGGCAGGTTTCCGACATGCCATAACCGCTGTGCACCACCATGCCTTTGGCGCTGGCTTCGCTGGCGATACCGAGGGTCAGCGCGCTGCCGCCCAGGAGCATTTTCCAGCCATCAAAACGAGTCTGCTTCCCGGCCTCGCAATTCAGGATCATTTGCAGAATGGTCGGTACGCAATGGGAAAAGGTGACCTTCTCCTCACGATACAGTTTGACCAGGGCGTTGGGCTCATAGCGGCCTGGGTACACCTGTTTGATCCCCATCAGGGTGGCGACATACGGCACACCCCACGCATGCACGTGAAACATCGGCGTGATGGGCATATACACGTCATCGGAACGCAGCAGCGGCTGGCCTTGGTAGACGCCCAAGGTGCCGACGGCGTTCAAGGTGTGCAGGACCAATTGACGGTGGGTGAAGTACACCCCTTTAGGGTCGCCGGTGGTGCCGGTGGTGTAGAACAGGGTTGCCACCGAGTTCTCATCGAAATCGGGGAAGTCGTACTGGTCTGACGCTTGGGACAGCAGGTGCTCGTACTCACCCAACACCGGTAACGAGGTGTCGGTAGCCGTGTCGTCAGTCAGTTGCAGGTAACCTTTGACGGTCGTGAGTTGCCCCTGGATCTGTTCAACCAACGGCAGGAAATCATCATGCACCAGCACCAGATCGTCTTCGGCGTGGTTCATGGTGAAGAGCACTTGATCCGGAGAAAGACGGATGTTCACCGTATGCAACACCGCGCCGATCATCGGTACGGCGAAGAAACATTCCAGGTAGCGATGGCTGTCCCAGTCCATCAGCGCCACGGTGTCGCCGGCTTTCACGCCGGCTGCCGTCAAGGCGTTGGCCAGTCTGCGAATCCGCTTGTTGAGCGTCTCGTAGCTGTAGCGCAGTTTGTCGGCATACACGATTTCCCGACCCGGCTCATAGCGCACACCGGACAGCAATAATTGCTTGATCAGCAAGGGGTAGGCATAGGCGCCTTCGGCGGGCGGAATTATTTTTGTCGCCATCATGATTATTGTTCCCTGTCCTTTATTGTTGGCTCAGTGCCCCTCGGTGCACACAGGTGCAATCGACTCCCGACGCTGTGCCGGGAGTCGCGGGGGCCTGGCAATCAGAACTGCGTTGCGTCCAGTTGGTAGAGGCACTCGCTGCCGGCCTTGACCGAAGCGCTCAATGAATGGATGCGCGGCAGCAGGCGAGCGAAGTAGAAGCGTGCGGTGGCCAGCTTGCTGACGTAGAAGTCGTCCTCGGCTTGCTTGCCGATGGCGGTCTTGGCCATCAGTGCCCACATGTAGGCGTAGGCCACGTAACCGAAGGCTTGCAGGTACTCGACCGAGGCCGCGCCGATTTCATTCGGGTTGGCTTTTGCCCGGTCCAACACCCATGCGGTCAACTCGTCGAGCGTGTCCACGGCAGCGTTCAACGGCTTGCTGAACTCGTTGAGTTCCTCGCTGGCGTTGGCGGCGAAGTCGCGAATTTCGGAGGCGAACAAGCGGTAAAGCGCCCCGCCGCTGCCAACGATCTTGCGCCCGACCAGGTCCAGCGACTGGATGCCGTTGGTGCCTTCGTAGATCTGGGTGATGCGCACGTCACGCACCAGTTGCTCCTGGCCCCACTCGCGGATATAGCCGTGGCCGCCGAAAATCTGCTGGCCGTGGATAGTTGTCTCCAACCCCATGTCGGTCAGAAACGCCTTGGCCACCGGGGTCAGCAGCGACACCAGCTCTTGCGCGCGATTGCGGGTTGTCTGGTCTTCGCTGTACTTGGCAGTGTCCAGTTGCAGGGCCACGTAGCTGGAGAACGCACGACCGCCTTCGTTCAAGGCTTTCATGGTCAACAACATGCGCCGCACGTCCGGGTGGACGATGATTGGGTCGGCAACCTTGTCCTTGTTCTGTGCACCCGTTGGCGAACGGCTTTGCAGACGGTCACGGGCGTATTCGACGGCGTTCTGATACGAGCGCTCGCCCAGCGACAGACCCTGAATGCCTACGCCCAGACGCTCGTAGTTCATCATGGTGAACATCGCCGCCAAGCCCTTGTTCGGCGCATCGACGATCCAGCCCGTGGCGCCGTCAAAGTTCATCACGCAGGTGGCGGATGCCTTGATGCCCATCTTGTGCTCGATCGAACCGCAGGACAGCGCGTTGCGCTCGCCCAGGGAACCGTCGGCATTGACCAGCACCTTGGGCACCAGAAACAGCGAAATACCCTTGGGGCCGGCCGGCGCATCCGGCAGTCGGGCCAGTACCAGGTGAATGATGTTTTCAGTCAGGTCGTGCTCACCGCCCGTGATGAAGATCTTGCTGCCACTGACCTTGTAGCTGCCGTCGGCCTGAGGCTCGGCGCGGGTGCGGATCAGGCCCAGGTCGGTGCCGGCATGGGCCTCGGTCAGGCACATCGAACCGGTCCAGGTGCCGGCGTACATGTTCGGCAGGTAACGTTCCTTGAGCTCTTCGCTGGCGTGGGCGTTGATCGACAGACACGCGCCGGCGGTCAGCATCGGGTACAGGCCGAAGGACAGGCCGGCCGAGTTGACCATCTCTTCGACCTGAGCCGAAATCGCCTTGGGCATGCCCATGCCACCAAACTGCGGATCACCACCGACGCCGACCCAACCGCCCTCGGCGAACGCCTGATACGCGGCGACAAAACCGTCTGGCGCGGTGACCGCGCCGTTGGTCCAGGTGCAGCCTTGTTCGTCGGCACTGCGGTTCAGCGGTGCGATCACTTCACCCGTGATCTTGCCGGCCTCTTCAAGGATCGCGGCAGCCGTCTCTTCGTCAATGACCTCGGCCAGGCCAGGCAAACTGGCCCATAGCCTGGACACCTCAAAGACTTCATTAAGGACGAAGCGCATGTCGCGCAAGGGAGCTTTGTATTCGGACATAGTGAACTTACTCAGGAGTAGTCAATGCATGAGGAACAAGCGGAGCGTGCGAGGTGCCGGCTTCATGGGCAGGCGCCCCCAGGTCATCCGCAGCTGGATGAGTCTCCAGCGATTTTTCGCGTAGCAGGAAATACGACAGCGCAGGAATCAGGATCAGTGCGCCGAGCATGTTCCACAGGAACATGAACGTCAGCAGGATGCCCATGTCCGCCTGAAACTTGATCGGCGACCAGACCCAGCACACCACGCCCGCCGCCAGGGTGATGCCGACCAGGCCAACCACGCGCCCGGTGAACGACACCGCGTTACGGTACGACTCGGACAGCGACAAGCCTTGGCGCTGGAAGTGCAACTGCACACTCAGCAGGTACAGCGCGTAGTCCACACCGATCCCCACCCCCAGCGCGATCACCGGCAACGTCGCCACTTTCACGCCGATGCCCATGGCCACCATCAAGGCTTCGCAGAGGATCGAGGTCAGGACCAGGGGCAACAGCGCGACCAGGGTGGCACGCCAGCTGCGGAAGGTGATCAGGCAGAACAGGGTCACCGCTGCGTAGACGTACAGCAGCATGGTGTGATTGGCCTCGCGCACCACGATGTTGGTCGCCGCTTCGATACCGGCGCTGCCGGCGGCCAGCAGGAACTGGCGATCTTCGGTGCTGTTTTCCTTGGCAAACTTGTCGGCGATGGCAACCACCGAGTCCAGGGTCTCGGCCTTGTGGTCCTTGAGGAAGGCAATCACCGGCATCAACGAGCAGTTGTTGTTGAACAGCTCCGGGGAGTTGACCGAGGCTTGCTGCGCGGCGTAGTTCAGCACGTCCTGGTTGCGCTGGATGCTGTTGAGCTTGGGGTTGCCTTCGTAGGTTCCGGCGGTGATTTGCCGCACGGCGTTGACCAGCGACGTCGTCGCCCGCACGCCCGGATTCTGTTGCAGTTCCCAGGCCAGACGGTCGGCCAGCACCAGCGTCTTGTAGTTCAGGCAGCCTTCCGGTGCGGTCTTGATCATCACCGCGAACAGGTCGCTGGACAGCGCGTAATGTTGGGTGATGTAGGCGTTGTCACGGTTGTAGCGCGAATCGGCACGCAGCTCCGGGGCACCACTTTCCAGGTCGCCGATCTTCAGGTTCAGGCTGACCATGAAGCCGCCGATACCCATCAACAGCGCGACCAGTACTGCTCCAGTAGCCCACTTGCGTGTGGTGAAGCGGTCGAGTGTGTCCCACAATTTGCCGAAGCCTTTGTGCCGGTCGGCGCGGGTGTCGATCTTCAGGGCGCGCTCGGCGGCTTTTGCACCGACGCCGACATACGACAGCGCCACTGGCATCAACAACAGCGAGGTGAAGATCAACACCGCGACACCGATACTGGCAGTAATGGCCAGGTCCTGGATCACCGGAATGTCGATCAGCATCAACACAGCAAAACCCACGGCGTCGGCCAGCAGCGCGGTGACGCCGGCAATGAACAGACGGCGGAAGGTGTAGCGCGCGGCGATCAGTTTGTGGGTGCCACGGGCGATGTCCTGCATGATGCCGTTCATCTTCTGCGCGGCGTGGGACACGCCGATGGCGAAGATCAAAAACGGCACCAGCACCGAGTACGGGTCGATGGCGTAGCCCAGCCAGGCGACGATGCCCAGTTGCCAGACCACCGCGATCAGCGAACAGCCAACCACCAGCAGGGTGCTGCGCACGCAACGGGTGTAGCCGTAAATGATGATCAGCGAGGTGATCACGGCCAGGCCGAAGAACATCATCACCTGAATCAGGCCATCGATCAGGTCGCCCATCAATTTGGCGAAACCGATCACCCGGACCTTGTAGTGGCCCTTGCCTTCTTCACCGGACTTGCGCGCGGCACTGTCACCGCCATATTCAATCTTGTCGCGCAATTGCTCTTCGAGCATCTGCGAGAACTGATGGTAATTGATGCTCTGGCCAGTGGCCGAGGCCTTGTCCATCAGCGGCACGATCAGCATGCTGGATTTGAAGTCGCTGGCCACCAGGCTGCCGACGATACCGGCACGGGAAATGTTCTGGCGCAGTTGCTCGATTTCTTCCGGGTTGCCCTGGTAGGTGTCGGGCATCACCGAGCCACCCTGGAAACCTTCCTCGGTGACTTCGGTCCAGCGCACGGCCGGGCTCCACAACGACTTCATCCAGGCCCGGTCGACGCCCTCGGTGAGGAACAACTGATCGTTGACCTGCTTGAGCACGTCCAGGTATTCAGGGTCGAAAATGTCGCCCTGGGTGTTTTCCACCACCACACGCACCGAGTTACCCAAACCACGCAGCGACTGGCGGTTTTCCAGGAAATTCTGGATGTACGGCTGGCTCTGCGGAATCATTTTTTCGAAGCTGGGACGCAGCTCCAGACGGGTGACCGCCATGAAGCCCAGCACCACGGTGGCGAGCGCCATCATCAGCATGAACATAGGGCGGTAGTTGAACACCAGCCGTTCCAGCAGGTTGCCGGAGCGACGGTCAAAATCACGCATGTCGCGGATCACCGGCATGGCTTCTTGTTTTATATTGCCCATGTCTGGGTTCTCGCTTTAAGGGTTCGAGGTCTTATCGACGGACAGCGCCAACGCACCACGCAAACCACCCACCACCAGCGAGCCGTCTGAGGCCTCAGTGGCGCCGGCTACCGGCGTCGGTACGGGTTGCTGAACCAGGTGCAATTGCGCGCCAGTGCCCTGGCTGACCAGCATCTGCCCACCCAGGGTGAACAAGCGGTAGTCGCCACGGTTATCGACAAGGCCGGCGGTGATACTGATGCGCAGGCCGCTGTCCAGCGCGGTCCAACTCTGGCCGCCGTCGGTGCTGCGCAATACGTTGCCGCGCAAGCCGTAGACGAGCACTTCCCCTGGCTTGCCCAGCACGCCGAAGAAACTGCCCTGATAGGGCGTCGGCACGGCAGCAAAGCGCTGGCTGGCGTCATCCCATTTGAGCAACAGGCCCTGCTCGCCGGCGATGTACAAGCCGTCGCCGGTCGAGGCAATGGCGTTGAGGTGAAAGCCTTGCGGGTTGTCGGTGCGGTCCTGATACGGGGTCCAGGTTTGGCCACCGTCTTCAGTGCGCAGAATCAGATTGAACACGCCGACCACATAGCCGACTTGTTCATTGGCAAACCAGACGTCGAGCAAGGGTTTGTCCGCGCCCTGCTCTATCAGTCGCTGGCCTTCGGCGGCCCAATGCGACCATTCTTCGTTGTCAGGTTGGGCACTCGCCAATGCACCGTAATGCTTGACCAGTAACTCACCGATCTGACGGCCGTCCAGTTGCTTGCGCCAGGTCACGCCAGCATCACTGCTGTGCAACACCACGCCATCATTGCCGACCGCCCAGCCTTCCCTGGCCGATGGAAAATTCACAGCACTGAGATCGGCACTCACTGGCACAGCTGCTTGCTGCCAGTGTTTGCCGCTGTCATCTGAATAGAGAATGTGCCCACGCTGCCCGACGGCTACCAATCGGTCGCCTGCGCGGGTCATGCCGGACAACGGACTGCTGACTGCCAACGCACTGACTTTGGCGGGCAGATCCAGCACATCGATGTAGCCGGACGCCTGGGTGACGCCCTGCGACAAGACAAGCACGGCGCCGAACGCCAACTGCAGGTACTTTTTGTACGAACCCATACCGCGTCCTCTTGGGAAAACCGCGTCAGGGACTGCAACGTGCAGCCCGACGTTAAAAACTGTCGCCGCGATGATCGGCTTGCACCGACCTTCGCGCGGTCACACGGCCTTTTGGGCCGTGGACCGATGGACGCTTTGTTGCGGTTTGCTTAGCGAATGCCGGCGCCCGCCAGGGACTCCGACGACCACTGCGCCTTGGAGAGCGGATCGATGTACTTGATGCCGCCGTACGGGCCGACTACACCGTTGATGTTGTAGGAACCGCCCACCAGGTCATAGATCATGAACGGGGTGGAGTCAGGGACCTGCTTGTCATAGCTTTGGCTGAGGAAGGCAAACGAACCACGGTAGAGCTGACCACGAGCGTCATATTGATCCGAAGCCAAAGCGGTCCAGCTGTCTTCGTCAAGGTAGAAGCGACGCTTCTGGTAGATGTGACGAGCGCCAGACTTGAGGTTGCCCTCGACGACCCATACACGGTGTTTTTCCCAACGAACGAAGTCCGGGGCCAGGTGGTTCGGAGTCGTGATCGACTTCGGATCCTGGACGTAGGTCAGCTTGTAGGTGTTGTAAGGCACGATCATTTCCTGCTTGCCGACCAACTTCCAGTCGTAGCGATCCAGCGCACCGTTGAATACGAAGACGTCGTCGTATGTACCGGCGCCAGCGGTGCCTGGATTAGGCGTGTCGTAGGCCAGGTTCGGTGCCAGCTTCACACGGCGCTGACCAGGCAAGTACTGCCAGGCACGACGTGGTTGTTGCAGCGGGTTGGCGGCGTCCTTGAGCATCACCGCTTCGCCGGCACGACGCGCCGGGCCGGTGTATTGCAACTTCATCTGGTAGTACACGTCGGCACTGCTGATCGGCTGTGCCAGGTTTTCGTAGATCGGATAGGAGATGAACGCCATCCCGGTGGTCGCCAGGCTTGGAACGCCCGCGGAGTCAACGTTCCAGGAGTCGTACTTGGAGTTGATGCTCACACCCTGATAGCGCAGCAGGAAGTTCCACATCGCCTCGTTACCCGATTGCGGGATCGGGAAAGGCACGCCCGGCAGCACGTTGTCGATGGCCAGGCCACCTTCAAGGGACTTGGCGCCAGTGGCGTTTTTCACGCCGTTGTCGAGGATGGCTTTAGGCAGCGAAACGGTGCGGTGAGTCGGGTACACCTCGACTTTGAAGGTCGGGAAACGCTTGGCCAGTTCCGCCGTGGTGGCGCTGAGCAGGCCTTTGTACTGATCGACGTTTTTGCCGTCGATGACCAGCAGCGGCTTTTCAGCAGCGAACGGATCGGGACGCATGCTGTCACCGGCCTTGAAACTGGCTGGCGGCGTGGTCAAGCCGCCGTCATAGGCGGGGATGGAACCATCGGCATTACCGGCTTTTTCAGCGCCGACCAGGGTCAGGCTGGTGCCCAGTTTGGCGGCGTCTTGAGCCGATACAGCGGCATGTGCCTGGGCGGCGACGATCATCGCCAGCGAGGCAGCCAACACGGTTTGTGCAAATTTCATATTGTTATTCTCCTGCTTGCATTGAGCAAATCAGTGGTGAATCAAAGTTGTAAATCAGAAGGTTGTTTTCATCGTCAGGTACACGGCGCCACGGTCCTCAGTCGTTGCACCACCACCGGAGAAGGACGAGTAGCCACCGGCGAAACAGGCGTAGTTTTCGTTGCCGCTAAAGGCGTTCGGAGTAGAGCCATCGCCACCCGTCGGGCCGGTGCTCACGCCACTGGTATTGCACTTGTCGGTTTGGCCGAAGGAGTCCACGTACTTCAGGTCGACAAAGTATTTGTTGTACACAATGGCACCGACGCCCAACGCATAGTTGCCAGTGTCCTTGGCACCGCCACCGGAGACCGGTGACACGCCGGCGAGGCCGACGTTGACGGACATTGGCGCGTTGAGGTCAACACCGGGGAACACCTGGTACCAGGTCGGTGTGAAGTTGACCGCGACGCCCCAGTTGTCCCGGGTCGGCTGGTCGATGCCGCGATAGGTGCCTTTGCCCTTGTAGAGCGCTTCGTTCTTGTCATCGAGCTTGAGCAGGTTGCTGTAGTACAACTCGCCCAGCAGCGTTGCCGAATCGAACACCGGCATTTTCGGAATGGTCATCAGACCGTTCAGCGTCCAGTGCAAGGTATCGCCGGTGGCGCTCAGGCTGTCGCCGCGGCTCGGGGTGTCGTAGATCACACCGGTGGAAGCCGTGCGCGCCGGCAACAGGCCGAGGCCCTGGCCCAGGCCCAGCGGGCTGGTGGTGCTGACGATGGCCGGGATACTGGCCAGCGGCATGTTGTGACGGATGTTCAGGTCCGAACCCACACTGATACCGCCGACATCCTTGGACAGACTCAGACCGGCAATCTTGATGTTGTCGGCATAGGCCAGTTGATAGGTGGCGGTGCTCAACGAGTTGAGCGTGTTGACCACCGCCGGCACTTGCCCGGCTGGCCGGGTGCCGTTCGGGTTGGCCGAGGAGATGCCTCTGGCATCCAGCCAGGCTTGCGGCAGGATGTCCGAGGTTTCGCGGTAGTAGACGCCGAGTGTCCCGTCCAGCCAGGCCGGCGACCACTTGGCCATCACGCCCCAGTCACCGCTGTTGTGTGGATCCAGGTCATGACCGCGACGCACGTTGGTCAACGCGTTGCACGGTGCCAGGCCACAACCCAGCGGGCTGCCCGGAACCACCGCGTTGGTGTTGCCCAACAGGAACGATTTCGCGCCAAAGCCCAATAGATCGGAACCACCGTAGTAGGTGCCCGCTTCAGGCAGGCGAGCGGCGTCCCAATCCATGAAGTACTGGGCACCCACGGTCAACTCGGGGTTAACGGTGAACGACATCGACAACTGGTTACGCGGAACGAACAGCTCCTTGGCTTCTGTACCCGGCGACGCCGCCAGTTTGGCCAGGTCGAGGCCGGACTGGCCGTAGCTGATCGAGTGCACCGGGTTGAGAATGGTCTCGCCCCAGAACACGTTGTGCTGACCGGCCTTGGCGCTGAACAAAGACTCTTCGCCCACTTCAGTGCTGTAGAACACGAACGCATCGAGAATTTCGCCAGACGGACCGGTGTAATAACGCTGGGCGTAGTTGCTCAGGTGCGGGCTGCCAAAGCCGACGTTGTCGTTGGTGACGCCGGCCAGGCGTGGGTCGTTAGCGACCAGACCAGACCGTGAGTCATTGCCGTTGACGAACGGGTTGGAGTTGGAACCGGTGTTTTCATACGCCTTGTCGTACCAGCTGGCAGCACTGACACGAAAGCCCATGGCGTTTTTGTAGACCACGTCCATCTCGGTCAACAGGTCGACACGGTTGGTGATGTTGGTTCCGGACTTGCGGAAGTTGTAGTCGCCATCGTTGTTGTTTGGCGTCCCCAACATGCGCTTGTCGGCGCTTTCAGTGCGCACACCGTAGTTGTATTTGACGGTGTTATCGATACGCGCGGTCCAGTCCGGGTTGCCCGTATCCAGTTCAACCGCCTGGGCGGTCGGCATGGAAGCTGCCAGGATGGCCGATGCCAGCAAGGTGTAACGCGGAACCGTGAAGCCTTGACTCTTATTGTTGTGCATTGCGATGTTTCTCCGCCTTTTTGTATTTGTTTTAAGCGCAGCAGCCCTCACGCAGTCCCTTGTACCAGGGACTTGCGCTTCTCAGGAGTGAGGGCAATTGCCGGTTGGCTAACAGCCAATCGGCGCCTGAACTATCGGTCCAGTTCCAGGATTAGCGCTTGCGCTTCTGGCCAGTGGCCAAATCCTGCAGCTGGATTGAGATGACCCACCGCGCCAAAATTGCGCAGTTCGGCACCCCAGCCTTGAGCCATGCGAGTGACGGCGTCCAGACTGGCGAGGTGATCATTGGTGCTGCCGGCCACCAGGCTTGGGAACGGCAACGGACCTTGGGGTAGCGGATCCCAGCCATGGGCCCGCAGAGATTCAGAAGTGGGGTAGCCTTGCGGCCAAGTAGCCTCGAGGTCCGGTGGCGCGGCCAGCAGAGCACCCTTGATCGGACGACTGTGCAACGCTGCCCAGTGCGCGACCATCAACACACCGGCACTGTGGGCAACCAGAATCACCGGCCCTTCGATCTGCTCCAGTTCGTGCTGGATCGCGCGAACCCGTGCAGCGCAGTCGAGTTTGTCGGTTTCAAGCGGCGGGACGCTGCGTACTTTGCAGAGTCTGGCTTCAAGCAATGTTTGCCAATGTTCGGCCACATGCTCACGCAGGCCCGGCACGATCAAAACGGTTGCGACAGTATTCAGTTTGTCCACGTCAGGCACCTACGCTTTCTCGATGACTCGACTGACTCGTTGGTCAGAGATTTTTGTTGTGCTGACATTAAAGTTCCCCCACCCCGGGCGCTTTTCATTGGACGTCAGTCACTTTTCTTTTCATGACAAATTTCACGGTGCCGACATGAGGTGCCCGCTGGTCGAAAACCACAGCAGGTTTGCCCAAGGCCACTGTAATCAATAGGTGAGCGGATTTACCTCGATGAGACGGGGCGATTAGAGGAAGCAACGGGCGCTCGCCGACGCTTACGCAACAACTTTCCATTTCATGACGTGCTGGATATAGTCGCCACGCTCATTTCCACCTTAACCGGCCCAGGGAAGACCCACGCATGACCAAGCTTGTTCGCGCAGCTGTCTTGACCAACTACCTGGAGGTCACCCAGTACCTTGGGTTTAACCCGCGCGATGTACTGGCTGCCAGTGGCTTGAGCAGGGCTCAGTTGTTAGCACCGGAACATCGGATTCCCATCGATTCCGCGGTGCGCGTACTGGAAGATTCAGCCGTCGCCAGTGGCTGCCAGAGCTTCGGCCTGAGCATGGCCGAGTCGCGCCACCTCTCGGATTTCGGGGTGGTCAGCCTGCTGCTCACTCACCAGCGTACGCTGCGGGACGCCTTGCAGGTCGTGGTGCATTACCGTCACTTGATGAATGACTCGCTGGCGATCTTCATTGAAGAGGCTGGCAAGATGGTGATCATTCGCGAGGAGGTGGTGACCGACACGCCCATGCCCTCCCGGCAAGCCAACGAGCTGGCCATCGGTGTCATGTTCCGTTTGTGCGCGGCCCTGCTCGGCGCGCATTGGCATCCCTACAGCGTCAACTTCACGCACCAGCCTCCGGACAACCTGCAACTGCATCGCCGCCTGTTCGGCTGCACGCTGGAGTTCGGCAGCGAGTTCAACGGCATCGTCTGTCCCAATGCCAGCCTGGACGTGACCAACCCTCATGCCGACCCGGCCATGGCACGTTACGCGCAGGGTTACCTGGACTCGTTGCTGAGCGATGAAGGACCGTCGTTGCTGTTCGAGGTGCGCAAAGCCATTTACGTCCTGCTGCCAATGGGGCGCGCAACCATTGAGCAGATCGCCCAGACCCAGGGCATGAACGTGCGAACGCTGCAACGTCGCCTCAAAGATGACGGCTGCGCCTTCAACGATCTGATCAACGACGTGCGCCGCGATCTGGTCCTGCGTTACCTGGACAATCCGAATTATTCGCTGGGGCGCATCGCCGACATGCTCGGGTATTCCATGGCGAGCTCCTTCACACGCTGGTTCATCACCCAGTTCGGCATGCCGCCCGCCACTTGGCGCGCACAAAAGCAAACCACCTCAAAGCCCGTCTCTGGTCACAACGAATCCTGAGCCAGCCAAATCTTCGAGTTCCCACCCTGGGGACTTGGGGTATTAAACATCGCCAGAAAGGGGTTGTTTAAAACCCATCCAGGTTACGTCCTGAAAGCCACAAAACCTTGCGCCGTTGCCTACGGCTACGCCAGAATCCGCCGGCTTGTGCGCCTTGGGGCCGCTCGGTAACTTGATTCGTGTCACTGCCCATCAGTGATCGGGTTTCGCAGCCTGGGTAATCTCTAGACGCACAACGTCTACCGTCCATGAGCAGATGCTTCGTCAGGTCTGTCACTCATGTCATGGCGGCTGTGCGTGGGAGACCTTATGGTCTGCCGGGTTCCTAGAGTCCTGGTCTGCGAACCCGCGTACAGTTGCCACCTTATTTTCGTTTCGCAGCGAATCGTGGCAGCTCCATATCTCTAGGAGTTTCACCATGTTCAAAGTAACGCCCAACCCACCGGACACCGATCCGGCTTCCCCGTACGAAGCCGATTCAAAAAAACTCAACGAGGCCGCCGAGCGCGCGCTCAACTTCCACTTTCCGTCGAATGCCGACATCAAAGCCACCGCGCGTAAACCCAGCAAGTTGTTTGCCGTGAACCCGGAGGCGACGGCAGAAACCCTGGGGGTGTTTTTGGTCGAGACGCTGGCGGCGATCGATGTGATGGTCCATCACTTGGTCGATCATTTGGAGGGTGAGTCGCGCCACGCCCTGCTGGGGATTTCCAACAGCATCATGGTGGCGGAGATCACGGCGATCCGGGTGCTGGATCACATTGAGCCACCCGTGTAACCGCTCCCCCACCACTGTTCATTGCCTGAAGCCTTTTCTGACAGCCCCAGGCTTCAAGCATCCCATCCCGATCCTACAAGTAATCAGGCGGCGACTGGCAGCATCGCCCATCCCCCGAAGCGCATCGTTTTTCCCTGACACCAATATTTGATTTGGCGCCCAAGGAAGGGCTTTGCGCTCGAGGGATGCATCCATGAAAAATGACTATGGGGGTTGCCAATGTGCTATTTGCCGCAAACGCAAACTCAGGCGAGGCCCGCGACCGGACCAGGCAGCGGAACAACGTAAATTCGACGAAGCAATGGCCCGACAACGGGCAAGGGAAGAGGCGCTCAATGCGGCCTGGGAAGACAAGGAGGCACGCGAGGAGGCCTCGCGGGTGAAGATCACTCTGCGTATCGGGGTGTTTTTCGATGGTACTGGCAACAACCCGTTCAATGTCGAGATGGGGCGAAAGTGCGGCGCTCATCATCCGGTGTCCGAGCAGGATATGGATGGGAGTTGCAAGCCGTACATGCAAGACCCTGACAGTAGTTATGGAGGGGAAGTGACGAATGTTAAGCGGTTGCATGAGTTGTATATGGAGTCGACTGGCCTACAAGAAATTATTCAGAAGAATCAGGCATTCGACAAAGTTTACATCGACGGAATTGGAACATCGGCGGGCGAGCAAGACAGCCTGTTGGGCATGGCGTTGGGGCGCGGTGAAACAGGTATCGAAGCTCGAGTTTTTCTGGCATTCGGTCGAATCAAACAACGGTTGCGTGCCGTTCATGGACTCTACCCAAACATCCAAATAGGTGCCTTGATCTTCGACGTTTTCGGCTTCAGCCGTGGTGCGGCCGCCGCCCGACACTTCGCCTGTTTGTGCCTGAGCAAAATCAACGGCCCGCTCAGAGACACCCTGGATCTGCCGGATAGCCTGTTCGCCCGAGATTTCAGCAAGGTCTTTGGTGAAGGTGTCAACACCGGGTTTATCGGCCTGTTCGACACCGTCGCGTCTGTGGGCGGCCTGAGTAACCTGGGCTATGTGCGCAGCCCGGCAGCCCCCGGGATCAAGTTGTATTTGATGCCGCGCTTCTTTCCCAATGTTGTGCAACTGGTGGCACGGGACGAGTACCGCGCCAATTTCGCCCTCAACAGCGTCAGCCCGGATCATTCGGAAATCAGCCTGCCGGGCGTTCACTCGGATATCGGCGGTGGTTACCGCGATGAAATCGAAGAGTGCGTATTGCTCAGCCCTATGCAGGCCTTGGACGTTGGCGAGTTCACCGACGTAAAAACCACCTCGATCTATCGCGAAGCCCAACAGGAACAGGCGAAATGGCACGCCAAGGGTTGGCCACTGGAGATGCTGGAACTGATCACCCCTGCCCCGGTAACGCTGCGGCCTGAACCAAGAGAGCAAAATGCGCCGAAACAAAAGCGCGTATTTGTCGGGTTGCAGCTACGGCGCAAGATCGGCGCTGGATTGTCGCTGGTGTACCTGCGGGTGATGTATGAGGCGGCGAAAAAACACGGCTGTGAGTTCTTACCCATCCCAGACGAGCCAGAAACCGCGGTGCCGGACGACTTGAATAGTCTTTGTGAGCGATTCGTCGCCGGTGACTACAACATTACGTCGAGTGAGGAGCAATTACTGAAGCTGCATTACATCCATCAGTCAGCGCACTGGAACCCGACCTTTCTCTCGGGACCACGCACCACCACCTTTGAACTGGCTTATGCCCACGCCCCGACGGCGGATGCCGTACGGGTGCACCACCCTCATGTACCGGAATGGACACTGTAACCATGAAAATTCTGACCGTTTTGTTAGCACTCGTAGCGATAGGTGCCTGCCATTCTGTCGATCCGCTATCGGCCAAAAATGACTACAAACTGCCTTGGTGGGGGATTGGCTTCACCGAGCCTGCGCACATGACAGTTTGGGTGGAGACCTCTGCAGTCGAAGACATCAAGGGTCAGATGTTTCACTCTGTCGCATCGGGTGCAGCCGCTAGAAGCGATCATGACGATGGAACTGAAAACGCACGAGGCTGGGTAGGCATCGGCGGAGCGGGAACGTCGGTCACGGGTGCCGACCTGCCGAAACGCATCTTCGTGCGCTGGCAATCGATAGTCGAACGCAAGACCTACGCCGGCTGGATCGATATCTCCGAATCCACCCGCGACATCATGCGCAACTCGACGGCCCAGCGCTGCCACGAAACCCCTCAGTTCACCGCCAACCCGAGTGCTGCCCTGAATCTGGGACTGGCGCCGGGCGGCATCATTCAGGTTTGGGTCTGGGACGACTGCTTCCGCGCCCACAAAGTCGACCGAGGGCAAGTCGGTATCGAGCCTCTTGGCCCTTATCTTGGCAAAAATGAAGGGCGCTACGCCTGGAAGATCAAAGACTCCTCCCAACGCTACATAGAACGTTTCGGCATCCCCTATGGAAGTTGGTGATGACGTGTTTTCGAGCCAACGAAAAAACGGCGACTGTTGTGACAGTCGCCGCAAAAAGCCGGTGTTTGTGACACCGACCGAGTGCCGCAAAGCGCTGAGGAGTCAAACGCAATGCGGCCCTGCCGTAAAAGGATTCAGGTCGGGCTCAGAACCCCCAGCGCAGCAACAGCAGCACCAGGACAACGAGGAACACCGTCTCCCCCACCATCAGGAGGATGGGCTTGATGCCGACGGAGGCCAGCTCCTTGAGCTGAGTCTTCATGCCCAGGGCACTGATGGACACCACCAGGCACCAGCGCGACAGGTCATTGACCGTGCCTTGCACGGCGGGCGCTATCCATCCCGTGCTGTTGATGCAAGCCAGCAGCAGAAAACCGACGGCGAACCACGGCAGCAGTGGCGGTCGCTTGCCTCCGGTGTCGGCGCCCTGCATGCGTGTAACCATGGCCGCACAGACGATCACCGGCAGGAGCATCGCGACCCGCATCAGCTTGACCACCGTGGCCGTGTCACCCGTTTCAGTCGACATGCTGTAACCGGCACCGACCACTTGGGCCACATCGTGGATGGTGGCGCCTAGGAATATTCCCGCCATTTGCGGTGACAATGAAAACCAGTTGGCAATCATTGGATAAACGATCATTGCCATGGTCGACAGGGCGGACACGCCAATGACGGTAAACAGTGTGGCGCGTTCTTTCTGCGGATGATTGGGCAATGCCGCCGCCAGCGCCAAAGCCGCCGAAGCGCCACAGATCGCCGTTGCGCCACCGGTGAGCATGCCGAACAAACGCTGGAAACCCAGCAGCTTGGCCGCAATCACCGAAACGCCAATGGTCACCACCACCAGCGTCACCACCAGTGCTACTGGCTTCCAGCCCAGCCCGGCAATCTGCTCAAGGGTAATGCGCATACCTAACAGGGCCACGCCGATGCGCAACACGGTGCGCGCCGTAAACTCGATGCCGGCCTTGCAGACGCCCTCACCGGCCAGGAAGTTCAGCGCCATGCCCAGCAGCAAGGCAAACAGCATCACCGGCGCACCGTAGTGCTCGGACAAAAAAGTAGCGGCGGCTGCGACGATCAGACTGACGATAAAACCCGGAGCCAGTTCGCGTGTTCGGCTATGGATACGGGTAAGAGCGATGGCGCTCATGGCGCGGACTCCTCAGAAACTAAAACGATAAAGGCCTGGTCGTCGACAACTTCGACCGGGTAGTTTGGGACCTTGAGCTGGGTGGAATTGAGCAGGTAGCCGCTGCGCAAATCGAAGCGCAGGCCATGGGCACAACATTGAATAACCCTGCCGTCCAGACGCCCGCCACACAGCGAAGCGCCCTGATGCGGACAACTGTCATCGATGGCAAACAGCTCGCCCTCGACGTTGAACAACGCCAGGCTTTTGTTCTCGAACTCAAACAGCGCACGACCGCCCGCCTGTGGAAATTTTCCGGCAGGTACGGGGACACGACGCGTCATGACGGTGACCGCACGCGCTGGCGCTCCAAGGCTTCGTACATGGCGCCAAGTAGCACCTCGGCAGGCTGCGCGCCGGTCATCGTTATTTGGCTGTCGAACTGAAAACTCGGCACACCGCTGGAGGCCCCAATCTCGTTACCGACAAAGGGACCGGATCCGTCTTTCAGGTAGTCCTTCACCGCGTCGGCGTCGTAACCGCACGATTGGGCGATGGTGATCAACGTCTCGCGGCAACCCAGGTCCTCGCCGTTCTGGAAGTACGCGGCGAACAGACGCTCAAGCAACAGGTCGCGCTGAGCCGCACTCCCCAATGTGTTGGCGTGCGCCAGCAGACGATGGGCGTCAGCCGTATTAGGCATCGTGGCGATGCGGCTCAAATCAATGGGCACCCCTACCGCCTGCGCGGCCTGCCGCACTTGGGCCTGACGCATCGCCACCGCTTCGGCACTGCCTAGACGGTTGAGGTAGAACTCGGCGAACGGCTCACCCTGAACCGGCAGGTGTGGGAGCAACTGCACCCCATGCCACACCGTGGTCACCAGCACTTCTGGTCGCTGCGAGTGCAACAACTCTAGAGCGCGCTCCAGTTGGCGTTTTCCGATCAAGCACCAAGGGCAGATAAAATCGAAAAACACATCAATACGCAAACGACCACTCACACCTTCACCTCTACCGCAGTTTCACTTACCGAATCGTTGACATGCTCACCTGCCAGCCGGGCAATATCCTTCTGGTAATGGCATTTGGCATAAAAGAACACGGCTGCTGCCGCGATGCTCACCAGCGGTACTAACTGGAAGGCCGCCTGCAAGCCGATCAGGTCGGACACCTTGCCGGTGATGAACGGCCCCGGCGCCAAGCCGAGCAAGTTGTTGGCCAGGGTCAGCGTGGCAAACGCCGTACCGTGCACCGAATAATGAGTCAGGTTGGCAACCATCGCCCCGGCAGGTCCGGTGGTGCCGGCGGCAATCAACATGCCCAGGCAAATCAACAGCAATTGCGCAGGTCCCGGCGGCAAGGCGAACGCCGCCGACAGCAGCAGGCAACTGCCCAGGCAATAGGCGATAGCCAGAGCGACCTTGCGCTCGGCCGACTGACGACACATGCGATCACTGAGCATGCCGCACAGGATCATCCCGGCGCCGCTGCACAGGACGATGATCGCCGCAACACCGCCAGCCTTGTCGGTCGCCATGTCGTAATAGCGGTTGAGGTAGCTGGGCATCCACACGATCACGGTACCGCCGACGAACAGCTGCAAGCCACTGCCGATGTAAGCCGCAATCACCGAAGGGCTGGAGCACAACGTGCGCAATGGGCGCTTGACCACCGCGCTGACTTTTTTGCCGGCTTGTGCGGCACGCTGGGGCGCAATGCGTGCTTCCTTGACGATGATCGGGTAAAGCACCGCCAACATCAGACCAAACAGAGCCATACCGGCAAACGACCAGCGCCAGCCCAGCTTGGCCGCAATAGCGCCGCCCAAAGCCATGCCCAACACCGAGCCGAACATACCGCCTGCCATGAAGGCACTGGCCAGCGTTGCTCGCATGTGTTTCGGAAACACCGAAATCACTACAGCAATACCGACGCTGCCATAGGCAGCCTCACCGACACCCACCATGAAGCGGGCGATAAACATTTGCTGGTAGTCCTGCGCCAATGCGCAGCCCAGCGTGGCGATACTCCACAACAGCGCCATCAGCGCCAGACTTTTAACGCGGCCGAAGCGGTCAGCCATCAACGACAGCGGAAAGGTCAGCAGGCCGACCATTAAGGCAACGATGCCGCTGAGCAAACCGAGCTGGCCATCACTCAAGGCCCACTCGCCCTTGAGCATCGGAAATACGGCGTTCAGCACTTGGCGTGACATGTAATCAGAAATCAACAGGCCGAACGTCAGTGCGAAGACGATCCAGGCATATTTGCGCGCGATACCGACACCACTGGTGTCGTCATCGCCGGCGGCGATCGGGTGAAAGGCCATGCAGCCTCCTCGAAACTTCGTTTTATTTTTGTTATCGAGCGTATTGCAAAACAGCGAGCGAGAGGTCTTCGACCTCCCGCCCTCGCTGCCGGTCAGCCGCGTTGCGGCACACCTTTTTGCCCAGCCTTGCGGTTGGGGGCCATGCCGTTGGCCAACAGAGTTTCTTCGATAGTTTCGTACTGCACGCCGATGCGATAGATCTCGCGGGCTTCTTTGCCGGTGGCGATTTCGCGACCCAGCTCGTGAGCGATGCGCACGGTCTGCTTGATCTGCGCAACCGAGCCGAAACGGTCGCCCTTGTGGTCAATGATGGTGTCTTCATTGCCCACACGTGGGTGCATGCCCATGGCCATCGACATGGTGTTGAACGGCATTACGTTTTTGAGCAGCGATTCGGAGGTCACGGTGGAACCGTCCGGCGCGCGATGGAGGAAGTTGAAGAAGTTGAACGGATTCGGACCGTCGAAACCGCCACCAATGCCGATCCAGGTCAGGTTCAACGGACCTTTGTAGACGCCCCTGCGCACCAGACGCTCGAGGGTTTCCAAGGAGTGCATGCCAGTCAGCTGGAAGTGCGGCTGAATGCCGTTGGCCATCAGACGCTTGAGGTGCTCGGCAACCCAGGCCGGGCCGGCTGGCACGGTCATTTCGCTGTAGGCAGCCTGATAGGCCGGGTTGGCCAGGGAAGTGCCTTCCAGGTATTCCGGATACAGCAGCTCCATGATGTTCATCTGGACGGTGTTGATCGCCACCGTGACCTGATCCGGTTTTGGCGTCAGCTCGGCCAACATGTGGCGGGTATCGTCGGACAACCACAGGGCGGCTTCGCCATCGCTTTCAGGTGCGAACGAAATCGAACCGCCAACCTGGATAATCATGTCCGGCACCGCTTCACGTACGCCGGCAATCAATTCGTTGAACTTGGACAGACGCTTGGAGCCCTTGCCGTCCAGTTCACGCACATGCAGGTGCAGAACCGTGGCACCGGCTTCGTAGCACTCGACCGCTTTCTGAACTTGTTCATCCATGGTCAGCGGGATGTCTTCCGGGAAGTCTTCCGGCATCCACTCGGGGCCGTACGGGGCCACGGTGATGACCACTTTGTCCATGTTTTCCGGGTGCAGGGAATCGTCGAAGAATTGCATGAGTTACTCCAGTTTTTATGGTTGTCCGCCTGCCGGTCATGCCTGGCAGGCGACTCTACGAGTGCTAATACAGAGGGCGTTGATCAGAACGTCTTGTCACCGATAATCCCGGCGCGTTCCATCTTGCGATGGCACGGCGGGTAATCCATGACCGCGTAATGCTGGGTACTGCGGTTGTCCCAGATCGCGATGCTGTTGGGTTTCCAGCGCCAGCGCACCTGATACTCAGGGATGTACGCCTGGCTGATCAGGTAGCGCAGCAACTCGCCCGCACCAGGGTTTGCGTCCTGGCCGAAACGCACCCGATCAGGGGTGTGGTAGTTGCTGATGTGGGTGGTGAAGGCGTTGACGAACAACACCTTTTCCCCGGTCTCCGGGTGAGTACGCACCACCGGGTGCTCGGCATCCGGGTACATCGCCTTGAGCGCCAGACGTTTCTCGATTGGCATGGCCGCGCCAAAGCTCGCTTCGATGCTGTGCCGGGCACGCAGGTCGGCGATCTTCACTTTTACGTCTTCCGGCAGGCGCGCATACGCCTCCACCATGTTGGTCCACATGGTGTCGCCGCCCACGGGCGGGCACTCTACGCAACGCAGCACACACCCCATCGGCGGGGCCTCGCGCCAAGTGGCGTCGGTGTGCCAGGCGTTCTCGTAGCGGTCCATTGGTTGGTCCGGATTCTTGTAGATGCGCACCAGTCCCGGATGATCCGGGTCACTGCCGGCCACCGGGTGATCCTCCAGCTCGCCGAAACGTCGGGCGAAGGCCACGTGTTCGGCGCGGCTGATGTCCTGATCTCGCAGGAACACCACACGATGCTTGAGCAACTGGGCACGAATCTCGGCAAAAAGACCGTCGTCATGCACCGCATCGGCGAGGTTGACGCCGATCAGTTCGGCGCCAATGTTGCAGGTCAATTGTTCGACTTTCATGGCTGGCAGCTCCTTAAATGACGAAAATCGAAGAGCCGGTGGTCTTGCGTGATTCCAGGTCGCGATGGGCCTGTACGGCATCTTGCAAGGCGTAGTGCTGGTTGATTTCGATCTTGATCCGACCGCTGCCGACGTGGTCGAACAACTCGCCAGCCAGGTCGGCTTTTTCCGCAGGGTCTGCGATGTAATCGGCCAAGGCCGGACGGGTCAGGAACAGCGAGCCTTTCATTGCCAGCATTACCGGGTCGAAGGCCGGGATCGGGCCGGACGCCGTGCCGACGCACACCATCAAGCCGCGACGCTTGAGCGAATCCAGGGAACCCATGAAGGTGTTCTTGCCAACGCTGTCGAACACAACGTTGACACCCACACCGTCCGTCATCTCGCGAACGCGTTGAGCAACGTCTTCATGGCTGTAATTGATGACATGGGTGCAACCATGAGCCAGGGCAATTTCACCCTTGGCCTCGGTGGACACGGTGCCGATGACATTCACGCCGAGCAACTTGGCCCACTGCGAAACGATCAGGCCCACACCACCAGCGGCGGCGTGCAGCAAAATAGTGTCACCGGCCTTGAAGTCGTAGATGCGGCGCATCAGGTACGACGAGGTCAGACCACGCATAGTCATGGCCGCGGCCGTTTCGAAGCTAATGGTTTCCGGCAACTTGATCAACGGCGCGGCCGCGATCAGACGCTCGGTGCTGTAGGCACCCAAGGTGTTGAGGAAACCGGTGTAGGTGACGCGATCACCAACTTGAACATTGGTCACACCTTCGCCGATAGCCTGGACCACACCGGAAGCCTCAACACCCATGCCGTTTGGCATAGGGATCGGGTAGGTGCCATTGCGAAAGTAGGTGTCGGCATAGTTCAGGCCAACCGCTACATGACGAAGACGAACCTGGCCTGGACCAGGATCGCCGACTTCGACGTCTTCATAACGAAGGACTTCGGGACCACCGGTTTCGTAAAAGCGAACGGCTTTGGCCATGATTTCTTATTCTCCAATCTGCAATGTTGGCTTGCTGCGTCGAATTGCGCTGATTGGACTGTAGGTTGCTGCCTCTGGAGCCGCTTCTCATCAGACGACAATGGCTTTTCATTTCGTGACAGAGGCCCGGTGTTGCGAGATATGGATGCCTGTGGCGGATGGTCGGGCGACGGAGGTTCAGCCTCTGCATCAATGCGCGCGGCAACGCCCGACAGGAGAATTGCTGGTCAACAGGTATTAATGGACATCATGGGGCAACGCTGACCTGCTGCCTTTGCGATCAGGGCTTGCTCATCAGACCGATACGTTCTTCGCAAATAGCCGCCCGCCTTAGGGGGCTGCGGGACGGACACACTCTGGCGGTTCGGTTTAATAGTTTTTGAGGGTTATTGATTCGGATTATCCAGCCACTCCGGGCAGGATGCGCCCCGCATTGACCGACGTACAAGCTCGCGCTTTGCGTAGCTCAGGTCAGCACCTGGGACCAGGTCGGAAACTGAATGACAACTTTCATCACTTGAGAACAGAACACATGGGCATGTCGAATAAATGGATTGTGGGTATTGCTTTGAGTAGCGTGTTTCAGGTCGGCTGTGTCTCGAAGGTCACGCAGCAGGAGCAATATTCGGGCTTCCTGGCCAATTATCAGGGACTGGAAGAGCAAACTACGCCGAGCGAAAAAAAGGTGCTGCGCTGGGTAAAGCCAGGGTTTGATCCTAAGGCTTATTCCACTGTCGTGTTCAAGCAGGTAGAGCTGTATCCAGCGCCGAAGCCGAGCGATCGCATCAACCTGAAAACCCTGCAAGACGTGCAGACCATGGCCAGCAACAGTGTCAAGAACGCCTTTGCCCCCTCCTACACAATCGTCTCTGATGCACAGCAAGCACCCGCAGCTTCGCGGACATTGATCTTGCATGCGGCGATCACCGAGGTCAGCGCCACCAACGAGGGCATGCATTGGTATGAGGCCGTACCGATCTCTGCTATTGTCGGGGCAACACAAGCAGCCACCGGGCATCGCGATCAGACAGCCGAAATGTATATCGAAGCCGACCTGATCGATGCAAAAACCGGTTTGCCAGTCGTCAAGGTGGTACGCAAGGTGTTCGGCGAGACATTGGATAATGCCAGCCAGCCAATAGCTGCCAATGACTTCAAGGCCGCACTCAAAGAGATGACGAACGACATGCAGGCACTGCTTTCCAAGCAGTAATAACCGCGTAATACCCCATTGCAAACGTTGAATTGCCTGCCATCCATTGTCATGGGATTGCATCGCGAGCATGGGGTTTGAGCCGCGTCACCTTAAACAAACCGTTAGGCCATGTAACGATGTCTAACGAGAGTCCGACTTGATGAAAATACTGACCTTTACCTTATCGTCATTTGTGTTGCTCGCCAGTTCTGGCGCGTTGGCGGTGACGGTAGTTCCACTAAAAGGGCAAACGTCCCAGACAATTCAGCAAGACACCAGCACCTGCCAATCACAGGCCAACGCTCAATTCCCGATACAAAACACCGTGCCATCCGGTGGTCGGGTAAAAGGCGCTGCCACCGCCGCCGTCGCCGGAGCCACTGCAGCGCAGGTTCGGGGCAATCAACATGACAACGTCTATGACCAGATCGACGACGATATCAAGCAAGACTATCGCCAGAACCAAGCACGCAGCGCCGCGGCGGCTGGCGTGGTGATCGGGGGCTCAAGACAACGTCAGGAACGCAGACAAAACGCTGGAACCACCGAGCAAAGCATCACCGCCAACAACTCGGTTTACAGCAGCTGCCTGCAACAGCGTGGCTACAACGTTTTGCCTTGATCCCGATGGTTATTCTTCTTCGAATGCTCCGATATCAACGTTGCGAACTGACAATTTTCCCGGATAACTTAATTGATGTTCCGATGTAATTACCCAGTTATGCGATCAACAATTTAAGTTCGCCCTGCCTCTGAAGCAACTTCACTTCCCTTATCCCCTGCCCTCGCCTGTATCTCACTCAAATGCATGGCTTCAATCTGCTTGAGGGTCAAAAATGTCCCGTCAGCAAATGGGAATCAGTTCAGCCAAACCGCAGGCTTGTGTGTCAAATAGAACTCAGTCTCAACCCCCGGCCTTGCAGTTTTCGGATAGCGCACATTATTCGTACCGAGCATCATCATGGCCCTCGATTGTACCTCCGTGGATTAACCTTGCTTGATTCCAGTGAGATTTTTGATAGGCTGTCCCAGCATTGTCTAGTGGCTCTCGCTGCACCTTCCGCTCTTGCCCGCTCGTAGCCGTTCATCCCCTGACAAATATGTATTACGTCAAATCCAGCCTATCAAAACTGTCTTAATAGCCAGCCAGATCCACCTGAACGAAGGATTCTCATGCGTTACGCCTTCAAGTTGAAAAATGGTGCCATGGCCCTTTTCGACCCAGACACCGCCCTGCTTTCCATCACGACACCCTACGGAGATGTGCAAAACACTACGATAGGTAGAGCTGAATCGCGTCTACTGGACCTGCTGCTTATGGAACCCGGTCAGACTAAAAGCCGTGAGGAAATCATCGACTACACCTGGAATGACCGCGTCGTCGCCTCTGGCAGTTTGAATCAGGCTGTTTTCTCACTTAGAAACATTTTGAATGACAGTCGAGATCACGAAATTTTGATGACGGTTCCACGAAGAGGCTATTGCTTCAACCGTCACTATGTTGTTGATGCACAAACAGACTTTCTGATGCCTTCCGATGAAGCCGCGCAACCTGCTGTGCCCGCCTTTGAAGCGCTTCCGCTAACCGAAAATGATGGTGTCCTGGAGTCATCAGGAAAAACCATAAAATCAACTTACATTAAAAAATCCCTGTCAGTCGCTTATGTCTTGACCTTGGGAGTATGCGCCTTCACTGGTTTCCATTCGGGCTTCGACACACCGAAAATAGAAATTTCCAGTGTACAAGTGAACGAATTAGTCATTCATGCAGTAGGTAACAGCGTCGCAGAAGCTCAATCACTGCGGGATCTTTCGGCTAAACAGGTTCAACAGCTTTCGCCAAATTTAAAGGGTCAGGTTTGGTTGAATCTCTTTAAAACAAACTATTCCGTGTCGTGCGTTCGTCCGGACCTAAGCACTGCAAACTTACAGTTAAATAGCAACCAAAAAGACCTCGCCTTGATGATCCAACAATGTTTGGAAGCAACGCCATGAAGCTAACAATACCTTCAACTGCTCACTGGATAGTGCTGGGAATTATCAACGCCGCCTGTATTTTCTCGTTGATGTATTCGCCATCTTATTACATGGAAAATACCAGTTATCAAACCATCACTCGACAATGGCTCGAAGATTTAAATCAACTCAACTCTGAAGAATATCTGACCATCGGGCACGGCCGACTTACGCAAACCACTCTGGAAAGCCTGAACGGAAAGATCCGCAACGCTACGATCACGGCGGATGTCATCCGAGAAAGCTATCATCACGTTCAGATAAAAGTAAGTAATGTCAAACTTAGCCAGGATGACGAGCTATTCGCCATTGAAAAAACACCCGATCTCTTTTTCAGACGCCAGTTTGCTCTGCAAGAAGGCGCTGTTCTAAACTACGAATTAATCCCTACCACCGATAAAAAAGCCGTATGCTTTTATGTGCACGACTTTGGCCGCTTGCGCTGCATGAATCACTAAGCCATCTATTGCCAATCACGTCACGCATATTCGACCAGGCAACAGGACTTGATACTCCTTGCGCCGCTAAAGCCGACTCAAACAAAAAAATAAGAATTACTGATTTGAGTCAAGCGCCCTTTCCCTTCAAAGTCTCTCCTCTATAGTTTCGGAGCCGTGCCTGCTATCTCTCAGCACAAAAACCGGCTCCCTGCTTCTCCAAACAAATGTCATGACAGCCTGTAAAGTTTTGTTTCAGCTTCATACTCCTTCAAAACAACTTTTCCTGGGGTGGCAGGTGAAAACACCTATTTTTTTGCGAGCCGTAAAATCGATGATAACCAAGATCCTGGTAGCTCTATCTCTGGTTGCAATGCCCTTTCATTCGATGGCCCACGATGAATATTCTATCGGTAGCGCGGAAATCGAAATTTACGAAATAGAATTGAGTCCGAATGAGAAACTAAAATTGTCGTATCTGAAAATCTACTCTGAAAATGAGTTCCATGAGGAGGAAGAGGCAACAAACGACTACCGCTCCTCCCCACCCCAAAATACGGCTAATGAGCGTCAAGATTTTTCACTCATTCCACTTTGATGATATTTTTTTTTGGCTGCGTAGCCTCTCAATACATTGAAAGCTGCCCCTTGCGTCATCTGCAAATAGAGCGGCCACTCCGAAAATATGAGTTTTTGACTTTGATAAGCCTCGTTGGAGCGAGACTATCCAGAGGCCAAGCCGTGGCAGTGATGCGGCTGACACTATGCTCTGCCTGAAAAGCCATTCATAAGGAAAGCACGTCAATGCAGCTAAAAAACCTCGCAACCGTATCGTTTGGTGTATTGCTTTCTGTCAAGGCCATGGCCTATGAAGACGAACCTCATGGTGCCGACCTGACACGTATTGAAAGCAACAAAAAAGCACTGAGCGATGAAAAAGCCAGATATAAAATTTGCACCAACTATCGTGTCAATGATTTGTTTGCCTATGATGCCGCAGCCATCGGCCCAACAAGTCAAAAAACGGCCATCTTTGGTTCGAAAATAGCGCCGTGCAAACTTCAAAGCCTATTGGATATACCATTGAACGATGCATATGTTTTTTCAGCGGCGTTGGATCTGATGCCGGAGTCATTGACGGACAAAAATGACGACAGCGCTGAAGTCGAGCCAAGTGCGTTTGCGTCATAGTCAATACGCTGAATGTGAAAATTTAGAAGTAAAAAAATTGTTACACTCAGCGCTTATTTTTTATGGACGTGACTGTCAAGGAGCGATCAAATGGATCGCTCGTCAAACTCTCTCGACTGATTTGCATTAACGACCGACACCACCGTCGTTGACACACATTGCTTAGCACTATCCATTTAGCTGAAGAGCGTTCAACTCCATGAGCATCCCCAATGAAGTCTTTCGTGTAACCTCTACGCCTGCGGACAAATCCCATAGAACAATTGGTCGGTGGGAGATGAGCCTTGTCCCATCAGAGCGTGAAGCAAGCATTCGACAGCATAAACTCATTAATAGCCCCAAACTCCAATGCAGTCGACTGGAGTTTGATTCAGCGGTGACTATTATCAGTTCTGTGCCTCACGGCTATGTCACCTTTGCCATTTCACAGACTTCCGTTGGTCGACCCACTATAAATAACCATGAATTACGACCTAACGAAATCATCGTACTGACTAGCGACGAGCCCGTGCATTACACGTGCGAGCCGAATGAAACTCTTTTCACACTCACCACGACTTTACAACACTACAAACAGTGCCTGGAAAGCAATTCAACTATCGATGTGCTTGCAAATAGAAAGGAATACCGCTTTCAGGTTGCAAATTTCAAATTAATTCAATCTGCCATCCAAGCCATCAACGCGTGCTCTAATGACGTCAATAATCCACCTTTAGAACAGCGCGACCGCTCCGATACCTCAGCCATTGAAAGTACGCTGCTGGTTTCTCTACTTCGGGTACTGACACCTGCTGGTCGCTCCTCGCTAAAAGTCCCAACCAGAAGAAAGGTCGCGATGGCAGCGATAGAATACATTCATGACAACCTGAAAAAGGCGCTCTGCATGAAGGCGCTAGTAAAACAGCTACAGACTACAACTCGCACCTTGCATCATGGATTCGTCGAAACATTCGGGATTTCACCGATCGCTTACATTCGAAATTTACGACTCGCCAATGTCCGCCGGGACTTGATCCGTAACACATGGCCAACAGTTACCGAAACTGCAATGCACTGGAACTTCCAGCATCTAAGTCGGTTTTCCAAGGCCTACCAGGATGCTTATGGAGTGACCCCCTCCGAAACCACCAGGCGCAACGCTGCAAAACTGGCGGCGCCCAACTGCTGAGTATTATAAATGGCAAGGTGACGCTACTCATGCGGGATGCTGCAGGCGCTTTTCATTCACTGCAACAAGCGCACCGCCTAGACGACGAAATTCCCAAAAAATAACAATCAATAATTTCCATCCATCCACCTGAACCACCAACATTGATTACTTCTAATTCAAGGGGGTAAGCATGCGTTATCGATTAAATTCACTGCCACTTAAGCAAAAAATTCTCTTTTGTCTTCTCGCCTACTTATGTGGTGTAGCACTGGCCTGGTTGATTGACTATTAACAAGCGCACTTTTAACACTTCAGGCCACCCCCACCAAGTTGAAGTCGTGTATTTCGGAGTTTTTTATGATTACGGGGTATAAAGCTTGGCTTAGAAGGCACACGGTAGCTTTATGCCTAACGGCTGCTGCGGGCTCGGTCGCATGGTTTTGTACCGGGAGTCTTGCTGAGCATCTGGCTCTCGGATGGAAGTTATTCATTACCCTCGCGTTTATGCTGGGAGCATTGCTTTACAGTGCACGGAAGATTGAAAGGTATTACACCTCAACCGCCATTCAGCTTCGCAAGGCCATAAGGGCGAATGAGCTGGATGTTCACTACCAGCCTATAGTTAATTTGCGGACGGGTAACCTGGTCGGTGCCGAATCGCTGTCTCGCTGGAGCTCTAAAGGAGCCATCATTCCGGCGGACGTATTCATCGCGGCGGCAGAGAAGTCCGACTTGATCTGCGAGCTTACGCGCTCGGTCATACGCCGGGTTGCGGAGGATTACAGCACCTATCTTTGGGCGTGTAAGGATTTCTACATCACAGTCAATCTTTCCGCTCAAGACATTCTCGATCCAACCTTTCCAGACTTTGTGGCCAACATCATGGCAGCGTACAACTTGCCAGCCACCGCCATCGTCTTTGAAATTACCGAAAAAACCTTGTTAGACCAAAAAAGTGCAGCGACTCAGTTGCACAGACTTCGAGCACGCGGGCATCGTATTGCCATTGATAACGTCGGCTCCGGCTACTTCCGCCTCTCGCTCATCGAATCAGTACCTGTCGACATACTGAAAATAGATCTTACGTTCATCAACCACGACACCATCGCTGCCAAGGATGCTCTGTGGCGACATATTGCCAAACTCGCCAGGACTCTAAAGCTCAACGTCGTCGCCAAGGGCGTGGGAAGTCAACAGCAACTACCGCACTTGACTTCAGAAGGTGTGTTATTGGCGCAAGGCTGGTTGTTTTCCAAAGCGCTCCCTGTTCGTGCATTGGCAAGACGGTATTTTCAATTACCAGCGAACATCAGTCCCCACACTGATTGAAGTGACTCAAAAATATAAATCAATGACTTCTATCAGTCTTCGCGATCACTCAAATTCTTGGCGAACACCTCACAATCGACAATCTGTAGAAGGATTCCACCTCACATGTTTTTTCGAAACCTTGGCTTCGTTTCACTGCTTTCGTTGCTGTCTTTTCAGGCAGTCGCGGAGGATGACAGAGGTTTGTATCTTGGAGCTGGCGTAAGCAACATTGAAACCGACAAATCCAGTCTGAGCGATGAAGACTCCAGCTATAAGGTTTTTGCCGGCTATCGTCTCAACGGCTATCTGGCCTTCGAGGGCGCCTTCGTTGATCTCGGCCAATTCGAGGACAAGAATCTTGATTTCGATGGCAAATCTGTCCAGGCCAGCGCCCATGTCGGCTTTCCACTTGGAGACCGGATACGCCTTTACGGCAGTGTCGGTGCTCATGCCTGGGATGCTGACGGCAATGCCAGCGATGATGACACCGGGGTGGATCTGACCTACGGTGCCGGTGTTGAATTTGATGTGTTTCGCAACATTGGTATCCGCGCTGAATATGAAGTACTGGAGGTCGGCGACATCGACCTGAATCAAACAACGGCCTCTGCTTTTATTCTCTTTTAACGCCAACTTGCATTGAGCGGCCATGCGGGTCGCTCAACGCACACCCTGAGACCATCATCCTCGCCGGACTTGCCCTGTCGCGCCGCGCGTCACCACTGGCAAATCTGCCATTCCAGCAGTCGGCATTCGCTGGCGCCCTATCAATTGCGCCGTGACATCGAATGGTCTGTTTTACACAGGTTCTGTGCTGCAAGCGGAGGGCTACTAACGCCCTTATTTTTCTGAGGGCTATGGATGAAACAAGGGCGAGTTTGGGCGCTGTTGCTAGTGTTTGCGATCTTGACGGGCTGCACGACGGCGCCGCCAAAGGATCAAAATAATCTGTGCAATATCTATCGTGAGTACCCTGACTGGTACGAAGACTCGCTAGAGATGCAGAAAGAATGGGGTACGCCTCAACACGTTGCGATGGCGATCATGAAGCAGGAGAGCAGTTTCGTCTCCGATGCATTGCCTCCCCGTGACTACGTGCTTGGGGTGATTCCCTGGGGGCGAGTCAGTTCTGCCTATGGTTATGCGCAAGCCCTAGACCCTGTCTGGGGTGAGTACAAGGATATGACCGGCAATGGCGGCTCGCGGGACAACTATGATGACGCGATCATGTTTATCGGCTGGTACACCACTGGCACCCACAGCCAGCTTGGAATCTCCAAAGGGGACGCCTACAACCAGTACCTGGCTTACCATGAAGGGCGTGGCGGCTTTCGTCGTGGTACCTATCGCAGCAAACCATGGTTGATGCAGGTGGCACGCAAAGTAGAGCAGCAGTCAAAGAACTACGATTCGCAGCTCAAGCAGTGCCGCGAAGAGCTGGAGGATGATCGCAGCTGGTTTTAACACCGACTGATCAGCATCTACCGAAGAGGCACCTGGCAACGTCGTTTCGTTCTGCGGCGCAGATCGAAATGCCCAATTTCTGACCCTGTCACACCGTCGTCACATCCACCCGGCACAATGCGATCAGCCAAAAGGATTTGGCTACGTGTATGAAGAGCCCGGCCACTGCGCCGGGCTTTTTCGTTCCTGCGACATACTTTTCACGAAGCGCTCACATAATGGAGCGCAGATTGAGCAAACAAAAGGATTTGACCCCATACAGAAGGCCCGCCATGTGCGGGCTTTTTGTTTTCAGACTCCCTCTCTCCTACCCGCTTGTATTCCACGCAGGTGCCCCTCTGCGAATTCGCGACGCTTTAGCGGATGCCATTTACCGGATAAGCATGGAATCAGGCACGCCCCGAATTCCCACGATGACCGGTATTGAACCGAGAGCGTTGAATTGCGTCCAACGGAAATGAATCGCATCAAGGGGATGAGGGCGATGGAAACGCGTGCAGTGATCAAGTTTTTTGCAGCTTACTTGTCTGTCACTCTAACAATTGCATGGTGCGTAGCCGAGGCTTCACCCTGGATCGCCTCTCATATCCTGATGAAGTGGATGCTTTAGCACAGCAGTGATCGAACCGGGAACAAGCACCGAGCATGAACAGCGTTCACGCTGACAACGCCGTTGCTGCTCTGGGTGTCGAATATCATGATTAGTTAACGCATGAGTATTCAACAAGCGTGCTTTCAAGAATTTCCAAATTCAGCCGCTCGCATTCTGCATTGGCCTCAATTCGTGTCGGATAGCAGATTTTTAGCCTGCACTTACCTTCAATATCGTAGATGTCGAAATCTATAGGCGCCGTCGTGCAGTAGAAGCGTACCCCACTGCGGGTTGATCCGGTTTCCTTTGGAATCGAGTGGACAACAACGAATCTCGCCATATTGGTTTTCCCTGCAATGCCCACATGTCAGTGACTTAAGGAATAGCGGCTACTAGCCACTAGATCAAGTGAGCATCTTAAAAATCCGATGAGCAGTTTGTTACATCCAAAACGCATTCGGATTCACCGACGTGATTACTACTCAATCATACATTTAGGGTGCGTTGATTGACCGTCAAGGTGCTTTAGCTCAGGCGTGAAGGCGGCGATATACGGCTCGGATGCTGCGCACAATCGCCAATGATTTTGGCTCGGGTGAGCGCGAGGCTCGGTCGGTCGGCACGGGAACGTTCTCAGGCTTTACATGCCTCGTGGGTGCATTGAACAGCTCTTCCAAGCTGGTCTGCTTTCGGTGCGAGAGATCGCCTCAGCTTGTGCCAGAGAGGCGGCACCGTTGATCCGCATGCAGGACGTGGAAACTAGCAGCCGCAAGTTAACAATCTTAAAAAGGAAACGAGCGTGAAAAACCGAGGAGTCACGTAAATCTCACGCACATGAAAAAGGCCAATGCTGTGAACATTGGCCTAAGTCATTGAAAAATATGGTCGGGACGGAGTGATTCGAACACTCGACCCCTAGCACCCCATGCCATTATTTTATGAACATCAATGGACGAATGGAGACGTCAAAAGATAGCTTATATATGGATAAACAAAGGGCTGCAGACTAGAATTCACGTCTATTAAGATCCACGAACGCCTACTGAAAGCCGGCGTTTTTGTTTACCCCTTTGTTTACCCCTGAGACGAACATGAATAGATACCCCAAAGCCGGCAAAGGCGGAGAGTGGAAAGTTAAAGAACTGCAAGCTATCCCTGCTGACTGGAAAGGCGACACCATCAGTGATGGAGGAGGGCTATCTGGCGAGGTACGCGTAAAAGCGGACGGCTCTATCAGCATTCGCTTCAAATACGCATTCCGCTGGAATGGCAAGGTGGCGTGGCATCAATGCGGGACATTCCCTGACACCGGGATTGCCAACATTCGGGCCGAACGCGACCGCGCACGCCAGAAAGTAGCCGAAGGTATCAATCCCTCCGATGAGAAAAAGGCCGACAGGATAAAAAAGCAGGCAGCCAACGAAGCTGTCATTGCTGAGGCCGAGCGTAAGGCCACCGAAAATTTGACAGTAGCCAACCTCTTTGAAGAGTGGATAAAGGATGGTGTCGCCCGACAGGACGGCAATGCAGAGTTAAAGCGCAGCTTTGGTAAGAACGTGATGCCCGCCATCGGCAAAAAGGCCCTGCGAGATTTGACTGAGAAGGACTTACTAGACGTACTACGAACTTTACGAGCACGTGGCCTGAACCGGGCAGTCGTCATACTGAACAATGACATGGGACAAATGCTGCGTTGGGCAGAAAAGCGGAAGCCTTGGCGCGGCTTGATGATAGACGGCAATCCCGCCGCCTTGGTGGAAGTGGAAAAGCTTCTGGACCACGATTATCAGGAACAGCGCGACCGCGTCTTATCTCCGGATGAAATTCGCGAACTGCGTGACATATTCGAACGCATGGAGCATGAGTATGATGCCCTGCCTGCTGGCCAAAAATATTCCGGCATCCGCTCCCTGGAGAAAAAAGCCCAGCTTGCAATATGGGTATGCTTGAGCACCCTCTGCCGTATTGGCGAACTACTCAAGGCCGAATGGCACCACGTCGATCTCGCCAAAGGTACTTGGTTTCTTCCAGCAGAGAACACCAAAGGGCATCGCGGAAAGCGACAGGACCACCACATCTTTCTGTCGTCCTTCGCCTTGCGCAAGCTTAAGGAGTTGCACACTCTCACTGGCACCACATCCTATCTTTTCCCTGCAACCAACAATACCGGCCACGTCGATCTCAAAAGTATCTCCAAACGTGTAGGCGACCGGCAGGTGCAGTTCAAGAATCGCAGCAAGCCACTCGCAGGACGCCGCCATGACAACACGCTGGTATTGAGCAATGGCACCAATGGCGAATGGACACCCCACGACCTCCGGCGCACGGGCGCCACGATGATGCAGGAGCTTGGCGTCAGCTTGGATATTATCGACCGTTGCCAGAATCACCTGTTGGGTGGGGCAAAGGTACGCAGGCACTACTTGCACCACGATTATGCAAAGGAAAAGGCCGAAGCGTGGCGCCTTTTGGGTGAGCGAATCGAGGCGATTCTAAATACCGCAAATGTAATTTCAATCAAACATGCCTGACCGCGCCACAAAGGGCGCCTCATCCACCGGCTTCCACCCGCTTCCGAGCAGTTTGCTAAACTAATCAAGACGATTATGTGGAGCGTTGTGATGAAAAGGTCTGAGCGCAAAATATTTTTGGAGCTTTACAAGGCATTCCGAACCAATGAGCCAATGAGCCCCGAGGTAATGGAGGCCGCTGATCTGCTAGCGAATGATCTATTGAAAGTGAAGCCCGTTGGCCACCCTCGACTGCTAACCAATGATTGGCGCCAAAAACCGGCATACTTTGCCGCTATAGAGGTTGAAGCAAAAGTGCAGGATGGGGAAACCTATACTCAAGCCACGGCTATGGCTGAAAACATGCATCCCGCTGTCTCGCGCACCATTGAGCGATACAGACAGAGAGGAAAGTCTCTACACCTCATGGTTGGCCAGCCGATGTCTTCCTGGAAGGTACTTGCAAATGTCCTTCCGGGGGATTCCCATCCTTTTCCCAGCCAGCCACCTCGAAAGATGAAGCTTCGCAGCGACGATACAAATTAGGCATCCAATCAATGTTGATGCCATATGGAAAAATTTTCGATTGAAACATAGCTACACCACCAAGTGCACCGACATCAATTAAGCTCTAATTGATGTCGGTGCCAAGCAGCAAGTATGTGTATTGAATACATAGCCAGACCCACTAAGCGCTACTAAGCGCAAAAGGAGCTGGCCATGTCTGCAACTATCACTCTCCCCTCTCGCCGCATTCTGCGACTGCCCGAAGTTATGGCATCCGTTGGCTTTGGCCGCGCTCATATCTACAACTTGATCGCAATGGGACGCTTTCCCAAAGCCAAACGCATCGGCGTTAGGGCCGTAGGCTGGGATTCGCGGGAAATTGAAACCTGGATTGCACAACACCTGGAGGGCTGAGCCATGAACTCAATCAGTACTTCAACTCTGAACCCCCACAATCAATTGGCGTTTGAACCCTCCGGGCCACTGACGGATTTGCCTGTCTTTATCGTCCTAAACACCATTCTTTTTTGTGGCGACGACCTGAACCAGCTGTACCGTGGCCTCGTACTTCTCTATCAAGTCCTTTGCCGCACTGATGAGATACAGGTAGCGCATGAAAACGATATTCAGCTGCTTCATCAGTTCGTCGATAACTACAAGGCGATGGACTCCCTCCCCACCTTCACCGCTGCTGAGCCCTTCTTCTTTGAAACCGTGAAGTCCGCCCTTGAATTGGCTTTACGGATGAGAAGCTATCACATCATTTTTGACTCACCATAAGCGAAGGTGCAGATCTCATGGACCCTATCCGCGCTTTCCTTGACGTAATGCAAGCCGCCTTTGGCCCGCTGGCGTTCCTACCCATCGCAGACGGCAGAATTCATCGTTTTCACGCTCCCGGCGACCGACCCGGAAGCAAAAATGGCGCCTACCAGCTTTTCCCTGACGGCATCGCCTCGGGTTGGTACGGCACTTGGAAAGATGCGGGCAACTGGCACAACTGGAGCAGCCGCCAGCCCGCCAGCCCACTGGAAGTCGAACAGGTGCGCCAGCGCAGTGAGCAGGCCAAGCAACAGCGCGAAGCAGAGCTTAAAAATAACCAGCAAGAGGCTGCCGAAAAAGCTCTGCGACTATGGCGGGATGCTTTTCCCGCCGATGCCAATCATCCTTACCTGGTCGCCAAGGGATGCCAACCGCATGACCTGCGCCAGCTCGGGCAAATGTTGCTGGTGCCGCTTTACCACGAAGGGCAACTGGTGAACCTGCAACGCATTTTTTCGAACAGCGACAAGCGGAACCTTGCGGGTGGCATGGTCACGAGTTGCTATTCACCTCTGGGCATCACCAAACCCGACCAACCGATGTACATCTGCGAAGGCTGGGCAACCGGAGCCACCCTTTACGAAGAAACGGGCGCCGCCGTGGCCTGTGCCATGAACTGCGGCAACCTCTTGGCCGTAGGTGAGCACCTGCGCCGGCTCTACCCCGATGCTGTGCTGATTATTGCCGGCGATGATGACCGTTTGTCCCCCGATAACCCTGGACGCGCTTACGCCGTCAAGGCTGCACGGAAACTGAACTGTGGGGTTGTGTTCCCTCCCTGGGCGGGGACTGAACCCCCGAGCCTTACAGACTTCAACGACCTGCGGCAGTGGCGGAAACAACAATTGGAGACGCAACCATGACGTTTAACCATGCAGCTAATGAAAAACGTGGGGGAAATGAGGGCGAGGTCTGCAAGGGCGGAACTTCCCCGATGCCCCCATCAAAAAAGCATGGGGACAAGTCCAGCCAAGAAGAAGCTTCCAACACTTTACCGGCTAAAAAAGATGATGGAACAGATGGAACAGATGGAACACCCAACAAGAACGGGACGTCTATCTGCTCCATCACCCAAAAACATGATGGAACAAATGGAACAGAGCTGGTACCAGAAGCCCAACTTCCAGATATACAACGCCCCTGCTTTGCAGTGTATGCCAAGAAAACCAGAATCAGCGACGACAAAGAGTTGCGCCCCGGCGTGTACTTTCACGGCCTGCACCAGAGTAAAGGCTCAGCAGATGCAACGCCGATCGATCAATGGATCTGTTCGCCAGTCTATGTCGAGGCCACCACTTCCAATGACGGAGCCGACTTTGGGCGCCTGCTACATTTTATCGATACCCTAGGTCATTGGCATTACTGGGCAATGCCAATGCACCTGCTCAAGGGTAGTGGCGAGGACATGCGCGGCGAGTTACTGAACATGGGGGTAGAGATCGACCCTGGCTCGTTCAAGTTATTGAACCACTACCTTCAGAGTCAACACCCCAAACGTAAGGTCATTGCCGCCACCGCCACCGGCTGGCAATCGCCAGAGCTGTTCATCATGCCCCAACGGAATATTGGCAAGGGTGATGCGTTTTATCAAAACGAGACGGCGAGACTAGATGACTTTCGCCAGGCTGGAACCTTGCAGGGCTGGACAGCCGGGATTGGCGCACGCTGTACCGGCAACCCTCTGCTGATGTTGGGCGTCTGCGCCGCCTTTGCCGGGCCTTTGCTGTATCACCTGAAACGCCAGGGCGGCGGTCTTCATATAGTCGGTGATAGCTCGATTGGCAAAACCGCCGTAGTCCAGGCCAGTGCATCAGTCTGGGGTCATGGTGAGCAGTTCATGCGCAGCTGGCGTGCCACCAGTAATGGTCTGGAGGGGGTTGCGTCGCTGCACAACGACACGCTGCTAGCGTTGGACGAGATGGGCGAGGCTGACCCGCGTGAGATCGGCGCGGTGGTTTACGAGATTGCTAATGGTGCCGGAAAGTCCAGGGCTAATCGCAGCGGAGCCGCACGATCCCACCGGCGCTGGCGAGTTATGTTGCTTTCATCGGGGGAAGTGGGACTCTCCGATTACATGACCGAAGGCGGTAAGCGCAGCCGGGCCGGGCAGGAAATCCGCCTCTTGGATATACCGGCTCAACGCAATTTCGGCGCCTGGGATGATCTGCATGGATTACCAAGCGGCCAGCAATTCACCGACGCCCTCCTGCGCACCAGCGCGACCCATTATGGTCATGCCGGGCCAGCTTTTATCGAGCGTATGCTAAAGAGTGGCGAAACCGACGATCTGCCCGCTGCACTGGAGATGCTGTGCGAGCAATACCCCACTGGCACTGGCCAGGAAAATCGAGCGGCAGAGCGCTTCGCTATCCTTGCCCTTGCGGGCGAATTGGCGATTACGTGGGGATTGCTACCAGCTACCGAGGGCACTGCCCGTGACGCCATGCTGGCGCTATTCGATGCCTGGCGCAGCAATCGAGGGGAAGGCCAGGGTGAGGACGCGAGGATTCGTGCCAACCTGCGCAATTTCATCTCCCGGCACGGCGAGTCGATGTTTGCAGAATATAAAGGACCCCAGACTAAGTTCAATGGGGACTTACCCGTCCGGGATCGCGCCGGCTGGAGGAAAGCTGACCAGATAGGTAACGAGCAGCGACAGGTGTTTATGTTCACCTCGGAAGGCCTGCAACGGGCTTCACCGGGCTACAGTTTTGACCGCATATGGGATGCCGTCGAGAAGGCAGGCTGGGTCACTGAGCATAACCCGAACGAACGCTGGAAGCGGGTGAGAATGGATGGGGGGAGCCCATATCTGTACCACCTGTCACTGCCTGATGCGGCCTGGTGAGGTCTGATATGGGGTGGCTACTGGGTCTGGTCGAACACCTGACCTTTGAACCTGTTCCATCCGTTCCATCACCCAGAAACATGATGGAACAGCTAAAACCCGCGCAGGTTATGGCTGTTCCATCTGTTCCACCACAAAAATCGAAATTCCAAAGTGAATCCCTTTTTTCCACCCATTCAGCGGCAGCGCGGCAAGTCTGGCTGTCGGACGTGGCCCAACTGTTGGGCTGCTCACCGGATTACCTGCTAGTGCATGGCTTTATTGACCCGCTCGACTTGGACGAGCAACGCGCCATCTTCCCCTGCCTGGCTGCCCAACTGATCCAGCGCCATCCTAATTGGATAGTTGTCGCTACACCCGCACCACCCTTCCTCGACAACACTTCAGCAGCGGTTCAGTTGTGCGCCTACACCACTTCGACTGAGTGGCGCCACGCCCGTGATTTGTACATAGGCCACCTGATGATTTGCCGGAGCTGCTATGCGCCGACAGGCCATTACTGCAGAGCGGGCTCCCAGTTGCGCGCCCAATACAACGCCCCTACAGTTTTCTCTATCGAAACCTCCCCTAACAGCAGTTGAGTATCTGACGGAAGGCTGAATTCGCTTTAGGAAACGCTTGAAACAAGCGTTTAAGGGGCATTGACCAGACGTTTACCTAAGACCAGCACATTTATCACTATTTCAGACAGACCTTTCGTAGCGATGAACTGGAAAATGCTTGCATTGGGCAATACCCTGCCTGTATCTACCAACGTTACGAGCTGAAATATGTCAGGGAATAAGATGTTTGAAAGCCCACGTTGGATTCGCGACCTTCTGCGTTTCTTGCCACTGAAGAGCCAGTTCGTTCTGTCAGGCAACATCCGCGACCTGCAGGCCAGTGAAGTGGTGCCTGGCACGGTAACCGCGCAGAGCTTCAACCAGACCCTCTGCAATGCCTTGCTCAACGCAGGGTACGCCAATGTACTCGCCTGGGACCCGGTATCCGGCTTCCATGCGATCAGCAATCCTGGCACGGACCCGAGGGCCGGCCATACACTGATGCAGGAACTCGGGTTGACCCCGGTTGACGGCATCGCGCCAGCAGGAATTGACCTACTCGGCGCCACTCTACCGCGCTTGATTGGCCGTGCCGGCGAGCCTGTCGCGTTGTTGATCGACTTCGCCTCGCGCTTGGTAGTGCGCAACGACTCACTTAGCGCTGCCGAACATCAAATGTTCACCCAGGCTCTGGTGCTTTCCCATCAGGCTCGCAGCCGACCGGCCACGGAGTCGCGCAGACCGTTCTTCAACACCCTGCTCTGGTTGGTAGAAAAGGAAGGTGATCTGCCCGATTGGTTGCTGATCGACAATCCCCGCATGCGCCACATCCCGGTTTCCAAACCTGACCAACTGGCGCGTCGTGCACTGGCACCAGCCCTGCTCAAAGGGCTCAATGGTAACCAGAGTGCCAGCGAAGAGGCCACTCGCCAGGCTGTGGATGCATTCGTACAGAACACCGAAGGGCTGCTGTTGCTCGATCTCAGTGCCATCGCGCAACTGGCACGGGTCGAGGGTGTGGTTATGGAGCAGATCGCCGATGCTATCCGCCGCTACAAGATCGGCGTGACAGAAGATCCATGGCTAAAAATAGACCGCCAGCGCATTCGCCAGGCTGACGCCATTGTCCACCAGCGGATTAAAGGCCAGCAGCACGCCGTCACTCACATGCTCGACATCGTAAAACGAGCGATGACCGGCGTCGGTGCCACTCGCAAGGGCAATCGCCCCCGGGGCGTTGCCTTCCTCGCCGGCCCAACCGGGGTGGGCAAGACCGAACTGGCTAAAACCATCACCAGCCTACTATTCGGAGACGAAAGCGCCTACATTCGCTTCGACATGTCGGAGTTCAGTGCCGAGCATGCAGATCAACGCTTGATTGGGGCACCGCCTGGTTACGTGGGTTATGACGTCGGCGGTGAACTGACCAATGCAATCCGCGAGAAACCGTTCAGTGTGGTGCTTTTCGATGAAATCGAAAAAGCCCACCCGCGCATCCTTGATAAATTCCTGCAGATCCTCGACGACGGCGTGCTCACCTCCGGCCGTGGGGATCGGGTGTACTTCTCCGAAGCGCTGATCGTGTTCACTTCCAACCTGGGCATCTACCGCCATGGCGACAATGGCGAACGGGTCGCCAATGTCCTACCAGGTGAAGCCTTCGAGCAGGTCCAGAGCAAGGTGCACAGTGAAATCGACCGCCATTTCAAGCTAGTGCTGAACCGTCCGGAGATTCTCAACCGCATCGGTGAGAACATCATCGTCTTCGACTTTATTCGTGAGGACGTCGCCGTGCAGATCTTCGAGCAGATGGTCAACACCACTTTCAGCGACCTAGAGGCACAGGACCTCTTCATCGAATTGACAACCCAGGCACGACAGACCCTGCAAAGTCTCTGCTTACAGGACCTGTCCAACGGTGGCCGAGGCATCCGCAATCAGTTAGAAGCACGCCTGCTCAACCCATTGTCACGAGCGCTGTTCGACCAGGATGCACGACCGGGTGAACATTTTAGGATCACCGAGTTGAGCAACCGCGGACTGACGATGGAACGTTGCTGAACATGGACCTGAGCCTGTCGCGCGTGCACTTTCCGGTTACCACCCTCGGCCCCGGCCGACGCTTAGGCATTTGGTTCCAAGGCTGCAGCATCCGCTGCCCTGGCTGTATTTCTGCCGACACCTGGGGGTCAGGACATCTCCGTTTGTCGACGGCGAAACTGCTTGAACAGATTACACCCTGGCTGCATGAGGCAGAGGGCATAACGATTTCCGGCGGCGAACCATTCGACCAGTTCGACGCCCTGCTCCACCTGCTCCAAGGCCTGCGTCGTCTTAGCCAGGCTGATATCTTGGTCTACAGCGGCTACCCCCTCGAAAAGCTCGACGAAAAACTGCGCAAGGCTAACGGCCTGATCGACGCTTTGATCAGTGACCCCTATGACGAAACACTCAGCCAAACCATGGCCCTGCGTGGCAGCGACAACCAACGCGTTAGTCTCCTCACCCCAATAGGCCGGACGCGCCTGGGCGACTACGATCGCCCACTCGAGCCCGCCGACAAGGCGCTCGACTTGATGTTCGACGAAACGGGCAGCGTGTGGATGGCCGGAATTCCCCAGCGCGGTGACCTGTTGCGTTTACGCGACCTACTGGAGGACCAGGGCCACCATTTACAGATCAGCGAACACGCACCTCGACGCCGCTGAGTGGAGTACACCCCATGATACGTTTCTGCCCCAATTGCAAAACTGAGCGCGCTCTCCATGAGATGTTTTGCGAGGGGTCTATCCGGGACCAGTCTTGCGGATGGGACCTCGCCGGTGAGCTCATCCACCCTGATGGATGGCGCCCCCAGGCTATCGTCACCCAGGAAAGCATCGCCGATGTTAGCCCGGCACAGGACAACATCCTTACTTTAGTTTGCGAAAATGGTCACCAGATGGACGATGGCGACCTGATGTGCCTCGAATGTGGTGGGGCACTTGCGCAAGCTGTGGCGACCTCCGTCTCTGAGTCAGAAATCGGCGAGCCAGGGGCCACCACTGAAACTTTAATTGATGGTTGGCGCCTGATCCGACAGATCAGCAATACCGATGGCGTACATGAACGATACCTCGCCATACACGACGAAACCGTGCAGCAAGCAGTGCTAACCCTATATCGACAGGGTGCCGAACCGGATCCGGCGATCTACGACGTGATCCGCCGTCTGCCGCGCGGACATGTCCCCGAGATCATCTCCACTGGTCGCTGGGATGACCGCGCCTTCGAGGTCATCGAAGAACTCAACGGCGGTACTCTGTTAGACCTTGGCAACGTGATTCGCGATAGCGAAAGCGTTCGCTACGTCGTCAGTGAACTGGGACAGGCACTTCATGCTTTCAACGAGGCAGGTCTGCGCCACCGTGACCTGCGCCCTGCCAGTCTGCTGGTACGCTCCCGCGACCCTTTAGATCTGGTGATCAGCGGCTTCGGTTCAGCACGCCTTTCGGAGTTCGACTTAGATATTGTGTCGCCACTAGAAACCAGCCGCTACATGGCGCCCGAGGCCATCGCTGGAGGTGTTGCGGCGGCATCGGATTGGTGGAGCATGGGCATGATCCTGCTCGAGCAACTGACCGAGGGTGCCTGCTTCAATGGCATAAATGCCAATGCCTTTCTTATCCACGTGCTGGCCAACGGCGTGCCGATCCCCGACGACCTCGACCCACAACTGAATCTGCTGCTGCGTGGTCTGCTGGCACGAGACCGCCACCAGCGCTGGCAATGGCGGCAAGTTGAGGACTGGCTCAACGGCATTGCGGTCGAGGCACCGGCCTCCTCCGTCCAACAGAGTGACGGCGGCGAAGGCGCCACACTGCAGTTGGGTCCGCGGTCTTACCACAAACCCGGTGTATTCGCCCTGGCGGCAGCACAGCCTGATAACTGGCAACAGGCCCTAGACCATCTGCTACGCGGAGTGATCGTGACTTGGGCGGAGCAGGTCGGCCTACCGCCCTCCCTGGTCGCGGGCTTGCGACAGATCGTCCAGCACGAAGGCATCGAAGACAACTTCCGCCTCATGCTGGCACTGAAGGCGCTCAACCCGGAAATCCCCTTGATCCATTGCGGTGACATTGTCACCCCGGGATGGCTGCTAGAGCACCCCCTGGAAGGTTATCGTCTGATCAGCGGTTCGGTCCCAGACCTGCTCGAGCAACTACAGACTGAGCATTGGCTGTCGCGCCTGAAGACCCGCGCGGAGAGCGTCCGTCAGCGAGCCCTACATCAACACATCGAACTGGTCGAGGAGCCGTTGCGGATTTACCTGTTGTCGACATCGCGCGCCAAGCTGGCGACACAGTGGCAGGAACGTCAGCGGCTGCTTCCAGACACCGATCACCCAGGACTAATGTCTTTGTCGGAACGCCGAGTGATCGCTGAAGAGGATCTGATCGTGTTGCTTGGTGCCGCGATCAGCCAATTCCGTTCGGCAACCTCAATCGTCGAGGAGGCCGCTGAGCTGGCCACGACTGCCAATGTTGGCTGGTTCGACGCCGAGTCGGCAGCCGAACTGTTGCTGAATTCGCGTACGGAACTGTACCGCAGTGTCGATGAGCGCATCCGCGGCTTTGCTCGCTGCGGCCTACCGGCTGTGGACGAATGGGCCGAGCAGTTCCGCCTGGAACGGCGCATGCCCTTGGCTCAGACTTTGGTGCTGCTGGCCATCCCATCAAACCAGTGGCTGGAACCACAGAAGCAGCAATATATCTCGCAAATCCTCGACTTCTTCGAGAAAAAGGTAGTAACAGCCGTGATGCGCGGCCCCCTAGTGCGCATGAGCATTGGCAAGACCACCGCACGCGTCGATATCAACGAACTGAACAGTGAACGCAGTCCGGCCACGGCCTTGCTCGACCACTTACTGCAACGCAATGCCAACGCAGTAAACCTCGACCCGGAAAGCTTCCAGCTCAACGGCCAACTGGAATTGCGCCTGCACGCCCTGTACCGACAGAGCGCGCTGTACAAGCGCGACACCGGTATCGATGGCCTGTACCTAGGCTTCCCGTTCCTGCTCAACCGCGATGCACGTGGCACCACGCGCACGCGGATAATCCCGTTGCTGCTGTGGCCGGTGAAACTGCTGCTTGAGCTGGGTAGCCGTGGCCATGCCGCCCTGGCCTTCGACAGTGAGCGTGAAGAAGTCCGGCTCAATCCCGCCTTAGAAAGCGTGCTTGGCACCGAAACCTTTAAGCGCTGGCGCAAGACCGCCGATGAACTTCTAGGCCGCTCGTCGATCCGCGCCGCGGATGTAATGGATGCCTTCGGTATGCTCACCACCATCCGCTCCCGGACGCTCGGCAGCTTGCCGACCAGCACTGTGGAAGTTGCTCCTTATCAAGATGAACTGAACTGCGCCGCGGTGCTGTTTCATGTGACGTTTATGGGACAAGCCATCGGCGAAGACTTGCGCCAGCTGAAGAACCTGTCTCCTGCCGGCACCGGCCTGGAGACTGCTTTGCGCCTCAAAACCGCCGACGCGGCAGCGTCCGAGGCATCGCCAAACGAACTGCAGCGGTTCTTCACTGTGGCCAGCGACCCTTCGCAGGAAGCAGCGGTGATCCAAGCACGACAGAGCCCGGGGCTTCTGGTCGAGGGACCGCCAGGCACCGGCAAGAGCCAGACCATCGTCAATATGGTCGCCGACGCCATCGGCCGCCAGCGCAGTTTGCTCGTGGTCTGCCAGAAGCATGCGGCACTGGAAGTGGTGTACAAACGCCTGGTGGCCGAAGGTCTGGGGCAGCGAATCGTCATGCTCAATGACGTCAACCGCGACCGCGAACCGGTTATCCGTAGTATCCGCGAACAGCTGGAAAAATTGTTTACCGACGGCAGTCGGGCGCAAGGCTGGCAGCGTCAACGCGAGCAGGTTGCAGCCCGTATCGAAGCCCTGGAGGGCGAACTTGACCGCTTCCACCAGAGCCTGCATCGCCTCGATGAAAATACCGGCCTCAGTTATCGCCAACTGCTCGGCGAACTGATTGAATTGGAGTCCGGCGCGGCGCCGATCGAGTTCCCGGCATTGCGTCAACGCTTGTCACCCCTGGACCTCGCCAGCCTGACCCGCCTAGAAGAAAACTGCGCCCCTCTGATACGTCTGTGGCTGCCAGCTCGCTTCGAAGGCAGCCCATTGGCGCAGTTGCAGCCATTCGCCGCCGACCGCCCGACCTTACAGGCCTTCACCGACAACCTGCACAGCTTCACCCAGGCCGAGACCAACCGTCAGGCTACGCTGCAGGCGCATTCCGCCAGCTTCGAAATCGATGATCCGACGCCGTACCGCAGTTGGATAGCGACCCATGTCGCTACTCTCCTCAGCTTGAAGGAAGAACAACGCCTACGCTTGGCGCGCTGGTTGCCATTGTTCCGCAGCCGCGAAGCCGGCCAGACGCCACGAGGTGAGTCGATTCTTGATGAACTGCGCCAACTCGATCAGCAGCTCGGGCAACTGGACCAGGACCACTACGCAGCCACACTGTCGCCAACACTCAGCCTGGTTGAGAGCAAAGCGCTTAGGCATCTGGAGCACGACTGCGCGAAGGTCATGGCCACCCGTTCCTGGCTTGCGAACATCAACCCGTTGCATCTACTCCGACGCAAGCGTCTGCGCAACTTCCTTCAAGAGCAGGGACAAAGCCTAGCCGGTGAAGTTCTGCCGATCCTGCACGCCGCCATCTGCCTGGAAACCCAGTGGCGTCCTCTGCGCGCCGAGCTGGCAGCACTGCATCAGGTATTAGAGCTAGAAGCAGTAAGTCAGCAAGCCTGTCTAGAACTTATCAGCACAGTGAAGCGCGACATCCGCCACCTGCTGGAGATCCAGGCTCTGGCCCATGCCATAGCACAATCACCGCGCCCCCAGGAGGCCGACGAGGCCGTCTTGGCCGGGGACAAGCAACACCTCGAGGCGCTGCTCAACAATCTGGACGCCTCGCTGATGCGCCACGGCGTTCGCCAGTCCAGCCTCGACCAGCTCAAGGTACTCGGCGATTGGCTGGGCGATGAGCTGGTGCAACAACTGCAACACTCCATCGCGCACAACCTTAACAATCAATTGATACTTGATCGCCTGCATGAGGCGCAGCCCTTCCTCGCCGACTATCAGTCATTTCGCGGCCGCGCCAGCCAGTTGGCCGTGCCGGAGCTGGAGTTGCTCGCACTGCTGCGCCAGCGCCAGGAGCAACTGGACGGTATCGCACCCGAGCAACTCGAAACCGCCGTGAGGTGCTTGCTTAATCGCGAAGCGCGACTGGGCTGGAAACATCGCGTCGAGCAGGCCCACCCCGAACTGCTGTTCAGCCAGGACGAGGCTCGGGCCAAGGTCGCCAGCCTCGCACAAGCCGATGCGCAGATGCGTGTGCTCAACCGCGAACTGCTAGCGAACGGCATCGACCTCGCTCGCCTGGGTAATCGCAAGCAGTGGGAGGATGTCACCCGTCTGACCGGTAAGCGCTCGCGGCGCCTGCGGGAATTCATCGAACTGGGCAGCAACCTCGGTCTAATGAGCTTGCGCCCGGTGTGGCTGATGAACCCGGACGTGGCCAGCCGCGTGCTGCCCCTGAGGGCCGGCCTGTTCGATACCGTGATCTACGACGAAGCCTCGCAGATGCCCGTGGAGTTCGCCTTGCCGACCCTGTTTCGCGGCCAGGTCACAGTGGTCAGCGGCGACGAGAAGCAAATGCCGCCGACCGCATTCTTCTCCAGCCGCATCGAAAGCGATGAAGCCGAATTATTCGACGGCGACGAGCCCGAAGCAGACGCTGACGAGGAACAACGCGAAGCTTTTGAAGACACCTGGAACCGTCGCGAGATCAAAGACTGCCCCGACCTGCTGCAATTGGCGCGCAATGCCCTGCCCAACACCACGTTGCAGATCCACTACCGCTCGGCCTACCGCGAGCTGATCGGTTTCTCAAACGCCGCGTTCTACGGCAATCGTCTTAACGTCCCGGTCCGTCATCCGCAGGCGAACATTCTGCGTATCAAGCCGCTGGAGCTTATCCAGGTTGGTGGCCTGTACCAGAACCAGAGCAATGGCGAGGAAGCCGAACGGGTCGTCGAATACCTCAACGAACTCTGGCAGCAACCCTATGACCAGCGGCCCTCGGTCGGCGTGGTCACTTTCAACCGCAAGCAGGCCGAACTGATCGAGGAGCACCTTGAGCAGCGTGCCGAGCAGGACGAGTTGTTCCGTGCTGCCTACACGGAGGAACGCGAGCGAAGCGAGGACGGCGAGGACATGTCGGTGTTCGTCAAGAACGTAGAAAACGTGCAAGGCGATGAACGTGACGTCATCGTCTTCTCCTCCACCTTCGGCCGCAACAGCCAGGGAACCTTCCGCCGCAGCTTCGGCGTGCTAGGGCAGACTGGCGGTGAGCGCCGTTTGAATGTGGCAGTAACCCGTGCACGACGCAAGGTTGTGATGATCAGCTCAATGCCGATCGCCGATATCTCCGACATGCTCAACACGCATCGTGCGCCCAAAAGCCCGCGTGATTACCTGCAAGGCTACCTGGAGTACGCCCGCGCCCTCTCCTCGGGCGAATTTGGTAGCAGTGGCAAACTGCTCGAGCGACTGCAGACGGACCGCAACAGCCAGCAACGCGAAAAAGGTCAGCGGCGTGATGGTTTCGTCAGACTGGTCGGCGAGTTCATCCAGTCCCTGGGCTGGCAGGCCGCGCCCGCTAACGAGGGAGATGCCTTCGGTCTCGACTTCGCCATCGAGAACGCAAGCACAGGCCTGTACGCCATCGGCATCGAATGTGATGCCCCATGTCACGTGCTGCTCGAGCGCGCGCGCGCCCGGGAGATCTGGCGCCCGTCTGTGCTACACCGGGCCATCCCTCATATCCACCGGGTCTCGTCACAGGCCTGGTATCACAACGGCGAAAGCGAACGCGCACGCCTGCGTGAAGCCATCGAACAGGCCATGCAGGCCACGCTCCCGTCGCAACAGACGCCCACCACAGCCGATATGGAAACCTGCCAATGAGCGGTCCGAAGGTCGTTCGCATTGTCACCCGGGAAGAAATCATCGCCATCTGCGAAGGCCACCTGCAGCGCCTGGAGCACGTAGTGGCACGCTGGCAGGCGCAAGCCTGCAAGGTCGGCGAGCTAAGCGAACAGGAGTGCGTCGCCACCTTTGCCCGACGCAATCGCCTGCGCGCCTTGCTCGCGCAGGAACGCTTCGCCGAACTGCAGAAAGCCGTGCCGGTTGAGATCGAGCATCTGCGCCGTGACCTGGAGGATCGCGAAGAGCGCGCGATCATTCGCGCAACCGAGCGACGCCAACGCGAACGACGCCTCCAGGAAAACGCCGCGGCTTTACTCAATGCCCTGCAAGTCAATCCAGAAAGCGTCGATCAAGGGTTGCTGCATTCGCTCTCGCGATTAGCCAAAGGCGCCAGCCAGGATGACGGCGAGCGTCTGCTGGCCGAGGGTTTCGCCCAATTAGCTAAGGCCAGCCAGAAAGAAATGCTGAGCGAAGCCCAACGTGCCTTGGCGCAGCAACTCAAGGTCGAGGAACCCAAACTCTCCCTGGCCGACTGGATGGTGGCCCGACAGCCAGAGGCATCGCGGGATGTACGCCTGCAACGCATCGACCGGCATATCGTCGAACTGCAACTACTGCAAGGCGCCGATAGCGCCGCACCATTTCTCCAGGCACTGGAAAGAGCCGGAGAGGAAACTCAAGCGCAGCGGCGTAACCTGCTGCTGGACAGCCTTGTACTCGACTTGGCCACGTCCACACGCGATTTCCAGAGCAAACGCGAGTGCTTCGAACAGCTTCAGGACCTGGCCTGCGAAATCGAAACACAGGCAAGTGCCGAACACGCCTCGATACTTAGTAAGATCGCTACCTGCACCATCGCCACCGACCTCGCAATGATGGCCGGGCTAATCGAGCAGTGTGAAGGCCTTATCGCGGCTAATTTTCAGACCCGGGCCGCCCTCGCCCGCCGCGAAGCCGTGCTCGGCGGCCTGGCCAGCCTCGGCTATGAGGTGCGGGAAGGCATGGCTACTGCCTGGGCAGAAACTGGCAAGGTCGTGCTGCGCAAGGCTGCCACTCCCGGTTACGGCGTGGAAGTTGGTGGCAAGGCCGACAACGGCCGCCTGCAAGTTCGCGCAGTCGCCCTCAGCAGCGACCGTGACAAAACCCGAGATCGCGATGTTGAAACCATTTGGTGTAGCGAGTTTCATCGGCTACAGGCGCTGCTGAAAGACAAAGGCTGCGAGTTACTGATCGAGCGTGCACTGTCGGTAGGTGAGGTCCCGCTCAAAGAATCGAGTATTTCCATGTCCAGCAAAGAAGCAAGCGTTGATCAGCAAAAGACTATTAATCCGTGAGGCTTACAAATGCCTATTCAAATATTCAGACAGTCAGTTTGACGTAGCTGAGCATCGATGTCCTACACCATTACGGATCTCAAAACCATAGCGCTCCAAAAAACTTTGTGCAGCCAAGCTGGACGAACTCATCGATAGCAGTCTGAACTACAGCAAGACCGCGAATCTTGGGGAGCTACGCCATGAGTTCCTTCCTTTTCTCAGGTAGCTTCAGGCTTTTGCACTGCTCTTCAGGACCCGGCCAGCAATTCTCGGCACGATTAACTCCCACTCTTGCGAACGATGATGGGCTCGGAAGGCCTCTTCACACCGATCAGAATGCCGCACTAAAACAGCTGCCACTTCACAATCCTCAATCTCAAGGTCCAGATTGAATGACTTTGCTGTACGGCCTACAACCTGACCGTCCGCATCCTGAATCAGATATCTCCCTTCATGAGCTTTGAACGCAAGCGTGTCGCCAGGCTCAAGCGCCGCCAATGTCTTATGTATTGATGCCGTAGGGTTCTTGCGCCCAGCATAATCGAGATCAATATCCTTCAAAGAGAGCTGTAGGTAGCGCTTCTCCAGCTCTGCGAGGAATTCACCTTGGAAGGTGCGTCCCATGACCTCCTCGGTAAGTTGGCGGCTGAAGGGATTGCCCCCAGCGAATTCACACATGGTCAGGGTTTGCTCGGCGCGGGTCATGCCCACGTAGTAAAGTCGGCGTTCATCGCAAAGAGTTTCCGGCTGAGTGGACCAGCCGCCATCAAGCACTACAACGTGGCGGAACTCCAATCCTTTGGCAGAATGGATAGTGCCTAGGTAAAGTCCATTCCTGGGTTGCTGGCGTAGCTCCCGGAAATAGTCGTAGAGCCAATCGACCAGCGTCTGGGCGCTCAGAGGGCATTGTCCGAACTCTGCTGCGAGCTGTTCAAAGGCGGTGGCCAATATGCCGTGCCAATCCGGCGCGACGTGCCTTTCGCTCATGCATGCCCATGCCTCGGAAGCACTCAGCGGCTCGGTAATCCCGCGTAGCATTTCAACAGCCTGCACGAAGCCGCGCTGAGCGGTCAAAGGCAATACACCTTCCTTGTCGGCAGCAAGGCAATACGGAACGCCATGAGCTTCACACCAGGCCTGAAGGGGCAGCAGGTACTTGTGAGTACGGGCCAACACCGCGCAGCCCTGCCAATCCTCGGTGTCCAAACTGAGCAAACGCTGCAGCTCAGTCATCGCAGCTTGGGCCTGCAGGTTCGCCATCGTGTCGCCCTCAGACTCTATCCTCAGGCGAACCACGCGTCCTGCCCGCTCGAGGTCCAGGGTCTCCCAATCGCCGCCATTCGGCCGTGTGCGGCGAACAGTGTCGATCTGAATCGGGTGATCCTTTTTGAGCCGATCGGGGTTGCGGCCAATGACGCTGTTGGCCGCATCGATGATGCAGCCGCTGGAGCGGTAATTGTCGACCAGATAGTTCTTTGTGGCCGAGTAATCCTCGCGAAAGCGCTCTATGTATCGATTATTGGTATCACGCCAGGCGTAGATGTTCTGGTCATCGTCACCTACCGCCAAAATGCACAAACGTCCTTCCTCTTCGGACTTGCGCCCGGCCAATGCACTCACGAGTCGATACTGCAGGTCGTCGATGTCCTGGTATTCATCGACGAGGATGTAGCGGTAGCCTCGCATCAGTTGCTCGCGTAGATCGTCCTCGCCTTCTACCTGACGCTTGCCCTCGAGCAACTCAACAGCGTCTCCCATCACTTGGGCCAGGCGCCCTTCCTCGACCGTTTCACCTCGCTCGAAGCGGGTACCAGTCAGGCGCATCGCCATGCGGTGATAAGTCATCACGTTGACCCCAAAGGCATCGGGGCCCACCAATTTGAGCAGGCGCTGCTTGATCTCGTTGGCCGCGTGACGGTTGAAAGTCAGAGCCACGATGCAGCGCGCCGGCACGCGCCGAACTCGTAACAGATAAGCGATACGGTGCACGATCACGCGGGTCTTGCCGGAACCGGGACCAGCCAGAATCAGGCGGTTCACGTCATCGTCGTCGGACACGATAATCCGCTGGGCAGCGCTGAGTCTCTCGACGATACTACGCCAGGACTCTTCACTCGTGGCAAGCTTAAGCACCTCCTCGCGACCTACGAAGTAGCGGCGAATGAATTCCTGTTTGGCTAGCGTGAAATAGTGCTGAACCAGGTCACGGGCCTCTCGCATCGAGCCGAGCCCAACCTCGGCATACTCGCGCATAACGTGAACCTGAATACGTTTTTCTCGGTAATGTTCATCAAGGCGCTGGTAGTCATCCTTGAGGTATCCGGTACGTTTTTCCGCGTTGACTTCGATCGTCATAGCGCGACGCATGACTGTCATGCCGTGGTTAAGCGTAAGCACGTCTTGCTTGTGCAGGTACAGCAGTACGTGCTCAATGGCCTTGCGGCGCTGCGACTCCGGGATTCTGGAGCGCAGCTCAAGATCCTGATCAATGAGGCTCATGAGCTCCCCGAACGTGGTGTCGACCAATAGATCCTTGTTACGTGAGCCCGGCGGCAATTTGCCAATCAGAAATGGGAGAACCACGGCAGCCAAAGCACGTCGGCGCTCACCCAACCCTTGAATACCGCTCCAGCTGTACCCGCCGCGGATACGCAGCTTGAGAAAATCCTGACTGATCTGACGCAGTTCGAAGCTGCTACGCAGTTGACTTTCGCTGTCGTGATCCTGGGCCAGACTGCGCAGCAGTCGCAGGACGTGTAGCGGTATCAGATCTTTGTTGCCGGTGGCTGTTTTGAGCGCCGAGGTCAACAGTGGCACGTTAAGATCCTGCCATTCTCCACTCTCGGCCTCCGGCGCCAATTCCTGCAGCAGGTCGAACAAGGCAGACTCGAGCTTTAAGGTGGTTTGCAGACGTTGGGTCGAAGGGAAAACGACGCCATGCCGGACGTACAAAGTGAGCTTGGAGTCGTTGACTAAAAGGCCCAAGTCCTCCATCTGACGTAGTGTCGCAGTGACCTCTTCGGACGTGAGGCTGGTCAGTGCCATCAGGGAGTCGGTGTTGATGCGCTCATCAGCACTCGCCTCGTACAGGTAACTCAGAATGGCCTTGAATTCTTCCAGCCGTCTTGCCGGCAGTTTGGCAGTGATCAGTCGCTTGTCGGCTTCCTCCTTAGTCAGCTTCAGGCTTGCCGGAAAGATCTGGGTTTGATTCTCCTCCCGCTTTAAAAACTGCCCGCGCTCAAGCCAGGACACGGCCGTGACGACTTTGGTTTCAGCATCGCGTTCCCCGGCCTCAAAGCTGGTCTCGACCTGCTCATCCATCAATACTTCGCCGGCAGTGATGACGAGCCTGCCGCCCTTGCGTCGGTCGCTCTCCTTGCGCAGTTTGCGTAGGATCTGCTGAATATCACGAAGGGTCAGTTTCGACCCTTCGCACATCCCGAACTGGTTCTCGATATCCTGAGCGTCATACAGGAGCACGCATCGAGCCTGCCCTTGATCGCGCCCAGCGCGCCCAGCTTCCTGCAGGTAGTTCTCCAGCGATCCCGGAATATCAGCATGTACCACCAGGCGAATATCGGATTTGTCTACGCCCATGCCAAAGGCATTGGTGGCCACGATGATCTTGAGTTCCCCAGCCTTGAAGGCGTCCTGTATGTCCTTCTTCTCGTGTGGCTCCAGCCCCGCGTGAAAATGCTTGCAGGCCCAACCGTGGCCGATCAAAAAATCCGAGAGATCTTCAGCGCCTTTACGGCTAGACACGAAGATCACCGCCCCACCCTCGTTAGAGCCTAGTTCTTCCGCAATCAACGCCTGAGTGTGGTGGCGCTTCTCTGAACGGGCACAGGGCAGGACTTCGAAGTGCAGATTGGTACGCTCGTGAGTACCGATGAAGCGCTTAAAGGTGATGCCAAGTTGCTCTTCGAAGTGCTGCTCGATGTCCTCAAGCACGTCAGGCTTGGCAGTAGCCGTAAAGCAGCCGATCGCAGCGAGCTGACCGTCACCAGTGAACTGCTTGATGAAACGCGAGACATAGAGGTAATCCGGGCGAAAATCTGCGCCCCATTTGGACAAGCAATGCGCTTCGTCGAAGATCCAGGCGCCGACCTGGCGTTGGCTGATCGCGCGGCGAAAGGCCTTATTGCGAAACTGCTCGGGCGAGACTAGCAGAATGCCTACATCCCCCAACTGGATCTTCTCCAGCGCCTCGGCCCGTTCAGGCATGGTCAACAGGCCGTTCAAGGTCGCAGCGCATTGGACGTTGCGAGCAAGAAGGCCGTCGACCTGATCCTTCATCAGTGACTGCAACGGCGAGATGATGACTGTCAGGCTGCCGTTCCGGTGAAAGCGGTTCAGGGCCGGCAGTTGGTAGCACAGGGATTTGCCGCCCCCTGTCGCGAGAATCGCGAGCACGTGCTTGCCCTGCATACCGGCCAGCACCACGTCATGCTGTAGGGGGCGCCCGTCCGGCTCAGTCCGAAAATCCTGAATTGGGGTGAAGTAGCGCCTGAGCTCGTGGCGGGGGTCATGAGTAGTGCTGCAGTAGCCGCAGAGGCTTTCTCCGCAGGGTACGTCGCGTAGCTCGGCGATTAGCCGACCGACCACGGGAAATTGGTGGCGCACCCAGGGCGCCAGAACCGAGTTGCCGCCCGAGACGCGCAGCCAGGCCAGCGCATAAGCTAAGGGCCAATGCAGGGTCCCGTCCATGAGGTCGGTATACAGCAACTGGTTCAGACGGGTGCTGCAGACCTTGTAAGTACGAGTCAGGGTCGGGTCGGTTTCCCTAAGCAGCTCGGGAATCAGACTGCGCAATTCTGTGAGGGGTCTTGGCTCCTGGCCAGTGATCGAGGCGAAGAGCGACCCAAGGTCGCTCTTCGGCGTTGGGGCGAGCAGCGCTTGGTAGCAGAGCAGTTCGGCCGGGTGCTTAATGTTCAGATCTGCGAATGCCTGGCGCTGGTCGTTGAACAGGGTCAGGGTGGAGCGGCAATCGGACAGCGGTGAGTTGAGGCTGTCGCGAATGAGTTTGTAGTCTTTGACCAAGCGGTGATACGGGTTCTGCGGAAAAGCCAACGGCGATAGGCGCAGAGTGTCGATCACCGGCAGCTGGTGTAAGACCAGGTGCGCGGCTTGCTCTTGGAGTATCGGCAAGTCATGGTCGATGACGTTATGGCCGAGTACGAAGCTGGCGCCCTGCCCTAAGCAATCTAGGGCCTCGAGGGCAGCGGGCAGGTCCTTGTCGACCTTACGCTCGAGCTCCTCTTCCGTGTCGGGACGCATCGCGCCAACCATAAAGATGCGGTCTGGTTGATTGGCTTTGCCGGGGACGACTTCCAAGTCAAAAATCAAGCTTTTGGGTTGAGTCGGTGAAGCCATCCGAACAGCATCCTTGAAAAAACTTCTGAGCTTGCCGCACTTTAACGGCAAATGAGCAGCGCAGATAGGTGCGCGAGGTCTCGGTGAGGCGCAGCCAGACAGGTCAGCGATTGGTATCGAGGCATAGGAGTGGTGATCCAATGCGGATCGACGAGGCGCGGCAAACGCTAGTCAGGCTTTTACGAAGAAGAAATACTCATTTTCACTCAACGCATCTAATCAGACAGTCGCGATAAGTCTCGCTCAACGCGCTCACGATAATCCCAGAGCGCCCCCTCCATTCAGCGATGCTTTCATCAAGCGAAGGCAGCAAAAACCTTGTAAATCTATGCAATTTATTGCTAATTGAAACCGCTGCGTGCCGCAGGCTTGCTGAACTGGGAAGTGTTTTCTTGGCTGGGCAAAAAATCATTCTCTGTCTAAAAGCACACTAGCTAATACGTCCCGTCATTGCGAACCAACAAATAAGGCTTGCCGAGCGGATAGTGAGAAGGAGTTTATAGACGGTGGGGCTGCCCACCTTTCATTTGACGACAGCGCCTTTTCATTTCAGGACAGTCCATGACCTTTGATCTGGGTGGCACATGACGCTGCTTGATTCGTTTTTTTGCGTGGCAGTTATGCCCCTCTCCAAGCGTGCCGATTTGTCGCCAGTGGTTTGCGAATTTGTGACTGGGGTTTGAGAGTTTGAAATCCTGAGCGCCAGCTGTAGGTCGATTCTGTGGAAAAAGTCAGTTCGCCCAAACGACCTAGTCATTGACTGGTGAAAACGCCTTTTTTTGCGCGCTACTGCGTGAAATCTGAGTTCGGAAGCCTCTGCCGAAAGTAAAGATTTCAATCTCAGACGCATATTTTTCTGCTGCGGAAACCATGGCCGACTTTTTCAACAGAATCGGTCGATTGCGGACTGTCGACGGGAACCGCATTCGACCCTAAGGCTGCCGGTCAGTACCGGCAGAAATCGGCCAAAATAGTTAATTCGGAAATGACTGTGAAACCAGTGGCCATTTAGGGCGAATATCCAAGAAGGCAATCAAAAGATAAATGGCAGCAGATTATAAACTTACCAATACTACTAGCAAGCAACTGACCTAACTTAAAGGCATGGGGTTCTACGGGCATTCAATGAGACTACCAATGAACTCAAAGCGTTCTTCCACGCCCATTAATGGGACTCGGATGGAATTATGTCCAAGCACTTGGTAAAGCTCCTGAAAAAGATCATACAACAAGTTTCTAGAGTGTACCGATTCAGCGCGAATTATATCGTCCGCATCTAATGGGAGCGGGACAACGTCAAGCAGAAAAACCTGCCTAAAGTGCAGGCGAGCAGCCGCCTGAACAATCACATCATCCCAGGGTATCCCAGCAACTTTCATGAAAGCTAATGATTCAGCAATCCCATAATCGAAAAGCACTTGCTCATTGTCGGGAATGACGTCGACAATGCTAAGTACGCGCCTTAAAACCAAATGTTGGAATCGACGATAATCACGACGCACTATGGATGGCGGGACCCCTTTTCGAAGTTGATGTTCAAATTCCGCGCGCCCCGGATCCTCAATTGTGCGCCAACCAGCATCGGCCATACGAGCTGCTATTGTAGTTTTTCCACTTCCTGGCGCACCTGTGATGAGCACCCAAGAGGTATTTCGTCGTTTCCCTTTTTGTTGCGCTGTCGCCACCGCCGAGGCTAACCAATCGCGCTCTGCAATAGAAAGTTTCATTGAGAAGTTGAACTCACATATCTACCCAGTCTGTCCTCGAGTATTTCGAATCCGGAAAACAGTCGCGGAGAGGAGCTAAGTAATAGCTGATAGATGGAAATACAATATTCTCGCATTTCAATATCTCCTGCAATGTCACCCCGAACACTTAGTAGGTGTCGCCAGGCTCTTGCATTACCAGTAATCATAATTGTTGTACAGGTCGCATTAGGCAGAACTGATCGGGCCATTGATCGAGAGTGCCGTTGCTGTTCTTTGGCGTTTAGATGCGCTAACTCAGAAACCTTTAAATTTGCAGACCGTAAACTATCATGCATTGCACGAGTTGCTGCACACCATTGTAGCCATTGTGCCTTTAATTCAGGATTTTCGTCCAGCCCGTGAGGCTGAGCAAACTCAGCATCTGATTCATCATGGTACTGCTGTGACAATTGACTATACGCAAAGCCAATTCGGTGTCGTACTAACTGATGAGAAAGTGCGCGTGTCAAGCCATCCACAAGTATCGTAAAGCTCGCATGTTCAAGCACACTGTCATGACCTTGATGCAAAATGTTTGATATATACTCCTGAGTAGTTTTTCGATACTGTTTATCCCCGAATGACATGTAACAAACTCTTCCTGCAGCCTCGACAACCAATTCGGGATCACAGACATCATCATCGTGTGCCCAAGAAAGATCTCGATCCTTTAAGAATTTAGACATGCCGTCCTCAAGCGTACTTCTAGAAATCAGATAGACTTTCATAATTAGTTAGCAGCTCGATGATTATCGGACGCAGCTTTAGCCTGCGGGGCCGATTTGATCTGATGTGGTGGCACTTGTTTTGGTGGTGATTTTTCTTTGAGCTTACTCTCGATGCCGATCAACCGCTCTTGAAGTGGGTAGCTTAGCTCCAGTGCTTTAATCCGCTCCGAGGTTGTGGAGGTCTCCAATGATTTAATCCGCTCCTCAAATGTTTTAGTCCGTTCTTCCAAACGATTTGAGGTAGAAAAGTAGGTTGCTGCTGCTCCAAGCCCAGCAGCAACAATAGTAGCAATGACTGGGAATACAAACTGTAACCATTGAGTGCGTAGCACCGCCCGATCAATATGCTTTTTTGCCGCCTCCTCAGCACGAGACTTCACATTGAGAAAGTCTGGGGACAGCTTATTAAGCAGTTCTTGAAGCACTGGAGTGCTTGTCGGAGGTTGAGTAACGGCTGGAGCATCCAGTTTGTGTATGAATGCACGCAAAAACGATTGTCCTGGCTGAAGGGAAAACGGTTCCTGCCCCATATTTATAACTGTTACATGTAGTCGGCCGCTGTAGCCTGGATCAACATGTCCCGGGTTTGTCATCAACAAACCTTGAATCGAAACACGGCTTGAGGGAAAAACAAAGCCCGCATGGAGATTATCCAGCTTGAAGGATTCAACAGTCTCGATGACTGCTGTGTCACCTTGCGCCAGGGAAACAGGAAGACGATGGGGATTGGTAGCTGAACCCTCCTTACCGGCTTTAATCCCTGGACGATAAATTGGACCTATATGCAATTCAATCGAGCAACCACGGATGGTTGGAGTGACACTAGAAGCTGTAATATCGATCAGTTCTGAAGGGGTTTTGCTGACTTTGGCGCGTAGCTGGGTGTCGATCAAAATGCTCATAAATGCCTTCCACTGGTCAGTAGAGACGAGTGTATCGCAGTGAGAGCTTCGGAGCCCAGGGAGGGTTATTGTCAGCGGTTACATGAAGGCCATGACTGCCATGACTCCCCGGATATGGCTGATTTCGGCCTGCTGCCAACGTCAGCGATGTGTCGGTTGCTGCCCATCGCGACAGGCAGTAATCCGCCAAAAGAAGTCATCTCAGGATGACCGCAAACTATTTCAAGCGCGGATCGGAAAAAATCCTTCGCAAAGGGCCGCTATTGGCCGATCCTTTTGAAAAATTCGGATTTTCAGATCATCTGAACTCAGGCACGACCGCCATCGAAGAACCAACTCACCACATTGAGTGGTTTCTCGGCCCTTCGTTGACCTTTGCTGCGTTGTTATTGGCTAGTGAGAGGTTTTTGGCTTAGTGCAGGCGCACCTATCCCGTGACTGGTGGTCCTTGAGATGTCAGTTTGGCCAGCCGTCGCAGGTTCAGCACCGCGGCCGCCAGCGTGAACTCATCGGTCGCGCCACTCATGCCACGTAAACGCAAGCGATCCAGTTTCAAGATCCATTTGAGGTGGGCGAACAACATTTCGACCTTCTTACGTTCGTGGCGAGAGCGCTGATGCGCCGGCGTTGCTGCAATGCGCCGAGCCACATCACGAGCGGATTCATGGAAGCTGCGAGCAGTCTTGCGGAACGCTGTGTTCGGGCAACTGGGCTTTCATCGGACACGCTACGCAATCGGTCTGCCTGGATCGGAAGATGGTGGTGTTGGCTTTGGTAACGTGCGAACACTCGTTCTTGAAGGCTCGCCATTCACTGCGCAATACCTTGCCGGCCGGGCAGCCGTATTCTTCAACCTCTTCAATCCAGGTGGAAATCGTTGCTCAAAAAAACCGTCGTTCTTGCGCTCGGTTTTGTCCCACACCGGCACATACGGCTCGATGTCCTTTTCCTCCACCATCCAGGCCAGCATCGGCGCGGTGCCGTAAGCGGTGTCGCCAATAAGGCGTTCCGACTTGATGTCGAACTGCACCTTGACCCGGTCGATCATGATCTTGGTGCTCTCGACCTCAGCCGTGCGATGAGCCGGTGTGGGTTCCACCGAAACATCTACCAAGGCGGTGCCGATTCAACCTTGGTTTTCAATGAGATCTGCGCCGTTCATATCTGGCCAGGAGCCAGAGCTTCTGAGACGATAGAAGCCTATTGCAATAGCTAGTCGAGGGAATCGATGAACGTCGAGCAGATACAGCAGCAACTGCGTGTCTTTGCACAAGAGCGAGATTGGGAGCAGTTTCATACACCGAAGAATCTTGCTTCTGCTTTAGCTGTAGAAGCATCGGAGTTACTTGAAATATTCCAGTGGCTGACCGACTCCCAAGCCATCTCTATCAAGGGCGATTTAGCGCGTATGTGCAAGGTTGAAGAGGAAATGGCCGACGTCACCCTGTATCTATTGCGTCTCGCGGATATTCTTTCTCTTGATCTGCAGAAGGCGGTAGATCGGAAGCTCCGTATCAATGCGGAAAAATACCCGGTCGAAAAAGCTCGCGGGAGCGCCAAGAAATACAGTGAACTTTGAGTAATTTAGATATGGATGTTATTTCGCACGTTGTTGCTGCTGTTTCCCGCGGTGAGGCAGTCAAAGCTAACGGCCCCATTGAGCATTGGCTAACCACCTTGGCGACGGGCTTTTGGGGGTTTGACGATAGCAAGGAAGGCATGTGGTCCGGGCTTCAGAAGGGGGATGTTCTGATTTTCCAAGCAGGTCCCCCAAACTGGAATTTCGTCGATAAGTATAGGCCGAAACCCAAAGTCAGTGGCTTTATTGGTGCTGGGATTGTTGAGCGAGTTTCTAAGAAGGTTGAGCCGCGTTGGCTTTCGGAGGTCATCGAGAGCCAGGGTCATGGAAGCGCGACACCAAAGCTCTGGCCTAACCTTGTTCACTTCTCCAATGCGGTATGGTTCGGAAACGTTGACGGTATTCCTGCGCCAGCAGTGCAGGAACTCATTGAAGGCTGTAAGACCAAAACCTTGGATATGAGGGTCCACATTAAGAACTTGGCGCAAAATAATCTGACCTTCAAGGCTATGACGAAAGAAGGATTTACCTGTGCCCCAATGGGAACTGGTGGGCGCCTTATCAAGAACTCTCAAATCCTTGCCCGTCTACTCCTGTCTCAGGCACCAGCTGCAACCTACCGAGTGTACTCAGGCGGCGTAGGCAACCTCGAAGACAGTCGCACCTGGGAGAAAGCCCTTGCTGCTGTAACTCAACTTGGAGGCACCGCCAGCCGAAAGCAGGTCGCAGATTGGATTCTCACTCGCGATCCGGATTACAACACCAAGAACCTGGCAGACCTCTACATGATGGCTGTCAATTCCCCCGGCCGGACTGGCTACTCGCAAAATGAAAAGCCTCGAAGGACTGATCAGGGCAACCGCTACGACAGGCTGTTCAAGGTCGGCAAGGGCATCTTTGAGACTTACGATCCTGCTCAGCATGGCATTTGGGAAATTTACTCCGACGCATCATCGGGGAGCAGACTTGGCGTCTCTATTCGACGGGTTTCGAATCCTGTCGAAGAAGCGTTAGCAGTCGCCGAGGATACTGCTGAACAAGCAGCCATCTTTGATCCCACAGACGTGGCTGACGCCAGAAAACGCGTAACCGCCGACATCATCCGTCGCAGAGGGCAACCCGCTTTTCGCAAGGCTCTAATGGATACCTATGGTAGCGCCTGTGCCATTACAGGCTGCAATCTACCCGCCGTGCTCGAGGCCGCGCATGTCCACCCCTATAAGGGCGACCACACCAACGTTGTGACCAATGGGCTGCTGTTACGGGCGGATATCCATACTTTGTTCGATCTAGGGCTGATCGCAATCGAATCCGAGACGATGTTCGTACGAGTGTCACCAAAACTGAAAGGTACCGATTACGAAAAGTTGGATGGTTCCCCGCTTCGCCACCCAAAACAAAATGCTCACCGAGTAAGCCCAGATGCCTTAGATTGGCACTGGAACTTGTGTGGATGGTGCGACTGAACGAGTAAAATCGCCCCGTAATCTACAGATACCGATGTCAGCTTTTGGCCGTTCTCTTCCGATCGTGATTACGATACTAGCGGGTCAAACCCGTACAGTCGATGGTCACATAACATGAAAATCGCTGGTCAAGTCGAATGCAAAAGAGTGGTCAAACGGCACAATTTCGCACGCTTCGTTCAGCCAACGACTCGGGCTATGCGTGCAATCCGAATTGGGAAGACGGTAATCAAATAATACTGGGGCATTAAATTGGCAATTGGTAATAAGCTTGAGCAGATTTTTCAGTCTACTGGCCACCAACCGTCAGCCCCAGCAGTGCGCCGATCAAGGTAAGCATTGGGGATTGCTTAGGGAGAAAGTGTATGGCGATACCACGCGTTGACAGAGCGAGAATCCTCGAGGCGATTCGCGAGTTCGACACCATTCTGTTACCTACGGACGAATGGCGAGCTTGGGAAAGCAACGGCTCTCAGGTCTGGGCTTTGGTTCACGACGGGAAACACTACCCTCCCAAGAAGATTATTTCGTTAGCTACGGGAACCTCCGTCAATGAGTTCTCCGGTGGCCCTGAGACAAATGGCTATCTCGATGCCTTGGGATTCGATGTTATTAAACTTCGGCCGTTAACTCTCGATTCAGTCTTCCAGAGAATCCTTGAGCGTTACGACGAAGCACGTAAGACCATTGGGTTTGCAGGAAATCACGAAATCAAGGAGCTCTTTACCGATGCTCGTCGAATCCTGCGAGATTCACCCAACGTAAAGAGCTATCCGAACATCAACGTCGTCGCGTCATATGGCAAGGGCAACTGGGCTACGATCCCCTGGGTATCGCTCCTCGACCGGCGCGAGACAGATACAACACAAGCCGGGACTTACATTGTCTATCTCTTTGAAGAAGGTGGGAACGGTCTCTATGTAAAGCTTGCCCAGGGTGTCACAGCGGCTACGAAAGAGCTTGGTGCTAATGCCGAAGCGGTCTTGGGCCAACGTGCAGACGAGGTACGTCATCAATGCATGCATCTTGCCGAGCAGGGCTTCGATTTGTCCGGCAGAACCAATCTTCATACAGAGGGCCGACTAGGAAGGCTCTATGAAGCCTCGACAATCGCCTCTAAGCATTACTCTCGTAATGCAATACCTAGCGAGACAGAGCTGCTAGCCGATCTCGACGTACTTCTCCAAGCCTACGATAACTATGTCGCTCAACGTGCTCCCAGCACGCCCCCAATCCGTGATCCACGTCCGCTAGCTCTCATCGGAACTTGGCGAGATGTTCGGGCGGATGCACCGGCAATTCAGGCAGAAATTGCACAGAATGGCGGGCTGGCGTCTTGGTGGAGTTTTCCGATCAAAGTTGAGTCCCTGCCCAGACTGCTAACACCTTTCAATCTCTATGCGTATATCGGAAACGGTACTATTGGTGCGCGTATACGTGTTGCGGAATACAGGACTAGCCGTGGTAATACAGGCATGGAGTCCCCTTGGCCAGAACTCACGAGTGAAGAGCTTCGGGGGAAAACCCGAAGAGAGGAAGGTCAATCGTTTATCTTCAAAACCTGGTTCCGAATCGACAAGCTGGAAATTCTCGATCCACCCCAGAGCGTTTCAAATTTTGACATTGCACACGGGCTCTCCACACCTGAAAGCCTGCTCAATCAAAGCACATTCGGATACGTTTACGACCAGCTCGCCGAGCCGACTGCAAGCGGTCCTGAGCCGATAGAACTACTTCCTCCTAAACTGGAGCCAACTAAGGAGTGGCTGATTGCGCAGACAGGTCTAGAACTCCACGTGCTCGAGGAAATGCTCGCCGCGCTATGCGGCGACTTGCCGCAAGTCATCCTCTCGGGCCCACCGGGCACCGGAAAAACCTGGGTTGCACGTGCACTGGCCCATTACCTCGCACGCGGTAATGAACAGAACATTCGCTTTGTCCAATTCCACCCCAGCTACTCTTACGAATCATTTATCGAAGGGCTACGCCCCGTGTCGCGGGGAGGCAGCATCTCATTCGAAGTCACAAAGGGCCTCGTTCTGAGCTGCGTCCGAGACATGGAGAAACTTGGCGCGCTGAATGACCATACTCAAGATCACGTCATCGTCATCGATGAAGCCAACCGCGCAAATCTCCCCAAGGTCCTCGGCGAGCTCATGTTCCTTTTTGAGTATCGTCAGCATCCGGTTCACCTCCCATACTCAGGAGAATTCAGTCTGCCGGAAAATCTGCGGTTCATCGCCACAATGAACACCGCCGACCGCAGCATTCGCTCGATCGACGTCGCATTGCGGCGACGTTTTGAAGTATTCGAGCTCGGGCCAGACCCAGAGATCTTGCGCAAGCACTATGAGAGCGGTCGTCCCTCGCTCACGGGCTTAGTTGATGGCTTCATCCACCTTAACAAGATGCTAGAAACCGAGCTCGATCGGCACCATACGATAGGTCACACCTTCTTTATGCGCGAGCGGATGGATGCCCTGACTCTGAGACAAATCTGGAACCGTCGCGTCTACCCGCTGATTGAAGAGTTTTTCTTCGACCAACCTGAACTGGCCAAAGAATTTAGAGTAGAAAAATTCTGGTACGCCGCCAATGGCAACTGACTTTGAACTTGTCGAGTCAAAGCAAGCGTCTTTAAAAATATCCGAAGACGATGCATCGCTACTATCTGCGATAGGGCGTGAGCTCGCCTCAACTCAAGCATGGTGGGGAGAAAGCCAGCCCAGAGAGAATCGTAGCGTTATTGACGTTCGGCGCGGCTACACCGGCTCATACGATGTCACCTTTCGCGAAGTCATCGGCGTAGTACAGCTCGGTCGATTAAGAATCCGTGTACTCCCCAAAATCCCTTGGGAGCATTTTGTTTACATTGCTTCCCGCTCTGAATTATCGCCGCGTGTCTCATCGGATATCGCAACCGTTGAGCCAGGATTCGAATTTCTCGGGATGCTCTGCAGCTGGTTCGTCGACTCCGCCGAACGATTAGTCCGTTTAGGCTTGCGTAATGACTATAGAACGACAACTCAAGAACTTGAGGAGGTCCGCGGCAGCCTATTGCCGCTCGAAACCGCTACCGAAATCCTAAAAGGCCGTCCTGTCGCAGTATGCACTTTTGACGAATTGTCTTTCGACACTCCGCTGAACCGCACTGTGCGAGCAGCCTGCGTCCGTGTGTCCTGTCTTAAGGGCATACCAGACGACACGCGAAGACGAGCTAGGCATCTGGTCTATCGTATGGATGGAATTGGCCCACTCCTCCACGCCGATCGACGATTTAAGCCTGATCGGCTCTCAAAGAGTTACATCAACCCAATTTCTTTAGCCCGTCTCATCCTCGATGGTTGTGGGCTTTCGCTTTCGGACGGGAAAACGCAAGGAACCTCATTCTTGATGCGAACCCCGGAGGTTATCGAAGACGGTCTGCGCTCAATTATTGCGGAGGGACTACCCAACATCGGGGTAAGAAAGCGCCGCCAAATGCTAGGCGATTCTGGGATATCAATGAACCCTGATATTGTTTTCGGAAACCGACTCGCCATCGCCGACGTCAAGTACAAATACTTCGGTCGTGAGTGGAATCGCAACGACTTCAATCAGATTGTTGCGTTCGCAACTGCTTTTGATTGTCAACTTGGCGCGCTCTTTGGTTTCGTCAGCGGCCCCGAGTTTCCTCCAGCAACCAGCGTCCAAGTTGGCAGAGTGAAGGCATGCAGAATTGCCTGGCCAGTTGGGCCTGGGGCGTCTCCAGAGATTGTGACTCAGACGATTATTGAGCAACTCAATGGTTGGCTTTCTAACTATCAGTGACGCTGTAATGTCCCTTTATCGAACCGCCTTCCTATGGCGCACTGTAGGGTCATGCGTTGCATCGATTGGTTGAATCCACAACCCATAGCTGTCAGTCGTGACATGCAGAAATCGGCCAACAGCTACTACCCAACAGCCCCACATTTCTGTCGGTTGAATAATAGGCCTGACCTGAAGGTTGCACTCGGTGGAGCGGCAAAACCTTCCAGGCGAGTTTGAAAGCGGCAAGAGCGCCCACAGAGGGGCGCCGTTGAGTTGGCTCAGGCTGGGAGCCGGTTCCATGGCTCGTTATTAAGTTTCCAGGGGCTAGGCCGTGGCATGAGCGATCTTAGTTTCCATGAGTTTTTCAGACTCGGCCTCAGCAAGTTTCTTCTTTAGGGTCAACAGTCCAGGCCTGGGCTCCAGGCCGACCTTATCCCGGAACAGGTAGCGGACGAGGTCAGCAAGGTACCTGGTGACGTCTCGTGTGTTTGACCCCAGCTGAAGACGGCTACTATCTTCATCCCAGATACCGTAGGGCTTACGAGCTGCATCGGGCGTAATGTAGTCCTCGATCCCCGGAAAAAGCTTTTCGCGTTGCTCAGGGTTCATCAGGTAAACACGCCACAGTGGGTTCGTATGGGCGAAGTCCACCTCTTGGTTGGCAATTGCCTCAATGATTGCGTCGCGTTTGGCATGCGCGCCAGTCTGGTCACGCGCCGCCTCCTCCCCGTTGTGAAAGGACCGCACTAAGAAGGCCATGGCTTTGAGCATTGTAGCCTGGGAGAGAAGTGTAATTTTGTCCCATGCCTTCTTTCCCCATTCTGGCTGCTTGGCCAGCGCGCTCCAGAAATGGTTCGCATATTTCTCCGCCCCTATTACGTCGAGTGGAGTGATACCAGACTGGTTAAAGGCACCGCGAAAGAGAATCGCGCAGGTGCTGACGAGGTCGTCGCGAAAAATTGCGGGCTCCTCTAGTTTGACTCCCGACTTCTTGTGGCCGGTGTCCACCACCCGTAGCCCGTGGACCTTACCTTCAGGCGCTAGATGCTCGCTCACGTATCGGCTTACCGGGTTAGCAGCATCGAACGCCAGCGACTGTGAAGCAGACGGTTTCTTTCCGAGCACATTGAGGTCGTGGAAAAGCTGGCGCTCCTGCTCTGGGTCCAGGCCCAGGTGTACAGTTACATCCACAGTAAAATGCTGACCAAACTCAGTCATCGCCGCAGTCCACAATTCCAATTCTTCGGCAGTAACCTCCTGGCTCTCGCCTATCCAAAGCCCCTTCTTCGGGTACTTCACATTGGTGAGGAGCCCGTTAAGCCAGTCATGAACGATTTCTCCTGCACGGAGCCTGTGTTGACCATCTACCACGAACAGCTTTTGAAGCTTGTGGAGATGAAAGACGACACCGCTAGGCGTGTCCTCAAACTCAAGACCGTTATCTTGGATGTTGCGAATGTTCGCTGTGAACGGCTGAAGTGCCTGATATGGGCCTTCACCCAGCTCGGCGAGAATATCGTGTAGGCAGTCAGGGATGTGATTGCCGTCTCGAGTCCAGCGAGCCTTAACGCTAGCAAGAAGGCCGCGAAGGATGTAGATGGCCAGCTTCTTAGCATGATCCGGAATGAGTTGGCGCTGTGCAATCTGCTCCGGCCCTTCACCCATAGAAATCATTCTTGCTTCGTTAGCCACAAGCGCCACATCGCGGAACGTGGACATCGTCATGGTTACGTTCAAAGTTTGGTTGCCCATGTTGTAGCCCGACAACATCGATAGGGTGATCGTCCCTCGCCCGCCTGTCTTCTTAAGTTGTTCGAGTCCGTACCGCTTGCCATCAGTCATGTCGTGCACTCCTATTGATTTGGGTACAGAGGTACCGCCTGGCTCCGATTTCAACGCTTAAATAATCCCATGTCAACGGCCAGGCAGAGTAAATATTCAGCCAGGCCGATAAAAAACATCCGCCTGGCGGAGATATTTATTCGTGTACACGAACTTTTGTGGTGGTTTCGACTCATCCAGCCGGCTAGACACCGCCAGTGTCGGGATCACAGCAACCTACGCTCCGAAACTGCCGCCGATATCCCCATGGGCAGGTTTGGGGCAAGCGCGAGCCAGGGCAGCCCCCACTTTGTGCTCGATCGTGCCAAGCACGGCTCGAGTTGCGGCCAGGGTTTGGGCATCCACCTTCTTGAGCTGCTCAACCCACCATTCGGCCCTTCGGCTTTCGGATGCACTCGGTAGGAGTGAACAGAAGCCCTCATTACAACCTAGAGCGAGGCGCAGGTCCCACGAAGGGTTAGACCCCCGATCACGGCTCGCATAGCGCAGGCGGTGTCGGCAGGCGAGGGTGTACTGAACTCTGTGTAAATGGGGTAGCTACTGAATTCTTTTGGCTGCAGTTCGTAGTTCACGACAGCGCTGCCTTTGATGCAGGTCAACTTGGCTAGCATCCATGGCTATCGATGGATGCTATTGGCCGATTTCTGCTCATCACTGTGGAATTGTATAGGTAGGCCCAATGAAAAATTGTTCAGCATTGGGCGATGGGGTTCTGGTCAGCAGCAGTGAATGGCAGTGTGGCTGATGGACGAACTTGCTTCGGTGCGTCGTACAGCCAGACGGCTCTCCCCTCAAGGTCTAGAATTATGGTTAGCCGATTGTAAGGATGTGGATCCTGGAGGGGGGGGGGCTATGCCTCGAAAAGGCGACAAAGCACCGAGCGGCCACTGTGCCTTTCTTCATTACTGATTAGAGTGATTTCGAGGTCGAAAATGGCCAGAAGACAAGCGGAAATCCGGAAGTTACCGGAGACCTCAATCGATACCAAGGTCGAGGCGATGCAGGCGACTCGGATGGTTTTGACGCCGACACGCAATCTTGAACCGCGCGCACAGCAAATTTTCGAGATGATTATGAGCATGCGGCCAGTGACCATGTGGGGAGCCTATGACCTGCACTTGGCGACCGAACTGTCCGAGATCAATGCCCAGATAGAATGGACTCAAGAGGTGTTAGCAGTCGAAGGTGACGTGCTAACGACTCGCCTCGGTACACCGATCATCAACCCTCGAACGACCCACTGCGGTAACCTCAAGCGCCAGGCGGTGACCTTTGTTCGGGCACTGGGACTGTCAGCAGGTCAACGACACTTGGGTGATGAGCCCAATCGCAAACGTGCGGGCAAGCACCTCGAATTGCAACAGGCCTCCCGTGATGCTGAGGGTGATCCATTGTTGGCTTGAGCGTGCACATAGGGCAAATGTGTTTACCCCTTTGTTTACCCCTAAGCCATAAATGAAAAAGCCCAATCTTTGCAGATTGGGCTAACTCATTGAAAAATATGGTCGGGACGGAGTGATTCGAACACTCGACCCCTAGCACCCCATGCTAGTGCGCTACCGGACTGCGCTACGCCCCGACTAGGCGTGAAACTCGTCCCTCACCTCGAGGAACGCTCAAGAATATATCCCAAGCTTTTGAAAACTGGAAGTATTCAAACGCAGTAAATTATTTCTTGAGAACCACCAACACATCTTCCAGCTCAGCAATCATCTGCCGAATCATCTGTTTGTATTGGGTGGTGTCGTCCTTGGCTTCATCGCCGGACAAGCGCAAGCGCGCGCCGCCGATGGTGAATCCTTGATCGTAAAGAAGCGCGCGAATCTGCCGGATCATCAGTACGTCTTGTCGCTGATAATACCGGCGGTTTCCGCGGCGTTTGACGGGGTTGAGTTGAGGAAACTCCTGTTCCCAATAGCGCAGCACGTGCGGTTTTACCGCACACAGCTCGCTGACTTCACCGATGGTGAAGTAGCGTTTGCCTGGGATGACGGGGAGCTCGTCGTTATGACTTGGTTCCAGCATAAGCCTCAACTCGGGCCTTCAACTTCTGCCCTGGACGAAAGGTGACCACACGGCGAGCCGTGATCGGGATTTCTTCCCCCGTTTTCGGATTGCGGCCAGGCCGCTGGCGTTTGTCCCGAAGGTCGAAATTGCCGAAACCGGACAATTTGACTTGTTCGTTGTCTTCAAGAGCGTGCCTGATTTCTTCAAAAAACAGTTCGACCAATTCCTTGGCCTCCCGTTTATTCAGGCCCAGCTCTTCATACAGACGTTCCGCCATCTCAGCTTTCGTCAGAGCCCCCATACGTCACTTCCTTAACGTGGCGTTCAACCTTTGTTCGAGCGAGGTGAGGATGTTTTGCGTCGTGGTATTCACCTCATCGTCATTAAGAGTGCGCGATGGATGCTGCCAGGTCAAGCCGACGGCAAGGCTTTTTCTATCAGGATCAATGCCTTTACCCTGATACACGTCAAATAGCCTGAGGTCCGTCAGCCATTCCCCTGCATTTTCACGGATTACATCCAGTACGGCGCTGGCGGCGACGTCTTTTTCAGCGATCAGTGCAAGGTCACGACGCACTTCAGGAAAGCGCGATAACTCCTGGAATTTAGGCATTTTGCCCAACGCCACTTCTGCCAGAACCAGCTCGAAAACGTAGACCGGACGGTCGAGACCGAGGGTTTTCGACAATTCAGGGTGGATGGCGCCGACGAAACCTACCAGACGGCCTTCACGTTCGATGCGCGCGGTCTGACCCGGGTGCAGCGCTGGGTGTTTGCCCGGCACGAAAATGAACGAGTCCAGCGCACCAGCGAAGCCCAGCACCGCTTCCACGTCAGCCTTGACGTCGAAGAAATCCACGACATCGCGCCCCTGCGCCCAACCTTCCGGCAGACGGCTGCCGCAAACAACACCAGCCAACATCGGCTCTTGCTTCAGGCCTTCGAGTTGGCCAACGAAGCGTAGACCGCTTTCGAACAGGCGGACACGATCCTGTTGACGGTTCAGGTTGTGCTGGAGCGCCTTGACCAGACCTGGCCACAAGGACGAACGCATGGCAGCCATGTCGTTGGAAATCGGGTTGGCCAGCAGCAGCGGTTCCACACCCGGATTAAACAGTTCGAATTGTTTCGGATCGATGAAGCTGTAGGTGATCGCTTCCTGATAACCACGGGCGACCAGCAAACGACGCAGCTCAGGCAGATCGCTACGCGCTTCAGCCTTGGCTTGCGGCGCCAGACGAGCTTGCGGATAACGAACCGGCAGACGGTTGTAGCCGTACAGACGGGCCAGCTCTTCGATCAAATCGACTTCCAGGCTGATGTCGAAGCGATGGCTTGGCACTTCTACACGCCACTGCCCTGCCCCTTCGGCGGAGACGGTCAGGCCCAAAGCGTTGAGCAGACGCTCAACTTCGGCCGAATCCATTTCCATACCCAGCATCTGGGTGATGCGTTGCGCACGCAGAGTGACCGGCGCGATTTTCGGCAGGTGTTGCTCGCTGACGGTTTCGATGATCGGGCCGGCTTCGCCGCCAGTGATGTCCAGCAGCAGGCCAGTGGCGCGCTCCATGGCTTCACGGGCCAGTTGCCAGTCCACGCCGCGCTCATAGCGGTGCGAGGCATCGGTGTGCAGGCCATAGGAACGAGCCTTGCCAGCGACTGCGATCTGATCGAAGAACGCGCTTTCAAGGAAAATATCGCGAGTGGTCGCGGTGTTCACGCCGCTGTGCTCACCACCCATGACGCCGGCAATCGCCAAAGCACGGGTGTGGTCGGCGATCACCAGGGTATCGCTACGCAGGCTGACTTCCTGACCGTCGAGCAGAACCAGCTTCTCGCCTTCTTCGGCCATGCGCACGCGGATGCCGCCATTGATTTCGGCGAGATCGAACGCGTGTAGCGGTTGACCCAGCTCCAGCATCACGTAGTTGGTGATGTCGACAGCCGCATCGATGCTGCGCACCTCGGAACGACGCAGACGCTCAACCATCCACAGCGGCGTAGGCCTGGACAGGTCGACGTTACGGATCACTCGGCCCAGGTAGCGCGGGCAAGCAGATGGCGCCAGCACTTCAACCGAACGCACTTCATCGTGCACGGCTGGAACGGTCGCAACGACCGGGCGAGTAACGTTGGCGGCGTACAGCGCGCCGACTTCACGGGCCAGACCGGCCAGGGACAGGCAGTCACCGCGGTTCGGGGTCAGATCGACCTCGATGCTGGCATCTTCCAGGTTCAGGTATTCACGAATGTCCTGACCGACCGGCGCATCGGCTGGCAGCTCCATCAGACCATCGTTGCCTTCGCCCACTTGCAACTCGGCTTGCGAGCACAGCATGCCGTTGGACTCAACGCCACGCAGCTTGGCTTTCTTGATTTTGAAGTCGCCTGGCAGCTCGGCACCGATGGTGGCGAACGGGATCTTCAGGCCCGGGCGCACGTTTGGCGCGCCACAGACTACCTGGAAGGTCTCCGAGCCATTGCTGACCTGGCAAACACGCAGCTTGTCGGCGTCCGGGTGCTGCTCGGTGCTCAGCACCTCGCCCACGACCACACCGCTGAAAACACCGGCGGCCGGCGTAACGCTATCGACCTCAAGACCGGCCATCGACAGACGAGCAACCAGCTCGTCGCGACTCACCTGCGGGCTTACCCAGCCACGCAGCCATTGTTCACTGAATTTCATCCTGCTCTCCTAAGAATTCGTTACGACTAGCGAAATTGCGCGAGGAACCGCAAGTCGTTGTCGAAGAACAGACGCAAGTCGTTCACGCCGTAACGCAGCATGGCCAGACGTTCAACGCCCATGCCGAAGGCAAAGCCCGAAAACTCTTCCGGGTCGATCCCGGACATGCGCAACACGTTCGGGTGAACCATGCCGCAGCCCATCACTTCCAGCCAGCCAGTCTGTTTGCAGACGCGGCAGCCTTTACCGCTGCACATTACGCATTCCATGTCGACTTCAGCGGACGGCTCGGTGAACGGGAAGTACGAAGGACGGAAACGCACGGCCAGTTCTTTTTCGAAGAACACGCGCAGGAACTCTTCGATGGTCCCTTTCAGGTCGGCGAAGTTGATATCGCGATCGACCAGCAGGCCTTCGACCTGGTGGAACATCGGCGAGTGAGTGATATCGGAGTCGCTACGGTACACACGGCCTGGGCAGACGATGCGGATCGGCGGTTGTTTCGATTCCATGGTGCGGACCTGTACCGGCGAGGTATGGGTGCGCAGCAACATGTTGGCATTGAAATAGAAGGTGTCATGCATCGACCGGGCCGGGTGATGGCCTGGGATGTTGAGCGCTTCAAAGTTGTGATAGTCGTCTTCGACCTCAGGGCCTTCGGCGATGCCGTAGCCGATGTGGGTGAAGAACTGTTCGATACGTTCCAGAGTGCGAGTAACAGGATGCAGACCACCAGAGGTCTGACCGCGGCCAGGCAGGGTCACGTCAATCGACTCGGCAGACAGCTTGGCGGCCAGGTCGGCCTCTTCAAACAGTGCCTTGCGAGCGTTGAGAACCTCTGTGACACGCTCCTTGGCAACGTTGATCAGGGCGCCGACTTGCGGACGCTCTTCTGCCGGCAAATTCCCCAGGGTCTTCATCACCTGAGTCAATTCACCCTTTTTGCCAAGGTAGTGAACCCGGATTTGCTCCAGGGCATTGATATCTTCAGCGCTTTGCACCGCCTCTAGTGCTTGAGAGACGAGCGCATCCAGGTTTTCCATGTACAGACTCCAGATACAAAATAGGGGAAGAGCTTGAAGGCTCTTCCCCTATTTATGACGTTTAACACCTGACCCCACAGAGGTGAGGCCGGGTGACTGTCGGGGGTACTTAAGCCAAGGTGGCTTTAGCTTTCTCGACAATCGCAGCAAACGCCGCTTTTTCGTTCACTGCCAGATCAGCCAGAACCTTACGGTCGATCTCGATGGACGCTTTTTTCAGGCCGGCGATGAAACGGCTGTAGGACAGACCGTTGATACGTGCACCAGCGTTGATACGAGCGATCCACAGAGCGCGGAACTGACGTTTTTTCTGACGACGGTCACGGTAGGCGTATTGGCCTGCCTTGATTACCGCTTGCTTGGCAACACGGAATACGCGCGAGCGAGCGCCGTAGTAGCCTTTAGCAAGTTTCAGAATTTTTTTGTGACGTTTACGGGCAATGACGCCACGCTTTACACGAGCCATGAGTTACTTCCTCTATTCTTGACTAAAATTAACGAAGGCGCAGCATGCGCTCGACTTTTGCCACGTCAGACGGATGCAGCAAGCTGCTACCGCGCAGTTGACGCTTACGCTTGGTCGACATTTTAGTCAGGATGTGGCTCTTGAAAGCGTGCTTGTGCTTGATACCGTTAGCAGTTTTCAGAAACCGCTTAGCAGCACCACTTTTCGTTTTCATTTTTGGCATGTTCGGATACTCCGCATTCAGTTGATAAACATAATCAGAAGGCCTGCCGTGCCCTGTTGATTACTTCTTCTTTTTCGGGGCGATGACCATGATCAGCTGGCGTCCTTCCATCTTAGGATGCTGTTCGACCGAACCGTACTCGAGCAAGTCACCTTCAACTCGCTTGAGGAGTTCCATCCCCAGCTCCTGGTGGGCCATCTCACGGCCGCGGAATCGCAAGGATACCTTGGCCCTGTCCCCATCACTCAGGAAACGTACCAGGTTGCGCAGTTTTACCTGGTAATCCCCTTCCTCCGTCCCTGGACGAAACTTGATTTCTTTAACCTGAATTTGCTTCTGGTTTTTCTTGGCCGCAGCAATCTGCTTCTTCTTCTCGAAGATCGACTTGCCGTAGTCCATCAGCTTGCAAACAGGGGGTACTGCATCGGCGGAAATTTCCACCAGATCCAGTTTGGCCTCTTCAGCCTTAAGAAGCGCGTCTTCAATTGACACAATCCCAAGCTGCTCACCCTCAGCCCCAATTAACCGAACCTCGCGTGCCGAGATATTCTCGTTGATCGGGGCTTTCGGTGCAGCTCGTTTATCTTGTCTCATTTCACGCTTAATAATAATTACTCCGAATCTGGGCGACCACGCCGGGAAACCGCTTGCGCGAGAAACTCAGCGAACTGGGCGACGGGCATCGAGCCCAGGTCAGCACCTTCACGAGTACGCACAGCGACAGTCTGCATCTCGACTTCCCGATCTCCAATAACCAAGAGATAGGGAACCTTGAGCAAAGTATGCTCGCGGATTTTAAAGCCGATCTTTTCATTTCTCAAGTCAGACTTGGCACGAAATCCGCTTTCGTTGAGAGTTTTTTCAACCTCGGCGGCAAAATCAGCCTGTTTATCAGTGATATTCATGATCACTGCCTGGGTCGGAGCCAGCCACGCAGGGAATGCACCCTCGTAGTGCTCGATCAGAATTCCGACGAAACGTTCGAAGGAGCCCAGGATCGCCCGGTGCAACATTACCGGGTGCTTGCGACTGTTGTCTTCAGAGACGTATTCGGCTCCCAGACGGACAGGCAGGTTAAAATCGAGCTGAAGGGTACCACACTGCCAGACACGGCCAAGGCAATCTTTCAGCGAGAACTCGATCTTCGGACCGTAGAAAGCACCTTCGCCCGGCTGCAGATCATACGGCAGGCCAGCGCTATCAAGGGCTGCAGCCAATGCCGCTTCGGCGCGATCCCACAGCTCGTCGGAACCAACGCGTTTTTCCGGACGAGTGGACAGCTTCATCTCGACATCTTTAAAGCCGAAATCGGCATAAACGTCCATGGTCAGCTTGATGAATGCAGCGGATTCGGCCTGCATCTGCTCTTCAGTACAGAAGATGTGGGCATCGTCCTGAGTGAACGCACGCACGCGCATGATGCCGTGCAACGCACCCGATGGCTCGTTACGGTGGCAAGCACCGAATTCGGCCAGACGCATCGGCAACTCGCGGTAGCTTTTCAGGCCCTGATTGAACACTTGCACGTGGCAAGGGCAGTTCATCGGCTTGATGGCGTAGTCGCGGTTTTCCGACTGAGTGGTAAACATGTTGTCGGCGTAGTTGGCCCAGTGCCCGGACTTCTCCCACAGGCTGCGGTCAACGACTTGTGGAGTCTTGATCTCCAGGTAGCCGTTGTCGCGCTGTACCTTGCGCATGTACTGCTCGAGTACCTGGTACAGAGTCCAGCCGTTCGGGTGCCAGAACACCATGCCCGGCGACTCTTCCTGGGTGTGGAACAGGCCCAGGCGCTTGCCGATCTTGCGGTGATCGCGCTTTTCAGCTTCTTCGATGCGCTGGATGTAAGCCGCCAGCTGCTTCTTGTCTGCCCAAGCGGTGCCGTAAACGCGCTGCAATTGCTCGTTTTTGGCGTCGCCACGCCAGTAGGCGCCGGACAACTTGGTCAGTTTGAAGGATTTCAGGAAACGCGTGTTCGGCACGTGCGGGCCGCGGCACATGTCGACGTATTCTTCGTGATAGTACAGGCCCATCGCCTGCTCGTTCGGCATGTCCTCGACCAGGCGCAGCTTGTAGTCTTCACCGCGAGCCTTGAACACTTCGATCACTTCGGCGCGCGGAGTGACTTTCTTGATCACGTCGTAATCTTTCTCGATCAGCTGCTGCATGCGCTGTTCGATAGCGGCCAGGTCGTCCGGAGTGAAAGGACGCTCGAAGGCGATGTCGTAATAGAAGCCTTCGTCAATGACCGGCCCGATCACCATTTTGGCGGTCGGGTACAACTGTTTGACCGCGTGGCCAACCAGGTGGGCGCAAGAGTGGCGAATGATCTCCAGCCCCTCTTCATCCTTTGGCGTAATGATTTGCAGCGTGGAATCGCTGTCGATGCTGTCGCTGGCGTCTACCAGCTTGCCATTGACCTTGCCGGCCACGGTGGCTTTGGCCAGACCTGCACCAATGGATGCGGCGACCTCGGCTACGGAAACCGGGTGATCGAATGAACGTTGACTGCCGTCGGGAAGAGTAATAGTTGGCATGGCGCCTCCTCTCCTAGTGGTGACCCCTACCAAAGGTCACGTGGGTTGGGATGAGCCAGTACAAGATCCGATCCAGGCCATTCAATGACGAACGCCTGCCTTACAGCGGCAGGAGCCTTGCGGCCAACCGGAAAACCGAACCAGAGTGACTGGGATTCAAATCAGGGTTATTCGCGCAGTTGCCGCCACCGGGACTGAAGGTCATCCGGAGCTTGCAAACGCCCGAGCGAGGCATGCTAGCACAGATGACCGGTCGTCGACGCAAGCAGACTTTGTGCGGGGGCAAATCGGGCATTTTTATGCCAGAGTGCTGAACTTGAACAGCGCTTTGCCCCTCAGATAACACGTCATTGACCCACAAGGAGTATCCCAGCATGCGTCTGAACCGTTTGTTCGCCGTAGTCGCCCCCATCATTCTGCTGCTGCCATTGGCTGCCCATGCCGACTGGCCAAAGGGGGAGCGCGAGAAATACATGGCGCAATGCGTTCCTGCGGCGGCACAGAAGATCGGTGATGCGAAGGCAAAAGCCGTCTGTGCTTGCGGCGCAGATCAGCTCAAATCGTATCCGGCCAAAGACCTCCAGGCATTGATGGACGGCAAAGCAAGTCAAGAGTTGGGAAATCAGGCGATGCAGAAAATCGCCACTTGCAGGGTCGATACCGGCGCGAAAAAATAAGCTTCACGCATTCATTTTTTCACCTGCAATGACCGAAAAAACTGCCCGAATGTCGCTTTGTCAGACATTTTTTGAAGGTTTTACAGCTTTTTTTATCGTCTTTACTTTCGGCTGAAAGCCTTTAAAATCGGGGCTTCCAGCTACTTCAAGCACCAAAGAACGCTCGACAGCAAGGCAAACAGCACGTCCGGGGGGCTCCCAAAGCGAACATTTCGACTATGATACTCCGGTGTGCCCAGTTGGCCTGAGCAGCACAGCACTACTGAAAATATATGTTTCTTGGAGATACACCATGTCTAATCGCCAAACCGGCACCGTTAAATGGTTCAACGATGAAAAAGGCTTCGGCTTCATCACTCCTCAAGGTGGCGGTGACGACCTGTTCGTACACTTCAAAGCTATCGAAAGCGACGGTTTCAAAAGCCTGAAAGAAGGCCAGACCGTTTCCTTCGTGGCTGAGAAAGGCCAAAAGGGTATGCAAGCTGCACAAGTTCGCCCAGAGTAAGTTTCTGGCGCACTAAGAAAACCCCGTCCATGTGACGGGGTTTTTTATGGGCGAAACAAAAGCCTGACGCGCTCAGCCGCAGTTGACGCGAGTGACCACCCGATTGGCATCGGTGTGCAGGTTCAAGCGATCAGAGCGGTATTCCAGCGTCACCATGTCATTGGGCGACAGGAACCGAGCGTTCTGTGCGCCTGCGCGAGCGCGCGCCTGCTCCAGCAGTTCGGGCGAAGCCGCTTTGCCGAGGGTGAATTCGGCAGCCTTTGCCTCACAGCGGCTATGTCCCGTGTCAGTCGTCGTTACAGGGTCTTTTGTCGACTCGGATGACGTACTGCTGCAACCTGCCAGCAGAGTGACGGCGAACAAAGTACCCAATGGCGCTAGCTTCCAAGGCATGAAGCCTCCTTTGTAAATAATTGAGCTGAGATCGTGCGACCGCCATTTCAGCGGTAGGGTTCAAGGTGAATGCCATCCCCTGCCCTCGCTCCGGAAAAGAGACGAGTTTGCCTGAGCATCGCCCTGACCTTCATCACTCAATCGTGACTGAATATGAACAGCGCTCAATAAACGTCGATGTAGTCGTATGGCGGGTTCGGCCAGTTCTCTTTCAATGCATTGAAAATCTGCATGACCCAGACTTCGTCACTGGCTGCAACCAATCCTACATACCCCGAGCCTTTGGCCCACGTCTCCAGGCGAAATAGCAGCCCACTGATATCGGTGCCGCCCACAACACCCGATGAAATATAGGCGATACCGCCCTTGGTCACACGCAACTGAGTGTGTTCATCATCACTGGCAGCAGCCAGTAGCTGGCGTACAGCCTCAAGGGTCAAACCGTCAGGAGTGTTCAAATCGATCTGCACAGCGCGGTCCTTGAAAATTCGTCAAAGACCAAGTGTCGCATAGCCCTCCCCCCATGCCTAAGTCGGAGTGCTAAACGCCGCGCAAAATGGTTAACTCGACACCCAGACCTCCCCGACTTCACGAGCGCCATCATGACCACTGTAAGTATCGACGCCGACATCAAAGCCAAGTGGCAAGACGGGCACAGTTCTTACAGCCCAGGCAGTACGGAAGAGCTTGCCATTATCGCTATCGATCTATTGGTCAGGGATCTTGGAACCGAGGCCGCCCAGCACTTCATCAAGCAGATTTTCGAAAAACACCTGGCGGACCAAAAGGCCGCAGTGGAGGCACGACAGGCGTAAAAACCGCAGGTTGGCACCTGCGGCGGGCGGCTTACTTCAGCCGAGCCAGTCGCTGAGTCAGCAAGTCGAAGAAGCCCTGAGCATTGCCACTTTCAACCCAGAAAGCATTCTTCGGTGCTTTCAGGCCGTCATGCCAGTCGACAATGGTTTGACCAAAGGTCGGGCCTTCGCGGCTATCAACGACCACGTTGACCGAGCGACCGGTAAAGAGCTCAGGCTTGAGCAGGTAGGCAATGACGGTTGCGTCATGCACCGGGCCACCCGAAAGACCGTAGTGCTCCATATCGCCTTTGATGTATTCGTTGAGAATACCGCCCACCAGCTTGCTGGCATTGTTGTTCAGCGCGGCGATCTGTTTCAGGCGCGATTCGCTGGTGAGGATCTTGTGGGTCACGTCCAGCGGTAGATAGGTCAGCTTCACACCACTTTTCAACACAACTTCAGCAGCCTGTGGATCGGCGAACAGATTGAACTCCGCCACCGGCGTAATGTTGCCACCGTTGAAATGCGCGCCGCCCATGACCACCACTTCCTTGATGCCCTGAACAATCTCCGGCTCCTGGATCAGCGCCAGGGCCAGATTGGTCTGTGGACCTAGCATGGCGATAGTGATGCTGTGGGGTTTGGCGGCTTTTAAGGTATCGATCAGATAATTGACCGCATTGCCTTCAGCCAGCCCCTTCTTTGGCTCGTGCACGGTGACGCCCGACAGACCTTCCTTGCCATGAATGTCCTCCGCATAGATCGGCGTGCGCATCAGCGGTTTCGGTGCACCGGCATAAACCGGCACGTCTTCGCGCCCCGCCCACTCACGGGCCAGCCGCGCGTTACGCGACGTCTTGTCCAGACGCACATTGCCCGCCACGGTGGTCAGCGCACGAATATTCAGCTCTTGCGGCGAAGCCAGCGCGAACAGCAAGGCGACTACATCGTCGGCACCCGGATCGGTGTCGATGATCAAGTCGATCTGTTCCGCCGCCTGGGCGCTCGTTGCAGTAATCAGGGACACAAGCAGCAGACTCCAAAGCAGGTGATGCAGTTTCTGAGCATAGCGGTACATATCGCACTCCTTGTGCGTGGGGGAACCGAATGTGTTCAGTGCGCTAGAACGTCACCCCCGACACCAGCACGATGTTGCAGTACGGCGCGCATTCGCCGGTACGAACAATCGCCCGCGCCTGTCGGCTGAGGACCTTGAACTGGTCATGGCTAAGCCATTCGCGCGAACCCAGAACGCCATCGACGTTCAGTTCGTCCAGAACGCTCAATGCCGGCGGCTGCTTGTCCAGAATCTCTTGGGCCAACACATGGCTTTCGACCTGCATTTCGCTGAGCACAACCTTCAAGGTACTGATGAAGTCCGGAATACCTTGGGTCAGCGCCAGATCGATCAACTCGACGCCTGGCGGCACCGGCAGCCCGGCATCGCCGATGACGACCATGTCACCGTGACCCAGCGAGGCAATCAGCCGCGACAACGCGACATTGAGCAGCGGTGTTTTTTTCATGGTGCTTTAAACGCCTGTACGTCGGACAAGGTGGGAATCGAGGGTTGCGCGCCTGCCCGGGTGACCGACAGTGCCGCGGCGACCTGCCCGAACCGAATCGCTTCGGCTTCGCTGCTGCCGGAGGCCAATGCGGCAGCAAAACCACCCACGAAGGTATCCCCGGCGGCCGTGGTATCGACGGCTTTGACCTTCGGTGCCGGGAAATGCTCCAGGCGTGTGCCATCGGCAAACAGCGAACCTTCGGCACCCAAGGTGATAATCACTTTGCCCGCGCCCATCGCGACCAGTCGGGTCGCGGCGGTTTCTGCCGATTCCAGGGAATCCACCGGCAACCCCACCAGGGCAGAGGCTTCACTTTCGTTGGGGATCAGGTAATCGATGGCGGCAAACCAGTCCGCCGGTAATGGGCGACTGGCGGGTGCCGGGTTGAGAATGACAGTCTTGCCCAGTTCACGACCTCGTTTGAGGGCATGGCCAACCGTAGCGTCCGGCACCTCCAGCTGACAGATGATCACATCTGCCGCCTGCAATACGGCATCGAAACGGTCGATGACTTGCGGCGTCAGCGCACCGTTGGCACCCGCGACGATGACGATGGCGTTCTGACTGTTGTCATCGACCACGATCAACGCCACGCCACTGGAGTCATCAACGGTGCTGACTGCCTGACAATCAATCTGTTCGGCCAACAGTGCCCCGCGCAATTGCGCGCCATAAGCATCGCTGCCCACACAACCGACCATCGACACATCGGCACCCAATCGGGCCGCCGCGACAGCCTGATTGGCCCCCTTACCACCGGAAACCGTGGCAAACGACTTACCGATCAGCGTTTCACCGCCACGTGGCAACCTTGGAGCCCGGGTTACCAGGTCCATGTTCAGACTGCCTATCACCACTACTTTTGCTGGCATACATCGCTACTCATCAATTCTGTTTCTGCGGTGCTTTGGGTTTTGCGGCTTTCTGTTTCAACGGAACTGGGCGAATACGCCGGCGAGCGGCGCGGTCGACTCCCGAAGGACAATACTGGGCGTCACGATTCGCTGCTCGGTGACCATGTCCGGTGTGGCGATCCTGCGCAAAAGCACTTCAGCCGCCATCTCTCCGAGCTGCAGGATCGATTGCCCCACCGTGGTCAGCGCCGGGTAGACATAACGGCTCATCTGGATATCGTCGAAGCCGATCACCGACAGCTCGGACGGTACGCGAACATTGCGTTCGGCAGCCGCTCGCAGCACACCGATGCCGATCATGTCGTTACCCGCGAAGATCGCGCTGGGCGGATTCTTCTCCAGCAAAATCGCGGCCGCGTTGTATCCGCCGGTGCTGGTGAAGTCGCTTTCCAGCATGCGTTCGCGATTCACTTCGACGCCCGCCTCTTGCAAGGCACGGCAATAACCGGCCAGACGCATTTGCGCCACGCTCGTACCCGCCGGACCACCGATGGTGGCGATGTCCCGATGCCCCAGCTCCAGCAGATGTCGAGTGGCCAGATACGCACCGTATTCGTGATCGATGCGCACCAGATCGACATCAACGCCCTCCAGCCCGCGGTCGACGATGACCATCGGCGTGCGCACCCCGGCGAGACCTTCCGCCAGCCCCGCATCGCCGCCGGCCGATGCCACGATCAAACCGTCAATTCGCTTTTCCAGCAACACGCGAAGGTAGCTGCGCTGCTTGTCCGGGTTGTCGTCGGAGTTGCAGAGAATGACGCAGTAACCCTTGCGCTCGCAGTAATCCTCAATGCCTCGCGCCAACTCGGCGAAGTACGGGTTGAGGCTGTTAGGCACCAGCAAACCAATGGTCGCGGTGGTCTTGGCTTTCAACGAACGGGCTACGGCGCTCGGCACGTAGTCCAGGGTTTTGATCGCCGCTTCGACCTTGATTCGCACCTCTTCACTGACCGGTCGGGTCTTGTTCACCACATGGGACACCGTGGTGTAGGAAATTCCCGCCAGTGCGGCTACATCCTTGATCGTTGCCATGACTCAGGTCCGCCGGCTTGCGCGCTGACTGCGATAAGTATCAAGCACCACCGCCACAACGATCACCGCGCCGGTGATGATGCGCTTGGTGGGCTCGGTCGCGCCGATCTGCGCCAGACCGGCCGCCAGCACGGAAATGATCAGGACCCCGAAGAACGTACTGATCACCGAACCACGGCCCCCCATCAAACTGGTGCCGCCGATGACCACGGCTGCGATCACCTGTAACTCCAGCCCGGAGCCGGCATTCGGGTCTGCCGCCTCCAGTCGCGAAATCTGAAACAGCGCGGCAATGCCGGCCAGCAGCCCCATCAGGCTGAACACCAGAATCTTGTAAGGTTTTGGATTGATACCCGCCAGACGCACCGCTTCTTCATTGGTGCCGATGCCGATCAGGTAGCGACCGAACACCGTTCGGGTCAGCACGGCCTGGGCGATGAAAATAATCAGCAAGGCGATGATGAACGACGGCGAGATGCCGAAGGCAATCGGATTGGACAGCCAGGCGAAAGCGTCACCGATGTAGGCCGTACGTGATCCGGTCATCTGATACGCCACGCCCCGTGCCATTTCCAGCACACCCAGGGACACGATGAACGAAGGAATCCGCCAGGCCACGGTGATCGAACCGGTGATGGTCCCAGCCAGAGCTGCCGCCGCCATGCCGAGCAGCGCTGCCGGCAGCACGTTCCAACCCCAGCCGAGAATGGCCACGCTGACCGTTGATGCCGCCAGTGCCAACACCGAACCGACCGACAGGTCGATGCCGCCGATGATCAACACGAAGGTCATGCCGACCGCCAGCACCATCAAATCGGGAATCTGGTTGGCCAGGGTGCTGAACGTGTCATAAGACAGAAAGTGGCTGCTCAATACCGAGAACAGCGCAATCATCGCCAGCAACGCACCCGCCAGACCCAGATAGGTGCCCAGACCGTAGAAATTGCCACTACGTTTGCCGGCAAAAGTTGCAGTTTTCATGGAAGATCCCTAGGCGCTGCTTCATTGAGCAACGCATCACGTTTTTGGTAGCCGGCAAAAGCGGCGGCAAGCAAGTCGTCCTGGTTCCAGCTGTCGCGCTCGAAGGTTTCTATCAGGCGCCCAGCCGATAGCACCCCGATCCGGTCGCAGATCAGCATCAGCTCGCGCAGGTCACTGGACACCACCACCAGCGCTTTACCTTGGCGGGTCAGTTCGCCGAGCAACGCGTAAATGTCAAATTTGGCGCCGACATCGATGCCACGGGTCGGCTCGTCAAACAACATCACCGAGCAATCGCGCTCAAGCCAGCGGCCGATCACGACCTTCTGCTGATTGCCACCCGAGAGCTCGGAGACCAACTGTGCCGGGCTCGAACTGCGAATGCGCATGGCATCGATCTGGCGCTGCGCCAAAGCCATCTCATCGCCGTTATTGACGAAACCGCCACTGGAAATCACCGGCATGTTGCCCAAGGCGATGTTGGCGCTGATCGATTGGGTCAGTAGCAAACCTTCGCCCTTGCGGTCTTCTGTGATCAGGGCAATGCCGTGACTCACCGCGTCGGCTGGCGAACGGATACTCACCACCTGAGCCGGTGAGCCCAGCGCCACCGTGCCGCTGTCGGCGGTGTCGGCACCGAAGATCAGACGCAGCAACTCGGTGCGCCCTGCCCCGATCAATCCAGAGATCCCGTAGATTTCACCGGCGCGCACTTCGAAGGACACATCGCGAACCTTGTCGGAGCGGGTCAGGCCTTTGACCGTCAACGCGGGAGCGCCGATCTTGCGCGGCCCCATGTCCATGTGTTCACCGAGCTCACGACCGACCATCAAGGTCACCAGTTGCTCGCTGTTGTAATTGGCCATCGGCTCGACGCAGACCAGGTTGCCATCGCGCAAAACTGCAATGCGCTGGGCGACCCGCGCCAATTCTTCGAGGCGGTGGGAAATGTAGATGATCGCCACGCCACGAGCCCGCAAGCGAGTGATCTGTTCGAACAGCATCTCGACTTCGCGCGCGGTGAGCATCGCCGTCGGCTCATCGAGGATCAGCACATGGCAGTCGCCGATCAGATTGCGGGCAATCTCAACCATTTGCTGGTGGCCAATGCCGAGGTCACCAACCAGGGTGTCCGGGTCGATCGCATCGAGGCCAACCTGGGTCATGGCCTCGATCGCCGCTTTGCGCAATTGCTTGCGACTGATCCAGCCGCCATGGCTGGGCAAATTGTCGAGGAACAGGTTCTCCGCCACCGACAGGGTCGGCAACAGATTGAGCTCTTGCATGACCATGCGGATGCCCAGGTTTTCGGCCTGGGTCCGGCTGCCGGGGCGGTAATCCTGGCCCTGGAACTGCATCTGGCCGGTGGTTGGCGTCACCAACCCACCGATGATCTTCGACAGCGTGCTTTTTCCCGCACCATTCTCGCCGGTCAGCGCCAGCACTTCGCCGCGGATCAGCGCCAGGTCGATGCCGGTCAGCACCGGTTGGGCGTAAGTCTTACCGATACCGCTGACCGAGAGGACAACGTTCGGTGCGCAAACGGACATAAAACTCTCCATGTGCTCTCCCGAGCGGGCGAGCACTATTGTGTCGCCAGAAGGCTTACTTGGTGACCAGTTCAACCGGCGTTTCGATCACGCCGTTGGTGCCGCTGTCGACCTTCTCGCCCTTGATGATTTTCAGCGCAGTCTCGATACCGAACACCGCTTGCCTGGCGGCAAACTGGTCAGCAGTCGCCAGTACGCGGCCATCCTTGAGCATTGGCTTGATGGCATTGATGTTGTCGTACCCGACGACTTGCACCTTGCCGGCCTTACCCGCTGCACGTACGGCGGAAACGGCACCGACGGCCATGCTGTCGTTACCGGCCAGCAGGGCTTTGACATCCGGGTATTCGCTAAGGATCGAAGCGGCAACTTTGTTGCCTTTGTCGATCTCCCAGTCACCGGACTGCACCGAAACGACCTTGATCTGCGCCGCTTCCATCGCATCCTTGAAGCCTGCGGTACGGGCCTGAGCGTTGGTAGTGGTGGAGACGCCTTCAATGATGCCGACTTCGTCACCGGCCTTCAGCTGCTTGGCCAGGTACTCACCGACCAGACGCGCGCCTTTGCGATTATCCGGGCCTACGAACGGCACCGTCATGTTCTTGCTTTTGACGACGGCCGGATCCAGCTGGTTGTCGATGTTGATCACGGTGATACCGGCATCGATGGCTTTCTTGATCACAGGAACCATGGCCTTGGAGTCCGCTGGCGCGATGACCAGCGCATTGACCTTGGCCAGAATCATTTGCTCGACGATGCGTGTCTGGCCAGCAGTATCCGTTTCGTCTTTGATGCCGTTGGAGATCAGCTCGAATTCGCCGGAATTGTCTTTCTGATACGCCTTGGCGCCATCTTCCATGGTCAGGAAGAACTCATTGGCCAGGGACTTCATGACCAGCGCGACTTTGGGTTTTTCAGGAGATTCGGCGAAGGCCGATGTAACAGGCAGCGTGGCGGATGCGACAGCCAGCATAGCGACAGCAAGAAGACGTCCAGCGAATGGCAGCTTCATGGATTCACCCCGATCTTATGATTATTGTGAGCAACGCTTGCACTGGAGTAACGCCTGGACTCCGATCGTCGGTGTTACGAGCCACCAACAGAGTCGCGCAAACGTTTGCGTAGATCGAACTATGCGAATCCGGCCGGGAATTGTCAACGACCGGTTTTGTGTCTCGACAGGTAAAAAACCAGCCTTGTTCCTCAAGCAGCCGTGCTGACCAGGCCTCCCGTGCTGGAGTCCTTGGCCAATTCTTTCACCAGATTGCCCATCACTTGTGACAGCGCACCGCTGGTGTCGGCGATTTGCCCCTGAATAGACATCACCGCTGAAGCCTTGGCTTCCGGGGTCGGATAAGTCTTTGCCTGAGCAGCCGCCAGTTGTTGCTGTTGCTCGCGCAGTTGTTGTTGCAGTTCCTGCATTCGCTTGAGCAGCGTTTGCACCGCAATACTTTGGGTGCTGCCGCTCTCGGATTTGGTTTCCTCCTGAGCGCCGCCACCGGTTCGAACCTGGTTTTCACCCCCCTCGCCCTTACCCAAAACCTGTGTGGCGGCATCTGCCGTCGCTTCGTTCAGGGCATTGATCGTCGACGGGGCCTTGCCACCGATGGTGATCGCGCCCGCATTGGGAAAACCGATAGAGAAGGACATGGGAACTCCTGTAAGAAAAATAACCTTTGAGGGGCATCGACCTATGCCCGGGATTCTTTAGCACTAAATCTTAATCTCGCAAGGCGACCTTCTCGACATTAGTCGTAGGAGTTTTCGGAGAGCCGAACGTAAACGATCAACTTATTCGGAAACCCGGACACCGTCATTTTCAACGCTGACGATTTTTAGAAAATTAACCTTATAAATCAGATAGTTAAAAGTTTTTCTCATTCAGTGTATGACTGGTACAGATCCTGCTCTTCACATACACCCACGGTGTTCAGAGCTGCCGCGGGCGTATCTAGATGAACTTGCATCAGCACCGTCTGACTACTAGAGAGAAAATAATGAAATCTGCTTTCAACACTTTTATTCCGGGCGCTTTGGCCCTCCTGCTACTGCTGCCTACTGCCCTTCAGGCTAAAGAAGTCGAAACCCAACAGAAACTGGCGAACGTGGTCATTCTGGCCACTGGCGGCACCATCGCCGGCGCAGGCGCGAGCGCTGCCAACAGCGCGACGTATCAAGCGGCAAAAGTGGGTATCGAGCAATTGATTGCCGGCGTTCCGGAACTCAGCCAACTGGCAAACGTTCGTGGCGAACAGGTCATGCAGATCGCCTCGGAAAGCATCACCAATGACAACCTGCTGCAACTGGGCCGTCGCGTGGCTGAACTGGCCGACAGCAAAGACGTCGATGGCATCGTGATCACCCACGGCACCGACACCCTGGAAGAAACTGCCTACTTCCTGAACCTGGTGGAAAAGACCGACAAACCGATCATCGTCGTCGGCTCCATGCGCCCAGGCACCGCGATGTCGGCGGACGGCATGCTGAACCTGTACAACGCCGTTGCCGTCGCCAGCAGCAAAGAAGCGCGCGGCAAAGGCGTCCTGGTGACCATGAACGATGAGATACAGTCCGGTCGCGACGTCAGCAAGATGATCAACATCAAGACTGAGGCGTTTAAAAGTGCCTGGGGTCCATTGGGCATGGTGGTCGAAGGTAAATCCTACTGGTTCCGTCTGCCGGCCAAGCGCCACACCATGGACTCGGAATTCGACATCAAAACCATCAAGAGTCTGCCTGACGTAGAAATCGCCTATTCCTATGGCAACGTCAGCGACACGGCGTACAAGGCGCTGGCCCAGTCCGGTGCCAAGGCGATCATCCACGCTGGCACCGGCAATGGTTCGGTTTCCTCGCGCGTCGTTCCCTCCTTGCAAGCCTTGCGCAAGGACGGCGTGCAAATCATTCGCTCCTCCCACGTCAACGCCGGCGGTTTCGTGCTGCGTAATGCCGAACAGCCTGACGATAAATACGACTGGGTTGTCGCGCACGACTTGAACCCGCAAAAAGCCCGCATCCTGGCCATGGTTGCACTGACCAAGACCAACGACAGCAAAGAGCTGCAACGGATGTTCTGGGAATACTGATTCACCCTCGCCCGACCGGTTCTGGTCGGGCACTTTCTTAACCACTCGTCAGCGTTGACGAGTGGTTCACGCCCCTCGCAAAATTCCGATAAAAGTTTTCCCCTCTTCCTACACCAAACGGGAAAAACTGCTGTCAGAGGATTTTCTTGAATTTTAAGCAGTTGCGAAAATGCTTACAGTTAAATACTGTATGCACGTACAGCTTAATAAGGATAATCCTGTGGCCACCACCTCTGCCTCTCCTGACACCTATGCACGCATGGGTCTGCGCGTTCAGAAAATCATCAATTCCCCCACCGCTCAAAAAGCCAAAGCCGCACTGATCTTCCGCCTGCCGGACGAACCGGTGGATGAGTGGGAACAATTGCTCGAAGAAATCGACGAGAACGACAACGTCACCCTCGCCTATCGCGACGATGGCGGTGTGCAGATTTTCTGGGTTGTGCCGAAGGAAGATTGAGTCAATGAGTGTCCGCTGGTTTGCTTTGCTGTTTCTGCTCGTCACTCTCGGGGCCCAGGCTGGCGCCCCACGCACCTTCAGCGAAGCCAAAAAAGTCGCCTGGAAGCTATACGCGCCGCAATCCACCGAGTTCTATTGCGGCTGCAAATACACCGGCAACAAGGTGAACCTGGCGGCCTGTGGTTATGTGCCGCGCAAAAACGCCAAACGCGCGTCTCGCATCGAATGGGAACACATTGTCCCGGCGTGGCAGATCGGCCATCAGCGCCAGTGCTGGCAGGCAGGTGGACGCAAGAACTGCACCCGTTACGATCCGGTTTACCAGAAGGCCGAAGCCGATTTGCACAACCTGGTGCCGAGCATTGGCGAGGTAAATGGCGATCGCAATAACTTCAGTTTTGGTTGGTTGCCGGTGCAAAACGGTCAATATGGCTCGTGCCTGACTCAGGTCGACTTCAAGGCGAAGAAGGTCATGCCCCGCCCCTCCATTCGCGGCATGATCGCCCGGACTTATTTTTACATGAGCAAGCAGTACGGTTTGAGCTTGTCGAAACAGGATCGCCAACTATACGAGGCCTGGAACAAAACCTATCCGGTTGAACCCTGGGAGCGTCAGCGCAACCAAAGCGTGGCGTGCGTCATGGGTCGCGGTAACGATTTTGTCGGGCCGGTGAATATGAAAGCCTGCGGCTGATCGCCCGCTGAAAAGTAAAAAGGCCTCGGCGTAATACCCGAGGTCTTTTGCGTTTCTAGCCGCCTGCGTTACTGGGCCGCAGGACGCTCAAGCACCAGCAATTCGACATTCTGCTTCTTGGCCCGTGCAAGCGCCGCGGCCACCTCTGCCTGCTTGGCCTCGGTCTCGGCTTTCGAATTGAATGGCCCCATCAGAATGCGCGCCTTGCCGTTTTCCATGACGACGTTGGAAACGAAGCTATGCTCGATCAACCAGCCACTCAGATCGCTGACAGCCTGGGTTGTTTCGCCTCGCACTTCGAGATCCCATTGCTGCCCGCTAGCCGCAGCCGGTTCAGACGCAGGTGCGGAAACGACTGCAGGTTTAGACTTTTGAGCGTCAACATCCTTGCCCTCACCGCACCCTGCTAACGCCAATAGAACGATTACCATGACCATTTTGCGCACAACGGTTCCCTCTGAATGCTGAAAGCGGGGATTTTAACATTCATGAATACTTCCCGAGTGCCGCAAAATGGGCACAAAACAACGAGAATGATGGTGGCGGCCTCTGTATAGTTACACCTTGGGAATTAATGCAGCATCTGCGCGTCAGAAAGAGGCACCCAAACCGTGAGACTTCGCACTAATCTATACGTACCACCGACCTCTGCACTGTTCAAATCAGGTGCCCTACAAAGCAATCAAGGAGAAGACCATGCTGATACTCACCCGCAAAGTCGGTGAAAGCATAAACATCGGTGACGATATTACGATCACTATCCTGGGCGTGAGCGGCCAGCAAGTCAGGATTGGCATCAACGCCCCGAAAGACGTTGCAGTGCATCGTGAAGAAATCTATCAGCGCATTCAGGCTGGCCTCACCGCGCCGGACAAGCCGCAAACTCCCTGAATCCCGTTGCAGTCAGTAGCCAGCCCGTTCGCCCAGAACATCGGCTGGCTAAAGATTCGAGCGCCGTATTGCCCGCCGTTTACTCATTACCCTCTCTCGCCAAAACATGCAGCTGATAATACCGGCGTGCCCCAGGCCATAGCTGTCAGACATTTCTGATTTACCCCGAGGAAGGATATACCGCACCGGCTAACCAAAGGTCACCCCACGTGCCATGCCGGTCGCCGCTATGACCATCAGCAACACCAGCAATGCCTCGACATGACTGAAGCGGGCAAACAGTTTTACGTGCCTGGTATCAATTGCCGAGCCACGGCCAAGCGCAATTCGCCACTTGATCAGCGCCACCATTGGAGCGACCTCAAGCAGCAGAATCAGTATGAAGAGCGTCATCTTGAGATGGAACAGTGGCTGGTGAAGGTAGTAATCGGTACCTTTTTCGTACCCGCCAAAGGCTCGCAGCCCACCGGTGACCAGGAGGATGGCTGCGCTGATCCCCCACAGATTATCGGCCACCAGCACGCGACGAGCCTCCCCCGTCCCGGCCGCCAGTCGGCTGAATGCCGTGCCTCGGGTCAAAACCGCCCAGAAGCCCAACGCAAAAGCCAGCAAGTGAATTGCCGCAAGACACCAATGAACCAGCATCGATAGACTCCCATCAGACCGAGTTTGAGTATGGCCAGTCAGTAATAGCCCAAAAACGCGGGATCTACCCTATTTGAGCGGGCGGCGCCTTGATAGGAATCGAGTAAATGAATCGGCAACAAGCGCTCGCGCTTGTATGACTACCGGCGATGGACGGCATTGGCGCTCGAAGGGCCCAGGACAAATTTCAGGCAAAAAAAATCCCAAGCAGCTGATGGAAGCTTGGGACTTAAAAATGCATAAACCGTGGTGGTGAACGCGGGGCGATAATATCCCAACATACCACTTGTAACAATATATTTTCACTCACTATTTGGTTAATAAAAATCGTAACTCTTTAAATATCCACACTATTTTTATGGTTCTTTGGAAATTTATAGCTGCGCCAAGCCATCGCAGGCCAAATCAGCAGACCTGATTGCCTGATTCAGAACACCCACATTGCCCGTCATTGAGGTCGCCAGATGTGACGAGCCCAGCGCGACGGCTGGGCTCCGGTTATTTTCTGTTTTCCATCATCTTGTCGGCGAGGGCCTTGGCTCTTTCAATCAACAGGTTCTGCCTGTCTTCGTGAGTAGCCCCTCCTACGACCGGTGCCGTCAGATTGCTTTCCGCAATCAACGCAGCACAGAAATATTGATCCCAAACAGCCCTGCCTTCAGATGCCTGCTTGTTCATTTGATCGGCGATCATATGCGGCTCCTTTTGGTGAGGTAACACCGCTATCTTACGCCCGAATCGTGAACTACCCGTGCTACTGAAGCCATTTTGAAAAGTAAGAGTGGCAGGGTGTAGCGGGATCGACCAAAGGGAAACACATCAGGGAGATCAGAGCGGGTTAGTCGTCCCTATCATCACGATCACGATCACGATCGCGATTGCGTTCATACCCCTGATCATTGTCGCGACGATCATATCTGCGGTAATGCCCTCGATCATCGTCATAACCTCGGTCATACCCTCGACCATGATCATAACCCCGATCACGGCCGTACCTTTCTCCATCGTCCCAATGAGGCCCGCAGCCGCCCAACAGGAGAGAGCCTGAAATAGCCATGAACATTATTACTGCACGCTTCATTTCAACGTCCTAAAATCAAAGGTCGCCGATATGACCGTGAGTCTGTTCAATGATTCACTGGTGAGATTCAGCAAAGCAGCCACAAGAGCCATCGCCTTTTGCGACCCTTTAGAAACCAATAAACATTGGTCGAAACGGTTGCATTTTGGGGAAGAATTTCCCGCAGAAAATCCCACCTCCGGCTCTCTGCCGACCAAACACAATTCACCTTGCGCAGTAGTGAACCACTAAAGCATCGCTGGAAATCTCGCCACCAGGTTCGCCAGACATTAAGAGATGGAGGCGAAAATAGAAGTCCCGAAGCGAAAAATACACCACCCCCTCCCGATAACTGGTCCAACACAAGAAAACAGCTATCGTTGTATGTATCGGTCCACTCTGGACCAATAGTGTTCTGGTGGGGGGTTTATGAATAGAAGGAATCTTACTGCTCTGGTCACCACCCTTCTTGCGGGAATCGCACCAACAACTTCTAGCGCTGCTACTCTTACAGATCCGATTTTTTCATTTGGCTTACTGGGAAGCTACAGCGTACTCGAATTCTCCGGACACAGAAGCTCCAACACCGAGCACATGCCGGAAGGAGGACTATTTCTCAACTACGGTAACAAAATGACGGCCCAGGCCGGCTTTGTTTATCATGCAGAAATCAGTGGGCAATACTCTGAAAAACAGGATCAAAAAGTAAAGGACGGCCAAGCTGACTTGGATCTTGGCTGGAGGATTGCTTTGAATTCACGCAATTTTATAGATTTCTTGCTGGGCGGTGGATACAAATGGAATCGATTTGAACCTGACTCTAACAAATACAACATTGATCTCACCAACCGCACTGCTTTCGCTAAAGCAGCTGCAGGCTACAATCATCAGTTCAGCACTACAATCGTGCGTATTGAAGCGGGAATTCGAAAGGGAATAAATGGTGATGCGCAACTAAAACTCCATGGGGTCAGTAGCGAGACTCTGGATTTAAAAAACAGCACCAATCCTTTTATTGAGCTGAGTTTCCTGTTTAATCCGCACGAATCGATTCCGGTTGTAGCATCACTATACTTCAACCGGTTCAATTATGACCTAGATGGGCAATTTGCAGCGACCGCCTTCGACAAACAAACCCGGGATGAGTATGGCGTAAAATTAGGTATCGCCTTTTAACGCTTTGAAATCAACTGAAAAACAGGCAGTTCAAGCTCCCTCGTCCGGCGTCCTGCCGACCGAATACCACTCCATCCAAATCATTTTTTCGACTAATACGCTTTCTTCGTCCACGGAGAATTAGTGCGTGCCAAATTCATACCTGCCCCCCTCCCTGCTGCTCAAAAGGATCGAAAACGAGTTCGCGTTTTTCAAGATGACGCTCGCGGTGCTCATGGCGCCTGAGTGAATCAGTTTTAACGACCACCATTAGCGTGAGGCCCTAGCCTCATCTAAGGGAAAAAAACCATCATGTAGGGCGCCCCCCTACAGACAGCAGTTTGCCTAGCTGGCTTAAATCACTCACCAGCAAGGACGCATCCCAACCCTACACTCGCACCACTAAAGGCAGTCGAGTACGATGCGTTATTTAATCTTCATCCTCATAGCTATGATCGTTGTCACCCTTGGGGTAGCGCTGTATGGCTGGTATAGCCACCTGCGAGATGACGAAGACTACACATATTCGCCCGAAATCCCTGTCAATTTAACCCCTGCACGTACGGCCGGCATGCCGCCAGCAGCCAGGCCGCGACAGCGAGATCACGCCGGCGCAGCCGAGTCCTTCGCCCACAACCTCAGCCGATCCGGATGGCCATTGAGCCCACCGTTGATTTGCCGAGTGATGAATTCGAACTTGTTGGCATCGGCCGAGGTGTTCAGCCCCTTGGTCGCCCAGAACCAGGCGGCCGACAGACAGGCGTACCGCGGAGGCTCCAAAAGCCCCGGCTGAGCAGGTTGTCGGTGAGTGTCTGCGTTCACCGCTGGTGTCGCTGTACCTGATCCACTACACCCTCCTACCTGTAACAACCCCTCCCCCATCCGTGCCAATGCCAGGGGGCCACTTTTCCACTGCTATGCTGATAACATCTGTTTCATACACTAGAGACGAGCAGCATGGCAGCAGAAGGCAAGCGATCCCCGCTCACGCTCAAGGCTATGGCCTACTCGGCCGGGGGCCTCCTTGTCGCTTGGGCAGTCACAAAGCTGCTCGACACTTACTTCGACCTGACATTGCTGGCAGATACCAAGGTCTGGTTGCTACGTGTTTGGGATTGGCTTTTGCTGGAAACGCCAATGCCGAATTGGTCGCTGCTGATGATTATCGCGACTTTAATCAGCACTCTGTCTGTAGCGATTTACTACACCCGCACCACTGACGGGGCTTACGGTGAGTTACATGAGATAGAGCGAAAAATTTACAAAAAGAACAACCCTCAGTTTCCACAGTTGACAGATAACCAAACGCTACTGATGGAAGCTTTAGCCTATCATGCGAACTTCAGAAAGATTGCAAATTTAGACTCAGTTTGCAAACTTGTCTCACTCAGCACGCAGGAAGTTGAAGCAGGTCTAAAGCAACTCGAAGTTAAACGTCTTGTGAAGCGAAGTGCGACACGAGGTACGTTCGGCTCCACCACTTTTTCACTTACCTTGGCAGGTAAGGATTACGCATTAGAGCGACTTGAGCTAACGTAGTAAAGACACACGGGACGTGACCTAGAGGCACGAGTAACTTAATTCACCCTGTGGGCGACATGATTCACCTTTTCACAAGATCAAGTGGACTCATGTGCGTGATGTCTACGGGTGCGAACTGACTAGTGATAGCTATCGAGGGATTTGCGAGCGAAACGAAGAAAACGGGACGGCGAAGGGATTAGATTGGAGTGACAAAAGGCGGGATGCGATGAGCAGTACAATTGAGCAGTACAAATCGGAAAAGAAAAAGCCCCGTACCCGTTGAATTACAGGATTTTTAGAATAATGACGAAGGGATAGGGATTTGAACCCTAACTTCCCACGCTCACCAAAACCTCTCGACAACACAACCTCCCCTGCGACAAGAAGAATCCCAGCTCAGGACAGGTCTTATAGGCATTCACATTGCCCAGTGTGAACGAACCCTATATTTTGTGAACGTTCTGCAAGAAATTCAAAGCACAAAAAAGGGCCCACCTTTCGGTGAGCCCTTCCAGACCGCCCAGCAGAGCGGATTTTGTTTGGTAGGCGCGATTGGACTCGAACCAACGACCCCCACCATGTCAAGGTGGTGCTCTAACCAACTGAGCTACGTGCCTGCTGTGAGGCGGCATTCTACGGAATTCCGGAGGGGTGTCAACACCTTTTTTCGAGCTAACCCTATGAATATGCAAAATATTTAATTTTGCAGTTACGAAGAAGATTTTCCGGTGGCTGGCGGTCGATTTTTAACTCGAGTAGGATCAATGCACTCGTAAAATATATTAAACAGAGGCTGCAGGATGGAGAACACTCCCTACCCAGAGTCCTATTACGCCGCATCGGCCAATGCGGTCCCGCCGCGGCCGGCCTTGCAGGGTGATGTAGAGACTGATGTCTGCGTGATCGGCGCCGGTTATACCGGCCTGTCCTCCGCCCTGTTTCTGCTGGAGAACGGTTTTAAGGTAACGGTTCTGGAAGCGGCCAAGGTAGGTTTTGGCGCGTCGGGCCGTAACGGTGGCCAGATCGTCAACAGCTATAGCCGCGATATCGATGTGATCGAGCGCAGTGTCGGTCCCAAGCAGGCTCAGTTGTTGGGGCAAATGGCGTTCGAGGGTGGGCGGATTATTCGTGAGCGGGTCGCCAAATATAATATCCAGTGCGACTTGAAGGACGGTGGCGTGTTCGCGGCCATCACGGCCAAGCAGATGGGCCACCTGGAATCGCAAAAGCGCCTATGGGAACGTTTCGGTCATGCGCAGCTTGAGCTGATGGATCAGCGTCGAATCCGTGAAGTCGTGAATTGCGATCAGTACGTTGGCGGCATGCTCGACATGAGTGGCGGGCACATTCATCCCCTCAATCTGGCGCTGGGCGAAGCGGCGGCCGTTGAGTCGCTGGGCGGCACCATTTATGAACAGTCGCCAGCAGTGCGCATCGAGCGTGGCGCAAATCCGGTAGTGCATACGCCACAGGGCAAGGTCAGGGCCAAATTCATCATCGTCGCCGGCAACGCCTACTTGGGCAACCTGGTGCCGGAACTGGCGGCCAAGTCGATGCCCTGCGGGACTCAAGTCATCACCACCGCACCGTTGGGCGACGAATTGGCGAACAACCTGCTGCCGCTGGATTACTGCGTCGAGGACTGCAATTACTTACTCGACTACTACCGCCTGACGAGCGACAAGCGGCTGATCTTTGGCGGCGGTGTGGTGTATGGCGCGCGGGATCCGGCGAACATTGAGGCGATCATTCGGCCAAAGATGCTCAAGGCGTTCCCACAGCTTAAGGACGTGAAAATTGACTACGCCTGGACCGGTAATTTCCTGCTGACCCTGTCGCGCCTTCCCCAGGTCGGACGACTGGGTGACAACATTTACTATTCCCAGGGTTGCAGCGGTCATGGCGTGACGTACACGCATTTGGCGGGCAAAGTATTGGCCGAGGCGCTGCGAGGCCAGGCCGAGCGTTTCGATGCGTTTGCCGACCTGCCCCACTACCCGTTCCCCGGCGGACAATTGCTACGCACACCGTTCGCGGCGTTGGGCGCCTGGTACTACGGGCTACGGGACAAGTTCGGATATTGATACAAAAAAGGGGCTGCTGAATGCGGCCCCTTTTTTGTATCAGCTTGGGAAGTCAGCACTCCCCCCAGTGGGAGCCAGCCTGCTCCGGGCGGCGTTCCGACGATAGCGGCAGGTCAGCCAACGCAGGTATCAATTGGATGACCTCATCGCGGGCAAGCCCGGCTCCTACAGGGTTCAGCGCACGGCTTCAAAGTCGATCCCGCGCGATGCCGCTACGTATTCGCAAAATATCGGCGAGTACGGCGAGGGCAATCTCGGCAGGCGTCTTGCTGCCCAGGTTCAAACCGATGGGCGCATGAATCCGCGCCAGCTCGGCCTCCCCCAAACCACCAATCCTGCGCAAACGCTCGAAGCGCTTTTGCGATGTCTGCAGGGAGCCCATCACGCCGATATAAAACGCCTCGGTGCGCACCGCTTCCATCATCGCCAGGTCATCGATGCGCGGATCGTGGGTCAACGCCACCACCGCCGTGTCGCTGTGGCAGCCGCCGTCAGCAATGAACACTGAGGGCAGCTGACGACGAATCTCGACGTTTTCCAGCACCACGCCTTCCAGCACCTCGTCACGCGGGTCGCACAGAATCACTTCGAAACCCAGCCCGACGGCAAACTCTGCACACGCCTGAGCAACCGAGGAATACCCCGCCAGCAGCAAGCGCTGGGCCGCGCCGATCCGCACGCGCACCCGATCGATCTCACGTTCGATTCGCACACCCTGCTCACGATCATCGAACAGACTCCGCGCACCGCTGGACAGATCGACCTCGCGGATCAGCCGACGTTGGCCCAACAGCGCCGACTCCAGCTCCCGTAGATGCGCCTGTACCTCGCAAACCGGTTCAAGCTTCTCAACCAGCACATCGAGCACGCCGCCGCAGGGCAGACTCACCCGGGAACGCGGATCGTCGCCCTCGCCATAACGAACAACGCTGACCGCTTCGAGAAACGCACCCTCGGCGACTCGTTCGAGAAAATCCTCCTCAACACAGCCACCCGACAGCGATCCGATCCAATGCCCGTCGGCGTTTACCGCCAGCAGCGAACCCGGCGCACGAGGCGCCGAGCCGTAGGTGGCGAGCACCGTGCAGAGCCAGAGGCGCTGGCCGGCCGTTGACCACTCCAGCGCCCGGCGCACCACTTGCAGATCGAGATGCTGCATGTCAGTGCGCCTTGTGCTCAAGCGGCGGCGCATCGGCACGCAACGTTTGCACAGCGTTGACCGCCAGATCACCCGGCTGACCACCCCAGCTCTGACGCAAGTAGTTCAGCAGATCCGTGAGTTGCTCGTGACTGAGCTTCTCAGCGAAACCTGGCATCGACTGCATGTGTTCGAACCCGGCAAATTTCTGCTCACCGATACCGTCATCAATCACCCGCACCAGGTTGCGCGGATCTTCCAGGCGCAGCGTGGTATTGCCGCGCATGGCCACAGCAATGTGCGGCTTGCCGTCACCACCAACCTCATGGCAACCGGCGCAGACGTTCAGGTATTCCTGACGGCCACGCTGGGCACTTGCAGTGAGCTTGTCGAACGGCACGTCAGTCAGCACCTTCGCCGCCGGCGGTTGATCGCCAAGCAGGTAGGTCGCCATCGCCGCCAGATCCGGATCAGTCAGGCCCTGGGTGCTGTTGTGGAACACCGGGAACATCTCGTTGAACATCGTGCCCTGAGCGCTCATGCCGTGCTTGAGGAATGAGCTCAGGTCTTGATGATTCCAGCCGCGAGCCGCCAGGTCATCGGCCAACAGGCCAGGCGCCAGATAGCCATTGAGCACGCCGCCGGTCAGGCGCTTGTCCTGTTGCATCGCACCCGGCAAACCGCGTGGGGTGTGGCATTCGCCGCAATGACCGAGCACATCAACCATGTACTGGCCACGCTTGAAGGCTTCGCTTTTGCCCTCGGTAGGCGTCAGCTTTACATCCTTGCCATAAAGCATGTTCCAGCCCATCAGGCCCAGACGCACGTTGAACGGAAAGCTCAGGCTGGTGGCCGGTGCTGCACGCTCAATTGGCTCGAACGTTTTCAGGTACGCGTGAATCGCGTCGGAGTCGTCGCGCGGTATCAGGTGATACGAGGTGTACGGCATTGCCGGGTACAGGTTGGCGCCATCACGGCGCTTGCCTTCGGTGAGTGCAGCGAAGAATTCTTCATCGGTGTAGAGGCCGATGCCGTGCTCTTTGCTCGGGGTGATGTTGGTGCCGTAGATCGTGCCGAACGGCGAGACAATCGGCAGACCGCCCGCGTACGGCGCGCCACCCGGCGCGGTGTGGCAAGCCATGCAGTCAGCGGCACGGGCGAGGTATTCGCCGCGCTTGACCTGATCTTCGGCATGAGCCAGCAACACCGGCGCAGCCAGACCAACCGCCAACGCCAGGCGGGAAAGTAGTTGCTTCATGCTTAGCCCTCCTTGACCAGGCCGAGATCGGTCAGCACATTGCGCGTCGCGCTGTAGTAGCGCACGTAACCGGTGCAGCGGCAGATGTGGTGACCGAGGCTGTCCTCGATGACTTTTTCCAGCTGGCTTTTGACGATGGGCTGACGCTGCAACTTTTCCACCAACACGGTCGCGGCATTCACGAAACCCGGCGCGCAGTAGCTGCACTGGAAGGCAAATTCGTCGACGAAGCGCTGCTGGATCGGGTTCAGTTCAGTGACTTTCCCTTCCTCATCGCGTTTCGCGTGACCTTCGATGGTCCGTACTTTTTTGCCTTCAAAGTAATGCGCGCCGGTGATGCAGGTGCGCACTTCTTCGCTGGTGCCGTCCGGGTTGTCGACGATCACCACACACGCGTGGCAAATACCCTGGCCGCAGCCCAAACGGGAGCCGGTGAGGTTTTTGTATTCGTGCAGGTAATCGATCATCGGCAGGTCATCAGGGATGTCCACCGGGCCGACAGTTTGACCGTTGAGGGTCAGTTGGAGCGGACGGTTAGCCATTGAGGGCCTCCTTGATGCGTGCAGAAGTGATAGGCAGGTCGCGGACCCGTTTGCCGATGGCGTGTGCCACGGCGTTACCGATGGCACCGACCACCGGGATCATCACCACTTCGGCAATGCCCTTCGATGGATCACTCGGCGACAGCGGCGGCAGGATTTCAGACGTCTGCTTCCAGACCGCCACATGGCGCGCCATCGGCAAGCGGTAACGGTTGAAGTTCCAGTCACCCTCCCCCGGCCCGCCTTCGTACAGCGGCATCTCCTCCATCAACGCATGACCAATGCCCATGGCGATCCCGCCTTCGATCTGGCCCTTGACCAGTTCTTCCACCAGCACCCGACCGCACTCGACCCACGAATGATGGTTGAGCACTTGCACTTCGGCCGAGCCTTTGTTGACTTTCACTTCCACCAGCGTCGCGACCGGGCTGTAGTAAGTCACTGCCGCGTTGTTCAGCTGAGTGTCGGGGTAATGCACGTTCTGGCGATCCAGCAGATGGAAACCGGCGCTGTTCATCTGCGCCTTTTTCACGCTCGGAGCGCCGTCGCCATACTTGACGGCCAGGCCATCGAGCGGCAGACGTTCGCGCACGCCATCGATGCTGAACTCGGCATCGGCCCAGCTCCAACGGTTGAAACCGTGCACGGTTGCGCCAGTGACCAGGCCACGCTCGTGGGCATGCTTGGCCAACTGCTCAAAGCTCAGCGGCTGCATGCCGTTGGCGGTGAGTTTGCCGTCGACCCAATGCGCATCTTCGCGACGCACCACGTAAGGGTTGGCCGCTCCGCCGTAAGGACCCTGACTCCAGATTTGCATCGCCGCCGGCCACAAGCCGTGGTTGAACAACACACGCGCCGCTTCACGGGTAGCGTGGCTGAAGTAGTAGGCCGAGTTGGTGGCCGACGAGGCCGAGGCGATCTTGCCGACCCAGCGCGGGTTACGCAGAAAACCGTCTTGCTCGGCCTGGCTCATGATGTAAGGGTTGCCGCCGCTGATCAGCTGCAACTCCTTCCATTCGGTCTCGCCGGTCTTCACTTCGGTCGCCGCAACACCGAGGAAATCGGCCACGACCAGAGCTTGAGAAGTGGACATGCCGGTGCCGATTTCGATACCGATGTGGCGCAGGGTGACGTGCCCTTGCGCGGTGAACTCGATGCTGGCCATCGGCGCTTCAGAACCCGTGCCGAAGTCTTTCTGACAGATGGCGAAACCGACGCCGTACCAGTTGTCCGGATCCTGCGCTTCGCGTTGCTTTTTGATCGCGTCGCGGTTTTTCCAGACGTCGTGAACGGCAGCCTTGTCGAGAATCTCGTGCAAGCGTAAAGCACCCGCCGGCACCGCACCCTGGGTATTTTTCATACCCGAGACCATAGCGTTTTTCTTGCGCAGATCGATGGCGTCGATGCCGAGGCGACCGGCAATTTCATCGACCATCATTTCGGTGGACGCCATGCTTTGCAGTGTGCCGTAACCCCGCATCGAGCCGGCTTCAACGGCGCGGGAATGATAGGCCGTGACCTGCAAATCGTTCTGCGGCATGTAGTAGATCGACTGCGCCGCCGTGGCGCCAACCGCCGCCACCGACGCGCTGTAGTTCACTCGCCCGCCGCCGTCGACGCTCATGTCGGCGCGGAAAATCTTGAAGCTGTGATCGTTCTTGTCCACCGCCAACTGGTAGTGGATGTCAAACGGGTGACGCTTGATGCCGCTCTGGAACTGCTCGTAGCGGTCGTTAGCCAGACGCACCGGCACACCCGCGCCGTACAACGCCGCGAGGGCTGCGTAGTAGACGAAAATGTTGTGGTCTTTGGAGCCGTAGCCGACGGTATAACCCGGGTGCATATTCAGGTGCGCCAGGCCGAAACGCGACGGGGCGATCATTTTCGCGGTTTCAGTGGCGGTTTCCAGCGGACACTGAGTGGCCACGACGAAATGCAGGGTCTTGGTCGCAGGGTCGTACCAGCCGTTGCCGTTGTCTGGCTCCATCGCGGCAGGTTCAATCGATGGGGTTTTGTAACGTTCGTCGAACACCAGCCAGTTGTCTGGCGGCGTGTCGATCTGCTGTTTCATGCGATCAGCATAGAACAAACCGCGCTCTGTCAGATTGCCGTGCAGGTTCGGCTGGGAATTCCACACCGGGCGACGGTTGCGCAGCATCGGGAACAGGATCGAGTCCTTGAGGCTGGCAAATTCGTCCTCGTCCGCCGAGGTCGCCCCGCCCACGCGCACATAGCGGAAGCTGCCGTAGGGATCGCGTTCGTAGAACGGCACTTGGGCGCCGTAGCGGATTGCTTTGTCATTGAACTTGAGTTTGGCCTTGGCCTGGCGGAAACGCTCGAAGTCGTTCCAGATCAGGATCGCCACCGGGTGACCGATGAACATTGGCACTTTGCCTTCCGGCAGCAGCGGATCTGGCGCGTGCTCTTCCGGGAAGGCGATGCCGTCTTTTTCCAGGTCGGCGGCGGTGACGATGCGATCAGGCTGCAACTCGGCGCCGAGCCACGACAGGTCCATGCCCGCGTAGATGCGGTCGGCCTTGATGGTTTTCAGCAGCATGGCGTGGCCTTGCTGCTGCGGCCAGCCCGGCATGTCCTTGGCGCGGATGTCGCGGGCAAAGACTTTGCTGCCGCAGACTTTCGACAAGGCATCGTTACGCGAGCGTGCCTTGCCATTGTTGCCGAGCCACTGCTCGGACGGCACGGTCACGCTGTTTTCCATCAAGGCGGCGAGCGCCTGACTGCTGAGCGGCGTAAGCGTCACGCTCACACCCGCTACCAGCCCGCCCTGAAGGAACGAGCGCCGGGATATATCACGGTTGGACATGGATCATCCTCTGAGCGGTTAGGGACCCGCCCTTTTGATTATGTACTGGAAATCTCGAGTCGTGCAGAAACCCTTATTGACGAAACAAAGGGCTGAAATGACAGTGCAAAGCTGACCGAAAGGTTAAGTTTATAGGCTTATACGCTTGCGGCAAACAGCCCAATACAAAAAACTGACCGGCGAATCAAAATATTGTGATTTTTTTATTACAAGAATTGATGAGGTCAGCGGTTGTGAGGCCAAGGCCAACCCTGCCAGACATCGTCGTCGCGAAAGACCTACAGACGGTCAAGGAGAAAGGTAGGCAGAAAGCCCCGGCAAGGGAGAATACAAGAGGAGGAAAAACAAAATTTCAGACACAAAAAACCCCGGTCTTTCGACCAGGGTCTTTGCTATCGACTCGAAGTAAACACTGACATAACCAGCGGCTTTCTTCGTAGCTCCAAGGCGTTCAGTGGGCCTTGCAGCAGATATGGCGCAGCGGACGGGACTCGAACCCGCGACCCCCGGCGTGACAGGCCGGTATTCTAACCGACTGAACTACCGCTGCGTATCGCTTTGGACTTTCGTCCAAGTAACTCGTCTGATTGAAAACTCAGAAGCTTTTCAATCTCGAACCAGATAAATCTGATCCGGAAAATATGGCGCAGCGGACGGGACTCGAACCCGCGACCCCCGGCGTGACAGGCCGGTATTCTAACCGACTGAACTACCGCTGCGCGTCGGTGGAGGCTTTTTACAGCTTCCATCTTGCTTTCGCAAGACTCTCGGAAGTGGTGGGTGATGACGGGATCGAACCGCCGACATTCTGCTTGTAAGGCAGACGCTCTCCCAGCTGAGCTAATCACCCGTTTGCATCTCCGAGGCCGCGAAATTTACGCAGGTACCGAACCTAAGTCAATAGCAGGATTGAAGTTTTTCTGAAAAAGACAAAATCGTGTCAATCCAGACAACTGCCAGACAGCTTTCGCGAGCAGGCTCGCTCCCACATTAGAAATGCATCCTCCCTGAAGATACGCGAACTACTGTGGGAGCGAGCCTGCTCGCGAAGAGGCCGGCACATCCAACATCAACCTGTAGTAGCCACTGCTTTAGGGCTATTCGCTGTAAATCATCTTCTTGGTCATGCCACCATCGACCACGAATTCCTGGCCCGTGACAAAACCGGCATTCTTCGACAGCAACCACGCCACCATCGCCGCGACATCTTCGACCGCCCCTACCCTGCCCGCCGGATGCTGGGCATGATCGGCATCCGTCAGCGGCTCGGCACGCCGCACAGAAGGGTCTCGCGTGTCGATCCAGCCAGGGCTGACCGCATTCACACGTATTTCCGGCCCAAGACTGATCGCCAATGCGTGAGTCAGCGCTAACAAGCCGCCCTTGCTCGCCGCGTAAGCCTCTGTATCAGGTTCTGACTGCCCGGCGCGGGTCGAAGCCAGGTTGACGATCGCACCGCTGTGAGCACGCAGGTACGGCGCACAGTGTTTGGCCAACAGCATCGGCCCACTGAGGTTCACCGCCAACACGCGGTTCCAGTAGGCCAGATCAAGGCTTTCCAGTGTAATGTTGTGCGGATCGGCCACCGCCGCGTTGCACACCAGCGCATCCAGGCGCCCGAACTGGCCCAGCACCTCGGCGACGCCCAACGCCACCTGCCCTTCGTTCGACACGTCCATGGCAATAAACCAGGCATTGTCGCCCAGCACCTTCGCCACTTTCGAACCGCGCACCCGATCCAGATCGCTCAGCACCACCTGCCAGCCTTCGCTGATCAACCAGGCCGAAATCCCCAACCCAATGCCGCGCGCCGCACCGGTGACCAGTGCAACACGGCCATTGGACCCGATTTTCGGCGAAGGCAACTCGATCACAAGGCCGCCAACCCGCGCGCCAGGTCGGCTTGCAGGTCAGCCACGTCTTCCAGGCCGACCGCAATGCGGATCAGGCTGTCACGAATGCCCGCCGCTTCACGCTCTTGCGGCGCCAAACGGCCGTGAGAGGTAGTGCTCGGATGGGTGATGGTGGTCTTGGTATCACCGAGGTTGGCCGTGATCGAAATCAGGCGGGTCGCATCGATAAAGCGCCAGGCGCCCTCTTTGCCACCCTTGACCTCGAAACTGACCACCGCTCCGAAACCTTTCTGCTGGCGCTGAGCCAGTTCGTGCTGCGGATGGCTTTTCAGGCCGGCGTAATGGACTTTCTCGATGCCGTCCTGCTGCTCCAGCCACTCAGCCAGTTGCTGGGCGTTGGCGCAATGCGCCTTCATCCGCAGGTTCAGGGTTTCGAGGCCCTTGAGGAAAATCCAGGCGTTGAACGGGCTGAGGGTTGGCCCGGCAGTGCGCAGGAAACCGACCACTTCTTTCATTTGCTCGCTGCGACCGGCCACGACACCGCCCATGCAACGGCCCTGGCCGTCGATGAACTTGGTTGCCGAGTGCACGACAATGTCCGCCCCCATTGTCAGCGGCTGCTGCAATGCCGGGGTGCAGAAGCAGTTGTCGACCACCAGCATCGCGCCTTTGACGTGAGCAATTTCCGCCAGCGCGGCGATGTCCACCAGCTCCGCCAGCGGGTTCGATGGCGACTCGACAAAAAGCAATTTGGTGTTGGGTTTGATCGCCGCATCCCAACCGGACAAGTCCGCCAGGGGTACGTAATCGACTTCGATGCCGAAGCGCTTGAAGTACTTTTCGAACAGGCTGATGGTCGAACCGAACACGCTGCGAGAAACCAACACATGGTCCCCGGCGCTGCACAAGCTCATCACCACCGCCATGATCGCAGCCATACCGGTGGCAGTGGCCACGGCTTGCTCGGCACTTTCCAGGGCGGCAATGCGCTCTTCGAACGCGCGCACGGTCGGGTTGGTGTAGCGCGAGTAGACGTTGCCCGGCACTTCACCGGCAAAGCGTGCCGCCGCGTCGGCAGCGGTACGGAATACGTAGCTGGAGGTGAAGAACATCGGATCACCGTGTTCGCCTTCCGGCGTGCGGTGCTGACCGGCGCGTACGGCCAGGGTATCGAACGCTACGCCTTCAAGGTCGCTGTCCAGCCGACCGGCATCCCAATCCTGACTCATGTTCTCACTCCTTGCCTTATTCGGTAGTAGATACGAAACCGGCCTTGAGGAGAGACACCTATGTAGGAGCTGGCTTGCCAGCGAAGGGGGCATCACATGCAACATCTTCGTTGCCTGTGATACCGCCTTCGCTGACAAGCCAGCTCCTACAGGCCGGTAGAGATTTAGTTGTTGTACAGATCGATGATCGCACTGACTGCCTGCGTCTTGACCTTGGAGGCATCGTTACGTGCCTGCTCGATCTTGTTCAGGTAAGCCTCGTCGACGTCGCCGGTGACGTATTGGCCATCGAACACCGCGCAATCGAACTTGTCGATCTTGATCTTGCCGCCACCGACCGCTTCGATCAAGTCAGGCAAGTCTTGATAGATCAACCAGTCAGCGCCAATCAGGTCAGCAACGTCTTGGGTCGAACGGTTGTGGGCGATCAGCTCGTGAGCGCTCGGCATGTCGATGCCGTAGACGTTCGGGTAGCGAACGGCCGGTGCGGCGGAGCAGAAGTAGACGTTTTTGGCGCCGGCTTCGCGAGCCATCTGGATGATCTGCTTGCAGGTCGTGCCGCGAACGATCGAGTCGTCCACCAACATGACGTTCTTGCCACGGAATTCCAGCTCGATCGCGTTGAGCTTCTGTCGAACGGATTTTTTCCGTGCGGCCTGGCCCGGCATGATGAAGGTCCGGCCAATGTAACGGTTCTTCACGAAGCCTTCGCGGAACTTGACGCCCAAGTGGTTCGCCAGCTCCAGCGCCGCTGTGCGGCTGGTGTCCGGGATCGGGATGACCACGTCGATGTCGTGATCCGGACGTTCGCGCAGAATCTTCTCGGCGAGCTTCTCGCCCATGCGCAGACGGGCCTTGTAGACCGAAACACCGTCGATGATCGAGTCCGGACGCGCCAGGTAGACGTGCTCGAAGATGCATGGGGTCAGGGACGGGTTGGTTGCGCACTGACGGGTATGCAGCTTGCCGTCTTCAGTGATGTAGACCGCTTCGCCCGGTGCCAGGTCGCGAATCAGGGTGAAACCGAGCACGTCCAGGGAGACGCTTTCGGAGGCGATCATGTACTCGACGCCTTCGTCGGTGTGACGCTGACCGAAAACAATCGGGCGGATGCCGTGCGGGTCACGGAAACCGACGATGCCGTAACCGGTCACCATCGCCACCACTGCGTAGCCACCGACGCAACGGTTGTGCACGTCAGTAACAGCGGCAAAAACGTCTTCTTCGGTTGGCTGCAACTTGCCGCGCTGGGCCAGTTCGTGAGCGAACACGTTCAGCAGGACTTCCGAGTCGGAGTTGGTGTTGACGTGGCGCAGGTCAGATTCGTAAATCTCCTTGGCCAGCTGTTCAACGTTGGTCAGGTTACCGTTGTGCGCCAACGTGATGCCGTACGGCGAGTTGACGTAAAACGGTTGAGCTTCGGCCGAGGTCGAGCTGCCCGCGGTCGGGTAACGCACATGGCCAATGCCCATGTGGCCGACCAGGCGCTGCATGTGGCGCTGATGGAACACGTCACGCACCAGGCCATTATCCTTGCGCAGGAATAACCGGCCATCATGGCTGGTCACGATACCGGCAGCGTCCTGGCCGCGGTGCTGGAGGACGGTTAGCGCGTCATACAGCGCCTGATTGACGTTCGACTTACCGACGATACCGACGATGCCACACATGCGACGCAACCCCTACTTAATGGATCTGAACTGAACAACACTCACTGAGGCGTTTTGGCCATTGGCAAGAGTTGCTCCTTGAACGGTATCTCAGCGGGTACGCTGATACCGCTGGCAAGCCACTGACTGCTCCACCCGAGAATCAGGTTTTTGGACCAGTCTGCGACCAATAGAAATTTTGGCACGAGCTGTGACTCTTTCCACCACCCGTCCTGCTGTACCGGCCCCAGACTCAACAGCCCGACCGCCACGACCACCAGCAGCACGCCACGCGCAGCGCCGAAGGCCATGCCGAGGAATCGATCGGTCCCGGAAAGCCCGGTGACGCGAACCAATTCGCCGATAAGATAATTGATCATTGCGCCTACGATTAACGTGGCGACAAACATGATGGCACAGCCCGTGATCACACGAGCCGACGGCGTTTGGATGTATCCGGCGAGGTACTCGGACAATGAACCACCGAACATCCAGGCAACGGCTCCTGCAATGATCCAGGTCACCAGCGACAGCGCTTCTTTGACGAAGCCGCGGCTCAGACTGATCAATGCGGAGATGGCGACGATTGCAACGATCGCCCAGTCAACCCAGGTAAATGGCACAGTGCAGCCTACAGACGGATAAGGCGGCGCATTTTAGCAGAGCCCATGCTGATCGGTAAGCGGCGATTGTCAGTGCATTTCAAATCGGAGCGATAGTTTTTAACCGCGCTCGGGCTGGAAGCGCACGACAAAACCCTTGAGGTTATGTTGGCGGCTCAACAAATCGCGCAGACGATCGGCTTCGGCACGCTCGATCAGCGGCCCGACGAACACCCGATTCTTGCCATCGGCCGAGCGGATATAGGCGTTATAGCCTTGGCTGCGCAGGGTTTTTTGCAATTTTTCCGCGCTTTCGCGATTCGACAGGCTGGCCACTTGAATCGACCAGCTGATCGACAGGCCATTGGCATCGATGCGACTTTGAGTGGTATCCGGCTTGGTCGGTGCAGTTGCGATAGGCTGAGCGGGCGGCGTCGAAGCCTTGGCGGCTGGCACAGGTGCCGGGACGGTCGGTTTGGCGACAGGTACCGGAGCCACAGGGGCCGTCGTTGCAGCGGGCGTCGACGGCGCTTCCTGCTGAGCGATTTCATCATCGCTAGGCACAGGCTCTTGAGGCAGTGCCTGCGGCTCAGGCACCGCTACTGGCTCGACCTGCACTTGCGACAGCTCCGGTGCATGCGGCATCGCTGGCGCATCGACCGTCACCTGACGCTGCTCATCCTGACGGGAAAACAGCATCGGCAGGAAAATCACCGCCAGTGCCACCAGCACCAGCGCGCCGACCATGCGTTGTTTGTAGGCCTTATCCAGCAATGCCATTTGCCGCTTCCTCCGTGGAGCGCCGGGCCAACCATTCAAGGGCCTCGGCGACACAATAAAATGATCCGAACAACAGTATCTCGTCGTCGCTCGTCGCCAGCGCGCTCTGCCCTTCCAGGGCTGCCGTCACGCTGTCATAGGACGTTACCGACGCGCCAAGGTTCTGCAACGCAGCCTGCAAATCGGCAACCGGGCGCGCACGCGGCGAGTCCAGCGGCGCGACAGCCCAATGCTGGACACTAGCACTCAATTCACCGACAACACCATCCAGATCCTTGTCAGCCAGCAAACCGAACACTGCCAGACGCTTGCCGGTCGGCGGTCGACTGGCCAAGCGGCGAGCCAGGTACTCGGCGGCATGAGGGTTATGCCCCACATCCAGTAACAGGTTCAGGCGCTTGCCCTGCCAGTCGAACTGACGGCGGTCGAGACGACCCACCACCCGCGTCGATTTCAGCGCTTCAATAATCTGTGCGTCCACCCAAGGCAAACCGAGCAGCAGATAGGCCTGCAGGGCCAATGCGGCGTTTTCCATTGGCAGATCGAGCAACGGCAAATCGTACAACTCGACCGCTCGCCCTTGAGCGTCGAGCCCGCGCCATTGCCAGTTGTGATCAGTCACGCCGAGGTCGAAATCGCGACCACGCAGGAAAAACGGGCAAGCCAGCTCTCCCGCCTTGTCCAGCAGCGGTTGTGGAGGATTCAGATCACCACAGAGCGCAGGCGCGCCCTGACGGAAGATGCCGGCCTTCTCGAAGGCCACAGACTCACGGGTATCACCCAGATAATCCGCATGGTCGACGCCGATGCTGGTGACCAGCGCCATGTCGGCATCCACCACATTGACCGTATCCAGACGCCCGCCAAGGCCGACTTCCAGCACCACGGCATCGAGACCGGCCTGTTGAAACAGCCAGAACGCCGCCAGGGTGCCCATTTCGAAATACGTCAGGGACGTGTCGCCACGACCGGCCTCGACTGCGGCGAACGCTTTGCACAGATCGGCATCCGCAGCTTCGACGCCGTTGACCTGCACCCGCTCGTTGTAACGCAGCAGGTGCGGAGAGTTGTAGACACCAACGCTCAGGCCCTGCGCCCGCAGCAACGAGGCCACGAATGCGCAGGTCGAACCCTTGCCGTTGGTGCCTGTGACCGTAATCACCCTAGGCGCCGGCTTGCCCAGCCCCATGCGAGACGCTACCTGCTGCGAACGCTCCAGGCCCATGTCGATGGCCGAAGGGTGCAACTGCTCAAGGTAGGCGAGCCACTCGCCAAGGGTACGCTCAGTCATACGTTCGCAGGTACCGGCGGAACCACGATTGGTTCGATTGGCGCAGCGACGAATTTCGGCGTCGGCAGACCCACCATTTGCGCCAGCAGGTTGCCCAGACGCGGACGCAGTTCCTGACGGTGAATGATCATGTCGATAGCGCCGTGCTCCAGCAGGAATTCACTGCGCTGGAAGCCTTCCGGCAGTTTTTCACGCACGGTTTGCTCGATCACACGTGGGCCAGCGAAGCCGATCAGGGCTTTTGGCTCACCGACGATGACATCACCGAGCATCGCCAGGCTGGCGGAAACGCCGCCGTAGACCGGGTCGGTCAGCACCGAAATAAACGGAATGCCTTCTTCACGCAGACGCGCCAGTACCGCCGAGGTCTTGGCCATTTGCATCAGGGAGATCAGGGCTTCCTGCATCCGCGCGCCACCGGAAGCGGCAAAGCAGATCATCGGGCATTTCTTTTCCAGCGCGTAGTTGGCGGCGCGAACAAAACGCTCACCAACGATGGCGCCCATCGAACCACCCATGAAGGAGAATTCGAACGCAGACACCACCACCGGCATACCCAGCAAGGTGCCGCTCATGGAAATCAGTGCATCTTTTTCGCCGGTCTGCTTCTGGGCAGCGGTCAGGCGATCCTTGTACTTTTTGCCGTCACGGAATTTCAGACGGTCAACCGGCTCCAGGTCCGCGCCCAGTTCGGCACGGCCTTCAGCGTCGAGGAAGATGTCAATGCGGGCGCGGGCGCCGATGCGCATGTGGTGGTTGCACTTCGGGCAAACATCCAGGGTCTTTTCCAGCTCCGGACGGTACAGCACAGCCTCGCAAGATGGGCATTTGTGCCACAGACCTTCAGGCACCGAGCTCTTCTTGACCTCGGAACGCATGATCGAAGGGATCAGTTTGTCTACTAACCAGTTGCTCATGCTTTCTTTCTCCAGTACCGGCGGCCCGAACGCTCTGGTTCGCAGCCCCGCGTATGCCCTTGAGCTAAATTCATATGTGTGGCGATGATTGATCGGGTGGCCGCGGTCAGCGCGAGACTTGACCTGCGTACAATCCATAAATCCTCAGCCATGCCTGCTTTGTGCAGGTGCACCTCTTTTGTACACAGCAGTGGACGGCGGCAGTCTGCCAGCCGTCACATCAACGTCCGGTTCAAAAAATCGCAGCCTCGCTTCACTCGACAGCTCCCACAACCGCCTTGATGAATGCCTGAATCTTTGCGTGATCCTTGATGCCCTTGCTTGCTTCTACCCCACCACTGACGTCCACGGCGTAAGGCCGCACCCGGGCAATCGCCCCAGCGACGTTTTCAGGGGTCAAACCGCCCGCCAGAATGATCGGCTTGCTCAAGCCTTGCGGTATCAGAGACCAGTCAAACGCCTCACCGGTTCCACCGGGCACGCCTTCGACATAGGCGTCCAACAGGATACCGCTGGCGCTGGGGAACGCATCGCAGGCGGCCGCGATGTCGTCACCCGCCTTGACCCGTAGCGCCTTGATGTACGGCCGGTGCCAGCCTTCACACTCGGCGGCCGTTTCGTCGCCATGGAACTGCAACAGGTCCAGTGGCACGGCATCGAGCAGCTCGCCCAGCTCGCAGCGACTGGCATTGACGAACAAACCCACGGTGGTGACGAACGGCGGCAGCGCCTTGATGATGTCGCGCGCCTGCTGAAACGTCACGGCCCGAGGGCTTTTGGCATAAAACACAAACCCGATGGCATCGGCCCCGGCCTCGACCGCCGCCAACGCATCTTCTATGCGGGTGATCCCGCAAATCTTGCTGCGAACGGCAGACATGTCGATAAATCCTCAGGGTAAATCCGGGAAAGTCCCGGATGGTAACAAATGCGTTCGAGGGCGTCAGCCGTCAAGTTCCGTGAAACCGGTCAGGAAGTGTGGGCCAATGTAACGTTCGGGCAATTGGAACTCATCACGGTACTCGACCTGCACCAGATACAGGCCGAACGGATGCGCCGTCACCCCGCCGGAACGGCGAATGCGGCTTTCCAACACCTCCTTCATCCACTCCACCGGACGCTCGCCGGTACCGATGGTCATCAGCACGCCCGCAATGTTGCGCACCATGTGGTGCAGGAACGCACTGGCGCGGATGTCCAGCACGATCATCTTGCCGTGACGCGTGACTCGCAGGTGATGCAATTCCTTGATCGGCGACTTGGCCTGGCACTGCCCGGCGCGGAACGCACTGAAATCATGCGTACCCACCAGGTACTGCGCCGCTTCAGCCATGCGTTCAACGTCCAGCGGGCGGTGATTCCAGGTGATTTCTTCGTTGAGGTGCGCCGGCCGGATCTGATCGTTGTAGATCACGTAGCGGTAGCGCCGGGCAATAGCCTTGAAACGCGCATGAAAATGCGCCGGCATGACCTTGGCCCAGCTGACACTGACGTCGTGCGGCAAATTGATATTGGCACCCATGACCCAGGCCTTCATCGAACGCTCGACCTGAGTATCGAAATGCACCACCTGACCGCACGCATGCACACCAGCGTCCGTTCGTCCGGCGCACAGCAGCGACACCGGCGAGTCGGCGACTTTGGACAAGGCTTTCTCAAGGGTTTCCTGCACTGTGAGCACGCCGCTGGCCTGGCGTTGCCAGCCACGATAGCGCGAGCCTTTGTATTCAACGCCCAATGCGATCCGGAAAAAGCCGTCGGCCGCCATTTCGGCAGCCGGATTATCTATATTTGCCAAGGGGTGACAGCCTGCTGATGTGCGCAAAGGCGGGCATTATAAGGCCGCTGAAGCGGGACGCCAGAGGCGTATGTCTTTTGTTGATTGGCCTCAACATCCATGTTGAATGTGATGGACTCTTCGCGAGCAGGCTCGCTCCCACATTGAAATGCATACCCTGTGGGAGCGAGCCTGCTCGCGAAAGCAATAGACCCAACACCGCTGGCTCATCGCGAAAACAAAAACGGCAGCCTCAATGGGCTGCCGTTTTCTTTACTGCTGCCTGATCACTCAAGCCAGACGCGAAAGCATTTCCCTGGCTTCGCTCTTCTGCCCGGCATCACCCTCGGTCACCACCTCATTGAGGATGTCCCGTGCGCCGTCGTTGTCGCCCATGTCGATGTAGGCCTGGGCCAGATCGAGCTTGGTAGCGACTTCATCCGTACCAGAGAGGAAGTCGAAGTCCGGCTCGTCAGCCGCCGAGGCCATGGCGTCTTCTGCGGTAAAGCTCGGCTCGCCAATGCTCTGGGACAGACGATCCAGCTCGTCGTTGACGTCATCCAGTTCAGCTTCAAAAGCGTCCGGAATCTCAGCGGCGCGAGGCTCGGCCGGGGTCACGTCCATTTCATCAGCCAGCGACAGGTCAAAATCGGCAGGCAGCTCCAGATCGTCCTGCGGCACTTCAGGCACGACGGGCAAATCCTTCACGCCTTCGTCCAGATCCAGCAGGAAGTCGTCTTCGGCGAGAATGGCCGGCGACGGATCTGCGCCCAGATCCATGTCCAGATCGAAGTCCGACAGGTCGTCGAGGTTTTCCTTGATGTCGGTTTGCTGCTGCAATACCGATTCAAAGCTCAAATCGTCATCCAGCGGAAACTCGTCCAGCTCAGTCGACGCGTCTGCTTCTGGCGCAACCACAGCCGGTGAAGCGGCTTCCAGGTCGTCCAGGCTCAAGTCGAAAGCGCTGTCGAAGTCGTCATCAGCAGGCGCCGGGGCTTGCGGCTCGTCCAGCAGCAAGTCTTTGACGTACTGAGCGTCCAGCTCTGCGGCGATAGCCGCTGCGGCCAGACCACTTGCGGCGACCACGGCCATAGCCGGGAAGCGCGATTTAAGTTTTTCGACCTGGGCAAAGTTATCGCCGTTGGCGACCAGCTGGCGCTCCTGGCCAACGAATGCATCACGATCGCCCTGCTGACCGTAAACCTCCATCAGTTTCAAACGCAGCTCACTGCGTTGCGGCTCTTGCTTGATGCCGTCTTCCAGCAACGCGGCAGCCTGGTTCAGGCGACCGGCAGTGATGTGCGACTGCGCCTTGCTCAGCACATCGTCATCAGGCTCGGCGGCAGGCGACACCAGCGGTGCAGCTATTGGCGCAGTTACTACAACCGGCGCAATCACTGGTGCTGGCGCAGGTGCCGGGGTCGGCGCAGTGGCGAGTTTTACGCTCGCAGGCGGAACTTCCAGGCCGTCGAAACTGCTATACGACAGGTCGCTGTCAAAGGACAAATCCTGCCCTTCTGACAAGGCATGGGCCATGCGCAGGTGTTTCTCGGCTTCTTGCTGAGCTTTGCGGCGACGCGCCAACAACAGCAGCAAGAGCGCCAGAACCACCGCACCACCACCGATCAGCCCCAACAGCACCGGGTTGGACAGCAGCTCGTTGAATTTCTGGTTGTCGGAGAGAGCCGGTGCCGGCTCGGTTGTCGGTTCGGCAGGAGCGGCAGCTGCTTCTGGCGCAGGTGCTGCCGGAGTCGGTGCTACGTCAGCCGGAGCCGTCGTTGGGTCGGCCGCCAACTCAGCCGATATGGCCGGAGCAGCCGTTGCAGCAGGTGCACCCGCCGCACCTTCGGCCTGCAACTTGGCCAATTGATTGTTCTTCAGCTCGAGCAGGCGTTGCAGCTTGTCCACCTGACTTTGCAGATCAGTCATGCGGCTTTTCAGTTCAGCGTTGTCACGACGCGTCGTGTCGAGGCTTTCCTGGGTCACGGCCAGCTTGTTGCTCAGGTTCTTGGCATCGCCCGCAGCGCCTTTGCCGCCCGCCTTGCCGGATTCGGCCGAGACCAGGCTCAGCTTGTCCTTGGTGTCTTGTGCAGCACCCGCGTCAGCGTTACCACGCTTGGTGGCATCGAGTTGTTGCTGGCCGGTGCCGGGTTTCGCCACATAACGACGGCCCTGGCGCCACGCGGTGTTCTGCGCGGCCACTTCAGCGATTGCCTTGGCGTGTGGCAGGCTGGTGGCTTGCGCCTGATCCGGCAGGCGCAGCACTTGGCCGGTTTTCAGGCGGTTGATGTTGCCGTCGATAAAGGCATCCGGGTTCAACGCCTGGATGGCCAGCATCGTTTGCTGAATCGAGCCACCGTTGCGCGCCTTCGCGGCGATTTCCCACAGGGTGTCGCGCGGCGCGGTGGTGTGTTGAGTCGGTTTAGTCGCACCAGTCACGGGGGCGGTGACGGTTTGAGTCGGCGCTGGCTGCGTAGCCGCATCAACGGTCTGCGGCGAGAATTTGGACGGATCGAGCAGCACGCTGTAATCGCGTAGCAGGCGACCGTTTGGCCACATCACTTGAACCAGGAATTTCACCATCGGTTCGGACAGGGGTTTGCTGGAAGTCACACGCAGGATGCTTCTACCACTGGCGTTGAGCACCGGTGTGAAGGTCAGGTCATTGAGAAATGCCTGGCGGTCGACACCGGCCTTGGCGAAGTCTTCGGGCGAGGCCAGGCTCGGCACCACTTCGGCAACCGTAAGGTCCTTGACGTCAAGCAGCTCGATTTCTGCTACCAAAGGTTGGTTCAGCGTCGACTTCAGGGTCAATTCCCCGAGCCCGAGGGCATGTGCCATGCCGGAGGACAGCGCCGAGGCGGCCGCAATTGCTAACACCAGTTTGCGAACTTGAACCATAGCCTCATCCTTTGTTTGAACATTCCTCGGCCAGCGAGAAGGTCTTGATAGTCGCTGCCGTCAGGCATTGCGCGCGGCGTCGACGTGTCATCGCGCGCGATCATTTCTTGCATGCTCCGCAAAGCCCCGCAAGGTGGCTTTCCTTTAGCACCGCGGCCAAGCATAGCGCCCGGCTAGAATCATTCTGCAAATTGTTGCCAAGTATCTTTTACAGCAGGTCTTTTATCAACAATTCAGCCACCTGCACAGCATTCAGCGCGGCACCTTTGCGTACGTTATCTGACGTCAGCCACACATTAAGTTCCGACAGGTCGTCGATACCGCTGCGAACCCGACCGACGTACACCACGTCCTGCCCCACCGCATCGCCCACTGCGGTCGGGTAGTCGCCGGCCTCGACCAGCTCGATACCGGACGCATCCTCCAGCGCCGCGTTGACTTTCGCCAGGTCGACAGCACTCGCTGACTGCAAGGTCACACTAAAGCTATCGCCAAAAAACACCGGGGCTTGAATGCAAGTGACGGAAATCTTTAATGACGGCAGCGCCAACACCTGCCGCAACTCACGCACCAGGCGTTTTTCCAGCAGCGTATGGCCTTGCTCATCCGGCTTGCCGACCTGAGCCAGCAGGTTGAAGGCCATTTGCCGATCGAAGAACGTCGGCTCCAGCGGACGCACGTTGAGCAACTCGGCGGTTTGCCGGGCCAGCTCCGTTACCGCTTCGCGACCTTGGGCGGAGACCGCCAGGCTGGCGGTCACATTGACCCACTGCAGATCGATCACCCCGAGCAACGGCGCCAGCACCACGGCCAGCGTGGTGGCCGACGGGCTGGGGCTGCTGACCTGGAATGGCTTTTTCAAGCCAGCCAACACCTCGGCATTGGCTTCCGGCACCACTTGCGGCGCCTGATCGGCCGGCAAAGCGCCAGACAGGTCGATCAACGAGCAACCGGCGGCAGTAGCACGCGACGCGAAACTGAGAGTCACCGCAGGGCCAGCCGCGAAAAACACCAACTGGACTTTGCTGAAATCGAACTCATCGACTTCCCGCACCCGCACATTCTTGCCGCGAAACGGCACCGAATGCCCGGCCGATTCGCTGCTCGCCAACAAATGCAGGTTGCCGACCGGAAAGTTGCGCTCTTCAAGAATCTGCACGAGCGTTTCGCCGACAGTACCGGTGGCGCCGATCACGGCGATATCAAAGGACTGGCTCATGGTTCTACCTCTGGCGAAACGGGGGGAGCGGCACTTTACCGGCTGGGTGGCGTACAGGCAATTTCTGACGGGGATTTGTGGTGTCTGTACCGTCCTCATCGCGAGCAAGCTCGGCTCCTACAGGATCGGTGTCGCTCTTGTAGGAGCCGAGCTTGCTCGCGATGGCGGCTTAACAGACACCCAACAACCAAAAAACCCGCACCTCTTTCAAGGCACGGGTTCTTTTATTGCTTCAATCGATCAACGCTCAAGCAGGATCCGCAGCATGCGACGCAGCGGCTCGGCCGCGCCCCACAGCAGTTGGTCGCCGACGGTGAAGGCACCGACGAATTGCGAACCCATGTTCAGTTTGCGCAGACGGCCAACCGGCACGTTCAGGGTGCCGGTGACCTTGGTCGGGCTCAGCTCCTGCATGCTGATGTCGCGGTTGTTCGGCACCAGTTTCACCCAAGGGTTGTGCTGGCTGATCAGCCCTTCGATGTCGGCGATCGGCACGTCTTTGTTCAGTTTGATGGTCAGTGCCTGGCTGTGGCAGCGCATGGCGCCGATGCGCACGCAGATGCCGTCAACCGGGATCGGGCTCTTGAAGCGACCGAGGATCTTGTTGGTCTCGGCCTGGGCCTTCCACTCTTCGCGGCTTTGACCGTTCGGCAGTTCCTTGTCGATCCACGGGATCAGGCTGCCGGCCAGCGGTACGCCGAAGTTTTCGGTCGGGTACGCTTCGCTGCGCATGGCTTCGGCCACACGACGGTCAATGTCGAGGATGGCGCTGGCCGGGTCAGCCAGTTGATCCGCGACAGCAGCGTGGGTCGCGCCCATTTGCTTGATCAGCTCACGCATGTTCTGCGCGCCGGCACCGGAGGCCGCCTGATAGGTCATGGCGCTCATCCACTCGACCAGACCGGCTTCAAACAAACCGCCCAGGCCCATCAGCATCAGGCTGACGGTGCAGTTGCCACCGATGTAGTTCTTGGTGCCCGCATCCAGTTGCTGGTCGATGACCTTGCGGTTGACCGGGTCCAGGACGATGACCGCGTCATCCTGCATGCGCAGGCTGGAAGCGGCGTCGATCCAGTAACCCTGCCAGCCGGCTTCGCGCAGCTTGGGGAATACTTCGCTGGTGTAGTCGCCACCCTGGCAGGTCAGAATCACGTCGAGGGTTTTCAGCTCTTCAATGCTGTAAGCGTCCTTGAGCGGAGCAATGTCCTTGCCCACGGACGGGCCTTGGCCACCGACATTGGAAGTGGTGAAAAACACCGGCTCAATAAGATCGAAATCCTGCTCTTCCAGCATCCGCTGCATGAGCACGGAACCGACCATACCGCGCCAACCGATCAGACCTACACGTTTCATCGCAACTACACCTTCTTAAAAAGTGGGCCGCTGCTTTCGAAGTTGAAAGTGGCAGCGGGCCCAAGAGATTACAGATTCCGCAGCGCGGCGACTACTGCGTCGCCCATTTCTTGCGTACCGACTTTAGTGCAACCGGCCGACCAAATGTCGCCCGTGCGCAGGCCTTGGTCCAGCACCAGGCTCACGGCTTTCTCGATGGCATCGGCCGCAGCCTGCTGGTTGAAGCTGTAACGCAGCATCATCGACACCGACAAAATGGTCGCCAACGGGTTGGCGATACCCTTGCCGGCGATGTCCGGCGCCGAACCGTGGCACGGCTCGTACATGCCCTTGTTGTTGGTGTCCAGGGACGCCGACGGCAGCATGCCGATGGAACCGGTGAGCATCGAGGCCTGGTCGGACAGGATGTCGCCGAACATGTTGTCGGTGACGATCACGTCGAACTGCTTCGGCGCACGCACCAGTTGCATGGCGGCGTTGTCGACATACATGTGGCTCAGTTCGACTTGCGGGTAATCCTTGGCCACTTCCTCGACGATTTCACGCCACAGCTGGCTGGACGCCAGCACGTTGGCCTTGTCCACCGAGCACAGTTTCTTGCCGCGGACCATGGCCATGTCGAAACCGACGCGGGCGATGCGGCGGATTTCGCTTTCGCTGTACGGCAGGGTGTCGTAGGACTGACGCTCGCCGTTTTCCAGGGTACGGGTGCCGCGCGGCGCGCCGAAATAGATACCGCCGGTCAGTTCGCGAACGATCAGGATGTCCAGGCCGGCCACGATTTCCGGCTTCAGGCTCGAAGCCTCAGCCAGTTGCGGGTACAGGATCGCCGGACGCAGGTTGCCGAACAGGCCCAGTTGCGCACGGATTTTCAGCAGACCGCGCTCAGGGCGGATGTCACGCTCAATGGTGTCCCATTTCGGGCCGCCCACGGCACCCAGCAACACAGCGTCGGCTGCGCGGGCACGCTCCAGGGTTTCGTCGGCCAATGGCACGCCGTGCTTGTCGATGGCCGCGCCGCCGATCACGTCGTGGCTCAGCTCGAAGCCCAAGCTGTACTTGTCGCTGGCCAATTCCAGCACCTTGACCGCTTCGGCCATGATTTCCGGGCCAATACCGTCACCTGGGAGAATCAGAATCTGCTTGCTCATGCTTTCCTCATGTCATCAGTCGGTGCGCCCAGGGGCGCACCCGGAAAAATTCTATCGCCCGGAGCTTATCGTTCTGCAATCAGTACCAGCACATCTGTACTGAACGAACCATCGGCCTCAATCTCGAAATATTCGCGTACTTCATTACCCATCGACTGCTGCAACTCGCGGATGGCAGCGCGCATCACTTCAGGTGTGCGCATGCGCTCAACCCACGAGGTGTATTCCAGACGCAGCCGTTGACGCGTGGTGCTGCGGGTATGCAACCCCGCTTCACTGACCTGACGCAACCACTCGCCGGCGGAATAATCGCGCACGTGACTGGTGTCGCGCAGCACTTCGACGCTTTGCAGGTAAGTGTCGAACAACGGACTGCCCGGTGACAACACGTCGATGAACGCCGCCACGCCACCCGGTTTCAGCACCCGACGAACTTCCCGCAGCGCCTGGCCGAGATCGCTCCAATGGTGCGCCGAATATCGGCTGAACACGAAGTCGAACTCGCCATCGGCGAACGGCAGGCGCTCGGCGGCACCGAGGACCGTCGATACGTTGCTCAAGCCACGATCAACGGCAGCACCGGCGACCACATCGAGCATTTGCCGGGACAGGTCGTAGGCCACCACGTCCTTGACCAGCGAGGCCACATGAAAACTCACATGGCCGGCGCCGCAGCCCAAGTCCAATACTCGAGCATCGCCCTGCCCGGCCAGTTCGGCCTGTAGCAGCGAAAATTCGGTGCCTTGAGCGTGAACGGCGCTGCTCAGATAGGCCGAGGCCTGTTCACCGAATTGCTTTTGGACTACCTGGCTGTGCGGGGCGGTGCTGGTCATGCGGACTTCCTTTTTGGGATGAGTCTTGTGGTGTCTACTCGGGCCTCTTCGCTGGCAAGCCAGCTCCTACAGCAATTGCGCTGTCCTTGTAGGAGCTGGCTTGCCCGCGATGGCGGTATCACGCCTTACGCAAAATCAAGCGTCGCGAAACAACCACGGCTGGCTCGCACGATGCTTGGCCTCAAACGTCGCAATCGCCTCATGGTCCTGCAACGTCAGGCCGATATCGTCCAGACCGTTCAACAGACAATGCTTGCGAAACGCATCAATCTCAAAGTTCAGCACCTTGCCATCCGGGCGCGTCACGGTCTGGGCTTGCAGATCAACCTGCAACTGGTAGCCAGGATTCGCTTCAACCTGCTGGAACAACTCATCCACTTCAGCGTCGCTCAAGATGATCGGCAGCAAGCCGTTCTTGAAGCTGTTGTTGAAGAAGATGTCGGCGTAGCTCGGCGCGATGATGCTGCGGAAACCGTACTCTTCCAGCGCCCACGGCGCGTGTTCACGGCTGGAGCCGCAACCGAAGTTTTCACGTGCCAGCAAAACGCTGGCGCCTTGATAACGTTCGGCATTGAGGACGAAGTCCTTGTTCAGCGGACGCTTGGAGTTGTCCTGATACGGTTGCCCCACATCCAGATAACGCCATTCATCGAACAGGTTCGGGCCAAAACCCGTGCGCTTGATCGACTTTAAAAACTGCTTCGGAATGATCTGATCGGTATCGACGTTGGCACGATCCAAAGGCGCGACAAGACCAGTGTGCTGGGTAAAAGCTTTCATGCTGCGCTCCTTTAGATCAATTCACGGACGTCGATGAAACGACCGTTTACAGCGGCGGCGGCGGCCATCGCCGGGCTGACAAGGTGAGTACGACCACCGGCGCCCTGACGGCCTTCGAAGTTGCGGTTGGAGGTCGAAGCGCAATGCTCGCCCGACTCCAAACGGTCCGGGTTCATCGCCAGACACATCGAGCACCCAGGCTCACGCCATTCAAAACCGGCTTCGAGGAAAATCTTGTCCAGACCTTCCGCTTCGGCCTGCGCCTTCACCAGACCCGAGCCCGGCACCACGATGGCCTGCTTGATGGTCGACGCTACTTTGCGGCCCTTGGCGATCACGGCGGCTGCGCGCAAGTCTTCGATCCGCGAGTTGGTGCAGGAGCCGATGAACACGCGATCCAGCTGAATGTCGGTGATCGCCTGATTGGCGGTCAACCCCATGTACTTCAAGGCGCGAACGATCGAATCGCGTTTGACCAGGTCCATTTCCTTCGCTGGGTCCGGAACGTTCTGATCGACAGCCAACACCATCTCAGGCGAGGTGCCCCAGCTGACTTGCGGCTTGATCTGGGTGGCGTCGAGCTCAACGATGGTGTCGAAGGTGGCGTCTTTATCCGACACCAGGTCTTTCCAGGCTTCGACGGCCAAGTCCCATTCCGCGCCTTTCGGGGCGAATGGACGGCCCTTCACGTAGGCCACGGTTTTTTCGTCCGCTGCTACCAGACCAACGCGAGCGCCGGCCTCGATGGACATGTTGCAAATGGTCATGCGGCCTTCAACGGACAAGTCACGAATCGCGCTACCGGCGAATTCGATGGCATGGCCGTTACCGCCAGCGGTGCCGATTTTGCCGATCACGGCAAGGACAATGTCCTTGGCCGTCACGCCGAACGGCAATTGGCCTTCGACCGACACCAGCATATTCTTCATTTTCTTGGCGACCAGGCACTGAGTGGCGAGCACGTGCTCGACCTCGGAGGTGCCGATACCGTGAGCCAGGGCACCGAACGCACCGTGAGTCGAGGTGTGGGAGTCGCCGCAGACCACGGTCATGCCCGGCAAGGTCGCGCCCTGCTCCGGGCCGATGACGTGGACGATGCCTTGGCGAATGTCGTTCATCTTGAATTCGACGATGCCGTATTCATCACAGTTGTCGTCGAGGGTCTGAACCTGCAAACGCGAGACCTCGTCGACAATGGCTTCGATGCCGCCCTTGCGCTCTGGTGTGGTCGGTACGTTGTGGTCCGGGGTCGCGATGTTGGCATCGATGCGCCAAGGCTTGCGCCCGGCCAGACGCAGGCCTTCAAAGGCTTGCGGCGAGGTCACTTCGTGGATGATGTGACGATCGATATAAATCAGCGCCGAGCCATCGTCGCGCTGTTTGACCAAATGCGAATCCCAGAGCTTGTCGTAGAGCGTTTTGCCGGCCATCAGACGGTTTCCTCATCAGCTTGTTTCTATGCCCCGGGCCTTGAACGCTTCAATAACCCTTTGGCTTGTGAGGTCGATCCTAGGGGGTTACATTAAATAACTCAAATTCATATTTTTTATGCTTTGGATAACCAACTGGAATACAACAATGGATCTGGCCAACCTCAATGCCTTTATCGCGATTGCCGAGACCGGGAGCTTCTCCGGTGCAGGTGAACGGCTGCACCTGACCCAACCGGCGATCAGCAAGCGCATCGCCGGGCTGGAGCAGCAATTGAAGGTTCGGCTGTTTGATCGCCTGGGCCGTGAAGTCGGCCTGACCGAGGCCGGCCGCGCCCTGCTGCCACGGGCTTATCAGATACTGAATGTGCTGGACGACACCCGGCGCGCCCTGACCAATCTGACCGGCGAAGTGTCCGGCCGTCTGACCTTGGCTACCAGTCACCATATCGGCCTGCACCGTTTGCCCCCCTTATTAAGGGAGTTCACCCGGCGTTACCCTCAAGTGGCGCTGGATATTCAGTTCCTCGATTCGGAAGTGGCCTACGAAGAAATCCTCCATGGCCGCGCGGAACTGGCAGTGATTACGTTGGCGCCGGAGCCGCACACGCTGGTCAAGGCGACGCCGGTGTGGGACGACCCGCTGGATTTCGTGGTTGCCCCGGAGCATTCGCTGATCAGCAACGGCCCGGTGAGTCTGGCAGATATCGCCCTGCACCCGGCGGTCTTCCCCGGCGGCAACACCTTTACTCATCACATCGTTCAGCGGCTGTTTGAGGCGCAAGGCCTGACACCGAACATCGCCATGAGCACCAATTATCTGGAAACGATCAAGATGATGGTCTCAATCGGCTTGGCCTGGAGCGTATTGCCGCGCACGATGCTGGATGAACAGGTTGCGCGAATACCCTTACCCGGCATACAACTGACTCGCAAGCTAGGCTATATCCTACACACCGAAAGGACGCTATCGAATGCAGCAAGGGCATTTATGGCTTTGCTGGATGCACAAATCGATCTGCCAGGGACTCAGGGCTAACGTGTACTACGCCTATAGAGCCGAAAAACTCTACGCTTAACGCCCATTTCCGCCCAAGGCCTGTTGCCAATGCCGAAATCTGTTGACCGAATCCCCTCAATGCCGCGCATTCAGGCACTTGACCCTAAACGGTCCGAGCTGAGCTGGCAAAGCGCGCCACAATTGCTCGCCGCGTTGAACGGCGCTCGGCTGGGTGCCTGGTGTTGGGACATCGAGCGGGGGCAGATCAGCTGGTCGCGGGGGACTCAGGCGCTGTTTGGTTTCGATCCGCATGTGCCATTGCCCGCAGACCTGCAATACCTCGATTTGGTGCCGCCGGAAGATCGCGCGAAAACCGTCCGGGCGTTCGATGCCGTGATTGCCGGCGCCCCCCTTGCACAAGCGATGCGCCACCGCATCCGCTGGCCCGATGGCAGCCTGCACTGGCTGGAAATCAGCGGCAGCCTGCTGCCGGACATGAACGGTCGGCCACGCATGATTGGTGTCATCCGCGAAATCACTCATCAGCGTCTGCGCGAACAAGCCCTGATCAGCTCGGAAAAACGCTTCGCCACGCTGTTTCACCTGTGCCCGAACATGGTGTTGCTGACCCGCCAGGAAGACGGCCTGATCACCGAAGCCAACCAGTACTTTGAAAGCCTGTTCGGCTGGCCGGTGCAAAGCGCGATCGGCCGCACCACGCTGGAACTGGGCCTTTGGGTTCACCCGGAGCAACGCGCCGAACTGGTTTCGGCCAGCATGGCCAAAGGCGAGCTGATCAGCATGGAGGTACAACTTCGTGCCAGCAACGGGCAGATCCACAATGGCATCCTCAGTGCACAAAAGGTTGAACTCGAGGGCCAGCCGTACTTGCTGAGCACCTTCCTCGACACCACTGAACGCAAAATCGCCGAACAAGCGCTCAAGGATAGCCAGGAGCGTCTCGACCTCGCCCTGGATTCGGCGCAACTCGGCACTTGGGACTGGCACATTCCCAGCGGCATGCTCTACGGCTCGGCGCGGGCCGCGCAGTTGCACGGGCTGGAGGCCAAACCCTTCCATGAATCCTTCGACGATTTTTTCGAAGGCGTGCCTGGCGAAGATCGCGACACCATGCGCAACGCCTATCGCAGCCTGCGCGAAGGCCCGGCCGGCAATTATCAACTGACCTACCGTGTACAACTGCCGGACGGCAGTTCGCGCTACCTGGAAAGCCGCGCCCGCCTCTACCGCGATGAAAACGGCTTGCCGCTGCGCATGGCCGGCACCCTGCTGGACATCACCGATCAGGTAGAGCGCGAACAGCGACTGGTGGCCTCCGAAGAGAAATTCGCCACACTGTTCCAGGTCAGCCCGGACCCGATTTGCGTGACAGACCAGGACACCGGCCAATTCATCGAGATCAACTCCAGTTTCACCCAGACCTTTGGCTGGAGCGCCGCCGAAGTGATTGGCCACAGCGCCGACGAGATTGGCCTGTGGGACGCGGCGGCGAACAGCCCTCAACGGATCGAACAGATCATCCGTGAACAAGGGCTGGACAATGTAGACATCGTCGCCCAGCACAAGGACGGGCAATCCCTGACCTGCGTGATTTCCAGCCGCCAGATCAGCGTTGGCAACCAACCCTGCATCGTCACCACCTTGCGCGATATCTCCCACCAGCAACGCTCCGAAGCGGCGCTCAAGGCCAGTGAAGAGAAGTTCGCCAAGGCGTTCCACTCAAGCCCCGACGCCATCACCATTACCGAGCGCGATACCGGGCGTTATCTGGAGGTCAACGACGGTTTCTGCCGCCTGACCGGCTACCGCGCGCAAGAGGTGATCGGTCGTACGGTGTATGAAGTGGGCATTTGGGCCGAAGAGAAACAACGTTCGGCGTTGCTGACCGAGCTGCAGATCAAGGGCCGTGTGCATCACCGGGAAATGCTCGGACGCAATAAAGGCGGGGAGTTGTTGACCGTCGAAGTCTCGGTCGAGCCGATCACCCTCAACGAAACCGCCTGCCTGTTGCTGACGGCTCGCGACGTCAGCCTGCTGAAAAACGCCGAAGCGCAAATCCGTCACCTGGCCTACCACGACCCCCTGACCAACCTGCCCAACCGCGCCTTGCTGATGGACCGCCTGAGCCAGCAAATCGCCTTGCTCAAGCGCCATAACCTGCGTGGTGCGTTGCTGTTCCTTGACCTCGATCACTTCAAGCACATCAACGACTCCCTCGGTCACCCGGTCGGCGATACGGTGCTGAAAATCATCACCGCGCGACTGGAAGCCAGCGTGCGGATGGAAGACACCGTGGCGCGGCTGGGCGGTGACGAATTTGTGGTGTTGCTCAGCGGTCTGGAAGGTTCGCGCAATGAAGTCAGCGCTGAGGTTCAGGAACAGGCCAACACGTTACGAGAACTGCTGTCGGAACCGATGTTCCTCGATGGCCAGCGCCTGCAAGTGACGCCAAGCATAGGCATCGCGCTGATTCCGGACCACGGCTCGACCCCGACCGACCTGCTCAAACGCGCCGACATCGCGCTTTACCGCGCCAAGGACTCGGGGCGCAACACCTCGCAGATGTATCACAACGCCATGCAGAAGGCCGCCAGCGAACGCCTGCGCATGGAAACCGACCTGCGCCTGGCCCTTTCCCGGGGCGAATTTCATGTGCATTACCAACCGCAGGTCGACGCCCGGGGCAATCGCATTGTCGGCGCCGAAGCGCTGGTGCGCTGGAACCACCCGGAACTCGGTGCGCAATCCCCGACCGAGTTCATCAAGGTGCTGGAAGACAGCGGCCTGATTCTTGATGTTGGCACCTGGATCATTGACGAAGCCTGCGGGGCCTTCAAACAGCTGGTCACCAAAGGCCTGGTCAACCCGCTGAGCTTCAGCCTGTGCGTGAACATCAGTCCGAGACAATTTCGTCAAACCGATTTCGTCGAGCGCATCGAACACTGCCTCACCAGCCACGGCCTGCCCTGCTCGCTGCTGAAACTTGAAATCACTGAAGGCATCGTCATCCAGAACCTGGAAGACACCATCAACAAAATGCGCCGCCTGAAAAAACTCGGCGTGAGTTTCGCGATGGACGACTTCGGCACCGGCTACTCCTCACTGACCTACCTCAAGCGCTTGCCGGTCGACACTCTGAAAATCGATCAGTCATTCATTCGCGACGCTACTACCGATCCGAACGACGCCGAGATCATCCGAGCCATTGTCGCAATGGCTCGCAGCCTGGAGCTGAAAGTGATTGCCGAAGGGGTAGAAACGCCCGAGCAACTGGAGTTTTTGCAGGGGCTGGGTTGCGATTTTTATCAGGGGTATTTACACAGCCGGCCGTTGCCGGTGGAAGAGTTTCAAAAACTCCTCAAGCAACCCCGGCCCCTGTAGCAGCTGCAAAAGGCAAAAAATGGGTGACCCTTTGCGGTCGTCCATTTTCGTTGGATACCTGCTTAATGCCGAGTCACTGGCTGACCGGCAGACGCATCGTCACGCGAACCAAGATTGTCCCGCACCTGAGTCACCAACAACTCGGCGACCATCGCCAACTGCTGAATCGAAAACACTTCACCGCGGTTCGGCCCTTCCAGTTTTGCGGCAAAATTCTCGAGCAGGGCATTCAGTGACGCGAGGGTTTCGCAGGCTTGTTTTAGCAGGGTCAGTGTGTCGACGCCGGGGGCAATGGCGAATATCTGCTGGGGCGAGGAAACACGCCTGGGGCGCTGCGTGACCGCCACTTTTGCGGTCTCGCACACCTTCGCGGGAGCGGGATGATCGGCATCGGTTGGGGTTTGCGGTTGTTGAGGCTTGCTTAACTTTTTCACAGGCGAGGCTCCTTTTTTCTACGGGTGTTTTCGTCCTTGGGTCCCTCAATGTCGCGGACTTCCATGAAGGCTAGCGGTGCGCGCTGTACGGCACCAGTTCATCAAGTGCTACACGACTTGAAGGAAATTTCCGAAGCCAATGAAGGCGGATACTTCACCGGCAAAAAAAATGGGTGATCGTGACAGTCGGGTATCGCTATAACTGATAACCACAGGGGTTCTGTGGAGTGTCAGTCATCCGGCATTTCAGGAACCTTGGCGGGTTTGCCCGATTTGCCATGCTTGGCAGCCTTGGTGCCTTGGGCATCTTTGACCGGATCGGCTACAACGGGGGCCGCTACCGTGGGCGCGGGGGCTTCTTTCTCTGCCGCTGGCAGGGCGTCAATTGTGTCGAAAATCTTCTTCAAATCGACCGACTTTGATTCATCCCCCGAGCTCTCAAGCTTCTTCTCGCCGTCCTTGCCGATCAGGATCACTTTGGGCAACCCCCCCACTCCGAGTTTCAGGGCGCGTATCAGTGCCATAGTGTCCTGCTGACCGAGATCCTTGCCGTCGAGTTGCCCGAACATGTTCAGCACGCTGTACACCCTGATATTGCGCTGGGCGATACCCTCCTTGTTGGCCGGATCGTTCAGCGACTTTTTCAGGCCCGTCCAGACCGGGTCAACGGTGCTGGGCGCAATGACAATCAGTGGCCGGAACCTGCCTTTATCCATGTCCAACGGTGAATCGCTTTCGGCTGCGAGCAAGGGACTGGCGAAAGCCAGCAAGGTTGTCAGGGTCAAAAACCTGATGAGCATGCGCATCTCCTTTTGATAACCACGCTCTAATGATTGCGCATCGCGGCGTTCGTTCCGGGTGACGCACCGCGAATGTGTTTCGCCTTGACCCAAGCTTAGGTCAGGGCGGTCATTGCGCAACAGGCTGGGCTAATCTCAAAGCTCCTGTCGATCCACCTGAATCGCCGTGAGGACATCTCCATGAGCGCTCAGCTGAACCACACCATCGTCTGGTGTCGCAACAAGCAGCTATCGGCGAATTTCCTCGCCGAGCTCCTCGGTCTGCCCGCCCCCGAGCCTTTTGGCCCAATGCTGATCGTCAAATTCGACAACGGCGTGTCGCTGGATTTCTATAACAACGAGCCGCCGATAGCGTCCCAGCACTATGCGTTCTTGATCGGTGACGACGACTTCGACAAAGCCTTCGCGCGCCTGCAAACACACGGCCTACCGTGGTGGGCGGACCCGGGCAAGCAGCGGCCAAAGGAAGTCAATGAATACGCCGGGGGACGGCGGGTGTATTTCGATGACCCGGACGGGCATCTGCTGGAGATATTCACCCGCGAGTGACACTGGCGAATCAGTCGGAATCAGAACGCCAGTTTGTAACCAATCAGCACCAACATCGTCGCCAGGCAAGGACGCAGAACTTCATCGGAAATCTTGCCGGTCAAATGACTGCCCAACCAGATACCGGGTAGCGAACCGATCAGCAGGTAACCCAGCACGTGCCAGTCCATGTTGCCCATGCTCGCATGGCCAAGCCCGGCGACCAGGGTCAGCGGTACGGCGTGGGCGATTTCCGTGCCGACAAGGCGACGGGTTGGCAGCAGCGGATACAGGATGAACAATGCCACGGTGCCAAGGGCGCCAGCACCGATGGACGTCAGCGCAACCATGGTGCCCAGCACCAGGCCGGTGATGACTGTCATCACGTTGAGGCGCTTGCCGCTGGGGTTGTAGTTACCACCGGCACGATTGTGCGCAAACTCAAGCAGGCGCTTCTTGAAGAGAATCGCCAGCGCCGTAGCGAACAGGACGAAACCCAGCGCCTGTTTGATGATGGCATTCATCGTTTCTGGCGCGGTGTGCAAACTGCTCAGGAACCACAGCGTCAACGCCACGGCCGGCACGCTGCCAAGAGTCAGCCAGCCGGTAATCGCCCAATCGATGTTGTTGTTTTTCCTGTGAGCCAGCACGCCACTGGATTTGGTGATCGCCGCGTACAGCAGATCGGTACCGACCGCCGTCGCGGGGTTGATGCCGAACCACAGCAGAATCGGGGTCATCAACGACCCACCACCGACGCCAGTCATGCCAACAATAAAGCCAACCACCAACCCGGCAACGACCAACCCGATGTTCACTAAATCCATAGATACGTCCACAAAGACCGCAGGAGAAATCTGGCCCGCAGCATAGCGATTTTTCTTATAACCACTTATATCGATGCGAACTATCGTTATATCCGAGAGGTAACTACACCCCCCATTCCCCTGTAGGAGCGGAGCTGTTGTGGCTCAATGTTTTTGGACCATGATGTAGGAGTATCGACCTAAGGAAGCATCATGGGATATCGGGTTGTTAGTCCTGAGGAAAAAGCGGAGGCCATTCGTTTGGTTGTGGAGATGAAATGCTCCATTCCTAAAGCCTGTGAGCTTACAGGCGTGGGGCCCACAGCTCTACGCCGATGGGTTTTGCACTGGCGCCGGGAGCATGCGGGGATTTTGCAGGCCTCCCGGCCCCAAGATCAGCAGATGATCGAGTCGTTGCAGGCAAAATTGGCCCTGCTTGAGGCCGAGAATCATGTCTTAAAAAAGCAATTGCCCTCTCATCTGAAAGTTCTGTTCAACCGAACCAAGTGATTGATGGCGTTAGAGGAGCAATGTCGATTCGACGTATGTGCTCGGTCCTGGGTTTGGCTCGCAGTAGCTTTTACGCGAAGCGTAAGCCTGCGTTGCCGCGTGTTATCGAAAAGGACCTGGAGCTAAAAATTCGTGCGGTACATAAGGAGCATCGCGAAGCACTGGGTGCGCGCGGGTTGTCCAAGGAGCTGAGAAAAGGTGGTGTTTTCATTGGGCGTCACCGAATGCGCTCCTTGATAAATACTTTGGAACTCGCCAGACGTCGACCGCGTTATGCCCACTATCGCCGCGCCACCAAGCCCGGAGTCACGGCACCAAACATACTTGATCGTCGTTTTAATCCAGTCCAGCCGGACACGCTATGGGCGGGTGATATCACCTACATCAAAGTGAGGGATAGCTGGTTGTATTTGGCGGTAGTGATGGATCTTTTTTCACGCAGAATTGTGGGATGGGCCTGTTCCAGGACAGCTGACACGGACTTGTCCATCAAAGCCCTTAAGCTGGCAGTTGCGCTGCGTCGTCCGATGCCGCAGCTGTTGTTCCACTCAGACCAAGGCTGCCAGTACACCTCTGACCGCTTCGCGACATGCCTGGAAGAAAGCCGGATCGTGCATAGCGTAAGCCGGCGTGGAAACTGCTGGGACAATGCGGTGGTCGAGCGTTATTTCAGAACATTGAAGCATGACTGGATGCCGGAGAGCGGCTACCAGAACCATTTCGAAGCGGAGAAGGATGTGATCGATTTTGTGTCGCATTACAACCATCGTCGTTGCCACACCGCTTCGAATAACCTGCCGCCGGCTCTCTTTGAGCAGCAGGCGGCCTAAAAACTCCTACAGAGTGGTCCAAAAAAACTGGACCCCAACAAGCTTGCTCGCGATGGCGGACTGTGAGCCAACACATAGGTTGAATGCTATACCGCTATCGCGAGCAAGCTCGGCTCCTACAGGGTCTGCATTGGGGCTTATTGCACCGGCAGGAAGTTCAAAAACAGCAGACTCTGCGCGTAGTTCAAGCCGATGCGTCGGTAGCGCTCGTCCAGCATCTGCGTCAGCAAGTCCAGCCGCGCAACGATTTTGCCGAATTCCACAGCAAAACTCAGGTTGCTGCCCTCCTCCGAGATCTCATTGGAGAACAGCAAAGGCTCGCCTTGCTTGTTTTGTCGTTGGCTGAGAATCCATGTGGCTATCTCGATGTTACGCGCGGCATTGCTGACGAACGTCGGGTTGATCGCATCCGTCATGTAGAACTCCAAACGATTGCCGTGAGCGGTCACCAACATGCTACCGATGGCATAAATGAAAGCACCGACCCGGTCACCGAGAAACTCCGGGCTCATGGCATACCTGAGCGCCGCCAGGTCTTTTTTGCCGCCGAGGGTGGGCAGTGGCTGTTGCTCTTCGATGGCCATACGCACTTGCTTTCCGGCTGTTCGGGCGTCGAGGAAGCCGGATTTCTTCAGCTCATCGGGGTTGCGCAGGTAGAGCTTGCTCATCAGCAAGTAGAGGCTGTCGAGGTTGTCACGCATCGCCAGCGTGGCCATGCGGTCAACGCTGGTCTGGAGAAACTCCTGGGGGCGGCCTTCGCGGAACTGGCTGACGATGTCGCTGCCCTGCTGCTGACTGCAACCCGTGACAAAGAGCATCGCCAGACAAGCCAGGAGCAAGCAACGGCGGTGGATCGGTGGGGGGATTCGGGGTAAAGCTCGAGCCATGGGTTCTTGAACTTGGGCATGGGCCAACGGAGGGGATCGCCGCCGGCTGCCCAAGGATAGAGCCACCAAAGGCAAAAAAGTGCGGTGCCGGTGGTCCGTGAACACGCAGACCAAGCCCTGAAAGCTGATATTTTGTCTTGTTTGCTATCATCAGGAATCTGCCGCTCCGAGGAACAACGACGTAATTTTGCTGCCAATCTAGTATTCACCGAGTCACGTAGAGGAGGTTTTCATGCGCACGCTCGAATTGGCTGGTGTCTCCGTGCCGGTCATCGGCCAGGGCACTTGGCGTATGGGTGAGGATCCCTCGGCGTACGCGCGTGAAGTCTCGGCCCTGCGCCTGGGCATCGAGTTGGGCATGACACTGATCGATACGGCTGAAATGTACGCAGAAGGCGGCGCCGAGGAAGTCGTCGCTGAAGCCATTACCGGTCTGCGCGACAAGGTCTTTCTGGTCAGCAAGGTCTACCCTCACAACGCCAGCTGCCAAGGCATTCCCCAGGCCTGCGAGCGCAGCCTTCGGCGTTTGAAGACCGATTACATCGATTTGTACCTGCTGCACTGGCGTGGTCAGTATCCCCTGGAAGAAACCGTTGAAGCCTTCGAGCGCCTGCGTGAAGATGGCAAGATTGGCCGTTGGGGCGTGTCCAATTTTGATATGGACGACCTGCACGAACTGAACTCACCGGCCTGCGCCACCAATCAGGTGATGTATAACCTGGAAGAGCGCGGCATCGAATTTGATTTGCTGCCCTGGAGTCAACAGCATCGGCAGCCATTAATGGCGTATTGTCCAATCGGTCAGGGCGGAGAAATGCTCGCCCATCCAGCGCTTGAAAAGATTGCCGCCCGTCACGGGGTGACACCGGCTCAGGTCGCGCTGGCATGGATTCTGCGGCAGACAGGTGTGATTGCCATCCCCAAAGCGGTCAAACCTGAACATCTACAATTGAATGCACAATCCCCGCAGCTGCAGCTCGATCCCGGGGATCTGGAGGCGCTGGACCACGCGTTTCACGCGCCACAACGCAAACAGCGATTGGCCATGGTCTAAGCCATCGCCGTATTGTCAGAGGGTTTCTGCATGAGAAGCACCGATCAGCTCGATGCTTTTAACTTGCCACGTTTCGTTCAGGCTCAAGAACCGGTCTTTGAATGGGTGCAGGAAGAACTGATTGCCGGTAAAAAACGCCGCCACTGGATGTGGTTCATCTTTCCGCAACTTGCCGGACTGGGCGAGAGCGAGATGTCCCGACACTTTGCCATACGCTCCAAAGAGGAAGCCGTGGCGTACATGAAGCATCCGCTGCTGGGTCAACGTCTGCGCATGTGCACGCAATTGGTCCTGAACGTCAAACAGCGCTCGATCGCCGAGATTTTCGGCCATCCCGATGACCTCAAGTTTCACTCGTCAATGACGCTGTTTGCCCAGGTCTCCCCCGAAAACAGCCTTTTCCATCAGGCCCTTGAGCAATATTTCCACGGCATACCGGATGGCTGGACGCTGTCGTTGCTGGACTTAAAACAGGCCCATTTGCCCACCAATCAGGGTTGAGAAGTCATCGTCCACAAACGGCAGGATCGCGTCCGCCACCGGTTGCAGTTGCCGGGTGACATAGTGGTCGTAGTCGATGGGGGCGCTACGAATCTCCAGCGGCTCGGGTCCGGCGACGGTGATCACGTAGCTGATCCAGCCGCCGTTCTGGTACTGACGCGGGCGGCCCTGCCGGTCGTTGAAGTCATCGGCGATGCGCGCGGCACGCACGTGGGGCGGTACGTTGCGCTCGTAGTCGTCGAGGGTTCGGCGCAGACGCTTGCGGTAGATCAGACGGTCGTCGAACTCGCCCGCCAAGGTCTTTTGCACGTAGTCGCGTACGTAATCCTGATAAGGCTTGCGGTGGAAGATCCGCGAGTACAGCTCTTGCTGGAATTGCCGGGCCAGCGGTGACCAGTCGGTGCGCACGGTTTCCAGGCCTTTGTAGACCATTTCATCAGTGCCATCGGCGCGGGTGACCAGGCCGGCGTAACGCTTCTTGCTGCCCTCCTCCGCGCCACGGATGGTCGGCATCAGGAAGCGTTTGTAGTGGGTTTCGAACTGCAACTCCAACGCGCTTTCCAGCCCGTATTCCTCGCGTACATGTTCGCGCCACCATTGGTTGACGTGGTCCACCAATGCATGACCGATCCGCGCGGCCTCCTCTTGACCGTGGGCACGGCGCAGCCAGACGAACGTGGAATCGGTATCGCCGTAAATCACCGTGTGGCCCTGGGCTTCGATCAGCTGTCGGGTGCGCAGCATGATTTCGTGGCCGCGCAAGGTGATGGACGATGCCAAACGTGTGTCGAAGAAACGACAGCCGCTGGAGCCAAGTACGCCGTAGAAGGCATTCATGATGATCTTCAGCGCCTGTGACAGCGGCGCGTTGTGTTCGCGCTTGGCGGTTTCGCGGCCTTCGGCGACCCTGGCGACGATGGCCGGCAGGCAATGCCGGGTTCTGGAAAAGCGTGCCCCGCGAAAACCCGGTACAGAGTCGCTGTCATCGGGATGCTGCAAACCTTCGATCAGCCCGACCGGGTCGATCAGGAAGGTGCGGATGATCGAGGGATAAAGGCTTTTGTAGTCGAGTACCAGTACCGACTCGTACAGGCCCGGTTGCGAGTCCATGACAAACCCGCCGGGGCTGGCCTGCGGTGACTTGCCGCCCAGGTTCGGCGCCACAAAGCCCTGGCGGTGCATCAGCGGCATGTAAAGGTGGGTGAACGCCGCCACCGACCCACCGCTGCGATCCGCCGGTAAACCAGTGACGCTGGCGCGTTCCAGCAAAAATTTCAGCAGTTCGGTCTTGGCGAAAATCCGTGTCACCAGCTCGCAGTCTTTGAGGTTGTAGGTGGCGAGTGCCGGTTTGTCCTCGGCGAACATGCGGTTGATTTCATCCATGCGCTGGTACGGCGTGCTGATGGCCTTGCCCTCGCCTAACAAGGTTTGCGCGACGTTTTCCAGACTGAACGAGGGAAAATTCCAGGTCGCCGAACGCAAGGATTCAATGCCGTCGATGATCAATCGCCCCGCCGCGGCAGCGAAATAATGAGTGCGGCTACCGTGTTCGCGCCACTGCATCTCTTCACCACCGCGCCCAAGCTTGAGCGGTACGCCCAGGCGTCGGGCGTGTTCATGTAGTACGCGCAGGTCGAACTGCACGACGTTCCAGCCGATGATCGCGTCGGGGTCGTGGCGGGCAAACCAGTCGTTGAGTTTTTTCAGCAGCACGGTTCGCGAGTCGCAGTATTCGAGCTGGAAATCCACCTCGCTAGCGTCGCCATTGGGTGGCCCGAGCATGTACACCTGGCGCTCACCGCAGCCTTCCAGGGCGATGGAGTACAACTCGCCCTGAGCGGTGGTTTCGATGTCCAGCGAGACCAGCCGCAGGTTGGGCCGGTAGGTTGGATCGGGTTTCATCTGCGCGTCTAGCAACAGCCCCTCGCCATTGGGCGTACCGCCAAAGATCACCGGCGCCGTGATGAACCGCTCCATCATGTAGCGCTCCGGTGGGCGAACGTCGCCCTCGAACATCTCGACCCCGGCCTTGCGCAGCGCGGTTTCCAGGCGCATCAACTGACCGTGCTGCTGGCAATACAGGCCGAGCACCGGGCGGTGCTCGAAATCCACAAGGGCCAAGGGTTTGAGCTCGACGTTTTTCTCGCCGTGCAACACCTGTTGCGCTTGCTCGCGTTGGACCGCCGGAATGAACGCCACCGACGGTTGATGAGGCAGGCGGATACGCCGGGGACCGGTGTCGGTCGCCAGCCAGAACTCGACTTCCGTACCGGCCGGGGTGTCGCGCCAATGCCGGGTCAGGACGAAGCCCTGCTGTAAATCCACCACTGCAACCTCACGTATTGATTCAGGCCGCAATTCTACGCGTCATCAAGGGACAGCGGGTCATGCACGCCACTTTCGACTTCTCTGTGCGGTTTCCACGCGGTTTGCTGAAGAAAAACCGCTGAATGGCGTTTTTTGAGTGTTATCTGCCGCTTTCTCCCTTGCCCTCAGCGCTTGGGTCTATGATTCTTCAAGAACAACGACAACACCCGAGAAGCCACCATGAAAACCGTCGCCCAACTGCTCAAGCTCAAAGATCAGAAGAATCAGGAAGTGCACCAGATCAAGCCTGATCACATGGTGCTGGAAGCGCTGATGAAGATGGCCGAAAAAAACGTCGGCGCCTTGCTGGTGGTGGAAAATGATGAAGTGCTGGGCATCATCAGTGAACGCGACTACGCACGCAAACTGGTGCTGCATGGCCGTTCTTCGGTGGGCACGCCGGTTCGCGACATCATGGTGTCCCCGGTCATCACCGTGGACACCCATCAAACCGTCGATACGTGCCTGGGCATCATGTCCGATCGCCGCCTGCGCCACCTGCCGGTGGTGGAAAACGGCAAGTTGATTGGCTTGCTGTCCATCGGCGACCTGGTCAAGGAAGCCATTGCCGAACAGGCGGAATTGATTCGACAACTGGAGCAGTACATCCGCGGCGAGTAACGCAGGCACACCATAATCCCTGTGGGAGCCGGGCTTGCCCGCGATGCAGGCGACTTGGTTCAACGTCGAACCGAGTTGAACCCATCGCGGGCAAGCCCGGCTCCCACAAAAGCCTGTGCCCACAGTTGATATTCGTTGTTCAGGTGGGCCAATGCCGGGCGAAGACCGGTGCCAGTGTCGGGTGCCGGTCGATGCGTTCCAGCCACGCGAAAAAACCGGGTCGGGCGCTGCGTAAATGCTCCCGACTACCGGCCCATCTGGACACCACCGCCGCCAGCACATCCAGTGCGCCCGGTGCCTCATCGCCCAGATACAGCTCACCGGAAAACTGATCGGCAAACACCTCCCAGCTCCAGTGCAATCGCGCGCGGGCGCCGGCCATGAGATTTTGCCTGGAAACCTCATCCGTCTCGGCTAACCAGCGTTCGGGGTAATCGATAATGCCGATGGCCACGTAGCAATTGCTGACGATGTACGCCAGGCCCCGGATCGCCTGATCGCGGTCAGCGGGCAGTTTCGGTAACAGATTCGACTTGGGAAAGGTCAACCCGAGATGAATCAGAATCGCCGCGCTTTCCGTGAGAACGCTGCCATCGGGCAGTTGCAGCGTCGGAATCTGCTTGAGCCGGTTGAGTTTCTCCAGTGTCTGGGCTGCCTCCGAGGACAACTCGACGTCGATAAAGCGGTAAGGGATGTCACACAGCTCCAGCGCCGCTTCTATCGCCGCCGCGCCAGAGTTCTGGTGTCCATAAAGCTGATACATGGTGCGGCCTCCTGGCGAGACAAGAATGGGGTCATTAGCGGCGTCATCTGCTGGTTACGCTCCCAGTGTAGAAGCGCCGGCTGACCCCATCCGTGCCATCCGACGACTGAACCATCACGCCCGCGTGGGGCGACTCACATCGTCTATCAATACCGTCGATGTTCACCATCACATCAATGAAGTTCTCATAAAAAATCCTCGGCGTAACATCCGCTCCATACCAACCAATCACACCCCGGAGCACACCATCATGAAACGCCAAACCCTTCTCAGCATCGCTTTCTCGGTTTTCGCAGTTAACGCTTTTGCCGCTACCTCTGCTCAGCCTGTGGTCGCTGAAGGCGGCTCGGATCGTCTGATTGAAAGCCGTGTGGCTGAAGGGGGTTCGGATCGTCTGATCGAGAATCGCGTAGCCGCTGATGGTTCCGACCGACTGATCGAAAACCGTGTAGCCGCTGATGGCTCCGACCGACTGATCGAAAACCGTGTAGCCGAAGGTGGCTCCGACCGTCTGATCGAAAGCCGCGCGGTGTAAATGAAGGGTTTTACCGCAGTACTCAATGAAAAACCCGGCCTGACCCGCCGGGTTTTTTTATGCCTGTTTTTTGAATCGGGTCACTTGCCAGCCCGCACCATGCAACGCTGATAACGCTCATCGACCCGTTTGGCGAACCACGCGGTGGTGAGTTTGCGGGTGATTTTCGGGCTTTGCAGCTCGATCCCCGGCAACACTGCGCGAGGCAACGGCCGGCCCTCGGCCTGATCGGCCAACGCGAACACTCGCTGGTAGAGTTCGGTCTCCTCGAACTTGAGACTTTTGCCCTCCTCCAATTGATTGCGAATGGTGATATTGCGCAGGCCCAGCTGCTTGCCAAGACTTCGCACTGCCAGTTCGGTGGTGCCGGGCATGATCGAGTCATAGCGCACCAGATCGCCATCCAGCGCCAACGGGCTGCCTGATACCCGACTCAGCGCATTCTGAAACGCCGCATTGCGGCTGGCATACCAACCGGCATTGAAGTCAGCGAAACGATACAGCGGTTCTGTGTAGCTCACCGGGTAACCGAGCAAGTGGGCAATGCCGAAGTACATGCCGCCGCGTCGAGTGAATACTTCATGGCGGATTGGACCGTTCACCGGATACGGGTAACTGTGCGTTTGCTGTTCGGAGAAATCAATGCTGACCTGCATAGGCCCACCGGTGTGCACCGGGTTGAAGCCACCGAACAGGGTCTTGCCCATGGGCACCATGCCAATGAAGTCATCGAAAATCGCGCTGAGTTCCTTTTCGCTGCGCGCCGCATTGAGACGGTCGCTGTAACTTTTGCCATTGGGTGATTTCACCTGGAGCGCACCACTGATCAACAGGCTGGGGATGTGGACTTTCGCGGCGCGGCGGTCGATTTCCTCCCGAGCGATCTTGCCCAGGCCCGCCACGGGTGGGTCGACCTGGAACGTGGATTCCTGCTCGGTAACGGCGAGCACCGAGCACAGGTTTTGCGTGGATGGGTAAATGTTCTGCGCGGCGAATGCGGCGTAGATGTCCGTGGCCCAGCCTTGGCGATCCGTGGTGTTGGCCGGCAGCAGGCGCACGATCTCGGCCTTGACCTCGGCGGGCTTGCGCTCGGGTGGTTCCTGCGTGCGCTGAGTGCCGCAACCGGCCAGCAGCAACAGCGCCGCGACGCCGGTGATCAATTGATTGGCTTGCATGGTGCTCCATCAAATCCGTTGAGCCGGGTTAACCATACGACCAATGGCATGGCGCAGGCTATGACTCCGGCCGCCGCGCCCTGTTCCATCATCCCGCCTGCCGGGTGCATTTTCCGTTGGGCAGTCAGCCTGCCTGTGCTTTGCGACTGGACCATACTTGAGCCAGGCACCGAGGAGGACAGGCTGATGAATCGTAGCGACGTACTGATCGTCGGCGCCGGCCCGACCGGGCTGGTACTGGCGCTGTGGCTGAGCAAACTGGGGAGCCGCGTGCGGATTCTCGACAAGACCTCAGCCCCCGGCACCACCTCGCGGGCACTCGCGGTCCAGGCGCGGACGCTGGAGCTGTATCGCCAGCTCGACCTCAGCGAGGCCGTGGTGCAAAACGGTCATCGCGTGGCGGCGGCAAATTTCTGGGTCAAAGGCGAACCAGTGGCGCGTTTGCCCCTGAGCCGCATTGGCGAGGGTCTGACGCCTTACGCCTTCCTCGAAATCTACCCGCAAGACGAGCACGAACGGCTGCTGATAACACGCCTTGAAGCGTTCGGCATCCACGTGGAGCGCAACACTGAGCTGGAGTATTTCGAAGACACCGGCGCTGGCATCACCGTCCAACTGCGCTTGCCCGACGGTCAACAGGAAATCTGCCAGACCTGCTACCTGGCGGGTTGCGACGGCGCCCGGTCAGTCGTGCGCAAGACACTGGACACCGGGTTCCCTGGTGGGACCTATCAGCAGATTTTCTATGTTGCCGACGTACAAGCCAGCGGGCCGACCTTCAATGGCGAATTGCACGTGGACCTTGATGAAGCAGACTTCCTCGCCGTGTTTCCACTCGGTGATACGGGCCGCGCCCGGTTGATCGGCACGGTGCGCGACGAGCGCGCAGACCAGGCTGAAACCCTGCGCTTTGAAGATGTCAGCAGCCGGGCCATTGAACACTTGAACGTGCAGATCGAACAGGTGAATTGGTTCTCGACCTATCGCGTGCATCACCGTGTGGCCGATCACTTTCGCACCGGGCGAGCATTTTTGTTGGGCGACGCGGCGCACGTTCACAGCCCGGCCGGTGGTCAGGGCATGAACACCGGGATTGGTGACGCCATTAACCTTGCGTGGAAACTCGCGGCGGTGTTGAGTGGCGGCGCCGAAGAGAGACTGCTCGATACTTACGAAATCGAGCGCATCGCCTTTGCCCGTAAACTGGTCGCCACCACCGATCGTGTATTCAGTTTCGTGACCGCCGAAGGGCGCTTGGCCGATGTGCTGCGTACACGGCTGGCACCGTTTTTAATCCCAAAAATGGCCTCGTTCGAGACGTCCCGCGAGTTCCTGTTTCGCACCGTCTCGCAGATCACCCTGAACTACCGAGGCATGCCATTGAGCACGGGCGTCGCCGGGCACGTTCACGGCGGCGATCGCCTGCCCTGGGCGCATGACGGCGAAGGTGACAACTTTGAATCGCTGAGGAATCCGAACTGGCAGGTGCACGTCTATGGCGACACCAGCGACGAAATGATCGCCTGGTGCGCCGAGCATCACCTGCCGTTGCAGGAGTTCGAATGGCGGCCGGCGTTTGAAACGGCAGGGTTGGGTCGTAACGGGTTTTACCTGTTGCGACCGGATACGTATGTGGCGATTGCCGAGACGTGTTCCGATCCGAAAGTGATTGAGCGGTATTTCAGGGATCACGGGATTCGGCCCTACTTCGGCGCTCCCTGACTCAACACAAATCTACTGTGGGAGCGAGCAGGCTCGCTCCCACAGGGGGGATGTGTTGGGGGTTAGATCCCGGCCAGGGCCAGGTCCATCGCGAAGTAGGTGAAGATCAAATCCGCCCCCGCCCGCTTGATCGCCCCGAGGCTTTCACGCACCACTCGATCTTCATCAATCGCCCCCGCCTGCGCGGCGAATTTGATCATCGCGTACTCGCCGCTGACCTGATACGCCGACAGCGGCAAACGCGAAACCTCGCGGATGTCGCGGATGATGTCCAGGTACGCGCCGGCCGGCTTGACCATCAGCGCGTCAGCGCCTTCCTGTTCGTCCATCAGCGATTCGCGCACCGCTTCGCGGCGATTCATCGGGTTCATCTGATAGCTTTTGCGATCGCCCTTGAGCGCGCTGCCGCCGGCTTCACGGAACGGGCCGTAGAGCGCCGAAGCAAACTTGGTCGAATAGGCCATGATCGCCGTCTGACTGAAACCTGCGTCATCCAGCGCCCGACGAATCGCCTGGACCTGCCCGTCCATGGCCGCCGACGGGGCAATCACATCGGCGCCCGCCCGCGCCGCCGCCACGGCTTGTTTGCCGAGGTTGATCAGGGTCTGGTCGTTATCGACTTCGTGGTTGTGCATTACGCCGCAATGACCGTGGTCGGTGTATTCGCAGAAGCAGGTGTCGGACATCACAATCATCTCCGGCACGGCATCCTTGGCGATTCGCGACATGCGCGACACCAGCCCGTTGTCGCTCCAGGTGTCGCTACCGCTGCTGTCCAGATGATGCGACACGCCGAAAGTCATCACCGACTTGATCCCGGCGCGGGCGTAGCGCTCGATCTCGCCGGCCAGTTTCGACTCTGGAATGCGCATCACGCCGGGCATGCTGTTGATCGGCACGAAATCGTCGATTTCTTCTTCGACAAAAATCGGCAGCACCAGATCGTTCAGGCTGAACTCGGTTTCCTGGAACAGGCTGCGCAGGCTCGCATTGCGGCGCAGACGGCGTGGACGTGCTTCGGGGAACTGACTGGACATGGGCATTCCTGAAAAACGGAGGACAAGACGAACGTCGTAGGCGGCGAAGCTTATGCCCTGTAAGGCGTAAGGCACAAACTTCAAGCACGGAAAAAACCCTTACCGGCTCGGCAATAATCCCCGCATCCAACACATCCCTTGTAGCAGCTGCCGAGCCTGCGAGGCTGCGTCCGGCCGCGAAGCGGTCGCAAAACCTGCAACCGTATGCTTTCAGTCATGCCGCGTTCACTGGACTGCGACCGCTTCGCGGCCGGACGCAGCCTCGCAGGCTCGGCAGCTGCTACAGGGCGGGTTAAAGCGTCAGGGTGCCACTGATGCAGGTCACCACTGAGCCACCAATCCAGATATCATCGCCCACTTGCTCTACCTGAATGCGCCCCGCCCGGCCCATCGTCAGGCCCTGGCTGACCACGTAGGACGCTGGCGCCAGCCCCTCAGCGAGCAACCATTGCGCAATCCCTGCGTTCAAACTGCCGGTGGCCGGGTCTTCCGGCATGCCGTCCCCGGAGATGAAGGCCCGTACTTCGAACTGTGCGTCATCGCCATCACGCTCGGGATTCCACGGCGCGATCACGCCGACCGCAAGGCCAAGCATTTGCGAATGATCCGGTTGCAAGTCCAACACTTGCTGGCGGTCCTCGACCATGACCGCCAACCAGCCAGCACCGTTATCAACCCACTGCGCCCGGACAATCGCGCCGACCTGCAGACCAAGCCCGCGTCGCATGCGCTCCACCAATTCGGCGTCCACTGGCCCGTTGTTGATCAGGGGTGGCGCGAGAAACGCCAGTTCCGCGCCTTGTCGGCGGACTCGCACCAACCCGACGCCGCACTCCTGAATGATCTCCTCGCCCTTGGGCACACCACCCGCCTCAAGCCATGCATGACAGGTGCCCAGCGTCGGATGACCCGCGAACGGCAACTCGTTCAGGGTGGTGAAGATCCGCACGCGGTAGTCGGCGCGCGGATCGCGCGGTTCCAGCACGAACGTGGTTTCACTGAGGTTGGTCCAGGCCGCGAACGCGGCCATGCGTTCGTCACTGAGCTCGTCCGCGCCGAACACCACCGCCAATGGATTGCCCTTGAGAGCGACGCGACTGAAGACATCTACTTGTTTGAAATCAAATGAACGCATGATCTTCCTTGTTCGTGAAGCAATCTATTTAGGAATTTCCAGACCGCGCATCACCGCCGGTCGCGCCAGGAAACGCTCCAGCACGCGCGTGACGTTCTTGAAGTCCTTGATGCCCACCAGATCGCCGGCCTCATAGAAGCCGATCAGGTTACGCACCCACGGGAACGTCGCGATGTCGGCGATGGTGTAGCGCTCGCCCATGATCCAGTCGCGCCCTTCAAGGCGTCCATCCAAAACCTTTAACAAACGTTTGCTTTCATCGACGTAACGGTCGCGGGGCCGTTTGTCTTCGTAGTCCTTGCCGGCAAATTTGTTGAAAAAACCGAGCTGGCCGAACATCGGCCCGATGCCACCCATTTGAAACATCAGCCATTGAATCGTCTCGTAACGCGCTGCCGACTCCTGAGCCAGCAGTTGCCCGCTCTTGTCGGCGAGGTAAATCAGAATCGCCCCGGACTCGAACAATGGCAGGGGTTTGTCGTCAGGACCGTGGGGGTCGAGGATCGCCGGGATTTTGTTGTTGGGGTTCAGCGACAGAAATTCGGGCGACATCTGGTCATTGGTATCGAAGCCTACCCGATGCGATTCGTAGGGTAGTCCGATCTCTTCAAGCATGATCGACACCTTGACGCCATTGGGGGTCGGCAAGGAGTAAAGCTGGATCCAGTCAGGGTATTGAGCCGGCCATTTTTGGGTGATCGGGAACGCAGACAGATCGGTCATCGGGAACATCCATCGCCAAAAGAAAGGGTTGAGCATAATCCAGGATCAGCACCCACAGGTTGCGATTTTTTGGCGTTATCGAAACCGCTGATGATCACGATCAACAGAACTCCGCCTTCGCCAACCCCTCTAGCGTGTACCCTGTCCATAATTTCGCAACATCTTGTCAATAACCTGAGCTGCAACCCGTTCAAGGTTGTCGATAAAGTGCTGCGCACCCGTCGGAATCGAACCAAATGGGCTTCAGAGGACTCTGAGCAATGCCCTTTCGGACACGGACCGGCTCAACGACATGGAAAACACCCGAAGCTGGGAGCTTGTGGTGTAAAGGTTTGTCAGCCTTAACTAATGCGCTGAAGATCACTTTTACCAATGACCAACCTTTTGAGATTCGCTAAACGCTTCAAGCACCATGCGTATGTACTTCTGCCGGTGGTGCTGGTGACGAGCGCATTGTTTGTGACGCTGCAGTCCCGCGAAAGCCGCGCCCAACAGGCAAACGGCACTCAGACACTGGTGTTCCTGCGTCACGCGGAAAAACCCGCTGGCGGTCTGGGCCAGCTCAACTGCCAGGGCCTTAACCGCGCCATCGACCTGGCCACCTTGTTGCCGGAAAAATTCGGCAAGGCCAACTACGTGTTTGCCGCCAACCCGACGCGCAATGTCGAGGAAGGCGAACTGGACAATTCGTACAGCTACATCCGCCCCTTGATGACCATCAGCCCCAGCGCGATCAAGCTCGGTTTGCCGGTGAACATCAATTTCTCGGTCAACGACACCAGCGACCTGGCGGACGAATTGCTGCAGGACAAGTACCACAACTCCGTTATCTACACCGCCTGGTCCCACGGCTACCTGCCAGAGTTGATCAACGAGGTCGCTGGAGAAGCCGTCGGCAAGAAACAGAGCATCATCGAGGACTGGGAGTCCAGCGACTACGATTCGGTGTACGTGTTGACCCTGACCTGGCGCAATGGCAAGGCCAGCCTCGTCAGTCACAGTTACAAGCAAGGGCTGGATAACGGATCGCAGACGTGTCCGACCTAACCGGTCGGCAACATCCCACAAGCGGTGAGGACCACGGCAGTCGAGGGGCGGGCTATCATGTATCCATCTCTCCCTTGCCTGGATACTTTCCATGTCACTCTCTTCCGCAGCTGTGCCCGCCCGGGGCTGGTCGTTCTGGTGGAAACCCGCCCTGTTCGTTCTGGTTGCCTGTATCGGCCTCTATTACGTCAAGTGGTCGCCCTACTACCTGAAAGCCTTCATCGCCGCTGACAACCACAGCATCGGCGCCTCCATCCTCAACGACGAACAGACCGCCCCGCTGGCCGCCGCCCTGACGTACGCCAAGGTGTATTTCCTGGCGATCTGGAAAGCGGCCGTACTGGCGGTGATTCTCGGCTCCCTCCTGCAAGTGCTGATTCCACGAGACTGGCTGTTGCGACTGTTCGGTAGCGCCAGCTTCGCTTCGACTTTGCGCGGAGGCCTGTTCGCCCTGCCGGGGATGATGTGCTCGTGCTGCGCAGCGCCGGTGGCCGCCAGCATGCGTCGCTCGAATGTCTCGGTTGGTGCGGCGCTGGCCTTCTGGATCGGCAACCCGGTGCTCAACCCGGCGACCCTGGTGTTCATGGGGTTCGTGCTGGGCTGGGGGTTCACTGCGTTGCGCCTGGTCGCCGGGATTGTGCTGGTGTTCGGGGTGTCAATGGTCGCCCAGCGTATCTCCGGACCGGAAACCTTGCCTGAAGCCGCCGTCGAGGCGGTGGCCGAAGTCAGTGAAAAGGAAACCCAACCGTTCCTGACGCGCTGGGCCAAAACCCTGTGGCAATTGTTCTGGAGCACCATCCCGATCTACATCCTGGCGGTATTGGTGCTGGGCGCGGTGCGAGTCTGGGTGTTTCCGCATATTGACGGGGCCATGGCCAACGGCTTGTTGTGGCTGGTGCCGCTGGCGATCATCGGTACGCTGTTTGTGATTCCTACCGCAGCGGAAATCCCGATCGTGCAAACCATGATGACCTTGGGCATGGGCACCGCCCCGGCCGTGGCGTTGCTGATGACCCTGCCGAGTATCAGCCTGCCGTCGCTGCTGATGCTGCGCAAGGATTTCGATGCTCGGGTGCTGGTGAGCGTGGCGCTGATGACCATGGGGGTTGGGGTGGTTAGTGGATTGGTTGGGGCTGCGTTGCTTTAAGATTTGTAGCGCCTGTAAGGGCCCCTTCGCGAGCAGGCTCGCTCCCACAGTTGATCTTCAGTGAACACAGTTTTTGTGTACTACCAAGATCCAGTGTGGGAGCGGGCTTGCCCGCGAAGGGGCCAACAAGGACAACCTCACCCTCGCTGGTTGACCCGCGCCCGCAGGTATTCAAGAACCGCCGCTTTCTCCCCGGCAAACTCAATCCGCGCGCCTTTCTTCTCCCGCTGAAACGCATACATCGGGTCGTAATACTCGCGAAGCAGCCCTTCGATCCAGCCACGGTGCAAGTCCACCGCTCCGCTTCGGCCCTGCTCCGTCAAGGCTTCTTCCATCAAGATCAGCATCCGCCGATGGCGTTCACCACCCAGACGCTTCTGAACGTTGTTCAGGCTTTCCAGCAAGCGCTCGGAAAACCGCGCAAATCCTTCCTCGCCATGCACACCAATGAATTCGGCACACAGGTCCACCACGTAGTCGCGCAGAATCCTCTCGACGCGTCCTTCAAGGCTGTCTTCCAGCCAAACCATCGGAAACTGCTGCATGCCCTGATACAGCGGCAACGGCAAGGCGCAACTGCCGACCGCCCGGCTCTCGTCTTCCAGCACAAACTGCTCGATGCCGTGGGCGCGTTTCTTCAGTACATCCACTGCCAAACGGTTTTCAAAATCGATGTTGGTCGGTTGCCCCGTCGCGCGTTTGCCAAAGCTGGAGCCGCGATGATTGGCGTGGCCTTCAAGGTCGATTCCGTTGTTCAACTGCGTGAGCACTTCGGTCTTGCCGGTGCCGGTCATGCCGCCCAGCAAGACAAAATCGCACTGGGTGACCGCTTGATCGAGCGTGTCGAGCAAGAACGTACGCATGGCCTTGTAGCCACCACCGACCCGAGGATAGTCAATGCCGGCCTCGTCCTTGAGCCATTGCTGGACGATCTGCGAACGCAAACCGCCGCGAAAACAATACAAATAACCCTCGGGGTGCGCCCGGGCGAAATCGGCCCAGGCCTGGATGCGCTCAGCCTTGATCTCGCCGGACACCAGTTGATGGCCCAGCGTGATGGCCGCCTGCTGACCTTGCTGCTTGTAGCAGGTGCCGATGCGCTGGCGCTCGCTGTCATTCATCAGCGGCAGGTTAACCACGCCGGGGAATGAACCCTTGGCGAACTCCACCGGCGCACGGGCATCCATCATCGGCCGGTCGTTGAGAAAGATGTCGCTGTAATCGGTGAAGTCGGTCGACATCAAAACACCTCAACCGCGTGTGTCTGTCGCTCAACCAGTTCACCGATCGGTTCCAGGCTCAGGCCCAGTTCGGCCGCCACCGTGAGGAACTGTTCATTACCCTCGGGCGTGACCGCAATCAACAGACCACCGCTGGTCTGCGGATCGCACAGCACGCGCTTGTGCAGTTCCTGAAGCCTTCCCAGTTTGCTGGCGTAGCTGTCGAAGTTGCGTAGCGTCCCGCCCGGCACGCAGCCTTGGTCGAGGTAGTACTCGACACCCGGCAGGCGCGGCACGCGGTTGTATTCGATGCGGGCGGTCAGATGGCTGCCGTCGGCCATTTCCACCAGATGCCCCAGCAGACCAAACCCGGTGACGTCGGTCATTGCGGTCACGCCGTCGAGCTTGCCGAAACGGCTGCCGGGTTTGTTCAGGGTGCACATCCAGTCGCGGGCCAGACCGATGTCGGCCGTGCGCAACTTGCCCTTTTTCTCGGCGGTGGTGAGGATGCCGATGCCCAGCGGCTTGGTCAGATAGAGCAGGCAACCGGCCGTGGCCGTGTCGTTGCGCTTCATGTGGCGCTTTTCCACCAGCCCGGTCACCGCCAGGCCAAAAATCGGCTCCGGCGCATCGATGGAGTGCCCACCCGCCAGCGGAATCCCGGCTTCATCGCAGACTGAACGGCCGCCGCGAATCACTTCACGGGCAACTTCCGGCGCCAACACATTGACCGGCCAGCCGAGGATCGCAATCGCCATCAGCGGATCGCCGCCCATGGCGTAGATATCGCTGATGGCATTGGTGGCGGCGATGCGGCCGAAATCGAACGGGTCGTCGACGATGGGCATAAAGAAGTCCGTGGTCGAGACCACGCCGCGCTCTTCATCAATGGCGTACACCGCCGCGTCATCGCGCGAAGCATTGCCGACCCAGAGTTTCGGGTCCAGGTTCTGCGCCCCGCTACCGGCCAGAATCACCTCCAGCACCTGGGGGGAAATCTTGCAGCCACAACCTGCACCGTGGCTGTATTGGGTCAGACGAATCGGCTCGCTCATGGGGGGACACCTTGGGAAGTCAGTGAGGGCGATTCTAGCATTGTGGTGTGTCGGTCGGGCCCCATCGCGAGCAGGCTCGCTCCCACAGTGGATCTGTGTCGAACACAGGACTTGTGTCCACTGAAAATCAACTGTGGGAGCGAGCCGGCTCCGGGCGGCGTTCCGACAATGGGGCCGGCACATCCAACATCAGTGTCAGTTATGGCAACAGAATAACTTTGTCACCAGCCCCCTGATTCAATTCCGAGTACCGCTCCAGACCTTCCGACAACGGTGACTCAAACAACCCCTCGGGCAACGGCAACAAGCCCTGATCGAAAAACTGGCCAAACTGATCAAGCATCGCCGCGCACGCCTGAACCCCGTACAGCAACGAGTTGATCCCCACCACCGAGCCACCCTTGCGATACAGCGCCAGTGCCGGCAGTTGCACCATGCCGTCCACCGGCGCGGCGATGATGGCGATGCGGCCGAAGGTTGCCAGTGCCGGGACCGAGGCCGGCAGCCAAAACCCGGTGGTGTCGAAGATCACGTCAGCGCCGCCGGCATACACATCGTTCACCTGGACGCCCAAATCCTCAGGCTTATCCAGCTGCAACGTCTGATAGCCCAGAGCCTGCAACTCCTGGACCTGCTCCGGTCGCCGCGCCGCCGCCAGCACCTGTGCACCGCGTACCTTGGCCAGCGCCAACGCCGCACTGCCAACCGCCCCGCCGCCAATCACCAACAGTCGCGTTTTCGCGGTCACCAGGCTGCGCTCCAACGCATCCCACGCCGTGGTGTAGGGCACGCCGAGGCTGGCGGCCTGGGCGAAACTCAGATGGGTCGGTTTGAGCGCCACGCCGTTGGCCGGCAGTTTGACGAATTGCGCATGGGAGCCGTCGGCAAAGAACCCCAGTTCACGCCCGGTACCCCAGACTTCCTGGCCGATCAATGCCTGCGGGCCTTCAACCACGACACCGGCAAAATCCCGACCGGGGATCCGTGGCAACGTGGTGTAGGGAAAACGTCCCAGCACGTTCTTCACATCGCTGGGGTTGAGGCCGGCGGCCTTGATCTGCACCAACACTTCATCAGCGCCGGCAACAGGGGTGGGCACGTCAACGTAGCGCAAGGCCGAGAGGTCGCCGGTTTGGTCGAACTGCAATGCTTTCATGAGCGTTTCCAATGAATAAATAAACGGTTCAGGAGATCCAGCCAGCCACCAGTTGCCGGCCCATGGGCCACAACTGTTCGCCGGCCAGCATGCCGAGCAGCCCGACCAGCGCGATGGCCGGTGGTGCGGGGGAACGAAAATCCAGCGCGCCGTAGAGCAAACCGACGCCCAGACCGATGACCAGCGAGATGAAGTAGCTCATGGCGGACTCCGTGGGCATTTAAGGTAGGCCCAGAGTCTAGTGGGAGGTCGCGCAGGGCATCGGCCAAGTACTTCTGCTTTTCGGCCAAAGTGCTAATGCCGGACGCAAGGCATCCTGTGCCGCTGACGAAGCCCTGTAGGAGCAAGCTGTGGCGAGGGGGCTTGCCCCCGTTTGAGTGCGTAGCACTCACAAGTTCTTCGGTTCATCCGAGATCTATAGGGGCATCAGGCATTTTTGGGACTGCTTCGCAGCCCAACGGGGCGATGCGGCGTTCCGACAAGCCCCCTCGCCACAGCTCGCTCCTACAGGGTTTGGTTATGGCTGGGAAACTGCGAAGGCGCGACGCCCAGCTCACGGCGAAACATGTCACTGAAGCTGCTCGGCGAATAGCCCAGCTCGCGGGCGATCGCGCTGACCGGCACACCCTGAATCAGCTCGGCCACCGCTGTCGCGAGTTGCACCTGTCGCCGCCACTCGGCGAAGCCCATGCCCAGACCGTCCTTGAACAACCGCGCCAGGGTACGCACGCTGGCACCGGCGTTTTGCGCATGTTGTTCGAAGGGAATGTCCAGTGATGGCGCGGCCATGACCGCCTGACACAGGTTCATCAGGCGTCGGTCGGAATCATCCGGCAGGGGGATTTTCAGCTCGGATCGCTTGGCACGCCGCAGCTCCAGCAGTGCCAGGCCGACCAGCGCTTCGTAATACTCGGGCGCGCCGTCGTTGCCCTGTTCGACCAAGCCGACGATCAATTCACGCAGCAAGCCGCCGACTTCGATGACCTGAACCGTGTCGTCCAGCGTCGCGGCAAGGGACGGCCGCAGGTAGATGTTGCGCATCTGCAAGTCCGAAACCACACGAATCCCGTGAGGCACGCCCGGCGGCAGCCACACTGCCCGTTGCGGCGGCACCACCAGCGCCTCATGGGGCGTTTCGACCCACATCACCCCGCTCATCGCATACAGCAATTGGCCCCAGACATGCTCGTGCGGCTCGATATACAGCCCGCGCGGATACGTGCGCGCCAGCGGTTGCACGGGCACATCGGTGTCACTCAGGTCAGGGGGCGCGGCAAGGGCCATGGGGCAGCAATCATTGAGGTTTTCAGACCTTGCATGGTAACCAGCCGAACGCCTTGTCGCCACTGGCCGCCGCCGTCTGACAATAAGACTGAATTTTCCGTAACCCCAACGATCCTTCTATTACCACAGGGAGGAATACGGGCTTTATGAACAACGCAAAACTATTCGTCATTGAATACACCCTTCATGGCGCCCCCAAGTCATTCATCATCCGCCTGGACAAGATGGACAACGCGCAGGCTTGGCATTGGGCGAGTTGCGACGCCGGAGTGGGCAGGATCCCGCGATTTGGCCGGGAGAAGGTGCAAAAGACCAGCAAACCGATGGCGGAAAAGTTCGGGGTCGAGAACGTGACTTGGCGGCCAGCAAGCTAAAGATGCAGCGCATAAAACCCTGTGGCGAGGGAGCTTGCTCCCGCTGGGGTGCGCAGCGCCCCCAAAACGGGACTGCTGCGCAGTCCAGCGGGAGCAAGCTCCCTCGCCACAACGTTATCTGAACAGACTTGCGCTATTTGGCGTGAGCACAATTACATTCCTTGTGGGAACACTCTTCGCCATGTTCATGGTGCTTGGCGCAGGCTTCGCAGCAATAGTGTTTGCCGTGTCGCGCGATGGGATGCTCGCCCAGCTTGCACGAGCATTTGGGGCAATCGCAGATACTTTCACTGCTGATCATGGGTCAGACTCCATTGGTGTGGTCGTCGGGGTGCCGCAAACGCGGCCCGTCTTACCAGTGTAGGAGTTTGTTTCAAGCCTGCCGGGTGCTGCTGCGATACATAAACACCAACGCCAACCCCAGGCACACCATCGCCACGATCCGGTTGTTCGACAAGTCGATGGCCGGATTGCCCAGCCAGCCGAAATTGTCGATCAGCATGCCCATGCCCAGATGCCCGACGATCACGGCCACGGTCGCCACCGCCGTCCCGACCCTTGGCACCGCGCCGACCATGACCATCATGTACACCACGCCGAACAGCGCGCCACTGAGCTGCCATTTCGGCACATCCAGCAAGCTCATGGCCTGCGCCGGTTCGAAAAACAGGATCAGCAACCCGGTGACCACCGCCCCCACCCCTTCAAGTCTAAACATACAAGCGAGCCTGCTCGCGATGGCGGCGGCACATCCAGCATTGATGTGACTGAAAGACCGCTTTCGCGAGCAAGTCGAATCGTCGCACCGCCGCTCCCACATTTGATCCACGTTGATCAGTGAGGACGGGGTTATAGAACCATCGCCGCCACCCAACCAAACGCCAGCAGCGGCAGGTTGTAGTGCAGGAAGGTCGGGACCACGGTGTCCCAGATGTGGTGGTGCTGGCCGTCGATGTTCAAACCCGAGGTCGGGCCCAGGGTGGAGTCGGAGGCTGGCGAACCGGCGTCACCCAAGGCGCCGGCCGTGCCGACGATGCACACGATGGCCAGCGGGCTGAACCCCAGCTGCACGCACAGCGGCACGAAAATCGCCGCCAGGATCGGCACGGTGGAGAACGACGAACCAATGCCCATGGTCACCAGCAAGCCCACCAGCAACATCAACAGTGCGCCGATGCCTTTGCTGTGGTTGATCCACGAGGCCGAGGACTCCACCAGCGTCTGTACCTGACCGGTGGCTTTCATCACTTCGGCAAACCCGGACGCGGCGATCATGATGAAGCCGATCATCGCCATCATCTTCATGCCTTCGGTGAACAGGTCGTCGGTTTCACGCCACTTCACGATGCCCGACACCGAAAAAATCAGGAACCCGACCAAGGCGCCAATGATCATCGAGTCCAGCAGCAACTGAATAATGAAGGCCGCCACGATGGCCACACCGGCAACTATCAGGCTCAGCGGGTTGTACTGCACCGCGACCTGCTCGACTTGTTCGATTTTTTCCAGGTTGTAGACGCGTTTCTTGCGGTAGCTGAAAAACGCCACCGCCAGGCCGAACACCATGCCCAGCGCCGGGATGCCCATGGCATGGGTGACGTTGATGCCGCTGATGTCCACGCCGCTACGGGCAACGTTGGCCAGCAGAATTTCGTTGAGGAAGATGTTGCCAAACCCCACCGGCAGGAACATGTACGGGGTGATCAGACCGAAGGTCATAACGCAGGCAATCAACCGGCGATCCAGTTGCAGCTTGGTCAGCACGTATAAAAGCGGCGGCACCAGCAATGGGATGAACGCGATATGTATCGGCAGAATGTTCTGCGAAGCGATGGCCACCACCCAGAGCAAGCCAATCAACAACCACTTGACCTGACTGCCACCGCTAGCGTGTTGGCGATCAACCATCGCCAGGGCCTTGTCCGCCAAGGCATGGGCCATGCCGGATTTGGCAATTGCCACCGCGAACGCCCCGAGCAAGGCATAGGACAACGCCACCGTCGCCCCGCCGCCAAGGCCGCTGTTGAAAGCTTTAAGCGTGGCGTCTATGCCCAGGCCGCCGGTCAGGCCACCCACCAGCGCGCCGACAATCAGCGCGATCACTACGTGCACGCGGGACAGGCTGAGGATCAGCATGACGCCGACCGCAGCAATTACAGCATTAATCATCGTTACCTCAAGGCACGCGAAATGAGCTCCGCCGGCAGTCTGCGAAGCGCCGCCAGCGGAGTAGAGAATTGGTTTTATTAGAGGGCGCGCACTGTGCCGCAGAGCGCGCGCGCTGTCAAAGCGCGAGGGACTGGCGATATGTAACGAACTGTGGAGCCCTGTGGCGAGGGGGCTTGCCCCCGTTCGGCTGCGCAGCAGTCGTAAAACCAGCCGATGCGGGTTGTCTGGGGACAATATAGAGGGCCGCTTCGCGACCCAACGGGGGCAAGCCCCCTCGCCACAATAATCGCCCCTTTCACCACAACCAATCGTAGGTTTCGATATTTGCCAACCGGGATAAAGAAACCGGATTCACGGCCGTTACAGTGCAAAGTCTCAGATATTTATCGAATAAAGGACGTCTCCATGTCACTAAGACAACTTTCCATTCAATGGAAAATCACCCTGCTGGCCGGGCTTTGCCTGGCCGGTATCGTGACCCTGTTGGTGGGTCTTTCGCTGTACCGCATGGAGCACAGCTCCGAGATGGTGAAAGCCTCAAGCATGGAGATGCTCACTGAAGCCGCCCAGGCGCGGATCGAATCCCAGGGCGAAAACCAGGCGCTGCTGATTCGTCAGCAGTTCATGGACGCCTATCAGTACGGCCATGGCTTTTCGCGTCAGGTGTTGTTCCTGCGTGATCAGGCGGAAAAGCGCTTTCTGGATGCCTTCGACCTGCGTGAAGACCTGACCCGCCAGGTCAAGTCCGCGCTGCAAGCCAACCCGGAGCTGCTCGGCCTGTCGCTAGTGTTCGAAGCCAATGCGCTGGACGGCAAGGACGACTTGTTCACCGGTCAGGCGGAATTGGGCAGCAACGACAAGGGCCGTTTCGCCCTGTACTGGTCACAGCCGACACCGGGCAAGATCACTTCCATGGCGCTGCCGGAAAGTGACATGGCCGACACCAGCACCGGCCCGAGCGGCGAACCGGCCAACGCCTGGTTCACCTGCCCGCGCACCTCGCTCAAGCCGTGCGTGATCGAACCGTACTTCTACACGATCGACGGCCAGAACGTACTGATGACCAGCATCGTGTTTCCGCTGATGGTCAACGGCAAAGTCATCGCCTCGCTGTCGGTGGACCTCAACCTCAACAGCCTGCAAGCGATGAGTCAGGGCGCGAGCAAAAAGCTCTATGACGGCCAGACCAATGTCAGCATCCTCAGCCCGGTCGGTCTGCTTGCCGGCTACAGCGCCGACGCCAGCAAGCTCAGCCAGCGCCTGGACGCCGTGGACAAAGCCAACGGTGCCGAACTGATCCGTATGCTCGCCAGCAGCAGCAAAACCGAAAGCCTGCACAACGATCACCAATTGAAAGTGCTGTCGCCGTTCCAGCCGATTCCCGGGGGTAAATCCTGGGGTGTGCTGCTCGACGTGCCGCAGAAAGTCCTGGTCAGCCGGGCTGAGACGCTGAAAAAACAACTCGATGACAGCAACCGCACCGGCACGCTGGTCGAACTCGGCCTCGGCGTGCTGGCCGCGTTGATCGGCCTGATGCTGGTGTGGCTGATGGCCCGCAGCGTGACCAGACCGATCCTCGGCGTGGCGCACATGCTCGAAGACATTGCCAGCGGCGAAGGCGACCTGACCCGGCGCCTGGCCTATGACAAAAAGGACGAACTGGGCCAGTTGGCCGGTTGGTTCAACCGTTTCCTCGACAAGCTGCAACCGATCATCGCCGAGGTCAAACGCTCGGTGCAGGACGCGCGCAACACCGCGGATCAGTCGTCGGCCATCGCGACCCAGACTAGCGCCGGCATGGAGCAGCAATACCGTCAGGTCGATCAGGTTGCCACCGCGTCCCACGAAATGAGCGCCACCGCCCAGGACGTCGCCCGCAGTGCCGCCCAAGCGGCTCACGCAGCCAAGGATGCCGATCAGGCGACGCGTCGAGGGTTGACCGTGATCGACCAGACCACCACCAGCATCGACAACCTCGCTGCCGACATGAGCGCGGCCATGGTGCAAGTCGAAGGGCTGGCGGCGAACAGCGAGAAAATCGGTTCGGTACTGGAAGTGATCCGCGCAATTGCCGAACAGACCAACCTGCTGGCACTCAACGCCGCCATCGAAGCGGCCCGTGCCGGTGAAGCCGGACGCGGTTTCGCCGTAGTCGCCGATGAAGTACGCAACCTGGCGCGACGCACGCAGGAGTCGGTCGAAGAAACTCGCTTGGTGATCGAGCAATTGCAGAGCGGCACCCAGGACGTGGTCGGTTCGATGAACAACAGCCATCGTCAGGCCCAAGGCAGTGTCGAACAGGTCAGCCAGGCCGTGACCGCGCTGCGCCAGATCGGCGATGCGGTGACGGTGATCAGCGACATGAACTTGCAGATTGCTTCAGCGGCGGAAGAACAGAGCGCAGTAGCTGAAGAGATCAACAACAACGTGGCGACGATTCGCGATGTGACAGAGTCGCTGTCGGGGCAGGCGAATGAATCGGCGCGGGTGAGCCAGTCGCTGAATAGCCTGGCGAATCAGCAGCAGAGTCTGATGGATCAGTTCCGCGTTTAACCCGGCCACTGAAGTTCCCATGTGGGAGCGAGCCTGCTCGCGAAAGCGGTGTACCAGTCGACATCTCTGTTGCCTGACTCACCGCATTCGCGAGCAGGCTCGCTCCCACAGGTTTTTGGGCTGGGGTCAGCGTTTGGGAAGTTCGATGACTACCTTCAACCCGCCCCACTCGCTCTCTTCCAACCGCAGCACCCCGCCCCAGGTGTCGACGATGTCGCGCACAATCCCCAGCCCCAACCCGTGCCCATCCGTCTGTTCATCCAAGCGCGTACCGCGGCTGAACACCTGAGCCCGCTGGTCTTCGGGAATTCCCGGGCCATCATCTTCAACACTTAACTCAAACCCGCCTGCCGTCTCGACCACACTCAAGCGAACCTCGGCATCCGCCCATTTACAGGCGTTGTCCAGCAAGTTACCGAGCAGTTCAAGCAAGTCCTCACGGTCCCACGGTAACTGCAAACCGGGCGATGCACGGTAGCTGAGCGCCAGGTGCTCGCCATGAATCATGTTCAGCGTCGCCAATAACCCTGGCAGTTCTTCATCGCAATCAAACAACGCCCCCGGCAGCGCCTCGCCGGACAATCGGGCGCGGTTGAGTTCACGATTGAGGCGTTGCTGGACCTGCTCCAGTTGCGCCTGAATCACCTTGCGCAGCTCCGGGTGAGCATCGAGTTTTTCGCTGGACGCCAGGCTCAGCAATACCGCCAGCGGGGTTTTCAATGCGTGGCCGAGGTTGCCCAAGGCATTGCGCGAACGCTTGAGGTTATCTTCGGTGTGAGCGAGCAAATGGTTGATCTGCTCCACCAGCGGCTCAAGCTCGATCGGCACCTGATCATCCAGTTGCGAGCGCTGGCCTTGCTGCAACTGGGCGATCTGCTCCCGGGCCTTTTCCAGCGGACGCAAGGCGCGGCGCACGGTGATGCGTTGCAGCAGCAAAATCAGCAACAGCCCGGCCAATCCCAGTCCCAGCCCCACTTGCTGCATGCGCTTGAAGCTCTCGCGCACCGGCGTGTAGTCCTGCGCAACGCTGATGGAAATCGACTGACCGAGGCGTCGATAGTCTGAACGCAACACCAGTAATTGCTGCCCTTCCGGCCCCAGTTGCAGGTTGCTGTGCAGGCCAGGCTGCTCCAGCCATGGCAGTTCCTGATCCCACAGCGAACGGGAGCGCCAATGGTGATCGTCGAAGTCGATGCGAAAGTAGTGCCCGGAAAACGGTCGCTGGTAAGCCGGCGCCAGGTGCCGCTCCTCCAACTGCAACCCCTGCGGCCCGCGCACCATTGCCACCAGCAGGTTTTCGCTGTCGTTGCGTAGCCCGGCTTCGAGGTAGCGCTGCAAGCCCATTTCGAATAACCACAGACTGGTTTGCGCCAGCACCAGGCCGACGACGACCATGACGCTGATCAGTCCCAGGCTCAAGCGGCGCTGGATCGACCTCACTGTGCGGCCCCGCCGAACAGGTAACCCTGACCGCGACGGGTTTCGATCACGCTGCGCCCCAGCTTTCGTCGCAGGTGGTTGACGTGAACTTCTAGCACGTTGGAATCGCGCTCGGTTTCGCCGTCATAGAGGTGTTCGGCGAGGTGGCTTTTGGAGAGGATCTGTTCGGGGTGCAGCATGAAATAGCGCAGCAGGCGAAATTCGGCGGCGGTGAGCTGGATGTCGGCGCCGTCGCGGGTCACGCATTGGCGACCTTCGTCCAGGTGCAGCCCGGCAGCCTTGAGCGTCGGTTGATTCGCCTGGCCGTGGGAGCGACGCAGCAGCGCCTGAACCCGCAGGTGCAATTCTTCCGGATGGAAAGGCTTGGTCAGGTAATCGTCGGCACCGGCCTTGAGGCCTTCGATGCGCTCGGCCCAAGAACCCCGCGCGGTGAGGATCAGCACGGGCGTCATCAGGCCACCGGCGCGCCATTGCGTCAGCACTTCAAGCCCCGGCAAACCGGGCAAGCCGAGGTCGAGGATGATCAGGTCATACGGTTCGCTGCTGCCCTGATACGCCGCGTCGCGACCGTCGGCCAACCAATCCACGGCGTAACCCTGCCGGTTGAGGCCGGCCATCAATTCGTCGGCCAGCGGCACGTGGTCTTCCACCAGCAGCAATCGCATCGGTCAATCTTCCTTGTCTTTCAGTAAACGGCCGGTGGCGGCCTCAATGTCCAGTTCACGAACCACGCCTTCGGGGGTCAGCAGCTCGACTTCATAAATGTAGACGTCATGCTTTTCTTCAAGCTCGGCTTCCAGCAGCTTGGCGCCGGGATAGCGATCCAGCGCCTGTTGCAGCAATTGCTCCAGCGGCAGGATCACCCCCTGTTGGCGCAGGCGCAGGGCTTCGTCCTGATCCAGGTCGCGGGCCAGGACCGCCGAGCAAAACGCCAGAAGCACCAGCGCCATGCGTGAGAATGAACGCACCTTCATTACGTATCCTGATGATCCTTGAGAATCTGGCCGCTGACAGCGTCTAATTCCACGTCCCACTCGATGTCCTGTGGATCGCGCAGCTCAACCTGATAGATGTACTTGCCGTACTCTTCTTCCAGTTCGGTTTGGGTCACCGTCGAACCGGGGTGCTTGGCCAGAGCGGTGGCGTTGAGCTTCTCGAAAGACGCAATGGTACCAGCGTCACGCAGCCTCAGGGCTTCATCGGGACCGAGGTCGCGAGCGTGGGCGAGGCTGGCGGTCATGGCGATGATCGAGGCGCTGAACAGGGCAGTCAGGGTGTTCATGGGTGTCTCCGGATCTTTTATGTGTTGCTTACGGGAGGCACCTTAGCGAGCTGAACTTAATTGAAACTGAATTGCCATCATTGAAGACGACTCCACGGAATTGCAGCCCCTCCACAAAACCCTGTGGGAGCGAGCCTTTGTGGCGAGGGGGCTTGCCCCCGTTCGGCTGCGCAGCAGTCGTAGTGATTCTGGGGCCGCTTCGCGCCCCAACGGGGCGGTGCGGCGGTCCGACAAGCCCCCTCGCCACACAGGCTCACTCCTACAATGACCGTGTTGCATGTTTATAATCTTGCGCTTGCCAACAATTGAGACCGGTATGACCGCTATCCACATCAAGTTCCCTTCCCTGATCCTCAAGGCCGGCCCGCGTGCGTTCGCGCGCATCCGTAAAGATGGCTTGAGCGCCGCCGATGTCGGGACGCTGCCGGGTGCCGCCGGAGGGCCGAAGGCACTGGGGATTCAAGGTCTGGACCTGGCGTTGTTTGGCGAATGGCTGCCGGCCGCACCGCGCGAGCGTTCACTGATTGGCGCCTCGGTCGGTTCCTGGCGCTTCGCCAGTGCCTGCCTGCCGGACGCCGCCGAAGGCATCCGGCGCCTCGGTCATTTGTACACTGAGCAGAATTTCGCCAAGGGCGTGACCATGGCGCAGATCAGCCAGAGCTCGCAGCGCATGCTCGATGAACTGCTGAACGGTCGCGATGCCTCGATCTTGAGCAACGTGCATTACCGACTGAACATCATGGTGGTCAAAAGCCACGGCCTGTTGGCGCACGACCATCGCGGCCGACTCGGGCTGGCGCTGGGATCCGTGATCGCCGACAACCTGCGCGGGCGCGCTCGGCTGTCGCGGCATTTCGAACGACTGATCATCCACGACCCGCGCCTGGCGCCGCCGGTCAATGCGCTGAATGACTTCCCCTCGCGCTTCGTCGCGCTGAACGCCGGCAACTTGCGCCAGGCGCTGCTGGCGTCGGGCTCGATCCCGATGGTGATGGAAGGCGTGCGCGACTTGCCCGGTGCGGGTACGGGAACGTTCCGCGATGGCGGCTTGCTCGACTATCACCTCGACCTGCCCTACAGCGGCGATGACATTGTTCTATATCCGCATTTCACCGACCGGGTGATTCCCGGCTGGTTCGACAAGGCCCTGCCATGGCGCCGCGCCTGCCCCGCGCGCTTGCAGGATGTTCTGCTGCTGGCGCCGTCCAAGGAGTATCTGGCGCGCTTGCCCTACGGCAAACTGCCGGACCGTAACGATTTCAAGCGCTTCATGGGGGACGCACCGGCCCGGCAGAAATACTGGCGCGCCGCCATGGATGAAAGCCGTCGCTTGGGCGATGAATTCCTCGAACTGGCCGCCAATGGTCGCCTCGGCGAGCGCTTGCTGACCCTTTAGTCAGTGTTTCGCCCGCAGCTCTGTTAAACTCGCCACCTGCCCACATCGCCGCGGCGATCGCCACCTGACAGAGCTGAAATCACTGTGGAAATCTTCAAAGATTCCACGACAGCCTCCCACCGAAAACCTCCCCGTATCAAAAAACCGCTAAAACCCACGTATTCAGCACTTCTCTAGTATCACCGCGTACCGCTCAATACCTTCCCAATGCAAAGCACTTAGTACATCATCCAGTACATTGAAAAATGATCATCAGGGGAATGTACTAGTGACACTCACGGACACGGCAGCCAAGCAGGCGAAGCCAAAGGAAAAAGCGTACACACTACCGGACGCCCTCGGCCTTTCCCTCTATGTGGCCTCAAGCGGCGTCAAGAGCTGGCACTTTCGATTCACCTGGCTCGCCAAACAGGTACGCATTTCATTCGGGACTTACCCTGAAACGGGTCTGAAGGAAGCGCGCGCACGCAGAGACGAGGCGCGAGAAGATGTTGCGAACGGAGTTGATCCGCGCAATTCGAGGCGGGAGAAGAAGGCCGAGATGATCGAGGCCGGGGGCCGCACCTTCCGTCGTGTCTATGACGAGTGGCTGGCTTTCAGGAAGGGAAGCATTTCCGCTGGCACCTATAGGGTGATCAGCAATGCCATGGAGCTTGATGTACTGCCTGCCTTCGGAGACCGGCAAATTGATGCCATAAAACGCGCTGACGTCATCGGATTGATTCGACGTGTTGAAAAGCGCGGGTCAGTTGGTACTGCCGTGAAAGTTCGGCAGCGGATGGGTCAGGTGTTCAGCTACGCCATTGCTACCGGATTGATCGAGACGAATCCGACAGCAGAGATGCACGCCGTTACTGAAAAGATGGGACAGCATAAGCCTCACCCGTTCCTACCTTTCAGCGAAATGCCGAACACCATGGCGGCGATCAAAGATTGTGCCTCGGGCCATCAATTGAAGACAGCACTCATGCTAATGATCTACACCGCCTCGCGCCCGGGCGAAGTCCGTCACGCCGAATGGTCGGAAATCGACCTCGATACTGCGACATGGACGACGCCGGCCGCCAAGATGAAGATGCGAAGGGACCATTCGGTCCCACTGTCGCGCCAGGCCGTCGACCTGCTGAAAAGTATGCTGCCGATCACCGGCGGCAAGCGTTATGTGTTCATGAACCGCAACATCTCGACAGCCCCCATCGGCACCAACTACGCGAACAACGTCATGGACTCCTGCGGACTTACCGGCAAGCAATCGCCGCATGGCTTCCGACACCTGTTCTCAACCGAGATGAACGGGCGTGGGTACAATCGCGACTGGATCGAGCGCCAGCTTGCCCACGCCGACAGCAGCTTCATCCGTGACGTGTACAACCACGCCGCCTATCTGGAACAGCGCCGGGAGATGATGCAGGAGTGGGCTGATCTCGTAACACATGGCAGCAACAAGGCGTAAGCACCCCACCCGCGCCAGCATCCTGCCGACCGAACACAATCCACCTATCGCAGTAGTGAATTACAAATACATCGCTGGTAATCTCGCCGCCACGTTCGCCAGACATTAAGGGATGGAGGCGAAAATAGAAGCCCCGAAGCCGCGAACCTTCGGGGCTTTGCATTTCTGCATTGGAGCAGAATTACACCGCGATTCTAAAGGGGTAAGGCAAAGTACTCAGGGCCAATGAAACCGGGCACTTCCTTACTTTGGAGCACCCGGTTTTAACCTGCTTTACACGGTCTGTGGTACAAAAATTGGTACAAGCTTCATTCCCTCCCTAGGCGTCCTGTCTACCGTTCGTCACTTCCTAATACTGCTACTACGCTGAAGCCTCCACGGAGGAATCGCGATGCCAAACTCAGACCTGCTCCCCTTCCCTGCTATTCAAGATCAACGAAAACCAGCTCGCCCTGCAAGCTGCCATCATGGAACTCACGCTTTGGGTTGAGCAGTGGGGATCGGGCGACGTCGCCGGCAACGTGCGCGGTGCCTTAGAGGCGATCGACAAGAGAGTTCATCAAGATGACGCTCGCGATGATGATGACTCCGGTCGCCCTAGGGCAAGCAGCCCCTACCAAAAGCGGTCGATGACATAGGCCGCGACTATCCCCATAAATGGGGGACTACACCCACCATGCCGGGCGTTTACCACCTAATTTGAGGAATATCCCCCACCCTACACCTCACCCAAGATAAATGCTTTGAAACAACTTACTAATTACTCGATATTTTAATTCCCTTCCTCATCATGGCCCGACGGTTGCTTACCCCCTTGCAACGCAGGCAGATGCTGTCACCAGGCGGGGATGGCGGAGTTCGCCGTTGCGCTATGTCGCGAGGGGAACTTCATGAAAATCATTGCATCGCCACTCAATTCGTTCCGCTTCTTAAGGGTTTCGGGCGCTGGCTCTGTACTGTTGATCACCTTCAGTCTGTCCCCGGTCAGCGCTGCCCCCATCGATGATGTCGGACAACCACCACCTACCGATCCCTCAGCGTACATCAACCAGCCGGCTGATCCAGCCGCTGCGCTGGAAGCATTGAAGACCATGCCAGAGGCGAACCAGGGTGCATATGCCCTGCCCAACGGTGTGTATGGCAACAAGGACACGACCCGCACCGAAAACGTGCTGCCGCCGAGTTTGCAGACCTCGTTCAACATCCCCACGAATGGCAAGCCCAGCCCCCTGTTTGGCGCTCAACCGTTCACCCAGCAACTGCTGCTGTTCGAGGAATTTGGCACGGAAAAACTAGACCCGACCCTGCCGCAACCGCCGCTGTCGTTCCCCGTGCCGCTCGCCGGCCCGGCGCCCCAGCAGGACCCGAACAGCATCGCCCGCAGCGTCCCGTCGAATGCCGCGCTGGATGCATTCATGCGCCAGCCGGGGTTGTATCCGTTCCCGTCGCAATACTCCAATGTGCTGGACCGCAACCCGTGGAAGTCGCAGATCGAAGCCTTCCTCAACCGCCATCCGGTCGGCTCGCCCGCCGAAGGCCGTCCACCGGGAAAAGGCTGGTCGCATCAGCGCTGGAACGAGTTCTACCCGCAGGTCGATTTCAAGACAGTGCAAGCCGGCGCACGGACCAACCTGGGCATGCGTGACCGCAAGCAATTGCACAACTACGCCAAGGGTGAATTTGCCCCCGGTGGGCTCTATTACCAAACCTCGGATATTCCGACAACCGCTGGCACCACCAAGGGCATCGACATACGTTTTCACCCGAAAATGCCGGTGCAAAATTACAAGTCTCTGTGGACCTTCGACGGCACCTTTCCGCCAAAATTGCTCATGGTACGGTATGGCCAACCAGTGCTAATGCGCCACTACAACGCCCTGCCGATCGACCCGGCGGCGAATGCCGGTTTCGGCTTGCATACCCTGACCACCCACGAACACAACGGTCACTCCCCGGCGGAAAGTGATGGTTATGCCAACGCGTTTTTCTTTCCGGGGCAGTATTACGACTATCGCTGGCCGATCCAGCTGGCCGGTTACGACACCATCAACACCACGGCGCAGGATCCGCGCGCGGCATTCCCTTGCGCGCCCGGCGAAACGCTGTACGTCAACGACGCCAGTCCCGGGCTGAAAACCTGCGACAACGGCAGCATCAAGATTCGTGGCGACTGGCGCGAAACCATGAGCACTCACTGGTTCCACGACCACATGCTCGATTTCACTGCGCAAAACGTCTACAAGGGCAACGCGGTGATGATGAACTACTACAGCGCCCTGGATCGCGGTAACGAGGCGATCGAAGACGGCGTCAACTTGCGCTTCCCCAGCGGTTCGGCAATGCCGTGGGGCAACCGTGACTACGATGTGAACCTGATGATTGCCGACAAGGCCTGGGACGCCAACGGCCAGTTGTGGTTCAACCCGTTCAACACTGACGGCTTCCTCGGTGACCAGGTGTTGGTCAACTGGCAGTACCAACCGGTGCTGAAAGTACGGGCGCGCAGCTATCGGTTCCGTATCCTCAATGGCTCGGTGTCTCGCTACTTCAAAATAGCGCTGGTACGGCAGGTCAGCGGCACCAGCGGTGAGTTTCCAGGCCCGGCGGGGTCCGGGGTTTCCTACAATCGCGTGCCGTTCCACATGATCGGCAACGACGGCAACATCATGGCGCACAGCCTGCCTTTCGACGGCAGCATGGACCTCGACGGCGACGGTAACTTTCAGGATCACAACGCCATTCTGCCGACCCAAGGCATCGCCGAACGCTACGACATCATTGTCAACTTTGCAAAATACGGCATCAGCACCGGCGACAAACTGTTCTTCGTCAACCTGATGGATCACCAGACCGGTAAAGGCCCGGAGAAAATAGAACTGTCGCTGGCCGACGTGCTGTCCGAAAAATACAAAGCGGTGCTCAAGCAAACCAACAATGGCCTGAAATGGGACAACGGCGATCCGGCGGTGGGCAAATTTCTGGAATTTTTGGTGCAGACTTACGCCGGTCAGGACCTGAGCATGGACCCGGTCGCCTATGAGCCGGCCAAACCCGGCAAGCCCGCCGGCAAGATCATGATCCCGCTGACCATTGACCGCGATAGCCCGACCGATCAGGCCAAACTCGCCGCTGCGCGGCATCGCGAGTTCATTTTCGGGCGTTCTGACGGCACCGATCTAGCGCCGTGGACGATCAAGACCGATGGCGGTTTCGGTTACTCCATGGACCCACGCCGGCTCAGTGCCGCACCGCAATTGGCCAACGGCCCGACCGATGCCGGGTTCTCCGGCGACGGCACCCTCGAAGTGTGGCATATCAAGAACGGCGGCAACGGCTGGACCCACCCGGTGCATGTGCATTTCGAAGAAGGCGTTGTTCTCACTCGCGACGGTAAGGCACCACCGGATTGGGAAAAATGGGCACGCAAGGACGTCTATCGCATTGGCGAAGGCGTCGACAGTACGATGGACGTGGAAATGGCAATCCGCTTCCGCGAGTTCGCCGGCACTTACATGGAGCACTGCCACAACACCCAGCATGAAGACAACGCGATGCTGTTGCGCTGGGATATCGAGCATCCGGGCCAGTTCCAGTTGATGCCAACACCCTTGCCGGGTTGGGACGGTGTGACCTACGTCGCTTCCGTGGCGCTGCCTACCTTCCGCACCGGCAATGACGCTAACAATAACGAGGGAGACAACAAAAAACCCGTGGCCAACCCCGACAGCGCCACCGCCAGCAACGGCCAGCCGCTGACCATCAACGTGCTGGCCAACGACACCGACCCCGACAATAATCTGCCGCTCAAAGTGGTGGAGCTGAACCAGCCGGATTCCGGTAAGGGCACGGTCAGCACCGACGGTTTGCGGGTGATCTACACCCCACCAGCCATCGTCCCCGCACCGTTCACCGCGACCTTCACCTATCGCGCCAGCGATGCCAAGGACGCGAAGTCGGACCCGGCGATGGTGTCCGTCAATGTCACCGCTGCAGCGGCCAACGAGACTCTGGCGGTCACCAGCGCTTTCGTCACCGTTCGTAGCGGCAATCGCTACACCTGGGATATTTCCGGGACCACCACGCGTTTTACCGGCAATAGCGTGACGGTGACCGCGTCCACTACCGCCGGGCCGCTTAATCTGGGCAAGGCCACGCTCACGCAAGTCGGTACGGGTGCGAAGTGGCGAGTGCTGGTGGCGACTTCCGGTGCCGGGCCGGCGCCAAACCCGACCATCACTGTCACGTCTGCGTTTGGCAAGACAATAACGGTGCCGATAGTGGTGCGCTGAGTTACAACTTTGCTTTGACAATGAGGGTCTCATAGATTTTTGAGGCCCTTCTGTTGCAATTGAATCGGCACCTTGCTTAGCAGCCAAATCTCCAGCAGACCGGCATTTCGAGCAGTAGCTCAAATCGCCGGCGAACAAATGACCGTTATGGGTCGATTCTGTTGAAAAAGTCGGCCGTGGATTCCACGACAGGAAAGTACGCGTTTGAGATTGAAATCTTTACTTTGATCATAGGATTCCGAGTTCAGATTTTGCGTAGCGACGCGCAAAAAAGGCGTTTTCAGTGGTCAGCATGCGGGCAGTCTGGAGGAACCGACTTTTTCAACAGAATCAGTCGTTTTCAGCCTGTCGCAATAGGCAACAATCGGCTGTGGATTCAACCGGTCGATGCAACAGCTTTAGTACTACCTCACTCTTGCTCGGAATTGATGCGCACTTCCACATCTCCTTCGGATCAATCAAGCAGATCTTGGGGTTGATTTCGCAAACAACCTTAAGCGCGGGCATCAGGAAGGTAGGTTTGGCAGACGCTGACGCCATGACCCCGGGGACCCACTCTATTCGTTGGAGTCAGACCGTGAAGGATGGCGCTATAGCACCACTTGAGTACCCAATTCGACCACCCGATTAGAGGGGATTTTGAAGAAGGCAGTAACGCTGCCGGCATTGCGGAACATCGCCACAAAAATCAGGGCCCGCCAATAGACCATGCTTGAACCTAACTTCGGAATCAGCGTTTCGCGCCCAAGGAAGAACGACGTATCCATCATGTTGATCTCCAGCCCTGCCTCACTTACCAGGGCCAATGCTGCAGGAATATCTGGTTGGTCCTTGAAACCATATTGCACGACCACTTGTGCGAAGTTGCTCGCCAGGCGACGAATTAGCAGGCGGTCGTCAATAGGGACATAAGGAACATCAAGAACCTTCACGCTCAGGATAATGATCTGCTCATGCAGTGCTTTGTAATGCTTCAGGCTGTGAATCATGGCATGCGGCACGGACTCTGGCTCTGCGGTCAGGAATACAGCCGTCCCAGGTACACGCTGAACGCTGCCTTCGACAATATTGGCGATGAATGGCTGCAACTGCATCGCTTCGGCCGCCAAGCGTTCCGCCAGTAGTTCGCGGCCACGTTTCCAGGTGGTCAGCAAGATGAAAATAGCCATGCCGAATACCAGTGGGAACCAACCACCGTCTGGAATTTTCACTGAGTTGGCCAGGAAAAATCCGAGGTCAATGCAAATAAAGGGTAATGCCCCCAGAACGGCGCGCAACGGACTCCAATGCCACAATCGAATCGCTACAGCTATGGCTAGAAAATTGGTGATAAGCATGGTTCCGGTAACGGCAATGCCGTAGGCGGCAGCCAGGTTTGAGGACGAGCCGAACCCGACAACTAGAGCAATGATCGATGCGAGCAGCAGCCAATTTATGGCCGGCAAATAGATTTGTCCTATTTGCCGATCCGAGGTGTGCTGAATTTCCAGGCGGGGGGTGTAGCCGAGTTGCATCGCCTGCTGGGTGATGGAAAAGGCGCCGGAGATCACAGCCTGTGAAGCGATGATGGTTGCCACTGTCGCCAGAATCACCAGCGCATAGCGTCCCCATTCCGGAGCTAGCAGATAAAACGGGTTCTGTATTGTCTTCGGATCAGCAAGCAACAGAGCGCCCTGGCCAAAGTAATTGATCAGTAGTGCTGGCAGAACATACCCAATCCAGGCGTATTGAATAGGTTTGGCACCGAAGTGACCCATGTCGGCATACAAAGCTTCGGCACCGGTAATGCATAGAACCACTGCACCCAAGGCGAGAAAGCCAAGGATGGAGTTCCCAAGTAGAAAGTGCATGGCATGCAGCGGGTTGATAGCCGCGAGTACTGACGGATTGCCAATAATGGCGGCAGCACCCAATACCGCCAGAACGGCAAACCAGAGGAGCATCACCGGCCCAAACAGGGCCCCTACGCCGGCGCTGCCCTTGCGCTGAAAGGCGAACAGGCCAATCAAAATGGCCACGGTAATGGGGATGATGTAAGGCTTGAACGTGGGCGTGATGATTTCCAATCCCTCGACAGCCGAGAGCACTGAAATCGCTGGGGTAATGACCCCGTCCCCGTAAAACAGCGCCGCACCGAAAAGCCCGAGAGTAACCAGCAGTTTTTGCTGCCAGGAACGCTCCACACCTTTCTGCAAGGCCAGGGTCATTAGCGCGATGATGCCACCTTCGCCCTTATTGTTGGCCTGCATGATGAAGACCACATATTTCAGCGTGACCACAATGATCAGCGACCAAAAAAACAGGGACAAAACTCCAAGTACATTTTCCGGGGTAATGGCGACCGGATGGTGAGCACTACCGAATACTTCCTTGAGGGAGTAAAGCGGGCTGGTACCAATGTCGCCATAGACAATGCCCAGCGCAGCTAGCGTCAATGTGGCCAGACGTTTTTTGCCTTGTTCGTCTTGCATGCAAGTCCCCTCAAGGCTGGAAGCGGTAACCCACGCCTGTTTCTGTCAGAAAATATTTGGGTTGAGTAGGATCGTCTTCGAGCTTCTGGCGCAAGTGTCCGACATAAACGCGTAGGTAGTGACTGCTCTCGACATAGGCTGGCCCCCAGATTTCCCGCAGCAAACTGCGTTGGGTCAGGACCTTGCCGGGTTGCCCCAGCAGGGAAGAAAGCAGTTGATATTCAATCGGAGTGAGGTGAATCGTCTCGCCGTCACGGACCACCAGTCGGCGCGATAAATCCACGCTGATGGTGCCGAACTCGATAATCGGGGAAGCCGCTTCCGCACTCCGACTACGGCGTCGCAGCAGCGCGCGAACCCTTGCACGCAGCTCGCCAACACTGAAGGGCTTGGTCAGGTAGTCGTCGGCCCCGGCATCCAAGGCATCGATCTTGTCGTTTTCCTGCGATCGTGCAGACAGAATCAGTACCGGAACATCGGACCAACTACGTAAATCCCGTATCAGGTCGATGCCGTCTCCATCCGGTAGACCTAGGTCGAGAATCAGCAGATCGGGCTTTCTCGTTCCCGCTTCGATCAGTCCGTGGCTCATCGTTTCAGCTTCAGCCACCTGGCAGCCTTCTGCTTCCAGTGCCAGCCGAACGAAACGACGGATTTGCTTCTCGTCTTCAATAACCAGAACTTTGGCTGAGGTCGAGATCATGGCTGCTCTTCCTCAACAATCGGTGGTGTCCCTTTGGGCAGGGTAAAGCTGACGCTGGCTCCACCGCCTGGTCGATTGTCGGCGCTGATCCGTCCGCTATGCGCTTCCACAATGGCTTTGCAAATGGCCAACCCAAGCCCTGTCCCCGGTTTGTCAGATACGCCTTCCCCTCGGACGAATATCTTGAATAGATCGTCGCTTCGTTTGCTCGAAAACCCTGGACCAAGGTCTTCGACACGGACCTCTACGTTGTCGTCATTCTGTATGGCCACCAATTCAATGGCGCTACCTTGAGGCGAATACTTCGCAGCATTTTCAAGCAGGTTGCAGAGGACCCGTTCGATCAGGACTGCGTCATAGTTGAGCAGCGGCAACCCCTTTGGGAGGGTCACTTTGATGGGATGTTCAGTCAATGCGCTGCCAAGCAACTTGATGCTGGCACCAATTACCTCTTCAAGCAGCTGCCACTCACGCCGCAAGGTGACTTCACCAGCATTCAGCCGGGCCATATCCAGAAGGTTGCTGACTAGACCCGCCAGGCGCGCGGCCTGCTCGTGCAAGGCCTGAGCAGTTTCCAAGGCCATCGCAGGCAACGCCGGCTGGATAAGCGATAACGAGTCAGCCAAGCCAACCATTGCGGTTAACGGCGTACGAAGATCGTGCGATAGCGCCGCGAGAATGGAGCCGCGTAGGCGCTCTGTCAGCATATTAACTTCAGTGGTTTGCGCTACTTCGACGTAATGCAGGCGTTCGACCGCGACTGCGATCAGGGACGCGAGGGTCTCTAATAGTGATAGGGCATTGCTTGAGAGTTTTGGCGAGCCTTCTGCGAGTTTGACTGCAAGTACACCCCGAGTGCGCATCGACGACCGCAAGGGCAGATACAGCGGCGCATAGCCCATGCTGTTGAGTTCGTCGTTACGCACCAGTTGTCCACTCTCCAGCGCGACCTGGGCAAGGCGCATTTCAACCAGCGGAGATCCGGGCTTAGGCGAGTTGCTCAGCACTTCTTGTTCATTGGGCAGCAAGATGACTGACTGTGCATCGAATTGCGTCTTGATGAAGGATTGGCCAATGTCCACTACCTGTTCAACGGTGAGGGTTCCGGCCAGTTGGCGGGCCAGTTGATACAGCGCCTGCGTTTGTTGTTCGCGGAAGTGAGATTGTTGTGCCCTTTGTTTCAGTCCGGCGGCAAGCTGCGCGGTCGTCAATGCGGTCACCAGCATGACGCCAAACGTGACCAGATACTGGATGTTGCTGACTGCCAGAGAAAAACGTGGCGGTACGAAAAAGAAGTCAAAGAGTAAAACGCTGAGAACTGAGGCCAAAATGGCTTGATTGCGCCCTAGCTTTGCCGCCACCAGTTGCACGGTCAGCAGGAACAGCATCACGATATTGGCCAAGTCGAGATAAGAGAGCAGCGGTGTGGCTATAAGCGTCATTGCGCTGCAGGCGAGGACGGTCAGTAAATACCCCCGTAGCGAGGTGAATTTTTCCGACTTACTTCTCAACAACGACGCCTCGTTGGTCATATTGAGCATCCTCTTACGATAAGCAACAGACTAGCCACCACCGTGTAAAAACGCTGACTATTCTGGTGAGCTCGACGTAGAAATGTCGTAAAGATTTCAGCAGGTATAGTGACGGTGAAAGTGGTCGAGCCATCAGGACTCCGATACGAGAATGCTGTAGCTGAAGCCCCAAGCCAATGACCTCAGGAGCCGAGGCAGACGGGCGTTTCAATAACGACGCCTTCATCTATGACTCGGCAAAAAACGAATACATATGATGCCTGGCTGGCGAAGCGCTGATCTGGCGCTATAGCAACATGAAAAGATCTGAAGCTGTACCGTTACTGGAGTTCGAAATACCAGGGCTGCGCGCTGAAGTCGCAGTGCACACCTAACACGGAACGACGGGTTCGACGCTGAGAACATGACGCCGTAATGGAAGAAATGCAGGACAGGCTGCGCAACGCGCCAGAGATGGTGTGAATCCGCAAACGGACAGTTGGCCAAACTTACATCTCGAGGGCCACCTGCAACGGGATAGGTGCGCCTGCACGAAGCAAAAACCCAAACCAACCCAATAACCTAGCAGCAAAGGTCAACGAAGGGCCGAGAAACCACTCAATGTGGTGAGTAGGTTCTCCGATGGTCTTCGTGCCTGAGTTCGGTCGAGCTGAAAATCCGACTGTTTTCAACAGAATCGGTCGATATCCGCCGTCCGTGAAGGGCCGCTAAGGTCGATTTCTGACTGTCGCCACTGTCAGCGTTGGGTGAAAGCTTTCACGTCAAAACAGTCCTCCCAACGCCGCCGGCTCCCAGTTCATGATCACTAATTCGCCACTGACCTCGGCCTTACCCTGCCGTTGGTTGGTTGTGGTGTAGCGGATATCCAGCGTCTCGAAGTGAAAGCCTTCGAACACCCGGCGAATGTCGGGGTGGTCGTTGATGCTGACCATCACCCTGCCCTTGCAGCGACGCATGAAGTCGGCCATGCGTTCATAGTTTTCAAACGGAAAGTCCACCCCATACCCAGCGGTCTGCCAGTACGGCGGGTCCATGTAGTGGAAGGTATGCGCACGGTCGTAGCGTTCGGCGCAGTCGAGCCAGGGCAAGTTTTCCACATAGGTGCCGGACAGGCGCTGCCAGGCGTTTGAGAGGTTTTCTTCGATGCGCAGCAGGTTGATGGCCGGGCCAGTGGTGGCGGTACCGAAGGTCTGCCCGGTGACCTTGCCGGCAAAGGTATGGTGCTGCAGGTAGAAAAATCGGGCGGCACGCTGAATGTCGGTGAGGGTTTCTGGGCGGGTCATCTTCTGCCACTCAAACACCTGGCGCGAGCTGAGCGCCCATTTGAATTGGCGCACGAACTCTTCGAGGTGGTTCTGCACCACGCGGTACAAGGTCACCAGGTCACCGTTGATGTCGTTGAGCACTTCCACCGGCGCGGCCTGGGGCCGCATGAAGTACAGCGCGGCACCGCCGGCAAACACTTCGACATAGCATTCGTGCGGGGGAAACAGGGGAATGAGGCGATCGGCCAGGCGGCGTTTGCCGCCCATCCAAGGGATGATAGGGGTAGACATAGAGTGCAAGACCTTTACTGTATAAATAAACAGGTGCTAGGCTCGCTCCGCTTTGTGCACAGAGCAGGAGCCTTGGCGGGACTTGCAGGGACAATCTGCGGGGACGGTGGCCAGGCTGGATGTTGACGCATCCAGACTGGCCGCTCCTTTTACTTTGAGACTCAAACTTCTTTTCCTGGGCTCGACTCTCGCGCCCCAGGCAATCAATCCGGCACTTCAAGCACAACTTTCTGCGGCTTGCCGGAGGCCTTGGCCTTGCCCTCCTTGCCACCATTGCATTCCACCGACACCGTCCACCCGGACGGGGTGAAGGTGTGATCCACCGACTCCGCCAGGTACTCGCCATCGAGCCCACGCTTGAAGCCCTGCGCCTCGATCATGCATTCGGCAAACAGGTCAGTCCGGCCCGGAAGATCAAGACGCACCGAGGCCGTCGAACGATTGAACGCCGCCAATCGTGCCTTCGCCGCTTCGTCGGCAGCGCTTTTATCCGGGTAGAGATGGCGATCGGTGTGCACCGGCGGCAGGCCCTCGGGCACGTTGGGATTGTCCAGGTGCGAGACCAACAACTCCCCGCTGGCCGGGTCCTGGTACTGGGTGCTGACCCCTTGATGCGCACTGCGGTCGCTCAAGCGAAACTGCCAGCGGGTCACGTCATTGCGGTGCAAGGTGATCACTCCCAAGGCCTTGCCACTGGCGCTTTGCCCGCCTTGGCGCGGCAGGACCAACAGCTTGCCGTCGGCCACCTTGGCGGTGCAGTCGTGCTTTTTGGCCAGGCGGGTGATGAAGTTGAAGTCCGATTCATTGAGCTGGTCCATGCGCGGCACGCGGGTGTCCACCGGGCACGACGGCTGCCAGCCATTGCGCGCCGCCACGTCACCGACGATCTGCGCCAGGCTGACGTCCTCCCAACTGCCGCTGCGGGTGCTCTTGCCGCTGCCGCGCATGTCGCTGGCCTTGCCGCTGATCACCAACGTGTCCGGCGGGCCGGAGACCGCGACTTCATCCACGGTATAGCGGCCCATGCGGGTCAGGTCGGTGCCGGCATACCCCAGGTAGACCTCGATACTCGCACCACGCGCCGGCAGCGACACCGCGCCGTCGCGGTCATCGATGCGCAATTCGAACGTATCCGAAGCCATGCCGGGCCGGTCGGAGAGCTGCAGCGAGACTAGCCGATCATTGATCAAGGTGGTGATGTCGGCACCGTCAGCGACGATGCGGAAAAGCGGTTGCATGTGGGTACTCCAGACAAGAAAAAACCCGCAGGCGGCGGGCTGGGTAACGGGATCAATCCCACAACGAAATGACACTGTCGGGCTCGATCACCAGATCCGGCAGCGTGATCAGTACGCCGGCCCGGAACGGTTGCGGCTCATCGGCCAGGCCCTGATTGGCCGCCAGCACCGCCTCGACGCTGCGGTTCAGATGACCGTAATAGTGGTGGCACAGGGTGTCGAGCAGATCCCCGTCAGCTGTTCTGCAAGTCATCGCCATAACGGACAAACTCCAATGAAAAGCCTTGTTTGCGCGGGATCGCCCCAGGCAGCAAGGCGCTCTGTTCCTCGTCGATAGTGGTCAAACACCAGTTGCCCAGCACCTCGCCATAACCCGTGGTCATGTTCAGCGGCAGCAACTTCGAACCGATGCTGCGCAGCCTATCCAGCTGCTTCAAGCCGCCTTTGTAGCTCGGGTAGATCGCGCCTTTGATCGTGATTTTCTCCTCGCCCAGACCCACCGCCTGTTGCGCCGGACGCCGGGTCAGACGTTCCTGCGCGGCCCAGCGAAACGAGGTCTGCCGGCGCAGTTCGTCAAACGCCGCGGTGTCCAGGTTGAAGTAATACGGCCGCTCATTGGCCTTGAGCGGGTAGAGAATCAGCAGGTGCGGAAACGGCTTCACCGCGTCGGATATCGGCGTCATGTCGCCGGCAAACCATTCGGTGGGGAAGATGTTGCCCAGTGCGGCATTGGCCTTGCCGGCGACCTTGTTGAACGCCGCGCCGAAGCGGCCAATCTGTTCGGTCAGCGCGGAAAAATGCTCATCAAATCCGGCCAGAGCGCGCTGGGTTTGATTGTAGAAGCTGGCCACCTTGCCGATCTTGGCCTGCGCCGAGCTGATTGCACTTTGCAGACGCCGGGTCTTGTCACTCAGGTCTTCGCTGAGAAAGGGCAAGCCTTCCAGCGCATCCGCTGCCCCGCTGATTTCATTGAGCGCGCCATTCATCGGTCCGGTCATCGACTCGAGGTCAGTGCGGCCAGCTTCACCGGCATCGACCATGTCCTTCAGCCCACCCTGCAAGTGTTGCAGGTAGGTCTTTTCATCCGTCATAACACTTCCTTAGCCCACGTGGGGCGCATCAAACAACTGGCGGTCACGCGCCTCCCGGGCAAAGTCCTCGAACTGACGGCTCAGGTACGGCATCAGCTCCTGCGCCAACCGCGCTGGGTCTTTCATATCGCCCTGCACGGTAATGACCGGGGCCGGGGCGAAGGTGAATTGCTGGTCGACCTTCGGCCATTCGGGCGTCTTTGGCGCCGTGGTCGCCATCAACGCCGCCGCCGTGACCGGCGCGGCAGGGGCGTTTTCCATCGAGCGCACGACCGCGCCCACCCCTTGACCGGCGGCCATGGGCAAGATGCCGATTGGTGCTTTGGGTATGACCGGCGTGTCCGGCCCGCCAAACAAGGCCTTGCCAATGGTTGCGCCCACGTCACCGCCGCCCCACGCGCCGAGCGCGCCACCGATCATTCCGCCTATCGCGGTGCCGAGCAGTGGAATGAACGAACCGATGGCCGCGCCGGCCGCTGCACCCGCCAGGCCGCCGGCGAGGCTACCTGCCGCCTCGCCGTAGCCTTCGGCCTTTTCATCGCGGGTAGTGGCGTTCTGGTAAGTGTCCACCACCTGAACGCCGGCAGCGGCCACCGCCAGCGCCCCGCCCAATTTCATACCACGGGACGGCCGACTTGCAGGGCCTTTGCCCTTTCCGCCCTTCCCTTCTTTGCCGTGATCCAGCCCGTCGTCATCGCCGTCATTCGCGTTGGTCACGAATACCCGCTGCACGATATTGGACCGGTCGCCGGCCGAACCGCGCGCGATGTTCACCAGCCCCCGACCGATCTTCAGCGCGGCCCAGGCCTTGCCCGCCAGCAAGGCTCCGGCACTCAGCGCCGCCAGGCCCAGCACCACCTTGGGCGTTTCCTCGGACAAGGCGGTCAAACCACGCGCTGCTGCACCGATACCGCTGGCCAGCGCATCCGTCGCCGGACGCAGGGCATCACCGATGGCGCGCAGCGAATCGTTGAACGCCTGACCGGTTTCGGCCCAACGTTGCGACGAGCTCTCGCGACGTTCGCTCAGGTTTTTGTCGAGAATGTCCTTGCGCGGACCGTTGGGGTCCGAGGCGCCTTTTTTCAGCTCCGCGTAGAATTTTTTGTTCTGGGTGTACGCCATCAGGGCCGTCTTGACCTGCATGTCGGCAAACAGATCGCCGGTACGCAACGTGGCGGCCAAGGCATCGGCCATCGCTTGCGCCTTGGCCGGGTCCGTCTCCTGGCTGATCTGGGTCAGCCCCTGATCCAGCTGCTTGGCCTTTTTCGGATCGGTCTTTTCCACATACCGGCGTGCCAGTTCGAAGCTGGCCTCGAAGGTCGACATGCCCTTGCCAATGGCCGCGTTCATCGAGCCCTGATAGTCGATCCCGGCATCGGCATAGCCTTTAACCGTTTCCTCCGAACCGATTTTCGCGACCCAGTTTTTCAGGTTGTTCGCCGCCTCATCCGCACTGCCGGCGCTCTTGATCTGCACTTGCAGCATCGCCCCCAGTTGCGTGACCGCCTCCTGGCCGGTGATGCCGGTGCTGGCCATCTGCGCCAACAGTTCCGGAAACCACTTGGCCATGTCGGCCGCCTCGAAACTGCCTTGCTGACCCAGCAGGGCCACCGACGCCAAAGCCTGTTCCATTTTCTGCGGGTCGGTGATCTTGGCGTTGTTCTGCATCGCCAGAATCATCTTCGCCGTATCCGCGCCCGACGCCCCCTGCCCGACCGCAAACTTGGCAGCCACCGGTGCATATTTCAGCGCTTCGGTCAGGTCCATGCCGCCACCGACCAGTTGGTTCACCAGCTCGGCCACTTGGGTGTTGGCCATGCCGGTGTCCTTGGAGGTCTGGACGATATCCCGGGCAGTGTTCACTTCCTGCTGGGTATTGGCGGTACCGGACTTGATCGCGATGTCGCGAATGATCGCCTGAAAATCCGCGCTGACTTTGGTCGGTACCGCCGCCAGGGTGGTACCGGCCACCGCCGTACCGATCCCGCTGCGCAGGCTTTCCTGCCCGTCCTGCACCTGGCCCATCCCTTTGGCCTTGAACTCGGCACTGCGCACCACCTTGCCCAGCGCCAGGTATTCTTTTGTCAGGCGCCCGACTTCAATGCCCTGTTTGCGCAGGCTGCTGTTGTTAGCCTCCAGCTTTTTGAGCAAGGCGCCGGCATTGGCCGCGCCGCTGTCGTGGGCTTTTTTCCATTCCTCGCGCAGACGCATGGTCTCGCCGATGACTTTCTGCAAACCCTTGGCGCGCATGGTTTGCGCCTCGAGCTTTTTCATTTCGCCGCTGACGTTCTTGAAGGCGGCGCCCAGGGAGGAATCGACGGCGCCGCCAATCACCAGCCCAAGGGAGAGTTTGTTCGCCATGCAGGTTACCTGTAGGAGCGGGAATTTGGCTCAGTCCGTGAGCCACCAGACCATCTCGGAAAACGACAGGCCCTGGATCTCGGCCGCCGAAAAGTTCAGCTCGACGGCCAAGCGTTTAGCCAGGGCTTTTTGCAGTCTGGGATTAAACCCCGTCGTCTGCTCCCAGACGAAAATAGGCGGTCTGCAGACGACGGTAATCACGCATCAGCAGCCCCTCCAGATCGCCACGGCCGATGCTCGCCAGGCTGCAGAACAAGACCATCTCCTGTTCTTCTTCGTTGCTCCCGCCCTGTAGGGTGGCGGCGCGCATCTCGCGCACCGTCGGCTCACGCAGGGTCAGCTGGTCGACCTTGATGCCATTGGCCTCGCTCGCTTTGGATAACATGACGGTGGCAATGCCATCACCCAGTTGCAGCCATGTCGGCAGGACGTTGTCTTTTGCGTTGCTCATGGTGATGCTCCTTACATGCCCAGGGCAGACCGCACGGCGGCCAGTTGGTCGACACCGTCAATGACACGGATCGAGTTGAGGGGATCGATTTCAAACATCACGCTGCCGTCGATTTCCAGCTTGTAATAGGTCACCGCGACGGCGTACTTGAACTCGCCTTTTTCGCCCGGCTTCCAGTCCCCCGGATCGACTTCCTTGAGCCCGCCACGCAGGGTGGCGACCACTGCCTTGACCGAACCTTTCTCGCCCTTGAAGGCACCGCGGAACGAGGCGTTGAACCCGGTCAGGTCGGCCTGACCGAAGAACTTCAGCACCTCGCGGCGCACGCCGTTGGTGATGAAGCTGGCTTCCAGCTTTTCCATCCCCATGTCGAGTTCGACCGCCGCGTCCATGCCGCCGGCGCGGTACTCGTCGGTTTTGAGGGTCAGCTTGGGCAGGGTCAGGCTCGGTACATCGCCTTGCAGGCTGATACCGTCGACAAACAGGTTGGTGTTGTAGAGCACTTCCGGAATCATAAAGCGGCCTCCTTAGGCGGCGGTATCCAGCACTTCAGTGATCCACTGATCGGTCACCTCCACGCGGAAGTTCGGGTTTTCGGCCGGCGGTACGTCGGTGAAACGAATGTTCCAGTACACCTTGCCATCACTGAGTTCGCTGGAGGTGTTCAGCTCTTCGTCGGCATACACCTCGAAGTTGATGATCGCGCCTTGGTTCTTCAGGTCGCGCATAAACGCCTGCAGGCCTTCGGTCACGTCCTTGACGTAGGTCGCAGTGATCGAGCGGTCGACGGCCCATTTGTGCGCGTAGAGGATGGCGTCCATGACGATATCCAGCGTGCGCACGCGGGTGACGAACTTCCATTTCGGATCACTGGACAGCGTGCGGTTGCCCCACAGGCGATAACCGTCATCCCGAATGATCGTGGTGATGTTCGCGTTGTTCAGCAGGTTGGCGCGGCAGGAGGCATCGCCGTCGAGAAACTCGATCGGCCGTGTGGTACCGGTGATGCCGACGAACTCCTTGTTCGATGGCGAGGCCCAGAAACCGTAGGTGGCATCGGTCCAGGCAAACAGGCCGGCGGTCCAGGCCGATGCTGGTGCGTTGACGGTAGCGCTGGTTCCGGTGTCCCAGAACTGCACGCCAGGGTCGACCATGTAGGCGTGTTTGCTGCCGAAGTTGGCGGCATAGGCGATCGCCGCTTCGTCGGTGGTGTTCGGCCCGTCGATGATGGCCATGGCCCGCAGCTTGTCACCCAATGCCACCAGCTCGGTGGCCACCGCCAGCGTCGACGAGTACCCCGGAGTCACCAACAACCGTGGCTGGGCGTTGAACTTGCTTTTGCCGTTGAGCAACGCCTGCATACCGGTACGGGTGCCGTCGGCCCAAACGCCGCCGATGATCGCTGACAGCTGCTCGGCCGGGTCCGTCAGCAGCGGCACACCGACAGCGACAATCACCGCCTTCGACCGTTTAAAAATGGCCTTGCAGTCCTGAGTGATCGCCGCGTCCGGGCCCCAGGCGGCGACCGCTTCGCTTTCGCGGGTGATCAGCAGCAGTTCGTTGGCCGCCGCGGTCGCCGGCGGGCCCACGGTGAAGGTGTTGCACAGACCAATGATCGACGCGGACGGGGTGGCGATATGCCGGGCCCCGGTGTCCACCAGGGTCACGGTGACGCCGTGAAAAAAACTCATAGAGTGATACTCCAGAAACGAAAAGGCCCCGCATAAGCGAGGCTGTAAGTGACGTGACGCGTAACGGAAAAGAAAACGCCCCGGCAATGCGGGGCGTCAGGTCGTGGCGCTGGTCAGCCCATCGGGCTTCAGTGGCCGTTTATCATTGGCTGGAAAGTCTGGCGACATGGGCCAAGCCCGCAGTTCATTGCGGTAGGTGCGCCAAGCAGGTTCCGTGCTAATTGCGCTCGGGTCCGCATCCTGGTGCTTGTCGATCTCTCGACCCGCCCAATGCAGCTCATTTTCGATCCACGACCTTTCTCGCTGACTTTGAATCGCCAAATCGCGTGCGGCATCGAGCACCCAAACGAAACCATCCCAGAGATAGGCCGCACTCGGTCGCGGCAAGGTCGTCAGCTCGGCCGGTAACTCGCCAGGCATCGAATGCGTCACCTCGGCACCATCGGTGGTGCGGTAAGCCACGCCTCGGTAGTCGGGCACGACCCGCCACGCCCCATCCCTCCAGACCACCACCTCCCCGTCCCCGGCTTCGGGCGGTTCTTCCAACGTGGCGCCCGCTGGCAGACCGCAACCACAGCTGACATAGGTATCGTGTTGGCCGAGGTATTCGGTGGTGGTTTCACTGAACGTGTAAACCTCGATCCAGCCGCTCTCTTCAAAAAAACCATTCACTAAAGTCGGCATCAGTACATCCTGCAAATGTAGTTGTACGCCACGTTACGCATACGGGTTTCCGTACTCACACGGACGACGGCTGATGGATTGAAAACGACGGATCGAAAGCCGGTCAACACGATTTGCGGTGCGGCAGGCGCGATACCAGTAACGGTATTGCCGCCCGCGAATACGCCTGTCGCAGAGCTCACCATCAATGTTGAATCGTCCTCTTGTAGGATGAACTCGCCCGTCATGTTTTGCAGCGTGTCGAGCTGAGCGCTCAACACGGGGCGTCCCGAATCGGGGTCAACGCCACGTCCGCCATCCAGGCCACGAATCGACTCACCGCGCAGATCTGGCAGGATGCCGCTGGGATACACGGCCAGCAATGCTGGGTACCACTCGACATTGAACGGCTGCCCCGTCATCACGACGCAATTTTCTGGCGGCGTAGCGGTTGGCCATGGAAACGGCACGCCGACAGGGACGGCAAATATGGAAGCAGGATCAAAATTGCTCTGGGTCCAGATCTGCCCGAAATCCTGCGCATCAACCTGTATTTTTATTTGGCCCGAGGCGTTTTCATAGCCAATGTAGATTTTATTGGCGTCCTGACCCGCCCCCCCGCCTTGCTGGACTGGCGTAAATCCGAGGTCAGGTTGATACGAGTCAGGGTTAAAGTTACTAGTGTCCCAACTCGTTACCCACGCACTGAATACGAATCCATCCAGGGTCTGAACACCGCCACGCGTATAAGTTGTACCGCTGTTATAGCTGACGATTTTTTGCCAGAGGGTGTCTTGACTGACCGCAACCAGCATGGGGGAGAATTGACCGCCATCTGGAACGTTCGGCCCGCTGTTCACCCGGTAAATGCCCACGGTGGTGATTGTGTTTAGATCGGTGCCTTCGGGAAGGACAATCCCCCCCTGGCCCCAGCCATATGCCCCTGCGAGCAGTACGTGACCTGGGGTGTCATCTTGGGGAGAGGTTTGTTTAACCAGATTGCTGGAGTCCCACAGGTGCTCCCACTCCCCCCAGGTGCCGGTGGCGAAGTCCCCGGTGCGAAAACGATAGTACGTCGCACTATCCGCTGCGCGAGCTTCTTGGTATGCAAGGTTCCCAAAAGACCGTTCCATGTGGATGACCAAGCCATGGGTACTGCCGTTGGGAACGTCTGGTCGGTTCAGGTAATCAGCGGCATAAGTGTAAGTACCGCCAACCTGCGCGGCGTTGAAGTCATGACCCGGTAACTCGGGAGCCTTACCGCCCAAGCCATGTGCGCCATTGGTCAGCACGCGCCCTGCCGTGGAGTCCCAGGCGTTCGCTTGTTTGACGAGATTCTTGTTGTCCCACTGCTCCACCCACTCGGTCCACACGTCGCTGCCGTCATCGGTGCGAACGAATAGCGCCGTGTTCAAAACCGCAAACTGCGTCCGCTGACCCGATAGCGCTACCTGCCAACCAACGGCGTCATAGCCCGAACCAGGCACTGCACCGACCGCACTTTCAACAAACCCGAAAAACTGCGTGCCTTGCAAGGTATCGAGGTTCGTAACCATCGGCCCATTGACGCCCAAGCCGAAGGCCCCGACCTTCATCAGCGCACCTGCTGTCACATCGGTCAGACTGGTTTGCACATCAGCCGTCGCGGCGGTGCCCAGTCCAAGGTTGTCGCGAGCCTCAGCCACATCCTCGACATCGGCGAGATTTTCACTCACTGCCAGGGCATCGGTGATGCCGTAGCCGTCGAGGGTGGTCGGGTTGGTACCCGCGATCACCCGCCCGAGCACATCCACGGTGACGCTGCGATAAGTGCCGGCGCTCACCCCGCTGCCGCCCGCGATCATTTCAAACTGCAAACCAGTGGCGCCCAGATCAATCGGCGCATCGGTAACCAGTTGCCAGAGGCTGTTGCCGTTGGTCGTGCCCTGCTCGACGTGGATAAACAGCCCCGGGGTCACTTCCAGGCTGTGGTCGGCATCGGCGGCCCGCGTCCAGCCTTCGGCGCTGACGACATACAGGCCGTTGTCCTGAGCCTGCGTCTGCGCGGTCACCAGCACGCGGTCACCGACAACCACGGTCACGTCATCGATGGTCTGCACATTGCTCAGGGTGATGGCGACCGTGGCCGCCACCCGCGCTGACTGTTTGGCATCGAGCTTGGCCAGCGCCTCACTGATCGCCAGGTCGACGTATTCACGGGTAGCCAGCACCACCGCCGGGTCGATCTTCAGCACGATGTTTGCCGAGCTGCTGACGATGAAGTTCATCCGCACCACTTGGGTCTTGCCCGTGCCTTGGGCCAACAACGGTTTATAGCTCGGCGCACAGTTGGCCACCGCCACCAGATCACCGTCGACGTCGTACAGGCCGATCTCGCGAATCCACTCACCGCCCACTTCCGGCGGAATGATCTGCTCGGTGATCACGGTGTTGGGATTGGCCGGATCGACGCGGATCTGGTTGAGCGGTGCGCGACGCCATTCGTTGATCAATTGGGTTTGCAGGCGGTCGGGAATCGGGTCGGTGCCGTTGGCATCGCCCAGGCCCATCTCGGTAAACATCCAGTCCAGGCCCATGGCGATGGCATTGGCATGCTTGGCTTCACCGACCGCCGTGAGAATGGCAAAAAACTGACTGGTCTTATCAATCATAGGGATAAACGTCCAAAGTATCGGTTTCATCGACGCAGAGCGCCGGGCCAAAAGAGCCGGTCACGTCGATGTCTAGCGGGGCCGGTGGGTACACGTCGATCTCTTCACCCTCTTGCACGCACACGGCAATGCCCAGCACCCCCTCGGTCTGCAGACTGAGCGCCAGGTTGGTCATGTGCCGGCTGACCGGGCGGGCGTCGTCGATCAACCACGCCAGTTCCTCGTACAGCTCCTCGGTGATGCCGGCGTCATTCAGCCCAATCTCCAGAGCGAACGTACCGGGCACGCCTTCCGGCACGGTGTCGAACCATTCCACGACATCGATCAGGTAGCCCAAAGGCTCGACCACTCGCCGCAGCGCACCGATGGTGCCTTTGCGTGCATGCACGTCGTACGCTGAACGGATTGCCGTGCGCTTGGCCTCCTGGGTCCAGGTGTTGTTCCAGCGGTCCACCGACCAGGCTGACGCCAGATACGGCAACAGGTGTTCCGGGCAGGTGTCGGCGTTGTACAAACTGCGCAGCGGGATCAGCGTGTTTTCGTAATTGGCCGCTTCCACGGCCAGCTCCAGCGGCGTGCTGTTGAGCGGTAACTGAGTGCTCATGTCAGGCCCCCAGCGTTACGGTGTAGCCGGTGCAGTACGCCGCTTCGGCCTTACTCGGTTTGAGGTCGCTCCAGCCCAGTAACTCGACCCGGGCGATGCCCGGAATGTGCAACTGCGCATCGATGCCTGAACGCGCCACCTCCAACCCCAAGCGTCGGCGCGGGTTGATCCACTCGCTCAGGCGTTTCTGGCTTTCGGCCAGGTAGGCTTCGTTTTCCGGCCCCGGTGCCTGCGGGTACAGCACCGCTTCAATGCGGTAGTCGATGACCACGGCGCTCTGCACCGTGAGCCGATCACCCACCGGCCGCACCTCTTCATCATTCAGGTGCAACCGAACCTGCTCGAGTAACTCGGGCGAAGCGGCGCCACTGCCTTCGAGGCTGAGCACGGTGACCACTACCACGGCCGGTGACGGGCTTTCGGCGGTGGCATCGGCCACCAGGCCCGAGGCGTTGCGCGCATGCAGGATGTAGCTGTTACGCGGTCCCGCCGTGGTCAGCCCCTCATACGACAGCTGAACCCGCTCGCGCAGAGCATCGTCTTCTTCAAGCACCTGCGGCGTCGGCGGCACCGTGTTCGGATCTCCCACCTGAATCACCAGGCGTTGCAGGTTGACGTTGGCGGCCAGGTGATCGAGGTCGGCCCGTTCGGCATGGGCCAACAGCAGCGCCTTGCCCGCGTCGTTGACCCGCGCCCGGTTTTGCAAGGCGCCATACGCGGCTTGTTCGATCAACTTGAGTACCGGGTCACTTTCCAGCTCCGCGCTCCAGTTGTCGCCCATGCTCAGGCGGAAGGCTTCCAGTTTCTCCTGGTAAACCGCCTCAAAGTCGAGGTCCTCCAGCATTTGCGGCGGCGGCAGGGCCGCCAGTTCCATGGTCATGCGGACACCTCCAAAGTCACGTCGCTGCCCAGGTACTGCCCGGTCAGTTCAAAGGTGATACGCCCGTCGAGGATGGCCACGGCGCGCACCCGGCCCAGCTTCAGGCGCGGCTCCCAGCGGCCCAGCGTGCTGGCCACCTCGGCCTGCACGGCACTTTTCCAGCCGTCATTGACCGGCAGGTCGACAAAGCGCCGCAGCTTGCTGCCGTACTCCGGGCGCATGCGCCGGCTGCCCAAGGGCGTGGACAAGATGTCCTCGATGGACTGGCGCAGGTGATCGAGGCCGGAAATGAGTTGGCCGGTGCGACGGTCCAGTCCGATCATCCCGATCATGGGATCAGCCCTCGACCGCGACAAAATCCTTGCGACCGTGCAAATACTCGATCGCCACCGTGTCATCCGAGGCCACCGCAACCTGGCCCTTTTCCACTTTCAAGGTGCGCTCGGCGTCCAGCAGGATCAGCACCCGCGAAGTGAACAGCGTGTCGCGAAAGAAGCTCAGCGTGGCCGGCGCGGGTGCCTCACTGGCCGCTGATACGTCCTTGGTTTTGCTTGTCATGGTTTTTCTCCAGGCCTGAAAAAGCCCGCACGCGGCGGGCTGAAGGTAAATGTTTCACTCAATGCGAGTGGTTGCTGCTGTTGCCCCCGGCATCCATGATCGTGCCGGCACCGCTGATGTCGCCGGATACACTCAGCGCCCCGTCGATGGTCACCTCACCCGCCAAGGTGATCTGGCTGGCCGTCACACGAACGTGATCGGGCGTTACCTCAAATTGCGAGCCGCCGACACTGATCGTCGCGCGGGTGCCGTTGGGCAGGTCAATGCTGTAACTGCCGGCCTGCCAGTCGTAGACCAGTGAGCCGCCATCGTCGAAGTACCAGGCCTCGACGTGATCACGGTTGTCCGGCGGGGCCCCGGCGTTGCCATACAGCCCCGGGATAAACGTGCCCATGGCCGGATCACCACTCGGGCAGAACAGCGCGCCCTGCTCATTCAGGCTTGGCGCGCGCCAATGACGAGCCTTGCCCGCCGCCAGGCTGTGCCAACGCACCCAGGCACTGACCCAGGTACCGGCCTTGACCCGCACTCGGCCGGCCAACAGATCGATGCCGACCACCACGCAGGGCATCAGCATCGCGGCAATCATCCGGTCGTGTTCGGCGCTGGCGTATCCCATGCCAGATCCTCCGGTTGAAAATAGTGATCTTCATTGCCGGTACCGGTGCAACCGTCGACATTCAGGTACAGGGTGCCCGGAGGCTCGACAGGCCATAGCCACTCAACCTCGCCGAGGTAGATCTGCTGGGTCCACTCCACCATCCACACGGTGTAGCCATCCAACTCCGGCTTGGTCCAGTCCTGACGCGACGCTACAAACTGCGCCTGTTCGACGTTATCCAATCCCCAGGTCTGCGCCCTGAGCAGGACCGCAATCTGTGTAGCCAGCTGCGCGCCCAGCTGCTGATGCCGCGCCAGTTCGGGCCCGACGATGGCCCGCGCTTCAAAACGCAGCACCAGCACCGTTTCGCCGGTGCCAATGTCTGTGCCCGGTTCAAATTCGACCGGTTCCAGAAACACGGCGGGCAGCGGTAGTCCGACCCTGCCATCAATTTCTGGACAGGTCGCCACAAAATTCAACTGCGGCAACGCCTGTCGAATATGCTCTTCGATCGCCGTGTACAGGGCATCGAGCGTCAGTGATTGATCAGACACGGGGCGTTCCTTTCAGGTATTTGTGCAGTTCAAAGTTCAGCTCTTGCTTGAGCACCACCAGCAGACGCTCGTCGGCTTTCTGCGCCCAGGCATTGAACGGCCCCTCGACGTCTTCGAGTGAGACCTGGGCCTTGGCCAAGGGAAAGCGCCCATCGTTTTCCGCGATCCAGCCCGAACTCGTTCCAGCCGCGGACGCGCCGCCGGGATAGTCATCCGGATTGAAATGTTTGCTGGCTGTACGGATCCAGATGTCCGCCTTGTTGCCATACACACGCTGGTAAAAAGCCCCCTGATAGCGTCGACCCGCCACCGAGACACCGGCCTTGCCCTGCCTGGGCTTCCCTACCCGGCTGGCGTCCATCGCATTGACACCGAACCAGAGCTTTCCTGAGTCGGCATTTCCTTTGATGGGGTAACAACGCAGACGCTGACGCACCGCCCGCAATGCGATGCGCTCCTGTCGGCTGGCATCCCTGGCGATACGCGTGAGTAGCCAGCCCAGGGTCTTGTTGATCGCTCGGCGCTGAGCGGCGGCCACCGCCTTGGGCACCACTCTGGCCAAGTCGTTAAATGCCTGCAAATCCTTGGCAGAGAGCTGCAAGGTGATTGGCACGGCGCTCATGGATTTAACCTCAGGATCAACGCCACCATGCCATCACCGCCCGGTTCAATGCCGATCAAGGTGTATTCGCCTCCGCCGTCCAAAGCCGGTAAATCGATGCACACCGTTTGCGCTTTTTCAACGCCTGCCGCATCAGCCACCCGGACCTCAAAGCAAGGTTCACGCAGCCCGGTTTTCGTCCGTCCAATTTTGGGCTGCAACCAGGGCGCCGAGAACATGCCCAGCACCCGCCGACCTTCGATGTAGCCAACATCGGCCAGGGTGTCGAACACCACGCTGTCGATCTGCGCGACCAGGTCTCGAAAGGCCATGGTCAGAGCGTCAGCAAGATCTGCGCCCGAGGACGGGTGCACAGGTGCAGCGGGTTGGACTGAGCCTCACCGGCCATGCCCTTGTTGAACGGCATGGGCTCCAGCTTGCTGTAATACGGCAGGCCTTGGGTGTTGGCGGTCTCCATGTAGTCCGCCGGGGCAAAGCAGGAGATGTACAGATCCGGCACGCCCTCTGGGATCAACAAGGCTTGATCGTCATGGATAAAGGTCACGCCGGCGATGCGCCCGCGGTAGCGTTCCCAGACGATGCCGCCCAGCTCGAAGCTGTCTCGCGCATCACCGCGCAATTCCGCGGCCTGGATCGTATTGAGGTAAGTTTCTTCCACCGACTTGTGCGTGATCAGCTTGTTCCAGAAATTCTTGCCGCAGAACGCTCGCGCCCCAGAGCTGGTGACACTGCCGAGCTCGTCATCCTGCATGTCCAATGCTTCGGCGCACTTGACCCGGATTTTCGTCGCCGAATCATTCAGGCCCATGGAAAGGCTTTGTTGCTGCACACCAAACGCCTGATAAATGTTCAGCAGGACCGTCGAGCCGTCAGCGTCCAATACCAAGCCGTTCAGCGCGCCCATGCGTTGGAATTCATGGGTGGCGTCGAGCTGACGCTTGGCTTTGCTCAGGCGTGTATTCACTACGCCCTGCACAGCTTGCAGTTCGGTCGTCGTACCAAAGGCACGAATGCCCTGAATTTCGTCGGCTTTGATGGCGAAGCGTTGCGGCAGGTGCACGGTATTGAACGGAATCATTTGTCGCTTGCTCGCACCGACGACCAGACCCGAGGTGCCACGCTCACCCGCTGGCACCAGCGCCAGAGTGTTGCCATCCTTTTCGATCTGCACGGTCAGGGTGGTGATGCCCTCTTCACGAAACAGGCCCAGGCTGCTGATGCGGCCCGGTAGGTATTCCTGCTCATTGATCGCCGCAGTCAGCGAAGACACAGAAAAAACATCGTCGGTAAAAATGCCAATATCGGCCATAAAAGGACTCTCCAGAAAGACAAAACCCCGCACAAGGCGGGGTTTGGAAAAAGGGGGACTGACTTAGCGGGCAATCACAAACTGAGCCGCCAAGGCGACCTCGGCATCCGCATCGAAACCGGTCAAATGCACCTCGCTGACCTCGGCCAACCGCACCACGGCACTGGCCCGACGTTCCTCGGTCGATTCGCCCAGCGGCCCGTAGAGGATGCACGTCGCCACTTCGGTGCCATCGGTGGCGACGGGATCGTAGGGCGCAAACTCATGGGTCGCGGTGATCAGCCCCAGCACCTGGCCGGCATTCAAGGCGGCGCCAGCGGCCACTAGAATGGATTCACGAGAGATCTTCCCGGCCCCTTCGGAGAGCAGAAACTCGCCGGCGTGCAGCGTTTCGTACTTTACGGTCATGCTCGTGCTCCTTTTGCAGATTTGGATGGCCCCACGTGAGCCGCCTGACGGGCCGCCCAGATCGACGGAGGATCCGGTTGTTTCGCCAGCACCTTCGGTGCCGGGTCGTGATTGAGGGGCAAGCTGTTGTCAATTTCAAAGCCGTTGCCGCTGCTGACGATTTTGTCGAACAGCCGCGCCCGCACGGCAGGTTCGTCCAGCCCCGCTGCCACGTATTCTGCGCCCAGCTCTGGCAGACGTGCCGCGACACACAGGTCATGCACCGCCTTGGCCCGGGTTAGCCCCGCCAGGACGATCTCTTCGCTTTCAAGCTGGGTCGAACTGAGCAACGGCGCGACCAGGTTGCTGATCCCTGACTCGGCACAACGTTGAGTGATCAGCAACGCCAGCTTGGCCGAGTCGGCCACGGGTGCGGGTGCAGGTGTCTCCACCTCCGGAGCCGGCTCGGGTGCCTCATCGAGTAGGGCCAGCAGTTCAGCTGGGGTGTGCTGGTAACGCTGCATCACCCCACCCTGCCCCAGACAGGCTTTGACCTGGACGCCGTCACCCACTTCATCGGCCAGACCCAGGGCCACCGCCTCTTTAGCGGTCAACCAGGTTTCGGCGGCCACCATAGCGCGAAGCCCCTTCTCATCGATGTTCGGCGCCTTGGCCTTGTAGGCTGCAATGATCGCTTCCATGGTTTGGTCGAGGACATCGGCCACCTTGCGAAAGCTATCGGCGTCGCCAGCCGCGTACGTCCACGGGTTATGAATCATCAGCATCGCGTTGGAGGCGATCACCACCTTGTGGGCACCGCACACCGCGACACTGGCCGCGCTCGCAGCCAACGCATCGATCCGTGCCGTGCACCGTTCGCCCAGCCGCGACAACGTGTTGTGCATGGCCAGCCCGTCGAACAGGTCGCCGCCGATGCTGTTGAACGCCGCGATGACCGGTGACACGCCGTCATCCACGGCGCGCAGATCCTGCATGAACTGACTGGCGGTAATGCCCCAGGTGCCGATCTCGCCGTACACAAAGACTTCAATCACGCGCTCGGTCGCTTCGCCACTGGCGTGCACGGCGTACCAGCTTTTGTCCTGTATCGGCACTTGCTGGCCAGCCTTGTTGTAAATGCGCGGCGGCGTTTTCTTGCTCATGTTTGCTCCTTGTCGTCGAACGCCTGAAGCATTTCGACGAGCGTGCTGTAATTGAGGCCCTTGCCGCGAGCCCGTTCGGCATCGGCGGCGTTTTCTTCGTCCACCGTTTCCGCGTCATAACCGGTGCGTAGGACCATCTCGCTGCGCGAGGCAAAGCCTGCGTTAACCTCCATCGTGCGTGACTGAACATCCTGAACCGGATGGATGTAGGCCCAACCTTGTGGCACCCAGCGCGTACGCAGGTACTCACGGCGGCGCTGAGCGTAATCCGGCAACAAGACGGCACCGCTGAGCACCGCCATGTCCATCCAGGCCGCCCGCACCGGGCGACACAACTGGTGCACATACACACCAAATTGCAGTTGCTCCAGACGGCGCCGAAACTCGGTGAGCACCACGCGTAGCGCCCGGTCATTCACGTCACGCATGTCACCGGTGAGAATCTCGTACGGCATGCCCGCACCGGCGGCCGCGGCCATCAGTTGCTGACGCATGAAGTCCGAATAGTTGTTGCCCGCGTCCGGCGGCGTGGAAAACTCAACCTCCTCCCCCGGCAACAACTCCTGCATGGTGCCCGGCTCCAGCGCCACCATGGGCGTGAAGCCATCCGAAGCCAGGTTCAGCGGCGCGCCGGTGACGGGATCGATCGGAGTTTGAATGTCATCCGGCGATGGCTTTTTGATGAAGCCGGCGAACAGGTTGGCCACTTCCTGGCGGAACAACACCGCATCGTCGTAGTTGTCCAGGCTGCGCAGGCGTTTTAGGACCGGCGACAACCGCGGCAAGCCACGCAACTGACCCGGCTCGACCGGTTCAAAAATGTGCAGCACCTGGCTGGCCGGCACGCGCACCAGTTGGTTGTAACCACTGTTCAATGACGAGGCATCCCCGGGATGGGAGCGGTACATCCAGTACGCAACCCGACGGCTGTCCGGAGTGAACTCGATCCCGGCGCGGATCACATTGCCGTTGCGCGCGGCCTCGAACTTGTCGTGCGGCACAAATTCCGGGGCCAGCACCTGAAGCTGCAACGGCACCACCAAGCCTTCGTCGAGGCTGCGCGGACGCAAGCGGACAAAACATTCGCCGGCCGTTTCCACCGTCCGCGCGATCAAGGCCTGTTGTCCGTAGAAGTCGGTCAGACCATCGGCGTCGGACTCTTCGGCCCAATCGGCCCAGAGTTCCTGCAGCAGGTGCCGAAGTTCATCGTCCTGGGTTTTCGGCCGCGGAGTGATGCCGGTGCCGATCAGATTGCTGACCCGTTTGTCGATGACGTTGAAGGCGTACGGGTCATTGCGCACCGCTGCGCGGGAACGTGAGCGCAGGTTGCGCAACGCCGGAATGGCAATGCTGTTGAAGCCGGCGTCGGGTGCATCCCAACTCGCGGAACGACGCCCTTCGGCAGCCCCTTCGTAACTGGCCTTGATGTTCGACGGAATCAGAAAACCGCTACGGCCCAATGTTGGAAACTGACGAGCCATTACAGTCCCTTGCCTCCATGGTAGAGCCGTACAATGCGCGACCGAGGACCGGCCGCCGCGATCAGCGAGCTGCGGATTTCATCGCGCGCCCTGAGCAGTTCGTCGATGTCACGGTACTCAACGTTGCGATCGGCGTAGCGCACGATTTTTTCGCCGCGCGCAATTGCCGTCTCGACCGCATCGAGTTGCTGTTGGGTAAAGGCCATGGGATCGCTCTAAAGTAAAAAGACAACGGGGTGTGCAACTGAGCGTGTTCACTCAGCGTCGTTTTTTCAGGTAGCCGCTGCTGGAGCTTCGACGCTGTGGGGGGCGTGCAATCAGCATCGGTGTCGCTGCCAGTTTGGCCGGCGGTACGGGATCGGCAGGTTGCTGCCGTGGTGTTACCGCAACGCTGATACGTTCAGCCGCAACGGGCTTCTCACCCGGCGACGCCGCTTGAATCAACGCGCTTCTCACCCGCCCCCAGTCGTGTTCCTTGTAGCGGTTCAGGCCCAGGTAATGCGCCATCGCCAGGCTGTACACCATCAGATCGAGCGCCTCGTTGCGCTCCGCCTTGCCCTTGACCCATTCAATTTTTTTGTAGCCTTTGACATAGCGGGTTACCTTGCGCTCGGCGACGCACTGAGCAAAAAAGTCGTCGGGCAGGTCGTTGGCAAAATGCAGCGCACCGGGACCGTCTTCCACCGGATAGCGGTTGTAAATCCAGTCCTTGGCGGTGTCGGTACCGACGAACCACAGCTCTACGCCCTTGCGTTCGGTCAGGCCTTTCCAGGTGACATCCATCATCGATGGCCGCTGCGCAATCACCGGACGACCCGACTTGCTCGCGCCCTTGACGGCGAAGATGTTGCGCCAGCGGCGCAGCCGGCAGAACTGGTACACCTCGTCGGTATGATTACCGCCGGAGTCGATGCCGGCCGCCCGGATCGTCAGCTCTGCGCCACACGGGTGCGGGTAACGCGCCTTGAGTTTGTCATCCAGCACTGACCAGGTTCGCTCGTCGGAAGGATCGCCCCAGATCACCTGGTAGTCGATGATCCAGCGCTCCATGCCAACGCCCCAACCGACCACCATGAACTCCAGCCGGTTGGCTTGCACGTCGACGGAAGCCGTGAGCATCAGCACGGCAAACGGCATCAAACCCAGGCCATAGGTTTCCAGGCGTGCCCGCGCCATCAGCACATCGGCTTTGGTTTGCTCTTGGGCGCTGTCCCAGACCTTGGCCAAACGGGTGTTATAGAACACCTGCATCGGCTCAAGATCACCGCGGGACATGGCCTTTTTGGCCTTCTCGAACTGCTTGGCCAGTGACGCCCAACCGGTCCAACCGGGCGGCGAGTACAACGCATTGAGATTGAAGCCGACGGTTTCGCCATCGCCTTCGGCATGGGCGCGCCACTCGCCCTTGGCCAGCATCTCGCCCTTCTGATGCTCTTCGATCAATACATCACAGTCAGGCCCGGCGCACTCATAGTGCGCCAGTTGGCAATCCGCCGAGTAATGCAGGCGCTCCCATTCGAGGACTTGCATGTGCCCGCAATTCGGGCACGGCACGTAGTAAAAACGCTGGTCGCTGGTCTCGAACAGATCGGCAATGCGCGAGGCGCCCCGGATGGTCGGCGAACTGGAAAAGTAGAACTTGGCGTTACGGCCAAACGTACTGCCCCGGGTTTCCGCCAGCTCAATAGGGTCGCCCTCCTCGCCGACGTCCACCACCCAACGATCCACTTCATCGCCATAGATGTACCGGGCCGACAGCTCCGACAGGTTAGCCGCCGAGCCCGCGGTGGTGATGTACAGCGAGCCGCCTTCGAACTCCTTGGTGTCCATGGTGTTGCGCGCATCGCGTGAACGGTTCGCCGCCACTCGTTCGCGCAGTACCGGAGTGGCCTTGATGGTCTTGCCGATGCGCGACGAGACCCGTTTGGCCAACCCCAGACTGGGCAGCAGCGTGAGAATGTTCGACGGTGCCATGTGGATCAGGCCGCCAATCCAGTTCAAGGCAATCTGGGTTTTCATCAACTGCGAGGCGACCATGGTCACCACGCGCTTGCACGGGTGTGCCGGTGACAGGCAACGCATGGGCTCGCGGGCATAGGGGGTACGCGCCGTGCGGTACTGCCCGGGTTCGGCGGCGCCCGCATCACGCGGGATGCGCATGAACTCGTCAGCCCACTGATCGATCCAGACATCCGGCTCTGGCTGCAACCCACGAAAATACGCCTCCCGGTACACCGCTGCACCGTCGGGCATTTCTGCTGGCATGGGTTAACTCGCTGCAGTCAAAGTATGAACAAGGTCCGCCGAAGACATTCGTTCAGCATCCTCCAGCACCCGGCGCAGTGCGGCGGTGAGGTGCTTCTCGATTTGCCAGTGATCGCTCATGGCGGCCAGCTCTGGAGCCAACTGTGGCGGCATGCCCAGCAGCAGGTCGCGCAACATTCGCCCCGTGGTGTACGCCGCCGCTTTCACAGCCTCCAACTCGACATGGGCGCCACGAGTCTTGTGAAACTCGCTCTCGCTCAGGCGTGACTCGTAAAACTCGCGGAAGGCGCGGGACTCCTGAAAGTCCGGGATGCCCTCGCCGGGCAATGGTTCCTGATGCGAAACAGGAGGCGAAGATCCATATTCGATGGAGGGTGCGGGGGGTTGCCCTTCCGGTCTGCGCTGAATACGTTCGCGCTCATGCCGCGCCGCCATATTGGCTTTGCTCGGGTCTGAGGTGCTGAACAACAGCCGGTCCGTTGCCTCGACATCCACCATGCCGTCCGCCATTAGAACCAGGCGACCCGTCTTGGCCAGTTTCGACACATAGGGTTTCGACCAGCCTTGGCGAGTGGCGAACTCCGCTTTGCTGAGTGCTGTCATGTCCATGCCTTTCAATTAACCAGACGCGCCGAGAGTTAAAGACGGATTTCCTTGCGGCATAAACGAAAAACCCCGGCACGCAGGAAACGTCCGGGGTTTGTTTTTGGCGTACAACTGAACGCGCTCGACGGGGCCTGTCGCGAGAGATTTTCCGAACCTCAAAGCATCGTGATCGGACCTTTGCGAAGCGAGTTAACCGGTTGAGTTTCTCTGAAAAACGTTCGAGTTTTCATCCGAAGTGCTCGAGTTTTCACAAAAAACAGCTGAGTTTTCTCGAAAAACGCTCGAGTTTTCAGCGCGACGACTGAGTTAACTCCTTGCAAACCCCCCCCATAAAAACGGCTACAGGCTACGGCCTGCAAGGCTTTCAGCCCGGTTAACCCGCCGAGTTAACCAGTTAACCGAGTAAATCAGTCGGTTAACTCATTGGTTAACCGGGCCACAAGCCACGTACTACGGGGCTTGCAGCGATTTTTACGGCAAACATTGGCTAACCAGGTTAACTCATCGGTTAACCGGGCTACAGACTACGTCCTGCGCGGCCTGTAGCGATTTTTACGGTAAAAAAGAGTTAACCAGTTAACCAATGTTTGAGGGCTCCCGCTAACAAACTCCCGCGAGTCTTATGCCCCGTATTCCTTGGAAGTTGCCAGGGTCCCCGTCGGTCCTGTTCTGCACACCGAAACACTGCCACGCCCTAGCATTCTTTCCAGGGCCTGCGAGTTCTGTAGCGCTGCATCGGTGCTATCAACTGGGCAGCTAAGCTCTTCACGGGCATGATCAAGCGCACGCTGCAACGCGTCGATGATCTTTTCAATCGTTCCATCCCGGCGGAAGGACAGGTTTGTCACACCGCCGGTCTCTGTCTTAACCCAGAGCACGTCCAATTCTTCGTTCAACACCCGTACTTGCATAAGTCCCCCTTTCTATAGCTTTCACAAAACGACTCCAACTGGCTATCAAGGTATTGCTGCAAGCTGGCGGGCAATCTCGTCATAAATCGTCTTGGCTGACCAGGTATGCGCCACGAGGTCAGTGCCAGCTTGAAGCAGTGCGGCATCACCCTCAGCGGGAATGGCCGGTTGGTCACTCAGGTCGTTGTAGCTACCCGAGAAGTCCGAAGTCCCACTGCCAATAGCGGTACGAGCAGCCGCGGCATCGACACTCACCAGCACGGCCTTACCGACATCCGAGGCATCGGTAATGTTGTCCGAGGTGATATCACCGGGCGCACCACCGACATTGCTCGACCCCTTCACCACAGCCTGAAGCACTTGAAAGCCTTCAGTGATGGAGACAGGACTTCCGTAAGGCTGCCAGCCATCGGCAATGGCTTGTGCCAGCTTGGCCGTCAGCTCATCGGGAGTATTGGCGACAACGGTTTCGTATTGGGTGTAGGCCATTATCTAAACCTCACGATTGAATGATTGAGCGGTGAGTGGCTGACATGCAGGCGACTCACCACAGTGGATGTGACCTGTGACGGCATAGACCATCAGGAGCACAAGCGGCAGCAACCAAGGATGGCGCTTCACGGCGCTGAATCCGACTTAGGAAACTTGAAGTCGGCGAACCGATCAGCCAGATCGGCGATTTTCTTTACCCCAAGAAAGCCGATGAACACACCGGCCGCCGTGGCGAAGTTCTGCGGTAAGCCGAAGTACTCCAGTAGTGGAATCAAGCCAATGGTGATCAGCGTGCAGAGCGAAGCTTCAAGCAGCGCCTGTCGCCGGGTGCCGCCGCCGTAAATGATCCGCAAAGCGCCCACCACGAATGACAATGCTCCGGCGTAGATCGTCGGCGCATGCTGGCTCAGCCACGCGAAAACGAGCAGCCAAGTGTCTGGTTTGTCCGGCATTGGTTTCATCCGATGTCCTCCCCGGTCAGGGAGCAGAAACAAAAAAGACCCACCGATATGGCGAGCCTTGAAATAGGTTTGCGTGTCTTCCCACGCTGCCCGCCAACGCCACCCCGCAAGCACAACTGAGGACTAGGGCGCATTAGCTGCCGGTGTTGTTTTGTGACGCCGCACTACCGGCTATCGACGTCTAGGCGCTGCCCGAAGGCCCACCCCAGCTATGGCTTCACGCACAAAATTCAGACATAAAAAAACCCAGCGCGATGGCCGGGTTTTCTTTGATCTGAGAGCAAATTGCCATAGGCAAAATACTAACTATGGCGAAATCATGCCGTCAGCCGTGCGGGAAGTCAAGCAGCCTCTTTCATCTTGTAAATTACCCCACCAATTGGGCTCAAGGCGCGAGCGTCAATGTCGTAGCAGGCGTCGAAGCAGAACTGCACAAAAGGCTCCCAATCCCTTCCCCATGCCGCAGACGGAAGCTTGATACCGTACTCAGCATCCATCCATGCGCGGAACATCTCGGGTTTGATCAGCGGATCAGCGTTGGCTGACTGCCCACCCTGGTGCATGTACCGGTAGCGGCGCAACACACCCTTAGCAACGTAGCTGGCTCGGTACCGCTTGCTGGCGGTCATTCGCTCTACTCGCGAGCAAGCCAGATTGAACACCGCGTCTTCTGCTTCCTCCCTATCATCATCGGTCGGCTCGGCTGCGTACATGGCATTGCCGAAGGCGCGCAGCTGAAAGTGAAGGCATGCTATTGCTGACTGGATGTGACCGGCCAGCGCTGCGTGCATTGCGGGGTTCGCTGTTGGACCGAGCTCAGTGCTCTGCACCACCACCCCCAGTTCAGCGGCATCAGAGGTCTGCCCCGGAGCCGGGTTGTAATTGCAGTCATGCCACGCCTGGCGTGCGGAATTGATCTTCATGCATCCGCCCTTTTCAGTTCGTTGAACAGCGTCCGGTCAACCATCGCTCAATCCCCTGTGAAATTCGTTCCGCCGGCACCGCGACGGTTGTTCTGTTGGTAGTACGCAGCCGGGCCAGATGTCGACACGCCCCGCTTCAGTACTTCAATTTCGCGCTGAGCCTGCTGCAATTTGAGGCTGAGCTGTGTCACCAATTCGTCTGTAGAAAGCACCAACCTGCTGCCCGCCATTACCCAACCTGAGCCGTTGCAATCGGTGCATACCAGCTCATGAAAAACACCCTGCACCACGGCTTTGCCCTTGCAGGTCGAGCAGTACTCCAACTCGATCTGCGCCTTACGAAAGCCAAGGGTCTGGGCTTTCTGCATGTTTTGAATCCTCACCTATGGTTGATTTTTGAATAGGGTCGCAGCCCTTACGCGGCGCAGCCTCCAGAGGATTACCCGAATTTGCGTTTCTACCGTCCTTCAACCCGTGAATTAGGGAAAAGCCCTTACCGTCTAAATGGGCGTGCCATAGTTCAAGGGCTGCACGTTTGCGCTCTTCAACGGTGGTATGGATGTAGGCCTGCACGTTGTGACCCATCGCGTGGTTGATCAGCATCTCGCCAATCAGGAAGTCGATACCGAGGTCTGCCCAGCCGGTACGGGCCAACTTGCGCAGGTCATGACTGCTCCACACGCCCTCCCCCAGTCCGGCGAACACGGCACTGGCCTGCCCTTTGCTCATGCCCTTTCCTCTGTGGGAGCGAAACAGGCAATCTCCGTCGTAATTGCTCGCCTTTTGCGCCGCGCGGTACCGAATTAGAAGGGTGCAGACCTGTTCGGTCAGTGGGAGCGAGTGTTCAACGCGGGTCTTGGTGTTACCCACTGGCAGATACCAGGTGCGTTCGGACAGGCTGATGTGCGACCACTGCGCTTTTCGGGTTTCGCCGATGCGTGTGCCATGGCAGAGCATCATCAGTGCGAGCATGGCCGGCTGTGGATTGAACTCGAACAGGTCATACAGCTGGCTGAGCAATCCCTCCACCTGCACCCCGCGCAAGCGAGCGGGTTTGGCATTGATCTTCTTCTTCGAGAAGTCACCGAACTTGATGCCCACCATCGGGTTTTTCGGTATCAGGCCCAAGACGCGCGCCTGACGGCACGCGACCACCAGCAGACCAAAGATCAGCCGCACGTACTCGAGTGAGTAAGTCTCTTGCAGCGGCCACATCAATTGGGTGTCGAGGGTTCCATGGCGGACATCGGCCAGCGGCAGATCACCCACGCGCGGGATCAGGTGCCGGGCGATGGCGGACTTGCCTGTGGCCTTGCGCTCGACTGATAGATTACGGTCGCGGCTCATCCGAACGGCGTACCACTTGAGTAGCTCGCCGAGTGTTGCCCACGGTGAGACGGCGGCCCCGACTTCCGGGTTGGTGCTCAGCCGTATGCGCAAGTCAGGCAGCGCCGCCAACACGGCTTTCGCCGACAGATCCGGATAAGCGCCGATGCGGTTCCACTTTTTGCGAACCACCAAACTCCAGGTCCCGCGCGGCCGGGCCTCGGTGAATCGGAAGTAAAGCCCCGGATGACGAGGATCACGCATCAACACCGCAGCCGGATCATCGGCACGACGCCGAATCTCGGCGTCAGAAAAGGCTACGGTCATCGTCATGCAGACACCGCCGTGGGTGCCATGCGCAGGTTCTCCAACTCTATCAGCAGCTCGATGAAGTGCTTGGCCTTCTCCAAATCCGCGAGACCACCCTTGTCACGCCACCGCGTCACGTACTTGATGACGCTACCTTCGGCGAAGGGAATGTGGTTCGCATGGATGTACTCAATCGGCTGGATCTTCAACGATTTGTAATGCTCGCCCGACACCTGCTTGTCCAGAGCGCTCATTACGCAAATTCCCTCAACGCTTCATGCAAGCGCCTGGCCTTGATAATGGCTGCGGCATTGCTCTCCCGCTCAGCCTCAACTGACAGCGCAACTTCTTCGATACGTACAGCCATTGCCCTCATGCGCTTACTGAATTCGTCCGAGAGACTCACCACCTCACCAGACAAGGTCGCCAAAACATCCAAGGCGCCGGCCTCGGGCTTCTTGATCGAAATGACGGTCTGCTTGGTTGCCTGAGTCATTACTTGTTCCTTCTTGGGTTTGGAGGTGACTGCATCGCGTTGAAACTTTCCGCCTACCGGCTCCCGGATCAGTCCGGCATCCTTCAGCTCACCAAGCGCACGGCGAATGGCATAAGCCGATGCACCCGTTGCATTGGCAGCCAGGACAGCGCGATGGATATCGTGAGCGCTCCAGCTCGTTTGGATCGGTACGTAGCCAAAGACCTTTTGGGCGATTGAAGACTGTCCGACGAGCATTTGCTGTTGGCGTAATTCGTTCATTAGAATTTTTCCTTTTTGGCGTATCGACCGGCCAGACTCGCTACCTTCGCCGACTGCTCGACAGGCTCTGGCTTCCACCCGTCAGCAAGGTTTTCAAAGCGGTTGTACTGCCCAAGAAATACAGTGCGGACCGTGCCCATTTCGATGTCGCGCCCCTTACCGATGATGATTTCAGCAATGCCCTTGGCATCGGTGTTCTCGTGATAGACCTCGTCGCGGTACACGAACAGGATCACGTCGGCGTCCTGCTCGATGGCGCCCGACTCCCTCAAGTCCGAGGGGATTGGCCGCTTGTTCGGGCGTTCTTCACATTTTCGGGAGAGCTGGCTCAGCAGCACGACAGGAATGCCCAGTTCCTTGGCGAGCAACTTGCAGCCGCGACTGATACTGCTCACCTCTTCAGTTCGGTTGCCGCCCTCGCCTTCCAGCAATTGCAGGTAGTCGATCATCAGCAGGTCCAGGCCGTAACGCATCTTGTGGCGGCGGGCCAGTGAGCGGATGCGGCCAATCGACGAGCCCGCTCGGTCGGCGATATAGAGAGGAGCGCGACGCAGCACACCGGCCGCAGCGGCGAGTTCCGTGCCGTGGGTCTGGCATGCCGTTCCATTCTTCACCATCGTGAGCGGAATATGGCCCTCCGAAGCCACAGCCCGATCCAGCAGCTGCCCCTTGTTCATTTCCAGACTGATGACGAGTGATGACTTGCTTTGGCGTACGGCCGCGTCGATAACAAAGCCCATCGCCAGCGTGGTCTTGCCCATGGCGGGACGCCCAGCAACGATGTACAGATGGTCTGGTTGAAGGCCGCCGAGCTTCTCGTCCAGATCTCGTAGGCCAGTCGACAGACCGATCAGTGTTTCGCCACGCGCATGACGATCATGGCGCTCCTGCCACACCTCCAACTGGTCGACCAGCACATCACCCACTTTGACGATGTCGTCATCACCAGAACCGCAATCGATGGCCATGGCCGCGGCCTGGACGGCGGCGATTTTCGCCTGCACATCCTGATCGCTGTGCGCGATATCCATAGCCTGGCTGCCAAGGTCAAACAACGACCGCTCGATTGCCCTTTCTCGCACGATTGCCGCGTAGGTTTTGGCGTTGGCAACGCTGGGAGTGCCGTTTACGATTTCGGCGCAGTAGGCAAAAGCAGGGGAGCCATCCGGCAAGGTGCCAACGTGGTCACCAACGGTGAGGAAATCGACAGATTTTCCGGCCGACCGAACCGCCATGATCCCCCGGTATACCTCGGCGTTTTCCGGAAAGTAGAAGGATTCGGCGGACAGGTCGTCGCTCAGGGAGTCGATCAGTTCAGGGCGCTGCATCATCGCGCCCAGAAGGCCGTGTTCGGCCTCGATGTTGTAGGGGTCACGCATTGTAATTGCCCTCTACGACCTTGACGAAGTTGCTCGGGGCGATCAGCCAATCAAAGTTGCAGCGGAACGGGCTACCACCGGCAGCGGCCACCTCGCCCATCAAAAATTTGCTCGAGCGCACTAGGGTGAAATACTCAGCCCAGAAGCCGAGGTCCTGGTGCACATCACTCTCGTTCCAGCGTGCACCGATCTTGGTGATCCGATCCTTGGTCAACATCACCACTCGAGGAAACTCCGGGATCGTCGTGTTGAACAAATCGACGATTGCCTGGGTTGGGCACTTCGGCTTCGAAATCTTCGGTGGTTGCTCATCGTCGACAAGAGGTGACGGTTCACTTGATGGTTCTATTACGGTTCTGGGTGCGGCTGCTGCGGGGGTTTGTGTCGTGAGCTGCGGGGGTGATGGTGCGGCTGTTGCGGGGCGCACCTGTTGCGGGGGTGCATATGCTGCCGGGGTTAAGGTGTACATTGTCGAGCGGCCCATGCGCTCACGAACAGACAGTAATCCGACTTGCCCCAGCCACTTGATCGCCGTCTGAACCGTTCTTTCAGCAAGGCAGGTCCGTTCCGAAATGCGTGCCACTGAGGGCCAGCAAACACCCTCATCGTTTGCATTGTCCGCCAACGAGATCAATACAGCCTTTTGTGGTCCGCTCATGCCCTGAAGCGGCCAGCACAAACTCATGATTATGGTGCTCACAGCCGATCTCCAATTTCAGAGTCAACCGTGATGCAGAGTCGCGACACGTTTTTCGATTGCTCGAACAGTGTCGCGACATGGTGGGTATTGCCGGGGCTAGCGATCGTGTTCATAATGACGCCACATTGTTTTATACGTTGTTGAAGAAGCCGGGTTGCAGCCCGGCTTTTTTGTGCCTGGGATTTAGTGAGTCTTCGAAGCAACAACCGCTGCTTGATCAGCCATGGCAACCGCATGAGCTGCAAGCGAGCGGCAGAAGGATTCGAAGGACTCGGCATAGCCCTTGTCTTTATGGTCAAACACACCGTCCGCGAAAACCTTCCCGCCCAGCCCGGCGACATGACCGAAGCTCATCGAGATACCAGCGAAAACCTGGAGGGCGTCATCGATGCCCGAGCCGATCTGCTTAACAGCAAGAAGGCCGTAACGACTCGATAGCTCAATCAGTGCACGGTCGCGCCAAGGTTGATCGAGTGCCGCAACCCACGACTCTTCAATCCACGAAGGGATTTCGATACGGTCTCCGCTGTAGTCGAGCCAGCGCTCAACACGTTTGCTCCACGCTTTGTAGGCGCGGCCATAAGCCTGCATGTCTGCGGTCTTGGTCATCCCTTGCAGATCAGGAAAGCCCTTCTCTTTGCAACGTTCTGGAGCACGATCAAAGAGTTGATGGTTGAGCTGCTCTGCAAAACCGTCCTGGCTCATGCTCGTACGAGCGATCATGTCTCGCGCCATAGCAACCAAGACCGCATCGCGTGTTTCGTGTCGCAAATTCGACGTTTCCATGAGGCTCTCTCGTTCGTATTCTTGATTCAACGGATCAGGTGACAGGGGAATTGGGGGTCCATGTACATTCGGGTGCTCCGGGCTGTTGAAATTGGTTAAGCGGCTGATTTTTGGGATGGGAACGGACGCTGCTCTTGAGCCGACAAGCTGCCGTCTTCTTCGAGGGTCACAAAAACATCGCGGCCTACGCGGATAGCCTTACTTAGGGCGCCTTGCGTGCAGCCGAGCATCTGAGCCGCCTTTGTATGGCCATGCTCTTTAGCGAATTGGGAAAGCGGGATACGGCGCATGGCGACGTCCTCAACATAGATTTTCATCGTCAGTATGACCGCCGGTATTGTTAATAGTCAATACCGGCGATATTGGTTAAGCAAATACCGCAGGTAATAAGATCGTCGGATGAAAAAAGACTCCCGAAGACTTCCTCTCACTGATTGGCAGCTGCAAGACAGCGAGCGGCTCAAGGCGATCTTTCAAGAGAAGCGAGGCACGCTGAAGCTCACTCAGGAAAAGATTGCCGGCGAACTTGGTGACGGCGTCACACAGGGAGCTGTCAGCCATTTCATGAATGGTCGAACTGCTTTGAGCATCAAGGCGGCAACAGTTTTTGCCAGAATGCTTCAGGTGCCGGTATCAGCGATCAGCCCTACCCTGGCCGCTCAGGTGCAGAAGATGGCGTCGTCACTGGATGGCGGCCGAGCTACGCCGCCCCCCCTGCCAACGTCAAAAGAAGCGGCAAACACCCCGCTTCCTGCTGGAGAGGACATTCACGAAACCTCCGACGAGCGTTACGCGTTCATTCCTCAATACACAGCTAGGGCAGCCGCCGGCCACGGACACGACAATCCACACGTCGAGATTCGAAGCACCTTGGCTTTCAAAAAGGAATGGTTGCGCACTAAGGGGTTATCCCCAAAGAACTTGAAGGTGATCTACGCCGACGGCGACAGCATGTGGCCAACAGTTAGCGACCATGACGTTCTGCTGGTGGATGAGTCGCGGATCGAGCCAACTGACGGGCAAGTTTTCGTGCTGGCCAGCGCTGACAAAGGTGTGATCGTGAAGCGCCTGATCAAAACCGCCCTCGGCAGTTGGATCATCCGCAGCGACAACGAAGACAAAGACGACTATCCCGACCAGGTGTTGTCACGCAACGAGATCAACGAATACCGAATTATTGGCCGGGTAGTCTGGCGCGGCGGGGATTTGTAGGAGATCGGTATGTCACTCACCAAGCCCAACCAAGAACTGCATCGCGAGCTCAAGGCGCTAGGGCTTGAGATCGAGCAGGCCGCAGACGAAGTGCTCAGCATTACAAAGGACTGCCGCGATATTGAGGTGGCTGCCGTGCTCAAGCTCATTGCAAAGATGTATGAGCGTGCAGATCGGGTTGCGGCGCTTGCGGATGAAGTGAAGGTGGGCGTAATAACCAGAGCCAAGGTCGAGTGATCTGGCGCAGCGTGGGTTTGTACTAGATCTGGATCGAGGGATTGACGGTATGGCGCACTCGCTTCAATACCATATAGGTGAATCCATCCGCGCCATCGAGGCAGAGGTGGGGAAGCTGCTCGATTTGGCTACAGCGCTCAAAGAAGCCGGGAATGTTGACTTGGCTGCGTCTGTATCAATCCAAGCGCACAAACTTATTGAGGTGGCGGTAGCGCTTAGAATCGCTATGGCCGGATGAAGGCGGAAGGATTGTGCGAGCTAACGCTGATTAGCATTCGATCTTAGGGCATGTGCTCTGGTGAGCTATCTATTCGCGCTAGAAACTGAAAGACAAGCAACACCCTGCACGGGTTACTCAATGACGAAGAAGCAGACAGAAAGTAAAGCTGCAGCGACTGCCGCTGAAATTGAGAACTCTATTCAAGCCCTGAATAAAATGGCTGAACGCCTTTGGGGGGATGGCCGGGAAGCTGAGGCGAAAGCCCTCCTCGATGCCTTAGATGCCTTAAACCGAGCGCTCGACCGGATCAGGATTGGAGAGGGCCGCAGGGTTCTTCATTGAGTACAACTCAGCTGGCGGCTGAACAGGCCTCGGGTTACAACCTGCATATAAGCTTCTCTGTCGGTCCGAAAAATGAATTTCTGCCCGGCGCAGATGTGGTCGTTCAGAACTCACAAGGGCATCCTGTCTTTACTCTGAATCAGGCTGACCCTCTGGTTTATGTACAGCTTCCCGCTGGCAAATATACGGTGGTTACCACGCGTAGCGGGGAAAAGCGGCGCAGCACTGTTGATGTCGGGAACGGCTCCGCCCATGCGGTGAACGTTCATTGGAGCAATGCTCAGTACGCCGCTAGTTAACAATTTTGAAAGGATCTGACCTCGTACAAAGAGCCCGCCGAGTGCGGGCTTTTTGTTGCGAGCGATACAGAAAAGTACAACTGTTCTCTTTTCGGATAGTCAAGATCATCGAGCCAGAATACTGTATATCCATACATATAAGGAGTGACACGATGGCAAAGGCAAAACAAGCACCGCCCCACCCGACCTCTTACGAACTGCTCAGCCTGCGAATCCACAAAATCATTTACAACCCCCGCTCGCAGACGTCGAAGTCTGCTCTCCTTGAGAGAGCAGCCAACGATTCTCCCGAAGACTGGGATCGCATCCTGGACGAGATCGCCGAGAACGATAACGTGACCATAGCCCATCGAGATGACGGCGCCGTGCAGATTTTCTGGACTGTGCCCAAGGAAGACTGAAATCAACGATCCTTCTTTGCCCGCCGCCGTGCGGGTTTTTTTTTAGCGCTGAAAATAATATGACCGGAGGTATTGACCTACCAGCAATACCGGCGGTATTGTTAATCCATCGCAGCGACACACAGCCACTGCGAAGGGCCTCAAAGGGCCTGAGCGCTCTTTAACAGTTTGAAGACAGACCCTGATTGTGATCAGGGAACAACAACGCAACACAGCCCGCTTTCGTGTCCAGTCATTCGGCACGCAAGGTTTGCTGAGCAACAAGACAGCATCACTGCTGCACCTTGGCGACAGGGTGCATCGGGATGACAACTCAGACTCAAGGATTAGCCATGCATCCAGCATTTCAAGAGCGCATTGATGAACTCGGTGAGCTGCTGCAACGAACAAAGGCCGCCCGAGCAGGGTTTTACGGCCGTATTGATCAACCAGCGCCAGCCAAACCGGTGCGCTACCAAATCGCCGGGCGAAGCGTTGGCATGTATCAGATTAAAGACCGTACCACCAACAAGACCCGCGCCTTCCGTGACGACTACAACGCCGCTCTCGAACTTGCCATACAGCTTGAAGCAAAGGCCAATCGCCAGATTGCGGCGACACGATGAAAAAGCGAAAACCTAATAACATGCGAGCTCGAATGGAGCGTGTGAGCCGGGCAGAGCTTAAGGTCAATCACGTCGCGGTGATCCACATAGACCCCAGCGGCCGCCAAGGGATGATCAACTGGAAGACGTGTAGGAGCATCCCGACAGGACAGCGCATGGCCGAAGCAGTTTGCGACATTGCTCACCGCTGGACGATCTATGCCAGCGTCCAGTGTCGCGACCAGCGCGGCCACCGTTACACCAAATCGGTCGAGGTTGCGCCCCAAGGCAATTATCTGGCCGCCCACCTCGAGGACGTGATCGAGGACACCTACAAAACCCTCGTCGCCGAGAGCAATCCGAATCATCGGGTCGCTTCGGGCTGGATAGCCATTCCCGCCGAGGTATCGCTGATTGAAGAACAGGCCGCCCGGATGTTCGACGCCGTGGGCGTCTGGAACCAGCAGATAGCAGCATGAGGCGTGTCAACAACCAGGTGCGCCAGCGCCGACGACAGACATGGCTGGATCTACCGGCCCACGGAATTGAAGAGACAGGCCATGGCCGATGAATCACAACAGCCAACATCGGAGGCACTGAAGCAAATCCGAAAGCGAGCAAAGAAAGCTGCGGACGATGCAGCCAACGCTGTCGAGCGCGTTCAAGTTGATATGGCGGGTGGCTTCAGGGCTGACCTGAAACGCCTAATGAAAGAGCACGGTTTCAACAACCAGCAGGAGATTTACCAGAACCTACTGCGCAATGTAATCGCCGCCGACGTAGAGACGGCCGCCTGGATGCTGAGGTGTGTCACGACACCTTATGCGCCAAGCGAAAAGGTGTCGCGTGCATTTCATGATCAAAGTTTGGTCGAGTTGAGGCGTGATCCGGGGGATGAGGTGCTCAGTCCTAATCAGTCGTCAATCTCGTGCCAACAACCGCCGCGCAATCTTTGCTGAAGCCGTTTTTGAAGATCCTCTATTTCAGGCTTCGATAGTTCTTTTTCGCTTTTAACAACGAGATCAGGCTTTTCCTTTGTAGGCTGCCCTTTTTTGTCAAAGTGAAGACTCCACAAAAAGATCAAATTGCCATCTCCGTACTGGAGAGCAATCTTCTGATACTCGGAAAGATCCATCGAGTCGATCTGTGCGACTTCACAGGATTTAGCGCTCATAACGAACACCTCTCTGGCTGATTCGCCGACTTTTAATCAGGACCTCTGTAATACCCCACCAAAACCCAAATTGCCACTGTCGCATCCGGTCACGGAGGGCGGTGCCTACCCGAGGTAACCGCAATGCCCGTTCTTCACAGCATCATGCACAAGATCGACAAGAAGCCAGACGGCAGCCCTGCCATCCTGCATTTAAGCGATGCCGAGCTGATCGAGAGTGATGCCCGAGCCGATCTAATGCACCGGCTCAACGAAAGCTACAACGCCAAGACAGGTAAAGCCTGGGGTTACTTTCACGCCGAATCGGGAGCGCATCCGCTCAGCGGCTGGATCGGCAAGTACTTGGCCGGCACCGATGATTTTCTATCGTTCAGCAGCATTGCCGTCGAACATCTGACCCGGTTGATGGAAGAGTCGAACCTGACCATCGGCGGACACGCGCTCTTTTGCCATTATCAGCAGGGCCTGACCGAATATCTGACCATAGCCCTGGTGCAAGAGACCGAGGCGGTGACCATGACCGAAGGCCTGACGTTGATGCCTATTCGGCGCCTGGATCTCGATCACATTCATTTGGCCGCGCGCATCAACCTTAGCGAATGGAGAAGCAACGCCAAGTCGCGCCAGTACATTTCGTTCATCAAGGGTAAAGACGGAAGGAAGGCCAACGATTACTTCCGCGACTTCATCGGTTGTCAGGAAGGTATCGATTGTCCAGGCGAAACCCGAACCTTGCTCAAGGCGTTCAGCGACTTCATTGAGAACGAGGATCTGGGTGACGAGTCGACCCGCGAAAAGACCCATACCCTGGTCAGTTACTCCTTGAACCAAGCCAAGATGGGGGAGCCAATCACCCTCGACGAACTGTCCGAGCTGATCGATGAAGACCAGCCCAAGGCATTTTCCGATTTCATCCGTAATAAGGATTATGGCCTATCGGAAACCATTCCGGCCGACAAAAAGACTCTGAACAAATTCCGCCGCTTCACTGGCCGCGCCGAGGGCCTGTCGATCAGCTTCGAGCAGCACCTGCTCGGATCGAAGATCGAGTTCGACGAAGCCGGCGGCACGCTGACTTTGCGTGGTCTGCCAACCCAGCTAACAGAGCAACTCAAGCGCGCAGCCGCCTGACCACCCTGCTACGCCGCAGTCCTGATCGGAGGCCGCACCTAATCGTTTGAAGGCTCACCATACATCTCTTCTGGTGATGGCCTTGGCGCACCGGTCGACGCGGCAATTTCACAAGCATCTACTGCCACTCTCAAATGGTCTTGGATTTCAGAAATCATCCCATGCCACTTATTATAATAAATGGCCTTCTGTTGGCTCTCCAACCCATTCCAAGACTCATGAATCACTATCGAACGAGCGTCAGCCAAAAATGTTTGGATCAGCCCCAAGGATCTGGAAGCCCTTTTTGCTGCATGCTTCGGTAGCTTGAGCAATGGGTACAGATCTTCGATTGAGATAGCTTTTGCGAGCTCTTCAAGATCGTCCAGGCACTTCAAAATAATGGGATCAGGCTCGACTGTCCCGACCTCACGGAATGAAATGCACACCGACAGATAGGACGCTATCCTTTCGAGGGCTGACAGCGGGCTGAGCATTTTCGCAGCAGCCAATTCTAAGCGATCCTTTTCAGCTTTTCTGTTTGCTCTAGTAGCTTGAACAGAAAACCATAGAGCTACAGCAACAGCAGCGGTCGTACTTACGGTTGACAGCACTTCCCACACCGAATCTGCCATCTTCCTGCTCCTTTGGTCTGCCGCTTATCCAGCGCTCTCGACAACAGAACACAAATACCCCACTTCAACGAATCACGCCAGCCGGCGAGCCTGATACCTGAACGCCGCCGGCCCCAATCTCACCTATCGCTCTGAATGCTCTGTAAGTCGGTCAATCTCTTTCCTGTAGGTCGCAAGATCAATGATCTGCCGCAAGCAAATGACGACCTCCAGCTTTTGCTTGTCGTCGGGAATCCCCAGTCGCTTAAGCATCATTTGAGCGTCTTCTTGGATTGCCGCGAGTGCATCGATATCGCTTTGCAATCTCATATCGGTCTCCCTTCAGGCTGAATTCGACATAGATACATAAACTACAAACTCACTTCACGTCAGCCGGCGAGGATCCACAATGCCTACAGCAATAGAGTTGTTCGCCGGCCCGATTAGGACGCCACGGCAAAGCAGGCCGAGCATAACGGAATGGACGAAAGCTCAAGAGTGTGGCCAGGTTTTCGCAGCTGCTTCATTCAACTTTTCGCATTGCTGCTCGGCCTGGAGGGCATTAGGGAAACTCGGGGCGACCGCTTCTCCAGATCTGGTATCAACAACTCGAAAATAAAAGCCATCTGGTGCTTCTTTGTCGGTTGGCCTTTTTTGCACAACAAAAACTTCTTCCATAGCTGCATACCAGATGGTGAGTTTCAGTACATTAATCGGTGCTGAACGAATATCAAGCTAGAAAGATAAAAAGCGTTCGAGTGCTGCCCCCCTCCCCTTCAAAGTCAGCCGCTATAGCGGCCTGACGATCTGCGCCAGCTCTCCACTTCGCTGACGACTGAGCGGGACCAGTTAAAGGCCGAGAAAGAGTCGCTGCTCAAGGCTCTTGGCGGAATGCTGTTCGCCTTCGACGACGGCGTAGGCCTCGACTGGTCAACTGATCTGCTCAATTACGCTCGGACACTTTGCCCAGCAGCGGAATTCAAACCATAACCCCTCACCACCTTCTGCCGCCGCGCGCGGCTCATTGATTCACGCCCCAAGCGGCAAGGAGCTATAAATGGCAGCAGCACAGAACATTGATCGTTTCCTGCGCCTCGCCGAGGTGCTGCGCACCACCGGTCTCGGTAGAAACACGGTTTATCGCCGGATCAGGGAAGGCACCTTCCCAAAACAGGTTAGAATAGGTCCTAACTCGGTGGCCTGGCGTCAGTCTGCAATCTCGCAATGGATGCTCGATTTGAACCCCAGCAACGATCAATCAGTACATTGATCAGTACACCAAAAACCATTCCTCGCTTAAAACCATCTAAATTCAAGCCCTACAGGTCATACCGTGGAAATCTTCAAAGAGTTTACGTTCGAATCCGCCCACCGCCTGCCCCACGTACCGGAAGGCCACAAGTGCGGCCGCCTGCACGGTCACTCGTTCAAAGTGGCAATCCACTTGAGCGGCGACCTCGACCCTCACACCGGCTGGATCCGTGACTTCTCCGAGATCAAAGAGATCTTCAAGCCGCTCTACGAGCGCCTGGACCACAACTACCTGAACGACATTCCCGGTCTGGAAAACCCGACCAGTGAAGTGCTGGCCAAATTCATCTGGAATGAACTGAAGCCCCTGCTGCCGGAACTCAGCGCGATCCGTATCCACGAGACGTGCACCAGCGGCTGCATCTATCACGGCGAGTAACAGGCCCTTGTAGGAGCTGCGGTGCGGCGATCCGACTTGCCAGCGAAGGCGGTGTGTCAGGTAACGATGATGTCGACTGACACACCGCTTTCGCTGGCAAGCCAGCTCCTACAATGAAGACTGCGTTTCGTCAGTGAATGATCAAGCCACCCTCAGCGGTGGCTTTTTTATGCCTATGCTTTTTGCCTCGCACCCCGCCAAGAGGACACGCAAATGGCTGACTGGCTGCTGGACCGCCAATACCGCTTCAACGGGCACCGGATTCACTACGCCGTGCACGGCGAAGGCCCGCCACTGGTGTTCGTGCATGGCACGCCCTTCTCTTCTTATGTGTGGCACCGCATCGCCCCGCACTTCATTGCCACGCACCGGGTGCATTACTTCGACCTGCTGGGCTATGGCCAATCGGAGAAAATCGACGGCGACGTTTCGCTGGGTGTGCAGAACGAGTTGCTGGCGCATTTGCTCGAACACTGGGCAATCGAGCGGCCCGACGTGGTGGCCCACGATTTCGGCGGCGCCACCGCGTTGCGCACTCACCTGCTGAACGGCAAGGATTACCGCAGCCTGACATTGATCGACCCGGTGGCGCTGACGCCCTGGGGTTCACCGTTCGTGCAGCACGTGCGCCAGCATGAAGCCGCGTTCAGTGGCGTGCCGGATTACATCCAGCGAGCCATCGTGCCGGCCTACATTCACGGGGCGATCAAACGCGACATCCCCGATGAAGAACTCGCACCGTACGTGCAGCCGTGGCTGGGGGAGCCGGGGCAAGCAGCGTTCTACCGGCAGATTGCGCAGATGGACGAGCGCTATACCCGCGAGGCTGAAGGTTTGTACCCGACCATTCGGTGCCCGGTGCAGATTCTGTGGGGCGAGGACGATCAGTGGATCCCCATCGAACGCGGACGGGCCTTGCACCAGATGATTGCCGACTCGCAATTTCACCCGGTCCCCAATGCAGGGCATCTGGTTCAGGAAGATGCGCCGGAAGCGATTGTTGCCGCGTTACTGAAATTCTTGCCCCTACACATTTCCCCCTGAACCCCACAAGGGGAATGTGTTGCTTCAGGTGCACCGCTTTCGGGCCACATTCCCGGCCAAATTCTGGCGTTCGGCTATAAATAACCACATCCACACCCTTGGCACGACCACTGCAACCCTCACAGCGTCCTCCCCCATTTTGCAAGGAACGCCACATGACGCAGAACGATCCGGGCAACGATTACCCCCTCAGCGAAGTCCCGATGCATGCCCGCAAAGGCCTCGCCTCCACGGCGATGGTGCTGCTGGGTTTCACCTTCTTCACCGCCACCATGTTTGCCGGCGGCAAGCTCGGTGTGGCGTTCGACTTTGCCGAGATGATGGCGGTGATTATTGTCGGCAATCTGTTGCTGGGAATCTACGCCGCCGCATTGGGCTATATTGCGTTCAAGAGCGGACTCAACTCGGTGCTGATGGGCCGTTTCTGCTTCGGTGAAGTGGGCAGCAAGCTCAGTGACCTGATTCTCGGTTTTACCCAAATCGGCTGGTACGCCTGGGGTACTGCCACTGCCGCCGTGGTGTTGGGCAAGTATTTCGAATTGAGCGAGGGCACGGTCCTCGGGCTGATGGTGCTGTTCGGGATGATATTTTGTGCGACCGCCTATGTCGGTTATCGCGGGCTGGAAATTCTCTCTTACATCGCTGTTCCGGCAATGATGCTGCTGCTGATGCTGTCAATGTGGGTGGCGACGGTAAAGGTCGGCGGGCTCGATGGTTTGCTCGCCGTAGTGCCGACGGGATCGCTGGATTGGTCGACCGCCGTGACCCTGGTGTTCGGCACGTTTGTCAGCGGTGCGACCCAGGCCACCAACTGGACGCGCTTCTCGCGCTCGGCACGGGTCGCGGTGCTGGCGAGCCTGATCGGGTTCTTCTTCGGTAACGGATTGATGGTGGTGATCGGCGCCTACGGGGCCATCGTCTACCAACAACCGGACGTGGTCGAGGTGCTGCTATTGCAAGGTTTTGCGATGGCCGCGATGGCGATGTTGCTGATCAACATCTGGAGCACCCAGGACAACACCATCTACAACTTCGCTGTCGCCGGTTGCAACCTGCTGCGCACCGGCCGGCGCAAAACCGTGACCTTGGGCGGCGCGGTTATCGGCACGCTGCTGGCACTACTGGGCATGTACGACATGCTGGTGCCATACCTGATTCTGCTGGGCACGGTGATTCCGCCAATAGGTGGCGTGATCATGGCGGACTTTTTCTTTCGCTATCGAGGTCATTATCCCAAGTTGGCCAACGCACGCTTGCCCGCATTCAACTGGCCGGGTTTGACGGCCTATGCCGTCGGCACCGTGGCCGCTTTCAGTTCGCCGTGGGTCGCGCCGCTGGTAGGGATTGCCGCTGCCGCGCTAACGTATATGTTATTGACCGCCGTGCTCGGTGCTCGAACCGCCATTGCACCACTAGAAGATCTATAAAAGGATTCGCCTGATGCACATCATCAACGCCCGCCTGCGCAACCAAGAAGGCCTGCATGAGCTGCACCTGGAAAACGGTCTGATCCGCACCATCGCCCGGCAGACCGAAGCCCCGACCCTGGGTCCCGACGATCTGGACGCCGGCGGCAACCTGGTGGTGCCACCCTTTGTCGAGCCGCACATTCACCTCGACGCCACCCTGACCGCCGGCCAGCCGCGCTGGAACATGAGCGGCACGCTGTTCGAAGGCATCGAGTGCTGGGGCGAGCGCAAGGTGACGATCACCGAGGAAGACACCAAAGCCCGCGCCAAGAAAACCATCCAGACCCTCGCCGCCCACGGCATCCAGCATGTGCGCACCCACGTCGACGTCACCGACCCGCAGCTCACCGCGCTCAAGGCGATGCTAGAGGTGCGCGAGGAAAGCCGTCACCTGATCGACCTGCAAATCGTCGCGTTCCCGCAGGAAGGCATCGAGTCGTACCGCAATGGCCGCGAGCTGATGGAAGAAGCGATCCGCATGGGCGCCGATGTTGTCGGCGGCATTCCGCACTTCGAGTACACCCGCGATCAAGGTGTGAGTTCGGTGAAGTTCCTGATGGACCTGGCCGAGCGCACCGGTTGCCTGGTGGACGTGCACTGCGACGAAACCGACGACCCGCATTCGCGCTTCCTCGAAGTGCTGGCCGAAGAGGCGCGCAGCCGCGATATGGGTTCGCGGGTCACCGCCAGCCACACCACGGCGATGGGCTCTTACGACAACGCTTACTGCGCCAAACTCTTTCGCCTGCTTGGGCATTCGGGGATCAGTTTTGTCTCTTGCCCCACTGAAAGCATTCACCTGCAAGGACGCTTCGATACTTTCCCGAAACGCCGTGGCGTGACCCGGGTCAACGAGTTGCTCGAAGCGGGGATGAACGTGTGTTTCGGTCAGGATTCGATCGTTGACCCGTGGTATCCGCTGGGTAACGGCAACATTCTGCGGGTGCTTGAAGCGGGTTTGCACATCTGTCACATGCTTGGGTACCGGAACCTGCAAAGCGCGCTGGACCTGGTGACGGACAACAGCGCCAAGGCCATGAACCTCGGCGAGCGTTATGGCCTGGAAGCGGGACGGCCGGCGAACTTGCTGGTGCTGTCGGCGGACAGTGATTACGAGGTGATTCGCAGCCAGGGCTTGCCGCTGTGTTCAGTTCGCGGGGGCAAGTTGCTGATGAAGCGGACGATGCCGGTGGTGGAGTTCAGCGGTCTGAGCTGAAATCTGTGCTGAATGTGATGGCCCCTTCGCGAGCAGGCTCGCTCCCACACTGGATTTATGTCATACCGAAGATCCCTGTGGGAGCGGGCTTGCCCGCGATAGCAATCTTGAACCCAACCTATCACTGTGCCGTTCACAAATCCCCTGTGGGAGCGAGCCTGCTCGCGAAGGCGATTTCGAATTCAGTCCATCAACCGAGCCGTGCCAAACAGCCTGACCCGACTCAATTCCCCCTCCACTTCCTCCAGCAAAATCGGCGCCGTGCCGCCCGGCATAACCACTTTCACTTCACCTGCCGCCACCCAACCCACCCGCCACGCCGCGCAAGCCACGGCACTGGCGCTGGTGCCCGACGACGCCGTCGGCCCTTCCCCGCGCTCAAACACCCGCGCTACGACTTGGCCTGCAGATTCAAGCATCGCCCACTGCACATTCACCCCTGCCGGACACGGGTCACCGGCCCCGGTCGGCATGGCATAAGCAATCCGCATCAACCCTTCTGCCAACGGTGATTCACGCATTTGCTCATTGCTCGGCAACGCAGCAGCATCCGCCACCAGCGTCACGCAATGCGGATTGCCGATGCGCACAAACTGGCTGCGGTTCCAGGCCGGTTCAAGCGCGGACAAGGGCCGCACGTGGCTGACTTCCCGCCCATTCAACAGCACGCCTTCAACCCCTTGCGCACCCACGGCTTGCGGCCCTAACGAAGGTTTTCCCAAATCCAGCCAGAACCCTTGCACGCCATCGACCTCGGCCGGTTTGACTGACGTCTCCCCCGGCGAAACCGCGTCCGTCTTGTCGTGATGAACCCGCAACAGGCACCCATCCTCCATCGTCATCAATCCGTGCTCACTCAGCGCCTGAGAAAAAATCGTCAGCCCATTGCCACTGCGTTCGGCTAACGTGCCGTCGGTGTTGACGATCAGCAGGTCATAGGGCGGCTCCGATTGAAACGGCCCGACCAGCAAACCGTCGCTACGATGGTCCTTGCTGCCGGATGGCTGAGTGCCGGGGGCCCAACCACAAAACGCCTCGATGGCCGCCAACGCCCACGTCTCGCGCGTTTGCGCGGCAAAGTCGGCCTGTTCGGGCAGATCAATTGCGCTATCACGCACGGCATCAGGCGCCACGACGATATAAATATTGCCTCGCGCATCGTACATCCGCGTCATGTCGCCTCCTGTCTGAACAATCAATTTATCGACGATATCGCGAAACGGCGACGGGCTGTGCAAGGATGTGGAGCTGTCGGGCCGCGAACTGCTGCGGACACTGATCGAACCCGCGGGATCAGTCAGTGTCCCTTGGGGATGCGACGTTTTTTGCCAAGGATTGATATGACCCATTTCCACACCCAAACCCCACTGATTCCCGGCCGACTGGAGCAGATGTCCACCCGCGTCGCCTTCTTCATTGCCGGTCTCGGCATCGCCGCCTGGGCGCCGTTGGTGCCTTACGCCAAGGCGCGGGCGGGGCTGGATGAGGGGACGCTCGGCTTATTGCTGTTGTGCCTCGGGGTGGGGTCGATTCTGGCGATGCCGTTGGCCGGGATGTTGGCCGCGCGCTTCGGTTGCCGGCGCGTGACGGCGGGCGGGACGTTGCTGATTTGCGCAGCCTTGCCGTTGCTGGCGACGGTGTCGACCGTGCCGGCGTTGATCGCCACGCTGTTCATGTTCGGCGCCGGGCTGGGCACGGTGGATTCGACGGTCAACCTGCAAGCGGTGATCGTCGAACGGGCCAGCGGCAAGAACATGATGTCCGGCTTTCACGGGATGTTCAGCCTGGGCGGGATCGTCGGTGCGGCGGGTGTCAGCGGCCTGCTCGGCCTTGGAATGTCACCGCTGGGTGCGATGTTGGTAGTGATTGCGGTGCTGGTGCTGGCCTTGCTGAAAGCTGCGCCGCACCTGTTGCCTTACGGCAGCGAAAGCACTGGGCCAGTGTTTGCCGTGCCCCATGGCATCGTGCTGTTTATTGGCGGGATGTGCTTCATCGTGTTCCTGGCCGAAGGCGCGGCCCTCGACTGGAGCGCGGTGTTCCTGGCGCAGGAGCGCGGGATCGACACGGCGTATGCGGGGCTGGGGTATGCGGCCTTTGCGCTGACCATGACCGCCGGGCGCTTGACCGGTGACCGGATTGTCCGGCGTCTGGGTGCTACGCGGGTGATTGTATTCGGTGGGCTGACGGCCGCAGCGGGCCTGGCGCTGGCCACGTTCGCGCCGGCCTGGGAGGCGGCGCTGGCGGGTTATGCACTACTGGGCGCGGGGTGTTCGAACATTGTGCCGGTGCTGTACACCGCCGTCGGCAAACAGACGGTTATGCCCGAGCACATTGCCGTGCCGGCCATTACCACGCTGGGTTACGCCGGCATCCTCGCCGGCCCGGCGGTGATCGGTTTTGTCGCCCATGGCAGCAATTTGAGTTTTGCCTTTGGGTTGATGGCGTTGTTGCTGGTGGCGGTGGCCATTGGCGGCAAGGTGTTGAAAGCCTGAATTGTGGCGAGGGGGCTTGCCCCCGTTGGACAGAGCAGCTGTCCCTTTTTTTGGGGCCGCTTCGCAGCCCAACGGGGGCAAGCCCCCTCGCCACAGCAAGCCCCCTCACCACAGCAAGCCTCCCTCGCCACAGGTGAGTATCTAGAACCCCACACTGGCCTGCACAAAGAACGTACGCGGCGCACCCACATACATCCCCGAGTTGTTGTCGCTGGACCGGGTGAAGTACTGCTTGTCGAAGATGTTTTTCACCCCGGCGCCGAGCTTCAGGTTCGACAGCTGCGAACCGAAGTCATAACCACCGCGCGCGTTCCAGATCATATACCCCGGAATGTCGCCGAACTGACCGTCTGCAGTACCTTCAGTGATGTAATCGCCGTTGAAGCTGCCATCGGCGTTTATGCCAGTGCCAGGCGAGCGCTGCTTGGACTGGGCAAATGCATCGAGGTTGTACGTCCAGCGATTGATGTCATAACGCAGCCCGGCGGTGAGCACCTGACGCGAATAGAACGGCAGGTCACGGCCCTTGAAACCCGGAATCTCACCTTCATAGGTAGCACGAGTGTAGGTGAAACCGGTGTAGGCAGTCAGGCCATCCAACATTGGGTTCAACGCGGCCAAGTCGTAATGCACCGAAGCCTCAACGCCCTGGTGCTTGGTCGCGCCGAGATTGGTCCAGCCCACGTCGTTGCTGATGTATTGCAGTTCGTCTTCGAAGTCGATGTAGAACAGCGTCACTTCCCCACCCCACACATCATCGTTGTAGCGCGTGCCGATTTCGTAGGTCTTGGCCTTTTCCGGCTCCAGGCCATTGGCAGTGTTATCGCCGATGCCGCCCTGGCCGAGTTGGAAATACTGCAGGCTGCCGAACGAGGTCTCGTAGTTGGCGAACAGCTTCCACTCTTCGGACAAGTGATACATCACGCTCAGGGCCGGCAGTGGTTCGTTGCTTTCGATGCTGCGGTTTTTCTCCGGCACGGGTTTGCCGGCGGTGTCGAGCACGGCGCGGTCGTGCCAGTCGGTGCTGATGTGTTCGAAGCGAATGCCCGGGGTCACGGTCCAGTTGCCGACATCAATCTTGTTGTCGACGTACACCGCGTTGGCTTCGGTGCCACCGGTACGATCCTGGTACACGTGGCCGTCAGAGCCCGGGATCAACACCGGCTCATTGTCCACCAGCGCCACACGGCTCGCTTCTTCGTGCATGGCTTCTTTCAGATAGCGGTAACCGACGCTGACTTCCTGGAGAGTCGGGCCCACATCAAACACATGGGACACCCGAGGCTCGATGCCGAAGGTGTAGTAATTGCGCGGGTACGAACTGAGGGTTTTCTGGTCGCGGGCGGCGATGTTGCTGCCACGAAAACTGTCGGTGTAATACGTCAGCACTTCGGCTTGGGTGCGGTCGTCGATCTGCCGTGCCCACCGGAATGACACATCCTTGCGGCGGCCGCTGAAGTTGTCGTGGTCGCGCACGGACTGGAACGGGTTCTCGTCGTATTGCTTCTGTGTCAGGCCGCCGGGCATGTCGGCGCTGGCGTCGTAGTAGTGAAAGTTGAGGCTGAAATCGTCGACATCGGTCGGCGCCCAGTGGGTCTTGAGGATCACGTCGTCGATGTCATTGTCGTTGTTGCCTTCACGGTAACCATCGCCGTTCACTCCGGAATACAACAACGCCATGCCGATGCCGTTATCCGCGGTACCGCCGAGGAACGCGGTGTCGAGGTGTTTCCAGCCACCGTACTGTGAAGTTTCCAGGGTGGTGCCGATTTCACCGGTGGCTTCTAGCGGGATCGCGCGCGTCACGAAGTTGATTACGCCCCCGACGTTTTGTGGCCCGTATCGCACAGAGCCGGCGCCACGCACCACGTCGATGCTGTCGAGGTTGCCCGAGGAAATCGGTGCCATCGACAGCTGCGGTTGACCATACGGCGCAAACGCGGCCGGTACGCCGTCGATCAATACGGTGGAGCGTGGCGACAGGCGCGAGGTCAGGCCGCGCACGCCGACGTTCAGGGAAATATCGCTGCCACCGGTGCCGTTGGCGTCCTGCACTTGCACACCGGGGACACGCTTGAGCACCTCGCCAACGTTCATCGCGCCCTGCTCGATCATCGCTTCGCGGCGAACCACCGTACGCGCGCCGGGATGGTTCTGCACCAGGGCCGCGTCGGCATCGTCGAGCCAATTGCCGACCACTTTGATGTCGGTCACGCCCAGCTCCAGCGGACCGGCCGAAGCGGACGTCGGCGCGGGTGTCAATGTGACCGAGCCTTGATCGATCTGGTATTGCAGACCGCTGCCTTGCAGCAATTGACGCAAGGCCTGTTCTGGCGAAATATCGCCATCGACGGCCGGGGCTTGTTTGCCGGCGACCAGTTCAGGACTGAAAAAAACCTGCAACGAAGACTGCTGACCCAACTGACTCAAGGCCTCGCCCAGTGGCTGCGCCTGAATATGAATGCCCCCGGCGGCGAACGCCTGGGGCAGCGCGGCGCTGACCGCCAAGGCGAGTGCCAACCGCAACCAATGAGATTTTTTGTTGTGGGCAGAGGTATTTTTCACGTCGAACAGTGTCCTGTGGATCGCAAACGTATGCGTTTGTTAATGCAAACCAGTTGCAGTTGGACAAGAAGACGAGGAACTCGAAAAAAACCTGAATTTATTTTGAAATTATTTCCTGACTGCCGTCATCGAGGGTGCGCACGGCCACCGGCAAGATGCTTGGCAAGGCCTTGAGCAGTGCGTCGGTGTTGTCAGAATTGAACACGCTGGTCAGGCGCAGATTGCCGACTTTGTCGTTGCCGACGGTGAGCGGTTTTTCGCGGTAACGCGATACTTCGGCAGCCACCTCACTGAGACTGGCGTTGTTGAACACCAGTTTGCCGCTGCGCCATGCCGTCAGTTCGGCCGGGTTGACCGCATAAGCCGGCGCGACAACCCCTTGGGCATCAATGCGAGTGCCAAGTCCGGCAGTGAGGCTGATGACATCGGCGCCCTGCCCCTGAACCTTGACCGTGCCCTGCTCCACCGCCACCCGGGTTTGCGACGGATCGCGGCGCACATCGAAGCGCGTGCCGGTGACCGTCACCTGGCCGTTGCCCGCGTCGACCACAAACGGTCGGCTGATGTCGTGCTCGACGCTGAACATCGCTTCGCCCTCAGTCAGCTCGATGCCACGCCGGTCTTTTTCAAAGCGCACCTGAATACGGCTACGGCTGTTCATGTCCATCAACGAACCGTCCGGCAATACCACATGGCGACGTTCACCCAACGCCGTGGAATATTCAGCGGTAAAAGGCGCCGGTTGATGCAATCCACTGAACCATCCCACGCCCAGCGCCACGGCCACCACACTGGCCGCCACCGCATACCGCGCCCACGGCTGACGTGCGCGGTGAGTCGGCGCGGTTTCACACAAGGCTTGCAGGCGCGCGGCCGGCACCAGGTCAACCGCCATCCACAAGCCCTGAAGCATTTCGAATTCGTCTTGATGTTGAGGATGTTCGTTCAGCCAGGCCTCGAAGCGCCGGTACTCCACGACGTCCACGACCGGTTCCTGCAAACGCACGAACCACTGCGCCGCCTCGTCGCGAACCGTCGTTTGCCCGCACGCACAATCACGAGTATCCATCATGGAAGTTCCTGCTTGGCTGGGGGAGAGAAGCCGCGGCCGCTCATGGTTGCGATCCGTCGAGGCGATCACGCAGATGCCGCAAGGTGCGGATCATATACTTTTCCACCATGTTCTTGGACAAACCCAGGCGTTCGGCGATTTCAGCCTGGGTCAAGCCTTCGATCTTTTGCCACACAAACACCTTGCGGCAATTGACCGGCAACTCGGTGAGCGCCCGTTCGATGGAATCAGCCAACTGGATCGCCTGCATGTACTGCTCCGGGTCGCCGGACGACGACACACTGAGATCAATCGCCTCCGACTCCATGGCGCCCCGCCGATCCTCACGCCGATAACCGTCCACCGCGATGTTGCGCGCGGTCTGGTGCAGATACGCCCGAGGTTGTTCCACCGCCGCCGAATTCGATTCAAGCACCCGCACGAAGGTGTCGTGGGCCAGGTCCTCGGCCTGCTGACGATTTCTCAGGCGACGGGTCCAGGTGCCAACCAACTCTTCGTAATACTCGAAAAAGCCATGTCTGCGGGGCAGCTTGGGGGTCATTGCGGTGTGCTGTGGAGACGGGGCGTGAATAGTAATGCTTCCTATTAACCGGAAGCAATGGATTCCACGTCGGCAGTGTCGCCGTTAGTCAGTCAAGCCAACGGCCCCCATTGCAGGGGCCGTCATCGAATCAGTGCGCGATGCACACCGATTTCAGCTCGGTATACGCCTCAATCACCGCCCGACCGAACTCACGGCCCATGCCCGATTGCTTGACGCCACCAAACGGCATCGCCGGATCCAGCAGCACGTGGGCGTTGACCCACACCGTGCCGGCCTCGATGCGCGGCACCAGGTTCATGGCTTTGCCAAGGTCGTTGGTCCACAGGCTGGCGGCCAGGCCATAGCGGTTGTCATTGGCCAGTGCGATCACGGCGTCTTCGTCGTCGAACGGCATCACGCCCAACACCGGGCCGAACACTTCTTCACGGGCCACGGCCATGCTGTGGTCGATGTCGGCCAGAATGGTCGGCTGCACGTAGAAGCCCTCGCCTTCCACCAACTCACCGCCCGACACCACGCGCGCGCCTTCGCGGCGAGCCAGTTCGATGTGCTTGAGCACGCTTTGTTGTTGCTTGCGCGACACCAGCGGATTGATCGCGGCATTGCAGTTCATGCCGGCACCGATAGGCATGGCGGATACCGCCGCCGCGAGCGCCTCTACGAATTGATCGTGGATCGAACGGTGCACGTAGAAGCGCGAAGCCGCCGCACAGACCTGACCGTTATTCAGCAGGCCACCGAGGATGGCGCCTTGAACGGCTTTTTCGATGTTGGCATCGGCCAACACGATCATCGGGTTTTTGCCGCCCAGTTCCAGCGAGAAGCGCGTCATGTTTTCCATGCACGCCACGCCGACACTTTTGCCCACGGCGGTGGAACCGGTGAACGACACTTTGCTCACCAACGGATGCGCCGTCAGTACGCCACCCACCGAAGCACCGCCACCGGTGACGACGTTGAACACGCCGGCCGGAATACCCGCTTCCAACGCCAGCTCAGCGAGGCGCATGGCGGTCAGCGGGGTTTCCATCGCCGGTTTAATGATCACGGTGCAGCCGGTGGCCAGCGCCGGCATCAACTTCCAGGCAGCGATCAGCAGAGGGAAGTTCCACGGCACAATCCCGACCACCACGCCCACCGGCTCACGCTTGGTGAACGCGGTGAATTTGGCGCCCGGCGGCAGCGGGATCGACACGTCGAAGGTCTGGCCTTCGATCTTGGTCGCCCAGCCGGACATGTAGCGCATGAACTCCACGGTGGCGTTCAAGTCGAGGGCGCGGGCCATGTTGATCGACTTGCCCTGACTCAAGGTTTCCAGCTGCGCCAGTTCTTCGGCGTGTGCTTCAACCAGTGCGGTGAAGTTCAGCAGAATGCGTTCGCGGTCGGCCGGACGCAAACCGGACCACACGCCGGATTTGAACGCGGCGTGGGACGACTGCACGGCGCGCTCGACCACGTCCAGCGGCGCGTCCAGTGTTTCGCAAAGGGTTTGCCCCGTGGCCGGGTTGACCACGGAGATAGTCGGGCCATCCGCCAACACCCATTGGCCGTCAATGAAGCAGCCGTGACGGCGGCCAAGGAAAGCAGCAACCTGCGGCAGAATTTCAACGTTGCTCATAATTCACCTGTCGTTCAAACGTGGGGTTCAGCCTGGAAGTCCGGCTGATTAGCGTTGTTCTTTGAGATAGCAAACGACCGCCTGGCGGTCATCGGCGGAAGCCAGCCCCATGTAGGGCATGTAGGTCCCGGGCACATAGGCCTGGGGTTGGGTGATCAGTTGGCTGATGGTTTCGGCTTGCCAGGTCACGTCTTTGCTGCGCATCGCCTGGGAGTAGCTGAAGCCTTCGAGCGAGCCGGACTTGCGCCCGACCACGCCCGACAAGTTCGGCCCCATCATCCCGGCCATGCCTTTGCTCACCGAATGACACACCCCGCATTCATTGGCGAACACCTGGGCGCCGTGGCCCTGGTCCGGCGTGCAATCGGCGGCAACCACGGTTTGTGCCAACGCCAGTGACAACAAACCGATGAGGGAGAATTTCTGTGAAGTGAACATAAGAGTGCGACCTTGAGAATCCGTGAGGGGAAGCAACAGCAGGGTTGATACGGATTGTCAGCGGTCAGTGACGCGCAGGTTTTGCCCTGCGTGCCAGTCGTGTTGGCCGGGCTGCCAAACCGGGCATTTTGGCAAGCACAGGCAACTCTTTGGCAACCACACAAAAGGGCGAAAAAGTTCCGGGCCTTAGTATCGAAAAAGACCTCAACCCTGTGGTCATGAACAAGAATGGATGCCACACCATGCTCAAGTCCCCCTTGCTTCGTCTCTCGACGCTCGCGCTGATGATCAGTGCCGCCCAGGCTAACGCCTACGAACTCTATGCCAATGACGACACTCACCTGAACGCCACGCTGGAAGCGGTGTTCGGCATGTTCCACAGCCAGGAAAACTACGCGTTGTCCGGCCGTCTCGACGAAGGTTCCTCGTCGTGGCGCGAGGGCTACATCAAATACGGCCTGAGCTTCGACAAAGGCCTGGGCGGCGTCGGCACCGCTTATGGCGCCGGCAATATGCTCAGTTCCGGCACCTGGGGTGACGGTGATGCCGCCGGCTTCACCAACGGTACGGAACGCACCACCAAGTTCGAAGACGCTTACCTCGGCTGGCGCTCGGGCAAGCTGTTTGAAGCGCTGGGGGATGACGGTGTCGACCTGTCTTTCGGGCGCCAGAACATCGTGGTCGGCGACGGTTTCCTGATCGATGGCGACGCGCTGAACCTGGGCAAAGGCCTGGCCGACGGCGAGTTCAATCGCGGCGGCGCCTACTACCTCGCCGCCCGTAAAGCCTTCGACGAAACCGCCGTGTTGCGCCTCGGTGGCAAGCAAGGCTGGCGCAGCGACTTGATGTGGCTGAAGTCGGATAACCGAGGCCAGGCAAAAACCGAAATGTACGTCGGCACCCTCGAACACGTCGCCGACGCAGGCACGGTCGGTTTGACCTACATCGACACCAACGATGTCGACAAGCAGTTCGCCTCGCCGTTGCAGCTTGAGCGCGATGGCATGAAGACCTACGCCTTGCGTGCGACGGGCAACGCCGGGGTGAAAGACCTGTTCCTGTCCGGTGAATACGCCAAAGAGGATAAACCGCACACCAGCAGCGAAGACGCCTGGTACCTGGAAGCCGGCTGGACCTTCTCCGAGTCGATCTGGACACCTTATGTCGGCTACCGCTACAGCCGTTTCTCGGAAAACTATGACACGTTGTTCTACGGCTTCAGTCGCGGTTACGGAACCTGGTTCCAGGGTGAAGTGGCCGGTAACTATGCCGGTCCGTTCAACACCAACTCACGTATCCAGAACGTCTCGCTGAAAGTCACGCCACTGGAAAACCTCAGTGTCGGCGTGTTGTTATTCAACTTCGACACCATCGACCGCAACCTGGGCAACACCGATGGCCAAGAGGTTGACTTGTACGCCGAATGGCACGTCAACGATCACCTGACCATCATGCCGCTGCTCGGTCTGTACCAGCCGGACAAGAGCGCCGCCCAAGGTGGCACCCAGTTAGGCAACACCGACAACAACCTCTATAGCCAAGTGGTGTTTGCCACCACGTTCTAGGTTTTGTCCGACGCAAATCTTGTAGCCACCGGCGCAATCTCTGTGGGAGCGACCTGTGGCGAGGGGGCTTGCCCCCGTAGGGTCGCGCAGCGGCCCCAAAGACTCTGGGACTGCGGTGCAGTCCAACGGGGGCAAGCCCCCTCGCCACAGGTCGCTCCCACAAGTGGCGCAAGTGGCGCAAGTGGCTACAGATTGCGTTTGCCGCGTCATTGCGCCTCAAGGAAAAAGGCCTTTCCAATGCACCCGAAATTTCTGACGATCCAGAGCAAGATCGCCCTGCTCGCCGGCCTCTGCCTGCTGTTGGTGGTGAGTTTGCTGATGGGCTTGTCGCTGTATCAAACCCATCAAAGCAGCCAGCAAGTCGCCCAAGCCAGCAGCGACATGCTCGGCAACGCCGCCAAGGAACACATGCAGGCGCTGGGCACCGTGCAGGCGATGCAGGTGCAACGCACCTTCACCCAGACTCACGAATACGGCCAAGGCTTGTCGCGCTATTTACTTTACCTGCGCCAGCTGCAACAGCAGGGGCATCTGACCCGCCCGCAACTGCGTCAGGAACTGAGCACCCAGCTTCACCAGGCCCTGATCGACAAGCCCGACCTGCTCGGGCTTTATGTCATTTTCGAACCCGACGCCCTCGATGGCGCCGACACCGGTTTCGCTGACCAGGCAGACATGGGCAGCAACGGGACCGGACGCTTTTCCCTGTACTGGGTGCAAAGCAAACCCGGCGAACTGCAAGCGGTGATCGGCGACGAAGCACTGCTCGCCAACACCTCGCCGGGCCCCAGCGGCGCACCGTACAACGCCTTCTACACCTGCGCTCGCGATACACGTCAGGCCTGCGTGCTGGAACCCTATTTCGACGAGGCGTCTGGCAGCCGCAAACTGGTAACCAGCATCGCCTTTCCACTGATGGACAACGGCAAAGTCATCGCCGTGGTCGGCCTCGACATCAACCTCGCCGCCCTGCAACACAACAGCGAAACCAGCGCCCATCAACTGTTCGACGGCCATGGGCAGATCAGCATTGTCAGCCCGCGCGGGGTGATCTCCGCCAACAGCCAGGACGTCAGCCGCCTCGGGCAGCCGCTGGAGAATGCTTCGGTAATGGACGCCTTGCGCCAAGGTCAAGCAAAGGTGTTTGTCGATCAGCAGCGGATCAACGTCCTCGAACCGCTGGCGCCGATTGCCGGCGCAACACCGTGGGGTGTGCTGGTGGGCGTGCCACAGGACGTGTTGCTGGCACCGGTAACAACGCTGCAAAACGAACTCGACGCACAAGGGGTAAAAAGCACCGCGCTGGAGTTGTTATTGGGCGGTGGTTCGGCCCTGCTCGGGTTGATGTTGATCCGGTACGCGGCGTTTCGCATCACCCGGCCGCTGCAACTGCTCACGCGGGTGATGGAGGATATCTCCCTGGGTGAAGGCGACTTGACCCGACGCCTGGCGGTGCAATCGCGGGATGAAATCGGCCAACTGGCGACTGCGTTCAATCGCTTTGTCGAGCGTATTCATCACTCGATCCGCGAAGTGTCTTCGGCGGCGCTTGGCGTCAACGAAGGCGCCAAGCGCGTGTTGCTGGCATCGAATTCGTCGATGGACAACTTCGACCAACAAACGACCCGAACCAACAGCGTCGCTGCCGCGATCAACCAACTGGGCGTCGCCGCGCAGGAGATTGCGCATAACGCATCCGATGCTTCACAACAAGCCAGCGCCGCACGGCAACAAGCCGAAGACGGGCGCCAGGTGGTGGAGCGCACTATCCAGCTGATGAACGAACTGTCCGGCAAAATCAGCACCTCGTGCGCCAACATCGAAGTGCTCAACGGCAAAACCGTGAACATCGGGCACATCCTCGAAGTGATCAAAGGCATCTCGCAGCAGACCAACCTGCTGGCGCTCAACGCCGCCATCGAAGCCGCCCGCGCCGGTGAAGCAGGCCGTGGGTTTGCGGTAGTCGCCGACGAAGTGCGCAGCCTCGCCGGGCGCACGCAAACGTCAGCAGCGGAGATTCAGCAAATGATCGAAGAGCTGCAAATCGGCGCGCGCGAATCGGTGACGACCATGACCGAAAGCCAACAGCACAGTGAGGAAAGCGTGAGCATCGCCAACCTCGCTGGGAAACGCTTGAGCAGCGTGACGCAGCGGATTGGCGAGATCGACAATGTGAATCAGTCGGTGGCGGCGGCCACTGAAGAGCAGACGTCGGTGGTTGAGGCGTTGAATGTCGACATTACCGAGATCAACACCTTGAATCAGCAAGGGGTGGAGAATCTGCAATCGACATTGCGGGCTTGTACTGAGCTGGAAAGGCAGGCGGATCGGTTGAATCAGTTGGTGGGTAGTTTTCGGATCTGAAGGGTGTGACCGCTTTTGTGGCGAGGGAGCTTGCTCCCTCGCCACTGGGTTTCAGAAGCTACCCAATTACTGGAAGGTTGGCTCGGCGCAAGTCGCTGATGTAGTACGAAGTACACGCAACCCCAAAAGCACGATCACCACCATTACAAGCCCCGCGCCAATGGCCACACCGAACCCTGCCCGCGCGCCATAGACATCGATGATCAAGCCCGAAAGCACTCCACCGAGTGCTACGCCGATGCTGATGCCTGTCGTCATCCACGTCAGTCCTTCGGTGATCCTCGACGGTGGAACAATGATCGTACCGAGATTCATGACGATGACCATAGTCGGCGCGAATGACATTCCTGCCACAAAGAGCATTCCGGCAAGGATGTAGACGTCCGGTGAAAGAATAGGCAGCACCGCTGTTACTGCTGTTACCAGTACCCCAATAAAGAACTGCTTTTCAATCGACAAGGAAACCCTTAGCGCACCGAAAGTCAGACCAGCGATCATCGAGCCGAGCGCATAGGCTGCCAGAATAAAGCTGGCGGACGCTGGCCAACCTTGTGCATTGGCGAAGGCAACAACAGCCACATCGATGGATCCGCCAATCACACCCATCGCTAGAAGCGCCAGAACGATGGTGCGAACACCAGGGATAAGCAAAGTCGAACTTGCGTTCCGCCTGCTGCCCACAACCACTTTCGGCTCTGTCTGCCGTTGCAAAAGAAAAGCCGTTACGCCGATGACCAGAAGCACGATGGCAACAAGAGGCCCGGCTTCGGCGAAGTAGCTGGTGCTCAGACCAATGGCGAGTGGTGGCCCGATAATAAAGGCGAGTTCAGTTAGAACAGTGTCCAGGGAGAAAGCCGTGTGTAATTGCGGCTTGCCACGGAAAAGCTGTGTCCAGCGTGCTCTTATCATGGCGGGCATGCTCGGCATCGTGCCCGCCAGTGCCGCCAGAATAAAAAGCAGTAAGGTCGGGGCCCTCACATAGACGGCAATTATCAGCGCCAGCAACATACCAATGCTGAAGGCTGTAACAAAGGGCAGAACCCGACTCTGCCCCCGTTGATCAACGAGCTTCGATATTTGCGGGCCGATCAGCGCATTCGCTAATGTAAAGGTACCTGCGACCGAGCCAGCCAACCAATAAAGACCCGTCTGCTGCACCAACATGGTAATGATGCCGATGCCGATCATTGCCTGTGGCAGACGGGCGATGGAGCTCGCGATGACTAACCCCATGACGCCAGGGGTTGTCAGTAGTTCGCGATAGGGATTAGCCATGATTTCTCCAGTTTATAATTTGATGCTGACGCCTCAGGGCCTAAAGCAACCTGCTCCTCGAATAGATGATGAATACACAAATGATCAGAAAAGTTAGCCATAACTTGGCCGTGCATCCTTGCCTCCCGGAAGTGAATAACATCCACTCTATCGATTGATTGCACCTACAGCATGTAAGTGCAGTTCCCTATTGCTTATTCCAGAACGCTCGCAGCGAACGTTTCTCATAAAAAGCAACTAGACGACACCGGATGTTCCGCTCAAGCAAAGGAGAAAACGAATCAATCTTGAGCTTATTCAGCAACAAAATAATTCAAGCTGCCGTTTTGGCGGTTCAGTCGATTGATCCTGGATTGTCGCCTGTATCACCGCTTTCGCGGGCAAGCCCGCGATGAACGATAACGCGGTCTCTGATTGTTACTTCGGCACCTCAACGTTATCCAGCATCCGGTTCGCCGCGAGTTCCGCCAGCATGATGATCTGCTGGATCGCCATGGCCGTATGCCGATGCGGCCCTTCCAGGTACCCCGCAAAATCGCTGGCCATGACACTCGCCTGGGCCAGTGACTCACAGGTGTGGGCCAACAGGTCTTCGTCGTTGATATCTGGCGCTACGAAAAACATCGTGCTCGGTTTGCGGGCGACGGGGGATTTGAGGGCTGAGGGGTTGAGGTAGTGATCGAGGGCGCGCTCGGCGGCTTCGTGGAATTTCTTTGAATCGACTGATTCGTAGGGGGATGCCGGATCTGTGTCTGGCGGGTTTGGCGTTACCTTGCACATATTCATTCGTTCCTGAATGGGCAACCACGCCTCGCTACTAATGAGAGGGGTGGCGGCTGTACGCAGGTTAGTAGACCGGGGAACGAAGGAAAGCCGGCGCGCCCGAGGGCGCCCTGCGCACAGCCACCATCAGGTACAGGCATGGAAATACCTGTCTGACAGACGCCTGTCGCATCATTCGAACCTCGGGCTACTAAACCCGATCACTGGAAATCAGTGACGGGAATCAAGTTACCGAGGGCGTCCAAAGCGCACAAGCCGGCGGATTCTGGCGTAGTCGTAGGTAATGGCGCAAGGCGTTGTAGCTTTCAGGAAGTATCCTTAAACACCTTTAAACATGTGCTCGAATTTGAGACCGCCATCGCGGGCAAGCCACGCTCCCACAGTGATCCGTGTGGAACACAAAATTTGTGTCCGGCGCAAAACCCTGTGGGAGCGTGGCTTGCCCGCGATGAACGATAACGCGGTCCAACTGCCCTCCCCCCGCCAAATCTGGCACCCCCACACAACCGCTTGGCATACGCACAAACAAGCCCCACCACCACCCGCGCGTAGTATCAAAACCGATCCCCTTTTCTACCCCCCAAAAACAACAAATCGACCCTAGGGTCGCGGGAGACTTCTGTGCTTAAGAAAAGTGCGTTGGGCTGGCCAAAGATCGCCGGTCTTGGAATTGCGTTAGTGGTGGCCGGGCAGTTTTCCGGCTGGAATTTCGGGCTGATGGCCGGCGGTTGGATGAACATGCTGATCGCCACGGTGTTGATGGCATTGCTATGTGGCGGGCTGGCGTTGTGTGTCGCCGAACTGTCGACGGCATTGCCAAGTGCCGGTGGCGTTTTCGTCTATGCACAAAGTGCGTTCGGGCCGTTCGTGGGTTACCTGGTCGGCGTCGCCTGTGCGTTGGCGCTGACCATCGGCACTGGCGCGGCGGCGACGTTTATTTGCGCCTACACCGAATCGATTTTCGGCCTCGGTGGCTGGCCGGTGAAAATCGCCTTGTTCGCGGTGATTATCGGCATCCACCTTCGTGGTGTCGGTGAGGCCATGGGCCTGACCATGATCGCGGGTGTCATCGCGGTGGTGGCGCTGCTGACGTTTGGCGTGGCCATGGCGCCGCATATCGAACTGGCGAACCTGTTGAAGATGCCAGCAGCATACGCCGGGCCAGCGGTCAGCCTAGGTGGGATTTTTGCCTGCGTGCCCTTTGCCATTTGGCTGTTCATCACCGTGGAACAAACCGGTTCAGCAGCGGAAGAAGCAAATAACCCCGGCCGCACCATGCCACGGGGAATCCTCGCCGCCATCGGCACCTTGCTGGTGACGGCGCTGGTGGTGCTGGTCTGCGCACCGGGCGCGGGGGGTGTCGAGTTGGTCGGTTCGGCGGGTGATCCGCTGTACGCCGCGATGACCAGCACCAACGTCTACGGCGACGCTTCGTGGCTGGCCAAGGTGGTTGGCTGCGGTGCGGTGTTCGGGCTGATCGCGACCTTCTTCTCGCTGATTTACGCCGCTTCTCGCCAGTTGTTCGCCATGGCCCGCGACGGTTTGTTCCCGCAGTGGCTGGGCAAGACCGGCAAGCGCGGCACGCCGTTCCCGGCCCTGCTGCTGATCGGTGTGATCGGCCTGCCGATGTCCGCCGTCGACCCGGCGACGGTGATGCTCGCGGTCGTGCTGCTGCTCAACGTCTGCTACCTGTTCATTTTCGGCGCATACCTGCGCATCAAACGCAGCCAACCTGATCTGCCGCGCCCGTTCCGTCTGGCCGGCGGCACCGTGGTTGCCTGGCTGGGCCTGGCCTTGACGCTGGTGGTGATCGCCGCCTGTTTCCAACTCGACATGATGATGCTGATCGCCCTCGCGGTGACCTTCGTGCTGTGCATTTTCAACTTCCTGCTGCGCGCCCGCAGCGCCAACCTTGAGGTTCCAGACCATGCCTGAAGACACGCTCCTGCAACGCCGCCATCGCGTTCTTGGCAGCGCTTCGCCGTTGTTCTACGACAAGCCGCTGCACCTGGTGCGCGGTGAAGGCGTCTGGCTGTACGACGTCGACGGCCAGCGCTACCTCGACGTCTACAACAACGTGCCCTGCGTCGGCCATTGCAACCCGCACGTGGTGGAAGCGATGCACCGTCAGGCGACGACGCTGAACATCCACACACGCTACCTCGATGAGCAAGTGGTGCGTTACGCCGAGCGCCTGACCGCCACGTTTGCCAAACCGCTCGACACCGCGATGCTCACCTGCACCGGCAGCGAAGCCAATGAGCTGGCGCTGCGCCTGGCGCGGTTTGCCAGCGGCGGCACCGGCATCATCGTCAGCGATTACAACTACCACGGTAACTCGGCCTCGTTGGCCGAAGTCACCACCGCATTGCCGTCGCCGGAACCGTTCGCCGCGCACGCCCGTGCGGTGCCGATTCCTTGCCTGTATCACGCGCCCGCTGGCACCACTGAAGCGCAATTGGCGGAGGAATATGCCGCCAACATCAAAGCCGCCATCGCCTCAATGCAGGCGCAAGGCATTCGCCCTGCTGCACTGCTGATCGACACCCTGTTCGCCAACGAAGGCTTGCCACGGGTGCCAGCCAGTTTCGTCAACAAAGCGGCCGAACTGATTCGCGCCGCTGGCGGTTTGTTCATCGCCGACGAAGTGCAATCCGGGTTCGGCCGCACCGGCGATCACCTGTGGGGCCATCAAGCCCACGCCGTGGTGCCGGACATCGTCACCCTCGGCAAACCGATGGGCAACGGTTATCCACTGGCCGGGCTGATCACCAGCAAAGTATTGGTCGAGGCCTTTGGGCGCAGCGCCATGTACTTCAACACCTTCGGCGGTTCGCCGGTGGCGGCAGCGGTCGGCATGGCGGTGCTGGATGTGATTGAAGAGCAACAGCTGCTGCACAACGCGCAATCCGTTGGCGCTTATGTTCAGCAGCGCCTGCAAGTGCTGGCCGGCAAGCATTCGATCATTGGCGACGTGCGCGGAAAAGGTTTGTTCTTCGCCATGGAACTGGTGCGTGACCACGCGAGCAAGGAGCCCGCCGGAGCGGAAGCACGCAAGGTGGTAAACGACATGCGCGACAACGGCGTGCTGATCAGCAAGATCGGCGCGGGCGACAACATTCTCAAACTGCGGCCGCCGCTGGTGTTCAACCGCGACCACGCCGACCTCTTCGTTGACACGCTGGACCGCGCCCTGAGCGCCCTTTGAGGCTTAGTCATGACTGAATTCCATACCCTGAGTCACGACCAGCAAGTCGCCAAACTGCACGACCTCGCCCGCCATGCCCTGCAACAGTGGGACGGTAACTTTGGCGACATCGAACTGGTGAAATTCCGCGAAAACGCGGTGTTCTCCGCCCGCCGCGAGGACGGCCAGCGCGTCGCCCTGCGCATCCACCGCAATGGCTATCACTGCGAAGCCGCGCTACGTTCCGAGCTGCAATGGATGGAAGCGCTGGCCACAGCCGGCATCACCGTGCCGCAGATTATCCGGGCGCGCAACCAGCGGCATTTGGTCGAGGTGCTGCATGCCGACATCGGCGAACCGCGCCATGTCGACATGCTCGCCTGGCTGCCGGGCGCGACGGCGGGCACCTCCGAAGCCGGGGTGCAGGCGGATACTGAAATCGATTTTCTGTTTGCCGAAGCGGGGGCGATTGCCGCACGTATTCACTTGCACGCGGCGGATTGGCAGCAGCCGGACGAGTTTGTACGGCATGCCTGGGATGAGGACGATTTGATCGGCGCCAATCCGTTCTGGGGGCGGTTCTGGGACCTGGAACAACTCAGCGACGATCAACGCGAACTGTTGCAAACGGCCCGTCGTCGTGCGCGCAGTGACTTGCGTCGATACGGTCGACACCTGGGCAACTTCGGCATGATCCACGCTGATTTGGTGCCAGAAAACCTGCTGATCGAAGGCGCGAACCTGCGCTTGATCGACTTCGATGACGCCGGGTTCGGCTGGCACATGTTCGAACTGGCGACCGCGCTGTACTTCTGCCTGGACGACCCGCGTTATGAGCAGATCAAAGCGGCGCTGCTGGACGGGTACAACGCGGTCAAACCGCTAACCAACGCGGACCGGCAGATGCTGGCGCTGTTTCTGATGCTGCGTGGCACCACGTACCTGGGCTGGATTCATACCCGAAAAGGCACACCGACCGCGATTGAAATGGCACCGATGTTGATTGAGCGGGCTTGCCAGTTGGCGAGGGAATATCTGCAAGAGTAATGTTGTCTGTTACACCGCCATCGCGGACAAGCCTCGCTCCTACAGTTGACCGCGTCCATCTGGACAACTCGGTCAACTGTGGGAGCGCGGCTTGCCCGCGATGAACGATAACGCGGTGCTTCAGCAATGCGCGCCCGCATGCTCAAGCCGATGAAACAACCGGTTGAAATACACCAGACTATCCCTCTCCGCTCGCACACCGACATTCGACAACTCAACAAACATCACCGAATGCGACCCGACTTCCTTGCACTCGGTGATCCGCCCTTCCAGTTGCACCAGTGCATCGCGCAGCAACGGCACGCCGGTGTCGCCTTCGTCCCACAGATCCCAGGCAAAACGTTCGGCCATCGACACTTTGGTCATGCCGGCGAAGTGGCGGGCCAGCTCTTCCTGTTCGCCGCACAGCACGTTGACGCACAAATGGCCGTTGGTGCGGAATACATCGTGGGTGGCGCTGTTGCGATTCACACAGACCAGCACGGTGGGTGGCGAGTCAGTGACCGAGCACACGGCGCTGGCAGTGATGCCGCATTGTCCGCCGGGGCCGTTGGTGGTGATGATGTTCACCGCAGCAGGCAGCTGCGCCATGGCGTTGCGAAAGTCGATTTGCTGCTGGCTCAGGTCGGCCATGTCGGTGCCCCTTCCTTCAGGAGGACCGTCGTTGTGCGGCCCTTGGTTATGGAACAAGACTAAGGCCCGGCGCTGCCCACAACCATTCTGACGATCCCCATGATGAGGTGGGCTTTCCGCTAGTCGACTAGGTGGTTTCTTTATCGTCAGGGCGCTTCGCAGTGGGTATCCTGCTTTGAGGCGCCAACATAGGCGCAAGTCCGCCGCAACGTGCACGCGTGCGATAACAATAAATAGAATTTCTCGTGGCAGTCCCTGATGGAAACCCGCAAACCGATTGTTTATATCGTTGATGACGACAAAGACCTGCGAACCTCGCTCGCCTGGCTTCTGGAGTCGGTCAGTGTGCAGGCGCAATGCTTTGCCGGCGCTGAAGAGTTCCTGAGCCAATACGACCCCAAGCAGCCGGCGTGTCTGGTGCTGGACGTGCGCATGCCGGAAACCAGCGGTTTTCAGTTGCAGGAAATCCTCAACCAGCGCGGCAGCACCCTGCCGACGATTTTTGTCTCGGCCCATGGCGACATTCCGATGTCGGTCACGGCGATGAAGAACGGTGCGCTGGATTTCGTCGAGAAGCCCTACAACCCGCAGCAGATGATCGACCGCATTCAGGCGGCGCTGAAGACCGCCGTGCATGCCCAGGCCGATCAGCAGCAACGTCAGAACCTGCAAGGCAAGCTCGCGCTGCTGACCAGCCGGGAACGGGAAGTGTTGATGCTGGTGATCGATGGCAAGGCCAGCAAGGTCATCGCCCGCGAGCTGAACATCAGCGTGAAAACCGTTGATGTGCACCGGACCAAGATCAAGGAAAAGATGGGCGTGAGCAGCATTGCCATGCTGGTGCGCGAGGTGTTGCATTTGCCGGTGGATGAGCCTGCTCGGCACTGAGTCTTAATCTTCGGCGGTCTTCAGGCCGCCTTCGCGGGCAAGCCCGCTCCTACAGGGTACCGCGTCCGTCCGGACAACTCGGTCAACTGTAGGAGCGGGCTTGCCCGCGAAGGGGCCATCACATTCAACATCGAGGCGCCTGACACTCCGTCTTCGCGAGCAGGCTCGCTCCCACACGCGGTCAGTGGCTATAACGCTTGCGATATTCACCCGGCGACACGCCGAAGCGTGATTTGAACGCCGAGGAAAAGTAGCTGGAGTCCGAGAAGCCCCAGGCGTAGCACAGGGCCGAGAGCTTCTGCTCGACATCGGAGCGGCGCAGGTTTTCGGCGCAGAAATCCAGGCGACGATGCTTGATGTATTGCGCCACCACCAGGCCGCGCTTGGAAAATATCCGGTACAGACCGCGCACCGACATTCCCACTTCCCGGGCAATCAGCTCAGGGCACAGTTCTTCGGCACTGATGTGCTCGTCGATGTAGGCGATGGTTTTGCGAAATTGTCGCTCGTGGGCATCTACGCTGGCGTCGCGCGCGCTGATCCCCGGCAATAACAGACTGACCAAGGCGTCGAGCACGGCTTCGCTTTCCTGCATGTCCAGCCCTTCCTGGCGCTGGGTCTCCAGCACCATGCGGTTGGCCAGCGCGGCCAGCGGTGTGCTGGCCGAAATGCGCGTGGCGCAGTTGACGGCGTTGAAATGCGAACCGCGCTCCACCACCTGGCGTGGCACGATCAGCGACAGCTGCCGGGAATCATCGTTATAGGTCATGTCGCTGGGACGGCTGGCGTCGATCAGGGCGATGTCGCCACAGCCCAACAGGGCGCGGTTGTCGCCCTGTTCGAGTTGCGAGCTGCCGCGCAGCTGGAACACCGCGTAGTAATGGCCGGCGCTGCTGGTGCTGACGTCTTTGCTGGTGCGATACAAATGCACATGGGCCATGTCGACCACGCTGAGGTTGATCGCGCCGCTGCGAAACTCCGCCAGCCCACCGTAAAAATTCGCGTCCAGTGCGCGGGCGTCGAAACGCCCACAGGCCTGATTGACCTGGCTTAACCAACTTTCGAATGCATCGTTGCGCACCGCCGAAGTAGTACTCATGACCGCAGGGCCTCACATCAGTTTTATTGTTATTTTTCGACCGCTTCGCCGAGCAGTTCGATTAATTCCGGGTACGTGACCGTCGCCTCCTTAGACGGTCGTGGGGCGCCGATTTAATCGACTACCACGCAATGTTTCCAGGGGTTTTGCCGGTTAAAGGTCCAATACCAGACGAGCGGAAAGCGCCCGCGAAACGCAGGCGCAAATTTGCTTGTTGCCGGCCTTCTCTTTGCTCGACAAACAGTTGTCGCGGTGTTCCGGAACCCCGTCCAGCACCTCGACGATGCAGGTGCCGCAGATACCTTCGCGGCACTCGGTGTCGATGTCGCAGCCGTGGGCCTGTAGCACGTCGACCAGGCTGGTATTGGCCGGCACCTGAAGCACCACACCGGAGCTGGACAGTTGCACTTCAAAACCACCGCTAGGGCCGGCATTCGCGGCGGGATCGGCCTGAAAATGCTCCAGGTGAATCGCATCTTCACTACGGCTGCGGGCGGCCACTTCCACCACTTTGTTCATAAACGGCGCGGGGCCGCAGGTGTAGACGTGGGCGGCGCTGCCGGCCTGGTTCAGGCTTTGGGTCAATGCCGCATCCATGTCACCCGGCTCGACGCCGTAATGGAACTGCACATGATCGGCAAAGGTGGTGGCCAACAGCTCGGAAAATGCCGCGTATTCCGGCGAGCGGGCAAAGTAATGCAAGCGATACGGCTGGCCACTTTCCTCCAGTCGATAGGCCATGCTCAGCAGCGGCGTGACGCCAATGCCGGCGGCGAACAGCACATGTTCGGTGGCGGTCGGGTCGAGGCGGAACAGGTTGCGCGGAGCCCCCATTTCCAGCTCCATGCCCTCTTCCACCTGCTCGTGCAGCGCCAGCGAGCCACCGCGCGACTGCGCTTCTTTCTTCACCGCCACCAGATAGGCGCGGCGGTCCTGCGGCGGACTGCACAGCGAATATTGTCGGGTCACCCCGGTCGGCCCGGTCAGGTCGACATGCGCCCCCGGTTCATAACTGTCGAGCGGCTGACCGTCACTGCGCACGAGGCGAAAGGAACGGATATCCAGCGCTTCGTCGACGATCCTTTCGATCCTCATCTTCATCATTGCATCACCTGAAATACGGTTGATTTTTTGTTATCACGGCACCCGTGGGCGCCCTGTTCTTAACGTGGCGAACAACACCCTGTAGGAGCTGGCTTGCCAGCGAAGGCGACCTTGAGACTTGCATCGCCAAAGAGGACGCCTTCGCTGGCAAGCCAGCTCCTACAGGGTGTCGTTCGCCATGAACTTGCTTAGCGCATGAACAAGCCGCCGTTGATGTCCCAGCACGCGCCGGTAACCGAAGCAGCGTGTTCGGCGATCAGCAGCAACACGCTGTCGGCGATGTACTCCGGGGCGCCGAGGGTGCCGGCCGGGATCATCTTCAGAATCTGCTCCAGTCGCTCCGGGGCCACGGTTTCGCGCACGATCGGCAAGTCCAGCGGACCCGGCGAGATGCTGTTGACCGTCACACCTTGTGGCGCCAGTTCACGGGCGAAGACCTTGGTCAGCGTCGCCACTCCACCCTTGGCCGCCGCGTAATGCGCGCCAGTGGCGGTGCCGCCGTTCTGGCCGGCGAGCGAGGCGATGTTGACGATGCGACCAAAGCCGCGCTCGGCAAAGTGCGCGCCGAACACCTGACACGCAACAAAAGTGCCGCGCAGGTTGATCGCCATCGACTCGTCGAATTCTTCCGGGGTGATGTCCATCAGCGCGGCCACTTTCGATTGACCGGCGTTGTTCACCAGAATGTCAGTACCGCCCCAACGCTCGATGAGCAGGTCGCGGGCACGGACAAAATCGGCCTTGTTACGCACATCCAGCTCGATGGCGACGGCAGTCGCGCCGCTGCCATCGAGTTCCGCCGTCAACTGTTGCACGCCGTCGAGGCGCACATCGGCCAGGGCCACGCGATAGCCCGCCGCGTGCAAGCGACGGGCGATGCATTCGCCGAGACCGCGTGAAGCGCCGGTCACCAGGGCTACTCGATTCATGGTGTTGGCCCTCACAACAGGAAGCCGAGCGCGCTCAGGCTGTCGGTGGAGTTGATCAGGCGCACAACTTTGCGTTCCAGTTTCGCCACACCGTCGACAAAGCGAATGCGATGGTTGAGGTCGGCCACGAACGGCGTGTGCACGCCGCGTTTGTAGGCATACAGCACCTGCGCGGAATTGACTTCAACGGAGTCGCCGGCAGCTTCCACCAGACGGAAACGCGAGACCGTGCGGATGGTTTTTGCCGCGTCCACCGCCGACGGCGAATAGCCGGCGGTCAGGCGCTCGATGCGCAAGTCACGCATGCGCGCATCGTCGTAGGCGTAGTTGAGCGTGGCTTCAAAGTCTTCGGTGTCCGGGTCGATCGGCACGATGTACTTGCCGCTCTCGCTCCACAAGGTCGCCCATTCGGCGTAGTTCTTGTGGTCGAGCAGTTCGGCTTCGCGCCAGATGAATTCGATGGCCTGGGCCAACGGGCCGGAAAAACCGTTCAGGGTGTCGTGATTGCTCATTGGCTCATCATCCTTTTCCACATGTCATAAGCACCGCGCATGCCGCCTTCGTCGGTGGCGTGGGACACCTTGTCGCCGTTCTCGGCGGTGATTTCGCGATTGAGGCCGCGGTTGACCAGGATTGGCGCGTCGACGCCGGCGTACGAGCCACGCTGCACACGGTCCCAGGCCTCGGCATCATCCGGGCTGCCGAAACCGAACGGGCCCTGGAAGTGTTCGTGAATGCGCATGCGTTCGCGGTTGGCGATTTCCGGGCCGCCGTCCATGCCGAGGGCGACATGGCGGATCTCGGTTTCGGTGACCGAGACCGGGCGCAACACGCGGAAGAACGACATCGACATCGCCACGTTCGGGAACAGGTTCAGGTTGAAACCGGCGCCGTGCAGCGAACGCACGATGCGGCGCACTTGATCCGCCGGCATGGTTTTCGACAGTTCTTCGGTGACGTGGGCGAAGCGCTCTTGCAGCTGTTCAGTGCCGTCGTCGTGATCGAGATCGACGTGCTCCGGCACCATCACCATCACGCTGTGGCCGTTGCCCAGCGAGTGGGTGACCGCTTGTTCGTCGGTCATGAACGAGAGCATTTCCGAGGTTTCTTCATCCACCGACGACATGAACGACTTGTGCACGATCGGGAAGTGATAACCGTCGGTGGTGTTTTCCAGCTGGATCTTCCAGTTGCCCTTGAAGCTGAACTTGTGTTCGCCCTGGGTCTTGATCGGGTAGCCGGCGCCCTGTTTCATGAACAGGTCCATCCAGTGCTTGGCGCCACCGAGGAAATCTTCCAGCGGTTCGATCTCATCGTTGTAGCTGGCGAACACCATGCCGGCGTAGCTCTCGACGCGCAGGCTGGTCAGTGGCAGCTCAGACTTTTCCAGAATGCCTTCGTAACCGTCCGGGTATGGCAGCGCACGCAGTTTGCCGTCCAGGCCATACGACCAGCTGTGGTACGGGCAGGTGAAACCGGTGGCGTTGCCTTTGTGCTTCTCGCACACGGTGGCGCCACGGTGGCGGCAGCGGTTTTCCAGGACGTTGATGTTGTTCTTCTTGTCGCGAACAACAATCACCGGGCGACGGCCGATGGTGGCGGTCTTGAAATCGCCGGAATTGCGCACTTCGCTTTCGTGGGCAACCCACACCCAGGTGCGGTAGAAAATCTTGTCCAGTTCGGCTTCAAAGAGGGCCGGATCATTGTACAGCGAGACGTCGACACGGTCGTGACTGACCAGTTCGTCGGGGCTTTTCGATGATGCGATCAGCCGGTATTCATGAGTGCTCATGCGGTTCTCCTCATGGCGTGTTCTTATGATTTCGATTTAGAGCCAGACCGTTCACCGGCCATGCTCTGTTGCAGCTGCGCACCGAAGGCGCAAACCAATTCGTCCTGTCCTTTACGGCCGACAATCTGCAGGCCGACCTTCAGCCCGCCGCAATCCAGTTCCACCGGTACCGTCAGTGCCGGATGGCCGCTGAGGTTGAAAGGCCGTACCAGCGGGGTCATGCCGGCCACGGCTTTGCTCGCGCTGCGGGCTTCGACCAGCGTCGGCGGCAGGCTCGGCATCGTCGGCAACAGCAGCACTGCGAACTGTTCGAGCGCGGCGTCCACTTGCTGACTGAAACGCGCGCGGACTTTCTCCGCTTGCGCCAGATCAGCAGCGCTGGTGCGGCTGGCGGCCAGCAGACGTTGCTCGACATCCGCACCGATCAAGCCTTTGCCGGTGAGGTGGCCGAACGCAGTCCAGTTTTCAAAATTGATCACGGTCAAACCGGCGGCGAACGCCGCTTCGAATTCGCTCAGGTGCAGATTGCTACGGCGCCAACCGGCGCGGTCGGCGGCAGCGCCGAGGCTCGCTTGCAAATGCGGATCGCAGTCGACTTCGAGGAAGCCGACAGAGGCATTGCTCGACGGCAAACCTTGAACCTGAAAACCAGGGCAGATCACTTGCATCGCGGCGATCAGGTCCGCCATGTCGGCGGCAAACGGCCCGACGCAATCGAGGCTGGACTCAGCCGGATGCGCGCCGACCCGACTGACGCGACCGTAAGTTGGTTTCAACCCGGCAATGCCGCAGCATGCTGCAGGCACCCGCACCGAGCCACCGGTGTCGGTGCCGATGGCAATGTCCGTCAAGCCGGCCGCAACAGCTGCCGCCGAGCCGCTGGAGGAACCACCCGGTACGCGATCCGGCGCTTGCGGGTTGATCGGTGTGCCGGTCCAGTCGTTGATGCCGGTGACGCCAAACGCCAACTCGTGCATGTTGGTCTTGCCAACTATCTGCCAGCCAGCGTCGAGAATCGCGTCGACTACGTCGGCGTTGCGGGTCGCCGGCGCGGCATCGGCAAACGCACGGCTGCCCGAACGGGTCGCATGCCCGGCAATGTCGATGGAGTCTTTGATCGCGACCCGTTTGCCGCTGCCACCGATCAAGAATTCGCTGATAAACGTGCTCATGCGCCCAATCCCGTGTTGAACAAGCGTTGCGTGCGGAAATGCGCAATCAGCCAGACGCCGTCGACACAGCGGAAATCGATGTTCAGGCGCGTGCCGAACAATTCGCTGCGGCCATCGGCGTAGGTGGAAATCTGCTGCATGATCCAATGCCCTTGGGCCGTGCTGCCATCGACCGTGATCGACTCGCTGGTGAGGTAATGCAGGTTCAGGCGAAAGTGCTCCGAGGGTGGCAAATAACCGCCGACGAACGCCGCCACCGCATCACGTCCGTGATGCTGGCCGAAGGTCTGCGCGGTCTGGCTGCCGACGCCTTCCCAGATCGCATCGACGCAGAACAGCTCCGCCAGTTCGCGGACATAGGTCGGCGCCCTCGGCACATCGCACAGGTCCATGTAGCGCGCCATCAAGCGGCGCACCCGGCTCTCCCCTTCCAGCGTTGCAAGCCGCTGCAGCAAGGCCTCGTTCATGGTTTAAACCTTGGCTGCGTCAGGAATGGTCAGCGGGCGACCGATGCGCGCTTCGACCTTGGCGTAGCGCCACAGGCTGTACTCGTTCACCGGCGTGGTGCGGAACAGGTTGCAGGCATCGATCACCGATTGGTGGCAGTCGACGTCGGCCATGATGTAGACAGTCCACGGCGAAGTGGTGGAAGGGCCGACCATCAAGCGGTCATCGTCCATCGCGCCGAGTACGGTGATGCCGGGCATGGCGCCCAGCGAGCCCATCATCTGGCTGAAGCCTTTCCACACGCTCAGGCCTTCGCCGGTCGGCAGGTCGAAAAAGTTCTGGGTGATGCCGATGCAAAAAACGACGCGCAGTGGCTCTTGAGTGGTCTGGGTCATGGGGTTTGATCCTTGAAAAATAGTGGGTTCAGATGTAACCAGGGAATGGCGGTACGCCGAGGAACACCGAACCGGCGCCGTCGTACAGGCCTTCGCTGAGGAATGCGTGCTGGGTGACCACCATCGAATCGCGCAGGTAACGCTGCAGCGGGTGGCGCAGGTAAATCGCGGTGGTGCCAGCGAGGCTGTAAGCGCTCTGCACCACGGCCGCACCGGCCTGGGACACGTGAATCGCGGACAGGCGCAACAGGCTGGTTTGCTCAGGCGTGACCGGGTTGCCAGCGAGAATCGAGTTCCACACCTGCTCGGTTGCGTTGTAGAAGAAGCCACGGGCGGCGGCCAGTTGCGCTTCGGCCTTGGCGATTTCAATGCGCACGTAAGCGCGATCGGCCATTTTCGGCGCGCCGGTGATGCCGCTGCCGGCGGCCATGCGCCTCACTTCATCAAGGGCAGCGCGGGCCAGACCGAGGTTGACCACGGCCAGCACTTGCGCGGCGTAGGCAATCGACGGGTAGCGGAACAGCGGCTCATCGATGGTCGCGGCACCGCCACGAATGAAGGTCCAGCGCTCTTCGACGTGTTTGTCGGTGACGCGCAGGTCGTGGCTGCCAGTGCCTTTGAGGCCGACCACGTCCCAGTTTTCGACAATGTCGACCTGATCCGCGCGGAACACGGCGGTGCGCGGTTTGCCACCGGCCGCGCCGATACCAACACCGAGCAGGTCGGCGCCCTTGCAGCCGCTGGCGAATTTCCAGGTGCCGTTGACCTGCCAGCCGCCATCGACTGCCTCAGCAGGCTGCAACGGGAACAGGCCGCCGGCGAACACCAGATCCGGGCTGTCGGCGTAGATTTCAGCCAGGGTTTCTGGCGGCAATGCAGCGAGATAAACGCCGGCGCTGCCGAAGCTGGCGACCCAGCCGGCGGAACCGTCGGCTTCGGAGATGCGTTCGATCATTTGCAGGAAAAGCGCTGGCGCCAGCGCATCACCGCCGAAGCATTTCGGCGTGGCGGCGCGATAGATGCCCACCTGTTTGAAGCGTTCGATCATGTCCCGTGGTACGTGGGAACCGTCGTCGAATTCATCGCGACGTTGGCGCACTTCATCCAGCACCCGCTGAAATTCCTGGCGGTGGACGCTGGTGTCGTCGACGCCTGGCAGAGGGTCTTTCTGCGCGGTAGCTGAACGCAGCATGGGCTTGATCTCCGTTGACTTGTTATTAGACGGAGCCTGCCTCGGGGCGTGGCGACCGTTGATGGGTTCAGTGTAAAAACCGCATCCGCTCGCCACTATTGGGGCGTGTAGCCCCCCGACTAAAGAAAACCCCTAGCCCGCCCCCGGTTACCTCTGAGCGCATCGCCAGGCGCAAGCCGGTATAAAACGCCATACTTCGACTTCATCTGTAGTCGACCCCTCTGCCGCCAAGGGCTGCGCGATGTATCTGCCAAAACCGAACGACTTCTACGCCCTGATCGAAGCCATGCCGTTGTGCATCATTCTTCACGACGCCCACAGCAAGGAGATTCTGTGGGCCAACGCCGCCGCCCTGACAGCGCTGGGTTTTACCCTGGAAGAACTCACGCCGCTCAAAGCCCCGGACATGACCCGCAATGCGCCGCAGTACCGGCGCTCGGTCGGCCTGCGGTGGCTGGAAGGCGCGGCGCGCACCGGTCAGCGCGCCATCGAGTGGTGTTATCGCTCCAAGCAAGGCGTGGAAATCCTCTCGGAAGCAGTGGCGACACTGGTGCACCTGGACGGTCGCGATGTGTTGATGGTGCAGTTCCGCGACATCTCCAAGGAAGACAAGGTCAAGCGTGACCTCAAGCGCTTCGAAAGCCGCCTCAAAGCCTTTATGCAGGACCTGGCCGAAGGCGTTGCGGTGCTTGGGCCGCAAGGCGACATCCGCTTTATAAGTGAGTCCGCCGCGCAACTGCTCAACAGCGAAGATCAGCCTTTGATTGGCGAAAACTTCCTCCACTGGTGCGACGAGACGTCACGCCAGCGCCTGCTGCAACAGTTGTCCTGCGAGCAGCCGGAACACGCGCCGTTCAGCGTTCACTATCACTTGCAGCGGCGAGACGGTGAATGGCGCTGGCACCACGCGACGTGTCGCTACATCGAAATTGAAGACGACCTGGTCGGCTACTTGCTGCTGTTTCGCGATGTCACCGAACAGGTGCGCGCCGAAGAAGCCCGACGGGTCAGCGAACAAAAACTGGAATACCTGGCGCGCTACAACGCCATGGGCGAAATGGCCGTGGCGATTGCCCATGAACTGAGTCAGCCGCTGGCAGCCACACGCAATTTCATCGAAGGCGCGGTGATTCGCCTGGGCAAGGATCAAAACAACGAGCAAGGCGTGGCCTGGGGTTTGCAGAACGCCGTGCGGCAAATCGAGCACGCGTCACTGATCATCAAAAGCGTGCGCGAATACGTGGTCAAGCTGGAGCAATCCGAAGAGCTGATCGACCTCAATGAACTGCTGCGCGAAACCCGATACTTCATCAGCCTGCGTGCCGATCCGAGCCTTATAAAAGTCGAAATCGTCACCAGCCCTGAACCGCTGCTGATCAGTTGCGAGAAGGTACTGATCGGCCAGGTCATCCTTAACCTGGCCTTTAATGCCATCGAAGAGATGAGTGATTTGCCGACGGATCGACGCGTTCTGCGTATTCACGCGAGCCGTGATGATCAGGTTGCCTTGGTGCGGGTTGAAGATCGCGGGCGCGGGATTCAGGCGCTGGAGCAGGACAAGCTGTTTGACGGGTTTTTCTCCTCCAAGGTCAGCGGCAACGGCATTGGCCTGGCGCTGTGCAAAAACATCATCGGTCGCCATCGCGGGGATATCTGGGCGCAAAACCTGGAGCCTTGTGGTGCTGTGTTCAGCTTCTCACTTCCCCTCGCAAATCCACAGTAAACAACCCTTTCGCCAAGTAATGACCTGTGGCGAGGGGGTTGGAAAACTTGCGCAGGGACCCAGCAATCAGACCTGATTGGGAGTCAGGGGTATTCCTGCCTGGCATGCAAAACGGTCACGATCTCGATTCGATCTGTCACCCGGTAGACCACCAAGTAATTGGGGTGCACAACAATTTCCCGCGTGCCGGGCACACGACCAAATCGATAGAGGTAGGGATGTTGCGGCAAGGCCGTAGTAGCAGCCTCAATGGCTTGGTACAGCTCGCTGGCCGCTACAACGTGGCGATCGCCAATATAATCAAGGATTTGCCAGAGTTCAGCCCGCGCTTCGGGCCGCCACTCAACCAGCATCGCGCTTATTGCGCTTGGATTCGATCAGGGCTCGCATATCAGCCATTACCTGATCGTGAGGGACATTCGGGCGTGGATCATCGAGTGAAGCCTGCACTTTGGCACGGAACCAACGGTCGTAGCTGGCGGCCTGTTCTTCGGTTTCGAACTCGGAAACGATGGGGGAAAGTTCGGCGCTCATAGTGACCTCCGTGATCAATAGATAGCAGTCTAATCGGTCTGTGACTTGCTGTCGTGGCTGTAGGGATGAAGTGCACCTCTGCAAGGCAAGCACCAAGCGCTCAATCTCTCTACCCGACGGCAGAAACAACACTAAACCTCTCGCTTCCGACAGCCAACCCTAAAAAAATGTCGGACGTTTCCTCGATTTTCTGAGAGCTTTCACGTGTTTAATAAAACGTGTTTAAAGACACTCGGTGTTACGTCCCGAAGGCTACAAGACCTTGCGCCGTTACCTACGGTTCAGACAGAATCCGCCGGCTTGTGCGCCTGGACCCCGGCCTCTATTGTTTCCCTGCCACTGCCCATCAGTGGTCGGGTTTAGTAGCCCGTGGTTTGTCGGTAATGTGCATAAGCGCCATTCAGTCAGGTTTTTTCCTGCGCTCAATGGTGGTTGTGCGCAGGGCGCCCTAGGGCGCGCCGGTATTGCTGACTCCCCGGTCTACTAACCTGCGTACAGCCGCCACCCTTCTTTTAGTAGAGAAGCGATAGCGGCTCCAATTCGGAGCAGCAAACTATGTTCAAAGTAACACCTAATCCGCCGGACACCGATTCACCGGATACTGATCCGCCAGACACCGATCCAGTATCCCCATACGAATCCCTCGATTCAAAAAAACTCCACGACGCCGCTGAGCGCGCGCTCAACTTCTACCTCAACCCGGCGGCGCTCATGAACAACACCCCTCGTAAACCCAGCACCATTTATATGATTGCCCCAGACGTCGACCATGAAACCTTGCTGGTTCAAACATGTGAAAACCTGGCGTCAGCCAGTGTCATGGCCAGCAATGTGGCGGCGTTGGTAGAGGGCACCCATCGCAGTACCGTGCTGGCGCTGCAGCAGGTCATCATGCTGGGGGAGCTGGCGGTGAATCGGATGCTGGATAACTTCGTTCCACCAAAGTAATTAGCACGACACGTTGGCGGTGGAGCTTGCTCCTCGCCAACGGTTGATCGTTAAATTCTTCTCCTCCAAGGTCAGCGCCAACGGCATTGGCCTGGCGCTGTGCAAAAACATCATCGGCCGCCATCGCGGGGATATCCGGGCGCAAAACCTGGAGACTTGTGGCGCTGTTTTTACCTTCTCCCTTCCCCTCGCTACTCCCGCCTAAGCACCCGCAGACCTGTAGCAGCTGCCGAAGGCTGCGTCCGGCTGCGTAGCAGTCGTAAAACCAGTACGCGCGGAGTGTCAGAAGGACCGTTTCAGCAGGGTTTACGACTGCTACGCAGCCGAACGCAGCCTTCGGCAGCTGCTACAGGGGCGTGTTCGCCGACGTCATTTGAATCGCGTTTATCGGTGGGTGCAGCCCGTTTCCCTCGACTGGCACAGACACACAAACACTTGGCAGCCACAGCAATTCTCGGCGTTTCCCGGCGAGGCAGAATCGAATTGTAAAAATCTGCCCAAGCACCCGCGATCTGCGTGAATAACAATTCAGGGAGTTCCCCTAATGCGAACCAACAGGATCAACGTACAGTCAGCGCTAGGTCTGAGCCTGCTTGTACTCGGTTTGACCAGCGCCCGTGCGGACCTGCCGGCTGACACCATCGGCCAGACCGTTTTGGCCTTTCCGCCGGAAGCCCATCGGGCGTTTATCGTCGACGTCGAATTCGAAAGCTTCGTGGCGGGCCGTGTCACCGTGGTCGACCCCGACAAAAAACGCATCCTCGGCATGGTGCCGACCGGTTTCGCCGCACCGTCAACGCTCAGCCGCGATAAAAAGACCCTCTACAGCGCCGACATTTTCTACTCGCGCGGCACTCGCGGCACGGTTACCGACGTGCTGACCGCGTGGGACACTTCGACTCTGGCGCCGGCCTGGGAAGTCGTGATTCCACCCAAGCGCGCCGAGTCGCTGACCCAACGCTACGGCTTGAATACCAGTGGCGATGACCGTTTCGTCTACGTCTACAACTTCACGCCATCGACCTCGGTGACCGTGGTCGACACGCAAGCCAAGTCCGTCGCCGCCGAACTGGCGATTCCGGGTTGCGTGCTCAACTACCCGATCGGCAACCGCCGCTTCGCCTCGCTGTGTGGCGATGGCAGCTTGCAGGTGATCACGCTGAACGATCAGGGCCAGGAAACCGCGCGCAGCCGCACGCCGTTCTTCGACCCGAACGCCGAAAAGCTCGTCGAGCGCGCGGTGAACGTTGGCGATACGTACTACTTCACCACCACCACCGGCACCGTTCGCCCGGTGGATTTTTCTAGCGACGCGCCGAAGATCCTGCCGTCGTGGTCGTTGACCACCGACGAGGAAAAGAAAGCCGGCTGGGCGCCGGGTGGCTGGCAGCTGATGGCCGTGGCGCCGAAGCTCGACCGCTTGTACGTGCTGATGCACGACGGACATGAACCGTTGAAGTGGGAAGACCCGAGCCCGCTGATCTGGGCGTATGACCTCAAGACCCACAAAAAAGTGGCGACCCTGGAAGCGCCAGCGCCGGTGTGGAGCCTGCAAGCAACGGGCGACGACAAGCCGCTGTTGCTGGGCGCCGATGTCGAGGGCGGCTTGCAGATTTTTGATCTCAAGACCAACAAGCTCACTGGCAGCATGCCGAAAGTCGCCAAAACCGCGACTCAGGTCATGAGCTACTAAACGAGGTTCGGCCATGCACTTAGATCCGATCTTCATCATTGCCAGCGCCCTCACCATTGCGGTGTTGCTGGCCAGTGCCGCGACGCACAAGGTGCGCGCGCCGGCACGTTTTGCCAAACAGTTGGCGGACTACCAACTGTTGCCTGGCGCGTTGGTCCGCCCGGTCGCTCGTGTGATTCCAGCGGTAGAGCTGGTGATCGCGTTCGCGTTGCTGGTGCCGGTCAGCCGGTATTGGGCAGCGTTGACGGCGGCCAGCCTGATCGCGCTGTACGCCGCGGCCATTGGCATCAACCTGTGGCGCGGTCGCCGCGACATCGACTGCGGCTGTGCCGGCCCGGACCAGGCGCAACCGTTGCGCCCGATCCTGTTGCTGCGCAACAGCGTGCTGGTGGGCGTGGCGCTGTTGGCCAGCGTGCTGCCGATGGCCCGCGACCTGGGTTTTTTTGATGGCTTCGTCACCGTTGCCGCCAGCGCCGTAGCGCTGCTTCTGTACGCCGCAGCCGATGGCTTGCTGGCGAACTCCCCTCTTCTGCTCAAACTGATTGGTAGGTGATCAATGGAAGGCTTAATTGTTTCCAACGTTTTGCTCTGGATTTTGCTGGCGGCCGTGGCGTTTGCCGTCATGGGCCTGGTGCGTCAGATTGGTGTCTTGCATGGCCGCCTGGCTCCGGCCGGGGCGCTGATGATGGACAAAGGCGTGGCGGTCAACGAAGCCGCACCGCAAGTCACCGCCTCCGACCGTAACGGTCGCCCGGTGAACTTCGGTTATGCCGGCGAAAAGAACCAACTGCTGTTCTTCCTCTCGCCGACCTGCCCGATCTGCAAATCGCTGTTGCCTGCGATCAAATCCATCGCCAAGGAACAGGCAGATCGCCTGGACGTGGTGTTCATCAGCGACGGCGACATGGACGCCCAACAGAAGCTGATCCGCGAACACAAACTGGAAGACGCGACCTACGTGGTCGGACCGGAAGTCGGTATGACCTATCAGATCGGCAAGCTGCCCTACGCCGCTCTGATCGACAAAACCGGCACCTTGCGCGCCAAAGGCCTGGTCAATTCCCGCGAGCACCTGGACAGCCTGTTCGAAGTCGAGCACCTGAAAAAGTCCACGCTGCAGGAATACCTCAACAGCCAGCCGCATGCACACGACCACAGCCACGGCCATAGCCATTGATTAAGGCAGGGAGATTTTTATGAAACTGCTGGATATGTTGTTCGAGCGCTCGACCCGTCGAGTCGCCGACACCACCTCACGCCGCAAACTGCTGTCGCGCATGGGTTCCTTGATGGTCGCCGGTGCCGCACTGCCGCTGCTGTTGCCACTGGACCGCACCAGCAAAGCCCTGGCCGCCGACAACCCGAAAGCCGGTGACCCGGGTGATCCGAACAGCTGCGATTACTGGCGTTATTGCTCCATCGACGGCTTTCTGTGCAGCTGCTGCGGTGGTTCCGTGACGTCCTGCCCACCGGGCACCGAAGCCTCGCAAGTCACCTGGATCGGCACCTGCCGCAACCCGGCCGACGGCAAGGACTACATCATTTCCTATAACGACTGCTGCGGTAAGCAGAGCTGCGCCCAGTGCGCCTGCACCCGTAACGACAGTGAAGAACCGGCTTATCGCCCGTTCAACAACAACGATGTGAACTGGTGCCTGGCCGCCAAATCGCACATCTATCACTGCACCGTTTCGATCATCCGTGGCGTCGCCGTTTAACGCGCATTGCCGCCGGTTGCTCACGCAGTCGGCGGATTTTTTTGTGCCCAATGCGATTCCTGTAGAGGTGCTTGTCATGCGTAGGTTGCTATTTCTCGGTCTGGTTTGCGTCGTTGCCGCCCCGCTCGCCTATGCCCGGGCCATTCCCGACCCGACGCAGCGGCATGCGCCGGGCAATGAAGAACTGCAAAAACCCATCGCCCAGGCCGGTTACAGCGTTGGCGTGAACTACCAGCTGCAATGCGCCGGCTGCCATTTGGGCAACGGCATGGGCTCGGCAGCCAATGACACGCCTCGGCTCACAGGGTTTGTCGGCAACTTCCTCAAGGTCCCCGGCGGCCGCGAATTTCTGGTGCGTGTACCCGGCATGTCGCAATCGGCGCTGAACAACGCGCAGTTGGCTGACCTGCTTAACTGGTTGATGCGCGACGGCGGCCTGGCCGGTAAAAGCACGCCTGCCGATTACCAGCCTTACAGCGCTGAAGAAGTGGCTGAATTGCGTCACGTGGCTATGCTCAATTTACCGGGTACTCGGGCAGAGTTGATCAAGGCAATGCGTGCACAAGGAATCGCGATTGAAGACGGCATGAGTGACTGATTCGGCCAGGCACCGCAAGGGTACCTTACTGTAAACGAGTGTCATTTCTGCCATTATCTACGCTATTTTTTCTGAGAGGCTTCAGGCACCTACCAGTCTTCTAGACTCATCGAAACAGGGGGAGCCACGCTCCGCGTGCGTTTCTATACGCTGATTAAAAACAAGGAAACATAACCTTGAAAGCTTCGATAATCATCGTCGCGGGCAGCGTGCTGTTTTCGATGGCAGCTTCAGCCACCGGGATTATTCCGGTCTTCGACCTGGATTTCACAAGAGCAGCGGATCAAACGCTGAAAAAACTCAACATCAACGATGGTTGCATTATTGATGCCCCGGACCCCATCACGTTCACCTACTGCCGGGAAGGCTCGACAACGCTCTGGAAGTATCAGGTGCTGGACCTGCAACAACAGGCAGCGATCCGCACGGTTACCCCGCAGCCCCAGATGGGTTATGGACAAATCAGCATTCTGGAACTCAATAGCGCGGCCTGTGCTCACGAAACCCGGGCCGAGGCTAAACCCGCCATTACTTGCATGGCCGTACTCGGTCTGGTCGCGCTGTTTCTGCTGATTGGCTTGCGATACACCTACAGGGTCCACCGCCAATACCACAGCAAAAGTTCAGCGTCCTCGATTCCTCCATGGCAGCCAATGGCCGAGCATGTGCCTGAACACCATGACATGGCAAAGGCATTGGCCGCGTTTGGTGTCGCTACTGTGATGATGATGGTTTATGCCAGCTTCTGCGTTTTTTAAGGCTCGCCACTGAACACGCAAAATCCGAACGTTTTCGGTTTTCTGCGGGGCACTTGTTTGTCGGCCACCCGCGGCGTTTCATCGACTTGAGATTGAAGCGTGATGGCGAGTGGATATCTGCGCGAAGGTGATTATGCTTCAACTATCCCGGCACACCTGCGAGGCCGTCAGCTGCTTCCCTGATTCGTGCAATTTGCAATCCGATGACATCAGCCCCAGGGCCTGGGTGCGGCAACTGATGAGAGGTACTCCGGCCTATAACAAGAGCAAAACGGAGATCACTCATGGCCGTAATCGACACCACAACCACGGGTAGCACGCCCAACCGCGGGATAACCAAGGAAGAGCGCAAGGTTATTTTCGCCTCGTCCCTGGGCACCGTATTCGAATGGTACGACTTCTACCTTTACGGTTCCCTCGCCGCCATCATCGCCAAGCACTTCTTCGCGGGCGTCAACGAGACCACGGCGTTCATCTTCGCCCTGCTCGCCTTCGCCGCAGGGTTCGCCGTACGGCCTTTCGGCGCCATCGTGTTTGGCCGGTTGGGTGACATGATCGGGCGCAAGCACACCTTCCTCATCACCATTGTCATCATGGGTTTCTCCACCGCCGTCGTCGGCTTTCTACCCGGCTACGAAACCATCGGCGTGGCGGCGCCGGTCATCCTGATCAGCCTGCGCCTGCTGCAAGGCCTGGCCCTGGGTGGTGAATACGGCGGCGCGGCGACGTACGTGGCCGAACATGCACCGCCAGGCAAGCGCGGTTACTTCACCTCGTGGATCCAGACCACCGCGACCCTCGGTCTGTTTTTGTCGCTGCTGGTGATCCTCGCCTGCCGCACCTTGCTCGGCACGGAAGCGTTCGAGGCCTGGGGCTGGCGGATTCCGTTCCTGCTGTCGATCCTGCTGCTGATCGTCTCGGTGTACATCCGCCTGCAACTCAGCGAGTCGCCGGTGTTCAAGAAAATGAAGGAGGAAGGCAAAGCCTCCAAGGCGCCACTGACCGAGTCCTTCGCCCGCTGGGGCAACCTGAAAATCGTGATCATGGCCTTGCTCGGCGGTACGGCCGGCCAGGCGGTGGTCTGGTACACCGGGCAGTTCTATGCGCTGTTTTTTCTGTTGCAAACACTCAAGATCGACCCGCAAACCGCCAACCTGTTGATTGCCGGTTCGCTGCTGATTGGCACACCGTTCTTCGTCATATTCGGCAGCCTGTCCGACCGCATCGGCCGCAAGGGCATCATCATGGCCGGCTGCATCCTCGCGGCGCTGACCTACTTCCCGATCTTCCATGCGTTGACCCAGTACGGTAACCCCGACGTGTTCGTGGCACAGGAGAAGAACCCGGTCACGGTGATCGCCGATCCCGGCCAGTGCTCGTTCCAGTTCGACCCGGTGGGCAAGGCCAGATTCACCAGCTCCTGCGACCTCGCCAAGAGCGTGCTGGCGAAGAAAGCGATCCCTTACAAAAACGAGAAGGCCGAACCGGGCACCATCGCTCAGGTTCGCATCGGCGACAAGGTGATTCAGAGCTTCGAGGGCACCAGTCTGCCGGCCGCTGAATTCAAAACCAGCAACGACGCCTTCATCGCGACCCTCGGCACCGCCCTCAAGGAGGCCGGCTACCCCGAGAAGGCCGACCCGGCGAAGACCAACTACCCGATGGTGTTGCTACTGCTGACCATCCTCGTGATCTACGTGACCATGGTCTACGGGCCTATTGCCGCGTGGCTGGTCGAACTGTTTCCGGCGCGCATCCGCTACACCTCGATGTCGCTGCCGTATCACATCGGCAATGGCTGGTTCGGCGGGTTTCTGCCGACGGTGGCCTTCGCCATGGTCGCGGCCACGGGGGACATCTATTACGGGCTGTGGTACCCGATCGTGATCGCGGTGATGACGGCGATTCTGGGTACGTTCTTCCTGCCGGAAACCAAGGACCGGGAGATTCGTCACACTTGAAATGGGCAGCCGCCCTCTCCTGCCGTGGGAGAGGGCATGGCTGTTTTATTTGACGAGCCGGGTTTCCTTGGACGGCCGGTAGCCGAAATACGAGCTATAGCATTTGCTGAAATGGCTCGGCGATACAAAACCGCAGGCCACCAGCACGTCCACTTGAGACAGCTCGGTGTGCTGCAGGAGTCGACGCGCTTCGGTGATGCGCAGTTCCAGGTAATAGCGCTGCGGCGTGGTGCCCAGTTGCTCCTTGAACAGGCGTTCGAGTTGGCGACGTGAACGCCCTGCGTAGACGGCCAGCTGTTCCAGCTCCAGCGGCTCTTCGAGGTTGGCGTCCATCAGCTTGACCACCTCGCGCAATGGCGCACTCACACAGATATTTTCCGCCGGTTTGATGCGCCGGTAGCGAGACTCTTCAAAAGCCAGAATGTCCTCGATACCCTCGACGAGGGCTTTATCGTGCAGCCCTTTTATCCAGTCCAGTGCCATATGGAAGGCCCCCGCAGGACTGGACGCCGTGAGCCGGTCGCGGTCAATCACATAGGGCTCGCTGGTGACATGCGCCGCTTTGGAAATCTCTGCCAGTGCGGGCCGATGCTCCGGGTGAATGGCGCATCGATAGCCATCCAGCAGGCCAGCGCTGCCCAGAAACCATGCGCCATTCCACAGTCCGGCCAGAGTGATGCCCCGCTCTGCCGCCGTTCTCAACAGATGGATGAACTCATCGGCGGCCTTCAGTTCTGTGCGGTAGCCGCCACACACGACCAACAGGTCCAGTTGCTGAATCGCCGACGCATCGAAGCGTGCGTCCGGCCGGATCACCAGGCCCAGGTCACTGACGACCTCGCCGTCGTTCAAGCCAAACGTTCGGGAAGCGAACAGTCCGGGACGCAGCAGATTCGCGGTGACAATCGTGTCCAGTGCTTGCGTGAACGCAGGCAGCGAGAAGTGTTCGAGCAGCAAAAAACCCGTCCGCGTTACCGGCGCAGGCTTGTCAGCAGGCTCGTTTAGATAGCGGAGGTTTTTACCCTTCATCCCTCCGCTGAATTGCCGTCGTTCGATCAATGTCCGACCCACTCGATTACGTTAACTACAAAAGTCAAAACCAGCGGGTTCATTATGCGACAGATCAGGCGAGCTGAAAGCCGGTCGACGCCAAGTTGTTTATTTGTGGATTAACCTTGGGCAGCGATCATTTAGGCACGCAGCAACAGGAATCTGGCAGGAATTCACAAGAAGCCTTTCATTGGCTGTAGCAAAGTGTGGTGTGCTGTCACCGGTTTCCCAAGGAACTCAGAAATGTTCACGTCCATTGCCTCGTTAAAAAGAAAACCTCTCGCCCGACTTTCGCTGGCCATCACCTTGGGCGCCTGCGGTTTGCCGGGCTGGATGTCCACCGCACAGGCCCATGGCGGGGCCGCCGAAATGGTGCCTTTGCAGTCGACCCTTGAGGAATTCGGGGCCACAGTCAAATGGGACAGTTACGCCAACCTGTTCGTCATTGCCAAGGACGGGGTTTACCTCAAGGTCAAACCGGACAGCAAAGTCGCCATGCTCAATGGCAAGCCCATGAAGCTGGCGGTCCCGGTGGTGTTCAAACACAAAACCGCCTACATGCCGAAGGACTTCATCAATCAGGTGTTCCAGTCCGGCCTGGACAAAACCTTTGTCGTCGAAACCCGCCCTAACCCGCTCAACCCGTTGAGCGCGGACGAAATCAAGGCAGCGGTGGATATCGTCAAGCAGTCCGAGCACTACCAACCCGGCTTTCGATTCACCGAAGTCTCGGTCAATGAACCGCCCAAGGATCAGGTCTGGAATTTCGTCTTCACCGGCCAGAACGTCACTCAGACGCGCCAGGCCAACATCGTGGTGCTGGATGGCAAGCACGTGATCGAAGCTCTGGTCGACCTCGACGCCAAGGCGCTCAAGTCCTGGAAGCCTATCGAAGGTGCGCACGGGATGGTCCTGCTGGACGATTTCGCCACTGTGCAATCGGCTGTGGAAACCAGCCCGGAATATGCACAGGCCCTGGCCAAGCGCGGCATCACCGATGTGAAGAAAGTCGTTGCCACACCGCTGACCGTCGGTTATTTCGACGGCAAGGACGGACTGGAGCAGGACAAACGGCTGCTGAAAATCGTCAGTTACCTCAATACCGGTGATGGCAACTACTGGGCGCACCCGATTGAGGGCCTGGTGGCGATTGTCGACCTTGAGCAAAAGAAGCTGATCAAGATCGAAGACGAAGCCCTGATCCCGGTGCCGATGAAACCGACGCCGTATGACGGCCGTCACCGCAAGGGCGTGCAGGTCAAGCCGCTGGAAATCATCGAACCGGAAGGGAAAAACTACACCATCACCGGCAACAGCATTCACTGGCAGAACTGGGACTTTCATGTTCGCCTCGATTCGCGGGTCGGCCCGATCCTGTCCACCGTCACGTATGACGACAAGGGCAAGAAACGCAAAATCATGTACGAAGGCTCGCTGGGCGGGATGATCGTGCCTTACGGCGACCCTGACGCCGGCTGGTACTTCAAGGCTTACCTGGACTCAGGTGAGTACGGCATGGGTACCCTGACCTCGCCGATTGCCCGCGGCAAAGACGCCCCGGAAAACGCCGTGCTGCTCGACGCCACGATTGCCGACTACACCGGCGCGCCGACTTCGATTCCTCGGGCCATGGCGGTGTTCGAACGCTACGCTGGCCCGGAATACAAACACCAGGAAATGGGCCAGCCCAACCTCAGCACCGAGCGGCGTGAGCTGGTGGTGCGGTGGATCAGCACCGTCGGCAACTACGATTACATCGTCGATTGGGTCTTCCAGCAAAACGGCACCATCGGCATCGATGCCGGCGCCACCGGTATCGAAGCGGTCAAAGGCGTGCAGTCCAAAACCATGCACGAAGCCACGGCCAAGGAAGACACGCGCTACGGCACCTTGCTGGACCACAACATCGTCGGCACCACGCACCAGCACATCTACAACTTCCGCCTGGACATGGACGTCGACGGTGAAACCAACTCGCTGGTTGAAGTGAACCCGGTGGTGCTGCCAAATGACCGTGGCGGCCCGCGCACCAGCACGATGCAGACCGAGCACAACGTGGTCAGCACCGAACAGCAAGGCGCACAGAAATTCGATCCTTCGACCGTTCGCCTGATGACCAACTTCAGCAAGGAAAACAAAGTCGGCAACCCGGTTTCCTATCAGCTGATTCCGTATGCCGGCGGCACGCATCCGGTGGCCAAGGGCGCCAACTTTGGCAAGGATGAATGGCTCTATCACCGCCTCAGCTTCATGGACAAGCAACTGTGGGTGACGCGCTATAACCCGGAGGAAAAGTACCCGGAAGGCAAATACCCGAACCGTTCGGACAAAGACTCGGGGCTTGGGCAGTTCACCGCGGATAACCAGTCCATCGAAAACTCCGACGACGTGGTCTGGCTGACCACCGGCACCACGCATATCGCGCGGGCCGAGGAATGGCCGATCATGCCGACCGAATGGGTGCATGTGCTGTTGAAGCCATGGAACTTCTTTGATGAGACGCCGACGCTGAACCTCAGCGCCCCCAAATAAACACACGCCCCCTGTAGGAGCATGGCTTGCCCGCGATGGCGGTGTGTCAGATGACTGTGATGTCGACTGACACTCCGCCATCGCCGGCAAGCCGGTCTCACTCCTACAAGGGGTCTGGGTTTCTTCAGATGGATGTATCGTAGGTTTCTTGTGGCATCACTGGCTGACCACAATCTTCCCGATCATCTGTGGATGCAGCGCACAAAAATACTCGAACTCCCCCGGTGTGTTGAACACCCAGGAAAAGCTGTCATTGGTATCCAGCGCCCCAGAGCGAAATACTTTGTGGGTTTCCGCCACCGTGTGCGGAATCTGGTCGTCGTTCACCCACGTCACTTTGGTGCCCACGGCCACGTTCAAATCCTTGGGCCCGAACATGAACTCCCTGATATCGATTTTCACCTCCTGAGCCCACACCGGCATCGATAGCATCAGACAAGCCACGGCTAACAGTCGCTTTTTCATCCAGACACCCTCCCCTAAACCAGTGTCGAATCGATCAGCGCCAGCGGATGATCACCCTGAGTCGCTCGCACATCGGTAATCCCCAGATAGTTGCGCAGTTGATCAGCCGCCACCGTCATCGGCCCCGGTGCAGGTGCCGCACCCGGTGCGGGCTGTGGATAAGCGGTGCCGCGAGCGGTGTGGAAGGTGATATTGCCTTCGACTTTCTGGATGACCTGGTGGATATGCCCGTTCAACACCGTCACCGAACCGTACTTGCGCAGCATGGCAATCGCCTGGTCGCCATCCTCGGTGCCCCAGCCCCACGGCTGATAAACCGTCCACAACGGAATATGGGTAAACACCACGATTGGCGTGCTGCTGGTCACGGCGCGCAAATCATCGGCCAGCCAGGCCAGTTGATCGGTGCCCAGGGTCGCTTCGTGGCCCGCCTGGAAATTGAAGACATTCACCAGTGCAACAAAATGCACGCCGTGGTCATCGAAGCTGTACCAGCCATTGCCTTTGGTGCCCTCGCCGTAACGCTCCAGGTAGAGTTTACCGCCGCCCTCGTCGAGGGTGTCGTGCTCGCCCGGGACGTAGTGCACGGTGGATGGCAGGCCTTTGAGCAGTTGTGCGGCCGTATCAAATTCCTCGGGTTTGGACAGGTGGGTGATATCGCCGGTATGCAGGATCAGCGACGGCCGTTTTGGCAGCGCGATGACCTTGTCGATGGCCACCTGCAACGTCTTCACAGGTTCCGGGTTGGCCTCCTTGTTGAAGCCGATGTGCGAGTCGCTGATCTGCACGAAGTGGAAGGTGCTGGCCAGTGCCTTGGGGTCGGAGACGTTGCCCGCCGCATCCAGGGCAAAGGCCCGGGGAATGCCGCCGCTCAGGGCCCAGAGGACCCCCGCCCCGGCCCACGCCGAGCATTTAAGGAGCGTTCGACGGTCAGGGTTCAGCGGGCCGTCGGTGCGACGTGGGTGTTTTGATTGAATGTCCATCGGATTTCCCTCGCTGGCGAACTACAGTGATGGTGCTGACACGAGATACAACCAACCAGGACAGGGTTTTATTCCACGACATTGAATCGCCTGTAGCAGCTGTCGAGGCACGAGGCTGCGTTGGGCTGCGTAGCGGCCCCCGAAGGGCGGTCCTGCGGACACGCAACGCAGCCTCATGCCTCGGCAGCTGCTACGGGGGATTGAGTTGTGCATTGGAAAAGTTGTTTTTTCCGGGAATAAAATGCGGAGCTGCGCGGTTATAGAGGTGGGACAGTGCGGGAACCACTATGAAGCGATTTGAGGAACTGTTTGCGCCCCATCTGGACGCGGCCTACAACCTCGCGCGCTGGCTCACGGGCAACGACAGCGCCGCACGCGATGTCGTTCAGGAAAGCGCCCTGCGCGCCTTCAGATTTTTACACCGCTTCGCCGACGGCAACGCCAAGGCCTGGTTTCTAACTATCGTACGCAACGAAAGCTACACCTGGCTCAAGGCCTCGGCCGGGCACCATTGGGTTGCTATCGGCGACGAGCTGTCCGAAGAGGACGCCGCGCTGAGCCACAGCCAGACCCCGGAGCTGCTGGCCATTCACATGGAAAATGCGGCGCTCATCCAGCAAGCCCTGCGTACTCTGCCGCCGGCGTTTCGTGAGGTGATTGTTCTGAAAGAACTCGAAGACCTGCCCTACAAGGACATTGCCCTGGTGGTCGACATTCCCATCGGCACCGTCATGTCGAGGCTGGCCCGGGCGCGCGCCATGCTCAAGCTCGAACTACTGAAGTTGTACGATCATGAATGAACTCGACTGCACCGCCTGCCAGACTTTGATGCATGGCTATCTGGACAAGGAACTGGATCCTGCGACGGCTGCGACGGTGGCCGGGCATTTGGCCGGGTGCGCCGAGTGCGCGCGGCTGCATGATCAGGCGAGGCTGCTGATGCTCAGCGTGAAACGCCAGGCGTCGTATTACGCAGCTCCGGCGTCGTTGACGGCCAGTGTGCTCGCCACTGTTGCCCCCCCCTCAAGCATTATCGAGCGCTGGCGAACATGGTTCGCCCCGGCTTTTTCAGCGGCGGCACTGGGCTTGGCGGTGGTGCTTTATGTGGCAACGCCTGCCAGCGAGCAGCCATTGGTGGACGAAGCGGTCTCCAGTCACGTCCGCTCGTTAATGGCCGAGCATTTGAACGATGTGGTGTCGTCCGACCGCCACACCGTGAAGCCTTGGTTCACCGGCAAACTCGACTTCGCGCCACCGGTAATCGATTACTCGGCACAAGGGTTTGTGCTGTTGGGTGGGCGGTTGGATTATCTGCAGCATCAGGCCACGGCGGCCCTGAGTTATGGGCGGGCCAAGCACATTATCAACGTGTTTATCTTGCCCGCGCCGGAGGCGGATAAGCCGCAACAGAGCCAGACGATTCGTGGCTTTAACGTGGTGTCCTGGCAAGCGAATCACATGCGGTTTGTGCTGGTTTCCGATCTGGAGAAAAGCGAGCTGGAGGCGTTCAGCCAATTACTCAAGCCGTAGAACGTACAAAACCTTGTAGGAGTGAGACCGGCTTGCCGGTCTCACTCCTACAAGGTTACGTGTGCATTCAGTCAGATCTCAAGCGTGCTGCTTGCGGTATTCGCCCGGCGCTATGCCAAACCGTGATTTGAATGCGGTGGAAAAGTAGCTCGAATCGGAAAAACCCCAGGAGTAACCCAGCACCGACAGCTTCTGTTCGGTGCGCGATTGGCGCAGGGACTCGGCGCACAAGTCCAGTCGGCGATTCTTGATGTATTTCGCCACCACCAAACCCTTCTTGGCAAAGATCCGGTACAGCCCCCGAACCGACATGCCGACTTCCCGCGCCAGCCATTCCGGGCACAGTTCTTCGGAGCGAATGTGCGTGTCGATGCATTCCAGCGTCTTGCGAAAGATGCGCTCATGCGAGTCATTGCTGTCTTCGGCTTGACTGATGGCCGGGCGCAGCAGGCTGACAATCGCTTCCAGCGTCGCCTCGCTTTCCGGCAGGCTCAGAGTGTTTTGCTGTGCGGCGTCGAGAATCAGGCGGTGAGAGAGCACTGCCATCGGCGACGTCGCGACGATGCGGTGACCGCACTTGACCTGGTTGAAGCGCAAGGATTGCTCAATCAGCGGTGAGGGCAGAATCAGCGACAACTGACGGGAGTTTTCACTGTAGGTGAAGTCGCTGGGGCGCGAGGCGTCGATCAGGGTGATGTCACCGGCGCAGAGCAACACTTTGTTGTCGCCCTGGGCCATGCCCGCCGTGCCGTCGAGCTGGAACACCGCAAAATATTTGCCGTCCTCACCCGCCGCGACTTGCGCAGGCGTGCGGTACAGCCGCGCCTGGCAGGCGTCGACAAAACTGAGTTTCAGCGCACCGCTGCGGTGTTCCCGGATCTGCCCGGAAAACCCGGCGCCCAGGGTTTGCCCATTGAAGGCGCCACAAATCTGGTTGATCTGATGGATCCACTGATCAAATCCATCACGGCGCTGTGCATTTGCAGAAATCATGTTGGGCCTCATGCAGGCTTATTTTTATTATCTACACCAATTCCCAGGTTCTCCCTAACCACTTCACTCCCACAACAATGGCGAATTACTTCAACCCGCCAAACCGTCGATAGAAACTTTCACCCACGTCCGGCAGCGGACCGTCGGCGGTTTCCAGCGCACTGTTCAACCATTCCTCGGCTTTGGCGTAGATCAGCCGATAAATGTTGCGGCACAACTGGCGCGCTGCCCGACCTTCCCAATCGCCGGGCAGTAACTCGTCCGGCAGTTGCGGGTCGCGCAGCAGCAGTTTGCGGTATTCATGAATAAGCAGGACCCGTGCCAGGAAGCAGTCGCACGGTTGCAGGTTCTCTTGCTCGCGAAGCGCTTGCCAGAGCGGTCGGAACAACTGGATGAACTCGCTGTAATGGGTCGCCAGTTCTTCGATGTTCCAGCTTTCTTTCACCTGCAAACGCAGCGCCTTGGACGCCAGGACGTCCTGCGCCGTGGTTTCGAAGACGATGGTCTCTTCCTGGGCGCCGAGGTCGAGCAAGGTCGCGTTGAGATCGGTACGGTCGCTACGTGGACATGCCAACACCGCGGGCGAAATCGCACCAAAACCTTGCCATTCCAGTTCTTCGCGCACTTGTTTGCGCTTGTCCTGCGTCAGCTGCGTGAGCATCACCAGGCACCAGGAACCGTCCCACGCGGGCACGGTGGAGCTGTAGACGCGCTTGAACGCCTTGTCGAAACGCCGGCGACCGGTGCCAGTCAGGCTGTAATAGCTGCGACGCCCGACTTTCTCGGCGGTCAGCCAGCCTTCCTTGGTCAGGCGGAAAATCGACGTGCGGATCAGCCGCTCATTGATACCGATGGGCTCGAGCAATTGAATCAGGCTACCCAGCCAGACAGTTCCGCCGTGGGGTTCGATGGCATCGCCATACAGCGTGATGATCAGCGAACTGGCGCGGATCGGCGTCTGCTCCTGGAAGCGGGTAATCAGTTGGTTCAAGGGTGTCAGGGACGACATGGGCGTACCGGGCTGAAAAAAGAAAAGGAATATACCGAATGCGCGCAGTCCTGTGGGAGTGAGCCTTTGTGGTGATGGGGCTTGCCGGAATGCCGCATCACCCCGTTGGGTTGCGCAGCAGCCCCTAAATCTTGTGAACGCTGCGCACTCAAACGGGGGCAAGCCCCCTCGCCACAAAGGCCCGCTCCCACAAGGGGATGGGTGTTCACAGGGTGCTGCCTTTGGGGCGAATGCCGCTGTCACTGATACGTGGGCGATCCGCTTCCGGCTCGGTCAGTGGCTCGCAGACTTGCATCTGTTCAAGGCAACGCTTGGCCAGTTGCTGATACTCGCGGGTGCCCGCTTGCTTCCACGACACTTCTTCATCGCTGAGGCCGCGCTTGATGCTGGCCGGCGCGCCCATCACCAGTGACTGTTCGGGGCATTCGAACCCTGCTTTGACGAAGGCCGCCGCCGACACGAATGAGCGCGGGCCAATGCGTGCGTTGTCCATCACCACGGCGTTCATGCCCACCAGCGCGTCGGCGCCGATTCGGCAACCGTGCAACACCGCGCCATGCCCGATGTGGCCATTGCGCTCGACCACTGTGTCGCTGTCCGGGAAACCGTGCATTACGCAGGTGTCCTGCAGATTGGCGCCCTCCTCCAGCACGATCCGGCCGAAGTCCCCGCGCAAACTCGCCAGCGGCCCGACGTAGCAATGCGGGCCGACGATCACGTCGCCGATTAGCACCGCAGACGGATGAACATAAGCAGTGGGATCAACCACCGGGGTCAAGCCATCGAGGCTGTAGCAGGTCATGGGACATTCCTTTAAGCGCAGTGCCGGGTGTGTTCGCAAAGCGATGCCGATATTGACTAATTTTGTATCACATCGCTTTTACCAGCACAAAGATTAAAACTCCGTATCACTTAGTCACGCCCTTGATGAAAGACGGCTTAACGGGTCTGCATTTGCCGTTCAAGCCAATAAAATCGGCAATTATCCGCAAATCAGACTTCGCAAAACACGGACCAACAGCGATCAACCACTCATCAATAAGACACGTTAAATGCGTTTTACTATTGTATTTGCGTATCACGTTGTAGGTATACTCAGGCAAAACCGGCCTACCCCGCCGATCCAATAATGAGCCGGCATTGCAGCTGAGCACCCACCGTGAGGGCATCCGCCATGCCTCTAACCCTTGCTGTCGAGATCATCGAGCCAGGCGTTCGCCTGATTACCCTGCAACGCCCGCAGGCGTTGAATGCCCTGACCACCGAATTGCTCGGTGAATTGGCCGATGAACTGAACGCCGCACAAGCCGATCCCGCTACCCGCGTCGTGGTCATGACCGGCAGCCGCAAAGCCTTTGCGGCCGGCGCCGACATCAAGGAAATGGCCGAGCACGATCTGGTCGGCATCCTCGATGACCCGCGCCAGGCGTCGTGGCAAACCATCACCCGCTTCAACAAACCGCTGATCGCCGCCGTTAATGGCTTCGCCTTAGGCGGTGGCTGCGAATTGGCGATGCACGCCGACATCATCATTGCCGGTGAAGATGCCCGTTTCGGTCAGCCGGAAATCAACCTCGGGATCATGCCCGGCGCCGGTGGCACCCAACGCCTGCTGCGCGCCGTCGGCAAATCCATGGCCATGCAAATGGTCCTGACCGGTGAACCGATCGACGCCCGCCAGGCGCAGCGCGCCGGTCTGGTCAGCGAAGTAACCCAGCCGGAATTCACCGTCGAACGCGCCTTACAGATCGCCCGCAGCATTGCTGGCAAAGCACCACTGGCCGTGCGTCTGGCCAAGGAAGCGCTGCTCAAGGCCATGGACACTGACCTCGCCAGCGGCCTGCGTTTCGAGCGCCACGCCTTCACCGTGCTGGCCGGCACCCGCGACCGCGATGAAGGCATTCAAGCTTTCCAGGAAAAACGCACGCCGACCTTCACTGGCCAGTAACCACCCCGCCCTTTCAAAAAAAAGCGAACGACCTCCCAGAGAGCGCCATGACCATGAATTTCGAACACATCCTGTTTTCCATCGAAGCCGGCGTCGCCCTGCTCAGCCTCAATCGTCCGGATCAGCTGAATAGCTTCAACGCGCAGATGCACGGTGAAGTGAAGGAAGCCCTGAAACAGGTCCGGCAAAATCCGGATGTGCGTGTATTGCTGCTGACCGGGGAAGGTCGCGGCTTCTGCGCCGGGCAAGATCTCAGCGATCGCAATGTGGCGCCGGGCAGCGCCGTGCCGGATCTGGGCGAGTCCATCGAGAAGTTCTACAACCCGCTGATCCGCCAGTTGCGCGACCTGCCGCTGCCGGTGATCTGCGCGGTCAACGGCGTGGCCGCCGGCGCTGGCGCCAACATTCCGCTGGCCTGCGACCTGGTGCTGGCAGCGCGTTCGGCGAGCTTCATTCAAGCCTTCTGCAAAATCGGCCTGATCCCCGATTCCGGCGGCACCTGGACCTTGCCGCGCCTGGTCGGCATGGCCCGCGCCAAGGCATTGGCCTTGCTCGGCAACCGCTTGAGCGCTGAACAAGCCGAGCAATGGGGCTTGATCTACCGCTGCGTGGAAGACGCCGAACTGCGCGATGAAGCGCTGAAACTCGCCCGACACCTCGCCACGCAACCGACCTACGGTCTGGCACTGATCAAGCGCAGCCTGAACGCCAGCCTGAGCAACACTTTTGATGAGCAGCTGGAGCTGGAAAAAGACCTGCAACGCCTGGCCGGGCGCAGCGAGGATTACCGTGAAGGCGTCGGCGCCTTCATGGAAAAACGCAGCCCAAGCTTCAAGGGGCGCTGAGTCATGACTGCACTGAACATTAATGCTCGCATCGCGGTGATCGGCGCCGGTGCCATGGGCGCCGGAATTGCACAGGTCGCGGCACAGGCTGGCCACACCGTGCTGCTGCTGGACAATCGCCCCGGCGCGGCGGCGCAAGCCATCGAGGGCATTGCCCGACAACTGGGCAAACGCGTCGACAACGGCAAGCTCTCGGCCGAATCGCGCTCGTCCACCCTCGCCCGCTTGCTGGCCGTGGAAGCCATCGAAGCGCTGGCGGATTGCGAACTGGTGATCGAAGCCATTGTCGAGAACCTTGAGGTCAAACGCGCCCTCTTCCGCCAACTGGAAGAGATCTGCGGTGTGCGCTGCATTCTGGCCAGCAACACCTCGTCGCTGTCGATCACCAGCATCGCCGCGCAACTGAATCACCCGCAACGGCTGCTCGGCCTGCACTTCTTCAACCCGGCGCCGGTCATGGCGCTGGTGGAAATCGTCTCGGGACTGGCCAGCGATCCGGTCTTGGCCGCGTGCCTGTACGACACCGCCAAGGCCTGGGGCAAAAAACCGGTACACACCCGTTCGACACCGGGCTTCATCGTCAACCGTGTGGCCCGGCCGTTCTACGCCGAAAGCCTGCGCCTGCTTCAGGAAGGCGCTGCCGACTGCCCGACACTGGATGCGCTGATGCGCGATGCCGGTGGCTTTGCGATGGGCGCTTTCGAACTGACCGACTTGATTGGCCACGATGTGAACTATGCGGTGACCTGTTCGGTGTTCGACGCCTATTACGGCGACACGCGCTTCTTGCCTTCATTGATCCAGAAAGAACTGGTGGACGCCGGGCGTCTGGGGCGCAAAAGCGGCCAGGGCTTTTACAGCTACGCCGAAGGTGCCGTGCGGCCGCAGCCGACCACCCTCAGCAGCGAACAGACCGTTGAAACCTGTGTGGTCGAAGGTGATCTTGGGATCGCCAACGCGCTGATCCCACGCCTGCATGAACACAAGGTCGAGGTCATTCAGCGCGACGGCCAAGGCCTGCTGCGAGTCGGTGACGCGGTACTGGCGCTGAGCGACGGGCGCATGGCCTGTCAACGCGCCAAGGAAGACGGGTTGCGCAATCTGATCCTGCTTGACCTCGCATTCGATTACAGCAAGGCCAGCCGCATCGCGATCAGCTACGCAGCCGGCATAGAGCCATCCGCGCTCGATCACGGCATCGCGCTGCTGCAACGGGCCGGATTCACCGTCAGCGCACTCAGCGACAGCCCGGCCCTCGCCGTTTTGCGCACCGTTGCCATGCTCGCCAACGAAGCCGCCGACGCCGTGCTGCAAGGCGTGGCGTCGGCCGCCGACATCGATCTGGCGATGCGCGCCGGGGTCAACTACCCGCAAGGTCCACTGGCCTGGGCAGATGCCATCGGTCTTTCGCACGTGCTCAACGTGCTGGAAAACCTGCAAGCCAGTTACGGCGAAGAACGCTATCGGCCGTCATTGCTGTTGCGCCGCCGCGTCGCCGAAGGGAGAACTTTTCATGACTAACCACGAAGCGATGAACCTGGCCAGCGACTGCGCAAAATCCCTGTTCGACCGCGACACCGCCAGCCAGGCGATGGGCATGCGCCTGCTCTCGGCGGCACCTGGCTGTGCCTGCGTCGGCATGAACGTGCGCGCCGACATGATCCAGGGCCACGGCACTTGCCACGGCGGCTACCTGTTTGCCCTCGCCGACTCGGCGTTTGCCTTTGCCTGCAACAGCTACAACGAAGCCACGGTGGCCATCGGTTGCAGCATCGACTACATCGCCCCGGCACACCTGGGCGACACCTTGACAGCCGATTGCACCGAGCAAAGCCGCTCCGGTCGCACCGGCAACTACGACGTTCGTATTGAAAACCAACTGGGCCGGCTCATCGCGCTGTTCCATGGCAAATCCTACAAAGTGCGCGGCGCAGTACTGCCGCAGGAGAACCCAAATGAATGACGCCTTGATCATCGACGCGGTGCGGACCCCGATTGGTCGCTACGCCGGTGCCTTGAGTAGCGTGCGCGCCGACGACCTCGGCGCGGTGCCGCTGCGCGAACTGCTGCGCCGCCACCCGCAGGTCGACTGGACTGCCGTGGATGACGTGATTTATGGCTGCGCCAACCAGGCCGGCGAAGACAACCGCAACGTCGCGCGCATGTCGGCGCTGTTGGCCGGATTGCCGGTCAGCGTGCCCGGCACCACGCTCAACCGTTTGTGCGGTTCCGGGCTGGATGCCATCGGCACCGCAGCACGCGCCATTCGCTGCGGCGAGGCCGGGCTGATGCTGGTGGGTGGCGTCGAATCGATGTCCCGCGCGCCGCTGGTGATGGGCAAGGCCGAGCAGGCGTTTTCCCGTGACGCACAGATCTACGACACCACCATCGGCTGGCGCTTCGTCAATCCGCTGATGAAGAAAGCCTACGGCATCGACTCCATGCCGGAGACGGCAGAGAACGTCGCCGAGCAGTTCAACATCTCCCGCGCCGACCAGGACGCCTTTGCCCTGCGCAGCCAGCAACGTGCCGGCGCGGCCCAGGCCAGCGGGCGTTTGGCTAAAGAAATCGTCGCGGTGGAAATCCCCCAGCGCAAAGGCCCGGCCAAAGTCGTCGAACACGATGAACACCCGCGTGGCGATACCACGCTGGATCAACTGCAAAAGCTCGGCACACCGTTCCGTGAAGGCGGCAGCATCACCGCCGGCAACGCCTCCGGGGTCAACGACGGTGCCTGTGCGCTGCTGCTGGCCAGCCCCGAAGTTGCCAAACGCCACGGCCTGAAGGCGCGCGGCCGGGTGGTCGCCATGGCTACTGCCGGTGTCGAGCCGCGCATCATGGGCATCGGCCCGGTGCCAGCGACCCGCAAGGTGCTGGAACTGGCCAACCTGAGCCTGGCCGACATGGACGTGATCGAACTCAACGAAGCCTTCGCCGCGCAAGGCCTGGCCGTACTGCGCGAGCTGGGTCTGAGCGATACCGATCCACGGGTCAACCCTAACGGCGGCGCAATTGCCCTCGGTCATCCGCTGGGCATGAGCGGCGCACGGCTGGTGACCACCGCCCTGCATGAACTGGAAGAACGTCAAGGCCGCTACGCCCTGTGCACCATGTGCATCGGCGTTGGCCAAGGCATCGCGCTGATCATTGAGCGCTTATCCGACTAAAGAATCGCGATTCCCGAGGAGCCGAGAGGTATCCTTGGGGCATGCACTCAAAGCCCCGCCGTAGCGGGGCCGGAACACAACAATAATTCGAGTGAAGTTATGAACATGCCAATTGCCAAAGCCGTGCTTGATCCTGTGCTGGACCCGCTGGAAACCGCCAGCATCGACGAACTGCGTCAACACCAGCTGGATCGCCTGCGCTGGAGCCTGAACCACGCTTACAACAATGTGCCGCTGTACCGTCAGCGCTTCGATGCCCTGGGCGTGCACCCGGACGACATCAAATCGCTGGAAGACCTGGCGAAGTTTCCGTTCACCACCAAATCCGACCTGCGCGATAACTATCCCTATGGCATGTTTGCCGTGCCGATGAACGAGGTGGTGCGCCTGCACGCCTCCAGCGGCACTACCGGCAAACCGACCGTCGTCGGTTACACCCAGAACGACATCGACACTTGGGCCAACGTAGTCGCCCGCTCGATTCGCGCGGCCGGCGGTCGTCGCGGTGACAAAGTGCATATTTCCTATGGCTACGGCCTGTTCACTGGCGGCCTCGGCGCCCACTACGGCGCTGAACGCCTGGGTTGCACGGTGATTCCGATGTCTGGCGGCCAGACCGAGAAACAGGTGCAACTGATCAAGGATTTCCAGCCGGACATCATCATGGTCACACCGTCCTACATGCTCAACATCGCCGATGAAATCGAGCGCCAGGGCATCGACCCGCACAAACTGGCCCTGCGCCTGGGCATCTTCGGCGCCGAGCCCTGGACCGGCGAACTGCGCAGCGCCATCGAGAACCGCCTGGGCATCACCGCGCTGGATATCTATGGTCTGTCGGAAATCATGGGACCGGGCGTCGCCATGGAATGCGCTGAAACCAAGGACGGCCCGACGATCTGGGAAGACCACTTCTACCCGGAAATCATCGACCCGATCACCGGCGAAGTGCTGCCGGACGGCCAGATGGGCGAACTGGTGTTCACCTCCCTGAGCAAAGAAGCCTTGCCGATGATCCGCTACCGCACCCGCGACCTGACGCGCCTGCTGCCGGGGACTGCGCGGCCGATGCGACGGATCGACAAGATCACCGGGCGCAGCGATGACATGCTGATCATTCGTGGGGTTAACGTGTTCCCGACGCAGATCGAGGAGCAGGTTCTGAAAATAAAACAACTTTCAGAATCTTATGAGATCCATCTGTATCGCAATGGCAACCTGGACAGTGTGGATGTGCATGTGGAGCTCAAGGCCGAACATCAGCATTTGAGCGATGAACAGCAGAAGGCTGTTTGTGGCGAGTTGAGTCGGCATATCAAGACGTATATCGGGATCAGTTCGCGGGTTGTTTTGCAGCCAATGCATTCGATCAAGCGCTCTGAGGGCAAGGCTTGTCACGTGATGGACAAGCGCCCGAAAGCATGACTGCTGCACCTTTATGGCCCCGCTTATGCGGGGTTTTTTTTTGGGCTGTACGCTCACCCCTGTGTGCGAACCTGTTCGCGAAGACGGCCTGACAGCCAATCTCACGTATGTACCCGGCCTCCTGTAGGAGCTGGCTTGTCGGATCGCCGCATCGCAGCGAAGGCGGCCTGGCAGCCGACCATTTCCTATCGGGTGTACATATCCATTGCTGCGGTAACGGCTACTGGCGGTTTCGCTCTTACAGCGAGTCCCTTTTCCAAACGCCGAAAAGGAACCAAAAGGCTTTGCCCCTCCATTCGGTGCCTCGCCCAGGCTCGGCATGCCCTCACTCCGGCATTGCTCCGGGGGCCCGCCGCCATCGGCCATCCATGGCCGGGGGCGGCTACCGCGGCATCCATGCCGCGGTGCCCCCTACGCAACGCCTGCGTTCGGCCTCTGGGAAAGGGGCAACAGATCAAGATCAAAAGCCGAAGCAACAGCAACGGCAACGGCAAGATCAACAGCTTCACGAGCAAGCTCGCTCCCACATTAGGTGGGCAAGTACATCCCGGAGATTGGTCGGCGTTCAGGCCGCCTTCGCTGCGATGCGGCGATCCGACAAGCCAGCTCCTACAGTAGATCGGCGTACGGCTTTTGCTTCTCACCACTCATCAGGCCGAGCGTTAGCTCGCCTGCAGCTTTTGATCTTGATCCACCCGCCCCCTCGGGAGGCTGAGTGGAGGTGTTCATCCGGGGAGTGGCGCGCAGCGCCGTTCGACGCAGTCGAACACGCTGCATGTAGGTCGTCGCGAAGCAGACCGGAGGGCAGTGTCCCCGGATGGATACCGGAGCGAAGGAACGCCGAGCTTTAGCGAGGGGCCGGACGCTCGGGGCGAGCCTTTTTGGTTCCTTTTGTGGCGTTTGACAAAAGGGACTCGCTGTAAGAGCGAAACCGTCAGCGGCCGTTACCGCAGAAACGGATATGCCCCCCCAAAAAAAACAACCACTCATCCCAAAGCGATACAAAAACACATACGACACCATATTTTATGTTTGATATTAAATTCTGTATCGCTTATAAAGTTCTCCATGCCATCAAACAGATTCACGGCGGGAGACCCCCCATGTACGCACAGCTCGTAGAAACCGGCGTAAAGCGCATCAAAGACCTGTCGGAGATGTCCGAACAGGAACGCGCCTTCCAGGAAAAAATCGATTCAGAAATCAAGATCGAAGCCAAAAACTGGATGCCTGATGCCTATCGCCAGACCCTGATCCGGCAGATCTCCCAGCACGCCCACTCGGAAATCGTCGGCATGCTGCCCGAAGGCAACTGGGTCACCCGCGCGCCAACGCTTAAACGCAAACTGCAATTGATGGCCAAGATTCAAGACGAAGCCGGCCACGGCCTGTACCTCTACAGCGCCATGGAAACCCTGGGTGCCGACCGCGATGAAGAGATCGCCAAGCTGCACAGCGGTAAGGCCAAGTATTCGAGCATCTTCAATTACCCGACGCTGAACTGGGCCGACATGGGCGCGGTGGGCTGGCTGGTGGACGGTGCCGCCATCGTCAATCAGGTGGTGTTGCAGCGCACCTCGTATGGCCCCTACTCCCGGGCCATGGTGCGGATCTGCAAGGAAGAAAGTTTTCACCAGCGCCAGGGCTACGAAATCCTCCTGACCATGATGCGTCACGGTAATCAGGCGCAAAAAGACATGGTCCAGGACGCGATCAACCGCCTGTGGTGGCCGTCGCTGATGATGTTTGGCCCAAGTGACGAACACTCGCCAAACAGCGCCCAGTCCATGGCCTGGAAAATCAAGCGCCAGAGCAACGACGAACTGCGCCAGCGCTTCATCGACCAGACCATCCCGCAACTGGAACTCTTGGGCTGCACCTGCCCTGACCCGGACCTGATGTGGAACGCCGAAACCGGCCACTACGACTTCGGCGAGATCCAGTGGAGCGAATTCTACGAAGTGCTCAAGGGCAACGGCCCATGCAACCAGGAACGCGTCGCCACCCGCCGCAAGGCGATTGAAGACGGTGCCTGGGTTCGCGAAGCCGCCGTCGCCCACGCTCGCAAACAACAGAACAAGAACGCCGCCTGATCGGCCACCTGATGTGGAGTCATTGAAATGTCTGAATGGACCCTTTTTGAAGTCTTCGTGCGCAGCAAGCACGGCCTCAACCACAAGCACGTCGGCAGCGTGCACGCCGCCGACACCACCATGGCCATCGAGAATGCGCGCGAGTTGTACACCCGGCGCAGTGAAGGCGTGAGCCTGTGGGTCGTGCCGTCGGCGCTGATCACCGCTTCGTCGCCGGATGAAAAAGACCCGCTGTTCGATCCGTCGGACGACAAGGTCTACCGCCACGCCAGCTTCTACGAGCTGCCGGCCGAAGTCGGGCACATGTGAGGTCGACCATGAATAACCAGACTGATCTGATCGAATACCTGCTGCGACTCGGCGACAGCGCCCTGATCCAGGGCCAGCGCCTGTGCCAATGGTGTGGCAAGGCCCCTGCACTGGAAGAAGAACTGGCGCTGATGAACGTCGGCCTCGACCTGGTGGGCCAGGCGCGCAACTGGCTGGATTACGCCGCCGAACTGCTGAACGACGGCCGCAATGCCGATGACCTGGCGTTCCGCCGTGACGAGCGCGCCTACCGCAACCTGTTGCTGGTGGAACAACCGAACGGCGATTACGCGGTGACCATCCTCAAGCAGTTCCTCTATGACGCCTGGCATCTACAAGTGCTCAGCGGCCTCAGCCAATCCAGTGACGAGCGCATCGCCGGGATTGCCGCCAAAGCCGTGAAGGAAGTGACCTATCACCTGCGCCGCTCCGGCGAGTGGGTAGAGCGTCTGGGAGACGGCACCGAGGAAAGCCACAAGCGCATGCTCGCGGCCATTCCTGAAGTTTGGCGCTTCACTGTTGAACTGATCGCAGCCGATGACAGCGAGCAACGCCTGTGCGCCGCCGGCATCACCCCGGACACCGCGCAAGTAGCCGCTGCCTGGCAAGCCAAGGTCAACGCGATTTTTGCCAGCGCCACCCTGCCCGTGCCGGCCGCGCCCAGCTATTTCTACCTGAATGCACGCAAGGGGCTGCACACCGAACACCTCGGCATTCTGCTGGCCGAAATGCAGTTCCTGCCACGAGCGTACCCCGATGCGACCTGGTGAGCTGATCGCCAGCGACCTCGGTGCCCGGCCGGCGCAACCGACCGATCTGGCCGCCGCGTGGGCGACCCTGGCGCAGGTCATGGACCCGGAAGTGCCGGTGGTCAGCGTTGTCGACCTCGGTATCGTGCGCGATCTCGACTGGCAGGCCGGGCACTTGCACGTGGTGGTCACGCCGACCTACTCCGGCTGCCCCGCCACCGAAGTGATCGAAAGCGATATCCGCGAAGCCCTGGAACTGGCCGGGTTCAAAGCCCCGCAACTGGAACGCAAATTGACCCCGGCCTGGACCACGGACTGGATCAGCGCCAGCGGTCGTGAACGCTTGCGCGCCTACGGCATCGCTCCGCCCGAGGGCAGCACCAGTAAGCGCAGCCTGCTCGGCGAAAGCCCGGTGATCGTCTGCCCGCAGTGCGGCAGCGCCCACACCGAAGTGCTCAGCGAGTTCGGTTCCACCGCGTGCAAAGCGTTGTACCGCTGCGTCGATTGCCGGGAACCGTTCGACTATTTCAAGTGCATCTGAGCGGCAATCGGCCGTCCCAGCTGGAGAACAACAATGAGTAAATTTCACAGCCTGACCATCAAGGACGTGCGCACCGAGACCCGTGATGCGGTGTCCATCGCCTTCGAGATTCCGCAGCACCTGCAAGACAGTTTTCACTTCACCCAAGGCCAGCACCTGGTGATGCGCACGCAGCTGGATGGCGAAGAAGTGCGCCGTTCCTACTCGATCTGCACCGGGGTCAACGACGGTGAACTGCGCGTCGCTATCAAGCGTGTGGCTGGCGGGCGATTTTCGGCGTTTGCCAACGAGCAATTGAAAGCCGGACAGAGCCTGGAAGTCATGCCGCCCGCCGGACACTTCTGCGTCGAGCTCGATCCGGCTCGCCATGGCAACTACCTGGCGGTCGCGGCCGGCAGCGGCATCACGCCGATCCTGTCGATCATCAAGACCACCCTGGAAACCGAACCGCACAGCCGCGTTACCCTGCTGTACGGCAACCGTTCCAGTTCCGGTGCGTTGTTCCGCGAACAGCTGGAAGACCTGAAAAACCGCTACCTGCAGCGCCTGAACCTGATCTTCGTGTTCAGCCGCGAGCAGCAGGACGTTGACTTGTACAACGGCCGAATCAACGCCGAGAAATGCGAGCAACTGTTCTCCCGCTGGCTCGACGTCAAAGCCCTCGATGCGGCCTTCATTTGCGGCCCGCAGGAGATGACGGAAACCGTGCGTGACAGCCTCAAAGCCAAGGGCATGGCGCCGGAGCGCATCCATTTCGAACTGTTTGCTGTCGCCGGTAGCCAGCAAAAACGCGAAGCCCGCGAGGCGGCCCGGCAAATCGATGCGGCGGTCAGCCAGATCACTGTCATCAGCGACGGTCGCGCCCTAGCGTTCGACCTGCCGCGCAACAGCCAGAGCATCCTCGACGCCGGCAATGCCCAAGGCGCCGAACTGCCTTACTCATGCAAGGCCGGCGTGTGCTCGACCTGCAAGTGCAAGGTCATCGAAGGCGAAGTGGAAATGGACAGCAACCACGCCCTGGAAGACTACGAAGTGGCCGCCGGCTACGTGCTGTCGTGCCAGGCATATCCGATCAGCAACAAAGTGGTGCTGGATTTCGACCAGCTCTAATCCAACACCACCCCTGTAGGAGCTGGCTTGCCAGCGAAGAGGCCCTTGAAATCACCGTTGATGTTCAGGCCGCCTTCGCTGGCAAGCCAGCTCCTACAGGGGAGTAACACCGTTTTACCCCACAACAAAAACAACAAAGGACGCCACCATGAGCCCCCAAGACGTAGAACTCATCCGCCAGAACCCGGATTTCATCCAGTTGGTACGCCGCAAACAGAACCTGTATTGGTCGCTGTCGCTGATCATGCTGGTGATCTATTTCGGCTTCGTTTTGCTGGTGGCATTTTCCCCCGCCACCCTCGGCCAATCCCTGAGCGGCGGCGTGACCACCGTGGGCATGCTGGTGGGTGTGGTGATCGTGATGCTGGCCTTCGCCCTGACCGGTTTCTACGTCTATCGCGCCAACAACGTGATCGATCCGCTCAACAAAAAACTGAAACAGGAGTGCGCCCGATGAGCCGTCTTCACGCGTTATTCCTGCTGCCTCTGGCCTTTGTCGCTGACTTTGCGGCAGCGGCCGACGGCGCGTCCCGTCCGCTGAACTGGAACGCGATCGGCATGTTCCTGGTGTTTGTGCTGTTCACCCTCGGCGTGACGCGCTGGGCCGCGTTGCGCACCCGTTCCGCCAGCGATTTTTATACTGCGGGTGGTGGCATGACCGGTTTCCAGAACGGCCTGGCGATTGCCGGCGACATGATTTCCGCGGCGTCCTTCCTTGGCATTTCCGCGATGATGTTCCTCAATGGCTATGACGGTTTGCTGTACGCACTGGGCGTGTTGGCGGGCTGGCCGATCATTCTGTTCTTGATTGCCGAACGCTTGCGCAATCTGGGCAAATACACCTTCGCCGACGTGGTCTCCTATCGCCTGGAACAAACCCCGGTGCGCCTGACCTCGGCCTTCGGCACCCTCACGGTGGCCCTGATGTACCTCGTGGCGCAGATGGTCGGTGCCGGCAAGCTGATCGAGCTGCTGTTCGGCATCGATTACCTCTACGCGGTGATGCTGGTGGGCGTATTGATGGTGTTTTACGTCACCTTCGGCGGCATGCTCGCCACCACGTGGGTACAGATCATCAAGGCCGTCATGCTGCTGTTCGGCACCACGTTCATGGCTTTCATGGTGCTCAAGCATTTCGATTTCAGCACCGAAGCGATGTTCGCCGGCGCCACAGCTGTGCACGCCAAGGGCAACGCAATCATGGCCCCCGGTGGCTTACTGTCGAATCCCATCGATGCGATCTCGTTGGGACTGGGCATGATGTTCGGCACCGCCGGCCTGCCGCATATCCTCATGCGTTTCTTCACCGTCAGTGATGCCAAGGAAGCGCGCAAAAGCGTGTTCTACGCCACGGGTTTTATCGGCTACTTCTACTTGCTGCTGATCATCGTCGGCTTTGGCGCGATCGTCATGGTCGGCACCGACCCGGCGTTCCGCGATGCCAGCGGCGCGATCATCGGCGGCGGCAACATGATTGCCGTGCACCTGGCTCAGGCCGTGGGTGGCAACCTGTTCCTCGGCTTCATCTCTGCGGTCGCCTTCGCCACCATTCTGGCGGTGGTTGCGGGATTGGCGTTGTCCGGCGCTTCGGCGGTGTCCCACGACTTGTATGCCTGTGTGATGCGCAAAGGTCAGGCCACTGAGCAGCAGGAAATCCGCGTCTCGCGAATCGCCACGCTGTGCATCGGCGTCCTGGCAATCATCCTCGGCCTGTTGTTCGAATCGCAGAACATTGCCTTCCTCTCCGGCCTGGTGCTGGCCATCGCCGCGTCGGTGAATTTCCCGGTGCTGTTCCTCTCGATGTACTGGAAAGGCCTGACCACCCGTGGCGCAGTGACCGGCAGCCTGACGGGGTTGATCTCGGCGATTGTCCTGCTGGTGCTGAGCCCGGCGGTGTGGGTCAACGTGTTGCATCACGACAAGGCCCTGTTCCCTTACTCCAACCCGGCGTTGTTCTCCATGAGCCTGGCTTTTGTAAGCGCCTGGGTGTTTTCCGTCACCGATACCTCACCCCGTGCAGCCCTTGAGCGCGGCCGTTATCTGGCGCAGTTCATCCGTTCGATGACCGGCATCGGTGCCTCTGGCGCCAGCAAGCACTAATTAACGATCGATCTGATGTCAGGGAACAAAAATAATGAAGCCCGCGCGTACAGCATCCTGTGAATCACTGTTTTCGATAGTCGCCGCATTGAGTCTGCCCATGGTTGCCCCGAGCGCCATGGCTGACTTCATCGACGACAGCAAGGCCCGTATTGAAATGCGTAACTTCTACATCAATCGCGATTTCCGTCAGGTCAACGCGCCGCAATCCAAGGCCGAGGAATGGGCGCAGGGCTTCACCGGGCGCATCGAGTCCGGGTACACCGACGGGACCTTCGGCTTCGGTCTGGATGCACTCGGGGAGTTGGGGTTGAAACTCGACTCCAGTCCGGATCGTCGTGGCACCGGGCTGCTGCCCTTTGGGCCGACCAGCCATGAGCCGGCGGACGAGTACAGCGAATTGGGGCTGACCGGCAAGCTGCGTGTCTCCAAAAGCGTGTTGAAGCTCGGCACCCTGCAACCCTTGCTGCCCGTAGTGACTTACAACGACACCCGCCTGCTGGGTTCGACCTTTGCCGGCGGCTTGCTGACCAGTCAGGAAATCAACGGCCTGACCGTCAATACCGGGCGCCTGACCAAGGTCAATCTGCGGGACTCTTCCAACAACCAGGACGTCGGCTACCTTGCCGCCAGCAGTGATTACTTCAATTTCGCCGGTGGCAGCTACGCCTTCAACCCGCAACTGAGCCTGAGCTATTACTACGGCGAGCTCGATCAGATTTATCGCCAGCAGTTCGCCGGCCTGGTGCATACCCAGCCCCTGGGCAACGGTTTCAACCTGCGCAGCGACATCCGCTACTTCGACAGCCGCGGCGATGGCGCCGAGCGTGCCGGACGAATCGACAACCGTAATTTCAACAGCATTTTCAGCGTGTCCCATGGCGCCCACAAGGTCAGTGCCGCGTACCAACAGTTGTCCGGCGACAGCGCGTTTCCGTTCCTCAACGGCGGCGATCCGTACGTGGTCAACCTGGTGACCTTCAATACCTTCACCCGCGCCGATGAAGACTCCTGGCAACTGCGTTACGACTATGACTTCGTGGCCCTAGGCGTTCCCGGCCTGACCTTCATGACCCGCTACACCGACGGCGACCACGTCAAAGCCGGCAACGTCGACAACGGCCGCGAATGGGAACGCGACACCGATATCAGTTACGTCATCCAGAGCGGCGTACTCAAGGACGTCAGCATTCGCTGGCGCAACGTGACCTTCCGCTCCGGCAATGGCTTGACCACCGACCTTGATGAGAATCGGCTGATTGTCGGTTACACCTTGGCGCTTTGGTAACCCCTGACTCGTGCGGTTGCGGCCGCACCCATTTTTTTCATACCCAACTTTCACACCATGCGGAGCAATCGTGATGCCTCACGCCCCTACCCTGCAAAGTTTCATCGCCGGTCACTGGATCGGCCAACAAGGTGCCCAAGTGCTGCGCAGCGCCATCGACGGCCATGAGATTGCGCGCACCCACGAAGAGCGTCCGGACTTCGCCGAAGCCATCGAACACGGTCGCCGTCAAGGCATCAGTGGCTTGATGGCGCTGGACTTCCAGCAACGCGCCCAGCGTCTCAAGGCACTGGCCTTGTACCTGAGCGAACGCAAGGAACAGCTCTACGCGATCTCCCACCACAGCGGCGCGACCCGTGCTGACAGCTGGATCGACATCGAAGGCGGCAACAGTACCCTGTTCACTTACGCCAGCCTCGGTTCGCGGGAATTGCCATCGGGCAACATCGTCCACGAAGGCCCGGCGATGCAGCTGAGCAAACTCGGCACCTTCGCCGGCACGCACATTCTGGTGCCACGCGGTGGCCTGGCCGTGCACATCAACGCCTTCAACTTCCCGATCTGGGGCATGTTGGAAAAGTTTGCCCCGAGCTTTCTCGCCGGCATGCCGTGCATCGTCAAACCGGCCAGCGCTACCAGCTACCTGACCGAAGCCGTGGTGCGCCTGATGGACGAATCCGGTTTGCTGCCAGCGGGCAGCTTGCAGCTGATCATCGGCAGCACCGGTGACTTGCTCGACCGTCTGCAAGGCCAGGACGTGGTGACCTTCACCGGATCCGCCGACACCGCCGCCAAACTGCGGGTCAACCCGAACCTGATTCGTAATTCGGTGCCGTTCAACGCCGAAGCCGACTCGCTGAACTGCGCAATCCTCGCCCCGGACGTGACCCCTGATGACGAAGAGTTCGAGCTGTTCATCAAGGAAGTCGCCCGCGAGATGACCACCAAGGCCGGGCAGAAATGCACCGCCATACGCCGCGCGATTGTGCCGGCCAAACACATCGACGCGGTCGCTACCCGCCTGCGTGATCGCCTGAAGAAAGTCGTGGTCGGCGACCCGTCGGTGGAAGGCGTACGCATGGGCGCGCTGGCCTCCCACGATCAGCAAAAAGACGTCGCCGAGCGTCTGGAAAGCCTGTTGCAGAGCAGCGACATGCTGTTCGGTGCTCGCGATGGTTTCGAGCCGCGTGGTGAAAACGTCAGCCAGGGCGCATTCTTTGCGCCGACCCTGCTGCAAGCCCGCGACCCGCATGCCGAAGGTGGCGCGCACGACATCGAAGCGTTCGGCCCGGTCAGCACCCTGATGGCTTACGACGATCTCGACGAAGCGCTGGTACTGGCGGCTCGCGGCAAAGGCAGCCTGGTGGCGAGCTTGATCACCAAGGATCCACAGATCGCCGCCAAAGCGATCCCGGTGGCCGCGGCCTGGCACGGCCGTTTGCTGGTGCTGGATCGCGAGTCCGCTGCCGAATCCACCGGCCATGGCTCGCCACTGCCGCAACTCAAGCACGGCGGCCCGGGGCGTGCCGGTGGCGGCGAAGAACTCGGCGGCTTGCGTGCAGTGAAACACTACCTGCAACGCGCGGCCGTACAAGGCTCGCCGACCATGCTGGCGGCGGTTACCGGTGAATATGTGCGTGGCGCCAAGGTCATCGAAACCGAGGTCCATCCGTTCCGTCGGTTCTTCCAGGATTTGCAGATCGGTGAATCGCTGCTGACGCACCGTCGCACCGTGACCGAAGCCGATCTGGTGAACTTCGGTTGCCTGTCCGGCGATCACTTCTACATGCACTTCGACGACATCGCCGCCAAGGAATCGCAATTCGGCAAACGTATTGCCCACGGTTACTTCGTGCTGTCGGCGGCGGCTGGGTTGTTTGTATCGCCTGCGCCGGGGCCGGTGCTGGCCAACTACGGTCTCGATACCTTGCGTTTCATCAACCCGGTAGGCATCGGTGACACAATTCAGGCGCGGTTGACCTGCAAACGCAAAATCGACCAAGGGAAGAAGAGCCCGCAAGGCATTTCGCAAGGAGTGGTGGCGTGGGATGTGGAAGTCACTAACCAACTGGGAGAACTGGTGGCCAGTTACGACATTTTGACCTTGGTCGTTAAACGCGAGGACTGACCACGATTTTTGCAGTCACCCCATATCCACTGTGGGAGCGAGCCTGCTCGCGAAGAGGGAGTGTCAGTCGACTTCAATGGTGTCTGACACACCGCTTTCGCGGGCAAGCTGTTGTGGCTCAATGTTTTTGGACCATGATGTAGGAGTATCGACCTAAGGAAGCATCATGGGATATCGGGTTGTTAGTCCTGAGGAAAAAGCGGAGGCCATTCGTTTGGTTGTGGAGATGAAATGCTCCATTCATAAAGCCTGTGAGCTTACAGGCGTGGGGCCCACAGCTCTACGCCGATGGGTTTTGCACTGGCGCCGGGAGCATGCGGGGATTTTGCAGGCCTCCCGGCCCCAAGATCAGCAGATGATCGAGTCGTTGCAGGCAAAATTGGCCCTGCTTGAGGCCGAGAATCATGTCTTAAAAAAGCAATTGCCCTCTCATCTGAAAGTTCTGTTCAACCGAACCAAGTGATTGATGGCGTTAGAGGAGCAATGTCGATTCGACGTATGTGCTCGGTCCTGGGTTTGGCTCGCAGTAGCTTTTACGCGAAGCGTAAGCCTGCGTTGCCGCGTGTTATCGAGAAGGACCTGGAGCTGAAAATTCGTGCGGTACATAAGGAGCATCGCGAAGCACTGGGTGCGCGCGGGTTGTCCAAGGAGCTGAGAAAAGGTGGTGTTTTCATTGGGCGTCACCGAATGCGCTCCTTGATAAATACTTTGGAACTCGCCAGACGTCGACCGCGTTATGCCCACTATCGCCGCGCCACCAAGCCCGGAGTCACGGCACCAAACATACTTGATCGTCGTTTTAATCCAGTCCAGCCGGACACGCTATGGGCGGGTGATATCACCTACATCAAAGTGAGGGATAGCTGGTTGTATTTGGCGGTAGTGATGGATCTTTTTTCACGCAGAATTGTGGGATGGGCCTGTTCCAGGACGGCTGACACGGACTTGTCCATCAAAGCCCTTAAGCTGGCAGTTGCGCTGCGTCGTCCGATGCCGCAGCTGTTGTTCCACTCAGACCAAGGCTGCCAGTACACCTCTGACCGCTTCGCGACATGCCTGGAAGAAAGCCGGATCGTGCATAGCGTAAGCCGGCGTGGAAACTGCTGGGACAATGCGGTGGTCGAGCGTTATTTCAGAACATTGAAGCATGACTGGATGCCGGAGAGCGGCTACCAGAACCATTTCGAAGCGGAGAAGGATGTGATCGATTTTGTGTCGCATTACAACCATCGTCGTTGCCACACCGCTTCGAATAACCTGCCGCCGGCTCTCTTTGAGCAGCAGGCGGCCTAAAAACTCCTACAGAGTGGTCCAAAAAAACTGGACCCCAACAAGCCCGCTCCTACAGGGTTCATTCGTTAGCTGAAGATCCGCGATCAGTGCTGGCGCAACCACTCGATAAACAGCGCAAACAGTTCCGATTGCGACCCGACATTCAGTTTCAGATACAGATTCTTGCGGTGCATGCGCACCGTTTCCGGCGAGATGCTCATCTGGCTGGCCGTGGACTTCACGGAATGCCCCCTGAGCACCATGTGCGCCACTTCCCGCTCGCGCTCGGTCAGCACGTCGCAGCCAAAGTTTTCGAAGGCGGACTGCACGCGCTGCTTCAGATCGTCACTTTCAATGACTGCGCTATGTGCCAGGCCGCGTCGGCCAAACTCGCTGATGAACTCCCGGACCAATGGCTCAACCGCGCGCAACAGGTTCAGTTGTTCCGCCCGCAGGCTTTCCCCGCCAAACCCCTGAAACAGGCTCACCGACACCTGGCTGTCATGGCCGGTATCGATCAGGTAAAAACTGTCCTCCGAACACCCGGTCTTCAAGTAATAAGTCTTGTAGTACTCGCTGTCGAAGAAGTTGTCCGGGGCGATTTCCTCCAGGTGATAAAACCCTTCGGCCAAGCCCTGCTCCACCGCCAGGCAAAACGGGTCAAGCAAGTAGCCACCGGAAAAATAGCGGTCGATGATCGAGTCCCGATACTCCTCCGGTATACCGCGCTGGTACAGCAGCTGCGGCGCACGGTCCTTGTGTTCGAGGCTGATCATCACCGACTCGATGGACACCAGATGCCCGAACGCCGACGCCAGGTATTGCAGCGCATCAGGCGCGTTGACATGGGCGAATGCGTCGCGCATGTCGCCGTGCCATTTATGCAAGGCCCCGAAGGGCAATGCGATCAACGTATCGTCGTTGGGTTTGCTCATGCCCCGCAGTCTAGCGGGAGAACCGACGCCGGGTAACCGCCGATTGACCGAACTCATTGCCCGAAGTACTGGCCGCTTTTCTCAAGCTCGGCCGCCACTTCAAGAATGCACACCCGCAGGATCTCGACGATTTCATCGACCTGGGCGCACGTCAGGATCAGCGGCGGCGACATCACGTTGAGGTGCATGATCGGCCGCACCAGCAAACCTCGGGCCTGGGCCCGAGAGTGAATCATCTCGCCAATGTTGACCTCATCGGCGAACAACGCTTTGGTGCGTTTGTCGGCCACGAACTCCACACACGCCATGAACTTCTGGCAGCGCACATCGCCCACCAGCGGCAAGTCGCTGAGGGTCGCCAGCCGTTCTTCGAGATACGCACCGACCACGTCGACATGCTCCAGCAGCTGTTCGCGCTCGATGATCTCGATGTTTTTCAGCGCCGCCGTGCAGCACACCGGGTGGCCGCTGTAGGTGAAGCCGTGGGTAAAGCAGCGCCCCTTGCCCGGTTCGGCGATGACTTTCCAGATACGGTCGGAAAAGATGCACGCTCCCAGCGGCAAATACGCCGAAGTCAGGCCTTTGGCCGTCGTGATGATGTCGGGCTGCACATCAAACAAATCATAAGAAGCGAAGAACTTGCCCAGTCGCCCGAACGAGGTCACCACCTCATCGGCGACAAACAGAATGTCGTAGCGCTGGCAGACTTCCCACATGCGTTTCAGGTAACCCTTGGGCGGAATGATCACCCCGCCGGAACCCATGATCGGCTCGGCAAAGAACCCCGCGACCTTGTCCGCACCGATGGCCAGGATCTTGTCTTCGAACTCCTGGACCAGAAACTCGAGAAACTGTGCCTCGTCCATTCCGTCCGGTGCCCGGTACGGATTGGGGTTGGAGACGTGGTGAATCCTGTCGTTAGCGTAATCGAATTCCGGCACGCGGTCGGCGGCCTTGTTGCCGATCGACATCGTCAGGGTGGTGGAGCCGTGATACGCGTTAAAACGAGCAATGACGTGCTTCTTTTCCGGTTTGCCACGGCAGTTCTGGTAGTACTGAATCAGCCGGTATGCGGTGTCCACGGCGGTTGAGCCGCCGGTGGTCAGGAACACGTGATCGAGATCGCCGGGGGCCAGGCTGGCGAGCTTTTCGCACAACTGTATGGCGACGTTGTTGGACATGTCGGAAAACGGATTCGAATAAGCCAACTGGCGCACCTGATCGGCAATCGCCAGCGCCATTTCTTCGCGGCCCAAGCCGATGTTGGTGCACCACATGCCGCCGACCGCATCGAGAAAACGGTTGCCCTGAGCGTCGTAAATGTAGGCGCCGTCACCGGCCACAATGTTCAGCGCCCCCTGTTCGGCGTGCTCGTCGAACATGTGATAGCCGTGCATGTAGTGGGCCTTGTCGGCCTTGATCAAACGAGCGTCATCAACCGCCGGCAGTACTTTCAACGTTGGAGTAGCCATACAAAAACCTCAAACCGAAGGGTTAAACGATCAGATCCCGCTCTTCACCGTGCTCCAGACGCGGGTGATGGCGCGCATCTCTTTGGCGTCCTGAGTCTTTTGCGGAAACAGCCGCTGGCGGGTTTCTTCATCGGGGTAAATCGCCGGATTGCTGCGCACATCGGCATTCAACAATGGCGTGGCCGCCGCGTTGCTGTTGGCGTAATGGATGTAGTCGGTCACGTCGGCCATCACTTGTGGCTGCATCAAGTACTCAAGGAATTTGTGCGCGTTGGCCACGTGAGGGGCATCGGCGGGGATGTACATGTTGTCGAACCAGATCAGCGAACCTTCCTTGGGAATGAAATAGGCCAGTTTGATCTTCAACTTGGCCTCTTCGGCGCGGGCCATGGCCGTTGCGTAGTCGCCCGACCAGGTCATGGCCATGCACACATCGCCATTGGGCAGACTGGTCAGGTAGTTCACCGAGTCGAATTTCTTGATGTACGGCCGAACGGACAGCAACAAGTCCTGCGCGGCTTTCAAGTCTTCAGGCGAAGCGCTTCTCGGGTCTCGTCCCAGGTACTTCAAGGCCAGTGGAATGACTTCGGTGGGCGCATCGACCAGGGTTACGCCGCAATCGGCGAAACGCGAGACGATTTTCGGGTCGAAAATCATCGCCAGCGAGCCAATCGGCGCGTCCGGCATACGCTCCTTGATCTTGTCGACGTTGTAGGTGATGCCGTTGCTGCCCCAGGTGTACGGCGCGGAGTACAGGGTTCCGGCATCAAAGCCCTGCAAGTCCTGCAAGATTTTCGGATCCAGATTGGTCCAGCCCGGCAGCAACTTCTTGTCCAGTGGCTGGAACACTTTGGCTTTGATCAAAGGCGGCACAAGGGAGGCATTCAACACCACCAGATCGTAACCGGAGTGCCCGGTCAGCAACTTCGCCTGGACGGTTTCGTAAGCATCAAAGGTGTCGTAAATCACCTTGATGCCCGAGGCTTTCTCAAAGTCGGCAAGGGTTTTTTCGCCGATATAGTCCGCCCAGTTATAAAGCCGCAGCGTATTACTGTCGCTCACGTCGGTGGCGGCTTGAACATTCAGTGTCAGCGGAACTAGCAACAGACTGGAAATCACCAGGAGGGCCTTGCGCATAGCAAATTCACCTTATCAAGCGAAGTCGGTTCTGGACGACCGGTTGCCCCCACTATTGAGCGATTGGGCCAACGGCACCATACCCCGAATGGGTGTGTGAGCCATTTGGCGGCCAGCGCTGCGGCAAAACATGGCAAAAAGCAGCAGTTTCGTTGACTCGTTTTGTCATAGCTCCCATGCCGGCCGGGCGCTTAGAGTGGCTGCCAAACAAAACAGGCGGGGCATTCCATGAGCGAGCTGATCAAACAAGATCGAAACGAAGGCGTTTTGACGCTCACGCTTGACCGCCCCGACAAGCTCAACGCGCTGAATAACAGCCTGTATACGCAGTTGGCTGATCTGCTGCTGGCGGCGGACGAAGACGACGGCATCGGCGTGATCGTGCTGACGGGCGGCACCACCTGTTTTACCAGTGGCAATGATCTGGCAGATTTTCTCGAACATCCGCCGACGCATCTGGACAGCCCAGCGTTTCGCCTGATGAACGTTGTCATTCACTTGCAGACACCGTTGATCGCCGCCGTGTGCGGAGCAGCCATCGGCATTGGCACCACTCTGCTGCTGCATTGCGATCAGGTGCTGGTGACGCAAAACGCCAAGCTGCGCGTGCCGTTTGTGAATCTGGGCCTGTGCCCGGAATTCGGCGCGAGCCTGTTGTTGCCGCGCCTGCTCGGCCACGCCCGTACCGCCCGTCTGCTGCTGTGGGGCGACAGCCTCGATGGCGCCGCGGCGGTTGCGTGTGGACTGGCCAACGAACTGTTCGACGACGGGCAACAATGTCTCGACGCCGCACAGCACTTGGCCCGACGGCTGTTGGCGTTACCGCAGGATTCCGTGCGTCAGACCCGGCAGTTGCTCAAACAGGCGGCGTTGCCGGAGTTAAAAGCCACTATTCGTCAGGAAAACCTGTTGTTCATCGAGCGCCTCAAAACACCTGAAGCGCAAACAGCGTTGACCGCCCTCCTTATTCGCAGTACAGAAAAGCATTCACCAAGAGGAAAGCCGTAATGAACACCCCGGATATTTTTGTTGTCAGCGCCGCACGTACCGCCATTGGCACCTTTGGTGGTTCGCTCAAAGACGTTCCGCTGGTCGACCTGGCGACCACGGCTGTCAAGGCCGCCCTGCAACGCTCCGGCGTAGACCCGGCGCAAGTTGGCCATCTGGTGATGGGCAGCGTGATCCCGACCGAAACCCGCGATGCGTACATCTCCCGGGTCGCCGCGATGAACGCCGGCATCCCGAAAGAGACCCCAGCCTACAACGTCAACCGCCTGTGCGGTTCCGGCCTGCAAGCGATCATCAATGCCGCGCAGACACTGATGCTGGGCGATGCCGACATCGCCATCGGTGCTGGTGCCGAATCCATGAGCAGTGGCCCGTACCTGATGCCTGCCGCCCGTTGGGGTGCGCGTATGGGCAACGTCCAGGCCATCGACTACATGCTGGGCATCCTGCATGACCCGTTCCATGGCATCCACATGGGCATCACCGCCGAGAACGTCGCCGCACGCAACGGCATCACCCGCGAGATGCAAGACGCCCTGGCCCTGGAAGATCAGAAGCGCGCCGCGTTCGCGATTGCCAATGGCTACTTCAGCGAGCAAATCGTCGGGGTGGAAATCCGTGATCGCAAGGAAACCAAGCTGTTCAGCGTCGACGAGCACCCACGCGCCACCTCCCTGGAACAACTGGCGGGCATGAAGCCAGCGTTCAAGAAAGACGGCACAGTGACGGCGGGCAATGCATCCGGCCTGAACGACGGCGCCGCTGCACTGGTCATGGCCACCGGCGCCGCCGTGCAAGCCAACAACCTGCGCCCGATGGCCCGTCTGGTCAGCTACGCGCACGCCGGTGTTGAACCGGAACTGATGGGGCTCGGCCCGATTCCTGCCACACGCCTGGCACTCAAGCGTGCCGGCCTGACCGTCGCCGACATGGACGTGATCGAAGCCAACATCGCCTTCGCCGCCCAAGCCTGTGCGGTCAGCCAGGAACTCGACCTCGACCCGGCCAAGGTCAACCCGAACGGTTCGGGTATCTCCCTCGGTCACCCGGTCGGCGCGACTGGCGCGATCATCGCCACCAAAGCCATCCACGAACTGCATCGCACCAACGGCCGTTATGCGCTGGTGACCATGTGCATCGGTGGTGGTCAGGGGATTGCAGCGATTTTCGAACGCGTTTAAGTGTCAACGCGATGCCCGGTGCAATGCCGGGCATCGCAGCCGCTTGATGATTTCTTTCATCAACTGGTCGCAATCCATCAATACCGCCCCTTCCTCGCGCCCTAGATTAACTCCCAGAGCCAGTTGCCGTGCCGTGCGGCCAGCCCCTGTGGAGATCGCCCCATGCAAAACTTCCAAGCCCGCAAACAGCAAAGCCCCGTCGAGGGTTGGGATCATCAGGACCCGGAAGAAGCCTTCACCCTGCCCTCGCGTTATTTCTACGACGAAACCCTGTTCAAGGCCGAACGCGACAACATTTTCATGCACGCCTGGCACGTTGCCGGACATGTGAGTGAGTTCGCCGAGCCGGGCCAGTACGTGGTGACGGATCTGTTCGATCAGAGTGTGGTGGTGGCGAAGAACCGTCAGGGACAGATCCACGCGTTCCATAACGTTTGCCAGCATCGCGGCAACCGCTTGCTCGAAGAGCGTCGCGGCACCACTGGCGGCGTGGTGCGCTGCGCCTATCACTCGTGGTGTTATGAAATGGACGGCAGCCTGCGCAGCGCACCTCGTTGCGAAAAAATGAAGAACTTCGAGTTGCAGCAGTTCAACATCCCGCAAATCCGCACCGAAGAAATGGGCGGCTTCATTTACTTCAACCTCGACCCGGCGGCACCGTCGTTGCGCGATCTGTTCCCCGGCGCCAATGAGGAAATGCACCGGGTGTTTCCGGACCTCGCCAACATGCGCCTGATCGAGGAGCAGGACGTGATCGTGCCGGCCAACTGGAAGGTGATCATGGACAACTCCATCGAGGGTTATCACTTCAAGCTGTCCGGGCCGTGCCACATCGACCTGGCCAAGTTGATCGACTTCAAAGGCTATCAGTTGACCAAACGCGACAACTGGTGGACCTACATCGCCCCGGCCAACCTCTCGGTGACCGAAGCCTATGGCGTGCCGTTAAAACCCGACGTCAACCCGGACGAATGCTTTTTCAACATCGGCATGTGGCCGAACAACACCTTCTACACCTTCCCGTTCTCGGAGTTTCTGGGCTCGTTCATCATGATTCCGCTGGACGCCGAGCGCTCGCTGCTGCGTTTTGGCTACTACACCAACAATGCAGAAACTGCTGTGGTCAGCGAATCCTGCATGAAATGGATGAACGAAGACCTGGGACCGGAAGACATCGCGCTGAACATCTCGGTGCAAAAAGGCCTGCATTCGCTGGGCTACGACCAGGGCCGGTACATGATCGATGCCCAACGCAGCAATGAAAGCGAGCATTTGGTGCATCACTTTCATCGGTTGGTGTTCAACGGCATACACGGCCCATCCGCCGTCTGAGCCAACACACACCCCCTGTAGGAGCCGAGCTTGCTCGCGATGGCGGAGTGTCAGTTGACACATGTGTTGCCTGCTACACCGCCATCGCGAGCAAGCTCGGCTCCTACAGGGGTTGTGTTGTGATCTTTTATTGAGGGAGTACAACGAACCATGGCCGATCATGCGTTTGATTACCTGATTGTGGGCGCAGGGTCTGCGGGCTGCGTGTTGGCCAACCGCCTGGGTGAAGACCCGAGCGTGCGGATTCTGCTGCTTGAAGCCGGCCCGGCGGACAAAAACTGGACCATCGACATGCCCTCCGCCGTCGGCATCGTGGTCGGCGGTACGCGCTACAACTGGAGCTATACCTCGCAGCCAGAACCGTATCTGGACGACCGCCAAATCGGCACGCCCCGAGGCCGGACGCTGGGCGGTTCATCGTCGATCAACGGCATGGTGTACATCCGTGGCCATGCCCGGGATTACGACGGTTGGGCCGAACAAGGCTGCGACGGCTGGAGCTATCAGCAGGTGCTGCCGTACTTCAAACGCGCGCAAACCCATGCCGACGGTGCAGACGATTACCGAGGGGCGTCGGGGCATCTGCACGTCACGCCGGGCGATACCGGAACGCCGTTGTGTGCGGCGTTTCTCGCGGCGGGCGCGGAAGCCGGGTATGGCCTGAGCAACGATTTGAATGGCTATCGTCAGGAGGCCTTCGGGCCGGTGGATCGCACCACGCGCAACGGACGACGCTGGAGCACATCGCGGGGTTATCTGAGCGAGGCTCTGGCGCGCGGCAATGTGCGGGTGGTCACCGACGCGCTGGCATTGCGCATTTTGTTCGATGGTAAACGCGCCATCGGGGTTGAGTACGAACAGAGCGGTAAGACTCATCACGCTCATGCCCGGCGCGAAGTCGTGCTGACGGCTGGCGCGATCAATTCGCCACAGCTGTTGTTGCTGTCGGGCATCGGCCCGGCGGCTGAATTGCGCGACCTGGGAATCACCGTGAAGCATGACCTGTCCGGCGTCGGCAAACGACTCAACGACCACCCCGACACGGTCGTGCAGTACCTGTGCAAGCGGCCGGTGTCGCTCTATCCGTGGACCACCGCGCCGGGCAAGTGGTGGATCGGTGCGCGCTGGTTTGCCACACATGACGGGCTGGCGGCGAGTAACCATTTCGAGGCCGGCGCATTCATCCGCTCGCGCGCCGGGGTCGAACACCCCGATTTGCAGCTGACCTTTATGCCGCTGGCGGTCAAACCCGGCAGCGTCGATCTGGTGCCGGGGCACGCGTTTCAGGTGCATATCGACCTGATGCGCCCCACCAGTCTGGGCAGCGTAACCCTGAACAGCGCCGACCCTCGACAGCCGCCAAACATCCTGTTCAATTACCTGAAAACCGAGCAGGATCGAGCCGACATGCGTGCCGGGGCGCGACTGGTGCGCGAGATCATCGGGCAACCGGCGATGGCCGCGTTCAAAGGCGAAGAACTGGTCCCCGGCCCCGCCGCGCAAAGTGACGAAGCGCTGGACGCCTGGGCCAGACAGGTTACGGAAACCGGCTACCATGCCAGCGGCACCTGCAAGATGGGGCCGGTCGGCGACCCGCAAGCGGTGGTTGACCCGCAACTGCGTGTGCACGGTCTCGATGGACTGCGCGTGGTCGACGCGTCGATCATGCCGCTGATCGTCAGCGGCAATACCAACGCGCCGACGGTGATGATCGCGGAAAAGGCCAGCGATATGATTCGCGGACTGAAACCGCTGCCGCCCATGGACGCGCCGGTATGGATTCATCCGCAATGGCAAACACGGCAACGATGATGTTTGAACGCAGAGATCACTCATGAGCAATCAACTGTCCGACAGCGCAATGCCCCCTGAAACCCGCTTCACCTGGCGGCGCGGCGACAGTGCGCCGTTGCGGGTCGCGGTGTTGCTGTTGCCGTCGTTTTCCAATTTCGGTCTGGCCGCCGTGCTGGAACCCTTGGCCATCGCCAATTGGCTGACCCAACGGCCGATTTTCGAATGGACCTTGCTGTCGCTGGACGGCGAACCGGTGCAGGCCAGCAACGGTTTGATCACCGTGGCGAATCACGGCCTGCGCGCCGATCAGGGGTTTGATGTGTGCGTGGTGATCGCCAGTTTCGATGTGCACAAACACAGCCGCAACCTGGCGCTCAAGAGCTGGCTGCGCAAACAAGCGCTGTTCGGCGCAGTGTTGATGGGGGTGGAAACCGGCACTGAATTACTCGCCGCTGCTGGCGTACTCGATGGCTATGAAGCCGCGGTGCATTGGGACAATCTTCAGGGCTTTCAGGAAAGTTATCCGCGGGTGCTCGCCAAGCCACAGCTCTACACCCTGGAGCGTCAGCGCATGACCTGCGCCGGCGCGACGACAACGCTGGACATGCTGCTGAGCTGGATCGGGCAAAGCGTCGACAGCGATCTGGCTCGGGAGATCGGCATGCACCTGCTGATGGGGCAGGTGCGTGCACCGGCGGACAATCAACTCGACAGAGGTTTGACTAACTCCGGGATGCAAGGCAGCAAGATTCGCCGCGCGGTGCAGTTGATGGAAAAGGCGCTGGAAGAACCGCTGGACTGCGAGGCAATTGCCAGCCAGGTCGGCCTTTCGCGCCGGCAACTGGAGCGCCAGTTCAAGCATCAGACCGGGCTCTCGCCGCTCAAGTACTACATCACTTTGCGCCTGGCCAAGGCACACAGCCTGTTGCAACAAACACGCTTGAGCGTGGCGCAAGTGGCGGCGTGTTCCGGGTTCGGTTCGCTGGAGCATTTCTCGCGCACCTATCGCGCCCGTTTCGGCTGCCCACCCAGCGAAGACCGCAGCCAGGTCTGGACCGCCCCGGTGATGCGCCAGCCGTTAAGCAAGGCGCATCGTCAGGTCGAGGCCGACTGAACTCACGCCCGATACCCGACCTCCTCTTCATCCAGAATCCCCATCAATGCGTTGAAATGCTTGTCGGCAAAGCCCGGATAGTCGAGCCATTGCCGGCAGGTCTTGCGCGCGATCTCATCGCTGGCAATGCGCAACTCGCGACCGGTTGAAAGCGCGGTGATGTAGGTCTCGCAAGCGCGTTCGAAGTAATACAGATCATCGAATGCCTGAGCGATGGTCGGCGCGGCGACGAGCACGCCATGGTTGCCCATCAACAGAATCGGTTTGTCCCCCAGCAAGCGGCTGACACGCTCGGCCTCATCCCCAAGGCCCATGCCGTCGAAGCCGTCGTCGATGGCCACCCGTTCGAAAAAGCGCATCGAGTTTTGCTCAATCGGTGGCAACCGTGAATCCGTCAGACACGCCAGCGCCGTCGCGTATTTCGAATGGGTGTGCAAGATGCAGCGGGCGTGCGGCTGGTTGCGATGCAAGGCGCTGTGCAAGGCCCAGGCGGTGATGTCCGGCGCGTCTGGACGGTCGAGGCTGGCTGGGTCGTCGGCGTTCACCAGCAGCAGATCACTGGCCTTGATCGTGGAAAAATGCTTGCCGTAGGGGTTGATCAAAAACTCTCGACCGTCCCCCGACACCGCCACGCTGAAGTGATTGGCGATGGATTCGTGCAGGTTCAAACGTGCGGCCCAGCGAAAGGCGCAGGCCAGGCGGATTCTCAGTTGCTCGACAGCTTGATTCATCGCATCCCCTCTCGGCTCGTTTAGCGGTTGCTGGCAGTGTAGAGCGCCGGGTTGCGCGCACTTGACGGGAAGCGACACGGGTTGCCGTTATGACACGGCCGCACAATCGTGGGAAAACGGCGCGCTTATGCCGCGTTTGATCAAGAGCAGCGCCAGCGCCACCGCCATAGTGGCGGCCACGACCCACTGAGCTGGAGACGCAAATGCAGCAGATTCCGTTGTTTATCGCCGGTGTTTGGCAAGCGCCGCAGGCGGTGCGATACCGCGATGTGATCAATCCGGCCACCGAGGATGTATTGGCGCAAGTGGCCGTGGCCGGTCCCGTGGACACGCAACGGGCGATCAACGCCGCGCGGGTGGCGTTGGACACCGGGCCGTGGCAGACGATGGCGGTGACCGAACGGGCGCAACTGATGCAACGGATCGCCGACTTGATCGAACAGGACGCCTCGAATCTGGCACGTCTGGAAACCCTTAACGCCGGCAAGACCTTGGTTGAAAGCCTTGGCGACATCGGCAATGTGGTCGCCACGTTTCGCTACTACGCGGCCTTGCTTGAAACCGAAAGCGCCAGCGTCAACAGCCACGCCCCGGCCCATGTCATCAGCTTCAACCAGCGCGAACCGGTGGGCGTGTGCGCCTTGATCGCGCCGTGGAATTATCCGTTGCTGCAAGCGGTCTGGAAGATCGCTCCGGCGCTGGCCGCCGGCAACACCGTGGTGTTCAAACCCAGCAGTCTGACGCCGCTGACGGCGCATCGGCTGACTGAATTATTGATTGAAGCCGGTGTGCCGGACGGCGTGTTCAATTTACTCTGCGGCCCCGGTGAGGTCGGTGAATTACTCGCCGCCAGCCCTGACGTGGACTTGGTTTCACTGACCGGCGGCGCCGGTGCCGGTGGCAAGGTGATGCGCGCGGCCACGGGCAATTTCAAACGGGTGGCGCTGGAGTTGGGCGGCAAGAACCCGAACATCGTGTTCGCCGACGCCGACTTCGAAGTGGCGCTGGACCAGGCGCTCAATGCGGTGTTTTTCAATGCCGGGCAGATCTGTTCCGCCGGTTCCCGGTTGCTGGTGGAGGACGGCATTCACGAGCGTTTTGTCGACGCCTTGCAGCAACGCATCCAGAAGATTCGCCTGGGCGATGGCCTTGATCCGCTGACGCAAATGGGCCCGCTGATTTCTGCCAGCCAGCGCGACCAGATCCTGACGATGATTGCCGGTGCCGTCGAGCAAGGGGCGAGGTTGCGAACTGGCGGCACAATTCCCGAACAGTTCGAACGCGGCTTCTGGCTGCGCCCGACTTTGCTCGATAACGTGACCTGCGAGATGCAGATCGCCCGAGAGGAAATCTTCGGCCCGGTGATCACCGTCGAGCGTTTCAGCGGTGAAGCCCAGGCGCTGCAATTGGCCAATGACACGCCATATGGCCTGGCAGCCGGCGTCTGGACCCGGGATATCGGCAAGGCCTACCGCATGGCCAAGCGGCTGCGAGTCGGCACCTTGTGGATCAACGACTACAACGCCGCATTCCCGCAGGCGCCGTGGGGTGGCTACAAGTCCAGCGGCATCGGGCGCGAACTGTCGCGGGCCGGGCTGGATGAGTTCACCGAGCTCAAGCACATCTACCTCAACACTGAGCCCGCGCCGCTGAACTGGTTCGGTGTCTGACGTTTACCTCCAAGGAGTCGTCCCTATGAAAGCCTTGCTCTTGCTTGCGTCGATCACCCTGCCGTTGCTGGCCCAGGCAGCGGAACCGGAGTCCTGCGCCACGGTGCGCTTTTCCGATGTCGGCTGGACTGACATCAGCGTCACCACCGCCATCGCCAGCGAAGTTCTGGAATCGCTCGGCTACAAAACCAAAACCACCCTGCTGTCGATTCCCGTGACCTATCGCGCCCTGTCCTCTGGTAAAGAGCTGGACGTGTTCCTGGGTAACTGGATGCCCACCACCGAAAACGACATCAAGCCCTTCCGCGACGCCGGCACTGTGGAAACCGTGCGCGCTAACCTGCAAGGTGCCAAATACACCTTGGCAGTGCCCGACTACGTCTACGACGCGGGGCTGCACGACTTCGCCGACATCGCCAAATTCAAGGACAAACTCAAAGGCCAACTCTACGGCATCGAACCCGGCAACGATGGCAATCGCCTGATCCAGAGCATGATCGACAAAGACGCCTTCGGCCTGAAGGATTTCAAAGTCGTGGAGTCCAGCGAAGCGGCAATGCTCTCGCAACTCAAACGCTCCACGCGAAAGAACGAGTGGATGGTGTTCCTCGGCTGGGAACCGCACCCGATGAACACCCGCAACAAGATGAAGTACCTCAGCGGTGGCGACGAGTACTTTGGCCCGAACTATGGCCAGGCCACGGTCTACACCAACGTGCGCAAGGACTACCTGAAGGAATGCAGCAACGTCGGCAAACTGCTGCAGAACATGGAGTTCACACTGGCCATGGAAAACCAGTTGATGGACGCGGTATTGAATCAGAACCAGAAACCAAGGGCAGCGGCGAAGGCGTGGTTGAAGGCTAATCCAGAGGTGCTGGAGGCGTGGTTGACGGGGGTGAGCAGTCGGGACGGGCAGGATGGGATTAAGGTTGCCAGTGCACGGTTGGCCCCTTAACAAGCCATAACACTGTCTGTAGCAGCTGGCGGAGCCTGCGTCGGCCGGTCCGCGCTCGGGCGCAGCAGTCGTAAAACCTGAGATTGCGGTCTTCCTGAAACACCGCATCGTCTGATTTCACGACTGCTGCGCCCGAGCGCGGACCGGCCGACGCAGGCTTCGCCAGCTGCTACAAAAATTGCGTTACCGCAGAAATGCAAGGCGCATCCTGGCGCTCACATTACTTAAACAATTGATCCGCTTTTCCTTCCGCCGGAGTGACCTGACGACCGGCAGCAAAATTCAATTGCAAGGAAATATTACCTGCGTCATATTACATGCGTAATAAACACCCGATTTTCACAGGTAAACGCCATGACCAGCATGCCCAGCCTTGAACCCGACCTTGCTGTCCCGGTGGGCACACCCAAGCCTCCCCTGCTCAAACGGTTGATCCTGCTGACGGCGGTTACCGCAGCCCTGGTCCTGGGCGGACTGTATGCGACGCACTGGTGGACGGCCGGTCGTTTCATCGAGGAAACCGACGATGCCTACATCGGCGGCGACGTCACGGTGATCGGCCCGAAAGTCGCCGGATATATCGAGGAAGTGCTGGTCACCGACAACCAGGCAGTCAAGGCCGGTGATGTGTTGATACGCCTTGACGCTCGCGACTACCGCGCGAATCTCGCCAAGGCCGAAGGCGCGGTCGCCGCCGAAGAAGCCTTGCTGGCCAATCTCGACGCCACCGAACAATTGCAGTACGCGGTGATCGGCCAGGCCCGCGCCGGGATCGATGCCGCTGGCGCGGAAACCGCCCGCTCCCGTGATGACAATGCCCGCTACAAGAAACTGGTGAACAGCAACGCTGTCTCGGTGGAAAGCGCACAACGGGCCGATGCCACGTTCAAGACCGCTCAGGCGCACAGTTCACGGGCCCAGGCCGAACTATTGGCGGCGCAACGTCAGTTGAACGTGATCGACACCCAGAAACAGCAAGCCCGCGCCGCGCTGATGCAGGCTCGGGCCGAACGGGATCTGGCGCAGTTAAATGTGGGTTACACCGAACTCAAGGCCCCGGTGGATGGCGTGATCGGCAATCGCCGGGCGCGGGTAGGCGCGTATGCGCAGGCGGGTTCGCAATTGCTGTCGGTGGTGCCGTCCAGTGGTTTGTGGGTGGATGCCAACTTCAAGGAAGATCAGCTGGCGCGGATGATTCCGGGCCAGCGGGTGATCGTTCATGCGGACGTGCTCTCGGGGCAGGAATTCCATGGTCATCTGGGCAGCCTCGCGCCCGCCAGCGGCTCGCAGTTCAGCGTGCTGCCACCGGAAAATGCCACCGGCAACTTCACCAAGATCGTCCAGCGAGTGCCGGTGCGTATCGTCCTCGATCCGGCTGACGGTGTGCTCGGTCACTTGCGTCCGGGCCTGTCGGTGACGGCTGAAGTCGACACCCGCAAAAGCGCTGAAGCGCCAGCCGTGGCCAGCGCACCATGAGCCGCGCCCTGGCCGTCCCTGCGCAACCGTTCAATGCCGCCGACATGGCGACGGCGACCAAGGTGTTCGCCTTCGCCAGCATGTGTATTGGCATGTTCATTGCGCTGTTGGATATTCAGATCGTTTCGGCCTCCTTGCGTGACATTGGCGGCGGGCTCTCGGCCGGCACCGACGAAACGGCGTGGGTGCAGACCAGCTACCTGATTGCCGAAATCATCGTGATTCCACTCTCGGGCTGGCTGTCGCGCGTATTTTCGACTCGCTGGTTGTTCTGCGCTTCAGCGGTCGGTTTCACCTTGGCCAGCCTGTTGTGCGGCGTGGCCTGGAACATTCAGAGCATGATCGCTTTCCGCGCGCTGCAAGGCTTTCTCGGCGGTTCGATGATCCCGCTGGTGTTCACCACTGCGTTCTTTTTCTTCACCGGCAAGCAACGAGTGATCGCGGCGGCAACCATCGGCGCGGTCGCCTCGCTGGCACCGACGCTGGGGCCGGTGATCGGTGGCTGGATCACCGAGATTTCATCCTGGCACTGGCTGTTCTATATCAACCTGGTGCCGGGGATTTTCGTCGCCGTGGCCGTGCCGATGCTGGTGAAAATCGACCATCCGGAATTGTCGCTGCTCAAGGGCGCCGACTACCTGAGCATGGTGTTCATGGCGCTATTTCTCGGCTGCCTGGAATACACCCTCGAAGAAGGCCCGCGCTGGAACTGGTTCAGCGACAGCACCATTCTCACCACCGCCTGGATCAGCGGTCTCGCCGGGCTGGCGTTCATCGGCCGGACCTTGCACGTCGCCAATCCGATCGTCGATTTGCGCGCCTTGAAGGACCGCAATTTCGCCCTCGGCTGTTTCTTCTCGTTCGTCACCGGCATCGGCCTGTTCGCCACCATTTACCTGACGCCGCTGTTTCTCGGCCGGGTGCGCGGCTACAGCGCGCTGGACATTGGTCTGGCGGTTTTCTCCACCGGGGTGTTCCAGATCATGGCGATTCCGTTGTACGCCTTTTTGGCCAATCGAGTCGATCTGCGCTGGATCATGATGACCGGCCTGGGTCTGTTCGCGTTGTCGATGTGGGATTTCAGCCCGATCACCCACGACTGGGGCGCCAGAGAACTCATGCTGCCGCAAGCGTTGCGCGGAATTGCCCAGCAACTGGCAGTGCCGCCTGCGGTGACGTTGACCTTGGGTGGTCTGGCGCCGGCACGGCTCAAACATGCGTCGGGGTTGTTCAATCTGATGCGTAACCTGGGAGGCGCCATTGGCATCGCCGCTTGCGCGACCATCCTCAACGACCGCACCAACCTGCATTTCACCCGGTTGGCGGAACACCTCAACAGCACCAACGAAGCATTGAATCAGTGGCTGTCGCAGGTCGGCAACAACTTCGCCGCCCTCGGCCACAGCGCAGACACTGGCGTCACCGCGAGCCTGCATCAGCTATGGCTGTTGACCTACCGCGAAGCCCAGACACAAACCTATGGCGACGCGTTTTTAATGATCATGGTCTGCTTCATCATCGCCACGGCGATGGTGCCCCTGATGCGCAAGGTGCAACCACCGGCCGCGCCGTCAGCGGATGCTCACTGATCAGGCTTGAGGCATTTTGCGAAAGCCAATCGCCAGACGGTTCCAGGCGTTGATGGTGGTAATCGCCACGGTCAGGTCGACCAGTTCCTTTGGACTGAACTCGGACACAGCCACTTCGTAGTCCTCATCCGGCGCATGGGTCTGGCTCACCAGCGTCAAGGATTCAGTCCAGGCCAGTGCCGCGCGTTCACGCGGGGTGAAGAACGGCGTTTCGCGCCAGGCCGACAACGTGTACAGACGGCGCTCGTCTTCACCGCCCTTGCGGGCATCGGCGCTGTGCATGTCGAGGCAGAAGGCGCAGCCATTGATTTGCGAAGTGCGCAGCTTGACCAGTTCGATCAGGTTCTTTTCCAGCGGCAGCTTCGACACCGCGGTTTCCAGGGCGATCATGGCTTTGAGCGCGTCAGGGGAAGCGGTGTAGAAATCGATACGAGGTTTCATGGTGGACTCCGGTAGCAAGTGGGGGTGGAGCCACGTTAATCCCGCCTGCCCTTCTGACAAATAGCCAATATTCCAGAAGTCGAGGAGGCCATTGGAGACCAATGAGAAATTAACCGGGTCTGAAATGGCCATCGTCGGAACGCCGCCCGGAGCCGGGCTCACTCCTACAGTTGACCGTATTCTTTCTGAAGAAACTCGATCAACTGTGGGAGCGAGCCTGCTCGCGATCCGCGCAGCGGCCGTCCACCACAAATCACTAAGCCCTGTTACGCAACCACTGCAAAAACCCCTTCCTCACCACAGCCTTCGGCACTTCCTGAGTCAGCGTCTGCGCCTTGTTCAAGCGGAAATCCAGCAGCGCCTTCATCGACTCGCCAATGTCATGCCGCGCATCCAGGCAGGGTTTGAGGTAGTCCTTCTCGATCCGGTACAAGCTGCAGGCAGTTTTGGCGATGAAGTCTGCCGGCATCGCGGCATCCAGTAAAATCCCGCCCTCGCCGATCACCTCGCCCGGGCCCATGCGTCCCGGCTCGAACTTGACCCCGCCACGGCTCATCTCCACCGAAACCACTCCGGATTCGATGATGAACAAATGATCGCTGACCTCCCCTGCCGGCAGAATCACGTCCCCGGCACGAAAGTTTTGCAGGGTCATGTGCTGGCTGAAAGTCTCTTTCTCATCCTGGCGCAGGGTCGAAAAAATGCTCGAGCTGTCCAGCAAAGCGCGTGCCCGCGACGGGTTCGCCGGCGCATTGGGCTCAACGCTCGACAACAGGTTGATACCAGACGCCTGCAAATGCCGGTAGGCCAGGTCATACAGCAGATTGCGCACCATGCGTTTCTGATCCATCGAGACCACGAAACCACTGATTTCGTATTCCACGCCAGTGACGCTGGAGCCTTTGAGGGCAACGCACGGTGCCGGATGACTCAAAAAATAACGACAGCCCTGCATCGCTCGTTCCAGCGCATCGATCACCGTTTGCGGACGCGCGTGGGGGCTCAGTTGCAGGCTGATTGACACGCCAAAAATGTCGCTCGGCCGGCTGAAGTTGATGATCTTGGCCTTGGCCGCCAGCGAGTTGGGAATCACCGCCATGCTGCCTTGGGCGGTTTGCAGGCGCGTGGCGCGCCAGTCGATGTCGATGACTCGACCTTCGGTGCCGTCGATGGAGATCCAGTCATCCAGTTGATAGGGTTTGGTGGTGTTGAGGACAATCCCGGAGAACACGTCGCTAAGGGTACTTTGCAAGGCCAGGCCGACGATGATCGCAAAGGCGCCGGAGGTGGCCAGCACGCCTTTGACAGGCAGATCGAGCACGTACGCCAGCGCCGCGATAATCGCGATCAGGAAGATCACCGCACCGAGCAGATCCTGGAGCAAACGCCCGGTGTGCCCAACCCGCTGCATCATCACCGAGCCGATCAGCACCGTCAGGGTCCGCGCGCCGAACAGCCACCAACCAATCTGCAAACCGGTGGCCGCCAGGTGCAACGGCACGTTGTCAGCCCAAGGGGCGACCTCCAGCGGGTTCAAGCCTTCGTTGAACAGCAGGACGCTGAACAACGAGAAAATCACCAGCCTGACGAGGAGCTTCCAGTTACTGCCGTTGGCGCTGGCGCTGATCAAACGCCACAGCCCAAGATCGATCACGATCAGGACCAGTGCGCAGACCAACGGATGATCGGTGAAAAAAGACAGCATCGAGCAGCTCCAGCAAAGGCCATTGGCGCGAAGATCTCACACATTGGGCACAGTGTAGGAGGGTTTCATGCAAAACAAATGTGGGAGCCCGTGGCGAGGGGGCTTGCCCCCGTTGGACTGCGCAGCAGGCCCGGAACTTCAGATTCTTGGGGCCGCTCCGCGACCCAACGGGGCGGTGCGACGTTTCGACAAGCCCCCTCGCCACAGCTCGCTCCCACCGGGGATCTACGTTGTCAGTAGTTACTTGCTGTTGGTCAGGGTGTTGTAGCTGGTCATCAGGTTGCGATAGTCCGGAATGTGGTTGGAGAACAAGGTGGCCAGCCCTTCCACGTCGTTACGCCAGTCGCGATGCAGTTCACAGGCCAGGCCGAACCATGTCATCAACTGCGCGCCGGAGGCCGACATGCGGTCCCAGGCCGATTGTCGGGTCAGCTCGTTGAAGGTGCCGGAAGCGTCAGTCACCACGAACACCTCAAAGCCTTCGGCCAGCGCCGAGAGTGCCGGGAACGCCACGCAGACTTCCGTAACTACGCCAGCGATGATCAGCTGTTTCTTGCCGGTCGCCTTGATCGCCTTGACGAAATCTTCGTTGTCCCAGGCATTGATCTGGCCAGGACGGGCGATGTAAGGCGCATCCGGAAACAGCGCTTTGAGCTCAGGCACCAGCGGGCCGTTGGGGCCGGTTTCGAAACTGGTGGTGAGGATGGTCGGCAACTTGAAGTACTTGGCCAGGTCGGCCAGGGCCAGCACGTTGTTCTTGAAACGGTCCGGTTCGATGTCGCGCACCAGAGACAGCAGACCCGCCTGGTGATCAACCAACAAAACCGCAGCGTTGTCCTTGTCGAGACGTTTGTAAGAAGTGGTCATTGCAGTAGTCCTCGCGTGTTATCGATGCCGAGTGGAAGTCGGCGTGGGGTTGCCGTTCAGCGCTGGGAGTCCAGCACTTCGTGTTCATTCGCCACTTGCTGAGCCTTGAGGTAGCTTTCGATCAGCAATTGATAATGCGGCATGGCCTGGGCGTAGACAGCGGCCCACTGCTCGGCATCCGGACGGTTCCACGAGCCTTGCAGCTCAGAGAGCGTAGCCATGATGTCGATCGGCACCACCCCGGCTTGCGCCAATCGGGCAATTGTCAGATCAGTGGCCAGTTTCGAGTGGTTGCCCGAGGCATCGACCACGGCAAACACCTTGTAGCCTTCATGCACCGCCGCGATGGACGGAAACGCCAGGCAAACACTGGTCAGCGTGCCGGCGATCACCAGGGTTTTCTTGCCAGTGGCTTTGACCGCGGCATGAAACTCAGCATTGTCCCAGGCATTGATTTCACCTTTGCGTGCCACGTACTGGGCGTGCGGAGCGGCTTCGTGAATCTCCGGAATCAATGGCCCATTCGGTCCTTGCGGGACGGAAGCGGTGGTAATAACCGGCATGTTCAGCAGGGTCGCGGCCTTGGCCAGGGCAATCGCGTTGGCGCGCAGTTGTGGCACGTCCATGTCCTTGACGATCTGGAACAGCCCGCTCTGGTGGTCGATCAACAGCATCGCGCTGTCGTTGGGATCGATGGTCGGTTTTTGGCCGTTGAAGTTGGCCGCATTGACTGTACTCATGTGCGTTTCCTCTTTCGTTTGGGCAACAGCCATCCCTGGCCTGAGAACCGGCCTACGCATCCTGTGTAGAGCGGGTTGTTGAGGCGCTACGGGTTAACCGTGCATCTGGCCGAAGCGGCCGGACTGGAAGTCGGCGAAGGCCTGGTGAATTTCTTGCTCGGTGTTCATCACGAACGGGCCGTGACCGACAATCGGTTCGTCGATCGGCTCACCGCTGAGCAACAGCACCACAGCGTCCTGGCTGGCTTCAAGGGTCAACTGATCGCCGTCGCGATCGAACAACGCCAACTGACCTTCGCGCACCGACTCCTGGCCATTGACCTGAACCGTGCCGTGCAACACCACCAATGCCGTGTTGCGACCTTCGTGCAGGTCCAGAGTCAACAACTTGCCACCCTTGAGACGCAAATCCCAGACGTCAATCGGTGTGAATGTGCGCGCCGGACCGGTGTGGCCGTCGAACTCACCGGCGATCAAGCGCAGGCTGCCGGCCAGGTTCTTGAGCGGGATGTTCGGGATGTCGCCATCGAGGATCGTCTGGTAACCGGCGTCGGCCATTTTGTCCTTGGCCGGCAGGTTGACCCATAGCTGCACCATTTCCAGAGTGCCGCCGGATTTGGCGAAACCCTCGGAGTGAAACTCCTCATGCAGGATCCCCGAAGCAGCGGTCATCCACTGCACATCGCCAGGGCCGATCGTTCCGCCACTGCCGGTGGAGTCACGGTGTTCCAGTTCGCCCTTGTAAACGATAGTCACGGTTTCGAAACCACGGTGCGGATGCTGACCAACGCCACGTCGTTCGGTGGTTGGGGTGAATTCGGCAGGAGCGGCATGATCCAGCAGCAGGAACGGGCTGATGTGCTTGCCCAGGTTGTCGTAGGAAAACAGCGTACGAACCGGAAAGCCGTCGCCGACCCAATGGGGGCGTGGACTGGTGTAGATACCGATGATGTTTTTCATGGTGTCTCCTGATGAGGTGAGTGAAGCCATGGACAAAGCTTAAAACTCGAACCTTTGGTGCGCTAGACTGCAAAAATCAGCCTTTGCGTTCTATTTGGGGAACGATGATGGAAGACCTCAACACCCTTTACTACTTCACTCAAGTGGTGGAACACGGCGGTTTCGCCCCGGCTGGTCGGGCATTGGACATGCCTAAATCGAAGCTCAGCCGACGCATCGCCGAGCTTGAAGAACGTCTCGGTGTTCGCCTGCTGCATCGCACCAGTCGCCATTGTTCGTTGACGGAAATCGGCCAGGCCTACTACCAGCGTTGCCTGGCCATGCGCGTCGAAGCAGAAAGTGCCGCCGAACTGATCGAACGCAATCGCTCCGAGCCTCAAGGCCTGGTGCGCATCAGTTGCCCGACGGCGCTGCTCAACTCCTGGGTCGGGCCCATGCTGACGCGCTACATGCTCAAATACCCGCTGGTGGAATTATTTATCGAGAGCACCAATCGCCGGGTCGACCTGATCCACGAAGGGTTCGACATCGCCCTGCGCGTGCGCTTTCCGCCATTGGAAAACACCGACATGGTGATGAAGGTTCTGGGCAACAGCACCCAGTGCGTGGTGGGTAGCCCGGCCTGGGCCGAACGCCTGTCGTCCCCCGCCTCCCCCGCCGACCTGAGCGGGTTGCCGAGCCTGCATTGGGGAGCCGCCCAGCGTGAATATCAGTGGGAATTATTCGGTGCCGAAGGCGCCAGCGCACTGATTCGACATACGCCACGCATGGTCACCGATGATTTGCTCGCGTTGCGTCACGCGGTGGTTGCGGGTATTGGCATTGCGCACCTGCCGAGCGTAGTGGTGCGCGATGACATGGCGACCGGTCGGTTGGTCAATCTGGTGCCGGGTTGGGCACCGAAATGCGGAATCATCCATGCAATCTTTCCTTCTCGCCGTGGACTGTTGCCGTCGGTGCGCACGTTGATCGACTTTCTAGGAGAGGAGTTCAACCACGCTGACATCGCCTGATGTGACGCGACACGCGGGGCTGGCGGAGTTTTTATTTCGGACATAATATCGACCAGGATTACAACCATAATATCCGCACCGCCCGAGGACATGTCTATGCAAAGCCCCACCCGCGAAGCCACGCTCGCTCAATGGATTGCCCAGGAACACGTCATGCGCGCCCGGCTTGCCGGCCCTGGCAGCCTGTCCATGGCCGACGTCAGTGCGCTGTCGCCCGCCGAATTCTTCGAAGGCATCGGTAACGGTGAGCTGCCTTCGCCGCCGATTGGCGCGCTGATGGATTTCATCCCCATCGAATGGTCGGCCGGGCTGTTTATCTTTCAGGGCACCCCGGACGCGCGCCATTACAACCCGCTGGGCAGCGTGCATGGCGGCTATGCTGCGACGTTGTTGGACTCGTGCATGGGCTGTGCGATTCATACGCAGCTGAAAAAGGGTCAGGGCTATACGACGCTGGATCTGCGCATCAGTTATGTGCGCGCACTGACGGGTGCCAGCGGGCCGGTGCGCGCCGAAGGCAAGATCGTTCACTTGGGACGTTCGACCGCGCTGGCCGAGGGGCGGATTTATGATGTGGATGGGCGGTTGTATGCGACGGGGTCGACAACTTGCATGATTTTGGAGGCTCGGGGGTAAGGCATTAGACCGCTTCGCGGCCAGCGGCTGACCTGCCTTAAAGGCATCGCACCTGGCTAGTCACGCTTGAGGTGCTGCCCGAGACTTTTCATCGCGTGCTGCAACTGATCGACGGCCTCGTCGATCAGCGCCGCGCGGCCTTCGGCGCAGGCTCGTTCCAGATCCTCGCAACACTCGATCAAACGTTCTGCGCGGACCATGCGCGCACTGCCCTTGATGCGGTGCGCCAGCTCCTGGAGGCGCGGGCGATTGTCACCGGCATGGGCTTGCAGCAGATAATTGCGGTCATCACGGTTGGTCTCGGCCAATTCGCGCAGCAATTGATTGATCAGCGCGCGGTCTTCACCGACGTAAAGCTCCAGGCCGGTCAAGTCCATCTCGCTGGTGGCCTGCACGTCGACCGGGATCGGCGTCTCACTTGAAAATCGTGATGCCAGCCAGGCGCTCAAATCCGCCAGCAGGATGGGTTTGAACAAGCAGTCGTCCATGCCCGCTTCCACGCATCGAATCTTTTCTTCAGGCTGCGCATTGGCGGTAAACCCCAGAATCAGGGTGGGCGGCAATCCATGGGCGCGCTCTTCATCTCGAATTGCGCTCGCTAATTCATAACCGCTGAGCCCGGGCATATTGCAGTCACTGATGACGACATCGAACTCATGCGCGCGCCATTGTTCGAGCCCTTGCTCGCCATCCTCGGCCTCAATGACGCGGTGCCCCAGATAGCTCAGCTGACGGTTCAGCAACATGCGATTAGCCAGATAGTCATCGACCACCAAAATCACCAGCGGTCGGGTGGATAGCGCTAATTCACTGTCCACCGCATCACAGGGGGGCAAGGCTTTCAACGCCACCAGCGACAGATTGATGTCGGCCTGAGTGCCCCGCCCAAGGACGCTGTCGAACACTAGCCGCCCCCCCATCATTTCGCACAGGGTGCGACTGATCACCAACCCCAGACCGGAACCCTTGCGGCCCGACTGTTGGCTGTTGCCGGCCTGGACGAACGGGCTGAACAAGCGCTGCTGATCAATTGCGCTGATGCCAATGCCGGTGTCTTCGATATGTACGTTCACCGCCAGATGACCTGAAATCCCCGGCACAACCCGCAGTGTCAGGCTCACCTCACCGGCATGGGTAAACTTGATCGCATTGCTCAACAGATTGGACAGCACCTGCTTGAAACGCGTGGGGTCGATCAACACGTCACGATCACTGCGCTCGTCCAGGTCAACTCGCCATGCCAGGTCTTTCTCCCGAGCCAGGCCTTCGAACACCCGGCACACCGATGCCACCAGCGCATGCAAATTGACACGCTCGGGCGCCAGGGACAAATGGCCGGATTCGATGCGGGCAATGTCCAGGATATCGCCGATCAATGCCAGTAACTGCTGCGCGGCAGTGGACGCTACCTCCAGGGCGGAACGATCGGCGACGCCCTCCTTCGCCCGCATCCCGGCCATTTCGAGCATGCCGATCAGGGCATTCATCGGCGTACGGATTTCGTGGCTCATGGTCGCCAGAAACGTGGTTTTCGCGCGATTGGCGTCGTCGGCGGCGTCCTTGGCGTCCTGCAATTGTTGCAACCACCGTTGACGTTGGCGGATCTGTCGGCGCTGCCAGGTGATCCAGCCCAAAGCCAGCAAGAGCAACGCGGCGGCGGCGGCAAACGCCTGCAAAATGGCTGGGCGGTGACGAAGCCAATAGCTGTCATCCACCACCACATCATTGCCCCAGCGGGCGACCAGACCGTCCATTTCTTCGGGCGAGATGCTCAGCAACGCCTTGTTCAAGATCGATTGCAATTCCGGAGCACCGCGGTCCATTGCCATGGCGATGCGCGCCGGTTCGTCGCCCACGGTGCTGCTGATCCGTAAACGTCCCTGGTAATAGCGGGCAATCAGGTAACGGGTCATGAACAACGAACTGACTGCCGCGTCGGCCTGTCCGTTCATGACCAATTCCAGACCTTGCGCCGGGTTTTCAACATCCACCAAGCGCACGCCTGGCACCCTCGACTGAATGAATGCGCGCACCGGGTGGTTGTGATAAATCGCCAGCCGTTTACCGGCCAAGTCATTCAGCGTCTTAGGGCTATCGGGCGTGTTTGCACTGACCAGCGTGTACGGATTGGTCACATAGGGGCTGGTAAAGTGCAGATCCGAGACACCTTCGGTGGCCGGGATGATGGCGGGTATGACGTCGATCTCGCCAGCCTTGAGTCGCTGAATCTGTTGGTCAAGGGACCGGCCCCGTAGCACGTTGAAGTTCAAACCGCTGCGCTGGCTGATCAGCGTCAGCAATTGCGCGGTCAGCCCGCTGAATTGCCCCTCGGCATTGAAGAATGACAGCGGCGCAAAGTTCTCGACCACCCCGACATTCACCTGTGGGTGACGGTCCAGCCAATGCTGTTCACTGGCGCTCAAATTGACTCGCGCCTGACTTAACCTGTTGACCCTGCCGGCGCTCCAGCGCTGATCAATAGCCGCCCGTTGATCCAAAGGGATCGCCGCCAACGTCTTGTCGATGATGTCCTTAAGAGGCAGGTTGTCCCTGGCCATGGCAAAGCCGAACGGGTTGGCGTCGAGCCCGGAAGGCCCCAACAACTGAACGTCATTGAGGTAATTATTGTTGATCAGGTAGTTGGCACTGATGAGGTCCCCCAAGTACACGTCATCTTGCCCGTACGCCACCGCGCCAAGTGCATCGAGCGCGGATGGATAACGTTGCAGACTCGCCGCGGGATAAAACGTTTCGACCGTTCGCGCAGGCAGATAGTCATCGACCATGGCGATGCGTTTACCCGCCAGATCCTCGGGCATGCGCTCGTCCAGTCGGGTAACCAGCATCGGCTGATCTTCTGCATAGGAACTGGACAAGATCAACTCGGGGTCGGCCGCTTCGAAATTGTTCGAGGTCCCGAGTAGATCAAGCGCATCGAATTTCAGAGCCTCCATGGCCGCTTCCCGCGTACCATAACGCCGAACTTCAATCGGGATGTCCAACATTTGTGCAATCAATTGGGCGTAGTCGGCGGTGATGCCTTCCAGCTCATCATGATTGCGCGTGACTTCGAAAGGTGGGTAGTCCGGCCCGCTCACCCCAAGGCGCAGGACACGCTTGTTGCGCAGCCATTGCCGGTCCTTTTTATCCAACCGGACCTCGTAACCCGCCACCGTCGAACGCCCCAGCAGCTTCAAGGACTTCGGCTCGTCATCCTGGGCGGCCAGCGTCGGCGGCACCAGGCATAGCATCAAGGCGCACAACAGAATACGCACGTTCAGGCCCCTTAGATCAAGTGATTGCGTATGGCGAAATCGCGCAGGTGAACGGCCGCCTTCACGCCGAGCTTTTCGATCAAACGGGTCTTGTAGGTACTGACTGTCTTGTGGCTCAGGTGCATCGCCTCGGCGATGGCCTTGTTTGTGGTTCCCCGGGCCAGGTACTGGAGGATGGTCAGTTCGCGGTTGGAGAGTTTATCGATCATTTGTTTTTCGCTTTGCTGCAGCGCGTCCATTGATGCGCTGGGCAGCTGCGCGAAATAGGTGTACCCGGCCATCAACGCGTGAATGGCCTTGTGCAATTGACTGAGGTCGTTGGTCTTGGCGACATACGCCAGGGCCCCGGCGCGCATGCAACGTTCTTGAAAAAACAGCGGATCAAGGGACGTGAATACCAGCACCACACACGTCAAGTTGCTGGATTTTATTCGCTCCAGTACATCCAGCCCGTTACCGCCGGGCATCACAAGATCCAGAATCACCAGACCAACGTTGTGCTCACGGAGTATCACCAACGCCTCACCGACGCAGCAGGCTTCATAAATCAGTTTGAAACCTTCCCGCTCAAGTACCAGTTTGACTGCGGTGCAAACCACCGGATGATCTTCCACAATCAGCACTGACTTCATGGCAACTCCCTGTGCAAAAAATCGACGATGAGGCCACGAATGCCCGCCGTATATGTCCGGAATGCACGCAGCATCTGCGCGAAAACTCTTACATGGCCAGGAGATGAAAACCACCTGTCAAAAATAACAGTTCCGACGAGCGGTCGCCTCGGTTCAACTCACCATTTGCGGGTATCGCACCGTCAGGAGATGTCGCGTACGGGTCGACGCTCGACATCAGGCGCTGGATGCACATCAGATCAGGAAGCGCCACAGGACTCACATGAATCGTCTGTTTTACGCGCAAAGGCATCGACGCCGATTGCGCAGGCTGGTCGTTGAAAATCAGGGTATGACGAACCTGGCGGTTGTCGAGGAAGAACCCGCGCAGGTCCAGTGATCCAGCGGCTAGAGAGGCATTGATGACCACCAGGTCAAACGGTTCGCAACCGTACTCGACCAGGGTCAACAGTTCTTCAAGGTTTTGAACCGGTGCCACCCGGTAGTAGCCCAAATGGTTGAACAGGCGCTCGACCTTCATCCGGTGAAAGTGTTGCTCGTCGGCAATCAGGATTCGTAAGGCTTTGTTCGTCAAAGTGAGGTCCGCCGGGTATCAAGGTGGGGCGCAAGACTACGGAAGCCTGATACCGGTTTATGTAGGACTTTTCCTGAAAATTCGGTTTCCCTTTCTGATTTCAACGAAGGCTCATGGCCGGATCTGTGATTCGTCGCGCGGTTTCAGCCAGTGCAAAAAATCCCCAATCGGGCGCCTGCCTCGTTAGGAAACGTCGCAAGTTTTGGCGGAATTTTCCTAAAAATCGAGCGGCTCCAGCAGCATGCCAAGGGTCTGTCGATCCAGTGTGCGGATCAAGCTCAGCTGGCGTCGGTGGTTGGCGTAAATTGTCTCTGCCTTCGGCAGACCGCGTCGCGAATCGTGAATCACGCCGTGACGAATCTGAGAGTTGCTCTGAAAAAACCTCACCGGATCGATACCCGATGTCGCCAATAGCTCACCGTTGATGATCATCAGATCAAAGTGTTCGGGGGGCTCCGAGGAGTAGTGAGTCAACGCCAACAGTTCCGGGAGCGAGGTCGTCAGCGTGAAGGCGCGATAGCCTAGTTCGGCTAGGGATTTCTCGATGTTTCTGCAATGAATGTACTGTTCTTCGGCGATCAGGATTCGCCAGCATTTATAGGACATGGGATCCAACGGTCGCGACAAAGGTAAGAGCTGTTGGCTCAAGTAAACGTCACGCGCATCAAAACATCCTGAGCCCCTGTAGGAAACGTCTGAAAGTGAACGAATTGATTTCAAGGTCTTACAAGAACGCCACTTCGGGATGACTTGACGCGGCGTTTTTTGTTGCAAGTTCCCTCACCACAGAGAGGGAATTGCTACCGGACGATCTACTGCCAGCCAAACCGGCGGATGTAGAACCCCTTCACCGCCTGCGTCAGCGCCATGTATGCCAGCAAAATCACTGGCAGAAACACGAAGTACAACGATGGCAGCGCCTGCAGCTTGAAGTAGTGCGCCAACGGTCCCATTGGCAGAAAAATGCCCACGGCCATGATGATCCCGGTCATCACCATCAACGGCATCGCCGCGCGGCTTTGCAGGAACGGGATTTTCGGGGTGCGGATCATGTGCACGATCAGGGTCTGGGTCAGCAGCCCGACCACGAACCAGCCGGACTGGAACAAGGTCTGGTGATCCGGGGTGTTGGCGTTGAACACGTACCACATCAGGGCAAACGTGGTGATGTCGAAGATCGAGCTGATCGGCCCGAAGAACAGCATGAAGCGCCCGACTTCCGCCGGTTGCCAACGCTGTGGTTGCTTGAGCATTTCTTCATCGACGTTATCGAACGGAATGACGATCTGCGAAATGTCATAGAGCAGGTTTTGTACCAGCAGGTGCATCGGCAGCATCGGCAGGAACGGGATGAACGCGCTGGCCACCAGCACCGAGAATACATTGCCGAAGTTCGAGCTGGCGGTCATCTTGATGTACTTGAGCATGTTGGCGAAGGTGCGGCGCCCTTCCAGCACGCCCTCCTCCAGCACCATCAGGCTTTTTTCCAGCAAGATAATGTCCGCCGCTTCCTTGGCGATGTCGACGGCGCTGTCCACCGAAATACCGATGTCGGCGGTGCGCAGGGCTGGAGCGTCGTTGATGCCGTCGCCCATGAACCCGACCACGTGGCCGTTGCCCTTGAGCAAGCGCACGATGCGCTCCTTGTGCGACGGCGTGAGTTTGGCGAAGACGTTGGTGGTCTCTACCGCCACGGCCAGTTGGGCGTCGCTCATGCGTTCGATGTCGTTGCCCATCAGCAGGCCCTGCTGCTCCAGGCCGACTTCGTGGCAGATTTTAGCGGTCACCAGTTCGTTGTCGCCGGTCAGCACTTTCACCGCTACGCCATGAGCCGCCAGCGCTTTGAGGGCCGGCGCGGTACTTTCCTTGGGTGGATCGAGGAACGCCACGTAACCGATCAGTGTCAGTTCCTGTTCATCGACCAGGCTATACGTGTCGCGGCCTTCGATCATTGGCCGCGCAGCCACCGCGACGACCCGCAGCCCTTCGGCGTTGAACGTCGCGGTCACCTGGCGAATCCGCGCCAGCAGTTCATCGCTCAGCGCCTCATCAACGACGCCGTGACGCACCCGCGTGCACACCGCCAGCACTTCCTCCACCGCACCTTTACAGATCAACAGATGAGCATGCTCGCGCTCGGCGACTACCACCGACATGCGCCGGCGGGTGAAGTCGAACGGGATCTCGTCGATCTTGCGAAACGCTGTGCCGACCTTGAGTTCACGGAGGATTTCCACGTGTTCCAGCACGGCCACATCCAGCAGATTTTTCAGGCCGGTCTGGTAGTAGCTGTTGAGGTAGGCCATTTCCAGCACGTCGTCGGAGTCGTTGCCCCAAACGTCGACATTGCGGGCGAGGAAGATTTTGTCCTGAGTCAGCGTGCCGGTCTTGTCGGTGCACAGCACGTCCATGGCACCGAAGTTCTGGATCGCATCCAGGCGTTTGACGATGACTTTTTTACGCGACAGAAACACCGCGCCTTTGGCCAGGGTCGAGGTGACGATCATGGGCAGCATTTCCGGGGTCAGGCCCACGGCAATCGACAACGCGAACAGCAGCGCCTGGGTCCAGTCGCCTTTGGTGAAACCGTTGATGAACAGCACCAGCGGCGCCATCACGAACATGAAGCGAATCAACAGCCAGCTGACTTTGTTGACCCCGGTCTGGAACGACGTCGGCGCACGATCAGTGGCCCCGACCCGTTGCGCCAGGGCACCGAAATAAGTGTCGTTGCCGGTGGTAAGAATCACCGCCATCGCCGTGCCGGAGACCACGTTGGTGCCCATGAACAGGATGTTGTCGAGGTCCAGCGGGTTGCTCGTGTCGTTGTCTTGCTGGCGCGGAAATTTTTCCACCGGCATCGATTCGCCGGTCATCGCCGCCTGACTGACGAACAGGTCTTTGGCGCTGAGCACCCGGCAATCGGCGGGAATCATGTCACCGGCCGACAACACGATCAGGTCGCCCGGCACCAATAGTTTGATCGGCAACTCGGTGCGCAGTGCGTCGCGGCGCAGGACCGTCGCGGTGTTACTCACCATCGCCTGCAACGCGTCGGCGGCCTGGTTGGATTTGGTTTCCTGCCAGAACCGCAGCAACGTCGAGAGCACCACCATGGAGAAAATCACGATGGCGGCTTTCATGTCCTCGGTCAGCCAGGAGATGACTGCGAGCAGCGTCAGCAACAGGTTGAACGGGTTTTTGTAGCAGTGCCACAGGTGAGTCCACCAAGGCAGCGGCTGCTCATGCTCGACCTCGTTGAGCCCGAAACGCTCACGCAGTGCGACGGCTTCGAGGTCGCTCAGGCCAGCGGTGTGAGAGCCGAGTGTTTCCAGCAATTGGCCGGTGTCGCTGTTGGCGGCACTCACCAGCGTTTGCGCCAGCGTCGGTGGCACTTCACGGCTGACCGTGGTGTCGGTGAAGGTTTCCAGCAACGCCAGACGACGGAAGTGCCGGACGATATGGCGGGTGCGCAGGAATCCGGCGAAGAACTCTTTGAGCAGGGTCAGGTTCAAGGCGTTGCCCCCCAGGGTCAGCCGGGAAACCTTCGAGCAGGCGTGTCGAGTCGCGGCGGTGACGACAAGGCAGTCGCCATCACACGATAGTGTGTCGATGAGAGGGCGTCGGGAATCGCGCCACGACTGGCTCGACCGGGAAGCCGCTGCTCGCTGTACGGCGAGACAACGGCAAAAAAAAGCTGCGCGTTATCTTGCCGAGACGGTGCCGGTTACTGAAACCGGCCGACTACTGTCACTCGAACAAGTACCCACTGTGGGTCTCCGCTATTGATGAAAACGCGCGAAGCTTATGCCCCGATTTCTGGAGAGTAAACGAAGGCACGGCGTGGGGTGAGGGAATCGCGGGGTTCTTCAGGAAGGGTTCAGCTTTCAAAATTTCCGGTGCTTTCAAGGGCCTCATCGCGAGCAGGCTCACTCCTACATTGGCCTGCTTACACAGTTCCATTGTAGGAGTGAGCCGGCTCCGGGCGGCGTTCCGACGAAGGCGGCCGAGCAGGCGCCGAAAATTTAGCTGGCAGTCGCCAACAACAGATCCACCACCGACCGGCTGTGCCCACGGTTCTTGCCATGCTCATACAACGAACCGGCAATCTCATCCGCCCGTATCGGCAGGATCGACAACAGCGTGTCGCTCAACCCATGGCTCGCCTGGCAGAAGCCCTGCATGTAGATGCCGGCCTTGCAGCGCTCATCAGTGATCAGCTTGTAGTTTCGATCCACCTCGTAATCACCCAGGTACTGCTCCATTGGTGCCAGCAACTTACGGTGCATCTGCCGCTCATAACCGGTGGCCAACACCACGGCGTCGTAATGACGAACCGTGACTTCACCGGTGGCGTTGTTGCGCACCACCAGTTCGATACCGTATTCAGTGGCCGTGGCTTTTTCGATGGTGGTCAAGGTGTGGAACGCATGGCGTGCGATGCCCGAGACTTTCTGGCGATAGAAGATGCCGTAGATGCGTTCGATCAGGTCGATGTCCACCACCGAATAGTTGGTGTTGTGGTACTCGTTGACCAGGCGTTCGCGCTCGCTGTGGGCTTGCTGGAACACCAGGTCGGTGAACTCCGGCGAGAATACTTCGTTGACGAACGGACTGTCATCCGCCGGTTTCAGCGCCGAACCGCGCAGGATCATGTCGACTTGCACCGACGGGAAGCTGTCGTTCAAGTCGATGAAGGCTTCCGCTGCGCTCTGCCCGCCGCCGATGATGGCGATGCTCATCGGCTGATTGTTCACGCACGGTTGCCTGGCCATTTGCGCCAGGTACTGGGAGTGGTGGAACACGCGGCTGTCATCCTTGAGCAACTTGAACGCCTGCGGAATGCGTGGTGTACCGCCAGCACTGACCACCACTGAACGGGTGGTCCGCACGTGTTGCTGACCGTCGGCGTCGCGCGAAATCACCCGCAACGCTTCGACTTGCTGGCTGTGCAGCACCGGCTCGATGGTCAGCACTTCTTCGCCGTAACGGCTCTGCGTTTCAAATTGCGCGGCGACCCAGCGCAGGTAGTCGTTGTATTCCATGCGGCATGGATAGAAGGTGCCGAGGTTGATGAAATCCACCAGACGACCGTGATGCTTGAGGTAGTTGACGAAGGAGTACGGGCTGGTCGGATTGCGTAGCGTCACCAGGTCCTTGAGGAACGAGATCTGCAATTCGCTCTGGGTCACCAGGGTGTTGCCGTGCCAGCGGTAGTCCGCCTGCTTGTCGAGAAACAGAACATCCAGCTCGCCCTGGCTCGGCCCGCGCTCTTGCAGAGCGATGGCCAGCGCCAGGTTCGAAGGGCCGAAACCGACGCCGATCAGGTCGTGAACGATGGGCGATGCAATTGCCTGTGTCATTTCCAGTGTCCTCTGGATGAACCCCCGTGCAGCGGGGAGTAAGCCTAAGTGACCCGGCCGGCCTTGGGCAGGTCAGCAGGTCGTCTGTTGAGTAGGAACGAGGACAGTGAAATAAAATTTAACGGGAAAGGATCAATGGGCGTCCCACTGGCGCATCCGTACCCGGCAATGCTTCATCGCATTGACGATATGCTTTTCCACCAGGGCTCGCGAAATGCCCAAGCGTTCGGCGATCTCCGGGTGGGACAGCCCCTCGATCTTGCGCAACAGAAAACTGTCGCGACACAGCGGTGGCAATTGCGCCAAGGCACGCTGGAGCATTTGCAGGCGCTGGCCGTGATCGAGGCAGTTGTGCGGGGATGGCGTGAAGTAGCGTTCTTCGGTGTCGAGCACTTCCAGCGACTCGACCTGACGCAAGGCATTGCGCCGATGATCGTCGATCACCAGATTGAGTGCGGTGCGATACAGAAACGCCCGGGGCTGTTCGATGGGCGTGTCGCTGGAACGCTCCAGGACCCGCACATACGCGTCATGCACCACATCTTCGGCCACCTGGCGGTTGCCTAGCTTGGCGTTCAGGAAACACACCAGCTCGCGATAGTAGTTTTCCAACATGACTCCCGGCCGCACGGGTGCGGTTTTTGTCCTTGAGCCCCCTCGTCGACCGCCGAAATAGGCAGTGGCACGATAGTGGCAGTTCGAGGTGCGTAATTTATAGTAATTCTCATGTAGATTTAAAGTGTTGCTTTGTCTTGCCCGATAAATAGTCTTGAGCTACAGGTGTAACCCTATGTGTCCACACCTAAATTCCCCGCCCCATTCCTCGTTTACAGGACAGCTCCCCGTCTCTGTTGACTCCCCGACAGTGTTCGGCTGTCGCCGTTGTCTGCGCACAGGTTGAACGACGGGCCGATACCCATTGGCCGGAACCCTGCATGAAACGTCCCCGACACACCCGACGCGCCCTGCTTGTAGCACTTTGTCTGATCCCCGTTATCGCCGTCGCCGCCTGGCAGGTCCTCCCGCCCGGCCGCGATAAATTCGCCACCGTGGCCGTCAGCCGTGGCGATATTGAAAGCAGCGTCACCGCGTTGGGTACGCTGCAACCTCGACGTTATGTCGATGTCGGTGCTCAAGCGTCCGGGCAGATCCAGCAAATTCACGTGGAGGTCGGCGACGTAGTCAAAGAAGGACAGCTGCTAGTGGAAATCGACCCGTCCACACAACAGGCCAAACTCGACGCAGGGCGTTTCTCCATCGAAAACCTCAAGGCGCAGCTTCAGGAGCAACGGGCTCTGCACGAGCTCGCCCGGCAGAAATACCAGCGCCAGCAGAACCTCAAGGCAGGCGGTGCCACCCGTGAAGAAGACGTGCAAACCGCTCAGGCCGAACTGCGTGCCACCCAGGCCCGCATCGACATGTTCCAGGCACAGATCCGTCAGGCCGAAGCCAGCCTGCGCAGCGATCAGGCCGAACTGGGCTACACCCGCATCTACGCACCGATGTCTGGCACCGTGGTCGCCCTCGACGCCCGCGAAGGCCAGACCCTCAACGCACAGCAGCAGACACCATTGATTTTGCGCATCGCCAAACTATCGCCCATGACCGTTTGGGCCGAAGTTTCGGAAGCTGACATCGGCCACGTCAAACCCGGCATGAATGCCTGGTTCACCACCTTAAGCGGTGGCAGTCGTCGTTGGAGCAGCACCGTGCGGCAGATTCTGCCTGTACCGCCCAAGCCACTGGATCAGACCAGTCAGGGTGGCGGCAGCCCGGCCAGTTCGAGCAAAAGCGGCAGCGCGCGCGTAGTGCTGTACACCGTGTTGCTCGATGTCGATAACGCCGACAATGCACTGATGGCAGAAATGACGACGCAGGTGTTTTTCGTTTCCGACCAGGCAAAAAACGTCCTCACCGCGCCCATTGCGGCGTTGCAAGGTGGCGCAGAACCAGGCAACCAGACTGCGCAAGTCGTGGCCAAAAACGGCAGCGTCGAGCAGCGCGAAGTTCGCACCGGAATCAGTGATCGCCTGCGGGTGCAGATCCTCGATGGATTACAGGAGGGCGATCACCTGCTGATCGGCTCTGCCGACGGGAGCGGCGGTTGAATGCAGACGCCCCTGATCGACCTGCAAGACATCCGTAAAGCCTACGGTGGCGGCGATTCACCGCACGTTCATGTACTGCGCGGCATCGACCTGTCGATCCATGCGGGGGAGTTCGTGGCGATTGTCGGCGCCTCCGGGTCCGGCAAGTCGACGCTGATGAACATCCTCGGCTGCCTCGACCGCCCCACTTCGGGCGAATACCGCTTTGCCGGGGAAAACGTATCCGGGCTCGACAGCGACGAACTGGCCTGGCTGCGCCGCGAAGCCTTTGGTTTTGTGTTTCAGGGGTATCACCTGATTCCGTCCGGCTCGGCTCAGGAAAACGTCGAGATGCCGGCCATCTACGCTGGCACCCCCGCCGCCGAACGCCATGCCCGCGCCGCCGCCCTGCTCGACCGCCTCGGCCTGGCCTCGCGCACCGGCAACCGTCCGCACCAGCTCTCCGGCGGGCAACAACAGCGGGTATCCATTGCCCGCGCCTTGATGAACGGCGGCCACATCATCCTCGCCGACGAACCCACCGGCGCCCTCGACAGCCACAGCGGTGCCGAGGTCATGACGCTGCTCGATGAACTGGCAAGCCAGGGTCATGTGGTGATCCTGATCACCCACGACCGTGAAGTCGCGGCCCGGGCCAAACGCATCATCGAAATTCGCGACGGCCTGATCATCAGCGACAGCGCCCGCGACAACCCTGAAGCCCAGACCTCAGCCAAACCCGGCGCGTTGCAAGCCGTGGACCTGCGCAAGCGTCTGAGCGAAGGTGCCGAGGCCACTGGCGCGTGGAAAGGTGAACTGATCGACGCAGTGCAAGCCGCCTGGCGGGTAATGTGGATCAACCGCTTCCGCACGGCGCTGACGCTGCTCGGGATTATCATCGGTGTGGCGTCGGTGGTGGTCATGCTGGCGGTAGGCGAAGGCAGCAAACGCCAGGTCATGGCGCAAATGGGCGCCTTCGGCTCGAACATCATTTACCTCAGCGGCTCGGCCCCGAACCCGCGTACCGCGCCGGGCATCGTCACCCTCGATGACGTCGCGGCGGTGGCCAGCCTGCCGCAAGTGATGCGGATCATGCCGGTCAATGGCCAGGAAGCCGGGGTGCGCTTCGGTAACCTCGACCACTTGAGTTACGTCGGTGGCAACGACACCAATTTTCCGGCGATCTTCAATTGGCCGGTGGTCGAAGGCAACTACTTCACCGAGGCCGATGAGCGAAACGCCGCGGCGGTCGCGGTGATCGGCCACAAGGTGCGAACCAGGTTACTCAAGGACGTGGCCAACCCGATCGGCCAATACATCCTGATCGAAAACGTGCCGTTTCAGGTGGTCGGCGTCCTCGCGGAAAAAGGTGCCAGCTCTGGCGATTCCGACAGCGACGACCGTATCGCCATCCCCTACTCCGCCGCCAGCGTCCGGCTGTTTGGTACGCACAATCCCGAATACGTGGCCATCGCCGCCGCCGATGCGCGCAAGGTCAAAGAGACTGAGATGGCCATCGAGCAGTTGATGCTGCGGCTGCACAACGGCAAGAAGGATTTCGAGCTGACCAACAACGCCGCGATGATCCAGGCCGAAGCACGCACGCAAAACACCCTGTCGCTGATGCTCGGCTCGATTGCCGCGATTTCCTTGCTGGTGGGTGGGATCGGTGTGATGAACATCATGCTGATGACCGTGCGCGAGCGCACCCGCGAGATCGGTATTCGCATGGCCACCGGCGCCCGGCAGCGCGACATCCTGCGTCAGTTTCTCACCGAAGCGGTGATGCTCTCGGTGGTCGGCGGGCTGGCCGGGATCGCCTTGGCGCTGATCGTTGGCGGTGTGTTGATTCTCAGCGAAGTCGCTGTTGCGTTCTCCTTGATAGCGGTGCTCGGCGCCTTCGGCTGCGCCCTGGTCACCGGTGTTGTCTTCGGCTTCATGCCGGCCCGCAAAGCTGCCCGACTCGACCCGGTCACGGCCCTTACCAGTGAATGATCTTTCCATGAAGCCGTCACTCAGTCTGTTGACTCTCTGCCTGTTGCTCGGTGCTTGCGCCAGCCCCGCCCAGCGCCCGGACAGCGACCTCCAGCCGCCCGCCGACTGGCAATCACCGCACAATGAAGGCACCACCCGCAGCAACCAGCAATGGTGGACGCAGTTCGGTAGCCCGCAGCTGGACCAACTGATCGAACAGGCACGCGTCGGCAGTTTCGATCTGGCCGCCGCCATCGCCCGTGTGCGTCAGGCACAGGCGGAAACGGTGGTGGCCGGCGGTTCGCAGCTGCCGCAGGTCACAGCGGGGTTGAATGCCAACCGCCAGAAACTGCTGCGTGGCAATGGCTATAGCCAACTCGATGCCGACAGCGATAATAGCGCCGCGGATTACTTCAACGCCAACCTCAGCGCCAGCTACGAAATCGATTTCTGGGGCGGCCAGCGCGCCTCCCGCGACAGCGCACAGTTTGCGTTGCAGGCCAGCCAGTTCGATCAGGCAACGGTGGAATTGACGCTGCTCAGCAGCGTTGCCAGCGGCTATGCACAAACCCTGTCGCTGCGCGAACAGAGCCGCATCGCCGAACTGAACCTGGCGAACGCGCAGAGTGTTTTGAAACTGGTGCAGACGCGGTTTGATTCAGGCTCGGCGACCGCGCTGGAACTGGCGCAGCAAAAAAGCCTGGTCGCGGCGCAACAACGGCAATTGCCGCTGGTGCAGCAACAGGCTCAGGACGCTTCGATCAGCCTGGCGGCCCTGCTCGGCCGGCCGGTGCAGCAATTGCCGTTGAGCCTGGAACATTTCGATCAACTGTCATGGCCGACCATCGACGCTGGCGTGCCCAGTGAACTGATCCGGCGCCGCCCGGACATTGCCCGTGCCGAAGCACAACTGGCCGCAGCACAGGCGAATGTCACCGTGGCCCGCGCCGCGATGTTGCCGACCGTGACCTTGAGCGCTGAAATCGGCTCGGGGGCTGACCGCGCCGCCGATATGTTGCGCAACCCGTTTTACAACCTGACCGCAGGCCTGGTCGCACCGATCTTCAATAATGGTCGTCTCGGCGCTCAGCGTGACAAGGCCACAGCCCGCCAGGAAGAGCTGCTGGAAACCTATCGCGGCGCGATCATCAACGGTTTTGCCGACGTGGAAAAAGCGCTGAACAGCATTCGTGGTCTGGATGAACAGCGGCAGTGGCAAGGTGAGGAACTGAAGCAGGCGCAGACCGCATTCGATATCGCTCAGAGCCGCTACCAGGCCGGGGCCGAGGATTTGCTGACGGTGCTGGAGACGCAACGCACCTTGTATGCGGCGCAGGATCTGAATGTGCAGCTGCGGTTGTCGCGGTTGCAGGCGAGTATTGCGCTGTACAAGGCGTTGGGTGGGGGGTGGCAGGTTTTGTGATTTGTGTCGCCAATGAGTCCGCCATCGCGGGCAAGCTCGGCTCCCACAGGTTATGCGTCATGTCCAAAACATGCGGCACACATAAAACCTGTGGGAGCCGGGCTTGCCCCGGGCGGCGTTCCGACGATGAACGATAACTCGGTTTAACTGGTAATCGGCTTAGCCTTCAAATGCCGCGCATACCAAGGCCGCTGCGGCACTTTGCGGAACATATCCGCCAGCTTCTTCTCATCCTCGCCAAATGTTATCCGCAGCGCCAGCTTCATGGTTTCGGGGTCCATCTCAACCGACTTGCCCGCCTGCAACCCCGGCGTGGTGCTGCAACCATGGGTGCTCGGCCCCAACCACGGGTCAGCGACTTCCACCCAACGCCCCGGGGAAAACCATGGCACGCCGTTAACCTCCAGCCGACTCACCTCCCCCGGATGAAAGCGTTCATGCGCGCGAAACCAGTCTTCCAGTCGATCATCGATCCAGCCATGGAAATACCAGAATACCGGGTTCACATGGGACGAAAACGGATCGCCGAGGAAGTCGTTTTCCGGTGCAAACCAGCGTGCGGAAAAGTCCGCCGGATCCCTGGCGAATGGCACCGGCTGGCCGTTGGATGGATCCCGTGGCACCGAGGCCCAGCGCATGTGCAACCAGTCGTGCAGACCCAACTCAACCTCTGAACCGAACTGGCCCAGGGTCAGCTTCGACAGATAACGCGGGTCGCGGTAGCGCGACTCCCAGACCTGAAAATTACTGTGATACGTCTCGGCGGTCTTGATGTCGCTGACCCATTGTGAGTATTCGGCATCGTCGTCGGCCACCCAGGTCGGCGGCAGCGCGGTGCCGTCGTGGTTGTCGCAGTATTGGGCGAAGCCGATGCGATCACGGGCCAGTTCCGGTTGCGGCAACGGGAAGTGTGGCCATGACGGCAAGTCCTGCATCGACCGCGCCGTGCCGAGCATGTACCGATGCATGAAAAAAAAGTCCACGCCCGAGCCATTTCGATCCTTGCGCGCACCACGGGCATCGCGCTCCTTGTCGCGCGGGCCGGGCTGCCAGCCGAGGCCACGCAAGGCATTGCGTTTGTCTTCGGACAAGGTGTGCCATTTGTCCCGAGAAGCATGCCAGAGCTGGTGAAACAGCCGATGCTCGGGCGAAATCAGCCAGGCCAGCAGCGATGCATTGAGCCCGATGCGCTCGCGGGCTTCGGGGAATACCCGTTTGACGGCGATAAAGCGATTGTCCTGCGTGGTCATCATCAGCGGACGATCAAGGTTCAATACGCGACCACTGAGCGTGCCGCTGCCAGCGTTACCGAAACCGGCCCAGACTTCGTCCAGCGCCATGCTGAATTCGTAATCGGGGGTGCCCTGCGCCGCATTGGCTTTGACCAACCGCCAGCTCAATTGCGCCGCCTTGGCATCGGCCAGATCACCTAGCACCCGGTAACGCGGTGCTTCGTCCGAACGCAAACGCTCGGCCGTGTCGAGGAACCCGATCAGGCCACGCCCTTTGTGGCCGACGTCAAGAAACACTTCCAGACCATCACGAGGCAAACCTTCAATCCCGGCGTCACGGCCTTCAAAACGAATCTGCCAAACGCCCCGCAGCGTGTCCGCCAGCCGCTGGCCGGCGACATCCGCCACATCAAAAGAAGCTTCGCCGGGGGTAATCGTCGGATCCGCTTTCGTCCATTCACGATGCCCATAAAAAGCCGCCGGCACCGCAACGCCGGTCAGCGCCAGGCCTGCCATGAACCCTCGTCGAGAAATCGTCATTGCCCTACCTGTGTCAGCCATGGAGCAGGCTTTATCCAAGCTAGAACGTTCGCCCCCCTTAAAAATTTAGAAGCTTCGCTGGCAAGCCAGCTCCTACAGAGATTGTGTGTACACCGCAGATCCCCTGTAGGAGCTGGCTTGCCAGCGAAGAGGCCATCAGCCCCCCTAAATTTCCAACGGCATAACTCGTTCCTCCCAGATAGCAAAGCCCCCCAACGCCCACACCGGGGCAATGAACCTGACTGAGATGAACATGACAAAACCACGTTCAAAAAAGGCGCTTTACCTCGGCCTGCCCTTGGCCCTGGCAATCAGCGCCGGTGCCGGCTATGCCGTCTGGGATCACTGGTTCAAAGACAACCCCGGCTACCCGATCAAGGTGATGCAACAGGCCGATGAGCTGCAAACACGCATCCTCTCCTTCGACAGCCACGTCACCGTGCCGCTGGACTTCGGCACCGCCGGCAACGAAGCCGACAAGGACGGCAGCGGGCAGTTCGACCTGGTCAAAACCGGACGCGGACGCCTCTCCGGCGCTGCCCTGACGATCTTCGGCTGGCCGGAAATCTGGAACGGCGCCAACGCCCCGCACCGCCCAACCGCAGGCTTTGTCGACGAAGCCCGGTTCGAGCAGGAAACCCGCTACAAAATCATCAGCGCCATGGTCCGCGATTTCCCCAATCAAGTCGCCATCGCCTACACCCCGGACGATTTCCGCCGGTTGCACGGCGAAGGCAAGTTCGCGGTGTTCATCAGCATGCTCAACGCCTACCCGCTGGGCAACGACCTGAATGCGCTGGACACATGGGCCGCTCGCGGCATGCGCATGTTCGGCTTCAGCTACGTGGGCAACAACGCCTGGGCTGACTCATCGCGGCCGCTGCCGTTCTTCAATGATTCGCGGGACGCCCTCGGTGGCCTGTCGGACATCGGTAAACAAGCGGTGCATCGCCTGAATGACCTCGGCGTGATCATCGATGTCTCGCAGATGTCGACCAAGGCCCTGGAACAAGTCGCGCAACTGAGCCGCACGCCGATGGTCGCCTCGCACTCAGCGCCTCGCGCGCTGGTGGACATCCCGCGAAACCTCAGCGACCAGGAAATGCAGCTGATCAAAAACAGCGGCGGCGTGGTGCAAATTGTCGGCTTCCCGACCTACATCCGCCCCTTGAGCCAAACCACCCAGGACAAACTCAACGCCCTGCGCGCCCGCTTCGACCTGCAACCGCTGCAAGGCCTGGAAATGGCGCTGATGCCCGGCGACCCGGTGATCACCGTCTGGTCCGAGCAACGCTTCGGCGAGTACGCCAGCCAGCTCTACGCGATTGTCGATGAAGAACCGAAAGCCACGCTCAAGGACTACGGCGACGCGATTGATTACGCGGTGAAGAAAATAGGCATCGATCACGTGGGCATCAGCTCCGACTTCAACGATGGCGGCGGCCTTGAGGGCTGGAAGGATGTCAGCGAAGCCCGCAACGTCACGGCCGAACTGATCAGTCGCGGCTACAGCGAGGCCGATATCGCCAAGCTGTGGGGCGGCAATTTCCTGCGGGTCTGGGACCAGGTGCAGAAGTCTTCCCGGCCTGTGGCGAAAAACTGAATCCCCTTTGCAAAAGCGAACCTTGCTGATGACCAACCGTCGTTCATTCCTCAAGCAGGCCGGGATTCTCGCGGCCGGCCTGCCCCTGAGCAGTGCTGTGATGTTGCCGGCACGGGCTGCCACTGCGCAGCCGCTGTCCAAGGACAAGTGGGCGCAATTGCGCCAACTGTTCGATCAGGATCCGGACTATTTGCACTTCGCCAACTTTCTGGTGACTTCGCACCCACGACCGGTGCGCGAGGCCATCGAACGGCACCGCGCCAACCTCGACCGCAACCCCGGCCGGGCGATGGACTGGGACGTGGGCGAAACGGAAAAACGTGAGCAGGACGTGCGCGTCTGGGCCGGGCGTTACCTCAAGGCCAAGCCTGAACAAATCGCCCTCACCGGCAGCACCACCGAGGGTCTGTCGCTGATCTACGGCGGCATTCATGTGCGTCCGGATCAGGAAGTCCTCACCACCGAGCATGAACACTACGCCAGCCACTATGCGCTGGATTACCGTCAGCAAAAGGACGGGGTCAAGGTGCGCAAGCTCAAGCTGTTCGAGAACAGCCGCGACATTTCCGTTGATGAAGTGCTCGGTTCGATCAGCAAAGGCATCCGCCCGCAAACCCGCGTGCTCGGCATGACCTGGGTGCAATCCGGCAGCGGCGTGAAACTGCCGATTGGCGAGATTGGCAAACTGGTGGAAGAACAGAACCGCAATCGCGAAGAAAAGGACCGCATTCTGTATGTGGTTGACGGCGTGCATGGCTTCGGCGTCGAGGACCTCGACTTCCCCGACATGCACTGCGATTTCTTCATCGCCGGCACCCACAAATGGATGTTCGGCCCGCGCGGCACCGGGATCATTTGCGCCCGCTCCGCCGAACTCAAGGACGTCACGCCGACCATTCCGACCTTCTCCGAAGCCACCACTTTTTCGACCATCATGACCCCCGGCGGCTATCACAGTTTCGAACACCGTTGGGCTCTGGACGAGGCGTTCAAGCTGCATTTGGAGCTGGGCAAGGCTGAGGTGCAGGCGCGTATTCACGGGATCAACACCTATGCGAAAAGCCGCCTGTTGGAGCATCCGCAGATCGAACTGGTCACGCCAAAGAGCCCGGACCTGTCCGCCGGCTTCACCTTCTTCCGGATCAAGGACCGCGACTGCGAAAAAGTCGCTGCCCAATTGATGGAAAACCGCGTGGTCTGCGACGCGGTGGAGCGCGATGTCGGCCCGGTGATCCGCATTGCGCCTGGCCTGCTCAACACTGAAGACCATATCGACCGCTTCATGGCCGTGCTGAACAAAACCGCATGACGCCATAACGCTGATCCCTGTAGGAGCGGGCTTGCTCGCGAAGGCAATTTATCAGTCGACATTGTTGCTGACTGACACACCGCCTTCGCGAGCAAGCCCACATTGAACCTGGCGTGACACCCATTTTTTTTATTTCGAGATAACTCATGAACAGTGATCTGTTACCCCGCCCGCTCAAGGCTCTCGCCCTGACCGCCCTCCTCGCCGGCCTACTACCGACCACCGCCTTGGCTGCCACCGCGCCGCAACCCGGCAAAGTATTCAAGGACTGCCGCGACTGCCCGGAAATGGTGGTGCTGCCCGCCGGCACTTTCACCATGGGCACGCCGGACGATGAAGTCGGCCGCGAGCCCGACGAAGGTCCGATGCACGACGTGACCTTCGCCAAGCCGTTCGCCATGAGCCGCTTCCAGGTCACCGCTGGCGAGTGGGACAGCTACGTGCGCGAGAGCGGCGTGATCATTGCCAACGGCGATACCCGGCCGGGCCGCGAATGCATCGCCAGCAAACCGCGTTATCCGCAAACCCCGCGCCAGCCCGCGGTGTGCATGAACTTCGATGACGTCAAAAACTACGTCGCCTGGCTGTCGAAAAAGACCGGGCAGACGTACCGCATGGTCAGCGAAGCCCAGCGGGAATACGCAGCGCGGGGCGGCACCAAAGGACCGTTCCCCTTCCCGTTCGATGAAGGCAAGGCCTACAGCATCGCCAGGCACGCCAACACCTACGGCCCGGCGGACGGTTACAGCTACAGCTCGCCGGTGGGCAGCTACCCGCCCAATGCGTTCGGTATGTACGACATGCACGGCAACGTTTACGAATGGGTCGAAGACTGCGAACACCCGAACTACATCGGTGCCCCCACCGATGGCAGCGCGTGGTTGGAACCCAACTGCGAAGCCGTGCGCATTCGCGGTAACGATTGGGGTGAAGCGCCGGTGTTTTCGCGCTCTGGCAACCGCAACAGCCAGTACCAGCAAGAGCGCGGCGACTGGATAGGCTTGCGCGTTGTGCGTGACCTTTAACCCATAACACGTCCCCCTGTAGGAGCCGAGCTTGCTCGCGATAGCGGACTCACAGTCAACATCTCTATCGACTGGAAGGTAGCCATCGCGAGCAAGCTCGGCTCCTACAGGGTTGTGTGTGTGTGGTCGTCGGCAGTCGGTACCCGGCTAAATTAAGCCTTGCACCAGACGTTCTACTGGGTATCTGCCTTACGACCCAAGGAACTGTCTCCCATGCCCCAGCCAACCCGTGGCGCCCTCGGCGAATTGTTCGCCCTGTTGAAACCCTTTCGGCTGATCGTCGCCGCTTCCATTTTCCTGGGCATGGTCGGCGGCCTGAGCGTCACGGTCTTGCTGGCAACCATCAACAACGCCCTGCATTCGGACACCGGCCTGACCCAAGGCGTCGTCGCGCTGTTCGCCAGCCTGTGCCTGCTGGCGCTGCTGAGTTCGATCTGCTCCGACATCGGCACCAACTATGTCGGCCAGCACATCATCGCCAAGCTGCGTAAACAGCTGGGCGAAAAAGTCCTGTCGGCGCCCATCGAACAGATCGAACGCTACCGCAGCCACCGGCTGATTCCGGTGCTGACCCACGACGTTGATACCATCAGCGACTTCGCCTTCGCCTTCGCCCCACTGGCGATTTCCGTGACCGTGACCTTGGGTTGTATGGGTTATCTGGCCATTCTGTCGTGGCCAATGTTCCTGATCATGGTGGCGGCGATCCTGATCGGCACGGCGATTCAGGCCTACGCCCAGAGCAAAGGCGTGCAGGGTTTCATGGCCGCCCGAGACGCCGAAGACGAACTGCAAAAGCACTACAACGCGATTGCCGAAGGGGCCAAGGAACTGCGCATCCATCGCCCGCGTCGCCAGCGCATGTTTGTCTCGGGCATCAAGGCCACCGCCGAATTCATCTGCAACACCCAGGTGCGCTCGATCAACACCTTCGTGATTGCCAAGACCTTTGGCTCAATGCTGTTCTTCGTGGTCATCGGCCTGGCGCTGGCCTTGCAAACCTTCTGGCCGAGCGCCGATAAAACTGTGATGAGCGGCTTCGTACTGGTGCTGCTGTACATGAAAGGCCCGCTGGAACACTTGATCAGCACGCTGCCGATTGTCAGCCGCGCACAAATTGCCTTCCGCCGTATCGCCGAATTGTCCGAGCAGTTTTCCACCCCCGAACCGCATCTGCTGCTGAGCGATCATGGCCCGGTCAAACACGCGGTACACGAACTGAAACTGACCGAGGTGCGTTTCGCTTTTCCCGCAGCCGAAGGCGCGGCGCCGTTCCAGCTCGGGCCGGTGAACCTGACGATCAAGCAAGGCGACATCACCTTTATCGTCGGCGAGAACGGTTGCGGCAAGACCACGCTGATCAAGTTGCTGCTGGGTTTGTACACGCCGCAGCAGGGCGAAATCCGCGTCAATGGCGAGACCATCGACGCACACAATCGCGATGACTATCGCCAGTTGTTCACCACGATATTCGCCGACTACTACCTGTTCGATGACGTGGTCCAGGGCGACACGCACATCCCCGAAGACGCGAACGAATACCTGCAACGGCTGGAGATCGCGCACAAGGTCAGCGTCAAGGACGGCAGCTTCACCACCACCGACCTGTCCACCGGCCAGCGCAAGCGCCTGGCGCTGGTCAACGCCTGGCTGGAGGAGCGTCCGGTGTTGGTGTTCGATGAGTGGGCGGCCGACCAGGACCCGACCTTCCGCCGGATCTTCTACACCGAGCTGCTGCCGGATCTCAAACGTCTGGGCAAGACCATCATCGTGATTTCCCACGATGACCGTTATTTCGATGTCGCCGACCAACTGGTGCGCATGGAAAGCGGTCGGGTGGTCACCGAACTGGCCCCAGCCTGAAAAAACTCTCTAGACAAACGCATTCTGTGTAGCAGCTGGCGAAGCCTGCTGCTACAGACCGCATCGCGGCATTGCTGACTGGCACTTCCCTCCAATTCAACCTTTTTAAATTTATTTCCCAGGTTTCTTTCCGGTTTTGCGTTCACGCCCCGTCTTAATAATCATTCTTATTAACAACAACTCTGCACAACATTTTTCAGGAGCTCAGGTAAGTAATGCGACCTCATCCACGCCGCACACCTCTCGCGCTGGCCGTACAGCGTACGACTTTGCATCTGCTCACTAGCGTACTGCTGACTGCCACCTTGCTGGGGAGCTCGATGGCCAATGCTGCACCTGTGAAAGTGAATGTTGCCGTCCAGCCGCTTTCCAACGCGCTGACCGAACTGGGCATGCAGACCAACTTGCAAATCCTTTACAGCCCGGATCAGGTGGCGGGCATCAAGTCGCGCGCGGTATCCGGTTCACTGGAACCGTCCGACGCCCTGAAGGCGCTGTTGCAAGGCACTGGCATTTCGTTCCAGATCAATGGCAACACCGTGACCCTGGTGTCTGGCGGCGGTTCGGGCCTGCAACTGGGCGCGACCACCATTTCCGGACAGGCCTTGGGCATGACCACAGAAGACACCGGCTCCTACACCACCGGCGCCACCACCACCGCGATCGGGCTGCCGCTGACCATTCGCGAAACGCCGCAAACGGTAACCGTGGTCACGCGTCAAATGATGGACGACCGCGGTGTACAAAGCGTTGCCGATGCGTTGCGCAACACCCCCGGCATCACAACGCAAAAGTACGACAGTGACCGCACCGAGTTTTCCGCCCGTGGTTTTGCCATCACCAACTTTCAGTACGACGGCGTCAACATTCCCTACGACGGTGTTTACGGTGAAAACCCGAACAACGGCGACGACGCGGCCAGCCTCGACCACATCGAAGTCATCAAGGGCGCTACCGGCCTGATGACCGGCGCTGGCGACCCGTCCGCCACGGTCAACCTGATCCGCAAGAAGCCGACCAAGGACTTCAAGGCCTCGGTCGCCGCCACTGCCGGCTACTGGGACAACTACCGCACCGAAGGCGACATCTCTGGTTCACTGACCGACTCTGGAAATGTGCGGGGGCGCTTTGTCGGCGCCTACCAGGACAAAGATTCGTACATGGACCATTACAGCCAGAAAAAAGATATCTACTACGGCATCCTCGAAGCCGATCTGACGGACGACACCTTGCTGACGTTCGGCGTCGACAAGTCCAGCGTCACCCCGCGCGGCAGCTCCTGGACCGGTAACGCACCGTACTTCACCGATGGCAGCCGTACCGACTTCTCGCGCAGTTTCAACCCGGGTGCCGACTGGAGCCGTCGTGATTTCGACAGCGTCACCTATTTCGCGTCGCTGGAACAAGCACTGGCCAATGACTGGAAATTCAAGGCCAGCTTCGACCAGAAAACCACCGATCACGATACCCAACTGGCCTCGGCCAGCGGTGGCTCCGCTGACCCCGTTACCGGCGAGGGCAATTTCCTGTACTGGGGTCGCTGGGAAGGTCATCGCGTACAGAACTCCGGGGACGTAAACCTCTCCGGGCCGTTTTCCCTGGGCGGGCGCGAGCATGAACTGGTGGCCGGCTTCATGGCTGCCCACTCGCGTCAGACGGGTGCGACCTACGACTCCAGCGCTTTCGAACTGGTGCCGGGCAGCATCTTTGACTGGAACGGTGAGCTGCCAAAACAGGAATTCCCGAAAAACGGCAAATACGAACGTACCCAGAGCCAGAACGGAATTTACATGGCCACGCGCCTGCGTCCGACCGACGACTTGTCGTTCATCCTCGGCGGCCGCCTGAGCACCTTCAAGTACAACGAAGACTACACCTACTATCCGGGTGCAAACCTGACCGACACCCACGCCAGCTATAAGGAACATGGTGTCGTCACGCCGTACGCCGGGGTGGTCTATGACCTGGACGATACGTACTCGGTCTATGCCAGCTACACCAAGATCTACCAGCCACAGATCTACCAGGACGCCACCGGCTCCACCCTCGACCCGGTTGAAGGTGACGGCTACGAAACCGGCATCAAAGCGGCTTATTTCGAAGGCAAACTGAACGCCAGCTTTGCCCTGTTCCAGATTGACCAGGACAACGTTGCCCAGTACGTCACCACCGACGTAAACACCGGTCGAGACATCTATGAAGCCATCTCCGGCGCCACCACCAAAGGTGTGGAGCTGGAACTGGCAGGCGCACTGGCGCAGGACTGGAACGTGTCTGCCGGCTACACCTACGCCCGTACCCGCGACAAGAATGAACAACGTATCTTCGGTTTCCCGTTGGCCTCCACCAAACCGGAACACGTGGTGCGTACGTTTACCACCTACCGCCTGCCCGGTGCGTTGGACCAGTTGACCATCGGTGGTGGCGTCAGCTGGCAGAGCGCGTTTTACGGCCAGAGCTTCAACCCGAACGTGGGTAACGGCGAAGGTGGCAACACCCTGCTCAAGCAAGGCGGCTACACCCTCGTGGACCTGATGACGCGCTTTCAGTACGACGAGCACCTGAGCTTCACCGCCAATGCCAACAACGTCTTCGACAAGAAGTACATGTCCGGCCTGGGCAACTTCGGCACCACCTTCTACGGCGAGCCGCGTAATGTGCAGATCATGGCGAAGTATGATTTCTGAGGTGTGAGCTGAAATGAAAAATGCCCGTGTCGTGAGATGCGGGCATTTTTTTTGGCTGAAAAATTTTTGTTGAATTTGAGTCCGCCTTCGCGAGCAGGCTCGCTCCCACATTGGATTTTCGGCGTTCACAAACCCCCTGTGGGAGCGAGCCTGCTCGCGAAGGCGATAATGGCCACACCAGCAAGCCCCCAGACCACATACAAAAAAACCGCCACCCCTGAACCAGAAATGGCGGTTTTTTCGATTAGGCTCAAATCCGCAAACGCACCCACCCCGCCACTTCCGTGTGAATCCCGGCAACCTCCCCCAACAACCCCGCCATGCGCATAAAGTCATGGGTCATGCCCGGCTGTTCCAGCAAGGTCAGCTCATTCCCCGCCGCACGCAGCCGATCGGCATACGCCAACCCTTCGTCATGCAACGGATCATGCCCGGCCAGGTACACCAACGCCGGTGCCACACCCGACAGGTCTGCTGCGAGCAACGGCGAGCAGCGCCAGTCCGCGAGGTCCTGGGGAGTGCGCCCATAATGGGCGTAGAACCAGTCCAGCGTTGGCGTTTCCAGCAAATACCCCCCGGCGAAATCCCGATGCGAGGCGCGTTTCGTCGTCGCATCCGTCACCGGGTACAGCAGCACTTGCGCCTTGGGTTTCAACGCCAGTTCCTCAGGCTCACGCACCGCCATGATTGACAATACCGTGGCCAACGTCGCGCCCACGCTGTCACCCACCAACGCCACCCGAGTCGCGTCCAGCCCCCGCGTAGCGCCTTCACCTGCAAGCCAGTTGGCGGCATCGCAGGCATCCTGCACCGGTGTCGGGAACCGCCACTCTGGCGCTAAACGATAATCCACCGTCAACAGCACGAAACCACCCTGCGCCGCCAGTCGCCGGCACAGCGCATCATGGGAATCGAGGCTGCCGACCACATAACCGCCGCCATGGAAATACAACACCACCGGCTGCAATCCCTCGACCGCTTGCCCGTCGCGATACAGCCGCGCCGACAGGCTATGACCGTCGCGCGCAGCAATCGTAAAGTTCTCGCAGGAAACGCTACCCAGCGGTACATCGAGAAACCCAGAGGACGCGTCAAAATCAATCCGAGCCTGTTGCGGAGACTGTTCATGCATCGCGCGACTTTTGCCGGTCATCCGGCCGAACTCGGCGAGTTCGAGAAATGCTTCAAGTTCTGGCAATACGGCCATTGGACGAGTCCTTTACGCAATAAGGTAGAAAATCTTGTAGTCAACGCGGTTCCTGTAGGAGCTGGCTTGCCAGCGATGGACTCAAAAGCGCCGCGTTTATCCAATAAACACGCGTCATCGTTAACGACCATCGCTGGCAAGCCAGCTCCTACAGTGGACCGTGTTGTCAGGCGATGGCCGGGCTGCGCTCCAATAGCTGTTCGAGCTCATCGAGCAACTCGTCACTACGCAACAACTCGTAATGCCCCCCCGCCAACAAACGATCCACACCGTGGCGGCCGACCTGCGCCTCGAACACCCGGCGTTCATCGTCGCGCCCGGCCACCCACCAGCGATGCGCCATGGCCTGAATCGCCGGTAATTGTCGATGGGCCAGCGCCAGTTGCTTGAGGCGTGAACCGGTGGCGAAGATTTGCGTCAATTCCCCCGCGCCCAACGCGGCATGCCCATTGGCACCGTGCATGGCTGCCTCGATAACTGCTGTGGAGCCGTCGCGCTCGTTCAAGTCAGCCGCTTTCAGGGCAATCAACGCCTGAGCCTCATCGGCCGGCAACCCGAGCACAAACCTCAGGAAGTCGCCCAGATCCTCGCGCCAGTCCCCCGCTTCTGCGGTGCCCGCTACGTAACTGTCGACCAGCCCGGCAAACGCCACAGTTTCACCCTGGGATTCCAGTTCGTGCGCGACCAATTGCGCCAACGCTCCGCCCAACGACCAGCCCAGCAAGTAATACGGCCCCTTGGCCTGCTGACGGCGGATCCGTTGCGCATAGGCTTGCGCCATGGCCAGCAATGATTCGTCCTGCCACTGCGGATCAAGCAGCATGCGACACTGCACGCCGTACACCGCGCGCCGGCCTTCCAGACGCCGCGCCAGCGGTTCGTAATCGAACACCGTGCCAAAACCGGCGTGCAGGCAGAACAGCGCCGGCACATTCGCGATTCGCGCGTTCAGTGCCAACAACGGGTCCGGTGCCTTCGCAGGCTCGGCCGCCTGATAACCGCTGAGTTCAGCGATGCACGGTTTCTGCATCAAATCCCGCAGCTTCAATTCAAAGCCCAGTTGCGGCTGGCTGCGTACCCGTGAGATGACTTTGAGCACCTGCAACGAGTCGCCGCCCAGTTCGAAGAAGTTGTCGTCGATGCCCACTTGCGGCACGCCAAGCACCTCTTGCCAGATCGCGGTGAGGGCCGTTTCCAGTGCGTTTCGCGGTGCGCGATAACCGCCGAGCGCCCATTCAGGTTCCGGCAGTGCGCGACGGTCGAGCTTGCCGTTAGCCGACAGCGGGAAGCGCTCCAGCACCATAATCCGCGCCGGCACCATGTAATCCGGCAGTTGCGCTTGTAGTTCAGACTTCAAGCGACGATCCAGCCCGACTGCGCCGGACGCCACCACATAACCGACCAATTGCTTGCCGGTCGGTGTGTCATGGACCACCACAGCGGCATCCTGCACACCCGCGCACTCACGCAGACGCGCTTCGATCTCGCCCAGTTCTATACGGAAACCACGGATCTTCACTTGCTGATCCAGCCGTCCCAGGTAATCGATCAATCCGCATTCGCGCTGGCGCACCAGGTCGCCGGTGCGGTACATGCGGCCACCGGCGTAGAACGGGTCAGGGATGAAACGCTCGGCGCTCATGCCCGGACGCTGGTGATAACCCCGCGCCAGGCATTCGCCGCCCAGGTACAACTCGCCGCTGACACCCACCGGTAAGGGGTTGAGATCGGCGTCGAGCACATACAAACCGCGCCCGGCGACACCTCGACCAATCGGCGCATAAACCGCGTCACAGTTTTCGCTGACCTCGGCACGCCACAACAGCGGCGTGACTACGGTTTCGGTCGGGCCGTAACCGTTGACCAGACGCTGCGGGCGCAAGGCGCGTTTGACCTGCTCGAAACTGGCGTCCGGTACCGCATCCCCCCCAAAGCAATACACCTCAACCGCCGGCGGATTGCCCAGGCGTTCGGCGACTTCGGCCATTTGTTGCAGATACGCCGGCGGGAAGCAGGCGACGGTGACGGCATGACGATGGAGCATTTCCAGGGTCTGTTCCGGGGTCCACAAACTGTCATCGCGAATCACCAGACTGCCGCCGGCCATCAGCACGCTTAGCCAGCGCTCCTGAGCGCCGTCGAAGGCGAACGACATAAAGTGCAGCTCGCGGCTGCGCGGTGCCAGTTCGTAGAGGTCGATGATGCCTCGGCAATGCCGGGCAATCGGCCCGCGTTCCACGGCCACGCCTTTCGGTTGGCCGGTGGAGCCAGAGGTGTAAATCAGGTACGCCAGATGCCCCGGCAACGGGTTGGAAACCGGACATTCAACGTTGTCGGCATCGCTCAGTTGATCGAGCAACACGCGCGGCAGATTGTCGGCCACGGTCAACCGCTCGCCGAGATCACTGTCGCAGAGCAACAGGCTGGCGGCCGAATCGCTCAACATATAAGCCAGTCGCTCGGCCAGATACGCCAAGTCCAAAGGCAAGTAAGCCGCCCCGGCTTTAAGGACCGCGAGGAACGCGACAATCGTGCGTTCGGAACGCGGCAGGGCTACCGCCACCAGACTTTCCGGGCCGATGCCGCGACCGATCAACTGCTGCGCCAGCCCATTGGCCTGTTCCTCCAGATCGGCATAACTGACTTCGCGATCTTCACAGAACAAGGCGACTTTCTGCGGTTGCGTGCGCACATGCTGTTTGAACGCGCGCAGCAAATCGGCGCTGTCACCCGATGCTTGCGCCAGGCTGATGCGAGATTCAGGCAAGCCAATATTGCCAAGCAAGCATGTGGCGTCCTCCGGCATTGCCCACAGCAGACCTTCAAGTTGCGCACGAATCCGCTGCACGTCCACTTCACTGAAGCGATCCCGCAGGAACAGATACTCGATTTCCAGGCCGTCTTCGTTAGCGCTGACCATCAAGTCCATCGGAAAGTTGGTCACCCCGCCACTGCCGACCTCGGCGAAACGCAGCTCACCTTCCTCGCCCCCTCGCAACGCACGGTCCACCGGATGGTTTTCGAACACGATGATGCTGTCGAACAAGCCCTGGCCACCCTGCCCGGCCCAGCGCTGAATGTCCGACAACGGCGTGTGCTCGTAGTCGCGGACCAGCAGGTTGTAATCCTGCAAATCGCGCAACCACTCGCCCAACGGCTGTTGCGGGTCGAGGGTCTGGATCACCGGCAAGGTATTGATAAACAGTCCGAGCATATCTTGCGCCCCGGCCAGCCCGGTCGGACGTCCCGCCACCGTGGCGCCGAACGCGGCGCTGCGCTGGCCGCTGTGGCGTTGCAACAGCAGCAGCCAGGCACCTTGCACCAGCGTGTTGAGGGTCACGCGCTGTCGCTTGGCGAAGGTATGCAGTTTGCGTGTCGCCTCGACGTCGAGGTTGCTGTACATCACGCCATGACCGGAACCTGCGGCACCTGAAGCCTTGGCCAGAATCGTCGGTTCTTCGAGCAATGCCAGGCGCTCGCGCCAGAAGCCTTCGGCCTGTGCACCGTCCTGACGTTGCAGCCAGGCGATGTAGTCGGCGTAGCGACCGGTCAGGGTCGGCAAAGTGTCGTTGTGATACAGGCGCAGCATGTCGCCCAACAAACGCGAGGCACTCCAGCCGTCCAGCAGCAGGTGATGGTAAATCCAGATCATCTGGTAACGGTCATCGCCGAGGCGAACCAGAATGAAGCGCATCAACGGCGGGCAGCTCAGGTCGAAACCCTTGGCCTGTTCTGCTGCTGCCAGCGCTTTCAACGCCAGCTCGGTGTCGTTGCGCAAACGCCAATCGAGTTCTTCGATCGGCAACTCGATATCGGCGAACACCGCTTGCAGCGGATCGGCTAACCCGTCGCGCCAGCGGAACGCCGCGCGCAGTACTTCATGGCGTTCGACCAGAGTCTGCCAAGCCGCGCGGAAACGCGGCACCTGCAAACCGTCCACCGCCACGCTCAGCTGGTTGACGTAGGGGTTCAGCTCCGGCGAATCGAGGCAATGGAACAACATGCCTTGCTGCATGGGGGACAGCGGATACAGATCTTGCAGCCCCTCGCGGGCGGCAATATCGATGTGCGGTACCAGCGAGAAAGCATCGACTTTCGGCACTTCAACCAACGCCACTTCACGGCTGCTGGCGACAGCCGCCAATGCGCGGATGGTCTGCTGTTCGAACAATTGCTTGGGACTGAACACCAGCCCGCGCTGCCCGGCACGGCTCACCGCTTGCAGCGAGATGATCGAATCACCGCCCAATTCGAAGAAGTTTTCGGTGACGCCCACCGATTCCAGCCCCAGCAGTTCCTGCCAGATTTCCACCAGCAACGCTTCGGCCGGCGACGCCGCGGTCACCTGATCCTGATTCTGTCGAGTAGCTTCAGGGGCCGGCAGCCCCTGACGATCAAGCTTGCCATTGGGCGTCAGCGGCAATGCCGCCAGGCACATCAAATGCGCCAGCAGCATGTGCGCTGGCAAACGGCTGCGCAGGTGAGCCGTCAGCGCTTCACGCAAATCCTGCTCATCGGCGAGTGGATCGCGCGGCACCACGTAACCGACCAATTGGCGGCTGACCGGGCCTTCGCGGTCGATCACGAACGCTTCACGCACGCCCTCGTGTTCGAGCAGGCAGGCTTCGATTTCACCGAGCTCGATACGGAACCCGCGAATCTTCACTTGCTGGTCTATACGACCGAGGTATTCAACGACGCCATCGGCGCGGAACCGTGCGAGATCACCGCTGCGATACAAACGTGCGCCCGGTACAAACGGATCCGGCACGAAACGCTCAGCGGTCAGGTCCGGACGTTTATGGTAACCGCGAGCGACGCCCTCGCCGCCCAGGTATAACTCACCCGCCACACCGACCGGCAACGGCTGCAAGCCGCCGTCCAGAATATAAGCGCTGCGATTACCGACCGGCCGGCCAATCGGCATGAATGCCGAGTCGAATTCGGTATCCGGGTAGGCCAGCCAGATCAGCGGCGTGATCACTGTTTCGGTCGGGCCGTAGCCATTGATCAGGCGCTTGGGTTGCAGCACCTGCTGGACTTCGTCGAACGCATGTTTGGCCATACCTTCACCGCACGGGGTGTAGGAACGGATCGGCAGATCACGCCCCGCTTCGCCCATGAAATCGGCGATCTGCGCCAGGTAGCTCGGGGTGAAACAGGCGATGGTGATGCCGTGCTTTTCAATCTCGGCGCAGGTGCGCTCCACACTCCACAACTCATCGTCACGGGGCATCACCGCCGAACCGAATACTAGCGGTGTCAGCCAGCGTTCGTGGGCGCCGTCGAAGCTGATCGAGGCGAATTGCAGCTCGCGGTCGTCCGGGGTCATGCCGTACAACTCGCCGATCGACAGGCAATGCATGGCCAACGGGCCGTGGGCCACGCTGACGCCTTTCGGCCGCCCGGTGGAGCCCGAGGTGTAAATCAGGTACGCGAGGTTTTCGCCACAGGTCAGGTTGACCGGGTTGGTGTCAGCCATCGATTCCAGCGGTTTGCGGTCGACTTCCAGCACCGCCAAACCTTCCGGCAACGGCAGTTTTTCCCGCAGCCACGATTGGCTGATCAGCAGCGAAATGCCGCTGTCTTCCATCAGATAGCGCAGACGCTCGGCCGGATAGGCCGGGTCCAGCGGCACGTAAGCGCCGCCGGCCTTGAGGATCGCCAGCAGACCGATGATCATTTCCGGCGAACGCTGCATCGCGAGGCCGACCCGCACTTCCGGGCCGATGCCCAGTGCGCGCAAGCGGTGGGCTAATTGGTTGGCGCGACGGTTGAGTTGATCGAAGCTCAATTCCAGGTCATTGAAGATCAGCGCCGTGGCGTCCGGGCGGATAACAGCCTGGGCTTCGATCAACTGATGCACGCACAGCGGGTTTTCCGTTGCGGTGAACACGGGATTCCATTCGACCAATTGTTGCACGCGTTCCGGTGCGGTCAGCAGGTCCAGTTCACCCAATGCTGCCTGTGGCGCGGCGACCATCGCCGCCAGCAGCGCGGCCAGATGCTCGCTCATGCGGGCAATGGCTTCGCTGCTGAAGTGGGCGCATTGGTAGCTCCAGTTCAGGCTCAACTGCCTTTCGGCGGTGGCCGCCAGCGTCAGCGGGAAGTTGGTGCGTTCATGGTTGTGCGGGATCGAAAAGCTCAACCCGGCCGGCGCGCCCTGTTGCAGCGCTTCGGCCACCGGGAAGTTTTCGAACACCAGCAGACTGTCGAACAGCGGCTCGCCGGCACGCCCGGCCCAGCGCTGAATGTCACCGAGAGCGGTGAATTCGTGCTCACGTAATTCCAGGTTCTGCGCCTGCAAGCGAGTCAACCAGTGGCCCACGCTTTCAACCGCATCCGGCGTGCTGATCACCGGCAAGGTGTTGATGAACAGCCCAAGCTGGCTTTCCGCCCCCGGCAAATCTACCGGCCGCCCGGCCACGGTTGCGCCGAACGCGACGCTGCGTTGACCGGTATAGCGTTGCAATAACAGCACCCAGGCGCCTTGCAACAAGGTGTTGAGGGTGACTTTTTGCTGACGGGCGAAATCGCTGAAGCGTTGGCTGGTGGCAACATCGAAAGTCTGACGATGGTCGGCAAACTCCGCCGTCGACAGGTTTTTACCGTCGCCATGGGCCAGGCTCTGGGCCAACAGCGTCGGATTGTCGAGGTTCGCCAGTTGCTCGCGCCAGAACAGTTCATCAGCCTGCCCATCCTGACGCTGCAGCCAGCCGATGTAATCGGCGAAACGCCCGGTTGGGGCCTGCACTTCTTGCCCGGCATAGCGCTGCAAGACTTCGCTCAGCAGCAGCGAATTGCTCCAGCCATCCAGCAACAGGTGATGGTGGGTGTAGATCAGTTGCTGGCGCTCGTCGTCGAGTCGCACCAGGGTCAAGCGCATCAACGGCGCCCGGGTCGAGTCGAGTTGCAGGCGTTCGCTGTCGATCAACTGCGCCAGTGCTTCGACCTGATCGTTGCGGCCGCGCCAATCGAGGCAGGTCATCGGCAATTGCAGATGACGATGGACCAATTGCACCGGCGCTTCAAAACCATCCGGGAAGTGGAAGCTGCTGCGCAGGATTGGATGGGTGTCGAGCACCGCTTGCCACGCGCGGCCCAGACGCTCGGCATCGAGACCACGGGCCTCGACGCTGAGCTGGTTCACATACGCGCCAGACTCAGACTCATACAAGCTGTGGAACAACAAACCGGCCTGCATCGGCGACAGCGGGTACAGGTCCTCGATCTGCGCGGGCGACACCGGCAATCCATCGAGCTGCGCCTGAGTCAGGCGCGCCAATGGGAAGTCCGCCGGGGTCACGCCGCCTGCGCCATCGCTCAGGCAATGGGCGATCAACGCCAGCAATTCGCTCTGGTAATCCGCGGCCAACGCTTCGATTTCACGCTGATCGAAGCATTCGCGGCTGAAAGTCCAGTCCAGTTTCAGTTCACCGCCATACACCTGACCGTCCACCGACAGCCAGTTCGGCAACGGTGCATCGGCCGATTGCGCCGCACCGCTGGATTCGCGCGCCGGGGTAAACAACGCGTCTTCGGCGAAGCTCTGGTCGAACTGGCCAAGGTAGTTGAACGTCACCCGCGCCTGCGGCAACGCGGCCAATGCCGCTTGGGTCGACGCATCGCCCATGTAGCGCAACAGGCCATAACCCATACCCTTACCGGGGATCTCGCGCAGCTGTTGCTTGATTGCCTTGATCGAACCCGCCAGGTCGGCGGTCGGCGTCAGGCGCACCGGGAACAGGCTGGAGAACCAGCCAACGGTGCGGGTCAGGTCGATGTCGCCAAACAGTTCTTCGCGACCATGGCCTTCAAGCTGAATCAGCGCCGAGCCGCAACCGGTCCAGCGACTGAGGGTGCGGGCCAGTGCGGTCAGCAGCAGATCGTTGACCTGTGTGCGGTAGATCGCCGGGGCTTGTTGCAGCAATTTCCGGGTTTGTTCACGGTCGAGGCCGATGCTGACGCCTTGGCGCAAATGCCCGGCCTGGCTGGCCCCAACATTGGCCGCTGGCAACGAATCATTCGTCCCGCGGAGCTGCGTCTGCCACCAGCTCAGCTCGCTGACGGCGGCTTCGGAGCGTGCATAGGCGTCGAGTTTGTCGGCCCACGCCTGGAAAGCGCTGGTCTTCGGTGGCAGTTCTTGCCCAAGGTAGGCCGCCTGCAAATCTTCCAGCAACACCCGCCACGACACACCGTCCACCGCCAAATGATGGATCACCAACAGCAAACGCTGGGAGCCATCGGCCTGCGCGATCAACGCCACCCGCAGCAACGGCCCGTCTTGCAGGCTGAGGCTGCGTTGCGCTTCGTCGCCCACCGATTCCAGCGACGCATCGCTGGCCACGCGAGCGGTCCAGAGCATGTCGATGACATCAGCGCTGTCGGCCCCGACATACCGCGCCGACCATTGGCCGTCGACCTGACTGAAGCGCAACCGCAGGGCATCGTGCTGCTTGAGCAGGCGTTGCAGCGCTGCTTGCAGGCGCGGCAATTCGAGGGTTTCACGCGGCGTCAGCAGCACCGACTGGTTCCAGTGCGCGCGTTGCGGGATCGGTTCGTCGAAGAACCAGCGCTGGATCGGCGTGAGTGTTTGCGGCCCGTCCACCGGCCCTTGTTGCGCCAGCGGTGCGGCTTGTTCTTTGACCACAGCGGCCAGCGCTTGCAAGGTCTGCTGCTGGAACAGATCACGGGGTTGCAGGCTCAGCCCCGCACGGCGCGCACGGCTGACCACTTGAATCGAAATGATCGAGTCGCCACCGAGTTCAAAGAAGTTGTCCTGACGCCCAACCTGCTCCACGCCCAATACGTCTTGCCAGATCTGCGCCAGCACCTGTTCGTGTACGCTGCGCGGCGCGTCGAAGGCGCGTTGGCCAACTTGCGCGGTTGGCGCCGGCAGACGTTTGCGCTCGAGTTTGCCGTTGGGGCTGAGCGGCATTTGCTCGATCAGCACGGTCTGCGCCGGCACCATGTAATCCGGCAGGCTGGCGAGCAGATGGCTTTTCAGGGTTTCGCGCCACGCGCCTTGTTGCTTGGCGTCGGCGGCCACTAATGCGCGATCCTGCGGCACGACGTACGCGACCAGTTGTTTGCCGCTCGGGCCATCGAGGGCCAACACCACGGCTTCCTGCACGTCGGAATGCTCTTGCAGACGCGCTTCGATTTCGCCCAGCTCGATGCGCAAACCGCGAATCTTCACTTGGTGGTCAATACGCCCGCAGTAGTCGATGGCGCCGTCAGCGCGATAACGCGCCAAGTCACCGGTGCGGTACAAACGCTCGCCGCTGCCGAACGGATCGACCACAAAACGCTCGGCGGTCAGCGCGCCACGACGGTGATACCCGCGCGCCAGACCGACACCACCGAGGTACAACTCGCCCACCGCACCCAGCGGCAAGGGTTGCAGTTCGCTGTCGAGGATGCAGGTGCGCAGGTTGGCAATGGGACGGCCAATCGGCACGCTGTCGCAGCCCTCTTCCACGCAGGTCCAGTGGGTCACGTCGATGGCCGCTTCGGTCGGGCCATAGAGGTTGTAGAGATGGGCTTGCGGCAGGCTGCGCAACGTTTGGCGTTGCAGTTCCATCGGTAGCGCTTCACCACTGCAAATGATCCGTTGCAGCGAGGTGCAGGCCAGCGCCTCGTCGGCAGCGATAAACGCAGAGAGCATCGACGGCACAAAGTGCAGCGTAGTGATTGCCTGTTCGACGATCAATGCCGCGAGACGTTGTGGATCGCGATGTTCGCCCGGTGCGGCGATCACCAGCGTTGCGCCTTTCATCAGCGGCCAGAAAAACTCCCACACTGACACGTCGAAACTAAACGGTGTTTTTTGCAACACGCGGTCCGTGGGTTGCAAGTTGTAGGCTTGCTGCATCCATTCCAAACGGTTGTGCAGCGCTACATGGCGGTTGCCCGCGCCCTTGGGCTTGCCGGTGGAGCCGGAGGTGTAAATCACGTAGGCGAGGTTTTCTGCGATGACGAGGTTCGGTAGATCGTTGCCTGGCAATTCGCTCAGCCAATCGGCCTCGGCGCGCAGGCACAAGGTGCGTACGTTATCGGGCGTCGGCAATTGCGCCAGCAGATGCTCCTGAGTCAGCAGCAACGAAATGCCGCTGTCTTCGATCATGTAGCTCAGGCGATCCCGCGGGTATTCCGGGTCCAGCGGCACATAGGCGCCACCGGCCTTGAGAATCGCCAGCAGGCCGACGACCATTTCGAACGAGCGGTCGCAGGCAATCCCGACGAGCACTTCCGGGCCGACACCCTGGGCGTGCAAGTGATGGGCCAAGCGGTTGGCGCGCCGGTTCAATTCGGCGTAACTCATGATCTGGCCCTGGAATACCAGCGCCGTCGCCTTACCGTTTTCGACTACATGCTGTTCAAAATGCCGCTGCACGCAGACTTCACCCGGATAAGCCTGAGCTGTGTCGTTGAGGTCATCGAGAATGCGCAGACGCTCGTCGGCGTCCAGTAGCGGCAACTCGGCGAGCGGGCATTGCGGGTTCGCCAGCACACCGGCCAACAGATTGCGCCAGTGACGGGCCAAATGCTCGATCCGCTCGGCGTCGAACAAATCAGTAGCGTAGGTCAGGCTGGCGAACAGTTTGTCGCCCTCCTCCTGCGTGTCCAGTTGCAGGTCGAATTGCGTGGTGTGCACCGTGGCGTTCAGCGCTTCGACACGCAGCCCGGCGAGCAAACCGCTGACCGCTGCCGGTTTGGCTTGCTGATGGTTGAACATCACCTGAAACAGCGGGCTGTGGCTGAGGCTGCGTTCACCTTGCAGTGCCTGCACCAGCCGCTCGAACGGCAAGTCCTGGTAATCCTGGGCGTCCAGCGATGCGGAGCGGGTCTGGTCGAGCAATTGGCTGAATGGCTGGCGTCCGTCGAGTTCGACACGCATTACTTGGGTGTTGACGAAGAAGCCGATCAGGCCACGGGTTTCCGTGCGGTTACGGTTGGCAATCGGCACACCAACGCGCACGTCGGACTGGCCGCTATAGCGATAGAGCAACGCCTGAAAGCTCGCCAGCAACAGCATGAACGGCGTGACGCCGCGCTGTTTGGCCAGGTGCATCAACCCGCGGGCCAAGTTTGCATCGAGGGTGAAATCCAGACGAGCACCATGCTGGCTCGGTTGCGCCGGGCGTGGACGGTCTGTGGGCAACTCCAGCAACGGTTGCTCGTTGCCCAGACGTTCGCGCCACCAGTTGAGCTGACGCTCCAGCTCGCCGGCTTCCATCCAGCGGCGTTGCCACAGGGCGTAATCGGAATATTGAATCGGCAGCGTTTCCAGCGCTGCGTTCTGCCCTTGGCTATGCGCGGCGTAGAGCCGGGAGAATTCCTCCACCAGCACGCCCATCGACCAGCCATCGGTGACAATGTGGTGCAGGGTCAGCAACAGCACATGGTCTTCAGAATCGAGCTGCAACAGGCTGACTCGCAACAGTGGGCCGTGCTGCAGATCAAATGGCTGTGCAATTTCCTGCTCGACGCTTTTCATCGCGAGATCGAGGCGGTTTTCCTCAGGTTCACTGCGCAGATCGATGTGTTCGATCGCCAGAGAGGTGAACTCGGCCAGTGTCTGAACGACTTGACCGTCATCCTCGACAAATCGGCTGCGCAGGCTTTGATGCCGCTCCAGCAACACGTCAAAACTCTGCTGCAACGCCGCGACATTCAGCGGCCCGTGCAAGCGCAACGCGGCCGGGATGTTGTACGCAGAACTGTGCGGATCAAGCTGCCAGAGGAACCATTGGCGCTGCTGCGCATACGACAGTTCGAAGCTCGTTTGCGGCTCGGCAGCGGGCGGAATCGGCAGTTGGCCGAAACTCACGCCCTGCTCTTGCATGCGGCTCAGAAACTCGCGGCGCTTGTCGGCGGGCAGGCCGGCGAAACGGCTGGCGATACGCTGGGCAGTGGTGTGTTCCATCAGTTGATCTCCATCTCGTCGAGAAGCGACTCAAGCGCATCAAGACGTGCATCGTTGTCAGCCGGGGCGTGTTGCCCGGCCATGGCGGCATAAACCTGTAGGTCGGTGGACTCGAACAGCGCGCGCAGCGGCAACTCGATACCCAGTTCCAGTTCCACACGGGCACTGGCCTGGGCGGCGAGCAACGAATGCCCGCCCAATTCAAAGAAGTTGTCGCGCCGGCCGATCTGCGCCACGCCCAGCACGTCGGCCCAGATCGCCGCCAGTTGCGGTTCGAGGTCGCCTTCGGGGGCTTCGAACGGGCGTTGCCATTCCTCGGCATCCGGCACTGGCAAGGCCTTGCGGTCGAGCTTGCCGTTGGCGGTCAGCGGCAAGGCGTCGAGCAGCAACCAATGGCTCGGCACCATGTAATCCGGTAGATCAACCTTGAGCGCGGCACGCAGGTTGTCGCGCCAGGCCATCGGGTCGTGTGGGGTTTGCTCGGCCACGACGTAGGCGCACAACTGCGGTCCGCCGTCGCCGTTGTGCACGTTCAACACCGCTTGGCGCACGCTCGGTTGGGCCAGCAGTGCGGCTTCGATTTCGCCGAGTTCGATGCGGAAACCGCGAATTTTCACTTGCTGATCTATCCGCCCGAGATAGTCGATGCTGCCGTCGCCACGCTGACGCGCCAGATCGCCGCTGCGATAGAGCCGTTGCGAAACGTCGAATGGGCTCGGCACAAAACGCTCGGCAGTCAGGCCACAACGTCCGTGATAACCCCGCGCCAGGCCAGCGCCGGCGATGTACAACTCACCCGCCACACCCACCGGTACCGGCTGCAACTGGCTGTCGAGCAAGTACCAGCGCAGGTCGCGGATCGGCAGGCCAATCGGGCTTTGCGCCTTGCCGTCCAGGTCGGCCAGGCGAATCGCGCGGTAGGTCACGTGCACCGTGGTTTCGGTGATGCCGTACATGTTGACCAACGTGGGCTGCTGATCGCCGAAGCGTTCGAACCATGGCCGCAGGCTGGCGACTTCCAGTACTTCGCCGCCGAAAATCACCTGACGCAGGGCCATGTTTCGCGGGCTGCCGCAGGCAATCGGCAACAGTTGGCGGAAAGCGCTCGGGGTCTGGTTCAACACCGTCACGCCTTCATCACAGAGCAGGCGGTGAAACGCTTGCGGTTCGCGGCTGATGTCATGCGGCACGATCACCAGACGCCCACCCGTACACAGCGAACCGAACAGCTCCCACACCGAGAAGTCGAACGCGTAGGAATGGAACAGCGTCCAGACATCGGCCGGGCCGAAGTTGAACTCGCTGGCGGTGGCCGTCAGCAGACGCCCGACGTTGGCATGACTGAGCAACGCTCCTTTTGGCCGGCCAGTGGAGCCGGAGGTGTAGATCACGTAAGCGAGGTTGTCCGGGGTCGCCAGCGTCGTCAGGTTGTCGTCGCTGAAGGCGTCCAGATGCAACGACTCCAGGCTCAGCACCTGCACGCCGTCGCGGGACGGCAAACCGTCGATCAAGTGCTGTTGAGTCAACAGCAGCGTGATACCACTGTCTTCGATCATGTAGCTCAGGCGCTCAGCCGGGTATTGCGGATCGAGCGGCACATAAGCGCCGCCGGCCTTGAGAATCGCCAGTAACCCGACCACCAGTGGCATCGCCCGCTCAGTGGCGATGCCGACGCGCACTTCCGGGCCGACACCCTGCTCTCGCAGTTTGCGCGCCAGTCGATTGGCCTGGGCGTTGAGCGCGGCGTAGCTCAGTTGCTCGCCTTCATGGACCAGCGCGATTGCGTTCGGCCGTTGCGCAGCCTGAGTCTCGAACAACCGGTGTATGGTTGGCGACGGTGGCTGCGCCTCGAATGCCGGGTTCCAGTGCTGGATCAACGCGTCGTTTTGCGGCGCGTGCAGCAAGGGCAGTTCGGCGACGCGTTGCTGTGGATCGTTGACCACCGCACGCAGCAGGTTCAGCCACTGCTCGGCGAGGCGCTGCATCGACGCCTCGTCGTACACATCCGTGGCATAAGTCAGGCTGGCATCGAGTTCTTCGCCTTGCTCTTGAGTGTCAAGTACCAAATCGAATTGCGCGGTGTGCTGCAGCCAGTGCAGACGCTCGACCTGCAAGTCGGCCACGTTGCGCTCGACGCTCGGACCCATTTGCTGCTGATGGTTATAGAGCACCTGGAACAACGGGCTGTGATTGAGGCTGCGGTCGGGTTGCAAGGCATCAACTAACTGCTCGAACGGCACGTCCTGGTTGGCCTGCGCGTCCAATGCAACCTGTTTGACCTGTTGCAGCAAGGTGCTGAAAGGCTGCTGCCCGTCGATCTCGGCCCGCAGCACCTGGGTGTTGATGAAGAAGCCGATCAGGCCTTCGGTTTCGAGGCGCGAACGCCCCGCGCTCGGTACGCCGACACTGATGCTCGACTGCCCGCTCTGGCGATGCAGCAAGGTCTGGAAACTCGCCAGCAACAGCATGAACAGCGTCACTTGTTGCTCCTGGGCGCGCTGGCGCAAACCGGCGAGCAAGTCGCGATCAACGTTCAGCACAAGGCTGGCGCCGCGCTCGCTGCGACGGGCCGGGCGGGTCAGTTCACTTGGCAACTCCAGAGGCGTTTGGTTGCCCTTCAGTTGCTCGCTCCACCACGCCAGTTGACGCGCGCCTTCGCCGGCCTCCAGCCAGTCGCGCTGCCAATGGGCGTAGTCGCTGTAGCTGACCGGCAAACTGTTCAGGTTTGCATCGCGACCTTCGACTGCCGCCTGATACAACGTGCTGAACTCATCGACCATGACCTGCATCGACCAGCCATCAGCGGCGATGTGGTGAACGGTCAGTACCAGAACGTGTTCGTCAGTGTTCACTTGCAGCAGCAACACACGCCACAGCGGGCCATTGCGCAGATCGAATGGCCGGGCGATTTCTTCGGCCACCGCGCTTTCGACTGACGATTGATCGAGCGTGCGCTGTTCCAGTTGCAGTGCCAGCGTGTCGTGCAGCACAGAATGGGCCTGCTGACCGTCCTGTTCGAAGGTGGTGCGCAGGGTTTGGTGACGGGCCTGCACCTGAGTGAAGGTTTCGCGCAGGGCATTGAGGTTGAGCGAGCCCTTGAGGCGCAGCGCGGCGGGAATGTTGTAGGCCGGGCTTTGTGGGTCCAGTTGCCAGAGAATCCATTGGCGCTGTTGGGCGTACGACAGAATTTGTGGATGATCGACCGCTGCACGTTGCAGCACCGGTTGGCCGCTGACGTTCGCCAGTGCTCCTCGCTCGGCAAACTCCGCCAGATTCGCGGCCGAGAACAGGCTGCTCACCGACAGTTCGAGCTGCAACTGCTGACGCACCCGCGAAATCACCTGAAGCACCAGCAACGAGTGACCGCCCAGTTCGAAGAAGTTGTCGTCGCGCCCCACGCGCTCGACTTGCAGCACCTCTGCCCAGATCAGCGCCAATTTCGTTTCCAGCCCTTCGACCGGAGCTACAAAGTCACGTTGAACATCGCTGGCTTCAGCACGCGGCAAAGCTCTGCGATCCAGTTTTCCGTTGTTGTTAAGCGGCAATCTGACCAGCAGGATCAGGTAGCTTGGCACCATGTATTCCGGCAGCGACCGACGCAGAACGGCTTTGAGGCCTTCCAGATATTCAGTTTCAGAAACCACAGCATCGCTGGCCACGACATACGCCACCAGTTGCGTGCCGTCCTGAGCGATGACGGCTGCATCACGCACGTCCTCACAGGCTTGCAGGCAGGCTTCAATCTCGCCCATTTCAATGCGAAAGCCGCGGATCTTCACTTGGTGATCGATACGGCCGACGTATTCCAGATGCCCGTCAGCGTTGTAGCGCGCCAGATCGCCGCTGCGGTATAGCCGCGCGCCCGGCTCTCGGGCGAACGGGTCCGGCAGGAAGCGTTCGGCGGTCAGCGCCGGGCGATCGAAGTAGCTTTGCGCGAGGCAGGCCGGCGCGCCGATGCACAACTCGCCAACGCCTCCGTTGGGCAGCAATTGACCGGCCGCGTCCAGCACATACAACGCACGACCGGCGATGGCGCGACCAATCGGGATGCCAAACGCATCGTTGGCATCGTCGAGTCGGCATTCATGCACACTGGAGACCACGGTCGCTTCGGTCGGGCCGTAGGTGTTGAGCAGTCGCACGTGGCTCAAACTGGCCTGATGCCACAAACGCAAACCTTCCACCGACATCGCTTCGCCGCCGACATGAACTTGACGCAAATCACCGAGATCGCGCACCACACCGCTCGCGCATTCGCGAGCCAGCAAGTACCAGTAAGCTGCCGGCAAGTCCGCCACGGTGACGCCTTGCTGGACGATTTCAGCGGCCAGTCGCCCGGCATCCCACAACTCATCACCGCGCATGATCAACGCCGCGCCGACACACAGCGCCGGGAAGCACTGTTCGACGAAGCCATCGAAACTGACGGTCGCGAACTGCAACACGCGGTCTACCGCCGAGAGCACCGAATAGTCGGCGGCGCTCTGGCAGAACTCGCGCAACGCGGCGTGAGCGATGGCCACGCCTTTGGGTTGGCCGGTGGAGCCGGAGGTGTAGATGACGTAGGCCAGGTCTTCGACGACCGCGTGATTTGGCGGATTGCTGTCGGAGTAACCGGTGTTGTCGTCGAGGCTGAGACGAAGCACGCCTGGCACATCCTCCAGCAGACCGGTTTCGCACAGCAGCACGTCGAGGCAGCTGTCGTCGATCATGTAGGTCAGCCGTTCCGCTGGATATTTCGGGTCCAGCGGCACATACGCGGCGCCGCTTTTCAGCACCGCCAACAGGCTGACGATCAATTGCGGACTACGGTGCAGCGCCAGCCCGACACGCTTGCCGGGGCCTGCGCCGTTTTCAATCAGGCGATGGGCCAGTCGGTTGGCCTGGGTGTTCAACTGCGTGTAGCTGAGGGATTGGCTGTCGACCTGCAACGCCAGTGCTTGCGGGGTGACGGCAGCCTGAGCGGCGATTTGTTCATGGACCAATAAGGTTGTGGATAACTGAACCGGGGCCGGCTGGCTGATCGCAAGCAGCGCTTTTTTGCCATCGATATCGAGCAGTTCCAGCGCGCCCAATGCCGCATCCGGCAGCGCCACCAACTGCATCAGCAGATGCTGCAGGTTGGCCGACAACTCAGCGACCTGTGCCGCACTGAACCGCGCCGCGTCGTAGCTGAACTCCAGACTCAAGCCCTCACCCAGCTCAATACCCAACGTCAGCGGATAATGCGTGCGTTCGTGGTTATGCAGGTTGCCAAACGACAGCCCGGCCGGGGCGCCCTGTTTCAGCGCTTCGGCCACCGGGAAGTTTTCGAACACCAGCAGGCTGTCGAACAGCGCCGAACCCTGCTGCCCCGCCCAACCCTGAATGTCATAAAGCGGCACATGCTCGAACTCGCGCATGGCCAGGTTCAACCCTTGCAGCTCGCTCAGCCATTGGCTGACGGTTTGCTCAGGGTTCATCGCGCACACCAGCGGCAGCGTGTTGATGAACAGTCCGAGTTGTTCTTCGATCCCCGACAGCGGCGCCGAACGACCCGCGACGGTGGCACCGAACACCACGCAATCCTGGCCGGTGTAGCGATGCAGCAACAGACTCCACGCCGCTTGCAGAACGGTGTTGAGGGTGACTTTCTGTTGCCAGGCAAAATCGGCCAGACGTTGAGTGGCGCGACTGTCGAGGGCGACTCGATACTCTTCGCTGCCCCGCGCGCCCACTGGCGGGCGCAAGGCTTCAGCGAGCAATGTCGGCGCCTCCAGCGGCGTCAACGCGGCTTTCCAGAACTGCTCGCCAGCGACGGCGGATTGCTGCTGTAACCAGCCCAGATAATCGCGGTATTGCCCGGTCGGTGTCGGCAGCGATTGCCCGGTGGCGTAATGCTGAATCACTTCGGCCAGCAACTGCGCATTGCTCCAGCCGTCCATCAAGATGTGGTGGCTGGTGTAGATCAGGTGCCAATCGTTGGAGTCGGTACGGACCAGCTTCAAGCGGAACAGCGGCGCGCTGCCCAATTCGAATCCTTGGGCGCGCTCGGCATCGGCCAGCGCATCGGTGTCGGTCGCGTCCAGCACTTCGAGTGGCAACTCGACCTGACGGACAATCGCCTGATGCGCGGTGTCGAGGCCTTGCCAGTGGAAGCTACTGCGCAGGATGTCGTGGCGTTCCAGTGCGGTCTGCCAGGCTTGCGCAAAGCGCTGCGGATCGAGGCCTTGAATGTCCAGACGCAACTGACTGATGTAGGCGCCAACGTGCGGTTCATAGAGCGTGTGGAACAGCATGCCCTGTTGCATCGGCGACAGCGGATACAGGTCTTCAAGAGTTGCGACCGGCAATGCGTCGAGTTGCATCTGGCTGATGCGCGCCAGCGGGAAGTCCGACGGCGTGGCGTGGGGCATTTCAACGGCACAGCAGTGATCGATCAGCGCCTTGAGTTCCAGCGCGTAATCGTCTGCCAGACGCTGGATGGTCGCGATGTCGAACATCTCGCGGCTGAACCCCCAGCTCAGCGACAACTCGCCGCCGTAGACCTGACCTTCGACCGTCAGCCAATTGCCCAACGGAGCCGAAGGATCCTGCGCCACACCGTTACCTTCGGTAGAGGGCACGAACATCGCCGCATCGTCGAACTGACGGTCAAACTGCCCCAGATAGTTGAAGGTAATGCGCGGTTGCGGCAAAGCTTCCAGTTCGGTACGAATCGTCGGGCTGCCGAGATAACGCAGCGCGCCGTAACCGAGGCCCTTGTCCGGCACGCCGCGCAGTTGTTCCTTGATGCTTTTGACCGATGCGCCGAGATCGCTCGACGGCACCAGATTGACCGGGAACAGGCTGGTGAACCAACCCACGGTACGGGTCAGGTCGATGTCGTCGAACAGGTCTTCGCGGCCATGGCCTTCGAGCTGAATCAGCGCACTGCCCTGCCTGCTCCAGCGGCACACTGCTCGTGTCAGTGCGGTCAGCAGCAGGTCGTTGACCTGGGTCCGATATGCCGCCGAGGCGTTTTGCAGTAGTTTGCGGGTGTGTTCGGCGTCGAGTTTGAACTCGATTTTGTGTTCGAAGCGGTTTTCCAGTGCGCCATTGGGGCGGTCGCAGGGCAGATTATTCGGTGCGTTGTTGAGTTGGGTCAGCCAATAACCGTGGCTGCTTTCAAAGGCTGGAACGTGCGCTTGCAGACGGGCGACCCAGCGCTGATAGCTACTGGTTTTCGCTATGGAAATATTGCCGCGGTAGAACTGCTGAAGATCTTCCAGCAGCACGCGCCAGGAGACGCCGTCTACCACCAGGTGATGAATCACCAGCAACAGGCGTTGTGTACCGTCAGCCATCGCCACCAGCAGCGTGCGCATCAGCGGGCCATTGTGCAGATCGAGACTGCGTTGGGCTTCATCGCACAGGACGTTGAGTTCTTCGAGCGACTGCGCCTGACACTGCCACAACACCGACTCCGTGGTGGGTGCGGCGTAGATTTGCTGCCAGCCTTCGACGGTCTGTTCATAACGCAGGCGCAAGCTGTCGTGGTGAGACAGCAATTGCTCAATAGCGCGGTCCAGCGCCTCGGCGTTCAACACCTCACGGGGCACCAGCAGCAGCGACTGGTTCCAGTGCTGGCGCTCGGGGATTGCCTGTTCGAAGAACCATTGTTGAACCGGCGCCAGCACCACTACGCCCTGCGCCGGGCATTGGTCGATCAATGGCTGTTCGCCGCTGCGGGCCGCTTGAGCGAGGCTGCGAATGGTCTGGTGCTGGAACAGGTCCTTGGGACTCAACACGATCCCGGCCTGACGCGCGCGACTGACCACTTGCATGGACACGATGGAATCGCCGCCCAGTTCGAAGAAGTTGTCTTCCAGACCGACGTTATCCATGGCCAGCACGTCCTGCCAGATCGCGGCCAGGGATTTTTCCAAAGCGCTGCGCGGTGCGACGTGTTCGCGTTGTTGCTGCGAACCATCAACCGCCGGCAAGGCTTTACGGTCGAGTTTGCCGTTGGGGGTCAGCCGCAGGTGATCGAGGAACAGCAGAAACGCCGGGACCATGTAGTCCGGCAGGTGCTGACGCAGTGCGGCTTTCAAGGTTTCACGCAGGGTCGATTGCGCGTCGGCATCGTCCAGCAACGCTGGATCATTCGGCACGACGTAAGCCACCAGTTGCTGACCGTTGACACTATCCTGCGCCAGCACCGCCACTTCGCGCACGGTGTCCTGCTGCAACAGTCGCGCTTCGATCTCACCCAGTTCGATGCGAAAGCCACGGACCTTGACCTGATGGTCGATGCGCCCGACGTATTGCAGCGTGCCGTCGGCCTGATAGCGGGTCAGATCGCCGGTGCGGTACAGACGCTCGCCATTGCTGGCGAACGGGTTAGGCACGTACTTTTCGGCGGTCATGCCCGGCCGCGCCAGGTAACCGCGGGTGATGCCGGCTCCGCTCAGATAAAGCTCCGCAGAGACGCCTTGCGGCACCGGTTGCAGCTCGGCATCCAGCAAATAGCTGACGGTGTGTTTCAGCGGACGACCGATGTTCGCGCGGCCGCCGGCCTCGCGCCGGGTCCAGGTCGAATAAGTCGTGTCTTCCGACGGGCCGTACAGGTCGTAGACGTGTTCGACGGTCGGCTGCTGATACAGCGCTTCCACCAGGCTCTGCTTCAGCGGCTCGCCGGCGAGGTTGATAATGCGCACGCTCGGCGGGATCTGCCCGTCGCGCTGCAACGCATTGATCGCCGACGGCACAGTGTTGATCAAGCGCACCTGATCCCGCGCCGGCAGTTGCGGCAATTCCAGGGCATTGCGGGCGATGATCACCGAACCGCCGTTGGCCAGGGTCACAAACAGCTCCCACACCGACAGGTCAAAACAGACCGAGGTCGAGGCCAGCACCCCTTGAATGTCTTCGCGGCTGTAGACCGATGTCGACCAATCAATCAGCGCCAGCACGTTGCGATGGGCGATGGCCACGCCTTTGGGTTTGCCGGTGGAGCCGGAGGTGTAGATGACGTAGGCGAGGTTGTCCGGCGTGACGCGAGTTTGCGGGGCGTTTGCCGGGTATTCGACCCATGCCTTGTCGTCCAGCAGCAACACTTGCGTATCGGCTGTAACGGTCAGTGTCGCGGCGACGGATTGCTCGGTCAGCAACACCAGTGCGCGGCTGTCTTCGAGCATGTAGGCAACGCGCTCAACCGGGTAATCCGGGTCCAGCGGCACGTAGGCACCACCGGCCTTGAGTACCGCAAGCAGCGCCACCAGCAAGTTTTCCGAGCGCGGCATGGCGACGCCGACACGGACTTCCGGGCCGACGCCCAGCTCGATCAGTTTGTGCGCCAGGTGATTGGCCTGGATGTCGAGTTCGGCGTAAGTCAGCTGCTTGGTGCCGAAGGTCACTGCTAATGCATTCGGATTAGCTGCGACTTGCTGGCTGATCAGCTCGTGAATGCACAGGTCTTGCGGAAAGCCTTCATCGGCGTGATTCCAGTCATGCACGATGCGCTGGTATTCCGCACTTTCCAGCAGTGGCAAATCACTGACTCGCTGCGTCGGATCGCTGACCATGCCTTGCAGCAGATGGGTCCAGTGCTGCGCCATGCGCGCGATGGTGTCTGCGTCGAACAGGTCGTTGGCGTACGTCAGCGCAGCGTACAGCTTGCCGCGCTTTTCATTGGTGTTGAGGTCGTAAGTGTCGAGGGTCAGGTCGAACTGGGTGGTGCGCCCTTCCCACTCGATCACGCCCAGCGCCAGACCGGACGCCGTGCTGACCGTGGCAATGTCCGCGACCTGCGGCTGGTGGTTGTACATCACCTGGAACAGTGGCGTGTGGCTGAGGCTGCGCTCCAGTTTCAGCGCTTCGACCAGACGCTCGAACGGTAAATCCTGGTGAGCCTGGGCGCCGAGGGCGGTTTCCTTGATGGCGCGCAGCAAGTCGTCGACGCGGGTCTGGCCGTCGAGTTGCGTGCGCAGCACTTGGGTGTTGACGAAGAAACCGATCAGGCCTTCGATCTCTGCGCGATTGCGGTTGGCAATCGGCACACCGACGCGGAGGTCGGTCTGCCCGGTGTAACGATGCAGCAGCGCGTTGAACGCACCGAGCAACAGCATGAACAGGGTGATGGTGTGCTTTTGCGCCGTAGCACGCAGTTGCTCGGCCAGTTGCGCATCGACGGCAAACTCGTAGCGAGTACCGCGATAGCTTGGCATTGCCGGGCGCGGGTGGTCGGTGGGCAGCTCCAGCACCGGGTGCTCGTTGCCCAGTTGTGCTTGCCAGTAATCGAGTTGGCGCGCCTGCTCGCCGGCTTCCAACCAGCGCCGCTGCCACAGGGCGTAGTCGCTGTATTGGATCGGCAATGGAGTGAGTTGCGGTTGGGCGCCCACGTCGAACGCGTCGTAGCAGCGGATGAATTCGTCGATCAGCACGTTCATCGACCAACCGTCGGACACGATGTGGTGCAGGGTAAGCAGCAACACGTGTTCCTGATCGGCGAGTTTGAGCAACGTCACGCGCAACAAAGGGCCGACTGCAAGATCGAACGGCTGCACGGATTGCTGCTCGGCTGCTTGTGCGACCGCGAGTTCGCGCTCAGGCGCCGGTAATGCGCTGAAATCCACATGATCGATCACCAGCGGTGTGCGGGCTGGCACTTGCAGCAAGCTGTCATCGGCCTGGAGCTGGAACACCGTGCGCAGGGTTTCGTGACGTTCGACGAGGCTGGCGAAAACCTGTTCCAGCGCGTGCAGATTCAAATGCCCGGTCAGGCGCACCGCGCCCGGCAGGTTGTACGCGCCGCTGTGCGGGTCCAGTTGCCAGAGAAACCACATGCGTTGCTGGGCGAAGGACAACGCCTGGCGATCCTCGGCCTCAACGCCAGCCGGAATGGGAAACCGGGCGAAATCAACGCCTTCCTTGTGCAAGGCCGCAAGGAACAACTGACGCTTTTCCAGGGGCAACCCGATAAACCGGCGAGCAAGTTTCAAGGAGTCTTCAGCATTCATTTCTAAGCATCCGGATCAGTGGCGGGAAGCACAAAGGCACGTCGTCCCTATAAAACGAATGCACACCGGAAAAATTAACGAATGAGAATAAGTATCAGAAAGGAGGTGGAGCGAGAGGAAATACAGAAACTTGGCGAACCCGAAACCTGTAGGAGCAAAGCTTGCTCGCGATAGCGGTGCAACTGCCAAAATCTATGTTGAATGTCAGTCCGTCATCGCGAGCAAGCTCGGCTCCTACAGGGGGGACGGAGTCAGGCGCTGGCGGTCATGGTGTGGCGGCGATGGTGAATCTCGAGTTGATCCTTGATCACCCGCAGCACCTTGGCCTCGTGCTCATGGATGAAGAAGTGACCACCACTGAGCATGTCCAAGGAAAAGCTGCCGTGGGTTTCCTTGCTCCAGCCGATCAATTGTTCAGTAGTGGCGCGGTCAGCCTTGCCGCCGAGCACGTGCACCGGGCATTTGAGCAAGGGACGCGGCTGCAGCTCGAAGCGCCCGCACAGCAGAAAGTCCGCGCGCAGGACCGGCAGCGTCAGACTCATCAGCTCTTCGTTGGCCAACACCTCTTCGCTGGTGCCGTTGAGCGTGCGCAATTGCTCGATCAATTCGGCATCGGTTTTCGGTTCGGCGAAACCGCGATCATAATCAGCACGCATCGTCGGCGCGGCGGTGCCTGAAGCGAATAGCGCCACCGGCTCCGGGCAACCCATCGAACGCAACGCATGGGCCATTTCACAGGCGAGCAATGCGCCCAGGCTATGGCCGAACAACGCGTACGGCGTCTTGAGCGTGGTGATTTGTTCCTGCGCGAGTTGCAGCGCCAGACGCTGCATGTCGGTGTGCAACAGCTCGCCAAAGCGCGCGCCACGGCCGGGCAGTTCCACCGGTTGCAGCGTGAGCCACTCCGGCAGTTTGCGCCGCCAGCGGCTGTAAACCATGGCACTTGCGCCTGAATAGGGCAGGCACAGCAATGTCAGCTGGGTCACCTGGCTTACCTCGAAAAGTTGTCTACCAAGAGAACGGATGAGCGCCGCGGAGAATTAGGCGAACACATCCCCCCTGTAGGAGTGAGCCTGCTCGCGATAGCGGTATGTCAGTTAACTTGATGGTGACTGAAACACCGCTATCGCGAGCAGGCTCACTCCTACAGGGGGTCTTTATTTCAAATGACGGAAGCTTTGGACGGCGGAAACGAGGACCACCAGGCCTGCAGCTATCGCCAGCCAAAACCCGCTACGAGCCCCGAACCCATCCACCAACCACCCCGAACCGGCCGCGCCAATCGCCACGCCGATGCTCAACCCGGTGACCAGCCAGGTCAGGCCTTCGGTTAGCTTGGCCGGTGGCACGATGCGCTCCACCAAGGCCATGGCGACAATCAAGGTCGGCGCAAAAAACAGCCCGGCAACGAACACCGCCAACGACAATCCAAGAATATTGGTCGCCAGCAGCAACGGCAGCGTCGTCACCGCCGTCGCCACCCCGCCGTATAAGAACAATCGCGGTAACGGCAATTTCGAACGCAATGTCCCGAACGCCAGCCCGGCCATGCATGAACCAATCGCATACACCGACAACACAATACTCGCCGCCGCCGGTTGGCCCTGCTGCTGGGCAAACGCCACACTGACCACATCGACTACACCAACGATGGTACCCATGGCGACCATCAACAGCATCAGCAGCTGAATCTCGCTGGAACGAATGATCGAGCCTTGACGATGTTCTTCATGCGGATGAATCACTGGCTCGGTGTCGCGTTGCAGGACGAACGCTGTCACTCCGATTGCCAGCATCAACAGCGCCGCCAGCGGCCCGGCCTCGGGGAACGCCACCACGCACAACCCCACCGACAACGGCGGCCCGACGATAAAGCACACCTCGTCCAATACCGATTCCAGCGCGTAGGCTGTTTGCAGTTCGGGTTTGCCGCGATAGACCTCGGTCCAGCGCGCCCGGACCATCGCCGACATACTCGGCATGCAACCGGCCAGCGCGGCGAACACAAACAGTGTCCAGTTCGGCGCTTGCAAGCGGGTGCAGAGCAACACCATCAACAACGCCCCGCCACCGATCAGTGCTGACACGGGCAAGATCCGGCGCTGTCCAAAACGGTCCACCAGCCGCGATACCTGTGGCGCGCAAAATGCCGTGGCCAGGGCAAACGTCGCTGCCACGGCACCGGCCAGTCCATAGCCGCCCTGCAGTTGCGAGAGCATGGTGATCAGGCCAATGCCGGTCATGGAAATCGGCATGCGCGCGATCATGCCGGCCAGCACGAAGGCTCGGCTGCCGGGGGCTTTGAACAGGTCGCGGTATGGGTTTGCCATGGGGTCGAGTCTCAGCCAGGGCGTGCAAGTTGCCATAAGACTGCCCCAGGGAAAAGTCCGGATTTGTTGGTTGAATGTGAACGTCGCTACACCCAACGGCAATCGGTGAGAACCTACGATCACCTTGTACAAAACACTTAGGTCGGCACACCCTCTGACACTTTAACGAGACAATGAAATCGGTCTAATAGAAATTTTGCAGGGTGCAAATGCCTTGACTAGATTTCAATTCATACATGCATACGTCTGAATTTCCCTACGTAGTCTGGTCATAAATAAAGGTCCGGTAGCGAAGACACAATGGAGTCTGGCTATGGACGAGTTACTGATTCTGGTCGACCGACACGGTCGCAAAAAAGGCACCGCTGAGAAATTACAGGCCCATCAACAGGGCCTCTTGCACCGCGCCTTCTCAATCTTCATTTTTGATCGCGACGGGCGCCTGTTGCTGCAACAGCGTGCTCTCGGCAAATATCATTCCCAAGGTTTGTGGAGCAATACCTGCTGCGGTCATCCCCGCCCGGGAGAACGGACCGCTGCCGCAGCGAAACGCCGCTTGCTCGAAGAAATGGGCATCACCTGTCAGTTGCGTAAAGTCTTCACCCTTCTCTACCGTGAACCCGTTTCAAACCAGCTCATCGAGTACGAATACGGGCACATTTACGTCGGCGTCAGCGATTGCGACCCCGTCGCCAACCCCGAAGAAGCCAATGACTGGCAATGGCAACCATTGCCCGAGCTTACCGCACGCATTACCGCCGCACCCGAGACCTTCACTATCTGGTTCCGCCGGTTGCTCGATACCTGTGGACCCGCTGGACTAAACACCTGGAAAGACCAAGCGCTAACTGGCCGGCAAGCGGTGCGCATATCGAAAACGAGACCTGGTCATGAATGACAGCCTGCGCCGCCGACCTACGTCTCGATACTCGGATTACACCGTCGAAGCCGCAGAGCACGAGTTATGGCGGTAAACGCGACTGGAAAACAACCGAAGGGCTAGACTTTCATGGTCTGCTCTGAACTCCCACCAGCACCCGCTAGTCATCTGTTGAGGCCCTCATCAAGGCGCATGCCAATCTCCCTTCGACTTATCCGGAGTTTCGCGGCAATGGCTGATCTTCATCCCGAACGACAAAGCGCCATCGACGCCCACGGCATCATCGGCGACATGCGTAGCGCGGCACTGGTCAATGACAAGGGCAGCGTGGACTTTTTCTGCTGGCCGGAATTCGACAGCCCTTCAATTTTCTGTTCGCTGCTGGATGCGCCCGAGGCTGGCATCTTCCAACTCTCCCCGGACTTGCCCGACGCCCGCCGTGAGCAGATTTACCTGCCCGACACCAACGTGCTGCAAACCCGCTGGCTCAGTGAGCGCGCGGTGGTCGAGGTCACCGATCTTTTGCCCATCGGCGACAGTGAGGACGATCTGCCGCTATTGATGCGAAGGGTTCGCGTGGTCAGCGGTGAAGCGACATTTCAAATGCGCTGTGCCGTACGTCATGACTACGCTCGCGCCAAGACTCGCGCGCAGATGGATAAAAAAGACGTGACGTTCGTGGCCGCCGATCAGCCGTCCATGCGCCTGTCGTCGGATCAGATTTTGCGGGTTGATGGCAATGCTGCAGTCGCCGAATTCACCCTCAAACAGGATCAGAGCGCACAATTCCTGCTCGGAGGCCTCGACGACCCGCGCTTCAAGGAGGGAGCCGCCGCCATTTGCCAGGAGCGCACCTTAAAGTTCTGGCGCGACTGGATCGGTCAGTCCAACTATCGCGGTCGCTGGCGGGAAATGGTCAACCGCTCGGCCCTCGCCCTGAAGCTCCTGACCTCGCGTAAACACGGCGCCATTCTCGCCGCCGCCACGTTCGGCCTGCCGGAAACGCCCGGCGGTGAACGCAATTGGGACTATCGCTACACGTGGATCCGCGATGCCTCGTTCACCGTCTACGCGTTCATGCGCCTGGGGTTCGTCCAGGAAGCCAACGATTACATGCGCTGGCTGCGTGGGCGAGTCAGCGACTGCCATGGCAAGTCGATGAAACTCAACATTCTCTACGCCATCGACGGTCGCCAGGAACTGTCGGAAACCGAACTGTCGCACCTGTCCGGCCATGGCGGCGCCACACCGGTGCGCATCGGCAACGGCGCCTATGATCAGGTCCAGCTCGACATCTTCGGTGAGCTTATGGATGCGATCTACCTGGTCAACAAGTATGGCGACGCCATCTCCCATGAAGGTTGGAAACACACCGTGGAAGTGGTCGATCAAGTGTGCGAAACCTGGCAGCAGAAAGACGTGGGCATCTGGGAAATGCGCGGCGAGCAGCACCACTTCCTGCATTCACGGCTGATGTGCTGGGTCGCCCTGGACCGCGCCATTCGCCTCGCCTCCAAACGTTCACTCCCCGCCCCGTTCGCCCGCTGGGACCAGATGCGCCAGGCCATCTACGCCGACATCTGGGAAAACTTCTGGAACGAAGAATGCGGCCATTTCGTCCAGCACATCGGCGGCACCGCCCTCGACGGCTCAATGTTGTTGATGCCGCTGGTGCGCTTCGTCAGCGCCAAGGACCCACGCTGGCTCGCCACCCTCCAAGCCATCGAAAAAACCCTGGTGCGCGACGGCATGGTTTACCGCTATCGCAACGACGACGCCCGGATTGATGGCCTCGACGGCACCGAAGGCGCCTTCGCCGCGTGTTCGTTCTGGTACGTCGAATGCCTGGCCCGGGCCGGTCAGGTGGAAAAGGCTCATCTGGAGTTTGAACAATTGCTGAGGTATGCCAACCCGCTGGGCTTGTATGCCGAAGAGCTGGACAGTCATGCGCGGCATCTTGGGAACACCCCGCAAGCGCTGACGCATCTGGCGTTGATCAGCGCGGCGTGTTTTCTGGATCGGAAATTGAGTGGGGAGAAGAGTTTCTGGCAGCCGTGAGACCGTGGCGCCCCCTTCGTCGGAACGCCGCCCGGAGCAAGCCCGCTCCCACAGGAGTCTGCAATAGCTCGGCAAACGGTGGTCCATTGTGGGAGCGAGCCTGCTCGCGAAGAGGCCATCAGCCACAACACCATGCGCCGACAGAGCCTGTCGGAAATTTCCCGTTTTGCGCTGCCGCTTGTAGGACCGAGGCTTGCCCGTGAAGCACTTAAACACACCCACCGGAACATAACAGCCCCGCACTGGCGAGACTTGGCGGGCGCTACTGCCCTGAAACCTACAAAAGCCAAACAACCATTCCCCCTTCACCCCAACACGGCACATTCCTACGCCCTGAAATACCTTGTTGCCAGTCGTTACATCCCCCCCTAACATCCAACGTCAACGGGTACAGCGGAGCTGTCCAATAAAACCCGAATTCAAGGAACCAGAATGAACCAGCACATCCACCGCAGCATCGACTCCCCCTTCAGGTCAGGCCTGAACCGCGAGGAATTATGGGAAGGCCCGGACAAAGGCTTGATCAAATGCTGGGAAATCGGCCGCCAACGCGCCACCCGCTTTCCCGAACTCGCCAAACGAAGCCTTGCCGGGGAACTGCCGGTGCTCGGTTGGAAGGGTGGTGTCAGTCGCAGCCTGAAAAAACTCGAAAAGTACGGATCGCTCAAATACCTGGCGCAGTGGCAAGGTTTGCGCGGGGAGGATCTGGATATTGATTTGAGTGCAGAGCGGGCGTTGGCCTGTTCCCGAACCGGCATGGTGGTGACCTTTACGCCGGATCGGTCGAAGTACTTTAATCAGGTGGCGGAAGTGGAAGCGTAAGCAATAGCACTCATGGTCGATTTACTCCGGCAAGGGCCTGATCAAGAAACCTTTTGATCAGCCCACTCATTTTGATCGGCTGTTCATTGAGTGCAAAGTGCCCGGCATCGAGCATGTGCAACTCGGCATCGGGACGGTCGTTCTTTATGGATTTGGCGCCGTTCTCTGAAAATATAAGATCGTGGATGCCCCAAAGCACCAGTAAAGGCAACTTGGAATCCTTCAAATACGCTTGCCATCGCGGGTACTCGCGGACGTTATTCTGGTAGTCATACGCGAGTTCCAGCTGTACTGCCGCAACCCCCGGCTTTTGCAGAAAAGCGATCTCGTCGGACCATAGGTCAGGATTGAAAGACTCCCGGTTTTTGCGTGCCCCCACATACCGCGCCACACCGGATGAAGGCGCCGGCATAGCATTGAGGATCTTCTGCTCATAAGCAGCACGGTCCTGCCAGAACGCACGACGCAGCTTCCATAAATCACTCAGCCCCGCCTCATGGATCACTGCGTTCTGTACGATCAGTGCCTGTACTCGTTGGGGGTGAGCAAGTGCAAGGTGGAATCCAACCGGACCACCATAGTCTTGCATGTAAAGGCTATACCGATTGAGCGCCAACACCTCGGTAAATGCGGCCATTGTCTTGGCCAGATGCTCAAACGTGTACTTGTAAAGGTGGCGATCAGGCATCTGCGAATGACCGAACCCTGGATAGTCCGGCGCGATACATCGGTAAGACTTGGCCAACAGTGGCAGCAACGGATCGAACATGCGTGAAGATGATGGGTATCCATGCAGCAAGAGCAGGATCGGTGCATCCTTGGGGCCTGCTTCACGATAGAAAATTTCCACCCCATTCACCTGGACTGTTCGATAGCGAACACTCTGATCGCTCTCGCTGAACGGGTCCGCACGCGGGGGTTGTCCCTCTCCATTGACGCCGGTTGACCGATTGATTGCCAGTGCGATGGCTGGAGCCGACGCGGCGACCACGCCCGCCATGGCCAATCCAGACAACACGCTACGTCTACCCAGGCTGTAATTTCTGCTCATGAAAACGCTCTTATTGAGGGAACGCTTCCATTGTCTGCTTCTGAAGCAGTTCGGGAGAGCTACAAACTTGCCAGGTTTAGATAGGTTCTTGCCAAACACTTAGAGGTTGACATGCACGCACTGAAGATCGCCGTTGTCGCCTTCGATGGAATCAGTCCGTATCACCTGTCCTTACCTTGTTTGGTGTTCGGCAATCATCGCGCGGACCTGGGTGTGCCCCCCTACGAGTTCATGGTCTGTTCAGCCGAGGACGGCAAACTACGCACCAGTGTTGGCTTTACCATTGAAACGGTGCACAACCTTAGTGTGCTGTCATCGGCGGACATTGTGATCGTGCCGTCGTGGCGCAATCCGCACGAGCCTGCGCCAATATCCTTGATAGAAGCACTGCGAGCCGCGCACGCGCGTGGCGCGCAGGTGGTCGGCCTGTGCCTCGGTGTTTTCGTGGTTGCGCAGACAGGCTTGCTGGATGGTCGTCGAGCGACAACTCATTGGTTGTGGACAAGGCTGTTCACCGAGCGTTTCTCCAACGTGCGGCTTGAAGTCGATAAGTTATATATAGACGAAGGCGATGTTTTGACGTCGGCGGGTAATGCCGCCGGAATGGATTGTTGCTTGCACCTGTTCCGCAAGCATCATGGAGCAGATGTTGCCAACCGTCTCGCGCGACGCCTGGTCGTACAACCGCATCGCCCGGGCGGACAAGCGCAATTTATCGAGCGCCCGATGCAACACGACGGAGCAGGTGATCGCCTGTCAATCACCCTGGCTTGGGTGCGAGCCAATCTAAATACACCGCACACCATTCGCTCGCTCGCTGACCATGCTCGACTTGGCGAACGAACGTTTTCGCGTCGTTTCCAACAACTTACCGGTACATCGGTAAAACGATGGCTGACCGAAGAACGGTTGCTGCTCGCGCAATGCCTGCTCGAGTCGAGTAACAAACCTATCAACGATATCGCGCACGCCGTGGGCTTTACCGATAGCCTTTCAATGCGTCAACAATTTGCAGCAAAACTGCATACCACTCCTTCGATGTATCGGAAGGTATTCCGCATGAGTGAGGGCAATCGGGTCTGAATGCAGTGGTCAACTAACCCCGGACGCGACGTTAAGTTTTTTCTCGGCCTGAGTTGGCGCTAGCCCACCGCTAAACCGATGGAGCTGAATCCAGTTGTACCAAGGCGTCAAAAAATGACGTTTTGTTACAGCCTGCACAAGTTTCGATTAGTCAGGCTCGGACTTTACCGTTAGTGGAACGGTCGGGGTTCCCGCATAGAACACAATCAGCTCAACCGGTTCATCCCCACTCTCACCGCGATGAAAGGCGCCGACTATCTCAGGCAATACGTCTCCAGGACCGATGACCAATGTCTTTGCGTTGTCCTTGCGGATGACCGTCAGGTGACCGGAAAGAACATAGGCGACATTGACTACCGGATGGGTGTGCCACGGAAGCGAACTATGTGCCGGGATCTTATAGCGCAGGACCGATACTTCCGGCTGGCCTTCTGGATACTTGCGATATTGAACGCCGTCCCACGACTGCGTTGTTTTCAGAAGCTGCGTTACCTCGACTTGAGGCTCGGCCGCCACAGCCGTCGAGGCATGCATAGCGCCAGCAAGCAAGGACAACGAAGCCATGAGAACAGTTGCAAAGCGTGTTTTGACAGGCGGATGGCTGGACATCAAATGTTCCCTTAGTTGGACAATAAGGCAGCTATGGGGCAGTTTAGTGGCGAACAATGTCAGTGACTTTTTTGACAAGTCTTATGATTAAGCTCTACGGCTTTCCATTTCACACCAATAGCCAGGCCAGTCTCTGCGCGCCCCTCTTTCAATGCCCGACAATACCAGACTCTTATCGGACAAACGGTAGCCGGCAAGCTGAATAAGTGTTTAGATGTTTCGACGAACGATCAGCATTACTGTTTTTCTTTCTTTGTGAGCACCAGATACAACATGCATTAATGCTGTAAAGAGTTTTCTCACGAAACATATATTTACACACACTGAAAGACCGTAGCTTTCAAAAAACGCCCCAGGCGTAGTGCAATAGTGCGAATTGCAATATCCCGATCCGCAATTCCCCCTCGCCGCGAAGGGCTATCGCGTCAAGCGCCCCCGACAGTTTCCCTATGCGGTGCCAGCGCTACTGAATCGACTGCAACACTGACGGAAAACCGCTCGCGATAAGCCTGCGGTGTTACCCCCATAGCCCGCAGAAAACTGCGCCGCAGCGTCTCTTCACTGCCAAACCCGCATTGCACCGCCACCTTCTTAATCGGCACGCCGGTATCGCTGAGCAACCGTCGCGCCGTTTCGACCCGGATCAATTCGATGGCTCGCGCCGGGGTTTGCCCGGTATCGGCGCGGTAGTGGCGCACGAAGCTGCGTTCGCTCATGCCCGCCTGCAAGGCCAGGGTGGGGATGCCGAGGTCCTTGGTCAGATTTTCACTGATCCAGGCATGAAGTTCGTCGAAACGCTCGCCTTCCTTCTGCAAGGACAAGGTCACGCTGAACTGAGACTGGCCGCCCGGACGCTTGAGGAATACCACTAGTTGTTGGGCGACCTCCAGGGCCATGTTGCGGCCGAGGTCTTCTTCGACCATGGCCAAGGCGAGGTCGATACCTGCCGTGACACCGGCCGAGGTCCAGACCGGCCCGTCGTTGATGAAGATCGGATTAGGTTCGACGTGAAGGCGCGGATGCTTCTGCGCCAACTGCTCGCAACGCGTCCAGTGTGTCACCACTCGACGGCCATCGAGCCAGCCACTGGCCGCCAGCAAAAACGCCCCGGTACATACCGACGAGACACGCCGGCAAGCCGCTGCATGTTCACGCACCCATGCCACCAGCGTCTGATCTTCTGCGGCCACATAAACGCCCCAGCCACCGGCAATGACCAGCGTGTCACTACCCTCCTCGGGCAACGCTTCAGCCAACAGCGCCAAGCCCGCCGACGACATCACCGCCCCGCCACCGCTGGCAATCACCGAAGGCGCATAAGGCGGCGGCAGCCCTTTCTGGCGGGCAATATCGTTGGCCGAAGCGAACACCTGCAAGGGCCCGGTGACGTCGAGCAGTTGCACATTGGCAAACGCGAGCACGTGAATGGTTTTCGGCATGATTGGCGTAATTCGTGGGGTGATTGGCGAGTACGCCAAATCCTACGAGCCTACAGTGAAGACGTCCACCCACTTCAGGAGAAATAAGCCATGACGTTGCAGATCGGTTTTCTGTTGTTTCCTCAGGTTCAGCAACTCGACCTGACAGGCCCTTACGACGTATTGGCCTCATTGCCGGACGTAAAGGTGCACTTGATCTGGAAAGACCTGGTGCCCGTCACCGCGAGCACCGGGCTAATGCTGAAACCGACCATGACGTTCGACGATTGCCCGGCGCTGGATGTGATCTGCGTTCCCGGCGGAGGTGGCGTCGGGCCATTGATGGAGGATGAACAAACACTGGCATTCATCAAGGCTCAAGCCACCAACGCGCGGTATGTCACCTCGGTGTGCACCGGTGCGCTGGTGCTCGGCGCCGCGGGGTTGCTCAAGGGCAAACGGGCGACGACCCACTGGGCCTATCACGAGTTGCTCAAGCCGCTGGGTGCGATCCCGGTCAAGGACCGGGTGGTGCGCGATGGCAATCTGCTGACCGGTGGCGGGATTACCGCTGGGATCGATTTTGCCCTGACCCTGGCGGCTGAACTGTTCGACAAAGACACGGCGCAACTGGTGCAGTTGCAACTGGAATATGCCCCGGCACCGCCATTCCAGTCGGGCAGCCCTGAAACAGCGCCGCAAAGTGTTCTGGCCAAAGCGCATCGCCGTGCAGCTGCCTCGCTTGAGCAACGGACGCAAATCACCGAACGGGCGGCGGCCAGACTCTAAGCACCGCCAGACTTTTCGATAGGCGAAAAAAAACCCGCCGAAGCGGGTTTTTCCCAAGACCATTGTCGACTCCCTGTCGGTAGCCAATCCTTGCTGATGGTCGATCATCCGTGATCCTGAAGCGCTTCCTGTGCTTCAGTTGATGGGGCTAGATTACGTGTCGGATCCAATCTGCAACAGACGACATAGCTACCACCGCGTGTAAGACATTCGCTATAACCGCCCTTCCGAAAACCCTTAGACGCCTAAGGCATCTCGCCTACAAGCCGCGCGTTTAGCGACCTGCGCCTCCACCACCCTCACGCTCGAGGGCTTTTTTGGCGCTTTCAATCAGATACTGTTCTATGTTGTTCATCTGCTCTTCCCAACCACGGCTGTCCATGCGAAACGCTTTTTCGCGACGCGCCTGGGGAACGTGGTCGAAACCGGATTCAGACACCTTGAGCAGCGTGCCGTCATCCATGTCTTCGAGCTCGAATTTCACCAGTGTGGTCGGCTCCTGGGAGTAGTCGAGTTCCGGGTTGACGGCATAAGGGTGCCAGCGAAATGAAAACAATCGCTCCGGCTCGACCCGCTCGACCAGGACATTCCACAGCAAATGCTCGTAACCGGGGTACGTGACCTGCCCCTGAGTCCACTCACCGGCGACAAAACGCTTGCCTTCCAGCGCAACGCCAAACCATTGCCCGAACACTTCGGCATTGGCCACCGCGCGCCAGACATGCAAACGCTTCGCTTTGAGCAGGATCTTCCTTTCGATGCGATCTGATGCTGGATTCATATGTCACCTCCTGTAATGAACAGTAGGTCAGTAAGACCACAAGACCAACCCTAAAATGTCCCAATCGCTTGCCGCGATCAACCATGTCCGCAATATTCGGCCGCATTTGCACGCATAAGTTCGGGTTTGCAAACGAGACAGTTGGCTGTCAGTGCACCTTCGGCAGGTCTTCCTCAGTCGGCAATTGGCTACACTGCTCCCCAATTCCCCTTGTCACAGCGAGTTTCCTCCATGTACTCACGCTTTTTCCTGGCGCTGGCGCCTGTGATGTTTACCTCAATGGTTGTCGCCGCGGACTGTGAAAACGCCAGCGACCAAGCCACGATGAACCAGTGCGCGGCGCAGCAGCATGCGGCGGCCGATAAGGAATTGAATGCGTTGTATCAGCAAATCACCACGCGCCTGAAAGGCGAGCCCGACCGCAAGAAATTGTTGGTGGGGGCGCAGCGGGCGTGGGTCGCATTCCGGGATGCCGAGTGCACGTTTTCGGCGTCGGGGGTGGATGGGGGCAGTTTGTATCCGTTGGTCTACAGCAACTGCACCACGGACTTGACCAAGGCGCGTGTTCAGACGTTCAAGAATTATCTGAAGTGCCAGGAGGGGGATGTGGGTTGTCCGGTGCCTGGGGTTTGATGATTGTGTGATCTTGAGGGCCTCATCGCGAGCAGGCTCGCTCCCACATTGGTCCTGCGTTCACAGTTCCAGTGTGGGAGCGAGCCTGCTCGCGATGGCGGCCTGTCAGGCGCTGCAATTACCGCACAAACACCTGCGCTGTGGTAATCGCCATATCCCCGCCCGGTAACTTTATGCTGCCGATCTGCTTCAGGCTGTCGGCATCAAAAATCGCCACATCGTTAAACGTCCCGGCCAGGTAGATCTTGCTGCCGTCCTTGTTGAAGGAAATGCAGTAGTAGGAATGATCCAGCGTCGCCGACTGGAGCATTTTCTTCTCCTTGATGTCGTACTTGGCCAACCGGTTCAGCACCCCGAACATCAGGTTCGGGTCCTTCGGCGAGCGCATGCCGCTGAAGTAGATTTCCGTCAGGGGGCCGAAGTCGGTGGCTTCGGTCTTGCCGGTTTTCAGGTCGATGCTGAACAGCCCGTAAAGGTACTCGGCGGTGGCGGGGTCCTGCTTCTTGTCCTTGAATTTCGCCGCGGTGTAGAGCAGCGAGAAGTCATGGCGATAGGTCTGCTGGTTCCACACGTAGAGCACGTCCGGCGCGCTGTAGTTCGGGCGTTTCCAGTGACGGCTGGGGATCAGCACGTCGAACTTGCCGGTTTTCACATTGACCTTGTAGACATCTGCCCCGGCCACGTACAGCGTGCCGTCATCGCCACTTTGCATGATGGTCAACTGCCGAGGTGCCGGGAAGCTGCGCACCGGTTTGGCGTCCATGCCAGCGTCGGTGGCATAGACATCGAGCCGCGGTTGCTGCACTTCGTAGCGGTCATTGAGCATCAGTGTCGGGTTGGCGATGGTGAACAGTTCCTTGCCGTCGTGGCTGAGGGTGAAGGCGAACATCGACTTCGCTTTCTCCCCCGGTTTCTGGGTAATGCTGGCGTGGAACACCTGTTTGCAGTTGTCCAGCTCGACGCCGTAGACATCCGCATAGTGGTTGTTCAACACATAGGCGGTCTTGTGATCCGGCGACAGCTGCACGGTGCCGGGGCCGAAGGCGTCGGGCATCTTGCAGGTTTTGAACAGGGTGTCCGTCGCCAGGTCGATCACGTGCAGGTTGTTCGGGTAATTGGTGGTCACCATGTACTCGTGACCGTCTTGCAGTGCTGTATTTTCATCGGCCAGAACGTTGAACGAACAGGCGCTCAGGACGGCGAACGCGGCCAGGCCGCAGGCATTAGTGCGAAGCATACTGGAATCCTTCTTATGTCCGATTACTTGTCTTTTGGAAAGACAGTCCCGAGGTTGCGCCAGTTTTCGTTGGACGCCTGTGCATCCTTGTTCCAGTCCGGGTAGGTGCTCATCATGTCGGGCACCTGGGCCGGCCACCAGCACGGGTCGGAGCAGCCATATAGGTCGGCTTCCATTGGCTGGCACAGCGACGACACCCCGCCAAATGCATCGATTTCCCAACCTGGGTCGGTGGTCGAGGCGCAGCCCGCAACGGAGCTCATCGCCACCACTTCTTCGATACGGTTATCGGCCGCGGCCTCATCCAGTTTCAGCGCTTTATTATTGATTGCCTTGAGATGTTTCATATCAGTGAGCCTTGCGCGGAGTGATGTAGCTGCTGATAAACGCAGGGTTATGGGCCATGATCCGGGTATAGACCTCGATGCCGAAGTCGACCCAGTCACGCATCAGTTCGCAGTAGTGATAGGTCGGGTGGGTCGGGTCGCCGTACCGGGCGTAGCTCTCGTGGTAGCAACCACCGGAGCACAGGTTGCGGATCTGGCAGTCCTCGCAACCGGTGTTGGTGCGGTCGAGGCGCTGGGACAGGAAGTCGTTCAACTCCACCTGTTTGACGCCACTGTGCACGTTGCCGAAGGTCGGCAGTGATGAACCGGTGAAGCGATGGCACAGGTTCAGCTCGCCCTTGTGATCCACCGCCAGCATCTTCAGGCCCGCGCCGCACGGCAGGGCTTTTTTGTGGCCTTCGTGGATGTCGGTGATCAACTGGTGCAGGTTGGAAAAACCGATATTGCGGTGTTCCAGCGCCGCTTCCAGATAACGCCGACCAAGCTTCTTCATGTTGGCGAAGACTTCGACCAGTTCGTCGCTGCTCAGGTTGAAGCTGCTGATGTCGCCGGAGGTCACCGGGGCAAACCCGACTTCGGCAAAACCGAGTTCGTTGAACAGGTGATCCCAGATGGTTTCGACATCGGTGACGCCAGTGGTCAAAGTCACCCGCGCGCCAACTGGTCGGCTGTTGTAGCGCGACAGCAGCATCTCGGCCTTGCGCCGCACCACGTCATACGTGCCCTGCCCGCCCACGGTGATGCGGTTGCGGTCGTGCACGGTTTTCGGCCCGTCAATACTCACCGAAAGCCCAAAGCGGTGGGCGTTGAGGTAGTCCACGGTCTCTTCGGTGAGCAGCGTGGCGTTGGTGGTCATGACGAACTCGACGAACTTGCCGGCCTCGGCAAACCGCTTTTCACAATAGTCGACCATGTACTCGATCAGCTTGCGGTTGCTCAGCGGCTCTCCACCAAAAAACACAACCGTAAAACGCTCCTCATCCGGCGATTCGCGCAGCAGCATTTCCACCGACGCGACAGCCGTTTCAACGTCCATTTTCTTACCGGCCGACGGTTTGTCGAGGTCTTCCTTGTAGCAGTAGGTGCAGCTCAGATTGCAGCCGGTGTTGACGTTGAGCACCACGGTATTGATCGCCGTGCGTTCGACCCGTTTGGTGCCGATGTCCGGGGTCAGCGGCGAGCCGTCGCTGACCAGTTCCAGGGACATCAACTCACGCAAGGTCTCGGTGATTTCCTCGCCGTTGAAGCGTGAAGACAAGCGCTGGATCAAGTCGTCCGACGAACAGCCGGGACCGCGCAAGGTATCGATGATGGTGCCCGTGAGCTCATCACTGGCGAACAGCGAACTGCTGGGGATGTGAAACAGCATGCGGTCGGCGTCGACATGCACTTCGTGCAGGTTCCGTTCAACCAGATTCAAAATAGCGCCCATTGCAACCTCCTGTGCAAACCCAGTCTGACGGGGCCTGCGGTCATTCCGAAAAAGTGTCTGAAGCCGTATGGATCAGCCAACTCATGGAATGGGTGGATTGTTCCAGCGTTGCACGGTGACGATCATGTGGCCTTCGCCGGTCAGGGATTTCCCTGCATCGTCGACGGCGGCGATCACCTTGAGGTTGCCGGCATTGTTGGTGGACATTTTGCGTTGCGGGTTCGGCCCGGCATCGCCAGGGGTGAACACGCCGGTGTCAGCCTGCATGGTGCCGGCGAACTTGACGTCTTCGTCTTCCTTGGCGCGGTCATCGAAGGCTTCGACCTTCCACTGTGCCGGGAACACACCGATGCGATACGGCTTGCCGTCGGCGCCCTTGCCCCAGGCTTCGGCGTCGAAACGGCCCTGGACTTTCGGCGTTGAACCACCGCCCTCGCCAATCCGCGCCACCGAGAACTCCGGCACGACTTTGACTTCGGCGATTGAGCTGTAGACCGACAGGTTCGGACCTTTCAGCGAGCCGACAGAGACGTTGCGCAGACCCGGTTGGGCATTGGCGGCGGCCTTGAGTTTGACCCTCATGCGTTCGGGGCTTTGCTCGACGATTTCGACCACTTCCACGCCTTTGCCGAAGTCCGGTTTGCCAGTGAGGCCGCTGCCAATCAGGGTGACTTCCGTTTCGCTACCGGCCTTCAGATAACCTGGCTGCACCGCCAGCAGACGGTTGGAACCCTGCTTGGCGGCAACGAAGTCCAGTCCGCGCTCATCATGCTCGGCCTCGAACATCCTGCCCTGCATCGCATTGCCTTGAACGGCGAACACCTGGCGCATGGTCACGCCGTCAATGGTCACGTTGCCGCGCCATTCATAACCGGTATACAGAATTGCGCTGCCATCGCCGTTGAACGGAGTGCCGTCGGCGTACTGGCCTTTGACGCTGACCTTGAAGGTGTCGCTACCATCGGCGCTGACGGTCATCACACCGGCCAATTCGCCCTTGCCCGGCAAGTGGCCGCTGAAGCTCCAGTCCCCCACCAGTGCAGCGGATTTCGGCGCGACGCTCTGCCATTTTTTCCAGGCTGGGTTGTCCAGCGGATAACGCTTGGCCAGCAGCGGCACCATGTCTTTGCGAGCGATGTCGAACCAGTCGCGGTCCCGGGCCAGGGCCTGGTATTCGAGGGACGGCCATTGGCCGAGGTGGAAGTTCACCAGACGCTCCCATTCCTGGGCCGGACGCCGTTGCAGAGCGACCCGCGCACCGGAGTGGCAGCGGCCACACATCTGGCTGGTCTGGTCGTCGAACTTCTCGACAGTATTGAGCCGGCGTTCCAGCGCATACCGCACGCCATCGGTCTCGCTCGGCGCCAGCCCCTGGGTGTCCGCCAGGTACTTGACCAAGGTGCGACGGTCGTCATCGCTAATCTGCAAACCGTGCATGGTCTGCATTCGGGCGATGGTCATCAGCCAGCCTTCCGGGGTCTTGCGCTGGTGACTGATGCGACTGAGGCCGTTATCGGCTTCGGGGGTGTGACAACCCTGACACGTTTCCTTGAGGATGGTCTGGGCGTCGCGGGCTGCCAGGCTATAAGGCGAATGCAGCGCCGCACAGGCGGCCACGGCCAGCAGGCTGGCGCTCAGGCCTGATCGGAGTTTTCTCTTCATCAACGTCGAACCTCGCACGGTGCGTTCTTATTGTTGTGGCTTATCGTTTTTATGGTTTCTACCGCCGGCGACGAACCGCTGACAGAGGCAAGAGAAACGTCTGCGATGAGCAATACACGGAGCGTGCCAGCTTGCCGATATCCTTTTTTATCAATCAGTTGCGTGAAAATAATAGCGCTCGAACCGCTTTCGACGAGATCGCCTGCGTCTAATATCGCGACAGTTGTTGCAGTTTGAGACAAGCATAGATGCCCAGTTGGAACAGCTCATCGCCCGACGATTGACGGCACGGGGATGCGAGCGCGAAATGGTTGTTCACCGATTGCCAGCAAGGGGATAAAAAATGGCAAGCATCACTGTCTTGGCGGGGGACTTTCTGCAGGGTGATGGAGAGTACAGGGACGGCGTTTTCACCCTCAGGACGCCGCTTCACCCATGGCCCGGCCTCAGTCTCCCGCTCTCATCATTCAAGCGTGTGGAAGTCGCCAACGAGGAGTCGATCAACAACATCAAGGATGCCATCGGGTTCGGCGTGGCGGGCGCCATGCTGCTGGGCCCCATCGGCGCGATTGCCGGGTTCATGTTGGCCGGCAAAGAGACGGAAGTGACCTTTCTGGCCACGCTCAAGGATGACAGGACGTTATTGGCGGCCGTCGATAGCAGCACGTTCGAGGAGATTGCCCGAAGAATCCCTTCATGATCACATCAGCAAGGGCCGCACCACACACCGGTGGTGCGGCTGACGCAGGTTCAACTCAAGAACGTTGGAGGGGCGCCTTTGTGTGCGTTGATCTCTTGCTGCATCTGCGTCACCAGCGTCGTAATTGCATGGGCCGTGTCCAGTTCCCAGACGGGAACGTTGGTCGCCACCAGGTCCACTTTGCCGGTCATGCAATCGCAGACCCGAATGGTCATTGACTGATCCGGGGCCATGCTGCAGGTGCATATCGAGGGCAGAAAACTCTGCTCAATGATGCTTTGAATCTCCAGGGTTGAAAGGTTCATCACAACCTCCCTTGCGCGAGATGTGTGGCCGGGCAATGTTCCATCATTTCACCCACCGAGCCAAAAAATTCTAGCCCTCAACTCAAGGGGGTTCAATGTCGCAACCGGGTTGCTCGTCGTCTCAGCGGATGTCGCAATTTGCGAAAAAACCTCCCTGCAGCCCTCCTTTTTCGCCCGGCGATCCCCGACTAACCCAAGGCCCGCCTGACCTTGCAGCGACTTGGCACAGCCATTGCGAAAGCCCTGTTCTCACGAACAATAAGAGGCTTCGCCATGTCGCTCCCTAATTTGCTTCCCGCCACCTGCGCGTTCATCCAGCGTGCCCCGCGCATGCTGATCGGCGGCGACTGGGTCGAGGCCGCCGACGGCCAGACCATGCCCCTGCACAACCCGGCCACCGGCGAAGTATTGTGTGTGGTGCCACGGGCCACGCCCGACGATGTCGACCGCGCCGTGCTGGCCGCGCGTCAGGCCTTCGATGATTCGGCCTGGACCCGCACCCGCCCGCGTGAACGTCAGAACCTGCTGTGGAAACTCGCCGACCTGATGCAACGCGACGCCGAACTGCTGGCGCAACTGGAATGCCTGAACAACGGCAAAAGCGCGGCCGTCGCCCAGGTCATGGACGTGCAACTGGCCATCGATTTCCTGCGCTACATGGCCGGTTGGGCGACCAAGATCGAAGGCTCCAGCGTTGAGGTGTCGTTGCCGTTGATGCCCAACGATCAATTCCACAGCTTCATCCGTCGTGAAGCAGTGGGCGTGGTCGGCGCCATCGTCGCCTGGAATTTCCCGCTGCTGCTGGCCTGCTGGAAGCTCGGCCCGGCCCTCGCCACCGGTTGCACCGTGGTACTCAAACCGGCGGATGAAACCCCGCTGACCGCGCTCAAACTCGCCGAGCTTGTGCTGGAGGCGGGCTACCCCGAGGGCGTGTTCAACGTGGTCACCGGCACCGGCATCACCGCAGGTGGAGCCCTGACACACAACCCGCTGGTGGACAAGCTGACCTTCACCGGCTCCACCGCCGTGGGCAAGCAGATTGGCAAGATCGCCATGGATTCCATGACCCGCGTAACCCTGGAGCTGGGTGGAAAATCACCGACCATCGTCATGGCCGACGCCGACCTGAAAAACGCAGCAGCCGGTGCCGCCAGCGCGATTTTCTTCAATCAGGGCCAAGTGTGCTGCGCAGGCTCGCGACTGTACGTGCAGCGCAAGCATTTCGACAATGTGGTGGCAGACATCGCTGGCATCGCTAACGCCATGAAACTCGGCAACGGCCTGGACCCAAGCGTTGAGATGGGGCCGTTGATTTCGGCGCGGCAGCAGGAACGAGTGTTCGGGTACATCGAGAAGGGCCGGGAAAGCGGCGCGACCATCGCCTGCGGTGGCGAGCAGTTCGGACCGGGCTTTTTCGTCAAGCCGACGGTGATCGTCGACGTCGATCAGAAGCATTCGCTGGTGCAGGAAGAGATTTTTGGCCCGGTGCTGGTGGCGATTCCGTTCGATGACGAAGCCGATGCGTTGCGCATGGCCAATGACAGCCCTTATGGGCTCGGGGCGAGCATCTGGTCGAATGACCTGGCGGCGGTGCACCGGATGATTCCGCGGATCAAGTCGGGTTCGGTGTGGGTCAACTGCCACAGCGCCCTGGACCCGGCGCTGCCGTTTGGCGGGTACAAGATGTCGGGGGTCGGGCGAGAAATGGGGTATGCGGCGATTGAGCATTACACCGAGTTGAAGTCGGTGTTGATCAAGCTCTGATTTGCGGCGCCCTTCCGGGCGCCATCGCGAGCAGGCTCACTCCCAAAAGGGATCTGTGTTCAACACAAAACCAATGTGGGAGCGAGCCTGCTCGCGAAGGGGCCAGACCGGCCCCTACAAATCTCAGGGCTTGAACCCTTGAGCCAACAACCACCCCCGAACCACCCGCCCCTGCTCCACCGTCAACCCCGCCAATACCCGTTCCGCCGGTTCAGTGCGCAACCGCCGCACCAACGGCGCCACCTCGACCCCTTGCACATGCCAGATCCCCAATGGCTGATCCGCCGTGATCACCACCTCGGCCTCATCCACAAAACCATCCCGCAGCACCGGCGCTCGCTCAATCTTCAGCGCCGCAAAATCCGCCTCGGCATGGGCAACCTCAGCATCCGGCCAGCACCGCCGCGCCTGCCAGAAGGGCTGATCCAGCCAACGCAGTTCATCGGCGTAAAAATCGCGACCGATCCGCGCAAAGCGCAAAAACAGCTGTTCCACTCGCTGCTGATGAAAGCGCTGTGCCAGGGCCGTTCGCTCGGGTTTGCGCAACAGTGTGTTAATCACTATCGGCGCCTGTAACGCCGAAGACAGTGACTGAAAAATCCCGTTGCCCGACAGCGGATCCACCGCCATCGCCGCATCCCCAACCCGAATCCAGTGTTGGCCGCACACCTGCGGACACAGGATTGCGGTGCTGCTGCGGGCATGCAGTTGCACGTCGATTTCAGGCGTAGCCCCGAAAAACGCCTGAGCCAGCGCCGAGCCCTGGCGCCGCTGACGACAATAGTCGAGCAATTGCGCCTTACCGGGCAGCCCGGCGCTGGCCACGTCCACCGTCCACTGCCAATAACACTGGCCGTCAGCCCGTCGCGCCATCCACGCCCAGCCATCCTCAAGGCTTTCAACCGCGCTGGCGGTGCTGCCCGGCATGGCCTGCCAGCGATTGAGCAGGCTGACCGTCTCCGGCCCTCTCAGGCCTTTGCCGAGCGCCGGCGCCTGACGCCCTCGGGCCTCCACCAGAAAGTCCGCGACCAGCGTTTCGCGACCTTCGATCTCGATTCGATGCCCCGTCGCGTCAGTCTGAACCGTCGGCACCCGACCTTCGATCACCTCAACGCCAGCCAGGCGCAGGTCTTCGCGCAGGCCTCGGTCGAAGACGGGGCGGTCCAACAGGAATTCAATGTTCTGCGCATGCTGCTGACCGTTCCACGACACCTGCCGCTGGGAAGGCAGCGCCGCATCCGCCAGCGCCTGATGCAGGCCCGCGCCGCGCAAGGCCTCCAGCACCCGCAACGAGACACCTTCCAACGCCGCAAACCGGCGCCACTCGCTGACCAGCGTCACGGGATAACCAAGCCGCCGTAACCCCAAGGCCACCGCAGCTCCCGCTGGCCCGGCGCCGAGAATCACAATCATGGTCCAACGCGCCGTTCAGGGCCGCGATAACGCGCGTGCTCGCGCAACCACTCGACCACCTGCTCGTTGCTCGCCTCAGGCTGTGTAACCAGAAAAGCGGCGATGTGCCCGCTCAACGCCGCACACCCCAGGCTGGCGCCGGACTGCCCCGGATAGGTCCCATGCACACACGCAGCGAAATCCGCTTGGGCACTGTTGAGCCACGACCATTCTTGTTCGGCACAACGCGCGTCACCGGTGACGCGCAACACCTGCGGATAATTCGCCGGAAACACGCCTTCCCCCTGCGCCGGGCTCGATGCGCAGAGTAGAACCCCGCGCGCCACTGCTGCCGCGCAGGCTTCGCGCAACAGGCTGCGATCCTGGCGCAAACCGAGGCTCAAATTGATCAGCCGGACGTCCTGCGCCACCAGCCAGTCAATGGCGCTGGCGATCTGCAAGGCGCTGGTGACGCCGCGCTGGTCAAACACCTGGCCCACGCAAAACACCGCTGAAGGTGCCCGCCGTCCGATGGCTTCGATCACCGCGCTGCCGTGGCCCAGGGGATCATCGCGCAAGTCGCTTTCGGCCAACCCGTCGTCCAGCAACGAGAAGCGCCGGCCGGCGACGACCTGTACCCGTTGCGCCGCCGAATGGCCGCTGTCGACGACGCCGATTCGCAGTTCAGGCTTCATGCAGCACCGTTTTTGAAGTAAGCACGCCGTCGAGCAATTCAAACCGCAAATCGGCATCGGCCAGGGTTGAGGGGCGGTGGCTGATCAAGATTCGTGTACGCCCGGCAAACAATCGGTCGATGGCCTCGATCACTTCGCGTTCGGTGGTTTCATCCACCGCCGAGGTGGCTTCGTCGAGTACCAGAATCAGCGGGTCCTGCAATAGCGCCCGGGCAATGGCGATGCGTTGTTTCTGCCCGCCGGACAACTGCTGACCACGCTCGCCCAGCGGACTGTCGAGGCCTTCGGGCAGCGACTCAATCAAGCTGTCGAGTTGCGCCAGCCGCGCGACTTCGGTGATTGCCTCGCGACTGGCATCCGGCACGGCGTAAGCGAGGTTGTCGGCGAGGCTGCCGCGAAACAAAACGATGTCCTGGCTAACCACGGCAATTCGCCGACGCAACTGGAACAGGTCCAGCTCCCGAAGGTCGACCTCCCCCAGCAACACTCGGCCCGACTGTGGATCATGGTGGCGTTGCAGCAGATCAATGAGGGTCGATTTACCGACCCCGGAGCCGCCGCTGAGGGCGACTTTCAAGCCGTAGGGAATGCGCGCTTCGATACCGCGCAAGGTCGTCGGGCGGCCAGGATGGCTGAAGTGCACATCGTCGAATCGAAGGTCACCGCAGGCAGGCATCGGTTGCGGTTGGACCGGCGTCAGAACGGTCGGCTCTTCACCGCGCAATTCCATCACGCGCCCGAGGCTGACAGTCATCCGTTGAATGGCGACGTAGAGCCCGAGCAGGCTCTGAACCGGTCCGACGGCCATGCCCAGGTAGGTAGAAAACGCGATCAACGCGCCCAACTGCCATGTGCCCTGCACCACCCAGTAACCGCCAATCAAAAATGCACAGGCCCGGGACAACGACGTCAATGTGCCCGGTACGGCCTGGGTAAAAAACTCGGTGACTTGCAGTCGCAGCAATTGGCTCATGTAGCCGTGGCCCAGCGTCTCCAGCCGTCGTGATTCCCGCTGTTGCTGGCCGGCGGACTGGATGAACTTCATCACTGGCAGCGTCTCGACCATGAACGAGGACATGTCCGCCGAGCGCTCGCGCAATTGCCGCACATCCCGCTCGACCTTGCGTCGCATCCAGCGCAGCCAGAGCACGTCGAGGGGGATCAGCACCAACGCCAGCAACGAGAGCTTCCACGACAGGGTCAGCAACATCGCCACCGCGCAGACCAGGCCAATCACGCTCGACACCGCCGAGAACAGCGAGTCCACGGCAAAGCGCTGGATCTCGGCGACGTCGCCATCCAGACGCGACATCAGGTCACCGATACGCCGCTGCCCGTAAAAGCTCGGTGAGAGCGTCTGCAAATGCCGATAGAGATCATCACGCAGGGCAAACAGAATCCGCCCGGACAATCGCGTGTGCAGGTAGCGATTGATGCCCGACAGCGCCGTGCCGAGCAGCCCGGCAACGATCATCAGCCCGGCAATTAACACCAGCATCGGAAAATTGCGCGCCAGCAAGCCATCGTCGATCAGAAGCTTGGTCAGCCACGGTTGCACCAATACCAGCAGCGAGGCGCACACCGATAAACCGAGCAGCCCGGCGATGGCCAAACGATGCGGGCGCACGAAGCTGTAGAGCCAGCGCAATGCCGCTTGCAAGGCCTCTGGGTTCTGGCTGTCGATCAGCCGAACGATCAGGCGCTGCATCACGAACGCAACTGTTTGAGCTTGCGATACAGGGTCGCGCGACTGATGCCCAACGCGTCGGCGGCGGCCGAGACGTTGCCCTGGTGGGTGTCCAGGGACTGGCGAATCAGCTCCAATTCATTTTCACGGATGCTGCCGGCCTGAGGCCGTTCGGTCGCGGTCAAATCGTCGAGCATGCTGTCGGGCAAGTGGTCGAGGGTGAGGACGGTCTCCCCCGGTTCGCGCATGGCCAGCGCGGTGCGCAATACCATCTCCAGTTGGCGGATGTTGCCGGGCCAGTGATACCCCCCGAGCAAGCGGCTCAAATCGTCATGCAGGACGACGGTCGGGGCATCAAGCCTGGCCAGCAATCGCCCGACCAGGGCACTGAAATCTTCGCGCTCGCGCAAGGCCGGGAGCATCACGCTGATACCGTTGACTCGGTAGAACAGGTCTTCACGGAAGTGTTTCTCTTCCACCAGACGCTTGAGGTCGCGGTGCGTGGCGCAGATCAACGCGACGTCGATGTCCTGCTCTTCGCCTGCCCCCAACGGTGCGACTTTGCGGTCTTGCAGTACCCGCAGTAAACGCGCTTGCAGGGCCAGCGGCATGTCGCCGATTTCATCGAGAAACAAGGTGCCACCGTGGGCCTGTTGCAGGCGACCGATCATGCCGCCACGGCGGGAGCCGGTGAAGGCACCTTCTCGGTAGCCGAACAGTTCCGACTCGATCAGGCCTTCGGGAATCGCCGCGCAGTTCACCGCGATGAAGGGTTTGTCGCAACGGGTTCCAGCCATGTGTAACGCGCGGGCGATGACTTCTTTACCGGTGCCGGTTTCACCGAGCAGCAACACCGGTAATTCATTGGCCAGGCCTTGCCGGGCCATGCGCAAGGCTCGGGCATAACGCACGTTACTCCCGGCCAGGGACTCAAGGTCCGGCTGGGGCTTGACGGTTTTGGCGGTGCTGCGCGGTGGGCTGCTGATGCCGATCGAGCGTTGCGGCGCGCGCAAGGTTTTGTAGAAGAATTCGCCTTTGGCGGTTTGCAGGCTGCCGACGCCGCCCTGATGCAACCGCGACAAAAGCTGGAGCCCATCGACCCCGAGAAATTCTTCGCACCGCCGACCGACCAGCGCCGAGCGTTCGGCGTGGAGCAACTGACAAGCCTGGGCACTGACCGCGAGGATCTGACCGCCAAGGCTCACCGCCAGCAGGCCTTGCCACGGGGATTCGAGGTATTGGCGCCGGCTGTGGAAGGCCAGCACGATTTCGTCGGGATAACTGGCGTTGAAAACGCGGCTTTCAATCTGGCTGACCGCCATCGTCAGCAACGCGGTGCTGTCGTGAACGCGACCGAGCGGGCCTTCGCGGGTCAGGTCGAGCACGCCGAGCATGCCGCCCTGCGGACAATGGATCGGTACCGAGGTGCAGGAGAAATCGGTCAGGCGATCGAGGTAATGCTCGCCGCAATCGATCATCGTAGGCCGGGCTTCAACCAGTGCGGTGCCCAGCGCGTTGGTGCCGCGAGCGGCTTCGCTCCAGCAGGCGCCCAAGGTGATGTCTTGCAGGCCGCTGCCTTTGAGGCGATCGGCGCGTCCTTCGACGGCGAGAATGGTGGCGTCGGAGTTGGCGAGGATGATCAGCCCTTCCTTGCCCTGACGTTCGGCCAGGTAATCAATCGCCGGCAATGCCGCGTCGATCAGCAGTCGGTTGCTGGCCAGCAGCACGTCGAGGCTGGCGCTCGACTCCAGCGCCAGCTCGTGCTTTCCATTGAAATGCACGCCATGACTGAGGCTGCGCCGCCACGACGCATCGATTTCCGCGCGCAATACGCCATCGGGGACTTCGCCCTCCAGATGGAGTTTTTCCCGGGCCAGCCGGGCTTCGTGGTGACGTTTCGGTGGTGTTGTTTTTATTGGCGTCATCAAGCGCTCCGAATCGGTCCGCCCTGCGCTTTTTTTAGTTCAGCGCCCTGCCGCAATGTTTACGTTAACGTCAGGGGGATGGCAAGTCCTGTGGCGAGGGGGCTTGCCCCCGTTCGGCTGCGCAGCAGTCGTAAACCGACGAACGTAACGCTTCGGAAGACATGCGGTCGCTGATTTTAAGGCTGCTTCGCAGCCCGACGGGGCGATGCGGCGTTCCGACAAGCCCCCTCGCCACGGTCAGAGCTGCCACACCTCGGGGCTCACAAAAAACGCCCGCGCATTATCCTCCAGACTCTCCAGGTGATACCCCCCCTCCTGCACAATCAGACATGGCAGCCCAAGGCTGCGAATCCGCTCTCCAAGCACCGCAAACCCTGCTCGCGTGACCGCCACTTTGCTCTGCGGGTCCAGTTCGAAAATATCGAACCCGAGGGACAGCACCAGCACTTGGGCTCCGAAATCCTTCACCGCCGTCAACGCGATATCCAGTTGATCGAGGAAGTCTGCCTCGCTCGCACCATGGGCCATCGGCAAGTTCAGGTTAAAACCTTCTCCTGCCCCGACACCGCGCTCATCACCAAAGCCTGCAACCCCCGGATAGAAATTGGTCGGGTCGCCATGCACCGAGACGTAGAGCACGTCGTCACGGTCGTAAAAAATCTCCTGAATCCCCTGCCCATGGTGCATGTCAGTATCGAGCACCGCGACTCGCTCAAACCCGCCGCGTAACACCTGCGCCGCCACCGCTGCATTGTTCACATAACAGAAACCACCCGCTGCTTCGGCCCGAGCGTGGTGACCCGGTGGACGACACACGGCATAAGCGGCCGGCTCGCCATCGAGCAACGCCTGAGCGCCCGCAATCGCGCTTTGCGCCGACCAATAGGCCGAGCGCCAGGTCTGTTCCCCCACCGGACAGCTGCCATCGGCCAGATAGCGGGCGGCCTGGGCGAGAACCCCGCGCAACGCATTGGGCTCGCGCACGAAGATGTTCGACATCACCTCATCGCCCCAATCCTCGGGGATTTCCTTCCAGTGCTGATGGGCTTCCTGCAAGAACGTCAGGTATGGCGTACCGTGGACTGCCAGCAGCGGATCGAGCCCGGCATCAGCCGGTTTCTCAATCTTGAAACCCAATGAATGCGACGCCTGGACCAACCGCTGAGCCCGCTCCGGCACTTCCTGCGGCGTACGCATTTGCCCACGGGAGTAGTAGCTGCGTGGATGATGAAGCAATTGTTCGGGGTGGAAAAAACTGCGCATGGGGTTAATACCTGTCAGTTAACGTAGATCTCGAAACCGGATGCGATCAACTGTAGGAACGAGCTTGCTCGCGAAGAGGGCGTGTCAGTCAACATCATTGTTGAATGACACACCGCATTCGCGAGCAAGCTCGCTCCTACATGGATCGTGTTTACTCAGCACTTACTGCGCGGGAAAGCACGGCGTTGAGCAGCACATCGGTGCCCTGACGCACGTCTTCGGGCAGCACATCTTCCGCTTCGTTATGGCTCAAGCCGCCGACGCACGGGATAAACACCATCGCCGTCGGACAGAACCGCGCCAGGTGAATTGCGTCGTGGCCAGCACCGCTGACAATCGATTGCTGAGCGTAGCCGAGTGCGTCCACCGCCTGCTGCACCGCCGCCACGCATTCGGCGTCGAACGGCGTCGCCGGGCTGATCCAGTGCGGGGTGATCGTCAGATTCAAACCGCGATCATCGGCAATGGCCTGAAGTCGCGCACGCACCTGCTGCTCCATCGCGTCGATGGCTTCGTCGCGGTGATGACGCAGGTCGATGGTGAAATTCACCAGCCCTGGAATCGTGTTGCGCGAGGATTTATTGATGCTCAACTCGCCGACGGTGGTCAGACCTTCGGGGGCGAAATCGCCGGCCAGGCCTTCGATCGCCTGAATCATTCGCGCCACACCGTACAGGGCATCCTTGCGCAGCGGCATCGGCGTGGTGCCGGCGTGGGCTGCCATGCCTTCGACTCGCACGTCGAGCCAGCGAATCGCCTGGCCACCGCTGACCACGCCGATGCTTTTGGCGTTGTCCTCAAGGATCGGACCTTGTTCGATGTGCGCTTCAAAGTAAGCATCCACCGCACCGCCCAATGGACGCTCGCCGGCGTAACCCGTGCGCTGCAGCGCCTCGGCAACGCTGATGCCATCGATGTCACGCACGGCCAGCGCGGCGTCCAACTCCATAATCCCGGTGAATACCGCCGAGCCGAACATCGCCGGAGTGAAGCGGGCGCCCTCTTCGTTGGTCCACACCGCCACTTCCAGCGGCTTGCGGGTCTGGATGCCGAGGTCATTCAGACAGCGCACCACTTCCAGGCCGGCAAGTACGCCGTAAACACCGTCGAAACGCCCGCCTTCAGGCTGAGTGTCGAGGTGGCTGCCCATCATCACTGGCGCGGCATCGGGGTCGGTGCCGGCGCGGCGGGCAAACAGGTTGCCGATGGCGTCCACGCTCAGGGTCATGCCGGCTTCGCGGCACCAGTGGGAAAACAGTTCGCGACCGGCCTTGTCCTCCTCGCTCAGGGCCAGGCGGCAACTGCCGCCACGGGCGGTGGCGCCGATTTCGGCCATGGCCATCAGACTCGCCCACAGGCGTTCGCCATTAATCTTCAACATAAAATCACTCCTGGAAACTTCGATTAAGCGTTGGCCATTTCGACGCGTTCAGCGCTGGCATGACGACGGGCAAGGGACAGGACACAGATCAACGAAGTCGCGGCAATCAGGCTGTAGAACACCGCCATCGGCCACCATTGACCGGCAAACTTGTGCGCCAGCAACGTGCCGATCAATGGCGTCAGGCCACCGGCCAACGCACCGCAAATCTGATAGGCCAGCGAAATCGCGGTGTAGCGCACGCGAGTCTCGAACATGCCGCTGACGTAACCGGCGATCACCGCGTAGAACGACGCCATGCACACCACCGCCAGGGCGATGCCGAGGATGATCAACGGCGCCTGGGCCGAGCTGACCAGTACGAACATCGGGTACGGAGACGCCATGGCCAACAACGACACCAGGCACAGGAATCGCGTTGCGCCCATTTTCTCGGCCACCCACGCTGCCAAGGGTTGAATGCAGAACTGAATGATCGCCACCACGAACAGGCACTCAAGAATCAGCGAGCGCGGCAGTTCAAGTTGCTGGGTGGTGTAGGCGATCATGAAAGTATTGGTGAAATACACCCCGGCGATCCCGAGGGTGTTGGCGCCGATGCACAGCAGCAGCGGGCGCCACGCGGTGCGCAGGACTTCCATGACCGGAGCCTGCTCTTTACGTGTGCTTTTGCGGGCCAGTTCGCGGCTGGCGAGGAACTCCGGCGACTCATTCACGCCCAGGCGAATCGCCAGCCCCACCAGCAGCAGCAACGAACTGGCGAGGAACGGCAGACGCCAGCCCCAGCTCATCAGGTCTTCTTCCGGCAAACGGGTGACTGCGCTGAACGCCAGCAGAGACAGAATCAAACCAGCCGGACTACCGAGTTGGGCAAAGGATGCGAAGAAATTGCGTCGACCTTTCGGTGCATGCTCGCCGGCCATCAGCACAGCCCCGCCCCACTCGCCACCGACCGCGATGCCCTGGACGATGCGCAGCAGAATCAGCAGCGCCGGCGCCGTTGCACCGATTTGTGCGTAGGTCGGCAGCAAGCCGATGCAGATCGTGACCACGCCCATCATCAGCAACGTGATGATCAGCGACTTCTTGCGGCCGATGCGATCGCCGATATGGCCGAAAATAATCCCGCCCAACGGCCGCGCAAAAAAGCCCACGGCGAAGGTGCCGAACGCAGCCATGGTGCTGAACAGTTTGTCGTCGGAGGGGAAGAACAGCGCGCCGAATACCAACGCGGCTGCAGTCGCGTAAATGTAAAAGTCGTACCACTCGATCATGGTGCCGATGAAGGCTGCGGCTGCCGCACGGCGCGGCTGAGGAGAAGCTTGGGGCTTCATGGGTCGGTCTCCTTTGGTTATTTTTTTGGCAGGAGTGAAACAGCAAAATCAAGGCGCTCTGACGGCGCCTGTCTGGAGATGATTTATCGTCCCGGGGCTATGATTAGTCAATTTTCTATTTATTATGCGGACTATTACATCAGCTTATAATCGAGAGCCGCCATGGCCGAACGCGATCTGCAACGCTTGCTCAATGACCGCCTGGACTGGAACCTGCTGCGCACCTTCCGGGTGATCGGCCAGGAGCTGAGCATCAGCCGCGCTGCCGCCCGCCTGCACCTGACGCAACCGGCGGTGAGCCAGGCGCTGAAGCGTCTGGAGGAGCAACTGGGCCGACAACTGATCGCCCGTCGCGGGCCACGGTTTGCCCTGACCGAAGTCGGTGAACAGATCTTCGCACTGGCCGGGGAAATCTACGGGCAGATGTCCCAGGTCAGCAGTGTGCTGGAACAGCCGGCCGACGAAGTGATCGGCAAGGTTCGGCTGTTGATCATCAGTCGGATATTTTCGGAGCGCTTCGACGACTTCCTCGCAGACTTCCACCGCCAGCATCCGCGCGTGGATCTGGAAGTCGACGTGATGCGCAGTTCCGACATCGTCAGCGCCCTTCAGGAAAAAACCGCCACCCTCGGCTTGAGCCTCAATCGCCGCCCGCAACCACGCCTGGAACAGCGGCTGTTCCTGCGTCAGCGTTATGCGTTTTTCTGCGGCAAGCATCATGCAATGTTCGGTCAACAGAACGTCGCCGAGGGGGATTTGCAGCGGGAGAATTTCGTCAGTTTCACCAGCGACCAGATTGGCGGCATGCTCTCGCCGCTGACGATTTTTCGTGATCAGCAAGGCTTCAGCGGGCGGATCGTCGCCTCGTCACCGAGCCTGGAGGAAGTCCGGCGACTGGTGATCGCCGGGTTCGGAATCGGTTGTTTGCCCGAGCACGTGGTGGCGGCGGACGTCGACGCCGGATTGCTCTGGCGCCTGCCGCCCCACGAAGGGATTGCCGATGTGGACATTCATTTGCTGTGGAACCGCGAGCAGCGCATGAGTCGGGCCGAGACGATCTTTCTCGAGAGCCTGCAACAGTGCTTGCTGGGCTGAGTGGCCCGATCAGAACAACGGCAGACTGTAGCTGACCACCAGGCGGTTCTGGTCCGCATCGCGCGATGCTTCACTGCGCGACATACCGTTGCGCCAACCCAGTGCGACGTTTTTCAGCGGTCCGCTCTGGATCACGTAGTCGAGGCTCAGGTCCCGCTCCCATTCCTCTTGCTCAGGTCCGGCAACCGTTTTTATTCCGCTGCCTGAGAGGTACATCGCCGAAGCCTTGAGCCCCGGCACGCCAAGGGCGGCGAAATCGTAGTTGTACTGGGCGAAACCGGTACGTTCACCGGCGCGGGTGAAGTTCTGGATGTAGCGGTCGGTCAGCAGGTAAACGCTTGCGCCTCCAGCGCCTTTGTCCGGCAAACTGCCTTGGTTGAGCTGCACGAATCCGCTGTCACTGGACACCTGCTGATAACCGGCCATCAGCGCGTGAGCGCCGATGCTCCAAGTGAACGACAGGCTCCAGGTGTTGTTGTCGATCTTGCCGTCGCCGTTCTCCGTAAAGCCACTGGTACGGTAGCCGCTGGCCCTCCCGGTGGCCGAGTCATTGGCACCGTCGGCGGAGGTCTTGAAGTAGCGCAAATCGGTTTTTAGCGCGCCGAAATCCCCCAGTTTCAGGTTGTGAACCAGACCGGCGAAATGCTGTTGGTAATAGTTTTCGAGATTGGCGTAGTAGTACTGCGCCAGAAGCGCATCGGTGACCTTGTAATCGGCACCGGCAAAATTGAACGCGTTACTTTGCCGGGTGCCGCCGGCCACGGCCAGACCGGTGCGGTCGCTGGAACCGCGGCCCGTGGCCTGTTCGAGATGACCACCGGTCAGGGTCAGGTGCTCAAAGTCATTGGAGACGATCTGCCCACCCTCGAACGTCTGCGGCAGCAGCCGGCCGTCGTTGGCCTGCAGAATCGGCAACTTCGGCATCAGGGTGCCGTAACGCATTTCAGTCTGCGCAAAGCGCATCTTCGCCGTCGCACCGAAACGCGACCATTGCTCGGCTGCACCGTTGCCATCGTTGGGGATCATCGAACTGCCGACATGGCGACCGTCACCGCTGTCCAGGCGAATACCCAGCAGGCCTAACGCATCGACACCAAAGCCGACAGTGCCTTCGGTGAATCCGGACTGATAGTTGAGCATGAAACCCTGCGCCCATTCTTCGGTTCTGGAAGGGTTCGCGGCGCCATCGCGATTATCGTTATTGAAGTAATAGTTACGCATCCCGAGGGTCGCTTTACTGTCTTTAATAAAGTCCGCAATGCTTAATGGACTGAATAAAGCACTGCCGATCGCAATAAGTGCCAACGGTTGTTTGTTCATTGATTTTGAAGTTCCTGAGCAGCCAGCTTTTGGGCTGGCTGCCGGTCATTAAGAGAGTTTGATACTCAATACACTGGACACCGGCTCGCCTGCCATTAACCGGGTCAGCAGTTGCGGTTCTGCCCGGTCAGATGCCAGCGCACGCTCGATGACGTTTTGCGCGGTGACCGGATTGAGAAACAGCACGCCGTTGTCGTCCGCCAGCACGAAATCCCCGGGATGCACCGTGACGCCGGCACAGTGGATCGGCTGATTGATCTGACTGTCGCCACGGCCATGCAACTTGGTGGTCAGCAGGCTGGTACCGCGAGCGAAGACCGGCAACCCGGCCTCGCGCAGTTCGAGCAAGTCGGTCACTGCGCCGTCCACCACGATGCCCACCGCACCAGCGCAACGCGCCGCGCAACTGGTGACGGCGCCCACCGGGGCGTGTTGCCAGTCACCGTCGGTGTCGATCACCAGCACATCGCCGGGCTGGATGAGCGCCAGGGCCTGGTTGACCGCGATAGCATCGGCGCCCACCAGTTTCAGGGTCAGCGCGCGGCCGACCAGTTTCACATTGGGCACCATGGCCCGCAGTTGCGAATCGGCAAAGCCCTCCTCGAGAAAATGCCCTAGGGTCGGAAAGCTCACCGCGTTGAGCTGCTCGATCAGCTGCGATTCATCCATGTTGCGCCTCCTTGGCAATCAACTCGGCGACACAGTCGATTTCCAGCGACACGCCCCACAACGCCACACAAACCGTGGTCCTGGCCGGCGGCGCATGGCCGAGGAACTCGCGATACACCGCGTTGAACGGTTCCAGTTGCGCGGGGTCGGTGAGGTACGCGTTGACCTTGATCACGTGGCCGAAGTCCGACCCGGCTTCAATCAGGATCGCCTCCAGGTTGCGCAAGGTTTGCCGCACTTGTTCGGTGAAGTGGGCCGGTTGGTCATCGAGCCCGCTCTGGGCCGGGATCTGCCCGGCGGTAAACACCAGATGGCCGCTGACCACCGCTTGCGAGTACGGGCCGACTGGGCCGATAAAGCCCGGCGCCGATTGAATTCTTCGCATGTTGTTGAACTCCATGGATCAGGCCGCAGCCGATTTGAAAGGTTTGCGAGCGGGTTGATCGTCACCCGGCACTGCCGTCGGCACGTCGCTGATATCTCGCTTGAAGGTCTCGGTCAGCAACAACAGCGCCACCAACGAAATCAACGCCGCGCCAATCATGTACCAGGCCACCGAAGAGCCTTTGCCGGTCGCCGCCAGTAGTGCCGTGGTGACGATGGGCGTCGCCGCGCTACCGAGCAGGCCGGACAACATGTAGCTGATGGACAGTCCCGAATAACGCACACGTGTGCCGAACAGTTCAGCGAGGAACGTCGCGATCGGCCCGTAATTGGCCGCGAAGGCAGTCATCAACAGCAGGTAGCCGAAGATCACACAGGGCAACTCTTTGGTGTCCATCAACCAGAACAACGGGAACGCGACCAACGCTTCAGCCACGATGCCGGCGACGATGATCGGCTTGCGTCCGTAGCGGTCCGACAGCGCACCGAACACCGGCAGCATGACGATGCACCAGGCGCAGGACAGCAACACCACGCCGAGCATCACGCTGCGGCTGAACCCGAGATTCTGCGTGCCGTAGGTCAGGCCGAAGGCAACGATGATGTTGAACGACGCCCCGGTCGACATGGTGGCGATCCCGCCCAGCACCACTTGTTTCCAGTACTTGCGAAACACTTCCGCCAGCGGCATTTTCACCTGCACCTCGGCTTCCTTGACCTTGTTGAAAGCCGGGGTTTCAGCGATGTTCAAGCGGATGTACAAGCCCACGGCGATCAGCAGCACGCTGGCCAGGAACGGAATACGCCAGCCCCAGGCCAACAGGTCTTCAGGGGACAGCCACGCGGCAATCAGCAGGAAGGCCAGGTTGGCAATCATGGTCCCGGCCGGGACGCCGATCTGAACCCAGGAACCGTACAAACCGCGTTTGTTGGCGGGAGCATGTTCCACCGCCATCAGCACCGCACCGCCCCACTCGCCACCTAACGCCAGGCCTTGAATGACCCTCAGCAGCAACAACAGAATCGGCGCCCAGATACCAATTGCCGCGTAGTTAGGTAATAACCCGATGGCGAATGTTGCGGCCCCCATGGTCAACAGTGAAACCAACAACATCGACTTGCGTCCCAAGCGGTCACCGAAATGACCGAACAATGCCGCGCCGACAATCCGGGCCAGGTAGGCCGAAGCAAACGTCCCGAAAGCCAGTAATGTACCGATCAACGGATCGAAATCCGGAAAGAACACTTTATTGAACACCAGCGCCGAAGCCGTGGCGAACACAAACAGGTCGTACCATTCCACCGTGGTGCCAATCACACTGGCCACGGCCACTTTCTTCATGCTTATTGCAACTTCCGGAGGTGCGCCGGACTTTTCTACAGGCGATAGATCGCTCATTACTGTCTCCAGGAGTTCATCAAGAACTCGTATTTAATTGTTTTAACTGGCAGTAAAACGTTCGAAGTGAGGGATTGTTGTTATAGATCGCCCAACTAATTTGGCGAGTTCGCAAGGCGCTTTCTTATTAATAACCGAGTGTTCGGTCCGCACAATTCAATAACGGTTCGCCAGCATTTAAACGGCGAAAATTTTCCGCTACTTGTTCGGCAATGCAATCGTGGGAGGCTGCCGATGCCATGTGGGGGGTAATGGTGACGCCGGGCATTGTCCAGAGACGGTGATCGACCGGCAGCGGTTCTTGTTCGAAAACATCCAGCAACGCACCGCGCAGTTTTCCTCGGGCCAGGGCTTGTTCGAGGTCGTCGATATTCAGATGACCGCCCCGACCGCAGTTGACCAGCGCGGCGCCATTGGCGAGCCGCTCGAACGTTGCGCTGCCGAGGATGCCGCGGGTTTCGCTGGTCAACGGCAACAGGTTGATCAGCAACTCCAATCCATCGAGGAACGGGTTCAGTTTTTCCGCACCGGCAAACGTCTGTACGCCCGGCAAGTCCTTGCTGCGGCGCGCCCAACCACGAACGTCGTAACCGGCGGTGGCCAGATCCTGGGCAATGGCGCTGCCCAACGACCCAAGCCCCATCACTCCGACCTTGAACTGCCTCGCCGCCCGTTGCAGCGGCCGCTCCCAACGCTGGTGCTGTTGCTGCAACAGCACCTGATCGAAGCCGCGGTGATAGTGAATCGCCGCCCAGCGCACGTATTCAGTCATGCCTTGGCGGTGACCGGGATCGACCACTCGGCACACGGGAAGGTCCGGACACGACGGGTCGTGATCCAGGTGATCGATTCCCGCCGCCACAGAGTGAATGACCTGCAGGTTCGGCAACGCAGCGAGGCTGCCCGGCAACGGAAACCAGCAGGCGGCAATCTGCGCGTTGACGGCCTGTGGATCATCAGCCAGCACGGTGGTGAGTTGCGGTGCACTGCGGGCAAACGCGGCCTGCAATTGTTTAATCAACAAGGTGTCGCGAGACAGCAGAACCACGGTGTTCATGAGAGATAGGACTCGCGCTGGGATTCGATCAGGGTTAAAGCGGCCTCCCAGGCCAGGTCGATGATGTTGTCCTGTTCATCGCGGTCAAACTGTTCAGCGGTGTGCGCACAGACTTCCGGGGACGGGTAATGCAACGCCGAACCACCGGACAACGCCGCAACTTGCGCCTGACAGGCACGCTCCAGAAAGTGAATCTCCTGGAACGCCTGGGCCACACCAGAACCACCGACCAACAGTCCATGATTGCGCAGGATCATCGCCCGGTGCGGGCCCAGATCGGCAATCAACCGCTCGCGCTCATCCAGCGACAGCGCGATGCCTTCATAGGTGTGATACGCCAACTTGCCGTAGAACTTCAGCGCGTGCTGACTGATCGGCAGCAAGCCTTGCTTCTGGGCGGCGACCGCCATGCCGGCAGCCGTGTGGGTGTGAATCACGCAGTTGAGATCCGGGCGGGCCATGTGGATCGCCGAGTGAATGACGAAGCCGGCGGCGTTGACCCGGCGACCTTCATAAGCCGGATCGACCACTCGCCCATCCTCATCGATCCGCACCAGGTCCGAGGCGCGCATGCGGTCGAAAATCACCCCGTAGCGATTGATCAGAAAGTGATGCTCAGGCCCCGGAATTCGCAGGGTGATGTGAGTGTCAATCAAGTCGGTCATGCGAAAATGCGCGACCAGGCGATACAGCGCAGCCAGCTCGCAACGGGCTTGCCATTCAACCGGGCCGATGTGTTCAGGTTTACTCACGAATACACCTCTTTAGCAGCGTGGGTGACGACCGGGTTGGCGCGCAGGCGGGCCAGGCCGCAAACACCGATCAAAGACAGGGCCGAAAGCAAGGTGAAGAACACCGCCAACGGCAACCATTGTCCGGAAAACTTGCTCGCCAGCAGCGTGCCGATCAGCGGCGTAGTACCGCCGGCCAGCGCGCAGCTGAGTTGGTAGGCGATAGAAATGCCCGAGTAGCGCAGGTGCACCGGGAACGCCTGAGTCATGTAGCCGGCGATCACCGCGTACAGCGCCGAGAGAATCACCACCGCCAGAGCAATGCCGACGGTCATCAGCACAATGTTCTGTGTGCCCACCAGCATGAACATCGGATATGGCGTGACCATGCACATCAGCGCGACGAGTTTGAGGAAGCGGCCTTCGCCGATGCGCTCGGCCAGCAACGCAGAGAGCGGTTGCGAGAGCAGCTGAATGACGGTCACCAGAAACAGGCAATCGAGAATCGTCGAACGTGCGATGCCCTGATACTGGGTGACGTAGGTGATCATGAAGGTGTTGGTGAAAAAGAACCCGGCCGAGCCGATGGTCACCGCGGCGGCGGCGAACAGGATCTGCCGCCAGCAGGTGCGGATAACGTCTTTCACCGGGTATTTGGCCGTCTCGTTGTTGTCCCGGGCCTTGGCAAACTCTGGTGACTCGTGAACGCCTGAGCGGATCATCAGACCGACCATCATCAACACACCACTGGCCAGAAACGGCAGACGCCAGCCCCAGGCGAGGAAGTCCTCTGGCTCAAGGGAAGTCACCAGACGAAAGGCAATCAACGCCAGCAGTAAACCGGCTGGGCTGCCGAGTTGAGCGAACGATGCATAGAAAGTCTTGCGCTTGGCCGGTGCGTGCTCGCTGGCCATCAACACCGCTCCGCCCCACTCGCCACCAACTGAAATGCCCTGAATCAAACGCAGCACAATCAGACCGACCGGCGCCCAGATGCCGACGCTGGCGTAGCTGGGCAACAGACCGATGCCGGCGGTCGCCAAACCCATCAGGGCCATGGTCACCAGCAGCATTTTCTTGCGGCCCAGTCGATCACCCAGATGACCGAAAACCATTCCGGCCATTGGGCGAGCGATGAAGCCGACGGCGAAACTGCCGAAGGCTGCCAAGGTGCTCATCACCGGATCGCTGCTGGGAAAGAACACTTGCCCAAGCACCAGCGCCGCCGCCGTCGCGTAGATGTAGAAGTCGTAGAACTCGATGGTCGTGCCAATGAAGGCTGCCGCCGCCGCTCGACGCGGTTGTGGGGTAGTGTGCATGCAAGGACCCTGTGTATTTATAGTTTTGGGCAGGTACTGAAGGCTGTATACGGTTGCACTCTGTGGCGCTTGTGGGCTTTATCGCTTCCGTGACAGGATTAGTCAATTTTCATATTCTTATCTTTACTATTAGCCCTGCTACTACATGGACTATTTATGCCCTCCACTTCCAACCCATGGGTCGGTCGCCGCTTTCTCAATGACCGCCTCGACTGGAACCTGTTACGCACCTATTTGGTGATCGGCCAGGAAGGCAGCATGAGCCGGGCCGCCGCGCGATTGCACATCACGCAGTCAGCCGTCAGTCAGGCGCTGAAACGACTGGAAGAACAATTGGAATGTGTGTTGATTGCCCGCAGCGGGCGGCGGTTTGATCTGACGGAAACCGGGGAGGAAGTCCTGCGCATTGCGGCGGACATTTACGGCGATATCTCACGACTGGGCACAGTGGTGGAAAATCGTAACGACGACGTGGTCGGCAAGATTCGCATCCTTACCGTCAGTGGCGTGCAAGCACGACATTACGACGAGTTCCTCGCCGATTTCCACGAAACCCATCCGAAAATCGAGTTTGAAGTCGAGGTGATGGGTAGCTCGAACATCATCAGTTCACTGCTGCAAAAGACAGCGACCATTGGCGTCGGCCTGTGTCGTTTACCGCAGCCGCGATTGGAGCAACGGGTGCTGTTTCGTGAGACTTATGCGTACTTTTGTGGGCAGCGTCATCGGTTGTTTGGGCAAGAGAATCTGACCTTGGAACAGCTCGCGGCGGAGAACTTTGTCAGCTTCACCAGTGACCAACTCGGGGGCAATCTTTCGCCCCTGACATTGTTCCGCGACCAGCAAGGCTTTACCGGCAAGATCGTCGCTTCATCGACGAGTTTCGAAGAAATTTATCGCTTGATCTGTTCAGGGTTCGGCATTGGCTGCCTGCCGACGCATCTGGTACGAAGGGATGTCGAACAAGGGTTGCTCTGGCGTTTGCCGCCGGAAGATGGCGTGGTGGATTTCGATATCCAACTGTTGTGGAATCGCGAGCAGAAGTTGAGTCAGGCCGAAACCGTATTCCTCGAAAGCTTCCAGCACATGCTCAGCATTCGTGAGCCTGTGCTGTGAAGCCTTGCCCTCTTAGACGTTGGGGTCGCCCGGAGCTTTGCTCGGGGCGGCGTATTGCGGTTTCAGGTGACCGTCCTGATCAAGTAGCCAGGCGTCCATAATCTGTCGGACCACAGGACCGGCAACGCGACCACCGGCCTCGCCGTTTTCGATCATCACCGAGATGACAATCTTCGGGTGCTCGGCCGGAGCGAAGCCGACGAACAAGGCGTTATCGCGGTTACGCTCCAGGGTTTTCGCGCGGTTGTAGCGCTCGCCCTGTTTGATTGCGACAACTTGCGCGGTACCACTCTTGCCGGCAATGCGGTATTGAGCACCCAGCGCTGCCGCCCGGGCTATCCCGCGAGCGTCGTGCATCACCATCTGCATGCCGTGGTTGACCTGCTCCCAGTCACGCGGGTCCTTGAGCAGGATGTTGGGCATCGGATGCTCGTCAATCGGCGCAATACCGTCCACAGTCTTGGCCAGATGCGGTCGATTCCACACGCCTTTGTTGGCAATTAGCGCGGTGGCCTGGGCCAATTGCAGCGGTGTGACCTGCATATAACCCTGACCGATGCCGAGGATCACCGTTTCGCCAGGAAACCAGGCCTGACGGCGCGTGGCGCGCTTCCAGGCCTGGGATGGCATCAGACCGGCAGACTCTTCGAACATGTCCAGCGAGACCTTCTCGCCGAGGCCGAACATCGCCATGTAGTCGTGCAGGCGATCGATGCCCAGCTTGTGGGCCAGGTCGTAGAAGTAGGTGTCGTTGGAGCGCATGATCGCCGCGTCCATGTCCACCCAACCGTCGCCGCTGTGGTTCCAGTTGCGGTATTTGTGATCGTAGTCCGGGAGCTGGTAGTAACCCGGATCGAAAACACGGGTCTGCGGGGTGACGACACCCGTATCGAGGCCGGCAATGGCCACCTCCGGCTTGATGGTCGAACCCGGCGCGTAGAGGCCCCGCAGCACACGGTTGAACAGCGGGCGGTCGATGGAGTCGTGCAGCGCCGCGTATTCCTTGAAGCTGATCCCCGTGACGAATAGGTTCGGATCGAAGCTTGGCTTGCTGACCATTGCCAGCACTTCCCCGGTCGACGGGTCGAGCGCGACAACTGAACCTCGACGATCACCCAAGGCTGCTTCGGCGGCCTCCTGAAGTTTGACGTCCAGGCTCAGGACGATGTTTTTGCCGGGGACCGGATCAGTGTGCTTGAGCACTCGCAACACACGGCCTTGAGCGTTGGTTTCGACTTCTTCATAGCCGACCTGGCCATGCAGCTCGGACTCGTAGAATTTTTCAATGCCGGTTTTGCCGATGGATTGGGTGCCACGGTATTCCACCGTGTCCAGGGCTTTGGATTCTTTCTCGTTGATGCGACCGACGTAGCCAATCGAATGCGCGAAGTGCGCGCCCATCGGGTAGTGGCGCACGAACTGAGGCTCGACATCGATCCCCGGCAACCGGAACTCGTTGACCGCCAGTACCGCGATCTGCTCTTCGCTCAGTTCATAGAACAGGGTGACCGGCACGAACGGATGACGGGCCTGCTTCATTGCCTTGTCGAACAACGTTCGATCTTCTATCGACAGGTGCAGGAGGTTAACCACCTCATCCAGCTCCTCTTTGACATCCGAGGCGCGTTCGCGGGTGATCGTCAGATTGAAGCTCGGCCGGTTGTCCGCCAGAACCACGCCATTGCGGTCGTAGATCAACCCTCGAGTGGGCGTGATCGGCAGGACGTGGACACGGTTGTTTTCGGAGATGGTCGAGTGATAGTCGAATTCGACCACCTGCAGGACATACATGCGCACCATCAGAGCGCAGGAAATAGCGACGACAAACAAGCCGCAAGCCATCAGTCTTTTGTTGACCAGGCGCGTCTCTTTTTCGTGGTCCTTGATCGGTATCGGTTCGGGCATTTCCGCAGCAGCTCTTTAACTAAAAAGGATGCCGATCCGTAGGCTTGAAATCAGTCCGTTAAAAAACGAGCTGCACCATACCAAAAACCGCCCGGTCACTTTAGTTCGATTTCCTCTAACGGTTGTCCTTAACGATCAAAACGACAGTCACCTGCTCTGTGCTCCCATTCATAGGTTTTTCTTGCTGATGAGCGTGTGAATACGGGACGCACAGCACTTTCCTGCGGACAAAACAAAACCCCTACCTGCATACGCAGATAGGGGTTTCGGAATTTAATCTTGACGATGACCTACTCTCACATGGGGAAACCCCACACTACCATCGGCGATGCATCGTTTCACTGCTGAGTTCGGGATGGGATCAGGTGGTTCCAATGCTCTATGGTCGTCAAGAAATTCGGTAGCCAGGTCGTTATGTGCATAACGCTCCAGCGAATGGGTATGTAATAGATTTGTGTGTTTCGTTTCGAACTTTCGGTTCTTTCGTCTTCACACACCGCAATCTGGCCTCTTTCGAGTTCGCAAATTGCTTGGGTGTTATATGGTCAAGCCTCACGGGCAATTAGTATTGGTTAGCTCAACGCCTCACAGCGCTTACACACCCAACCTATCAACGTCGTAGTCTTCGACGGCCCTTCAGGGGACTCAAGGTCCCAGTGAGATCTCATCTTGAGGCTAGTTTCCCGCTTAGATGCTTTCAGCGGTTATCTATTCCGAACATAGCTACCCGGCAATGCCACTGGCGTGACAACCGGAACACCAGAGGTTCGTCCACTCCGGTCCTCTCGTACTAGGAGCAGCCCCTCTCAAATCTCAAACGTCCACGGCAGATAGGGACCGAACTGTCTCACGACGTTCTAAACCCAGCTCGCGTACCACTTTAAATGGCGAACAGCCATACCCTTGGGACCGGCTTCAGCCCCAGGATGTGATGAGCCGACATCGAGGTGCCAAACACCGCCGTCGATATGAACTCTTGGGCGGTATCAGCCTGTTATCCCCGGAGTACCTTTTATCCGTTGAGCGATGGCCCTTCCATACAGAACCACCGGATCACTAAGACCTACTTTCGTACCTGCTCGACGTGTCTGTCTCGCAGTCAAGCGCGCTTTTGCCTTTATACTCTACGACCGATTTCCGACCGGTCTGAGCGCACCTTCGTACTCCTCCGTTACTCTTTAGGAGGAGACCGCCCCAGTCAAACTACCCACCATACACTGTCCTCGATCCGGATAACGGACCTGAGTTAGAACCTCAAAGTTGCCAGGGTGGTATTTCAAGGTTGGCTCCACGCGAACTGGCGTCCACGCTTCAAAGCCTCCCACCTATCCTACACAAGCAAATTCAAAGTCCAGTGCAAAGCTATAGTAAAGGTTCACGGGGTCTTTCCGTCTAGCCGCGGATACACTGCATCTTCACAGCGATTTCAATTTCACTGAGTCTCGGGTGGAGACAGCGCCGCCATCGTTACGCCATTCGTGCAGGTCGGAACTTACCCGACAAGGAATTTCGCTACCTTAGGACCGTTATAGTTACGGCCGCCGTTTACCGGGGCTTCGATCAAGAGCTTCGCGTTAGCTAACCCCATCAATTAACCTTCCGGCACCGGGCAGGCGTCACACCCTATACGTCCACTTTCGTGTTTGCAGAGTGCTGTGTTTTTAATAAACAGTCGCAGCGGCCTGGTATCTTCGACCGGCATGGGCTTACGCAGTAAATGCTTCACCCTCACCGGCGCACCTTCTCCGAAGTTACGGTGCCATTTTGCCTAGTTCCTTCACCCGAGTTCTCTCAAGCGCCTTGGTATTCTCTACCCAACCACCTGTGTCGGTTTGGGGTACGGTTCCTGGTTACCTGAAGCTTAGAAGCTTTTCTTGGAAGCATGGCATCAACCACTTCGTCACCCAAAGGGTAACTCGTCATCAGCTCTCGGCCTTAGAATCCCGGATTTACCTAAGATTCCAGCCTACCACCTTAAACTTGGACAACCAACGCCAAGCTGGCCTAGCCTTCTCCGTCCCTCCATCGCAATAACCAGAAGTACAGGAATATTAACCTGTTTTCCATCGACTACGCTTTTCAGCCTCGCCTTAGGGACCGACTAACCCTGCGTCGATTAACGTTGCGCAGGAAACCTTGGTCTTTCGGCGTGGGTGTTTTTCACACCCATTGTCGTTACTCATGTCAGCATTCGCACTTCTGATACCTCCAGCAAGCTTCTCAACTCACCTTCACAGGCTTACAGAACGCTCCTCTACCGCATCACCTAAGTGATACCCGTAGCTTCGGTGTATGGTTTGAGCCCCGTTACATCTTCCGCGCAGGCCGACTCGACTAGTGAGCTATTACGCTTTCTTTAAAGGGTGGCTGCTTCTAAGCCAACCTCCTAGCTGTCTAAGCCTTCCCACATCGTTTCCCACTTAACCATAACTTTGGGACCTTAGCTGACGGTCTGGGTTGTTTCCCTTTTCACGACGGACGTTAGCACCCGCCGTGTGTCTCCCATGCTCGGCACTTGTAGGTATTCGGAGTTTGCATCGGTTTGGTAAGTCGGGATGACCCCCTAGCCGAAACAGTGCTCTACCCCTACAGTGATACATGAGGCGCTACCTAAATAGCTTTCGAGGAGAACCAGCTATCTCCGAGCTTGATTAGCCTTTCACTCCGATCCACAGGTCATCCGCTAACTTTTCAACGGTAGTCGGTTCGGTCCTCCAGTTAGTGTTACCCAACCTTCAACCTGCCCATGGATAGATCGCCCGGTTTCGGGTCTATTCCCAGCGACTAGACGCCCTATTAAGACTCGCTTTCGCTACGCCTCCCCTATTCGGTTAAGCTCGCCACTGAAAATAAGTCGCTGACCCATTATACAAAAGGTACGCAGTCACCCAACAAAGTGGGCTCCCACTGCTTGTACGCATACGGTTTCAGGATCTATTTCACTCCCCTCTCCGGGGTTCTTTTCGCCTTTCCCTCACGGTACTAGTTCACTATCGGTCAGTCAGTAGTATTTAGCCTTGGAGGATGGTCCCCCCATATTCAGACAAAGTTTCTCGTGCTCCGTCCTACTCGATTTCATGACCAAGAGATTTTCGCGTACAGGGCTATCACCCACTATGGCCGCACTTTCCAGAGCGTTCCGCTAATCTCAAAGCCACTTAAGGGCTAGTCCCCGTTCGCTCGCCACTACTAAGGGAATCTCGGTTGATTTCTTTTCCTCAGGGTACTTAGATGTTTCAGTTCCCCTGGTTCGCCTCTTAAGCCTATGTATTCAGCTTAAGATAACCATCTTATGATGGCTGGGTTCCCCCATTCAGACATCTCCGGATCAAAGTCTGTTTGCCGACTCCCCGAAGCTTTTCGCAGGCTACCACGTCTTTCATCGCCTCTGACTGCCAAGGCATCCACCGTATGCGCTTCTTCACTTGACCATATAACCCCAAGCAATCTGGTTATACTGTGAAGACGACATTCGCCGAAAATTCGCAATTTAACTCACAAATTTTACCTTAGCCTGAGCCGTTACCAGTGAAAGTAACGTTCAGTCTATCTTTCTATCACATACCCAAATTTTTAAAGAACGAACTAGTCAAAGACTAGAAATCAACATTCACCATCATCCGATGGAATGCTCATTTCTAAGCTTTATACCGACAGAAGCAGTAGTGGTGGAGCCAAACGGGATCGAACCGTTGACCTCCTGCGTGCAAGGCAGGCGCTCTCCCAGCTGAGCTATGGCCCCGTATTTCTACAGGCGTTTCCCACACAAAATTGGTGGGTCTGGGCAGATTCGAACTGCCGACCTCACCCTTATCAGGGGTGCGCTCTAACCAACTGAGCTACAGACCCAATTTCGAGCTACTAAGGCCGACCTCACCCTGCTCTTGACCACAAAGCATGGGGTGCGCTCTAACCAACTCAGCTACAAACCGATACAGGCTGCTTCTTTCGTCTTCTTCAATGAATCAAGCAATTCGTGTGGGAACTTATGGAGCAGCTGATGTCGTCGATTAAGGAGGTGATCCAGCCGCAGGTTCCCCTACGGCTACCTTGTTACGACTTCACCCCAGTCATGAATCACACCGTGGTAACCGTCCTCCCGAAGGTTAGACTAGCTACTTCTGGTGCAACCCACTCCCATGGTGTGACGGGCGGTGTGTACAAGGCCCGGGAACGTATTCACCGCGACATTCTGATTCGCGATTACTAGCGATTCCGACTTCACGCAGTCGAGTTGCAGACTGCGATCCGGACTACGATCGGTTTTATGGGATTAGCTCCACCTCGCGGCTTGGCAACCCTCTGTACCGACCATTGTAGCACGTGTGTAGCCCAGGCCGTAAGGGCCATGATGACTTGACGTCATCCCCACCTTCCTCCGGTTTGTCACCGGCAGTCTCCTTAGAGTGCCCACCATTACGTGCTGGTAACTAAGGACAAGGGTTGCGCTCGTTACGGGACTTAACCCAACATCTCACGACACGAGCTGACGACAGCCATGCAGCACCTGTCTCAATGTTCCCGAAGGCACCAATCCATCTCTGGAAAGTTCATTGGATGTCAAGGCCTGGTAAGGTTCTTCGCGTTGCTTCGAATTAAACCACATGCTCCACCGCTTGTGCGGGCCCCCGTCAATTCATTTGAGTTTTAACCTTGCGGCCGTACTCCCCAGGCGGTCAACTTAATGCGTTAGCTGCGCCACTAAGAGCTCAAGGCTCCCAACGGCTAGTTGACATCGTTTACGGCGTGGACTACCAGGGTATCTAATCCTGTTTGCTCCCCACGCTTTCGCACCTCAGTGTCAGTATCAGTCCAGGTGGTCGCCTTCGCCACTGGTGTTCCTTCCTATATCTACGCATTTCACCGCTACACAGGAAATTCCACCACCCTCTACCATACTCTAGCTTGTCAGTTTTGAATGCAGTTCCCAGGTTGAGCCCGGGGATTTCACATCCAACTTAACAAACCACCTACGCGCGCTTTACGCCCAGTAATTCCGATTAACGCTTGCACCCTCTGTATTACCGCGGCTGCTGGCACAGAGTTAGCCGGTGCTTATTCTGTCGGTAACGTCAAGACACCAACGTATTAGGTTACTGCCCTTCCTCCCAACTTAAAGTGCTTTACAATCCGAAGACCTTCTTCACACACGCGGCATGGCTGGATCAGGCTTTCGCCCATTGTCCAATATTCCCACTGCTGCCTCCCGTAGGAGTCTGGACCGTGTCTCAGTTCCAGTGTGACTGATCATCCTCTCAGACCAGTTACGGATCGTCGCCTTGGTGAGCCATTACCTCACCAACTAGCTAATCCGACCTAGGCTCATCTGATAGCGCAAGGCCCGAAGGTCCCCTGCTTTCTCCCGTAGGACGTATGCGGTATTAGCGTCCGTTTCCGAGCGTTATCCCCCACTACCAGGCAGATTCCTAGGCATTACTCACCCGTCCGCCGCTCTCAAGAGAAGCAAGCTTCTCTCTACCGCTCGACTTGCATGTGTTAGGCCTGCCGCCAGCGTTCAATCTGAGCCATGATCAAACTCTTCAGTTCAAACATCTTTGGGTTTTTAAGAAACCCTAAACTTGGCTCAGCAATCGTTGGTTACATCTTTGATTTCTCGCGGAGTAACTTGTGATGCTGATAATCTTGTTGACTATCAGTCTGACTCCACAAGCACCCACACGAATTGCTTGATTCAGTTGTTAAAGAGCGGTTGGTTAAGATCTTTCGTCTCAACCGAGGCGCGCATTCTACAGCAGCCTCTGTTGCTGTCAAGCGGTTATTTTCAGAAGTTTTCAAAGTTTCCTTTGTAACTTCAACCACTTGCGCTTTCGATCTCTCGTCAGCGGGAGGCGAATTCTACAGCGTTACACGCTGCTGTCAACACCTCTTTTTCAACTCCTTTCGAGCTTCGATGAACTGAAGCCGCTTGCTGCCGAAAACTGCGTAACTCATTGTTTACCAAGGAGTTTTCCGTTTCGACTGCGCCGGAAGAGGGGCGAATTATAGACATATAGAATCTGTCGTCAAGCACTGATTTGGATTTTCTATCAGCTAATTCAAAATCACAGCTATATATAGACGTGCTCGCCACGAATGCGCACTATATTGCTCAAATGCAATGAGCAATACTCTTGCTTCCCACTTCGGACGATGCCTCTCAATGAATGATCAGCCCCGCAGTCTTGCCTCGACCTTGTTCTCGGTAGGCCTGCTACTAATAGCCATGGCGTCGATCCAGTCCGGAGCGTCTTTGGCTAAAAGCATGTTCCCTGTTATTGGTGCTCAAGGAACCACCACCCTACGCCTGATTGTCGCCAGTGTGATCATGCTGCTTCTGCTGCGCCCATGGCGGGCTAAGCTCACTGCAAAATCCCTACGCACCGTGATCATTTACGGTATGGCACTGGGCGGCATGAACCTCCTCTTCTATATGTCTTTACGCACCGTCCCCTTGGGCATTGCCGTAGCCCTGGAGTTCACCGGGCCGTTGGCGGTGGCAATCTATGCCTCGCGCCGCGCGATCGACTTTTTGTGGATAGCACTGGCCGTTGCAGGATTGCTGCTGCTGGTTCCAACAGGAGCCACATCTGCGGGGATTGACCTGACAGGTGCAAGTTATGCTTTAGGCGCCGGCGTCTGCTGGGCGCTGTATATTCTATTCGGCCAGAGGGCTGGCGCCGACAATGGCGTACAAACAGCCGCATTGGGCGTGATGATTGCCGCATTGTTCGTGGCCCCTATCGGCATCGTCCATGCTGGCGCTGCGCTGTTGAGTCCGGCGCTGATCCCCGTGGCCATCGGTGTTGCCATTCTGTCCACCGCCCTGCCCTACACGCTCGAAATGGTAGCGCTCACCCGCATGCCAGCCCGCACATTCGGCACATTAATGAGCATTGAACCTGCGTTCGGCGCATTGTCAGGCCTGTTGTTCCTCAATGAATACCTGTCACTGTCACAGTGGATGGCCATCTTGTGCATCATTCTCGCTTCCGTGGGCGCAACCATGACCATGGGCAGTGCTGCCAAGCCATCGGTTGCGGCAGATTGATACAGGGTTTTACGCGGGTCTGGTAATTACCGTTCAATTAGGCCATGTTTAGACCCGCAACCTAGTGTCAGGCAAGGATTTTTCAGGGCAGGGATATCACGAAGCTTTAAGCGAGTGCGAATGCAGCGAGACCCGGGCACAAGATCCGGGAACGCTATAAGGACAGCAATGAAACGAATTTTGATATTGGTCGCCGTACTTGCAATTGCGGGATGTGCGGCGACCTCGAAAACACAAGTCAAACACGGCAAAAAAGGGCTACATATCAACTGTTCAGGACTCACATCCTCGTGGGACAAGTGCTACACCAGCGCCACCAACTCGTGCGCACCCAAGGGGTACAAGGTTCTCGCCAAGTCGGGGGACGCGGTGGAAGAACCAGGAGACTATCCGTTCGGGCTCAATCCTGCCGGCTACACCAGCCGCAGCATGATCGTTATTTGCAAATAGTTTGATTCCGTCCGGCAATCTGGCGGCCAATCTCATCGCAGCTGGACTTCAACACATTACGCTGGATGTCTGGCGTCGCCAGCATCCGGGCGACAACCAAAGCACCGATACATTGCGACAGAATGGCCCAAGCCAGGCTGTCGCTCTCTAGAATGCGCGCCCAATTCTCCTGTAGCTGACAAATCCAGCGTTCCGCCTGCTGGCGAACCAGCACATCCGAACGAGCGATCTCTGCGCCTAACGCTGGCAATGCGCATCCGGACTCTGGATGCTCGACATGTGCCATGCTCAGGTACTGCTTAAGGCAACGCTCAAGCTTTTCACCCGCCTGGTCGGCGCCTAATCGTTCCACGCTTTGACATAACTCACGTTCGACGATTGAAGCGAACAGTTCGTCCTTCGACGAAAAATGACTATAGAAAGCCCCGCCGCTCAAGCCAATCGCCTTCATCAAACCGTCGACGCCGACCGTGGAAAAACCTGACTTCTTGGCTGACACCGCACTGCTTTCCAGTAGCTTCTCTTTGGTTTCCAATTTGTGACTGGCCGAGTAGCGCATTGCCATTTCCTCAGGATTGATCTTCTTGACGCCTGCCGAATCGTAGCATAACGTTCGTTTAGTTAACGATCGTTTAGCAAAGGGATTAACCGATGAATAACAAGAAGGTCGTACTGGTTGTCGGCGCAGGTGATGCTACCGGCGGTGCCATTGCCAAACGTTTTGCACAGGAAGGCTACGTCGCCTGCGTCACCCGACGCAGTGCAGACAAACTTCAGCCGCTGGTCGACATGATCAAAGCCAATGGCGGCGACGCTCACGGCTTTGCTTGTGATGCGCGCAAGGAAGAAGAGGTGATTGCATTAGTCGAACAGATCGAAAGCGAGATCGGGTCTATCGAAGTGCTTGTCTTCAACATTGGAGCCAATGTGCCCTGCAGCATTCTTGAAGAAACGGCCCGCAAGTATTTCAAGATTTGGGAGATGGCCTGTTTTTCAGGTTTTCTTAATGCTCGTGAAGTCGCCAAGCGCATGGCCAAGCGTCAACGAGGCACAATCCTTTTCACCGGGGCTACGGCCGGCATGCGCGGTGCGGCAGGATTTGCAGCGTTCGCCGGCGCCAAGCACGGCATTCGTGCCTTGGCCCAAAGCATGGCGCGTGAACTCGGCCCCATGAACATCCACGTTGCTCACGTTGTCGTCGACGGAGCTATCGATACCGACTTCATCCGCGAGAGCTTCCCAGAAAAGTACGCGACCAAGGATGAAGACGGCATTCTCAACCCCGAGCACATCGCCGAGAACTATTGGTACCTGCACAGCCAGCCACGGGACGCCTGGACGTTCGAACTGGATTTACGGCCCTGGAGCGAACGCTGGTAAGCCCTCCCCTACAACAATAAACAGAGCGCACCGACCATGAGCAAAACCGTGGAGTTCTTTTTCGACCTCGGCAGCCCGGCCACCTATCTGGCCTACACCCAGCTACCAAAAATCTGTGAGCAAACCGGCAGCCAACTGATTTACACGCCAATGCTGCTGGGTGGCGTCTTCAAAGCCACCGGCAACGCTTCGCCGGCGATGATCCCGGCCAAAGGCCGTTACATGTTTCAAGACCTCGACCGCTATGCAAAACGCTATGGCGTGCCACTGAAATTCAATCCACATTTCCCCATCAACACCCTGATGCTCATGCGCGCCGTGACCGGGATTCAGTTGCGTCACCCCGAGCGCTTCCTTGCGTTTATCGACTGCCTGTTCACAGCTCTCTGGGTCGAAGGTCGCAGCCTTGATGACCCCGCCACCGTCGCCGCCGTGTTGACACAAAACGGTTTTGACCCCAATGAAGTACTGGCCTTGACTGCCGATGAGGAAGTCAAAGCCGCACTCAAGGACAATACCGAGAAAGCGGTACAGCGCGGTGTATTCGGGGCGCCGAGCATGTTCGTCGACAACCAGTTGTTCTTCGGCCAGGATCGGTTGGAGTTCGTTGTTGAAGCCCTGAGTTAAATCTCGACTACTAACCGCCCCTGCGAAGATCCCGAAACGAGCAACTGATGAGCGGCCTCGGCAGTTTCCAGCGTGAACTGCCGAGGATTGAGCAACGGTTTCAACTGACCTGCTTCAATCAACCGCGTCGCGTCCTGAAGAATCTGGCCATGATGCTCACGCCCTTTACCGGTCAACAGCGGCAACAGCGTAAACACCCCGGAATAAGTCGCCCCACGAAACGACAGCGGCGCAAGGCTGTGCTGCCCCCAGCCCAGACAGCTCACTACATGCCCTTCATAAACTCGAACTGCCTTGAATGAATCATCCAACACCCCACCGCCCACTGTGTCATAGACGACATCGAAGCCCTCCCCCGAAGTGAACTCAGCTACATAGTCCTCCACCGAAGACGCGCGATAATCGATAAACATTGCACCGAAACTTTCAATAACCCCCTTATGACCCGCTGACCCCGTGGCAAACACTTCAGCACCGCAAGACCGGGCAATTTGCACAGCCACGTGCCCGACGCCACCCGCGCCACCGTGAATCAGCACCTTCTGACCGGCTCGTACCCGAGCCCTATCAACCAGTCCTTCCCACGCAGTGATCAATACCAATGGCAACCCTGCGGCCTCGCGCATGCTCAGATTTTTCGGTTTGTGCGCCAGAAGTCGCGAATCAACCACCGCGAACTCCGCAAGAGAACCCTGCGCACCGCCGATTCCGGTCGCCATCGCGTAGACCTCATCACCCGGCAGCCACTCGCTGACGCCCTCTCCCAACGCCTCAACGGTCCCCGCGAGATCCATGCCCAACACGGCCGGTAGTGGCTGACGTGCATGAGCCGCCTCTCCCGAACGAATCTTCGCATCCAGCGGGTTCACCCCGCTGGCCTTGATCCTGACCAGCACTTGACCCGCCCTCGGCACAGGCCGCGGCAGGGAAACCAAGCGTAAAGGCCCATTGGCCGAGTCAACAATCAGAGCGCGCATTTCAAGTGAGTCAGACATTTCGCCAAATTCCGTCAGAAGTGAGTGTGGGATTAATCTTCATCCAGTTCACTCATGCCGATAAGGCGCTATATAGCTATAGTGATCATGCCCATATGGCATCAATGAGAGACTTCGTGGACACACTCAACGCAATGGCCACCTTCGTCCGGGTCGTCGAACGTGGCAGCTTCTCGGCCGTTGCCCGGGAGATGCAGACCAGCCAGCCGACTATCAGCAAACTATTAAGGGCGCTGGAAATCAGACTGGGCGCAAAGCTGATTAGCCGCAGCACTCGACAACTGTCACTGACCGATGAAGGTCAGCGCTACTACAACGAATGCCGGCAAATCCTGGCCGCCGTGGACGCAGCGGAACAGCGTTTTCGATCGGGACGCGAATCCGTGGCCGGCAACCTGAAAATCGGTTCATCCGTGAGTTTCGGGCGCTTGCAGATTGCACCGCGACTCCCTGAGTTTCTCAAAGCGCACCCTCAGGTTCAGATTGACCTACAACTCAGCGATCAAAATCAGGACTTGGTCAGTGAAGGGCTCGACGTGACGTTCAGAATCGGTGAGTTGACCGACAGTGGCCTGCTCGCGCGTCACATCGGTACCACCCACCGGATCACCGTTGCAGCGCCTGACTACCTCAAGCAACACGGCCTGCCGCAAACCCCGGAAGAACTCGACGCGCACAATTGCCTGCAATTCAATTTGCTCAACAGTCAGAACCTATGGAATTACGAAAGAGGCAACCAACGCCACGAAGTGCGCATCAGGGGTAATGCGCAAAGCAACAACTCCGAGGCGATTCGCGAGATGGTGCTGGGGGGATTGGGGATTGCGCTGTCGCCGGTGTGGCTTTTCAGCGAGGATCTGAAAGCCGGCCGAGTGCAGGCCATTTTGCAGGACTACACGGCTCAGTCTCTGCCGATTCATGCGGTGTCCCCGGCGAATCGTCGCCAATCCGCCAGGGTCAGAGCTTTTGTCGACTACATGAGTCAGGCGCTCGAACAAGCGCCTGAACTCCAACCCGTCAAATAGCCGCGGTGCGGGTATTCAACCACTCAAGGGCCGCGCCATCGAGCAACGGGCTCAAGCGCTCGCGCACTTCGGCATGGTAGGCGTTGAACCACTGTTTCTCTTCCAGCGTCAGCAGCGACGGCTCCAGACAGCGGGTGTCGATCGGGCACAGCGTCAGGGTTTCGAACTTGAGGAACTCACCAAATTCGCTGGTGCCCGCCTCACGGTTCAGCGCCAGGTTCTCGATCCGCACCCCCCAACGCCCCGGCCGGTAAGTGCCTGGCTCGATGGAGGTGATCATGCCCGGTTGCATCGCGGTCTGCGGAGTAGCAGCGGCCTGATAGGCGATGACCTGCGGACCTTCGTGAACGTTGAGGAAGTAGCCAACGCCATGGCCGGTACCGTGACCGTAGTCGACGCCTTCAGCCCAGATCGGCGCGCGCGCGATGGCATCGAGCAACGGCGACAAAATCCCCCGAGGGAATTGCGCACGGGACAGTGCGATCACGCCTTTGAGGACGCGTGTGCAGTCACGTTTCTGTTCGTCCGTCGGTGTACCCACCGGCACCATCCGCGTGATGTCGGTGGTGCCACCCAGGTACTGACCGCCGGAGTCGATCAGTAACAGACCGTCCCCCTCGATCACCGCATGCTCTTCTTCGGTCGCGTGGTAGTGCGGCATCGCGCCATTGGCGTTGAACGCGGCAATGGTGTTAAAGCTCAGCGATACGTAGCCAGGACGTCGGGTACGCGCGGCGGTCAGGTGTTCGTCGATGGTCAGCTCGGTGATGCGCTCACGACCCAGGGTCGAGTCCAGCCAAGTGAAGAATTCGCACAGCGCAGCGCCGTCCTGCTCCATGGCCTGACGAATGTGCTCGGCATCGGCCAGGCTTTTCTGCGACTTGGCCAGCGTAGTCGGATTCAGGCCTTCGACCAGTTTTACGCCGCTGCCCAGGTTGTCCAGCAAACCGGCGGTGACGCGCGCTGGATCGACCAGCAGACTCGCGCCGCTCGGCACGGCGCTCAAGGCGGCGGCCACTTCACTGTAATCGCGCAGGGTCACGCCGTCTTGTTCAAGCACAGCACGCAGTTCGGCATCGACTTTGCTCAGGGCCACGAACAGGATTGCCTGCTCCTGGCTGATCAAGGCGAAGGACACGAACACCGGGTTGAACGACACGTCGCCGCCGCGCAGATTGAACAGCCAGGCGATGTCATCCAGGGTGGCGACAAAATGCCAGTCAGCCACACGGTCTTTCAAAACCTCGCGCAGCTTCGCGAGTTTTTCACCACGGCTGACCGTCGCCTGTGGTGGCAAATGTTGATAGATCGGCTCATTCGGCAGCGTCGGGCGGCCGCTCCAGACTTCGCTCAACAGATCGATGTCAGTGCGCAGGCGTGCGCCGCGCTCTTCGAGTTTGCCACCCAGCGTACGCGCCGAGGCCACGGCCATCACCGCACCATCCACCGCGACGACGCCCCCTTCAGGGGTTTTTTCGGCTAGCCAGTCCAGCGGGCCGGGTTGACCCGGTTGCAGCTTGACCAGTTCGATACCGCTGCCCTTGAGTTCCTTGGTCGCTTGCTCCCAATAACGGCTATCGGCCCAGACGCCGGCAAAATCCGGCATAACGATCAGTGTGCCGACCGAGCCATGGAAGCCCGACAACCACTGCCGCCCCTGCCAGTAGCCTGGCAAGTATTCCGACAGGTGCGGATCGGCCGACGGCACCAGCAAGGCATGAATGCCTTCGCGGCTCATCAGTTCGCGGGTTTGCGCCAGGCGCTGGGGCACCGATCCATTGATCGAAGGCTGCGTACTCATCGTGTCTCCTGCTAATCACTTCAGCTTTATTGTTGAGTGCCGATCTGAGTCGGCGCTTTAAGGCGCTACTGCCAGAATGCCGGGGCGCTGGCGCAGGCCGCTTTGATCAGGTGCACCGCTTGGTCGATGTCTTGCTCAGTGGTGAACCGGCCGAGACTCAAGCGAATAGTACGACTCGCCGAGCGGGCGTCATGCCCCAGGGCCAGCAGCACATGGGATGGAACATTGCTGGCGGAGTTACAGGCCGACGTCGCAGAAAAGGCGATCGAATGGCTCAACGCCGCAGAATTGAACTCACCTTCACTGAAGGTCAGGCTCAAGGTATGAGGAATGCGTTGGGTCGGGCTGCCATTGAGGCGAACGCCGGGAAGGCTGAGCAATGGCTCAAGCAAACGTTCACGCAAGCGCACGATCGTGGCTTTCTCTTCATCGAACGAAGCAGCGGCCAATGCGAAGGCCACGCCCATGGCTGCAATCTGATGAGTCGCCAGGGTGCCGGAACGCAATCCGCCCTCGTGACCACCGCCGTGAATCTGTGCCTGCAAGCGTTGCTGCGCACGCGGACCGACGTACAGCGCACCGATGCCTTTGGGGCCGTATATTTTGTGCGCGGAAAACGACATCAGATCCACCGGCAAATGAGCCAGATCAATGGCTACCTTGCCAGCACCCTGAGCGGCGTCGACATGGAACAACGCGTCGCGTGCCCGCACGACTTCGCCGATGGCGGCGATATCGTTGACCGTGCCCAGTTCGTTGTTGACCAGCATCAGCGACACCAGAAAGGTGTCCTCGCGCATCGCTTCGCTGACCGCTTGCGCCGTGATCAAACCATCGGTGTCAGGCACCAGATACGTCACCGCAACACCGGCATCCTGCAATTGTTTCGCCGTGTCGAGTATCGCCTTGTGTTCGATCTGGCTGGTAATGATGTGCCCACCGCTGACACCGCGCGCCTGGGCCACGCCTTTGAGCGCGAGGTTGTTGGATTCAGTGGCGCCGGAGGTCCAGACGATCTGCGCAGCCTGTGCGCCGACCAGTTCGGCGACCTGCTGCCGGGCGTGCTCGACCGACTGTCGGGCCTGCTGGCCAAAGGCATGGGAGCTGGACGCCGGGTTGCCGAAATTGCCGGTAAAACCCAGACACTCGACCATGACCTTGATGACCCGCTCATCCACCGGTGTGGTGGCGGCGTAATCGAAATACAACGGACGTTTATTCATAAAAGACTCGCAGAGCGTGTTCCGGGATCAGGAAGCTCGTAACGGAAACGTCAAAGCGCAGCCTTGTGAGCTGCGCCGATATCTCAGTACGTTAGAAATACCTGATCGGAGGCCGTTAAAGAAGAACAACTTCATTTAAAAGTGCGTAGGAACGCTCCTGAAGTCGAGCTTAACAGGCATCGGGCAAGCGGTTGAAGCAATGCGTCAGCTAATGCTTTCAAGAAGTAACGGATACAGCGAAGCCACCAACAGCAAGGCCATGCCCCAGTTGAACAGACGCAACCAGCGGCGATCCTTCAACACATTGCGTAACAGCGTGCCGCAGCCAGCCCAGACACTGACGCTAGGCAAGTTGATCAACGCGAACACCGCCGCAATCACCAGCACGTTAGTGAAGTAGCCCTGCATCGGCGTGTAGGTGCTGATGGCACCAATGGCCATGATCCACGCCTTGGGATTGACCCATTGAAACGCCGCTGCGCCCAGGTAGCTGATGGGCTTGCTCTCGCCCTTCTCGCTTTCGGAGACCGGACCTGAATGGGCAATTTTCCACGCCAGGTACAGCAAATATGCCGCGCCGACGTAACGCAGCACCGTGTAGAGCAACGGATAGGTTTGAAACGCAGCGCCCAGGCCAAACCCCACGGCAACTACCAGCACAAAGAAACCACAGGTGATACCCAACATGTGCGGGATGGTGCGGTTAAAGCCGAAGTTCACACCCGATGCCAGCAACATGGTGTTATTTGGGCCGGGAGTGATCGAGGTGACGAGCGCAAACAGGGCGAAGCCCATCAGCAGGTCGAGTGAGAGTGTCATGAGCGGCAGTCCATTAGGGTCAGTCGGGTGTTAAGACCCTATCGCACGCCTTGCGGGAAACCCACGGACAGTTACGTAAAACTTCGAGCGGTACAGTTTTCGCTTAGCTTGGACGACCGTGAAGCTGTACAGCACGTTCGGCGTTCATCTCGCCCTGTTTATCGAACCCAAACGATTTTTGCGGTTGACCGAGCAATGCGGCTTTCTTTGCGTGGTACTCCTCGAAGGACAGGCCACGACGGTTCAACTCCTCAAGCGCCAATTCCCTGGATTCTTCGGCGGTGTAGGGCCGTAGTTCCGGTGAAACATGGCTGGCACATCCGGCAAGCACGGAGATCGCGAGCAGCAAGAAAGTGGCGATTAGAGGTTTCATTTTTGGCGTCCTGCAACTGGGTTCGGGTGAATGAACACAGGCTACTCGCGCCGCTTCACGGGCAGAAATCAACGCTCTCGATAGTGGCTATCGACTTTGGTAAACACTCTCCAGTTGCCCCCACACATATTCTCTAAAGATCTATAAATATTTGTTTAATGTCTTTTGCGGAATATTAAACAGCCTTTATAACAACGCCATCGCTTCACGAACTGTTGCCTGAACAACTGTTTACCGGGCAACAGTCATCCAGCAAACGGCCCCGAAAACAGTACAGCGCCTGCCAAGAAACATGCTCAAAGCCCCATAAACAGGGGCCCGAGGGATTGGTACAGCTCTTGCTCAAGCCAAGGACTACTCACTGCTCCCCCGAGCAACTGTTTAAAAAAAGGAACTGATCATGTCCCGTGCACTGAAAGTTGTTGCCCTCTCGGGTGGAACCTGGCGTCCGTCTCGCACCCTGGTGCTGACTCAGGCGCTACTGAGTGAACTGTCGGCGCAATTACCCATCGAGAGCAAGCTGATCGAACTCGGTGACATCGCCCTCCCCTTGGGTGCGGCCCTCTCGCGACAAGAGTTGAGCGACGAGATTGATGCCGAGCTGCAAGCGATCGAGAACGCAGACCTGCTGATCGTCGCCGCGCCGGTTTATCGCGGTTCCTATCCGGGGTTGCTCAAGCACTTGTTCGACCTGATTGACCTCAATGCCCTGATCGACACCCCAGTGTTGCTTGCCGCTACCGGTGGCAGCGAACGTCACGCGCTGGTCCTCGATCACCAGTTGCGCCCACTGTTCAGTTTCTTCCAGGCCCTGACCTTGCCGATTGGTGTCTACGCCACCGAAGCCGATTTCTCCAACTACCAAATAACCAGTGAGCCCTTGAAGGCCCGCATCCGTCTTGCTGCAGAACGCGCCGCGCCGTTGTTCGGCGTGCATCCCAAAAATCTGCTGAAAATCGCCTAAGGAATTCTTCATGGATGTTTTCTGGTTCCTGCCGACCCACGGTGACGGCCATTACCTGGATGTGCTGCCCACCAAAGCCACGGCCTGACGCACAACCCTCCTTGGGAAATGGGAGCTTTGTGGCGAGGGGGCTTGCCCCCGTTCGGCTGCGCAGCAGTCGTTACACCGGTTGACGCAGAGCTTCAAAAAGTACTCGGCCGCCAGGTTTCAGGGCCGCTTCGCGCCCCAACGGGGCGGTGCGGCGTTCCGACAAGCCCCCTCGCCACAAAAGCCCGTCCCACAGGGGATTTGTGTCGAATTTATGAGGAACCCCCGCGTGACCGCCAAGCCACACAGCACTCTGTTATCCCCTTTGCAAACCGCCCGCCAATTGGCCACCGGGTTTGCCCTGACCGCCGTCGAGCGCGACGAGCGCGGCGGCACGCCCAAGGTTGAACGTGACGCCTTGCGCCACAGTGGGCTGCTGGGGTTGAGCATTCCCGTTCAGTACGGCGGCCTCGGCGCCAGCTGGACTGAAACCCTGACCATCGTGCGTGAATTCGCCAAGGTCGACAGCTCGATTGCGCATGTCTTCGGCTTTCATCACTTGATGCTCGCCACCGTGCGTCTGTTCGCCCAGCCTGAACAATGGCAGCCCTGGTTCGAACAGACTGCGCGCAAAAACTGGTTCTGGGGCAACGCCCTCAACCCGCTGGACACCCGCACGGTAGTGAAAAACCTCGGTGGCTGGCGTGAGTTTTCCGGCAAGAAAAGCTTCTGCTCCGGCGCTAGCGATTCGCAGATGCTGATCGCCTCCGCCGTCGATGAAAGCGCCGGCGGCAAGCTGTTGATCGCCGCGATTCCCAGCGGTCGCAGTGGCATCACCTTGCACAACGACTGGAACAACATGGGCCAGCGCCAGACCGACAGCGGCAGCGCCACTTTCGAACGGGTGCGGGTCGAAGAGTCGGAACTGCTGCTGGATCCGGGCCCGTTGAGCACACCGTTCGCTTGCCTGCGGCCGTTGATCGCGCAACTCACCTTCACGCACATGTTCCTCGGCATTGCCGAAGGCGCCTTCGAAGAAGCGCGGCAGTACACGCTCACCGAAACCCGGCCATGGCACAAATCCACTGCTCGGGATGTGTGTCAGGACCCTTATGTACTCGGCCATTACGGCGAATTCTGGGTCGCTCTCGAAGGCGTTCGATTGCTGGTGGAACGCGCCGCCGAACTGCTCGACAAGGCTTGGGCGAAAGGCCCGAATCTCAGCGCCGAAGAACGTGGGCATCTGGCCACGGCCATCGCGACCGCGAAGGTCGCCGCCACGCGCAACGGCCTGGATCTGTGTAGCCGGCTGTTCGAAGTGACCGGCGCGCGCTCGACTCACGCCTCCCTGCGACTGGACCGCCACTGGCGTAACTTGCGCACGCAAACCCTGCACGACCCGGTGGATTACAAACTCCATGAACTGGGTGACTGGGCGCTGAACCAGGCCCTGCCGATTCCGACTTTCTATTCATAGCCTTCTCTTCATGGAGCGATTCCCATGCAACTGCTGACCTTACCGCCCTCGCCCGCGCTGGCCACCTCGATCCGCGCCACGGCGCAGGTATTCGAAGACCCGAAATCCCAGGCCTTGCTCGCCCATCTGCAACAAGTCGCGCCCAGTGAAGCCAGCGTGCTGATCATCGGCGAAACCGGCACCGGCAAGGAGTTGGTGGCGCGGCACATCCACAACCTCAGCGGCAGGCGCAACCGGCCGTTCGTGGCGGTGAACTGCGGCGCGTTCTCCGAATCGCTGGTCGAGGCTGAACTGTTCGGCCACGAAAAAGGCGCCTTCACCGGCGCGTTGAGCGCCAAGGCCGGCTGGTTTGAGGAAGCCGATGGCGGCACGCTGTTCCTCGATGAAATCGGTGATCTGCCGATGGCGATTCAGGTCAAGTTACTGCGCGTGTTGCAGGAGCGAGAAGTGGTCCGGCTCGGCTCGCGCAAGAGCATTCCCATCGACGTGCGCGTACTGGCCGCGACCAATGTGCAATTGGAAAAAGCCATCAACGCCGGGCATTTTCGCGAAGACCTTTATTATCGTCTCGACGTGGTCAGCCTGGAGCTGAGCCCCTTACGCGAGCGTCCCGGCGACATCCTGCCACTGACCCGTCATTTCGTCGAAACTTACAGTCAGCGCCTGGGTTACGGCAGCATCACCATCAGCAAAGAAGCCGAATTGAAACTGCGCAGCTACAGTTGGCCGGGCAACATCCGCGAGCTGGAAAACGTCATCCACCACACGCTGCTGATCTGCCGAAACGGTGTGATCGAACGCGATGACCTGCGCCTGTCCAACATGCGCATCGAGCGCCAGGACGATTACCACGCCAACATCGACGATTCACCGGAAGCCCTGCTGGATCGAGCCTTTCAGAAACTCTTCGCAGAACAGGCCGGTGCGCTGCATGAAAAAGTCGAAGACGCATTGTTGCGCGCGGCCTATCGCTTCTGCCATTACAACCAGGTCCACACCGCCGCCCTGTTGGGCCTGAGCCGTAACGTGACCCGCACGCGGCTGATCAAAATCGGCGAGCTTGCCGTGAACAAGCGTCGGGTGATGGAAAATGTTCAGGGCGAGCGTGTGATGCAGTTGTCGGTTTAGTCCACGTCGGGTCGTCGCTGCTGGAATCGAGTGCAGATCAGAAATAGCGGCGCGGCCATCGCGAGCAGGCTCACTCCCACACCGGTTCTCCTGTGAACACAAAACTTGTGAACACCTCAGATCTAATGTGGGAGCGACGGTGCGACGATTCGACCTGCTCGCGATGGCTTACTGACATTCAATGAAGTTTTAGAACCCTGGCGCAATCTGCCCCTTATAGCGGGTCAAGATGAACTGCCGAACCTCATCCGAATTCAACGCCTTGGCCAGTTTCTGCAAGCCCGGATCATTGATGTTGTCCGGCCGCGCCACCAGAAACTCGATATACAAGCTCTTGCCCTTCTCGACGATCAACGCGCTGTTGGTGTCGATCCCCGCTTCCAGTGCATAGTTGGCGAAGACAAACGCCAGGTCGACCTGACTCACCGAACGCGCCAGCAACGCGCCTTCCAGTTCACGAATTTTCAGGTGTTTGGGGTTGTCGATGATGTCCCGTTGAGTCGCCAGGGTGTTGCTCGGGTCCTTGAGTTTGATCAGTCCGGCTTCGTGCAACAGCACCAGCGCGCGGCCGGTGTTCACCGGGTCGTTGGGGATCGACACGGTGGCGCCGTCCTTCAGCTCGGCGATGTTTTTGATCTTGGTCGAGTAGGCTCCAAACGGTTCAATGTGCACCCCGACCACCGGTACCAAATCGGTGTGGCGAGACTTGTTGTAATCATCGAGAAACGGCCGGTACTGGTAGTAATTGGCGTCGAGGTTCTTCAACGCCAACTGCTGGTTGGGCTGGATAAAGTCGTTGAAGACTTTGATGTCCAGGTCCACGCCTTCCTTGGCCAGGGTCGGTTTGACGAATTCGAGGATTTCCGCGTGCGGCACCGGGGTCGCGCCGACGATGAGTTTTTCGTTGGCGTGAACGCTCAACGACACTAAGGCAGCCAGAATGGCCAGGGTCTTTTTCATGTGGTGCTCCTAGGCAGATTGAGTGGCCGTCGTTAGGTGGACGTGGGCCTGATGGTGTTCTTTCGAATAAAAAACGGGATCGAATATTTATCGTCGGCTGTAGCGCGCCACCAGCCGGTCGCCGGTCATTTGCAGGGCCTGAACCAGCATCAGCAACAGCACCACCGTGACCACCATGACGTCCGTCTGAAAACGCTGGTAGCCGTAGCGGATCGCCAGGTCGCCCAATCCGCCGCCGCCGATCACACCGGCCATCGCCGTGTAATCGACCAGCACAATCGCGGTCACCGTGACCGCCGCCAACAAACCTCCCCGCGCCTCGGGCAACAAAGTGTGGCGAATGATCTGCCACGTATTCGCGCCCATGGCCTGGGTCGCTTCCACAACCCCGCGATCCACTTCGCGCAACGCGGTTTCCACCAGCCGCGCGAAGAACGGCGTACAGCCGACCACCAGCGGCGGAATGGTCCCCGGCACGCCGAGCGAAGTGCCGACCAGCAGCGTGGTCAGGGGAATCAGCACGATCAGCAAAATGATGAACGGCAGCGAGCGCAGCATGTTCACGATCACCGACAGCACGCGGTAAACGCCGACCGCCTCATGCAACTGGCGCTTGCCGGTGAGGAACAACACCACACCCAGCGGCAGTCCCAGCAGCACGGTGAATCCCAGCGCGGCGCCGAGCATGCTCAGGGTGTCGAGGCAGGCCTGGGCGATGTCGGGCCAATAGATATGTTTCAGCAACTCGGCCATGGATCACGACCAGTCGTGGCGTGGCGGTTTCACGCCGTTGAGCAGCCAGTTGCCGATAACGTGGTACTTCCAGCGCACCGGGTCGTGCAGCGTATGAACCCGGGCGTTGCGCCAGTGGCGGTCGAAGTTGTGCTTCCTCAGGGTTGAGCGGGTGCCGCCGAGTTCGAACAGTTTGTTACTGGCTTCGATCGCAATTTCAGTGGTCAGCACTTTGGCCTTGGCCACTGCGAGGGAGGCTTGGGCGACATTGTCTTCATCGGGTGCAGGACGCGCCGCATCCAGCGCTCGTCCTGCCCGTTCCAGCAAGGCTTCGGCGGCTTCCAGGCGAATCTCCAGGCCACCAATCTGGATCATGGTCAGCGGATCTTCACTGGCCTTTTCCACGCCGGCATCGATCCACGGCCGAGCGAATTGCTGGACGAAGGCGATGGTGTCGCGCAGTGCCGCACGGGCGATGCCGGCGTCGATGGCCGCAGTGGTCAATTGCGCGAAGGGGCCGGCCAGCGTTGGCGTTTCATAAGAACGGTAAGTCGGGAACAGATTGAACGCCGAGACGTGCAAGTCCTCGGCGAGCACGGTGCCACTGGACGTGGTGCGCTGGCCGATGCTGTCCCAGTCGTCGACGATCACCAGCCCTTGGGTCCCGCGCTCAACGAATGCCAATTGGCCCTTTTGTTCTTCATCCAGCGCCAACACCGCGAGCCAGTGGGCGTAGAGCGAACCAGTGCAATAGCCTTTACGCCCATTGATCACATGGCCGTCGCCATAGCGGCGAATCGTCGCTTGGATGTCCTGCACATTTTTGCCGCCGGTTTCCGATAAAGCGTTGGCAAAGCGGTGCCCTTGCAGCGCCAGTCCGAAGAAATGCGCCTGTTGTTCGGGCGTGCCTTGCAGGCGGATGTCTTCGAGCAGGCAATAGTGGTTTTGCGGAATCTGCCCCAGCGACGGATCGGCGGCCGAGATGATCGCGATGACCTGCGCCAGCACGGCGTAAGACACCTGAGCCCCCCCAAATTCTCGAGGCACGCTAATGCCCCATAAACCACTGTTGGAATACAGATCGACGATCTCGGCGGGCACCTGTCGGGTGCGGTCGCGTTCGGCATCCTGTTCCAGCAATACCGCAGCGACACGCTCGGCTACGCGCAAGGCTTCGGCTTCGTCGGCAATTCGATGGGCGGCCGGTGGGTTGATCGGATAAACGGCAGATTCAGGCATTTGAAGTTCCGGGCAGCAGTGTTTAACAGAGCCATTGCAGCTTCTGTGCCGAGGTCCAGCGCTAATGTTTTCGGGCAGTTGAAGGGAGTTTTTCAGGTTATGGCATGACGCAGCAGAGCAATTTGTTGCTGCGCTGTTGTTGGCTGAACAGCGTTGCAGCTCGTCGGGCGTTCGGTAGCCAACACGACGCTGACCTATATTTATCCGGCCGGAAATCGGCACAGGACACCTATTCACCCACAACAACAAACAGGGAGATTCATCATGAGCGTCAAACCCATTCCAGAGGGTTATCACAGCATCACCCCGTATCTGGGCATTCAAAAAGCGGCTGAAGCGATCGAGTTCTACAAGAAGGCCTTTGGCGCCATCGAAGTCATGCGTCTGGCCATGCCGGACGGCGGGATCGGGCATGCCGAACTGCGGATCGGCGACTGCCCGATCATGCTCGGCACGCCGTGCGATCAGGGGCCGTTGAGCAATCCTGACAAGTCACCGTCGGTGGGCCTGCATCTGTATGTGACAGATGTGGACAAGTCTTATAAACAAGCGATTGCGGCGGGCGGCACGGTAGTGTCCGAGGTCAAGGATCAGTTTTACGGCGACCGCTCCGGGACGTTGAAGGATCCGTATGGGCATTTGTGGTTTTTGGCCACGCGCAAGGAGGATTTGACTCAAGCGCAGATTGAGCAGCGGGCTAAGGAGATGTTTCAGCAAGGTTGAAATCTTCAGTGCCTGACAGGTCCTCTTCGCGAGCAGGCTCGCTCCCACAGATACAGCGGTGATTTTGTGGGAGCGGGCTTGCTCGCGAAGGGGCCATCTCCAACACCACAATAACCACGACTTGCGCCCTTCCCCGGCAACACCTTCCTACTAATAAGAAACATTTACTTTCATCTCCCCCTTCGGGATTTCCGATCCTCATCCGTCTTATAGAGATGCAGTCGGCGTGCGCACGCACAGCCATCGCCGGCCTTTTCATGGACCTCTACGCTGGGAAGCCCGCAGCAGAGGCCCTCTCATCGATACAAGACCTTCAATCATGTCGAAGAAATCCCGTTCCAAACTCTGGTTTCTGGTCCACAGTTGGCTGGCATTGCCGATCTGGTTTTTCGTGCTGATTGTCTGCGTTACCGGCACGCTGGCGGTGATCAGTCAGGAAATCGTCTGGCTGGCCAACCCGCAAATGCGTGCCAGCCAGCCATCGGACGATGCGCCGCTGCTCAGCTATGACCAGATCATCGCGGCGATCAAACAGGCCGAGCCTGACACGCTGGTCGAGTCCATCAGCCGCCCCGACGAATCCCACTTCGCCCTCGACGTCGGCGTCAGTTACCCGGATGGTCGTTCGGTGACGGTGTACGTCAACCCGTACAGCGGCGTCATTCAAGGCACCGCCCCGGCCTTCGATTTCAAGGCTTTTACCCGCGCGTTGCACGGCTGGTGGCTGGTGCCGTTCACTAACGGTTACAGCTGGGGCTGGTACCTGGTGTCCTTCCTGAGCCTGCCGTTGCTGGCCTCGTTGGCCACCGGACTGGTGGTCTACAAAAAATTCTGGAAAGGCTTCTTCCGACCGACCCTGCGCATTCGTCACGGCGCACGGATTTTCTGGGGCGACTTTCATCGCCTCAGTGGCATCTGGTCGATCTGGTTCATTGCGGTGATTTCCATCACCAGCACCTGGTTCCTGATTCAAGCGTTCATGTTCGATAACCAGGTCTCGATTTCCACCGCGCCGGTGGCCCAGGTGGTGCCGCGTGAGAGTGTGCCGGAGACCAGCGACGGCTCGCCAGCACCGACGATCAGCCTCGAAACCGCGATTGCCCAGGCCAAGGAACGCATTCCCGGCCTGGATGACAGCTTCGTCAGCCTGCCCGCCAATGCCTACAGCTACCTGTCGGTGGGCGGCCGGAGTTGGTATCCGCTGATGTACCAGACCGCCGACATCAACCCGTACACCGGTGACGTTGCCGCCACGCGCCTGCTGTCGGACCGCTCCGGCCTGGAGCTGGTGACCGAGTCCATGCGTCCATTGCACACCGGTGATTTCGGCGGGATCTGGATCAAGCTGATCTGGTTCTTCTTCGGATTGATCCTGAGCATGATGGTCCTCAGCGGCTTGCTGATCTGGACCAAACGCACCGCCCTCGCCACGGCCAATGCCCTCAAACGCAGCCATAAACAGCCACGGGTGCAAGCCACCACGGAGGTCAGCCAATGAGCTCGCGCGCCAAGCAAACTCCGGGCTCGGCACTGAGCCGCTTCTGGCTCAAATGGCGCTTCCACCTCAACGTGCTGCTGTTGTTGGTGCCGCTGGGGTTCATGCCCAAATACTTCGCTGATGCGGCGCTGTTTCGCGGCGACACCGGCCTGGGTGAGCGAGAAGTCGGAGAGGTTCAGGTGGGGCCGTGGAGCCTGCGTCTGGCCGAGCTGCGTAATGAGGCACCCACGCTCGACGGACCGGCCGGCCACATGAAGAGCTTCACCGCCGCTCTGTGCGAGCGTTGCCGCGATCAGGTCAAGGCGACTTACCTGCGCATCGGGAAACCGCGCAGCCTGCGGGCCGCCGGGGTGATTTTCTTCGGCACGCCGCATCGCATGGGCGCCATGGTGCCGATCCCGGAAAAGACCAAGGCTGACGCTGAACTGTGGATCACCATGGAAGGCTGGGATGGCGCGATGCACCAAGCCTCCCTCCCCCTGAGTCAGGCATCGCCTGCCACCCTCGCGTGGCTGAACCAACAAGGAGGCAAACCATGATCAACGTTTTTCGCCCGCTCCACGCCGTGTTGCTGCTGCTCTGCGCCGGCTTCAGCGCCAGCACGCTGGCGCACAACCCGATGTGCGAGTGCAAAGCCATCGATGCCGAACAGATCAAATGCACCGGCGGTTTCTCTGACGGCAGTGGCGCGCCGGGCGTGACGCTGGACGTGATCGGTTACGACGAAAGCATTCTGGTGCCGGGCAAGCTCGGTGCCGATTCCACCTTGACCTTCAAGAAACCCGGCGCCGAATTTTATGTCCTGTTCGACGCCGGTCCCGGCCACGTCGTCGAGATCGACCAAGCGGACATCGAAACCCCATGAGTACGCCAACCACTCAAATCGTCCGCCCGGCCGGTGCCGGCCATGAAACCCTTTATGTGCTGCTGTTGTGCCTGATGATTCTCGCGGTGGCAGGCTCAGTGGTCGCGTGGCGCCACGAATCTCAGGCCGTGAGCAGCGTCGGCAGCCATCAACTGGATGCCCGCCGCGACTTGAGCGCCTCCGAACAAGGCATTTACGCCGACCTGCGGGTGACGCTGGACGAGATTCACCTGCTGCGCCAGGAACAGCAAACCCTGCCAACTCCTGCAACCCTCGCCGATGAAAGTTTTGCACCGTTTGCCCAGGATGCCAGCTCGGTCAGCCGTGGCGCCCACATATGGCAATTGCTCGACGCCAAGGCTTATTTCGGCCAGAGCCAGACACCCGCCGTGGCCGGATCGTTTTTGATGCGCCTTACCGCTGGCTACGAGGCACCGGACATCTGGCTCAACCGCGTCGCCGACGTCAAAGCCCCGACCGATCTGACTGACGCCGCACTCGAAAGCGCCGGCTGGCGCCAGATCGTCGCGCAATTCGATGCCGGCGTGACTCGCCAGCACCGGCACTGAACCCTCGCCTTCACCCGAGAGAAGATCGCTTTCCCATGCCTATTTCATCTTTTTTGCGCCTGCTTTGGGTCGGCTTGCTGGCCTGCCTGCTGACCCCACTGACCCATGCCGACGACGCCAAGCGACTGCGCATCGGCATCACCCTCCATCCTTATTACAGCTACGTGGCCAACATCGTCGGCGACAAGGCCGATGTGGTGCCGCTGATTCCCGCCGGTTTCAACCCACACGCCTATGAGCCCCGAGCCGAGGACATTAAACGCATCAGCGGGCTGGATGTGATCGTGCTCAATGGCGTCGGCCATGACGACTTCGCCGACCGCATGATCGCCGCCAGCGAAACGCCGAACATTGCGGTGATCGAAGCCAACGAAAACGTACCGCTGCTGGCCGCCACCGGGTTTGCCGCACGCGGTGCCGGCAAGGTGGTGAACCCGCATACGTTCCTGTCGATCAGCGCCTCGATTGCTCAGGTCAACAACATCGCCCGGGAACTGGGCAAGCTCGATCCGGCCAACGCCAAGACCTATACGCAGAACGCCCGCGCCTATGGCAAACGTCTGCGGCAGATGCGTGCCGACGCCCTGGCGAAGCTGACTCAGGCGCCAAACGCCGAACTGCGGGTGGCCACGGTTCACGCGGCTTACGATTACCTGCTGCGAGAGTTCGGCCTCGAAGTCACCGCCGTGGTCGAACCGGCCCACAGCATCGAACCGAGCCCGAGCCAGCTGAAAAAAACCATCGACCAACTGCGTGAGCTGGACGTGAAAGTGATCTTCTCGGAGATGGACTTCCCGTCCACCTACGTCGACACCATCCAACGCGAATCCGGGGTGAAGCTGTATCCGCTGTCGCACATTTCCTACGGCGAATACACCGCCGGCAAGTACGAAAAAGAAATGACCGGCAACCTCAACACCGTGGTCCGGGCGATACAGGAGTCCGGCCAATGACCGCTAAAGAAATAATCAATGCACAAAACCCCGGTCCAACTGACTCCGAATCCTTTGTGGGAGCGAGCCTGCTCGCGAAGGCGTCCAGTCAGTCAACATCATCGTTAAATGAGACACCGCATTCGCGAGCAGGCTCGCTCCCACAGGTTTCGGGGCCGACGCTGGAGTTCGTCGATGTCAGCCTGACCCTCGGCCGCACAACGATCCTCGACAAGGTGAACTTTCAGGTTTCGCCTGGCAGCGTGCATGCGCTGGTCGGCCCCAACGGTGGCGGTAAAAGTTCGCTGATCAAAACCTTGCTGGGACAGATGCCGCATCAGGGTCGCCTGAGTCTGCAATGGCCGGGCGATCCCGGAACCATCGGCTATGTGCCGCAAGCCCTGGAGTTTGATCGCGGTTTGCCAATGACCGTCGACGATTTCATGGCCGCCATGTGCCAGCGCCGTCCGGCGTTTCTCGGTTTGAGCAAACATTACGCGGCGGCGATTGGTGAAGCGCTGGAACGGGTCGGCATGCAGGACAAACACAAACGGCGTATGGGTGCGCTGTCCGGCGGCGAGCGTCAACGGGTGTTGCTGGCTCAAGGGCTGATCCCGGCACCGCAACTGCTGGTACTCGACGAGCCGATGTCGGCACTGGATGAAGCCGGTATTCAGGTGTTCGAACGGCTGCTCCGCGACTGGCGCCGCAGCGGCATCACGGTGCTGTGGATCGAGCACGATCTGGAAGCCGTGGGGCGTCTGGCGGATCGGGTCACCGGCCTCAATCGCCGGGTGTTGTTCGATGCCACGCCGAAACAGGCGTTGACACCAGAACGCTTGTTGACCCTGTTCTCCACCCATCCACGGAGCGCCACGTGATGAGTTATGAAGCCTTTCGTTTGATGGTTCAGGGGTGGGCGTCTTCGGGCTACCTGCCCGAGGCACTGGCCTATGGATTTGTGGTCAACGCGCTGCTCGCCGGCTTGTTGATCGGCCCGGTACTGGGCGGGTTGGGCACGTTGGTGGTGGTCAAGCGCTTCGCGTTTTTCTCCGAAGCGGTGGGTCACGCGGCACTGACCGGCGTGGCCATCGGCATTCTGCTCGGCGAACCCTACACCGGGCCGTATGGCAGCCTGTTCGGTTACTGCCTGCTGTTCGGCATTCTGCTCAACTACCTGCGCAACCGCACCGGTCTGGCGCCGGATACATTGATCGGTGTGTTCCTGTCGGTGTCGCTGGCATTGGGCGCGAGCCTGCTGCTGATTCTGGCGGGCAAGATCAACGTGCACATTCTGGAAAACGTGTTGTTCGGTTCGGTGTTGACCGTCAACGGCAATGACCTGGCGGTATTGGCCATTGTCGGTTCGCTGGTCATGGCGCTGGCCTTGCCGCTATACAACCGCATCATGCTGGCCAGTTTCAACCCGCAACTGGCGGCGGTGCGTGGGGTGGCGGTGAAAACCCTGGATTATCTGTTTGTGATTCTGGTGACGCTGATCACCGTGGCGGCGGTGAAAGTCATCGGTGCGATTCTGGTCGGCGCGCTCTTGGTGATACCAGCGGCGGCCGCGCGTTTGCTCAGTCAATCACTGAAAGGCTTTTTCTGGTGCTCGGTGCTGATCGCCACGGTCAGCACGCTTTGCGGGATTCTGGCGCCGATTGTCTTTGATCTGCCGATTCCGTCCGGTGCCGCGATCATTCTGGTGGCCGGTATCGCCTTCGCCCTGTCCGCCATCGCGCGCGGTGTCGTCCCCAGCCTGAAAGGGAATCTCGGATAAATGTCTTTTTCTCTGCGTCAACTGACCCTGGCCGTTGCCCTCTGCGGGCTGGTCAACACCTCTTTTGCGGCGGACAAAACCAAACCGCTGCGCGTGCTGGCGTCCTTGCCGATCACTTACGGGTTGGGCGAAGTCTTGCTCAAGGGCACCGACGTCAACCTTGAACGTGCTGCACCGGCGAACCTGCCCGGCAGCCGTCAAACCGCCTACTTCACCGGCCGCGGTGCCCCGGCGCTGGCCAAACTCGCCACCGACGCCGATGCCGTGATCGGCCTGCGTTCGCTGTGGGTGGATGATCCGCTGTACCCGATCTCCCGTCGCAGCAATATTCGCATCATCGAGGTCGACGCCGCCCGCCCGGTGGACGGAGCCCTGCCCGGCATCGCCGTGCAGCCGGATAACAAGGTCGACGGGTTGAACAGTCAGCCGTGGTTCTCCAGCAACAACATGGGACGCATGGCCGATGTGATGGCCGCTGATCTGGTGCGTCTGGCGCCAGAAGCCAAACCCAGGATCGAGGCCAACCTCGCTGCATTGAAGCAACGACTACTCAAGTTCAGCGCTGACAGCGAAGCGCGGCTGGCCAGTGCGGACAACCTTAGCGTGATAAGCCTCAGCGATCACTTCGGCTATTTGATTGGCGGGCTCAATCTGGAGCTGATCGGACTTGATGCACGGCCGGATGCCGAGTGGACGCCTGAAGCGCTCAAGCAGTTGGGTGCGACGTTGAAGGAGAACAATGTGGCGGTGGTGTTGCATCATCGGCAGCCTTCGGACGCCGTGAAAGCGGTGATTGCCGAGGCAGGTAGCCGGTTGGTGGTGTTGAGTGTGGATGCGGCGGATCCAGTGGCCGAGCTGGAGGGGAATGTGGATTTGGTGATCAAGGGGTTGAGCGGAGCATAAGCCAGTTGGACCGCGTTATCGTTCTTCGCTGGCAAGCCAGCTCCTACAGGGGATTTGTGCCACACCTTGAATCCAATGTAGGAGCAGGCTTGCCAGCGAAGGCGGCCTGATAGACGACACAAAGTCCGGACACGAAAAAGCCCGCTGGCCTTCTCGGTCCAGCGGGCTTCTTTCTGCACAGTGAATCAGTGAGCCAATGCCGCCTGTTCTTCCATCTTGCGACGCAAGCTCAGCGGACGCATGTCCGTCCAGGTTTCTTCGATGTAAGCCAGGCATTCCTTTTTCAAACCGCTCTTGCCCACCGTGTGCCAGCCGGCCGGTACGGCTTTGTAATCAGGCCAGATCGAGTATTGCTCTTCGTGGTTGACCACGACCTGAAAGAGGATGTCCTCGCGGTCGAATACTGAAGTCATGTATTTCTCCATCGCTGTAGGGTGGGCTACGCGGCGTGCGCAGCTGTTATGTAGAAGGAACGTTCAAGGAGAGAAAAAATTTAGAGGCTGGCGGTGGCTGCGGTCATGGCCCGGCCGAAAATCTCGGCCACTTGATCGATTTCCGTAGCAGTGATCACCAGCGGCGGCAGGAACCGCACCACGCCACCGTGACGCCCGCCCAGCTCAAGAATCAACCCGCGCATGAGGCATTCGCGCTGCACCAGCGGCGCCAGACGAGCAAATATCGGTGGATGGCCCTGAGCGTCCGGCGCGCCGGTCGGGTCGACCAGTTCAACGCCAAGCATCAAGCCGCGGCCCCGGATGTCGCCCAATTGCGGGAAGTCCCTCTGCAGGATGCGCAGGTGTTCGCTCAAGCGTTCGCCCATGGCAGTTGCGTGTTCACACACCTTGTGTTCGACCAGATAACGCATCACCGCGGAACCTGCGGCCATGGCCATCTGATTGCCACGGAAGGTCCCGGCATGCGCACCCGGCAGCCAGGTGTCGAGCCAGTCGCGGTAAACCACCACCGCCAGCGGCAAGCTGCCACCGATGGCTTTTGACATCACCACCACGTCCGGCATGATGCCGGCGTGCTCGAAGGCGAACATCTTGCCGGTGCGGGCAAACCCGCTCTGGATTTCATCGACGATCAGCGCCACGCCAGCCTTTTCGGTGATACGACGCACGCCACGCAGCCAGTCCAGATCAGCCGGGATCACCCCGCCTTCGCCCTGCACCACTTCAACAATCACAGCGGCAGGCAATTGCACGCCGGCCTCAGGATCATTCAGCAGGTTTTCCAGATAACTGAGGTTGACCTTCACGCCTTGCGCACCACCAAGGCCGAACGGGCAACGGTAATCGTAGGGGTATGGCATGAACTGCACGCCGCTGCTGAGCAAGGCGCCCAGCGGCTTTTTCGGCCCCAGGCTGCCCATCAGGCTCAATGCACCCTGGCTCATGCCGTGATAACCGCCCTGGAACGACAACACGGTGCTGCGTCCGGTGGCCGTGCGCACCAGTTTCAACGCGGCTTCTATCGCGTCGGTGCCGGTGGGGCCACAGAACTGGATCTTCGCCTCGGCAGCCAAGGCTGGCGGCAGCAAGCCAAACAGGTCCTGCACAAATTGGTCTTTGACCGGCGTGGTCAGGTCGAGGGTGTGCAGCGGCAGCTCATCGATCAGCACTTGCTGGATCGCTTCGATCACCACTGGGTGGTTGTGCCCTAGCGCCAGCGTGCCGGCACCGGCCAGGCAATCGATGAAATGGCGACCTTCGACGTCTTCGACATAAATGCCCTTGGCGCGTTTCAGTGCCAGGGGAATGCGCCGCGGGTAGCTGCGGGCATTGGATTCCTGCTGGTTTTGACGGGCCAGCAGCGGCGATTCGTTGAATTGATAAAGCGACTCGGCGGGCGCCGGGACAATCCGGGCCGGCTGATCTTCGATAAGGCTGGTAGCGACTGACATCTCTCGACCCCTCAATAAGGTTTCCTGTTCTGGAAACGCATCAGGGGCTCAAGGATTTACACCTTCGACAACGCTTTGTGCATGGGAAAGGCATGAAGCCCTGCCACTGCATCGCTCCTACAGGGATTTGCGGTGGTGGTTAAAGGGTTTGCAATGGCATGGTCAGCTCAACCCGCAACCCGTCTGGCTGACTGTCAAAACGCAACGTGCAGCCGCAACGCTGGACAATCGCCTGAACAATCGCCAGCCCCAACCCGCAACCGGTGCTCTGGCCATTGCGCCAGAAGCGTTGGGTCAGGTTTTGCAAATCCTCTTCGGCAATCCCCGGCCCATGGTCGCGAACCAGAAAACGCGCACGATTGCCGGTGGTTTCCATGCTCAATTCCACGGCCCCATCGCCCGGGGTGTGGCGCAGGGCGTTGTCGAGCAGGTTGCGTAATGCTGCAATCGACAACACGGCGGGCATTTGCACCGGCGCATTGGAGAATTTGCTCGGCATTTGCAGCTTGATTCGCTGCCGATCCCCGCTGGCGGCGTCCTGAATCGCCAGTTTCGCCACTTGCTCAGCGCTGCACTGTACGCCGTCATCGAACGACAGGCTGCCCTCGACCCGCGCCAACAACAGCAATTGTTCTAGGGTCCGATGCATGCGGTCGGCGCCCTCTTCGGCCCGCGCCAGGGACTGATCCCGCGCTGCGCCGTCGGTCATTCGCGCCACTTGCAGGTGGGTCTTGATCGCGGTCAGCGGGCTGCGCAGTTCGTGCGCCGCATCACCGGTCAGACGTCGCTCGCGTTCGATGGTTTTGCCGATCCGCTGGAGGAGCTGGTTCTGGGTGTCCAGCAACGGTTGCAGCTCGCTGGGCAGCGGCTGAATCTGCAACGGTTCGAGGGAATCGGCGCTGCGCCGCATCAGCGCATCGCGCATTCGGTTGAGCGGCGCCAGCCCTTGGCCGATCCCCAGCCACAGCAAGCACAGGCAACCGAGCAACGCCACACCGACCGGCACCGACGCCGCCAGCAGAATGGACATGTTCAGCGCCTCGCGCTCAATTTGCCGGTCGGCGGTGGTAATGCGTAGATCGCCCCGCGCCAGCGTAAAGCTGCGCCATGGCGCGCCGTCGATCATCTGATCGTGGAAGCCCATTTTCTCGGCTTCCAGTTTTTGCTCAGGGTCACTGTGACTGCGGGCGAGAATTTCCCCACGCAACGAGCTGACCTGACAGGCCATGCCGCCGGGAATGTTCAATTGCTCCGCGCTGAAATGCGTGCCCTCGCCTTTGCTCGACAGTGCCGGCAATTGCTCCAGCAATCCGGCGACCATTCGCGCTGACGCCACCAGCCGCTGGTCGAGGGAAAACATCATTTGATTACGCAGGTCACTGAGCATCCAGGCCGCCGCCAGGGCCCAGATCAAGGCAAAAGCGGCGCCCAGGGTCAAGCTCAGGCGCAAACGCAGGCTCATCACTTTGAGTGTTCTCCGCCATCAGCAGGGCCCAGGCGATAGCCCAGGCCGCGCACGGTTTCGACGATGCCGTTGCCGAGTTTGCGCCGCAGGTGATGGATGTGGACGTTGAGGGCGTTACTTTCCAGTTCGTCGTTGAAACCGTAGACGCTGTCCTTGAGTTGCTCGGTGGAAAGTACGCGACCGCGGTTATGCAGCAACGCCTGCAACAACGCCTGCTCGCGCCGCGACAGGTCCACCGGTTGTCCACCGAGCAGGGTTTCGCGGCTGCTGGGGTCGTACGTCAGGGCACCATGTTCGATCAGGTTGACGCTGCGCCCGGCTACCCGGCGCAGCAACGTGTGCAGGCGTGCGGCAAGCTCACGCAGATCGAACGGCTTGAGCAGGTAGTCATCCGCGCCGGCTTGCAAGCCATCGACGCGATCCGTCACAGAATCGCGCGCGGTGAGAATCAACACCGGAATCTCCAGACCGTTGTGACGCAGCTGCTGCAGCAGCTTCAGGCCGTCCTCGTCGGGAAGACCGAGGTCGAGCACCATGACGTCAAATTCAGCGACCTTAAGCATCGCGCGCGCAGACGAAGCGGTGGCGACGTGCTCGACCGTCAGGCCCTGGGCGGTGAGGCCGGCAACAATGCCGCTGGCGATCAGCTCATCGTCTTCACAAACCAGTACGTGCATGGGAGCTCCATGAGCAAAAACGCGAGTCAAACAGGCGAGGATTAAGCCCGAATTATGACGATCGAATCGACGGACGAGAAGCACATTCGTAATGTTGAGCCGCAGAGCGATCAATAAAGAAGATAGCAACAGCAAAATTTTTTATTATTTACTCCACTGAAAACCAACCACCCCAGTTTCAACTCGAAACACACAAACAATCGACGCCCATTTTAATTATCAATAGTACACGTTAATGTGGCGCCGTTGATAACGCAAACAGCAACTTCAATACAGTTCAACAACTCATAAAACCGCGCATAGATGGCATGGCGCTTTTTAATTAAACTGAAAGGAATCAGATAATGACAACAATGAAAAACTTCGTAGCCGTCGACTGGCGTGATGGAGCGGACCGCATTCATTTTTTCTTCAAGGACACAAACACCTACTCTCGCTTCAATCTTGGGGAAAACTCTGTCGGAAAAGGCTATCCCTGCAGTGTCGACGTTAACTGGCCTGACTTCGGCCAGCACGTGAAAGACCTGCGTTTCGGATTCAACACTTCCGCAATTGATTGGGATGGGGCTGGAGGTGATCTTCTCGTACTGTTCTATTACGAAGGCAATACCCCGGCGGTGTGCAGATACGACCAGCGCACCGACAGGGTCCTTACCAAAACGACCCTTTCACATACCATATGGGCGCCGCTGAAACCTTACTTCGACCGAATTATTGGCGTCATGCGGTACGAAACTGTGGGCAGCAAGTACACCTATTGGGTCTTGCTGAACGACGGAAACTATCTTATCTACGACGCTTACAGCGAAAAACTTTTGGTCAAACCCCTAACAGGTTCTAAATGGGCTCAACTAGAAAAATACAAGGACCGTATGATCACCGCTGTACTGAACGACCAACCGCTACTCAACACGTACTTTTATATCTTCTTGACCGACAATAAATACCTGATATATGACTTCGATGAGTACCACGTATCGGGGCCATTCATCGTCGACGAAGGCACATGGCCGGGTCTGCTTCCACGCTGAACAATGGCTCAACATTCAAAATGGGGCACGCTACATTTATCAATGAGTCGTGCCCTGCTGTTGAGAAAGACAACACATAATCCGGCAACGCACAATTAGCTGAAAGGAATCAGATCATGCAAGCACTTAAAAATTTTGTGGCCGTTGATTGGCGCGCAGGAAAAGACAAAATATATTTCTTCTTCAAAGACACTAATAAGTATTCCCGATTTGATATTGGCTCCAACACCGTAGAGAAGGGATTTCCTGCCGACATCACAGCAGATAATTGGGGAGCCGTTCATGCCCAACTAAAAAATCTGCGATTCGGATTCACCTCCAGCGCACTCGGTGGTTCATGGGGAGGGGGGGATGACATTTTATGGTTGTTTTATAACACCACTGGCAAACCAATGGTTTGCAAATACGACCAGGACCTTGACAAGCCTGTTGCTAATTACCTTCTTGAAAACTCGATATGGCACTCATTAGCGCCTTATTTTGACACTATCGTCGCTGGCACCTGGTGGGATACTTTCGCGCCCAAAAACGTATTCCGCTTTCTGACAAACGACGGGCACTACATTACCTTCAACTACACAACCAAAAAAACAACACGCCTGCCAATTACGCCTGACTCATGGCCTGGCTTGTCGCCGTATAAAAACCGAATTATAGGCGCAGTGCAAAATGACGCGCCTCTAATCGATACTTATTACTACATCTTTCTCACCAACAACGAATTCATCAGGTACAACCTGAAAGATAACAAAGCAGAGACTGGCCCGATAACAATCAATGACGTTAATTGGCCTGGACTGCTGAGGGACTGAGGACTCGCCGACGTCCGGTGGGGCGGTTAATCATCGGTTAATCGCCGCCTCCCATTGTGCATCTCACTTGCACAGGGATAAGGCTTACCCATGCGTCGTCTGTTTCTATTTTTTGTCCTCTTGATCTCGGGTCTGGCCCAGGCAGGGACCAATCCGTTCGATACAAAACCTGAATTCCTGCCGGTGGAAAAAGCGTTCGCTTTCACGTCCGAACGCCTTGAATCCGGTGAAACCCAGCTCTATTGGCAGATCACCGACGGTTACTACCTTTATCAGAAACGCCTGAAATTCGATGGTTTGCCTGTTGATCAGCATCCCGTCTTACCGGAAGGCGAAGCGCACAGTGACGAGTTCTTTGGCGAGCAACAGGTTTACCGCCAGGGTCTGGAACTCAAGATCCCGGCCGGTGCAACCGGTCAGATCAAGGTGGGTTTCCAGGGCTGTGCCGATGCCGGCTTGTGTTACCCGCCGCAGACGCAGGTGGTGGATTTGGGCGGCGACGTCATGGTCGCCGCCAACGAAGCACCGGATCAAACCCTGGCCAGCGACCTGCAACAACGGGCGCTGGGCTGGAGTTTGCTAGTGTTTTTTGGCCTGGGTCTGCTGCTGGCGTTCACGCCTTGTTCATTGCCAATGCTGCCAATTCTGGCCGGCTTGGTTGTTGGCAGCGGCGCCACGCCTAAACGTGGGTTTGCCCTGGCGGGCAGCTACGTGGTGAGCATGGCACTGGTGTATGCGGCGATGGGCGTGTTGGCCGCGTTGCTCGGTGCGAACCTGCAAGCGTTGCTGCAAAACCCGTGGCTGCTAGGCAGTTTCGCGGCGGTGTTTGTGTTGTTGGCGTTGCCGATGTTCGGTTTCTTCGAGCTGCAATTACCGGTGGCCGTGCGCGACCGTCTGGAAAACGTGTCGCGCAATCAGCGTGGCGGCAATCTGGTCGGCGCCGGTGCGCTGGGCGCCTTGTCCGGTTTGCTGGTGGGTCCATGCATGACCGCGCCGTTGGCCGGTGCCCTGCTCTACATCGCGCAAAGTGGTAATGCGCTGCATGGCGGGCTGATTCTGTTCGCCATGGGCATCGGCATCGGTGTACCGCTGCTGTTGCTGGTGACGATCGGCAACCGCTTCTTGCCCAAACCCGGCGCGTGGATGAATCTGCTCAAAGGCATCTTCGGTTTCCTGTTCCTCGCTACGGCGTTACTGATGTTGCGCCCGGTGTTGAATGAATCGCTGTGGATCGGTTTGTGCGGCGCACTGCTGTTGATGGCGGCTTACAGCGCCTGGCGTCAGTCCAGCGGTTTTGGTCGTACGGCGCACGTGTTCGGCGCCAGCTCATGGCTTTTGGGTTTGTGGGGCAGTCTGTTGGTGATCGGTGCAGCGGGCGGTAGCGACGATTTGTTTCAACCACTGCAGGTCTATCGCGGCACAAACACGGCCAGTGCCGCCGCACCTGTCGGCCACGAGGCCTTCACCACGATCAAAGACCCGCAAGCGCTGCAACGGGAATTGGACGCGGCCATGGCTCAGGGCCAGTGGGTGCTGCTGGATTACTACGCCGACTGGTGCGTCTCGTGCAAAGTCATGGAAAAACAGGTCTTCGGCAAAGCCAACGTGATGCAAGCGTTGAGCGATGTGCGCTTGCTCCGGCTGGATGTCACCGCCGACAATGCCGCCAGCCGCGAACTGCTCGGCCGTTATAAAGTGCCGGGGCCACCGAGTTTTCTATGGATCGGCGCCGACGGCGAAGAGCGTCGCAGTCAGCGCATCACCGGCGAGGTCGATGCCGACACCTTCCTGAAACGCTGGAACACTACCCGAGACGCCCGTTAATGCTGACTTTCACCCTCGGCACCTTTGCCATCGCGCTTAACCATCTGCTGCTGATCAGCGCCCTGGCGCTGGCGACGTTTGTCGGCTGGCAGGTGGCCAAGCGGGGTGGCGAGAACCCCGAGTCGGTGCTGTTCAGCCTGTTCCTGATGGGCATGCTGGCAGCCCGGGTCAGTTTCGTCGCCGTTTACTGGGCGCACTATCGCAACGATCCGTGGCAAATCATCGACCTGCGCGACGGTGGCTTTCTCGCCTGGCCGGGGGCGATCGTGTTGCTGCTCGCGGCGTTGTATCGCGGCTGGCGTCGTCCGGGTTTGCGCCGGCCACTAGGATTCGGCGTGGGCAGCGGTCTGGCGTTCTGGTTACTGGCGACCGTCTCCCTGAGCATTTACGAACAAGGCACGCGCCTGCCGGAAATCACCTTGCGCAATGCCGCCGGTGAAACCGTGCAACTGGCCGATTACCAGGGTGGTCCGCTGGTGATCAATCTCTGGGCCACCTGGTGCCCGCCGTGCCGTCGGGAAATGCCGGTACTGGAAAATGCCCAGCAACAGCGACCAGACCTGACGTTCCTGTTCGTCAATCAGGCCGAAAGCATGCAAAGCGTTGCCACCTTTCTCGAAACCCAGGGCCTGAGCCTGACCAACGTGCTGTTCGATGGCGGCGGTCGTTTGGGTCAGGCCGTGGGTTCGATGGCGTTGCCGACTACGCTGTTCTATAGCAATGACGGTCGCCTGCTGGGCAGCCATTTGGGCGAACTCTCGCAAGCCAGTCTGGCCCGCGCCCTGGAAAACTTCGACACACCTCCTTCTGCCACACCGTCCCCCTCTTCAAGGAAACTGCCATGCCCCGCCTCCGCCACCTGCTGACGCTGACCCTGGGCGCCGCCCTGCTGCACCTGCCGTCGGTACAGGCCGCTGAAGAACTGCCTGAAGCGATCAAGAAGATCGAAGCCAAGGGCGCGAAAATCGTCGGCCAGTTCGATGCACCCGACGGCTTGCGCGGCTATGCAGCGCAATACCAGAACCGTGGCATCGCGCTGTACCTGACCCCGGATGGCAAGCATGTATTGCTCGGCAACCTCTACGATGCCGACGGCAAAGACCTGACCACCGCACCGTTGCAGAAGCTGGTTTACGCACCGATGGCCAAGGAAGTCTGGGGCAAGATGGAGGCCAGCAACTGGATCGCTGATGGCAAAAAAGATGCCCCGCGTGTGGTGTATCTGTTCAGCGATCCGAACTGCCCTTATTGCAACGTGTTCTGGGAACAGGCGCGGCCGTGGGTGAAGGCCGGCAAGGTGCAATTGCGGCACATCATGGTCGGGATCATTCGTGAAGACAGTCCGGGCAAATCGGCTGCGTTGCTGGCGGCCAAAGATCCGGGCAAAGCGCTGGAAGAACACGAAAAGGCTGGCAAGGAGAGTTCGCTCAAGGCCCTCAAGGACGTGCCGCCGGCGATTCAGATGAAACTGGCGGCGAACATGCAGTTGATGGAAGACCTGGAGTTGCAGGCAACCCCGGCGATTTTCTACATGGATGACAAGGGCGAGCTGCAACAGCAGCAAGGCGCGCCTTCGCCGGATAAGTTGGCGAAGATTCTGGGGCCGAAGTAGGCCTTACCGGCCCCTTCGTCGGAACGACGCCCGGAGCCGGCTCGCTCCCACATTGGAATGCATTCCCCTGTGGGAGCGAGCCTGCTCGCGAAGGGGCCAGTACAGACGCTAGATATTTAGAGCCCCTCCAAAGCCGCCATCAGGTCATTCAGCCGATCCACCTTCTCCTCGGTGATGTCATTCGCCGCCAAGCCCTCGATGTACTCTGCCAGTTCCGCCACTGTGCTGCATTCGAACATCGCCCGCAGCGGCACATCCCTTTGCAGCGCTTTCTGCACCCGCGATGCAATCTGCGTCGCCAGCAATGAATGCCCGCCCAGTTCGAAGAAATTGTCGCGCACACCGACCTTCTCGACTTTCAGCACCTGCGCCCAGATGTCCGCCAGCGTCTGCTCCAGCTCATTGCGTGGCGCCAGATAATCCTGGCTCTGCAACTGGCCGATTTCCAGCGCCGGCAGCGACTTGCGATTGAGTTTGCCGTTGGCGTTGAGCGGCAGGCGATCCAGCCACAACCAGTGTAATGGCACCATGTATTCCGGCAGTTCGACGCGCAGGCGTTGCTTGATATGCTCCAGCCGTTCGGTTGGATTGAGCACCGAATCGGCCGCTACCAGATAACCGACCAAGTGCTTGCCGTTCACCCCGTCCTGCACACCCACCGCCGCTTCGCGGACTTCCGGCTGTTCGTGCAAACGTGCTTCGATTTCCCCCAGTTCAATGCGGTAGCCGCGAATCTTTACTTGATGGTCGATACGCCCGACGTATTCCAGCACACCGTCACTGCGTCGACGGGCCAGGTCGCCAGTGCGATACAGTCGATCCCCCGGCGCGCCAAAAGGGTTCGGCACAAACACTTGCGCTGTGCGCAGCGGATCGCTGACATACCCGCGCCCGACCCCGGTGCCTGCCACGCACAACTCGCCCACCACGCCCAACGGCACCAGTTCCAGCGCGCCATCGAGCAGGTACAAACGGTTGTTGTCGGTCGGCGTACCAATCGGCAAATAGCTGCCGCGCGTCGAGGCCAGATCGACGCGGAAGAACGCCACGTCGTCCGAACATTCCGCCGGGCCATAAGCATTCACCAACCCAATCTCCGGGTAACGCAGCAGCCACTGGTGCGCGAGTTCCGGCGGCATCGCCTCGCCAGTCGGTAGCATCCAGCGCAAGCCGTCCAGGCTCATGCGTTCCTGGGCGAGCATGCCTTGAATCAGCGACGGCACGCTTTCCAGCACGGTAATGCCCTGCGCCGAAACGTGCGCCAACAGGCCTTGTGGATCATGGGCGATGGCGTTCGGCACGATATCCACCCGCGCACCGAACAACGGCGCGGCAAGGAACTGCCAGACCGAAATATCGAAGCTTTGCGAAGCCGTCTGAGCGATCACATCGGTATCACTCAGATTCAGGTACGGCACCTTGCTCAACTGGTTATTGAGCATGCCGCGCTGCTCGACCATCACACCCTTGGGCAGACCTGTGGAGCCCGATGTGTAGATCACGTAGGCGAGATTGTCCGGCCCGCTGTAGATGCCCGGATTGACCACCGAAACAGCACTCGCCTGCACCTCTTCCCAGACCAATAACTTGGGCCGTTGGGCGCAACCGGACTCGTCCAGCAACGCCAGCGCTTGCTCGCGGCAGGCTTGAGTACAAACGAGCAGCGGCGTGCGGCTCAGGTCAATGATCCGGCTCAGGCGCTGGCTCGGCAGGCCTGGGTCCAACGGCAAATAACCCGCCCCCGCCTTGAAGCTGCCGATGATCATGCCCAGCAAATCGAGATTACGTTCGGCCAGCAACGCCACCGGTTGATCCAGCCCGACACCGGCGGCGATCAGAGCGTGACCAAGGCGGTTACTGCGCTGGTTCAGCTCAACGAAGCTGTATTGCTGATCCAGATGACTGGCGACAATCCGCTGCGGATGCTCAGTCACCTGAGCTTCAAACAACGCGACGTAACTTTGATCCAGCGGGTATTCGTGCTCGCTCTGATTGCAGTCATGGACCAGGAAGTCCTGCTCCTCGGCACCCAGCAGCGGCAAATCGGCCATGTCGCCATGGAACCCTTCGACCAGCGCCAGCAGCAAACGCTTGAACTCACCGAGCATGCGTTCGATGGTCGACTCATCGAAGTAGCGCTGGTCGTAAGACAGGTGCAAGCCGAGGTCATCGCCCGGATAACACACCGCCGTCAGCGGGAAGTTGGTGTGGGTGCGGCCCGAATCCGAGGTCGCGTTGAGGCTTTGCGCACGGTCCAGCACCGACACTTCCACCGGGGCGTTTTCGAACACGAACAGGCTGTCGAACAGTGGCTGGCCCTTGGGCAGTTCACTGGTTTCCTGAATGCTCACCAGCGGCAGGTATTCGTACTCGCGCAGCTGCATGTTGCTGTCGAGCAAAGCGCTGAGCCATTGGCGAACGCTGCAACGCTGATCGTCCTCGGGCATTTTCACCCGCAGCGCAATGCTGTTGATGAACAGCCCGACCGTGCGTTGCATCTGCGGCATGTCCACTGGACGCCCGGCCACGGTGACGCCGAACAGCACGTCGCGATCACCGCTCAAGCGGCGCAGCACCAGCGCCCACGCCGCTTGGGCGAAGGTGTTGATGGTCAGATGATGCGCCTGCGCCAGTTCACGCAGTTGCGCACCGTCGTGGGCGTCGAGCCTGGTGTAGCGGTCGCCGACGATCATGCCGCCGCTTTCGCCGGCGTGTTCGCGCAGGAACGGTCGATCGCTCGGAATCGGCGTGGTCCGCTCGAAGCCTTGCAGGTTGGTTTTCCACCACTGCCGCGCTTCGGCCAGACTCTGGCGTTGCAGCCAGCCGATGTAGTCGCGGTAACGCGGTGGCACGGCCAATTGCGCTTCGCGTCCCTCGCCGAGGGCGGTGTAGATCTCAAAGAAATCGTTCATCAACAGCGAGCGGCACCATGCATCGATCAGGATGTGATGGTTGCTCATCATGAACCAGTAACGCGCCGCGCCGACCTTGATCAGGCGCAGGTGGAACGGTGCCTGATTGAGCAGATCGAACCCGGCCTCGCGCTCGCTTTTCAGCAAGGCCTGCAACGTCGGTTCTTGCTCGGATTCGGCGATCGCGCTCCAGTCGAGGTACTCGATTGGCGTGCTGCCTGGCTTGTGGATCACTTGCAGCATGTCTTCGCCGACGTTCCAGCAAAACGAGGCGCGCAGGGCTTCGTGACGGGCGATCACTGCTTGCCAGGCCCGGGCGAAGCGCTGCGGATCGAGTTCGCTGTTGATGCGGTAACGGTCCTGCATGTAATAGAGTCCGGTGCCTGGCTCCAGCAAGGTGTGCAGCAGCATGCCTTCCTGCATCGGTGTCAGCGGGTAGACGTCTTCGATCACGGCTGCCGGAACCGGCAATGCATCGAGTTGCGCCTGGGTAAGTTTCGCCAGCGGGAAGTCCGACGGCGTCAGGCCGCCCGTATCGTCTTGCAGGCAATGCTCGATCAGGCCTTGCAGTTCGCACAGATAAGCATCGGCCAAATCAGCGATGGCTTGCGGGGCGTAGCGTTCGGCGCTGAAGGTCCAGCGCAGCACCAGTTCGCCGGCATAGACCTGACTGTCGATGCTCAGCTCATTGGGCAGCGGCGCGTGCGGATCGTGGGCCGCGCCGACCGGTTCATCAAGCGGTCGGAACAAGGCCTCCGTACCAAAGCTCTGGTCGAACTGACCGAGGTAGTTGAAAGTGATTGGTGCGACCGGCAGCGCCGCCATGGTCTGGCGGCACAAGTCGTCGGCCAGATAACGCAGCACGCCATAACCCAAGCCTTTATGCGGCACGGCGCGCAGTTGTTCCTTGATCGCCTTGATCGAGGCGCCCTGCCCGTCCAACGGGGTCAGCCGCAGCGGGTAGGCGCTGGTAAACCAGCCCACGGTGCGGGTCAGGTCGATCTCGTCGAACAGGGCTTCGCGGCCGTGGCCTTCCAGTTGAATCAGTGCCGATTGGTCACCGCTCCAGCGACACACCACGCGGGCCAACGCCGTCAGCAACAGGTCGTTGACCTGCGTGCGGTAAGCACTCGGGGCCTGTTGCAGCAACTGCCGTGTGCGCTCTGCATCGAGGCGCACGCTGACAGTTTGTGCATGACGATTCTGCCGGCCGCCATCGGGACGATCGCACGGCAGCGCGACATCAGGCCCGGCCAGTTGCGATTGCCACCCGCTCAGTTCTTCGCGCAGGGACTCGCTGCCGGCGTACGCCTGCAAGCGTGCCGCCCAGTCCTTGAAGGCACTGGTTTTGGCCGGCAGATTGACCGCTTGCCTGGCCTCCAGTTGACGGTAAACCGTTTGCAGATCGTCCAGCAGTACCCGCCACGAAACACCGTCGACCACCAAGTGGTGAATGGCGATCAACAGCCGTTGTTGCCCCTCGGGGCCATCGACCAGCAACGCACGCAGCAGCGGCCCCGTTTCAAGGTCGAGGCTGCGCTGGGCTTCGGCAAACAATGCTTCGCACTGGTCCATGGCCGGCACGCGCACTTGCCACAACAACTCGGTGTCGGACACCGGTTGATGCTCGGCCAGCCATTGCCCGGCTACTTCGGTGAAACGCAGGCGCAAGGCATCGTGCTGTTCAACGACCGCCAACAACGCTTGTTCCAGGCGATGAGGTTCCAGCGTCACGGTCGGTTCCAGCAGCAACGCCTGGTTCCAGTGTTGGCGCTCGGGGATGTCGGTATCGAAGAACCAATGCTGGATCGGCGTCAGACGCGATTCACCAGTGAGCAAGCCTTGCTCGGCGGTGACCTGTTCGGTGCGGGTCGCTACGGCGGCCAGGGTTTGCACAGTCTGTTGCTGGAACAGGTCACGCGGACTGAAATGGATACCCTGTTGCCGCGCCCGGCTGACCACCTGGATCGACAGAATCGAATCGCCACCCAGTTCGAAGAAGTTGTCGTTGAGGCCGACCTGCGCCACGTTCAGCACGTCGCACCAGATGCCGGCCAATGTCAGTTCCATCGCATTGCTCGGCGCCACAAACTGCTGACGGTACAGCTCCGGGTCGGGTGCCGGCAATGCGCAGCGGTCCAGTTTTCCGTTGGCGGTCAGCGGCATGCTGGCCAGCAGGATCAGGTGCGTCGGCACCATGTAATCCGGCAGTTGTGATTTGAGGTGCGTCTTGAGGGCTTCGCGCAGTGTGGCTTGTTGCGCTTCGTCCTGTTCCGCCACCTCGGTAACCAGATAGCCCACCAGTTGTTTGCCGCTCGGCGCATCAAGCGTCTGCACCACGGCTTCACGGATCGATGCATGTTCCAGCAGGCGGGTTTCGATCTCGCCCAACTCTATGCGGAAACCGCGAATCTTCACTTGATGGTCGATGCGTCCGAGGTACTCCACCAGCCCATCGGCGCGTTGGCGCACCAGGTCGCCGGTGCGGTAAATACGCCCGCCATCCACGGCGAAAGGGTCGGCGATAAAACGCTCGGCCGTCATGCCCGGACGCTGGTGATAACCCTGCGCCAGACCGGCGCCGCCGACGTACAACTCGCCGGTCGCGCCCTGCGGCACAAGGGCCAGGTCCGCATCGAGAATGTACGCCACCCGCGCACCAATCACGCTGCCAATCGGCACGCTGCCCAGACCTTCTTTCAGCTGTTCGGGCGCGAGACTGGCCAGCGGCATGACCACGGTTTCGGTCGGACCGTAAGCGTTGAAAAACAGGCTCGGCTTGAACGCTGCGCGAATGCGCGCCAGGTGTTCGCCGGTCAGGGCCTCGCCGCCGGTAATACACATGCGCACCGGCAGGGTTTCACCCTGGGTCGCCAGCCATTGCGCCAATTGACTGCCGTAGCTGGGGGTGAAGCCGAGGATGTTGATGTCGTGCCGACGAATCAAACCGCAGATTTCTTGCGCATCCCACTGCCCTTGCGCCCGTAAAACCACTTGCGCACCGCTCAACAGGGGCACCAGCAAACGCTCGGTCGCGGCGTCAAAGTTGATGGAATAAAAGTGCAGTTCGCAGTCGTCCGGGCGCATGCCGAAGCGTTGAATGACGGCTTGGCAATGCATGGCGATTTCACCGTGAGACACCACCACACCTTTCGGTTTGCCGGTGGAGCCGGAGGTGTAAATCAGATAGGCCTGATGTTGCGGCAGGCTGATAAACGGCAGCTCGGTGGTCGGGTAATTGGCCAGTTCGGCGGTATCGTCCTCCAGACACCAACGAGCGACGGTTGTCGGCAACTCACCGAGGGCTTCTAACATCGCCGCATCGCTGAGCAGCAAACCGATGCCGCTGTCTTCGATCATGTAGTGCAAACGGTCCAGCGGATACTCCGGGTCCAGCGGCACATAGGCGCCGCCGGCCTTGAGGATTGCCAGCAGGCCGATGACCATTTCCAGCGACCGCTCAAGCGCCAGACCAACGCGCACCTGCGGACCGACGCCGCGCTCGCGGAGCATCCAGGCCAGTTGATTGGCGCGGCAGTCGAGTTCGGCGTAGCTCAGAGTTTGCCCGGTAAAGGTCAGGGCTGGCGCGTCTTTGCGCGCCAGCGCCTGCTCGCTGAACAGGTGATGAATGCACTGGTCGAGCCGATGCTCGCCCGGTTCGGTGCCGAGGCTATCGAGCAGTGTTTGCTGTTCGCTGGTGTCCAGCAACGGCAGTTCACTGAGGCGCTGTTGCGGGTCGGACAGCAGCGCTTCCAGCAAATTGCGCCAATGCCCGGCCATACGCGCAATGCGCGGTTCATCGAACAGATCCGTGCTGTAGGTCAGGCAGCAACCGAGGCGATGATCGAGGTCGGTGACTTCCAGATTGAGGTCAAACTTGGTCGCTCGCGCATCGTTAGCCAAATACTCGACCGTCATGCCGGCCAGGGTGCGGCTCTGCTGGAATTCCCAGCGCTGCACATTGCACATCACCTGGAACAACGGGTTGTAAGCCGCACTACGCGGTGGTTGCAACGCTTCCACCAAATGGTCAAACGGCAGGTCCTGGTGGGACTGGCCTTCGATCACCGTGTGGCGCACCTGCTCGAACAATTCACCGACGGACATCTGCCCGTCGAGCTGGCAACGCAGCACTTGGGTGTTGAGGAAGGCACCGATCAACCCTTCGCTTTCCGGACGAATCCGGTTAGCCACCGGCGCACCGATGCGCAGATCAGTCTGGCCGCTGTAGCGGTAAAGCAGCACGGCCAGCGCGGCGGTCATGGTCATGAACAGGGTCAGACCGTTTTGCGCATTGAAGGCGCGGACTCGTGCAGCGAGGTCATCGCTCAAGTCGAAGCGGAACAGCTCACCCTGATGGCTTTGCACGGGTGGACGCGGTCGGTCCGCCGGCAATTCCAGTAGCGGGTGTTCACGGCCCAGTTGCGCGGTCCAGTAATCGAGCTGGCGCTGACGTTCGCCAGACTCCAGCCATTGACGCTGCCAGACGCTGTAATCCAGATACTGCACTGGCAGCGGCGCCAGCGGTGATTCGCGGTCATCGACAAAGGCTTCGTAGAGCGCGCTCAGTTCACGGGCGAAAATGTCCATCGCCCAGCCTTCGGTGACGATGTGGTGCAGGGTCAGCACCAGGTAGTGTTCGTGCCCGGCGGTCTTGACCAGGCAGGCACGTAGCAGCGGGCCGCTTTCCAGATCGAAAGGTGTATGCGCCTCGTCGTCAGCCAGTTGCTGGACTCGTTGCTCGCGGACTTCGCCAGCCAGTGCCGAAAAATCCTTCCACTCCATGCGCAGGTTTGTTTGCGCATGGACCTGTTGCCGGGCTACGCCATCGAAGCTCGGGAACGTGGTGCGCAGGGTTTCGTGTCGCATGATCAGCGCTTGCAACGCGGCCTCAAAACGCCCGACATCGAGCACCCCGCGCAGCCGCGCCATGCCTCCCACGTTGTACGCGGGGCTGTCCGGCTCCATCTGCCAGAGGAACCACATGCGCTGCTGGGAATAGGACAGCGGCACCGGCTGGCTGCGGTCGACTTTGTCTATCGGTGGCTGTTTGTTCGTGTGGCCGCTGAGCTGAATCAGCCGAACCTGATCGGCGAACGCGCCCAGCTCACTGTTTTCGAACAGCGCACGCAGCGGCAACTCGACGTCGCAGGCCTGGCGGGTGCGGGAGATGATTTGCGTGGCCAGCAACGAATGGCCGCCGAGGGCGAAGAAGTCGTCGCGTAGACCGATTTGAGCCTGGCCCAACACTTCGCGCCAGATGCTGGCGATCTGTTGCTCCAGTGCGGTAACCGGTTCGACGTGTTCACGTACTTGCCATTGTGGCTCGGGCAACGCGCGGCGGTCGAGCTTGCCGCTCGGGCTCAGGGGCATTTGGGCCAATCGCATCAACTGCGCCGGCACCATGTATTCGGGCAGCTCAGCCGCCAGCGTGGTGTTCAGGCGTGCGGTTTGAGCGTCCTCGGTTTCGCTGGTTTCAGTGGCGGTGTAGTAGCCGATCAACTGCCCGCCGACCGCCGTCTCGCGCACCAGCACCACAGCTTGCGCGACGCCATGCTGCGCCAGCAACCACGCTTCGATTTCTTGTGGCTCAACACGGAAACCGCGCAGTTTGACCTGCTGATCGAGGCGACTGAGGTATTCGATCACGCCATCAGCGGTCCAGCGCGCGCGGTCGCCGGTGCGGTACAGACGCGCGCCCTGCTCGCCCAGCGGATCGACGACAAAACGTTCAGCGGTCAGGCCCGGACGGCCCAGATAGCCGCGCGCCAAGCCGATACCGCTGATGCACAGCTCGCCGGGTACGCCCGCCGGTACAGGATTGAGGTCGCTGTCGAGAACGCGACAAATGACGTTGCCCAACGGACGGCCAATTGGCGAGCGCTCGCCATCGGCCGTGGTGCAATGCCAATGGGTGACGTTGATCGCGGTTTCGGTCGGGCCATAACGGTTGTGCAGTTGCACAGCGGGCAACTGTTCCAGCACGCGGTTGCGCAGTTCCGCCGGTAAGGCTTCGCCACCGGAGAACACACGGCGCAGGCTGGTGCATTGCGCGGTGAGCGGTTCGTCGGTGAACAACGAAAGCAGCGGCGGTACAAAGTGCAGCGTGGTGACGCCGTGCTCTTGAACAAGCTGCGCAATGCGATGCGGATCACGGTGTTCGCCGGGGCCGGCAATCAGCAAACGTGCGCCGGTGATCAACGGCCAGAAGCATTCCCACACCGATACGTCGAAACTGATCGGCGCCTTTTGCATCAGCACATCGGTGTCGTTCAGGCGATAGGTGTTCTGCATCCATTGCAGCCGCTCGGCAAGCGCCGCGTGGGTATTGCCGACACCCTTGGGCTGACCGGTGGAGCCCGAGGTGTAAATCACGTAGGCGAGGTTGTCACCGTGCACATGCAGTCCCGGCGCATGGCTTGGCCAACGGTCGAGATTGAGCGCGTCCATGGCAATTACGCTGACGCCATTGGCGGCCGGCCAACGCTCGAGCAGTGCGGTTTGGGTCAGCAGCAATTCGACACCGCTATCGCTGAGCATGTAGGCCAGGCGGTCGGCCGGGTAGTCCGGGTCCAGCGGCACGTACGCGCCACCGGCCTTGATGATCGCCAGCAGGCCGATCAACAGTTGCGGCGAACGCTCGGCCGCGATGGCCACGCACACGTCCGGGCCGACGCCTTTGTCGCGCAGGTAATGAGCGAGGCGGTTGGTCTGGGTGTGCAGGTCGGCGAAGTCCATGGAGCCACCGTCCCACATCAGGGCGGTGCGTTCAGGCAACAGGCGTGCCTGTTGGTTGAGCAGTTGCGGCAGCCATTGGCCGGCTGGCGTGCAAGGCGCCTCGCTCCAGGCTGTTTGCTGATCGTGCTCGTACGGGGTCAGCAGTGGCAGGTCACCGATGGCGGTGTCGGGTTGTTCGCAAATGGCGCGCAACAGGTTGCTGAAGTGTTCGGCCAGACGCTCGATGGTCACCGCGTCAAACAGTTCGCTGGCGTAGTCGAAGGACAGGCTGAGGCGCCCCCTCTGGTCTTCTTCGCTGTGCAGTTGCAGGTCGAACTTGGCTTCGCGGCTGTGCCACGGCAGCTCTTCGGCGAGCAATCCTGGCAGGCGGCGCAGTGAGCTCAAGTCCCGTTGTTGGTGGTTGAACATGACCTGGAACAGGCCTTGTTCACGGGCTTGCGGGAACGCTTCGAGCAGTTGTTCAAAGGGCAGGTCTTGATGCGCCTGGGCGCCCAATGCGCTCTGACGGGTTTGCGCCAACAACTCAGCGAAAGGCTGCCGCGAATCCACCTCGGTGCGCATCACCTGAGTGTTGATGAAGAAACCGATCAACCCTTGTGTGTCCAGACGTGGACGGTTGGCATTCGGCACACCGATGCGGATGTCGCGCTGACCACTGTAGCGGTGCAAAAGACTCTGGAACGCGGCGAGTAACAGCATGAACGGTGTCGATTCATGAGCCTGCGCGGTCTGGCGAATGGCATCGCTCAAGGTCGCGTCCAGCTTGACGGAATGACGAGCAGCGCCATGCGTGTGCTGTGCCGAACGCGGATAATCTGTGGCCAGGGTCAGGGTCGGATGCTCATCGCCCAACCGGGCTTTCCAGTAAGCCAGCTGACGCTCGCCCTCACCTTGTGCCAGCCATTGGCGCTGCCAACTGCCGTAGTCGGCGTACCGGATCGGCAATGCCGCAGGCGCTGCTATTTGTCCTTGGGATGCGGCGGAGTAGAAGCGCGAGAACTCATCGATCAGTACGTTCAACGACCAACCGTCGGCGATGATGTGGTGCATCGTTACCAGCAATTGATGCTCCTCGTCAGCGAAGCGCACCAGGGTCACCCACAGCAGCGGGCCTTTCTCCAGATCGAACTGAGTACGGGCTTCGACTTCACGGATTTGCTCTGCACGGGTTTCACGCTCGGCAGCGGGCAGGTCGCTGATGTCGATCATTTGCAGGTTGAATTCAGCGGCGGCATCCACCTGTTGCAGCGCCACGCCGTCGCGCTCGAAGAACCGCGTGCGCAGGGATTCGTGGCGCTCGATCAGCTGCTGAAAGCTGGCGCGCAGCGCGTGTTCATCCAGCTCGCCGCGCAAACGCAACGCACCCGGTATGTTGTAGGCGCTGCTGTGCGGGTCGAGTTGCCAGGTGATCCACAGGCGGTTTTGCGCCAGCGATTGCGGCATGGCTTCGGTGCGCGACAACGGGGTGATCGCCCCTTGGGCCATGCCGCCATCCTGTTGCTGCTGAGCCACAGCGACAGCAAATGCGCCCAGGGTCGGCGCTTCGAACAGCAGGCGCAGGTTCAGCTCCAGACCGAGGGCTTCGCGCAGACGCGCGACCACTTGGGTGGCGGCGATGGAGTTGCCGCCGAGCAGGAAGAAGTGGTCGTCTGCATTGATCTGCTTGACCTGCAATTGTTCGCACCAGATCTGGCCGATCAGGGTTTGCAATTCAGAAGCCGATTCGGACTTTCCTTCACGTTCGGTGAGCGCTGACGGAAACAGTGCATAGCTGTCGAGACTACCGTCCGCCAGGCGATTGCGGCACGCCGAGCGTTGCAACTTGCCGCTGGAGGTTTTGGGCAACGCGCCTGGATTGAGCAGTACCACCACGCTCGGCGCTTCCTGAAAGGCCTCGGCCACAGCTTGGCGGATGGCGTCAATCAGCGCTTCGGGGGGCAGGATTTTCTGTACGCTGCGGCTGATTTCGGCGGCGATGCCAATGCCTTCCTGGCCGTCGTTGTGCACCGCGAAGGCGGCGACACGACCTTTGCGCACCACGTCCACATCACGTTCGATGGTCTGTTCGATGTCCTGCGGATAAAGGTTGTGTCCGCGAACGATCAGCATGTCTTTCAGGCGTCCGGTGATGAACAGTTCACCGTCGCGCATAAAGCCCAGGTCTCCGGTGCGCAGCCAGGTCTGGCCGTCGTGCTGCACGAAAGTCTTGGCGCTGGCCTCGGGGTTACGCCAATAGCCGAGAGCAATGCTCGGCCCGCTGGCCCAGACTTCGCCGACGGCATTGTCGGCCCGTTCAGTGAGCGCGACCGGATCGACAATCAGCACCGCGTGGTCCGGCTGGCTAATACCACAACTCATGACCGCGCGGCCCTCGCCCGACTCCGCCAGGTTTTGTGCCAAAGCTTGATCGTCCACGCGCAAGTTGCCAATACCTTGCCCGCGAGGGCTGCCGGCAACGAACAACGTCGCTTCGGCCAGCCCATAAGACGCCATGAAACTGTCTGGGGTAAAACCACACGGTGCGAATTTCTCGACGAAGCGTTCCAGGGTGTCGAGGCGAATCGGTTCGGAACCGGAATACGCCACACGCCAGCCACTCAGGTCGAGCCGCTCCAGGGCCGATTCGCTGACGCGTTCGCTGCACAGCCGATAGGCAAAATCCGGCCCACCACTGATGGTGCCGCCGTACTCGCTGATCGCTTCCAGCCAGCGCAATGGTCGACCGAGGAAGTACGCTGGCGACATCAACACACATGGCACACCGCTGAAAATCGGTTGCAACAGACCACCGATCAACCCCATGTCGTGGTACAGCGGCAGCCAGCTGACGATCACGTCGTCAGGGTTCAGGTCGATGCCAAAGCCGTGGCGAATCAACAGTTCATTGGCCACCAGGTTGCCGTGGCTGACTTGCACGCCTTTGGGCAGCGCGGTGGAACCGGAGGTGTATTGCAAGAAGGCAATGTGGTCGTCTTCGAGGTTCGGCTCGATCCAGCGATTCGCCCACTGCGCATCGAGGGTGTCGACGCAGAGCAGCAACGGCGCGTCTTCAATCTGCTGTAATGCGTCGCGCAGATCAACGCTGGTCAGCAGCACGCGCGGCGCGGCATCGCTGATGATCGACAGCAGACGCTCCTGGTGGTGACGTTTGGCCGACTCCGGCGGATAGGCCGGCACTGCGATCACCCCCGCATACAAACAGCCAAAAAACGCGGCAACGTAATCCGGGCCACTGGGAAACAGCAGCACCGCGCGATCGCCAAATTCCGCCTGGGCCTGCAACGCACCGGCAATGATTCGCGCGCGCTGATCCAGCTCGCGATAGCTGAGTACAACAGCCTGATCCGGGGTGTCGGCGAGAAAACGCAAGGCCACCCGATCCGGCGTCAGGGCCGCGCGGCGCTGGAGGGCTTGGACCAGAGTGCTTGGGAGTTCGAACGCGTCGGTCATGAGGTTTCCTGCCTGATTTCGGCTTGCAAGTGGAATCGGTTTTCTAACGTCACGCCCATGGGCAGGCGTGCAGGACGCGGTTTTCGCCGACCGCGCAAGGCAATGGGAATGCGGGTGTGGCCGGGATTTACCCTGCGCCTTTCACCAATGAGAACGGATGACATCTTGAAATAATTAGTCGGCAGGTCTGATAGCCAGCGGGGATGGGTGCTGCATACAAGGGCATCGACGTGCGGTAGTTCGCACTTTGCACCACGGAGGCGCATTAGTTCTATTTCTCAATTGACAATAATTATCATTCAACATAATTTGTCGCTCGACGTGCAGGGCGACTCAGGTTGCGAGTCGTCCCGCCAACCTTATTGCAGCAGGGTGATTTCCATGATGGAACCAGTATCCACAAGCAGGTGCGATTCACCGCTACTTCAAGCGTTCGTCGACAATCGACTGATTCTGGTCAAGATTGCAGCCCGCATTACCGGTTGCAGGTCACGCGCAGAAGACGTGGTACAGGATGCTTTTTTCCGGTTGCAATCCGCGCCGCCCATCACGTCCTCGTTCAAGGCACAGCTCAGCTATCTGTTCCAGATCGTGCGCAACCTGGCGATCGACCACTACCGCAAGCAGGCGCTGGAGCAAAAGTACTCCGGCCCTGAAGAGGAAGGTCTGAACGTGGTGATTCAAGGTGCCTCACCCGAAACCTCGCACATCAATTTCTCGACTCTTGAGCATATTGCCGATGCGCTGACAGAGCTGCCGAGCCGTACCCGCTACGCCTTCGAGATGTATCGCCTGCATGGGGTGCCGCAAAAGGACATTGCCAAGGAACTCGGTGTTTCGCCGACCCTGGTGAATTTCATGATTCGCGATGCGCTGGTGCACTGCCGCAAGGTATCGGGGAGTCGTGCGGATACCTTTGCTCGTCGTTAGTCTGAAATCTGCGGCGCCCCCATTCGCGAGCAGGCTCGCTCCCACAAAAAAGCCTCAGTGTTCACAGATTGTGTGTTCACAGCAGATCCAATGTGGGAGCGAGCCTGCTCGCGAAGGGGCACTCAAGACCGCAAGAAGACTTGAACTTAAAGCATCAAGCCAACCGGCACCGATCAAAAAACCGCTCCCGCCCCAACACCATCAACGCCGCGCGTTTATGCGCAAAGTCGAACTCTTTCTCGCAGTAAAAGCCCTGCCCCTGCATGTGCCCGATCATCCTGGCGTTGTCGGCACGAGGTTCGGCCACCACCCGTTGCGTGCGCGGATCGTCGAGAAACAGGTAATGCACCAGCGCCGATAACCAGCTCGCCACTTTGTGTGGACCACGGTGGTTTTCTTCACCCACCAGCATGTGAATGCCACGGTCATAATCGCCGGCGTCATAGAACGGTGCGATGCGATCTTCCTTGGCCCAATACGCTTCAAAATAGGCAAACGGCTGGTCATCGAAACAGCCGATCAAAGTCACCGTGTGCGGGTCCGCCGCCAGCTTGCTCAGGTAGTCGCGATGCTGTTCGAGACTGCCCTCCTCCTGCCAGAAACTCGCTACGCGCGGGTTGTTCTGCCAGCGATTGAAACGCTCCAGGTCCTGTTCAATGTCCACCGTGCGCAGGGAAATCCAGGCACCGAGGCGCGCGTCAAAACGCCGATAGACTTCACCGCACGGCTTGAGCGGGCGCAACGGATGGCGTTTGCCACCGCTGATGACCTTGTGTTGTGGATAACTGGAAGGAAGCAACTCGCCCAGCCATGGCTGAGGCAATTGCCAGAACAGTGTGCGTAAGCAGTCATACTGGCCGACGACTTCGCCGGGAATCAGCAAGCCGCTGAGCAGGGCCTGTGTGGGAATTTCATCGAGTTGCCAGGTCAGGCGCTGGCAGGCTGGATCACGGGCAAACAGCCAATAACAGGCCATCCGGATGGCCTGTTCGACGGGATGGCCAAAGTATTCTTCTACTTGCACCTGCAACTCGGGCTCACGGGTCAGGCGCAGCTGGATCAATGGCTGCCCTTCCAGATGCAAGTGCAGGCGGCTTTCGGTTTCATCCGCGACAAGCATCCCTTCGGATGGCAAGGCCAGGTCAGTCAGAACATTCAAATCGGGCATGGGTCGGGCTCACGATAATCGTCGACAGTTCAACGAAGTGACGTGTGCAGGGGCAGGAAATTTAAGGAAAGTCGCTCAATACGCGACTTGTGGTGCGATTTCAGCTACCGGGCACCGGCACCACGGCAATTTTGTACGGATCGAAGATCTTCAGCATCTGTCCGTTATCCCGCAATCCTTGCAGCAACTTACCGAACGCCTCATCACTGATGGGCGCAGCGGGACGAAGGATTGCGTAGTGGTGATAGACCTGATCGATGCGCTGAGACACCAGCAGTTGATCGGCGACTTTCTCGTTGCGCAACAGGTAATCGCTCAGGTACGAGCGCGTCACCAGGGCAATGTCAGACCGCCCGCGCAACACCATCAGCAAGTTACTGTCGTGGGAATAGGTCAGCGTAGCGTTGTAGTTTTGCGCGAGGAATTTCGAGTCGGCATTGAAATGGGCGAACTCGTAGTGATAGCCACTGAACAGGGCCAGTCGTTTGCCGCCAAGGTCGGCAAAGTAGTTTTGCTGGCGGTCCGGCAGGCGTTGCGCGACAAAGATCTCGGCGTCTTCCAGGCCCATGTCGACAGTGGTATGCGGGATATCTTGCCAGCCCCAGTTCGGGTTCTCAAAAATCGCCATGTCGACCCGGCCCTGCGTCAAATCACCGAAGCGCCGGGGAATGGAAGTGGGCACCAGGACAAACTGATAATCGCTTTGCAGGCGATTCAAAGCCTCGACCAATTGTGGCAGCAGACCCGTGTCGACACCGGATTCCGGGCGGATGGCATAGGGCGGAAAGTGGGCGGCACCCACCCGAACCGTTTGCGCAGCGTGGGACGGCAATACCCAAAGCGTCGTAAGCGATGCCAGCAATAACCGTGAAGCAGTCCGGATTGGCGAAGACATCAAAACAACGCACTCCCTGAAAAAATACACATCAATGCATTCAAGCTAGGCGGTTTCGGCCACTTAGCCAGTTCCCTTAGACGGGCACAACCTTATTGCTTTTCTTCCAGTACGAGAATCAAGGCTTCATCGGCCAATTGATCGAGGCTCATGCTGCCGCCTGCGCGAAACCAGGTGGTGGTCCAGGACAACGCGCCCGTCAGGAAGCGACGCGTAATGAACACATCACCGCGAATAAAACCCGCCTCTTTGGCTTCACCCAACACCTGCAGCCAAATGTCTTCATAAATATCACGCAATGCCAACACCTGCGCCTGCCCGTCTTCGGACAACGAGCGCCATTCATAGACCAGCACCGCCATGGCTTCGCCGCGCCCCCCCATGATCGACTGCAATTCGCAGCGAATCAGCGCCAGCACACGTTCGCGCACAGTGTTGGCCTCATCGAGGGCTGCACGCATCAATGCCATGTTGTAGCGGATGGTCTCTTCCATCACGGCGCGCAAGATTTCGTCCTTGCTTTTGAAGTGATGAAAAATGCTGCCTGACTGAATGCCTACCGCACCCGCCAAATCGCGTACGGTGGTGCGTTCATAACCTTTATTGCGGAACAGGTGAGCCGCCACTTGCAGCAGTTTGCCGCGGGCGCTGTCCGGGTCGGTCAATTGGCCGTTGTCGACCAATTCGCGCATGACCCTCAGGGCTTTTTGCTCGTCCACCCGTTCTCTCCTACAGTCGATCAATCAAATACACCGCTTGCCGCTAAAACTGCGGGGTTGCGCGGGCAATTTAAGCTGGCGACGACAACCTAGCAAGCGCTCGGGCAGAAGATATCTCAGGCATTTACAAACCAAGCGCTTGCTTGGTAGTCTCGATTCACTTCAGTGGGAGGTGGCTATGGAGTTGACTGTGCCTAAAACGATTCGCATCGGCTGCGCCAGCGCCTTTTGGGGCGACACCTCAACTGCCGCTGCGCAACTGGTGGGAGGTGGGCGTCTGGATTATCTGGTCTTCGACTATCTGGCCGAAATCACCATGTCGATCATGGCCGGCGCGAGGATGAAAGACCCACAGGCCGGCTATGCGGGCGACTTCATTGAGGTCCTCAGCCCGTTGTTGGGGCAACTCGCAGAACAGAAGATCCGCGTCATCAGCAACGCCGGAGGCGTCAACCCTTTGGCCTGCGCCGCCGCGCTGCAATCGGCCTGCGACAAGGCCGGGGTGGCGCTGAAAATCGCGGTGTTGCTGGGTGATGACCTGCAACCGCAGTTCAAACAGCTAAGCAGCCTTGGCCTCCATGAAATGTTCAGCGGCGCCCCCTTGCCGCCTATGTGCGTCTCGATCAACGCCTACCTCGGTGCGCCAGGCATCGTCGAAGCCTTGCGCCTGGGCGCGGACATCATCATCACCGGGCGCGTGGTCGACAGCGCCGTGGTCAGCGCTGCGCTGGTGCATGAATTCGGCTGGTCCTGGCACGACTACGACAAACTTGCACAGGCCGCGCTCGCCGGCCATATCATCGAATGCGGCGCTCAATGCACCGGCGGCAATTTCACCGACTGGCGCGAGGTGCCCGATTACGAACACATCGGTTTCCCCATCGTTGAGGTCAGCGCCGACAGCCAGTTCATCGTCAGCAAACCTGAAGGCTCCGGCGGCCTGGTCACGCCACTGACCGTCGGCGAGCAAATGCTGTATGAAATCGGCGATCCGCGAGCTTACTTGCTGCCCGATGTGGTCTGCGATTTCACTCAGGTCAAACTTCAGCAACAGGGCAAAAACGCAGTTCAGGTGCACGGTGCCAAAGGCCTGCCGCCGACCGATCAGTACAAGGTCAGCGCGACGTATCTGGACGGTTTTCGCTGCACCGCCAGTTGCCTGATCGCGGGCATCGATGCTGTCGACAAGGCGCGGCGGGTCAGCGAAGCGATCATCAACAAGACCTCGGAGATCTTCAGCCAGCGCGGCTGGGCGCCGTACAGCGAAGTGAACATTGAACTGCTGGGCAGCGAGGCCACGTACGGCCCCCATGGCCAGCGTCAGGACAGCCGCGAAGTGGTGATCAAACTTGCCGTGCGCCACCCGAGCAAACAAGCTTTGATCGTGTTCTCCCGGGAAATCGCCCAGGCCGCAACGGGCATGGCGCCAGGGCTGACCGGGATCGTCGGAGGGCGGCCAACGGTGTATCCGCTGATCCGGCTGTTCTCCTTCCTTATCGACAAAACCGCCTGCACGCTGGACATTAATTTCAACGGCCAGCGTCACGCTTGCGCCCTGCCCGCCGTCGATGTGCTCGACCCGGATGACTTGCCTGTCCCGTTCGACCCACCGCAGCCCACAGACCGCGCCGACGCCAGCGTGGCCCTGATCAAACTGGCGGTCGCCCGCTCTGGCGACAAGGGCAATCACAGCAACATCGGGGTCATGGCTCGCGAGCCCGAGTACCTGCCGTGGATCGCCGAAGCGCTGACGCCGGAGGTCATTGTCGACTGGATGAGCCACGTCCTCGATCCCGTTCACGGGCGTGTCGGACGCTGGTATCTGCCCGGCACCCACAGCCTTAATTTTCTACTGGAAAACGCCCTCGGCGGCGGTGGCGTGGCCAGCCTGCGGATCGACCCGCAAGGCAAAGCCTTCGCCCAGCAGCTGCTGGAGATCCAGATTCCGGTGCCTCAGCGCATCGCCGACCAAGTCAACTAGAGGACTGTTGCCATGGCTTACGATTCGATTTTCAAAGCCGATTTGTTTGCAGGCCAAACCATCATTGTCACCGGTGGCGGCAGCGGCATCGGCCGTTGCACTGCCCATGAACTGGCGGCGCTCGGCGCGCATGTGCTGTTGGTCGGGCGCAAGGCCGACAAGTTGAAAGGCGTCGCTGTCGAGATTGCCGAAGACGGTGGCAAAGCTGATTGGGCGGTCTGCGATATTCGCGAGGAAGAAGCGGTCAAGCACCTGATCAGCGAGCTGATTCGCAAACACGGGCCGATACATGGGCTGGTCAACAACGCCGGCGGGCAATTTCCTGCGCCGCTGGCCTCTATCAATCAGAAAGGTTTCGAAACCGTGGTGCGCACCAATCTGGTGGGCGGTTTCCTGATGGCCCGGGAAGTATTCAACCAATCCATGAGCAAGCATGGCGGCGCCATCGTCAACATGCTCGCGGACATGTGGGGTGGCATGCCCGGCATGGGGCATTCGGGCGCCGCGCGCTCGGGCATGGATAACCTGACCAAGACCGCCGCCTTTGAATGGGGTTACGCCGGAGTCCGGGTCAACGCGGTGGCGCCAGGTTGGGTCGCGTCCAGCGGCATGGACACTTATGAAGGCGCCTTCAAAGCGGTGATTCCAACCTTGCGCGAACACGTGCCGCTCAAACGCATCGGCACCGAATCGGAAATCAGTGCGGCGATTGTGTTCCTGCTCAGCCCGGCAGCGGCGTTTGTCAGCGGCAGTACCTTGCGCATCGACGGCGCCGCCAGCCTTGGCGGACGCGCCTGGCCGATCCACAAGGCTACGAACAGCGAATCGTATAACGGTTTTCACCGAGCCTATTTGCCAGACGTGCTTCAGGACAAGGAATAAGCCATGCCGGTGATTCAGTCGCAAGTGGACCCGTTCAGCGCGCAGTTCGCCCAGAACCGCGCAGCGATGCTGGCCGTGATCGAACACGTTCGCCAGCTCGAACAAAACCTGTTGAACAAGGCGGCCGAAGCCAAACCAAAATTCGACAAGCGCGGGCAACTGCTGCCGCGCGAGCGCCTCAACCTGCTGCTTGACCCCGGCGCGCCGTTCCTCGAACTGGCGAGTCTGGCCGGCTACAAGCTGCACGACGACAAGGACGGCAGTGCGGCCGGGGGCGGTTTGATCGCCGGGATCGGTTACGTGTCCGGCGTACGGGTGCTGGTGGTGGCGAACAACAGCGCGATCAAGGGCGGCACCATTTCCCCCAGCGGGTTGAAAAAGTCCCTGCGCCTGCAACAGATCGCCATGGAAAACAAACTGCCAGTGATCACCCTCGCCGAAAGCGGCGGCGCCAACCTGAATTACGCCGCGGACATCTTCGTCGAAGGCGCGCGCAGCTTTGCCAATCAGGCGCGGATGTCGGCCATGGGTCTGCCACAGATTACCGTGGTGCATGGCTCTGCCACCGCGGGCGGCGCTTATCAGCCGGGATTGTCGGATTACGTGGTGGTCGTGCGCGGCAAGGCCAAGCTGTTTCTCGCCGGCCCGCCACTGCTGAAAGCGGCGACCGGTGAAGTCGCCACCGACGAAGAGCTCGGCGGCGCCGAGATGCATGCACAAACTGCCGGCACCGCCGAGTACCTGGCCGAGAACGATGCCGACGGCGTACGCCAAGTGCGCGAAATCGTCAGCCTGCTGCCGTGGAACGATCAGTTGCCCTGGCGCCCGGAACATCGCTGGGAAGAACCGCTCTACCCCATCGACGAGCTGCTGGGCCTGATCCCCGATGACCCGAAAAAACCCTATGACGTACGCGACATCATTGCCCGTATCGCCGACGGTTCGAACTTCCTCGAATTCAAAGGCGAGTTCGATCAGCAGACCGTCTGTGGCCAACTGAAAATTCAGGGACGTGCCTGCGGCTTCATCGGCAACAACGGCCCGATCACGCCCAAGGGCGCCAGCAAGGCCGCGCAGTTCATCCAGCTCTGCGACCAGAGTCAGACGCCGCTGCTGTTTTTCCACAACACCACCGGGTTCATGGTCGGCACCGAGTCGGAACAACAAGGCGTGATCAAGCACGGCGCGAAGATGATTCAAGCGGTGGCGAACGCGCGGGTGCCGAAACTGACGATTGTCGTCGGCGGCTCCTATGGTGCTGGCAACTACGCCATGTGCGGCCGCGGCCTCGACCCGCGTTTCATCTTCGCCTGGCCCAACAGTCGCACCGCTGTGATGGGCGGCGCTCAGGCCGGCAAGGTGCTGCGAATCGTCACCGAAGCCAAACAGCTCAAGGACGGTCTGGTGCCGGACCCGAAAATGCTCGACATGCTCGAACAGGTCACCGCGCAGAAACTCGACAGTCAGTCCACCGCCCTCTATGGCAGTGCCAATTTGTGGGACGACGGGTTGATCGATCCACGGGACACCCGGACATTGCTCGGCTACTTGCTGGATATCTGTCACGAGGCCGATGTGCGGCCGCTGCAAACCAACAGTTTTGGCGTCGCTAGATTTTGACGACGCAGAGCGTCTAAGACTGCATTCCCACGCCGAGCGTGGGAACGATCAAGGAGAACAATAAAAATGATCTTCACCCAGGAACACGAAGCACTGCGTCGCACCATCCGCCAATTTGTCGATCACGAGATCAACCCTCACGTCGATGAGTGGGAAAAGGCCGGACGTTTTCCGATCCATGACATCTTCCGCAAGGCCGGTGATCTCGGTTTATTAGGGATCTCCAAACCGGAAAAATTCGGCGGCATGGGGCTCGACTACAGCTATTCGATCGTCGCGGCCGAAGAGTTCGGCACCATCCATTGCGGCGGTATTCCGATGTCCATCGGCGTGCAAACCGACATGTGCACCCCGGCGCTGGCGCGGTTCGGCTCCGATGAGTTGCGTGATGAGTTTCTGCGCCCGGCCATTACCGGTGAACAGGTCGGCTGCATCGGCGTCTCTGAAGTCGGTGCCGGCTCCGATGTTGCCGGGCTGAAAACCACCGCCCGCAAGGACGGCGACGACTACGTGATCAACGGCAGCAAGATGTGGATCACCAACTCGCCCAGCGCCGATTTCATCTGCCTGCTGGCCAACACGTCGGACGACAAACCACACATCAACAAGTCGCTGATCATGGTGCCAATGAACACGCCAGGCATCAGCCTCAGTTCGCACCTGGACAAGCTCGGCATGCGCAGCTCAGAAACCGCCCAAGTGTTTTTCGACAACGTTCGCGTGCCGCAACGCAACCGCATCGGCCATGAAGGCGCCGGGTTCATGATGCAAATGCTGCAATTCCAGGAGGAACGCCTGTTCGGCGCGGCGAACATGATCAAGGGCCTGGAGTACTGCGTCGACAGCACCATCGAGTACTGCAAGGAACGTAAAACGTTCGGCAATGCGCTGATCGACAACCAGGTGATCCACTTCCGTCTGGCGGAGCTGCAAACCGAAATTGAATGCCTGCGCGCGCTGGTCTATCAGGCCACCGAGCAATACATCAAAGGCCAGGACGTCACCCGCCTGGCCTCCATGGCCAAACTCAAGGCCGGACGCCTGGGCCGTGAAGTCAGCGACAGCTGCCTGCAATATTGGGGCGGCATGGGTTTCATGTGGGACAACCCGGTCGCCCGTGCATACCGCGACGTGCGGCTGGTGTCGATTGGCGGCGGCGCCGACGAAATCATGCTGGGGATCATCTGCAAACTCATGGGCATCCTGCCGGGGAAAAAGAAATGAGCACCCTGCCTGATTGCCAGACGTTGCTGCTGGAGTCGCATAACGGCGTGTTGCACATCACCCTCAATCGCCCGGAAAGTCGCAATGCCATGAGCCTGCAAATGGTCGCCGAACTGCGCGCGGTATTCGCGGCGGTGCGCGATGATCGAGCGGTTCGGGCATTGGTGATCGGCGGTGCCGGTGGGCATTTCTGTGCAGGCGGCGACATCAAGGACATGGCCAGCGCACGCGCTCAAGGCCCCAACGCCTATCGCGAGTTGAACCGGGCATTCGGCGCCCTGTTGCAAGAAGTGCAACACGCGCCACAAGTGGTGATCACGGTGCTGCAAGGCGCGGTGTTGGGCGGTGGCCTGGGGCTGGCCTGCGTCAGCGACGTCGCCTTGGCCGATCACTTGGCACAGTTCGGGTTGCCGGAAACCAGCCTCGGATTGCTGCCCGCGCAAATAGCGCCGTTTGTGGTCCAGCGCATTGGCCTGACTCAAGCCCGGCGCCTGGCGCTGACCGCCGCGCGTTTTGACGGTACACAGGCGCGGCGGATGGGCCTGGTGCATTTTGTCGAGCATGACGCGCAAGCGCTGGCCGAACGCCTCGATGAAATCCTCGCCCATGTGCTGTGTTGCGCACCGGGTGCTAATGCGACGACCAAAAAACTCCTGCTGGCGAGTGCCGGACAGCCGTCGGATGGGTTGCTGGATGAAGCGGCGCAGTGGTTTAGCGAAGCGGTGACTGGGGCTGAAGGAGTCGAAGGAACGATGGCCTTCGTGCAAAAAAGAAAACCGGGGTGGGCCACTTAAAAGCTTCGCGAGCAGGCTCGCTCCCACAGTTGATTTGTGTCGCTCACAAACCCTGTAGGAGCGGGCTTGCCAGCGAAGAGGCCATCACATCCACCGCAAATCTCAAGGGAAGAACCCATGCCCGGACTCAGAAAAATCCTGATCGCCAACCGCGGTGAAATCGCCTGCCGCATCCAGCGCACCGCCCAGGCGCTGGGTTATCGCACCGTCGCCATTTTCAGCGATGCCGACGCCGACGCCCTTCACGTGCAAATGGCCGACGAAGCCGTCAACATCGGCCCGGCCCCGGTGCAGCAGTCTTATCTGAACATCCCGGCCATCATCGACGCCGCCCGGCGCACCGGTGCCGATGCGATCCACCCCGGCTACGGCTTCCTCTCGGAAAACGCCCGCTTCGCCCTTGCCTGTCGTGATGCAGGCATCACCTTCATCGGCCCCAGCCCCGAAGCCATTGAGCTGATGGGCAGCAAACGCCTGTCGAAAATCGCCATGATCGACGCCGGCGTGCCCTGCGTTAAAGGCTATCAAGGCACCGAACAGGACGACACAACCCTGAGCCGCGAAGCTGAACGCATCGGTTATCCATTGATGATCAAGGCCAGCGCTGGCGGGGGCGGACGTGGCATGCGCCTGGTGCGGGACGCCAGCGGGTTGTGTGAACAACTGCGCACCGCACGTTCCGAAGCGCAGCATGGTTTTGGTTGCGATGAGCTGATCCTCGAACAAGCTTTGATCGACCCACGCCATGTCGAAATTCAGCTGTTTGGCGATCAGCACGGCAACCTGATCTACCTCGGCGAACGCGACTGTTCGATCCAGCGGCGCCATCAAAAGGTCATCGAAGAAGCCCCCTGCCCGGCGATGACCCGCGAGCTGCGTCAGGCCATGGGCGAGGCCGCGCTCAAGGCGGGTCGGGCAGTGAATTACGTCGGCGCGGGCACGGTGGAGTTTCTGCTGGACGCGCGCGGACAGTTCTACTTTCTAGAGATGAACACCCGGCTGCAAGTGGAACACCCGGTGACCGAACTGATCACCGGGCTGGACCTGGTGGCCTGGCAATTACTCGTCGCCGAAGGACAACCGCTGCCATTAAGGCAGGAGCAAGTGCAGCTCAACGGCCATGCCATGGAAGTGCGCCTGTACGCCGAAGACCCGACTCGCGACTTTCTGCCCCAGACCGGTCGAGTCACGGCGTGGGAACCGACATTACTGAGCGGCGTACGGATCGATCACGGCCTGATTGAAGGCCAGGACATCAGCCCGTTCTATGACCCGATGCTGGGCAAAATCATCGCCCACGGTGCAACCCGTGAAGAAGCCCGGCGCAAGTTGCTGCGGGCGGTGCAAGACAGCGTGCTGCTGGGCGTGCAGAGCAATCAGCGCTTACTCGCCAGTCTGCTGCAACACCCGCAGTTCATCAGCGGCGAGTTCAGCACCGGATTCATCCCGACCTGCTTCGCTGACGATCCGTGCTTGCAGGCTCATGTCCCAAGTGCCGCCGAACTGGCCATCGCTGCGGTGCTGTTCTATCAAGCGTCGGCACAAACTCACCCGGCACCACTGGCCGGTTGGCGCAACAACGCCAATGTGCCCCTGCACTATTGCATCGGCTTGAATGATCAGGACTGGCCGGTGGAACTGAACGCCTCGCCGGACGCGTCATTCAGGATTCGTGTGGCCGAGCAATTTCTTCAATTGAAGATCATCCGCTGCGACGGACGCTGGGCAACACTGGAGATCGACGGTATCCAACAGCGTCATGCCTATCGCCTCGAGGACGGGCACCTCTGGTTGTTCGCCCGCCCCGGTAGTTTGAAACTGGTGGACCGGGCTCAGGCGCTAGTGAGCAGTCAAGCCAGCGTGGGTACCGGCACACTCAAGGCGCCAATGGACGGAGCCATCGTCGACGTACTGGTCAGTGAGGGCAGCCCGGTCAGCAAAGGCCAACCGCTGGTGGTGCTCGAAGCGATGAAAATGGAGCACCCGCTCAAGTCGGGCATCGACGGGGTGCTTAAACGGTTGCAGGTGCGGGTCGGTGATCAGGTTAAAAATCGTCAGATTTTGTTGGAGGTCGAATAAGCCGCTAGGCGGATCCGTCGGGTTTGGCTACGCTCAAGCCCTATCAGGACGCGGATACCAGGAACCCTGCAATGCATCACTGGCTGGTGATAGATCTGGAAGCCACCACCGATGAGGGTGGCTGGCCAGTAACGGAAATGGAAATCATCGAAATCGGTGCCACCCTGGTGGACCGCAAAGGTCGCGAACTGGACTATTTCCAGCGTTTCGTGCGGCCGTTGCGTCGGCCTTTGCTGACGCCGTTTTGCCGGGAGCTGACTCACATCACCCAAGGCAATATCGATGCTGCGCAACCTCTGACCGAGGTTTGGCCGTCATTCGAGCGTTGGCTGGGCCACCATCATTCACGACTGGAAGGTTGGGCGAGTTGGGGGGACTACGACCGCAAACAGTTGGTTCAGGAATGGGAGCGCCTGCAACTCGACAGCGCCTTGAGCAGGGTGCCGCATATGAACCTCAAGCAGCGCTTTGCCAAGGCCAGACGGCTGGAACGTCCGCTGGGGCTCAATGGCGCCTTGCAACTGGCGGGCATGCAGTTCACCGGCCAGCAACACCGGGCGCTGGAAGATGCACGCAATACCGCGCGCTTGTTGCCACTGACTCTCCCCGTCTAGAGAGGTGACGGCGCACAAGGCCTTGTGCATACTGGCCGGCCTTTTTAGCCCTTTTCGAGGAATCGCCCATGTTTAAAGTCAACGAGTACTTCGACGGCACCGTCAAGTCGATCGCCTTTGGCACCGCTGTAGGTCCTGCGACCATCGGCGTCATGGCTCCGGGCGAATACGAATTCGGTACCAGCCAACGTGAAATCATGCACGTGGTCAGCGGCGCCCTGACCGTCAAACTGCCTGACAGCAGCGACTGGGAAACCTTCGCGGCCGGTAGCCAGTTCAACGTGCCTGCCAACAGCAAGTTTCAGCTGAAAGTGGCCGTCGACACCGCTTACCTGTGTGAATACCGCGGCTAAACCCCCGGGTTTTCATAGCGATAAAAAAATGCCCGTGTCTTTGGACACGGGCATTTTTCATTCAGGGGCTTTTACTCGAGAATCGTCACCGGCATCCCGACTTCGAGACGACCGTTGCTGTCGTTGACCAGATTCTGTCCAAACATCGCGCCGTCGGCCTTGGCACGGTATTTCTGCAACGTGGCCAGCGGTTCCCGGTCATCGCTGCGCTCACCGGTTTGCGGATCGATGGTGGTCAGAATGCAACGTGCGCAGGACTTGACCACCCGGAACTCGACATCACCAATGCGGATACGCTTCCAGCCATCCTCGGCATAGGCTTCGCTGCCCTCAATCACCAGGTTCGGTCGAAAGCGCAGCATTTCCAGGGACCGTCCGACCTTTTTCGACAAATCTTCCAGGGACGCCTGGCCGATCAGCAATAACGGATAGCCATCGGCAAATGCCACCTGATCGTCGTCCTTGCCGTAACCCGCCTCGGTCGTGCGCGCACGATCAAGGGGAACTTGCACCAGGCGCGTCGGCTTGCCAATGAACTCACTGACCCAGGCACCCGCCTCGTCCCCTGCATCCGGCACGCGCAAGGTGTCGCGCCAGATGGTCACGCCACGCAGTTCAGCGTTGCTGGAGGGCAAAGCGATATCGATCGGCGAGCGGCCCGGGGCACTCAGGGTCAAGCCGCCCTTGGCATTCCACAACGCCGACAGCTGGCTCAACGACGCCACCGCGCGCTGGGTCAGAAAGCGCCCGCTGGCCTCGTCCACCAGCATCCAGCGTCGATCACCGTCCAGCCCCAGCTTGTCGAGCCCGACTTGCTGCAAGGTCTCGCCCTTGCCGGATTTCAACGGATAACGATAAAGCGCGCTCAGACGCAGCATGGCCAGCTCCCTGGTAGGCAAAAAAGGCCACCCTATACGAGCTTGATCACCGAATCAAAGGCTGACATGACTGCCAGCCTGCCGCCCCGTGATCAGGCTGGCACTTCGTCGAGCATCAGGCGCTGGCGCACCACGTCGACGAGTTTGTCCGGCTGGAATTTGGAGAGGAAGTTGTCGCACCCGACTTTCTTCACCATCGAGTCGTTGAAGCTGCCCGACAGCGAGGTGTGCAGCACCACGTAAAGGCCACGCAGACGCGGGTCATTACGGATTTCGGTGGTCAGTCGATAGCCGTCCATTTCCGGCATTTCTGCGTCGGTGAACACCATCAGCAGTTTGTCGGTCATGGACACGCCCGTATCCGCCCAAGCCTTGAGCATGTTCAATGCCTTCAGGCCGTCGCTGGCAATGTGCATTTTCACTCCCAGTTGACCCAGGGTGTCACGCAGTTGCGACAAAGCTACGTTGGAGTCGTCGACCAGCAGCACTTCCCGGCCACGGGCGCGTTCCAGTATGGGGTCGTCGAGTTTTTCGCGGGAGACCTTGGCGCTGTACGGCACGATTTCGGCCAGGACTTTCTCGACGTCGATAATTTCCACCAACTGGTCATCGACCTTGCTGATCGCCGTGAGGTAATGCTGGCGACCGGCGCTGGTCGGCGGCGGCAGAATGGCTTCCCAGTTCATGTTGACGATGCGGTCCACACCCCCGACCAGAAACGCCTGCACCGAACGGTTGTACTCAGTGACGATGATCGTGCTGGTCGGACTCGGCACCAGCGGGCGCATGCCGATGGCCTGGGACAGGTCAATCACAGGCAACGTCTGGCCACGCAGATTGACCACGCCACAGACGAACGGATGGCGCTGGGGCATCAGCGTCAGCTTGGGCAGTTGCAGCACTTCCTGCACTTTAAAGACGTTGATCGCGAACAATTGCCGGCCGGCCAGGCGAAACATGAGAATTTCCAGGCGATTCTCACCCACCAGTTGCGTGCGTTGGTCTACCGTATCGAGAATGCCGGCCATTTTAATGACTCCTGGGCTTGTTCTGATGAATTCACTAAAGGGAGTTATCGGCTGTTATGGCCAGATCTTGACCCTGAGACAAAATGCCACGACCGAACATTGATGTCACATTAGCATCATGCTTTACTGCATCCGTGATTCATCTGCTTCACTCCTTGCGGCGCGACCACGATTCGCACGTTAGGTTCCCCTATGTAAGGGATTCCCCTAGTAACAATCAGGCCCAACCTGATATTCGCAATATCCAATAGCCATTAATGTGACGCCATTCTCATTGCATGAACGGAGTCAGGCTTTTGTGTGCGATCGCAGGAAAGTGGTCTTCCACCCTCTCAAGCTCCAAAGCCTGGGCTCAGTCCTGCTGGAGCGCGATCTCACGCCGGCATGACAGCGTCGGGACGTTGAACGTCCTCGTCGACATACGTGATATCCCCTCATTTGACATGACGTTGTGGAGGTAAGCATGCCGAACAAACCCAAGCAGTGGGCTCAGCGTTTACCGGAGTTTCTTGTCGAGGCAGAAACCCTTCTAGCAAAATCGGAGGAGTGCCTGAGCCACCTGCAATTGATCAGCAATGACAAAGACGCAATCGATTGCATGCTCAGCAGTCTGCTCAAATTGGCGAGCCGGGCCGATGCCCTGGCGCTGGAAGCCGTGTCCGAGTTTTCTCTGCATATTCATGGTTTGCTGAACCACACCCACAACCAGATCGACCTGCACGATCAAGCACTGGGGGCGCTGAAAGAATGCTTCACGCTGATGGCCTGGCAACTTGAACTCATCGATCAAACCACCGGTCAACTCAGCCTGGATGACACTGAGCAGACTTCCTTGATCGAAGCCTTTGCGTTCCAGGTCGGACTCAGTCCATTTCAGTTACCGGTTAACTCCAAACCGTTTACGCTCGCTTCCTATTCGGAACGGCAGGCTTAAATAAGTTAGACAACTACGCTGTGCGAAGTCTTATTGCCATGACGGCGCTCTATAACTGAGCGCGTTCATGTCGCAATTGAACACCTCATATCTGTCAACGACAGTTCGATGCTAATCATTTCCCTCCGTAATGCTTTTCCATCATGGACTAGCGTCCAACCGCTTTATTTCCTGACTGCATGGTCCTATATACCAAACGCGACCAACGGTATCTTAAGTGGTATTATGCCGCCCATTAGTTGACGCCAATTATTGGCCAAGTGTGATCGGATGAAAGCAGACAGACAATGGCTGTAGTTTCACCACTGCACCGTACTCTGCTCAAGACGAGCCACTATAAATTTTCAGACAGAGACCCGTCAGCCCTATGGCCGGTCTGCCCGCAGCGAACATTCATTGGCTCCATCCGCTATGTACGCCAGCCTCAAGTCAGTCATCCTATGGCCACCTTCCCAGAAAAACGCGCGACGTTTCACGTTGTTACTGTGCACCTGTTCGGCCCTTGGCAGCCTATTGGTCTTCTGTCTGTCCGCTCCCCTTCCGCTGAGCGTGCTGGTGCTCAATATCGCGGCGTTGGCCTGCGTCTGGGTGCAACATCGTCTCTCGAGTACGTCAATAAGATTTGAGCCGCAGGAGCTGGCGGACCGACTGTTGGAAGTTCAGGAAAATGAACGCCATCGGCTCAGTAGAGAATTGCACGACGATATTGGCCAGTTGCTGACAGCCGCAAAACTTCAAAGTGAATGGCTCAAACGGCGGATGCCTGAAGAAATGCAAGGCCAGTACTCAGTGCTCTGCGACACACTGGAAGAAACCCTGACCAAGGTTCGTGACGTCTCGGCCATCCTTAATCCCAGGCAATTGGCGAGCCTCGGACTGGAAGCCAGTCTGCGTGCGCATCTGCTCAAGACCCTGGCCAATACATCAATGCACTGGAGCCTGGAATGCCATCAACGCTTGACCGGCATACCGGAGGAAATGGCGGTGGCAGCGTTTCGAATTACCCAGGAAGCAGTGACCAACATTCTGCGTCACGCCGAAGCGAAAAATCTGCTGGTCCGCCTGCAACGTACACCCCAAGGCCTGGCACTATCGATCAACGACGACGGCCTGGGTTTCGCACCCGCGGCTGACCCCGGTCGAGAAGGACAGCGGGGGATGGCCGGGATGCGGGAACGGATCGATCAGTTGGGCGGGACCTTGGCCGTGACCAGCGAACCGGGCAAAGGCACTCAAATCGAAGCACTCTTCCCCTGGGCGCCGCGTGCGCTTGAGCGGGCCAGTACGAATAAGGTTTTACATTGACTTGTAACTTACTTCTGGTGGATGACCACTCACTGATCAGGGCTGGCGTGCGCGCTTTGGTGCTGGATATTCCCGGCTACGCGGTCATTGGCGAGGCCGATGACGGCTCGCATTTACTCGAGATGGTCGAGAAGCTTTCGCCTGACATTATTTTGCTGGATATCTCCATGAAGGTGACCGGCGGCATTGAAGCCATGCAGCGACTCAAGCGGGTGCGCCCGCAAAGCAAGGTGCTGATCCTGTCGATGCACACCGATCCCGTACTCATCATGCAAGCGCTTGAGTCCGGCGCCCATGGTTATTTGCTCAAAGACACCACGGCCACCGAGCTGAAACATGCCCTGGATGCCTTGCGCAATAACGAACGCTACTTGAGCCCTGCCATCGCCCACACAGTCATCAATCAGGCATTGATCCGCAACCAGAAACAGCAGCCGGAAACGTCCGACTCACATAACCTGACGGCACGGCAACTGGAAATCCTGCGACTGATTGTTCGTGGAAAATCCACCCGGGAAATCGCCAATGGCCTGGGCCTTAGCATCAAGACCGTTGAAACCCACCGCTCGCAGATCATGAAACGCCTGCAGATCTACGACGTGGCCGGTCTGGTCCTGTTTGCCGTACGCGAACAAATCATCAGTCTGGACGATTAACTGACAGCGCTGCACTCAACAGCGGTGAGTTCTCCGGCAAATGCACACGCAATGCCGCGGCACGCGCAGAAAAACGCAGGCTATCGCCCTCCAGAGGCTCGCCATCAAGGTTGATGTGCAGACCTTCCGAGACCTTGATTTCGACCCAGGGCAAACGGGCGCGCACAAACATGTTGTCGATGCCAAAACCATCGGCAAGCAGGGTTTTCAAGGTTCCGACCACTTCCTGAGGGGCCGGTAAAATACTGATGTCCAGCAGACCATCGTCAATCAGCGCCTCCGGGCATAGCACATGCCCACCTCCCGCCTGCCGACCATTGCCGATACCAAGTGCCAATAGCTCGCCGCGCCAATAAAAGTCGGGCCCATGCAACTCGCCATATGCCGCGTGCAACTCGCTGAAACGTGACAGACCAGTAAACAGATACGCGGCACCGCCAAGGATTTTTTTCAAGTCTTCCGACGTATTGGCTGTGACCTGACTGCCGAAACCGCCAGTGGCCATATTCAGAAAGACCTGCCCTCCAACGTCCCCCAGATCGATAGCGTGCGGCGCAGCCTCCAGAAGGTCCAGGGCCAGAGCCGGTATTAGAGGCACACCCGCTGCGCGAGCAAAATCATTGGCAGTGCCCAATGGCATCAAGACCAGGCTGGCCTGATTCGGGTGCGCGGCTATGGCCTCGGCAATATCGCGTAATGTGCCATCACCGCCGCCGGCAATCAGTTGCGTATAGCCTGCGCTCAACGCTTCTCCCACCCACCGCCGCGCGTCCCCCGCCTCCCAAGTCAGTCGGACCGCCAGATCCCAACCCTGCTTGCGCTTACCTTCGATGGCCGCGCGGACCTCCTCGTTGAGTGCCTGCTTGCCATGCAGAATCAACAGCGCCTTGCGCTCACTCATTGTCGTAGCTCCTGATTGGAATTCATTCAGGAGATGTTGACCTCACTGCCCCCTATAAAGGTCGCAAGGCGTTGAGATTTTTCGAGGCGTGCAGGTTTGCGGTCCTACAGGGTGGGAAGTTTTCTTACGATATGTGAGGAATCGGCTCAATTGACCAACCGGGGCGATTGGTACACCTTGATGTCAGCGGTTATCTGTCATCAACAGCAAAGACACAGGGATGTGCAAGCAATGAGTAAACCCCGTTCAAGGGCTACAAAAAACGCACGCAATACGAGTTTCGGCTACCCAAACGGCATTGACGCAAGGAGCGGTTTTCTCCATGCAAACTCATGACATCAAGTTGCCGCTCAGCCCGGTAACGCCGTTCGCAGAAAGTCGCGCCAATCATCAGGCTGAATTCAACAACAACGCAAAACCCGCTTCAGGAGTTGATATGGAACCTCGCGTCATTGAACTGGAGACCCATCTGAAATACATCCGAAGAGACATGGATGAAGTGCGCAATGACGTCAAGTCCATCAAGCACAGACTGGCCTACTCGGCGGGCGGAACCGCTGTAGTCCTCGGGCTGTTGGGCTGGGTTGCCAATAGCCGCTTCGACCAGGTCGTGACACTTCTGCTTCGTTAGCGTTAGTCATACACGCAAGACCCGGCAAATTTACCGGGCTTGCGGCAAAGAGACATGGCGAGGTCAGCTCAAGACTTCGCTCAGAGGAATGAAAACTACATATTCACCCTCGATCAACGTGCGACCTTCCAACACCTCTACCAGGCCATCAGCCCAGGCGGCACTGCGAAGTACCCCTGAGCTCTGATTCTTGTAAATGATCGCCCGGCCATTCTCCAGGCGACCACGCAAGTACTCTCGTCGGTTACCAGCCTTAGGCCAGACGAACCCGGCCGGCACCTGAAACTTCAGCGGCTCGACCTCTTTTACACCTTGACGGCGCAGGAGATAGGGCTTTGCCAACAAAGCAAAAGTGACCAGTGTCGACGCCGGGTTGCCGGGCAATCCAATCACAGGTACGCCACGAAAATGCCCGAATGTCAGCGGCTTGCCCGGTTTGATTGCGAGTTTCCACAGCGTGAGCTCGCCCTCTTCGCGCAAGGCCATGCCCAGGAAATCGGCCTCTCCTACAGACACCCCACCCGTGGAGAGGATCAGATCAACATCCTTCAACTCGCCGAGGCGGGCACGAGTGGTCACCAAATCATCAGGAAGAATACCGGCATCGATGACTTCACAGCCCAGGCGTTGCAACCAACTGCACAGCAACACACGATTGCTGTTGTAGATCTGTCCTGGGCCCAAGGCCTGGCCCGGTTCAACTAATTCATCTCCGGTTGAGAGAACCGCAACACGAACCTTGCGAATCACGTTCAGCTCAGCGCATCCCAGCGATGCCGCCAAGCCCTGCTCAATAGGCCCAAGCCGTGTGCCGGCCGACAAGACAAGCTCGCCAACCGTGGTTTCCTGACCTTGTGGCCGGATGTTTTGACCCGGGTTCATGGATTCGAGGAACCGTACTCGCTCATCCGCCTGAACCTCGGCATTTTCCTGCATCTCGACACAGTCGGCGCCTGCTGGCACAGGCGCACCGGTAAATATTCGGGCACAGGTACCGGGCTTTAACGGTTCGGGCGCCTGACCGGCAAATATCTTCTGACTGACCACCAACGGTTCTCCCGTCCAGTCAGCGACACGCAAGGCGTAGCCGTCCATGGCACTGTTCGGCCAAGGTGGCAGATCAAGGGTCGAAACCAAGTCATCGGCGAGCACGCGCCCCTGAACCTGCGCTACCGGCAAGCGTTCACGCTCGCGGATGGGCGAGGCTTCTGCCATGTCCAGCAGACGCGCCAGCGCCACCTCGACAGGCATCAGGCTTCCGGTTTTACCCGGCTTACCCGCGGGATTCACAGGGTGCCGCCTGCTTCAGGTGAGCCACGAAATTGCAAGGACGATGTCGCGCATCCAGTTGTTCGGCAAGAATGCCGTCCCAGCCGGTGCGCACAGCGTTGGTCGAACCCGGCAAGCAACAGACCAGCGTACCGTTGGCCAAACCGGCCAGCGCCCGGGACTGCACGGTCGAAGTGCCAATATCGGCAACAGAAATCTGCCGGAACAACTCACCAAAACCATCAACTTGTTTGTCCAGCAGGCAACTTACCGCCTCTGGCGTGCTGTCCCGTCCGGTGAACCCGGTACCGCCAGTGATCAGCACCACCTGCACCACCTCATCGGCAATCCAGTTGGCGACTTGCGCGCGAATTTTGTAGAGATCATCTTTAAGCAAAACCCGAGCGGCCAGGTTGTGACCGGCGGCGCTCAAACCGTCGACAAAAACCTGTCCTGACGTATCGGTTTCCAGGGTTCGGGTATCGCTGACCGTCAGCACCGCGATATTAAGCGGCGCGAAAGGTACATCAGCCTTGGCTTTCATAGGCTCGTCCAGTTGTAGGAAAAACAGCTCGGTGTTATATCACAGCGCTTCACTTTTTCAGCGCCCCCATGGAGACCTGCCATGCCCCCTGACTCACCATTGCCGCCCTGCTCCATTTTGCTCCTGGCTGGCGGTCGTGGCCAACGCATGGGCGGTCAGGACAAGGGTTTGCTGGAATGGCACGGCGAGCCGCTGATCGCGCACCTGTATCGCAAGACCCGCGATCTGAGCGATGACCTGATTATTTCGTGCAACAGGAACCTGGACAAATACGCGCCTTACGCCGATCAAATGGTCCATGACGACGAAGGCGATTTCCCTGGACCCTTGGCGGGTATTCGCGCCGGCCTCAAGGCGGCCCGCCATCCTCTTCTGCTGGTGCTGCCCTGCGACGTACCTCGCATCAATGCCGCCCTGCTCCACAGCATGCGCGAAACCGCCAGCCAGCATCCGGACAAACCGTTGATGCTGCGCCAGGGCGCACACTGGGAACCGTTGCTGTGCATTATCCCTGTCGCACTCTGCTCGGCGTTCGACACGGCATGGAATGAAGGTGAACGCAGCCCGGGACGCCTCATGCGCAAACTGGAGGCCACCGCACTACAATGTGTAGACAACGACCCGCGACTGGCCAACCTCAATACCCCGGAATTGTTAAGCGCACACTCCGAGTCAGAACGACACTAGGCAAGGAACTTGCGTGCGTTGTATACGTCTCAAGCCCAGCAACCAAAGAATTCTTATTCGGAGACACGCTCATGACTCAACGGACCCTCGCCACTTTTATGCTCGCAGTGGGCCTAGCGACCTTGGCGGGCTGTGCATCGCCGTCAGTGATCACCTTGAATGACGGTCGCGAAATCCAGGCCATCGACACGCCATCGTATGATGAAAAGTCGGGCTTCTACGAATTCGAACAGCTGGATGGCAAGGAAACTCGCATCAACAAGGATCAGGTTCGCACCGTTAAAGAATTGTAATCTTTACTGCACCTGCCAGATGCGAAAAAGCCCGCTTGATGCGGGCTTTTTCGTGACCGAGATTTTTCACCACTGCAAGGTGATGGTGCTTTCAAACACCCTTTCCTGGCCGGTGACCGGATCCACAAACCGCAAGCCCTGAGCGAGCAGTTTCAGCGGGTTGGCGTAGTCATCTTCAACGTCCTTGAGCACCTGCGGGTAGAACGGATCATTGCAGATACTCGCGCCCAGCGCTGTCATGTGCACCCGTAATTGATGTTTCTTGCCCGTCACCGGGAAAAGCGCATATCGCCAGAGGTCTCCGTTCTTTTCCCGAACCTCGACTGCTGTCTCGGTATTGCTGACACCCGGACCTTCCTGCATGCGGAAAAACGGTTCGCCATTGATGAGCCGGCTTTTATGCACCAATGGAAAGGCCCGTTCAGGCAACGCAGCGGCGATTGCCTCGTAGCGCTTTTCAATCTGTCGTGTCGGAAATAACGACTGATACGCTGAACGGCTCTGCGGGTTGGCTGAAAACAGCACCAACCCTGCCGTATGCCGGTCAATGCGATGCAGCGGCACCAGATGTGGGTTATCCAGTCGACGGATCAACCTTCGTAGCAGCGTTTGTTCCACGTACTCGCCTGCCGGCGTCACCGGCAGAAAATGCGGCTTGTCTGCAACCACCAGATGCTCGTCGGCATAGAGGATCGACTCGACTACCGGGATCGGCTTTTCGTCCGGCACCTCACGGAAATAATGAATCCGCAGGCCTTCCTTGTAAGGCAGATCGACCGCGATCGGCATTCCGTGCCCGTCGAGCACCCGACCGCGAGCCACTCTGTCCAGCCATTGTTCACGACCAATAGCGCTGAAGTGTTCACACAGGCAATCGATAACGGTCTGCCACGAACCTGGCGGCAAGTAGAGCGTGCTGGCCTGGTTGTGTGCAGCGGAAAAAGATGAAGTCGACATACGAAAGTTCTGACCCTCAATACAGGTCGGCATTATCCAACAGTGGCCGAGTCGAACCTAGCAGAGAATACTCATGCCGGAATCTGTGTGCGCGCCGCCGCGTCAGTGAACTCCTTGAGCCAGCGCAGTACATCGACGGCTTCCCAGCGAGCGGGATCGTAAAGCGCGTACAACAACCCCTGATAGCCCACGACATCGAGTTGCCGGTGGTAACCCGCCCGCTGGAACAACGCTTCGATTTCGGCGAAACAGGTATTGAAATGCAGTTTGTTGAAGGGTGTTTTTCCCTCCGTCACCAGACCGTCCAGACGTAACTCGAGGACAGCCTCGCGCACAACATCGATCGACATCCGGTTCACGCTGTTTTTCAATTGTTCGACATTGACCACGATTCATCCCTCTCACGCCCGGAACTGCCTGCGCAAACCCGAAAATCCGGGACGGCGAGGCTGCACTACGAATAACTGTATGCGCATACAGTATCCGAAGAGCATCGGTTAAGCCAAGGGGATCAATCGCAAAGTTCGACAGGCGGCATCACCGCCACCAGAAAAACCGCTTAACGCAAGAACGCCACCACCTCGTCGGAATCGAACGGCCAACCCAGCTCAGCGCCGGTATCTATTCTTCGCAAGACCGGAATGCGCAGACTGTAGGCTGCGAACCAGGTTTCATCGTCAGCGATATCTACCAGCTCGACCAGCAGACCGTGTTCGACAAAGGGCATCAGCATGGCTTCGGCCACTTCACAGAGGTGGCACCCCAGGGTGCCAAACAGCTGACATTCAGGAAGCATGAGCGCTCAACCGTAAAAAATTAAGTGACCATTCTAGGCCTGCCCCGAAAAGCCGTCGAGCCATTGCATCTTCTGCCCTGGAGCATGAATCGCAAGGGCGGGCGGTATAACCCTGATGCAAATCAGTCGCCACTTGTGCCATTTAAGCAATGCTCACGTTTTTTTTGCTTCTACGCTTGAGTAGCCAGCGTCTATCAGCGGAGTGTTTTGTGTTTGCCAATCTCTTGATTATTCTCGTTTCTTCACTGGTGGTCATCGCGCTGTTCCAGCGTCTGCGATTGCCCCCGGTCCTGGGCTATCTGTGCGTGGGGCTGATGGTTGGCCCGACCGCCTTCAACTGGGTGAAACAAAGCGAAGGGCTGCCCTACCTTGCCGAGTTAGGCGTGGTGTTCCTGCTGTTCTCGCTCGGTCTTGAGTTCTCCCTGACGAAAATGATCGCACTACGCCGGGTAGTGTTTGGTCTTGGCAGTTTGCAAGTGCTTGCAAGCGGACTGCTGCTGGGTGCTTTGCTGATGATGTTCGGGATGCCGGTGACCGCCGCGCTGTTACTGGGTGCGGGACTGGCGCTGTCATCCACCGCCATTGTCAGCAAGGAGCTGACCAGCCTTGGCGAAATTTTCAGCAGTCATGGCCAGAATGCCATCGCCGTATTGCTGTTTCAGGACGTAGTGGCTGTATTGCTGTTGACCCTGGTGCCCGTATTCGCCGGCAACAGTGATCAGGCCTGGTATTGGGCGCTGCCTCTGACACTGGTGAAGACCGTGGTGTTGTTCGTCGGTCTGCTGCTGGTCAGCCGCTGGCTATTACCAAGATTGTTCCATGAAGTCGCCGCCGCCCGCTCTGCCGAACTGTTCGTACTGCTGGCTCTGGTGATTGTTTTGCTGACGGCCTGGCTGACTCACCTACTGGGTCTTTCCCCCGCCTTGGGCGCGTTTCTCGCTGGCATGCTCTTGGGCGAAAGTCATTACCGGCATCAGGTCGAGGCCGATATCCGCCCGTTTCGCGACATTCTGCTCGGGGTGTTCTTCGTCAGCATCGGCATGCTGATCGACTTGAATTTGTTCGCCAGCCACGCCCTGCTGATCCTTGGCCTGACGCTGGGATTGCTACTGATCAAGGGCACCGTGGTGGCGCTGCTGGTCAAATGGCGTGGCAGCGATGGCGAAACCGCCTGGCGCAGCGGCCTCGCACTGGCCCAGGGGGGTGAGTTCTGCTTTGCACTGATAGCGCAGATGCAACAAAGCGATCTGATACCCGCGCAACTCGGCAGCCTGCTGCTGGCCGCTACGTTCTGTTCGATGCTGGTCACGCCACTGATGCTGCGCGCAGCCCCGTCTATCGCAAAGCACCTGCATCGCAAGTCCAACAAGGAAGCACAACTCGAAGAAATCAGCGCGCTTAACGCGGATCTCGACAAGCATGTCGTCATCTGTGGTTACGGGCGCGTTGGTCAGTCCATCGGGCGCTGTCTGCGCCAACAGCAGCAACCTTACATTGCACTGGACCACGATTCGGTAAGAGTCGAGGAAGCGGCCGCCAGCGAAAGCTGCGTACATTACGGAGACTCGCGTCGAGGTGAATTACTGGTTGCCGTAGGACTGGCCCGCGCCAAACTGTTGGTGATCGCAGTGGACCAGACCGACATCGCGCTGGAGATACTCAAGGAGGCACGCAGGGTCAATTCGCGTGTGCCGATTCTGGTCCGTACCCGGGACGACAGCCAGTTAACCGAATTGAAAGAGGCCGGCGCCAGCGAAGTCGTACCGGAACTGCTGGAGTCCAGCCTGATGCTCGCCTCCCATGCACTGATCATGCTGGGACTGCCCGCCCATCAGGTACAGGAGCGGGCTGATCAGATACGACATGATCGCTACCGGATGTTGCACGATTTTTATCCCGGGGCCGAAGATGCAGAGAAGTGATTCAGTCCTGACTGACGGCGCCGATCTTGTGTACCGACAAGTCCGCGCCGTAATACTCCTCTTCCTGACTCAGGCGCAGCCCATGGAACGCCTTGATCGCTCCATACACCGCAAAACCACCGGCCAGCGCCACAACCACCCCCAGAGAAGTGCCAATCAACTGACTGACCAAACTCACCCCACCCAAGCCGCCCAAGGCCGTCTGGCCAAAAATCCCGCAGGCAATTCCGCCCCACACGCCACACAGACCGTGCAAAGGCCACACACCCAGCACATCGTCGATATGCCATTTGCCCTGCGCCGCGGTAAAGCACCAGACGAAAAGTGCCCCGGCAATGGCACCGGTCAGCAGTGCGCCCACGGGGTGCATCAGGTCGGAACCGGCGCAGATGGCCACAAGTCCGGCCAGTGGGCCGTTGTGCAAAAAGCCTGGGTCATTGCGCCCGACGATAAGCGCCGCCATGGTTCCACCGACCATGGCCATCAGCGAGTTCACCGCCACCAACCCGCTCACGCCTTGCAAGGTCTGGGCACTCATGACGTTGAAGCCAAACCAGCCCACGATCAGAATCCACGAGCCCAACGCGAGAAAGGGAATGCTCGATGGTGCAAATGCCACCAGGCGACCGTCGCGATAGCGCCCTTGTCGTGGACCGAGCAACAATACCGCCGCGAGTGCCAACCAGCCGCCCATGGCATGGACCACTACCGAGCCTGCAAAATCATGGAAGCTGGCACCGAATCGCGCCAGCAACCACGCTTGCAAACCATAATTGCCGTTCCAGATCATCCCTTCGAAAAAGGGATAGATGAACGCCACGATCAGCGCGGTCGCGCACAACTGCGGGACAAATCTGGCGCGCTCGGCGATGCCGCCGGAAATGATCGCCGGAATGGCCGCTGCAAAGGTCAGCAGAAAGAAGAACTTCACCAACCCGTAACCATGGTCGGCGTTGATCACCGCCGCCGGTTGCAGAAAGGTGACCCCATAGGAAATCCAATAGCCTATAAAGAAGTAGGCCAAGGTCGAAATGGCGAAGTCGCTGAGAATCTTCGACAAGGCGTTAACCTGGTTCTTTTGCCGAACCGTGCCGACCTCAAGAAAAGCGAAACCGGCGTGCATGGCCAACACCATGACTGCACCAATAAGGATGAACAGTGTGTTGGAGCTGTGGACCAGACTGTCCACAGCACTTTGCAGATTTTCCATGGATTGGCAGACCTTAAGGCTGAAAAAGCACCAAAGCGGTTCGCGCAGGCGATGTACGCACCAAGTTGCGGCTTATCCGGATCGAACCGTTGATCCCCGTGAACCGCTTTGGCGCAAAAGATCGAAACCTTCGCGCGAGTTTTAATTGTTTGAGAAGCGGTTTTCCTGATTTCATGCCCGGCAACAGCGCAGCGCGCGCCGGGAACGCACCACGACATAGCAAAAGTTGTACCAGTCATTTGTACTGAACCTTCACGCAAGGCTCATACTCGAACCCATCAGAAGCCACTACGGAGATCCACCCATGGCCAGCATCAAGGCAAAGACTGCTCAAGAAATACTGATGAACGACTTTCAAACACTGGTCAGCGACACCGAACGGTTGCTGGAACACACCGCTACCCTGGCCGGCGATCAGGCTGATGAGCTGCGCAACCAGATCCACGACAGCCTGTTGCGTGCCCGGGAAACCTTGAAGCTGACCGAAGACTCGTTACGCGAGCGAGGTCAGGCCGCCGTTACCGCTACCGAGGATTACGTTCAGGCCAACCCATGGCAATCGGTCGGGATTGCCGCCGGGGTGGGTTTCCTCATTGGCCTGCTAGCTTCTCGGCGCTGATATGTCTATCGGCGAATCCAGCTCGTCTGCGACGGGCACAAGCGCTTCATCGCGGCGCTTGGGGGCCGCTTTTCTCGGACTGTTGCACAGCCATGTCGAGCTGTTCGGCATCGAGTTGCAGGAACAAAAAGCGCGCACCGTAAGCCTGCTGTTATTTGCAGGACTGGCGCTGGTCTTTGCATTGCTGCTATTGGTGGGGTTGTCGGCTCTGGTGATGATTGTGTTTTGGGACACCTATCGCCTGCCCACCATCATCGGGCTCTGCGTGTTCTATGCCCTTGCCTCCATATTCTGTGCATTCCGTTTGAAAGCGGCGATCTTCGATGAGTCCTCGCCCTTCCATGGCACTCTGGAAGAATTGGCCAATGATCGGGAGCGCCTGCTGCCATGAGCCTGCCTGAACTGCCGCACAACAGCTCGCGCACAGAAATGCGCAAGGCGCTGATTCGCCTGCGCATGGAAATGCACCGTCAGGAAATTCGCCACGAATCCAGGGAACTGCTGCTGCCCTTGCAGCGAATACGCGGGATGTCGCAAGACCTCCAGAGCAGTTTTGGCATCAAGCATGCCCCGCTCTGGGGCGTGGCGGCGGTTACCTTGCTGGGATTTTTGACCGGGAAAAGTACCAGGAACGGTGGCGTCAGCAGCCTCACTCGCCTGGTTCGTCTGGGCACCAGCCTCGGGCCCCTGATCAAGCTGGTCCTGCAAAGCAATTCGCGTAAAGACTAAATAGCCAGTCTCTGGCTGCATTCTAGCCACACCACCGGGATGAACCTCTTTTATCGAGGGGTTCAATCCTGTGTGCCCACCCGGTGACCAGGCGAGTCCAAAAACAAGACTTGTCTCACCGCCGGGCAATTTTTCGTCAATGGTGAGCGACTGCTACTCATCGACATCAACGCCGCCGGGCTCTAGGCTAAGGGATCAGTCACCTGACGGAGAGACCCGCCTTGGATTGGCAAACCCTGCTTACCCGCGAACGCCTCGGAAAACCTCTGCACAGCCCGGAAGAACTCGGTCGCAGTCCTTTCCATAAAGACCATGACCGCATTATTTTCTCAGGCGCTTTTCGCCGGCTGGGACGCAAGACCCAAGTCCATCCGGTCACCAGCAACGATCACATCCACACGCGCCTGACCCACTCGCTGGAAGTCAGCTGTGTCGGCCGCTCGTTGGGCATGCGTGTCGGTGAAACCATTCGCAGCGCCCTGCCCGAATGGTGCGATCCGAGTGATCTGGGGATGGTGGTGCAGTCCGCCTGCCTGGCCCATGACATCGGCAATCCACCCTTCGGTCACTCCGGCGAAGACGCCATCCGTCACTGGTTCCAGCAGGCGGCGGGCCGTGGCTGGCTGGACGACATGAGCGAAACCGAACGCAATGACTTCCTGAACTTCGAAGGCAACGCCCAAGGTTTCCGCGTCCTCACTCAGCTTGAATACCATCAGTTCGACGGTGGCACGCGGTTGACGTACGCCACACTGGGTACGTATCTGAAGTATCCCTGGACGGCAAAACACGCTGACTCACTGGGCTACAAGAAGCACAAGTTCGGCTGTTATCAGAGCGAACTGCCGTTGCTGGAGCAGATCGCCCATAAACTCGGCCTGCCACAGCTCGAGGAGCAGCGCTGGGCACGTCATCCCTTGGTGTATCTGATGGAAGCCGCCGATGACATCTGCTACGCGCTGATCGACCTAGAAGACGGCCTGGAAATGGAGTTGCTGGAGTACGCCGAAGTCGAGTCTTTGCTGCTCAACCTTGTGGGCGACGATCTTCCGCAAACCTATCGCCAACTGGGCCCATTGGATTCGCGTCGACGCAAGCTGGCAATTCTGCGAGGAAAAGCCATCGAGCATCTGACCAATGCCGCTGCTCGCGCCTTCGTAGAACAACAGGATGCCTTGCTGGCCGGCACGCTACCCGGCGATTTGGTGGAGCACATGCATGGCCCGGCCAAGCGCTGCGTCTTGAACGCCAAAGACATGGCCAGAAAAAAAATCTTCCAGGACAAACGCAAGACGCTGCATGAAATCGGCGCCTACACCACGCTGGAGATTCTTCTGAACGCATTCTGCGGGGCCGCACTGGAACAACACAACGGTCGAACGCCGTCGTTCAAAAGTCGCCGCATCCTCGACCTGTTGGGCAACAATGCGCCCGATCCTCTTGGCCCATTGCACACTTCATTTCTGCGCATGATCGACTTCATCGCCGGCATGACCGACAGCTACGCCAGTGAAATGGCCCTGGAAATGACCGGTCGTTCAAACCGCGGATAAATGCCCATCGACCCGCTGTTCAGATCGTCTGAGGAGCGGGTCGATATTCATTCGCACTTCAGCACCAACAGAATCGCCCTACACCTTGTGCAGAGCCGACTGATCGATTGCTCTCCCTGCTCGCGCAATAATCACCTTCCACTCTGATCGACAGATCAAGCATGAAAAATGTCAGGTCCAAACACAATTGGCGCATCTTGCTGGTGGAAGATCATCCCTTTCAGCTGAAAGCGACCCAATACCTGCTTGAGAGTTATGGCTTCACCCAACTCACCGCTACGGACAGTGCAAAGAGCGCTTTGCACCAGATGCTTGAGTCTTCGCACCCGTTCGACATTCTCCTGTGTGATCAATGTCTGCCTGACCTCACAGGCCTCGACTTGATCGAACTCGCCAGCCGCCGGGGAATGATCAAGCAGGCAATACTCCTGAGTAGCCTGACACCCGGCGAACTAGACAAACTTAAAAAAACGGCCGATGAGTACAATCTACCTTTGCTGGGCTACTTGATGAAACCCTTGAAACAATCAGACTTTAGAAACCTGTTGACCCGGGCTTCGCTATAAAAACCCACTACTAAAAATACACTTGATACACAAACAACCCATTTAAAATAAACACCACAACCACCCCAGCACTTAATACAACATTTTTATTGATCCTCATTCAAAACCTAGTTGGACCGTAGTCCGATTCCTCTTCGACTGTAGGACTTTTCCTATATCACTGCTATCTGCCTGTCGGTTCATGCGCCCCCTCAACTATCTGAGCTATGGTGCGCGCTTTATTTGAGCTCGCATGGGATCTGATTATGAACTCCGTTTTTATTGTCGACGATCACCCCGTTATCCGTCTTGCCGTCCGAATGTTGCTCGAACATGAGGGTTATAAAGTCGTCGGCGAAACTGATAATGGGGTCGACGCCATGCAGATGGTTCGAGAATGCATGCCGGACCTGGTCATTCTCGACATCAGCATTCCCAAACTGGACGGACTGGAAGTTCTCTCCCGTTTCAACGCCATGTGTACCCCGTTAAAAACCCTGGTATTAACGGCTCAGTGCCCGACATTGTTCGGTATTCGCTGCATGCAGTCCGGCGCGTCGGGCTATGTATGCAAACAGGAAGACCTCAGTGAACTGGTGAGTGCCATCAAGGCGGTGCTCTCAGGCTACAACTACTTCCCCAGTCAGGCGTTGAATCCTGTCCGTAGCGATGACACGCGATACGCCGACCTGGAGCTCTTCAAAGCAGTCAACGACCGGGAGTTGATGGTATTGCAACTGTTTGCACAAGGCCGTACCAACAAGGAAATTGCCAAGGGCATGTTCCTCAGCAACAAGACAGTCAGCACCTATAAAAAGCGCTTGATGCAAAAACTCAAAGCCAAATCACTGGTTGAACTCATCGATATGGCAAAACGTAACGCCTTAGTGTGAGAGCCCGGATGCCCAGTCGTATAAAGGATTATCTAATACTGATAACTGCAGGCTTATGTCTGAGCACCTCAGTGTCTGCGACACACTCCGCCAGCGAGCATTACACCCTGCTCAGTCGCTCAATGGTCGGTCACATGGAAGTCCAACTGGATAAATCACAACGGCAATGGCTCAACAACAAACGTGAACTGACTCTGGGCACTTCAGCCCCCGATTACCCGCCTTTCGACCTGACCAACAGCGGCAGCGACTATGAAGGTTTCACTGCCGATTACGCGGGCATCCTTGGCAAGGTCACCGGCCTGCCCATCAAGGTTCAGCGCTACGCGTCCCGAGAAAACGCGATCGAAGCGCTGGAAAACGGTGAGGTCGATATGCTTGGCAGTGCCAATGGGTTTGAGGCACGCAACGCCGACATTGTGCTTTCCACACCTTACGCCGCGGACCAACCGGTTCTGGTGACACGAGAAGGAGAAAACCGATCCCTGACCGATGGACTGGCCGGGTTGCGGTTGAGCATGGTGTACCACTATTTGCCGATGGAAGAAGTCAAATCCCTGTATCCAAAGGCAATTATCTCAACCTTCCCCTCTTACCAGAATGCAATCAACGCTGTCGCGTTCGACCAGGCTGATGTCTTTCTCGGTGACACCATTTCAACCCATTACCTGATTAACAAGGGTTACTTGAACAACGTCCGGATGGCCAACTTCGGTAAACACGAAATCCACGGATTCAGTTTTGCCGTGCACCAGAACAACCCGGAACTACTTGGGATAATCAACGCGATACTGAATGCCACTCCCACCAGCGAGCGAGAAAACATCGCCAAACGCTGGAGTGCAGGCAGTGACATCCTGCTCACCGACCACAAGCTGCAACTTACCGGTCGCGAAGAACGCTGGCTGGCGCAACATCCAGTGGTTCGCGTGGTGGTCAATGAGGCGTTTGCACCGCTGACGTTTTTCGACGATGAAGGCAACTTTCGCGGTGTTACCGCCGACCTGCTCGAATTGATCAGGTTGCGCACCGGCTTGCGCTTCGAGATCCATCGCAGCCGAAGCGATGACGAGATGATCGAGCGAATCAGTCATCATCAGGCCGACTTGATTGCCGCCCTGCTGCCCAGCGCACTACGTGAAACGATGCTGAACTTCAGCCGCCCCTACCTGGAAAACTCCTTTGTCCTGCTGACACGCAAAGTGGCCGACACCCCGACCGACCTCACGCAATTTTCGGGCAAGCGCCTGACGATTGCCCAAGGCAATCCGATGGTGGATTACCTGCGTCGCGAGTTCCCACACGTCAATCTGATCGAAACCCCAGACACCTTCAGTGCCGTGCAGTCAGTTGCAGAGGGTCAGGCTGAAGGCGCCGTAAACTCGCTGGTGATCGCCAACTACTTCATCTCATCCAGAATCTTCGAGCAGCCCCTTCAGATCAGCTCCACCCTTGGCACGCAGCAGGCTGCATTCTCTCTGGCAACAGGGCGTGATGCCAAAGAACTGAGCGCCATCCTCGACAAGGCATTGCTGAGCATTACCCCGCAGGAGCTGGGCATTATCAACAGCCGCTGGCGGGGATACTCGTCTGCTACGCAAAACACCTGGCGCAGCTATCACCGGATGTTCTATCAGGTGGTGATTGGTGTTGGTGTGCTACTGCTGATTTCTGTTGCCTGGAACGCTTACATGCGTCGTCAGATAAAACAGCGTCAGGCGGCCAAGGAACGCGCCGATGAAGCGAACAGAGCCAAAAGCACTTTTCTGGCGACCATGAGCCATGAGATCCGCACCCCGATGAATGCAATCATCGGCATGCTGGAACTGACCCTCAAACGTATCGAGCCAGCTCATCCGGACCGCCCCGCCATTGACGTCGCATACAACTCGGCGAAAGACCTGCTGGAACTGATCGGGGACATTCTCGATATTGCGCGCATCGAGTCCGGGCATCTGAGCCTGAACCCGGAGCGCGTCAACCTGAGTGAAACGGTGGCATCGGTGGTCAGAATTTTCGACGGGCTCGCCCGGCAGAAAAACCTGCGCCTGTTGCTGGACTTCAGTCCTGCACATCCGCCAACCGATGTCCTGTTAGACCCGATGCGCTTCAAACAGGTGTTGTCCAATCTGGTCAGCAACGCCATCAAGTTTACCGAACAGGGTCAGGTCCGGATTGTGGTTGAGCTACAGGCCTCTGACGAGCCCGAGCGGGTCTTGCTGCGCGTGCAGGTCAAGGACAGCGGAATGGGGATCAGCGAGCAGGATCAACAGCGTTTGTTCGAGCCATTCGCTCAGGCGACCCATAGCGCTCAGTCGACCCGAAGGGGCGCGGGGCTGGGTCTGGTGATCAGTCGCACGCTGTGCGAGATGATGGGCGGCAGCCTGCAATTGCGTAGCCAGCCCGGTGCCGGCACTCAAGTCGAAATATTGCTGCATCTGGCGACATTGCCGCCAGAGCTGATGCCGAAAACCGTCGAAGCGTCTATTCAGACTACCTCAACCCCGTTGAACGTCCTGGTGGTCGACGATCATCCGGCCAATCGCTTGCTCATGTGTCAGCAACTGGAGTTTTTGGGGCATCGCTATAGCGCAGCAGCAGAGGGCGAGGCCGGATTCGCGGCATGGAAGCACGGACAGTTCGATCTGGTCATTGTTGATTGCAACATGCCGATCATGAACGGCTACGAATTGGCCCGGCTAATTCGTCAATACGAACAGCAACAGCCGCGCGCGGTCTGCACCCTGTTGGGTTTTACCGCCAATGCACAGTCGGAAGAAATACAACGCTGCAAACAAGCAGGGATGGACGACTGCCTGTTCAAACCCCTCAGCTTGACGGCCTTGAGGCAGTGGATTGAACGTATCAAGCCGATCACCCGCGACCCGGCGTTCAGCCTCGAAGGGCTGCAACTGCTGACCGGCGGTAATCCGAAGCTGGATCACCGCTTACTGTCCGAACTGCTGAACAGCAATCGTCTGGACCGTGAGCAATTGCGGGCGCTGTCCCAGTGCAAAGACCGCCAGTCTTTCCTCGACTTCGCTCACAAAATCAAGGGGGCGGCCCGAATCGCCCACGCGTATCGATTGATCGACAGCTGTGAAGCGCTCGAAATCGCCTGCCATGAAGTGTTCCACCCCGAAACCGTAGCCAACTGCACTAAAGCCATCGAACGCGCCATGCTCGAACTGGAGCAAGCCTTGCAACAACAAATAGGGCATAACGACAAAAGCAGAACGATGGAGCATTAACTATCCTTGAGCGTTGAGCAGTGTGTTTACCCTCATGGAGAGACCCGTAATGCCAAGCTCACTGCGCTCCGATCAACGCCGATTTCCTTTACACGTCCATATCAGCGTGATGTTTACCTTCCTGCTGCTGCTAACGGGCGTGGTGTTGGGCATTTTCAATTACCGGCAAACCACGCAGATCATCCTGTCCAGCAGCGAAAAACTCTTCAACCGGATCGAGCAGGATGTCCGGCTGGATCTGCAAGCCACCTATGTACCGATCCGCCACCTGTTGAGCTTGCTAGTGGACAACCCGGCGACCGAAGCGTCGGCGCTGGAGCAACGGCTCGCGCTGCTGAAACCCTTTAGCCAATCGCTCAAAGACAATCCCAACCTGGCCTCGCTGTATCTGGGTTACAGCAATGGCGACTTTTTCATGGTGCGTCCTCTGCGCATCCCGGCCGTGAAAGCTCTCACCAATGCCCCGGACACGGCGGCCTATCAAGTCTGGAGCATCGAACACCCGGCCGGCGGTGGAAAGGTGCGATCGCAGTCTTTGTTTTTTGATCAGAACCTGACCCTCATCGACCGCCAGGATACCCCCGACGAAACCTTCGATCCGCGCACACGCGCCTGGTTTAGCAGCGCTCGTAGCGATAAGGACCAGATCACCACCGAACCCTATGTATTTTTCTCCACTCACGATGTTGGCACCACCCTGGCCCGGCGTAGCGGTGCGAACGCAGTGATGGGTGCCGACCTCACCCTCGCCGAACTGTCGGCGACGCTGGCCAAACATGTGGTGACCCCGCACACAGAAATCGTGCTGTTCGATGGCGAGGGCAATGCCGTTGCCTATCCCGACAGCAACAGGCTGATCGTCGACGACCAGACCGTACGCTTGATCAAGGCAGCCGATTTGAATCCGGCACTCGGTGCCCTGCTCACCCGTCCGCCCGAAGGTAATCGCCTGGACGCCGCGGGTCGCCAATGGATTGTGGCCCGCAGCAGCATGAAGGAAGGCGGGCCTGAAGGATTGCAGCTGGCGCTGTTGGTGCCGGAAGATGAATTGCTCGTCGATGCCTATCGCATGCGCTGGCAAGGCGCAGTGATCACTCTGGCAACGTTGCTGCTGTGCCTGCCGCTGGGGTGGCTCACCTCCAGAGTTCTGGTCAAACCCCTGCGCACACTGGTGCAGGAAGCCGATGCGATCCGCAGTTTCAATTTCAACTTTCCTGTCAGCCGACGCTCACCCGTGCTGGAAGTCGACCAACTGAGCGTGTCGATGGCGCGCATGAAGGACACCCTGGCGAGCTTTTTCCAGATCACTGACAGCCTGAGTGCCGAGACCCGTTTTGCACCGTTACTGCAACGGGTGTTATTCGAAACCGTGAAAATCGGGCAGGCCCAGGCGGGTCTGATTTACCTGCGCGAACAGGATAGCGACCGCATGGAGCCTCACGGACTGGTTATCAACGAGACCGCCCAGGCACTACCTGCATTTGGGATTCTCGGCCACGAACTCCAGAACCCGCAGAGCCCTCAGTGGATGCAGCAGTTGTCGAACGCCGACAATGTCGTCACCAATCTGAGCTCCGAAAACGCCGCCGACCTGCAAAAGGTGATGCTTGCACTGGAAAGCCCACGGGTTCATTTGATCGGTATCCGGTTACACAACCGGCATAACGAAACCGTCGGCCTGCTGATCCTCTTGCTAGCCGACAGCGGCACACAACACGACCTGGAAAAGCTTCGCCCGGACCGCATTGCGTTTCTCCAGGCGGTGTCAGGCGCGGCGGCGGTGAGTATTGAAAGCCAGCGCCTGCAAGCCAGACAGAAACAGTTGCTGGACTCTTTCATACAACTGCTGGCTGGGGCGATCGATGCCAAAAGTCCTTACACCGGCGGGCATTGTCAGCGGGTGCCGGCGTTGACGCTGATGCTCGCACAGGCTGCCGCCGCCAGTCAGGAGCCGGCCTTCAGCGGCTATCAGCCTACGGAAGACGAGTGGGAAGCCCTGCACATCGCAGCATGGCTGCACGACTGTGGCAAGGTCACCACCCCTGAGTATGTGGTCGACAAGGCCACCAAACTTGAAACCCTGAACGACCGCATCCACGAAATCCGCATGCGTTTCGAAGTGCTCAAGCGCGATGCCTGGATCAATTATTGGCAGGCCATTGCCCAAGGGGGTGACGAGCATCACCTAGCCGAATTGCGCAATGCCATTCTGGCGGGACTGGACGATGATTTCGCGTTCATCGCCCACTGCAATCTGGGCGGTGAAGCCATGGCCGAAGCCGACCTGCAACGTTTGCGCGGCATTGCTCAACGTACCTGGACCCGAACCCTGGATGATCGGCTCGGGGTTTCATGGGAGGAGAACCGCCGCCAGGAACGAACGCCGGCGCCGACGCTGCCCATCAGCGAGCCGTTGCTCGCGGACAAACCCGAGCACCTGTTCGAACGTGCCGAAAGCGAACTGATCCCGGCTGACAATCCGTGGGGTTTCAAGCTCGATGTACCGCATTACAAGTACAACCGGGGCGAGCTCTACAACCTGAGCATTACCCGAGGCACGCTGACTCGCGAAGAGCGTTACATCATCAATCACCACATGGTGCAGACGATCCTGATGCTCAGCCGCCTGCCCTTTCCCGAGCACCTCAACAACGTCGCGGAAATCGCCGGCGGCCATCACGAGAAAATGGACGGCACCGGTTATCCCAAACAGTTGAAGCGCGAAGACATGAGCCTGCCGGCGCGCATGATGGCGATTGCCGATATTTTCGAAGCGCTGACCGCTGCCGATCGTCCCTACAAGAAAGCCAAAACCTTGAGCGAGGCCTTGGGCATCATGGCCAACATGTGCCGTGACGCCCACATCGACCCGGAGTTGTTCGGGCTGTTCATCAACGCACACATTTATTTGCAGTACGCAGAACGATTCCTCGATCCTCGGCAGATTGACGCTGTTGACCGGTCAAGCCTTCTGGTCAAGGCAGGCTTGAGTGCATGATCAGCAATCGGTCAGGCGCAGAAAAATCGCCGCCAGCTGCTCGATACCGGCCTGATCTTCAGCGCTAAAACGCGCCAGTTTTGGGCTGTCGAGGTCCAGCACACCGACCAATCGACCGTCCTTGACCAACGGAACAACCAGTTCGCTGTTCGATGCGCTGTCGCAGGCGATATGCCCGGGAAATGCATGCACGTCTTCAACCAATTGAGTCTGCAAGGTCGACGCAGCCGTCCCGCACACGCCGCGACCAAATGGAATCCGCACGCAGGCGATTTGCCCCTGGAAAGGACCGAGCACCAGTTCTTCGTTACGATTGAGGTAGAAACCGGCCCAGTTCAGGTCATCGAGCTGGTTGAACAGGAATGCCGAGAACTGTGCAGCATTGGCGATAAAATCACGCTCATCCGCCAGCAACGACTCCAGCTGCGCCCACAACATGCCGTAACCATCCAGGCCTTGGCCGCTCTTCTGTAAATCAATCATGCTTTGTGCTCCAACAGCTTGAGCCCGACCCAATAGCGGGCAAATTGATAGGCGCAACGGCCATTACGATTGCCTCGGCCCGTGGCCCAACGCACCGCGAGGATGTCCAACTCTTCGTTACGCTGCCACTCAAGCCCGGCTTTATCGGCCAGTTGACCGATCCAGTGTTCGACTACGTTGAGGAAATGTTCCTGAGTAAACGGATAAAACGACAGCCACAAACCAAAGCGGTCCGACAGCGCGATCTTGTCTTCCACCGCCTCGCTGGGGTGCAGTTCGCCGTCGACTCTTTTCCAGTTTTCGTTATCGCTTTCCTTTTCCGGCACCAGGTGACGACGGTTGGAGGTAGCGTAAAGCAGAACGTTATCCGGTGCCTGTTCAAGGGAGCCATCGAGCACGCTCTTGAGTACGCGATAATCGCCCTCGCCCGACTCGAACGACAGGTCATCGCAGAACAACACGAAGCGCTGCGGCAACTTGCCGATTTGCTCGACCACTCGCGGCAGGTCCGCCAGGTGATCGCGCTCAATTTCGATCAGGCGCAAACCGGCGTGGGCATGTTCGGCGAGCAAGGCACGCACCAGCGATGATTTACCGGTACCGCGCGAGCCCCAGAGCAAAGCGTGGTTGGCCGGCATGCCGTCGATGAACTGTTGGGTATTTCGCCCCAACTGCTCCAGTTGCCGGTCGACACCGATCAGGTCGGACAGACGCATGTCGAGGCTGACGTGCAGGGGCAACAGAAAACCGCTGCGCCCCTCGCGCTGCCAGCGCGCGGCCAGGCATTGGTTCCAGTCGATGGTTTGTCGAGATGCGGGCAGCAGCGGCTCGATACGGGCCAAAACAGCATCGGCGCGTTCAAGAAAAGCATTCAATCGAGCGTCCACGTCTTCTCCTCGGGCACGTTCACAGTGATGATGGCGATACAGCGACGAATACACAGCGTTCGGTGCCCGGCTCAACCCTTGCTCAAGGGTTCGCGAGAACATCGGTATCCCTGCATGATCGACTATGCTTGAGCAGCGAAAGAAAACGGAAGTGGTTCAACACCCCATGGATATCAAATTCACCCACCGGCTGTCATACAAGCAAGCCAAGCTGACTGTGCTGGTCGGTTTCATTCTGGGCACGCTGCTCAGCCTGCTGCAAATAAGCATCGATTATGCCAGCGAAGACGCCTCCATCAACCGCGAAATACGGTCTTTGCTGGAAATCAGTCATAATCCCGCCTCGCGCATCGCCTACAACATCGACGCCGAACTCGCCCAGGAACTGACCCTGGGCCTGCTGCGCTCACCGGCGATCATCAGCGCGAAACTGACCGATAACCGTAATACCGTGCTGGCCAGCGTCAAGCGTTCAGGTACGCAAAGCGGTTATCGAGTGATCAGCGACTTTCTGTTCGGCGCCCATCGGCACTTCGAAGACCGCCTCTTTCTCGATCACCTGCCAAACGAATCCCTCGGGACCTTGCAACTGGAAGTCGATACCTACGCCTTCGGTAGCCGCTTCCTGCGCCGGGCCGAAGTGACGCTGCTCAACGGCTTCGCTCGAAGCCTGATCCTGACAGGCATTCTGCTCGTGCTGTTCTACGTGATGCTGACCAAACCCTTGGTGCGGGTCATTCGCGAACTCAGTGGCCGCGATCCGCGTAGCGTGGAGCCACCCAGGGTTGAATGCCCGCCGGGGCATGAAAACGATGAAATCGGCGTGCTGGTCAAAGCCGCCAACGAACAATTCGAAAACACCGCCACCGAAATCCATCAACGACGCAACGCCGAAAACCGCCTGACCGACAACCTCAACCAACTGGAAAGCATCGTCTCGACGCGTACCGCTGAGCTCAAGGCAACCAATGCCAGGCTCAGCCAATCCAATCAGGAGCTGGAAATCGCACGTACCACCGCCATCGATATGGCCGAAGCACGCTCGGTGTTTGTGGCCAACATGAGCCATGAAATACGCACGCCCCTCAACGGCCTGTTAGGGATGATCGCGCTGTCACTGGACGGCCCGCTCACTGCCGAGCAGCAGCAACAGCTGTCGATCGCTCATGACTCAGGCAAAGTGCTGGTCGAACTGCTCAACGATATTCTCGACCTGTCGAAATTCGATGCCGGTCAGCTTGAACTCGAGCACATTCCCTTCGACCTTGGCTCGTTGGTCGAAGACACCGCCAACCTGTTGTCCCAGAATGCGGCGCCGAGCGTGGAGCTGACGTGCCTGATCGATCCGCAATTTCCGGCGCTGGTGCTGGGGGACCCGACCCGAGTGCGGCAGATCGTCAGTAATCTGTTGTCCAATGCGCTCAAATTCACCCGCTTCGGTCGGGTTGACTTACGTCTGTCTACGTTCGCAGAGGGCGTCAGAATCGAGGTCTGCGATACCGGTATCGGGATCGCCCAGGATGCCCAGGTCAAGATCTTCCAGCCGTTTACCCAGGCCGGTGCCGGTATTACCCGGCAGTTTGGCGGTACGGGGCTGGGCCTGGCCCTCACCTATAACCTCTGCGAAGCCATGCAGGGACGTCTGACGATCAGCTCGCAAGCCGGTTTCGGCAGCCAGTTCTGCGCCGACCTGCCGCTGCCCGCCCACACCTGCGCCATGTCCCCGGCACCGCTGTCCGGCAAGGTCGTTGCGATAACCGCCGCCAGTAGCGGGCTTGCAGAACTGTTGAAAACCCTGTTACCCGCGTGGGGGCTCGACTATCAACAGCGCTCCATGGATGACTCGTTGATTGGCCTTGAGCCTGATGTCTTGATCACCGACTGCCCCGAATGCCTGTTTGGTCTGCGCCCCACCCTCGCCGCACCGATTCTGTTGGTAACCGCTTATGGCAACTTCATGCCCAGCGAACAGGTGAGCGCCCTCGCGCCCTTGCAGCAACAGGCACGACCGCTGGCGCGCAATGCGCTGTACCAGAACTTGCGGCGAGTCTTGCAGCCGGAAACCACAATGATCAACGGAGCGCGGGTCGAGGTCGTGCCTCACCAGCGGCGTGGCCGCGTATTGCTGGTCGAGGACAACCCGGTCAATCAAATGGTGGCCAAGGGCATGCTGGGAAAACTCGGCTGTGAAGTCATCGTCGCCGCCCACGGTGCCGAAGCGCTGGATCAGCTTGAGTACACTGACTTCGATCTGGTGTTGATGGACTGCAACATGCCGGTAATGGACGGCTACGAAGCGAGTCGGCAAATTCGTCGCAGCGGGCGCTGGCCGCAGCTACCCATCGTCGCGCTGACCGCCAACGCGATGTCCGAGGAACGCGAACGCTGCCGCGCGGCGGGCATGAACGACTACTTGGTCAAGCCCTTGCGCCGCGAAGAACTGGCCGCCCTGCTTGACGTGTGGGTTGCGACTACGACAGCGCTTTGATCTGCCCTAACAAATGATCAAGCCCATCGCGCAGATCATTCAGACGATCCAGATCCACCCCGCTGTCGCACAACAGCCGAGTCTTGAGCGGGCCGACCTGATCACGCAACGCCTTACCGGACGGTGACAGGCTAAGGTGCACTTCACGCTCATCGCGAGCCGAACGCTGACGCTGCACCAGCTGCAATTGCTCAAGTCGCTTGAGCAATGGCGTCAAGGTGCCGGAATCCAGCGCCAGGCGTTCGCCCAACGCCTTGACCGTTGGCTGCTCGGGGGCCGCCTCCTGCCATTCCCACAACACCAGCATGGCAAGGTATTGCGGGTAGGTCAGGCCGAGTTGGTCGAGCATCGGTTTGTAGGCACGAATCACTGCCCGGGAAGCGGCGTACAGCTTGAAGCAGAGCTGACTGTCAAGCTTCAGGGAATCGACGGACATGGTGTTCATTTGAGCAGGGCTTCGATCTCGCGGCTCAGGTCCTGAGGCTTGGTCGCCGGGGCGAAGCGCTTGACCAACTGACCGTCCTTGCCAATCAGGAACTTGGTGAAGTTCCACTTGATGCCCTGCGAACCCAGTACACCCGGTGCGCGTTTTTTCAACTGAACGAACAATGGATGGGCGTCGGCACCGTTGACTTCGATCTTCTTGAACAGCGGGAAGCTGACACCGAAGTTCAATTCGCAGAATTCGGAAATGGCGTCTTCGTTGCCGGGTTCCTGTTTACCGAACTGATTGCACGGAAAGCCGAGGACCACCAGCCCTTGGTCCTTGTAGGTTTGCCACAACTCTTCCAGACCCTTGTATTGCGGGGTGAAGCCGCACTCGCTCGCGGTATTGACCACCAACACGGCTTTGCCGGCGTAATCGGCCAAGGTCTTTTGTTCACCCTTGATGGTGGTACACGGGATGCTCAGCAGATTGTCGCTCATGGCTTGGACTCTTGATGAAAGGAGATAAGGCAAACATAGCGAGCAATTGAATTGCGTGCAATTTAATAAATCAATCTGACTGATCAGGGGCACGACAATCCCTGTAGGAGCACGGCTTGCCGGCGATGGCGTCCTTTAGATCGACATCGCAGGCAAGCCGTGCTCCTACAGGGCTCACATTATTCGCGCGGCACCAGATCCAGACACACCGAGTTGATGCAATAACGCAGACCGGTGGGTGGCGGGCCATCCGGGAACACGTGCCCAAGGTGTGCATCACATTTAGCGCAGACCACTTCAGTGCGGATCATGCCGTGGCTGACGTCACGGATCTCGACCATCGCACTGTCGCCGATCGGTGCGTAGAAGCTCGGCCAGCCGCAGCCGGAGTCAAATTTGGTTTTTGAATCGAACAGCGGCTCGTTGCAGCAGATGCAATGGTAAACACCGTCAGTCTTGGTGCCGTTGTATTTACCGGAAAACGGTCGCTCGGTGCCTTTGAGGCGGCACACGTTGTACTGCTCCGGGTCGAGCATCGCCTTCCATTCTTCCAGGGTTTTTTCCAACTTTTCCATCATCACACCTCAGCAGCTGAAAAAGCCCGATCTGTACCTTTTCCACGGATCGGGCGGCACGTATGATTGCGCCTCGTCAAACGCCAGTCTGGCAGCCAGACCACGCGCATTCAAACGGATTTATGGGTGCTGCATTTCAAGGCGTCAGGCCTGTGTGAATACGCAGGATTCCCAGTACGGTAGTTCATACACCGCCTGGATCGTTCATTTTCGGGATCACATCGCCATGCAGGTCAGCAAATCGAACAAGCTCGCCAACGTCTGCTACGACATTCGCGGCCCAGTGCTCAAGCACGCCAAACGCCTGGAAGAGGAAGGCCATCGCATCCTCAAGCTGAACATCGGCAACCCGGCGCCTTTTGGTTTCGAAGCGCCGGACGAAATCCTCCAGGACGTGATCCGCAATTTGCCGACCGCCCAGGGCTATAGCGATTCCAAAGGCCTGTTCAGCGCGCGCAAGGCCGTGATGCAGTACTACCAGCAGAAGCAGGTTGAAGGCGTCGGCATCGAAGACATCTACCTGGGTAACGGCGTTTCCGAGCTGATCGTGATGTCGATGCAGGCCCTGCTCAACAACGGCGACGAAGTGCTGGTGCCGGCCCCGGACTATCCGCTGTGGACGGCCGCAGTCAGCCTGTCGGGCGGCAACCCGGTTCATTACCTGTGCGATGAGCAAGCCAACTGGTGGCCGGACCTGGCCGATATCAAGGCCAAGATCACCCCGAACACCAAGGCACTGGTGATCATCAACCCGAACAACCCGACCGGCGCGGTGTATTCGAAGGAAGTGTTGCTGGGCATGCTGGAACTGGCCCGTCAGCACAACCTGGTGGTGTTCTCCGACGAGATCTACGACAAGATCCTGTACGACGACGCCGTGCACATCTGCACCGCTTCACTGGCCCCGGACCTGCTGTGCCTGACCTTCAACGGTCTGTCCAAGTCCTATCGCGTGGCGGGCTTCCGTTCCGGCTGGATCGCCATCTCCGGCCCGAAACATCACGCGCAGAGCTACATCGAAGGCATCGACATGCTGGCCAACATGCGCCTGTGTGCCAACGTGCCGAGCCAGCACGCGATCCAGACCGCACTGGGCGGCTATCAGAGCATCAATGACCTGGTCCTGCCCCAAGGCCGCTTGCTGGAACAGCGCAATCGCACCTGGGAACTGCTCAACGACATTCCGGGTGTGAGCTGCGTCAAGCCGATGGGCGCACTGTATGCGTTCCCGCGAATCGACCCGAAAGTCTGCCCGATCCACAACGATGAAAAGTTCGTGCTCGACCTGCTGCTATCCGAGAAGCTGCTGGTTGTTCAGGGCACCGCCTTCAACTGGCCTTGGCCGGACCACTTCCGCGTGGTGACCCTGCCGCGCGTGGATGATCTGGAAATGGCCGTTGGCCGGATCGGCAACTTCCTCAAGTCCTACCGCCAGTAAGGGGTCTGTCGCCGTGCGACTTTATGAGAAAGTCGCACGGCGATTAATTCAGCAACATATCTTTGCGTCCTGCCGTACACCCTTGTTTCACGCCATGCCTGATCACTTGTTGGGTGCTCGCGCCTAACAACCACAGGGGCTTGCCCAGCGCTGTGCCTGTCAAACACGTCCCATGCCAGCGTCGGAAATGCCCTGCAAGCGACTACACTGTTGCCGTAGGAAACAGTTTGAAATAGTCACCCGGTTGAATAGCCCGATACATCACCTTATATACCCCGCAGTACGCTACATCTTTAGCAAAAGGAGATTTCTACAACCATGATGCGCATCCTGCTGTTTTTGGCCACTAACCTGGCGGTCGTGCTGATTGCCAGCATCACCCTGAGCCTTTTCGGCTTCAACGGGTTCATGGCGGCCAACGGGGTTGATCTGAACCTCAATCAGCTGCTGATTTTCTGTGCGGTCTTTGGTTTTGCCGGTTCGCTGTTCTCGCTGTTCATCTCCAAGTGGATGGCGAAGATGAGCACCAGCACCCAGATCATCACCCAGCCGCGTACCCGTCACGAGCAATGGCTGCTGCAAACCGTCGAGCAATTGTCCCGGGAAGCAGGGATCAAGATGCCTGAAGTCGGGATCTTCCCGGCCTACGAGGCGAACGCGTTCGCCACAGGCTGGAACAAGAACGACGCACTGGTCGCGGTCAGCCAGGGCTTGCTGGAGCGTTTCTCGCCAGATGAAGTGAAAGCCGTTTTGGCTCACGAAATTGGCCACGTGGCCAATGGTGACATGGTCACCCTGGCGTTGATTCAAGGCGTGGTGAACACCTTTGTGATGTTCTTCGCACGGATCATCGGCAACTTTGTCGACAAGGTGATCTTCAAGAACGAAGAAGGCCAGGGTATTGCCTACTACGTGGCAACCATCTTCGCCGAACTGGTCCTGGGCATTCTGGCCAGCTCCATCGTCATGTGGTTCTCGCGCAAGCGTGAATTCCGGGCCGACGAAGCCGGTGCACGCCTGGCCGGTACTGCCGCGATGATCGGCGCATTGCAACGCCTGCGTGCCGAACAGGGCCTGCCGGTGCACATGCCGGACACCCTGAACGCCTTTGGCATCAACGGTGGCATCAAGCAAGGGTTCGCCCGGATGTTCATGAGCCACCCACCGCTGGAAGAGCGTATCAACGCGCTGCATCGACTTCAGCGCTGATTGTTCAGCACCCAAAAAGAAGGCCCGCAGTGATGCGGGCCTTTTTTTGTTTGCTGCATTGATTCAGTATTCTTCCGGCCCTCATCGTCGGAACGCCGCCCGGAGCCGGCTCGCTCCCACAGGGGAATGCATTCCAATGTGGGAGCGAGCCTGCTCGCGAAGGGGCCAGCAAATTCAGCGCAATTTAACGGCTGGAAACCCGATACACCCGCTCTTCAAGCCGAGTAACGCCCGCTTCCAGGAATTTTCCGCTCGCACTTAGAATGTCCTGATCTTCCAGGATCTTCAGTGCCCACGATCCACCGAACAACCGTTGCACTTCACCATCCAGCACAGCAAACGGAGGGCCGTCCATTTGCGTCTGGTCGTAGTCCAGGGTAATCAACAACCCCAGCGACTCCTTCGGCAAAATCCGCGTCAGGTGCGCGGCGTACTGCTCACGCATTTTCGGTGGCAAGGCAATCAACGCGGCGCGGTCGTACAGTGCGCTGCAGTCGGCGACATCACCGGCCGTCAATTCGAAAAAATCACCACACCACAACTCGATAGAACCCGCGCGGTAAACCTTGAAAGGCCCTTGCTCACTGACGTCAGGATCAAACTGATGCTCATTGAAGAAATCCTCAATGGCCTTTTCCGAGAGCTCAACGCCCAATACCTCATGGCCTTCGCGTGCAAGCCACAACAAATCCAGACTCTTCCCACACAGCGGCACCAGTACGCGCGCGCCGTCTTCCAGACCCAATTGTGGCCAGAAACGCTGCAGATGAGGATTCACCTCCGGCAGATGAAAGCCGATCTGATTCGACGCCCATCGTTTGTGCCAAAACTCCGGCTGCATAATTAATCCCGAAAATTCGATCAAAAGACCCTAAAACTTATATTAGATTTAGATCAATGATCTGACTGAAGATGACGCCATCTTACCCCTCAGGAGCTCTTTCATGTTCCCCAGCCTGTACATATCCCATGGCTCGCCCATGTTGGCACTGGAACCGGGGGCCAGCGGGCCGGCTCTCGCTCGATTGGCCGCCGAACTGCCGAAACCAAAAGCCATCGTGATTGTATCTGCGCATTGGGAAAGCAATGAGCTGCTGGTCAGCGGCAATCCCCAGCCGGAAACCTGGCACGACTTCGGTGGCTTTCCACAGGCGCTGTTCGACGTTCAATACCCGGCACCCGGCAATCCCCAATTGGCGGCGGAGGTTGTCGAATTACTGAAGGCCGCCGATCTGCCAGCACGCATCGATGCCAAGCGCCCGTTCGACCACGGTGTCTGGGTGCCTTTGACGTTGATGTATCCGCAAGCCGATATCCCCGTTGTGCAAGTCTCGCTGCCCACGCGTGGCGGCCCTGCCCTGCAAACCCGCGTCGGCCATGCCTTGGCCAGCCTGCGTGAGCACGGCGTGCTGTTGATCGGCTCTGGCAGCATCACGCACAACCTGCGTGAACTGGATTGGCACGCGGGCCCGGAAAGCGTCGAACCATGGGCCAAATCCTTCCGCGACTGGATTATCGAGAAACTCGCGGCCAACGACGAAGCGGCGCTGCACGATTATCGTCAGCAAGCGCCGAATGCCGTGCGCAATCACCCAAGTGATGAGCATTTGTTGCCGTTGTACTTTGCTCGCGGGGCTGGGGGTGAGTTCAGCATTGCCCACCAGGGTTTCACCATGGGTGCGCTGGGTATGGACATTTATCGCTTTGGCTGACCGGTAGACCGCGTCGCGCCCATCGCGAGCAGGCTCGCTCCCACAGGGAAATGCATTTCAAGGTGGGAGCGAGCCTGCTCGCGATGGGCGCGACTCCGCTCGAAAGCCCAGCACCAATAAGCAGGCAAAAAAAATCCCCGAACCAGTCGGGGATTTTTTATGTGCGATCAATCAGCTCAAGAGCGGATTAATCTTCGCGATAGCGACGCAGCTTCAACTGCTTACCGGCAACGCGAGTGTCCTTCAGTTTGGTCAGGAGCTTCTCCAGACCATCTTCCGGCAGCTCGACGAGGCTGAAGCTGTCGCGTACCTGGATGCGACCGATGGCTTCACGAGCCAGACCACCTTCGTTCAGGATGGCGCCCAGCAGGTTCTTGGCAGCGATACCATCACGCGCACCCAGCGCGGTACGGCAACGAGCACGACCTTCGGCCAATGGAACCGGAGCACGACGCTCACGATCACCACGGTCCGGACGATCACCGGTACGCTCCGGACGATCGCCACGCGGTGCGTTGTTCGGCACCAGTGGACGTTCTTTCTCGATCGCGGCCAGGGTCAGCGCCTGAGCGTTGGTTGCCTTGCGCAGCAGAGCAGCGGCCAGTGCACGCGGGGTGCAACCGATGTCGGCAGTCAGACGATCCAGCAGATCACCGTGAGTCGATTCGGCATCGGCAACCAGCGGCGACAAGCTGTTGGTCAGTTTCTTGATGCGGGCATCGAGAACGGCCTGAGCGTCCGGCAGGCGAACTTCGGCAACTTTTTGACCGGTTACACGCTCGATCACTTGCAGCATGCGGCGCTCACGTGGAGTGACCAGCAGCAATGCACGACCTTCGCGACCGGCACGGCCGGTACGGCCGATACGGTGAACGTAGGATTCCGGATCGTACGGCATGTCAACGTTGAACACGTGAGTGATGCGCGGAACGTCCAGGCCACGAGCAGCAACGTCAGTCGCCACAACGATGTCCAGACGACCATCCTTGAGGGAGTCGATCACGCGCTCACGCTGGTTCTGGGCAATGTCACCGTTCAGCGCAGCGGCTTTGTAGCCTTTGGCTTCCAGGGCACTGGCCAGGTCCAGGGTCGCTTGCTTGGTGCGCACGAACATGATCAGGGCGTCGAAATCTTCCACTTCCAGCAGGCTCAATACAGCCGAGGTCTTCTGGTCAGCGTGAACCAACAGGTGAGCCTGTTCGATCGCGGTAACGGTCTGAGTCTTGGTCTGGATCTTCACGTGTTGCGGATCACGCAGATGGCGTTCGGCAATGGCACGGATCGACTGCGGCAGGGTGGCCGAGAACAATACGGTCTGACGGGTTGCAGGCAAGGCCTTGAAGATAACTTCGAGGTCGTCCATGAAACCCAGTTTGAGCATTTCGTCAGCTTCGTCGAGGACCAGGTGGTTCACGGTCGACAGGACTTTTTCGTCACGACGCAGGTGGTCGCACAGACGGCCCGGAGTGGCGACAACGATCTGTGCGCCATTACGGATTGCTTTCAGTTGTGGACCCATAGGGGCGCCGCCGTAAACGGCCACAACGGTAACGCCCGGCATTTGCTTGGCGTAGGTTTCGAAAGCGGTTGCTACTTGCAGCGCCAACTCACGGGTTGGCGCCAGGATCAGGGCTTGCGGCTCGCGCTTGGCAGGATCGATGCAATGCAGGATAGGCAAGGCGAACGCGGCGGTTTTACCGGTACCGGTTTGCGCCTGGCCAATCATGTCGTGGCCGGCCATGATGATCGGGATCGATTGCTGCTGAATAGCCGAAGGCTCTTCGTAGCCAGTCGCAATGACGGCTGCAAGGATATTCGGATTAAGATTAAAAGCGGCGAAGCCGCCGGTTTCCTGGGTCATGGGTCTGCCTCTAAGTGCATCCGCAAAGACCCATGCTCCAAAGCTGCGCATGCCGTGTAAGACTCAAGAGTCGCCCTGGCTGCTTTGTCGGCGGGGATTTGCGAAAACGAATGAATGAAAAAGATTCGTCAAGGGAGAGTCCGCTGTGCGGACGTGCAGCCGAAGCTGACTTCGGGGAATTGCGCTACCTAAACGCGGCCCGGTTAAAGGCCGGCGCGCACTATACCGGAATTCGCCCAAAAAGGGAGCATTATTTGTCGGAAAACTGACGGATACACCGTTATGTCACAGGCTTTGCGGATAATCGTGCAACGGTCTATTTTTCAAAGGCCCGGCCCTGCTGGCGATGGCGCTAAAACGGTTCATCGTTATCAGGTAGTCCTGCGGTCTGACACCCCCTTCCCGTCCGAGGAATTGCCCCATGAATCAGCCCGCTTGCAGTCGTGTCACCCGCGAACGACACGGTCATGTCCTGATGATCGGCCTGGACCGGGTGGCCAAGCGCAATGCCTTCGACCTTGAGCTGCTCAACGAACTGAGTCTGGCCTATGGCGAGTTCGAGGCTGACATCGACGCGCGGGTCGCAGTGGTGTTCGGCCATGGCGAACATTTCACCGCTGGGCTCGACCTGGTCAGCGCCAGCGCGGCATTGGCCGAAGGCTGGCAAGCACCGCCAGGGGGCTGCGATCCGTGGGGTGTTTTTGCCGGTCCCCGAGTCAGTAAACCGGTGATTGTGGCCGCGCAAGGCTACTGCCTGACCATCGGCATCGAGTTGATGTTGGCCGCTGACATCAACTTGTGCGCCAGCAACACCCGATTCGCCCAGAAAGAAGTGCAGCGCGGTATTTTCCCGTTTGGCGGCGCGACATTGCGTCTGCACCAAGTGGCTGGCTGGGGCAATGCGATGCGTTGGCTGCTGACCGGTGACGAGTTCGATGCGCATGATGCGTTGCATCTGGGATTGGTGCAGGAAGTCATGGCCAGCGAGGATCTGCTGCCACGGGCAATTGAATTGGCCGAACGGATTGCCAGCCAGGCGCCGCTTGGCGTGCAGGCGACGCTGATGTCTGCGCGTCAGGCACGTTATGAAGGGGAAACCGCAGCGGCGCAGGCGTTGCCGCCACTGGTGAAGAAGTTGATGGCGAGTGAGGATGCCAAGGAGGGGGTGCGGTCGATGGTCGAAAAACGGCCGGGCATCTTCAAAGGGCTTTAGTTTTGTGTTGGCTTTGAGGACCTCTTCGCGGGCAAGCCTTGCTCCTACAGGTTGTGCGTAACCCTTGTAGGAGCAAGGCTTGCCCGCGATGGGGCCCTCATAGACAACTCAGGTCGCCGGCCGAATCGCCTTGATCAACGACTGCAACGAATACCCCAATCGCGGCGCCAGCCCTTCAGCCCGAGCAACAAGCCCGTCCATATCCAGCTCCTGATCCAGCTCCGACGGCACGATCAGAATCACATTGCCCTCCTTCACCGGCAACTCCCAGTAATGCCGGTGATAAAGCCCACGCAACAACGCGGCACCCAATGGTTTGCCATCATCGGTGGCCCATTGGTTGATCACCAGCCAGCCACCCGGATTCAGGCGTTTCTGACAGTTTTCCAGAAAGCTCCAGGCCAGATGCCCGACACCCGGCCCGACATCGGTATAAAGGTCGACGAAGATCAGGTCCGCCGGCTCAGCGGTATCGAGTAGCTCCAGCGCATCACCGACGCGGATGTACAGCCGAGGATCGTCATCCAGCCCGAGGTATTCAATGGCCAGACGCGGTACGTCGGGGCGCAATTCAATCGCTTCGACGTCTTCCAGCGGCAGGAATTTAAGGCAAGCCTGGGTCAGCGTTCCCGCGCCAAGCCCCAGAAACAGCGCGCTTTCCGGCTGCTCGTGACACAGCGCACCGATCAGCATCGCCCGGGTATAGTCGTACTCGAGCCAGCTCGGATCAGCGGTAAAGACGCAGCTTTGCTCGATGGCATCGCCGAACTCCAGAAAACGGTAATCGGCCACTTCCAGCACGCGTATCACGCCGAACTCATCCTGTACCTCGGCGAGCAGATGCTCGACGCGCTCCTCAGTCATTTCGTCTCCTGATCGTTGCCGCGCCGGCATGTGATAAATAAACAGCAGCGCAATAAAACCGCGAGCGGGCGCGGCAAAGGCGCGATTGTCCGCGAAGCGACGGGAACAGGTCACGCACTAATTGCTGATAACATAACCGTCCGAGCGTAAAACACTAGAGAACGTGATGAGCCAACCCTGGAGCCCTGACAGCTGGCGCGCCCTGCCGATCCAGCAACAACCCCACTACCCCGACGCCGCGCATTTGCAGCAGGTCGAGCAAACCCTGGCCAGTTATCCGCCGTTGGTGTTTGCCGGTGAGGCCCGGGAGTTGCGCCGTCAGTTTGCCGAAGTGACCCAAGGGCGCGCGTTTCTGTTGCAAGGTGGCGATTGCGCCGAGAGCTTTGCCGAGTTCTCCGCCGCGAAAATTCGTGACACGTTTAAAGTCCTGCTGCAAATGGCCATCGTCATGACATTCGCCGCCGGTTGCCCGGTGGTCAAGGTCGGGCGCATGGCCGGTCAGTTCGCCAAACCGCGCTCAGCCAATGACGAAACCATCGACGGCGTGACCCTGCCCGCCTACCGCGGCGACATCGTCAACGGCATCGGTTTCGACGAAAAAAGCCGCGTGCCGGACCCGGAGCGCCTGCTGCAGTCCTACCACCAGTCCACCGCGACCCTGAACTTACTGCGCGCATTCGCTCAAGGCGGGTTTGCCGATCTGCATCAAGTGCACAAATGGAACCTGGATTTCATCGCCAACTCGGCACTGGCAGAAAAATACAGCCACCTGGCCAACCGCATCGATGAAACCCTGGCGTTCATGCGCGCCTGCGGCATGGACAGCTCGCCGCAACTGCGCGAGACCAGCTTCTTCACCGCCCACGAAGCACTGCTGCTGAACTACGAAGAAGCCTTCGTGCGGCGCGACAGCCTGACCAACGATTACTACGATTGCTCGGCGCACATGCTGTGGATCGGCGACCGCACCCGTCAACTCGATGGCGCACACGTCGAATTCCTGCGCGGGGTGAATAACCCGATCGGGGTCAAGGTCGGCCCGAGCATGAACCCTGAAGACTTGATTCGTCTGATCGACGTGCTGAACCCGGACAACGATCCGGGTCGCCTGAACCTGATCGCGCGGATGGGCGCCAACAAGGTCGGCGATCACCTGCCGGCATTGATTCGCGCCGTGCAGCGCGAAGGCAAGCAAGTGCTCTGGAGTTCCGACCCGATGCACGGCAATACCATCAAGGCCAGCAGCGGCTACAAGACCCGCGACTTCGCGCAGATCCTTGGCGAGGTGAAGCAGTTCTTCCAGGTCCACCAGGCGGAAGGCAGTTATGCCGGCGGTATCCATATCGAGATGACCGGGCAGAATGTGACCGAATGCATTGGTGGGGCGCGGCCGATTACCGAGGATGGTTTGTCGGACCGGTATCACACCCATTGCGATCCGCGGATGAATGCTGATCAGTCGCTGGAATTGGCTTTCCTTATTGCTGAGACATTGAAGCAAGTTCGACGCTAAATCGCGTCGCTACCTTCGCGAGCAGGCTCGCTCCCACAGTTGACCGAGTTGTCCAGACGGACGCCGTCCAATGTGGGAGCGAGCCTGCTCGCGAAGGGGCCAACTCAGACACCACCAATCTGCGCCAATGCCACCCGCAATCTCGCCGCACTCGCTCTCGGGCAATTCAACTGCACCTGCTCAAGCCCCAACCAATCCGCCATCCGCCGCAAATTGACCGCCAACGCCTGCATCCCTTCGTCATCCAGACCCGGCTCTTCCTCATGTACCGCGTGCACCGCCAACCGCCCCAACGCCCGCTCCGCCCGCAGATCCACCCGCGCGGCAATCCGTTCATTGTGTAAAAACGGCAACACGTAATAGCCGAAAACCCGCTTGTCCTGCGGTGTGTAAATCTCCAGCCGATAGCGGAAATCGAACAGGCGCTCGGTACGACTGCGTTCCCACACCAGCGAATCAAACGGTGAAAGCAACGCACTGGCCTCGACCTTGCGCAGTACTTTCGGCTCGGGCAGGCAATAAGCCTGTTGCCGCCAGTCTTGCACTTCGCAGGTCAGCAACTCCCCCGCCTCGACCAGTTCAGCCAGACGCGGACGACTGTCTGCCGGGCTCAAGCGAAAATAGTCCCGCAAATCCTTTTCCGTGCCGACACCCAACGCCATCGCCGCGTGCAATAACAACCCGCGTTGTGCCTCGGCCTCACTGAGCAAGGGTTGCTGCAAAATGGCCGAAGGAATTACCCGCTCCGGCAAATCATAAAGTCGTTCGAACCCCCTGCGCCCCGCCACCGTCACTTCACCGGCGGCAAACAACCATTCCAAAGCATGCTTTTCCGCGCTCCAGTCCCACCACGGCCCGGCCCGCTCCTCACGGGTCGATAGACTCCCGGCACCCAGCGCGCCGAGTTCTTCGACCGACGCCAGCACCCGGCGAATCGTGTCCTGCTGTTCGCGTCCGAAACGCGCCAGTTGCTGATAGATGTCTTCGCCGCGACTCGCGCGCTGCATGCGCCAGCGCATCAGGGGATACATCGACAACGGCAGCAACGACGCTTCGTGCCCCCAATATTCAAACAGAGTGCGACGCCGGCCCTGACTCCAGGCGGCCTGGTCGAGCAAATCAGAGGAGTAGTTACCGAGGCGGGAAAACAAGGGAAGGTAGTGCGAACGCACCAACGCATTGACCGAATCGATCTGCAAAATGCCCAGCCGCTCGATCAACCTGTTGAGCTGAACCGGTTTGATCGCCGCTGGCGACTGGCGCCCGTTGAACCCTTGGGCAGCCAGTGCCAGACGTCGAGCCTGTTTGTTGGAAAAGGACAACGTTGCGGGCATGAATACCTCCGTGTCTGCTCGCAACCTACCTCACCAAAGAGGGGTTTGTGTAGCAATGGCCTCATCATTTATGCATCGGATCATCCCAGAATGGTCTGACCGATTCATGTTCAACATCGGCGCGACTCATGCCGATGTCCTTCAGTGCTTCATCGCTCAAACTCGCCAACAGCTCGCGCTCACGATGAAGTTCGTACCAGCGACTAAACTTGTGCAGCAGATCGGATACCACGTGGGTAGAGAATTTTTGTTCCGTTACATGCTCGTTATGACCTTTCATCTTGTTGTCCTCCGTTGGGGATGGCCCAAGTCTCGCCCCAGCGATAAGATCAATCCAACGAATGTTTCTGATGGTAACCATCTCGGAGATTGATGGATGTCGGCTTTCCCTAGTATCGATACGGATGTGCTGCGTACCTTTGTCGCCATCGCCGACCAGGGTGGTTTTACCCGTGCCGGTGAATTGGTCAACCGCACGCAGTCGGCGGTGAGCATGCAGATGAAGCGTCTGGAAGAGGACGTGTTGCAGCGCCAACTGTTCGAACGCGATGGGCGACAGGTCAAACTGACCGCCGAAGGCCAGGTTTTACTGGGGTATGCGCGGCGCATCCTCAAACTCCACAGCGAAGTCTTCAACACACTGCGTGAGCCGCACATGGTCGGCACCGTGCGCATCGGTACGCCGGACGATTACGTGATGCGTTTTCTGCCGGGGATTTTGTCGCGCTTCGCCAAGAGCTATCCGCTGATCCAGATCGAGGTTCACTGCGAATCATCAAAACAATTGCTGCAACGTCAGGATCTCGACCTGTCCATCGTCACCCGCGAACCCGGCACCGAGATTGGCCAGTTGCTGCGCAAGGAACGTTTCGTCTGGGCCGAGGCGCAATGCTACAGCGCCCATGAGCAGACGCCACTGCCACTGGCGATGTTCAACAGTGATTGTTTCTGCCGGTTGTGGGCGTGCAATGCGCTGGATGCGCTGGGCCGCGATTACCGCATTGCCTACAACAGTTCGAGCCTGTCGGCGTTGATGGCCGTGGTCAGCGCCGGGTTGGCGGTGACCGCGCAACTGGAAAGCCTGATCACCCCGGACATGCGCATCCTCGGTGACGCCGAAGGCCTGCCGCAGTTGCCGGAAGCCTGCATCATGCTCGTGCGCAACCTGCACAACCCATCACCGATCACCGAGTGCCTGGCCGAGCACATTGTCGAAGGCTTCAAACTTTAAACGCGAGCATCACCGCGCAGCACACCAGAAAGCCGCAGAAAAACCCGCGCAGCAGTCGCTCCGGTAGGGCGTGGGCGATCTTCACCCCCCAACTGATGCTCATCAACCCGCCAATGGCCAATGGCACTCCAATCAGCCAGTCCACCTGATGGTGCACCGCGTAAGTCACCAGGGTGACGCCCGTGCTGGGTAACGCCAGCGCCAGCGACAACCCTTGGGCCACCACTTGGCTGGTGCCAAACACACTGGTCAACACCGGCGTCGCCACCACGGCCCCGCCCACGCCAAACAAACCGCCCATGGTCCCGGAGGCCGCTCCGAGCACACCCAGCCATGGCCATGCGTAATGCATCTGCGCAGAGGCCGGTGTGTTGGCGACAAACATGCGCGCCAGGTTGTAGGCCGACAGGGCCACCAGAAACGCGACAAAGCCGATTCGCATGGTTTGCGCGTCGATGCCGACCGCCCAGATCGATCCGATCCAGGCAAAACAAAAGCCCATCGACGACAAGGGCAACGCGTGGCGCAACTCAATGCGATTGCGCTGGTGATAGCGCCACAGCGCCAGCATGACGTTGGGCACCACCATCACCAGCGCCGTACCTTGGGCGATTTGCTGATCGAGCCCGAACAGAACGCCCAGCAGCGGGATCGCGATCAAGCCACCGCCGATGCCGAACAACCCGCCCAGGGTGCCCAGGGCCGCGCCAAAAACCAGATACATCACGAACTCGATCACAGGCGATTTCCCTTTTGTCAGGGAGTTCATCCTACGCAGTCGGCGATGGCGCGGAAACGCACAGCAACGCACAATGGCTGTGCCAACTTCGCATAGCCGTTGAAAAATCATGAACCCCAATCTTTTGACCGAACAACTGGGGCTGTTCCTTGATGTGCTGGAATCCGGGAGCTTTTCCGCCGCCTCCCGCCGCCATCCCCTGACCCCGTCGGCCGTGGCGCGGCGCATCGATAGCCTGGAAAAGGCCGTGGGCAGCCAGCTATTCATCCGCAGCACCCATGCCGTGATGGCGACTCCGGCAGGCCTGGCCTTTGCCGAGCGGGCACGACGAATTGTCGCCGAGCTTCGGCTGGCCCGGGCCGAAGCGGTGTCCTTGAGCAGCGCGCCGGAAGGCTTGATTCGGGTGGATGCACCCGCAGCGTTCGGACGACGGCATCTGGCCCCGGTGATTGCCGATTTCCTGATGCTGTACCCCGGCCTCGACGTGCAACTGCACCTGATCGACAGCTTTGTCGACATGCAAGGCTTGAACCTGGGCAAGGTCGATCTGGTACTGCGCGCCGGACAAATGGCCGACACCCGACTAGTGGCCACGCCACTGGCGAGCATGGTGCGCATTGCCTGCGCCAGCCCGGACTATTTGCAACGCCGCGGCGTACCGACCGAGCCGGCGCAGCTAGTCGATCACGACGGCCTCGATTGGGATGGCCTGGCCCCACCCTTCGCCTGGCGTTTCGAACGCGATGGGCAAATGCATTTGCACCGTCCGGCGCGGATCCGCATGAGCGCCAACAATGCCGAAGCGCTGGTCTGTGGCGCTTTGGCCGGGTTGGGCATCGCCCACCTGCCGACCTGGCTGGCGAGCGAATACCTTTTGCGGGGTGAACTGCTGCCGCTGTTTTGCGACAACGGCCTGCCAACACCGGAAACCGCCGGCATCTATGCCTTGCGACTGGCACAACAGCCCAACTCGCGCAGCCGCTTGTTGCTGGAATACCTGAAGACACGCTTCAGCCCCGTCCGGCCGTGGGATCTGGCGCTGCAAAACACCCTGGATCGCCACTAGTCCAGAATTATCTGGCGCATTAAAGATTCGCCCGCTAGATTCTGAGGATTACCGATCAAGGCTTTTGAAATGACCACCGAACGCGACACCCTGGATAACTGCGAACACCTGCTGCTGGATAATCAGGCCTGCTTCGCCCTGCACTCGACTTCGCTGCTGATGACCAAGGTCTATAAACCACTGCTGCAAGCGCTGGGCCTGACCTATCCGCAATACCTGGCGATGATGGTGCTGTGGGAGCGCGATGGTCTGACCGTCGGTGAAATCAGCACGCGACTGCTGACCGATCCCGGCTCACTGACCCCGCTGCTCAAACGCCTGGAAGTCGAAGGTCTGCTCAGCCGCACCCGCAGCCGCGAAGACGAACGGGTGGTGATCGTCGAACTTACCGAACAGGGCCGCGCCTTGCGGGACAAGGCACGCAGCATTCCGCAGTGCATCCTCGGCGCCAGCGGGATGACGGTGGAGCGATTGAACAAACTGCAAGCGGAGCTGCAAGTGCTGCGCAGCAATCTGCAAGATAGTCTCTGATCTTCAAATCAACCTAGATCACCTGTGGGAGCGAGCAGGTCGAATCGTCGCACCGTCGCTCCCACATTTGTTTTGCAGTGTTCTTTCGACCTCGTTCAGCCCGTCCTCAAAAAATTTTCAGACCTGAAAATCCTCCTCGACAGCTCTAGCTCGGCCCTTCGCATAGCCCGCCCCAACCCTGACCAAAATTTTTTCAAAAATTTATATTGCGCGCTAAATATTGGCGCGATACATTCATTTCGCACTTACTTAGCGCGCAAATATTTAGCGCAAAATACCAAAACCCGAACGAGGCTCACACCATGCAAACTCTCTACACCGCAATCGCAACGTCCACTGGCGGCCGTGATGGTCGTGCCGTTTCCAGTGACAAAATCCTCGACGTAAAACTCGCCACCCCGAAAGAACTCGGTGGTGCGGGCGGTGCAGCGACCAACCCAGAGCAGCTGTTCGCAGCCGGCTACTCTGCCTGCTTCATCGGCGCCCTGAAATTCGTCGCCAGCCAGACCAAACGCACCATCCCCAACGACGCCTCGATCACCGCTCATGTCGGCATCGGCCAAATCCCTGGCGGCTTCGGTCTGGACATCGACCTGCACATCAGCCTGCCTGGTCTTGAACAAGCCGACGCGCAATCCCTGGTCGACGCTGCCCACCAGGTCTGCCCGTACTCCAACGCCACCCGTGGCAACGTCGATGTGCGCCTGCACGTCACCGTCTAACCGCTGATCCCAAGGCCCGAACAGGAAACGAACATGAACACTTTCAGCAAAGTCTTGACCGGCACCCTTCTCGCCCTGTCCATCGGCAACGCGTTCGCAGGCGACGGTGTTGAACACAACACTCAGGCATTCCTCGACGTATTGAATGCCGGCACCGGCAAGCCGTTGGAACAGCTTTCCCCGAAAGACGCCCGCGCCGTACTGGTGGGTGCGCAAGCCGGGGTGAAACTGACACTGCCAAAAGCCGATGTCAGCGAGAAGACCATTCAAGTCGACGGCCAACCGCTTAGCCTGACCATCGTCCGGCCGGCCGGGGTCAAAGGCGAGCTGCCAGTGTTCATGTTCTTCCATGGAGGTGGCTGGGTATTGGGCGACTTCCCGACCCACGAGCGGTTGGTTCGTGACCTGGTAACGGGTTCGGGAGCGGCGGCTGTGTTCGTCAATTACACCCCGTCGCCGGAAGCGCATTACCCGGTGGCGATCAACCAGGCTTATGCGGCGACCCAATGGGTGGCCGAGCACGGTAAAGAGATCAACGTTGACGGCAAACGACTGGCCGTGGCCGGCAACAGCGTCGGTGGCAACATGGCGGCAGTCGTTGCGCTGATGGCCAAAGACAAGGGCACGCCGGCGATCAAGTTCCAGCTGCTGTTGTGGCCGGTGGCGGACGCCAACTTCGATACCGCGTCTTACAACCAGTTTGCCGAGGGGTACTTCCTCACCAAAAACGCAATGAAATGGTACTGGGAGAACTACACCACCGACGCCAACCAGCGAAACGAGATCTACGCCTCGCCGTTGCGGGCGACCACCGCCCAACTGAAAGGCTTGCCACCCGCGCTGGTGCAGACGGCGGGCGCTGACGTTTTGCGTGATGAGGGTGAAGCCTATGCGCGCAAGCTCGATGAGGCCGGGGTGCCGGTGACGGCGGTTCGCTACAACGGCATGATCCACGACTACGGTTTGCTCAATGTAGTCAGCCAGGTGCCAGCGGTGCGCTCGGCGATGCTGCAAGCATCGCAAGAGCTCAAAGAACACCTGAAGTAACACCGCCCACTGTAGGAGCCCGGCTTGCCGGCGATAGCGGCCTCGGATACGCCATCGCCGGCAAGCCGTGCTCCTACAGAGTTCGTGTACATTTTTTGCAGGCACAAAAAAGCCCGACTCAATGGTCGGGCTTTTTCATTCCTCAAGCAGTGCTTATTTAGCACGGCCTTTGTAGGAACCGCCTTCGCGGGTATCGATCTCGATCATGTCGCCGATTTCGATGAAGTCAGCAACCGACAGTTCGGTACCGTTCTTCAGTTTGGCAGGCTTCATCACCTTGCCGGAAGTGTCGCCGCGAGCGGAACCTTCGGTGTAGTCAACCTGACGCACGATGGTGGTCGGCAGTTCTACGGATACCAGACGCTCTTCGAAGAAGATCGCTTCGCAAACATCGGTCATGCCTTCTTCAACGAAAGGCAGAACAGCTTCGATGTCTTCAGCGTTCAGCTCGTACATGGTGTAGTCAGTGGTGTCCATGAACGTGTAGGTGTCGCCGCTGATGAAGGACAGGGTCGCTTCTTTGCGGTCGAGGATTACGTCGTCCAGTTTGTCGTCGGCGCTGTAAACGATCTCGGTCTTGTAACCGGTCAGCAGGTTTTTCAGCTTGGTCTTCATGATCGCGCTGTTACGACCCGACTTGGTGAATTCAGCTTTCTGAACCAGCCAAGGATCGTTTTCGAGACGGATCACGGTCCCGGGTTTCAGTTCTTTACCAGTTTTCATTGCGAATATCCGAATTTGGATGGGATTTACAAAAATCTAGGCCGCGTATCATATCCAATTTACATAAAACTGTACCAGCGCCGCGGCAAGATCAGCCTGCAAGGCTTGTTCCAGACACCACGCCTCGGCGTGTTTTTGCAGCTCTGGCCAGTGTTTGCGGGCCATGCGCCAGTGGTCAGACATATCATGACCCGCATTCCACGCGCGCCAAAGACCGTTGATCGCCTCGCTGGCAGGTTCGGACAGGCCTTTTGTGTACAGCGCGAGGAACGCATCGAGCTTGTCCAGATGGATGTCATCCTCCTGCTGATAGATGTGCCAGAGCATTGGCCGGCCTGCCCATTGGGCGCGAACAAATGAATCTTCACCACGCACGGCGTTGAAATCGCAGCACCAGAGCAATTGATCGAATTGATCCTGTCGGACGAACGGCAGCACCTGGACGGTCAAGCCGTCGCGGACATGCAGGGCACCCGCGGCTAATCCTTCAATACCGAGCCAGCGCTCGACATCGCCGAGAATCCGCCCTTCGGGCACCAGTAAATGCGTAGGCGTTGAATCGGCGGCCAGCACATCCAGCCAACTCGACAACCCGGCATTCTCATAGGCAAACAGCGAGATCAATTGCGCATTCGCGGCACGATCAATGCCCAATCCTTGAAGGAACGCTCGTTGTGCCTCGGGACTTTGCTGAAACTGCCGACGGCGTTCAAGCAATCCACTTTCACGCATCAGACCTCCGGTGCCCGGCTGGAATCCCGGGAAGAAGAAATACTTCTGCACCGTTTTGTATTTGACCGACGGCAAACCGTGGCAACCGATTACCCAGTCCTCGGCGCTCAGGTAATCGAGGTTCATCCACAGCGGCGGCTTTACCCGCCCGGCCATGGCGTCCATGTAGGCACTCGGCAACTGACAGGCGAACGCGGCAATGACCACATCCGCCGCGTCGGTGGCCAACCACTCGACTGGCCATTGGCGCACTTCAACGCCGGCATGCCATTGCTGCGCGGCATGGATATCGATCTCGGGACACAGACGCTCGAAGGCGCGCAGGTCATCGACCCATAAACGTACGTCGATGGCGTGCTCGGCCACCAGTTGTCGAGCCAGGCGCCAGGTCACGCCGATGTCGCCAAAGTTGTCGACCACGGTGCAAAAAATATCCCAGCGGGTTTTCAGTTCAGGCATTCCAGGTTCCCGTTGGCAAAGGCGCCGATTGTCCGCATAAATTACCTCGTGCAGAAGAGCCGACGGCGATTAATCTTCGTGCGACAATCGCCATTCGCCCGTGACCATCCGCCAGGAGGCAGCCATGCCCTACCGTCCCAACCCGCGCCGCTCGTTGCCGATCCAGCTCAATGCCCTGCAACTGACCGGCAGCATTGTCCTCGGTTTATGGCTGGGATTTCTCGCTATCGCGCTGACCTGCTGGCTCGCCTCTGCGCTGTTTTTCAAAGAGCAATTGGCACCGGTGGCGGCCGCCGTGGAGCAACTGGCCAAGCCGCCGGTGGTGGTTGAACAGCCTCGGCCGGATATTCCAGCGCAGAGCCCGATATTCGAACAGTACGAAGAGAACCTGCGCAAGAACGAGCAGCAGGTACGAATGGATCAGGCCCGTAGCAGCAGCCGCAATCTGTCCAATCCAAAATGCCAGTTCTGGCTGCAGCAGGACCAAACGGCGCCGAGCGAAAAAAGCCGCGCCAATGTCCTGCAATTCTGCGATTGATCATGAACAAACAGACCGTCCACCAATTGATCCTCGACAGGCTGCGGGTCGATCTCGACATCGCCGAGCGTGCCGCGCAAACCGCTTACGAAACCGCGACCCACGAAGAGAACATCGCCGAAAACAAGTACGACACCCTGGGGCTGGAGGCCTCCTATCTGGCGGCCGGACAGGCCAGGCGGCTGGAAGAGATCAGGCAGTCACTGACGCTGTGCCAGAATCTGACTTTGCGTCCTTATGACGATCAACGCGGCATCGAAGTCGGTGCGTTGCTCGGTCTGGAAGACGAAAAGGGCCGCGAGCAATGGCTGTTTCTGGCCCCCGATGCAGCCGGCCTGAAGGTCGATCTGGTGGGGCAATGGATTACTGTCATCACCCCCCGCTCGCCGCTGGGCAAAAGCCTGCTGGGCAAGTTCGAAGGGGATGAAGTGGAGATTCTGGTGGCGGGCGCTCGGCAACAGTTTTCTGTTACCGAGGTGGTCTAGAACAAGGTGTCCTGCCTCGCGAATACGTTCCTCTTTTGACGAGTGGCTGTTGTCGTCAGGCAAGGCGCCGCGACGAGTCATAGCCCGCTATGGCTGAAGCGGCAACGCAGCATGACGGCAACAGACGCCGTCAAAAAGGAACAGTATTTGCGAGGCAGGACACCCATTAGTGCACCGGCAGTTCGACGCCGTCGAACAGCTCTTCCAGTTCCTGCTTGTTGTGGCACTGAATGGCTTTGGCCATGACTTCGCGGGTCAGGTGCGGGGCAAACTTCTCGATGAAGTCGCACATGAAACCACGCAGGAAGGTGCCGCGACGGAAACCGATTTTAGTAATGCTGGACTCGAACAACTCGCTGGCATCGAGCACCACCAGGTCGCTATCGAGTTTGGCGTCGACCGCCATTTTCGCCACGATGCCCACACCCAGGCCCAGACGAACGTAGGTTTTGATCACGTCGGCGTCGGCGGCGGTGAATACCACTTTGGGCGTCAGGCCGCGATGGCTGAACGCTTCGTCGAGCTTCGAACGGCCGGTGAAACCGAACACATAAGTCACGATCGGGTATTCGGCCAGGGCTTCGAGGGTCAGCGTCGACAGTTTGGTCAGCGGATGGCCTTGAGGCACGACTACGCAGCGGTTCCAGCGGTAGCACGGCATCATCACCAAGTCGCCGAACAACTCCAGCGCTTCAGTGGCAATGGCGAAATCCACGGTGCCGTCAGCGGCCATTTCAGCGATCTGCATCGGCGAGCCCTGATGCATGTGCAGGGCAACGTCCGGGTATTGCTTGATGAAATTGCTGATCACCGGTGGCAACGCATAACGTGCCTGGGTATGCGTGGTGGCGATCGACAGGGTGCCTTTTTTCTCGTTGGAGAATTCCTGGGCGATCTGCTTGATGCTTTCAACCTTGCGCAGAATCTCGCCGGCGGTGGTGATGATACGCTCGCCGGCCGGGGTGACGCGGGTCAGGTGCTTGCCGCTGCGGGCGAAAACCTCGACCCCCAATTCGTCTTCCAGCAGACGGATCTGCTTACTGATACCCGGTTGCGAGGTGTAAAGGCTTTGGGCAGTAGCGGAAACGTTGAGGTCGTGGTGCGCCACTTCCCAGATGTAGCGCAATTGTTGAAGCTTCATATGAATCCCTCAAAGCAGGTAGACGCCACGGGCATCAGCGACGGTATATAACTATATTAATGGTTTGAAGAATAAATCTAGAACTTTTTTGTCGAATTGCCAGTATTCGTTTTCTAGCGATCACCCTGCCGGCGCCGCTCTACCAGCGGCACCAGATAGACCGGCACCCGAGACAGCTGCAACACGCGTGCTGCGGTCCTGCCCAGAGGCGTTTCCGCGCCAGCACCGTGGCTATGACTCCCTACGATCAGCAAATCGACAGAGAGTTTCTCCGCCTGGTCGAGAATCACCTGCGACGGATCGCCCTGAAGCACCCTCACCGCTTGAATCCGCGCCAGGTCCTGCTCCCCTTCATCCCCCAACTCTTCACGAAAGCTGTCGAGCACCCGCTGCTCGATATTGGCAATCACCGTGCTCAGGCCTTGACTGTGAAACTCGTTCAACGCCTGCTCATCCAGGTAGCTCTGAAGCACCGATTCGGCAAACAACCCCATGGGCTCAACCGCGTGCACTACATACAAGTCGGCATTGAATGTCCGCGCCAGGGCCAAGGCGTGCTGCATCACCAACGGTGCATATAGGCCAAGGTCAGTGGCATACAGCATCGACTGAATCATAGGATCTCCTCGCAAGCCAACATGGCGGAGATTTGATTCAGCTTAGCAGTGCCTTGGCGAGTACGACGCTTTGCGTAACGTATTGAACCGCTGGCTTAAACCTTTTGCTCGTTGCTTATGCCGTGCGGTACGTGGCCGGTGGCGACGACTTCGCGGGCCAACTCGCAATGGCCGGCCTGATCGTCGAAAAATACGTCGGCGGCAAACGCTTCGAGAAATGCGGATTTGGTCAGGCCACCGAGAAACAGCGATTCGTCCAGACGAATATCCCATTCGCGCAACGTACGAATCACTCGCTCATGGGCCGGTGCTGAACGCGCCGTCACCAACGCTGTGCGGATAGGGCAGTCGTCGTCGGGAAACTCACGCTGCAACAGGTTGAGGGCGGCCAGGAAGCCCTTGAACGGCCCTCCGCGCAGCGGTTCGCGGGCGGCCTCACGCTCGCTGGCCTGAAACGCTTCCAGGCCACCGGACTGGTAGACCCGCTCCGATTCGTCGGAAAACAACACCGCATCACCGTCGAAGGCAATCCGCAATTCATCACTGGCCGCGCGACTGGCACCGCCCGACAAAATGGTCGCCGCCGCGAAACCGGCGTCCAGTGCACTGCGCACATCGTCGGCATGCGTCGACAAAAACAGGTCACAGCCAAAGGCCTTGAGATACGGATAGGGGCTGCGTCCGCCGACAAACGCCGCGCGGGAAATCGCCAGCCCATAGTGGTGAATCGAGTTAAACACCCGCAGGCCGGTGTCGGCGCTGTTGCGCGACACCAGGATCACCTCGACCCGCGCTCGACCGAGGCGGGTGTTGAGGTTCAGGAGTTTCTGCACCAGCGGGAAGGCATCACCGGGTTCGAGGATTTCGTCCTCGTGCTCAATCTGATATTGCCGGTAGGCTTCGACGCCGCTCGACAGGTATACCTTGTGGCTTTCGCTCAGGTCGAACAGTGCTCGCGAAGAAATCGCCAGCACCAGTTTGTCGTCGATAGTCTTTGCCATGCCCTTCCCCCTCAGGTAGATCGGCTCACCTGTTGCGTCGATCGATGAACCCCAAACTGCGATACAACGCTTCAATCAGCGGCAATTCGCACCCCGCCGCTTTGGCCGCCGCCAAGGGCCGCGCATAAATCGCGGCCAGTTCCAGCGGTCGCTTGTGCAGGAAATCGTGGTACATGCTCGGCCAGTAGTCCGGCATTCTTTCGGTCACCATGAACAGATGATCGGCATAACCGGCCGGTATGTCGTGACCACAGGCGATAGCCCCCTGAACCACTTCGGCCATCAAGGCCTTGATCAGTTCCCGGCTGTCAGCATCGGCCATCAATGGTGTGGTGCTTGCTCCCAGCAGAACCGACAAACCGTTGTAAGGGATATTCCAGACCAGTTTTTGCCAGCGCGCCTGATGCAGGTCAGCCATGGCCTGGGAATCGATGCCGGCAGTGCGGAACAGGCCAACACCCGCCTCGACAATCGCGGTGCGCGTTGACTCATCGGTGGCAGGGCCACTGTGGTAACCGATATGCACCGCGCCGAGGGCCTGATGGGTAATGACGCCTGGGCCCTCACGGTGTACGCAGATGTAACAGAGCCCACCGAGCACGTGCAGCGAATCGGGAAGCAACTCGCGCAGGCTGTCTTCGACATCCAGACCGTTTTGCAACATCAACACCTTGGCATCGGGTGCTGCAGCTTGAAGGATCGCCGGTGCCAGATCCGCGTTACTGGTGGTTTTGGCGCCCACCAACAACCAGTCGCAGGGCGGCATGTCTTCGGCCGACGAATAGGCCTGAACCGGATTCAACGTCAGCGCACCATGCACCGCGCTGTCGAGTTGCAACCCGCGCTCGGCCACCGCTGAAAACTCACTGCGCAGCAAGAAGTGCACATCGAAGCCGGCACGCGCCAGCATCATCCCGTAGAACCCGCCGATAGCGCCGGTTCCAATTACACCGATTGTCGGCTTGGTGACTGCCCCCATCATGGCAACTCCTCTGCTGTTCTCATCAGCGCCCGACCGACCGCATCATTGAGTTCGGTGCCGGTCAGACGCGATTGTAGTACCCCGAAAAACTCACCGTCGCGCACCACAAACAGCGCCGGCAAATGAAAAACCTGATAACGCTCGACCACCCCGCCATTGCTCCCGGCATCGATCCAGCACAGTCGATCAACCGTCAGATCGAGCCTGGGCAATTGTTCACGGGCAAATCGGCAACTGGCACAGCCGACACTGGTGAAAATCACCAGGGATACGCCGCTCATTGCCAGTAGCCGTTGGTCGGCATCGAAGTCGGTCAGTTCCAATTCGACCACTATACTTCGGGAAACAATGTCAGATGGCCGACACAGGGAGTCCGTGTTCATGGGACGTTTTATTCCTCATCCTGATGATGTGCCCGTCGAAATGACGTTACTCAAACATGAGTGCATTTCGCGCCAGCGCTTGCACACTATCAGCCTCGGGGGCATGGCTTGCAATTATCACCGGGCCTGGCGCCATGGTACGGCGCTGGAAGTGCGCATGCCGACCTTGAACCCCGACATGCGTTATCTGGGCTATGTGGCCTGGTGCCTGCGGCGTAAGCGCGGCTACCTGGTGGGCATTGCCTTTGTGGACGAGCAGATGCTGTTCAGTGCCCGGATGGGCGAGCAGGTGTGCCAGATCGAACGCTACTGTCGCCTGCATGACGCGCACGAAGACTTGCAGGATATTCAGGCACTGGCCCTCGAATGGGTCCAGGAGCATGCCGACGAGTTCTCTCAAGACACCGTTGATAAGGCATTTGCACAGCCGGTGCTGGATTAAACCCATTGTCGAGCAGGCGGATAACGCGCTAAGGTTCGGCTCCCCGACGCGCTTAATTTGCTGTGCTCCGCCGCGCGGGTTCGCTGGCGGCCGGCACCCGTGACCTGACGAGTAAACGATGGCTGATTTACCGATCAACGACCTAAACGTCGCCTCCAACGAGACACTGATCACTCCTGATCAGCTCAAGCGTGATATCCCTCTGAGTGACGCCGCCCTGCGCACCGTCACCAAAGGCCGCGAAGTCATTCGCAATATCCTGGATGGCACCGACCACCGCCTGTTCGTCGTCATCGGGCCTTGCTCGATCCACGACATCAAGGCTGCCCACGAATACGCCGATCGCCTGAAGGTACTCGCCGCCGAAGTGTCCGATACCCTGTATCTGGTCATGCGCGTGTATTTCGAGAAGCCACGCACCACCGTCGGCTGGAAAGGCTTGATCAACGACCCGTACCTGGACGACTCGTTCAAGATCCAGGATGGTCTGCACATTGGTCGTCAATTGTTGCTCGACCTGGCCGAAATGGGCCTGCCGACCGCGACCGAAGCCCTCGACCCGATCTCCCCGCAGTATCTGCAGGACCTGATCAGCTGGTCGGCCATCGGTGCGCGTACCACAGAGTCCCAGACTCACCGCGAAATGGCTTCTGGCCTGTCCTCGGCAGTCGGTTTCAAGAACGGCACCGATGGCGGTCTGACAGTGGCGATCAACGCCCTGCAATCGGTTTCCAGCCCGCACCGTTTCCTGGGTATCAACCAGGAAGGTGGCGTGTCGATCGTCACCACCAAGGGCAACGCCTACGGCCACGTGGTGCTGCGCGGTGGCAACGGCAAGCCGAACTATGACTCGGTCAGCGTCGCGCTCTGCGAGCAAGCGCTGAACAAGGCGAAGATCAAGCCGAACATCATGGTCGATTGCAGCCACGCCAACTCCAACAAGGACCCGGCCCTGCAACCGCTGGTGATGGAGAATGTGGCCAACCAGATTCTCGAAGGCAACCAGTCGATCATCGGCTTGATGGTCGAGAGTCACCTGAACTGGGGCTGCCAGGCCATCCCGAAAGACCTCGCCGACTTGCAATACGGCGTGTCGATCACCGACGCCTGCATCGATTGGTCTGCCACCGAAAACACCTTGCGCAGCATGCATGCCAAGCTCAAGGACGTGCTGCCTAAACGCGATCGCACTTGATCACCGTTTAGCGCACACAAAAACGCCAGGCTTAAACCTGGCGTTTTTTTATGCGTTCGTTTTGGTCACAGCTTGGCGGCGTGCCGCTGGTGACGTTCCATGTAGCGCTCGACGTAAGAGCACGATGGGATCACGGTGTAACCCATTTCGTCTGCGTACGAAAGCGCCTTCTCGGTCAAGGCTGCGGCAATGCCGCGACCACGCAATGCGTTGGGCACAAAGGTGCGATAGATATCCAGGGTCTGTTTTCCCAGATCCATATAGGTCAGGTAGGCACGATGACCGTCCACAGTGGTCTCGAACTGATGACCAGCCTGGTCATGGTGGATGGACAACGCCTCGCTCATCACTACTCCTCGCGGGTCTTGAAATCTGACCCCTACCTTACCGATGTTTTTCCGGCGAAGGAACATCTACGCCACCCCGTGCCTGAATGGACACCGAGAAGAACTGCACCGATCTCGAGCAACTGAACACGTAACAAATAGTAGGCACCATTGGCAGAAATGCTCAAGGTGCGCTCGTCATCATGCTTAGCCAGCGGGTGCTGCTCCAGGGTACGCAGGGACGGCTCGACCGACGGTCTTTGCGGGTCGATAGCCTGAACATTGCCGGATGTTGAGACATAAGACGAACCCGTTCTCTTAAAGTCACCTCTACATGGATAAAGATTATGAGAGCCGCTGTGCAAAATTCGAACAAAAGTATGGACGAATTCATCTAGCCAGACTTTAGCCAAGACTGAAAAAACGCCGTGAGTGCGCGGAACTTTTCCTTGGCGGCTCGCTCATCTCGGGCCTCGTAGCTGGATATTTTTTAAACAATGCAGTTAAAAGTTGCTCGAAAAAGAATCAACGCCTACAATTTTTTTTGCTTCTTGCTTTACGTCAGTTTACTTACGAGTAGTAATGGGTAGTATGTACGCCGGCTATTTCCTCACTCTGAGGAGACAGCTAAATTAATAGAAAGTCCTTGAAGGGGAACACGATGAACAACGTTCTGAAATTCTCTGCTCTGGCTCTGGCCGCAGTTCTGGCCACCGGTTGCAGCAGCACATCGAAAGAAACCGAAGCACGTCTGACCGCTACTGAAGACGCAGCTGCTCGCTCCCAGGCTCGTGCAGACGAAGCTTACCGTAAAGCTGATGAAGCTCTGGCTGCTGCTCAAAAAGCACAACAGACTGCTGACGAAGCTAACGAGCGTGCTCTGCGCATGCTGGACAAAGCTAGCCGCAAGTAATAGTCCCTCGGGATTATTATCAAGCCGACCCATTTTATGGGTCGGCTTTTTATTGCCTGATGCTTTCCTTCCGGCAATAAAAAAACCCGCCGACGCGGCCTGCGTCGGCGGGTTTCTTTCAAGCCTTACTGCAATGGATCGAGCGGCGCACTCGACATCATCGGCGCGGCATTGTTCGGCACGGCGATTTCAACTGGCAAGCCATCTTCAGCGGCGACCACGTCGCGCACCACATCCCAATTCATGCGCAGGTTGTTGGTGATGTCCTCACGCTTGAGCATCGCATTGATAACCGCGGTGTGCTTGTCGACCACCGAAGGGTTGCCCTTGTCATCCAGTGGCGTGTGCGCTTCCAGGTAAACCTTGCCGGCACTTATACCGAACTTGTACGGGTCGTTGATAATGCGCACCGACGTTCCGACCGGCACCATGCCAGCCATTTCCAGCACGTTGTTGTTGAACATGCGGAAGCAACCGTGACTGGTGCGCATGCCGATGCCGAACTTCTTGTTGGAACCGTGGATCAGGTAGCCCGGCGTGCCCAATGTGAACTTGAACGGCCCCAGCGGGTTGTCAGGGCCTGCCGGCACCACGTTAGGCAGCGGATCCCCGTCGGCGGCGTGCTCGGCCTTGATCGACGCTGGAGGGGTCCAGGTCGGGTTCGGCGTCTTCGCGGTGATGTTGGTGTGGGCAATTGGCGAGCCCCAGCCTTCACGACCGATACCCAGCGGGAATGTGTAAACCACATTCTTGCCTTTGGGGTAGTAGTAGAGGCGGTACTCGGCCAGGTTGATCACGATGCCTTCACGCGGTCCCGGCGGCAGGATGAAACGTGTCGGCAGAATGATTTCGGTACCGGCGCCCGGCAACCATGCATCGACTCCCGGGTTGGCCGCGAGCATTTCCGTGTAGCCCAAGTCGTAAGCGGTACCAATGTCAGCGAAGGTATCTTCGTACTTGGCCTTGATCACCTGCACCTGACCGATGATGTCTTCACCGGGAGGTGGCAGGGGAAACTCCAATGCTGCAACTGGACCAGCCACACAAAGGGCGGCAAGAGACAGGAAGCGGGTGACGGCAGGAAAACGCGGCAACATCCGGAAAGTCCTTCGCAGATCGACAAGGGTAAGAGCGGGATTGTACACCGGCGCCCTTGAATTCGGGGAGTCGGCCGATAGCACGCTACCTTTTATGCGCTAGAGCTCGAACCGTAGCTCGGGCCAGATCGGCGAGGTACCGCGTTTTTGCGATTCCAAAATGGCCCGGCACAGCGAGCATAGACGCTGGTCCTGGAACACCCGACGATCGACACTCGACCAACGCGGCTGCGCTGGCAACAGACTGCCGCACAAGGTTCGGTCCGCCGAGCCGCCCAGCTCCAGCTGACGGGTTACCAGATGTACCCGCACTTCCTGGCAGGCGAACAGATCCAGCTGTTCGTCAGGCTCGATCAGTTGATAGGCGAAAAGTGACCAGGCAGGACGCGGCATCGGGGGCTCCAAATCGGGGGCGCCACCTTAGCCGAAAGCCTGCGCCTAGAAAAGCGTCATAACAGCGGTTTTAGCGTAGGCCAGACATTTTCCAGCAACTTGTCCTGAGCCCCGGCCGCCGGGTGTATGCCGTCCGCCTGCATCAAGTCCGGATGGCCGCCCACGCCGTTGAGAAAAAACGGCACCAGCGCAATGTTTTTCTCGTTGGCCAGCGTGCTGTAGACCTTGGCAAAGGCCTCGGTGTAACGAACGCCATAATTGGGTGGCAATTGCATGCCCAGCAGGAGGACCTTGGCACCGCTGTCGCGGGAGCTGTCGATCATCGAAGCAAGGTTTTGTTGCAAATTAGCCGGGGGCATTCCACGCAGTCCGTCATTGCCACCCAACTCGAGGATGACCAGTTCCGGCTTATGCTCTGCAAGCAGCGCAGGCAGGCGTGCCTGGCCTCCGGCGCTGGTGTCGCCGCTGATGGAGGCATTGACCACCTTATCGTCGAAACCTTCGTTCTTGAGCCGTTTTTCGAGCAGCGAGACCCACCCCAACCGGGTATCCAGTCCGAAACCCGCGCTGATACTATCGCCAACGATCAGGACAGTACCCGCCGCTGCGTTCTGGGCCATGCACATCAAGGCCAGGCCAGCACTCAAAAACCACACACGCATCGGATTCTCCATGGGCGCAAGCATTCTCACCGCGAAGAACCTCAGCAAAGTGGTTCCCAGCGCGGAAGGTGAACTGACTATCCTGCACGAACTCAGCCTGGAACTGAACAAGGGCGACAGCCTGGCCATCGTCGGCGCCTCCGGTTCCGGCAAGTCCACCCTCCTCGGTCTGCTTGCCGGGCTCGACCTGCCTAGCAGCGGCGAAGTCACGCTGGCCGGGCAAGGGCTGAGCACGCTCGATGAAGATCAACGCGCACGCATTCGGGCCGAGCATGTCGGTTTTGTGTTCCAGTCCTTTCAGTTGCTCGACAGCCTCAATGCCCTGGAAAACGTCATGCTGCCCCTGGAACTCGATGGCCGCAAAGATGCCCGCGAGCGTGCCACCGAGTTGCTACAACGGGTCGGCCTGGGCCAACGCCTGACGCATTCACCGCGCCAGCTCTCCGGTGGAGAACAGCAGCGCGTGGCAATTGCCCGGGCGTTTGCCGCCGAACCCGATGTGCTGTTCGCCGATGAACCCACCGGCAACCTCGACAGCCACACCGGCGAGCGCATCAGTGATCTGTTGTTCGAACTCAACCAGGAACGCGGCACGACGCTGGTGCTGGTGACTCACGACGAACGCCTGGCACATCGCTGCCGGCGCCTGATCCGCCTTGAAGCCGGCCTGCTGGTCGCACCTCTGGAGCCTTGATGGCACGCCTGCCGCTGTTGCGTCTGTTCAGTCTTGCCATCCGCCAACTGCTGCGCGATGCCCGTGCCGGCGAATTGCGCGTGTTGTTCTTCGCCTTGTTGGTAGCCGTGGCGGCGAGTACCGCCATCGGCTACTTCGGCGCCCGCCTGAATGGCGCCATGATGTTGCGCGCCACCGAATTTCTGGGTGCCGACCTGTTGCTCGAAGGCAGCTCACCGGCACGGCCCGAACAGATCAAAAGTGGTGTAGAGCTGGGGCTCCAGCATGCTCAAGTGGTGGAGTTCTCCAGTGTCATCGCCACTGACAACGGCATTCAGCTGTCCAGCATCAAAGCTGCAGATGACGTCTACCCACTGCGCGGCGAACTGAAAAGTGCCCCGGCGCCCTTCGCCCCGGAAGTACCCGGAGGCGGACCGAAACCCGGTGAGGCCTGGGTTGAGGCGCGACTGCTGACGGCGCTGGATTTGAAGATCGGCGACAGCATCGACGTCGGCATGAAAACCCTGAAACTGGCACGCGTGCTGACCTACGAACCCGACCGGGCCGGCAATTTCTACAGCCTCACGCCACGCGTGCTGATCAATCTCAACGACCTTACCGCCACCGGTGTAGTGCAACCCGGAAGTAGAGTCAGTTACCGCGAGCTCTGGCGTGGCAAAGCCGAAGCGCTGGAAACCTATCGCCAACTGATCAAGCCTGGTCTGGCTGCGAACCAGCGCCTGCAGGATGCCCGCGACGGCAACCGACAAATTGGCGGTGCGTTGGGCAAGGCCGAGCGTTACCTCAACATGGCGAGCCTGGTGGCGGTTCTGCTGTCCGGTGTGGCAGTAGCACTGTCGGCCACGCGCTTCGCCACGCGCCGTTTCGATGCCAGTGCCTTGCTGCGCTGCCTGGGCCTGTCACGCCGGGAAACCATGGTGCTGTTCAGTTTGCAGCTGACGGTACTCGGGCTGCTCGCCAGCCTCAGTGGCGCCCTTATCGGCTGGCTGGCACAGCTGGGGCTGTTTGCGTTGCTGCATGATTTATTGCCGACCGATGTGCCGCCGGGTGGTTTGCTGCCGGCCATAGCAGGGATCGGCACCGGGCTGGTTGCACTGGCTGGATTCGCCCTGCCACCGCTGGCCGCACTCGGTCGCGTGCCGCCGCTGCGGGTGTTGCGTCGAGACATGCTGCCGATTCCGTCCAGCACCTGGATGGTCTATGGCGCCGCCTTGGGCGCCCTTGGCCTGATCATGTGGCGCCTGAGCCTCGACCTGGTGCTGACCTTCGCCCTGCTCGGCGGTGGCGTGATCGCCGCGCTGGTACTCGGCGGCTTGCTCTTGCTGCTGCTCAAAAGCCTGCGTCGGATGCTGGCCCGCGCTTCGCTGCCCTGGCGCCTCGGGTTGGGCCAGCTGCTGCGTCATCCGTTGGCGGCAGCGGGACAAGCCCTGGCCTTCGGCCTGATTCTTCTGTCCATGGCGCTGATCGCGCTGCTGAGGGGTGAGCTGCTGGACACCTGGCAGAACCAGCTACCGAAAAACGCCCCGAATTACTTTGCGCTGAACATCCTGCCGGCGGACAAACAGGCCTTTACGGATCGCCTGATCCAACTGTCAGCGCAGTCCGCACCACTTTACCCGGTGGTGCCGGGTCGACTGATCAGCATCAACGGCGAGCCGGTACAGGACATCGTCAGCAAGGATTCGGCAGGTGATCGAGCGATCCAGCGCGACCTGAGCCTGACCTGGGCGGCGGACTTGCCGGCGGGCAACAAGATCACGGCGGGTAACTGGTGGACCGAACAGACACCCGAGGAGGTTCCCGGTGTTTCGGTTGAAGGCAAAGTGGCCGAAAGCCTGAAGCTCAAGCTCGGCGATCACATGGTGTTTACCGTGGGCGGGGTCAATCGTGAAGCGAAAGTCACCAGCTTGCGAGAGATCAACTGGGACAACTTCCAGCCGAACTTCTTCATGATCTTCCAGCCAGGCACCTTGAAGGATTTGCCAGCGACTTACCTGACCAGTTTCTATTTGGCGGCCGGTCATGATCAGCAGATTGTCGACCTGTCGCGAAGCTTCCCGGCGGTGACCATTCTGCAAGTCGAAGCCTTGCTGGAGCAGCTGCGCAGCATCCTCGCCCAGGTCACGCTGGCGGTGGAATATGTGTTGTTGTTTGTCTTGGCGGCGGGGATGGCGGTATTGTTTTCCGGCTTGCAGGCGACGCTCGATGAGCGCATCCGACAAGGCGCCCTGTTGCGAGCACTGGGGGCCGAACGGCAATTGCTGGTGAAGGCCCGAAGGATCGAGTTCGGTTTACTCGGCGCGGTCAGCGGCTTGTTGGCGGCACTGGGCTCGGAACTGGTGAGCCTGGTGCTCTACCGCTACGCATTTGACCTGCCGTGGCATCCGCATCCGTGGTTACTGGTCTTGCCATTGATCGGCGCAGTACTGATTGGCGGTGCCGGAGTGTTCGGTACCCGTCGTGCGTTGAACGCCAGCCCCCTGACAGTGTTGCGCGAGGGTTGATAGACTCGAACCTTCTCCCTCACAAGAAATTGCCATGAGCCGTTATCGCCCTCCCCGCACCGCTGGCACCGCGCTGATCACCCCCGAAGGTGAAGCGCGGATGCGGGCCGAGTTTCATGAGCTTTGGCATGTACGGCGACCGCAAGTGACGCAGTCGGTGAGCGAGGCCGCGGCTCAGGGTGATCGTTCCGAGAACGCGGAATACACTTACGGCAAAAAGATGCTGCGCGAGATCGACAGCCGCGTGCGCTTTCTTACCAAGCGGCTGGAAGCGCTCAAGGTAGTCAGCGAAAAACCCAGCGATCCGAACAAGGTCTATTTTGGCGCCTGGGTCACGATCGAAGACGAGGACGGCAAAGAGTCGCGCTACCGCATTGTCGGGCCGGATGAGCTGGACCTGAAACTGGGGCTGATCAGCATCGACTCACCACTCGCCCGCGCGCTGATTGGCAAGGCGCTGGACGCCGAAGTTCGCGTCCAGACACCGACCGGTGAGCAATGCGTGTATATCGTGGCGATTGAGTACCTTTGAACCTCAGCGGCGGGTGATCAGGCCTTGTCGGGCAACGCGGGTCAACTGCCGGATCATTTCCGGGGCGTCTTCAAGGCTGGGTGATTGAATCACCGCCAGGTCAAAACTGTCGCTGGCAAATCGAGCCAGCGATTCGCCGTCTTCGACAAACTGGATCAGGAACGCAGCAGGCCCGCCGGTACGACGTGGCCAGCCATCGAGATAACGCAGAAGTGTCGGCTGATGTTGACCGCCAAGCAGGATCTTTGGATTGCGCTGGGTGAGATGTGCCGTGATCGGCGCGGGACGTACTGTAGGGCTAAGTGCGTTCATCGAGTCGTGTCTCTGCCTCAAAAGTCTGCATGGCAGGTGAGAGGCAACACCGAACCAGCGCTTTAGCGGTATTTCGAAGCCTGTTTCAAGCTTCTATCGGCAACTGATTGAGTCACCTGGCGCCCCGCAAGTAGCTGTTTAAATCGGCGCATGGGCAACATCCTAGAGAAGCTGACCGGACAGTGTCAAGAATGACGCACACAAAAAAGGCCTGCGCAATGCAGGCCTTTTCGTTGAGCCAGAGCGGTCAGTCGCTGATGACGCGGTCTGCCGACAGCTTGCCGGCACCTTCGATCAATACCGCGACGCTGCCACCGAGCAGGGCCAGGGCGAATTCATAACCGTTGTTGGTCATGAACAGGCCGTTATGAATATGCACCGAGAAAATGGCAACCAGGGAGAGGAAGGTCAGCCCCAGTGCAGCAGGACGAGTCAACAGGCCGATGATCAGGGCCAGGCCGCCGAAGAACTCGGTACCACCGGCCAGGATCGCCATCAGATGACCGGGCGCCAGGCCCAGGCTTTCCATGTACTGGGCAGTGCCGGCAATGCCGTACCCCCCAAACATGCCGAAGAGTTTCTGCGCGCCGTGAGCTGCGAAGATGATCCCGACGACAATCCGTATGGCGGTCAAGCCGAAACCGGCGCGGGTAAACAGTACCTTGTTGATCAGTGTGCTCATGCTGTGTCATCCATTGTGAGGGTGTGTTCGTTGGGCGCCATGTTAATCGACAAAAGAAATGTTAAAAGCGCAATAACTGCGACATAACAATCAAATTAGCTGATCATTTTAGAGAGACAACTTTTTGTCCCGGCGGCTCCAGCGACTCCCTCTCACGATCAAATGCCAGGTAATACTTGTTCACGCTATTAACATAGCTGACGGGGCCCATGCCCACCTGCTCCATGGCAATGCGCTCGACCTGGAAGAACCACTGATTGGGGTTCAGGCCACGCCGCCGGGCTTCGGCGCGCATGCCTTGAACCCGCTCCGGCCCAATGTTGTAGGCGGCCAGCACAAACGCCATGCGCTCACGCTCGTTGAGTTTGGGGCTGGCGAAGAACTTGCGGCGGATCATGGCCAGGTACTTGGCCCCGGCCTGGACATTGGCGTCGAGGTCCTGAATGTTGTTGACCCCCACTCGCTGGGCGGCAGACGGGGTGATTTGCATCAAGCCCGTGGGGCCGCCACTGTTGCGGGCATTGGGCTGCAGTCCCGACTCCTTGAACGCCAGCGCCGCCAGGTTCAACCAGTCCATGCCTTGGGCATCGGCATGCTTTTGCAGTACCGGACGCAGTTTCTCCAGGCGCTGGCGGTCGGCCTTGGCCAGTGGATTGTGCACTTGGTACAGCCGCCGATAGATCCGCAGAAACGCCACGTCCTGGTCCGACGGTTTCTTGTACGTCGTCAAAAAACGATCAATGCTCGCCCGTAGCATCGACGCATCGCGGCGCACAAACCAGAACTCTTCGCCCGGTTCGCTGATCTGCACCTGCTTGTCGAAACGCAATTTGGGCAAGATCTTGCCCCAGCGCTCGGCAATCGGTTGCTCAACAATGGTCAAGTGAAAGATCCCGCCCTGAACCATTTCCAGCACGTCTTCGACGGCGAGGCTGGGATCAACCCACTCGATCGTTATCGGTGCCAACTTGTGCAGCGCCAGTTTGGAATTGATCTGGCTCACCGCGTCCCCGGCTGCACTGCCGTTGGGCAGTGCCAGGGTTTTGCCCGAGAGTTGTTCAACACGGGTGTAACGACGCTCGCCTTTGATCCCCACCAGCACCAACGGGATATTGCTGGCGAGCGGCTCACTGCTGCTGACCGCGTAGCCTGGCTGCAAATCGAGCAACTCCCCGGGTGCGACCAGATCACCCTCCCCGCGTTGCAAGGCGCCGAGCAGTTGATCTTTGGCTTTGGGGATGATCTTGAGGTTGATTTCCTGACCATCACGGGCGTGGCCGTTGAGGTATTGCTCGAAGGCGTGCAAGCGGTGGTATTCGACACCGATGGCCTGGCCCTGGACTTCGCCGGAGCTGTTGCGGCTCTGGTTGACCAGCACCCGCAATACCCGGCTGCTGCGAATCTCCGCCAGGTCGCGCACCTTGGCCGCCGGTACGGCTTGCAGCGGCCCGGCCAGACGCGCGACCGCCGGCATCGGCAGCAGCAACGAACAACACAGCAGTAGCAAAACCGAGGGACGTATCATCCACTCTCCGGAAAGAATACTGGCCGATTTCCAAAAAAATCATGAAATCGAACGTCAGAAACAGAGCGCCATGAGCGCTGGCAAAGTGCGAAAGACTGGCACAGTGATAGCACCTTGGCCACCCTGCCCTGTCTCGCGGCATCAAGAGACAGCTTTAACTCGTTGTAGTTCTTGGCTTTTCTTATAAATCTACAGCTCTGATATGCTTTCCGGCCTTTGGTCCGAGGTAGCACCATGCAACTCATCGATATCGGCGTCAACCTGACCAACCCCAGTTTTGCCGACAAACACCAGGCCGTACTCGACCGCGCGTATGCCGCGGGGGTCTGCCAATTGGTCCTGACCGGCACGAATGTCGAGGGCAGTGAACAGGCTCTTGAACTGTGCCAGCAACTGGACGAAACAGCTCAACGGCTGTTTGCCACGGCCGGTATTCACCCGCATGCGGCGACCGACTGGAACGCTGACAGCGCGCAGCGTTTACGCAGTTTGCTCAGGGAGCCAAACGTGGTGGCCGTGGGCGAATGCGGGCTGGATTTCAATCGCGACTTCTCGCCGCGCCCACAGCAGGAAAAGGTCCTCGAAGAGCATCTGGCGATGGCGGTCGAGTTGCAGTTGCCGGTGTTCCTGCATGAACGCGATGCCAGTCAGCGACTGCTGGAAATCCTGCGTGATTACCGAGATAAATTGCCGGCCGCCGTCGTGCATTGCTTCACCGGCGAAAAGAAAGCCCTGTTCAGCTACCTCGATCTGGATCTGCACATCGGCATTACCGGCTGGATTTGCGACGAGCGCCGGGGCACGCACCTGCATCCGTTGGTGAAGGAAATCAAACGGGGCCGGTTGATGCTGGAAAGCGATGCGCCGTATCTGCTGCCACGCAGCTTGCGGCCCAAACCGAAAAACGGTCGCAACGAGCCGGCGTATTTGACTGAAGTGTTGCGGGAGGTGGCGTTGCATCGTGGCGAAACGGCGGAGGATGTGGCTGATCACACAACTGCCTGCGCACGGACATTCTTCGGCCTGCCTGCAATCCCCCAGTAACCACATATCCCCTGCTCGCGAAAGCATTGTGTCAGTCGACATCAATGTTGAATGTCACATCGCTTTCGCGAGCAGGCTCGCTCCCACATTGACCCATATCAAATTCAGAATCTTCGATAGCGGCACAATGCTGGCACCTTGCCAATGCTGTTTCCGCTATCAGAGAAGACCTCCATGGGTGCCTGGCTTAGCAACATCTCGCTGAAATACAAATTCTGGGCGGTCAATGCGGTCGCCTTCTTCACGACGCTGTTGCTGGTGTTGTACGCCGTACAACTCGAACAACAGGCCCGCAGTCATGCCGCGCAGGCAAGCGCTCAGGCGCAGGCGCGATTGCTCGGCGCGTGGCCACTCGGCCAACCGCTGCCCAAGGCCGACAACCTGCTGACCTTCGGTCGCGGACAAGCGCCGTTGCTGAACGATCAGCCGCTACTGGAACTGACGGATAGCCACGGCTGGGTCGAGATCAACTCAATGCCGCTGTTCGGCAATAACCCGCTAATGGGTGCCGAGGTGTTCACGCGTCCTGACGACCAGTACGTCGCGGTGATCGCCTTTGGCCCGAGCCTGAGCCAAGTCTTCAATGAGCGTTTCGCCGCCTACGCAGTGGCCGTTTTTATTCTGATGCTGGCAATGCTGGGCGCTTCGCAACTATTGATCCGCTTCCTGCTGAGTCAGCTCAACACCCTGAAAGACGTGATGCTCCACGTCGAGAAAACCGGCGACCTGTCCGCCCGTGTGCCGCTGGCCTGCAAGGATGAAGTCGGGCAGATGGCCAACGCCTTCAACGCGATGCAGGCCGGCTACCAGCGGGTGGTCAACACGGTCGCCAACACTGCGCGGCAACTGGATATCGGCGCCGCACGCTTGGCTTCGAGCATGAACGAAGTGCGCCAGGGCATGCTCGGCCAGCAAAGCGAAACCGATCAGGCGGCCACGGCGATCAATGAAATGACCGCCACCGTTTACCACATCGCCCAACACGCTGGCGCCACCCGCGACCTCTCGCAAACCGCAGACTCGCTGGCGGGCAGTGGGCAGCAGGTGGTCAGTCGAGTGCAGATGTCGATTGCCGGGTTGTCCAGCGGTGTGCAGCAGACGGCCGAGATGATTCAGCGCCTGGCCGAGGACAGTCAGAAAATCAACGGTGTGGTCAGCGTGATTCACAGCATTGCCGAGCAAACCAATTTGCTGGCCCTGAACGCCGCCATCGAAGCGGCACGCGCCGGTGAAATGGGTCGAGGCTTTGCGGTTGTCGCCGATGAAGTGCGCAATTTGGCCAAACGTGTACAGACCTCCACCGACGAGATCACCCTGATGGTGTCCGCCTTGCAGGCTGGGACTCGAGACGCTGTGGACTTCATGCAGGACAGCTCATTCAAGGCCGACGACTGCGTAAAACAGGCTCAAGAGGCCGGTGCCGCGCTGGCAGAGATTACCAGCGCCGTGGCGCAGATGCGTGAAAGCAATACGCAAATTGCGGTGGCGGCCGAAGAGCAAAGCCAGGTGGCGGAAGAGATGAATCGGGCGGTGGTGAGTATTCGGGATGTGACTGAAAATACCGTGCAGCAGACCATCAACTCAGCGACCACCAGTCATGAACTAGCGGCGCTGGCCGGGGAGTTGAGTAAGGCAATCGGGCAGCTCAAGCTCTGAGGGGCCCTTCGCGAGCAAGTCGAATCGTCGCACCGCCGCTCCCACATTTAATCGCATTCACCTGTAAGAACTCGGTCCACCTGTAGGAGCTGGCTTGCCAGCGAAGGCGGCCTGTCAGCCGACCAATCTCCCTCAGATGTACACCGTCCAATTGTGGGAGCGAGCCGGCTCCGGGCGGCGTTCCGACGAAGGCGTCAGCCCGGTCAACATCAATCCCGACCTATCACCTTAATAGCCAACCTCGATTCGCCGCCTGCCCTCACCCCGCCTATTCTTCAATCATAAGGTCACCCCGGATTGAGGAGTTTCAACATGGGCAAACGTCACCCCAACCTACCCACCTGGCAATGGCGAGCGTACCCGAACAATCATCAGCACCCGACCAACCTGGTGCTGCACCTGATAGCCGTGCCGCTGTTTATCGTCGCGTTCCTGCTGATTGTTTCCGGGGTGTTCAGCCTGAGCCTGGTGAACATCACCATCGGTGTGGTCGGCCTGCTCGCTGCGCTGGGTCTGCAACGTCACGGTCACAGCCTGGAGGTGCAAGCCTCCGAGCCGTTCAGTGATCGCAAAGATGCGGTGTCACGCTTGCTGGTCGAGCAGTTCCTGACGTTCCCACGGTTTTTCCTGAGCGGCGGCTGGTGGCGCGCCTGGCGTGAGCGCCACCGTCGACACTGATCAGGCGAAAATCGTTACCGTCTGCCGGCTGATGGCGATCAGCTGTCCGTCCGCGCTCCACAATTTCGCGGCCGCATGACCGTAGCCGTCTGCCGCATGCTCGGTTTCCACCAGGTATTTGCACCAGTCCAGCGTGCTTAACTCCAGCAACGGCTGGACGAATTCGATAGTCCAGGTCAGCGTGCTGCCCATCGCCGTTTTTTTCAGGTGCGGTAACAAGGACGGCGGCCAGGCGTCCACCAGCGCGAGGATATGCGACTCGGTGACGGCCTCTTCCTTCACGTCCCCGCGCAAACGCACCCAACCGCCCATCTCGCGAGAGTTGTTGCCGGTAAACGGCATGCCACCGACAGCCCAACGCATCGCCAGATGCTGCATGAATTCCGGAATCACACCCGGGATGAAGGGCAACTCCTGGCACTCCTCCCAGTGCTTCATGTCGGGTGCTGGCTCGGCCGTCACCGACACCTCCGAGGGGCGTGACGCACCGAAGCTTCCCTGGATCAACGTCACCACTTGTCCTTTCTGCATTGCCCGACCCAGCACCTGGCTGACGGCTTTGCCTTCGCGCAGCACATCGACTTCAAAGCTGACAGGCACTTCAGGCTCGACCGGCCCGACAAAGGTGATCGCCAGCGAACGCACCGGCCGGTCTGCCGGGACTCTTGCGCGCATGGCTTCGTATTGCAACGCTGCCACCAAGCCACCGAAACTGGCACGTCCCTGCGCCCATCCAGCCGGAATAGACAGCTCTAGCGGTTGCCGGCGGACGGCGTCGAGCAAATCGCAAAAACGCATGAAAACCTCAGAAACGGGAAAAAGTAGAGGGGATCTTAACCAGCCAGCGACGTTGATACAGCACTTATTCCGGCCAAAAGCACTGACAGAAGAGCCGCGCCCGCGTTGGAATACGAATCTTCATCCAACACCAACCCCATGTGGGAGCGAGCCTGCTCGCGAATGCGATGTGCCAGCCTACAGAGATGTCGACTGATACGACGCCTTCGCGAGCAAGCTCGCTCCTACATTTGATCTATGGTGATTTCAGGATTTGAAGCAAGTAACGCTGAGTTTGTCGAGAACGCGGTCAGCGCGGCTTTCAGCATCGGCCAACGTGGTTTTCCAGACGGCGACACAAGGCAATAAATCTGGCTCTTCAACAGCCCTGGCCAGCCATTGCCAACTGTCGTGCCAATCACCCAAAGCGCTCTGAGCCGCTTTCAATCGGGCCAAGGCGGCCTTCGGCAAACGGTCCAGTTCGGGATAGGCTTCGATTCCATAGCGCACACGCTTGATCAACAAGCGCAAACGGTGTCGGTCGTGGGCCGGATCGTGCAGGGCAACGTCCAGTTTCTTCCACTGTTTGCCCAGGCGTTTTTCAATTCGCTTGCGCAAGCCCTTGAGCAACCTCTGTCGTTGGGAGGCGCGCAAGAAACGCGGAAAGGCATCTAAAATCATCATCAACTGCGCCAGCTCAGGACTCGCCGCCACCACCGGATACGCCTGCACCATCTGCGCCATGCGCCAATGCGCGGCTTCGGGCTGACCGTGCTCGAGCAAATACGCCGCCAGCACTTCGCGATCACGCAGCGGCGTGGTCAGCTCGCCGACCCGGGCCGCCGCCACTTCGACCTGCTCGACGCCGGGCAGGCCGCGCAAGGGTCGCAACAGACTGCGCAAACGGCGAACCGTGGTGCGCAGCTCGTGCAACGCTTCAGGGTCAGTGTGGGCACTCAAACGTGCCTGACAGGCCAATAAGCGGACTTCAAGGCCCAGAACATGAGCCACCAACCGACCAACCAAATCAGACATCGCTTGCTCCCAGAATCGAGTGTCCCTTATTGCCTACATTCTGCTTCAACGGCCGGCACGAGACTCACGAATATAGAAGCGCGCTTTCTCGGCCTTGCTGGTACAGCCTTCGTAAGCTTCGAATTGTTGCTGGGTCTTGGCGCCAGTCAGCAACGACAAGGCCTTGGAGTAGCTGACAGTCCCGGCGAAACCTTCGGCCTTGGCCAAGTCTAGCTCACGCCACGCGGCGTCAATCTGGCTACCGCAGCTCTCGCGGTAGGCCGTTTTGCCGGCACAACCGGCGAGCGCCAGAGCAATCAAAGGTACGCAAATCCAGGCTTTCATCAATACCACCTCAAGTTAGGTCAACAATTGTGCAGGTAAGACGGCCCGGCAGGTGAAAAGTGCCTTGGCCGCACTAAGCAAAATCACTATAGCGTGCGCAAGAATAGCCATCTGCCGCCATGGAGTGTCGAAAAAACGACGCACCCGGCCCATTGAGCGAACTTGGTGATTGAAGCACGCCCCTCGATGGGTGCATTGTTGAACCTTGTCAGACGAGGGCGATTCATGAAAAAGCGTGTCGCACTGGTACTGGGCTCAGGTGGAGCCCGAGGTTATGCCCATATCGGTGTCATTGAAGAGCTCGAACGGCGTGGCTACGACATCGCCTGCATCGCCGGTTGTTCCATGGGGGCGGTGGTCGGCGGGATTTATGCCGCCGGCAAACTCGACGAGTATCGCGACTGGATCGAGAGCCTGGATTACCTCGATGTGTTGCGCCTGGTGGACGTCAGCTTTCGGCTTGGCGCCATTCGCGGTGAAAAGGTTTTCGGGCAGATCCGCAAGATCGTCGGCGAGATCAATATTGAAGACCTGCGCATTCCCTACACGGCCGTGGCCACGGACCTGACCAACCAGCAGGAAATCTGGTTCCAGGAAGGTTGCCTGCACCAGGCCATGCGCGCCTCGGCGGCGATCCCAAGCCTCTTCACTCCGGTGATGCAAGGCAACCGGATGTTGGTGGATGGCGGCATCCTCAACCCTTTGCCGATCGTGCCGGTGGTGTCGAGTCACTGCGACCTGATCATCGCGGTCAACCTTAACTCTACCAACCAGCGCCACTATCAAATGCCGGTTATCCAGCGCCCGGCGGCCTTCAAGAGCCGTTTCGACAACTTGATCAATTCACTGGGTTCGAAGATGCCGTTCCGACGCAATCAGGCGGAAAAATTGCTACTGCTGGAAAAGGAAGCATTGATGGCGGAAGCGGCCGACATCAACCCTTGGGTCGAATCTGCCGACCCCGAAGCCCAGCAACCGGCCGCCGCCCCTGAACGCGACGGAGCGCCGAAGTCGGCCACGGGATCATTCATCATAGATAACGTTGGGCCGGCGTCTTTGCTGGACCTGATCAACCAGAGTTTCGAGGTGATGCAAACCTCGTTGGCGCAGTACAAGATCGCCGGGTATCCACCGGATATTTTGATCAACGTGCCGAAGCGGGTGTGCCGGTTTTTCGAGTTCTACAAGGCACCTGAGTTGATCGCGCTGGGTCGGGAGATTGCGCGGGATACGTTGGATCGGTATGAGAATGAGCGGGAGTCCTGAAGTTCTCGAGTGAATCGAAAGGCCTCTTCGCGAGCAGGCTCGCTCCCACAGGGGAATGCGTTCCAAATGTAGGAGCGGCGGTGCGACGATTCGACTTGCCCGCGAAGGGGCCGGATCATTCAACCGGAAAACTAAAGACTGCCCTCACTCAACAACCGATACCCAACCCCCGCCTCGGTCACGATAAACCGAGGCTGAGTCGGATCATCCGCCAGTTTCTGACGCAAATGCCCCACCACAATCCGCAGGTAATGACTGTCCTCGGTATGGGTCGGCCCCCAGATATCCTTGAGCAGTTGCTGCTGGGTAATGACCCGCCCCGGATGCCGTGCCAGTTGCGCCAACACTGCGTACTCCTTGCGCGTCAGAGCCACTTCGATGCCATCGAGCAGCACCCGCCGATACGCCAGGTCCACGGTCAACGGGCCGAACGTCAGCGCCGCCTGCTGAGCTTCCCCCATTGGCGCCTGCCGCAACAAGGCGCGCACCCGCGCCAGAAACTCCTGAATGCCAAAGGGCTTGGTCACGTAGTCATTGGCGCCGCCATCCAGTGCTTCGACTTTCTGTCCTTCGCTCGCGCGCACCGACAGCACCAGCACCGGCACCGTCGACCATTCGCGAAACTCGCGCAGCACTTGCTGGCCGTCCATGTCGGGTAAACCGAGGTCGAGCACCAGCAAATCCGGTTTGTTCAGCGCTGCTTGCGCGAGGCCTTCGGTGCCGGTGCCGGCCTCCAGCACTTTGTAGCCTTGGGAGACCAGGCTGATGCGCAGGAATTTGCGGATTTGCGGTTCGTCGTCGATGACCAAAACGGTCGCGGTCTGGCTCATGATTTCTGATCGCGGCATGGAAAGATCCAAAGGGTATCAGGCTTCACTTTCAAAGGCAGGTTGCTCCTGCAGGGGTAAGTGAAGAGTGATGCAGGTCCCACGCCCTTCAATGCCGTCGGCGACGCTGATCCGCCCGCCGTGCGCACCGACCATGCCCTGGCAAATCGCCAACCCCAGTCCGGTGCCCTGCCCGCCCCGATCACCGCGCGCGGCGGTGTAGAACATGTCGAAAATCTTCGCCCGCTCCTCCTGCGGAATGCCCGGCCCTTCATCGCTCACCGAAAAAAACAGCTCGCGGTCATCGGCCCCGGCGCACAATTGCAGCCGCCCATGAGCTGGTGAAAATCGCGCGGCGTTTTCCAGCACGTTGACCAGCGCCTGTTCGATCAGCGCCGCGTGGACAAACAGCAGCGGTAACTCCGACGGCACATCAGTGCTGACCTGCAACGGCGCCAACACGGCGCGCAGTCGGTTGAGTGAACTGCCAACAATGTCGGCCGGCGACACCCAATCACGCGCCAGCTTCAACGCGCCGTGGCCCAGGCGGGTCATGTCCAACAGGTTCTGGATGTAGCGATCCAGGCGCTCGGCTTCGTCACGAGTACCTTCGAGCAGCTCGCGGCGATCCTCCAGCGGAATGGCTTCACCGAGGGCCAACAGGCTGTCGATGCTGCCGCGCATCGACGTCAGCGGTGTACGCAAGTCATGGGACACCGAGGCTAACAGCGCGCTGCGCAGTTGCTCGGTTTCACCGTGCAGTCGCGCCGCTTCAAGGTCTTCGGCCAGTTGTGCACGGGCCAGCGCCTGGGCCAGCGGCTGGCTCAACGCGGTCAACAGACGCCGACGCTGGCCGCTTAACGTCTGGCCTTCTTTAGCGCACACGCCGAGCAATGCCAGTGGCCCGTCTTCCACCGATAACGGCCACCACCACCAACGCCCCAACGGCAGCGTATCGGTGCCCGCCCCCGCCGGTTGGTCGTGTTGCCAGGCCCAATCGGCGGCCGCCCGTTCGGCTTCGGAAAACTCCAGCGGGCCGCCGGTTTCGACCTTCCAGCCACCCTGCCCGTCTTGATTGAGCAGGCACAGTTGCAAGTCACTCCAGCCATTGAGGTGCTGGGCGGCGGCACTGACCACGGCTTGACGGTCGGTGGCTGCTGTCAGTTTGCGCGAAAGGTCGAGCAGTTCGCTGGTCTCTTCCTGAGTGTCACGTAGCGCCTGTAACTGCCGCCTTTGCCGGGCCGCGAGGTTGCCGGTGAGTGCCGCCATCAGCAAGAAGAACAGCAGGGTCAGCACGTCTTCTTCGCGCTGGATGGCGAAGGAAAAATTCGGCGGAATGAACAGGAAGTCATAGGTCAGAAACGACAGCGCCGCACAGGCCAGTGCCGGGCCAAGACTGCTGCGTACCGCCACCAGCAACACGGCGGCGAGGAACACCAACGAGATGTTGGGCAGCGGCAAAATACTCGCCACGCCCCAGGCCAAGGCACTGGCCAACACCGTCGCCACTGCCGCCAGCACGTAATCGAACCACACTAGCGACTGTGTCGAACGCTGGCGTGGTTGATGCGGCAGGTGATCGCTGTCGAGGACGTTGATTTCCAGCCCGCGCGCATCACGCAGCAGGCGTGATGCCAATCCACCGCCGAACAAGCGCCGACGCAGACGCTGCCGGGACTGGCCAACCAGCACAAGACTGGCGCGGCGTTCGGCGGCGTGCTGGATCAGTGTTTTCGCCACTTCGCCAGCGCGCAACAACACCACTTCGCCACCGAGGCGTTCGGCCAATTGTTGGGCACTTTGCAGGCGCAGGCGCGATTGCTCGTCACGCACGCTGCCGTTATCGACATGCACCAGGCTCCAGGGCAAATGCCGACGCTGGGCGACGCGACTGGCGTGACGCACCAGACGCTCGGCTTGAGCATCGCCATCGACACCGACCAGCAGGCGACCGCGCACCGCTGGCGCCGCTTGACCGAGTTGGCGATAACCCTGGGCCAGGTCATTGTCGACTTGAGCGGCGGCGGTTTGCATCGCCATCTCGCGCAGGGCGGTCAGATTGGTCTGGGTGAAAAACGCGTCGATGGCCGCCCGCGCCTGCTCCGGCACGTAGACCTTGCCGTCGCGCAAACGCTCAAGCAGTTCGCGCGGTGGCAGGTCGATCAGCAGCAGTTCGTAAGCTTCTTGCAGCACCCAGTCCGGCAGGGTTTCCCGAACCTGCACACCCGTGATGCCGCGCACTTGATCATTGAGACTTTCCAGGTGCTGGACGTTGACCGTGGTGAAGACGTCGATGCCGGCGGCGAGCAATTCCTGGATGTCTTGCCAGCGCTTGGCGTGGCGACTGCCGGGGGCGTTGCTGTGGGCCAGTTCGTCCACCAGCACCAGTTTCGGTTTGGCTGCCAGCAAGCCATCGAGGTCCATTTCTTCGAGCATCACGCCACGGTATTCCGAGCGCACCAATGGCTGTTGCGGCAAGCCACCGAGCAGCGCTTCGGTTTCGGCGCGGCCATGGGTTTCGACCACACCGGCGATGACTTTCACGCCCTGGCGCAGTTGAGTGTGAGCGGCTTGCAACATGGCGTAGGTTTTGCCGACACCGGGCGCTGCGCCGAGGAAAACCTTGAGCCGGCCACGACCATCGCGGGGCAGGTCTGCTAACAGCGCGTCGGCGCGGCCGGAGTCACTCATGTCTGGGAATCTCTTTATTCAGATGTTGATGTGGTGACTGCTATGCCGCCTTCGCGAGCAAGCTCGCTCCTACAGGGGATCTTCAGCGTACACAGATCCAATGCAGGAGCGGGCTTGCCCGCGATTGGCGACACCACCGATCTACAGGTTTTCCAGCGCGATATTCAGCGCCAGCACATTCACCACCGGCGGCCCCACCAACGGCTGCTCGATATGCGCATCCAGCAATTGCTGAAGGGTCGCCACCGGCAGATTACGCACGGCGGCCACTCGCGCCAGTTGATAGGCAATCGCGGCCGGTGGCAAGTGCGGATCGAGCCCGCTACCTGAGGTGGTCACCATGGCAAGTGGCACTGGCCCTTGCCCCGGCACCAGCAATTTGTTGGCATCATCGATTACCCGAGTGGCCAGCGCCGGGTTGCTCGGCGACAGGTTGCTCGCGCTGCTCGACACGGTGGCAAAAGCACCGGCCGATGGTCGTGGATGGAACCAGGCGTCACCGACGAAATCCTGGGCAATCAGCGACGAACCACGGACCTTGCCGTCGGCATCACGCACCAGACTGCCATTGGCTTGATCCGGGAACGCGACCTGGGCGACACCGGTGACGACCAAGGGGTAGGCGACGCCGGTGATCAGGGTCATCAGGACCAGCAGGCTCAAGGCCGGACGTATCATTGTGGACATTTCAAAATCCTCGAATTTGGATAACAAACATCTGGTGCATCGTGTTGGATTCATCGCGAGCAAGCTTTGCTCCTACGGGTTGGCGTCGTACACAGGCCTGGGGAGCACCTCAAACCCTGTAGGAGCAAGGCTTGCCCGCGATCGAGCGCGAAGCGCTCGCCAGGGTCAAACCAGATGCAGCGCCGTTAGCAGCATGTCGATTGCCTTGATGCCCACGAACGGCACCACAATTCCGCCCAATCCATAGATGAGCAGATTGCGTCGCAGCAACGCCGCCGCACTCGCGGCCTGTACTCGCACGCCGCGCAAGGCCAGTGGAATCAGCACCACGATAATCAAGGCGTTGAAGACGATGGCCGACAAAATCGCGCTCTGCGGACTGGTCAGGTGCATGACGTTCAGCACGCCCAGTTGCGGGTAGATCGAAGCGAAAAGCGCCGGCAAAATCGCAAAGTATTTGGCCACGTCGTTGGCGATGGAAAAGGTCGTCAACGCACCTCGCGTCACCAGCAACTCCTTGCCGATCTGCACCACGTCCAACAGCTTGGTCGGGTCGCTGTCGAGGTCGACCATGTTCGCCGCTTCCCGCGCCGCTTGCGTACCGTCGTTCATCGCCATGCCGACGTCCGCCTGGGCCAGCGCCGGGGCGTCGTTGGCGCCGTCGCCGCACATAGCGACCAGGCGCCCGTCGTTTTGCTCGTGACGGATGCGCGCCAGTTTTTTCTCTGGTGTGGCTTCGGCCAGCACGTCATCGACGCCCGCTTCGGCGGCAATCGCGGCGGCGGTCAGCGGGTTGTCGCCGGTCACCATGACCGTGCGAATCCCCAGTTTGCGCAGCTCGGCGAAACGTTCACGGATGCCGGGTTTGACCACGTCCTTGAGGTGAATAACGCCGAGCAATTTGCCGTCGGCGCAGACCAGCAACGGGGTGCCGCCACTCTGAGCAATTTTGTCGATTTCCCGGGACAGCGGCGCGGCCAGGTCGGCGCGTTTCAGGCCGACGAAGGCCAGCAAAGAATCCACCGCACCTTTGCGATACACGCGACCCTGGTAGTCGACACCGGACAGACGGGTTTCAGCACTGAACGGTACCGCCGTCAGCAACTCGGTGGCGGGCTCAGGTTGTGGTTGAGTCCCACGCAGGTACTCGACGATGGATTTACCTTCAGCCGTGTCATCAGCCAGCGAGGCGAACAAGGCACCCTCGGCCAGTTCCCTGGCGGTGACGCCCGGTGCCGCATGAACTGCGGTGCAACGACGGTTACCGAAGGTTATGGTGCCAGTCTTGTCCAGCAGCAGAACATGCACGTCCCCCGCCGCTTCCACGGCACGACCGGACTTGGCGATCACGTTCAACCGCACCAGACGGTCCATCCCGGCGATCCCGATGGCGGACAACAAACCGCCAATGGTGGTCGGAATCAACGTGACCAGTAACGCCACCAGGAACACCAGTGGCAGGCTGCCGTTGGCGAAGTGAGCGAACGGTTGCAGGGTGACGACCACCAGCAAAAAGATCAGGGTCAAGCCGATCAGCAGGATGTCGAGCGCGACTTCGTTCGGGGTTTTCTGGCGCTTGGCGCCTTCGACCAAGGCGATCATGCGGTCCAGTGTCGACTCGCCCGGGTTGGCAGTGATCTTCACCAGCAGCCAGTCGGAGACCAATCGCGTGTTGCCGGTGACGGCCGAACGGTCGCCCCCGGATTCACGAATCACCGGCGCGGATTCACCGGTAATCGCCGCTTCATTGACCGCTGCGATGCCCTCAATCACCTCGCCGTCACCGGGGATCATTTCCCCTGCTTCGACGCGGACCACATCGCCCTTACGCAGGGTGGTGGCCGGCACCAACTGGAACGTGCCGCTGGTGGTTTGGCGACGGGCGCTCAAGCCTTCACTGCCAGCCTTGAGGCTGTCGGCACGAGCCTTGCCGCGACCTTCGGCCAAGGCTTCGGCGAAGTTGGCGAACAGCACGGTGAACCACAGCCACAAAGCGATTTGCGCGGCGACAAAAGTCGGTACGGCGCTGTCGGGAATGAAGCACAGCACGGTGGTCAGGATCGCGGTCAGTTCAACCACCAGCATCACCGGCGCACGCTGCAATTGCCGAGGGTCGAGCTTGACGAAGGCTTGCACCAGCGCTGGGCGCCAGAGGGCCGAGATCGCGGTTTTCGGTTGTTCCGGCGCCTTCACGGTGACCGGTTTAGTTGCGGGCATATTCATCATCTAATCCTCAGAAGCCCATACTCAAGTGTTCAGCAATCGGACCCAGCGCCAGTGTCGGCAAGAAGGTCAAACCACCCACGAGCAAAATGGTCACGGTCAGCAAAGTCACAAACAGCAGGCCGTGGGTCGGGAAGCTGTTCTGGCCGATAGGTGCAGTTTTCTTCATCGCCAGGCTGCCGGCCAACGCCAGTACCGGGAGGATGTAACCGAAGCGACCGATCAACATGCCAAGCCCCAGCATCAGGTTGTGGAACGGCGTGTTTGCACTGAAGCCACCGAACGCAGAACCGTTGTTGGCACTGGCCGAGGTATAGGCGTAGAGCAGTTGGCTGAAGCCATGCGGTCCAGGGTTGCTGACTGACGCCACCGGCCCGGGCAGGACCGAAGCAATCGCGCCGAGCACCAGCACGCCGACCGGCATCACCAGCAGGGTCACCACCAGCAACTGCACTTCTTTGGCTTGCAGTTTCTTGCCGAGGTATTCCGGGGTTCGACCAATCATCAGGCCGGCGAGGAACACCGCGATCAACACGTTCAGCAACATGCCGTAGAGCCCGGCACCGACGCCGCCGAAGATCACTTCGCCGACCATCATGTTGACCAGCGCGACCATGCCGCTCAGTGGGTTGAGGCTGTCATGCATGCCGTTGACCGAACCGTTGGACGCGGCGGTGGTGGTCACCGACCAGAGCACGGTGGCGGTGGTGCCGAAGCGCGCTTCCTTGCCTTCCAGCGGCGCGGTCTGTTCGACGGCAACGTTGTTCAGGGCCGGGTTCGGTTGATACTCGGCCCACAGCGAGGTCGCGCCGCCGATCAGGAACAGCGCCAGCATGCAGGCGATGATCGCCCGGCTCTGACGCAGGTCTTTCACGTAATGGCCGAAGGTGAACACCAGGGCGACCGGGATCAGAATGATCGAGGCCATCTCGAACAGGTTGCTCCACGCCGTCGGGTTCTCAAACGGGTGCGCCGAGTTGACGCCGAAGAAACCGCCTCCGTTGGTGCCCAGTTGCTTGATCGCAATCTGGCTGGCGGCCGGACCGAGCGGGATTACCTGATCGACGCCCTGCATCGTCACGGCATTTACGTATTGAGCGAAGGTTTGTGGCACGCCCTGCCAGACCAGATACAGCGCCAGCAGCAGACACAGTGGCAGCAGGCCGTAGAGGGTGGCGCGGGTCATGTCGACCCAGAAATTGCCGAGGGTCTTGGTCGACTTGCGACCGATACCGCGACACAGCGCAACCAATACCGCCAGGCCAGTGGCGGCGCTGACGAAATTTTGCACGGTGAGGCCGACCATTTGACTCAAGTAGCTCAGGGACGCTTCACCGCTATACGCCTGCCAGTTGGTGTTGGTCATGAAACTGATGGCGGTGTTAAACGCCAGCGTCCACTCCTGACCCGGCAGGTTTTGCGGGTTCAGCGGCAAGTGGTCCTGGAACAGCAGGATCGCGAACAACAGCAAGAAGCCCGCAAGGTTGAAGGCGAGCAACGCCAATGCGTATTTCTGCCAGCTCTGTTCGGCTTGTGGATCGACGCCGGCCACGCGATAACAGCCGCGCTCCACCGGTCCGAGAATCGGTGTCAGCCAAGTGCGCTGACCTTCCATTACCTTGTAGTAGAAGCGCCCGAGAAACGGCGCCGGGACCAATACCACCGCGAAAAACGCGAGGATCAGCCAATAGTCATAGCTGTGCATAGCCGCTCCTAGTTCCGGTCCGCGCGCAACAGCGCAACCAACAGATAAATGAACAGCCCCACTGCCAGTAGCAGTGACACTCCGTCCAGAACGCTCATGGAAGTTCTCCGTGTTACGGCGTATTGCCGCGTGTGGAGTCATTGTCGGCAGGGAGGCTGTAAAGGAACGAGATCGAGGGTGCGGGCGGGGCATAAAGAAAGCGTAAAGAGTGGGTTTATGGCGGCGTTACAACCTGTTTTTTGTGCCGTCCTGGCAGGCCTCTTCGCGGGCAAGCCCACTCCCACAGGGGATAGGTGTCGTCTGAATAAATGCATTCCAAATGTGGGAGCAGGCTTGCCCGCGAAGGCGGCATTACTGGCACCTATGCCCCCTGCTGAAGCACCAAAATGCATGTATCCAGCACCGAACATCCCCGATACGACGTGTTTTTACGCTTTACGACTGCTATCACAACACTGGCACGCCCACTGCACACGCCCTCCTCCCGAGCATTCCAAACCGTTCAGGGAGCAACTGCATGAACACACAACTCAAACCCACACTTGGCACGTTGCACCTGTGGGGCATTGCCGTTGGGTTAGTGATTTCCGGTGAGTATTTCGGCTGGAGTTACGGCTGGGGCGTCGCGGGCACATTGGGCTTTCTGGTGACCTCGTTTATGGTCGCCACCATGTACACCTGCTTCATCTTCAGCTTCACCGAACTGACCACGGCGATTCCCCATGCCGGCGGTCCCTTTGCCTACAGTCGTCGCGCGTTTGGCGAAAAAGGCGGGCTGATCGCCGGGTTGGCGACACTGATCGAATTCGTCTTCGCGCCGCCAGCGATTGCCCTGGCGATTGGTGCCTACCTGAACGTGCAGTTTCCCGCTCTCGATCCAAAACACGCGGCGGTCGGTGCCTACATCGTGTTCATGGGCCTGAACATTCTCGGGGTGAAACTCGCAGCGACGTTCGAATTGGTAGTTTGCGTACTGGCCGTGGCCGAACTGTTGGTGTTCATGGGCGTGGTTGCACCCGCGTTCAGCTTCAGCAACTTCGCATTGAATGGTTGGGCCGGCTCCGATGTATTCGGTGCACCGGCGGTCGCCGGGATGTTCGCGGCCATTCCGTTCGCCATCTGGTTCTTCCTCGCCATCGAAGGGGCCGCCATGGCCGCCGAAGAAGCCAAGGACCCGAAACGGACGATTCCCAAAGCGTACATCAGCGGGATTCTGACTCTGGTATTGCTGGCCATGGGCGTGATGTTCTTTGCCGGCGGCGTGGGCGACTGGCGCACCCTGTCGAACATCAACGACCCACTGCCCCAAGCGATGAAAACCGTGGTCGGCGAAAGCTCCGGGTGGCTGCACATGCTGGTGTGGATCGGCCTGTTCGGCCTGGTAGCCAGTTTCCACGGGATTATTCTCGGCTACTCGCGGCAGTTCTTTGCGCTGGCCCGGGCCGGTTATCTGCCGGCCTCCCTGGCCAAACTGTCGCGCTTCCAGACGCCGCACCGGGCAATCATCGTTGGCGGTGTGATCGGTATCGCGGCGATTTACAGTGACAGCTTGATCAACCTCGGCGGTATGACGTTGACAGCGGCAATGATCACCATGGCGGTTTTCGGCGCGATCGTGATGTACATCATGAGCATGCTCAGCCTGTTCAAACTGCGTAAAACCGAACCGAACCTGGAGCGTACGTTCCGTGCGCCATGCTACCCGCTTGTGCCGATGATCGCGTTGCTGCTCGCAGTGGTCTGCCTGGTGGCGATGGCCTGGTTCAACACCTTGATCGGGCTGATCTTCCTTGGCTTCGTGGCAGTGGGTTTCGTGTACTTCCTGCTGACCGCGCAGTTGCGCGCGGATGCGCCGGCGGACGCGATGTTGACCGGGCTATAAACAGCTCAGGTGCGTTTGGCCTATCAGGCATAGAATGGAACCACTGCGAAAATCCATCGCTCAAAGTGGTATGCACGATCGATTGGCAAACTCCGTCAATCGGCCTGCCCTCAAGGAGAGCCCTATGCCCTGGTATGCCTGGTTGATTCTGGTCGTTGCAATCGGCTCGATTGTTGGCGGTTTGATGATGTTGCGCGACACCGCCAACAAGGTCGAACTGACCGATGAGCAACGTAAACGCGTCGCTGAACGCAATGCGGAAATGGATGCCAAGGAAGCGAAGGACCGCTAACCCGACAACCCTGTCATTCTCGGTGAATGACAGGGTTATGTGTGTCTAGCGTTGTAGGCAACCACCAGATTCTTTTCCACCAACGTCATGTCGGCCAGGGACTTTTCGTTGCTGATGCGCTTCGCCTTATCATTGCTCAATAATCTTTTGATAAAGGAGCTGTCATTATTTGTGACAAGTCTTTGACGTTTTTACAACAGAGTTGGACGCATCTGCATGCTTTTTAGAAGTAGAAGTACAATCACCATCCTATTTTCATTGGTTAAGATGGCGCATTGTTGCGGAGATTTCAGATGCGTTACTCGCAGGACCATAAAGCCCAGACCCATAAGCGCATCATCAAGGAAGCTTCAGCGCGATTCCGTCGGGACGGTATTGGGGCGACTGGCTTGCAACCGCTGATGAAAGCGCTGGGGTTGACCCACGGAGGCTTTTACTCACACTTCAAGTCCAAAGACGAACTGGTTGAAAAGGCGTTGCAAGCGGCTGGCGATCAGGTCGAAGCGGTGTGTGCCGAGCTGTTCGCCCAGGATCGCCCACTGGATGCCTTCATCGACGCTTATTTGTCCGAATGGCACCAGACCTCACCTCATGAAGGTTGCCCGTTGCCAACCATGTCATCAGAACTTGGTTTGCGCGGGCAGCCAAGTCCAACCTCGGACGCAGTGTTGAACGCACGGCTCCAACAAATAGAAGACACCCTTGCAGACGAGGATGCCGCGGACCAGAGCATCGTCATCATGTCCGCACTGGTCGGCGCATTGCTGCTCTCGCGCAGTGTCGAGAATCCCGAACTGGCCCAGCGGATTCTCGACGTGACACGCGCCTTTCTTAAACAACCCCGGACTAATCCTGCCAACGCTTGAACAACACGCTGGCATTGACACCGCCAAACCCAAAGCCGTTGGACAGCGCATACTCGATAGCCATTGGCCGCGCCTGACCGTGGACGATGTCCACGCCTTGCGCCGCCGGGTCCGGACTATCGAAATTCAGTGTGGCAGGCACGATCTGATCACGAATCGCCAACAACGTGAAGATCGCCTCAATCCCGCCAGCTGCTCCGAGCAGATGCCCTGTCGCCGATTTAGTCGACGTCACCGCCACCTTGTTGTCTGTACCGAACAACGACTTGATAGCGGCCAACTCGCCGAGGTCGCCAACCGGAGTCGACGTAGCGTGCGCATTGAGATGTTGTACCTGAGCCGCTGAAATACCAGCCTGCGCCAATGCCAACGACATCGCCCGGCGCGCACCGCTGCCATCTTCGGGGCCCGCGGTCAGGTGAAAGGCGTCAGCACTGGTGCCATAGCCGACCAGTTCGGCTAAAGGTTGAGCCCCGCGCGCCAAGGCATGCTCCAGTGATTCAATCACCAGAAGTCCCGCGCCCTCCCCCATCACAAAGCCGTCGCGATCACTGTCAAACGGCCGAGAAGCCCGCTCAGGGGTTTCGTTGTAACCACTGGACAAGGCACGCGCAGCCGCGAACCCAGCCAGGCTGACCCGATCGATCGCTGCCTCAGCGCCGCCACACACGGCAATATCCGCTTCGCCGCAACGAATCAGCCGCGCCGCATCACCAATCGCTTGCACCCCGGCCGCACACGCTGTAACCGGAGCGCCCAACGGGCCCTTGAATCCGTGCCGGATCGACACATGACCCGCCGCGAGATTGACCAGGAACGACGGAATAGTGAAGGGCGACAGTCGCCGAGGTCCACGGCTGTCGGTGGTGCGTACCGCATCGGCAATCGCGCCGAACCCACCGACACCAGAACCGATAATGGTTGCCGTGCGTTCCTGGGCTTGCGGGTCCAGTGCTTGCCAACCGGCCTGCTCCAACGCCTGCCGCGCGGCCTCCATGGCAAACAGAATGAAGCGGTCCATCTTCTTCTGCTCTTTGGGTGGCGTTGCTCGATCCGGGTCAAAACCCGCCTCGGGATCTTCCGCCACGGAGAGTACAGCGCCGCCAACCTTGGCCGGCAGATCCGCGACCACCTCTTCAGGTAAATTACGCAACCCGGAACGCCCGGCCAGCAAACGCTCCCAGACAGCTTCAACACCGCTACCCAGCGGAGACACCAGGCCCATGCCGGTGACAACTACTCGACGATCACTCATGTCGCAAATACCTCAAGCCGATGGATGGCGCCTCATTTGTAACGTGCGGCGGCCGTACTCTTGGAAAGATTCGGCGCCATTACCAGGCGGGCTTTTACAAAGTCGTCCCACTCGGAGGCGTTTGGCAACGATGGAATGGTGATCAGCTCACCTTGGTCCAGACCGGATAACGCTGCATCAACCATTTCACCTGCTTCCATGACCATGTCCGCCGGAATCTGGCTAGCGTCGATACCGGAGCGCTCCCAGATTTCGGTGCGCGTCACGCCTGGCAACACGGCTTGAACCTTGACCCCGGTGCCGTCCAGTTCGGCATTCAAGGACTGCGTCAGGCTTAACACATACGCTTTACTAGCGCTGTAAGTCGCATTGAAGCGCTCGGGAAACAACGCCACCACCGACGCTATATTGATGATAGAACCCCGGCCTGCCTTGGCAAAACTGGCGGCTGCCGCCGATGCCAGGCGTGTGACCGTGGTGACGTTCAGTTGAATCAACTTTTCCAGCTGCTCCATGTCGGCATTCGCCAGCAGGCCATCCGCCGCGACACCAGCGTTGTTCAGCAGCAGACTGATACTCGAATCGCTGCGAACACGCTGTTCGATCTTCAGTACATCATCCTTTTGTGTCAGGTCTGCCTTGAGTACTTCCACCTGAACACCGTGCTCGGCGCGCAACTTGCTCGCAGCAGCCTCAAGCCGCTGCTCGTCACGAGCAACCAACAACAAATCAAAACCACGCGCTGCCAACCGCTCAGCGTAAATCGCACCGATACCGGAAGATGCACCGGTAACGAGGGCTGTACCTTGGGACTGGGTGGAAGTCATGACTGTGCTCCTGGGAGATGTTTAGGGGAAGCGAGCGCCTGAATGCCTGTACGCTTCAGCGAACGACAAATGAATTATAGGCATAATTTAAACCGTATATGATAGCCATAATTTTTTATTGACCGATGAAAGGCGCAGCACCGACCCTTTCGCCAGAAAGCAAAAAGGCCGGTCAATGACCGGCCCCTGACGTTGAGCTAAAAGCTTAGTTCACGTGGAGCTTCTCGCGATTCTTGTCCAGAATCGCTTTACCTATCCCCTTCACTTCCAGCAGTTCGTCTACGGATGAAAATGGCCCATTACTCTCACGATAGGCAACAATCGCCTTGGCTTTGGCCTCTCCGATACCGGTCAACTCGCGCTGCAGTGTCGGGGCATCGGCTGCATTGAGGTCGACTTTGCCAGACTGCGTCTTAGGGGAAACCTCCAGCACCAGAGGTGCGCTGCCTGATTCGGGTTTCGCCGCAGGTGCGGCAATTGTGGCAACAGAAGCGCTGGTGAGCAGGGCAAAAACCAAAGAGTAGAAATAGCCAGTACGCATAATTGAAGCTCCATGACATCGATTTAGAAAGCAGCTTTCCGAAGCTGCCTTCCAAACTTAGGCCATGGGATGGAACTGTCAAAAGTGTGTCCGTTACAGGATATGAATAAATAAAGACAGGGATGGATGCGATCGACAGCCTCATTGGGCGTAGTCATAAATTTTGTGCTCGGGCATGAACACACCGCAGACCTGCATCGTCCATCTGATCCGTAACAACATTGACTACGCCACTTGGGAAAAGCGGCGCGAGCCGAGCAAAGCGCTGAAGCCGATCTATCAGGCACTCACGCCGAGTAAGCGCTCGCCACCTATGAAGCCGGACCTGGGGCAAGCAATATCGCTGCAATTCGCTATCAGCACATCCTAAAAACGGAAAGCCCTGGCACCATCAGAAAAAATCAGGATCTGTTGTACATACCTGTGCCCTGAGCTACGGTGAGCGATAGACAGGGCATTGAAAAACCGTGAAAATCGCCGACCGCCTTCTGTCTTCCCTGCGAACTCATCACATGGCTGCAAAGAAATCTATCAGCGCGCTATCCTCTCCATTAGCGGCAAGTGCTGCAGCAATTATCGGCCGGTTTCTCTTGCTTGGCACAGGGGCCCTGACCGGAATTTTATTACCGCTCACCATGAAACAAGAGTCGGTTGGTTTATTTTTTCTTTGCCAATCCATAATAGCGGCGCTTGCAACATTGGGTCAGTTGGGTTTGAGTATTACGTCCCCAGCCATTATTTCGAGAGCGATGGGTGTTAAAGATAATGGCCGAATAAAGCAAACATTACTTCGGACCTTGTTAATTGGTGGTTTAGCCGCTTGCACTTTCGCCTTTAGCTTCTGGCTAACCCTTCACTTGCTGAATAATTTATTAGATTCAGAATTAGTGGGAGCACTTCAAACACTCGCACCTCTGATTTCAATCAGTATGGTACTGGCTGCCCTGGTAACCTTGCTATCTGAACAGCATCGAGTATTAGGACACTTCGTCCAAGCCAGTTTCCTGGTTGTGGGGGCAGGTGTCGCGAGCGCCGCTACCGTAATCATTGCCTGGCAGTCGAAATTGACGTTGCCGCTTGACGTGTTGCTTCTGGCAGGAATATCCGGTGTTTTATGTACCGCATTGCTTGGTGGTTACTCCTTGTGGCGCTGGTATAGAGCACATACTGGAGAAATCATCCAGCCTATCAGCTATACAGAGATACTCCGACAAACTTTACCTAACGTTACGACAACAAGTGTGCTGTTCATAGTTGCTCAAGCCGACTTGTGGATCATAGCGTATTTTGGCAGTACTGCAGACGTCGCAATTTACGGCTTAGCGTCACGACTTGCTGCATTGGTTTTGATACCGCTGGCCGTCATCAACACCGTCATCGCACCGTCAATCGGTCGTATATGGGTGCGCAACAAAAGACTCTACCTTCAAAAGGTAATGGGGATAGGCGCCGGAGCAGCGACAGGAATGGCGATCTTCGGCTACATACTATTCGCCGCTGCTGGCAAGTTCATCATTTCGAAAGCGTGGCCCGAAGAATACTCACAGGCTTACTATATATTCATTATTCTCGGTATCGCGCAAGTGGTTCAGACGTACGCTGGTACCGCTGGCATGGCATTGGTCATGCTACAAAAACAAAATATCGCGATGAAAATTTCTGTCGTAAGTGGTGTCCTGATGATTGTCGGCGGAAGTGTAGCAATCATTTTTTATGGAATTATAGGGCTGGCTATCGTCTATAGCGTTGGCAGCATCATCCAATCCACTCTGATGATTTACTACGTACGTCGGATATTCGGCCTGAAAACAACTGCCAACTACAAATCACTCACGCAATTCGCTCGCGTCTACTTTCGCAAAGAGATTTCGCATGAAAGATAAAACCCTGAACCTGCCAAAGGTCAGCATCGTCATACCGACATACAATACCGGCCGGTATGTATTGGATGCTATTGACAGCGTCAAAAAGCAGACCTATCAAAATGTCGAGCTGATTGTTGTGGATGATGGATCGACAGATGACACGTCCGACTTGCTGAAAAGTCTTCCGGACGAGTTTTTGCATTTTCGACAAGAGAATGCCGGTCAGAGCGCTGCGATGAACTTCGGATGGAAGCAAAGTACCGGTGATTTATTGGGTTACCTTAGCGCCGACGATAGATTGCACCCGACGGCCATCGAAAAAATCGTTTCGCTCATGCAGTCGTCGCCAGAAACAGTGTTGGCGTACCCTGATTTTTGCGTAATCGACGAACATTCGTCCTATGTCCGAACCATTAATGCTCCTGACTTTTCCAGCGAACTCCTTGTCGCAAATTTTCAGTGCTTACCTGGCCCAGGCGCATTGTTCAAACGATCGACATGGGAACAAGTGGGTGATTGGAACACCGCATTAAGGAGCATTCCGGATATGGATTTTTTCTTACGCCTTTGCCAGCGCGGCCCATTCATCAGGGTCCCTGAAGCTCTGGCAGACTTCCGTATTCATTCTGGCTCGACCACCTATAATCGATCCACGGCCCAGAGATCAGACGAGCCGGTCCAGGTGATTGAGAGCTTCTTTAACAGTGCTGATTTGCCGAAACCCTACTTGCACTGGAAGAAAAGAGCCACGGCGAACGCACTCATGCTCTCTGGATTCATGCACGCTTTTTCTGGTCGATACGCAGTCTCTTTTAAAAGAATGGCTCGCGCTGCTGCGCTGCACCCCTCATCGCTTTTTTCTCGCAAGATGATCAGCTACGTCATTGGAATCTATAAATCCAGATCGGTGAAAAAATGAAAGTAATCCCGGAAAGTTTTATGGTGCATAAACCAATCACATTATCGATCCTCGCCATGGTACTCATGGTCAGTATCAGCGCAACTTTTTATTATCCGGGAACAAAAATATTATTTATAGCGTATAGCGCTCTATCTATTGCGATAGTACATGCCACGCTTATCAATCGTGCAAAGAGTTATTTCAGTTTCTTTCTATTTTCTTTTCTGACACTCGGCTGCTGGGCAAAAATTGTCTTGCACTTATTCCTGGGTAACGACTTCAACGAACCGATTGGTGATTTCGATGAGTCCCCGGCAGCTTGGGACAAGGCTGTTACGGTACTGATCACGGCGTTCGGCGCCCTGCTCATTTGCTACTACTCTGTAGCATTCAAAGCCAAAGACCGAGTCGAACTCAAAAACAACATAGTAAACTCCAGGCTTTTACCTCCACTACTGGCATTAATGGTCCTATTCACCATAGGGCTTTTGACATTCAATTACTATTTTTCAATTTTGAAAATTGGTTACGAGCCAACTTTAAAATTAAATAGTTACATCTACGTGGTGGTGGCGTTCATGGTGGCCTGGGGCAATGTCATTGCTCTTTCAACGTTAGCCTACTGGATGGTCGCAAACGGCACATTTGCCCCACGCACACTTTTTTATATTGTTATTATTGAAGGTGCACTGACCGCTATTTCCATGGGTAGTCGGGCACAGATGATTCTTCATGTTGCGGTTCCATTCGTAATTTACCTGCTTCAAGGCAAACGCCTAGGCTGGCAGCTGTCGAAACGAGACTGGATAAAAGTAGTTTGTGCCACGGCACTTTTGTTCGTATTTTCGCTTCTTGCTGTTTCAACGGACCGATTGGCATCCTTTGCCAAAGCGGTACCCGTTACGGATGCAACGTTAATGAAGCAACAAGCAAATGTAGATAATGCAGAGAATGCAGATAATGCAGGTAATGCAGGTAATGCAGGTAATGCAGGTAATGCAGGTAATGCAGGTAATGCAGGTAATGCAGGTAATGCAGGTATTGCAGGTGACGCAGGTTTTGCAAGTAATGCAGATACCGCTTCCAAGGACACACTCAAACCTTCCGAAAAAGAATTGAAGCCTAGCGAGGCGGAAATACCATATGTCGCTCCGCCCCTAACCCCCGAACAGAAGATCAATCGGATAGCTAAGGAAATAAGCAAGTTAATAGTTGATCGCTGGATCGGTATCGAAGGCGTGCTAGCAGTGACGAGCGACCAAAGTCTAAGCATCCAGCTATTAACGGAAGGGCTAAAGGAAGATCCGGCAAAGGGTACTAAGGCAATCTTCCAGCGTATATCCGATGCGAAGTATGCAGACTATGAGAATTTCACTTTTATGACAATTCCAGGCCCTATCGCGGTCCTATTTTATAGCGGTAGCCACCTTGTACTTTTTGCCGGAATTATGTTTCTTTTCTTCCTCGGTTACAGCATCGAACTTGCCACAAGAAAGTTGCTAAACAATGCCATGACCAATGCAACAGTAGGCATTGCATTAGCTTACCTCATCGTTCAGATGAATTTTCCGATCGCTTTCTGGTTCTTTATTTTAGAACTTTCAGCATTCCTGGTTGGTTTACTCGTGCTTAAATTTATACTTGACAAGACAACCATGAGAACTTCTAAGGCTACGGCTTCGTAGTTCGCACCTTATCCACTCCTATACGGCCCTCAAAATACTCGATCATTCCAGTGGCAATAACCTGCCAACTGTAGTGATCGATGATGTACGTTTTGAGACGATTGCCTTTATTAGCCAGATCGTCAACATCAGAAAGCATGAGTTCGAGCCCCTGACTGATTCCGACGACAGTGGGCTCGACCACGTATCCCCCATCAATCGCTTGTACCTCGTCGAACCCGCAGGTATCAGTCAGCAGCAACGGCAAGCCAACAATACCCGCCTCGAGGGCAACGAGGGACATTGCTTCTGATCTGGACGGGATAACCAACATCAACGCGTGTTGATAAGCTTCGTTACGCTGGGCCTCATTCAGGAAACCAATAAAATGAATCTTATTCGCGAGCGCGCTATCTGCGAGTAATAACTGTAATTCACTCTGCATGCCAAAATCAGGTCCAGCGAGAACTAATGGATAAGCTTGCGCAGCAGGAGTAGCGAGATAGGCTTGAAGCAGAAGATCAGGTCCTTTTACAGGCGCTAGTCTTCCCATGAATAGGATGTAGGGCTCGAGAGGGAGACTTGCTTGGGTACGATTCGGAAGCAACGCCGGCTCCGATACTGCATTTGAAAATACGGGTATACCGTCTTCTGGCAGGCGGGAGATTTCCGCAATGAGCGCCCGTTCAAGTTGAGTAATCGCAATAAAGCCCGCAGCGCCTTTGATCAATGACTTGCCAAGGAGAGTATGAAAAATCCTCATGATCGGTCGTGGCTTTCCGACAGACGCAAACTCACCAGCCGGGCACAATACGTAAGGCGTTTTTGCCAGCCTGGCCAAGAATCCGATAAACACGCTGAGTAAATTCCAGTAACCCATGATATGTATAACGTCAGCGGACTTAATTGCCTTCCACGCCCGCAATGGATTGAGCAATGGGACTGGTAAACGGTGGCCAATCCTTCCCGTGATGTATGTCTCTATACCATTGGCATCGAACTCTGACTGCCAAGAGTCGCCGGCCATAGCAATGACTTCACAAGGACAGCCTGTCTTCTCGGACAAAGCCTTGGCCAAATGCCGAGTACGCTCAGCCGTACCTCCACCTCGCTGAGCATCCAGCGAAATGTTAACCAATAGGATCTTCATGCATTCGCCCTCAAATATTTAACGTAACTATCAAGGCGAGTCGTAAATTGCGCACAATCCAAAAAACCCAGTTCGGACAAACGAGTATCACGAAAACGTCGCATTGGATCAGAATTACTAACCTTGCGCACATCCAAAACGTAACGAAGGATACTGGGAGGAAGACAAGGTATACGAGAAAAAACCGGTCGACCGAATGCTTTCATCAGGCAGTCCTGAAGGTAAGCAAAATTATTATCGGGCGCAGAATCTTCGGTGACGACAATGATTTCACCCTGGACAATTGTTTCTACGGTAGTGATAAAAAGTAATACTTCGACTACTTTTTCAACGCTAACGAGATGCATACGACGGGCACCATACAACGATCGACGTAGTGCGAGCTTCCAATGGGGAGCACTCGAAACCTCTTTTACGAACGATACGATATTCAGCCCTCCCACACCAAACACCGCTCCCAACCGTAAAACCAACACCTCAAAATGTTCGGCCACTTCAGCACGTACGAGCGCTTCCGCAGCTGCATGCTCTCGTTCATAAGGTGTCATGGGGACTATCGGAGAAGCAGATGTACAGACACTGTCCTGACTTGCTCCAAATACATCGATACTTGAAACATGGATGTAGCGCTTAACGCAAGCGGTGCGGCAAGCCCGCAGCACGCTCTCAATCGCCGGCAAGAACCAACCAGCTCCGTCTGGGCGGAGTAAATTCAATACAATACAGCCTGGGGTCAATATCACCGCCAGCGAAGCGCTATTCTCTACATCGAAGCGCTGAACGTGTATCGATGAGTCAGCCAACCAAGCCGGTTCGTTCCGATGCACCGCAAAAATAATCTCGAAAGCGTTGCTGGTATCCGACAATGCCTTGAGAAGATGATGGCCTACGAAACCAGTACCGCCAATCACCACAAGACGCTGCATTACGCCGTTCACCCCGGGGCCACTGTCATTCTTTACACTGTTCAAGACTATTCCTCCCTATAACTGGCGACTAGATTACGTCCGTACAATCGACAAGGTTGCTCTACCAACCGGTACGAAAATTCTACCATCAACCCCAATAGAACTGCGGCGACTATAAGCATCAAAGCGATGTGTACCTGCGTAGGTTCACCTCCCGCCCCTAGCCTGATAAATATTTCGCGCGTCAGATAATACGCGATAGTATGGATCAAGTAGATAGAGTAAGATCGCGCGCCAAAAAAGCATGAAATCCGGCGCCCTCGCTCCGAACTCACGATATAGTTTTTGTTGAAGGAAGCGAGTACAACTAGAGAAAATGCTGCCAGAACAACATAACTGTGAAATAAAGAAAACCAGTCTCGTCGAGCGAGCAACACTGTCGCCGCCAACAACGACACGACACAGGCAACTCTAATTACATTATTATTGTCGAACAAACGGATATTTTTTAAATAGACGCTTTGTTTCAATACAGCAAGAAGCACTCCGAGCAATAGCGCATCAGTGCGAAAAAACCATAGCGGTGTCCCCCACGGCCTGACGATGGCGAGTTGCAAAAGCACCATTATGAGTAACGCAGGGACCAAGTATCGCACTCGAACAAAAAACAACAGAAAGGGGAATACAAAATAAAACTGTTCTTCTAGCGACAACGACCAATAGACCCAATAGTTTGGACTGATCGCGCAAGGTAACCATTGAAAATACACGCAACCTACAAGATAGCCGTTCTCAAACTGCAACATACTAAAAAGCGCATTAGTCAGGCTGTCATTAAAGGAACCAAAAACTCCATCTTTGAAAAAAAAGGCACACCAGAGCGAGAACACGCTCCAGAACATCGCGGCAGGCCATAGCCTGGATACTCGCTTGACCCAAAATACTTTTGCGACATCACCAAACGTTGAATCACGTTGTTGAAGAAGAATCTGGCAGATTAGAAATCCAGAGATGCAGAAGAATAGATCTACACCACTACCCAACCAAAATACCGATAAAGATGACGTCCAAGCGGGTATCAACTCACCTAAATGGGCGATCACCGTCATACCGACCGCGTAAGTTCTTAGGGCTTCGATATCGATATTTTTTTGCATTCTGATCGTCGCTTGGAGTAATGGCACTGTTAGCCTACTACCCCACTCCGGTGAGCTAATGGCACTTCACTAAGCGTTACGAGGCGCGCCCCCATTTATGGCACTCCTACTGCCAGACATGCCTCACGTTTCCGCGTAATGTCTGGCGAGCAGTTGCGAATATGGGATTCACGACGCAGTTTCTCAGCACCTACGTAGAAGCCCTTCCGATGCTGACTATCCTACTCCCCTATGTTGTGATCAGGGCTCAAGTCGACGTTGCTGGTAGATCCAGTCAACAATTTCGCCGTCCGGCGTATAACCCTGGACAGTCTCACGCAGCAATTGACGGACACGGGAGTAGTCATCCTGCTCGACCGCAGCCAACAGTTCGGTAAGCCTGGCCTTGAGCACATCCCAATCCAGATGATCCTCGTTTGCAGTCATGATCATCGGATGCTGAGTTGCAGCTACGTTATCCCCAATCAGCAACTCTTCGTAAAGCTTCTCTCCTGGGCGCAGACCAGTGAACTCAATAGCGATATCGCCATGGGCATTTTTGTCTGAGCGGACACTTAAACCGGACAGATGAATCATTTTTTCCGCCAGTTCGACGATTTTTACTGGCTCGCCCATGTCTAACACGAATACGTCGCCGCCCTGCCCCATAGAGCCGGCTTGAATGACCAATTGTGCGGCCTCGGGAATAGTCATGAAGTAACGAGTAATCTTCGGGTGCGTAACTGTTATCGGACCACCCGACTTGATTTGCTTATGGAATAAAGGGATAACCGAACCTGAGGACCCCAGAACATTACCAAACCGGACCATCGTAAATCGAGTTTTATTAACCGTAGAGACACTAGTCCTATTGCCAAATAACACCGGCCCGGCCTCTTTACTTAATGCCTGAAGAGTCAGTTCAGCGAGCCGCTTGGTACTGCCCATTACGTTGGTGGGCCGAACCGCCTTGTCGGTGGAGATCAGCACAAAGTTCGAGACGCCCGCCTGCAAAGCAGCTTGGGCTGTATTAAGAGTGCCAATCACGTTATTTAGCACACCCTCAGCAATATTGTGTTCAACCATAGGGACATGTTTATAAGCCGCGGCATGATAAACAGTGTCTACATGCCAAGATTTCATCACATCCAGAAGTTGATGCTGGTTTCGAACCGACCCTAAAATTGGCAGCAGTTTTACCGACAAGGATTCACGATTAATTCGCTGTTCAAGCTCAGAAAGAATACTGTAGAGATTAAATTCGCTGTGTTCGAACAACAAAAGGGCAGTCGGACGAAGTGCCAGAATTTGTCGGCACAGTTCGGAGCCTATGGAGCCGCCTGCACCAGTGACAAGGACCACCTGCTCCTTGATGCAATGCTCAAGCAACTCCTCTTGAGCAGGCACTGCATCGCGCCCCAACAAATCGGCAATATCCACCTCTTGGATATCATCGACCTTAACCCGCCCGCTTGCCAAGTCCATGAACCCAGGCACACTACGGACATGAAGCGGGTAACTCTCAAGCAAACCGAGGATCTCACGACGACGACCACGAGATGATGAAGGAATCGCCAGTAGAATTTCTTGCGCGCCAGTCACGTCAATCATCTGCTGAATATGCTTGGGTTTGTAGACTTGCAGTCCGGAGATAATACGACTGGCAATACTGCTATCGTCATCGATAAAGGCAACAGGACGCATGATACGCCCCATTCGCAACGCTGCGACGAGCTGATTTCCGGCAGCTCCAGCCCCGTAGATAGCTACTTTCGGCAAACCGTCATCACGATTGGTGAAAGGGACATGTTGAGCCGCAGAAAACCAATCTCCAAGGAAAAACTGACGCATTGCCAGCCGCAAACCACCAATCATGATCAAATTCAACCACCAGTAGTTGAAAATGATTGACCGAGGTACGACATTTTGATGATTACTGTACCAATAGACGACAACGCCGAGAATTAAGGATGACAGGCTGACTGCCTTAATGATTGCGATAAGAGCGTCATTCCCGAAGTAGCGCATAACAGCGCGATACATGCCAAAGCGGATAAAGAGCGGAATGGCTACCACTGGGGCACTTAGGAAGAGCCAAAGGTGTTGAGTAAAAGGATTGATCAAATCATCAACCCCCAAGCGAACAACAAATGCCATCCAGAGGGCTAGCCAGACAAGGACGATGTCTACCGTCACCTGAATAAGTCGTTTACTTCGGCGCGGAAGACCTAATAGCAAAGCTCGGAACTTATCCATACCCCTACGAACACCTCTCACCACACTTTTATTAGTCAGACACTTTGAGTGCCACATTCGCATACAATCAATACTTTACAACATCAAGCCTCAAACACCTGAAGATGGCGTCTTTTCTAACTCCCCTGCGTGAAACATTATCGCCAGGACGATTAGAGGCAAGTAGGCGATCATCAGCCCGAGCGCTCCATCAAGCCCAAACTTTGTTACGCAGATTCCGATAGGTAACAACCAAAACAGGTTGATGCCTCCCACCGCAAGCGTGATTGGCAAGTGCTTTCCAGCCATTCGCGAAGCGTACTGATAAGCATGGCTTCGGTGAGCTTCGTAAACCTTGTCTCCTCGAACCAACCGACGTAGCAGTGTAAATGTCGCATCGACAATAAACACGCCCAAGAGGATTAGCCATCCCCAAAGTAGCTGCGATGAAACCCAAGCAGCCTGTAACGAAATCATTCCCAGGGCGATACCCAAAAACCCGCTTCCTGCGTCCCCCATAAAAATACGTGCAGGAGGAAAATTCCAATAGAGAAACCCGGCAACGGCCATTGCCAGTATCAAAGGAGTCCATAAAAGCTCAGTAAACCCGCCAAGCCAGTAAAGTAAACAGGCCCCGAGGCAAGCACACAAAGCCTCAATACTAGCAATACCGTCAATTCCATCCATGAAATTGTAAAGATTTAGCATCCAGACCAAGTAAATGACCCCAAGAAGGTGTCCGACCCAACCGAGATCAACTGTCCAACCAATAACAGTGACAGAAGGAAGCCCGCCAAACCAGAACAACGCCCAAGCACCAGCACTGAAATGGCCAAGTAGGCGCCATCGAGCGGCTATATGGCCGTGATCATCCATAAAACCGATGACCGCAACCAATCCTCCAGCACCGCCTAAAGCCACCAGGGCTTCCCAGGGAACTAAATTTGCCCAACCCAATAATGGTAGTGAGAGCAGGAAAGCTACAACGATTGCAACCCCTCCACCCCGAGGAGTAGGAACCGAATGAGAACTACGAGCGTTGGGAATATCAATAATACTTAACGCAAGCGCATAGCGACGTAATCCCGCAGTAAGACATAACGAAGCAATGGCCACAGCAGGAATTAACCACCAGTAAATCATTGTTTGCGACTCTCTTGAAAGTGTATAGCCGCCTCCTTCAAGGCGGAATCCACCGAAACTAATGGTTTCCAGCCTAAAACTTCGCGAGTCTTGCTTATATCTACCTGCAGCGATCCACATAGCCGTTGCGACAGATCTGACTTCCCAAGAAGGCGAGCGCCTAAGCGAAGTATCCATACTGGCACAGGAAGTAGGCGCGCGGGCTTGTCCAACGCACGCGCCATTCTCCGCAATAGTTCAGAAGTCGACAGGTCTTCACCGTCACTTACCATGAAGGTTTGATTGGCAGCCGCAGGGTGTTCCATACATAAAACAATAAGGTCAACCAAGTTATCTAACGCAACAAGGCTTCGACTATTTCGAATCGCGCCAAATGGTAAAGGAACGCCTTTATCAAGCCATTGCATCATCTTCAGAAAATTCGCCTTAACACCAGGCCCATAAACCAACACAGGTCTGATTATTACAACCTCCATCCCTGTCCTTTCTGCAATAGCTTTCAGCCCTAATTCTGCTTCCATTTTGGAAACACCATACGGATCTAAAGGTGCAGGTGCTGTCTCAGGTGAGTAAGCATCACTCTTTGTCGTGCTCTCTCCATTGACCTTTATAGAGCTTATAAAAACGAAACGACGAACACCAGCTGAGGCCGCCTGCTCAGCAAGCTTTAGCGTCCCTTTAACATTAACCGCTCTAAACGCCTCGAGAGGATCTAATGCTTGATCGTTCATAACATGAACTCGAGCCGCCGTATGGACGATAACGTCCATACCAATCAAATTTGGCGTCCAATCCACAGAAGAGGAAAGTTCAAAATTTTTTAGCATGCGCACCGTATCAGGACAATCGATAGACTCACGACGCGCGGCTGCAAAAACCTCAACATTTTTTTTGTTTGCTAAAACCTTAAGCAGCCTACTGCCAACAAATCCAGACGATCCCGTCACCAATACGCGCATGCGTCCACCCTTTTATGCCTTAGACCATACGGTACGATTAATATAGTCCGTATAACTATAAATAACTCGTGCTATCTGTTTTGAGACTGGGCCGCCAAGATAGTCCTTTACAACAGGAATGACACGAGCCCCACGGTGATGCTGACTTGTCACAACCCGCACTGCATCCAGCACCCGGTCAACTTTAAGCCCACACATGATGAGCGTTCCCTCATCCATTCCTTCGGGGCGCTCATGAGCATTACGAATTGTAACCGCCGGGAGGTTCAACAAAGAGGCCTCCTCGGTAATGGTTCCGCTGTCAGACAGGACACAAAACGAACCCATCTGCAGCTTGATATAATCTAGCAAACCAAAAGGCTTGACAAACCGAATCAATGGATGCTCAAGGGACTCACCCAATGCTTCAAGACGTTTACGCGTGCGTGGATGCGTAGAGACAATAACTGGAAATCCATAATTATCGGCCAATGCACGAAGCGACCCTAGGAGATCGATCAAGTTTTCAGGTGTATCGACATTTTCCTCGCGGTGAGCACTAACTACAAAAAATTTGCCATCCTCAAGTTGCTCTCGCTCCAAGATATTAGACGCCAAAATTTTCGGCATATAATGATCAAGAACTTCCTCCATGTGCGACCCGGTTTTAATGATCGTTTCAGGCCTAATGCCTTCATCTAAGAGATACCGACGAGCATGCTCAGTCAAAACCAGGTTAATATCACTCAGATGGTCAAGAACCTTACGATTCAACTCTTCGGGCACTCGCTGATCAAAACAACGATTGCCTGCTTCCATATGAAAAACCGGAATTTTTCGACGCTTAGCCGCGATCACAGCCAAACAGGTATTGGTATCTCCATACAACAAAAGCGCGTCAGGCTTTTCCAGTTCGAATATCGCGTCTGACTTCGAGATAACTTCAGCAATAGTCTGTGCTGCTGTCTCACCCACAGCACCAAGAAAATGGTCAGGCTTTCGAATTTCAAGATCATCAAAAAAAACCTGATTCAACTCATAGTCATAGTTTTGACCAGAGTGAACGAGAACATGATCAGTCTGCTTATCCAATTCTGCAATAACGCGACTCATCTTAATAAGTTCGGGCCGTGTTCCCACCAGCGTCATTACCTTAAGCATCTAATTGCTCCTTAATGAAGTCCAACTTCAACAAAAGCTCTTTAATGCCAGGAACATCCAAACGCTCGGTATTATGCGAAGTATAGTCATCCAACTCGGAAATATTTTGCTCGCCTTCGACAAAGTATTTCTTGTAATTAAGATCCCTATTATCGGCGGGAATACGATAATACCGCCCCATATCCTCGGCTTTAGCCATTTCTTCACGTGAAATTAGTGATTCGTACAATTTTTCGCCGTGACGAGTACCGATGACTTTGATTGCGTTATCGCCCAAGAAAAGCTCTTTAAGCGCCTGAGCCAAATCAGCAACAGTGGATGCCGGTGCTTTTTGAACAAAAATGTCGCCTTGCTCGGCATGCTCAAATGCGTGAAGAACCAAATCTACAGAGTCATCAAGTGACATCAGGAAACGCGTCATACTTGGATCTGTAACAGTCAGTTCATCACCGTCCTTAAGCTGTTTGACAAAAAGAGGAATTACCGACCCTCGAGATGCCATAACATTTCCATAACGGGTAGAACAGATGACAGGTCCGGTTTCGGGAATGATCCGGGACTTGGCAACTACAAGCTTCTCAGCCATAGCCTTGGAGATACCCATTGCGTTAATGGGGTATACGGCTTTGTCAGTACTAAGTACAACGACTCGACTGACATTATTGGCAATAGCCGCATTGAGTACGTTTTCAGTACCAATTACGTTGGTTTTAACGGCCTCCATCGGGTAAAACTCACAAGATGGAACTTGTTTAAGCGCCGCGGCGTGAAATATGTAGTCCACACCGACCATCGCTTGGGAAACACTAGCGTAGTCCCTGACATCGCCGATATAAAATTTGACTTTGTCATTACCTAACGCTATACGCATGTCTTCCTGTTTTTTTTCATCACGACTAAAAACACGAATCTCCTTGACGTTTGTATCGAGAAAACGCTTGAGAACAGTGTTTCCAAACGAACCAGTACCGCCCGTTATCATCAGAATCTTATCGTCGAACATATTGATCACCAAAATTTAAAAAATGGAAGTCTAACGGTTAGCGCGCATAGCTTCAATTAGATCAGGCCACTGTGGAGGCGCATATCCTGTAGCCGTTCGGAACCGAGACGAATCTAATGACCGATCAATTTGTAGCTGCTCATCCGGGTCAATGCTGATTTCTTTTTGATAAATCTTGGCGACATGGCGCAACAACGTCAGCTTATCGATTGGCTCTGCAGAGACATGGTATAACCCTTGGAGGGCGGGCTGCGGGATTACAAAATCTAGAATGACGCGAGCCAGTTCAACTGTTGGTAACCCGGAAAAAACAGCTTTTGAAAACCCTTTGACAGAGCCGGATTGCGAAAGAAACCAGTCAATGAGCGATGATTGACTATTCAGTTCATGCCCGATAATTGAAGTACGAAGAGTAACAACATGCGATTGGTCAACAATTTCTCCGATATACTTAGATTTTCCATACAAATCTTCAGCATCAGAAACATCGTTTTCTTTATACATACCCTTTCGACCGGAAAAAACACAGTCAGTACTAATATGTACTAAGCGGCTCCCGACCAAAGCACACAGTTTGGCCAGCCGATGGGGCAACATTGCGTTAATGGGTAATACAGACAAAGGATCTTTAGCAGAGCTTAATTGCTTAATCAGCCCAATACAGTTAATTACAACATCAGGCTTAGAGCGCTCAAAGACATCGACTAAAGAGTCTTGATCAAGAACATCAACGCCCGAGATCAAATTACCTTTAACTTTGCTATCAAAACTATCAATTGCTTTAGCATTACGAACCGTTCCAATAACACTCAATGCAGACGAACTGCTGAGCACTTTGAAAACAGCATTACCCAGCATACCTGTTGCACCCAAGACCAATACACGCATTCCAGCACCTATTTTCTGTTGAGACGCGCAGTCAAGATATCAATCAATCGACCGCATTGAAAATCCATATCAAAATTTTCATTAAAATATTTCAATCCTGCCAGCCCCATTTTATCACGCTCAACGCTTGAGCTCTCTTTCAATGCTAAAATGGTTGCAGCCAACAACTGACCACTTGCAGGGGGGCACACCAATCCGGCGCCTGACTCACTGATCACCCGAGCCCCCTCCCCCCTTAAGGCCGCAATAATCGGGCGACCGGCGGCAAGATAAGCCTGAATTTTGCTAGGAATAGTATAAGAGAAAATTTCCTCATCATTCAGAGAAACCAACAACGCAGCAGCACATTCAAATAATTCAGGCATGGCATCCGCCGGAAAGCGACCAGGCAACACCAGGTTATCCAGATGAAGTGATTTTTTTTGGCTTGCCACCCATTCGAGCATGCTGCCACTGCCGACAATGAATATCCTCACCCCTGCTTCTTGCTTTAATAACGACGCGGCCTCAACAATACTTTCCACTGACTGAGCCGTACCAATGTTACCCGCAAACACCACGCTGAAATGGCTTTCGAGCTCACTTTTCAGAGTTTCGGGAATGACATTCCCTATAACTGAAAAATTTTTGCTATCTATTGAATTTGGAAAATAAACCAATTTTTCCGAACCAGCATACTTTTTTGTCGGCTCAAAAAAAGCCCGAGACTGCAGCAACAGAGTATCACAACACTTATAAATACCACGAACCATATACCCCACTGACTTGAGCACCCACGACTTCTTAACAAACCCGGTCGCAGAAAGACTTTCCGGCCATAAGTCCTGCACCCAGACAGCTAAGTGTGCGCGCTTGGCCCACTTTAAGAGTATCGCGGGTATTACCTGGACAATAGGCGAAGGGGCAAAAACTATAATCGCATCGATTTTTTTCCCCTTAAGGAGTTTAGGGAAATACCAAAGCCCCATCACAACAAATGACAAGTAATTCAATACCAGTTTTTTAGCCCCTCCCTTGCCACGAGGATAAACTGGCACACGAACCACATCGATCAGCGAGGAATAGCGCTCGCACTGCACTCCCTTGGCACTGTAACCGTCATAAATATCCCCATCGGGATAATTGGGCTTCCCTGTGGCAACGGTAACTTCATGCCCCTTACTGGCAAGCTTGATCGCCAAATCATTTATTACAAATGATTCCGGCCAAAAATACTGGGACATCAGCAAAATACGCATATACGCTAATCAAACCTGTTAAATAATCGCGCTATTAGTAATAACTTCATTCCGCGAAAACCTTCGAAAATTTAAAAAAATAGCCAACTAGTAAACATAAAAAAACACTGCATAAGTAGCAGAGCTATACCTCTGCAAAACTCCAACAACTCTCGACAAATCGACACGTAAACACCCAATCAGCGAGAATTGGAGACCCAAGGGAAATAACTGACGAATAGACGCCACAAGACAATAAAGCCCCTCCAAAACATAACGAGGCTTCTGGCTAACGTCGACCGGCGCTTCAAGACTGCCTGCGAAAGCAAGCTTATCGGCGTTAACTACCGAGTCGCTCTTACTGGGGATGATATGACGAATGAATACCGAACTGATAAATCCAGCGACGCAGGTTACGAGCGTTTTCATGCAAAACTATACCCTTGAGTTCCCGACAGCCATCGATCTACCACTGCCCAATCCATGAATGCAAAGCCATCCGTGCTAACTGAGGCCTCTGACAGAGCTAACCTCAACTGGAGTGGCCATATACCACCACTCGGAAAAACACACTATTTTACAGCTTAGTGCTGGTTTTACTAATAGTTACAGACAATCTGCGACACAAATACGACGTGCTCCTCGTGCCCGTCTCAATCAGACAAGGCGCTTGCGAGAAGCCCTAGACGTACGCCCCAGCAGCCAACCGAGAACCGGGCCTATAACCATGCCGATTAGCAAAGCAAGAATTATCACCAGCGATACCGGCAGTTGCGGCCCCGCCCAACCAAGAAACAACAAGGAAACCGATTGCTGATTCTCGAGAATAAAAGCCAGAATCGCCAAAATCATCAACAAAGCGAACAATGCCATTAGTACGCGCTTGAGATTATGCATGAGCGCCTCCCAGGATTTCGGCCACTGTCAAAGCCCTTCCTCCTCGTCCTCGTTCACACGATCACGCAGTTCTTTCCCCGGCTTGAAATGCGGGACAAACTTTCCATCCAGGCTAACCGACTGACCGGTTTTCGGATTACGCCCAACCCGCGGCGCCCGATAGTGCAAAGAGAAACTGCCAAACCCACGGATCTCAATACGATCCCCTGTGGCCAGGCATTGTGACATTTGCTCAAGCATGGTCTTGATGGCCAACTCCACATCCTTGGACGAGAGCAGCCCTTGATGGGTGACAATTCGTTCTATCAACTCCGACTTCGTCATATTTTTCCCTTCTTTTTCAAGCAGCTAGGAAAAGCGCTTCAAAGGTTTTAGCATGCCAGGAAGAATTTGAACAGCCTGAGCGCTGACATATCTTTACCAAGGAAGCCAGCCAATCTCAAACAGCTACAACACAGATCAACCTCAACGACAGACCACCAGCATGGTCCGTGTCAGATATCCTGCAGGATTGAAACCAAAAGGAAATACATCTTCTTCCTTCACATCATCGGACCTTGCCAAGATTTTATACCCCGACGCCTTACACTCCTTTTCCGCACGCTTGCGGCATTTTTCCCACCCGGAGCCCAGCCCCGAACAATCAATCTCGATTCCACTGACCCCACGTACGACGTGAGTCTTGGCATTAGTAGTACAACCCGCCAATGTCAGTACTGCTATTGCGACAATGAGCTTGTTCATTCACTTCCTTATGCCAGAAACCCCACCCGACTGCCGCTCACTTCAGGCCAAAGGTTAGCTGCAAACAAACGATTGATCCGGTTAAAGAAAGAGACAGCGCATCGCAGATATTGGCTTCACAAACAACGTCTGCAGCCGCAAGCACCAACGATGCCCATCAAATCGCAGGCACAAAAAAGGGCGACCGAAGTCGCCCTTTTTCTATGGTCTGACAGAACTTAGTTCTGTTTTTCCATTTGTGCACGCAACAGGTCGCCCAGAGTGGTAGGACCAGCAGCGACGTCAGCAGCAGGCTTGTCTTTCAAGCTCTGGATTGCTTCTTTCTCGTCTTCAACGTCTTTCGACTTGATCGACAGCTGGATTACACGGCTCTTACGGTCAACGCTGATGATCTTGGCTTCTACTTCTTCGCCTTCTTTCAGAACGTTACGCGCGTCTTCAACGCGGTCACGGCTGATTTCGGAGGCTTTCAGAGTCGCTTCGATATCGTCGGCCAGAGTGATGATGGCGCCTTTAGCGTCAACTTCTTTCACGATGCCTTTAACGATTGCGCCTTTGTCGTTCTCTTGAACGTACTCGGAGAACGGATCGCTTTCCAGTTGCTTGATACCCAGGGAGATGCGCTCGCGCTCTGGGTCAACCGACAGGATAACGGTGTCCAGTTCGTCGCCCTTCTTGAAGCGGCGAACGGCTTCTTCGCCCACTTCGTTCCAGGAGATGTCGGACAGGTGAACCAGACCGTCGATGCCGCCGTCCAGACCAATGAAGATACCGAAATCGGTGATCGACTTGATGGTGCCGGAGATTTTATCGCCCTTGTTGAACTGGCCAGAGAAATCTTCCCATGGGTTAGATTTGCACTGCTTGATGCCGAGAGAGATACGACGACGCTCTTCGTCGATGTCCAGAACCATAACTTCCACTTCGTCGCCGACTTGTACGACTTTCGAAGGGTGGATGTTCTTGTTGGTCCAGTCCATTTCGGAAACGTGTACCAGACCTTCAACGCCTTCTTCCAGCTCAGCGAAGCAGCCGTAGTCGGTCAGGTTGGTTACACGAGCGGTAACGCGAGTGCTTTCTGGGTAACGGGCTTTGATAGCAACCCATGGATCTTCGCCCAGTTGCTTGAGGCCCAGGGAAACACGATTGCGTTCGCGATCGTACTTCAGAACCTTGACATCGATCTCGTCGCCAACGTTGACGATTTCGGAAGGATGCTTGATACGCTTCCAAGCCATGTCGGTAATGTGCAGCAGGCCATCGACGCCACCCAGATCGACGAATGCGCCGTAATCGGTGAGGTTTTTGACGATACCTTTGACTTGTTGACCTTCCTGCAGGGATTCCAGCAGAGCTTCACGCTCGGCGGAGTTCTCGGCTTCGAGGACGCTGCGACGGGAAACGACAACGTTGTTGCGTTTCTGGTCGAGTTTGATGACCTTGAATTCCAGCTCTTTGCCTTCCAGATGCGTAGTATCGCGCACAGGACGGACGTCAACCAGAGAACCTGGCAGGAACGCACGGATGCCGTTAACGTCGACAGTGAAGCCGCCTTTAACCTTACCGTTGATAACGCCCTTGACCACTTCTTCGGCTGCGAAGGCTGCTTCCAGAACAATCCAGCATTCAGCGCGCTTGGCTTTTTCACGGGACAGCTTGGTTTCACCAAAGCCATCTTCAACCGAGTCCAGAGCAACGTGAACTTCGTCACCGACGTTGATGTTCAGTTCGCCAGCGTCGTTGTAGAACTGCTCAAGCGGGATGAGTGCTTCAGACTTCAGGCCAGCGTGAACGGTTACCCAGCGAGCTTGGTAATCGATATCAACGATAACACCGGTGATGATGGAGCCTGCCTGAAGGTTCAGGGTTTTTAGGCTTTCTTCAAAGAGTTCCGCAAAGCTTTCGCTCATTTTAATTCCTGTTGAATAAGGGCGAAGGATACGCCCATCTCCACATCCCAGACGACGTGGGTTATGTTCATTAGAAGAAGCACCCGCAAGACTATGACTGGTCCCCTGCGAGGCTTCTTGGTCACCCGGCGATATCGCGAATGGCGATCTCGCTCATGATGCGTTCCAGCACCTGATCGATGGATAATTCCGTGGAATCCAGCTGTATGGCGTCAGCCGCCGGTTTGAGCGGGGCTACCGCTCGCTGGGTGTCACGCTCATCGCGGACACGTATCTCATCTAGCAGACTCGACAGACTAACACCATCGACTTTGCCCTTCAACTGCAAGTATCGACGGCGCGCACGCTCCTCGGCACTGGCAGTGAGGAAAATCTTCAGCGGTGCGTCCGGAAAAACCACTGTGCCCATATCTCGGCCATCGGCTACCAGTCCCGGCATTTCCTGAAAAGCACGCTGACGCTGCAGTAGCGCCTCGCGTACTGCGGGCAATGCAGCGATTTGGGACGCGCCAGCGCCAACACTTTCCGTACGAATCACATCGCTGACTTCGTCGCCTTCTAGAATGATTCGCTGCAGTTGACCGTCCGTCGCACCGATGAATTGCACGTCCAAATGCGCTGCAAGCGCCTTCAGCAACTCTTCATTGGTCAGATCAACACCATGATTGTGCGCGGCGAACGCCAGCAAACGGTACAGCGCACCGGAATCCAGAAGGTTCCATCCTAGACGCTTCGCCAGTATCCCGGCGATCGTACCTTTACCGGAACCGCTCGGGCCATCAATGGTAATGACTGGCGACTTGTTGATCACGACTGAGCCTCTTCAGCAACCCGGATACCGACCTGCGCGCACAGCGCGAGGAAGTTCGGGAACGACGTCGCGACGTTGGCGCAATCATGGATGCGGATCGGTGCAGTAGCGCGCAGCGATGCAACGCTGAATGCCATGGCAATCCGGTGGTCGCCATGACCATGCACTTCGCCGCCGCCGATCTGGCCGCCGTCGATAATGATGCCATCCGGGGTCGGTTCGCATTTGACGCCCAGCGCCAGCAAGCCATCAGCCATGACCTGAATCCGGTCCGACTCTTTGACCCGCAACTCTTCAGCACCACGTAGCACCGTGCGCCCCTCGGCACAGGCCGCAGCCACGAACAGCACCGGGAATTCGTCGATGGCCAGTGGAACCAGCGCCTCGGGAATCTCGATACCTTTGAGTTTAGCTGCACGTACGCGCAAGTCCGCGACGGGCTCGCCGCCGACTTCACGCTGGTTTTCCAGGGTGATATCGCCGCCCATCAGACGCAGGATGTCGATCACGCCAGTACGGGTCGGATTGATGCCGACGTGCTCCAACACCAGCTCCGAACCTTCGGCGATCGATGCGGCCACCAGGAAGAACGCAGAAGACGAGATATCGCCCGGCACTTCAATGTGGGTCGCAGTCAGTTTGTGCCCGGACTCGACCGACGCAGTCGCGCCATTGACGGTGACCGGGTAGCCAAAGCCTTGCAGCATGCGTTCGGTATGGTCGCGCGTCGGTGCAGGCTCGGTAACGGTGGTCTTGCCTTCGGCGTACAAACCGGCCAGCAACAGACAGGATTTCACCTGAGCACTGGCCATCGGCATGGTGTAGGTCAGGCCTTTGAGCGTGCTGCCGCCACGAATGGTCATTGGCGGACGACCTTCAGCGGCAGTCTCGATCACGGCGCCCATTTCACGCAGCGGATTGGCCACGCGATTCATCGGACGCTTGGACAGCGAAGCGTCGCCGGTCAGGGTGCTGTCGAAGTTCTGCGCAGCCAACAGGCCAGACAGCAGGCGCATCGAGGTGCCGGAGTTGCCCAGATAGATTGGGCCCGGCGCTGGCTTCAGGCCATGCAGGCCGACACCGTGAATGGTCACGCGACCATGGTGCGGACCTTCGATCACAACACCCATGTCACGGAAGGCTTGCAGGGTCGCCAGAGCGTCTTCGCCCTCCAGGAAGCCTTCGACTTCGGTGACGCCTTCGGCCAGGGAACCGAGCATGATCGAACGGTGGGAAATCGATTTATCGCCCGGTACACGAATCCGCCCAGTCAGGCGGCCACCAGGTTGTGCCAGGAAAATCAGGTCGTTGGAGTTCATAGCGTCCACATAGGCCCGGCGGGCCAGGATTTTACTGAAATGCTCGCGGGCAACCCGGGCGCGAGTGAACACGCCCAACAATTGGTGCCCATCCCCTGCATCGACCGCGTCGCGCAAAGCGTCGAGGTCGCTGCGAAATGTATCAAGTGTGCGCAGGACAGCTTCGCGGTTGGCGAGGAAGATGTCGTGCCACATGACCGGGTCGCTTCCCGCGATTCTTGTGAAATCGCGAAAACCGCCGGCAGCGTAACGGAAGATCTCTAGGTTTTCATTGCGCTTGGCCAACGAATCGACCAAACCGAACGCCAACAGGTGCGGCAAATGGCTGGTCGCCGCCAACACTTCATCGTGGCGCTCGACCTGCATGTGCTCGACATCGGCGCCCAATTCGCGCCACAAACGGTCGACCACTGCCAACGCGGCCGGATCGGTTTGATCCAGCGGCGTCAGAATCACTTTATGACGACGGAACAGTTCGGCGTTGGAGGCTTCCACCCCGCTCTGCTCGGAACCGGCTATCGGATGCCCCGGCACAAAACGCGACGGAATCCCGCCAAAGGCTTCGGTCGCCGCACGGACGACATTACCTTTGGCGCTGCCGACGTCGGTCAGAATGGCCGAACCGAGATCCATTGCAGCCAGGCGCACCAACATTTTTTCCATGGCAAGGATCGGCACGGCCAACTGGATCACGTCGGCGCCCTGACAAGCTATCGCCAGGTCTTCTTCGCAGCGATCCACCACGCCCAACTCGACTGCCAGCTTGCGCGACTGCGGATCGAGATCGACCCCAACCACTTCGCGGCACAGACCACTTTCACGCAAGCCTTTGGCGAACGAACCGCCGATCAATCCCAGACCGACCACCACCAGGCGACCGATCATAGGCGCAGCAGATTGCAGTGCAGTGACATCAACCACGAGCCAGAACCTTGGTCAGTGCCTCAAGGAAGCGGCTGTTTTCAGCCGGCAAACCAATGGTGATGCGCAGGTGGTTCGGCATGCCGTAGTTGGCCACCGGACGCACGATCACGCCTTCGCGCAACAAGCCCTGAAACACCGGCGCAGCAACGCGACCGAGGTCGACGCAAATGAAGTTGCCTTTGGACGGAATCCAGCTCAACCCCAACTCACGGAAACCGGCTTCCAGTTGCAGCATGCCGGACTCGTTCAGGCGACGGCTTTCAGTCAGATATTCGCTGTCTTGCAGCGCAGCGCAGGCAGCGGCCAGTGCCAGACTATTAACGTTGAACGGCTGACGCACGCGATTCAGCACGTCCGCGACTACGGCGGTGGACAATCCATAACCGACTCGCAACGCCGCCAGGCCGTAAGCCTTGGAGAACGTGCGTGAAACCAGCAGGTTCGGATAAGCCGCCAGATAGTCCAGACCGTCCGGCAAATCGCTGCCCTCGGCGTATTCGATGTAGGCCTCGTCCAGCACCACCAGCACATGCGCCGGAACATCCTGGAGGAATTCATCCAGTGCCTCGGCATCGAACCAGGTCCCGGTCGGGTTGTTCGGGTTGGCAATGAAGACTACGCGAGTGTCAGCATCGATTGCCGCCAGCATGGCCGACAGGTCATGCCCCCAGTCTTTGGCGGGAATCACTTTGGCCTGAGCACCAACGGCCTGGGTCACAATCGGGTAGACCGCAAATGCGTGTTCGCTGAACACAGCGTTGAGGCCCGGCGCCAGATAGGCACGTGCGACCAGCTCCAGAATGTCGTTGGAGCCATTGCCCAGCGTCACTTGATTCAGTTCGACGCGGCACTGCTCGGCCAACAGGGTCTTGAGTGCAAAACCATTACCGTCCGGATACCGGGTCAGCTCGGCCAGAGCATCCTGAATCGCCGCCAGCGCTTTGGGACTCGCGCCCAACGGGTTTTCATTGCTAGCCAGTTTGACGATGCTTGCCGGATCAAGGTCCAGCTCGCGCGCCAGTTCGTCCACAGGCTTCCCTGGGACGTAAGGCGAAAGTTGTTGCACGCCCGGCTGTGCCAGAGCGAGGAAGTCATCACTCATTTGCTACCCCTTAGAGAACTGCTTTCGGGTAGGAACCCAGCACTTTGAGTGCCACTGCTTCCTGACTGATCTTTTCCAGCACACCTTTGATCAATGGATCGCGATGGTGGCCGACGAAGTCGATGAAGAACACGTAGGTCCATTTACCGCTGCGCGATGGACGCGTCTCGATGCGCGTCAGGTCGATGCCATTGTCGTGGAACGGCACCAGTAATTCGTGAAGCGCGCCGGGCTTGTTGCTCATGGAGACGATGATCGAGGTTTTATCGTCGCCCGTTGGCGGCACTTCCTGGCTGCCGATCATCAGGAATCGCGTGGAGTTATCCGGACGATCCTCGATCTTCTCTGCCAGTCGGGTCAGCCCGTACAGGCCTGCGGCCATGTCGCCGGCAATGGCCGCCGAGTTCCACTCACCTTTAACCCGCTTGGCCGCTTCTGCGTTGCTGGACACCGCCACGCGCTCGACATTCGGGTAATGGGCGTCCAGCCACTTGCGGCACTGGGCCAGCGACTGGGCATGGGAATAGATACGGCTGATGCTGTCAGTCTTGGTGTTTTCACCGACCAACAGGTGGTGGTGAATCCGCAACTCGACTTCGCCACAGATGACCATGTCGTGTTCGAGGAAACTGTCTAGGGTGTGGTTGACCGCGCCTTCAGTGGAGTTTTCCACCGGAACCACGCCAAAGTTCACCGCACCGGCTGCCACTTCGCGGAACACTTCGTCGATCGCCGCCATCGGCTTGCTGATCACAGCGTGGCCGAAGTGTTTCATGGCCGCCGCCTGCGTGAACGTGCCTTCAGGACCGAGGTAAGCCACTTTCAACGGCTGCTCGAGCGCCAGGCACGAGGACATGATTTCGCGGAACAACCGCGCCATCTCTTCGTTACCCAGCGGCCCTTTATTACGCTCCATCACACGCTTGAGCACCTGAGCTTCGCGCTCAGGACGATAGAACACCGGCACTTCGCCTTCGGCCAGCGAGGCCATCTTTACTCGCGCAACTTCCTGGGCGCAGCGTGCGCGCTCACTGATCAGCTCCAGGACTTTCTCGTCCAGGGCATCAATGCGCAGGCGCAGTGCCTTGAGTTCTTGCTCAGACATTAGCCGTGTTCCTTCTCGAACTCTGCCATGTACGAAATCAAAGCGTTGACCGCAACGATGTCGACGGCGTTATAGATGGAGGCGCGCATGCCGCCCACGGAACGGTGACCTTTGAGGTTCAACAGGCCACGCTCGTCGGCACCGGCCAAAAACGGCTTGTCCAGACGGTCGTCAGCCAGACGGAACGGCACGTTCATCCACGAGCGATCCGATTTGTTGATCGGGTTGCTGTACAAGCCGCTGGCGTCAATGAAGTTATACAACGTGCGCTGTTTCACTTCATTGAGCTTGCCGATGGCTTCAACACCACCCTGCTCTTTCAGCCACTCGAACACCAGACCGGACAAGTACCAGGCCAGGGTCGGCGGGGTGTTGTACATCGAACCATTATCGGCCGCGACCTTGTAATTGAGCATGGTCGGGCACATGGAACGGGCGTGACCCAGCAGGTCTTCGCGAACGATGTTGACCACGACGCCGCTCGGGCCGATGTTTTTCTGGGCGCCGGCGTAGATCATGCCAAAGCGCGAAACATCGATCGGGCGCGACAGAATGTCCGAAGACATGTCGGCCACCAGCGGAACATCACCGGTTTCGGGGATCCACTGGAATTCCAGACCACCGATGGTTTCGTTCGGCGCGTAGTGAACGTAGGCCGCGTCTTTCGACAGGTTCCATTCGTTCTGACCGGGAATAGCGAAATAGTCGTAAGGCTTGGCGGTCGCGGCAACATTCACGTTGCCGTAGCGCGAAGCTTCTTCGATGGCTTTCTGCGACCAGATACCGGTATCGATATAGTCGGCAGTGCCGTTTTCCGGCAACAGGTTCAGAGGAATCTGAGCAAATTGCTGGCTGGCGCCGCCTTGCAGAAACAGCACTTTATAGTTCGAGGGGATATTCAGCAGATCACGCAGATCCTGCTCGGCCTTGGTGGCGATGGACACGAACTCATCACTGCGATGGCTCATTTCCATGACCGACAGGCCCTTGCCGTGCCAATCAAGGAGTTCACCCTGGGCGCGCTGCAGGACAGCTTCGGGAAGTGCCGCAGGACCGGCACAGAAGTTATAGGCTCTCTTGCTCACATCCAATCTCGCTCTGATTTGGTGGTAATCACGCAATACATCACAACATCAATCGACACAGAGTCCCTGCCGAAGCAGAAAACCTGTGGGAGCGAGCCTGCTCGCGAATGCATCACCGCGGTACTGGAGGTGCACTGCGGCGCCTGCAATCGCGGGCAAGCCCGGCTCCTACAAAAAGCCCCTTCACACAGGACCCTCGTGGGTGTCGATATTTTCGTACAGGACAAACAACAAGGGGGCGAATTCTCATCCGCCCCCTGTTTGTTCGCTTACTCTTGTGGCTCTTCGTCGGCAGCGGCATCGAGTTGCTGATCGTCAACAACGTCGTCGATCACGACTTCGCCAACGAACTCTGCACCCTCTTCACCTTCCAGCTCTTCACCTTCGACTTCCGACGGCTCCTGAACCCGCTCCAGACCGACCAGTGTTTCATCACTGGCCAGCTTGATCAGGGTCACACCCTGAGTGTTACGACCCAGGCTGGAAACTTCGTCGACACGGGTACGAACCAACGTGCCCTGGTCAGAAATCAGCATGATTTCCTCGCCATCGAGCACCTGGACCGCGCCAACCAGACGACCGTTACGGTCGTTGCTGACCATGGCGATAACGCCTTGACCGCCACGCTTGTACTCAGGGAACTCGGTGATCGCCGTGCGCTTGCCGAAACCACGCGCCGAAGCGGTGAGGATCTGGCTGCCTTCTTCCGGGATCAGCATGGAAATCAGCTTCTGGCCTTCCGGCAGACGCATGCCGCGAACACCACGAGCGGTACGGCCCATGGCGCGAACGTCGGTTTCCTTGAAGCGAGTGACCTTGCCGCCGTCGGAGAACAGCATGACTTCGCGCTCGCCATCGGTAATGGCGGCAGAGATCAGTACGTCACCTTCGTCCAGCTCCAGCGCGATCAGACCGACGCTGCGTTGACGGCTGAAGGATTCCAGCGGGGTCTTCTTCACAGTGCCTTTAGCAGTCGCCATGAAGATGAAGTGACCTTCGGTGTATTCCTCGACCGGCAGCATGGTGGTGATGTATTCATCACTGTCCAGCGGCAGCAGGTTGACCAGCGGACGACCACGGGCAGCGCGGGACGCTTCCGGAATTTCGTAGGTTTTCAGCCAGTACACTTTGCCTTTGCTGGAGAACAGCAGCAGCGTGGTGTGGCTGTTGGCAACCAACAGGTGAGCAATGTAATCCTCATCCTTGACGCCAGTCGCCGATTTACCTTTACCGCCACGACGTTGAGCCTGGTACGCAGCCAATGGCTGGGTCTTGGCGTAGCCACCGTGGGAAATGGTCACGACGCGCTCTTCTTCCGGGATCATGTCACCCAGGGTCAGGTCGAGACGGGCATCGAGGATCTCGGTGCGACGCACATCGCCGTACTCGGCGCGGATCACTTCCAGCTCTTCGCGGATCACTTCCATCAGGCGCGTGGCGCTGCTGAGGATGCGGATCAGTTCGCCGATCTGGTTGAGGATCTCTTGATACTCGGCCAGCAGCTTTTCGTGTTCCAGACCGGTCAGACGGTGCAGACGCAGTTCCAGAATGGCTTGCGCCTGTTCTGGCGACAGGAAGTACTTGCCGTCGCGCAGGCCGTATTGCGGGTCCAGAGTCTCTGGACGGCAAGAATCGGCACCCGCGCGCTCGACCATGGCCACCACGGCAGAGGATTCCCAGGCGGTGCTGATCAGCGCTTCCTTGGCTTCCGACGGCGTTGGCGAGGCCTTGATCAGGGCGATGACCGGGTCGATGTTCGACAGGGCAACCGCTTGACCTTCCAGAATGTGGCCACGTTCGCGGGCTTTACGCAGTTCGAACACGGTACGGCGGGTTACGACTTCGCGACGGTGACGAACGAAAGCTTCCAGCAGGTCCTTGAGGTTCAGGATCCGTGGACGGCCGTCGATCAGCGCAACGATGTTGATACCGAACACCGCTTGCAACTGGGTCTGGGCGTAGAGGTTGTTGAGGATCACCTCAGGCACTTCGCCGCGACGCAGTTCGATCACGACGCGCATACCGTCCTTGTCGGACTCGTCGCGCAGCTCGGTGATGCCTTCAAGCTTCTTCTCTTTAACCAGCTCGGCGATCTTCTCGATCAGACGGGCCTTGTTGAGCTGGTAAGGGAGTTCGGTAATGACAATCTGCTGACGGCCACCGACCTTGTCGATGTCTTCGATCGTCGAGCGGGCGCGCATGTAAATGCGGCCACGACCCGTGCGGTAGGCTTCGATGATGCCAGCGCGACCGTTGATGATCGCGGCGGTCGGGAAGTCCGGACCGGGGATGTATTGCATCAGCTCATCGATGGTCAACTCGGGGTTGTCGATGAGGGCCAGGCAACCGTCGATGACTTCACCGAGGTTGTGCGGCGGAATGTTGGTCGCCATGCCCACGGCGATACCGCTGGAGCCGTTGACGAGCAAGTTGGGAATACGGGTCGGCATGACCGCCGGGATCATTTCGGTGCCGTCGTAGTTCGGCACCCAGTCCACGGTTTCTTTGTGCAGGTCAGCCAGCAGTTCGTGCGCCAGCTTGGTCATGCGTACTTCGGTGTATCGCATGGCCGCGGCGTTGTCGCCGTCCACCGAACCGAAGTTGCCTTGACCGTCTACCAGCAGGTAGCGCAGCGAAAACGGCTGCGCCATGCGGACGATGGTGTCGTACACCGCCGTATCACCGTGCGGGTGATACTTACCGATTACGTCACCGACAACACGGGCAGATTTCTTGTACGGCTTGTTGAAGTCGTTGCCCAGCTCGCTCATCGCGAACAGCACACGCCGGTGCACGGGCTTCAAGCCATCGCGCGCATCCGGCAGGGCCCGCCCGACAATTACGCTCATTGCGTAGTCGAGGTAGGACTGCTTCAGCTCGTCTTCGATATTGACCGGGAGGATTTCTTTGGCCAGTTCGCCCATGAGAAGCTCGATTCCTTTTTCTGGTGAAACTTCGTCACATCCATATGGGACGAACGAAGCTCGCCGCTGCAGGCTGAGTGCCATACACCGACTTACGACAAATCAACAAGAAGAACCATGGATTTGCGCAGTAAAGACAACCCCGTGGGGCTGCCTCGGAAAACGCCGGATGTTATCACAAGAGCCGCCACGCACCTATCCCCCAGACGCGCATGGAGCATAGTTAGTTGACCGATGACAGGCTTGAGGGAGACGAGAGAGGCTTAGAGCTGAGTTGAATGGAGAATTCGGGGCTGATTAAGACTGATTCATTGACTTTCAGGGCCTCTTCGCGGGCAAGCCCGCTCCTACTGGGGTCACTGCAAGCCCGCGACTCTCCGAACGACGCAGAAACTTGTGGGAGCGGCGGTGCGGCGATCCGACTTGCCCGCGAAAGCGATCTTTCAGGCACCAGAAATTATTAATGCAAACGCTTGCGGCACATCAACTGCGCCATTTTCGCGGTGTCCGGCCGCTCGACGATGCCTTTTTCGGTGACGATCACGTCGATCAGGTCCGCGGGCGTCACATCGAACACCGGGTTGAACGCATCGACATCCGCCCCGACCCGCTTGCCGCCGATCTCCAGCAACTCACGGCCGTCACGCTCTTCGATAGGAACTTCGTCGCCACTGGCCATGTTCAGGTCGATGGTCGAACTTGGTGCAACCACCATGAAGCGCACGCCATGGTGCATGGCGTTGACCGCCAGTTGATAGGTGCCAATCTTGTTCGCCACATCGCCATTGGCGGTGATTCGGTCCGCACCGACGATCACCCAGGTCACGCCTTTGGTTTTCATGATGTGCGCGGCGGCGGAGTCGGCATTCAGGGTCACGGGAATGCCTTCATTGGCCAGTTCCCATGCGGTCAAACGCGAACCTTGCAGCCACGGCCGGGTTTCGTTGGCGTAAACGCGTTCAACCATGCCTTCGATAAAGGCCCCGCGAATCACGCCCAGCGCCGTGCCGAAGCCACCCGTGGCCAGCGCGCCGGTGTTGCAGTGGGTCAGGATCGCCTGGGCGTTACCCTGGTGCTTGCGGATCAAGTCCACACCCAGCTGGGCCATGGTCAGGTTGGCTTCGCGATCACTTTCATGAATGGCGATGGCCTCTGCCTCCAGCGCCACCAGAGGGTCTGCGTCTCCCTTGAGACGATCCAGGCGGTCACGCATGCGACTCAAGGCCCAGAACAGATTCACCGCTGTTGGACGGGAATCGGCCAGTAACGCGTAATCCTCTTCCCACGCTGCCTGCCAGTCACCGCCCTCGGCAATTCGGGCGCGGGCTGACAGCACCATTCCATACGCCGCACTGATGCCAATCGCTGGCGCACCGCGCACCACCATCGAACGAATGGCCTCGGCCACACCGGCTGCACTGGTGTAGGCAATCCAGGTTTCTTCGAAGGGCAAAATACGCTGATCCAGCAGGTACAGGGCGCCATCACGCCAATCGATGGCCTTCACCTTCTCCGCAGCCAACAGTCGATCGCGCATCCCTCACCCCGCACTCAAGCACAAAAGCCGCCGATTATAGCGATCCCCCCGCGAAGACGCTCGGGTATACTTCGCCATCCTTTACAAAAGCACTGGAACCCCACCCTCGATGCCGAACACTGCCGCTGCGCTCGACCTTTTGTTGCTGCCGACCTGGCTGGTACCCGTCGAACCCGCTGGTGTTGTCCTCAAAGAGCATGGCCTGGGCATCCGTGACGGACGCATCGTGTTTATCGGCCCACGCTCGGCTGCGTTGAAGCTTAACGCAACCGAAGTCCGTGAATTGCCGGACATGTTACTCAGCCCCGGGCTGATCAACGCTCATGGGCACGCCGCCATGACGCTGTTTCGTGGCCTGGCCGATGACCTGCCACTCATGACCTGGCTGGAAAACCATATCTGGCCGGCAGAAGCCAAGTGGGTCGATGAAGCCTTTGTACGAGATGGTACGGACCTGGCCATCGCCGAACAGATCAAAGGTGGCATCACCTGCTTCTCTGACATGTATTTCTTCCCAAAGGTTGCCAGCGAGCGCGTGCATAACAGCGGTATTCGCGCGCAAATCGCGATTCCGATCCTCGATTTCCCGATCCCGGGCGCCAGTACGGCGGACGAAGCCATTCGTCAGGGCGTGGAATTGTTTGGCGATCTCAAACACCACGAGCGCATCAAAATCACCTTCGGCCCCCATGCGCCCTATACCGTGGGCGACGAAAACCTGGAAAAAATCCGCATGATCGCCGAAGAGCTGGACGCTTCGATCCACATGCACGTCCATGAAACGGCCTTCGAAGTGCAGCAATCGGTCGAGCAGCGCGGTGAACGCCCACTGGCTCGCCTCGGCCGCCTGGGCCTGCTCGGGCCGAGGTTCCAGGCCGTTCACATGACCCAGATCAGCGATGAAGACCTGGTGATGCTGGTAGAAAGCAACACCAATGTGATTCATTGCCCGGAATCCAACCTCAAGCTGGCCAGCGGATTTTGCCCGGTCGAGCGCTTGTGGCAGGCAGGCGTCAATGTGGCCGTCGGCACCGACGGTGCCGCCAGTAACAACGATCTCGACCTGCTCGGCGAAACCCGCACCGCTGCGTTGCTGGCCAAGGCCGTCGCCGGCTCGGCCACCGCGCTGGATGCTCATCGTGCCTTGCGCATGGCCACGCTCAATGGCGCCCGCGCCTTGGGGATCGAGGCTGAAACGGGTTCGCTGGAAGTCGGCAAGGCGGCCGATATGGTGGCGTTTGACCTGTCCGGCCTGGCGCAGCAACCGGTCTATGACCCGGTTTCGCAACTGATCTACGCCACCGGCCGGGACTGCGTGAAACACCTGTGGGTCGCCGGCAAGCAACTGCTCGACGACCGGCGCCTGACCCGCCTGGATGAAGAACAGTTATGTGCCACCGCCAAGGCCTGGGGCCAGCGCATCAGTGGCCGCACCGAATCGTAAGATCCCCGGACCAAACACCGGGGCAACAGGATTTTTCAAGTTTTAGAGGACTGAACCATGAGCAACGTCGACTACGCCGAGATCGCCAAATTCGAAGCCCTGGCCCATCGCTGGTGGGACCGTGAAAGCGAGTTCAAGCCGCTTCACGACATCAACCCGCTGCGGGTCAACTGGATTGATGAACGCGTCAATCTGGCCGGCAAGAAGGTGCTGGACGTCGGTTGCGGCGGCGGGATTCTCAGCGAGGCCATGGCCCAGCGCGGCGCTACCGTCATGGGCATCGACATGGGTGAAGCGCCGCTCGCAGTCGCGCAGTTACATCAGCTGGAATCGGGCGTGAACGTCGAGTACCGCCAGATCACCGCCGAAGGCCTCGCCGAGGAAATGCCCGAGCAATTCGACGTCGTCACGTGCCTGGAAATGCTTGAGCACGTACCGGATCCGTCTTCGGTCATACGCGCCTGCTTCCGCATGGTCAAGCCCGGTGGCCAAGTGTTCTTCTCCACCATCAACCGCAACCCGAAGGCGTACCTGTTCGCCATTGTCGGCGCTGAATACATCATGAAGCTGCTGCCGCGCGGCACGCACGACTTCAAGAAATTCATCCGTCCATCCGAGCTTGGCGCCTGGAGTCGCATGGCTGGCCTGACCGTCAAAGACATCATCGGCCTGACCTACAACCCGTTGACCAAGCACTACAAACTGGCGGCCGATGTGGACGTCAACTACATGATCCAGACCCTGCGCGAGGAGTAAGTCGATGCGTATCAGAGCAGTCCTTTTTGACATGGACGGCACGCTGCTCGACACCGCGCCGGACTTTATCGCCATCTGTCAGGCTATGCGCGCCGATCGTGGCTTTCCACCCATGAATGACAAATACATTCGTGACGAGATCTCCGGCGGCGCCAAGGCAATGGTCGCCGTAACCTTTTCGATGGACCCGGAATCGCCGGGCTTTGAAGAGCTGCGACTCGAGTTCCTGGAGCGCTATCTCGTCGGTTGCGCGGTTCACAGCAAGCTCTTCGATGGCATGGGCGAACTGCTGGCCGACATCGAGAAGTCCAACCTGATCTGGGGCGTGGTCACCAACAAGCCTCTGCGTTTTGCCGAGCCGATCATGCAGCAACTGGGGCTGGCCGAGCGTTCCGCACTGCTGATCTGCCCCGATCACGTGAAGAACAGCAAGCCAGACCCGGAGCCGCTGATTCTGGCGTGCAAGATGCTCGACCTGGACCCGGCCAGTGTGTTGTTTGTGGGCGATGATCTGCGAGATATCGAATCCGGTCGCGATGCCGGCACTAAGACGGCTGCGGTGACCTACGGCTACATTCACCCTGACGACAACCCGCGACACTGGGGCGCGGACGTGGTGGTGGATCATCCCCTGGAATTGCGCAAGGTTTTAGATAGCGCCCTCTGTAGCTGCTGAAAACCGGTTTCAATTCCGAAATCGGGTTGTCGGTGCTGACGCCTTCGCGGGCAAGCCCGCTCCCACATGGATCTCGCAATACCTGTGGGAGCGGGCTTGCCCGCGATGGGCGCGCCGCGATCTGTGTTCTGTTTTAGTTGAGGTTTCTTATGTTTGATTATTCCGCCCGCCCTGAATTACTCAAAGACCGGGTCATTCTGGTCACCGGTGCTGGTCGCGGCATCGGCGCGGCGGCTGCGAAAACCTACGCAGCCCATGGCGCCACCGTATTGCTGCTGGGCAAGAGCGAAGCCAACCTGACTCAGGTTTATGACGAAATCGAAGCGGCCGGGCATCCACAGCCGGCGGTGATTCCGTTCAATCTGGAAACCGCCCTGCCCCACCAGTACGACGAACTGGCCGCCATGATCGAAACCGAATTCGGCCATCTCGACGGTTTGCTGCATAACGCGTCGATTATTGGTCCGCGCACGCCGATCGAACAGCTGTCCGGCGAAAACTTCATGCGCGTCATGCATGTCAACGTCAACGCCATGTTCATGCTCACCAGCACCCTGCTGCCTCTACTAAAGCTGTCGCAGGACGCCTCGGTGGTGTTTACCTCCAGCAGCGTCGGCCGCAAGGGGCGTGCCTATTGGGGCGCGTATGGCGTGTCCAAATTTGCCACTGAAGGCCTGATGCAAACCCTGGCCGACGAAGTGGACACCGTGGCTCCGGTACGTTCCAACAGCATCAACCCGGGCGCCACGCGCACCAGCATGCGGGCCCAGGCTTACCCAGCGGAAAATCCGCTCAACAACCCGACCCCGGAAGAGATCATGCCGGTCTATCTCTACCTGATGGGCCCGGACAGTACCGGCATCAATGGCCAGGCGTTCAACGCCCAGTAACACCGTGCGTCGCTTTTGTGCCGTGCCGATTTCCCGGCGCGGCACACAAAGTGCGCCACAACCATACCCCCTTGCCAGTCAAACAACTGTCACACATTTCATCACCCGCCCTCGCCATCGAATTCAACCTAATGATTTATATAGACTTTTATCTGAATGAACCGAATGGCACGACTTTCGCTCTAAAGCTGCTCAGACAGCAGTGTGAAAGCAGACGGGCGGACGCTTGAGTCGATAGTTCATTGATCTTCGGCGAAGCGGACTAAACTTGCGGCATATGTCCTACGGGACTGATGGACCAGTATGTCGCGCAGCCCAAAGCCGCTCTCACCCAGCCTGTAAGACTGCTTTACTGCTTAGGGGCTTACGCCATATGAAATCACCTTCCCAGTCCAACGCAATTGACTTCGACACTGCCAAATTGCAACGCCTGGGATTTGGTCAGCAGCCTCCCCTTCTGGAACGGCCCGTCAACCTTGCGCAATTGCGCCAGCAACTGGGTCAGCAGCTGCAAACCAGTCTTGAGCCACAACGCATTCTCGGACTTTTCTTCCGCGAAATTCAGCGCCTGGTGCCACTGGATGCCTTGACCTATCAGCATCAAGCCAGTGACTTGCGCCTGGAGTTTGGTCAGCGTGGTCATCACTCGGTCAGTTACAGCCTCAGCCATGAAAGCGAACAGCTCGGTGAACTGGTGTTCCGGCGCAATGAGCGATTCAGCGAGCTGGATCAAGGCAATCTGGAGTCGTTGCTGTCCGCACTGCTCTTCCCGATGCGCAATGCGCTTCTTTACCGAGCCGCTACCCAAAGCGCATTGCGCGATCCGCTGACCGATACCGGTAACCGCATTGCCATGGATCAGACCCTGGAACGCGAAATCGAGATGTCGCGACGCCACTTGATGCCTTTGTCATTGCTGATGCTGGACATCGATCACTTCAAAAACGTCAACGACAGTTATGGCCACAATGCGGGCGACGATGTGCTCAAGGCTGTCGCCACCGCGATCAAAAACCAGTTGCGCAATGTCGACATGGTGTTCCGGTTTGGTGGCGAAGAGTTCCTGATCCTGCTGTCCAACACCACGCGGGAAGTAGCAGCCATGGTCGGTGAGCGACTACGGGTGGCAGCTCAGGCCCAGGAGTATCAGGCCGATGGCAATGCCATAGAGCTGACCGTCAGCCTCGGATGCTCGACCCTGCTGCCTGGCGAATCTGCCGAAAGCTTGTTGCGGCGGGCCGACAGTGCGCTGTATGTCGCCAAGCGCGAAGGACGTAACCGGCTGACGATGGCGGGTTGAGTTTTCGCAACACCGCATAACCAATGTGGGAGCAAGCCCGCTCCCACATTTGGTTTGTGTTGCCTATGGATCAGCTTTCAGCCAGCGCCATGCGCTCACGCAGCACCGGTGCTTTTTCCGAATGCTCAAGCTGCATGCAGCGCTCCAGAAACAGGTGCATGTAGTCGTAGCTCTTGCACACTGCCTGTCGCAATTCCACTTGCAGGGATTTGCTCGGGTTCATGCCCGCCAGGGTACAGATGATCTCCAGTGCTTCCCATGGATGGGCATCGTCATATTGGGCATGCATCTTTAACCACTTCATGGCTCGCTTGCGATCTTCTTCCGGGAATGCCGCGGCGTAGACGCCACTGGAGCAGACCAGGGCCGACCACTCTCCAGTCGCGCCTTCAATGGCGTAGTTGGTCGCAGCGATGGCCACGATCAACGAATCGGCCGAACTGGTGTGCCAGCACCAATGGCTCAAGGCATGAAGTTCGGGGGCAACCTGTTGCGCTTGCAGGTCTTCCAGGCTGACCCCATGAGCCCGACTCCAGTGCACCCAATAATCGGCATGGTTCAACTCCACGCGAATATTGCGCATCAGCCAACGACGCGCCATGTCTTCGCCGGGATGACGGGCAAAACGAGTCTTGGTCAGGTTCTGTGCCATGTATAACGCGAACTGTTCAACAACCGGCCAGCCACCAATAAGGTACTGGCGCATGGTTTTTGCGCTGAGTTTGTTGTCTCGCATGCGCTGATACAGTTCGTGTTCAACAACCCGGCGCTTACTCTCGCTGCAATCCTTGATGAGCTGCTGAGCCCAGGCGGGATAACTTGCCGCTTCCATGAGTGGTCCGGTTCGGTTGAATGTGTCGATCACTGTCGAGCTCCTTTTGATTGTGATTGTTCGGATCAGCAAGAGATTTCAACGGAACGTGCCAGGAGCCTTGAATAACAAAGGCTGAGGCCTGGCAGGACGACTTTGCAAACTATCGCAGGTAAACGGATTCGGGCGTTCAATCACATACCCTTGAGCGAAATCGACCCCGATTTCCAGCAATGCCTGCTCAATCTGGGGTGATTCTACAAACTCGGCAATCGTGCGCTTACCCATGACATGCCCTATGTGGTTAATCACTTCGACCATGGCGCGGTTAATCGGGTCGTCCAACATATCCTTTACGAAACTCCCGTCGATCTTCAGGAAGTCTACAGGTAAATGTTTCAAGTAAGCGAACGAGGACATTCCGGCACAGAAATCATCTAATGAAAAGTGACAACCTAAACCTTTGAGTTCATTGATAAATCTAGTTGCACTGCCCAAATTGGAAATTGCACTGGTTTCTGTGATTTCAAAACAAATCATTTCAGGTGGAATTGAATAGTTAACGAATTGTTCACGCAGGAAGTCCAGAAACGCCTCATCTCCGATAGTTGTGCCTGACAGATTAATCGCACACATGGCTAATGGACCTTGGCGCTCTTCAGCCCTGCATTGGGCAATGATCTTGAAGACGTTCTCCACCACCCAACGATCCAGTGCAGTCATCAACCCATAACGCTCGGCGGCCGGAATAAAACTGTTCGGCAAGATCATGCGGCCGGCTTCGTCATGCAGACGCAACAGGATTTCGATATGACCGCCGCCGCGCTCGGTATGCCCCAACGGCGCGATTTCCTGGGAATACAGGCAAAAGCGATTCTCTTCCAGCGCTATGTGCAGGCGCTGCACCCAGGCCATTTCGCCAAAACGCAATGTCAGTTCCGAGTCATCGGCGTGATAGACCTGAACCCGATTTCGTCCTTTTTCCTTGGCCATGTAACACGCCATATCAGCGGCGCGCAGTGATGCTTCCAGCGTCGTAGGAGGTTGCGCGACATGCACCAGCCCTATGCTTACCGTGGTGACAAAGGGTCGGCCTTTCCAGACAAAGTGCAGGTTTTGTACGGTCAGGCGCAAACTTTCGGCAATCTTCTCGGCAGCGTCCGATGCACAGTTTTCCAGCAAGATGCCGAACTCATCGCCACCCAGCCGAGCCAAGGTGTCACCTTCGCGCAACCCGGATTGCAACAACGCACAGATATGCCGCAGCAGCTCATCTCCCGCCGCATGACCGCACGTGTCATTGACCAGTTTGAATTGATCCAGATCGAGAAACATCAGGGCATGGCGCCCGGTATGCCGCGCCAGATTTTGCAGTGCCTGCTCCAGTCGAAACTCGAACTCGCGGCGGTTGGCGAGCCCGGTCAAGGCGTCATGAGTCGCCTGCCAGGACAGATTGGCAATGTACTGGCGCTCCTGCGTCATGTCATGCAACACCAGCACGGTGCCACTGACCTTGCCCACATTGCGAATCGGCGAACCCACCAACGTTACCGAAACCGTACTGCCATCCAGACGCTGAATCAGTTTGGAATGTTCGCTGCCACCGCTGAGTTGACCGCTCAAAATATGTTCGATCAACGTGAACCCGTCAGCCTGAGCGTTTTCATCCAGCAAATTGAACAGCGCCGCCAGCGGCAAACCCGTCGCCTGTTCGGCTTTCCAGTGGGTCAGCGCCTCGGCGGCGGGATTCATGTAGGTGATAGCGCCCTCGACATCCGTGGTGATCACGCCGTCGCCAATGGATTGCAAAGTGATCTGCGCCCGGTCTTTCTCCAGTTGCAGCGCTTCGGCGAATTCATGCCGCTGCTTGAGCAACTTGTGGGTACGCAGCAACGCAAGCGCGATCAAGCCCAGCGCCGTGGCGAGGTTGGTCACCAGCAGCAACTGGAGGATCAAGCGCGAGCCCTCGCCCAATGCATCACTGAACGCTTTGGCGGCTGGCGTCACTGCATCGTTGATGGCAAGTATCTGGTCTTTCCAGCGCCAGATATCAGCGGGTGAGACCTGTTTGTCGGCAACGCGCTGGTGCATCTCTTGCGCAACATCATCGAGTTGCAGCAAGTACGCGTCACCCACCGTCCAGCGGTCGATGGCTTTTTCAAGGTAAGAGAAATGCCGGAAGTTGAGGTAGAGCCAGATCAGACTGGAAACGTCGTCAGGGTGGTTGCCCCCTTTGAGGATCGCCTCTCGCGCGGTTTCGATTTCAGGTGGCTGGTGATCCAGCGCCAGGCGCAATTCGTGCCCCCCCTGAGGTATGGCAATGGCGTTCTGGTATTTGAGGAAAATCGCCTCGTCGCGACTGTCCGCGTAGAGGTTGAGGTAATAGATGGCGTCTTTTTGCCCCTTCGACCATAGGCTCTCACCGGCAACATAGCCGCGCACTGCCGACAGAACGTACAAGCTGACGCCCCCCAACAGGGCCTGAAACAACACGACGGCAATAAATGGCCAGACAATGCCCAACAACCGTGGCGTTCCGAGAGTCCGGGTTTGATTCATGAGGTCCCTTTTTAGCACTGCCAGATCATCATCCCAACGTGATCGCTACCGCTAGACTAGGGTGCGATCTCGATCCCGGCAAGCAAACCGTCCAACTTCAAGACTTGCACTGACAAAGACGCACTGAATTACTACCGGCGTTATAGCTGTTGTAAATGCCCGTAAAGCTTGGCGTACAAACCACCATCAGCTATCAATTGCTGGTGGTCGCCATCCTCGGCAATCTGTCCGCCATCGAACACCAGCACCCGGTCAGCCTGCTTCACCGCCGACAATCGGTGGGCAATGATCAGCGTGGTGCGGTGGCTGAGGAACCGCGCCAGCGCCTGATGCAGGTTGTATTCGGTGGCGGCGTCCAGCGCTGAAGTGGCCTCGTCGAGAATCACAACTTTGGGTTCGGCCAGGACCATCCGCGCAATCGCCAGGCGTTGGCGCTGGCCTCCGGACAAACGCACACCGGAGCGTCCGACGATGCTGTCCAGACCGTTTGGCAGCGCTTGAACCGTCTGGTGCAGCTGTGCGATTTCCAGCGCTTGCCAGCAGGCTTCGTCGCTGCGCACTCGGCCCATCGTCAGGTTGGCGCGGATGGTGTCGTTGAACAGCGCAGGATGTTGCAGAACCACCGCGACATTTTCGCGCACGGTTTCCAGGCCGATCTCCTGTTGGGTCGAGCCACCGAAGCGGATGGTCCCGGCCTGTGGCGTGTACAAGCCCAACAACAGTTGCACCAACGTGCTTTTGCCGCCGCCACTGGCGCCGACAATCGCGACTTTTTCACCGGGGGCGATGGACAGGTCCATCTTGTTCAGCACCCACTCATCGCCGTAACCGAAACTCAGGCCCTGGACTTCAATGCCCACGGTGTCACGGCCCTGGAACGGATCGACGCCGCCGGGGTATTGCGGCTCATCGGCCCGGGCCAGTAGCTCGTTGATCCGCGACAGCGCACCACTGGCGGCGTAATAGGCGTACTGCAGATTAAGCAGCTGTTCCACCGGACCGATCATGAACCACAGGTAGCTGAACACCGCCAGCATCTGGCCGATGGACAGGTCGGAGAACAGCACGGTGAGCATGGCCGCCGCGCGAAAAATATCGATGCCGAACTGGAACAGCAAACCGCTGGCCCGGTTCGAGGCATCGGTTTTCCATTGCGAGTTGACCGCGTAGTCGCGCACTTCCCGGGCCCGCAGGCCAAGGCGACCGAGGAAGAATCCCTGGCGGTTGCCGGCGCGCACTTCCTGGATCGAGTCGAGGGTTTCGGTCAGTGCCTGGGTGAAGCGCGAGGTGCTGTCGTTCTCGAGTTTCTTCAGGTGTTTGACCCGTTTGCCCAACAGCACCGTGGCGTAAATCACCAACGGATTGAACAGCATGATCAGCAGCGCCAGCTTCCAGTGCATCCAGACCAGAATGCTCGCGGTGCCGACCAGGGTCAGCATCGCCACAAGGAAACGACTGAGGGTTTCACCGACGAATTTGTCCAGCGTGTCCAGGTCGGTGACCATGTGCGTGGTCACCGTGCCGCTGCCCAGGCTTTCGTATTCGCCCAGGGAAATGCGCTTGAGCCGCTCGATCAGCCGGGTGCGAATGCGATACACGATGTCCTTGGCCAGCGCCGAGAACAATTTGGCCTGTATCACGTTGAACAACAAGGCGCCGCAACGCAGCAACAAGGTCACGAACAACATCAGGCCGATGTAGCCTGCCGCTTTCTGCCAGCCTTCGGGCAGGGCGTGGTTCATCACCTTCAGCGCGGCGTCACCGTGTCCCAGCAACACTTCGTCCACCAGCAACGGCAGCAGCAACGGAATCGGCACGCTGCACAAGGTCGCCAGCACGGCGACGCCATTGGCGATCCACAGGGATTTTTTATGGTGCAGGGCCAGTCGGCGGATTTCGGCCCAGCTCAGCCGATCGACACGCGTGGGAGCCGGGACATCATCGGGTACATCATGCACAGACAGAGTGCTCCAGCCAGCGGCCGAGCAACGGGGACAATTCACTCAGGGGTTGATAGCCATTGGTCAGCAACGCCAATTGACCATTGCGCTCAGCCAGCAACGTAGGGAACCCGGCGATGCCCAGGTCCTGAACCCAGGTGAAATCGGCCGCCGTGGCGGTGTGCATATCCGCACGGTCGAACGCAGCGGCGAATTCAATGCGCGGCAGACCGGCCTGCTCGGCCAGTTCCACCAGCACGCTGGCGTGGGTGACGTCGCGACCTTCGACGTAGAACGCGTGCTGAATCAGGCCCAGCAGCTTCCACGCGCAATCCGGCGCCAGGCTGCGCGCAGTCACCAACGCCCGACACGCAGGCTCCGTGTCGTAGACAAAGCCGTCGGGCAGAGCGCCTTCGGTTTTGAACGGTTGGCCGGTGGCCTCGGTAACCGCTTGCCAATGCTCAAGAATGTAGCGTCGGGTGGTCGGCTCCAGCGCCGCACCACTGCCGGTGCGCAAACCACCGACGATCAGATGCACCTCTACGCCCGCTGCGTGCGCCTGTTCGACCAAGGCGTTAGCCACTGGCGCAAAGCCCCAGCACCAGGAACACATCGGATCCATCACATAGAGCAGGCGGCGCGCAGACATGATTCAAGCCTCGGAAGGGGTTTGCTTATAGTTGTAACCGATCGGGTGCGGCAAGTTGCGAGCCTTGGCCAGTTCGATCTGCTTCTGCCGATCAATGGCACTGCGGCGGGTTTTCTCGCTCAGCGTGTTCCAGCAATGCGGGCAGCTGATACCGGCCACGTAATGCTCGCAGGCGCGGTCTTCGACGCTGATCGGCGTACGGCAGGCATGACATTGATCGTAGTCGCCTTCACTGAGGTCATGACGCACGGTCACTCGGTTGTCGAACACAAAGCAGTCGCCCTGCCATTTGGTTTCTTCCTGCGGCACCTCTTCGAGGTACTTCAGAATGCCACCTTTGAGGTGATAGACCTCATCGAAGCCTTCGCTGAGCATGAAGCTCGACGCCTTCTCGCAGCGGATGCCGCCGGTGCAGAACATCGCGACTTTCTTGTGCACGGCTGGGTCGAAGTTGGCTTTGATGTAGTCGGGAAATTCGCGAAAACTGGTGGTTTTCGGGTCGATGGCGCCTTCGAAGGTGCCAATCGAGACTTCGTAATCATTGCGGGTGTCGATCAACAGTACTTCAGGATCGCTGATCAGCGCGTTCCAATCCTGAGGATCAACGTAGGTGCCGACCTTTTTGTTCGGGTCCACGCCTTCAACGCCGAGGGTGACGATTTCTTTCTTGAGTTTGACCTTGGTGCGATAGAACGGCTGATCGTCGCAGTACGACTCTTTGTGATCGATGTCGTCCATGCGTGGGTCGTTCTTGAGCCAGGCCATCAGCCCGTCAATGCCTTCGCGACTGCCGGACACGGTGCCGTTGATGCCTTCTTCGGCGATCAGCAGCGTGCCTTTGATGCCGTTGTCGACCATTGCTTGCAGCAGTGGCTCGCGCAGGGCAACGTAATCTTCCAGGGTGACGAACTTATACAGTGCCGCCACGACAATCTGTTGTGTCATGGGTGTTTCTCCAGGTGGCTACCCTCGCAAAGGGTGAACCGGATTCAAAAAAAACGCGCCGGATGAGCGGCGCGTTGCGGATTCTAGCAAAATTAACGAGATCTCTGTAGGAGCCAGGCTTGCCTGCGATAGCGATCTTGAATACGCCATCGCCGGCAAGTCGGATCGCCGCACCGCGTGCTCCTACAGGTGCTGATTTCAGTGTTTGCTGCCGCCAGCACAGGTCGGTGAGGCCGGGGCCGCGTCGATCTGTGCCCATTCCTCAGGCGTGTAGGTATGCAGCGCCAACGCATGAAACTCGCCCATCAGCTCGCCGAGCGTGCCGTAGACTTTTTGATGACGCTTGACCCGATTCAGCCCTTCGAACTGCTGGCTGACCACCACGGCCTTGAAGTGGGTCTGCAACCCACGGCTGTGCATGTGGCTCTCATCCAGCACTTGCAGATGCTGTGGCTGTAACAGGCCCAGCGTCGATTCAATGCGTTGTTGCATGGTCATACCGAACTCCGCTTAAGGCTTTTTCTTGGCTGGAGCGGCGGCGCCTTTAGGCTCCAGCTCGGCGGTCATGTCAGCCAGCAGTTTGTTGACCACAGGCACCGCGCTTTCCAGCTTGGCTTGAGTCATCTGGGCCGATTGCTGAGTCAGCTGTGGCATTTTTTCCAGGACTTTCTTGCCCAGTGGCGACTGGTAGAACGCAACCAGGTCTTTAAGCTCGGATTCGCTGAAGTTGGTGGTGTAGAGCTTGACCATGTCCGGCTTCAGCTTATTCCAGCCAATGGCTTGGTCCAGCGCGGCGTTGGCTTTGGCCTGATACGTTTCCAGCACGGCTTTTTTCGATTCAGGGGCTTTGGTCTGTTCAAAGCGCTGAGCGAACATTTGCTGCACTTGCATGTACACCGGAGTGCCCAATTTGTCAGCGTGCGCCAGGGTCAGGAAAGCTTCAGCACTGGCGTTGTGGCTGGCGGTATCGGCAAAAACTGGGCCGCTGGCGCAGACCAGTGCAACCGCGGTACAGATGGCACGAAGACGAGTCATCGAGTTTCCTTTTCTAGCAGGCGAGGTAAAACCCCAAGGGCGTCCATTCTGCGCCTAAAAAAGTGTGTCGCTCAACCCCAAGCCTTGTCGGGACTGAATTAGAGGGGTTGAAGGGGCAAAAACCGATCAGATGGAACCACAGCCGCCGATCACAGCCTAAACTGCGCTATCAGACCAACAGGAGTGTGCATGATGAGCCGTATCGAAACCGACAGCCTTGGCCAGGTGGAAGTCCCGGATGAAGCTTACTGGGGCGCTCAGACGCAACGCTCGCTGATTAACTTCGCCATCGGCAGCGAGAAAATGCCGCTTGCGGTGCTGCATGCCCTGGCGCTCATCAAGAAAGCCGCAGCGCGGGTCAATGACCGTAACGGCGACGTGCCCGCCGATGTCGCCCGGCTGATCGAACAGGCTGCCGACGAAGTGCTCGATGGCGACCACGACGACCAGTTCCCTCTGGTGGTCTGGCAGACCGGCAGCGGCACCCAAAGCAACATGAACGTCAACGAAGTGATCGCCGGTCGCGCCAACGAGCTGGCAGGCAACCCCCGCGGCGGCAAGTCGCCGGTGCACCCCAACGATCACGTCAATCGCTCACAAAGCTCCAACGACTGCTTCCCCACCGCCATGCACATCGCGGCAGCCCAAGCGGTGCAGCAAGACTTGCTGCCGGCCATCAGTGAATTGTCGGGCGGGTTGTCCGAGCTGGCGGCGCGACACATGAAACTGGTCAAGACCGGTCGAACACACATGATGGACGCCACGCCGATTACCTTCGGCCAGGAAATCTCGGCGTTTATCGCGCAACTGGATTACGCCGAACGGGCAATCCGTAGCGCGCTGCCTTCCGTGTGTGAACTGGCCCAGGGCGGCACTGCTGTCGGCACGGGCCTGAATTCACCTCACGGTTTTGGCGAAGCGATTGCTGCCGAACTGGCTGCCCTCTCCGGTCTGCCCTTCATCACCGCGCCGAACAAATTCGCCGCGCTGGCCGGTCATGAACCGTTGACGACCCTGTCGGGTGCGCTGAAGACCCTGGCGGTGACGCTGATGAAAATCGCCAACGACCTGCGCCTGCTGGGCTCTGGTCCCCGGGCCGGTTTCGCCGAGGTGAAACTGCCAGCCAACGAGCCGGGCAGCTCGATCATGCCGGGCAAGGTCAATCCGACACAGTGCGAGGCGCTGTCGATGCTGGCATGTCAGGTCATGGGGAATGACGTCGCGATCGGGTTCGCGGCAAGTCAGGGTCATCTGCAATTGAACGTGTTCAAACCGGTGATCATTCACAACCTGCTGCAATCGATCCGCCTGCTGGGGGATGGCTGCAGCAATTTCCAACAGCATTGCATCGCCGGACTTGAGCCGGACGCAGAGAAAATGGCTGAACATCTGGAGCAGGGGTTGATGCTGGTGACCGCGCTGAATCCGCATATCGGCTATGACAAATCGGCGGAAATTGCCAAGAAGGCTTACGCCGAAGGGCTGACATTGCGGGAGGCGGCGTTGCAGCTGGGGTATCTGACGGATGAAGAGTTTGATGCCTGGGTGCGGCCGGAGAATATGCTGGAGGCAGGGGCCAAGGGCTGAAACTTGTAGCGCCTGACAGTCAGTCTTCGCGAGCAAGTCGAATCGTCGCACCGCCGCTCCCACAGGAGACTGTGATCCCCTGTGGGAGCGTGGCTTGCCCGCGATGAACGATAACGCGGTTTACTTAACCTGCTGCCATCCGAACGCGACGCGCCTTGAGCCCCGCAATCAACGAAGGCCCCAACGCCACCAACGCCGACCCCAACACCACCAGCACCGCCCCGCCATAACCCAAACCATTGATCGTTTCGGCCTGTACGAAGTCAGGCCACAACCACGCGGCCACGGCCACCGCGACAAACGTCACCAATGGCGTGATCGCCAGCGTCGCACTCACCCGCGACGCTTCCCAATGGGCCAGCGCTTCGGCAAACGCGCCATAGGCGATCAGCGTATTCATGCAGCACGCCAGCAGCAGCCAGCCTTGCAGCGGGCTTAATTGCAACGCCTCAAGTGGATGCACCCACGGTGTCAGCAACAGCGCGCAGAACAGGTAGATCACCATCATCACCTGCAGCGAATTCCACACCGTCAGCAATTGCTTCTGCCCCAAGGCGTAGAAGGTCCAGACCGTGGACGCCAACAACACCAACAGCACGCCGGTGGTGTATTCGGTCAACGAAGTGAGCAGCTCGGCCAGGCGCTGATTGAAAAACAGGGTGAAACCGATCAGCAGCACCAACAGGCCAATCCCCTGACCCACGCTGAAACGTTCCTTGAACACAAACAGACTGGCGATCAGCAACATGATCGGGCCCATCTGCACCACCAATTGCGCAGTGCCGGCGCTAAGCAGGTTCAGGCCCATCAAGTACAGCACGTAGTTGCCGACCAGACCGAGCACCGCCATCAACACCAGCCAGCCACCTCGCGGGCCGAGGACTTTACGAGTCGGCAAACGCCTGGTCGCCGCCAGATACACAAACAGGCACCCACCGGACACGATCAGGCGAAACCAGGTGACGGTCACCGGGTCCATCACCAACAACACTTGCTTGAGTTTGATCGGCAGGATTCCCCACAACAGCGCAGTCAACAAGGCCAGAAACAGACCGTAGACCCAGCGACCGGATGAAATGTGCATGCGAACCCCAACAGCCAGATGGCGAGAATCGTCATTCTAGGCGCAGAGGCGTCTGGCACACAGGGACAGTTGGCGAGCAGGCGCGAATGAAACTGTGCAGGTCGCAGCATCGTTTGATCGTCCGCAGGCGGCAGAGCGGGAGATTCGGGTGTATATCGAGCGGATGCGGATTTTATGTGCCCGCCGATTAACCGAGGTGCTGCCTTCGCGAGCAGGCTCGCTCCCACATTGGAATGCGATCAATTGTGGGAGCGAGCCTGCTCGCGAAAGCGATTAATCAGACAACTCAACTATTGGAGGCTTAACGCACCGCTTCAAACAACCCCGTCGCCCCCATCCCGCCACCCACGCACATGGTGACGATGCCGTAACGCAATTTGCGCCGCTGCAATTCGCGCACGAGATGCCCGACCTGACGCGAACCGGTCATGCCGAACGGGTGGCCAATGGAAATCGACCCGCCACTGACGTTGTACTTCTCGTTATCGATCTCCAGCCGATTGCGGCTGTACAGGCACTGCGAAGCAAACGCTTCGTTGAGTTCCCACAGATCAATGTCGGCGATCTGCAAACCCTTGGCCTTGAGCAACTTGGGCACCGAGAACACCGGACCGATGCCCATCTCATCCGGCTCGCACCCGGCGACCGTGAAACCACGGAAGAACGCTTTGGGCTTCAAGCCCAGTTCCAGCGCTTTTTCCAGGCTCATCACCAACGTCATCGACGCCCCATCGGACAGTTGCGACGAGTTGCCCGCCGTGACCGAACCGTCTTCGGCAAACACCGGTTTCAAGCCCGCCAGGCTTTCCAGCGTGGTGTCCGGGCGGTTGCAGTCGTCGCGATCGACGATGCCATCGAGAATTTGAATTTCACCGGTGTTTTTGTCTTCAACCCGGTACTTCACCGCCATTGGCACGATTTCATCATCGAACAGACCGCCAGCCTGAGCCTGAGCGGTGCGCTGCTGACTTTGCAGGGCATACAGGTCTTGCTCTTGGCGACTGACGTTGTAACGACGCGCGACGATTTCGGCGGTCTGGCCCATCGGAAAGTAGATGCCCGGTACCTGCTCCTTCAGCAACGGGTTGATCAGGTTATCGGTATTGACGCTTTTCATGGTCAGGCTGATGGACTCGACGCCACCGGCAACGATGATGTCGCTGCAACCCGAAGCAATCTGGTTGGCGGCAATGGCAATCGCCTGTAAGCCCGAGGAGCAAAAGCGGTTAAGGGTCATGCCGGCAGCGCCGATGCCCAAACGCGACAACACGGCGACGTTGCGACCGATGTTGTAGCCCTGCGCGCCTTCGTTGGAGCCTGCACCGACGATGCAGTCTTCGACGCTGGCCGGGTCGATGCCATTTCGTGCCAACAACGAGTCGACACAATGCGCCGCCATGTCATCTGGCCGGGTCTGGTTGAACTTGCCGCGAAAGGATTTGGCCAGGCCAGTCCGCACGCTGTCGACGATCACCACTTCACGCATGGCATACCTCATTGTTGTTATCGGTTGAGAGTGGACCGAGCATAAGTCCACCTCATAACTCACCGCGACAATCATTCATCCCGCGTATGCGTAACCATCGACTCAGTTCTTGTGCTTCCTGGCCCTCTTGTCGGACTTTTCGAACGCGGCTTCCAGCGCCCGATTAATCGTGCGCAAGACTTTGACTCGCGCCCAGCGCTTGTCATTGGCCTCCACCAGCGTCCAGGGCGAGATTTCGGTACTGGTGCGATCGACCATGTCACCCACCGCAGCGCGGTAAGCGTCCCACTTATCTCGATTGCGCCAGTCCTCTTCGGTGATCTTGAAACGCTTGAAGGGAATTTCTTCCCGGGCCTGAAAACGCTCCAACTGTGTCTGCTTGTCGATGGCCAGCCAGAACTTGACCACGATGACGCCCGAGTCGGAAATCTGTTCTTCGAAGTCGTTGATCTCGCTGTAAGCCCGCAGCCAGTCCGTCGGCGGGCAAAAGCCTTCGATGCGCTCTACCAGCACCCGCCCGTACCAGGAGCGATCAAAAACCGTGAACTTGCCCTTGGCCGGGAGGTGGCGCCAGAACCGCCACAGATACGGCTGCGCCCGCTCCTCTTCGGTCGGAGCGGCGATCGGCACGATGCTGTACTGACGCGGATCGAGCGCCGCCGCGACTCGCCGAATCGCCCCGCCCTTGCCCGCCGCATCGTTGCCTTCGAACACCGCCACCAACGCGTGCCGACGCATGCGTTTATCGCGCATCAGGCCCGAGAATCGCGCCTGTTCGGTAATCAGTTGTTCTTCGTAGTCTTCCTTGTCCAGGTGCAGGCTCAAGTCGAGACTGTCGAGCAGGTTGATCTGATCGATATGGATCGGCAGCGGCGCGGCATTGACCTTGTCGGGATGGACATCGGGGCGTTTCAGCGCAGTTTGCAGACCTTCAAGCAGGATCTTGCCTACCGCCAGGCTACGGTAATGGGCGTCCAACCCTTCAATCACATGCCACGGCGCGTAGTCGCGACTGGTGCGGCGCAACACACGCTCGCCATATTTCACAAATTTGTCGTATGTCTGGGATTGTTGCCAGTCCAGCGGACTGATGCGCCAGCTGTGCAGCGGATCGTCGGCAAGGGCCTTGAGGCGCGCTTTCATTTGCTTTTTGGAGAGGTGGAACCAGAACTTGAAGATCAGCGCGCCTTCGTCGCACAGCATCTTTTCAAAACGCTCGGATTGGTTGATCGACTGATCCAGCACCGCGTCTTTGAACAGGCCATGAACCCGGCCTTGCAGCATCTGGCTGTACCAATTGCCGAAGAAAATCCCCATGCGACCGGAGGCCGGCAGCATCCGCCAATAACGCCAGGCGGGTGGTCGGGCCAGCTCCTCATCAGTTTGCTGGTCGAAGGTGCGGACCTCTATCAGGCGCGGGTCCATCCATTCGTTGAGCAACTTGACCGTCTCGCCCTTGCCGGCGCCTTCGATACCATTGATCAGGATGATCACCGGGAAACGTTTTTGCTGCTGAAGTTCGAACTGCGCTTCAAGCAAGGCTTCGCGCAACGCCGGCACCTCGGCGTCATAGGTTTCTTTGTCGATGGCGTGACCGATTTCAGCGGATTCGAACATTGGACGGCTCCCTTTCCAGATTGAGCAAGACTAGCGGATTGACCTCCGTTGCGGGGGAGGAATCCCTTACTTCACGGCCGCAATAGTTATGTGTAGCAGCTGCCGAAGGCTGCGTTCGGCCGCGCAGCGGTCGTGAACCTGAGCTCACGTTTTACCTGAAAAAACACATTGCCTGATTTTGCGACCGCTACGCGGTCGAACGCAGCCTTCGGCAGCTGCTACAAGTCTTCCGTTGCCATGGATCAAGCAGTGTCTCGGCGATCGGCTAGAATGGCGACCTTGCCGCTGCCGAGCCTGCCATGAAACCTGTATTGCCTCACGCCCAACTCGACTGGGACGACCAGGGTCGCCCGTATTCGCGGGTGTTCGACGACGTGTATTTTTCGGACAAGTCGGGCCTTGAAGAAACCCGCTACGTGTTCCTGGAGCAGAACAATCTGCATGAGCGTTTCACCGCGTTACCGGACGGCGGTCGACTGGTCATTGGCGAGACCGGCTTCGGCACCGGGTTGAATTTTCTGTGTGCCTGGCAATTGTTTGAACAACACGCGGTGGCGGGTGCGCGCCTACACTTTGTGAGCGTCGAAAAATATCCGCTGAGCTTGCCCGATCTGCGACGCGCCCTGGCGTTATGGCCAGAACTCAAACGGTTCGCCGATCAATTGCTCGCGCAGTACGTAGCGATCCATCAAGGCTTCCAGCGATTGATCCTGGACAACGGCCGCGTGACGCTGACCTTGCTGATCGGCGATGCTCTTGAGCAGCTGCCGCAATTGGACGCGCAGATTGACGCCTGGTTTCTCGACGGTTTCGCCCCGGCGAAAAACCCCGACATGTGGACCGCCGAATTGTTTGCCGAGCTGGCACGGCTGGCAGCGCCAGGCTCGACGATAAGCACGTTCACCAGCACCGGTTGGGTGCGCCGCCTGCTGAACGCGGCAGGCTTCAAGATGAAGCGCACACCGGGCATTGGCCACAAGTGGGAAATCCTGCGGGGTGTGTTCCTTGGCTGGCCCGAAGACACCGAGGCACCCGTTGCTGCAAAACCCTGGTTTGCTCGACCGACAGCATTGACTGGCGAACGTCGAGCCTTGGTAATCGGTGGCGGCCTGGCCGGTTGCGCCACAGCCGCCAGCCTCGCCACGCGGGGTTGGCAGGTCAGTTTGTTGGAGCGACATGACGCACTGGCCCAGGAAGCCTCAGGCAACCCACAAGGCGTGTTGTACCTCAAGCTTTCCGCCCATGGCACCGTATTGTCTCAGTTGATCGTCAGTGGTTTTGGCCACACACGACGCTTGCTGGAGCATTTGCAGCGCGGTGTCGACTGGGACGGTTGCGGCGTGCTGCAACTGGCCTTTAACGCCAAGGAAGCGCAACGTCAGGCGCAATTGGCGGCGGCGTTTCCCGAAGATCTGCTGCACGTGCTGGATCGAGAAAACGCCGAGATTCACGCCGGTATCGCACTGCAATCAGGCGGTCTGTTTTACCCCGAAGGCGGCTGGGTGCATCCGCCCGCCCTGTGCCACTGGCAAGCGACGCATCCGGATATCCAGATTCTTACCCATCGCGATGTGCTGGAACTGCGCCGCGTCGACGGGCACTGGCAAGCCTGGGATGGCAAATCATTATTAGCTGACGCCCCCGTGGTGGTGCTCGCCGGCGCCGCCGAGATCAAGCGTTTCCCATACAGCAGCGAATTGCCGCTCAAACGTATTCGCGGGCAAATCACTCGCCTGCACCAGACACCTGAGAGCAAAAGCCTGAGTACCGTGGTTTGCGCTGAAGGTTATGTCGCCCCGGCTCGATTGGGTGAACACACGCTGGGCGCCAGTTTCGATTTCAACAACGATGACCTGACGCCAACGGCAGCCGAGCATGCCGGCAACCTGCACATGCTTGAAGAAATTTCGGTGGATCTGGTTGCTCGGCTCGGCGCAGACACCTTGCAACCTGAAGCCCTTGAGGGTCGCGCGGCATTTCGCTGCACCAGCCCGGATTACTTGCCGATTGTCGGGCCCTTGGCCGATAGTCAGGCGTTTGCCGACGCCTATATCGCCCTGAGCAAGGATGCCCGGCAAACCCCGGACATCCCTTGCCCCTGGCTGGACGGTTTGTACGTCAACAGCGGCCATGGTTCACGAGGGCTGATCACCGCGCCATTGTCGGGCGAGTTGCTGGCCGCGTGGCTGGAGAACGAACCACTGCCATTGCCCAGAGCAGTGGCCGAAGCCTGTCACCCAAACCGTTTTGCCTTGCGGCGTTTGATCCGGGGTAAGTGAATCCACTCGACTCATGACGTCCCGGGTCAGGCGCACGGTCCCGATGGCGTTGCCCTCCTTGTCCGTCCCGCGGACTTATTACTTATCGATCTAAAACTCCCTCGCCCCCACCGGGTCAGTTTCTGAGTACCTGCCGTTTTGGCCGGGTATCGATTGACCCTCCCCAACGGAAAAACCGGTAAGGATTTTATGTGCGGATTAGCTGGCGAGTTACGTTTTGATCACCAACCGGCGGACCTCGCGGCCGTTGAACGAATCACCCATCACCTGGCCCCTCGCGGCCCGGATGCCTGGGGCTTTCACGCTCAAGGGCTGATTGCGCTGGGCCATCGGCGCCTGAAAATCATGGACCTGTCGGACGGCTCGGCGCAGCCGATGATCGACAATCAATTGGGCTTGTCCCTGGCCTTCAACGGCGCAATCTACAACTTCCCGGAACTGCGCGCCGAGCTCGAAAGCCTCGGCTATGTCTTCTATTCCGGCGGTGACACCGAGGTGCTGCTCAAGGGTTATCACGCCTGGGGCGAAGCCTTGCTGCCCAAGCTCAACGGCATGTTCGCGTTCGCGATTTGGGAACGTGACGCCCAGCGCTTGTTCATCGCCCGCGACCGCCTCGGCGTGAAGCCGCTGTACCTGTCGCGCACCGCTCAGCGACTGCGCTTTGCCTCGGCGTTGCCGGCATTGCTCAAGGGTGGCGACATCAACCCGATGCTCGACCCGGTGGCGCTCAATCATTATCTGAATTTCCATGCCGTGGTCCCGGCGCCGCGCACCCTGCTGGCCGGTATTGAAAAACTGCCGCCGGCCACCTGGATGCGCATCGAAGCCGATGGCAGTACCACGCAGAAAATCTGGTGGACCCTGCCCTACGGCCCACGCGCCGACGAAATGAACCTGACCCTCGAAGACTGGCGTGACCGTGTGCTCGACAGCACTCGCGACGCAGTGGCGATACGTCAACGTGCGGCAGTCGACGTCGGCGTATTGCTTTCGGGTGGTGTCGATTCAAGCCTGCTGGTCGGGCTGTTGCGGGAAGTCGGCGTGGAAAACCTGTCGACCTTCTCCATCGGTTTTCAAGATGCCGGCGGCGAGCGCGGCGACGAATTTCAGTATTCGGACCTGATCGCCAGGCACTACGGCACCCAACACCATCAATTGCGCATCGACGAAAAAGAGATCATCGAGCAACTGCCGGCAGCGTTCCGCGCCATGAGCGAGCCGATGGTCAGCCATGACTGCATTGCCTTCTATCTGCTGTCCCGCGAAGTGGCCAATCATTGCAAAGTGGTACAGAGCGGCCAGGGCGCGGACGAGTTGTTCGCCGGGTATCACTGGTATCCGCAGGTCGACGGTGCTGCCAATCCGTACACGGCCTATCGAGAGGCGTTCTTCGACCGCAGCTACGACGATTACGCAGCCACCGTGCAGCCAAGATGGCTGACAGCCAATGACGCCGCCGGTGACTTCGTGAAGGAACATTTCGCACAGCCCGGCGCCGACGCGGCGGTGGACAAGGCCCTGCGCCTGGACAGCACGGTGATGCTGGTCGACGACCCGGTTAAACGCGTCGACAACATGACCATGGCCTGGGGTCTGGAAGCACGCACGCCGTTTCTCGACTATCGGCTGGTCGAATTGTCGGCCCGCGTGCCGAGTAAATTCAAACTGCCGGACGGCGGCAAACAAGTCCTCAAGGAAGCCGCGCGACTGGTGATTCCGAGTGAAGTCATCGACCGCAAGAAAGGTTACTTCCCGGTGCCTGGCCTCAAGCACTTACAGGGCGATACGCTGGACTGGGTGCGCGAACTGCTGCTCGATCCCAGTCAGGATCGCGGCCTGTTCAACCCGGCCATGCTCGACCGGCTGCTGACAGATCCGCAAGGTCAATTGACCCCGCTGCGCGGCTCCAAGCTGTGGCAATTAGCGGCCCTGAACCTGTGGCTCAGCGAGCAAGGAATCTGATTGATGAAACCCAACGCTACGGCTTACAGCCAACGCTTGTTGCGCGGCCAGACGCCTTCCTATGAACGCTTGCAGGCGCGTCTGGCCGAAGACGGCAGCGAACTGAGTGCCGCGCCGATTGCCGTGCATTGCGGCTGGGGCCGGTTGCTGATCGGGCACACCTTTCCCGATCCGGCCAGCCTCGCCCAAGAGTTGCTCAATGAGCAGCCGGGCGAACGCGACATTGCGTTGTACGTTGCCGCACCTCAGCAAATACTGGGGCTTGAACCCGCACAGCTGTTTCTTGACCCGTCCGACACCTTGCGGTTGTGGTTCAGTGATTACCGTCAGGCAACGCGCGTGTTTCGCGGTTTTCGTATCCGTCGGGTACAAAGTGATGCGGACTGGCTGGCAATCAATCAGCTGTATCAGGCGCGCGGCATGTTGCCCATCGATGCAAATCTGCTGACCCCGCGCCATCTGGGTGGCCCGGTGTATTGGCTGGCCGAGGACGAAGACAGCAGCGCGATCATCGGCAGTGTCATGGGCCTCAATCACCACAAGGCGTTCAACGACCCGGAAAACGGCAGCAGCCTGTGGTGCCTCGCGGTCGACCCTTGCTGCTCGCGGCCCGGTGTCGGTGAAGTGTTGGTGCGACATTTGATCGAACACTTCATGAGCCGTGGGCTGAGTTACCTCGACTTGTCGGTTTTACACGACAACCGGCAGGCGAAAAGCCTTTACGCCAAGCTCGGATTCCGCAATCTCTCGACCTTTGCCATCAAGCGCAAGAACGGCATCAATCAGCCGCTGTTTCTCGGGCCGGGGCCGCAGGCCCAATTCAATCCCTATGCACGGATCATCGTCGAGGAAGCCCATCGGCGCGGCATTGATGTGCACGTGGATGATGCCGATGCCGGCCTGTTCACCCTCAGCCATGGCGGGCGCCGGGTGCGCTGCCGCGAATCGTTGAGCGACCTGACCAGCGCCATCAGCATGAGCCTGTGTCAGGACAAAAGCCTGACGCACAAAGTGCTCAAAGGCGCAGGGCTGAACCTGCCTTCGCAACAACTGGCGGGCAATGCCGATGACAACCTGGCGTTTCTCGATGAGCACGAGCGGGTGGTGGTCAAGCCGCTGGATGGCGAGCAAGGTCAAGGGGTTGCCGTGGATTTGCGGACGATTGAAGAGGTGCAGCAAGCCATCGAAGCCGCTCGCCAGTTCGACAGTCGAGTGCTGCTGGAAAGTTTTCACGAAGGCCTCGACCTGCGGATTGTGGTGATCGGGTTTGAGGTGGTGGCGGCGGCGATTCGACGGCCGGCGGAAGTGGTCGGCGATGGCCAGCATTCCATCGGTGCGCTGATCGAAGCCCAGAGCCGGCGTCGACAGGCGGCGAGCAGCGGAGAGAGCAAAATACCCCTGGATCATGAGACCCAGCGCACGTTACATGCGGCGGGTTACGACTACAGCAGCATTCTCCCGGCGGGCGAGCATTTGTTCGTACGGCGTACGGCGAATCTACATACAGGCGGGATTCTGGAGGATGTCACGGCGATTCTGCATCCAACTCTGGAGGATGCGGCGGTGCGTGCGGCGCGGGCGCTGGATATCCCGATGGTCGGACTCGACTTGATGGTGCTCGCTGCCGATCAGCCGGCGTATGTGTTTATCGAGGCTAATGAGCGCGCCGGATTGGCCAACCATGAACCACAGCCGACGGCTGAGCGGTTTGTGGATTTGTTGTTTCCGCACAGTCAGCCGGCGGTTTCCTAGTGATGTGTCGTCTGAACTGACGCCATCGCCGGCAAGCCGGTCTCGCTCCCACAGGGGAATGCGGTCAAATGTGGGAGCGAGACCGGCTTGCCGGCGAAGGCGGCCTGACCGACACTACAAATCCTGTTTCCTCATCGAAACCATCGATGTTCTGTACCCATCAGGAGTTTCCATGACCAGCAAAATTCCCGAACCGGATCTCAACTATCTGCAAAAAGTCCTGCTGGAAATGCTCGCCATTCCCAGCCCGACCGGGTTCACCGACACCATCGTGCGTTATGTCGCCGAACGTCTTGAAGAGCTGGGAATCCCATTCGAAATGACCCGTCGCGGGACCATCCGTGCGACCCTCAAAGGCAAGAAAAACAGTCCCGACCGCGCAGTTTCCGCCCACCTGGACACCATCGGTGCGGCGGTTCGCGCCATCAAAGATAACGGTCGTCTGACACTGGCGCCGGTCGGTTGCTGGTCCAGCCGTTTTGCCGAGGGCAGCAGGGTCAGCCTGTTCACCGACAACGGCGTGATTCGCGGCAGCGTGTTGCCGCTGATGGCTTCCGGGCACGCCTTCAACACCGCCGTGGACGAGTTGCCGATCAGTTGGGATCACATCGAGTTGCGACTGGACGCTTATTGCGCCACCCGTGCCGACTGCGATTCGCTGGGGATCAGCGTTGGCGATTTCGTGGCCTTCGACCCCTTGCCGGAATTCACTGAAAGCGGGCACATCAGCGCACGCCATCTGGACGACAAGGCCGGTGTTGCTGCATTGCTCGCGGCAATGAAAGCCATCGTCGACAGTGGTGAAGAGTTGATGATCGATTGCCATCCGCTGTTCACCATTACCGAGGAAACCGGCAGCGGCGCGGCGGCAGCGTTGCCGTGGGACGTCAGCGAATTCGTCGGCATCGACATTGCGCCCGTCGCGCCCGGCCAGCATTCCAGCGAACACGCCGTCAGTGTGGCGATGCAGGATTCCGGTGGACCTTATGACTATCACTTGTCGCGACATTTGCTGCGCCTGGCCAGTGACAACGAATTGCCGGTGCGCCGCGACCTGTTCCGTTACTACTTCAGCGATGCGCACTCGGCGGTGACCGCCGGGCACGACATTCGCACCGCCCTGCTCGCCTTTGGTTGCGATGCGACGCACGGTTATGAGCGTACGCATATCGATAGCCTGGCGGCATTGAGCCGCTTGCTGGGTGCCTACATTCTGAGCCCGCCGGTGTTTGCCAGCGATGCGCAACCGGCGAAGGGGTCGCTGGACCGGTTCAGTCATCAGATTGAACATGACGCGCAGATGGAAAGTGATACGCGGGTGCCGTCGGTGGATAGTCTTGTCGGGCAGCGCACCGATAGCTGATCCGGACATTTGTATCGCCTGATCCACCGCCATCGCGAGCAAGCCCGCTCCCACAGTTGACCACATTCCCCTGTGGGAGCGAGCTTGCTCGCGATGGCGGTGGATCAGGCGACAAATGAACCCAGAGTAGCCGCCACCGATCATTCGCCGTAGCATCGCGCCATTGTTTAGCCGAGGTGCCTATGCTGATCCCCTACGACCAACTTGAAGTCGACACCCTGACCCGCCTGATCGAGGATTTCGTGACCCGCGACGGTACGGACAATGGCGATGACACGCCGATGGAAACCCGTGTGTTGCGGGTCCGCCAGGCATTGACCAAAGGCCAGGCACTGATCGTTTTCGACCCGGAAAGCGAACAATGCCAATTGATGCTCAAGCACGATGTGCCCAAGCACCTGTTTGACTGAACGGCTCAGCGCCCCTTGGTCTTGGCCAGTTTTACCTGGATGCGCTCATAGACTTCAGCCCGATGCACATTGACGTTCAGCGGCGCTTCGACGCCAAAGCGCACACTGTTGCCGCTGACGTTGAGGACACGCAGTGAAATGTTGTCACCGATGGAAATCACCTCGCCCGCAACGCGACTGAGTACAAGCATGGTATTGGTCCTTGAGGATTGCCGGCCCTTGAAGATGCCCGGCGTTTAGCGGGTCTTCAAGGCGAGGACGGCAAATCAGTCCAGCCCTACAGCGCTGGACGATCACATCTGACGGATGCGTCCGACAAATCGATTGAATGCAGGACCGTTCCTTCAGGACGCGGTAAAGCGCGGGCCAAACAAAATGACGCTGGCCCCGATCACGCACAGCACCACACCAATCCAGTCCGAGCTCAATGGACGGATTCGCTCGACGACCGCCAGCCAGCCAATTGAAGCAATGATGTAAATGCCACCGTAGGCAGCATAGGCGCGCCCTGCGTAGGAGGCCTCGACACGCGTCAGCAGCAGCGCGAACAAGGTCAGGCTGAGCAGCGCCGGAAGCACCCACACAACGCTTTTGCCTTGGCGCAACCACATCCAGAACGCGAAACAGCCGGCGATTTCAAACAGCGCCGCGAGGAAAAACCACAAGTAATTGAGCATGCAGATGCCTCGTGAGGATGGCCGATGGCGGCCACCCTAACGACGCTGTTGACTACGGGCAAGTTCAGCCAGCGTTTTGTTTGGCCTTGGCGCGCATTTTATCGGCCATGACGGTCATTTCGTTGTAGAGCAGTTGCGGGTTCTTCTGTTTGATCGCCCAGGCCATACGGCCTTGTTCGTGAGGCAGGATCATGAACTCGCCAGCAGCCACCTGTTGGTAGATGTAGTCGGCAATGTCGGTGGCGGTGATCGGCGAACTTTCCAGCAATTTACCGACCTGCGCCTTCATCGCCGGGGTCGGACCGCGGAAAGAGTCGAGCAAGTTAGTCTGGAAGAACGACGGGCACACCACATGCACGCTCACTTCCTGCTGTGCCAGTTCGATCAACAGGCTTTCGGACAACGCCACCACGCCGGCTTTGGCCACGTTGTAGTTGCTCATGGCCGGGCCTTGCATCAGGGCGGCCATCGACGCGATGTTGATGATTTTGCCTTTGCTTTCTTCCAGCAGCGGCAGGAACGCCTTGCAGCCCTTGACCACCCCCATCAGGTTGATCGCGATTTGCCAGTCCCAGTCTTCCAGCGACAGTTCACTGAAGAAGCCGCCCGAAGCAACACCGGCGTTATTGACGATGATATCGATGCCACCCAGCTTTTCTTCGCAGGCCTGAGCGAATGCGGTCAGCTGGCTGTAATCGCGCACGTCGCAGCGCTGGATAAATCCGTCACCCCCGGCCTCGCGAACCAGTTTCAGGGTTTCCTGCAAGCCGGGTTCGCTGACATCTGACAAGGCCAGTTGCCAGCCTTCGCGCGCCCAACGCAGCGCGATTTCGCGACCCAGGCCCGAGCCCGCGCCAGTGATCATCATGCGATTTTGCATAGCAAACAGCCTTGTGGTTCCGGGGAAGATTCGCTGAGTGTAGCGAAGGACATTGCCCGACCCACGCTCCATCAGATTGCTGAATGGCCCGAGCAAACCGTGGGCGCGTGTGACTCAACTAACGCTGGAACAAATGAAATAAACCCGTCTTCGAAAAACATTAAAAAAACATGGAATTTTCCGACTCGCGCACCAGTCGGACTTTGTAAGCAGCTAGAAATTATTGCCTTCCAGCTGACAGTTAAAAGACAGGTCATTCCAGAAGACTTTCAACAAGGAAATAGACATGGGCACAATTCTGATCGTTATTCTGATCCTCTTGCTGATCGGTGGTCTGCCGGTTTTCCCACACTCCAGAAGTTGGGGTTATGGCCCGTCGGGTATCATCGGCGTGGTGTTGGTGGTGCTGTTGATCCTGCTGTTGCTTGGCCGGATATAACGGACATAACGAGTTAACAGACAAAAAAAGAGGCCCTTGAAAAAGGACCTCTTTTTTATTGCGCCGAAAGCTTAGTCCGGCGTGCCATCAACCACACCAGCGGTGTTATCGAGCAGGCTTTTGGTCGCCGTTTGCAGGAACGATTCGAGCTTGAGCTTCAACTCCGCAGTGCGTGGATCGTTAGGAACGATCTCGGAACGCGGATTGGCGCCCAGCTCGTAGCGGTACATCTTAGGCTCCATATCCTTGTCTTTCGGTAGCACCAGAATCTGGTCAGCAGTAAGAATGGCCGTGGTCTGTTCGCTGCCCGACGGTTTGATCACGCCAAAACCGGCGTCACCTTCCGGTAGGTTGAGCAGGTCACGACCCCAGCACTGGTGGCGCACTTCGCCACCGATACGGCCCATGATAGTCGGAACGATGTCGATCTGAGTGCCCACGGTGTGGTCACGCTGGCCGAACTTTTCTTGGATGCCCGGTGCGATCATCAGCATCGGCACGTTGAAGCGACCCAGGTCCATTTCGGTGATTTGCTGCTCGTTACCGAAACCATGGTCACCCACGATGACAAACAGGGTTTCCTTGAAGTACGGCTCTTTACGCGCCTTCTCAAAGAACTGACCCAGCGCCCAGTCGGAGTAACGCATGGCGGTCAGGTGTTCGTTGAGGTTGCCGCGATCGGTGACGCGCTCGACCGGCAAAGGTGTCGGCAAGGCATACGGCGTGTGGTTGGACAGTGTTTGCAGCAAGGCATAGAACGGTTTGCCGTTTTCCCGAGCCTTGAGCTCCACCAGGCCACGGTCGAACATGTCCTGGTCAGACACGCCCCAGGTCGGATCAGAGAACACCGGGTTCACGTAATCGTTACGACCGATAAAGTTGGTCATGCCCTGGTTACTGAAGAAGCCCGACTGGTTATCCCAGGCGAAGTCGCCGTTATAGACGTACACGTCTTCGAAGTCACGGGCACTGAGCAATTGCGGCAGGCCGGACAGTTTGTGGCTGCCTTCCGGGGTCTGCATCAGGTATTCGAAACCCGGCAGGTTCGGGAAGCAGGCCATGGTGGCGAACATACCCTGGTGGGTGTGGGTGCCATTGGAAAAGAAACGGTCGAACAACAGGCCTTCCTTCGACAGTTTGTCGAGGTACGGCGTGATGTTACCCGGTCCGCCCAGCGCGCCGACCGAGTGCCCGGCCATGCTTTCCATCAGGATCACGACTACGTTCTTGATTGGCAGGGTCTTGTCGGCCGGTGGTGTGTAATCACGACGCACGGCGGCGGTTTCGGCATCCACCAGTTTTTCGTCTTTCATCACCAACATGTCACGCACGGTCTGCTGAGCCTGAGGCTGCGGCAGCGTCGCTTTCCAGATGTTGTCGCGATCTTCGGACATCCGGCTCTTGGCCGCCGCGATCAGCGACAGGGTGCCGTTGAGGCCCAACTGGTTGGCAAAGATCGAGTCGGTGGTGTAGACGTCCCCCCAACGCATCGGTGGGCCCTGACGCAGAGTGCCACGAGCAGCAACCACGCAGATCAACAGGCAGACAACGAACACGCCGATGCGTGCATACCACGGGGCGATCTTGCGCGTGCTGATGCTGCCACCGCTGAACGGGCCGCGAGGACGGGTCGCACGATCGGCGCCCTTGAACGCCAGAGTCAGGATCAAAGTGCCAAAGGCCCACGCCAGCAGATAGCGAACCACCGGGAAACCGTACCAGAGCATGCTCATCACGGTTTTCGGGTCTTCTTTCACATACTGGAAGACCAAGCCGTTGAGGCGCTGGTGAAACTCGCGGTAGAAGTCCATCTCCATCAGTCCGAGGAACAGCGCGATGCTCGAAGCGAGGGTCAGCCAGAAGCGGAAGAACCCGCGAGCAGCCATCGCCCGGGCGCTGAACAGTGCCAGCAACAGCGGAATGCAGAGGTAGACCACCAGACGCAGGTCGAAACGCAGGCCGTTGGCGAACGCTTCAAGAAAGGTCGCAGCCGGTGTGTCGAGGATCATCGAGCGGTTGTAGACCAGCAGCGCAACACGCAGCAGGCTGAACATGACCATCATGATCAAGGCGCACAACAGCGTATAGGCCAGATGCGATTTGACGGTCGGTTGCAGCAGGCGACTAGAAGCTCGCTGCTGATTCAGGGCGTCCGGGTTTGACATGTCGTTTTAGGACCCATTGGAAGTTGAAGTTTCAAAAATACGGCGGCGCCTTGCCCTCTATTGGCCAATACCTGACCCCGGGGCTTGCGCGGTGCGCAAATGTTGCACGATCACCCGCCTCATTGCCATTGATTACTGTTTGGCTGGCAGATGCGGGGCGGATTGTCTTGGAGGCTTTGTGAAAATTTTGTGCAACGCATATCCGGAAACACAATAAAGCCGCGCACTGGTAAAAACGCAAACGCCCCGAACCAGTCGGGGCGTTTTGCAGAACAACGGTGCGATTACTTCTCGGCGCGTTCTTTCAGGGCTTTCAACGTATTGAACGGCGCATCGACGACGAACTTGTTGGCGACCATCGACGGCACACTGCCGCCGGGCTCGGTGTGAACCTGATAGGTCACTTCAACCTGGTCACCCTTGGGTACGAACTTCCAGAACCCGTCGACCTTGGCGACGCGCACGAAACCTTCTACTTCCGGAATGTACTTCGGTACGCCTTCAAGCTTGCGGGTCAGGCTGCCATCGGCGCCTTCAACGGTGGTGATGTGCAACACCGAATCACGCGGGGTGACGGGCCACGGGGTATTGAACTGGGTGTAGGTCCAGGTCTGATCGCCTTCGCGCTTGAGCAGCTTCTGCATTTTGCACTCGTGAATCCAGGCACAGGCGCCGGACACGTCTTCCTGCAATGCGCGCAGTTTGGCAACAGTGGTCTTCATCAAGGTAACGCCCTGATAGGACTTGTAGTCCGAACCCGGCACTTCAGCTAGAGAGATCTTGATGCCGTCTTCGTTCTTGGCGACCTTCCAGTCTTCAGCCTGGGCGGCCGTCGTGGCGAGCACAGCGGTCAACCCACACAACACAGCGATACGATGCAGCGAACCCATAGTTTTATTCCTTATTGTTGAAGTTCCGTTGTTGAACACATCACACCGCCGTCATTTGCTCCCACCATCCCAGCAATTTGATCGCTTCGTCACTGTTGCTTCCGCACACCTCGACATCAGCTTCAAAGGCCGAACACACCGCCGGGCGTTGTGGACGGCCAAAAATGAGGCACAGGTTATCGACCGAAAGTTGTACGCAACGTTCGCCAGCGGCTTTGCCATTGGGCATACCGGGAATCGGTGAGCTGATGGAAGGGGCTATGCAACAGGCGCCACAGCCTTCACGGCATTTCATGATGACGGGCTCCTCACGAGGAGTGATGTGTAAAAAGGACGGGCACAGAGTAACCGCTAAAACAGTTGTTTAAAATTACCTGAACCGGGGTTTTTCCGTTCAAATCAACGTGACTGACCAGTCTCCGACAAAGCGTCTGGCCAGCGGGTCACGGACAGTGACGGATTTACCGCTTGAACTCGAAATCCAGCGCCGCGCCTTCGACTTCGTGGCGCTCATCATTGCGCAGTTGCAGCTGCATTTCGTTATTGAGCAGCCGACCGTTGAGCTGAAACGGGCTGCTGCCGGTCTTGTCGCCAAACATGGGTGGCAGCAGCGCATCGTTGCCAGGCATCGGCACCGTGCCGACCGGTTTCAGTTCTTGTGCCATTTGCGGGGGCAATTTCAAGTCAAGTTTGGCGGGCGGGAGTTCGGTTTTCACCACTTCGCTGGCCGCTTTTGACTTGGAGGCAGTGGGTGGACGCTTTTTCACCACCTTGACGGGCTCGGCTTTTTTGGCAGGCGCCGGTTCTTCCGCGGTATCGCCAGTCGTCGGTTTTTCCTGACCCGCCGCCATGACGCCTTCAACGTGAACGCTCATCAACAGGCAAAAAAACAGGCAGACGGCAGGAAAAATCGGTTTCATGAACCCAACAGCAAAAAACGGCAGAGGGCCATATGCTCCCCTGTTGCACGCCACATGACAAGCACCGCCGTGAACGACCGACTCAGAAGCCGCCGGCCGTTTCCTGGCAAAGTTGCGTGGCCAACATCCCAAGGGTCATCAATGCACGCTCGGCCTCACGGTTCCAGGGGGTGCCGCAATTCAGCCGAATGCAGTGATTGAACTGCTCGGTGTTACTGAAGATAAGCCCCGGCGCAATACTGATGCCCTGTTGCAACGCCCGCACGTGCAATTCCTGTGTGTTGACCCGCCCCGGCAAACTGACCCACAAAATGAAGCCGCCAGTCGGCCGGGTCATCTGCGTGCCTTCAGGGAAGTACTGCTGGACTGCCAGCTGGAAGGCGCTGAGGTTCTTGCGGTATTCCTGACGGATGTAGCGTAAATGTCGGTCGTAACCACCGTTTTCCAGATAGGCCGCAATGCCCATTTGCGTGACGCTGCAGGCCGAATGGGTACTGAACGTCTGCAGCCGCTGGATTTCCTGCTGGTACTTGCCGGCAATCATCCAGCCGATCCGCACGCCTGGCGACAGGGTTTTGGAGAAGCTTGAACAATAGATGACCCGATCCAGCCGATCGTAGGCCTTGAGCGATTTGGTGCGCCCCTGCTCGAACATCAGCTCGCCGTAAATATCGTCTTCGACAATCTGGATATCAAAATCCGACGCCAGGCGCAGCAATTGTTTTTGCCGCTCCTCGGGCATGGTCCCGCCCAATGGATTGCTCAAGCGCGTGGTCAGCACCAGCGCCTTGATCGACCACTGGTTGGCCGCCAGTTGCAGGGCTTCGAGGCTCATGCCTGTGGCCGGGTCGCTCGGAATTTCGATCACTTTGAGGCCGAGCAAGTCTGCCAGTTGCAGCAGGCCATAATACGTTGGCGACTCGGCGGCGATCAGGTCGCCAGGACGGGTCAGTACACGCAGGGACATCTGCAACGCATCGACGCAGCCATGGGTGATGACCACTTCGGAGGGGTCAACCACCACGCCGGCATCGCGCATGCGGATCGCCACTTGCCGGCGCAACGGCTCAAAACCGGGGCTGAACATGTAGCTGAATGCCCGCGGGCTATGGAATCGGGTGACTTTGGCCAATTGCTGATGCAGCGCCCGAACCGGCAGGTAATCGACGCTGGGCACTGCGGCGCCCAGCGGAAAAACACCCTCGCGGCGGGATTCGACCAACACTTGCTGAATGATGCTGCTGCGCGTGACCAGCCCCGGACGCTCGACCCGGGCGATGTCCGGCGTCGGTGCGGTCAGGGCTGGCGTTTGGTGAACGTAGTAGCCCGATTGCGGCCGAGCCCGGATCAGCCCCTGGTCTTCAAGATTGGCATACGCCTGCAACACCGTCGCATGGCTGACGTTGAGCTGCGAACTCATCTTGCGCACCGAAGGCACGCGCTCCCCCGGTTGATAGACACCACGGCGGATGTCTTCGGCCAGTTGTTGAGCAATACGTTGGTAGAGCAAGAGATTGGTCATGACGCAGCACTCGATTTCACGGGCATTTTATTCTTGTGTGAAACAATACCGGAACAGTTTAGAAGTGTACGGGGACAGTTGCCACAATAGTCGACCGTACAGTGCAGTGTCAGCAAAATCTGTACTGCTTTTTTCCATGTACCCAGACAATTGGCAGGCGCAAAAAAACCCGGCGCTGTCTGGCAGGCCGGGTTTTCCAGAGACGCGGCCCTTAGCGGGCAGCGCCGAGCTGGCCTTTTTCGTCGGAGAACACAATTTCCACCCGACGGTTCTGCGCACGGCCACGCTCGGAAGCGTTCACGTCCACCGGGTATTCATCGCCGTAGCCTTCGACCTGGATGCGTTTGTCGTCGATGCCCAAGTCCATCAAGACGTCAGCCACCGATTGCGCACGGTCACGCGACAGTTTGAGGTTGTCGTGTTTACCGCCGGTGCTGTCGGTGTAGCCTTCGATCCGCACCACGCGTTTCGGATTGAGCTGCAGGAACTGAACAATCTTCAGCACCACACGGTTCGCCGAGTTTTTCAGCTCGGCTTCACCCGTATCGAACAGCACATCGCCCAATGTCATCACCAGCCCCCGGTCAGTCTGGGTGGTCGCCAATGCGACAATCTGTTCTTCGAGCCACTTGCCCTGCTGCTGAACGCTGAGCAATTTGGATTCGCGCAACGCCAATTGCAGACGCTGACGCTCCAGTTCGAGCTTCGCCGCACGCTCTTCGTTGAGCACTTGATTGGTGTGTTCACGGGCGATTTCGCTGTAGCGCTGGCTCAGGTAGGCGTAATGCACCACGTCCGAACCGCTGCCCCAATAGCTGGACAGACGATCTGCGCGGGCCAGGGATTCACCGGCGCGGATCACGTCTTTGGGCGCGATACGCAGCACATTGGAATCTTCCTTGACCTTCTGGAAGTCTGCGCCCGCTTCTTGCAACGCGGCTTCACTGTGTTGCCCGGCGCAGCCATACAGGCTGGCGCAACCGGCGAGGATCAAGCTGCCGAGCACTTTTGACTTGAGGCTCATTGGGCATCTCCCAGTTGCTTGCGCAGACGAGTGATGCGGGTATTGAGCACGTTCAATTGCTCCTCGCTCTTGAGGGTCAGCACCTTGGCTTCGGCCAGGCGCGCGTCCAGTTCGGCCTGCTCGGCTCGCATGCGCGCACGTTTGTAGGACTGCTCGGTCATGTTGCTTTGGGCACGAGCGAATTTTTCTTCGGCCAGTTTCATTTCCGGCATGTCATCGGCGGTAGCGCCCACGGCTTTGGCTTGTACGAGAGCCTGTTCGGTCAGGCGAATCTGTTCATTCGGCGCCGGATCGGCTGCACAACCCGCCAGAGCCAGAACGGCCAGGGCAGCGAAAAGAGGTCGAATACTCACTAAAAATCCCTACTGTTTTGGGGTACTGACAGGTTGTTGCTGTTGCTGCGCTTTCCAACGCTCGATATTGCGTTGCAACGCGGCGTCCGTCAGTCCTGAGGCGGGCAATTCTGTCATCTTTTTGGCCAGCTGTCCGCGCAACCACGGATCGTTGCAGACGGAGTTATGGGAAACCGCGAGGTAAAGACCGGGCTTGTCGATCGGTTGCGGGTAGGCGATCAGGTCATTGGCCATGCTCAGCGTCTGCGCGACCGCCATACCTGAATAGCGTCCGGCAAGGACAAATTCCACCTCACCCAGGAGCAATTTCTGAAAGGCCAGGGTCAGGTTGGGTGTACGGATGAGGGTCAATTGCTGCTCGGCAAAAGTGCCGAATGCCGGGGTCATTCGAGACTTTTCCGACAACGCGCCGGGATGACCGTGAAGGTCCTGAGCTCCGTTGTAGATCAATGTCGAATTCTTGCGGGTCCAGACCAGGTAGTCGTTTTCCAGCAGCGGCGGATGAATGTAATCCAGGGTTTCCAGTTCGCTGATAGTCAACGGTGCATCGGCCAACATGTCCATGCGCCCGCTGCGCACTTCGTCCAGCGCCTGGGAGCGTTTGCCGGCATAAAGCAGTTCAACCTTGATGCCCAACTCCCCCGCCACGTGCTGCAACAGATCAGCACTGGCACCGATCAGGTTTTTAGGATTTTGCGGGTCTTGCCACAGGTACGGAGGTGCGTCCGGGCTGCCGGTCACGACCAGTCGCTCGCACTTGCCCGCCGCATTGGACAGCGCCGGCAACATCATCAAACCCAGCAGTAATGGCCAGCCGCACACGCGACGCAGATCCATGGCAACACTCTCCACTAAAACCCTGTTATATCGCCGGTAGGAGCTGTCGAGTGAAACGAGGCTGCGATCTTTTGATCTTCCGCTTGGGATTCGAGCGGACCTGAAAATTCGCAGCCTCGTTTCACTCGACAGCTCCTACAACAGCTCCTACAGAAGAACAAAAAAAAGCCCGACCAAAAGGTCGGGCTCTTTATAAGTCAGGCCGCTGGATTAGACCAGCTTCTCGAACTCTGGGATAGCTTCGAACAGGTCAGCTACCAGGCCATAATCGGCCACCTGGAAGATCGGCGCTTCTTCGTCCTTGTTGATCGCAACGATCACTTTGGAGTCTTTCATGCCGGCCAGGTGCTGGATCGCGCCGGAGATACCGACCGCGATGTACAGCTGTGGAGCAACGATCTTGCCGGTCTGACCGACCTGCATGTCGTTGGGTACAAAACCTGCGTCGACCGCGGCGCGGGAAGCACCGACGGCAGCGCCCAGCTTGTCAGCCAGTGCGTACAGGTGTTTGAAGTTGTCGCCGTTCTGCATGCCGCGACCGCCGGAAACGACGATTTTGGCAGCGGTCAGTTCCGGACGATCGGACTTGGCCAGTTCTTCGCCGACGAAGCTGGAAGTGCCAGCGTCGTGAGCAGCGGCAACGGCTTCAACGGCAGCCGAACCACCTTCAGCTGCAACCGGGTCGAAACCGGTAGCACGCACAGTGATGACTTTCACCGAAGCGTTGGACTGAACGGTAGCGATGGCGTTACCGGCGTAGATCGGGCGCTTGAAGGTGTCAGCGCTTTCGACCGAGATGATCTCGGAGATCTGGTCAACGTCCAGCTGCGCAGCAACGCGCGGCAGGATGTTTTTGCCGTTGGAAGTGGCGGCAGCCAGGATGTGGCTGTAGCCCTTGCCCAATTCGGCCACCAGCGGCGCGACGTTTTCCGGCAGTTGATGAGCGTAGGCGGCGTTATCAGCCACCAGCACTTTGGCCACGCCAGCGATTTTCGCCGCGGCTTCAGCAACAGCACCCACATTCTGGCCAGCGACCAGAACGTGAATGTCGCCACCAATTTTGGCGGCAGCAGCAACGGTGTTCAGGGTGGCAGGAGCCACAACCTTGTTGTCGTGCTCAGCGATTACCAAGATAGTCATGATTAGATTACCTTCGCTTCGTTTTTCAGTTTCTCGACCAGTTCAGCCACCGACTTGACCTTGATACCCGCGCTGCGTGCAGCAGGCGCTTCGACTTTCACGGTCTTGTTGGTAGAGGCGGTGGAAACGCCCAAAGCGTCCGGAGTCAGCACTTCGAGAGGCTTCTTCTTGGCTTTCATGATGTTTGGCAGGGACGCGTAGCGCGGCTCGTTCAAACGCAGGTCGGTGGTGACGATGGCCGGCAGTTTCAGGGAAACTGTCTGCGCGCCGCCGTCGACTTCGCGAGTCACGGCAACGCTGTCGCCGCTGATTTCAACTTTGGACGCGAACGTGCCCTGACCGTAGCCGCTCAATGCAGCGAGCATCTGGCCAGTCTGGTTGTTGTCGCTGTCGATGGCTTGTTTGCCAAGGATCACCAGCTGAGGCTGTTCCTTGTCGACAACAGCTTTCAACAGTTTGGCAACGGCCAGCGAAGTCAGGTCTTCGGCGGATTCGACGAGGATGGCGCGGTCAGCACCCAGAGCCAGCGCGGTACGCAGTTGCTCTTGAGCGGTGGACGGACCGACGGAGACGACGACGATTTCAGTCGCAACACCTTTCTCTTTCAGGCGTACGGCTTCTTCCACGGCGATTTCGCAGAACGGGTTCATCGACATCTTGACGTTGGCAAGATCGACGCCGGAATTGTCCGCCTTGACGCGGACCTTGACGTTGTAGTCCACAACGCGTTTGACAGCTACAAGAACCTTCATGGATTCCTCGTTACTCTCCGGTGAAAAGAAAGTCGCCTAGGCGAACCTGGCGGTTGATGCTCATCGGCGCAAGGGCACCTCTAAAAACGCTGGCAAAAGTGTCAAGTGACCATCGCTCACAATGATGATGACCGTTTGTCAGTGGTGACCGACGAGTCATTCATTATCGCGGCGTGTAAACTGCGCGCTATACGTGCGCTGCGCATCACCTTGTACTGCCATCGCCCTGTCTTTAGAGGTGCTCTTGAAACCAACAGTGTGCCTACGGCGAGCGCAAAACCGACCGTATCTTGACCGGAACGCCTATTCCGGTCAATACGGTAAAATGGCCGTTCGTAAGCCGCGTGACTTTGATTTCTCTGGCTTTGAGCCAATTCAAACAAACGTTTGTATTGGACGCTGGGAGTGGTGTAGATATAATGCGCCACCCAGAGAGAAAGGTGGACTATCGATTGTCCTGTTCCGCGCTCGCGCAGGGATTCATGGATGCGACACCAAACCTCCAAAATTAGAAAAAAAACTGTTGAGCCTTGAGTAGGAGATAACCTGTGGAACGCGAATACATGGAATTCGACGTCGTCATCGTCGGTGCCGGCCCCGCTGGTCTTTCCGCTGCCTGCCGCTTGAAGCAGAAGGCTGCTGAAGCCGGTAAGGAAATCAGCGTCTGCGTGGTCGAAAAAGGCTCCGAAGTCGGTGCTCACATCCTGTCTGGTGCCGTGTTCGAACCACGCGCCCTGAACGAATTGTTCCCGGACTGGAAAGAACTCGGCGCCCCGCTGAACACGCCGGTCACCCGCGATGACATCTTCGTTCTGAAAAACGCAGACAGCGCGCAAAAAATTCCTGACCTCTTTGTGCCCAAGACCATGCACAACGAAGGTAACTACATCATCTCCCTGGGCAACCTGTGCCGCTGGCTGGCCCAGCAGGCCGAGAACCTGGGCGTAGAAATCTACCCCGGCTTCGCCGCTCAGGAAGCGCTGATCGACGAGAACGGCGTGGTGCGCGGGATCATTACCGGCGACTTGGGCGTTGATCGCGAAGGTAATCCGAAAGAAGGCCTGTACACCCCGGGCATGGAACTGCGTGGCAAGTACACGCTGTTCGCCGAAGGTTGCCGTGGCCACATCGGCAAGCAGCTGATCAAGCGTTTCAACCTCGACAGCGAAGCCGACGCCCAGCACTACGGCATCGGCCTGAAAGAAATCTGGGAAGTCGACCCGGCCAAGCACCAACCAGGCTTGGTAGTCCACACCGCCGGCTGGCCGCTGGACATTATGGGCACCGAGAACACCGGTGGCTCCTTCCTCTATCACCTGGAAAACAACCAAGTGGTTGTCGGCCTGATCGTCGATCTGTCCTACAGCAACACTTACCTGTCGCCGTTCGATGAGTTCCAGCGCCTCAAGCACCACCCGGTGCTCAAGCAGTACCTGGAAGGCGGCAAGCGCATCAGCTACGGCGCCCGTGCCATCAGCAAAGGCGGCCTGAACTCGTTGCCGAAAATGGTCTTCAAGGGCGGCGCGCTGATCGGTTGCGACCTCGGCACCCTGAACTTCGCCAAGATCAAAGGCAGCCACACCGCGATGAAGTCCGGCATGCTCGCCGCTGAATCCGTGGCCGACGCGCTGTTCGCCGAGAAAGATGGCACCGAAGAACTGACCACTTACGTCGACGCGTTCAAGAAAAGCTGGCTCTACGACGAACTGTTCGCCAGCCGCAACTTCGGCCCGGCGATTCACAAGTTCGGCGCGATCGTCGGCGGTGGTTTCAACTGGCTGGACCAGAACATCTTCGGCGGCAAACTGCCGTTCACCTTGCACGACACCAAGCCGGATTACGCTTGCCTCAAGCTCGCCGCCGACTGCAAGAAGATCGACTACCCGAAACCGGACGGCAAGATCAGCTTCGACAAACTCAGCTCGGTGTTCATCTCCGGTACCAACCACGAAGAAGAACAGCCGTGCCACTTGAAGCTGGCCGACCCAAGCATCCCGATCAGCAAAAACCTGCCGCTGTACGATGAGCCTGCCCAGCGCTACTGCCCGGCCGGCGTGTACGAAGTGATCACCATGGAAGACGGCGAGAAGCGCTTCCAGATCAATGCCCAGAACTGCGTTCACTGCAAGACCTGCGACATCAAGGACCCGGCACAGAACATCACCTGGGTCACACCGGAAGGTGCTGGCGGTCCGACTTACCCGAACATGTAAGTTGAACGCCTGAACATCAAGGCTCCCGATTGGGGGCCTTTTTGTTGCCCGGTATGGTAGGAGCCGAGCTTGCTCGCGATAGCGGTGTGTCAGACAACAATGAAGCCGGATGACAAACCGCTATCGCGAGCAAGCTCGGCTCCTACAAGGGATTTGCGGTAGATCAGGCAGCGCGCTCATCGCCGGGATTACGCTCGAAGTAGCGCTTGTACTCCCGACTGAACTGCGACGTACTCTGATACCCCACCCGATGCGCCACTTGCGCCACCCCCAAGCCTTCAGACAGCAACAACTGCTGCGCCTTGAGCAAGCGCAAACGCTTCAAGTACTGCACCGGCGACAACAAGGTGCTGCGTTTGAAATGCTCATAAAAAGTCGACGCACTCATGTTCGCGCAACTGGCGAGGGTCTCGACATTCAGCGGCTCGGTGTAATGCGCATGCAGATGACTGAGCGATGCCGCGACCCGTGCGAATTGCCCCTGCTGCTCCACCAGCGCGCGCAACACATCGGCTTGCGGCCCGCGCAACGCGACGAACAACAACTCACGCAAACGCGCCTGGCCCATGACCTGACATTCCAGCGGATCGTGCAGGCAACGCAACAACCGTTCCACGCATCCACGCATCGCGTCGTCGAGCACTGTCGAGGTCATGGACTCCAGCGTCTGCGCAGCAATACTGCGCCCGGACACGAGCCCCATGGCCAATACCAATTCACCGAGCAAAATCCGGTCTATCGCGATGGAAATGCCCAGCATCGGCCCATCCGGCGCCGCAAAGGTTTCGCACTCAAACGGCACCGGCAATGCCTGAATCAGATAATGCCCAGCACCGTACTCCAGCGTTCGCGGGCCCAGGTACGCCAATTTGCTGCCCTGGACGATGATGACCAGGCTCGGCTCATAAATCTGCGGGCCACGGGCGACGTCGCAACTGGCACGCAACACCTGCACACCTGGCAACGCGGTAGGAGCGAAGCCGTCGCGAGTGGTCAGCGTCTGGATCAACGAAACCAGCGTGGCATTGGCATCGAGATGACGGGTCAACAACATGGGAGCTCTTCACAAAAAAGTCGCGGGAAAAGGGATGAAAGCATCTTCGCAGGTCTGATCGTCCATTTGATCAATCGCACGTGGATGCCGGAGGAATAGGCATGACACCCGGAGGAATCGCCATGGCCGGTGCAAGGTGCGGCGCCCAGAATGCACCGCCTCACCTGTCACTGCTTTTGCGAGGTTCCTCATGTACACCGCCATCGGATACGCCGCCCAGTCGGCCACCACTCCCCTCGCCCCCGTGAAATTCGAACGCCGCAGCCCTCGTGCCGATGACGTGGCGATCGAGATTCTCTACTGCGGCGTCTGCCATTCCGACATCCACCAGGCGCGCAACGAGTGGGGCATTGCCGTTTACCCGCTGATGCCCGGCCACGAGATCGTCGGCAAAGTGACCGCCATCGGTGCGAATGTGACCCGGTACAAGGTCGGGGATTTGGTTGGCGTCGGCTGCATGGTCGATTCCTGCCGCAGCTGCGAAGCCTGCCAGTCGAACCTTGAGCAATACTGCCTCGAAGGTCCGACCATGACCTACGCCACCCCGGACCGGGTCGATGGCAGCAACACCATGGGCGGCTACTCCGACAGCATCGTGGTCAGCGAGCACTTTGTCGTGCGCATCCCGGAAAAACTCGCCTTGGCCAGCGCCGCGCCGATCCTGTGTGCCGGCATCACCACCTACTCGCCGCTCAAGCATTACGGCGTCAAGGCCGGTGACAGAGTCGGGATCCTCGGCATGGGCGGCCTCGGTCACATGGGCATCAAGTTCGCTAAGGCGATGGGCGCCGAAGTCACCCTGTTCACCCGTTCGGCAAGCAAGGCCGAAGAAGGTCGTCGCCAGGGCGCAGACCACGTGATCGTGTCTACCGATGCCGAGCAGATGAAGGCTGCGGCTGGCCAATTCGACTTCCTGCTCGACACCATTCCGGTGCAGCACGACCTCAACCCCTACCTCGACACCCTGCGTTTCGACGGTGTGCACATTTTGGTGGGTTTGATTGAACCGATCGATCCACCGGTCCACGCCGCAAAATTGGTGTTGGGACGTCGCGTGCTCGCCGGTTCGTTGATCGGCGGTATTGCCGAAACCCAGGAAGTGCTGGATTTCTGCGCCGAGCACAACATCACCTGCGACATCGAAATGCTCGACATCCGCCAGATCAACGAGGCTTACGCCCGCATGATCGCCGGGGATGTGAAATACCGCTTCGTTATCGACATGGCGACCTTGAAGATCTAAACCTTCAAGCCCAGTTCTGCCGACAGCCGGGCTGTGACCCCTTTGATCAGGGGAATCAGCTCGGCCATTTTTTCCAGCGGCATGTACGGCACAGTGCTGGCAATGCTGATGCCGGCGACGATGCGCTTGCTGGCATCACGGATCGGCGCCGCCACACAACGGATCGACGGTTCGTTGTCTTCCAGATCAAAGGCATAACCGCCTGCCACATACTCGACCATGCGCTGCTGAAACTGCTCCCAGGATTGCTCCGGGTGCTGCGGCCAAAACAGATTTTTCCCACCCGCCGGCAAGCTGATTTCGTACAGCCGCTGCCATTCTTCCTGCGTGTCATCCAGCATCAGCGCCTTGCCGATCCCGGTGCGCGCCAACGGCATACGATGGCCGACCCGCGAACGCATTTCCGGGCCATTACGCCCCGGATTCTTGTGTAGGTACAGCACCTCGTCGCCTTCGCGAACCGCCAAGTGAATGGTGTCGCCGGTCAACGCCGACAACTCATCCAGATACGGTCCGGCCAAGGTCACGAGCGGCAACTCTTCACGCGCCTGGAAACCCAGTTCGATCAGCTTTGGCCCCAACAGGTAGCCGACCTGCGGCACCACGCGCAGGTAACGCTCGTCCACCAGGCAACTGGCCAGTCGATGGGTGGTGCTGCGCGTCGTGCCGATCAGCCGGGCGATTTCCTTGAGATCGCGGGCGCCGCTGGCCACAGCCTGAACCACACCCAAACCACGAAGCAGTGTCTGGGTGCCGGTCGGCGCGGCGTCCTTGGCGATTTTTGGGGCGTCTTCCTGCATATCCAGCCTTTACGTTGAGCGAGTGACGGGCGGCATTATGGTCGCCCGATGCCCGCGACTACAACTTGATACGCTCGACTTTGCCCACCAGCAAGATGTAGGAAAGCGCGCCAATCAATGCCAGAACCGAGATGTAGGTAATCGCCGGGGCAAACGAGTCACCGGTCGCCAGGAAACCAATGACAATCGGCGTGGTGATCGCCGACAAGTTGCCGATGAAGTTGAACACCCCGCCGGTCAGCCCCAACAAACGTGCCGGTGCCAAGGTTGAAACCAGCGACCAGGTGATCGACGCCAGTCCGTTGCCGAAGAAGGCCAGCGCAAGGAAGGCAATCACCAACGGCGTCGATTCGACGAAGTTGGCGCCGATGATTGAGGTGGAAATCAGCAGGCCGCCAATGATCGGCAACTTACGGGCGAAACCTACCGTGTAACCGCGACGGATCAGGAAGTCAGAGAAGAACCCCGAACACAACACACCGACGAAGGCGGCGAGGAATGGTAGCGAGGCCAACAGGCCGGACTTGATGAAGTCCATGCCGCGATATTTCACCAGGTAAGTCGGGAACCACGTCAGGAAAAACCACAGCGTCGAGTTGAGGCAGAACTGGCCGAGGTAGATGCCCCACAGTTTGCGTTTAGTCAGAACAATCCCGAGGTCAGTCCAGCTGAACTTCGCTTTGACTTTGGCTTGCTCGGCCTGAATATCCACCAACCCGCCACCCTCGCGGATCAGATCGATTTCAGCATCGTTGACGCCTTTGAAATCCCGAGGCTCGCGATACACCGCGTACCAGATCACCGCCCACAGAATGCCTACCGCACCGGTGCTGATGAACACCATGTGCCAGCCAAATTCATGCTGCAACCATGCGAGTACCGGCGTCAGGAATGCCAGGCCGACGAACTGCCCGGAGGTGTAGAAACCGATGGCAGTGGCGCGTTCGCGCTCGGGGAACCAAGTGGTGACCACGCGACTGTTGATCGGATAGGCCGGGGCTTCCAGGGCACCGACCGCCATGCGCAAGACGAACAGCGCGATGAAACTCGCGGCGAATCCGAGCATGACCGTGGCGATCGACCAAAGCAGCAAGGCGACGCTGTAGAGGATGCGCGGTGGAACACGGTCCACCAGCCAGCCGCCGGGAATTTGCATCGCGGCGTAGGTCCAGCCGAAGGCCGAGAAGATCAGCCCGACGTGGATCGGATCGATGCCCAGTTCGCTGGTCAGCGCCGGGGCTGCGATGGAGAGGTTGCTGCGGTCCAGGTAGTTGATCACCACGGTGATGAACAGCAGGACCATGATGAAAAATCGCTTGCGACTGGGCGTCACCAACGACGCTTGCCCGGTGAGGGTTTGCGATTGCATGAGGAGTGCCTCTTCTTATGTTTATTGAGGTCGTCTAGAAGACTTGCGCTGAACCCTGTAGGAGCCGGCTTGCCGGCGAAAGCATCCTGTCAGTCGCATCAATGTCGGATGTCATGCCGCCTTCGCTGGCAAGCCAGCTCCTACAGGGGATTTGGGGTGGATCAGAGATCAATCACCACTCAGCAAAACTGCCATCGGCATGGCGCCAGATCGGGTTGCGCCAGCGGTGACCGACGGCGGCGCGTTCGATCACGTATTCCTCGTTGATCTCGATACCCAAGCCCGGGCCATTCGGGATCTTCACGAAGCCTTTGTCGTAGTCGAACACCCGCGGATCTTTCACGTAATCGAGCAGGTCATTGCTCTCGTTGTAGTGAATGCCCAGGCTCTGTTCCTGGATGAACGCGTTGTAGCAAACCGCGTCCAGTTGCAGGCACGCCGCCAAGGCGATCGGCCCCAGCGGGCAATGCAGCGCCAGCGCCACGTCGTAGGCTTCGGCCATGTTGGCGATTTTGCGGGTTTCGGTGATGCCACCGGCGTGCGACGCATCCGGCTGGATGATGTCGACGTAACCTTCGCTCAGTACGCGCTTGAAATCCCAGCGCGAGAACAGCCGTTCACCGAGGGCAATCGGGGTGCTGGTCAGCGGCGCCAGTTCCTTCAGCGCTTCATAGTTTTCGCTGAGCACCGGCTCTTCGATGAACATCAGTTTGTACGGATCGAGTTCCTTCATCAGCACCTTGGCCATGGGCTTGTGCACCCGGCCATGGAAGTCGACGCCGATGCCGACGTTCGGTCCGACCGCGTCACGTACGGCCGCGACGTTGGCCAGGGCCAGGTCGACTTTCTCGAAGGAGTCGAGAAATTGCAGCTCTTCGGTGCCGTTCATTTTTACCGCAGTAAAACCACGGGAGACCGCTTCTTTCGCCGCGCGCGCAGTGTCCGCTGGCCGGTCGCCGCCGATCCACGAATACACACGAATCTTGTCCCGCACCTGGCCACCGAGTAAATCACTGACCGACACGCCCAGCGCCTTGCCCTTGATGTCCCACAAAGCCTGATCGATACCGGCCAGCGCGCTCATGTGGATCGCGCCGCCCCGGTAGAAGCCGCCTCGATAGAGCACGGTCCAGATGTCTTCGATGTTGCGTGGGTCTTTGCCGATCAGGTAGTCAGACAATTCTTCAACGGCAGCTGCAACGGTGTGGGCGCGGCCTTCAACCACGGGCTCGCCCCAACCGGTCACGCCCTCGTCGGTTTCGACCTTGAGGAAGCACCAGCGCGGCGGAACGATGAAGGTGGTCAGTTTGGTAATTTTCATCTCTGCTCTCTTTTTATAAATGCAGCTCTTATAGATGTAGCGCTCACAGCGCCAAAAGTCTTAGCGAAGGGCTTTCCAGGCAGCCACGTAGGCCTTGGCATTGACGGCCACGTCCGCTGGCGTCATCCCCGGCTTGAACAAACCTGAACCAAGACCGAAGCCTTTGACGCCCGCGTCAATAAACACCTGCATGTTGTCCGGCGTGATACCGCCGACCGGTGCGAGAATGGTTCCGGCCGGCAATACCGCGAGCCAGGCTTTGACGACTGCCGGCCCCATCTGCTCGGCCGGGAACATCTTCAGCACGTCCGCACCTTCGGCCAAGGCTGCAAAGGCTTCCGTCGGCGTCGCCACACCCGGCGACAGGAACAACCCCGCCGCTTTCGCCGCGCGCAGCACCTTGGGATCGCTGTGCGGCATGACGATCACTTGGCCGCCGGCGGCTTTCACTTGCTCGACTTGCTCCGGTGTCAGCACAGTGCCCGCGCCGATCAGGCAATCGGCAGGCAAGGTACTGCGCAGGATGCGGATACTTTCGTACGGTTCGGGGGAATTAAGCGGCACTTCGATGACGCGAAATCCGGCGGCGTACAGGACTTCGCCGATGGCCGCCGCTTCTTGCGGGCGCAGGCCACGCAGGATCGCGATCAGGCCGTTTTGCGCCAAGGCGTGTTTGAGCATGTCAGACCTCCAGTCAGGTTTAACGGGATGGGTTGGGTGTGATCAGTCCAGCGGCGAGCGCCAATTGCCACAACCCGCGTTCGGTGGCTTGCTCAGCCAGCAGCACCCGAGCAAAACCGCAGGCGTCGAGAGCCCGGCTGTAGCGGGCACAGAGTTGGGCATTACCGATGAGGATGATCGAAGGCAGGTGTACGCTATTGCGCCGACGTCGCTGGGCGGTCGCCAGCGCTGACAGTTCATGACCGATCAACAGCCCCGACAAATAATCCGCCTGGGCCGTGGCGCTCAGATCACCGATCAGCCCGAGGCTGCGGGCACTGAACAATGTCGATAACGGGCCGATCTCGCCGTCCACCGACAAGGCCACTTGCACCCCACGATCAAAAGCCTGGCCATCGAAAGACGCGCCTTTTTGCTGGGTGCGCCCCAGAATGCTGTGTTCGCTGAGCACGGCGAAAATTTCGCCGGTCATGAACGTATCGAAATGCACGATGCAGCCGTCGGCCACTTCCACCCATTTCGAATGACTGCCTGGCAAGCCGATCAGCAGATCGTTGCCCGCCTCGCCCTGAAGAGTGTGCAAAACGCCAAGTACCTGCGTTTCTTCGCCACGCATCACATTCGGCAACGGCGAACGCTGAATCACACCCGGCACGATGTGCACATCGACACCGCGAAGACTGCGAACCGTTTGTAGGGAAGTTCCGAGATTGGCGACGTTCGCCGGCGTATCGCGGTAGGCCGCTTCAAGCCAGCCCTGGGCGCTGCCGACCATGCCACAGGCGATCACCGGAAAATCCGGCTGCGCGTCGAGCCAGTCACCACAGGCCTCATCGAAGGCCAGTTCAAAACCGTCTGAACATTCCTGACCTTTGATGATTCGCGGCGTCCGGGGCAGCTGCATGACCCCCGATGACAACGAACGTTGTTCGAGCACCAGGCCATCCGCAGCGAGTTTGTAAGCACGTAATGAGGTTGTCCCCCAATCGAGCGCGATCAATTGCGCCAGCATCGCTTCACCTGTTTTGTTTATTGGCAGTGAGTGAGCGGGACTATAAACCGGGAAGTGCAATAATCTCAATATATAAATATCACTCCCATATATTGGGATATACGCAAAAAAAATCGCAACTCAAGGCTGCGATCTTTTAACCGGCGACGCTGGCGATTAATTACCCTCGGCAAACTCGCGCAACACCGCCCCATCCATCCGGTATCGCACCCACTCTTCCTGTGGTTGCGCACCCAACGATTTATAGAACTCGATCGCCGGTTTGTTCCAGTCCAGCACGCTCCACTCAAACCGTCCGCAATCATTGGCGCAGGCGATTTTCGCCAGGTGGCGCAGCAAAGTTTTGCCCGCACCACCGCCACGTTGTTCGGGGGTGATGTAGAGGTCTTCGAGGTACAGGCAGTTGCTGCCGAGCCAGGTGGAATAGCTGAAGAAGAACACGGCGAAGCCGATCGGCTGACCGTCGCGCAGGCAAATCAGGCCGTGAGCGGTGGCGCCTTCGCTGAACAGACTGCGCTCGATGTCGGCGACGCTGGCGATGACTTCGTGGCGGGCACGTTCATAGTCGGCCAGTTCAGTGATGAACCCGAGAATTTGCGGAGCATCGCTGGGGGTCGCCGGGCGGATCTCGATCGTCATGGGACGTGCCTTCGTCAAAGGTTGAAAACGCCATACTAAGTTGCCACGCTGCGTCCGTCACATGGGAAATTAATCCTGATCTATGGACAACGCATTCACATTCAAAGGAAGGTTATGACCACCAACGCTTTCGTCCCCCTGCAAACCCTCGCCGCTCAATTGCTGCCCCATGCGCTGGAACCCTCAGAGGACGGCGCCCACGACCTGTCACACTTGCAGCGGGTCTGGCACAACGCGCGTACGATTCAGGCACAAGAAGGCGGCGAGCTTGAGGTGCTGCTGGCAGCGGTGCTGTTGCATGATTGCGTGGCGGTGGAGAAGAACTCGCCGCTGCGTTCGCACGCATCGCGACTGGCCGCCGAGAAAGCATCTGCTGTGTTGGCAGACTTGCATTGGTCCAGCGTAAAAATCAGCGCGGTGGTCCACGCTATTGATGCTCACAGCTTCTCCGCCAACATTCCCGCTACATCGCTCGAAGCGAAAATCATGCAAGACGCCGACCGCCTCGATTCCCTCGGTTTGCTCGGTGTCGCGCGCACGTTCTACGTTGCCGGGCGCATGGGCAGCGCGTTGTACGACCCGCTGGACCCGGAGGCACAGCATCGCGACTACGACGACAAACGCTTTTGCCTCGACCATTTCCAGACCAAGCTGCTGCACTTGGCAAACGGCTTCCAGACCACTACCGGTCGACGCCTGGCGCAGATCAGGCATGAGCGTCTGAAAGGTTTCATGGAGCAGTTCAAGGAAGAGATCGGCGTCTGTTGAAGGCAATACTCCGGCCAGCGCTAATCCTGAAATCGCTAACCCAGGACCTAACATCGGCGCGATGCGTGATAGATATCAAACGCTCATTTCTATCGGCTCAAGGAACCGCGTCATGTCCAGCGCAACACCCCCAGTCTCCAGCCGGTTGTTCGGCCTGTTTTGCCTTGCCAGCTATTTGCTGTCGCTGTCCTACGGCTCGACTTTTTTGCTGTCGTTGCTGATCGGCTCACGCGGCGGCAATGAACACGATGCCGGCAGTGTGATTTCGGCGGCCATGCTCAGCACGTTCGCGGCGGTGATCGTCTCGGGGCATTTGTCTGACTGGCTCGGTGCCGCGCGCTCGATTGCCTTGTTCGGCGTCTTACTGGTGGCGGCCAGCCTCGGCTTCGCCTTGACCCCGGGCTTCGGCACTGCGCTGTTGTTTTTTGGACTGTTGCTGGGGCTGGGTTGGGGCGTGTTTTACACCCTCGGGCCGATCATTGTGGCCAGCTTGGTGACACCGGCCCAACGGGCCAAATACTTTGCGTTGCTGTCGGGCAGCATGATGACCGGGATCGGCAGCGGCCCTTTACTGGGCCGCGCTGCCAGCGCCCTCGGCTATCCGGTAACCGCCGCGTTTTACCTCGCTGCAATGGCCAGCCTGATCGGCGTTTTACTGTTCTGGCGACTGGATGCACAGATCAGAAAAACGCCCGCGCCCGCCACCTCGGTCGCGCGAATTTCCTGGCGCGCAACGGTTCGAGTGCTGTCGTCCAGAGCCGTGTTCCCGATCTTCATGGTGGGTCTTGGTGGTTGCGTGTTCGGCGGCCTGTCGAGCTTCCAGACCAGTTACGCCGCGTCCCGCTCGCTGGATTATTCGCTGTTCTTTTTTGGCTTCATGGGCGCGGCGATCAGCAGCCGAATGCTGATTGCCGGCATCGTGGTCAAACGTGACCCATTCCGCTCATCGTGCCTGTTGTCGGGCCTGATGATGGGGTCGATTGTGCTGTTTGGTTTCGTCGTCGACAGCGGGCTCAGTTATGTACTGGCAGCCGTGATGCTCGGGGTCGGATACGGTCTGACCTATTCGGTGATCAACGGCCTGGCGGCCAACGAAGCGCCACACGGCACGACCTCGCAAGCCTTGCTGTTGTTCAGCCTCTCCTACTTCATCGGCGTGTTTGGTTTTCCCTTGCTGGCCGGAAAAATCATCGTCGAACAAGGGATGCCCGCGTTGCTCCTGACCGTGCTGGCCGTGGCTATACTGAACTGGTTGATCACCGTGGGTCGACTGATCTGGCGTCGCGTAGCGCCGGTTAAATCCGTGCAGCAGGCCTGAACCGTTCGTCATTCATCAGGCACCAATTCAAATGCGAGGCAGACCAATATCAGGTAGAGACTCTATTAAACGGAGACGATGCCATGTTCATGTCCAGGTTGAGCGCCCTCGTTCTCGCCACACTGCTGTCCTCTGCTGCGTTCGCCGCCACACTCGCTGAAGGTACGGGCCCGACCAACCCGGTCGAGGGCCCGAAAGCGCCCGCCATCCAGAGCGCACCCAGCATGAACACCAACGGCACCGGTATCGACAGTAACCCCCCACCCACGACGGGCACTGACCCACGGATCCAGGGCAACGACGCGGGCCGTCAAGGCGGACTGAACATGCCCGACACCCAGACACCCGACAATGCCGGCAGCGGCATCGGCTCGAAAACCACCACCGGTGGTTCGGGCTCCGAGGGCGGTGCCTATCAATAGTTCGCCCACGCGAGCGACCTCTCCACACACATCAAGAGGTAAGCATGAACGACGATAAAAACCTGGAAAAAGAAGTCCTGATCCGCCTGTTGCATGCCCACCCGAGTGGCTTGGGCAAAGAGGTTCTGGACAATTATCGGGGGGAGAAAATCGTGGCCAGTACCCTCGCCGCCCTGCAGGACCGGGGGCTGATTCAACACGGTCATGTGACCTGCGATGAGGCTGGCGAGCACACGGTGAATCTGCCGATCAAACTCAGCAGTGCCGGGGTTGAGGCGGCACGCAAACTGGATAGCTGAACACTTCGAGCGAGGCCGGGTAACGTGTTGATACTACTGGCCTCTTCGCGGGCAAGCCCGCTCCTACATTTGTTTTGTGTCGTTCACAAATCCACTGTAGGAGCGGGCTTGCCCGCGAAGGCGTCGGCACATCCAACACTAATGCGTCAGACCCACCGCTCTCGCAGGCAAGTCGGATCGCCGCACCGCCGCTCCTACAAGTAACCGCATATCAGCGCTGTTTCAGCCGGTCTATGACAACGGCCAGCAACAGAATCGAACCGCGAATCACATACTGGTAAAACGTGTCGATGTTCTTCAGATTCATCGCATTTTCAATAATCGCCAGAATCAGCACCCCGGCAATCACGTGCCGAATCATGCCGATCCCGCCACTCAACGACACCCCGCCCAACACGCAAGCCGAGATCACCGTCAGCTCAAAACCCTGGCCAATCATTGGCTGCCCGGAGGTCATGCGCGATGCCAGAATTACCCCGGCCAGCGCACCAATCACGCCATGCACGGCGAAGATGATGATCTTGGTCCGGTCAACGTTGACCCCGGCCAGCAACGCCGCTTCCTGATTGCCACCAATGGCCATGGTGTTGCGCCCATAAGTGGTGTAATTCAGCAGCCAGCCGAAAAACAGGAAGCAGACGATGGTGATCAGGATCGGCACCGGCACGCCAAACAACTGGCCGTTACCGAAGACGAAGAACTGCTCCTGCGACACGCCGACCGCTTTGCCGTTGGCGAAGATGTAAGCCAGACCGCGAACGATCTGCATGGTCGCCAGCGTGGTGATCAACGCATTGACCCGCAGCTTGGCAATCACGATCCCGTTGATCAGCCCGACAATCAACCCCATCACCATTGCGGCACTCACGCCGAGGAATACGCTGTCGGTGTCGCGCATCACCACCGCCGCGACCACGCCGGCACAGGCGATCACCGAGCCCACCGACAAGTCAAAGTGCCCGGACGCCAGGCAATACAACATGGTGCACGCGGCAATTCCGGTAGTGGAAATCGCTAACCCGAGGCCGCGCATGTTCAGTGGCGAAAGGAAGTTGTCGATCAGCAACGTGCAGAGCACGAAGATCCCGACCGCCGCCAGCAGCATCACCCAGTCATCGAGAAAGCGCCGCAGGTCCAAGGGCTTGCGCTGGGTCGGCAGAGCGTTGTTTTGGGTTGTCATCATAGTCACCTCTCAGTTCGCCACGCCGTCAGCGCGTTGGCGCGGCAAAGCCAGTAGCAGCAGATTGGATTCATTGGCCTCGGTGCGAGACAACTCGCCACGCATCGCGCCTTCGCAGAGCACCAGAATGCGGTCGGAAATACCCATCACTTCCATCAGGTCGCTGGACACCACAATCACCGCGATGCCGCTTTCGGCCAGGTTATGGATGATCTGGTAAATCTCGGCTTTGGCCCCGATGTCGATGCCGCGAGTCGGCTCGTCGAGCAGCAGGACTTTCATCGGCATCGACAACCACCGACCGAGAATGGCCTTCTGCTGATTGCCGCCGGACAGGTACATGATTTTCTGCGCAGCATTCGGCGTCTTGACCTTCAGCGCCTTGATCTGTTTGTCGGCATTGCCCTTTTCCCACAGGCCGCGCAACAAACACCCGAAGGTGGAGTGGGCGCCGCGTGCGCTGATGTTGATGTTCTCGGCGACACTGGCGAGCGGGATGATGCCCTCCTTCTTGCGGTCCTCGGGGCACAGCAAAATCCCGGCCGCAATTGCATCACGCGGTGAGCGCAGTTTCAGTTCATGGCCGCGTAATTCCAGGCGTCCGGCGGTGTTGCGCTCCAAGCCGCTGAGCAGACGGAACAACTCTGTGCGCCCGGCACCGACCAGTCCGAACAACCCCAGAATCTCGCCTTTGTGTGTCTCGAAACTCACTGGTTCGCGCAAGCCGGGGCCGAGTAGGCCATCGACTTTCAACGCCACCGCGCCACGCTTGCGAGGCCGATAATCGTAGATGTCCTGAATGTCGCGACCGACCATGCACGTCACCAATTGGTCGTGGGTCAGTTCGCTCATGTCCTCGAACGTGCGCACGTAGCGGCCGTCCTTGAACACCGTCACCGCGTTGCAGATGCGGAACACTTCTTCCATGCGATGGGAGACGTACAGCACCACTTTGCCTTCATCGCGCAGGCGTCCGATGATCGCCATCAAACGGTCGATCTCACGCGCCGACAGACTGCTGGTTGGTTCGTCGAACGCAATCACATGCGCGCCACGGGACAGCGCCTTGGCGATTTCCACCAGCTGCCGCTGGCCGAGGGACAGGCGCCCGACTTTTTCTTGCGGATCGATTTCATCGGCCAGGCCTTTGAGGCAAGCCAATGCCTGTTGGCGCAAAGTACCGCGATTGATCAGGCCAAAACTGGCCGGCAGGTGGCCGATAAACAGGTTCTCTGCCACGGTCATTTCGGGCACCAGGTGCAACTCTTGATGGATCACCGCGACGCGGCTGGCGATGCTGTCGGCGGTGGATTTGAATGCCATCGTCTGCTCGCCGATCTGCAGGTTGCCACTGCTGGGCGTGTAAGCGCCGCCGAGGATTTTCAGCAGTGTGGATTTGCCGGCGCCGTTCTCGCCCATCAAGGCGTGAACCTGCCCCGGGTGCGCAACGAAGCTGATGTTGTCCAACGCCTTCACGCCGGGAAAGGTCTTGCCGATCCCGTTGAAGCGCAAGCTGCCGCCAACGCTGTGTTCGTGTGTCTGTACTTGCGCGTGCATAAAACCACCTCTTCACAGGTCAGGCAGCCCCGTCGCCGGGGCCACCGCTGAAATCAACCGCGCCTCAGTTCCACAGACCGATCTTTTCCAGTTCCTGCTTGAAGTTGTCGCGCGTGATCAGCGTTACGTCGTCCATCGCGGTGAATTTCGCCGGTTCCGTGCCGGTGGTGACCCACTCGTACATCATGCTGGCGGTGTTGTAGCCCTCGATGTGGGGGCTAGGCAGCATCGAGCCGAAGAAACCGCTATTGGCTTTTTTCAGTTCGCCGATGGCGTCGGTGCCATTGATGCCGATCCCGATGACATTGGCAGCAGCGAAACCGGCGCTTTCGGTGGCGCGCACGCCGCCGAGTACGGTGTTGTCGTTCATGCCGCCGATGATCAGGTTTTTCGCCGAGCCCGGCAGTTTCACCAGCGCCGAGTTGGTGGCGTCCATGCTGCCCGGTACGTCGAGGGTTTTCAGCGCCGAGAACAGGATGTGGTCTTTGGGCATGCCGGCGTCTTCCAGCGCTTTGACCGAACCGTCAGTGCGTTTCTTGCCGGTGTCGAGTTCGTTGAAGGTGTTGATCACCGCGTAGGTGTCTTTCCATTCCCAGCCACGTTTCTTCGCTTCGGTGGCCATGGCGCTGCCTTGTTTCTGGCCGACTTCGAACGCGGCCATGCCGAGGTACGGAACGTCTTCCATGAACTTGCCGCTGGCATCGACAAAGCGGTCATCGACGGCGATCACTTTCAAACCGTTCAGCTTGGCTTTGGCCATGATCGCCGGGCCCAGGGACACGTCGGGCGGGCAGATCACGAAGCCCTTGGCACCGTTGGCGGCGAGGCTGTCGATGGCCGAGAGGGTTTTCTCACCATCCGGCACGGCGATTTTGATGAGGGTGAAGCCTTTCTCTTTCCCAGCCTTTTCGGCGAATGCCCATTCGGTCTGGAACCAGGGCTCTTCCGCTTGCTTGACCAGGAAACCGATTTTCACTTCCTCGGCCGCCAGCAGCGTACTGCTCAGGCTAACCGCGGTGACCGCCAAAGCGGCACAGCACAGGGAACGGATCCGACGACGACGATTCATAAGCTGACTCCTTGTTATTTTTTTTGAGCGTTATTTGAAAGCCGGTGTAAACGTTGGAGCTAATAGTCATATCGTATGATGATTGGCTTTCAGACGGAGTTCCGCGCCTGAAAGCCGTTTTGTTCAGTCGTGATACATCACTGAGCGCCCGCCATCGATGGTGATGCACGAGGCATTGATGAACGGTGCTTCATCACTGGCCAGGAATACGGCGGTCATGGCCACTTCAATCGGTTGACCGATGCGACGCGGTGGATGCAAATCAAACGCGCGCTGGCGCTCGGCCTGCGGGTTGGCAAAACCGTTCCAGTAATCCACGTTCAATTGGGTTTCGATGTAGCCCGGTGCGATGGCGTTGACTCGAATGCCCTTCGGCGCATATTCGATGCCGAGTGCGCGGGTCAGGCCGAGCAAACCGTGCTTGGCCACCGGGTATGGGAAGCAGCCCGGGATGATGTGGGTGGAATGGGTCGAAGCGATGTTGATGATGCTGCCGATGCCCTGCTCGATCATTTGTGGCAATACCGCCTTGCAACCGTACCAGGCGCCGTCGAGGTCGATGGCGAAGCAGCGATGCCAGTCTTCTTCGGTCATTTCCAGTGGGTCTCGGAACACATTGACCCCGGCGCAGTTGACCAGTACGTCGATCCGGCCGTGCAGGTCAATCGCCAGTCTGGCCATGGCGTGCAGGTCTTGCTGGCGCGATACGTCAGCCTTGATCGCCACCACATCGGCGCCTTGTTCGCGCCAATGTGTCGCGACTTTCTCGACTTTTTCAGCCTGGATGTCGCTGATGATCAACTTGGCCTGCTGGGCCGCGAACGTCGCAACGATGGCCTCACCGATGCCTTGAGCGGCACCGGTCAGCAGCACCACTTTGTTTTTCAGGCGCTCGCCCTTGGGCGGTTCGGCCACCGGTGGCAAGGAAAGAGATTCAGCCATGAATCAACGCTCCTTTTTGCCGGCACAACAAAAACCGGGCATCTGTCGATGTCCGGTCAAAAGACTGTTTGGAAAATCGCTGCATCACTTCACCTGTTTTGTTTTTTTAAGTGTGAGTGCGTGTAACTGATGGCCGACTATAAACCCGCCCACCAAACAATCTCAATATATAATTTTACATCCCATATTTTGGGATTCAACCAGCAAAACGTACGCATGGCTTTCCGGCCACATCCACTCGAATCGATAACACCGCACCATCCAGCGGATGGTTGAGCGGACTCGCAGCGCTGGTGATGTACAGAGTTTTCAGGTCTTCGCCGCCGAATACGCAACTGGTGGGACGGCTGATGGGCAGTTCGATGATTCGATCAACATGACCGTCCGGGGTCAGCCGGAGTAAACAGCTGCCATCCCAGCGGGCGTTCCAAATGTAACCTTCGGCGTCCATGGCCGAGCCATCGGGAACCCCACGCTTATCGGGACCGAACCAGACATAAGCGGTGTCCAGATTGCCGTCGGCACGGATGAAATACCGGTACAGCGTGGCGTCGAGGCTGTCAGCGAAAAACAGCGTCGTTGCGTCTTCGCTCCATAGCAACGTATTGGGAACCCCCAGCCCACGTAGTAGTGGCGTCACCCGCGCATCACGGTCGATACGAAACAGGCCGCCGGAGCGACGGGTGACAGGCTGGTCTTCACCGTTTTCGCCGATGTTGTTTTGCATGGTGCCGAGCCAGAGCCGGCCCTGCGCATCGCAACGGGCCTCATTGGGGCGATTGCCGGGTTGCGGGTCGGCCACGCAGAGCAGGGTCAGGCGCGGTTCAAGGCCCGGTGAGTCGAGGTCCAGCCGATAGACGCCACTGCTCAACGCGACCAACGCGTCGCCGCTTTCGCAGGGGATGAATGCGGAGATATGTTCCGGCATTTCCCAGATCTCGACGTTGGCGCCGATCAGCCGAAGCGCTTGTTTGCCGGCGATATCAACCCAGTACAGCGCCTGCGTCGGCACGTCCCAGAAAGGGCCTTCGCCAAGCCGCGCGCGGTGCTGGGTCAACGCATTCAACGTCATGAAACCTCCTGCCTTGTTCTTGTTTTTATTTGTGGGAGCGGGTTTGCTTGCGATAACGGTGGATCAGGCAACAATGATGTCGGATGACAAACCGCTATCGCGAGCAAGCTCGGCTCCTACAAGGGATTTGTGGGGTCAGCCGGCTTTTTTGTCGGCCATGACTTGCGGGTAGAAACGCTTGATCGCCAGGTCCGCGTTATCGATCAGGGTCATGCAGGCCCATACCCCACGCGCGGAGTCGCGGGCGGCGATGGCGTTGGCCATGTCTTTGTGAATCGGCAGCGTACGGCGCAGTTCGTCAGGATCGGCCGCAGAGACTTCGAACGACACCGCTAGCAGCGCGCCTAGGGCCGGGACCATTTGCTCAATGAATTGATTGTGGCTGGCGGCAAGGATGCACTCGTGGAAAATCTGGTCCGCGCGGTTGTAATCGACACCGCTTTCCACTGCCCGCTCCAGCGCGTTGTAGGCCAGAAGCACCGCCTGCACTTGCTCGACCGTCGCCCGCTCACAGGCCCAGCGCACGGCCATGGGTTCGATGGTGCGGCGCAGATCTAGCAAATCGTCGACGAAGTTTTCCGGCAAACCACTGCGTGACAACCAGCCGACGACTTGTGGATCGAAGAGGTTCCAGCGGCGCACTGGTAACACCCGCGTGCCGACTTTCGGCCCGACTTCGAGCATGCCTTTGGCGACCAGGGTTTTGATGGCTTCGCGGATGACCGTGCGACTGACACCGAGCTGCTCGCCCAGATCGGCTTCGACCTTGAGCGTTTCGCCGGGCTTCACTTGGCCTGCGGCAATCCAGCAACCCAGCCAATCAACGGTCGATGCATGAAAACTGCTGGACATGGAAACCTCGAAGCAGGGACGGCAAAAAGCCGTTCGCGATGGAGGCTTACGCTAATCATCATATGATTGGGTGTCAATTGGATTTTATAAGATTCAGCGACAGTCACATACCACTGTAGGAGCGGCGGTGCGACGATTCGACTTGCCCGCGAAAGCGGTGTAACAGGCAACATTGAAGTTGAATGTTAACCCCCCTTCGCGGGCAAGCCCGCTCCTACAGTGTTTTGTATTAAGGTTCGAGGCCGATGGGGAAGAACTCGCCACCGCTCCACACGCCAAGCCAGCGTTGCCCGGCGATTTCACGGGTCACTGCCAGTTCCACCAGTTGGTAGAACACGTTTCGATGGATCAGTGCTTCGAGGTTGGTGCGCACGTGAACATAGGGCGCGGGCTCTTGGGTGACAGGGTCGATCACCACGCGTATCGGGTGCTCTGCGCCCGCCTCGCTGGTTTCATCAACGTTGGTGGTGAACCGCAGGAGCTGAGCTTCGCCCTCGCCTTCCACATCCACGGCGATCGCCACAAACGGTGCATCATCGACCTTGATCCCGACCTTCTCGACCGGCGTGATCAGGAAATAGTCATCGCCATCGTGGCGAATGATGGTGGAGAACAGTTTGACCATCGGCTTGCGCCCGATCGGCGTGCCCAGGTAATACCAGGTGCCGTCGCGGGCGATGCGCATATCGATGTCGCCACAGAAATCAGGGTTCCACAGGTGAACCGGCGGCAAGCCTTTGGTTTTGGGGATCTGCCCCAACAAATCGTTGGCTTTTTGCGGGTCACTCATGGCGTACTCCTTGAATTTACTGGTCGCTGATCCCGATCAGGCTGCGCGCGTATTGCTGCAGCGGCGGGCCAATCAGGTCTTCTGGCCTGTTGTCGTGGAACGTCAGTAAACCGCCACGACTCTTGATGGTTGCAGTATCAATCAAATACTGGGTGTTGGTCTCGATCAACATGATTTGAATCACGCCGCTGTCGATACCGAGGCGATCCACGTATTCCTGATCGATCCAGTCATCCATGTTGCCGATGCGGTCGTCAGCGTTGGCAAACCGGGTGTAAAGCAGGTAATGGGCTCCGGCGGCGCGGGCTTCAGCCATGGCTCGGTCGATACCTTCGGGTGTGCGGGCGCGGCGTACCATCGGGAAGTATTCGATAAAGCCGTTGAAGGCCACTTCGGCCACCGCGTTAGGGCGCGGATAGACACTGCCCGGTGGCGCGAACGGACCTTGGGCGATGTAGATGAACGAGTCCGGCTGAATGCGCAGGTTGTTTACCCGACGGCTGTTGCTGTGATCCAGCAGTCCCACGTCGCTCATCTGGTAGCGAGTCTCTTCCGCCATGTCGCTGACATTCATGCAGCCACCCAGCGCCAAAACGGTCAGCAGCAAAACCAGACTACGCATCCTACCCTCCAGAGGCCGGTGACGGAAAACCGGCGAATGGCCATGGGATGCAGCTTCCGCGCCAGCTCGGGAGAAGCACACCCTTGTAGCCGCTGGCGAAGCCTGCGTTCGACTCGGGCCGCGATCGGACGCAGCGGTCGCGGGATCAGGCGATGCGGTGTTCCAGATATATTTTGATTACAGGATTTACGGCGGCTTCGCAGCCGGACGCAGCCTTCGGCAGCTGCTATGTATGGACTCGCCCCCACTTTCAACCCGCTTTTGAACACTGCTACCCGGTTGCATCTATGTATAAGGCCTATTCGAGGAAGCCTTCATCGGCTTCTGGCCAACATTGGGTGAGCTCGCGGTATGCCTATTACATTTAGGCCTCAAGGGCCGGTAGCAGCTCAGGCATCTATCCGCGACGGTCTGACCTGGGGTCAATGTTCTTCAGCAAGGGTTGAGGCGGCTCAGCGCCCTGGTGGCAGAACTCTGTCAATGACTCTTGATCAGCCCCTCATCACGGCCTCTGACCAGTGGCCGGTTGGCGATGATAGGTCTGCTCGTTTTGCAGCAGCACCCACATGATGCGCAGGTTGCGGTTGGCCAACCGCACCGCCGCGCCTTTTTGACCGTGACGGCTCAACCAGCGTCGCAGGCGCTGGTCATCTGGATGTTCCGAATCTGGCCGCACCTGCCTCAATACAGAGTGCGCACCTTGAATCGCCAAGCTGCGCAGATAGGCATCACCGCGCTTGCACATATTGCCCAGTCGAATCTTTTGCCCGCTGCTGCGCTGTTCGGGCACCGTGCCGAAATAGGCGGCGAACTGGCGCGCGTTGGCAAAGCGTTCAGGCTCAGTCTGTTTGGCTAGCATCGCCGTGGAGAAGATCGGGCCGACACCCCGTATCGTCATCAACCGTTTCGCCGTCTCGTCCGCGCGAGCACTGGCTTCCAGGCGCCCCGTCAGCACGTTGATGTGTTCGCCCAGTTGGCCCCACTCAGCCAGTATTTCGTCGATCAGCTCGCGCAACATATCCGGCAGCGGCTGGCTGGGGTCTTCCAGTACCCGTGGCACATCTCGGCTGAGGGCCATCTCGCCCTGCGCCAAGGCAATGCCGTGTTCCAGCAGCAAGCCACGCATCTGGTTACCCAAGGCCGTGTGCCGTCGCACGCACCCCTGCCGGACGCGGTGCAGCGCTTGCATCGCTAACGCCGACTCACTCTTGACCGGTACGGCTGCAATTTTTTGGTCTCGGCCTGCACGTAATATCGCCAGCACATCGTTGCGGTCATTCTTCGCTCCGCTACGGTGTTCGGCCACACGTTGTGCAGGCAGTATCCGCACTGGATTGCCTTGCGCCTGTAACAGCCGTGCCCACGCTTGCGCGCCCGGCCCGGTCTCCATCAGTACCGTCACATCCGCCGACAACTGGCGCAGGAACACGTGAAAAGCTTCACGAGACTTGATCCGTTGCTCGTGGACCACCTGGCCAAGGGAATTTTCCCCCGCGACCTGAAACACATTCTTCGCAAGATCCACCGCTACTGTCGTGCACGCCGCAAGATTGGCTGGCGACAAGGATTTGTTTATCGTCGTATGCTTGCTCATGGCCTCGCCCTCGCTGTCGTTGGCTTTCATAGAATGCCACCGTGGCGCGAAGACGCCTCGGCTTGGGCGAGTCCATTCAATTACAGGAGAGCGTGCTCAGCCGCCAATAATCTTCATGACCGTCGCACCACCCGAAAACGCCACTTCCTGCTTGTCACCCAAGGCCTTCACCAGCAGCCGCTGCAAAGCAGGCAGCGCTTGATGGCGAGGCTTGTCCAACAAGTCGCCGACGTAATGGCGATTGCTCGATGACAGGCAGCCATGCAGCCAACCCGTGGATGAAAGGCGCAAACGTGAGCAAGTTCGGCAGAACGGAACGCTTTCGTTGGCGATCACGCCGAAGTGCCCCAGCCCTGGAACTTCATAACGTACCGCAGTGGCATCGACCGGCGCATCGGCTTGCAGGTATTCATAGCGCTCGCCAATCAGGCTCAGCAACTGCTGGAGGCTGACGAACTGTTGCAGGAAAGCATTGGAGTCGGTGGCCAGGTGGCCCATGCGCATCAGCTCGATGAAGCGTAATTCATAGCCGCGCTCCAGACAGTAATCGAGCAGCGGCATCACCTGATCAAGGTTCTGTCCGCGCAATGGCACCATGTTGACCTTGATCTTGATGCCCGCTGCGCTGGCCTGATCCATACCGTCAAGTACGGTCGCCAGATCACCGCCGCGCGCAATGCTGCGAAAAGCGCTAGCGTCCAGGGTGTCGAGGGAAACGTTGATACGACGAATGCCGGCATCTACCAGCAACGGCAGCTTTTTCGCCAGCAATTGACCATTGGTGGTCAGGCTGATGTCTTGCAGGCCCATCTGACCAACGGCGGTCATGAAGGCTTCGAGTTTGGGGCTGACCAGCGGCTCGCCACCGGTGATGCGCAAACGCTCGATGCCTGCCGCTTCGATCAAATACGCCACGCCGCGCGCCATGGCCTCGGCCGACAACTCATCCTGCGCAGCCACCAGCCGCTTGCCGTTAGGCACGCAGTAGGTACAAGCGTAGTTGCAGGCTGAAGTCAGACTGATCCGCAAATTGCGAAAACGCCTGCCTTGACGGTCAACGATCATGGATCACTCCGGCGATGGGAAATTGGAACACGCAAAACTTGACTCACAATTCAAGTTTTAGCAAGTCCCATGCCTGAGTATATTCCTGCGGTACTGCGCCATATAGCTAAATCATGGCGCAATCAGGCAGCTGAATGATTCAGCTGCTCGGGGTGTCGCTATCGCGCTTGCGCTTGTTGCCCATGCGCACGCCGATGTCCATCAGGAACTGAAAGAAGCCTTCCTGATCTTCCAGCACATTGCTCCAGAACGGCGAGTGATACAGCGCCACGGCGCCATGCACCAGCGCCCAGGATGCGCAGTAATGAAAGTAAGGCGGCACGTCTTCGAGCTTGCCTTCGCTGATACGGCCTTTGATCAGCAGGGTCAGGCGCTCAAAGTTGGAGGCGCGGATCTTGTGCAGCTCCTCGACCATCTCCGGCACTTGATTGCCCTTGACCACCTTCTCTTCCAGTCGGTCGAACAAACGATAGCGTTGCGGATCGCGCATGCGGAATTCGAAGTAAGCCCGGGACAGCGCTTCCTTGTCCTTGTCGACATCGGCCGAATGCAACAGCTCGTTCAAATCACGCTCGTAATCGAGCATCAGGCGCAGATAAATCTCCGCCTTGGATTTGAAGTGCTTGTAGATCGTGCCTTTGCCGATACCGACGGCATCAGCAATCATCTCGACGGTGACACTGTCTTCACCTTGGTCGAGGAACAGCTTGAGCGCGGTATCGAGAATTTCTTGCTCGCGGCGACGAAACTCACGGACCTTACGAGGTTCTTTATGCATAAGAAAAGGTCTGTTGGGGGTCAAAATTCGAAGCCGCGTATTATGCCTAACTTACGCAAAAATGCACGGATCATCCGACCATATCTGTGTTTCGTGATGATTTCCAGCAGGGTCGCCCACTGATGAGAACTCTTCCGAAGCGGCCGTATTCCAAAATTGTTTAAAAATCGCGACCGGTAAACTGGACGAGGCGCAATAGTGATCAATACTTGAACTGTCGGCGAGACATCTCCCCCAAGTGTTTCGCCGATATTGGTACCAACGGACCGCGTGCCATTGTTTTACTCCTAATGGTCTTAACCCGGATTCACCCCCCAGAACCCGGGTTTTTTTTGCCTGCGATTTAACCTTTCACATGCGCCAGCGGGAACAGCCGCTTGAAGTTCTCAGTGGTCTGCTCGGCAAATCGCTCGTAGGGCTCACCTCGCAACATTGACAGAAACTCCGCTACTTCACGCACGTACTGCGGCAGATTAGGCTTGCCGCGATACGGGATCGGCGCGAGGTACGGTGAGTCGGTTTCCACCAACAAACGGTCGGCCGGCACCTTGCTGGCCACATCGCGCAATGCATCGGCATTGCGAAAAGTGACAATACCGGACAAGGAAATGTAATAGCCCATGTCCAAGGCAGCCTTGGCCATGTCCCAGTCTTCGGTAAAGCAATGCAGTACACCGGCCTGAGGCAGTGCCGCTTCACGCAACAAGCTCAGGGTATCGGCCCGGGCACCACGGGTGTGGATGATGACTGGCTTGCCAGTCTGCCGGGCCGCTTGCAGGTGCAGGCGAAACGACTCCTGCTGCAACTCTGCCGCTTGCGGTTCGTAGTGATAATCCAGACCGGTTTCACCAATCGCGACCACACGGGGGTGATTGAGCTCGCGCAATAGCCAATCCAGCGCGGGCGCAGCGCCCGGTTGCACATCCAGCGGATGCACGCCGACCGAACAGTCGACGTCGTCATAACGTTCGGCCAGGGCTTTGACGTCGGCGGCGTTGTCGACGCTGACGCCGATGCACAGGAAGTGCCCTACCCCGCGCTGACGAGCCGCATCGAGTGCTGCATCCAGAGAGCCGTCGTGGGCGGCGAGGTCGAGGCGATCAAGGTGACAATGGGAATCTACGAGCATAAAAGGGCTGCAACTTACATCGTATGAGTGGGACGGTCGGACTTGAGGGCTCCGGCCAGGTGGGTGCCGATGCACAGAGTCTAGGTGCAGACGGTCACTTCTGGGTAGGCAAGGACGCCCATTGCACCAGCAGCGCTTCCAGCAATAACACCCGGTTCAGGTTCGCCTTGCTCATCACTTTCTGGCGCTGGGCGAGGATCCAGTCCTGAATACCGAGGACTTTGTCCTGACTGGTTTTCTGCGCCAGGTACTGAACCACCTTGCGCATGTCCGCCAGCCCGAGGCCTTCTTCATCCTGAGTCAATTGATAACGCAGAATCAGGCTCGACCAGTCACAAAACCAGTCGAACAACAGCAATAGCGGGATCGCATTCCAGCCTTCGGCCAGTTGCGTCGGCGATTGTTGCTGCTTGAGCAACTTTTTCACCCCATCGACCACCAGTGCCCGCTGCTCGCGCACGCCTTGGGCTTGCAGGGTGACCGCAGCCAATGGTGAACCGGCGGCCAGGGTCAGCAGTTCGATACGTTCTTCTTCCGCGCAGTCCGGCAAGGCTTTGGCCAGCCAGGCAAGGCTCATCGCCTCGCTTGGCAAAGGGCAGGCTTGCTGGACGCAACGGCTTTTGATGGTCGGCAACAGTCGACTGGTCTGGTGGCTGACCAACAGCAAAACGGTATCGCCCGACGGCTCTTCAAGGCTTTTGAGCAAGGCGTTGGCAGCGTTGACATTCATCGACTCGACCGGCTCGATCAGCACCACTTTGCGCCCGCCCATCTGCGAAGTCTGCACCACGAAGCTGACCAACTCGCGCACCTGATCGACCTTGATCGCCTTGTCGGCTTCTTCCGGTTCCAGGATGTAATTGTCGGGATGGCTGCCAGCCTTCAGTAGCAGACAGGATTTGCATTCACCGCAAGCGTCCTGCGCGGTCGGGCGCTGGCACAGCAAACTGGCCATCAACCGTTCGGCCAGCGCGCGCTTGCCGATCCCGGCCGGGCCATGCAGCAGATAGGCATGAGCGTGTTGCTTACGACCGGCCAACTGCTGCCAGAGACTGTCTTGCCACGGATAGGCTTCAGCCACGTGTCAACTCCAGCAGACGCGGCAGCAGAACGTCCAGAGACTGCTGAACCTGCGCCAGTGGCTGGGCCGCATCGACCAGTACATACCGCGCAGGGTCCGCTTCAGCGCGCTTGAGAAATGCACTTCGCACCGCATCAAAAAAGGTTCGGCCTTCGAGTTCAAAACGGTCCAGTCGACCGCGAGCGCTGGCACGGGCCAGGCCCACTTCCACCGGCAGGTCGAAGATCAGCGTCAGGTCCGGGCGCAGATCGCCCTGGACGAAAGTTTCCAGGGTCGCGATGCGCTCCAGCGACAAACCGCGACCGCCGCCCTGATAGGCGTAGGTAGAATCCGTAAAGCGATCACACAGGACCACCGCACCACGGGCCAGCGCCGGGCGAATCACTTCGGCCAGGTGTTGGGCCCGCGCGGCGAATACCAGCAACAATTCGGTGTCGGGGTTCATGGCTTCATCAGCTGGCGCCAGCAGCACGTCGCGAATCCGCTCGGCCAACGGCGTACCGCCCGGTTCGCGGGTCAGCACCACTTCGATACCGGCAGCGCGCAGGCGCTCGGACAGGTATTCGCGATTGGTGCTTTTGCCGGCACCTTCCGGGCCTTCCAGGGTAATAAACAAGCCAGTCACGGGCAGTCCTTAGTCAGAATTATTGCGGGCTTTGCGGAGCGGCTACATCCGGCGCGAGCTCAGGTGCAAGTTCAGGCGTCGGTGCAGGAGCCGCTTCAGGTGTAGGCGCAGGAGCCGGTTCAGGAGCCGGTTCTTGCGGCGCCACGGATGGCAAAGCCTCGGGATCGGGACCCGGCGAAGCCGCCGGAATCGGCGCCTCGGTGTCCAGCGATTCGCCATTCGCCGTCTCTGGCGCAGGGATCGGCGCCGGGCTGGAACGATAGTCGACTCGACGCCTGATCTGGAACTCGCGCACCGCGTTGTTGTGAGCATCCAGATCATCTGAGAACACATGGCTGCCATCGCCACGCGCGACGAAATACAGGCTGTTGCCGGCCACCGGGTTCAACGCGGCATGGATGGCTTCGCGACCGACCATGGCAATCGGCGTCGGCGGCAGGCCCGAGATCACATAAGTGTTGTACGGGGTCGCTTCCCTGAGGTGGGCCCGGGTCAATTTACCGCTATAGCGATCACCAAGACCGTAGATCACCGTCGGGTCGGTCTGCAGCAACATGCCGATCGCCATGCGTCGAACGAAGACGCCAGCAATCTGCCCGCGCTCCTGCGGCACGCCGGTTTCCTTTTCCACCAGCGAGGCCATGATCAGCGCCTGATAGGGCTCGGTGTATGGCACGTCAACAGCGCGCTGATCCCACTCTTTGGCGAGGACCTCGTCGAGGCGGTCATAGGCTTTTTTCAGCAGATCGACGTCGGTCATGCCACGCACAAACCGATAGGTGTCGGGGAAGAAGCGACCTTCCGGAAAGATCCCGCGGTGACCGAGCTTCTCCATCACCTGACTGTCACTCAACCCGTCGATGGTCTGCTCGAGTTTTTCGTCTCTGGCCAGGGCTGCGCGAACCTGACGGAAATTCCAGCCCTCGACCAGGGTCAGGCTGTATTGAACCATTTCGCCGCGTTTCCACAGCTCGATCAGCCCCTCAACCGTCATGCCCGGAATCATGCGGTACTCGCCGCTGTGCAACGGTTGTTTGGGGAGATTGAAGCGCCAGTAAACGCGCAGCCAGAACGCATCCTTGATGACGCCCTTGGCTTCGAGTCGATAGAAGGTGCGGGTTGGCGTCGTGCCCTTGGGCACCTCCAGCAGTTCTTCCTGGGTGATGTTCAGCGGCTGTTCCAGCGCCGAATGGATTTTCCAGGCAGAAGCGCCCAGACACAGCCCCGCCAGAACCAATCCGGTTTCCAGCAGCAGCAAGAATTTACGTCTCACGTATCAAGCATCCAGTAGCGCACAGGCAATGGTTTGGAGTTTACGGGTGAGCGGCCCAACCGGCCAGCTCAACGCAGCATAGGCACGCACCGGCCAAACGCCATACACGCTGTTGCAGACAAAGACTTCGTCGGCCCATTGCAGCTGATCTAGGCTGATGTCGGTGATTTGTGTGGGAATCCCCAGTGACTCGGCTTGAAACAATAATTCGGCACGCATCACGCCGGCCACGCCACAGCGTTTTAAATCGGCGGTGATCAGCACGCCATGGCGCACCAGGAACAGATTACTGAACACACCTTCGATGACGCGGCCGGCCTGATCGAGCATCAAGCCTTCGGCATGTTCGGTGTCTTGCCATTCGCCACGGGCAATCACTTGCTCAAGACGGTTCAGATGTTTTAGCCCGGCGAGCAAGGGTTGTTTGGAAAGTCGCGTGACACAGGGGAACAGACGGACGCCCTGCTCTGCATGAACAAACGGATAAGCAGCAGGAGGATTGCCTTGCAGAATGCGTCGGGCTTGCGCCGAAGGATCAGCGGCATAACCGCGCAAGCTGTCGCCGCGCGTGAGAATGAGCTTGAGCACCCCCTCATCGAGCGCTGCGGCGTAGGCCAGCAATTCGTTGCGAACCAGCTCGTGATCAACAGCGATCGCCAGGCGCGAACAGCCTTGCGCCAGACGCGACAGGTGCCGGTCCAGCAACAGCGGCTGCCCGCCACGCACAGCAATGGTCTCGAACAGACCATCGCCGTAAGCCAGGCCGCGATCTTTCAGCGACAGAGCGTCAGCCGGCTGACCGTCGACCCAGCTGTCCATCAGTCAGCGAACCGGCGGAACACCAGCGAGCCGTTGGTCCCGCCAAAACCGAAGGAGTTGGACAGCACCACATCGATGTCCATGTTGCGCGCAGTGTGCGGCACAAAGTCGAGATCACAGCCTTCGTCCGGCTCATCGAGGTTGATGGTCGGCGGCGCTACCTGGCTGTTGATCGCCAGCACGCTGAAGATTGCCTCGACTGCGCCCGCTGCGCCCAGCAAGTGACCGGTCATGGACTTGGTCGAACTGACGGCCAGTTTGTAGGCGTGATCGCCAAACACCGACTTGATCGCACAGGCTTCGGCAAGGTCGCCGGCCGAGGTCGAAGTACCGTGGGCGTTGACGTATTGAACCTGATCAACGTTGACCTTGGCATCGCGCAGGGCGTTGGTGATGCAACGTGCAGCACCTGCACCGTCCGCCGGTGGCGAGGTCATGTGGTAAGCATCGCCACTGGTACCGAAGCCGATCAGCTCGGCGTAGATGGTCGCGCCGCGCGCCTTGGCGTGCTCCAGTTCTTCTAGCACTAGAGCACCGGCACCGTCGGACAAAACAAAGCCATCACGGCCCTTATCCCAAGGGCGGCTGGCACGGGTCGGCTCATCGTTGCGGGTCGACAGTGCGCGGGAAGCACCAAAGCCCCCCATGCCCAGCCCGCACGCTGCCATTTCGGCACCGCCGGCAATCATCACGTCGGCTTCGTCGTACATGATGTTACGGGCTGCCATGCCAATGCAGTGAGTACCGGTGGTACACGCGGTGGCGATGGCGTAGTTAGGTCCCTGTGCACCCAAGTGGATGGACAGGAAACCGGAAATCATATTGATGATCGAGCCAGGCACGAAAAACGGAGAGATCCGCCGTGGGCCAGTATCATGCAGGGTGCGGCTGGTTTCTTCGATATTGGTCAGACCGCCAATACCCGAACCCATCGCCACGCCGATACGCTCGCGGTTGGCGTCAGTGACTTCCAGACCGGAATTGCGTACAGCCTGAAAACCTGCGGCCAGACCGTATTGAATAAACAGGTCGAGCTTGCGAGCTTCCTTGACCGACAGGTATTCCTCGACATTGAAGCCCTTTACCGAGCCGCCAAAACGGGTGGAATAGGCAGAAAGGTCGGTGTGTTCGATCAGACCAATGCCACTGCGGCCAGCCAGAATGCCCTGCCAACTGCTCGGCACATCCGTGCCCAGTGGCGACAACATACCCATACCGGTGACTACGACGCGTCTACGCGACACAGCACTCTCCTTTTTTTTCAAATGACGACTTTGCATCATGCCTAAAGAAAAAACCGCACGCCGTGATGGCAGTGCGGTTTTTCCATGACAGCAAGCAACGATTACAAGCTATTAAGCCTGATGGTTAGTAACGTAATCGATTGCGGCTTGTACAGTAGTGATCTTCTCAGCTTCTTCGTCAGGGATTTCGGTCTCGAATTCCTCTTCCAGAGCCATCACCAGCTCAACGGTGTCAAGGGAGTCGGCACCCAGGTCTTCAACGAAGGAAGCAGTGTTGACCACTTCTTCTTCTTTAACGCCCAGTTGCTCAGCAACGATTTTCTTGACGCGCTCTTCGATGGTGCTCATACCTTGTTTTCACTCCTAATGGACAAATTCAGGCAGCTGGCCAGTGGGTAAGTGTATAGAAAGACTTTTCAGCTTTTCAACTGAAAGCTTCACTCCTCAAACCCGACAGCCCTCTGCCTATAAAATAGATTGCAGCTTTATAACGGATTTTAGACAGCTCGTATGACATTTTTTTGAAGCGATCCGTCACATTTAACTCATGTACATCCCGCCGTTCACCGGGATTGTAGCCCCAGTAACGTAAGCCGCACCGTCGGACGCAAGAAAAGCGACCACAGACGCGATCTCTTGAGCTTGCCCCAGACGGCCCAGCGGAATCTGCGTCTGCAAGGCTTCACGCTGTGCCTCAGGCAGCTCACGAGTCATATCGGTGTCGATGAACCCTGGGGCCACCGAGTTTACCGTAATCGAACGCGAACCGACCTCACGTGCCAGTGCGCGGCTGAAACCTTCCAGACCGGCCTTGGCGGCTGCGTAGTTTACTTGGCCTGCGTTGCCCATGGCACCCACAACCGAGCCAATACTGATAATTCGTCCCCAACGGGCTTTGGTCATACCACGCAAAACGCCCTTGGACAGGCGGAACAGACTGTTCAGGTTGGTATCGACAACGTCATGCCACTCGTCGTCTTTCATACGCATCATCAGGTTATCGCGGGTGATACCGGCATTGTTGACCAGGATCGCCGGAGCACCGAACTGTGCAGTGATGCTCGCCAGTACTGCAGCAACGGATTCGTCGCTGGTGACATTGAGCTCAAGACCGGTGCCTTGAATACCGTTTTCCTTCAGGGTTGCGGCGATGCGCTCGGCACCGGAAGCGGAGGTCGCGGTGCCAATCACGGTGGCGCCCTGACGACCCAGTTCCAGGGCGATGGCCTGGCCGATCCCGCGGCTCGCGCCGGTGACCAGTGCAACTTTACCTTGCAGACTCATGCAAGTTTCTCCTGATTCAGGCCTGCGCTGCACGGGCGGCAGCGAAAGCGTCTGGGGTATTGAGGTTGGATGTCGACACGCCTTCGGCGCAGCGCTTGTTCAGACCGGCCAGCACTTTGCCAGGACCGCATTCGACCAGTTGGGTCGCGCCCTTGGCGGCCAGCGCCTGGACTGATTCAACCCAGCGCACTGGCTTGTAGAGCTGCTCAAGCAGATCGCGCTTGAGGGTATCCAGATCGGCCGGCACATTGGCGCTGACGTTCTGTACGACAGGAATCTGCGGCGTTTGCCAGTCGATTGCAGCGATGGACTCGGCAAAACGCTCGGCCGCCGGGCGCATCAGCTCACAGTGCGACGGCACGCTGACCGGCAACGGCATGGCGCGCTTGGCACCACGAGCCTTGCAGCCTTCGATAGCGCGCTCCACTGCCGCCTTGGCACCAGCGATCACTACCTGGCCCGGGGAGTTGAAGTTCACCGCACTGACCACTTCGCCTTGCGCCGCTTCGGCACAGGCTGCCAGCACGTCAGCATCGTCCAGACCGAGAATGGCGGCCATGCCACCCTGCCCGGCCGGAACGGCTTCCTGCATCAACTGCCCCCGGCGTTCAACCAGTTTGACCGCATCGCCGAGGCTCAGGCTGCCCGCAGCAACCAGAGCGCTGTACTCGCCCAGGCTGTGACCGGCAACGTAAGCCGGACGCGCGCCGCCTTCAGCCAGCCACAGACGCCACAAGGCGATCGAGGCGGTCAGAATGGCCGGCTGGGTTTTATCGGTTTGATTGAGTTGCTCTTCCGGCCCTTGCTGGGTGAGTGCCCACAGGTCGTAACCCAGAGCATCGGAAGCTTCTTTGAATGTTTCGAGGACAACCGGATGTTGCGCGCCCAACTCGGCCAGCATGCCGAGGGACTGCGAACCCTGCCCTGGAAAGACGAATGCGAGGGAAGCAGACATTTAACAAGCCCCTAATGATCTTGTCGTCGGAGAGTTGACGTCCCAAGTGGGGGACGCAAGAAACTGACAGTTGGATGGCCAATTGACCCAAGCGGTCACATTTAAGCATTGTCCGACGAAAACGCCTAAAGCAACAAATCCTCCAGACGACCGTGAATCCGCTCCGGCAGATTTTCCTGAATCTCGATCAACGCACGGGAAATGGCGCTTTGAAACCCCTGAACCCCGGCCGAACCGTGACTTTTCACCACAATCCCTTGCAAACCAAGGAAGCTGGCGCCGTTATGCCGCGCAGGTGCGAGCTCAGCCTGAAGACGCTTCATCAGCGGCAACGCCAAGGCCCCCACCATTTTCGACGCGAGGTTTTTCTTGAACAAGGCTTCGATGCGCCCGGCAATCATGGTTGCCAGCCCCTCGCTGGACTTGAGCAGGATATTGCCGACAAAGCCATCACACACCACCACATCCGCCTCGCCACGGTACAAACCGTCACCTTCGACAAAACCGATGTAATTGATGCCACGAGCAGCCTGCAACAAGGTGGCCGCCAGCTTGACCTGCTGATTGCCCTTGATGTCTTCGGTACCGATGTTCAGCAGCGCGACACGCGGGCGAGCAATGCCAAGCGCTTCCGCCGCCACCGAACCCATGACCGCGAACTGCAACAAGTGCTCGGCACTGCAATCGACGTTGGCCCCCAGATCGAGTAACTGGCAGTAGCCCTTTTGCGTCGGAATCGCCGCCACCATTGCCGGACGATCAATGCCCGGCAAGGTCTTGAGCACAAACCGCGACAACGCCATCAGGGCGCCGGTATTGCCAGCACTGACACAGGCTTGAACCTTGCCGTCTCGCAATAACTCGAGCGCCACGCGCATCGACGAGTCGGGCTTGCCGCGCAGGGCCTGCGCAGGCTTTTCGTCCATGGTGATGACTTCAGACGCGGGCGCAATCGACAGGCGCGAGCGATCCACAGCCGATTGGCCAGAGAGCAATTCTTCAAGAAGGGAGGGTTGACCGACGAGGGTCAGGTGCAGCGAGGGTGTAGCAGACAGGCAAGCGAGGCTGGCCTGAACAATGCTGCGGGGACCGAAGTCCCCGCCCATTGCGTCAATCGCGATGACTTGAGCGGACAAGTGATTACTCGTCAGCGCCCTTGTCGATCACTTTACGGCCACGGTATACGCCTTCTGGCGATACGTGGTGACGCAGGTGAACTTCACCGGTGGTTTTTTCTACAGACAGGGTGCTAGCCTCGAGAGCGTCGTGCGAACGGCGCATGTCACGGGCGGAGCGGGATTTTTTGTTCTGCTGAACAGCCATAATTGATTAACTCCTAAACGTTTGGGTCACGCTTTAACTGCGCCAATACACTGAACGGGTTGGACCGCGTTACCTCGTCCTCGCTCGGTTCGGGCTCATCGAGACCCGCCGGCTGCTGGCATTCTTCCGGATGATGAGCAGGCACAATGGGCAAGGCGAGCAGAAGCTCCTCCTCGATCAGTGACTGCAGATCCAAAGGATCTTCGCCCAGTTCCAGCACGTCATAACCTTTCGGCAACGACTGGGTATTCGCACCCTCCTTCACCACAGCATAACTGCATTCGCTATGGATCGGCAGGGTGACCAGCTCAAGACAACGCTGGCAAACCATTTTGACCTCGGTGTCGATAAAGCTGTGGATGACCACAGATTTACGTTCATCTCGTTCAAAAACGAATTTAGCCTGCACCGTACCGACAGTGTCGGAAAGCGGGTCGCAGAGTCTCTCCAAATCGGCCAGCAGCAGTTCACCTTGAAGGGTGGTGCCACGATCAGCCAATTTGCGCGGGTCAACGTGAGGTGGAATCGGGTCATTCAACATAGGCGCAGCATTATAGGGATGCCCCCAGCCATGTCAAAGGAAATTCAGCCCTGTCCGTCACTTGCAAGCCTCCGCTAGAATTCACGCCTGACTTTTGGAGTTGCGCATGCTGCCTTTATTACTCGCTTCAAGCTCGGTGTATCGCAGGGAATTGCTGGCCCGCTTGCAGCTGCCATTCACCTGCAGCTCGCCGGATATCGACGAAAGCCATCGACCGGGTGAGCCAGCCATTGAACTGGTCAAACGCCTTGCCAAAGAAAAAGCCCAGGCACTTGCGGACAGCCATACCGCCCATCTGATCATCGGCTCCGACCAGGTCGCGGTACTCGGCAACAGGATTATCGGCAAACCCCATACCTTCGAAAAGGCCCGCGAGCAACTGCTGGCCGCCAGCGGTGCCAGCGTGACCTTCCTCACCGGCCTGGCACTGCTTAACAGCCAGACCGGCGAATATCAGGTTGATTGCGTGCCGTTCACCGTCCACATGCGCGCACTCGATCAGGCACGCATCGAACGCTACCTGCGCGCCGAACAGCCCTACGACTGCGCTGGCAGCTTCAAGGCCGAAGGTTTGGGGGTGAGCCTGTTTCAAAGCACCGAAGGCCCTGACGCCACCAGCCTGATCGGCCTACCACTAATTCGCCTGATCGACATGCTGTTGGCCGAAGGCGTGCAAATCCCCTGAACACCACAATCGTGTAGCAGCTGGCGAAGCCTGCGTTCGAGTGCGCAGCGCTCGCCAAACCATACGCCGCGACCTGTCAGGCAAACCGCGAAATCCGGATTTGCGAGCGCTACGCACTCGAACGCAGGCTTCGCCAGCTGCTACAGAGACCGCACAGGTATTAAAAAACCGGCCACTTGGGCCAGTTTTTTTTAATACCAAAGGAAGATCAGCGCATAGAGGGACCGTGAAAGCCCATCCACATCGCCAATTGCTCAGCAACACTGGCTCCGAGCTTTTTCGAAAAGCGATCGAACGTCGATTCCTGAACGGTGAAGTCCACCAGCTCTTTCTCGCCAATCACGTCACGCGCAACCGAACTGGCATTACCCAGACCATCAATCAGACCAAGCGGTAGCGCCTGCTCACCATTCCAGACCAGACCAGAGAACAGCTCAGGATGTTCTTTGTCCTTGAGGCGGTCGCCGCGACCCTTCTTGACGCTGTTGATGAACTGTTGATGCGTTGTGTCCAGCACGCCTTGCCAGAATTGAGTTTCCTCTGGCTTCTGCGGCTGGAACGGGTCGAGGAACGACTTGTGCTCACCCGACGTGTAAGTACGACGCTCGACACCCAGCTTCTCCATGGTGCCGACAAAGCCGTAACCAGCCGCCGTCACACCAATGGAGCCCACCAGGCTCGCCTTGTCGGCGTAGATCTGATCCGCCGCACTGGCAATGTAGTAAGCACCGGAAGCGCCCAGATCCGAGATCACTGCATACACTTTGGTGTCCGGATTCAGGCCGCGCAGACGGACGATTTCGTCATACACATAACCCGACTGCACCGGACTGCCGCCAGGGCTGTTGATGCGCAAAATGATGCCTTTGACCTTCTCGTCCTCGAAGGCCGCACGCAGACTGCCGACGATGTTGTCAGCACTGGCCGGCTCCTTGTCGGCGATCATGCCCGTCACGTCGATCAGTGCCGTGTAATTGGAGCTGCTGGTCGCACTCTTTTCCATGTCCATCAGCGGCGTGAACAGGATCAGCGCGACAAACAGGTACACAAAGGTCAGCAGCTTGAAGAAAATCCCCCAGCGACGCGACCGGCGCTGCTCTTGCACACCAGCCAGCAGGGTCTTTTCCAGCAGCCTCCAGCTTTTTTCGTCACCGCTCTCTGCGCTCGCCTTGGCGGGCGCTTTCCATTCGTCGGTCATGACATCTACCCCAGCAAAAACCTATTAAGCCCGCTGACCCAGCCAGGCATGCAATTCTGAAAAACGATCAATGGCCAATGCTGGCTCGAACAATTTCAGCGCCTCGATCGATTGAGCGCCGTAACTGACCGCCACTGAATCCATACCGGCGTTGCGCGCCATCTGCAAGTCGAAGGACGAATCGCCAACCATCAGCGCTTGCTCGGGGCGAACCTCGCAATGAGCGAGAATCTGCTCAAGCATCAGCGGATGCGGCTTGCTCGCGGTTTCGTCGGCGGCGCGAGTGATATCGAAATAATCTCCCCAACCGTGCGACTTCAGCACCCGATCCAGCCCGCGACGGGCCTTGCCGGTCGCCACAGCCAAATGATACCCCTCGGCACGGAACGCCTCCATCGACTCGACTACGCCTTCGAACAGCGGCGAAGGCACGGCTTCCGAGGCGACATAGTGATCCGCATAGTGCTGACGAAACGCTATCAGTTCGGTATCGCCTATCTCGGGATACAACGTGCGAATCGCCTCAGGCAAACCCAGACCTATAATGCCTTTGACCGCAAAATCATCACGCAATGGAAATCCGGAGCGCTCGGACGCGACATGCATCGCCTCGACAATCCGACCAATGGAGTCGGCCAACGTGCCGTCCCAATCGAAAACCAGCAGCTTGTAATCAGAGTGGCGCACTCAATCGCTCCACGGTCTTGGCCCACATCTCATCCACCGGCGCCTGCAATTTCAGTTCGCTGCCATCAGGCAACGGCACGGTCAGCATGTAGGCGTGCAAGAACAGGCGTTTGCCACCCAGATCGCGGATTTCCTTGCTGAAATTTTCGTCGCCATACTTGGTATCGCCAGCGATGCAATGACCGGCATGCAGGGTATGGACGCGGATCTGGTGAGTCCGGCCAGTGATCGGCTTAGCCTCGATCATGGTGGCAAAGTCGCCGAAACGACGCAGCACTTTGAACACGGTCACCGACTCCTTGCCCTCCTCCTCGTCGACCTCGACCATGCGCTCGCCGGAGCGCAGATTGCTCTTGCCCAGCGACGCACGGACTTGTTTGATCGAGGCGGCCCAGTTACCGCGGACCAGCGCCATATATCGCTTATCGACGCCATCGCCGCGCAATGCCGTGTGCAGGTGACGCAACATGCTGCGTTTCTTGGCGATCATCAGCAGGCCGGAGGTATCACGGTCGAGACGGTGAACCAGTTCGAGTTCCTTGCAATCGGGACGTAACTGACGAAAGGCTTCGATCACCCCGTAAGTCAGGCCGCTGCCGCCATGAACCGCGATGCCGCAAGGCTTGTTGATCACGATCAGCGCCTTGTCTTCAAAAACAATCGAGGCTTCGAGGCGTTGCAGAAGGCCCTGGGCCAGCGGCACCGGCTCGTCGCGCTCAGGCACGCGAACCGGCGGCACGCGCACGATATCGCCCGCCTGCAGCTTGTATTCGGGCTTGATCCGACCTTTGTTCACTCGCACTTCGCCTTTGCGCAAAATGCGGTAAATCAAGGTCTTGGGCACGCCTTTGAGCCGAGCGAGAAGGAAATTATCAATACGTTGGCCGGCATATTCCGGCGAGACCTCCAGCAGTTGTACGGCTGGGGTCGAAGGGGCTGTAGTCGTCATGGCGCGGATGATAACAATTTTTTATGGAATTGAAGCACTTAATCATTGCTGCTATAGTCGCGAACGCCGCCAAAAGCGGCCTGGACAGCGGACCAACGGTCAAAAACCGGCCCTGACCAACGCAATTCACCAGGACGCGAGGCCGTCCTACGGGGCTTTCGCTACGTAAAGGTGGAGTTTGCAGCTGTAACAAGCGCAGGTGACATGAGGCCTGAATCATGCCGCAAAGCAGAGTTTTCACTCGCCTTGCGAGCAAATATTCACGGCCAGTTCACAAAGTGCAGTCAGCCACGAACGACCCTGGGCGAACGCTTCGGAAACAACGCCTAAATTAGCCATGATGCGTGACCTCCCCCTTCGGAGCTCACGGTAAATGCCAACCCGCTGCGGATTCTGCGCGCGGCAGCACCCGAATTATCAGGGATACGTGTAGGGTGGAGATGCACAACCGCTGGACTGTGTAGCAATAGGCTTTATCAAGACGCTTCATCTCGTCCACAGCCGCTGGTTGATTCCTCCTCCTGACTGAGTGCTTAAGTAGCCACAGCAAGCAGGACGCGTACGTCGCGACACCGGCCCAATTGGTCGGGGTTCGCTAGACACTGGAGTGGCCAACCACTCCTGACGCACCTGACACCGACCGTGAGAAGTCGTGTGTGCCGAACGCCGTTTCCGGCAGCCCGGAAACCGACGGTACTACATGAAAAGAATGCTGATTAACGCAACTCAACCCGAAGAGTTGCGTGTTGCACTGGTAGATGGCCAACGCCTCTACGACCTGGACATCGAATCCGGTGCACGCGAGCAGAAGAAGGCCAACATCTATAAAGGCCGGATTACTCGCATCGAACCAAGCCTTGAGGCTGCCTTTGTCGATTTCGGCTCCGAGCGCCACGGCTTCCTGCCCCTCAAAGAAATCTCCCGCGAATACTTCAAGAAAGCCCCCGAAGGCCGCGTCAATATCAAGGACGTCCTGAGCGAAGGCCAGGAAGTCATCGTTCAGGTCGAAAAAGAAGAACGTGGCAACAAGGGCGCCGCCCTGACCACCTTCATCAGCCTGGCCGGTCGTTATCTCGTTCTGATGCCGAACAACCCGCGTGCCGGCGGTATTTCCCGTCGCATCGAAGGTGAAGAGCGCAACGAACTGCGTGAAGCCCTGAACGGCCTGGTTGCCCCGGCCGACATGGGTCTGATCGTGCGCACTGCCGGCCTGGGCCGCAGCAGCGAAGAAATGCAGTGGGACCTCGATTACCTGCTGCAACTCTGGACCGCCATCAAAGAAGCTTCGCTGGATCGTTCCGCGCCGTTCCTGATCTACCAGGAAAGCAACGTGATCATCCGCGCCATCCGCGATTACCTGCGCCAGGACATCGGCGAAGTGCTGATCGACAGCGTTGAAGCCCAGGACGAAGCCCTGACCTTCATCCGCCAGGTGATGCCGCAGTACGCCAGCAAGATCAAGCTGTACGAAGACAGCGTTCCGCTGTTCAACCGTTTCCAGATCGAAAGCCAGATCGAGACCGCCTTCCAGCGCGTCGTTGAACTGCCTTCCGGCGGTTCCATCGTTATCGATCCGACCGAAGCCCTGGTGTCCATCGACATCAACTCGGCGCGCGCCACCAAAGGCAGCGACATCGAAGAAACCGCACTGCAGACCAACCTTGAAGCCGCCGAAGAAATCGCCCGTCAGTTGCGCTTGCGCGACATCGGCGGCCTGATCGTCATCGACTTCATCGACATGACCCCTGCCAAGAACCAGCGCGCCGTGGAAGAGAAAGTCCGCGAATGCCTGGAAGCCGACCGCGCTCGCGTGCAAGTCGGTCGCATCTCGCGCTTCGGCCTGCTGGAAATGTCCCGTCAGCGCCTGCGTCCATCCCTGGGCGAAAGCAGCGGCATCGTTTGCCCGCGTTGCAACGGCACCGGCATCATCCGTGATGTTGAATCGCTGTCGCTGGCCATCCTGCGCCTGATCGAAGAAGAAGCCCTGAAAGACCGCACCGCCGAAGTTCGCGCACAAGTGCCTATTCCGGTTGCCGCGTTCCTGCTCAACGAAAAACGTAACTCGATCACCAAGATCGAACTGCGCACCCGCGCCCGCATCGTCATTCTGCCGAACGATCACCTCGAAACGCCGCACTTCGAAGTTCAGCGTCTGCGCGATGACAGCCCGGAAGCCAGCATCAATCAGTCCAGCTACGAAATCGCTGCTGCCGCTGCCGAAGTTGAAGAAGTCCAGCCAGCCGCTGCGACCCGCACCCTGGTTCGCCAGGAAGCGGCGGTCAAGACCGCTCCGGCCCGTGCCAACGCTCCGGTTCCGACCGAAGTCGTCGCTGCCGCCCCCGTGGCTGCACCGGTTGCTGCGCCAGAACCAAGCCTGTTCAAAGGCCTGGTAAAGACGCTGGTCAGCCTGTTCGCCACCAAGGAAGAGCCTGCTGCTCCGGTTGTGGTTGAAAAACCAGCGACCACCGAGCGTCCGGCCCGTAACGAAGAGCGCCGCAACGGTCGTCAGCAAAGCCGCAACCGTACTGGTCGCCGCGATGAAGAGCGCAAGCCTCGTGAGGAACGTGCACCGCGTGAAGAACGCGCACCGCGCGAAGCCCGCGAAGAAACCCCGACCGTAGCCCGCGAAGAACGCGCTCCACGTGCCCCTCGTGAAGAACGTGCACCGCGCGCTCCACGCGAAGACCGCAAGCCACGTGGCGATCGCGAAGAGCGTCCGGTTCGTGAACTGCGCGAGCCTCTGGATGCTGCTCCGGCCGCTGCTGCCGCTACTGCTACCACTGAAGAGCGTCCAGCTCGCCAGCCACGTGAAGAACGCGCTCCACGCCCACCGCGTGAAGAACGTCAGCCACGTGCAGAACAAGCCGCTACCGCCGTCGCTGAAGAAGAGCTGACCTCAAACGAAGAGCAACTGCAGGAGGAAGGTCAGGAAGGCGCCGAAGGCGATCGTCCACGCCGCCGCTCCCGTGGTCAGCGTCGTCGCAGCAACCGTCGTGAGCGTCAGCGTGATGCCAACGGTAACGTGATCGAAGGTTCGGAAGAATCCGAGTCCGCCGAGGGTAGCGAAGCTGGCGAAAGCAACGAAGCGCCAAGCACTTCTGATCTGGCCGCCGGCCTGGCTGTGACCGCAGCCGTTGCCAGCACCGTGATCAGCGCGCCAGCTGAAGCACAAGCTCACGAGCAAGCCGAACGTGCGACTGCTGCTGTTCAGGAAACTGCTCCGGTTGAAGCGCCAGTGGTTGAAGCAACGACTCCGGTCGAAGCGACTGCCGCTCCGGAAATCGAAGTGGCGCCGGTTCGTGAAGCACAGCCTGTTGTTGAAGCTGCCGCCGAGCCTGCTTTCGCTGAACCCGTCGCCGAGCCAGTGGTTGCTGCCGAAACTGTCACCGAAACCGTGACCGAAGCTGTCCGCGAAGTTCGTGAAGAACAAACCGCGTTCAACTGGGTTGCCGAGCCAGCCGTCGAAGCGCCAGCGCCAGTCGTTGAAGCCCCGGTGGCTGAAGCGATGGTTTCCGAACCAGTGGTTGTGGCAGCCGAACCTGCTCCAGTCGTTGAAGCGCCGGCTCCAGTGGTTGCCGAAGTGGCGGAACCGGCCGTTGAAGCTGCCCCGGTTAGCGCCCTGACGCCTAGCGGCCGCGCGCCGAACGATCCACGTGAAGTGCGTCGTCGCAAGCGTGAAGCCGAGCGTCTGCAGAAGGAAGCCGAACTGGCTGCCGCTGCTGCTCCGGTTGAAGCTGAAGTGGTCGAAGCGGCGCCTGCCGAATCGGTCATCGAAGAAGCACCGCGCTCCGTTCAAGAAGCCGTAGAGCAACACGAACAAGCCCAGGAAAAAGAGCACGAGCCTAAACCCCTCGTCTAATTCCCCAGGCCATTAAAAAGCCCCGTCTGGTAATCCCAGGCGGGGCTTTTTTATATCTCCGAATTTCACTGCGATCCCCTGTGGGAGCGAGCCTGCTCGCGATAGCAATTTATCACTCAACATTGATGCTGACTGATCCACCGCTATCGCGAGCAGGCTCGCTCCCACAGGGAGATCTATGCTGGCTTGAAGGTCAGCGCCTCAGGCACATCCACATCCCACAACACCCCGGGATCATCCACCGCCACTTCAACCACCCTTCCCCGCGCAAACAATGGCTTGGCGCCGTGATCGCCGGACAATCCCGTCAACCCCGACCCAAAGCTGCGACCGAACCCGACCGGATGCCCGTAATCGCCCGCATGCACCGGCACACTGACGGAGTCTTCAGCAATCCCCGCCACCACCCGCTCAATACTCGATGGCAGGATAAACGGCATATCCCCCAGCACAATCAACCAGCCATCGAGCTGCGGACATGCCGCCACGCCAGCTGCAATGCTGTCACCCATGCCCGTCGTTTCGATCAATACAACCTCGAAATCGTAGGCCTGAGCCATGCGAATTACCTGCGGACGATCCTCTGTGGTCACCAGCACGCGTTTATTCAGCGAAGTCGGCACGTTCACCAACACCTGCTCGATCACCGAACGCACAGTGCCGTCGCGCCCCGTGCAATCCGCCAACAGCTTGTCCCTGTCAGCCCCCGCCACCTGACGAAATCTTCTGCCCTGCCCCGCCGCCAGCACAATGACGCCGATAGATTCATTCATATAGCCTCCTGCAACGGCTTCTTTTGCTTCAGTTCGACGCCGTTCTTGATCGCGACAATTTCGGCCAGCAGTGACAAGGCGATTTCCGCCGGACTATGGCTGCCAATGTGCAACCCGATCGGGCCATGCAGACGTTCAATCGCCTGTGGCGACAAGCCTAGCTCGGCAAGGTTTGCACGGCGCTTCAGGCTGTTGACCCGCGAGCCCAGCGCGCCAACATAAAAAGCCTTGGAGTCCAGGGCCGTGAGCAGCGCCATGTCATCCAGACGAGGATCGTGAGTCAGGGCGACGATGGCCGTGCGCTCGTCGGCCTGAATGGTCAGCACAGCCTCATCAGGCATGCCCGAGACAAAGCGACCGTGCTGCTCTTCCCAACCGTAAACGAACTCGGGGCGTGGATCGCAGATCGATACTTCGAAGTCCAGCAGCCGGGCCATCTCCGCGACGTAACGGGACAATTGCCCCGCGCCGATCAGTAACAGGCGCCAACGCGGACCATAAATCGCGCGCAGCGTGTTGCCGTCGAAACTCAGCACATCGGCCTTGTCCGCTGACTGCAACACCACTTCACCCGTCGCAATATCAAGCGCACGAGCGACAATTTCATGCGCCTCACAGCGCGTCAGCAACTCGGCGACCCAACGCGGATCGCCAATCTGCTCCTCGGTCAGGCGCAACGTACCGCCACAGGGCAAACCAAACCGCGCGGCCTCCTCGCGGGTGACGCCATAGGTGATCAACTGCACGGGCGGCCCGTCAGCCGTAATACGCCCGTCGTGCAGCCGGGCAATCAGATCATCCTCGACACAACCGCCCGACACCGAGCCGATCACCACGCCATCTTCACGCAAGGCCAGCATGGCGCCAGGCGCCCGAGGCGCGGTGCCCCAGGTCTGGACCACGCTGTACAACACCACCCGCTGACCGGCGCGGCGCCATTCGAGCACGCTGCGTAGGACATTCAGATCGACGCTGTCCATCAGGCTTGTGCCTTCTGCCAACCTTGCAGTTGATAGCGAACCGGCAGGCTGCGAATACGTTTACCGGTGGCGGCGAAGATCGCGTTGCACAGCGCCGGCGCAATCGGCGGCACGCCAGGCTCGCCGACGCCACCCAATGGCACGACGCCTGGCGGGGTGACCAGATGAACAGCGACTTCCTTGGGCGCCAGCGACATGCGCGCCACTTCGTACATGTGGAAGTTGTCTTGCTGGACCTTGCCATCCTTGAAGCTGATTTCCCCCAACACTGCATTGCCCAGCCCCATAACGCAGGCGCCCTCGAACTGCGAGCGGATGCGCTCGGGGTTGATCTGCGGCCCGCAATCCACGGCGATGTCAGCCTTGTGCACGATCAGTGTGCCGTCGTCTTTGACTTCGACCTCGATCACCGCTGCCACATAGGTGACGAAGCTGTACTGCACCGCCAGCCCCAAGCCTCGGCCCTTCGGCAACTCGCGCCCCCAACCGGCGGCTTTGGCGGCGGTTTCCAGTACTGTGCGCAGCCGTGCAGTATCGATCGGATAACGCTCGGGGGATTCGCCGTAGTTCCACTCGTCACTCAACGTGCGCGGATCGATCTGACGGTCCGGGCCGAGCAATCTGATCTGGTACTTGAGCGGATCCTGCCCGGCCTTATGCGCCAGTTCATCGACAAAACTTTGAATCGCAAAGCCGTGCGGGATGTTCGACACCGAGCGATACCAGCCGACGCGGGTATGAGCCGTCGCCTCCGGATTTTCCAGGCGCACGTTGGGAATCGCGTAGGCCATGTTGGTGAACCCCATGCCCAGCTCAAACGCCGCTTCATGGTTCATGCCTGGTGCAAACAGCGCAGTGATGCTCGGCGCCACGGTGCGGTGCAGCCAGGCGGAGGGCAGGCCGTCCTTGTTCAGGCCAGCTTTCAGATACTCCGCCGACACGGTGTGGAAATAGGAACAGTGGATGTCGTCTTCACGGGTCCATTGCACCCGCACCGCCTTGCCAGGGAACTCTTTGGCGAGGATCGCCGCTTCAATGATGAAGTCAGGCTTGGATTTTCGACCGAAGCCGCCACCGAGCAAGGTGACATTGAACGTGACGTTATCGAACGGGATGCCGAGGCGCTCGCCAATCCGTGTGCGAGTGACTTGCGGCGCCTGACTCGGCCCCCAGGCTTCGCAGACACCGTCCTTGAAGCGGGCAATGGCGACCATCGGTTCCATTGGCGCCTGCGCCAGGTGCGGCAGGTAGTAGGACGCTTCGAGGATAATGTCGGCGCTGTCCATGGCCTCCTCGATGTTGCCGGTATTGCGCACCACTTTGCCGGGTTTGAGGGACGCGGCTTCCAGTTCCTTGCGATAGGCAATCGAGTCATAACTGGCGTTCGGGCCGTCATCCCACTCGATCTTCAGCGCCTCGCGGCCCTTGATTGCCGCCCAGGTGTTCTTGGCCACCACGGCCACGCCACCCAAAGGTTGAAATTCGGACGGCACCGGACTGGCGCCGATCTGCAACACCTTAATCACACCGGGGACTTTCATCGCGGCGCTGGCATCGAAGGTTTTGACCTTGCCGCCGTATACCGCCGGACGCGCAATGGTGGCGTAGAGCATGCCGTCGAAATGCACGTCGGCGCCGTAAATGGCGCGGCCGTTGACGATGTCGGCCCCATCAATGGCCTTGGAGCCTTCCTTGCCGATGTAGAGAAACTGCGACGGATCCTTGAGCCGAACGCTGTCGCGAGCGGGCACCGCCAGCGCACCGGCTGCCACGGCCAGCTCGCCATAACCCAACTCACGACCGGTCGGTGTATGGATGACTTTGTGCAGTTGCGCATGGCACTCGCCAACCGGCACTTTCCATTGCTCGGCGGCGGCCTGTTCCAGCATGGTTCGAACGGCGGCACCGCAACGGCGCATCGGCTCGTACCAGTGACGCATGCTGCGCGAGCCGTCAGTGTCCTGGTTGCCGAAACGCACTTCGTCGCCCGGCGCCTGTTGTACTTTCACCCTCGCCCAATCGGCGTCCAGCTCATCGGCCACCACCATCGTCAGGCTGGTACGCACGCCCTGGCCCATCTCCGAGCGGTTGCAAACCACGGTCACCGCGCCATCGGTGGCGATGCTGACGTACACCTTAGGATCATCAATCGCGCCGTGGGGCATGCCGTCGGCGCCGAACTGCTTCGATGTCTCTTCGGCGAAAGCATCCTGCCAGCCCCAACTGGCCGCCAGCACCAATGCACTGGTAGCACCGACACCTTTGAGGAAACCGCGTCGGCTCAGGTTGCTGAGATTGCTCAGGGCAAAATCATTCGGTAACTGGCTCATGCCTTGACCTCCTTCAAGTGAGAGGAAGCCTGACGGATGGCGATTTTGATGCGGTTGTAAGTCCCGCAACGACAAATGTTGCCGACCATCGCTTCTTCGATTTGCGCGTCGGTGGGGTTCGGATTGGTTTTGAGCAGCGCTGTCGCTGACATGATCTGCCCGCCCTGGCAGAAACCGCATTGCGCGACGGCGGTATCGAGCCAGGCTTGCTGGACCACCTGCCCGATCGGGTCGGCGTGCAAGTTCTCAATGGTGGTGACGTTCTGCCCGACCACCGAGCCAATCGGCGTGATGCAACTGCGCGCCGGCGATCCGTCGATGTGAATCGTGCAAGCGCCGCACAGGCCCATGCCGCAGCCGAATTTGGTACCGTTGTAACCGGCCACATCGCGAATGGCCCAGAGCAGCGGCATGTCCTCGTTGACGTCGAGTGGATGGTCTTGACCGTTGAGCTTCAGGGTAATCATGGGCACGCCCGCATAGTTCTTGAGTTATGGGGTCGAGCAATCTGCCGTGGGATCTTGATTGGTTACACGCAGATCGACTCAGGCTAATGAGGCTCTCTTATGCAACGGGAATGTCTGCACCGGGCCTTTAGTGGAGCAAATGCTTGCATCGTTAGGTGGCTAAGTTAACCCAGCATTAACAAAAAAGCCCTGCACAGTTGAAGGTGTACAGGGCTTTGAGTTCAGATTTGAAAGCTTAGCTTCAATACTGATTGGGCTCCATTTCCAGGTCGACATGGAAACGTTCCAAAATGTCTTTCTGGATACGTTGCGCCAGATTGAGCAATTGCAGGCCGGTCGCGCTGCCGTAGTTGACCAGCACCAGCGCCTGTAACTTATGCACGCCGGCGTCGGCGTCACGGAAACCTTTCCACCCTGCCCGTTCGATCAACCAGCCTGCCGCCAGCTTCATTCGCCCGTCGGGTTGCGCATACGCCACCAGATCAGGGTATTCACCCTTCAACTGCGCGACCAGCGCCGCGGGCACCAACGGGTTCTTGAAGAAGCTACCGGCGTTGCCCAGCACGGCAGGGTCCGGGAGCTTTTCATTACGGATGCTGCAAATCGCCTGGCTGACATCCGTGGCCGTCGGTTGCTCGATGCCTTGCTCGGTCAGGCGCTGACGCACCGGGCCGTATTCCAGATGCAGGTGCGCAGCACGATCGAGGGTGAAACGAACGCGCAGGATCAACCAGCGCCCCGGCTCTTGCTTGAACAGGCTGTCGCGGTAAGCGAAGTTGCATTCTTGCAGGGTGAAATCGCGCAGTTCACCGGTCCGGCGATCCAGCGCGGTCAGGCCGGCGAACACGTCCTTGATCTCGACCCCGTACGCGCCGATGTTCTGCATCGGCGCCGCACCGACGGTGCCAGGGATCAGGCTGAGGTTTTCCAGGCCCGAAAGGCCCTGCGCCAAGGTGTGCTGGACGAACGGATGCCAAGGCTCGCCGGCCTCGGCTTCAATCACGACTTTGCTGCCGTCATCACTGAGGATGCGAATCCCGCGTGTGGCCATGCGCAGCACCAGCGATTGAATATCGGCGGTCAGCAGCAAGTTGCTGCCGCCACCAATCACCAGCAGTGACACATCATGTGCCGATGCGTAAGCCAAGGCTTCACGCACGTCGGCATCGCTGTGGGCCTCGGCGAACAGGCGAGCCTGAACGTCGACACCAAAGCTGTTGAACGGTTTGAGTGAAACCTGCGATTGAACCTGCAAACTCATAACCGTCCCTTCAATTCGATCACCAGCAAATCACTGGCGCGCTCGATCAGGTCCAGCACCTGTTCGAAGCCCTGGTCGCCGTCGTAGTACGGGTCCGGCACTTCATCGAGTTCCGACTGGTAGCGACGCAGGAACAAGTCCAGCTCGGCTTTACCCTTGGCCGGTTGCAAGGCCTTGAGGTGGCGCAGGTTGCTGTTGTCCATTGCCAGGATCAGGTCGTAGGTGGCGAAATCGGCACGGGTGACTTGCTGGGCGCGCTGGGCGGACAGGTCGTAACCGCGCAATTTGGCCGCGGCCTGGCTGCGTTTGTCCGGTGCCTTGCCAACGTGCCAGTCACCGGTGCCGGCGGAGGCAACTTCAATCTGATCGGCCAGCCCCGCTTCGCGCAGTTTGCGCCGCAGCACGCCTTCGGCCGTTGGAGAACGGCAGATGTTGCCCAGGCACACGAACAAAACGCGCATCAGGCCTCCAGCAGGCGACGAACGCGCTCAAGGTCTTCAATGGTATCCACACCAGCAGGCGGCGCGATGAGCGCGTCGGCGACGTGAATCCGCACGCCATGCCACAGGGCACGCAGTTGTTCCAGGGATTCGGTGTCTTCCAGCCAGCATGGGCCCCAGCTGACGAAGTCATGCAGGAAACCGGCGCGGTAAGCATAAATGCCGATATGGCGACGATACGGCACGCCTTCGGGCAATTGCTCACGGCTTTTGGCGAACGCATCCCGGGCCCACGGCAACGGCGCGCGACTGAACGTCAATGCCATGCCATTGAGGTCGCTGACGACCTTGACCACGTTAGGGTTGAACAGGGTTTCCACGTCTTCGATCGGCTCGGCCAGGGTGGCCATGCGCGCTTCGGTGTGGGCTGCGAGGTTGGCCGCGACCTGATCAATCACACTCGGCGGGATCAGCGGTTCGTCACCCTGGACGTTGACCACAATGGCGTCGGGCGCCAAGCCGAGTTTCGCTGCCACTTCGGCAAGGCGGTCGGTGCCGGAATTGTGGTCTTCGCGAGTCATCACGACTTCAGCGCCGAACCCGTTGCATGCTTCGGCAATGCGCGCATCGTCAGTGGCAACGACCACGCGCTGTGCGCTGCTTTTGCTGGCCTGTTCCCAGACATGCTGGATCATCGGCTTGCCGGCGATCAACAGCAGCGGTTTGCCCGGCAAACGGGTGGAGGCGTAACGCGATGGAATTACAACGGTAAAGGCTGTGCTCATTTATCCAGACGCTCGTCGGTGGTCAAGGTGCGCGCTTCGGTTTCGAGCATCACCGGGATGCCGTCGCGGATCGGGTACGCGAGGCCAGCGCCCTTGCTGATCAGCTCGGTCTTGTCGGCGCTGAGCTTGAGTGGGCCTTTGCAGACCGGGCAAGCGAGGATGTCGAGCAATTTGGTGTCCATGAGCATTCCCTGGGTAAAAACGGAGTTAAGGCAAAAGACGATCCGGCAACAGGCGCATCAGCTGCGTATCGAACCAGGCCACGAAGGCCGGCGATGGCACAGCATCGACCGCCAGGTACCACCAATCGGCGGCAGCGAAGGCACGGCACTTCACCGCGTCTTTTTCAGTCATCACCAACGGCAATGACGGTGTGAAATTCAAGGCTTGCACGCTGTATTCCGCGTGGTCGGCAAACGCATGCGAGACCGGCTGCCAGTGTAGCGTTTCGAGGGTTGTGAAGAAACGCTGCGGATTACCGATCCCGGCCACGGCGTGCAACGCCTGGCCTGCGGGGAAGTGGTCGAGGGGACGCCGTTCACCGCTTTGCACATTGATCAAGGCGGTGGGTTGCAGCTGGAACGCAAATCCGCCATCGCGATCATCCGCAGCGCCGTTGTAGAGCACCGCGTCGACGCTTTGCAGGCGCTCGACCGGCTCGCGCAACGGTCCGGCAGGCAGGCAACGCTGGTTGCCCAGGCCTCGTGCGGCATCGATCAGTACCAGTTCCAGATCGCGCGCCATGCGGTAATGCTGCATGCCGTCGTCAGAAAGAATCAGGTCCAGCGGCTCGCTCGCCAGCAGTGCCTTGACCGCGCTGCTGCGTTCCGGGTCGATCATTAACGGCACGCCGGTACGCTGGACGATCAACAACGGTTCGTCGCCCGCCATATCCGCGCTTTGATCCGCTTCAACGCGCCACGGCAGTTGCGGCGGTTTGGCGCCGTAACCGCGACTCACCACGCCCACCCGCAAACCGCTGCGCTGGCAATGCTGGATCATCCACAGAATCAGCGGCGTCTTGCCGGTGCCACCTACCGTGATATTGCCGACCACGATCAGCGGCACGGGCGGCTGATAGATATCGCCCTCACCCGCCAGAAACCGCTTGCGCTTGTTCATGACCACCCGCCGATACAACCACTCCAGTGGCTGCAACAGTTTCAGGGCCGGATGACCTTCGTACCACGCGGCGAGCAGGCGATCAGACATGGCCATCAGGGCGCGGGCGCCGCTGCCTCGACGGTGGTCATGCGCAGGTGGCTGAAACCGAGTTTCCCGGCGGCGTCCATGGCGGTGATGACGGACTGATGTTGAGTCTTGCCGTCAGCGCTGATGGACAGCGGCAGGTTGGTGTCGCCGTTGGATTCTTTTTGCAGCGCTTCCATCACGGTTGTCAGGTCGCTCTTGGGCAATACCTGATTGTTCACCGAGAACACGCCTTCGGCGTTGATACCGATGTCCAGTTGCTTGACCTGTTGATCTTCAGCCGGCGAGCCGCTGACCGCTTCCGGCAGTTCGACGCGCAACTGGGTTTCACGGGTAAAGGTGGTCGTGACAACGAAAAACAGCAGCAGGACAAACACCACGTCGATCAGCGACACAAGATTGATGTCCACGTTCTCCCGTTGCTTGCGGCGGAATTTCACGCTTTTTTGCCCTCGGACAGGTCCACGTCACGGTCACCCTGCACTACCTCGACCAGTTTGATCGCTTCCTGCTCCATCCCAACCACCAGCTCATCGATGCGCCGTTGCAGGAACCGGTGGAAGAAGACCGCCGGGATACCGACGATCAGGCCCGAAGCCGTGGTGATCAGGGCTTTGGAAATACCGCCGGCCAACACGGCGGCGTTGGTGGTCATGCCCGTGCCCATGAACGAACTGAAGATATCGATCATGCCCAGCACCGTGCCGAGCAACCCGAGCAACGGGGCCATGGCGGCAATGGTGCCCAGCGCGTTGATGTAACGTTCAAGCTCGTGAATCACCCGCGCGGCGGCTTCTTCAATGCACTCTTTCATGATCTCGCGACCATGCTTGGAGTTGGCAAGGCCTGCGGCCAGGATCTCGCCCAACGGTGAGTTGGCGCGCAGTTCCTTGAGTTTTTCTTTATTGAGTTGCTTGTCCTTGATCCATACCCAGACCTGCCCGAGCAGATGCTCCGGGGTCACACGGCTGGCTCGCAGGGTCCAGAGACGCTCGGCGACAATCGCCATGGCCGCGATGGAACTCAGAATGATCGGCAGCATCATCCAACCGCCGGATTTGACCAATTCCCACACAGTGACAGTCCCCTCGAAAAAGTGCGCCACTCTAACATAGGGGGTGAGCGCACCGAAGACCGTGATGTCGCTTCCGGTCGGGCTTTAATAACTCCCGGCTATTTATTGATAGATGGCGGAGCGCGCCAGAAACGCCGATCCAGACGCATTGTCCACGGTGGCTTGAAATGCCCCAGTTGCAGACGAATGGCTCCGTGCTCGGCGCTGTCGTAAATCGCCATGCCGCGTTTCTGATAGCGCGCCACGACCGTGGGGTGCGGATGGCCAAAAGAATTGCCCTGCCCACGGGAAATCAACACCGCCTTGGGTTGCAACATGCTCAACAGGGCCATCGACGAGGAACTGCGGCTGCCGTGATGCGGTGACTGCAACCAATCGGTGGCCACCGCCAGAGGCCCCTCAAGCAAGGCCCGTTCGGCAGCGATGTCGATATCGCCGGTCAGCAACAGACGCTCGCCGCTGGCCTCAACTTGCAAGACGCAGGACTTCTGATTGCTGTCATGGGCTGACGTCCATTGCCACAGTTGGAAATTCACACCGTCCCAGTTCCATTGCCGGCCACTTTCACACCCTTGGGCTTGCAGCTCGACAGGCAAACCCTCGGGATCGCCACTGAGTACCCGCTTGACAGGCAAACCATTGGCCACTGCTCGCGCACCGCCGGCGTGATCGGCATCGGCGTGGCTGATCAGCATCAGGTCGAGCGCCTTTACCCCGAGTTTGCGTAATGACGGCAGCACCACCCGTTCACCGAGGTCGAGATCGCCGAAACGCGGTCCGGCGTCATACAACAGCGTGTGATGGCGGGTACGCACAAGGATAGCCAACCCTTGGCCGACATCCAGTTGCCAGACATCGGCCATGCCTTCAGGCAACAACGGCCGAGGCGGAAAAACCAGCAACAGCAACAACGGCCACCCCAATGGGCGCAACGGCACACCGCGCGGCAGCAAGAGTAGAAAGGCCCCCAAAGTACCGAGTCCCCAACACCACAACGGCACCGCCGCCGGCACCCATGCGGGCAATTGCCCGGCCATCAAAGTCAGCGCCTTGAACAGCCCGTCAATCAAACCGCCTGCCAGCCACAGCAACCCTTCGCCCGCATAAGGCACAGGCAACAACAATGTCCCGAGCAAGGCAGGTGGCAACACCACCAGACTGATCCAGGGCACCGCCAGCAAATTGGCCACCGGGCCGCTGATACTAATCGGCAGGCCGAGCACCAGCAGCAATGGGCACAGACCGATAGCGATCAGCCATTGAGCCCGGGTCCAGGTTTGCCACCATCGCCAAGGCCCCAATCGCCCGCCAAAGGTAAAGATCAACACTGCCACGGCGGCGAAGGACAACCAGAAGCCCGGTTGCAGACTGGCCAACGGATCCAGCAGCAAAACGCCATTGAGCGCCAGTAGCAGCGGCCGCCATGCCCCGAGATGACGAAAGCGCAACCGCCACAACAGCACCAGACCGATCATCACGCAAGCGCGTTGCACTGGAACATCGAAGCCGGCCAACAGCCCGTAAGCCAGCGCTGCCAGGAACGCCAGCCCGCATGCCCAGGGCAGCCAGGGCAAACGTCCTGGCCACAGGCCAAAACGTGCCAGCCCGGCGATCAGCAGATAGACCAACCCCGCCAACAATCCGATGTGCTGCCCGGAAATCACCAGCAGATGCACGGTGCCAGTGTCTTGCAGCACTTGCCACTCCTCGCGACTCAGCCCGGCGCCATCTCCGAGTACCAGCGCCGTCAACGCTGCGGTTCGGCCCTGGGCATCGACCGCTTGTAAACGCTGACGGATGCCGTCGCGCCAAGCCCCTCGGGCTTCGTTGAGTCGCTCACCCGCCTTGACCGTGCCGGTCGCGCCGATGTGTTGCGCCAGCAACCAGGCGTCGTAATCGAAGGCATGCGGATTGAGCAGCCCGGAGGGTCGCTTCAATTTGACCGCCAGTCGCCATCGCTCGCCACTGTTGACGGACGGCCCGTCGTACCAGGCCAGCCGAAGTTTCGCGGGCAGCTTCGTTCGGCGTGATTGGCTGTCCGTCAGTTCGAATCGCACCACGCCGTCGGCATTCTGCGGCAACCCCGTCACCAGTCCTTCTATCCAGCGGGTTTCGCCATCCAGCTTCAGTGGCAGGCGGTCATCCAGCGCCCACTGTGCATTCGCGCACGCCCAGCTGAAGCCGAACAGGAAAAACGCCAACGGATACGTCCGAAACGGCAACAACATCAAACCCACTGGCGGCAGTAACATCCATAACCCGACCGGCGGTAAAACCGGCAAAAAACGCAGGGTCAACAGACCCAACGCCAGCGCCAACATCCCTGTGCGCATACACTCATCCTGGAGAGTTCCCACCTAGGCTTAGCCGGCTAGTTGCACAGACGCCGTTAATAATTGTCACAAAGTCTGAATGGGTGGTTCGCAGAATCCAGACATACTTGCCGCCTTAACCGACCGAGAAGCCTTATGCCCCGGCGCTTGTTCAAACGCTACATGCCAGACCCGACCAGCATCAAGGAACACAAATCCTTACGCTTTCTCGGCAGCTTGCTGCATGACCCCAACCTCTGGCATCTCAACCGCCACTCTGTGGCCCGGGCGATGGCAGTCGGTCTGTTCGCGGCGTTTTTGCCGATCCCGATGCAAATGCTGTTGGCCGCCGTGCTTTCCATCCTGGTGCGGGGCAATATGCCGATTGCGGTGAGTCTGGTCTGGCTGACCAACCCGATCACCATGCCTGCCGTGTTTTTCTGCACGTACCAGACCGGTGCCTGGCTGTTGGATGTGCCCACCCGCCAGTTGCCGGACTCATTGTCCTGGGAATGGGTCAGCGGCGAGTTGTCTACGTTATGGCAGCCGTTTTTGCTGGGCTCGGTGGTGACTGGGCTGGTGTTGGGTGCTCTCGCCTACTTCCTGACCATGATGTATTGGCGCTGGTGGGTGGCGCGGCAGTGGAAGCGGCGCAAGAAAAATAGGATGTAGGAATGCAAAACGGCCTCCATTGTGGGAGGCCGTTTTTTTATGCGGTGTTTGTGCTGGCCCCTTCGCGAGCAGGCTCGCTCCCACACTGGATCTTCGGTGCAACATAGATCCGGTGTGGGAGCGAGCCTGCTCGCGAAGGGAGCGACGCGATCTTGAATCAGGTACGCATCCCGCGCCCACTGACCAGCAACCGTGCGCAACCGATGTACAACACGATGGTCGCCACCAGCATAAAGGTGATCGCGATGCTGATCTTGATGTCCGAAACGCCGAGGATGCCGTAACGGAAAGCGTTCACCATGTGCAGCACCGGGTTCGCCAGGGACACGGTCTGCCAGAACGGCGGCAACAGGGAAATCGAGTAAAACACCCCGCCCAGATAGGTCAGCGGTGTCAGCACGAACGTCGGGATGATCGAGATGTCATCGAAATTGCGGGCAAACACAGCGTTGATGAAGCCCAGCAGCGAGAAGATCGTCGCCGTCAGCACCACCACCAGAATGGTCACGCCCAGGTGATGCACCTGCAAATCTGTAAAGAACAGCGACAGCAACGTCACAATGATCCCGACCATCAGCCCGCGCAGCACGCCGCCCAAGGTGTAGCCGATCAGAATCGTATGCGGCGAGACCGGCGACACCATCAATTCCTCGATGGAACGCTGGAACTTGCTGCCGAAGAAACTCGACACCACGTTACCGTAGGAGTTGGTGATCACCGACATCATGATCAGCCCCGGCACGATGTACTCCATGTAAGTGAAGCCACCCATATCACCGATCTGGCGACCGATCAGATTGCCGAAGATCACGAAGTACAGAACCATGGTGATGGCCGGCGGCAGCAGCGTCTGCGGCCAGATCCGGGTAAAACGCCGGACCTCACGGTAAACGATGGTATTGAGGGCAACGAGGTTGGGTTGCAGCTCCGAACTCATACCGCCACCTTCGACAGATTTTTCTCCACCAGAGACACGAACAACTCCTCGAGACGATTGGTTTTGTTACGCAGGCTCAGTACCTCAATGTTTTGCTGCGCCAACTGAGTGAACAGCGCGGTGATGCCCATGGCTTTGTCGACCTGGACTTCCACGGTGTGGCTGTCGAGCAGCCTGGTCGGGTAGCCGAGCAACTGCGGCGCACTGTTCAATGTGTTCTTGACGTCGAGCAGGAACGTTTCCACATGCAGTTGGCTGAGCAACTGTTTCATGCTGGTGTTCTCGACGATGATGCCGTGGTCAATGATGCCGATGTTGCGACACAACTGCTCAGCCTCTTCCAGATAGTGCGTGGTGAGGATGATGGTGATGCCTTTCTGGTTCAGCTCGGTGAGGAAGGTCCACATCGAGCGACGCAGTTCGATATCCACACCTGCCGTCGGTTCATCGAGGATCAGCAGACGCGGTTCATGAACCAGCGCACGAGCGATCATCAGTCGTCGCTTCATACCGCCAGACAGCGAGCGTGAAGGCGTGTCACGTTTGTCCCACAGCCCGAGCTGGGTCAGGTATTGCTCGGCGCGTTCCTTGGCGACTTTCGCCGGAATGCCGTAGTAACCGGCCTGGGTCACGACGATATCGAAGGTCTTTTCGAACTGGTTGAAGTTAAATTCCTGGGGTACCACGCCGATGGAGCGCTTGAGTTGCGCAGGATTTTTGTCGAGGTCGTGACCGAAGATATTCACCGTTCCGCTGGTCTTGTTCACCAGGGTCGAGAGAATGCCGATGGTCGTGGATTTGCCGGCGCCGTTAGGGCCGAGCAAGGCGAAGAAGTCACCTTCGGCGACATCCAGATCGATACCACTCAGGGCCTGGAAACCGTTGCCGTAGGTTTTGGTTAGCTGCCGGATGGACAGAGCGGAACTCATATCGGATTACGCACCAAGAGGGAAGAAAGGAATAAAAGACGGCCGGCGGCGACAGGTACAACCGCGGCGCGTGAGCGCAATGGTGCTTGTCGCCGCCACACAAGTACAGTCAAGTGTGTCGATAGTGAGTATTAAGTCAACGCAGTCATAACGGCTTTTTGATACGCCGGACGCTGTTTCAACCGGGCGTACCAGGCTTCAAGGTGCGGCAGTGATACGCGCTCGATCGGCATCTCGAACCAGGCATAAATAAAACTACCGAGCGGGATGTCGCCCATGCCGATTTCGTCGCCGGACAGGTACGGTTGGGCGGCCAGTGCCTGATTGGCCAGTGACAGCAGATCTTCGCACTCCTTGATAGCGGCGTTGATGGCCGACCAATCCTGCTTGTCTGCCGGGGTGCGCAACACGCCCCAAAATACGGTGCGCAATGGACCGGCGAAACTTGAGGTCGTCCAGTCCATCCACTTGTCGGCCGTGGCGCGAGCTTTTATATCCGCCGGATACCAAGCGCTGCCGTTGGCATGAAGGGCCATCAGGTAACGCACGATGGCATTGGATTCCCACAACACAAAACCGTCGTCTTCGATCATCGGCACGCGGCCATTGGGGTTCATCGCCCGATACTGCGGCGTATCGACGACACCAAAGGCACCGCCCGCATCGATGGCCTCGTAGGCCAGCCCCAGCTCTTCGGCGGCCCACAACGGTTTCCTGACATTCGACGAGTTTTTCCGACCCCAGATCTTCAGCATGACCGCCTCTTTTTCGACAAGTGGGCAGGCAGCATACGCCGGATCAGGCGCGACTCAAATCGCTCTGCATATCACCCAGCAGTGTCGGCAACTCGTCGCTGAACAGGTGCGGATAGCACTTTTTCAGGTGCTCGAAAAAGAATGCTTCCGGTACATCGGTGAACTGGCCGTGATCGATCAGGTACTCCATCAACTGCTCGCCATCGCGATTGAACGGATGGAAAACACTGTCGTTGATGCCGTCGAACTCCAGCGGCGCGACATTGAACAGCTCACAGAGTTTCTGGTTGAACGCCGGTGTCGCCTTGACCCAGCGGTCGTTCAGATACAGCTCTGTATAGCCGTGCATTGCGAACACATCGCTCTTGAGCAATTCGAGCAAGCGTGGCGTCGACAGGTGATTGCGCACATCGGCCAGACCGATCCGCGCCGGGATCGCGCAATGTCGCGCAGCGCCGGCCAGCAACGTGGCTTTGGGCACGCAATAGCTTTCCCCGGTTGTCAGCGCATAACTGCCGCGCAGGGTCTCTGGATCGCGGCTGAACGTGTAGGGGTTGTAGCGCACGGCCTCGCGCACCGCGTAATACAGGTGGATCGCCTGCTCGACCGGGTCTCGACGGCTGCCGCGATGTTGTTCGGCGAACTCCACCACCGAGGGATGGTCACTATCGATGAAGCGACCGGGACTCAAGTACTCGTGCATGAGAATAATCTCCTGGGGAAGCCCCGAGTCTAACGACAGGTTCAGCACAGAGATAACGACGTTTCGGCCAAACATGAGCGCATTGCCGCGCAGGAAACGAACCATTTCCCGAGCATGTTGCCAACCGAGCCTACAAATCTCACCCAAGGTTTCCCACGATTTCAATCACATCGCTCTGACCACCCTCTTTGGCGGATGCCGTCTAAGCTCTGAAGGTTGGTTTTACCCTGGTTCACGGAGGATTAAATATGCTGCTGTTGTGGATACTGGTTCTGGTTGTCGGGATAGCATGGTTAGCCCATCGTCGCATCGCTCCCCTGCCCGCTCTCTGCATCGTTGCCGTTTACGTGGTGGCAATGGGGGCTTTCAGTCGCGCGCCCGGTTGGCTGCTGCTGTTGTACTGGGTGTTGATCGCAGCCGTTGCGGCACCATTGTTGCTGCCCGACCTGCGTCGCAAGTTCTTCAGCGCGCCGCTGTTCAACTGGTTCCAGAAAACCCTGCCGCCGATGTCGCAAACCGAACGCGACGCCATTGATGCCGGCACCGTGTGGTGGGACGGCGAACTGTTCAGCGGTCGCCCCGACTGGGACAAGCTACTGTCCTACCCAAAAGCCCAACTGAGCGAAGAGGAACAGGCCTTCATCGATGGCCCGACCGAAGAGCTATGCGCCATGGTCACCGACTGGCAAATCGGGCAAGACATGGACCTGCCCGCTGAAGCCTGGTCGCACATCAAGGAGAACGGCTTCTTCGCGCTAATCATTCCCAAAGAATTTGGCGGCAAAGGCTTCTCTGCCTATGCGCATTCACAGGTCGCCATGAAGCTGGCGACCCGCAGCGGCGACCTTGCTTCCACCGTGATGGTCCCCAACTCCCTCGGCCCCGCCGAACTATTGCTGCATTACGGCACCGACGAACAACGCAACCATTACCTGCCACGCCTGGCCCGAGGCGACGACATTCCCTGTTTCGCGTTGACCGGCCCGCTGGCCGGTTCCGACGCTGGGGCAATGCCCGACACCGGGGTCATCTGCAAAGGTGAATGGGAAGGCAAGGAAACCCTCGGCCTGCGCCTGAACTGGGAAAAGCGTTACATCACCCTCGGCCCGGTGGCGACCCTGCTCGGCCTCGCCTTCAAGGCCTATGACCCGGACCATTTGCTGGGTGATGAAGAAGACCTGGGCATCAGCCTGGCCCTGATCCCAACGGACACCGCAGGCGTGGAAATCGGTCGTCGCCACTTGCCTCTGGGTGCCGCGTTCATGAACGGCCCGAACTCCGGCAAGGACGTGTTCGTGCCGCTCGACTTCCTCATCGGCGGTCAGGAAATGCTCGGCAAAGGCTGGATGATGCTGATGAATTGCCTGTCGGTCGGGCGGTCGATTTCGTTGCCAGCCGTCGGCACCGGAGCGGCCAAATTCACCAGTCTGGTGACCGGTCAGTACGCTCAGGTTCGCGAACAATTCAACGTGCCACTGTCGGCGTTCGAAGGGATTCAGGAGGCCATGGCGCGCATCGGAGGCAACGCCTGGATGATGGACGCGGCGCGCATGTTGACCGCCAACGCAGTGGATCTGGGCGAGAAACCGTCGGTGCTGTCGGCGATTCTCAAGTACCACCTCACCGAACGCGGCCGCGAGTGCATCAGCCATGCGATGGATGTTCACGGCGGTAAAGCCATCATCATGGGGCCGAACAACTACCTTGGCCGCGGCTGGAATGGCGCGCCGATTTTCATCACCGTGGAAGGCGCGAACATTCTCTCGCGCAACCTGATGATCTTCGGCCAGGGGGCGATTCGTTGCCATCCGTTCGTGCTCAAGGAAATGGCCCTAGCTGGCCGCGAAGACAAGGACCAGGCGCTCACCGAGTTCGATGGTCTGCTGCTCAAGCACATCGGTTTTGCCGTGAGCAACGCCGCCAGCACACTGGTGTTGAACCTGGGTTTAGGGCACTTCGAACACACGCCGGGCAACAAGCTCAGCCAGGGTTACTTCCGGGCGCTCAACCGTCAGGCCGCGGCGTTCGCCTTGCTGGCGGACCTGAGCATGATGCTGCTGGGCGGTGAACTGAAACGTCGCGAACGCCTGTCGGCACGCCTGGGGGATGTGCTCAGCAACCTGTACCTCGCCTCTGCCGCCCTCAAGCGCTACCACGACCTCGATTCACCGGAGCACATGACGCCGCTGTTTACCTGGGCCATGGAGGAAAGTCTTGGCCAGTCGGAACGCGCGCTGGATGAACTGCTGACCAATTTCCCGAACAAGGTGCTGGGCTGCCTGTTGCGGATGATCGTGTTCCCGTTCGGCCGTCGACACAAAGGGCCATCGGACGCACTTGGCGCCGAAGTGGCCGCCGTGATTGGCCGCGCCAAGGGCGACCCGACGCTCGAAGAGTTGCTGGGCGGTTGCTATCGACCGCAATCGGCCGATGACGCCGTCGGGGCTTTGCAACACGCCTGCAATTTGCTCAATGCAGCGCAACCCCTGCAGAAAAAACTGCACATGGCGCTCAGAAGTGGCCAGCTCGAGCCGGCAGCCGGGGAGAACATCATCGATGCAGCGCTGGAGGCCGGCGTATTGCAGGCAGGGGAAGCGCAGACCCTGCGTGCCGCCGAAGCGGCGCGGCGCAAGGTGATTGATGTCGATGATTTCGATAAAGAAGAGTTGGCGCTGGCGCAAGGAAAGGTCCGCTGATCCAGCCATACCTGTACGCCAATGCAAAATGGGCGCGGGCGCTTTATACTCCCGCGCCCGTTTTGCTCTTGAGGACTTATCTCGTGTCCAACGTCGTTGCCGACCATCTCGTCTTGCTTGACCACTTGCGCAGCATCCTGGTCGCCGTGGGTGAGGCCGAACAGGTTCCTGAAGAAAGCCATGCCTTGTTCCTGGAGCGCTTCGACGAACTGCGTGCGTTGCTGCCGGTCGATCCGATCGAAAGCCAATACCTGGGTCAGGACATTCTCTGCCAGGTGATCACCCGCTACCCGCAAATTGCCCACCTGGTCCCGCGCGACCTGCTGTGGTACTTCGCCGGTGACTGCCTGCATTACATGCCCGATGATGAAATCGATCTGTATCAGGCGCTGGAAGAACGTCGCTTCGAAGCTGAACAGAACGACGAACCGTTTGACTGGAACCAGGAAAAACAACTGCTGGCGATGTCGAATCAGGACAGCAAGCACTGATTGCGGCTCAGCAATGAAAAAGGCCCGCATGGTTGAACATGCGGGCCTTTTTTGTGCTCAAAACAAGCCGTCGCTCTCCGGCAGTTCATACTCCGATGAGGACCAAACCGGACCATTCGACTTGCCTGGCTTGCCCAACGTCGGCTCCTTCTCCAGACACGCCACCAGGTAATCAATCAACACTCGTAGCTTGGGAGGCAGGTACCGGGTTGGCGAATGCAGCAACCAGGCACCTCCGTGGTAGGACGCCAGAAAGGTCCAGTCCGGCAGCACCTGCACCATCAGGCCTTTCTCCAAGGCATGGCGCGCAGTGAAATAGGGCAAGCTGCCAATGCCGATGTGCTGCAACACCGCGCCATAACGTACGCCGGTGTGATTGGCAGCATATCGCCCTCGCACACCGACAGTCACCGATTTGCTGCCCTTCTTGAATTTCCAGCGCGCATCGCTCGGGGTTTCGCCCAGGTAAATGCAGCTGTGATTGAGCAAGTCATGGGGGTGCGTCGGCGTACCGTGTTCGGCCAGATACTGCGGTGTCGCGCAGAGCAAATGGTCGATGGTGAGCAACTGCCGTCCCACCAGCCCCGCAGGCGGCCGGTCGGTGATGCGAATCGCCAGGTCGACGTTGTCGTCGATCAAATCGACCTGACGATCCTCAAGCAACAGCTCCAGGTCCACTTTGGGATAACGGCGCAAAAACTCCGGCATATGCGGGTGAATCACGATCCGGCCTACCGCTTTCGGGACGCTGATACGTACCAGCCCCTCGGGTTCGTCAGTGAACTGCCCACTGATTTCCATCACTGACTGGGCGGCATTGACCATTTCCTGGCAGCGTTTGAATACCTCTTCGCCCCCGTCGCTCAGCCGCAATTTACGCGTGGTTCGTTGCAGCAGACGCGTGGCCAGCGCCTTCTCCAGACGCGAAATGCTACGACTGACCGCCGAAGGAGAAGTGCCCAGTTGACGGGCCGCTTCAGAAAAGCTGCCGGTCTCGACCACCTTGACGAAAATCGCCATTTCACCGAGCAGCAGTAGTGGAAGATTTATGCTCACAGCGCAACAGTCCTTTGATGATTGAACGGATTATCACGCAATTCCACGCTTCATATAATAAAAATAGAAACTTTAATAAGGGCATGGAATATGACGCTTCGCCTCTTTTTCCATAGTGATGACCTCAAGGCTAATGTGGAAGTCCTGGATTGCACGCCCTACGAGAACGAATATGCGGTGGTTCTACGCGCCACGCTGTTTCACCCCCAGGGTGGCGGACAACCCTTTGATACAGGCTGGATCGGCGATAGCCAGGTACTGCGCGTCATCCAGGACCCTGACCAGATCATTCATTTCGTCGACCAACCGGTAACACCCGGCATGACCCTGATTCGGGTGGACGGGGAGCGTCGCCAGTTCAATACACGCATGCATTCAGCCGGGCATCTGATCGGCCACTTCGTCCAGGCCAAGGGTTGGATGCCGATCAAGGCGCATCACTGGCCGGGCGAAGGCCGCGTGCAGTTCAAGGCGCTGGAATGCGCACAGGACGTCGATGCCCAAACCATTCAACTCGGCCTCGAACAGTGGGTGACCCAGGATTTTCCGCGCCTGACGTCGTTGCGCGAAGGCGCCCGGGAAATCGGTTTCGGTGAGCTGCCCGCCTACGGCTGCGGCGGCACCCATGTATGGAGCCTGAAGGAATTGGGCACAGTCACGATCGCGCCCCTTTCATTGAAGAAGGGAACGCTGTCAGTCCACTACAACGTGGATTGAGCATTTGGGCGATGCCAGCACCGTCATCGCCTGACGCCGGGGGAGCCTGCGCTCGCGGGTTCTGTTGACTATCTGATAGATGGACCTAAGACATGATGCTTGACGTCGAGCGTCTCGATGAGACGTGCATAAAAAAACTGGTCAATGAAGAAGTCCTCGCCATCCGCGTCAAGGGCTTGCTGCCCCCGCCGCTGGCGATTCAGATTGGCGACAAGATTCTCGCCCCGGGCTTCGAAGGCTATATCAATGCGCCGAGCATCGGCCGCATCGGCATGGCGTTTTATGAAGCGGAAAACCAGCCGCTACTGATCGAGGACTACTTCGAACGCGCCACGCGCAACATTGCGGAGTTGCGTAACCGTTGCGCTCCCTATTCGTCCCCGGTCGACACCCTGCGCTGCATGCTCGACGAATCCTGGCCGGCGGGTGCGCACCTGGAAAACCTCTACGGCCGCAAGATGTACGTCGGGCTGTCGCGGGTGGTGAAACCGGGGGTGTGCTTCCTCGCCCATCACGACATTTTCGCCAAGGACGCCCCGGACAGTTACCAGGCCAGAAGCCTGGAAGCGCAGTTCGCCTGCAACGTTTACCTGAACATGCCGACCGAGGGCGGTGCGCTGCAGGTGTGGGACGACGACATTTCGCCGGATCAGTTCGACGACATGCGCGGCGACAGTTACGGCATCGACCCCGCCCTGCTAGGTCCTCCGACCCTGGAGATACGCCCTGAGCCAGGCGATTTCATCATGTTCAATTCACGCCGCATGCACTCGGTGACTCCGGGCGTGGCGGATCCGCGACTGAGCCTTTCGTTCTTTGTCGGTTACCGCGGCAATGCTTCACCCCTTACCTTCTGGAGTTGAGATGTTTTCAAATTACCTGGGCGAATTTCTGGCGCTGGCGACTATTCACTTTCTGGCCGTGGTCGCACCCGGGCCGGATTTCGCCGTGACCATTCGTCAGAGCGTGCGTTTCGGCCGGTGGGTGGGCATCTGCACGGCGCTGGGTATCGGCGCAGGGATTTCCGTGCACGTGCTGTACACCCTGCTCGGGGTCGGCGCGCTGATGCATACAACGCCTTGGCTGTTGACCGTGGCCAAGGTCGCGGGCGGCGCCTACATTTTGTACCTCGGTGTCAGCCTGTTGCGCAGCAAACCCAAGTCCGCGCTTGAGGGCGATAAAGGCTCGGACGAGCCCCTCGCCGAACAAACGCTGTCGAAGGCATTTATCACCGGGTTTCTGACCAACGCAACCAACCCCAAGGCGACGCTGTTTTTCCTGGCGATTTTCACCACCATCATCAGCGCCACAACGCCACTCAAGGTCCAGGCACTTTATGGGGTCTGGATGTGTTTTGTGAATGCACTGTGGTTTGTCATTGTCGCGCTGTTCTTTTCCAGTGCCCGGGTGCGAGTGCTGTTCATGCGCATGGGCCATTGGTTTGAACGGACAATGGGGGTGATTCTGATCCTGTTTGCCGGGCGCTTGATCCTGTCGATGTAAAACCTGCACAAACGCAAAAGGCCCGCTCAGTCAGACTGACGGGCCTTTTTTTGCATTCAGCACACCCCGTCAATATCAGGCAATCGCACTGCGCTGCGACCTTGCCCGCACCGCTCGCCAGCCAGCCTTTGCACCAATGGTTTTTTTAAAACGATGGCACTTTGGCTTGTTTGAACTACCTTCAAACGATAAGAAGTCATAACGGCTCGAATTTCCACGTTAGCTTCAGTGATCAGATAGCGGATTGGCAAAAGGAGTTACCTCACTATGATCCTGGCAGGCGTTTTGCGGCTCTGTACCTTCATTGCCGATTACTTTCCGGGGGAGCCAGGTCGGCGGACAGTACGGTCCATAGCCGCGAGTGTCGCTCTGTCGGGCAGTCCAGGTCACCGGATCACTAAAAATCGTTTTAGCAAAGGCCGCTCGCTGTCCAGCCAGATCAGCAAATTGCGCCTGTTTGTATGTAGCACGCAAGGAATAACGCCAAGGTCATGGATAAATGGTCTGGCGCATTGGGGGGGACAGTCCGATCCCCGTGAAGTGATCCGTGACAACTCCGTCAGCCTAAAAGGATGTCCTTAATGAGCCTTCGTCCCGTGCCCGCTTTCAAGCGAATTATCCATGGCCTGTTCTGGATGGGCCTCAGCGTGGATGCGGCTCAGGCCGCGCCAGCCAATTGTCCACAGCTGGACAATTGGCCGACAACGTACGAGGTCGGTCAGGGGCTGCAGCATGAACTGCGCAGCCCCGTTCCGATAACACAACTGGCGGTGGGTGACCCGAAAATTGCCGACGTACAACCCAGCGGCAGCAACGCGTTCATACTCACGGGCGTTGCGCCGGGGACTACCAGCCTGATGGTCTGGACCGCCTGTTCGAAAACGCCGCGCCAAAGCATGGTATTCGTCAAGGGTAAAGCCACGTCGGCGCTGACCAGCGTGCCGTCGGTGCCTTCCGAAGACCCGCTGCTGCCGAGCCAGGTGCAGACCGATATCCGCTTCGTAGAAGTCAGCCGGACCAAGCTCAAGGAAGCCTCCGCCTCGATTTTCGGCATCCGGGGCAACTGGCTGTTCGGCTCGCCGAGAACCTTGCCCACCATCGGCGGCATTGTCACGCCGGCGGTGCCGGTGAACAACAACAACTTCAACCTCACTTTTGCTACCGGCAATACCCTGGTGGCGCTCAACGCGCTGGAAGGCAGTGGTTTCGCCTACACCCTGGCGCGGCCAAGCCTGGTAGCGCTCAGCGGGCAGAGTGCGAGCTTCCTGGCCGGCGGTGAAATACCGATTCCGGTGCCCAGTTCAGGCAGCGATAACGTGTTCATCGAGTACAAGGAGTTCGGTATCCGCCTGACTCTGACGCCGACCATCATCGGGAAAAACCGTATCGCGCTGAAGGTGGCGCCGGAAGTCAGTGAACTGGACTTCACCAACGCCGTGAGCATCGCCGGCACGGTAGTCCCGGCCCTGACCGTGCGCCGTACCGATACCAGCATCTCCCTGGCCGACGGCGAAAGCTTCGTCATCAGCGGCCTGATCAGCACCCACAACGACTCCCATGTGAACAAGTTTCCGGGGCTGGGGGATATCCCGGTTCTGGGTGCGTTTTTCCGCGACAACGTCATCAACCGTGAGGAGCGCGAACTGCTGATGATCGTCACCCCGCATCTGGTCCAGCCACTGGCCGCCAATGCACAACTACCGTCATTGCCTGGCGAGCAAATGCGCAATTACGACCCGAACTTCTACCGCATGTTTTTCCTGGAAAATGGCGACTTCGACAGCCTCAGCGGGCTCTCGCAATGAACCGAAGCCTGAACCAGACTTGCCTCGCCCTCACTCGTAACGGTGACTTTGAACGCTGGCCGGGCCAGCTTTATTGCCATTGGCCAGGCGTTCAACGTGTCGTAGCCAGAGGACATTCGATGAAAGCAGTCATTGCAATAGCCGCGACATTAATGCTCGCAGGTTGTGCCAGCAATGGCATGCCTTCGCAACCAGCTAACTGTGCCAAGCCCGGTTCAGATCAAGAACTGGCCCTGAACCTGGCCGACAGCATGGCCGAAGAAGGCCGTTTGTATGCCAGCCTGGCGAATCTGGAAGGATTGCCCGATGACCTGGTCCAGGTTCGCCTGCGCAAGGCTCGGGTGCTGCGCTTGATGGGGCGTAGCGGCGACGCGCAGCCGTTGTACGAAAGCTTGCTCGGCACCTGTCTGGCGGCTGAAGGGGAACATGGCCTGGGCCAGTTGGCCGCCGCCAAAAATGATAACGCCACCGCTGCCACTCACCTTGAACGTGCGGTGAAGATGGCCCCCACCGACGACAGGATGCGAAATGACCTGGGGGTCGTCTACCTCAATCAGCGACGGATCCCTGAAGCACGCTTTGAGTTCATGACCGCCATGGAGCTCAAGCAGGCAAATACACTGGCGGCACTCAATATGGTGACGCTGCTGATCTACCAGGATAACTGGAAGGCGGCTGCTGAACTCGTGACCCGCGCCGACTTGAGCCCCAAGCAAGTCATAGAGGCTCAAACCCGCGCGGAAAAACTCAAGGCCTCCGCCAATAAAGTGGTGGCCTCCGAGGGGAATCGCAGGACTGAGGTAGCCGATACCTCGTCCAGTGCGAACAAGTAGAACGTACGAGGAGTCGAGATGAATACCAAAAGGCTGTTGATCGTGTGCATGGCTTGCCTGTCCACCACTGCCTGGGCAATTGAGCCGGGCCCCTCTTCGCCGTATCAACAAGGCACCGAACAGTGGTTGCAGCTGCAGATTCGCGGTGTGGTTGCCTCCCCTAAACTGCAAACCGCTTCGGCCACCGAACGTGACCTGGCCATGCAGCGCTGGCTGAATAGCTTCAGCTACCCGATTCCGCAGTTTTATGACCAGGATTCAGCAGGACAAATGACCATCGGCAACTGAGGCATATCGATGGGTGATCAGCCTCTGGCGTCGTCCAGAGTGGCCTGGCTAAAAAGCCAGGCTCAATCACGTGTGCAGGAAAATACAGTCCAGATACTACAAGGTGGAGCAGGCGATTGGAGTGAATGCACTCTGCTCGCCTGATCCACCCCGTTCTAATGCAGTACAGCCATCCTGTTCGACAGCAAGCCACCCCTGTTCACTTACCGAATACTCTGAATACCCCGATTATGGCGGGGCCGATAGCGACCAGAAAGAAGCTCGGCCATAGACAGAGAATCAGCGGGAATATGAGCTTGGTACCGACTTTCGCCCCCATCTCTTCGGCGGCCTGCGTACGCCGGTCACGGAACTCATCGGCATAAATGCGCAGGGTGTCGGCCACGCTGGTACCAAAGCGGATACTCTGCGCCAACAGGCTGACCAGACCTTGTACGTCATCCAGGCCAGTGCGTACGGCCAGTTGCTTGAGCGCCTCGGTACTGGAAATGCCCGCGCGGATTTGCGCATTGACCAGGGCCAGTTCTTCAGCCAGTTCGGCCTGACTGACCGACATCTCCTCAGCCACCCGTTCGATGGTCGTGGGCAGGGCCAGCCCCGACTCCACGCACACCACCATCAGATCCAGCGCATCCGGAAATGCGGCACGCAGCCGACCTTGTCGCAACTGCTTGCGCTTGGCGACATACAGCGCTGGCACCAACCATCCGATACAGGCCACCAAGGCCACCAACAGCAGCCCCATGGTCAGGGAAACCTTGGGAATCATCGGCAACAGCAGCAACGCAATACCGATCAATAACAGCGGCAACATCAAGCGCACTGCCCAATACATCTGCACTGCCGAAGAGGAACGGTACCCCGCATGCGTCAACAGGGTCTGGGTGGCGGACGTCTGAGCCGATTCGGCCGAGGCAAAGCGCTGGCCGACCCGCTCCAGTAACAGTTGCAGGTTACCTGGAGCTTCCTGCCCGGTGGTGTTGCCTAAATGACCACGCTTGATCAGCGCCAGACGACGCTGCACCGGATCCTGAAGCCCCTGCATCAGCAAGATCACGGCGACGACCGCAAGCACCGTACTCAAACCGATCGCGCCAAGGAACAACAGGCGCGCCATCTCCTCGTTCCCCGTGACCCGACTGAACAACCCGAGCAAAAAATCCATGACCTGTACCTCCCGGTAGCGAATACCGCTTAAACCTGAATCCGGATGATTTTGCGAATCCAGAAAATCCCGAGCAACATGGCGCAGAACGCCCCGATGATCAGCTTGTGGCCCAGGGGATCATTGATCAGCACAGGCAGGTAACTGGGGCTGGTGACTATGATCGCGATCGCCAGCACGAAGGGAATCGCCACCAGCACCCAGGCCGACATGCGCCCTTCCGCCGACAGGGTTTTGACCTTGCGCTGGAAGCGGAAGCGCCCGCGAATCAGCCGACTCAGACGCTCCAGCACCTCGGTCAGATTCCCGCCGGTCTCGCGATGGATGAGGATCGAGGTCACCAGCATCATCACCGTCATGCTCGGCATCCTCTCAAGCAGGCCGAGCATGGCCCGGCGCACATCATTGCCATAGTTGATATCGGAGAAGGTCAGGCCGAACTCATGAGCGACCGGCCCCTTGTGTTCCTCGGCCACCAGGCGCAGGGTTTCGTTGAAGGGGTGTCCAGCGCGCAGGGCACGGCACATGGCATCCAGCGCATCCGGGAGGCCTTCCTCAAACTCAGCGAAGCGCTTGCCACGGTCGCGAGAGATTTTCAGTATGGGTAACCAGAAAACCGCGAAACCCGCCAGCAGCGCCATCCACCAGACTGACCAAACCATCCAGATCAAGATACCCGCCCAGACACCCAGCACCAGCCCGAGCAGCAATACCCGATAGGCCCGGTATTCGTGCCCGGACTGCTCAATCATTTGCGTCAATGCCTCCATAAAAGGCAGCTGCTCAAGCCTGGCCTCCAATGGCGACAAACGCGTCAGGTACTTCTGTCGCAACACGGTCTGCATGCTGGACTGATTGTTGGCTTTCTCCAGTACATGCAAGCGGCCACGAATGCGCTTGCGCATCTTGCCGGCCTCGCCAAACACCGGCACTGCCACACTCTGAGACAGGAGGAAGACGGCGATAAAAACCATGCCCAGGAACATCAGAATGAATTCACCAGGAATATGGTTCATGACTGCCGTGCCTCCATCCACTCAGGCCTGAACATCGCAAGCGGCAACTCGATACCGCGCTTGGCCAGCACATCGCGGAAGGCAGGGATCATGCCGCTGGGCCGAAAATCACCGAGTACTTCGCCGTTTTCGCCCATGCCGAGGCGCACGAAGGAGAAGATTTCGGTCATGGTGATGATCTCGCCCTCCATGCCGTTGATCTCCTGCACGCTGACCAGGCGGCGCTTGCCGTCCTCCTGGCGTTCCAGCTGGATGACCACTCCGATGGCCGAAGCGATCTGTTGGCGCATGGCCTTGATCGGAAAGGTCGCCCCGGTCATCGACACCATGTTCTCGATTCGCCCCAATGCATCGCGTGCGGTGTTGGCGTGGATCGTGGTCAGCGAACCGTCGTGACCGGTGTTCATCGCTGTCAACATGTCCAGCGCCTCGGCGCCGCGCACTTCGCCAATCACAATGCGGTCCGGCCGCATCCGCAAGCTGTTGCGCACCAACTCCCGCTGGCTCACCTCGCCACGTCCCTCGATATTCGAAGGCCGGGTTTCCAGGCGTACCACGTGGGGCTGTTGCAACTGCAGTTCGGCGGAGTCTTCGATGGTAACGATCCGCTCGTTGTGCGGGATGAAACTGGACAGCACATTGAGCATGGTGGTCTTGCCGCAGCCGGTACCGCCAGAAATCAGCACGTTCAAGCGCCCACGGACAATCGCCTTGAGCAGCAGGGCAATGGCCGGGGTCAACGCCCCCACCTGGATCAGGCTGTCGGTATTGAGCAGGTCCACGGAAAAGCGCCGGATCGACATGCTCGGGCCGTCGATGGCCAGCGGAGGAATAATCGCGTTGACCCGCGAACCGTCCTTGAGCCGCGCATCCACCAACGGCGAAGACTCGTCGATACGCCGACCCAGGCTGGAGACGATGCGGTCAATGATGTTCAGCAAATGCCGATCATCGCGAAAACGCACATCGGTGCGTTGCAGCTTGCCGAAGCGCTCGACATACACTGAGTCATGCCGGTTGACCAAAATGTCGGACACACTGTGATCGGCCAGCAGCGGCTCCAGAGGCCCCAGACCGAGCACCTCGTCGGTGATCTGCTTGATGATCAACTGGCGGCTGGAAGTACTCACCGGTGCCGAGTGTTCATCGAGCAGGCGCTGGCAAATATCGCGAATCTGCCGCGCGGCCTCAGCCTGTTCAAGGGAGTCCAGCAAGGACAGGTCCATGACCTTGAGCAACTGCTGGTAGATCTTTTCTCGCCACTCGGCTTCCACCGGGGTGACCTGACTTCTGGTTTCGTAAAGAACATCCGGCGTTGCACGTTCCCACGCCATTATTTCCTCTGCCGGATACAGCAGGTCGTCACCCGGCTGGCCAGCCGGCGATGAGGCGGGTTTACCGGCCTGTTTGCGCAAGCGGTTACGAAAGTCGTTGATCATGGGTCATCCCCCGAAAAAACGGTTGAAGGCGCGTTTGAGCAAGCCTTTGTTGTCAGCCATCTGGTTGCCGACCAGGTCCTCAGCCATGTTGCGCAGGGCAATGGTGATCGCCGCCCTCGGCGCATGCAGCCCCAACGGCACACCAGTGTTCTGACTCTGGCTGACCAGGTTGAAGTCGTTGGGTAATTTCGACAGATTCGTGCAGCGCATCGCCTCGCCGATATCTTTGAGGCTGATCGCTGCGGCCTTGTCAAAGCGGTTGACCACTATCTGCAATTGATCCCCGCGCACACCCAGGTCATCGCGAAGAATCCGCACCAGAGAGCTGGCATCGCGCAGATGGCTGACGCTCTGCTGCACCACCACATACACCCGATCCGCTTGCTCCAGCACAGAGCCGGTAAGGTGGTCGATTTGCCGCGGCAGATCGATCACTACCCAGTTATAGCTGGCACGGGCCAACTGCAACAGGGTGTCAAGTTGCTCGGCTTGGGCGTCCTGCGGCAGACACAGCTCACCGGCCCGGCCACCCAGCACATGCAAAGTCTGGCTGAAGTGGCTGCAAAAACCACGCAACGCGACGCTGTCCATACCGTCGATCTGATGCAACACCTCCAGATGGCTGTGCGTTTGCGCCACATCCAGGTAATGCGTCACGCTACCAAATTGCAGGTCCATATCCATCAACAGGGTACTGCCATCCTTCATGCTGAGTTGCTGAGCCAGGTTGCAGGCCAGCAAGGTTCCGCCGGAACCGCCCTTGGCGCTCATCACAGCGATTAATTTGCCTTCTGTCCCACTGCCGGTCCGAACCTCCGTGACCAGCCGATTCAAGGCGGCGACCAGTTCTGTCTCGGCGACGGGCTCCGGCAGCACGTCACGGGCGCCGGCCTGCATCGCCAGGCGCATGCCTTCCTGTTCGCTCAACAGTCCGCACACCAACATCGGCGGACGCTCATGGGCCGGGCGCTGCAACAGTGCCGCCAGCTCTTCACGCCACAGGTGGCTGACGCGCAACAGCAACAGATCAGGCATCCGCTCCAGGCCGTAGAGCGGGTCGACATGCCCATTGCTCACCAGGCGAGTACTCACCTCCAGGCTGGGCATGCGTTGGCAGACGCCTTGCAGGTCGCGCAACGACGCAGCGTCACGGCTGCTGATCAGCAACCGTAGCCCGGCTTTGCCGGTCGAGGTAGAGACGGGAGTTTCCTTGGTATTCAGCATGGCGTTATCTCCCCGGAATCGGAATGACGCCCGAGGCTTTCGCGTGGCAACGTTGCCCTGAATGGGGACAAGGTAATGGGCACGCCGAACCCGGGAATAAACAATTTGAATACGAAGCCTGACAGACTCATCCGGACATAGCGGATGGCACGAAAACCGGTGGCGCTGACAGTGTCAAGGGGGTTGGCCACCGGAGCACCGTTTACGTCCAGATAGGTCAGCGTCAGGTGGGTGGTGGCCAGGTTACCGATCAACTGGCTCGTACCCGCATCGCCCGCCGTGTTGAAGATCGCCCGCTGCTTCACCACCTCATCCTTGATGTTGCACACCGCCGCCAAGCGCGCACCACGGCGCACGACTTCATCCAGCGCATTGACCGTGAAGTACAGGCGGCCCATTTCCACTACGCCGAACAACAGTGTGAACACCAGCAGACCAACGATGGCGAACTCCACCGTATAGATGCCGCGCATGTGTTTTCTGTTCATCACAGAGCCCTCATCACGGTAGTGGCAACCAGCGGAATGCTCAGTGCAATCTGATTACCAAAAAAGCCGGGGAGCGCTCCGGGGCAAATGCCACCGCTAATCACCGGGCAGTACGTATAAGTGATGGTGACACGCACATGGTCAGTGCTCTCTGGGGCGACGATAACGTTGCCAGTCGTCAAATCTGACAACACCTCAGTACCAGGCCCGGTGTCGACAGGCACGCCAAACACCGCAACGTTTTTCGTCTCGGTCTGCAGCGTAGCGCTCAGAACGACCTTGCCAAGCGTTGAGTTCCAGGCCTGGCTGGCGACAAAACGGCCGGCATCACGACTGGCCTGCAACAGGATGTTGTACTGGTAGAGCATGCGGCCGAACTCACCGAAGGCCAGCAACATCAGGAGCAACACCGGCAGGACCAGGGTGAATTCCACCATGGCCAGGCCTTGCTGGCGCTGCCGATATTTAAATCCGTGACGTCTCATGACGCCTCCTACGAGTCAGTGCTCGGAGTGCCGATGCCGAGATAGGTTTTGTAGAGCTGAATGATCTGTGGGCCGGCATCGGTTGACGGCGAGGGGCCGGCCACGTTGTCGCCTTCGCACTTCTGCACGAACTGGCCGAAGATCTGCTCGTCTCCGCCGCCATCCATGGGCTGCACCACGAAATAGCAGCCAAAACCGAGGACGGGGATCGAGGTTGAACCATTCTGTTTCCCGGTGCAGTCGCCCACCACGACTTTCAGCATCCGGCGCTCGAATACCCCATTGCTCTCACAGCCACTGGCCCCTGCCACACACGCGGCAACGCTCGTACGCCAGTCGTTGTAGTCCAGTATCGGGTTGCCGCCCGCCGTGAGATTGCCATTGTTCGAGGTGACGGCTTGCCCGTTGTACTTCGGGCCTGTGCCGTCGTCAGTGATTGCGGGGTCACTGGACGTGGTCACCAGGTCCGGCGGATAGGCCGAGGCACTGATCTGGCCGCCCTGGTAGATGCCGAAGCGCGTATTCAGGCCTTGAGACGCAGGGCCGACCTTGTTGCCAGGTTCAGTCAGGACATTGTCCCCCACATTGCGGCAGACCTTGCCACCTCCGGCCATTTCTTCTTTGACCGCATTGCCGCCCGTGCCAAAATCGAGCAATTGAAAGTTGCCTGGACCAATGGGGTCGGACGATTTGCCGGAACCCGTCTTCAATACCTGCAAGTTACCAAATTGAAAACCCCAGAACATGCCAGCGGCCGGGTCGTTTTTAGTCTTATCGCCACAGACCATCAAAGGCGCGAGATCGCAGGGGCTGGTAGGGCTGGGTCCAGCGGTGGCAATCGCCGCCACCGCTTTGGTTCCCAGGCCACCAGGGCCGAATGCCTGGGCGAAGTTCCAGAAAAATCCCGTCAGCTTATAGCTCTGTACCGAAACCCGAACGTATTTGGCATCCGTCGGCCCGGGAAAGGCGAACGGGCCATAGACGCTGCTTGCCAGTTCCACCACTGCAAATGTACCGGCGTTGCCGCCGACCGCCGTGGCCAATTCGTTGTTGCCCGTGGCATTGGCATTTCGTATCAGCGTATTGAGCGCGGCGGTACGCGTCGCGTCGGCCGCGCTGACACTGTTGACGCCTCCCTCCACCTGACTCAGGGTCTTGGCGCCACTCAGGGCGGCGGCGTCCACCACATTCTGCAGGCGCGTTTTGTTCAGCATCATATGCCCGCCGTCCAAAGCCAACGCCGCCATCATGGCCATCGACGCCAACGCGATCACCATCAATACACTTACCGATCCTTCCTGGCGCCTTGGCGTCGAAGTGAACGGCTGCTGAATACGAAGATTCATCATCAAGCCCTCGATTGCCGATACTGATCCGGATCGGCTCCGCCAATACCCTGGTGCCCAGATACCGGTTGCGCCCTGTCAACGAATGTTGACTACTTTGGCTTCGATCCCGCGGAAAACGGTGATACCCCCGCCCTCGCCACTGCTGCGCTGTACCACGCGTTTTGGCGCCTCGGCGGTGGCCACAGCCATGGCCGGGGCAGCAGGTGCAACAGGCGCAACGGCCGCGATTTTCTTCTCGAGGTTCAGTGGGTTACGCAGTGCCAGTTGCAACTTGCCTTCCGTCTGCGCCGTGACCAGGGCTTCCGCTTCAGAAGCCGACATCTCCAGCGTCACTGCGCGCACCACGACCGGCTGGGTCTTGTCGGTCCCCGCGGTCTGATCCACCGCCAACACCCGCAAGTTCTCGAGGATGGTCCTGGACGTGGCGCTGTTACTGCCGGTATTCGAGGCTTTGGTCGCCAGTACATCGACCCGGTTACCCGGCAAGAGGAATCCGCCGACACCTACCACATCGTCCACACGTACCGAAATGGCGCGTTTGTCAGGCGCAATCAAAGAGGCCAGGGTGCTGCCCCCCAGGTGCTCGCTCAGACGCGCACCACGCACAATGTCGCCCCGCAGAATGTCGAACGTTGCGATCTTGCCCACGGCTTTTTCGCTGGCATCGAAGGCATCATCCGGGATCGTATCCATGGGCATGCGTACGGTCGTGACCTGCTGGGCCTCGACCATCTGCCCGAATGGAATCTCTACCGTGGCGACCACCACGTTTCGAAGGTGGTCATCCGGGCTGGCATTGAGCCGTGCGCTCAGCCAGGAGTCAGCCATCCATGCAGCCCCAAGGCCCATGACCAGAGACACACCTATCAGGGTAAGCGTACGAGAGCTCATGTCAGTATCTCCGTATCAAAGAAAGTCGAGCTGGACGAAGTAGTTGTGCCAGGCCCATTCCAACTCTTTCGGTGACAGTGGTCCGGAACCGCCCATATAACGCTGGCGATCGAGTGCCATGTTCAGGAGATCGCGGGGATGGCAAGGCACCAGGGGCATGCCTTCACTTGCATAAAGCCTTTGCAGCACATAACGCACCAGCAGCGGGTCGTAATAAATGCCCAGACGCTCGCTTTCCTGACGCCAGATTTTTTCGTACTCCTCGGGCTTCAGGTAACCGAAGTGCAGCTTGTAGCCAATCCGGCGAAGGAAGGCCTCATCAGCCAGTTCCAGGGGATTGAGGTTGGTGGAAAACACCAGAATCAGATCGAACGGCAACTCGCAATGCCGACCGCCGCCCAGGTTGAGGAAATCGCGTTTCTCTTCCATCGGGACGATCCAGCGATTAAACAGCTCGGCGGGTGCCATGCGCTGGCGCCCCATGTCATCAATGATGAACAGGCCATTGCTGGCCTTGAGCTGCAAGGCGGCCTGGTATTGACGGGTGAACGGGTCATAGCGAACGTCCAGCTGTTCCATGCTCAACTCACCGCCCGTGATGACGATTGGGCGTTTGCAGCACAGCAGTCGACGATCGATCCCTTCGTTGAGCATCAGATTGTTCTGCTGAGCGTTGTCATCGAGCCGCTGATGCACCTGCGGGTCATAGATCTCGATCACCGCCTCGTTGATGACAATGGCATGAGGAACCCAGATGGCCTCGGCGAACAGACGGATCAGCCGACTGCTGACATAGGTCTTGCCGGTACCCGCGGGGCCATAAATCATGATCGCGCGCCCGGAGTTCAGCGCCACACCCAGCTGATCGAGCATCCCCTCCGTGAGCACTACGCCAGCGAGGGCGTTGCGCATATCGTCGGCGTTGATGCGACCATGGTGAATGGTCTGCAGTTTGATCAGGGACCGGTAGGTACTCACCGGAAACGGTGCTGCGCCTATATAACCGCTACGCGACAGGGCATCTCGGGCGGCACTGCGTCCGCGTTCGGTCAGGCCATAACGCAGCGACTGCCCGCCCATTTGACTCACCTGGCCGAGCACTTCGACACGGCCATCCTTGCGCAGAAACGCCAGGACCTCTTCAAGTACAGCGCCGGTCAGCGCCAAGCGTTCCACCAGCCGCGACATGTCCAGCACACCGGCGTCATGCAAATGCTTGCACACCAACTCGCCGAGAAAACTGTCGCTCAGACCCGTTTCGCGGATGGTGCATGGCTGGGGTGCCAGCCGTTGCACCGCTTCCCGAGCGCTGGGGTAGGCATGACTATCGACGATGACGTGCATGTCTAACCTCCGAATCCACCGGCAACGAGTTGCCAGTAGACGCTGTTCAAAGTGCCAATCAATATTGCAATCGAATAAGGAAAAGGCTTGCCGGCTACTTCATCCGAAGTTGGTACCAGATAAGTCCGTGCCCTTAAAATCAGCCAATAGCGCCCCAGGGTCTGAAACAATTGACCGCGAAACAGCACGATCAACAAGCCGCACACGCCGCCGGCAATCAGGCTGAACATTGCAGCCCACAAAGCGAAATGAAACAGAAGAAAACTGCCGACCATGGCCATCAACTTGACGTCGCCAGCGGCCATGCCACCCACGGCATACATGGGCAGAAACAGCGCAAAACAGATCAGGATGCCCAGCAAGCTATCACCCAATCCGCTGACACCGCCTGAATAAGTCTGACCGGCCAAGCCCAGGGCAAGGCCCAATAGAACCAGCATGTTGGGAATACGGTGGCGAAGCAGATCGCTCACCACCGCGACGCCCAGCAGTCCTAGCAGTACAACTGTCGACACCAGCAATTCCATGGACATGGCGCGTCTCCCCTGGCGGGAATCATCGTTATTAGCAAGCTGTACCGCCATTAGCGGTAACGGCATTGCACAGCGCCTTGATTTGGAGATTCACATTTGATCCAAGGGTAGTGAACGCCACGACAACACCTACCGTAATCAGCCCACCCGCCACCGCGTACTCCACAATGGTCAGGCCATCCTCATCTTTGATGAACTTCAGTACCGAAGCCTGGATTGTTTGCATGATCATTTTGCTCACCTCTCTAGCGGCCATACTGCTCAAAATGTTCATCGGCAGAGACGATGCGAAGCCCATTTAGAAGAATGTCCGGCAGCCCTAACAGCAAAATAGAGGCACGAACTACTCGATGGACATCGCCCCGTCCCCTGGCGGGAGTCATCGTTATTAGCAAGCTGTACCGCCATTAGCTTTAACGGCATTGCACAGCCCCTTGATTTGGAGATTCACATTTGATCCAAGGGTAGTGAACGCCACGACAACACCTACCGTAATCAACCCACCCGCCACCGCGTATTCCACAATGGTCAGACCATCTTCGTCTTTGATGAACTTCAGTACCGAAGCCTTGATTGTTTGCATGATCATTTTGCCCACCTCACTCGAATGTTGTTTTTCCGGAGGCAGTACTTTCTGCGCTGCCTGATGCAACCCTAGTCAGGGTGCAGGCATAGGCGTTAGGAGGATTTTGCACATCGTTAGGATTTTTTTGCGGGACGGCCAAAGACGGGGCGCGGGCCTTTGCAGAGGTAACGGGAGGAGGTAAACAAGGCATTGAAACGCAAAGGCAATTGTCATTGATTCACAAGCGACAAGCGGTAAAACCCGGGTTCGTCGACAACACACCAACAAACACTCGCCCAGCGCAGCCTTCCAGGCAACACATAGAACTAATAGAACGAATAGAACGAATAATAGTTTTTCTTATCGCGATTAAATCTGCAAAGTAATGGCACATTGGTAATACTGCGTAGCGAAGAGAGGCATTAAGAACTCTAGAGTAAAAACATGACGTCCAATTTCAACAGAAGGCCATCGCTCCTATGGTTCGATCTGACTCATGATCGGTCCACCAAGGAACTCATCGCGCAGTTTGAGGATACCTGCGACTGCAAATTGGCGAAAAACACCGTGTTGCCCATCAGGGAACAGGCAGACATGATCTGCATCCATTTTGATCGCCCTGACACTTCGGGTTTAAGGCTACTGCTGGAGATCAAACGCACCACCCCCACCATCCCGATCACCATGTTCACCGTGCAGCACTCAGAGGAACTGGCTGTATGGGCCATGCGCTCCAGCGTCTGGGAATACATGGTGCTTGCGCTCTCGGCCGCTGAGAGGAAGCGTTACTTGACGGCGGTGATGCAGCTCTGCGAACTGCGCCGAAATGCCAACGGCCAGGGCAAGTCATCGCAGATCGACCACTCCCCGACCCTGCCGGACAGCATCCGGTTGACCTCAGGACACCAAAAACACCAGGCGCTGAACAGCATCATGCTGTACATCGAACAGCACTTTCGAGACAGCATCGATCAGAGGGTTTTGGCGCAGCGCTGCGGCATGACGGCATTTCGCTTCAGCCGCCTGTTCAAGGAAGCCAATGGACTTGGCTTCACGGATTACATCTTGAACAAGCGCATGAACTTCGCCAAAGAACTGCTCGACAACAGCCAGATGCCTATTACCAGTATCGGCTATGAGGCCGGCTTCAAGGATCCGTCCTACTTCGCTCGTGCCTTCAAGCAGTTTGCAAACTGCACGCCCAGCGAATACCGCTTGGCACGCCAACTCAGAGCGGCTGCAACTGCGCAACTGGTGCTGGACGAGAAAACCACTGACGCGCTTGAAAGCCTGGTACAAAGCCTCGGCGCTTGATTTGGTTTTATACGCGCAAACAAAAACGCCGCTCATTGCCGAGCGGCGTTTTCGTTAAATATGGAACGGAAAACGAGACTCCAATCCAAGCTTTAATTCTTTTAAATTATTAGACTTTTATCGAACACTACACTTTCAACGGGTAGAAACATGGACTTCACCTGCGAGTGAGTGCGCCCTGCCGGGCGCACAAAAAAGGTGTGTGGCAACCGCCACACACCTCAAATTGCTTTGAGCTCAACTTGGTCGAGAAGGCCTCCTTATCCCACCATATTAAAGTCCGTCTGATCAACGGTCGCACTGCTGACACCCACAAGGTGGATGGTGTCCGCCCCGATCGCAACCACCGTGTCCGCCCCGTCAGCCGTTATGGTCACGTTGGCAGTGAACGTCGCGCTGCTGATACCCATCCCCGTGATATCGATCAAGTCCTGCGCGCCGCCCGGATTGGCTCCGAAGTTCAGGATCGTATCGTTGCCGAAACCTGCGGCAGCAAACACGAAAGTATCGTTGCCGGCGAAGCCGCCAATCATCAGGTCGTTACCGCCACCGCCGATGAGAACGTCATTACCCGCACCGCCCACGATCGTGTTGTTGAGCTCGTTGCCGCTGCCCGCAAAGTTGCCGCTGCCGCCGAAAAACAGATTTTCGACGTTGGCACCCAAGGTGTAGCTCGCGAGCGAGGTCCAGACCGTATCCGTGTCTGCGCCGGCGAGCTCGTTCACCACGTCCCCAAGGTCGGTAACTTCATAGGTATCGTTGCCGACGCCACCGACCATCGTGTCGGCACCTGCGCCACCGAGGATGACGTCGTTACCTGCGCCGCCGAGGAGGAAGTCGTTACCCGCACCGCCCACGATCGTGTTGTCGAGCTCGTTGCCGGTGCCCGCAAAGTTGCCGCTGCCACCGAAAAACAGATTTTCGACGTTGGCACCCAGCGTGTAGTTCGCGAGCGAGGTCCAGACAGTGTCAGTGCCGGCACCGGCGAGTTCGCTCACCACGTCTCCAAGGTCGGTGACTTCATAGACATCGCTGCCGACACCGCCGACCATCGTGTCGACACCTGCGCCACCGAGGATGACGTCGTTACCTGCGCCGCCGACCAGGAAGTCGTTACCCGCACCGCCCACGATCGTGTTGTCGAGCTCGTTGCCGCTGCCCGCAAAGTTGCCGCTGCCGCCGAAAAACAGATTTTCGACGTTGGCACCCAAGGTGTAGCTCGCGAGCGAGGTCCAGACCGTGTCAGTGCCAGCACCGGCGAGCTCGTTCACCCCGTCCCCAAGGTCGGTGACTTCATAGACATCGTTGCCGACACCGCCGGCCATCGTGTCGGCACCTGCGCCACCGATGAGGACGTCGTTACCCGCACCGCCTACGAGCGTGTTGTCGAGCTCGTTGCCGATGCCCACAAAGTTGCCGCTGCCGCCGAAAAACAGATTCTCGACGTTGGCACTCAGGGTGTAGCTCCCGAGCGAGGTCCAGACCGTGTCGTTGCCTGCTCCGGCGAGCTCGGTCACCACGTCCCCAAGGTCGGTGACTTCGTAGACATCGTCGCCAACACCGCCGGCCATGGTATCGGCACCCGTACCCCCGAGGAGAATGTCATTGCCCGCGTCACCATTGAGGATGTCGTTGCCGCCCAAGCCGCTCAGGATGTCGTTGCCATCACCTCCGCTGGCCGAGTCGTCGCCTGGCGTGCCGGTCCATATGTCGACACCGGCGGTACCGACAAACAGTTCACCGACCACTGTCGTTGCGGCAGAAGTGACTCGCTCAAGTGTGCCGAGGTCATCGACGTAACTCGCGACGACACGCAGTTGCTGACTGGTCTGCGTCGGGTCGGGCGTGAAGGTCGTGCCCGTCGCGCCGGCGATGTCGGCAAAGATAGCACCGCTCCCCACCTGCCACTGATGGGTAATCACCGAGGTCGTGGTCCCGTTGGCGTCGGTGAACGCATCCGTGGCGGTCAAGGCCGAGCCTGGCGTCGGGGTTGTATCGCTGATCAGCACCGTTCCAACCGGCAGGACATTGACGGTGCCGGTACCGGCCGCCGTGATCGGTGCGGTCGGCGCCGAGAACACCTCCTCCAGCACGCCATTGGCGTCCTTGTAGACCGCCCTGACGCGCAGAGCCAGCCCGGCTGCCACGACGAGTTGCGGGATAGCCGGCACGGCGCCAATGAGGGTCGCCGGTGGTGGGACCCTGAGTTCCGAGCCCACCGTGACGGTCGTGCCCTCCGCGCGCGCGACCTCTCCGGCGGCAAAGAAGGTGATGTCTTCGAAGACGCCCGAGCCCGGGCGCGCTTCGAACTGCCAGAAGATACTGATGGGCCCGGTGATCGCGCCGCCGGTCGCGGTATTGTCGGCATCGGTGATGTCTGCCGCCGATACCGTCAGCGTCTGGCCGACGGCGGGCGTAGGATCGTCGATCCTCAGCGAACCGACTGGCGCCGAGTTCAAACCGCCAAGCACGATCGCCTGATCGGAGAACTGCAACCGCTCGATATTGCTGAGGGTGTCGATCCCGTCCCTGCCAGCGACACTGTCGGTGACCGTAACGGTGCCATTGACGTTTTCGACCACGGTGTAATCCGCAAAATTGCCGGAGTACAGCGCCGTATCGAAGTCGGGACCGGCCGCCGTCAGGATCTCGCGGACGACCTGGAGCTGGCCGGGGTTATAGGTACCGTTCAACATCAGCGGGACCAGCGGTGTCATGCTGTCGAAGCTGGCGATTTCCGGCCCGGTGCCATCGATGTTCTGCCGCACGCTGATGCGCACGTTGAGCCACTTGTCGCCATCGATGAGGTCATCGCCGGCACGGCCTTCGATGACGTCGCTGCCGGCACCACCCAGGATAATGTTGCCCCCGTCGAACTTATCGTCTGCGGTACCCACGATGCCGTCGGCGCCAGCAGCAGCGGCACCAACGAACGCCCGCAGACCACTGATGAGGTCAAGGTTGGTGAGCACACTACCCGTGGCGCCAGCGATAGCGAGCGTTACCGCGGTGGAATCATCGCCGCTGAGGAAATCGGCATGTGCCGATCCCGACAGCCCTTCCACCAGGTCCAGGCGGGCAAGGATCGATGCGGTGGAACCGGGCACCGCCGGCTGATCGAAGAAGCGCTGACTGGAGTTGAGGCCAATGGTCACGCCGACCGGATCGTCCTTGTAGGTCGCCCAGTCGTAACCGGAGAACCCGATGAAACGGTCCGCCTCGCTGGGGCTGCCGACCATGATGTCATCGCCGCCCTCCCCGTCGAAGTTATCCGGTCCGCCATCACCCATGAAGACATCGTTGCCAATGATCGGATCGTTGCCGAATGGGTCGAAGTTGTCGCCGGCAACGCCATCGGCGGATCCGCCCTGGATCCAGTCGTCGCCTTCACCGCCGCGCGCGAACTCGTTCGCCTTGCTGCCGAGGATGAAGTCGTTGCCCAGGCCGCCACTGCTATCGGCCGCGTCCTCGCCGGTGATGATGAAGTCCTGACCGGCCTGCCCGAGGATCAGGTTGAGGCCGTTGCCGCCCTGGATGACGTCGTTGCCGTCCTCGCCGTGGATGACGTCGTCGCCGCCGATGTCGGTGATGATGTCGTCACCGGTACCGCCAAAGAGTTGGTCGTTGCCGTAGCCGCCATCGATCCGGTCGTTGCCGGCGTCGCCATAGACCGTGTCATCGTCCGAGTCGCCGGCAATGAGGATATCGTTGCCGGGCGTGCCGCCGAGCACGACCGTATCAGCGCCGGTGTAGTGCAGGTAGTTGGTATCCAGACCCGGCGTGGCGGGGTTGTCGCGGATCACCAGCGGCGTGAGGAAGTCAGTGCGCGGTGAGCCAATCGGGTGGACCGACGGACCAAACGGATCGGCATTGGCCGGCAGATCGTCGAGGGTGCCGACAATACCGTCGGGACCGGCAATCACACTCGGGTTGTACTGGCGCGTCTGGTCAGTCTCCAGGATGTAGGCCGGCGTCAGGAAAACCCTGCCCGAGAGGTGTGTTGCGTCGGTATTGGCCATGACCAGCGCGGAGAACGTGTTGTTCTCAAGCTCGGCGCCAAAGTCCATCGAGGCGGTGCGTTCCAGATAGTAGAAGCGGTCTCCGTCCTGGAGTTTCTCCATCTGGTTCTCGAAGACGAAGTTGAAGGTCGAGCCGAGCATGCCACCAAAGGGCATTTTCTCCTCGGCCAGCCCGCCAACCCAGAAATCGACATTGTCCAGGCCGGTGATGGTCACGTCGTCTGCGGTGTTCAGAATACCGTCCGCACCGGCGTTGCTGGCCCAGGCACCTGTGCTGTTCAGGAAGTCGACACGATCGGCCGGTGCGGTCGCGCCGCCTAACACCAGGTCCGCAGCCGCGGCGCGCTTGTCCGCCAGCGTGATGGCGCTGGTGATGGTCGCGTGCGTGCCGTAGGCGGCGATGAAGTTGATCAGCGATTCCGGATGCTTCATGTGCTGCACGAAATCGGCCCAACTGGTGTAGGGCTTGAGCTCTGCGTCGCCAGTAGGCAGATAGAACTCCCGCCGCGCCGCGTTCAGCGACGGAATGCCGGTATCGCGGCCGCGCGCCAGGTTGATGGCGGGCAGATCGAGCGGCAGTCCGAGCAGGTTGTTGCGCAGGGCTTCAGTGACGAACTCGTCGATCTCGTTGCCCACCTGGCGGGTCACGCCGCGCACGATGGCACCGGCCGCCTGTTCCGGAGTGGGGCCGCTGCCCGCGAACTCGAGCGGGTTGAGGAAGGCCTGAATCAGCCCGATATCGCTCGAGGCGAAGTTCGGATCCAGCCGGTCGACCTGCTCCAGCAGCATCGAGTGCCCGAAGCGATAGACGGTGTGCGCGAACTCGGCAACGATGCTCGGATCGATCGCGGTGTCGTACACCTGGCCCGGGGCGAAGAAGGGATCGACCATCGGCTGGATCGTACGCGCGAACTCCTCGAACACCAGGTGCTGGTACTGCATCTCGGTGCCGAACTTCGCCGTCTGGAACAGGCGCTCGCCGTTCCAGTCAAGGGTCGAGGTATCGGCGGGAACAGCAGTGACGGGCGTCAGCAGCCACTCGTTCAGGAACGACACATCGCCACTTGCCGCTGTCGCCAGGACCACCGCCATGGTGTGATCGACCAAGCGGTTGTGCTCATGGTGGAAGATCGAATGGACGGTGGTCAGACCGATGTTCTCGTTGACCCGGCCGTCGCCGGCAATGTAGTGCGCGTCCAACAGTTCGTTGTCGTAGAAGCCCGGCGCAGGCGTACCGCCAACAACAGTGTCCACATCGGGCAGGAGTGCTGCGCCGGTCACGTCGTCGATCGGAACGGCGGTGTGCGCGATGTCGTTGAGGAAGGCATGACCGGTGCGTACGGCATCGACCAGGCTGATGGGCGCCGCCGGATTACCTTCAACGAGCACATCGTCGGCCGTGCCGGCAATGCCGTCCGGGCCCACCATCACCACCTGAGGAAAACCGTTCGGACCCTTGATGAAATTGCCGTAGGCGTCGGTCGCAAGCAGTGGCACGTTGTTGAAATCGGCATCGGTGAGATTGATGCCGAGCAGATCATGGGCTTGCGCCTTGACCACCTTCCAGGTGGCCATGCCACCGATCCCGACGTCGTCGGCCGTACCGAACACGCCATCGGCGCCCAGATCACGATTTTCGATCAACTTGCCGGTGGCCACCGGGTCGCCCGCTGCGTTGAGCTCATAGGCACGCAGGAACACCTGGTGCGAAGGATGCGAGCTGTAGGTCTGGTTCTGGTCGACAAACGGCGAGGTGGTGTTGGTGTTCTCGTGGATGTCGTCGGCCGTGCCGAGGATGCCGTCCGGGCCGGGCAGGTTGGTGGCGCGCGTCAGCACCATGAAGTTGGTCGGGCTACCGGGCACGAACAACGGATCATCCGGCTGCAGCGGAATGAACACGGTGCCCGAGCCGCCCTTGGTGACGAGGTCAAGGCCATGGTCGAAAAACTGGCCGAAGAAGGTCATCCATTGGTTGAAGGGCGCGGTCAGGCCCGCGTCGGGGCTCACGTTCGAGTTGAAGAAGGTCTGGAACGTCGTGCCGTCGGTGCGGGTTCCGGTAATCACCTGTGAGCCGACTTTCAAGACATCGTCAGCCGTGCCAAGGATGCCATCCAGACCCGGATCGAAGGTAGCCGCGACCGCTGCCGGGTTGCTGGCGGTCTGGTCGACGATCAGGTTGCTGATGGTGCGCGGCTGCGAGTCGTTCACCAGGCCGCTGGTCTGGGTGTAGCTCGTGCCGGCGTCGGCCGTGCGGAAGTCCGGCGTGGTCAGGCGCGGGAATACATTATCGGCGGCACCGAACTCGGGATGGAGCAGGTTGTTTTCCGTCCCTTCGACCGTGCGCAATCCGAACGGCATCCGTATGTTCGGCAGCAGAGAAACCAGGTTCTCACCCGCCGCGTTGTGTTCCGCTATCTTGATCTGGTCAAGGATGAACGCCAGGTCCGATTGCGTGTAACGCACACCATTGCTGGGGGCAGTGGTCTGCGGATCGATCAGCGAAGGCGTCGGCGCGGGCGCCGGCGCGCCGGCCACTACTGTCGTGGTCGGCGCGGAGAACACCTGCTCGGTCACGCCATTATCGTCCGCATAGATGCCTTTGACGCGCACTGCCAGGCCGGCAAGATCCGCCGTCACCGTGAGAGTGGGCGCGTCCGCTCTTGTAAATCCGAGACCGATGCGGCCTGGCCCGAGGATGATGTCCTCGAAGACGCCTGAGCCCGGTGCCAATTCAACCTGCCATATGTAACTGATGGAATTGTTGATCCCCCCACCCGCGTTGTCGCCATCGGTGATGCCTGCCGCCGACACGGTCAGCGTCTGGCCTACGGTCGGTGCGGTGTTATCGACCGTCAGTGCGCCCACAGGCTCGGCGTTGACCCCCTGCACGAGGACCACTGCCTGATCGGAGAACTGCAGCCGCTCGATGTGGGTGAGACGGTCGGTTTCTTCCTTGCCGACATTGTCGGTCACGGTGACGATGTCGGTGCCGACGATATCGAGGGCAACGGTGGGATCGACGACGATGCCGTTGACGGCGATCGTGTAGTTCGCCAGAGGGCCCAGGAAGTTGACGGTGTCGAACGCAGCCCCGCCTGCGGATGTACCGGGCAGGATTTCGCGCACGGCGACGAGCTGGCCGGGATTGAAGGTGCCGTTCAGCATGAGCGGGATCATCGGCGTCATACTGTCGAAGCTGGCGATCTCCGGCCCGGTGCCATCCACGTTCTGACGCACGCTGATGCGCACGTTGAGCCAACTGTCGCCGTCGATGAGGTCGCTGCCGCCACGGCCTTCGATGATGTCGCTGCCATCGCCGCCGAGGATGATGTTGCCCGCGCCGAACTGATCGTCGGCCGTCCCGCCAATACCGTCGGCACCGAAACCGGCGCTACCGACGAAGGCCCGCAGGCCGCTGACGAGATCGAAGTTGGTGAGGATGCTGCCCCTGGCCGTGATGTTGGCGATGATGGCTGCGTTTTGTTCATCGCCGCGCAGGAAGTCGGCGAAGGCCGACCCCGACAGGCCCTCCACTTCCGCGAACCGGTCATAGACCGCATCGGGCGATTGCCCCACCGCGCCCACGATATTGCCCGCGGCATCGGGCACCGGGTGATAGGGACTGAAGAACGGGGTGACCATGTCGACGGTCACGCCGTACTTGTCATTCTTGTAGGTGGTCCAGTCGAACCCGGACATGCCGTCCATCTTGTCCTGAGCGTCGCTGGCGACGAAGGTGTCGTCGCCGCCCTCGCCGATCATTTCATCGAATCCGCCGGTGCCGATGAAGATGTCGTTGCCGGGCACATCGTCGGACAATGTTGGGCTCGCGTTGTCGCCGGGTGCACCGTCCTGGGTGCCGCCCTCGATCCAGTCGTCGCCTTCGTTGCCGGTCGGCGCGAGGTTGACCTTGGCGCCGAGGATGAAATCGTCGCCCGCGCCGGCGAAGGTCATCGTGATGTCTTCGGTGGTGATGATGAAGTCTTTGCCAGCGCCGCCGAAGACCAGGTTGTTGAGGCCGAGGGTCGAGTTGCCGGCCTGGATGACGTCGTTGCCGTCCTCGCCGCGCAGGGTGTCGCTGCCGCCGATGTCGGTGATGATGTCGTCGCCGGCACCGCCAAAGACGTTGTCGTTGCCGTAGCCGCCGTCGAGGCGGTCGTTGCCGGCGTCGCCATAGACGGTGTCGTCGTCCGAGTCGCCGGCAATGAGGATGTCGTCGCCGGCCGTACCACCCAGCACGACCGTATCGCCGCCGGTGTAATGCAGGTAGTTGGTATCCGGGCCCGCTGTGGCGGGGTTGTCGCGGATCACCAGCGGCGTGAAATGGTCAATACGTGGTGAGCCGATCGGGTGCACCGACGGGCCAAAGGGGTCGGCGTTGGCTGGCAGGTTGTCGGCGGCCTCATTGACTGGTGTCAATGGATTGTCGACCAGTATGCCATCCGGCCCGGCCACCACGCTTGCGTTGAACTGGCGCGTCGGGTCGGTCTCCAGGGTGAAGGCCGGCGTCAGGAATATGTTAGCCGACAGGTGTGTTGCGTCGCTGTTGAGCATCACCAGATTGGCGAACGAATTGTTCTCAAGCTCAGTGCCGAAGTTGAGTCCCGCGGTGCGTGCCAGGTAGTAGAAGCGGTCACCATTTTGCAGGTTTTCCAACTGGGTTTCGAAGACGAAGTTGAAGCTCGAACCCAGCAGGCCGCCAAAGGGCATTTTCTCCTCGGCCAGGCCACCGATCCAGTAGTCGACGTTGTCCAGGCCGGTGATGGTCACGTCGTCTGCGGTGTTCAGAATTCCGTCCGCACCGGCGTTGCTGGCCCAGGCACCGGTACTGTGCAGGAAGTCCAGGCGATCAGCCGGCGCCGTGGCGCTGCCGAGCACGAGATCCGCAGCCGCGGCGCGCTTTTCCGCCATCGTCGTAGCGCCAGTGATGGTCGAGTGCGTGCCGTAGGCGGCGATAAAATTGATCAGCGATTCCGGGTGTTTCATGTGCTGCACGAAATCGGCCCAGCTCGTGTAGGGGGTCAACTGGCTGTCGCCGGTCATGTGGTAGAACTCGCGCCGCGCCGCATTCAGCGACGGGATGCCGGTGTCGCGGCCGCGCGCCAGGTTGAGGGCGGCCAGGTCCAGCGGCAGACCGACCAGGTTGTTGCGCACCGCGTCGGTCACGAACTCGTCGATCTCGTTGCCGACCTGGCGGGTCAGGCCGCGTACGATGGCGCCTGCCGCCTGCTCAGGGGTAGGGCCGCTCCCAGCGAATGACAACGGGTTGAGGAAGGCCGCGATCAGGCCGGTTTGTTGATTGCCCGGCTCAGTCGGATTGCCGTCGCCGACGACGTTGAAGTTGGGGTCGAAGCGATCGACCGTCTCCACCAGCATCGAGTGGCCGAAGCGAAAGACCGTGTGCGCGAACTCGGCGACGATCGACGGATCGATGGTGGTGTCGTTACCCATAGGCGCCAGGAAGACGTCCACTTGCGGCTGGATGGTGCGCGCGAACTCCTCGAACACCAGGTGCTGGTACTGCATCTCGGTGCCGAATTTGGCCGCCTGGAACAACCGCTCGCCGTTCCAGTGCAAGGCCGCGATGTCGGTCGGCGTCACTGGAAGCGCTGTCAGTTGGGCATCGGGCATCAACCACTTGTTCAGGAAATCGAGGTCGGCGGAGGCCAGCACCGTCGCCTTGGTATCGTCAACCAGCCGGTTGTGCTCGCTGTGGAAGATGGAATGCACCGTGGTCAGGCCGATGTTCTCGTTGACCCGGCCATCGCCGGCGATGTAGTGCGCATCCAACAACTCGTTGTCGTAAGTGCCGGGCGCACCCAGGCCGCCAATGACGGTGTCCGCGTCAGGCGTCAGGCCTCCGGTCGGATCGGCGCTGTGTGCAATGTCGATGAGGAACTGGTGGCCGGTGCGCACGGCGTTCGTCAGGCTGATGGGTGCAGCCAGATTACCCTCGACGAGCACGTCATCGGCCGTGCCGGCAATGCCATCCGCGCCCATCATCACGACTTGGGGGAGGCCATTAGGCCCTTTGATGAAGTTGCCGTAATCATCGGTCGCCAGCAATGGCACGTTGTCGAAATCGGCATCAGTGAGATTGATGCCGAGCAGATCATGGGCTTGTGCCTTGACCACTTTCCAGGTGGCCATGCCGCCGATTTCGACGTCATCAGCGGTACCGAAATGCCCATCGGCGCCCAGGTCACGATTGGTGATCAACTTGCCGGTGGCGACAGGATCGCCAGCGGCGTTGAGCTCATAGGCGCGCAGGAACACCTGATGCGAGGGATGCGAGCTGTAGGTCTGGTTCTGGTCGACAAACGGCGAGGTGGTGTTTTGCTGTTCGTGGATGTCGTCGGCCGTGCCGAGAATGCCGTCGGCGCCGGGCAGATTGGTGGCCCGCGTCAACACCATGAAGTTGGTCGGGCTACCAGGCACGAACAGTGGATCGTCGGGCTGCAGCGGAATGAACACCGTGCCCGAGCCGCCCTTGGTGACCAGGTCGAGGCCGTGGTCGAAGAACTGGCCGAAGAAGGTCATCCAGGCGTTGAAGGGCGCGGTCAGGCCCGCGTCCGGCGTGATATTAGGGATCTGGAAGACGGAAACGTCGTCGGCGGTGCCGAACAGGCCATCCAGACCGGGGCTGGTGACGACTTGTGAATCTGGATTGGCCGCTGCAGCCGCGACTGCCGCCGGATTGTTGGCGGTCTGGTCCACGATCAGGTTGCTGATGGTGCGCGGCTGAGAGTCGAAGACGGCACCGCTGGTCTGGAGGTAGGAGGTCGGCGTGGTTCCGCCAGGATCGGCGGGGCCGAAGAAGCCGGCCGGCTGGACCTGCGCGGTATTGAACACCGGCGTCGTCATGCGCGGAAAGAAATTGTCGGCGGCACCGAACTGGGGATTGGCCAGGTTGTTGTCGAAGCCGGAGACGGTGCGCAGGCCGAAGGGTACTTCTACGTTCGGCAGCATGTCAGCCAGACTCGCGCCTGCCGCATGCCGTTCGGCGATGAAAATTTGTTCGAGAATGAACTCAAGATCGGACTTGATGAAGCTGGCCATGGCTGTTTCCTCGATGCTTAGCTAGTCAGGAAACCACATGCATAAAGCACGGCTCTAAACGCGTGGTTTAGTGCTGAAACCCATCAATAAAAATTGCAAATTGAACGACGGGACCTGGTACCACGGCCGCACCGAGCCCCTGCTGAATTGCGTGCAATCAGCAGTGCTCAACTGAGGATCAATTCCCCATGACAACCGTACTTACAGGCTGGTATTGCCCCTCAAGGAGGCGACGGCCCATGAACGCAGATTGAATAGAAGGTGCAACTTACTAAAGGCCCCGTCACGTATCGGGGCTCTATGCATTTGTCCATAACGCTCTCTCAGGCATAGGGGGCTTGTCACAGATGCCAGACATCCAGCGATCAGAGTCATTGGCCGGAATAGGCTCGCGAAGATCGCCATAGTCCGGGACTTCCTGAGGGGTGATGGCACGGTTCTGCGTCCATGCGGCTTCGTCAACAAGCCTTTTATCCATGAGCAACTGGGCATCGACTACGAATTGACTAGTATGTATTGGAGAGTGGTTCCACACGTTTGGTGGCGGAGTCAGGAAATCATTAGAACCATAGGTTTGGTTGTGATTGAGTGGTACACCCGCACTGTTGTACTGAAAATGGTGCTGGAACGTTTTCTCAACAGAGATTTCAAGTGAACTGAGTTCGACTTGAATGCCCAGCGTGCAGACATCCTGGCCTGTATGGCAGTAAGGTGACAGTTCAGGGCGCGAATGGCCGACCACATTATTGGCAATAACCCCCGGCCGTTGTTGCCGGAAATAGCGATGATCCAGATTGATCGAGAATCTTTTTAAACTATTCATCGCGCCTCCCGCCTTCGACCTCAAACGCTAGCTCTACACTCCATTAAAAATGAGTATTGAAGGGCTACCCGGATGTGTACAGAGACGAAAGCCCAATCAAATTCTGAGACCTTGGTCAATGATTCGGATCAGACCTTGGTCGAATCAGATACTGGCCAAACGTCCAGTGGTGGAATGCCCGGGAGCCAGGGCACCCGTGCGAAATTGCGCCATTTAAGCCGCTCAACCCAGTTCGTGATCTGCGCCACAATAATTCTGGGTTTGACCATGACGTTCGTTGGAAACCTCGTAAGCCAGAGTATCGAAGAAGCAACGGTTCAAACGGCGGCAGAGACGGGGGCGCGTTATATGCAGAACTTCCTCGAACCTTTCGTCCAAGGATTAACCACTGCCAAAGAACTCCCCGATGGCACTATTCAGACCATTGATCACCTGCTGTCCAGCACCTCGTTCAGTACACATGTTGTCTCGGTGAAGATCTGGCTTCCAGACGGCACGATTGTCTACAGCACCGACAAATCCGCGGTTAAAAAACATTTTCCGACAGAGGAGATCTCAAAGGCGCTGACAGGCAAGATCTATACAGAGCTGGACAATGATCTTGAAGATGATACTGCGGATGCTACTGAGGATGCTACTGAGGATGCTTTTGAGCGAAGCCTGAATATTCCGCTCTATGAAATTTTTGCTCCACTGCGCGAAGCGGGTACTGGAAAGATTGTTGCGGTGGGTGAGTTCTACGAAACCGCGGAAGCGTTACAGCGCGAAATCAATAACGTTCGCAAGAAAGTATGGGTGATTGTTGGTACAGCAACGATAGCCATGCTTTTATTGTTATTTTTTATCGTTCGGCGTGACGACAAGATAATAAAGAAGCAAGAAACAGCACTTAAATGGCGAATGCATGAGCAAGCCAAGTTGCACTCAAATAATGCCGCCCTTCAGCGCAAAGTCACTACAGCTAATCGCGAATTCTCCAGAATCAATGAACTCACTCTTCGTCGGATCGGGGCAGATCTTCATGATGGTCCTGCTCAGCTGTTGTCTCTTATTCTCCTTCGCCTTGAAGAGCTCGAAGATTCGCAAGGCGCCTCAGATGGGGAAGTCCTCGAAATGATCAGGCGTGCCGGCAAGGATGCTTTAAACGAAGTGCGGGAAATATCACTCGGCCTGGCACTTCCGGAAGTCAATGATCTGACCCTGCACGATGCGCTGGTATTGCTTGCTCAGCGGCACGAAGAGCGAACCGAGACGCGAGTCGATCTGGAGCTTGATACGCTTCCAGACGATGTACCGATAGCGCATAAAATTTGTATTTACCGCTTCGCCCAGGAAGCATTGAACAATGCCTATCTACACGCCGGAGGAAAAGGCCAAAAGCTCAGCGCCTCTCACTGCGAAGGGCTACTGGAAGTGCAAGTCGAGGATGCGGGAGTGGGTATTTCAACCGAGAAACCGAGTGTGCCAGCTCGAGGTAGAACTCATCTGGGCCTCGTCGGCATGCGCTATCGCGTCGAATCCCTCGGCGGAATATTCATCATTGAATCGGCGCCCCATGCCGGTACCAAAGCCAGGGCGCAGTTCAAAATCTGATCACCTGTGCCAAAACGATCGTTGCCCCCAAGTAACCGCAAGCGCTTATCGCCCGTTACTTGTCTTACCGTTGTCATTCAAGTCGCGGCGTTGAAGAACACCACATAAGCCAGGGATATGGTCACTCTCCCAATGCCGTCTCACAGCTGCGACTGCCTGCGTGCGGTTACGAACCCGTAGCTTGTACATGACATTCGTCATGTAGTGCTTGATGGTCTTCTCGCAGAGCTCAAGCTTGATAGCGACCTCGCGGTTAGTCAGGCCCTTCGATACCTCCCGGATAACTTGTTCTTCGCGATGGGTCAGCTCGACCTTTTGCTTATCACCCGCGTGCTTTCTGAAATTGCCTAACAGCTTGCTGGCAAGCTTGGGTGTAATGAAGGTTTCACCACCGGCAATATTTCTGATGGCTTGTACAAGCTCACGACCGCTTATGCCTTTCAACGCATATCCCTGCGCGCCCGCTTCGAGGGCAGAATAGGCGTCCTCGATGGACTCGGATACCGTCAGCATCAAAATTTTAACTGCCGGCGAAGAAGCTGAGATCGCTCGCACGGCGGCAAAGCTATCGCCCGGCATGTTTACATCCATCAGCAAAACATCCGGAGCAAAACGAGCGGCAATTTCCAGGGCATCATCAGCAGACCCGCCCTGCCCGACCACCTGAAAGTCAGCTATTTTCTTCAGCGCCATTGTGACCCCATCCCTTAACAGTGGGTGATCATCAACGATGCCAATCTTGATCATGGAACTCATAAGAAGCTCCTCATGTGTCATTTTTCACCCCTCGCATCATGCCGAATCTGGCAAACCCCGCCGTCTCCATGATGTCCGGGACGACAGCTGTTGCGGGTGCCAGGGGGTGGTGCAACTAATGAGCCATTTCAATAGGGCGAAGAAAAAGTTCAAATTAATTAACAAGCTGTTTCTGAGTGTTTCAAGCGACAGAAAGGGTGAGAGGGGGGAATATTCCTCAAATCAGGTGGTAAACGCCCGGTTGGGTGGGTGAAATGCCCCACTTATGGAGATACCGACCGCTTTTGGTAGGGGCTGCTTGCCCTGAGGCGACGTGGATTGAACGGGTCGAGAAGGGTCGCTTCTGGCAAACAGCCACTCGGACCAGTCGCGCAATGACAGCGCTCGGCTAGCAGTGGATCCCCCTAGGGGCGTAGACACTGGCTGGAGGTGGCTTCCAGTGGATCTCACTGGATGAAAAAATGGGCTAAAAGCCCATTTTTTCAATTTGGTTTTGTACACGCAAACAAAAACGCCGCTCATTGCTGAGCGGCGTTTTCGTTAAATATGGAGCGGGAAACGAGACTCGAACTCGCGACCCCGACCTTGGCAAGGTCGTGCTCTACCAACTGAGCTATTCCCGCAAATGGCGTCCCCTAGGGGACTCGAACCCCTGTTACCGCCGTGAAAGGGCGGTGTCCTAGGCCACTAGACGAAGGGGACACGCTAACTGAAACACATGGTGTGTATTTCAGTGCCCAAATCCGCATCCGAAGATGTCGGTTCTGGTTTCACTCAACGCCGCCCGAAAGCAACGCTGCTTAAAAATGGAGCGGGAAACGAGACTCGAACTCGCGACCCCGACCTTGGCAAGGTCGTGCTCTACCAACTGAGCTATTCCCGCATTGGCGTCCCCTAGGGGACTCGAACCCCTGTTACCGCCGTGAAAGGGCGGTGTCCTAGGCCACTAGACGAAGGGGACACACGTACAACATTCACTCCCTACCGCGTTTCGCTGTGTGCTTTCCGCTGTAAGTGGCGCGCATTCTATGGATGGATTGAGGGGTCGTCAACCCCCAGTTATAAATTTATTTAAATCAATGACTTCGCCCTGCTTTCAGACACGTTTCAGGCTTTTCCGCAGCCAGACCTTTGACGCCTATTTTCCGACATCCATCAAGGCGCTATAGTCCATGAGGTCAAGATGATGGCAACCCGAAACCTATTCGCCACCATTTATCTAAGCAGAACAACGGCCGATACATAGATGGGCCATAGCTGATTCAAGTGATCGAACGGCCTATGCGCCCCAATGCCATGCCAATACTCTCGATCGCGAACCCTATAAGAGGTCTTACCGGTGACACCACTCATGATCACCCTGCTCGTCGTAGCCGGCATCGCACTATTGATCGCCATTGGCTACATGAACCATGTGGTGGAAAACAACAAGCTGGAAAAGGCCCGCACCAAGGTTGAGCTCAACGACCGCCTGCGCCGCTGCGGCGAAATCACCGAGACCTTTCCCGGTCAGTTGATGACACCGGCACTCAAGCTGTTGTTGACCCGCCTGGAACTCAACGTCTGCCTGCGCCTGCTTAACCTGGAAAAAACCAGCGCCAACCTTAAGACGCGGATTACCGAACTGGAGGCCCTTGCTGCTCAGGGCGAATCGATCCCGGTCAACAACCCGCCGGCACCGATCCAGACCGAAGCCAAGGCCAAGGATGTACGCTTCCTGCTCGAAGCCTTGCATGGCCAAATCACCCGCGCCGCCCAGGACGGTTTCCTGCCGACCAACGAAGCCAAGCGCTGGATCCGCGAAGTCCGCCATATCCTGGTGCTGCTGCACATCGAATTCTTCAACAACCTCGGCCAACATTGCTTGCAACAGAACCAGCCAGGTCAGGCGCGTCTGGCGTTCGAACGCGGCGTGCAGTACCTGCGCAAACAACAGGAGCCACAAGTCTACGCCGAGCAGCTGGAGTACCTGGAGAAACTCCTGGCTCGCGCCAACGCGATGGTGATGGACAACGTCGCTGCGGTTGAGGGTGAGGCAAACCAGTTGAACGTAGGCCTCAAAGACGTCGAAGCCGATGCCGACTGGAAAAAGAAAGTGATTTACGACTGATCAGCGCAAACAGAAAAGCCACCGCAACGGTTAATGCCAGTGAGTTGAGAAGTTTTAGGCTCAATACATTTCTGGTAGCAGCTGGCGAAGCCTGCGTTCGGCCGCGCAGCGGTCGCAAATCCTGTAACCACGGTAAATCTGTGACACCACAGCGCCTGAATTTACGACCGCTGCGCGGCCGAACGCAGGCTTCGCCAGCTGCTACGGACCGCGTGACGGCATAACTGACTGGCATTAGGATTTTCAGAGCCGGAAGTGCCCCACCATCCCTTTGAGTTCGAGCCCTAGCTGAGCCAGCTCAATGCTGGACGCCGCGTTGCCCTGCATCGCCAGCGATGACTGATCCGCACTTGCACGAATACTGGTAACGCTGCGATTAATCTCCTCAGCCACCGAACTCTGTTCCTCGGCTGCTGCGGCAATCTGCTGGTTCATCTGCTGAATCAACGACACCGCCGCCGCAATACTCCCCAACGCACTCTCGGTCTGCAACGCATCACTGACCGCCAGCTTCACCAGTTCGCCACTGTTCTGAATCTGCTTTACCGACGACTGAGCAGCCGAGCGCAAGGCGCTGACCAGGCGTTCGATCTCCTCGGTCGATTGCTGGGTACGCTTGGCCAGCGCCCGAACCTCATCGGCCACCACGGCAAAGCCCCTGCCCTGCTCGCCCGCCCGCGCGGCCTCGATCGCTGCGTTAAGCGCCAACAGGTTGGTCTGCTCGGCAACACTTTTGATCACGCTGAGCACCGTGCCGATGTTCTGGATCTCTGCGCTCAGACTTTCGATGCTGGAACTGGCCGACGTCGCCGAATCCGCCAGCTGCTCGATGCGCGCCATGCTCTGGCGCACCACTTGCTGACCACTTTCAACCTTGCCATCCGCCGTCTGCGCAGCCTGGGCGGCCTCCTCGGCGTTACGCGCCACGTCGTGCACCGTCGCGGTCATCTGGTTCATCGCCGTGGCGACCTGCTCGGTTTCTTCTTTCTGGCTGCTGACTTCCAGGTTGGTCTGCTCGGTCACTGCCGACAGCGAATGCGCAGAATTCGCCAATTGCTCGATACCGGCCTGCAAGCCACTGACGATACGGCTGAGCCCGGCGCCCATCTGTTGCATCGCCAGCATCAATTGGCCGATCTCGTCACGGCGAGTCACTTCAACCGTCGCACTCAAATCACCCGCCGCGATCTGCTGCGCCACACGGATCACACTGCGCAGCGGCGCCACGATCAACCGGGTAATCACCCACGCCGCCACCAACCCGACCAGCAACGCCAAGACCGAGGAACCGAGGATCAGCAACGAATTCTTTTTCAGCTCGGCCTGCATCGACCGGTCTTCGGCGACATAGGCCTGATCCACCCGCTCTACCACTTGCGCGGCGCGCTGGTGCAGTTGTTCGTAGACGATTTTCTCCTGGGCCAACAGCCCGGTGTACTCCGTGAGTTTTTCGCTGAAACTGCCGATGTGGCCAGTGACTTCATTGAGGACCGTCTGATAGCCCTCGTCCTTGACCGTGGTTTTCAGCTGTTCGGCCTGAGTCAGCGCCTGATCCGCCTGCTCGATCTTGCCTTGGCCCGCGCTGTCGTCGCCCTTGCGACTCTGGTCCAGACGCACGCGCGCTTCGTTCATGGCCTGCAACATCAACCGCGAGACCTGGCTGACCTGGCTGGCCTGCTCGAGAAACTGCCCACCGTCCTTGCCCTCGGATTGCTTAAAGGTATAGGCGCCGTCATCGGCCAGCCCGGCTTGCAGTACATCAAGGTTATTGGCCACGCTGGACACCGACCAACTGGCCATTTCGAGCGCCAGGTCCTTGGCCTGACTCAGCGAGACGAACTCATCGAACGCCTTGCGATAGGCGCCCAGCGACTGCTCGACGTCATTCATCACTGGCACGTTAGCCATCGATGCCGCCTTGAGTCGCGTCGCCAGAGCAATCAGGCCGTCAACGCCCTCGTGCAGGGCATCGGCGGTTTTCGGGTTGCCGTGCAAGGCGTACTCCTGTTCAAGCAGTCGCACCTTGAGCAAACCGCTATTGAGCGATGACATCTGCTTGAGCCCATCAAAGCGCTGACTGATGGTTTGCAGGGACCATACGCCGATAGCGGCGACCAGCGCTGTCAACAGCAGCACCAGGACGAACCCGACGCCCATTTTTTTTGCCATACCGAGGTTGGCAAAACGTCCTTGCACGGCCGAAATCATTGCACTTAGTCCCCTGACATAGTCTGTTGATGCAGATTCGCAACGGGCCTGAGCCAGCACAAGTCTCTGGCGCCACAATAATGGCAAAAAGCTACGCCCGCGTCGTTTTCAGAACGCTTGAGGTCGATTCAGAGCGGTGGCCTGAAAAAATACCCGTGCCCGAGGATCACAGGCATACGCCACATTGATGCGCTGCCAGTCCGTGGCCTCACCGCCGGGGCTGAATGCTGTAACAGAAGACAACAGCACCCCGAAGCGTCGGGCCTGCGTGCACACCTGAGCAAAGTCGCAACTGCGTGATCGCGCCCAGATGAACAGCCCCCCCACCGGCTTGCCGAAAACCTCCCAGTCGGCGTCTTCGAGCACTTGCAGAGCGGCTTCTCTGTCAGTGTTCAAGCGCTGGCGCTGACGCTGAACCAGTTTGCGATACGCGCCGCTGGCCAACAGACAAGCCAGCACTGCCTCGCAGAACCTTGAGGCGCCCATGCTGCTGGTCATCTTGACCTCGGCCAGTCGCGAAACTATCGCGTCACTGGCCACGACAAAGCCGACGCGCAATGAACTGCTGAGGGTCTTGGAGTAACTGCCGACATAAATCACATTGTCGTCGATCCCCATTGCCGCGAGGCGAGTGCCGGGGCCGCTGTGCAAATCGGCATAGACGTCATCTTCAATTACCAGCACGCCATGGGCTTTGGTCAGTTGCAGCACCTGCTGCGCTATCACGGGTGTCAGGCTGCTGCCCGTCGGGTTGTGGTAGAAGCTATTGATGAACAGCGCACGGGGCCGGTACTTCACCAGCAGCGCTTCAAGCGTCTGCGTGTCAGGCCCACACGGGGTGCGCGGCACTTCGATCATCGTCACGCCATTTAGCCTGAGCAGATCGAACAACATCGAATACCCCGGACTTTCCACCACCACACAATCTCCCGGTTTGAGCAACGTGCGCACGATCAGATCGAGCCCGTGAGTAGCCCCGGAAGTGGTCACAATCCGTCGCTCGTCAACTTCGATGTCGAGTTGCAGGAGACGCTTGAGGATTTGCTCGCGCAAGGCAGGTAAACCCAGTGGCGTGCTGTAGTTGAACAACCCGGCCATGTCGGTGCGGCTCACCTGACGGATCGCGTAGGTCAAATCGTCAGTTTCACGCCAGCTTTCGGGTAGGCCGCCACAACCCAGTTTGAGTTCGCCCGAGGCGCCGCCGAGCGTCATTTCAGCCCCTTCGAACCAAGGGCCATCCTGTCGCCCATCAGCGACCAGCACCGGCACGGCAACCATGAAACCCGCACCCTGACGCGGCGCCAGCACGCCTTGCGCTACCAGACGTTCACAGGCTTCGACGACGCTGGATTGACTGAGCAAATTGGCCCGTGCGATTTGCCGCGCAGAAGGCAAACGCGTCCCCGGCAGTACCCCGTCCTGACGGAGCCAGCCGGCCAATGCGTCGACGATTTGCTGCACGACCGGCACCAATGCCTGTCGATCGATTCTCAATTCCATGAGCAAGCACACTCCTGTCCGTTTTGCGGGAAACAGTTAATCACAGGAGCGCTGGATCGGATGTGCGACAACGCCGCTAAATCCCTCGAATCTAACCCTTTGAAACACATTGCCCAGTCCCGTCACGGAACCGTAAAAAAACCCGCAGAAATGCGGGTTTTTTCCTACGTTGCAGCACCTGATTTCAAAACGCCGTAACGCCACCATCCACCGCCAGCGAATGGCCAGTGGTGAACGCTGCGCCGTCGCTGCACAGGTACAGCACGGCGCTGGCAATTTCCTCGACCTTGCCTATGCGACCCACCGGGTGCATGGCGTTGGCAAACTCGCCCTTCTTCGGATCCGCTTCATAGGCACGGCGGAACATGTCGGTGTCGATCACTGCCGGGCATACCGCATTCACGCGAATTTTCTTCTTGGCGTATTCGATCGCTGCCGACTTGGTCAGCCCGATCACCGCATGTTTGGACGCGGCATAAATACTCATCTTTGGTGCGGCCCCCAGGCCGGCTACCGAAGCGGTGTTGACGATCGCACCGCCGCCCTGGGCCAACAACAAGGGCAATTGATACTTCATGCACAGCCAGACGCCTTTGACGTTGACGCCCATGATCGCGTCGAACTCATCCAGCGTGCCTTCGGCGAGTTTGCCTTTCTCGATCTCGATGCCAGCGTTGTTGAAGGCATAATCCAGACGGCCGTAGGTATTCACCACTTCGTCCATCAGATTTTTTACATCGCTTTCCAGCGTGACGTTGCAACGCACGAAGGTCGCTTCGCCACCCGCCGTACGAATCAGCGCCACGGTGCCTTCGCCGCCGGCGGTGTCCAGATCGGCGACCACCACCTTCAACCCTTCGGCAGCGAATGCCTGGGCGGTCGCGCGGCCAATACCGTTGGCAGCGCCAGTCACCACGGCGACTTGGCCGGAAAACGTCATGCTCATTGTTATGTCCTCGAAGAGAAGAATACGGGGGGATTGACTGGTTTCAGTCTAGGCATGGAGGGCTTCAGCACGGCAGCACTATCAGAAGGCCGGTTGGGCGGCCATGAGTGGCAGTGATAGAACGCCGACCCCGATTATCACTGCACTGGATCGCAGTGCATTCGCCGCATCAGCCAAACTTGCGGCATTGATCATGAAGGGCTATCAACAAGGCTTCATTCATCTTGAGTGCCTGTCATGACTACCCAGACCAATCGCCAGTTCCTGCTCGCCAAACGTCCGGTGGGCGCGGCGACCCGCGAGACCTTTACCTATCAAGAAGTACCGGTCGGCGAGCCGGCGGCGGGTCAGATTCTGGTCAAAAACGAATACCTGTCCCTGGACCCGGCCATGCGCGGCTGGATGAACGAGGGCAAGTCCTACATTCCGCCGGTCGGTCTGGGTGAAGTGATGCGCGCATTGGGCGTAGGCAAAGTCGTCGCCTCGAATAATCCAGGATTTGCCGTCGGGGACTACGTCAACGGTGCCCTCGGCGTGCAGGATTACTTCCTCGGCGAACCACGAGGTTTCTACAAGGTTGATCCGACACTGGCGCCACTGCCGCGCTACTTGTCCGCCCTTGGCATGACCGGGATGACCGCCTACTTCGCCCTGCTCGATGTCGGTGCGCCGAAAGCCGGGGACACCGTGGTGCTGTCGGGCGCTGCCGGCGCGGTGGGCAGCATTGCCGGGCAGATCGCCAAAATCAAAGGTTGCCGCGTGGTCGGGATTGCCGGCGGCGCAGACAAGTGTCAATTCCTGATCGACGAATTGGGTTTTGACGGCGCCATCGACTACAAAAACGAAGACGTCATCGCCGGTCTTAAACGCGAATGCCCGAAAGGGGTCGACGTGTATTTCGATAACGTCGGCGGCGACATCCTCGACGCAGTGCTGAGCCGACTGAACATGAAGGCGCGCGTGGTGATTTGCGGCGCAATCAGCCAGTACAACAACAAGGAAGCGGTCAAGGGCCCGGCCAATTACCTGTCGCTACTGGTCAACCGCGCGCGGATGGAAGGTTTTGTCGTGATGGACTACGCAGCCCAATTCGCTGCCGCCGGGCAGGAAATGGCCGGCTGGATGGCCAAGGGGCAGCTCAAAAGCAAGGAAGACATTGTTGACGGACTGGAGACGTTCCCGGAAACGCTGATGAAATTGTTCAGCGGCGAGAATTTCGGGAAGTTGGTGTTGAAGGTTTAACCAGTCCTTCGAGCCACAACAAAACAACTGTAGGAGTGACGGTGCGACGATTCGACCTGCTCGCGATAGCGGTATGTCAGCCAGCATTATTGTCGACTGACACGCCCTCATCGCGAGCAGGCTCGCTCCTACATTTTGATCTTCGGTGTCTGGTTAGGCGAGTTCGGCCACTACGGCGGCGAGTGCCTTGGCCGGATCCGCCGCCTGGCTGATCGGACGACCAATCACCAAGTAATCGGAACCGGCGTCCAGTGCCTGGCGCGGGGTCAGGATGCGGCGTTGATCGTCTTGCGCACTGCCCGCCGGACGAATGCCAGGGGTCACCAGTTGCAGCGACGGGTGCGCCGACTTCAAGGCCTGGGCCTCCAGCGCCGAACACACCAGACCGTCCATCCCGGCTTTTTCCGCCAGCGCGGCCAGGCGCAGCACCTGCTCCTGCGGCTCGATGTCCAGACCGATACCCGCCAGGTCTTCACGTTCCATGCTGGTCAGCACGGTCACACCGATCAGCAGCGGTTTAGGCCCGGTACGCTGGTCCAGCACTTCACGGCAGGCCGCCATCATGCGCAGGCCGCCGGAGCAATGGACGTTGACCATCCACACGCCCATTTCCGCTGCGGCTTTGACGGCCATGGCGGTGGTGTTCGGGATGTCGTGGAATTTCAGGTCCAGGAACACTTCGAAGCCCTTGTCACGCAAGGTGCCGACGATTTCCGAAGCGCAGCTGGTGAACAGTTCCTTGCCGACTTTTACCCGGCACAGTTTTGGGTCCAACTGATCGGCCAGCTTCAGTGCGGCGTCACGGGTGGGGAAATCCAGGGCGACGATGATAGGAGTCTGGCAGACGGACATGTGCGGGCTCTCAGGCAGGACGAAATCGGCGCGCATTGTAGCGGAACCAGCGGCGCTGCGGGACCCGATGATCGGTAATTCGTCATCGGTGCTCAAGCAAGACTAGTCTTTTGGAACCGCAACAAACACTTTAAGGCCGATGATCTTCCACCCGCGCCTGACTCTTGCTCCAGTCAGTCAGCAAGCTGTAAGCCACGGCCAACAATGTCGGGCCGATAAACAACCCGATAAAGCCAAACGCAATCAACCCGCCAAACACCCCCAGCAGCACAATCACCAACGGCAGATTCCCGCCCCGACTGATCAGGTACGGCTTCAGCACGTTGTCGACGCCGCTGATGATGAACGTGCCCCAGATTCCCAGAAATATCGCCATTCCGTACTCCCCCTTCCAGGCCAACCAGGCCGTGGCCGGGATCCACACCAGCGGCGGCCCCATCGGAATCAGACTGAGCAAGAAGGTCACGATGCCCAGCACCAATGCACCAGGCACCCCGGCAATCAGGAACCCGATCAACGCCAGCACCGCTTGCGCCGCTGCCGTCCCGATTACGCCGTTCACCACCCGCTGTACCGTGCCCGCCACCAAATCGATGTAATACTCGGCGCGCTGACCGATCAGGCGCTCCAGTAACCCATGAACAAACACTGCCAACCGTGGGCCGTCGCGATAGAAAAAGAACACAAACACGATACTCAGTGTCAGTTCGAGAATACCGCCGCCAATCTGCGCACTGCGCGCCAGCAGCCAGTTACCGACCTGTCCCAGATAAGGTTTGAGCGACACCATCATTGCGGCGCCTTGCTGATCGATGCTGTTCCAGATCACCACCAGCCGTGCGCCAACCAAAGGAATGCTGTCCAGCCAGGCCGGCGCTTCTGGCAGGCCATCGACCTGTACATCCTTGATAAACACCGTTGCGTCACGCACATGGTCAGCCAGGTTGAAACCCAGCCACACCAGCGGCACCGCCACCAGCACCATCCAGCCAAGGGTCAGCAATGCTGCCGCCAGGGATTCACGGCCATTGAGCCAACGGGTCAACAAGCGCATCAACGGCCAACTGGCAAACGCCAGCACCGCGCCCCAGAACAGCGCAGACCAGAAGGGTGCCATCACCCAGAAGCTCGCGCCAAACAGCACCAGGAGCAGAATCTGCACCAACAGGCGATCGTTATTGGGCATGTAAAGTCTCAAAAAAGTCAGTCAAAAAAAGGGTAGACGAACGCGCGATCCGCGTTCGCCTGTACAGCTTATCGCAACAGCTCGATGTGCAGGCCAGAGCCTTCGACGTTACCGGCTTCCATTCTCGCCGCACGCACGCCCTGGGTGATCAGTGCCTCGCGCCAGGCTTCAGCCTTGGCTCCGGAAACACTGACTCGCAAGGTGGTGTCCAGGTTCAGCCCACGAGAAATCAGACGCAGCCACGTGTCGTCGGGATCAGCGACCAGTTTGGGAAAATCGAGTTCACCGGTGCTTTTGAGCTGGCGCAGCAAGGTGGCGGAAGTCGGCAACAGGTCGCCCAACGGTGCCGACGCATCGAATTGCTCGACGTGCAGATAGGCTTTGCGATTACCGCGAGTGATGCTGTAAAGCGCCACCAGCGAATTGTCCTGCGGCGCCGCCAGTCGCATGAGCAAATACGCCTGTTGATCGTCGGCACCGTAGAGCTTGGCATTGCCGAAGACTCCGTTGGCCCACAGGCTGCTTTCGCCGCAATCGCGGGCCTGGCACCAGAACAGCAACTCGGCGCCCTGCTTTTGCAAGGCTTCGCGCGCGGCCGTAAAGGCTTCGGTGGAGGAGTGTTCCGGTGGCAACTCGTAGGTGACCGACGTGGTTTGCCCACGAGCCGTGACCTGACCGTCAAAGCGCAATTGGCCGCTGATCTTGCGGATGGACCCCAGCGGGTAGATCCGTTCAAGTTCGACGGCCGGACGATAATCGACGATCTGCGCATCTTCCATACGCGGCAGGATCGGCAGGTCCTGACTGCCGGGGACATCGGCAGCAAACGATAAAGGACTGAAACAACACAGCGCCAGCAGACTGAGTGAACGCATGGATAGGCTCATCGGATCAGCATGGCCTGGGCACCCTTGATGACACTGGCTTCATCGGAGCGCTGGGGCACCTGCAAACCACGCTGCACCGCCGGACGCGCCTCCATGGTCGCCATCCAGCGCTGCAACGCCATCAGGCCGTCCACGGAAACACCCGACCACTCGTAGCCACGCACCCACGGGAAGGTCGCGATATCAGCAATGCTGTACTCGCCGGCCAGAAATTCTTCGGTTTGCAGACGGGTATCGAGCACTTCATAGAGGCGCCGGGTTTCATGTTGATAGCGGTCGATGGCGCCCTGGAGTTTTTCCGGGAAGTAGCGGAAAAACACGTTGGCCTGCCCTTGCATCGGACCGATGCCTCCCATCTGGAACATCAGCCATTGCAACACCACTGAGCGCCCTTTCGGGTCCAGGGGCATCAGCTTGCCGGTCATTTCAGCGAGGTAAATCAGGATAGCGCCGGATTCAAACACGGCGAAATCGCCATTGGCGCGGTCGACAATCGCCGGAATCCGCCCATTGGGATTGATCTTGAGGAAGTCCTCGGACTTCTGTTCCTTTTTGTCGAAACTCAGGGTATGCACCGTGTAGGGCAGGCCGAGTTCCTCGAGCACGATAGAGACCTTGTGGCCATTCGGGGTCGCAGCGGTGTAGAGATCTATCATGGTTGTCTCCCATTTCAACCCGCCCAGCCTCGACAGTTGCCCGGCGCAAGTCAAGGAACGGCGAAGAACCGATTGAAACAGTCTGCGACAAGGTCGGCGCCGGATTCGTCATTCAGATGTAAATGATGACCGCCTGGCAGCTGTTCACGGCTAAAGGGTAGACGCTCCAGCAACTCGGGATGTTTGGCGAGCATGCCGTCCGCCGCGACCACCAGTTTGGCAGGACAACTGACCCGCTGGACGAACGCCATGGCCTGTTCGGTGGTCAGGCGCAACGGCGAAGGCAGCGTCAGCCGGCTGTCGGTACGCCAGGTGTACCCCCCCGGCACCGGCATCAAGCCCCGCTGGGCCAGCAGCTCGGCCGCTTCGCGACTGACGGCCACCAACCCTTTCATGCGCGCTTCAATAGCGCGATCAAGGGTGTTGTAGACCGGTTTTTGTTTCTCCCGCAAATCCAGTTGCGCTTGCAGGGCCATGCCCATGCGCTCGGCAGCATTTTCGCCTTTGTCTGTAGGAGGAATGATGCCGTCGATCAGGGCCAGGTGGGTGACGCGCTCCGGCATCGACCCGGCAATGATCAGAGAAGCGATCGCCCCCATGGAGTGCCCCATCAGCGCAAATTTCTTCAGACCAAGCTGTTCGGCAACTTGCAGCACGTCATGAGCGTAATCCCACATCGCGTATCCGGCACCGGGCGGGCGATGCCCGGAATGACCGTGACCGGCCATGTCCAGGGCGATGATGCGCAGGCCCTTGAGCTTGGGCGCCAACCGGGCAAAGCTGTTGGCATTGTCCAGCCAGCCATGCAGCGCAATCACCGGCAGGCCGTCTTCAGGACCGAACAAATGCGCCGCCAACTCGATGTGCGGCAGGCTCAGGCGAACTTCTTCGACGGCATTGCTCATGCGCAATCCTGTTGGCTGCGACCGTCCCAACGGCTGAACAGGTTTTTCAGCAGCGCGGCCGTGTCGTGTGGACGTTCAAGAGGAAACATGTGGCCACCCGGCACGGTCAGGGATTCGCCCAGCGGCATGCGCCCGACGGAGCTTGCATGATGACGCATCACCACGCGGCTCTTGTGCCCGCGCACCACCGCCAGCGGCACTTTCAGCTGACGCGTGCGACCGGGGCTGGTGTGGGGCACGCCACGGTAGATGCTGATTTCCGTGGCGGGATTGAAACGCAGGCGCAGTTTGTCCCCGACCCTTTGCAAACCATGTTGCAGGTAGGCATCAAAGCATTCCGGATCAAAACTGCGGAACAGGGTTTTGCCCGCGAAATAGCGGCGGGCGCTTTCGATGTCGGCGAACTCTTCCCGGCGTCCCAGGGTGCGACCGGCCGGGGTTAAACGATCGATAAAGCCGAAACGCTTGGCGGCGCGGATGACCCATCGATCGGTCAGGGTCAAGACCGGAGAGTCGAGCATCACCACGCCGCGATACAACTCGGGGCAACGCAGCGCCGCGTGCAAATGCAGCAAGCCGCCAAAGGAATGGCCGACGCCCCACACCGGTTCCGCTTGTTGCTTGAGGTGATGGATCAGCTCATCCACCAGGTTGTACCAATTGTCGTCCGCCGGAAAACGCGGATCATGAGCGTGCTGCTCCAGATGCGTCACCTGATATTCAGGCGCCAGCGCCGCAAACAATTTGCCGTAGGTCCCTGAAGGAAAACCATTGGCGTGGGCGAAAAATATCTGTTGCGACATACCGGCAAATCCATGAGCGAGAACAGGCGTTGATTGTCCGTAAGACGACGGCTGACAGCAATGACTGTAAGTGACAGGAATGATGACAGTCCGGTCAGGGCAATGTCCGAAACGGTGATGCAGAGCCCTGTAGCAGCTGTCGAGCAGCGCGAGGCTGCGTCCGGCTCTGTAGCAGCTGTCGAGCAACGCGAGGCTGCGTCTGGCCGCAACGCAGTCGTCAATCCGATCAACTCGGTTTACCGGGACCATCGCGTTGACTGATTTTACGACTGCTGCGCAGCCGGACGCAGCCTCGCGTTGCTCGACAGCTGCTACAGAGCCAGACGCAGCCTCGCGTTGCTCGACAGCTGCTACACGAGCCGATGCAGGTTTGGACAGCTGGGTTTACCGGGTTGGCGGGTTCTCGCCCAACGGCACAACCGCCATGGTCAACCGCGACACACAACTGGCCTTTCCTTCATCGCTGGTCAAACGGATATCCCAGACGTGCGTCGTGCGACCAATGTGGATCGGCGTGGCCACAGCGGACACTCGCCCACTGCGCAGGCCGCGCAAATGGTTGGCGTTGATTTCCAGGCCCACGCAGTAAAACTTGCTGGTGTCGATGCACAGGTAACTGGCCATTGAACCGACCGTCTCGGCCAGCACCACCGAGGCACCGCCATGCAGCAGGCCGTAAGGCTGGTGAGTGCGGTGATCAACGACCATGCTTGCGGTCAGGGACCCTTCGTCGAATGCTTCGAAGCGAACATCCAGCACTTCGCCGATGGTGTTTTTCTGGATTGCGTTCAACTGCTCGATGTTGGGAGTGGTACGCCACAGACTCATCGCTGCTTTCCTTTGTAGGTGTTGTTCGTCGCTCAATCCTGCCACAGCACCGCCTCGCTGCGCTCGCTCCATTCTTCGAAGCAGGCTCCGTAAGCCGCTTCGATCACGTTGCGCTTGATTTTCAGGGTCGGCGTCAGGAAACCGTTTTCCACGGCCCAGCTGTCCTTGACCACCACCAGACGCCGCAAACGCTCATGTTTGTCGAGGACGCCATTGACCTCATCCAGCAGTTTTTCGAGGCTTGAATGCAGCCCCGCCCTCGCCGTTCCGCTGGCGTCTTGTTGCCCGACCGCCGACAACACACACAGCCCCAGCGGCGCGCTCAAACCATCACCGACCACGCACACTTGCTCGATTCGCGAATGCACCGCCAGACGATTTTCGATCGGTGCCGGCGCCACGTATTTGCCCTTGCTGGTCTTGAAGATTTCCTTCAACCGTCCGGTCAGGCGCAGGTTGCCTTCAGCGTCTTGCTCGCCCTTGTCGCCGGTGCGCAAGAAGCCGTCGTCAGTGATGGTTTCAGCGGTTTTCTGCGGTTCCTTGTAATAGCCGAGCATGGTCGCGCCACTGCGCACCATGACCTCTCCCGACTCGGCGATCCGCACTTCAACCTCCGGGCAAGGCTTGCCGATCCAGCCGGGTTTGTTTTCGCCGGGTCGGCAAATGTGGGAGTAGCCGCAGCTCTCGGTCATGCCGTAAACCTCAAGCACATCCAGCCCCAGCTTGCGGTACCACAGCAGCAAGGTGTGTGGCACGGGCGCCGCGCCGGACAAGGCAATGCGCAACGCGTCCAGCCCCAGCCCGGCGAGAACTTTATGCCCGACCCGCTTGCCAACGAAGGGCAAGCCAAGCAGAAAGTCGAGGCGTTTTGCCGGGATCTTGCCGTACACGCCCATCTGGAATTTGGTCCAGATCCGTGGCACCCCGAACAAGGCGGTGGGCCGCGCACGCTGCAAGTCAGTCAGGAAGGTGTCGAGGCTCTCGGCAAAGAACACGGTTTGCCCGGTGTAAATCGAGGCCAGCTCGACGAACATCCGCTCAGCCACGTGGCACAGCGGCAAATAGGACAGCAGTCGGTCCGACTCGTTGAGGCCAAACAACTGCGTACCCCGCGTGCTGGCGAAACCCAGATTGCCGAAGCTGTGCATCACGCCTTTGGGCAGGCCGGTGGTGCCGGAGGTATAAATGATGGTCGCCAACTGATCGGCGGCGGGTTTGGGGTCATCCTGGATGGGCGAGCTGCGCTGCAAATCGGCCCAATTGAAATCGAAGCGGCCCGGCGGATGCAGCGGCAGACTGATCGTCGGCAAATCGGGGCTGACTCCACGGGACATGTTCGGCCAGTCATCGAGTTTGCCGATAAACGCCAGCGCCGCTTCAGAGTGGTCGAGCACCTGAGCCACCGACTCAGCGGTCAGGTTGGGGTACAACGGTACAGAGACATGCCCGGCCATCCAGATCGCCAGGTCGGCGATGATCCAGTGGGCACAGTTCTTCGAAACAAGAGCGATATGGCTGCCTTGTGGCAGATCGCGAGCCCTCAGCCAATGCGCGGCGCAGCGAGCCTGATGGCCGACGTCGGCCCAGGTCAGAGTCTCGACCTGCCCGCCGCCCGTGGGCTGGACCAGAAAACGCTGACGTGGATGACGGGCCTCGCGTTCGTAGAAGACATCCAGCGGCAAACGAAAAGCAGCAGACATGCGACTCGCTCCTGATTTTTTGTTCTGGAGCAAGCGTAGTCAACCAAGCAAGTGCTTGGTTGACTATTTCGTACAAAATTTTTCCCTGTGGGAGCGTGGCTTGCCCGCGATGATGGCACCTCGGTGTTCCTGAAAGACCGAGGTGTCTGCATCGCAGGCAAGCCAGCTCCCACAAAAGCCAAAGCAAAGCGGTTACGGGTGTTTGATGCCCTTGAGCTTCATCGAGCCGATCAGCAACTCATCACCTTTGAGCTCGGCCAACCCGGCAGTGGAGACTTTTTCCGGCGGATGCCCGGCGCCATGTTGCAGGTAGCTCAGCAGGTTTCCCACCAGCGGGTTGTGACTGACCAACAGGACATTACTCACTGATACGAGTTGTTCGGCCACCTTGTCCGGATCGGTTCCCGGGGTCAGCCACTCGACCGTGCGGATCTCCGGCTCGAAACCGAGGGCTTCACGCACCAACTGCGCGGTTTGCTGCGCACGCAGGTAAGGGCTGGCGTAAATCGCGGTAATCGGCTGACCGATCAAATGCGCGGCGCTGTTCAACACTTCCTTGCGACCGTGATCGGTCAGTGCCCGTTCCGAATCGGGACGCGAGCCATACGGTTCAGCTTCACCATGACGCAATACCCAGAGTTTCATAGCTTGGGTTCCTCATCTCGGGCCGGATGCGGTGCGGGCGCCACGACGTGCGGAGCTTCACCTTCCGGTGTACGCGGCGTCGGCCAATCGGCGAACGGCCAAGGCTTTTGGTCGCTGTGGAACGTGCCGAACCGGCCGATCTGGGCCAAAAACTGGCTCAGGCTGTCGCCGAAGTTCATCAGGCTGGCGCTCGGGGCGCCATAAAACAAACGATAGATCAGTTGAACCAGCACCACCGCCCCAAGGATGAACTGCGCCACTTGCCAGACCAACAGGAAGACGATCATCCACAGCACCCGCAGCAGGATGGATTCGTACTTGGTTTCTAATTTCGGATCGTTCATGTCGCGCTCCCCTGATTTTTTGCAAAGCGTGCTTAGTTGAAACCGCTGGTTGAGATAAAGTCGACGTCGGTTTTCGGTTCACCGCGCATCAACAATTCAATCACTTGATTAAGCGTGCGCCCCTCAAACAGGATTGCGTGCAACCCGGCGACCAGCGGCATATAGACGCCAACCTCCTGAGCCTTGGCCTTGAGCACTTTCAGCGTGTTCACGCCTTCAGCCACTTCACCCAGACGCGTGACCGCGTCCTCCAGACTCAAGCCCTGACCCAGGGCAAACCCGACCTGGTAGTTACGGCTTTTCGGTGACGAGCAGGTGACGATCAAATCGCCCACACCGGCAAGACCGAGAAAGGTCATCGGGTTGGCGCCCTGATTCACCGCAAAACGGGTCATTTCCGCCAGCGCCCGGGTGATCAGCATGCTCTTGGTGTTTTCGCCCATGCCCAGCGCCACGGCCATGCCGGCAATGATTGCGTAAACGTTTTTCAGCGCCCCGCCCAACTCGACGCCAAACCGGTCGGCACTGGCGTACACGCGAAAGGTCCGGCCATGCAGCGCTTCCTGAACCCGTTGGCACAGTTCTTCGTCTTCGCTGGCGACCACGGTGGCGGTCAGCGCGTGCTCGGCGATTTCACGGGCCAGGTTCGGTCCGGACAGCACGCCGATGCGCGCTTTCGGGGCGATCTCCTCGAGGATCTCGCTCATCAACTTGAACGTGTGGGCTTCGATGCCTTTGGTCAGGCTGACCAGCAGTTTGCCGCTCAACAGTTCGGTGTGCGGGACCAATACCGAGCGCAATGCACTGGAGGGCAGCGCGACGAAACACAGGTCGCAGGCTGCCAGCGTGGCTTGCAGGTCGGTCACCGGTTCTACTGCCGGAAGAATCTTGATGCCTTTGAGGTAACGCGGGTTCTCGCGATTGACCCGAATGGCCTCGGCCTGTTCGGGGTCACGCATCCACTGCCGGACCTGATGCCCGTTCTCGGCCAGCAAATTAGCCACGGCGGTACCAAAACTTCCGCCTCCCAGGACCGCAATTGGGCGCTGTTCAGTCATATGCAATCCGTTAATCCATACCAGTGGCGATGTCCGCATTATACGGAGCGGCCCCGTGGCGGCCAGCCCCCGCTTCATTTACCAACACTTATAGGAAGAAGACCAATGAATCCTGGGAAAATGCCGGCATCGTGAATGGAAAAGTCAACGGGCTCGGTTAACATGCGCGCCAACTCATCACGATCAAGGGTATGACGTGTCGTTTGGTTCTCCTTCACCCCGCTCGCCGCTGGTGATGGCGCTGATCTTCAGCCCGTCCTTGCTGGCCGACGACATGTTTCTCGACAATGAATCGCGCGCCACATCAGCAACCTGTGTGGCGACATCGATCAGAGGCCCCTGGAATCGTGCTATGACATGGAAGTGCAAGACACCCTCAGCCTGTCCGACAGTCTGCGACTGGTCAGCGGCATGAACTATCGTTACGACCGGGCAGCTTCCGAGACCTGTTTCAACGGCACGCTCGACGACACCCCCTGTACTCGGAGGCGATCCGTTCGCCAGACATGTTCGAGAACAACGTCAACTGGAGTTACCGGGTGACCCATTTGCAGCCCACGGCTTACGGCCAGACCAGTGCCTGTTACCTCGTCAAGACCCGGGGTCCAGGCGATCTCGACAACGAACGCATGTGCTCGCGAGAGCTTGGCTACATGGGCAAGGCCAATCTGGAATTGGCCGGCATCCTTCAACAACGCCTGGATAACCAACCCACCACGTTCGTCGACAACAACTACGACGAGCGTCGGGTGCTTTACTTCAGCGCGGAGCTGATGTTTTAAATGGGGCATCGCCTGTCATGGAAATCTCCGCCACTGGGCCGCCTGCTGGCCAAGTTGTGCCTGGTGGCTGGCTGTTTGCTCGGCGTCCTGCCGACACAGGCCGCCGACATCCTGTTGACCGGCGCCGAAGACAATCCCGGCGTGCAATCCTTCGTCCGCGCGCTGAGCGACATGCGCCCTGCCGACAGTGTGCGTTTCCAGCCACTGGCGAGCCTTCCATCACCTGGTAAACTGCCCGCCGCCGCCCGCCTGATCCTGCTTGATCTGCCGAGCCTCGACTGGCGCCAGCAAGAGGTTCAGGGCCCGGCGACGTTGGTGCTGCGCATCAGCCGCCTGCAAGCCCAGCAACGTTTCGGCGTTGACGTTCCACTCCACCTCAGTCTGCTCTGGAGCGATGCGCCGCTGGATCGGCAATTGCGCCTGACCCGACTCATCTTGCCGCAGGCGCAGCGCATCGGTGTGCTGTACGACAATCACAGCGAATTCCTGTTGAAAGAATTGCGCCTGGCCGCACTTGGACTGGAGCTTGAAGTGGTCGCCGAGCGCTGGAATAACATCCATGACAGCCGCCCCTTGCAGACCTTGCTGAATAACTGTGACGTGCTGCTGGGCCTCGACGATCCCGACCTCTACAACCCGAAAACCGCAAAAAACCTGCTGTTGAGCAGCTATTCCCGGCAATTGGCATTGATCGGCCCCAACGCCGCTTTCGTCAAGGCGGGCAGCCTGGCCAGCACTTACAGCGATCAGAGCGACTGGCTGCAGATGCTCGACGAATTGCTCGATCTACCTGCGGCGAGTTGGCCGCGGTCGCTATATCCGCAACACTTCAAAGTATCAAGTAATCCGCAAGTGGCTCGTTCATTAGGTATCGAACCGATCAATGAAGCAGCTATTGCCACCCAATTGGCTGAAGGAAAAAGCCTGCCATGACCCTCCGACGCCCCTGGGACATCAGCACTCGCACCCAGATGATCAGCCTTGGCCCTGCCCTGCTGCTGACGTTGTTGCTGATCAGCTTCTTCACCTTCGTGCGGATCCAGGACCTGCGTCAGGAGCTCAACCACACCGGGCAATTGATCGCCAACCAATTGGCACCCGCCGCCGAATACGGGGTGATTTCGGGTAACAACGAGGTGCTTGAAAGTTTGCTCAAGGCGACACTCGCCACGCCGAACGTGCGCTTTCTGGAGGTCCAGGACAACGCCAACCGGATTTTGGTGTACGTCGAGCACCCGTCGGAAACCTACAGGCGCTCACAACAGGTCGAAGTGTTCCAGGCACCGGTGCGGCTGCAACGGATAGCGCTCAACAATGATTTCTTCCAGGGCCCCAAAGCCGCCAGCATTGGCCCCACCGAGGACTATCTGGGGCGGGTAATCGTCGGTCTTTCAAATGATGCGTTCAGCCAGCGTCAGCAGGAAATCCTGTTCAAAGCCGCCATCCTTGCGCTGTTCGCCCTGCTGTTTACCTTTTTGGTGGCCCGGCGTCTGGCGGGCAGCCTGTCGCAACCGATCCGCGATATTGGCAACGCAGTGAAGGCGATCCAGCACGGCGATTACAAAACACCCTTGCCGATTGTCGACGACACCGAGCTGGGTGCGCTGTCGCAGCACATCAACAACCTCGCCGCCGGCCTCGAACAAGCCAGTCGCGAACAGCATCAGGCGATGGCGCAATTGATCCAGACGCGCGAGGAGGCGGAAAAGGCCAACAATGCCAAGTCTGACTTCCTGGCGATGATGAGCCATGAACTGCGTACACCGATGAATGGCGTGCTCGGTATGCTGCAATTGTTGGAAACCACCGACATGACCGAGGAGCAGATTGAATACGCGGCGCTGGCCTCGGAGTCCACCGAACACCTGCTCAAGGTCATCAACGATATTCTCGACTTCTCGCGTATCGAGCGTTCGGAGCTGGAACTGGAACACATCCCGTTCAACCTGGCGGACCTGATCAGCAGTTGCGCCCAATCGTTCCAGCACAGCGCGTTACAGCGCGAGCTTGATCTGCAGTTGTTGATCCCCGAGGACATGCGTGCCCTTCAGGTTCAGGGCGATCCGACACGGATCCGGCAGATTCTGGTCAACCTGGTCGGCAATGCATTGAAGTTCACCGAGCAGGGCCGCGTCAGCATTGAACCGCAGTGGCAATCGCTGGATCACGAACTGCTGTGGTTTACCTGCACCGTGCGCGACAGCGGCATCGGCATTTCGGCTGAAAGCCTGGAGTTGATGTTCAATGCCTTCCAGCAGGCCGACAGCTCCATTTCACGGCGCTACGGTGGCACCGGTCTGGGCCTGCCGATTGCCCGCACGCTGGCGGAACGCATGGGCGGCACCTTACGTGCGCAGAGCGAGGAAGGCCAAGGTTCGGTGTTTACCCTGGAAATCCCACTGGCGCTCTATAAGCAGTCGCTGCCGGTACTGACACCCCGGGCACAGACCGGCAACGATGATGGCGCAGGTCGCAATGTGCTGCTGGTCGAGGACAACCCGGTCAATCAGACCGTCATCGAAGCAATGTTACGCAGCCTGGGTTTTACTGTCAGCGTCGCGACCGATGGCGCGCAAGCCGTGCGCAGTGCCGAGAGCCTGATTTTTGAAGCGATTCTGATGGACTGCCGGCTGCCGATCGTCGACGGCTACGAGGCGACCCGACAGATTCGCCAGTTGCCCGGCTGCGCGAACTTGCCGATCATCGCTTTGACCGCCAATGCGTTACAGGGCGACCGCGAAGCCTGTTTGTCGGTGGGCATGAACGATTATCTGGCCAAGCCCTTCAAACGTACTGATTTGCAGCAAATTCTGCAGCGCTGGGTGCAGTAGTACAGGCCTTTCGAGCATCTGCGACTGGCGTGAAAGGCGAAAGTGCGGCAGTCTTAGGCACCCGAACAGGCCCGAAAAGGGGCTTGAATAATAATTTCAGTGCACAAGTGTACATTCATGTCCTTGGTGCTGTGACTTTCACCACAACGCAATAGTCTATGAGTAGGCTGCTGACTCGAGGCATGAACGCTTCGATCGGCCGGGATATTTGCCCCACCCTGCCGCATGGGACTATTGAGGAGCTCGCATGACCCAACAAAACGCCTTTACTCGGGAAGACCTGCTGCGCTGCAGTCGCGGTGAGCTGTTCGGCCCAGGTAACGCACAACTGCCCGCCCCGAACATGCTGATGGTGGATCGCATCACCCATATCAGTGCCGAGGGTGGCAAGTACGGCAAAGGTGAATTGGTCGCCGAGCTGGATATCACTCCGGACCTGTGGTTTTTCGCCTGCCACTTCGAAGGTGATCCGGTGATGCCAGGCTGCCTGGGCCTTGACGCCATGTGGCAACTGGTCGGTTTCTTCCTTGGCTGGCAAGGTCTGCCGGGCCGTGGCCGTGCGCTGGGTTCGGGCGAAGTGAAATTCTTCGGCCAGGTACTGCCAACCGCCCAGAAAGTCACCTATAACATTCAGATCAAGCGTGTGTTGAAAGGCAAACTGAACCTGGCCATTGCCGACGGTTCGGTCAGCGTCGACGGCCGCGAGATCTACACCGCCGAAGGCCTTCGGGTCGGCGTTTTCACCTCCACTGACAACTTCTAAGGGTTATCCGCATGCGCCGCGTCGTTATCACTGGTCTGGGCATCGTTTCGTGCCTGGGCAATGACAAAGAGACCGTCTCCGCTAACCTGCGTGCAAGCCGCCCTGGCATCCGGTTCAACCCGGAATATGCCGAAATGGGTCTGCGTAGCCAGGTTTCCGGCTCCATTGACCTTCCCCTCGAAGAGCTGATCGATCGCAAGATCTTTCGCTTCGTCGGCCACGCGGCGGCTTACGCCTACCTGGCCATGAAAGACGCCATCGCTGACTCCGGCCTGAGCGATGAGCAAGTCTCCAACCCGCGTACCGGTCTGATTGCCGGTTCCGGTGGCGCCTCCACGCTGAACCAGATGGAAGCGCTGGACATCCTGCGCGAGAAAGGCGTGAAGCGCGTTGGCCCATACCGTGTCACGCGGACCATGAGCAGCACCGTTTCCGCTTGCCTGGCCACCCCGTTCAAGATCAAGGGCCTGAACTACTCCATCGCTTCTGCCTGCGCTACCAGTGCTCACTGCATCGGTACTGCCATGGAACAGATCCAGATGGGCAAGCAGGACATCGTATTTGCCGGCGGCGGTGAAGAAGAGCATTGGAGCCAGTCGTTCCTGTTCGACGCCATGGGTGCACTGTCCAGCCAGTACAACGAAACCCCGGAAAAAGCTTCCCGTGCCTACGATGCCAAGCGTGACGGTTTCGTCATTGCCGGCGGTGGCGGCATGGTCGTGGTCGAAGAGCTGGAACACGCTTTGGCGCGCGGCGCGAAGATCTACGCGGAAATCGTTGGCTACGGCGCGACCTCCGACGGCTACGACATGGTCGCCCCAAGCGGCGAAGGCGCTATCCGCTGCATGCAGATGGCAATGTCCACCGTTGACGCTCCGATCGACTACCTGAACACCCACGGCACCTCGACTCCGGTCGGCGACGTCATGGAAATGAAAGGTGTGCGCGAATTGTTCGGCGACAAGGCTCCGGCCATCAGCTCCACCAAGAGCCTGTCGGGTCACTCCCTGGGCGCCGCCGGCGTTCACGAAGCGATCTACTGCATGCTGATGATGGAAGGCAACTTCATGGCGGGTTCCGCCAACATCGACGAACTGGACCCGGAAGTGGCAGACATGCCGATCCTGACCAAGACTCGCGAAAACGCCACCATCGACACCGTGATGAGCAACAGCTTCGGTTTCGGTGGCACCAACGCCACGCTGGTACTGAAGCGCTGGGCGGGTAAGTAATACCTCGCCGTTTCGCTGCACAAAAAAAACGCCCCGACTGGTTTGGGGCGTTTTTTTTTGTGCGATCGAAAAACTGCGGGCAAACACAAATCCTGTGGGAGCTGGCTTGCCTGCGATGACGTCGGCACTCCAAACATTCATGTTGCCTGACACTCCACTATCGCTGGCAAGCCAGCTCCTACAGGTTGTGCAGTGCTCCATCCATCGGACTCGAATCGCGTGACTTTCTTCAATGGAAACATGAAGCTTTTGTCATAAAACCCAACACCCTGCGACCGAATGTCGCGCGTTTCGCGGGCTGCAGGACTTTTGCAGAATTGGCAATTATTCGTTACCGATCCCAGGCATTTACTTAGCAAGCTACCAAAACATATAACAGAGGCCTGCACATGCCTTGGTGCAGGTAACTGAGATTGGAGCAAGCAGATGACTGTCAAAGTAACTGAACGCGACGATTCACATAAATCCCATGAGGGTGTAGCGGCCGGTATCCGCATTTGGGATGTCCATCAACAAGACCTGTTGGTGGGGATGTTCCACTCCGAAACCGACGCCCACAACTACAAAGCCGAACTGGAAACCCTGGAGCAGAAAAGAGCGTCGCTCTGCGCCTGAGCAACTACAGCATTGAAAACGACAAACCCCGCCGTGAGCGGGGTTTGTCGTTGTTGAAGCCTTTAACGGCTTACCACATCAGATCATCCGGAATCTGATAGGCCGCGTACGGATCGTCCTCGGCGGCCACTTCTTCAGTCTTCACGTTCATCTGCACGATACGCTGTGGATCGCGCTCCTGGATCTTCAGCGCCGCTTCACGGGGGATCACTTCGTAGCCGCCGGCGTGGTGCACGATGGCCAGCGAACCGTTGCTGAGCTTGTTGCGCATCAGCGTGTTGACGCAGAGGCGCTTGACCTTCTTGTCGTCAACGAAGTTGTAGTAATCCTCGGTGGTCAGCTTCGGCAGACGCGAGACTTCGATCAATTGCTTGACCTGAGCGGCGCGGGCCTTGGCCTCGACCTTTTCCTGCTGCTGACGGTTCAGCTCCTGGTCGCGCTTGACCTTCTCGGCCATGGCTTCCTGGGCTGCACGCTGCTGCGAGTCATCCAGTTCGATCTGACCCTTATGGGCCAGGCGCTGCTGTTTCTGCTTCTCTTTGCCGACCTGTTTGGCCTGCTTCTGGTTGACCAGCCCTGCTTTGAGCAACTGGTCGCGAAGGGAAATGCTCATGGTGCTTGTTTCTCACTTAGGCAACTGCTCAACCGCAGCTGGTCAAATTCTTTTCCTGACGTTTGGCTTCGCCCCACAAGGCGTCCAACTCTTCGAGGGTGCAATCTTCTATGGGACGGTGGGTGTCGCGCAATGCCTGTTCGATAAAACGGAAGCGTCTTTCGAACTTGCTATTGGCGCCACGCAGCGCGGTTTCCGGATCAACCTTGAGATGACGCGCCAGATTGACCACCGAAAACAGCAGGTCACCCACCTCATCGGCAATCGCTGCCGAGTCATTGTCGGCCATGGCTTCGAGCACTTCATCGAGCTCTTCGCGGACCTTGTCCAGCACCGGCAAGGCGTCCGGCCAGTCGAAACCGACCTGCCCGGCGCGCTTTTGCAGTTTCGCCGAACGGGACAAGGCAGGCAGCGCAGCCGGTACATCGTCGAGCAACGACAACTGCAACGGTGCCGCTGACTTCTCGGCGCGCTCCTCGGCCTTGATCTCTTCCCAGCGCTGCTTGACCTGTTCTTCACTCAGGCGCGGGATGTCCACGGGCGCATACAGATCACCGGTAGGAAACACGTGAGGATGCCGACGGATCAACTTGCGGGTGATGCTGTCGACCACACCGTCGAATTCGAAGCGCCCTTCTTCCCGCGCCAGTTGGCTGTAATAAACCACCTGAAACAGCAAATCGCCCAACTCACCCTGCAAGTGATCGAAGTCACCGCGCTCGATGGCGTCAGCGACTTCGTAGGCTTCCTCAAGGGTGTGCGGGACGATGGTGGCATACGTTTGCTTGATGTCCCATGGGCAACCGAACTGCGGGTCGCGCAGCCGGTTCATCAAGTGCAGCAGGTCTTCAAGTGAATACATCTATCAATCTCTACACGATCCTTGTAGGAGCTGGCTTGCCAGCGAAGATGTCACCTCGGTGTTCCTGAAAGACCGAGGTGTCTGCATCGCTGGCAAGCCAGGCTCCCACAAAAGCACAGCCTGCAATAAGGTGACCCGTCAAGGCGTCCGGTTACGACGGGTTTCGATGATGTTCGGCAACTGGGAAATCCGCCCCAGCAACCGCCCCAGTGCATCCAGCCCCGGAATCTCGATGGTCAGGGACATCAACGCCGTGTTGTCCTCTTTGTTCGAGCGGGTGTTGACCGCCAGCACATTAATCCGCTCATTGAGCAGCACCTGCGACACGTCACGCAGCAAACCGGAGCGGTCGTAGGCGCGGATGATGATGTCCACCGGGTAGGTGAGCACCGGCACCGGGCCCCAGCTGACCTGAATGATCCGCTCTGGCTCGCGACCGCCCAGTTGCAGCACCGAGGCGCAGTCCTGGCGGTGAATGCTTACGCCACGGCCCTGGGTGATGTAACCAACGATTGCATCGCCCGGCAATGGCTGGCAGCAGCCAGCCATTTGCGTCATCAGGTTGCCGACGCCCTGGATCTGGATGTCGCCGCGCTTGCCCGGTTTGTAGCCGGTGGCCTTGCGTGGGATCAGCTCCAGCTGTTCGTTGCCGCGTTCCGGTTCGACCAGTTGCTGAGCCAGGTTCACCAGTTGTGCCAGGCGCAAATCTCCGGCACCCAACGCCGCGAACATGTCCTCGGACGTCTTCATGTTGGCCTTGTCAGCCAGCTTGTCGAAGTCCACTGCTGGCAGGCCGAGGCGACTGAGTTCGCGCTCAAGCAGGGTCTTACCGGCCGCGACGTTCTGATCGCGCGCCTGCAATTTGAACCAGTGGACAATCTTTGCCCGCGCCCGGGAGGTGGTGATGTAACCCAGGTTCGGGTTCAGCCAGTCGCGGCTCGGGGTGCCGTGCTTGCTGGTGATGATCTCGACCTGTTCACCGGTTTGCAGGCTGTAGTTGAGCGGCACAATACGCCCGTTGATCTTCGCGCCACGGCAGTTGTGACCGATTTCGGTATGCACGCGGTAAGCAAAGTCCAGCGGCGTCGCGCCTTTGGGCAAGTCGATGGCGTGACCGTCCGGGGTAAAGATGTAGACCCGGTCCGGCTCGATATCGACCCGCAGCTGTTCCGCCAGGCCGCCAATATCGCCCAACTCTTCGTGCCACTCGAGGACCTGACGCAGCCAGGAGATTTTCTCTTCGTAGTGATTGGAGCCGGATTTGACGTCGGTGCCTTTGTAGCGCCAGTGCGCGCACACGCCCAGCTCGGCTTCCTCGTGCATGGCGTGGGTGCGGATCTGCACTTCCAGCACCTTGCCTTCAGGACCAATCACCGCCGTGTGCAACGAGCGGTAGCCGTTCTCTTTCGGGTTGGCGATGTAGTCGTCGAATTCTTTCGGGATGTGCCGCCACAAGGTGTGGACGATGCCGAGCGCGGTGTAGCAATCGCGCATCTCCGGCACCAGCACGCGAACGGCGCGCACGTCATAGATCTGGCTGAACTCCAGACCCTTGCGCTGCATTTTGCGCCAGATCGAATAGATGTGTTTGGCCCGGCCACTGATGTCGGCATCGACGCCGGTGGCGTGCAATTCGTTCTTCAGCTGGCTCATCACGTCGGCGATGAAACGCTCGCGATCCAGACGCCGTTCATGCAGCAACTTGGCGATCTGCTTGTACTGGTCAGGCTCAAGGTAACGGAAGGACAAGTCCTCCAATTCCCACTTGATGTGACCGATACCGAGACGGTGCGCGAGTGGCGCATAGATGTCGAAGACTTCACGGGCGACGCGATTGCGTTTCTCGTCGTCGGCGGTTTTCACCGCTCGAATCGCGCAGGTGCGTTCAGCCAGTTTGATCAGCGCGACGCGAACGTCGTCGACCATGGCGACCAGCATTTTGCGCAGGTTTTCGACCTGGCCCTGAGTGCCCAGCACCAAGGATTTACGCGGGCTCAGACTGTCGCTGATCGCCGCCATGCGCTGCACGCCGTCGATGAGCTTGGCCACCAACGGACCGAAGCGCTGGCTGACGGCAGGCAACAGGATCTGGCCTTCGCGCACACCACGGTACAAGATCGCGGCAACCAGTGAATCCTGATCGAGTTTGAGGTCGGCCAGAATCTCGGCGATCTCAAGGCCCGTGCGGAAACTCGAGGTCCCTTCGGACCAGAGATTCTTCGCCGCATTGGCCTGTTGTTCAGACGTACGAGCGAACTCGCACGCTTCCTTCAAGGCTTCGCGATCCAGTGCCGGATCGACACTGACCGCATGATCGAGCCAAGCCTCGAGATTGATACTGCCGTCTGTATTGATCGGCTGGTGTGCTCTCACCTGTACCATCTTGCTTACCTTCCCTATGACGCAGATTCAATGCGTCAAATCGCTGACCTTCGTTGCCCGATTGCCCTCACGGGACTCATGCGAGAGCTGCACGGGCGGGCCAGTCGGACCAGACGAGCAGTCCTAGCTCGCTTCAAATAACGCCATGGCCTCGACATGTGCCGTTTGAGGAAACATATCGAGAATCCCGGCACGTTTTAACCGGTAGCCCTGCTTGATCAACTCAACTGTATCGCGCGCCAACGTTGCCGGGTTGCACGACACATACACCAACCGTTTGGCGCCCAGGGACGCCAGCTTGCGCACCACCTCGAAAGCACCGTCACGCGGTGGGTCCAAGAGTACCGCACAAAAGCCTTCGCGCGCCCATTCGGCATTAGTCAAAGGCTGGGATAAATCGGCCTGAAAAAATTGCGCGTTATGCAGATTATTGCTAGCCGCGTTGACAGCGGCGCGCTCGACCATGGCCTGCACACCTTCCACCGCCACCACTTCACGAACGGCCTTGGCCAGCGGCAGGGCGAAATTACCCAGACCACAAAACAAATCCAGAACCCGCTCATCCGCCTGAGGTTTGAGCCAGTCCAGCGCCTGGGCGACCATGGCTTCGTTGACCCCTGCATTGACCTGAATAAAATCCCCGGGCCGGTAGGCCAGGTCCAGGTCCCAACGCTCCAGGCGATAACCCAGCGACTGGCCGGCTTCGACCGGTTGCGGGTCACCCTCTCCGTGCAGCCACAATTGGGCTTCATGGAAAGCGCAGAATTCCTTGAGGATCGTCAGGTCGGCGTCAGACAACGGTGCCATGTGCCGCAGCAACACGGCCAACGACGAACCGCTGAACAATTCCACATGCCCCAGCGCCTGAGGTTTGCTCAAGCGACGCAGCATCTCCGGCAAGCGGGTCATGATCGGTTGCAAGGGCTGTACCAGCACCGTGCATTCATTGATCGCGACGATGTCCTGACTGCCCGCGGCACGGAATCCGACTTCGAGTTTTTTCGCCTTCATGTCCCAGCGCACCGCCACCCGGGCGCGACGGCGGTAACCGAATTCCGGACCGCTCAACGGCGCGGCCCACTCTTGTGGTTCGACACCGGCGACCTTCGATAATTGTTCGGCGAGCATGCGCTGTTTCAGGGCAAGTTGTTCGGTATGGGGCAGATGCTGCACGCTGCAGCCGCCACAGCGACCGGCATGCGGACACGGTGCCGGACGACGCAATTCACTGGCCTGGAACACGCGTTCGGTGCGTGCCTCGACCACTTTGCCATGGGCGCCCAACACCCGCGCTTCGACTTCTTCACCGGCCAAGGCGCCGATGACGAACCAGGTGCGACCTTCGAAAAAGGCGATACCGCGACCGTCATTGGCCAGGCGCTCGATGCTCAAGCGCTGCTTTTTGCCGGTCGGGATTTGTGGGGCCTTGCTGCCGCCCGTGGGTTGGAAGCGCAGGCCTCTCTCGTGCTTGGCCATCAGTTAGGCGCGTCGAAAATGCCGGTCGACAAGTAACGGTCGCCACGGTCACAGATGATCGCGACGATCACCGCGTTTTCAACTTCCTTCGACAGGCGCAGCATCGCTGCCACCGCACCGCCCGAGGACACGCCACAGAAGATGCCTTCTTCGCGGGCCAGACGACGGGTCACGTCTTCGGCTTCGCTTTGCGCCATGTCGACGATGCGGTCTACGCGATCCGCCTGATAAATCTTCGGCAGATATTCCTGCGGCCAGCGACGGATGCCCGGAATTGCCGAGCCTTCCATCGGTTGCAGGCCGATGATTTGCACACCTTCGTTCTGCTCTTTCAAGTAGCGCGAGACGCCCATGATGGTGCCGGTGGTGCCCATCGAACTGACGAAATGGGTGATGGTGCCTTCGGTCTGACGCCAGATTTCCGGGCCGGTGGTGGTGTAGTGCGCTTGCGGGTTATCACCGTTGGCGAACTGGTCCAGCACCGTGCCACGGCCTTCGGCTTCCATTCGCTGAGCGAGGTCGCGGGCGCCTTCCATGCCTTCTTCCTGGGAGACCAGGATCAACTCGGCGCCATACGCCGTCATGGCGGCTTTACGCTCGGCGCTGGAGTTGTCCGGCATGATCAGGATCATCTTGTAACCCTTGATCGCGGCCGCCATCGCCAAAGCAATCCCGGTGTTACCGGACGTTGCTTCGATCAGCGTATCGCCGGCGTGGATCTGCCCGCGCAACTCGGCGCGAGTGATCATCGACAGCGCCGGCCGGTCCTTGACCGAACCCGCCGGGTTATTCCCTTCGAGCTTGAGCAAAAGGGTATTGCTGGTGGCGCCGGGCAGGCGCTGCAAACGAACCAGCGGAGTGTTGCCGACGCAATCGGCGATGGTTGGGTACTGCAAGGTCATGGCGTATTCGCAATCCAGACTGCGGGGGCGACTATCATACCGACAAACGTTCGCAGGCCATATCACGCAAAGTGTGGTGCTTATGGCTTATGGGAATAAGCGACTGGATCAGGACTCTCTGCCTGCGCAATATTCAAGGCGTAGAACTCGTGAAGCTTGGCCTGCAACAACTGCTTGTCCGGAAGTTGGACTTGATATTCAGCTATCAACGCCGGCGACAGGCTGCGGTTGAGGGAGTATTCGACCACTTCGTCATCCTTGCTGGCACAAAGCAATACACCGATGGCCGGGTTTTCGTGGGACTTGCATTCATTGCGATCCAGCGCTTCCAAATAGAAGTTCAGCTTGCCCAAATACTCCGGCTTAAAACGACCGACCTTTAGCTCAATGGCTACAAGGCAATTAAGGCCACGGTGGAAGAACAGCAGATCCAGGGCAAAATCACACCCCCCCACTTGCAGCGGATACTCGGAACCGACAAAGCAGAAGTCACGACCCAGCTCGATCAGAAATTCCTTGAGGCGCGCCAGCAACCCTTTATGCAGATCGCTTTCGGCATGGCCACCGGGCAGGTCGAGGAACTCGAGCATGTAGGCATCACGGAATATCTCAAGCGCGGTCGGGTGAGATTGTCTCAGTACCGGTGATATTTTTGCTGGCTGGGTCACGCTTCGCTCGAACAGTGCAGCCTTGAATTGACGTTCTAACTCACGCGTCGACCATTTTTCCTGGATGGCCAGGCGCAAATAGAACTCACGTTCTTGCGGGAGTTTGCTCTGACTTAGAATGAGTAGGTTCTGGGTCCAGGGTAATTGTGTCAGCAGTGCTGACACTTTTTCATCTCCCCGGTAAGCCTCGTAGAACTGGCGCATACGGAACAGATTACGCCGGGTAAAACCGCGCAACCCTGGTTGAGTCTTGGCCAGATGCTCGGCCAGTTGACTGACCACAGAATCGCCCCATTCGGCTTTTTCCAGCTTGCGACTGATGTAAGCACCCACCTGCCAATACAGCTCAATTAGCTGGGTATTAACCGCCTGCATGGCCTGCTGTTTGGCACTTTGAATCAGCGCAAGCACTTCATTGAAGCGGTCGTCGGTTGCATTGTCGGGGAAGCTGGATGCATTCATGCCGGACTCCTGAGGACGAGGAAAAACGCGAGTCTATTCCGTCGAGTCAGGTTGAAGGTGTCGGTAATACCCTTTAGGAAACGTCGTACAAATAAACGGGAACGCTCCGGCAAAACCAACTTCTTGGTGGCTGGGAAGGCCTCATCGCGAGCAGGCTCACTCCTACAGGGGGATCGGGGTGATCACACCATTTGTGGGCGACTCATCTCCTCTGTGGGAGCGAGCCTGCTCGCGAAGGCCTCATCGCTGACACCATCAATATCAGCCAGCAACCGCATATTAAGCCGCAACCCCGTCCCAGTGTTCTGAGCCCAAAGCTGTCCACCCTGCCGCCGCACCGCATTCCTCGCAATGCTCAACCCCAACCCAAACCCGCCATCCCCCGGACGCGAGCCGTCGAGTCGAATGAACGGACAGAAGATCCGCTCAAGATCGGCCTCAGCCACCCCGCTGCCCTCATCCTCCAGCCACAAATGCCAGAAGTCGCCATCGCGCCGCCCACCGAGACTCACCACACCGCCCTTCGGCGAATGACGAACGGCGTTGCGCAGAATGTTTTCCAACGCCTGCGCCAGGGTGTTGAGATTGCCGCGAACCCAACACGATGAATCCACCGTGCAGTGCAATTGACTGCCCGGCCAGCCACTTTCATAGCAAGCATTTTCCGTGAGCATTTCCCACAGTGCCTGAATCTGGATCGCTTCATCGGGCAACGGTGAACGCTCGGTGTCGAGCCAGGCCAGTTGCAGCGTGTCTTCCACCAGACGCTGCATGCCATCGACCTCCCGACCGATACGCTCGCGCAACGCCGACAGCTCCTGCTCGCTTTCGCTGGCCACCCGCAAGCGGCTCAGCGGTGTCCGCAGTTCGTGTGACAGGTCGCGCAGTAATTGTTGCTGCAAGGCCACGGTGCTTTGCAGGCGCTCGGACATGTGATCGAAGGCCCTGCCCAACTCACCCAATTCATCCGAACGATTGGTGGTGCTGCTCGACAAGCGCACGTTCAACTGGTCAGCGCGCCAGGCGTTGGCCTGTTCGCGCAGACTGTTCAACGGCACGACCAGCAGTCGATACAGACCGACGCATAACAACAGCGTGAACAATCCCGGAATGATGCCGTTGGTGATCACCCGCCAGAAAAGCCGGTATTGCCCCGGAACAAAGCGCTGGGGTAGCTCGATCACCAGGCTGCCGGCCGCCGGGTCGTTTGGAAAGGGGATTCTCAACCATGGCAAGCCTCTGGTGTGGCGACTCGTTGGCCAATCAAGTCCGCGCAAAAAGGTCAGGCGCTGAACTTCTTTTTCCGTCAGCGGATAGCTGCTCAACGACTGCAAGTCAGCGCCGATGACACCGACCCACGATGTCTCGCGCTTGCCGATACCCTGCAGCCAGACATCGACGCCTGCACTCTGGCGTTGATTCCAGGCTTGCTCGGCTTCGGCGGCGTAGCGGGTGAGCGTGATCCGGGCCTCTTCGGACAAGAACAGGTTTTTCTGTTCCATGTACCGGCCCCAGGACCAACTCAGCCAGATCATCAGCAGACAAAACGCTACCAGCAAACAGGCGAGTTTCCAGAACAGCGAGTGCCGGCCTGGCAGGTCAGACCATTTCATCGGCCGCACTCAATACGTAACCCTTGCCCCAGACCGTGCGCACTTCCCGCTCGGTATAGCCGATGCCTTTGAGTTTGCGGCGGATCTGACTGATGTGCATATCGAGACTGCGGTCATGGGCGGCGTAACCGCGTTGCAGCACGTGCTGATAAAGGAAGGCTTTGCTCAACACCTCATCGTCATTGCGATTGAGTGTTTCCAGCAATCGATATTCGCTGCGGGTCAGGCCGGCGGCGTGTGCGCCATAGAAAACCTCACACAGTTCATCGTCGAAATGCAGACTGTCCGCCTCACTGGCCAGCGGTGCCGGCTCTGGCCTCCGGTCGAGCGCCACCCGACGCAGGATCGCTTCGATGCGTACGCGCAATTCGGCCATGCTGAACGGTTTTGGCAAGTAATCATCGGCCCCCAGGCGAAAGCCGCTGATGCGATCCTCTTCGGCGCCCAGAGCGGACATCAACACCACAGGGGTGGAATGGCTCTGGCGCAACTGAGTCAACACATTGAGGCCGTCCAGACCCGGTAACAGAATATCCATCAACACTACATCGAAGGCTTGCTGACGCGCGATGGCCAGGCCTTCCTGACCGTTCTGACACCAGGTCACCTGAAAACCACAACGTCCCAAATGTTCGTGCACATACGCACCAAGCACGAGGTCGTCTTCGATGGAAAGGATTCGGGGATGGCCAATAGAGATGGGAGTCATGAGTATCTGCAAATAATTCTCAGTTGACTGATTATTCAAGATTGCCTGCCGATGGGCAACCCAAGGTTTGCCCAAGACGCAAAAGCAGCACGGCATCCGACGAATGACGACATCAATTTTACGAAGATTGCCTGCCTGCAACTCGCTACACTGCCCGGGTGGCGCGTACCGGACGTACACGCCGGTCAATCAATCGCTGGATGCAGGAGAGATGCGTGCTCAAGAAACTGGGAATTGAAGGCCGCGTGCTGTTGCTGACCTTGTTGCCGACGACTCTGATGGCATTGGTCCTGGGCGGCTATTTCACTTGGATGCAGCAATCCGACCTGCAATCCCAGCTGTTGCAGCGCGGCGAGATGATTGCCGAACAGCTTGCGCCCTTGGTGGCCCCGGCCATGGGTCGCAAGGACAATGACCTGCTGGAGCGTATCGCCACCCAGTCGCTGGAAGCAGCGGACGTGCGCGCAGTGACCTTCCTCGCCCCCGACCGCACGCTGCTGGCCCACGCCGGCCCGACCATGCTCAATCAGGCACCGGTGGGCAACGGTTCGCAGATGCTGCGCCGCAGCGGCAACGATGCGACGCGTTATCTGCTGCCGGTGTTTGGCAAACACCGCAACCTGGCCGGCGACTTGATTCCCGATGAAGCCAACCGCCTGCTTGGCTGGGTCGAAATCGAACTGTCCCACAGCGGCATGTTGCTGCGCGGTTACCGCAGCCTGTTTGCCAGCCTGCTGATGATCGCCACAGGTCTGGCCGGCGCGGCGCTGCTGGCACTGCGGATGGGGCGGACCATCAACCGACCGATCAGCCAGATCAAACTGGCGGTAGCGCAACTCAAGGACGGTCATCTGGAAACCCGCTTGCCGCCCCTCGGCAGTCAGGAACTGGATGACCTGGCGTCCGGCATCAACCGCATGGCCGGCACCCTGCAAAATGCGCGGGAAGAATTGCAGCACAGCGTTGACCAAGCCACTGAAGACGTGCGGCAGAATCTGGAAACCATCGAGATTCAGAACATCGAGCTGGACCTGGCGCGCAAGGAAGCCCTGGAAGCGAGCCGGATCAAATCCGAGTTCCTGGCTAACATGAGCCATGAAATCCGCACGCCGCTCAACGGCATTCTCGGCTTCACACACCTGCTGCAAAAAAGCGAACTGACGCCGCGCCAGCTCGACTACCTGGGCACCATCGAGAAATCCGCCGACAGCCTGTTGGGGATCATCAACGAAATTCTCGACTTCTCGAAAATCGAGGCCGGCAAACTGGTACTCGACAATATTCCGTTCAACTTGCGCGACCTGCTGCAGGACACGCTGACCATCCTCGCCCCGGCGGCCCACGCCAAACAGCTGGAACTGGTGAGTCTGGTGTATCGCGACACGCCCTTATCGCTGGTGGGCGACCCGTTGCGGCTCAAGCAGATCCTCACCAACCTTGTCAGCAACGCGATCAAGTTCACCCGCGAAGGCACCATCGTTGCCCGCGCCATGCTTGAAGAGGAGCATGAAGACAGCGTGCAACTGCGCATCAGCATTCAGGACACCGGCATCGGCCTGTCGAACCAGGACGTGCGCGCGCTGTTCCAGGCCTTCAGCCAGGCCGATAACTCGTTGTCCCGGCAACCCGGCGGCACGGGGCTGGGGTTGGTGATTTCCAAACGACTGATTGAGCAGATGGGCGGCGAAATTGGCGTCGACAGTACACCGGGCGAAGGTTCGGAGTTCTGGATCAGCCTGAGTCTGCCCAAGACCCGCGATGACGCCGAAGACCTGCCAGGCCCTCCCCTGCTCGGGCGTCGCGTGGCGGTGCTGGAAAACCATGAACTGGCGCGGCAGGCGTTGCAGCATCAACTGGAAGACTGCGGCCTGAGCGTAACGCCGTTCAATACCCTGGAAAGCCTGACCAATGGCGTGACCGGCGCGCATCAGACCGATCAGGCCATCGATCTGGCGGTGCTGGGCATCACCAGCAACGACATGCCGCCGGAGCGTCTCAACCAGCACATCTGGGACCTCGAACACCTGGGTTGCAAAGTCCTTGTGCTGTGTCCAACCACCGAGCAAACACTGTTCCATCTCTCGGTGCCTAACCCGCACAGTCAGCTTCAGGCCAAACCGGCCTGCACCCGCAAACTGCGTCGGGCCTTGTCCGATCTGGTCAACCCGCGTCAGCAGCGCAGCGAACCGGGCGAACCGCTGTCCAGTCGTGCGCCGAAGGTGCTTTGCGTCGACGACAACCCGGCCAACCTGTTGCTGGTACAAACCCTGCTCGAAGACATGGGCGCCAAGGTGCTGGCCGTTGAAAGTGGTTACGCGGCGGTCAAGGCAGTGCACAACGAAACCTTCGATCTGGTGTTGATGGACGTGCAAATGCCCGGCATGGATGGGCGTCAAAGTACCGAAGCGATTCGACAGTGGGAAAGTGAACGGCATTGCACACCGCTGCCGATCGTGGCCCTCACCGCCCACGCCATGGCCAATGAAAAACGTGCGCTGCTGCAAAGCGGCATGGACGATTACCTGACCAAACCCATCAGTGAGCGGCAATTGGCGCAGGTGGTGTTGAAGTGGACAGGCCTGGCCCTGCGCAATCATGGACCGGAACGTTCCAGCGACAGCCACGGCGGCGGGCATGACTTGCAGGTGCTCGACCCCGAAGAAGGTTTGCGTCTGGCCGCTGGCAAAGCGGATCTGGCTGCGGACATGCTGGCGATGTTGCTGGCCTCGCTTGAGGCCGACCGCGAGGCCATTCGCACGGCCCGGGAAAGCAATGACCGCAATGCATTGATCGAGCGCGTCCATCGCTTGCACGGGGCAACCCGTTATTGCGGCGTCCCGCAACTGCGCGCCGCCTGCCAACGCAGTGAAACGCTGCTCAAGCAACAGGATCCGAAAGCGCCCGGCGCACTGGAAGAGCTCGAACGGGCGATCAATCGCCTGGCCGCTCATGCCCGTATCAACGCTTGATGCAGCGCAACCGCGCCGATCACCATAAGCGCTAAGCTGGCCTTTGTAGCAGCTGCCGAAGGCTGCGTCCGGCGGCGAAGCCGTCGTAAACCCGGCAAACGCGGTTTACCTGAAAAGACCGCAGCGTCTGATTTTACGACGGCTTCGCCGCCGGACGCAGGCTTCGCCAGCTGCTACATGAAGCGGGACCGAGTTAAATGGAGGATTCATGCGCACGATTCTTTTCAGCAGCCAGACCTACGACCGCGACAGTTTTCTGAGCGCAGTCCTGTCCGCCGGTATCGAACTGCACTTTCAGTCCGCGCGGCTGAGCCTCGATACCGTGGCGCTGGCGCAATCTCACGAGGTGGTCTGCGCCTTTATCAATGACGACCTCAGCGCCCCGGTGCTGGAACGTCTGGCAGCTGGGGGCACACGCCTGATCGCCCTGCGCTCGGCCGGTTACAACCACGTTGATCTGGCGGCGGCGAAATTGCTGGGATTGTCGATCGTGCGCGTCCCGGCCTACTCGCCACACGCCGTGGCCGAACATGCGGTGGCGCTGATCCTGGCACTCAACCGCCGCTTGCACCGTGCCTATAACCGCACCCGTGAAGGCGACTTCAGCCTGCACGGGCTGACCGGCTTCGACTTGGTGGGCAAGACCGTCGGCGTGGTCGGCACCGGGCAGATCGGCGCAACGTTCGCCAAGATCATGAACGGTTTCGGCTGTCAGTTGCTGGCGTATGACCCCTACCCTAATCCGCAAGTCGAAGCCCTTGGCGCTCGCTACTTGAGCCTGCCGGAACTGCTCGCCGAGTCGCAGATCATCAGCCTGCATTGCCCGCTCAACGAGCAGAGCAAACACCTGATCAACCGCGATTCACTGGCGCACATGCAACCCGGCGCGATGCTGATCAACACCGGGCGCGGCGGTCTGGTGGACACGCCGGCGCTGATCGACGCATTAAAGGACGGCCAATTGGGCTATCTGGGGCTCGATGTGTACGAAGAAGAGGCGCAGCTGTTTTTCGAAGACCGCTCCGACCTGCCGCTGCAAGACGATGTGCTGGCGCGGCTGCTGACCTTTCCGAATGTGATCATCACCGCGCACCAGGCCTTCCTGACCCGCGAAGCGCTGGGCGCGATTGCCGCGACGACCTTGCAAAACATCGTGGCCTGGGCCGCCGGTACGCCGCAGAATCAGGTCGAGGGCTGATTGACTCAGACTTTGGAAGATCGTTTGAACCTGATCGAAGGTCATCCACCCGCGCCATGCTGCACGCAGGCCCGTGATAGCATACCGCGCATATTTGGAGGACCCATGGTCGAACACGATTTCCGCTACACCCTGATGAACCCGCAACACACCCTTACCGAATGCCGCGCCCTTGTGCCGGGGCGTTATCAAGTCACCGGTAACGGTGGCTCGATCCGGATTGGCGACGTGCTGGTAGTGACCCTTAAAGGCAGCAAGGACTTGTCCATGCGCCTGACCGTCGAAACGGTTCGCCACTTGATCAACCCGCCAGGTCAATGGGTCGCAGTGAGCAGTGGCCCGGTGTTCGGCGAACTGGCGATCCACACCTGGGAAGTCAATTGCGACAGCTGTGCCAAAGCGCTGAGCTTTGAGTTCGCGGTCGACGCCAAGCTTGGCAACAAGGCTGAAAAGCCCGCTGCCACGGCGCGGATTACCGAGTTGGGCTGGACCTCGGTTGGCGAGAAACACCTGTGCCCGAAATGCCAGGAGCCTGCGTGATGAAACGCCTCGCTCTGGCCGCCATGGTCGGTGCCAGCCTGCTGGGCTGCGCCGCCGAGCCGGTGCAACTCGAAAAAAATCGTAGCTACATTCTGGAATGGATCGGCGAAAATCCATTGATGGACTACAGCCACTTGACCATCACCCTCGGTGAAGACGGTCGGGCCTATGGCAATGGCGGCTGCAACCATTGGTTCGCGCCGTACACCCTGGAAGGCGACAAATTGAGCTTCGGCAAGATCGGCAGCACCCGCAAGCTCTGTGCGCCAGCAATCATGGAGCAGGAAATGCGCTTCTTGCAGGCGCTGGAAGGCGTACAGCGCTGGGACGTTTCACCGATCGAGCAGATGCGCTTCTGGCCAACGGCAGGCAAGCCATTGCGATGGTGGCTTGAAGAGGGTTGATCACCTCTGTGGCGAGGGGGCTTGCCCCCGTTCGGCTGCGCAGCAGTCGCAAGTCCGGTATGCATGGTGTGCCTGATGAAACGAGGTGGCTGTTTTCAGGGCTGCTTCGCAGCCCAACGGGGCGGTGCGGCGGTCCGACAAGCCCCCTCGCCACAACAGCTCCCTCGCCACAAAGTCACGTCAGCCACAGGCCCGCGTCCGATCAGTTGACTGCCTGCAACGCCTCAAGCTTCGCCATCACCCCCGCCGCCGTCTGCTCGCCCATCAGCTGTTCGCGAACCTTGCCGTTGTTATCGATGATGTACGTCACCGGCAGGGCCTCATTGCGCGGCAGTTCAAAAAGATCGGCCGGGTCTGAAGCCAGTACCGTGAACTTGATCCCCAGTTTTTCACTGGCGCTTTTCAGCTCTTCACCCTGCACATTGTCGTAGTTGACCCCGAACACGCCAATCTTCTTGTCCTTCAATTGATCAGCCAACGCATTCAACTGCGGGATCTCGGTCCGGCATGGGCCACACCATTCGGCCCAGTAATTGAGCACCACCCATTGTTTGTCCAGCCGTTCGGACGCAACTTTCTGGCCGTTCTGGTCGACGCCATAGTCATTGCCGCAGCCCCCCAGCATCAACGTCCCGAAAATCGCCAATGCCGCTGCCAGTCGCCTTGTCATGTCGTGTTCCTTGTTCAAAATTGAATGCGCCTGCGACCCATCGCCTCGCAAGGTTCAGGATTACGCGCTGCACAGTTAGAATAGCTGCCACTTTACGCAAGAAGCGACCCGCCCATGACCGATCTGACGCTTTATCACAACCCGCGCTGCTCGAAATCCCGCGGTGCGCTCGAACTGCTCGAAGCCCGCGGCCTGACTCCGACTGTCGTCCGCTACCTCGAAACCCCGCTGGACGCCGTGCAAATCCAGAGCTTGCTGACCAAGCTTGGCCTCAGCGCCCGGCAACTGCTGCGCACTGGCGAGGACGAATACAAAACCCTCAACCTGGCCGACAGCAGCCTGAGCGAAGCGCAATTGATCGCGGCCATCGCTGCTCACCCGAAACTCATGGAGCGACCGATTCTCGAAGTCGGCGACAAAGCCGTCATCGGCCGTCCGCCAGAGAGCGTGCTGGAGTTGCTGCCGTGAGCGCACCCTACATTCTGGTTCTGTATTACAGCCGCAGTGGCTCGACCAATGAAATGGCCCGACAGATTGCCCGTGGCGTCGAGCAGTCCGGGATGGAAGCGCGCCTGCGCACCGTGCCGGCGATCTCCACCGAATGCGAAGCCGTTGCGCCTGACATTCCGGACGCTGGCGCGCTGTACGCCAGCCTCGATGACCTGAAGAACTGCGCGGGCCTGGCCTTGGGCAGCCCGACCCGATTCGGCAACATGGCGGCGCCGCTCAAATACTTTCTGGACGGCACCAGCAACCTCTGGCTGACCGGCGCGCTGGTGGGCAAGCCGGCCGGCGTGTTCACCTCCACCGCGAGCCTGCACGGCGGTCAGGAAACCACGCTGCTGTCGATGATGCTGCCGCTGCTGCACCACGGCATGCTGATCACCGGTCTGCCTTACAGCGAATCCGCCCTGCTGGAAACCCGTGGTGGCGGCACGCCGTATGGCGCCAGCCATCACGCCGGGGCCGATGGCAAAAGCGGCTTGAATGAACATGAAGTGGCGCTGTGCCGGGCCCTGGGCCTGCGGTTGGCGAAGACTGCGCAAAAGCTGGGGAACTGACGTGGCCAAGAAGCCGAAGATTCTGCCCTCCATTGAATGGCTCGAACCACGGGTGCGGGCGATGCGCGTCGTCAGCCTGCTGTGCTTTTTCGGTCTGGTTGGGCTGTTGTGCGCCAACTACCTGGTGTTTGCCGACCTGCATGGCGCGCGGCCGTGGGTGATTTTGCTGATCGAACTGGTGCCGCTGCTGTTGCTCGCACCGGGGATGATTATCGGCAGCGCCCGTGGGCATTCGTGGATGTGTTTTGTGGTGAACCTGTATTTCATCAAGGGCGCACTGGCGGCGTATGACCCGAACCGGCAGCTGTTTGGGTTGCTGGAGATGGGCGCGAGCCTGGCGGTATTCTGCTCGGCGCTGTTGTATGTGCGGTGGCGGTTTCAGCTCAATCGCAAGTTGGCTGGCGAGGGCGAGATCTCCGCTGCCTGATAGACCGCTATCGCTGGCAAGCCAGCTCCTACAAGGGATGTGTGAACGACACAAATCCCCTGTAGGAGCTGGCTTGCCAGCGATTCGGGCGACTCGGTCTTAATGATTCACTGTGTAAGCCAGCATCATCGAAATCTGGCTCATCGGCCGCCCGCCACTCTGTTCATGCCACTGGTTGAACACATCCTGCACCAAGGCAAGATCCCGCAAACTGCTCGGCACCTTGTCGACGATCTTCTGTGCATTCAACGCCGCGACCACGTCGTAGCTCGGCACAAAGGTGTCCTTGCCGACCATGCGCAAGAAACGCGGCGCCGACAACCCGCCCAATTGATGGCCGCGCTTTTTCAGGTATGTCCACAGCCCGACGATATCCGTTACCGGCCAATCGGCGATCAACGCGCCAAAGCTGCCGTGCTCATGCGCCACGTCCAGAATGAACTGTGCATTACGCGGCACGCTCTTGAGCTTGCCCAGGTGACGGATGATTCGCGCGTCCTGCATCAGGCGCTCGAGGTGTTCGGCGCTCATCAGCACGACTTTTTCAGGGTCGAATTTGAAGAACACTTCTTCAAAGGCCGGCCACTTGGCGTCCACCAGGCTGTGCTTGAGCCCGGCACGGAACACGCGCAGCGCCATGGTCGAGAGGTAGCGGTCGTCGCTGATCTTGCGCAATTGCGCCGGGGTTTTCGGAACGGGCAGATGGGCTTCCAGTTCAGCTGCTGAACCAAAGCGGTTCAGACAGTATTCGTGCAGCCACTTGTAATCGCGCATGCCCTCTCCTGAGGATTGAAAATGATCTGTGGGAGCGAGCCTGTGGCGAGGGGGCTTGTCGGACCGCCGCACCGCCCCGTTGGGCTGCGAAGCGGCCCCAAAATCTCTGATGTACCAAAGAATCTTGTGAGTGCTATGCACTCAAACGGGGGCAAGCCCCCTCACCACAGGCTCGCGCCCACACAATTTGTGTCAGAGGTTGACCACGTTGACGAAGCGCGAAGCCGCCGTTTCGTCGATTTTCAGGCTGGTGAAGTCAAACAGGTTGCGATCTGCCAGTTGCGACGGGATCACGTTCTGCAAGCTGCGGAAAATGCTTTCGGTACGGCCCGGGGTCTTGCGCTCCCAGTCTTGCAGCATGTCCTTGACCACCTGACGTTGCAGGTTTTCCTGAGAACCGCAGAGGTTGCACGGGATGATCGGGAATTGCTTGAAGTCCGAGTAAGCCTGAATGTCTTTTTCGTTGCAGTAGGCCAGCGGACGGATGACGACGTTGCGGCCATCGTCGGCGCGCAATTTTGGCGGCATAGCCTTGAGCGAGCCGTTGAAGAACATGTTCAGGAAGAACGTCTCGACGATGTCGTCACGGTGATGACCCAGGGCCATTTTGGTCGCACCGATTTCATCGGCAAAGGTGTACAGCGTGCCGCGACGCAGACGCGAGCATAGCGAGCAGGTGGTCTTTCCCTCAGGAATAAGTTCTTTGACCACCGAGTAGGTGTCTTTCTCGACGATGTGGTACTCGATGCCCAGCTCTTTGAGATAGGCCGGTAGCACATGCTCCGGGAAACCTGGCTGCTTCTGGTCCATGTTCACGGCCACGATCTCGAACTTGATCGGTGCGACCTTCTGCAAGTGCATCAGCACGTCGAGCATGGTGTAACTGTCCTTGCCACCGGACAGGCAGACCATGACCTTGTCGCCGTCTTCAATCATGTTGAAATCGGCAACCGCCTCACCGGCCTGACGGCGAAGGCGCTTTTGCAGTTTGTTCTGGTTGACCGTAAGAGTGCCCATGTCGCGAAATCCGTGAGGTGTGACGAAAGGCCGGCATTTTACGCAAAAAACCTCCCAGGGGCGAAGTGCCCCCAGCGGGATTGTGGGTGACAGACCCTGCGGCGATTAACAGGTGTGTTTTCAGCGCGATATGCTCTAAGCCCCTATTACCTGTGCGGTTAAGACCTTTCTATACTGCGACATAAGGTCGCATATAAATCCAGACCTTTACTTACTTGGCCACTTTGGCCCGTAGGCGCTCCGCTGGGGGGCGATGGGAAAACAAGAGGAGTGACTGGCATGATCCATCACGTAGTGGGGCTTTTCACCCACCCCGACCAGGAATGGAAAGAAATCCGTGGCGACCACGAGGAAAGCATTAGCCACATGTACCTGACCCACACGCTGATTCTGGCGGCGATCCCCGCCGTGTCAGCGTTTATCGGCACCACAAAGGTCGGCTGGGTGATTGGCAGCCGTGCACCGGTGATGCTGACGCAGGAAAGCGCGCTATGGATGACGATCATGTCGTACGTGGCGATGCTCGGCGGTGTTGCAGTGATGGCCGCTTTCATCCACTGGATGGCTCGCACCTATGACGCCACCCCGAGCCTGGCCCGTTGCGTTGCGTTTGCGACCTATACCGCCACCCCGTTGTTTATCGGCGGACTGGCGGCGCTGTACCCACACCTGTGGCTGGGAATGATCGTCGGGACGGCGGCCATCTGCTACACGGTGTACCTGCTGTATGTGGGGCTACCCACTTTCATGAACATTCCATCAGACGAGGGGTTCCTGTTTTCAAGTTCGGTGCTTGCAGTAGGCCTGGTGGTGCTGGTGGCCATCATGGCGTTCACAGTCATTGTCTGGGGACTCGGCGTGGGGCCGGTCTATACTAATTAGTGGTTCTTTCCACCCAAAAACAAGATCTGCCAACACAGGCCGCCGCAAGGCGGCCTTCTAATGTTCAAGAATCGAAAGCGCGGTCGACCATTCGGCACCTCGGCGATTCGCAAGATCCCAGGGTTGCGGCATACTCGACGTCTCTGGAGATCCATCAAGCATGCCCGAGCCACTCAATAACCGCGTCGAAGACTGCTACCAACTCGCTGAATCCTTTTTCAAACGCACTTTCAAACGCCCCGTGGTGAGCCTCAAGCTGCGTGGTCAAAAAGCCGGTGTCGCGCATTTGCACGAGAACCTGCTGCGTTTCAACCCGCAGCTGTACCGGGAAAACACCGAAGACTTTCTCAAGCAAACCGTGGCCCACGAGGTCGCCCACTTGATCGCTCATCAACTGTTTGGTGACCGCATCCAGCCTCATGGCGAAGAGTGGCAACTGATCATGCGCGGCGTGTACGAACTACCGCCCAATCGTTGCCACACCTACGACGTCAAACGCCGCAGCGTGACGCGCTACATCTACAAATGCCCGTGCGTGGACAGCGATTTCCCGTTTTCGGCGCAGCGCCATAACCTGGTGCGGCAGGGTCGGCGGTACTTGTGCCGACGGTGCCGGAGTACGTTGGTGTTTAGCGGGGAGATGCGGGTCGAGTAGTCGGATTTGTGGTGTTTCAGCTGGCCTCTTCGCGGGCCAGTAAAGCCGCTAGAGAATCACCTTGGCACGCCGCAACTCTTCGATCCGCTGCGCACTAAACCCCAACTCCCCCAACACCTGATCCGTGTGCTGCCCCAGCGCCGCGCCAATATGCCGTGGTTCAGGCAACCCATCTGAAAACTTTAACGGACAGGCCATTTGCGCCTGTGTAGACCCATCCCCTCGCGGCACCTCAGTCACCAGCTCCCGCGCCTTCAGCTGTGGATGCTCAATCGCTTCGCTCAAACTCAACACCGGCTCGACACACGCATCGAGTTCGGCAAACAAGGCGCATAAATCGGTAAAGTCGTGTTTCTCGAATTCAGTCATCAGCGCGTCCTTGAGCTTTTTCTGGTTCGCAGGCTGTGGCGATAAGCCCAGGGACGCCAACTCCTCCAGACCCAACGCCGTACACAGTTGCCTCATAAACGCCGGCTCCAGACTGCCCACCGACAACCAGCGACCATCGCGAGTACGGTAATAGTCATAGAAGCTACCGCCATTGAGCATCTGGTCTTCCCTGCCCGGCTCCGCGCCGCAGGCCAGATACCCGGCGCCCGCCATGGCGTTCAGGCTGAACACGCAATCGGTCATGCTCACGTCCAGGTGCTGGCCCTGCCCGGTTTGCTGCCGGGCGATGACCGCCGCCAGCAGTCCGATGACCCCGTGAAGCGAGCCTCCGGCGACATCCGCCACCTGCATGCCCAACGGCAGCGGCCCGCTGTCGGCGCGGCCGGTGTAGCTGGCCAATCCCGCCAGCGCCAGGTAATTAATATCGTGGCCAGCGCGATCCTTGTAGGGGCCGGTCTGACCGTAACCAGTGATCGACACGTAGATCAGCTTCGGATTGATTGCCTTCAAGACTTCATACCCCAGCCCCAGGCGCTCCATCACACCGGGGCGAAATTGCTCCAGCACAATGTCGTAGTCGGCCAGCAGCTGCTTGATCACCTCCAGCGACTCGGGTTGTTTGAGGTCCAACGCCAGGCTGCGCTTGTTGCGATTGAGGTAGGCATGGCTGGCGGAGATGCCCTGATCGTGAGGCGGCAAAACCCGCAGCAGGTCCATGCGCGTTGGCGATTCGATGCGCAGCACCTCCGCACCCATGTCTGCCAGCAACAACGAGGCAAACGGCCCCGGCAGCAGTGTCGAGAAATCCAGAACCTTGAGTGATGCCAGTGGACCGAGCATGGGCGTTCTCCGTAAACGATGCCTCCAGACTAGGCAGCCAACGCCCTTGCAGCAATCACCTTATGCGTCAGATGCGCTGACCGTTACGCTCAAATCGCAAATATAAAAAAACCCGCCGAAGCGGGTTTTTTCAGTGCAGCCGTCTTATTTGACGTTGGTTGGGGTTGCCCCTTCGACGTGGCCCAGAACATCGTCTTTAGGCTCGTCGGAGATACCGCGACCGCCAGAAGCCAGTTCCGCGTGCATCACGTCCGTGTCCAGCTCCTTGACCCACTTGGCCACAACCAGGGTAGCAACAGCGTTACCCACCAGGTTGGTCAGGGCACGGGCTTCGGACATGAAGCGGTCGATACCGAGAATCAGCGCCAGGCCGGCAACCGGCAGGTGGCCGACAGCGGACAAGGTGGCAGCCAACACGATGAAACCACTGCCGGTCACGCCAGCAGCGCCTTTGGAGGACAGCAGCAACACCACCAGCAGGGTGATCTGGTGCGTGATGTCCATGTGGGTGTCGGTCGCCTGAGCAATGAACACCGCCGCCATGGTCAGGTAGATCGCGGTACCGTCGAGGTTGAACGAGTAACCGGTCGGGATCACCAGACCCACAACGGATTTCTGCGCGCCCAGACGTTCCATCTTGATCAGCATGCGTGGCAGTACCGATTCCGAAGAAGAAGTACCCAGCACGATCAGCAGCTCTTCACGGATGTAGCGAATGACTTTCAGCACGCTGAAACCGTGAGCGCGAGCGATACCACCCAGCACGACCAGAATGAACAGCAGGCAAGTAATGTAGAAGCAGGCCATCAACTGACCCAGTTGCACCAGAGAACCGACACCGTAGGCGCCGATGGTGAACGCCATGGCACCGAAAGCACCGAGTGGCGCGAGCTTCATGATCATGTTGATGATGTTGAACATCACGTGGGCGAAACGATCGATGAAGTCCAGGATCGGCCGGCCGTAGGCACCCAGGCGATGCAGGGCGAAACCGAAGATCACCGAGAACATCAGGACTTGCAGGATATCGCCGGTGGCGAAGGCACCGATGATGGTGTTCGGGATCACGTTCAGCAGGAAGCCGACCACGCTTTGATCCGCACCAGCGGCGACATACTGAGCCACTTTGGAGGCATCCAGAGTGGTCACGTCGATGTGCATGCCGTTGCCCGGCTGGACGATGTTGACCACCAACAGACCGACCAGCAGGGCGATGGTCGACACGATTTCAAAGTACAGCAGCGCGTAACCGCCGGTCTTGCCGACCGATTTCATGTCCTGCATGCCCGCGATACCGCTGACTACAGTGCAGAAGATGATCGGGGCGATGATCATTTTGATCAGCTTGATGAACCCGTCACCCAGCGGCTTGAGGGCCACACCGGCCTGCGGATAAAAGTGACCGATCAAAATGCCGATGATGATGGCAACGATCACCTGGAAATACAGGGATTTGTACAGTGGCTGACGAGTCGTCATTGCAAAGTTCCTCAAGAGTGCCCGGTGACAACATCCATCTGTTGCCCAAAACACTTCAATTGCGAACCCTCCTGCTTCTGGAGGGATTTGTTTTGTCGAGCTGCGCGACGGCAGGCATCTGCTGGTTGTATCGCAAGGCCCGTGCCACCTTCCGAAAACTGCCTGCAAGCCTTTTGACGCCAAGGGTTACAGGATGGTTCTTGTCATCCATCGTCTACAACAATGTGGCGGATTTCCGCCCACCGACCAGACCTCGTCCTACAATTTGGCGGATATCCGCCTTGTCCATCGCAAGGCTGCACGGCTACCATCCGTCCGTTCAATGGACGGAATTGCCTGCTAATGCGCGAACGCACCATCGCCAGTCATTTCGCCCGTGCCGCCCTCGGTGGCGCGCGCCGGCTGGGTGTCGACACTTCAGACCTGTTGCAACAACTGGGCATCAGCCCCGAGTTGCTGGACGAGCCGCGTGCGCGAATCGCACCTGAACAGTTCACGCGATTGATCCAGGGTCTGTGGCTGGCACTGGACGACGAATACCTGGGATTCGGGCCGGTGCCGAGCAAAACCGGGACCTTCGCGATGATGTGCCATGCGGTGATCCACTGCCGCAATCTGGAAAAAGCACTGCATCGCGGCTTATTGTTTTATAGCTTATTCCCCGAAAGTCCGCGCCTGACCTTGACCCACGAAGGCGAAATGGTCCGCCTGAGCCTCGATGATTCGAAATTTCAGGACCCGGACCATTTCCTCACCGAAAGTCAGCTGATGGTGTGGCACCGCTTGGGCAGTTGGCTGATCGGTCAGCGCATTCGGCTGGAGCTGGCGACGTTCAGTTACCCAAGACCTGAACACGGCGCCGAATACGAATTGATGTTCCCCTTCCCGATGCAGTTTGGCGCGGCACAAAGCAGCCTGCTGTTTCACAGTCGTTACCTGAACATGCCGCTGTTGCAGGACGAACGCACCCTCAAACATTTCCTCGAACACTCCCCTGCCGACCTGCTGTCACGCCCGGATGACGGCGACAGTTTGAGCAGTCAGCTGCGCAGGTTGCTCAGCCGTGACAGTTCACGTTGGCCAGACCTGGAAGCCGTGGCCGCGCAGATGCACATCAGCCCGCAGACGTTGCGTCGGCATTTGCGCGAGGAAGGAACGAGTTTTCAGGAATTGAAGGATCAGCTGCGGCGGGACATTGCGATTTATCACCTGGGGCGTGCGGATTTGTCGTTGCAGCAGATCGCCGAACAGCTGGGGTTTTCCGAGCCTTCGGCGTTTCATCGGGCGTTCAAGAAGTGGACGGGGCTGACGCCTGGGGCCTATCGCGCGCAGGAGAACTGATTTTTGGGTTGAATCGACTGGCCCTTTCGCGGGCAAGTCGAATCGTCGCACCGCCGCTCCTACAGGTTTCGGTTTTGAACACAAAATTTGTGAACGACACAAATCCCCTGTAGGAGCTGGCTTGCCAGCGAAGAACGATGACGCGGGCTACCTGCCTGAACGACTACGGCGGATCAAGCCTGTCCAGCATCCGATTCACCGCCAGTTCCCCCAGCATCACAACCTGCTGAATCCCCAGCACGGTGTTGCGCTGTGTCCCCTCCACCACCCCCGCAAATTCACTGAGCATCACACTTGCCGACGCCATGGTTTCACAGGCGCTGACCAGCAGGGTTTCGTCATCAGTGTCAGCACCGACGAAGTAGATCGTACTGGGTTTGCGTGGGGTGTCTTTGGGGATGACCGGTTTGAGGTAGTAATCGAGGGCGCGGTCGGCGGCGGTGTTGAGTTTTTTGGAGTCGGCGGTTTCGTAAGGGGAAACGTCGTCGGTTTCGGGCGGGTTGGGGGTGATCTTGAACATATGGAGCTCCTTATACCTGATGGAGCCACCAGAACCTGTCGCTAAACAAGTAAGGGTGGCGGCTGTACGCAGGTTAGCGAACCGAGAGGTATAAGACCCGGCAGACCCGAGGGTCTCCCGCGCACAGCCACCATATCGAAACTGCAGACATGGAATGCCTGCAATAAAGACGGAGCGTTGTTGCGCTTATACCTGATCAGGTCGCTAAACCCGATCGCTGATTGGCAGCGATGCGGAAACGATAGAGCTCAGGGTCAAAGCACACAAGCCGGCGGATTCTGGCGTAGTCGTAGGCAGCGGCGCAAGGATGTGTAGCCTGAGAGAGTGTCTGGAGATGTCTTTTAAACAACTCTGTTTATTGCTGGGTTCTTGTGGGATTTGTGCTGGATGGGCGGGCCACTAAACCACCGGAAAATGAATCCGAAACGCCGCCCCTCCCATCGGCGAATCCCCCAACGTCAGCTTGGCGCTGTAGCTCTCGATGATGTCCTTGACCACCGCCAACCCGATCCCCTGCCCCGGATGCTGACGGTCCAGCCGCTCGCCGCGTTCGAGAATCCGCGCACGCTGGTCCATTGGCACACCGGGCCCGTCATCTTCAACGCACAACTCAACCCCGCTCAACGTTTCACGCACGCTGATGCGCACTTCGCTCAGGCACAGCCGATAGGCGTTTTCCAGCAAGTTGCCCATCATTTCCAGCAAGGCGCCCTGTTCGATCGGTACGTAACACTGCGGCGGCAGATCGATGGCGACGCGCACGTGTTTATCGCGGTAGACCTTGTCGAGCGTGTCGCACAGGCTTTGCAGCACCGGTTGCAGGCGCACCTGATGGCGTACCAGACCGCTTTTGCGCAGGCTGGCGCGTTGCAGTTGGTAGCTGATTTGTTGGCTCATGCGTTCGATCTGGGTTTGCAGCACCCAGGCCTGATCACGGTCTTGCGGGCGCTGGGCCATGTCTTCGCTGACGCCTTGCAGCACGGTCAGCGGGGTTTTCAGGCTGTGGGCCAAGTCGTCGAGGGAGTCGCGATAGCGGCTGCGTTGTTCGCGCTCGCTGTGCAGCAAGCGGTTGAGGGAGCCGGTCAGGCGCAGCAGTTCGCGCGGGTGTTGTTCGCTGAGGCTTTCCCGGGCGCCGCTTTCGATTTCGTCGAGTTCCTGACTGAGCCGGCGCAAGGCCTGCAAGCCCCAGGTCAGGCCAATCCACAGTAACGCGAGCAGCACCAACAGCGCCGCACCGAAACCCAGGTAAAGGTTTTCGCGCAGGCCTTCGAGGGTGGCTTCGTATTCGCGCACCGGTTGCAGGGCGACGATGCTGAACGCCGCGCTTTTGCCGCCGAGCAGTTTGACTTCGACGTCGTAGACGAAGAACTCCTGGCCGTTGGCCTCGCGAATGCGCGCGAACTCATTACCACGCCCGTCGTATCGCGGCCTGTAGTTGATCATCTCTTCCCCGGCGGCCTTCGAACGCCAGACCAGGCGACCTTCGCGGTCAAAGATGTAGCCGAGCAAACGACTGTCCGTCAGGTTGAAACGTTCATCCGGCAACTGCGCCGGCATTAGCAGCGTGTTGTTTTCCACGCGCGCGGCGGAGATCAGCGTGGTGACGTCCGAGGCCAGGCGTTGCTCGATCGAATCCTGCAACGCCAGGCTGAACGCGCCTTGCATCGCCGGCAATAACGCCAACATGAACAACACCGCCAGCAACGTGGCGGCGAGCATCAAGCGGACACGAAGGGAACGAATCAAGTGCAGCGCTCATTGAACAGGTAGCCGAGGCCACGCACGGTGTCGATCGGTTTGAAACCGGCCGGGCCTTCGAGTTTGCGGCGCAGACGGCCGACCAGTACTTCGATGACGTTCGGATCACGCTCGTCGTCATCGGGGTAGAGCTGTTCCATCAGGCGGTCCTTGGCCACCACTTGCTGGTGATGACGCATGAGGTATTCAAGGATCCGGTACTCATACGCGGTCAGCGCCAGCGGTTCGTCATTGAGCGTGGCCTGCTTGCGGTTGAGGTCGAGCAGCAGTGGCCCGGCGACGATGGTCGACTGGGTGAAACCGCTGGAACGGCGCAGCAAGGCATTCAGCCGGGCGTCGAGCTCTTCGAACTGGAACGGTTTGACCACGTAATCATCGGCGCCAGCGGCGAGGCCTTCGACCTTGTCCTGCCAGTTACCGCGCGCGGTGAGGATCAGGATCGGGAAGGTCTTGCCCCGCGTGCGCAACTGACGGATCAGGTCGAGCCCGCCCATGCCTGGCAGGCCGAGGTCGATCACCGCCAGGTCATGGTTGAACTGCTCGGTCTGGTACAGCGCCTCTTCGGCGTTGGCCACGGATTCGACCACATGACCACTCTCCGTCAGGCGTGTTTGCAGGTGATGGCGCAACAGCGCTTCATCTTCGACGACCAGCAGTTTCATAACGCTCTCCCGGGCAAAGCAACATCTCCAATGGCACAACGGCGCATCCAACGGTCAGGACAAATCATAGCGGCCCTTGAGGTCTTCCTGGCGGAGTTTAAAACCATTGTGCGTCATCGACACGTTGGCGTAACCGGCGGAGTAATCGGTCGGGTTGTTCAGCTGGCCCAAATGCGCGCCCCAGGCACTCTCATTTCCCACTGGGCTGACCATGCTGAAGCTGTTCAGGGTCAGGGACTTTTTGACCTTCTCGTTAGTCTTTCCAAGAGCAAGGTTGGCGATGATGTCATCGGACGCTAACGCCGCGGTGCTCGCGCTCAGAACGGTAAAAGCCAGAATCAGGTTTTTAAAGCCAGTCATTAGGGAATTTCCTCATGCGCAGGTGCTTCAGGTACGAGCCACCTTACTCACCCGCCCCTGAACTGCCCCTGAACACAGACTGAACCCAAGCTGAACAAGATCGACTAGGCTGTCTTGATGACTTTCTTGCAGGAGATCCGACCATGCGCACCTTCCTCGCCCTCTGCTTGCTGGTGATGAGCGGGCTGACTCAAGCCGCCATCAAGACCCAGGAAATCCCCTATCAAAGTGTCGATGGCACAAAAATGATCGGCTATTACGCCTACGACGACGCCATCAAAGGCCAGCGACCCGGTGTCCTGGTAGTGCATGAATGGTGGGGGCTGAACGACTACGCCAAGCGCCGTGCCCGTGATCTGGCCGGTTTGGGCTACAGCGCGCTGGCCATCGACATGTACGGCAACGGCAAGAACACCGAACATCCGAAGGACGCCATGGCGTTCATGCAGGACGTGCTGAAAGACAGCTCGGCGGCTGCTGCGCGCTTTCAGGCCGGGCTTGAACTGTTGGAGCAACAACCGCAAACCGACCCGAATAAAATCGCGGCGATTGGCTACTGCTTCGGCGGCGCGGTGGTGCTGAACGCGGCCCGTCAGGGTTTGCCACTGGCTGGCGTGGTGAGTTTCCATGGCTCGCTGGCAACCAAGACCCCGGCGGCACCGGGCACTGTGAAGGCGAAAATTCTCGTGGAGCATGGGGCGATGGACAGTATGGTCACGCCGGAAAACGTGGCGGCGTTCAAGGCTGAAATGGACAAGGCCGGCGCCGACTATAAATTCGTCAGCCTTGAGGGCGCCAAGCATGGGTTTAGCAATCCGGATGCGGATCGGTTGAGCCATGGCGAGCATGGCGGGCCGGATATTGGCTACAACAAAGCGGCGGATGAACACTCCTGGGCGGATATGCAGGCGTTTCTCAAAAAGATTTTTAGTTGATCAGTATCCCCTGTGGCGAGGGGGCTTGCCCCCCGTCCGGCTGCGCAGCAGTCGTAAACCCAGCGAACGCGGTGTTCCTGACGAAACGCGAGTGCAGGTCTTGGGGCGGCTTCGCCGCCCAACGGGGGCAAGCCCCCTCGCCACAAAAGCCCGGTTGCCACTACCCAGTCATTGAGCAACCCGGCAAAATGCCCGGCATGAATCCCGCCCCGCCCTACCCACCTGCTGCACACCACTCGACGCCCATTGGCCGCTGCCGCTTGTGCTGCCCGATACGGTGCTGCTGAGTACCCACTTCAATAGCGCGCATCTGGCCAGCGATGATTTCCAGCGCAGTGCCATCGAGCCGCCTGCGAGCATTCAGCGTTCAGTCGCCAAACGTCAGGCCGAATTTCTCGCTGGCCGGGTGTGCGCTAGGGCCGCGTTGCAACAATTGGAAGGGCTGAGTTTTATCCCGGCCATTGGCGAAGACCGGGCGCCGGTATGGCCCGCGCACATCGCCGGTTCCATCACCCACAGCACCGGCCGGGCGGCGGCGATTGTCGCGAGGAAAACCGCTTGGCGCGGTTTGGGCATGGACCTGGAAAACCTGCTCAACCCTGAACGGGCCCAGCGCCTTGCGGGAGAAATTCTCACGCCACCGGAGTTGCAGCGCATGGCGGCTGGACGTCGCGATGATCTGGCGCTGCTGGTGACGTTGACGTTTTCGGTGAAGGAAAGTCTGTTCAAGGCGCTGTACCCGATTGTTCAGCAGCGCTTCTATTTTGAACATGCCGAGGTGCTGGAGTGGACCGAGGCCGGTGAGGTGCGGTTGCGCTTGCTGACGGATTTGTCTGGCGAGTGGCGCAATGGCACCGAGCTGGAGGCACAGTTTGGGGTGATGGAGGGGCAGTTGTTGAGTCTGGTCAGCATCAAGGCCTGAAGGTTTTCAGCGTTTGTACTGGCCTCATCGCGAGCAAGCTCGGCTCCCACATTGGATCTCTGACACACCGAAGACCACCTGTGGGAGCCGAGCTTGCTCGCGATGGCGGCCTGATTTTCAGCACACCTCTCAGCGCTTCTCCTGATTGCGCGGCCAACTCAAGCTAAAGCAAGCCCCGCCCAGACTCTTACTCTTGCTGATCAACGCCCGCCCGTCATGCCAATGAATGATCCGCCGTACGATGGACAACCCTAACCCATGCCCGCCCGAAGCGCGGGTACGGCTGTCATCCAGGCGCAGGAACGGCGTGAAAATTCGTTCCCAGGCCAACTCCGGCACACCCGGCCCGTCATCCTCGACGTCCACCCGGCAGCGCTGCTGCCCCACCTGATAACTGACGGTCACCCGCGACGAGGCGTGGCGCATGGCGTTGCTGACCAGGTTCTGAAGGGCCCGATGCAAGTAACGCGGTTCGGCCTCGACCCAGGCGTCATCGCAATCAGCGGCCGACAAACACAAGCCGCGCTGCACCGTGACCTCGGCGCGCAATGGCGCCAGTTCTTCGATGACTTGATTGACCAGCGCATCCAGATCGATCCGTTGGAAATTCAGCGCCGGCGAGCCCTGCTCCAGACGCGCATAGGTCAGCATCTCGTCGACCAGTTTGTCGAGGTCCTCGATGTCGTGGTCCATGCCCTCGCGGTATTTCTCCAGCTGCTGCGGCGTGGTGGCCGAGCCGATCATCTCCAGGCCGAAACGCAGGCGCGCCACCGGCGTGCGCAACTCGTGAGACACGGCGCGCACCAGTTCACGCTGGATCGCCAGCAATTGTTGCAAGTGCTCGGCCATGCCGTTGAACGCCGCGGCCAGTCGCCCCACCGAGTCGGCGCCGCGCGCCGGTACGCGGGTTTCCAGGCTGCCCTGGGCAATCCGCGTGGCGGCTGCTTCCAGACCGCGCAATCGGCGCTCCAACTGCCGCACCAAGAGGTAGACGATCAGACCGATCAGGCTCAAACCGAGGGCGGCGATCAACACCAGCCATTCGGGCGGATATGGATTCATCTGGTACAGCGGGCCGATCTCCAGCACCCACGGCGTACCGACCATACCGGCAAACACCCGGATCGAGTCGCCGCCCTTGCCCAGCGCCATCACCGTATCGCCCTCGGACACCCGACGGCTCTGGTCTTCGTCCATGTCCGCCTGCTCGACCTTGACCAGGCGCAAGTCGAAACCAAAGCTTTTCTCTTCTTTCAACAGCGCCAACCGCTGGGGCTGCTCGGCCACCGGGTAGCGCACCAGTTCATCGGCCAGCAGATAAATAGTGGCGCGGGCCAGTTGCTCGCTGATCTGCTGCACCTCACCCGTCAGCACAAGCTGTTCCTTGTCGCTGACCAGCCGATAGACTTTCGCCGCGTGCGGGCCGGTCTGTTCCACCAGCGCCTGACCGCGCAGGACGCGGGTGCGCTGGGTGAGGTCGAGGTCGGTCTGGGCAAACGTGGTCAGCGCCAATGGAATCCCGAGCAAGCGCTCCCAGACCAGCAAGGCGCGATGGCGCTCGGTTTCGTTCATCGGATTGAGGTTGTCGGCCATCAACGAAAACGTACCGTGCGCAAGGCGCTCGCGGTATTGCTCGCCGCGCACCTCGTTGAGCAAGTGCAACGCCAGCACGCCCAGCACCGCGACCAAAATCAGCGCCGCACACATGCCGCCATAAATGCGCAGGAAGATCGAATTCACAGCGATGGGTCTACGCAAGCTTCAGGAACAAACAGATAACCTTTGCTGCGGATGGTTTTGATCAGTCGCGGGTGCTCCGGGTCATCGCCGATTTTCGGGCGGATGCGCGAAATGCGCACATCAATGGACCGGTCCTGACCGTCATAACCGATGCCGCGCAATGCGGTGAAAATCTCTTCACGGGACAGGATGCGCCCGGCGTTGGCCACCAGCAGCCAGAGCAGGTCGAACTCGGCGCTGGTCAGCTCAATGCCGTGGTCATGCAGCCAGGCTTCACGCAACGCGTTGTCCACCACCAATGGACCAAACTGCAAGCGCCGCTGTTTTCCCGGGAGGGCCTCCGGTGCTTCGCTGCGGCGCAACAGGGCCTGGATGCGCGCCAGCAACAGGCGTGGGCGCACCGGTTTGCAAACGTAGTCATCGGCACCGAGGTCCAGGCCGAGGATCTGGTCGGTGTCGTCGGTGCGGGCGGTGAGCATCAGGATCGGGCCGTCATACTTGTCGCGAACCTTGCGGCAAATGCTCAAGCCGTCTTCGCCGGGCAGCATCAGGTCGAGGATCACCAGGTCCGGTTTCTCCTTGATGATGCGAGCTGCCGCCAGCGCCCCATTTCCCTCGATCGAGACGCGCAGGCCATTGGCTTCCAGATAGTCGCGGGTCAGTTCGGCCAGACGCTGGTCGTCCTCCACAATCAATACCTGCCAGGCTTCTTGCTCCACGGTGACCTCTGCTTGCCAACAACACTAATAAGGAAAGATCCGCCCGTCTTTTTGTAATGATTGGGAGGATAAGAATGCGTAACCATGGGGCGATTGTATAAACGCCGCCCGTCGAGAACACAAGCCGGCAAATGCGTTCGGACATGTCGGTTTTTTGTGGTAGGGTTCGCGCCCTTAAAAATCCGGACGGCAGTTTTCAATCCTTGAAAATCGATGAAAAATGCCTCGGTCCCGCTAGGTCGCGGCCTACACGCCGGTTCCACCTTTCACACACAATTTACACACAGGTTTATCCACAGGCAGTACGTTGCAACACCTCCAAAAACGCACTATCTTGTACCCCAGCGCCAAAAAAACCCTACATGTAGGGTTTTAGCTTAAAAGCCCAACCACATTTCAGACCAGAAACTCAAGCGCTTTATTGCCTGTTTATGGTTGAACACAGCGTGATTTTACAAGACCAAACCGCACTGGCGGATGGCACCGTTTTTTCAGGCCCGAACAGCCAAAACGGTACGGGTGTTGCAGTCAGTACTGGCACCCCGAAAGGAATCCGGTTTCGAGCCCAGGCTCGCAACCAAAAAACTTCGGCAAGGACGCGGCCTCATTAGCCTTTTTCCTACTGTCCCGAAGTTGTTATGCCCGACGCCCGTCGGTTGTAGTGCTTTTGGACAGAACGGTGGGCACCGTGACGGTGCCCAAACAAACATAGAGAATGTGGAGACAACCCCCCATGCAAACCGACACAACTCGCGAGAACCCGCAGGGCACCTTGCCGCAGGCCGCTGATTCGACTTCGGATCTGTCCGCCACCGCGCCTGGTCAGCTGCGCGTGATCAAGCGTAACGGCACTGTCGTTCCTTACACCGACGATAAAATCACCGTCGCGATCACCAAAGCGTTTCTCGCAGTTGAGGGCGGCACCGCTGCCGCCTCGTCGCGAATCCATGACACCGTTGCCCGCCTGACCGAACAAGTCACCGCGACCTTCAAGCGTCGCATGCCATCGGGCGGCACTATCCACATCGAAGAAATCCAGGACCAGGTCGAACTGGCCCTGATGCGTGCCGGCGAGCAGAAAGTAGCCCGCGACTACGTGATCTACCGTGACGGCCGTTCGAAACAACGCGCCGCCCACGCACCGGCCGAAGAAGCTGTCAACGCTCACCCATCGATCCGCATCACCCGCGCCGATGGCAGCTTTGCACCTCTGGACATGGGCCGCCTGAACACCATCGTCACCGAAGCGTGCGAAGGCCTGGAAGAAGTCGACGGCGACCTGATCCAGCGCGAGACCCTGAAAAACCTGTACGACGGCGTGGCCCTGACCGACGTCAACACCGCCCTGGTGATGACCGCCCGTACGCTGGTCGAGCGTGAGCCAAACTACTCGTTCGTAACCGCCCGCCTGCTGATGGACACCCTGCGTGCCGAAGGCCTGAACTTTCTGGGCGTCGCCGAGAGCGCGACCCACCACGAAATGGTCGACCTGTATGCCAAGGCGCTGCCTGCGTACATCGCCAAAGGTATCGAGTTCGAATTGCTGAACCCGGTTCTGGCCACTTTCGACCTGGAAAAACTCGGCAAGGCGATCAACCACGAGCGCGATCAACAGTTCACGTACCTGGGCCTGCAAACCCTTTACGACCGTTACTTCATCCACAAGGACGGTATCCGCTTCGAACTGCCGCAGATTTTCTTCATGCGCGTGGCCATGGGCCTGGCAATCGAAGAGAAGAACAAAGAAGACCGTGCGATCGAGTTCTACAACCTGTTGTCGTCCTTCGACTACATGTCCTCGACTCCGACCCTGTTCAACGCCGGCACCCTGCGTCCACAGCTGTCGAGCTGCTACCTGACCACCGTGCCGGATGACCTGTCGGGCATCTACCACGCGATCCACGACAACGCCATGTTGTCCAAATTCGCAGGCGGCCTGGGCAACGACTGGACGCCGGTTCGTGCGCTGGGTTCGTACATCAAGGGCACCAACGGCAAATCCCAGGGCGTTGTACCGTTCCTGAAAGTGGTGAACGACACCGCCGTCGCCGTTAACCAGGGTGGCAAGCGCAAAGGCGCTGTCTGTGCCTACCTGGAAACCTGGCACATGGACATCGAGGAGTTCATCGAACTCCGTAAGAACACCGGTGATGACCGTCGTCGTACCCACGACATGAACACCGCCAACTGGATCCCTGACCTGTTCATGAAGCGCGTCTTCGATGACGGCCCGTGGACCCTGTTCTCGCCATCCGAAGTTCCGGATCTGCACGACCTGACCGGCAAGGCCTTCGAAGAGCGTTACGAGTACTACGAAGCCCTGTCCCAGTACCCAGGCAAGATCAAGCTGTTCAAGACCATTCAGGCCAAAGACCTGTGGCGCAAAATGCTGTCCATGCTGTTTGAAACCGGCCACCCATGGCTGACCTTCAAAGACCCGTGCAACCTGCGCAGCCCGCAGCAGCACGTGGGCGTGGTTCACAGCTCGAACCTGTGCACCGAGATCACCTTGAACACCAACAAGGACGAGATCGCCGTTTGCAACCTGGGCTCGATCAACCTGCCGAACCACATCACCAACGGCAAGCTGGACACCGCCAAGCTGGAACGCACCGTGAACACCGCCGTTCGCATGCTCGATAACGTTATCGACATCAACTACTACTCGGTGCCACAAGCGAAGAACTCCAACTTCAAGCACCGTCCGGTCGGTCTGGGCATCATGGGCTTCCAGGACGCTTTGTACCTGCAGCACATTCCTTACGGTTCCGACGCTGCCGTCGAGTTCGCCGACAAGTCGATGGAAGCGGTCAGCTACTACGCGATCCAGGCCTCCTGCGACCTGGCCGACGAGCGCGGCGCTTACGAGACGTTCCAGGGTTCGCTGTGGTCCAAAGGCATCCTGCCGCTGGATTCGCAACAGATCCTGATCGAGCAACGTGGCCAGAAGTACATCGACGTTGACCTGAACGAATCCCTGGACTGGGCACCGGTTCGCGCCCGTGTACAGAAAGGCATTCGTAACTCCAACATCATGGCCATCGCACCGACCGCGACCATCGCCAACATCACTGGCGTATCGCAGTCGATCGAACCGACCTACCAGAACCTCTACGTGAAATCGAACCTGTCGGGCGAATTCACCGTGATCAACCCGTACCTGGTTCGCGACCTGAAGGCTCGCGGTCTGTGGGACGCGGTCATGATCAACGACCTGAAGTACTACGACGGTTCGGTGCAGCAAATCGAGCGCATCCCGCAAGAACTCAAAGAGCTCTACGCGACTGCGTTCGAAGTGGACACCAAGTGGATCGTTGACGCGGCAAGCCGTCGCCAGAAGTGGATCGACCAGGCTCAGTCGCTGAACCTGTACATCGCTGGCGCATCGGGCAAGAAGCTGGACGTGACCTACCGCATGGCCTGGTACCGTGGTCTGAAAACCACTTACTACCTCCGTGCCCTGGCCGCGACCAGCACCGAGAAGTCGACCATCAACACCGGCAAGCTGAACGCTGTTTCCAGCGGCGGCAACCACGGTGAAGATTCGGTCCTGGCAGCACCTGCCGGCCCTGCTCCAGTGCCAAAGGCGTGCGCCATCGACGAGCCGGATTGCGAAGCTTGCCAATAAGCCGAGCTGGTAGGCGCTGAAAGGCGCTTACTCAAAAACCCCCGATCAGTCCTCTGGATTGATCGGGGGTTTTCTTTTGCCTGATCTGTAGGAGCAAAGCTTGCTCGCGATGAGCGGTGACGCGGTATTCCTGAAAATCGTGCCATCCCTATCGCGAGCAAGCTTTGCTCCTACAGGATCTATGTTGTTTTTGGCAATTGTGGATCAGTAGCTGTTGATGCCCATCCGGCACGCAATCTCGAACGCCTGGCGAATCGCCCCGATATTCGCCTTGCCCTGCCCCGCGATATCAAACGCGGTGCCGTGCGCCGGGGTGGTAATCGGAATCGGCAAGCCGCCCTGCACCGTCACCCCACAGGAAAACCCCATAAAGCGCTGTTGCAGGATCAACTGGATATCGTGTTGGGGCGGATTCCGGCCGGTGCGCGGGCCGAAGAGTTGCTGTTTGACAGCCTCGGTGAAGAAGCCTTGTGCGTGATCGCCGGCGCGAAAAATCCACTGACCCAGGAAAAACAGCTGAGCTGGGCGGAACTGCAACACATGACCTGGGTGCTTCAAAAGCATCCAAGCCCGACGCGCGCAATCATCAATCAGGTGTTTCACAACGCGCGGGTCGACATCCCCAACAGCATCGTCGAAACCACGTCGATCATGACTTTGCTTTCGTTGGTGCAGCAGACTGACATGCTCGGCGTTACCCCGGTGTCGGCGGTGGAAGATTATCCCGGTCGGGATTTGCTGGCCATTTTGCAGATCAAGTTCGAAGCCCGGCTGCCGCCTTATGGGCTGATCACCCGGCGTCATAGCATTCAATCGTCGGCGATGCAGGCGTTCATGAACTCGGTGCGGGCCGAGCATGCGCTGGCCAAATAAACAGGCCCGGAGCATTGAGTGCTCCGGGCCTTTTACGGTTTACGCGTTTTTACGGAACACGAAGACCAGACCGACGATAATCAGCAGCATGCCCAGCAGGCTCAACGCCGCTAGCTTGTTGCCGAAAATCAGATAGTCCATCACCGCTGTCACCGCCGGCACCAGGTAAAACAGACTGGTGACATTCACCAGATTGCCCCGGGCGATCAAGCGGTACAACAGCAACGTCGCCAGCACCGACACTACCAATCCCATCCACAACACCGGCACGATAAACCCGGTGCTGTGTTCGAAATGGAAGGGTTGAAACGGCACGAAGATCCCGCACAGCAACAGTCCCGCCAGGTACTGCACCGGCAGTGTGCCGAGGGGATTGTCGGTGATGCGTTTCTGCATGATCGAGCCGAAGGTCATGCTCGCCAGCGCCAGCAAACCGAAGAGCATCCCGACCATCGACATGCCAGCCAGGCCGATGCCCTGATACACCACCATGATCAATCCGGCCAAACCCAGCGCCAGACCGAACATCCGGCTGAGGGAACGCTGACGCTCCATCAGCACCACAGTGAGAATCGGCTGCACGCCCATGATCGTCGCCATCACTCCCGGGGTGACTTTCAGGTCCAGGGCCAGCAGATAGAAAATCTGATAAGCGCCCAGTAACACCACCCCCGTGGCCATCGCAAACAGCATCGGCTTACCGCCCTTGGGCAACTTCAGCTTGAGCAACGGCACCAACAGCACCAGACCGCACAAGGCGATGGCGAAGCGCACCAGCAGAAAAGCAAAGGGCGACGCGTGCGCCAGGCCCCATTTGGAGAAGATCGCCCCGCTGCTCCACAGCAGGACGAACAGGCTCGTGGACGCCGCCGCGAGCGCGGATTGTTTCGAAAGGACAAACATGAATACCACCTGTAGTCAGGCAAAAAGCCAACTCAGCCGAAGCTGAAATCCAGTAGTTTTTCAAACGGGCAAAGGGGAACAGCAAAGAGAAGCTGATCAGCCCGAAATACCAACGCCCGGCGGTGATACGACTGCGTACACCGGCGTGCTACGGACAGGTGGGGGGTAATGACTGATCTGCGCAGGCTGCTGATTCCCGCACGGCATGACGCCAGCGTTGACCGCTGAATCGACTACCGCGTTGATGAGGGATGCAGGCATGGGCTGATCTTTTTGGGTGAGGTGGACGGCGGTTGGACATCGCCGTGCGCCGACTATAACCAGCGACTGACATGGATTGCAATGACTTGGACAAAGGGCCAGTAACGACAGTAATAGAAGTACTGCTTACTCTGAGCGAAAGGGGATCGCCCGAGTTGGGGGACATGGAATGCAAGAGATCACATGCCAAGGGAGCGGACGTGTCTGCGGTATCAGCTGTACAGATCAAGGGCTCGAAAGTTGGCCAGTTTCAAGACCGCTCAACTGCAACATGAGCTTGAACTGGTTGGCCAAACAGATCTCGATTTATCGAAAGTGCGCTTTGAAGCGATTAACGTGCAAGCATTGAAAGCTTGGGAGCTTTGGCAGGATCCACACTTTGCATGGAATGAAGTGGTTGGATGGAAAGCGAGTGAGCCTTTGGCTCTGGACCTGGCCATTTGGTTTGATGAAGAACTGTGCGGACTGTGTTTCGCAAACCCCAACAATAGTCGGCAACGAATCCGCATCGTGAGATTAGAGGGGCGACCAGGAGAAGACCATCCGCTGAAAAAACGTATTGCATCATTGGCCATATTGGTCGTTGAACAGTACGCCAAAATTATTGGCAGCAGGTTTCATCGAAGTTCAGGAGCCGTTGAAAGGTGCAATTTTCATCTACCAACAATTCGGCTTTTACTTCGATGCAGAACGTCGACTTGTCAAAGCCGTAGAGAGCCTAGTATCTTGAAAACTGTTCAATATATGACCAATGACGGAGGGAAGATGGGAAAACCAATCAAGAAGTCTCCCACAAGAAAACGCTCATCCACACCAGAAAGAAAACAGGTTGCTGTAGAGCTGACAGCCAGTGAGCGACGCATTCTACAATTAATTGCGACGGGCATCGAAGGCGAAGAACCTAGCCTGCTCGCCGGACGCCCGTATATTGGGCAGTAAAAAAACCGCTCCGAAGAGCGGTTTTTCATTTCTTGACTTGGACTCACCCAAACAACCAATACCCCAACAACGCCAGCACCACCGCCGCCGCCACCGGCCGCAGCACACGGTAGGCTTTGGGATGACGACGCTTCCACTGTTTAACCACCCCACTGAACTTGTCACTGGAGTTCTTGCTCCAGGCGTACGCCCGGTTTATCCCACCGACGCGTTCATCTTCAAGGTTTTGAGGAGCTGTGGCGCGCCCGAGAAAACCGCTGATCCCGCGGTTGATACAGGTCATGACGCGGCTGCTCAATGGGCGTTCGATGTCACAAAACAGAATCACCCGGGTCTTCTCGGTTTCGTTTTTGACCCAGTGCACATAGGTTTCATCAAACATCACGTCTTCGCCATCGCGCCAGGCGTACACCTGGCCGTCAACGAAAATGCGGCAATCATCAGAGTTAGGGGTCGACAGCCCCAAGTGATAACGAAGAGAACCGGCGAACGGATCACGATGCGGATTGAGGTGGCTGCCACCCGGCAGCAACGCGAACATCGCCCCTTTGACGTTGGGAATGCTGCTTACCAGCGCCACGGTCTTCGGGCACAGGGCTTCTGCCGAAGGCAGCGGCTTGTCGTACCACTTGAGGTAAAAGCGCTTCCAGCCCTTTTTGAAAAACGAACCGAAACCGGCGTCGTTGTTCCTCTCGGCAGCGCGGATATACCCCTCGTCGAACAAGTGCATGGCTTCGTCGCGAATGACTTCCCAGTTGTCCTTGAGCACGTCCAGTTCCGGAAACTTGCTGCGGTCCAGATAGGGTTTGGACGGCACGCCGGAGAACAGGTACATCAAGGCGTTGTAGGGAGCGAACAACGCCGAGTGATTGACGAATTGCCGTAAAACCGGCAATCGTGCCTGGCCACGCAAATGGACATAGAGCGTACTGCCTAGAAACAGCAGCAACACCGACGCTTTCGCGACAATGGAAAAGCTCATCTACGACTCCTTGAAAATAGACTTATCGCTCAACGCCCTTTACCCGGCGTGGCGCCCGGCCATCATAAACATTCCCTGATTCCGGGAAAAACCGCCTGAAGCAACATTCAGTAATAATTGCGCAACAAGCAATTCTTAGCATTAGGAAGCTGAACGAGGACTGACCTTAATCAATCCCGCCAACTCATCAATGGACGCTTAGCCCCCAAAGTGCGCTTATTGCTGATTCTCCTGTTCGGTAAACAGATCGCTGAACAGCATGCTCGACAGGTAGCGTTCGCCAGAATCCGGCAGAATTACCACGATGGTCTTGCCTTGCATTTCCGGGGTTTCCGCCAGGCGAACAGCAACAGCCATGGCCGCGCCACACGAAATACCGCTCAAAATCCCTTCTTCCTGCATCAAGCGCAAGGCCATGGCCTTGGACTCCTCGTCGGTGACCAACTCAACCCGATCAACCATCGACAGGTCCAGATTCTTAGGCACAAAACCGGCACCGATGCCCTGAATCTTGTGCGGGCTCGGCTTGATCTCTTCGCCGGCGATGGCCTGGGTAATCACCGGAGAAGCCGCAGGCTCAACGGCCACCGAGATAATCGGTTTGTTCTGAGTATTCTTGATGTATCGCGAAACACCGGTAATGGTTCCACCCGTTCCGACCCCTGCCACCAACACATCGACCGCACCGTCGGTATCGTTCCAGATTTCCGGACCGGTGGTTTTTTCGTGGATAGCGGGGTTGGCCGGGTTGTCGAACTGCGCAGGCATGAAATATTTGGCCGGATCGCTGGCAACGATGTCGCCGGCTTTCTCAATCGCGCCCTTCATGCCCTTGGCCGGCTCAGTCAGCACCAGTTCCGCGCCCAGCGCCTTGAGTACTTTGCGTCGTTCGATACTCATGGATGCCGGCATGGTCAGCATCAACTTGTAGCCACGGGCAGCGGCGACAAACGCCAGGCCGATGCCGGTATTGCCCGAGGTCGGTTCGACGATGGTCATGCCAGGCTTGAGTTTGCCGCTGCTTTCGGCGTCCCAGATCATGTTCGCGCCGATCCGGCACTTGACTGAATAACCGGGGTTGCGCCCTTCGATCTTGGCCAGGATGGTCACGCCGCGCGGGGCAATGCGGTTGATCTGTACCAAGGGCGTATTGCCGATGGAGTGGGCGTTGTCAGCGAAGATACGGCTCATGTCCGGGTCCTTAACTACAGCATGGAATTAGCGCATCAAGGTAAGCCTCTTGCCCCTAGGCGTCCAGTCAGGTCGAACGTCCGGTGGTCAGCGCAGTCAATCGCTTTACATCGCCAGAGATTTACCACCATGAAACGTCGATACAGTTGGCCCCTGTGGACGCTCGCTGGCCTCGTTGTGCTGCTGATTACCCTGCACATCGCCCTGCCCTATATGGTGCGCGACTACCTGAACGACAAACTGGCGGACATGGGTGACTACCGTGGCCAGATCACCGACGTAGACCTGGCCCTGTGGCGCGGGGCTTACAAAATCAACGGACTGAAAATCGTCAAGGTCGACGGCAAGGTCCCGGTGCCCTTCGTCAACGCACCGCTCATCGACCTCTCCGTCAGTTGGCATTCGCTCTGGCATGACCATGCAGTGGTCGCCCAAGTGCAGTTCTTCAACCCCGAGGTGAACTTCGTCGACGGTGGCGCCAATAAACAGAACTCACAAACCGGTCAGGGCACCGACTGGCGCGCGCAACTGGGCAAACTGTTACCCGTCACCCTGGACGAAGTGCGGATCCACGACGGCAAACTCAGTTTTCGCAACTTCGATTCCAAGCCTCCTGTGAATATGAACGCCACGCAGGTCAATGCCAGCATTTACAACCTGACCAATGTGGTCGACAAACAAGGCAAGCGAGACGCTCGCTTCGAAGGCAAGGCCCTGCTGCTCGGACACGCACCTCTGGAAACCAACGCGACGTTCGATCCACTTAGCAATTTCGAAGACTTTGAGTTTCGTCTGCGCGCCAAAGGCATCGAACTCAAACGCATGAACGACTTCGCCTCGGCCTACGGCAAGTTCGACTTCAACGCGGGTCACGGCGACGTGGTCATTGAAGCACAAGCCAAAAAAGCCCAATTGACCGGTTACATCAAACCGCTGCTCATTGACGTCGACGTGTTCAACTGGCAGCAAGACGTGCAAAACAAGGACAAAGGGATTTTCCGATCGATCTGGGAGGCCATCGTCGGGGGCTCTGAAACCGTGTTGAAAAACCAGGGCAAAAACCAGTTCGCGACCCGAGTGGAACTGAAAGGCAACGTGCATCGCCAGGATATCAGCGCATTCCAGGCGTTTTTGCAGATTTTGCGCAATGGTTTCATCCAGGCGTTCAACGCCCAGTATGAGCGGCCGAAGCCGGAGGCTGGTTAGGGTTTGCGTGTCACGGTATAGCGACCGGTTTCTTCAGCTGCCCGTGCAGACGTCGATTGCTGTTGCAAGAAATCCCAGCCCAAACAAGCTAATGCCAATGATCGCGGCACCACTTCACGACCACTGCTGTAGCGCGTGATACTGCGGGCGCTAACCCCTAGCGCCTCAGCCGCCTGATTGAGTGACAAGCCGGTGCGAGCGCGCCACTCAATGAATGTACGAGTGTTTTCGTCAGATGCGTTTTGTGCGAGTGCATCCAGATACAGGGTGTCTGCCCCGATTTGAATGTCCAGCTCAGGCCATTCGACGCTCCAGCCATCGTCACCCAGAGACGCACCGTTGAACGCGCCAATCGCCAGCAATGGCTGCAATCCTGGATAGGCGTGCAGGTCACGGCTCAAATCGAGCGTTAACTGCTGACCATCGATAAAAGTCAGCGCCAGACGGTTATCCGGCAACGCCTGAACGGCCGACAGCCGTGGTCGTTTCATGGGTAACATCGCTTCCAATCCTCCAGCAATTGCACTTGGTGGGCTCTGACCCAATCCAGCGCTTCCTTGATAATAAGCGGCGGCGCCTTGCCGACCATCACTTCGACGGTTTCCAGGCTGAGCATCACGTTGAGCCCGCCACCGGTCAGGTGAACATGGGGCGGCGGATGATCCTTCTCGCGCAACTGAATGCGGTACGTATCACGAAATCGATATTTAGTAGACATGCCCCGCAAGCTATCGCCAATATGGCGATATCTCAATACTGGCCAGCAGCCAAGACTGAGTCAAGATGTGACGCCCCATTCAGAGACTGAATAAGCCGTCTGCGTTCACAGTCGACCGGGCAGCGCGGTATAGTCGGGCATCACCATTATTGCGCCCCGCCCTGCCTCATTCAGGTCGGCGTTACCGTTCGAGGATTAGCAGATGAAGTTCGAAGGCACCCAGGCCTACGTCGCCACCGATGACCTGAAGCTGGCGGTCAACGCCGCCATTACCCTGGAGCGTCCACTGCTGGTCAAGGGCGAGCCGGGCACGGGCAAAACCATGCTGGCCGAGCAACTGGCCGAGTCCTTCGGCGCCAAGTTGATCACCTGGCACATCAAATCCACCACCAAGGCGCATCAGGGTCTGTACGAGTACGATGCGGTCAGCCGCCTGCGCGACTCACAACTGGGCACGGAAAAGGTCCACGACGTTCGTAACTACCTGAAAAAGGGCAAGCTCTGGGAAGCCTTTGAATCCGAAGAGCGGGTGATTTTGCTGATCGACGAGATCGACAAGGCAGACATCGAGTTCCCGAACGACTTGCTGCAAGAACTCGACAAGATGGAGTTCTACGTTTACGAGATCGACGAGACCATCAAGGCCAAGAAGCGCCCGATCATCATCATTACCTCCAACAACGAGAAAGAACTGCCGGACGCCTTCCTGCGCCGCTGCTTCTTCCACTACATCGCCTTCCCGGATCGCACCACGATGCAGAGGATCGTCGATGTGCACTACCCAAACATTAAGAAGGATCTGGTCAGCGAAGCGCTGGACGTGTTCTTCGACGTGCGCAAAGTGCCGGGCCTGAAGAAGAAGCCATCGACCTCCGAACTGGTGGACTGGCTGAAGCTGCTGATGGCCGACAACATTGGCGAAGCGGTGTTGCGCGAACGCGATCCGACCAAAGCGATACCGCCGCTGGCCGGTGCTTTGGTGAAGAACGAACAGGACGTGCAGCTGCTTGAGCGCCTGGCATTCATGAGCCGTCGCGGCACTCGCTAAGCACTACTAAACAGGGTCAACCCATGTTGCTCAACCTCTTCAATGAAATGCGCGCCGCCAAGGTGCCGGTCTCGGTGCGTGAGCTGCTGGACCTGATCAACGCGCTGAAACAGCGCGTGACCTTTGCCGATATGGACGAGTTCTATTATTTGTCCCGGGCGATCCTGGTGAAGGACGAAAAGCATTTCGACAAGTTTGACCGGGCGTTCGGGGCTTACTTCAATGGCCTGGAAAAACTCGACGACCACCTTCAGGCACTGATTCCCGAAGACTGGCTGCGCAAGGAGTTCGAACGCTCCCTGACTGACGAAGAACGGGCGGCGATTCAGTCTCTTGGCGGCCTGGACAAACTGATCGAAGAGTTCAAGAAGCGCCTCGAAGAACAGAAAGAACGCCATGCCGGTGGCAACAAGTGGATCGGCACTGGCGGCACCAGTCCGTTCGGCTCCGGCGGCTTCAACCCGGAAGGCATTCGGGTCGGCGATGCCGGCAAGCGTCAGGGTAAAGCGGTCAAGGTCTGGGATCAGCGCGAGTACAAAAACCTCGACGACTCCGTGGAACTGGGCACGCGCAACATCAAGGTCGCCCTGCGCCGCTTGCGCAAATTTGCCCGTCAGGGTGCCGCGGAAGAGCTGGACATCGACGGCACCATCGACCACACCGCCAAAGATGCCGGGCTGCTGAACATCCAGATGCGGCCGGAGCGGCGCAACACCGTCAAGTTGTTGCTGCTGTTCGACATCGGCGGCTCGATGGACGCGCACGTGAAGATTTGCGAGGAGCTGTTTTCGGCCTGCAAAACCGAGTTCAAGCACCTGGAGTACTTCTACTTCCACAACTTCATCTATGAATCGGTGTGGAAGAACAATATGCGTCGCACCTCCGAACGCACATCAACCCAGGACCTGCTGCACAAGTACGGCGCCGACTACAAAGTGATCTTCATCGGTGACGCCGCCATGGCGCCTTATGAAATCACCCAGGCGGGCGGCAGCGTCGAGCACTGGAACGAAGAAGCCGGTTATGTGTGGATGCAGCGGTTCAGGGAGAAGTACAAGAAGCTCATCTGGATTAACCCGTATCCGAAAGATACGTGGGGCTATACATCGTCGACCAATATTGTGCGGGACTTGATTGATGATCAGATGTATCCGCTGACCCTTCGGGGGTTGGAGGAAGGGATGCGGTTTCTTTCCAAGTAATCTTGGAAGCCCTTCAGGCCGCCATCGCTGGCAAGCCAGGCTCCTACAGGGATTGAGGTGGTTCACAAAGTATGTGGACCACCTCAATCCCTGTAGGAGCCTGGCTTGCCAGCGAAGCTTTTAGTTTTTCAGGAATCGATGTAGATATTCGATTTGCTCTCGATGCGCCACATCCTGCACCACCGGCCGCAACCGCACCTTCGTCCCCGGCAAGCACTGCGCCAGCCGCGCCAGGGCCAGCGGCGTCAACGCCCCCAGTCGCGGATAACCGCCAATGGTCTGCCGATCATTTAGCAACACGATCGGCTGCCCGTCCGGCGGCACCTGCACCGCGCCGAGCGGGATGCCTTCGGAGATCATCGGCTTTCCCTGGTATTGCAACGCCGTGCCCAACAGGCGAATGCCCATCCGGTCGGCGCGGCTGTCGAGGGTCCACACACTGTTGAACGCGTCGAACAGACTCTGCCCGCCGAACTCGCCAATCTGTGCGCCCAACACCAGATCCAGCGGCGAATTGTCGGTGAAGTCCGGTCGATGCTCCGCCGGCAACTCCCGCAGCAGAAGCAACGCACTCCCGGCATAACTCAGCTGCACACCGTTGACCAACGCACGACCCCGGCCATCCAGGCCGCCCAGTTCCTCACGGACCACGGTCGAACGGCTGCCCAAGACGCTTGGCGCCTCAAACCCACCCGGCGCTGCGAGATAAGCCCGAGCGCCAAGCAGCGGCTGGGTGAATTGCAATCGCTGACCTTTATGCAGCCTGAAACTGCGCCACGGCGCCAACGCCTCGCCATCCACCTGCGCCCCCAGATCCGCCCCGGCCAACGCCAGCACGCAATCCTCTTCGGCAACGACAGTAAACCCGCCGAGGGTGATTTCAATCACCGGTGCATCCAGGCCATTGCCCAGCAACCAGTTGGCCCACGACATCGATCGCCAATCCGCCGCCCCACCCTGGGTCACGCCCAGATGCCGCACGCCAAAACGGCCAGCATCCTGCAACAAACACAGCGGTGTACTCGCTTCTATTGATAGACGGCTCATGCCTGCGCCTCCAACGGCGTGTCGTCACCGCCCAGATTGATGAACTCGGCATGGCCGATGGCTTCAAAGCGCACTGTGTCGCCGGGTTGCATGAGGCTGTAGCCGTCACGTTCACGGTCAAACAGTTTGGCCGGGGTGCGGCCAATCAGGTTCCAGCCGCCGGGAGAGACGACCGGATAGGCGGCGGTCTGGCGCTCGGCGATGCCGACACTGCCGGCCGCGACTTTTTTGCGTGGGGTGTTCAGGCGTGGCGCGGCGAGCACTTCTTCCACCAACCCCATGAAGGCGAAACCCGGCGCGAAACCCAAGGCAAACACCTGATACTCGCGCCCGCTGTGACGGCGGATCACCTCCTCCATCGCCAGCCCGCTGCGTTGTGACAACAGGCTCAGCTCCGGGCCGACACTCAAGTCATACCAGACCGGCAGCACATGACACTTACCGCCGGTGCGGGTGTTGGGCGACAGGTCGATCAGCGCTTCGGCGATCAATTCCCGAGCCTGAGCCGGGCTTAGCGCAGTCAAATCGTAATGCACCATCAACGTCGTATAGGACGGCACCAGATCAATGAGATGCCCGCCGAACGCAGCCCGCAGGTTTTCGCTGGCCGCCAGCATCCACGGCATGTTGGCCTCGCTGATCTCATCGAACAGACGCACCATCAGACAATCCAGCGCCACCACCTCTACCCGCAGCTTCATGGTGCACTCTGCTGATCAAGGGCTTCGCGAATCCGTCGCACAGCAGCGACCGAACTGGCGTTGTCGCCGTGCACGCAAAGGGTGTTGGCCTGCAAGTGCAATGCGCTGCTGTCGCTGGCAGTGAGGGGGTCGCCACGGGCGATGGTCAGCGCCTGCTCGATGACCTTCTCGGGATCATGATGCACCGCGCCCGGCAGTTGTCGCGAAACCAGCATGCCCGCGCTGTCGTAAGCGCGGTCGGCGAAGGCTTCGAACCACAAGGTCACGCCATATTCATCACCCAGTAGCTGCGCGGCGCTGTTGTCGCGGGTCGCCATCAACATCAGCGGCAACGTTCGGTCATAAGCCGCCACGGCCTGAAGCACCGCACGCAACTGTGCCGGGTTGGCCATCATGTCGTTGTACATCGCGCCGTGGGGTTTGACGTAGCTGACACGCCCACCCTGAGCCCGACAAATGCCGTCGAGGGCGCCAATCTGGTAATGCAGAATGTCCTGGAGTTCCTGAGCGGTATACGCCATCGAGCGCCGGCCGAAACCGACCAGATCCTGATAGGCCGGGTGCGCGCCGATCTGCACGCCGTTGCTCAGCGCCAGGCTGACGGTCTTGCGCATGATGCTCGGGTCGCCGGCATGGAAGCCGCAGGCGATGTTGGCGCAATCAATGAAGGGCATGACTTCGGCATCCAGACCCATGGTCCAGCTGCCGAAACTCTCGCCGATGTCGCAGTTCAATAGCAGGCGGCTCAAGGAGAACACTCCTGTAGGTTCTATTCTTTTTAGAGGTAGGCAGATTACTGCGCATCCAGTTGTTTGCCACGGGTTTCCGGCAGGCTCAACGCCGCGAGGATCACCACCCCGTAGGACACCGCCGCAAATGCCCCGATGCCGACGCTCAGTGGCACCTTCTGGCTAAGCAAACCGATCAACAGCGGAAACAATGCCGCCAGCGCCCGACCGATGTTGTAGCAAAACCCCTGGCCCGAACCGCGAATCCGTGTCGGAAACAACTCAGTCAAAAACGCGCCCATGCCGCTGAAGATCCCCGAGGCGAAGAAGCCCAGCGGGAAACCCAGCCACAGCATCACGCCGTTGCTGACCGACAATTGGGTGTAGAGCAACACGATGGTGAACGAGCCGACCGCGAACAGGATGAAGTTCTTCTTGCGCCCGAGAATGTCAGTCAAATACGCACTGATGACATATCCAACGTAGGAACCGACGATCACCATCGCCAGATAACCGCCCGTGCCGAGTACGCTCAAACCCCGCTCGTTCTTCAGAAACGTCGGCAACCATGAGGTGATCGCGTAGTAACCGCCCAGGGCGCCGGTGGTCAGCACCGAAGCGCGAATCGTGGTGAAGAGGATGCCGGGGGCAAAAATCTCGTAGAACTTCGCCGGGTTGCTCGGTTCCTGTTTGGCCTTGGCTTCGCGGTAGATTTCCGGATCCTTGACCAGACGACGAACGAAGATCACAAAAATCGCCGGTACGATGCCGAGGAGGAACAGCGCACGCCAGGCATCCTCCGGCGGCAACAACGAAAACAGCAGCGCATACAGAATCGCCGTCAGCCCCCATCCCAGCGCCCAGCCCGATTGCACCATGCCCACCGCTTTACCACGGTCCTTGGCGCGAATCACTTCGCCCATCAGCACCGCACCGGCCGTCCATTCACCGCCGAAACCGAAGCCCATCAGGGTGCGGCTGATCAGCAGCTGCTCGTAGTTTTGCGCGAAGCCGCAGAGGAAGGTGAAGAAGGCGAACCACAGCACCGTCAATTGCAAGGTGCGCACGCGACCGATGCGGTCGGAGAGAATCCCCGCCACCCAACCACCGATGGCCGAAGCAATCAGAGTACTGGTGTGAATCAGCCCGGCTTCGCCGGTGGTAATGCCCCACATCGCAATCAGGGTCGGCACCACGAAGCTGAGCATCTGGGTGTCCATGCCGTCCAGGCCATAGCCGATCTTGCAGCTCCAGAAGGTGCGGCGTTCCTGCTGATTGATGTTGCGGTACCAGTCGAAAGGTCCCGGGCGAGTCGTGGTTTTGGGGATGTCGAGCGTGTCGGGCGCACTCATGGCAAATCTCCGCGCTAGTTTTTATTGGTATTGTTCTGAGCCCCGACGACGCCTATCGTGGGAACCGGATGTGCCGATTTTTGGGCGCCCGGCCCTGCTGCGTCCAACTAATAAAAACCGGGCTTAGGCATAAGAAAAAGTTGATCCCATGAATTTGAAGTTTCTCGAAACCTTTGTCTGGGTCGCCCGACTCAAGAGCTTTCGCCTGACCGCCGACAAGCTCTTCACCACCCAGGCCTCGATTTCCAGCCGCATCGCCGTGCTCGAAAGTGAGCTGGGGGTGAAACTGTTTTTGCGCGATTCACGCGGCGTCAGCCTGACGCCCGAAGGCCTGAAAGTGCTCGACTATGCCGAGCAGATGATGGACACCATGCAGGCGCTCAAACAGTCGATCGAGACCCGTTCGAGCAAGGTCGGACGGGTGCGGATCGGCGTCATGGACACGGTGATCCATACCTGGCTCAGCCCGCTGGTCGCGCAAATGACGGATCTCTATCCGTTGGTGGAAATCGAACTGGTGGCCGATACCTCGCTCAACCTCTGCGATCAACTGCAAAAAGGCTTTCTCGATCTGATCCTGCAAACCGACCTGATGCGCCAGGAAAGCGTGCGCAGCCTTGAACTGGCCAGTCATCCCATGGGCTGGATCGCGGCGAGTAATTCCCTCTACAACCGCGAGTATTCGGGCATCGCCGATCTGGCGCGCGAGCGAATCATTACCTATTCGAAAAACTCCCATCCGCATCAAGAGGTGCTCGCCCTGATGCAGGCCCATGGCGTGATGATGCCACGCCTGAACTGCGTGAACTCGGTGTCGGCGATTACCCGATTGTTGCGCGATGGTTTCGGCATTGGTGCGCTGCCACCGGTGCTGGTGGCCGAGGAACTGGCGCGCGGGGAACTGACTCTGCTGGCCATCGATCAACGGCCGCCCAACCTGCAAGTGGTGGTGTCATGGCGGGTCGGCGTGGAGTGGGTCGAAGAAATCGTAGCGTTGTGTCAAAACGTCGTGGAGCGCTATGCGCAGAAAGTGGGCGAGCACTACATCGTTTTGAGTAAACCCTTGGCCAGGATCTGAAGGATATTTCCCATACTGTAAATATGAACCACTATCATTTGCATTAATTTTTCAAAACGGTATTCTCTGCGCGCTTTCAGCAAATCAACTGTCCAGAAGGAGTCGGACTAGATGCGCGCCTACACGCAAAAACAGCAGCAATTGCTCGCTCACTGGAGCGAAGCCCTTGGCACTCAGGCTTTCCAGTCCCACCGCATCACCCTCGACCATTTGAGCAATGCGCTGGAGCCCGCCGCCCAGCGCTGCTTCCAACGCCTGATCCAGGCGCTGTTTCGTGAAGATCTGATCAACCCCGACGCTTGCGAATACGACGACAATAACCGTTGCTGGCTACCGCTCGGCGATGGCACGCACCTGTGCTTCGAGCACTTGTCTGGCACCAGGATGAACAGCTGGGACGTGCGCGGCAGCATCGTCCTGCACACCCCCGACAGACTGCCCCACAAAATCCAGCTGCCCAGCGAATTGCTCACTCACCTCAGCACTCAGCTCAATCCGCCAGCCTCCCCGCAGGTACTGGAACGTCTGGCCCGGGAACTGGATGACAGCTTCAGCAACGACACCCTGTGCCTGGCGTTTCATCATGGATGGACCGAGCGCCTGAGAGAGCAGATCGACACCGAGTACGACGACAACCTGCTCGCCTGGCTCAAAGCCGACCCCAGTCATCAGAACCCTACGTCACTGCTCGAACAGTGGGGCACTCTCGGCCATCCATGGCACCCGAACTACAAGACCAAACTGGGTTTGAGCGCCGCTCAGGTCATCGCTTTCTCGCCGGAATTCGAAGCGAGTTTTCCGATTGTGCTGTGCGCCCTGCACCGCCAGTACGCACACGTCGAAGCGCTGGCGGGGACCGCCGATTATTGGGATTGGTGGCAAGGTCACTTCCCACAGGCCGCCGAACAATTGCAGCGCCATTTGCAGCAACTGGGCCTGGAGGTAAAGGACTACCTCCCGCTCCCGTCGCACCCATGGCAAGCCCATGAAGAGCTGCCGGATTCGTTCGCCAATGAGATCGCCGACAACCTGCTGATCGTCACTGACATCGTCGCTTTTACTGGCCACCCGACCATGTCCTTCCGCACGGTCCTGCCGGACGCCAGCCGCGTTGCGCCGATGGTCAAACTGCCGGTGGCTTTGCGCCTGACCAGTGTGCAGCGCACCGTGTCGCCGCGCTCGGCCCGAATGGGGCCGCGCATCAGCCAACTGATACTGAAGATCCTCGATCAGGAGCCGCAGATTCAGCGTCTGCTGAACATCGTTCCGGAGCGCATCGGCGTGCACTACGCGCCGCAACCGGCCGATGACGAACGCTCCCGGCATGCCGCCGTGCTGTATCGCGACAACCCGCTGACCCTGCTGCAAGAAGGCGAGTTGGCGGTACCGGTCGGCAGCCTGTTCGCCGTCAACGAATTCGAACAACCGTTGCTGCGTGATTGGGTAAGACTGGCTCAGGGCCGTGATGACAGCGAGGCCATGTTGGCGTTCTTCGATGATTACCTGTCGATTGCGGTACCGAGTCTGTTGGGCATTTACCTGATGTATGGCGTGGCGTTCGAAGCGCACCAGCAAAACAGTTTCATGGTGATGGGCGCTGACGGGCAGTTGAATCGGCTGTTATTGCGTGACTTCGGCGACGTGCGTATCGATCGTAAAACCCTGCACGCCAAGGGCCTGGATATCCAGTTGCACGATCCGAAAATGACCCTGTATGACGACTCCGGTTTTGTCCGCGACAAACTCCTGCACACCACGTTCATGTGCCACCTTGGTGAGCTGACGTTGCTCTGTGCCCGCCACTGGAATGTGCCGGAAAATATCCTTTGGGAGCGATTGGCAGCGCACGTTGCGCAGTGTTTCGAGACCTTGCGCGAGCGCGTTGAACCGGCACGTTGGGAAAGCGAGCGCCAAGCCTTGCTGGAACAGGATTGGCCCGCCAAATCGTTCATGCGCATGCGCTTGCTCGACAGTCATGCCGACATCGTCGGACGCCTGAGTAACCCGCTACGACCCATCACCCATGCTCGCTGACGGTCGCGCCTTGCGACTGCTGATCGTTATCCAGTTTGTCTCCATGGGTGCCATGGAAATGAGCGGCCCGTTCTGGCCCCTGCAGATCCAGCATCTGCTCGGGCCGCAGGGCGCCGGCTACACCGCGCTGTTATCGGCGATGGTCTATGCCGGTCCAATGCTGGCCGCCATGCTCCTGACGCCCCTGTGGGGCCGGTTGGGTGATCGTACCGGACACAAACCGATGATTGTTCGGGCGTTGCTGGCACTCGCGCTGTGCCAAGGGTTGGCGGCCATCACCCTCGACCCGTGGCTGCTGGTGGGTATTCGCGTGATGCAAGGCGCGTTGGCCGGGTTTCTCGCCGCCGCGCAAGCCTATGCCTTGGCCTGTTGCGACAGTTCCAGACGGGGGCACACCCTGGCCCGCCTGCAATCGGCGACTGCCGTCGGCTCGTTGATCGGCCCGATACTGGGCGGCTGGCTCATGGACGTCTCGGGATTTGCCCTGCTTTGTTATGGCGCGACGTCGATTTGCCTGCTGTGCGCCTTGGGGAGTTTTTTCCTGCCGGCCGACAAGGCTCGCGCCTCGAAGAAAAAACCTGTTGAACCCGTGGCACTGCCCAAAGGCTGGCTCGGTGGAATCCTGTTCGTGATCGTGCTGATTCAGGCCGCGAAGATGATGCCGCAACCGTTCTACGCACTGTACGTCGCGGACATTCTGCACGCCCCAAGCTGGCTGATCGGCGCCACCTACGCGGCGAGCGCCGCGACCCTGGCCATTTCCGCACCGCTGTGGGGACGCCTGTTCGACCGCTGGCAGCCGGCCTACACCTTACGCGTCATCGAAGGCGTGGCCTGGCTGTGTGCCCTGACGCTGGCGGCCACGGCATTGGCCAACGAATGGCTGGGATTTCTCGTCAGTCGACTCGTCTGGGGCATCTGGCAAGGCGCTCTGCTGCCGGTGGCTTATGCACTGATCGCCAACACCGTATCCGCCAACCAACAGGGCTTTGCGCTCGGCCTCGGCAACAGCGCGGCCAAGGCTGGCGCTCTGCTCGGTGCCGTTCTCGGCGGCGTCGGCATGGGGCTGGTTGGATTGGCCAATAGTTTCTGGCTGGTGGCGCTGACCTACGCCGTAGCCGCCATCGGGATCCGCTGCGTGCGGTCATTCAACGCCACACCTGACCGCTCAACCTTGTCTGCCCACACTTATCACAACTCAAAAAAGTCCTCATCATGACCCGAATCAAACTCCCCCTGCTGATCCCGTTGCTCGGGACCTTCAGCGCCCAGTCCTGGGCCGAAGATACCGAGCAGCCCGGCACTTTGAACATGCAAGCCACTGTCGTCTCCGCGACTCGCAGCGAAGCGACCATCGCCTCTATTCCAGGTTCGGTCCTGGTGATCGACGAACAGCAGATCCGTGAGCAGAGCGGCGCAGGTCGCCGGATCTCCGACATTCTCGGGCAATTGGTCCCCGGTCTTGCGCCGTCCAGCGGCGGGATGAGCAACTTCGGCCAGACCCTGCGCGGGCGCAACATGTTGGTATTGATCGACGGCGTATCGCAGAACGCCACACGCGACAACTTCCGCCAGCTCAACAGCGTCACCCCGGCAAGCGTCGAACGCATCGAAGTGGTCTCCGGCGCCAGCAGCATCTATGGCGCCGGTGCTTCAGGCGGCATCATCAATATCATCACCAAGCGCAATCAGGGTCAGGACATTGCCTACAGCAGCAAACTGGGCCTGACCAGCGGCAACAACCTCAATAGCAAAGGCTTCGCCTATGAAGCTTTTCAGAGCGCGACCGGGCGCAAGGATGCCCTGGACTGGTACGTCTCCGCCGACCTGATCCAGCGTAACGATATGTACGACGGCAACGGCAACCGCATCCCTCAGGACACCTCTCAGGGCAGCAGCATGGACACCGAAACCTATGACTTGCAAAGTCGTTTCGGTTACGAACTGGATGCCGACAAAAAACTCAGCCTGTCGCTGCAGGACTACAAGGATCAGCAGGACACGGGTTACACCAAAGACCCAAAAAACCTGCAGCAAGCCGTGGCAGTCAAGGGATTGAAACTGGACGAGCAACCCTACACCCATAACCAGGCGGTCAACCTCAACTACACCGACGCGGACTTCTACGGTCAAGGCCTGCAATTGGAAAGTTACTGGCGCCGCGCCGATGCACTGTTTTTCCCGGACCTGTCGCGGGGCAAGGCGGGGATCTCTGATAACAACAGCGTGCAGGATGTCTACGGCCTGCGCGCAGCCATCGACACGCCGCTGCCGGCCATCGGGAGTGCCACGGGCAACCTGGTTTGGGGCACCGACTATGATAATGAGCGCTCCCGCCAACGAGGTGATCAATACACGCTCAATGGTCTGACCTACACCAAGACCGGCACCACCTACGAGCTGGGCCCGGACATCGAAACCACCACCAAATCGCTGTTCGGGCAGATGTCATGGGACATCGGTGACTGGACCGTGCGTGGCGGTGTACGCCGTGAATGGATCGAAAGCGACGTTTCCGACAGCATCGCTTATGGTGAGATCGTCCAGACCGGCGTACGCGCAACGCTACCCGGCGACACCCTCAAATACGATGACACACTGTACAACCTGGGCGCGGTCTACCACCTGAGTGATAGTCAGGACGTATTCGCCAATTTCAGCCAGGGGTTTTCGCTGCCGGATATCCAGCGCTTCATGCGTGACGTCAGCAGCACCTTCGACATCCAGAGCCTCAACGCCCAGGCCATCAAGGTCAACAGTTACGAGGTGGGCTGGCGTGGTGACTGGGACCAGTGGCAGGCCGACGTCACCGTGTATGAAAACACCTCGGACGTGACCCAGTTCTACGATGCCAATGATCGCGTATTACGCCTGATCAACCAGAAAGAGCGCGTTCGCGGCATTGAAAACAACCTGAACTACCGCGTGACCGATCAATGGTCGGTGGGTGGCACTTACGCCTGGGCCAAAGGCGAGACCGAGCAGAACGGCAAGTGGATCGATCTGCCGGCCACGCGCATCTCACCGGCCAAGACCACGCTATTCGTCGGCTATATCGAAGAGGATTACAACCTGCGCCTGCAAGGCATGCATTTGTCCAGTTATGACGCCGCAGCCAAGGACAACAACGGACGCGACATCGACGGTTATACGCTGGTGGACCTGCTCGGCTCCGTGCAACTGCCGGTCGGTCGTCTTGAAGGCGGGGTGTTTAATCTGACGAATCGTACGTACGTAAACCTGTTCACCCAGGCCAACGCCAGAATGCCGTTCGCCAACGCCGAAGGCCGCACGCTGAGCATGAGCTACTCGGTCGACTGGTAAAAGCAGAAGCCGGCTTGCCAGCGATGCGATCTGCCAGACATACGTGTCGCGGCAATCGCCGGCAAACCGGCTACAGGGTTACAGGCCGCGCACATCCCGGTCTTCAATCGGCCGGCTCTGGCGCAGGCGTTTGCCCCCCAGCACCACCCAGTCGATCAAGCGGAACAGGCATTCGATGCCGAACGACAGCAGCATCGCGCCGCTCATGCCCCAGATCATCGCTTGCGGCGTCAGCAGGATCTGGTAGCTGTAGCCATTCCAGGTTTCCTTGCGGATGTCCGGGTCGGCGGCCAGCACCACTTGCAGGAAGCGGATGTACCACGGACCTTGCATGGCCTGGAATTGCTTGTCCAACGCCAGTTGACGGGTCAGCAAGTTACTCAGGCTGTCGGCATCGCTGCGAAAGATCGGGTCGTCGCTGGCGCGGTAATGGGCGACCAGCGCCTGCATGTCGCCCTTGAAAAACTGATTGGCTGTGCCCTGGAAACCGCTCAAACCGGTCTGCGCCTCGATCAGATGCGCCTCGACCCGCTTGGCGTAATCACTGATAAACCCCGGCACCTGGACACCGATCAACAGGCCCGCCGAAAATAACACCAGCCGTAGATAACTGAGCAACATCGAGGGGGAGATCCTTATTCGGTCTTGCCTTGACTGACGCATTCGCCGCGTCGCCAGAGGCTCCATTGGCCCGGTTCGTAGCGGGTCCAGGTTTCGTTTTCAGTCAGGGGTTCGGTGGCAATCACCGTCACTACGTCGTTGGGCGTGGTTTCGGCCTGGAAGTCGACGATCACATCGACATCCTTCAAGCGCGCAGGACCGAAAGGTGCCCGACGGGTGATCTGGGCCAATTTGGTCGAGCAATAGCAGAACAGCCAGTCACCGTCGCTGAGCAGGCAGTTGAATACGCCTTTGCTTCGGTATTCGGCGCAGGCCGCCACCAGGTCTGGCAGAAGCTTTTCAACCTCGACCGGTTCCGGAAACGCCGCACGCACGCGGTTGAGCAAATCGCAGAACGCTGCCTCGCTGTCAGTATCACCGACGGGACGGTAGAAACTGGCGGTCGGATGAAAGTCCGCGAGCTGGCCGTTGTGGGCGAAACACCAGTTGCGCCCCCACAGTTCGCGCACGAACGGGTGCGTATTGGACAGGCAGACCTTGCCGACATTGGCCTGGCGGATGTGCCCGATCACCACTTCACTTTTGATTGGATAGCGCTGCACCAGGTTCGCAACTTCAGACTCGCTGCTGGCGGCCGGGTCCTGAAACAATCGAAGACCGCGACCTTCATAGAACGCGATCCCCCAGCCATCACGGTGCGGGCCGGTACGACCGCCGCGCTGCATCAGCCCGGTGAAGCTGAACACGATGTCGGTCGGCACATTGGCGCTCATGCCCAATAACTCACACATGTTCGGACTCTCGATGAAAAGGCAGGGGCAAGGTTACAAGCGCGGCTCGACCCGCAATCGCTGAGGATTGCTCGGAACTGGCGGGCGGCCGTAACGATCATCGCCGGCACCGCCGAAGGGATGATCGTCTTCAGGGTGTTCGGCTTTGGCCGCAGCCTTGGCGGCGGCCGCTTGTTCCTTGCGAGCATTGGAGGCGCGCTCGATGGGGATGCGGATCGCCACCATGACCAGATAAAGACCAAAGGCGATCATGCCGTACATGAGCAGATCGGAAATCGCCCGCCACGCGTTGTTGCCGACCTTGAACAACAGGTCGAGCGCCGTGATGGCGATGGCCGGTGCGACTTTATCCTTGACCGGATCGATGATCGTCGGGCTGAACAGCAACACGGCCACCAGCAGCCGCAGCGGCTCGCGCAGCCAGCGCCACATCCAGCGGGTCAAGCGCATCCATACCAACAGGCAGCCTAAAGCGGCAAAGGCGTAGAGGCCCCAAGCGATCAGATAGTCGTTCTCGGTCATGGTGTCCATGGCAAGGCAGGCAAAGAGGCGCTTATAGTAACGACTTTTCGCACATCAGGCTTGCCCTTGTGGGAGTGAGCCTGCTCGCGATACCGGTAGATCAGCCAACATTGATGTTGAATGTAATGACCTCTTCGCGAGCAGGCTCGCTCCCACAGGTGCGCCCCCCAAATTCGTACAACGTTCGAGAGTCTTTCATGCCCTTATCCGCCAACGTTTCCGACGCGCCCATTGCCCACAAGGCCGAAGGCGATGACCCGTATGCCTGGCTGCAGGAGCGCGACACCGACGCGGTGCTCGACTACCTCAAGACTGAAAACAGCTATCAAGAGGCGCAAACCGCCGATCAGGCAGGCCTGCGCGAGACCCTGTACGAAGAGATCAAGGGCCGGATTCTCGAAACGGACTTGTCGCTGCCCTCCCCTTGGGGTCCGTACCTGTATTACACGCGGATCACCGCCGGTGACGAATACGCCCGGCACTACCGCTGCCCGCGCCCGGCCGATGACAGCCTGCAACTCGACGAAAGCCAGGAACAGCTGCTGCTGGACCCTAATGAATTGGCCAACGGCGGCTTCTTTTCCCTGGGGGCGTTCAGCATCAGCCCCGATCACCAGCGCCTGGCCTACAGCATCGACGCCAGCGGCGACGAGGTATACACGCTGTTCGTGAAGGAATTGTCCGACGGTCGCGTCAGCGAACTGGAGTTCCAGGACTGCGACGGCAGCATGACCTGGGCCAATGACAGCCTGACGCTGTTTTTCGGCGAGCTGGACGACACCCATCGCCCGCACAAACTATTCCGTTACCGACTGGACGGCACGGCCGCCGAAGAAGTGTTCCATGAGCCGGACGGACGTTTCTTCCTGCATTGCTACCGCTCAAGCTCCGAACTGCAACTGCTGCTATCCCTTGGCAGCAAGACCACCAGTGAAGTCTGGGTGCTTGACGCCTCCCAGCCGCACCAGGCCTTCACTTGCCTGGCGCCACGGGTTGAGGACCATGAGTACGACGTCGACCACGGCACCCTCGATGGCCAATGGACCTGGTTCATTCGCACCAACCGCGACGGCATCAACTTTGCGCTGTACCACGCCGTCGACACCGGCGTGGCGCCCACCGAAGCCGACTGGCAAAACCTGATCCCTCACAGCGACACCGTGATGATTGAGGGCATGAGCCTGAACACCGGAGCCATGACCCTGAGCCTGCGCGAAGGTGGCTTGCCGATCATCGAAGTCCACCCACAAGGCCTGACGCCTTTTCGGGTGCAATTGCCGGATGCGGCCTACAGCCTACATGTCCAGAACAGCCTGGAGTTCATCAGCGACAGAATCCGCCTGCGCTACGAAGCCCTGAACCGTCCGGCGCAAATCCGCCAGCTGGAACTGAGCAACGGCGAGCAGAAAGTACTCAAGGAAACCCCGGTGCTCGGCCCGTTCGACGCCGATGCCTACGTCAGCCAGCGCCTGTGGGCTACCGCACCGGACGGTATACAGGTGCCGATCAGCCTGGTAGTCAAGCGCGAGCATCTGGGCCAACCCGTGCCGTTGTATCTCTACGGCTACGGCGCTTATGGCGAAAGCCTCGACCCGTGGTTCTCCCACGCCCGCCTGAGCCTGCTGGATCGCGGCATGGCCTTCGCCATCGCGCACGTGCGCGGCGGCGGTGAATTGGGCGAAGCCTGGTATCGCGCCGGCAAGCAGGAACACAAGCACAACACGTTCAGTGACTTCATTGCCTGTGCTGAACATTTGATTGCCAATGGCTTCACCACCGCACCACAACTGGCGATCAGCGGCGGCAGTGCCGGTGGTTTGCTGATTGGCGCGGTGCTCAATCAGCGGCCGGAGTTGTTCGGCGCGGCGATTGCCGAAGTGCCGTTCGTCGACGTGCTCAACACTATGCTCGACCCTGACCTGCCACTGACCGTCACGGAATACGACGAATGGGGCAATCCGCAAGAGCCGGACGTTTATGATCGGATCAAGGCCTACGCCCCGTACGAAAACGTCATAGCGCAAGCCTATCCGGCGACGCTGGTGATCGCCGGCTACAACGACAGCCGCGTGCAGTACTGGGAAGCGGCAAAGTGGGTAGCGAAATTGCGCGCGACCAAAACCGACAGCCATCTTCTGCTGCTCAAGACTGAATTGGGCGCCGGGCATGGCGGGATGAGCGGTCGTTATCAAGGATTGCGTGACGTAGCACTCGAATACGCATTTTTGTTCACGGTTTTGGGGATTGCCTGAGGAACTTGGCGCGGGGTGCCGGTCTTAAGACCGGCACAACACCTGTAGGAGCCGGGCTTTTGTGGCGAGGGGGCTTGCCCCCCGTTCGGCTGCGAAGCAGTCGTAAAACCATCGCATGCGGTATGCCTGATGAACTGCGGTCGCAGGATTTAGGGCCGCTTCGCGACCCAACGGGGGCAAGCCCCCTCACCACAAAGCCAGGCTCCTACAGGGGATTGGGGACATCCCGAAAACCGGAATCAGAAACAAAAAAAGACCGTGACGACATGTCAGAACCGACCTTGCTGAACAACGAAATTCGCGACTGGCTGATGGACTGCGGCCTGTTCGATCAATTGCTGCCCGCCGATTTTGCGGCGGCCTCGGGCTATTTCAGTATCAGCACCGTGGCGCAGGGCGAACAGATTTTCCATGAGGGTGATGCCGGCAGCTTCATGTGCATCATTCACACCGGACAGGTAGCTGTGCAAAAAACCAATGGTGACGGGCAACTCGTGACCATGGCCACGTTGCGCAGCGGTCGCTCGTTCGGCGAGATGGCGGTGCTGGACGGTGAACGGCGTTCAGCCAGTTGCGTGGCCGCCAGCAACTGCCAGTTGCTGAACCTGGGCAAGGACTCGCTGGAAAAGATGATCAACGACGCGCCAAAAGTCGCCGCCAAGATCATCCGCGCCCTTGCTGTCTCTCTCTCCAAACGCTTGCGCATGGCCGACGGACAACTGCTTTCGCAGCAGGTTTAACCGCCCGGCGATTTGACTTTCGTCGGGTTTTGCTCGATCCCCGGTACAGGCTGGTCCTTGGTCGGCGGGCTCGGCATTTCAATCGGTACCAACGGCGGACCGCTACTGCCGGGGCCGGTTTTTGGCAAGGAGGGCGCGGTGATTTGCGGGTACGGCGTCGGCGTCGCGGTGCCTGGCGAACCGGGCATGGGGGCGGGGCTGACGGGGATCGTTTGCAGCGTTTGCGCCTGCACTGCAGTAATCGAGAGCGCGGCCAGAGCAATGACCGTTAGAATAGTGCGCTTCATCAATGGCTCCGTTGGCCTTGTTGTCCCTTTCAGGCTACTCCCAACTGCGTCCGTTTGCCCTCCCAGTTTATGCAAGACTTTCTCAAGAGAGCCCCATGAAACGTTTCGTCCTGCTCGACACCACGCCCATTCCTGAAAACGGCGGTGCCCTGTGCCTGTTCGAATACGGTGAGGATTTCGTCATCAAGATCCAGGGTGGCGACGGCGGACAACTGATGAACACCCGCATGCACGGCTCCGAAGACGCACTGGCCGAGATCCCCTGTCGCAAAGTGGCCGGGCGCCCGAATTCGCGAGTTTTGATCGGCGGCCTGGGCATGGGCTTCACCCTCGCCTCGGCGCTCAAGCATTTGGGCAAGACTGCCGAAGTGGTGGTCGCCGAGCTGGTGCCGGGCGTGGTGGAATGGAACCGTGGGCCGCTGGGCGAGAAAGCCGGCAACCCGCTGCTCGACCCGCGCACCGTGATCCGCATGGAAGACGTGGCCAAAGTGTTGCAAGCCGAGCCGCAAGGGTTCGACGCGATCATGCTCGACGTCGACAACGGCCCCGAAGGCCTGACCCAGAAAGCCAACAGCTGGCTCTACTCCGCCGGTGGCCTGAGTGCCTGCGCCAAGGCCCTGCGCCCCAAGGGCGTGTTGGCGGTGTGGTCGGCCAGCGCCGACAAGCAGTTTTCCGACAAATTGAAAAAGGCCGGTTTCAAGGCCGAGGAAGTGCAAGTCTTCGCCCATGGCAACAAGGGCACACGCCACACCATCTGGATTGCCGAGAAGCTCAAGGGCTGAGCTAAACTTCGCTTAATACCGTCATTAGTCTTTTTACAAAGGTGAACCCATGAGTTCGTCCACCCCGACCAATACTTCGAAGCTGGACCGCATCCTCGCCGACAACCAGCGCGACAAGGAAATGGGCTACCGCGACAAGGCCCTGAAGATGTACCCGCACGTGTGCGGTCGCTGCGCCCGTGAATTCTCCGGCAAGCGCCTGAGCGAACTGACCGTGCACCATCGCGACCACAACCACGACAACAACCCGCAGGATGGCTCCAACTGGGAACTGTTGTGCCTGTACTGCCACGACAATGAACACTCGCGGTATACCGATCAGCAGTATTTCGACGAAGGCTCGCTGAGCACGCCGAAAATCGCCAAAGCGACGCACAACCCGTTTGCGGCATTGGCTGGGTTGATGAAGAAGGACGACTGAAGATCTTCAGTGTTAATTCCCGCCCCTTCGCGAGCAGGCTCGCTCCCACATTGATCTTGTGAAACACACAGATCCAAAGTGGGAGCGAGCCTGCTCGCGAAGGCGATCGCCCAGACACCACCAATCTCAAACTGAACACCCCTCCCCCATTCTCCGTATAATCGCCGTTTTTTCCCCGAAGGCACCCCGCTCGTGGCAGACAAACGGTACAGCTGCATTGGTTTGTATAACCCCAAATCACCGGAAAACGTCGGTTCGGTCATGCGCGCCGCCGGCTGCTATGGCGTGGCGTCCGTGTTTTATACCGGCAAGCGTTATGAACGCGCCGCCGACTTCGTCACCGACACCAAGCGCGTCCACTACGACATCCCGCTGATCGGTATCGACGACCTGAAAAAAATCCTGCCACTGGGCTGCGTGCCGGTTGCCGTGGAACTGGTCGAAGGCGCCCGCTCCCTGCCCGAATACACTCACCCGGATCGTGCGCTCTACATCTTCGGCCCGGAAGACGGCTCGCTGGATAAAGAGATTCGCGACTGGTGCGAAGACGTGGTCTATATCCCGACCACCGGTTGCATGAATTTGGCAGCTACCGTCAACGTCGTGCTTTACGACCGCATGTCCAAAGGGCTCAACACCCGTTCCGGGGCGAAATTTCGCTGATTCAACGTACATTCGATGGAACAAGCCGCCGGCTTCGGCAGTCAGCTTAACTATCCACGACGACGCAGCCTTCCTGCCAGGAGAAAGATCATGAGCGAACTCAAACGCGTAGAGCGCATCGAATCCACCCCGTTTCAGTCCCCTTCCGAGCAGAACGTTCACGGTTGGGAACGCGCCGGTTCCGTGGCCGGTGGCATCGTGATGATGGGCAAGGGCCTGCGTCGCGGCGGTATTTTCGGATTGATTCAAGTGGCGATCGGCGGCGTGGCACTGGCTCGCGGGATTACCGGGCACAGCTCGGTCAAAAGCATGATCGAGAAAAGCCGCCAGGACATGGACAATGTACGGGCGAAGATTGAACGGGCCGGGGAAGAGTTGAGCAAGTTGAAGGCGAATGCCGAGGCGGCGACAAAGGCGGCTACTGTGACGGGGAATGATTCGTTGAAGTCGCCGAAGACCGGGGTTTGATCAGGAAGAAGTATTAAGGCTTAGGGCCTCATCGCGAGCAGGCTCACTCCTACAGTTGATTTGCGGTGTACACAAAATCCTGTAGGAGCGAGCCTGCTCGCGATGGCGGTATTACTGAAGCAACTCGGTATCAAGGACTTTGGAAGGCTCGCCGATGACGCTCTCGGCCAGTTGAACAAACTCCTTGGTATTCACACTCTCCAGATGCATCGCCCCGCGCAACACATCATCCAGCGAACGCTTGTTGCGTGTCTTCAGGCGTATCTCGCGGTCCAGCTCCTGTAACAACACCACCGCTTTCGACACCTGCGCCGGGTTGATCTGTTCGCCACGCAGGGTCGTGACCTTCTGGCTGTCCTTGATCAGCTTGCCGTGCAGGCTTTCATACCGCTCATCGCTCATGCCGCCGGCACGGCGCACCAGTTCGATGGCGTAATACTCGGCAAAACCTTCAGTGATCCAATCGCTGCGCTGTTTATCGTTGATCCGCCCGAACACCTGCGCCAACTCACGCACCAGCGCACTGCTGCCGCTTTCGCTGACCAGCGGCAGACGCGTGTTCAGGTAGATCGATTCATGCGCGGCAAGGCTACCGCGCCACATTGGGTCGTTGGCGCCGACAATCAGCAATTTGCTTGGATGACGCGGGAACACGGCCTGGACTTGCGGCCAGACAAAGGTCAACAGAGTCAGCACGTCCATGCGCCGCATGCCCTGACCCTGTGGCGAAGCGACGGTGACTTCGGTTTCCCCCAGCCGCGTGCGGCGACTGCCGAGGTGGCCCGCGAGCATCCAGCCGGTGGGCCGGTCGAACAGTCGGGACACATTATCGATGCGGAATTTGTTCTTGCCGATCCGCGGCCAAGCGGTTTCGACGCTGTTCCAACCGCTGGGCAACTCGAACTCAAGGCGCGAAACCAGCTCGATACCATCCTGTTGATCGAGTTTGGCTGGCGGCACCAGATCGTCACCGCGCATCAGCGCCCAACCGGGCGTCATGCGCGTGTCGAAACTGCCGCTCTTGCGCCCATGGCTGATGCGTACGCGGTAGGTCAGGCTGGCCTTGTCGGCGGCGGGATGCCAGACCCCACGCGCCACTTTGCCCGGTGTGAGTTGCCATTGGCCGTCGGCCTTGAAGTCGCTGTAGCGGCTACCGTCGCCCAGGTCAAAATCCAGGCTACGCACCGCCGAACCCTGCGCCAGCGTCAGGCGCACCTCAGCTTGATCACTTTGTGGCAACAAGCGCACGTGGTAATCCAGATCGACCTTCTTCAACGCCCACGCCGACGAACTCAGGGCCAGTAGCCCAATGACCAACGCCAGCCGCCATCCCACAGCCATACACACTCCTTGTGGCGAGCTTGCTCGCGCAGGGCTGCGTAGCAGCCCCAAATTCTTGTCATCCCCATCACAGGGGTAACAAGCTACGAGAATTAACCCGCGCGGAATATCAGGTGATCTTCCCAATCATCTTCAGGCACGCTGCCTTCGGCGAGCATGCGCCCGGATTGCGAAATACGCTCGTGGTGCACCGCATCGCGATCGCCACACACCAAATGGTGCCAGAGCGGCAGGTCCTTGCCTTCACTGACCAGGCGATAGCCGCAGGTCGGTGGCAGCCATTTAAACTCGTCGGCCTTGCCCGGCGTGAGCTGGATGCAGTCCGGGACGAAGTCACGCCGGTTGGGGTAATCGGTGCACTGGCAGGTTTTCAGGTCGAGCAATTTGCAGGCAATTCGCGTGTAATAGACGCTGTTGTCGTCTTCATCTTCGAGCTTTTGCAGGCAGCACAGGCCACAGCCGTCGCACAACGACTCCCATTCCTCTTGATCCAATTGATCGAGGGTTTTGCGTATCCAGAACGGTTCGACTTTGGCGGCCATGGCTCAAGCATCAACATCAGGTGGTGAAAAGGCCGCCAGTCTAGTGCCAAGGCCCTTGTGGGCCAAGCATTGGCGACTGCCGGTATAAACAGGCTTGTCAGTTTTTGCGCCGCCCAGTAGGGTTTCGCGTCGCTCCCTCACTTTCAAACGTAGCAAGGAATCTCTTGATGAGTGCTAATCCACGCGTTGCCGACTACGCCATCCACCCGCAGTTCACCGATCGCTGGTCACCCCGCGCGTTCACCGGCGAGACCATCCCGGAAGAAACTCTGCTGAGCTTCTTCGAAGCCGCCCGCTGGGCACCGTCGGCCTACAACTCGCAGCCTTGGCGGTTTCTCTATGCGCGTCGCGACACGCCAAACTGGGAGCGTTACCTGGGCCTGCTGAACGAATTCAACCGCGGCTGGGCACAACACGCCTCGGCGCTGGTGATCGTGATCTCGAAAACCACCTTCGCCGTGCCGGGCGCGACCGAAGAAACCCCGGCCCTGTGGCACACCTTTGACACCGGCTCGGCGTGGGGTCACCTGGCGTTGCAAGCGAGCATCAGCGGCTGGCACACCCATGGCATGGCCGGTTTCGATCAGGAACTGACCCGCAAGGAGCTGAACATTCCTGAAGGTTATGCGCTGCACGCGGCCATTGCGGTGGGTAAACTGGGCGACAAGGCATCGCTGGCGGATTACCTGCAAGCGCGTGAAGAGCCAAGCCCGCGTCGCCCGCTGAGCGAGTTGGCCGCCGAGGGCGACTTCACCCTCTAAGCCCCACTGAAGATCTACTGTAGGAGCCGCCCGGACCAAGCTCGGCGCCTACAGGTTTTTGCATAAAATTCGAGCGAGCGGTGGGTTTAATAACCGCGTTCGAAATCCACTTCCCCGCGCAACGCTTCACCCGCCTGATACGCCCGCAAATTCTCGACAAACAGGTTCACCATCATCGATGGCGACGTCGGAGCCGAGCTGTGGCCGGTCAGCAGCAAGCCCCAGGCGGTCCAGAACGGATGACGTTGCGGCAGCGGCTCCTGACGGCAGACATCAATCACCGCGCCCGCCAGATGCCCTTCTTTCAAGGCTTCCACCAGATCCGCATCGACCACCGCGACACCGCGACCGACGTTGATGAACAACCCGGTCGGCTTGAACTGCTTGAACAGCGCCGCGTCGTACAGGTCGTGGGTATTGGGGGTGTTGGGCAGCAGATTGACCACGTAATCGACTTCCCCGACCAAACGCGGCAAATCCGCCAGCGCACCGACTTCAACAAACGGTGCCTGTTCGCGAGCTTCGCTGGCGATGCCGTACAACTCGACGCCAAACGGCACCAGGAACTGCGCCACCGTCCGCCCGATGTCACCCGTGCCGACGATCAATACCTTGCGCCCCGCCAGGCTCTGGCCATGGCGGCTGTCCCATTTGCGCTCGACCTGACTGACCAGCCGCGCCAATACTTCGCGCTCGTGGCCAAGCATGTAGGTCAGCACGTATTCGGCCATGACCTGACCGAAAATGCCAACCGCGCGGGTCAGACGATAGTGACGTGGCAAGCCGTCGGCCAGCAGTGGCGTGATGCCCGCCCAGGTCGATTGCAGCCATTGCGGCTCGTGGCCCTGACGCAACAGAGTGGCCAGCAGATCCGGTTGACCCAGCCAGACCGGGCAATCAGCTGCCAGACGAGCCAGTTCAGCGGAGTCTCCACTGGTGAGCACTTCAAGCTCAGGCGCCGCCTGACGCAACAATTGTGCATACACCGGGTGGTCGTGTTCGGCAATCAGAACGCGCATGTTTCAAACCTTTCAAAAACCGTGCAGACGGCCGCGCACGGAGCATCGCTCTCTCGTCACGGCCATCGCCAAAAATCATTCCAGTGTTTCACACAGACTCTGAACAGAGCCTGTCTGCGGGTCACATCGGATCGTTGCGGCGCAACAATTCTTCAGGCAAGTGTTCGATGTACTCGTCTTCGGCCGGTGGCATTTGCAGGTGGTAGCCCTGCTTTTCAAGGTTTTCCAGGACCACGGTGATGTCTTCGCGTGACAGCTTGCGCTCGGGGGTCAACACCAGATCGAACGCGTGGTGCGGTTTGCCGAAGGCTGCCATCAATGACTCCGGGACACGCTCCAGTGCATCGCTTTTGAGCACATAGAGGTACATCTCGTTTTTCTTCAGGCTTCGGTAGATCGAGCAAATACGTTTCAAGGCTGTTCTCCGGCGGTGGCCAGGCTGTCGAGCAGCGCCTGGCCCATCAATTCGCGGCGCCAGCCACGCAACGAATCAGGCAATTGGTAAGGACCATTGGGGAAGCCGCTCTTGAGCAGCGCTTCCAGGGTTTTCTTGCGCAGCATCAGTTCCGGCGCGATGTTCAAGCGCTCGGCTTCGGCCTGGCCGATGGCGCGAAGCTGTTTGACCAGCACGGCGGCATCCACCGGCAACGGCTCCGGCACGGCGGGCGGCCATTGATCGGGCGATACACTGCCAGAGCGTTTGATCAGATCAAGCAGAAATTCGCCATCCTGACGCACGGTACGCGGGTGCATGTCTTCAATTTTCGCCAGCGCGCCAAGGTTGTCCGGCTGAGTCCGCGCGAGCGGCCACAGGGAATGCTCACGAACGATGCGGTTGCGCGGCAGATCACGGGCACGGGCTTCGCGCTCACGCCAGGCGCACAGCTCCCGCAACACGGCGAGTTGGGCGCGGGAGAGCTTCCAGGCCAGTTTGGCTTCGCGGTAGACCTCGTACGGGTCGACCTCGCGGCGCAGGTTGGCCACCAGCTCGGCGCCGTCTTCCAGAACCCAGGCGTACTTGTCGTCAGAAAGCTTCGGGCGAAGCTGTACGAAAACTTCCGCCAGGTGCAAAGCATCTTCAGCGGCGTAACTGATCTGTGTGTCAGAAAGCGGACGTTGCAGCCAGTCGGAACGGGTTTCGCCTTTGGGCAAGTCGATGCCGAGCACCTCTTGCACCAATCGCGAGTAGCCCATGGAGAAACCCAGGTTCAGGTAAGCGGCCGCCAGTTGCGTGTCGAACAGCGGCTCCGGCAGGCTGCCGGTCAGGCGCAACAGGACCTCAAGGTCTTCGCTGCAGGCATGGACGACTTTGACCACGGCCGGATTTTCCAGCAACGCGGCCAAGGGTTGCCAGTTGTCGATGGTCAGTGGGTCTATCAGGTAAGCGCGTACGCCATCGCCGATCTGCAGCAGGCCGGCGATCGGGTAAAAGGTGTCGACCCGCATGAATTCGGTGTCGAGGGCAACGAATGGCAGCTGCTGCCACTCGGCGCAAAACTGACCGAGGCTATCGTTGTCGCGAATCCAGTGAATATCGATGGCCACACGGCTCTCCCTTGAAGAATGGCGCGCAGTATATATCGCCGCCAGCGATTTCCGCGCATCCACTGAACAAGAGCTTTAGCGAAAAGACCTGCCCGACATCAAGAAATGTCTGACAAGCGGAGACTAACTGGTCTTACTCAGCACATAGACCCGCATCCACGCGCAGCCCGGCAGGAAACCCTGATGGCTCAGCACTTGGAAACCTGCCTGCCTGAACTCAGCTTCAACCTCGACCTTGCTGACCGGCTGTGGGGCCTGAGAGGCCTCCGTCTCTAGTCGGCGCGGCTTGAAATAGCCGTCGACCCGCACCGCCACAATCACGGTGTCGCGACTGACCCGGTGGAACTCCTGAAGCATGGCCAATCGATGCTCGGGGCAGCTGATGTGCTGAAACAGTCGCATGCAAAAAATGCAGTCCACGGCATTGGCGGACAAGCCAAGGTTGAAGGCGGAGCTCTGAAAGGTCTTGATTCGCTTGAGCAGGCTCTGTGGATGGTGAGTCTGCGCATGGTTAAGCATGTCCTGGGACGGGTCCGACGCGAGGATCACGCGGTTGGCGTGCTCGGCCAGCACCGGCCAGAAGCGCCCGACGCCGCACGCCACGTCAAGGATCAACCCCGGCTCGCCGGCCACCTTGAGCGCATTGCGCACCAGGTTTTGCTCGCGCCAGAACGCCAGACGCCCGGTCAGGTTACGCGGTTGCGGCTGACGGCAGACGCGGGCGTGTTCCTGATCGTAGCGCCGGGCGAACTCAAGCTCGATGGCGGATGTGGGTTGCGCAGACATGTGCAATGACTCTTGGTGGTGACTCTACCGGCCGCTGGCTAGCGGCCTGCGCGTAAAAGGGTTGAAACCTTCAATCTTTGGCCAACACGCCGTCGATAGCCGCACCGCGACAACCGGCGAACATGTCCAGGTCCTGGTTGTAGACCTTGCTGCTGACTTCCAGCAGACCCAGCATCGAATGGAACAGGTTGTCCTGGCTCAATGGCTTTTCGCGAGTCAGTTGCAGGCATTGGGTGTCCACCGAGAACGACTTCTGATAGCTGTCGGAGAACCACGCCAACATCGCCACGTGCTTCTGTTGTTCGGGCGCCAACATGTAAGGCGTGCCATGCAGAAACAGGTTGTATTCACCCAGCGACTCGCCGTGGTCGGACAGGTACAGCATCGCGGTGTCGACTTTTTCCTGGTTCTTGCGCAACAGATCGATCAGGCTCGACAGCACATGGTCGGTATACACCAGCGTATTGTCGTAACCATTAACGATACTTTCGCGACTGCAGTTATTTAGTGCGTTACTTTCACAAACTGGCGTGAACCGTTCGAATTCTTTCGGGTAGCGCTTGAAGTATTCAGGGCCATGGCTACCCATTTGATGCAAGACCAACACGGTGTCTTTATCGAGCGTGTCGATAAAGTGTTGTAAACCTTTTAGCAGGATTTCATCGCGGCATTCGCTGTTGGCGCAGAGTATCGGGTCTTTCAAGTTGCTCACGTCGTCAAGGGTGACGCGGTCGCACGTGCCTTTGCAGCCCGACTGATTGTCACGCCAGATCACGTCCAGACCGGCACGTTTAAGCACATCCAGCAGGCCTTCTTCATTCTTTGCCTTGCTGGCGTTGTAGTTCTTGCGGCCCATGTTAGAGAACATGCACGGCACGGACACGGCGGTTTCCGTGCCGCATGAATGCACATCGGTGAACGCGATCAGGCCGGCTTCTTTACTCAGCTTCGGGGTGGTGTCGCGGTCGTACCCCAGGATGCCGAAGTTCTCGGCCCGGGCGCTCTCGCCAACTACCAATACCGTCAGGGATTTGCGGCCATGAGCTTGCCAGACCGGATTCTTCTGCGCGTCTTCGCCGATTTTGACAAAGGGTTGACGGGCGGAAACCACTTGCTCACGCAAATAGCCGGCCGAGGCGCCGATGTAGTTGCTCGGCACAACCATCAGGCGCAACTCGTGGTGATTGCGAAACAATGAGGACAAGCCCTGATAGTTAATCAGGGCAACACCGCCGATGACGGCAGCCGAGGCAACACTCACTAGCACCTTACTTAATAACTCATGGTGCCAGCGGCGATAATTAACCGGTGTTTTCCATAACAACCACGACGGCAATACGCCCAAAAACAGGATATAAGCCAACAACTTTAACGAGAGTAAGTCGCGTACTTCTGTCGCATTGGTTTGCGCAAAGTTACGTAACATGCCGGTGTCAATCAGCGCACCGTATTGGTTCATGAAGTAGGCCACGCTGGCGCTGATCACGAAGAGCAGCGTCAGGACCGGCTTCAACACACGCTTGAAGGCCACAAAGGTCAGAAAAATGTTGAAAGCCGCCAGAATCATCGCCCCGAATGCCACGCGCATGACGATGCCTTTACCGTCGGACGCGGTGATTTCAAACAGGTGCTGCCACAGCACAAAATTGAAGGCTGTTAACAAAAAGGCGCTGGCAATCAGTGTCACCCATTCCGGGCGCACGGCTTTAATCTTCAACATGGTGATCGGTTGTTCCTGAAAAGAAGTGCCTACGGCAAATGTAAAAATTTCATTGACCGAGACAACACCAATGTTAGGCACCCAACCATCAATTTTTTGTGAAAAAGAAGCCAACGATTAGTTGGCTTCTTAAACCTGCGACCAACGTCTTGACCCTTTGAGACTGGTTCAGACCTTGTTCAGGCCTGATGCAGATACCAGCGCCAATCCTGCTCACCGACCTCGCCCATGAACTGTCGGTATTCGGCGCGTTTCACCGCCAGGTAAACGCCAAGGAAAGGTTGCCCGAACGCTTCACGCGCCCAGGTCGAACCTTCCAGTGCGCGCAACGTGGTCAGCCAATCGGTCGGTAGCAATTCCGTGGCCTGGGCGTACCCATTGCCTTCCACCGGCGCACCCGGGTCGAGCTGTTCGCGGATACCACGATGGATACCGGCCAGGATCGCCGCGGCGGCCAGGTACGGGTTGGCGTCGGCGCCACAAATACGGTGTTCGATGTGCCGGGAGAACGCAGGCCCGCCTGGCACACGCAAGCTCACAGTGCGGTTATCCACACCCCAGGTCGCCGCCAGGGGAGCGTAGCTGTTGGTCTGGAATCGACGGTAGGAGTTGGCATTCGGGCAGAACAACAGCAATGAATCGAGCAAGGTGCTGAGCATCCCACCGACGGCTTGCCTGAGCAGCGGTGTACCGTCCGGCGCTTCGCTTGCGAACAGGTTGTTGCCCTCCTTGTCCGCCAGGCTGACGTGCATGTGCATCCCGGTGCCCGCCAGGTCGTCGAAGGGTTTGGCCATGAAGCAGGCGGTCATCCCGTGCTTGTGGGCCACGCCCTTGACCAGCCGTTTGTAGCGCACTGCTTCGTCCATCGCCTGTAGGGCATCGGTGCGGTGTTCGAGGGTAATTTCCACTTGGCCCGGCGCATATTCGGAAATCGCCGTACGCGCCGGAATCCCCTGCAACTTGCAGGCACTGTAGAGATCGGCCAGAAACGGCTCGATCTGCTCCAGCTCACGTAAACCGTAGACTTGCGTTGTGCGCGGCCGCCCGCCATCGACATCCCGCGCCGGTTGCGGTCGCCCCTGGCTGTCGCGCTGCTGATCCAGCAGATAAAACTCAAGCTCTGCAGCCATGACCGGGTAATAACCGTCGGCCTGCAAGCCTTCGATCACTTTCGCCAACAAGTGCCGAGGGTCGGCGATCGTCGCCGGCATGCCTTCTTTCGGATGCATGCTGACTTGCACCGCTGCCGTGGGAATCAACCGCCACGGCATGCGCGTCAGACTACCGCTGACCGGATAGGCGCGGCAGTCAATATCGCCGACATCCCAGACCAGTCCGGAGTTTTCCACGTCATCGCCATTAATGGTCAGGCCAAGAATGGTGCTCGGCAGTGGCCGACCGCTGTCGTACACCGCCAGCAATTCATCGCGATGCAACAACTTGCCCCGGGGCACTCCGTTGTTGTCGAGGATGAACAGTTCGAACATTTCAATATCCGGGTTCTGTTCGAGAAAGGTCAGGGCTTCTTCTTTCGTGGCGAAGGATGTCGTGGCACAGTTCATGGGAATTCTCGTCTATCCGCGTCAGGCAAACGCACAGGCGTCGCCGAATTGATCCAGCGCCGGGCGCCGGACCTGTCAGAACAATCAACGGGAAATGCAGGAATCCGGTGGGCGTGCGTGACGACAGTGCCACAGCGCCCAGAAGGCCAACTCGGAGGGAAGTGCGACGGGACAATCGCCCATAGGTAAAACCGTAGAGGACAGATGAGTGGCAGCGTCACACGGGCGGTCAGGTCTTTAAATCTGGATTTGAAGAACTTTGGTTACGGGTTGGCTAAACAATCATCTCCTATGCACCGTCCAACCCTGTAGGAGCCGCCCGGAGCAAGCTCGGCTCCTACAGGGAATAATCAGAAATCTCCTACAGGGCATTCTCTTGGCACGATCGTTCCGTTAGGATCTTTCGCACACGTTTGCGCACTGTCAGCGCAAGGAGCACAGCGAGACAGAACGGATGCTGAACAGTAACTTGCTTAGAAAACTCGACATGCAGGACCTCATGGTGTTTGTCGCCGTGTACGAGCAAAGCAGCGTCACCGGTGTGTCGGAGGCGCTCTGCGTCAGTCAGTCCACGGTGAGTTACTGCCTGAAAAAGCTGCGTACCGGTTTTGACGACGAGTTGTTCATCAAAACCCGCACCGGTATGCGCCCCACCTACAAAGCCAGCACCATGTACACGCCTGTACTGAAAATCCTCGAGAGCATCAACCTGTGCCACGCCAGCGCCCCGGCATTTGACCCGACCCTGCACGCCGTGACCTTCAATATTTGCGCGCCGGAGTATTTCGAGCAGCTGATTTTGCCGCGTCTGCTTAAGCGCTTCGATTTCGCCGACCTGCCGGTGATGGTCAACATGTACAAGTTCGAAACCGACATCCCGGCCGACGAGTTGCGCGATGGTCGTCTCGACCTGGTGATCTGTTTCGGCCCGAATTTCCATCGCAGCCACACCGACTTCAAATCCCGGCTGTTACTGGAAGATGACTTGGTCTGCGTGTTCGACAAACGCGCCACGCCGCTGGAGCCGCGGTTAAGCCTGCAAGCCTTTGTGCAACGCCGGCATGTGTTTCCAACCCCATGGACGTCCAACACCAACATGGTCGACGGCTGGCTGGCGCAACAGGCGCACAAACGACAGATTGTCGCGCGTGCCAACAGCTACAGCGCGGCATTGAAGATGATCACTGGCACCGACTACATCCTGACCCTGCCCCGCCGTATCCAGCAATTGCTGGCAAACGAGGCAATCTTCAATCATTGCGAAGCCCCCAACGGCCTGCCGGGTTTCACCCTGGACATGCAGTGGAGTCAAAGCGCCGATCAGGACAGTGCCAACACCTGGCTGCGCGAGCAGGTGATCGACGTCTGCGCCGAGCAGGCACTGGCCTGAAATTCAGAGGTTGATGGCGGTCTTGGTGTAGGACTCGCGATCGATATCGAGGATTTCCACGCACAACTGCACTTCGACGCCGGCAGGCCATTCACACAGTTCCTGGACCACCGCCAGCAGGCTTTCGGACAGCTGCTGTTTAATCTGCGGTGAGCGACCACTCAACAATGCCAGCTTCACATGCACAAACGCCCGTTCACTCAACGCAGTACCGACCTTGAAGGTCTCGACCTTCAGCGCTCGGCTCTTGATGTCGGACTCCGCAGCAAACTGACCGGAAGCCACCAAGGCATTATTGAGTCGGATCAATGCCACGTCGGTGTTCAGCTCGGGCAGATTGGCGGTGTATTCCATGTGCAGGTGTGGCATGTGGCGGCTCCAGATATAGGGCAGAAAGATCCTACGTATAACACAGCACTGTCTTACTCACTGGGGCTGCGGCAATGGCGAGCGCTCACTCATGAACACTTCCAGACGCGAACGCAACCAGCGTTCGGCGGGGTCGGTATCGACATGGCTGAGCCAGACCATCGACAGGTCGAGGGTCGGGGTCTTGAACGGGAACGGTTCCTTGAACAGCAAACCGGATGCCGCCATGGCTTCGGCCGCGTAATCGGGCAAACTGGCGATCAAATCGGTGCCGGCGAGCAGGGCCGGCAACGAGCTGTATTGCGGCACGGAAAGGACGACCTGGCGCGTACGCCCTATCTCCGCCAGCCACTCATCGGCGTAACCACTGACGTTCGCGGTGTGGGAAACCAACACATGAGGGCGTGAGCAATATTCATCGAGCGTCAGCGGTGTGTCGGACGCATCGGCGCGCAGGATGCTCGGCATGATGTGCCGCAACAACTTGCGCTTGGCGTTGGCCGGCAGGCCACGGGTCTGGCTGATGCCCACGGTGATGTCGCCAGCCGCCAGCAAATCGGGAATGCGCCAGTAATCGACATGCTGAACCACAAACACCACCTTCGGCGCTTCCTGGCGCAAGGCGCGCAGGAGCGGCGGGAGCAGTCCGAACTCGACGTCATCCGACAGCCCGATGCGAAACGTCATGGTGCTGCTGGCCGGGTCGAAATCGTGGGTCAGGCTTAATGCCATCGACAGCGAATCCAGCGCTGGCGACAGGTATTGAATCAATTCCTCGGCGCGGGCTGTGGGCTCCATGCGGTGGCCGACGCGGATGAACAGTGGATCGTTGAACATCGTCCGCAGGCGGTTGAGCGCGGAGCTGATGGTCGGTTGACCGAGAAACAGCTTCTCTGCCACACGCGTCACGTTGCGCTCAAGCATCAACGATTCGAACACCACCATCAGGTTGATGTCCGCCTTGCGCAGTTCATTGCGATTCATTCCTTGCCCCCGGTCCCCGACACTAATGGCAGTGTAGGAAGGCGCGAGGGGAGCGTCTACGTGCAACTGCCATCAATTGACCGTCAGGGTTTTCAATCCGAGTGCGAGTACTCGCGCGTCCGGCCCCATCCCGAACTGTTTTGGTGTGACGGCATCGGCAAACTGAAATTGCAGCCTCAGTACACCCTGACTCGCTACCCGCGCTTGCATCTCGGCGGTGAGCGGCACATCGATCGTGTTGTCATCGGCCTGCTCAAGCCCCACATTCATGGCCGTCAGGTCATTGATGCTGATGGCGACACGTTGGCGGGCATGCCCGGGGGGAAGAAACGCCGTGGCCTCCAGACGCAAGGAATGCACGGGAGCCCGGACGCGGAACAGGACTTCAGCCTCAGGGTCCCTGGACCAGGTGCCCCAAAGCTCGGTATCGGACCAGCCCTTGGCCAGCAATACCGCCCCTTTGCCGCCGACGTTGAACAGTGTTTTTTGTCCGGGTTCCAGAGATGGGACCCACTCCAGCGGATTGATTTGCGAGGTGACCTGCAAACACGTGCTGCACTGTTTCCAGCCCGGAGCGAGCACCGTGAAGCCGTCAATCCTGACGAACAGATCCGTTTGGCTGTTCACGCTTCTCACGGCCTGCATCCACGCACGCTCATCGAACAGGTACAACGAATCAGCGTCGTACTTACCCGACGCCATTGCACGGGCCGTGTCCTGCTCGGACTTCATCCTGTTGGCCGTGTCCATCCGCCCCAGGTAAACGGCATTCGTGGCAAGGCCATGGACGCCGGCAAAATCAGCCACTGACATCCACTTCGGGGACTGGTTTTGCGGGACCACCCAGCGAATATTCCGGTAACGAGCCGCAGCACTGTTCCAGAACGGATCAACCATGGGCGAAGCCCACTTCGCCGCGGGCTCAACCATCAACTGCTTGCGTACCCCCACCCAGCCGGCATGGGTATCCAGAACCTGTATCAGCAATGCCAGGGACAACAGACTCACGGCGGTGCGGGGTGTATTGGCCCGGATCACCAGGAAGATGATGGCGAAGATAATCGCGTAATACACCGGCCAAAACATCCGCCCTGACGCACGGAAGATGTTGGCGATTGAAATCACCAAGGGTGGCAGTGGATAGGTCAATTCGAGCGAACCCATTGCCACATGGTTAGAAATCGAAAACAGGCTCAGCCCCACCAGCGCCGCCAGCAACAGTGGCCACCGCCGCAGTCGCAGGAAAAAACCGGTATTGCCTTGAAGCAACCCCACCAGTGCGCAAACGCCCAGCGTCATCAGCCCAAGGCCCAGAAAAAGAAACCCTTCAACATCGCCGAGCCCTTGAACGCCGGGTAAATCCTTCAGTACATAGGACCACTGCCCCGACCAATTCCCCGGATCGATCAGCGACAGCAGATTCATGGCGTACGTGCCAAAACCGGCCGCTATCGCCCCATCGCTGCCCACCGAAAAATAGCCCGCCTGCCAGCAGCAAACACTGACCAGCGAAAACAGCCCGATCAATTCGATGGCAGCAGACTGTAGTGTCAGTTTTTTCTTGAAATAACCGTTCGTGAGATCGGCGATCCAGATCACCGCAACCATCGCCAGAAAATACGCATGGATCAACGCAGCCGCCGCCAGCAACGCCCCCCAGGCCAGGCGTCGACGGCGCAATTGCGGATGCAGCCCCAGATACAACGAGGCCAGCACCAGAAAATGCCCACTCAGGGACAAATGGAAAGGCATGCGCAAGAGCATGGGCGGAACACACAGAAACAACGCCGTACTCACGGCACGAACACCCACATGGGTCGACACCAGCCCCACCAGTTTCCAGGCAAACCAGGCCTGCAAAACGAAGCAGGTCAGGAACCAGAGTCCGAAGTACTGGAAAGGCATTGGCAACAGTGAGGCGAACGGTTTGAACAGCAAAGCAAGCAGCGGATTGGAATCAGAAAAAATGATGCCATTGGCCAATTCCAGTCCATAGGAAGGATTGAGCCCGATTGGAAAGGCCCAGGGTGACTGCCGGAAAAACACCCAGCCCAGGTAATGCGTCGCCGGATCACCGTTGCCCAGCCATGCAATGTTTTGAGGGTTCAGCGCCCTTGGCCCAACGACGATGAAAAAGGCTAGAACACCGATCAACAAAGGCAACAGGTTGATCGGCAGCCGCTTAGCCAAGTCCTTCATCGATACGTCCAGAAGTTATGCAGTACAAAGGTGAAGGCCGGAATCGTCAGCGCTACCGCGCCAATCCCCAGCAAGTAATGCAGCCCGGCCATCTGTACAGCCCAGGCCACCAGCATCGCCAGCAGAAACCCGGCAACGGACACCATCATGAAACGCAGCAGTGTCCGACCGTGCAATCGCGCGGAAAAACTCCAGGTGGTATTGATCACGTAAGACACCACAGTCGCCACGGCAAACGCCACGCCATTGGCCAATGGCGGCAACGGCGACACGTAATTGATGAACAGAACCGCCACTAGCGCATGCAGGGCCGTGACGAACAACCCGGTCACGGCAAAGCGCAGGCCACGCTGGATCAGGGCGGATTTTTCGGCTGACGTCACGGCTTCTGCGCCAGTACAAACACCGTCAACCCGGCCAGACGATTGGCGTTCATGAACGGCAACTCGATGCTGCACAAGGACTTCAACAGCGTATTCACCAGCGGGTGATGGCGCTTGAGTTGCGAGCGCGGCGGCGAGGGTTGCGCGCCTTTGGGCAGCAATCGCAACGTGGCGGCAATCGGGAACACCAGGCCGAAGTAATAAGCACCCTGCTGCACCGTCAAACCAGCCGCACGGGCCACGGTTTCCAGTTGCGCCAAGGTGTAGCGGCGTTTGTGTTCAAGAAAGTCGTCGTGTCCACTCCAGAGAAACTGGAACGCGGGCACCGTCATCAGGAACCGGCTGCCGGAGGGGACTTTGTCGACATAGGCCTTGAGCAACCCGACGTCGTCGTCGACATGTTCCAGCACGTCCATCAGCAACACCAGGTCGGCGTCTATTGCCTCGATTGCGCGACGGTAATGCACCGGTTTGCCGGCGGTGCGGGCGTCCGAGTCGGCGTCGTAACTGATGTCCACGCACCACGCTTCGCTGGCCGATGAATGACTCAGAAGATGGTGAGTAAAGAACCCGGAGCCTGCGCCCACATCGAGAATTTTCTTGAACGGGGTGCTGCCGAGCACCCGCGTGGTCGCCGCCGCTTTGGAGGCGTAATACCAATGCTGATCGATGCTTGAACCGAGAATATCGGTTTCCTTGAGATCCACGGTTCAGTCCTTGGGGTCATAGACACGCCGCACCAGATACACCGGCCGGCGTTTGGATTCGATGTAGGTTCGGCCCAGGTATTCGCCCAGCACACCGATGCCGATCAATTGCAGACCACCCAGAAAGGTGACCGCCACCATCAGCGAGGCATAACCCGGAAGGTCGATACCGGAAATCAGGGTGCGCAATATGATGAAGATGGCGAACGAGAAGGAAATCAGCGAAACGAGCAGCCCGAGGTAGGTCCAGATCCGCAGCGGTTCGGTGCTGAAACTGGTGATGCCCTCCAAAGCGAAGTTCCACAAGCGCCAGCCGTTGAACTTGGTCGCTCCGGCCGCCCGCTCCGGACGTTCGTAGTTGACGTGAGTGGTGCGAAAACCGACCCAGGCGAACAGGCCTTTCATGAAGCGCCGGGATTCGGGCAAGGTCTGCAAGGCATCGATCACGCAGCGGTCCATGAGCCGGAAGTCACCGACGTTTTCCGGCAGATGTTGCTCGGCGATTTTGTTGTGCAGGCGGTAGAACCAGTTGGCTGAGGTCTGCTTGGCCCAGGAATCGGTTTTACGACTCACACGATGGCCCAGCACCACTTCATAGCCTTCACGCCAGCGAGCGATCATCTCGAGGATGACTTCGGGCGGGTCCTGCAAGTCGGCGTCGATGGGGACCACAACCTGGCCGGTGGCGGTCTGCAAACCCGCGGTCAACGCGGCTTCTTTGCCGAAATTGCGGCTCAGATCGACGATGCGCAGGCGCGGGTCCGTCCGTTGGCGTTCCAGCAACAGATCCAGTGTGGTGTCGGTGCTGCCGTCATTGACGAACACCATTTCCAGACTGATCAGCAGTTCATCCTTGAAGACGTTATTAATCCGCGCGATGAACAAATCGACGGTGGCTGCTTCATTGAACACAGGGATGACGAGCGATAACGCCAAATGCCCGGCCAGTTGCGTTCCGTGCTGATGAGTCAATTGATTGCTCTTTTTTATAGTGGTTTTTCTACAATCCGGGGTCGCCGACAGATTCTCGACGCCATGAGCCGAGTCATATTAAGCAGGACCATGGGAGGTGATGCAAGGGCGAATCTGCGGGGGTTCTGGCCATTCTCACCGGCCCGATGGCGCCGGCAGAAATATTTTCAAATGCCTGGAAACAAATGCCTGATGGCCAAAAAAACCAGCTCCGCTAGGCTTGCCCCGATGCGTCACACAGGTTGTCGCAATTACCCATCGCATGGAGCGAGCAGTATGTATTTCGAGATTTACAGGCAATCCAAAGGCACCCCGAGCACCGGCAAAGGACAATGGCGCTGGCGCCTGAGGGCGGGGAATCACGAGACCATCGCCAGCGGCGAGTCGTATGTGAACAAGGCCGATTGCCTGCACGCCATCGGGTTGATCAAAGGTGTTGAGGGGGAAACGCCGGTGAAGGAGATCTAAATCTGATAACCAATGCCGCGTCCAGGAGAACTGATTTTCCGGGTTGAATTCACTGGCCCCTTCGCGGGTAAGCCCGCTCCCACATTGGACCGAGTCATTACGCGGTCAACTGTAGGAGCGGGCTTGCCCGCGAAGGGGCCCGAAAATGCACCATCAAACTCTTGGGACAAACACGGCTTCAGACAGGCAACGGATACAACGCCTCATCAAATTGAGCCAAACGCGGAAACTGCATCGGCTGGTCATCGCTCACGTGCTCCAGTCGTTGCTGATAGTTCCTCAGGAATTCCTGGCGAGCCTCGTCGCTGATGTATGGCACGTGCCAGGCCACGAATGGTTGCAGCACGTCGAGGCCGACATACGCCAACGTGCCACGCAGGATCGGCCGTAGCATGTCTTCCAGCGGACCATGAATCGCGCCATCACCGAACATGTGCTCGCGCCCGCCCAGGGTGACAGTGACCAGCGCCTTCTTGCCGCTCAACCCGCCCTGATCGTAAAAGCGTTTACCGCCATAGCAAACTCCGGACACCAGCACCCGATCAATCCAGCCCTTGAGCATGGCCGGGGCCGAGAACCAGAAAATCGGAAAATTGAGGATCAGCAGGTCAGCCCACAGCAGTTTGTCGAGTTCTTGCTGGATATCCGGCGCCAGCGACTGACTTTTCACACCTAGACGTTGTTCCAGCGCATACACCAGGTACTCCGGGTTCTCCCGCGAAGAAAAATCATCGGCGCTGGCCACCGGGTTCCAGTTCATCGCGTACAAGTCGCTGACTTGGACCTCATGCCCCTGAGATTCAAGGGTCGAGACAGCCTGGTCGCGCAACGCGGCGGTAAAGGATTTCGGCTCTGGATGAGCGTGGACGATCAATACTTTCATGACAATTCCTTAAACATTTACCAGCGTTGAGTTTGAAGTCGGTAACGCGCGCGCGGCCAGCAACCGGTCGAGCCAGTCGGGGTCCATTTGCGGTTCGGATGAAAACAGCAGCCCGGTGTAATCCTGATGCGGCGGCGTGAAGATGGCGCTGCGCGAACCATGGTCGACCACCCTGCCCCGCTGCATCACCAGCACCTCATCGGCAATGGCCCGGACGGTGGCGACATCGTGAGTGATGAACAGGTAAGCGACGCCCAGTTGCTGTTGAATCCGGTTGAGCAGTTTCAGCACGCCTTCGGCCACCAATTGGTCCAGCGCCGAGGTCACTTCATCGCAAATGATCAATTGTGGATCGGCCGCCAAGGCCCGGGCAATGCACACGCGTTGCTTCTGACCACCGGACAGTTCGCGGGGTTGGCGCTCCATGAAGGTCGCCGGATCGAGCTCGATCATTTCCAGCAACTCGGCCACCCGCGCACGCATCGCCTTGCCTTTGAGACCGAGGTAAAAGGTCAGCGGCCGACCGATGATGTCGACGATGCGCTGACGCGGGTTCAGTGCCGTATCGGGAATTTGGTAGATCATCTGGATACGCCGCAGTTGCTCCTTGCTGCGCTGGCGAAAGTCAGCCGGCAGCACCTCGCCGTCATACAGCACCTGACCCGACGTTGGCGGCAACAAGCCGGTGATCAAACGCGCCGTGGAGCTCTTGCCGCTGCCGGACTCGCCGATCACCGCCAGGGTCTGGCCGCGATACAAGCTCAGCGAGACATCATGCAGAACCGGTTGATGACCGTAACTGGCGCAGCTTTGACGCAACTCCAGCAGCGGTTTTTCCTGCTGCGGGCACGGTTTCGGTTCGGTGTGGAAGCTGCGAACCGCCCACAATGACTTGGTGTAATCCTCCTGTGGGTCGCCGAGCATCTTGCGGGTCTCGGCCTCTTCCACCAGTTTGCCGTGGCGCAGCACCATGATGCGGTCGGCCATTTGCGCAACCACCGCCAGGTCATGGCTGATGTAAATCGCCGCGCTGCCGTACGTGGCTACCGCATCGCGAATGGCCGCCAACACTTCAATCTGCGTGGTGACGTCGAGGGCGGTGGTCGGCTCGTCAAATATGATCAAGTCCGGGTGGCAAGCCATGGCCATCGCCGTCATGACCCGTTGCAACTGTCCGCCGGACACCTGATGCGGGTAACGCTGGCCGATCTGCTCGGGATTGGGCAGACGCAGCACCCGATACAACTCCACCGCTTCGGCCATCGCCTGGGCCCGGCTCATGCCGCCGTTTTTGACGGCGGTTTCCACGTGCTGATCAATCAGTCGGTGGGCCGGGTTGAACGACGCCGCAGCGCTTTGTGCGACGTAGGCAATGCGCAAGCCACGCAGTTTGCGCAGCGCTTCGGGTTTGGCGCGCAGCAGGTCGATACCGTCAAATTGCACCGAGCCGCCGGTGATCCGGCAACCGTCGCGGGTATACCCCATGGCGGCCAGACCCAGTGTGGATTTGCCGGCCCCCGATTCGCCAATCAGCCCCAGCACTTCGCCGCGTTGCAGGGTCAGGTCGATGCCCTTGATCAGCGGATGCCAGGCGTCTTCGTAATGGCCTTCGATGTGCAGGTCGCGGATTTCCAGCAGCGGTTTTTCACTAGTGATCGCGTTCATGTTCAGCACTCCTTGAGGCCGCTGGATTTGTGCAGCATCCAGTCAACGACGAAGTTGACGCTGACCGTGATCAACGCCACGGCCAGGGCGGGCAGCAACGGGCTGATGTCGCCGAAGGTGATCAGCACCGCGTTGTCGCGAACCATGCTGCCCCAATCGGCGGTGGGCGGTTGAATGCCCAGGCCGAGAAACGACAGCGCGCTGATGAACAAAAACACAAAGCAAAAACGCAGGCCGAACTCGGCAATCAGCGGCGCAGCGGCGTTGGGCAGCACTTCGCGAGTCACCAGCCACCACAGGCCTTCACCGCGTAAACGGGCGGCTTCGACGAAGTCCTGCACCACCACGTTCATCGCCACCGCCCGCGACAGGCGAAACACGCGCGTCGCGTCCAGCAGCGCGATCACCAGCACCAGCGACGTCGCCGTGGTGCCGACCACGCTGAGGATCAGCAAAGCGAAGATCAGCTGCGGAATCGCCATCAGAATATCGACGATCCGCGACAATCCCTGATCGACCCAACCACCCTTGATCGCCGCGACCAACCCGCTCAAGCCGCCGAGCAGGAACGCCAGCACCGTGGTCAGGAAGGCAATGCCCAAGGTGTTGCGCGCGCCATAGACCAGACGGCTGAACATGTCGCGACCGAGGTTATCGGTGCCCAGCAGAAACTCGCCGCTCCACGGCGCGAAGCCTTCGCCCACCACTTGGGTTTCGCCGTACGGCGCCAGCAACGGAGCGAACAGCGCCACGAGGATGTAGAGGATGATCACCAGTATTCCGAACTGGGCGCTCAGCGGCGCCCGCACTAATTGTTTGAGCAGGTTCATGTTCTACCCCTTCGGATGCATCAGGCGTGGATTGCTGGCGATGGACAGCACATCCGCCGTGGTATTGAGCAGGATGTACGTCGCCGCGAAGATCAGGCTGCACGCCTGAACCACCGGGATGTCGCGCTTGGCCACCGAGTCCACCAGCAATTGGCCGAGCCCCGGGTAGACGAACACCACCTCGACCACCACCACGCCGACCACCAGATACGCGAGGTTCAGCGCCACCACGTTGACGATCGGCGCCAACGCGTTGGGCAACGCATGACGAAAGATGATCCGCGACTGGCTGATGCCCTTGAGCCGGGCCATTTCAATGTAGGGGCTGGCCAGCAGGTTGATCAGGGAGGCGCGGGTCATGCGCATCATCTGCGCGATCACCACCAGGCTCAGGGTCGCGACCGGCAGCACCGAGCGTTCCAGCACGCTGCCGAACGAGGCGTCCGGGGTCAGGTTGGAAATGCTCGGGAACCAGTTGAGCTTCACCGCGAACACCAGGATCAGGATGTAGGCGACAAAGAACTCCGGAAACGACACCGCGCTCAGGGCGCTGGTGTTGAGCAAACGGTCGAACCAGCTGTTGCGATACAACGCCGCGAGCATCCCCAGCAACAACGCGAGCGGCACCGAAACCAATGCCGCCAGCGCCGCCAGACTGAAGGTGTTGCCCAGGCGCGAGGCAACCAGATCGGCGATGGGCCGCTGATTGGCCAGCGAGACGCCGAGATCACCTTGCAGCAGGTGCCAGATCCAGTGACCGAAGCGGGTCAGCGGCGGCAGGTCCAGTCCCAGTTGCGTGCGAAATGCGGCAACGGTTTCCGGGGTGGCGGATTGGCCGAGCATGGCCTGGGCGATATCACCCGGGAGCATGCCGACGGCGAGGAAGATGATGACGGATACCGCGAAGAGCGATAGCAGGCCTAGGGCCAGGCGCTGCAGGAGCAACTTGAAAATACTATTCACCGCAAAGTTCCTCGTTGTAGCCAACAGGCATTTACGCCGTTACGCGCCCCTGTAAAAATCCCTTTACGCCTGCCACCAGCGCTCGATCACGCGCAGGCCGTCCAGTTCGCCGTAAGGTGCGGTCTGGCCGCCGTGCGCGACACGATTCGAACGTGCCGCCACCGAGCTGGCAAACAACGGCACAATCGCCCCGCCATCGTCCCGGCACAGCGACTGCATTTCGTTGTACATCTCACAGCGCAACGGGTCGTTCATCTCGCCACGGGCGGTATTCAGCAGCTGATTGAAGCGCGGGTTGTCCCAATGAGTTTCGTTCCACGCCGCGCCTTTGGCGTAACCGATGCTGAACATCCGGTCGGCGGTCAAACTGCTGTACCAGAACGAGGTGGTGAACGGCTGCTTCATCCAGACGTTAGAGAAGAACCCATCCGCCGGCTCACGAACCACATCGATTTCGATACCGGCCTGACGCGCCTGCTCCTTGAACAACACCGAGGCATCCACCGCACCGGCATACGCCGCGTCGGAAGCTTGCAGCTTGACCTTGAGTGAATCGACACCGGCCTGGCGCAGGTAAAAACGCGACTTGTCCGGGTCGTAAGCACGCTGTTCCAGCGCGGTGTTGATGAAACGGCTGCCCGGCTGGATCGGATGGTCGTTGCCCACCAGACCGTAGCCATGCAGCACCGAGGCCAGCAGCGTTTCGCGATTGATCGCGTGCTTCATGGCCAGGCGGACATTGCTGTTCTGGAATTGCTGGCTGTCGCACAACATCGGGAAGGTGTAGTGCTGGGCGCCTTTGGTTTCTTCGATCACCAGGTTCGGGTTGCGCTTGAGCAAGGCCACGGTTTTCAGGTCGACCTTGTTGATCACATCGACTTGCCCGGTGACCAGCGCATTGATCCGCGCCGCACCGTCGGAGATCGCGATCAACTCGGCGCTGGCGAAATGCGCGCGCCCCGCTTTCCAGTAATCGGGGCTGCGTTCCAGACCCATGCGAACGCCCGGTTCGAAGTCCTTGAGGCGATAACCGCCGGTGCCGACACCTGCCTGCCAATCCGACACGCCGTCCTTCGCCGGCATGATCACCAAGTGGTAATCGGCAACCACATAGGCGAAATCGGCGTTGCCCGAATGCAGTTCGAACACCACGCTGTCGCTGCCTTGGGCGCTGACCTTGGCCACATCGCCCAACACGGTCTTGGCCGCCGAAGTGGATTTCTCGCCGAGGTGATGCTGGATCGAAGCGACCACGTCTTCAGCGGTCAGGGTTTTGCCGTTATGGAAGGTCACGCCCTGGCGCAGCTTGAAAGTCCAGATACGTGCGTCCGGGGTCGACGTCCAGCTCTCGGCCAGTTCCGGAATCGAACTGCCGTCCACGGCAATTTCGGTGAGGGTGTTATAGACCGCCGAAAAGCCGACGAAGGTGAAAGTGTCGCTCCAGGAGCCGGGATCTTTTGAATCGGTGGTGCTGCCGCCCGCCAGGCCGAGGCGCAACACGCCACCCGGTTTGGGCGTCGCTTCTTGCGCAAAAGCCCCCATCGGCAACCCCATGGAAAACGCCCCCGCTACGGCCGCTGCAGCGGCGCTGTATTTGAGGAAATCCCGACGAGGAAAACTGAATTCATGGTTCGCTTGAGTAATCTTGTTTTTGTTATCGCTCATTGCATTGCCCCTGATCAAAAGCAGCGGAAGTAATGAATTACCGGTTTAAAGCCACGCAACGCACCGGGCCATGGCCCGGTGCGCAGATCAATTGAATCGTCAACGGTCACACCTGAATCGCCTTCACTTCAACGAACTCGTTGAGCCCTTCTTCGCCCCACTCCCGACCATTGCCCGATTGTTTGTAGCCACCGAACGGTGCCTGATAATTGAACGCCGCGCCGTTGAGGAAACACTGCCCGGCACGCAACTGCCGCCCCAGATGCAAAGCGCGCTCGGCGTTGCCGGCCCAGACACCGCTGGACAGGCCGAACGGTGAATCGTTGGCGATTTGAATTGCCTGCGCTTCATCGGCGTAAGGAATCAGGCACAGCACCGGGCCGAAGATTTCTTCCTGGGCGATGCGCATACGGTTGTCGACGTCGGCGAACAGCGTCGGGCTGACGTAGAAACCACGCTCGAACTCGCCAGCCGTGTCGCCGCCGCAGACCAGCCGTGCGCCTTCCTGCTGGCCGACCTGGATGTAATCACGCACGGTGCGCCGTTGCGCCGCCGAACACATCGGCCCGAGGAAACTCTGCGGGTCCAGCGGATCGCCCATGCGCAAGCTCTGGGTTACGGCGATAGCCAGTTCCACGGCTTCAGCGTAACGACTGGCCGGCAGCAGCATGCGGGTCAGCGCCGTGCAGGTCTGCCCGGAGTTGATCATCACGTCCTGCACGCCGTAGCGCACAGCGGCAGCAAGATCCGCGTCTTCGGCAATCAGCAGCGGCGACTTGCCACCCAGTTCCAGGCACACCCGTTTCACCGATGGCGCCGCCGCTTGCGCCACACGAACCCCGGCGCCGGTGGAACCGGTGAACGACACCATGTCCACGTCTGGGTGTTTGGCCAGCGCTTCACCCACCTTCGAACCCGGCCCGCTGACGAGGTTGAACACACCGGCCGGCAAGCCGATGGACTCGATCATCTGCGCCAGCAAAAAGGCGTGCAGCGGGGTTTCCTGACTGGGTTTGACCACCACAGTGCAACCGGCAGCCAGCGCCGGGGCGAGCTTGCCGATCAGTTGATGCAGCGGGTAATTCCACGGATTGATGAAGGCGCACACGCCCACCGCTTCACGTATCACCAGCGAGTTGCCGACCTCACGCACTTCGTCCATCAGGGCGGCAAGTTCGACGTATTGCTCCAACCCGATGATCGGGCCGTCGACCTGCACCGAGCGGCACCATTGCACCGGCATGCCCAACTCAGCGGTGATGACGGATGCCATCTCGTCGGCCCGCGCGCGCAACTGCTCGGCGAGGGCACGGATGTAGCCGGCACGCACACTCGACGGCGTGCGCGACCATGAACTGAACGCCTTGCGTGCGGCGGCCACCGCGTTGTCGACATCGCGCTCATCACCCAGCGGCACCGAGCCTGCAATCTCTTCAGTGGCCGGGTTGATCACCTCGGCGATGCCCTGCCCCGATGGGGATTGCCAGCGGCCATCGATAAACAGCGTTGTGTGGTTATGCATAGACGTGAGCTTCCATCAGTTCAGTGGCGCAACGGGTGATGCGCTGACAAGCGTCACGCAACGGTTCCGCGCCCAATACCAGCCCCAAGCGAATGTGCCCGGCGGCGCTCGGACCGAACGCTTCACCGGCCAGCACCGAGACGCCATGGCGGTCGAGCAAGCGGTCGGCAAACGCCTGGGCGCTGAGCCCGGTGTCGCGGATATCGACCATCACGAACATCCCACCATCGGGTTTCAAGGCTCGAACGCCAGGGCAATCGGCCAGGCATTCGCAGACCAGATCGCGGCGTTGGCGATAGGCTTCGCGCATCGCTTCCAGTTCTGGCAAGTTGCTTTCGAGGGCGACGACGGCGGCGTCCTGCACGAAATCCGGCAAGCCGTAGAGCATGCACAGCGCGAGGTTTTCCAGGTGCGCAGCGAGGGCGGGTGGTGCTATCGCCCAGCCGATTCGCCAGCCGGTCATGGCGTGGGATTTCGACAAGCTGTTGAGCGTCGCGGTGCGCTCGGCCATGCCCGGTAAACTCGCCGGACTGACGTGCTCACCGTCGAACAGCAACTCGCTGTAGACCTCATCGGAAATCAGCCACAGGTCGTGGGCGATGCACAGGTCGGCCAACGCTTGCCACGTGGCGCGGGACAAACTGGCGCCCGACGGATTGTGTGGACTGTTCAGCGCCAATGCCCGAGTGCGCGGCGTGATGCGGGCGGCGACGTCTTCAGGCAGCACGCGAAAACCGTTTTCGGGGCGCACGGGCACCGGCACCACCACCGCGCCACAGGCACCAAACACTGCCTCATAGGTCACGTACATCGGCTCGGCGACGATCACTTCATCGCCGGGGTTGAGTACGCATTGGGCAACGCTGAACAACGCGCATTGCGCGCCGGCCAGCACAATGACCTGATCGGCCTCGACCTGCTGGCCGCTGCGGCGTCCATAGTGTCTGGCGATGCTTTCACGCAGGGCGCGCTTGCCACGCACGTCAGCGTAGTGCGTGTTGCCGGTCAACAAGCTGTCGATGGCCGCCTGCACAATCGGCATAGGCGTGTCGAAATCCGGGTCGCCGACCGACAGCAGCAGAATGTCTTCACCCTGCTCTTGCAGCGCGAGTGCGCGGTAATGAATGTCCCAGGCGGCGGCGCCGTCACCGGCGATACGTTGAGTCAGATCGGAAAAGCGCATGGCGATACCTCTGCCAGAAAATGAAAATCAGTGCGCGCACGCATGCTTGAGTTCGATCAGGGTCACGCCGTTACGCTTGAAACCGTGGCGCAGATCGGTTTGCAGCTCGGCCAGACTTTGCGGCTGGTTCACGGTGCAGCCGAACGCGAGGCCAAGCGCGGCGAAATCCGGGTTGCGTGGCAGTACGCCAATCGGTTCGATGTCGAGCCCGAGCATGTCATCGCGGATCTGCCCCAGCGCGTCGTTGTTCCACAGCAACACCACCAGCGGGCTGTCGAGTTCTTCGACGGCGGTCGCCAGCTCTTGCGCGGTGTAGAGGAAACCACCGTCGCCGACCAACACCAGACCTGGCCGCTGCGGCGCACCGAACTTGGCGCCGATGCCTGCTGGCAAGCCGTAGCCCAAGGTGCCGTAACCGGTCGGATGCAACCAACTGCGCGGCGCCAGGCTGTTGAAGGCGTAGTTGCCGGTGTAGGCCAGTTGCGTCATGTCGGTGCTGATGAACGCATCCTCCGGCAACTCGGCGGCGATACGGTCGAGAATTGCCTGGTGGATCGACTGCAACGGGCCATGGCTTGCCTTCACGGCTTCGCGCAATGCCGCGACGGCAGCCATCGCCACGCTGGCATCACGCGCGGTGGACGGCAGACGTTCCAACAACGCGGCGAGGGTTTGCTGCGCATCGCCGTGCAACGCCAACGCGCACGGGTAGAAGTCGTTGAACTTGCGCGGGTCAATGTCCACGCGCAGCAGTTCGGCATTCAGCGGCAAGCGTTCGCGCCAGAAATCGGTGTCGGCCATTTCGGTACCAACCGCCAGCACCACGTCGGCTTCGGCGATCAGGTTCCAGCCGGGTTCCACGCACAACGTCGAGCCGGCGTTCAGCGGTGCATCCGGCGGCAGCAAGCCTTTGCCGGCAACACTGGTGAACAGTGGTGCAGCGAGTCGGGTACTGATGTCTTGCAGTGATAGCTGCGCATTCAACGCACCGCCACCGGCAATGATCATCGGCCGCTTGGCGTTTTGCAGTTTGACCACAGCCTCCTCCAGCGCCGTGGTTGACGCGGCGCCGCGACCCGGACGGCGCACGACGTCGTTGCTCCAGTCACGGGTGATTTTTGCGGACAACACGTCCAGCGGCACCGAGATGTGCACCGGACGCGGACGTTCGCTGTCGAACACCGCGTAGGCGCGGGCGATCAATTCCGGCAGGTCCTCGGCGCTTAATGCGACCGCCGAGAAGGCAGTGATCGGCGCGGTGATCGAGCGCTGGTCCTGGGTTTCATGCAGACAACCCCAGCCCTTGCCGAGGCTGGCGGTGTGGTTGACGCTGGAAATCACCAGCATCGGAATCGAGTCGGCATACGCCTGGCCGATGCCGGTCGCGGCGTTGGTCACGCCGGGGCCGGTGATGATGAAGCACACGCCCGGTTTGCCACTGACGCGCGCATAGCCGTCGGCCATGAAACTGGCGCCTTGTTCGTGACGAGTCAGGACGTGGCGAATGCCGCTGCCGGGCAGACCGCGATACAACTCCAGCGTGTGTACGCCGGGAATCCCGAATACGGTGTCGACGCCGTAGTTGGCCAGCAGACGTACCAGGGCCTGGCCGCCGGTCAATGTTGTGGTTTGCATATTCAATTCCTCATTCGTGGCCGAGGCGAATCAACGCATCGACCGCAGTCGTGCCAGCGGCACCGACCAACAATGGGTTCACATCGAGTTCCAGCAACTGCCCGGCGTTTTCGCAGGCGTAATCGGCCACCGCACGGATCGCCGCGACCAGTGAATCCAGATCCGCCGCTTCACGACCGCGAAAACCTTGCAGCAACGCGGCACTGCGCAGGCTCAACACGGCATTGCGAATGGCGCCGTCGGTGGTTGGCAGCAGCAGGCTGCGACTGTCCTTGAGCAACTCCACCAGAATCCCGCCAGCCCCGATAACCAGGGCGAGGCCGAAGTCGTTTTCACGCTTGATGCCGACGATCAATTCAGCCAGCGGCGGTTTAGCCATCGGCTCCAGCAGCACTTGATCGAACGGCACTTGCGGCGCGTACTCGGCAATACTTGCGCGCATTTTTTCCAGCGCGGCGCTCAGGGCGGTGGCGTCCTTGAGATTCAGCGCCACGGCACCGGCTTCGGTTTTGTGTGGCAATTGCGCGCTGACCGCTTTGAGCACCAGCGGATAACCCAGCGTATTGGCGTCACTCAGTGCTTTATCCGGCGTGCTCAGTACACCGTTGGGCGTCGGCAGGCCAAAGGCGCGCAATGCAGTCTTGGAATCCCACTCGTTGAGCAGGCGTCCTTCGCCGACCAAGGCGTGCGGACTGTACGGCACCAGCGCCGATTCACCGAGCGCCAGCAGCGCCTGACGATTGCGTTGATAACCGGCGATCCGGCCCCATGCAGCCAAGCCGTCTTCCACGCCTTGCAACGCCGCCACGCCCTGCGCATGCAGACGTTCACGAGCATGGGCTGGCAGCAGTTCCGGAAACGCCGAGGTGACGAAACCGGTCTTGCCGTGGCGGACCAGCGCGGCACAAAACAACTCCAGCAGCAGGTCGCATTCCTTGCGTTCGCCGGTGAACTGCGCCGGGTAATCGAGCACCAGCATCGCTGCGTCGGCTTCAGTGCGCAGGGCGCTGTCGAGCATGCGGTTCAAGGCTTCGCCATCGCCCCAGATCGCCGTGGTGAAATCCAGCGGATTGACCAGGTTGGCGTAGGTGGGCAACACCTGCGCCAGTTCTCCGACTTGGTCTTCATCGAGCTTGGGCAGACTCAAGTCATTGCGCTCGGCGTAGTCGGCAATCAAACCAGCGTCACCGCCCGAACAGGCCAGTGCGATCAAGCTGTTGCCCGTCGGTAACTTGCCGCACGCCGCCGCTTTCAGGGTTTCAACAAAACTCACCGGGCCACTGACGCGGATCACGCCAAGGCGCGCAAACAGGCTGTCGTACAGCGCATCGGAGCCGGACAGCGAACTGGTGTGACTGAGCGCCAGTTCGGCACCAATCTGCGACACGCCGGTTTTCAGGGCGATGATCGGGATGCCTTTCTCCAGCGCCTTGTGCGCGGCGCGGGCGAAACCCGGCACGTTTTTCAGGCCTTCAAGGTGCAAGCCGATGGCAGTGACGCGCGGCTCATCGAGCAACACGTCCATCAGTTCGGCGATGCCCAATTGTGCCTGATTGCCGACCGACGCCATGTAGGCCACCGGCAGCGAACGGTCGCTCATCGACAGGTTGTAGGCGAAGTTGCCGCTCTGGGTCAGCACGGCAACGCCCTTCTCCACCGGTTTGCCGCCATGGGCCACCGGCCACAGCGCGGAGCTGTGCAGGTAGTCGAGCAAGCCGTAGCAGTTGGGACCGAGCAAAGCCATGGTGCCGGCCGCTTTCAATAACTGTTGCTGCAAGGCCAGGCCTTCGGCGCCGGTCTCGGCGAACCCGGAGGCATAGCAGATTGCTCCGCCGGCACCCTTCGCCGCCAGTTCGGCGACGCAGGTCAGGGTCAGTTCGCGGTTGGTCGCGATGAACACCGCGTCCGGGCCGCACGGCAGTTCGGCAATGCTGCGCACACACGGCACGCCTTCAAGCGTGTCGTGCTGCGGATTGACCAGCCACATCTCACCCAGGTAGCCACCTTCAGCGCAGCGCTTGAGTGCGCGAGCCATGCTGCGGCCACCGACAAACGCCAGATGGCGCGGTGCGAGCAGGCGTTTGAGGTTGTCACGAATTGTCTGCGACATAGATATTCTCCGGGCCGATCAGCGCAACAGCGGCCGCAGCAATTCGCGGGAAATGATGTGGCGCTGGATCTCCGAGGTGCCTTCCCAGACGCGCTCGATCCGCGCGTTACGCCAGATGCGTTCCACCGGGCATTCATCCATCAGGCCCATGCCACCGAAAATCTGTACCGCCTCATCGGCCACTTTGCCGAGCACTTCACTGGCGAACAGTTTGGCCATGCCGGCCTCGCCATCGGTCATGGTGCCCTGGTCCATTTTCCAGGCGGTGTGCAGGGTCAGCAGTTCAGCCGCGCGGATCTGCGTGACCATGTCGGCGAGCTTGAACGAGATGCCCTGATAGGTGCCGATCGGCTGGCCGAACTGCTTGCGATCCGCCGCCCATTGCAGCGACACATCCAGCGCGCGTTGCGCCTGACCGACACAGTTGGCGGCGACCATGACGCGCCCGGCAGTGAGCCAGGCGTTGGCCACGTCCCAACCTTTACCGACTTCGCCCAACACTTTGGAAGCCGGTACGCGGCAGTCGTCGAAGAACATTTCGTAGGTGTGATAACCGCGGTTGCTCACGCACTTCGGACCACGGCGGATGGTCATGCCCGGCGTGTTGCGGTCGACCAGGAACGAGGTCACGGCGTTGCGCTTGCGGCCGTTGTGTTCGTAGGTGTCGGTCACCGCGAAGACGATGGCGAAATCGGCGTGACCGGCATGGCTGATGAAGTGTTTGCTGCCGTTCAGAATGAAGTCATCACCCTCACGTACGGCGCGGGTCTTGATCGCGTTGGCATCGGAACCGGCACCCGGCTCGGTCAGCGCGAAGCAGTCGATTTTCTCGCCCTGGATGCACGGCAACAGGTAGTCATTGATTTGATCACCGGTGCAAGCCATGAGGATTTTCGACGGCCGTGCGACGAACACATGCAGCGCCCATGAAACCTTGGACAGCTCACGCTCGATCAGCGCCTGCGACAGGTAGTCGAGACCACCACCGCCGACTTCTTCCGGCATGTTGAAGGCATAGAAACCGGCCGCGATGGCCTTGCCGCGAATCTGTGCCGCCAGCTCCGGGGAGACTTCGTCGGCACGGTCGACCGCTTCCTCATGGGGCAGCAGTTCCTTGGCGACAAAACTGCGTACCGCGTCCACCAACATTTCTTGTTCTTGGGTCAGTTGGAAATTCATGGAGCTACCTGTTGTTCATGTGCTGATGTGGTGTCGGGGCTTATCGACCGATAAAACTGGCCGGACGTTTTTCGATGGAGGCGCGTAGGGCTTCGTTGCCATCTTCGCTGCGACCGCACAACAGGCCGGCGGCCAACTCGGCTTGCAGTTGCTCCGGCAGGCTGCGTTGGGCGCCTTCACGCATGAGTTTTTTGGTCTGGGCAAACGCGAACGTCGGGCCGTTGGCCAGGCGAGTGGCCAGTTCAGTGGTGACGCCGAACAGTTGCTCATCGGCGCAGACTTCGCCGACCAGGCCGGCAGCCAGGGCGCGATCGGCGCCCCACAACTCGTCGAGGAACAGCAGGCGCTTGGCTTGTTCGGTGCCGATCAGCCGCGGCAGATGCCAACTGGCACCGGCGTCCGGCGAGTAGGCCATGCTGGTGTAACCGGCCTTGAAGCGCGCCGATTGCGCAGCAATGCGCAGGTCGCAGCACAACGTCAGGTCCATCCCCGCGCCGACGGCGGTGCCGTTGATGGCCGCGATGGTGGGTTTGTCCAGGCTGTACAAACGGCTCATCAAGGCGTGAGCGGTTTCGGTCCAGCCGTAGGTTTCGAGGGCGCCACGGGCTTCGGCTTCGGCCCACTCGGCGAGGTCGGCACCGGCACAGAAGCTACGACCGCTGCCGGTCAGCACAACGACTCGCACGGCGGGGTCGGCGTTGAAACTGTCCAACAACGCGTGGAGGTTTTTCAGGGTCGGGATGTCCAGCGCATTGCGCTGAGCAGTGCGATTGAGGGTGATCCAGGCAATGCCGGCTTCGACCTGACTGAGCAGAGAAGATTGAGTAGTCATGCGAATCCTCGAATTATTTTGATTGGTCTGAGGTGATGTGACTTGAGGCCATACTAAACGAGTGTTCAGTAAGGCGGCAATCAGCAAAGAAATGAGCTGTAACAGCTTTAAAAATAAGCTATCTGTTTGTATTTAAAGGATTTATTAGAAAATACCGGAGCTGTAAGGATTGCACTGTTACAACTTCGAACAACTGCCTACAGCCCACCGCAAAACAACTGTGGGAGCGAGCCTGCTCGCGAAGAGGGCATCACATTCAACATCTCTGTTGACTGATCCACCGCTTTCGCGAGCAGGCTCGCTCCCACAGGAGGTATGTTGTGGCAGTTATGCGGTTGGCAAACTCGGCGCCAGCACCGCTTCACGCTTGCGATGAATCAGGAAGTACGCGCCATAGCACAGCGCAATAAACCCAAAGCCCCAGTACAACGAAGGCCGTTGCGTTTCATCCAGCGCCAGAAACACAAACAGCGAGCAGCACAATGCAATGCACGTCAGCGGCAGCAGCGGGAACCACGGCGCGCGGTATTTCAGATCACTGAGTTTTCCGCCATCACGCAGATACGCCCTGCGGAATTTGTACTGCGCCAGCGCAATCACAATCCAGGTCACGGTGCCCGACATGCCGCTCACCGCCATCAGCACCATGAACAGCGTGTCTGCCGCGACAAAACTGGTCATCAGCGACACCAGCGCAAAGCACAACGTGATGCTTAGCGCCCGCAACGGCACGCCGCGCTTGCTCAAGGGCGACAGGCTTTTCGGCGCCATACCGGTCTTCGACATCGCCCACAGAATGCGCGTCGAGGCGTACAGCCCGGAGTTACCCACCGACAGAATCGCCGTGAGGATCACGAAGTTCATCAGGTCAGCGGCGTACGGAATGCCGACCATGTCAAACACCTGTACGAACGGACTTTCCATCAAACCGGCTTGCTGCCACGGCACGATTGCCGACAGAACCACAATCGCCAGCACATAGAAAATCAACACGCGAAACACCACGTTGCGCACCGCACGCGGGATGCTTTTTTCCGGTTGATCGGTTTCGCCAGCGGCCACGCCCATGATCTCGCAGCCCTGGAAGGCGTAGACAACGGTCATCATCACCGCGAACACCGCCGACAGGCCGTTGGGGAACAGTGAGTCGCCTATAAGGTTACTCATCATCGGTGCCGGTGCACCGCTGGTCAGCGGGATTGCGCCGAAGATCACCAGCACGCCGACCACGATGAAGCCAAGAATCGCCGCGACCTTGATCCCGGAGAACCAGTATTCCGCTTCACCGAAGGCGCGGGTCGCCAGTGCGTTCAAACCGAACAGCACCACCACGAACAACGCCGACCAGTACCAGATCGGCACCGCAGGAAACCAGCGCGTCATCAACATGCCCGCAGCCGTGAACTCCAGCCCCACGGTGGTCGCCCAGCTCATCCAGTACACCCAGCCGATCATGAAACCGGTGGCCGGCCCGATGAATTTGGTGGCGTGGGTTTGAAACGAGCCGGACACCGGCATTTGTACGGACAACTCGCCCAGGCACACCATGACCAGGTACATCAGGAAACCGGCAACCAGATACGCCAGAATCGCTCCCACCGGGCCGCCCTGATTGATGGTCACGCCGGAGCCCATGAACAGCCCGGTGCCAATCACGCCGCCTAGCGACAGCATGAAAATGTGCCGGCTTTTCAGGGCGCGGGTCAGTTGGATGCCTTTGGTTTCGGTAGATTTGCTCATGTCCACACCTCAATTATCAGCAAGGTGCGCGGCATGGCGCGGGGAAGGATCAGCTTTACGGCAGTTCATTATTATTATCTCCAATAAGCTTCGAAGACCGCGCGGTGGCGGTTGCGTCGATTATTGGAAGCCCATGTAAGGTCCCGTTGACCGTAAAGATCGAAGTTGTAAAAAGTCGTAACAAACTTGTACGTCAGCGGTGCAAAAGCTCCGCCAGCGTCTGTTGCGAGACCCGCAGTTGCTCCTGAACCTTGGGCGCCAACGCCCGTAATGCCGACTCGTCGTTAACCATCGCGGCCTCTTCCAAAGCGCGCAACACATTGGCCAACGCGCGAAAGCCCAATGAGTCGCTGCTTCCGGCTAGTCGATGCGCCAGGTGGGCGACTTCAGTGCAATCATCAGCCTCGATGGCTTCGGTCAGTGCTTCGCGATGCTGACTGATCGAGTCGCGCAACACCGCCAACAAGCCCTGAAGTTTCTGTTCACCGAGCAAGGTGCGATGGGTGTCCAGCAGCGGCCAATCCATCGCCTCGTCAACAGGCTGCGGCGCAGATACCGGCAATTGCCCAGCCAGCGCTTGTCGCAGGTTTTCGAGCTTCAGCGGCTTGGCGAGAATGCCATCCATCCCGGCCTCCAGATAACCGCGCATCAAGGCTGGCTGCACGCTGGCGGTCAGGGCGAAGACGCGGGTGTGACGGTTAGGACCTTGGTTGTGGCGAATCAATTTGCACAGCTCGACGCCGCTGATGCCCGGCAGGTGTACATCGAGCAGGATCAAATCGAAGGCCTGCCCGGCACATTGCACCAGCGCCTGCTCGCCTTCTTCGGCGAGCCAGACCTGATGCCCGTCGCGCTGCAACAAGCCGCTGACCACTTCACGGTTCAGCGCCACATCCTCGACCACCAGAATATTCAGTGCCCGCACGGTTTCGCTGTTCTGCACCACAACTGTAATGCCGGTTGACGCCTGCAACGTCAGCTCGAACCAGAAACAACTGCCCAGCCCGACTTCGCTTTCGACACCGATCCGCCCGCCCAATTGCTCGACCAGATGTTTGCTGATCGCCAGCCCGAGCCCGGTTCCGCCAAAGCGTTGCGCCACCTCTTCGCTGGCCTGGGTAAAGCGCTCGAAAATCTTTTCCTGCATGGCCGGGGCGATGCCGATGCCGTTGTCCGCGACGCTTATGCGCAAGCGTTGCCCGCTCTGTCCCGGAACTTGGGCCAGCAGCGCAACCTCGACCTCAACCTTTCCACCTTCGGTGAACTTGATCGCGTTGGCCAGCAAGTTGCTCAACACCTGACGCAGGAATTGTTCAGCACCGTGGTGCCGGTCGGCGACTTGCGGATCGATTCGGCAGTGCAGCGTTGTGTCGTTGCTCAACGCGCGCGGTTCCAGCAGGGTCAGCACCTCGTCGAGTAGTTGCCGGATCGAGAAATCGACCGGTTCCGGATGGCTGACGCCCTCCTCCAATCGGGCGAAATACAACACTTCGTTGAGAATCGACAGCAACCCTTCCCCGGCCTTGTACAGCGCATCCAGCCGTTTGCCGTCGAGCTCATCCAGACGTGCGCCGCGCAGTAACTCGGCCATGCCGAGAATCCCGTTGAGCGGGGTGCGCAACTCGTGGCTCATGGTCGCCAGAAACCGCGACTTGGCGAGGTTGGCGGCCTCGGCTTCGTCCTTGGCGCGCATCAGGCTGGCGGTGCGGCGCTCGACCAGCCTGAGCAGTTCATCGCGATTGTCTTGCAAGGCCAGCCGATCGGTTTCGCGCCGGTCAATGTCACTGAGAATCGCCCGACGCATATCGTCCAGCGCGTGGGCCACGGTGTCGATTTCGTCTTCGTGGGTATGCCGTCGCTTGTCCAGGTGCAAGGGCTCGTGCCAGTCACCGGCAGCGATGCGCCGGGCAAATTCGGCCATGACTTGCAGGTGACGGGTGACCAAGCGGTAAAACAGCCCCGACAACGCCACCGCCAGACCGCAAAGGAACACGCTCATCCACAACAGGCTGGTCAAACCGGTGGCGTACAGGCGCTGATGCACCGCACCCAGATCGGTGCTGACTTCTAACTGACCCAAGTGCCGGGAAGGCCCGGTCGGCGGTTGATAATCCAGTTCAAAACGCTCGATGCGTAATGGCCCGATCGGTTCGGGATTGCCTTGCAGCAGATCAAAATCGGGGCTGGTCAGGTGTACCCGCGCCACGTCGGAAAAGTCCACCAGCCCCCGCAGCTGCACGTTCAATTGTTCCTGGTTCAAGTCCCAAAGACTGCGCTCCAGACTGGCCAGATAACCGGCACGAATCAGCTCCATGCGTGAGTCAATGTCGCGCATTTCGCGGCGGTACTCGAAGTACAGCTGCACGGTGCTCGCCAGCACGGTGAAACACAGGCTGAACAACAGAATGAACAGCAGCAGACGCCGCAACAGTCCACCGGGCCGGGCGCGGATCATTTGGAATTCGCCGGCAGGTTGATCATGTCGCGGTAGGTGACTTCGCTTTCATTCAACAAACGCTCGACCTCCCCGGTATCGACCATGCGTTTCAGTTGCGCATCGATCTGCGGCATGCGCTTGGCCAACGGCGACTTGCGCGACACAGCCACCCGCAAATAGTCGACGCTCAAGGCATTGGGCAGCGCGACGATGTCTTTCGCGCCCGGCAGATTCTCGACGTAAAGCTGCCCGGTACGCCGTTCCGAGGTGATGAAATCGATTCGCCCGCGAATCAGTTTGCCGAAGTTCTGGCCACTGTCAGAGACCCATTCGATGTTCTGGTGTTGGGCGACCAAACGGTCGAAATCCACGCCATAACTTTCACCGAACAACAACCCGCCACGGTAATTGGCCAGGTCCTCCAGACGCTCGAATTTCACCGGGTGCTGACGATTGATGAACAACGCAACCTCCTCACGCAACACCGGCACCGTCGAAAAAACCATGCTCTGTTCACGTTGCGCGGTGCTGTAGGCCAACACCACATCGACCCGGCCTTCGGCGGCGTCGAGCAGGCAGCGTTTCCAGTTGCCCAGCACGATGATGTCGACGTCGTAGCCCAGTCGCCCAAAAAGGTTTTTCACCACGCTCGGGGCTAGGCCGCGCACGTGTTTGCCGTCACTCCAGGAGATCGGCGGGTACACCGGATAGTCGCAGTAGCGAACTGTTTCCACCGCCATCGCGCCGTTCGCGGCCAGTGCCCACAGCAGGCCAAGCACACGCAACATCGGGCTCAGGCCGCCACGCTGGCGGTAAACAGGTAACCGGCGCCGTGAATGGTAATGATCAACTGCGGCTCGGCCGGGTCATCATGCAACTTGCGGCGCAAGCGTCCGACCAGCACGTCGATGGAGCGGTCGTTGGGCACCCATTCGCGATTGCGGATCTGGTCCATCAGTTGATCACGACTCAAGGTGTGGCCACTGTTGCGCAGGAACACGCTGAGTAACTGGTATTCGCCGTGGGTCAGCAGGGTTTCGCTGCCAGTCTGGTCGATCAGCCGTCGGCGGTCCGTGTCCAGCGCCCAGGTGGCGAATTGTTTGACCGGTTTGGCGATGGCCACTGCCGGTTGCGGCGTCTGCGCGTGACGAACCCGGCGTATCAGGTTTTTTGCCCGGGACACCAGTTCGCGAGGATTGAGCGGTTTGATTACATAGTCATCCGCGCCGCATTCAAGGCCGACGATGCGGTCGATTTCGTCGTTGCGCCCGGTGATCAGAATGATCCCGACTTCCGAACGCACCCGCAGCTCTCGGGTCAGGGTCAGGCCATCCTTGCCCGGCAGGCGGATATCGAGCATCACCAGATCAACCGTCTGGCTCGCCAGGAAGGTTTCGGCCAGCTCCGCCGTGGCGGCGCAATGCACCTCATAACCCTCTTGGGACAAGTAGGCCTGCAGCAGTTCGCGTATCAGCGGATCGTCGTCGACGATCAATACCCGAGGAGTCATCGCATGGTGTCCCGCGTATGCCCGAAGGCGTATTTCTTATTAGAGTGTTTTGTTACTTTGGCGCCAGAGAGTATCGACAGCTGAACGACCGATCAACAACCCGTCGTCTGGACGCAAAACCGTTGGCGACCACCGGCCTGCAATCCGTCGACCCAGGCCTCGCAAATCTGGATGCCCTGCTCCGGCGTGAACGTGCCGGGATTGAGCCCCGACTCCAGCCACAAGCCGTCGAGCAATGCGCTGAGGCTGATGGCGGCCAGATCGGCGTCGAAATTTTCCCAGCTTTCTTCCTGCGCCAGTTCGGTCAATACCTTGCGCAAAATGCCACGGTACTCGCCATAGGAATGCTCGTGCGCAAGATTGATCGACTCGGCCGTGCGCACCGCGCCCCAGAATGCCAACCAGGCGTCGATCAATTGCGGATCGAGCAACTCGGCGGAAAACGAACCACGGAAGAACGCCGACAATCGCTCACGGGCGTTGGGTGCCGCGTGTTCCATGGCCTCGCGCAACAGGCTCATGACCCGACCGGTAATCGCCCGGTAGGCCTCGGCCACCAGTTCATCCTTGCCGGAATAGTGATGGCTGATCAGCCCGACCGAGACACCGGCTTCGGCGGAAATCTTGCGGATCGAGGCACCTTGGAAGCCATGGCGCTTGAGGCACACCAGCGTCGCCTCGATCAGATTGGCCTTGCGCAACTCCGGCTCCATGCGGGAAAAACGGGCTTCCTGACTCATGCGCGACACTCTCCGTGGATCAATCGTTAGGGACGCGGTGGGTTAATCCGCGCGCTGAACGACTGTACAGCAAGAGCGTGGCAAGTCTCCAGTCAGTTGCATAGCTCTGAGACCGTGTTGCCACCATCGCGGGCAAGCCACGCTCCTACATTTGATCTGTGTAAACCGGCAATTTGTGCCCGACACATAACCCTGTGGGAGCGTGGCTTGCCCGCGATGGCGGCATCACATTCAACATTGATGCCACCTGACAGTCCGCAATCGCGAGCAAGCTCGCTCCTACATTTGATCTGAGTTGCAGTCGAGTATTTGTGCCCGACACATAACCCTGTGGGAGCGAGCCTGCTCGCGAAGACGTCAGCCGCCTAATACAGGACCACAGGTCAATCCCGATAACCCGGCGCCACCCGATCAAGCAGGCGCAGCATCGCAGCCCACGCCAATTGCATAGCATCCGGGTCGCTCAACTCGCCTTCGTCCAGCGGCCGGCCAGGGTCGTTGAACTGGCGTTCGGTGTGTTCGCAGACCTGCGCCGGCGGCAAAACCAATTCACCGGCCGCTTGCGCGGCAAGCTGGATTTCGCAGGCTTTTTCCAGGTAGTACATGCGCAAAAAGGCCTGGCTGACGGTTTCACCCACGGTCAGCAAACCGTGGTTGCGCAGCATCAACACCGGTTTGTCACCGAGGTCTTGAACCAGACGCTGCTGCTCACTCATGTCCAGCGCCACGCCTTCATAGTCGTGGTAAGCAACCCGGCCATAGAACTCCATCGAGATCTGATTCACCGGCAGTAACCCGCATTTCAACGCGGCGACCGCACAACCGGATTTGGTGTGGGTGTGCAGCACGCATTGCGCGTCTTCGCGAGCACCGTGAATGGCGCTATGAATCACAAACCCCGCCGGATTCACCGGATACGGCGATGCCTCTACAGCCCGGCCATCCAGGCCGATCTTCACCAGATTGGACGCGGTGATTTCATCAAACATCAGCCCATACGGATTGATCAGGAAGTGATGCTCAGGCCCCGGCAGGCGCACCGAGATGTGGGTGAAGATCAGATCGGTCATGCGAAAGTGCGCGATCAATCGATAACAGGCAGCCAACTCCTCGCGCAGGCGTTGCTCGGTGGCGCTGCGCTGAGAAAACGTGGCGATCTCGTTCATTATTTTTAAGTCTCCAGGCTGATCGACTGCGTAAAACAGTAAGGCTGGACGCACGACGACGTCCAGCCGCTTGCGATTACTTGCTGGCCCAGGCGTTGAAACGTTCTTCAAGTTCCTCACCGTGATCAACCCAGAACGCCACGTCCATCGACAGCGCGCCCTTCAGGTTTTGCGGCGCGGTGGGCACCCATTGCGCGAGTTTGCTGTCCAGTTTGGCGGCAGCCTCGGTATTGGTCGGGCCGTAAGGGATTTGCTCGACATACTTGACCTGAGCCTCCGGCTGATTGGCGAAGGCGATAAAACGCTTGGCCTGATCGACATGTTTCGAGCCTTTGATGATCGCCCAGTAATCCATGCCATACAGACTGCCCGGCCACACCAGGTCGAGATGACTACCGCTTTGCGCAGCTGCGGCCACTCGTCCGCTGTAGGTCGAGGTCATCACCACATCCCCGGCCGTCAGCCATTGCGCCGGTTGCGCACCGGCTTCCCACCACTGGATATAGGGCTTGAGTTCGGTAAGTTTGGCAAAGGCGCGGTCGACACCCTTCGGCGTATTCAGCACGGAATACACGTCCTCGACCTTCACGCCGTCGGCCAGCAAGGCGAATTCCAGGTTGTACACCGCGCGTTTACGCAGGCCGCGCTTGCCGGGGATTTTCTGTACGTCCCAGAAATCGGCCCATGACGTCGGGGCCTGCGCCAGCTTCTGCGTGTCGTAGGCAATCGCCACGCTCCATACCAGCGCCGCCGAACCGCACGCCTGCGCGGCATCGGGAATCAATTGCTCGGCGCGGCCGAGTTTGGTCCAGTCCAGTTTCTCGTACATGCCTTCGTCGCACCCGCGCATCAGGTCCGGGCCTTCGATCTGCACCACGTCCCAATCGGCATTGCCGGTGTCGACCATCACTTTGATCCTGGCCATCTCGCCGTTGTATTCGCTCTGGATCAGCTTGCTGTGATCCGCGACGCTGAATGGCTGGAAAAAGGCCACATCCTGAGCCTTTTGGCCGGCACCGCCGTATCCCACCACCACCATGTCCGACGCTGCCTGAGCGCTGCCCAAGCCCATGGCCAGGGACAGCATCAAGGGATAAAAACCGTGCTTGAGCGTGTTCGATTTCATCAGTGGTTCCTCTTGCAGGTGCCACGCGACCAACGCCGCCGTGACCCATTTTTATTGTTGTGAGGTTCGCCCCAGGTGCGGGCGCCAAATGAATCTACTTCGAGCACCAGTAAAAAAACAAGTTGATTTTTTACTGAAGGTAAATTTCTATAGGCAAATAATAACAACGCCGAAAACCCGGCCTTTCGGCTTCAGCCCGCCTGGAGTACCCGCACCATGCCGTCCACTTCCGCCGCCTTTGCACACCTGTTTGAACCCTTGCAGTTGCGGGGAAAACGCCTGAAAAACCGCATCATGTCCAGCGGTCACGACACGTCGATGCCCACCGACAATTTGGTCAACGAGCAACTGATCGCCTATCACTCCGCGCGAGCCGAAGGTGGTGTCGGGCTGATCGTGCTGCAAGTGGCCGGGGTGCATGACAGCGCGCGGTACACCTCGCACGTGCTGATGGCCACGGACGACGCATGCATCGAGGGTTATCGAAAAATCGCTGACAGCTGCCATGCTCACGGTACGGTAGTGCTGTCGCAGATCTTCCATCCGGGGCGGGAAATCATGGAGTCCAGCGATGGCCTGCTGGCGGTTGCCTACTCGCCGTCGGCGGTGCCCAACGAGCGCTTTCGGGTGATGCCGCGTGCGCTGGATCAGACGATGATTGATGAGATCGTCACCGGTTATGGGGCTGCGGCCCGACGCCTGTATCAAGCTGGAATCGATGGTGTGGAAGTGGTCGCCAGCCATGGTTACCTGCCGGCGCAATTCATCAACCCGCGCGTTAACCGTCGCACCGATGGCTACAACGGTGAACTGGAGCAGCGCCTGCGTTTTCTGCGGGAAGTGATCGCCGCCGTGCGCGCTAACACCGATGAGCACTTCATCATCGGCTTGCGTATCTCCGCCGACGAGCGCGATCCAGAAGGGCTGACCGAGGACGAATCCCTGGCCGCCGTGCAATCGCTGCAACCGCTGCTGGATTACGTGCACATCGTCGCGGGCACCTCAGCCTCCTTGGGTGGCGCGGTGCACATCGTGCCGCCGATGGCGATCGAAGCGGCGTACCTGGCCAAGGAAGCCGGCACGTTCAAGGCCAGCCTGTCGATTCCGCTGTTCGTCACCGGGCGCATCAACCAGCCACAGGAAGCCGAACTGATTCTGGCGCGCGGCCAGGCAGACGTTTGCGGCATGACCCGAGCGCTGATCTGCGACCCGCAAATGCCCAACAAAACCGACACCGGCCACGTCGAAGATGTGCGGGCCTGCATCGCCTGCAATCAGGCGTGCATCGGCCATTTTCACAAAGGCTTGCCGATCTCCTGCATCCAGCATCCAGAAACCGGGCGCGAGCTGATCTTCGGACAACGGCAACCGGCGAAGCAACGTAAACGCATCATGATCGCGGGCGGTGGGCCCGCAGGCATGAAAGCCGCCGCCGTTGCCGCCCAGCGCGGACATGACGTGACCCTTTACGAAGCCAGTTCGCAACTCGGCGGCCAAGTCTTGCTCGCGCAACTCTTGCCCAAGCGCGCCGAATTCGGCGGCGCCAGCACCAACCTGCAACGCGAAATGGAACTGGCCGGCGTGCGCGTCGTGCGCAACACCCGCGTCGACCGGGCGCTGGTGGAACGCGAACGGCCGGACATGGTGATCGTCGCCACCGGCGCCGAACCCTATTGGCCGGCGTTCGAGCGCGGCGGTGAATTGCAGGTGGTAGACGCCTGGCAAGTGCTGCGCGAAGAGGTGCCAATCGGCCGTTCGGTGATGGTGGTCGACTGGCGCTGCGACTGGATCGGCCCCGGCATCGCCGAACGCCTGGTCCGTGCCGGGCATCAAGTGCAACTGGCGGTCAACGGCACCCATTGCGGGGAAAACCTGCCGCTGTACGTGCGCGATCAACTGGCCGGCGAACTGCACAAACTCGGCATCCCGATCACCCCCTACGCCCGCCTGTATGGCTGCGACGACAACACCGTCTACCTGCAGCACACCGCCAGCGGCGAACCGATGCTCTTTGAAAACATCGACACATTGGTGCTCTGCCAGGGCCATCAACCTGTCGATACCCTCGGCGCAGAGCTGCAAGGCCTTGTGGAGTTTCGCCGCATCGGCGACTGCCTCGCCCCACGCACCGCAGAAGAAGCCATTTTCGAGGGCTTGAAAGTCGCGTGGGAGCTTTAAGGCTGTTTATACTCCGGGGTTTTGACAGACACCCAGGTGGGGAGCACGCCATGAGCAACAGCAGCAAGATGCAGCCTGCCACTGGCGCGTCCACACCGGACAGCGCCAGCGTAGCGCCGCATTTTCTCGGCACCCGGATTCGTGGTCTGCGAAAACGCCGGGGCATGACCCTGGCGGAACTGGCGCAGATGAGCGAACTGACGGCGGGGTACATCAGCCAGCTAGAACGCAACCTCGCCTACCCTTCCATCCCTGCCCTGTTCAACATCGCCCGGAGTCTGGGCGTAACCATTCAATGGTTCTTTGCCAGCGAAACTCAAACTGCGCCGGAAGATGACGGCATCGTCGTGCGTAAAAACAGCCGCATGAGCGTGCATTACGAAGACGGTATTGTTGATCACCTGCTGACACCGCAACCGAATCGGCAGCTGGAAATGCTGCATTCGCGGTTTCCGCCGGGGTCTTATAGCCAGCAGAGTTATAGCCATGAAGGGGAAGAGGCTGGGTATTTGCTGTCAGGGAGTTTTGAGCTGTGGGTGGGGGAACGGCATTTTTTGCTGGGTGAAGGGGATAGTTTCAGCTTTTCGAGCCAGGAACCGCATCGGTATGGGAACCCGGGAGATGTGGATGCGGTGGTGATTTGGGTGGTTACGCCGCCTACGTTTTGAGCGCTTGGCATTGGCTGCCCCATGTCCGCTCACAGACTCTTCTGTTGAGCTGAATCGTCAGCAGACAGGATGAGCGGCGGCGCTGCCAGCTCCGAATCGGTATCAGCGTTCGCTTGAGGCTGGGATCTGGCGGTGACAAAAGGGGCTGCTAATCGCCGCACACCTCTTTCAATCAATGTGAGGAGTCCAAAGGTGATGAAGCCGAAGAACAGCCCGGCAACCAGAATACTCAACGGGTGTATTCGCTCTGCGTCAGAGCTGTCCATCATGTAGAAGAAAGCCTGAACCCCAACAGCCACACAGGCCGCTACGGCTGCTACCAGCTTCACAGACAACCAAAGCCGTTGCCATTTGTTCATGCTTCCTCCGTCATCCGGGCATTTGCTGTGTATTGCATGATAGCTAATGACGTGGATTTGCCTTCGAACAGTCGCTTCCTGTTTTGGCGTTCAGGTTTTGTGTTGCACAGTTAGCAGACTATCCGGGTGACTCTTGATGAAGTTGTAGGCAAAATCCGAGAGTTGCGTAAGGGGGTACGCTTGCTGTGCTTTTGAGCAGGTTACCGCCTTGTTGGCCATATATTCGGCGGGATACTCTCCAGACGTCGCTGAACATTCAGTGATCGGGCTTGGTAACCCGTCGAGTTACGCAACAGCGCTTCCTTCACAGCTTCTGGCAGTCTTACGCCTGCGAACTTGTGTTATGGCGGCTGTGCGTGGGACGCCTTCTGGCGTGCCGGTTTCCTTGACTCCCGGTTTACCAACCTGCGCGCAGCTGCCACCCATTCGCTTGGTAACGAAAGTGGCAGCTCCTTATGTCAAGGAGTTGGAAAAATGCACACTGTAAATCCGTACAAAATTGGTCTTTTCTCTCAGCGCGACTCCATGTTGCGTAAAGTTCCATCGCTCGATCTCTTCCAAAACCGCCCCTTCACTGGAGGTGGAAAATGACCGAATCTGCAGAAGCAAAAACGATCGGCTTCACCCCCATTTATTGCTCAGACAATGCAATGTTCCACGTAAGCGCGGGAGTGCCCATCAGTCTTGCATTGGCACAGGCTTCTGATTTTCTGTTCCTGGCTAAGGCGCTCGCAGAGGATGCAGCTTATGCAAAGGACACCGACCGTCATGCTTGGGCTGCGCACTATTTGACTTCGATGGGAAAAGCGCTGATCGATGATGTGGTGAAGGCTGTTTCGCCACGGCCTGTTCGGAAGAGTGAAAAGACAGCAAGTTAGTGCCTCGCCACTCTGAGTATTCGCCCGAGATATAGGGGCCTCCAACTCTGGTTGAAAGCGCAGCTAAAAATGCCCTGAGCGAAACGTCAGAAACGAAAAAGCCCCGTAACTTTTCAGCTGCGGGGCTTTTTCTATGTAATGGCGGAGAGATAGGGATTCGAACCCTAGGTACCGGTGAAGGTACAACGGATTTCGAATCCGTCCCATTCGGCCACTCTGGCATCTCTCCAACGGCGCGCATCATAACAACACTTTCGCAGGAAGCGAACCCCCTAAGCGAAATTTTTCCGTGCTATCAGATGCTTGCGTCGATTAAAGCGGTACGCCCAGACGATTGGCGACTTCTTCGTAGGCTTCGATGACGTCACCGAGGCCCTGACGGAAGCGGTCCTTGTCCATTTTCTTGCCGGTGGCCTTGTCCCACAGGCGGCAGCCGTCCGGGCTGAATTCGTCGCCCAGGACGATGGAGCCGTCGTGGAATACGCCGAATTCGAGTTTGAAGTCGACCAGCAACAGGCCGGCGTCGTCGAACAGTTTGCTCAGGACTTCGTTGACCTTGAGCGACAGTTCTTTCATGCGAACCAGTTGCTCGGCGGTGCCCCAACCGAAGGCCACGACGTGGGATTCATTGATGAACGGGTCGCCCTTGGCGTCGTCCTTCAGGAACAGTTCGAAGGTGTAAGGGTTGAGCTTCATGCCTTCTTCGACGCCCAGGCGCTTGACCAGGCTACCGGCGGCGTAGTTACGCACAACGCACTCGACCGGGATCATGTCGAGTTTTTTCACCAGGCATTCATTGTCGCCCAGCAGTTTGTCGAATTGCGTCGGCACGCCGGCGGCTTCGAGTTTCTGCATGATGAAGGCGTTGAACTTGTTGTTCACCATACCTTTGCGGTCGAGCTGCTCGATGCGCTTGCCGTCGAACGCCGAGGTGTCGTTGCGAAACAGCAGGATCAAGCGGTTAGCGTCGTCGGTCTTGTAAACCGATTTGGCTTTGCCGCGGTAGAGTTCTTCACGTTTTTCCATGATGGGCTCCGCTTGCTAAGTAGGTGGGCTAGGCGATGTGTCGCCAGTCGAGCCCTGAATCTTGATCGGCCAGTTGCAGCCATTCCGGATCGCACCCGAGGGTGTCGACAAAACATTGCCGGGCCAGCTGCGGCAGGTTGTTCTTGCTGCTCAGATGGGCCAGGACCAGGTGTTGCAGGCCTTGCCAGCCCAACTCGGACACCAGGAATGCCGCCTGGTGGTTGTTCAAATGTCCCAATTCACCGCCCACCCGCTGCTTCAGAAAGTACGGGTAGTGACCGCGAGCCAGCATGTCACGGCAATGGTTGGACTCGATCATCAACGCATCGAGGTCCCGATAGCCGTCCAGCACCTTGTTGCAATACGAGCCCAGGTCGGTCAACAGGCCGAAGCGCCGCTCACCGTCGCTGAAGACGTATTGCGTCGGCTCCTGTGCATCATGGGCCACGGCAATGACACCGATGCTCAGAGCGCCGATCTGCAGTTGCTCGCCGCCGGCCAACAGGCCAGCCGGTTCAATCGGTTTGCGCATCCCGCGCAGGGTCCCGCGACTGAGGTAGACAGGCAGATTGTAGCGCCGAGACAGCAAACCCACGCCATGCACGTGGTCGGCATGTTCGTGGGTCACGAGTATCGCGCTCAGCTGCGCCGGCTTTACACCCAGGCGCAGCAGGCGTTTTTCGGTTTCTCGCAGGGAGAAACCACAATCCACCAGCACATACGTGTCATCGCTGGCTATCAGCGTGCCGTTCCCTTGGCTACCGCTGCCGAGAACGGCAAAACGCATGTGATCAGCCCAGTTTGTCCTGAATCTCGCTCAACACTTTGCGCGCCACGTCTGCCGGTGCAACGGTGTTAATGTTCTTCTCGACGGTGACCTGGACGTTTTCGCCAACCTTGCTCAGGCGAACCTGATAACGCTCGGCACGGGCTTCCACTTCTTCCTTGCTCGGCGCGGTGCCGAACAGGCTGCTGAGGAAACCAGGCTTATCGTCTTTATTCTCGGCTTTTTCGGACAAGTTGATGTAGTACAGGCCCAGGCTGCGGTTGATGTCTTCAACGCGCCATTCGCCCTGTTCCAGCGCACGACCGACGCTCGACCAGGCACGATCCAGGTCGGTGCCGACGTTCAGAACCGGGTTGCCGCTCCCGTCTTCGCTCAGGCTGACACGACTTGGTGTATCGAAATCACGCGAAGCCAGCATGGAGACCGAACCGCCCTTCTCCGAAATGCGGCTCATGCTCGCGAGCATGTCGTTGGTCAGTGCCGCGTCCAGGCCGGTGTTGAGCGAACGGTTGGTGAACTCCACGTCGGCAGTGCTGCCGGCAGGACGTTCGGCGCTGACCACATAGATTTCACTGGTGTTGCGCTGCACGCCCGGCTCGATACGTACCCGCACGCGGGTTTGGCTGTCGGTGCTCACGCCGGCTGCGCTCATGCGCTTGGCCATTGCGGCGGACAGTTCGTCGGAATGCTGCCAGGTTGTGGTGAATTCGCCGGTTTGCGGACGCTGTTCATCCAGACGGAAACCGTTGTCCTGGAAGAACTGTACAGCCACTGGCCAGATTTCCGCCGGTGGGTTTTGCGCCAGGATCGAGCGCGAATCGCCGACTTTCTGCAGGGAGTAAGGACTGGCATCGACCGACGCCGACAACGGCTGTGGACGAGGAACGATGTATTCGCCCTTGGCGGTGTCATCAGCCACGTTACGCGGAATCGGCAGCAGCGGGTCCAGACGTTTGGCGTCTGTGATATTCGCTGGCAATTGCATCGGTGGAGTCTGTTGCGCTTCCAGGTAATCGCTACCACGGTCACGGAAATAACCTTCCGGGCCCCAGACCCATCCACAGCCACTCGTGCTGGAGATGATCAAGGCAAGTGCGGAAAGTCCGGCCATTCGCTTCATGCGTTGTACTTCCTCAATTAAACCAGGACGCCGGACTGGCGCATGGCCTGCCGCAGCGGTTCGTGACAGGCAGCACTGAGCCAGGTGAGCGGCAGACGGATACCGTCCGGCATCAAGCCCATTTCATGCAGAGCCCATTTCACGGGAATAGGGTTGGATTCGATAAACAGGGTTTTATTGAGCGGCATCAGCTTTTCGTGAATCGCGCGAGCGGTCACGGCATCGCCTTTCAGGGCAGCGTTGCACAGGTCGCTCATGTCACGCGGCGCAACGTTGGCGGTGACCGAGATGTTGCCTTTGCCGCCGAGCAGGATCAGCTCGACTGCGGTGGCGTCGTCACCGGATAGCACCACGAAATCTTTACTCACACCATCAATGATGGCCTTGGCACGGCTCAGGTCGCCGGTGGCTTCCTTGATGCCGATGATGTTTTTCACGGTCGACAGGCGGATCACGGTTTCGGTCAGCATGTCGCACGCTGTACGGCCGGGCACGTTGTAGAGAATTTGCGGGATATCGACAGCTTCGGCGATGGCCTTGAAGTGCAGGTACAGGCCTTCCTGGGTCGGCTTGTTGTAATACGGAGTCACCAGCAGGCAAGCGTCGGCACCGGCGTTCTTCGCATTGGTGGTCAGCTCGATGGCTTCGCGAGTCGAGTTCGCGCCAGTCCCGGCGATCACCGGAATGCGCCCTGCAACCTGCTTGACCACGTAACGAATCACTTCGATGTGCTCGTTCACGTCGAGGGTGGCCGATTCACCTGTAGTGCCGACCGCCACGATGGCGTGGGTGCCGTTTTGCAGGTGAAAGTCCACCAGTTTGCTCAGGCTGTCCCAGTCGAGATTACCTTGTGCATCCATGGGTGTGACCAGTGCCACCATACTGCCCGCAATCATGCAACCGCTCCTGCCGGAAAAAGAGAGCCGTAATGGTACTGGCGCCAAGATGCTTGTACAAGCGAAGTACTGCGCTGCCGCCATTCCCCTTGGCGCTGCTTTTCGCTACCCTTCAGACTTTGATCGGTACTGATAAGCTCGTACGCCAGTTTCCAGCCTCCATTTACGGCATCACAAGCCCCGATCCAGCGTTGCCACCCCTCGCTCCTGCCTCACTGGAGCATGTTGCAACCTTGTGGCTCGGGTTTTCTGAATTCGCATCCGCAGGCTCGTTCCCGGAAAAAAGCCTTTTGACGTATCGACCGCTCATCGCTTTAGGAATGCTGCATGTCCACCCCCACAGTTCGCGAACAATTCCTTGTCATCAGTGCCCTCGGCGCCAACCCCATGGAGCTGACTAACGTCCTGTGCCGCGCCAGCCATGAAAATCGCTGCGCCGTGGTCACTTCCCGCCTGACCCGTCATGGCGAGTGCAGTGCGTTGATCCTCGAGATTTCCGGCAGCTGGGACGCCCTGGCGCGCCTGGAAGGCAGCCTGCCGAGCCTCTCCAAAAAGCATGCGTTCACCGTCAATGTGGTGCGTAGCGCGGCGTTGGAGAATCGTCCTCAGGCGCTGCCTTACGTGGCTTATGTCAGTTCGGCCTATCGCTCGGACATCATCAATGAGCTGTGCCAGTTCTTCATGGACCACAACGTCGAACTGGAAAACCTGACCTGCGACACGTATCAGGCGCCACAGACAGGCGGCACCATGCTCAACGCCACGTTTACCGTGACCTTGCCGGCCGGCGTGCAAATCAGCTGGCTGCGCGATCAGTTCCTGGATTTCGCCGACGCGCTGAACCTGGATGCCCTGATCGAACCGTGGCGCCCACAAAACCCAATGTAAGGAAGCTTTCATGGCCGTTGCCATCGACCAACCGGTCGCCGACTTCGAAGCACCCGCCACCAATGGACAGACCGTCAGCCTCGCGGGCCTTAAAGGCAAGCAGGTGGTGATTTACTTCTACCCGAAGGACAGCACGCCAGGCTGCACTACTGAAGGCCAGGGCTTTCGCGATCAGCTAGAGGCTTTTAAAGCGGCCAACACCGAAGTGTTCGGCGTATCCCGTGACAGCCTCAAGTCCCATGAGAACTTCAAGAGCAAGCAGGCGTTCACCTTTGAGCTGATCAGCGACAAGGAAGAAGCACTTTGCCAGTTGTTTGATGTGATCAAGTTGAAGAAGCTGTATGGCAAGGAATACATGGGCGTTGATCGCAGCACGTTCCTGATCGACAAGAACGGTGTGTTGCGCCAGGAATGGCGTGGCGTGAAGGTGCCGGGGCATGTGGATGCAGTTTTGGCAGCGGCTCAGGCGTTGAACAAGGGCTGATTTATTCGGCGCCTGTTCGGACGCCTTCCCGAGCAGGCTCGGTCCCACCTTGGTTTTGTGTTCACCACAAATCATCTGTGGGAGTGAGTCTGCTCGCGAAGAGGCCCTTTGCCTCACCTCATTTTCCAGAATGATGCTTAAAGCAGCGGCGCCACCTCCGGTTCCTTACGCGGCCACGCATCCAGCACGGCTTTGAACAGCGTCGCCAGCGGAATCGCAAAGAACACACCCCAAAACCCCCACAACCCGCCAAACAACAGCACCGCACAAATGATCGCGACCGGGTGCAGGTTGACCGCCTCCGAGAACAGCAATGGCACCAGCACGTTGCCGTCCAGCACCTGAATAATCCCGTAGACCGCCATCAAGTAGATGAACTGATCGCTCCAGCCCCACTGGAACAGCGCAATCAGCATGACCGGCACGGTCACCACCACGGTGCCGACGTACGGCACCACCACCGACACGCCTACCAACAAGGCCAGCAGCGCCGCGTAGTTGAGGCCAAGAACGACAAAACCGATATAGGTCACACCACCGCAGATGAAAATCTCGATGACCTTGCCGCGAATGTAATTGGCGATCTGCCGATTCATTTCGTGAGCGACTCGGGTGATCAGTGCCCGCTCACGGGGCAGGTAACCGCGAACCCACTGGCCGATCATTTCCCGATCTTTCAGAAAGAAGAACACCAGGATCGGCACCAGAACGAGGTAAATCATGATGTTCACCAGCAGCGGCAGACTCGACAACGAGAACGTCAGCGCCCACTGGCCGAACTTGCCGATTTCGCCGCGCGCCACTTCGATGAACTGCAATACCTGTTCATCAGACACCATATGCGGATAGCGCTCGGGCAACAGCAATAACAACGACTGCCATTTTGCGAGCATGCCGGGCAACTCGTTGAACAGTGTAAGCAACTGATGCCAGAGCAACGGCACCACGACAATCAAGAAGACCAGCAGTGCCCCCATGAACAGCGCGAAGACCAGCCCCACCGCCACGCCACCGGGCATGCGCAGGCGTTCGAGGGTGGCCACCAGGCCCTGCATGAGATACGCCAGCACCATCCCGGCCAATACCGGCGCGAGCATGCCGCCCAAGGTGAGTACGGCGGTGAATGCCAGAAACAGCAACACGGCCAGCACCACGGCTTCTTCATCGGAAAAGTAGCGCTGAATCCAGTCGCGTAACACTTTGAACATCAATATTCCTTAGAAACGAACGCCGCAGGTTTCAGGCTTTTTTTAACCAGTAGCGGTAGACACCCGCCTCATCTTCTTCACGAAGCAGCGTATGACCGGCCAATCGGGCAAAGGTGCGGAAATCGCGCTGAGAACCGGCATCCGTGGCGATCACCTTGAGCACCGCGCCACTGGCCATGCGATTGAGTTCCAGCTTGGCCTTGAGCAACGGCAACGGACAATTCAGGCCGCTGGCGTCCAGTTCGGCGTCATGGGCTACAGCATCGGTCATTACTTCACTCCGGGCACGTGGTTGAGAGGCTTAGAATATCTGGTCGCAAGCCCAGTGTCCGGCTACAGTAAGGACTTTGTCGACTAAGGCTTTGTGCATGACTTTTTTGCGCCCTACCCTGCTGACGCTCGCTTGCCTGCTTGCCTCACCTGGCTTTGCCGACGACCTGCCGTCACTTGGCGACGCCAGTTCTGCCATCGTCTCGCCGCAACAGGAATACCAGTTGGGCCGTGCCTGGCTGGCACTGTTGCGCAGCCAGGTCCCGCAACTCAACGATCCACAACTCAAGGATTACGTCGAATCCAGCGTTTACCGATTGGTGGAAACCAGCCAGGTGAGCGACCGGCGACTAGAATTCATCCTGATCAACAGCCCGCAACTCAACGCCTTTGCGGCGCCGGGCGGGATTGTCGGGGTCAACGGCGGCTTGTTCCTCAATGCGCAGACCGAGGGCGAATACGCGTCGGTACTGGCTCACGAACTGGCTCACTTGTCGCAACGCCACTTTGCCCGAGGCATTGAAGCCCAGCAGCGCATGCAAGTGCCGATGATGGCCGCCCTGTTGACCGGGATCGTGATTGCGGCAGCCGGTGGCGGCAATGCCGGGATTGCGGCCATTGCGGGCACTCAAGCGGCGGCCATTCAGGAGCAACGGCGTTTCTCGCGCCAGAACGAACAGGAAGCCGACCGCATCGGCATTGTCAATATGGAAAAAGCCGGTTACGACCCACGCTCGATGCCGAGCATGTTCGAGCGCTTGGCGCGCCAGTACCGCTTCGACGCCAAACCGCCGGAATTTTTGATGACTCACCCGGTTACCGAGTCGCGGATCGCCGATACCCGCAACCGCGCCGAACAGGCCCCACCGGGCGGCATCGAAGACTCCATGCGTTATCAGCTGATTCGTGCACGAGTCCAGTTGTTCTATGAAGAAACCCCCGGCCTGGGCGCCAAGCGCTTCCGTGCCTTGCTTGATGAAAACCCGAAAAATGATGTCGCACGCTATGGTTTGGCGATTGCCCAAATCAAGGGGGGTCGGCTGAATGAGGCTCGGGAGAACCTCAAGCTGCTGCTGGCAAAATCGCCGAACGAGATCATCTATAACCTGGCGCAGATCGATCTGGACATGACCAACAATCGTCTGCCGGATGCTCAATCTCGCGTCGACCGAATGCTCGCTCAGTACCCCGGTAACTATCCGCTCAATCAGATACGTGTCGATTTGCTGCTGAAACAGGACCGCACCGCCGATGCTGAAAAGGCACTGGAAGGCCTGCTCAAGTCGCGTCCTGACGATCCCGACGTGTGGTATCAGGTGGCCGAGACTCGCGGCCTGTCGGGCAACATCATCGGCTTGCATCAGGCTCGCGCGGAGTACTTTGCGTTGGTCGGCGACTTTCGCCAGGCCATCCAGCAACTGGATTTCGCCAAACGTAAGGCCGGCAGCAACTTCCCACTGTCTTCGCGCATCGATGCGCGTCAGCGTGAGCTGATGGAACAGGAGCGCATGATCAAGGACATGATGGGCTGACTTTCAGCTTCAAAAGCCGGACACAAAAAAACCGCCTCTTTCGAGGCGGTTTTTTTATTCAGCCAACAACCGGATTAATCAGCCAGTTTGAAGGTGATGAAGCTGGCACGACCTTGGCGCAGAACCCGCATCGAAACCGAACGGTTCTTCGGCAGTGCCTTGGCAATGTCGGTGAACTCCTTGCTCGAGCCGATGGCCTGGTTGTTCAGGTGAGTGATGATATCACCTGGCTGCAAACCAATCAGGGATGCAGGGCCTTCCTGAACTTCCTTGATCACCACACCACCTTTGAGGTCGTAGGTTTTCTTCTGCTCATCGGAAAGCTCGGCGACGGAGACACCCAAACGATTACTGCTGATTTCAACGCCCGATTTAGGCATCGTACCCATATCTTTTTCTTCGTCAGGAATCGCGCCAACCGTTAGCTCGACATTCTTGCGCTTGCCTTCGCGAATCACTTCAAGATTGGCCTTGGAGCCCGCTTTCAGCGCGCCCACCAAGTGTGGCAAATCGGCTGACATGATGATCGGCTGGCCATTCATGCTCAGAATGACGTCACCGACTTGCAGACCACCCTTGGCAGCCGGGCCGTCGTCCTGGATCTGAGCCACCAGTGCACCGGCCGGCTTCTCAAGACCAAACGACTCGGCCAGGTCCTTGTTCACTTCCTGAATTACCACCCCCAACCAGCCACGGCTGACTTTGCCGCCATCTTTCAGTTGATTGGAAACATCCATGGCGACGTCGATAGGGATCGCGAACGATACGCCCATGAAGCCACCGGAGCGGGTGTAGATCTGTGAGTTGATCCCGACCACTTCGCCATTCAGGTTGAACAGCGGACCACCGGAGTTACCCGGATTGATCGGCACGTCGGTCTGGATGAACGGCACATAGTTTTCGTTCGGCAGGCTGCGCCCGATGGCGCTGATGATGCCTTGGGTCACGGTGTGGTCGAAACCAAACGGCGAACCGATGGCGACAACCCACTGACCGGCTTTCAGGTCCTGGGATTTACCGAGCTTGAGAACCGGCAGGTCCTTGCCTTCGATCTTCAGCAGCGCCACGTCGGAGCGCGGATCGGTACCGACCAGTTTGGCTTTCAGTTCACTGCGATCAGCGAGACGCACGAGGATTTCGTCGGCATCGGCAATCACATGGTTGTTGGTCAGAATATAACCATCAGGCGAGATGATGAAACCCGAGCCCAGGGACTGAGCTTCTCGCTGGCGATCACCGCGAGGCGAACGCGGTTGTTGAGGCATGCCCCTTTCAAAGAACTCGCGCAGCGCTGGCGGCAAGCCTTCAAGGTCCGGCATTTGCCCGGACACTTTGCGGTCAGGCAATTTCTGTGTGGTACTGATGTTCACCACGGCAGGCGAGGCCTGCTCGACGATCTGGGTGAAATCCGGCAACTCGGCTGCTTGAGCAGTGACCGCCTGACCAAGGATCAGCACGGTGGAAAAAATGGCGAGGTAGGACTTAAAGCGTGGTATCGACATACGGCTCCCGTTACGACGAGCAGGGTTGAGCGATATGGAGCAAGGGACACCGGGAACAATACGCCGGTATTTTTGTTCCGGAAACAACAAAACAAGGCTAGAGCCGTGAAACTCTAACCTATAGAAAAATTCAGGTTTGTTTGCAAATTGAAATGCTCACCAAACATTTCGACATTCACTCACTACTTGGTTGCAGTAGCATCGGTGCGCATCGACAGCGCAATCCGTTCAGCAGTGCCTATCGGGATCTCACCGACCACGGTCACCATCATTTCGCCCTGAGGCGTGGTCAGGCGCCGGGATACAGCGACAGTGGGTCCCAACTGTGTGCGGGTGTCCGTCACAGTTGCGCCATTCAATGGTTCAAGGAATACCGAGAAACGCGTCAGACCGTCGTCATACATCAGACTGTTGACCTGAGCTTTGGTCTGCGGGTCCTTGCGAGCGCTGCTGCTGGTCAATTCGAAACCGGGTGGTAACCAATCCGAATGCCAGACTTGAGCCGTTTTAATGGCGGAAGCCTTGTCACTGTCGAGAGTGACGGCCTTGCAATCGTCGCCTGCCTGCAAGTCGCTGTCAGACGGCACCTTGGTGGTATCCAATTGCGTAAACTGGAATCGCTCCAGCAACTGCCCTTTGTCATTGAGCAACAATGACTTGAGCGGCAGGCCGGTTTCTTTATCCAGATGAAGCTCAAAACCGTATCGGTGCTGATCACGTGGCGTCAGCGAAACAATCACCGCCGCACGCCCAGCCACACGCGACTTGCCAATGACGGCAAGGTCGTACCAATTCTTTAACTTTTGGGGATCCAGTGCACGAGCAGCGGAATTGGGAGTATCCCCAAGTCCTGCTATCAGGGTGCCGCTGACGCATTGAGTATGCCCATCAATGCGCACGACTTCCTGTGCTGAGCCATCGAGCTGGAGTAAACGCTCTCGGACTTTGCCATCCTGGACGCGATGCCAGATGTTATGGGTAGAAAAACTACCGTTACGCTCGTAAACGAATGTGCCGTGAAAGCTTTGCTGTTGCTCGGCCTGACCCAGACGGGTCAACCAATCCTGGGCCTCATCAGCGTGGGCTGGAACAACAAACCAGCCTGCGAGTAGAAGCGAAAGTAGAGGTATGGAGCGCATGATCCTCCTTAACGGTTTTCCAGGCTTGCTGCACGAGCATAAGGCAGCGCACTTTCAGTGCCTTTCAATGCAGCCTGTTGAGCATGTTGGCGCAAGTAGCTTGGCAGACGCTGATCGTGCCAGCCTGGCTGACCTTGCAAAACACCGTTGGCCATGGGGCCAGTGGCATCCGAACTCTCATTGTAGCCTGCTAATACAGCTGGGCCTTTAACCTGAGGAGCGGCCAGACCTGGTTGATTGGATTGCTGAGCCAGTTCGACACCAGCGATCTCGTCCTGATTGTACAAACGAACGCCAGCCAGTACAGCAAGTGTGACCGAAGCGGCAACTGCCAGACGACCCAGGCTGCGCCATGGACCACGGGAGGCTTTTGCCGGCACAGCTTCGTCGGCCAGCGCAGCAGACACTGCCGCAGCGATATCCAGGCGTGGAAGCAGCAAGTCCTTGTGCATGACTGCCCGAGCGATTTGGTAACGAGCCCAGGTTTCACGGGTTTCAACATCGTCCAAGGCATTTAATACCCGACGCAATTCCAGTTCATCCGCTTCGTTATCCATCACTGCGGACAGCGATTCCTGCAGGGCTTCACGACTCATGGCGTTCCTCTCTTGGCTATCGCCGCTGTCTCAGTTTTCCTGCAACAACGGCTGCAGGGCTTTATCGATGGCTTCCCGAGCGCGGAAGATCCGGGAGCGCACGGTACCCACCGGACACTGCATGACTGCCGCAATGTCCTCGTAACTCAGACCATCAAACTCACGTAAAGTTAAAGCTGTACGCAAATCTTCTGGCAGTTGCTGAATGGTTCGATGGACGGTGCCTTCAATCTCATCCCGCAGCAACGCACGTTCTGGCGACTCGAGATCCTTGAGGCCATGATCGCCATCGTAGAACTCTGCATCCTCGGAACTGACATCACTATCCGGCGGCCGACGACCGCGTGAAACCAGATAGTTTTTCGCCGTGTTGATGGCGATGCGGTAAAGCCACGTGTAAAACGCGCTGTCTCCGCGAAAATTTCCAAGCGCTCGGTACGCCTTGATAAAGGCTTCCTGCGCCACATCCTGGGCTTCATGGGTGTCGTGCACGAAACGCACGATCAACCCGAGAATTTTGTGCTGGTATTTCAGCACTAGCAGATCGAAAGCTCGCTTGTCGCCACGCTGAACGCGCTCGACCAGCTGCTGATCCTCTTCCTGGGTTAGCATGAACACTCCTCGATAAGCTCGGAGGAGGCTTGCATAACTGAACGACCAGACTTGCAAACATAGACTCGGGCTTTTCGCAAAAGTTCTCCCCCTCCAAGCAAGTTTCCTGCGGGCTCTGATTTGGCACGCACGAAAAGCGCAGCGCGGTTTACCCGGCTGCGCGAATAATCTTGTCATCGGATTCGCCAGCAAGGATCAAACTACAGATCCTGCCCTGAAGCCGACACTGTCCCTTGAATCTGGCAACCGTCTATTGATCTTGGGCCTTTGGCAAAAGTTCCATATTTATAAATGGACGGCACCGAGATTGTGCAACCGTGAATAGAAAAATACTGTTAAATCGACGATACAGTCGTCTTGTCGTCGATTCGACCAAAAAACCATCCGACGAAGCGTCGGGTATTTCCCGTCACAGTAGTTTCACAATGCCATTGACGCTCGGGTATTGTGCCGCGCCCCCCCTCTATATACTAGTGGGCTGTGTGGCCGACTGACTCGCCGTTCCAGCAGTCATGCGCCAACCCCGACCCGGGTCGCTTTGAGCGGAATCCTGAAATGAGCCAACAGTTTCAACATGATGTTCTGGTGATTGGCAGCGGTGCTGCCGGTTTGAGTCTTGCGCTGACCTTGCCCGATCATTTGCGCATCGCGGTACTGAGCAAAGGCGACCTCGCCAATGGCTCGACTTTCTGGGCCCAGGGCGGCGTCGCGGCCGTTCTGGATGATGCCGACACCGTCGAGTCTCACGTCGATGACACTCTCAATGCCGGCGGCGGCCTGTGCCACGAAGATGCTGTTCGTTTTACCGTCGAACACAGCAAAGAGGCGATCCAATGGCTGATCGACCAAGGTGTGCCGTTTACCCGCGATGAACAATCTGGCACCGAAGACGGCGGGTTCGAGTTTCACCTGACCCGCGAAGGCGGCCACAGCCATCGGCGCATCATTCATGCGGCCGATGCCACGGGCGCCGCGATATTCAGAACATTGCTGGCCCAGGCAAAACAACGGCCTAATATCGAATTGCTGGAACAGCGCGTCGCGGTGGACCTGATCACCGAAAAACGTCTGGGTCTGGAAGGCGACCGCTGCCTTGGCGCTTATGTGCTCAATCGCGGGACCGGCGAAGTCGACACCTACGGCGCACGCTTCGTCATCCTCGCATCCGGTGGCGCGGCCAAAGTCTACCTCTATACCAGCAACCCGGACGGTGCCTGCGGTGATGGCATCGCAATGGCCTGGCGTTCTGGTTGCCGGGTAGCGAACCTGGAGTTCAACCAGTTCCACCCCACCTGCCTTTACCACCCGCAGGCAAAAAGCTTCCTGGTCACCGAAGCCCTGCGCGGCGAAGGTGCACACTTGAAGCTGCCTAACGGTGAACGGTTCATGCAGCGCTTTGACCCGCGCGCAGAACTGGCACCACGGGACATTGTTGCCCGGGCCATCGACCATGAAATGAAGCGCCTGGGTGTCGACTGTGTCTATCTGGACATCAGCCACAAATCCGAAGCGTTCATCAAGTCGCACTTTCCAACGGTGTACGAACGCTGCCTCGAGTTTTCCATCGACATTACCAAGCAGCCGATCCCGGTGGTTCCGGCGGCGCACTACACCTGCGGTGGCGTGATGGTCGATCAGAACGGCCGCACCGACGTGCCAGGGCTGTATGCCATTGGCGAAACCAGTTTCACCGGCCTGCACGGCGCCAACCGCATGGCCAGCAACTCGCTGCTGGAGTGTTTCGTCTACGCCCGTTCAGCGGCGGCGGACATTCTTGAACAGCTGCCGCACGTGCCAATGCCAGTCGCACTGCCCATTTGGGATGCGAGCCAGGTCACCGATTCCGACGAAGACGTGATCATTGCGCACAACTGGGACGAACTGCGGCGATTCATGTGGGACTACGTCGGTATCGTGCGCACCAACAAACGCTTGCAACGGGCCCAGCACCGTGTGCAGCTGTTGCTGGACGAAATCGATGAGTTCTACAGCAACTATAAGGTCAGCCGCGATTTGATCGAGTTGCGCAACCTGGCCCAGGTAGCAGAACTGATGATCCAGTCAGCCATGGAACGCAAGGAAAGCCGGGGCCTGCATTACACCCTAGACTACCCCAATATGCTCCCGGTTGCCCTGGACACTATTCTGGTGCCGCCCACCTACGTCGACTGAACGCAAGTCGAACCCGCAGGCGTCGGTGCACATCCGCCGCCTGCGAGTCGCGGGGGACGCAGATCGATCTGACCCGCCGTTCGCCGCGCAGGCGAAACCGTAGCACCACGATCAATGGCAGCGCGAGGCTGTCCGGGCGCAGCTGCACCGGCTGCCAACCCTGCGCCTGATTCCATAACTGCCAACCCTCGGCGTCGCGTCGCAAGCCGCGAAATGCCTGTGGGTGTGTCAGCAAAACCTGACGCGGCAATACCCAAACGCCATGCGTCAGACAGCAGAAAGCGCCGAGCAGACTGGCCCAGACCGGTATAGACAGAAGAAACAACGAACCCAATGCGAATAGCTGGGCCAGGAGATACGCCGCCAGCAACTGCCGTGAGGCATGCCAGCGGCATTCGAACGTATTACTTGGGCTGGACACGGTCCAGGATCATGCGAACCATGCGCTGAAGCTCCGGATCTTCGGATTCGGCGCGTTCCATGAACCAGCCGAACATGTCCTGATCTTCGCACTCAAGCAGCTTGCGGTAGCAATCGCGGTCGACATCATTGAGGTGCGGGTAGACCTCTTTTACAAACGGCACCAGCAATACGTCCAGCTCAAGCATGCCGCGGCGGCTGTGCCAGTAGAGGCGATTCAGTTCAACATCTTCGACCATGGAGCGCTCCTCAAATAGGCGGCAAGTATACAGCCCCGGGCAGCGTCGAACAGTCGGCTTTGGTCGGGCACTGCCGACCTTTTGTGAACTACCCATTTCATGGTCGCCCCCTTATGATGTCCCCCAGACTCTTTACCCTGCGATGACCCATGGCCGATTCTGCTTTTTTCTGCACCCTGTCTCACGAAGGCGTTCTCGCGGTCCGCGGCGCGGATGCCGGCAAATTCCTGCAAGGCCAATTGACCTGCAACCTCAATTACCTGAGCGATACCCAGGCCAGTCTGGGCGCCCGTTGCACGCAAAAAGGCCGGATGCAGTCGAGTTTCCGCATTCTGCTGGAAGGTGACGGCGTTTTGATGGCGATGGCCACCGAGCTGCTGGAACCGCAGTTGGCTGACCTGAAAAAGTACGCCGTGTTCTCCAAATCCAAACTGACCGACGAAAGCGCCGCCTGGGTCCGCTTCGGCCTCGATCATGGCGATGCCGCGCTGAGCAGCCTCGGTCTTGAATTGCCGGCAGACACCGACAGTGTCGTGCGTCATGAAGGTCTGATCGCCATCCGCGTTTCACCGGATCGCGCTGAACTGTGGGTCGCCGCTGATCAGGCCAACACCATCAAGGGCAAGCTGACCGCCATGTTGCCCGAAGGAAATCTGAACCAATGGCTACTGGGCCAGATCCGCGCAGGGATCGGTCAGGTCATGCCAGAGACACGTGAACTGTTCATCCCGCAGATGCTCAATCTGCAAGCCGTCGGTGGCGTGAGCTTCAAGAAAGGCTGCTACACCGGCCAGGAAATCGTCGCGCGCATGCAGTACCTGGGCAAACTCAAGCGCCGCTTGTATCGTCTGACCCTCGATGCCGGCGCACTGCCCGTCCCCGGCACGCCGCTGTTTTCCCCGTCCCATGGCAGTTCCATCGGCGAAGTGGTCCTGGCGGCCAACGCGGAACAACACATTGAACTCCTGGCCGTGCTGCAAGCCGAAGCAGCTGAGGGAGGTGACATTCACCTCGGTACCCTCGAAGGACCGGCCCTGAACTTGCTCGACCTGCCTTACTCACTGGATCGCGACCGCGAAATCCAGCGTTAACCGCAGCATTTGTTGCAACACCCTAGAGAAACGAAATGAACGATCTGGCGGAAAAGGTCCAACAGGATTTGGTTGAGGCCATCGATAACGATGACCTGGTTCTGCCAACATTACCGGAAGTGGCCATGCAGATTCGCAAGGCCGCCGAAGACCCGGAAATCAGTGTCAGTACACTGAGCAAAGTGATCGGCCGCGATACGGCGTTATCGGCGCGCCTGATCAAAGTGGTCAACAGCCCGCTGCTGCGTGCGACTCAAGAAGTGAACGACCTGCACACGGCGATCACGCGACTGGGCGTCAACTACAGCAGCAACCTGGCGATCGGCCTGGTGATGGAACAGATTTTCCACGCCCGCTCCGAGGTGGTGCAACAGAAAATGCGCGATGTCTGGCGCAAAAGCCTGGAAATCGCCGGGGTCAGCTATGCCTTGTGCCGCCATTACACACAACTCAAACCCGACCAGGCCGCCCTAGGTGGTCTGGTGCATCAGATCGGCGTGTTGCCGATTCTGACCTACGCCGAAGATCACTATCAGCTGCTTTCTGACCCGGTCAGCCTCAACCATGTGATCGATCAGATTCATCCGTTGATCGGCGACAAACTGCTCAGGGTATGGGAGTTTCCGGAGAAACTGGTGAAGGTGCCAGGGCAATACCTGGACTTCAAGCGTGAGTCTGACCGGATTGATTATGTCGATCTGGTGCAAGTGGCCAGTCTGTATTGCCACAAGGATACCGATCATCCGCTGGCTCGAATCGATGTGTTCAACGTGCCGTCGTTCAAGAAGCTAGGGATCGATCCGCAGAACGAGGCGATGTGCCGGGATCTGGAAGAATCGCGGTCGATGTTTTACTGATCATTGTGGCGAGGGGGCTTGCCCCCGTTGGGTCGCGCAGCGGCCCCAGCTACTTGGCTGGCCAGAAACATAGTCTGTGCAGGTTTTACGACTGCTTCGCAGTCGAACGGGGGCAAGCCCCCTCACCACAGGTGATGGCTTCACTCCCCGGCAATAAAACTCACCCGAACCTTCAACCCCTTCTTTTCACCATCATGCAGGCTGATCTGCGCCAGATGCGCACGGCAGATCTCGCCGACAATCGCCAGGCCCAGCCCCGACCCGGCCACCTGCTGATTACGTCGGTAAAAGCGCTCGAACACCCGCTCCCGCTCTTCAATCGGAATCCCCGGCCCGTCGTCCTCAACCTCCAGGACCGCTGGTGCAGTGACCCGCAGAATCACATTGCCGCCCGACGGTGTATGGGCCAGTGCGTTATCCACCAGATTACTCAGCAATTCATTCAACAGCGTCGGTTCACCGCGCAGCCACACCGGCTCGTCCGCTTCCAGTGCCAGGGCAACACCGCGTGCGTGGGCCAGCGGCGCCATGGCCATGCCCAACTCCCGCGCCAACTGACTCAAATCCAGCAACTGCGCCCCGCCCTCGGCAATGGCTCGGGCACCGTTTTCGACCCGTGCCAGCGACAGCAATTGATTCGCCAGGTGCGTCAACCTATCCGTGCCTTGGGCAGCGGTTTCCAGGGTGTTGCGCCAGGTTTCGGGCTCACTCGCCCGCAGGCCAAGCTCAAGCCGCGCCTTGAGCGCCGCCAACGGCGTACGCAGTTCATGGGCGGCATCGGCGATGAACTGAGCCTGACGCTCGAACTGCTCGCGCAGCCTCTCGGTAAAGTGATTGAGCGCGCGGACCAGCGGCCACAACTCGTGTTGCACTTCCACCAACGGCAATGGCCGCAGATCATCTGACTGGCGCTCTTCCACTGCCGTGCGCAAGCGTTCCAGCGGGCGCAACGCCGCACTCACCGCAAACCACACCAACAGCAGCGCGCCAATCGCCAGCATGCCCAGCCGCAGCAACGTATCCGCCGCCAGGCTGCGCGCCATGCTGACCCGTGCCTCATCGGTTTCCGCAACGCGAATTTCCGCCATGCCATTCATGTTCGGCTCGCTGACCGGTTTGAGCAGGCTGACCACCCGCACGTTCTGCCCGCGATACGTGGCGTTGTAAAACCGTGCCAACGCCGGGTAGTCATCGGTGCGCGGCGTTCCGGGAGGTGGTGCGGGAAGGTTTTCGTAACCGGAAATCAAATTCTGATGGATGTCATTGACCAGGTAAAAGATTCGCCCCGCACTGTCGTAGGCAAACGTATCCAGCGCCACGTAGGGCACGTCGGCACTGAGCGTGCCGTCACGCTGGGTGACACCCGCCGCAATGGTTCGCGCCGACGCCAGCAAAGTGCGGTCATAGGCCGTGTCGGCCGCTTCGCGACCATTCCAGTACGCGCTCAAACCGCTGGCCAGCATTAACACCACCAGCAACAGCGCGAGGTTCCACAGCAACCGCCAGCGCAGGCTGCTGGGCTTATGCATCGCGGCTTTCCAGCAAGTAGCCAAGACCGCGGAAGGTCACGATCGCGACCGGTTGGCCGTCGAGTTTTTTGCGTAAGCGATGCACGTAGATTTCGATCGCGTCAGGGCTGGCTTCTTCGTCCAGACCGAACACCTGGGAGGCCAGTTGCTCTTTGCTCATCACCCGTCCGGGCCGGGCGATCAGCGCCTCGAGAACGGCCTGTTCACGCGAGGTCAGGGTCAGCAATTCTTCACCGAGGGTGAAGCGCCGGGTGTCCAGATCATAGGCCAGCACACCGCAGCGCTGCTGACGTTCACCGCCCAGCACACTGCGGCGCAACAAGGCTTTGACCCGCGCTTCGAGTTCGGTCAGTTCAAAGGGTTTGGCCAGGTAATCGTCAGCACCAAGGTTCAGGCCATGGACCCGATCCTTGACGTCGCTACGCGCGGTCAACATCAGCACCGGCAGGTTTTTCCCCCGGGAGCGCAAGCGCGCGAGCACTTCAAAACCATCCATGCGCGGCAGGCCGACATCGAGAATGGCCATGGCGTATTCCTCGCTGCTCAAAGCCAGGTCTGCAGCCACGCCATCGTGCAGCACGTCCACCGTCAGCCCGGTGCTCTTGAGCGCCTGGGCGACACTTTCGGCAAGCTGCAAGTGGTCTTCGACGAGCAGAACACGCATGGATCTTTACCTCATTCAGGGGATGGTCGACGCCATTCTTTGGCGCGAAGTTTACAGCCGCATCCGCTGCTGTGAAGCCTGTAAACCGTGAAAGCCTGCTGAAAGGTTAGTGAAAGGTTGGCCCGTTAGAGTCGGCCCACGGATGGTTTCGAATGCCGACCCTCCAATAGTGCTTTGAAATGTAGCTCCCGAAAAACGCCATGACGCGTTTTCGTCAATAAGAACAATAAATGAGGTACTGCACCATGCTGTCTACGCAGCTTCAGGCTTGTCCGTCCCGCCCTTTATCCAGAATCCCGTCGTTTACGCTTGCCAGCGCCGTTGCCGGCTGCACGACGCGAAACCGCCGCACCTGAAACATCCCCAAAAACAAAAACTCCCATGGAGACAATAATGAATCGATCCCTGCGCCGTTTCGCCCTCGCCGCCAGCTGTATGCTGTTCGCCGGTCAATTGATGGCCGAACCCAAACGCCCGGAATGCATCGCCCCGGCCTCACCGGGCGGTGGTTTCGACCTCACCTGCAAATTGGCGCAGAGTGCGCTGATCAACGAAAAGCTGCTGACCAAACCGATGCGCGTGACCTACATGCCCGGCGGTGTCGGCGCAGTGGCGTACAACGCGGTGGTCGCTCAGCGCCCCGCCGACGCTGGCACGTTGGTGGCCTGGTCCAGCGGCTCGCTGCTGAACCTGGCGCAAGGCAAGTTTGGTCGATTCGATGAAACCAACGTGCGCTGGCTGGCCGCCGTCGGCACCAGTTATGGCGCCATCGCAGTGAAAAGCGATTCGCCTTACAAAACCCTCGACGATCTGGTCAAAGCGCTGAAAGAAGACCCGAGCAAAGTGGTGATCGGCTCCGGCGGCACCGTCGGCAGCCAGGACTGGATGCAAACCGCACTGATCGCCAAGGCAGCCGGGATCAACCCGCGCGACCTGCGCTACGTCGCCCTTGAAGGCGGCGGTGAAATCGCCACCGCCCTGCTCGGTGGGCACATTCAGGTCGGCAGCACCGACATCTCCGACTCCATGCCGCACATCCAGAGCGGCGACATGCGCTTGCTGGCCGTGTTCGCCGAGAAGCGCCTGGACGAGCCGGAAATGAAAGACATCCCGACCGCCAAAGAGCAAGGCTACGACATCGTCTGGCCGGTGGTTCGCGGCTTCTACCTCGGGCCAAAAGTCAGCGACGAAGACTACGCCTGGTGGAAAGACGCCTTCGACAAGCTGCTGGCGTCCGAAGACTTCGCCAAGCTGCGCGATCAACGTGAACTGTTCCCGTTCGCCATGACCGGCCCGGAGCTGGACACCTACGTGAAGAAGCAGGTAGCAGACTACAAAGTGCTGGCCAAAGAGTTCGGCCTGATCCAGTGATCGCCTCTGTCTAGCGGCTGCGGCCTCGTTTCGCGGGGCCGCGGCACAGGAGTTTCCCATGCTCTTACAACGCTTTTTTGCTTCGGTGCTGTTGCTGGCCTGTGTTGGCCTGGCGCTGATGGCCTGGCCGTATCAAGCGGCTTTTTCCTACGAACCGGTGGGGCCCAGAGCCTTTCCGCTGTTGATGCTCGGGCTGATGGGCCTGGCGCTGTTGTATATGGTGTTTCGTCCCGCGCCGATCAAGCACGACGCTGACGAACCACCGATGGACCGCGAAACCCTGACCAAAATCGGCATATGCGTGGTGCTGTTGCTGGTGTTTGCCGGCACATTCGAACCCCTTGGTTTCATCGTCGCCAGCATCCTGATCGGCATTCCAATGGCGCGCCTATATGGCGGTCGCTGGGTGCCCAGCATTGTGATCATCACGCTAATGGCCGTCGGCCTTTATCTGCTGTTCGACAAGTTGATGGACGTGCCGCTGCCCTTGGGCGTGCTCGACGTTCTGGAGAACTGATATGGATACGCTTGGCTATTTGGGTCAGGGTTTCGGCGTCGCGCTGAGCCCATACAACCTGGTGACCGCCCTGTGCGGCACCCTGATCGGCACCGTGGTCGGCCTTTTACCGGGCCTGGGCCCGATCAATGGCGTGGCATTGTTGATCCCGATTGCATTCGCCCTCGGCCTGCCACCGGAGTCGGCACTGATTCTGCTGGCAGCGGTGTACCTGGGTTGCGAATACGGCGGACGGATCAGCTCGATTCTGCTGAACATTCCCGGTGAAGCCTCTACCGTCATGACCACGCTGGACGGTTACCCGATGGCCCGCAAAGGCCTGGCCGGTGTCGCGCTGTCGTTGTCGGCGTGGAGTTCGTTTATCGGCGCGTTCATCGCCACCTGCGGCATGGTGCTGTTCGCCCCGCTGCTGGCGAAATGGGCGATTGCCTTTGGGCCGGCGGAATATTTCGTGCTGATGGTGTTCGCCATTGTTTGCCTTGGCGGCATGGCCGGTGACCGACCGCTGAAAACCTTTATTGCGGCGTTGATCGGCCTGTTTCTGTCGAGCGTCGGGATCGATGCCAACAGCGGCGTTTACCGATTCACCGGGGACAACATCCACCTGACCGACGGCATACAATTTGTCGTGTTGGTGTTGGGTCTATTCTCCATCAGTGAAATTCTCCTGCTGCTGGAAAAAACCCATCATGGTCAGGAAGCAGTGAAAGCCACCGGCCGCATGATGTTCAACTTCAAGGAAGCCTCGGCGGTGTTCGTGGTGAACCTGCGTTGTGGCGTGCTGGGCTTCATCATGGGCGTGTTGCCGGGAGCCGGCGCGACCCTCGCCAGCGCCGTGGCCTACATGACCGAAAAACGTATCGCCGGTGCCAAAGGCACGTTCGGCCAGGGCGACATGCGTGGCCTTGCGGCACCGGAAACCGCCATCGGTGGCGCAGCGTGCGGCGCACTGGTGCCGATGCTGACCCTCGGTGTTCCCGGCTCTGGCACCACGGCGGTGATGATCGGCGCCCTGTCGCTGTACAACATCACGCCGGGGCCGCTGCTGTTCCAACAGCAACCCGACATCGTCTGGGGCCTGATCGCCTCGTTGTTCATCGCCAACATCATGTTGGTGATCCTCAACATCCCGATGATCCGTATCTTCACTCGCATCCTCGCCGTGCCTAACTGGGCGCTGGTACCGGTGATCGCGATCATCACCGGGATCGGCGTCTATGCGGTGCACGCCACCACCTTCGACCTGTTCCTGATGATCGGTATCGGCATCTTCGGCTACATCCTGCGCAAGCTGGACTTCCCGTTGTCGCCGATTTTGCTGGGCTTCATCCTCGGCGGCTTGATGGAACAAAACCTGCGGCGCGCGCTGTCGATTTCCAACGGTGCACTGGAAATCCTCTGGTCCAGCCCGATCACCTTCGGCTGCTGGGTACTGACCGCGATCATGCTGCTGATGCCATTGTTGCGGATCTGGCGTAAACGTTCGGCCGCTCAACGCGCTATCGCCGATGTCTGATCGAACGCCGCTCAAAGCCTGGTGGGGAACACCGCTGGTCGGTCTGCTGGGCGGTTACCTCGCCAGCCAGATCGGCTGGCCGCTGCCGTGGATGGTCGGCTCGTTGCTGGCGATCATCCTCGTGCGTTGCCTGACCCCTTGGCAATTGGCGGAAATCCCTGGCGGCCGCAAGTGCGGCCAGTGGATTGTGGGAGTCGGCATTGGCCTGCACTTCACCCCGGTGGTGATGGAGCAGGTGCTGGGGCATTTCGGTCTGATCTTCTTCGGTGCGTTGGTCACCAGCCTGTCGGCCGTGGTCGGGGTCTGGTTGATGCGCCGTACCGGCGAGGATCGCGCCACCGCGTTCTTTTCCAGCATGCCCGGCGGCTCCGGAGAGATGGTCAACCTCGGTGCTCGCAACGGTGCGGTGCTCAGCCGTGTGGCGGCGGGACAAAGTTTGCGGGTGCTGGTGGTGGTGTTGTGTGTGCCGGCGGCGTTCAAGTATTTGTTGGGTGACGGTGCGCCGGTTTTGCACGCCACGGCCGTGGACTGGCGCTGGTTGGCCTTTTTATTCCCGGCAGGCGCCTTGGCGGCGTGGCTGTGGGAGCGCCTGCGTCAACCCAACCCATGGCTGTTCGGGCCGTTGCTGGTAAGTGCGGCGGTGAGCATCGGTTGGGATTTGCACATCGGTTTGCCCAATGGCGGAAGCCAGATCGGCCAATGGCTGATTGGTAGCGGCTTGGGTTGTCACTTCAACCGACAGTTTTTTCGGCGTGCGCCTTCCTTCATGGGCCGGACCTTGATCGGCACGGTGCTGACCATGTTGATCGCCACGGCGGCGGCGCTGGGGTTGAGTGCGCTGACCCATCTGGATTTGCGCTCGCTAACCCTGGGCATGATGCCCGGCGGGATTGCGGAAATGAGCCTGACGGCGGAGACGCTGCAGTTGTCGGTGCCGCTGGTGACGGCAATGCAGGTGATGCGGTTGTTGTTTGTGTTGTTTCTGGCGGAGCCGTTGTTCAAGTATTGGAACCGGGTGCCGGAACAGTCCTGACCCGATCCCTGTGGTGAAGGGGCTTGTCGGAACGCCGCACCGCCCCGTTCGGCTGCGTAGCAGTCGTAAATCCTGCTGATTCAGTATTGCTAGGGAATGTAGGGGGCCGCTACGCGACCCAACGGGGGCAAGCCCCCTCGCCACAAAGCTCCACCAACTGACATCAAACCGGTGGCAACCGCCACTCAATCGGCGTCTCGCCATTCTGCTCAAGAAACTTGTTGGTCCGGCTGAAGTGCCCGCATCCCAGAAATCCGCGATACGCGGACAACGGCGACGGATGCACCGACGTCAGCACCAGGTGCTTGGTCGCGTCGATCAGCTTCTGTTTGCTCTGGGCATGTGCGCCCCACAGCATAAACACCAGATGCGGCTGCTGCTGGCTGACGATCTCAATGATCCGGTCCGTGAAAAACTGCCAGCCCTTATCCTTGTGCGCATTGGCATTGGCGCGCTCGACCGTCATGGTGGTGTTGAGCATCAGCACGCCTTGGTCGGCCCAGCTCTGCAAATAGCCATGGTTGGGAATATCGATGTTCAGGTCGCGTTTCAACTCTTTATAGATGTTTACCAGCGACGGCGGCGCCGGCACGCCCGGTTGCACCGAGAAGCACAAACCATGGGCCTGGCCCGGGCCGTGGTAGGGGTCTTGACCGAGGATGACGACCTTGACCTTGTCCAACGGCGTGGAGTTGAGCGCGTTGAAAATCATCGGGCCCGGTGGATAGATCTCCTTGCCCGCCGCACGCTCCTGTTGCAGGAAATCACGCAACTCTGCCATGTAGGGCTGGTCGAATTCGGCACGCAGTGCCTCCTTCCAGCTCGGTTCGAGTTTGATACGGTCGTCAGCAGTCATGGTTACATCCGGCAAAAACAATGGGGCGAACCCTAGGAAAGCCCATCACACTTGTCAATTGATCTGACGCACATCCGGCACTTTCCTGTACAGCGATCATACTGAACGCTCAAATTCCCGATCGAGGTCACGATGAATCTGCACTTCGAAGAACTCACCGGCACCGACGGCGCTCGCATCGGCATCGCCAGCCTCGATGCCGAAAAGTCCCTCAACGCCCTGTCCCTGCCGATGATCAACGCCCTGCGTGATCAAATGGACGCTTGGGCCAAGGACCCGCAAATAGTCTGCGTGTTACTGCGCGGCAACGGCGCCAAGGCCTTCTGTGCCGGCGGTGAAGTACGCAGCCTGGTGGAAGCCTGTCGCGCTCATCCCGGGGAGGTGCCGCCGTTGGCCGCGCACTTCTTTGCGGCGGAATATCGCCTGGACTTCAAACTGCACACCTACCCGAAACCGTTGATCTGCTGGGGTCATGGTTATGTGCTCGGCGGCGGGATGGGTTTGTTGCAAGGCGCGAGTATCCGGATTGTCACGCCAAGCACTCGGCTGGCAATGCCTGAAATCAGCATTGGCCTGTATCCGGACGTTGGCGCCAGTTGGTTTCTGTCGCGAATGCCCGGCAAGCTCGGGCTGTTTCTGGGCCTGACCGGTGCCCACATGAACGGCCGCGATGCAATTGACCTGGACCTGGCCGACCGTTTCTTGCTCGATGAACAACAGGAGGAACTGATCGAAGGGTTGCTGCAACTGAACTGGCAGGAACAAACGCCGATGCAGCTCAACAGTTTGCTCAAGGCCTTGCAGCAGGAAGCCGTCGGGCAAATGCCCGAAGCCCAGTGGTTGCCACGGCGCCAGCACATCGACGAATTGTTGGACGTCAGTAATGTGAGTTGCGCCTGGAAGGCCATCAGCCTGCAACGCGACAGCGCCGACCTGCTACTCAGCCGTGCCGCAAAAACCATGAGTGAAGGCGCGCCGCTGACCGCGCATCTGGTCTGGGAGCAAATCGCCCGGGCCCGGCACCTGTCGTTGGCTCAGGTTTTTCAGATGGAATACACGATGAGCCTCAACTGTTGTCGACATCCGGAGTTCAGCGAAGGTGTGCGCGCACGGTTGATCGACAAGGACCAGAAACCGCACTGGCACTGGCCGGACATCAACAACGTACCGGATGCGGTGGTGGACGCGCACTTCCAGAAGGCCTGGGAAGGTCGGCACCCACTGGCGGATTTGTCCGAATACTGAAATTCGGGCACAAAAAAGCGGCGCTTCGTGCGCCGCTTTTGTGTGAACGGTTACCGGTGGCCACCTCGGCCCATGTGGTCACCGCGTCCGCCGTGATGGCGTCCACCCCCCCGGTAATCATTATTCCAGCCACCTCGGTTGTCATTATTCCAGCCACCTCGGTTGTCATTACTCCAGCCACCTTGGTGATGACCGTCCCAGCCCTGATTCTGATGTGACCGGTAATAGCTCCGGGATTGGTAATAACGCGGGGCCGGTTGATAGATCCTTGGCTGATAGTAATAGCGCGGAGTCGGCTGGTAATACCGCGCTGGCGGTGAGTAGTACCGGGGCGGTGGCGAGTAATAACCTCCGCCACCTGAATAGTAGGATCCGCCACCGGCGTAATAGGTTGGCGCTGGCGAGGTATAGACCTCGGAACTGTAGTAGTTGGCTCCTCCATCGGAATAGGGCACGCACGCACCAAGAGACAATCCCGATAGAGCAATCAGAAGAATTCGGCGGAGCTGTTTTCGACAGAGCATGGCGGCCTCCTGGACCGCGAGTGAGCTACACCAGCGACGCTGGTGAGCGACAGTCAATTAATCGGTGACTGTCGAAAGATCAGACCTCGTTTTTCGAAATCTGGTGCGCCCATGAAACACATTGAAACATCTGCCCGATGAAAGGTTTTTCATCTATTCACGCACTGATTAATGGTGCCAGCCGTGATATCCACCGCCGTAATAACGCGGTCCGTGGCCCCCGTAATAACGGGAGCGATACCCCCCGTAATACCGTGGACCGTAATTGCCACCATGGTAGTAAGGCGAGTAATAACCGGGGTAGTAATAACCGGGGTAGTCATTAGGTGTGGCGTATGCGTCATAGGGGCCTGCGTAGTAATAGCAACCAGACATACCCAAACTGAACAACACCGTAAACACAATTCGACGCAGCATGACGGCCTCCGAAAAGACCTTGGGACAGCAGCCGACAACGGCCGGCTGACATTGCTTTTGACTTGAAAAACGGCATCGAGTGCTGGTCCGCAAATACCTTCAGATCAGCGGCCAAACCGTCCCATTGCGGTGCAGTCGCGCACCATCACAAGGCAACCGTGCAGCCCCCTCCCGACGTGGCTCTCGCGTCATCCCCCACGCTAGGGCGCTCAAGCCGACTTGGCACGTCTCTCGCTTTAGTAAAAGCGTGCAGGAGTTCTTTACAGGTTCGCGGCACCACAATTTGCAATGGCTGACTAGGGTTCCGGCTCGCTTTGAGCGAGTGGCTGGTCCGAGAGTTGGCGACCTCCAGTTGAGGTTACACGGCGGGACAAAAGCCCGGGAGACAAGCCACCGTTCGCGGTGCCGCGTTGACTCCTGCTCGCCCCTGATCAACTGGAGAACCACCATGTCCCAGCTTCGCTTACCCGCCCTGCTCGCCGCTGCGTTCGCAGCCTTCGTGAGTTTCTCGTCCCAGGCCGCCCAGAAAGACCACTTCAGTGTCTGCTGGACCATCTATGCCGGTTGGATGCCGTGGGAATACGCCGGTAGCCAAGGCATCGTCGACAAATGGGCAAAGAAGTACGGCATCAAGATTGATGTGGTGCAGCTCAACGACTACGTCGAATCGATCAATCAATACACCGCTGGCCAGTTCGACGGTTGCACCATGACCAACATGGACGCGCTGACCATTCCGGCCGCTGGCGGCGTCGACAGCACCGCGCTTATCGTCAGCGATTTCTCTAACGGCAATGACGGCATCGTGCTCAAGGGTGACGGTAAGAAAATCACCGACCTCAAGGGCATGGACGTCAATCTGGTGGAGCTGTCGGTTTCTCATTACCTGCTGGCCCGGGCGCTGGATTCGGTGGACCTCACCGAGAAAGACCTCAAAGTGGTCAACACCTCCGACGCCGACATCTCCGCCGCCTTCAACACCGAACAGGTCAACGCCGTCACCACCTGGAACCCGATGCTCTCGGACATCAAGGCCAAGCCCGAGGTGACTGAAGTCTTCAACTCCAGCCAGATCCCCGGCGAAATCATGGACATGATGGTGGTCAACAGCGCCACCCTCAAAGACAACCCGGCGCTGGGCAAAGCGCTGACCGGTGCCTGGTTCGAAGTCGTCGAATTGATGAACTCGAAAAACGCCGCCAGCAAAGCCGCGCTCGAACACATGGCCAAGGCCTCCGGCACTGACCTGACGGGTTTCCAGTCACAACTCGACACCACCAAATTGTTCGCCACGCCCAAAGAAGCCCTGGACTTTTCCACCAGCAAGCAACTGCCGGCGACCATGCGCAAAGTGGCCGAGTTTTCGTTCCAGCACGGCTTGCTCGGCGAAGGCGCCAAGGACACCAGCGCCGTCGGCATGGCGTTCGCCAATGGCGTGACCAGCGGCGACACGGCCAACCTCAAGCTGCGCTTCGACCCGACCTTCGTGCAGATGGCTGCCGACGCCAAGCTGTAAGCAGGAGGAGCTGGCCATGCGCCTGATCAATCGCCACCCGGATCGCCCGAGTCGCCTGTTGCTGGTGATCCTGCCGTTCGCCCTGGTGCTGTTCGCCTACTTCATGGGCTCGGCCGAGCGGCTGACGGACAACCCCAACGACAAGCTGCTGCCGAGCGCTGTGCAGATGACCGACGCGGTGAAACGCCTGGCCTTTGTGGCCGACACCCGCACCGGTGAATACCTGCTCTGGCAGGACAGTGCTTCGAGCCTGCGCCGCTTGGCTATCGGCCTCGGTATCAGCGCGCTGGCCGGGCTATGCCTGGGCATGGCGGCTGGCACCCTGCCGCTGTTCGGCGCGCCGCTATCCCCGCTGCTGACGGTGCTGTCGATGGTGCCGCCGCTGGCGATCCTGCCGATTCTGTTCATCGTGTTCGGCCTTGGGGAATTGTCGAAAGTGATGCTGATCGTGATCGGCATCACCCCGGCCCTGGCCCGTGATCTGGAACAACGCGCCCGGGAAATTCCGGTCGAGTTGCTGATCAAGGCCCAGACCCTCGGCGCCTCGACCTGGACCCTGATGCTGCGCGTGGTACTGCCGCAACTGCTGCCGCGTTTGCTGATTTCGCTGCGGCTGATGCTCGGTTCGGCATGGTTGTTCCTGATCGCCGCTGAAGCCATCGCCTCGACCGACGGCCTCGGCTACCGGATCTTCCTGGTGCGCCGTTACCTGGCGATGGACGTGATCCTGCCGTACGTGGTGTGGATCACCCTCCTCGCCTGGCTGATGGACTGGGGCCTGAAGCGCCTGACCCAACGTGCTTTCCCTTGGTATGAAGGAGCACGCGCATGAGCTTCATCACCGTAAAGAACGTATGGCAGCAATACGGCGATCAGGTGGTGCTCGAAAGGCTAAGCCTCAACGTCAACGAGGGTGAGTTCTGCACACTCGTCGGCGCCTCAGGCTGCGGAAAATCAACCTTCCTGCGCTTGTTGCTCGGTCAGGAACGTGCGAGTCGAGGCGAGATTCTACTCGACGGTCAGGCCCTGGCCGGTGAACCGGACTCGAGCCGTGGCGTGGTGTTCCAGCGCTACTCGGTGTTCCCGCATTTAACGGTGCTGGACAACGTCGCTCTCGGCCTCGAACTGCCGCGTTCGCCACTGCTCGGACGCCTGTTCGGCAGCGCCAAACGTGATGCGCGGGAACAGGCCTCGGTGTTGCTGCACAAAGTCGGCCTCGGCCACTCGCTGGACAAGTACCCGGCGCAGCTTTCCGGTGGCATGCAGCAACGGCTGGCCATCGCTCAGGCACTGATCATGAAACCCCGCGTGTTGCTGCTCGACGAACCGTTCGGCGCCCTCGATCCGGGTATTCGCAAAGACATGCACGCCTTGCTGCTGGAACTGTGGCGCGAGACGCAACTGACGGTGTTCATGGTCACCCACGACCTGTCCGAAGGTTTCAGCCTCGGCACGCGTCTGCTGGTGTTCGATAAAGTCCGCGTTGACCCGCACGCCCCCGGTGCCTATGGCGCGCGCATCACCTACGACATCCCTTTGAACAGCGACCGCCGCACCACCCGTGCCGCCGTCGACACCCTGCCGATGCCCCTGGCAGGCACGCTTCGTATCGCTTAGAGGAATCTGCAAATGACTGATTCGACCCTGCTGTTCACACCCTTCGCCGAAGAATTGCTGCCCGGTGGCGGTCATCGTTCGTTCGTACTGAAACGCGGTCAACTGCTGCGCCTGACCGATCTGCGTGGCGGTGCCAACGTCAGCCTGACGCTGCTCAACGCCAATGAAAAAACCGAACGCCTGAACCTGCCCGACAGCCTCAAATGCCAACACACCGCCAAGCTCACCAGCGGCCATTGCCTGTACTCGGACATGGGCCGCGTGCTGGCTGCGATCACAGCCGACACCTGCGGCTGGAGCGACAGCCTCGGCGGCGTGCTCTGTGCTGAAGAAGTCGCGGAAAAATACGGCGCGGGGCGTTATCAGGAACTGCGCAACGGCTTCTTCCGCAACGGCACCGACAACCTGTTGGTGGAGCTGGGCAAGTGGGGCCTCGGCCTGTCGGACTTGCTGATGACCCTCAACCTGTTCAGTCGCGTCAATGTCGATGAAGCCGGGCGTTTCCACTTCGTCGAAGGCAATTCCAGGGCCGGTGATTACATCGAGTTGTACGCGCCGATGGACACACTGGTGGTACTCACCGCCCTGCAACACCCGATGGACCCATCGCCCGAATACGCACCGAAACCTCTGAAGCTCAGCTGGATGAACGCCGACGCCAGCGTCGCCGAACACTGCCGCACCTTGCGCCCGGAAAACGAGCGCGGCTTCATCAATACCGACCGTCTGTTCGCCTGAGGATCGCCGCCATGTCACTTGCAATCGCTACAGCTCAAAAGCACCCAGAAGCTGCGGTGTACCGCGCGACCATCCCGGCCGGCGAACCCTGGCTGATGGAAGTCAAAGCTGGCCAGACCTTGCGCATCCTCGACCTGGAGGGCAATCAAGCGGTCGACACCTTGTTCTACAGCGTGGCCAATCCGAAAGAACGCTATGACGTGCAACGCACTTTGCGCCGGCAAAACAGCGTGTACCTGAGCACCGGCAGCGTCCTGTATTCCAACCTCGGCAAACCGATGCTGACCATCGTCGCCGACACCTGCGGGCGCCACGACACCCTCGGCGGCGCCTGCGCTCAAGAGAGCAACACCGTGCGCTACGCCCTGGAAAAACGCTACATGCACAGCTGCCGCGACAACTACCTGCGCGCCTGCGTCCACGACGGGCGACTGGGCAAAGGCGACATCGGGCCGAACATCAATTTCTTCATGAACGTGCCGGTCACGGCGGACGGCGGGTTGACCTTTGAAGACGGCATTTCGGCGCCGGGCAAATACGTCGACCTGCGGGCCGAAATGGACGTGATCGTGCTGATCTCCAACTGCCCGCAACTGAACAACCCGTGCAACGCCTACAACCCGACACCGGCGGAGTTATTGGTATGGAACTGAAACTGGCGCGGTTGCGTAAATGGTTGTTCGCCCTGTGCCAGGCCCGTTCAAGCCAGTGCATCAAATAACCGCTCTCCTGTGTAGGAGCTGGCTTGCCAGCGAAAGCGGAGTGTCAGTCGACATCAATGCTGGAGATGACGGCCTCTTCGCTGGCAAGCAGCGCCTACAAGGGTGGTGTGAATTTCTGTCATCGGGGACGGCCCTGGTGCATTTCGAAAAACTGCGGGACGGCCCGCATCCCAGGTCGAGGCTGATGCGCTATCGCCTCCGGGGGTTATGCCATGTTCGAAAAAATCCTGATTGCCAACCGTGGCGCCATTGCCTGCCGCATCCTGCGCACCCTGCGTGAATTGCAGGTCAAGGGTGTCGCCGTGTACTCCGAAGCCGATGCCGCCAGCCTGCATATCCTGCAAGCCGATGAAGCCCACAGCCTCGGTGAAGGCGCGGCCGCCGGCACCTATCTGGCGGTCGACAAGATTCTCGCCATCGCCAAAGCCACTGGCGCCACAGCGATTCATCCCGGCTACGGTTTTCTCTCAGAAAACGCCGCGTTCGCCGAGGCCTGTGAAGCCGCCGACATCGCCTTCATCGGCCCCACACCCAAACAGCTGCGTGTGTTCGGCCTGAAACACACCGCCCGCGCCTTGGCCAAGCAACACGGCGTACCGATGCTCGAAGGCACCGAACTGTTGGACAGCCTCGACGCAGCACTAATCGCAGGCGAACAGGTCGGCTACCCGGTGATGCTCAAAAGCACCGCCGGTGGTGGTGGCATTGGCATGCGCGTGTGCCGCAGCGCGGCGGAGTTGAGCGAGTCCTTCGAAGCGGTGAAACGCCTCGGCCAGAACAACTTCAGCGATGCCGGCGTGTTCATCGAGAAGTACATCCCGCGCGCGCGCCATCTGGAAGTTCAGGTGTTCGGCGACGGCCGTGGCGAGGTGATTGCCCTCGGCGTACGCGACTGCTCGGTACAACGGCGCAACCAGAAAGTCCTCGAAGAAACCCCGGCGCCGAACTTGCCCGACGGCATGGCCGAAGACCTTTGCGCAGCCGCCATCAAACTGGCGAAAGCGGTGAATTACCGCAGTGCCGGCACCGTGGAATTTGTCTTCGACAGCGAGGATCAGCGTTTCTACTTTCTTGAAGTGAACACCCGCTTGCAGGTGGAACACGGCGTGACCGAACAAGTGTGGGGCGTCGACCTGGTGCGCTGGATGGTGGAACTCGCGGCCGGTGATTTGCCACCACTGCGTGAGTTGAGCCAAGGGTTGAGAGCCGAGGGGCACGCGATTCAGGCACGCCTGTATGCCGAAGATCCGCGGCGCGATTTCCAGCCGAGCCCCGGCTTGCTCACCGCCGTGAGTTTCCCTGCCGCCAACGGCATCCAACTGCGTATCGACACCTGGGTCGAGGCCGGTTGCGAGATCCCGCCGTACTTCGATCCGATGATCGCCAAGGTCATCAGCTGGGCACCGACCCGCGAAGAAGCGCGCACCGATCTGCATCAGGCATTGGCTGACAGTCAGCTCTATGGCGTGGAAACCAACCGCGATTACTTGCGGCAAATTCTGCTGGATGTTCCGTTCGCCAGCGGCCAGCCGTGGACGCGTTGCCTGGAAGGTTTGGTCTATCAGGCCAACACCTTCGAAGTGCTCAGCGCCGGGACGCAAACCAGCGTTCAGGACTATCCGGGGCGTCTCGGTTATTGGGCGGTGGGCGTGCCACCGTCGGGGCCGATGGACAGTCGCGCGCTGCGTCTGGGTAACCTTTTACTGGGCAACGAAGAAGGTGCCGCAGCGCTGGAAATCACCATGAGCGGCCCGTTGCTGCGCTTTAATTGTGATGTGGTGGTGGCGGTGACCGGGGCGGTGATTCCACTGACGCTGAACGGTGAAACCGTCGCGATGAATACGGCGCTGTTGGTGCCGGCCGGTGCCACGTTGAGCCTAGGCACGATTGCCGGTGCAGGCGCTCGCAGCTATCTGTGCGTGCGCGGTGGTTTGCAGGTTCCGGATTATCTGGGGAGCAAAAGCACCTTCACCCTCGGCCAGTTTGGCGGGCATGGTGGTCGGGCCTTGCGGGCGGGTGATGTGTTACATGTGCCGGCCTTGATCGACCGGAGTGTCGATGCCGAACTGTCTGATATCCAAGTCACCGAGTTGCCCGCTGTGCGGCTAATCCGCGTGATCTATGGCCCGCATGGCGCACCGGAATACTTCACTGAAAAATACATCGGCACCTTCTTCGCGACCCAGTGGGAAGTGCATTTCAATTCCAGTCGAACCGGCGTGCGACTGATCGGGCCGAAACCGGAATGGGTGCGTGCCGACGGGGGCGAAGCGGGACTGCATCCGTCGAACATTCATGACAATCCGTATGCCATCGGGGCGGTGGATTTTACCGGGGACATGCCGGTGATCCTCGGTCCTGACGGCCCGAGCCTCGGTGGCTTTGTGTGCCCGGTGACAGTGATCGAAGCGGACCTTTGGCAGCTGGGGCAACTCAAGGCTGGGGACAAAATCCAGTTCCTCCCCGTCGATCTCCAGACCGCCCGCACCCTCTCCCTGAAATGGAACACCCCCTGTAGGAGCTGGCTTGCCAGCGAAGGGGCCAGTCCAGACACCGCATCAACTTCATCGCTGGCAAGCCAGCTCCTACAGGGGGTTGTGTCGCCTGTGGTGTTGGATATTGGTCAGGGGGATACGCGGCTGGTGGCGAGATTATCGGGGGACACTCATCTGCTGCTGGAAATCGGCGCGCCGGAACTTGATCTTGTTTTACGCTTCCGCGCCCACGCCCTCATGCAAGCGCTGGAAAGCAAACACCTGCACGGCGTGATCGACCTCACCCCCGGCATCCGCTCGCTGCAAGTGCACTACCAACCCGAGCAACTGCCGCTGTCCGACCTGCTCGGCATCGTCGCCGGTGAATGGGACGCGGTGTGCGCCGCCAAAGACCTGCAAGTGCCCTCGCGCATCGTGCATTTGCCGCTGTCCTGGGACGATCCGGCCTGCCAGTTGGCCATCGAGAAATACATGACCACCGTGCGCAAAGACGCGCCGTGGTGCCCGAGCAATCTGGAGTTCATCCGCCGCATCAACGACCTGCCCAATCTCGACGAAGTGCAGCGCACGGTGTTCGACGCCAGTTACCTGGTGATGGGCCTGGGCGACGTTTACCTCGGCGCCCCCGTCGCCACCCCGCTCGACCCGCGTCATCGTCTGGTGACCACCAAGTACAACCCGGCCCGCACCTGGACCGCCGAAAACTCGGTGGGCATCGGCGGCGCCTACATGTGCGTCTACGGCATGGAAGGCCCCGGCGGATATCAGTTTGTCGGGCGCACCTTGCAGATGTGGAACCGCTACCGCGAAGTCGCCGCGTTCGATGGCAAACCGTGGCTGTTGCGCTTCTTTGACCAGATCCGTTTCTACCCGGTGAGCGCCGATGAACTGCTGCGCATCCGCAAGGACTTCCCGCTCGGGCGCTTTGAGCTGAACATCGAACACAGCCAATTGAACCTCGCGGATTACCAGGCATTCCTGACGAAAGAAGCCGAGACCATCGCCGCGTTTCGCGATCAACAACAAGGCGCGTTCAACGCCGAGCGCGAACGCTGGATCGCCAGCGGTCAGGCGCATTTCGACAGCGAAGAATTGGCCCCGCAAGCGACCGAAGAGGCAGCGCTGGCCAGCGGTGAAATGAGCGTCGACAGCCACATCGCCGGCAACCTCTGGCAGGTTCAGGTGGAAACCGGCAGCCGCGTGGCCGCCGGTGATGTGCTGGTAATTCTGGAGTCGATGAAGATGGAAATTCCGCTGCTCGCGCCGATGGCCGGCGTGGTGCGTGAGATTCGTGTGCAACCGGGTTCGGCGGTGCGTGCCGGACAGCGCGTTGTGGTGCTGGAAGTCGACTGAACCCATTTCGAAAAGGATTAACTCCATGACCCTCAATCTGCAACTCGACGCCCTGCGCAGCGCTTACCGTGACGGCAGCACCACGCCTCGACAACTGCTGTCGAGCCTGCGCGACAAAGCTGCCGCGCTGAACCCGGACTATCACCTGCTCATCCACTTGCTCAGTGTCGAAGAACTGGAATCGTACCTCGCCGCCCTCGACGGTCGCGACATCGACAGCCTGCCACTGTACGGCGTGCCGTTCGCGATCAAGGACAACATCGACCTGGCGGGCATTCCCACGACGGCGGCGTGTCCCGACTTTGCCTATGTGCCAGAGCGTTCGGCGACCATCGTCGAGCAGCTGCTGGCGCTGGGGGCGATTCCGTTGGGCAAGACCAACCTTGACCAGTTCGCCACTGGCCTCAACGGCAGCCGCTCGCCGTATGGCGCGTGCCCGAACAGCGTGTTGCCGGAGTATCCGTCGGGCGGTTCCAGCGCCGGGTCTTCGTTGGCGGTGGCGCTCGGCGTGGTGAGTTTTTCGTTGGGCACGGACACGGCGGGATCTGGGCGTGTGCCAGCGGGTTTGAACAATCTGGTGGGACTGAAAGCCACCAAAGGATTGATCTCCACGGCGGGTGTGGTGCCGGCCTGTCGCACGCTCGATTGCGTCACGACCTTTACCGCGACGGCTCGCGAGGCCAGTCAATTGCTCGCGCTCACCGCACACCTCGACCCGCGCGATGAATACAGCCGCAGCAACCCGCAGTGGAATGACGGCTCGGCATTCGGTACGCCGCGCCCTTTCCGTTTCGGCGTGCCGCGCGCGCATGACCTGGAATTTTTCGGTTGCCCCGAAGGCCCGCTGTTGTTCGGGGATGCCATCGACCAACTCAAGGTGTTGGGCGGTGAAGCCGTCGAACTGGATATGTCGCCGTTTTTTGAAGCCGCACGTTTGCTCTACGAAGGGCCGTGGGTGGCCGAGCGCTACAGCGTGGCCGGGGAATTGATGGAGCAAAATCCACAAGCGGTGCTACCGGTGATTCGTGCAGTGCTAGCAAAGGCGCCGGCGGTGACAGGCGTGCAAACCTTCCGCGCGCAATACCGACTGCAAGCCTTGAAGGCGCTGTGCGACAAGGCGCTGGAAGGGCTCGATTGCGTGGTCACGCCGACCATCGGCCGCCCGGTGACACTGGCGCAGCTGGACGCCGAACCAGTGCTGCGCAATTCGGAACTGGGTTACTACACCAACTTCATGAACCTGCTCGATTACGCTGCCGTCGCCGTGCCCAGCGCTTTCATGGGCAATGGCCTGCCGTGGGGCGTAACACTGTTTGGCCGGGCGTTTACCGATCAGTATTTGTTGAGCGTGGCGGACGCTTTCCAGCGCCAGCAAGGTCTGACCACGCCGACACCCACGGCGGTTGCGCGTAATGACCGGGCGCGGTTGGTGGTGTGTGGCGCGCATCTGGACGGGCTGGCGCTGAACTGGCAGTTGAAGCGGCGCGGGGCTCGGTTGGTCGAGACGACGTTCAGTTCGCCGGATTATCAGCTGTATGCGTTGGCCGGTGGCCCGCCGTTTCGTCCGGGAATGGTTCGGGTGAAAGATGGCGGCGTGGCGATTGCGGTGGAGGTGTGGGATTTGCCGAGCAGTGAATTGGGCTCGTTCTTGACCGGGATTCCGGCGCCGCTGGGGTTGGGCAAGGTGCAACTGGCGGATGGGCGCTGGGAGAGCGGGTTTATCTGTGAGGCGTATGGTTTGGAAGGAGCGGTAGATATCAGTCATCTCGGTGGGTGGCGGGCGTACCTGCACTCCCTGACCTGAACACCCCCCCCCTGTGGGACACCAACCCCTGTGGGAGCGAGCCTGCTCGCGATAGCGTCAGCACTTCACAATTGATGCCGACTGATACACCGCCATCGCGAGCAGGCTCGCTCCCACAAGGTCCAGCGCAATTGCGCCAGTTATTTTCCAGCAGTGCCGTTAGAATGCTGCCATCGGCTCACAGCCAAGCAATCCCGCCGTAACCGCACTTGCGTGGAAATGTCTCACTCGCGTTATGAGTAACCCTTTATGAACCGGCCTGAACTGTGCCCGGCCTGCGGCGCGTCCAACGACTGCACCCTGGCCGCCCCGCAAACCGCTGATCGCGCGTGTTGGTGCTACGGCGTCAGCATCGACCCGGCCGTGCTCGAAGCGCTGCCCCCTGAACTGCGCGACAAATCCTGCCTGTGCCCCCGCTGTGCGCAGGTCGAAGCGCAGCTGTAAGCACGCGTCCGGCCGATCACGTAAGATACGCGGCCCTTTTCCACCGATCTATTGCCATGCGCGTTGACCGTTTCCTCAGCAATCTGCCGCGCTTCAACCGGAAGCAGGTACGCCTGTTGCTGGTGGAAAAGCGCGTGCGGATCGACGGAACCATCGTCAGCGACCCGCACGCCGAAGTGCTCGAATTCAGCCGCGTCGAAGTCAACGACGAGGTCCTGCAAGTCGGCAAGCCCGCACGCTACTTCATGCTGCACAAGCCACCCGGTTGCGTCAGCGCCACCCGCGACCCAGAGCACCCGACGGTCCTCGACCTGATCGATGAGCCGGACAAGGACGAGTTGCACATCGCCGGTCGCCTTGACTTCAACACCACCGGCCTGATGCTGATCACCAATGACGGCAGCTGGTCGCGACGCCTGACCCAACCGCAAACCAAACTGCCCAAGGTCTACTACGTCGAGACCGAGCAAGATATCGGGCCGCAATACGCGCTGAAATTCACAGAGGGACTGTATTTCGCCTTCGAAGACCTCACCACTCAGCCTGCCGAGCTAGAGCTTCTGGGACCGAAGTCGGCGCGTCTGAGCATCGTCGAAGGCCGGTATCACCAGGTGAAGCGCATGTTCGGCCACTTCGACAACAAGGTCCTGCGCCTGCACCGCGAGCGGATGGGGCCGCTGGTGCTCGATAACGCGCTAAAACCGGGCGAGTACCGCGCCTTGCGCACCGAAGAGATTCATTTGATCTAAGCAGGCGACCGCTCAGCAGAAGTTGTCGAACAATTTACGAATGGCTCTTGCGCGAAGGCGTCTCCCCTGCTTGAATCAGGTCGTCAGCCGAAATGTGACTGACGAGTCACCACATACTTCTAAGAAACTTTTTGCCGGTTAGAGAACCCTCAGGTTCCGCCTCAGACCGGCAGACTGCCCGCCAATAATAATACCCGTCGACCTGCTGTACCGGATCGACATGGGCCATTCAAATTCCAGGCGTATGCCTACCTGTCACAAAGCTCGTGCAATCTCATTTGCGCGCATACCCGCTTGCCAGGAGTCATATGACATGAGGCCAGAAATCGCTGTGCTGGATATACAGGGTCAGTATCGGGTCTACACGGAGTTCTATCGCGCAGACGCCGCAGAGAAGACCATTATCTTGGTCAACGGCTCGATGGCCACGACTGCGTCGTTTGCACAAACCGTGAAAAACCTTCATCCGCAGTTCAACGTGGTCTGCTACGACCAGCCCTACGCGGGCAGGTCCAAAGCCCACAACCTGCACGAAAAATTGCTGACCAAGGAAGTCGAAGGGCAGATCCTTCTGGAACTGATCGACCACTTCGGCGCCGAACACGTGCTGTCGTTTTCCTGGGGCGGCGCCGCGACCCTGGCCGCCCTCGCCCATCGACCACGACGGATCGAAAAAGCCGTGATCAGTTCGTTCTCCCCGGAGATCAACGCGCACATGCTCGATTACCTCGAGCGCGGCGTCGATTACCTCGGCAGCCGGGACGGCGACCGGGTTGGCAATCTGGTGAACAGCACCATCGGCAAACACTTGCCTAGCCTGTTCAAGCGCTTCAATTACCGGCACGTCAGCAGCCTGGCCGATCATGAATACGGGCAGATGCACTTCCACATCAGCGACCTGCTGCACAGTGATCGCCAGTGCTTCCTCAAAGCCTCGGAAAAAATCAACGTGCCGGTGCTGTTCATGAACGGCGAATGGGACGAATACACCGCCGCCGATGGCGCGCGACTGTTCGCCAACCACGTGCAGCACGCCACCTTCACGACACTGGAAGCGACCGGCCACTTTCTCGACATGGAACACAAAGCCGCCTGCCGAGACAGCCGCAATGCCCTGCTGGGGTTCCTGAAACCATCGCAGCCTGAAAGCCGAACGCGTTACCACTACGTCCAGGATCACCATGCACTGGCAATCTGAAACAGCGTCCTCGCGAGCAAGCCCCGCCCTACAGTGTTGAACGCATTCCTGTAGGCGCGTGGCTTGCCCGCGAAAGACCGCCACACGGTCTTTGGCTTGTTTCACCTGCGCTAAAGTCATCCCGCGCAAAGAAAAACTTCATTTCCACGCGCACATCTGGTACAAAGTCAGCCGCTCTGAGCGGGTGTCGTATAATGGCATTACTCCAGCTTCCCAAGCTGATAACGAGGGTTCGATTCCCTTCACCCGCTCCAATCAGACTTCAGTCTCACGTCGCTTTTTGACGGGGGATAAAAAAACCGGCCTTGATCAGACTGTGTGAAAACCTAGCAATCTGCCTGGCGATCAAAGAAAATGCTCCGCATCGAAAGATACGGAGCATTTTTCGTTATGGCCTACATCCAGGGACAGTCCCGTACCCAGACCAGTTTGTTCCCGGTTTCGCTGGAGGAGTTGATCCCTGAGGATCACCTCGTTCGCGTTATCGACATCTACGTCGCCAAGCTGGACCTGGTGCGACTGGGCTTTGATAAAGCGCTACCCAAAAGCACTGGCCGCCCCTCCTACGATCCGGCCGATCAACTTAAACTCTACCTCTACGGTTATTTCCAGCGCATCCGTTCATCACGGCGCCTCGAAGCCGAGTGCCAGCGCAATATCGAAGTGATGTGGCTGATCAATCGACTCAGGCCCGATTTCAAGACCATCGCCGATTTCCGTAAAGACAACAAACCCGCTTTTATCGCGACGTGCCGGGCCTTCGTCCAGTTTTGCCGAACGGCAGGTTTGATCGCGGGTGATCTGGTGGCGATTGATGGCAGCAAGTTCCAGGCTGTTGCTTCCTCGCGGCGTCATACGAGCTTGCAACGGCTCAAACACCAGGAGCAGAAGCTGGATAAACGCATTGCCCAGTACTTGGCCGAGCTGGATGAGGCGGATAAAACCGAAGCCGGCGAGAGGGTTGACCGCAGTGCGATCAAGACGGCGTTGGCGCAACTTGAGGTCAGGCATTCCAATAACCTGACGTGCCAAGCGCTGATGAAATCAATGGAGCTTGAGCAATTCAATAGCCACGAAAGCGATGCCCGAATGCTGCGAACGCACAAAGGGCCGCAGGTCGGGTACAACGTACAGACAGCCGTGGATGCTGAGCACTGCATGATTGTGCACCATGAAGTGACTCAGGACAGCGATGATCGCAAGCAACTTGAACCGATAGCCAAGGCCGCCAAGGAACAACTTTCACAAGATGAACTCACGGTCACCGCAGATGCGGGCTACTCGAATGGAAAGCAGTTCCAAGCGTGCGAGGATGAAAACATAACGGCTTATGTGCCTGTGGCGCGGTCACTCAACTCCTGCGGCAAGGAGCAGGCGTTTTTCGATCGAACAGCATTTGCCTACGATGCGTCGCAAGATCGATATCAATGCCCTGCCGGAAAATGGCTGATCTTTAAACAGATCAGCAATAAAGGCCGAATCTACCAGGCGGCGGTCAGCGACTGCGCAAGCTGCCCGTTAAAAGCGCAATGCACCGACGCCCAACGCCGATACCTCTCACGCCATCTGCACGAAAAGGCTTTCGAGCGAATGGAACGGCGAATGCAGGCACACCCCGAAATGATGGTCAGCCGAAGATCCATCGTCGAACATCCCTTCGGCAACCTTAAACAGTGGTTATTTGGTAACGCTCGCTTCTTGCTGCGACAGCTTGAAGGCGCGAGGGCTGAAATGGCCTTGGCGGTGAACGCCTATAACCTGAAAAGAGCGATTAACGTTCTGGGCGTGCGTCAGATGATGGCGCTGATGGGCTGAAAAGCCTTTTTTCGTCTGCTGTGAGCACAAAAGCAAACGCCCCGAACAAGTCGGGGCGTTTGCTGGAACCACCATCAGTGTGTTTTCACACAGTCTGTTGATGGCCGGTTTTTTTGTGTCTGGGGTTTGGGCGCATGGGTAACTGGGTGATTTTTTGATAAATGAATGGTCCCCATTTTTATCCGTCCCTTCGTCCATCTTCCCGCTGATCAATCAGCAATTACTCCTCCGGCAGTAGCAGCTACGCTGAAGCCCGTTAGCGTTTTTTTCGTAAATCACGGTTTCAGTATCAAATTTCAATCCGTATTAACATTTTCGCACGCTACAAAAATTAACGTTTTCGCATAAGATCGACGTTCTGGTAGCGTTTTTCTTACCCCGATAAAGGATTTCGTCAATGCAAGTCGGTTTCAAGACCCTCGCGAACCGTTATGGCATTGCACTGGCACAGCCTCTACGCATCGAGTCGACGATTGGCACTGTTCGTGTCAGCCGTGAAATTGACGGGTATGTGGAGAACCGGTACCCCCCAAGTTATCGGCCCACAGACGATTTCCCGGGTCACTTCGAATTCGGCCTCAAGTACGAAGAGATTCATCTTGAGTTCTTTGCTCGCCTGTTTGCAGCGATAGGCCCGCAGCCTATTGAAGACTGGTGTCGACGGGAGCCTTTCGGCCAGTACGCCCGTCGTACCGGGTTCCTTTACGAATGGCTGACAGGGGAACGTCTGGATGTGTCTGACGTGACCAATGGTCGCTATGTTGATGCAGTTTCGCCACACGATTACCTGACTCGGCGAGGGGCACTGCGAACGCGGCGGTGGCGAGTCAATAACAACCTGCCGGGGACTGCCGGGTTCTGCCCCTTGGTTCGCCGAACGGTTTCGGTACAGGAAGCTCTGCAATTCGATCTGAGCAAGGCATTGGAGGAGTTGGATCAGGCCTTTGGCCCCGACATTCTCATGCGCACGGCCAGTTGGTTGACGTTCAAGGAATCACGCGCGAGCTTTCTCATCGAAAAAGAAGCCGACCAGGCCGATCGCATCCAGCGGTTTGCCCATGTCATTGCTCAGCACTGCGGACACATCGAAAACCCGTTGAGCAACGACAGTTTGCAGTCCCTGCAAGCCGGCATTCTGGGGCGTGACGCCATAGGACTGGGCTTTCGGCGCTCCCCTGTATTCGTGGGTCAGGCCACGATGCGCGAAGACATCGTGCATTACATTGCGCCTCATTTCACGGATCTCGCGCAGCTATTGGCAGGGCTCAACGAATTTGAGGTCGCAACGCGTGGTGCGGAGTCATTGGCACGTGCCGCCGTGTTGGCATTTGGCTTCGTGTATATCCACCCCATGCGCGATGGCAATGGCCGGATACATCGTTTCCTGATCAACGACACCTTGATCCGGGACAAGGCCGTGCCCGACGGCGTGATCCTGCCGGTATCAGCCACAATCACCAGTTCGATCGACTTCCGGGCCGGCTACGACCGTACGCTCGAAGCGTTCTCGCGACCGTTCATGCGACGTTACGCGACAGCCTATCGCTTCGCCGAACTCGTGACCTACGAGGACGGTACTCCCAGCAATTTCATCTTCGAAGAATACGAGGACGCATGCTTTGCCTGGCGGTATCCCGATCTGACTGAACACGTCCTGTACACCGCACGCGTCGTCGAGCACACGATTCGCAAGGAAATGGCGGATGAAGCCAGAGTACTGGTGATCTTTCAGCGAGCTCAAGAGCAGCTAAAAGAAGTACTGGAGATGCCAAACCAGGATGCAAACCGCATCATCCGCTCCATCAAGGAAAACAGCTGGACAGTGTCGGGCAAGCTAAAGAAAGGGTACCCGCAGCTTGACGATGAGGCCATGGCGAAACGCGTCGTGGAGGCCGTACGTTCCGCGTTCGAGGATCGAGAGATTAGGGTTGGCGAAGAGTGATTTTCGGCGGATCTGGATAAGACGTTGGGGTCGATCGGGAAAAACAGTCTTGAAGGGGCAAGTCCAGGTGTTATCGGATATTACGGGATACTCCTACCGCCATGCCCCTTTGGACTAATGAGTCCTCCTGTCTATCAATCGAATATTCAGCAATCCACGGTGCGCAACGCAGTGCTTTAGTCTTGTGGACAAAGTGCCACTAGATATCACCGTTCAGACTCCGTAGCGTTCAACTGACATAGGGTTGGTACGTCTGACGGGCGGCCAAGACGAAAAACCGGTCCTCAGTGACCGGTTTTTTGTGGGCACGATTTAGTTGAACCGTTGATTCTTCGTAAGCGTCCGAACTACACCGCCTTGAATCTCAGACCTTGATCTCCTTTAACCACTGATTGACACGCTCCCATTCAAAAACCGTTGGATCGAAGGTACCGCCATGCCACTCCATCATGTCTTCATGCTCTGGGTGGTTGGGGTCTGCCATCACTTCAAGGAAGTCGGCATAACCTGGCCCACCGCCGATGTCTTCAGGCGGGCAAGCATTGGCGCCGTCGATGCAATACGGCACCTGAGGACATGCCACAGCGGGTAATTTCTTTTCAACTTTGATTCGGTGATCCCAGCCATCGCCGAAGTCATAGAGGTAGCGAAACGTCTTTTTCCCGTTCAACGCTTTGATCAGGGTTTTGCGGGCATCGGAGTTCACGGGTGGGCCCCATCCATCGGGGTCAGGAGTGCCGTAATTCTCTCCGGCAATTTCAAATTCATGCAGATGCTCACCTTCCCAGCCCATTGCGAACTGGATCACTGTGTGCAATTTGCTCAAAGTAATGTTCTCGGGCACCGCCACGCGGCGCCAGATGGCAGGTTCGATCCATTTCAATTCAATGTGCAGTAACAGCAAGTCAGGTTCGGGTTTTAGCAAACGAACTGTTTTGGCCATGGATCATGGTTGCCTCGCAGAATTCAGTAAGTGTGAGAGAAACGTTCCAGGGCAGCAGTTCGTCAACCCGATTGATCGGGTGCTCGGCGATGCGCTCCAGTACGTGTGTCAAATAGGCTTGTGGGTTCAGGTCGTTGAGTTTGGCCGAACCCACCAGGCTGTAAATTGCAGCAGCTCGCTCTCCGCCGGCATCGGAACCGGCAAACAGGTAGTTTTTGCGGCCCAGCGCGACGACGCGCAGCGCCCGTTCGGCGGCGTTGTTGTCGATTTCGATTCGGCCGTCATCGCAGAGGCGCGTTAAAGCCTGCCACCGGTTGAGGGCATAGAGGATTGCACCGCCCAATGTCGATTTTTTCGACAGTTGAGCCAGCGTCTGGTTAAGCCACGCGTGCAGGTGCTCCAGCAGTGGACTCGCCCGACTTTGCCGAACCGTTTTTCTATGATCTGGCGGTTGTCCTCGGATCTCGCTTTCGATGGCATACAGAGCCGCAATCCGTTGCAGCGCCTCGCCAGCAAGTGGTGAAGCCTGGTCTTTGTGGACATCGTAAAACTTGCGGCGGGCGTGAGCCCAGCACGCGGCTTCCTGAATGGTGCCCGTAGCATACAGCTGAGTAAAACCAGCGTACCCGTCAGCCTGCAAGATGCCGTTGAAGTCCTTGAGGTGAGCACGCGGATGCTGCCCCTTGCGATCCGGCGAGTAGGCAAACCAGACCGCCGCCGGTGTCGTGTAACCGGCAGGTCGGTCGTCGCGCACGTACGTCCACAGGCGAGCCGTCTTGGTCTTGCCATTGCCAGGCGCAAGTACGCCAATCGGTGTGTCGTCGGAGTGGACTTTATGGCCGCTCATGACGTGACGCTCAAGGGCGTTGATCAGGGGGCGCAGCAGTTGGCTGCTCTGGCCGACCCAGTCGGCCAGGGTTGAGCGCTCCAGATCCACGCCCTCGCGGGCGTAGATCTCGGACTGCCGATACAAGGGAAGATGATCGACAAATTTGGAGACCAGGACATGGGCCAGTAACCCCGGGCCTGCAAGGCCTCGGGCTATCGGGCGACTCGGCGCCGGCACTTGGGCGATGTGCTCACAGCAGCGACACACCCGCTTCGGACGCACATGGCGAATCACCTTGAAACGCGCTGGAACGTACTCCAACACCTCAGACACATCCTCACCCAACTGGCGAAGCTTCCCACCGCAACCAGAGCACTGCGACTCGGGCTGATGGACGTGGATTTCGCGAGGCAGATGTTCGGGCAATGGCTTGCGCCGAGAGACGGTGCGAGGTGGCGGTGCGGTGGGCGGCGTCAGTTCAGTCTGACTGACTTCCAACTCTTCAAGACTCAGCTGGAGCTGGTCGATCATCGCATCCAGTTGCTCGGAGTTGCGACCGAACTGCGTGCGACGCAGCTTGGCGATCATCATCTTCAAGCACTCAATCTCTGCCTGCTGGGCAGAGACCAGCACCTTCAAGGCTTGAAGATCATTCGGCAGGGAGTCGGTCACGAGAGTCATGACCGCATGTTACTAAGGTTTTTCAGCGCGGCAAGTCAGACCGAGAGGACAGGTGCTGTACGAATTGGCCTGCGCCAATCAATGCCCTCCAACAGCATTGATAGCTGCGCAGCGGTCAGCGACACGCTGCCGCTGGTTGCTTGTGGCCAGACGAAGCGCCCTTGTTCCAGCCGTTTGCAAAACAGGCATAAGCCGTCGCCATCCCACCACAACAATTTGATCCGATCACCACGCCGTCCGCGAAAGGCAAAAATCTGGCCGGAGAACGGATCGGCTTCAAGCTGAGTTTGCACCAGTGCCGCTAAGCCGTCGAAGCCACGGCGCATGTCGGTGACACCAGCGGCGATCCAGATACGGGTTCCAGCGGGAGGGGCAATCATCGCAGGAACTGCTGCAAGATAAGTTGCACGGTCTGCGGGTCAGGCGTACCGGTGATGCGCAGCTTGGCTTTTCCCACTTCAACAATGATCTCGGAGTGACACTCTGGCTGTGGTTGAACGTACGGCAGATCCGTGGGCATCTCGATCACCTGGACAGGCAAGAGCGTTGCACTTTGACTGACCGGGCCGAATATCCCTTCTTGGTATTGCTGCCGCCAGCGAAACACCAGGTTGGCGTTGACGTCATGTTCGCGAGCGATCAACGACACGGAGGCACCAGGCTGAAAGGTGGCCTCGACGACTTGGCGTTTAAAGTCCAGCGGAAAGTTGGGACGTCGGCCGGCGCGACGGGCAGGGGCGATTGTATCCAAGATAGTGTCCACTAAAAAATGGTGGACACTATCTTGGCTAATTTTGGTGGCCGTCAGGAGTGGGTGCTGAGCGGACGCTTACCTACCACATAACTGGCAACCGGTTTAATTACGCAAGACGAATGCCCGAACGCAAATAAAACACCGCTCAACTGACCACGCAGCTTGCTCTGTCGAACCTTGGGTTTTGAAAAGCTCATGGGCATGGGACGAAGCCGGCCCGCAACAAATTAGAACGGGACGTAAAGCTAGATGGCCCGGTACCTACAGCAATTTTCTGCGCATAAAAAAGCTGGAGGGGCTGTTGTTTGGACTGGTGACGCATTCACCTTGATTTGTCCAGAGATTTCCTAGCGGCGTAAGGTTCTTGGGCGAACAGTCACATGTTCGCCCCTCGCCACTTTCAACCTAATTCGCTCCATCGAATAGCAACATGAAATATCTAATCTATAGTTCGAGCAGTGGCTAGGGACTCTTTTCCTCATCACTATGAGGCGTAGGGGCAAAGCTCGGTGGAAAACCGAATCGCACTTCACCACTCACCAAAACGTTTTCCTTGTTCTGCATTGAAGAGGTGTTAATGCAATTTAAAAATTTAGTTTACTGTGTATCATTAGCAAGTTGTGCTTTGAGTATTTCCGTAGCGCTACCGACGCAAGCTGAAATCCGAGGACAGGCCTCTCCGGAGCAGATTAAGGCCATTGAGGACTGGACTTACACCCTGGCCGTCCAAGCGGCAACCTATGGTGCGCCGCTGGTAGCCATGTACAACCTGCGCTCCACCGTAGCGTTGGGTCAAAGTCCCAAAGCCAAGCCGAACACCATCTGGAAAATGGTCGATATTTCTACACCAAAACTCGCAGCAGAGTCCGGTTATGTATCTCCTAACCTCGATGTTATTTATGGGTTTGGCTTCGCCGATCTGAATGCCGAACCGGTCATCCTCAAAGCACCAGATTCCAACGGCCGCTACTACATGATCGAAATAGTCGACATGTGGACAAATGCTTTTGCCTATCCCGCTGGCGGCGCCTCGGGATACAAAGGAGGTACTTTTGCCTTGGTAGGGCCGGGTTGGAAAGGAGAACTCCCCCCAAACGTTAAACGAATTGACAGCCCAACCCGCTGGGTAGAACTGCAACCACGAGTGAATGTGAAAGGCGAAGCTGATTTACCGGCAGCTCGAAAAGTATTGGAAGCTATTACGTTGGAGCCTCTCTCCCAGTATCTGGGAAAACCAGCAGCCCCTTCTGCTAATTATAATTACGAAGAACCAAAAATGAAGGCAGGTGTAGCGACCAGCCACATGCAGTTCGATGAACCAGTACAGTTTTGGTCTCTCTTTTCAGCGGCGATGAATGAGAATCCGCCACCTGCCGATCAAATAGGTCCCATACTGGAAAAGTACAAGTATCTTGGTTTGCAATTGGGTAAACAGTGGAAACCAGAAGATGTAGATCCACTAATTCTCGCGCAGATGAAAAAAGCAGCGGCAACAATCGGTCAACTGGCGCTGGGCACCATGCCGCTGGCAGGTGCGCTTAAAAACGGCTGGGTCATTCCGCCTGCCAATACAGGCTTCGGTGGCACCGATTACCTCTCGCGCCTTGACGTAGCTGTGTTCGGTCTCACCGCCAATATTGTTCCTCAGGCGATTTATTATTCCGGCGTTGTTGATGGGAACAACGAACCCATGACCGGGGAAAAGAGCTACACCCTGACCTTAACCTCCCCAATGGCCTATGCGCAGCCTGTGTCACCAGGATTTTGGTCAGTGACCATGTACGATAAGGCAACCGGTTACACCACACCAAACCCGATAAATCGTTATCATCTGGCAAGTTACGACAAAGTTCAGAAAAACGCCGATGGTTCTATGACACTGTTTCTACAAGCCAGTAGTCCCGGAGCGGACAAGCAGTCGAACTGGTTGCCCACACCCAAAGGGCCGTTCTATTTGATTTTCCGTAACTATGCACCCGCGCCAGAGGTCTCGGAGGCGCTGACGAAGAACTTCCGAGACTTCCAAGGGCCGCCACCGGTTCTGCCAGTCAACTGATAGAGCCGCAAGTGTAATCACCACACCAACCTTTGCCATGTCCACCTGGCATGGCAATGGTTGCTCGGATGTCACTTATAAAGCTGGAAGACAGCATTTTTCGGGCTCGCATGTCGTCGAAACAACAACCAATCCGCGAGTAAATTCGAAGGTCTGGGAAGGTGTGTTGCCCGGACGGTTACCTTCAACCTTACTTTATCGTTAGTTGGTATTGCGTTAGCGAATGTCTAACTTCTCGAAGTGGAAGCCCTCGAATACACGCCGGATGTCCGGATGCTCGTTGATGCTGACCATCACCTTACCTTTGCCCGCAGCATAAAGTCGGCCATAGGCTGCGTACTGCAGTCAGCCAGTGGTACTTTTTCGCCACGTTGAGCGCGCCCTGAAGGGGTCGTACTTGAACAACCAGCATATCGCCCTGTCCTGCCACCGCGTTGGTTCAATGCCATGTATTTGAGGGGGAGGGCCTCGTCACAATATTTGCAACGCCTGAAATATGCCCTGCATGGCTACAAGCTCTAGTCTGCAGGGCTTTCATCTATCCCACCCCCTCCCGATCAAAGTTAGGGTGCCAACTCCGGTTTGATCGAACCCTCTTTTGAAAGTCCACCCATTCAGATGTTTTTTCATTTTTCAGTCCATGAAATCGGGGCCACCGCATCTCCCCAATCGTGACAGCCCGTAACACCGTTACACAGCCGCGCTGCATTTACTTTCATAACCTTGCACTCTGTGCAAAGGCCGATCCCCTGGAGAGCCTCACGGCCTGCCTGGGCTGCAGGTTCGATTGCACTACTTTCGAACTTGCACAAAAAAAGGACACAAAGCCCGTCGGCGGGAGGGGGAAAAGTGCATTCCTTGCCTGCGCTTTCTTCGCGCAAAAGAGACCTGACCGCTGCATTTGCTCGAGTGGAGCAACTGTGGGGGGGCAGACATTGGTTCGCCTAAAGGCGATGAGCTGGAAATTCTGGCGCTGCTCATCGAGAAATATGAAGACGAGCATTACCCAATGCCGCCCTCCGATCCGATTGAGGCCACCAAATTCTGCATGGATCAACAAGGTCTGCCCCCTCGTGATCTGGAACCTTTCATCGGTACGAGCGGGCGCGTATCCGAAGTGCTGAATCGTAAGCGCAAACTGAGCCTGTCGATGATCAAGCGTCTGCACGACGGATTGCGAATTCCTTACGAGAGTTTGCTCGCTGATGCTGCCTGACGGGCGGCCAGAACGAAAACCGGTCCTTAGTGACCGGTTTTTTGTGGGCAGGATTTGTGTGAACTGCCAGTCAACGCCTGCCAAATCAGGTGTCGACCAACTATTCACTGGTGGCGCGAAAGTGGCCAATTTTCGAAAAGGCAACGTCCTACACGACACTGGGAATTGTCCGTACACTTGCGCATTGCTGTGTTTTTACCATGAAGCCTATAGTCGACCCGCGCCCCAAATGGCGTATCGGGTTTGGCGACTCGATTCCATGGTACAGAAGCCTCCGAGTATTTCTCGGAGCGTTTTTGAGCGCACTTGGCTGCCTCTTTTTGGTGGCTGTGCGTGGGAGACCTTAGGGTCTGCCGGTTTTACCATGGCCCGGTTCGCCAACCCGCGTACAGCTACCACCCAATTGTTTGGCGACGATTGAGTGGTAGGTCTTCCTCCAATCATGGTGATCACTAATGAATGAATACATGGCTTTAACCAGCAACGCCGACGATCTACCTTCTCTGTTCGTCAACACCACCCAACCGCTGCACTCACTGCTCAGCACAGCCAGTTACAGAATTCGGGCCGTGACGCAGATCCTCGAAAACCTCGCAATGCGAGGTGACATCACGACTGACTCGGTCATCCTCAGCGATTTTGCAATGCTCTGCTGTGTGCCTTTGCGCGACGGTTGCGATGTGCTGGATGTCATCGCTCGACGTATGGATGCGGAACCATCCTGACGTGATAACGGGCGCCTTTCGGGGCGTCCTTTGCGTTTCATGGCCGACTATTGTGACGTATCACTGTGGCGAGGGAGCTTGCTCCCGCTGGGCTGCGAAGCGGCCCCCTCTTCACCCAAAAAGAAGGGGACTGCTGCGCAGTCCAACGGGAGCAAGCTCCCTCGTCACAGGTTCAGTGTGTGCTTACCGAGTCGCGACAATAAACAACCGCGGAAACGGCAACAGCACCGAACCATCGCTCAACGCCGGATAAGCCTGCTCTATCGCAGCATGGTATTGCTTGAGGTATTGCACCTTTTCCGCGTCATCCAGCGGTTCAAGAAACGGCCGCAAACCGCTGCCCTTGAACCACTCGACCACGCCCGACGCACCGTCCGCCAGCGGATGATGGTAGGTGGTGCGCCACACATCGACTCGCGCACAGTGCGGTTGCAGCATCGAGTAGTAATCGCTGGCACTCGCCATCTCTGTGCGTTGCCCGGCGGCGTCCGCCAGTTTGCTGGCCCACGGCCCCTCGGCGGCCACTTCGCGCATCAGGCGATGGGATAGCTCGTTGAGGTTGTCGGGCATCTGAATGGCCAGGCTTCCGCCCTGGGTCAGTCGGGCGGCCAGCGAAGGCAGTAACGTCCCGTGATCGGGCAGCCACTGCAACACTGCGTTGGCGAATATCACGTCGAACGGACCGCTGTCGTTCCAGGTGCCGATATCAACGGTGTCGAACTGCACGGTTGGCAAGCGCTTGCGAGCGGCTTCGATCATGTCGGTCGAACTGTCGACGCCACGCACCGTGGCGCCGCTGAAGCGCTCGACCAGTAACTCGGTCGAATTGCCGGGACCGCACCCGATGTCGATGGCTGAGCGCGCGTCCACGGGCGGGATAGCGGCGAGCAGGTCGCGCGCCGGGCGTGTGCGTTCATCTTCAAAAGCGACGTATTGTTTGGCGGACCAACTCATAGCGTTCTCCTGTCGGTGCATTGTTGTAGCCAGAGGCAGACAACCGGTTCGACACGATACCTCGACCGGTGCGTGCGGCTCTATCCCGACCTTGGACCAACACAACACATCGACCGCTCGTCGATCCAGCCATAAAGCGATTTTGACAGTCCGAATATCGCATCTATAGTCCAATCGCGGCCCGTCGGAAGGAACCCGAACCCGGTAGTTTGCACGCAAGGAGCAAGGCCAGCTCATGTTCGTGACAGGTGGGTTCCGCCCGTAGTGTTTGCGCAACGACCGCAAGGCAAGCAAGCGTTGTTGTGCCTGGAAAGATGCCAGGCGTTCACTATGAAAAAGGAGCTTTACTATGTCTCGAGTCACGGATGTACTGGTTTCGATCGACACTGAAACCATCCTGAAAAACTACCCGAACATCAGCAAAAACCCTGCCGCGCCGACGATGATCGACGTCAATCATGTGTACATGGTCACCAACCAGAACAACGTGATCAATGGCCAGGCGGGTGGCGAACTGAACTTGAAAGCACAAGTGGGCGACCTGATCCGCTGGCGGGAAACCAGCCTGTCGCAGAGCTTTGAAACAGCCGTGATTTTTTACAAATTCATCGGCAATGCCGGCAACGAGCTGATATCCACCCCCACGCCACGCAAGGCCACTGCTTGCGTGGCCGTCCCTAACACCAGTAATCCTTCGGTGCCGAGCTGCCAGAAAGTCGACAACTATTACTGGTCTTCGGAAACCCTGGCGTGCGGTAGCGTGACCTACCACTTCAACTTTTTGATCGTGGACCGCGAGTGCAAGATCGTCGGCTGCTGTTCGTGGGATCCGTTCATCACCATCCGTAATTGACGAGAGTCTGGCCCCTTGGCAACAAGGGGCTTGCCACGCAAGTTGCCGCCTCACAGGAACGGGATGTCTTGCATGAACCGAAGCGGCTGCCGTCATGTGCCAACATCATGAAAGGAATCCATGATGACTTCCGAACCGATCAAATCCCCTTCATCCAGCGTCGCGACCGCGAACAACGTATTGCTGATCGTCGATGCCGAATCGTTACTTTCACGCTATCCGCAACCCAGTCTCAAACCGCAACTTCCGACGGTGATTGAGGACGGTTTTATCTTCTTCATCGGCGGAATGCAAAGTACCAATAATGACAGCAATATGACATTGAACGCGGATAACGGGACAACGTTCCATATCCGTGGAAGAACCGTCAGTTTGCTCGCCGAACACAGTGTGGTGTTTTACGAGATGTCCGTGGGCGATGCCGGCGTACTGTCAGCGCCCAAGTTGGTGGTCCATGGCAACCTGACGGTACCTGCGCCAGACCCTGCAAATCCAACCGAGCCAGGTAACCATGTGGCTGACGATCATTATTGGGAATGCACTCGGCTGTCCTCCGGGGTGGAGGCGTGTGAGCTGAATTTCATGCTGATCAACAAAAGTTGCGAAGCATTGGGTTACTTCAGTTGGGCAGTGGACGTGAAGCTGAAGTAGCAAACAGCAGCCACAAAAAACCGACCGCTTGGGCTTATGCCGGAGAAAGCACAAGCAATAAGAAACCTGTGGCGAGGGAGCAAGCTCCCTCACCACAAGATCAGCATCATCCTTAACTGGCATTAGCCGCATGGGACAATTTTTGCTGGTTTACGGCAAGCGGTGCTAGGCGTAATACCCAACCGTTTTCTTCAAATGATCCGAATACTCGTAGATATCGTCTATCGAATTTATCGCATGTCGGGTTTCATTCTTCTCTTCGTCAAAAATGCCGATGTACTTCTGTGAACGATTGAAGTGCAGACGGCAGATCGGTTTACGGTTGTTGTCGTCGAGCAGAATACCGAAGTAACTCTGAGTGTCGCGCTGAACAATCCGCTTTGCATCGACCACAGACCGAACCACGGCACGAACGATGTGATAACCCTCCAGTTCTTCCAATGTCGTCAGGACCTTGTCCTCTGACTCGTCCCGCACATCCACCTGCTCAGCCCCACTGGACGAAACTGGCAAAGAAGCCAACGCAGGTTGTATTGCACCGCTCATGGCGGATTTTAGTCTTTCGTTGATTTGGTCATTGAGAAATTGCACGACCGCTTTTCTTGTCAGTTCATGAAACTGCTCGCGAACCTTTTGAGTAATCACCCCGTCGTAGACACGCGAAGCGAACACTTTGACGAAGTCGTCATCGGGTTTGCTGACCTGAGCCGCAATGACCTTTTTAATTTGGCTGACGTACTTCAACTCACCTGCGGCGCTGATGATCGAATCCACATCGAAAGCTGACTTAGTGAGTTTCACCAATTCCGGGACGGAATATTCATCGATGTCCAGCAGGTCGAGTTCAAGGAACGGCTTCTCATCCATCTTGTTGGGCGCATCCAGGTCAGTGAAGAATTTGTAGACCTGACCGTTAGTAAGGATGGAGATTCGAGCACTGGTGACATGGAAATAACGAAACAACTGAGACGCGTGATTGATGTGCAGTGGCTCGCCTATTTTTTTGCACTCGATAAGGATCTGAACTTCTCCACCCTTCATGATTGCGTAATCAATTTTTTCTCCTTTTTTCGTGCCGATATCGCAAACGAATTCGGGAGTCACTTCAGTCGGATCGAAGACATCGTAGCCCAGCACTGTGCTGATAAAGGGCATGACAAAAGCGTTTTTGGTCGCTTCTTCCGTCTGAATTGCAGCGCTCTGCAAACGAACTTTGGCGGCTAGACTTGCTAACTTTTCGAAGAATTCCATGAGTGACCTCTTAGCTGGTTTCGATCCGTGTGCTTGCATGCTGGCAAATTGATTGCCCTTGATACTAGACACAAACCGGCACAAAGAAAGATTCCGATCAGGAATTGCGAAATACGGAGGTTTCTTACATCCGAATCCAGTGCAATACGGGTTTCAATGAATACGCAAAGCCCGAAAGAATTTTCATCCTGCCCGCGCTGTCACACATTCAGGCGCATCCCAATAAGGAACACGGCAATGAAATTCGCAAAAATCTCGCAGAAACTCGCCCTGTGGGCCGGCAGTCCCAAGACGTTTATGGGGGCGCTGATTCTTATTGCTCTGTGGGGCTTGAGTGGGCCGATTTTTGGTTTCAACGACACTTGGCAACTGGTGATCAACACGTCCACCACGATCATCACGTTTCTGATGGTGTTCCTGATCCAGAACACGCAGAACCGCGATACCGACATCCTGCATTTGAAAATCGATGAGTTGCTGCGGGTGAACAAGGAGGCGAAGAACGCGATGCTGGGGCTGGAGGTACTGGACCTCAAACAACTGGAAGCGCTGCGCCGGCACTATCGCGCCATGGGTGAAAAAGAGGTGCATGACCTGGCGGGGCTGGCGACATCGAGCCAGCGCAAACAGAATTTTAACGAGTGCTGAGCAAAATGAAACGGCGCGTGATGTGAGTCACGCGCCGTTTGCTTTAAATGCCACTATCGACCGGCTTGCAACGCCCTGGCCATTTGCAGATGGTTTTGCAGTTTGGGCAGGGTTTCTTCAGCGAAGGCTTTGATTTCCGGCAAGTCGCTGGTCTGCGCTTCCTGCTGGAGTTGTTCAATGGCTGCCTGGGTGGTTTTCACCTGACTCGCGGCGTAGGCCTGATCAAAGGTTGCACCGTCCATCACTTGCGGCATCAAGGCTTTGGCCTTCTCGACCACTTCCTCCCGCGGGGCTACTGGCAAATCCAGTTGTTTGGCAATTTTCGCCAGGTGCTGGTTGGCGGTAGTACGGTCATTGATGACGACGATGGTGTAGTCCTTGACCTCTTTGGATTCGGTTTTCTGGTGTGCCAGTCGACTGGCTTCAATGTCGGCCATGCTTTGGGCCGAGGCATCGTTGATGAATTCTGCGGGGGACTGGGCAAAAGCGCTGCTGGCACACAGGCTCAGTAACGTGACAAAACCTGCATGACGTATTCGGGTGGCCATCCTGTTCATGGTCGCGCCCTCCTTGTAAAAAAATTCAAACGGGAGCTTTCGCCCCCGCCTCTCAATCACCACCACTACTTGGATTTCTGACCACCTTTGCGGCCCATTTCGGGTTTCGAAGAGTCTTTATCAACAGTCGTGGTGGTAGTTTTCCCACCTTTGCGACCGGCTTCAGACGCCTTAGTTCGATCGTTGGCGAAGTTTCCCGAGTTCGAGTTTCTTGAGTTAGGCATGATTCTCTACCTCTTGGTTATGACCCAGGCGAGCAACAGCCCGCATAAAATCAGAATCGAGTGGCCCCAAAAGGTTTAGAAAAGCTGAAAACGCAGCGACGAACGGCGGCGCAGTTTCAGACTTCGAGCCGCAGATGATGCTGGCGTTTGGCGGTGTACATGGCCTCGTCGGCATACCTGAGCAACTGCTGTTCTTCGGTGCCGTGTTCGGGGAATTGAGCGACGCCGATGCTGATCTGGATGTTCAGGCTGTGCCCGTCCAGACGCAGCGGCTGCGCCAGGACCCGAAGGATTTTTTCCGACACACGGTCAGCGTCCTCCGAAGCGTGGATGCTGTGCAGCAGCACCACAAACTCGTCGCCGCCGATGCGTGCCACGGTGTCGGTTTCGCGAACACAACCCTTTAGTCGATTGGCCACCGCTTGCAACAGCATGTCGCCCACCGTATGGCCGTGGGTGTCGTTGACGTCCTTGAAACGATCGAGGTCGACGTACAACAACGCCATGCACCCGCCATCTGCCCGAGCCTGCGCCAATGAAGCCTTGAGACGATCACGCAGCAGCCCGCGATTGGGCAATTGAGTCAGCTGGTCGTACTGCGCCATTTGCTGCAGTCTGGCAAGCAATTGCTTGCGCTCGATGGCGGTCGCGACCTGAGCGCAGACGTATTGCAACAGTTCCTTGTCCTGCTCCGTATAGCGCTCGCCCCCCGGTACGCTTTTGACGATGAGCGCGCCGATGGTGCCGTTTTTCGAGTTCAGTGGCACACCCAGCCAGCAGGGCGAATTCGGGCCTTCAACCGACATCTCGAAGCCTGCGTGCGAATGGTCCTGTTCCGGGGACAGTAAAATCGGCTGACCGCTGCGGATCACTTCCGCACCCAGGCGCCCGGTCATGGTGCCAGGCTGCTCGGATTGCAGTTCTTCGTCGTCGACGTGATAAGGAAAATTCAGCTGCGCGCAGTGTTCGTCATACAGCGCCACGGAGAAATTCAGTGCGGGCAGCCATTCGCCGATGATCAAGTGAACGCGTTTGAACAGCGTCAGTAAATCTTCAGCGGCGTGGGCCGCCTCGGAGATCGCATACAACGCCGCTTGCCGGGATTCAGCCTGCTTGCGTTCGGTGATGTCCCGGGCCACGGCGATGCGCAACTGATCGACTTCCGACCAGCGTGCCGACCAGAGGATATGCACCACTTGGCCGTCCTTGCGCAGGTAGCGGTTTTCGAAGTTGAGTTTGGGCTCGCCGCCCATGATTTCCCGAGCGGCGTCGAGGGTGCGCTGGCGATCGGCAGGATGCACCAGATCGATCATCGACTGGCCGATCATCTCGTCGGGGGTGTAACCGAAAATGTGCTCGAAAGCCGCACTGACAAATACGAAGCGACCTTGCTTGTCGACCGCGCAAACGGCGTCCAGCAACAGATCGATATAGCTCGCCAGCGGCGCGGAGTTTCTGTTTGCCATGGAGCCCTGCTCTAGATTCAAGCCTTGTTCGCGACCAACCCGGGCAACGCGTGCGCCAGGGCGTTAATGGCAAAACCGATAAACATTACCCCGCACAACCGGGTGATCGCCAGTTCATGGCGCTGATACAAGGTACGAACCTGCCGCGCACCGACGATGCCGATGAGAATAGCGTAGGCGATCAGGCCACCGACGAAGCTCAGGACAATCAACCAAGGCAACATCGACCAGTGCAGCAGTTCCGCGCGACTCGACAATAGCGCCGTGAACGTGGCCACCGCCACCGGGTAAGCCTTGGGATTGGTCAGACCGAACAGAATTCCGTGCCAGAACGGCTGGCGAGCCGGGCCTTGAGGCGCCTCGGCACTGCTGCGTTTCGCCCGCACGGCGCGCAAACCGAGCCAGAACAAATAGAGACCGCTGAGCACGCCCAAGACATCGAACGCCGTGCTGCCGATTTCCCGCGCGCCGACAATCGCGATCAACGCGGTGCTGCACCAGACCACATCACCGAGCAAATGCCCGCACAAAAACCCAGCCCCTGCCCGCCGGCCGCGCGCCGCGCCAATGCCGAACACCGCCAACACACCCGGCCCCGGCGTGATGCCGTAGATGAAGCCCGAGGCGAGAACAGCCATTAGCAGCGATGGAGTCATCGGGAAATCCTTTTGAACTATTTGGTGAATGGGCGCCAGTCTATCTCAGGTCCTTGCGCCTCGACTTACTGATCGTCGAAGAACTTCATTCCCTCATAAGGCCGCTGCCGACAGGCCGCCAGTCGTGACGCCAGATCGCCGACATGGGCTTCAAGCTTGTGGCCGTCCGGGTCGAGGAAATAGAACGACGCGCCTTCGCTGCGGTTGTCGCGCCATTCTTGAACATTGGCGGATCGCAGGCGCTCGACGAGCATGGGGAAATCCGCTGCGTCTAGGCTGAAGGCGTAGTGGGTGTAGTCGGCAGCGGGCTCGGACTGGCGCAGTGGATCGAGGGAAAGGCACAGCCAGAGCCCCGGAAGCGAAAGGTAGGCGCCGGTGTCCCAAGTCGCTCCGAGGCGCAGTTGCAGGAGTTTTTGGTAGAACGTCACGCTGCGGTTCAGATCCGTGACGGCGAGGGTCAGGTGGTTGAGGCCGGTTAGCAATTTCGTTACCTCACGGGTATGTTCTGAATGGCAGTATCTGGAGCGCAATACTAATGGAAAAGGCTAAACCCAAAAATCTCAGCGAATTGCTATCGACAGGCTTGGCGCACGAGTACTCAGTGCACGAGGCCTTGATGATCGACGAAATTCAGCGAGCCCTGAGTGAAGCGGATAATGGTGATTTCGTGAGCCCAAAAGAGCTGAAAGCAGTAATTAGCAAATGGGTAACTGATATCAGCTGATAGCAGAATTTCAAAACCGTATTGCTCGTCTCAACCACAATACTGTTCGCTTGAGAACTCTAGAGTTGAGCAAAAAATCTGTGGCGAGGAAACGTGTAGGAACATCGCGATCAGCCGCGCGTTATCACGTCCTCAATCCGCCCATTCAACCAATTCAACGCCTGATCCCCGCCCCGCCGCTTGTGCCACACAAGCACAAACGTAAACGACGGAATATGAAACGGTGGCGGCACCACCACCAACGACCGCTCATCAATGTCGCGCAGTCCACGCGACGCCACAGTCAGAATCAAATCCGTGCCGCTGATGAATTCCGGCGCCACGCTCCAGTGCGGCAGGCTGATGGCGACCCGTCGGCGCTCGCGCAATGCCGTCAGCGCCCGTTCGATTTCCAGGGTGCCGCTGCCGCGCATTTCCAGCAGGACATGTGGACGGGCGAGGTAGGTTGGCAGGTCCAGCACGCCGTCAGCGGGCAGGCTGTTGCGGTCGACGAGGCAGGCGTAGTGCTCTTCGAATAGCGGGGTGCTGCGTAACTCGTTCGGCAACTCTGGAAAGACGCCCGCCGCGACGTCGATGTCGCCGTTGAGCACGCCATCAAGCATGCCTTCGCGGCTGGCGTGGCTGATTTGCAGGTCGATACCGGGCGCTTCCCGGCGCAAGGTTCGAATCAGCCCTGGCAAGACAATCGCGGCGCCGTAGTCCGACATGGCCAGGCGAAAGGTGCGCTTGGCGGTGACCGGATCGAAGGTGTTCGGCGCCAACAGCGATTGCACCTGGGCCAGCGCTTCGGCCAGCGGGGCGACGAGCTCCAATGCTCGCGGCGTGGCAACGAGACCGGCCCCCGCGCGCACCAGCAATGGATCGCCGAGCATGTCACGTAATCGCGCCAGGGCATGGCTGACCGCCGGCTGACTCAGGTGCAGGCGCTCGGCGGCGCGGGTCACGTGCTGCTCGCTGAGCAAGGCGTCGAGGATTACCAACAGGTTGAGGTCGATGCGTCGTAGATCATTCATCTGATGCATGTTCTGGATAGCAATTTGGAATTTAAATCTGCGCGACGAATACTCTAGAGTCCAGCAAAACCTGTTGGAGAACGATCATGAGTACGTTGCATTGGGCCGGGTTGTTGCTGCTGGCCGTGATTGCCGGAGCGGTGGTGCCCTTTCAAAGCGCGATCAACGCCAACCTCACGCGCGGTTTGGGCCATCCGTTGTGGGCGACGCTCGCGTCGTTGCTGGTGAGTATCGTGGTGTTGCTGCCGATTATTGTGGCGCTGCGTTTACCGTTGCCGTCGATGGGGTTTATCAGCAAGGCGCCGCTGTGGATGTGGGCCGGAGGGGCGTTTGGGGTGTGTTTTATTTCGTTGGCGCTGATGCTGCTGCCCAAGCTCGGGGCGTCGGGATTTATTGCTTTAGCGCTGGCGGGACAGGTGGTGGCGTCGTTGGTACTGGATCACTTTGGGTTGTTTGGGTTGGTGGAGCGGCAGATGACCTTGCCGCGGGTGATTGGGGCGGTTTTGTTGGTAGCCGGTGTCGCGCTTATTCAGTTCAGTGGGACGCCGGCCAAGGGATTGGTGACGGCGGGTTGAGGGGATAACTGACAGTGAGATGTTGACTGTCAGGCCGCCATCGCGAGCAGGCTCGCTCCCACCTTTGATCGGCGGCGTGGCACAGATCGAGTGTGGGAGCGAGCCTGCTCGCGATGGCGGCACATGCAGCACCGCAGATTTCAGAACTTGTCGAGTGTGCGCAGCTTCTGCGGCAACCCCCACAACAGCAGTGCAACCGCGATCAGCGCGCAGACACCGATGACATACAACGCCGGTGTGGTGCTGCCGGTCAGGTCCTTTATCCGTCCGACCATCACCGGGCTGACGATGCCGCCGAACTGACCGAGGGTGTTGATCACCGCAATCCCGCCCGCCGCCCCTGCGCCGGCACCGGCCAGCAGTTTTGGCGGCAGGGTCCAGAAGCTCGGTATCGACGCGATAATCCCGGCACCGAGCAAGCCCAGCGCAACAATCAGGAAGGTCGTGTGGTTGGCGAAGATCCCGGCGCAGAAGAAACCCACCGCGCCCACTGCCACCAGTCCTGCGACAAACTTGCGCCGCTCACCGGTCGAATCTGACAACCGCCCGATCACCACCATGCTGATTGCGCCGCAGATGTAAGGGATGGCAGTCAGCAAACCGATCATCACCGGGCTTTCAGTGCCCGCACTGCGGATCAGTTGCGGGGCCCAGAAATTCAAGCCGTAGGACGCCACTTGAATCAGGAAGTAGATCAGCCCCAGCGTCAGGAAACCCGGAATACGCAGCGCGGCGAGCAGCGAGCCGCCACTCTTGTGCGGTTCATGGTGCGCGATGCGGCTGGCCAGCAGCGTCTTCTCTGACGGCGTCAGCCAATGGGCGTCTTCGATGCGGTCCTTGAGCAACGTCAGCACCAGCAAGCCGAGGCCGATGCACGGCACGCCGCCGAGCAGGAACAGCCAGTGCCAACCGCGCATATCGAGGAAACCGTCGAGGTGTTGCAGCACCAGCCCGGAGAACGGTGCACCGACCAGACCAGCAAACGCCGACGACAAAAACAGCATGGATGTAATGCGCCCGCGATAGTGCTGCGGGAACCACAGCGTCAGGTAATACAGGACTCCCGGCGCAAAACCGGCCTCCATCGCGCCAATCACAAAGCGCAACGCGTAGAACTGCCATTCGCTGTTAACGAAGACCATGGCGGCAGTGGCGAGGCCCCAGGACATCATGATCCGGGCGATCCAGCGCCGCGCACCGACCTTGTACAGCATCATGTTGCTCGGCACTTCGAATATCACGTAACCGACCACGAACAGCCCGGCGCCGAGGCCGTAAGCGGTGTCGCTCAGGCTCAGGTCGGTTTGCAGCTGGAACTTGGCGAAGCTGATGTTGATGCGGTCGAAAAACGCGAACAGGTAGCAGACCATGATCAGCGGCATCAGGCGCCAGGCGACCTTGCTGACCAGGGCTTTTTCTTCGTCTTGGCTAACGGACGGGCTCGCACCCGCCTCCAGTACATTGAGGCTCATGATGATTCTCCAGGCGGACTTCCCTTGGGTGTCCGATTGTTTTTGTTGTCTGGTTGAGATGTGTAGGAGCCGAGCTTGCTCGCGATGACAGAGTCACATCCAACATTGATGTCGACTGAACCACCGCTATCGCGAGCAAGCTCGGCTCCTACAGGGGATTTCGGTGTGGTCAGTAAGGGCTCGGGTGCAGGTCGCAATTGCGTCCGGCCTTGGCCAGTTGACCGGGCACTTCATGGCCCAGCAGCGCGGGCAATCCTCGGGACAAGCGCAGCAGCAGCGGCAGATCGATGCCGGTGTGGATGCCGATTTCATCGCACAGGTTGACCAAGTCTTCAGTACAAATATTGCCCGAAGCACCCGGCGCGAACGGGCAACCACCGAGCCCGCCGAGCGCCGCGTCGAACCGTCGGGCTCCGGCCTCGTAGGCCGCCAGCACGTTGCACAAGCCAAGGCCGCGGGTGTTGTGGAAATGCAGGGTCAAATCCACGGGCGAAACCCGTTGCAGGACTCGACGGACCAGGCGGTCAACCTGTCGAGGATTGGCCATACCGGTGGTGTCGGCCAGGGTAATGCCTTGAATCCCGAGTTCCTGATAGGCATCGACGATTTGCAGCACGCGATCCTCATCAATCTTGCCTTCGAACGGGCAGCCAAAGGTGGTGGCGATGCTGCCGTTGAGTCGCACCTGCGTGCCCTTTACGTAGTGCACAATCTCGCCGAACGCGGCCAACGAGTCTTCGCAACGCATGCGCATGTTTGCCAGGTTGTGAGTCTGGCTGGCGGACATCACCAGGTTCAGCTCATCGGCTTGCGTCGCCAATGCCCGTTGCGCGCCCTTGAGATTGGGGATCAACGCGACGTAGATCACCCCCGGTTGCCGGGTGATGCCCTTGAACACTGACTCGCCATCGCGCAACGCCGCAATGGCTTTGGGCGACACGAACGAGCCGGCTTCGATGCGGCTGAAACCGGCCAGCGACAGCTGATCGATCAGGGCAATCTTGTCGGCGGTTTCGACCCACGTCGGCTCAATCTGCAAACCGTCGCGCGGTGAGACTTCCTGAACGATCAGGGTTTGGGAAAAGTCAGTGATCATTGCACCACCCCTTCAGTTTTCAGGCGTTCAATGTCGGAGTCCGTCAGGCCCAGCCCAGCGAGAATCCCGTCGGTGTGCTGGCCCAGGCTTGGCCCCGACCAGTTCACCCCACCGGGGGTTTCCGAAAGCTTTGGCACGATACCCGGCATCTTCACTTTGGCGCCGCCCGGCAGGTCGGCACTGAGCAACATGTCCCGCGCCTGATAATGCGGATCGGCGACGATGTCGGCCACCGAATAGATGCGCCCGGCGGGGACTTCGGCAGCTTCCAGCGCCGACAACACAGCGTCGATGGGCAGACTGCTGGTCCAGTGGGTGATCGCGGCGTCGAGCACATTACTTTTCAATGCACGGCCATCGTTATGGGCGAATTCCGCTGCATCAGCCAGATCGCGCCGACCGATGACCTCCATCAAGCGCTTGTAGATCGGGTCGCTGTTGCCGGCGATTACCACGTAAGCGCCATCGGCCGTCAGGTACGTATTGGACGGGGCGATGCCCGGCAAGGCACCGCCGCTGCGCTCACGAACATGGCCGAGCATGTCGTATTCCGGCACCAGGCTTTCCATGACATTGAATACGCTTTCGGCCAGCGACACATCGACCACTTGCCCGCCGCCCTGCCCGGTTTTGACCCGCAGCAACGACATCAAGGCGCCGATCACCGCATGCAGCGACGCGAGGGAATCGCCGAGGCTGACACCCACCCGCGCCGGCGGTGAACCGGGGGTGCCGGTGGTGTAGCGAATCCCGCCCATGGCCTCGCCGATGGCGCCGAAACCCGGGCGATCACGGTAGGGGCCGGTCTGGCCATAACCGGAAATCCGCACCAGCGTCAGGTTAGGATTGAGGGCGTGCAACACGTCCCAGCCCAAGCCCAGTTTTTCCAGCGCGCCGGGGCGCAGGTTTTCGATCAGCACGTCGGCACTGGTCGCCAGTTGCTTGACCAGTTCGATGCCTTCAGGGGATTTGAGGTTGAGCGCCAGCGACTTCTTATTGCGCGATTGCAGGTACCACCACAGCGACGTGCCTTCGTGCAGTTTTCGCCACTTGCGCAGGGGATCGCCCTGACCCATGGCTTCGATCTTGATCACCTCGGCGCCGAACTCGGCAAGCATGCGCGCGGCGAAAGGTGCGGCGATCAGCGTGCCGATCTCGATCACTTTGATGGCGCTCAGTGGGGCAGTCATCGCGGGGTACCTCTTGTTCTTGGAATATGAGCCAAGGCTAGAGGAGCGAGGGGTGAGGAATCCAACCTTCAGTTGGCAACGGGCGTTCGTGAAATGCGAACGCTTCGGAAGATTGCCGCGACCTCAGGTCCGCCATCGCGGGCAAGCCCGGCTCCTACAGTGGTTTTGTGAACACTGGAGATCCAATGTGGGAGCCGGGCTTGCCCGCGATGAGGCCGGCCCTACCAACGATAATCTCAGACCAGCCCGCGCAACTGCTCAAACAACATCCGACTCACCGGCGACAACCCCGCTTCATCCCGCACCACAATGATCAACGCCCGATCCGACCACTCATCGGTCAACGGCACCGCATGCAGCCCCAACGCCCGGCCAAACAACTCATAAGCCTTTTGCGGCAAAATCCCGATGCCCATGTTGGCCTGGACCATCCGGCACATGGCATCGAAACCCGGCACATGAATGCGCAACCGCAACACTTTGCCCGCCTGACGCGCCGCCGCATGGGTGCGCATGTTGATCGAACTGGCCGCATGCAAACCGACGTAATCACTGTCCAGCGTGTCCGCAAACGCCAGGCTCGAACGACTCGCCAACGGATGATCCGGCAGCATCAACACCACCAGCTTGTCCTGCCGGTAAAGCACGCTGTGCAACCCTTTGATGTCGCTGTCGATGGAGCAAATGCCGAGGTCCGCCACGCCGTCCAGCACCCCCTGAATCACCCCGCTGCTGGGACGTTCTTCAAGGTCGGTCTTGACCTGCGGATGACGCTCGGAAAAGTCCCGCAAGTCTTCAGGCAAAAACTGAATGATCGCCGAGAGGTTGGCGAGCATGCGCACATAGCCGCGAACGCCGTGACTGTGTTCGCCCAGTTCAAGGCCCATTTTCTCAACGTTGAACAGCATCTGCCGGGCATGGTGCAGCAAGGTTTCGCCGGCCGGCGTCAGGGTCATGCCTTTGGCCTGGCGCACGAACAGACTGATCCCCAGCGCCTCTTCCAACTCCATCAAGCGCTTGCTGGCCGCCGACACCGCGATGGCTTCACGCGCGGCGGCACGGGTCAGCGTGCCCTCTTCGTGGACGGCGACGAACAGCTGGAGGGTGATCAGGTCGAGACGGCGGATCAGGCTTTTTTGCAGCATGGAGGGCTCGATGACTTCTGTGCGGCTGAATGGGCAGGATAACCGGGTTTTGCCCCACATCCACACCGCCATCGCCCTACACATAAATCTCTTGTAACACTCAACCGAAGCGGAAACGGCCGATTCAGCGTCAACCTCGCACTCTGTAAAGTCTGGCAACACACACGGACGGCTTCACCACTCAAGGACAGACACTTCAAATGGACCAGACAACGCACGCGGCAAATACCTTCACCAACTATCGAAAACTGATCGCGCTGGCCGATCACGACTGGGAGGTCGCAGAAACCGGGAAAGTCGCGGGACTGAATGTCGACATCAGAAGCAGCAACCGCATGGTTGACCAGCACGGACGCGCGTTTCATCACTTCTGCACCACCTCATACCTGGGCCTGGATCACCATCCCGACTTGCTCGACGGCGCCATGACTACCTTGTGGGAAACCGGCACCCTGCGCGTCGCCAACTCAAAAAACCGCTGCAAACTGGCGATCCTCGAACAGTACGAAACCGAGCTGTCAGCGTTGTTCGGCGCCACCTGCCTGAGCACCTTGTCGTGCAGCGCGGCGAGTGCCGGCATCCTGCCGCTGCTGGCCAGCGGCGTGTTCACCGAAAACCGGCCGCCGGTGATGGTGTTTGACCGCTTGGCGCACTACTCGATGAATCACCTCAAAGCCGCCTGCGCCGATGAAACCAGGGTGGTGACCAGTCCGCACAACGACATGGACTTTCTGGAAACCCAGTGCCAGCAAAACACCAGGGTTGCGTATGTTGCCGACGGTGCGTACAGCATGGGCGGGGTCGCCGACATGGACAGTCTTTTGTACCTGAAGGACCGTTATGGGTTGTTTCTCTACCTCGACGACTCCCACGCGCTGTCCGCCGTTGGCACATTCGGTGCCGGCCTGGTGCGCCCCAGGTTTCAGGCCCTGGAAGATGACGGCCTGATCGTTGCCTCATTGGCCAAATCGTTTGGCGCCAGCGGCGGGCTGGTGATGCTGGGCAATGAACGGCAGAAAAAGCTGATTCAACGCTACGGCGGCCCCAGCAATTGGTCGCAAAGCCTGAACAGCGCGGCCATCGGTGCGGGCAGAGCCTCCATCCAGTTGCATCAAACGCCGGCATTTGTCGCGTTGCAGGAAAAACTTCAGGTTAATATCCGGCTCTTTGACAGCCTGATCCGAACCGCACAGCACGGCAGCAACATGGCGATTCGCTTGATCCACTGCGGTGAAGCGGTGCTGGCCAACCGCATCGCCATCGCATTGGCCAATCTCGGTTTCTTCACCTCGGCGGTGTTTTTTCCGGTGGTCGCACAAGGCAAGGCTGCTCTGAGAATCACTTTGCGGGCGGACATGGAACCGATGCTGATCCGCCACTTTTGTGAGCTTGTCACTGAGCTTTTATGCACACCCGCCGGGGTCGTCGGCGACTGAACACCAGGGAAGATGTCATGAAGAGCCGCACCACCCTCCTCGTCACTTGCAGCACGGTTTTTCTCGCTCAACTGGGTATGAGCATTTACCTGCCGGCTCTGCCGGAAATGGCTCGGCATTTGTCAGCCGACGCCTCGCAGGTGTCCTGGGGGTTGGCGGTGTACTTGATCGGGATGGCGCTGCCGATGTTGTTCTGGGGCAGCCTTGGTCAGCGCATTGGTCGCAAGCCGGTATTGCTCGCGGCGCTGGGCATTTATGGGCTGGGCAACCTTGCACTACCGCTGGGCCAGACACTTGAATCGTTCCTGATGATTCGACTGATTCAAGGCATCGGTGCCAGCGGAATTTCGGTGATGGCCCGGGTGCTGATCCGCGACAGCTTCCGCGGCGATCTGCTGGCGAAGGCGTTGTCGTGGATTTCGATTTCATTTGTGGTGGCGCTGGGAATCGGCCAGTACTTGGGGTCAGTTATTCAGGTGGCGCTGGGCTGGTCAGCGATCTTCTATCTGTTAGGGGGCGCGAGCCTGCTGATGGCGACGGTTGTGGCGCGGGTCCCGTTTGCGCTGCTGACCGAGGACAATGTGCAGTCGTCCGCATGGCCGAGTTACGGGCGCATTCTGCGCGATCGTGCCTTCCTGCTGCCGGCCCTCACCGGCGGCCTCGGTTATGGGGTGATCGTCGCCTTCAACACCGCCGCGCCGTTGATTCTGCAAGGTCCGTTCAATTGGTCGGCTGTGGAATACGGGCTGCTGGGCTGGCCGATCAGTGCGGCATATTTTTTGGGGGCGTTGGGGGTCAATGGCTTGGTACTGCGCACCGGTCAGCGCCGATTGATGACGGCCGGCGTCGGACTGGTACTGGCCGGCAGCGCGGTGATGTTACTGGGCAGCGTCGCTGGCACAGCCATTGCGCTGCTGTTCTGGTTGCCCTATTGCGTGGCGGTGTTCGGGCAATCGCTGACCTACCCGATCAGCCTGTCGCTGGCTAACGACGGCTCACCGGTCGGCGGCGCTTATGCGATGGCCCTGAGCGGCTTTATTCATCAACTGATGGCTGCCGTGATTGGCGCGATTGCCAGCCTGATTGCCAGTCCGCAGGCGTGGCCGCTGTCGCTGTTGTGCACGTTGCTGGCGGTGGGCGCGATGCTCTGCGTAATGCTCGCGCCGGGTCGCCAACCTACATGTTGATCTGACTCGACGCCCGGCCGTGATAAAGTCGCCGCCCATTAGCCCCTTTGCTTCGAGACGACCACCGCAATGACCGATTTCCAGGATGTTGATGCCCAACTTGAAGACTGGAACGCCTTGCGCGCCACCGCCTCGTTCAGCGGCTTGCTGGTAGGCAACGGCGCCAGCCGCGCCGTGTGGGACGATTTTGGTTACGACTCGCTGTTCGAGAATGCGCGCACCGTCGAAGAAAAACCGCTGAGCCAATCCGAGCTGAGCGTGTTCGAGGCGATGCAGACGCGCAGTTTCGAACAAGTCCTGAGCGCGCTGAAAACCACCAGCCGGGTCAACAAGGCGTTGGCTGTCAGCTCCGCCGCACCGCGCAATCGTTATTACGCGATCAAGGAAGCGCTGATCAACACCGTGCACGCCGTGCATATTCCATGGCGGCTGGTGGTGTCTTCGACGTTGGCGACCATCAGCCAGGAACTGGGTAACTATCGGACGGTGTTTACCACCAACTATGACTTGCTCAATTACTGGTCCATCCAGCATCAGCCAGACGCGATCACCGACCTGTTCCAGGGCACCGAGCCGGGCTTTGACCTGAGCGCCACGGCGACCGAGAAAACCCGTTTGTTGTACCTGCACGGTGGTTTGCATCTGGTGCGAAATCAGGACGGTACGGCGCGCAAACTGATGTCGACCGAGGGCACGTTGCTCGGCAGTTTCGCGATCAACAATACGATCAAGACGCTGGATGACGTGCCGCTGTTTGTGAACGAAGGGCCGGCGCAGGACAAGCTCAAGACGATTCGCAGCTCGGATTATCTGTCGTTTTGTTATGACCAGTTATTGGGGCATGGCGACGGGTTGTGTGTCTTTGGTCATGCGTTGGGCGAGCAGGACAGCCATATCGTTCATGCGCTGCGCCAGGCGAAACCCACGGTGGTGGCGATCTCGATTTATCCGCGCAGCAAAGCGTTTATTCAGCATCAGAAGCGACATTACGCGAAGGTGTTTGAAGGGACGGGATCGCAATTGCGGTTTTTTGATTCGAAGACGCATGTGCTGGGTAGTCCTAAGCTGACTGTTCCAGTCGAGGTTTAGGGGCGACCCGGCTGGCCTCTTCGCGAGCAGGCTCGCTCCCACCTTTATCGCGTTCCCGCAGGACAAATGCGGTCGAAAGTGGGAGCTGTGGTTTGGTTTAGAGCACCGGCAAGGTCTTGTCCTTGATTACCGTGGTCGGCCCGTTGGCCTTGACACTGGCGATGCCTTTTTCCCGTGCGGCATCGGAGGAATAGGCTTCGCTGCTGCCGATGATTTCGTGGTTGGCGGCTTTGAGGTTGAAGTAAGGATGGCCATCCTTGGTGGTCTTTTTCTCGTAGCGTTCATCCAGCGGACTGTTCTTTTGCACCGAGGCAATGCCGTTGTCGGCCGCGCTGCGGGTGGTGTAATGCTCGCTGGACAGAATGGTTTCGGCATTGGCCGCCTTCAAGACAAACCGAAACTGGCCGCTGCTGGTTTTGCTCACTTCGTACCATCCGGACATGCTCTTTCTCCTTGGCAATTGAGAGGCTTCGCGCTTCAGAGTAAAGACCAGCCTGCTGATTCTGTCGCCTGTACCGGCCCCTTCGCGAGCAGGCTCGCTCCCACATTGAAATACGGTCTAATGTGGGAGCGAGCCTGCTCGCGAAGGGGGCAACCCGGTATTCGCTACTTCACCACCGCCCGAACCACCGACAACTCCGGCGCAACTACCCGCCGCTGACTCACATAGCGCATACAACTCACCCGCAAAAACGACGCAAAATTCACCACTTCCCCGCGATAATCCATCACCTCCTCATAGAGCTTGGCGATCAGCTGATTAGTGGTCATACCGTCGACTTCGGCGATTTCGCTGAGGATGTCCCAAAACTGATTCTCCAGCCGCAGGGTGGTGACCACCCCGCAGATGCGTAGCGAGCGGGAGCGCGATTCGTAGAGGATCGGATCGGCCTTGACGTAGAGCTCGCACATGGACAAGTCCCTCGTTACAGCGTGATTTTGGTACCCAGCAACCCGAGGAAACCGGCGAGCCAGCTGGGGTGCGCCGGCCAGGCCGGGGCGGTGGCCAGATTGCCTTGAACATGGCCCTGCGTCACCGGGATGTCGATGAACGTACCGCCGGCCAGTCGCACTTCCGGGGCACAGGCCGGGTAAGCGCTGCACTCGCGCCCTTCGAGAACGCCGGCCGCCGCCAGCAATTGCGCGCCATGGCACACGGCAGCAATCGGCTTGCCGGCCTTGTCGAAGGCGCGTACCAAATCCAAAACTTTTTCATTCAGGCGCAGGTATTCCGGCGCACGGCCGCCGGGGATCAGCAGCGCGTCGTAGTCGGCTTCAGCGACTTTGGCGAAGTCGAAGTTCAGGGCGAACAAGTGGCCGGGCTTTTCACTGTAGGTCTGGTCGCCTTCAAAATCGTGGATGGCCGTGCGCACGGTCTGGCCCGCGGTTTTGTCCGGGCAAACGGCGTGGACGGTGTGGCCAACCATCAGCAGTGCCTGGAACGGCACCATCACTTCGTAGTCTTCGACGTAATCGCCGACCAGCATCAGGATTTTTTTAGCAGCCATGGGGAGGACTCCTCTGGGGGGACATTCGCAGGAGTATTCAAGGTAGTCCTTATCCGCGGGGTCGGGTAATAGCCAGCTACTACCGCGTTATCGTTCATCGCGAGCAGGCTCGCTCCCACAGGGAATTTGTGAACGCCATAGATCCAATGTGGGAGCGAGCCTGCTCGCGAAGGGGTCCTCAAACTGTACGGATAACTCTGCGCCTAGCTGTAACAGCTCAGCCAGCGCGGTTTGTGGCTAGATGAAGACTCTTCCCCCACTCTGAATTCTGGTTGCCATCATGTCCTCGCGCGAAAACACCGGCATGGCCCTCGGCCTGCTCGGTGTTGTGATCTTCAGCCTCACCCTGCCCTTCACACGGATCGTCGTGCAGGAATTGCATCCGCTGCTCAATGGCCTCGGCCGGGCTCTGTTTGCAGCGGTGCCAGCAGCGATGCTGTTGCTGTGGTGTCGGGAGAAATGGCCGACCTGGAAACAGGTCAAAGGCCTGACCCTGGTGATCGCCGGAGTCATTCTGGGTTTTCCGGTGTTGTCGGCCTGGGCCATGCAAACCTTGCCGGCGTCCCATGGTGCCTTGGTCAATGGTCTGCAACCGCTGTGCGTGGCGCTGTACGCCGCGTGGTTGTCCCATGAACGACCGTCAAAAGCCTTCTGGGCCTGCGCCGCGCTGGGCAGTGCGCTGGTGCTCGGTTATGCGCTGATCAGCGGTGCGGGCAGCATTCAGGCCGGTGATTTGCTGATGCTCGGGGCGATTGCGGTGGGTGGTTTGGGTTACGCCGAGGGCGGACGCCTGGCCAAGGAGATGGGCGGCTGGCAGGTGATCTGCTGGGCACTGGTGCTGTCGACGCCACTGTTGATCGGGCCGGTGGTGTACCTGGCGCTGCAACATCAGGGCGAGATTTCGGCCAAGACCTGGTGGGCGTTTGGTTACGTTTCGCTGTTTTCGCAATTCATCGGCTTCTTCGCCTGGTACGCAGGGCTGGCCATGGGGGGGATTGCTCGGGTCAGCCAGATTCAGCTCCTGCAGATCTTCTTCACCATCGCCTTCTCGGCGCTGTTCTTCGGCGAACACATCGAGCCGATCACCTGGCTGTTTGCTGCCGGGGTGATTGTGACGGTGATGCTGGGGCGCAAGACCGCGGTTAAACCCGCACGCATTGCCACCGCCTGAACTGTAGGAGCCCGGCTTGCCGGCGATGGCGTACTCGAAATCGCCATCGCCATCGCCATCGCCGGCAAGCCGGGCTCCTACAGTGTTTAGAGGTAGCCGTCAGCTCGGAGCAGGGTTTCGAGACAGTGTTCGCTGATGTGGTAGAAATCCTTCAGCTCCTGAATCTTCACCAACAGCTGGGCCGGGTCCACCGGCTCGGCGCGTTTGACCGCCAGGATCATCTTGTTCTTGTTGGTGTGGTCCAGTGAAATGAACTCGAACACCTTGGTTTCATAACCGCAGGCTTCGAGGAACAACGCGCGCAAACTGTCGGTGACCATTTCTGCTTGCTGACCCAGATGCAGACCGTATTGCAGCATCGGCTTGAGCAGTGCCGGACTCTGGATTTGCAGGCGGATCTGTTTGTGGCAGCACGGCGAACACATGATGATCGAGGCGCCGGAACGGATGCCGGTGTGGATCGCGTAGTCGGTGGCGATGTCGCAGGCATGCAGCGCGATCATCACGTCCAGTTCGCTCGGCGCCACGCTGCGCACGTCACCGCACTTGAACACCAGCCCCGGGTGCTCAAGCTTCGCGGCGGCGGCGTTGCACAGGTTGACCATTTCTTCGCGCAACTCAACGCCCGTCACCACGCCTTCGGCGTTCAAGGTGTTGCGCAGGTAGTCATGGATGGCGAACGTCAGGTAGCCCTTGCCTGAACCGAAATCCGCCACCTGCACCGGCTTGTCCAGCGCCAGCGGTGAGGTGGTCAGCGCATGGCTGAAGACTTCGATGAACTTGTTGATCTGCTTCCACTTGCGCGACATCGCCGGGATCAGCTCGTGCTTGCTATTGGTCACGCCGAGGTCGGCGAGGAACGGCCGGCTCAGGTCGAGGAAGCGGTTTTTCTCGCGGTTGTGCTCGGCGGACGGCACTTCACGCAATTGCTGGGGTTTGCTCTTGAACAGCGAAGACTTGCCCTTTTTGCTGTATTCAAGCTGGGCTTCGTCGGTCAATGACAGTAAATGCGCATTTTTGAACGAGACTGGCAGCAACGCAGCGATGGTCGCGACGCCCACTTCAAGCGGCAAGTTTTTGGTGATGTCGCGGGTTTTGTAGCGGTAGACGAAGGACAGGCAAGGCTGATCCTTGACCGTCAGCTGCTTGATGATCAGGCGCTGCAAATCCACTTCAGTGCCGACGTACTTGGCCAGCACCAGCTTAATAAAGGCGTTGGCGTCGAGGCTGGTTTGCAGCAGGTCGATGAACTGGGCGTGGTGATCCGGCGCGAGGCTGGCGGGAGTAACGGTGACAGACATGGAAAAAACGGCCTCGGGCGGTGCGGATCGGGAATGGCGGGTATTTTAGGGGGGATGGCCGTTCGGGACACGCAGTTATTTACCGAACGGTGCAATCTGTAGCAGCTGGCGCAGCCTGCGTCCGGCTGCGCAGCAGTCGTAAAACCGGCATGCTTGGTTTACCTGAAAGACCGCAGCGCCTGAATTCACGACTGCTACGCAGCCGAACGCAGGCTTCGCCAGCTGCTACAGGGAATGAGTTGCGGCTTAGCCCAACACCACCAACCGGTTCGGCAACTCATTCCTCTCCTGCGTTACCGGCACATGCACTTTGAGCAACTCGCCACATGCCTCGATGCAGGTCACGAACCCTTGCAACGTCTGTCCCTGCTTCACCTGCTGGGTAAACGCCGCAACTATCGCGTCCCAGTTCTTGTTGTCCAGCCGTCTGGAAATCCCTTCATCCACCAGGATCTCCACATAGCGCTCCGCCTCGCAGACAAAAATCAGCATCCCGGTGCTGCCGACCGTGTGGTGCAGGTTCTGCTCCAGAAATTGCCGGCGCGCCAGGTTCGAGGCGCGCCAATGCCGCACCGAGCGCGGGACCAGGTGCGTGGTGACTTTGGGAAGGCGGAACACCAGGCACAGCACGATAAAGGTAATCCATTGCACCAGCAGCAAACTGTGCAGGGTCAGCCAGCCGGTCAGGTAATGCACGATCCCCGGCACCATCAGCGCCAGCAGGCTGGCCCACAGTAGCGGGATGTACGCATAGTCGTCGGCGCGGGCGGCAAGCACAGTCACCAGTTCGGCGTCGGTGTCGCGTTCGACCCGGGCAATCGCCTCGGCGACTTTGCGTTGTTCGTGTTCAGTCAGTAACGCCATGTTTAAAAGTGCCTGCTCATTATTGTTATCACCAGCCGCCCGACGAACCGCCGCCCCCGAAACTGCCCCCGCCGCCGCTGAAGCCCCCGCCTCCACCGCCACCACCAAAACCACCGTTCGAACCACCCGACCCTCCTCGGCCGGCAGGCAGAATCCCGAACATCTGCAAAACAAAAAACGTCAGGATGAACAGCATCACCAGAAACACAAAAATGCCGGGATGGCGCGCAACGAAGTCGCTGTTTTCATCACCTCGCGGTTCATAGACCGTCGACGGCTCATCCAGCGAACTGCCACCCAACACCACCAGCATCGCCGCAACCCCGTCGCTGATGCCTTTACTGAAGTTGCCGGTCTTGAACGCGGGGGTGATCACCTGATTGATGATCACCGAACTTTGCGCGTCGGTCAGACGGTCTTCGAGGCCATACCCGACTTCGATGCGCAATTTACGCTCATCACGCGCGACGATCAGCAGCGCGCCATTGTTTTTGTCTTTCTGCCCAATACCCCAGGCGCGCCCCAGTTGGTAGCCAAAATCCGCGATATCGGTGCCTTGCAAGTCCGGCAGGGTGACCACCACCAACTGCTCGCCGGTGGCGGTTTCATGGGCCTGAAGCTGCTGGGTCAGCTGCTCGCGCACCGACGGCTCGATCATCTGGGCGTTATCGACCACCCGCCCGGTCAGTGACGGAAACTTCAACTCGGCCTGCGCCGTCAGGGCACACACCCAGAGCACCAGCATCAGGCCCACTTTCAACACACGCATTGGCAATCTCATCCGTGGTAATGCTTCAGCCGATCAAAATTTCACTTCGGGCGCCTTATCGGCATCCGGCGTGGTCGCCTCGAAGGTTTCGCGGATCGGCAAATCGCTGTACATCACCGTGTGCCACAGGCGACCGGGAAAGGTGCGGATTTCGGTGTTGTATTTCTGCACCGCAAGGATGAAGTCACGACGGGCCACGGCGATGCGGTTCTCGGTGCCTTCAAGTTGCGACTGCAATGCGAGGAAGTTCTGGTTGGCCTTGAGGTCCGGATAACGCTCGGACACCACCATCAAACGACTCAAGGCACCGGTCAGTTGATCCTGGGCCTGCTGGAACTGTTTGAGTTTTTCCGGGTTATCCAGCGTCTTGGCGTCCACTTGAATGGACGTCGCCTTGGCCCGTGCTTCGATCACTGCAGTCAGGGTTTCTTCTTCATGCCTGGCGTAGCCTTTGACGGTTTCCACCAGATTGGGGATCAAATCGGCGCGGCGCTGATACTGGTTTTGCACCTGGCCCCACGCGGCTTTGGCCTGCTCGTCGAGGGTCGGAATCGTGTTGATGCCACAGCCCGCGAGCACGGTGGTCAGCAACATCAAGGCTGCAACCTGCAGGCTAGACCGATAGTGGTGTCTTGCATTCATCTGGGTCACTCCCTGGCACATTCCATTGAAAAACAACCTGTACCCTTCTGACCGGGCACTTGGGGCATAATCTGCCGCCGCCACTGGATTGCATCGAGCCAATGGGCTAAAAGATGCCCCCAGCGCAAAACACTGCGCAAGTGTGCATGCATTTACCTGAACAACAATAGTCGCTCCCTAACTTTTGGCTGACCGGCGCGTATTCACGGCCGTTTAGGCTTTTGAGAAAACCATTCATGAAGAAGCTGTGTTTGTTGGGCCTGTTCGTCAGCCTGGCCAGTCATAACGTATTGGCCGCCACGACGCCCGCACCTCTAGAGAACAAGGACGCCTTCATCAACAATTTGATGAAGCAGATGACCCTCGATGAAAAGATCGGCCAGTTGCGCCTGATCAGCATCGGCCCGGAAATGCCACGCGAGCTGATCCGCAAGGAAATCGCAGCCGGCAACATCGGCGGCACGTTCAATTCGATCACCCGCCCGGAAAACCGTCCGATGCAGGACGCGGCCATGCGCAGCCGGTTGAAGATCCCGATGTTCTTCGCCTACGACGTGATCCACGGCCACCGCACCATTTTCCCGATCCCGCTGGCCCTGGCCTCGAGCTGGGACATGGACGCCATTGGCCTGTCCGGGCGCATCGCCGCCAAGGAAGCCTCATCGGACGGCGTCGACCTCACCTTCGCGCCGATGGTCGACATCTCACGCGACCCGCGTTGGGGCCGTACTTCCGAAGGCTTCGGTGAAGACACCTACCTGGTGTCGCGCATTGCCGGCGTCATGGTCAAAGCCTTCCAGGGCACCGGTGCCAACGCGGCCGACAGCATCATGTCCAGCGTCAAACACTTTGCCTTGTATGGCGCGGTCGAGGGCGGTCGCGACTACAACATCGTCGACATGAGCCCGGTCAAGATGTACCAGGATTACCTGCCGCCATACCGCGCCGCGATTGACGCCGGCGCTGGCGGGGTGATGGTTGCGCTGAACTCGATCAACGGCGTGCCGGCCACGGCCAACACCTGGCTGATGAAAGACCTGTTGCGCAAGGAATGGGGCTTCAAAGGCCTGGCCGTCAGCGACCACGGGGCGATTTTCGAGCTAATCAATCACGGCGTTGCCCGTGACGGTCGCGAAGCCGCGAAGCTGGCGATCAAGGCCGGCATCGACATGAGCATGAACGACACCTTGTACAGCAAAGAGCTGCCGGGGCTGTTGAAAGCGGGCGAGATCGAGCAAAGCGACATCGACAATGCCGTGCGTGAAGTGCTGGCGGCCAAGTACGACATGGGTCTGTTCAAGGACCCGTACCTGCGCATCGGCAAGGCCGAGGATGATCCGGCCGACACCAATGCCGACAGCCGCCTGCACCGCGCCGAGGCCCGCGATGTCGCGCGCCGCAGCATGGTGTTGCTGAAGAACCAGAACGAAACCTTGCCGTTGAAGAAAACCGCGAAAATCGCTTTGGTGGGGCCGCTGGCCAAGGCACCGATCGACATGATGGGCAGTTGGGCCGCCAACGGTCGCCCTGCGCAATCAGTCACGCTGTTCGACGGCATGACCGCTGCACTGGGTTCGCAATCGGCGCTGATCTACGCCCGTGGTGCCAACATCACCAGCGACAAGAAGATGCTCGATTACCTGAACTTCCTCAACTTCGACGCCCTGGAAGTGGTGGATGATCCGCGTCCGGCCAACGTGTTGATCGACGAAGCGGTGAAAGCGGCCAAGGACGCTGACATAGTGGTGGCAGCGGTTGGCGAGTCCCGTGGCATGTCGCACGAATCGTCGAGCCGCACGGACATCAACATTCCGCAAAACCAGCGTGAACTGATCCGTGCCCTGAAAGCCACCGGCAAGCCACTGGTGCTGGTGTTGATGAACGGCCGTCCGCTGTCGATTCTCGAAGAGAAAGAACAGGCTGACGCGATTCTGGAAACCTGGTTCACCGGCACCGAAGGCGGCAACGCCATCGCCGACGTGCTGTTCGGCGACTACAACCCGTCGGGCAAACTTCCGATCACCATCCCGCGCTCGGTGGGTCAGATTCCGACCTACTACAACCACCTGAGCATTGGCCGGCCGTTCACTCCGGGCAAACCGGGCAACTACACCTCGCAGTATCTCGATGACACCACCGGTCCCCTGTTCCCGTTCGGCTTCGGTCTGAGCTACACCGACTTCAGCCTGAGCGGCATGGCCCTGTCGTCGACCACGCTGAACAAGACCGGCAAGCTCGACGCTAGCGTCACGGTGAAAAACACCGGCAAGCGTGACGGTGAAACCGTGGTGCAGTTGTACATTCAGGACGTGACCGGTTCGATGATCCGACCGCTCAAAGAACTGAAGAACTTCCAGAAAGTCATGCTCAAGGCTGGCGAACAGAAAGTCGTGCACTTCACCATCACCGAAGACGATCTGAAGTTCTACAACACCCAGCTCAAGTACGCTGCTGAGCCGGGCAAGTTCAACGTGCAGATCGGCCTCGACTCCGAGGACGTGACACAGCAGAGCTTTGAATTGCTCTAATCCACCAGGCAACACATAACCACTGTAGGAGCCGAGCTTGCTCCGGGCGGCGTTCCGACGATGAGGCAATAACATCCAACACCAATGTTGACTGTTACACCGCCATCGCGAGCAAGCTCGGCTCCCACAATAGTTTTAGGGTGTTGCAGAGATTGGTATCAACCCCTGAGATTGAGCAGATTCACCACCAACCGATCCACCCATCCCCAGACCCGTTGCTTGACCCGCTTCCACAGCGGTCGGCGTTGCCATGCCTCCAGGCTGACCTCCTGACTCTGCGCAAAGTCGCGCTCGAAACTCCCCGCCACTGCCCGCGTCAGCCCCGGGTCCAGCGCTTCTAGGTTGGCTTCCAGGTTAAAGCGCAAATTCCAGTGATCAAAATTGCACGAGCCGATGCTCACCCAGTCATCGATCAAGACCATTTTCAGGTGCAGGAAACACGGCTGGTATTCAAAAATCTTCACGCCAGCCTTGAGCAGTCGTGGGTAATAGCGATGCCCGGCGTAACGCACCGATGGGTGATCAGTGCGCGGCCCGGTCAGCAGCAGGCGCACATCGACGCCTCGACTGGCGGCACGACGCAGTGAGCGGCGGACTTTCCAGGTCGGCAGGAAATACGGAGTTGCCAGCCAGACCCGTTGCTGGCCGCTGTTCAACGCGCGAACCAGTGATTGCAAAATGTCGCGATGCTGGCGGGCGTCGGCATAGGCCACCCGGCCCATGCCCTCACCCATCGACGGCACCCGTGGCAGGCGCGGCAAGCCGAAATGCGCGACCGGTTTCCAGGCACGTCGATAGCGGTTAGCGATCCATTGGCGGTCGAACAGCAACTGCCAGTCAATGACCAAAGGCCCGGTGATTTCCACCATCACCTCGTGCCATTCGCTGGTGTCTTCACCCGGCGTCCAGAACTCATCGGTAACGCCCGTGCCACCGACCACCGCCAGGCTTTGATCCACCAGCAACAGCTTGCGGTGATCGCGGTAAAAGTTGCCGATCCAACGGCGCCAGCTCAGGCGATTGTAAAAACGCAGTTCGACCCCGGCCGCCATCAGGCGCTGACGCAAGGTCAGCGTAAATGCCAGACTGCCGTAGTCATCGAACAGGCATCGCACCCGCACACCGCGCTCAGCCGCCGAAACCAATGCTTGCACCATGGCTTCGGCACAGGCGCCCGCCTCCACCAGATACAGCTCCAGTTCGACCTGTTCTTCGGCGCGGGCAATTGCTACCAGCATGCGCGGGAAGAACTGCGGACCGTCGATCAGCAGTTCAAAGTGGTTGCCTTCACGCCAGGGGAAAATTGCACCAGCCATGTCAGCGCGCCGTGAAAATCAGTACCGCACCCACCGGCACCGACAAGCTGATGACCGACAAACCGGCGACCTTGCGCAACGCTTCCAGCCCGGGAGCCAAATCGAAGTCTTCGGCATTGATGACCAGTGGCTCGAGCGTTACCACCTGAAAGCGTCGATCGTCGAGACGCGTCGCCAGCAGTTCGGCGTTGTATGAGTGTTGCTTGCCATGCAGGTTGACGGTCAGCGGCAAGCGCAACTCTAACTGCGCGCCAGGCGCGAGGTCGTTGATGGGACGCAGATCAATCTGCGTGGTGATCAACGCTTCGGGAAAGGTCTGGATCTCGAACAACTCCTTGCGCATGCGTTCATCGCGCAACGGGATGCCACTGTTGACCGACTCCAGCTCGACTTCCACCTCGGCCAGGCCATTGGCATCGACCTTGCCATGCAGCACCAGAAAGCGCTGCACTTCGGAAATGTTGGCGTTTTTGGTGCTGATGAACGACAGCCGCGAGGACTCGCCGTCCAGATACCAATCGGCCTGGGCCGACAGCGTGGCGCCGGCCAACAGCAGGAACGTGAGAGTTTTGCGCAGGGAGCGGTTGAACATAGAGACTCGTGGGGCAGATAAACCTGCACGAACCTTAACCGCCCGGCAGCCAATTGCAAAACTTGCTACGGAATCAGACGGCATCCTTGGCGTTCGCCGAGCCACGCCGCGCTGTTGCTGCGGCCCATTCCGCTGACGGTCACGCGTTTGCTGGCGGCGTCATCGACAAAGCGGCTGGTGGGCAGCCATTGCATTACATAGCTGTGGCAATACCCGGCCTCGTTGTTCATCACATACCGGCACGAGCAATACTCCTTGGCGGTGTAGGCGCTGATGATTTCGGGGAAGGCCCACAGCGCCACTCGCTCCTGCCAGACCCAGCCAAGCAAGGCGATCAGCAGAATCAACAGCAACGTGCTGAACGGCCGGCGACGAAAAAATCCTCGGCGACTCATGGCTGCACCTTTTGCGCAAATGCCTTGAGCGCAAGTTTGAGCAAAACATTGTGCTGGTAGCTGCCGTCGCGATCATCGCCATAGCGCACGATCACCAAACGTTCACTGGGGATCACATACAGCGCCTGGCCCCAATGGCCCAGCGCCGCGAAGGTGTCGGCAGGAGCATCGGGCCAGGGTTGTGTCGCCCCTTCCACCGCGCGGTTGAGCCACCATTGACCACCGGGCACAGCGTCATCCTGATGGGCTTGATAGTGGGCAAACGGTTCACGATTGAAGGCGACCCAGTCTTTGGGCAGCAACTGACGATCCTGCCAGCGCCCGTCGCGAGCCATCAACAAACCGACTCGCGCCAGATCCCGAGCCGTGAGGTAAGCGTAAGACGAAGCAACGAAAGTACCCGTGGCATCAGTTTCCCAAACGGCATGATGGATGCCCAAAGGCTCGAACAGTGCGGTCCATGGATAGTCCGGATAACGCGTCGGACTGACGATGTTTTTCAGCGCGGCGGACAGTAGATTGCTGTCACCGCTGGAGTACCGAAAGGCCTGACCGGGTTTGGCGTACTCGGCGTGATCGGCAGTAAATGCGGCCATGTCCTGATGTCCACGGGTGTAGAGCATGGCCACCACCGAGGACTTTAACGGTGCGTATTCGTAGTCTTCCTGCCAGTCCAGCCCCGAGGCCCAGTGCAACAGGTCAGCCATGGTCACAGCGGGGTGTTTTTTTATCGGTGGATAAAACGTCTGCACCGAATCCTGGAGTTTGAACAGGCCTTCGCCATACGCCACCCCCAGCACCGTGGCCATGAGGCTTTTGCTGATGGACCACGTCAGGTGTGGCGTGTCGGCGGTGGTCGGGCCGGTGTAGCGTTCGTAGATCAACTGGCCGTCGCGGATCACCAGCAAGGCGTCAGTGCGGATGCCTTTGCGGGTGCTGTCGTCGCGGGGTGGGAAGGCGTAGGTTTCCAGGGTTTGTAGCGCCGGGCCGTTGACGGTCGGGCCGGGAGACCATTGCTCGGCTGGCCAGTTTTCGGCGTGGGCTGTGAGGCCGAGCAGTAGCAGGACAATCAGGGACAAGCCTTTGAACATGGCGTGGGCTCGGGAGGATTAACGTGCAGAGCCTAGTTGAGGTTGATGACAGTTTTGGAGTTTGTGTTGACCTTGAGGCCGCCATCGCGAGCAAGCTCGGCTCCTACAGTTTGAAATGCATTCCCCTGTAGGAGCTGGCTTGCCAGCGAAGGGGCCAGTCAGATCACCGCCAATGCCTTAACCAACCGCTTACCTCTGGCCCCTGCCGCCAAATCCATCACCAGCCGATCGCGCTGCCACATCGCCGCCCAATGCGGCGGCCCGTCAGCCAGCGCCTGATCAATCTCGACCTTGAGCCCCTCGAACTGGGCAAACAACCCACCCAGCAACACATGCCCGGCCGGATTGTTCGGTGCCTGACGGCTGACTTCCGCGCACCCGGCCAGCAGCGCCAGTAACCGCAGTTGCAAGGCTTGCGGCCAGTCACTGTCCTGGCCAATGCCATACAGCCACGCGGTCATGGCGCTCAATACGTACACATCTTCAAGGGTGCGGAACGGTTTGACGTAAGCGTCCCAACCGTCCCCCGCCAACAACTCGCACAGGGCGTTGTCGAGAAACAACTTGCCATGACTGATGTCCGGTATCAGCGCAATGGCCGGGAGTTTTTCCAGGCGCACGCCCGGTTCATCGGGGTAGACCACGGCCAGGCTCAGGCGAGCCGCCTCGCCGGGCGCGTCACTGCGGGCGGCGATTAACAGCCACTCGGCGGCATCACCGGCGGTGACGAAATCCTTGCGCCCGCTCAGACGCAAATCGGTGAGGCGGGTTTGCATGTCTGCCGGCCGCAGGCTGCGCTGTTCGGTCGCGCACAACGCGCCGAGGCTCAGCGGCGCGCTCGGCCAGAGCATCCGCAACGCCGCCTGATACCCCACCAGAAACGCCAGCCCCGGCGTGGCCATCAGGCGCGCGCCCGCCACTGCCAACTCGAACGGCGTCACCGTGCCCAATTGATGCAACAAGGTCGCGAAACCTTCCGCCAGGTCCGGGTTGGCGGGCAGGCGTTCGCGGCGCTTCAACAGGGTTTGCCAGGGCATAAGAGGCTCCTCGTGGGCTGTCATATAAGCATCACCAAAGCTTAATGGCGATGACACTGGGGCTACATAGCCTGACCTTGCACAAAACGGCTACATAAAGAAAGTCGATCCGCTGTAACCCACGTCAGGTGAACAGCCCGCAAGGAGATTTGCAATGACTCAGATCGCCCGCATCAGCGACACCGGCAACGACCGCCGCCTGCAAGCCGAACGACTGATCGGCAGCGAGGCCTTGCAGGAAGCCCAGGCCTTGCGCTTCAACGTGTTCAGCGGCGAATTCAACGCCAGGCTGAAAGGCGCCGAGCTGGGTCTGGACATGGATGACTATGATGTTCACTGCGCCCACATCGGTGTGCGTGACTTGAACACCGGTCGTCTGGTGGCTACTACCCGTTTGCTCGACCACACGGCGGCCAGCAGCCTGGGCAAGTTCTACAGCGAAGAAGAATTCAGCCTGCACGGCCTGGTGCACCTCAAAGGCCCGATCCTGGAAATCGGCCGTACCTGCGTCGACCCGGCCTACCGTAACGGCGGCACCATCGCCGTACTTTGGGGTGAACTGGCCGAGGTGTTGAACCAGGGCGGCTACAGCTATTTGATGGGGTGCGCGAGCATTCCGATGCAGGACGGCGGCATTCAGGCCCACGCGATAATGCAGCGTCTGCGCGAACGCTACCTGTGCACCGAACACCTGCGCGCCGAGCCGAAAAAGCCGTTGCCGAGCCTGGATATCCCCTCCAACGTCATCGCCGAAATGCCGCCGCTGCTCAAGGCCTACATGCGCCTCGGTGCGAAGATCTGCGGCGAGCCGTGCTGGGACGAAGACTTCCAGGTCGCCGACGTGTTCATCCTGCTCAAGCGCGACGAGCTCTGCCCGCGTTACGCCAAGCACTTCAAGGCGGCCATGTGATGAACCGCCTGCGGGTGTACGCGCGGATTGCGCGAGTGCTGGTGGTGGTCGCACTGGGTTTGAGCATGGCCAGCGTGTTCGGACTGTTCGAGCGTATGGGCATCGCCCACTCGATGGTCCGCCGCCAGCGCTGGTCGCGATTTTTCATGGGGCGATTGAGCAATGCCCTGCCCTTCCACGTCACCGTGCATGGCGAGTTGCCCAAGCAACCGATGCTCTGGGTCAGCAATCATGTGTCCTGGACCGACATCCCGCTGCTGGGCATGCTCACGCCGTTGTCGTTTCTGTCCAAGGCCGAAGTGCGCACCTGGCCAGTGGCGGGCTGGTTGGCGGCCAAGGCCGGCAGTCTGTTTATCCGTCGCGGGTCGGGTGACAGTCAGCTAATCCGCAAACAAATGACCCGGCACCTGGAACAGGCCCATCCGCTGCTGATGTTCCCGGAAGGCACCACCACCGATGGCCGTTCGTTGCGCACGTTTCATGGGCGCTTGCTGTCGGCGGCGATTGATTCAGAGGTGCAGCTGCAACCGGTGGCGATTCGTTACCTGCGCGAGGGTCAACTCGACACCTTGGCACCGTTTATTGATGACGATGATCTGCTCTCGCACTTGATGCGCTTGTTTGCCAATGACCGGGGGAATGTGGAGATTCATCTGCTCAAGCCGATCGCTTGTGAAGGCCGGGAGCGTGCGGCGCTGGCGTTCGAGGCGCAGCAAGCGGTGCAGACAGCGTTGTTTGGGGCAATTCCGGAGAAGCAGGAAGCCCCGATGCGCCCCGCAATCGCAGCATAAACACACATCCCTTGTGGGAGCGAGCCTGCTCGCGAATGCAGTTTGTCATCCAACATTGATGTCGACTGATACACCGCATTCGCGAGCAGGCTCGCTCCCACAAGGGGTTTATGGTGTTGGGTAGTTTTGGGCGAATACCTGAAGCTGTGGATAGAAAAGCCTGAAGTCCTCGCTCAACGGCTCATACAAGCGCCGCAACTCCTGCATCGCCCCCGCCAGTTCCTCAGGCCGGGTCAACCGCCGCGAAATCCCCCGCAACACCTGCTCCAGCACCTCAAACTCCCGGTAGGAACCCAACCAGTCATTCGCCACCATGTGCGGCGCGATCTTTGCCAAACGCTCCGGCAATTGCGGCTCGGCCGTCAGTACCCGGTACACATCTGATGTGAACAATGCCAGTGGCCGGTCGGCGTACAGCGTCCAGTCGCGTGCCAGGCAATGGTCGAAAAACACGTCGAGCACGATCCCGGCGTAACGCCGGCGCGTCGTGGAAAACCGCGACAACGAAACATCCACCAACGGATGGCGGTCGGTAAACACGTCGATGCTGCGATGCAGCTGGATGGCCGCCTCAATCTCCGGATCGTATTGCCCTTGCAGCCGTCCTTTGACGAAATCGCCATACAGACTGCCGAGCAATTGTCCGGGACGCTGGCCACCGAGGTGAAGATGTGCGAGATAGTTCATGGGCGCAGCTTAGCACTGCACCATTGTTTCTTTACACTCACGCATCGTTATAACCCGATATACCGATTTATGCGGTCATCAGACCAAAATCATATTGGTATATCGCGAAATACCGATTTAAAGTTCGCCTCATCGCGATATAGCGTTTTACTAATCACGAGCTCCCAAGCCATGAACCTCGACCTCGACGAAATAATAAAAGCCCTGGCACACCCAGTACGGCGAGAAATCCTGCACTGGCTCAAAAACCCGGACGTCGAATTCCCTGACCAGTCCCACAGCAACGAGCACGGCGTTTGCGCCGGGCAGATCGATCAACGTTGCGGCTTGTCGCAGTCCACGGTGTCCGCACACCTGGCAACCCTGCAGCGCGCCGGCCTGATCAGCAGCCGCAAAGTCGGCCAGTGGCATTTTTTCAAACGTAATGAGGAAACCATCCAGGAGTTCCTCAAGACCTTCAGCAAAGAGCTCTGACCCTTAACGTCAGTCAGCCAACAAGGAATCAACAATGCCCCTCTCGCTTCTCATTCTGGCCTTGAGCGCCTTTGCCATCGGCACCACCGAGTTCGTCATCATGGGCCTGCTGCCTGATGTGGCGGCGGACCTCGGTGTGTCGATCCCCGGCGCCGGCTGGTTGGTGACCGGTTACGCCCTAGGCGTGGCCATCGGGGCACCGTTCATGGCACTGGCCACCGCCCGGCTGCCGCGCAAGGCTGCACTGGTTGCGTTGATGGGTATTTTCATCGTCGGCAATTTGCTTTGCGCCCTGGCCAGTGACTACAACGTGTTGATGTTTGCACGAGTCGTCACGGCCCTCTGTCACGGTGCCTTCTTCGGTATCGGTTCGGTGGTGGCGGCAGGCCTGGTGCCGGCCAACAAACGCGCTTCGGCTGTGGCATTGATGTTTACCGGCCTGACCCTGGCCAACGTGCTCGGCGTTCCACTGGGCACCGCGCTCGGTCAGCAAGCCGGCTGGCGTTCGACCTTCTGGGCCGTGACCGTGATCGGTGTGATCGCCTTGATCGGTCTGATCCGTTTCCTGCCGGCCAAGCGCGATGAAGAAAAACTCGACATGCGCGCCGAACTGGCCGCACTCAAGGGCGCCGGGATCTGGTTGTCCCTGAGCATGACTGCGCTGTTTGCCGCCTCGGTCTTCACCCTGTTCACCTACGTCGCTCCGATGCTGGGCGAAGTCACCGGTGTCTCGCCACGTGGCGTGACCTGGACCCTGATGCTCATCGGCCTAGGCCTGACTGTCGGCAATATCATTGGCGGCAAACTGGCGGACAAAGGCATGGCCGCAACGCTGATCGGCGTGTTCATCAGCATGGCGGTGGTGTCCACCGTACTGACGTGGACCAGCGTCGCGCTGATCCCGACCGAAATCACCCTGTTCCTCTGGGCCACGGCATGTTTTGCCGCCGTCCCGGCCTTGCAAGTGAACGTGGTGACCTTTGGCAAAGCGGCACCAAATCTGGTGTCGACCCTGAACATCGGCGCTTTCAACATCGGCAACGCACTCGGTGCCTGGGTCGGCGGCAGCGTGATCGCCCACGGCTACGGCCTGACCAGCGTACCCCTCGCGGCCGCCGCACTGGCGGTGCTCGCCCTGCTGGTGACCCTGATTACTTTCCGTCAGAGCGGCAATCCCGAACTGGCTCCAGCGACTCACTAAACCACTGAGACCTCACGAGGGTGCATTCATGACGACTATTTTCGATCCGATCAAACTGGGCGACATCGAGTTGGCCAACCGCATCATCATGGCGCCGCTGACCCGCTGCCGCGCCGACGAAGGCCGCGTGCCAAACGCGCTGATGGCCGAGTACTACGTCCAGCGCGCCTCCGCTGGCCTGATCCTCAGCGAGGCCACGTCGGTCACGCCGATGGGCGTCGGCTACCCGGACACCCCGGGCATCTGGTCCAACGACCAGGTCCGCGGCTGGGCTAACGTGACCAAAGCCATCCACGGCGCGGGCGGCAAGATCTTCCTGCAACTGTGGCACGTCGGCCGGGTTTCTCACACGTCGTACCTGAACGGCGAAGCGCCGGTCGCACCGAGCGCCATCCAGCCAAAAGGGCACGTCAGCCTGGTTCGCCCATTGGCCGATTACCCAACCCCGCGTGCCCTGGAAACCGCTGAAATCGCCGACATCATCGACGCATACCGCACCGGTGCCGAGAACGCCAAGGCCGCGGGTTTTGACGGCGTGGAAATCCATGGTGCCAACGGTTACCTGCTTGACCAGTTCCTGCAAAGCAGCACCAACCAGCGCACCGACCACTACGGCGGTTCCCTGGAAAACCGTGCGCGCCTGCTGCTGGAAGTGACCGACGCTGCCATTGAAGTCTGGGGCGCCGGCCGCGTTGGTGTACACCTGGCACCGCGCGCCGATTCCCATGACATGGGCGACGACAACCTCGCAGAAACCTTCACCTACGTCGCTCGCGAACTGGGCAAACGTGGCATCGCGTTCATCTGCTCGCGTGAAAAAGAAGCCGGCGACAGCCTTGGCCCACAATTGAAAGAAGCGTTCGGCGGCCCGTACATCGCCAACGAACGCTTCACCAAGGACAGCGCCAACGCCTGGCTGGCCAGCGGCAAGGCGGATGCGATCGCCTTCGGCGTGCCGTTCATTGCCAACCCGGACTTGCCGGCACGTTTGAAGGCCGATGCGCCGTTGAACGAAGCGCGTCCAGAACTGTTCTACGGCAAAGGCCCGGTGGGTTACATCGACTACCCGGCGATGTAAGCATTAATCACTGAAATGCAAAAAAGCCCCGACTCGTGAGAGCCGGGGCTTTTTCGTTTTCAAGTGGCGTGCACACACACATTCACACCCAAGACACAAATTCCCTACAAATTACGTAGCTCGCTACCTGTCATCCTGGCGAGCGTGCGTATATAAAAGCACCCCAATGTTGTCAGGCGAGCACCGAAGGCGTCAGCGCCTGCCTTTGCAGCTGATACAAGCGGAACCAATTACGCTTTTTGTTTCATTTGCGCAGGCTTGGGCTCAAGCGCAGCATATCCAGCCCGGTCTCCACCCAACGCTCGGCGTCGGTGTGCAATTGAAAACTGTCGGGCGCCAGCAGCCACTGGTACAGGATGCCATCGACATACGCATGCAGACTGATGGCCGCGCGCGCCGTGTCGAGGTCTTCGGGCATTTGCCCCCGATTCACGGCATTACTCAGGGCCAAGGCGATTCGCACATTGCATTCCAAGCTGACCGTTCGGCGCTGCTGACGCAGGTCGCACATTTCATCGGTGAATTCGCACTTATGAAACAAAATCTCATTAATACGTCGAGTCTTTGGATCCAGCGCAACTTGATGAAACAAATGAATCAGCAGCTTGCGCATGCAGCCGAGCGGATCGAGCTCATCTTCGCTTTCACTGGCCCTGGCCATCTCATCCAGCGGCTCATGCAAGGTATCCAGCATGGCCTGCACCAGATCAGCCTTATTGCTGAAATGCCAGTAGATAGCACCGCGAGTCACGCCGGCCAAGGTAGCGATGTCCGCCAGTGTCGTGCGCGCCACGCCCCTTTCATAAAAGGCTTTCTCTGCCGCTTCAAGTATCTGGCTGCGGGTTTCTTGGGCTTCCTCTTTCGTGCGACGGACCATGGCAGTAAAACCTCAATCAGGATGCTTCAGCGATGTCTGAACATCAGCTGAATAAAAGTGGAGCAACCGCTCTTGGGCGCCGTCCCCGTCTTACAATTCAAACCTTTGAACGGCTTTTGTAACGATGTGGGTACACAGCCAAGGTGTTTACAAACAGCCATGAACGTAAGTATATTCCTTAGCAAGCTACTTATCCACTCAGCACCCCATTTTTACCCTTCCACCTTTCTCGTGCGCATTCTGCGCGCCTGACCCGAGGATTTTCATGCAATTCAAGCCAGCTGTTACCGCTCTGGTCACTGCCGTCGCCTTGGCATCGCTGCTCAGCGGATGCAAAAAGGAAGAAGCCGCACCAGCCGCACCGCCTCCTCAGGTCGGCGTTGTTACCCTGCACCCTCAAGCCTTCACCCTGACGTCCGACCTGCCAGGTCGTACCAGCGCATACCGCATCGCCGAAGTTCGTCCGCAGGTGAACGGCATCATTCTCAAGCGCATGTTCAAGGAAGGCGGCGACGTCAAGCTTGGCCAGCAGCTGTATCAGATCGATTCGTCGGTGTATGACGCTACGTTGAAAAGTGCAGAAGCCAACCTGCAACAGACCAAGTCGATCTCCGACCGCTACAAGCAACTGGTCGCCGAACAGGCGGTGAGCCGTCAGGAATACGACACGGCCGTGGCCAACCGGATGCAATCGGAAGCCGCCCTGCAAACCGCTCAGATCAATGTGCGCTACACCAAGGTTTACGCACCGCTGACCGGTCGTATCGGTCGCTCTAACGTGACAGAAGGCGCGCTGGTGACCAGCGGCCAGGTCGATCCGATGGCGGTGATCCAGCAAATCGACCCAATCTATGTCGACGTGACCCAGTCCTCGGTGGAATTGCTGCAACTGCGCCACGAACTGGAAAGCGGTCGCCTGCAAAAGGCCGGCGACAACTCGGCGACGGTGAAGCTGACCCTCGAAGACGGCAGCCAGTACAAGCTGGACGGCAAACTGGAATTCTCCGAAATCTCGGTTGACCAGACCACCGGTTCCGTCACTCTGCGTGCCGTGTTCCCGAACCCTGAGCACACCCTTCTGCCGGGCATGTTCGTTCACGCCCAGTTGCAGTCCGGTGTAAACGCGGCAGCGATTCTGGCGCCGCAACAAGGCGTAACGCGCGACCTTAAAGGTACGCCGACTGCACTGGTCGTCGGCCCTGACAACAAGGTCGAACTGCGTCAGCTCAAGGCCAACCGCACCGTCGGTAGTCAATGGCTGATCGAGGACGGACTGAAGGCAGGCGATCGCCTGATCACCGAAGGGCTGCAATTCGTCAAGCCTGGCATCGAAGTCAAAGCCACTGAAGCGACTAACGTTGGCGTAAAGAACCCGGCCCCCGCACAGGCAGCTGACAAAGCTTCCAGCGGCAAAGGGGAGTAAACCATGTCGAAATTTTTTATCGACCGTCCGATTTTCGCCTGGGTGATAGCCCTGGTGATCATGTTGGTCGGGGCACTGTCGATCCTCAAACTGCCGATCAACCAATACCCGAGCATTGCGCCACCTGCGATCGCCATCTCCGTGGCCTACCCGGGTGCTTCGGCACAAACGGTACAAGACACCGTGGTACAGGTGATCGAGCAACAGCTCAACGGTATCGACCACTTGCGTTATGTGTCCTCGGAAAGTAACTCCGACGGCACCATGACCATCACCGCGACCTTCGAGCAAGGCACCAACTCCGATACCGCGCAGGTTCAGGTCCAGAACAAACTGAACCTGGCCACCCCGTTGCTGCCGCAAGAAGTGCAGCAGCAAGGTATCCGCGTCACCAAGGCGGTAAAGAACTTCCTGTTGGTGATCGGCGTGGTCTCGCGTGACGGCAGTATGACCAAGGACGACCTGTCGAACTACATCGTGTCGAACATGCAGGACCCGATCTCGCGGACAGCCGGTGTCGGTGACTTCCAGGTATTCGGCTCCCAGTACGCCATGCGTATCTGGCTCGACCCGGCCAAGTTGAACAACTTCAACCTGACCCCGATCGATGTCAAAACAGCCATCGCCGCACAGAACGTCCAGGTGTCATCCGGCCAGCTCGGCGGCTTGCCTGCCCTGCCCGACACACAGCTGAACGCCACGATCATCGGCAAGACCCGCCTGCAGACCGCTGAGCAATTCGACAAGATCCTGCTCAAGGTCAACAAGGACGGCTCTCAGGTTCGCTTGAAAGATGTCGCCGATGTCGGTTTGGGTGGTGAAAACTACAGCATCAACGCCCAGTTCAACGGCGCGCCGGCTTCCGGGCTGGCAGTGAAACTGGCCACCGGTGCCAACGCTCTGGATACCGCCAAGGCTCTGCGCGCGACCATCGACAGCCTCAAGCCGTTCTTCCCTGAAGGGATGGAAGTGGTGTTCCCATATGACACCACCCCGGTGGTGACCGAATCGATCAAAGGTGTGGTTGAAACCCTGGTCGAAGCAGTCGCACTGGTGTTCCTGGTGATGTTCCTGTTCCTGCAAAACTTCCGCGCCACCATCATCACCACGATGACCGTGCCGGTGGTGTTGCTGGGTACGTTCGGCATCCTCGCGGCAGCCGGTTTCAGCATCAACACCCTGACCATGTTCGGTATGGTCCTGGCCATTGGCTTGCTGGTGGACGACGCCATCGTTGTGGTGGAAAACGTCGAACGGGTGATGAGTGAAGAAGGCCTGTCGCCCAAGGAAGCCACCAAGAAATCCATGGGCCAGATCCAGGGCGCACTCGTCGGTATCGCCCTGGTGTTGTCGGCGGTTCTGCTGCCAATGGCGTTCTTCAGCGGCTCCACCGGCGTGATCTACAAGCAGTTTTCGATCACCATCGTCTCGGCCATGGCCTTGTCGGTACTGGTTGCACTGATCTTCACCCCGGCGCTTTGCGCCACGATGCTCAAGCCGATTCCGAAAGGCGAGCACGGCACCCCGAAACGCGGTTTCTTCGGCTGGTTCAACCGCAACTTCGACCGGGGCGTCAAAAGCTACGAGCGCGGCGTAGGCAACATGCTCACGCAGAAGGCACCGTACCTGCTGGCCTACCTCATCATCATTGTCGGCATGATCTGGTTGTTCACCCGTATCCCGACGGCGTTCCTGCCTGAAGAAGACCAGGGCGTATTGTTCGCCCAGGTGCAGACACCGGCCGGTTCAACCTCCCAGCGCACCCAGGTGGTCGTGGACGAGATGCGTGAATTCCTGTTGCGTCCGGGCAAGGATGGTGGTGAAGGCGATGCGGTGAACTCGGTGTTTACCGTGACCGGCTTCAACTTCGCGGGTCGTGGCCAGAGCTCGGGTATGGCGTTCATCATGCTCCGGCCATGGGACGAACGTAACGCCGACAACAACGTGTTCAAGGTGGCGGCCCGTGCCCAGCAGCACTTCTTCACCTTCCGTGATGCCATGGTGTTTGCCTTCGCACCACCGGCGGTACTGGAACTGGGTAACGCCACCGGTTTCGACGTGTTCCTTCAGGACCGTGCCGGTATCGGTCACGAAAAACTGATGCAAGCACGCAACCAGTTCCTCGGCATGGCAGCACAAAGCAAGATTCTGACTCAGGTCCGTCCGAACGGCCTGAACGACGAACCGCAATTCCAACTGGAAATCGATGACGAGAAGGCCAGTGCCCTGGGCATTACCATCGCCGACATCAACAACACCCTGTCGATCGCGCTGGGCAGTAGCTACGTCAACGACTTCATCGACCGTGGTCGAGTGAAGAAGGTTTACGTACAAGGTCAGCCCGGCTCCCGTATGAGCCCTGAAGACCTGCAGAAATGGTATGTGCGCAACAGCGCCGGCACCATGGTTCCGTTCACGGCGTTTGCCAAGGGTGAATGGATTTATGGGTCGCCGAAACTGGCCCGTTACAACGGCGTAGAAGCGATGGAAATCCTCGGCTCCCCGGCGCCGGGCTATTCCACCGGTGAAGCCATGGCCGAAGTCGAAGCCATAGCCGCCAAACTGCCGGCGGGTGTCGGTATTTCCTGGACCGGCCTGTCGTACGAAGAACGGTTGTCCGGTTCGCAAGCGCCAGCGCTGTACGCCCTGTCGCTGCTGATGGTGTTCCTGTGTCTGGCGGCGCTGTATGAAAGCTGGTCGATCCCGATTGCGGTGATGCTGGTGGTGCCTTTGGGGATCATCGGTGCACTGATGGCGACCAGCTTGCGTGGCCTGTCCAACGACGTGTATTTCCAGGTGGGTCTGTTGACGACCATCGGCCTGGCGGCGAAAAACGCCATTTTGATTGTCGAATTTGCAAAGGAACTGCATGAGCAAGGGCGCAGCCTGCGCGATGCAGCGATTGAAGCCAGCCGGATGCGTTTGCGACCGATCATCATGACCTCGCTCGCCTTCGTCCTGGGCGTGGTGCCACTGGCCATTTCCACCGGTGCAGGTTCGGGTAGCCAGCATGCCATCGGCACCGGAGTGATTGGCGGTATGATCACCGCTACCGTTCTGGCGATCTTCTGGGTCCCACTGTTCTTCGTCACTGTGTCGTCCATCGGTCAGCGCAAAATAGTCGACCCGGATGACGCCACTGAAACTCCTAAAGAGGCTGGCCAATGAGCAAGTCGCTACTCTCCCTAGCCGTCGCCGCGTTTGTGCTTGGTGGTTGCTCGCTGATACCCGATTATCAGCAGCCTGAGGCACCAGTGGCAGGCCAATACCCGCAGGGTCCGGCGTATTCGCCGGCCCAGGCGCCGAGCCAGGCTGCGGCGGAGCAAGGCTGGAAGCAGTTTTTCCATGACCCGGCCCTGCAACAGCTGATTCAGGTCGCACTGGAAAACAACCGCGACCTGCGTGTCGCGGCGCTGAACATCGATGCCTTTGCGGCTCAATACCGCATCCAGCGTGCCGACCTGTTCCCGGCCGTCTCGGCCAATGGCAGCGGCAGCCGCCAGCGCGTTCCGAATAACGCTACGCAGACCGGCCAGTCAGGTATCGTCAGTTCCTACTCGGCCACGGTCGGCATCAGTGCCTATGAACTCGACATGTTCGGTCGGGTTCGCAGCCTCAGCGAAGAAGCGCTGCAAAAATACTTCGCCACGGAAGAAGGTCGACGCAGCACGCAGATCAGCCTGGTGGCCAACGTGGCCAACGCCTACCTGACCTGGCAAGCCGACAAGGAACTGTTAAAAGTGACCCTGGACACCCTCGGTGCGTTCGAGGAGAGCTACAAGCTCACCGCGCGCAGTGCCGAAGTCGGTGTGGCGTCGGCACTGGACCTCGCCCAGTCGCGCACCTCGGTGGAAAACGCCCGGGCGCAACTGGCGAAGTACACCCGCCAGGTCGCTCAGGATCAAAACAGTCTGGTGCTGCTGCTCGGCACCGGCATCCCGGCCAACCTGCAAGCCGCCAAGCCGCTGTCTGACGATTTGCTCAGCGATGTGCCAGCCGGTCTGCCATCGGACTTGCTGCAACGTCGTCCGGACATTCTCCAGGCCGAATACAACCTCAAGGCCGCCAACGCAAATATCGGCGCGGCACGGGCTGCGTTCTTCCCGAGCATCAGCCTGACGGCCAACGCCGGCACCCTGAGCCCGGACTTGTCCGGTCTGTTCAAGGGCGGTTCGGGCACCTGGTTGTTCCAGCCGCAGATCAACTTGCCGATCTTCAACGCCGGCAGCCTGCGCGCCAGCCTGGATTACTCGAAAATCCAGAAAGACATCGGTGTGGCGAACTACGAGAAGTCCATTCAAACGGCCTTCCAGGAAGTCGCCGACGGCCTGGCCGCCCGCGAGACCTACACCGCTCAGTTGCAGGCTCAGCGTGACTTTGTCACCGCCAACCAGGACTACTACCGTCTGGCCCAGCGTCGTTACCTCATTGGTGTCGACAGCAACCTGACCTTCCTCGATGCCCAGCGTCAGCTGTTCAACGCCCAACAAGTGTTGATTACCGACCGTCTGGCGCAACTGGTCAGCGCGGTCAACCTGTACAAGGCCCTGGGTGGTGGCTGGAATCAGCAGACCGCCAAGGTCGAACCGCTGAAAGAAGAAGCGCCGAAGATGAAGTTGTTCTGATAGCGCGGTGAAAACAATGAAGCCCACCTTTTGGTGGGCTTTTTGTTGGCTGCTGAAAAGTTGAGTGGCCAGTTCCGGCCTCTTCGCGAGCAGGCTCGCTTGTATGGTAGGACTTGAAGGGAGGAGGAGGGACAAGGCTCGTTTCTGACTGTTGACGCAGTACAGACCGTGGGAGATTTCGCCCCTCCTCCTTTCACCCAAGCGCCGATAAAGAATGCTTCTGGCTAGACCGACGATAGGAACAAGCCTGCGCCTCTGGGTGAGCCCTTCAAGTGCTTAAAACCTTATCCCGGAGGAAATCCAATGGCAATGCCGGTTCTTGTTTCAAAGCCGATCGTGGGTGTGGATGTCGCCAAGAATGAATTGGTGATTTATCAGGCAGAGTTCGATTTGCTCGAAGAAATCCCCAACACCAAAGCGGCCATCAAGCAGTGGTTGAAGGCCTTGCCGGGGACAGTGGCGATCGCCATTGAGGCCACCAACATCTATCACCTGGAGTTTGCTGACTTGGCCTATGAGGCCGGTTGCACTATTTACATGGTGGGCGGCTATGAACTCAGTCATTACCGAAAAGGTGTCAAAGTTCGCGCCAAAACTGATGCGCTAGATGCCAAGTTACTTGCCCGTTATTTAAAGAACGAAGCTGAGGAGCTTCATCCGTGGACCCGCCGTCACCGCTGTACCGCCAGCTCTTGAGCCTTTTCCGCCGCCGGGCGGCTTTGGTCCAGGCGCGAGTTGGCCTGGTGCAAAGCTGGGCGAATGAACCGTTGCTGAAAACCGCTTTCGCCGAGCAAGTGAAATCCATGCAGCAACTTGAAGTGCTGGTCGAAAAGACGATTAAGGACCATCTGAAAGAAGCCGGCTTGCTCGGCCAGTTAAAGCGGTGTCTGAAAGTTGAAGGTATTGGTTTTTTGACCGGAGCTCGCTTGATTGCGGCTTTTCAGCGGGGTGACTTCAGAAACGCGAATGCCTTTATCGCCTTCTTGGGAATGGATTTGCGGGTGGCGAAGTCAGGACAAAAAGATTGTCGCCGGAGTTTGAGCAAGCGAGGTGACCCAGAGGCCCGGCGCCTTTTGCACAATGCAGCGATGTCGGCCAGCCGAACGGCGGCCTGGAAAGGATTTTACGAAGCGCAAAGAGCTCGGGGCTTCAGCACCACTCAGGCGCTGGTAATGCTGGCTCGCAAGCTTGCTCGGGTTGTATTCGCCCTGCTGAACGGGCAAAGCGAATACCAACCGAAAACCAGTTGAGGGCTTCCCCTCAACCATAGAATCTCCCACAGGGGGGCCTCAATGAACACAATACTGATGAACAACAGAGACCAATGTGGGAGCGAGCCTGCTCGCGAAGAGGCCCGCCCATTCACCACAAATCCCTGGCCAATCTTACGTTCGATAATCGCCCACATCCCGCTTTCACCAATTGAACCACCTAGTACATTCCCCGCACCATCCTTCGCACAAGACCAACAACATCAGGTTCACCCTATGCCCCCGCGCCCTGCCCTGTCCGGCTGATTCCGCTCCGTTTAATCAATCCGTTCTTTTGACTGCAACCCGACGTTGCGGCAGCGCCCTGTTTCATCCCCAACAATTAGAGAGACCCGAGCCCATGACGCCTTCTTCCGCGCAGTATTTGTTCCCCGGCCTGATTGCCATTGCTGTGGCCACGGCGGCCCTGCCCGCCCAAGCCGAGGATTCGGGGTTTGTCGAAGACGCCAAGGTCAACCTGAACCTGCGCAACTTCTACATCAACCGCAACTACGTAAACCCGGCCTTCCCCCAGGGCAAGGCTGAAGAGTGGACGCAGAGCTTCATTTTCGACGCCAAGTCCGGTTTCACCCAAGGCCCGGTGGGGTTCGGCGCGGATGTGCTGGGACTGTTGTCGGTCAAGCTCGATGGCGGCAAAGGCTCGGGCGGCACCCAGCTGCTGCCGATTGGCAGCGACGGTCGCCCGGTCGATGACTTTGGTCGTCTGGCGGTGGCCGGGAAGATGAAAGTGAGTAAAACCGAAGTGAAGGTCGGCGAGTGGATGCCAATACTGCCCATCCTGCGTGCAGACGATGGCCGCTCGCTGCCGCAAACCTTCCAGGGTGGCCAGCTGACGTCCACCGAGATCAGCGGCCTGACGATCTACGGCGGCCAGTTCCGCCAGAACAGTCCGCGTAACGATGCGAGCATGGAAGACATGTTCATGAACGGCAAATCCGCGGCCTTCACTTCGGACCGTTTCAACTTCGGCGGCGGTGAATACACGTTCAACGACAAACGCACCCAGGTCGGTGCCTGGTATGCAGAACTCAGCGACCTCTACCAGCAACAGTATTACAACCTGAACCATAGCCAGCCGATTGGCGACTGGGTCCTCGGCGCCAACCTTGGTTATTTCATCGGCAAAGAAAACGGCAGCGCCCTGGCCGGCGACCTCGACAACAAAACCGGGTTCGCCATGCTCTCGGCCAAGTACGGTGGCAACACCTTCTACGTCGGCCTGCAAAAACTCACCGGTGACGATCAATGGATGCGAGTCAACGGCACCAGCGGCGGTACCCTGGCCAACGACAGCTACAACTCCAGCTACGACAACGCCCAGGAAAAATCCTGGCAGGTGCGCCACGACTACAACTTCGTCGCCCTGGGCGTTCCCGGTCTGACGCTGATGAACCGCTACATCAGCGGCGATAATGTGCATACCGGCACAATCACCGACGGCACGGAATGGGGCCGCGAATCGGAACTGGCCTACACCATACAAAGCGGCCCGTTGAAGAGTTTCAACGTCAAATGGCGCAACGCGAGCATCCGCAAGAGCTTCAGCACCAACGAATTCGATGAAAACCGTATCATCATCAATTATCCGATCAGTTTGCTGTAAGGGCATCCCACCACGAAAAACCAAAACACTAAGCCACATCGGAAGTGGCTTATTCAAAAACGTCGAGCATGCTTTCGTTGCCGGACAATCTTATAACCAATCCAACGCCCTCCTATTATTAAAACGCCTTAAATCCTGTTAGTTTTAACAGTAGATGGCCATCCACCAAACTTCTAATATCTGCCTAAAGCAACACTCCGCAGATGACAACCATGGAAGGGAATACTATGAACTGGTGGCAGATCGATACATTGATTATGTTTTCTTATGGCTTCGTCCACTCCTGCCTGACAACCCAGCCGGCGATGAAACTTTACGAATTATTATTCCCCGAATGGAGCTGAAACCTCGGCATGTGTGTGTTTTCTGCCGCCACACTGGCGCTCGGCATCATTTACTGGCAACCCTCTGGGCATTATATCTATGTCTTGATTCCGGGCAGCCCGCTGTTTCACTTTGCAGCGTTATCAATGGTGACTCTATTGGGCCTCACTATTTACTGCTTTCGTTATACCTCCACATTTTGGCAGTGGCTCGGTGCTCACCAATTAATTGCCAAATTAAGAGGTCAAAAAGCCCCTACGCCTTACCGAATGAACGTACAAGGCATCAAACGATACATACGTTTCCCCCATCATACTTTTCTGATGTTGTTTTTCTGGGCCCACCCGATCATGACCTACGACACATTGCTCTTTTCGGTCGGCACCACGATCTATATGTATTTGGGTACATGGCACATGGAAAAACGTCTCGAGTCCATTTTTGGAAATGAATGGCGAGCTTATAAAAAAGTGACTGGATTAACGCTGCCGTCACCTAAGGCATGGTCACGACTTTTTGCAGATCTTCGTCAACCGCGCAATGCCATTTAACGCAAGCGCTTAAACCTCTTTGCAAGGAAGCAATCCATGTTTGAAAAAGAGCTCAGGCCGTATCAGGATCGATTGGCCCAACACCCGATTTATGACGCTATTCGTTCGGTCGAACACGTCAGAATATTCATGAGTCGCCATGTCTTTGCAGTATGGGACTTTATGAGCCTGGCCAAACGCCCGCAACGCGACTTCACCTGTGTCGAACTGCCCTGGATGCCGGTGCCGAGTGAAAATAGTGCCCGCCTCATCAATCAAAAAAAATATTGTCTCGATTAATCATCACGCCGCAAGTGCGGGAAAAAGCACTGCGCGCAGCTGTTGGATATCGACAGTTCAGAGCAAACCTTTTTTCTTCCGTTATCTGCGGATGCTGTACGTGAAGATGCCATGACCACGGAGGTCAGATATGAGCAAGCGAATAGTTATCGTCGGTGGCGGCGTCGGTGGAACCATGTTGGCCAATCAACTGGTCAACAAGCTGTATCCAGAAATCCTGCGCGGCGAAGTCTCGATTGCACTGCTGTCCAACTCCCCCGATCACTACTACAAACCTGCGTTCATGTACGTGGCGTTCAACCAGTTCTTTGCAGAGGATCTCAAGCGCCCGGAACGTTCTTTGTTGCGCCCGGAAATCAGCTTTCACGTCGAAGAAGTCACGCGTTTCGATTTCCCTGGCCAACAGCTGAAAACCCGCAGCGGCAAACACTACAGCTATGACTTTCTGGTCATCGCCACCGGTTGCGTCCCCGCGCCTGAGCGTATTGAAGGCTTGAAAGAAGCCGGCGACCACTTCTACCAATATCAACCCGCCCGGCAATTGGCAGAACGCCTGAGCACGATCAAGAAGGGCCGGATTTTCATCACGGTCTCATTCCCGCAAACGCCCAATGTGCCGCACCAGTGCGGCATTGCCCCGGTGGAAACCACGTTGATGCTCGACGATTTCCTGCGCCGTCGCGGCGTTCGCGACAAAATAGAAATCGTCTACACCTACCCAACCACCGCTCAGTTGTTGCGTAACTGTCTGTTCCTGCAGAGGCCTACCGGGGAAATACTGCCGGGCATTTTCGAGCAGAAGAACATTCACTTCCAACGCGGCTTCACCCTCGACAAGGTCGACAAGGATGCAAAGATCGCCTACTCGGCAGAAGGCGACGAGCAACCCTTCGACATTCTGATGGCAACGCCGCCGATCCGCGCCGTGGATGCGGTGCTGGAATGCGGCGTCTCGCAAGCACCGAACCACGAAGGCTGGCTGCCGACCAACCATGAAACCCTGCAAGTCTATGACCTGGACGGCGTCTACGTGATTGGCGACACCGTCGACCTGCCGGTGAGCAAGGCCGGGGGCGCCTGCCATAACCAGGCGCCGGTGATCGCCAACAACATTGCCGCCGAAATTCGCCTCGGCGCGCCGAACAGTGTCTACGACGGGCGGGTTCAAGCCGTGGCGCAAATGGGCCTCAATGCCGGCATGCCGCTGTGGTACGACTACGCCCGGGACGTGTTGCCGACCCCGCCAACCAAACTCGGCGGCCTGCTCAGGCATGGCTTCAATCGTGGCCTGTATTGGGCGGTTGCCCGTGGAATGCTTTGACCCGCACAGGGAGGAGTGAACGGTGATGAACCCATTGGATGAAACACTTGCGGTCAGTGCCACCGAAACGCCGGAGCTGAGCGCGTTGATGGCCAAACTTCAGCCGCTGATCGACGGCGGCCGGCTCGACAATATTGTCGATCTGCTCTCACTGGCCTCGGACATGATCGACTTGCTGGACACGGCGATGGTGGAAAAACTGGCGCAATTGTTCGAAAGCGCCACCGCCACCACATGGGCAGTTGGAAACGCCGTGCGCATGGCCAAGGCCGACATTGGCGCCAACCCCGAGCCGCCCGGCGTCTATGCGCTGATCAAACTGCTGAACGACCCGGACACGCGTAAAGGCGTCGCCGTGGTCCTGAAAACATTGAACGTCATCGGAAGACAACTGTAATCGCCAGAGAGGATCACCTCATGAGCGTCAAACTCGAAACGGCAGGGATAGCCTGTACTGACTGGGACGCCAAGGCGTACCAGCAATTCTCCCGACTTCGACAACGACCGGTGAATGAATTGCTCTACCGTGTCGACATCAAAAAGCCCAAACGCATCTACGACCTGGGGTGCGGCACAGGCATTGCGACGCAGGTTCTGGCCAAGCGCTGGCCCCGAGCGCACCTGTTGGGCATCGACAGCTCGGAGCAAATGCTTCAGGAGGCCAGGTGTTTGCCGATCAGGGCCCGATGGAAACACTGCGACCTGCAAAACTGGCAACCCGAACAACCCGCCGATCTGCTGTTTGCCGCCGCCGTGCTGCATTTCATCGACGATCATCCACAGCTGTTGCCTCGATTGCTCAAGCACTTGAACCCGGGCGGCTGTCTGGCGGCGCACATGCCCGATTGGCGCGATGCGGTGTGGTATCAGCTAATGCTCGACACCCTCGACAGCGGCGGCCACAACGGTCAACCGCTAGGGACACCGCAGCTACGTGAAAGCATGGCGCGGCGGCCGCTGTTGTCGCTGGAGGACTACTACCGTTTGCTGGCGCCGCTCTGCGCCACGCTGGATATCTGGGAAACCGAGCAGCTTCAGGTCGTCGATGGCAAGTCGCCGATTTATGACTGGATCAAGGTGTCTGCGTTGCGGGCGGTGATGCAGGGATTGAAGGATGACGAACAGGCGAGGTTCATCTATCACTTCACGATGCGGGTGCATGCGCATTACCCGCAGGAGGGGGATGGGCATACGTTGTTTCCATTCAAGCGGGTTTTCATTGTGGCCACCGTTGAATAAGGATCAAGGCGACGACCGCTTTCGCGAGCAGGCTCGCTCCCACATTGAAATGCGGTCAACTGTGGGAGTGAGCCTGCTCGCGAAGGCGTCAGTTCAGGCACCATCAAATCCCGAGATCACTCCCGCGACTCAACCCCCAACTCATCCCAAACTGACTCCGCCAAATGGAACGTCGCATTCGCTGCCGGGATGCCGCAGTAGATCGCGCTCTGCATGATCACTTCCTTGATCTCGCCCCGGGTCACGCCGTTGTTGGCGGCGGCACGCAGGTGCAGTTTGAGTTCTTCGTTGCGATTCATGCCGATCAGCATGGAAATGGTGATCAGGCTGCGGGTGTGGCGCGGCAGGCCCGGGCGAGTCCAGATGTCGCCCCAGGCGTGGCGGGTGATCATCTCCTGAAATTCCGAGTTGAATTCGGTCAGCGCGTTCAGGCTGCGGTCGACGTGAGCGTCGCCGAGTACTGCGCGACGGACTTTCATGCCCTCGTCGTAACGTTGTTTCTCGTCCACAACAATCCCCTTAATGAGTGTTCAAAAACGCCAGGACCCGCTCGCTGAATGCGGCGCTGGCCTGGACGTTGGACAAGTGTGCGGCGTAGAACTCGGCGTATTCGGCGCCTGGCACATGTTCTTGAATGAAGTGTCCGCCAGACGGCGGCGTGACCGCGTCTTCAGTGCCGGCGATTACCAGCAGCGGCGCCTTGATCGAAGACAGCTGTTCACGGAAGTCGGCATCACGCACCGCCGCGCAATTAGCCGCGTAGCCTTGAGGCGAAGTGGCGGCCAGCATGTCGGTGATTCGCTTCGCGGCAGACGGATTGGCTTCGGCAAAGTCTGGGGTAAACCAGCGTGCAATCGAGGCATCGCGCAGTGCGACCATAGCGGCAGGACCGTCACGCAGCACGGTTTCAATGCGCGGGTTCCAGATCGACGGGTCGCCGATTTTCGCGGCGGTGTTGCACACCACCAGTTTGTTCAATCGATCACCGGCATTGATCCCCAGCCACTGGCCAATCAAACCGCCCATGGACAAACCGCAGAAATGCGCGCGTTCAATGTGCAACGCATCCAGCAGCGCCAACACGTCACGGCCCAGCTGCTCGATGCTGTACGGGCCCGGGGTCACCAGCGATTGGCCGTGACCACGGGTGTCGAAACGCAACACCTGGAAGTGTTCGGTGAACGCTGCAATCTGTGCGTCCCACATGTGCAGGTCGGTGCCCAGCGAGTTGGACAGCACCAATACCGGTGCCTCCTCAGGCCCATCGAGTTGCGGCCCTTGAATTTGGTAGTGCAGTTCGCCCTCGGCGAGTTGTACAAAAGCCACAGTAATCTCCTTCAGGCAGTCAACGCAGAATGTTCAGCTACCGCCCGCTCGACCCAGGTATGGGCCTGGCCGAGGTAATGGGCGGGGTCCAGCAGACGATCAAGTTCAGCAGCAGAAAGCTCGGCGGTCACTTGCGGCTCGTCACCGAGGACGGCGCGCAGATGACGTTGTTCAGCCACCGCACGTTTGCAGCAGAGTTCCAACAAATGATGCGCGGTGTCGCGGCCGACCCGTTGGGCGAGCACGATGCTCACCGCTTCGGCCAGCACCAGGCCTTGGGTCAAATCGAGGTTGCGAGCCATGCGATTCGCGTCCACTTCCAGTCCCTGCGCCACCAGCAATGCTTGCTTGAGGCTGCCGGACACCAGGCAGCAAATCTCTGGCAGGGTTTCCCACTCGGCATGCCATAGACCGAGGCTGCGTTCGTGTTCCTGCGGCATCGCGCTGAAAAGTGTCGAGAGTAAGCCCGGCACACGCGTCGCCGCACCGATCAGCACTGCCGCACCGACCGGGTTGCGCTTGTGCGGCATGGTCGAGGAACCGCCCTTGCCCGGCGCCGAAGGTTCGAAGACTTCGCCCGCCTCGGTTTGCATCAACAGGCTGATGTCGCGGCCGAGTTTGCCCAGGCTGCCGGTGATCAATCCCAGCACCGAGCCAAACTCCACCAGACGATCACGCTGGGTGTGCCAAGGTTGATCCGGCAAGGTCAGTTGCAGTTCCTCGGCCAATGCTTCAGCAATCGGCATCGCCTGTGCACCCAGGGCCGCCAGGGTTCCGGAGGCGCCACCGAATTGCAGCACCAACAGACGTGGCTTGAGCTCTTGCAAGCGTTGACGGCTGCGAGTGACCGCGCCCAGCCAACCGGCGATTTTCATGCCGAGGGTGACCGGTGTTGCATGCTGCAACCAAGTGCGGCCAGCCAAGGGTGTGGTGACATAACGTTTGGCTTGAATCGCGAGGGTGTCGCCCAGTTGCGCCAGGTCACTTTCGATCAGCGCCAGCGCCCCACGCAATTGCAACACCAGGCCGGTGTCCATCACATCCTGGCTGGTCGCGCCCAAATGCACATAGCGCTCTGCTTCGGCATCACTGACCGCGATCTGCTTGCCCAACGCCTTGACCAATGGAATGGCGGAATTGCCCGCGGTAGCAATCGCCTCGCCGAGGGCGGCAAAGTCGTAATGTCCGGCCTGACACGCGGCTTCAATGGGGGCGACAGCCGTTGGCGGAATCAGTCCGACATGCGCCTCGGCCCGGGCCAGTGCGGCTTCGAAATCGAGCATGGCCTGTACGCGGCCTTGATCGCAAAACACCTCACGCATATCGCGCGCAGTGAAATAGGCATCGAACAATTGATTGCCCGGTCGCTCGTTCATAAACAGTCCTTGGAGGCGCGGGCCCGTCAGGCCCGCACGTAAAGATCAAAGGTCGTGTTGCAAATACTTCGGCTGTTTCGGCAGACGCAAACTGAACAGGAACGCCACCGCCATCATCACCGTAACGTACCAGTAGAAGGAGTTCTCCATGCCCACGGCTTTCAGGCTCAGGGCAACGTATTCCGCCGAACCACCGAAGATCGCATTGGCCACCGCATACGCCAGGCCAACGCCCAGGGCGCGCACTTGCGGCGGGAACATTTCGGCTTTTACCAGGCCACTAATCGAGGTGTAAAAGCTCACGATCGCCAGCGCCACGGTAATCAGCACAAAGGCCAGGAACGGACTGCTGACACTTTTCAGGCTCAACAGAATCGGCACGGTGCACAACGTCCCGAGGGCGCCGAACCAGAGCATCGAGTTACGTCGACCGATCTTGTCGGCGAGCATGCCGAAGAGCGGCTGCATGCACATATAAAGGAATAGCGCGCCGGTCATGATGTAACTGGCGGTCTTGGCCTGCATCCCGGCAGTGTTCACCAGATACTTCTGCATGTACGTGGTGAAGGTGTAGAAAATTAGCGAGCCACCGGCGGTATAACCGAGCACGGTAATGAACGCGGCTTTATGGTCGCGGAACAACGCACTGATGCTGCCGGCGTCCTTGTTTTCGCGCATTTCCTTGCTGGTGGTTTCTTTGAGCGAACGACGCAGGTACAGCGAAATCAGCGCCGCGCACGCACCGACCACGAACGGAATGCGCCAGCCGTAGGCGCGCAACTCATCCTCGCTGAGGAACTGCTGCAGAACCACCACCAGCGACACCGCCAGTAACTGCCCGCCAATCAGCGTCACGTACTGGAACGAGGCGAAGAAGCCGCGCTGGCCCTTGAGCGCGACTTCGCTCATGTAGGTTGCGGTGGTGCCGTACTCCCCGCCTACCGATAAACCTTGAAGCAAACGCGCGAACAGCAACAGGATCGGCGCCCAGACACCGATGCTGTTGTAGGTCGGCAGGCACGCGATGAGCAACGAACCGAAGCACATCATCAGAATCGAGATCAACATCGAATTCTTGCGCCCGTGTTTGTCCGCCAGTCGACCGAAAATCCAGCCGCCGATAGGGCGCATCAGGAACCCGGCGGCGAATACGCCAGCGGTGTTGACCAACTGCACCGTAGGGTTGTCGGACGGAAAAAAGGCAGGTGCAAAATAGATCGCGCAAAAAGCGTAGACGTAGAAATCGAACCATTCCACGAGGTTGCCGGACGAAGCGCCGACAATGGCAAAGATCCGCTTGCTGCGTTCTTCACCGGTGTAGTGAGCTGTAATAGCCGTGGGCGTTGTCATTGTTTTTCACTCAATGAGGACAGTGAGAGTCTAGACACACTTCGCAACAATCCCGTTCCGCAAATGCATTAGCAACACAGATCCCCTGTAGGAGCTGGCTTGCCAGCGAAAGCGGTGTGTCAGGCGACATCTATATTGACTGACACACCGCTTTCGCGGGCAAGTCGGATCGCCGCACCGCCGCTCCTACAGGGTTTTTGTGGTGTTCATTCAATAATCGAAGAACACCGTCTCCGCGTCAGTGCCCTGCAAAATCACATTCCATTGATAAACACCCGACGCATCCTGCTTCGCCAGCAATGTACTGCGGCGCTCGGCCGGTACACATTCCAGCAGCGGATCCGCCACGTTGGCCGGTTCGCCATCGAAGTAAATCCGCGTCAGCAAGTGCTTCACCAACCCGCGCGCAAACACCAGCACCACCAGGTGCGGCGCCTGGGTCGAGCCCTTCAGGCCTTCAACCGTACCCGGCTTGATGGTGGTGAAACGAAAGCGCCCTTCGGCATCCACCGGCACCCGGCCAAAACCTTCGAAGTTCGGGTCCAGCGGTTTATCCTGATCATCCTCCGGATGGTCGTACTTGCCGGCGGCGTTGGCCTGCCAGACTTCCAGCATCGCGTCGTTGACGACATCGCCGTTGCCATCGATGACTTGCCCGGTGATCGCCACGCGCTCGCCTAGGGTTTTCTCCACTGTCAGGTCTTCGCGGTTCAGCCAGGTCAGGCCAATGTGGTAATACGGCCCGACGGTGTGGGACGTGGTCGCGTTCAGCGTCATCTTATTTCTCCATCGGCGTGGCATCGCGGCCGCGCAAGACGATGTCCCAGCGATAACCGAGGGCATAGGAAGGGATGGTTTTTTCCAGATCGAACGTCGCGATCAAACGCTCTTTGGCGCTGGTATCGGGCACGCAGTTGTAGATCGGGTCGTAGGCCAGCAGCGGGTCGCCCGGGAAATACATCTGCGTGACCAGGCGCGTCAGAATGCTCGGCCCGAACAGCGAGAAATGGATGTGCGCCGGGCGCCACGCGTTGTGGTGGTTGCCCCACGGATAGGCGCCGGGCTTGATGGTCTGGAACTGATACCAGCCATCGGCGTCGGTCACGGTGCGGCCGGTGCCGGTGAAGTTCGGGTCCAGCGGCGCGTCATGAAGGTCGCGGGCGTGGTTGTAGCGACCGGCGGCGTTGGCCTGCCAGATTTCCACCAGAATCCCCGGCACCGGCAGACCGTTTTCATCCAGCACGCGACCGTGAATGATGATGCGTTCACCCAGTGGCTCGCCCTGGTGCTGAACGGTCAGGTCGTTGTCCGTCTCGTTAACGCGATCGGCGCCAATGGTCGGCCCGGTGATCTCCGACAGCGAGTGCGGCAAAAACACCAACGGCTTGGACGGCGAGCGCAGGTTGGTGGATTGATACGTCGGGTGCAGGTAGTCGGGCTGAGTGCCCTCCTGCGGGCGGCGGTAACCAGGCTTGTCAGTCATTTCGCTTTCCTCTGTTCTTATTTGTCGACGCGGCGTGTCAGACGCGTTCGATCGCCAGGGCCAGACCCTGACCCACACCGACGCACATGGTCGCCAGACCTTTCTTGCCACCGGTTTTTTCCAGATGATGCAGCGCAGTCAGCACCAGACGCGCACCGCTCATGCCCAGCGGATGGCCCAAGGCAATGGCGCCACCGTTCGGGTTGACCTGCGCCGCGTCGTCCGCCAGTCCCAGTTCACGCAACACTGCCAGGCCCTGGCTGGCGAAGGCTTCGTTCAGTTCGATCACGTCGAAATCACTGACCGCCAAGCCAAGACGCTCGGTCAGTTTGCGCACCGCCGGGACCGGGCCGATGCCCATCACCCGAGGCGCAACGCCAGCGCTCGCCATACCCAGCACTTTGGCGCGGGCGGTCAGGCCGTGTTTTTTCACGGCTTCGGCCGAGGCCAGAATCAACGCCGCCGCACCGTCGTTGACGCCCGAAGCGTTGCCAGCGGTGACGGTTTTGTCGGGGCCATTGACCGGCTTGAGTTTGGCCAGCATCTCCAGTGTGGTATCGCCACGAGGATGCTCGTCCTGCGTGACGACTGTTTCACCCTTCTTGTGGGCAATTCGCACTTCAACGATTTCTTCGGCGAAAAATCCTGCGGCTTGCGCGGCGGCTGTGCGCTGCTGGCTGCGCAGTGCAAAAGCGTCCTGGTCTTCACGAGACACTTCGTAATCGTCGGCCACGTTATCGGCGGTCTGCGGCATCGCATCCACGCCGTACTGCGCTTTCATCAACGGGTTGATGAAACGCCAGCCGATGGTAGTGTCTTCCAGTTTCATGTTGCGCGAGAACGCCGCGTCGGCTTTGCCCATCACGAACGGTGCGCGGGACATCGACTCGACACCGCCGGCAATCGCCAACTCCATTTCGCCGCTGGCGATCGCGCGGAATGCGGTGCCGATGGCATCCATACCCGACGCGCAGAGGCGGTTGAGCGTGACGCCCGGAATGGTTTCCGGCAGCCCTGCCAGCAGCAACGCCATGCGGGCAACGTTACGGTTGTCTTCGCCGGCCTGGTTGGCGCAGCCGAAGAACACCTCGTCCACCGCGTTCCAGTCCACCGACGGGTTGCGTTCCATCAGCGCCTTGAGCGGCACAGCGGCCAGATCGTCAGCGCGAACCGCCGACAGACCGCCGCCGAAACGGCCGATGGGGGTGCGAATGGCGTCGCAGATATAAACGTCACGCATCAGGCTTCTCCGGGTGCTTGGCCGTGGGCGGCAGCAGTGCGAGCTTCCAGATCCCTGAGAGCAGTGAGTTCGACCTCAGTGGGCTCGGCCGTGTTTTCAACCGTGTCGGCGAAGCGAATCGCCCAACCGGTGGCGGCGACCACTTGCTCACGGGTCACGCCTGGGTGCAGCGCGGTGACTACAAATTCATGGGTGCCGGCTTCCGGTTCCATGATGCACAGGTCGGTAATAATGCCCACCGGACCGGCGCCCGGCAGACCGAGACGCTTACGTGAATCACCGCCCTCGCCATGGCCGACCGATGTAATGAAGTCGAGTTTGTCGACAAACGAACGCGCCGACTGCTTGAGGATGATCAGTACGCTTTTGGCCGAACCGGCAATCTCCGGTGCGCCACCAGCCCCCGGCAGACGAACTTTCGGCGCATGGTAATCGCCGACCACGGTGGTGTTGATGTTGCCGAAACGGTCGACTTGCGCAGCGCCGAGGAAGCCGACGTCAATGCGCCCGCCCTGCAACCAATAGCGGAAAATCTCACCGGTCGGGACCACGGTGTCGGCGGTTTCCGCCAGCTCACCGTCACCAATCGACAGCGGCAATACGCTTGGCTTGGCGCCAATCGGACCCGATTCGTAGATCAGGACAACGTCTGGCGAGGAGGTAAGACGCGCCAGGTTGGCCGCTTTCGACGGCAGGCCGATGCCGACGAAACACACCGAACCGTTCTTCAAACGGCGAGCAGCGGCAACAGTCATCATTTCATTGGTGGTGTAGGTCATTACTTGGCCTCCGAAGCAGCGGCCAGCTTGGCCTGGAACTCGCTGAAGTCAGCGCAGCCGTGGATGTATTCGTTGATCCACGCCGTGAAGGTTTCACGGTCGCGGGCAATCGGGTCCCAGGCTTGGTAGAAACGGTTGTCACGCTCGGTGTAACCATGAGCGTAGGAAGGATGCGCGCCGCCAGGTACATGGCAAACTGCGCTCAAGGCCCAGGTCGGCAGAACACAAGCGTTCATCGGTGCATTGAGGTCGTCGACGATTTCTTCGACGGTGACGATGCAACGCTTGGCGGCCAGTGCGGCTTCTTTCTGCACACCGAGAATGCCCCACAGCAGCACATTGCCTTTGCGGTCGGCTTTCTGCGCGTGAATGACCGTGATGTCCGGACGCACCGAAGGCACGGCTGCCAACACTTCACCGGTAAACGGGCAGGTGACGGTTTTGATCAGCGGATTGACCTTCGGCAGGTCAGAACCGGCATAGGCCCGCAGCACCGCGAACGGTAGGCCAGAGGCGCCAGCGACGTAGGCATTGGCCAGGTCGGCGTGGCTGTGTTCTTCGATCTCCAGCGCGTGCGGCCACTGCTTTTCGACGGCATCACGCAGACGGTGCAGCGAACCCACACCCGGGTTGCCGCCCCAGGAGAAAATCAACTTGCGAGCACAGCCGGCGCCGATCAACTGGTCGTAGATCAGGTCCGGGGTCATGCGTACCAGTGTCAGGTCTTTCTTGCCCTGACGAATGATTTCATGACCCGCCGCCGTAGGGATCAAGTGAGTAAAGCCTTCGAGCGCGACTGTATCGCCGTCGTTTACGAATTGCTTCACCGCGTCGTGCAGCGAAAGGATTTCAGCCATGGGGCAGGCTCCCGTTTTGTTATGAACCGACAGTGGAAGAAAAAGGCGCGATGCGCAGCGCCGGAATGACTGAAGGTTAAGCCTGTGCAAAACGCCAAACAATCCGATAATCGACTAAGTGTTCGTTTATCGAACATATTGTTGTCTCGCTACCGATCCCCAAAAAGCATCGCGAGCAGGCCATCAAAACCACTCGATATTCCGGATCAGCCCCTCAGGTCGCATCCGCATGACTGACCATGCCCTTGATCACCACCGCCGTGGTCGCCAACGCCGCCGGAATCACCAGCGCCGTCAGCACTTGCTCAAAATTCCAGCCCAGCCCTAGCAATGTTGCGCCCATCCACGCACCGAGAATCGCGCCGAAACGGCCAATCCCCAGCATCCACGACACGCCAGTCGCCCGCCCTTGCGTCGGGTAAAACCGCGCCGCCAGCGATGGCATCGCCGATTGCGCACCGTTGACGCACATGCCCGCCACCAGCACCAACGTCGCCAACAGCGTAATGTTGCCCAGGCTCTGCCCCACCGCGTAGGCAAACACCCCGGCCAGCAGGTAGAAAATGCCGATGACTTTGTGCGGATTGAACCGGTCCATCGCCCAACCCACGCCCACCGCACTTAGCACACCGCCAAACTGGAACAGCGCGCCAATGAACGCGGCCTGCTCCATGCTCGCGCCGCTATCACGCATCAACGTCGGCAGCCAACTGGTCAGCAAGTACACAATCACCAGGCCCATGAAGTAGGTCAGCCACAGCAATAAGGTGCCGGTGCTGTAGGTGCCTGAGAAGATCACCGCGAACACGTTGCGCGCCTTCACGGTTTTCTGTTCCGGTACGCTGAAGCTTGAAGCCTGGGCGACGATGGTCGGGTCGATGGGGGCCAGCGTCTTGCGCACTTTGTCGGTGCCACGGTTACGGACTACGAGGTAGCGCGCCGATTCCGGCAGCCAGAACAACAGGACGACCGCGAGGATCAGCGGCAGAATCCCGCCGATCAGCAACAGGCTGTGCCAGCCGAACGCAGGGATCAGCTTGGCCGAGATAAACCCGCCGCCGGCCATGCCGAGGTTGAAGCCGCAGAACATGCTGGTCACCAGCAGGGACTTTTTGCGCTCCGGGGTGTATTCCGACAGCAATGTCGTGGCGTTCGGCATGCCGGCGCCAAGACCCAGGCCGGTGAGAAAACGCAGCACCAGCAGTTGATCGACATTGGTGCTGTAGGCCGACGCCAGACTGAAGGCACCAAACAACAACACCGCGCCGACCAGCACGACTTTTCGCCCGAAACGGTCCGCCAACGGGCCAGAACCCAGTGCGCCGAAGACCATGCCAATCAACGCAGCACTCATGACCGGCCCAAGACTGGCGCGGTCGATGCCCCAATCCTGCGACAACGCAGGCGCAATAAAGCCCATGGCCGCCGTATCGAGGCCATCAAGGAAGACAATCAGGAAACACAGGATCACCACTCGCCACTGATAGCGCGAAATGGGTTGAGCATTGATGAAGGACTGCACGTCGAGGCAGTTACCTACAGCAGACTGGGGCTGGTTCATTATTTTTATTCCACACAAGAACGCAGTCGGACATTTGCCAGCCTGGGCCGGCGCTGCCGCGACAGTAATGATCCTGGGGAAAGACCGTCAATTCGATAAACGCAAGTCTGTGCGTTTATCGAACAGCTTAGACAGAGGGCTTGGAACGGGGGCTTAGGCGAAGAGCTGCGCGCTGAGGTCGCGGCTGGCACTGAGCAGTCCAGGCAGGAATCGTTGCTCCAACTCATTGCGACTGACACGACCGGCGTGGGTGCTGACGTTTAAGGCAGCCACCACTTGACCAGAAGCGTCGTACACCGGCACGGCAATCGAGCGCAGGCCCTGTTCCAGTTCCTGATCGACGATGCACCAGCCTTGTTGCCGCACTTCTTGCAGGCATTCGAGCAACGCCTCGGGTGTATGCAGGGTGCGGCTGGTCTTGGCTTGCAGTTCTGCATGATCGAGGTATTCGCGCAGCGAGGTGTCATCCAGCGCGGCGAGTAGAATCCGCCCCATTGAAGTGCAATAGGCCGGCAAGCGCCCCCCCACTGAAAGGTCGACCGAAATCAGCCGTTGAGTCGTTGCCGAACGGGCGATGTATAAAATGTCGTCCCCTTCCAGCGTGGCCATGTTGCACGCCTCATGAAGTTGCTCACTCATGCGGTCCAGGTACGGCTGGGCCGACACCGCCAAAGGCGTCGACGACACGTAGGCATGGCCCAGGGTCAACACTTTGGGCAGCAGCGAATAGGTGCGACCGTCGGTGGTGGCGTAGCCGAGTTTGATCAAAGTATGCAGGCAACGTCGCACGGCCGCGCGGGGGATTTCCGTGCGATGACTGATCTGGGCAATGGTCAGATGCCGCTTGCGCTCCTGAAACGCTTGCACCACCGCCAAGCCACGAGCCAGAGAGGTCATGAAATCGGGGTCACCAGTCAGGGCCTGAATTCGCTTGGCAGGTGAGGCGACAATCGGCGGCGCGACTGAAGTGAAGGAGTTGCGCATTTGATCGTTCATGACAGGTCCTTTCCGAGGCGGATCAGCAGTTATTACACGCGGCCCCTGCTTCATCAGACAAGACAGGGATCGCCGAGATTGGGCGATTATCGAACCAAAGACCGATAATCGCAATCAACCCTGCACCCGGCCCAGCCTGTTCACCGCTGATTTTCGCGCTGACCACTAGATGCTTTTAATTGTGTTCGATCACGGACTTGAAAAGTCATGTATTCGGCCTGACTTATCGACTTCATGGCGCCAGAAAGACATCACTGCAAAGTGACATCATCGGCCACCTTATTAACGTAGAAAGTTGTGAGAAACAAAACCGTCACACACGAAGAACTACTTTTAACTCTCAAATGATAGTGTTCTTCGAATCGACCGCTATAATACACCTCAGTGGCAACCCGATTTTTATGTACCGGTTGCACCACTGGACAGCCCGGTATTCTACCGTTGCTGCCCGCAGCAAGCGCTTGGCACTCATTCATATGCTCCGCCAACGTCCTCGCTGAAACAGGTAACTGATGCTACGTCAGCTGTTTTTCTCTGGTGCCGTGGCCGCCTGCAACATGGAAGTATTGTTCGCATGCCGTAAAACGATGCTTTTGGCATTGTCCCTTCCGCGAGTGTGGTCAATAAATTCGATGCAGCGCGTTTCACCAGAATTAATCTCAACTCATACAGGTAGCACTGTGACGAAAGACGAACTGCGCGCGGAACTTGAGCGCCAGGAACAACGTTACAAGGAAGTTTACGGCGGGGAAGTCACCACCTACGCCGCCCAGCCCGAACCGGAACGTAAACCCTGGCGTAAACGCGCCACCGTTCAGGATCAGGCGTTCACTCAGGAATTGCAGAAGATGGAAAAGGAACTCAAAGCCGAAGAGCCTTGACCGCCTCGGTCCAAATCCTTTCAAGGGTCTGCGTCTGCTCCCGTTAAAAACGGGTTGCATTGATGAAGCCTTTCGCGCCCGCTACACGCGGGCAGCGGCTACCTCACCCATCGGATGAGGTAAATGGCTCCTTTCTGACCCTCTTCTCAGATATTTCCCACAGGTGTTTAAACCTCTCGACTTCACGAGAGAAACCCTTGTGCCTGCTGCATTTCCCCAAGAATTCAATGACTTGCAAATCCCGGTAAAACGCTGGGAGATAGGCTATCGCCACACATTAATTCGTTGAAGAATGTTACCGATGTGCAGCAAGTGCATTGATTAGCAGTCTTTTCTGGCATAATCGCGCCCCCTTACGACCGGGTCAGAAAACCTTCATGATCGATTTATTCAGCGGACTTGATGCTTGGGTGCTTGTGAGCCTCTTGCTCGCCCTGGCCTTTGTCCTCGCCTTCGAGTTCATCAACGGCTTTCATGACACCGCAAACGCGGTGGCTACTGTTATCTACACCAAAGCCATGCCGCCTCATCTGGCGGTGTTCTTTTCCGGTGTGTTCAACTTCCTCGGCGTGCTGCTGGGCGGTGTTGGCGTGGCGTACGCCATCGTCCACCTGCTGCCGGTAGAACTGCTGATCAATGTGAACACCGGTCACGGACTGGCCATGGTGTTCTCGCTGCTTGCTGCCGCCATCACCTGGAACCTGGGCACCTGGTACTTCGGTATCCCGGCGTCCAGCTCCCACACCTTGATCGGTTCGATTCTCGGTGTCGGCCTGGCCAACGCGTTGATCAACGACATTCCGCTGGCCGATGGCGTGAACTGGCAAAAGGCGATCGATATTGGTGCCTCCCTGGTGTTCTCGCCAATGGCCGGCTTCCTCGTCGCAGCACTGGTGTTGATCGGCCTTAAATGGTGGCGTCCACTGTCCAAGATGCACAAGACGCCGGACCAGCGCCGCAAGCTCGACGACAAGAAGCACCCACCGTTCTGGAACCGTCTGGTCCTGGTGATCTCGGCCATGGCCGTGAGCTTCGTGCACGGTTCCAACGATGGCCAGAAAGGTATCGGCCTGATCATGCTGGTGTTGATCGGTATCGTGCCGGCGCAGTTCGTACTCGACCTGGGTAGCACGACTTACCAGATCGAACGGACTCGCGATGCGACCCTGCACCTGAGCCAGTTCTACAAGCGCAACGCCGACACCCTGGGTGAATACCTGGCGCTGGGCAAAAGCATAGAGGGTGATCTGCCGGAAAAATTCCGTTGCAACCCGCAACAGACCGAACCGACCATCACCGCCCTGCTCGGCACCCTCAAAGGTGTATCGGACTACCACTCGTTGTCGTCGGAAAGCCGCATCGAAGTACGTCGCTACCTGCTCTGCCTGGATGACACGGCAAAAAAAGTCGCCAAGTTGCCTACCCTCAATGCCCGTGAAAAGGCTGATCTGGACAAACTGCGCAAAGACTTGACCACCACCACCGAATACGCCCCGTTCTGGGTGATTCTGGCGGTTGCACTGGCGTTGGGCCTGGGCACAATGGTTGGCTGGAAGCGCGTGGTACTGACCATCGGTGAGAAGATCGGCAAGCAAGGCATGACTTACGCCCAAGGCATGTCGGCGCAGATCACCACCGCGTGCATGATCGGCCTGGCCAACATCTTCAGCCTGCCGGTGTCCACCACCCACGTGTTGTCCTCGGGCGTGGCCGGCACCATGGTCGCGAACAAAAGCGGCTTGCAAGGCGGCACGGTGAAAACCATTCTACTGGCCTGGGTCCTGACCCTGCCTGCGACGGTGGCCCTGTCGGCCGGCCTGTTCTGGCTGGCGTCGAAGGCGCTGGGTAGCTGATCCATCGCTGAATCATGAAAAAGCCCGACCATTGAGTCGGGCTTTTTTGTGGGCGCAATTTCAAATTCAACGGAGAACCCTTGTAGGAGTGAGCCTGCTCGCGATGGCGGCGGCACATCCAGCATTAACGTGACTGACACACCGCTATCGCGAGCAGGCTCACTCCTACAAGGGTTTTGTATTGCCAGATATAAATTACAGGAAAAAAAAAGGGCAACCGAAGTTGCCCAAAATGCCTTGCGTGCTCATTACATCCGGAAAGAACTACGATTTGCGCTTGTGCGAATCTTTCCAGATAAAAATTCCTAATCCTGCGAAAAACATAACCATGAGGCTGACAGTCAGCACTCCGGCGAACACCACGTTGTCGAAAAACATGACTGGCCTCCAGGACTTGCTCTGTTGCGATAGGGCTAAGTTAACCAAACAGGCAGAGGAGAAAATTGACCTGGATCAATGTCGCCCGAGACCGGACGTAATGGAGGGGAAATAACTGACCTGCATCAAAAGATGCAGGGTACTTCAACGCTTTTTCGGCTTGTTCTTCGGTTTCTTCTTGGTTTTACCCAATGGCATCGCCTGCTCAAACGCCTGACGAACTTCGTTCAGACGTTTTTCATTAAGGTCGTGAACCCGCTTGGCGCGTTCAGAATTGAGATCAATCAGCTTATCGTCTTGGCTCATGGTGCTCTGTGCATCGTTCGACAGGGTTGTCCTAATAATGCGGTCTGACGGCCGCGCTGACCAGCCGCAACCTCAAATCTGAATATCGACCCACAAGCCCTGACGCGGCTGATCTTCCATCAACGGCACCACCGGTACCGTGTTGTCGGCATTCAGTTCGTCACCGGGAATCGCCAGATGTTCCTCCGGGTCTTCATCGGCCTCGCGACGGCGACGCTCGCGCTCCTGCTTGCGGCGCTGCTCCTCGCGCAGCTGAAAAGCGGCTTCCTCGGGATCGCGCTGCTGCAAGTCGATCGTGCTTTCGTTGGAGCTCTCCTGCACCGGCACCACCGGCGGAATATCCGGGCGCTGACGAATCGGGTCCTGCTGTGAGGTGATCGGCACGGCACTCAAGGGGAGCATCGGTGGCAGCATAATTATTAGTCTCCTGTCAGCAGGCTGTCGGCCGCGAGGATGGCGACTTGAGCCATCGGTCGCAAACTGTGACCCGTTTGACACTAATGGGTGCCCTGGCCTGCGGGCATGGTTTCGTTGGGCTAACGTAAGACTGCGAGTTTTTATGAGAGTCCTTTGGCCCTGAAGGTCTCATTCCGTTAAGATAGCCCGCTTTTTCAAGGTGGGAGTCAGGCAGCATGGCGCAGCAGTATCAACCGGGGCAACGCTGGATCAGTGACAGCGAAGCCGAGCTGGGTTTAGGCACCGTTCTGGCACAGGACGGCCGCTTGTTGACCGTGCTCTACCCGGCCACTGGCGAAACTCGCCAGTACGCGTTACGGAATGCGCCCCTCACCCGCGTGCGGTTTTCGCCCGGTGACTCGATCACTCACTTCGAAGGCTGGAAACTGACGGTTCAGGAAGTCGACGACGTCGATGGCCTGCTGGTCTACCACGGCCTCAACGCACAGAACGAAGGGGTGACCCTGCCGGAAACCCAGCTGTCGAACTTCATTCAGTTCCGTCTGGCCAGCGACCGTTTGTTCGCCGGGCAGATTGACCCGCTGGCCTGGTTCTCCCTGCGGTACAACACCCTGGAACACACCAGCCGCCAATTGCAGTCCGCTCTTTGGGGCCTCGGTGGCGTGCGTGCGCAACCGATCGCGCACCAATTGCACATCGCCCGTGAAGTCGCCGACCGCATTGCGCCGCGCGTTCTGCTGGCGGACGAAGTAGGCCTGGGTAAAACCATCGAAGCCGGTTTGGTGATCCATCGCCAACTGCTCTCGGGCCGCGCCAACCGCGTGCTGATCCTGGTTCCCGAGAACCTGCAGCACCAGTGGCTGGTCGAGATGCGCCGCCGCTTTAACCTGCAAGTCGCGCTGTTCGACGAAGAACGCTTCATCGAAAGCGATGCCGCCAACCCGTTCGAAGACACCCAGCTCGCGCTGGTCGCACTTGAGTGGCTGGTCGAAGACGAAAAGGCTCAGGATGCGCTGTTTGCTGCCGGCTGGGACCTGATGGTTGTCGACGAAGCCCACCACCTGGTGTGGCATGAAGACAACGCCAGCCCGGAATACACGTTGGTCGAGCAGCTCGCCGAGACCATTCCCGGCGTGCTGTTGCTGACTGCGACCCCGGAACAACTGGGTCAGGACAGCCACTTCGCCCGTCTGCGCCTGCTCGACCCGAACCGTTTCCATGACCTGGCCGCCTTCCGCGCCGAAAGCGAAAACTATCGCCCGGTAGCCGAAGCCGTTCAGGAGCTGCTGGACAAAGGGCGCCTGTCGCCTGAAGCACACAAGACCATTCACGGTTTCCTCGGCAACGAAGGCGAAGCCCTGCTGGCCGCCGTGAACGACGGCGACACCGAAGCCAGCGCCCGCCTCGTGCGCGAACTGCTGGATCGCCACGGCACCGGCCGCGTGCTGTTCCGTAACACCCGCGCCGCCGTGCAGGGATTCCCGGAGCGCAAACTGCACCCGTACCCGCTGCCATGCCCTGACGAATACCTCGAACTGCCACTGGGCGATCACGCCGAGTTGTACCCGGAAGTCAGCTTCCAGGCCCAGCCGGACGCCAGTGAAGAAGAACGCTGGTGGAAATTCGACCCGCGCGTCGAGTGGCTGATCGACACCCTGAAGATGCTCAAGCGCACCAAAGTGCTGGTGATCTGCGCCCACGCCGAAACCGCCATGGACCTGGAAGACGCCCTGCGCGTACGTTCCGGGATTCCGGCCACGGTCTTCCACGAAGGCATGAACATCCTCGAACGTGACCGCGCCGCCGCTTACTTCGCCGATGAAGAATTCGGTGCTCAAGTGCTGATCTGCTCGGAAATCGGCAGTGAAGGTCGCAACTTCCAGTTCTCGCACCACTTGGTGCTGTTCGATCTGCCGTCGCACCCGGATTTGCTGGAGCAGCGTATCGGTCGTCTGGACCGAATCGGCCAGAAGCACACCATTGAACTGCACGTGCCGTATCTGGAAACCAGCCCGCAAGAGCGCCTGTTCCAGTGGTATCACGAAGCGCTCAACGCTTTCCTCAACACCTGCCCGACCGGCAACGCCTTGCAGCATCAGTTCGGCCCGCGCCTGCTGCCGCTTCTGGAAGAGGCTGACGACGGCGAGTGGCAAGCGCTGATCGACGAAGCCCGCACCGAGCGTGAGCGTCTGGAAGCCGACTTGCACACCGGCCGTGACCGCTTGCTGGAGCTCAACTCCGGCGGTGCCGGTGAAGGTGACGCACTGGTTGAAGACATTCTTGAGCAAGACGATCAATTCGCCCTGCCGATCTACATGGAAACCCTGTTCGACGCGTTCGGCATCGACAGCGAAGACCATTCGGAAAACGCGCTGATCCTCAAACCGAGCGAAAAAATGCTCGACGCCAGCTTCCCGCTCGGCGACGACGAAGGCGTGACCATCACCTACGACCGCAACCAGGCGCTGTCTCGCGAAGACATGCAGTTCATCACCTGGGAGCACCCGATGGTTCAGGGTGGCATGGACCTGGTCTTGTCCGGCTCGATGGGTAACACCGCCGTGGCGCTGATCAAGAACAAGGCGCTCAAGCCTGGCACCGTGTTGCTGGAACTGCTCTACGTCAGCGAAGTGGTTGCCCCGCGCTCGCTGCAACTGGGCCGTTACCTGCCACCGGCCGCCCTGCGCTGCCTGCTCGATACCAATGGCAATGATCTCTCGGCCCGCGTGTCGTTCGAGACCTTGAACGATCAACTGGAAAGCGTACCGCGTGCCAGCGCCAACAAGTTCATCCAGGCTCAGCGTGATCAGTTGACGCCACGGATCAATGCTGGCGAAGAGAAGATCTTCCCGCGTCATGCCGAGCGTGTTGCCGAGGCGCAGCGTCGTCTGGCGGCTGATACCGAAGAAGAACTGGCGCGCCTGACAGCGTTGCAAGCCGTCAACCCGACCGTACGCGACAGCGAACTGGTTGCCCTGCGCAAACAGCGCGAGCAAGGGTTGGCCATGCTTGAAAAGGCTGCGCTGCGACTGGAAGCGATTCGGGTGTTGGTAGCGGGTTAATCTTCCACATCTACTCCGTCAATAAAAAAGGCCCGCAGCGATGCGGGCCTTTTTTATTGGACGAATTCCTGGTCTTGTCAGTTCGGGACTTCAAACCTCCAAGCAGAGCTTTCTAATAATTACGCAGGACGTTTCCGACAACCGAATAGGACAATTCGTTACAACCATAGAGCAGCAACAAATACATTTAACGCCGCCTCTTCTCCACGCCCAAAAAGTACTTTCCTACTCAACTCTCAGACCCATTCTTACTATTAACATACTAGTATAAAAACACAGACCGCCGCACCAGGCGCGAGCGATACACGTAGCACACGCTACTGACAACCATAAAATATTTTAGGATTTTACAATGAGTAATGGATTAACTCTCCCGCCCCTCAACATTACAGCTGCTGCACCAGGATATTCCCCACCACGAGGAGTCACTTGGCCTGCACCAAACCCTGCACTCGTTTTTACCGCCCAACAACACGAACGTAACGCTTTCTATGGCCAAGGCATGTGGCGAGAGATGATCATAAAGATCACCAACGAACAAAAGCCCTATATTAAAAACGGAGTTGCTACCGGCATTGTTCAATCCATAATCCGTGACATGCAAACCATTCCATTTGCTGACAACTATATTTGCTTGAATCCGAATTTGTCGCCTGCTCAAGCGTTGCATTATGCAACTAACAACTTTAAAGCGGGATCTGTTCCGGAGTCCAAAGGATTATCTGGAGGGCTTTTAACTACATTTGCTGCCTTTGGCCATTTCCTTTTTGGAAAAGGAGCTACCGCTGAAACTAATATCAACAGTTTGGGTTTGAGTCTCTCTAGCACAACGATTCCAATGCTGGAGTCGGCGTTCATCAATGCTCCGACGGGGCAAACAGCAATTGTTCTTGATAAGGTACCGTACAATACCGGTTCAAACTCCTTTTTCACCGAGACGTGGCTTGGCAATATTACTTTAAAAATTGAAGGCACAATCATGAAACATGAAAGTGGCAAATTGTCCTTCAATGGTGGCGCTCGATCTTACAATGACATCTACGACGCTAACCCAGGTGCTTTTCGCAGTGCAATAGGTGAAAATTCTACCCGTGTTCTTGCCGCCGTTGAAAAATACTTGAACGCCCAACCTTATCAAATAGCAATCAAAGGGACGAATGTGATAACAATAGAGCGCTAACCGCCATCAGCAACATATTATAATCTGCGACATTATTCATAGATGTAAAATTGGTCGCGCACACAATGGCGACCAATCCATATACCAGGAACAACACTCCATGCGACCATACCAACGTCTACTCAGTTCATTTGTACTATTCATTGCAGCCTGGTTTTCCTTGTTTCATGCAGCAATCCAGCTCCCACCAAACTCGAAGGATCTTTCCGACACATCAGGCCTATCTATTGTATTACTGCTGACAATAGCACTGCTAACCATAGGCATTCCAGCCATCGTATTTTCAAGCGCAGGCATTCTTATATCGATCTTTACAAAATCCAAATCATTTTCTGCAAGGCTACTTATTTTTTCAATTTCTAACTTCCCCCTATTGCTTGCCTCACTTCTCGGAATACTCGTGATTGGTTTGTTTGTGATAGAGACATTAAACAGTATCATCGGGGTCATTCTTTTTGCAGGTGTGATGGGCCTGATAATGTCTGCCGCCCCTAAACGGGTAGCAGACAAAAACCAAAAGTGACAACTCCCTTCAACGCGCTCAGGCAGTCGCCACAGCAACTCCAGGCTCAACCACCGCCACCAACCCGTCCTTCATCCGCTTCGCATCCCGCACAAAACACCGCGATGCCATAAACAGAAACACCATGGTGAAGAACAACGCCACCGGAATCAGGTACATCGCGTCATGCAGCCCGACCGCCTTGAACGCCTCGGTCATCTGCTCGGCACCGGCCGACAGCATCGCCGTGTGCGCAAAGTGGTCGGACAAACCACCCACCACCACCGGCCCCAAACCACCGCCCAGCAAATAAAGGCCGGCAAAGAACAGCGCCATCGCCGTGGCCCGCAGGCGTGGCTCGACCACATCCTGAATCGCGGTGTAGACGCAGGTATAGAAGTTATAGGCAAACAACCAGCCCACACTGAAGACCGCCACAAATACACCAATCTCGATTCGGCCGGAATGCAGCGCCCATGCCGTGCACAGGGTCGAGATAATCAGGCTGAACCCTGCAAACAACAGTCGCCCGTTGGCCACCCGCTGATGAATCTTGTCGGCGACCCAACCGCCGAGCGTCAGACCGAACAGGCCGGTGACGCCGACGATTACACCCGTTGCTACCGCAGCCTCCTGCAATGGCATCAGGAAGTAGCGTTGCAGCATCGGCACCAAAAATGAGTTGCAGGCGTAGGTCGCAAAGTTGAAACACAACCCCGCCATCACCAGCCACAGAAAAGTCGGCACCGCCAGCACCCGGCGGATCGGCCGGTCTATGCGTTCCTGAGACACCTGCACCGCTTCTGCTGCGCCGCGTTTCGGCTCCTTGATGAAGAACATGAAGATCGCCAGGATCAGCCCCGGCACCGCCGCGATAAAGAACGGCGCGCGCCAGCTGTCGAACGCCTTGACCATTGCACCGATGGTGAAGAATGCCAGCAGCAACCCCAACGGCAGGCCCAGCATAAAGATGCCCATCGCCCGCGCCCGGCGATGCGCCGGAAACAAATCGCCGATCAGCGAGTTGGCGGCGGGTGCATAACTGGCTTCGCCGATACCGACGCCCATACGCACGATCAGGAAACTCCAGAAGCTGCCCACCAGCCCGTTGACCGCCGTCAACCCGCTCCAGACTGCCAGGCCCCAACCCATCAATTTGCTTCGCGAACCGGTATCGGCCATCCGACCCAGAGGCAGGCCGGCTATTGCATAAACGAGGGTGAAAGCGGTGCCGACGATCCCCAGCTGAAAGTCGCTGAGGTGCCATTCCATGCGGATCGGCTCGATAATGATGGCGGGGATGGTGCGATCGAAGAAGTTGAACAAGTTGGCCAGAAACAACAGGAACAGAATGCGCCAGGCATTTGCCGCTTGGGTCGAGTTCTGCATGGGTCCGTCTCTTTTATTGTTATTGGGGTCTCACTGTCCCCGGAACCGTCAATCTAGACAGGCCCGCCAACACTGTCTGTCATCATTCGCAAGGCTGATATCAGTCCATGGCATTCAAGCAGACCTGCTGACCGCCAAGCCCAGGTTTCACGGGTATCCGGCCGGTGTTTTCACGGTGCCGCCCGTCGTTGAAAAATACCTTTCGCCCCCCCTTCCAAAGCCCGTTGCGAAGCCTAGAATAGCGACCTTGCTCGCCCCCCCTGCGCGCCCACTCCTCCTTAGATAAACGCCCATGTCCGAAGTCAGTCCATGCCTGAATTGCGGTGCCTGCTGTTCTCATTTCCGTGTGTCTTTTTTCTGGGGTGAATGCACCTCGGCCGGGGGAACGGTGCCTGACGACCTGGTCGCGTCGATCAGTCCCAGTCGAGTGGCGATGCTTGGCACCGACTGCAAACCCACCCGATGTGTCAGCCTGGTGGGAGAAGTCGGCAGCGAGGTCAAATGCTCGATTTACAACGAACGTTCCAGCACCTGCCGTGAGTTCGAGGCCTCCTGGGAAAATGGCGAGGCTAACGTGGATTGCGACGCGGCCCGGGCAGCGTTCGGCCTTCCGGCCTTGCAACCGGAGTTCGACATGCCCTACGAACAAAGCGCCTGAGGCTTAGTCTGGCTCGCGGTACATCTGCACTAACGTCGACGGATCTTTTTCCAGGAAACCCTGGCTTCCATGCAGCCGCATCAGCTGTGCAGCCAATCCACTGAGTGGAGTGGCCGAACCCTGTTCGCGGGAAAACTTCACGGCGCTGTCGAGGTCCTTGAGCAGCGTGCGCACATGCCATTTCACCGGTTCAAATTGGCTGTGGGCCATTTGCGGAGCGAGGATCTGCAACGGTTTTGAATCGGCAAAACCACCGGCGAGAGCCTCGGCGATCAGTCGAGCATCAACCCCGGAACACTCAGCCAGCGCCACCACTTCGGCGATGACCAGCGCATTACACGCCACGATCATCTGATTGCACGCCTTGGTCACCTGCCCGGCCCCGACTCCGCCCATGTGGGTGACACGCTGGCCCAGTGTCAGCAAAAGCGGACGCACTCGCTGCAGATCCCCGGCCTCGCCACCCACCATGATCGCCAGACTGCCAGCCTCCGCGCCGACCACGCCGCCGGACACAGGAGCATCCAGCCAACTCATCCCAGTGGTGTCGATCAACTGTTTGGCCATTTCTCGTGTGGCGCTGGGCTCCAGGCTGGAAAAATCCACCAGTAGCTGACCGCTTTTCGCCCCCACAGCCACCCCCGCCGGGCCAAAAACCACCTCACGCACCACTGCGGTGTCCGCCAGACACAGCATGAGAATGTCGGCGTGCTGACACAGTTCAGCCGGTGTTGCCACTTGTCGGGCACCGGCTTCAACCAGCGGCGCGCACTTGGCCGGATTGCGATTCCACACGGTCAACGGATAGCCCGCCGCCAACAGGCGCCGGCACATGGGCAGGCCCATCAGACCGATTCCGGCGAACCCCAACGAAGGTAGCGTTGACATCATTTAGCCTCCCTTTGATTAAAGAACGCCGAATATTGGCCGATTCATCATGACTAAGGAAAGGATTCCCCCACTGTTGCTCAGGCAAGTCCCTGAGACTTGGGCCAAATACGCGCAAAAAAAGACGCGAGCCCCCCATTCCGTGAATGGTTTGACGACAGTTGTCGCTCAACCAACAAGTCCAGGTAGACGGCGCACAATGACTTCTAAAAATAACCCGGCCATTGCGGTCTCCGATCTGCTTCTGAGTCCTGCGGCGAACAGCCCCTCACCGTTGAAGCCATTGACCCCGGCGCGCCCGCTGGCCACTCAGCAATACCTGTATTTCACCGAAACCAATACCGACCGTATCCTCGATAACCTCGACGGCCTGCGCGACATGGTGTTCCCGCGCCCACCTCATCTGGAAGGCGCCAGCGAGCAGCACAGCGACCAGGAGTTCCCGTCGGTGTGCCTGATTGGTCTGGGCCGCTGCGGCTCGAACATCGCCCTGGACGTTGCGGAACTGGTGTACAACGCCCGCAAGTTTTATCTCAACGAATTCAATAACGAAGACCGTCTGTCGCCGGACAAACGCTATGCGGAAAAGGGTTACAGCCCGGCACAATGGATTCGTAACAACCTGCGCCTGGGTACCAACAAGGGCGCCAAACCGGTGTTCCTGGTGGAACCGCTGGTCATGCTCGGCGACCTCGACAAAGACATTGCCGGTCGCATCCGTTTCTCGCGCAAGGGCGAAAAAAGCGGCTTCCTGCGCGACTACAGCAAAATGAAAATCATGGACTTGTCGGAAGTCCACGCCGGAGGTGCCGGTAACGCGCCGATTCTCGGTCAGTACCTGGCCAAGATCATCCTGAACAAGGACACCCAGCGTTTCTCAAGCCCTGACTGGAAGATGATTCACTCGTACCTGATCGACAGTTGCGGGATCAAGGCCAACCAGTCGCGCCTGTATTTCTCGATTTTCAGCGCCGGCGGCGGTACTGGCTCGGGCATGGCTTCCGAGTTCGGCCTGGCCCAGCAGCACTCATACATGAACAAAACGTTCGACACCAAGCCGATGGACGAGCATGACAGCAAGAGCGGTCATTCCTTCGTCTTCGAGCCGATCTTCACCAGCGGTATTTGCGTACTGCCGAACATTTCCGATCACCGCAGCGAAATGTCCGAGGCGCTGCACATCAACGCCGGTCGCCTGCTGTGTAAATACCTGTCGGAAGAGTGGGACTTCTCCTACAACTTCGCCAACGAAGACAGCAGCGAAGCCAGCGTCATGGGGCGTATCCGCCCATGGAACGCCATGATGCTGATCTCCAACGACATCATGCGTTATGCCGAAGAAAGCGATGACGGCAACATCCAGAACATCGACGTCAATGCGATGGAAAAACACGCCAACCAATACATCTCGCAGCAGATCTTCAACATCCTGACAGCACAAGCGGTCACGACGGACTACGACCAGAACTATTTCCGCCGCGCCGGCATCGACATCGGCGAAACCATTCGCCTCGACGCCAACGACTTGTTCATGAGCCTCGCCGGCCCGGTGGCGATTGCCTACGCCGAGTCCGTGGTGCCGGAAACACCGCCGCCAAGCAGCGACAAGTTCAAAGTCTTCGAGAAAGAACCACAGCGCCTGAACATCGACGATTTGTTCTTCCGCTCCATCGACCTGCCGCACTTCAACAAAGTGACCCAGGCGATCGAAGGCATCAGCCTGCTGCCGATCGAGTCCAAGCGCTATCGCGCGTCGCTTGAGCAGTACAAGAATTCCGGTTACGACGCGGCGGCGTTGCACGACCTGCACTTCTTCAAGAACTGCTCGTCGGTGGTGTCGATTGTGTCGTTGCCGAAAGACTACAAGCTGTCCTACATGGACCTGAACCGGTTGAAGACCCACCTCAACAGCCTGTTCCCGAACACCACGCTCAAGCGTTACGCGCTGGTGATCGGCGCATCGGCCAACTTGTCGCTGACTACCCTGATCGCCAAGAGCCCGTGCCTGTCGGACGACTTCCTGACGCTGATCGTGGCGTTCATCAAACGCTGCTTTGCGAAAAACCCGTACCGCTTCGACGAGACGCTGGATAACTCGATCCTCGACTTCATCATTAATGAAGAGTTCGACGAAGACCGGATCGACGAGTTGCTAAATGAATTCGAGAACCCGGCGAAGATCCTCGATACCAACTGGTACGCGATCAAACCGATGTACGAGAAAAAGTACCGCGAACTGATCAACGACAAGGACAAGTTTGTCTCGATCAACGACATTCGCTTGTCACGCGATTGCGTGAAGAAGGCGATCAAGTACCTGCGTGAGATTTACCGTCACCGGATTGGCAAGACCAAGGTTATTTCCCTCAATAACCATACTGGCAAGACCGCCTAAGACTCGGCGCAATACCGCGTCGTGGCCAATCGCGAGCAAGCTCGGCTCCTACAGGGGTCGGTGGCGTTCACAAATTTTGTGATCGACATCGTCCCTGTAGGAGCCGAGCTTGCTCGCGATTGGCGGCATCAGATTCGCCACAAATCCACAATCCAGAAACAATTAAGCAGCCATTCGGCTGCTCACTGAACTGTTCCCGTTACGTTTACGTCACCGTGATGCTGGCCCACTTGTGGCCTTTCTCCACGGCAACATGCCATCTCGCTACTCACATACACACTTTTGGCCGCCAACAGGGCGCATCAATGAAGTGCGCAGACTCAGCTCGTCGCCCTTTCCTGGATCAGAATCCACGGCGAAACTACCACGGCCCACAGCTGCGGATCGCGTTCAAAAAGATCCAGCGCCCGCGTTTCAGACAGCTTGGCGACTTGGTCGGCGGCCAGCCAGGCAGCCACTTTCTCGCCTTCGTCAGTAGCTACTGCCTCGGCGGCGGCGATCAAATCAAGACCAGGGTCGACCCACAATAGGGCACCCCTGGCGAAGAACGGCTCCAGCTCTTTCCAGGTAATAGATGCGGTTTCACCAAGCAGCTTGGCATAGAGGGTGCTAGGTTCTTGAGTCATGGGTCCTGTCCGGAAAAGAAATCGACGCGAATGATAACGTTGGTGGTCCGTCAGAAAAACCCGGATGCAATTGAGTTACCGATTGAATAAACGCAGGAAAGCCAAGGAATGCTGCTGAATCAAGCAATTAGCCAGCTAGCGTCCGCCGTGATTCTGTCTTTTTCTTTCAAAAAAGCGACACCCGCAGAATTTGCCCCCTTGCGCCAGCTTCCCAGGCTAACAATTGGCGCTCTACACTGTACCGGTACAGTTGTCGGGGGCATTTTCCGGAAGGTATCGAAGATATCTGACCCGGTTCTGCTGCTACGGCGCCAGGACTATAAAAACTACAACAGTAAGAGTGGAGCACTATGACTAAGGCTACTAAGCAGATTTCCAAACTGTTTGCCGCTATGGTTCTGGCCGGGGTTGCCAGCCATTCGTTCGCAGCTGACACCATCAAGATCGGCATCGCCGGCCCTAAAACCGGCCCTGTAGCCCAATACGGCGACATGGAGTTCAGTGGCGCCAAAATGGCCATCGAACAGATCAACGCCAAAGGCGGCGTAAACGGCAAGCAACTCGTAGCCGTTGAATACGATGACGCCTGTGATCCGAAACAAGCGGTAGCGGTCGCGAACAAAGTCGTCAACGACGGCGTCAAGTTCGTGGTTGGCCACCTGTGCTCCAGCTCCACTCAACCGGCTTCGGACATTTACGAAGACGAAGGCGTGATCATGATCACCCCGGCTGCCACCAGCCCGGACATCACTTCCCGTGGTTACAAAATGGTGTTCCGCACCATCGGTCTGGACAGCGCCCAGGGCCCTGCCGCCGGTAACTACATTGCCGATCACGTGAAACCGAAAATCGTTGCTGTGCTGCACGACAAACAGCAATACGGTGAAGGCATCGCCACCGCCGTCAAAACCACCCTTGAGAAGAAAGGCGTAAAAGTCGCCGTGTTCGAAGGCGTCAACGCCGGCGACAAAGACTTCTCTTCGATGATCGCCAAGCTCAAGCAAGCCAACGTCGACTTCGTCTACTACGGCGGCTACCACCCAGAGCTGGGCCTGATCCTGCGTCAAGCACAGGAAAAAGGCCTGAAAGCCAAGTTTATGGGTCCGGAAGGCGTGGGTAACGACTCCATTTCGCAGATTGCCAAGGACGCTTCCGAAGGTCTGCTGGTAACCCTGCCGAAATCCTTCGACCAGGATCCGGCCAACGTTGCCCTGGCTGACGCGTTCAAAGCCAAGAAAGAAGACCCGAGCGGTCCGTTCGTGTTCCCGTCCTACTCGGCTGTTCAAGTGATTGCCGGTGGTATCACTGCAGCCAAGAGCGAAGACACTGCCAAAGTGGCTGAAGCTATCCACGCAGGCACCTTCAAGACTCCGACTGGCGACCTGCAGTTCGACGCCAAAGGCGACTTGAAAGACTTCAAATTTGTGGTTTACGAGTGGCACTTCGGCAAACCAAAAACTGAAGCTGCACCTCAGTAAGGCTTTGCCATACTGACTGCCAATAAAGCCCACGGCGTGCCGTGGGCTTTGTTTTACGAACGTTTTGGGCCGCGCTGGCGTGATCCGCCAGTCTCCCCACCTGAAAATCTCAAAACCGTCATCAGCGGTTCGCTGGCAAACCTCGAATTCGAAGTGGATGCAGATCCACGGGGCTCGAGCGGGAAAATGACTCCACCAGTGAAATGCGTATCAGGTTTTTAGGAGCGCTGTAATGCCTGACATCTATCACTTTTTCCAACAGCTGGTTAATGGTCTGACCATTGGCAGCACGTATGCCCTGATCGCCATCGGCTATACGATGGTTTACGGCATCATTGGAATGATCAACTTCGCCCACGGTGAGGTGTACATGATTGGTTCCTACGTGGCGTTCATCGCCATTGCCGGGCTGACCATGATGGGACTCGACAGCGTTCCGCTGTTGATGACTGCCGCTTTTCTCGCGACCATCGTCGTGACCAGTGCCTACGGCTACAGCATCGAACGGATCGCCTACCGCCCCTTGCGCGGCAGCAACCGTCTGATCCCGCTGATTTCCGCCATCGGCATGTCGATCTTCCTGCAGAACACGGTTCTGCTGGCGCAAGACTCCAAGGACAAATCCATCCCCAACCTGATTCCGGGCAACTTTGCCTTCGGGCCAGGTGGCGCACATGAAGTGCTGATTTCCTACATGCAAATCGTGGTGTTCGTGGTGACCTTCGTCGCCATGCTCGGCCTGACGATGTTCATCTCCCGCTCTCGCCTGGGTCGCGCCTGCCGTGCCTGTGCCGAAGACATCAAGATGGCCAACCTGCTGGGTATCAACACCAACAACATCATCGCCCTGACCTTTGTCATCGGTGCTGCTCTGGCGGCCATCGCGGCTGTGCTGTTGAGCATGCAATACGGCGTGATCAACCCGAACGCCGGTTTCCTCGTCGGCCTCAAGGCCTTCACCGCAGCAGTACTGGGCGGTATCGGCAGCATCCCCGGCGCCATGCTCGGCGGGATCGTGCTGGGGGTAGCGGAAGCCTTTGGTGCCGATATTTTCGGCGACCAGTACAAGGACGTCGTGGCTTTCGGTCTATTGGTTCTGGTGTTGTTGTTCCGGCCAACCGGCCTGTTGGGCCGTCCGGAGGTTGAAAAAGTATGACTAGGAATCTTAAACAGGCGTTGTTCAGCGCCTTGCTGGTGTGGGCCGTTGCCTACCCGGTACTCGGTCTGAAACTGACCATTGTCGGCATCAACCTCGAAGTTCATGGCACCAGCAAAGCAACGCTGATCACCATCGCTGTGTGCTCGGTGCTGATGTTCCTGCGGGTGTTGTTCGACCAGCAAATCAGCGCAGCCTGGAAAGCCTCGCCGAACATGCCGGTAATGCCGGCCAAGGCCAGTAACTTCCTGACCCTGCCGACCACCCAGCGCTGGATCATCATTGCGCTGATCATCGGTGCGCTGGTCTGGCCGTTCTTCGGCTCGCGCGGCGCGGTAGACATCGCCACTCTGGTGCTGATCTACGTGATGTTGGGCCTTGGCCTGAACATCGTGGTCGGTCTGGCCGGCCTGCTCGACCTCGGTTATGTCGGTTTCTATGCCGTCGGCGCCTACAGTTATGCGCTGCTGTCGCATTACTACGGTCTGAGCTTCTGGATCTGCCTGCCAATCGCCGGCATGATGGCGGCGACGTTCGGCTTCTTGCTGGGCTTCCCGGTATTGCGTTTGCGCGGGGACTACCTGGCGATCGTGACCCTGGGCTTCGGTGAAATCATCCGTCTGTTCCTGCGTAACCTGACCGACCTCACCGGTGGCCCGAACGGCATCAGCAACATTCCCAAGCCAACGCTTTTCGGACTGACCTTCGATAGAACGGCCGCAGAGGGACTGCAGACGTTCCACGAGTACTTCGGCCTGGAATACAACTCGATCAACAAGGTGATCTTCCTTTACCTGATCGCGGTGTTGTTGTCGCTGTTCGCCCTGTTCGTCATCAACCGCTTGCTGCGCATGCCTCTGGGTCGTGCCTGGGAAGCGCTGCGTGAAGATGAAATCGCCTGCCGTGCGCTGGGTCTGAACCCGACCATCATCAAGCTTTCGGCCTTCACCCTGGGTGCGTGCTTCGCCGGTTTCGCCGGTAGCTTCTTCGCCGCGCGTCAGGGTCTGGTGACACCGGAGTCCTTCACCTTCATCGAGTCGGCAACCATTCTTGCCATCGTGGTGCTGGGCGGCATGGGCTCGCAACTGGGCGTCGTGCTGGCGGCCACGGTGATGATACTGTTGCCGGAAATGATGCGTGAGTTCAGTGAATACCGCATGTTGATGTTCGGCGCCTTGATGGTGCTGATGATGATCTGGCGCCCTCAAGGCCTGCTGCCCATGCAACGTCCTCACATGGAGCTGCGCAAATGAGCCGCGAGATCCTGAAAGTAGAAAATCTGAGCATGCGCTTCGGCGGCTTGCTGGCGGTCAACGGCGTCGCCCTGTCCGTGAAGGAAAAACAGGTCGTGGCATTGATCGGCCCCAACGGCGCCGGCAAGACCACGGTGTTCAACTGCCTGACCGGTTTCTACAAGCCGAGCGGCGGCAGCATCCTGCTGGACGGCGAGCCCATCGAAGGCCTGCCGGGCCACAAGATCGCCCTCAAAGGCGTGGTGCGCACCTTCCAGAACGTACGATTGTTCAAGGACATGACCGCGGTCGAGAACCTCTTGATCGCCCAGCACCGTCACCTGAACACCAACTTCCTGGCCGGGCTGTTCAAGACCCCGGGCTTTCGCAAAAGCGAACGCGAAGCCATGGAGTTCGCCGCGTACTGGCTGGACAAGGTCAACCTCACGCAGTTCGCCAACCGTCCGGCCGGCACCCTGGCCTACGGTCAGCAACGTCGCCTGGAAATCGCTCGCTGCATGATGACCCGCCCGCGGATCCTTATGCTCGACGAACCGGCTGCCGGTCTGAACCCGAAGGAAACCGAAGACCTCAAGGCGCTGATCAGCGTGCTGCGTGAAGAGCACAACGTCACCGTGCTGCTGATCGAACACGACATGAAACTGGTCATGAGCATTTCCGATCACATCGTCGTGATCAACCAGGGCACGCCCCTGGCCAACGGCACGCCGGAACAGATCCGCGACAATCCCGAAGTGATCAAAGCCTACCTGGGGGAAGCGTAAATGCTGCAATTCGAAAACGTTTCCACCTTCTATGGCAAGATCCAGGCCCTGCACAGCGTCAACGTTGAAGTCCGCCAGGGCGAAATCGTGACCCTGATCGGCGCCAACGGTGCCGGCAAGTCGACCCTGCTGATGACGCTCTGCGGTTCGCCGCAAGCCCACAGCGGCAGCATCCGTTATATGGGTGAGGAACTGGTCGGCCAGAGCTCGTCGCAGATCATGCGCAAAAGCATCGCCGTGGTCCCGGAAGGTCGTCGAGTGTTCTCGCGCCTGACCGTGGAAGAAAACCTCGCCATGGGCGGCTTCTTCACCGACAAGGGCGACTATCAGGAACAGATGGACAAGGTTCTCGAACTTTTCCCACGCCTGAAAGAACGATTCGCCCAGCGCGGCGGCACCATGTCCGGCGGCGAACAGCAAATGCTCGCCATCGGCCGTGCGCTGATGAGCAAGCCCAAGCTGCTGCTGCTCGACGAACCTTCGTTGGGCCTGGCACCGATCATCATCCAACAGATCTTCGACATCATCGAACAACTGCGCAAGGATGGCGTGACCGTGTTTCTGGTTGAGCAGAACGCCAACCAGGCGCTGAAAATTGCTGATCGCGCGTACGTTCTGGAGAACGGCCGGGTGGTGATGACAGGCACTGGGGAAGCGCTGCTGACTGATCCGAAAGTACGTGACGCGTACTTGGGTGGTTGAGTCTTTGCGGTAAACAAAAACGGCCTTCGGGCCGTTTTTTTGTGCCTGCCACAAACCCATGACGATGACATTTCCCCTGTGGGAGCGAGCCTGCTCGCGAAGGCGTAGGGTCAGTCAATATGCATGTTGAATGACACACCGCCTTCGCGAGCAGGCTCGCTCCCACAGAAGATTGGTGGTGTTTTGAAATTTTTTAAAAATTATGGGGACAGCTGTAACGCATCGCCACGACCTTTCTCTAGAGGGGTAAGCCAGCACAAACGCTGCTTACCAAAACTTCAAAAACCGGAGAAACATCATGACTGCTACCACCCGCACCCTGTCCGCCACCGCCCTGGTTCTGGCCCTCGGTTCTGCCTTGAGCATGGCCGCTGTCTCCACCGTCCACGCGGCCGACGACAACATGGAAAAATGCTTCGGCGTGGCCATGAAAAGTCACAACGATTGCGCAGCAGGCGCTGGCACCACCTGCGCCGGCACCTCGAAAACCGACTTCCAGCCTAACGCTTGGAAACTGGTCCCTAAAGGCACCTGCGCCACCACCGAAAGCAAGACCTCGTCGACCGGTTTCGGTCAGATGGAAGCCTTCAAAGCCAAAGCCTGATCTGAACTCCGCCCGAGTGTCGACCATGAACCATTCACCGTTCGGGCTCCCGCCCCGCGCCGGGCTGGGGCTCAAGACCGAGCACTTTCGTGAAGTGCTCGGTTCACTACCGGACATCGGTTTTTTCGAAGTCCACGCCGAAAACTACATGGTGGCCGGCGGCCCGTTTCATCATTACCTGGGGTTGATTCGCGAGCAGTATCCGCTGTCGCTGCATGGCGTGGGCTTGTCGATTGGTGCCGAAGGTCCGCTGGACACTCAGCACCTCAAACGCCTCGCCGCACTCATCGAGCGCTATCAACCCCACGCCTTTTCCGAACACCTGGCCTGGTCCAGCCACGGCCCGGTGTTCCTGAATGACCTGTTGCCTCTGGCCTATGACAACGCAACGCTGAACCGCGTTTGCGAACACATAGACCAGGTACAAAGCACCCTCAAACGCCCGATGTTGCTGGAGAACCCGGCCACCTACCTGGCGTTCCAGCGCTCGACCATTGATGAAGCCGGCTTCATCAGCGAAGTCATCCACCGCACGGGCTGCGGGCTGCTGCTTGATGTGAACAACGTCTACGTATCGTGCATCAATCATCATCGCGATCCAGTGGCCTACATCGACGCCCTGCCCCTTCATGCCGTCGGCGAGATTCATCTGGCAGGCTTTGCCGAAGACACCGACAGCCTCGGTGACCGTCTGCTGATTGATGATCACGGCGCCCCCATCGATAACGCCGTCTGGTCGTTGTACCAGCACGTGCTGGAGCGAACAGGCCCGATAGCCACCCTGATCGAACGCGACAATCAGTTGCCGGCCTTCAGTGTCTTGCAGGCCGAGGCGCGTCAGGCCGATGAGTTGTTGCTGTTCCCGGGAGGTCGGCCTTGAGCACACAAGCCGCTTTTGCCGCCGCCCTGCTTGATCCTCAACTGGCCTGCCCCGAGGGATTGTTCAGTGCCAACGGCGCCGACCCCGCCAGCCGTTTCGCGGTGTATCGCAACAATGTGCAGAGTTCGTTGATCAACGCCTTGACGCACAGTTACCCCGTGGTGATGCAATTGGTCGGCGATGAGTTCTTCCGTGCCATGGCCGGAATTTATTTGCTCAGCAACGCGCCCCTGAGCCCGCTGATCAAAGATTACGGCAACCATTTTGCGCAGTTCATCGACGGCTTCGAACCGGCGAACAGCGTGCCGTATCTGGCCGATGTCGCGCGATTTGAGCGCGTACGAACCCTCGCTTATCACGCAGCCGACTCCCAGCCGCTAAGCCACGACCAAATCGGCGCAGCGCTCGCTGATCCGCAAACCCTGAGCGAGCTGACCGTCGAACTTCACCCCTCCCTCAACCTGCTGACATCTGCCTTCGCCGTGGTCTCGATCTGGGCGGCCCATCAGCAAGACGCCACGTTGGCCGGGATTGATCTGAACCACGGGCAACACGCACTGATCCTGCGCAACGGTCTGGACGTTGAAGTCTTCGTCATCGAACCCGGTGCCAGCACCTTCATCCAGAACCTGCAAAGCGGCCAGCCGCTGATTCAGGCAGCAGAAACCGCACCCGCGTTCGATCTCAGCCAGACCCTGGCCCTATTGATCGGCCACAACGCCATAACTCACTTACACCACAATAAGGTATCGCCATGAACACACAGAACCCGATCAGCCGCGCCATCGCGCTGCTGGCGTTGATTCCACAGAGCCTGATCGCTTTTATTGCGCGGGTCTCCATCGCGGCGGTGTTCTGGAAGTCCGGGCAAACCAAAGTCGAAGGCCTCGCCATCGACCTGATCGAGGGCACGTTCGAGTTCGGCTGGCCACACCTGGCCGACTCAACCATCCCGCTATTCAAGAGTGAGTACCCCGTGCCGTTGCTGTCACCAGAGATCGCTGCACACATGGCGGCGTTCGCCGAACACTTTTTCCCGGTGCTGATCCTGATAGGCTTTGCCACGCGTTTTTCGGCGCTGGCCTTGCTGGGCATGACCCTGACCATTCAACTGTTCGTGTACCCCGATGCTTATCCAACCCACGGCACTTGGGCGGCGGTGTTGCTGTATCTGATGGCGACCGGGCCAGGTAAATTGTCGATTGATCACCTGATCGCCCGGCGTTACGCCAGCTAACTCAGATCCCCTGTAGCAGCTGCCGAAGGCTGCGTTCGAACGCGAAGCGATCGCAAAACCTGCAAACGCGGTTTACCTGTCAGACCACAGTGACTGATTTTACGACTGCTGCGCAGCCGGACGCAGCCTCGCCAAGGCTCGACAGCTGCTACAGAGCCGGACGCAGCCTCGCAAGCTCGACAGCTGCTACAAAGACCGTGCGAGACTAAGGCGATCCAGCGCCTCACCGCTGCGCTTGAACCAGCCGATCAGGTAATCCGCCAACACTTGCGTGCGTTTCGGCAGGCCGCCCTGATACGGATGAACCAGGTACATCGGCATGCGCCGCGTCTGATAATCGCGCAGGAGCCAGCGCAAACGTCCATCCGCCAATTCCGTTTGCAGCAGGTACGACGGTAAACGGGCGATACCGGCACCCGCCAATGCGGCTTTTTTGAGCAAGCTGTAGTGATTGCTGGCGAACGGCCCTGACACTCGCACCCGCAGCAACTCGTGTTGCTGGTGATAGAGCCATTCTTCGCGACCACTGTAATGGCTGTTGAGCAAGCAACGGTGTTCAGCCAACGCCTGGGGCGTCAGCGGTTCGCCGAACCGTTCAAGATACGCCGGGCTGGCGCAGGTCATTTCGTGCCAAGCCAACAATGGTCGCGCCACCAGACGCTCGTCCTTGCCCACCTCGGAGCGAATCGCCAGATCGAAGCCATCCCGTGACAAGTCGTGAAACTGGTTGTTGAGGTCGAGTTCGATCTGTACTTCTGGGTATTTGCCGGAGAACTCCAGCAACAAACCGTCGAAGAAGGTTTCCCCCAGCGACACCGGCACTGTCATGCGCACCGGCCCGGCCATGTCGTCCTTCAACCGCGCCAACGCCTGACGCGCTCTCTCGACTTGCACTACCAGCGCCTGAGCTTGGGGCAACAGCGCTGCACCTGCCGCCGTCAGGCTTAAGCGGCGGGTGGTGCGTTGCAGCAGCACCACGGAAAACCGCGTCTCCAGCAAGCTGATGCGCTTGGATAGCTGCCCCTTGCTGCAACCCAGTTGCTGAGCTGCCAAAGTAAAACTACCCGCTTCGATCAATACCGCAAACGCCGCCAGGTCATCCATCTCGCTCATGGATTGTTTCCATTTGAAAACCAAAGGTTGCCTATTAGTGCGCTTATCAGCAGAAAAAACCACTCTAGACTGAGACCTCATTCAACCAATCGAGGAACAGCACGATGAAAATTCTATTGATAGGCGCAGGCGGCACCATCGGTTCGGCGGTCGACAAGGAGCTGTCCCAGCGTCACGACATCATCCGCATCGGCCGCAATAGTGGCGACTTTCAGGTGGATATCAGCGACAGCGCCTCGATCCGCAAGTTGTTCGAACAGACCGGCAAGTTCGATGCGCTGATCTGCGCGGCGGGTAACGTGACCTTCGCGCCACTGGATGAAATGACCGAAGCCAGCTTCGCGCTGGGTCTGAAAGATAAGCTGATGGGCCAGGTCAATTTGCTGCTGATCGGCCGCGAGTTCGCCAACGACGGCGCCTCGTTCACCTTCACCACGGGCGTGCTCAGCCATGACCCGATTCGCAGTGGCGCCTCGGCAGCGCTGGTCAATGGTGCACTGGACAGCTTCGTGCGCGCCGCCGCCATCGAACTGCCTCGCGGCCTGCGCGTGAACTCGATCAGCCCGAATGTACTGGTGGAAGCCATGGGCAAATACGCGCCTTACTTCCGTGGTTTCAAACCGGTTCCGGCAGCCGATGTGGCATTGGCCTACGCCAAAAGTGTTGAAGGCTTGCAAACCGGTCAGACCTTTCACGTTGGCTGACCGTCCTTTCTGACAGGCGCGTTACTGGCGAGCGATCACGCCGCTCGCCAGGCGCTCGCGCCCGAACTGTCGCAGCCACTGTTGCATTGGTCGTTCGAACCAGCGATGGCAAATCAGGCTGACACCGATCAACACAACAAAGAACAGCAGCAACGTCCACGGCTGATAAAAGACGCTACGTCCCGGGAAGAATTTATCCGCCAGCAGCGCGGCGAAAATTTGCAGCGGGAAGTGCAGCAAATAGGAGGCGTAGCTGATATCACCCAGCCACGCCAAGCGCCGGGCGAGTGGCTCCAGCAACTGATGACACGCCGCAATGGCCATGATCGTCAGCGGAAACAACAGCGCAAACTTGATCAACGGCTGATCAGCGCCGAGCAGCCACCAACCCGCCGCACAACCTATCGTCAAACCCATCCCCACCCAACGGACCGGCGCCCGTTGCAGCAGCCACGCCACAAGGATAAAGCCAACGCCACCGCAGAAAAAACTGAACACACCAAGAGTGATTTTGTACTGCGCTGGAAAGACACACGCAGCCACAGTGATCAAAAAAATACTGATCAGCGTTGGAAAAGGCGAATAGCGCCACAGCAGGAAAAACGCTGCGTAGAGCAGCACTTCAACAGAGATCGACCAGGCCGGGCCATTGAAAGACCAGCCCTGTTCCAATCCCCACGCAGGGGCGAGAAAAACGTTCAACACGCCGTGATAGATATCATTGAACGGATAAACAAAAGCGTTCCCCGTATACCGGGAGTAGACCATCTGTAACAGCGCAACAGCAGCGAAGGTTGCCAGATGCAATGGATAGATGCGGCTGAAACGCTCGATGAAAAACTGTTTTCCAGTCAGATCCCCTCGCGCCACGGCTTGACCGAACAACCAGAAAAAGATGAACCCGGACAAGCTGAAGAACAACGCGACCGCATCGCCACCGTGTCGATAAAACAATGCAAACACGCTGTAGAAAGGTTGCTGTTCGGTTTGCAGCGGACCCGGCAACGCCCCTTGAAAAAAGAAGTGCTGCCAATGCCAGAACACCACCGCCAACGCCGCGATACCGCGCAGCGCATCCAATGCGTACAACCGTTTGGGGAAAACAGACTGGTGTTGGTTCATGCCGAAGTGGGCCCGATCCTGGACAAGTGCGCCACTATGCTGGGACGCACCCGGCAACTCAATCCCTGGCACACAAGCCTTGTGATCGCAGGCTTGCCTGAGTAACGTGGCAGCACTTGTCTGGAGAGCCAAAGATGCGTGTTGCCCGTCCCTTAGTCGTTGTTGCCCTGCTGCCGCTGTTTGCGGCCTGTCAGTTGTTCGATGGCCAGCGTGAAAACGCCTCCCACGTGGGCCAGACCCGCATGCAAGGCCAGTTGACGGCGGTGGACGGCAAATTGCAGTTCCAGCCGTGCAATGAAACACGCAGCTTTGTGGTCAACGACACCGGCAACACCAGCGTACTGCAACAGGCCGCGTCCCTGGCCGATAGCAAGGGCAAGTTGTTCGCCGACGTGCGCGGGCGCATCGTCGACAGCCGTCTCGATCTTGAGCAGCTGTACCGCGTCGAGCGCTCGGGCACGGCATGCGACGATCCCAATTTCAAACTGCAGACTCTGCGCGCGGCCGGTCACTCGCCTGAGTGGAACGTCAAGGTCACCGGTAAAGGCATGGTGATTGATCGCGCTGGTCAACCGCCTCTGGCCCTGCCTTACGTGGAAGAGCAACTGGGCGATGGCCGTTTCAACCTCGGCACCGAAGCCAATAACCAGCACATCGAACTGTGGGTCACGCCGCAACGTTGCGTCGACAGCACCACCGGCAGCGTCCAGCACATGAGCGCCGAACTGCGCATCAATGGCCAGGTACAACGCGGTTGCGGGTATTTCGGCGGTTCGCGTGACGACTGATCGTTTAAGCCTCACGGGAATCCTCCTTTGGGGCTTATAATCGCCGGTTTCAAACGCCTTGGCGCAGTTGTGCGCCCCGCGAACCGGGTCCTGCCATGTTACGAATCACTGAACTCAAGTTGCCGATCGACCATCCCGAAGAAGACCTGCGCCCTGCCATCGTGCAGCGCCTGGGCATCGCCAGCGATGACCTGCTCGATTTCACCTTGTTCAAGCGCAGCTACGATGCGCGCAAAAAGTCCTCCGAACTGTGCTTCATCTACACCATCGACCTCACCGCCAAGGACGAGGCCGCGTTGCTGCACACATTCGCCGATGACCGTAACGTCAACGTGGCGCCGGATGTCAGCTACAAAGTGGTCGGCCACGCGCCGGCCGATCTGCAGCAACGTCCTGTGGTTGTGGGTTTCGGGCCGTGCGGGATTTTCGCCGGATTGCTGCTCGCGCAAATGGGCTTCAAGCCCATCATCCTCGAGCGCGGCACCGAAGTGCGTCAGCGCACCAAGGACACGTGGGGCCTGTGGCGCAAAAGCGTGCTCAACCCCGAATCCAACGTGCAGTTCGGTGAAGGCGGCGCGGGGACGTTCTCCGACGGCAAGCTCTACAGCCAGATCAAGGACCCGAAATTCATCGGTCGCAAAGTCCTGCACGAGTTCGTCAAAGCCGGTGCGCCGGATGAAATCCTCTATGTCAGCAAGCCTCACATCGGTACGTTCCGTCTGACCGGTGTGGTGGAAAACATGCGTGAACAGATTCGCGCCTTGGGCGGCGAAGTACGCTTCCAGCAACGCGTCACCGATGTGCTGATCGAGGACGGCCAACTGGTCGGCGTCGAACTCAATGGTGGCGAGCAGATCCATTCGAAGCACGTGATTCTGGCCCTCGGCCACAGCGCCCGGGACACTTTCCGCATGCTCCACGGCCGTGGCGTGTTCATGGAAGCCAAGCCGTTTTCCGTGGGTTTCCGCATTGAACACCCGCAGTCGCTGATCGACCGCGCGCGGTTGGGCAAGTACGCCGGCCACCCGAAACTCGGGGCTGCCGACTACAAACTGGTGCACCACGCCAAGAACGGTCGTTCGGTCTACAGCTTCTGCATGTGCCCAGGTGGCACCGTGGTCGCGGCGACGTCAGAGCCGAACCGCGTGGTCACCAACGGCATGAGCCAGTACTCGCGTAACGAGCGCAACGCCAACTCCGGGATCGTCGTCGGCATCACCCCGGAAGTCGATTACCCGGGCGGCCCGTTGGCCGGTATCGAATTGCAGGAACGCCTGGAATCCCATGCCTTTGTGCTGGGCGGCAGCAACTATGAAGCACCGGCGCAACTGGTCGGCGACTTCATTGCCGGCAAGCCGTCGACTGAACTGGGCAGCGTTGAACCGTCCTACAAACCAGGTGTTGCATTGGGTGATCTCGCGTTGGCCTTGCCGGCGTTCGCTATCGAAGCGATTCGTGAAGCGTTGCCAGCGTTCGAGAAGCAGATTCGCGGTTACTCGCTGCATGACGCAGTGTTGACCGGGATCGAGACACGCACCTCGTCGCCGTTGCGCATTACCCGTGACGAGTCGATGCAGAGCCTGAACGTGAAGGGATTGTTCCCGGCGGGCGAAGGCGCGGGTTATGCGGGCGGGATTTTGTCGGCGGGTGTGGATGGTATTCGGATTGCCGAAGCCGTGGCCCGCGACATCCTGGGCCTGGAAGCCTGACCGAGATCCTGTAGGAGCGAGGCTTGCCCGCGAAGAAATTGACGCGGTCTTTCTGAAAGACCGCATTATCGTTCTTCGCGGGCAAGCCTCGCTCCTACGGGGGGCGAAGTTTGGTATTAGATATTAGCGCGCAGCACGCTGGCCGGAAGCGCCTCACCGCGCTCGACACTCGCCGCCACGGCATCCATCAGACCACTCAACTCATACCCCTGGTCCTTGAGCCAATCCTGATCGTAATAGGTGGCGGCATAACGTTCGCCGCCATCACACAGAATCGCCACGATCGACCCCGACTCCCCCGCCGCCGCCATCTGCTGAGCCGCCATCAAGGCGCCGATCAGGTTGGTCCCGCTCGATCCGCCAACCCGTCGTCCCAGGCGCTGTGCCAAGTAGTGCATGGCCGCCAGAGACAACGCGTCCGGCACTTTGACCATGGCATCAATCACCTTGGGCAGGAACGACGCTTCCACCCGTGGCCGACCGATGCCTTCAATCCTCGATCCATAGTCCAGGCGCAGGCTGGCATCGCCGGTCTGGTAGTAATCGAAAAACACCGAACGTTCGGCATCGGCGCACAGCACACGGGTGCGATGCTGGCGATAACGCACGTAACGGCCCAGCGTCGCGGTGGTGCCGCCAGTGCCGGGGCTGGAGATCAACCAGCTCGGCTCCGGGTGCTGCTCGAAACGCATTTGATGGAAGATCGATTCGGCGATGTTGTTGTTCGCCCGCCAGTCCGTGGCGCGTTCGGCGTAGGTGAACTGGTCGATGAAATGACCATCATGCTCGCGCGTCAGCCGTTCGGACTCGGCGTAGATCTGGGTCGGGTCATCGACCAGATGGCTCTTGCCGCCATAGAACGCAATTTGCGCGATCTTCTCTTTGGAGGTGGTTGCCGGCATCACCGCAATAAACGGCAAACCCAGCAAGCTGGCGAAGTACGCCTCGGAAATCGCCGTCGAACCGCTGGACGCCTCGATCACTGGAGCACCGGGTTTCAACCATCCATTACACAAGGCGTAGAGGAACAAGGAGCGCGCCAGGCGGTGCTTCAGGCTGCCGGTGGGGTGACTGGATTCATCCTTGAAATACAACTCGATGCCCGGAAAACCCGGCAGCGGCAAGGGGATCAGGTGGGTATCGGCGCTACGCTGGAAGTCCGCTTCGATGATCCGGATGGCTTCGCGGGCCCACTGTCGGTTGTCGCTCATGATGGTTTTCTCGTTGAGTCGGCCTTAATTGCAAGGCTCAGGTATCAAGCTTAGGAAAAAACCTACAGCACGCACAGGTACAGCTGACGCTCAATACGGCCGGCAACTGCTAGGCTCAAACCCGGCCCCGTCCTTCAGGTTGTTACGGTATATAACAAAAAAGAATATAACTTTTGTTTTAACAACTAACGGTACGGGTTAGGGTGTGCCACCTTTTGAATTATCGATGGAGAGCGACCTTGCCTCTGCGTAGCACTTTCACGCGTTTCTTTCAGTTGGAAGCTGCCAGCGGTCTGTTATTGATCGCCGCTGCAGCCCTGGCTTTAATCATCAACAACTCTTCCCTGTCGTGGCTCTATAGCGGGCTGCTGGACACCCCTGTCGTCGCTCAGATTGGCGCGCTGAAAATTGCCAAGCCGTTGCTGCTGTGGATCAACGACGGCCTGATGGCGATGTTCTTCCTGCTGATCGGCCTGGAAGTGAAGCGCGAAGTCCTCGACGGCCAATTGTCGAACCCCTCGCAAATCGTCCTGCCCGGCGCCGCGGCGATTGGCGGCATGGTCGTGCCGGCGCTGGTCTACTGGTTTTTGAACCGAGACGACCCGACAGCCCTGGGTGGCTGGGCCATCCCGATGGCCACCGACATTGCCTTTGCCCTCGGCGTACTCGCCTTGCTGGGCAAACGGGTGCCGGTGTCGCTGAAGCTGTTTCTGATGACCTTGGCGATCATTGACGACCTGGGCGCGATCATCGTCATCGCCATCTTCTATTCCGGGACGCTGTCGACGCTGTCGCTGGCACTCGCTGCCGCCTGCATCATCGCGCTGATCGCCATGAACCGGCTCGGCGTGGTGAAGCTCGGGCCGTACATGATCATTGGCTTGATCCTCTGGGTGTGTGTGCTCAAGAGCGGCGTCCACGCGACCCTCGCCGGTGTGACGTTGGCCTTCTGCATACCGCTGCGCACCAAAAACGCCGAGACCTCGCCACTGCTGACCCTTGAACACGCCCTGCACCCGTGGGTGGCTTACGGCATCCTGCCGCTGTTCGCCTTCGCCAACGCCGGTCTGTCCCTGAGCGGTGTCACCGTTGAAAGCTTCACCCATCACGTACCGATGGGCATTGCGACTGGCCTGTTGCTGGGTAAAACCGTTGGCGTGTTCGGCCTGACCTGGCTGGCCGTGAAAATCGGCATCGCCGCCCTGCCCCAAGGCGCCAACTGGGGCCATGTGCTGGGTGTATCGATCCTCTGCGGGATTGGTTTCACCATGAGCCTGTTTGTCGGTTCACTGGCGTTTGAACCAGGCGTCAGCGACTACGCCGGGATGGACCGGATGGGAATTTTGACCGGTTCGATTCTGGCAGCGTTGATCGGTTATGCCGTGACGGCGATGGCAAGCCGCAAGAGCGCCGTGCTGAAATCCTGAGTGATAGAGAACTCTCCTGGCAGCATTAAGGATTCGTCCTACAGCCACGATTAGCCTCGTTCGTTAACGTCGCATAGCTCCTCTTCGGGAGCTGTCGACGGACGAACGCAAGGAAGATCAGTGGCTGGCAACAAGGACGTTCCCAGGGTTAAAAACCCACCCTCCGGTGACGGTCATCACGTCACCCACCGCTTCATGACCGCTACAGAACTGGCCGAGCGCGAGGCGCGACAGAGCGCTTACGACGCCATGCTCGCCCGGCAGCAGGCTTTTGAAGATTGTCTTCAGGTTTCGGCGAAAAAGACCGAAATCGCTCGCGCGGGATGCGTCTTCGCCAAGTCCTGCAAACTTCCCGACGCCATCATTGATTACTCGAATCCTTCGGGCGTCGTTCCGACTGACAGTCTCAAGGACTACGGCGAAATCGCCTGGCTTGGCGCTCGCAAAGCAGATGACGCCGGGCTGCTGAATCTCGAAACAATCAGTGGCAGTACCGTCTCGCTCGGCATAGGCCGTCTTGCGCTTAGCATCCCGACACTCGCCGCCCCGGTCTTGGCACTTGAAGCTGCCGCAGCCGCCACATTGGCCGGTGTCGTCGCACTGTTCTGGACGCCGAGCCTGGGTGATAGCGCGCTCTACACCGAAGACCAACTGCGAGCCCTGAAACAGGCCAGAACGCGCGTTCGTTTGCAGGTCGAGCAACAGGCTGACGGCAGTCTCAAGGGCTACGGTTTCTACACCGGCAAGAACCGCGATTGGGAAATGGTCGATGTCGTGCAGTTCACTTTGCGCGGCAGTCAGCAGGTGGCGGATCTCGGCGACGGCGTTGAGCTGATCTGGACGCCAGCGGTGGATGGCTCGGACATCCTCGGTATTCCAGCACTGGAGGCTGCGCCGCAAGCGCCACATATCTGGGTGTATCCGCCGACGCCTGCGGCGGACAGCATCATCGTGAACCCGGTGTATCCGCCTGAGTACAAGGATTTCATTCTTGTTTTTCCGGCGGATTCGGGGGTGAAGTCGGTTTACATTGTGGTGAGTGTTTCTGATCACAATTACCATCCGGCACCGACAGGCCTTACTGCTTTTCCTGACGCGACAAAATCAAATCGTAAGACTTCCGTAAAAGGCGGTGGAGGTCTTAGGAAGCGATGGAAAAACCCAAAAGGGATAATTTTCGAATGGGACTCGCAGCACGGGGCTGTCGAGATGTATGACAAACGTGGCCGTCATCTCGGTGAATATGATCCAACCACTGGCGAGCAGACCAAACCCGCAGATAAGACTAGGAATGTGGAACCATGATTTACGTCATAGAAGCATTTGATAAAAAAACCGAGTTCATCGCATTCGAAGAAGAATTGCCGAGCGGCTACGAAAAAGAACTGAAAGAAATTATGGGATGGACGGCGGACCAACAAGGCTGGGAGGGATACAACCTCACCACCGAGCAGCTTGGTGCGTTGGAAGGAATACTCGGCAAGAAAATTTATGATCCTGCCTATCTATTTCAGCTGACCTGCAACGTTTAGATACAGCCGCGCTCAATTTTCATTTCAAATAAAAACCCCGACCAGTCACCTGATCGGGGTTTTTCTTTACCCATTCCCGCTTAGTGCGAAACGCGGCTAGTCCCATCAACAGTAGCAATCCGCACCCGCTCGCCAACGCGGAACACTTCATTCTCCTGAACCTGCTGAACATAGGCGCGCATGCTGCCGTCGTCTTCGCGTACGGTGATTTCAACACCTTGAGTACGGGTCAGGCCTTCTTCGGCCGCAGAGCCCACCAGGCCGCCGGCGACTGCGCCGATGACAGCCGCGACAATGCTGCCTTTGCCGCCACCAATGGAACTACCGCCTACACCACCCACGACTGCGCCAGCGGCGCTGCCGATTGGGGTTTTGGTGCCTTCGATTTTCACCGGGCGTAGCGCTTCGATGGTGCCCATGCGAATCGTTTGTACACGACGCGCTTCATCACGGGAGTAGGAGTCACCGGTCAGGCTGGATTGGCAGCCAGTGAGCAACATCGCCATCGTGGAAAAGGAAGCAACCAACAAAACAGACTTACGCATAGCATCAACTCCAAAGGACAGGTATTCATTAAACCCCGCAGCTTGACGTGTGTCACGGCATCGCCCGGATAAAAGTGGTTTGATTCAGGACCGGTACAGGCGCCCTGAAAAACTCACCAACCGGTTAGCGACAATTTCCGCAATCCACGTCGCCCCAAGGATTTTCATGGACTACTTCATCATTGTCGTCACGACTATCGCGGGTCTGTACTTCCACGGGTGGCTGTACCTGCGGATAAAACGCTGGATGGATCGCGACCTGGCGTTGGCCCTGGCTGGGGAAGACGAGCAGAAAAAAGCGTTCATGCTCCAGCAACTGGCAAACGCTCAAGCACAGAAAATCAAGCGTCGGGACCTGCAGCAGTGGCTTGACGCCGCTGCTGCACGGTATCCCGAACGGTAGACTGCCTAGGGTGCCAGACGTTCAAGAATCCAGTCGGCGCCCTGTAAGCGGTAGTTGAGGCGATCATGCAGGCGGCTCGCGCGACCTTGCCAGAATTCGATGCGCTCCGGCAGCAAGCGGTAACCGCCCCAGTGATCTGGGCAGTGTGGCGCAGTGTCGCTGAAACGTTGTTCGGTGTTCTTGAGCAGAGCTTCCAGTTCCGCACGATCCGCAATCACCTGGCTCTGCGGTGAAGCCCAGGCACCAAGTCGGCTGCCCAACGGACGAACCTGGAAATAGGCGTCGGACTCTTCAGGCGTGACCCTCACCACCCGACCTTCGATGCGCACTTGGCGCTCCAGGGCCGGCCAGAAAAAGGTCATGGCCGCGAACGGATTCGCCGCCAGATGCTGTCCCTTGGCACTTTCGTAATTGGTGAAGAACGTAAAGCCCTGCGCGTCCAAACCTTTGAGCAACAGAATGCGGCAATGTGGCCGACCGCCCTGATCGACCGTCGCCAAGGTCATGGCGTTAGCCTCCACCGGCACTTGCTCGGTTTTCACCGCATCGGCAAACCACTGGTGGAACAACCCGAACGGCTCTGCCGGAGCTTGAGCCTCGGTCAGGCCATCACGGGTGTAGTCACGACGCATATCAGCCAGGCGCTGGGTCATGGCGCATTCCTTTTGGTTAACAAATCACTTTTTGGTGGCGTCAGCGGCGACGTCGGCTTTCTTGGTGTCGGCAGCCGCTTTGGCCGGAGTCGTTTTCTTCGCCGGCGTTGCGGTTTTAGCAGGCGCTTTCTTGGCGGTGGCTTTGCTGGCCGGGGCCTTTTTCGTGGCAGGTACAGCCGCTTTCTTCGCGGCAGGCGCCGGGGTGACCGGTTTGGCCGGGGTGGCCACTGGCTTGATGTCCTTGGCAGCGACCGTGGACACTGGCGCCGGGGCCGGGGCCGGCATGTTGTACTTGGCTAGCAGCGCCACCATGGTGTTTTGCGGGGTCACCAGCAATTCCACGCGACGGTTCAAGGCACGACCTTCGACACTGTCGTTAGCCGCACGCGGGGCGTCACCGCCCATGCCGCGGAGCATCAGGCGATCACGCTGCAAACCGCTGAGGCGGAAAATCGCGGCCACTGCTTGAGCACGTTCCTGGCTCAGTTTCACGTTGGCCGGTGCGGCGCCCGACGTATCACTGTGGCCCAGAACCAGAACGGCCGTTTTCGGGTCGACTTCGAGGATTTTCGCAACACGGGTGAACGGGCCGAGGGTGACCGGCAGCAGCATGGCCGGACGATCCGGGTTGAACGAGCCTTCTACCGGCGCGATGACCACCAATACGTTTTCACGGCGCTCAAGTTTCAGGTTGCTGTCCTTGATCGCTTCGCGCAGGCGCGGCTCGTACTCATCGAGCCAGGCCTGGGTGACTTTGGGGTCTGGCATCGGCACGGCTTTGGCGGCGCTCTTCTCGCTGCCGCCGAACGGCCAATACCAAGGGCTGGTGCTTTCGGTTTTTGCAACCGGGGCAGTAGCAGCAGGCTTCAGTGGGACCGGGGCCGGGGTGGGTTCTTTAGCGGCGACTTTGTCGGAGGAGCCGAACGGCCACCAACTGCCGCCATCGGAATCACTTTGTGGGGTCTGTGCGCAACCGGTGATTGCGAAGCACAGGGCCAGGGCGAGAGTTGGTTTGGATGACATTGGATATCCACAAAGTTGAAGTAATGAAAAGTCAGACCAGATCGGCCCGCACAAACTGACGCTTTGAAACAGAAAAGGCTGCCGGGTTCCGTTCTGGAATCCGGCAGCCGGTTTTACAGACAAGTGGCCAGTACTCGCGCAAGGTTTTGCGCGCGTGGATCCATCAAGACGTACGGCCCCAGCGTATTTGTCACAAAACCGAAGGCTACATCGCGTTCCGGGTCAGCAAAACCGATGGAGCCGCCAGCGCCCGGATGACCGAACGCACGCGGGCCGAGGCCGTAAGTCGCGTTGGGTACATCCGGCTGATCGAGCATGCAACCCAGACCGAATCGGGTCCGGGTCAATAAAGTCTTGTCGTCGCCGAGACTGTGTTCGCGGGTCAGCTCGTCGAGCATTTCACCTTCCAACAAGCTGCCATCGAGCAGACCGGAGTAGAACCCCGCAAGGCTGCGCGCATTGCCGTGGCCGTTGGCCGCGGGTTGCTGCATGCGCCGCCATTCGGGTTTATTGGTGCTGGTCATGATCGACGGCGGATTGGTAAAGGCGCGAGTGGTCATTGCAGTTGGCTCGCGCATGGTCACTTGCAACAAGCGCTGGGCGGCGGCATCGCCGACGTTACCCTTGCCACGGGCGATGTGCGCCACGCGATGAAACTCTTCATCGGCCAGGCCAACGTGGAAATCCAGCCCCAATGGCTTCGCAATCCGCGCCACGATGGACTCGCCCGGCCCACGACCGTCGGCGCGGCGCAGCAACTCGCCCACCAGCCAGCCGTATGTGATCGCGGCATAGCCGTGGCCTTGACCCGGCGTCCACCACGGTGCTTCGGCCGCCAGGGCATCGACCATGGTTTGCCAATCGTAAAGCGCTTCCGGCGCCAGCAATTCGTGCAACGCCGGCAAGCCTGCCTGATGGCAGAGCAACTGACGCAGGGTCACGGATTCTTTGCCAGCCGCGGCAAATTCGGGCCAGTAGCGGGCAACCGGCGCGTCCAGTTGCAACTTGCCTTCAGCGACCAATTGCAGGGCCGTAACGGCGGTGAACGTTTTGGTGCAGGAGAACAGGTTGGCGATGGTGTCGCTGTGCCAGGCTTCGCTGCCGTCCTTGTCGCAGGTGCCGGACCAGAGGTCGAGGACGGTTTCGCCACCGATCTGAATGCACAAGGCTGCGCCACGTTCCTGAGGATCGTCGAACAGCGCCGCGAAAGCTTCGCGCACCGCTTCGAACTTAAGCTCGTAATGACCCTGAATCTGCACCCGCATTGCTCCCGGATAATCGCTATACAAAGTGGCCCGCATTGTTCCAGCCCTTGAGGGTTTTGGGAACAGGGCTGGGCCGGGCGGTCGCCTGTTGAAATGACTCAGCACAACCACTTGTGGCGAGGGGGCTTGCCCCGTTCGCCTGCGTAGCAGGCGCAATAACAGTAAATTGAAGAGCAACCAAGGGAATGGGGCGCGGCTAATAAGGGCCGCTACGCGCCCCAACGGGGGCAAGCCCCCTCACCACAGGAGAAATCAGTGGCCCTGGCCGGAGTGTCCACCCGCGCCCTTCCCCGGGCCTTTGCCGGCCTCGGCCTTTCTGCCACCTTCGGCATCGTGGCTGGTTTTGTCGGCCTCGGCCGCCGCTTTCTCGGCTGCTTTGCCCAACTGGTCGACAGTCGCCAGGTTGCTCTTGCGCACAGACTCGACAAACCCCTGGAACGGCAGATCGGTGATGCCCACCAGACCAAAGTGACCATTCTCACCATCCAGCAAACGTCCGGTCACGGGTTGGTCCAGGTACTGGAACCAGTGCACACCGACAATCGAAGGTTCGCTCAGCGCTTGTTTAAGGAAGTTCGCGTAGGCCGGCCCACGGTCTTCTTCCTTCGCCAGTTGTGTCACACCGCCCCAGAACGGGCCGCGATCCGTCGAGCCGAAGTTGAATTCGGTGATCAGCACCGGTTTGTCGAGGCTGCGTAACTTGGCGAAGTCGTAACCGTCCTGCGGTTTCAGGGTGTACATGTTAAAGCTCAACACGTCGCAATACTGGGCGCAGGAGTCCACGGCTTCCGGGGTGCTGATGGCGAAGCGGCCGCCCAGCAACAGCTGGTTCGGCGCATGCCACTTGAGCGAATCGGAGATGGTTTTGAAATAGGTGTCGGCGAAGACCTTCTGGAAGTATTTGAAGTCGGCCTCGATTTCCGGGTGTTCAGCGCTGGGCAGCGGCGGCACGAAGCCCGGGTCTTCCATCAATTCCCACGCCGGCAAGTCAATGCCCCACGCTTTGGACAGCCCCGCCTGATTGCGATATTTGTCGCGTAGTTGCTTGAGAAACGCACGTTTGGCCGGCACGTCGGTGGTCATTTTCAAGGTGCCGTAAGCCAAGGCGTAACGGGCTTTCGGGTCATCACCGGGACCGGCCCAGGCCAATTCGTTGTCAGCGTAGTAACCGATCAGCCACGGATCGTCGCGATGATCGCGGGCGACAATGGCCACGGCACGTTCGGTGGCCATGGCGAAACGCGGATCGAACGGGTCGGGCATGCCACCCCACCAGTCGGTGCCGGTGCTGATGCTCGCGTAATCGCCGACGATCGACAGCGGCAAGGTGTAGGGCACTCGATCAGCATTGCCTAGCGCCGCAGCGCTCCAATTGCCAATGGTGTTGAACCCCCAGGCTTGCAGGCGATCCAGGGTGTGGCCGGTCCAGCGTTGTTCATCCACCACCGCTTTGCAGGGTTCGGCCGGTTTGTTCTCAGCCGCTTTCGCCTCAGTCGCGTCGACGGCGCCAGTCTTGGCAGCTTCGGCGACACCGGCTTCGGCGGTCGACGGGATCACAGCTGGCTCGGCGGCCTTCTCGACCGTCGCTTCGACCGCGTCAGCCTTGGCCGCTGCGGCGACGCCAGCCTTGGTGTCGCTGCCCAATGCACAGGGTTCGCCATACAGACGTTGCAAGTTGGCGCCGTAAAAGTCGTACCAGCGACCGGCGTCGTAGCTACGGCCCTGATCGGCACCATTGCCCCCGCGGTTGCTACCTTCACCAAAATGATTGGCCAGCGCTTCGTCGGGTTTCGGCAGGGACTCGAACATCCACTCGCGACCGGCGACGTAAGTCTGGTTAACGTCTGGGGTCACAGTGTTGACCCCAAGCGAATAGAACGGATGCCCTTGCGGGGTCACCAGATACCAGCGACCGTCGCGCTTTTCGGTGCGGAAGAAACCGCTGGCCTTGAACGTCGGGCCTTTGGTCCAGCCACCGAAGGTGTCCAGGGATGATTTTTCGCGCTCGGCCAGCCAGGTTTTCAGTTGTTGCTGTTCCTTGGCGGCGGCGCTTTTGAGTTGTTCATCGCTGCTGACCTTTTCCGGCCATTTGGCCCGGGTCGACTGACCGTAAGCATCCACCAATCCGCCATAAACAGCCTGGATCACGGCCTCGCCGTCCTGCACGCCAAAACGTTCCAGCAAAATGTTCTGGGCGACTTTCGGTTGATCCATCGACAAGGTCACCGACACCACTTGGCCACGATCCAGTTGCCCGGCGCTGCTGGCCAGCAAAATGCGCTGCCCGTCGACCGTCATCGGCATGGGTGGCCCGGCTTTCATGCCTTGGCTCAAGGGTGAGCTTGCCACCAAAGGCACCAGCAAGGTCTGCGCAGGGCCGGCGGGCAAATCGACACGACTGAACAGTGTCTTGCCGTCATTGCTCTGGATTTTTACGTAAAGGGTCACGGCCCAGTCCATCGCACTCTGAATCCGCAGGCTCATGACGCCCGACTGCGACCAGTCCCAGGCACCGCTTTGCGGCGTCAGTCGCAAACTCGGCTGGGCCACCGGGTTGAAAGTGACACGACGCAAGACTTCGCCTTCGGCTGTTTGCTCCGCATTGGATTGCGGCAGGCTGGCATCCTGAGTCGTCACCTGGACCACATCGGCAGGGCGTACAAAGTTGAACAGCGTCTGTTGGCCGGCGGGGGCCGCCAGCAAAGGGGCTGCGAACATCAGGGCAAATACAGCGGGCAACGAACGGCGAATCATAGGAACGTGGATCTCCCTAACGACCTTCAATGGTCAGTGGAAAAGCGATGGTAGAGAGATAGACAACGCGGTGGGCAAATGTGCCCACCGGTGTATCAGGAAATTTCGCGACGGAATGGCGGCAACGCATTGAGGATGGCTTTGCCGTAGCGCTGGGTGACCAGACGTCGATCCAGCAAGGTGATGGTGCCGCGGTCTTCTTCGGTGCGCAGCAAGCGACCGCAGGCCTGGACCAGTTTCAGCGAGGCATCGGGCACGGAGATTTCCATGAATGGATTGCCGCCTCGGGCTTCGATCCATTCCGCCAGCGCCGCTTCGACGGGATCGTCCGGCACCGAGAACGGGATCTTCGCGATCACCACGTGCTCGCAGTACGCGCCCGGCAAGTCGACGCCTTCGGCGAAACTCGCGAGGCCGAACAGCACACTGGAGTCCCCGCCATCAACGCGTGCCTTGTGCTTGTTCAATGTTTCCTGCTTCGACAGGTTGCCTTGAATGAACACTTGCTTGCGCCAGTCGCGGTCGAGGCCGTCGAACACGTCCTGCATTTGCTTGCGGGAAGAGAACAACACCAGCGTACCCCGCGAGCCCTCAACCAGTTGCGGCAGATCACGAATGATCGCGGCCGTGTGGGCCGGTGCATCCCGCGGATCGGCTTTCAGATCCGGTACTCGCAGCACGCCGGCATCGGCGTGGTGGAACGGGCTTGGAACCACGGCGGTCACGGCTTTTTTCGGCAGGCCGGCGCGCATGCGGAAACGGTCGAAGGTGCCGAGGGCCGTCAACGTCGCGGAGGTCACCAGTGCGCCGTAAGCGACGTTCCACAAATTGCGACGGAGCATTTCCGCCGCGAGGATCGGGCTGGCGTTGACCTCGATGTCGAACAGCGAACCGCTTTCGGCCAGGGTCAACCAACGGGCCATGGGCGGGTTGTCTTCCGGGTCTTCCGCGGTGAACGCGCCCCACAATTCCCAATTGCCCGAAGAACGGGACAACAGACTGCCGAAAAGGGGATACCACTCTTCGGCCTGATTGCTGGCGATGCCGATGTTGACCTCGCCGTCCATGCCTTCCTTGAGCAACTCGGTGAGCCGGGTGAACAGGTCGGTCAGACGGGCAAAGCCCTTCTTCAACTCGATGCCCATCTCGCGCATGTGCTCGGGAATCACCCCGCCAACGAATCGGTGACGCGGCCGCTCGCGACCTTCAACGTCTTCGCCGGGTTTGAAATCGGCGGCCTGTTCACAGGCGGTGAACATGAATTGCTGCTGGGTCTTGATCTCGCGGGCCAGTTCCGGCACCTGCTCGATCAGCTTGCCCAAGTCGCCGGGCAACGGGTGCTGGGCGAGCAATTTGGTGAGGTTTTTCGCGGTGGTTTCCAGCCAGTCGGCGGTGGAACGCAGGCGCGTGTAATGGGCGAAATGGCCGATGGCCTTGTCCGGCAGGTGGTGGCCTTCATCGAACACGTAGATAGTGTCGCGCGGGTCCGGCAAAACGGCACCGCCGCCCAAAGCCAGGTCGGCCAGCACCATGTCGTGGTTGGTGACAATGACGTCGACCTTGCCCATGCCTTCGCGGGCCTTATAAAAGGCGCACTGGCCGAAGTTCGGACAATGACGGTTGGTGCATTGGCTGTGATCAGTGGTCAGGCGCGCCCAGTCGGCGTCTTCCAGGGCCGTGGACCAACTGTCGCGGTCGCCGTCCCATTTATTGCCGGCGAGTTTTTCGATCATGCTGGTGAACAGCTTCTGACTGGCCTCGTCGACCTCGATCTTGAAGCCTTCTTCTTCGAACAACTGCGCGGTAGCGGTTTGTGCGTGGCCTTCCTGCAGCAGCATGTCGAGCTTGGACAGACACATGTAACGCCCACGTCCCTTGGCCAACGCGAAGCTGAAATTCAGCCCGCTGTTGCGCATCAGGTCAGGCAAATCCTTGTAGACGATCTGCTCTTGCAGGGCCACGGTGGCCGTGGCAATCACCAGGCGTTTACCGGCAGCCTTGGCGGTCGGGATCGCCGCCAGGCTGTAGGCCACGGTTTTGCCGGTACCGGTGCCGGCTTCCACCGCAACAATCGCGGGGTCGCCACTGCGCCGGCCTTCGTCGTCGGTGTCGATGTCACCGAGGACTTTGGCGATTTCGGCGATCATCAGGCGTTGGCCGTAGCGCGGCTTGAGGCTCTTGGCTTCGAGAAAACGCGAGTAAGCGCCCTGGATCGTGGTTTTGAGTTCGGTGCTGATCATGGATTGTCGGGCGCGAAAAACGCTGGATAAATTTTCAGTGGTTCGGATGGGCAGCTATCATACCCCGCTAATTAATCCCGCGCAGAACGGAGTACCCCAATGACACCTTTTGGCATCGTTTATACCCTGCATGTCCTTTCCGCCCTGGTATGGGTGGGCGGCATGTTTTTCGCCTGGATGGTCTTGCGCCCCGCCGCAGTGAAGGCGCTGGAGGGCCCTGCCCGGTTGAAGCTGTGGGTGGAAGTGTTTCAAGGATTTTTCCGCTGGGTCTGGGTCGCGGTGGTGCTGTTGCCGATCAGCGGTGTCGGCATGATTCATCTGCAACACATCGGGTTTGAGACCGCGCCGCGCTATGTGCAGGTGATGATGGGGTTATACGTGGTGATGACGGCGCTGTTTATCCGGATTCAGGCGCTGATGTTGCCGGAGTTGCGCACGGCGGTGACGGCGCAGGATTGGCCGGCAGGGGCGGCGGTGCTAGGGAGAATTCGGCGGTTGGTGGGGATTAATCTGCTGGTGGGTTTGTTGCTGGTGGCGATTGCTGCGGCGCGACCTATCTTCTAAAAAAGTATTGTCTGATCGAATGCCATCGCGAGCAGGCTCGCTCCCACATGGAGAGTGTGATCCCTGTGGGAGATTCTATGGTTGAGGGGAAGCCCTCAACTGGTTTTCGGTTGGTATTCGCTTTGCCCGTTCAGCAGGGCGAATACAACCCGAGCAAGCTTGCGAGCCAGCATTACCAGCGCCTGAGTGGTGCTGAAGCCCCGAGCTCTTTGCGCTTCGTAAAATCCTTTCCAGGCCGCCGTTCGGCTGGCCGACATCGCTGCATTGTGCAAAAGGCGCCGGGCCTCTGGGTCACCTCGCTTGCTCAAACTCCGGCGACAATCTTTTTGTCCTGACTTCGCCACCCGCAAATCCATTCCCAAGAAGGCGATAAAGGCATTCGCGTTTCTGAAGTCACCCCGCTGAAAAGCCGCAATCAAGCGAGCTCCGGTCAAAAAACCAATACCTTCAACTTTCAGACACCGCTTTAACTGGCCGAGCAAGCCGGCTTCTTTCAGATGGTCCTTAATCGTCTTTTCGACCAGCACTTCAAGTTGCTGCATGGATTTCACTTGCTCGGCGAAAGCGGTTTTCAGCAACGGTTCATTCGCCCAGCTTTGCACCAGGCCAACTCGCGCCTGGACCAAAGCCGCCCGGCGGCGGAAAAGGCTCAAGAGCTGGCGGTACAGCGGTGACGGCGGGGTCCACGGATGAAGCTCCTCAGCTTCGTTCTTTAAATAACGGGCAAGTAACTTGGCATCTAGCGCATCAGTTTTGGCGCGAACTTTGACACCTTTTCGGTAATGACTGAGTTCATAGCCGCCCACCATGTAAATAGTGCAACCGGCCTCATAGGCCAAGTCAGCAAACTCCAGGTGATAGATGTTGGTGGCCTCAATGGCGATCGCCACTGTCCCCGGCAAGGCCTTCAACCACTGCTTGATGGCCGCTTTGGTGTTGGGGATTTCTTCGAGCAAATCGAACTCTGCCTGATAAATCACCAATTCATTCTTGGCGACATCCACACCCACGATCGGCTTTGAAACAAGAACCGGCATTGCCATTGGATTTCCTCCGGGATAAGGTTTTAAGCACTTGAAGGGCTCACCCAGAGGCGCAGGCTTGTTCCTATCGTCGGTCTAGCCAGAAGCATTCTTTATCGGCGCTTGGGTGAAAGGAGGAGGGGCGAAATCTCCCACGGTCTGTACTGCGTCAACAGTCAGAAACGAGCCTTGTCCCTCCTCCTCCCTTCAAGTCCTACCATACAAGCGAGCCTGCTCGCGATGGGTATCGTTCAGTCGGCAAACCTTTCGGAAACTGCTTACAACCGTTGGACGCTCACCGAACCCGCCGCACCGGCAGGGCCAGGCTGACCATCAGCACCCGGCCGGCCACTCTTGCCACCCTCGGTGGTGTACACGAGACAGCCCTTGGCCTTGCCACCGGCCCCTGGTTTACCGCCAGGACCTGCAAGTCCACCGGCACCTCCCGCCACCTGCACCTTGATTTTATCCGCCGGGTATTCGCGCGGCACTTCCAGCCTTACCTGCGCACCGGAAGCACCCGGCTGACCATCACTGCCATCGCTGCCATCAGCACCGCGACCAGCCTGCCCCCAAGTGCAACCCGGTGCCTGGCCATTGCCGCCATCAAGTCCAAAAAAACCCGGTGCGCCCGCGCCGCCGCGAGCATCTACCGACAGTTGCGGTGCGTTCAGTGCCTTGATCTGCAAGTTCAGGTTACGCCCCGACCGTGCCGCTTTCTGGAAGCTGCCTGGCGCGCCCCTCGCGGTAATCTGACTGCCTTCCGACAACTCGGCGCGCAGGACTTTCAATTCCAGTGCCTGCTCACTCGGCACGATGGCAATTCGCGCCTCACGCCCCAGATGCAACTCGCCCACCGTCACTTCGGTTACATTCGAAGGGATCAGCAACGTGCCGTAATCGGCGACTACCAGCCGTTCAAGTTGCAAGGTGCTGGCCGTGTTGGGCAGGCGCATCAGCGAGTTGGTTTCGACACTGACAACCTGAGCGCAAGCCAGTGGACTGATAAAAGCGGCGAGCAGACAGAGATTACGCATGGGAAGCCTTCGATGCGGAGGGAGCCGGGAGGGTTTGCAGGTGGAACACGCCGAAAATGGCAATCTGAAGGCGATCACGCCAAGGATGGGCGCGGCCTTTGAGGCTGCGGTTGCAGAACACCAGTTCCAGAAGATGGAACAGTGCCAGCACGCCACCGGCCAGATCGACCAACGAGTGCAGCGGATAGATAAATGGCGTGAGCAGATTGACCAGCACCACCAACCAGAACAGCAGGGTCAATAACTTCCCCAGCCCCCAAAACACCTTCATACGCTCCCCCGCTGATCATTATTCTTTGCGAGCACAGTAACGGCTTCCACGAGGAATACGCCAGAGGACAACAGAAAAATCTTGATGCAGACCGCCCAATGGCCGTCGTCCCACCGCACGGGTGGTCGACGGCTGTATTTCGTGGCTCAGGTCAAATTGATGTGCAAATCCACGCGGCGGTTTTTCGCGCGCCCTTCTTCTGTATCGTTATCAGCCACAGGCTCACTTTCGCCCTTGCCTTCACTGGTAACTTTGTTCGGCGCCACGCCCTGACTCAGCAGGTAGTCCGCCACACTGCTGGCGCGACGTTCCGAAAGCGCCTGATTGTAGGCATCGGAGCCGACGTTGTCGGTATGGCCGACCACCTTGATACTCAACACATCGGCGCCTTGCAACCTGGACATCAAGGCATCCAGCTGACTCTTCGCTGCGGGGGTCAGGTCAGATTGGTTGGTGGCAAACAGCACATCGCCCGCATCGCTGAGGGTGATGACTTCCGATTGCACAACAGGTTCTTTCACGCCGCCGGGGTATTGCGGCTGCGGACAACCATGTTGTTCGACGGGCGTATTGGCAGGAGTATCGGGGCAACGATCACGTCGATCGAAGACACCATCGCCATCTTGGTCGCCATCCTGGGCGTAACAGATCAAGCCGCCGGTCAAGATTCCGAGCGCTGCGCCTCCGGCCGCCCATGCACCACTTTCGATGGCGCCCAAACCTCCGCCCACAAGACCGCCAATGACGCTGCAGATCGGCCAGTTTTCTTGATTGAGAGGGGCAGTGCCATCATTGTGAGTTGCGCAACCGGTCAACAGGCTGCCAAGCAGCAGAACCGGCAAGACTGTCCTTGTGAGAACGCTCATGTTGAAAGCTCCTGTGTTACCGGCTTTTTACCGGTTACACAGGAGTAAAGACCCGCATCCGCGACTGCACAAGCCGCGGAGCGGAAGGGGCTTAGCGGTTGATTTTGATTTCCGTGCGACGGTTCATCGCGCGGCCATCAGCAGTTTTGTTATCGGCGACCGGATTGCTTTCACCAGCACCGGTCACAGACACGAAGCTGCTGCGTGGCACACCTTCCTCGATGAGGTATTCAACCACCGAGTGAGCGCGTTTATCCGACAGTTTCTGGTTGTAGGCATCGCTGCCCACGCTGTCGGTATAACCGGTAACAGTCAATTGAGCAGTAGGTGCTTCCGCTTTCAAGCGAGTGGCAATCTTGTTGAGTACCTCTTTGTCAGATGCGGTGAGCGTAGCTTTGTCAAACTGGAAGTGAACATCGCGGATGACGATCGTTTCTTCCTTGACCACAACGGCCTCTTCGACCACTGGCGCAGGTGGAGGGCAACCGTTGGCATCGACTTTCACGCCGTGAGGTGTGCCTGGGCACTTGTCGCGGCTGTCCGGTACACCATCGCCATCTTCGTCGCCGTCACCGTGCACCCAGCAATAGGCTGCTGCCGTGCCGCCGACAAGCAGCGCACCATAGCCTGCCCATGCCGAGCTCTCGGTCGCGCCGATACCCGCACCCACGACACCACCGACCAACGCACAGGTCGGCCAGTCGGTTTTCTGCAAACCTGCGCAACCAGTCAACACACTGGTTAGCAGAACCAAGGGTAATGCTGTCCGAACTATGCTCATCTAGTTTTCTCCTGAGGGATCGGCTTAGAACCGATTCTGGTAGTAAAGACCCGAGTATTAATCTGCGCCAGCAACAGGCCATGGCTGTTTTAAAGGTGTTCACCACGGATTGGCTTATTTGCTGTAAACCTGCGCTAGGCCCGCACGTTCAGGCAGGCTAGTCTTGGCGCTCTGATTGAGGATCTTTGATGATTGCAGGTATTTCTTCGCGCACGCCGCAGCAGGCGCTGGCTGCTTTGCTGGACCGTTACGCCCCCGCGCAGCTCTTGTTGATCGGCGCCAGTGAGTTCCCCGCGCTGGAGGCATTCAAGCTTGCCCACCCGGATACGTGTGTGGCCCATGCGGCTCCGGGGCCGTTGCCGGAGGAACTGGCGGCGCGCCGGTTTGACCTGGCGCTAGCGGTCGATTGCCTGGAACATCTGCCCAAGCGCGATGGCCTGAACCTGCTCGGCGGGATCCGCAACCTCAACGCCAGCCGCATTGCCGTGCTGGCGGACTTGTCAGCCAGTGGCTGGCAGGAGACGGATTTTTTCTCCCTGGCCCTGCAAGCGAGCGAGCGCTTCCAGCGTGACGAGCAAGTGTTGACCCTGTTCACCTACGATCTGCTTGAATACAAGCAAGTACCCGACTGGCTCAACTCACGCTTTTGGGCCAATCCGGAAAACTTCGGGAAATATTGGTGGTAATGCAATGAGTACATCCATTTGCCCTTGTGGCAGCGGCACCCTGCTCGATGCCTGTTGCGGTCATTACCATGCCGGGCATCCGGCGCCGTGCGCCGAAGCCTTGATGCGTTCGCGCTACAGCGCCTACGTGTTGGGGCTGATCGACTATTTAGTGGCGACCACCCTGCCTGCGCAACAGGCCGGCCTGAATCGTCAGTCCATCAGCGACTGGAGTGCGCAAAGCACCTGGCTGGGCCTGGAAGTCGAAAGCTCCGAAGTCTTTGGCGGCCAGCCGGAACACGCCTTCGTGACCTTTACTGCGCGTTGGCACGATGGCAGCGGCGAACACAGCCACCGCGAGCGCTCGTCATTCGTGCAGAACGCCGGCCACTGGTACTTCATCGACCCCACCGTGCAACTCAAGGCCGGGCGCAATGACGCTTGTCCATGCGCCAGCGGGCAAAAATTCAAGAAGTGTTGTGCGGGTTATTTCAGTAGTTGAGTGACGCCTCGTAGCAGCTGCCGGAGGCTGCGTCCGGCTGCGAAGCAGTCGTGAAATCAAGCAGCGCGGTGTTTCAGATAGACCGAGCAAGCAGGGTTTGCGACTGCTTCGCCCGAGCGCGGACCGGCCGACGCAGGCTTCGCCAGCTGCTACAAGGGAGATACACGACCATGATCACCCGGCGACACGCACTTTATCTGTTCAACCTGCTTCTGTTTTTGGGGCTCACCGGCTGTGCGTCCTGGTTCGATGATGATGAGCCGGACCCCGAGGTGCATCTGGTTAAGGTTGAAGTCGTGCGGGCAAAACTGCTGGAACAGAAATTTCTCCTGCACTTTCGTATCGACAACCCCAACGACAACGACTTGATCGTGCGCAGCCTCGAATACCGCATTCACTTGGGCGACATCCTGCTGACCGAAGGCGAGTACGACAACTGGTTCACGATCGGCCCCAAGCACAGCGCCTACGTAAAAGTGCCGATCCGCACCAACCTGTGGCCCAAGGTACGAGACCTGGTGAAAATGCTGAAAAAACCCGACCAACCCATTCCCTATCGTCTGGAAGGTGAACTGAAAACCGGTTTTTTCATCCCTCATGACGTGCACCTGGCGCGCAATGGCGTGATAATCGCCGCCGATTTAATTCCGGAGCAACCCCGATGACTCAGCAACCCCACGTACATGGCCCTGACTGCAACCACGATCATGACCATCACGACCACCATGATCACGACCATGGCCATGTTCACGGCCCGAACTGTGGCCACGCCCCCCAGGAACCGGTGCGCAACGCCCTTAAAGACGTCGGCCGCAACGACCCTTGCCCATGCGGCAACGGCAAGAAATTCAAGAAGTGCCACGGCGCTTGATGCTTCGGGCGAAGATATTTTTCGCCTGTTGAATAGCCTTCGCGAGCAGGCTCGCTCCCACATTGGATCTGCGCCAGACACACATTTTGTGTCAACATCAGATCTTTGTAGGAGCGAGCTTCCTCGCGAAGAGGCCCTCAAAGTCACCCTCAACTCAGAATCTGCGCAGTGCTGACGACCGTCGCATATTCCCCGTGCAAATTCCCCAGCGACATCGCATGCACGTATTCGGCTGATCGGGCATTACCAAAATAATCCGCCTTATCGAAGGTAAAACACGCATCCTCCGCCACCCACGTTTCAAACCCCAGATTCCCGGCTGTTCGCGCAGTGGACTCCACCGAGTTGTTGGTTGCCACTCCGACGATAATCAACTGATCAATTCCTGCTTCGCACAAACTCCTCTCCAACCCAGTCCCACAAAAGGCATCCGGTACCTGTTTCTGAATCAGCTGTTCGCCAGTCATTGGCTCAAACCGTTGCTGAAATCCCACGCCTGATTGCTGCGGCCAGAACACTGAATCCGGCGAGCGGGACAGGTGCTGCACATGAATCACCGGTCGCCCGGTTCGACGCCAAAACGCCAACAACTCAAGAATTCGTTCCTCGGCCTGTGGATTATTTCGGCGACCGAGTCGCGGATGCAGAATGCCTTTTTGTTGATCAATGATGATCAGCACTGCGTGGGTCTTGAGCTCCATTGCGGTTTTTCTCATGCAAGGTCATTGAGTTTCACGCACTTCAACATCACCTCCTCTGACAGGCAAGGCATTGAACACCGGAGGACTTCCCGACTGTATTGCGACAGTTCAATCAGACAAATCTTGAAATAACCCCGCCCGCCGCTTGCGCGCCCTCCTCCTGCTCACTAACGTAGCGCCTTTATTGCGCCTCTACCCCCGCAGGAGCTTTGCCATGGCCTCGCCAGCCCTTTCACATTTTCTTCCCCGGTTCGGCGTTGCCGCAGCAGTAGCCAGTGTTTTGAGTCTGACCGGTTGTCAGACCATGAACGCTCAGGACACCCTCCCGCCGACCTCCGGTGTGCTGCCGCTCAAGGGCTTGGCTCAGAACGTTTCGGTACGTCGCAATGCCATGGGCATGCCGCTAATCGAAAGCAACAGCTACCACGACGCGTTGTTCGCCTTGGGTTACGTCCATGCCAGCGACCGCATTACGCAAATGGTGACGTTGCGCCTGCTGGCCGAAGGTCGTCTGGCAGAAATGTCCGGCGCTGACATGCTGGATGCCGACCGCTATATGCGCGCGGTCAACCTGAAAAAAAATGCCGGCGAGCTGTATAAAGCCTCTTCGCCGCGCCTCAAACGCTTCTTCGAAGTCTATGCTCGCGGCGTCAACGCCTACCTGTTCCGCTACCGCGATAAGCTGCCGGCGGACCTCGCGGCCACCGGTTACAAACCGGAATACTGGAAACCGGAAGATTCGGCACTGATTTTCTGCCTGCTGAACTTCAGCCAATCAGCCAATTTGCCGGAAGAAATTTCCTCGTTGATGCTGGCTCAGACCGTCACCACCGACAAACTCGCCTGGCTGACGCCGTCCGCGCCCGATGAAAAGCTGCCGCTGGCTGAAGCCGAAAAACTGCAAGGCCTCAAGCTCAACGGGGCCATCCCTGGGTTGGCCGAGATCAATAAAGCCACGGGCCAACTGTCCGACCTGAATCTGTTGGGCGCCGGCTCGTCAAACAACTGGGCGATCGGCCCGCAACGCAGCCGCAGCGGCAAAAGCCTGCTGGCCAGCGACAGTGATGGTTCGCTCGGTGTGCCGTCATTGTTCAGTTACGTGCAGATCCGTGCGCCGAAATATCAGGCCTCGGGCGTGACCATTGCCGGATTGCCAATGGTGCTCGGAGGTTTCAACGGCAAAGTGGCCTGGAGCATGACCGCGGTCATGGGCGACAACCAGGACCTGTTCCTGGAAAAAATCAAACGCCAGGGCAACGGCCTCACGTACGAAGTGGCCGGCAAATGGCAGCCCGCAGTCGTGCGCAACGAAACCTACTTCGTCAAAGGCCAGCGGCCAGTTCGCGAAGCAGTGTACGAAACCCGTCACGGTCCGCTGCTCAACAGTGCCCAAGGCACGACACTGGCGAACGGTTTCGGCCTGGCCCTGCAAATGCCGAATTTCACCGACGACAAAACCCTGGACGCTTTTTTCGACCTGTCCCGGGCCCAGACCGTTGAGAAAGCGTCGGACGCCAGCCGCGAAATCCGCGCCATCGCACTGAACCTGGTTTTCGCAGACGCCAGCAACATCGCCTGGCAAGTCACCGGCCGCTACCCGAACCGCCGCGAAGGCGAAGGCCTGCTGCCGTCGCCGGGTTGGGAAAGTCGCTACGATTGGGACGGTTACGCCGACCCGATGCTGCATCCCTACGACCAGGACCCGGCCCAAGGCTGGCTCGGCACCGCCAACCAGCGCGTCATTCCCCATGGCTACGGCATGCAATTGTCCAATTCCTGGGCGGCACCGGAGCGGGGCGAACGCCTGGCCGAACTGGCGGGCGCGGGCAAACACGACACGCGCAGCGTGATCGCGATGCAGTATGACCAGACCACCACTTTCGCCGCCAAACTGAAGAAAATGTTTGAAGCCCCGGGCATGGCCCAGCCACTCAAGCAGGCGATTGAAGCGTTGCCGGTTGCCGATCGAGCCAAGGCTCACGAGGCGTATACGCGCCTGATAGCGTTCGACGGCAAGCTCGCCGCGACCTCCGCCGATGCAGCGATGTATGAATTGTTCCTGCAGGAAAGCATGAAACAAATCTTCCTCGACGAACTCGGCCCGCAAAGCAGCCCGGCGTGGAAAGCCTTCGTGGCCAACGGCAAGTTGTCCTACGCCGCTCAAGCCGATCATCTGCTGGGGCGCGAAGACAGCCCGTTCTGGGATGACGCGCGCACGCCGCAAAAAGAAGACAAGCCGGCGATCCTCGCACGCATTCTGGCAGCGGCGATCAGCACCGGTGACAGTCAGTTGGGCGGCGATCACAAAGCCTGGCAGTGGGGCAAACTGCACCGCTACGAATGGAAAAACGCCAACGGCCAGACCGTTCGCGGGCCAGTCGCGGCGGGCGGTGACCACACCACGCTGAACACGTCGGCCTTCGCTTGGGGTCAGGACTTCAACACCACACTGGCGCCGGCCATGCGCTTTATCGTCGACTTCGGCCAGGCCGAGCCGCTGATGGGCCAGAACAGCACCGGTCAATCGGGCAACCCTGCCAGCCCTAACTATCTCAACAGCATCGAGCCTTGGCTCAAAGGGCAATACATGAGCCTGCCGATGCAGCCACAGAACTTTGACAAGGTGTATGGCAAGACGCAATTGACCCTGACACCTGGCAAGTAACACCCCGATCCTGTGGGAGCGAGCCTGCTCGCGAAGAGGCCCTGTCAGCCAACATTTTAGGTGACTGACACACCGCTTTCGCGAGCAGGCTCGCTCCCACAAGGGGAATGTTGTTCGTCGATGACATCTCGATAGAACTTCTGGCTTCACGCCAACCTCATAGCTAACAAGCCCCTCCATCTTGGCAAAGACATGGATCTTGTTATCGCGCGTCCTGAAGGTCTGTATTGCCCGGTCGGGGATTTCTATATCGACCCGTGGCGGCCTGTCGAGCGCTCGGTCATCACCCACGCTCACAGCGATCATGCCCGCAGCGGCAATCAACATTACCTGACGGCATCAGCCGGCGAAGGCATCCTGCGTGCTCGCCTCGGCGCAGACATCAACCTGCAAACCCTGCCGTACGGTCAGCCCCTCAAACATCATGGCGTCACCCTGAGTTTTCACCCCGCCGGCCATGTGCTCGGTTCGGCCCAAGTGCGACTAGAATATGGTGGCGAAGTCTGGGTCGCCTCGGGGGATTACAAGACCCAAGCCGATGGCACCTGTGCGCCTTTCGAACCGGTGCGTTGCCACACCTTCATCACCGAGGCGACCTTCGGCCTGCCGATTTATCGCTGGCAACCTCAGGCGCAGGTATTTGCCGAGATCAATCAGTGGTGGCAGGCCAACGCCGCCGCCGACGTGGCCAGCGTGCTGTTCTGCTACTCGTTTGGCAAAGCGCAGCGAATTCTCCACGGCATCGACCCCAGCCTCGGCCCCATTCTGGTGCATGGCGCCGTGGAACCGCTCAATCAGGTCTATCGCCAGAGCGGCGTTTACCTGCCGCCAACGATCTATGCCGGCGAGGTTCAAAAGAGTAACCCGATGATGCGCAAAGCGCTGGTCATTGCACCACCGTCAGCGGGCGGCAGTACCTGGATGCGTCGTTTCGGCGAGTACAGCGACGGCTTCGCCAGCGGCTGGATGCGCTTGCGCGGCACCCGGCGCCGGCGCGGTGTCGACCGCGGATTTGTGCTGTCCGACCATGCCGATTGGCCGGGTCTGCTCTGGGCCATTGAACAAACCGGCGCTGAGCGGGTAATGGTGACCCACGGTTCGGTCGCCGTCCTGGTGCGCCATCTGCGTGAACAGGGCCTGGATGCACAGAGTTTCAACACCGAGTACGGCGACGACGAGGAAGAAAACGCCCGGGTCGAACCCGAGCAAGACAAGGTGTTGCCATGAAGGCCTTCGCCGAGTTGTATGCCGAACTCGACGCCACCACGTCGAGCAACGCCAAATTGGCCGCCATGCAACATTACTTTGCGCAGGCCGCGCCGCAAGACGCCGCGTGGGCGGTTTATTTTTTGTCTGGTGGGCGGCCTCGGCAGTTGGTGCCCGTGCGTGTGCTGCGAGAGCTGGCGGTAACGTTTTCCGGGCTTCAACCCTGGCTGTTCGAAGAGAGTTATCAAGCGGTGGGCGATCTCGCAGAAACCATCTCGCTGGTGCTGCCCGAATCACCGCATCGTTCCACCGACGGATTGGCGGTATGGATTGAAGACAAGCTGCTGCCCTTGCGCGGCGAGCCCCCCGAAGTGCTTGCCGAACAATTGCCCAGCCTCTGGTCTCAACTGGGCCGCACCAGTCTGATGCTCTGCATCAAACTGATCACCGGCAGCTTTCGTGCGGGTGTCTCCAAGCTGCTGGTGACCCGCGCACTGGCGGCCATGGCCGGGCTCGACAGTAAGCGCGTGGCCCAGCGAATGGTCGGTTACACCGACCTGTCCCATCGGCCGAGCGCTGCCAGTTACCTGAAATTGATCGCGGCTGAATCCAGTGATGAACACGCCCAGCGTGGAGGGCAGCCTTATCCGTTTTTCCTGGCTCATGCGATGTCGCAACCGGTCGAGCAATTCGAAGCGCTGCTCGGCCCCGCGAACCAATGGCTGGTGGAATGGAAATGGGATGGTATCCGTGCCCAGGTGGTCAAGCGCGACGGGCGTCTGTGGATCTGGTTGCGGGGTGAAGAGTTGGTGACTGAGCGCTTCCCTGAGCTAGAGCATCTGGTGCATGGTTTGCCCGACGGCACCGTGATCGACGGCGAAATCGTTGCCTGGAAAACGGCCGGATCCGACACCGAGGATGCATTTGATCCAACCGTACCTGCCACGCCAGCCGTGCAACCGTTTGCCCTGTTGCAACAGCGCATCGGACGCAAAATCCTCAGCAAAAAAATCTTCGACGATGTACCCGTGGTGGTCCTCGCTTACGACCTGCTGGAATGGCAAGGCGCCGACTGGCGCAATCAACCACAGGCCACACGTCGCACTCAGTTGGAAACCGTTGTCGCCACCTGTAACAGCCCGGCGTTACTCGCCTCACCGATACTCACCGGAGAAAACTGGTTCGACCTCGCCCGCCAACGGGAAGCCTCCCGACGTCTCGGCGTCGAAGGCATGATGCTCAAGGCGCGAGATGCTCTGTACGGCGTTGGTCGAACCAAGGACATGGGTGTGTGGTGGAAATGGAAAGTCGACCCGTTCAGCGTCGACGCTGTGCTGATCTATGCGCAACGCGGCCACGGCAGACGGGCCAGTCTCTACAGCGATTACACCTTCGCGGTGTGGGACGCGCCGCTCGATGCCAGCGAACGCAGCCTGGTGCCCTTCGCCAAGGCCTATTCCGGGCTGACGGATGAAGAGATCCGTCAGGTCGACAACATTGTGCGCAAAACCACCGTTGAGAAATTCGGCCCGGTCAGCAGCGTGAAACCGAGCCTTGTCTTTGAGTTGGGGTTCGAAGGCATTGCCCGGTCAAAAAGACACAAGAGCGGGATCGCCGTGCGTTTTCCGAGGATGCTGCGCTGGCGTCAGGACAAGACGGTTGAAGAGGCTGACGACCTCGGCACATTGCAGAATTTACTGAGCTGACCCGATCTCTTTGTGGGAGCGAGCTTGCTCGCGAAGAGGGAGTGTCAGCCACATCCATCTCGACTGATACGCCGTCTTCGCGAGCAAGCTCGCTCCTACAGGGATTTGTGCCATCCTGAAACAACTTGGTGCAGCGCTTTCATGACGCCCGTTTTCGTGCACAATTGCCGCGCAGTCATTTCTTGTATGACCTTTTAAAACGCTTGTTCGGGACTCTGGTTCGGAAATTGCTACTTTCATCAGGTCTTACGCTTTCCAGTAACAATAATTCTGCGCCACAAGCGCTCATATTGGTTCTTAAGGGATTGAATAATGAAAAAAGCATTGCTGACCTTTTCTGCACTGGCGTTGTGCATGGCTGCGGGCTCCGCGCTGGCCAAGGAATACAAAGAATTGCGTTTTGGCGTTGACCCTTCCTACGCACCGTTCGAGTCCAAAGCGGCCGACGGTAGCCTGGTCGGCTTCGACATCGATCTGGGGAACGCGATCTGCGCCGAGCTGAAGGTCAAGTGCAAATGGGTCGAAAGCGATTTCGACGGCATGATTCCTGGCCTCAAGGCCAATAAATTCGACGGTGTGATCTCTTCGATGACCGTCACCCCGGCCCGCGAAAAAGTCATCGACTTCTCCAGCGAGCTGTTCTCCGGCCCAACCGCCTACGTGTCCAAGAAGGGTTCTGGAGTGACGGCGGACGTCGCTTCGCTCAAGGGCAAAACCGTCGGCTACGAACAAGGCACCATTCAAGAAGCCTATGCCAAAGCCGTTCTGGACAAGGCCGGCGTGAAAACCCAGGCCTATGCCAACCAGGATCAGGTCTATGCCGACTTGACTTCCGGTCGTCTCGATGCAGGGATTCAGGACATGCTGCAAGCCGAACTGGGCTTCCTGAAGTCGCCACAGGGCGCCGACTATGATGTCAGCAAGCCAGTCGACAACGAACTGCTACCAGCCAAAACTGCCGTCGGCATTAAGAAAGGTAACACCGAGCTGAAAGCACTTTTGGATAAAGGTATCAAAGCGTTACACGATGATGGCACCTACGCCACCATTCAGAAGAAACACTTTGGCGGTCTGAATCTGTTCAGCGGCAAATAATGCCCGGCGCCCATCTCGCGATGGGCGCTTTTTTCATCCGATCAGGTTGCTGATTTATGTTCGAAAACCTATTACAAAATCTGGGGCTCTCAGCCTTCAGCCTCAAGGGCTTCGGTCCGTTGCTGATGCAAGGCACCTGGATGACGATCAAGTTGTCGGCGTTGTCGCTATTGGTAGCCGTGTTGCTCGGGCTACTCGGCGCCAGTGCCAAGCTGTCAAAAGTCAAACTGATGCGCGTGCCTGCCCAGCTTTACACCACACTTATTCGCGGCGTTCCGGACCTGGTCCTGATGCTGCTGATTTTCTACAGCCTGCAAACCTGGCTGACGTCGCTGACCGATTACATGGAATGGGAATACATCGAGATCAACCCGTTCAGCGCCGGGGTCATCACCCTTGGCTTCATCTATGGTGCGTATTTCACCGAAACCTTCCGTGGTGCGATTCTCGCCGTCCCACGGGGTCAGGTCGAAGCGGCCACCGCTTATGGCCTCAAGCGCGGCCAGCGTTTCTGGATCGTAGTGTTCCCGCAGATGATGCGTTATGCCCTGCCGGGTATCGGTAACAACTGGATGGTGATGCTCAAGGCCACCGCGCTGGTGTCGATCATCGGCCTTGCCGATCTGGTCAAGGCTGCGCAGGATGCCGGTAAAAGCACCTATCAGCTATTTTACTTTCTGGTACTTGCCGCGCTGATCTATCTGGTAATCACCAGCGCGTCCAACTTCATTCTGCGCTGGCTTGAACGTCGTTACTCCGCCGGTACCCGGGAGGCCGTACGATGATCGAACTTCTGCAGGAATACTGGAAACCTTTCCTCTATAGCGACGGCAACAACATCACCGGCCTGGCCATGACGATGTGGCTGCTCAGCGCCTCGATCTTCATCGGCTTTCTGGTGTCGATCCCGTTGTCTATCGCCCGGGTATCGCCGCACTTCTACATCCGTTGGCCGGTGCAGTTCTACACCTATCTGTTTCGGGGTACGCCGCTCTATATTCAGCTGCTGATTTGCTACACCGGGATTTACAGTCTGGCTGCCATTCGCGCCCAACCGGTGCTGGATGCGTTCTTTCGCGATGCGATGAACTGCACCATCCTCGCCTTCGCCCTGAACACCTGCGCCTACACCACAGAGATTTTCGCCGGGGCGATTCGCAGCATGAACCACGGTGAAGTCGAAGCCGCCAAGGCGTATGGCCTGACCGGCTGGAAGCTGTATGCCTACGTGATCATGCCGTCAGCCCTGCGTCGCTCGCTGCCGTATTACAGCAACGAAGTGATTCTGATGCTGCACTCGACGACTGTGGCGTTCACCGCGACCATTCCGGACATATTGAAAGTCGCTCGGGACGCCAACTCGGCGACCTTCCTGACCTTTCAGTCGTTCGGCATTGCCGCACTGATTTACCTGACCGTGACCTTTGCGCTGGTTGGCCTGTTCCGTCTCGCCGAACGGCGATGGCTGGCCTTCCTCGGGCCGAGCCACTAGGACCCGCTTTAGGAATAAAGAGACATGCGCCACCAGATTCATGACCTGCTGGCCCCGCTGCCGGGGACCGCACGACAGATTCACAGTTTTCATTACGGCCCCACGTCGGCCCAAGGCAAGATTTACATTCAGTCGTCACTGCACGCCGATGAAATGCCCGGCATGCTGGTCGCTTGGCACCTCAAGCAACGCTTGGCCGAACTCGAAGCCGCCGGCCGGCTGCGCAGCGAGATCGTATTGGTGCCGGTGGCCAATCCGATCGGGCTGGAACAAGTGTTGTTGGAGGTTCCGCTGGGGCGTTTCGAGCTCGAAAGCGGTCAGAACTTCAATCGCTGGTTCGTCGATGTGAGCGAAGCGGTCGGCAATGAGATCGAAGGCCAACTCGGCGACGATCCGCAGCGTAACCTCGGGCTGATCCGCGACAGTTTGCGCAACGCCCTGGCCAAGCAAACCGCCAGCACTCAACTGCAATCCCAGCGACTGACCCTGCAACGCCTGGCCTGCGATGCGGACATGGTGCTGGACCTGCATTGCGATTTCGAAGCCGTCACGCACCTTTACACCACGCCGGAAGCCTGGCCGCACGTCGAGCCCTTGGCGCGATACATCGGTGCCGAGGCGAGCTTGCTGGCCACCGATTCCGGCGGTCAATCGTTCGATGAATGTTTCACCCTGCTCTGGTGGCAGTTGAGGGAGCGCTTCGGCGAACGCTTCGACATTCCGCTGGGCAGTTTATCGGTGACGGTCGAATTGCGCGGCCAGGGTGACGTCAATCATCCGCTGGCCAGCCTCGATTGCCAGGCGCTGATCAATTACCTGATTCACTTCGGCGCCATTGCCGGCGAACCGGCGCCACTGCCTGAGCTGCCCTACCCGGCCACGCCGCTGGCGGGCGTGGAACCTGTAGCCACTCCTGTCGGTGGCCTGCTGGTGTTCACCGCGCTGCCGGGGGAGTACCTGGAAGCCGGGCAACTGATCGCCGAAATCATTGACCCGATCAATGATCGCGTCACCCCCGTTCATTGCACCGCCGCCGGGCTGATGTACGCCCGCTCGCTACGTCGCATGGCCACTGCCGGCATGGTGATCGCGCACGTCGCGGGCGCCGAAGCCTATCGCAGCGGCTACCTACTTTCGCCTTGAGGATGCATGCCCCATGTACAAACTGACCATCGAAGGCCTGCATAAAAGCTATGGCGATCATGAAGTTCTCAAAGGCGTTTCGCTCAAGGCCAACACCGGTGATGTCATCAGCCTGATCGGCGCCAGCGGCTCGGGCAAAAGTACGTTCCTGCGCTGCATCAACTTTCTTGAACAACCCAACGACGGCGCCATGAGCCTCGACGGGCAGAACATCCGCATGATCAAGGATCGTCACGGCATGCACGTGGCCGATGCCAATGAGCTGCAACGGATCCGCACCCGCCTGGCCATGGTGTTCCAGCACTTCAACCTGTGGAGCCACATGACCGTGCTGGAAAACATCACCATGGCCCCGCGCCGGGTGTTGGGTTGCAGCAAGGAAGAGGCCGAAGACCGCGCCCGACGTTATCTGGACAAGGTCGGCCTGGCCTCGCGCGTTGCCGATCAGTACCCGGCGTTCCTCTCCGGTGGCCAGCAACAGCGGGTCGCCATTGCTCGCGCGCTAGCCATGGAACCAGAAGTCATGCTGTTTGACGAACCGACGTCGGCGCTCGACCCGGAACTGGTGGGTGAAGTATTGCGAGTGATCCAGGGTCTGGCCGAAGAAGGCCGGACGATGATCATGGTGACGCACGAAATGAGCTTCGCCCGCAAAGTCTCCAGCCAGGTACTGTTCCTGCACAAAGGGCTGGTGGAAGAAGAAGGCGCGCCGGAAAACGTGCTGGGTAATCCGAAGAGCGAGCGGTTGAAGCAGTTCCTCAGCGGCAACCTGAAATAATCCATCACCCGTAGGAGCAAAGCTTGCTCGCGATGAATGCAACTCGGTCCATTAACGACCGCGTTTTCGTTCATCGCAAGCAAGCATTGCTCCTACGTGCATTTTGGGTGTCAGGCTACGGGCGCTGGAGGCGGCTCATCCGGCAGCGTCGGCTCGCCAGGCTCGGTGGGTTCTTCGTTGGGGGTATCGGGATCAGGCTGGCCGGGGATACCACCTGCCATGCTGATTGGCGGGTGTGCCAACAAGGACCATGCCAAAACGCCAACCTGATTGGGCTCAAGCCTTGCCAGTTCGGCACTTATTCGCGGATCGATCTTCATAAAGCACTCCTGAGCGAAGGCCCGGTCCGCTGTGCGCGAACCGGGCAGTACACCCCATAGAGTGTCTACCCGCTCCAGAATTCCCGCTGACTGTCCAGATGAACGGATCAGGTGCGCGGCAGGGTGACGCCGAGCTGGCCCTGATATTTGCCGCCACGGTCTTTATAGGAAACTTCGCACTCTTCGTCGGATTCGAAGAACAGCATCTGTGCAACGCCTTCGTTGGCGTAGATTTTCGCCGGCAGTGTCGTGGTGTTGGAGAACTCCAGCGTCACATGCCCTTCCCACTCAGGCTCAAGAGGCGTCACGTTGACGATAATGCCGCAGCGCGCGTAAGTGCTTTTACCCAGGCAGATGGTCAGCACGTTGCGTGGAATGCGGAAGAATTCCACGGTACGGGCCAGGGCGAAAGAGTTTGGCGGAATGATGCAAACATCGCTTTTAACGTCGACGAAGCTCTTCTCGTCGAAATTCTTCGGATCAACGGTTGCCGAATTGATGTTGGTGAACACCTTGAATTCATCGGCGCAGCGCACGTCGTAGCCATAGCTCGAAACACCGTAGGAAATCACGCGCTCGGCGCCTTCCCCGCGCATCTGGCGCTCAACGAAGGGTTCGATCATGCCGTGCTCTTGCGCCATGCGGCGAATCCACTTGTCCGATTTGATGCTCATGGCGGGTGTCCTGAATAGCGAGGTGGAAAAATTCTGTCCGGCATCTTACCGGGCGCGCGCTCCGGGTTCAAAGTCCAGGGGCACAATTCTCCCGGATCCCCCCTGAATTCAGGGCCTTTCCCCAAATTCGATAGACCGTCAGTCCTGAATTCAGAGAAACCTTCGCAAGAAGCATTGGCACGTTCGGGAAAAAGGGTTAAGGTGGCGCCACTGTGCTGCTTGTGTCACTGAGAATCTCTACACGATATGTTGAATTTCGATCCAACCATCTACAAGAATTTTTCCTGCTCTTTGCACTCAGTCTCGGCCAGGGTTCTTCCTGAGTCGCAGTTATCTTTGTTCAAGGAGTTACACCATGTCTAATCGCCAAACCGGTACCGTTAAGTGGTTCAACGATGAAAAAGGCTTCGGCTTCATCACTCCACAATCCGGTGACGACCTGTTCGTTCACTTCAAAGCTATCCAATCCGACGGCTTCAAAAGCCTGAAAGAAGGCCAACAGGTTTCTTTCATCGCTACCCGCGGTCAGAAAGGCATGCAAGCTGAAGAAGTTCAAGTTATCTAACTTGTACTTGCTTTAGTAAAAAGCCCCGCCCTTAAAAGCGGGGCTTTTTTGTGCCTGAATGTTTTGTATCCCCCCATCTCAGCTTCACCTCTATATGATTCGCGCCCTGGAAAATCACATGGAAGAAGCAGGATGCAATTCATCTCTTGGAAGTCAATCAGCTCCGCGCTGCTCGTACTCACGCAGCCACTCACAACCTACGCTGAAACACCCTCCGACCACCCGACAGTGATCGTCGACATGAACCCTCGCGCAACCTATTTAGCGAAGGGTCCCGAGGTCAATGGTCACGCCGCCATTCAGCTTAGAGCTGCAGCGCTCCTGACGCTTTCAACTCCTCACGCTTGCGGGAGTAATGAGATCTACCTCACTCCGGAATCCGCAGGCATTCCAGACGAGTCGTTTCGTCGCGCCCTCGACGAAGTCCAGGAACTGATCGACCAAAAAATCCCACTCTTGATAACGCTCTCGGCTTGCGAACGTAAACGAGCGTTTTTTGAGAAGGTGCGCCCCTGCACTCCAGAAGAGTGCGGCGAACTGATGACACCTTTGGTCAATGGCAAGCTCTATCTCGACGAGCATTTTGCGCCGATCGGCAAAGGCCAAGCGTCCTTCTATTTGAAGATGCCAATGCCTTACGACACCGACCTTAAGGCATGGAAAGCGGAAATTTTTTACGTCGACACCCAAACTCTACGTCGCGACTATTTCGTCAACGCCGAGGATTTTGTTTCAGGCAGCCCCGTCTTCACCTCCAAAGCGTTTTACCCAAGCGGAAAACTCCGCCGGGTCCAGCAGAACGATGCAAATGGCTTGCGCCAAGGCGAAGCCCTAACACAATCCGAAAACGGTATCGTCATCAAGCGTGAAAACTATCTGAATAACAAACTGGAAGGCTGGCAGACCATTTATCACGACAATGGCAAGATCGCAGAGTCGTACAACTGGTACCAAGGCAAGCGGGTGGATGGCGAATACCTCGAATACGACGAAAACGGAGCACTGATCGGCCGCACCAATTACAAAAATGATGTCTGGGACGGCCCCGCCCTCAGCTACTACCCTAGCGGAAAGCTGAAAAGCCGAACAATTTTCGTCTCAGGCAAATCGCAAGGCCCAAGCCCTCACTACTTTGAAAACGGCGCTGTACGTCACACTCGTGAAGATAAGGACGGAAAACCAGATGGCTGGCTGATGAGCTACTTCATCAATGGCAAGGTGGAAGAAAAGCAGTTTTACAAGGATGGAGTTCAACGTAGCTATGAGCGATGGAATGAGGACGGCGTAAAAACCGTGCGATGGCAGTGGGACGAAAAGCACCGCGAGCAGGGTGATTTTGAGGAATGGTACGAAAACGGCCAGCTTAAAAATCAAAAGACCTACAAGGACGGAAAACTTGAAGGCTACCTACGCACCTGGTACGAAAAAGGCCAGATGAATACGTCAGTTGAATACAAGGATAACCTTACGCAGGGTATCGGCCGCTTCTGGGCACAGGACGGAACCTTGAGCCTTGAGTGTCACTACGAAGCAGGTGAACGCCAAGGCGAATGCACGCGAATGAATTAATTGAGGACGGGACACGCACTCAAAAAAATCCCCACAATCGATGTGACTGCAGGGCTTTTCGCTCTTAACAACTTAAAGACACCAGCCTACCAGGCCACGCCAAACCCGGCGGTGTAGCGGGTCTGGTCCAAATCAGCGTCTTCGGTACCGCTGACGACGTCGCGCTCAGCCTTCAGGTTAAGCGACGCCCATTCGGTCACCTTGTAGCGCAAGCCCATTTCAGTATCGAGTGCGTAATTGGCCACGTCTGACAACGGCTTGGCCACTTCACCATTGGTGAAGAACTCCACCTTCTTGCCAATCAGGTAGCGGTTGTAATCCCACGTCATCGCCAGGGCATAGAAGTTGTCCTTGTTGCCGTCCGTGAACTCATAGTCCGTACGATTGACCAGCGAGCCCAGGGAGAATGCGCCCAATTCGTCGTCCCAGAACTGGTAACCCGGACCGGTACCCAAGGTGCGCTGACGGGAAAGGTTTTCGACTTTGTCGCGCTTATAGACTGCCCGGCCTTGCCAGAACCATTTCTCGGTCAAGAAGCGGTCGAGCGAGTATTCAGCCCGCCAGTTGTCAGTCGTAACGACGTCATCCTGGAATTCGCGGTTGTACTCGCCTTCCGCTGTGTGCCGCCATTTACCATGGCGCGCAGTCGTCTTGAAGTTGATGCCGTAGTCATCTGTATCGTTTTCCGCCCGCTGGTAATCCAGCGCTGCGTCGATGTTCCCCTTCCACACCAGATCTTCGACCACCGGCTTGGGCTTGAGAATCTGCTGAATACTGGCCAGTTCCACCGTCTTGGGAGCCTCGCCATTTTCCAGCGTCACCTTGCCGTCGCCGGCAGCATGCAGTGACTTGGCCTTCTCGCCCGTGTACGCATCCTGCTTGACCAGCAACTCCTGGTCGCTTTCCAGGGTTTTGACCTGTTTCCAGTCGATCGGGACCGCGCCGGCGTACTCCGTCTGGATCACCAATTTGCCGCCATCGAACAACGTGATCTTGCCGCTCAACTTGTCACCGTTCTTCAACCAGACGGTATCGGCGAGCAAGGGTGTGGCAGCACTCAGGACTGCGAGGCAAAGCAGGGTTCTGGACAACATAAGCAAAAACAGACTCAGTTTGCGATAAAAAGTCGGCATTATCCTCTGGAATAAGACCCTAGCAAGGACTGATCCGACTATTCCTGTTGAGTTCATTTCTCAAACAGTGATCCGGGATTTACTCTACAAACGGCAATGCGACCTTTTTCAGGAATTGCGGACGTGACCGAACCAACCTCTGAATCCGACAATGCAGCGCAAATCCGACGCACGGCGCTCTACCTGACCCTGGCCCAAGTGCCTGAAGGCAAAGTGGTGAGCTATGGTCAACTCGCGGAGCTGGCCGGACTCGGTCGCGCTGCCCGCTGGGTCGGACGCACGTTGAGCCAATTGCCGGGCGACACCAAACTGCCCTGGCATCGGGTTCTCGGTGCCGGCGGTCGGATCAGCCTGCCTGTGGGCAGCCCTTCGGGGGATGAGCAGCGCGCGCGATTGCGCTCGGAAGGTGTCAGCATCCAGAATAATCGTGTTGATATTCAGCGCCATGGCTGGCGCCCGGTAGAGCACAGCGGTTAGAGTGCGCGCTTTGTTTCCGTAATTCTTGAGGCAGACTCCAGCCCATGCCCCGTAAAACCTGGCGCGCCGCGCTCGCCGCCTATGCCAGCCCCTCGACGCTTGTGTTGTTGCTGCTTGGTTTCGCCGCCGGCCTGCCCTACATGCTGGTGTTTTCGACGCTTTCCGTCTGGCTTCGCGAGGCAGGTGTAGCTCGCGAAACCATTGGTTATGCAAGTCTCATTGGCTTGGCCTACGCCTTTAAATGGGTCTGGTCCCCCCTGCTCGATCAATGGCGCCTGCCATTTCTCGGCAAGCTGGGGCGACGACGCTCGTGGCTGGTGCTATCGCAGGCGCTGGTGATCCTCGGCCTGGTAGGCATGGGTTTTTGCGACCCACAAAAGCATTTGTCCTGGCTGATCGCCATCGCGGTGGTGGTCGCCTTCGCCTCGGCGACGCAGGACATTGCGGTCGACGCCTATCGCCTGGAAATCGCCGAAGACAGTCGCCAGGCGGCACTCGCCGCCAGTTACATGTCGGGTTATCGGATCGCCGCGCTGCTTGCGACTGCCGGCGCGCTGTTCTTCGCCGAGGGTTTCGGCTCCACCGGTTTCAACTATCAGCATTCGGCCTGGGCGGGTACCTACGTGCTGTTCGGCGCCCTGATGGTTCCAGCATTGATCACCTCGGTGTTCATGCGCGAACCACCCGTACCACTGCGCACACAGCTTCAGGCCGGCCGTTACAGCTTTGTGCATCAACTGGCGTCAGTGTTTGTGCTGATCGTGTTGCTGGTGTCCGTGCCCGCCATGTTCACTCAGCTCTACTACACCGACTTCGCCAGCGTCCTGTTTGAAGGTGTGAGCCTGCTCGACCTGGTACTCGAAGACCGGGCGCTTCTGCGGGCGATCCTCTACATCACGCTGACCGCCCTGTGCCTGTCGAGCATGGGCCGCCGCGGACTGGCGCCGGTGCTGACGCCGGTCAACGACTTCATTCTGCGTTACCGCTGGCAAGCCTTCCTGCTGCTGGGGCTGATCGCCACGTACCGGATGTCCGATACGGTCATGGGCGTGATGGCCAACGTGTTCTACATCGACCAGGGTTTCACCAAGGATCAAATCGCCAGCGTCAGCAAAATCTTTGGCTTGATCATGACCCTGGTCGGCGCCGGCATGGGCGGCCTGCTGATTGTGCGCTTCGGCATTCTGCCGATTCTGCTGATCGGCGGCATTGCGTCGGCCGGCACTAACCTGCTGTTCCTGATGCTCGCCGACATGGGCGCCAACCTGAACATGCTGATCCTCACCATTTCCCTGGACAACTTCAGCTCGGGCCTGGCGACATCGGCGTTCGTCGCCTACCTGTCGAGCCTGACCAACCTCAAGTTTTCCGCCACCCAGTACGCCCTGCTCAGCTCGATCATGCTGCTGCTGCCACGCCTGATCGGCGGCTACTCGGGGGTCATGGTCGAGAAGTTCGGCTATCACAACTTCTTCTTGATCACCGCCCTGCTCGGCGTTCCGACACTGCTGTTGATCGCCCTCCACTGGTTCCAGGAGAGCCGTCGCGCAGGCCCGACACCGACGCCAGAGCCCGCTCCGCCCCAAATCGTGGAAGAATCGCAGGAATCATCGCAAAGGGCGGTGTGATTCCCGCCCTCCTGCCACACCACCGACCGCATGCCTGTACGCCAGCGGATCTCGCCCGTACAATGCTCCGTCATTTCTCGTCATCAGCAACCGACAACGGCCAACCATGCGCACCAGTCAATTTTTGCTCGCCACACAGAAAGAAACGCCTTCCGACGCGGTCGTGATCAGCCATCAGCTGATGCTGCGCGCCGGCATGATCCGCAAACTCGCCTCGGGCCTCTACACCTGGCTGCCGATGGGCTTGCGAGTGATGCGCAAGGTCGAAGCCGTCGTTCGTGAAGAAATGAACGCCGCAGGCTCTCTTGAAGTGTTGATGCCGAGCACACAACCGGCTGAGCTGTGGCAGGAATCCGGTCGTTGGGAAGAGTACGGCCCTGAATTGCTGCGCTTCAAGGATCGCCATGGTCGTGATTTCTGCGCGGGCCCGACCCACGAAGAAGTGATCACCGATCTGATGCGCAATGAGTTGAGCAGCTACAAACAGCTGCCGATCAACCTGTACCAGATCCAGACCAAATTCCGCGATGAAATCCGCCCACGCTTCGGTTTGATGCGCGGTCGTGAATTCATCATGAAGGACGCCTATTCGTTCCACGCTGACCAGCCTTCGCTGCAAGTCACCTACGACCGCATGCACCAGGCTTACTGCAACGTGTTCACCCGTCTGGGCCTGAAGTTCCGCCCTGTAGAAGCCGACAACGGTTCCATCGGCGGTGCCGGCTCCCACGAATTCCACGTATTGGCCGAATCCGGCGAAGATGACATCGTCTTCAGCAACGGCTCCGACTACGCGGCGAACATCGAAAAAGCCGAAGCGGTACCACGCGAAACCTCGCGCGCGCTACCTGCCGAAGAGCTGCGCCTGGTCGACACCCCGAACGCCAAGACCATTGCGCAACTGGTCGAAGGCTTCAACCTGCCGATCGAAAAGACCATCAAGACCCTGGTGGTTCACGCTGAAGAGCCAGGCAAGCTGATTGCCCTGATCATCCGTGGCGACCACGAACTGAACGAAATCAAGGCCGGCAACCAGCCAGGCGTTGCCAGCCCTCTGGTCATGGCGTCCGAAAGCGAACTGCGCGACGCCATTGGCGCCGGTGCCGGTTCCCTCGGCCCGTTGAACCTGCCGCTGCCGATCATCATCGACCGTTCCGTCGAGCTGATGAGCGACTTCGGCATTGGTGCCAACATCGACGACAAACACTACTTCGGCGTGAACTGGGAGCGTGATCTGCCTGTTCCAACCGTCGCTGACCTGCGTAACGTGGTAGCCGGCGACCCAAGTCCTGATGGCAAGGGCACGCTGGAAATCAAGCGCGGTATCGAAGTCGGGCACATCTTCCAGCTGGGCAACAAGTACAGCAAAGCGATGAAGTGCGAAGTGCTGGGCGAGAACGGCAAGCCGGTCACCCTGGAAATGGGTTGCTACGGCATCGGCGTTTCCCGCGTGGTGGCGGCCGCCATCGAGCAGAACAACGACGCCAACGGGATCATCTGGAGCGACACGCTTGCGCCGTTCCAGGTTGCGCTGGTGCCACTGCGCTACGAAACCGAACAGGTTCGCGAAGCCACCGACAAGCTCTATGCAGAACTGACTGCAGCCGGCTTCGAAGTTCTGCTGGACGACCGCGACAAGAAGACCAGCCCGGGCATCAAGTTCGCGGACATGGAGCTGATCGGCATTCCTCACCGGATCGTGGTCAGTGATCGTGGCCTTGCCGAAGGCAATCTGGAATACAAGAGCCGCACCGAACCTGAAGCGCAAGCGCTGCCGGTCGCCGACGTGCTGTCTTTCCTCCAGGCCCGTATCCGCCGCTGACACCAGATAGAGAAGTCATGTTCAAGCGAAACACCTTAGGCCTCGGTGGTGCCGCCCTGTGCGGCACCCTGCTGGTCAGCGGCTGCGCCAATCAGATGTCGCAACGTAGCGAGCACGAGGAACGTGTCGAGCGCAAATTGCTCGATCACAGCCTGCAGATCGATGTCGGTGATCCCAAGGTGCTTGATCTGCCGCAACGTCGGGTGAAAATCCACGAGCAGAAGACCTTCGAAGTCACCGAATTCGAAGTCACTCGCAACTATGATCGCTACACACCTTACCAACCCTGGCGGGAGGTCTATGAGATCCCACTGGGCGCGGTGGCTGTAGTGGCCGGTGTCGGCGCGAACGTGGTCAACGTGTTTACGCTTGGCAACCTGCCGGACAGCGTGACCAAGGATTGGCTGAGCTACGGTTTCGCCGGGCTCAACCCGTTCATGAACGTGCAGTCTCACGGTCGTGCGCAACAAAACCTGGCCGGCATCGACGAAGTTCAGCTCGACAAACGCACCGAATACTCGAGTCTGCCATGGAGCGAGCGTCCGGTGGAGGTCAAGGCCGGCAAGGAAACGTTCGAGCTGAGCACCGACAAAAACGGCGTTTTGCGCGTGAATCTGCTGGACAGCCCGTTTGCCGAACATGACATCAACCATTTAACCCGCCTGCTGATCAGCGTCGAAGATGGCAACGACGATGTGCACACCAACACATCCCTGGAAGTCAGCAGTTCTTTGCGTGGCAAGTTGCTCGAAGCCCACGGGCTGATTTACGACGATCTCGAAGACGACGAAGTGAGCCAGTGGGTACACCGGGTCAAGCGCCTGTCGGAACTGGGTCTGGAAGAAGAAGCCAGCGAGCTGGAGCAAAGCCTGATCGAACTGACGCGCAACGATCCCGAGTTGCAGACCGAATTCCTCAAGTCGTTGACCAAGGATGCCGGGCGCTTGGTTGCGGATCCGGGGCCGAATTAAAAGCTAAAGCTAAAAGCTTCGTCGGAACGCCGCCCGGAGCAGGCTCGCTCCCACATTAGTCCGCGTTCGTCTGAACAACTCGGTCAACTGTGGGAGCGATGGTGCGACGATTCGACCTGCTCGCGAAGGCGGCCTTACATTCACTTCAACATTAAGATCTGCCCACTACCGCTCAAACAACTCCATCTGCTCAAACCCGCCCCGCAAATCCTCAAGCCTTACCCCAACCCCCAACAACCGCACCGGTTTCCCGCCGCGATTGAACGCCTGGGTCAGCAGCAACTGATAACTCCCCAAATCCCGCCCTGCTCCGGCCTGCTCCAGTGTCGTCTGGGTAAAGTCATGGAATTTCACTTTGACGAACGGCTTGCCGGGCCGATAGCTGCTGTCGATTCGCGCCATGCGCCCCGCGAGGGTTTCCAGCAGCTCAGGCAATTTATCCAGACAGCTCACCAGATCCGGCAGGTCCACGTCATAGGTGTTTTCAACACTGATCGACTGCCGACGACTGTCGTTGTGGACCAAACGCTCATCGATCCCACGGGCCAGGCTCCAGAGTCGTTCGCCGAAACTGCCGAATTCGCGCACCAGCGCCAATTTGTCCCACTCGCGCAAATGCGAGCAATCAACGATGCCGAGCCTGCCTAGCTTGTCAGCAGTGACTTTGCCTACACCGTGCAACTTGCTCACCGGCAAGCCGCTGACAAAGTCTTCCACTTGATCCGGGGTGATGACGAACAAGCCGTTGGGCTTTTTCCAGTCACTGGCGATCTTGGCCAGAAACTTGTTCGGCGCCACACCGGCCGACACGGTGATGTGCAATTGATTGGACACTCGCCGACGGATGTCCTGGGCGATACGCGTAGCACTGCCACCGAAATGCGCGCTGTCCGACACGTCGAGGTAGGCCTCATCGAGGGACAGCGGCTCGATCATGTCGGTGTAATCGCGAAAGATCGTGTGAATTTCCTTCGACGCTTCTCTATAGGCATCCATGCGCGGCTTGACGATGGTCAGGTCCGGGCACAGCTTCAACGCATGCCCGGAAGACATGGCCGAACGTACGCCATAGGCCCGCGCTTCATAGTTACAGGTCGCAATCACCCCCCGTCGATCCGCCGAACCACCCACTGCCAACGGTTTACCGGCCAGGCGCGGGTCGTCACGCATCTCGATGGCGGCGTAGAAGCAGTCACAGTCGACGTGGATGATTTTTCGCTGAGTCATATAAAAGCGCAGTTCGTGACGAAGAAAAGGAGCGTTGGAGAGTCAGATAGGCAGTATCTCACTGACACCTGTATATAGCACCAGTACTCGGAATGTTCTTTTTCACCCGTAGGAAAGTACGCCGTGCATTTATTTTTTCAATCGAACGCAACCTGCCAATAGAGCTGCAAGCCTTGCCACGCCTGCCTTACAGCCATTTACGCCACCCTATTTTCAAGCTAAGCGGTTGAACAGGAAGAGGTTTTTCCAATATTGAAGGTTGACACCCCAGCGATCCTCTGTAGAATGCCGACACACAGACGCGGGATGGAGCAGTCTGGTAGCTCGTCGGGCTCATAACCCGAAGGTCGTCGGTTCAAATCCGGCTCCCGCAACCAAACATCAAAAAAGGCTACTCGAAAGAGTGGCCTTTTTTGTGCGTGTCTGTTTTGTATTCAGAGCGAAGCAAAGGAGCATTTGGGCTGATGCGGTCTGAAATGAGAAATCGTTCTGATTCCGAAACTTAGGTCTCCCCTGCAACCATTCGCCGCTCAACTACACTTATTTGACCCTTCTTGGGATTAACGGTTGACACCTCGCCGTTCGCCTGTAGAATGCCGCCACACAGACGCGGGATGGAGCAGTCTGGTAGCTCGTCGGGCTCATAACCCGAAGGTCGTCGGTTCAAATCCGGCTCCCGCAACCAAACATCAAAAAAGGCTACTCGAAAGAGTGGCCTTTTTTGTATCTGCCGAAAAAGTCCTTTCGCAACAATGATCTGTCACAGTGCCGGGAAGCGTCAGGGATCTTCAAACTGCTGAGTCCAGACTATGCTGGAACTCAGGCCGCCCCCTCTTCGACTCATGACGCACCATCGCCGGAACCCGGTGAGAGGCGTTAATATTCGTGATTATTTTTATCTACAAGGATTGGTAACTTGGCTCGATACCTCCATCCTGTCGCGCACGATCCAAGAGGTGATTGATGCGCGCCAACTCGTCTGATCCACAAGACACTGTCACAGCGACACAGCCGATCAAGGCCGAGCGTTTGCGCCTGCTCGATCAGGTCAGCAAATATCGTCAGCCCATCGGCCTGGCGGTCACCCTGCTGTTGTTCGCTATCGCGCTGATTGCCTGCCGTCACCTGTTGAGCGAACTCGATCTGTACGCTTTGCACGACTCGATTCTGGAAGTCCCGAAACCGGCATTGCTGGGCGCCTTGGGTGCGACCGTGGCCGGCTTCATTATTCTGTTGGGTTACGAATGGTCGGCCAGCCGCTATGCGGGCGTGACGCTGGCGCCTCGAATTTTGGCGCTCGGCGGGTTCACGGCCTTTGCGATCGGCAATGCCATTGGCCTTTCAATGCTTTCGGGTGGCTCGGTTCGTTACCGTTTATATGCACGTCATGGTCTGGGGGCTTCAGAAGTCGCTCACATGACGTTGTTTGCCAGCCTGTCGCTCGGTTGCGCCCTGCCACCGCTGGCCGCCCTGGCAACCCTCAGCAACCTGCCTGCCGCCTCTACTGCCTTGGGGCTGTCCGAGACATTGCTCGGTGCGATTGCCGCGGCAGTCCTGCTGCTCTTCAGCGTCCTGGCCATCGGCATCTACCGCCGTCGCCTGCCGGATCAGCCTTCACCTGACAACTTGCTGGTCAAAGTCGGCCGCCGCACCTTGCGCCTGCCCGGCCGCCGCCTGACTTTCCTGCAACTGATCATCACCGCCCTGGACGTGGCTGCCGCCGCGACCGTGCTCTATCTGTTGCTGCCCGAGGCCCCGCCCTTCGGCGCTTTCCTGCTGGTGTACTTGCTGGCATTGGCCGCGGGCGTGCTCAGCCACGTGCCGGGCGGGGTCGGCGTATTCGAAGCGATCCTGCTGGCAGCCTTTGCCGATTCACTCGGCGCGGCACCACTGGCCGCCGCCCTGCTGTTGTATCGACTGATCTATGTGGTGTTGCCCCTGTTGGTGGCCTGCCTGTTCCTGCTGATCAACGAAGGTCAGCGCCTGTTTCAGTCGCGTCAGTCCCTGCGTGCAGCTTCGGGCCTCGCGGCACCGATTCTGGCGGTGCTGGTGTTCCTGTCCGGCGTGGTGTTGCTGTTTTCCGGCGTGACCCCGGAAATCGACACCCGCCTGGAACACGTCGGTTTTCTGATCCCGCATCGCCTGGTCGATGCCTCGCACTTCGGCGCCAGCCTGATTGGTGTGCTGTGTCTCTTGTTGGCTCAAGGCTTGCGTCGACGCCTGTCTGCGGCCTGGATGCTGACCACCATTTTGCTGCTGGTCGGCGCCCTGCTCTCCCTGCTCAAGGGTTTTGACTGGGAAGAAGCTTGCCTGATGACCCTCACAGCCAGTTTGCTGGGAGTTTTCCGCCGCTCGTTCTATCGCCCGAGCCGCCTCACCGAACTGCCGTTCTCGCCGCTGTATCTGGTGTCCAGCCTGTGCGTGCTGGGTGCCTCGATCTGGTTGCTGCTGTTTGCGTATCAGGACGTTCCGTACAGCCACCAACTCTGGTGGCAGTTCACCCTCGATGCCGATGCGCCGCGTGGCTTGCGCTCGCTGCTGGGCGCCGCCGTGCTGCTGGTCGTGGTATCCCTGACATGGCTGCTGCGCACCGCCCGCCCAGTCATTCACTTGCCGTCGCCGGATGAACTGAACCGCGCCGTAAAGATCCTCATGGCTTCCGCCCAACCGGATGGCGGCCTGGCCCTGACCGGTGACAAGGCGCTGCTGTTCCACCCTAACGATGAGGCGTTTCTGATGTACGCCCGCCGTGGACGCAGCCTAGTGGCGTTGTATGACCCGATTGGTCCAACGCAACAACGGGCCGAGATGATCTGGCAGTTCCGCGACCTCTGCGACGTCCACCACGCCCGCCCCGTGTTCTATCAAGTGCGCGCCGAGAACCTGCCGTACTACATGGACATCGGCCTGACCGCGATCAAACTGGGCGAAGAAGCCCGGGTGGATCTGCATCGCTTTGATCTCGAAGCCAAGGGCAAAGAGATGAAGGACCTGCGTTACACCTGGAACCGTGGCACCCGCGATGGTTTGTCGCTGGAGATCTTTGAGCCGGGCCACGCCCCGATGGATGAACTCAAGGTCATTTCCGATGCCTGGCTGACCGGCAAGAATGTCCGCGAGAAAGGCTTTTCGCTCGGCCGTTTCAGCGATGACTACCTCAAGCACTTCCGCATTGCGGTGATTCGTTTCGAAGGTCGCCCGGTGGCATTCGCCAATCTGCTCGAGACCTATGGCCATGACCTGGCCAGCCTCGACCTGATGCGTGCGCACCCGGACGCGCCGAAGCTGACCATGGAATTCATGATGGTCGGCCTGATTCAACATTATAAAAAACATGGATACGCGCGTTTCAGCCTGGGCATGGTGCCGTTGTCGGGGTTGCAACCCCGTCGTGGTGCACCACTGACTCAGCGTCTGGGCTCGATGGTTTTCCGCCGTGGTGAGCAGCTCTACAACTTCCAAGGCTTGCGCCGCTTCAAAGACAAGTTCCAGCCTGACTGGGAACCCCGTTATATGGCCGTGCCCGCCGGACTCGATCCGCTGGTTGCCCTGGCCGATACTGCTGCCCTGATTGCGGGCGGCTTGACTGGATTGGTGAAACGCTGATGATTCAACGCTCCTTGCGGTACGTACTGGCCACACTGGTAGTGCTGGCCCTGATTCTCGGTGGCGGTTTCTGGTACATGAAACGCCCGGCACCGGCACCGACGCTCGAACTGTTGACGCCCGCTGGTGGCGCCGCGATGACCCGTGTGATTCCCGGCACCACGCCGAAAGCCCAGGTACTGGTGGCGGTCAATGAAGACCAGAAGCTCAGCGACCAACAACTGATGACCCTGAGCCGCTCCGGTTCGGCGCAGATTGTTCAAGTGATTCTGCCTAAAGACTGTTTGCTGCAAAGCCGAGCACTGCAATCGGGCTTGAGAGAACTCAAAGGCCCGGCAACCTTGGTCAGCGGTATCGGCCCTGGCGCCGTGCTGGCCTGGCGCTGGTTGTCCGAGCAAAAGGATGACAAGGCTCAAGCCATCTCCGTCGACCTGGCCCTGGAAAAACCAGGCTGCACCCACCTACTGCCGAAAACCGCTGCTCACGGCCACTGGCTGGTGGCGTGGAACGACAACCCGGACGACACCAGCGCCGGCTTCGTACGCGATCAACCCAACGCCGAAACCAGCATCAGCGACTACGACATCAACCTGCCGCAAGTGCTGAACAACGAACTGCGCAAAATCCTCGTCGGCGGCGACAAAGCCGCTGGCGGTCTGCAAATCCCGGTTGTTGAAGTACCGGCTGGCCAAGCCAAGGACACCGTCACCCTGTTCCTCTCCGGTGACGGCGGCTGGCGCGACCTTGACCGTGACGTCGCGGGCGAGATGGCCAAGATCGGCTATCCAGTCGTCGGCATCGACACCCTGCGCTACTACTGGCAGCACAAGAGCCCGGAGCAAAGCGCCCTGGACCTCGCCGAACTGATGCAGCACTACCGCCAGAAATGGGGCACCAAGCGCTTCATCCTGACCGGTTACTCATTCGGCGCTGACGTACTGCCGGCGATCTACAACCGCCTGGCCGAATCCGAACAACAACGCGTCGACGCCATCATTCTATTGGCCTTCGCCCGCACCGGCAGCTTCGAAATCGAAGTCGAAGGCTGGCTCGGCAACGCCGGCAAAGAAGCCGCCACCGGCCCGGAAATGGCCAAGCTGCCACCAGAGAAAGTGGTGTGCATCTACGGTGAAGAAGAAGTCGACGAAAGCGGCTGCACCGACAAGACCGCCGTGGGCGAAGCGATGAAACTGCCTGGTGGCCATCACTTCGACGAGAACTACCCGGCACTGGCCCAGCGTCTGGTGGACATCATCGAGAAGCGTCAGGCCAAGGAAGAGGCGACGGCACAGGAGTGATCTGAGCCCCCGCGACGAAAAAGCCCCCGCAGCCGTTTGGTTGCGGGGGCTTTTTTACATGTACTGTCTCATCCTAAAAAGCATTCTGCTTAGGTGCAGGCTGGCCATCTTGCACAAAAGAAAAATGTCTTGACTCTTCATCAAGCTAGAAAGTCCAAGTGTCCACATTCCATAAAACGTGGACACTTTTTTCTTTGGAAAAATCGAGCCGTCAACACCGTTCGATAGATCCTGACCTCGCGACCGGCCCGGACAAAGACCAATCTGAAGAAGAACTGCCTGAAAGCAAGTAACACCGCCGCCCCCTGTGGGAGCGAGCTTGCTCGCGATGACGGACGAGCAGTCACCATTGATGTCGACTGACAGACCGCTATCGCGAGCAAGCTCGCTCCCACTGGGGATGCTCAGTGGATTCAACACCACCGGGCACAAAAAAGCCCCCGCGACCTTTACGGCAACGGGGGCTTCCTACTTATAGGCGACGCTCTGCGGCGTCATAGACCTCTTCGTCACGTCTGGCCCCGACTGCGACGATCAATACCTGAAGGCCTTGCCGTCGACTCGATATACGATCCGCGTGTCGCCTGTCCGGATCCGTCTACAGCCTGCAAGACTGGCTCTAAGGGGCTTGCCGCTCTTGTCCGGCTCACCATTGATAATCCGCTCTTCGATCACATCAAGAATGCGGTTCGCCGCTACAGCTCCCAGCAGATCCAGATCCTTCTGGACCTCCGGATGATAGATAACGCCCCAAACCATCCACAGCTCCTTTAGTCTTTCTTGGCGTACCGCGCCCGCATATCGTCATGGCTGACCGCTTTGGCCTGATCAAAATCTATCAGTCGCTCCCGAGCCGCTGCTTCGATCCGAAAGTCCTCAAGTTCATCGAGCATTTCCTGATATGCATCGACATTGATGATGACCGCTGCTGGCTGATTGTCTTTGAAGATGACCAGTCGCTCGGTGGCTCGGCTTGAAATCTCTTTTAGCCTCGCGCTGAACCCCCTGACCATTGCTGTCACCGAAATCGCTTGGTCAGCACGCTCCAGTAATGCCGTCATACTCACCTCTCTACACAATCATGCAAATTTGAACACACAGTTCTACGCAGAGTATCGCGTTGAATTAGACATACAGCAAGCTGCAAAAAAACCCGAATTTGTCATACGGCGTTATTCCATTCTGAGAAATATTGAGCCGAAGGACGTGAAACGCTCTCGCCGTGTTTAGTTTCGTTTACTTCTGGTGTCGCAATATCGGATGACGCCCGCAGACCTTGTAGGCAAACTCCGAATCTCGCGTTTGGGCACTTTGATGCCTTGTTGCGCTTTTCTTTGACGGGATAGTCTCCGGACGTCGCTGACCATTCAGCGATCGGGCTTGGAAACCCGTCGGATACTAGCCGCAATAGCGCCCCGTCATGATCGCATGCGTTTTTCGTGATCATGAGTTATGGCAGCTGTGCGTGGGACGCCCTCGGGCGTGCCGGTTTCCTAGTTCCCGGTTTCCAACCTGCGTACAGCTGCCACCCATTCGCTTGGAAACGAATGGGGTAGCTCCTCAACTAGGAAATTGACTATGACCAAAACAGATCCGTCCGCGATTTCAGATTTAAAAACCATCGGCTTCACCCCCCTCATCTACTGCTCGGATCAAGCGCTCTTCAACGTCCGCGCCGGCGTCCCCATCGTCGAAGCATTGGCCCAAGCCTCCGATCTGCTGTTCCTCGGTAAATCATTCGCCGAGGATGCCGCCTACGCAAAAGACACCGACCGCCACGCCTGGGCCGCGCATTACCTGACGGCAATGGGTAAAGCTGTGATTGATGATGTATTGAAGGTCCTGACCCCGCGACCTGTCCGGACAAAGACCGAATCCGAAGAAGAACCGCCCGAAAGCAAGTAACTCCCCAGACACTGCACATCCCCTGTGGGAGCTTGCTCGCGATGACGGATGAGCAGTCACCATTGATGTCGACTGACACACCGCATTCGCGAGCAAGCCCGCTCCCACAGTGGGTCTCCGTCGTTTTCAAGTTATGTGTTCGGACACAAAAAAGCCCCCGCCACCTTCACGGCAACGGGGGCTTTTTGATGTCGCTTACATCTCGACCTGAGTACCCAACTCAATCACCCGATTCAACGGCAGATTGAAGAAGCGCAAATTGCCGTTGGCGTTCTGCAACATAAAGGCGAACAGTGCCTCACGCCAACGGGCCATGCCTTCGAGCTTGGAGGCGATGACCGTCTCGCGGCTGAGGAAGTAGGTGGTGCGCATCGGGCTGAAGTTCAGGTCGTCGAGATGACACAACTTCAGCGCTTGCGGCACGTCCGGTTCGTCGATGAAGCCAAAATGCAGGATCACCCGGAAGAAACCTTCGCCGTGGGATTCCACCTCAAAGCGCCGGGTCGGTGGCACGCGCGGGATGTCTTCGTACAACACCGTCAGCAGCACTACTTGTTCATGCAGTACCTGGTTATGCAGCAGGTTGTGCAACAGCGCGTGAGGGACGGCATCCGGGCGCGCGGTCAGGAACACGGCAGTGCCCTGCACGCGATGCGGCGGTTGCACGGCGATACTGCTGATGAAAATCGGCAGGGGCAGCCCACCTTCGTCCATACGCTCCACCAGCAGTTGTTTGCCGCGCTTCCAGGTGGTCATCAGCACAAACAGCACGATACCGGCGATCACCGGGAACGCCCCGCCCTGAATGATTTTCGGCACGTTGGCCGCGAAGTACAGACCGTCTACCACCAGGAAACCAAGCAACAGCGGAACCGCGAGGACCGGAGGCCATTTCCACAGCAGCAATATCACCGCCGACACCAGAATGGTGGTCATCAGCATCGTGCCCGTCACGGCCACGCCGTAAGCCGAAGCCAACGCACCGGAGGACTCGAAGCCCAGCACCAACAGGATGACGCCGACCATCAGCGCCCAGTTCACCGCGCCGATGTAGATCTGACCCTGCTCGGCACTGGAGGTGTGCTGAATGTGCATGCGCGGAATGTAGCCGAGCTGAATCGCCTGACGAGTCAGGGAGAACGCACCGGAAATCACCGCCTGAGAAGCAATGACCGTGGCCAGGGTCGACAACCCCACCAACGGAATCAGCGCCCAGCTCGGTGCCAACAAGTAGAACGGGTTGCGAGCGGCTTCCGGGTCACCGAGCAGCAACGCGCCTTGACCGAAGTAGTTCAGCACCAGCGCCGGCAGCACGAGGATGAACCATGCACGAGCAATCGGCTTGCGGCCAAAGTGGCCCATATCGGCGTACAGTGCTTCGGCGCCGGTCAACGCCAACACCACCGCGCCGAGAATCGCCACGCCCATGCCCGGGTGAACCACGAAGAAACGCACGCCCCACACCGGGTTTATCGCCTGCAACACTTCGGGGTGCTGCATGATGCCGTAGACGCCCAGCGCACCCAGCACCACAAACCAGGTGACCATGATCGGCCCGAACAGAATGCCGATGCGCGCGGTGCCGTGGCTCTGGATCAGGAACAGCGCCACCAGCACGATCAACGACAGCGGGACCACCCAATGATCGATGCCCTCGAACGCCAACCCCAGACCTTCAATGGCCGAGAGGACGGAAATCGCCGGGGTGATCATGCTGTCGCCGTAGAACAGCGCCGCACCGATCAGCCCGCAAACCACCAGCAAGGTGCGCAACTTCGGATGCCCCGCCGCCGCCCGCCGGGCCAGCGCGGTCAGGGCCATGATCCCGCCTTCGCCCTGGTTGTCGGCGCGCAGCACGAACAACATGTACTTGATCGAGACAACCCAGATCAGCGACCAGAAGATCAGCGCCAGTATCCCCAGCACGCCGTCATGGTTGACCGGCACGCCGTATCCACCGGAAAACACTTCTTTGAGGGTGTACAGCGGGCTCGTGCCGATATCGCCGTAAACCACCCCGACCGCCGCGACCAGCATGCCGATCGGCTTCGTTGCCGAATGCCCGGCGCTCGCTGCCTGACTACTTGCCTGACCCATCCACCACTCCTACTACCCAGACCGGGCTTCTTTGGAAGAAGCACTATGCTTTGCCACGCAGCATGCGCTGTTTTACCTATGGTTACAGACGTTTTGTTGACTGTAAAAATTCGATAAAGCCTAACGGCGCGAAGCATAGCGCAGCACTCGTCGTATTTCCCTGCATAAAGCTGGTCAAGTGCGCTTACCATCGATAGAATTGCGCACTTTTTGATCAGAGGCACGCAAAGTGCCCGTCTGTCGCCTTGCCGTTTTCGGCTGGAGGCGTCCCAAATACCGAGGTTAGACATGTCCACCACTCCTGCGCCGGCCAATCCAAAGGTTGGCTTCGTATCTCTGGGTTGCCCCAAAGCACTGGTCGACTCCGAGCGCATCCTTACCCAGCTGCGCATGGAAGGCTATGACGTTGTGTCCACTTACGAGGACGCCGACGTCGTGGTGGTCAACACCTGCGGTTTCATCGACTCGGCCAAGGCTGAATCTCTGGAAGTAATCGGCGAAGCCATCAAGGAAAACGGCAAGGTCATCGTGACCGGCTGTATGGGCGTCGAAGAAGGCAACATTCGTAAGGTGCACCCAAGCGTGCTGGCCGTGACCGGTCCGCAGCAGTACGAGCAGGTGGTCAACGCCGTGCACGACGCCGTACCGCCGCGTCAGGATCACAACCCGCTGATCGATCTGGTGCCGCCGCAAGGCATCAAGCTGACCCCGCGCCACTACGCCTATCTGAAGATTTCCGAAGGCTGCAACCACAGCTGCAGCTTCTGCATCATCCCGTCGATGCGCGGCAAACTGGTCAGCCGTCCGGTCGGTGACGTCCTCGATGAGGCCCAGCGCCTGGTCAAGGCCGGTGTCAAAGAGCTGCTGGTGATCTCGCAAGACACCAGCGCCTACGGCGTCGACGTCAAGTACCGCACCGGTTTCTGGAACGGCGCGCCGGTGAAAACCCGCATGACCGAACTCTGCGAAGCCCTGAGCACCCTCGGCGTCTGGGTGCGTCTGCACTACGTTTACCCGTACCCGCACGTCGACGAGCTGATCCCGTTGATGGCCGCCGGCAAGATCCTGCCGTACCTGGACATCCCGTTCCAGCACGCCAGCCCGAAAGTCCTGAAAGCCATGAAACGCCCGGCCTTCGAAGACAAGACCCTGGCGCGCATCAAGAACTGGCGCGAGATCTGTCCGGACCTGATCATCCGCTCGACCTTCATCGTCGGCTTCCCTGGCGAAACCGAAGAAGACTTCCAGTACCTGCTGAACTGGCTGACCGAAGCCCAGCTCGACCGCGTCGGCTGCTTCCAGTACTCGCCAGTCGAAGGTGCCCCGGCCAACCTGCTGGACGCGGCTATCGTGCCGGACGACGTCAAGCAAGACCGTTGGGACCGCTTCATGGCGCACCAGCAAGCGATCAGCTCGGCGCGCCTGCAACTGCGCATCGGCCGTGAAATCGAAGTGCTGGTGGACGAAGTCGACGAGCAAGGCGCGGTTGGCCGCTGCTTCTTCGATGCCCCGGAAATCGACGGTAACGTGTTCATCGACAACGGCAGCAACTTGAAGCCAGGTGACAAAGTCTGGTGCAAAGTGACCGACGCCGACGAATACGACCTGTGGGCTGAACAGATCTAAACGCAAAAAATACGAAAAGCCCCGCTCTCTTGACGAGATGCGGGGCTTTTTTACGTCTATCGTTTTGTGGGAAGGGACTCGCACAATTAACTGCACACAGGACAGCCGGCCATGCGCCATCATTCGGTCATCCACACACCGAAACACAGTGACTACGAAGAACTCACCCGGGTCTGGGAAGCTTCGGTGCGCGCCACTCATGACTTTCTGCCGAACAGTTACATCCAGTTGCTCAAGGAACTGGTGCTGACCCGCTACCTCGATGCCGTGATGTTGATTTGCACCAAAGACCCGCGCCAGCGCATCACCGGGTTCGCCGGAGTCGCCGCCGGCAAGGTCGAAATGCTCTTCATCGATCCGGCTCACCGCGGCCAAGGCCTGGGCAAACAGTTGCTACGCTATGCCTTGGAACACCTGAATGCCGATAAGCTCGACGTCAACGAACAGAACTCACAAGCGCTGGGGTTCTATCTCAAGCAAGGCTTTGAAGTGATCGGGCGCTCCGAATGTGACGGTATGGGCCAGCCTTATCCGCTGTTGCACATGCGCCTGCGCCAGACGCAACAACTCACGCGCAATGGCTGACACAACGTAGATCAAATGTGGGAGCTGGCTTGCCTGCGATGCGGACGACTCGGTAGGTCAGTTAGACCCGGCTGATGCCATCGCAGGCAAGCCAGCTCCCACAAAAAGCCAAAGCACTGAAATGGAGCCGGGATTAACCGGCGCCAGGCAGGTACAATGCCCACCCCTTTTTTGTTACGGCCCTGTCATGACTGACCCGATTCGTCTCTCCAAACGCCTCATCGAACTCGTCGGTTGTTCCCGTCGGGAGGCTGAGCTGTTCATCGAGGGCGGCTGGGTGACCGTGGACGGTGAAGTCATCGATGAGCCGCAGTTCAAGGTCGACACTCAAAAAGTCGAACTCGATCCAGAGGCCAAAGCCACCGCGCCAGAACCGGTGACTATCCTGTTGAACGTGCCCGTGGGCATGGACGCGGACACCGCCATGGCCACCCTGAGCGCCGAGACCCTGAGCGAAGAACACCGCTTCAGCAAACGTCCGCTCAAGGGCCACTTCCTGCGCCTGACCGCCAGCACCGACCTGCAGGCCAACGCCAGCGGGTTGCTGGTGTTCACCCAAGACTGGAAGATCCTGCGCAAGCTCACCGCCGATGCCAGCAAGATCGAGCAAGAGTATGTGGTCGAGGTTGAAGGCGACATGGTGGCTCACGGCCTCAACCGCCTGAACCACGGCCTGACCTACAAGGGCAAGGAACTGCCGCCGGTCAAAGCCAGCTGGCAGAACGAAAACCGCCTCCGCTTTGCGATGAAGAACCCGCAACCGGGCGTGATCGCCCTGTTCTGCCAGGCCGTAGGCCTGAAGGTCGTTGCTATCCGCCGTATCCGCATCGGCGGCGTGTCCATCGGCAAAGTGCCGCTGGGACAATGGCGCTACCTGTCCGGCAAAGAGAAGTTCTAAGGCTTCTCCCGCCGCCACACATTCCGGCGCCGCTGTTTATTGCGGCGCCCACTGCTGAATATCAGGATTGCACACCATGATTCACAACGACGTACTGCGCAGCGTTCGCTACATGCTGGACATCAGCGACAAGAAAGTCATCGAGATCATCAAGCTCGGCGGCATGGAGGTGACCCTCGCCGACCTGCTGACTTACCTCGACAAGAAAGAGGAAGACGAGGAAGGCTTCGTCCGCTGCCCGGACGACGTCATGGCGCACTTCCTTGATGGCCTGGTGATCTTCAAGCGTGGCAAGGACGAAAGCCGTCCACCGCAGCCGATCGAAATCCCGGTGACCAACAACATCATCCTGAAAAAGCTGCGCGTGGCCTTCGAACTGAAAGAAGACGACATGCACGCGATCCTCAAGGCTTCCGAATTCCCGGTGTCCAAGCCTGAATTGAGCGCGCTGTTCCGCAAGTTCGGCCACACCAACTACCGCACGTGTGGCGACCAGTTGCTGCGCAACTTCCTCAAAGGCCTGACCCTGCGCGTTCGCCCGCAGTAAGCGTCCCGTCCCCTGTAGGAGCACAGCTTGCTGGCGATGGCGTTTTGAAGATCGCCATCGCCAGCAAGCTGTACTCCTACAGAAGCGGCCGCAGACCAGGCTGTATAGCGCTTCATTCCGCGCAAAAATAGTGGCTCCGCTGACGGCGGCTGACGACTAGGGTGTATTCACCCTCAGCTCTCAGGATTCGCCATGCACCCGTATTTCTCCCTGCAAGGCCGCACCGCACTGGTGACCGGCGGCACCCGTGGTATCGGCAAAATGATCGCCAAGGCTTATGTCGAAGCCGGCGCAACCGTGTACGTCTGCGCCCGGGATGCTGAAGCCTGTCAGCAAACGGCTGACGAGTTGAGCGCATTCGGGCGCTGTCACGGGGTGGCGGCCAATCTGGCGACCGAAGAAGGCGTACTTCAACTGGCTACGCGACTGGGCGAGCAGATCACTCATCTGGATATTCTGGTGAACAACGCCGGCACTACCTGGGGCGCTCCACTGGAGAGCTACCCGGTCAAGGGCTGGGAAAAGGTCATGCAGCTCAACGTGACCTCGGTGTTCAACTGCATTCAGCAGTTTTTGCCGCTGCTGCGAAAAGCCGGTTCAGAGGCGAATCCGGCGCGGATCATCAACATCGGCTCGGTCGCCGGGATTTCTTCCTTTGGTGAACAGGCGTATGCCTACGGCCCGAGCAAAGCAGCCTTACATCAATTGTCGCGGATTCTGGCGCGGGAGCTGGTGAGCCAGCACATCAACGTCAACGTGATTGCGCCGGGACGTTTCCCGAGCAAGATGACGCAGCACATTGGCAATGATGAACAGGCGCTGGCGCAGGATACGGCGTTGATTCCGATGAAGCGTTGGGGGCGAGAGGAAGAGATGGCGGCGCTGGCAATCAGCCTGGCGAGTACGGCGGGGGCGTATATGACCGGGAATATTATTCCTTTGGATGGTGGGTTTAGTCTTTAGATCGGCGGTGTGGCCATCGCGGGCAAGCCACGCTCCCACAGGGGAATGCATTCCAATTGTGGGAGCGTGGCTTGCCCGCGATGACGGACTGACAGGCACCACCGATCCTGTGGCCGCTCGGGTTATCATGCTCGCCCCCTTCCCGCCTCGACCCCAAACCATGACCTACAGCGTTTCCCCCATCGGCTTCGTGCGCTCCTGCTTCAAGGAGAAGTTCGCCATCCCGCGCCAGCCGCAACTGGCCCCGGCCGCTCGCGGTGTTCTGGAGTTGGTCGCACCGTTCGATCAAGGTGATGCGGTGCAGGGCCTGGAGCAAGTCAGTCACGTCTGGCTGCTGTTTCTGTTCCATCAGGCACTGGAAGAAAAACCCCGTTTGAAAGTCCGCCCGCCTCGCCTCGGCGGCAACAAATCCATGGGCGTGTTCGCCACCCGCGCGACGCATCGACCCAATGGCATCGGTCAATCCGTGGTCAAGCTGGACAAGGTCGAAGCCAATCGCCTGTGGATATCCGGCATCGACCTGCTGGACGGCACACCGATTCTCGACATCAAACCCTACGTACCTTACGCCGACATCATCGACACCGCCTCCAACAGCATCGCCAGCGCCGCGCCGCAGCTGATTCCCGTGCAGTGGGCGGATTCGGCGCTGCAACAGGCTCATGACCATGCTCAGCGCCTTGAAGAACCCTTGGTGGCGTTGATCGAGCAATGTTTGGCACAAGATCCACGCCCGGCCTACCAGATTCCTACGCCTGAACGGGAATATGGCGCGCAGTTCTGGGATCTGGATGTGCGCTGGCATTATCCCGAGGCCGGAGTGATACGCGTCCTCGAAGTCATTCCCGCGAAAATCTAAACGCCAATAACAAAAAGCCCGCACTGCCTTTTCAGGCAACGCGGGCTTTTCTTTGCGCTAAAGATCTACTGTAGGAGCCTGGCTTGCCAGCGATAGCGGTTTGTCTGCCTGCATTCTCGCCAACTGACAGACTGTCTTCGCTGGCAAGCCAGCTCCTACAAGTGACCTACGGTCACTTCTCGACGAACGCCCGCTCGATCAGGTAATCACCCGGCTCGCGCATCCGCGGCGAAACTTTCAGGCCGAAGCTGTTCAACACTTCGCTGGTCTCGTCGAGCATGCTCGGGCTGCCGCACAACATGGCGCGGTCGTCCTGCGGGTTGATCGGTGGCAGGCCGATGTCGCTGAACAGCTTGCCGCTGCGCATCAGGTCGGTCAGGCGACCTTCGTTCTCGAACGGCTCGCGGGTCACGGTCGGGTAGTAGATCAACTTGTCACGCAGGGCATCGCCGAAGAACTCGTTCTGCGGAAGGTGCTCGGTGATGAATTCGCGGTAAGCGACTTCGTTGACGTAACGCACGCCGTGGCACAGGATCACTTTTTCGAAACGCTCGTAGGTTTCCGGATCCTGGATGACGCTCATGAACGGCGCCAGACCGGTACCGGTGCTGAGCAGGTACAAATGCTTGCCAGGCTTCAAGTCATCCAGCACCAGCGTGCCGGTAGGCTTCTTGCTGATGATGATCTCGTCGCCTTCCTTCAGATGCTGCAACTGGGAAGTCAGCGGGCCATCAGGCACCTTGATGCTGAAGAACTCGAGATGTTCTTCCCAGTTCGGGCTGGCGATCGAGTAAGCGCGCATAAGCGGGCGGCCGTTGGGCTGTTGCAGGCCGATCATCACGAACTGACCGTTCTCGAAGCGCAGGCCCGGATCGCGGGTGCACTTGAAGCTGAACAGAGTGTCGTTCCAGTGATGAACACTGAGGACACGCTCGTGGTTCATGTTGCTCATGTACGTGGGACTCCTGGAGATTTTGCCTGCGCCAGTGATGTGCGCAATTGCATCGCATTCTAAAGGCAGAGACAATATCTGTTAAATGGATTATTAAGATAAGGGTTATCGGTTATATAGATATGCGATTTACTCTCCGTCAACTTCAAGTATTCGTCGCCGTCGCCCAGCAGGAAAGCGTATCCCGTGCTGCGGGCTTGCTGAACCTGTCGCAATCGGCGGCGAGCACCTCGATCACCGAACTGGAGCGCCAGTCCAGCTGCCAGCTGTTCGACCGCGCCGGCAAACGGCTGAGCCTTAATGCCCTGGGCAAACAGTTGCTGCCACAAGCCGTGGCACTGCTCGATCAGTCCAAGGAAATCGAAGACTTGCTCAACGGCAAGACCGGTTTCGGCTCATTGGCGGTCGGCGCGACCCTGACCATCGGCAATTACCTGGCCACCTTGCTGATCGGCAGCTTCATGCAGCGCCACCCGGAAAGCCAGGTGAAGCTGCACGTGCAAAACACGGCCAATATCGTGCAGCAAGTGGCCCACTATGAAATTGATCTGGGTCTAATCGAAGGCGACTGCAGCCATCCGGACATCGAAGTGCAGAGTTGGGTCGAGGATGAATTGGTGGTGTTTTGCGCCCCTCAGCATCCACTGGCCAAACGCGGTATCGCGACCATGGAGGAGCTGAGTCACGAGGCGTGGATATTGCGAGAGCAAGGCTCTGGCACGCGGCTGACCTTTGACCAGGCCATGCGTCACCATCACAGCGCGCTGAACATCCGCCTGGAGCTTGAGCACACCGAAGCGATCAAGCGCGCCGTGGAGTCGGGATTGGGGATTGGTTGTATTTCGCGGCTGGCGCTACGCGATGCCATTCGCCGTGGCAGCCTGGTGCCGGTGGAGACACCGGACCTGGACCTGGCGCGGCAATTCTATTTCATCTGGCACAAACAGAAATATCAGACGTCGGCGATGCGCGAATTCCTCGACCTGTGCCGCGCTTTTACCGCAGGGGTTCAGCGCAGCGACGAGATCGTTCTGCCGCACATCGCTTAAAGCAGGATGACGGCCCAGACCAACGCGATCATGGTCAACGCCACGAATTGAGCAGCGCTGCCCATGTCCTTGGCGTTTTTCGACAGTGGATGCAATTCGAGGGAAATGCGATCAATGGCCGCCTCTACTGCCGAGTTCAGCAACTCGACGATTAACGCCAACAGGCATACAGCGATCAGCAGCGCTTGCTCGACGCGGCTGACGTTCAAGAAGAACGTAACCGGAATCAGAATGACGTTGAGCAACACCAGTTGCCGAAAAGCCGCTTCACCGGTGAAAGCTGCGCGCAGGCCATCCAGCGAATAACCGGAGGCATTGAGGATGCGTTTTAGGCCGGTTTGGCCTTTGAAAGGTGACATAGAGTGGGCAACTGACCAGATAGGAATGGGAACGCTAGATCAAGCAAAGTAAAAATAACGTGAACATGTAGCCGTTTAGTGGCTCGCAATTGACTCAAGTTGTTGCAAGAGCAACGCCGCCTGAGTCCGGGTTCGCACATTCAGCTTGCGGAAAATCGCGGTAACGTGAGCCTTGATGGTCGCTTCGGAGACGCTCAGCTCGTAAGCAATCTGTTTGTTCAGCAAGCCTTCACAGACCATGGTCAACACCCGGAACTGCTGAGGCGTCAGGCTCGCGAGGCCTTCGCTGGCAGCCTTGGCCTCATCGGAAACACTGACCGCTTCAAACGCCTGAGGAGGCCAGAATACATCGCCGTCGAGCACCGCGCGTACGGCTTTCTGGATGACACTCAGGTCGCTGGATTTTGGAATGAACCCACTGGCACCGAACTCACGGGACTTGACCATGATCGACGCTTCTTCCTGTGCGGAGACCATGACCACTGGAATTTGCGGGTACTGACCGCGCAACAGCACGAGCCCGGAAAAACCGTAGGCTCCGGGCATGTTCAGGTCCAGCAGCACCAGATCCCAATCAGACTTTTCATCCAGGCGGGTTTCCAGCTCGGCAATGCTCGCCACCTCCACCAGACGAACATCCGGGCCCAGGCCCAGGGTCACGGCCTGATGCAGCGCGCTACGAAACAGCGGGTGATCATCGGCAATCAGGATTTCGTATGTGGCCATTTTTCAAATGATCCTGTTTTTCAAACGACTCAAGGCACAGCCACGGAGCTGCACCAATGGGGCACGTTCAACGCCAATAACAGCTAAAAACGGCGCATCAAACCTGGTCGCGCCCCAATCGGCGCCAAGCATGCCCAGCGAAGACTGGGTGGTCAAGCTGCGCGGCCTTATACCAAAGGCCCACAACTTCTACAGTATGGGCGACTCCGGGCCGATGGCCGGCGCGGTGTTTTGCACGAAAGGCATCAGCTCGGCGTGAGCGGGCGTTGCAACGTTCATGTCCAGCTGACGTTTCGCGTCCAGGTAATGCTGGCTGAACACGTCGAAATAAGCGTCCAGCGCCGCTGCCGCTGCGGTATCCCCCGCCAGATCGAGACACAGTGCGGCCACTTCGGCGGTGCACAAATGCTCGCTGCGGGTCGACCTGCGCAACCGGTATCGAGACAGCTTCTCGGGCAGCAGGCTCAGGATCGGCAAGCGATCAAAGTAAGGACTTTTGCGGAAAATCTTCCGGGCTTCTGTCCAGGTGGCGTCCAGCAGAATAAACAGCGGACGCTTCGAACTACCCGTGTCGACGCTGTTGGTGACCCGCTCGGGCTCGACGTATTCACCCGGAAATACCAGATACGGCTGCCACTGCGGGTCGGCCAGCAGCGCCAGCAGTTGTTCATCAACCTCGGTGCGCGACCAGATAAACGCATGGTTATCGTGTACCACATCCGCAATCAGCCAACCGGTGTTACTCGGTTTGAACACTTCCTTGTTGGTCATGATCAGGCACACACCAGAGCGCGCCTCGACTTGCGGGCGCCAGGCGCACAGGCAATGGCTCTCGATCACGCGGCAGGCACGGCAACGCGGTGCCCTCCAGCCTCGGGCCTGAATCGGCTTGATACCCTCTTCCTCTCGCGCATCGCGCAAGCGGGCCACGGCGTTGGAAGCAAAATGTGGGGGGGCAGGGTTCATCGCAGGCAGCGCCGGCAGGAGAAGAAAATCGACACGAAAAGCACTCGGCAGGGCAAAAAGTGGCGCCAGTTTATCAGAGCCGCCAGCGCAAGCCTGTACCGTCCGGAACGCGTCCCCTATAATTCGCCGCCACTGAACGCACAGTCATGTGACGGGTCGAAGCACCAGTCACTGAACCAGGAGAGTTTCATGCTGCGCCTTATCGTCCCCACCGCTGCCATTTTGCTGGCGTCGTCCTTCAGCGCTCAGGCTGCGTCCTTGAGTGAGCAGAATCTCAACAGAGAGCTGCAAAACGTCGCAACACAAAGCAGTGTTGGCACTCCACGGGCGATCAACGAAGACATTCTTGATCAGGGCTACACCGTCGAAGGCAAAACGCTGATCAACCACCTGAGCGTACAGAGCAGCCACGCCAACAAGATGCGTGCTGATCCGAAAGCCGTGTATTTCCAGCTTGGCGCCTCCGTTTGCAACAACCCGTCGTTCCGCAAACTGATGGCCAAGGGCGCGATCATGCGTTACGACTTCACGGAAGTGAAATCCAACAAGGCGGTAGGCTCCGCCAGCTATCAGGAATCGGACTGCCCGAAAGCGGCTCCGACCAAGAAAAAGTAATCACTCGGAATTGGCGCGCCGTTGTTCATCCTCGGCGCGCAGTTCTGCCAGCAATGCCTGCAAGTAACTTGATCGTCGCTTGGTATCCTCCAGGCGTCGGCAGCACTCCTCTTCGAGACTCACATGATGGGTCTCGGCCGATGACTTGAGCAATCGATACAGTTGCGTATCGATCTCCAGAATGACCCTGGTCATAGCGTCCCGCCTCCTTGCTCCTCGCCCTGCTTGAGCGAAAATCCTTCAACTTCTTGAATCGCGCGCCTGCCCTTGACGCAAAGTTGTCGTGTCATACCTGTAGCTTAGTAAATCAGAGCGCCGGAGACTCGGTCTGCGTTCAGACGAACGGTGAAATCACCTTGCAAATCGTCAATAAGCGGTTGCCAGGAAAGACTTTGCGGCGCAATGATCAAAGCAGCGTAAATCTCTGCGAGGGTCTAGATTCATAGTGTTCCCATTCACTTTCCGGGCTGGAAAGGGGCCGCCCGCGACGCGTCTTGTTATGCGAGTGTTTCCTTCATCCAAGGGAAAACAGAGCCAGTATGGAAGGAGAAATTGATGCCTTACCAACCGAATGACCTGCTAAGCCGTCATTTTGAAGAAAGCGGCCACGACCTCACCAGCAAGGTTGAAGAACAACTCAACCTGGTTTCACCCAACAGTCCCAACATCCCCATCTACCGCGACATGATCCTGACCGTGCTACGTATGGCTCAAGAAGATCACAACCGCTGGAATGCCAAGATCACCCTTCAAGCCCTGCGCGAACTGGAGCACGCTTTTCGTGTGCTTGAGCAGTTCCGCGGCCGGCGTAAAGTCACCGTATTCGGCTCGGCCCGAACACCGATCGAACACCCGCTGTATGGTCTGGCCCGAGAACTGGGCGCCGCGCTGGCACGCTCGGACCTGATGGTCATCACCGGTGCAGGCGGCGGCATCATGGCGGCGGCGCATGAAGGGGCCGGCAGGGACCACAGCCTGGGCTTCAACATCACCCTGCCCTTCGAACAACATGCCAACCCCACCGTGCAAGGCACCGCCAACCTGCTGCCCTTCCACTTCTTTTTCACCCGCAAGCTGTTCTTCGTCAAAGAAGCTGATGCGCTGGTCCTGTGCCCAGGCGGTTTCGGCACCCTGGATGAGGCGCTGGAAGTACTGACACTGATTCAAACCGGCAAAAGCCCATTGGTGCCGGTGGTATTGCTGGACGCGCCGGGCGGCAAGTTCTGGCAAGGCGCGCTGGACTTCATTCACCATCAACTGGAGGAAAATCGCTACATCCTGCCTACCGACATGAAGCTCGTGAGCCTGGTTTACAGCGCCGAAGAAGCAGTGGAGCAGATCAACCAGTTCTACAGCAACTTCCACTCCAGCCGCTGGCTCAAGCATCAGTTCGTGATTCGCATGAACCACACGCTCAGCGACCAGGCGCTCGAACACATGCAGGAGGCATTTGCCGACCTGTGCCTGAGCGATCATTTTCATCAGCACGCCTACAGCGGCGAAGAGCACGACGAAGCGCAGTTCAGCCACCTCGCGCGACTCGCGTTCAACTTCAACGCGCGTGATCATGGTCGACTGCGCGAACTGGTGGACTATATCAACCTGCCGGAAAACTGGGCTCACTCCAAACCTCATGCGCAACAGCGCACGCGAGAGCCTTCAAAGGTGACTTGAGGCAAAAAAAATGGCCCGCTATTGAAATAGCGGGCCACTTTTTATCAATCATCCATTCCCCGGCCACTGAACAAGCGGCCGATCATCTCCATGGAATATCCCCGATAACTCAGGAAGCGCCCCTGCTTGGCACGCTCCCGAGCGTCTATCGGCAGATGTCCGGAAAATTTACGCCGCCAGGTATCCTCCAGTTGCTCCTGCCAATTGATACCGCTCTCGCGTAACGCGAGTTCAATATCGGCACGTTGCAGGCCGCGCTGGCCAAGCTCCTCGCGAATACGCAAAGGGCCATAACCGGAACGGGCCCGGTAGGAAACAAAGCTTTCGAGGTAACGGGATTCCGACAGCAGGCCCTCTTCCGTCAAGCGGTCGAGTGCGGTGTCGATCATTTCAGGGAGGGCGCCGCGCTGACGCAGTTTACGCGTCAGCTCGACTCGACCGTGCTCGCGTCGTGCGAGCAGGTCCATTGCGGTTCGCCGCACCGCGACGAGTGTATCGAGTACGGCGGTCATTGGATCAATCAGATATCAGCGTCAGCCAGGTCATCAGCAGTCTCTTTGACTGGCGATGCTTTGACGTCCGGCGCCGGGGTCAGCAACTTGTCACGCAGTTGCTTCTCAAGCGTCGCGGCGATTTCCGGGTTGTCCGCAAGGAACTTGGCCGAGTTGGCCTTGCCCTGACCGATCTTGGTGCCGTTGTAGGCATACCAGGCGCCGGATTTCTCAACGAAACCGTGCAGAACACCCAGGTCGATCATCTCGCCATTGAGGTAGATGCCTTTGCCGTAAAGGATCTGGAACTCGGCCTGACGGAACGGCGAAGCTACTTTGTTCTTCACGACTTTGACGCGGGTTTCACTACCGACGACTTCATCACCTTCTTTCACCGCGCCAGTACGACGGATGTCCAGACGAACCGAAGCGTAGAACTTCAGCGCGTTACCACCGGTGGTGGTTTCCGGGCTGCCGAACATCACGCCGATTTTCATACGGATCTGGTTGATGAAGATCACCAGGCAGTTGGCGTTCTTGATGTTACCGGTGATTTTACGCAGCGCCTGGGACATCAGACGGGCTTGCAGGCCGACGTGCATGTCGCCCATTTCGCCTTCGATTTCTGCCTTTGGCACCAGAGCAGCCACGGAGTCGACGATGATCACGTCAACGGCGTTGGAGCGCACCAGCATGTCGGTGATTTCCAGGGCCTGTTCGCCGGTGTCCGGCTGGGAAACCAGCAGGTCGTCGACGTTGACGCCCAGCTTGCCGGCGTACTCAGGATCAAGGGCGTGTTCGGCGTCGACGAATGCGCAGGTCGCGCCGGCTTTTTGAGCCTGGGCGATCACGGACAGTGTCAGTGTGGTTTTACCGGAGGATTCAGGACCGTAGATTTCAACGATACGACCTTTTGGCAGACCGCCAATGCCGAGCGCGATGTCCAGCCCCAGAGAGCCAGTGGAGATAGCCGGGATCGCCTGACGGTCCTGATCGCCCATACGCATTACGGCACCCTTGCCGAATTGACGTTCGATCTGACCCAGGGCCGCAGCCAAGGCTTTCTTCTTGTTGTCGTCCATTAAAGTCCTCACGTAATCAATAAGGCCTGACGGCCAACACCTGTATAAGTAGCCAGTATTATTCCACAGCGTTTCAGGATCGCCTACCCCTGATTTGAGATTTCTGCGGCGGCATGGCGCAGCAGCCCCTCTAGCGCGGCCTTCACCGTTTGTCGGCGGACCTCATCGCGATTACCGGCGAAGTGCTGCTCTTCGCTGAACACCCGCTCGCCAACCCCCCAGGCCAGCCAGACCGTGCCCACCGGTTTACTCGGAGAACCGCCATCCGGCCCCGCCACACCGCTGACCGCCACGGCGAAATGCGCCCGGCTCTTTTCCTGCGCACCTCGCACCATCGCCTCGACCACCTCGCGACTGACCGCGCCCACGGTCGAAAACAACTCTACCGGAACGTTCAATTGCTGGGTTTTCTGCCGGTTGGAGTAGGTGACATAACCGGCCTCGAACCACGCCGAACTCCCCGGGATGCGAGTGATCGCCTCCGAGATGCCGCCGCCGGTACAGGACTCGGCCGCCGTGACGTGGGCATTGAGAACCTGCATGCGTCTGCCCAGTTCAGCGGCCAGTTGGGTGATTTCTTTCACGGTCATCTCCTGAGCGAACGGAAGTGGAATTAGAACTACCGTACACGAGCGTATCGCGCTTGCAAGGCGCAGGATCAATCAAAATGTGAGGGTGCGAAGGCTCTGATCCAGGCGTGACAAGCCTGCAAGGCAATCAGTCCACGGTCAGCGATGCCCGTTCACTGCTGATCAGGACGAGAATCGCGCGGCGGCACTTCGCAAACGCCAATCCGCTTGGCTGCCCAGCGCTCATAAAGCCCGATGGCGACGTCTGCCCCAGCCATGGCTGTGAGGCATCCAAAAGCCCCAGCGGCCCAGATCGACAAGCCAGCGGCATACAGCAGCATGATGGCCGAAATCCCGCAGATCATGCAGGCCCCCGAGCGCAATGCCAGACGCCGCAGCAGTGACCAGCCGCGAGCACCGTCCTTGTCGGCACGCCACATTTCGCCAGACACCCCGCCCACCAGTGCAAGGACAATGACGAGCCAGCTCGGCATGTCCAGCAACGCTTGTTGCTCGATTGTCATGTCTCGCCTCCTGATGTGAGTGATAAGGGGTTCTTTCAAACGGTCAGTAGCTACCCATCTGAACCGTTGAGGCCGGTTCAGCGCTGCCTTTGTTGAGCGGCTTGAGACCAAGAGTATGCATGAATGCATATACAGTCAATGCACAAATGCATTTTCTTATTCACATAGAATGCATTGACGCATAAAAACACAACAAACAAAGGCGCCGGCGGTTTTCGACAGGCGAAAAAAAACCGCTGGATGGCGGTTTTTGTCTGAAAGCGGTGAGGTTAGCGGGCGTACATACCCCACCAGAAGACGTGACCAAGAATGACAATCTGCTCTTCCTGGATTTCCTGGAAGGTATAGTCCTCATCCGGGTGTTCATCGCGGTTGAAGCTACGCAGGCGGATCCCGATCGGCAGGCGATAAAGCTGTTTCACGCGCAATTGACCGTTATGGTTGATCGCATAAAGGTCGCCATCAACGATGTCGCCAATCCCGCACTTGCCGGCGTTCACGCCAACGGTTGCACCATCGCGCAGCACGGGCAACATGCTGTTGCCGCGCACCGTCACGCATTTTGCCTGATCAAATTGCACGCCATTGTGGCGCAAACTGCGCTTGCCGAAACGCAGACTAGAGCGCTCGCTCTCTTCGATGACGAATCTTCCTGATCCCGCAGCCAATTCAACCTCGCGAAGAAAGGGGACCGACACCTCATCGTCATCGACGGGCGTATCGTCGTCCCACAGACTTATATCCTTGAGTTCGGAATGCACTGCTTCGCGCCCCTTATTGGCGCTGATCGACACATCCGTGCGGCCACGCAACTGATCAGTGCTGACGGCGAAGTACTCGGCAATCTTCGAGATGTGTTTATCCGAAGGATCGACGATCTTCCCGCCGAGGATCCGCGAGAGTGTGGATTGAGGCACGCCGGTGCGACGGTGAAGCTCCGTGGGGGAGATCCCGTGTTGATCGAGCAGCGCTCTTAAGACGGTAGAAACATTGCGTTTTTGCATACTGCGCATAGTGCGTGTTCTTTTTGCCGAAAACAAATGCTGTTTTGCATATCCGATGCATATCCAGCAGAAACGTGCCGCAGGGCTTTCATGCCTGCGTCGAGCGGACCGCCCATGGTAATCTTGCGCCCATTGCGGAAAAGCCGGGCCAATGCCCCTCCTTTGCCCTACACCTTTCAACGAGTTTTCCTGAATTTCCGATGAATAAAGCCATCTCCGATCTGTCTTCCCACACGCCAATGATGCAGCAGTACTGGCGCCTGAAGAACCAGCACCCTGACCAGCTGATGTTCTACCGCATGGGCGACTTCTACGAGATCTTCTATGAAGACGCGAAGAAAGCCGCCAAGTTGCTGGACATCACCCTGACCGCCCGTGGGCAGTCGGCGGGTCAGGCGATTCCGATGTGTGGGATTCCTTACCACGCGGCGGAAGGCTACCTGGCGAAACTGGTCAAGCTCGGCGAGTCGGTGGTGATTTGTGAGCAGGTGGGTGATCCGGCAACCAGTAAAGGGCCGGTGGATCGACAGGTGGTGCGAATCATCACGCCGGGTACGGTCAGTGATGAAGCGCTGCTGGATGAGCGCCGGGACAACCTGATCGCGGCGGTGCTGGGTGACGAGCGTCTGTTCGGCCTGGCCGTGCTGGACATCACCAGCGGCAACTTCACGGTGCTGGAAATCAAGGGCTGGGAAAACCTGCTGGCGGAACTGGAGCGGGTCAATCCGGTCGAGCTGATGATCCCGGACGACTGGCCCAAGGACCTGCCGGCGGAAAAACGTCGTGGGGTTCGTCGCCGTGCACCGTGGGATTTCGAGCGCGACTCGGCGCTGAAAAGTCTTTGTCAGCAGTTCTCTACCCAGGACCTCAAAGGCTTTGGCTGCGAGAACCTGACACTGGCCATCGGTGCCGCCGGTTGCCTGCTCAGCTACGCCAAGGAAACTCAACGCACCGCCCTGCCGCACTTGCGCAGCCTGCGTCACGAGCGCCTGGATGACACCGTGGTGCTGGACGGCGCCAGCCGTCGCAACCTGGAACTGGACACCAACCTGGCCGGTGGCCGCGACAACACCCTGCAATCGGTGGTCGATCGCTGCCAGACCGCCATGGGCAGCCGCTTGCTGACCCGTTGGTTGAACCGTCCACTGCGGGATCTGACCGTATTGCTGGCGCGCCAGACCTCGATCACGTGCCTGCTCGACGGCTACCGCTTCGAGAAACTGCAACCGCAACTCAAGGAAATCGGCGACATCGAGCGGATTCTGGCGCGGATCGGCCTGCGCAACGCGCGCCCTCGCGACCTTGCTCGTCTGCGCGATGCGCTGGGTGCGTTGCCTGAGTTGCAGGTGGCGATGACCGAGCTTGAAGCGCCGCACATCATTCAACTGGCCAAAACCACCAGCACTTATCCGGAACTGGCGGCGCTGCTGGAAAAAGCCATTATCGACAATCCGCCAGCGGTGATCCGTGACGGTGGCGTGTTGAAAACCGGCTACGACAGCGAACTCGACGATCTGCAATCGCTGAGCGAAAACGCCGGTCAGTTCCTGATTGATCTGGAAGCTCGCGAAAAAGCACGCACCGGTCTGTCGCACCTGAAAGTCGGCTACAACCGCATTCACGGTTACTTCATCGAGTTGCCGAGCAAACAGGCTGAATCCGCACCTGCTGATTACATCCGCCGCCAGACGCTGAAAGGTGCCGAGCGTTTCATTACCCCGGAACTCAAGGCGTTCGAAGACAAGGCACTGTCGGCCAAGAGCCGTGCGCTGGCCCGCGAGAAAATGCTCTATGAAGCGCTGCTCGAAGACCTGATCGGCCAATTGCCGCCGCTGCAAGACACCGCGGCTGCGCTGGCCGAGCTGGACGTATTGAGCAACCTGGCCGAACGCGCCCTGAACCTCGACCTGAACTGCCCGCGTTTCGTCAGCGAGCCCTGCATGCGCATTACCCAGGGGCGTCACCCAGTGGTCGAGCAAGTGCTGAGCACGCCGTTCGTGGCCAACGACTTGAGCCTCGACGATAACACTCGGATGCTGGTGATCACCGGCCCGAACATGGGCGGTAAATCCACCTACATGCGTCAGACCGCATTGATCGTTTTGCTCGCGCATATCGGCAGTTTCGTGCCGGCTGCCAGCTGTGAACTGTCCCTGGTGGACCGGATTTTCACCCGGATCGGCTCCAGCGATGACCTGGCTGGCGGCCGCTCGACCTTCATGGTTGAAATGAGCGAAACCGCGAACATCCTGCACAACGCCACCGAACGCAGCCTGGTGCTGATGGACGAAGTCGGTCGAGGCACCAGCACCTTCGATGGTCTGTCCCTGGCCTGGGCTGCCGCCGAGCGATTGGCGCATCTGCGTGCTTACACGCTGTTCGCCACCCACTATTTTGAGCTGACGGTGCTACCGGAGGCGCAACCGCTGGTGGCCAACGTTCACCTCAATGCCACCGAGCACAACGAACGCATCGTGTTCCTGCACCACGTGCTGCCCGGGCCTGCCAGCCAGAGTTACGGCTTGGCCGTGGCGCAATTGGCCGGTGTGCCGAGCGAAGTGATCGTGCGTGCGCGCGAGCACCTCGGTCGACTGGAAGCCACCGCCCTGCCCCATGAAGTTCCTGTGATTGCCAAGGGCAAACTGGCCGCGCCGCAGCAAAGCGACATGTTCGCCAGCCTGCCGCATCCGGTGCTGGATGATCTGGCCAAGCTGGATCTGGACGACATGACACCACGTCGTGCGCTCGAAATGCTCTATGCACTAAAGAACCGGATCTAACGCACTTGCCTACAAGCTGTTAGAATCTCGCGCGGTTTGGGATGCTGCTGGCTAATAGCCTGGCCAGCAGACTATCGCTCCCAAACCTGGCGACCCCAACGTGAAGGGGCTCCGCTGCCGCCGCCTGAGGAGAAAATTAGAAATGACCTTCGTCGTCACCGACAACTGCATCAAGTGCAAGTACACCGACTGCGTAGAAGTCTGTCCGGTGGACTGCTTTTACGAAGGCCCGAACTTCCTGGTGATCCACCCGGATGAGTGCATTGACTGCGCACTGTGCGAACCAGAATGCCCTGCCGTGGCCATCTTCTCCGAAGATGAAGTTCCGGAAGGTATGCAGGAATTCATTCAGCTGAACGTTGAACTGGCGGAAATCTGGCCCAACATCACTGAGAAGAAAGAATCGATGCCAGACGCTGAAAAGTGGGATGGCGTCAAAGGCAAGATCAAAGACCTCGAACGCTGATTTTCCGCGCGTTCCCGAAAAGGCCCCTAGCGGGCCTTTTTGCTTTTCTGAAGGTAAAAAAAGGGGCGGTTTGACCCGCCCACATTTTTCCCTATTCCCTGTGTTCCTTTTCATCGTCCTGATGAATCGCTTCCTGCGATGTCCATTCCCCTCATCCTTGAAGGGCGTGTCTGTCCGTCGACACCGTTCAGATACTAGAGAGTTCCCTACCAAGAGCAATTGGCCTGGGTCGTCAAAAACAGGTGTCATACATTCTTTATAAAATTAAATATGCATATAAATCATGTGGATAGCATGCGACCGCGTAGGAAAATGTACGACTAGCACCTTGCAAAAATAGTGAACACTTACGAAAGAGTAAGCGAAGACCTACAGCGCAAGACGACAAACCTGCGGCAATCCTCACCCACCTTACAGGCAATAAAAAACCCCGAACCAAGCGGGGTCTTTTACTGCCGATTGAGCCTGTCGCTTATTGAAACAGCGACTCACTCGACAGGCCGTTCTTCTCGAGAATCTCCCGAAGACGCTTCAGGCCTTCCACCTGAATCTGTCTGACCCGCTCCCGGGTCAGGCCGATCTCCAGGCCTACGTCTTCAAGCGTGCTGCTCTCGTGTCCGCGCAAACCGAAGCGGCGTACTACCACTTCGCGTTGTTTGTCCGTCAACTCTGACAGCCATTGATCGATGCTTTGGGACAGGTCGTCATCCTGAAGCAGCTCACAAGGGTCGGTTGGACGGTCATCAGTCAGGGTGTCCAACAGGGTTTTATCCGAATCCGGACCCAGCGAGACGTCGACCGAAGAAACCCGCTCATTCAAGCCGAGCATGCGCTTGACCTCTCCCACCGGTTTTTCCAGCAGGTTGGCGATTTCTTCGGGTGAGGGTTCGTGATCGAGTTTTTGCGTCAGCTCCCGTGCAGCCCGAAGGTACACGTTGAGCTCCTTGACCACATGGATCGGCAACCGGATGGTCCGGGTCTGATTCATGATCGCGCGCTCGATGGTCTGACGAATCCACCAGGTTGCGTAGGTCGAAAAGCGAAAGCCGCGTTCAGGGTCGAATTTCTCCACTGCCCGGATCAGGCCGAGGTTGCCCTCTTCGATCAGGTCCAGCAGCGACAGCCCACGATTGACGTAACGACGGGCGATTTTCACCACCAGCCGCAGGTTGCTTTCAATCATGCGTTTGCGCCCGGCCGGATCGCCACTTTGCGACAGACGCGCAAAATGAACTTCTTCTTCCGGGGAGAGCAATGGGGAAAAGCCGATTTCATTGAGATACAGCTGCGTGGCATCAAGTGCCCGCGTGTAATCGATGTACTTGTGTTGTTTTAGCGAAGCGGAGTGTTTGGATTTGGCACGAACGGAAGAAGGTGGAGCTGCCCCTTCATCATTCGACATCGAATCCGTCTCGATACCGGTCTCCATCAGGAGAACCTCATCGTCGATGTCAAACTCCGGCACTTCTTTACTGAGAGCCATTGTTATAGTCCTTTGGTGAGTTCGACCTCAAGCTCAAGCGACGCCTTTATCCTTGGCAACGCTGGAGCTTGTTCCCTCTACGTGACGGAACAAGCTGGCTAACAAATCAACGACGTGGCAGAAATTGCAGCGGATCTACAGGTTTACCTTGGCGGCGAATCTCAAAATGCAGTTTCACCCGGTCTGTACCCGTTGACCCCATTTCGGCAATTGTCTGTCCGACCTTGACCTGCTGCCCCTCCCGAACCAAAAGCCTGCGGTTATGTCCGTAGGCACTGACGTAGGTTTCGCTGTGTTTGATGATGACTAATTCGCCGTAGCCCCTTAAGCCACTCCCGGCGTATACCACCGTCCCATCAGACGCAGCTAAAACAGGCTGTCCCAAATCTCCGGCGATATCAATTCCTTTATTCAAACTACCGTTTGATGAGAACTTTCCAATCAAAATACCATTAGATGGCCATCCCCAGCCGGTCGGGGCGGGACCAGCAGGAGGCAACGGAGCGGGGGTCTGCTTGCTGGCGACGGACGGTGTAACCACCTCTGTAGTCGTGGTTGCGCCATTCGGCTGGCGCCGGATTACCGTGGTTTTCAGCGACGACGAAGGCGCCGAACCGGACGCATTGGCCGCCGCTGTCGGCGTTGATCCGGTGCGACCATCGAAGCGAATTATCTGACCCGGATGGATCGTATAGGGCGTAGGAATGTTGTTGCGTGCGGCGAGGGCTTTGTAGTCCCAGCCGTAGCGAAAAGCGATCGAGAACAGGGTGTCTTTTGGTCGAACGACATACTGACCTGTGGTCACTACCGGACGTTGCGGCGCAGCCTTGTTGCCTTCGACTACGCCTACGCTACTCGATTTGGTGCTGGAGCAACCGACCAGCAAGGTGCTCAAGACGAGGCCAGTCACCAGGCGCTGAAAGCTCGTTGTACTCATACGCTGCGCAATGACTGTGAGACTCACCCGCCGCTCCCTCTGTGGTGGCTGAAATTGTGGATTGCCGTGTTCCGGCTCGAGATGTCGCAAGTATAACGGGCCGAACAGGCTTTACCTTTAATGAAGCAAAATCGCTCCGCGCACACGTTTGCCTACTGACGATAAATACCGTTTAACCAATCGATGCCGCTGTAAGACACGGCCAATCGAAGAGAATTCAGCGCATAAAAACAAATGCTCAGGCCAGTGGCCCGTTGAGCAATGGCACGAAACGCACCGCCCCCAGAACACGTCGGGAAAAGCCTTGTTCTTCTCGGATGATCAGCATCAATTGCTGCACCTCACCGGAGCCGACCGGGATCACCAGTCGCCCCCCCGGAGCCAACTGATCGAGCAACGCCTGGGGCACATCAGTGGCCACTGCCGTGACGATGATGCCGTTGTAAGGCGCCAAAGCTGGCCAGCCCTCCCAACCATCGCCCCAACGAAACACCACGTTGCGCAGGTTCAGTTCCACCAGGCGCTCCTTGGCCCGGTCCTGCAAAACCTTGATGCGCTCTACGGAAAACACCCGCTCGACCAACTGTGACAGCACGGCCGTCTGGTAGCCCGAGCCGGTACCAATCTCCATCACCTTGTCCAAGGGACCTGCCTCCAGCAGCAACTCGCTCATGCGAGCCACCATATAAGGCTGGGAGATGGTCTGGTTATGCCCGATCGGCAACGCCGTGTCTTCGTAGGCGCGGTGGGCCAGCGCCTCGTCAACGAACAGGTGGCGCGGTGTCCGGCGAATGACTTCCAGCACCTTGGCGTTGGAAACGCCCTCTTCATACAGGCGCTGAATAAGGCGCTCGCGAGTCCGTTGAGAGGTCATCCCAATGCCACGGCGCAACATATCGTCATGTTCACGAGTCATTAGCGCAGCCCCTCCAGCCAGCCATCGAGACTTCTGAAGGCATCATTGAAGGTGCGATCCAGTTGCAGCGGTGTGATTGAAACGTAGCCCTGCATGACTGCATGGAAGTCGGTGCCCGGGCCGCCATCTTCTGCATCCCCCGCGGCGGCGATCCAGTAACCGGATTTGCCCCGCGGATCGACCACCTTCATCGGCGCCGCAGCGCGTGCGCGATGCCCAAGGCGTGTCAGCTGAATACCGCGGATATGGTCCAGCGGCAAATTGGGAATGTTCACATTCAGTACCGTGCGCGGCGGCAGGTCGAGATCGCCATGGGCTTCGACCAGCTTGCGTGCAAAGTAGGCGGCTGTGGGAAGGTTCTCTACTTGGCGTGAGGCCAACGAAAATGCAAACGAAGGACGCTCAAGGAAGCGCCCTTCGAGGGCGGCCGCCACAGTGCCGGAATACAACACGTCATCGCCCAGGTTAGCGCCGAGGTTGATCCCCGAGACGACCATGTCCGGTTCGTGTTCCAGCAAGCCGTTCAGGCCCAGGTGCACGCAATCGGTGGGTGTGCCGTTCAAGCTGATGAAGCCATTGGTCAGCGTTTGCGGGTGCAACGGACGGTCGAGCGTAAGCGAGCTGCTGGCGCCGCTTTTGTCCTGGTCCGGGGCGATAACCACACACTCGGTGTAATCCGCCAGCGCAGCATAAAGCGCGGCGAGACCGGGTGCAGTTACCCCATCGTCATTAGAAATCAGAATACGCATGGGCTGTCCGTCTGCCCCACCGGCACCAGATCAACGAGCTCGCGCACCAATACGGTGGCAAAGCATCCGGCCGGGAGGACGAATTCCAGTTGCAGAATGTCAGGCTCGGGATAATGCCACGTCAACCCTCCAATGGGCAGCCGCAGGATGCGACGTTCGTGACTCATACCGGCGTTAATCAACCAATCACGCAAGTCCGCTTCGCGAGCGGCGATGTCCTGCTCCAGTACATGGACAGCGCCGGTCGCTGGCGAGTCACCTTCGCCCCACTGCGGGCCGGTCGGGTGCAGATCGAGAATCGCCAGTCGCGGGTCGCTGCATTCCGCTTCACCGGCCGGAAAGAAACTGCGGCTGTCGGTGAAGGCCAGCAGATCGCCGACCTGAGCACGCTGCCAACTGCCATCGGCAACCCGTGCAGCCAACACCTGATTGAATAGAAAACTGCGTGCCGTGGAGAGCAGACGCGAGCGCACGTTGCGCTGCTCCGGCAACGCTTTGCGCGCCGCCCACGCACGGGCATCGACGACGTTACCGCCGTCAAAGCCGAAACGCTGGGCGCCGAAATAATTGGGAATACCTTGCTTGGCAATCAATTGAAGCCGCTCTTCAATCGCCGCTTTGTCACCAGCGAATTGCGTCAGGCGCAAGGTGAAGCCATTGGCCGAGTGAGCACCGCGTTGCAGCTTGCGTTTGTGTCGACCGGTCTTGAGGATTTTCAGTGTGTCGTTTTCCGCCGCCGACAAATCCGGGTCAGCCTTTCCCGGCAGTTGCACGCTGAACCATTGGCGCGTCAGCGCCTGACGATCCTTGAGCCCGGCATAACTGACGGTGCGCAATGGCACGCCCGCCGCCTTGGCGATCCGCCGTGCCGCTTCCTCGGTATTGAGACCGCGCTTTTCCACCCAGATCCACAAATGCTCGCCATCACCGCTGAGGGGGATGTTGAGCACTTCATCGACCTGAAAATCTTCTGCCGTGGCTTTCAGAACAGCAGTGCCAAGCGCCTCGCCATAGGCCCGCGGGCCGAGCAATTGCGATTCGTTCATGCGCGCAGCAACAAGGCAACGGAGTGCACGGCAATGCCTTCTTCGCGACCGACAAAGCCAAGCTTTTCGGTGGTGGTAGCTTTCACGTTCACTTGATCCAACTCAACTTGAAGATCCGCGGCAATCAGCGCGCGCATCGATTCGATATGCGGGGCCATTTTCGGCGCTTGGGCGACGATGGTGTTATCAACGTTGCCGACTTTCCAGCCTTTGGCGTGAATCAGCGCGACGACGTGGCGCAGCAGCCCCCGGCTGTCAGCACCCTTGAATGTCGGATCGGTGTCCGGGAAATGCTTGCCGATATCACCCAACGCGGCCGCGCCGAGCAAAGCATCGCTCAAGGCGTGCAGCAGGACGTCACCGTCGGAGTGAGCGAGCAGCCCGAAGCCGTGTGCAATGCGCACGCCGCCCAGAGTAATGAAATCGCCTTCAGCGAAACGGTGCACATCATAGCCGTGGCCAATACGCATAAAAAAACGCCCCGATTTTTGTCAGGGCGTGATTCTACCTGCTTTGTCAGTCATTAGGCGCTTAGTGCACGTCCATGATGTTGCAAGTGGTCGTCGATGAAACTGGCGATGAAGAAATAGCTGTGGTCGTAGCCCGGTTGCAGGCGCAACGTCAGTGGATGGCTCGCCAGTTTGGCGGCCTGTTGCAAGGCTTCCGGCTTGAGCTGGGTCGCAAGAAAATCATCACGATCGCCTTGATCGACCAGCAGCGGCAGCTTCTCTTCGGCCTCGGCGATCAGGGCGCAAGCATCCCATTCCCGCCACTTCGAACGGTCCTCTCCCAGGTAACGAGAGAAGGCCTTCTGACCCCACGGGCAGTCCATCGGATTGTTGATCGGCGAGAACGCCGACACCGACTGATAACGACCCGGATTGCGCAAGGCGCAGACCAGCGCGCCATGGCCGCCCATGGAGTGACCACTGATGCCACGCTTGTCCGACGCGGGGAAATGGGCCTCGACCAATGCTGGCAATTCCTGCACCACATAGTCATGCATCCGATAGTGCCGTGACCAAGGCTCTTGGGTAGCATTCAGATAAAACCCGGCGCCGAGGCCGAAGTCCCAAGCGCCGTCTGGATCACCCGGCACATCGGGACCGCGCGGACTGGTGTCCGGCGCAATGATGATCAGCCCCAACTCAGCCGCCATGCGCATGGCCCCGGCCTTTTGCATGAAGTTCTCGTCTGTGCAGGTCAGGCCGGACAACCAATACAGCACAGGCAGCTTGCCGCCCTGCTCCGCTTGCGGCGGCAGGTACACGGCAAACACCATGTCGCAGCCGAGCACGTCGGAGCGATGCCGGTAGCGCTTGTGCCAGCCGCCGAAGCTTTTCTGGCAGGAGATATTTTCCAGGCTCATGACCGACCTCAGAAATGAATGACGGAACGGATGCTTTTGCCTTCGTGCATCAGGTCGAACGCCTTGTTGATATCTTCCAGACCCATGGTGTGGGTGATGAACGTATCCAGCGGGATTTCGCCAGTTGCGGCCATTTCGACGTAGCTTGGCAACTCGGTACGGCCGCGCACACCGCCGAACGCCGAACCGCGCCAGACGCGACCGGTGACCAGCTGGAATGGACGGGTGGCGATTTCCTGACCGGCACCGGCGACACCGATGATCACCGACTCTCCCCAGCCTTTGTGACAGCACTCAAGTGCAGCGCGCATCAATTGCACATTGCCGATGCACTCGAAGGAAAAGTCGACGCCGCCATCGGTCATGTCGACGATGACTTCCTGGATCGGACGATCGAAGTCTTTCGGGTTCACACAATCGGTTGCACCCAGCTGCTTGGCGATCTCGAATTTGGCCGGGTTGATGTCGATGGCAATGATGCGTGCAGCCTTGGCTTTTACCGCGCCAATGACCGCCGACAGACCAATGCCGCCGAGGCCGAAAATGGCCACGGTATCACCAGGTTTCACCTTGGCCGTATTGAGCACCGCGCCAATACCGGTGGTGACACCGCAGCCCAGCAGGCAGACTTTTTCCAGCGGCGCTTCTTTAGCAATCTTGGCGACGGAAATTTCCGGCAACACGGTGTATTCGGAAAACGTCGAAGTGCCCATGTAGTGGAAAATCGGCTGGCCCTTGTAGGAAAAGCGCGAAGTGCCATCTGGCATCAAACCTTTGCCCTGGGTCGCGCGAATCGCCTGACACAGGTTGGTTTTGCCCGACAGACAGAATTTGCACTGACGGCATTCCGGGGTGTACAGCGGGATCACATGATCGCCCACTGCCACCGACGTCACGCCCTCGCCAATCGCCTCAACCACCGCACCGCCTTCATGACCGAGAATCGACGGGAAGATGCCTTCCGGGTCAGCGCCCGACAGGGTGTAGGCATCGGTATGGCAAACACCGGAGGCAACCACACGCAGCAAAACTTCACCGGCCTTGGGCATGGCAACATCGACTTCGACGATCTCGAGGGGTTTCTTGGCCTCGAAGGCAACGGCAGCGCGCGACTTGATCATGTGGATTCTCCAGTGAATAAAAACGAGACAGAGAGTGTAATACAGCGCCTTACGATGAATAATCCGGACAAAAGCAAAACATTATTGCCATACAGGGATAATCATCGATGTCCGAGAGCCGCTGGGAAGGGATCGACGAATTCGTCGCCGTGGCCGAATGCAGCCAATTCACGGCCGCTGCCGAACGCCTTGGGGTTTCTTCCTCTCACATCAGTCGACAAATCGTACGCCTTGAAGAGCGCCTTCAGACCCGCCTTCTTTACCGCAGCACCCGTCGTGTGACGCTGACGGAAGCCGGGCAAACCTTCTTGCAACATTGCCAGCGCCTGCAAGACGGCCGAGAAGAAGCCTTGCGAGCGGTCGGCGACCTGACCAGCGAACCCAAAGGCATGCTGCGCATGACCTGCGCCGTGGCGTACGGCGAGCGATTCATCGTGCCGCTGGTAACGCGCTTCATGGGGCTCTACCCGCAACTGCGTGTCGACATCGAATTGAGCAACCGCCCGCTCGACCTAGTGCATGAAGGCCTGGACCTGGCGATCCGTCTTGGTCGCCTGCAAGATTCGAGACTGGTTGCCACACGCCTGGCACCACGACGCATGTATCTGTGCGCATCACCGTCCTACCTGGAACGCTATGGTCGGCCACACAGCTTGTCGGAACTGAGCCGCCACAATTGCCTCATCGGCAGCTCGGACCTGTGGCAACTGGAACAGAACGGGCGGGAATTTTCGCAGCGGGTCCAGGGAAACTGGCGCTGCAACAGTGGGCAAGCGGTGCTGGATGCCGCGCTACAGGGAGTGGGGTTGTGTCAGTTGCCGGACTATTACGTGCTGGAGCATTTGAAAAGCGGCGCATTGATTTCACTGCTGGAGGCGCATCAACCGCCGAATACCGCTGTTTGGGCGCTTTATCCGCAGCAACGGCATCTGTCGCCCAAGGTGCGCAAGTTGGTGGATTATTTGAAGGAGGGGTTGGCGTTAAGGTCGGAGTACAGGGTGTGAAGGTTTGAAGATCAAAAGATCGCAGCCTCGTTTCACTCGACAGCTCCTACAAGATCAAGATATTGCGGTGAATACGGACAATGTAGGAGCTGTCGAGTGAAACGAGGCTGCGAACGTTTACCGACGGTTCGCCCAGCGCTGACGCAACCATTCGAGGTCTTCCGGACGCGTAACCTTGAGGTTGTCGGACCGGCCTTCAATCAGACGCGGCGACATGCCTGCCCATTCCATCGCTGATGCTTCATCGGTAACGACCGCATCCGCCACCAGACTGTCCGCCAACGCCCGATGGAGCGCGCCAAGGCGAAACATCTGCGGCGTATAAGCCTGCCAGATCACGCTGCGGTCTACGGTTTCGACGACACGACCGTGCTTGTTGACCCGCTTGAGGGTGTCGCGTGCCGGAACCGCCAGCAAACCGCCGACGGGATCATCAGCCAGTTCGCTCAGCAACTTGTCCAGATCATCACGGCTCAGATTGGGCCGCGCGGCGTCGTGAACCAGCACCCAGTCTTCATCGTCAGCACCCAACGCATGCAAATGCAGCAACGCATTGAGCACGGACCCGGAACGCTCGTCGCCGCCATCAACCCGCTGAATTCGCGAATCGGCAGCGCAGGCCAGGTTCGGCCAATAAGGATCATCAACAGCAAGACTGACCACCACCCCCTTCAGGGAAGGATGATCAAGGAAACAGCCGAGGCTGTGTTCGAGAATAGTGCGTCCGCCCAGTTGCAGGTATTGCTTGGGACGGTCTGCAGCCATACGGGCACCAACGCCCGCAGCAGGAATCACGGCCCAGAAGGCCGGTAATGAGGAGTTCATTGAGCCAACTGGTAAAGGGTTTCGCCGTCCTTGACCATGCCCAGCTCATGGCGAGCCCGTTCTTCAACGGTCTCCATACCTTTTTTCAGCTCGCTGACTTCGGCGTCCATGACCCGATTGCGCTCCAGCAACCCTTCGTTCTCAGCCTGTTGATCCTTGATCTGCTGAGTCAGCTCAGCCACTTGCGCCAGACTGCCATTACCCACCCACAGGCGGTATTGCAGGCCAGCCAGCAACAAGAGCAAGACGAGGAACAACCAATTGGGACTGCGCATCGAATATCAGGTTTCCAGTGAAAAAAGACAGCCATGCAAAAACTTTGAAGCTTCTGATAGCACGAAGCCTGGAAGAACCAGGCTTCGTGCTGATAAGGCATCAGATTAGTGGCAAATTGATCGCTGTAGCGATTTTTTCGACACAATCCGGTGTCTTTTTACCATGTAGCAATTAACCGCGGAACTCGCTGCGGCCGTTGTACTTGGCTTTACCGTTCAACTGCTCTTCGATACGCAGCAGTTGGTTGTATTTGGAAACGCGGTCCGAACGGCACAGGGAACCGGTTTTGATCTGGCCAGCCGACGTGCCCACAGCCAGGTCGGCGATGGTCGAATCTTCGGTTTCACCGGAGCGGTGCGAGATCACAGCCGTGTAACCAGCGGCCTTGGCCATCTGGATGGCTTCCAGGGTTTCGGTCAGGGTGCCGATCTGGTTGAACTTGATCAGGATCGAGTTGGCGATCTTTTTATCGATGCCTTCTTTCAGGATCTTGGTGTTGGTCACGAACAGGTCGTCGCCAACCAATTGGACTTTCTCGCCGATTTTGTCGGTGAGGATTTTCCAGCCAGCCCAGTCGGACTCGTCCAGGCCGTCTTCGATCGAGATGATCGGATAACGCTCGGTCAGACCTTTCAGGTAGTCAGCGAAACCTTCAGCGGTGAACACCTGGCCTTCGCCGGACAGGTTGTACTTGCCGTCTTCGTAGAACTCGCTAGCGGCGCAGTCCAGTGCCAGGGTCACGTCGGTGCCCAGCTTGTAACCGGCGTTGGCCACGGCTTCGGAGATCACTTTCAAAGCGTCTTCGTTGGAGGCCAGGTTCGGTGCGAAACCACCTTCGTCACCAACAGCAGTGCTCAGGCCACGGGCCTTCAGCACAGCTTTGAGGTGATGGAAAATCTCGGTGCCCATGCGCAGACCTTCCGAGAAAGACTTGGCGCCAACCGGCTGAACCATGAATTCCTGGATGTCGACGTTGTTATCGGCGTGCTCGCCACCGTTGATGATGTTCATCATCGGAACCGGCATCGAGTAAACACCCGGGGTGCCGTTCAGGTTGGCGATGTGAGCGTACAGCGGCAGGTCCTGGTCCTGTGCTGCTGCCTTGGCCGCAGCCAGGGAAACGGCGAGGATCGCGTTGGCGCCCAGGGAGCCTTTGTTTTCGGTACCGTCGAGCTTGATCATCGCGTGATCCAGCGCTTTCTGGTCGCTTGGGTCCATGCCTTTCAACAGGTCACGGATCGGACCGTTGATGTTGGCGACGGCTTTGAGCACGCCTTTGCCCAGGTAACGGCTCTTGTCGCCATCACGCAGCTCGAGCGCTTCACGCGAGCCAGTGGAAGCACCGGACGGCGCGCAGGCGCTGCCGATGATGCCGTTATCGAGAAGCACATCCGCTTCCACGGTGGGATTGCCACGGGAGTCGAGAACTTCACGACCTTTGATGTCGACGATTTTTGCCATTGTTGTAAACACTCCAAAGTTGACGAAAACGCTTTGTACCGCTCGATTTATAACTTGTGGGTCATATTGCTTTTGGCAGGCGCTGGCTTGCCAGCGAAGGCGACCTCGAAATCGCTGCGAGACTTGAGGGCCTCTTCGCTGGCAAGCCAGCTCCTACACGGTGAAATGAAGTTTACGCGGTTTCTACCGTCGGAAAACTCTTCACCAGTTCGTCCAAAGCTTTGAGCTGGGCCAGAAATGGCTCCAGTTTGTCCAGACGCAAGGCGCAAGGGCCGTCGCATTTGGCGTTGTCCGGGTCTGGGTGGGCTTCGAGGAACAAGCCGGCCAGGGACTGGCTCATGCCAGCCTTGGCCAGGTCAGTCACCTGGGCACGACGACCACCGGCGGAATCGGAGCGACCACCGGGCATTTGCAGCGCGTGGGTCACGTCGAAGAACACCGGGTATTCGAACTGCTTCATGATGCCGAAGCCGAGCATGTCGACGACCAGGTTGTTGTAGCCAAAGCTCGAACCACGTTCGCAGAGGATCAACTGATCGTTGCCCGCTTCCACGCACTTGCTCAGGATGTGTTTCATCTCGTGCGGTGCGAGGAACTGGGCTTTCTTGATGTTGATCACCGCGCCGGTCTTGGCCATCGCGACCACGAGGTCGGTCTGGCGCGACAGGAACGCCGGCAACTGAATGATGTCGCAGACTTCAGCGACGACCGCGGCCTGATCAGGCTCGTGGACGTCGGTGATGATCGGCACGCCGAAGGCTTGCTTGATGTCCTGGAAAATGCGCATGCCCTCTTCCAGGCCGGGGCCACGGTAAGAGGTCACGGAGGAACGGTTGGCCTTGTCGAAGCTGGCCTTGAACACATAAGGGATACCGAGTTTCTCGGTGACCTTTACATACTCTTCGCAGACCTGCATCGCCATGTCGCGGCTTTCCAGCACGTTCATGCCACCGAACAGCACCATTGGCTTGTCGTTGGCAATCTCGATATCGCCTACGCGGATGATTTTCTGCGCCATCAAATTTACGCCTTCTTCTGGTGTTGAACCAAAGCTGCTTTAACGAAACCGCTGAACAACGGGTGACCGTCGCGTGGCGTCGAGGTGAACTCAGGGTGGAACTGGCAAGCGACGAACCATGGATGATCCGGGGCTTCAACCACTTCAACCAGCGCGCCATCACCGGAACGACCGGAGATTTTCAGGCCGGCTTCCATGATCTGCGGCAGCAGGTTGTTGTTCACTTCGTAGCGGTGACGATGACGCTCGACGATGACGTCTTTGGCGTAGCAGTCGTGCACCAGCGAACCCGGTTCCAGCAGGCAATCCTGAGCGCCGAGGCGCATGGTGCCGCCCAGGTCGGACGACTCGGTACGGGTTTCGACCGCGCCGGTAGCGTCTTCCCACTCGGTGATCAGACCCACGACCGGATGGCCGCTGGCACGATCGAACTCGGTGGAGTTGGCATCTTTCCAGCCCAGCACGTTACGAGCGAACTCGATCACGGCCACTTGCATGCCCAGGCAGATGCCCAGGTACGGAATCTTGTTTTCGCGAGCGTATTGAACGGCGGTGATCTTGCCTTCCACGCCACGCAGACCGAAGCCGCCCGGCACGAGGATCGCGTCAACACCTTCCAGCAGCGCAGTGCCCTGGTTTTCGATGTCTTCGGAATCGATGTAGCGCAGGTTGACCTTGGTGCGGTTGCTGATGCCGGCGTGACTCATCGCTTCGATCAGCGACTTGTAGGCGTCCAGCAGCTCCATGTACTTGCCGACCATCGCGATGGTGACTTCGTGCTCCGGGTTCAGCTTGGCGTCAACCACGGCTTCCCACTCGGACAGGTCGGCGCTACCGCATTGCAGGCCGAAACGCTCGACGACGAAATCATCCAGGCCCTGGGAGTGCAGAATGCCCGGGATCTTGTAGATGGTGTCGGCGTCTTCCAGCGCGATCACCGCACGTTCTTCAACGTTAGTGAACTGTGCGATCTTGCGGCGCGAAGAGATGTCGATCGGGTGATCGGAGCGGCAAACCAATACGTCTGGCTGCAGGCCTATGGAACGCAGTTCCTTGACCGAGTGCTGAGTCGGCTTGGTTTTGGTTTCACCGGCCGTGGCGATGTACGGCACCAGTGTCAGGTGCATCAGCATCGCGCGCTTGGCGCCGACTTCGAAACGCAATTGACGGATCGCTTCCAGGAACGGTTGCGATTCGATGTCACCCACGGTGCCACCGATCTCGACCATCGCCACGTCGGCATCGCCGGCGCCCTTGATGATCCGGCGTTTGATTTCGTCGGTGATGTGCGGGATCACCTGAATGGTGGCACCCAGGTAATCACCACGGCGCTCTTTGCGCAGCACGTGCTCGTAGACGCGGCCAGTGGTGAAGTTATTGTTCTGGGTCATGGTCGTGCGGATGAACCGCTCGTAGTGGCCCAGGTCCAGGTCAGTCTCGGCGCCGTCGTGGGTGACGAACACTTCACCGTGCTGGAACGGGCTCATCGTGCCCGGGTCAACGTTGATGTACGGGTCCAGCTTCAGCATGGTGACCTTAAGTCCCCGCGCCTCCAGGATGGCCGCCAATGAAGCCGAGGCAATGCCTTTCCCCAATGAAGAAACAACACCGCCCGTGACGAATATGTAGCGCGTCATGAAAAACCCTAGAAGTCTGCGTTAAAGCGGTCCGAGCCGCCGGGGAAAGCGAAGGAAGGCCGAAGCCCCCGATCACCTGCATTAATCACAGTGCACCTTTCAAAAAAACCGCCGCGTTGGGACAGACCGGCAGATGAAACACCGGTACGTTGCTCGCTACACATTTTTTGGAATCGCCCAGCAAAGACTGCTTGGTAATCGGCAACTCCTGCAATTCAGGCGAATCCACAGAAGTTGTATCAAGAAGGGAGCGTAGTCTACCGGAAAGCCCCTTTCAGCTCAAACCTTGATCTTCGCTCGGTGGCAGCCAATGCAAATGCCAGCCTTCCTGCCCACTGCCATTCAAGCTCCGTACGTTGGCCACTGCTAGCAATTTCTCGCCGTGATAGAGCAGCGGCAATCTGCCACGGGCGAAGCCTGGGACCCCGCGTTCATTGAGCAAACGCTTCAGGTCGCGGTGGCCGCGACCAGTTAGATCCATGACCTCACCTCCCTCACGATAGCGGACTTGCAGCGGACCATCGGGGATTTGCCCGGTGAGCGTGAGCACGCCATTCTCCGGCAACACCAGCGACTTCGAAGGATCAGCCCATTGGACGGCAGGCGGCGGACTGCATAGCCAATAGCCCGACAGCCACCAAATCCGCCCCGCCGAACGATGCAGTTCGCCATCCGCCAATCGCCAGACCGGGCGAGCATCACCAGAGGCATCGCGCAAATCCTCCCAACCCGACCAATGGTCGCTGTCAGGCAATCTCGTCAGCGATGCGAGCCAGTGGCTTAGCGCATTGCGTTGGCGCGCAGCGGAGCGTTTTGCGAGGGAAGCCAACTCCAGAGAGGGCAAGCCCAGCCAGTCAAAATCATTGACCGTGGTCGCTTCGGCCAGATCGATCTGTGCCAACTCATCAAGCAATGCCTGCGCTTCGCTCAAGTGCGCAGCGCTACGGGCCATGGTCGCCACTGCTTGAGGCCAGCGCTCGGTCAACACCGGGAACACCTGATGCCGCAGGTAGTTGCGAGAGAACTGCCGATCCTGGTTCGAAGGATCTTCGATCCAGCTCAGCTGATGGGCTGTTGCATAGGCTTCAAGTTCGCCGCGACTGACGTCCAGCAATGGGCGCAGCAGATGGCCCCGGCCTAACGGACGCTGGCTCGGCATCCCCGACAAACCTCTCACCCCTGCCCCACGCAAAAGTCGAAACAACAGGGTTTCTGCCTGATCGTCACGGTGCTGGGCGGTCAGCAGCAGTTCATTGGCCTGAGTGGCTTCAACGAATGCGCCGTAACGCGCATCCCGAGCGGCACGCTCAAGGCTGGCGCCGGGCTGAACTTGAACGTGAATCACCTTTAACGGCACACCCAAGGCATCACAAACGGCCTGACAATGTTCCGGCCACGCATCAGCCGCAGCTTGAAGGCCGTGATGGACATGGATGGCGCTGAGCGCTGGCAGGGATTGGTTTTTTGCGAGATGGGCGAGCAGGTGCAGCAGGACAGTGGAATCGAGGCCACCCGAGAAAGCGACTTGCCAGGTTGCGGCGTTGCGCCACGGTGCAAGTTGCTTGAGAAGTGTTGCGCAAAGAGTCATGTACGCACCAAAACCTGTAGGAGCAGAGCTTGCTCGCGATGACCTGTGGCGAGGGGGCTTGCCCCCGTTCGACGGCGGAGCCGTCGCAAAAAAGTCGATGCGTTCTGACCGACCGAACGTATCGACTTTAATTGGGGACTACTTCGTAGTCCAACGGGGGCAAGCCCCCTCGCCACAACAAGCCTTGCTCCTACAGGATGCAGGAGCGTTCGATCAGAGACCGTAGCTCATCAATCGCGCGTAACGACGGGCCAGCAGCGCGTCATTGTCGAACTTTTTCAACATCGCCAATTGCGAGGTCAGCTCGGCACGGATCGATGCCGCCGCCGCCGCTGGATTGCGGTGTGCGCCGCCCAATGGCTCGCTGATCACCTTATCCACAATGCCCAGGCCTTTCAGGCGCTCGGCAGTGATGCCCATGGCTTCAGCGGCATCCGGCGCTTTATCGGCGGTTTTCCACAGGATCGATGCGCAACCTTCCGGCGAGATTACCGCGTAGGTCGAGTACTGCAACATGTTCAGTTGATCGCAAACACCGATTGCCAGAGCACCACCGGAACCACCTTCACCGATCACGGTGGCGATGATTGGGGTTTTCAAGCGAGCCATGACACGCAGGTTCCAGGCAATCGCCTCGCTCTGGTTACGCTCTTCAGCGTCGATACCAGGGTAGGCGCCGGGGGTGTCGATAAAGGTCAGGATCGGCATCTTGAAGCGCTCGGCCATTTCCATCAGGCGGCACGCCTTGCGGTAGCCTTCCGGACGCGGCATGCCGAAGTTGCGGCGAACTTTCTCGCGCACTTCACGGCCTTTCTGGTGACCGATGATCATCACCGGCTGGTCGTCCAGACGAGCGATACCGCCAACGATGGCCGCGTCATCAGAGAAGTGACGGTCGCCGTGCAATTCGTCGAACTCGGTGAAGATGTGCTCGATGTAGTCCAGGGTATACGGACGTTTCGGGTGACGCGCCAGACGTGCGATCTGCCAGCTGGTCAGCTTGCCGAAGATGTCTTCGGTCAGCGTGCTGCTTTTGTCCTGCAGGCGGGAGATCTCATCGCCGATATTCAGCGAATTGTCGTTACCGACCAAGCGCAACTCTTCGATCTTGGCTTGCAGGTCGGCGATCGGCTGTTCGAAATCTAGAAAATTCGGGTTCATAGGCGTCCGTCTTGGGTCGACGTCCAAGAGAGCTTGGGCCGGCCGGTTGTCTATTCGCGCCCTACCTTAAGGGAGAGGCGCGTTCAGGTCGAGATTAAAAATTCAGGTCGAGATCAGGGCGCACTCTTCATGACAAAAAATGGCACCTGACCGTCAACGGTATTGGAGGAAGACGTTGTCTCGCCCGAACTGGTCACGCAAGGCTTGAATCAACGCATCCGCCGGGTCGATTCGCCAGGTCTCGCCGAACTGCAGCAAGGCCTTCGCATCGGGGCTCGTGTACTCCATGGTGATCGGGCACGCGCCGCGGTGACGCTTGAACAATTCACCCAGCCAGCGTAGCTGATCGTTCTTCAAATCCTTGGTATGCAGCTTCAGGCGCAGGCTTTCGGCAAGGTTGGTGCGTGCATCTTCCATGCTCATCACCCGCTTGACCCGCAGCTTCAGACCTCCGGAGAAGTCGTCATTACTGACCTCACCTTCGACCACCACCATCGCATCAGTCTGCAACAGCGACTGCGCAGAATGGAACGCCTCGGCAAACAGCGAAGCCTCGATCCGTCCGGAACGATCATCGAGGGTGATGAACCCCATCTTGTCGCCCTTTTTGTTCTTCATCACCCGCAGGGCGATGATCATGCCGGCGACCGTCTGGGTGTCGCGTGCCGGCTTCAGATCGATGATGCGCTGACGGGCAAAGCGACGGATTTCACCTTCGTATTCATCTATCGGGTGACCGGTCAGGTACAGGCCCAGGGTGTCTTTCTCCCCTTTCAGCCGCTCCTTGAGTGTCAGTTCCTTGGCCTTGCGATGGCTGGCATAGACGTCCGCGTCTTCCTCGACAAACAACCCGCCAAACAAGTCGGCATGGCCGCTGTCCTGGGTGCGTGCGGTTTGTTCAGCGGCCTTGATCGCCCCTTCCATCGCGGCCAGCAACACAGCGCGATTCTGGTCAATGCTCGCTTGATAAGCCTTCGGCTCGTCATGGAAATATGGCCCCAGACGATCCAGCGCACCGCTGCGGATCAACCCGTCCAGGGTGCGTTTGTTGATACGTTTGAGATCGACACGGGCGCAGAAATCGAACAGATCCTTGAACGGCCCATCCTGGCGCGCCTCGGTGATCGCTTCCACCGGACCTTCGCCAACGCCCTTGATCGCGCCAAGGCCGTAAATAATCCGGCCTTCGTCATTCACCGTGAACTTGAACTCGGAGGCATTCACATCCGGCGCGTCGAGACGCAGCTTCATGGTGCGAATTTCTTCGATCAAGGTCACGACCTTGTCGGTGTTGTGCATGTCCGCCGACAGCACCGCCGCCATGAATGGCGCCGGGTAATGCGTTTTCAGCCAGGCTGTCTGGTACGACACCAGGCCGTACGCAGCGGAGTGGGATTTGTTGAAACCGTAACCGGCGAATTTCTCTACCAGGTCGAAAATGTTACCTGCCAGGTCGGCGTCGATATTGTTGCTCGCGCAACCTTCAATGAAGCCGCCACGCTGCTTGGCCATTTCTTCGGGTTTTTTCTTACCCATGGCGCGACGCAGCATGTCCGCACCACCGAGGGTGTAACCGGCCATGACCTGGGCAATCTGCATCACCTGTTCCTGATACAGGATGATGCCGTAAGTCGGTGCCAGTACCGGTTTGAGGCCTTCGTACTGGTAATCCGAGTGCGGGTACGCAAGTTCGGCGCGACCGTGCTTACGGTTGATGAAGTCGTCCACCATGCCCGATTGCAATGGGCCCGGACGGAACAGGGCCACCAGTGCGATCAAGTCTTCCAGGCAGTCAGGCTTGAGCTTTTTGATCAGCTCCTTCATGCCGCGGGATTCGAGCTGGAACACCGCCGTGGTTTCGGCTTTTTGCAGCAGCGTGTAGGTTGGCTTGTCGTCCAGCGGAATGAACGCGATGTCCAGCGGCGGTTGATCGACCTTGGCGCGGTCGCGGTTGATGGTTTTCAACGCCCAATCGATAACTGTCAGGGTCCGCAGACCCAGGAAGTCGAACTTCACCAGACCGGCCGCTTCAACGTCATCCTTGTCGAACTGGGTGACCAGACCGTCACCGGCCTCATCGCAATAGATCGGCGAGAAGTCGGTCAGTTTGGTCGGCGCAATAACCACACCACCGGCGTGCTTGCCGACGTTTCGCACAACACCTTCGAGCTTGCGGGCCATTTCCCAGATTTCGGCGGCTTCTTCATCGACCTTGATGAAGTCACGCAGGATCTCTTCCTGCTCATACGCCTTTTCCAGGGTCATGCCGACTTCAAACGGAATCATCTTCGACAGACGATCCGCCAGACCGTAGGACTTGCCCTGCACCCGCGCCACGTCGCGGACCACAGCCTTGGCTGCCATGGAACCGAAGGTGATGATCTGGCTTACCGCGTTGCGACCGTATTTCTCGGCCACGTACTCAATCACCCGATCACGACCGTCCATGCAGAAGTCGACGTCGAAGTCGGGCATCGATACCCGTTCCGGGTTAAGGAAACGTTCAAACAGCAGGTCATATTCCAGCGGATCGAGGTCGGTGATCTTCTGTACATAGGCCACCAGCGACCCGGCACCCGACCCCCGGCCAGGACCTACCGGTACGCCGTTGCTCTTGGCCCACTGGATAAAGTCCATCACGATCAGAAAGTAACCGGGGAAGCCCATCTGGATGATGATATCCAGCTCGAAATTCAGCCGGTCGACGTAGACCTGACGCTTGGCTTCATAGTCTTCTGTGGTGTCCTTGGGTAACAGAACGGTCAGACGCTCTTCCAGGCCATCGAAGGACACCTTGCGGAAATACTCGTCGATGGTCATGCCATCGGGAATCGGGAAGTTGGGCAGGAAGTGCTTTCCGAGCTTCACTTCGATGTTGCAGCGCTTGGCGATCTCGACTGTGTTTTCCAGCGCCTCGGGCAGGTCACTGAACAGCTCAGCCATTTCCTCGGCGCTTTTGAGGTACTGCTGATCGCTGTAATTCTTCGAACGCCGAGGATCGTCGAGGGCACGGCCCTCACCAATGCACACGCGGGTTTCGTGCGCAGCGAAGTCTTCCTGCTTGATGAAACGCACGTCGTTGGTTGCGACCAGTGGCGCGCCGATTTTCTCGGCCAAGGCCACGGCACCGTGCAGCTGCTCTTCGTCGTTGGGGCGATTGGTGCGCTGGATTTCCAGATAGAAACGATCCGGGAACACCGTCATCCATTCGCGTGCGAGGTTTTCAGCCTCGGCCGGGTTGCCGCTGAGCATGGCCAGGCCGATTTCGCCCTCTTTCGCCGCCGACAGCATGATCAAGCCTTCGCTGGCTTCGGCCACCCATTCGCGCTCGATGATGACCGAGCCATTGCGCTGGCCGTCAATGAAGCCACGGGAGATCAGTTCGGTCAGGTTGCGATAGCCGACAGCGTTCATGGCCAGCAGACTGATCCGGCTCAGGGCATTGTCCGGATCCTTGTTCGACAGCCACAAGTCGGCACCGCAGATCGGCTTGATCCCGGCACCCATGGAGGCTTTATAGAATTTGACCAGGGAACACATGTTGTTCTGGTCGGTGACCGCTACGGCGGGCATGTTCATGCCGACCAGGGTCTTGACCAGCGGTTTGATCCGCACCAGACCGTCGACCAGGGAATACTCAGTGTGCAGGCGTAGGTGAACGAATGAAGCCGGCATAGTGATCCTGTCTGTGAACGTGAAGACAACAAGGCCCGGAAATCCGGCGTTTAAAGCTACTGCGCTTGGTAAGCCTGCGTTGAACGGCAACTCGAAATGCTCATTGACTAAAGTCAACTCCGCTTTCTCGCTGCCGTTCGCCTTGTCTTACCTGCACTCGCTACGCTTTAAAACGCCGGATTGTACCGGGCCTTGGCAAAAACATCAGCCTTGCGACTAACTCTCGATCAGACTTTCCCGCGCCTCGTACGCCAGGCGGACCGGGGCGAACGAGCGGCGGTGAATCGGCGTCGGCCCCAAGCGGGCCAGCGCTTCCAGATGAACGGGCGTCGGGTAGCCTTTGTGCCCGCCGATGCCGTAACCCGGGTAAATCAGTTCAAACGCCGCCATTTCGCGGTCGCGGCTGACCTTGGCCAGAATCGATGCCGCAGCAATGGCCGGGACCTTGCCGTCGCCCTGCACTACCGCTTCAGCGCGCATGGACAGTTTCGGGCAACGATTGCCGTCGATCATCGCCAGTTTCGGCTGAATGTGCAGGCCTTCGACCGCGCGCTGCATCGCCAGCATGGTGGCGTGCAGGATGTTCAGCTCGTCGATTTCTTCGACTTCGGCCCGAGCGATGCACCAGCTCAGGGCTTTTTCGCAGATTTCGTCATAGAGTTTTTCGCGGCGGGCTTCGGTGAGCTTCTTTGAGTCATTCAGGCCGAGGATCGGTCGATTTGGATCGAGGATCACTGCAGCCGTGACCACTGCACCGCAGAGCGGGCCGCGACCGACTTCGTCGACACCGGCCACGAGGTCTTCGACTTCGGCGACCAGGGTGAAGTCCAGGCCCATCTGAATGCTGGTTTTGCTCATTGTGGTTTGCCGATCAGGTTCAGTACTGCATCCGCCGCCTGATTGGAGGCGTCCAGGCGCAAGGTACGGTGGATTTCGTCGAAGCCGCGAGTCTGTTCCTCGCCACCTTCGATCAAGGGTGAAAGTGTTTGAGCGAGGGCTTCGACCGTCGCATCGTCCTGCAGCAACTCGGGCACCAACAAGCGCTGGGCCAGCAGGTTCGGCAACGAAACGTAAGGACTTTTCACCATCCGTTTGAGAATCCAGAACGTCAGGGGTGCCAGTCGATACGCCACCACCATCGGCCGCTTGTACAGCAACGCTTCAAGGGTAGCCGTACCGGAAGCGATAAGCACCGCGTCGCAGGCTGCCAATGCCAGATGGGATTTGCCATCGAGCAAAGTCAGCGGCAGATCGCGACCGGCCAGAAGGTCTTCAAGCTGTGCGCGGCGTTCAGGGCTGGCGCACGGCATGACGAATCGCACGCCCGGGCGCAGGGCGCGCAGGCGTTGGGCGGTGTCGAGGAACAACGCGCCGAGCCGGCCCACTTCACCGCCACGACTGCCAGGCATCAGTGCAACCAGCGGACCGTCCGGCAAATCAAGCTCAGCCCGTGCGGCGGCTCGATCAGCCTCAAGCGGAATCGCATCGGCCAGGGAGTGCCCGACAAACCGCACCGGCACGCCTTTCTCTTCATAGAATTTCGCTTCAAACGGGAACAGCGTCAGCATCAGGTCGCAGCCTTCGCGAATCTTCAGCACACGCTTCTGCCGCCACGCCCACACCGACGGGCTGACGTAATGCACGGTCTTGATTCCGGCCTGACGCAGCTTGAGTTCGATGTTGAGATTGAAGTCCGGGGCATCGATCCCGATGAACACGTCCGGCTTTGCGGCGATCAGGTCGGCGATCAGCTTTTTGCGACGCGCCAGCAATTCACGCAGTCGCCCCAACACTTCCACCAGGCCCATGACCGATAGCCGTTCCATGGGGAAGTATGAGACCAGCCCTTCAGCCTGCATCAACGGGCCACCGACACCAATGAATTCCACCGCCGGATGCTGAGCCTTGAGTGCGCGCATGAGGCCCGCGCCCAGAATGTCACCGGAAGCCTCACCCGCTACCAGCGCAATACGCAGATTAGCCATGATTAACGGGTGATGCCGCGAGTCGAAGACTGGATGGAGTCACGGAATACCGCGACCTCCGGGAACTGGTCAGAGGGTTCGGCGAGTTCGGTGAGCGCTTGCTCGATCGTCAGGCCCTGGCGATAAACCACCTTATAGGCACGACGCAGTGCGTGGATCGCGTCTTCGCTGAAACCACGACGACGCATGCCCTCGAAGTTCATGCTGCGGGCCTCGGCGGGGTTGCCGAATACCGTGACGTATGCTGGAACGTCCTTGCCGATGGCAGTCCCCATGCCGGAAAAGCTGTGGGAGCCAATGTGGCAATACTGATGTACCAGGGTGAAACCGGAGAGGATCGCCCAGTCTTCAACGTGCACATGCCCGGCCAACGCAGTGTTGTTGACCAGGATGCAGTGGTTACCGATAACGCTGTCGTGGCCGATGTGGGCATAGGCCATGATCAGGTTGTGATCGCCCAGGGTCGTTTCCGAACGGTCCTGAACCGTCCCGCGATGAATCGTCACGCCTTCACGGATGACGTTGTGGTCACCAATGACCAGACGGGTTTCTTCGCCTTTGTATTTCAGATCGGGCGTGTCCTCACCTACCGACGAAAACTGGTAGATGCGGTTGTGCTTACCGATTCGGGTCGGGCCTTTGAGAACCACGTGCGGCCCGATCACTGTTCCCTCGCCGATTTCCACACCTGCGCCGACGATCGACCACGGGCCGACCTCGACGTCGTCGGCCAGAACGGCCGTCGGATCGATGATTGCGCGAGGGTCAATCAAACTCATAGCTTGCGTTCCGCACAGATGATTTCAGCGGAGCAGACTGGTTTGCCGTCGACCGAAGCCTGGCATTCGAACTTCCAGATCTGACGCTTGCAGCTCAGGAACTTGGCTTCAAGGATCAACTGATCGCCCGGCAGCACTGGCTGACGGAAGCGCAGCTTGTCAGAGCCCACGAAGTAGTAAAGGGTGCCGTCCGCCGGTTTCACGTCGAGCATTTTGAAACCAAGGATCCCGGCAGCCTGAGCCATCGCCTCGATGATCAGTACGCCCGGCATGATTGGATGCGCAGGGAAGTGACCATTGAAGAACGGTTCGTTGATGCTGACATTCTTGTAGGCGCGAATGCGCTTGCCTTCCACATCCAGATCCACGACCCGGTCCACCAGCAGGAACGGGTAACGGTGAGGCAGGTATTCGCGAATCTCGTTGATGTCCATCATTTCGGGGGGAAGCCTATGTAAAGATTGGGAGCGCGCGACTGACACGCGCCCCTCTAGCAAATCAAGCAGGCAGTCTAACGGCTGTGCATACTTGATATGGAAATGGTATCAGCCATCTGATGAAGCATTACCGTCAGGGGTCACTTCCCCTACACGCTTTTCCAGCTGTCGCAGACGCCGCGCGATGTCATCGAGCTGACGGATGCGAGCCGCGCTTTTGCGCCATTCGGCTGCTGGCTGCATTGCCGTACCGGAAGAATAGGAACCCTTTTCGGTAATCGAGTGGGTCACCATGGTCATCCCGGTGATGAAAACGTTGTCGCAAATTTCGATATGTCCCACCAGCCCTACGCCACCAGCGAGCATGCAATGCTTGCCGATTTTGGTGCTGCCGGAGATCCCCACACAGGCGGCCATGGCGGTGTGATCACCGACCTGAACGTTATGGGCGATCTGGATCTGGTTGTCGAGCTTCACACCATTGCCAAGAATGGTATCGGCCAACGCACCGCGATCAATAGCGGTGTTCACACCAATTTCCACATCGTCACCGACCAGCACACCACCAATCTGGGCAATTTTCTGCCAGACACCTTTCTCGTTGGCAAAACCGAAACCTTCGCCACCAAGCACGGCACCTGACTGAATGACCACTCGTTTGCCGATGCGTACGTCGTGATACAGCGTGACCCGCGGGGCCAGCCAGCCACCCTCACCAATCTCGCAGCGGGCACCGATGAAGCAATGAGCACCAATGGTCACACCCGCGGCAATACGCGCGCAGCTTTCGATCACGGCAAAGGCGCCGATGCTCGCCGCTGGATCAACCACTGCGTCCGCTGCCACTACCGCTGTCGGGTGAATACCGGCAGCCGCTTTCGGCTTTGGATCGAACAGGTGGGAAATACGCGCGTAGGCCAGATACGGATCAGGCACCACCAGCGCATTACCGGCAAAACCTTCGGCATCAGCGGCCTTCAGCAACAGTGCTGCGGCCCGGCTGTCTGCCAGGTATTTGCGGTATTGAGGGTTTGCGAGAAAGCTCAACTGAGCTGGGCCAGCCTCTTGCAAAGTGGCCAGCCCAGTAATTTCTTTCTCCGGGTCGCCACGTAGCGTGGCGCCGAGGAACTCGGCCAACTGACCGAGCTTTATAGTCGCTGTCATGATTACTTCAGCTGATTCATGCGCTCGATAACCTGGCGAGTGATGTCGTACTGAGGCTTGACATCAATCACTGCGCCACGCTCGAAGACCAGGTCAAAAGCACCTTTCTTGATAACTTCTTCCACAGCGCTGTCCAGTTTCGGCTTGAGCTGCTTCAGCATTTCACGGTCGGCAACGGCTTTGGCTTCGTTCAGTTCCTTGGACTGGAACTGGAAGTCACGAGCCTTTTGCTTGAACTCGAGTTCAAGGCGCTCACGCTCGCCTTGCTGCATCTTGTCGCCACCGGCCATCAGACGATCCTGAATGCCTTTGGCACTGCTTTCCAGCGTCTTGAGCTTGGTCAGTTGCGGGCCAAATTTTTTCTCGGCATCCACGGCATATTTCTTGGCCGCGTCGGATTCCAGCAGAGCCATCTGATAGTTCAGAACGGCGATTTTCATGTCGGCAAAAGCCGGACCTGCTACCAGTACGGTGGCGAGGAGAACCAATTGAGTCAACTTACGCACGATGCACTCCTACAAAATCCATTGTCGTTATTCTGGAGCAGACGCTTAGAACGTCTGGCCAAGAGAGAATTGGAACACTTGAGTTTCAGCGTTATCCGGTTCTTTTACCGGCATTGCCAGTGCGAAACTCAGCGGCCCCAGCGCTGTTACCCATGTAACACCAACACCCACGGAGCTGGCCATGTCGCTGAAGCTGATATCGTTACATTGCGTATTGGACTTCGACTGAGGGTTGGTATTGGTGGTTTGCTCGCACTTGGAGTCAAACACATTACCCACATCCCAGAATACCGAAGTGCGCAGGGAACGTTGATCCTTGACGAACGGCAGCGGGAACAGAAGCTCTGCACCACCTTGAATCAGGACGTTGCCGCCGAACGGCAGTGGATCCTGATCCGGGTCTGCAAGAGTACCCTGGTTACCAGTAACGCCCTGGCCACGGCTCGGCGTACTGCGCGGGCCCAACGTACTGTCCTTGAAGCCACGAACCGAATTGAAACCACCAGCGAAGTAGTTTTCGTAGAACGGCAAGCCGTCCGTCGAGCCGTACCCATCGCCATAACCCAATTCAGTATGCAGGCGCATGGTGTAGTTTTCAGACAATGGCTGGAACAACTGGCCACGGTAATCGAGTTTGAAGAACGACAGATCGCTACCCGGTGTGGTGACTTCCGCCGTCAAACTTTGAGAATGACCACGGGTCGCCAATACGCCTTTGTTCAGGGTGGACTCGGACCAGCCAGCTGAAGCCTTGAAGTTCAGGTATTCGTCGCCTTCACGGTTAACAAAGTCGAAAATCTCGTCGACGGTGTATTGACCGGTCTTGATCTTGTCTTGCTGTCCAGTCAGACCAAAGGTCAGACGCGATGTTTCGCTGATCGGGTAACCGACGCTCACACCAGCACCCAAGCTGTCTACGGCATAGCTTGCTACGTCGACATCAAGATCATCGTAGTTGGTGGTGCGATAGAAAGCGTTGTAACCCAGGCTCACACCGTCAGCAGTCCAGTACGGGTCGACATAACCGAAGTTATAGCGGCTCTGGTATTCGCTTTTGGTCAAGCCGATGCTGACCTTGTTACCGGTACCCAGGAAGTTGTTCTGGGTGATCGAACCACCGAGGATCAGGCCGGCACTTTGTGCGAAGCCAATGCTGGCAGTGATCGAACCGGAAGCCTGTTCTTCAACGCCGTAGTTCACGTCAACCTGGTCATCGACACCTGGCACAGCCGGGGTTTCGACGTTCACTTCTTTAAAGAAGCCCAGGCGTTCAAGACGCGTCTTGGATTGATCGATCAGGTAGGTCGAAGCCCAACCACCTTCCATCTGACGCATTTCGCGGCGCAGCACTTCGTCTTCGGACTTGGTGTTGCCACGGAAGTTGATACGGTTAACGTAAGCACGTTTGCCCGGATCCACAGCGAAGGTGATGTCGACCGTGTGGTCTTCATTATGGGGCTGAGGCACACCGTTGACGTTGGCGAAGGTGTAACCCTCGTTACCCAGACGGCGGGTGATCAATTCCGAGGTGGTGGTCATCAGCTTGCGCGAGAACACCTGGCCTTTCTGAACCAGCAGCAGGGACTTGATCTGATCTTCAGGGACTTTCAGGTCACCGCTCAGCTTGACGTCACGAACGGTGTACTTGTCGCCTTCGTTGATGTTGACAGTGATGTAGACGTGTTTCTTGTCCGGGGTGATGGACACCTGCGTCGAAGCGATATCCATATTGATATAGCCACGGTCCAGGTAGTAGGAGCGCAGACGCTCCAGGTCACCGGAAAGCTTTTCACGCGCGTACTTGTCGTCGTTCTTGAAGAACGACAGCCAGTTGGTGGTCTTCAGTTCGAACAGGTCGATCAGGTCTTCTTCAGGGAAAACGGTGTTACCCACCACGTTGATGTGCTGGATAGCCGCGACGGTGCCTTCGTTGATGTTGACCTTCAACCCGACACGGTTACGGGGTTGCGGCACTACCTCGGTGTCGACGGTGGCGGAGTAGCGACCCTGGGCGACGTATTGGCGCTGCAGTTCGTTGCGCACACCTTCGAGCGTGGCACGCTGAAAGATCTCGCCTTCAGCCAGACCGGATTGTTTGAGGCCTTTCATCAGGTCTTCAGTAGAGATCGCCTTGTTACCCTCGATCTCGATACTGGCGACCGACGGGCGCTCGACTACCGTGATGACCAGGACGTTGCCATCGCGGCCCAGCTGGATATCTTGAAAGAACCCGGTTTTGAACAACGCACGAGTGGATTCCACCAGGCGACGATCATCCGCCTGTTCACCGACGTTCAACGGCAAAGCACCAAAGACGCTACCCGCGGAGACCCGCTGGAGGCCATTGACGCGAATATCAGAGATAGTGAAGGACTCGGCGTGAACTTCGGCGATCATCAATACGGTGAGAACCGCAGTTAGCAGCAGACGTTTCATGAAGTCCTTTCTTATTCCAACTGGCAATAAACTAACTGCCGCAAAATGCGGCAGATTCGCAATTCAGCGAAGTTGTTACAGACGGCCCAAATCATTGACCAGAGCGAGCAACATCACCCCGACCACCAAACTGATACCGATCTGTATCCCCCAACCCTGCACCCGATCTGACAAGGGACGACCACGCGCCCACTCAATCAGATAAAACAACAGATGCCCCCCATCCAGTACAGGAATGGGCAACAAATTCAGAACCCCCAGGCTAATACTCAGATATGCAAGGAAATTCAGGAAGTCAGCAACGCCCGACTGGGCAGAAGCGCCCGCCACTTTAGCAATGGTTATCGGTCCACTCAAGTTTTTTACCGAGAGCTCGCCGAACAACATTTTCTTGAGTGAATCGAGGGTCAGTACGCTCATGGTCCAGGTGCGGCGTGCACCCTCTCCAATTGCCGCCACCGGGCCGTAACTGACTTCGCGAATCATCTCTGGCGGCCAATCGACCGCTTTCACTCCGCCCCCCATATAACCGGTAGGCGCCTTGCTCTCGCCGCGAGCGGCCAACGTAACAGGGACGTCGATTTGAGCACCATCACGCTCAACGCGCAGCATGATTTTGGTATCCGGATGCATACGAACGATGTCGACCACTTGCTGCCAGTCATCCAGCGCCTTGCCATCAAGAGCAAGCAACCGGTCACCGGTTTTCAGACCCGCGGCGTGCGCCGGCCCTTTCGGATCAATCTCGGCCAACACAGGAGGCAGCGCCGGACGCCAGGGACGAATACCCAACGAACGAATCGGATCCGGCTCGTCAGCACCCTTGAGCCATTTATCCAGCGCCAGTTCGCGAGGAGAGTCCGTCGTGGAGCCCTGCTCACGCACCAATAATTGAAGTGAACCACTCTCACCAAGACGACGAACCAGCTGCAGATTCACCGCCGCCCAGCCGGAAGTTGGCTCGCCATCAATGGCAATGATTTCCTGACCAGCGCTCAAACCGGCCCTGGCGGCAATACTGCCGGACTCGACTGCGCCGATGACTGGCCGCACCTGCTCGCTGCCGAGCATCGCCAACACCCAGAAAAACACCATTGCCAAGAGGAAATTGGCGATCGGACCTGCGGCCACGATGGCGATACGCTGACGGACAGATTTGCGATTGAAGGAATGCTCGAGCTGATCGGCCGGCACTTCGCCTTCCCGCTCATCGAGCATCTTCACGTAGCCGCCCAATGGAATGGCAGCCACGACGAACTCAGTACCTTTCTTGTCGTGCCAGCGTAGCAGCGGCATGCCGAAGCCTACGGAGAAACGCAGCACTTTGACCCCACAGCGACGTGCGACCCAGAAATGGCCGAATTCGTGGAAGGTAACCAGCACACCCAAAGCCACCAGGGTGCCGACAATCATATAGAGCGCGCTCATCTACTTTCTCCGCAATCCTATTCAGTGCCGCATGGGCCAACGTATTGCAGCACTTATCGCCCGTGACGACTCAACCATTGCCCGGCCAGAACTCGCGCTTTCGCGTCGGCCGTGAACACCGCCTCGAGATCTTCCACCACAACGACAGGCTCGAGGTTCAACACTTCCTCGATAATACTCGCGATTTCCGGGTAGCGAACCCGCCCGTCGAGAAACGCCGCGACAGCCACTTCATTCGCAGCATTGAGCATCGCCGGTGCACTATTGCCAGCCTCCGCAGCCTGACGCGCAAGGCGCAGACAAGGGAAACGCTCTTCATCGGGGGCCTGGAAATCCAGACGCGCAATGGCAAACAGGTCCAGCGGCGCCACGCCCGAGTCGATACGCTCCGGCCAGGCCAGGGCGTTTGCGATCGGCGTGCGCATATCCGGATTGCCCAACTGGGCCAGCACCGAACCATCGATGTAGTCGACCAGAGAATGAATCACGCTCTGAGGGTGAATCACGACTTCGACTTGGGACGGCCTGGCGTCGAACAGCCAGCAGGCCTCGATCAACTCGAGCCCCTTGTTCATCATGCTGGCGGAATCGACCGAAATTTTGCGCCCCATTGACCAGTTCGGGTGAGCACACGCCTGGTCAGGCGTAACATGCGCCAGTTCGGCCATTGGTGTCTGTCGGAACGGACCACCAGAGGCGGTAAGAAGAATCCGACGCACGCCGACCGCGCCAAGCCCACGGGCGAAATCCTGTGGCATGCACTGGAAAATCGCGTTGTGCTCACTGTCGATCGGTAGCAGTACCGAACCGCTTTTGCGCACAGCCTGCATGAACAGCGCCCCGGACATCACCAGAGCTTCTTTGTTAGCCAGCAGAATTTTCTTGCCGGCCTCGACTGCCGCCAGGGTCGGACGCAAACCCGCCGCGCCAACGATCGCCGCCATGACTGCATCGACCTCAGGATCAGAAGCAACCTGACACAGCCCCTCCTCCCCTACGAGCACACGAGTCGACAGGCCAGCCGCGCGCAAATCGTCCTGCAGGGTTCGGGCGGCGCTCGCTTGCGGCACAACAGCAAACCGTGGCGTATGACGCACGCACAAGGCCAACAACTCGCTCAGGCGAGTGAACCCGCTCAAGGCGAAAACCTGGTAACGCGTCGGATGACGAGCAATCACGTCGAGGGTGCTCAGACCAATCGAACCGGTCGCCCCCAAGACAGTAATCTGTTGTGGGCGGCTCACGGTGCGGCCATCCACAACAGCACAGCGAATACTGGAATCGCAGCCGTCAGGCTGTCGATTCGATCCAGGACACCACCATGCCCCGGCAGCAGGTTGCTGCTGTCCTTAATGCCCGATTGACGCTTGAACATGCTCTCGGTGAGGTCGCCCACCACCGAGATGAAGACGATCACTGCCGCACCGATCAACCCCATCAGCATCTGGGCAAAACTCCAGTCGCGCACTAAACCGACAATCGCCGTGATCAGCAGACTCAGCAGCAAACCGCCGTACACGCCTTCCCAGCTCTTGCCAGGGCTGACCTGCGGCGCCAGCTTGCGCTTGCCGAAGGCCCGGCCGGAAAAGTACGCACCGATATCGGCACCCCAGACCAACACCATCACCGCCATGATCAACCAGTTCCCCAAGGGCGCCTGCTTGATCTGGACCAAGCCTTGCCAGGCCGGCAACAGGATCAGTAAACCGATCACCAGTTTGCTGGCGGCGCTGGCCCAGTGCTCGCTGGAGCGCGGGTACGTCAGCACCAGATAAGTCGCCACACCCCACCAGAGCACTGAAGCGCCCAGCACCCAAGGCGCCAACCCCGGCAGGATGTACATGACAAACAGCATCAACGCGACGACAACGGCATAGGCAACGCGAATCGGCTGAGCAGTGAAGCCGGCCAGCCGAGCCCATTCCCAAGCGCCGAGCGTCACTACAAACCCGATGAACAGCGCAAAGCTGGAACCTTCAAGCAGGAAAAACCCGCACAAAGCGATCGGCAGCAGGATCAGTGCGGTGATGATTCGTTGTTTAAGCATTAAACCCGGGCTCCATTCTCGACCTGCTCGCTCGTTTTACCGAAGCGGCGCTGGCGAGAAGCGAAATCGGCCAGCGCGTTTCGCATGGCGTCGTGTTTGAAGTCCGGCCAGAACAGGTCGGAGAAGTACAACTCAGCGTAAGCCAGCTGCCACAGCAGGAAGTTGCTGATGCGGTGCTCACCACCTGTACGGATGCACAAGTCCGGCAACGGCAGATCGCCGGTGGCCAGACAGGTTTGCAGCAATTCAGGGGTGATGTCTTCCGGACGCAGATGTCCGGCCTGAACTTCCCGTGCCAGACGCTGAGCGGCCTGCGCGATGTCCCACTGACCACCGTAATTGGCGGCGATCTGTAAGACAAAGCGGTTGGCACCGGCGGTCATCGCCTCAGCTTCACGCATGGCAGCCTGAAGCTCGGGATGAAAGCGCGAGCGATCACCGATGATCCGCAGACTGATGTTGTTGTCATTGAGGCGCTTGGCCTCGCGACGCAATGCCTTGAAGAACAAATCCATCAAGGCACTGACTTCATCTGCGGGACGCTGCCAGTTCTCACTGGAGAAGGCAAACAGGGTCAACACTTCGACCTTGGCCTCGGCGCACACCTCGATCACCGCACGAACTGCATCCACGCCCGCTTTATGCCCGGCGACACCCGGCATAAAGCGCTTCTTCGCCCAGCGATTATTACCATCCATGATGATCGCGACATGGCGCGGCACCGCGGACGGCACAGTCTGCTTGGTCTTTTCCATGAAAACGCGACCCTTATACGGCCATCAGGTCTTTTTCTTTCTGAGCCAGATTCGCGTCAATTTCTGCCACGAACTTTTTGGTCAAATCATCGATCTCGCCAGTGGCGCGACGTTCTTCGTCTTCACTGATTTCCTTTTCCTTGACCAGATCCTTTAGCTGGCTATTCGCATCACGACGGATGTTGCGCACCGCAACACGGGCGTCTTCAGCGACATCGCGAGCCTGCTTGGTGAAGCCCTTGCGGGTTTCCTCGGTCAGGGCCGGCATGGAGATCAGCAACAACTCACCCAAGTTGGTCGGGTTGAGGTTCAGACCAGCACTGCCGATGGCTTTGTCGACGGCACCCAGCATGTTGCGTTCAAAGGCGACGACTTGCAGGGTACGGGCGTCTTTGACGGTGATGTTCGCCACCTGCTTGATCGGGGTGTCGGAACCGTAATACGGCACCATCACGCCTTCAAGAATGCTTGGGTGCGCCTGGCCGGTACGAATACGGCCGAAGTTGTGCATCAGCGATTCGACGGATTTCTGCATACGCTCTTTAGCGTCTTTCTTGATTTCATTGATCATTGTTGGCCTTCCTCGATCAGGGTCCCTTCAGCGCCGCCATGCACGATATTCAGCAGGGCGCCGGGCTTGTTCATGTTAAAGACGCGCAGCGGCATCTTGTGGTCGCGGCACAGGCAAATGGCCGTCAGATCCATCACGCCCAGCTTGCGATCCAGCACTTCATCGTAAGTCAGATGATCGAACTTCTCGGCATGCGGGTCTTTGAACGGGTCAGCGGTGTAGACGCCATCGACCTTGGTCGCCTTGAGCACGACATCGGCATCGATTTCGATTGCACGCAAGCAAGCCGCCGAATCCGTGGTAAAGAACGGATTACCTGTACCGGCTGCGAAAATCACGACTTCCTTGGCGTTCAGGTGGCGCATGGCTTTGCGACGATCATAGTGATCGGTCACGCCCACCATGGAAATCGCCGACATCACGATGGCCGAGATATTGGCACGTTCCAGCGCATCGCGCATGGCCAGGGCGTTCATCACAGTGGCCAGCATGCCCATGTGGTCGCCCGTCACCCGATCCATGCCGGCCGCGCTCAGCGCAGCACCGCGGAACAGGTTGCCACCACCGATCACCAGACCGACCTGAACACCGATACCGACCAGTTGGCCGACTTCCAGCGCCATGCGATCCAGAACTTTCGGATCGATCCCGAACTCTTCCGAGCCCATCAGGGCCTCGCCGCTAAGCTTGAGTAGAATGCGTTTATAGCGAGCCTGATAACCACTGCCCTGCTGAGCCATTGCGAATCTCTCCTGCGGCGTATTTTAAAAATTCTGTGCGAGCTGTTTACAGCTGCGCTCACTCTAGCTTGGCGCTGCTTCAACGCCATCGGAACATGGCTTTGTAAGCCAGTTCCAAAGGGAAACCAATTAAAAAATTGGCAGCCCATCTGAAAAGAGGCTGCGCGCGTAAGCGGGCAGCCTCTTCAGGGCGACAGTTTAAAAAACCGTCTTACGACTTGGCAGCAGCCAGCTGGGCAGCAACTTCTTCAGCGAAGTTGTCTACTGGCTTCTCGATGCCTTCGCCTACTTTGAAGTAGGTGAAAGAAACGATTTCAGCACCGGCTTTCTTGGCCAGTTCGCCAACCTTGATTTCAGGGTTCTTGACGAACGCCTGCTCAACCAGGCTCGCTTCGGCCAGGAACTTGCTGATACGGCCTTTGACCATATTTTCAACAATGTTTTCTGGCTTGCCTTTGATTTTTTCTTCGTTCAGCTGCAGGAACACAGCTTTTTCACGCTCGATCGCTTCGGCAGAAACTTCCGAAGGCAGCAGGAACTCAGGGTTGCTGGCCGCTACGTGCATAGCGATGTCTTTGGCCAGTTCAACGTTGCCGCCTTTCAGGACAACTGCAACACCGATCTTGTTGCCGTGCAGGTAACCACCAACAACATCACCTTCAACGCGTACCAGGCGACGGATGTTGACGTTCTCGCCAACCTTGCCAACCAGTACCAGGCGATCAGCCTCTTGAGCGGCGATCAGCGGAGCGACGTCAGTCAGTTTGTCGGCGAACGCTTTTTCAACGCTAGCAGCAACAAATGCCTTGAAGTCGTCCTGCAGGGCCAGGAAGTCAGTCTGCGAGTTTACTTCCAGCAGAACAGCAGATTTGCCGTCTTCTTTCAGAGCGATAGCGCCTTCAGCAGCCACGTTGCCTGCTTTCTTGGCAGCCTTGATTGCGCCGGAAGCACGCATATCATCAATGGCTTTTTCGATGTCGCCGTCAGCCTTTTCCAGGGCTTTCTTGCAATCCATCATGCCTTCGCCGGTACGCTCACGCAGTTCTTTAACCAACGCTGCAGTAATTGCTGCCATTTTCAAAATCCTCTTGGATAGGTTTTCAACCATTCCACCCGATCGAACGGGCGATCAATTCTTCCCGAACCACCGTTGTAAGCCGCTGCACGTTACAGCTCTGCAAGTGCGGGGCCGACAAACGGTTTTCGAGGTGGCAAAAAGGGGGCCAAGCCCCCTTTTTGCTTACTGAGTCAACGCCAAGGCGTCAGTTACTCAGCTGCTGCTACCGGAGCTTCTTCAACAAACTGCTCGGTGCCGCCAGCAACGTGGTTGCGACCGCGGATTACAGCGTCAGCCATCGAACCCATGTACAGCTGGATAGCGCGGATTGCGTCATCGTTGCCTGGGATGATGTAGTCAACGCCTTCCGGGCTGCTGTTGGTATCGACTACGCCGATAACCGGGATGCCCAGCTTGTTGGCTTCGGTGATCGCGATGCGCTCGTGATCAACGTCGATAACGAACAGAGCGTCTGGCAGACCGCCCATGTCCTTGATACCACCCAGGGAACGGTCCAGCTTTTCCAGGTCGCGAGTGCGCATCAGCGCCTCTTTCTTGGTCAGCTTGGCGAACGTACCGTCTTCGGCTTGCACTTCAAGGTCACGCAGACGCTTGATGGAAGCACGGATGGTTTTGAAGTTGGTCAGCATGCCGCCCAACCAGCGGTGATCGACGTACGGCGAACCGCAACGTGCTGCTTCTTCAGCAACGATCTTGCCAGCGGAACGCTTGGTGCCGACGAACAGAATCTTGTTTTTGCCCTGGGCCAGACGCTCTACGAAAGTCAGAGCTTCGTTGAACATTGGCAGGGTTTTTTCAAGGTTGATGATGTGGATCTTGTTACGCGCGCCGAAAATGTATTTACCCATTTTCGGGTTCCAGTAACGGGTTTGGTGACCGAAGTGCACACCGGCCTTCAGCATATCGCGCATGTTGACTTGGGACATGATAGTTCCTTAATAAGTCGGGTTTGGCCTCCACGTATCCCAATGACCAACCAGCAGCATCAGCTGAAGGCACCCAGGTCATCGTGTCGACACGTGTGTGGATTTAAGCCTTTCGGGGTATCCCCGGAAAGCGGCGCATTTTATACCACAAGGCTGCAAAAAACGGAACCCGGATTCTCAAAACCTGACACGCGTCTTTAATCGCCCCTTGGAATCGCTCAAGAATGCGCCAATCTATAGAGAGATGCGACGCACAGAGGCTCAGATTTGCGCTGATCGTCTGATAGAATCAGGTTTTTCAGGGCCGCGAAGATCGATCGCACACCGCCCATTTCGTTTCAACAAGCGCCATCGAGCGCAAAGAGAGCCTGTATGACCGTCACCCTCAAAACCCCAGAGGACATCGCAAAAATGCGCATCGCCGGCAAACTGGCCGCCGATGTGCTGGAAATGATTGCCGAACATGTCAAACCGGGTATCACCACCGAAGAGCTGGATCGCATCTGCCACGATTACATTGTCAACGAGCAGAAAGCCATTCCTGCCCCGCTCAACTACAAGGGCTACCCGAAGTCGATCTGCACCTCGATCAACCACGTGGTTTGCCACGGCATTCCGAACGAGAAGCCGTTGAAGGATGGCGACACGCTGAACATCGACGTCACCGTCATCAAGGACGGCTACCACGGTGACACCAGCCGCATGTTCCACGTCGGCACCGTGCCGGTCTGGGCCGAGCGCCTGTCGCAAGTGACCCAGGAATGCATGTACAAGGCGATTGAAATCGTCAAACCCGGCTGCCGCCTCGGCGACATCGGCGAAATCATCCAGAAGCACGCGGAAAAGAACGGCTTCTCGGTGGTTCGCGAGTTCTGCGGTCACGGCATTGGCAAGGTGTTCCACGAAGAGCCGCAAATCCTGCATTACGGCCGCGCCGGCACCGGCATGGAACTCAAGGCCGGCATGACCTTCACCATCGAGCCGATGATCAACCAGGGCAAAGCCGACACCAAGGTATTGGGCGATGGCTGGACCGCGATCACCAAGGACCGCAAGCTGTCGGCCCAGTGGGAGCACACCCTGCTGGTCACCGAAACCGGTTACGAGATCTTTACCTTGCGCGCCGACGACACCATCGCGCGCGTCTCGGCCTGATCCGGACTGCACCGCTCTCAGCCTTATAGATAGACAGGAAAGCCAATCGATGCCGCAGGTGGATCCCGAACTCTTCGATCGCGGCCAGTTCCAGGCTGAACTGGCCCTGAAAGCAAGCCCGATCGCGGCCTTCAAGAAGGCGATCCGCCAGGCCCGCGAGGTACTCGACGGGCGCTTTCGCAGCGGCCGCGAAATTCGCCGGTTGATCGAGGATCGCGCCTGGTTCGTCGATAACATCCTGCAAAAGGCCTGGGAGCAGTTCAATTGGAGTGCAGACGCCGACATCGCTCTGGTCGCGGTCGGCGGCTACGGTCGCGGTGAGTTACACCCGTATTCCGACATCGATTTGCTGATCCTCCTGGACAGCGCCGACCACGAAGTTTTCCGCGATTCCATCGAGCGTTTTCTGACGTTGCTGTGGGACATCGGCCTGGAGGTGGGTCAGAGCGTTCGCTCGGTGGACGAATGCGCCGTTGAGGCCCGCGCCGACCTGACGGTTGTTACCAACCTGATGGAAAGCCGCACCATCTGCGGCCCTGAACGCCTGCGCCAGCGCATGCTGGACGTTACCAGCACCGCGCACATGTGGCCGAGCAAGGACTTCTTCCTGGCCAAGCGCGCCGAGCAGAAGGCCCGTCACCACAAATACAACGACACGGAATACAACCTGGAACCCAACGTCAAAGGCTCGCCCGGCGGGCTGCGGGATATCCAGACAATTCTGTGGGTGGCCCGTCGTGAATACGGCACCCTTAACCTGCGTGCACTGGCCGGCGAAGGTTTTCTGGTAGAGAGCGAAAACGCGCTGCTGGCCTCATCCCAGGAATTTCTGTGGAAGGTCCGTTACGCGCTGCACATGCTCGCCGGCCGTTCCGAGGATCGCTTGCTGTTCGATCACCAGCGTTCGATTGCCGGGCTGCTGGGGTTCGTCGGTGATGACGCCAAGCAAGCCATCGAAAACTTCATGCAGCAGTATTACCGGGTGGTCATGAGCATTGCGCAGCTCAGCGACCTGATCATCCAGCATTTCGAAGAAGTCATCCTCGCCCCGGATGATGAAGCGCCGCCACAGCCCATCAACTCGCGGTTCCAGTTGCACGACGGCTACATCGAGGCACGCAACGACAACGTATTCCGTCGCACGCCCTTCGCCATGCTCGAAATCTTCGTGCTGATGGCCCAGCAGCCGGAAATCAAAGGCGTGCGCGCCGACACCATCCGTCTGCTGCGCGAAAACCGTCACCTGATCGACGACGAATTCCGTAACGACATTCGTAATACCAGCCTGTTTATCGAGCTGTTCAAGTGCAAGATCGGCATCCACCGCAACCTGCGCCGGATGAACCGTTACGGCATTCTCGGGCGCTACTTGCCTGAATTCGGCTTGATCGTCGGGCAGATGCAACACGACCTGTTCCACATCTATACGGTCGACGCGCACACCCTGAACCTGATCAAACACCTGCGTAAGCTGCAGTACACCCAAGTGTCGGAAAAATTCCCGCTGGCCAGCAAGCTCATGGGCAAACTGCCCAAGCCCGAGCTGATTTACCTGGCCGGCCTGTACCACGACATCGGCAAGGGCCGGCATGGCGACCACTCGGAAATCGGCGCGGTGGATGCCGAAGCTTTCTGCCAGCGTCATCAATTGCCGGTGTGGGACAGCCGCCTGATCGTCTGGCTGGTGCAAAACCATCTGGTGATGTCGACCACCGCTCAGCGCAAGGACTTATCCGACCCGCAGGTGATCCACGATTTTGCACAGGCTGTCGGTGACGAAACCCGCCTCGATTATCTGTACGTGCTGACCGTGGCCGACATCAACGCGACCAACCCGACCCTGTGGAACTCGTGGCGCGCCAGCCTGTTGCGCCAGCTCTACACCGAGACCAAGCGCGCCCTGCGCCGCGGCCTGGAAAACCCGGTGGATCGCGAAATGCAAATCCGTCAGACCCAGAGCGCCGCCCTGGACATCCTGGTGCGCGGCGGTAACGATCCGGACGACGTCGAACAGCTGTGGTCGCAACTGGGTGATGACTATTTCCTGCGTCACACCGCCGGCGATGTCGCCTGGCACACCGACGCGATCCTGCAACAACCTGCCGACGGCGGGCCGCTGGTGCTGATCAAGGAAACCACGCAGCGCGAATTCGAGGGCGGCACGCAGATCTTTATTTATGCGCCGGACCAGCACGATTTCTTCGCCGTGACCGTGGCCGCGATGGACCAGCTCAACCTGAACATTCACGACGCCCGAGTGATCACCTCCAGCAGCCAGTTCACCCTCGACACCTACATCGTGCTCGACACTGACGGCGACTCGATTGGCGACAACCCGGCGCGGGTCAAACAGATCCGCGACGGCCTGACCGAAGCCCTGCGCAACCCGGCTGACTACCCGACCATCATCCAGCGCCGTGTACCACGCCAGCTCAAGCATTTCGCCTTTGCGCCACAGGTGACGATCCACAACGACGCCCAGCGTCCGGTGACCGTGCTGGAACTCACGGCTCCCGACCGTCCGGGCCTGTTGGCGCGCATTGGCACGATTTTCCTGGAGTTCGACCTGTCGCTGCAAAACGCCAAGATCGCTACGCTGGGCGAGCGGGTAGAGGACGTTTTCTTCATTACCGACGCCAACAACCAGCAACTGTCCGACCCGCTGCTGTGCAGCCGCTTGCAGGATGCAATCGTTGAGCAGCTGAGCGTCAGCCACGAACCCGATATTAAACTGTCACGACTCAGTATCTGAATTAACAAATTTCCCTGTGGGAAAGCGCTTATGTAGGAGCCGGGCTTGCCCGCGATAGCATCACCTCGGTGCACCTGACAACCCGAGGCGCATGCATCGCGGGCAAGCCCGGCTCCTACAAAAGCCAGCTCCCACATTGAACGAGGCCCCCATGAACAACGCTCTGAACCAGTTGCAGCCTTACCCGTTCGAGAAGCTCCGCGCCCTGCTCGGCAGCGTCACGCCAAACCCGGACAAACGCCCTATTGCGCTGTCTATCGGCGAGCCAAAGCACCGCTCGCCGAGCTTTGTGGCCGAAGCCCTGGCCAGCAATCTGGATCAGATGGCCGTGTACCCGACCACCCTCGGCATCCCGGCGCTGCGTGAAGCCATCGCCGCCTGGTGCGAACGCCGCTTCAGCGTCCCGAGCGGCTGGCTCGACCCGGCGCGTAACGTGCTGCCGGTCAACGGCACTCGCGAAGCGTTGTTCGCCTTTACCCAGACTGTGGTCAACCGTGGCGAAGACGCCTTGGTCGTCAGCCCGAACCCGTTCTATCAGATCTACGAAGGCGCGGCCTTTCTCGCCGGAGCCAAGCCGCACTACCTGCCCTGCCTGGATGAAAACGGCTTCAACCCGGACTTCGACGCCGTTTCGCCGGACATCTGGAAGCGTTGCCAGATCCTGTTCCTGTGCTCGCCAGGTAATCCGACCGGCGCACTGATCCCGGTCGAGACACTGAAGAAGCTGATCGCCCTGGCCGACGAATACGACTTCGTGATCGCCGCTGACGAGTGCTACAGCGAACTGTATTTCGACGAGCAAACCCCGCCGGCCGGCCTGCTCAGCGCCTGCGTGGAACTGGGTCGCAAAGACTTCAAGCGTTGCGTGGTGTTCCACAGCCTGTCCAAGCGTTCCAACCTGCCAGGCCTGCGCTCGGGTTTTGTGGCTGGCGACGCCGATATCCTCAAAGGCTTCCTGCTGTACCGCACCTATCACGGTTGCGCGATGCCGGTTCAGACCCAACTGGCCAGCGTTGCTGCATGGAATGACGAAGTGCATGTGCGCGCCAACCGTGTGCTGTACCGCGAGAAGTACGATGCCGTGCTGGAAATTCTCGGCCCGGTGATGGACGTGCAGCGTCCGGATGGCGGCTTCTATCTGTGGCCGAATGTTGAAGGCGATGACGAGGCGTTCTGCCGCGATCTGTTTGTTGAAGAACATGTGACGGTGGTGCCGGGTTCTTATCTGTCCCGTGACGTCGATGGCGCTAATCCGGGTGCCGGTCGAGTGCGCATGGCACTGGTTGCGCCGCTGGCTGAATGTGTCGAAGCGGCCGAGCGTATTCGCGCCTTTATCAAACGCCAAAAGTAATATCACAAACTTGCCCCCTTGCAACGAGGGGGCAAGCTCAACTAGCGAACACCCTGAAACAACCCACGCAAAATACCGCCTTGATAAACTTACTCGCCAGACTTAGTATCATCACACGTTAAAAACATCACACTAAAACAATCCAGAACAAGGAAGTTCGACATGTGCAAACTATCATCCTGCATAGTATTTAATCCTGTCAGCGAACAAGCATCATACGAAGCAGCCATTAAAGTAAACCCGGACAACGCACCTAAACATGCACCCGGAGAATTCACTATTAGTGCAATAGCCAACCACACAAAACTTTGGCCAAAACATCGCTGGCTAACAATAGCTTTTATCGACAACCCACCCGAGGCACTACAAGACGCCATCGAACAACTGATTTGGCAATGGGACCCACACGTTAGTCTGATTTTCGGATTATCCAAGGAAGCCAATGCGGACATCCGGATTTCGACAAACACGACACTGAACGGCTCCAGTATTGGCACCGACGCCCTGACCGTCGAGGCAGGCCAACCCACTATGTACATAGGTCTAAAACCTTCAGACCCTGACTTCAAGGTGACTGTTTTACATGAGTTCGGTCATGCGCTGGGCCTGGAGCACGAACACCAGCACCCTCAAGCGAACATCCCCTGGAACAAACCAAAAGTCTATAAAGCTTATGCTACGCAATTCGGCTGGGATAAAGAACTGGTAGACGATCAGTTATTTACAACAAAAGGAACAGACAGTTCGCGAGTCGCTCCTTACGACAAAACTTCGATTATGCACTACCCCGTAGACAAGGAGCTTACAGATGGCATCTGGGAAGTAGGCACCTATTCGGAACTGAGTGAACAAGATATAAAATCCATCGGCGAATTCTATCCAAAAAATATTAACTGACTTCAGCCCACCTGATTCACATTCAAACAAACCAAACACGGATGTTTAATTATGAATGATGTACCCTATTGCTTCTCCGAACACTCGGTAGACCCGACTACCTCCTACGAGGTGGCAATTACTGAAAACCCAGCGAACCGCCAAAGCACTTCTTCCAGTCGAAAAAAAAGAGCAGTAGCCCGACACACCAAATTCTGGGCGCCAGGCCGTACATTGCGCATTGCTTTTTTGAACGGTGGTCAAGCGTTCAAGGATGGGGTCAAGGCTGCCGCAAGTAACTGGTTACCTCACATCAACCTCAAGTTTGACTTCGTCGAAGGTGAAGAAGGTGATATCCGTATCCGCACCGAGCCTGCAACCTATTGGTCCAATATCGGGACAGACGCGCTATTGACGGAAGATGGACCCACCATGGTGATCGGAGACTGGATGCTCCATATCCCACTTTTCAACCACTATGTCATGCACGAGTTCGGCCATGCACTGGGTGCCGAACATGAACACCTGCACCCCGAGATGACTATTCCGTGGAACAAGAAAGCTGTCTATGCAGCACATGACGTACCCGAAGACGCTAGCGAAGACAATTTCCAACGGCGTGAGGTTGACCAACGCTACTTCAATCTCCTCGACGCGAGCGAGGTCAATTACTCACCCTACGATCCGCTTTCGATCATGCACTATCCCATCCTTCAGCAATGGACCGAAGGTGACTTCCAGATTTGGCACAATTTTAGCCTCAGCGAAAAGGATAAAGCCTTTATGTCCAAGGCTTATCCGTATCCCGAAAGCGAGTGAATCCAGCGTCCCCCCTAACACCTCTCGCGACACGTCATCGCCAATCGGGTGACGACGGCTGAGGCTATACAACTCAAGGCGTCGTGCCCGCGGCGCCTTGAGCCACAAACGTCGCACCAGAAGATCCATCTGAAATGCCAGCGCTTGGGCTTGCGCCGGCGACAATACTGCCGCAACGGCGAAGGCAATCGACAGCATCGAAATGCCACATTTGTGGCTTAGACTGCACGAAGCCCCTTACACCAATGTCGCACACCGCTGCGGACCGCTCTGAAGCACCGCAATACCTGTGGGAGCCGAGCTTGCTCGCGATAGCAGACTGTCAGCCAGCAAAAATGTTAAATGCTAAAACGCCATCGCAAGCAAGCTCGGCTCCCACAGGTTTTGCGCTTCCATGGCATAATCCGTCACCATTTTTTTCCAGCACCTGCAAAGGGGGCAATTCCTTGACCGTTTCAAGCAAAACGTTGCACCTTTTCGGCATCAAAGCCTGCGACACCATGAAAAAGGCGCGCACCTGGCTCGATGAACACGCTGTCAGCTATGACTTTCATGATTACAAAGCGGTCGGAATTGACCGTGAACACCTGTCCCAATGGTGCGACGAGCACGGCTGGCAAGTGGTGTTGAACCGTGCAGGCACGACCTTTCGCAAGCTCGACGACGAACGCAAAGCCGATCTCGACCAACCGAAAGCCATCGAACTGATGCTCGCACAACCCTCGATGATCAAGCGCCCTGTGCTCGATCTCGGTGACCGAACCCTGATTGGCTTCAAGCCAGATATCTACGCGGCAGCGCTCAAGTAAGCCAGCCCGTTCAATTTTGTTAGAGGTTATTTACATGTCCACTACCCTGTTTAGCCTGGCCTTTGGTGTTGGTACTCAAAACCGTCAAGGCGCATGGCTGGAAGTGTTTTACGCACAGCCACTGCTCAACCCGTCGGCCGAACTGGTCGCGGCCATCGCGCCGGTACTGGGCTACACCGAAGGCAATCAGGCCATCGCGTTCAGCACCGCTCAGGCGTCGCAACTGGCTGAAGCACTGAAAGGCGTCGACGCTGCCCAGGCCGCGCTGCTGACCCGTCTGGCCGAGAGCCACAAGCCGCTGGTCGCGACCATTCTGGCCGAAGACGCTCAGCTGACTTCCACGCCTGAGGCTTACCTCAAGCTGCACCTGCTGTCCCACCGTCTGGTCAAGCCGCACGGCCTGAACCTGGCCGGCGTGTTCCCGTTGCTGCCGAACGTGGCCTGGACCAGCCAAGGCGCGATCGACCTGGCCGAACTGGCCGAGCATCAACTGGAAGCCCGTCTGCGTGGCGAACTGCTGGAAGTGTTCTCGGTGGACAAGTTCCCGAAAATGACCGACTACGTGGTTCCGGCTGGCGTGCGTATCGCTGACGCGGCACGTATCCGTCTGGGCGCTTATGTGGGCGAAGGCACCACCGTGATGCACGAAGGTTTCGTCAACTTCAACGCCGGCACCGAAGGCCCGGGCATGATCGAAGGTCGTGTATCGGCAGGTGTTTTCGTCGGCAAGGGTTCGGACCTGGGCGGCGGTTGCTCGACCATGGGCACGCTGTCGGGTGGTGGCAACATCGTGATCAAGGTCGGCGAAGGCTGCCTGATCGGCGCGAACGCCGGTATCGGTATCCCGTTGGGCGACCGCAACACCGTTGAGTCGGGCCTGTACGTGACCGCTGGCACCAAAGTGGCGCTGCTGGACGAACACAACAAGCTGGTCAAAGTCGTCAAGGCACGTGAACTGGCCGGTCAACCCGACCTGTTGTTCCGCCGCAATTCGGAGACCGGAGCCGTGGAGTGCAAAACCCACAAATCGGCCATCGAACTGAACGAAGCGCTGCACGCTCACAACTAAGCGTCGAATGCTCACCTGTGGGAGCGACGGTGCGACGATTCGACCTGCTCGCGAAGGGGTCCTTGAGGCCGCAAAAGCTTCGCGGGCAAGCCCGCTCCTACAGGGTCAGGCGTACACCCGCCCATGTTTACCAGGGCCCGACAGCATGATGATTTCCTCTCCCTGGCGCGCCGATTTTCCGGCCATCGCCGCTCTGCAACGGCAAGGCCAGACCTATCTGGACAACGCCGCCACCACGCAAAAGCCTCAAGCCCTGCTGGATGCCCTGACGCATTACTACGCCAATGGCGCAGCCAATGTGCATCGGGCGCAACACTTGCCCGGCGCCCATGCCACCCAGGCGTTCGAGGCCAGCCGCAGCAAGGTCGCCCAATGGCTGAATGCCGGCGATGGCGGGCAGATCATTTTTACTCACGGCGCGACTTCTGCGCTGAACCTCCTGGCGTATGGCCTGGAACCTCTTTTCAATCCGGGCGATGAGATTGCCATCAGCGCCCTGGAGCATCACGCCAACCTGCTGCCATGGCAGCAACTGGCCCAGCGGCGCGAGCTGAAACTGGTGATCCTGCCGCTGGACGCCGACGGTTTGATCGATCTGGATGCCGCCGCGCAGTTGATCGGTCCGCAAACCCGCCTATTGGCGGTTAGTCAGCTGTCCAACGTGCTTGGCGCCTGGCAGCCGTTGCCCGCTTTATTGGCGATGGCCAAGGCGAACGACGCATTGACTGTGGTCGATGGCGCTCAAGGCGTAGTGCATGGTCGGCATGACGTGCAGGCGCTGGGTTGCGACTTTTATGTATTTTCCAGTCACAAGCTCTACGGTCCCGATGGACTCGGCGTGTTGTACGGGCGCAATGACGCGCTGAAACAACTGCGCCACTGGCAGTTTGGCGGCGAAATGGTGCTGGATGCGGACTACCAAAGTGCTCGCTTTCGCCCTGCCCCGCTGGGTTTCGAGGCAGGAACTCCGCCGATTGCCAGTGTGATTGGTTTGGGGGCGACGCTGGATTATCTGGCGGCCCTCGATCAGGAAGCAGTGTCTGCGCATGAAGCGGCGTTGCATGATTATTTGTTGAAAGGTCTTGAAGCGCGCAATGGCATTCGGCTGCTGGGCAAGCCGCAACTGGCGCTGGCCAGTTTTGTCGTCGAGGGTGTGCATAACTCTGATCTGGCGCATCTGCTGACCGAACAGGGCATCGCCGTGCGTGCGGGTCATCACTGCGCCATGCCGTTGCTCAAGAGCTTCGAGCTGGCCGGGGCGATTCGGGTGTCGCTGGCGCTGTACAACGATTCCGAAGATCTGGAGCGGTTTTTTGAAGCGCTGGATCAGGCGTTGGAGCTGTTGCGATGAGCTTGCCTGTCGACGCGGTGACGGCGCTGGATACGTTTCAAAACGCGGCGGGCTGGGAACAGCGGGCGCGGCTGTTGATGCAGTGGGGTGACCGCCTGCCTGCGTTGAGTGATGTGGATAAAGTCGACGCCAACCGGGTGCATGGCTGTGAAAGTCAGGTCTGGTTGGTGGGCTCGCTGCAGGATGGCCATTGGCAGTTTGCGGCGAGCAGCGATGCGCGGTTGATTCGCGGGTTGGTGGCGTTGTTGTTGGCGCGGGTCAACGGGTTGTCGGCGGTTGAGTTGCGGCAGGTGGATTTGCCGGAGTGGTTCAATCAGTTGGGGCTTTCGCGGCAGCTCTCACCTTCGCGCAGTAATGGCCTCAACGCCGTATTGCAACGCATGCGCGAATTAGCTCTGTAGGAAGCCGGCTTGCTGGCGATCCAGACACCGCGGTGTGTCAGGGATGCCGCCATCGCTGGCAAGCCAGCGCCTACAGTGGATTGTGTTCAAACCTCAGGTTTAACCCGATCCGAGGGGCGCCGAACCCCAGCAACAATCTTATCCACAGCCTTGGTCGCCGCGACCATGCCGAACGTCGCCGTCACCATCATCACCGCGCCAAACCCGCCGGCACAGTCCAGCTTCACGCCATCCCCGACAAAACTCTTCTGCAAGCAAATGCTGCCATCGGGTTTCGGGTAGCGCAGTTGCTCGGTGGAAAACACGCACGGCACGCTGTAATGGCGGGTCACGGTGCGGGAGAAGCCGTAATCGCGACGCAAGGTCGAGCGCACTTTCGACGCCAACGGATCGTTGAACGTACGGTTCAAATCGCACACCTGAATCAGCGTCGGATCAATCTGCCCACCCGCCCCGCCGGTGGTGATGATCTGGATCTTGCGACGCTTGCACCAGGCAATCAGCGCAGCCTTCGCGTTGACGCTGTCAATGCAATCGATCACGCAGTCAATGTTCGGCGTGATGTACTCGGCCATGGTCTCGCGGGTGACGAAATCCGCCACCGCGTGCACCGTACAATCCGGGTTGATCCCGCGCAGGCGCTCGGCCATCACGTCGACCTTGGGTTTGCCGACGGTGCTGTCCAGCGCGTGCAACTGACGGTTGACGTTGCTGACACAGACATCGTCGAGGTCAAACAGCGAAATCTCGCCCACGCCACAACGGGCAACAGCTTCCGCCGCCCACGAACCGACGCCGCCGACGCCAACAATCGCCACATGCGCCGCGCGCAGGCGCTCCAGCCCCTCGATGCCATACAAACGGGCGATGCCTGCAAACCGCGGATCTTCTGTGCTCATGACCAATACCCCAAAAACCGGCGCGCATTATAGGGCTACAGCGCGAGAACTTTTAACCTTCTGGCTACAAGTGTAAGAACTTATGTGAAACGGAATTGCCCAACGTCAGACTTTTCCCTGCCTGATGTACGGTAAGTGAAAGCACGGTGTAGGATGCGCGCCCTCCAAGTCCTTTGGCAGCCGTCCTGCCGACCGTTCCTTCGTTCCACTGCCTCCGGAACCCGAAATAGCTATGTCATCGCGTAAATTTGGACTCAACCTGGTCGTGGTGCTCGCCATCGCAGCCTTGTTTACCGGCTTCTGGGCGCTGATCAATCGCCCGGTCACCGCCCCCAACTGGCCTGAACAGATCGCCGGCTTCTCGTACTCGCCGTACCAGCAAGGTCAGTACCCACAAAAAGAGCAATACCCGACCGACGATCAAATGCGTCGCGACCTGGAGATCATGAGCAAGCTGACGGACAACATCCGTACTTACTCGGTCGACGGTACGCTGGGAGATATTCCCAAGCTGGCAGAAGAATTCGGCCTGCGCGTGACACTGGGAATCTGGATCAGCCCGGACCAGGAGCGCAATGAGCGCGAAATCACTCGTGCCATCGAAATCGCCAACACGTCCCGCAGCGTGGTCCGCGTGGTTGTAGGCAACGAGGCGATCTTCCGTAAGGAAATTACCGCCGCTGAACTGAGCGTACTGCTGGATCGCGTCCGCGCGGCCGTGAAAGTGCCGGTTACCACCTCCGAGCAGTGGCACGTCTGGGAAGAACACCCGGAACTGGCCAAACACGTCGACCTGATCGCCGCGCACGTATTGCCTTACTGGGAATTTATCCCGGTGGACAAGGCCGGTCAGTTCGTCCTCGACCGCGCCCGTGACCTGAAAAAGATGTTCCCGAAAAAACCGCTGCTGCTCTCGGAGGTTGGCTGGCCGAGCAATGGCCGTATGCGTGGCGGCACCGATGCCAGCCCGGCGGATCAGGCGATCTACCTGCGCACGTTGGTCAACAAGCTCAACCGCCAGGGTTTCAACTACTTCGTGATCGAAGCGTTTGACCAGCCGTGGAAGGCCAGCGACGAAGGCTCTGTGGGCGCGTATTGGGGCGTGTTCAACGCCGCGCGCCAGCAGAAATTCAACTTTGAAGGCCCGGTCGTTGCGATCCCGCAATGGCGGGTGCTGGCGATCGGCTCGGCCGTGTTGGCGTTGCTATCCCTGACCCTGTTGATGATCGACGGTTCGGCCCTGCGTCAACGTGGCCGTACCTTCCTGACCTTCATCGCGTTTCTGTGCGGTTCGGTGTTGGTGTGGATCGGTTACGACTACAGCCAGCAATACAGCACCTGGTTCAGCCTGACGGTCGGATTCCTCCTGGCCCTCGGTGCACTCGGGGTCTTTATTGTTTTGCTGACCGAGGCCCATGAACTGGCCGAAACGGTCTGGACCCACAAGCGCCGGCGCGAATTCCTGCCGGTGGTGGGCGATTCGGACTACAGACCGAAAGTCTCGATCCATGTGCCGTGCTACAACGAGCCACCGGAGATGGTCAAACAGACCCTCAACGCCCTGGCCAACCTCGACTATCCGGACTTCGAAGTCCTGATCATCGACAACAACACCAAGGACCCGGCGGTCTGGGAACCGGTGCGCGATTATTGTGAAACCCTCGGTCCGCGCTTCAAGTTCTTCCACGTTGCGCCGCTGGCCGGTTTCAAGGGTGGCGCGCTGAACTACCTGATCCCGCACACCGCCAAGGATGCCGAAGTGATTGCGGTGATCGACTCGGACTACTGCGTCGACCCGAACTGGCTCAAGCACATGGTGCCGCACTTCGCCGACCCGAAAATCGCCGTGGTGCAGTCGCCGCAGGATTACCGCGATCAGAACGAAAGCACCTTCAAGAAGCTTTGCTACGCGGAATACAAAGGCTTCTTCCACATCGGCATGGTCACCCGTAACGACCGTGACGCGATCATCCAGCACGGCACCATGACCATGACCCGGCGCTCGGTGCTCGAAGAGCTCGGTTGGGCCGACTGGTGCATCTGTGAAGACGCCGAGTTGGGTCTGCGCGTCTTCGAAAAAGGCCTGTCAGCGGCGTATTACCACACCAGCTATGGCAAAGGCTTGATGCCCGATACCTTTATCGACTTCAAGAAACAGCGTTTCCGCTGGGCCTACGGAGCGATTCAGATCATCAAGCGTCACACCGCCAGCTTGCTGCGCGGCAAGGACACAGAACTGACCCGTGGCCAGCGTTACCACTTCCTTGCGGGCTGGTTGCCGTGGGTCGCGGATGGCATGAACATCTTCTTCACCGTCGGCGCGTTGTTGTGGTCGGCGGCGATGATCATCGTGCCGCAGCGGGTCGATCCGCCATTGCTGATTTTCGCGATCCCGCCGTTGGCGCTGTTTGTGTTCAAGGTTGGCAAGATCATTTTCCTTTATCGCCGTGCCGTCGGTGTGAACCTGAAAGATGCATTCTGCGCGGCACTGGCCGGGCTGGCGTTGTCGCACACCATTGCCAAGGCAGTGTTGTACGGTTTCTTCACCAGCAGCATTCCGTTCATCCGCACGCCCAAGCACGCCGATAGCCATGGCTTTTGGGTAGCAATTGCAGAAGCCCGTGAAGAGCTGTTCATCATGCTGCTGTTGTGGGGCGCGGCGCTGGGGATCTTCCTGGTGAACGGCTTGCCGAGCAACGACATGCGCTTCTGGGTGACCATGTTGCTGGTGCAGTCGCTGCCGTACCTGGCGGCCCTGATCATGGCGTTCCTGTCTTCGCTGCCGAAACCGGCCGCCGAGCCTGAGCCGGCACCAGCCGTCTAAATCTGTACAGATGCACTAAACGGCGGCCAATGGTCGCCGTTTTGCTTTAAGATAACCGCCATTTTGCAGGCCTTGGCGGGACTCGGTTTAACGGCCGAACTCAATACCTGTAGGAGCGGGCTTGCCCGCGAAGCTTTTGGCGTCAGTAATGACGCCTTCGCGGGCAAGCCCGCTCCCACATTTAAACCGCGCCCATATTCAAGTTTTCCGGAGTTTTCCATGACGGCCCACGCCGACCTTTCGCCGACCCTTCAACTCGCCATCGACCTGATCCGCCGTCCGTCCGTGACGCCGGTCGACGCCGATTGCCAGAAGCAGATGATGCAGCGCCTGGGCGATGCCGGTTTCATGCTGGAACCGATGCGCATCGAAGATGTGGATAACTTCTGGGCCACCCACGGCAAACACGACGGTCCGGTATTGTGCTTCGCCGGTCACACCGACGTGGTACCGACCGGCCCGGTGACTGCCTGGCAGATCGACCCGTTCAACGCGCTGATAGACGAACACGGAATGCTCTGCGGCCGTGGCGCGGCGGACATGAAAGGCAGCCTCGCGTCCATGACCGTGGCCGCCGAGCGCTTTGTCGCCGACTACCCGGATCACAAGGGCAAGGTCGCTTTCCTGATCACCAGTGACGAAGAAGGCCCGGCGCATCACGGCACCAAGGCTGTGATCGAACGCCTCGCCGCCCGTAAGGAGCGTCTGGACTGGTGCATCGTCGGCGAGCCGTCGAGCACCACGCTAGTGGGCGATGTGGTCAAGAATGGCCGTCGCGGCTCCCTCGGCGCCAAACTGACCGTTCGCGGCGTGCAAGGTCATGTGGCCTATCCGCACCTCGCCAAGAACCCGATCCACCTCGCCGCCCCGGCCCTGGCCGAACTGGCCGCCGAGCATTGGGACCACGGCAACGATTTCTTCCCGCCGACCAGCTTCCAGATCTCCAATGTCAATTCCGGCACCGGCGCGACCAACGTGATTCCGGGCGACCTGGTGGCGGTGTTCAACTTCCGCTTCTCCACCGAGTCCACCGTTGAAGGCCTGCAAAAGCGCGTCGCCGACATCCTCGACAAGCATGGCCTGGACTGGCATATCGACTGGGCGCTGTCCGGTCTGCCGTTCCTCACCGAGCCGGGTGCGTTGCTGGACGCGGTCGCGTCGAGCATCAAGGACATCACCGGTCGTGAAACCAAGGCATCCACCAGCGGCGGCACCTCCGACGGTCGCTTCATCGCGACCATGGGCACGCAAGTGGTTGAATTGGGCCCGGTCAACGCGACGATCCACCAGGTTAACGAGCGCGTACTGGCCGCTGACCTCGACGTGCTGACCGAAATCTACTACCAGACCCTGATCAAGTTGCTCGCCTGATGCTCGCCTGCCCGATCTGCAGTGAACCGCTGAACGCGGTGGACAACGGCGTGGCTTGCCCCGCCGGGCATCGGTTCGACCGCGCGCGCCAGGGTTATCTGAACCTGTTGCCCGTGCAGCACAAAAACAGCCGCGACCCTGGGGATAACCTGGCCATGGTCGAAGCCCGTCGCGACTTCTTGAACGCCGGCCATTACGCGCCGGTGGCCAAGCGTCTGGCCGAACTGGCAGCGCAATTCGCGCCGCAACGCTGGCTCGACATCGGCTGTGGCGAGGGTTACTACACCGCGCAAATCGCCGAGACCTTGCCAAACGCCGACGGTTACGCGCTGGACATCTCCCGGGAAGCGGTGAAACGCGCCTGTAAACGCAATCCGCAGTTGACCTGGTTGATCGCCAGCATGGCGCGGGTGCCGTTGGCCTCGGGCAGTTGCCAGTTTCTCGCCAGCGTCTTCAGCCCATTGGATTGGGAAGAAGCCAAACGTCTGCTCAGCCCCGGCGGCGGCTTGATGAAAGTCGGTCCGACCAGCGGCCATCTGATGGAATTGCGCGAGCGGCTGTACGACGAAGTTCGTGAATACACCGACGACAAGCATCTGGCGTTGGTGCCGGAAGGCATGGCGCTGGCGCACAGTGAAACCCTTGAATTCAAACTGACGCTTTCAAAGGGACAGGACCGCGCGAACTTGTTGGCCATGACACCCCATGGCTGGCGCGCCAGTGCCGAACGCCGCGCGGCGGTCATCGAACAGGCCGAGCCGTTCGAGGTCACTGTGTCGATGCGCTACGATTATTTCGTACTGCAGTAGTAGTCAGAGAAGCAATCTTAATTTTTTGGTCTTGAGCAACGGCTTGAGGCCGGCTAAATCCGCGAATGGATTTTTCAAACCCGCAGTGAGGACATCCATGCGCCAACCCGATATCGAGATTTACCTGAAAGACGCCGACGTCGACTACAAGGCCATCGCGGCCTGGCTCGGCACTGCTTTGGGCCCATGCACCGATTGGGTTCAGAAGGGCCAGACGTACAAGTGCAAGGCCGGCAATGTGCCCGTCACCTGGCTACCCAAAGCCGTGGGCAAATGGAACAGCCTGTTCCTGGACAGCGATCAGACCCCATGGGAAGACGACATCGCCTGCGCCCGCGCAGCCTTTGCCGCGCTGAACGTCGAAGTGCGTTGCGCGCCGGGTACGTGGGTCGAGGAAGAAGGGGAAGAAACTGCAGATCGCTGGATGCGTATCAGCGCGGATGGTGAAGAAGAGATCACCTGGAAAACTGCGTAGTCAGCGACACCACAAACCTGTAGGAGCAAGGCTTGCCCGCGATGAATGGCAACGCGGATTACCTGATACACCGCGTCGCCTCAATCGCAGGCAAGCCTTGCTCCTACAGGTTGCGTCGCGGTTACAGACCTACAACATCCTCAGCCTGCAGCCCCTTCTCCCCCGTCACCACGGCATATTCAACCTGCTGACCCTCAGCCAGCGAACGGTGCCCTTCGCCGCGAATCGCGCGGTAGTGCACGAACACATCCACCCCGTCCTCGCGTTGAATAAAGCCGTAGCCCTTGGCGTCGTTGAACCACTTCACGTTACCGGTTTCGCGCGTAGCCATGAATCAGTACCCCCCTTGTTTTTATTTTGAACGGCCGAGTATATGACAGCCGTCAAAACTCTCAACTCACTTTACTTAGCCGCTTTTTTGCCGATTTTCGATGAATCCGGCACACTGTCGCCCTCCCGAGCAACTGCTCGGTTTTATCCACTCACGCAGAAGCCGTATGACCCGCTCCCCGTTCCGCCGTCTTGTGTTTGGCACCCTGCGCCGACTGTTGTATCTCTGGGTTCGCTCGGAGACGATCAACCAGTCGTCGTTCACCCTTGACCTCGACCGCAGTCGCCCGGTGTTCTACGTCCTGCAAAACCCTTCGCTGACCGACCTCGCCGTGGTCGACACCGAATGCAGCAAGGCTGGCCTGCCCCGCCCGGTACTGCCGGTTTCAGTGGGTAATCTTGTGGAACCCGCCGCGTTCTTTTACCTGACGCCAGAGCCCGACTGGCTCGGCCGTCAGGACAAACGCGGCGCGCCGCCGACCCTCACCCGGTTGGTCAGTGCCCTGAGCCAGAACGCCGCCGAAGATGCGCAAATCATTCCGGTCAGCGTGTTCTGGGGTCAGTCACCGGACAGCGAGTCGAGCCCGTGGAAACTGCTCTTCGCTGATAGCTGGGCCGTCACCGGTCGCCTGCGTCGCTTGCTGAGCATCATCGTGCTGGGGCGCAAGACGCGCGTGCAGTTCTCTGCGCCGATCCACCTGCGCGAGCTGATCGATCACAACAAGGGCCACGAGCGCACCGTGCGCATGGCCCAGCGGATCCTGCGGGTGCACTTTCGCAACCTCAAAGCCGCCGTTATCGGTCCGGACATCTCCCACCGACGTAACCTGGTCAAAGGCTTGCTCAACCAGCCGCTGGTCAAACAAGCGATCCTCGACGAAGCCGAGCGCGAGAACATCTCCCCGGAAAAAGCCAAGGCCCAGGCCCTGCGTTACGGCAACGAGATCGCCTCGGACTACACCTACACCGCGATCCGTTTTCTGGAAGTGGTGCTGAGCTGGTTCTGGAACAAGATCTACGACGGCATCAAGGTCAACCACATCGAAGGCGTGCAGAAGGTCGCCCAAGGTCACGAAGTGATCTACGTGCCGTGCCATCGCAGCCACATCGATTATTTGCTGCTCTCGTATCTGCTGTTCCGCAATGGCCTGACCCCGCCGCACGTTGCAGCCGGGATCAACCTCAACATGCCGGTGATCGGCAGCCTGCTACGCAGGGGCGGTGCGTTTTTCATGCGCCGCACGTTCAAGGGCAACCCGCTGTACACCTCGGTGTTCAACGAATACCTGCACACGTTGTTCACCAAAGGTTTCCCGGTCGAGTACTTCGTCGAGGGCGGCCGTTCGCGCACCGGGCGCATGCTGCAACCGAAAACCGGGATGCTCGCAATCACCCTGCGCAGCTTCCTGCGTTCGTCGCGCATGCCCATCGTATTTGTGCCGGTGTACATCGGTTACGAGCGCGTGCTCGAAGGCCGGACCTACCTCGGCGAACTGCGTGGTGCGACCAAGAAAAAAGAATCGATCTTCGATATTTTCAAAGTCATCGGCGCACTCAAGCAACGCTTTGGCCAAGTGGCTGTGAACTTCGGCGAGCCGATCAAACTGGCGGAATTCCTCGACAGCGAACAGCCGGACTGGCGCCAACAGGAACTCGGTCCGCAATTCAAACCGGCCTGGCTCAACGAAACGACAAACCGCCTGGGCGAGAAAGTCGCGCAGCATCTGAACGAAGCGGCAGCGATCAACCCGGTGAACCTGGTGGCCCTGGCGTTGCTCTCCACCAGCCGACTGGCGCTGGACGATCGCGCCATGGCGCGGGTGCTCGATTTGTATCTGGCGCTGTTGCGCAGGGTTCCGTATTCGTCGCACACCACGCTGCCCGAAGGTGACGGCCGCGCGCTGATCAAGCATGTGAAGGACATGGATCTGCTGTCTGAACAAAACGATGCCCTGGGCAAAATTTTGTATTTGGACGAGCAAAACGCCGTCCTGATGACCTACTACCGCAACAACGTGCTGCACATCTTTGCGTTGCCGGCGCTGCTGGCGAGTTTCTTCCAGAGCGCCTCGCGCATGAGCCGCGAACAGATCCTGCGCTACACCCGCGCGCTGTATCCGTACCTGCAATCGGAACTGTTCATTCGCTGGTCCATGGATGAGCTGGACGCCGTGATTGACCAATGGCTGGAAGCGTTCGTCGAACAGGGTCTGCTGCGCTTCGAAAACAATGTCTACCTGCGTCCGGCACCAAGTTCGCGGCATTTCGTGTTGCTGACCTTGCTGTCGAAGAGCATTGCCCAGACCTTGCAACGCTTCTACATGACCGTTTCTTTACTGCTCAACAGCGGCCAGAACAGCATCAGCGCCGAAGAGCTGGAAGACCTGTGCACGGTCATGGCCCAGCGCCTGTCGATCCTGCATGGCCTGAACGCCCCGGAGTTCTTCGACAAGAGCCTGTTTCGGCACTTCATCCAGACCATGCTTGATCTCGACGTGCTCAAGCGCGACGAAACCGGCAAGTTGAGCTATCACGAATTGCTCGGAGAACTGGCCGAAGGTGCGGCCAAACGGGTGCTGCCAGCGGAGATTCGCTTGTCGATCCGTCAGGTGGCATTGCATCGCAGTGAAGACGCGGCGGATCAGGCTTAGTTTCGCCGCCTGTAACTTCCTGACAATGACTATAAGAACAAGGATGTTCTTATCTTCGCTCGGTTATGGATTAATAGATCCCCCACAACCAATCCCGATATGGATATCGCGATGAACCCATCAGAAAACAACAACGCTTACATCACCCTCACTTTTAGTTTGCCTGAAGACTTTCTACAGCCCATCGGTGGCGAAGGTGAAACGTATATAAGTGTTCAAACTGCAAACTCTTCTACGCCTGTAAAAGTCGCACACTCCCGAGAACCGGTGTTGCGTAGCGGGCGCTGGAATTTTTCATTTGCACACAACTATACCGATGTAAGCGTCAAATACCGCGTGACGGTCAGCATGACCCACAACGGCGTTCCACTGCTGATTGACCTGGACCACTTCGTCATTGTCCACCGCGCACCACACCGACAAACCCTGCACCTGAGCCCTATCGGTCGTCTTTACATTCAGGCGCAAGAACCTCAAACGGTAGAACCCGAGCACGCGGTGACCATCGTCGCGCATGAGCACGACAATGCGGCGGTCCAACTGACTCAAGTGCATATCAGTGAACAAATGGCAGAGGCGTTTTATCTGGAATACGACCCAGACACTGTCGTACCGGGCAAGCGCTATACCCTGACGGCCACTGAAAATGAATACCGCAACTCAATCGAGGTGTATCCCGTCTCCGTTGTATTGAAACCCTTCAGCAAAGTCTGAAAAAGCGCTTATCAACAATACGCGGGCGAAACTGTTGTAAAAATCCGTTAGATTGTCGCCAGCGTTTCACTAAACTCCTCTTTCGAACAAGGAAGTTGCCATGCTCCGCCCTACCCTTCGCTTCGCCGGCCTCTGCGCAGGCCTGATGATTTCCGCCAGCGCGCTGGCGCTGTCGCTCAGCGACCTATCGCAAACAGACGCCACCGGCGGCCTGAAGGACGCCCTCACCCAAGGCGCGCAATTGGCGGTCAAACAACTCGGCACACCGGGTGGCTTCAGCAACAACCCGGACGTGAAAATCGGTTTGCCGGGCAAGCTCGGTAAGGTCGCCAGCAAAATGAAGCAGTTCGGCATGGGCGATCAGGTCGACGAGCTGGAAATCAGCATGAACAAAGCGGCTGAAATCGCCGTGACCCAAGCCCAGCCGATCCTCGTGGACGCAGTAAAGAAGATGAGCGTGGAAGATGCCAAAGGCATTCTCAGCGGCGGCAACGACTCGGCCACTCAATACCTGAACAAAACCAGCCGCGAACAGATCCGCGCGAAGTTCCTGCCCATCGTCAAGCAAGCCACCGACCAGGTCGGCCTGGCCAAGCAGTACAACACCTTCGCGGGTCAGGCGGCGACCATGGGAGTGCTGGATGCCAAGAACGCCAACGTCGAAAACTACGTCACCGAGCAGGCCCTGAACGGTTTGTTCGAGATGATCGGCAAACAGGAAGAAACGATCCGCCAGAACCCTGCGGCGGCGGCGACCAGTTTGGCGAGGAAAGTGTTTGGGACGTTGTAGTTTTTAGCGGCCATCAAACGACAAAAAGCCCGCTGACCTTTACAGGTTCAGCGGGTTTTTTAATTTAAATGGCTTCCATGATGGATGAGGCCACGGGTGCGGCCCGTAAAAAGAACACCCACTCCCGACCCATCTTCCGCTTCTCGAATACCTTCAGATCAACCAACCCGTTCAAGGTCGCCGAAGCGGTGTTGTAGGAGCAGTCGAGGTTTTCCTTCACATTGACGGCCGTGAACTCCTTGGCCATCCCGCTCTTGGCCACTTGATAGACGGCGCGCTGCTTCTCGGTGAGCCGGTCGAAAAAACCCGATGCCATCAACCAGCGATCAAAGCGTTCGGCGTAGTCCAGACTCTTGCGATAGACCTCGGTAAAACCACTGACAGCTCTCAGGATCACCGAACACTGGAAATCGATGAAGTAAGTCAGGTCCAGTTCATCGGCTTCAGTATTCAAATACGACCGTCCGTATTTCACCGGCGCGTTGCGCAGCAAAACGCTGATCGCAATGTACCGAAAGGCCGAGAAGTCATTCTTGAACATGAACCAGTAAAACAGCGCCCGCGCGACACGACCATTGCCATCTCGGAAAGGATGCTCGTACCCCAAAGCAAAATGCAGCGCGATACCTTTGACCAGAGGATGAAGGTAGTCCCCGCAGTTGAGATCGTTGTGGGACTGATTGATCCACTTCGACAACACCTGCAATCGTGACACCAGTCCTGCTGCGGGCGGCGGTGTATGCACGGTATTGCCCTCGCCGTCCTGCACCACCACATCATCGTTGCCACGTAATTCCCCCGGCGAGTACTGCGCATCATCAATGCCCTCGATACCCACACGATGCATCGCGGTGATGAGCTCCACACTCAGTGGTTCATAACGCTGTTCCCAGGCAAAGTTCATCATTCGGTAGTTACCAATGACCATACGCTCATCAGGCGTACGCGGCAGGCGATGACGCTTGAGCATGTCCTTGGCCACTCGTGTGGTGGTTGCGGCGCCTTCGAGCTGGCTGCTGCTGATGGCCTCGTCTTCGATCAGGTCATTGAGCAGATAGCTGAAATGTGCGCGCTCACCGATCTGGCTGGTCATGTACTCCAGCGCGGCGGTGGTGGCTTGCCGATCGACTGCCGAAATGGCTTTCTGCGCCAGCGGCGTCAGAATGAAGTTGCCCCACTGGACCGGCTCGCCCAAGGGCAGAAGGCAGGAGTACTGCGCTGTCCGGGCCTTTTTGACCAAGGCCCAGCACAATCTGGAATCCAGTCCCGGCGCCCAGCGGTAACGCAATTCATCAAATGGAAGATAACGCCCCTGATCATCCAGAGGCTTCAGCAGGGCCAGGTAGTCCGGGAGGCGTTCCTTGTGGGGCGATTTCATCAACAGGTCGAAGACCGGATCGGTCCTTCCCGTTAAAGCAGGCGGCTTTTTCATGACGACTGTCTCAAAAACTCGTGAAACTGAGTCTTGAGTACAGCATTCAGATTCCCCTGACTCAATATCAGAGGGATCTGAAATACATGTAGGAAGTCAGACCGGCTCTTTCTTGACCCTGAACCACGCCGCATACAGCGCCGGCAAGAACAGCAATGTCAGCGCCGTCGCCACAATCAACCCGCCCATGATCGCCACCGCCATCGGCCCGAAGAACACGCTGCGTGACAAGGGGATCATGGCCAGCACCGCCGCGAGCGCGGTCAACACAATCGGGCGGAAGCGGCGCACGGTCGCCTCGATAATCGCTTGCCAGGGCTTGAGGCCTGCCGCGATGTCCTGCTCGATCTGGTCCACCAGGATCACCGAGTTACGCATGATCATTCCGGACAACGCGATGGTCCCGAGCATGGCGACAAAACCGAACGGCTGACGGAACACGATCAGGAACAACGTCACGCCGATCAGCCCCAGCGGCGCGGTCAGGAACACCATCACGGTGCGTGAAAAGCTGCGCAGCTGCAGCATCAGCAACGTCAGTACCACCACGATGAACAGTGGCACACCGGCCTTCACCGAGTTCTGTCCGCGAGCGGAGTCTTCTACCGTGCCACCGACGTCCAGCAAGTAACCGTCCGGCAACTCGGCGCGAATCGGATCGAGCGTCGGCATGATCTGTTTCACCAGCGTTGCCGGTTGTTCCTTGCCATAGATGTCGGCGCGAATGGTCACGTTGGGCTGGCGATTACGGTGCCAGATGATGCCTTCTTCGAAGCCGTATTCCAGCGTGGCAATCTGCGACAGTGCAACGCTGCGGCCATTGTCGGTGGGCACGGCCAGGCTCGGCAGCAACGACAGTTCGGTGCGCTCGTGCAAGGTGCCGCGCAACAGGATCTCGATCAACTCGTTGTCTTCGCGGTACTGGCTGACGCTGGATCCGGTCAGCGAGCTTTGCAGGAACTTCGACAGGTTCGCCGTGCTCACGCCAAGCGCTCGGGCGCGGTCCTGATCGACATTCAGGTACACCACTTTGCTCGGCTCTTCCCAGTCCAGGTGCACATTGACCACGTGCGGATTCTCGCGAACCTTGGCCGCCACTTTACGGGCCAGTGCGCGGACTTCGTCGATGTGCTCACCGGTCACCCGGAACTGCACCGGATAGCCGACTGGCGGGCCGTTTTCAAGACGCGTGACCCGCGCACGCAGGGCCGGGAATTGTTCGTTGAGGGCTTCAATCAGCCAGGTGCGCAGGGCTTCGCGATCCTCGATGGTCTTGGCCAGGACCACAACCTGCGCGAAGCTCGCTGCCGGCAGTTGCTGATCGAGCGGCAGGTAAAAACGCGGTGAACCGGTGCCGACGTAGGCCACGTAATTGTCGATACCGGCGCGATCCTTCAGCAAACTTTCAAGTCGTTTAACTTCATCGGCGGTGTTGCTCAGGGACGCGCCTTCGGCCAGTTTCAAATCGATCATCAGTTCCAGCCGGCCCGACGCCGGGAAGAATTGCTGCGGCACGAAGCGGAACAGCGCCACCGAGGCAATAAACATCAGGATCGTCAACACGATCACCGTTTTGCGTCGTCGCACGCACCACTCCACCAGACGTCTTACACGTTGATAAAACGGTGTACCGTAAGGATCGGGCTGACCCGTACCATGTTTGGCGGCATGAATCTTCGCCAGATCCGGCAGAAGTTTTTCCCCCAGATACGGCACAAAAACCACCGCTGCCACCCACGAGGCCAGCAACGCGATGGTCACCACCTGGAAGATCGAGCGGGTGTATTCACCAGTGCTCGATTGCGCAGTGGCAATCGGCAGGAACCCGGCGGCAGTGATCAGCGTACCGGTGAGCATCGGGAATGCCGTACTCGTCCAGGCGTAGCTGGCCGCCTTGACGCGGTCGAAGCCCTGTTCCATTTTGATCGCCATCATTTCCACGGCGATGATCGCGTCGTCCACCAGCAAGCCCAACGCCAGCACCAACGCGCCGAGGGAGATCTTGTGCAGGCCTATCCCCAAGTAATACATGCTGGCAAAGGTCATCGCCAACACCAGCGGAATCGCCAGCGCCACCACCATGCCGGTGCGCACGCCGAGTGAGAAGAAACTCACCAGCAACACAATCGCCAAGGCTTCTACCAGCACCTGTACAAATTCGCCGACCCCGGTTTTCACCGCGGCAGGCTGATCCGATACCTTGCGCAGTTGCATGCCGGCCGGGAGGTTTTTCTGGATGCGGTCGAACTCGATTTCCAGCGCCTTGCCCAGGACCAGAATGTCGCCGCCGCCCTTCATCGCGACGGCCAGACCGATAGCGTTTTCGGCCATGAAGCGCATGCGCGGCGCGGGCGGATCGTTGAAACCACGGCGAACGTCAGCCACATCGGAAATGCGGAACGTGCGATCACCGACGCGGATCGGGAAGTTCTTGATCTCATCGACAGTCTGAAAATTCCCCGAAACCCGTAGCTGCAATCGCTCACTGGTGGTTTCGAAGAACCCGGCTGTCGACACCGCATTCTGTTCTTCAAGCGCTTGCTGCACGGCGGCCAACGGCAAGCCCAGGGTGGCGAGTTTGACGTTGGACAGTTCGATCCAGATCTTCTCGTCCTGCAGCCCGAGCAGATCAACCTTGCCCACATCCTTGACCCGTTGCAGCTGGATCTGGATACGGTCGGCGTAATCCTTCAACACCGCGTAATCAAAACCGTCGCCGGTCAGTGCATAGATGTTGCCGAAGGTTGTGCCGAATTCATCGTTGAAAAACGGCCCCTGAATGCCCGGTGGCAAGGTGTGACGGATGTCGCTGACCTTCTTGCGGACCTGATACCAGAGCTCGGGAATGTCCACCGAGTGCATGGCATCGCGCGCGATAAACGTTACCTGGGACTCCCCCGGACGGGAAAACGAGACGATGCGCTCGTATTCGCCGGTTTCCATCAGCTTCTTTTCGATGCGTTCGGTGACCTGGCGCGACACTTCCTGAGCCGTGGCACCCGGCCAGTTGGTTCGAATTACCATCGCCTTGAAGGTAAACGGAGGGTCTTCGCTTTGGCCGAGCTTGGTGTAGGAAAGTGCTCCGACAACGGCCAGCAGGAGCATCAGGAACAGTACGATCTGGCGATTACGCAACGCCCATTCGGAAAGATTGAAACCCATCGGGAATTACTCCTTGTCCGCCAGATTGACCACGCGGTTGGAGCGATCCACCGGACGCACTTGTTGCCCGTCATGCAGCACATGAACACCGGCTGCCACGACCCAGTCGCTGGCGTTCAGGCCTTCGAGCACCGGTACGGTTTTCTCGCCGAATGCACCGATGCGGACCGGGGCTTTTTTCAAGGTGTTGTTGGCGCCGAGCACCCAAACGTACGTTGCACCGTTTTCCGCTGTGACGGCCGATAAAGGCACCGACAGCGCGATGGTTTCTGCGGTCTGGATGAACACCCGGGCACTTTGGCCGAGTTCCGCCGGGACTTTGCCGGCGGTGAACGCGATGCGAGCGGCGAAGGTGCGCGATTTTGGATCGGCGGCAGGCGACAGTTCGCGGATGCGTCCGGCAAAGCGCTGATCAGGTTGGGTCCAGAGTTCTACCAACACCGGTTGACCGACCTTGAAGCGGCCGAAGCTCTGTTCCGGCAGGCTGATCAATACTTCACGTTCGCCATCGGTGGCTATGGTGAACACGGTTTGCCCGGCGGCCACCACTTGCCCGACTTCCACGGCCCGCTTGGCCACCACGCCATCCTGAGGCGCACGCAGCACTGCGTAACTCGCCTGATTGGTCGAGACATTGAATTCGGCTTTGATTTGCTTGAGGCGTGCTTCACCGGAGCGGTAAAGGTTTTCGGTGTTGTCGTACTGCGAACGGCTGACCATCTGACGGTCCATCAGGGTCTTGTAGCGATCCCGCTCGGCACGTACCAGACTCAAGTTGGCCTCGGCGGCGGCGACTTGGGCGCGGGCGGCTTCCAGTTGCAGGCGCACGTCTTGTGGATCGAGCTCTGCCAGAGGCTGGTCAGCCTTGACCCGCTGCCCTTCTTCGACCAGTCGTCGGCTGACTTTACCGCCAATGCGAAACGCCAGGTCCGGCTCATAACGAGCGCGCACTTCACCGGGATAGCTTTCCATCGTCTGCGCCGAAGGCTCTGGCTGAACCACCATGGCCGGACGAATGGTGGCTTGAGGCGCCTCTTCGTGACCACACGCAGACAGAAAAAAAGCCAGGGAAACTGGCAACGCGAGGGGCAAGGCATAGCGGAACATGGTGAAGGACCTTTCGCTAATGGTGCTCGGAATAATTATACTGACGAGTATGTTATTAATAGCAAACTCACCAGTCCAGTAATAAAAACGAATATGCCAAACAATCTTTCAGCACCCAATGGCCCAGGCAGACCCAAGGATTTGGCCAAACGCCAAGCCATTCTCGATGCGGCGAAAACGCTGTTTTTGAGTAAGGGGTATGCCAATACCAGCATGGATGCCGTCGCAGCCGAGGCCGGTGTGTCAAAGCTGACCGTCTACAGCCACTTCAACGACAAGGAGACGCTGTTCTCCGCCGCCGTTGTCGCCAAGTGCGAGGAGCAGCTACCAACGCTGTTTTTCGAATTACCGGAAGGCATTGCGGTAGAAACGGTGCTGCTGAACATCGCGCGCGGCTTTCATCATCTGATCAACAGCGATGAATCGGTGAACCTGCATCGCCTGATGATTACCCTGGGCAGCCAGGACCCGAAACTCTCGCTGATCTTCTTCGAGGCCGGGCCGCAACGCATGCTGCATGGCATGGAGCGCTTGTTGGCCAAGATTGATCAAAGCGGTGTGTTGAGCATCGATAAACCGCGCAATGCAGCTGAGCATTTCTTTTGCCTGCTCAAGGGCGCGGGGAATTTTCGGCTGTTGTATGGCTGCGGCGACCCGGTGACCGGGGATGCGGCCGAGGAACATGTGCGGGAAGTGGTGGGGTTGTTTATGCGGGCTTATCGGCCAGAGACAGCCTGATAGCAATTGAGTGTCTGGTTTGGCGCCTTCGCGGGCAAGCCCGCTCCTACAGGGATGGCGGGGCTTCTGTAGGAGCGAGGCTTGCCCGCGAAGGGGGCGCCACGGTCTTTAAGGCTTCAGCGCTTTCTTGGGATAAATGTCATACCGGCTGGATTTGCCATCCAGCGCATGGCTCGGCTTGGGCCCGGCAATGCACGGCGCCTTGCGCGGGCGCTTGACCACTACCCGGTGACTGGCCAACGCCAACGCGGCTTCCAGCAGTGCTGGCGCATCCGGGTCATCACCCACCAATGGCCGGAACAGGCGCATTTCCTTTTTCACCAACGCGGTTTTCTCACGATGGGGAAACATCGGGTCGAGGTAGATCACCTGCGGCGGCTCCCCTTCCCAATTGCGCATCACCTCGATTGAGTTGCCCTTGAGTAATTTCATCCGCGCAACGATGGGCGCCACGTCGAAATCTTCCGCGCCGCGCGCCAGGCCATCCTCAAGCAAGGCGCCGATCAGCGGCTGACGCTCGATCAGGCTCATCTCGCAGCCCAGGCTCGCCAGCACGAACGCATCCTTGCCCAGCCCCGCCGTGGCATCCAGAACACGCGGACGCACGCCCTGCGCGATGCCAACGGCCTTGGCGATCATCTGCCCCGTGCCGCCACCGAACAACCGCCGATGCGCCGCTCCACCTTCGACGAAGTCCACCCGCACCGGCCCCGGCGCATCCGCCCCAAGCTGTTGCAACTGCAAACCCTGCTCGCCGACCTGCAAGGCAAATTCGCCGTCATCCACCTGCAACGGCAAGCCCAGGCGCTCGGCCCATTGCTCGGCTTGTGGCTGAAAGGTCGTGCCCAGGGCCTCGACATGGATGCGGCAAACTGCCGGTTGATCAGTCATCGGAAAACACGCTCAAAAAATTAATGATCGGCAAAAACGGCCGATAACAAAACTGATAGGCATTTTGCCAGAGCTGAGCGTCGACCGAGAGAAATGTCAGACTTTCAAACCACAATCACAGGTTTTATCTCGCCCTACGGCAATTACAACCTGCGAAATACCCAAGCGCTGGGCGGTGTCAGTCACCTGTGGCAAGATTTTTTTGCCCGGGCGCTGGCCGATCAGCCGGGTGATGGGGTACCAGAGTCGCTCAAATTTCCACCGGTCGATCTCAACAGCCCGGTCGAACCGATGGTTGGCAGCGAGCTGCTGGCGCACATCGTCTCCCAGCGCGAATGCAACGTGACCGAAACCGTGGTTCGCCCGCCCGAGCCGCTGTTTTTGCCGATTGCCGAGTTCGAAATGGACCTGGCCGACAAACCGGCCCCACCGTTCCCGGCGGAAGAAATCGTCGCTCAGCAAAAACAGCAGGACTTCGAAAGCGGCTGGGTCCGCCCCATCGTGCTCACTGCCGGTCAACCCATGCCAGAAGCCGGTCCGGCGCCGCAACCGCGTCCGCTGCACCTGCCGATCGCCGAATTCGAATTGGACCTGCTGGACAAGCCGTTCCCGCCGTTCTCCCCCCAAGAGCTGGTGGAACAACAGAAACAACTCGACTTCGATAACGGCTGGGCTCGCCCGATCGTTCTGCAAAACCTGCGCATCGCTGCGTAATCCTTAGCGCAACCGCATCGTCAGCCTTTGAACAGTTGATTGGCCTTCGCGTACGGCATGGACCGCGAGGTAAACCCAAAGGTGCCCGAGGTCTTGATCTCTTCGGCCGCGCGGAAAAACTCTCCATACGCCGCCAGGGCCAGCGCCGAACCGACGCTGATGCGTTTGACGCCCATTTCGCTCAACTGCTCGACCGTCAACTTGAGCCCACCAGACATCAACACATTGACCGGTTTGGGTGCCACTGCACGGACCACCGCCAACACCTCTTCAGCACTGCGCAGCCCCGGCGCATAGAGCACGTCGGCACCCGCCTCGGCGAACGCCTGCAAGCGGCGGATGGTGTCGGCGAGATCGGGATTGCCGTGCAGATAGTTCTCGGCACGCGCGGTCAGCATGAAGGGGAACGGCAAGCTGCGCGCCGTCGCCACCGCCGCTTCAATGCGCGCCACGGCATGTTCGAAGCAATAGATCGGCGCCGCTTCACGGCCCGTGGCATCTTCAATAGAGCCGCCGACAGCACCGGCCTCGGCCGCGCGCAAAATGCTCTGGGCGCACTCGGCGGGGTTATCGGCAAAACCGTTTTCCAGATCCACCGCCACGGGTAGATTCGTCGCTGCGACAATCGCCCGAACATTCGCCAGCGTATCGTCCAGGGTCATCGCGCCGTCGGGGCGTGCATTGGAAAAGGCGTAACCGGCGCTGGTGGTCGCCAGCGCCTCGAACCCCAGGCTGGCGAGCATCTTCGCCGAGCCGGCGTCCCACGGGTTGGGAATGACAAAAGCGCCGTCGCGTTCGTGCAGTGCTTTGAACGCCTGGGCTCGAAGGGTTTGCGCATCCATTGGCAGGCTCCTGAAAAGGGGAACGAATCCGCCTCAGAGCAAGCCAAGTTGCTCCGCTGCGGGTTCTCTGTATAGCTCAGGCAGCGGCGGCAGGCCAGGCAAACGCAGCATCAGTTGTGCGTGAAAGCGTTGCGCCAGTTTGGCAGCCAGCAGGTTGTCGGCGGTGTGCAGGAAGATGTAGGGCCTGCGACCCTCTTCGATCCACACGGCGATTTTCTCGACCCACGGCAGCAGAAACGGATCGTTGGCTTCCAGCAGGGGATGGCCGATGAAACGCACTTGCGGGAACTGAGTGAACGCCGCCGGACGCGGCGGTACTTTGGGCTTTTTCGATTGGGCGTGGAGTACTGACGAATCGGTAGACGTGCAGCTAAACAGCGCGCGCGGATCGAGGCAGATGCGCTCGACACCGCGATCCAGCAGCAGGCGATTGAGCATTCGCTCGGCATCACCCTTGGCAAAGAACGCGTCGTGGCGCACCTCGACGGCCAACGGCCGCTCCAGCGCATCAATGAAAGCGGCCAGTTCGGGCAATCGTTGCGGTGTGAAGCTTTTCGACAATTGCAGCCACAACGGCGAAACCCGCTCACCCAAGGGGCTGAGCAATTGCACGAAGGTTTCGGCGGCTGTCAGTTGCTCGCGCAGGTCACCGCCGTGGCTGATGTCACCGGGGAACTTGGCCGTGAAACGAAAGTGTTCGGGCATGGCCTGCGCCCAACGCTGCACCGTGGCGGCAGCCGGGCTCGCGTAGAAGGTCGTATTGCCTTCTACGGCGTTGAATACTTGGGTATAGAGATTTAGAAATTCGGCGGGTTTCGCGTCGGGCGGATAGAGATAATCACGCCAGGCGTTTTCACTCCAGGACGGGCAGCCGAGGTAGTAAGGCAGCCGCATCAGATGTACAGGTCGAGGCCCAGCACATCCGTATCCCAATCGACAAAAGTGGCCGTGCTCAGGTAGCTGGCCAGAGCCGTGGCGACGCTTTTGCTCATGGCGCGCTGGTAGATCATGTCTTGCTGACGAGCCGGGAGATTGCTCAGGCGTTGCGCAGAGGCTTTGGCAGCACGGGCAGCCATTTGCTCTTCGGAGGGAGTTTCCAGCTCACCGTCGATATCGACGTAATCGTCTTCCGCCACAGGGCCTTTGCGAGGCTTGCGCTTGATGGGATAGGACTGAGAGGAAACGCCGTCTATACGCATGAGTACATGTCCGGTATCAATGATGGCAGTCTAGTGGCGCACTACCCACTTCGCAAACCGCTCGGTGATAACTAGAACACAGAAATGGGAAAAGGTTTAAAAGCCGGGGGTATAAATCGACGATTGGCTGGATTGGAATACTTTGTGGTGAGGGGGCTTGTCGGAACGCCGCACCGCCCCGTTGGGTTGCGAAGCGACCCCAAGATTTCATCAGTCACACCGAGTCGGCAGGTTTGCGACTGCTTCGCAGCCGAACGGGGGCAAGCCCCCTCACCACAAAAGCTCTGTGGATTAACGCGCCTTAGGCGTGGCCACTTTATCGCGCAGGTAAACCGGCTGAGCCTCATCCGCGACAATCGCCTCACCGCGCTCCCAAGCAAATCGAGCCAGTGTCAGCAGGTCTTCGGCATGCGGCAACATGCCCGCGTCGTGCCCGGTCAGGTTCACGGCAATGCGCTCGGCATACCCCCAACCCGTGCCCGCACCGAACCACTCGCCGCTGGCATCCGCCGGCAATGCCGCCACTTCCGGGGGCAACACGGCTTCTTTGCCAACCAGGCGCATCTCCCCCGCCGTTTCGCGGTAGCAACCCCAATACACTTCATCCATCCGTGCATCGATGGCGGCCGCCACCTGGCTCACACCGTGTTCGCGATACGCGCGTTGCGCCAGTACCGCCAGGTTCGACACCGGCAACACCGGACGATCCAGCGCAAACGCCAAGCCTTGCACCACACCAATGGCGATCCGCACACCGGTAAACGCGCCCGGCCCGCGGCCAAACGCGATGGCATCAACCGCTTGCAGGGTAGTCCCGGCATCGGCGAGCAATTGCTGAATCATCGGCAACAGCTTCTGCGCATGCAGGCGCGGGATCACCTCGTAATGGCTCGTGACTTTGCCGTCATGCAGCAAGGCAACGGAGCAAGCTTCAGTCGCGGTGTCCAGGGCCAGCAAGGTGCTCATCGATGTTTCCGTAAGAGAGGTCAGAAAAAGTGCGCCAGTATAAACAACTACGGCCCGCAAGCGGGCCGTAGAAGATGAAGCGTTTGTTTAGCTCAGTGCTTCAAGCACTTTGCCGGTGATCGCTTCAACCGAGCCAACACCTTCGACGTGGCTGTACTTCGGTTTGCCTTGAGCGGCGGACAGCTCCTGGTAGAACTTCACCAGAGGCTCGGTCTGTGCGTGGTAGACCGACAGGCGATGACGCACGGTTTCTTCGGTGTCGTCTTTGCGCTGTACCAGCTCTTCACCGGTGATGTCGTCTTTACCGGCAATTTTCGGCGGGTTGTAGACGATGTGGTACACGCGGCCGCTGGCCTCGTGAACACGACGACCAGCGATACGCTGGACGATGTCTTCGTCTTTAACGTCGATTTCCAACACGTGGTCCAGTTCGACGCCAGCCTTCACCAGAGCTTCAGCCTGAGGAATGGTGCGCGGGAAACCGTCGAACAGGAAACCGTTGGCGCAATCGGCCTGGCTGATGCGTTCCTTGACCAGGTTGATGATCAGGTCATCGGATACCAGGCCGCCGCTGTCCATGACGCTCTTGGCGATCAGGCCCAGCTCGGTGCCCGCCTTGACGGCTGCACGCAACATGTCGCCGGTGGAGATTTGCGGAATGCCGAATTTCTCGGTGATGAACTGTGCCTGAGTACCTTTACCGGCCCCGGGAGCTCCCAGCAGAATGACGCGCATCGATGTGCTCCTCAATTTTTATATGGATAACGTCAGATTCGCCTCGTGGGGCCAATCTCAAAATAGGGTCGTGGCCGCCCAAACGGCCAAAGGCTGATCAAGATACACAGCAGATCCTGCCCACACAAGCCGCCGAAAGTCGGAGAAACCGCCGCCTGATGTGACCTTTCGATGGAGTGCCCCAAGTCGCAACCCCATCATTAACTGTCGCCTGACCGACCTTTTCCGGCCCTCGCCCACAGGCACTCGACGCCCGCGCCGAGTGCCTCGCCCCACGGCAAAAAACCTTAGCCAGTATTTCGCAAACCCGCGGCAATCCCCGCCACAGACACCAGCAGCGCCTGTTCTACCGGGCTGCCCTGTGCCACGTCCTGTTGTCGAGAACGGGCCAGCAACTCCGCCTGCAATAGATGAAGCGGGTCGAGGTAGGTGTTGCGCAAACGGATGAACTCAAGGGTGTCTGGGCTATGTGCCAGTAGCTGAGACTGACCAGTCAACCCCAGGACCACGGCACACGCCTGCGACAATAGGTCGCGTAAATGCACACCTAAAGGAAGCAAATCCGGCTCGACCAAGCGCTCATCGTAGGATCGGGCGATGTCGGCGTCCGCTTTGGCCAGAACCATTTCCAGCATGTCGATGCGGGTACGGAAGAACGGCCATTGTTCGCGCATCTGCCCCAACAGCTCGCCTTCACCGCGTTCCAGCGCCTTGCTCAACGCGGCTTCCCAGCCCAACCAGGCCGGCAACATCAGGCGTGTCTGGGTCCAGCCGAAGATCCACGGAATGGCGCGCAGGCTTTCGATCCCGCCGGCACGACGCTTGGCCGGGCGACTGCCCAGCGGCAAACGCCCCAGCTCCTGTTCCGGCGTCGACTGACGGAAATACTCGACAAATTGCGGGTTCTCACGCACCACGGCGCGGTACGCCTCGACGCCATCGGCGGCCAGTTCGTCCATCAAATGGCGCCAGGCAGGCTCCGGTGGCGGCGGTGGCAGCAGGGTCGCTTCCAACACCGCGGCCAGGTACAGATTGAGGTTTTGCTCGGCGATGTCCGGCAGGCCGAATTTGAAACGAATCATTTCCCCTTGTTCGGTGGTGCGGAAGCGCCCGGCGACCGAACCCGGTGGTTGCGACAGAATCGCCGCGTGCGCCGGACCGCCGCCACGCCCCACGGTGCCGCCCCGACCGTGGAACAACAGCAGTTCCACTTGCTGCTCGCGGCAGATATCGACCAAGCGTTCCTGCGCCCGATACTGCGCCCAGGCCGCCGCTGTCGTGCCGGCATCCTTGGCCGAGTCGGAGTAGCCGATCATCACTTCCTGCGGGCCTTGCAAGCGCGAACGATAGCCCGGCAGCAGCAACAGTTTTTCGATCACCGGGCCAGCGTTATCGAGGTCCGCCAGGGTTTCGAACAGCGGCACCACGCGCATTGGCCGCAGCACGCCAGCCTCTTTGAGCAACAATTGCACGGCAAGCACGTCGGAGGCGGCACCGGCCATGGAGATCACATACGAACCGAGCGATGCGCCGGGCGCGGCGGCAATTTCCCGACAGGTTGCGAGCACTTCGGCGGTATCGGCCGACGGTTTGAAATACGCTGGCAGCAACGGCCGACGGTTGTTCTGTTCGCGCATCAGGAATGCGATGCGCTCGTCCTCGCTCCAGTCTTCGTAGCGACCGAGGCCCAGGTAATCGGTGATTTCGGTCATGGCCGCGGTGTGCCGCGACGAATCCTGACGCACATCGAGGCGCACCAGAAACAGGCCGAAGGTCACCGCCCGACGCAGGCAATCGAGCAACGGGCCGTCGGCGATCACGCCCATGCCGCATTCATGCAACGAGTGGTAGCACAGCTCCAGCGGATCCAGCAGGTCGCGGTTGTTTTGCAGCACATCGGCCGGTGCCGCAGTGGTCGTCGTCAAGGACGCGTGCGCCCAGTTACGCGTCGCCCGCAGGCGTTCGCGCAGCTGTTTAAGCACGGCGCGATACGGTTCAGCGCTGTCCCCGGCCTTGGCTTTTAACGCCTCGCTGGCTTGTTGCATGGACAATTCGGCCGCCAGTTGATCGACATCTCGCACATACAAATCGGCAGCCATCCAGCGCGCCAGCAGCAACACTTCGCGGGTGACGCTAGCCGTTACGTTGGGATTGCCGTCGCGGTCGCCGCCCATCCACGAGGCGAAACGAATCGGCGCGGCCTCCAGCGGCAAGCGCAGGCCAGTGGCGTCATGCAGGGCTTTATCGGCCTTGCGCAGGTAATTGGGAATGGCCTGCCACAGCGAATGTTCGATCACCGCGAACCCCCACTTGGCTTCGTCCACCGGCGTGGGACGGGTGCGGCGGATTTCTTCGGTGTGCCAGGCTTCGGCGATCAGGCGCTGCAATTTCGCGTGGATCTGCTCACGTTCGGCCGGGGTCAGGTCGCGGTGGTCTTGTGCGGCCAATTGCGCGGCAATCGCGTCGTACTTCTGGATCAGCGTGCGGCGCGCGACTTCGGTCGGGTGCGCGGTCAGCACCAACTCGATCTCCAGTCGCCCCAATTGCCGGGCCAAGGCATCGGCGCTGTGGCCTTCGGCGCGCAAGCGAGCGAGCAGTTCCGGCAACACGCGCGCCTCAAACGGTGCGGGTTGCGAGGCTTCGCGGCGATGAATCAGCTGATATTGCTCGGCGATGTTGGCCAGGTTGAGAAACTGGTTGAACGCCCGCGCCACCGGCAGCAACTCGTCTTCGCTCAATTGGTTGAGGCTGGCGCTCAGTTCGGCGTCCATCGAGCCGCGACGATCGGCCTTGGCGCCCTTGCGGATCTGCTCGATCTTGTCGAGAAAGCCGTCCCCGTACTGTTCACGAATGGTGTTGCCCAACAACTCACCCAACAGGTGAACGTCTTCGCGCAAGCGTGCATCAATATCGGTCATCAGCAGTTCTCCAGCAAAAAATCCGGGCGGCCATGAACATCATGCTTTGACCCCAAGAGTGCCGCCGTAAAGCCGTTCTTACAAGCAAACGACGAAGCGACTTTAAACTCCGTGCGTAGAGGCTAGTCTGAAGAGAAAGCTGCACAACGGCTTTCGCCGGCCACTGCCGGTCACTGACATGGCCTGCCACGAGCAGGAACGCACTGAGGTCATTATGAAAATTCGCGAGCTTGCCCAGCATTGGGAAGAAAACGCCAAGGGTCGTCTGACCGAGACGGGCTACACGATTCATCTGGACGTGGAAGCCGCCGCACGGCTGGCGGCCATTACTGAAATGTACCCCAAACGCCAACCCGAAGAGCTTCTGGGCGAATTGATCGGCGCCGCCCTGGAAGAGCTCGAAAAAAGCTTTCCCTACGTGAAAGGCTCGACCGTTGTGGCCACTGACGAAGAAGGTGATCCGCTGTACGAAGATGTCGGTCCCACGCCGCGTTTTCTCGCCTTGTCCCGTCGTCATTTGCACGATTTATCGGCGGGTAGCGACAAGCAAAAACACTGATCCAACCGATATAAAACTGTGGGAGCGAGCCTGCTCGCGATGGCGGTGTGTCAGTCAACACCAATGGGACTGAACAATCGCATTCGCGAGCAGGCTCGCTCCCACAATGGATTATTGGCGACTTCTGGAAAGGCCTACTGCTCCAGCTTCTGCGGCGTTTCCTGCCCCATGCAGCGCACGGCTTTTTTCTTGTTGTTGACCAACACGCCGGTCAGGCCTTTTTGCTCGGTATCGAACAGCACCAGCACGCCATCGATGCACTGGGCCACTTGCGCGGCCGGCTCCAGGGAGACTTTGTAGTCTTCGCCCGGCACGGTCTTGAGCATGGTGAAGTCGCTGAGCAGCAACGCATCCTCAGGCTTGGCGAAATGCAGGTAGCCGTAGTACCACAAGGCGCCAACGGTGCCGAGGATGCTGCAGATACCAGTGATGATCATTGGGATGGCGTTACGTTCTTCACTCATTGCGGGCTCTCTGGTGGTTCATCTTCTGAATTCGGGGGTGCCGGGTAATTGGGGATTTCACCCAGGCGGCGCAGACCGTTGAAATGCTGCGGGTCGTCGAGATAACGCAGCATGACTTTCTGCCAGACCGGGTCGACGAACGTCTGCACATGACCGCCTCGGGTCAGTTGCAGCACGCGTGGCGGCGGCGCAGCTTGATACAGTCGGATGCCGTTGGAAAGGGGCACGATCGGATCGTCGATGCTGTGGTAGATCAGTTTCGGCACATCTTTGATCTGCTCCATCGAGTTGATTGCGCTGTCACCGTCCGGCACCAGCCAGGATAACGGCACCTGGAACGGCCAGGTCAGCCATGAGGTGCTCAAGACATATTGGCCGACACTGCGATAGCTGGCGGGCGCGCTGTCGAGGACCAACGCCTTGAGTTGTTTCTGGCGCTCGGGGTGTTGAGCCAGATAGTGCACGGCCATCGAGCCACCGAGGCTTTGGCCGAGCAGGATCAGCGGCTTGCCTTTGACCTCTGGTGCCTGATCGAGCCATTTGAACGCTGCGTCAATGTCCTGATAGATCGCCGGCAGGCTCGGCTTCCCTTCGGATAAACCGTAGCCGCGATAGTCGATCAGCAGCACTTGATAGCCGTGCTTGGGCAACCAATAGCTCCCACCCAGGTGCATCGGCAAGTTGCCGCCGTTGCCGTGCAAGTGCAGCACCGTACCTTTGACTTCGACACCTTTCTTGGCTGGCAACCACCAGGCATTGAGTTTGAGGCCGTCAGCGGTGACAAGGGTGACGTCACGGTATTCGAGATGAGCTTTTTCCGGGGTGAACAGCTGACCGGGCTCGGGGTAGAACAGCAGGGAGCTGCAACCGCCGAGGGTCAGAAGCAGGCAACAAATGCCGAGGAATCTCATCCGTTGAATCCTCGCGAAAACAGGGGTTGGAACACCGTACCTGTAGGAGCCGAGCTTGCTCGCGATAGCGGTATGTCAGGCGATATAAATGTTGAATGTAATTGCGCCATCGCGAGCAAGCTCGGCTCCTACAGGGCCCTTGTTGTTCACAGGATGTTTGAGTAATCCGCTTCGATCCGGTCCAGGCTCAGGTGATTGAGGAAGTTGGAGAAGCACATCCACGCCGACAGCGCGTTCAGGTCGCGGAACTGATCCGGCAGATACTTTGGCGGCACCACCAACCCCTCATCAACCAACTGACGCAGCGTGCGCATGTCTTCCAGCGTGGTCTTGCCGCAAAACAGCAGCGGAATCTGCTCAAGCTTGCCTTTACGCACGGCCAACTGAATGTAGTTGTAAACCATGATAAATCCCTTGAGGTAGGACAAGTCTTTGGTAAATGGCAGGCCATTTGGCACTGAACCGCGGAACACCCGACTGGCGTTGCCGTAGCTTTCCGCCATCTCGAAGCCTTGCTCGCGGAAGAATTCGAAGATCTGCAGGAAGTCCGCGCCCTCTTCCACCATGTGAATGGCGCGGGTGCGATTGGTCAGTTTGCGCAAGCGACTCGGGTAGGAAGCGAACGTGATGATTTCCATCAGGATCGCCAGGCCTTCCTGCGTCACCGTCGACGACGGCGGCCCCTTGGACAGGAAGGTGCAGATCGGCTGGTTCAAACCGTTGAGCGTGGTGCCGACATGCACCAGCCCTTCGTGCACTTCCAGGGCACGCACGTCGCGATCGTTGAACATCGCATCGGCGCGGATCTTGATGTAGTCGGCGCCGGCTGCTGCATCGGCGACGATCCCGTCGGACTCGAACACCCGAATGGTCTCTTCGGCCTCGCCAAACACCTTGTTCAATCGGGTTTGCAACAGGTGCACGGCTTCCTTGGCCGTGAGGATTTTTGGCTCATCCTTGAGATCGCCACGGCCGTCGATGTTGTTCAAGTAATCGGAAAGCATCAACCCCAGATCGGCCAGGGTCGGATCGCCGGCGTGAAACGCGTCGGACGCGGCGCCGTACAGCTCCTGGGAAATCAGGCCGAAATCCTCAGTGCCGCGCGCTTCAAGCATGCGCACCACCATCCGGTATTCCTTGCACATGCGGCGCATGATCTGGCCAACCGGGTTGAACTGGCCGAGCTGACGGGTGATGTCGCGTTCGATGTTCTGGAATTCCAGTTTCACTTTGCTGGAGTCGAACGACAGTGGCCGATTGAGGTAGTAATCGCGGTCTATGGCCGGCATTTCCTTGCCCTTGGCCTTGAGGAACCCTTGGCGGATGCTGTCGTCCCATTTGACCGCATCAAGGACGCGAATCGGCGTCTGCGCCAGCACAATGCGATCGGACAAAATGCGTATCGTCTGCTGGTATTCGTCCACCCGTAACTCCTGTAGAAAAACCGTTATGTGCTGGGTTTATTTGCTTTTGGCCAAGCGCTGATAACGCACGGCTTCGACGAAGACATCGGAATTGGCCGGATCGTCGAGGTAGCTGAAGACCTGATCCATCGCATTGTTGACCAATACGCCGTCGCCGTCGTCGGTCTGGAAGCCTTCGCCGCTCAAGACGTTTTGTCCGCGGGCCTGGTTGATCTGCTCGATATCGAGGTTGTAGACCACCAGTTCATGCTTATCCGTGATCTCGAAACCGGCAATGGTGAAATGGCCGCCGAATCTGGCGGGTACCTTCGCCGACAGATACCAGCGGCTGCCATGACGCGAGACGGTGAAAGGATATGCTTCACGTTCGCCGGGTTTGGCCTTGAAGTAGCTGACGGCCTGATAGCGATTGTCGCCGATGCGCCTCAGCTCCAGGTTCATCGGCTCGCCCCACGCGTTGGTGCTGGTCCATTTGCCGAGCAAACCTTTGGGCGCGGGCTCGCTTGCGGGCAGAGGCTCCTTGAAGGTCACCAGGCAGCCACTGAGCAGCACAAACGACAAGGCGATCACCACGACGCGCCAGGCTTTCATTCAACACTCCCTATGAACACGCAGTCCTGTAGCAGCTGCCGAAGGCTCGGGCCGCGTTCGGACGTTCGGCTGCGAAGCAGTCGTAAAATCTGAATCCCGAATAAACCCTTAAGGAACACGGTGGCAGGTTTTACGACGACTTCGTCGCCGGACGCAGCCTTCGGCAGCTGCTACAGGGACCGCGCTCAACTCACACCGACGCGAGTACCAAGTGCATGTAACGATTGAGGATACCGAGCATTTCCACTTCACCCACAGGCTCGGCGTCGTTGAGCAGGCCCTGATATTCCATCCGTCCGATAATCGCCGTCAACACTTTGGCATCCTCTTGTGGCTCACGCGAACCCAATACCTCGAAAAGCTGGAGCGTACCCTGGAGAAGAATTTGCTGATGCGCGCGCACCAACTCCGCCAGACGCGGGTTCAACAAAGCTTCCTGACGGAACGCCTGTTCCGCCATCAAGTGTTCGCGACGGCTGATCAGTTGGCGGTGAACATAGTCCGTCATCAACCGTGCAATATCGTCCGCCAGTTTCGAACGCGCCTGCGGGCTGCCGTCGCCACTGACCACCATCTCGCGCAGCAGGCCTTCGTTGTTCACCCACAGCTTGGCCATGAACGCCGCACTGCGCTCCACGTACTGAGCGAAGGTATCGGTGAGCAAGTCATCGATGTCCTTGAAATAGTAGGTGGTCGCTGACAGCGGCACACCGGCCTCGGCCGCCACCGCGCGGTGACGCACGGCCCGCACGCCATCGCGCACGACAATGCGCATCGCCGCATCGAGAATGACCTGTCGACGCTGCTCGCTGCCCTGTCGGCTGGCCTTGCGGCCCTGGTACTGAACACTTTCAGCGACCGCAGTGGCGATACCCGCTGCACCTTCTTGAGCCATTGCATGATTCACGACAGGTCTTTCCTTTCAGATGAAAGCAACAAATTGATACGTTTGTACCAGACAGGCAATAAAAAGCCGCCTGAAAAGGCGGCTTTTTAATTGAAACACTTACGCTTGCGGCCGCATGTGCGGGAACAGGATCACGTCACGGATCGACGGAGAGTTGGTCAACAGCATCACCAGACGGTCGATACCGATGCCTTCACCCGCCGTTGGCGGCATGCCGTACTCCAGCGCGCGAACGAAGTCGGCGTCGTAATGCATGGCTTCGTCGTCGCCCGCGTCCTTGTCGGCGACCTGAGCCATGAAACGCTCGGCCTGGTCTTCCGCGTCGTTCAACTCGGAGTAGGCGTTGGCGATTTCACGGCCGCCGATGAACAGTTCAAAACGGTCGGTGACGTTCGGGTTGTCATCGTTGCGACGGGCCAGCGGCGACACTTCGAACGGGTACTGGGTGATGAAGTGCGGCTGTTCCAGCTTGTGCTCGACCAGTTCTTCGAAAATCATCACTTGCAGCTTGCCCAGACCTTCGAAGCCCAGCACCTTGGCGCCGGCCTTCTTGGCGATGGCGCGAGCCTTGTCGATGTCGTTCAGGTCGTCAGCGGTCAACTCAGGGTTGTACTTGAGGATCGAGTCGAACACCGACAGACGCACGAAGGGCTCACCGAAGTGGAACACTTTGTCGCCGTAAGGCACGTTGGTGCTGCCCAGAACCAGCTGCGCCAGTTCACGGAACAGTTCTTCGGTCAGGTCCATGTTGTCTTCGTAGTCGGCGTACGCCTGGTAGAACTCCAACATGGTGAATTCAGGGTTGTGACGAGTCGAAACGCCCTCGTTACGGAAGTTGCGGTTGATCTCGAACACCTTTTCAAACCCACCAACAACAAGCCGCTTGAGGTACAGCTCAGGCGCAATGCGCAAGAACATGCCCATGTCCAGCGCGTTGTGGTGAGTCTCGAACGGCTTGGCCGCTGCGCCACCCGGGATGGTTTGCAGCATCGGTGTTTCGACTTCCAGGAAGTCACGCTGCATCAGGAAGCTGCGGATGTGCGCAATCACTTGCGAACGCACGCGGAAGGTCTGGCGCACGTCTTCGTTGACGATCAGGTCAACGTAACGCTGACGGTAGCGCTGCTCGGTGTCGGTCAGGCCATGGTGCTTGTCCGGCAGAGGACGCAGCGACTTGGTCAGCAGGCGCACGCTGGTCATTTCGACGTACAGATCGCCCTTGCCGGAACGGGCCAGGGTGCCTTCGGCGGCAATGATGTCGCCCATGTCCCAGGTTTTCACCGCGGCCAGGGTGTCTTCGGACAGGGTTTTACGGTTGACGTAAACCTGGATGCGACCGGTCATGTCCTGGATCACCATGAACGAGCCACGGTTGAGCATGATGCGACCGGCAACCTTGACCGGGATTGCAGCCTCTGCCAGCTCTTCCTTGGTCTTGTCCGCGTACTGTTTCTGCAAGTCATCGCAGTAGTTGTCGCGGCGGAAGTCATTCGGGAAGGCATTGCCCTTGGCGCGCTCGGCAGCAAGCTTTTCCTTGCGCAGGGCGATCAGGGAGTTTTCTTCCTGTTGCAGGGCTTGCGGGTCGAGTTCTAGGTCGCTCATGTCTTTAAATATTCCATCACGGGTTCGTTGCCCCCAGGCCTGCGGCCTGGGGATCGCCGGCAAGCCGGCTCCTACAGGGGATCGCGTGGGTCAGGCGATCCGGTATTGCATGGCTTACAGGCCTTGTTTCAGGCTGGCCACCAGGTATTCGTCGATGTCGCCGTCGAGCACCTTGTCGCAGTCGCTGCGTTCGATGTTAGTGCGCAAATCCTTGATTCGCGACGCATCGAGTACATACGAGCGGATCTGGTGACCCCAGCCGATGTCGGACTTGGTGTCTTCCAGGGCCTGGGAAGCGGCGTTGCGTTTCTGCACTTCCTGCTCGTACAAGCGCGCCCGCAACATTTTCATCGCGGTGTCTTTGTTGGCGTGCTGGGAGCGTTCGTTCTGGCAGCTGACCACGGTGTTGGACGGTACGTGGGTGATACGTACGGCCGAGTCGGTGGTGTTTACGTGCTGACCACCGGCACCCGAGGAGCGGTAGGTGTCGATGCGCAGGTCCGACGGGTTGATGTCGATTTCGATGTTGTCATCGATTTCCGGCGACACGAACACGGCCGAGAACGAGGTGTGACGACGGTTGCCGGAGTCGAACGGGCTCTTGCGTACCAGACGGTGAACGCCGATTTCGGTACGCAACCAGCCAAAGGCGTATTCGCCCTTGATGTGCACGGTAGCGCCCTTGATCCCGGCGACTTCACCGGCCGACAGCTCCATGATGGTCGCGTCGAAACCGCGTTTGTCAGCCCAGCGCAGGTACATGCGCAGCAGGATGTTGGCCCAGTCCTGAGCCTCGGTGCCACCGGAGCCGGCCTGGATGTCCAGGTAGGCGTTGTTGGCATCCATTTCACCGCTGAACATACGACGGAATTCGAGTTTTTCCAGCGACTCGCGCAGGCGCTCGACTTCGGCAGCGACGTCATCGACGGCAGCCTGGTCTTCTTCTTCGGCGGACATCAGCAGCAGGTCTTTGGCGTCGGCGAGGCCGGCGTGCATTTCGTCGAGGGTTTCGACGATCTGCGCCAGCAAGGAGCGCTCGCGGCCCAGTTCCTGAGCGTACGACGGGTTGTTCCAGACAGACGGATCTTCAAGCTCGCGATTGACTTCGGTCAGACGCTCATGCTTTTGATCGTAGTCAAAGATACCCCCGAATAGTTTCGGAGCGCTCGGACAGGTCCTTGATACTGTTAAGGATCGGGTTGATTTCCATGGCGGGCAGCACTCGTTGGCGAACTTTTGAAAGCCGGCGAGTATAACGTAATCAGGCCTTCACGGCAGCCCGCCTGGCGGCTTTAGGCGCGAATGACTGAAACAATGGAACATCCCTGTAGCAGCGGTCGAGCCCCGCGAGGCCGCGTCCGAGGACAAAGTCCTCGCCAATCCTGCTCACGCGGTTTGTCAGGAGGACCGCGTTGATGGTTTTACGACGGCTTCGCCGCCGGACGCAGCCTCGCAGGCTCGGCAGCTGCTACAGAAAGCGTATTACCTCACTCGATCCCCACCTGATTACGCCCATTGTTCTTCGCCAGGTACAGCCCCTTGTCCGCCGCCGAGATCAATTGCCGGCAATTGCTGCCCGGTTGCGGGATCACGGTGGACAGGCCAATGCTGATGGTCAGGCTTGAGCCTTCGGTCGGTGCAATATGCGCAATCTTCAGCGCGGCCACGGTTTGGCGGAGTTTCTCCGCCACCAGACGTGCGCCGCCCAGCGTGGTATTGGGCAGCACCAACGCAAACTCTTCGCCACCGTAACGGGCCGGCAGGTCGGACGGGCGAGAGCCGGCGTCGCGGATCGCTTCAGCCACCTTGCGCAAGGCTTCATCGCCCTCCAGATGGCCGAAGCTGTCATTGAAGGACTTGAAGTAATCGACATCGATCATCAGCAACGACAGTTGGCTCTGGTCACGTTGCGAACGTCGCCATTCCAGCTCCAGGTACTCATCGAAATGCCGGCGGTTCGACAGCCCGGTCAGGCCATCGGAGTTCATCAGTCGTTGCAGCACCAGGTTGGTGTCGAGCAGTTGCTGCTGGCTGACCCGCAGCGCACGGTACGCCGCATCGCGCTGCAACAGCATCGTGTAGGAGCGCGAATGATAGCGGATCCGCGCCACCAGCTCGATGTTGTCCGGCAGCTTCACCAGATAGTCATTGGCGCCGGCTGCAAACGCCGCGCTCTTGATCAGCGGGTCTTCCTTGGTCGACAGGACAATGATCGGAATGTCCTTGGTCGCCGGATGATTGCGGTACTCGCGCACCAGGCTCAGGCCGTCCAGGCCGGGCATCACCAGATCCTGCAGGATCACCGTCGGCTTGATACGGATCGCCTGGGCGATGGCCTGATGCGGGTCGGAGCAGAAGTGGAAGTCGATATTGTCTTCGTTCGACAACCCGCGACGCACCGCTTCGCCGATCATCGCCTGATCGTCCACCAACAACACCATGGCGGCGTTTTCGTTGGTTTTGTAATCGTCGAGCTGTAACTCATTCATGTGCGGTCACCTGAGTACTACTTGGGCCAGGATTGCTGCTAATGGTGGTCACTTCGCAAAAATCTCCAGCAATCGTGGCGCTATCTTGTCCAGTGGGCGAATTTCCATGGCTGCGTCGATGGCCGCGGCCGCTTTGGGCATCCCGTATACCGCACTGCTTTTTTGGTCCTGAGCGATGGTCAGGTAGCCTTGTTCGCGCATGAGTTTAAGCCCCTGCGCGCCATCGCGCCCCATGCCCGTCAACAAGACCCCTACGGCGTCACCGTTCCAGTAATTGGCCACACTCTCGAAAAACACATCGATCGAAGGCCGGTAGATTTCGTTGACCGGTTCGGCGGTGTAGGCCAGCGTGCCATTTTTCAACAATCGAATATGATGGTTGGTGCCGGCCAGCAACACCGTACCGGCTTGAGGCGGTTCGCCTTCCTGGGCCAGACGCACGTCCAAGCCACTGGCGCTGCCGAGCCATTCGGCCATGCCGGCGGCGAACACCTGATCCACATGCTGCACCAGCACGATGGCGGCCGAAAAATCTCGCGGCAAGCCCTTGAGCAGAATTTCCAGCGCTGCCGGCCCGCCAGCGGATGAACCAATGGCGATCAGGCGTTGGCGCGAGGCGGAGTGACGCAGCGGGCTCGGCACCGAACGTTCCTGATTACCCCGCTCGCCGATCAGCCAGCCAATGTTCAGGATCTTGCGCAACAACGGCGCCGCCGCTTCCTGGGCATTCCCGGCACCGAGCGCCGGGGTATCGACCACATCCAGGGCGCCATGGCCCATGGCCTCGAACACCCGGTGCACGTTCTGTTGGCGATCGACGGTGACAATGACAATGGCACACGGCGTTTCGGCCATGATCCGCCGGGTGGCCTCGACCCCGTCCATCACCGGCATGATCAAATCCATCAGAATCAGGTCCGGCGTCTGTTCGGCACACTTTTGCACCGCTTCCTTGCCATTGCCGGCGACCCAGATGACCTGGTGCGCTGGCTCAAACGCCAGGGCCCGGCGCAAAGCCTCTACCGCCATGGGCATATCGTTGACGATTGCGATTTTCATGTCCTTGCTCCTCCGATGAGCTCAACCACTGCATCAAGCAGGGCATCGTCATGAAAACTGGCTTTGGCCAGATAATAGTCGGCCCCGGCGTCCAGTCCACGACGACGGTCCTCTTCACGATCCTTGTACGACACCACCATCACCGGCAGGGATTGCAGGCGAATATCACGGCGCAACAACGACACCAGTTCGATGCCATCCATGCGCGGCATATCAATGTCGGTGATCAGCAGATCGAAATCCTCGGAACGCAAGGCGTTCCAGCCATCCATGCCGTCGACTGCCACCGCCACATCGTAGCCGCGATTAAGCAGTAGCTTGCGTTGCAACTCGCGAACCGTCAGTGAGTCGTCAACCACCAGAATTCGTTTACGTGCCGCTTCAACCACCTTATTGCTGTGGCGGGCAATGCGCTCCAGGCGTCCAGTGTTGAGCAGTTTATCCACAGAACGCAGCATGTCCTCGACGTCGACGATCAGCACCACCGAGCCGTCGTCGAGCAAGGCCCCGGCGGAGATGTCCTGGACCTTGCCCAGTCGTTCGTCCAGGGGCAATACGACTAACGTGCGCTCGCCGATAAAACGCTCGACCGCCACGCCGTAGATCGCATCGCGCTCACGGATAACCACAACTTTAAGGGTTTGCTGACTGCTCTGGCTGACCGGGCGCTGTAACAGCTGACTGGCCGCCACCAGCCCGACATGCCGACCTTCGTGCCAGAAATGCTGACGCCCTTCGACTTGCACAATGTCTGCCGGCTCCAGGTCGCACATGCGTTCGATGTGGGCCAGCGGAAATGCATAAGCCTCGTCACCGACTTCCACCACCAGGCTGCGGACCACCGACAACGTCAGCGGCACTTCGAGGTGGAAACGACTGCCCTCGCCCGCCGTCTGCTCCAGCACCACCGCACCGCGCAATTCGCGGACCATGTGCTGAACCGCATCCAGGCCCACGCCGCGCCCGGACACTTCGGTGACCTTGTCGCGCAGGCTGAAACCCGGCAAAAACAAAAACGTCAGCAGCTCTTCTTCGCTCAGTTGAGCGGCGGTGTGCGCTGGGGAAAGCTGGCGCTCGACGATGCTGCGGCGGACCTTTTCCAGATCGACGCCCTGGCCGTCGTCGCTCAACTCCAACACCAGCAGACCAGCCTGGTGGGAGGCACGCAGACGAATCAGCCCTTGCGCCGGTTTGCCGGCCAGCAGCCGTTGTTCAGGGGATTCGATGCCGTGATCCACGGCGTTGCGCAGTAAATGAGTCAGCGGCGCTTCGAGTTTTTCCAGGACGTCGCGGTCGACCTGGGTTTTCTCGCCCTCGATTTCCAGCCGAACCTGTTTGCCCAGGTCCCGGCCCAGATCGCGGACCATGCGCACCTGCCCGGTCAATACATCGGCAAACGGCCGCATGCGACAGGCCAGCGCGGTGTCGTACAACACCTGCGCCCGTTGACTGGCCTGCCAGGCGAACTCATCCAGCTCGGTGTTTTTCTCGATCAGCAGTTGCTGGGATTCCGCCAGCAACCGCCGCGCATCTTCGAGCGCTTCCTGGGCTTCCAGACTCAGGGCGTGATCCTTGAGATGCACGTTGAGGTTTTCCAGCGCCCGCAGACCGTTGTTTTGCATGCGCTTGAGGCGTTGCATGGTCGCCAGGTGCGGTTTGAGACGCTGGGTTTCCACCAGGGATTTGCTCGACAGGTCGAGCAGGCTGTTCAAACGCTCGGCCGTCACGCGCAGCACGCGCTCACCGTTTTCGGTGGTGCGTTTAGCCTGGCGTGGAGGCTCGACCGGCGCAGCGATAGGCAGCTCAACGACCGGGACTGGCAGCTCGACGCGAGGCTGTTCTAGCTGACGCTCGGGCATGACGGGCATGCTGATCGGCGCGGCGGGCGCCAGCGGATCGAGCAACTGCGCCATCAACGCCACATAGCTGTCGATATCCGCCGGCGTCAGGCTGTTGTTGGGCGTGGCGATGCGCATCAACAGGTCGGTGCCTTGCAACAACGCATCGATGTGCTCGGGTCGCAGGTACAAACGCCCTTCCTGTGCACTGACCAGGCAGTCTTCCATCACGTGCGAAACGCTGACCCCGGCGTCGACACCGACGATCCGCGCCGCGCCCTTGAGCGAGTGCGCCGCGCGCATGCAGGATTCGAGTTGATCGGCCTGGGTCGGGTCGCGCTCCAGTGCCAACAGACCTGCGCTTAACACTTGGGTCTGGGCCTCGGCTTCGAGGCTGAACAGCTCCAGTAACGAGGCGTCGCGCATTTGCTCGGGGGTCATGTGAGGCTCCGGGTCACGGCGGATAGCAGCTGTTCTTCATCCAGCCAACGCAAGCTGCGACCTTTGAAGGGCAACACACCTCGGGTGTATTTGCCGCTGGCCTGAGTGCCGGATTGTGAGGCGGCATCGAGAATCCGCTCGTCGATGGCATGAATCCCGTCGACCTCGTCCACCGGCACCACCACCGGCCCACCGTGGGCGGCGATGATCAGCATGCGCGGCATGACCCGCGCGCTGGATGCCACGTTATTGGTCGCGTCGAGCCCAAGCAGCTCCACCAGCGACAGGCATGCGACCAGCGCACCGCGCACATTCGCCACGCCGAGCAAGGCTCGGGAGCGCTGATGCGGCAAGGAGTGAATGGCTTGCAGCGGCGCCACTTCCACGAGGCTGCGAGTGGCCAGCCCCAGCCACTCTTCACCGAGCCGAAACATCAGCAGCGAACGGGTTTTTACCTCCGTTTCGACCGTTGCCGAGTGTTGTACGCGGTCGTCCTGCTGCAAGGCATAACGGTCGAGCAAGCGCGTGGCGGCAGCCGAGTACACCGCGCAGTTACGGCAATGAATGTGCTCGGTCAGTAGCGGGCAGGACTTGTCGCCGTGGACACCGATGCGGTTCCAGCAATCGTCGATGGCCTGGGCATCTTCGTGGGTGACGCTATAGCTGTCGGAGGCGTTCATCGTTTGCGCTCACTGTCAGCGCGCTCGCTGCGGGCGGCGCGGTCCTGCAATCGTCTGGCACCCGCCGTATCACCCTGGGATTGCAGCAAGGCTGCCAAGTGCATCAACGCGTCGGGATGTTGCGGTTCAAGGTACAACGCCTTGCGATAAAAACCTTGGGCTTCAAAGGCGTTTGCGCTGACATCGCTGAGCAATCCCAGCCAGTAAAACAACTGCGCGACCGGTTCGTGGCTGCGCAAATACTGTTCGCAGGCAGCGCGGGCTTCAACACTTTTGCCTTCGTTGGCCAGCACGGCGATGTTCGCCAGCAACGCGGTGGCGCCCGAGGCTTTCGCCGTGTCGGGTGGCCGCGTAACAGTGGCGAATGGGCGAATGCGCACGGGTGGCGGTGGCGCACTGCGCGCCGGTTGGCGCACCGGCAGCGGTGCCGGCACGAATGCTGGAAACGGTTCCGGCTCCGGCACACTCTGACGACTGAACGCAAATGACTGCGCAATGCCAATCGAGCGCATGCCAAAACGCCCCAGCAAACTGCCCTCGGCCGGGCCGATAAACAGCACACCGTCGACATGGGTCAGGCGCTTGAGCACCTCGAACACCTGCTGCTGGGTCGGCTGATCAAAATAGATCAGCAGGTTGCGGCAGAACACAAAATCATACGGCGGCTCGCTGGCCAGCAACGCCGGATCGAGCAGATTGCCGACTTGCAAACGCACCTGTTCAAGCACGCGATCGCTGAGGCGATAGACTTCATCTTCGGCGCTAAAATGCCGCTCACGATAGGCGATGTCCTGACCGCGAAATGAGTTTTTGCCGTACAGCGCACGCCGGGCTTTTTCCACCGACAGCGGGCTGACGTCCATGCCTTCCACCTTGAATTGATGCGGCTTGAGCCCGGCATCGAGCAAGGCCATGGCGATGGAATACGGTTCCTCGCCGGTAGAACACGGCAGGCTGAGAATCCGCAGTGCGCGCATGTTGTTGATTTCAGCCAGGCGTTTGGTGGCCAGTTTCGCCAGCGTCGCGAACGATTCCGGGTACCGGAAAAACCAGGTTTCGGGCACGATCACCGCTTCGATCAGCGCCTGTTGCTCATCCTGCGAATGTTGCAGTGTGTGCCAATACTCGTCGGCCGTCAGTGCATTGGACGCGAGGCTGCGCTGGCGCACCGCGCGCTCGATGATCGCAGGTCCCACCGACGTCACGTCGAGGCCGATGCGCGCCTTGAGGAAATCGAAAAACCGTTGATCGCTGCTCATGCCTGCTCCTCAAGCAGCGCCGGATCGAGTGGCGGCGACGGGAACAACAGCGCGCGAACGTGCTCATCGAGCAAATCGGCGACCCGCACCCATTGCAGCAGTCCCTGCGCATCTTCGCGCACCGGCCCCAGGTACGGCGCCTGACGATTGTCGAGGCCGTACGGCTGAAACTCCGCCGGGTGGCAGCGCAACGTGTCAGTCGCCTGCTCTAGAATCAGCCCAAGCCATTGCGTCGGGATCGTTTCATCCGGGCGGTAATTGACCAGCACCAGCCGCGTGCTGGTGCGAGCTTGGGCCGGTTGCCCGAAGGTCAGTGCACTGAGGTCGATCACCGGCACCACCGCGCCACGATAAGCAAATACCCCGGCAACCCAGTGCGGCGCTTGGGCAATCGGCTTCAACGGCAGGCGCGGCAGCACTTCCGCCACCTCGATAGCCTGCAAGGCAAAGCGTTCGCTGCCGATGCGAAACACCAGATACAACGATTGTTTGACCGGCACCACGGCGCCGCGTTTGGCCGCGAGTTCGTTCATCAGACTTTGAATCGCGAAACGCCGCTACGCAGCCCGACAGCCACCTGGCTCAGCTCGTCAATGGCGAAGCTGGCCTGGCGCAACGACTCAACGGTCTGGCTGCTGGCATCGCCCAATTGCACCAGCGCGTGGTTGATCTGTTCGGCACCGGTGGCTTGAGCCTGCATGCCTTCGTTGACCATCAACACCCGCGGCGCCAGCGCCTGAACCTGGTGGATGATCTGCGACAACTGTTCGCCGACCTGCTGCACTTCGGACATGCCACGGCGCACTTCTTCAGAGAATTTGTCCATGCCCATGACCCCGGCGGATACCGCCGACTGAATCTCGCGCACCATTTGCTCGATGTCGTATGTGGCCACAGCGGTCTGGTCCGCCAGACGCCGCACTTCAGTGGCGACCACGGCAAAACCGCGCCCGTATTCACCGGCCTTCTCGGCCTCGATGGCGGCGTTCAACGACAGCAGGTTGGTTTGGTCGGCGACTTTGACGATGGTCACCACCACCTGATTGATGTTACCGGCCTTCTCGTTGAGGATCGCCAGCTTGGCATTGACCAGATCGGCCGCGCCCATCACCGAATGCATGGTTTCTTCCATGCGAGCCAGGCCTTGCTGCCCGGAACCGGCCAGCACCGACGCCTGATCGGCGGCGGTGGAGACTTCGGTCATGGTGCGCACCAGATCACGGGACGTCGCGGCAATTTCGCGGGACGTCGCGCCGATTTCGGTGGTGGTGGCGGCGGTTTCGGTGGCGGTGGCTTGTTGTTGCTTGGAAGTGGCGGCGATCTCGGTGACCGACGTGGTGACCTGCACCGACGAGCGCTGGGCCTGAGAGACCAGGGACGTCAGCTCGGTCATCATGTCGTTGAAGCCGGTTTCCACGGCACCGAATTCGTCCTTGCGCTCCAGGTTCAAGCGACCACTGAGGTCGCCGGTGCGCATGATTTCGAGGATTTTCACGATACGGTTCATCGGCGCCATGATGGCGCGCATCAACAATAGACCGCAGAGCGCGGCAGCCAGTACGGCGATCAGCAAGGAAATGCCCATGACTAATTTGGCGGTGACGACGGCGTCATCGATGGCGGCTACGTCCTGGTCTGCCACCGCTTTGTTGTGGCGCAAAATGTCAGAGAGTTTCATCCGACCCGCCGTCCAGGTCGGGGTCAGCTCTTCTTTGAACATCTTGATCGCTTCGGCGCCCTGGTTGCGTTTGTACAACTCGATCACGGCTGACAGGATCCGGTGGTAATCCTCATGAAGTTTTTCGAAGTCGGCGTACTCGACTTTGTCTTGATCGGTTGTGACCGTCTCGCGATAGAGCTCCATTTGCTCTTGCAGACGAGTGGCGTAGCCCTTGAACTCCGAGACATCCTCAGCGCTGATGCCCTGCCCTTGCTCCAGGCCAAGCATGTCCAGCATCCGTAGATAACTGTCGGACCATGCACCGCGAACCATCGAACTGTAATACAGCCCGGGAAGCGCATCTTCGCGAACACTGGCTTCGCTGGACTCGATCTTCAACAGCCGTGAATACGAGACGACAACCATCAACAGCATGATGGCGATGATTACCGCAAAACTCGCCAAGATGCGTTGGCGCAACGTCCAATTCTTCACAGTCAGTCCTCGGGGTGGCTCAAATGCTGGGGAGTATAGCCGAGGGCGGTGTTTCATTTTTAAGACTATTGCCGGTGGTGAATCGGAAGAAGCGGACCGTGGATTGGCAATGAGATCTGTGGTGTTGCTGAAATGCCATCGCGAGCAGGCTCGCTCCCACCCTGGATCGAGTCCGTTTGGACAACTCGCCCCCCACATTAGATTTGCTCTGGATAGGCCTACATAGAAGCCTGATGCACCTGCTTCTCCAACTCTGCCTTCAACCCCGGCTCCAGCTTCAACTGTCGCGCCAGTTCATCGAGGTAGGATTTCTCCATAAAGTTCTGCTCATCCACCAGCATTACACTGGCGATGTACATCTCGGCGGCCATTTCCGGTGTGCTGGCAGCGCGGGCAACTTCCGTCGGGTCAAGTGGCTTGTTGAGTTCGGCATGTAGCCAGTGCTGCAACGCCTGATCGTTGTCGAGCTTGGTGAACTCACCTTCGATCAACGAACGCTCACGCTCATCAATGTGGCCATCGGCTTTTGCCGCCGCGATCAACGCTCTGAGTATTGCCTGGCTGTGCAGTTCGACTTGTGCCGGGGGCAAGCGGTCGAGGGTTTGTGGTTCACTTCTTGTGTTAGAAAGCGGCGCAACGCCCTGCTGCGCCTGCCAGTTGCCATAGGCTTTGTAGGCAACCACTCCCAATGCCGCAAGGCCGCCGTAGAGGGCGACTTTGCCGCCGACGTTGCGGGCCTTTTTGCTACCGAGCAACAGGCCCATTGCCCCCGCCGCCAACACACCACCGCTCGCGCCCGAGAGCAAACCACCCAAGCCACCGCTGGACGCCTTGTTCTGATGACCACTGGCTTTGTTCTTCAGCAGATCCTGACCGGACTTGAGAAGTTGATCGAGCAAACCACGGGTATTCATTTTGCCGCCTCCACCAAGGGTTAACCGGCCACCAGCCTAGATCGAAAGTGCCCGGCTTCTCCCGACGAGAGTGCTTCCAGATGTTGCTCATCTCTTGTAACGCCAACGAGTCCATCGATTAAAACGATATACACTCAAGCGAATCTATAAAAACAGCCCACCGGGTACTTTCCCATGATGACCCTGCGTCAGATTCGTCATTTCATCGCCGTGGCCGAGACCGGTTCGATCTCCGCCGCCGCACAAACCGCATTCATTTCCCAATCGACACTGACCCTGGCCATCCAGCAGCTGGAACAGGAAATCGGCGTCGGCCTGTTCAATCGTCACGCCAAGGGCATGACGCTGACCCACCAGGGTCATCAATTCCTGCGCCAGGCGCACTTGATCCTGGCCACGGTGGACAACGCCAAGCGCAGCCTGCAACAGAGCACCGATCAGGTGGCCGGCCAGTTGATCATCGGTGTGACCAGTCTGGTCGCCGGTTACTACCTCGCCGATCTGCTTACCCGCTTTCAGCGCGCTTACCCCAACGTCGAGATCCGGGTGATGGAGGATGAGCGGCCATACATCGAGCATTTACTGGTCAGTGGCGAGATCGATGTCGGCGTGCTGATCCTGTCCAACTTAGAAGATCGTCATGCCCTGCAAACCGAAGTCCTGACGCATTCGCCCCATCGCTTGTGGCTGCCCGCCCAGCATCCGTTGCTGGAACACGACAGCATCAACCTTGCCGACGTGGCGCGAGAACCGCTGATTCAATTGAACGTCGATGAGATGGATCGCAACGCCCAGCGCATGTGGTCCGCGGCATCACTGCAACCGCGCATCACCCTCAGAACGGCTTCAACAGAGGCAGTACGAAGCCTGGTAGCCGCCGGTTTGGGCGTGTCGATCCAGCCCGACATGACCTATCGCCCATGGTCACTGGAGGGCGACATCATCGAAGCTCGGCCGATTGCCGACCTGAGCCAGACCCTCGACGTCGGCCTGGCCTGGCGCCGTGGCACTGCGCGCCCGGCGCTGGTGGACCCGTTCCTGACCGTCGCCCGCGAGCAACCTCACGGCGGGCGCAAGCCATCTATTTAATCGAACGCTACCTTCAGTATTTAGAATTTGTCGACCTCGGGTCCGCGCACTAGTCTTAATGCATCTATATAAGACGGCCGGGCCCCAGTCACAGGGAGCAGCATGGCCACACAAGAAAAGAGAACCCGCAAAATGGCTGGTGCGCAGACCCCGTTGTTTACCGCATTGTTGATCGATGGCGAATTGGTCGCAGGCCAGGGTTTTGTCGAACCGATCCTCAACCCCGCCACCGGGGAAGTGCTGACGCATATCGCCGAAGCCAGCACCGAGCAAGTTGAAGCCGCCATCCTCGCCGCCCACCGCGCCTTCGCCGGTTGGTCGCGGACCACACCGCAGCAACGTTCAAACCTGCTGCTGGACATCGCCAACGCCATCGAAAAACAAGCCGACCTCCTCGCCCGTCTTGAATCCCTGAACTGCGGCAAGCCGTTGCACCTGGCCCGCCAGGACGATTTGAGCGCGACGGTCGATGTGTTCCGCTTCTTCGCGGGCGCCGTGCGTTGCCAGACCGGCCAGCTCAGCGGCGAGTACCTGCCGGGCTACACCAGCATGGTGCGTCGCGATCCAATCGGGGTTGTCGCGTCCATCGCGCCGTGGAATTACCCGATCATGATGGCCGCGTGGAAAATCGCCCCGGCCCTCGCCGCCGGCAACACGCTGGTGTTCAAGCCGTCCGAACACACCCCGCTGTCTATCCTGGCCCTGGCGCCTGCGCTGGCCGAGATCCTGCCGCGCGGCGTGATCAACATCATCTGCGGCGGCGGCGAAGGCGTCGGCAGCCATTTGGTCAGTCACCCGAAAATCCGCATGGTGTCGTTGACCGGGGATATCGTCACCGGGCAAAAAATCCTCCAGGCCGCCGCCAAAACGTTGAAACGCACGCACCTCGAACTTGGCGGTAAAGCGCCGGTAATCGTTTGCAACGATGCTGACATTCAAGCGGTGGTCGAAGGTGTGCGCACTTACGGTTACTACAATGCCGGTCAGGATTGCACCGCCGCGTGCCGGATTTATGCACAGGCCGGGATTCATGACCGTTTGGTGGCCGAACTCGGCGCGGCGGTCAGCAGCCTGCGCTTCGCTGGCAAACGCGATGCCGACAACGAAATCGGGCCGCTGATCAGCACTCGCCAGCGCGACCGCGTGGCCAGTTTCGTCGAACGCGCCCTCGGTCAGCCGCACATTGAACGGGTGACCGGCGCGGCAGTGCACTCCGGCGCCGGCTTCTATTACCAACCGACGTTGCTGGCCGGCTGCAAACAAAGCGATGAGATCGTTCAGCGTGAAGTGTTCGGGCCGGTGGTCACCGTGACCCGTTTCGACGAACTCGAACAAGCGGTGGACTGGGCCAACGACTCCGAATACGGCCTCGCCTCCTCGGTCTGGACCCAGAATCTGGACAAGGCGATGCAGGTCGCGGCGCGCTTGCAGTACGGCTGCACCTGGATCAACAGCCATTTCATGCTGGTCAGCGAAATGCCCCATGGTGGCCTGAAGCGTTCGGGCTACGGCAAAGACTTATCCAGCGATTCGCTCCAGGACTACAGCGTGGTGCGGCACATCATGGCGCGCCACGGACAGCATCTCTGACTACGCTAATAACTAGCCGCTAACGGCATGCTTCACCGCGTTCACAACTGCCCCGACCATAATTAAAGAAGAGGGATTTCCCATGTTCGTGCACAAGACCGCACTGCTCAGTGCAATCACTACAGCGCTGTTGGCCAGCGCCAGTATCCAGGCCGCCGAACCGCTGAAAGCCGTCGGTGCCGGCGAAGGTCAGCTGGATATCGTGGCCTGGCCCGGTTACATCGAACGTGGCGAAAGCGACAAGGCCTACGACTGGGTGACCGGTTTCGAGAAGGAAACCGGCTGCAAGGTCAATGTAAAAACTGCCGCCACCTCCGATGAAATGGTCAGCCTGATGGCCAAGGGCGGTTACGACCTGGTGACCGCGTCGGGCGATGCCTCGCTGCGGTTGATCGTGGGCAAGCGCGTGCAGCCGATCAACACGGCATTGATCCCGAACTGGAAGAACATCGATCCCCGTCTCAAGGATGGCCCGTGGTACGTCGTCAATAAACAAACCTACGGCACCCCGTATCAGTGGGGCCCGAACGTGTTGATGTACAACACCAACGTGTTCAAGACCGCGCCGACCAGTTGGGCCGTGGTGTTCAACGCGGAAAACCTTCCGGACGGCAAGCCGAACAAGGGCCGCGTGCAGGCCTATGACGGCCCGATCTACATCGCCGACGCGGCGCTGTACTTGAAAACCGCCAAGCCGGAACTGGGCATCCAGAACCCGTACGAACTGACCGAAGCGCAGTACAAAGCCGTGCTGGATCTGCTGCGCGCCCAGCAGCCGCTGATCCACCGCTACTGGCACGACACCACCGTACAAATGAGTGACTTTAAAAACGAAGGCGTGGTCGCGTCCGGTGCCTGGCCGTATCAGGTCAACGGCCTGATGAACGAGAAGCAGCCGATCGCTTCGACCATCCCGAAAGAAGGCGCCACCGGTTGGGCCGACACCACCATGTTGCACGCCGAAGCCAAGCACCCGAACTGCGCTTACAAGTGGATGGACTGGTCGCTGCAACCGAAAGTCCAGGGAGACGTTGCGGCCTGGTTTGGTTCTTTGCCAGCGGTGCCAGCGGCGTGCACCGACAGTGAACTACTCGGCGCTGAAGGCTGCAAAACCAATGGTTTCGACCAGTTCGAGAAGATCGCCTTCTGGAAAACCCCACAGGCTGAAGGCGGCAAGTTCGTGCCGTACAGCCGCTGGACCCAGGATTACATCGCGATTATGGGCGGCCGCTAGTCTGTGGAATGACACAGATCCCTGTGGGAGCCGGGCTTGCCCGCGATAGCGGAGTGTCAGTGGTAGATGTGTTGCCTGACACACCGCTATCGCAGGCAAGCCAGCTCCTACATTTGATCAGCGCTGTTGCCACTGACGAGTTCGACTTTAAAAACAACCGATACCTCGTTTTTCAGAAGTCCAGGCAGGGCCGCCGCGACGGCCCTCGCCTTTTTGGAGCACCGCACCATGACGCTTGCAGTCCAGTTCACCAACGTTTCCCGTCTTTTCGGCGAAGTGAAAGCCGTAGACCGGGTTTCCATCGACATCCAGGACGGCGAGTTTTTCTCCATGCTGGGCCCTTCCGGCTCGGGCAAAACCACCTGTTTGCGCCTGATCGCCGGTTTCGAACAACCGAGCGCAGGCTCCATCCAAATTCATGGCGAGGAAGCCGCCGGGCTGCCGCCGTATGAGCGTGACGTCAACACCGTGTTTCAGGATTACGCCCTGTTCCCGCACATGAACGTACTCGACAACGTCGCTTACGGTTTGAAGGTCAAAGGCGTCGGTAAAGCCGAGCGTCAGAAACGCGCCGAAGAAGCCCTCGACATGGTCGCCCTTGGCGGCTACGGCGAGCGTAAACCGGTGCAACTGTCCGGCGGTCAGCGCCAGCGTGTGGCCTTGGCCCGCGCCTTGGTCAATCGCCCGCGCGTGTTGCTGCTCGACGAGCCGTTGGGCGCCCTCGACTTGAAGCTGCGTGAGCAAATGCAAAGCGAGCTGAAGAAACTGCAACGCCAGCTCGGCATCACTTTCATCTTCGTCACCCACGACCAGACCGAAGCGCTGTCGATGTCTGACCGCGTGGCCGTGTTCAACAAGGGGCGCATCGAGCAGGTCGACACGCCGCGCAACCTCTACATGAAACCGGCGACGACCTTTGTCGCGGAATTCGTCGGCACCTCCAATGTGATTCGCGGCGATCTGGCGAAGCAGTTGAGCGGCAACCCACAACCGTTTTCGATTCGCCCGGAACATGTGCGATTCGCCGAAGGACCGCTGGCCAGCCACGAGATCGAAGTCAGCGGTTTGCTGCACGACATCCAGTACCAGGGCAGCGCCACGCGTTACGAGATGAAACTGGAAAACGGCCAGACCCTGAACATCAGCCAGGCCAACAATCAATGGCTGGACATCAGCGCCCAGCACCAGACCGGGCAACGCATCAGCGCGCGCTGGGCACGGGAAGCGATGATCCCGTTGCACGACACCGTTGCCGGCGGGGTGTGAGATGAACACCGTGGCTATCCCTCAAACTCCAGCCAGCGGTTCGCCGTTGCGCAGGTTTTCCAACCTGCTGTATCGCCGGCCCAACCTGTACCTGTCGATGCTGCTGGTGCCGCCGCTGCTGTGGTTCGGCGCGATCTATCTTGGCTCGTTGCTGGTGCTGCTGTGGCAAGGTTTTTACACCTTCGATGACTTCACCATGGCGGTCACGCCTGACCTGACTCTGGCGAACTTTGCTGCGCTGTTCCAGCCGTCGAACTTTGACATCATCCTGCGCACCTTGAGCATGGCGGTCGTCGTCTCCATCGCCAGTGCCATCGTCGCGTTCCCGATTGCCTACTACATGGCGCGCTACACCACCGGCAAGACCAAGGCGTTTTTCTACATCGCGGTGATGATGCCGATGTGGGCCAGTTACATCGTCAAGGCGTATGCCTGGACCTTGCTGCTGGCCAAGGGCGGCGTCGCGCAGTGGTTCGTTCAGCACTTGGGACTGGAGCCGGTGTTGCAGTTCGTGCTGGGCATTCCGGGCGTGGGCGGCAGCACCTTGTCGACTTCGCACCTGGGCCGCTTCATGGTGTTCGTCTACATCTGGCTGCCGTTCATGATCCTGCCGATTCAGGCATCGCTGGAACGTCTCCCGCCGTCCCTGTTGCAAGCATCGGCCGACCTGGGTGCCAAACCGCACCAGACTTTCATGCAGGTGATTCTGCCGTTGTCGATTCCGGGCATTGCCGCCGGTTCGATCTTCACCTTTTCGCTGACTCTGGGTGACTTCATCGTGCCGCAACTGGTGGGCCCGCCGGGCTACTTCGTTGGCAGCATGGTGTACGCCCAGCAAGGTGCGATCGGCAACATGCCGATGGCCGCAGCCTTCACGCTGGTGCCGATTGTGTTGATCGCCATTTACCTGACTATCGTCAAACGACTGGGGGCCTTCGATGCACTCTGACTCTTCATCACAGGGGCAGGCTTCTATCGGATTAAAAATCGCGGCCTGGGGCGGGTTGGTGTTTCTGCACTTCCCGATCCTGATCATCTTCCTGTACGCCTTCAACACCGAAGACGCGGCGTTCAGCTTTCCACCCAAGGGTTTCACCCTGAAGTGGATCGGCGTGGCGTTTTCGCGGCCGGACGTGCTGGAAGCGATCAAGCTCTCGCTACAGATCGCCTCCGTCGCGACGTTGATTGCCATGGTCCTTGGCACGCTCGCCTCGGCGGCGTTGTACCGCCGGGATTTCTTCGGCAAGCAAGGCATCTCGCTGATGCTGATCCTGCCGATTGCGTTGCCGGGGATCATCACCGGGATCGCGTTGCTGGCGACCTTCAAGACATTGGGGATCGAGCCGGGGATGTTCACCATCATCGTCGGTCACGCGACCTTCTGCGTGGTGATCGTCTACAACAACGTCATCGCCCGTTTGCGTCGTACTTCGCACAGTTTGATCGAAGCTTCGATGGACCTTGGCGCCGATGGCTGGCAGACCTTCCGATACATCATCCTGCCGAACCTTGGCTCGGCGTTGCTGGCCGGGGGCATGCTCGCGTTTGCGCTGTCGTTCGACGAGATCATCGTCACCACCTTCACCGCCGGCCATGAACGCACCCTGCCGCTGTGGCTGCTCAACCAGCTCAGCCGCCCCCGGGACGTGCCGGTGACCAATGTCGTCGCGATGCTGGTGATGATAGTGACCATGCTGCCGATCCTCGGCGCTTATTACCTGACCAGGGGTGGTGAGAGTGTTGCCGGGAGTGGCGGTAAGTAACTGACAACCCTTTCTTACTGTGGAAATGGGCTTGTGTAGGAGCTGGCTTGCCAGCGAATGCGGTGGATCAGCCAACATCGTTGTTGAATATGATGCCCCCTTCGCTGGCAAGCCAGCTCCTACAAGGAACCGGTTTCCACAGAGAACAAACAACAGTTCCGAAGAGGACAAATGCCATGCAAACCAAACTCTTGATCAACGGCCAACTGATTGACGGCGAAGGCCCCGCCCAACCTGTGTTCAACCCGGCCCTCGGTAGCGTGTTGGTGGAAATCAACGAAGCCAGCGAAGCCCAGGTCGATGCTGCCGTCCGTGCCGCCGACAGTGCCTTTGAAGGCTGGTCGCAAACCCCGCCGAAAGAACGCTCGCTGCTGCTGCTCAAACTCGCCGACGCGATCGAAGCCCATGGCGAAGAGCTGGCGAAACTGGAATCGAACAACTGCGGCAAACCCTACAGCGCCGCGCTGAACGACGAGATCCCGGCGATTGCCGACGTGTTCCGTTTCTTCGCTGGCGCCAGCCGTTGCATGAGCGGCTCGGCGGGTGGCGAGTACCTGCCGGGCCACACCTCGATGATCCGCCGCGACCCGGTCGGCGTGATTGCCTCCATCGCACCGTGGAACTACCCGCTGATGATGGTCGCCTGGAAAATCGCCCCGGCCCTGGCCGCCGGTAATACCGTGGTGCTCAAGCCGTCGGAACAAACCCCGCTGACCGCCCTGCGCCTGGCTGAACTGGCGTCGGACATCTTCCCGGCTGGCGTACTCAACCTGGTGTTTGGCCGTGGTCCTAGCGTGGGCAGCCCGCTGGTGAACCACCCGAAAGTACGCATGGTGTCGCTGACCGGCTCGATTGCCACCGGTTCCAACATCATTTCCAGCACCGCCGACAGCGTCAAACGCATGCACATGGAACTGGGCGGCAAAGCCCCGGTGATCATCTTCGACGACGCCGACATCGATGCCGCCGTGGAAGGCATCCGCACCTTCGGTTTCTACAACGCCGGCCAGGATTGCACCGCCGCGTGCCGCATCTATGCGCAGGCCGGCATCTACGAAAAATTCGTCGAGAAACTCGGCGAGGCGGTCAGCAGCATCAAGTATGGCGTGCAGGATGATCCGTCGACCGAACTGGGGCCGCTGATCACCGCGCAACACCGCGACCGTGTGGCCGGTTTTGTCGAGCGCGCCATCGCGCAACCGCACATTCGCTTGATCACCGGTGGCAAGGCCGTGGACGGCGATGGTTACTTCTTCGAGCCGACCGTATTGGCCGACGCTCAGCAAGATGACGAAATCGTTCGCCGTGAGGTGTTCGGGCCGGTGGTTTCCGTCACGAAGTTCACCGATGAAGCGCAGGTGCTGGGCTGGGCCAACGATTCGGACTACGGCCTGGCGTCGTCGATCTGGACCTCGGACGTCGGTCGCGCGCATCGCCTGTCGGCGCGGCTGCATTACGGCTGCACGTGGGTGAACACGCACTTCATGCTCGTCAGCGAAATGCCGCATGGCGGTCAGAAATTGTCCGGTTATGGGAAGGACATGTCGATGTATGGGCTGGAGGATTACACCGTCGTTCGGCATGTGATGTTCAAGCATTAAAAGCTTCGCTGGCAAGTCGGATCGCCGCACCGCAGCTCCTACACGGATTGCGCTGAACTTGTAGGAGCCGGGCTTGCCCGCGATGGCCTCACCGCTACATCAAGGAAGAAACCGGTACAAGGCACCACCCAGGTTCCACCCCAAAAAAGCCAAAACAATAACCACCGATCCGGGCAGCGCCTCACGGCCCCGCCACGGTTTCGGACATCCGAAATCTGCCGATTTTCCGGAGCTGACACACTATGAGTACAACACCCGAACTCGCTGCAGCCGTCGCCGACAGCGACACCGAGCAGTTACGCAAGCTGGGTTACACGTCGAACTTCAATCGCAGCATGAGCCTGTGGGAAAACTTCGCCCTGGGCTTCACCTATCTCTCCCCGGTCGTAGGGGTTTATACCCTCTTCGGCCTGTGCCTCGCCGCTGGCGGGCCACCGATGTTCTGGGCTTATTTGTTGGTCGGTTGCGGCCAGTTGCTGGTGTGCCTGATCTTCGGTGAAGTGGTTTCGCAGTTCCCGATTTCCGGTGGCGTCTACCCATGGGCTCGCCGCTTGGTGGGCAAACGCTGGGCGTGGATGGTCGGCTGGATCTACTCCATCGCCCTGTGCGTGACCATCGCCGCCGTTGCAGTGGGTGCCGGTCCGTACCTGGCGGCCATGATGGGCTTCGAACCGAGCAACAACACCAACATCATCATCGCTCTGTTCCTCACGCTGTTCGCCACCTTGGTCAACCTCAGCGGCACCAAGGTACTGGCACGCATCGCTATGTTCGGCTTTCTGTGTGAACTGGTCGGCGCGGTGATCGTCGGCGTTTACCTGCTGGTCTTCGAGCGTCATCAACCGCTCAGCGTGTTGTTCAACACGTTCGACATAAGCGTCGACGGCTCGTACTTGCCAGCCTTCCTCACGGCCTCGCTGGCGGGGATGTTCCTGTACTACGGCTTCGAAGCCTGTGGCGATGTGGCCGAAGAAACCCCGAACCCCAGCAAGAAAATCCCGGTGGCCATGCGCATGACCATCTACATCGGCGGCATCGCAGCGATGTTCGCTTGCCTGGCGCTGATCCTCGCTGTGCCGGACATGCAAGCTGTCATCAACGGCACCGACAAGGACCCGGTCACCACCATCCTCAACAACGCCTTCGGCCCGGTCGGTTCGAAAGTGGTGATGGGCGTGGTGATGATTTCCTTCATCTCCTGCGTCATCAGCCTGCAAGCGGCAGCGAGTCGCCTGCTGTATTCCTACGCTCGCGACGAAATGGTCATTGGCAGTTCACTGCTGAAGAAGATCTCGCCTGCTACTCAGGTGCCGGTGGCTGCGCTTTTCGTCTCCGGCATCCTGCCGGCGCTGATCATCATCCTCGGCTTCTTCCTGCAAGACGCCGTGGCAACTATCGTCAGCTTCGCGGCGATCGGCATCTACCTGGCCTTCCAGATGATCGTCCTCGGGGCACTCTATGCACGGATGAAAGGCTGGAAACCAAGCGGCAAATTCACCCTCGGTGCGTGGGGCTGGCTGGTGAACATCGGCGCGCTGGTCTACGGCGTCGGCGCAATCATCAACATGGCCTGGCCACGTACGCCGGATGCGGCGTGGTACATCAACTACGCCATGGTGCTGAGCACTGCGATCGTGATTGGCTTGGGGTTGTTGTACATGTGGATTGCCAAGCCGTATGACCATGGCACCGCGCCTGCGGGGGATGCCTGGAAGGTTAGTCGGTAAGGCTGATTGCCCCGGGATCCAGTGAGTTCCCGGGGCAAATCCTGCCCGTCAAACAGCATCTGTCGTCATCCCGCAGCTCAGACATCAATTCCCCGTACGCCCTTTGATATCAGCCTTGCCACGTACCGCTTCGAAGCGATCGTGGACATAAGCCTCAGGTTTCGCGTTGCTACCGTCAGTCATAGCAATCCTCGTCAAACCGTGAAGCCTTTGCCGCTGATTCCATGGATTTGAATAAATAAAGGAAAAACTGCATCTCGGGTGCCGGATTTCTGCATGCAGTGCAAAAACTGGAAAATCCTACAGACCATGCCTTCTAGCAAAGACTCCGATTCCTACGACAAGCGTCGCCAGAGTAGACTTGGCACCGCGAGCGCCTGACCGATAGGCTTTATCCCGTCGCTTTAAAACCAGCGATCCGGAGTCGAAGCCGGGAAATGTCAAAACGGTGCTTGCGTGTCCCCATAGAACTGCGGCTGTTTTCTGCTTTCAGTTCTGCTTTATGGCGGGCCGTGTGGTGCGGGCCTTCCGGCTTACGTTTTGATTGGAAGTGTCCCGACTTCGAACGCCACTCGGTTCGCCACCCAACCAGTCGAAGGGTTGCTGGCGACTTTCCTAATCAAAACGGAATACACGTCATGTCAGAGCACGCTCAAAACTCGCTCCTTCCTTATTTCACACCATCCATCTTCCCCCGCCACAACCGGTTCCTCCACGCCATCATCCAAGCAAACCAAGCCTGGTTCTGCGCTCAGGACCTGGGACGTTTGATGGGCCGCCCGCTGGACCAAAGACTCACCCAAAAACTCGATCCCGATCAGCGCCGATATATCTGGCTGCTGAAAAACGGCAAACCGGTCGAATCACTCATGGTCAGCGAGTCCGGAATGTACGCTCTGCTGGTTCACCATTTCGTCCCGGAAAACCGCAACCTGCGCCAATGGCTGAGTAACGAAGTCATTCCTACGCTACGAGACACGAACGCGCCATCAGTGGAAAACATCCCGAGTCTGAGTTCGCTGCAATGGGGCGGGCTCTCGGTGCCGCTACTGCACTGGCAACATTCGGCGTGGATTAAATGGCGGGACATGCCGGATCTGGTGCAAGCACAGCGACCATTCCCGATCATGGGCACCTGCCGCTGAAGGTAGGATGAATCGGCGGGGATGCTTGGAAGGTTAGTCGGTCAACGGGTTTGCCCCGGTGCCACCAATGGCAGCGGGGCACTCATTGCATTTCGAAATACATCCCCTCCTCCCGTTCTTCGTTCGCCCGCTAAGGTTTCTTCAAACCAATGCAAAGCGATCGGTTGACGAACAAGCCAGTAAGACCTAGGGTGTTTACGTCGTTTACAACGTATACATTTCAAGGAAAGCCGCCATGGCCTCGCCCGTTTTGTCTTTTCGAGTTGAAGAAACGCTCGCCCAACAGCTTGATAGTCTGGCAGCGGCGACCGATCGCGACCGTCAGTACCATCTCAAGCGTGCATTAGTTCGATATGTAGAAGCCGAGTCATGGCATCTGCAAGCCATAAGCGACGGCATAAAAGACGCCGACGCAGGAAAACTCACCGATCTGGATGCCGTAAAGGCTAAGTGGGCAAAACGTGCCGAGCGTAGTACTGACTGAAAAAGCGGAAAGTGACCTTGATTCTATTCATGAGTATTACCAAGGTGCACTTGGTGCTGATGCCGCATTGGAGGTCATAGCGATTTTTCTACAATCCTTCAACCAACTGGAGCAGTTTCCAGGGTCAGGAAGGCCTTCAGTAGTACCGGATGTACGTGAATTGGTATTCGGTCGTTATCCATTCATTGCTCCCTATCGATTGATGCATGGCCAGATACAGGTACTGCGTGTTCTGCACCAGCGGGCAGAGCGATCGCAAAATTGGTAATCAGCGACATTCAGCCGCAACACTATCGCGGCGGCTGAACGTCGTACCTCCTTAAAACCGAGAAACACTGCGCATCGCATCCACCAGATACCGCATCGCAATCCGGTCGCTCTCCGACAGCTCTCGATACCGTTCCAACAACTTCATTTCATCCGGACTGAGCCGGCGCCTTCGCCGCCCGCTTGCCAAGCAAGGAAGGATTCCTAACATTTCGGTGATGCCTTGTACTTTTGTCATCGACGATGTCCTTCTATAAGCACGAGAAAACTTCAAAAACCGCATCGCCCTCTCCTTTTTGTTTGTCGCCGGCCTTAAGGGCAGAAGCCGGTCATGAGCACAGAATAGGAACATTCCCGGCGCTGAAAAGCGTTTTTTAGAGTAATTAGTCAAAAAAAGCACAAATGCCCTATAAATCAGAAAGTACTGTCGGAAAACTTAACCGACATTTCTTGTTTCATTGCCGAACTGTCAAAGTGCTATCCATCAATTTTTGTCTGCAATCGAACGGTTTAAGCTATCTGGCATCTGTTTAAAGTCCGTTGCGTTTGGTCGAAGGCATGTCCGAACCGTTATTTTTGATCCAGTACGTGCCAGGAACGGCGCGGGATTGCTCACGACAGGTTGTACTTATGCACCGCAGGAATTTGCTCAAAGCGTCCATGGCCATCGCGGCCTATACCGGTTTGTCGGCCACCGGACTGCTGGCCGCCCGTGCCTGGGCGGGCAACGATACGGCGGATGGCGTGGCCCAGGCGTTCGATTTCGAAGCGCTGAAGATTCAGGCCAAGCAACTCGCCAGCAATCGCTATCAGGACACCAAGCAGGTGCTGCCGCCGACGCTGGCGACCATGACGCCGCAGAATTTCAACGCGATCCGCTACGACGCGAATCATTCGCTGTGGAAGGATTTGAACGGTCAGCTGGACGTGCAGTTTTTCCACGTCGGCATGGGCTTTAAGCAGCCGGTGCGCATGTACAGTGTCGACCCCAAGACGCGTCAGGCGCGGGAGGTGCATTTCCGCCCTTCCCTGTTCAACTATGAAAAAACCACGGTCGACACTAAACAGCTCACGGGCGACCTGGGGTTTTCCGGGTTCAAGCTGTTCAAGGCCCCGGAGCTGGACAGGCACGATGTGTTGTCCTTCCTCGGCGCGAGTTATTTCCGTGCGGTGGATAACACCGGGCAGTACGGTCTGTCGGCGCGCGGGCTGGCGATTGATACGTATGGCAAGAAGCGTGAGGAGTTTCCGGACTTCACCAAGTTCTGGTTCGAGACGCCGGACAAAGACAGCACCCGCTTTGTGGTCTATGCCCTGCTGGATTCGCCGAGCGCCACCGGTGCTTACCGTTTCGACATCGATTGCCAGGCCAACCAGGTCGTCATGGGGGTCGATGCCCATATCAACGCGCGTACCGCCATCGAGCAACTGGGCATCGCGCCGATGACCAGCATGTTCAGCTGCGGCACCCACGAGCGGCGCATGTGCGACACCATTCACCCACAGATCCACGACTCGGATCGTCTGGCAATGTGGCGCGGTAACGGCGAGTGGATCTGCCGTCCGCTGAACAACCCGGCGACCCTGCAATTCAATGCCTTCGCCGACACCGATCCGAAAGGTTTCGGCCTGGTGCAGACCGACCATGAGTTCGCCAGCTATCAAGACACGGTCGACTGGTACAGCAAGCGCCCGAGCCTGTGGGTAGAACCTACAACCGCGTGGGGCGAAGGCTCTATCGATCTGCTGGAGATTCCTACAACCGGCGAGACGCTGGATAACATCGTCGCGTTCTGGACCCCGAAAAAACCGGTCGCGGCCGGGGATTCCCTGAATTACGGCTACAAGCTCTACTGGAGCGCGCTGCCACCGGTCGGCACGCCGCTGGCGCGGGTCAATGCGACCCGTTCGGGCATGGGCGGCTTCACCGAGGGCTGGGCGCCGGGCGAGCATTACCCGGAGGTCTGGGCGCGACGCTTTGCCGTGGACTTCACCGGTGGCGGTCTGGATCGCTTGCCGGAAGGGGCCGGGATTGAGCCGGTGGTGACGTGCTCGAACGGGCAGGTGAAAGACTTCAACGTCCTGGTGCTGGATGACATCAAGGGTTATCGCATTACCTTCGACTGGTTCCCGACCAATGACAGCGTGGAGCCGGTGGAGTTGCGGTTGTTCATTCGTACCAATGACCGGACGTTGAGTGAGACCTGGTTGTATCAGTATTTTCCGCCGGCGCCGGATAAGCGTAAGTACACCTGACAGTTATTGGGCGCCTGAACTGGCCCCTTCGCGGGCAAGCCCGCTCCCACATTTGACCGCATTCCACTGTGGGAGCGGCGGTGCGACAATTCGACTTGCCCGCGAAGGCGGCGTGATAGACAACAAAAATCCCGGCACAAAAACACAAAAGCCCCAATCACAACGATCGGGGCTTTTTGTTTTCACAGCCTCATTCAGTCACGCAAATCCGACTCATGTATCGGCTGTTCCCGATGCGTCGCTCGCTGGTACTGCGCTGGCCAGATAGCCTTGCGCCCACCCAGATCATCATCGGCATGCAGCGGCCAATACGGATCGCGCAACAGTTCTCGCGCCAGGAAGATGATGTCTGCCTGGCACGTGCGCAAGATGTGTTCGGCCTGGGCCGGCTCTGTAATCATGCCGACCGTGCCAGTGGCAATGCCCGACTCCTTGCGCACACGCTCAGCGAAGCGGGTTTGATAACCGGGACCTGTCGGAATTTCGGCATTGGCCGCGGTACCGCCTGACGAAACGTCGATCAAGTCCACGCCCAACGCTTGGAGGCGGCGCGCCAGCTCCACGGTTTCATCCGGGTTCCAGCCGTCTTCCACCCAATCGGTGGCCGACACCCGCACGAACAGCGGCAGCTCTTCAGGCCACACCGCACGCACCGCTTCGGTAACTTGCAGCACCAGCCGAATACGGTTCTCGAACGAACCGCCATATTGATCGCGCCGCTGATTGCTCAGGGGCGACAGAAATTGATGCAGCAGGTAACCGTGGGCGGCGTGTATTTCGACCACTTTGAAACCAGCTGACAGTGCGCGCTTGGCCGAGTCAACAAAGGCCTGAACGACCTCAGCGATCTCGCTTTCATCGAGTTGCCGTGGGTGGGTGTGCTGCGGGTCAAAGGCAATCGTCGACGGGCCCACCGGCACCCAACCGCCGTCTTCGGGTTTAACGCTGCCATGTTTGCCGAGCCACGGCCGATGGGTGCTGGCTTTACGCCCGGCGTGCGCCAACTGGATGCCGGCCACAGCGCCCTGAGCGGCGATAAAACGCGTAATGCGTTGCAGGGGTTCGATCTGTTCGTCGTTCCACAGGCCGAGGTCCTGGGCGGTGATGCGCCCGTCGGCGGTGACCGCCGTGGCTTCGGTAAACACCAGGCCGGCGCCGCCGACCGCGCGACTGCCGAGGTGGACAAGGTGCCAGTCATTGGCCAGCCCATCGACGCTGGAGTACTGGCACATTGGGGATACCGCGATACGGTTGAGAAGGGTCAATTGACGCAGGGTATAGGGTTCAAGCAGCAGACTCATGGGTCACCTCTCGTATCAGTGGGCAGGCTCCAGGGTTCTGTTTGAAAAGTCGACGAGTGACAGGAAAAAGGCGCAGCACCCGCCCCCGCGGGCAAAAAATTCGACAAGACGTCACAAGGATAATCAAGCAGTGATTAGAGCCTAGTCGACATCGGGGAGATGAGGGAGGGTTCCGGGGATAATTGGCGTCAGGACGATCGCTATCGCGGGCAAGCCTTGCTCCTGTAGGAGCAAGGCTTGCCCGCGATGGGGTCAACGCGGTTCGATGTGGGCAATCATCAGCTGCACGGTTTCGTTACCGCGAAACTCGTTGAGGTCGAGTTTGTAGGCCAATTCCACCCACTTGATCGTCGGGTTCGGCCAGATTTCGCGGTCGATGCCGAAGGCGATACCGTCCAGTTTCACCGAACCGCATTCGCTCTTCAGCACCACTTTCAGGTGTCGTTCGCCGACGACACGCTGTTCAACCAACTGGAACACGCCATGGAACAACGGCTCCGGGAAGTGCTGCCCCCACGGACCGGCATGACGCAGGGCACGGGCCAGTTCGAGGTGGAACTCTTCAACCGCCAGCGTGCCGTCCGACAGCAGGCGCCCGGTCAGGTCTTCTTCGCGCAATTGCCGACGCACTTCCGCATCAAAGGCTTCGGCGAACAACGGAAAATTCGCTTCCGGCAATGTCAGGCCCGCCGCCATGGCGTGGCCACCATATTTGCTGATCAGGTTGGGATGCTGCGCCGCCACCACGCTCAACGCGTCGCGAATGTGGAACCCCTGAACCGAACGCCCCGAGCCCTTGAGCATGCCATCACCAGCATCGGCAAAGGCGATGGTCGGCCGGAAATAGCGCTCTTTCATACGCGAAGCGAGGATACCGATGACACCTTGGTGCCACTCGGGATCAAACAGGCACAAACCGAATGGCATCGACTCGACCGGCAAATCCTTCAGTTGCGCCAGCGCTTCACGCTGCATGCCCTGCTCGATGGATTTGCGGTCCTGGTTCATACCGTCGAGTTGCACAGCCATTTCCCGCGCCAGCCCCGCGTCTTCAGTGAGCAGACACTCGATGCCCAGGCTCATGTCGTCCAGGCGTCCTGCAGCGTTCAGGCGCGGGCCGACAATGAAGCCCAAATCAGTGGAAGTAATGCGAGCATGGTCACGTTTGGCCACTTCAAGGATTGCTTTGATCCCCGCTCGCGCACGTCCGGCGCGAATCCGCTCCAGGCCTTGGTGCACCAGAATCCGGTTGTTGGCATCCAGCGGCACCACGTCAGCGACGCTGCCCAGTGCTACCAGGTCCAGCAACTCGCCAATGTTCGGCTGCGGCGTGCTCTCGTACCAGCCGAGGCTGCGCAAACGCGCGCGAAGCGCCATCAGCACATAGAAAATCACCCCGACGCCGGCCAGCGCCTTGCTCGGGAAGTCACACCCTGGCTGGTTAGGGTTGACGATGGCGTCGGCCAGCGGCAGTTCGTCACCGGGCAAGTGATGGTCGGTGACCAGCACCTTAAGACCATGTTTCTTCGCCGCAGCGACACCTTCGACACTGGAAATACCGTTGTCCACGGTGATCAGCAATTGCGGAGTGCGAGTCAACGCCACTTCGACGATTTCCGGCGTCAGGCCGTAGCCGTACTCAAACCGGTTCGGCACCAGATAGTCGACATGAGCCGCGCCCAACAGGCGCAATCCCAACACGCCCACGGTACTGGCCGTCGCACCATCGGCGTCAAAGTCGCCGACAATCAGAATCCGCTGCCGCTGATCCAACGCCGTCACCAGCAGATCCACGGCGGCATCAATGCCCTTGAGTTGCTGGTACGGAATCAGCCGCGCCAGGCTCTTGTCCAGTTCAGCCTCGGTCAGTACGCCCCGCGCCGCGTACAGGCGGGTCAGCAGCGGCGGCAGATCACCGAGAAATGGCAGAGTGTCGGGCAACAGGCGAGGTTCGATGCGCATGGGGTGACAGGTGCTTCTCTTGAATACGTAGGATAAAACCGGATGAAACGGGCTCGCAGCGAATAATCAGCCGCGTTCGCCGCTCAACCATTGCAACTGGACTTCGTGCTGACCACGGTCGTCGGTGACGAAAATCGTCCCTTCGCTGATCATCACGTCCCACTTGATCACCCGTGGCATGTCTTTGGCCAGGGTTTCCAGGATGTCCTGCGGCACGGCTGCGATGTGCACGTTTTTCAGGTTTTTGATGGCAGGGATCACTTTGGTTTCCCAAACGCGCAGGCTGCCGTAGGCCAGCAGGCTGGTGCGTTCGGTGCGACGCGAGCACCAGGTCAGTCGATCGGCGTCTGGCTGGCCGACTTCGATCCAGTGCAGGACGCGGTCGTCCAGGCTCTTTTCCCACAAGGCGGGTTCATCCACGTCTGACAGACCACGGCCGAATGACAGTTGCTCGTTGTACCAGAAGGCATAGGCCAGCAGCCGCACGGTCATGCGCTCTTCGGTTTCCGAAGGGTGACGGGCAATGGTCTGCTTCACGCTCTCGTAAACGCTGCGGTCGAGGTCGGTGAGGTTCAGTTCAAACTTGTAGGTCGTGGACGGCTGGGCCATGAACGGGCTTCTTGATACGAGGAAAGGCGGCAAGTCTAACCGATGCTGTAGGCAATCATCGAACTGAAGGCGTTTCTGCTTGGTCGTCTGACGTTCGGCTATGTTAAAACGGCGTATTCGCTCAGCCTTTGTCCTACAGGATCCCGCATGCCACTCTCCGGAAAACCACTCTCAGGTCTGAAAGTCATTGAATTGGGTACGTTGATCGCCGGGCCGTTTGCCTCGCGCATTTGCGGCGAGTTTGGCGCCGAAGTGATCAAGATCGAATCCCCCGACGGCGGCGATCCGTTGCGCAAATGGCGAAAAATGTATGAGGGCACCTCGCTATGGTGGTTCGTTCAGGCGCGTAACAAAAAGTCGCTGACCCTGAACCTGAAACACCCCGACGGCCTGACGATTCTGAAAAAACTGCTCAGTGAAGCGGACATCCTGATCGAGAATTTTCGTCCTGGCGTGCTGGAAAAGCTCGGCCTGGGCTGGGAAGTCCTGCACGCGCTGAACCCGAAACTGGTGATGGTGCGCCTCTCCGGTTTCGGTCAGACCGGGCCGATGAAAGATCAGCCAGGGTTTGGCGCCGTCGGTGAATCCATGGGCGGCCTGCGCTACATCACTGGGTTCGAGGATCGGCCACCGGTGCGCACCGGGATTTCCATCGGCGACTCGATTGCGGCGCTCTGGGGTGTCATAGGCGCGCTGATGGCCCTGCGTCATCGCGAAGTGAACGGCGGCCTCGGCCAAGTGGTCGACGTGGCGCTGTACGAAGCGATCTTCGCGATGATGGAAAGCATGGTGCCGGAGTTCGATGTGTTTGGTTTTATTCGCGAACGCACCGGTAACATCATGCCGGGCATTACGCCCTCCTCGATCCACACCAGCGCCGATGGCAAACATGTGCAGATCGGCGCCAATGGCGATGCGATTTTCAAACGGTTCATGCTGATCATCGGCCGCGAAGACCTGGCCAATGACCCGGTGCTGGCCAGCAACGACGGGCGTGACAGCCGCCGCGACGAGATTTATGGCGTGATCGACCGCTGGGTCAACTCGCTGCCGCTGGACACGGTCATCGAACAATTGAATCAGGCCGACGTGCCGGCCAGCCGGATTTTCAGCGCCGAAGACATGTTCAGCGATCCACAGTACCTGGCCCGGGAAATGTTCCTGCAGGCCAAGCTTCCGGATGGCAAAGATTTCAAAATGCCGGGCATTGTGCCGAAACTCTCAGAGACACCCGGCACTTCAGAATGGGTCGGGCCGCAACTGGGTGAGCACAACGCACAGGTGCTCCAGGAACTTGGCTATGACGCGCTGCAAATCGCACAGTTGCGCAAAGACGGGGCTATCTAAGGTGATGCGTTGACTATCCGATTCGTGGCACAGGCCGGGCGATTAGCCAAATGCAGGCAAAAAGAAACCCCGAGAAGTGGGGAGACGACTCGGGGTCAAACGTGGCCTACATAAAGACCCGTAGCAGCAAGCTACAAGCACCGGAGCACAATGCTTGATCTTGCTATTACGGGGTCTGACTGACCCTGGCGCAGGAAGGTTCCCACAAAAGTCACTTCAATTTCGTCTGGCCAGGATTTTGTCCTGGGCCGCATTGCGCAACGCCGCGATGACACAGGGCTCCAGCCGTCCTTCGGCAATGAGCACGTCGCGGTGCAATCCATCGACGACGTCGGTCAGCAGACGTTTGTCAGTCAGCTGAGCCTGATTGAAGACCCGTTCGACGACAATCGCGCCCGTCGTATTCTTCAGTGTCACCAGGCATTCACTGCGGGCACCCGACGGGGTCAGCGTGACCTGATAGGGGCTCAGCGCCTCACCGAGCAATAGACTGATACTTTCCATCTCGATCACCACTCAATAGTCCGAAAACAAAGTGCCTGGGGCCTGCTCACAATTAATGACCACTGGCCCGAGAAGAAAGTTCTGGATTTCAGGTGCAGGCGCGTCGGCGCCTCTGGTTGATAGAGCATGCACGTCGAAGATGACAAGGAGAAAACAACGGCTTCACTCTCCTCTTCGCCGACTTCTGTCGGTCCAGCCCCCCAATAAACCTCGCAATTGGCCGTCGGCGCTGTAGAACGGCACCGTCCATTGGTAAACGTTTCTGACGCCATTGTGGAACATCAATTGACGTTCAATGAATTGGGGCTTGCGCGTGGCAAGTTGGGCGATAAATTCGGCATGCAACTGTTCGGCGGTCGCTTTGGGCAGAAGGTCGAGTTCGATCAACTGTCGCCCCTGAACCTGATCGAAACGGGTCGACAAGCCTTCTTCATAACTCTTGTTGCACATGACCATCCGCCCTTCCAGATCACGCACAAACATCGGATCGGGCATCGCGTCCATCAACGCGTGCTGGAAGGCCAGTTGATCGCTGAGACTTTTCTCGGCCTTCAGTCGTTGCTGGATCAACACCGCCAGACGTCGATTCCAGAGCAAGGACAACAGGCCGAACACGCTGACGATGCAAACGCCCCAGCAACCCCACTGGGTGAACCGTTGCCAGGCAGTCGGCGCACGCACCGGGCCGATTCCGTTGAGCCACTTCAAGCGAATGGCGCGCAACTCGGCAGGCGGAAACGCCTCAAGCGCCTTGTTGAGGATGCTCAGCAACTGCGGCTGACCTTTGCGTATCGTCAGGTAGTCCGCTTCCCATTTGCCCTCAATCGTACGCCCCACCTTAAGTTGCCCCAATGGAAAGAGCTGCGCGCCGGTTTCGTTTTCGATGGTCGCGTAAGCTTCGCCGCTCTCGACCAGCGCCCGGGCCTCGGCATACGTTTTGACCGAACGCAGCTCGATGGATGGATAGTCACGACGAATCATCGACTCCAGCGCGTGCCTGGCCGGCAGCACCAGCACCCTTTTCATCAGTTGCTCCAGAGACTGGACCTCAGGCACTCCCGCCTGCCCGACGAACACCCACCCCGCCCCACCGAATGCATGACTGAAATCCAGGAACGTCTTGCGCTCGTCGTTCATCGCCAGTGTGGTGCTCATGTCCGCCGCGCCACTCTCCAGTCTTTCAAGCAACTGGGCGTTGGAGAACGACTCTTCGTGGACAAACTGCAACCCCGTCATCGCACTGATGCGGTTGAGGACATCATTGTTCAAACCGCTCCATTGACCGTGCTCATCCTTGAACAGATACAACGGGTATTGCGTGGACGCGACGATAACTTGGGGGTGTTCGGCCATCCATTTTTTTTCTTGGGCATCCAGCTCAATCATCGCGCCAATGACAGATCCCTTTGCCTCTGGAATCGCCAATTGTGCTGACAGCGCCGTTTGAACCAAGCCGATGGCACTGACTAAAAACACCCAGCACACGGCTGGTTTGAACCCTCTACAAAACCGCATTGCCACTTCCTTCGTGATCAACTCACCCTTTCCTCATGGGTGAAAACGCGACAAGTGTGGCATGCAGAAATGAGAAAGCCCGTCAGGAGACGGGCTTCAAAATGTGACAGCTTTTACCGGTTACAGGGGCTTGCCGCGGTTGCCATGCTGACTGACAAAGGCCTGCACGGCTTTCAGGTCGTTTGGCAACACGGTGCAACGCTCATCTCTCTCAAACAAATCAGAAAGATGTACAGGGAGCTCAAGCGCTTTTCCTACGCCAGCCTTCTCCACTGCGTCCGGGAATTTGACCGGATGCGCCGTGCCGAGGATCACCATTGGAATATCCAGACTGCGACGGCACTCGCGCGCAGCCTTCACGCCGATAGCGGTGTGCGGATCCAGCAGCTCGCCGGTTTGCTCGTACACTTCGGCGATGGTTTCGCAGGTTTGCACGTCGTCCACGGCCAGCGAATCAAACAGTTTGCGGGCTTCGGTCCAGCGCTCCTCTTCGACGCTGAAACCGCCGCCCTGCTTGAAGCTGTCCATCAGCCCGGCAATCGCCGCGCCGTTGCGACCGTGCAGGTCGAACAGCAGTCGTTCGAAGTTCGACGACACCATGATGTCCATCGACGGCGACAGCGTGGCGTGCAGGGTTTCCTTGACGTACTGATTGCCGCTCATGAAGCGGTGCAGGATGTCGTTGCGGTTGGTGGCGACGATCAACTGGTTGATCGGCAGGCCCATGTTGCGCGCCAGGTAACCGGCGAAGATGTCGCCGAAGTTGCCGGTTGGCACCGAGAAGGATACCGAACGCGCCGGGCCACCCAATTGCAGCGATGCGTGGAAGTAGTAGACGATCTGGGCCATGATCCGCGCCCAGTTGATCGAGTTCACCGCGACCAGACGCGTGCCTTTGAGGAAGCTCTGATCGGCGAAGCTCGCCTTGACCATTTCCTGGCAGTCATCGAAGTTGCCTTCGATGGCGATGTTGTGGATGTTCTCGCCGAAAATGGTGGTCATCTGCCGACGCTGCACTTCGGACACGCGGTTGTGCGGGTGCAGGATGAAGATGTCGACGTTTTCGCAATGCTTGCAGCCTTCGATGGCGGCCGAACCGGTATCACCGGAAGTAGCGCCGACAATCACCACACGCTCGCCGCGCTTTTCCAGCACGTAGTCGAGCAGGCGACCGAGCAGTTGCAGGGCGAAGTCTTTAAACGCCAGGGTCGGGCCGTGGAACAGCTCCAGCACCCATTCGTTGCCGTTCAACTGACGCAGTGGCGCGACGGCGTTGTGCGAGAACACACCGTACGTTTCTTCGAGAATCTTTTTGAAATCGGCATCGGGAATGCTGCCGGTCACGAACGGGCGCATCACCCGGAAGGCCAGTTCGTGATACGGCAGGCCAGCCCAGGAAGCGATTTCTTCCTGGGTGAAACGTGGCAGGTTTTCCGGGACGTACAAACCGCCGTCGGTGGCGAGACCGGCCAGCAGGACATCTTCGAAATTCAGGGCCGGTGCCTGGCCGCGGGTACTGATATAACGCATGACTGGCTCCAATGGACAGTGTTCGAAAACCCGGGCGCTATAACAACGCCCGGTGAACAAAAACGACTTAGTTCAGGTGCTCGACGCGGATCCGTACAACCGGACCGACAACACCGGTCAACGCTTCAAGGGCGGCAATCGCGTCGTTCATGTGCTGTTCCAGCACACGATGAGTCAGCAGGATCATCGGCACCAGACCGTCATGCTCTTCCACTTCTTTCTGCATGATCGATTCGATGTTGATGCCACGCTCCGACAGGATGCTCGCCACCTGGGCCAACACGCCCGGATGGTCCTTGGCCTGAATGCGCAGGTAGTAGGCGCTTTCGCAGGATTCGATCGGCAGGATCGGGTGCGCCGACAGCGAATCCGGCTGGAAAGCCAAGTGCGGTACGCGGTTTTCCGGGTCGGATGTCATGGCGCGAACCACGTCCACCAGGTCGGCGATCACCGACGAAGCGGTTGGCTCCATGCCAGCACCCGCGCCGTAGAACAACGTCGAACCGGCAGCGTCGCCATTGACCATGACCGCATTCATCACGCCGTTGACGTTGGCGATCAGGCGATCGGCCGGGATCAGCGTCGGGTGTACGCGCAGTTCGATACCGGCCGCAGTGCTGCGTGCCACACCAAGGTGCTTGATGCGGTAGCCCAGCGCTTCGGCGTAGTTCACGTCAGCGGTGGTCAGCTTGGTGATGCCTTCGGTGTAGGCCTTGTCGAATTGCAGCGGGATACCGAACGCAATGGAGGCCAGGATCGTCAGCTTGTGGGCTGCGTCGATGCCTTCAACGTCGAAGGTCGGATCGGCTTCGGCGTAACCCAGGGCTTGCGCCTCGGCCAGCACGTCTTCGAAGGTTCGGCCCTTTTCACGCATTTCGGTGAGGATGAAGTTGCCGGTGCCATTGATGATCCCGGCGACCCAGTTGATGCGGTTGGCAGACAGGCCTTCACGGATCGCCTTGATCACCGGAATGCCGCCGGCCACAGCCGCTTCGAACGCCACAATCACGCCTTTCTCGCGAGCCTTGGCGAAAATTTCATTACCGTGAACGGCAATCAGTGCCTTGTTCGCGGTGACCACATGCTTGCCATTCTCGATGGCCTTGAGTACCAGCTCGCGGGCAACGGTGTAGCCGCCCATCAGCTCTATAACGATGTCGATCTCAGGGTTCGTGGCCACTTCGAAGACATCGTTGGTAATCGCAATACCGGTCGTCTGGAACTGAGGCTTTGGCGTGCGCATGGCAATTTGTGCCACTTCGATTCCACGCCCGGCACGACGAGCAATTTCCTCGGCGTTGCGCTGAAGTACGTTGAAGGTACCGCCACCGACGGTTCCTAACCCACAGATGCCTACTTTGACCGGTTTCACTGTGAACTCCCCATAAAACGGCCGACTCAAGGTCGGCCGTGAAAACAACCGCGTGCTCGCGGTTCCCTATTAATGGCCCGGCGATAATGCTGCCGGACCATGATCGTCAATGGCTGACCGTGACGATACGAATTTACTTCGCGCTCAGTGCCAGTTTGGCGACTTGTGGCGCAGGCTGGTAGCCCGGAATGACCTGACCGTCGGCCAAAACGATGGCCGGTGTGCCGTTCACGCCAATCGACTGACCGAGGGCGAACTGCTTGGAAACCGGGTTATCGCACTTGGCGGCCTTGATTTCCTTGCCATCGACCATTTTGTCCATGGCCGCTTTCTTGTCTTTCGAGCACCAGACCGCTTGCAGCTGTTCGTCACCCGGCGAGCCCAGGCCCTGGCGCGGGAACGCGACATAACGTACTTCGATGCCGCGCTTGTTCAGCTCAGGCACTTCGGCGTGCAGTTTGTGGCAGTACGGGCAGGTGGTGTCGGTGAACACGGTGATGTGCGACTTGGTTTCGCCGATGGCTGGATACACCACGGTTTCCGCGACAGGAATGTCATTGACCAGTTTGGAAACGCCCAGGCGTTCGGTCTTCTCGGTCAGGTTGACCGGTTTACCATCCTTGAGCTGGAACAGGTAGCCCTGAACCACGTACTGGCCGTCGGCGCTGGCATACAACACGCGGCTGCCCTTGAGTTTGACTTCGTACATCCCTGGCAGCGGGCTGGCCGTGATGGTTTCGACAGGCACGTCGAGCTGGAGGTTTTCCAGGCTTTTACGAATGGCTTTGTCGGCCGCGTCATCGGCGACGGCAAAGGTGCTGACCAACGCAATGGCAGCGGCGGCGAAAATCTGGGTCAGACGCATGAGAACTCCTGAAGGCGGACAAATGAAACGATCAGAACGCCCGTACCGAAACACCGGGTCATAACCGCCCATCGTGCAAACCGACAAAGCCTACCACATAAGGCCCGTGTGGCGAGGGGGCTTGTCGGGTCGCCGCACCGCCCCGTTCGGCTGCGCAGCAGTCGTCCTGCGGTCTATTTTCCAGGTCGAAATAGCCAAGATGGGGCTGCTTCGCAACCCAACGGGGCGGTGCGGCGTTCCGACAAGCCCCCTCACCACAGGTCGGTATTCCATTTGAAGAACTGTATCAACCGCGCGGGTGGTGTTTTGCATGCAGATCCTGCAAGCGTGCACGAGCGACGTGAGTGTAGATCTGGGTCGTGGACAAATCGCTGTGGCCAAGCAGCATTTGCACCACGCGCAAGTCGGCGCCGTGGTTGAGCAGGTGCGTCGCAAAAGCGTGGCGCAAGGTGTGCGGCGACAGCGACTTGCTGATCCCGGCGACCTTGGCCTGGTGCTTGATGCGATGCCAGAAGGTCTGGCGGGTCATCTGCTCGCCGCGCAGACTGGGGAACAGTACATCGCTGGGACGCCCGCCGAGCAACTCTCCACGGGCGTCGCGCATGTAGCGCTCGACCCAGACAATCGCCTCCTCACCCATCGGCACCAGCCGCTCCTTGCTGCCCTTGCCCATCACCCTGAGCACACCTTGGCGCAAATTGACCTGTTCCAGCGTCAGGCTGATCAGCTCTGTCACTCGCAAACCACAGGCATAAAGCACTTCGAGCATGGCCCGGTCACGCTGGCCGATGGCTTCACTCAAATCCGGTGCCTTGAGCAAGGCTTCAACGTCTGCTTCCGACAGGGATTTTGGCAACGGCCTACCTAGCTGAGGCATGTCAACGCGCAAGGTCGGATCGACGGCGATCAACTTTTCCCGCAGCAAGTAGCGATAGAACCCACGCACACCCGAGAGGAATCGCGCCGTGGAACGGGGTTTGTAGTTCTGCTCCAGACGCCAGGCCAGGTGATCGAGGATCAATTCCCGTCCGGCGTTGACCAGTTCCAACCCCTTCTCCTGCAGCCAGCCGTTGAACAAGGCCAGGTCGCTGCGATAGGCATCGCGAGTGTTGTCGGAAAGGCCTTTTTCCAGCCAGAGGGCGTCGAGGAATTGGTCTATCAGTGGGTGATCAATGGCAGGCATAAAGGCTCAGGCAAGGCAGGGAACGACTGAAAAGTGACTGACAGTCTTTCATAGCACGCGCACTCGCGGAACCATTGCCGGCATAAATCGCAGGCAACAAAAAAGCAGCCCGTAGGCTGCTTTTTTCTGCATCGGAAGCTGGACTTAAGCCAGTTTTTCCTTGATGCGAGCTGCTTTACCGGACAGGTCACGCAGGTAGTACAGCTTGGCTTTACGTACGTCACCGCGACGTTTAACGGCCATGCTGTCGATTTGCGGGCTGTAGGTCTGGAAAGTACGCTCTACGCCAACACCGTTGGAGATTTTACGAACGGTGAAAGCACTGTTTACGCCGCGGTTACGCTTGGCGATAACAACACCTTCGAACGCTTGCAGACGCGAACGGTCGCCTTCCTTCACTTTCACCTGAACGACAATGGTGTCGCCCGGGGCAAAGGTAGGGATCTCTTTGGTCATCTGCTCTGCTTCGAGTGCAAGGATGATTTTGTTAGTCATGCTGTGCTCCTAAGGTAAATCGTCGGATCTACCATCGATACGTTGTTAACTATCGTCCCGCTCGCGGATGTATTCCTCGAGCAGCTTCTTCTCTTCTCCAGAAAGCGAGCGGCTTTCCAGAAGATCGGCGCGTCGTTCAAAGGTCCTACCAAGGGACTGCTGTAAACGCCAACGCCGGATATGCGCGTGATTGCCACTTAGCAACACGTCGGGAACACGCTGATCCGCATACACCTCCGGTCGGGTGTAGTGCGGGCAATCCAGCAGACCATCCGTAAAGGAATCTTCCTCGGCGGAGTCCGCATGCCCTAAAGCTCCAGGCAGCAGTCGTGTAACCGCATCGATCAGGACCATCGCCGGCAGCTCGCCGCCAGACAGTACATAGTCGCCAATCGACCACTCTTCATCGACATGAGTATCTATAAAACGCTCGTCAATGCCTTCATAGCGGCCGGCAATCAGGATCAATGCATCCAGATTCGCCAACTCGCGCACCGCCGACTGAGTCAGTTGACGGCCTTGGGGGGACAGGTAAATTACCTTCGCCGCCTCCCCGGCTGCTGCCTTGGCCTGAACCAGTGCATCTTCCAGGGGCTTGATCTTCATCACCATGCCCGGACCACCGCCAAATGGGCGATCATCCACAGTGTGATGTCGATCCGTCGTGTAGTCTCGCGGGTTCCAACAGGTGAGCTGCAAGAGCCCCTGTTTCACCGCCCGACTGGTGATGCCGTACTCGCTGATGGCGGAGAACATCTCGGGAAACAAACTGATCACTTCTACGCGCAAGTTAGCCACGCTTAGAAGTCCGCGTCCCAATCCACCTTCATCTCGCCTGCGGCCAGATCGACAGCCAACACGCATTGTTCCGTATAGGGCAACAGGCGTTCGCGATCATCCAGGCTGCCAGCGCAAGGCTTGACCACCATTACATCATTGGCGCCGGTTTCCAGAAGATGATCGATTTTCCCGAGCAGTTGCCCGAGTTGATCAATAACCTTCAGACCTTCCAGCTGGTACCAGTAGTACTCGCCGTCGGTCAATTCAGGGAACAGGTTGCGCGGCACACAGATCTCATAACCGGCCAGAAGACGTGCTTCTTCACGATCATCAAGACCTTTGAGCTTTGCGACCAGGAACTTGTCGTTCCCACGTCCGCTGACCAGCTCGACCTGTTTCACATTGCCTTCGCGCTTGAGCGTCCAGGTTTTGTACTGCAACAGGTTTTCAGTCGGATCAGTAAAGGAATACACCTTCACTTCGCCGCGAACGCCATGAACCGAATAAATTTTGCCGATAACGATCAAATCATCAGCAACAGCTGGCGTCGCGTTCATATTGCTCAGGCCGCAGCCTTAGCCGCGTCCTTCAACAACTGAGCAACACGCTCAGAAGGTTGTGCACCAACGCTCAGCCAGTAGGCTACGCGCTCTTGGTTCACGGACAGACGGACTTCTTGACCACGAGCAACAGGGTTGAAGAAACCAACCTGTTCCTTGTGCGAACCGTCGCGCGGGTTGCGGCTGTCGGTTACGGTCAAGTGGTAAAACGGGCGCTTTTTGGAGCCGCCAAGGGCAAGACGGATTGTTAGCATGTGAACATCGTTCCTGTAGTCGGTGCTGCAAATCTAAAGGCACAGCGGGCATAGGTGCCCGAAAGGCCGCATATTCTAAGGAATATCCGGACTTTTGCAAATGTCTTTTTCCGGCGGCCTATCGGACGCCATCCAGATTTGCTATAGAGCCGTCGTTGAAAACGGCCAGTCAGCTCCCGCCAAGTGCGGGTTTGCTGGAGATCCCACATTGCTGTGGTACTGCGCCGACATCACTGGCGGCGCGGATTCTTTACATTTTCGGCATGCCGCCGCCGGGCAACATACCGCCCATGCCGCGCATCATTTTGGCCATTCCGCCTTTGGCGGAGAATTTCTTCATCATCTTCTGCATCTGCTTGTGCTGCTTGATCAAGCGACCGATGTCCTGCACCTGAGTGCCGGAACCCATGGCGATCCGGCGCTTGCGCGAACCGCTGATCATCTCAGGGTCGCGGCGCTCGGCCGGGGTCATGGAGTTGATGATGGCTTCCATCTGCTTGAATTGCTTTTCTGCCGCACCCTGGGCATTGCCCATCTGCGCCAGGTTCACACCGCCCATGTTCGGCAGTTTGTCCATGAGCCCGCCGAGGCCGCCCATGTTCTTCATTTGTTGCAACTGATCGCGGAAGTCTTCGAGGTCGAAGCCCTTGCCCTTCTTCAGTTTCTTGGCCAGTTTGTCGGCCTTGTCTTTGTCGAGGGTCGCTTCGGCTTGTTCGATCAGACTAAGGACGTCGCCCATGCCGAGGATGCGCGAAGCAATACGCTCAGGGTGGAACGGATCAAGCGCTTCGCTCTTCTCGCCCATACCGATGAACTTGATCGGCTTGCCGGTGATGGCGCGAACCGACAGGGCGGCACCACCACGGGCATCGCCGTCGACCTTGGTCAGAATCACGCCGGTCAGCGGCAGCGCATCACCAAACGCCTTGGCGGTGTTGGCGGCGTCCTGACCGGTCATGGCGTCAACCACGAACAGGGTTTCGACCGGGTTGATTGCGGCATGCAGCGCCTTGATCTCGCCCATCATCTCTTCGTCGATGTGCAAACGACCGGCGGTATCGACGATGACCACGTCGATGAATTTCAGTTTTGCTTCTTTAATAGCCGCTTGCGCGATGTCGACCGGCTTCTGGCTCAGGTCAGACGGGAAGAAGGTAACACCGACTTCACCGGCGAGCATTTCCAGCTGTTTGATGGCCGCTGGACGGTAAACGTCCGCCGACACGACCATGACCGACTTCTTCTTGCGCTCTTTCAGGAAGCGCGCAAGCTTGCCGGCGGTGGTGGTTTTACCCGCACCCTGCAAACCGGCCATCAGGATCACGGCAGGTGGAACGGCGCTCAGGTTCAGGTCTTCGTTGGCCGCGCCCATCAGGCTTTCGAGCTCGGCCTGGACGATCTTCACAAAGGCCTGGCCCGGCGTCAGGCTGCGCGACACCTCGGTGCCGACAGCGCGTTCCTTGACCGAATTGACGAAGTCTTTGACCACTGGCAAGGCGACGTCGGCTTCGAGCAACGCCATGCGCACTTCACGCAGGGTGTCTTTGATGTTGTCTTCGGTCAGCTTGGCCTTGCCGGTGACATGGCGCAGCGTCTGCGAGAGACGGTCGGTTAAGTTTTCAAACATTGCGCGATCCTTTCAGGCCCTGTGTAGACCGGGATAATGGCGGCCCAGACCGGAATAAACATGTGCTCGGCGAGCCTGCGGCGTGGGCAGGTCGCGGATTATAGCGAAGACTGCGTCTGGCGGACACCTCACACTTTCGTGCAGCGGGGGTTCTATGCCAAACTCAGCGCCTTTCGGGCTTGCCTAACAGGATTTATGCTCCCCTTGTCACCCAGTTTGCTTACCACTCTCGCCGCCGCCTGCTTATATGCCGCTGCGACTCTTTATCAGGGCTCTCGTCTGGCCACCGGCGCCAAGGCGAACAAGCGCCTGCTGGTCACGCTCGGCGTTCTGGCTGTCCTGGCTCACAGCGCCAGCCTGTTCACCTACCTGCTGACGCCGATCGGCCTGGGCCTGGACTTTTTCAGCGCCGCCAGTCTGATTGCCGCCGCAGTCATCGCGCTGACCCTGCTGGCCTGCTCGCGAATCCCGGTGGAAAACCTGCTGATATTGCTGTTCCCGCTGGGGGCCACGACCGTGCTGTTGGCGCAGTTCGCCCCGGCCGGCACCGTACAGATCATCGACGAAGAGCCGGGCATCCTCGCCCATATCCTCTTGTCGATCCTCGCTTACGGCATGTTCACCATTGCGGTGTTCCAGGCGTTGCTGCTGCTGATTCAGGACCATCAGCTCAAGCACAAACATCCCTCAGGGCTGATCAAGAACTTCCCGCCGCTGCAAACCATGGAAAGCCTGCTGTTCGGTTTCCTGTGGGCCGGCTGGACCCTGCTATCGTTGTCATTGATCTCCGGCTGGCTGTTTGTCGACAACCTGTTCGCCCAGCACCTGATGCATAAAACCTTGCTGGCGTGCCTGGCCTGGATTGTCTTCAGTGTGCTGCTGTGGGGTCGTAACCGTCTCGGCTGGCGCGGACACAAGGCAATTCGCTGGACCCTGGCCGGTTTCTGCCTGCTGATGCTGGCGTATTTCGGCAGCAAGCTGGTTCGTGAATACATCCTGCATATCTGACGAGCGGCATTAATGGACGACTTGCCCCTAGGGCCGATGCTCGCGGTATTGGCCCTGCTGATTTTATGGTCGGGGCTGTTTACCGCCATCGAAGTGGCACAACAGCAGTTGCTGGCCCAGCGGACTGCCTCGCGTTCGAGCGACAAGCCGGTGGCGAAGCTGAGCTTTCCACTCAACAGCCTGATCTTCTGCAATACCCTGTGCCGTGCGCTGGTCATGGTCATCAGCACGTTGCTGGCGATTTTCACCTGGGCGGGCAACGGCCCATGGATCGCCTGCGCTGGCGCCGGCGCCGCGCTTCTGGTGTTCGCCGACTACCTGCCGCGCACCCTCGCCTCTCGCTATCCTGATGCGGTGCTGAACCTGGGCAACACCTTGCTCGGCGCGCCACTGAAAATCATCTACCCGGCCGCCTGGCTACTCAATGGCTTCAGCCAGTTGCTGATGCGACCGTTCGCCCGCAAAGTCAAAGTGGTGCAGCAGAGCGAAGACGAAACACCGGCGGATCGGCACGACGATCAGGACCATAGCGTCTGCCGCCCGCACCCGCTGTCCGGCATTCACGCGCTGGACAACATCACGGTCAACGACATTCTGGTGCCACGCAGTGACGTCGACGGCATCAACCTCGACGACCCGATTGAAGAAATCATCGAGCAATTGCGCCACAACAAACGCACGCGCCTGCCGGTATTCCACAGCGACATCAACCAGGTCGAAGCGGTCCTCAACACCCGATACATCCGTCACTTGCTGCCCGATGCCAGCCTGACGATGGAAGCGCTACGGGCGGCCAGCCATGACCCTTATTTCGTCCCGGAAAGCACTCCGCTGCAGCTGCAATTGCTGAATTTTCACAAGCAGCAGCGACGTTTGGGCATGGTGGTCGACGAGTACGGCGAAGTGCTCGGTATCGTCACCCTGGAAGACATTCTTGAAGAAATCGTCGGCGAATTCGAAAGCCAGCACAGCCTGGACAACCCGCACATCCATCCGCAAGCCGACGGGCGCCTGGTAATCGAGGGTGCGGCGTCGATTCGCGAACTGAACAAGAGCCTGGGCTGGCATCTGCCCAGCGATGGCCCGAAAACCCTTAACGGATTGGTGACCGAAGCCCTTGAGACGATTCCGGACAGCGCGGTATGCCTGAAGATCGGTCGTTATCGCCTGGAAATTCTGGAGACCGAAGACAATCGCGTCACGCGGGTGCTGATCTGGCATACCAGCTCAGTTCCAGTCGTCATCTAAAGCCCCCTCACCACAAAAGCCATCGCCAGCTCATGGCCCCTTGTTCAATCGTTAGGCACCTTCCTATAATCGGGGCGCTTACCCAAGCCCCGCCTCACTCCAGTGCCACCCGCACTCCGCAGCAAAACCCACATCCCTGGGTGTTCTACCATAATAATTCGCTCCACTGGGGCACATGACTGTCAGGGATAACCGCATGACGACCAGCACGACTTATACCGAAACCACGCCCGCGCAACCGACGAACTCCGCCACCCGGGTGGCCACTGCGAGTTTCATCGGCACCGCCATCGAATTTTACGATTTCTACGTCTACGCCACCGCAGCAGCGCTGGTGATCGGGCCGGTGTTCTTTCCGCAGACCTCCGGCACCGCCCAAATGTTGTCGGCGTTCCTCACCTTCGGCATCGCCTTTCTTGCACGACCGCTGGGTTCAGCGCTGTTCGGTCATTTCGGAGACCGCATCGGGCGAAAATCGACCCTCGTCGCCTCGCTGCTGCTGATGGGCGTCTGCACCACGCTGATCGGCGTATTGCCGGGTTACGACAGCATTGGCGCCTGGGCACCGATCCTGCTTTGTGTGCTGCGCTTTGGCCAGGGCCTGGGGCTGGGCGGTGAATGGGGTGGTGCGGCGCTGCTGGCCACGGAGAACGCGCCCAAAGGCAAACGCGCCTGGTTCGGCATGTTCCCGCAGCTTGGTCCTTCGATTGGCTTTCTGGCGGCAAACGGTCTGTTCCTGACCCTCGCAATGATGCTGAATGACGAACAATTCCGCTCATGGGGCTGGCGGATTCCATTCCTGCTCAGTGCCGTACTGGTGATGGTCGGGTTGTACGTGCGCCTCAAGCTCCACGAAACCCCGGTGTTCGCCAATGCCATGGCTCGCCAGGAACGGGTGAAAATCCCGCTGGTCGAGCTGTTCAGCCAATACTGGGCACCGATGCTGCTGGGGGCCGGCTCGATGGTAGTGTGCTATGCGCTGTTCTATATCTCGACAGTGTTTTCGCTGAGCTATGGCGTGTCGACCCTCGGCTACACCCGTGAAACCTTCCTCGCCTTACTGTGCTTCGCGGTGCTATTCATGGCCGCCGCAACGCCATTGTCGGCGTGGGCCAGCGACCGTTACGGGCGCAAACCGGTGTTGATCATCGGTGGCGTGCTGGCGATTTTGTCCGGGTTCTTGATGGAACCGCTGCTGACCCAAGGTTCGACCTGGGGCGTGGCGCTGTTCCTGTGCATCGAGTTGTTTCTGATGGGCGTGACGTTTGCGCCGATGGGTGCGTTGCTGCCGGAGCTGTTTCCGACCCATGTTCGCTATACCGGCGCATCGGCTGCGTACAACCTGGGCGGGATCGTCGGGGCCTCGGCGGCGCCGTTCTTCGCGCAGAAACTGGTGGCGATGGGTGGTTTGAGTTATGTCGGCGGGTATGTGTCGGTGGCGGCGGTGCTGAGTTTGATTGCGGTGCTGTGTCTGAAGGAGACGCGTCACAACGATTTGAATCGGGTGGCCTGACAGACCGCCATCGCGGGCAAGTCGAATCGTCGCACCGCCGGCTCCTACAGGGATCGAATGCGGTCCCTGTAGGAGCCGGCGGTGCGACGATTCGACTTGCCCGCGAAGGCCGCGCCTCGGTTACAGCTCTACAACAACAGCCTGAGAAGCACGGGTAGCCTTGGCGCGAGCCAATTCAATCGATTCATCCCGCGCCAACGTCACACCCATCCGGCGCTGACCATTCACCTCTGGCTTGCCAAACAGACGCAACGCTGTGTCCGGCTCGCTCAACGCAGCACCCAGGTTGGCGAAAGCGGTCTGGGTCGACTGACCTTCCACCAGAATTACCGCTGAAGCCGAAGGCCCGAACTGGCGGATCAACGGAATCGGCAGACCCAGAATCGCCCGCGCGTGCAGCGCGAATTGCGACAGGTCCTGGGAAATCAGGGTCACCAGACCAGTGTCATGCGGGCGCGGCGAGACTTCGCTGAACCACACCTGATCACCTTTGATGAACAACTCGACACCAAACAAACCACGACCGCCCAACGCCTCGGTGACAGCTTTGGCCACGCGCTCGGACTCAGCCAAAGCAATCGGGCTCATGGCTTGTGGCTGCCAGGATTCCTGATAATCGCCCTTCTCCTGACGGTGACCGACCGGCGCACAGAACGTGGTGCCGCCGACATGACGCACGGTCAGCAGGGTGATTTCGTAATCGAAGTCGATGAAGCCTTCGATGATCACACGCCCTTTACCGGCGCGACCGCCCTCTTGCGCGTAGTCCCACGCGGTTTTGACGTCATCGGCGCTGCGCAACAGGCTCTGGCCTTTGCCCGAGGAACTCATCACCGGCTTGACCACGCATGGGAAACCAAGGTCTTCGACGGCTTTGCTGTAATCCTCGAAAGTATCGGCGAAGTGGTATGGCGAGGTCGGCAGGTCCAGCTCTTCGGCGGCCAGGCGACGGATGCCTTCGCGGTTCATGGTCAGCTGTGCAGCCCGCGCGGTCGGAATCACGGTGAAGCCTTCAGCTTCCAGTTCGACCAGGGTGGCGGTGGCGATGGCTTCGATTTCCGGCACGATGAAGTGCGGCTTCTCGGCTTCGATCACGGCACGCAGGGCGGCGCCGTCGAGCATGTTGATCACGTGGCTGCGATGGGCGACTTGCATGGCCGGCGCGTTGGCATAACGATCCACGGCAATCACTTCAACGCCCAAGCGTTGCAGCTCGATCACCACTTCCTTGCCCAACTCACCACAGCCACACAGCAATACGCGGGTCGCGGTCGGCGACAATGGAGTTCCGATACGGGTCATCTCAGGTCCTCAAGAAGCGGATCATCGAGGGAAGCGCGCTTCCCATGGGGAGAAAGCGCGGCATTTTACATGAACCAGAGGGTTTGGCTTCAGCTGACGAGGGCCTGTTTGCGCAAGCGCCAGGCCATGATCAGCCACACGGCGGTCACGCCAGCGAACTTTGAACCCATCGCGGTGAGAATCACGCCCGGGGTGAAGGCGTCGATCATGCCGAAGAAGATGAAGGTATCGAGGGGGATGCTCAGCGCCGAACTTATCCACAGACGATCGTGCAACGGGCGTTTGGTGATGCTGAACACCAGCCAGTCGATGCACTCGGACACCGCGAACGCCGTGGCGCTGGCCAACGCGATGGACGGATCGGAGGTGACGTAGGACAACACCAACGCGGCCAGCATAGCTGCGATGGCGCCGTGGCCGAAGCGGGTCTGCACCATGTCGCGGAGCACGAACACCAGACCACCCCAGGCCGACCAGATGATGTCCAGGTGCGGGGCGGTGGAAAAGGCGTAGTTGATCAGCACGACGCTGCTGATGTAGGCGATCAGGAAGAGCATGGGGCGTGGGGATACCTGTCAATTTGGCGCACAGGGTACTTCATCCTGGGCTCACAATTAAGGATCACTGAGAACCTGTGGCGAGGGGGCTTGCCCCCGTTGCGCTGCTAAGCAGCGCTAAAACCAGTAATTGCATTCGGCCTGATTCACCGCGACTACTGATTTCACGACTGCTGCGCAGCCGAACGGGGGCAAGCCCCCTCACCACAAAAGCATCATTAGCTCAGGAATCGGTTTTTGAGGGCAGCATCCAGATCAACCCGCTGGATTTGGCACGCTCATGACACAACCCCAACACCTTACGGCGCTCTTCGTTGTCCATTCGGCTCCAACGGGTGATCTCTTCCACCGTGCGCTGACACCCGGTGCAAATGTCATCGTCATCCAATGCGCAAATATTCACGCAGGGCGATGGCACCGGTCGTTCAATGGCGCTCATTCTTCCTGCTCGACCAGATCACGGGCATAGCGCTGCGAGTTATGCACATAGTGGGCGGCACTGGCCTCCAGCATCTTTTTCTGCGGCTCAGTCAGTTCACGCACCACTTTGCCCGGCGAGCCCATGACCAGCGAACCATCGGGAATCTCCTTGCCTTCGCCAATCAGCGAATTGGCGCCGATGATGCAGTTTTTGCCAATTTTCGCGCCGTTCAGAATGACCGCGTTTATACCGATCAAGCTGTAATCACCCACGGTGCAGCCATGCAGCATGGCGTTATGGCCAATGGTCACGCCGGTGCCGATGGTCAGCGGGTAGCCCATGTCGGTGTGCATCACCGTGCCGTCCTGAACATTGCTGTTCTTGCCGATCAGGATCAGTTCGTTATCGCCCCGCAGCACGGCGTTGAACCAGACATTGGCGCCCTCTTCCAGTTTGACCTTGCCCACCAGCACAGCATTGGGTGCGACCCAGCTCTGCGGATGGGTTTCGACGCGGGCGTCGCCCAGGCGATATTTCATTCTTGTTGTCCTCAAGGCCAGGCAGGCTCATACACAGCACGGTTCACGCCATACGAACGATGGCTTCAGGTGTTGATAAAACTCTTGGGCGGTTGATGCAGGCTGATTTTCGCGTCATAGAGCAGGTTTATCAACTCGACGATCATAATCGCCGTCAGGCCCCAGATTTTGAATTCACCATAACGGTAACTTGGCACGTACCAGCTACGGCCCTGGTAATCGATGCGATGGGTGTGTTCGCGCGGGTCCTTGCGGAAGAATTCCAGCGGTACACTGAAGACGGCAGCTATCTCGGCATCGTTGGCCCGATACTCGACAAAATCCGGAATCACCCCGACATAAGGCGTGACCTTGATGCCGTGCAATGAGATCAGCGGGCTAAGCGGGCCGATCACTTCAACCAGACCTGGCGGCAGGCCGATTTCTTCTTCGGCCTCACGTAGCGCGGTGAAAATCAGGTCGGGGTCCTCGGGATCGCGACGACCGCCGGGAAAGGCCACTTCACCACCATGGGTCGAGAGCCCGCTGGCGCGCAGCGTCAGAACCAGTTCCGGTTCATCACTGCGAGTGATGGGCACCAATACCGCGGCTTCAGGGAAACGTTTGTCGGTTTCCAGTGTGCGTGGAGTGTGGTTGCTTACTCGATGCAGTAGCTCGTCCAGCATGAGACTTCTCGATTTATTAGCCGTAGGGTCTGTTGACGTTTACTGACGACCGCGTTGCGCGCCAACGCGGCTCGCCAGCAAACGTCAACAGACCCTATGCATCATGCACCAATCGAACCGACCGCCCAACCCCATAACCACTGCATGTCGCTAAACGACAACTTGCCGACAGACACCGCCGCACGCCAAGATAGGCGCAGCATTCAGGAACCCAAGCATGAAATTTTGCAGTCAGTGCGGCAACCCGGTGACCCAGCGCATTCCCGAAGGCGATTCGCGCCTGCGATTTGTCTGCGACAGCTGCCATACGATTCACTACCAGAACCCCAACATCGTCGCCGGTTGTGTTGCAACCTGGGGCTCGAAAGTGTTGCTGTGTCGACGCGCCATAGAGCCGCGGCTCGGTTACTGGACCCTGCCTGCCGGTTTCATGGAAAACGGTGAAACCATCGAGCAGGCGGCCATCCGCGAAACCGCCGAAGAAGCCTGCGCCCGGGTACGCAACCTGAGTATCTATACGTTGATCGACGTGCCGCACATTAGCCAGGTGCACGTATTCTTTCGCGCAGAGCTGGCGGACCTGGACTTTTCAGCCGGGCCTGAAAGCCTGGAAGTGCAGCTTTTCGAAGAAGCCGACATCCCTTGGTCCGACCTGGCTTTCCGCACGGTGGGCCGTACCCTAGAATGCTTCTTTGCTGACCGGAAGACCGAGGTCTACCCCGTGCGGTCCGAATCGATCCCGCCGCTGGCTCAGCATGCCATCACTTAAAACATCTATAACTAAAATAGCCGACACCTCTAGGGATATCGTTTCAATGCGCTGGTTGCTTGCCGTGTTTTGCTTGTCGTTCATTGCCATGTCACAGGCTTCCGTTGCGGAAACCCTGAATGGCAGAGCCATCGAAAAAATCCTGATCCTGAAATCCGCCCACCAATTGCAATTGATCAATGACGGCAAGCCGCTCAAGACCTATCGCATATCCTTGGGCAAGCGTCCCCAAGGCCCAAAACTGATGGAGGGTGACAAGCGCACGCCAGAAGGCCTCTATTGGGTGGACTGGCGCAAGGTTAGCGACCGCTTCAATCTGGCGATGCACATCTCCTACCCGAACATCAGCGACTCCGCCCGTTCGCGCCGAGAGGGTGTCGAGCCCGGGGGTATGATCATGATCCACGGTACGCCGGACACCGAGGAAAACCCTGAAAACCTGTTCCACACCCTGGACTGGACCGACGGCTGCATCGCCATGCGCAACATGGACATGCGCGAAGTCTGGAACCTGGTGCCGGACGGCACGATGATTGAAATCCGCCCGTAACACCCCGCTCTCTGGCAAAGGGGCTTTTGTGGCGAGGGGGCTTGCCCCCGTTGCGCTGCGAAGCAGTGCTAAAACCTGCAATTGCATTCTGTCTGGCTCATTGAGTTTGCAAATTTTGCGACTGCTGCGCAGCCGGACGGGGGCAAGCCCCCTCACCACAAATCACTACCTTCGGTCGCCAGCAAAAAATAATTTCAAAAGATCGCAGCCTGTGACTACGCCTGCCGGGGTGATACCAATTCCCCGCGCAAGCGTCACCGCAGACTGCGATCTTTGCGTTCAAAACCCCCATCGTTAATACCACTTCAATCCACCACCCTATAAGCCCGCTCATCAGGACGGGCTTGTGCACGCCTACAGCAAAGTACTGGCATTGACATGGTATTTAAGTGGTATTAGTTTCGCCCCACAACCGGGCGACAACAATCCTACATCCGCATCGGACCAAAACTACATGAACGACCTCCAGGCCCTACGCCCTGACGACACCCAACCCACGCCGTTGTACCTGCAACTGGCGCGTAATCTGGAAGCCGCGATCCATGCCGGCCAATGGAAAGCCGAGCAAGCGATGCCCTCGGAGCGCAATCTTAGTGAATTGCTGGGCATCTCCCGCGTCACCGCACGCAAAGCACTGGAAGTTCTGTTCGAACAAGGCCTGATCCGTCGCAATCAAGGTTCCGGCACCTTCATTACCCCTCGCCTGGAACAACCACTGTCGCGGCTCTCGGGCTTCAGCGAAATGCTCCGGCTCAAAGGCTTCGTTCCCGGCTCGCAATGGCTGGAACGTGAGATCACCCCGCCGACCCACGAAGAACTGATTCGCCTGGGCCTCTCGCCCAACGACAAGGTCGCGCGCCTCAAACGCCTGCGCAAAGCCGACGACACCGTAATGGCCATCGAGATGAGCACCCTGCCCGCATCGATCATTCCCAAGCCGCAAGCCGTGGGCGACTCCCTCTACGAATACCTCGATGGCATCGGCAAACCGGTCGTCCGCGCGTTGCAACACATCCAGGCGATCAACGCCTCGGACGAGTTCGCCTCTTTGGTCGGCATCGCCCCCGGCACCGCCATGCTGCTGATGACCAGGGTCGGCTACCTGGAAGACAACACCCCCATCGAAGTCACCGATACCTATTGCCGCAACGATTACTACGACTTTGTGGCAGAGCTGCGCCGCTAAATGAGAGAGCTGATCATGTCCGAAGACAACATCTTCACAACCCACGGCTGGGTTCGCGGCCGGCTGATTCACGAGCACGGTAAAGTCGTGTCGATCGAAGGTGCGCCCTGCGATCCGTTGGAAAACGATTTGCCTTACCTGCTGCCGGGTTTCATCGACCTGCACGTACATGGCGGCGGTGGCAAAGACATCATGGAAGGCGCCACTGCCTTCGAGACCATCACCAAAACCCACGTGCGCTTCGGAACCACCTCGCTGCTGGCGACCACCATGACTGCGCCGAGCGAAGAGATTTCCAGCGTGCTCAAAGCGGTCGGCGAGTTCTGTGAGCAGCGCCCGACCGGCAGCGCCCGCGTGCTCGGCGTGCACCTGGAAGGCCCGTACATCAACCCCGGCAAACTCGGCGCCCAGCCGAACTTCGCCCACACCGCATTGATGGCTGAGGTCGAAGAATACCTGGCGCTGGCACCCATCCGGGTGATCACAATTGCCCCGGAAATCGCGGGGCATGACGCTCTGATCCGCGCCCTCAGCGCTCGCGGCGTGCGCATGCAGATCGGCCATACCCTCGGCAGTTACGAGGAAGGCGTCGCTGCGCTGGCGGCCGGCGCCAGCAGTTTCACTCACCTCTACAACGCCATGAGCCCGCTGCATCACCGCGAGCCGGGCATCGTCGGCGCAGCACTGGCCCACGCCAAATACGCCGAGCTGATCCCGGACTTGCTCCACGTACACCCCGGCGCAATCCGCGTGGCCCTGCGCTCGATCCCTTGCCTGTATTGCGTCACCGATTCCACCGCCGCCGCCGGCATGCCGGACGGTGAATACAAGCTCGGCAGCCACACCGTGACCAAATGCCTGGGCGGTGTGCGCTTGCCCGACGGCACGCTGGCCGGCAGCACCCTGACCATGGATCAGGCATTGCGCAATCTGGTGAAAATCGGTTTGCCGATCAGCGAAGCCTCGCAGCGTCTTTCTCAATTCCCCGCCGATTACCTCGGCCTTCAAGAACGCGGCCGCCTCACCCCCGGCAGCTGGGCCGACTGCGTACGGCTGGATCGCTCACTCACACTGACCGCTGTCATGGTCGAAGGAGAAGACATTGACTTCAAAAATGCTTGAAGAGGCGCTGTCCTCGTTTGAGGCCGTGCAAGCCCAGCTGCAACAGCTCAACCCACAGATGATCGAGATCGCCGGACGCCTGCGTCGTCAGCCGCCGCAAGTGGTCATGACCGTCGCGCGCGGCAGCTCCGATCATGCCGCCAGTTACTTCGCTTACCTGACCATGCAACTGCTGGGCATTCCGGTGGCGTCGTTGCCGATGTCGGTGGTGACCATGCAGCAAGCGCCGTTGAAGGTCAGTGGCCAAGTGGTGTTCGCCTTCTCGCAATCCGGACAAAGTCCCGACCTGGTGAACAGCCTGCGCCTGCTGCGCAAACGCGGCGCCTTGAGCATTTCCATGGTCAACGCCGAAGGTTCGCCATTGGAAGCGGCGTGTGAATTCAGCCTGCCGCTGTTGGCTGGCACCGAAAGCAGCGTCGCCGCGACCAAAAGTTTTATCGCGACGCTTAGCGCCAGTGCCCGCCTGATCGCGCACTGGAAAGACGATGTCGAAATGCTGGAAGCGAGCAACGCCCTGCCGGAAGGTCTGCGTGATGCGGCGCAGCAGGACTGGAGCGCAGCCATCGACGCCCTGCGCGACTGCCAGCGCCTGATGGTGATCGGTCGTGGCGCCGGTTTCGCCATCGCCCAGGAAGCTGCGCTGAAGTTCAAGGAGACCTCGGCGATTCAGGCTGAAGCGTTCAGCAGCGCCGAAGTCCGCCACGGCCCGATGGCATTGATCGACGAAAACTATCCACTGCTGATCTTCGCCCCACGCGGTGCCGAGCAGGCCGGTTTGTTGAGCCTCGCCGCCGACATGCGCCAACGCGGTGCCCGGGTGTTGCTGGCAGCACCCGATGACATCGCCGAACGCGACCTCACCCTGACCCGCGCCGAACACCCGGCCCTTGATCCGATCCTGGCGATCCAGAGCTTCTATGTCATGGCCGCCGGTTTAGCGGTCGCCCGTGGAATGGACCCGGATCATCCCCGGCACTTGAGCAAAGTCACGCGCACCCACTAATCGAACGGCAAACGAATTACCCCGTAGCAGCTGTCGAGTGTAACGAGGCTGCGATCTTTTGATCCTGCTTTGAACCGATCGCAGCCTCGTTGCACTCGACAGCTGCTACAGGGCCAGTTGATCCGAACTGTTGTTTTTTAATGAGACCGAGCCATGCATAACAACAATAAAGAGCTGACCCTCAGCGCCCCGCTCAGCGGCCCGGTGCTCACGCTCGCCAAAGTCCCGGACCCGGTGTTCGCCAGCGGCGCCATGGGCGACGGGATCGCCATCGACCCGCTGAACGACACCCTTCACGCACCCTGCGCCGGCGTGGTGGTCCATGTGGCCCGGACCGGACACGCGATCACCTTGCGCGCCGACAACGGTGCCGAACTGCTGCTGCATCTGGGCCTCGACACGGTCGAGTTGCAGGGCGAAGGCTTCTCGATGTTGGTCAAGGAAGGCGCGCGAGTCAGCAATGGCCAGCCGCTGTTGCGCTATGACCTGGACAAGGTTGCGCAGCAGTGCAAAAGCCTGGTCAGCCTGATGATCCTGACCAACAGCGAGGATTTTCAAGCGCGGCCGATCACCCTCAAATCGGTGAAGGTCGGCGAGCCGCTGCTGCACATCATTCGGCGATTGGCACCCGGTGCGCAGGCTGACGCGGTGCCCTCGGGCGAAGAAATCGTCGGCCATGTGTGCATCGCCCATCGGGGTGGTTTGCATGCCCGGCCAGCGGCGCTGATCCGGCAAACGGCACAAGGTTTCAAAAGCAAATCGCACCTGCACTTCGCCGGCAAATCGGCGAGCTGTGACAGCTTGATCGGCTTGATGGCGCTGGCCGTCGGCGAACAGGACGAAGTGCAAGTCAGCAGCCGGGGACCGGATGCCGAAGCGGCACTGCAAGCGTTGCTGCTGGCCTTGTCCACGGCGCTGGCCGAAGACAACCACGCAGGCGCTCCCACACCGAGTGTCCATCGCCATCGAGCGCCCGAAGCCGGCGTGCTGCACGGTGTTTGCGCCGCACCAGGGTTGGTCGCCGGGCCGTTGTTCCGGTTGAACGCGATCAGCCTGCCGGTGGACGCCGGCCACCACGATCCCGAGCAACAACTGCTAGCCCTCGAGACTGCGCTGAATGTCGTTCGCAGCGACATCGGCCACACGCTGGCCCAGGCCAAGAAGCACAAGAACACTGACGAAGAGGCGATCTTCGCTGCACACCTCGCCTTGCTCGAAGACCCGGCACTGCTGGACGCGGCGAACACCTCCATCGACCAAGGCAAGGCCGCGACTCACGCCTGGAGCCAGTCGATCGACGCACAGTGCGAGGTCCTCCAGCAACTGGGCAGCCCGTTGCTGGCCGAACGCGCCAACGATCTGCGCGACCTCAAACAACGCGTGTTGCGCGCCCTGCTCGGCGAAACCTGGCATTACGACGTACCGGCGGGCGCCATCGTCGCCGCGCATGAACTGACCCCTTCCGATCTGTTGCAACTGAGCCAGCAAGGCGTCGCCGGGTTGTGCATGGCCGAGGGCGGCGCGACGTCCCACGTGGCGATTCTTGCCCGCGGCAAAGGTCTGCCATGCATGGTGGCGCTGGGTTCGACATTGCTTGCGCAACCGCAAGGCCAGGCGATGGTGCTGGACGCCGATGGCGGTCGCCTCGAACTGGCACCGACCACCGAACGCCTGGCTCAAGTGCACCAGGCACAGCTCGACCATCAACAACGTCGCGCCGAGCAACAGGCTCAGGCCCATACCCCGGCGTTGACCCGCGACGGTGTACAGATCGAAGTGGCCGCCAATGTTGCGTCCAGCGCTGAAGCCGCCGACGCACTGGCCAATGGCGCCGATGGCGTCGGTCTGCTGCGTACCGAGTTTCTGTTTGTCGACCGCCACACCGCGCCGGACGAAGAAGAACAACGGATCGCCTATCAAGCCGTACTCGATGCCATGGGCGATAAGTCGGTGATCATCCGCACCATCGATGTCGGCGGCGACAAGCAACTCGACTATTTACCCCTGCCGGCCGAGGCCAATCCGGTGCTCGGCTTGCGCGGCATTCGCCTCGCTCAAGTCCGCCCGGAATTACTCGATCAGCAATTGCGCGCGCTGCTGCATGTCAGCCCGCTGTCGCGTTGTCGCATCCTGTTGCCGATGGTCACTGAGGTCGACGAACTGCTGCACATCCGCCGACGCCTTGATGCGCTGTGTTCTGAGCTCGGTGTCAGTGAGCGACCGGAACTGGGGGTGATGATCGAAGTTCCGGCCGCGGCGTTGCTGGCCGAGCAGTTGGCAGAACACGCGGACTTCCTGTCCATCGGTACCAACGATTTGTCCCAGTACACCCTGGCCATGGATCGCGACCACGCCGGTCTCGCTTCGCGCGTCGACGCCCTGCATCCGGCGCTGCTGCGGCTGATTGCGCAAACCTGCGCCGGGGCGGCGGTGCATCAGCGCTGGGTCGGCGTCTGCGGCGCACTCGCCTCCGACCCGCTGGCCACGCCTGTATTGATTGGCCTGGGCGTGCGCGAGTTGTCGGTCAGCCCGGTGCAAATCGGTGAAATCAAAGACCGGGTCCGTCATTTGGACGCCAATGAATGCCGACGCATCAGCCACGACCTGCTCAAGTTGAGCAGCGCGGCGGCCGTGCGTCACGCCTGTCATCAGCAATGGCCTCTGAGCTGAAGAACAACTACAGCTCTAAAACAAAAAGAACACAGGGAAAACCGCCATGTACCAACTTTTCATCGAGGGCCTGCAACGCCTCGGCCGCGCACTGATGCTGCCGATCGCGATCCTGCCTATTGCCGGGTTGCTGCTGCGTCTGGGCGATACCGATTTGCTGAACATCGCGATCATCCACGATGCCGGCCAGGTGATCTTCGCCAACCTGGCGATGATTTTCGCCATCGGCATCGCGGTTGGTTTCGCCAAGGACAACAACGGCACCGCAGGCCTGGCCGGGGTGATTGGTTACCTGGTGATGATTTCCACGCTCAAGGTGCTGGATGCGAGCATCAACATGGGCATGCTTGCCGGGATCGTCAGCGGCTTGATGGCCGGCGCGCTGTACAACCGCTTCAAGGACATCAAGCTGCCGGAATACCTGGCGTTCTTCGGCGGCCGGCGCTTCGTGCCGATTGTTACCGGGTTTGCCGCTGTCGGGCTTGGCGTGGTGTTCGGTCTGATCTGGCCGCCGATCCAGCAAGGCATCAACAGCTTCGGCGCGCTGATGATGGAGAGCGGCAGCATCGGCGCTTTCGTCTTCGGTGTGCTCAACCGCCTGCTGATCGTCACTGGCCTGCATCACATCATCAACAACATGGCGTGGTTCGTCTTCGGTAACTTCACCGACCCGACTACGGGTGCACTGGTGACCGGCGATATCTCACGCTACTTTGCCGGCGACCCCAAGGGCGGCCAATTCACCACCGGCATGTTCCCGATGATGCTCTTCGGCCTGCCCGCCGCGTGCCTGGCGATGTACCGCAACGCACTGCCGGAACGGCGCAAGGTCATGGGCGGGATCTTCCTGTCGATGGCGCTCACCTCGTTCCTTACCGGCGTGACCGAACCCGTCGAATTCGCTTTCATGTTCCTCGCGCCATTGCTCTTTTTACTGCATGCGCTGCTGACGGGCCTGTCGATGGCAATCACCAATGCGCTGAACATCCATCTGGGGTTCACCTTCTCCGGCGGTTTCATCGACATGATTCTCGGCTGGGGCAAGTCCACCAATGGCTGGTTGGTGGTGCCCGTCGGACTGGCCTATGCGGTGATCTACTACGTGGTGTTCGACTTCTGCATTCGCCGCTTCAACCTCAAGACGCCAGGACGTGAAGAGGTGTCTGCCGGCGAGAAAGTCGTGGTCAATGAAAACGAACGGGCCGGGGCGTATATCAAGGCCTTGGGCGGTGCGCACAACTTGATCACCGTCGGGGCCTGCACCACGCGGTTGCGGTTGGACATGGTGGATCGCAACAAGGCAAACGATGCCGAATTGAAAGCATTAGGCGCGATGGCTGTAGTACGTCCGGGCAAGGGTGGGAGTTTGCAGGTGGTAGTCGGGCCGATGGCGGACAGCATTGCCGATGAAATTCGACTGGCAATGCCCGCGTTGGGGCGCGCCATTGTGTCTTCCCCTGCTGCTGTGATCGATGCGCCGAAACCTGCTGCGGTAGCCATTCCGGAAGCGCAGCAATGGCTGAATGCGCTGGGCGGTGGAGAGAACGTATTGAAGATGGACTGCATCGCCATGACCCGGATTCGGTTGCAACTGGCGGATGGCAAGGCGTTATCGGAATGTGATTTGAAGGCGCTGGGGTGTCAGGGTGTCAGTCAGTTGGAGGGTGGTATTTGGCACTTGCTGATTGGAGACAAAGCCGCGAATTTGAGCGATGCACTGGAAGCGATGGTGAATCGCAGCGAGGTGAGTGCCAAAGTTTAAATCGTTGGCGCCTGATAGTCAGTCTTCGCTGGCAAGCCAGCTCCTACAGTAGATCGGTGTACACCCGCCGTTCTTCACCACTCATCAGGCCGAGCGTTAGCTCGCCTGCAGCTTTTGATCTTGATCCACCCGCCCCTTCGGGAGGCTGAGTGGAGGTGTTCATCCGGGGAGTGGCGCGCAGCGCCGTTCGACGCAGTCGAACACGCTGCATGTAGGTCGTAGCGAAGCAGACCGGAGGGCAGTGTCCCCGGATGGATACCGAAGCGAAGGAACGCCGAGCCTTAGCGAGGGGCCGGACGCTCGGGGCGAGCCTTTTTTTGCTTACTTTTTTTTGGCGTTTGAAAAAAAAGTGAGTCGCCGTAAGGGCGAAACCCTAAGTGGCCGTTACCGCAGAAATGGATATGTACTCAGTCAACAACAGCATGGTCGGCCCGAAGGCCGCCATCGCAGGCAACAAAAAACCCGCTGAACGCAAATTCAGCGGGTTTTTCATTTCAGCAGTCAGGAAGATCAGAAGTCTTCCAACCGCCACACCTCGTAAGCCGGCGTCTCATAGGGATGGCTCTCTTTCAAAGCCACCACCACCGCCCGAATCAACTCATCGCTGACCACCAACTCAACCTTCCATTCCTCAACCTGCTCGACCTGTCCAGCTTCACCAATGAACGGCTGACTGCCGTCCAACGGGCGAAACTGGCCCAGGCCCAACACCTGCCAGGCGCAATGGTCGTAGGCGCAGATCCGTCCGCCACCGGCGGCGAATACGGCACTCTTGACCTGTTCTACATGACTGGCCGGAACAAAAAAACTGAGCTTGTACACAGCTGTCAGTTAACCCAGACGCGAGCGTTACGGAACATACGCATCCACGGCGCGTCTTCGTTCCAGTCTTCCGAACGCCACGAGTTCTGCACCGCGCGGAACACACGTTCCGGGTGCGGCATCATGATCGTTACGCGACCGTCGCGGCTGGTCAAACCGGTGATCCCGCGCGGCGAGCCATTCGGGTTGGCCGGGTATTTTTCGGTGACCTTACCGTGGTTGTCGACGAAACGCATCGCCACGCAACCCGACAGATCGGCTTCCAGCAGTGCTTCTTCGCTGGCGAATTCGGCATGGCCTTCACCGTGAGCGATGGCGATTGGCATGCGCGAACCGGCCATGCCTTGCAGGAAGATCGAGTTCGACTCCTGGACCTGCACCATCGCCACGCGCGCTTCGAACTGCTCGGAGCGGTTACGCACGAAGTGCGGCCAGAACTCGCTGCCCGGAATCAGCTCGTGCAGGTTGGACATCATCTGGCAACCGTTGCACACGCCGAGGGTGAAGCTGTCGTTACGTTCGAAGAAGCCCTGGAACGCATCGCGAGCGCGGCTGTTGAACAGCGCGGACTTGGCCCAGCCTTCGCCGGCACCGAGCACGTCGCCGTAGGAGAAACCACCGCACGCCACCAGACCTTTGAAGTCGTTCAGGTCGACACGGCCGGCCAGAATGTCGCTCATGTGCACGTCGATTGCGTTGAAACCAGCGCGATCGAACGCGGCCGCCATTTCCACCTGACCGTTGACGCCCTGCTCACGCAGTACGGCAACCTGTGGGCGGATGCCTTTTTTGATGTAAGGCGCGGCAACGTCCTGGTTGACGTCGAAGCTCAGCTTGACGCTCAGACCCGGGTTGTCTTCTTCCAGCAGCACGTCGAACTCTTGTTCGGCGCAGTCGGCGTTGTCACGCAGACGCTGGATCTGGTAGCTGGTTTCAGCCCACTGACGTTGCAGCAGACGACGCTGACCTTCGAACACGGTTTCGCCGTTGAAGGTGATGTTGATCTGGCCGTTGTTCATCGGCTGACCGACCACCGACACGCACTCGCCCAGACCGGCAGCGCTGAATTGCGCCAGGATGTCCGGCGTGGAGTCCTGACGAACCTGAATCACGGCGCCCAGTTCTTCGTTGAACAGAATCGCGGCGATGTCGGCAGAGGTTTCCGCGAGACCATCGAGGTTCAGGCTCAGACCGCAGTGGCCGGCGAAGGCCATTTCCACCACGCTGGTCAGCAGACCACCGTCGGAACGGTCGTGGTACGCCAGCAGGTGACCGTCGGCATTCAGGCCCTGGATCACCGCAAAGAAGGCTTTGAGGTCTTCGGAATCATCAACGTCCGGCGCTTGCGAGCCGAGCTTGCCGTGCACCTGGGCCAGGATCGAGGCGCCCATGCGGTTTTGACCACGGCCCAGATCGATCAGGATCAGGTCGGTGGTGCCCTTGTCCATGCGCAGTTCCGGGGTCAGGGTCTGACGGATGTCAGCCACTGGCGCGAAACCGGTCACGATCAGGGACATCGGCGAGGTCACGGTCTTGTCGACGCCTTCGTCGTTCCAGCGCGTGGCCATGGACATGGAGTCCTTGCCCACCGGAATGGTGATGCCCAGCTCAGGGCACAGCTCCATGCCGACCGCTTTCACGGTGTCGTACAGACGCGCGTCTTCACCCGGGTGACCGGCAGCGGACATCCAGTTGGCCGACAGTTTGATGTCGGAGATCTTGTTGATGCGCGAAGCCGCGATGTTGGTCAGGGTTTCGCCGATGGCCATGCGGCCCGACGCCGGAGCGTCCAGCAGCGCCAGCGGAGTGCGCTCGCCCATGGCCATGGCTTCACCGGTGTACACGTCGAAACTGGTGGCGGTGACGGCAACGTCGGCTACCGGAACCTGCCACGGGCCGACCATTTGGTCACGGGCCACGAGGCCGGTGATGGTGCGGTCGCCGATGGTGATCAGGAAGCTCTTGCTCGCCACGGCCGGGTGATGCAGAACGCGCTCTACGCAATCTGCAATCTCAAGCGTCGACGGATCGAAATCGTCGCCCAGTTCGTTTTCACGAACGGCCGAACGGTGCATGCGCGGGGCTTTGCCCAGCAGCACTTCCAGCGGCATGTCCACCGGGCTGTTGCCGAAGTGGCTGTCGGTGACGGTCAGTTGCGGCTCGGCAGTGGCTTCGCCGACGACAGCAAACGGGCAGCGCTCACGTTCGCAGATCGCCTGGAAGCGTTCGAAGTCTGCCGGGCCGACTGCCAGAACGTAGCGTTCCTGGGATTCGTTACTCCAGATTTCGTGCGGGGCCATGCCCGGCTCGTCGTTTGGAATGTTGCGCAGTTCAAAGCGGCCACCACGGTTGCCGTCGTTGACCAGTTCCGGGAAGGCGTTGGACAGACCACCCGCGCCGACGTCGTGGATGAAGCTGATCGGGTTTTTATCACCCAACTGCCAGCAACGGTCGATGACTTCCTGGCAGCGACGTTCCATCTCAGGGTTTTCGCGCTGTACGGAAGCGAAGTCCAGGTCCGCCGAACTGGTGCCGGTGGCCATGGAGGAAGCGGCGCCGCCGCCCAGACCGATCAGCATCGCCGGGCCGCCCAGCACGATCAGCTTGGAGCCAACAGTGATCTCGCCTTTTTGTACGTGTTCGGCACGGATGTTACCCATGCCGCCGGCCAGCATGATCGGCTTGTGGTAACCGCGAACTTCGTCGCCACGCGGGGTGGTGATCGACTGTTCGAAGGTACGGAAATAACCGGTCAGGGCCGGACGACCGAATTCGTTGTTGAACGCGGCGCCACCCAATGGGCCTTCGATCATGATGTCCAGCGCGGTCACGATGCGCTCAGGCTTGCCGTACGGCACTTCCCACGGCTGTTCGAAGCCCGGGATTTGCAGGTTGGACACGGTGAAACCGGTCAGCCCAGCCTTTGGCTTGGCGCCACGGCCGGTCGCGCCTTCGTCACGAATCTCACCGCCACTGCCAGTGGATGCACCCGGGAACGGGGCAATCGCGGTCGGGTGGTTGTGGGTTTCGACTTTCATCAGAATGTGCACCGGTTCCTGCACCGCGCCGTACTGGCGGGTTTCAGGGTCCGGGAAGAAACGGCCGGCGACGTTACCGACGATCACCGAAGCGTTGTCCTTATAAGCCGACAGAACGCCTTCGCTGTGCATCACGTAGGTGTTCTTGATCATGCCGAACAGGCTTTTTTCCTGACTCTGACCGTCGATGTCCCAACTGGCGTTGAAAATCTTGTGACGGCAGTGCTCGGAGTTCGCCTGGGCGAACATCATCAGTTCGATGTCGTGCGGGTTGCGCTTCAAGCCGACGAAGGCGTTGACCAGGTAGTCGATTTCGTCTTCGGCCAGGGCCAGGCCCAGCTCGGTGTTGGCTTTTTCCAGCGCGGCGCGGCCGCCACCCAACACGTCGATCGCAGTCAACGGCTTCGGTTCGGCGTGGCTGAACAGGCCGGCGGCTTGTTCAAGGTTGGCCAGAACGATCTGCGTCATGCGGTCGTGCAAGGTGTCGGAAATCAGCTGTGCCTGGGCGTCGCTGAACTGGCCGGCGACGTAGAACGCAATGCCGCGCTCCAGGCGCTGGATCTTGCTCAGGCCACAGTTGCGGGCGATGTCGCTCGCTTTACTGGACCACGGCGAGATGGTGCCGAAACGCGGCAACACCAGGAACAGACGACCGGTCGGCTCTTGTACCGGAACACTTGGGCCGTACTTCAGAAGGCGCGCGAGCACCTGCTGTTCGTCGCCGGTCAGGACGCCGGTAACTTCGGCGAAGTGAGCGAATTCAGCATACAAGCCGCTGACAGCCGGGACCTTCTGGCTCAGTTGCTCAAGGAGTTTGCTGTGGCGAAAGGCAGAAAGGGCAGGAGCGCCGCGCAGGATCAACATCTTCGGGACAGCCTCGGGAGGGGTGTGCTTTGAGGCCGTGCATTCTAGCCTAAACCGCCCGCGACATCACCCGAAACGGTACAGGCGGCTGCACCTGGATGTCGGACCGCAGATCCGGGCCTGAAAACGGCACTCAAAAAGGGTTATTTTTTTCGCTCAAAAAATGCTGTCAAGGCCCATTCCTGCGGGCTCTGGAGCGCTTTTCAATTGCCTAGCAGACAAGCCCTTCTCTGTCGAGATATGGCGCTCGTGGTCCTTTGCGTATACTGCGCAGATGTTTTCCCCAACGGCTTTGCGTCCGCGGTACGCCAAATGGCTGATCGCAACCGGACTCTTCCTGCTGCTCAATGGCTGTGTTGATAAACCCAACACGCTGGAGCGCGTAAAGGAGGATGGCGTGCTGCGCGTGGTTACCCGAAACAGCCCCGCCACCTACTTTCAGGATCGCAACGGTGAAACCGGATTCGAATACGAACTGGTGAAGCGCTTCGCCGACGATCTGGGGGTGGAACTCAAGATCGAGACTGCCGACAACCTCGACGACCTGTACAGCCAGGTCGGCAAGCCTAACGGTCCGGTATTGGCTGCGGCCGGCCTGGTCGGCAGCGAAGAACGTAAAAAGCAGGTCAGGTTTTCCCACTCCTACCTGGAAGTCACCCCTCAGATCATCTACCGCAACGGCCAATCGCGGCCAACCGACGCCGGTGATCTGGTCGGCAAGAAGATCATGGTGCTCAAAGGCAGCACCCACGCCGAACAGTTGGCAGAACTGAAAAAGAAATACCCTGGCATTGAGTATGAAGAATCCGACGCGGTTGAAGTCGTCGACCTGCTGCGCATGGTCGATGAAGGCCAGATCGATCTGACCCTCGTCGACTCCAACGAAGTCGCGATGAACCAAGTGTACTTCACCAACATACGGGTCGCCTTCGACCTCGGCGACGCCAGCAACCAGAGCTGGGCCGTGGCCGCTGGCGAAGACAACAGCCTGCTCAACGAAATCAACGACTACCTCGACAAGGTGCAGAAAAACGGCACCCTGCAGCGCCTCAAAGACCGCTATTACGGGCATGTAGACGTTCTCGGCTACATGGGCGCCACCACTTTCGCCCAGCACTTGCAGCAGCGCCTGCCCAAGTACGAACAGCACTTCAAGGCATACGCAAAGAAAGAAAAAGTCGACTGGCGCCTGCTGGCAGCAATCGGTTATCAGGAATCGTTGTGGCAACCGGCGGTCACGTCCAAGACCGGCGTGCGCGGCCTGATGATGCTGACCCAGAACACTGCGCAGGCGATGGGTGTGTCCAACCGCCTCGACCCCAAGCAAAGCATCATGGGTGGGGCCAAGTACCTGGCCTATATCAAAGATCAACTGGACGAGTCGATTCAGGAGCCGGATCGCACCTGGTTTGCCCTGGCGGCTTACAACGTCGGCACCGGTCACCTGGATGACGCGCGAAAACTGGCGACGAAGGAAGGACTGAACCCTGACAAGTGGCTGGACGTGAAGAAAATGCTGCCGCGCCTGTCAGAGAAAAAGTGGTACAGCAAGACGCGTTATGGCTACGCCCGGGGCGGCGAGCCAGTGCATTTCGTGGCGAACATCCGTCGTTACTACGACATCCTGACGTGGGTCACGCAGCCACAGCTTGAAGGTGACCAGGTGGCCGAAGGCAATCTGCATGTGCCGGGGATCGACAAGTCGAAACCGGCTCAAGAACCCGCGCCGCTCTAACAGGAACACCTAAATCGAATGTGGGAGCGAGCTTGCTCGCGATAGCTTTCTTACAGTCAATATCTTCGTTGAATGTTAAGACGCCATCGCGGGCAAGCCCGCTCCCACAGGGTTTTGTGTTTGCTCTTTAAGCTTTTGCGGCGGCCAGGATCAGTGCTTTCATTTCAGACACCGCCGACTTGAAGCCGACAAACAACGCATGCGCCACCAGCGCATGGCCGATGTTCAGTTCATTGATGCCTTTGATTGCCGCCACAGCTTCTACGTTGTGGTAATGCAACCCGTGTCCGGCATTGACGATCAGCCCTTGAGCCAAACCGAACGCTACGCCATCGGCTACACGCTTGAGCTCTTCAGCCACATCCGTCGGCGTCTCGGCATCGGCGTAACGACCAGTGTGAAGCTCGATGGCAGGCGCACCGACGCGGCGGGACGCTTCGATCTGCCGCTCATCCGCGTCGATGAACAGCGACACTTCGCAGCCAATCTTCGACAAGCGATCTACGGCGGCTTTGATCCGCGCTTCCTGCCCTGCCACGTCCAGGCCACCTTCAGTGGTCAGTTCCTGACGGGTTTCCGGGACCAGGCAAATGTGCGCCGGGCGGATGCGTTCAGCGAACACCATCATTTCTTCGGTAACACCCATTTCGAAGTTCATGCGGGTTTGCAGCACGTCCTTGAGCAACAGAACGTCGCGTTCCTGGATGTGCCGACGGTCTTCGCGCAAATGCACGGTGATGCCGTCAGCGCCCGCCTCTTCCGCGTCCAGTGCTGCCTTGACCGGATCCGGATAGCGAGTGCCCCGGGCCTGACGCAGGGTGGCAACGTGGTCGATGTTCACGCCAAGAAGAATGCGATTGCTGGTGGTCACGGAAGCGCTCCTGAAGAGGGGAAAGTTCGGAGCACAGCATACCCTATGGCTTTCGAAACAACTCTCGGGAAACCAACGGACGACCACCCAGATGCACAGCCAATGCTTGACGCATCAGACGCTTGGCGGCGGACAACGCCCCGGTCGCAGTCCAGTCGGCATCGGCCATGGCCAACAGCTCGGCACCATTGAACAGTCCGGGTTGCAGCAGATAGACCTGCTCCAGGCCAGCATCCACCTGCAAACGGTAGAGACCGTCCGGGGCGATGGGCTCGCCGTGGATGTCCGTGGTCAGAGCAAAACCGTAACCGAGGTCGTCTAGCAAGCGCCATTCGAAAGAGCGCAACAACGGCTCCAGCGGACGGCCTTCGGCCAGTGCGAGCAAGGTGGCGGCGTAGTGGTCGAACACGGCGGGGTGCGGGTCTTCGGAGGGCAGCAGACGGATCAGCAGTTCATTAAGGTAGAGACCGCTAAACAATGCCTCACCGCTGAGCCAGGTTGAAACACCGGCGGCTTCCATCCGCCCGACGTTCTTCAATTCACCGCGCCCCCGGAACTCGACTTCCAGGGGTACGAACGGCCGCGCCAATGTCCCGGCCTTACCCCGCGCACTGCGCAACACCGCCCGCAGCCGACCTTGCGGCGTGAGGAAATCCACCAACGCACTGTTTTCGCGGTAGGCGCGACTGTGGAGCACGTAGGCGAGTTGGGCGGTAGGGGTTTGAGACATGGAAGTCAGGGTACTCAATGGCAGCGCGCAGTCTTGCATACAACCCAAAACAATGTGGGAGCGAGCCTGCTCGCGAAAGCGGTGTGACAGTCAACATCAATGCTGAATGTTACAACCTCTTCGCGAGCAGGCTCGCTCCCACAAGGGTTTTTCAGTGTATCGGGAGCCGGGGTTTACAGGTCGCCGTAACCCAACGAACGCAATGCACGTTCGTCATCGGACCAGCCACCTTTCACTTTCACCCAGAGGTTGAGCATGATCTTGGAGTCGAACAGCAGCTCCATGTCCTTGCGCGCCTCGGTGCCGATACGCTTGATGCGCTCGCCCTTGTCGCCAATGATGATTTTCTTCTGGCCGTCACGTTCAACGAGGATCAAGGCATGGATGTGCAGGGTTTTGCCCTGCTGCTTGAACTCTTCGATTTCCACGGTGATCTGGTACGGCAGCTCGGCGCCCATCTGGCGCATGATTTTCTCGCGCACCAGTTCAGCGGCGAGGAAGCGGCTGCTGCGGTCGGTGATCTGGTCTTCCGGGAAGAAGTGATCGTTTTCCGGCAGGTAACCGGCAATCACACGCTCCAGCGCTTCGAGGTTGTGCCCGTGCTGGGCCGAGATCGGCATGATCTGCGCGTTCGGCAGCTGCTCCTGCAACCAGGTCAGGTGCGGCATCAGTTCGGCTTTGTCTTCGATGCGATCAGTCTTGTTCAGCGCCACGATCAACGGACCGGTCACGTACTGGACGCGCTCGAGGACCATCTGGTCTTCGTCAGTCCACTTGGTGCGGTCAACGACGAAGATCACCACGTCAACGTCTTTCAACGCCGCCGACGCAGTCTTGTTCATGTAACGGTTCAGCGCTTTTTCGCCACCCTTGTGCATGCCCGGGGTATCGACGTAGATCGCCTGCACGGCACCTTCGGTCTTGATGCCCAGCATGTTGTGACGGGTGGTTTGCGGTTTGCGCGAGGTGATCGCCAGTTTCTGACCCAGGATGTGGTTCAGCAGCGTGGACTTGCCCACGTTGGGACGGCCGACGATGGCAACATAGCCACAGCGAGTTGCAGTTGAATCAGTCATTGCCATTCTCCACACCCAGGGCAATCAGTGCTGCGGCGGCCGCTACCTGTTCGGCAATACGACGACTCACACCCTGACCTCGGCTTTTTTCATTCAGTAAGGTGATTTCACATTCGACGAAGAACGTCCGGCAATGCGGCTCACCCTGGATATCCACCACTTCGTAACGTGGCAGCTCACAACCACGCGATTGCAGAAATTCCTGCAGGCGGGTTTTTGGATCTTTGTTGGTGTCGACCAATGTCAGGCCTTCGAACTCACCGGCCAGCCAGGCCAGCACGCGCTCGCGCGCCATGTCCATACCGGCATCGAGGTAGATCGCACCAATCAGCGCTTCCAGGGCATCGGCCAGAATCGACTCGCGACGAAAACCGCCGCTTTTCAGTTCACCGGAGCCCAGGCGCAAGTAGTCGCCCAGATCAAAACCGCGGGCCAGTACGGCCAGGGTCTCGCCTTTCACCAGGCGCGCGCGCAAACGCGACAACTGGCCTTCACGCGCCAGCGGGAAGCGATCGAACAGCGCCTCGCCAGCGACGAAATTAAGGATGGCATCACCGAGGAATTCCAGGCGTTCGTTGTTACGCCCGGCAAAGCTGCGGTGAGTCAGGGCCAGGACCATCAGTTCCTGATCCTTGAAGGTGTAGCCGAGCTGACGCTCGAGACGGCTTAAGGAGACGCTCACGGTTTACCCACGCTGAGTTCGTGGTTGGATTCCACCGCCATCGCCGAGAGTCGGCGCAGGCCTGGGACAATTAACGCTGTGTTCAAAAATAACGTCCTGAATATCATTGGCTTCATGCTTGCGGTACCGATTGTGTCGGTTCCAGAAAAGCATTCGGCGCTGTGTTCAACAGCGCCGTGTGTGATTACTTGATCAGGCCAACCCGCGAAAAATTCGGCAGGTGACTGAGTTTAGGTTCCGGCCAGCTCATCCAGACTGCGAAGGCCTTGCCGACGATATTCTTGTCGGGAACCATGCCCAGCAGATCTTTGGGAATACTTGGATCATCCCAAAAGCGACTGTCGTTGGAGTTGTCGCGGTTGTCGCCCATCATGAAGTAGTGCCCGGCCGGCACGGTCCACGAATGATCCGGGGTCGCGCGATAGCGGCTCATTTCCTTGCGGATCAGGTGCTCGGCAGCGCCGAGTTTTTCCTTATAAAGCTCAGCACTGCCCAACGTGCCCGGCTCGGAGCCGACCATCTGTTCAGCAATCGACTCGCCGTTGACGAACAGACGCTTGTCAGCGGTATAACGAATCTTGTCACCCGGCAGGCCCACGACTCGCTTGATGTAGTTGACGTTCGGATCGCTCGGGTAGCGGAACACCATCACATCGCCGCGTTGTGGATCACCCACTTCGATGACTTTCTTGTCGATCACCGGCAGGCGGATCCCGTAAGAAAACTTGTTCACCAAAATGAAGTCGCCAACATCCAGGGTCGGTTTCATCGAGCCGGAAGGAATCTGGAACGGTTCCACCAGGAACGAACGCAGAACCAGCACGATGAACAACACCGGGAAGAACGACTTGCCGTACTCGACCAGCAGCGGCTCTTTGTTCAGTTTCTCGACCACCACCACATCAGGCTGGCTGACGCTGCCCTGATAGGAGGCAATGGCAGCACGCCGACGCGGTGCCAGAAAAACCAGATCAAGCAACGCCAACAGGCCGCAGACGAACACGGCGATGACCAGCAACAGCGGGAAATTTAGTGACATAGGACCTAACTATCCAACCTGAGCACTGCAAGGAAGGCTTCTTGTGGAATTTCCACGTTGCCGACTTGCTTCATGCGTTTTTTACCGGCCTTTTGCTTTTCAAGCAGTTTCTTCTTACGGCTAACGTCACCGCCGTAGCATTTGGCCAATACGTTCTTTCTGAGTGCCTTGACGGAGGTTCGCGCAATGATCTGCCCGCCAATGGCGGCCTGGATCGCGACATCGAACATCTGGCGCGGAATCAGTTCTTTCATCTTCTCGGTCAACTGGCGACCTTTGTAGTGCGCGTTATCCTTGTGCACGATCAGCGCCAGGGCGTCGACCTTGTCACCGTTGATCAGCACGTCCAGTTTCACCAGACTAGCCGATTGATAACGGTCGAAATGGTAATCCAGCGACGCATAACCACGGCTGGTCGATTTCAGACGGTCGAAGAAGTCCAGGACCACTTCGTTCATCGGCAAATCGTAGGTCACCTGAACCTGGGAACCGAGGAACAACATGTCGTGCTGCACGCCACGCTTTTCGATGCACAGGGTAATGACGTTGCCCAGGTGCTCTTGCGGCACAAGAATATTGGCCCGCACGATCGGCTCACGCATGTCTTCGATTGAGGACAGGTCTGGAAGCTTCGACGGGTTATCGACGTAAATTGTTTCACCGGTTTTCAGCAACAGCTCAAAAATTACTGTCGGCGCTGTGGTGATCAGGTCCAGGTCGTACTCGCGCTCCAGGCGCTCCTGGATAATCTCCATGTGCAGCATGCCGAGGAACCCGCAACGGAAACCGAAGCCCAGGGCGTCGGAGCTTTCCGGGGTGTACTGCAGGGACGAGTCATTGAGCGTGAGCTTTTGCAGGGCCTCACGGAAGTCTTCGAAGTCGTCGGAGCTGACCGGGAACAGACCGGCGTAGACCTGCGGCTGAATGCGCTTGAACCCTGGCAACACGTCGACGTCTGGCGTCGAACTCAAGGTCAGGGTATCGCCCACTGGCGCACCGTGAATGTCCTTGATGCTGGCAATGATGAAGCCCACTTCACCGGCCTTCAGGTCAGCGGTAGGGGTGTGTTTCGGGTTGAATACACCGACGCTGTCCACCAGGTGGATCTTGCCGGTGGATTTGACCAGGATCTTGTCGCCCTTCTTCACACGACCGTGGCGCACGCGTACCAGGGAAACAACGCCCAGGTAGTTGTCGAACCACGAATCGATGATCAACGCTTGTAGCGGATCTTCGTAGTTGCCAGTCGGTGCAGGAATGGTGGCGACCAGCCGCTCGAGCACTTCATCGACGCCCAGACCGGTCTTGGCAGAGCACTCGACCGCGTCGGTGGCATCGATGCCGATGATTTTTTCGATTTCTTCTTTAACGCGGTCCGGATCGGCCTGTGGCAGGTCGATCTTGTTCAGGACCGGCATGACTTCCAGGCCCTGCTCGATCGCCGTGTAGCAGTTGGCAACCGACTGCGCTTCAACGCCCTGACCGGCATCGACCACCAGCAAAGCACCCTCACAGGCCGCCAGCGACCGGCTGACTTCGTAGGTGAAGTCAACGTGGCCGGGGGTATCAATGAAGTTCAGCTGGTACTTGATGCCATCGCGAGCGGTGTAATAAAGGGTGACGCTGTGGGCCTTGATGGTGATCCCGCGTTCACGCTCCAGGTCCATGGAGTCCAGCACCTGGGCTTCCATTTCGCGCTCGGCAAGGCCGCCGCACATCTGGATGAATCGATCAGCCAGCGTCGACTTGCCATGGTCAATGTGGGCGATGATGGAGAAATTGCGGATATGACTCAAATCACTCACGGATCAACACTCAAAAAGGCTGCAGGCATAGCCCGCCGAAAAATAGCCGGGAATTGTACCTGATCCACGGCGCAAGCGTCACGTTTGCAGGTCAGACGGCAGGTACAAAAACGCCCCGGTCTTGCGACAGGGGCGTTTTGAGTGACCGGCAAGGTCAGGAAAAACCCTTAATCAGCCGGCCCGGCGCAACAGCCAGACACCGGCCAGGGCACAAACACCAGCCGGAATGAGCACCGCAAACAGCGGCGAGAAACCGAACACCAGGCTCGAAGGCCCCAGCAAATCCTGAACGATACGGAAGGTGAAGCCCACCAGAACGCCGGTGAACACACGCTGACCGAGGGTCACGGAGCGCAAGGGACCAAAGATGAAGGAAATCGCCATCAGTACCAGCGCGGCAGTTACCAGGGGCTGCAACACCTTGACCCAAAACGCCAGCCAGTAGCGGCCATTGCTCAGGCCCTGGTCTGCCAGATAGTGGATGTAATTCCACAGACCGCTGATTGACAGCGACTCAGGCGCCATTACCACGGTGTCCAGCAACTGAGGGCTCAGGGCAATTTCCCAACGCTCGACAGGAGTGACGACCACTTCGGTGCTCTTGTCATGGAACACCGTGGTCGTGACGTCGCTGAGTTGCCAGTGATCCTTGTCGAACTCGGCACGCTTGGCAAAGCTTGACGACAGCATGTGTCGCTCTTTGTCGAAGCGATAGCGGGTCACGCCATACAGAAGTCCATTGGGCTGCACGGAGTTAACGTGAATGAACTCGTCACCCTGGCGGTGCCAAAGGCCGTGTTTGGCGCTTTGCGCATCGCCACTGCCCTGAGCCAGCGAGCGATTGGCCTGAGCAGTGACTTCGGTGGCCGGCGCAACGTATTCGCCGATCAGCACCCCCACTAACATCAGGATCAGCATCGGCTTCATGACCGCCCAGACGATTCGACCGATCGACACGCCGGCGGCGCGCATGATGGTCAGCTCACTGTTGCTGGCCAGACTGCCGAGGCCAATCAGGCATCCGATCAGTGCCGCCATTGGCAACATGTCGTAAAGACGGCGCGGGGCCGTCAGCAAGACGTAACTGGACGCATCCAACAGGGTATAGGTGTCGCTGACTTCGCTCATCTCGTCGATGAAGGCGAACAGCGTCGCCAGGCCGAGAATGATCCCCAGTACCGCCAGGATCGCCATGAATACGCTGCTACCGATGTAGCGATCGAGCTTAACCACGAGCCACCTCCAGCGCACTGCGGCGACTCGCCATCTTCAAGCGCAACGGCTCCCAGTAAAGCAGCCCGAGACCGATGATCAGAAACAACCCATGAACCCACCATAACCCCAGGGCAGGCGGGATCTTGCCCTTATCGAGGGCGCCGCGGGCGGCAATCAGGATGGTCAGGTAAATCATATAAAGAAGAATCGCCGGCAGCAGCTTGAGGAAACGGCCCTGGCGCGGGTTGACCCGCGACAACGGCACCGCCATCAGGGTCACGATGAACACCAGCAACGGCAAGGACAGACGCCATTGCAGTTCAGCGCGCAGGCGAGTGTCGTTGCTGTCGATCAAGGTACGAGTGCTCATTGCATCACGATCAGTCACTTCGTCACTGACATCCGGTTTTGGCAGCAATACCCCGTACTCGTCGTATTTGATCGCCCGATAGTCAGCCTGCCCTGGATTACCGTCATATCGATAACCGTTGTCGAGAATCAGGTAGCGGTTGCCGTCCGGACGAATTTCCTGGCGACCCTTCTCGGCCACCAGCACGGAAATCCCGCGATCTTTCTGGTCGGAGTTAATATTTTTTTGCGAAATGAACACACCCGCCAGATTGATGCGGTCATCGGTCAGTTGCTCGGTATAGGTCACACGAGTCCCATCACGCAACGCCTGGAAGCGACCCGGCTCCAAGGTATCGAACTCGGTGAGCGCATCCTGTTTGTTCAGCAGCAGCTGGAACTGATTGGCACCTTGTGGCGCCAGGCTCAGGCTCAGCCAGGCCACGACCAGCGCAACCAGCGTGGCCGGAAACAGGGTAATGACAAACAAACGCTGCTGGCTCATACCGGTGGCCGACAGCACGGTCATTTCGCTTTCGAGGTACAGGCGACCGTACGCCAGCAGGATCCCGAGAAACAGGCCCAGTGGCAGGATCAGTTGCAGGAAACCCGGCAGACGGAAGCCCATGATCAGGAACAGCGAGCCCGGATCCAGCAGGCCCGCGGCCGCCTGGGCAAGGTATTTGATGAAGCGACCGCTCATGATGATGACCAGCAGCACGGCGCTGACTGCGCTCAAGGTCAACAGGACTTCGCGGGACAGATATCGGAAGACGATCAAACCAGAGACTCCAGGGTTGTCAGGCTTAGGCGGCCAAACAAGCAAACGTATCAGACAGCCCGCAGGGCAGAGCTGCCGAAAAAGATGGCGCATTATCCTGTGATTGGGTGCACCTGTCACTGCGCATACTCAAGCTGACGGTCAATGCGCTGAAGATCGTACAACCGAGGGTTGTCAGGCGCAGGGAGCGAGGTTCAAACTGCGGCCTTTGTCGTGGGCCGTGACCTGCGTCTTTCTATTTATATAAGCAAGCGTCTGTGCGTCGCCGTTTTGCCCACGCACGTTGACCATTATTCAGGGACCCGGACATGGAACTGGTTGTAAAAAGCGTTAGCCCAGAAACGTTGAAGACCGCCACTCTGGTCGTCGCCGTCGGCGAAGGCCGCAAGCTCGGCGCCGTGGCCAGACAACTGGACGAACTGAGTGGCGGCGCCATCAGTGCAGTGCTCAAGCGCGGCGACCTCGCCGGCAAGGTTGGCCAGAGTCTGTTGCTGCATAGCTTGCCGAACCTCAAGGCTGAACGCGTTCTGCTGGTAGGCGTGGGCAAGGATGAAGAACTCGGCGACCGTCCGTTCCGCAAAATCATTGCCAGCGTACTCAACACCCTCAAAGGCCTGGGCGGCAGCGATGCGGTACTGGCGCTGGATGAAGTCGTGGTCAAAGGCCGCGACAGCTATGGCAAAACCCGCCTGCTGGCGGAAACCCTGGTGGACGGTGAATACACCTTCGACCAGTTCAAGAGCCAAAAAGCCGAACCTCGCACCCTGAAGAAAGTCACCCTGCTGACCATCAAGGCTGCACAGGCTGAAGTCGAGCGCGCCGTGGCCCACGCCTCCGCTATTGCCAACGGCATGGCCTTTACCCGCAACCTGGGCAATCTGCCGCCGAACATCTGCCACCCGACATTCCTCGGCGAACAAGCGAAGAACCTCGGTAAAGAATTCAAAACCCTGAAAGTCGAAGTCCTTGACGAAAAGAAGATCAAGGATCTGGGCATGGGTTCGTTCTACGCCGTCGGCCAGGGCAGCGCCCAGCCGCCACGCCTGATCGTCATGCAATACAACGGCGGCAAGAAATCCGAGAAGCCGTACGCACTGGTCGGCAAAGGCATTACCTTTGACACCGGCGGCATCAGCCTGAAGCCGGGCGCCGGCATGGATGAAATGAAGTACGACATGGGCGGCGCTGCCAGCGTGTTCGGCACCCTGCGTGCCGTGCTTGAGCTGAAACTGCCGATCAACCTGGTGTGCATCCTGGCCTGCGCCGAGAACATGCCGAGCGGCAACGCTTCGCGCCCGGGCGACATCGTCACCACCATGAGCGGCCAGACCGTGGAAATCCTCAACACCGACGCCGAAGGCCGTCTGGTGCTGTGCGACGCCCTGACCTACTCCGAGCGCTTCAAGCCGCAAGCCGTGATCGATATTGCCACCCTGACCGGTGCTTGCGTCGTAGCCTTGGGTTCCCACACTTCGGGCCTGCTGGGCAACAACGATGAACTGATCGGCCAACTGCTGAGCGCCGGCCAAACGGCTGACGACCGCGCCTGGCAACTGCCGTTGTTCGACGAATACCAGGAGCAACTGGACAGCCCGTTCGCCGACATCGCCAACATTGGTGGCCCGAAAGCCGGCACCATCACCGCCGCCTGCTTCCTGTCACGCTTCACCAAGAACCTGAACTGGGCGCACCTGGACATCGCCGGTACCGCATGGACCAGCGGCGGCAAAGACAAGGGCGCCACTGGCCGTCCTGTGCCATTGCTGACCCAATACCTGCTGGACCGCGCCAAAGCCTGAAACCGATGACCTGGGGCGGCGTCACTTTCGGGTGACGCCGTTTCTGGCTCAGGAACCGCAATGACCAAAGTCGACTTCTACATCCTGCCCAGCGCCGATCCTTCGGCACGGCTGGATTTCGCCTGCAAGCTCACCGAAAAAGCCTGGCGTATGGGCCACCGCATTTACCTGCATTGCAGCGATGCCGCTCAGCGACAGGATCTCGATGCCCGCTTGTGGGCCTTCAAGGGCGAAAGCTTCGTGCCTCATGGCCCTGCCGAAAGCGAACCAGACGGTCTGATCGTCCTGGGTCTTGGCGATGACTGCGGTCAGCACCAGGATTTGCTGGTCAATCTCGACCTGAAAGTCCCGACATTTGCCAAACAATTCGCCCGCGTGGCGGAAGTGGTAGTAGAAGATCCGACGATTCGTGCGGCTGCGCGGGAGAGTTTCCGTTTCTACCGCGAACAGGGCTATCCTCTGCAAGACCACCGTTTACAGCGACTCTGAGCATTCCGATGGACACTCCGAAACCGCAACAACAGTCCGCGCACTTACTGGACGACCTCGAGTCGATCCGCCAACTGCTCGGCGATGACAACCTGCAACCACCGCTGCTGACCGACACGGTCATCGACGGTGACCAGGAACAGATTCCCATGTTGTTCGAGGCTGTCGGCAATGCGCCGCAGCCGGTCGAACCGACACCGCCACCCGCCCCTGCCGCGCAACCTTCGCCGGAACCCGGCAAAGGCCCCGACGCCCTGCTGCATCTGGACAGCGAACTGCGCGCCGCCGCGTTATTGATCATGCAAGACGTGATTGATGACTTCGCCCCGCACATCGAAACTGAAATCAAACGTCGCCTTGATGCGCGGATGGAGCGATTGCTCAGCCAATACGAATAACCCCGCCCCTCTGTGGAGGCAGGCTTCTGTGGCGAGGGGGCTTGCCCCCGTTCGGCTGCGAAGCAGTCGTAAAACCTGAGCATGCGGTCCGCCAGACACACCACGCTGGCAGGTTTCAGGGCCGCTTCGCGACCCAACGGGGGTAAACCCCCTCGCCACAGTCGCCCTGCGCCCCATGCCCCGCTATACTTGCCGGCTTTTCCTGAATAAATGCCAATAGGGTCCCGCCGCGCATGGATAAGACCTACCAGCCGCACGCCATTGAAGCTTCCTGGTACAACACCTGGGAGTCAGAGAATTACTTCGCCCCGCAAGGCGCGGGCGAGTCCTACACCATCATGATCCCGCCGCCGAACGTCACCGGCAGCCTGCACATGGGTCACGGTTTCAACAACGCGATCATGGACGCCCTGATCCGTTTCCGCCGCATGCAGGGTCGCAACACCCTGTGGCAGCCGGGCACAGACCACGCCGGTATCGCCACGCAAATGCTGGTGGAGCGCCAACTGGAAGCCAAAGGCCAGAGCCGCCACGACCTGGGTCGCGAGAAGTTTCTCGAGAAAATCTGGGAATGGAAAGATGAATCCGGCGGCAACATCAGCCGTCAGATCCGTCGCCTCGGCTCGTCCGTAGACTGGAGCCGTGAGCGCTTCACCATGGATGACGGCCTCTCGGAATCCGTGAAAGAAGCCTTCGTGCGCCTGCATGAAGACGGCCTGATCTACCGCGGCAAGCGTCTGGTCAACTGGGACACCAAGCTGCACACAGCGATTTCCGACCTTGAAGTGGAAAACCACGACGAGAAAGGTTTCCTGTGGAACCTCAAATACCCGCTGGCCGACGGCGTAAAAACCGCGGAAGGCAATGACTACCTGATCGTCGCGACCACTCGCCCGGAAACCATGCTCGGCGACGCCGCCGTGGCCGTTAACCCGAACGATGAACGCTACAAAGCCCTGATCGGCAAATTTGTCGAGCTGCCGCTGGTTGGCCGCCGCATCCCGATTATCGCCGACGATTACTGCGACCCTGAATTCGGCACCGGCTGCGTGAAAATCACCCCGGCCCACGATTTCAACGACTACGAAGTCGGCAAGCGCCACAACCTGCCGCTGCTGAACATCTTCGACAAGAATGCTGTCGTGCTGCCGGCCTGCCAGGTGTTCAACCTCGACGGCACGCTCAACGAAAGCATCGACGGCAAGATCCCGGTCGAATACGCCGGCCTCGACCGTTTCGAAGCCCGTAAACAAATTGTTGCTGCATTCGACACCACGGGCCTGCTGATCAGCGTCAATGATCACGCGCTGAAAGTGCCGAAAGGCGACCGCTCCGGCACGATCATCGAGCCGTGGCTGACCGACCAGTGGTACGTGTCGACCAAACCATTGGCCGAACCTGCGATTGCTGCCGTTGAAGACGGCCGCATCCAGTTCGTGCCTAAACAGTACGAAAACATGTATTTCTCGTGGATGCGCGACATCCAGGATTGGTGCATCAGCCGTCAGTTGTGGTGGGGCCACCGGATTCCGGCCTGGTACGACGAGTCGGGCAAAGTCTACGTCGGTCGCGACGAAGCCGAAGTGCGTGCCAAGAACAACCTCGGCCCGGACGTTGCGCTGCAACAGGACAACGACGTTCTCGACACCTGGTTCAGTTCGGGCCTGTGGACCTTCTCCACACTTGGCTGGCCTGAGCAGACCGAATTCCTGAAGAAATTCCACTCCACCGACGTGCTGGTGACCGGTTTCGACATCATTTTCTTCTGGGTTGCCCGGATGATCATGCTCACTATGCACTTGGTGAAGAACGAAGACGGCACACCGCAGGTTCCGTTCAAGACCGTCTATGTTCACGGCCTGGTGCGTGATGGCCTGGGCCAGAAGATGTCCAAGTCCAAGGGCAACGTCCTGGACCCGCTGGACATCATCGACGGCATCGAACTGGAAGATCTGGTGCAGAAACGCACCTCCGGCATGATGCAGCCGAAACTGGCGAAGAAGATCGAGAAGCAGACCCGCGACGAGTTCGCCGACGGTATCGCCAGCTATGGCACCGACGCCCTGCGTTTCACCTTCTGCTCGCTGGCGTCCACCGGTCGTGACATCAAGTTCGACATGGGCCGCGTCGAAGGCTATCGCAACTTCTGCAACAAGATCTGGAACGCCGCGCGTTATGTTCTGGACAAGGGTGAAGACTGCGGCCAGAACGGCGAAGCCTACGAACTGTCCCTGGCGGATCGCTGGATCATCTCGCAGCTGCAACGCACTGAAGCCGAAGTGACCCGTCAACTCGACCAGTTCCGTTTCGACCTGGCGGCACAAGCCTTGTACGAGTTCATCTGGAACCAGTATTGCGACTGGTACCTGGAACTCTCAAAGCCTGTGCTGTGGGACGAAAACGCGCCGGTCGAGCGTCAGCGCGGCACCCGCCGTACGCTGGTTCGGGTACTGGAAGTTGCGTTGCGCCTGGCGCACCCGTTCATGCCGTTCATCACCGAAGAAATCTGGCAGCGCATCGCGCCGCTGGCCGGTATCGAAGGCAAGACGATCATGCTACAACCTTGGCCAGTGGCCAACGAAGCGCGCATCGATCAGGGCGCCGAAGACGACATCGAATGGCTCAAGGGCCTGATGCTCGGCACGCGTAATATCCGTGGCGAAATGAACATCGGTCCGGGCAAGCCGCTGAACCTGTTCCTGAAAAACGTCAGCGCCGAAGACCAGCGTCGCCTCACCGAGAACGAAGCCCTGTTGAAGAAACTGGCTCGTCTCGAATCGATCACTGTGTTGGCTGCCGGCGAAGAAGCACCGCTGTCCGCCACCGCACTGGTCGGCGAGATGGAAGTGCTGGTGCCGATGGCCGGCCTGATCGACAAGGACGCCGAACTGGCGCGCCTGGACAAGGAAATCCTGCGCTTGCAGGGCGAAGTTCAGCGTGTGGGTGGCAAGCTGTCCAACGCTGGTTTCGTGGACAAGGCCCCGGCCGAAGTCATCGAGAAAGAACGTGCCAAACTGGCCGAGGCCGAACAGGCTTTGGGCAAGCTGGCCGAGCAACATGCGCGGATTGCCAGCCTGTAACGGCGAACCGCAATGAAAACGGGAGGCTCTGGTGGCCTCCCTTTTTTATGCCCGTCACTTTATAACTAACAACGACAATCCCTGTAGGAGCCGAGCTTGCTCGCGATGGCGGCTGAACATTCGACATTGATGTAGCCTGAGCGTCCGCCATCGCGAGCAAGCTCGGCTCCCACAGGGATCTGTGTCGCTTCTGATATTGCGTTCCCAAGAGCTGGATGTGGGACAATACCCGCCACTTTTAGCCATACCCGAATCGACCACGCCCATGAACGCCCCCCGCACACCAAGACCTGCGCGCAAAAAGCCTGACACCGCCACCCCGGCCAAAGCCGTGGAGCCGCGTGAAAAGGCCAGCCTGCACCCGCGCAATCGCCATCAGGGTCGTTACGACTTCCCGGCACTGATCAAAACCACGCCGGAACTGGCGAAGTTCGTGATCATCAATCCGTACGGCAAGGAAAGCATCGACTTCGCCAGCCCCGACGCAGTACGGGTGTTCAACCGGGCGTTGCTCAAGTCGTTTTACGGCATCGCACATTGGGACATCCCGGCTGATTACCTTTGCCCGCCCGTTCCTGGTCGTGCCGACTACGTGCACTTCCTCGCCGACCTGCTGGCCAGCGTCAACGATGGCGAAATCCCTCGCGGCGCGCCGGTCAAGGTGCTCGACATCGGCATGGGCGCCAACTGCGTCTATCCGCTGATCGGCTATAGCGATTACCGCTGGCACTTCCTCGGCTCGGAAATCGACCCGACGGCCGTCGCCGCCGCCAAAGCCATCGTGCAGTCCAACGGGCTGAACAAAGCCATCCAGTTGCGCCAGCAAAGTAATCCCAAGCACATTCTGCTGGGCCTGCTCGAGCCGGGCGAACGTTTTGACCTGACCATGTGCAATCCGCCGTTCCACGCCTCGATGGACGAAGCGACCAAGGGCAGTGAGCGTAAATGGCGTGCTCTGGGCCGTGCCGACCCGAAACGCAAACTGCCGGTGCTGAACTTCGGCGGTCAATCGGCTGAGTTGTGGTGTGAAGGTGGTGAAGCGCGGTTTGTGACGCAATTGATCGCCGAGAGTGCGCACTTCCAGCACAAAGTGCTGTGGTTCAGTACCCTCGTGTCGAAAGCCTCTAACTTGCCTGCGATCCAGACAGCCTTGAAAAAGGCTGGCGTGCTGGAAAGTCAGGTGGTGGAAATGTCCCAAGGCCAGAAGCAAAGCCGCTTCGTCGCGTGGACTTTCCAGACCAAATCCGAGCAACAGGTCTGGCGCGAACGCTGGGCCCGCAAAAGCTGAGTAACTGCTGACAAGCCAAATTTCTGAGCGCTGAAATCCCTGTAGGAGCGGCGGTGTTTGAAGAATTTATGGCACAAAAAAACCGTGCCCGGATTGCTCCGGAGCACGGTTTTTTTTAACAAGTCTTACTTGTTAACAGCGTCGGTCAGGCCTTTGGCCACAACCAGCTTGATAACTTTCTTGGCAGCGATTTCGATGGCAGCGCCAGTCGAAGGGTTACGGCCAGTACGGGCAGGACGCTCAGTCACTTTCAGTTTGCCGATACCTGGCAGAGTGATTTCGCCGCCGTTTTCCAGCTGATCAGCAACGATTTGGCCCAGTTGGTCCAGAGCGTTACGCGCGGTGGTTTTTGGCGCGTCGATAGCTTCAGCGATGTCGGCGATCAGTTGGTCTTTAGTAAGAGCCATGTAGTGTTCCTTCCCTATCAAATTCATGTGGATTGCAGAGTGCAGTGTCAGCCATCGAGCCCGATCTTCTGGATCTGGCACCCTCGGCCAATAACCACTGGATCGGGGTTATAGATACCGAAATCAGGGTTTGGTTCGACCTGACAAATGCTGAATGCACGCTTAACGCAGTGACTTCGCGTAAGACGGGGCAAAACTAGCACAGAGACGGGGAAATATCCGCCTCTAGCTACCCATTTGGTCAGCTTTATTGCTCTAAATCGGGAAAAAAACGCATAAGCACCGTCGGTCGCCCGGGATTTGCCCTTCATGCCGCGCCAAAACCAGTGGTTGCGGTACACTTGGCACTTTTTCGGGGAGCACGCCCTCCTCTCTTCATTCAGCCGAGAAGCCCATGCCGATCCGTCATTGCATCGTCCACCTGATCGACAAAAAACCCGACGGCACGCCAGCAGTTCTTCACGCCCGCGACTCTGAACTGGCCGAGTCGAGCGCCATCGAGAACATGCTTGCCGACCTCAACGAGAGTTACAACGCCAAACAAGGCAAGGCCTGGGGATTTTTCCATGCCGAATCAGGGGCGCACCCGTTCAGCGGCTGGCTGAAGGAGTACTTCGAGGGCGGCAAGGATTTCACGGCGTTCAGCCGGGTAGCGGTGGAACATCTGCAAAAGCTGATGGAAGAGTCGAACCTCTCAGTGGGCGGCCACGTGCTGTTCGCCCATTACCAGCAGGGCATGACCGATTACCTGGCCATCGCCCTCCTGCACCACAGTGAAGGCGTTGCAGTGACCGATCAACTGGACGTGACCCCGTCCCGGCATCTGGATCTGGGCCAGTTGCACTTGGCGGCGCGGATCAACGTTTCCGAGTGGCAGAACAACAAGCAGTCCAAGCAGTACATTTCGTTCATCAAAGGCAAGAACGGGAAAAAGGTTTCGGAGTATTTCCGCGACTTCATCGGTTGCCAGGAAGGCGTCGACGGCCCCGGCGAAACCCGCACCCTGCTCAAGGCGTTCAGCGACTTCGTTGAAAGCGAAGACCTGCCGGAAGAGTCCGCCCGCGAGAAAACCAAAACCCTGGTCGATTACGCCAGCAGCCAGGCCAAGCTCGGCGAGCCCATGGGCCTGGAAGAACTCTCGGAGCTGATCGACGAAGAACGCCCGAAAGCGTTCTACGATCACATCCGCAACAAGGATTACGGCCTGTCCCCGGAAATTCCGGCGGACAAACGCACCCTGAATCAATTCCGTCGCTTCACTGGCCGCGCCGAAGGCCTGTCCATCAGCTTTGAAGCGCACCTGTTGGGCTCGAAGATCGAGTACGACGAAGAAGCCGGCACGCTGATCATCAAGGGCCTGCCGACGCAGTTGACCGATCAACTCAAGCGACGCAACTGATGCTGAACGGCATCCTGAAGAAATTCCTGCTGATCTTGCTGGTGGTCGTGGTTTATCAGAACTGGGGCAAGATCGAGCGGGTGTTCAACCCTTCACAAGTGGTGTCAGAGCAGACACAGGCCAAGGCCAACGTCGTGCTCTACGCGACGGACTGGTGCGGCTACTGCAAACTGACCCGACGTTTTCTCGATCAGAAAGGCATTCCGTACAAGGAATTTGATATCGAGAAAGATACCGAGGCGCGCACGGCTTATGAAGCGCTGGGTGGTGGCGGGATTCCGATCCTCGACGTGAACGGCACGCTGATGCGCGGGTATGACCCGGACGCAATCCTCGCCGCCCTGTAGGAGCCGGGCTTGCCCGCGATGGCCGCGACCCGGTGTAACCGTCACACCGTGTAATCGTTCATCGCGGGCAAGTCGGATCGCCGCACCGCATGCTCCTACAGGAGTGGGGTTCAGTGTTTTTCGATACGGAATCCAAAGCGCGGAAAGTGCACATGCACCACGCCGCCGCGCTCGTCTTCACGGCGCAGAATCAGTTCTTCGCTGCCCGCGAACAGCAACTCGCCCGCCACCGGATCAACGCCATAATCGGTTGCGGCAATCACCACCTGCTGGCCAGCCTCAAAGCCATTTGGCTCGTCGAACTGCTCATCCGGCAATGCGGCCGGTGTGGCATTGCGGGCCACCTCCAGCGCCTCCTCAGACGTCATCTCGCTGGACGCACCGTGACCGAAGCCCATCACCCGACCCAACCACGCCGAAACCGCTGGATAAGCATCAACCAGCGGTGAAGTCACCGGCGTCGCTTTGAGGAACCACAATGGATGGGCCAGTGCGAAGTCAGCAATCGACGGCTCGCCAAACAGGAAGTCACCCTCCTCGCGCTGTAGCTGCTGTTCCAGCCGCGCCATGATCGTCGGCCATTGATGCTTGGCCTGCTCGGCGGACAACTTGGTAGCGCTGCCACCGCTGAACAGTCCAGCGCGGTCGGCGAGGAACGCCTTGATCGCTTCTGGCGGCAAATTGCCGAAGCGCACAGCGATCGATTCCGGCTGAAATACCAGGCTGACTGCATGTTGGAACACCACCGAATCAGCCCAGGCAGCGAAGGTCGCGGCAATCATTTCCTGACCTTCCGGGAAAAACGCTGGCAGGGCTTTTTCCTGCTCCAAGCGATGGGCGATCAATGACGTGTCGCAGTAAATATCCGCGCCAATCTGCAACACAGGCGTTTTGCGGTAGCCGCCAGTCAGGGCTGTCAGATCGGGTTTTGGCATCACCGGCGAGATTTTCACCGAGCGCCAGGACAGACCTTTGAAACCCAACAGCAGGCGAGCCTTTTCAGCAAAAGGGGACGTCGGGTAATGATGGAGAATCAACTCAGACATGCTCGGCTCCGCCGCACGGACTAGGAATCCGCAGCTTAGCGCGCAATCGGCAAGCGGCCTACAGATCTGCCTGATGGGCACTTATCAGTCAGGTTGATAAGCCCGCGGCGGCACTCGCCACCAGACACTCCTTGGCGCTTTTCTTGAGTTTTTTGATCAGGCGCTCCTGACGCAGCGCTTCACTTTTGTCGCGGCAGACTTCGGTGTAAACCAGGGCCACGGCAGGGCTGGAGAGGAAAAACCGCGCGCCCTTGCCGCTCTGGTGACAGGCGAAGCGGCGCACGGGATCGTCGCTGATCCCGCAGTAGAGCGAGCCATTGGCCGCGCGCACCAGGTAGACGAACCAGGGTTTGCTGACGGGCAGCGCGGGTTCGGCGGCAATGTCGGAAGATTCGCTCAGGGTGTTCACGTAACGATCAAGGCTTGTAGGAAACAAGCCGCGATCTTATCAGCGACTGGCCTGGAATGCCTTCAGCCCCTTCAAGGCTTGAGCGCGAACGGCGTTTCTGACCAGTGGCGTCCACCCCAGAATCAGCCCTTTGAAACCCAGCGCCTGCCGGGACCAGGTCCACAGGTCGAAGCTATCGTGATGCTCGCAAATCTTGCCATCGCGAAACACAAAACGCGCCTGAATGTCGTTGATCACCGTGTTGCCGGTCTGGCTGAACAGATACGTCGCGACCCAATGCGCACCACCCGTGCGCTCGTCGGCCCGCACGTTATCGAACGTCAGGGAAAAATCCTTCGCCCGAGTGGTAAGCATGCGCCACATGTCGCCGGCGTCACGGCCGCGCAGTTCACCGAAGGCCGGATCACTGAACACCACATCGTCGGTGTAGCAGGCGCTCATGGCTTCGGCATCCAGGCGCTGGAACGCTTGATAGAACAGGGTGATCAACGCGCTATGGGCATCACTCATGGGCAGACTCCCTGTGCTTGCAACAATGACTTCGTAAGATTGCCTGCACGATAGTCTGCGACGGTGCGAAACACTATCGACATTCGTGGGCCGAATACCGACAGTGCGGGGGCATCAGACTTTTTCGCTTTCGACTTGAACGTACAGCGAACGTCCGGCGCCGAGGCCGGCGATGATTGCACTGAGGCCGATCACACCGAAGATCCAGCCCACCGCTGTCCAGCCGCCGGTCCAGTCATGCACGATACCGACCGCGAACGGTCCCATCGACGCCAGGGTGTAGCCGAAGCCCTGGGCCATGCTCGACAGGTTGGCCGCGACATGAGAATCGCGCGAACGCAGCACGATCAAAGTCAGCGCCAGGCTGAACGTAGCGCCCTGCCCCAGACCGAGCAGAATCGCCCAGCCCCAAAGGCCTTCAATCGGCGCATAAAGACAGCCGAACAATCCGCCGAGGGTCAACAACATGACCACGACAATGGCCAACCGCTGATCCTTGCCGCGTGTCGCCAGCCAAGGCGCCACGAGTGAACTGGCCAACTGGACGATAACCGAACCGGACAACACCAGACCGGCCTGAGTCGGTGTCAGACCGCGACCAATCAGGATCGACGGCAACCAGCCAAACACGATGTAGGCCAGGGACGATTGCAGGCCCATGTACAAGGTCACTTGCCAGGCCAGCGGATCGCGCAACAGTCCGCGAACGCGGTACGCGACGTTGTGCGAGCCGTGCTTCTGTCCACCCACTTGCGGCAGCCAGAAGATCGCCGCGATCAGCGCCGGCAGCCCCCAGAAGCCCAGGCCCATCGCCCAGCTCTTGTCGAAATGTTCACTCAGCGGCACGGTTGCACCGGCAGCCATCGCGGCGCCCAGACACAACGCCATGGTGTAGACACCGGTCATGGTGCCGGCCTGTTTCGGGAAGTCGCGCTTGACGATGCCCGGCAACAACACACCGATCACACCGATGCTCGCACCCGCCAGCACGCTACCGGCAAACAAGCCGATCTCGCCAAACGAACTGCGCAAAATGATCCCGCCCGCCAGCGTCAACAAAATCCCCAACACCACCCGCTCTGCGCCAAAACGGCGCGCCAGCACCGGAGCCAATGGCGCGAACAAGCCTAGGCACAACACCGGCAATGTCGTCAGCAAACCGGCTTGCGCAGCCGACAAACCGAGGGTCTTTGAGATCTCGCTGAGCATCGGCGCCATGCTCGACAGTGCCGGGCGCAGGTTCAACGCCACCAAAATCAGGCCCAGCAACAACAGCCATGGTCGGCGCAGCAGCGGGTGGCTCTGCTGGACCTGTTCGTCATCAGCCTCGGCGTCGATCAGCAGCTCTTCGAGCTCCGCCGTGCGCTTGGACGGAGTGAGGTTGCGATCGCTGCTGGACATGGATTTCTCGGTTTCAAGGTTCATTGATCAACTGCCTCGACAGGGCTTTGGCCCGTTCCGGGTCCCGTTGCTCGACGGCATCCAGCAGTTCGATGTGCAGGTCGAACACTTCCTGGCGTCGCGGAGTGATATTCAAGGTCTGGCGCAATTGCGCGCCAACGACGCTGGAAAAATAGCGGTACAGCTCGCTGAGCGTCGGGTTGTGCGCGGCGTCCACCAGACGGCGGTGAAACACCAGATCGCAGGCGATGTAACTGTCGAGATCGCCGTGGTAGTGACTGCCGCTCACGCCGAGCGCTTCGCGCAAGGCCACCAGGTCTTCATCGGTTCGGCGCAATGCCGCGAGGCCGATGGCTTCGACTTCAAGGATGTGCCGAGTCTCTCGGGCCTGCTCGTGGGAGCAGCGCGACAGCGCTTTCAGGGTGTCCAGCGGATCGATCACGGCCCGCAGGTAGCTGCCGTCGCCCTGACGGATTTCGATCAACCCGGAAAACGCCAACACGCGCATGGCTTCGCGCACGGTGTTACGGCTGATGCCCAACTCGGTCGCCAGTTCCGGCTCGGTAGGCAAACGCTGGCCGACGACCCAGACGCCTTTATTGATGCGCAGGCGCAGCTGGTCCAGCGCTTGGTCGACCAAGGATCGCTTAGTCAATGGAGAAATGTCTGACATGGAATTCGCCCTTTCATCCAATCATAGGATGAATTTTCTGACATGTTAGTCAGCTTCGTGTAGGACGGCAACCACCTACCGTCTAAGGGCAGGAAAAGGAGCGGGATTTTCGATTGGTCAAAATTACCCTTTAAGGGTAATTTTAGGGACAGGGCTTATGGTTTCTTATGGAAAAGAACACACCCCACTATGACTTGGCGGTGGTCAAGGCAGAGGTCTTGCGCCTTGGGGCATCTGCATTCACTAGCGCGGCCAAAACAAGCGGCAGAAAAATTGGCTTGAGCCTTACAGAGATGCAAGAGGTCATCTTTGAGCTACGTAGCAAGATGCTCTACAAGTCGATGACTACCTACGCCGACCATCGAGTATGGCAAGACGTTTACCACCTCTATTCACACGGTCTGGAGATTTACATCAAGGTGACTTACCGCCCCGGCGGTGGCCCTCCAGTAATCTCCTTCAAGGAGAAAAACCAATGAAGACTCAACAGTGCGTCAGCTGTGGCGAGCTAGAAGGAATGACACATTTTGAGGGGCGCGGCGAAACCTTGAGCGTCAAAGGTATGGAGCGCCGCATTGATGACTTGTCCGGCTGGGAATGCCAGATGTGCGGCGAGGTCGAACTCGACGCCAGTTGCTCAGAGCGTCATTCAAACGCAGGTGATGAACTGGTCATTGCCGGCAGGCAGATGATCGGTGCAGAGATGAAACGTATTCGCCGCAAGCTGCACCTATCGCAAAAAGACGCAGTGCTGCTGTTGTCCGGTGGCGGGCATAACGCGTTCTCCCGGTACGAGCGCGGTGAAATACTCCCGCCGAAGGCGTTGGTACTGCTGATGCGCCTGCTTGACCGGTATCCGTATTTGCTCGCCGACGCACACGTCTTGAGTGAAGGCGCGGATTTGAGGGGTTTCAAAGAGACCGTGCACAAAGAGCACGAAACACTCACGGTTTCCTGACCTAAAAAACCGAGGCAAAAATAAACCCGGTGCCAGGCCGGGTTTATTTACTACGGGTCAGCTTGGCATCAATGCAAAATCTGGCTCAGGAACATCTTGGTCCGCTCATTCTGCGGGTTATCGAAGAAGTCGTTCGGCGCCGCCTGCTCGACGATTTCGCCCTTGTCCATGAAGATCACGCGGTTGGCCACGGTCCGGGCGAAGCCCATTTCGTGGGTCACGCAGAGCATGGTCATGCCGTCTTCAGCCAGGCCGATCATGGTGTCCAGCACCTCTTTCACCATCTCGGGGTCGAGTGCCGAAGTCGGTTCGTCGAATAGCATGATTTTCGGCTTCATGCACAACGCGCGGGCAATCGCCACACGCTGTTGCTGGCCACCGGACAGTTGCCCCGGGAATTTATGCGCCTGCTCCGGAATGCGTACGCGCTCCAGGTAATGCATGGCGATTTCCTCGGCCTGACGCTTGGGCATTTTACGTACCCACATCGGCGCCAAGGTGCAGTTCTGCAGGATGGACAGGTGCGGGAACAGGTTGAAGTGCTGGAACACCATGCCGACTTCACGGCGGACCGATTCGATCTGCTTGAGGTCGTTGGTCAGCTCCACGCCATCGACCACGATGCGGCCCTGCTGGTGTTCTTCCAGGCGATTGAGGCAGCGAATGGTGGTGGATTTACCCGAACCTGACGGGCCGCACAGCACGATACGCTCGCCCTGTTTGACGTTCAGGTTGATGTCTTTCAATACGTGGAACTGGCCGTACCACTTGTTGACGCCCTGCATCTGAATAATGCCTTCAGGGCTCGCAGGCTTTTTGATTGCTTCGCTCATTACAGAACTCCTAACGCTTGTGGCCAGTGTCGAGCTTGCGTTCCAGATGCATGGAATAGCGCGACATACCAAAACAGAAAATCCAGAACACCAGGGCCGCGAACACATAGCCTTCAGTGGCCATGCCCAACCATTTCGGGTCGGCAGCAGCTTGTTTGACACTGTTGAGCAAGTCGAACAGGCCGATGATGATCACCAGGCTTGTGTCCTTGAACAGCGCGATGAAGGTGTTGACGATGCCAGGGATTACCAGCTTCAGGGCTTGCGGCAGAATCACCAGGCCCATGCTGCGCCAGTAACCGAGGCCCATCGCTGCAGCCGCTTCGTACTGACCTTTTGGAATCGCTTGCAGACCACCGCGCACCACTTCGGCCACGTAGGCCGACTGGAACAGGATCACGCCGATCAGCGCCCGCAGCAATTTGTCGAAGTTCATGCCTTCGGGCAGGAACAACGGCAACATCACCGACGACATGAACAGCACCGTGATCAACGGCACACCGCGCCAGAATTCGATAAAGGTCACGCAGACCACTCGAATTGCCGGCATGTTCGAACGACGGCCCAACGCCAGGACAATACCCAGCGGCAGAGCGCCAGCGATACCGACAGTCGCAATCACCAGGGTCAGCATCAGGCCGCCCCACTGGCTGGTCGCCACGGCGCTCAAGCCAAACACGCCGCCGTGCAGCAAGCACCAGGAAATGATCGGGTACAGCACCAGAAAGCTCAGGCCATAGACCGCTTTATGGTGAAAGCGCGAGATGAACAGGGGTGCCACGCCGATGACTGCCAGCCACACGGTCAGGTCCACGCGCCAGCGCAGATCCGGCGGGTAGTAGCCGTACATGAACTGGCCGAAACGCTGTTGGATGAACACCCAGCAGGCGCCCTCCTTGGTGCAGTCGGTCTGGCTGGTGCCAACCCAATTGGCATCGAGGATCGCCCAATGCAAGATCGGCGGGACAACCAGGTAAATCAGGTAGAACGCAAACAGGGTCAGCAGGGTGTTGAGCCAGCTGGAGAACATGTTGGCGCGCATCCACGCCACGACACCGATGCTGCGGTTCGGTGGCGGCATGTCAGGTTTGAAAGTATGTGTGCTCATGCGCTTTTCCTTACCGCTCGATCAGCGCAATGCGCTTGTTGTACCAGTTCATCAGCAGGGAAATGCTGATACTGATCGCCAGGTACACGCTCATGGTGATCGCAATCACCTCGATCGCCTGCCCGGTCTGGTTCAGCACCGTACCGGCAAACAACGAAACCATTTCCGGATAACCGATACCGGCCGCCAGCGAGGAGTTCTTCGCCAGGTTCAGGTATTGGCTGGTCAGCGGTGGAATGATCACGCGCAGCGCTTGCGGGATGATGACCTTGCGCAGGGTTGGACCGTTGCGCAGGCCGAGCGAATGGGCCGCTTCGGTCTGGCCGTGGCTGACCGACTTGATGCCCGAGCGCACGATCTCGGCGATGAACGCCGCGGTGTACACCGTCAAGGCCAGGGTCAATGCCAGCAGTTCGGGAATCAGCACCCAGCCACCAACGAAGTTGAAGCCTTGCAGCTTCGGCATTTCCCAGTGCAACGGCGCGCCGAAGATCAAGGCGCACAGCGCAGGGATCACCAGAAACAGTGCCAGACCAACCCAGAACTTGTGGAACGGCACGCCCGTCGCTTCGAAGCGTTTGGTCGCCCAGCGGCTCATCAGCACGATGGCGACAATGGCCACAACGATGCTGACCACAAACGGCCAGAAACCGTCCGCTACCAACGCTGCGGGCATGTTCAGACCGCGGCTGCTGACAAAGAAGGTGTCGCCGAAGTTATGGCTGTTGCGCGGCCCCGGCATGGTCAGGAACACCGCGAAGTACCAGAACAGGATTTGCAGCAGCGGCGGAATGTTGCGGAAGACTTCCACATAAACAGTTGCCAGCTTGGCGATGATCCAGTTCTTCGACAGCCGTGACACACCGACGATGAACCCGAGGATCGTCGCCAGGATCACGCCGATGAAGGTCACCAGCAGGGTGTTTAGCAGGCCGATGACAAACACCCGGGCATAGCTGTCCGATTCGGTGTAGTCGATCAGGGTTTGAGCGATGCCGAAACCGGCACTGCGCTCCAGAAAGTCGAAACCGGAGGTAATGCCCCGGTGTTGGAGGTTGGTCTGCGTGTTGTCGAACAGATACCAGCCCATCGAGACCACCGCCACAATGGTGATGATCTGAAATACCCACGCACGCACTTTGGGATCGCTGAGGCTGAGCCTCTGCTTTGGTGCGCCGATTGAATTTTGCATGAAGTGCCCCGGATGTAATGGAACAGAACATCACCCGGCGGTTGGCCCGCCGGGTGATAGAACCATCAGCGCACTGGTGGTGCGTATTGAATGCCGCCAGCGTTCCACAAGGCGTTCAGCCCGCGGTCGATTTCCAGCGGAGTGTTCTTGCCGAGGTTTTTCTCAAACACTTCGCCATAGTTGCCGACTTGCTTGACGATCTGGACGACCCAGTCCTTTTTCACTTTCAGGTCTTTGCCGTATTCGCCATCGGTACCCAGCAGACGGGCAACGTCAGGGTTCTTGGTGGACTTGGCTTCAGCTTCGACGTTCTTCGAAGTGATGCCTGCCTCTTCAGCGTTGAGCATGGCGTAGCCAACCCAGCGCGCGATAGCCAGCCACTCGTCGTCGCCATTACGCACGACCGGGCCCAGAGGCTCCTTGGAAATGGTTTCCGGCAGTACCACGTAATCCTTCGGCGAGGCCAGCTTGCTGCGCTGGGCGAACAGCTGGGACTTGTCGGAAGTCAGAACGTCGCAACGACCGGATTCCAGCGACTTGGCGCTTTCGTCGGAGGTGTCGAAAGTGATCGGGGTGTATTTCAGACCATTGCCGCGGAAGTAGTCGGAAACGTTCAGCTCGGTGGTGGTACCGGCCTGGATGCAGATGGTTGCACCGTCCAGTTCCTTGGCACTCTTCACGCCCAGCTTGTTGTTAACCAGGAAGCCGATGCCGTCGTAGTAAGTGATAAAGCCAGGAAACTTCAGGCCCATGCCCGAGTCACGAGAGCTGGTCATGGTGGTGTTGCGCGACAGAATGTCGATTTCGCCCGACTGCAGCGCGGTGAAACGCTCTTTGGCGTTCAACTGACTGAATTTGACTTTGGTCGCGTCGCCGAAAACGGCAGCCGCTACAGCACGGCAATAGTCAGCATCGATGCCAACGATCTTGCCGGTGGAGTCCGGAACCGAGAAACCCGGCAGACCGTCACTCACACCACACTGTACGAAACCTTTTTTCTGCACTGCATCCAGGGTTGCACCCGCCTGAGCGAACCCGCTGACACCGAGTACTGCGGCTGCAGTCACGATAGCCAGGGTGGATTTCAACATCTTCATTCAAACCTCCAGTTTTGCTCTTGTTGTGTCGGAGCTGAATCCTGCCGCACCCTTTTGAGGCGTAATCGACCCTTATTGATTTTTTTTAGGGTCAACCGGCGTAGGACCTGCGCTATGAGTCTAGTAGGAGAAAATCCACATCATGGATAACTCACTTCTCACCAATCGGCCGAACGGGCGGTAGCCCTTTCACGTTCGCGAAGCCCGTAACGGCCACTGGCGAACATCCATCACCGGATTCTTTGCTATCCCGCGGTCAGCAGTACACTGATAGTGTTACCGCAAGGCGCGAGATGGGTTGCACCGTTTCCCCTTAGCAAAGCCCGTACCAGACCGCTTGCTGAAGCAATTGCGCGACAGGTCAATAGCAAAACTTGTAGCCTTGCGACATCTTATTAACAGATCAACCAGACGCGTACTCGGGTCTCGCACCCAATGAGAGAGCGCGCGCACAACATTGGAGCAGCCATGACCGAGCCCCTTATTCTTCACCCCGTAAAGCCCGCAGATGCTTGCGTTGTATGGCTTCACGGCTTGGGTGCCGATCGTTACGACTTCCTGCCAGTCGCCGAAGCCTTGCAGGAAACCCTGCTGAGCACCCGCTTCGTTCTCCCGCAGGCACCGACTCGCGCGGTCACCATTAATGGTGGCTACGAGATGCCGAGCTGGTACGACATATTGGCCATGAGCCCGGCGCGAGCGATCAACCGCGATCAGCTGGAAGCGTCCGCGCAGCGGGTCTTGGATTTGATCGAAGAGCAGAAGGCCAGCGGAATAGACGCCTCGCGGATATTTCTGGCAGGTTTTTCCCAGGGCGGTGCCGTGGTGTTGCACACCGCATTCCTGAAATGGCAGGGGCCACTGGGTGGCGTACTTGCCCTCTCCACTTATGCCCCGACGTTCAGCGATCAGCTTGAGCTTTCCGCCAGCCAGCAGCGTATTCCGGTGCTGTCCTTGCACGGTCAATACGATGACGTGGTGCAAAACTCCATGGGCCGCTCTGCCTATGAGCATTTGAAGCAGCGTGGTGTCACCGCGACATGGCAGGAATACCCAATGGGCCACGAAGTGTTACCCGAAGAGATTCGCGACATCGGCGTCTGGCTTGCCGAGCGTTTGCGTTAACTGTGATGCGAAACGCAGCCCATTGATCATCCCACTACGCCGCGCCCGATTCTTGCATTACACTGGCCGGCGTACATTCCTTAACCAATTGATGAGATGACCGTGCTCAAAGCACTCAAGAAAATGTTCGGTAAAAGCGAGACTGAGCAGCTCGCGCCAGTTCCCAGCGCTCCGTCTCATACCCCCAGCCACCGCACCGACGGTAATCAGCCTGGCCGGACCGCAACCGCAGCGGTACCGAAACACGAGCCGATGACCACACCGGCCAACCAACCAGCCCCGGTCGTTGCCTCTGAACAGCCGCGCAGCGAAGCGCCGAAACCGGCAAAACCGCGTCGCGAACCCAAGCCCAAGGCACCTGTCACCCCCTGGAAACTCGAAGACTTCGTCGTCGAACCCCAGGAAGGCAAAACCCGCTTCCACGATTTCAAACTCGCCCCGGAACTGATGCACGCCATCCAGGACCTGGGCTTCCCGTATTGCACGCCGATCCAGGCGCAGGTGCTTGGCTTCACCCTGGCGGGCAAAGACGCCATCGGTCGCGCCCAGACCGGCACCGGCAAAACGGCCGCGTTCCTGATTTCGATCATCACCCAGCTGCTGCAAACCCCACCGCCGAAAGAGCGTTACATGGGTGAACCGCGGGCGCTGATCATTGCTCCCACCCGCGAACTGGTGGTGCAGATCGCCAAGGATGCGGCCGACCTGACCAAATACACCGGCCTCAACGTGATGACGTTTGTCGGTGGCATGGATTTCGACAAACAACTCAAGCACCTCGAAGCCCGTCACTGCGACATCCTCGTGGCCACCCCGGGCCGTTTGCTCGACTTCAACCAGCGCGGCGACGTGCACCTGGACATGGTCGAAGTGATGGTGCTGGACGAAGCCGACCGGATGCTCGACATGGGTTTCATCCCACAAGTGCGTCAGATCATTCGCCAGACGCCGCCGAAGAACGAGCGTCAGACGCTGCTGTTCTCGGCGACCTTCACCGAAGACGTGATGAACCTCGCCAAGCAATGGACCACCGAGCCGTCGATCGTCGAGATCGAAGCGCAAAACGTGGCTAGCGAAAACGTCGAGCAGCACATCTACGCCGTTGCCGGTGCCGATAAATACAAACTGCTCTACAACCTGGTCAACGACAACGGTTGGGAGCGGGTGATGGTGTTCGCCAACCGCAAGGATGAAGTACGCCGCATTGAAGAACGCCTGGTGCGTGACGGCGTCAACGCCGCGCAACTGTCCGGCGATGTGCCGCAGCACAAGCGCATCAAGACCCTGGAAGGCTTTCGCGAAGGCAAGATTCGCGTACTGGTCGCCACCGATGTCGCCGGTCGCGGCATTCACATCGACGGCATCAGCCACGTGATCAACTTCACCCTTCCGGAAGTCCCGGACGACTACGTACACCGTATCGGTCGTACCGGTCGGGCAGGCGCCGATGGCGTGTCCATCAGCTTCGCCGGTGAAGATGACTCTTACCAGCTACCGTCCATCGAGGCGTTGCTGGGTCGCAAGATCAGCTGTGAAACACCACCGACGCATCTACTGCGGGCGGTTGAGCGCAAACGCCCGTAACCGGGGATTTGCAGAAAGAGGCGCAGCCGGAAACGGACTGCGCTTTTTTTTCGTCTGGTTTTTTCAACAGAAGCTTGCCCAAGACAACTAAAAGTCCATAATGGACAAATTAGTTTAATTCAGCGCCCGGAGCCGGCCATGTCCAGTACGCCTTACGTGATCACCCAATCTCAGGCCCGCGAGCTGCTGGCGAAAGTTGACGTGCCGCAGATCCTGCGCAAGCTGTTCCGCGACCTGGCCGCGGGCCAAGCCGTACAACCGGCGCAGCAACTGGTGGAATTCCCCCAGGGCGCTGGCGACTTCATCAACTACCTCGGCGTACTGGCGCAAGACGGTGTCTACGGGGTTAAAACTTCGCCGTACATCGTGCGTGAACAAGGCCCACTGGTCACCGCGTGGACCCTGCTGATGTCGATGCAGACCGGCCAGCCGTTGCTGCTTTGCGATGCCGGTGAATTGACCACCGCACGCACAGCCGCAACCACCGCCGTAGCAGTCGATGCACTGGCGCCTTTAAAGGCGCAGCGTCTGGCGATCATCGGCAGCGGCAAAGTCGCCCAGGCGCACCTGCATTACGTCAAGGATCTGCGTGATTGGCAAAGCATCACCCTGTATTCACCGAGCCTGAGCGACAAGCAAACAGACACATTGGATCAGCTCAAAAGCCTCGACCCACGGCTGACCATCGTCGACAGTCATGAAGCGGCGATTCAGGACGCCGACGTGATCATGCTGTGCACCTCGTCCGCAGGCCCGGTGATCGACCCGTCGAAGTTGAGCAAACCAGCGCTGATCACCTCGATCAGCACCAACGCCCCGCGCGCCCACGAAGTGCCGCCGCAAAGCCTCAATGACATGCAGGTGTTCTGCGACTATCGCCTGACAACGCCGGGCTCGGCGGGTGAGATGCTGATTGCTGGTGAGCAACATGGCTGGGACAGCAGTGCAATAGTCGGCGACCTGCCCGATCTGCTGAGCGGCAAGGTGCAGCGCCCCGATTACAACCGGCCGGTATTCTTCCGCTCCATCGGCCTGGGCCTGGAAGACATCGCGCTGGCCAATGCCATCTACCACCTACAGCACTGACACCACAACTCACTGTGGGAGCGGGCTTGCCCGCGATGCAGGCGCTTCGCTCCGTCAGGCACACTGCGGTGATGCAATCGCGGGCAAGCCCGGCTCCCACAGGGTTCCTCTATATCAATGGCATTTGCGCCCCATCAGGAGACGTTCATGAGCCAGGCAGATTTCATCATCATCGGCGGCGGGATTGCCGGGGCTTCCACCGGTTTCTGGCTGTCGCAAAAGGCCAGGGTGATTGTGCTCGAACGCGAATCGCATCCGGCCTATCACTCCACCGGACGCTCCGCCGCGCTCTACACCGCCGCCTACGGCACACCTCAGGTTCGCGCACTGACCCAGGCCAGCCGCGATTTTTTCGACGCACCGCCCGCCGGTTTCTGCGAACACCCGTTGCTAACGCCGCGCGGTGAGATGACCGTGGACTTCACTGGCGACCCCGCCGAACTGAACAATCAGTACCTCAGCGCCAAAGCCACGGTGCCCGAGATGCAACTGCTCAACGCCGATGAAGCCTGTGCTCGCGTTCCGATCCTGCGCCGGGAAAAAGTCCATGGCGCGATCTATGACCCGACCGCCAGCGACATCGACACCGATGCCCTGCATCAGGGTTACTTGCGCGGTATCCGTCGCAACAAAGGCGAAGTCATTACCGACACCGAAGTGCTCGGCCTGGCCCGTGATGCCGAGGGTGTGTGGCAGGTAACCACCAACGGCCAGACTTTCAGCGCCCCCGTCATCATCAATGCGGCAGGCGCGTGGGCTGACAAAATCGGCGCACTGGCCGGCGCCCGGCCGCTGGGCCTGCAACCGAAACGGCGTGCGGCCTTTATCTTCGCCGGCCCTGAGGGCGTAGATATCCATAATTGGCCAATGCTGGTCAGCCTCGACGAATCTTTCTACATGAAACCCGACGCCGGCATGTTCCTCGGCTCACCCGCTAACGCCGACCCGGTTGAACCGCACGACGTACAGCCAGAAGAACTGGACATCGCCATGGGCATTTACCAGATCGAAGAGGCCACCACCCTGACCATTCGCCGACCGACCCGAACCTGGGCCGGGTTGCGCAGCTTTGTCAGCGACGGTGATTTACTGTCCGGATTCGATCCAAATGTGCCCGGCTTCTTCTGGGTCGCGGCACAAGGCGGCTACGGCATCCAGACTTCGCCGGCCATGGGGCAGGCCAGTGCTGCGCTGGTAAGCGGTGAAAGTTTGCCCGAGCAGCTCACGCGTTTCGGGCTGGACGCCAGCATGCTCTCCCCCGCACGCCTGGGCTGATCGCCTGGTCAGGTGACGTGTCGACACGATTACGGCAAACTTCCAGCGCCCCTTTTGCAGGGCGCTGACGCTGCCTGGAGCTCCACTGTATGAACGCACCTGAAAAAGACCCGGCGCTGGACAATTACCGAGCGATTGCCGATGCCATCGCCACGCTGTTTTTTCCCCATGCCGAGGTGGTGCTGCACGACCTGCGCACGCAAAAGATCGACTACATCGCCAACAACCTGTCGAAACGCGAAATCGGCGATGACGCCGCACTGGAGGACATGCTCAGCGACGATATCAGCGAAACCAACATTGGGCCGTACGAAAAGCTCAATTGGGATGGTCAGAAGATTCGCAGCTTGAGCACGGTATTGCGCGACAGCGAAGGTCATCCGCTCGCGGTCCTGTGCGTCAACCTGAACATCTCGCTGTTCGAAAATGCAAAAGCTGCGCTCGACCTGTTCCTGTCGCCCAGCAAACTGATTCCGCAACCGGACTCACTGTTTCGTGATGACTGGCAGGAGCGGATCAATACCTTCCTGCACGCCTGGCTGCGCGAACGTCAACTGAGCCTGAACCTGCTGACACGCGACCACAAACGCGAACTGGTTTTGGCGCTGCACGCCGAAGGGGCTTTCAAGGGCAAGAGCGCATCGAACTATGTGGCCAATGTGCTGAACATGGGGCGGGCGACGGTTTACAAGCATTTGAAGGAATTGAAGGGCTAGGATCTGAGGTTTGTGGTGCTTGATCTGGCCTCTTCGCGAGCAGGCTCGCTCCCACACTGAATCTGCGCCATGTGGAGATCAAATGTGGGAGCGAGCCTGCTCGCGAAAGCGGTTTTTCAGTCGCCGTAGATATCCGACTTGAAGTACTTGTCCGAGATTTTCTGGTATTCGCCATTGGCGCGAATGCCATCAATGGCCGCGTTCAGTTCGCTCACCAACTCGGCATTGCCCTTGCGCACAGCAATCCCGGCGCCCTCGCCCACGTATTTCGGGTCCTTCAACTCCGGTCCGACAAACGCGTAACCTTTGCCCCGTGGCATCGACAGGAAGTCATTCAGCGGAATGGTGTCGGCAAAAATGGCATCAAGACGACCGGCTGCCAGGTCCATGTAGATTTCTTCGTTGTTGCCATAGCGCTTGACGTTAATGCCCTTCGGTTCGAACACCTCGGTGGCGTAACGGTCGGTGGTGGTTGCGCGCTGCACACCTACGGTTTTGCCTTTGAGGCTGGCGTACTGGTCATCGACCACCGCTCCGTCCTTCATCACCAGACGCGATGAGGTGAAGTAATACTTGTGGGTGAAATCCACCGACTTCTTGCGGTCTTCGTTGATGGTCATGGACGACAGGGCCATGTCGATTTTCTTCACTTTCAGGGAAGGAATCAGACCGTCGAATTCGCCTTCGACCCACACGCATTCGACCTTCATCTGCGCACACAGGGCATTGCCGATCTCGTAGTCGAAACCGACAATCTTGCCCTCGTCGGTTTTGGAAGCAAACGGTGGGTAAGCGGCTTCAATACCGATGCGCAGGGCTTTCTCGGCGGCAAACACGCTGCTGCACGCCAACAGACTCAGAGCCAGACCAGTGATGAGGGGGAATTTCTTCATGTTCGTTCTCTCGCGGGTTGTTGTTGGTTTGGCAAGACAGAAGAAAGAGCTGAAACGGGGAACGTCTTTTTGTACTTGGAATTCCATACTGGACTTTTATGTATTATCCGTCAATCGGACAAGCGGGATCATGCCTGGCCGATGGTCGGGTGGCGAGTCAGGAGGTTATTGGGTGAAGCGAATGGCCCTATCGCGAGCAGGCTCGCTCCCACAGGGGATCTTTGTCATACACAAATTTGGTGTTCATGAAGATCTACTGTGGGAGCGAGCCTGCTCGCGAAGGCGGCAGAGCAGACAACAAAGAAACAACAAGTTGTTTACTGCTTCCAGCGATCCGCCGCCGCATGATCACTGTCACGCCCTTCCACCCAACGTGCGCCATCGCTGGTGACTTCTTTCTTCCAGAACGGCGCACGGGTTTTCAGGTAATCCATGACAAACGCACAGGCATCGAAGGCTGCCTGGCGGTGGGCGCTGGCGGCGCCGACGAAGACGATCGGTTCTCCCGGTTCCAGAGCGCCGATGCGATGCAGCACTTCCAGCTTCAACAGCGGCCAGCGCTGCTCAGCCTCCAGGGCGATCTTGCCCAGGGCCTTCTCGGTCATGCCTGGGTAGTGCTCAAGAAACATCCCGGCCACATCAAGTCCGTCATTGAAGTCGCGCACGTAGCCGACAAAACTCACCACCGCGCCCACGCCCACATTGGCGGCGTGCATGGCGTTGACTTCGGCACCAGGATCGAACGCCGTGGACTGCACGCGAATCGCCATGGATCAGCCCCCGGTCACGGTCGGAAAGAACGCCACTTCATCGCCATCGCTGACCGGTTCGTCGAGCTGGCAAAGGTCTTCATTGCGGGCGCACATCAGGTTCTGCTCGCTCAGCACATCGGCACCGTCGCGCTGAGCCAGCAGCGCGCGCACGTCATCGACCGTGACGAAATCACCTTCAACCTTGACCGAGTCCACGCCAAGCGCTTCGCGATATCGAGCGAAAAACTTCACGGTGACGTTCATGGTTGATCCGCCTGGAAATGCCCGCTCTTGCCACCGACCTTCTCCAGCAGCCGCACGCTTTCGATGGTCATGCCGCGATCCACGGCCTTGCACATGTCGTAGATAGTCAATGCCGCCACGCTGGCGGCGGTCAGCGCTTCCATTTCGACGCCGGTCTGCCCGGACAACTTGCAACGCGCGACGATGCGCACGGTGTCGTCACCTTCGGCACTGAGCTCGACTTTGACGCCGGTCAGCATCAGCGGATGGCACAGCGGAATCAGATCGCTGGTTTTCTTCGCCGCCTGAATGCCGGCAATACGCGCCACGGCAAACACATCACCCTTGGGGTGACCGCCACTGACGATCATCTGCAGGGTGTCGGGCAACATGCGCACCAGCGCTTGGGCCGTCGCTTCACGGAACGTCACGGCTTTTTCGGTGACGTCGACCATGTTGGCGCGACCTTGGGAATCGAGATGAGTCAGCACAGGGTTACTCCTGATCAGGAGCGTCGATTGTAAACCTGCAGGTCAATTTTCCGCACGCGATTATCCAGTCACTTTGATCCTTGTGGGAGCGTGGCTTGCCCGCGATGGGATCTGCGCGGTGTGCCTGATGCGCCGCGGTGTCTGCATCGCGGGCAAGCCACGCTCCCACAATAGATTTGTGATGGCCATAAAAAAACCGGGCGACCTGTGAAGGCCACCCGGTCTGGGTGAAGCAGTTACAAATGCGACTCTGCGTATTCGGCCAGAATCGAACGAGGCACCCCTTGCAGGGTGATGTGCACACCGTTGGGGAAGTCTTTGAAGCGTTCGGTCAGGTATGTCAGCCCGGAGCTGGTCGCGGACAGATAAGGGGTGTCGATCTGCGCCAGGTTGCCCAGGCATACCACTTTGGAACCGGCGCCCGCACGGGTGATGATGGTTTTCATCTGGTGCGGGGTCAGGTTCTGGCATTCATCGATCAGGATTCTCCTCCTCTTGGCCAATATTTTTTGGTATTGGCTGAAGCGGCCCCCAAAGAAGCCATTACGTAACTAAATACTACCGATTAAGACTTTCTCAGAATGCATCGAAGCAAATGTAGTTGAAGTGTATATCTGCAACAACCTGATTAACTTAATAAAACAGCTGCAAGTAGGAGTTCGGTGTAAGACTTATAAACCACCCAGGCACGAACCATCCTACAAGCCCAGTTATTGACTAGCAAATACAACGCGATTAGTTTCGCCAATGAAGTCCTATGACTTCAATCCATACAGACTAAAACTCAAGAGGTTCTTATTATGCGCAAAGCAAATCTGCAAACTCGATTAACAGCTCTTTCCAATAACGCTTACAACATCCTGATTACACCGGCAAAACCGGAATCAAAACTGGTCAGTTAATTTTGGCCAATGCCGAGAGAGCCTCCAGACTCTCTCGGCACAGTTTTACGGAGCATGTAAGATGAGTGAGTTTAAAGTTAATGAAAACCTGACAATTACCTTAAACGAAGGGATTTTCGGATTATGGAACTTGGAAACAGGTGAACAGTACGAGATATTCGAACGACGCTATCTTGACAGAATTTTCGAACTCAACGAATTAGTTGGTATGCCTTACACATCAAAACCCGAGGATGGAATACTGATTGAAGCAGAAATATTACTAATAGGCGAAAAAGCTGAACAATATCAAAATACGCAAAAAGCTAATGGTCCTTGGGGTTGGGACCCTATTTCAAAAATATTTCATCTTGGAAGCAAGCACAACTTTCCAAGCGACTTGAAAAACACTGAAGAAAACAAAGAGATAGGCTATGTGAGCTTTTGCGAAAGCATCGCAGAAAGCGCCCCAACTCTCGACATTGAACGAGAAGGAGAGCTAATAAAACTTCCATCATGGAACAGCAACACAATTGATACTTATAGTCTGAAGAAAGCACTATGGGAGAGGACAACAAGTAGAAATTTCAATGGGGAGCCTGTCCCACTGGAAATGGTATCTAATATTTTATTCACTACATTCGGAAAAATCCACGGCGACTCGCATAAAAAAAATCTCGCAGAACGCGGCATTTCGACGGTTGGCTATCGTAGATCCTCACCAAGTGCCGGGTGCTTACAAGCAACCGAGGCCTACTTGATTGCTTTAAATGTTAGCAACCTAGAGCGAGGCATCTATCACTATAGGTCCCACCAGCATGTGTTAACAAAATTGGATAGTGGAATAAACGCCGACTTATCACAAATATTATGCCATCAAAACTTCGCAGTGGAAGCGGGCTTCCTGATAGTAATGAGTTCGCGATTTGATAAGCTTTGGTGGAAATACCCACATTCACGTGCTTATCGATCAGCTTTAATGGATGTTGGACATTTATCTCAGACATTCAATCTCGTAGCCACAGCTCACAAACTTAACACCTGGCTAACCGGATACTTTATAGACAACCTACTAAATGAACTTATAAAGATTGATGGATTTAATGAACATTCGTTATTTGTTTTAGCAGGTGGACATGGCCTGCAAGATCCTCTTAGCCCCGGAGTAGTAAAACTTTTGAAGGCAGTAAAATAAAACAAATTATTCTTAGGTGCTCACATGCACGATGATACGTTGAGAAAAAAAGAATACTCCGAAAAAATCAGAGAAATGGCAGATTCCAGCTTTAACAACAACAAACTCCAAGAAGCTGCACGGCTATACGAATTGAGTATAAAGAACGATTCAAAAAACGTAAAAGCGTTGAACAATTTTGCGGCTTTATACGAAGAACTGGGTGACAAAAATAAGTCAGAACGCCTTTACAAGCTTGCTTGCGCCTTACCAGGAGCTTCAGAAGCGGACAAACTTAAGTTCCATCAAAACCTAGCATCCATTCAAGAAAAAAATGGAAAAACCAATGCTGCACTCTGGACATACCAATCAGCCGCAAAAATAGAAGGCTTCACAAAAAGCAGAATTGCCTTTAACTATCTTGATTTACTTCAGTCGGTCCACCTTACCTCATTTGATGCAGCAACATTCGCCAGTCTAGCGACACTTTTTAATACAGAAGGAATAGACATTGACACACTAACCCGAGTGTACTTTTCACAGCTAGCACTCAAATTTGCAAAGATGACACATACAAAAGAAGAGTGCGCCATACTTATTCTGGACATAATCGAATCGGAGCAAATTGCTTTAGAACTTTTGAGTAACAGCCTAATTTCGAACCACATCATAGAGGAAGCCATTATAACCATAAGAAAAAAACTTATAGAGTCCATACTCAGCAACAACTACAAAAAAACACACCCAGCATTCCTTCGCGCCCTAAAAAAACAATGCAAGCTAAATGATTTCATCTATCTGACTGATAAAGAAGAACTGTCAAATGTAGAAAAACTAAAAGAAAAAGCCCTAAAAGTGTCATCAACAATAAAAATTGATGCGCAGTTAATACTTGAATCCTACTCAGATACAAACGTTATAAACACATTAAAAAGCCAAAACCATTTAAATTGCCGGATTACTAAAAAGCAAAACAAAGAAGTTACATTACCAGTCCTTCAGAAAAGCAGAACGCTTATCCAGAATTTTTATGAATCAAATCCATATCCAACATGGACATCCAAACCAAAACATTCTGAATCGACACTCGATGAGCTTTTCATAAAGCTAAACCTAAAGCAAGCACCGCCAAACAATAACAACATATTAGTTGCAGGATGTGGAACTGGACGTCATGCGATTCAACTCGCCTTAACTTACCCACACACAAATATCATAGGACTGGATGTTAGCAAAGCAAGCTTGCAATATGCCACACGAAAGAGGGAAGAATACAACATTAGAAACTTGGAGTTCATCCACGGCGACCTAAATAACATTCTCTCTTTAAATATGAGGTTCAGCCTTATTGAGTGCATTGGTGTTCTACATCACTTACAAGATCCTTTGAAAGGATGCCAAGCAATTCTCTCCGCCCTCGAAAATGGTGGTATTGCTAAAATAGGACTGTATAGCACATACGCTCGAACTCCTATTGCAGAATTGGCAAACCTTGCGTCCAAAAACGAAATCCTCTACACACCCAGCAATTTAGAAAGAATACGGGATTTGTCAATTCAAAACTATAAATACAAAAGAATAAGCGAAATAGTTAACTCACAAGATTTCTTTAGTAGAAGTGGGTGCATGGATTTACTTTTCAACCCGCTGGAAAAAACGTTCACAACCCGTGACATTCACTCATTAATAAGAACCTTAAATTGTGAATTTGCAGGCTTTGAAAAGGAAGGACAAAACAAATCCCCTGCGTTTAGAAAATTCAACGAGCATTCGAACCTGGATTCTCTTTTTAGCGCTTGGGAGTTATTTGAAAACTTTAACCCAAATTTTTTCAGTGAAATGTACCTATTCTGGTTAAAACCCATAAGGAATCACCAATGAAAATACTAGGCGTAAACACGGGCCATGACGGTCACATATGTCTCATTGAAAATGGAAAATTAGTCTTCAGTTATGAATCGGAAAAAAATGGCGGCAACAGGTATGCCCCTCTTTCCCTGAGCTCAGCAATAACCCACGCCGTTCAAAACATAGAAGATCTTGACGCAATCGCTGTAAGCGGATGGGCTGAAGGTATGGACCCCAGAAATCATCCAACTGAAGGCGGTTATCTTGGTCTTAATATCGAACAATCAACCTGAAATTTTGCTGGGAAAAATATAGCGTGGATAAACTGCAGCCATGAAATATCACACATATTCGCCTCTTACGCACTGTCCCCCTATGCGGAAAAAACATCTTGCTACGTATTACTTTGGGAGGGCTTCATAGGCAATTTTTATAAAATCAACTCTGACATGACGATTCAAACTATAGGCAATATTCTGCAAGGGCCGGGTCTTCGTTATGCATTTACCTACGGCTTAGCCGATCCAACTTTCAATTTAAAAAAAGGTTATTGCAGGCTCGGTGACGCGGGAAAAATGATGGCGTTAGCTGCATTTGGAACAAATGGTGAACCAGATGCATCCGAGTCAAAGGTTATTGACTACATAATCAACTGCAACTCAGCAATAGACACACTCAACAAACTTGACTTAAAAGATAGCGGCTTTTACAACATAGGTGTCAACACAACGAAATTTTGCAACCTGGCAAGAAAGCTATCAGACAAGCTTTTTAACGAATTTTATGATTTCATCAGTACACACATTACAGAAAAGCTTCCGCTTTTAATTGCAGGCGGCTGTGGCTTGAACTGTGAATGGAACAAAAAATGGGAAACCTCCGAATTATTCGACGGGGTTTTTGTTCCACCGTGTACAAATGATACAGGTGTCGGGATCGGGGCGTCCGCGATTGCCCAAAATTTATTAACTGGTAAAGCAAAACTTGAATGGTCCGTATATTCAGGACAACCTTTTATTTTCAACCCCACAAAAAACTCCTCATTTTCACCAAGTCCATTGGTACTCGAACACGTGTGCGAAGCGCTTATTTCTGGAGAGATTATTTGTTGGGTACAGGGAAATTGTGAAATAGGACCCAGAGCCCTAGGCAATAGATCAATAATAGCGGCACCATTTTCTGCGAACACAACTGAAAAGCTTAACTCCATAAAAAAAAGAGAGCACTATCGCCCAGTAACTCCCATCTGCATAGAGGAGGATGCCAATCTTTACTTTGAAAACTGCATTCAAAGCAAATTCATGCTGTCATTTCATCATGTAATTGACAAACGACTTAAAGCAATTACTCATATCGATGGAACAGCAAGAGTTCAGACAGTCAGCCTTCAAGACAACATTAAAATGTACAAGCTTCTACTCGAGTTCAAAAAACAGTCGGGCGTCAGCGTCCTTTGCAATACCTCGCTGAATTTCAAAGGCAAAGGTTTTATAAACACACTTTCAGATCTTGAGTTATTTTGCTCAACCAATAATATATCCACATTTGTTGTAGATGACGTAATGTACCACGCTAAGGGGATAGCGCAGTGAGCGTTCCCCACGTGAAAGGGTACGGTTATTTATGTGGAGTACGATTTAGTAGCTCTGTAACACTGTGGGTAGACTTCATTTTAATTTTTACTGTCCTTACATTCGCATATGACGCTTCCCCACAAACTTTGGGATATGCAGCGGCGCTGTACGGCTTACCGACACTGTTCCTGGGGCCATTAATCGGTACGCTTGCAGACCATACTAGTCCTATAAAATTTTTACTAGTAAGTTTCACCTTCAGATTTATCGTTGCCTGCCTCTTATTTGGAGCGAGTTCTGAATCTATTTTCTTAACATTAGTCTTCCTTAAGGGAGTATCGAACCTTGGTTCTGGTGCGGCAGAAATAATCTTGACGAGGAAGCTTCTTACAAACAAAGACCTGATCAGCAATATTTCACTAATCACGGTAATGGATCAATTTATCAAGGTCTGCTCACCTTTAGCTGCAGGTATTATTGCAAGCATGTCAGACAAAGCGTATGGCTTTTTAATTTCCGCGCTTTTTTCACTATTAGGGATATTCTGCGTGATTTTGCTTTCTATGAGTAACCGGCAAAAAAATATACACACATCTGATAAGCGGTCCTTTGGGAGTTTAAAGGCCCTGAAAGTATTACTAAGCTCCGGCCCATCCACACAACTATTTTTTATCTGTGCCTTAATCCAATCCGCTGTACTGGGATGCTATGACTCGCTACTGAGTCTGCATATAAAAAACCTGGGGCTCGAAGAATACGTATTTGGCGTTGTCGTTAGCTCTACCGCACTAGGTGGAATTATTGCAGGTTTGAGTTTTAAATTAGTTTACCCCCATAAAATTTTCTTCTGCTCTACGTTCTCCCTGTTTACATTCGGTGTAATGGTAGTAATGGCGGGATCATTAACTGAACCAAGTAATCTGACAACACTCGCAATACTAATACTAGTATTCTCCATTGCAGGGTATGCCTATGGATTGACATCTTTAGGGTTTGGCGTAACCCTACAGAAATACTGCCCTTTATCTAATTTGGGAACAGTATCAGCATCCAGCCGCAGTTTGATGTTGATATTTATGATTACAGGACCAATTTTTGGGGCATGGCTTTCAACGCTCTTGTCAATCGGAGGCGTTCTTGTTGCTTCAGGTGCTAGTGCAATATTGTTCGGTGCGTTTTTACACATAAAATACCGCGACATTTTTTTCGCAGAGACAAGTCGCATCATCAACGAATAAATAGTTACGCCCCCCAAACTCTACTGCCTTGGCTTAGAAAACGTGGAGTATTGTAAATTTAGATTTTGAAAATATACAGAAATAGACTTCTGAAGGGCCGTTAGGAGTACAAGCAAGTTTAATACTAGATAAAGGCAGCGGATAAAAACCGGGCGACTTTGAGCTCGCCCGGTTATCAGAGGGTTTACAAATGCGATTCAGCGTATTCAGCCAGAATCGAACGAGGTACCCCTTGCAGGGTGATGTGCACACCGTTGGGGAAGTCTTTGAAGCGTTCGGTCAAGTACGTCAGCCCGGAGCTGGTCGCGGACAGGTAAGGGGTGTCGATCTGCGCCAGGTTGCCCAAGCACACCACTTTGGAACCGGCGCCGGCACGGGTGATGATGGTTTTCATCTGGTGCGGCGTCAGGTTCTGGCATTCATCGATCAAAATCAGACTCTGCTGAAAGCTGCGACCTCGGATGTAGTTGAGGGATTTGAACTGCAACGGCACTTTGCTGAGGATGTAGTCGACGCTGCCATGGGTGTTTTCGTCATCCATGTGCAAGGCTTCGAGGTTGTCGGTGATGGCGCCCAGCCAAGGCTCCATTTTTTCTGCTTCGGTACCGGGCAGGAAGCCGATCTCCTGGTCCAGGCCCTGCACGCTCCGGGTGGCTATGATCCGGCGATAGCGTTTGCTGACCATGGTCTGCTCGATCGCCGCCGCCAGGGCCAGGATGGTTTTACCCGATCCGGCCGCACCGGTCAGGTTGACCAGGTGAATATCCGGGTCCAGCAAGGCAAACAGCGCCAGGCTCTGATAGATGTCACGGGGTTTCAGGCCCCAGGCTTCCTGATGCAGCAGCGGTTCCTGATGCAGGTCGAGGATCAGCAATCGGTCTTCTGAAATTTCCTTAATCCAGCCGACAAAACCCTGTTCATCAATGATGAACTCATTGACGTGCACCGCCGGCAGGTTGTCGATCAGTTGCACCTCGTGCCAGGTGCGGCCATGGTCCTGCCGGGTTTCGACCTTGCTTACACGGTCCCAGAAGGAGCCGGTCATGTTGTGGTAACCGTTGGGTAGTAATGAAACGTCGTCAACCAGCTGGTCGGTGCTGTAGTCCTCGGCCGCGATCCCGCACGCCCGGGCCTTGAGGCGCATGTTGATGTCTTTGGTGACCAGCACGACGGGCAACTTGGGTTCGCGTGCGTGCAGATCGATCAACTGGTTGATGATGATGTTGTCGTTCAGGTGTTCGGGAAGAATGATGTTTGGTTCGGCGCGTTTGCTCATCAGAATTGACAGCAAACCCTTTGGCCCACTCTTGCCACGCTGGATCGGTACACCCAGCTCTACATCTTCAGGACTGGCATCACCCAGCGTCTTGTCAATCAGGCGAATCGCCTGACGGCATTCCGCAGCCACGTTGTGATGCCCGCTCTTGAGCTTGTCGAGCTCTTCAAGGACGGTCATCGGGATGGCAACGTGGTGTTCTTCGAAGTTGAGCAGCGCGTTTGGATCGTGAATCAATACGTTGGTATCGAGTACATAAAGGATTGGCTGGTTGGAGGAAGAACTACGTCCGTGATCATCCATACTCGGTCACCTTTGTGGGAGCCATTCGACGCAATACCGTGACAGTGCTGCGCCTCGAAGTGACTACCGAATTCACCCCGCCCTACCGACAAAGAGCTGACTCAAGTGAACTGCATCAAGCGGGGTCTTGGGAGACGCCACCTGTGTTGCAGGTTTCGGCGGTCTGCCTTCGTAATACTCCAAAACGTGTGACAGAAAAAAGTACTTTGACGCTTTTTTGAAGTTTATTTTTCAGAGTGACCAAAAACACTTGGCGGACTGCCATCACCCCGTTAAAGTCGGAAGTCCGCCTGCATCGAAATCTCTCCCAAAAATGCCCAAAACCCAATGATTACGGGGTTTGTGCGTTTCAGCGAAAACCGTCCTGACAGTCTTCCCAACCGATCCCGCTTTGCGCCGTTTGCGTGATGAGCCAGGGCATCGCCGTTTTCACCGCGTCCTGCTTCACATTGAAATTGATCACGCCGTGGCGCCACAGCAACATCAGCGTCAACACCCGTTGTGCACTTGGATTGCCCTTGAGCTTGCCCGCCCCGTCCTGCGCATCGATATCCCATAGCGCTACCCGCAAGCCCTGAGCATTGAAGAAGCCTTCGGCATCGGAGCGACGTTGGCCATCGGGCGGACGAAACAGTGGCACGTAATTCTCCGGCAACTTGCTTTTGACCAGTTCAACGCTGCGTCGTACCGAGTCCTGCCAGTCCTGCCAGTGGCTGTGGGAGCGGAACTCCCAGCCCTGGACGCCGATGCATTGCTGCGAGTACATCGCTTGCAGGCTAGCCACTGATTGTTCGGCCAGACGCGTCTGAATGTCCTTGCCGAGGACGAAAAACGTGCCGCTGATGTTCGACTTGCGCAGGTACTCGGCGACCCAACCGGTGTTGTCTGGTACGACGTTGGCGGCGCTGTCGAAGGTCAGCAAAAACAAGCGGTCATGCATCCCGTCGCCGTTGCGCTCATAGTCGCCAAAACGATCGACTTCGCTGCTGGTCTGCGGAAACAGGGCGGCCTTGCGCAGTTGCTCGTCCAGGTACTGGGCGTGGAACAATCGGCTCGGCTCGGCCCATTTGATGTAGTAGCTCTCTTCGCTGACCTGGAACTTGGCCGCTTGCCCGCGCAAGGTGTCCATGTCCTCGACCAGGAAACAGAAGGACGCATCCTGATCGCAGCTTTGCTGGGCGAAGTTGTAGTTGGTCAGCAAGCGCTGCCACAGGCGCTGGCGCAGTTGGCTGACCGCTTCCAGATTGATTTTGCGTAACCCAAGATGCTGGGCCAGGGCGGGTTCATCCAGCGATTCGCTGGCCAGCAGCACACGGGCAAACATGAGGATTTCGGCCCGAGACGCCACGTCGAACAAGGTCGGGCTACTGAGCTTCTCTGGCCAGGTACTGCGATCCAGCGTCACCACATCGCCGGGCGCCGCCATGGCGCCAAAGCTCAACAACCAGGCCGAGAATAGAAAAACGATACGCAATGGGATGTCTCCATAACAAAACCCGCGCGGCACTATATATCGAGACGTTCAAAAGATCGCAGCCTCGCGTTGCTCGGCAGCTGCTACACAATCCAATCCCAACTCGGTCCCTGTAGGAGCTGTCGAGCAACGCGAGGCTGCGATCTGCCCCATGACACCACCCATCACCTATGACACCCATAGCTGGAGTCAACACAGACAACCCCCTAGAATCGCGCCCACGATTAAAGGAGACGACTTCATGCTGATGGTGATTTCCCCCGCCAAGACCCTCGATTACGAAACACCGCCCGCGACCCAGCGCTTTACCCAACCGCAGTACCTCGATCACTCCCAAGAGTTGATCATGCAGCTGCGCGACCTGACACCGGCGCAAATCAGCGAGTTGATGCACGTTTCCGACAAGATCGGCGGGCTCAACGCCGCACGTTTCGGCAGCTGGACTCCCGCATTCACACCGGAAAACGCCAAGCAAGCGCTGCTGGCCTTTAAAGGCGACGTGTACACCGGCCTTAATGCACAAACCTTCAGCGAAGCCGATTTCGATTACGCCCAACAGCATCTGCGCATGTTGTCCGGCCTGTATGGCCTGCTGCGGCCTCTGGACCTGATGCAACCGTATCGGCTGGAGATGGGCACCAAACTGGCGAATGCCCGTGGCAAGGACCTGTATGCCTTCTGGGGCACGCGAATCAGCGAATGGCTGAACGAAGCGCTGGCCGATCAAGGCGATGACGTGCTGCTGAACCTGGCGTCCAACGAGTATTTCTCGGCGGTCAAACGCAACGCCTTGAACGCGCGCATCATCAATACCGACTTCAAGGACCTGAAGAACGGCCAGTACAAAATCATCAGTTTCTACGCGAAAAAAGCCCGCGGCATGATGAGCCGCTTCGTCATCGAAGAGCGCATCAACAACCCTGCCGACCTCAAGCAATTTGACGTTCAGGGTTACCGCTACAGCGCCGAGCAGTCCAAACCGGACAATCTGGTTTTCCTGCGCGACCACGCGCCCGAATAGATGCACGTATAGGGTGCACGACATCGACAACCTCGTCGTGCACCCACCGCAGATCGTCCAACAATCTCCCTCCCGCTTTGCCGATTTATTGGCGCCAAAAAAACATCACTCGCTTTTTCTAACTTTAGTTTCACTCGACTTCGATCTTTTTTTTCAGTAGTGGCACTGAAAATATTTATCGGTAGTGGCATAAAACTATCGAGCTCGGTAATCACCCTATGTATCAAGGGTGAAACTGCTAGTGCCATCAATATGAAAGCAGTGCCATCTTTCTCAATATTTCAAGAAATTTCAGGTTTCGCGATGGGCGGACTGGAACTATGTCCAAATGCGTAGCTCATACCACCGGTAACGATTATCAACGTGCTTGTACGAGATAACTTACGCAGACAAGAGATTCACGTAGCGAAGTTGTCACATTAACTTCCGATCATGAGTCGCTTATTTGGGCAACACACAAAGGACAGGATATATGCACCATTAATATCCCCTTACAAGGCCAAGGCAGCGCCCCTATAAACGTGCTCACCTGAGCACCCAACCGCTTGATTTACAGGCATATTGCCTGGCATTGAGCGTGCAAGATCCTTGCACCAGCGTCCTCAGGCCAGAGGATTGGATGCATAACAGGGCACGTCACAACAATAAGGCCTAGTTGCGCACATCTTGAGTGCACTTATTTAGACACTCGAAACTTAATATGCCTGCACACGGCATTGTGGTGCCTGCAAGCCACACTTTCGAGTGCCCTATGACCGCTGAACACCCTTAACTCCGGCCATCTAATGGCTTGTGAATACAGTCTTGATAACAGTGAGGTAATTGCGATGCGCATCAGCATATTTGGTTTGGGTTATGTCGGCGCTGTTTGTGCCGGTTGCCTGTCTGCACGGGGCCATGACGTCGTTGGCGTCGATGTTGCCAAAGACAAAATCGATATGATCAACGCCGGTAAATCACCGATTGTTGAACCGGGTCTGGGCGAGCTTCTGCGCAAGGGTATCGATACCGGCAAACTGCGCGGCACGACCAACTTCGCCGAGGCGATTCGTGACACCGACCTGTCGATGATCTGCGTTGGTACGCCGAGCAAGAAGAACGGCGACCTGGAACTGAACTACATCGAAGCCGTGTGCCGCGAAATCGGTTTGGTCCTGCGTGACAAGACCACCCGCCACACCATCGTGGTTCGCAGCACCGTGCTGCCGGGCACCGTGGCCAACGTGGTGATCCCGATCCTCGAAGACTGCTCCGGCAAGAAAGCCGGCGTTGATTTCGGTGTTGCAGTGAACCCTGAGTTCCTGCGTGAAAGCACCGCAATCGCCGACTACGATCTGCCGCCAATGACCGTCATCGGCGAATTCGACAAAGCGTCGGGCGACGTTCTGCAATCGCTGTACGAAGAGCTCGACGCACCGATCATCCGCAAGGACATCGCCGTCGCCGAGATGATCAAGTACACCTGCAACGTGTGGCACGCCACCAAGGTCACCTTCGCCAACGAGATCGGCAACATCGCCAAGGCTGTCGGCGTCGATGGTCGTGAAGTGATGGAAGTGGTCTGCCAGGACAAAACCCTGAACCTGTCCCAGTACTACATGCGCCCAGGCTTCGCGTTCGGCGGCTCTTGCCTGCCAAAAGACGTGCGTGCCCTGACCTACCGCGCCGGTTCCCTGGATGTGGAAGCACCGCTGCTGAACTCGCTGATGCGCAGTAACGAGTCCCAGGTGCAGAACGCCTTCGACATCGTTTCCAGCCACGACAAACGCAAAGTGGCCCTGTTGGGTCTGAGCTTCAAGGCCGGTACTGACGACCTGCGCGAAAGCCCGCTGGTTGATCTGGCGGAAATGCTGATCGGCAAGGGTTACGACCTGAGCATCTACGACAGCAACGTCGAATACGCCCGTGTCCACGGCGCGAACAAGGATTACATCGAGTCGAAAATCCCCCACGTCTCGTCCTTGCTCAATTCCGACTTCGACGACGTGATCAACAACTCCGACGTGATCATCCTCGGCAACCGTGACGAAAAATTCCGCGCCCTGGCGCAGAACGCTCCGCACGGCAAGCAAGTGGTCGACCTGGTGGGCTTCATGACCAAAGCCACCAGCGTCAGCGGCCGCACCGAAGGCATCTGCTGGTAATACGGAATCCCGTCTCCGACACCGCGCTTTTGCGGATGAAACACCTGTAGGAGCACAGCTTGCCGGCGATGACGCATTTGAGATCGCCATCGCCGGCAAGCCGTGCTCCTACAGGGGCGCGGGGCTTGTAACTGACTTTAGGATTCCGATTATGCACAGGCTAAAGCACGGCCTCCTTCAGGCCGCCGGTTGGCTGTTTTACCTAAGTTTATTGATGGGCATCGCCATGGCGTTGCCTGCGTCCACGTTCGACTCCGAGTCGAAGGACTTCATCTTCCTGATTGGTTTCATCGGGATCTGGCGTTACTCGATGGGTGCCACGCACTTTCTGCGCGGCATGCTGTTTCTGTACGTGGTCTACCCGCACCTGCGGCGCAAAGTGCGCAAGCTGGGCAAAGCGGCAGACCCGTCCCATGTGTTTTTGATGGTCACCAGTTTCCGTATCGACGCGTTGACCACCGCGCAGGTTTACGCCTCGGTGATCCGCGAAGCCATCGACTGCGGCCTGCCGACCACCATGGTCTGCTCCATCGTGGAAATGTCCGATGAGAAGCTGGTGAAGAGCCTCTGGTCGCGAATGAATCCGCCGGCCCGGGTCAAACTCGACTTCGTGCGCATTCCCGGCACCGGCAAGCGCGACGGCCTGGCCTACGGTTTCCGTGCCATCTCCCGCCACTTGCCGGACGACCGTGCCGTGGTGGCCGTGATCGATGGCGACACCGTGCTCGGCGAAGGCGTGGTGCGCAAGACCGTGCCTTGGTTCCAGCTGTTCGGCAATGTCGGCGGCCTGACCACCAACGAGTTCTGCGAAGTGCGCGGTGGTTACATCATGAGCGAATGGCACAAGCTGCGTTTCGCCCAGCGTCACATCAACATGTGCTCGATGGCCCTGTCCAAGCGCGTGCTGACCATGACCGGGCGCATGTCGGTGTTCCGTGCCACTGTGGTCACCAACCCGGAATTCATTGCCGACGTGGAAAGCGACTCGCTGCAACACTGGCGCCTGGGTCGTTTCAAGTTCCTTACCGGCGACGACAAGTCGAGCTGGTTCAGCCTGATGCGTCTGGGCTACGACACCTTCTACGTGCCGGACGCCGCGATCAACACCGTCGAGCATCCGCCAGAAAAGAGCTTCATCAAGGCCAGTCGCAAGCTGATGTTCCGCTGGTACGGCAACAACCTGCGGCAGAACTCCCGCGCCTTGGGTCTGGGGATAAAGCGCCTCGGCCTGTTCACTTCGGTGGTGCTGTTCGATCAGCGCGTCTCGATGTGGACATCGTTGCTGGGCCTGACGGTCGCGCTGATTGCCAGCTTCAAATACGGCACCGCGTTCATCCTGGTTTACCTGCTGTGGATCGGCATTACCCGCCTGATCCTGGCCGTGCTGCTGTCCCTCTCCGGTCACCGGATCGGCCCGGCTTACCCGGCGATTCTCTATTACAACCAGATCGTCGGCGCGCTGGTGAAGATCTACGTGTTCTTCCGCCTCGACCAACAGTCCTGGACTCGCCAGCCCACTGCTCTGACCCGTGATCTCGCCAGCTTTCAACGTTGGTTCAACACCTGGTCGTCTCGGACCATGACCTTCTCCGCCGGCAGCATTTTTGTCGCCGTGCTGCTGATGATGGTCTGACCGCCCCCTTTTTGAATTAACCAGGAAATCGCCCTTATGAATACCGCCGTCAACTCCAACGTAGTGCATGAATCCGAAGCCCAGCGCCAACACGCCCGAGTGAAAATCCCGGCCAAGCTGCGTTTCTTCGGCCCCGACCGGACACCGGTCGAAGCGCGAGTGATCGACCTGTCCGCCGGTGGCCTGGCCTTCAATGCCGGGCAACTGCCACTGAAGATCGGCGACAAGTACAAGGCCCGTCTGCAATTCGTCATCGACAACCTCGGCCTGGCCATGGACGTGGAGTTGCAGGTGCGCTCGTACGACCGCGAGACCGGTCGTACCGGTTGCCAGTTCCAGAACCTGGAACCGCGAGACATCTCGACCCTGCGTCACCTGATCACCTCTCACCTGGCCGGCGACATCGTCAGCATGGGTGAAGTGCTGGCGACCCTGCAGCGCGATAACTTCACCAAGGCGCGCAAGGTCAAGGATGGCGGCCACGGCATGACCGCATTCGGTCGTCTGCGTGCAGTGACCTTCAGCCTGGGGATTTTCATCGTCGGCGTGGCGGCATTCGGTTTTATTTTCAAATCGGTGTACGGCATGTACTTCGTCAGCCATGCCCAGGCCGGTCTGGTCAGCGTGCCGGGCATGAACATCACCATGCCGCGCGATGGCACCGTGCAAAGCCTGATCAAGGCCGATGGCGTTGCCGCCAAAGGCGCCCCGCTCGCCACTTTCAGCACCAGCATGCTCGATGTTCTCAAAGGGCATCTGGACGAAAACCAACTGCAACCGGCCAAAGTTGAAGAACTGTTCGGCAAGCAAATGACCGGCACCCTGACCTCGCCGTGCGATTGCACCGTGGCGCAACAACTGGTTGCCAACGGTCAATACGCCAACAAGGGCGACGTGATCTTCCAGCTGGTGCCGCGTAACAGCGAAGCCAATGTTGAAGCGCGCTTCTCCTATCGCCAGTTCCGCGATGTGCGTCCAGGTACTCCGGTCAGCTTCCAGATCGCCGGCGAAGACAAGAGCCGCACCGGCAAGATCGTCAGCAGCACCAGCCTGAAAAGCGCTGACCTGTCGTCCGACATCCGCGTACTGATTCAGCCTGATGAAACCCTGGACAGCAGCCTCGCCGGTCGCCCGGTAGAAGTGAACAGCGATCGTGGCCCGAACCTGAACTGGCTGATCGAAAAAGCCATGGCTGCTGGTCTTTAAGTCGAGGACATGCCTGTGACTATCACAAAAATCTCGAACACACCTCAGTCCCTGTGGGAGCGAGCCTGTGTGGGAGCGAGCCTGCTCGCGAAAGCATCGGCTCGATCTACCTGTGATACCGAGTCGTCTGCATCGCGAGCAAGCTCGGCTCCCACAAAAGCTCACTCCCACAGGGGATATGCAGTGTGTGCACTAGCTTTGGCAGTCAGCCTCAGCGGTTGCGCCGGCCTGCCCGATCAGCGTCTGGCCAATGAAGCCCTCAAGCGCGGTGACACGGCGCTGGCTCAGCAGAACTACAAGCAACTGGCCGACCTCGGCTACAGCGAAGCGCAAGTGGGCCTGGCGGATATCCAGGTCGACAGCCGTGACCCGGCGCAGATCAAACAAGCCGAGGCGACTTACCGCGCCGCGGCCGACGTCTCGCCGCGCGCTCAGGCTCGCCTGGGTCGTCTGCTGGTGGCCAAGCCCGGTTCCACTGAAGCCGAACAGCACGAAGCCGAAGCCCTGTTGAAAAAAGCCTCGGCCAATGGCGAAGGCAACACCCTGATCCCGCTGGCCATGCTGTACCTGCAATACCCGCACAGTTTCCCTGACGTCGATGCGCAGAAGCAGATCAGTCAATGGCGCGCCGAAGGCAAACCGGAAGCTGGTCTGGCGCAAGTGCTGCTCTATCGCACCCAGGGCACTTACGACCAGCATCTGGACGAAGTCGCCAGCATCTGCAAAGCCGCACTGAACACCACCGACATCTGCTACGTCGAACTGGCCACGGTTTATCAGAAACAGGCCAAGCCCGAGCTACAGGCCGAGCTGATCAAGCAGATGCAAGCCGCACACGCTCGCGGCACCGTTTCCGCGCAGCGGGTGGACAGCGTCGCCCGTGTGCTTGCGGATCCGACCCTGGGCAAGACCGACGAGAAAACCGCGCAGTCCCTGCTCGAACCCATCGCTGCGGGTTACCCGGCGTCGTGGGTCACCCTCGCACAATTGATCTACGACTTCCCTGAACTGGGTGATGTCGACCAGATGATGAAGTACCTGGACAACGGCCGCGCCGCTGACCAGCCACGCGCCGAACTGCTGCTGGGCAAGCTCTACTACGAAGGCAAAATGGTCCCGGCCGACGCCAAGGTCGCCGAAGAACATTTCAAGAAAGCCGTCGGCCGCGAAGTCGCCGCCGATTACTACCTCGGCCAAATCTACCGCCGTGGCTACCTGGGCAAAGTCTATTCGCAGAAAGCTCTGGATCACTTGCTGACCGCTGCGCGCAACGGCCAGAACAGCGCTGACTTCGCCATCGCCCAACTGTTTTCCCAAGGCAAGGGCACCAAGCCCGACCCGCTTAACGCTTATGTCTTCAGCCAATTGGCCAAGGCACAGAACACCCCGCAAGCCACCGAGCTTGCGCAAACACTCGAAGCACAACTGCCGCCTGCCCAGCTCGCCGAGGCCCAACGCCTGTTGAAACAAGAACAGGCCGTTCGTGGTGCCTTGAGCCAGAACACGCTGGAACTGCATGCCCTGCAAGAAGAAGACGGCGAGGAATCCCTATGAAGTTGAATCCATTCGTTCAGGCCGGTATTGGCCTGACATTCGCCCTGTTGTGGTCGTGTCCGACCCTGGCGGCATTGACCGAAACCAAGAACTACGGCCTTGACGTGAAAATAACCGGTCAGTCCGAAGGTGACACTGACCTGGGCACGCAAAGTGGCGGCACCGTCAATGGCGTCGGCCTCGACCTGCGTCCGTGGATCTATGGCGAGAGCGGCGCATGGAGCGCCTATGCCATGGGGCAAGCGGTAACCTCCACCGACATCATCGAAACCGACACCCTGCAACAGGGCAATGGCACCGAGTCCACCGATGTCGGCGGTCGCAAAGCGGAGAAAAACTACCTGTCGATGCGCGAGTTCTGGGTCGGCTATAGCGGCTTCACGCCGTACCCCGGCGAGAACCTCAAGCTCGGTCGCCAGCGCCTGCACAATGATGACGGCCAGTGGCGCGACACCAACATCGAAGCGCTGAACTGGACCTTCGACACCACCCTGCTGCGCGCCAACGCCGGTATTGCCGAACGCTTCAGCGAGTACCGTACCGACCTGACAGAGCTGGCACCGGATGACAAGGATCGCCAGCACGCTTTCGCCGATGCGGCGTATCAGTGGACACCGGGTCACTGGGTCGGCATCCGCGGTCATCACGTCCACGATAACGGCAAGCTCGATTTCCCGACACCGGGTGAGCCCAGCGACTCTCTGGACAAGAAACAGAACGGTAACATCAGCTGGCTCGGCCTCAACGCCGATAGCGACGCCTATAACTGGCGCAATACCAGCACGGTCAATTACTGGGCCAGCGTCACCGGCATGAGCGGCGAGCGCGACACGGTCAACCCGTTGAACGCCAATGGCACCGCACCGGCACAACCCAAGAGCAGCGGTGACGTCGATGGCTGGGCCACCGACCTGGGTGTACGCCTGCGCCTGGATCCGCAATGGCAAGTCGGTGCGGCTTATGCCCGCGCCAGCGGCGATTACGAACAGAACGGCCTCGAAAGCAACCGCTCGAACTACACCGGCACGCGCTCGCGGGTTCACCGTTTCGGCGAGGCCTTCCGTGGCGAGTTGAGCAACCTGCAGAGCGGCACATTGTTCGGTTCGTGGATGCTCAACGACGAGTACGACGCCACCCTGATTTACCACAAATTCTGGCGTGTCGACGGCAACAAGCCGATCGGCAGCAACGGCATCAACGCCGTCGAGAACAACATCGACGACGCCACCGGCGCAATTCTCTCCACCACGTCCCTGCCGCTGAACGATGGCGAAAAAGACCTCGGTCAGGAAATGGACCTGGTCGTCACCAAGTACTTCAAGCAAGGCCTGTTGCCGGCATCGTTGAGCCAGTCGATCGATGAGCCTTCGGCGCTGGTGCGTTTCCGTGGTGGCGTGTTCAAGCCGGGTGATGCCTACGGCAACAACGTCGATTCGTACATGCACCGTGCGTTCATCGACGTGATCTGGCGCTTCTGATGCGAACCGCGAAGGGAGTGCCCGATATGAACAATTCGAAGCGAGGTTCGATCTCCTTGCTGGCCGGCGCGATGCTGCTGGCCAGCGCGGCTGCCTTCGCCAATGTGGAGCCGGTCGTGCCCGTCCAGAAAGGGCAACCGGCGACCCTTGCCAAAGGTTTGCAACAGGCCAAGACCTACACCGTCAGCAGCGCGCCAACCGCGCCGCTGGAGCTGGCCAAGCCAAAACTTCCAGACCTGTCCGGCTACACCGCCGAGGCCATCGCCGCGAAAATCGTGCGCACCAAGGCCGGCAAAATCAGCGTGCGCCGGATGATGCAGGAAGACGCCCTGAAGGACTTCATCGGCGGCGACAACAAGATGGCCGAATGGGTGGTGCGTCAGCACGGCATCCCACAGGCAATCTTCGTCGACGACGGCTACATGAACCTCAAGGACCTGGCGAAGAAGCTGCCCAAGCAGTACTTCAGCGAAACCTCGCCGGGGGTGTTCCTGGCGAAGTTGCCGATTGTAGTCGGCCGCCACGGCATCCTTGAAATCGACAAACAGACCCAGGAATTGCGCCTGTCGCAAGAGGCCGGTTCGTTCCTGGTCAACGACGGTCAGCTGTTTGTGCGTGACACCAAAATCACCGGCTGGCGCGAGAAGGACAATGGCCCGGCGACGTTCACTTCGCCGAAGGAGTTCCGTCCGTTCCTGCTGGCCTGGGGTGGCACCGAAACCTACATCGCCAACAGCAAGATCGCCAGTTTCGGCTACGCCAACAGTAAGTCCTACGGCGTGAGTATTTCCCAGTACACGCCAAACATGGCCAAGGTCTTGAAGCGCCCTGAACCGACTGGCTGGATCGTCGGCTCCGAGTTCTCGGACATGTGGTACGGCTTCTACTGCTACGAAACCCGCGACTTCGTGGTCAAGGGCAACACCTACAAAGACAACATCGTCTACGGCATTGACCCGCATGACCGTTCCCACCGTCTGATCATTGCCGACAACACCGTCTATGGGACGAAGAAAAAGCACGGGATCATTATTTCCCGTGAGGTCAACGACAGCTTCATCTTCAACAACCGCAGCTACGACAACAAGCTCTCGGGGCTGGTGATCGACCGTAACAGCGTAAACAACCTGATCGCCTACAACGAGATCTACAAGAACCACACTGACGGCATCACCCTCTACGAGAGTGCCGACAACCTGATCTACGGCAACAAGGTGATCAGCAACAAACGCCACGGCATCCGTATTCGTAACAGCGTGAATATTCGCCTCTACGAAAACCTGTCCCTGGCCAACGGCCTGACCGGTGTCTACGGCCACATCAAAGACCTGAGCGACACCGACCGTGACATCAAGCTCGACCCGTTCGACGCCCAGGTGTCGCTGATCGTGGTCGGTGGCGAACTGTCCGGCAACGGCAGTGGCCCGCTGTCCATCGACTCGCCGCTGAGCGTCGAGTTGTATCGCGTGTCCATGCTCGCCCCGACCAAAGCCAGCGGCATCAGCTTCAGCGGGATTCTCGGCGAGCGTCAGGATGAAATTCTCGACCTGCTGGTGCGCCAGCAGAAAGCCGTGCTGATCGACCCTGTCGAACGCCAGACCGAAATGCGGGACTGAGGATAATTTTATGCACCCACACTTGATCAAATTACTCAGCCTGTCGGCCCTGACCGCCGGCATTCTCGCGGCCAGCGCCGGCGTCCGTGCCGATGAAGCCAAGGCTCCCAGCTTCAGCGCCGAACCGTGCTGCAACCTGTGCCCCGAAGCCCATGACGCGAAGAATTACACCACGCGTTATCAGCAGAACTTCACCACGCTGGTCCAGGCTCAGGGCGATTGGTTGTTCCGTACCCAGGAAGACTTGCGCACCGAGTTCGACACCACCCCCGCCGGCTACAAACGCATGAAAGAACTGCACGATGCGTTCAAGAGCAAAGGCGTGGAACTGGTGGTCGTCTACCAGCCGACCCGTGGCCTGGTGAACCGCAACAAGCTCAACCCGGAAGAAAAGGCCAAGTACGATTTCGACAAGGCACTGAAGAACTATAAGTCCATGCTCGGGCGTTTCGCCGCCATGGGTTACGTAGTGCCGGACCTGTCGCCGCTGACCAACGAATCGCTGCCCGACACCCTGCCCGCCCACGATTTCTACTTCCGTGGCGACCAACACTGGACGCCGTATGGCGCCCAGCGCACGGCGAAAATCGTCGCGGAAAAGGTCAAGCAGATCCCGGCGTTTGCTGGCATTGCGAAACGTGAATTCGAGACCCATAAGTCAGGTCGCATGGGCAAGACCGGAACGTTACACAACATGGCCGGTCAACTCTGTGGCACCAGCTACGCGATCCAGTACATGGATCAATTCACCACCGAGCCCAAGGGCGAAGCCGCCGACGGCGATCTGTTCAGCGACGCCGGTAATCCGGAGATCACCCTGGTCGGCACCAGCCACAGTGGCAAGAACTACAACTTCTCCGGTTTCCTCGAAGAGGCCATCGGCGCCGACATCCTCAACGTGGCGTTCCCCGGCGGTGGCCTGGAAGGTTCGATGCTGCAATACCTGGGCAGCGAAGAGTTCCAGACCAAGCCGCCAAAGATTCTGATCTGGGAATTCTCGCCGCTCTATCGCCTCGACCAGGAAACCATCTACCGCCAGATGATGGCGCTGCTGGACAACGGTTGCGAAGGCAAGGATGCACAGATGTCCGGCAGCACCACGCTGAAACCGGGCAAGAACGAATTGATGGTCAACAGCAAGAACCTGAACCTGCAAAACAGCAGCCACCAGGTCGACATCCGCTTCGCCGATCCGTCGGTGAAAACCCTGCAAGCCACCCTCTGGTACATGAACGGTCGCCACGAGGACATCAAGATCGATAAACCGGAAACCTCCGACACCGACGGGCGTTTCGCCTTTGAGTTGCGCACGGACGAAGACTGGGCCTCGCAGAATCTGCTGGCCGTCGAAGTCCAGGGCCCTGAAGCAGGCGCCGCGCCGCAGAAAGTCGAAGCGAAAATCTGCAAACGCAACGTGTTCCCGAGTGCCGAGCAGCGTACTGCTTCGGTCGGGCAATGAGGTCTGCCATGCAAAACCGAACGTTGAAAAATCTACTCGCGCCATCGCTGTTGACGCTGGCGATGTTCGCCGGTGCCACTCAGGCCGCCGCGCCCCTGCGTCCGCCACAGGGTTACTTCGCACCGATCGAAAAAGTCAAAACCGGCGACAACAGCAAAGGCTGTGATGCTATGCCGACGCCGTACACCGGCTCGCTGCAATTTCGCAGCAAATACGAAGGCTCCGACAAGGCCCGTTCGACCCTGAACGAGCAATCGGAAAAAGCCTTTCGCGAAAGCACTGCCGACATCACCAAAATCGAGCGCGGCACCAGCAAGCGCGTGATGCAGTTCATGCGTGACGGTCGCCCGGAACAACTCGAATGCACATTGAATTGGCTGACGGCCTGGGCCAAGGCCGATGCGTTGATGTCCAAGGACTTCAACCACACCGGCAAGTCCATGCGCAAATGGGCGCTGGGCAGCATGGCTTCGTCGTATATCCGCCTGAAGTTCTCCGACTCGCATCCGCTGGCCAACCATCAGCAAGAGTCGCAGTTGATCGAAGCCTGGTTCAGCAAAATGGCCGATCAGGTAGTCAGCGACTGGGACAACCTGCCGCTCGAGCAAACCAACAACCACTCGTACTGGGCCGCCTGGTCGGTGATGGCAACGTCGGTCGCGACCAACCGCCGCGACCTGTTTGACTGGGCCGTGAAGGAATACAAGGTCGGCGCCAACCAGGTCGACGCGCAAGGTTTCCTGCCGAACGAACTCAAGCGCGAGCAACGCGCCCTCGCCTACCACAACTACGCCCTGCCGCCACTGGCGATGATCGCCAGTTTTGCTCAGGTCAACGGTGTGGACGTGCGCCAGGAAAACAACGGCGCGCTGAAACGCCTGGGCGATCAAGTGCTGGCCGGGGTTAAAGACCCGGACATCTTCGAGAAGAAGAACGGCAAGGAACAGGACATGACCGACCTCAAGATCGACTCGAAATTTGCCTGGCTGGAACCGTTCTGCACGCTCTACACCTGCTCGCCGGATGTACTGCAGAAGAAGCACGGGATGCAACCGTTCAAGAGCTTCCGCCTCGGCGGGGATCTGACCAAGGTCTACGACCCGGCCAACGAAAAAGGCAAAGGTTCCTAAGACCTGAAATGGCACGACACGGTGTACCTGACGCACCGCTAACCCTGTAGGAGCCAGCTTGCTGGCGAATGGCATGACACGGTGTATCTGACGCACCGCTAACCCTGTAGGAGCCGGCTTGCTGGCGAATGACTCGGTGTGACTGACACACCGCTTTCGCTGGCAAGCCAGCTCCTACACATTAAACATGGAGAGATCGGGATGGTATTTTCATCCAACGTGTTCCTGTTTCTGTTCTTGCCGATCTTTCTCGGCTTGTACTACTTGAGCGGAATACGCTATCGCAACCTGCTGCTGCTGATCGCCAGCTACGTGTTCTACGCCTGGTGGCGTGTGGACTTCCTGGCGCTGTTCGCCGCCGTCACGCTGTGGAACTACTGGATCGGCCTCAAAGTCGGTGCAGCAGGCGTGCGCACCAAACCGGCCCAGCGCTGGCTGCTGCTCGGCGTCGCCGTCGACCTGTGCATCCTGGGCTACTTCAAGTACGCCAACTTCGGCGTCGACAGCATCAACGCCATGATGACGTCGGTCGGCCTGTCGCCGTTCATCCTGACCCACGTGCTGTTGCCGATCGGCATCTCGTTCTACATCTTCGAGTCCATCAGCTACATCATCGATGTCTATCGCGGTGACACCCCGGCGACCCGCAACCTGATCGACTTTGCGGCGTTCGTGGCGATCTTCCCGCACCTGATTGCCGGCCCGGTTCTGCGTTTCCGCGACCTCGCCGACCAGTTCAACAACCGCACCCACACCCTCGATAAATTCTCCGAGGGCTGCACGCGGTTCATGCAGGGTTTCATCAAGAAAGTCTTCATCGCCGATACCCTCGCGGTGGTGGCCGACCATTGCTTCGCCCTGCAAAACCCGACCACGGGCGATGCCTGGCTTGGCGCACTGGCCTACACCGCGCAACTGTATTTCGACTTCTCCGGCTACAGCGACATGGCCATCGGCCTGGGCTTGATGATGGGTTTCCGCTTCATGGAAAACTTCAAACAGCCGTACATCAGCCAGTCGATTACCGAGTTCTGGCGGCGCTGGCACATCAGCCTCTCCACCTGGCTGCGTGACTACCTGTACATCACGCTGGGCGGTAACCGCAAAGGCACGCTGATGACCTATCGCAACCTGTTCCTGACCATGCTGCTCGGTGGTCTGTGGCACGGCGCGAACATCACCTACATCGTCTGGGGTGCGTGGCACGGCATGTGGCTGGCGATTGAAAAAGCGCTGGGCCTAAACACCTCGCCGCGCAGCATCAACCCGATCCGCTGGGCGCTGACGTTCCTGCTGGTGGTGATGGGCTGGGTGATCTTCCGCGCAGAAAACCTGCACGTCGCCGGCCGTATGTATGGCGCGATGTTCAGCTTCAGCGAATGGTCGCTGTCGGAACTGAATCAGGCCAGCCTCACCGGCCTGCAAGTGGCAACCCTGGTGGTGGCTTACGTGACGCTGGCGTTCTTCGGTATCCGTGATTTCTACACCAACCGTCCGCCTGAGAAGACCAAGCCTGCCGTCAACGTCGAGGCCGATGGCCCCGCCACTGCGACCCCTGGAATGATCAAAGCCGTACCGGGCGATAACCCGGCCAGCATCCACCAACCGGGTTACACCGTCGGCGTTGAAGCGACCGTACAACCGGCTTACTGGACCGCTGACTGGCCGCGTTACGTGATGCGCACGCTGGTACTGGTGCTGTTCATCGCTTCGATTTTCAAACTCTCGGCGCAAAGCTTTTCGCCGTTCCTTTACTTCCAGTTCTGAGGGATCTGACCATGACCCGCTCATTACGCATCTTCTACATCGCCCTGTTCCTGCTGACCTTGTTGGCACTGGGCCTGTGGTCCACGCGCAGCTTCTTCGGCTTCAGCACCAACGCCGACGCGACGGTGCTCAACGGCCGCTGGACCAAAGCCGTGGAGACGCACTACGACGACGAGTTTCCGATCAAGCGCCTGGGCACCAACCTCTGGGCCGCGCTGGATTTCAAACTGTTCAACGAAGGTCGACCGGGCGTTGTGCTCGGTCGCGATCAGTGGCTCTACAGCGATGAAGAGTTCAACCCGATCGTCAACGAAGAGCTGAACCTGCAAGGCAACTACGCGCTGGTCGAAGGCGTGCGCCAGACCCTGAAGGCGCAAGGTGTGCAACTGGTGATGGCCATCGTGCCAGCCAAGACCCGTCTGTACCCGGAACACTTGGGTGAGGTGAAGCCTTCGAGCATTCACGCCAACCTCTATCAGGACTTCCACGCCCGTGTGGCGGCCAACAAGATCCTCGCCCCCGACCTGCTCGGCCCGTTGCAAAAGGCCAAACAGAACGGTCAGCAAGTATTCCTGCGCACCGACACTCACTGGACCCCGGAAGGTGCGCAAATCGCCGCCGAGGCCCTGGCCAGCACCATCGCCGACAAACTCCCGCTGAGCGGCGAGCCGCAAAATTTCGTCACCGAACCTGCGGAAAAAATCACGCACAAGGGCGACCTGCGCTTGTTCCTGCCGCTGGACCCACTGTTCGAAAACCTGATGCCGGCGCCAGAACCCCTGCAAAAACGCAACACCGTGGCAGCTGAAGATCAGCCGGCCGGTGACGACGCGCTGTTCGCCAACACTGAAGTGCCGGTGGCCCTGATCGGCACCAGCTACAGCGCCAACCCGAACTGGAACTTCGTCGGTGCGCTGAAACAAGCGCTGCACAGCGACGTGGTCAATTACGCCGAAGACGGCCACGGCCCGATTCTGCCGATGCTCAGCTACCTGAAAAGCGATGCTTTCAAGAACAGCCCGCCACAGGTGCTGATCTGGGAGTTTCCTGAACGTTATCTGCCTGTGAACAACGAAATCGGCGACGCCGACCCGCAGTGGGTCGCAGAGCTCAAAGAAGCCGGCGCCCGCCAACAAAACGTAGCCGCAAACACTAAATCCGAGACGCCCGACCGGGCGCAAAACTGAAAGAGAGAGGTACTTCCATGACTTTCACTACAACTCCTCGCCGTCTCGCCAAGACCTTTGCACTCGTTGCAGGCATGAGCGTTCTGTCGATGCACGCCTTCGCCGCTGGCGATGCCGCACTCTACGGCCCGACTGCACCGAAAGGTTCGAGTTTCGTGCGTGTCTACAACGCCGGCAACGCTGAAGTCAGCGCCACTGTCGGCAGCACCAACCTGAGCGAAGTTGCGCCGCTGTCCAGCACCGACTTCAGCTTCATGCCGGGCGGCGATTACAGCGCCAAGGTCGGCAGCCAGACCCTGCCGGTGAAACTGGCCGGTGACCACTATTACACCCTGGTCAACAACGCCAGCGGCGCACCGCAACTGATCGAAGAGCCGCCGTTCAAGAACAAGCAGAAGTCCCTGGTGCGTCTGCAGAACCTGAGCGACAAGTCCCTGACCCTGAAAACCGCTGACGGCAAGACCGACGTGGTACCGAGCGTGGCCGCCAAGGGCCGTGGCGAGCGTGAAATCAACCCGGTGAAAGTCAGCCTGGCGCTGTTTGAAGGTGACAAGAAAGTCGGCGACGTCAAACCGGTTGCCCTGGAACGCGGTGAAGCGGCCGTGCTGTACGTCACCGGCAACGGCAGCAGCCTGTCGCCAGTCTGGGTAAAACGCCCGGTTTCGACACGCTAACCAATTTGCCTGACTGACACGTGCCCTGTAGGAGCACGGCTTGCCGGCGATGAGGCCCTTGAGACCGCCATCGCTGGCAAGCCAGGCTCCTACAAGGGACCGAGGTGTCAGTCGGGATACGGAATAAGAACAAGAGTGAAACGACAGAACGTTCGTAGCTCTAACCAATCGATTTTAAAGGAGTAACAACATGATTCCGGTGATCTTGTCAGGTGGTAGCGGCTCACGTCTTTGGCCGCTTTCGCGTAAGCAATTCCCTAAGCAATTCCTTGCCCTGACCGGCGAACACACGCTGTTCCAGCAAACCCTGGAACGCCTGGTGTTCGAAGGCATGGACACGCCGATTGTGGTGTGCAACAAGGACCACCGCTTTATCGTCAACGAGCAGCTGAGCAACCGCAAACTGGAAGCCCAGCGCATCCTGATGGAACCCTTCGGGCGCAACACCGCGCCGGCCGTGGCGTTGACCGCGATGATGCTGGTCAATGAAGGTCGCGACGAGCTGATGCTGGTGTTGCCGGCCGACCACGTGCTGGAAGACCAGAAAGCCCTGCAACGCGCCCTGGCCCTGGCCACCGTCGCTGCCGAAAACGGCGAAATGGTGTTGTTCGGCGTCCCGGCCACCAAACCGGAAACCGGTTATGGCTACATCAAATCGACCAATGATTCGCTGCTGCCGGAAGGCGTCAGCCGCGTCTCGCACTTCGTCGAAAAACCGGATGTCAAACGCGCCACCGAGTTCGTCGCGTCCGGCGGTTACTTCTGGAACAGCGGCATGTTCCTGTTCCGCGCCAGCCGCTTCCTCGAAGAACTGAAAAAGCACGACCCGGACATCTACGACACCTGCCTGCTGACCCTTGAGCGCAGCGTACACGACAACGACACCATCACCCTCGACGAAGCCACCTTCGCCTGCTGCCCGGACAATTCCATCGACTACTCGGTGATGGAAAAAACCCAGCGCGCCTGCGTCGTACCGCTGACCGCCGGCTGGAGCGATGTTGGTTGCTGGTCGTCACTGTGGGAAGTGAACGAAAAAGACGCCAACGGCAACGTCACCAAAGGCGACGTGGTCATTCAGGACAGCAAAAACTGCATGATCCACGGCAACGGCAAACTCGTGTCGGTGATCGGCCTGGAAAACATCGTGGTCGTCGAAACCAAAGACGCCATGATGATTGCGCACAAGGACAAGGTCCAAGGTGTGAAACAGATGGTCAACACCCTCAACGAACTGGGCCGCAGCGAAACCCAGAACCACTGCGAAGTCTATCGTCCGTGGGGTTCCTACGACTCGGTAGACATGGGCGGCCGCTTCCAGGTCAAGCACATCTCGGTCAAACCGGGCGCGTGCCTGTCGCTGCAAATGCACCACCACCGCGCCGAACACTGGATCGTGGTCAGCGGCACCGCCGAAGTGACCTGCGACGACAACGTGTTCCTGCTCTGCGAAAACCAGTCGACCTACATCCCGATTGCTTCGGTCCACCGTTTGCGCAACCCGGGCAAGATTCCACTCGAGATCATCGAAGTGCAATCGGGCAGCTACCTGGGTGAAGACGATATCGAGCGGTTTGAAGATATCTACGGTCGCTCAACCCCGATCGAGCGCGGCGTGTCGGTGAAAACCATCGCCCAGTGATTGATCGGTAACACAAGAAGCCCCCGTCCAGCCCGCTGCGTTCCCTATCCGCAGTGGGTTGGGCGGGGGCTTTTTTATGGGTGCCAGCCTTGTGACTACCGCCGAGCCGGAGCTGAGCCGGACCGTCCATTGAGCGATTGCCGTCTACCCGCATAAGGTTTAGGCGCGAGAAGCCCCATCAAGTCCTGGTTTCTATTCAACTGCTGAACCATCGCCCCTGTCTGCGTCGAAAGATCGGAAATTCGCTCAAAGGTTTCCGGGTTCGAGCTACCGGATTCGGCGAATTCAGTCTTGATCGCCTGCATTCTGAACTCCAGCATATCGATCACCGCTGGCGTATCGTCGAAAACCTCGCTAAGCGACGCGGCATTCAGTCCTTGAGAGGCTTTGTAAAAATCGCGCCCCGTATTAATCAGCCCTTGCGCCTCCGATCCCAGCTTGCTGGCGACCGTTTCGACAATTTTCTCGACAATGGCGGTAGCGGCTTTCCTCCCCAGCTGAGTTCGCCCCTCCTGTGTTCGCGGGTCTATTGCCGATAGCTGAAATTTTACCGCCTGGAGGTTGGTTTTCTTTTTCGGTTCAACGCCCTCAATGAATGATTTCGGGTTCATTTCATTGCCCTTGAAGTTGATCGGCCGCTCCAGTCGAAAGGTGTCCACCACCTTGGAAATCAGAGCATTTGCCGCCTTGGCGCCGATAGCCGCCCCCGCTTTTCGTCCCAAAGCGCCAACCACAGGACCTGCCAACCCACCAATGGCACCGCCGGCCTCGGCCCCCGCCGCCGTACCGGCGGCGCTGGTAGCACTACTGGCAAGTTGAGTTGCTACACGTCGACCCAAGGCTTTAAACCGATGTTGCGCATAGGCGTGATTGAGCAGCGAATTCTTGAAGTCACCGGCTCCGTCCGCAACCGATGACAACAGAGCGTTTTGTTTATCCAGGCTGTCGTTCAGCTCCGAAGCTTCAGTCAACTCGCCACCGTCGCTATCGACATACGTCATGGGGGAGTTTGCGACCATTTGATAAACGTTCGGCCCATCAACAAACCCTTTGGGATCAGGATTGAGCCAACGGAACAACCACGGGATGTAATAACGCAGGCCAAAGTAGTAGAGCCCCGTTGCATCCTGCTCCTTTCCCGAATAGCGAACGGTTTTATAGTCGACGTCAATCACATCCGGGCCGGCATACCACGCGGTCTGGCCGAAAGGATAAAAGACTTCCTGGCTGATGATTTGCGCGTCAATGGCCAGTTCCAGGGTGCAGGAGTTCAGGTGATCGACCAGGTTGAACCGATATTGGTCGTTGACCCCTGACCGCGGAACGCTCTCCCAATGCAACACCCGCACAGTGTTGAGCCCGGCCTCCACGGTAATGACTTGCAGCACCTCCCCAGTGCCACTGTCGGTGCGAATTTCCAGCCCCGGCAAGTAACGCACCTGCGCCACTACCGTCCGGGCGCGGATCCGCAACGAGCGAATTTTACGTACCCGCTGACCGGTCCCATCGTAAAAGTAGGCCTCCTGGTCATTGACCCCTGAGGCGCGCACAACCGGGCTGACCGACTGCAATTGATTGCGCAGATCCCACGTCAAAAGACGCCCCTGATCGAGCTCCAGTAAATTGCCGTTGGCATCGAACGCGGCAGCGATTTCCGCTTCGGTCGGTGGCACGCTGTTACGCCACGGCAGACAGCGATTGCTGAACTGTGCGGCCTTCAGTTCACGCCCTGGACTTTGCGCGCCACTGTGCGTCAGCTTCAGCAGATTGCCGCCCGTGTCATAGCGATAAGTCTGGCGGTAGTTGCTGAGTGCCGCCGGGTCATTACGACCGACTGACTCCGGGCCCTGAATCGGGCCACCCGCCTCCCAGCCAGATGCCGCGATCAATTGATAAAGACTGTCGTAGATAAATCGACTGACGGGTTCGATGCGTTGATTGTTGAAGTACCGCACCGGCATCGCCTTGTCTTCGATGCTCAGCACATTGCCCATTCGGTCATAACGGTAAATCAGATATTGCAGCAATCCGGCCCCATCGCTGTACGCCCGTCGCTCCAGCAGACGACTGTCTTCAGGCCGGTATTTCAGACTCGTCTGCACCCCGCTGCCCGCGACTTCCCGTTCGACTTGCCCCTCGGCGTTGTACTCAATTCCACTGACGAGCTTTTGCCAGGATGTCTGGTTTGCCAATTTCAACGCGCTGAGGCGCAGCCGCCCATCTTGCGTGTAGTTGAAGGTCTGGTGGTTTTTCCTGGCATCGACCGTTTCCAACACAACACCCTGCGGACCGTAGCGCCACGTGGAGTTCGCGCCCGCGCCGGGTTCCAGTAATCGCTGGCGTTCGGCCTCCGCCTCCGGCCAATCAGGCGCAACAAGGTCCAGTGTGAAGTGACGGATTTGTTCGAGGCATTGACCGATGACCGAAAATGACTCAAACAACACGGTTCCCGCCGGATCATCATGACGAATCAATTGACCGCACAGGTTCCGCAGGTCTTGGTCGGGCCCGCCATACGTCATGCGTTCAACACAACGGCGTGGCTCCGCCCTCCCCTGTTCAAACACCGAAACGGGACGAAGCAAGGCGTCGTAGAAGATTTCGCGTTGGGTATCGCGGCCATCCCATCCGTGCAAAATCTCATGGCCCAGTCCCGGCAGGCTGAGTCGCCATCCGGCATCGACACTGATCGTGCGCAACGCCTCACCGGACAGCGAATGCACGGTGACAAGGTTGGCGGGCGCCAGCGGATCTTGGTCCTGTAGCAACCAAAGCCGTGGGTCCCACTGTTTGACGGCGTGCCCGGCGGCATTGTGGAGGGTACGGTTAATGCGGGCCTGAGTCCGTTCGCCTTCAACCTCGCGCCAATAATCAATCGAACGGATTGGCAACTCTCGCGGATCGACGACGGACAGTGTGGGGGTTTTGTAATGCATGCCAGCGCGTCCCTGTAAGCCAACGGTTATCTAACCGTTCGAGGCAATGACGGTCTACTGTCAGAAATTACAGTACCGACCAACGGCAACAGACCTGAACCAAGAATGTCCATTCCCACAGCCGTTCGGTAGGATGGTGGTCATGAGTTCAAGGAGCGTTCAAGCATGTTCATCGGCGTCCTGCTGGTCATTACCTGGCTGATTTTGCTGCTGCGCTACCCGGCAAAGGCGTTTCCCGTTTCTGTGGCGGCCGCAGTCGGTTTGGGGCTTGTGGCCACGTGGGTGATCTGGCTGGACAACCGCGAGATCAAGCAACTCGCACGCCTGGAGCTGCGCATTACCTATGCGCCGGAGCAGTGCCCGGCGGACCGCCCTTTGCAACTGAAAATGAACAATGGCAATAACGTGCCGCTGACCGAACTGCGCTGGCGCATCGCGGCGTATGCACCGGGTGATACGGTCAATCTGGCCGACAACCAGTACGACGCCCCGCGTTATCGTGGCCCCGGCGAATTGCAGGCCGGCGGCAATTGGGAAGACTGTTTGCCACTGCCGCCGCTGCGCCCTGGCTACCGCCCACAAACCCTGGAGTTTCGCGCCGAGCGATTGCAGGGTAGTTTTTCCGACTGATCCCCTTCTTTTTGTTGCACAAGGACCGCGCCATGCCCGTTGCGTTGATTACCGGTTGCTCCAGCGGCATTGGCCGCGCCCTCGCAGATGTGTTCAAAAATGCCGGATACGAGGTCTGGGCCAGCGCCCGCAAAGCTGAAGACGTGGCCGCATTAGCCGCCGCCGGTTTTACCGCCGTGCAACTGGACGTCAATGACAGCGCGGCCCTCGAACAGTTGAGTGAACAGATCAACTTGCAACATGGCGGCCTCGACGTGCTGATCAACAACGCCGGTTATGGCGCCATGGGCCCGCTGCTCGACGGCGGTGTTGCGGCCATGCAGCGGCAGTTCGAAACCAATGTGTTTGCGATAGTCGGCGTCACCCGCGCGCTGTTTCCGGTGCTGCGTCGCGCCAAGGGATTGGTGGTGAACATCGGCAGCGTTTCAGGGATTTTGGTCACGCCGTTCGCCGGCGCCTACTGCGCTTCAAAAGCCGCCGTTCATGCGTTGAGCGATGCGTTACGCATGGAGCTGGCACCGTTCGGAATCCGCGTGATGGAAGTCCAGCCGGGCGCCATCGAATCCAGCTTCGCTAAAAATGCCGGGCATGAGGCAGAACAATTGATCACCGAACAATCGCCGTGGTTTCCACTGCGCGAAGGCATTCGTGCGCGGGCCAAGGCTTCGCAGGACAAACCGACACCGGCCAGGGAGTTTGCAGAGGGTTTGCTCAAGGCTGTGCAGCAGAGCAAACCACCGCGTTTGATTCGATTGGGCAATGGCAGCCGGGCGTTGCCGTTGTTGGCGGGGTTGTTGCCCAAAGGGTTGTTGGAGATGGGGTTGATGAGGCGGTTCGGGTTGCGTGGGCAGCTCTGAGACCTAGTCGACACCATCGCGAGCTGGCTCACTCCTACAGGGATCTTGGGTGTGAATACTATCTATGCCACCCAACAGAACCTTGTAGGAGTGAGCCTGCTCGCGAAGGCGTCAGAACAGACACCGAAATATTTCAGGACACACTTCCATGACCGACTACACCGACTACTTCGACGAAGTCATCCAGGCCCACATCGCCATCGAGCAATGGCTGGCCGAAGAGCAAGACACGTCCGCGCTTGAACAACTGCTGACCCGATTTTCGCCACAGTTTTCCATGGTCTCTCCGTTGGGCCGGGTGCTGGATTTCGAGGCGTTGAGCGAGTTGTTTCAGATGGCGGGCGGGAAGAAGCTCGGGTTCAGGATCGAGCTCAGCGAATTGCGCGGTGTTGCGCTGTACGACGGTGGCGCGGTAGTGAGTTATCGCGAGCAGCAGACCGATGCCACCGGGCTGCATTCGGATCGGCGTTCGACGGTGGTGTTTGAGAAGGACGCCGATGGCGGGATTATTTGGCGGCACTTGCATGAGACGTTTTGCAAGGCATGAAACCGAGTCGCTCCATTCGCGAGCAAGCTTGCTCCTACACTTGATCTGCGTCGATCACATCTTCGGTGTTCACAGCAGATCTGATGTAGGAGCAAGCTTGCTCGCGAAGGCCGCGACTCGGTCTAACGGCTAGTTAACCACCACCGTACAAGTAATCCCCGCCGCCAACAGCACCCCCTCCGGCACTTCATCAATGTGAATCCGCACCGGCACTCGCTGCGCCAAACGCACCCAGTTAAACGTCGGGTTCACATCGGCAATCAGCTCGCGACTTTCCGGGTTATCCCGGTCGTAGATGCCGCGAGAAATACTCTCCACATGCCCCTTCAGCACTTCGCCGCTCATCAATTGCATGTCGGCCTTGTCGCCCACCCGAACATGCGGCAGTTTGGTTTCTTCGAAGAAGCCGTATACCCAGAACGAGTTCATATCGACCACGGCCATCTTCGCTTCGCCGATGCGTGCGTAGTCGCCGCGATGGACGTTGAGGTTGGTCACGTAACCGTCTACCGCGGCGCGGACTTCGGTGCGTTTCAAGTTCAGTTCAGCGGCTTCGAGTTGCGCTTGTGCATGCTGATAATCAGCCAGTGCCGAGTCGGCAATGTTGCTGGCGTCGTCACGGTTTTCCCGGGAGATCACCAGGTTGTCCATGTCGGCGCGGCGACGGGCGTTGACCTTGCGCATCTCCCAGGTCGACTTGCGTGAAGCCACCAGCGCCTGCGCCTGTTTGACCGCAATGCGGTAGTGCTCCGGGTCGATCTGCATCAGCAAGTCGCCCTTCTTCACCTGCTGGTTGTCGCGCACCGGCACTTCCACCACTTCCCCGGTGACGTCGGCGGCGACGTTGATGATGTCGGCGCGCACCCGGCCGTCGCGGGTCCACGGGGTGTCCATGTAATGCACCCACAGGGTCCGGCCGATCCATATTGCGAGAGCCAGCACCAGCAGGGTCGCGAGCAGGCTGAAAAGCTTTTTCATCAGGGCCTTCTTCAGAGATAGAGAGTCAGAGATAGAGAGTCAAAGATAGAGAGTCAACGGTAAACGGTCAGCGCCAACGCGCCGAACAGACAGGTAAACAGACTCAGGCGCAGCAGCGCCGGGTGCCAGAAGAAGCGGTACAGATCGAACCCGGACAGAAACCGGTCCAGCGCCCAGGCCAGTGCGGCGGCGATGAAAAACATCAGGGTCATGGTTGGCATGTACACGCCGTGGAAGGCGATTTCACGAGGCATGTTCAAGTCCTTGGGGCTTGGTGTAGGTCGCGAGTGGCGATTGCGGGTCCAGCAACGAGGTGCGAATGAAGTGCAGGTAGCTCTTCACCCGGCGCAATGCCGAGGTGTCGAAGTGCGGCGCGAAAGGTTCGTCGGTGGCTTGCACGCGGCTGATCGCATGGTCGACCGCGATCAGACTGCGCTCCAGATTGCTCTGGCTCGGTTGCAGGAACAGCCGCATCAGTGAACGGCCCATCACGCGGATTGCCTGGCGCCACGGCTGCGATTCGGCATAGGCCGGATGCACCGGGAGAATCGCCTGCTCCTTACGCAACTCGATGATCGCGTGGCCGACTTCCAGCACCACAAACATCCAGCGCAGCAAGTCTCGCTGCACCTGCGGCTGACCAGCGGCCAAGCCATAAGCCTGATGCAGCAAGTCCCGCGTGCGGCTCTCAAAACTCGACGCCAACCCCTTGAGTTTGCCGCTGATCGCATACACCACTTGCCCGCGCAGGTCCTGCTCCAGCCGACGCCACAACCAGCGGCTGTTCGGCGGCAGAATGATTGCCCCGGCCGCCGCGCAGACCAGCATGCCGAGCACCATGGCGATGTAGTCGTTGATGAAGGCGTAAGGGTTGTAGACCGTGAGGTTGTCCGGCACCGAACCGGTGCTGAAGAAGATCAGCAAGCCGAGACCGACACCGGCGTATTGCGGTCGCGACGTGAGGAACGAGCCGAGCACGATCACCGGTGCGAGCATCACGCACAGCAACGGGAAACCGTCGATCCACGGGAAGATGAAAAACATCTCGACGAAGCCGATCAGTGCGCCAAGAAACGTCCCGCAGGCCATCTGAAATGCCATGCGTTTCGGATTCGGCGTTGCGGCTGAAAGGCCGACGGTGGCGGCGGCAATCAAGGTCATCGTCGCCCCGCTCGGCCACGCCGTCGCCACCCAATAGCTGCCGAGCACCACCAGAATGAACGCCGCGCGAATCCCTGACGCCGCCGAGGCCATCCAGTTGGTTTGCGGGGTAAACGGCTCGTCCCATTGCTCGCGCGCATGGGTGTGATCGGCCAAGGACGCGTGAGTCTGTGCATAACTGTGCAAGTCGTCGACGAAGCGATAGAGCAGCTCGTAGGCGGTGTGGAAATCGAGTTGCTCGGCGTCGCTGGGATGGCTCTCTTGAAAGATCGTGCGCAGGCTTCGAACCCGCGCTGGCAAACCTTCTTTGTAAGCGCTCAACTCGATAACCAATCGTGCCGCATCCGCGTGGGTCAGGGCCCGACCGCTGAAACCGTCGAGCACTTCTGCCAGGTCTTGCAAACCCGGTTTGATTGCCGCGACCACGTGATCCGCCCCGCTGCTGTCCAAGCGTTCGAGCAACTGATGCAAGGCGTTGAATCGCGTGGTGATGCCCATGAACTCGCTGTTCAAACGATTGAGCCGACCGTTGCGCCGACGCATGTGCGGGTCTTCAAAAACGGTGACGCTACGTAGCCCTTCCAGCCCCACCGCTTCGGCGATGAAGCGCACGTTGCTGGCTTCAAACGCGTCCCGCTTGCTACGACCGCGCAAACCATCGGTCACGAACAACGCGAACACGCCAAATCGCTGGTACAAGGCATTGCGCATCGCGGCGCTGGCGGTTTGCGGCAGGATGGCGGCACTGACCAACGTCGAGCAGAGAATGCCGAGGGAGATTTCCAACACTCGCCAGACCGCCGCCATGAAAGCGCCGTCGGGGTGCGCCAATGCGGGCAAACCGACCATCGCGGCGGTGTACCCGGCCAACACGAAACCGTACGCACGAAAGTTGCGACACCGCGCGGCACCGGCCGAGCAAATTCCGACCCAAATCGCCAGCGAGCCGAGGAACAGTTCAGTGTTCTGAGCGAACAAGGCAATCAGCGCAACCATCACTGCCGAGCCGGTCAAGGTGCCGAGAAAGCGGTAAAAACTCTTGGCAAACACCTGACCGCTTTGCGGCTGCATGACAATGAACACGGTGATCATCGCCGTGCGCGGTTGCGGCAATTCCAGACGCATCGCCAGCCACAACGTCAGGAACGCCGCGAACAACACCTTGAAGATGTAAACCCAGGTCACGCCATCGCTGCGTGCCCAGTCGAAGAAACCCCGGCGCCATTCAAGGGAATACAGCCAGCGCAAAGGTGCGGGCAAGGGAGTCATGAAATCCTGCCTGGAAAATGTCCGTGGAGACTTGAACCCGTGGGAGACCTAGACCCTGTAGGAGCCGAGCTTGCTCGCGATAGCGGCGTATCAGGCAACACAAGCATCGACTGACACTCCGCTATCGCGAGCAAGCTCGGCTCCTACAGGGTCCGTGTTCAATTTGCGATGGTCTGAAGAAGCACCGGGGTTTTCGGTGCAGCGGTCTGGCTGTCTTTCGGTACATCGTTGCCCGCTTCGAGCCCACCACCGAGCGCCGTCACCAATTCGGCATGAGCACTGAGCCTCGCCGCCTGCACCTGCTGCTGAACCTGCTGCTGCTTAAACAGCAACGTCTGCGCGTTAAGTACGTTGAGGTAGTCCGTGAGCCCACGCTGATACGCAATCATCGCGATGTCGTAAGTCTTCTGCGCGGTGGCCACCGACTCAGCGGCGAAGACTTGCTGCTTGTCCATGGACTCCCGGCGGATCAACTGGTCGGAGATGCTTTTCAGCGCGTTGACCAGCGTCTGGTTGTATTTGGCCACGGCAATGTCATACCCCGCCGACGCTTCACCCAACTCCGAGCGCAAACGCCCGCCGTCGAAAATCGGCAACGAGATCGCCGGGCCGACGCTGTAGTTGAGTTTCTTGCCGGTCAAAAACTCCAGCGCCCCGCCGCCCGTGGCCATGTAGCCGAGGCTGCCGACCAGATCGACGTTGGGATAAAAACCGGCGTGGGCGACATCAATGCCCCGCGCCTGAGCCGCCACTTGCCAGCGACTGGCAACCACGTCCGGGCGTTGACCGAGCAATTGCGCGGGCAACGACGACGGCAATTTCAGCGCCGCGCCCAGCGACAGCGTTGGCCGCTGCAACTGCGCGCCCTCCCCCGGACCAAAACCTGCGAGGGCCGCGAGCTGGTTGCGGCTCAGCGCGATTTCTTCGTCCAGCGCATCGATTTGGCGATGGGTTTCCGGCAACGGTGTTTGTGCCTGACTCACTTCAAAGTGCGTACCGATGCCTCCGTCCAGACGCTTCTGTGCGAGGTCGAGAATCTGCTGTTGCTGCTTAAGCGTCGCTTCGACGATGTCGCGTTGCGCGTAATGCAGCGACAGTTCGATGTAGGCGCGCACGATGTTGTTCTGCAATTCGAGCTGCGCCAGGCGCGCTTCGGCGGCGCTCATGTGTGCCATGTCCACGGCGCGCTCAGTCGCATTGCTTTCACGGCCCCAGAGGTCGAGCGCATAGCTGAAGCCCAGTGCGGCGTTGTTGTCCCACGTGGTCGTGTTGGCCAGCTCACCCGGCCCGTAGAACTGATCGGTCGGCCAGTTGTGGCGTTTGAGGGTTGCTTCGCCATTCACCTGCAGCGACTCGGCGGACTCGGCAATACCGGCCATGGATTTGGCCTGACGAACCCGCGCTGCCGCCATGGCCATGCTCGGGCTGCCTTGCACGGCGAGGTCGATCCAGCGGTTCAGTTGCGGGTCGCCATAGACCTGCCACCAGTGTGCGGTGGGCCAGTGCGCGTCCTGCGCCGCGTTTTGAATGGCTTCGTCGGTGGCCAGTGAATCGGCCTCCAGTGCCTTGCCCTGCGGGGCAATACCTCCAGTTCCGATGCAGCCGCTGATTGCCAGGGTTAAAGCCAAAACACTGAGCGTCTGAAGCGCTCTGCTGATGCGACGCGGCACTGCTGCGATTTCCTGAAGTAGGGGAAGTACAAAATCCTGTAGGAGCCGGGCTTTGTGGCGAGGGGGCTTGCCCCCGTTGGGTTGCGAAGCAACCCTAAAACCGGTCACCGCGTTCTTCAATCAGAATGCGGTGACCGGTTGACGACTGCTTCGCAGCCGAACGGGGCGGTGCGGCGTTCCGACAAGCCCCCTCGCCACAAAAGCCCGGCTCCTACAGTGGCGCAATTCTAGGGGTGGGTCTGGTTGGCGATAAGCCGGGATTCTTGTGAATCTTTGTTACCGTTAACGCGATAATCCCTTCGTCGGGGTCACCGCCCCCGTAACTTCGTGTCACAATTTGCCATCGCCCTCGAGAGCACCCCATGGACACTTTGCAAAACATGCGCGCCTTCAGTTACGTGGCCGAGGCCGGCAGTTTCACCGCCGCCGCCGTGCAACTGGACACCACCACCGCCAACGTCTCGCGCGCGGTCTCCAACCTGGAAGCCCACCTGCAAACCCGCCTGCTCAACCGCACCACCCGCCGCATCGCCCTGACCGAGGCCGGCAAGCGCTATCTATTGCGCTGCGAGCAGATCCTGGCCTACGTCGAAGAAGCCGAAGCCGAGGCCAGCGACGCCCATGCGCGACCGGCCGGGCAGCTCAAGGTGCACACCATGACCGGCATCGGTCAGCACTTCGTGATCGACGCCATCGCCCGTTATCGCAAAACGCACCCGGACGTAACCTTCGACCTGACCATGGCCAACCGCGTGCCGGACTTGCTGGATGAGGGCTACGACGTGTCCATCGTGCTCGCCCGCGAACTGCCGGATTCTGGCTTCGTGTCCCAGCGTCTGGGTATCACCTACAGCATCGTCTGCGCCTCGCCGGCGTACGTAAAAGCCAACGGCTGCGCACAGAAGCCCAGCGATTTGCTGAACCACATGTGCCTGCGACTTGTGAGCCCGGTGATCCCGCTGGAAAAATGGGCCTTCGACGGTCCGGAAGGACAGGAGACCGTGACCATCAATAGCTCACCGTTTCTGGTGAACTCGGCGGACGCGATGAAGACCGCGATCACCAGTGGCATGGGCGTTGGCGTGTTGCCGGTGTATGCGGCGATTGAAGGATTGCGCAATGGCTCGCTGGTGCGGGTGATGCCGAACTACCGCTCGCAGGAACTGAACCTGTATGCGATTTACCCTTCGCGGCAATATCTGGACGCAAAGATCAAGACGTGGGTCGAGTACTTGCGCGGATCGTTGCCGGAGATACTGGCGGCGCATCAGGCGGAACTGGCGGCTTATGATTTGAGTGGGAATCTGGGCGGGATCCGGCTGGCGAACTGATTTCACGGTCCTACAGACGCGCTGATTTTGGGGAAGGATTCCGACGAGTTCTGTCGGTTGTTGGGTCGGACGGGAAATGGGTAGGCTTTGTGGGTCGCTGGCATTTCAGCGATCGGGTCTGGAAAACCCGAAGATAGGATCCCTCGACTTTAAGGATCTTTTTGCCAATGATTAAAGACACTCCGAATCCTCCGGAAACCGACGACGTTTCCCCCTACGAATCCGTTGATTCAAAAAAATTCCACGACGCCGCCGAACGCGCGCTGAATCACTACCTCAATCCCTCAGCGCTCAAATCCCCCGTGGCCCGCAAGCCAAGCACGATGTTCATGCTTGCACCCGATCTCAGAGACGAAGACCTCTTGGCCCACACCTGTGAATCGCTGGCCCAGGCCAGTGTGATGGCCAGCGATTTTGCCGGCTATCTGGAAGGCCCGCACCGCAACACCGCCATGGCCATCCAACAAATCGTCATGCTCGCCGAACTGGCGGCGAACCGAATGCTCGATAACCTCGAACTACCCAAAACCACGCCACACCGCTGATCCCCCGGCAGAAGCCAATCCCCTGTAGGAGTGAGCCTGCTCGCGATAGCGGTCGTACATTCAAAATTGATGTCGACTGACACACCGCTATTGCGAGCAGGCTCACTCCCACAGTTTTGGAGGGTGTACCAGATGGGCATTGGCTCCCGCATTGAGCATTGAGTTATTTCGCCTAGAGCTTGAAGCCCTGCGCCAGATAGAAAACAGCCCGCCAGTTGGCGGGCTGTTTTTATGGTTATTCACCAGCTTCCGTAGGGGATACCGTATTTTTCGACATAGCGTTTGGAAACTTCTTCCAAAGGGAAATAACTTCCATGGGAGAGTCCTAAACCAGGTCCCTTGGGTTCAATCTCGGCCTGGTAGTGTGCAACCTTGATTGCTCGTCGGCACTCATCCAATGCCCAAACTTGCACCACACCGCCCGGGGCAACTCCTATCCGTACAGACGCGAGCGGGTCTAAAAAAGCTGCTTCAGGAACGCTTGTGCACTCCTTGGTCAACGCATTACGCATGACCTGCCTCGCATCTTCCGGAATTTCAAACCAGCCCTGATAGGTTTGCGGCTCGGCCAGTGATTGCCAGCGGACATAGATGCGTACCGGAAGCTTGGCGTCCCTTACATCCCTCTCGGTGCCGCCACCGGTTACCAGCCAACCGTTGGCCCCCGGCATGCCATTTTTCCGTCCGCCGGAAGCCACGCCACTGCCGATTCGGCGGTAAAAAGTCCCATGGGTGTCAATAGTGGCTGCCTCCTCAACCCAGGCTTCCATGGCATAAGGCGTGACAAAACCCAACGCCCACGGCCCTGCATCGGGATCTGAACGTCCCCTGGACTGACCTGAAGCTTGGCAACCGCTCACCAGCAGAACCCCCAACAAGATCCATAGTGTTCGCATATTCGTGACTCCTAGTCGAGTATATGGGGATGCTGTACGCGGATCCCATCCGTTGTTGGGGCATTAAAGTAGAGTAAGCCTGCGCTGGTTCGAGGTATTGAACCTTGCAAGATTGTCGGTGGATTCCAGTTGGCCGAGGTGTGAATGTACTGCAATTTGAGCAGTTGCTCTTCGGGGCGAGTTGTACTGTAGTCACCCGCGACAAAGCGGTCACACAGTGCCTGCAGCTCAGATGGGATGGTGTACGACGGGTACTGCTCATCTAGGGGCTTAAACCTCACTCCCCGTTCCTTGGCCAGTGCGTACATGACTCGCAGGTAAACCCGCGACAACTCACCTCGTACCGGGCGCTTGAGCTGCAACGCCGCGTAGACCCGCTTGGTTGGGTTCAAGCGGTCTTGCTGGGAGGGAGGCAAGCCTCGAACATAGGGTGTCACGACCGTCAGCATTTCGGACGGCCAACCTTTGGCCTCCCACTGGGCCTTCACCTGTTGCGCATCGCGGTAGATCGAGGTGTATTTCACGTCCGTCGTGACGGGGACATCCAGCGCCTGCATCGGACTGATCAGCAGGTTCTCTTCGGATTCAGGGAAGTAGCCGCCGCCAAGGTCCGAGTGGACACCAGGCAGTGTGATTTCCAGGTGATCGGGTTTGACTCGGGTCAAGGCGAAGTTGGCGCGGATTTCGTCCCGGGCTGTCAATTGGACGACATTGGGAAACAGGCTGCGTGGCAGGTACAGTTTGAGCCCCGGTTGTGTTTGGCTGCGCACATAGCCCAGATTGGCCAAGCCGCCTACCGACGGTACGGTATCGAACAAGCCGATAAAACCCATTTGGACGTCGTGCTGATATTCGACGTTACAGGTTTGGTGGAAAGCCCCACGAAATATCTTGGAGATATCGCCCAGCGCACCATTCTGTCCCAGCGCGACTTCATTGGAAAAATGTCGCGCAGCCGCTGCACCTCGGCTGAAGCCAAACGTATCGAATGTTAAGTTAATGATCTTTGAATCGGGATAGCTTTGGGAAAAGTCATAGATAGTTCGCCCGATTTTTTTAAATGCCTCCTCTACTTTCGCAGTGACGCCCATCGCGCCGCGCCCCATCCCGGCCCCAAGCATACTATCGGCTTGACCGGATGATGTACCTATACCATCCACATAGACTGATTCAAATCTTAGATGCAACTCTCCATCATCCAGGATATCGGGAGGGGCAAAATACAAGTCGCTCAGTTTTTTGATGTTCGACTCATCATTTGCATAACTGCTGTCCGAGTCGGACATATAAGGTTTACAACTGGCGTCCAAATCGTCGGGCTTGATGGGGTGGACAGCACCACAGAGCAGTCCCATCTCACCGTTATTGGCATTGTTCAACGTCCCATCAAAGAACACGCCGATCCGCAGCGTGATACCCACCGGCTTCTCTTCATCCAGCTCCTCTTCCTCTTCTTCCTCCTCTAAAACCAAGTCGTCAGCAGCAACGGTCGGCGCAGGCGAGGGGGTAGGTGCAATAACCGAGGGCTGGTAACTGGAAGGCTCCACCAAATGCGCAGGCATCGGACTAACCAGGGAAACAGGCGCAGGCGTGAAGTTGTTCCCGATGATGATGCTCGATGACCCACCCGTAATGGTGTCGCCATGCGTACCTTGCGAGCCGGTGACCAGCGCGGCCTGGCCATTGATCTGTACCGAGGACATGGCGCCCATGGTCAAGACACTGCCGCAGGTGGTGCAGTCGGTTACCCGAGCAGCGGGCAGACCATCAAAAAATACATTGGGTGACCCGAATTCGATGGCTGTTCCACCGCAGCGGGGACAGCTCACGGAATCGGTCTTTCGCGCAGCAGGCTTGCCGGACATTTTTGACTTCCCTATCAGTGTTCAGAGGCAGCACCATGCTGACGCTCTTTATAGAAAACAATCAGACGTTTCCCAAAGTACTCGACCACGTAAATAGGTCGTGGCCAGGATGTTAGAACACATGAGCGTGCAAAAAAAACCAACCCACAAAAAATCATCGGAAAAGCACTCGTCTCCTCCCGCCGACGGGATTCGTGTCCCTTCGGGTCTGGGCATCGCCATTAGCATCGCTTACGCCTCGCCGGCCAAGTGGGCCGACAACGGCCCGGAAAGCCGGGAGACGTTCGGCTGGCGAACTGATTTCACGGTCCTACAGACGCGCTGATTTTGGGGAAGGATTCCGACGAGTTCTGTCGGTTGTTGGGTCGGACGGGAAATGGGTAGGCTTTGTGGGTCGCTGCAAAATCAGCGATCAGGTCTGGAAAACTTGGCGAACACTTACCACACCCCATGGCATACTGCGGCGCTTTTTTCTGCACGCAAATCCTTGTTATGGCGGCTGTGCGCGGGAGACCTTCGGGTCTACCGGTTTTTGGTGGGTGTACCGGTTTTTCCAGTCCGCGCATGGCTGCCACCCCTTTCGTCTGGAAAACGAAAGATGGCAGTTCCACTTCATCTGCCAATGAGTAACTTCCGCATGATTAAAGAAACACCGAACCCTCCGGAAACCGACGACGTTTCCCCCTACGAATCCATCGATTCCAAAAAATTCCACGATGCCGCCGAACGCGCGCTGAATCACTACCTCAATCCCTCAGCGCTCAAATCCCCCGTGGCCCGCAAGCCAAGCACGATGTTCATGCTTGCACCCGATCTCAGAGACGAAGACCTCTTGGCCCACACCTGTGAATCGCTGGCCCAGGCCAGTGTGATGGCCAGTGATTTCGCCGGTTATCTGGAAGGCCCGCACCGCAACACCGCCATGGCCATCCAACAAATCGTCATGCTCGCCGAACTGGCGGCGAACCGAATGCTCGATAACCTCGAACTACCAAAACCCACGCCACACCGCTGATCTATGTGGGAGCCGGGCTTGCCCGCGATGGCGGTTTACCATTCAACATTGATGTTGACTGACACTCCTCTATCGCGGGCAAGCCCGGCTCCCACAGTTTGAATAGGGGTAACTCCAATGTCCGGGCACTCGCACAACAGCCGGGAAGAATGTTAGCGTGCTTGGCATTCTCCACGCCCGACGAGCCCTCCTCCCATGAAAAAGACCGTCCTCGCCTTCAGCCGCGTCACCCCTGAAATGGTTGAACGCCTGCAACAAGACTTCGACGTGATCGTGCCGAACCCGAAAAACGGCGACATCAATGCCCAATTCAACGAAGCCCTACCCCACGCCCACGGCTTGATCGGTGTCGGTCGCAAACTCGGTCGCGCGCAATTGGAAAACGCCGCCAAACTGGAAGTGGTCTCCAGCGTCTCGGTCGGCTACGACAACTACGATGTTGCCTACTTCAACGAACGCGGGATCATGCTCACCAACACTCCCGACGTGCTTACCGAAAGCACCGCCGACCTGGCCTTCTCCCTGCTGATGAGCAGCGCCCGTCGCGTTGCCGAGCTGGACGCCTGGACCAAGGCCGGCCAATGGCAAGCCACCGTCGGCACACCGTTATTCGGCACCGATGTACACGGCAAAACCCTGGGCATTGTCGGCATGGGCAACATCGGCGCGGCCATTGCCCGCCGGGGTCGTTTGGGCTTCAACATGCCGATCATTTACAGCGGCAACAGCCGCAAGACCGAGCTGGAACAAGAACTCGGCGCGCAGTTCCGCACGCTGGATCAACTGCTGGCCGAAGCCGATTTCGTCTGCCTGGTCGTGCCGCTCAGCGAAAAAACCAAACACCTGATCAGCCACCGCGAACTGGCACTGATGAAGCCAAGCGCCATCCTGATCAACATTGCGCGCGGCCCGGTCGTCGACGAACCGGCCCTGATCGAAGCGCTGCAAAACAACCGCATTCGCGGCGCCGGTCTGGACGTCTACGAAAAAGAACCGCTGGCCGAGTCGCCGCTGTTCCAACTGAAAAATGCGGTGACATTGCCGCATATCGGTTCTGCCACTCACGAAACCCGTGAAGCCATGGCCAATCGCGCGTTGGCCAACCTGCGCAGCGCCTTGCTGGGCGAGCGACCGCAAGATCTGGTCAACCCGCAAGTCTGGAAAGGCTAACTAAAACGGGCAGATACTTTTAACGTATCTGCCCGTTTGTTACACAACTTGCAATTCAGTCCAGCGACGAAAAAAAGTTAAGCGTTATACACTCCAGACTACTTATCCGACCCACGGAAAAACAGTAATGGAGTACATTAATCTTGAACAACCTCACCACCGACAAAACCATCAGATACTGCAAGTTCTCACTAATGGCTTATATAAGCTTTTTTGGTCTTTTGGTTATGTACAGCAACTTCACCGACTACTCATCCAACTATGAATATGTCGGTCATATCCTGAGCATGGACACCACTCGGGAAAACCTCAACCTGAGCTACAGGGCCATCACCTCGCCCATGCTCCACCACCGGATCTACTGGTTCATTATTACCCTGGAAGTTATCTATACGGCTTTTTGTCTGGTAGGCGCCTATCACCTTTACCGGAACATAAACGCGCCTGCCGAGGTTTTCCATGAGGCCAAAAAATTTTCCATAATCGGATTACTGATCGCCATATTTGTCTATTACATCTGTTTGCAAGTGATCGGCGTCGAATGGTTCAACATGGATGCATCACAAGTCTGGAACGCCAAGGACTGGGCTCGGCATATTGTCGATTTCATACTTCCGTTGCTGATATTCGTAGCCCTCAGGACCGAGCGCTGAGTGGCCTCAACGCTCGTCCCAAGCCTTTCAAGCGAGCTTGCCAGTGCCTTGCGCCATCGGCGCCTTGGGCTTACGAAACACCAGGACATTGCCGAGCATCACCAGCACCAAACCCACTAGTGCCGGTGCGGTCCATTGATAGCCTTCGACAAACGCCGAGACGTTCAGCGCCACCACCGGGAACAACACGGTGCAATACGCCGCGCGCTCGGGCCCCATGCGACCGACCAGTGTCAGGTAAGCGGTGAAACCAATCACCGAGCCCGGAATGACCAGGTACAGCAGTGAGCCGATGTAACGCGAACTCCATTCGATGTCGAACGGAATGCCTTTGACCAGGCACCACACCGACAACATTGCCGCGCCATAGGCCATGCCCCAGGCGTTGGTGGTCAGCGGCTTCAGCCCGGCCTTCTGTTGCAGGCTCGACAGCATGTTGCCCGCCGAGAAGCACAGGGTTCCGAGCAGCGCCAGGCCCAGGCCGAGCAACGTTTGCGGGCTGGCGGTGTGTCCGGCCAGTTCAGGCCAGAACAACAGACCAAGCCCGAACAAGCCCAGAGCGCCGCCCATCAGCACATTGCGGGCAATTTTCTGGCCGAAGAACACCCGCGCATTCAGCGCGTTCCACAGGGTAGCGGTGGAAAACACCACGGCGACCAGGCCGCTGGGAATCCACTGGCTGGCGGTCAGGAAGCACATGAAGTTGACGCAGAACAGGCACAACCCTTGCGCCAGGCAGATCAAATGCCCGCGACGGTTCATCACTTGCAGGCGCCGACTCAACAGCAGCAGGGCAAACAGCACCAGCGCCGCGAGACCGAAGCGATAGACAATCGATACTGGAATCGCCACCACGCCCAGCTGCCATTTCAAGGCAATCCAGGTGGTGCCCCAGATCAGCACAGTCAGCAAGTACAACGACAGGTTCATGGCAAACACTCCTCAATAGAGGCTCAGTGTCCTGCGCCGCACCTTTTCGCACTTGCATAAACTTGCGCTTTTGTCTGCGCAGAGGCTGGCAGGCCAACGTCTACGGAGTAGGATGCAAAGCGTTGGAGAGAACCGATCATGCCCGCACTGGAAACGCTACAAGTCTTTCAAGCCCTGAACCGCTCGCCCAATGCTCGCCTGGAGCACAGCGCCGAGCTCGGTGACGGCATGGCTGCTGCCTTGTGGAGCAACCATCACGACGCCCAGGACTACGAAGCGCCGAGCCATCACACGCTGTCGTGTTACATCGCCGGCGGCACCGGCACCTTCCGCCGCGACCAGCCCGGCACCAAGGGCGGCCCGGACAAGCTGTGCATCCTGCCCGCCGAGCATCAATCGGGCTGGGTGATCAACGGCGACATTCGCCTGGCCCACCTGTATTTCAGCCCCGAACAATTCGCCCTCGGCTGCGTCACGCTGCTGGACCGCGAACCGCGCGAACTGCAATTGCGCGAAGGGACCTTTCTCGACGATCCGGCGCAAGCGCGACGCTTTCGGCACATGCTCACCCTCAACTGGGATGAACCCGGCGAACGCTTGCTGACCAGCAGCCTGGCCCACGAAATGCTCAGCCACGTGTTGCTTGGCCAAGTCGGCATGCGCGAGGGATTGCGGCTCAAGGGTGGATTGGCGGCGCATCAACGGCGGCAGTTGGTGGACTTCATCGATACCCAGTTGGCCGAAGCCATCAGCCTTGGACAGTTGGCTGCGTTGTGCGCGCTGTCGGAGTACCACTTTGCGCGGATGTTCAGGGAGAGTTTTGGCTTGCCGCCGCATCAATATGTACTGGCACGCAGACTGAGCCGGGCGCAGGAGCTATTGCGTTTGACGTCGCAGCCGTTGGGGGAAATTGCATTGGCGTGCGGGTTTGCCAGTGCCAGTCATTTCACCAATCGGTTTCGGCAGGCTTTGGGGGGAACGCCTGGGGAGTATCGGCAGGCGTTTTTGCGCTAATCCTCAAGATAGTCGGTGCTTGTAAGGACGCCATCGCGGGCAAGTCGAATCGTCGCACCGCCGCTCCCACAGGTACAGCGTGATCCTGTGGGAGCCGGCGGTGCGACGATTCGACTTGCCCGCGATGAACGATGACGCGGTCTTCGATCAGAGCACACTCAGATCTGCAAACCCTGAAACAAGAACGGGCCTGCATCAGCAGGCCCGTTGTCAGTGGTGGAAAGATAAAAGTGAATCGACGTCAGCCGTTCTGTGCAGCCTGTTCGTTCTCGAGAAACTCGTCTTCCAGCAGCGCATCGGCTGCGGCTCGCTCGAACGGCACCACCGCGGCACGTGGTTTGCCCCGCAGTTTGCCGAACAGGTGTTCCAGTGCATGTTCGAGTTTTTCGGCCGCACCGTCGATCGCCAGTTCCAGGTTAGCGGCTTTATGGGTGACAGAAATCGGTTGGTGGCCTTTTGGCCGCGCTTCCAGCTGGCAGCGCATGTCGTGCGGTCCGGGCTTGTCGCCGTTTTCGTCCCGCAGGTGAACCTCGACGCGGGTCAGGTCCTCTTCATAACGTTCGAGCGTGCTCTCAATGGTAGTACGTACCCACTCCTCCAGTCGGATGCTGCTTTGAATATGGTTATCGCTGTTGACTTGGATTTGCATAGTTCATCCCTTATTTCAGCTAGCTCGCGAGAGGCCCTTCGGCTAGCCCTTGGGCGTCGTCACCGTGACCTCTTACTTACACAATCGGTCTGTGCGCAGAACATTTCAACCCCTAAAAAAAGATAAATATGGTTTAGCAAAAAAACCCGGACAACGAGCAAAAGCGCTGCTAAGGTCGGGAGTTGGGTCCGCTCGCTTCTTTGTCACAATTGCTCACATCTGTTGCTCTGCCAGCGGGTGCAAACTTCGAAAGATCCCCGCCTCCTCCACCAGCCAGTCATGCACCGCGCGCACACCCGGATGGCTCAAAGCCCCCGGCGCATACAGCAACATGTAGCGCTTGTGATTGGGCACCGCCAACCCGAACGGCACGATCAATGCCCCCCGTTCCAGCTCATCGTTGAGCAACGTGCGGCGTGCAATCGCCACGCCCATCCCGGCAATGGCCGCTTCGATGGTCAGGTGATTGCGATTGAAGGTATGCCCGCGTCGCACGTCAGCACCCTCGAAGCCAATGGCATCGAGATAGAACTCCCATTCCGCGTATTCATAGCTGCCGCGCCAGGCGGTGATGTCGTGCAACAACGGGAAATGCATCAGGTCCGCCGGACCATGTAGCGGCGGTCGGCCTCGTAGCAGGCTTGGGGCACAGACCGGGAAGATCTGCTCGTCGAGCAAGGCTGTGGATAACAGGCCGGGGTAGCTGCCATCGTTCAGGTCGATGGCCAAATCGAAGTCGCCCTCATGCAGCGGCACGCTGCTGTCCTCGGCCACCAGACGCAACTGAATGTCCGGAAAGCGCTGCTGCAAGCGTGGCAGGCGCGGGGTCAGCCATTTGCTCAGGAAAGACGGAATCGAGCGTACTCGCAAAATTCCGCTGATCATTCCGGCGTCGAGACGACGCAACTCTGCATCGATGCTGCCGTAAGCCTCGTTGACCGTAATGGCCAGGCGCTGGCCTTCAGCGCTCAGCTCCACGCCCCGGGCACGACGGTGAAACAGGCGAAAGCCCAAACGCTCTTCCAACTGCCGAATCTGCTGACTGACCGCCCCCGGCGTGATGTGCAGTTCTTCGGCGCAACGGGTGAACGACAAGTGCCGCGCGGCACAGGAAAACACGTGCAGCCAGACATAGGTCTGGGCATGCAATTGACGGCTCATCGTTTAGTCCTGCTAAAGGCTGTCTTAGGAAGTTTCGTTGGTCACGTAGGACCGAGGTTGTCAGTATCACCGAGATTGCGCTTGTCCTACAAAAATGGCAGCGATTTCTCTCCCATTGCGTGTATAGGCTTTAGCATGGCTATCAGTGTTTTCGATCTCTTCAAAGTCGGCATCGGTCCGTCCAGTTCCCACACCGTCGGCCCGATGCGCGCCGCTGCGACCTTCGCCCAGGCATTGATGGACCAAGGTTTGCTCGACGCCGTACGCCGGGTGGAAATCCGCCTGTATGGCTCACTTTCCGCCACCGGTGTCGGCCACGCGACCGACCGCGCTTGTGTCATGGGCCTGATGGGCGAATGGCCGGACAGCATCGACCCCACGTCTATCGACAGCCGCATCCAGACCCTGCGCGAAACCGGTGAATTGTCCCTGGCTGGCAAAACGACGATCGCCTTCAACTGGCAGCGTGATCTCCTGCTGCTGGACGAGAGCCTGCCCTACCACCCCAACGCGATGTCTCTGACAGCCTTTGGCGAAACCGGCGAACTCTACGAGCAAACGTACTACTCGATCGGCGGCGGTTTTATCGTCGAAGCGGCGCAAGCCGAGTCCGGCATCGCGCCCGCCAGCGATGTAGTGCTGCCGTATGATTTCTCCAGCGCTGCCGAATTGCTGCGACTCTGCAATCAGCACGGCCTGCGGGTTTCTGAATTGATGATGGCCAACGAATTGGCCTGGCGCAGCGAAGCCGAGATCCGCCAGGGCTTGCTGCACATCTGGTCGGTGATGCGCGAGTGTGTCGAACAAGGTCTGCGCCACGAAGGCATCCTGCCGGGCGGCCTGAACGTGCCGCGTCGCGCCGCAAAACTGCACCGCAGCCTGCTGGAAATCGGTAAGCCGAATGTCATCACATCCACCCTGTCGGCCATGGAGTGGGTCAACCTGTTCGCCCTCGCTGTGAACGAGGAAAACGCGGCGGGCGGGCGTATGGTCACGGCACCGACCAACGGTGCGGCGGGGATCATTCCGGCGGTGCTGCATTACTACATGAAATTCAATCCGGACGCGTCGGACGATGACGTGGTTGCGTTCTTTCTGGGTGCGGCGGCGGTCGGCATTCTGTGCAAGAAAAACGCCTCGATCTCTGGCGCTGAAGTCGGTTGCCAGGGCGAAGTCGGTTCGGCCTGCGCGATGGCCGCCGCCGGTCTGGCCGACGTGCTCGGCGCTACCCCAGAGCAATTGGAAAACGCTGCCGAAATCGGCCTGGAGCACAACCTCGGCCTGACCTGCGACCCGGTCGGCGGCCTGGTGCAAGTGCCTTGCATCGAGCGTAATGCGATTGCCGCTGTGAAGGCGATCAACGCCACGCAAATGGCCCTGCGCGGCGACGGTAAACACTTCATTTCCCTGGACCGGGTGATCCGCACCATGCGCGATACCGGCGCCGACATGCATGACAAATACAAAGAGACTTCACGGGGCGGCCTGGCGGTGAGCTGGGTGGAGTGCTGATTGCACTGTCTGCGATCATCTCTTCATTCATGCCCTGAAACGGGCAGGCGCAATCGCACTTTGTAATTGAATGGACTCGCCCAAGCCGAGGCGTCTTCGCGCCACGGTGGCATTCTATGAAAGCCAACGACAGCGAGGGCGAGGCCATGAGCAAGCATACGACGATAAACAAATCCTTGTCGCCAGCCGATCTTGCGGCGTGCACGACAGTAGCGGTGGATCTTGCGAAGAATGTGTTTCAGGTCGCGGGGGAAAATTCCCTTGGCCAGGTGGTCCACGAGCAACGGATCAAGTCTCGTGAAGCTTTTCACGTGTTCCTGCGCCAGTTGTCGGCGGATGTGACGGTACTGATGGAGACCGGGCCGGGCGCGCAAGCGTGGGCACGGCTGTTACAGGCGCAAGGCAATCCAGTGCGGATACTGCCTGCACAACGTGTGGCCGAACACCGTAGCGGAGCGAAGAATGACCGCAACGATGTGCTGGCGATATTACGTGCAGGCCGAGACCAAAAAATTGCAGCCGTACCGGTCAAGAGTGAGTCGGCGTTAGCGATGCAAGCGCTGCACCGCGTCCGGCAGGGATGCGTGCGACGGCACACGGCCTTGGGTAACCAGATGCGTGGCTTGCTGCTGGAACACGGCATTGCCTTGGCGCAGGGCGAGATGGCCCTCAGCCGAGATGTGCCACGGGTACTGGAAGACCCCAGCCAGCCGCTGCCGGATATGTTGCGCGAGCTGATCGACGAAATACTGGCTGAGTGGGGCCAACTGGGCGAACACATCAACGTGCTGACGGGGCGCCTGGAAGCCAGTGCTCGCGCGGACGAGACGGCGAAACGGTTGATGACGATACGGGGGGTCGGCCCGATCTTCTCCACGGCGATGCTAGCCAAACAGACTGAGCCTGAACGCTTTGCCAACGCGCGCCAGTTCGCCGCCTATTTCGGCACGGTGCCCGAACAGCACAGCAGCGGGCAAAAGATTCGACTGGGCAATATGTGCAAGCGCGGTGATGCCTATCTGCGCAGCTTGGCGATTCAAGGTGCGCACTCTGTATTGAGGCAGGTGCGGCCAGATTCGGAACATCCAGATGACCAGCGTCTGCGACGCTGGTTGAGCCGTCACGGTCAAAAAGGCGCGGCGGTGCGGTTGGCCAACCGCAACCTGCGCATCATGTGGGTGCTGCTGCAAAACGAGCAGACCTATCATCGCCAACCGGCCACTGGTCAGAGGCCGTGATGAGGGGCTGATCAAGAGTCATTGACAGAGTTCTGCCACCGGGGCGCTGAGCCGCCTCAACCCTTGCTGAAGAACATTGACCCCAGGTCAGACCGTCGCGGATAGATGCCTGAGCTGCTACCGGCCCTTGAGGCCTAAATGTAATAGGCATACCGCGAGCTCACCCAATGTTGGCCAGAAGCCGATGAAGGCTTCCTCGAATAGGCCTTATACATAGATGCAACCGGGTAGCAGTGTTCAAAAGCGGGTTGAAAGTGGGGGCGAGTCCATACATAGCAGCTGGCGAAGCCTGCGTCCGGCTGCTACGGTTTGCGGTGCGGCTTAGTGAGTTTGCATTAGCCACAACGTCCGTCGCTTTTTTGCCGTGATTGTTGTTCAACAATTTTTTGCGGCATGCCCCTTGCTACGTCACCTCTGAGGCAAAAGGACTGTTGAAACCTCAGCGAGCGATCTGCCGATAGTCTGGAGTTGCGAACCAACCCGATCATGGCCGGTCAATAACTGCACGTTCAATCAGGCGGTGACGCATCATGGACAACCCATTCCAGGTTATTACCGATGCCTTTGCACCGGAATACCAGATCAACCTGAGCATTCAAGGTCTGGATGGCAGCATCATGCTGACCCTCTCCAACGACGGCCGCGTGGTCGCCAAACGCATGATCAGCGCCGAGCAGCGCAATGACCCCAAACGCCTCAATCGGCTGGTGCAAAGCATTCAATTCGGCATCGCCATCGAACAAGGCCACAGTGCCATGACCCTCCTCGAAGCCATGACCGACGGCGACAATCGATCCCTGCCGCCGCCCCCGCTCAAAGGCCAGCACCGACCTGCCATCAGGCTTTAAAGCTCGCCTTTCTCCACTTCGGGATGTTCACTGGAACCCGCACCAACCTTGCGTTGCGGGTGTTCGATCTTCACCGAAGGGAATTGCGACGAGGCGTAACGCACCACCAGAATCGAAAACGCCAGCAGCAGAATCCCGCCGCACAGGTAGATGATCCCGACATCCGGCGGATTGTGGTGCGAGACATTCGAGATCAGCAGCCGCGTCAATGCGGTGATCGCCACGTAGATCAGGAATCGCACCGGCATGTGATTGGTCTTGAAGTAAATCCCGACCATCGCCCCCAATTCCAGGTAGATGAACAGCAGCAAGATGTCGTCGATCTTGATGTGTCCTGCTTCGATCATCCCCAGAAATTCCATCACCGCTGCCCACGCGGTCACTGCACCAATGGCGAACAGCGCCAGGTAGTGGAAAGTCTCGACGAACAGGTTGCCCAGGGACTCGGCCAGTTGATGCACGTTCTGCCGCAGATTCTCGGCCCAGTTGATTTTCACGATGATGCTTCCTTAGCTCGATTTGAGCGGATGATGCGGGATTGACGTGACGGTTGTTCTGCATGCAGAAAAAAGGCCAGAGGCTGTGGGTGAGATGGTGATGGGTTGTTGCTGGACACTTCTGTAGTGTTTTCACTGACGCCATCGCGGGCAAGTCGAATCGTCGCACCGCCGGCTCCTACAGGTTATCGGTGATCCTTGTGGGAGCGAGCCTGCTCGCGAAGGGAGCGCCGCGGTTTAGCTGACAAACGCCAATTTCGGTCTACATTAAAAAGCCACTACCCAAAGCGCAGGGATTCGCTTATCCTTTTCGCTGTATATAAATACAGTAGTCGAAACAGACAACCAATGTGAAGGCATGTGAGGTGGTGAATGGCCGTCGAAGTGGTATACCGCAGCAGCCGAGATCTGGAGCGCTTGTTCATGGATAAAGCCGAAGCTGACCGTCATGACAAAATGCTCGAACTGGCCGAATTGCTGGCTGAAGTGTTGCAAAAAGCCGTTCCGTCCCTGACCGAGCAGCAAGTGGAAGAAGCCGGGATCTACATGGCGAAAAACCGCGATGTGTTCGCCAAGGCATTCAAGAGCCAACCGGATGCGTTGTCCGAACTGCTGAATGCGCCGGTTGAAGTGGTTGAGCAAGCTGAACCTGTCGAGGTCATTGAAGCCGCTGAGCCGACCAAGCCAGCCAAAGCGGCCAAGACGCCGAAGTAAGCAACGCCCGAATTGAATAGGCCCTGAGTCGACTGACTCAGGGCCTTTTTCATGTCAGGGATAACAGAACGACTCAGCGGTACAAGACCTTCTCTGCCAATTCGTCCGCCACCCGCGCAGGCGAACGTTTTTCCGCCTGGGCATGGGCGAAGACTTCGGTCAGGCGTGAGGCGATTTTCGACAGGTGAGCCGTGATAGTCGTGAGCTCTTCGCCGCGGTGTTTAAGCGAAACGTAGATCAGCCCGCCCGAATTGATCACGTAATCCGGCGCATACAGAATGCCCCGACGTTCCAGTTGATCGGCGACTTCCAGGTGCGTCAGTTGATTGTTCGCCGAGCCGGCCACCGCCGAGCAGCGCAGTTGCGTCACGCTGTGGCTGTTGAGCACGCCCCCCAAACCGCACGGCGCGAGGATGTCGCATGGAGTGCTGAGCAGTGCCTCGTTGGCAATCGGGTGAGCACCCAGTTGCTCCATCGCCAGTTGCACTTTGCCGTGGTCAATATCGCTGACCAGCAGTTCCGCGCCCGCCGCGTGCAGTTGTTCGGCGAGTGCATAACCGACATTGCCCAAACCTTGAATGGCCACGCGCAGGCCTTCCAGATTATCGCTACCCAGACGGGCCATCGCGGTCGCTCGAATGCCGGTGAACACGCCCATGGCGGCATGCGGCGCAGGGTCGCCCGCCGATGTGGTGCTGGTGACGTGTTGGGTCTGCTGGGCGATGCAATCCATATCGGCCACAGAAGTGCCGCTGTCGATGGCGGTGATATAGCGACCGTCGAGCTGATTAATACAGCGCCCGAAGGCTTCGAACAGCGCGGCACGATTTTCCACATGAACCGGGCGAACAATCACCGCCACGCCGCCACCCTGGGCCAGCCCGGCGAGAGCAGCCTTGTAACTCATGCCTTGCGCAAGGCGTATGGCATCCTCGACCGCCGATTCGTCGCTGGGGTAGGCAAGGTAACGACAACCGCCCAGGGCAGGCCCAAGCCGGCTGTTATGAATGGCAATGACCGCCTTCAACCCGGTGACCGAGTCGACGCTTAGATGTAGCGATTCAAGGCGAGTGCTTTGCATGAGAGCGAACATCGTGGGGCTCCCGAATCACTTCTTGTAGTCGCCAGTATAGGCTTGCGCCTAAAAATTGCAGAAGCGCACCGGAATAAGCGACGTTAATTTGCAGCCTTTCGGACATAACCTGAAACCGCATGTGTGCAGCACTGGACGAATGCCGGAGACGGGGCTAAAACGAGGCATTCGCCGGAGATTTTGATGACGCCCCGCCAATGCTTCTTCGATTGCCTGCAACGTTCACCGCCCGCGCTGTTCGAAGCGGCGCTGTGGATGGCGGCCGAGCACGATACCAAGCTGAATACCGAGGCGGTGTTGGCCGACTTCAACGGCCTGACACAGAAGGTCAGCTATGGCTTGCCGATGTTACCGGTCAGCGAACTGGCTCAGCCGTTGTTGCGGCGGATGAATGACCTGGGGTTCGCCCAGGACGACTTCACACCGCTGCGCCCACAAGTGGCCTTGCTCAATAAAGTTCTGGAACTGCGACGCGGCCAGCCGCTGTCTCTTGGGCTGATTGCGCTGGAGTTGGCCAAGCGCCTGGAAATCCCGCTGGTCGGGGTCAATTTCCCCGGGCATTTCCTGCTGCGGGTTCCGGGCGCCGACCACTTGCTCGACCCCTGTGGCGGGCGTCGGTTGTACCCCAACGACTGCCGGGAACTGCTGCAACGCCAGTACGGCCCGAACATGAAACTCAGTGCAGACCATTTACTGACGGCTGATCCGGTGCAGATGCTGCAACGCCTGTCGCGAAACCTGCGTCAACTGCACCTCTCCCACGATGACTACATCGGCGCCCTGATCGACGCCGAACGGGTGCTGGAGCTGGGCAACGCCAACGCCGCCGATTACCTGGCCAGAGCCAGCCTCTATCAGCGACTGGACTGCCCGAATGCCGAACGCTTTGACCTGGAGCATGCGCTGTTGCTCAGCGACGACCCGATCCAGCGGATTCGCCTGACTGAGCGCCTGGGGCATCTTCCACCCAACGCAATCGTCCACTGAACCCTGTGGGAGCGAGCCTGCTCGCGATGACGGCAGGACAGACATCTTTAAAGTGACAGTCAGACCGCTATCGCGAGCAGGCTCGCTCCCACATTTTGATTTCGGCATGCCCCGTATTTATGTCTGCCATCGCACCTTGTGGGAGCCGGGCTTGCCCGCGATTCAGGCGACGCGGTTTATCAGGTAAACCGCGTTATCGTTCATCGCGGGCAAGCCCGGCTCCTACAGGGTTCAGTGGTTAGCGTTATGGAGTGTCTGGCTGGTTGGCCGGGTGGGCTTTTATGAACGCAGGATGTGTGGCCGTCAGCGCCGCCACCCGGCGAATCCGTGGATACGCCTCAAGGGAGATGTTGAATCGCTCGGCCGCGTACAGCTGCGGGATCAGGTAGACATCCGCCAATCCCGGTTCGTCGCCAAAGCAATAACCGCACTCCCCGATCAACTGTTCCACCGTCGCCAGCCCCTGGCTGATCCAGTGCCCGATCCACTCGACCACTTGCGCTTCGTCATGACCCAGTTGGCGCAGCTTGTTGAGCACGCTGACGTTGTGCAGCGGATGCACGTCGCAACCAATCACCGCCGCCGCGCCGCGCTCGTGAGCGCGGGCGACGAGGTCTTTGGAGAGCAGCGGCACCTGTGGATAACGTTCTTCCAGATACTCGATGATCGCCGGCGACTGAATCAACAGATCGCCTTCATCCGTGCGCAAGGCCGGCACTCGGCCTTGCGGGTTGATGCCCAGGTACGCCGGCTGGCGGTGTTCGCCACCTGGCGGTGCAATCAGATTGACCGACAGGGCCTGGTAATCCAGGCCCTTGAGCGCCAATGCGATACGCACCCGATAAGACGAGGTCGAACGGTAGTAGGTATAGAGTTCCATCACCCAATCCTCTTAACGCGCCGGCAGTACTTTGCCGCGGCATTCACCGAAACCTATGGAGGCAAAACCCTCGCGGCTGCAACGGGCACGCAGGATGATTTCGTCGCCGTCTTCCAGGAATTTACGCACCTCGCCCGACGCCAGCTCAATCGGCTTTTTACCGCCCTCGGTGATTTCCAGCAGGCTGCCGAACTGACCGTTTTCCGGCCCCGACAAGGTGCCCGAACCGAACAGGTCGCCGGCCTGCAACTGGCAGCCGTTGACGCTGTGGTGCGCAACCATCTGCGCCACGGTCCAGTACATGTGTTGGGTATTGCTGAGCGTCAGACGATGGGCCGGCAGGTTTTGCTCGCGCAGGCCTTCGGTGAGCAGCAACACTTCCAGTTCGATGTCGAAACCGCCCGCGGCTTGATCGCGCTTGTCGAACAGGTACGGCAGCGGCTGCGGATCGCCTTCAGGGCGGGCAGGCTGGGCGCGACGGAACGGTTCCAGCGCTTCGGCGGTGACGACCCATGGCGAGATGCTGGTGATAAAACTTTTCGACAGGAATGGCCCCAATGGCTGGTATTCCCAAGCCTGAATGTCACGCGCCGACCAATCGTTCAACAAGCAGAAACCGGCGATGTGATCGGCGGCGTCACCGATGGCGATCGAGTCACCCATCTCGTTGCCCTGACCAATCCAGATGCCCAGTTCCAGTTCGTAATCCAGACGTGCGCACGGACCAAACGTCGGCTCGGTCTGACCGGCCGGCAAGGTCTGCCCTTTCGGACGGCGAACGTCGGTGCCGGACGGACGGATGGTCGAAGCGCGACCGTGGTAGCCGATGGGCACGTACTTGTAGTTCGGCAGCAGCGGGTTGTCGGGGCGGAACAGTTTGCCGACGTTTTGCGCGTGCTCGATGCCGACGTAGAAGTCGGTGTAATCGTTGATTTTTGCCGGCAGATGCATCACGCAATCAGCCGCCAATGGCAGCAGTTTTGCGCCCTGGGCTTCGATCTTGCCGTGCAGGGTGCTGCCTTCTTTGAACAGTTCGATCAAGCGCTCACGCAGGGCAACACGAGCATCGCGGCCCAGCTCGAAGAACGCATTCAACTGACCGCCACGGGTCGCTTCAACAGCGGTACGAGCGGCGCCATCGAACAGGCCCGCTTCCAGCGCCGCCTCCAGATCAAAAATATGCTCGCCAATCGCCACGCCGCTGCGCGGGGCAGAGCCGTTTACGCTGAACACACCCAAGGGCAGGTTTTGCAGCGGGAAATCGGCATGGCCATTGGCGGAGGCAACCCAGCTACGAGTGATGGTTGTCTGAGTCATGGGTTATCTCCGGGTCGGGTCGAAAGTGGCGGGCAACGTGGCCCAGCAGGCATCGTAATTAGTTTGCAGTTGCGGGCAATCCAGTGCGAAACGGCTCGGGCGTAATACCTGGCTGGTCTCGAACATGAAGGCCATGGTGTTGTCGATTTTCGCCGGTGCCAGTTCCGCGTTGATCGCCTTGGTGCAGGTTTCGCCATCAGGGCCATGAGCGCTCATGCAACTGTGCAAGGACGCACCGCCGGGCACGAAGCCTTCGGCCTTGGCGTCGTACTCGCCTTTGATCAGCCCCATGAATTCGTTCATCAGGTTGCGGTGGAACCAAGGGGGACGGAAGGTTTTCTCGGCGACCATCCAGCGTGGCGGGAAGATCACGAAATCCAGATTGGCCAGGCCATGCACACTGGTTGGCGACGTGAGGACGGTGAAAATCGACGGGTCCGGATGATCGAAACTGACCGTGCCGATGGTGTTGAAACGGCGCAGGTCATATTTGTACGGCACGTTATTGCCGTGCCAGGCGACGACGTTGAGCGGTGAATGATCCAGCTCGCAGCCCCACAACTGGCCAAGGAATTTCTGCACCAGCGTGGTCGGTTGTTTGAGGTTTTCGTAGTGCGCAACCGGCGTCAGGAAGTCTCGCGGGTTGGCCAGGCCATTGCTGCCGATCGGCCCCAGGTCTGGCAGACGCAGCGGTGCACCGTGGTTCTCGGCGATGTAACCGCGGGCTTGCGGGTCGAGCAGTTCGACGCGAAATTTCAGCCCGCGTGGCAGCACGGCGATTTCCAGCGGCGCAAGCTCCAGCACGCCGAGTTCGGTGGCGATGCGCAAACGGCCGAGCTCCGGCACCAGCAGCAATTCGCCGTCGGCGTTGAAGAACACGCGCTCCATGGAACGGTTGGCGCGGTAGCTATGGATGCTGATTCCGGCCGGTTTTTCCGCACCTGAGTTGGCGGCCATGCTCACCAGACCGTCGATGAAGTCTGTCGGCTCGGTCGGAATGTCCAACGGGTTCCAGCGCAGGCGGTTGGGGGTTACTTCACCCAAGGGGCCGCCAGCCAGTTGCCGATCCAGTTTGACGAACGCCGGGTGATTGGCCGAGGGCTGAATGCGGTACATCCAGGTACGCCGCGCTTCACTGCGGGCCATGGTGAACGCGGTGCCGGAGAACAATTCAGTGTAGAGGCCATAGGGGGCTTTTTGCGGGGAGTTCTGGCCAACGGGCAATGCGCCGGGCAACGCTTCACTGCTGAACTCGTTGCCGAAGCCAGACTGATAAGCCAGCGCTGGCGCGGTTGAATCAGGGTTCATGGAGCCTCCTGAACAGGGAGAAGGCGATGACCTGTCACTCTATTGCAGAGGTTCGGCACGCCCGGGTTATTTTTATCGTAATTTGATTACGCATAACGTAATTTGATTGGTATTGACCGTCAAGCTATAAAGATGCCCATTCGTCCCGGGATCAGACTGCCTCCATGGAAACGCCGCGCAACAACGACAAGCAAAAAGTCCGCTCGGCCGAGGTCGGCACCGACATTCTCAAGGCCTTGGCCGAGTTGTCGCCCTCGACCTCGCTTTCGCGCCTGGCTGAACACGTGCAGATGCCGGCGAGCAAGGTTCACCGCTATTTGCAGGCGCTGATCGCCAGCGGATTTGCCGAACAAAACACCGCCACCAACCACTACGGCCTGGGCCGTGAAGCATTGCGCGTGGGGCTGGCGGCACTCAACAGTATGGACGTGCTGAAAGTCGGCGCCCTGCCCTTGGCCGAGCTGCGCGATGAACTGAACGAAACCTGCTTTCTGGCGGTGTGGGGCAATCAGGGTGCGACCGTGGTGCACATCGAACCCGCCGTGCGCGCGGTGACGGTGGTGACGCAATTGGGGTCGGTGTTGCCGTTGCTCAGTTCATCTACCGGGCTGGTGTTCGGTGCTTTTCTGCCGAAACGGGAAACCGTCGACTTGCGCGCGCAGGAACTGCAAACCGGCAGCCTCCATGCTCTGGCGGATGACCAGACATACTCGGCATTGTGCGAACAGATTCGCGAACGCGGCCTGCACCATGTGCATGGTTTGCTGATGCCCGGGGTCGATGCATTGTCGGCACCGGTCTTCAACGCCATCGGGAACGTGGCAGCGGTCATGACCATTGTCGGCCCGGCCTCATTGTTTCACGCCGACGAGAACGGCCCGGCGGCGCAGCGTTTGCTGACGGCGACACGGGCCGTGAGTTGGCGGATGGGGTATCAGGCCGATGATGTCAGTCGCTGAGCCCGGCAGGACATCGGCGATCAGCCATTGCCATTAGCGGATGGTGGTTTTACTGGTGATGCTCTCAGGGTCGTCGAGAACTTCCTGAATGACCTCCAGCGCCCGCTCATGTAATCGGGGCTGCCCGGATATTTCAGCAAACAGTTTTTCCACGGTGTACACATCCCCCAGCAATCCGATCAGGCTTTTCTGCACTGCAGTAGCACCCGACTTTCCCAGACCTGCCTTGCCCAAGGCCGCCAACTCAATCACCGCCTTCACGAAATGACTCAGGGCTTTGGACCGATTACCCTCGGTATAGGCGTGAACGCCTTGCACCAGATTCTGAGCCAGCAAGGCGACACTCAATGCGATACCGACGGGGGCGTAGACAATGGCAATGACGCTCACCGCCGATACGACGGCGTTGTACACCAGGCCGGTGATAATCTCTTCAAGGCTTTGCGTCTTTTCGTCGACATCAGAAATGACCTTGGTCACCACGTCGTAATAGCACCAGTACAAATCCGTGATCCGACTGTTACGCTCCAGTGTCGGCACCTCGGTGAAGTTGGCAACCTCCTCTAGATCCGTCAGATAAGTACCGACCTGCGGCTGGTACTTCCCATATACCCGATCGTAAAAATAGTCACCAAGGCCGCGGGTTTTCACCGCGCTCACGAAGTCCTTGAACGGCCGTAGTTCGCAGCCGTCCGGTGCATCCGGCGTATACAGATATTCCTCGATCTTCCCGTCAACATGCACCCTGAAGACAAACACCCCGACGACTAAACGTCCCTTCAGATGAAGTTTGTACAGCGCACTGTGGCGCACCTGGTCAGGCGCCTCGCCCACCGGGCTGGTCGCTTGCGGATGATTGAACGCCTCAACAACCTTCAAAAGTTCATCGACGTGTTGCTTCACCAACCGACCGGTAAACAGCGCCTGCGTGACTGCCACGCGCATCTGGCGCTGCATGATCCCCTTGTATAACTGCTGCTTGTAGTAGCCATTGGAGCGGTCGATGTAGGTTGCACGCAACATGTCGATGTACTTCTCGCCCGGACGCAGCGTTCTCGACCATCCAGCAACGTGGTGAATGGAGAGTTGGTTGATGGGTGGATGGTCCGTCGCCACCGTGAAACGCGGGTAGCCGTCTCTATCGGCGTTATCAGAGTAAAAATGCACTTCGTCGGCAATCAGCCGGGTCAGTGTCATCTGTTGGCCACGTTCGATTTCCACAAAAATCCGGTCAGGGTTGACAGCAACTTGTTCACCTCTGGACAAGAGCACTTCTTCAATCTGTCGTTTGATCAGCTGGTGGCAAAAACGCTCGTAGCTGACAAATCCGCCCTCTCGCACTTCAATTGTTTTCAGTGCCCGAAGTTCGCAAGTCATCCGGGTAAAGTTCTGGCGCTGCTGATTTGTAGCGGTGCGATAACCATAGGGCGTGTGGTGTTCTTCTTGAGCCACCAGCCAGGCCCGATGGTTATAAACAAGGGTATTCAGTACTTCTGCCCCCGTGTAAGGGGTCGGCGCGAGTGCCACACCTCGCCATAGATTTGGCAGATTGACCTGTTTCAGATAACCGCCGATTGCCTCGCGATCCAATGCGTGGGAGCGCCATAACAAGTAGTCTCGCCCCTCGGAAGTTTCCGTCCAACCGCCAATTTCGAAGCTCAGTTGCCGTAGCGTCGATAACTTGTACCAGTCCTGCCCGCCAGGCGATTGCGGAGCATACAGAAGCCAGTCGTCTTGGCTGGGGCTGCGGCTGGCGATGGCAACCAGCCCCAGGAGTGGTCGAGTATCATCACGCAACTGCAGTGGCGCGATGATCAAACTCGCATCCCCGTCCACAGCACGTTGAACCCGTTGAAGACTGGTGTCGTCGAGATGCCCCTGGAGCTTCGCGGCAAATGCACTCAACTGCAATTGATCCCGGGTGATGCTGTTCATGGCGGTGAGCACCGCGCTGCGCTGGAACAGATCCCGGAATGCAGCGCCGTAGGCGGCGCGCACGTCCTCGGTCAATAAATGCTCCAGCCATTGCTGGTTCAATCCGAGAGGAAGGTCTTCACCTTCAAATGTGATGCTTCCCCGCACACCTTCCTCGTGCAGGCCGCACAGGAGCATATCCGTCAGGGACCGTTTGTCCTCCTGCATGACCCGACGCCCGGCCGCATCGAAGATATAACGGCTGGTAGTTATCAGATTGTCGGGGTCCAGCGTGCTGCCAAATTCCAGCTGCAGCAACTGACTGGCAATACTTTTTGCGTAGGTCTGCAGACTGCTGTGTGTTCCCAGTTGTTTATCCAGTTCGGCCTGACTTGCAATCAACTGTTGTTCCAGTTCAACATAATTAAGTTGCTCGCTAACATCGGCACGCTCAAGCCACTGCGGACGACTGCCAATACTAACGGGTATGTATTTGTTCATGACGTTCATATTGCTGCCCTTGGTTAATAAAAATGACGGAACGAAAAAGTCGCCCCGCCTAAATTAGCCCAAGACCAAAAAACACCAAAGCCACTAAGCAATACCAACTATTTACAATTCAAACCACATGTAAAAATCCAGATTTTGAACATCAAGCCAGGGACTTGGTTGACCGCCTAAATTAATCCCACAAGCCCAACAACTTCGCCTTCGCCACCGCTTGCGTCCTGCGTTCAACCCGTAACTTTCCATGTATGCGCCGGCTGTGGGTTTTAACGGTATGTAACGATATAAACAGTGCATCGGCAATTTCTTGATTGGAATGACCAAGCGCAATCAGCTTTAAAACTTGCAGCTCACGCTGACTTAATGTTTCCGTTGCATCCGCACGACCGCAAAGTTCATTGCAAGACAACAGCGAAGTCTGCTCATCGTGCAACCACAAGGGCTGACGCAGGTTTAACTCATTTAACGCCTGGAATGCTTGATACCGGGCCACGTTGCGTACGCCCTCCTGCAACACGTCACTGGCCTTCGTGGTTTGACCGCCAAGCCAAAACACTTCGGCCAAAGCCAGTTCTAATTCGGTAGCGAGCGCCCACATTCCGCGCGTCTGCGCTTGTTTCATCAATGATTCAACCTGTGCTGCTGCATCGATTGCATCCAGCTCTGAGCGAGTTCGGGCGAGGATCAACAAATACTCGATGCGCGGGATCAGCTCAAGTGTGGCCGGTGGCGCCTGCCGCGCCTGCGGCCCGCGATAGTGCTTGAGTACCCGGCTCAAGGCTTCGCACGCCAGTTCGGCGCGTCCCTGTTGCAACCAGAAATGGCTACTGACTTGTAGCAGCACGCCTCGATAAACCGTGTCTGGAATATGCCGTTGCTGCATCAGTCTCTCTGCGTCGCGCAGCAGGACGAACGCCTGAGCATAATCGCGCTGATTAGCCGCCACTTGTGCCAGACCAAGAAAGCCGTACAGCACGCGCTTGTCGTGGCTGCGTAAGCACTGCTGCAGACCGACCTGAAAAAATGCCTCGGCGCGTTTATCGTGCCCTTGGCACAATGCAAGCCGCCCCCGACGTAACGCGATTCGACCGAGCAATGGCACTGGTCGCTCGACTGGCTGACTCAGTAACTCATGGATGTTGGCGAGTAGGCTTTCCGCGCGCTGGGGAGCGCCACGCTGTTCAAGCAATTGCGCATGATCGAGCTCCAGGAGCCCTTCGAACACCAGCGAGTCCTGCGCACGCGCCAGGCACAACGCCTCACGATTCAACGCTTGCGCCACATCAAGCTCGCCCCGCAACAATGCCTGCTGAGTCAACCCCGACAAGCACATCACGCGCACCGTCCAGAGTTCGGGGCCGAGGTCGTTCAACGCATCGAAAAAATGTGCGCGCGAACCGTCCAACCGTCCCTGCAAATGCAGGAGCCACCCCTGTTGCGCCTGCCACCGTGCAACCAGTTGCCGCTGCAGAGTCGCCGACGGCTGCGGAGTGAATCGCGACAACTGTTCGATGCACACGGCGGCTTGTTCAAATCGCCCGGCAAACAACGAGGCCGCCGTGATCAAGCCGACCAGTTGCGGTGAGCCGAACATAAGCTCTTCGCCTTGCTGCTCATACAAACGCAATAACAGCACGACGGTCTGTTCCTCGAACAAGTGCTCGAAACTGAAGTGCTGCAACAAGCTCACGGCGACTTCGAATTCTTCAGCCAGCAATGCCTGTTCAAACGCTGCTTTCCAGTCCAGTTCAGTGGCGAACCACTGGCAGGCACGACGATGCCAGGAGCGCCCGGCAGGCCATTGTTCATCGCGCATCAATTGCGTAAGCGGCGGGAAAATCTGTAGCCAGTCGGTCGAATCTTGCCAAGGTTCGATAAAGCACCCCAGTTCCTGCAAGGTCTTGAGGCATTGCGCGCCCTCACCCGCGCCAAACAGGTGATCGCACAGCCGTGCATTGAATCGTGGCAAATGCGCGAGCACTCGCCAGACCTCGGTCAATTCCGGGGTCAGGGAGGTGAACAGTTCATGTTCAAGGTAATCGAGCAACGTGTCCGGTCGACCGTGCAGCGAGTCGTTGCGTGACCAGTCGCACTTTTGCAGCAGCGCCACACGAACCCCGGCGCACCAGCCGCCGTTGTGCTGGATGATCTTGCTGGCGACGGTGTGGGCATCGGCTGGCGTCAGGTGGTGCAACAGCGAGGCGATTTCAGCCTGATTGAAGGCCAGCGTGGAGCACTCACATTCGAACAGTTCGTCATCAAGCAACAACCGTGGCCAATTGCATTGCGGGCGACGGCGGGTCCCCAACCACCAGGTCAACATCGGGCTGCTGACGGCCAGCATGCGATCCAGCAGCAGGTCGAGTTCCGGGTTCGGTACGCGGCAATAATCGTCAAGAAACAGCCAGGTCGGCGATTGCAAACGCGCCAGCGCGCGGAGCATCGCGGTCTCCTCCGATGACGCCAGCCCCAGTGACTCCGCCAGACGCTGACGAAAGTCCTCCACGCTCATGGCGACACCCGACAGTGGCAACCAGCACACCCGGCACTGCGGCGGTGCCTGCAACAGGCAGTCGGCGAGCAGCGCCGATTTGCCACTGCCGGCGGGAGCGCAAATTAATTTCACCCGCGCGGCCGACGCCAGCAACGGCTCGCTCAAGCGATCACGCGACAGGTGATGCGAAGAAAGACGGGGCAAAAATCCAGATCGGTCCAGACACGGAGTCATGGCGGTCATTACGGCGTGCCTTTTTATAATTGTGGGGCAACCCTAGACCTGTCTAACCCGCTTGTTGAGAAGTATTCAGGACATTGATCGACAGCCATAAAAAAGGCGACCACCCGGTCGCCTTTTGTCCAGCGTCTATACCTACCGCCTTACCGGACACCCTCGGCACGCAACGCCGATGGCGTGAAGTCGGCAGCCTTGGCGACGAAGCCAAACTCGTAACTGTGTTTCTCTTCGTTCTTCATTCCAAGCGCGATGTATCGGCCGGCAATAATGTCGTAGAGCGCTTCCAGCGTATAAGCCTGAGCCTGGTGATCGTATACGTACTCAGAATGCCCCTCAGCCACTCGCCACAATTGACCGCGACCGTCGTAGTGATCCACCAGCGCTGCTTGCCAGCTGTCTTCGTCGATGTACATGTGGCGCTTGGCGTAGATGTGGCGCTCACTCGGCTTGACCGTGCCGATCACTTCCCAGACACGGTGCAGTTCATAACGGGTCAGGTCTTGATTGATGTGGCCGGCCTTGACGATGTCGTCGTATTTGAGGCTCGGCGAGTCGAGTTTGTAGCTGTTGTAGGGAATGTACATTTCCTTCTTGCCGACCAGTTTCCAGTCGTAGCGATCTGGCGCACCGGAGAACAGGTCGAAGTTGTCGGACGTGCGCAGACCATCAGATGCGGTGCCCGGTCCGTCATAGGCCACTTGCGGGGCGCGACGTACACGACGCTGCCCGGCGTTGTAGATCCACGCCAGACGCGGTTCCTTCACCTGATCGAGGGTTTCGTGCACCAGCAGCACGTTGCCCGCCAGACGCGCCGGCGCGGTGACCGACTGTTTGAAGAAGGTCAACACGTTGGCAGCTTTGTCCGCGTCCAGATCCTTCATCAGTACCGGGACGGAGATTTCTTCCTCGAAGCGGATCGGCGTGTAGCTGCCGTTCGTTTGCGGGGTCACTTGGGTGATGATGCGTTTGATGTTGCCACCGTGGTAACGGGTGATGTGGTTCCACAACACTTCGACGCCGTTCTTGGGAATCGGGAACGCGTAGTAACGTTCGCCCGTGAAACCCGCCAGGCCGTTACCGTCGTTGATGGTGGTCGTATTCAGCGCACTGCGCTTGGCCGACTCGTAAATTTCCGGCGGCACAGCCACGGTGCGGTGGGTCGGGTAAACCGGAATCCTGTAGGTTTCCGGATAGCGCTTGAACATCGCCACCTGGCCTTCTGACAACTTGTCCTTGTACTTGTCGACGGTCGCGGCGGTGATGACAAACAGCGGTTTTTCGCTGGCGAACGGGTCAGACAGGAAGCCTTTGCTGTCAACGGCGCCAGCGTTTTTCGGGATGCCGCCGGTCCAGGCGGGGATCGAGCCGTTGGCGTTGCCAGCCTTCTCGGCGCCCAGCGGCGTAAGGCTGGTACCGAGTTTGTTGGCTTCATCCGGCGAGACTGCCGCCATCACGTTGACAGCCAGCAAGCTCAGGGCCAGGGCGCCGCATTGCAGAATCATCTTACGCATTGAAATCATCCTTCTCAGCCAGATCAGAAGTTCACGCCGAAGCTCAGCGCCACGAAGTCGCGGTCTTCGAGGACGTTGAAATCACCGCCAAAGAAGTCGGTGTAACTCAGGCTCGCGGTATAGGTGTTGCGGTAGTCCGCATCGACGCCGACGCTGACCGCCTTGACGCCTTTGTTGAACAGCCCGTTGGGACCATAGCCAGCGACGTCGTGCGCCCAGGACAAGTTGGGTTTGAGGTTGATTCCGCCGATCACGTTGGCGTAGTCAAGGATTGCCCGGGCGCGGTAGCCCCAGGAGGTCGAGGTCACGAAACCTTCGGTTTCACCAGCGAAGCCGTACTGGCCGTAGACCGAGTCGCGGCCATAACGCAGTTCGCTGCGCCGCTCCAGACCACCGACGAATACCGCTGCCGCTTCACCGACCACGGTCAGTCGTTGCGCGCCCAGTACCTGGTCGAAGAACTGCGTCATGGTGCTCTGGATTTGCGTGACTTCCTTGCGGCGGTAGCCTTTGTTGTCGCCGCCAGGCGTCGTGACGATGGGCGATGCGGCACCGCCGGCAATCGGGTTAAGCAAGGCCAGGGTCAGGTCGTTGGTGTTGACCTGCACCGGAGCATTAGGGCGATAGCTGATCTCCCCGCTCCACGCGGTGCCGGTCGGTAATGTCGTAGCGAAGCTCGCGCCATACAGACGAATGTCTTCCGGGTAATCGAGGTAATACTGACCGCGACCCAGCATCACACTTTGGGCCAGACCCGCACCGCTACCCGGTGCCAGACGGTTGGCGACGGCGACCATGCCCGGCAGGCTGGCCAGTGTCGATGCGCCGGCCGTGACGGTACCCACCGTCGGTGTGCGGCTGTGGTAGTTGATGAAATACAGGCCGTACTCGGTGTCATCACCGAGCCAGCGCAAGGCCGTGCCCCACTGCCCGGAATCCCTCGCATCGCGGTCGCCGCCACGGGGAACGACTACACCTTCGCGGGTCACTAGAATCGGCTGGCCAAACGCGGCTGCCACCGGCGCCAACGGCGCAATCGCGGGGCTGCCGACGGTGTAGTTGTTGTTGCAACCATCCGCCGCTACGTCGACAGCGAAGAACGTGCCGCAGTTGTCGAGAACGGTCTGGTCCCACTCCAGTTGGTAGAACCCGTCGACCGAGAGCTGATCCGTCAGGCCTTGGGAGACGTACAGCATGTTCACCGGAATCAAGCCTTCCTTGATCTCGGCACCCGGACGACGAAACGCAGAAACGTCCACCGGGTTGATGCTGTTGATCGAGTTGCCGATGAAGGTACTTTCACCCCAGCTCACCACTTGCTTACCGGCGCGCACGCTGCCTGGAAGATCGGCGATGGCATAGTTGTGATAAACGAAGGCGTCGAGGATTTGCGAGCCTGCGGACTTCGCGCCTTCCTTGCGGCCGTGGTCGCTGATTGGCTTGAACGGGCGAGTTTCGTCCTCCAACTCGAAGTCGTACCAGTACTTGCCACGAACGAACACACCGGTGTCGCCATACTTCAGTTCGAGGTCGTGAATGCCTTTGAAGATTTTGGAAAAGGTTTCGCCTTTCGAGAAGTTCTGCCGCCCGTCATCACCGGTCGATGACTGTCCGGTCCCGCCGTTGACAATGCCCACCAAAGAATCATCGGCATCGCGCATGCCCCAACTCGCGCCGACGGACAGTGAGGAGTCAAACGTCCCCTCGATCTCCCCGATACTGAATGAAACAGCCTGCGCCTGGGCACAGCAACCCAAGGCAACCGCAGCGGCCAGCGCTTGCGGTGTGAAGATGGCGCGCATTGTTGTTTTTGTCATGCGTCTTCCCCGGTGAGTGACAGAAGGCCCCACCCTACTGCCGCAACCCGGGAGCGATAAGCGCACCAAGGAGGTATTCGCGGTGTACCTCTAAAGGATGAATGGCCAGACAGGACGCGGGTTTGCGCGGGGCATGAATGGGCTGGATGGAGGGTTATCAGTCAGATGCATGGGTGAGGTGAATGCCGACTTGTAGCAGCTGCCGAGCAACGCGAGGCTGCGTCCGGCTGCTACAGGTCATGACAACACGGGACTGTTGCCCAGACTGCAACACTGCATGTCGCGAATCGCTATTTTTCCTTTGGGCTCAGCGACTTATTCTTGCCGGGCTTTCACGGTGAACAGCCGGGCAGCACGACGTGATGGTGTGTGATCAGTCCACTCCATTGGCGACAGATTTCAGATGAATCGACGCTCTATCGATTGATCGCCCTGTGTTCACTGACGTTGATTTGTAGCTCCTGATCCAACGTCTTACTTTGGCCGCTGCGTTTGCAGCGGCCTTTTTTATGGGCGATGGTTTTGTGGCGCTGGTGATCGGGATTTTCGCTCAAGACACTCTGGCGAGATATTTCCTATAACGGGATAAGAAATCTCTCTTTATCAGAGAGACATTCGCGCCTTTGTACCTTTCACAACGAAATTCCTCTCAACTCTATATGTAATAACCCACACATCTCTCGGACCCAAATACTGAGTTTTCGTTGTAACTTTTAATGGCACGAAGCAATAACCGACTAACCGCCGACACGTTATTCCTCAGCCCCTATGCACATTCAAAAGGATATGAATATGCAAAAGCCACCCAAGCCTGGCTTTCTTGATATCGACACCCCTATTCATACGATAGGCATTGCACCCGACCACATGATTCCCGCACCACGAACATCAGACACATTGAATGTCGGCCCGCACGGCCACGGCATACCGGTTTATTACCAGAATCACAACACAATCAAAGCCACGACAAAAGCACTGGAACAGGAATATCAAATCAAGTCCATCCAACTGCCGCAAACAATTGAAATTGAACTCGCCGCCACACGACTTGAGGGTTCAACCGATCCACTTCCGCCTGTCCAATCGATTATTCGAGAATTGGACGTACGAAACAAACTTACATTACGTAAAGCCGCTGAGTTCCACAGCAAAACAGCTATTGCCCATTCATTTTATGGAGGAGATCCATTTAACCGACATATCAACGAGTTCATGAAAAAAGCGACAACCATTGAAAAGAGGCCGGTGCCAAACGGCGTCGCCATGCAGGCGCTGTTTCAGTCCATGCGGGCAGCTCACGATGCAAGGTTGCTGTCTCAAGGCCTCGAAATGCTCAGTCAGCAACACGTCAATGTGCAGAATTTTCTCACGACCGTGCAGGCCAATGAGCAAGCCCAGACATTTGCAGCAGAGCTGGCGCGCGTAAATGAAGAGGCTGCGGCAAGAGCTCGAGAGCAAACAAGACTTGCTGCACTGGAAAACGCACGGCGAGTGGCAGCGGAACAGGCTCAAGAGCAAGCGCGACTTGCCGCCTTGGAAAACGCGCGGCAAGTGGCGGAGGAACAGGCTCGGATTGCGGCGCAAGCGGCAGCACGGCAGGTCGCTGCGGAACAGGCTCTTCTAGAAGCACAAGTCGAGGTCAAACGGCAGGAAGAAAAGGCGCGCGAGGCGAAAGAGCGAGAGGAGGCTATCGCCAAAAAGCAGGTGGAAAACCTCGCAAGATTGAATGAGACGGCTGCGATGTACAAAGCGTGGGAAGCCTCCCGTGCTAGCCGGCCGTTTCCTGTATTAGGCTGGTCCGCGGCAGCGGGCCCGGTGTTCACCTTGGAAAACGGGCGCCTGGCCGCCGGCGCCGCAACTACTCAAGCAGTCAGGACAGCTCTGCAAACCTCAGTTACCACTGTGGTCACGGCAAGCACCGCAGCGGCAAGCGCGGTGATGGTTGGATTTGCCGCGCTGTTGTTTCCTTCACCGTTGGATAATGGCGAGCGCCGCCAATTGAGTGCCCGCCTGTCGAGCTTGGTGCCCGACAACGTGCATACCTGGGATCTCTCGATCACGGAATACGAGCCCGACAACCTCCACGCCTTGAGCATCCCTCTCTCGGATCTCACCACAGATATTGACGACTTGCATGCCGTTGCCCAAGCCAATGGGAAAGTCAGATTGCCGATCGCTATCGGCTCAAGAAAGGAGGGGAACTCAACTGAGTACTTTGTCGTAACTACCATTGGCACATCGGTGCCGGGCGACGTGCCGGTACGACTGGCCACTTTCGATTCAGACCTGAATGTCTACAGGTCTTACAACCCGGATGCCCCATCAATCGGCATAGCCTGGACGCCGATTGTCAAGCCTGGCGATGCGTCAACCACCCTCCCCGCAAGTGAACCGAACATAGCCGTTTATGACGGAACTGCCTTAACCGCCTTAGAAGGAAGGCTTGATGAATTTCCGGAGCTGGATCTATACAGCTTTGGCGGCTTTATTACAGTCTTCCCGACAGAGTCGGGGCTTCCTCCGATCTTCACGATGTTCAGGGATCGGCGGGATGAGCCCGGTGTAGCTAGTGGTTATGGCGACCCCGTATCGGGCATTTGGCTGGAGCCCGCTTCAAAAGGCATTGGTGCGGTGATCCCCAATCAGATTGCAGGCAAGCTTCGAGAGCAGAATTTTTCGAATTTCAGATCTTTTAGAGAGACGTTTTGGAGATCTATAGTTGAAGATCCTACATTGGCTAAACAGTTCACTACCCAAAACATTCAACAAATGAAAAAAGGAAGAGCCCCTTTCTCGCATAAAAAGGACTGGGTAGGAGGTAAAATAAAATTCGAACTACATCATCTCCATTCTGTTTCCGACGGTGGCGATGTCTACGATTTTGACAACATACGAGTCGTCACTCCAAAACTACATACCGAGCTTCACAAAGGAGGAAACTAATATGAGCAAGCTTAATATTTCCGACTATACCGAAACGGCGTTTCTCGAGTTTTTAAACAAAATTTGCCGCTCTGAATACACTACGGAAAAAGAACTAATACGCGCAGTACTCTTGTTTGATGAGTTGACAGAGCATCCAGACGGAGCTGACTTAATTTACTACGCAGAGTCAGACGAAGATTCCACACCCGAAGCTATCATTGAAAAAGTAAAAGCGTGGCGAGCTGCGAACGGAAAGCCAGGCTTTAAAATAGAAGAATAGAGATAAAACTGTGGAGCCGGCAGACGTGCTTGGCTCCACTTTCCGGTATGTCACCTCCTAAAGCGACAATCTAGAGTCGTCAAAAAGAAACCTATTCAAATGGGACTGTCACCAACCACGCCCCCATCCGAGCAAGTGGGTAAACGGCAAAAGTATGAAATTCACCACATCAAGCCAATCAGCGAGGGTGGCTCGGTCTACGACCTAGACAATCTTCAAGTACTGACACCAAAGCAGCACATTGAAACCCACTCCAAAAAAGGAGACAAACAAGATGAACTTTAAAAACAAATTTGAAGAATATACAGAATCTGAATATATAAGCCTTATAAACCGATTAGTTATAGGCGATTACTCATCAGAGAAAGAACATGACGCAATTGTTGACAATATCGTAAGCACTTCAGAACATCCAAACGGAACAGGCATCCTGTATTACCCCGAACCGGGTGTCGAAGACAGCCCTGCCGGCGTATTAGCAGCTATAAAGCAATGGCGAGCCGCCAACGGAAAACCAGGCTTTAAAACAGAATAATAGAGATAAGACTGTGGAGCCAGCAGACGTGCTTGGCTCCACTTTCCGGTCTATCCTTTCAAAGCGACTGTCTGAACACCCTACGAAAAAAGATCAAACACGCGCAGTACATTTTTTTGAGGAGTTCACAGTTATCCCGACCAAGCAAAATCGAAACTGAAAAGGGTTCTCTGCAAGAGCACCTCAAGTGGATCACGTAGGGAAGAAGATAAAGTACGATCTTCATCATGTGAAACCTATCAGTGAAGATGGAGCGGTCTACGATATGGATAACATCCGGATACTAGCACCGAGACAACATATCGAAACCCACTCCAGCAAGGGGGGGAGAATTAAGATGAGCTTTAAAAATAAACTTGAAGAATACACAGAGTCCGAATACAAGAAACTGATACAGCGCTTGTTCGACGGCGACTATTCATCGGAAGGCGAACTCGATGACATTATTGAGATCATTGTAAAAACATCGGAACATCCCGACGGATCAGAAATTTTGTACTTTCCAGAGGAAAGTATCGAAGACAGTCCGGACGGTGTTTTGAGCGTGATTAAGCTATGGCGAGCAGCTAACGGAAAACCAGGCTTCAAAATAGAAGAATAGAGATACGACAGCGAAGCAAGCAGACGTGCTCGGCTCCATTTCCCGGTCTATCACTCCAAAACGACAATCCTGGAGCCATAAAGGAGAAATAAAGCATGATTCTTAAAAGCAAACTTGAAAACTACACAGAATCTGAATATGCAGCCCTTATTAATCGCCTATTCCAAGGAGGGTTTTCTTCGGAAGAGGAGCATGACGCAATTGTTGACAACATCGTAAGCACTTCAGAACACCCCAACGGAACAGGCATCCTGTATTACCCCGAACCGGGTGTCGAAGACAGCCCTGCCGGCGCATTAGAAGCTATAAAGCAATGGCGAGCAGCCAACGGAAAGCCAGGTTTTAAAAAAGAAGAATATAGATAAAACAGTGGAGCAGGCAGACGTGCCTGGCCCCACTTTCAAAGTTGCCACGCCTCAACCCAGACTTCTACTGCCTACGCATTCTTCGGAAATCGACTACAGCATTCTGTAACCACGCGAACCGCCCCCGTCATTAATGTTAATTACAAGTCATTCATCCACGCCTATGCCGCGTTGACTTCAACTTAACTATTAACGAGCAAACCTTCATGAAACCTATCCTCTATAACAAATTTCATTCCACCCAGAGTTCCAACAGCTGCATACGCTTTCTGATTTTCCACTACACAGCGGGCAACTTCTCCAGTTCGGTCAATGCATTGACCGGCCCGAATGTCAGCGCACATTATCTGGTTCCCGACATCACCGATCCAAGCTACTTGAGCGCAGGCTACACCGGGCAGGAGGTCTTTAGTCTTGTCGACGAAACCAGGCGCGCCTGGCATGCAGGCGTCAGTCAGTGGGGTAACCGCAGCAATCTGAACGACACGTCTATCGGTGTCGAAATCGTTAACCTGGCAACGTTCAGCCAAGGGGTTTTCAATTTTCCGCCGTATCAGCCAGAGCAAATTGCCGCGATTGAAGAGCTGGCGCTGAACATTCTTGAACGCTATCCGGATATCAGCCCGACCCAAGTCCTGGGCCACTCTGATGTTGCGGTCGGTCGCAAGAGTGACCCAGGGCCGAAATTCCCTTGGCATGCACTTTATTTGAAAGGCGTTGGCGCCTGGTTCGACGATGCCACCCGCGACACCTATTTGCAGCAATACAACGAAACCGGCATTCCTACCCGAACCGAATTGCTGAAACTGTTCAAAACCTATGGCTATGACGTTTCAAATGCATCAACCGATCAAGGTTTCGCACAACTTGTTCGAGCCTTTCAGTTGCACTTCCGCCCTGAAAATTACGACGGGATCATGGATGCGCAAACGGCAGCGAATCTGGCGGCATTGGTTTGCAAGTATTTTCCTTGATAGCCACCGCAAACTAAAACGCTCTGAACATTAACAACCAGCAAGGTCGAGAGACCTTGCTGGCTTCGATTAAAGCGAATACTTCTGCAAATTCCCCATCATTTCCTTCAGCGCTTCAATATTGTCCTTCGGATGCGCTGCTCCCTCAAAATCACAAATCTGTTCCCACTGCGCCGCCACGTCTTCCGGTGAGAACCCCACCCGCGGATCAAACCCGGCACCCAGGCTGCGCTCCCAACGCACCTTGCCCATCCAGCCGCCGCCAACTTCAAACAACCCGGAAGTCTCTTTGCAATTTTCACTGGCCAAATACACCACCAACGGGCTGACCAGTTCCGGTTTGAGTTGCTCGAATACTTGCGGCGGGATCAGGCCTTCGGTCATGCGAGTGCCGCCGGTAGGCGCGATGGCGTTGACCAGGATGTTGTTCTTGCGGCCTTCAATGGCGAGTGTACGAGTCAGGCCGTAGAGGCCGAGTTTGGCCATACCATAGTTGGACTGGCCGAAGTTGCCGTAAATGCCCGATGTCGACGCAGTGAAGATCACGCGGCCGTAGTTTTGCTCACGCATGTGCGGCCAGGCTGCGCGGGTGACCTTGTAGGCACCTTCGACGTGGACACGGTAAACCAGATCCCAGTCGGCATCCTCCATTTTGTGGAAGGTCTTGTCGCGCAGGATCCCGGCGTTATTGACTACTACATCGATACGACCGAAAACGTCGAGCGCGTGCTGGACGATTTTATCGCCGTCAGTGACGGAATCGTGGTTGGCCTCGGCAGTCCCGCCGGCCTCGCGAATTTCTGCCACTACGCGGTCTGCTGCCGACGCGTTGGCGCCCTCACCTTGCGCTGAGCCGCCGAGATCGTTGACCAGTACTTTGGCGCCCTGTTTGGCGAACAGCAGCGCATGTGCCCGACCCAGGCCGCCGCCTGCACCAGTGACGATCACGACTTTATCTTCGAAGCGCACAGACTCATTCATGGGGGAACTCCAGCAGGCCAATGGACGATAAACCCGAGTGTCGGGCACGGCGCTGCTGGTCACAATGAACAAGGGTCGGGCTGAATGGTGCCCGATAAGGCTGGGGGATAATCAGGAACAGGCGGCCCTGCGCGGGGGTAATGCCTGCCGATCACGGAACTCCAGATAGTGCTTGAGTACCTGCCCCGGCGCTTCGATCTGGGGGTAATGGCCAATTTCGGCCAGCAGGATCGTGTCCGGATTGGGGATCAGTTCGCGATAGCGCGCGACCATGTGTGCACCGGAAATCGGATCGACCTCGCCATCAATGACGCGCAGCGGCACTTCACCGCGCTGCATGGCGCCGACCCAACGCTCGCGCTGGACACGCCGCTCTGGAATATACGTGATGAGCCTGTGCATGATTCGCTGGCCTTGATTGCTGTCGATCAGCCCCCAGAAATCATCCATCTCACTTTCGGTCGGCCGGGTCATCCGACCGAAAATCTGCCGAAAACTCCTCACCAGCGCGTCACGGGTGAACGCACGGCCAATCATCCAGCCCAAGGGGCTGAGCAACAATTTTTGCGCCAGTAGCGGACGATGGGTTTCCGGAAACAGGCCACCGTTGAGGAACACACAACTGGCGATGTGAATGCAGGTTTCGTAATGTCGGGCCAACAGCTCCTGCGCCACGCTGTCGCCATAATCGTGGGCCAATACGTGCACCGGTTGCGTGACACTCAAATGCGCCAGCAACGCCTGTTGCAAGTCGGCCTGTTCGATCAGGCTGTATTCATGGTTCACCGGTTTGGCCGAGTCGCCGAAGCCGAGCATGTCGCAAGCAATTACCCGATAGCGCTGCGCCAGTGGTTGCCACAGGTAATGCCAATCCCAACTGGCGGTCGGAAAGCCGTGGATGAGCAACAGCGGCTCACCCTGCCCGGCCGTCCAATAGCGGATAGTCTGGCCATGGAATACAAACGTCTGGCCGCGTTTGCGCCAGACACACAGGGGGATCTCGGCGAGTGGCATTAGAGTTTATAACCCGGGTTTTGTTGATCGAGTTTACGTAGCAGCGCTGGCCAGGCCAACGCGCCACCCATCCCTTGAGTACTTTTGGTCACGCCGGCGATCATCGCCTTGGCGCCCGCTAGAATCTGCGGTTCGATGGCGATCAGTTCGGCGCCGCCGTTCTGTGCCATCACCTGGATATCGCAGGCGCGCTGGAAGGTAAACATCATCAGGAACGTATCGGCGATGGTGCTGCCACAGGTCAGCAAACCGTGGTTGTGCAGCATCAGGAAATTGTTTTCACCGAGGTCGGCTTGCAGACGCGCCTTCTCTTCATGATTCAGCGCAACGCCTTCATACGCGTGGTAAGCCAGGCTGGACAGGACAAACAAGGATTGCTGGCTGATCGGCAGAACGCCCTGCTTTTGCGCCGACACCGCAACGCCGGCAGCGGTGTGGGTGTGCAACACGCAGACCACATCGTGGCGAACTTCATGCACGGCGCTGTGAATGGTGTAACCCGCCGGGTTGATGTCGTATGGACTGTCCATCAACTTGTTGCCGGCCTGATCAACCTTGACCAGGCTCGACGCCGTGATCTCATGAAACATCAGCCCGAACGGGTTGATCAGAAAATCTTCGGTACCGGGCACTTTGGCCGAGATGTGCGTAAAGATCAGATCGTCCCAGCCATGCGCGGCGACCAGACGATAGCAGGCCGCCAGATCGACGCGGGTCTGCCACTCGGCGGCACTGACTTTACCTTTGACACTGTGGGGCGACTGGACGGGGGCAACATTCACGGCATGACCTCCTGTTCTTATTGTTCTGCTGTCGTCACAGCAGTCTAGTCAGCCCCCGGTCTTCGTGTAGTTGCATTGGCAGCCAGCTTGATGGCCGAGCGAGTCAGTGGCGCAATGAACCTGGATCCATGTCAAAGGACCGACGCCAATAACCATATTCAGCAGTTTCATCAGAACCATGACGAACCCGATTTTCACCGCAATTTGCTGACCAAATCTGCCAGCCAGGGCTCGGCATCGGTTTCGGGTGTCACAGTTTCGCTGGCGTCCAGGCGCAGCATGGGCAGCACTTCGCGCAGACCCAGTTCACCGAACAATTCCCGCATTTGCTCGCCGCCGCCACAGAAGGTATCTCCATAGCTCGCATCGCCCAGGCCGATGACCGCTCCCGGCAGACCGCGCCAGGCAGCGGGTAACTGATCACGAATCATCGAATACAAGGGTTGCAGGTTGTCCGGCAATTCACCCATGCCGGTGGTCGACGTCACCGCCAGAAACGCTTGCGGTTCGAAAGCCAGGACATCGGCCAGTGACGCGCGTGGGTTGTGCATTGTTTCGAAACCGGCGGTCTTCAAAATACTCGCGGCGTGACGGGCGACTTCTTCGGCCGTGCCGTATACGGAGCCGGAAAGGATGGCGACTTTCATCAATCTGATCCTGAAACTGAGTGAAAACCGGATATTAACAGCAGGACCTGCATTGTTCTTTTAGAATGCAGCACTCAATCACTGCGGAAAGGATTCTCCGATGATCAATGCTCAGCTGCTGCAAATGGTGATCAATGCTTCTAACGACGGCATCGTGATTGCCGAAAAGGAAGGCGAGCAGGACAACATCCTGATTTACGTCAACCCGGCATTCGAACGTCTGACGGGGTACACCAACGAAGAAATCCTCTATCAGGATTGCCGCTTCTTACAGGCCGGCGACCGGGATCAGGCAGCGCTTGCCACCATTCGCGAAGCGTTGGACAAAGAAGGATCCTGCCGGGAAATCATCAGGAACTACCGCAAGGACGGCACTCCCTTCTGGAATGAACTCTCGCTGTCGACGGTGAAAAACCCGAACGACGGGCAGACTTACTTCGTCGGTGTACAGAAGGACGTCACGACCCAGGTCAAAGCGCAGTTACGTGTTGTGCAACTGGAAGCCCAGTTGGCCAAGGCACACGCCGAGCTTTCTTCGCTGAAGCGACGAACGGCAAAAACAAAACGGTGAATTAATGGTCATTAACTACAATCACCAATGATTTCGTAACTATACCTTTCGAGCAAGCCATGCAGCGCGACGCACTCCTGACTCAGGACGAACTGGATTTCATCCAGACCATGCAACATAACCCACAGCTCAATGTGCGGGATGCGACGTCGAGCCTGCTCGTTAATAGTGGTTCGCAGATACGTGATTTGCTCACGCGCCTCGCGGCTCATGAGCAAGTCACCATTCAGGCCAACTTCGAAAATCAGCAAATGACCTTTCCGCTGCACCTGGTGGAAGACGAGTTTCATGCGCTGCATTTGCGTTTGGGCGTGCCAAGCATTTACGAGGACGGGCCAATGGTTCGTCCTTGGCGCCTGGCACTTGAAGAACCGGTGGCGCTGGAGAATGCCAAAGGCCAGCCAGGCACAATGTATGTGCACGAAATCTCGTTCAAAGGAGTTTTGCTGGAAGTCCGCAACAAGACCAAGCCACCCAAACACTTTGCCTTGTGGTTCAGCCCGTCAGGCTACGAACGGATTGCATTGCGCGGCACCTTTGAGCGTGAAACCGAGCAAGGTTTCTTCGCCTACGAATTGAGTCAGTCTGACAAGGACGAAACCGAGCGTCTGCGCCAGTACATCCTTCAGCAACATCGCCTGACACACCCCGCGCTGCACATCTGAGTTTCAGGTATCAAGGTTTCCCGCCAGGAACTGTTTCAGACGCTGGCGCATTACCCTTGCGTCGTTCCCCAGACACCCGATCGATGATCCGGCCAGGCTCTCTTGCGCCAGGTCCGACGCGTCCCCCGCCAGCAATAACTGACAGTCGAGGCTCATGGCCAGTCGACTCAACCGACGCGGCAGCTCCGGGGCGGGTGCATGATTGGACACCAGCACCAGCGCCGCAGGTTTGACCCTCTCGCAGACCAGCGTCAACTCGTCGCAGGGTTGACCAATAGCGAGTAGTTGAATCGCCAAATCGACACTGCTCAGGTACAGCCCGGTAACCAGGACATCCAGTTCACGGGCGTGATCGGCCAGGGCGCAGACAATCACTCGGCGCGGTTGCATGACGCGCACCAGCAGCAGGCGTTGCAATACCCGGGAACGCAGAAAGGCATCCAGAAACAGCCACTCGCTGGCCTGACCGAACGCTTCATGGCGCTGAAGCAATTGCTTCCAGACCGGAAGCAAAATGTCCTGAAACACGACCGTCAGCGGGTAACTGGAAAAAATCTGACCATAGAGTTGTTCCAGTTGAACCTCGTCAAAGGCGCTGACCACCGCCTGAACTTGCTGTTGCCATTGGGCGTAATCAGCCTGAACGAGTTCGGTGGGAATGATTCGCGCCAGCACCTTGAGCGGTTCGGTTCTGGCCAGGATCTTGCCGACTTTGCTGACCGCAACACCGCGGTCGATCCAGTCGAGGATGCTGCGAACCTTATCGATATCATGCATCGAGTACAGACGATGCCCACTTTCGGTGCGCGTAGGCTGGATCAAACCATAACGCCGCTCCCAGGCGCGCAGCGTAACCGGGTTGATGCCCGTCAGACGCGCTACCTCACGAATAGGAAAGAGTTCTTCCCGATCTAGGGACAGATCCGATTGCGGGGTAGAAGTAACGTCAGTCAGGACAGGCATCAGATAGTCGACGTCCATGGATAAAATTGGATCCCATTCTAACTCTCCCTCCGACTATTCAACACTGTGATAATCGACGCATCATGCTGGTGTATTGGCCAGAATCAGGAATAATCCTTGCTTGTCTCAAAGCGCAGCCCACCACCCCGGCGTTGTGCCTGGCGAAACTCCTACCCGGAGTAACGCAACTGTCATATGGAGATACACAATGTCTACCTCACCCGTCACGCTGATGGTTGCGCGTCGCGTTGCCGAAGGGCGCTATCAGGACCTTATGGTCTGGTTGCGCGAAGGCGAACAATTGGCCACCGATTTTCCCGGCTATCTTGGCTCTGGCGTGCTCGCTCCGCCGCCCGACGATGACGAATTCCAGATTATTTTCCGCTTTGCCGACGAGCAGACCCTGCACGCTTGGGAACACTCTGCGTCACGCACGGCCTGGCTGGCGCGCGGCAGCGACCTGTTTGGCCACAACACGGAACATCGCGTCAGCGGAATCGAGGGCTGGTTCGGCGTGGTCGGTCAGCGCCCGCCACGCTGGAAACAGGCGGTGGCGATCTGGTTGGCATTCTTTCCGGTGTCCCTGTTGTTCAATTTTGTCCTCGGGCCTTTGCTGGCCGAAATGAGCCTCCTGCCACGGGTGTTCATCAGCACGCTGTGCCTGACGCCGTTGATGGTCTACTTCTTCATTCCATTGTCGACCCGTCTACTGGCCAACTGGCTGAACAGCGCGGTACCACGGCCGTTGCCCTCCGAGCCCCTCCCACAAAATCAATGATCCCAATGTTGGGGTGAGCCCCACGGTAGGTGAATGCCGCCGCGCGCTGGTATAGTTTTGCTCTTACCGCGACGCGAGCTATTCATGACTTCTTCCGCAGCCCCCATCCTCATCACCGGTGCCGGCCAGCGTGTTGGCCTGCATTGTGCGCAGCGTTTGATTGAAGACGGCCAGCGGGTGATCTTCAGCTACCGCAGCGAACGCCCTGGCGTCCAGACATTGCGCGATCTGGGCGCCACCGCGGTGTTTGCCGACTTCTCCACTGAAGCCGGGATCCTCGCATTCATCGCCGCCCTGAAAACCCAGACTAATAGCCTGCGGGCGATTGTCCATAACGCCTCCGAATGGCTGACCGAAACGCCGGACACCGACGCCGCCGCATTCACCCGCATGTTCAGCGTGCACATGCTTGCGCCTTACCTGATCAACCTGCACTGTGCCGACTTGCTGCAACGCTCACACCCTGCGGACATTGTGCACATCAGCGATGACGTGACCCGCAAAGGCAGCAGCCAGCGTATTGGCTACTGCGCCAGCAAAGCCGGGCTCGACAGCCTCACCCTATCCTTCGCTGCGAAATACGCGCCGACAATCAAGGTCAACGGAATCGCGCCCGCCCTGCTAATGTTCAACCCCGAGGATGACGCGGCTTACCGCGCCAAGGCGCTGGCCAAATCCGCGCTGGGCATCGAACCCGGCAGCGAAGTGATCTACCAGAGCCTGCGCTATTTGCTCGACAACCCTTATGTCACCGGCACCACCCTGACCGTCAACGGCGGACGGCACATCAAATAAGATGCCCCGCGAGGATGCTACATGTCGCTAACCCTGCCCCAGAACGCCCTGTCCCAGAGCTACCGCGAGATTATCATCGGTCTCGGTGAGAACCCGGATCGCGAAGGCCTGATCGACACCCCGCTGCGGGCGGCCAAAGCCATGCAGTACCTCTGTCATGGCTACGAACAAAGTGTCGAAGAGATCGTCAACGGCGCGCTGTTCGCCTCCGACAACGATGAAATGATCATTGTCGACAACATCGAGTTGTACTCGCTCTGTGAACATCACCTGCTGCCCTTCATCGGCAAGGCCCATGTGGCTTATATTCCAACGGGCAAGGTGCTGGGCCTGTCGAAAATTGCGCGGCTGGTGGACATGTTCGCCCGTCGCCTGCAAATCCAGGAAAACCTCACCCGGCAAATCGCCGAGGCGGTGCAACAGGTGACCAATGCCGCCGGCGTAGCGGTGGTCATCGAAGCCCGGCACATGTGCATGATGATGCGCGGTGTAGAGAAACAGAATTCGACCATGAACACCTCGGTGATGCTCGGCGCCTTCCGCGAGTCGAGCAACACCCGCCAGGAGTTCCTGCAATTGATTGGACGGAGCACGTCGTAATGCCACAACTTCAACCAGGAATGGCACGCATCCGGGTCAAGGACCTGTGCCTGCGGACCTACATCGGAATCAACGAGGATGAAATCCTCAACAAGCAGGATGTGCTGATCAACCTGACCATCCTGTATGCGGCCCAGGAAGCGGTGCGTGACAACGACATTGATCATGCGCTGAACTACCGCACCATCACCAAGGCAATCATCGCCCACGTAGAGGGTAATCGTTTCGCCCTGCTCGAACGGTTGACTCAGGAGTTGCTGGACTTGGTGATGGCCAACGAGTCGGTGCTGTACGCCGAGGTTGAGGTCGACAAACCTCACGCGCTGCGATTCGCCGAATCGGTGTCGATTACGCTCGCGGCAAGCCGCTGACCGCGTCTGGCACATTGTTCGCCAGACTTTTATCATCCGCGCCACGAAATGACCGAACAGAGGCCCCCATGACCGATCAACAACGCCTGGAACTTGAAGCCGCCGCCTTTCGCCGGCTGGTGGCCCATCTGGACAGCCGCAAGGATGTACAGAACATCGACCTGATGAACCTCTCCGGTTTCTGCCGCAACTGCCTGTCCAAGTGGTACAAGGCCGCCGCCGACGAACGCCAGATCGACGTCAGCCTCGATGACGCCCGTGAAGTGATTTACGGCATGCCGTACGCCGAATGGAAAGCCCAATACCAGCAAGAAGCCAGCGCCGAACAACAAGCGGCGTTTGCCAAAGGAAAACCCAATGAGTGATTTGAATACCCTGCGCGCCAGCCTCAAGAGCGGCGAACACGTCTTTGCCGATACGCTGGCCTTCATCGCCGCCGGTTACGACTATCAACCGCAGGCTTTCAACAACGGTGGCGTGGAAAACGCGGCCGGTCAGAACGAAGGTTCGTGCAAGACCCTGGGTCTGGCGCTGCTGGAAGGTCTGAGCGATGAAGAAGCGCTGCTGGCGTTTGGCGAGCATTACCGTTCGGTGGTCGCAACGCCTGATGGCAGCGACCACGGCAATATCCGCGCATTGATTGCTCATGGGTTGGCCGGGGTGAAGTTCACTCAACAACCACTCACTCGCCGCTAAACGCTTTTTCTGTAGGAGCAAAGCTTGCTCGCGATGGCGATCTCAGAGACGCCATCGCCGGCAAGTCGGAACGCCGCCCGCGTGCTCCTACAAGAGTCACACCACATCCCGACTTTTAAGATTGACCCGGCAACTTTATTTCGTTTGCCGGGTAACGCTGCTCACGGCTTAGATAAAAAGAAGCATCCCTTCTTCAGAGTCGGTCCCCCATGAGCAGCGAATCCATAAGCCAGTCGATCAACATCGTTCATCCTGTCACGCTCAGCCACGGCAAAAATGCCGAGGTCTGGGACACCGATGGCAAGCGTTACATCGACTTCGTCGGCGGCATCGGCGTACTGAACCTCGGCCATTGCCACCCGCGCATCGTCGAAGCCATTCGCGAACAAGCCACACGACTGACCCACTACGCATTCAACGCCGCCCCGCATGTGCCCTACCTCGAACTGATGGATCGCCTGACTGCGTTCATTCCGGTGGACTACCCGGTCAGCGGCATGCTCACCAACAGCGGCGCGGAAGCGGCGGAAAATGCCCTGAAGATCGTCCGTGGTGCAACCGGCCGCACCGCCGTGATCGCCTTCGACGGTGCCTTCCACGGCCGTACCCTCGCCACCCTCAACCTCAACGGCAAGGTCGCCCCCTACAAACAGAAAGTCGGCGTGCTTCCGGGCCCGGTGTTTCACTTGCCGTACCCGAGCAAAGACAACGGCGTGACCTGCGCCGAAGCCTTGAAGGCCTTGGACCGACTGTTCAGCGTCGAGATCGACGTCGATGACGTGGCGTGTTTTATCGTCGAACCGGTGCAGGGCGAAGCGGGCTTCCTGGCGATGGACGTGGAGTTCGCCCAAGCGCTGCGAAAGTTCTGCGATGAAAAGAACATCCTGTTGATCGCTGATGAAATCCAGTCCGGTTTCGGCCGCACCGGCCAGCGTTTTGCGTTCTCGCGACTGGGCATCGAGCCGGACTTGATCTTGCTGGGCAAAAGCATTGCCGGCGGTGTGCCGCTCGGTGCGGTGGTCGGGCGCAAAGGGTTACTCGACACCTTGCCCAAGGGCGGTCTGGGCGGTACTTATTCGGGCAACCCCATCGCCTGCGCCGCCGCGCTGGCGACGCTGGATGAAATGACGGATGCCAACCTGCAAGCCTGGGGCGCGCAGCAGGAAGAAGCGATTGTCAGCCGTTACGAAGCCTGGCGCGACAGCAAACTTTCACCGTATCTGGGTCGTTTGACCGGCGTGGGTGCGATGCGCGGCATCGAGCTGATCAATGCCGATGGCACGCCGGCGTCGGTCCAGTTGACGCAACTATTGGCATTGGCACGAGACGCCGGTTTGCTGTTGATGCCCAGCGGCAAGTCGCGCCACATCATCCGACTGTTGGCGCCATTGACCACCGAAGCGGCGGTGCTGGAGGAAGGGCTGGACATCCTTGAGGCGTGCCTGAAGAAATTGGACTGAACCCAAAATCCCTGTGGGAGCGAGCTTGCTCGCGATGGCGGCCTGTCAGTCAACATCAATGCTGAATAATAAATAGCCATCGCGAGCAAGCTCGCACAGGTTATTGGGTCGGCCACAAAATCGCGGACATAAAAAAACCGGCTGCAAAGCCGGTTTTTTCATTTCAACGATCTCAGAACTTGGCGTTCTGCAGGTCGTCCAGGTAACGCTCGGTGTCCAGTGCGGCCATGCAGCCAGCGCCGGCCGAGGTGATGGCCTGGCGGTAAACGTGGTCAGCCACGTCACCGGCGGCAAAGATACCTTCGACGCTGGTCGCCGTTGCGTTGCCTTCACGGCCGCCCTGCACCACCAGGTAGCCATCTTTCAACGTCAGCTGACCTTCGAACAACGAGGTGTTCGGGGTGTGGCCGATGGCGATGAACACGCCGTCGACTTTCAGCTCGTCGAAGCCGCCGTCGTTGTTCTTCAGGCGAGCACCGGTCACGCCCATGTTGTCGCCCAGTACTTCGTCCAGGTTCGAGTTCAATTTCAGCTCGATCTTGCCTTCGGCAACCCGGGCATTGAGCTTGTCGATCAGGATCTTCTCGGCGCGGAACGTTTCGCGACGGTGGATCAGGGTCACTTTGCTGGCGATGTTGGCCAGGTACAGGGCTTCTTCAACAGCGGTGTTGCCGCCGCCGACCACAGCCACAGGCTTGTTGCGATAGAAGAAACCGTCGCAGGTCGCACAGGCCGAAACGCCTTTGCCCATGAACGCTTCTTCGGACGGCAGGCCCAGGTAACGAGCGCTGGCGCCGGTCGCGATGATCAGAGCGTCACAGGTGTACGTCGCGCTGTCGCCGACCAGGGTGTACGGTTTGGAGGCGAAGTCCACCGCATTGATGTGATCGAAAACGATCTCGGTTTCAAAGCGCTCGGCGTGTTCTTTCATACGCTCCATCAACGCCGGGCCGGTCAGACCGTGGACGTCGCCCGGCCAGTTGTCGACTTCGGTGGTGGTGGTCAGTTGACCGCCGGCTTGCATGCCGGTGATCAGCAGTGGCTTGAGGTTGGCACGGGCGGCATAGACCGCAGCGCTGTAACCGGCAGGGCCGGAACCGAGAATAATCACTCGCGAATGACGGGCTTCAGACATGACCTGCTCCTGTTGACCGGCCCTGAACACCGGGCGCGGAACGCCGGGTTGCCGGCGGGAATAAAAAAGGACCGTGGTTGACCTTGGGGAAGGTTTGAGAACGACAGTCCTGCAAAAAGATTGGGTGCAGCGTATCGAGGGGGCGAAGATTAAGGAAATACGGTTTAACAATCCAGCTCATAGGTGGTCTCTATCCCACCGCCGCGACTATAAAGACGTCTTTGTTACAGTGAATGTCGATTCCACTGCCGCGCTTTCCCCCTTCTGGCAAAGCCGGTAAGGTCGGCGCGTTTACCTCTGCCCGGAGCACGTTATGCCCGCACCTGTCCTGTCCGGACCGCAATACCTGCGTGAAGGCCTCAAGCTGGTTCTGAGCCCCAGCCTGCGTTTATTCGTGTTATTGCCGCTGGCAATCAACCTGGTGCTGTTCGTCGGATTGATTTATCTGGCCGGCCATCAATTCAGCCTGTGGGTCGATACGCTGATGCCGACCCTGCCCGACTGGCTGAATTTTCTCAGCTATATCCTCTGGCCGATTTTTGTGGTGCTGGTGGTGTTGATGGTGTTTTTCACCTTCACCATGCTCGCCAATGTCATCGCCGCACCGTTCAACGGCTTCCTCGCGGAAAAAGTCGAAGTGGTGGTGCGTGGTACCGACGATTTCCCGGCCTTCAGCTGGGGTGAGCTGACCGCCATGATCCCGCGCACCCTGGCCCGGGAGATGCGCAAACTCGGCTATTTCCTGCCACGGGCAATCGGGCTGTTCATCCTGTCCTTTATCCCGGTGGTGAACATCATTGCCGCACCGCTGTGGCTGCTGTTCGGGGTGTGGATGATGGCGATCCAGTACATCGACTACCCGGCGGACAACCACAAGCTGGGCTGGAACGAAATGCTCGCCTGGTTGCGGCAGAAACGCTGGCAGAGCATGAGCTTCGGCGGCAGCGTGTATCTGGTGCTGCTGATCCCGGTGGTGAACATCCTGATGATGCCGGCCGCCGTGGCGGGGGCGACGTTGTTCTGGGTGCGTGAGCGCGGCGCGGAAAATCTGGTGACCCAGCGCTGATCGGGTCACAAATCCATCATCAAAGCGCCACAATGACGACATGGCCTCAGCCGACACTGAGGCCATGACGACAGCTCTGCATATCACCCTGATCACTGAAACATTCCCACCGGAAATCAACGGCGTGGCCAATACCCTTGGTCGCTTGTGCGATGGCTTGCGCGCGCGCGGGCATCAGGTGGAATTGGTGCGGCCGCGTCAGGTGTGTGATCAGCTGTTGAGCAGTGACGATGATTTGCTGTTGTGTCGCGGCTGGCCGCTGCCAGGTTATCCCGGTTTGCAATGGGGCCAGTCGTCGATGCACAAGCTGCTAAGGCGCTGGACGCGGCATCGCCCGGACGTGCTGTACATCGCCACCGAAGGGCCACTGGGCTTGTCTGCGTTACGCGCAGCACGGCGACTGGGGATCTCGGTGGTCAGCGGTTTTCACACCAACTTTCAGCAATACTCCAGCCAATACGGGCTGGGGGTCCTGACCCGATTGCTGACTCACTACCTGCGCTGGTTCCACAACCGCTCGACCCTGACACTGGTGCCGAGCCCCAGCCAGCGGATGGAGCTTGAGCGTCGGCAATTCGAACGTTTGGCATTGCTCTCTCGGGGTGTCGACAGCCAATTGTTTCATCCGAGCAAAAGGCTGATATCGCTGCGCGAACAGTGGGGATTGGCCGAAGATGACATTGCAGTCATTCATGTCGGGCGCTTGGCCCCCGAGAAAAACCTGGGCTTGCTCAAGCGCAGTTTCGACGTGCTGAAATCCACTTATCCACAGCGCAACCTACGCTTGATCGTGATCGGCGACGGCCCGCAACGAACGGCGCTGGAGCAGGAACTGCCCGAGGCTGTTTTCTGCGGTTCACAACGGGGCGAAGCGTTGGCCAGTCACTATGCGTCAGGCGATGTATTTTTGTTTCCGAGCATGACCGAAACCTTTGGCAACGTGGTGCTTGAAGCACTGGCGTCGGGATTGGGTGTGGTCGCGTACGACCAGGCGGCTGCGGCCCAGCATATTCGCCATGGCTACAGCGGCGTGCTGGCAATGCCGGGGGATGAAGAGGCGTTCTTCGAGGCGGCAGTGTGGCTGCTGGAAGAGCGCGAGACTTTGCGTTGCGTGCGGTTGAATGCGCGCCAGCATGCGAGCCGGCAGGGTTGGGCGGCGATTATCGAGCAGTTTGAAGGGCAGTTGCGGGGGGCTTGTCATGATCCTCGTGGCGAGGGGGCTTGTCGGAACGCCGCATCGCCCCGTTCGGCTGCGGAGCAGTCGTAAACCCAGCACACACCGCATGCCCGATGAAACATATTTTCAGGTTTCAGGTTTCAGGTTTCAGGTTTCAGGTTTCAGGTTTCAGGTTTCAGGTTTCAGGGCCGCTTCGCGGCCCAACGGGGGCAAGCCCCCTCGCCACATTAAACCAGGGTCATCAACGCCTCACGGCTGAATGGCAGGATGTCTTCTTCACGACCGTCGCGTACTTTCTGCGCCCAGTCCGGGTCTACCAACAACGCACGACCGACGGCCACCAGGTCGAATTCGTCATTGTTCAAACGCTCCAGCAGTTTTTCCAGGCTGGCCGGTTGGGCGATCTTGTCGGTGTTGACCATGAACTGCAGGAACTCGCCATCCAGGCCAACGCTGCCCACGGTGATGGTCGGCTTGCCGGTGAGTTTACGGGCCCAGCCCGCCAGATTCAGCTCGGAACCGTCGAATTCAGGCTCCCAGAAACGGCGTGTCGAGCAGTGGAAAATGTCCACGCCGGCATCGGACAACGGCTTTAGGAATTCACCCAGTGCTTGCGGGGTTTGCACCAGACGCGCGGTGTAATCCTGCTGCTTCCATTGGGAGAAGCGGAAGATGATCGGGAAACCTTCGCCGACCGCCGCGCGCACGGCTTGAATCAGTTCGATCGCGAACCGTGAACGGTTCGCCAGATCGCCACCGTACTCGTCGGTGCGCTGGTTGCTGCCTTCCCAGAAGAACTGGTCGACCAGATAACCGTGGGCGCCGTGGATTTCCACGCCGTCCATGCCAATGCTCTGGGCATCTTTGGCGGCTTGGGCGAACGCGGCGATCACGTCCTGGATGTCTTGCCTGGTCATGCCGTGAACCACGACCTGACCGTCTTTCAATTTTTCCGACGGGCCGTAACCCGGAACGCTGGCGTCCGGTTCGGTGCCGATACGGCGCACACTGCCGACATGCCACAGTTGTGGAACGATCTTGCCGCCTTCGGCATGCACGGCGTCGACGACTTTCTTCCAGCCGGCCAGCGCCGCTTCTCCGTAGAAGTGCGGTACGTTCGGGTAGCCGTTCGAGGCCTTGTGACCGACGGTCGTGCCTTCGGTGATGATCAAACCCACACCGGCAGCGGCGCGACGACGGTAGTACTCGATCACGTTGGAATCAGGTACGCCACCCGGCGAAAACGAACGGGTCATCGGCGCCATGACGACGCGAGTCGGCAACTCGAGAGCGCCTAGGTGAAAAGGCTTGAACAGGGCTTTGACAGGCATGGGACGCTCCACGGGGAATGATTTTATGACGGCGATAATATTGGGAGCGCAGCGTATTGAATAGCACTATTGATTGCAGTGATTAAGGCCTAAAAGTTCGTAAATATTGTAGGAGCCGGCTTGCTGGCGAATCAGGCGATGCGGTGTGTCAGATACGCCGCGTTCGCTGGCAAGCCAGCTCCTACAAGGAGGATGTCAGCTCAGTGCTTTTTCGATGGCATGAACGACGGTCGGATCATCCGGCGCCGTTCGAGGCGAGAACCGCGCCAGTACGCGCCCATCCTTGCCCAGCAGGAATTTTTCGAAGTTCCAGGTAATGTCACCCGGGAATTCCGCACCCTCACCCGCCAGCAGGCGATACAACTGATGACGCTCATGACCGTTGACTTCCAGCTTGCTGGACAACGGAAAGGTCACGCCATAGTTGAGGCTGCAAAACTCCTGAATATCTTTCTCGGAACCTGGCTCCTGCCCGGCAAACTGGTTGCAAGGCAAGCCCAGCACGCTGAAACCTTTACCTTTGTATTGCTGGTAAAGGTTCTCCAGCGCCGCGTACTGTGGGGTCAAGCCACATTTGGAGGCGACATTGACCACCAGCACGACTTGCCCCTTGAAGGGCGCCAGCGGTAGTTCCTGTCCATCCAAGGCTGTCAACTTAAGGTCGTGAAAAGCACTCATGACGAACTCCAAATTCCCGTGTTCTTCTCGAAACAGCCACTTGGTATGCCACCAAGGACAGCCGCGGACTAAAAAGGCGCCCTCGGGCGCCTCTCCAGTTCTCTGAGCTTAGCGCAGAAAATCAGTGGTGATGGCCACCTTCGCCATGGACGTGACCATGAGCGATTTCTTCCTGGCTAGCATCACGGATGTCGATGATCTTGACCTGGAAATTCAGGCGCTGACCGGCCAATGGGTGGTTGCCGTCAACGGTGACTTCGTCGCCGTCCAGATCGCGAATGGTGACGATCTGCATCTGGCCGTCCGGAGCGGAAGCGTGGAACTGCATGCCCACTTCCAGTTCATCGACGCCTTCGAACATGCTGCGGCTCAGGGTGCTGACCAGTTCGGCAGCGTATTCGCCGTAGGCATCTTCAGGTTCAACGGCTACGGTCAGCTCGTCGCCGACGGTTTTGCCTTCCAGTGCCTTTTCCAGGCCCGGGATGATGTTACCTGCGCCTTGCAGGTAGACCAGCGGCGCGCCACCGGCGGAGCTGTCGATGACCTCACCAGCGTCGTTGGTCAGGGTATAGTCGATGGAGACAGCCTTATTGGCGGCGATCAGCATGGGGCGAGACCTTTTGCATAAGAATGAAGAAAGGCCAAGTTTAGCGAAGCAATCGTCCGAAAGCGAACACAACCCAGACAGAAGGTTCGAGGCGCCTGGCGTAACGGTCACCGGATTCCATCAGGATGAGGACGGGCATTGGGTGGCCGAGCTTTCCTGCGGCCACACCCAGCACCTGCGCCACCAGCCACCGTGGCAATCGCGCGCCTGGGTCCTGGACCCCGCGCAACGTATTGAAAAAATAGGCCAGCCCTTTGAATGCGGTTGGTGCGCACAAGGCCCGGTTAGCGATAACCTTGACGACTGAATTTCGGTAGATCGTCAGGTATAAACGATCGCCTTTGCCATGCTCCCTTAGAGAATCCGCATGCAAACTTTTTTTATTGCACCCACCGACTTTGGTGTGGGTCTGACCTCCATCAGCCTAGGGCTGGTACGCACGCTTGAGCGTGCGGGCCTCAAGGTCGGTTTTTTCAAACCGATTGCCCAGCCACATCCGGGTGACACCGGACCGGAACGCTCCACCGAACTGGTGGCCCGTACCCACGGCTTGAAACCGCCTCAGCCGCTGGGTCTGGCACATGTCGAGCGCATGCTCGGCGATGGTCAGCTGGATGAGCTGCTCGAAGAAATCATCACGCTTTATCAGCAAGCCGCCGTCGGCAAGGATGTGCTGGTCGTCGAAGGCATGGTCCCGACCCGCAGCGCCAGCTACGCCGCGCGGGTAAATCTGCATTTGGCCAAGAGCCTGGATGCCGACGTGATTCTAGTCTCTGCGCCGGAAAGCGAAGCCCTGACCGAACTCTCCGGTCGCGTGGAATTGCAGGCGCAATTGTTCGGCGGGCCGAAAGACCCGAAAGTCCTCGGCGTGATCCTGAACAAGGTCAAGACCGATGAAAGCATGGACGTCTTCGCCACGCGCTTGAAGGAACACTCGCCATTGCTGCGCAGCGGTGATTTCCGACTGCTGGGCTGCATTCCGTTCCGGCCGGAATTGAACGCCCCGCGCACTCGCGATGTTGCGGATTTGATGGGCGCACAAATCCTTAATGCCGGAGATTACGAAACCCGGCGCATGACCAACATCATCATCTGCGCCCGCACCATGCGCAATACCGTGGAGCTGCTCAAGCCCGGCGTGCTGGTGGTAACACCCGGTGATCGCGACGACATCATTCTTGCCGTCAGCCTCGCCGCCATGAACGGCGTGCCATTGGCCGGGCTGCTGCTGACCAGCGACACCCTGCCCGACCCGCGCATCATGGACCTGTGCCGTGGCGCGTTGCAGGCGGGTTTGCCGGTGCTGTCGGTGAGCACCGGCTCCTACGACACCGCCAATCAGTTGAACGGTTTGAACAAGGAAATCCCGATCGACGACCGCGAACGCGCGGAGATCATCACCGATTTCGTCGCCAGTCACCTCGATGCCAACTGGCTGCACCAGCGCTGCGGCACCCCGCGTGAGATGCGCCTGTCGCCCGCCGTATTCCGCTACCAATTGATCCAGCGCGCCCAGGCGGCCAACAAACGCATTGTGCTGCCAGAAGGCAGCGAGCCGCTGACCGTGCAAGCGGCGGCGATTTGTCAGGCGCGTGGCATTGCCCGTTGCGTGCTGCTGGCCAAACCGGCGGACGTCGAAGCCGTGGCTCGCGCTCAGGGTATCGAGTTGCCACCGGGGCTGGAGATTCTTGACCCGGACTTGGTCCGCGAACGCTACATCGAGCCGATGGTTGCCCTGCGCAAAAGCAAAAGTCTCAACGCGCCGATGGCCGAGCAGCAACTGGAAGACACCGTGGTGATCGGCACCATGATGCTGGCGCTGGATGAAGTCGACGGCCTCGTGTCTGGGGTCATTCACTCCACGGCCAACACCATTCGCCCGGCCCTGCAGCTTATTAAAACGGCACCGGGATGCACCTTGGTGTCGTCCGTGTTTTTCATGCTGTTTCCGGAAGAAGTACTGGTCTACGGCGACTGCGTGATGAACCCGCATCCGAGTGCCAGCGAACTGGCCGAAATCGCCCTGCAAAGCGCCGACTCGGCTGCCGCGTTTGGCATCACTCCGCGCGTGGCAATGATCAGCTACTCCAGTGGTGAATCGGCCAGCGGCGAGGAAGTCGAGAAAGTGCGCGAAGCAACGCTGCTCGCCCACGAACAGCAACACTCGCTGCTGATCGACGGCCCATTGCAGTACGACGCCGCCGCCAACGAAACCGTGGCCCGGCAATTGGCACCCAACAGCCAGGTCGCCGGTCGCGCCACGGTGTTCGTGTTCCCCGATCTGAACACCGGCAACACCACCCACAAAGCCGTGCAACGCAGTGCCGACTGCGTGAGCCTCGGCCCGATGCTGCAAGGCCTGCGCAAACCGGTGAACGACTTGCCGCGCGGTGCGCAAGTCGATGACATCGTCTACACGATCGCATTGACCGCGATCCAGGCAGCCAACCGACCTATGGATGTTTAAATGCTGGATCTCCTGCCTGCCGCCGTGCGCGGCGTGATTGCATCGTTGTTGCTGGCCCTCAATACCATTGTGCTGTGCTCGTTTCTATTCTGCGTGGCGATTTTCAAGGCGCTGCCGTTCGCCATTACCCAACGCTTCACACTCTGGCTGATGAATCACACCCATGAGGCCTGGATCAGCAACAACAAAGCCTGGATGAACCTGGTTTGCCGCACCCGCTGGCACCTCAGCGGCCTGGAAGGCCTGGACTATCAGCACTCGTACCTGATCACCAGCAACCACCAGAGCTGGGTCGACATCATGGTGCTGCAATACGTGCTCAACCGACGCATCCAGCCGCTGAAGTTTTTCCTCAAGCAAGAACTGATCTGGGTGCCGGTGATTGGTCTGGCGTGGTGGACGCTGGGCTTTCCGTTCATGAAGCGCTACTCCAAGGCGTATCTGGAAAAGCACCCGGAGAAAAAAGGCAAAGACCTGGAAACCACCCGCAAGACCTGCGCAAAGTTTCGCAACAACCCGGTGGGGATTTTCAATTTCGTTGAGGGCACCCGCTTCACCGAAGGTAAACATGCGCAGCAGAAATCACCGTTCAAGTATTTGCTGAAACCCAAGGCTGGCGGCATTGCGTTTGTGCTGGATGCGATGGGTGAGCAGCTGGAGTCCATCGTCAACGTAACGATTCACTATCCGGGCGGGCGTCCGGGGTATTGGGATTTGCTCTGTGGAAATGTGAAGGATGTTGTCGTGCATTTTCAGGATCTGAAGATTCCGCCGCAGTTTATCGGCAAGAACTACGACCAGGATGGGGAGTATCGATTGCAGTTTCAGGGGTGGATCAATCAGTTGTGGCTGGACAAGGATGCGTTGCTGGAGCAGATGCATCGGGAGTATCCACCTAAGCAATAGAGTGCCTGTTCGGGCCTCTTCGCTGGTAAGCCAGCTCCTGTAGGAGCGGGCTTGCCAGCGAAGGCGTCCGACCCGACACAAAAAAAACCGCCGATGATCACTCATCGGCGGGTTTTTTATGACCGGCTAACGCTTAGATCGCGCCGCGACTACGCAGCAGATCCAGCACCTGCTTGACGCTTTCTTCCAGCGACAGCGATTGGGTGTCGACCACAAGGTCGGCGTCCAGCGGCACGTCGTACGGGAAGGAGTCGCCCGGGATGTTGTCGCCACCAGCGGCGTACAACCCTTGCGGATCACGTTCAGCACAAACGGTCGGCGAGGCCTGGACGTAAACGGTCAGCAAACGCTCCTTGCCGATCAGTTCCCTGGCCTGCTCACGACCTTCAGCATTTGGCGCAACGAATGCAGCCAGGGTCAACAGACCGGCTTCGTTGAACTGACGTGCAACGTGCGCCGCACGACGCCAGTTCTCGGTACGCCCGGCGCGATCCTGTGGCAGACCTTTGTTCAGGTCGTGACGCAGGTTCTGGCCATCCAGCACAAACACCGCTCGGCCCATGTCGAACAGCTTGCGTTCAACCGCGTAAGCCAGGGTGCTTTTGCCAGCGCCCGACAAGCCGCTGAACAACACGGTGGCCGGTTGCTGGCCGAAGCGCTGGGCGCGTTCTTCGGTGGCGACGTGAGCGAGTTTGCCATGGTGCGTGCTGCTGCCATGCGCCACTGGCTGAGCGATGATCATCCCGGCGGCGACGGTGCCATTGGTCAAACGATCAATGACAATGAACGAACCCGTGGTGCGGTTGCTCGCGTAACCGTCCAGCGCGATGGCCGCATCGAGGCTGATCTTGACCCGACCGATCTCGTTCAGTTGCAAGGCACTGGCAGGACCTTCTTCCAGGGTGTTCACGTCAACGCGGTTGACGATGCTGGTGATCGAACCCGGCACGTACGTCGTGGCGCGTTTGATGTCGTATTTCTTGCCCGGCAGCATCGGCTCTTCGGCCATCCACACCAGCATGGCGTCGAAGCCGTCAGTCACTTGCGGCAGGTTGTCGGCGTGTACCAGCAAATCGCCGCGGGAGATGTCGATCTCGTCTTCCATGGTCAGCGTCACGGCCTGACCTGGACCTGCGTGCTCCAGTTCACCTTCGAAGGTGACGATGGATTTCACGCGGCTGCTCTTGCCCGACGGCAGCACAACCACTTCGTCACCCTTGTGCACGACGCCGCTGGCCAAGGTACCGGCGAAACCACGGAAGTTCAGGTTCGGACGGTTGACGTACTGCACCGGGAAACGCAGGTCGGTGTAGTTGCGGTCGCTGGCGATTTCGACGGTTTCAAGAATTTCCATCAGCGACTGGCCGGTGTACCACGGCGAGCGCTCGGACTTGTTCACCACGTTGTCGCCCTTGAGCGCCGACATCGGCACGAAGGCCATCGTGGTCGGCTTGAAGGCGATGCCTTCGGCGAACTTCAGGTAATCGGCCTTGATCGACTCGAAGACTTTTTCGTCGAAGCCATTGAGGTCCATCTTGTTGATGGCGACCACGATGTGTTTGATGCCCAGCAACGAAGCAATGAAGCTGTGGCGACGGGTCTGGGTCTGCACGCCGTAACGGGCGTCGACCAGGATGATCGCCAGGTCACAGGTGGACGCACCGGTGGCCATGTTGCGGGTGTACTGCTCATGGCCGGGGGTGTCGGCGATGATGAATTTGCGTTTGGCGGTGGAGAAGTAACGGTAAGCGACATCGATGGTGATGCCCTGCTCACGCTCGGCCTGCAGGCCATCGACCAGCAAGGCCAGGTCGATGTCATCGCCGGTGGTGCCGACTTTTTTCGAGTCGCGGGTAATGGCTTCCAGGTGATCTTCGTAGATCATTTTGGAGTCGTGCAGCAGGCGCCCGATCAGGGTGCTCTTGCCGTCATCGACGTTGCCACAGGTCAGAAAGCGCAGCATTTCCTTGCGTTCGTGCTGGCCCAGGTAGGCGAGGATGTCCTCGCTGATCAAATCAGATACGTGCGACATGACAACCCCTTAGAAATAACCCTGACGTTTCTTTTCTTCCATCGAGCCTGCGCCATCGTGGTCGATGACCCGGCCCTGGCGTTCGGAAGTTCGCGTCAGGAGCATTTCCTGAATGATGTCGGTCAGGCTGGTCGCCTCGGACTCGACCGCACCGGTCAGCGGGTAGTCGCCGAGCGTACGGAAACGGACCTTCTTCTTGACGATGCGCGCCTTGTCTTCATCGCTCAGGTGATTGAGCAGGCGTTCGTCGTCGATCATGATCCAGGTGCCGTTCATCTCGATAACGTCGCGTTCGGCAGCGAAATACAGCGGCACAATCGGGATGCCTTCGAGGTAGATGTACTGCCAGATGTCCAGTTCGGTCCAGTTCGACAACGGGAACACCCGGATCGATTCGCCCTTGTTGACGTTGCCGTTGTAGACGTTCCACAGCTCCGGGCGCTGGTTTTTCGGGTCCCAGCGGTGCTTGGTGTCGCGGAAGGAATACACGCGCTCTTTGGCACGGGATTTCTCTTCGTCACGACGGGCACCACCGAAAGCGGCATCGAAACCGTACTTGTCGAGGGCCTGCTTGAGACCTTCGGTTTTCATGATGTCGGTGTGCTTGGCACTGCCGTGGGTCAGCGGGTTGATGCCCTGCGCAACTCCGTCAGGGTTGACGTGCACCAGCAGGTCAAGGCCGAGTTCTTCAACCATGCGGTCGCGGAACGCGTACATTTCCTTGAACTTCCACTGGGTGTCGACGTGCATCACCGGAAACGGAAGTTTGCCCGGGAAGAATGCCTTGCGCGCAAGGTGCAGCATCACGGCGGAGTCTTTACCGACGGAGTACAGCATCACCGGGTTATCGAACTCGGCGGCGACCTCGCGGATGATGTGGATGCTTTCGGCCTCCAGCTGTTTCAGATGCGTCAGTTTGTCGACCATGGCTACTCACGAAAACGATCTTATGGACGGCCAGCGGGCCGTGTTCGAGCGAGGAATCCTAGCACAGCGACCTCTTCTAATCAGGACGCCAGCTAGATCGAAAGGGTATATGAATATACCCCCTCGTTTGGGCCGTTGAATGGCTATCCCTTGTAGGCGCGGGGCTTGCCCGCGATAGAGATCTCAAGGACGCCATCGCGGGCAAGCCCTGCTCCTACAGGGGAAGTCGGTCATCAGATAGGATTCGGGCAATCGATGAAGATGTGTTCGAGGGCAAACCGGCGCGCCAGATAATCGCCCAGCGCCTGTACGCCATATCGCTCGGTGGCGTGGTGGCCGGCGGCGATGAAGCTGATGTCGTTTTCCCGAGCGCTATGGAAAGTCTGCTCGGAGGCCTCGCCACTGAGGTACAGATCGACACCGGCCAAAATCGCCTGGTCGATGTAACTCTGGCCGCCACCGGTGCACCAGCCTACCCGGCGAATCGTCGCACTGCCTTCGATCAACAGCGGCTCGCGGCCCATGACTTCCTGGACACGACGGGCGAAATCACGCGCCGTCATCGGCTCGCTCAACGAACCGACCAGGCCGACGACTTTAAGGTTGTCTGGATCCAGCGGGCCTTCGACGGTGATATCCAACTGCCGGGCCAACTGCACGTTGTTACCGACTTCCGGGTGCAGATCCAGCGGCAAATGGTAGGACAGCAGGCTGATATCGTGCTTGAGCAAGGTTTTCAACCGACGCTGCTTCATGCCGGTAATACACGGGTTTTCGCCCTTCCAGAAATAACCGTGATGCACCAGCACCAGATCGGCCTGGGCTTCGACGGCAGCGTCCAGCAGCGCCTGGCTGGCGGTGACGCCACTGACAATGCGCATCACTTGCGGCCGGCCTTCGACCTGCAGGCCGTTAGGGCAGTAATCGGCAATTTTGGCGCTGGCGAGGTAACGGTCGGCTTCTTCGACCAGGGTGCTCAGGGCGACGGCCATAAAAGACTCCTAAATATCCCGTTCAGAGGCGCGCATGGCCTCGTATAATGCGCGACATTATGGGCGGTCTCATACCGCCTGCAACCTTTCAGGACGTGCTTAATGCTCAAGGCGCTGCGTTTTTCCGGCTGGCCGCTGTTGGCCGGTGTGCTTATCGCTCTTTTGATAATTCAGCGTTACCCACAGTGGGTCGGGCTTCCAAGCCTCGACGTGAATTTGCAGCAAGCACCGCAAACCACCAGCGTGCAACAAGGGCCGGTGTCTTACGCCGATGCCGTCACCACGGCCGCGCCGTCGGTGGTCAACCTGTACACCACCAAAGTCATCAACAAACCGAGCCATCCGCTGTTTGAAGACCCGCAGTTCCGCCGCTTCTTCGGCGACAATTCGCCCAAGCAGAAGCGCATGGAATCGAGCCTCGGTTCCGGTGTGATCATGAGCCCGGAAGGCTATTTGCTGACCAACAACCATGTGACCATGGGTGCCGACCAGATCGTGGTGGCGCTCAAGGATGGCCGCGAAACCCTGGCCCGTGTGATTGGCAGCGACCCGGAAACCGACCTCGCGGTCCTGAAGATTGATCTGAAGAACCTTCCTTCCATCACTGTCGGCCGTTCCGACAACATCCGCATCGGCGACGTGGCGTTGGCCATTGGCAACCCGTTCGGTGTCGGCCAGACCGTGACCATGGGCATCATCAGTGCCACTGGGCGTAACCAGTTGGGCCTGAACAACTACGAAGACTTCATCCAGACCGACGCCGCGATCAACCCCGGCAACTCCGGCGGCGCGCTGGTGGACGCCAATGGCAACCTGACAGGCATCAACACCGCGATTTTCTCCAAGTCCGGCGGTTCACAAGGCATCGGGTTTGCGATCCCGGTCAAACTGGCCATGGAAGTGATGAAGTCGATCATCGAACACGGCCAGGTGATTCGTGGTTGGCTGGGCATTGAAGTACAGCCGCTGAGCCAGGAACTGGCGGAGTCGTTTGGCCTGTCGGGACGTCCGGGGATTGTGGTCGCGGGGATTTTCCGGGATGGTCCGGCGCAGAAGGCCGGCCTGCAATTGGGTGATGTGATTCTCAGCATAGACGGTGAGCCAGCGGGTGATGGTCGCCGCTCGATGAACCAGGTCGCACGGATCAAGCCGATGGACAAGGTCACTATTCAGGTGATGCGCAACGGCAAGGAACTCAAGCTCAGCGCTGAGATTGGCCTGCGCCCGCCACCGGCGCCGGTCAAAGAGAAAGAAGAAGAGTAACAACCACCCCAAAACACTTGTGGGAGTGTGCGGTGCGGCGATCCGCCTTGCCCGCGATGGGAACACCGCGGTGTATCAGGTACACCGCGTTATCGTTCATCGCGGGCAAGCCACGCTCCCACAGGGTCAGTGTTGATTTAGAGGTCGCCGAGACCATCGATCAGTGCCTGATTCTGCTCTGGCGTGCCAATGCTGATCCGCAGGAACTGGGCAATCCGCTCCTGTTTGAAGTGCCGAACGATCACGCCTTGCTCACGCAACTTCGCCGCAAGCCCCGCAGCATCGTGCTGCGGGTGACGGGCGAAAATGAAGTTCGCCGCCGACGGCAATACCTCAAAGCCCTTCGCCTCCAACTGCCCGACGACCTTGTCACGGCTATCGATGACCAACCGGCACGTCTTGTCGAAGTACTCGCGATCCTCAAACGCCGCCGCAGCTCCCACAATCGCCAGACGATCCAGCGGATAAGAGTTGAAGCTGTTCTTGATCCGTTCCAGCGCCTCGATCAGGTCCGGATGCCCCACCGCCAGGCCAACCCGCAGGCCGGCCAGCGAACGGGACTTGGACAGGGTCTGCGTCACCAGCAGGTTTGGATAACGGTCGACCAGGCTGATGGCCGTCTCGCCGCCGAAGTCGATGTAAGCCTCATCCACCACGACCACCGAATCCGGGCTGGCCTTGAGAATTTGCTCAACGGCGTCCAGCGCCAGCAGGCAACCCGTGGGGGCGTTCGGGTTCGGGAAGATGATCCCGCCGTTCGGCTTGGCATAGTCGGCCGGGTTGATCTGGAATTGCTCGTCCAGCGGCACGGTGTCGAACTTGATGCCATACAACCCGCAATAAACCGGATAGAAGCTGTAGCTGATGTCCGGGAACAGCAGCGGCTGATCGTGTTGCAGCAATCCGTGAAAGATGTGCGCCAGGACTTCATCGGAACCGTTACCGAGAAACACCTGATTGCCCTGGACGCCGTAGTACTTGGCAACAGCCTGCTTGAGCACATCGCTGTTCGGGTCCGGGTACAAACGCAGGTTATCGTTCAGTTCGGTCTGCATGGCGGCCAACGCTTTGGGCGATGGTCCGTATGGATTTTCGTTGGTGTTGAGCTTCACCAGTTTCGTCAGTTTCGGCTGCTCGCCCGGCACGTAAGGCACCAGGCTCTTGACGAAGGGGCTCCAGAATTTACTCATCTTCAGTTCCCCTGCTTGTCGTCAATGATGCGGTATTCGGCGCTGCGGGCGTGCGCGGTCAGCGACTCGCCACGGGCCAGTACGGAAGCGGTCTTGCCTAGTTCGGACGCACCCTGCTCGGAGCAGAAGATGATCGACGAGCGTTTCTGGAAGTCGTACACACCCAGCGGCGACGAGAAACGCGCGGTGCCGGAAGTCGGCAACACGTGGTTCGGACCAGCGCAGTAGTCGCCCAGCGCTTCGGATGTGTGGCGACCCATGAAGATCGCGCCTGCGTGACGGATGTGCGGCAACCAGGCTTGCGGATCAGCGACCGACAGCTCCAGGTGTTCCGGGGCAATGCGATTGGCCACTTCGATGGCTTGTTCCATGTCACGGACCTTGATCAGCGCACCGCGGCCATTCATCGAAGTTGCGATGATCTCGGCACGTTCCATGGTTGGCATCAATTTGTTGATGCTCGCGGCAACCTTGTCGAGGAATTCGGCATCCGGACTGACCAGAATCGCCTGGGCGTCTTCATCGTGTTCGGCCTGGGAGAACAGGTCCATGGCGATCCAGTCCGGATCGGTCTGGCCGTCGCACACCACGAGAATCTCGGACGGACCGGCGATCATGTCGATACCGACCTGACCAAATACGTGACGCTTGGCGGTGGCGACATAGATGTTGCCCGGGCCGACCACTTTGTCGACCTTCGGCACGCTTTCGGTGCCGTAGGCCAACGCGGCAACCGCTTGCGCGCCGCCGATGGTGAATACGCGGTCGACGCCGGCAATGCAGGCCGCGGCCAGCACCAGTTCGTTGATTTCACCGCGAGGGGTCGGCACCACCATGACCACTTCGGCCACACCAGCCACTTTGGCCGGGATCGCGTTCATCAACACCGAGGACGGGTACGACGCCTTGCCGCCCGGTACATACAGACCGGCGCGGTCCAGCGGCGTGACCTTCTGGCCGAGCACCGTGCCGTCGGCTTCGGTGTAGGTCCAGGAATCCTGTTTCTGTTTTTCGTGGTAGTTGCGCACGCGGGCTGCGGCTTTTTCCAGGGCTTCGCGCTGAGGCACGGTGATCCTGGTCAGCGCCAGTTCCAGACGTTCGCGCGGCAGGATCAGGTCGGCCATCGAGGCGACTTCCAGGCCATCGAACTTCTGGGTGAATTCCACCAGCGCCGCATCGCCACGCTCGCGCACGGCTTTGATGATGTCCAGCACTCGCTGATTGACCGAGTCGTCAGACACACTTTCCCAGCTCAGCAGATGATCCAGATGATGTGCGAAATCCGGGTCAGCAGCGTTGAGTCGGCGAATTGCAGTCGGTGCGGTCATAGCGAGAGCCTCATAGGAATGGCAAAAACTCAGGTGCCCTAACTTAGCAGTCGTTTCCGCTTGGGCACCTGAGATTCTGGCTATGAGGCGGATAGACGGGCGCGACTTAACGTCGCGCAGGTAAATCAGCCGCGGTGTCGAGACTCCACTGCCTTGCGCAGGGTGTCGATCAACGCCTGGATTCGGGCGTGCTGCATTTTCATCGAAGCTTTGTTGACGATCAGCCGGGAGCTGATTTCGGCAATGAAATCCTGGGGTTCCAGGCCATTGGCGCGCAGGGTGTTGCCGGTGTCGACCACGTCAATGATCTTGTCCGCCAGACCAATCAGCGGCGCCAGCTCCATCGAGCCGTAAAGCTTGATGATGTCGACCTGGCGACCCTGCTCGGCGTAGTAACGCTTGGCAACGTTGACGAACTTGGTCGCCACCCGCAGGCGGCCCTTAGGCTCGACATCGCCGACACGGCCGGCAGTCATCAGCTTGCAGAGGGCAATTCGCAGGTCCAAAGGCTCGTACAGGCCCTGGCCGCCATATTCCATCAGCACATCTTTACCGGCGACGCCGAGGTCCGCGGCACCATGCTCGACGTAGGTCGGCACATCGGTGGCGCGCACGATCAGCAGACGTACGTCAGGCTGAGTCGTGGGAATGATCAGCTTGCGGCTCTTGTCCGGATTCTCGGTCGGCACGATGCCCGCTTCAGCCAGAAGCGGCAGGGTGTCGTCAAGGATACGGCCCTTGGACAGTGCGATGGTCAACATGGGAAGCGTCAGTCCTTAATCAGGAATCTTATGCCCGGTCGCAAACGGCGCCGGACACACATCGAGCCGGGACGGCTCGACTTGAAACGAATTCATCCATGTGGAGTAACAGCTACTGCGCTCTGCAATCCTGCGTTGAAAACCGGCTCGAAATGCTCATTGACTAAAGTCAACTCCGCTTTCTCGCCAGTTTTCGCCTTGTCTTGCATTCGCTCGTGACGCTGTTACACCACATGGAGGGCACGTCCGTGTGCCCATGCAGCAGAAACTAGCCCGGTACGCGGCGGATCTTGGCGCCGAGCATCTGCAGTTTCTCTTCGATGCACTCGTAACCACGGTCGATGTGGTAGATGCGGTCGATCAGGGTATCGCCTTCGGCGATCAGCGCCGAGATCACCAGGCTGGCCGAAGCACGCAGGTCGGTGGCCATGACTGGCGCGCCCTTGAGCTTTTCGATGCCGGTGACGATGGCGGTGTTGCCTTCGACCTGGATATGAGCGCCCATGCGGTGCAGTTCGTATACGTGCATGAAGCGGTTTTCGAAGATCGTCTCGATCACCGCACCAGTGCCTTCGGCAATGGCGTTGAGGGAGATGAACTGCGCCTGCATGTCGGTTGGGAACGCCGGGTATGGAGCGGTCCGCACGTTAACGGCTTTTGGCCGCTTGCCGTGCATGTTCAGCTCGATCCAGTCTTCGCCGCAGGTGATTTCAGCGCCCGATTCCTTGAGCTTCTCAAGCACGGCTTCGAGGATGGTCGGATCGGTATCCTTGACCTTTACACGGCCGCCGGTCACGGCAGCAGCGACCAGGTAAGTACCGGTTTCGATTCGGTCGGGCATCACCTTGTAAGTGGTGGTGTGCAGACGCTCGACGCCATCGATGGTGATGGTGTCGGTGCCAGCGCCGGAAACCTTGGCACCCATGGCGTTCAGGAAGTTGGCCAGGTCGACCACTTCTGGCTCGCGTGCGGCGTTTGCCAACACACTGCGACCCTTGGCCAGGGCTGCGGCCATCATGATGTTTTCGGTACCGGTCACGCTGACGGTATCGAAGAAAAAGTTCGCGCCGCGCAAGCCGCCTTCTGGCGCCTTGGCCTTGATGTAGCCGCCTTCGACATCGATGACCGCGCCCATGGCTTCAAGGCCACGGATGTGCAGGTCAACCGGACGCGAACCGATGGCACAACCGCCAGGCAGTGCGACTTCGGCTTCGCCGAAACGGGCAACCATCGGGCCGAGTACCAGGATCGACGCACGCATGGTTTTAACCAGTTCGTACGGTGCGATCAGGGTCTTGATGGTGCGTGGGTCGATTTCGACGCTGAGCTTCTCGTCGATCACCGGCTCAATGCCCATGCGACCGAACAGCTCGATCATCGTGGTGATGTCGTGCAGGTGCGGCAGGTTGGCCACTGTAACCGGGCCATCACACAGCAGGGTGGCAGCCAGGATTGGCAGGGCAGAGTTCTTTGCCCCGGAGATGCGGATTTCGCCATCAAGACGAACGCCACCGGTAATAATCAATTTATCCATAAGAATCTCGACGCCCTTGGGCTCAGGTGCGCTCGGCCCAGGCCGCGCTGCTGAAAAATTTCATAGTGACCGCATGGATGCTGCCATCGGTGATCCATGGGTTCAAATGGGCATAGATCTGCTGCTGACGCTTCACCGGGCTCAATGCCGCCAGTTCATCGCTAATCACGTTCAGCTGGAAATTGCAGCCTTCGCCCTCGACTTCTACTTTCGTTCCGGGCAGCTTTCCTTCAAGGAAGCTCTTCACTTCTACGGCCTGCATGCTCAACCTCAATCGGCGCCCTGTGCGCACGGGTCGGACATCATACAAAAAAGCCCCGCGCCTGCGAACCCCGCTAAGCAGGACTCTGACGGGGGGCTTCTTTATAGATGCGGTCAGGGGTGCGCCAATAGCTCGGTCAATTCGCTGACCTGAGCGATTTCACGCATGTCTTCGGGCATCGCGCGAATGCTCAGCGCCTTACCGGCCGCCTCTGCATCACGCATGAAGCACAGCAACAGCGACAAGCCGACGCTGCTGGACTTCGATACTGCCGAACAATCGACCACCAGTTCAGTCGCGGTGCTGGACTTGATCAACGCCTGCCCCTGCTTGCGCAGATCCGGGCCGGTGCGATAGTCCAGCATGCCACTCAACTGCAGTTCGCCGGATTCGCTCATGCGAATGGCCGACACACTCATTGGGCGTTAGTCTCGGTGGATGCCTTGGCTTTGGCGACTTCCCCGGCCCAGTTGTTGATGGTCTGGTCCAGGTTGTTGCCATTGCGCTGCATCGCATCAGCGAACTGATCACGGAACAGCTTGCCGATGTTGATCCCGTTGATGATCACGTTACGCAGCTTCCACTCGCCATTGATCTTTTCCAGTGTGTAAGACACAGGATAGATCGCACCGTTACTGCCTTTGACGGTCATGCCAACGCTGGTGCGATTGCCGGACTCGTCTTTGGCAGGATCAACGGTGATGCCCTGGTTGTTGTATTCAAGCAAAGCATTGCCATAAAACTGGAACAGACCCTTCTTGAAGTTTTCTTCAAAGGTTTTCATCTGCGCCGGCGTGGCTTTCTTTGAATACTTGACCGTCATGATGCTCTTGGAAATACCCTCGGCATCCACCACAGGTCCGACGATCGTGTTCAGCGCCGTATAAAAGTCCTGCGGGTCCTGCTTGTACTTCTCTTTATTGGCCTTCAGATCGGCCAGCATACGGTTGGTGGTGTCTTGTACCAGTTCGTGCGCGGAAGGCGCCGCCACGGCGTGGGACACCAACGGAAACACCGCGAGCATTACCAACAGGCCACGTCGCAAGGTAGAGATCATTTAACAGTTCCTCATTTAGCTTCTTTGCTAACGGTATTGAGCAGGAATTTACCGATCAGGTCTTCGAGCACCAGCGATGACTGCGTGTCATGGATGGTTCCACCATCCTTGAGCAAGGCTTCTTCGCCGCCCACGCTGAGACCGATGTACTTCTCGCCCAACAGGCCAGCGGTCAGAATAGATGCAGTGGAGTCAGTCGGCAGATTATCTACGCGCTTTTCCAGTTGCATGGTCACCCGACCGGTGAAGCTGTCGCGGTCCAGATCGATCGCTGTGACCTTGCCGATGGTCACACCGGCCATTGTCACTTTGGCTCTGACAGTCAAACCGGCGATATTGTCGAAGTAGGCATAAAGTTTATAGGTGTCGGTGCTCGGGCTCGGGGACAGTCCACTGACCCGCAACGCCAGCAACAGCAAAGCCAGGATGCCAGCCAGCAAGAAAAGGCCGACACCGATTTCCAGGGTGCGGTTTTGCATCAGAAATCTCCAAACATCAAAGCGGTCAGAATAAAGTCCAGGCCGAGTACAGCCAATGAGGCATACACCACGGTCTTGGTAGTGGCACGACTGATCCCCTCGGAAGTGGGCTCACAGTCATAGCCTTGGAATACGGCGATCCAGGTCACGACGAACGCGAAGACGATGCTTTTGATGATGCCATTGAGCACATCGTCAGTGAACGTCACGCTGTTTTGCATGTTCGACCAGTAGGAGCCTTCATACACACCCAGCCAGTCGACTGCCACCCACGAGCCACCCCAGATACCTACCACGCTGAAGATCATCGCCAGCACCGGCAGGGAAATGAAGCCGGCCCACAGGCGCGGGGCAACAATGTATTTGAGCGGATCGACACCAATCATTTCCAGACTGGACAACTGTTCGGTGGATTTCATGTTGCCGATTTCGGCCGTCAGCGCCGAACCGGCACGCCCGGCGAACAACAACGCCGTCACAACGGGACCCAATTCACGTAGCAGCGTGAGCGCCACCATCTGCCCGACCGCCTGCTCCGAGCCGTAGCTCGACAGAATGTTGAAGCCTTGCAGCGCCAGCACCATCCCGATGAACACCCCGGAGACCACAATGATCACCAGGGACATCACGCCCACTGAATGCAGTTGCTTGATCAGCAGGCCAAAACCGCCACCGATGCCACCGCGACCGAGCAAGGCATGAAACAGGAATATCGTCGAACGACCGAACACCGCCAGCACATCGATGCCGGCGTGGCCAAACCGGCGCACGCGTTCTATTAATGAAATCTTGCGCATCAACGCTTCCCCAGAAGATCTGCGCGGTAATCCGTCGCTGGAAAGTGGTATGCGACCGGACCGTCGGGTTCGCCGGTCATGAATTGACGGATCCGAGGCTCCTGCGAGTTCATCAATTCCTCGGGAGTCCCCTGCCCCAATACCTGGCCTTCGCCGACGACATAGATGTAGTCGGCGATGCTCGCGGTTTCGGCCAGATCGTGGGAGACCACGATACTGGTGATGCCCAGCGCATCGTTGAGCAGGCGGATCAGGCGCACCAGCACGCCCATGGCGATGGGGTCCTGGCCGACAAAGGGCTCGTCGTACATGAGGATCTGCGGGTCGAGGGCAATCGCCCGGGCCAGCGCAACACGACGCTTCATGCCGCCGGACAATTCGTCAGGCATCAGGTCGATAGCACCACGCAAGCCCACGGCCTGCAATTTAAGCAGGACGATGTCACGGATCATTTCTTCCGGCAGCTCGGTATGAACACGCAGCGGGAAGGCGACGTTCTCGAACACGTCAAGGTCGGTAAACAGGGCGCCGCTCTGGAACAGCACTCCCATGTGCTTGCGCGCATCGAACAGATCACTGCGCGACAATTTCGGCAGGTTCTGGCCGTTGACCCAGACTTCGCCCTTTGTTGGACGCAATTGTGCGCCCATCAATCGTAACAGCGTGGTTTTGCCACACCCGGACGGTCCCATGATGCCGGTGACCTTGCCACGCGGGATACGGATATCGACGTTATTGAAAATGCTGCGCGTACCGCGCTTGAAGGACAGTCCCTTCAGCTCGACCGCGTAGGCGTTATCGGCACTCATCTAAACTCCTTGCGATGCAGCCTCTCACTCGGACGCCCGACTCTCTGACGAAAGCACATACCTCCCCGGGCAGGCCGAACTGGCCGCGAACTATATCACTGCAAAGGCCCGGCGCCCAAGGCCAAAGCCAGCCCATCTTCAGTAACATCATCGGCAAAAAGCCTTGTTTAGAGGGGATTGCATTATCGGGAATGACAAAGCGCAACGAACTTGCGTGAGGGTTTTGATCATTACCGCTATAATCGCCGCCTTTCATCAGGCTATACGATTTCCGACATGAGCCAATCCAGTGACCTGATTCAATCAGCACAACGCACCATCCGCCTCGAACTGGAAGCCGTAGAAGGCTTGCTGCCCCACATCGACGCAGATTTCGTACGCGCTTGCGAGATGATTCTGGCCAGCAAAGGCCGCGTGGTTGTGGTCGGCATGGGTAAATCAGGACACATCGGCAACAAGATCGCCGCGACCCTGGCCAGCACCGGCACCACGGCTTTTTTCGTCCACCCCGCCGAAGCCAGCCACGGCGACATGGGCATGATCACGCGGGATGACATCATCCTGGCCCTGTCGAACTCCGGCTCCACCAATGAAATCCTGACCTTGCTGCCCCTGATCAAGCGCCTGGGCATTCAATTGATCAGCGTGACCGGCAACCCCGATTCCCCGCTGGCCAAGGCCGCCGAGGTCAACCTCAATGTTCACGTCGAACACGAGGCCTGCCCGCTGAACCTGGCACCCACCTCCTCCACCACGGCTGCCTTGGTGATGGGCGATGCCCTGGCCGTCGCGCTGCTGGAAGCTCGTGGCTTTACCGCTGAAGACTTCGCCTTTTCCCACCCCGGTGGCGCGCTTGGCCGACGCCTGCTGTTGAAAGTGGAGAATGTCATGCACGCCGGTCAAGATTTGCCACAGGTTCAGCGCGGTACCCTGCTTAAAGACGCATTGATGGAAATGACCCGCAAGGGCTTGGGCATGACCGTCATTCTGGAAGCTGATGGCAAACTGGCCGGGATCTTCACCGACGGTGACTTGCGTCGCACACTGGATCGCAGCATCGACATCCACAGCGCCACCATCGAACAGGTCATGACCGCTCATGGCAAGACCGCCCGCGCCGAAATGCTCGCCGCCGAGGCCCTGAAAATCATGGAAGATCACAAAATCAACGCGCTGGTCGTGGTCGACAGCGAAGACCGTCCGGTCGGCGCCCTGAACATGCACGACTTGCTGCGTGCGGGAGTAATGTAATGAACACGGACCTGCTGCAACGCGGCCAACAGATCAAACTCGCGGTGTTCGACGTCGATGGCGTGCTGACCGACGGGCGCCTGTACTTTCTCGAAGATGGCAGTGAATTCAAGACGTTCAATACGCTCGACGGCCAAGGCATCAAGATGCTGATGGCAGCGGGCGTGCAGACCGCTATCATCAGCGGCCGCAAAACCCCGGTGGTCGAACGGCGAGCGAAAAACCTCGGCATCCCCCACCTTTATCAGGGGCGCGAAGACAAACTGGTGGTGCTGGACGAGCTTCTGGCTCAACTCAACCTAAGCTATGAACAAGTTGCCTATCTCGGTGACGACTTGCCGGACCTGCCGGTGATTCGCCGCGTCGGCCTGGGCATGGCGGTAGCCAACGCCGCCAGTTTCGTCCGTGAAAACGCCCATGGCATTACCGTTGCCCGGGGTGGCGAGGGTGCCGCTCGCGAATTCTGCGAATTGATCCTGCGCGCCCAGGGCCGCCTCGATGCGGCCAACGCTGCGTACCTGTGAGCCGACTATGCTGAGCAAAAAGTTTCGTAACATCCTGCTATTCAGCTGCATCGCCGCGCTGTTCGCTGCGGTCGGCTACTGGAACATCAGCCCGGAACGCTTCCTCGACAAACCTGTGGTCAAGGTCGATGAAAGCGCGATCGACTATTACGCGACCAACGCCCACAGCGTGCAGTTCCTGCCGGACGGCAAATTGCAGTACGAAATGACGTCCGACAAGGTCGAACACCTGAAAGCGTCCGAGGTCACACTGCTGACCAATCCGGACCTGAACATGTTTCGCGGCACCGAGTTCCCCTGGCACGTCCAGAGTGAACACGGGGAAGTCAACCCGGACGGCACCCAGGTCGAGCTGATCGATTCGGTACGCATCACCCGTTTCGACGAAAAAAACCGCAGGACCCTGATTACCACCACCCGTATGACTGTGTTCCCGCAGCAGCAATATGCGCAGACCGATCAACCCGTTAGTATCGACGGCGCTGGCGGTGTATCGACAGGCATCGGAATGAAAGCGTACTTGAAAGAAAGCAGGATACACCTGCTATCTAACGTAAGAGGACAGTATGAGGCTCGTTAAAACCCTCCCTATTTTGCTCAGTCTGGGCGCAGCACTGGGAAGCGTGAGCGCCTGGGCTCTGCCGAACGATCAAGCGCAGCCTATCCGCATACAAGCCGACGACGCCCAGCTGGACGACAAGAACGGCGTTGCTACTTATACGGGCGACGTGATCATCACCCAGGGCTCGATGAAGGTTACCGGCAATAAAGTGACCATGACCCGCACCCCGACTGGCGACATTGACGTGGTGACCTCGGTGGGCAATCTGGCCTACTTCGAGCAACTGCAAACTGAAGGCGACCCCAAGCCTGTCCAGGGCTGGGGTGTGACCATCCAGTACCACGCCACGCAAAATCGCGTAGTACTGATCGACAAGGCCAAGGTTATCGACAAGGACAACAACATCACCCAAGGCGAGAAAATCGTCTACGACACCGAGAAAAAGCTTGCCAGCGCCGGTCGCGCTACCGGCAGCAAGGTGACCGAGTCGCGTCCGCGTATCGACATGGTGATCCAGCCGAAGAAGAAAACCGACGAGCAAAAGGCCCCGTAATGGCAACTCTGAAAGCTCAGCATCTGGCCAAGAGCTACAAGAGCCGCCAGGTCGTGCGTGACGTCAGCCTGTCGATTGACAGCGGTCAAATCGTCGGCCTGCTGGGTCCCAACGGCGCCGGCAAGACCACCTGCTTCTACATGATTGTCGGCCTGGTGCAGGCCGATCAGGGCCGTGTGCTGATCGACGATCTGGACGTCAGCCACCAGCCAATGCACGGTCGTGCAAAGGCCGGTATCGGCTATCTGCCGCAAGAAGCGTCGATCTTCCGCAAACTCTCGGTCGCCGACAACATCATGGCGATCCTCGAGACGCGCAAGGAACTCGACAAGGCCGGACGTCGCAAAGAGCTGGAAAGCCTGCTGCAGGAATTCCACATCAGCCACATCCGCGACAACCTCGGCATGAGCCTGTCGGGCGGTGAACGCCGCCGCGTGGAAATCGCCCGAGCATTGGCTACCAACCCGAAATTCATCCTGCTCGACGAACCCTTCGCCGGCGTGGACCCGATTTCGGTCGGCGACATCAAACAGATCATCTACCATCTCAAGGCCAAGGGCATTGGCGTGCTGATCACTGACCACAACGTCCGTGAAACCCTGGATATCTGCGAAACCGCCTACATCGTCAACGATGGCCAGCTGATCGCCGAAGGCGATGCCGCCACTATCCTGGCCAACGACCTGGTTAAAGAAGTCTATCTGGGCCATGAGTTCCGCCTGTAAGCGTTGAGGTGTCTGGCTAGTCGACTGAGCGCTTATCACAGTAAAAATCAACAGGTTTTTATTGTTACAGCGCTCTAGGCAAACACTTCAGTTTCAGGCATATAATTTGCTTATGTTTGGCGCTCCGGCGCCCTGTAGTGGATGGCGCATGTGCGCCGGCGAAATAAGGTGTTAAGCCCCTGCCATGAAACCATCGCTAGTCTTGAGAATGGGCCAGCAGCTGACGATGACACCGCAGCTGCAACAGGCCATCCGCCTGCTCCAATTGTCGACCCTGGACCTGCAACAGGAAATCCAGGAGGCCCTGGAGTCCAATCCGATGCTCGAACGCCAGGAAGAGGGCGACGACTTCGACAACGTCGACCCCTTGGCCGACAAAGCCGAGCAGCAACCCAACGCCGACATTCAGGAACCCTCCTACCAGGAAACCGCCCCCACGGTGGACAACCTCGAGGAAGGCGACTGGAACGAGCGCATTCCCAATGAACTGCCGGTCGATACCGCATGGGAAGACGTTTACCAGACCAGCGCCAGCAGCCTGCCGAGCAACGATGACGACGAATGGGATTTCACTACTCGCACATCGGCCGGCGAGAGCCTGCAAAGCCACCTGTTGTGGCAACTGAACCTGGCACCGATGTCCGACACCGATCGCCTGATCGCCGTGACTCTGATCGACTGCATCAACAATCAGGGCTATCTGGATGAAACTCTCGAGGAAATCCTCGAAGCCTTCGATCCGGAACTGGACATCGAACTGGACGAAATCGAAGCCGTCCTGCACCGCATCCAGCAATTCGAGCCGGCCGGTATCGGCGCTCGTAACCTGGGCGAATGCCTGCTGCTGCAATTGCGCCAATTGCCAGCCAATACGCCTTGGCTCGCCGAAGCCAAGCGCCTGGTCAGCGACTACATCGATCTGCTCGGCAGCCGCGACTACTCCCAGCTGATGCGCCGGATGAAGCTCAAGGAAGACGAACTGCGCCAGGTCATCGAACTGGTCCAGAGCCTCAACCCGCGCCCCGGCTCGCAGATCGAATCCAGCGAAGCCGAATACGTCGTTCCCGACGTTATCGTGCGCAAGGACAACGAACGCTGGCTGGTGGAACTGAATCAGGAATCAGTGCCACGACTGCGGGTCAACGCCCAATACGCCGGATTTGTCCGTCGCGCCGACACCAGCGCCGACAACACCTTCATGCGCAATCAGTTGCAAGAGGCCCGCTGGTTCATCAAGAGCCTGCAAAGCCGTAACGAAACACTGATGAAAGTCGCCACCCAGATCGTCGAGCATCAGCGCGGCTTCCTGGAATACGGCGACGAAGCCATGAAACCACTGGTCCTGCATGACATTGCCGAAGCCGTGGGCATGCACGAGTCGACGATTTCACGGGTGACCACGCAAAAATTCATGCATACCCCACGGGGTATTTATGAGCTGAAATACTTTTTCTCCAGCCACGTCAGCACCTCCGAAGGCGGTGAATGCTCGTCCACAGCGATCCGCGCGATCATCAAAAAGCTGGTTGCCGCGGAAAATCAGAAAAAGCCGTTGAGTGACAGCAAGATCGCTGGTTTACTGGAGGCACAAGGCATTCAGGTGGCTCGCCGCACCGTCGCCAAGTACCGCGAGTCCCTCGGGATCGCGCCTTCGAGCGAACGCAAGCGGTTGATGTAGAGCCACGCCACAGCGTTCCAGTGGTAGATCATTTGATCTACCGCTTTATGCACTGGCAACGAAGGAGAAGCTGTATGCAAGTCAACATCAGTGGACACCAACTGGAAGTGACCGAACCTCTTCGCACCTACATCGGCGAAAAACTCGAACGATTAGAGCGGCATTTCGACAAGATCACCAACGTGCAGGTCACGATGACGGTCGAGAAGCTGAAGCAGAAAATCGAAGCCACCCTGCATATTCCCGGCAATGAAGTGGTCGCAAACGCGGAACATACCGATATGTACGCGGCGATCGACGCACTGACCGACAAGCTGGATAAACAACTCAAAAAGCATAAGGAAAAGACCCAGAGCCTCCTCCAGGGTGCGACCGGTCGTTAACACTCCCAACCCATGATCCGACTTGAAAACATCCTGACCCCCGGCCGTTCCCTCGTGAACGTGCCGGGCGGCAGTAAAAAGAAAGCCCTCGAGCAAATTGCCAACCTGATCGCCCGGGAAGTGCCGGATCTGGAGATGCAAGATGTCTTCGAGGCATTGATTGCCCGTGAAAAACTCGGCTCGACCGGTTTTGGCAACGGCATCGCCATCCCCCACTGTCGCCTGAAGGGCTGCGAGTCACCCATCAGCGCCTTGATGCACCTTGACGCTCCCATTGATTTCGACGCCATCGACGGCGCCCCGGTTGACCTGCTGTTTGTACTGCTGGTCCCGCAAGCGGCTACCGATGCGCACCTGGAACTGCTCCGCCAGATCGCCAGCATGCTCGATCGCAAGGAAGTCCGTGATCGTCTTCGCAGCGCCCCGAGCAACGAAGCCTTGTATCAGGTTGTCCTGGACGAGCAAAACGGTCAGTAATCATGCGCTTGATCATCGTCAGCGGCCGCTCCGGCTCAGGTAAAAGCACCGTCCTCGATGTTCTCGAGGACAATGGCTACTACTGCATCGACAACCTGCCCGCCGGCCTGCTGCCGGAGTTGGCGGAACGCGCACTGATTCATACCGAACTGGCACAACCGCTGGTCGCCGTGTCCATTGATGCGCGTAACTTGCCGAGCCACCTTTCGCGGTTTCCCGAACTACTGGATGAAGTCCGGAGCCGGCATATCAAGTGCGATGTGCTGTACCTGGACGCCGACGTAGAAACCCTGCTCAAGCGCTTTTCCGAAACCCGCCGTCGTCACCCGCTGAGCAACGCCAACCGTTCGTTGGCCGAGGCAATCGAGGACGAAAGTAATCTGCTGGGGCCGATCGCCGATCTGGCAGATCTCAAAATCAATACCACCCACCTGAACCTGTATCAGCTGCGCGATACCATCAAGCTGCGCCTGTTGAACCAGCCGGAGGCCGGTACTGCGTTCCTGGTCGAATCATTTGGATTCAAACGTGGCATGCCGGTCGACGCAGACCTGGTGTTCGACGTGCGCTGCTTGCCCAACCCTTATTGGAAACCGGAATTGCGCGCTCAGTCCGGGCTTGATCAACCGGTGGCCGAGTACCTGGCAGCCCAACCGGACGTCGAAGAGATGTTCCAGGACATATCATCGTATTTGCTCAAGTGGCTGCCGCGCTTTGCAGCGAGCAACCGCGCTTATGTCACCATCGCCATTGGCTGCACCGGAGGACATCATCGCTCCGTCTACCTGACCGAACGTCTGGGCCAGGTTCTGCAACAATCCCTGAAGAACGTCCAGGTCCGCCACCGCGACCTCAGCTAAAGGATTCACATCGCGATGCCTGCTCTGGAAATCGAAATCATCAACAAATTGGGCCTGCATGCTCGCGCTTCTGCAAAATTCGTTGGAGTGGCGGGTCAGTATCCATGCCAGATCAGAGCCGGGCGGACGCCAGAATCGATGGTCGACGGTAAAAGCATCATGGCCATGATGATGCTCGCGGCCGGCAAGGGCACCACAATCCACCTGAGTACCGAAGGCGAGCAAGAACAGGAAGCGCTGGATGCGCTGGTGGCGTTGATCAACAACTTCTTCGACGAAGGCGAGTAAAAACTGCCCTCTGTAGCAGCTGCCGCAGGCTGCGTCAGGCTTCGCCAGCTGCTATGTATGGACTCGCCCCCACAGGGGACGGTGCAAGGCGCATAAAAAAGGCGCGCCACCCAATTGGGTGGCGCGCCTTTTTTTGAAGCGGTAAGGGTTAGCTACCCGCCACTGTCATCCGCTCGATCAGCACCGACCCCGTGCGAATGTTGCTGCGCAACTCCAGGTCATTACCGACCGCAACGATCTGTTTGAACATGTCACGCATGTTGCCGGCGATGGTGACTTCCTGCACCGCGAACTGGATCTCACCGTTCTCGACCCAGAAACCCGCCGCACCTCGGGAGTAATCGCCGGTAACCATGTTCAGGCCCTGGCCCATCAGTTCCGTGACCAACAAGCCACGACCCATACGGCGCAACAACGCGGCCTGATCTTCGTCCCCATGGGTGACGAACAGGTTGTGCACGCCGCCGGCGTTGGCGGTGCTTGGCATGCCGAGCTTGCGCCCGGAGTACGTGCCGAGGATGTAGGAGACCAACTCACCCTTTTCGACGAACGGTTTGGCGTAAGTCGCCAAGCCATCGCCATCGAATGCGGAACTGCCCAAGGCGCGCATCAAGTGCGGACGCTCGTCGATGGTCAACCATTCCGGGAACAGCTTCTGACCCAGCGTGCCTTCCAGAAACGATGATTTTCGATACAGACTGCCGCCGGAAATGGCCGAGAGGAAGCTGCCAAACAAACCACCGGCCAACTCAGCGGAAAACAGCACCGGCACTTCGCAGGTCGGCACCGGACGCGCACCCAGACGGCTCGCCGCCCGTTGCGCGGCACGCTGACCAATGCTCACCGGGTCGGCCAGCAAATTGCCCTGACGGTTTACGTCGTACCAGTAATCGCGCTGCATCTGACCATCGGCCTCGGCGATCATCACGCAGCTCAAGCTGTGGCGCGTCGACGCGTAGCCGCCGATAAATCCGTGGCTGTTGCCGTACACGCGGCAACCCTGATGGGTGCTGAGCGTGGTGCCGTCAGCGTTCTTGATCCGGCTGTCGGTGGCAAACGCGGCGGCTTCGCAAGCCAACGCTTGTTCGATGGCTTGCTCCGGCGTGATATCCCATTGGTGGAACAGGTCGAAATCCTGCAGATCGCGAGCCATCAGCGCGGCATCAGCCAGGCCCGAGGCTTCGTCTTCGGAAGTGTGTTTGGCGATGGCCAGCGCCGCAGCGACGGTCTCGCGAATCGCCTCAGGACCGCTCGCCGAGGTACTGGCCGAACCTTTTCGCTGGCCGACGTACAAGGTGATGCCAAAGCCCTGATCGCGGTTGAATTCGACGGTTTCGACCTCACGCTGACGCACCGACGTTGACAGGCCCTGCTCCAGGGACACGGCAACTTCGCAGGCGCTGGCGCCCTGACGCTTGGCTTCAGCGATGATCTGCTCGACTTGTTCTTGCAGTGCCGGCAACGCTTGTGGGCCGACGCTTTCAACTGCACTCATGCTGTTCTCCACTCAAATTCTGCTTTCGGTATGGCCTTCGAGCGACCGGGCCGGACAAGCGGCCCCCGACTGGTTATCATGGCGGCGTTTCTTTGCGGACGGCCACCATGGTTGATTCTTACGACGACTCCCTCGATACGGGAGAAAAAAGCAAATCCCAGGTTAAACGCGAGCTTCATGCTCTGGTTGACCTTGGCGAGCGCCTTACAACACTCAAGCCTGACTTGCTGGCAAAACTGCCGTTGACCGACGCTATGCGCCGGGCCTTGGCCGATGCGCCCAAGCACACCGCGAATATCGCGCGTAAACGGCACCTTATGTTCATCGGCAAACTGATGCGCGATCAGGACACTGACGCCATTCTGACTTTGCTCGATCAACTCGATGCCTCCACCCGGCAGTACAACGAACGTTTCCATGGCCTGGAACGCTGGCGCGATCGCTTGATCGCGGGCGACGATGCAGTCCTGGAGAAGTTCGTGCTCGACTACCCGGAGGCTGATCGTCAGCAATTGCGCTCCCTGATCCGTCAGGCCCAGCACGAACTGGCGACCAACAAGCCACCGGCATCGAGCCGTAAAATCTTCAAGTACATCCGTGAACTGGACGAGACTCAACGCGGTCTGCGTTAAGTCCCTTCTCGGGTGAGTCGCCAAGCGGCTCACCCGAAGCTTCACTGTTTCAAAAGCCACTTATGCGCCTGTGCCACCCACAGTGATCGCATCGATTTTCAGCGTTGGCTGGCCGACACCCACAGGCACCGACTGCCCATCCTTGCCACACGTCCCCACGCCGCTGTCCAGCGCCAGATCGTTACCGACCATCGACACCTTGCTCATGGCTTCCGGACCGTTGCCAATCAATGTCGCGCCTTTGACCGGCGCAGTAATCTTGCCGTCTTCGATCAGATACGCTTCGCTGGTGGAGAACACAAACTTGCCGCTGGTGATGTCCACCTGCCCCCCGCCGAGGTTGGCGCAGTAGATGCCACGCTTCACCGAGGCGATGATTTCTGCCGGATCGCTTTCGCCCGCCAGCATGTAGGTGTTGGTCATGCGTGGCATTGGCAGGTGTGCGTAGGACTCACGTCGACCGTTGCCGGTACGGGCCACGCCCATCAGGCGGGCGTTGAGCTTGTCTTGCATATAGCCTTTGAGTACGCCGTTTTCGATCAGCGTGGTGCACTCGGTCGGGGTGCCTTCGTCATCGACGCTCAGGGAGCCGCGACGGCCTGCCAACGTACCGTCATCAACGATGGTGCACAGTTTGGACGCAACCATTTCGCCCATGCGCCCGCTGTAGGCAGAGCTGCCCTTGCGGTTGAAGTCGCCTTCCAGACCGTGGCCGACCGCTTCGTGCAGCAGCACGCCGGACCAGCCGGAACCCAACACTACCGGCAGCGTACCGGCCGGTGCCGGAATGGCTTCAAGGTTGACGAGTGCCTGACGCAACGCTTCACGGGCGTAGCCCATGGCGCGGTCGTCACCGAGGAAATAGCGGTAATCGGTACGCCCGCCGCCACCATGTCCACCGCGCTCGCGGCGACCGTTTTGCTCAACGATCACGCTCACATTGAAGCGCACCAGCGGTCGTACATCGGCGGCCAGGCTGCCATCAGTGGACGCGATGAGGATACGTTCCCAGACACCGGCCATGCTCACGGTCACTTGCTGGATACGTGGGTCGAGGGCGCGAGTGGCTGCATCGATGCGCTTGAGGAGTTCGACTTTTTCGGCGCGGGTCATCACTTCCAGCGGGTTATCGGGCCCGTACAGCTGGGCGATGTCCTGCGTGGTGAACGCCTGCACCGTACCATTCTGCCCGGTGCGGGAGATCGAACGCGCGGCACGGGCCGCCGCACCGAGGGCTTCCAGAGTGATGGCATTGCTGTAGGCAAAACCGGTTTTTTCACCCGATTGCGCACGCACGCCGACGCCTTGGTCGAGGTTGAAGCTGCCTTCCTTGACGATCCCGTCCTCCAGCGCCCAGGACTCGGAAATCTGCCCCTGGAAATACAGGTCGGCGGCATCGATGCCCGGGCCGGCCAGATCGCCGAGCACGCCTTGCAGGCTCTCGATCGTTACGCCGCCGGGCGCCAGGAGGTGTTCACTGACTGAGGACAACAACTCGCTCATATGCTTTACGCCTTAAATTCATCGTTCTGAGGCAGGTCGCTGAGCGCCCTGCGAGAAAAAGCGCCGGTGACTGGACACCGGCATCCGCGCCCTGATGGACGCCTGTTCGCTGCTATCGCGTTCGGCCAGCAGCACGGCCTCGCCTTGATCCTGTTGCGCCAGCACCCGACCCCAGGGGTCGATGATTGCGGCATGCCCCCAGGTTTCTCGCGGCCCTGGATGAGTCCCACCCTGAGCGGCCGCCAGCACATAACATTGCGTCTCGATGGCGCGGGCGCGAATCAGCACATCCCAATGCGCCGCACCGGTCACCGCCGTAAACGCCGACGGCGCGGTAATCAGCTCCGCTCCGGCAGCGCGTAATTCGCTGTACAGCTCCGGGAAGCGCAGGTCATAACACACCGTCAGCCCGACTCGACCGACCGGTGTATCCGCCACCACCACCCCACTGCCATAAGCATAGTCATCGGACTCGCGGTAACGCCCACGATTATCCGCCACGTCCACGTCGAACAAATGCAGCTTGTCGTAGCGCGCCACCGTCTCGCCATGATCATTCACCAACAGCGAGCAGGCATGCACTTTCGCTGTCGGTTGATCCACCGGCGGCAACGGCAACGTGCCGGCCACTATCCATAACTTGAGGTCGAAGGCGGTCTGTTTCAACCATGGCAGGATCGGGCCGTCGCCCAACGCTTCGGCACGGCCGATGTCGGCGATGTCGCGACGGCCCATCGCGGCGAAGTTTTCCGGCAATACGGCGAGTTGCGCACCGCCGGCCGCCGCCTGTTCGAGCAGCCGGCGTGCCTGAGTCAGGTTGGCCAGCACGTCGCTCTGGCTGACCATTTGAATCACCGCTACCGACATGGTCTTTCCTTACTTGAGAAGTGTCCGCCTGTAGCAGCTGGGGGAGTCTGCGTCCGGCTGCGCAGCAGTCGTAAAATCGGTCGACATGGTCTTTCAGATAAACCGTGCAATCCGGATTTACGACTGCTGCGCAGCCGGACGCAGGCTTCGCCAGCTGCTACACGACCTGCGTTTGGCCATGCTACTCCATCGGCCCGGGACATGGCTTTTGAAAAAGAGCGTCAAAAAGGCTTGTCGAAGGTGATTTTCGGATCTTTCCACGGGCCTTTGACCGTGTATTGGACACTGGCAAAACGGGCCATGCGGTCACCGATCAGTTTGTCGATCAGGAACAGCGCGCCGCCGACAGCCGGAGCGCCGACAAGCAACGCCGCGATCGGCAAGTTATTGGTCACCGGCAACGTCACCAGCATCTTGGCGTCGATCCGGTCACCCACCAGGTTCAAGGTGCCATCAAGTTCAAGGTTAGTGGACGGACCGGTCATCCGGATCGGTTCACGGGTGACGTAGACGCCATTGGTCCCGACCAGCACACCTTTGACCCGGTCATAACTCAGGCCTTTGCCGAACAAGTCGGAAAAGTCCAGGCGCAAGCGTCGACCGATGGAGTTGAAATTAAGCAGGCCGAAGACCTTCAGGGCCTGGGCACTGGCGTCGACCTCAACAATCTGGCCCTTGGTAATCGTCGCATCAAGGGTGCCGGAGAAACGCTTGGTGGCCAGCCAGGCCGGCGAACCGGGCCAGCGACCGTCAACGTCTGTATGAAATTTTTCACTGGTGACACTCGGCGCAAAGCCCCAGGCTTTGAGCACATCGGCAAGATTCTTGCCGCTGATCCGCCCCTTGTACCAACTGTTGGAGTTACCGGGCACGCCTTCCCAGCCGCCACTGCCTTGCAACAGAATCCCTTTGAGGCCCATGTCCAGCGCATTGAGCGCAATACCCTTCCCGGTCGGACGGACTTTCATTGACCAGCCGCCCACCAGATCCTGCCCCAGGAACAGCTGGTTGATGGTGATGTCCAGCGCCGGAATTTTGGTCGGGTCCACCGTGACCAATGGATCGGGCGCGTTCTCATCGGTCACTACCTTGGGATCCGCTACGGGCAGGCGCACGTATTGCAAATTGACCGTGATCGGTGCGCCTTTCGCATCCGGAACACCGACGGTGCCTTTGATCTGCTGACTGTCGAGTTGCAGAGCCCAACTGGCGGGCTTTCGGTTCAGTTGCACTGAAGCCTGATCGAGGGTAGTGCCCAGCGCACTGAGCTTGCCAACCTTGAAGTCCGCACTGCTGAGCAACTGTTTGGCACTGTCGCCCGAAACCTGGCCGGCGTACTTGTCGACCAAATCCTTCCACGGGCCGACATCCAGCTCCGACAGCACGCCCCGCACCCGAAGACCTTTGGTACCGGGCAATACGGCATCACCACCACCGAGGAACAGCTCACCGCGCCCCTCGGCAAAATTGTCATTCGGAGCTACAAACGTAAAGTTCGCCAACTGACCATAGTTGACCCAGTAGCGCCGCTCCGGACCTTGCAAGGTCATGCGAAACGACGTGTCGCGGCACGCATCGGCCGTCAGGCCGAACGGGGCCGGTAGATCGACTGTCGCGCCTTTGAGACAGGAGTTGACCATCAACTGACTGTCAGCGCCGTCCAGGTTCAGTTGCAACTGATACGGGATCACCCCGGAAACCGGCAACGGCTGGGTCACGTGCAACCAGTCAGTGAGTTTTTTGACCTCTACCTGACCGGAAGCCGTGACGCGTGTCTTGAGGTTACTCGCATTGCCGTCGGCGAAAATCTGCGCAGTGACAGGCTTATCAAAGGCGCGTGCGCTGATGTGCTGCCCGCTCAACCCCTTGGTGCTATCAAAGCGGAAATCGCCCTTGAGTTGAGTCAGCTCCAGCACTGGCTCAGCCAGTTTCAGACGTGCCTTGGCGGTCTTGAAGTCGACGATTATCTTCGGCTGCTCGCCTTTGGCCAGCGGGATATCCAGTTTCAACTTGCCCTGTAGATCGCCCTCACCTTCCCAACCGGCGAAGGTTGCAGCAGTGCCTATCGGCGCTTCCTGAAGAATTTTCAGGCCATCGCGCAAGCCGCCGGCGAATCCACCGTCGAGGAATAGATGGACGTTTTTTCCATCAGGGACATGGGGAATATCGACGTAAATATCGCGAACCTGCGTGTCGAGCAGCTGGCCCTTGCTGGCCAGAACCCGCACGCCACTGTCTTCAACAAACACATCACCTGTGACCTTACTGACATGCGGCCAGCCCGGCTGGAAAGCCAGCTCGGCATCGTGCACCTTGAAGAACAGACTGATGCTGCGGTCGGTATCGCCGGCGCCAGGTTTCAGCGACCCCTGATACTGGAAGAAACCTTCGTCCACAGCGCCCTTGATAATGGCCGTACGCAGCCATTCGTCCAGCGCCGGGCTGAGCATTGTCGGCAGGTACTTGGCGGTGTAACTGCCATCCCCATCGACCATTCCGACCCGCAGATCCATGTAGTCATCCTGAGTGGGATCGAAATGCAGGCGAATCAGGAAGTCGCCGGCAATCTTGCCCTCTTCACCGAGCACCTTGAGGTACGGCGCGATCAGGGTGAAGCCTTCTTTGTCGAGCTTCCAGGTCAGCGTCGCGTTGGCCTGAAGGTATTGCCATGGCTTGGCGAAAATGGGGGTCAGGTGCAGGACAAAGTCCTTGCTGTCCATGCGCAGCTCGCCCTTGCCGAGGTCACCGCTGATGCTGCCGCTGACATTTCGCGCCGCCGGAGCGCCGTAATAGGCATCAAAACCTACCCGGTCGAGGTTCGCGGCAAAGCTGAACTTGCTGTCGTCAGTGGCATTGGGTCTAAAGTCGATCAGCACATTGCGCAGCCCGCCGGTCACCTTGAGCTTTTCGACCGCCGTGGCAACACCTTCGGGCAGTGGACCCAAGGCGTTCAGCAGCGGCGTAAGCGGGGTGAGGTCGAGGCGGTCGGCTTGCAAGTGCCAGAGCTCTTCGACCTTGTCGGTCGCTGAAGTTTGTTTGAGTTGCAGATGCGATTCCCAGCGCGTCTCGCCGAAGCTCATGGCCAGGGGATCCAGCGTCACCACGACGCCTTCGGCGTTGCGCTGGAAAAAGCCAGTGAGCGCCAGATTGTTGATCTGGATCGGCTTGCGTTCGGCGTAAGCTCCTTTGAGCTGCAGTGCGTTCAAGCGGATTGCAGCGCTTTGCAGCGTGCCTTGGCCCCAATTGATCCAGAGCTCGCCACCGGCCTTGATCTCGGAAAAATTCCATTGCTGGGTAAGGCGTTCGGGCAGCCACTTCGACCAATCACTTTGCGGCAGGCTCAGGTAAGCCTCGGCTTCACCATCGCGCCATTCACTGGCGCGGATATGGGTGCGCAGGCTCATGGCCACTGGTTGGCCGTCAGGCAGGGTCAACCGGGCATCAAGGCGCTGGCGGGCAGCACCGACTTTCAGATTAAGGCCGACGTAGGTCAGGGTCAGCGGCGGAGAATCCAGTGGTTGCAAGGTCACCTGACTGTCAATCACCGACAACTGCTGGACCATCTGCAGGCGGTTGAGCAGTTGTTCAGGATCAAGCGGCTGATCCTTCTGCACCGGTAAACCTTCCAGCGCCCACTTCCCGTCGTCGCCTTCCTTGAGGCTGATCTTCAGGCCGTTCAGCTCCAGGTGAGCGATGCGCACCTGACGAGCCAATAAACTTTCCAACAGATCCGGCACCGCACGCACCTGGTCCAGGCGCAGGGCATTGGAGCCCTCTCCGACTGTCACATCATGAGCCAGCAAGATCGGCGCAAAACCACTCCAGTTACCTTCCAGCTTGCCGATTTTCAGCGGCATGCCCAAGGCTTCGCTGGCTTTGGTTTCGGCTTCTGTACGGTATTCGGCCACCAGAGGCGTCAGTTCACGACCAAGGCTGACGTACAACGCCATCAACACCAATACCAACGCGCACAGGCCCAGACCCCAGCGGGTCAGTGCGACCAATATGCGTGTCAGACGCTCCATGTCAGGTGGCTCCCATGGCAAAAATGCTGCAAAAAGCTGAGGCCAGCCGTTCTAGTAAGGATGAAACACAGCGATTCAGAGCAACACCACGTCGTATTGTTCCTGGGAATACATGGTTTCCACCTGGAATCGAATCGTGCGTCCGATAAATCCTTCCAGTTCGGCAACATTACCTGACTCTTCATCGAGCAATCGGTCGACAACTTTCTGGTTCGCCAATACACGATAGCCTTCCGCTTGATAGGCGCGCGCCTCGCGGAGGATTTCTCGAAAAATTTCGTAGCAGACCGTTTCCGGCGTCTTCAGTTTGCCTCGCCCCTGGCAGCTGCTGCACGGTTCGCACAGTACCTGTTCAAGACTTTCGCGGGTGCGCTTGCGGGTCATCTGCACCAGGCCCAACTCGGTAATGCCAATGATGTTGGTTTTAGCGTGGTCGCGCTCCAGTTGCTTCTCGAGCGTGCGCAATACCTGGCGCTGGTGTTCCTCGTCTTCCATGTCGATGAAGTCGATGATGATGATCCCGCCCAGATTGCGCAGGCGCAGCTGTCGGGCAATGGCGGTGGCGGCTTCAAGGTTGGTCTTGAAGATGGTTTCTTCAAGATTGCGATGGCCGACAAAAGCCCCGGTGTTGACGTCAATGGTGCTCATGGCTTCCGCCGGATCGACCACCAGGTAACCGCCCGACTTGAGCGGGACTTTGCGTTCCAGGGCTTTCTGGATTTCGTCTTCAACGCCATACAAATCGAAAATAGGCCGCTCGCCCGGATAGTGTTCAAGACGATCGGCGATTTCCGGCATCAGTTCGGCAACGAACTGTGTGGTTTTCTGGAAGGTTTCCCGGGAGTCGATGCGGATCTTCTCGATCTTCGGGCTCACCAGGTCACGCAAGGTCCGCAACGCCAGGCCGAGGTCTTCGTAGATCACACTCGGTGCGCTGATGGTTTTGATCTGCTCGTTGATCTGATCCCAGAGCCGGCGCAGGTAGCGGATGTCCATGAGGATCTCATCGGCGCCCGCCCCTTCGGCAGCGGTGCGCAAAATGAAGCCGCCAGCCTCTATGATGCCTTCTTTGGCCACGCAATCGGTGACCACCTGCTTGAGGCGTTCGCGCTCGGCCTCGTCTTCTATCTTCAGCGAAATACCGACGTGAGCGGTGCGCGGCATGTACACCAGATAACGCGATGGAATCGACAGCTGAGTCGTCAGGCGTGCGCCTTTGGAGCCGATCGGGTCTTTGGTGACCTGGACCACCAGGCTCTGGCCTTCATGGACCAAGGCACTGATGCTTTCGACCGCCGGACCTTCGCGCAGGGAAATTTCCGAGGCGTGAATGAACGCCGCGCGGTCCAGACCGATGTCGACGAACGCCGCCTGCATGCCTGGTAAAACCCGTACGACCTTGCCTTTATAGATGTTGCCGACGATCCCGCGCTTTTGCGTTCGCTCGACGTGGACCTCTTGCAGAACACCGTTTTCGACCACCGCCACGCGCGATTCCATCGGCGTGATGTTGATCAGAATCTCTTCACTCATGGCAGGGTCTCGTTCAGGCGTATTCACGATAATGGCTGCATCTTGTCAGTACGACGCTCAGCGCGCGTTAAGTGTTTGCCAACAGGGTATGCCGAAATGGCTGAGAAGTTCTGCGGTTTCGCACAGCGGCAATCCGACCACAGCCGAGTAACTGCCGTTGAGCCCGGCAACAAATACCGCCCCCAGTCCCTGAATTCCGTAACCACCCGCCTTGTCGCGAGGCTCACGACTGGCCCAATAGGCCGCCGCTTCTTCGCGACTGATGTTGCGAAACCGCACCAGACTGCGCACAACCCGAGACTCGCAGCGCTCTGCGTCGAGTACGGCGATGGCGGTCAGCACCTCATGTTCACGACCGGCCAACAGCATAAGCATGGCGCACGCATCGGCTTCGTCCACCGGTTTGCCAAGAATTTTGCCGTCCAGCACCACAGCGGTGTCAGCTCCCAGCACGCAAAAATCGGCATCGGACACGACGGTTCCGTGCCCGGCCTCGGCCTTGCCGCGCGCCAGGCGATCGACATAAGCCGACGGGGATTCTTGAGGTAATGGGGTTTCATCGATGTCCGCGCTGATGGCGGAGAATGGCACGCCGATCTGCGTGAGCAGTTCACGCCGACGCGACGAGCCAGAGGCGAGGTATAGCTGTTTCATCAAGACATCTCCCTGTCTGGTGCAGGTGCGGGCAAATGCCTGACCGAATTAATTGATTTTGTAGCGCCGACGCAGACCACGCAAACCGTAGCTGACCCATGGCCACAGCAACGCACTGACCAGGGCCGGCAGTACCAGCGCCAGCGTTGGTTGACGATTACCGGTCAAGGCACTCAGCCATAGTTGAACAAGCTGTGCGAGGCCGAAGATCACCAGAATCACCAGGCTCTGCTGCCACATCGGGAACATGCGCAAGCGCTGTTGCAGCGACAGCACCAGGAAGGTGATCAACGTCAGGATCAGCGCATTCTGGCCAAGCAACGTGCCATAAAGCACGTCTTCAGCCAGTCCCAGGCACCAGGCGGTGAGCATGCCGACTTTTTGCGGCATGGCCAGCGCCCAGAATGCGAGCAGCAACGCCAACCACAGCGGGCGGAGAATTTCCATGAATTGCGGCAACGGCGAGACGCTGAGCAACAGGCCTACGGCAAACGTTACCCAGACCATCCAGCCGTTTCGGGAGGCTTTGACACCGACCATTATTCTTGTCTCCCAGTGGTAGCCGGCGCGGGGACAGGCGGTTTGGCAGCAGGCTTCACGACGGTGGGTGGCGTTGCCGGCGGTTTAGCGGCTGCAGGTGCTGCCTCCGGCGGCTTTTTAGCGCCCGGTTTCACAGCAGCAGGCTTGGCCGGAGTTGCAGTAGCCGGGGCAGCGGGCGCGACAGGTGCGGCAGCAGGTGCAACCGTTGCAGCAGGTGTCACAGGAACCGGTTTGGGTACAGTCGCCGGAATGATCGGGCCACCGCCGTGCTGGTCCAGTGCTTCCTGCACCTGGGCCGCTTCGTTGGCGCGCTCCTCGGCCGTGCGGCCGTCACTGTACACCAGCAGCAAATAACGGCTGCGGTTCAACGCGGCGGTCGGTACGGCGCGAACGATGGCAAACGGCTGTCCGGAGTCGTGAATCACTTCCTTGACCGTCGCCACCGGGTAACCCGCCGGGAACCGCTGACCAAGGCCGGAGCTGACCAGCAGATCACCTTCCTTGATGTCGGCGGTATCGGCTACGTGACGCAACTCGAGGCGTTCCGGGTTGCCGGTGCCGCTGGCAATCGCCCGCAGACCGTTACGGTTCACCTGCACGGGAATACTGTGGGTAGTGTCAGTCAGCAGCAATACGCGGGAGGTGTAGGGCATCAACTCGACCACCTGCCCCATCAGGCCACGCGCATCGAGCACCGGCTGACCGAGGATCACACCGTCGCGCTCACCTTTGTTGATGATGATGCGATGGGTGAAGGGGTTCGGGTCCATGCCGATCAACTCGGCCACTTCGACCTTCTCGTTAACCAACGCGGAGGAGTTGAGCAACTCGCGCAACCGAACGTTCTGCTCGGTGAGGGCGGCAAGCTTCTGCATGCGGCCTTGCAACAGCAGGTTTTCGGTTTTGAGTTTTTCGTTTTCCGCGACGAGTTCGGTACGGCTGCCAAATTGGCTGGCCACACCCTGCCATAGCCGCTGCGGCAGGTCGGTGATCCAGTAAGACTGCATCAGCACCAGCGACATTTGGCTACGCACTGGCTTGAGCAGTGTGAAGCGGGCATCGACCACCATCAGCGCGACCGATAGCACGACCAGCACCAACAAGCGCACGCCCAGTGAAGGCCCTTTGGTGAAAAGCGGTTTAATAAGCCGCTCCTCCCAGGCAAATGTTCTCTTTATTCATACGGCATCAAACCGGCCTGGATGCAGACTGACAGAAGATAAACGCCAACAGGCAGCACTGCAAAGTGCTACCTGCGCGCCAACAGCATAGATGCAACCGGCGAAATCACTCGCTGGAAAGCAGGTCCATGGTGTGTTTATCCATCATTTCCAACGCACGGCCACCGCCGCGAGCAACGCAGGTCAGCGGGTCTTCGGCGACGATCACCGGCAGACCTGTTTCCTGGGCCAGCAACTTGTCGAGGTCACGCAGCAAGGCGCCACCACCGGTCAATACCAGACCGCGCTCGGCGATATCGGACGCCAGCTCAGGAGGCGATTGCTCCAGTGCACTTTTCACAGCCTGCACGATGGTGGCCAGGGACTCTTGCAGAGCTTCCAGCACTTCATTGGAGTTCAGGGTGAAAGCACGTGGAACGCCTTCGGCCAGGTTACGGCCACGCACGTCGACTTCACGTACTTCGCCGCCTGGGTAGGCTGTACCGATTTCCTGTTTGATGCGTTCAGCGGTGGACTCACCGATCAGGCTGCCGTAGTTGCGACGCACGTAGGTGATGATCGCTTCGTCGAAGCGGTCGCCGCCAACCCGTACGGATTCGGCGTAAACCACACCGTTCAGGGAGATCAGTGCGATTTCGGTAGTACCACCACCGATATCGACCACCATCGAACCGCGTGCTTCTTCAACCGGCAGGCCGGCACCGATCGCGGCAGCCATTGGCTCTTCGATCAGGAACACTTCACGAGCACCGGCACCAAGGGCCGATTCACGGATGGCACGACGCTCAACCTGAGTGGATTTGCACGGAACGCAGATCAACACACGAGGGCTAGGCTGCAGAAAGCTGTTTTCGTGAACCTTGTTGATAAAATATTGCAGCATCTTTTCGCAGACGCTGAAATCGGCAATCACGCCGTCCTTCATCGGACGAATGGCAGCAATGTTGCCCGGCGTTCGGCCGAGCATGCGCTTCGCTTCGGTGCCGACAGCAACGACACTTTTCTGGTTACCGTGTGTCCGAATAGCCACAACCGATGGCTCATTCAGGACGATACCGCGCTCGCGCACGTAAATAAGGGTGTTGGCAGTGCCCAGGTCAATGGAAAGATCGCTGGAAAACATGCCACGCAGTTTCTTGAACATGGGAAAGGGACCCTAGGCAACGCGTGGGTAAAAAAGTGCGGCAAACTCTAACAACGACAGGGATTTTGGGCAAGGCGCCAATATGTTAAATTGGCCGCTTTTCTGTGCACCAACCCCCACAATCGCGGCCTTATGACCGTAGAAATGCGGTAGTGTTCAGACAATCTAACACACGGACGCCGTCCGTTCTGTTTTCCACTGGAGAATCGCAATGACGCTTGAACGCTCCGACGTGGAAAAAATCGCTCATTTGGCCTGCCTTGGCCTCAATGATGCCGATCTTCCACAAATCACCTCAGCCCTGAACAGCATTCTGGGTCTGGTCGACGAAATGCAGGCGGTCAATACCGACGGTATCGAGCCGCTGGCCCACCCACTGGAAGCCAGCCAGCGCCTGCGTGCAGACGTCGTGACCGAGACCAATCATCGCGAGGCCTATCAGTCCATCGCACCAGCGGTCGAAAACGGCCTGTACCTGGTTCCGAAAGTCATCGACTAAAGGGAAAGAGCCTGCAATGCATCAATTGACTCTGGCCGAGATCGCCCGCGGACTCGCCGATAAAAAGTTTTCTTCCGAAGAGCTGACCAAGACCCTGCTGGCGCGTATCGCCCTGCTCGATCCCCAGCTCAACAGCTTCATCAGCCTCACCGAAGACCTGGCGCTCCAGCAGGCGAAAGCCGCTGACGCACGCCGGGCCAATGGCGAGAGCGGCGCCCTGCTCGGCGCGCCGATTGCGCACAAAGACCTGTTCTGCACCCAGGGCATCCGCACCAGCTGCGGCTCGAAGATGCTCGACAATTTTAAAGCACCATACGACGCCACCGTTGTTGCCAAGCTGGCCGCTGCCGGGACCGTAACCCTGGGCAAGACCAACATGGACGAATTCGCCATGGGGTCGGCCAACGAGTCGAGCTACTACGGCCCGGTAAAAAACCCGTGGAACCTGGAACACGTGCCTGGCGGTTCGTCCGGCGGTTCGGCGGCTGCGGTTGCCGCGCGCCTGCTGCCTGCGGCCACAGGTACCGATACCGGCGGCTCCATTCGCCAGCCCGCTGCGCTGACTAACCTCACTGGCCTGAAACCGACGTACGGCCGCGTTTCGCGCTGGGGCATGATTGCCTACGCCTCCAGCCTCGATCAGGGCGGGCCGATGGCGCGCACCGCCGAAGACTGTGCAATATTGTTGCAAGGTATGGCCGGCTTCGATCCAAATGACTCCACCAGCATCGACGAGCCTGTGCCTGATTACAGCGCCAGCCTTAACGGTTCGCTGCAAGGCCTGCGCATCGGTGTGCCGAAAGAGTATTTCAGCGCCGGTCTCGACCCGCGCATTGCCGAGCTGATTCACAACAGCGTCAAGGAGCTGGAAAAGCTCGGCGCCGTGATCAAGGAAATCAGCCTGCCGAACATGCAGCACGCGATTCCTGCGTACTACGTGATCGCTCCAGCGGAAGCTTCGTCCAACCTGTCGCGTTTCGACGGCGTGCGTTTCGGCCATCGCTGCGAAAACCCGAAAGACCTGATCGATCTGTACAAGCGCTCCCGTGGCGAAGGTTTCGGCCCGGAAGTGCAGCGCCGGATCATGGTCGGTGCCTACGCGCTGTCGGCCGGTTACTACGACGCCTACTACCTCAAGGCGCAGAAGATTCGTCGCTTGATCAAGAACGACTTCATGGCAGCCTTTAATGAGGTCGACATCATCCTCGGCCCAACCACGCCGAACCCGGCCTGGAAGCTGGGCGCCAAGAACAGCGACCCGGTCGCTGCGTACCTGGAAGACGTCTACACCATCACCGCCAACCTCGCCGGCCTGCCAGGCTTGTCCATGCCAGCCGGTTTCGTCGATGGCCTGCCGGTGGGCGTGCAACTGCTCGCCCCGTATTTCCAGGAAGGTCGCCTGTTGAACGTTGCCCACCAGTATCAGCTAAACACTGACTGGCACACCCGCACCCCGCAGGGGTTTTGAAACTGCTGCGCTCGGTAATGCGGCGTTGAAAACTGGCTCGTAATGCTCATTGACTAAAGTCAACTCCGCTTACTCGCCAGTTTTCGCCTTGCCTTACCTTCGCTCGCGACGTTTCAAAATCCCCAGCAAAGGCTTCTGAGGAGACACACATGCAATGGGAAGTCGTGATCGGGCTGGAGATTCATACCCAGCTCACCACCCGGTCGAAAATCTTTTCCGGTAGTTCGACCACGTTCGGTTCCGAGCCGAACACCCAGGCCAGCCTGGTCGACCTGGGCATGCCCGGCGTACTGCCGGTGCTGAACCAGGAAGCAGTGCGCATGGCGGTGATGTTCGGTCTGGCGATTGACGCCGAGATCGGCCAACACAACGTGTTCGCCCGTAAAAACTATTTCTATCCGGACCTGCCCAAGGGCTACCAGATCAGCCAGATGGAATTGCCGATCGTTGGCAAGGGCCACCTGGACATCGCCATGGAAGACGGCACGATCAAACGTGTCGGCGTGACCCGTGCGCACCTGGAAGAAGACGCCGGTAAAAGCCTGCACGAAGAATTCAACGGCGCCACCGGCATCGACCTGAACCGTGCCGGCACACCGCTGCTGGAAATCGTGTCCGAGCCGGACATGCGTAGCGCCAAGGAAGCCGTGGCTTACGTCAAGACCATCCACGCACTGGTGCGCTACCTGGGCATCTGCGACGGCAACATGGCCGAAGGCTCGCTACGTTGCGACTGCAACGTGTCGATCCGTCCGAAAGGCCAGGTTGAATTCGGCACTCGCTGCGAGATCAAGAACGTCAACTCGTTCCGCTTCATCGAGAAGGCGATCAACAGCGAAGTCCAGCGTCAGATCGAGCTGATCGAAGACGGCGGCAAAGTGATCCAGCAGACCCGTCTGTACGATCCGAACAAGGACGAAACCCGTCCGATGCGCAGCAAAGAGGAAGCCAACGACTACCGTTACTTCCCCGATCCGGACCTGCTGCCAGTGGTCATCGAAGACTCGTTCCTCGACGACGTGCGGGCCACCCTGCCGGAATTGCCGCCGCAAAAACGCGAGCGTTTCCAGGAGCAATTCGGTCTGTCGGTCTATGACGCCAGCGTGCTGGCGACCAGCCGCGAGCAAGCCGATTACTTCGAGAAAGTCGCGAGCATTGGCGGCGACGCCAAGCTGGCGGCTAACTGGGTGATGGTCGAGTTGGGCAGCCTGCTCAACAAGCAAGGCCTGGATATCGAACAGTCGCCGGTTTCCGCCGAGCAACTGGGCGGCATGCTGTTGCGCATCAAGGACAACACCATCTCCGGCAAGATCGCCAAGGTGGTGTTTGAAGCGATGGCCAACGGCGAAGGCAGCGCGGACGAAATCATCGACAAGCGCGGCCTCAAGCAAGTCACCGACAGCGGCGCCATCTCGGCGGTGCTGGACGAGATGCTCGCGGCCAACGCCGAACAGGTTGAACAGTACCGCGCGGCAGACGAAGCCAAACGCGGCAAAATGTTCGGCTTCTTCGTCGGCCAGGCCATGAAAGCCTCCAAAGGCAAGGCCAACCCGCAACAAGTGAACGAATTGCTCAAAAGCAAGCTCGAAGGCTGATGACAATGGAGCCAGTTTTAACGCCTGGCTCAAATCCTTGTAGGAGCGAGCTTGCTCGCGAAGGGGGCATCACATTCAACATTTCTGTTGACTGTCATGGCGCTTTCGCGAGCAAGCTCGCTCCTACAGTTAGTTTCGGAAACCTTTGAATGAAGCGTCTACTTAGCGCCTGCGCCCTGCTCGCTCTGCTGGCCGGTTGTGCCAGTAACGATGTCGTCGATCCACACGGCTACGACAAAACCGGCACGGCGTCCTATTACGGTGCCAAACACCAAGGCAAACGCACCGCCAGTGGCGAGCGTTTCGACAAGAACTCCATGACCGCCGCCCATCGCCAGTTGCCCTTCGGCACGCGGGTGAAGGTCACCAATCTGAACAACGACAAGTCCTGCGTGGTCCGCATCAACGATCGCGGGCCGCATACCCGCGGACGTCTGATCGATCTGTCCCATGAAGCCGCCGAGCGCTTGGGCATGATCAAAAGCGGCACCGCCAAGGTTCGCGTGCAAGCCCTCGACGACTGACAGACGGAGCACCAACCATTTTCGGACTTGCCGATTTACCCCTGATCAGTGTGGTTGAACTGCTCAGCGGCCTGGTTTTACTGATCGCAGGCGCGGAGCTGATGGTGCGTGCCGCCGTGCGCCTCGCGGCGCGGTGGCATGTGCGGCCGCTGATCATCGGCTTGACCATCGTCGCTCTCGGCAGCAGCGCACCGCAGATGGCGGTCAGCCTGCAAGCCACCCTCGCGGAAAATGCCGACATCGCCGTCGGCAGCGTGATCGGCAGCAGTATCTTCAACATTCTCGTCACCCTCGGGCTCTCGGCGCTGATCATTCCGCTGCGCGTTTCGCGGCAACTGGTGCGCCTGGATATTCCGCTGATGATCGGCGCCAGCCTGCTGGTGTTCGTCCTGGCCTGGAATGAAGAACTGACCCGAACGGATGGCGTAATACTGCTGGCCGCACTGGCGCTATACCTGGGCTTGCTGCTGCGCCAGTCTCAGCACTCGGCTCGTCCGCTATCGAGCGATCCGCTAAGCCGTCCGCCCCCCTGGTTCGTCAGCCTGCTGATGATCGTGGCCGGGCTGGCGATGCTGATTTACGCCGGGCATCTGCTGTTGGGGGCTGCAGTAGAGGTGGCGACCGACCTAGGGTTGTCGGAACGGATCATCGGCCTGACCATTGTTGCCGTCAGCACGTCCCTGCCAGAGCTGGCCACCTCATTGATCGCAGCCCTGCGTGGTGAGCGGGAGATTGCCGTGGGCAACGTGATCGGCAGCAACCTGTTCAACCTTCTGGGTGTACTGGGCGTGACGGCACTGATCGCGCCGTCGCCCCTGTCGGTCTCACCCAACGCCCTGGATTTCGACTTGCCGGTGATGCTCGGTGTCGCGGTGTTTTGTCTGCCGCTGTTCTACACCGGCTACCGGGTGACCCGGGCCGAAGGTTTGCTGTGTCTGGGTTTGTACCTGGCTTACGGGCTGCACGTGGTGTCGTTCACCACCGGCATGCCACTGGCCGCCAAGCTTGAACACCTGATGCTGTTTTTCGTCCTGCCGACGCTGGTGGCGTTTCTGCTGTTCACGTCCCTGCTCGCCTGGCGTCGCCAACACCACAAGAAGGATGTGCCATGACCGACAATAAAAAACCTGGCGTTGAAGTCCGCCGCCAAGTGATGGGCGACGCCTTCGTCGACCGCGCACTGGGCAATGCCACTGAGTTCACCCAACCGTTGCAGGATTTCGTCAATGAACACGCCTGGGGCGCTGTCTGGAACCGAGATGGCCTGGCGCTGAAAACCCGCAGCCTGATCACCCTCGCCGCGCTGACCGCGCTCAAATGCCCGCAAGAATTGAAAGGCCACGTGCGCGGTGCACTAAACAACGGCTGCACGGTGGAGGAGATTCGTGAAACGCTGCTGCATTGCGCGGTGTATGCCGGCGCCCCGGCGGCGATTGATGCGTTTCGGGCGGCGCAGGAAGTGATTGAGAGCTATCAGAAGCCGGAGTAAAAATCCGGCATTTGTGGTGACAATTCAGCCGTCTTCGCGGGCAAGTCGGATCGCCGCACCGCCGCTCCTACAGTGATCTTCGGTGTTTACACATTGTGTGGCACAAAGGAGATCCACTGTGGGAGCGAGCCTGCTCGCGATGAGGCCCTGAAGAACAACCCAAAATCCCAGGGCTAGATCCACCCACCCCACTGCAACAAAAAGATCCCGATGTTGGTGGTCACCGCCGCCATCAACGTGGTGATCACAATGATCGCCGCCGCCAGTTCGTGATTGCCATTGGCCTGCCGCGCCATGACAAAACTGGCCGCTGCGGTCGGGCTGCCGAAGTACAGAAACAGAATCCCCAGCTCCGCCCCCCGAAAGCCCAAGAGCCAGGCGCCAAGGGTTGTCAGTACCGGCAGGCCGATCATCTTCACCAGGCTTGAGCTGAGCGCCATGTTGCCGCTTTTGCGCAACGCCGCCAGCGACAGCGTGCCACCAATGCAGATCAACGCCAGTGGCAAAGTGGTTTGCGCCAGGTATTGGCCGGATTTCTCCAGCCAGCCCGGCAAGCCAATATTGAAATAGGCAAACGGCGCCGCCGCAAACACGCTGAGGATCAACGGATTGCCCATCACGCTTTTGCAGATGCTCCACGGATCGGACTTGATCACCGGGCTGTACACCGCCAGCACAATAGTCGAGAGCGTGTTGTAAAACAGAATCACCAGCGCTGCGAGAATCGCGCCCAGGGATATCCCGTAATCGCCGTACATACTCGCCGCCAGCGCCAGGCCGATCACCCCGTTGTTGCCGCGAAACGCGCCTTGGGTATAGATCCCCCGATCTTCACGCGGGCACTTCCAGATCGCCCAGCCCCAGGCAATGGCGAAACTCACCAGCGTGGCAATCGAGAAGTAGATCAGCAGCGCCGGTTGTAGCGCGGCGTTGAGGTCGGCATGCAGGATGCCCAGAAACAACAACGCCGGCATGGTGACGTTGAACACCAGGGCCGACGCGGTGTGGATGAAGTTGTCGTTGATCCAGTCGATGCGCTTGAGCAACGCCCCCAGAAACAGCATGGCAAACACCGGCGCGGTGATGTTCAGGGTTTCGAGGAAGATAGCCAGCATGCCGGGGGGAACCTTGGGTGAGCGTCGTTAGGGGGCTAATGATAAGCCACTGAGGACCCCGGCGTCTGGTAGACCGCTATCGCTGGCAAGCCAGCTCCTACAAATTTGTTGCGTACACAGATTTAGTGGTCGGCGAAATCCTGTAGGAGCTGGCTTGCCAGCGATGCAGGCGACGCGGTATCAGGTGATCGGCGCCGGGTTGAACAGGGTGATGTCGTTATGCAGTTTGTGCTGCTCGGCCCACGTCTGTTTCTTACCGCTGGCCACATCCAGGTAGTAGTGAAACAACTCCCAGCCGAGGTCTTCAATCGAAGCGCGCCCGGTAGCAATCCGCCCGGCATCGATATCGATCAAATCCGGCCAGCGCTGCGCCAGCTCGGTACGGGTCGAGACCTTCACCACCGGAGCCATCGCCAAACCATACGGCGTGCCGCGACCGGTAGTGAACACATGCAGGTTCATCCCTGCCGCCAATTGCAACGTCCCGCAGACAAAGTCACTGGCCGGGGTCGCGCAGAAGATCAGCCCTTTGCGCTTGAAACGCTCGCCAGGGCCAAGCACCCCATTGATCGCGCTGCTGCCGGACTTGACGATCGAACCCAGGGACTTCTCAACAATGTTCGACAACCCGCCCTTCTTGTTGCCCGGCGTGGTGTTGGCGCTGCGATCCGCTTCGCCCTTGGCCAGATAACGGTCGTACCAATCCATTTCCCGCACCAGCTCCTGAGCGACTTCCTCGGTCTCCGCGCGGGAAGTCAGCAAGTAGATGGCGTCGCGCACTTCAGTGACTTCGGAAAACATCACCGTCGCACCGGCACGCAGCAACAGGTCCGAGGCATAACCCAGCGCCGGGTTGGCGGTGATCCCGGAAAACGCATCACTGCCACCGCACTGCATGCCAAGGATTAGCTCGGACGCCGGCACGGTTTCCCGGCGACGCTGATCAAGCTTCTTCAGACGGGTTTCGGCCAGCACCATGATCTGCTCGATCATCTCGGTGAAACCGTGACTCGAATCCTGCAAGCGGTACAACCACGGCTCGCTCAGATCCACCGAACTGTCGTTCTCGTGCATTACCTGCCCGGCCTGCAACTTCTCGCAGCCCAGGCTGATCACTAACGCTTCGCCGCCCAGGTTCGGGTTGCGCGCCAGGTTGCGCACGGTGCGGATCGGGATATACGCGTCGGTCGCCGTAATCGCCACACCACAGCCGTAACTGTGGGTCAGCGCCACCACGTCATCGACATTCGGGTACTTGGGCAGCAGCTCGTCCTTGATGCGCTTGACCGCATGATCGAGCACGCCGGTGACGCACTGAACAGTCGTGGTGATCCCAAGAATATTGCGCGTGCCTACAGTGCCATCGGCGTTGCGATAACCCTCGAACGTAAAGCCTTCCAGCGGTGCCTGCGCCGCCGGCACTTCGGTAGACAGCGGCAAGCTGTCCAGCGGTGGCGCGGTGGGCATGCGCAGTTGATCTTCCTTGACCCAGCTGCCGCGCGGAATCGGCTGCAACGCGTAGCCAATGGTCTGGCCGTAACGAATCACCTGGCCGCCTTCAGGAATGTCTTCCAGCGTGACTTTGTGGCTCTGTGGCACGAAGTCCACAGTCACCAGGCCATCCGGAAACTCAGTGCCGGCTGGCACGCCTTGGTCATTGACCACGATCACTACGTTGTCCCGCTCGTGCAGGCGGATGTAGCGCGGCGAGTCGGAATGTTCAATCAACTGCATGACGCCGCTCCTCAGGAATGCGCTTGTGACAATTTGTTGTTTGTTTCAGGACCGCTGACAGGCGGCTCCTTGAGTACCACACGTTTGATCGGACCGACGATCACCAGGTAGCTGAACACCGCAACCAGTGCGTTGCAACCGACAAACACAAGCGCCCATTTGAACGAACCGGTGGAGCTGATGATGTAGCCGATCACGATTGGCGTGGTGATCGACGCGATGTTGCCGAACATGTTGAACAGGCCGCCACTCAAACCGGCGATCTGTTTCGGCGACGTGTCGGAAACCACCGCCCAGCCCAGTGCGCCCACGCCTTTGCCGAAGAATGCCAAAGCCATGAAGCCCACGACCATCCATTCGATATCGACGTAGTTACAGGCCACGATGCTGCTGGACACCAGCAAGCCCGCGATGATCGGCGCTTTGCGGGCGAACGTCAGGGAATGGCCTTTGCGCAGCAGGTAATCGGAAATCACACCGCCCAACACACCACCGATAAAACCGCAGATCGCCGGCAACGAGGCAATAAAACCGGCCTTGAGGATGGTCATGCCGCGTTCTTGCACCAGGTACACCGGAAACCAGGTCAGGAAGAAATAGGTAATTGCGTTGATGCAGTACTGGCTCAAGTACACGCCCAGCATCATGCGATTGGTCAGCAGCTGACGCACGTAGTCCCACTTCGGACCTTCAGCAGGTTTGTCGGCAGCTTTCCCTTTGCCTTTGTCCTGGTCCATGTCGACCATGCCGCCGTTCTCGGCGATGTGCTTGAACTCGGCCTCGTTGATCATCGGGTGCTGGCGCGGACTGTGGATAACTTTCAGCCAGATCAGCGAGAACACGATGCCTATGCTGCCCATCACCACAAACACGTGCTGCCAGCCAAAGGTGTAAACGATCCAGCCCATCAGCGGGGCGAACAGCACGGTGGCGAAGTATTGCGCCGAGTTGAAGATCGCCGAAGCCGTACCGCGTTCAGCGGTCGGGAACCAGGACGCAACAATGCGTGCGTTGCCAGGAAAGGATGGGGCTTCGGCCAGACCGACGAGGAAACGCAGCATGAACAGCGCAACAATCGCCGTGGACATGCCAAATTCGCCGACGTAGCCCTGGAGCACGGTGAACAGCGACCAGGTGAAGATGCTCAGTGCATACACTTTTTTCGAGCCGAAACGGTCCAGCAACCAGCCACCGGGAATTTGCCCGGCCACGTAGGCCCAACCGAATGCAGAGAAGATATAGCCGAGAGTGACCGCGTCGATACCGAGGTCTTTTTGCAGGCTGGAGCCCGCGATGGCGATAGTGGCCCGGTCGGCGTAGTTGATCGTGGTCACCAGAAAAAGCATGAGCAGGATCAAATAGCGGACGTGAGTCGGCTTGGTCGCTTGCATGTAGATGTACTCCCACTGATTATTTTTATGCGCGGGTGAAACGGGTGTGTTCCCTGTAGGAGCTGTCGAGTGAAACGAGGCGGCGATCTTTTGATGTTTCGCAGCCTCGTTTCACTCGACAGCTCCTACAGGGGTTTGCGGTATCCGGAAAATCCGGATATCGCAGTGCAGCGGCTTAGGAACCGATGTAAGAGGTCTTCACCACGGTGTAGAACTCTTGCGCATAGCGACCTTGCTCGCGGGATCCATAGGATGAACCTTTACGCCCGCCGAATGGAACGTGGTAATCCACGCCAGCGGTCGGCAGGTTGACCATCACCATCCCGGCCTGGGAGTGGCGTTTGAAGTGGTTGGCGTACTTCAGCGACGTAGTGGCGATACCCGCCGACAGACCGAATTCGGTGTCGTTGGCCATGGCCAGCGCGGCTTCGTAATCGGCAACGCGAACCACGTTGGCTACCGGGCCAAAGATTTCTTCGCGGCTGATGCGCATCGCGGCTTCGCTGTCGGCAAACAGCGTTGGCGCCAGGTAGTAGCCTTCGGTGTCACACGTCACCAGACCGCCGCCGCTGACCAGACGAGCACCTTCGGACTGGCCGATGTCGATGTACTTCATGTCTTGTTCAAGCTGAGCTTGCGAGACGACCGGACCAATGTCGGTGCCGACTTTCAGCGCGTGGCCGACCTTGATCGACTTCATGCGTTCGGCCATGGCTTCAACGAACTTGTCGTGAATGCCGGCGGTAACGATGAAGCGGCTCGAAGCGGTGCAACGCTGGCCAGTGGAGTAGAACGCGCTCTGTACCGACAGCTCGACCGCTTGCTTGAGATCAGCATCGTCGAGAATGATCTGTGGGTTCTTGCCACCCATTTCCAGCTGAACCTTGGCCTGACGCGAGACGCAGCTGACCGCGATCTGACGACCAACGCCAACAGAACCGGTGAAGCTGATGCCGTCGACTTTCGGGCTCTGCACCATCGCATCGCCAACCACACGACCGCTGCCCATCACCAGGTTGAACACGCCGGCCGGGAAGCCTGCGCGGGAGATGATTTCAGCCAGGGCCCAGGCGCAACCCGGCACCAGATCGGCTGGCTTCAGCACGACGCAGTTACCGTAAGCCAGGGCCGGGGCGATTTTCCACGCAGGAATTGCGATCGGGAAGTTCCACGGCGTGATCAGGCCAACCACGCCCAATGCTTCGCGGGTCACTTCAACGTTCACTCCCGGGCGTACCGACGGCAGGTAGTCGCCGGACAGACGCAGGGTTTCACCAGCGAAGAACTTGAAAATGTTACCGGCACGGGTCACTTCGCCGATGGCTTCAGGCAAGGTCTTGCCTTCTTCACGGGCCAGCAAGGTGCCGAGTTCTTCGCGACGGGCGAGGATTTCAGTGCCGACTTTGTCCAGCGAATCGTGACGAGCCTGAATGCCCGAGGTCGACCAGGCCGGGAACGCGGCGCGAGCGGCGTCGATGGCGGCGTGGACCTGAGCCAGATCGGCTTTGGCGTAGTTGCCAATGGTGTCGGTCAGTTCGGACGGATTGATGTTGGCGCAGTAATCACTGCCCGCTACCCATTCCCCATTGATGTAGTTATCAAAACGCTTTGCATCTGCCACGGAATGTTCTCCTCACACAAAAGGCCGCTGATCACTCCGCGGCCAATTTAAATCGGATGTGTTATTGCGCACCTTGCTTGTCGATCAGCGCGGCGAGCATTTCGTACTCTTCGGCCGTCAGATCGGTCAGTGGTGCACGCACAGGACCTGCGTCATAGCCGGCAATTTTTGCCCCGGCCTTGACGATGCTCACTGCGTAACCGGCTTTGCGGTTACGGATGTCCAAGTACGGCAGGAAGAAGTCGTCGATGATCTTGCCGACGGTGGCGTGATCTTCGCGAGCGATGGCGTGGTAGAAATCCATCGCGGTTTTCGGGATGAAGTTGAACACCGCCGAGGAGTAAACCGGCACGCCCAGAGCCTTGTAAGCCGCTGCGTAAACTTCGGCGGTCGGCAAACCACCCAGGTAGCTGAAACGATCACCGAGGCGGCGACGGATCGACACCATCAGCTCGATATCGCCCAGGCCATCCTTGTAGCCGATCAGGTTCGGGCAGCGCTCGGCCAGACGTTCCAGCAAAGGTGCGGTCAGGCGGCAGACGTTACGGTTGTAAACCACCACGCCGATTTTTACCGATTTGCACACGGCTTCAACGTGGGCGGCAACGCCGTCCTGGCTGGCTTCGGTCAGGTAGTGCGGCAGCAGCAACAGGCCTTTGGCGCCCAGGCGCTCGGCTTCCTGTGCGTATTCGATGGCTTGACGGGTCGAACCGCCCACGCCTGCCAGAATCGGCACGCTGGTTTCGCAGGTGTCGACGGCAGTCTTGATGATTTCCGAATATTCGCTGGCCGCCAGAGAGAAGAACTCACCGGTGCCGCCCGCGGCGAACAATGCCGAGGCGCCGTATGGGGCCAGCCATTCAAGACGCTTGATGTAGCCCGCGCGATTGAAATCGCCCTGAGCATTGAAATCGGTAACCGGGAAAGACAACAGGCCGGAAGAGAGGATGGACTTCAGTTCTTGTGGATTCATTATTCGAACACCCTGGGTAGCAACGTTTGTGTGTGTGAGGAAACCGTTCAGCTTTCGCCGAGTTGTAGGTCATCGTACAACTTAAATAACAACCGTCAACTGCATTTCATCGCCGTCTGCTGATTTTGTGTGGGACGAGTATTTTCTTGACGTAGGAAATTTCTCATCTATGATCGAAATTACTGTATATGCATACAGCTAAATAAGTTCGTACCGATGACATATCAAGGAGAAAGAAATGTCAGGTCTACACACAAAACCGCAGGAAACCCCCAATCAGGTCATTGCCAATCTGGATGATCTTTTTACCGAGGACGGCATTACCATCCGCGCCAACGAACACTTGGTTCTGCGCCTTGGCGAGCAACACAATGCTGCACCTCCAACGCCCGTCTCAGCATCCGTATATGCCCTGAAAGGCCAGCCTCAGCTGCGTTTCGAGGGGGGTGAGCACACCGCAATCGGCGACACCACGCTGCTGCGTTTCGTCAAGGATGCCCCCGCCATTCCAGCGGCACAGGTTGAGCTGCACCTGCCCAACGGCCTGGCCCTGACCTATGGTCAGGTCGTTGCGTTGGGGGGTGATTTTTATGGCATTCCCGATCAGCCCATCAGTGATGGTGCGACGCCTGCAGATCGTCTCCAGCGGTTTAGCAATGCCTTCAACTCACTCGCTGTGTTGCCGGCCGCCAATGCCGAGGCCAAGCAGATCCTCGCGGTGATGCAGAAGGAAATCGCCGCCGTTAATCAGGCGATCCGCGACGGTAAACAACCTCACGAGGCCTATGACGCCCTCGGAGATACGTTGTCGGAAGAGTGGAACAAGATTACCGGCGGCGGCAGTTTTGTCTCGGCCCTGTTCCCGTTGGGGCGCTATCTGAAATTGGCCGCCAACAACACCGACCACTTTGCCGAAGGAGCACTGGCGGCTTACATCGCCGGGCACACCGCGGCGGTGCAGCAAGCCGTGCTGGCGAAAAACAGTGGCGATGAAAAGCAGCTGGAAATCGCCTACGCCATGAACGCCTTTGCTGATCACTACCTGACTGACCTGTTCTCCGCTGGCCACTTGCGCGTACCGCGCAAGCAGTTGGCAGCGGTAGTCACTCCCAGCGACCTGGGCTCGTTGATCACCCGTTTCATGCACGATGAAGACAGCAAGTTCGGCCTCAATGTGCGCAACGGCAACGGCGACCAATGGCGAGCCTACGGCGACAAGCGTTATTTCGATGCGATCGACAGCGCCAACCGCCTCCAGGTTAATCAAGCGGTACAGCTTTCTGCGGATGAAATCTTCGCGGCGTATCTCAGCGGCGTCGCAGCGCTGCCCGGCAATTTCAGCGCCTTGAAAAAGTTGCCGGACCTGCAAGCCGTGCTGAACCCTGCTGGCAATTTCTCGCCACTGTTCAAGGTCGAGGGCAACAAAGTGCTGCGACGCAAGGACGTCAACAACCTGAACGACACCGCCACCATCGACGACTGGTGGGGCTGGAGCACTTACTTGCTGCTCAAGGACTACACACCCACTGGCAACGTTGCCTGATAAGGAGATCGATGATGACTATCAAATTGACGCTGGAACTGGCTTCGGGGCAATCGCTTAAGGGGGCACCGCTGGAGTTGTTGTCCAAGGGCGTGGTGATTGGGCGGACGGTGGTGGATGAGCGTGGGGATGTAGTGTTCGATGCCAAACCGGCAGCGACTGGTTTGGCAGTGCGGGTGGATCGTTCGATTCTGAAGTCAGGTTGAATCAGCAGCCACAGTGGCTGAATGCGCTGATCGGCCACTCATCTGAACTGGTATTTCTGACAGTAGATCATGGATTGACGTCGGTTTAGTGTCCGGCTTGAGCGGGTCACGAACTGCTCAAGCCATTCCACGCTCCCCCCCAAAAAGAAGGATTTTTTAACATGGATTCGAAGCAAAAAAAATATTCCAAACCTTTGATTCAAAACATCAACCATGTGGATCTCGGCAACAGGATTTCTGTAGCAGAGAACCCAGGAGACATTTGGATTCGCGTCGATACCGTGGGCATGCCGCCAGACACTAAAGTGGCTGTGTTCTTTTCCACCCAGTGGGGTAGTCATGACCATACTATTGGGGAGGACAACCCGGGTTACGTTGACACCAGAATCGAGCACCGCCGCTTCGAAAACCAAATAGGAAGCACCGTAATCGCTCACTACCAAGTGAAGCTCCCGAGCGATCCAGACTCAATTAAATCCGAAGATACAGTGGCAAACGTAGTGAAGTAGTCAAACCTGGCACAACAGCGGTAGTTAATAATTCTTCTACCGCTGAACGAGCAAAAACCTACCCCCGCTGCGCCTCAGCCTCTTCATGCGCATGTCGCAACCGCTCGCGGCTGTTGGTCAGGTGCAAGCGCATCGCCGCCCGCGCTGCATCCGAATCCTGGCGGGCGATGGCGTCGTAAATTTCTTCATGTTCTCGGCTCAGGCGATTCATGTAGTGCTGCTGGTCGTCATGGGCCAGGCGTGCCGAATTCAGCCGCGTGCGCGGAATGATGCTGGTTCCCAGGTGGGTCATGATGTCGGTGAAGTAGCGGTTACCGGTCGCCAGCGCGATTTGCAGGTGGAACTGGAAGTCCGAGGCGACCGCATCGCTGGCATGGGAAGCGCTTTCGTTGAGGGCGTCCAGCGCGGCACGCATCAATGCCAACTGCTCGGCGCTGCGGCGTTGCGCGGCGAGACCGGCGGATTCCACTTCGAGGCTGATGCGCAATTCCAGAATGGCCAACACGTCACGCAGGGTGACCACCGTCGCCGGGTCGATACGGAAACCGCTTGGGCTCGGGGTATCGAGCACGAAGGTGCCGATGCCATGGCGGGTTTCAACCTGCCCGGCTGCCTGCAAGCGGGAAATCGCTTCGCGCACCACGGTGCGGCTGACGCCATGGGCGTCCATGATCGCCGACTCGGTGGGCAATTTGTCGCCGCGCTTGAGGTGACCGTCGCGGATCTGCTCGGACAGCACCGTCACCAATTCCTGTGCGAGGCTGCGGCGCTTGCGAGGGAGGCGTGGTGTGTCGATCGGGTTTTCCATGGTGAACTTCTGTCTCGAAAATTCGGCTGAAACCGCATCATAGCTCAACGCGGTTGTACGATCACCGTCGGTGTAGGAGCAAGGCTTGCCCGCGATGAACGATAACGCGGTCGTGCGGATAGACCGAGTTGTGGCCATCGCGGGCAAGCCTTGCTCCTACAGGGATTGCGGTGTTTATGCGGTCACGGTCTGGTCCACCAAATGGCCGTTCTCGATACGAACATGCCGTGGGTGGAAACGTTTCAAGCTGCTACGATGCCCGACGCTGACAATGCTCAAGCCCGGTATTTCATCGATCAACGCCTGATACAGCGATGCCTCATCCTCTTCATCCATCGCCGAGGTCGCTTCATCCATATACAGCCATTGCGGTGCATACAGCAGCGCACGGGCAAACGCCAAACGTTGCTGCTCGCCGGGCGAGAGCATGCGTTGCCAGTGGTTCGCTTCATCCAGACGTGAAACGAGGTGCGGCAAACGGCAGGTTTCCAACACGTGTATGTAACGTTCCTGCGAATAGGTATCGCCGGCCTGTGGATAACTCAGCACTTCACGCAGGCTGCCAATCGGCAAGTACGGCTTTTGCGGCAGGAACAGGTAGCGCGCCGACGGCAGACGAATACTGCCGTGACCCGCCGGCCACAGATGCCCCATCGCACGCAACAAGGTCGACTTGCCGCTGCCGGAACGACCGCTGAGCATGACACGCTCGCCCTCTTCCACCGCCATGTCGGCGTTGGTCAGCAGATGACGGCCGTCCGCCAAATCCAGACCGAGGTTGTGGATCTTCAGTTCATCACCCTGATTCTGTACGTCGATGGCCGGCTGGCGCTCTTCGTTGTCAGTCATGGCCTGACGGAAACTCAGCAGACGATCACAAGTGGCGCGCCATGAAGCGAGGTTCTGGTACGCACTGATAAACCAGCTGAAACTCTCTTGAACATTGCCGAACGCCGAACTGATTTGCATCAGTTCACCGAGCTCGATTTTGCCGGCGAAGTAACGCGGCGCGGCGACCATGAAGGGGAAAATGATCGCGGCCTGGCTGTAACCGGCCGTGAAGAACGTCAGGCGCTTGGACACTTTCATGATGTCCCAGAAGTTGTGCCAGACCAACCCGAAACGGCTGCTCAAACGACGATTTTCGTTCGGTTCGCCGTTATACAGCGCAATACTTTCGGCATTCTCGCGAACCCGGACCATGGAGAAACGCAGGTCGGCTTCAAAGCGTTGTTGTTGGTTGTTCAGGCCGATCAGGCGACGACCGATCAAGTGCGTCAGCCAGCTACCGACCACGGCATAAACCAGCACACACCAGAACATATAGCCGGGAATGGTAAAACCAAACACCTCGATACTGCCCGACACGCCCCACAGAATGATCGAGAACGACACCAGACTGACAATGTTGCGCAGTAAACCAATGCCCAGTTCCAGCGTGTTCGAAGTGAAGTTGTTGAGGTCTTCGGAAATCCGCTGGTCCGGGTTATCGGTGTAACCGCCCTGCTCCAACTGGTAGTAGTTTTTGTTGCCCAGCCAGCGGGCAAAGTGCTTCTCGGTCAGCCAGGCTCGCCAGCGGATGGTCAGCATCTGCGTCAGATAAAGCCGGTACACCGCGCCGACAATCGCCACGGCCGCAATCGCGCAGAAATACAGAATCAGCTGCAAAAACGCCGCTTCATCCTTCTTCTGCAAGGCATTGTAAAAATCCTTGTACCAGGTGTTGAACCACACCGAGATGCCCACGCTGATCAGCGACAACGCAATCACCGCGATCAGCAGGGTCCAGGCCTTGACCTTCTCTTCACTTCGCCAATAGGGCGTGATGATCGCCCAGACCTTGCGGAAAAACTGCCCGCGCACGGCATCATTGACCGCGGAATATTCAGCGTTCTGATTCATGGATAAGGCTCGATAGGGAAAAGAACACACACGAACCGATCATAGTTGATCGGTTCGGGTTATCGCGAGGGCTGGCGATGATCGTTCAGCGTCCGTTCAGCGGCGGACCGGACGTTTCTGCAGTTTGCGCTGCAGGGTTCGGCGGTGCATGCCCAAGGCGCGGGCCGTGGCCGAGATGTTGCCTTCGTGCTCGGTCAGCACGCGCTGAATGTGTTCCCACTGCAAACGGTCCACCGACATCGGGTTTTCCGGTACCAGGGTATCGAGGTCGGCGTGTTCGGACAGCAGCGCGGCCAGCACGTCGTCGGCGTCGGCCGGTTTGCACAGGTAATTGCAGGCGCCGCGCTTGATCGCCTCGACGGCGGTGGCGATGCTCGAATAACCGGTGAGGATCACCACGCGCATTTCCGGGTCCAGCTCAAGCAACTTGGGCAACAAGACCAAACCCGAGTCACCGTCCATTTTCAGGTCCAGCGCGGCGTAATCCGGCAGATCGGCCTGGGCGATGGTCAGGCCTTCTTCGGCAGAGCCTGCGGTGCTGACGCGAAAACCACGGCGGGCCATGGCACGGGCCATCACGCGGGTGAAGGTTGCATCGTCGTCGACTAACAGCAAATGCGGCAGTTCTTCGCCTTCTACTTGGATCTCGTCACTCATGTTCGTCTCCTCGGGCGACACGGGGCAGGCGCAGCTCGGTGAGCGTGCCGCCTTCCTCATGACTGTAGAGTTTCACTGAGCCGCCGGCGCGTGTCACGCTGGCCTTGCTCAAAAACAGGCCCAGGCCGAAACCTTTGCCCTTGGTGGTAAAAAATGGTTTGCCGATCTGTTCGGCGATGGCCAGTGGCACACCGGCGCCGTGGTCGCGAATGCTGATGGTCAGATCTTCGGCGTTCCAGTCCAGCGTCACTTGCAGCCCTTCCGGGCACGCATCGGCGGCGTTATTCAGCAAATTCAGCAGCGCTTGGGTCAGGTCCGGCGGCGGCGCCATGCGCGGCACGGTGCCCTGACCCAGACGCTGGAAGCGGTAACTGGCTTCCGGGCGCATCAGGTGCCAGCGGTTCAGCGCTTCGTCGAGCCAATCGGTGACGTCCTGCATCTCCACCGCCAAGCGGCGATTGGCCTCGGCGGCACGCACCAGTTGCTGCAAAGTCTCTTTGCAGAGCTTGACCTGATCCTGCAACACGCTCAAATCGTCCTGCAACAACGGGTCGTGATGGTCCTGACGCATCTCCTTGAGCAACACGCTCATGGTCGCCAGCGGCGTGCCCAGTTCATGAGCCGCGCCTGCCGCTTGCGTCGCTACGGCCAGCAATTGCTGATCACGCAGGCCTTCTTCACGACGAATGGCGCGCAGCTCTTCCTGACGACGCAGCTCTTCAGCCATGCGCGCGGCGAAAAATGTAATCACCGCCGCGGCCAGCGCGAAACTCAGCCACATCCCGTAGACCTGCAGGTTTTCCCGAGCGATCGGGAAGGTTTGCAGTGGATAGAAACGCACGAGCAGCAAGGTGTACATCGTCAACGCAATACCGGACAGAATCACCGAATAGCGCCATGGCAACGTCACCGCGGCGATGGTCAGCGGCACCAGGTAATAAGAGACGAACGGGTTGGTCGAGCCACCGGAGAAATACAGCAGGGCACTGTGGATAAACAAGTCGCAGGCCAGTTGCAGCGCGTATTCGAGCTCGGTCACTGGCCATGACGTACGCAGTCGAACCGCCGTGAACACGCACAGCAGCATCGAACACCCGAGGGTCATTGCCAACTGCACCCACGGCAGCGGCAGCAGGTCGAACCAGTAGGCCAACCCCACTGAACCGGCCTGAGCGGCGAGTACTAAAGTGCGGATGAACGTCAGCCGCCAGAGGTTCTGGCGAGTGGCAGAAGTGATTTGAACGGGGGCGAGCATGAGCTCTCCTGATGAGCGCTCCAGGCGGATCGCACGGAGTATAACCAAGCGCGGGGGCTGACAGGCAAAAGTGCGGCAAAGCGCCACATGGCAGAAAGTATTGTGGCGTCTATAAGACCGCCTTCGCGAGCAGGCTCGCTCCCACATTGAAATGCACTCCTCTGTAGGAGCGTGGCTTGCCCGCGATTGGCCGCGAAGCGGTCACCTGCAATCCATCTGTATAGAAGTTGTAACTGTGCGAACCGGATCATCAAAGCTAGAGTCTGATGGTTTCACGCAGGCTCGGACCCAACACCTGCGCACCGCCCAAGGAGCTTTCATGCACACATTGCGCCGCTGCACCGCCCTTCTCGCCCTGAGTGTCGGCACCCTCGCCAGCCTCCCGGCCCTGGCCGCCGACGAGTTGCACTACAACCAGATTTCCCTGCGCGCCGAAGTCAGCCAGGAAGTGGCGCGCGACCTGATGATCGTGACCCTCTACACCGAAGACCAAAACACCGACCCGGCCAAACTCGCCGCCGACGTCAGCACCACCATGAACAAAGCGCTGGCCCAGGCCAAAAAGGTCAAAGACATCACCCTGCGCCAGGGCAGCCGCAACAGCTACCCGATCTACGACACCAAAGGCCAGAAAATCACCGGCTGGCGTGAACGCGCCGAACTGCGCCTGGAAAGCTCGGACTTCGCCGCTCTGTCGAAACTGACCGGCGAACTGCTTACCGACCTGAAAATGGGTGGCATGGACTTCGCCATCGCCACGCCGACGCGCAAGGCCAGTGAAGATGCGCTGCTGAAAGAAGCCGTGACCGCCTTCAAGGCTCGCGCGCAATTGGCGACGGATGCGTTGGGCGGCAAGAGCTACAAAATCGTTAACCTGAACCTGAACAGCAACGGTTATCCACAACCATACATGCGCGGACCGATGATGATGAAAGCCGCCGCGATGGATGCAGCGCCGGTGACACCGGATGTTGAGGCGGGCACGAGTCAGGTCAGCATGACGGCGGATGGGGCGATTGAAGTGTTGATGCCTTGATCTGATAGCCCGTACACAAAAACGGCGATCACTGGAGTGATCGCCTTTTTTTTGCCTGCCAAAAGCCAGGGTGAACCCTTCAGTCTTTTGGCGAGTGATCTGTCGCCATCGCGAGCAAGCTCGCTCCCACAGTTGATATGCGTCGTACGCCGACTTCGCGAACGACAACACCCCCTCTGGGAGCGAGCTTGCTCGCGATGAACGATAACGCGGTCTTGGATCAGCCCTGCGGATCCACGTTATCCAACGCCCGATTCACAGCCAACTCCGCCAGCATGATGATCTGCTGAATCGCCAACACCGTATTACGCTGCGGGCCGATCAGGTTGGCGGCGAAATCACTGGTCATGACGCTGGCGGATGCCAGTGACTCGCAGGCTTGGGCCAGGAGGCTTTCGGTGTCCATGTTCGGGGCGATCATGTACATCGTGCTGGGGCGGCGAGGTTTTTCGGTGTATTGCGAGGGGGGATCGAGGTAGTAATCGAGTGCGCGTTTTATGGCTTCGCGGTCTTTGAGCAACGTCTCGGCGCGTAAGTCTTCGGCTTCGGCTTCGGGTGTGGTGGGCGGATCGGGGATTAACTTATCCATGGAATACTCCTACTGGTAACGGGAGCCATCCCTTCGCCGGATCTCAAGCGGCGAAGAGGTGGCAGCTATGTGCAGAGTGAGATCACCGGTAGTAGGCACCCGGCCAGACCGAAGTCTGCCCGCACACAGCCGCCATAACGCATTTACAGGCAGCAGATAAGCTGGCGCCAATTATGGTGGCATTGGCGCTAGATGAATACTAATTGCCGGGGATCTCACGCCCGGTCGCTGATTTTGCAGCGACAGCTAGAGGTTAGAGACAGGGCTTCCTACCCGGCAACCTGAAAAATGCGTGGGAAAGCTCTGTGTTTTTTACACACTGCTAAACACATAAAAGCAGGATGAATATAAATCGGGGATAGCAGAAAGGGCTGGTTGGCTGTCAGGTTGTCATCGCGAGCAGGCTCGCTCCCACAGGGAACTGTGTACATCTGCTAGAGATTAGTCGGCTGCCTGGCCGCCTTCGCTGGCAAGCCAGCTCCTACAAGGGAATGGTGTACACCTGCTGGAGACTGGTCGGCTTTCAGGCCGCCTTCGCTGGCAAGCCAGCTCCTACAGGGGAATGGTGTACACCTGCTGGAGATTGGTCGGCTGTCAGGCCGCCTTCGCTGGCAAGCCAGCTCCTACAGGGGAATGGTGTACATCTGCTGGAAATTGGTCGGCTGTCAGGCCGCCTTCGCTGGCAAGCCAGCTCCTACAGGGGAATGGGGTATATCTGCTGGAGATTGGTCGGCTGTCTGGCTGCCTTCGCTGGCAAGCCAGCTCCTACAGGGGAATGGGGTATATCTGCTGGAGATTGGTCGGCTTTCAGGCCGCCTTCGCTGGCAAGCCAGCGCCTACAGGGGAATGGTGTACATCTGTTGGAGATTGGTCGGCTGTCTGGCCGCCTTCGCTGGCAAGCCAGCTCCTACAGGAGAATGGTGTACATCTGTTGGAGATTGGTCGGCTGTCTGGCCGCCTTCGCTGGCAAGCCAGCTCCTACAGGAGAATGGTGTACATCTGTTGGAGATTGGTCGGCTGTCTGGCCGCCTTCGCTGGCAAGCCAGTTCCTACAGTAGATCGGTGTACACCCGCCGCTCTTCACCACTCATCAGGCCGAGCGTTAGCTCGCCTGCAGCTTTTGATCTTGATCCACCCGCCCCTTCGGGAGGCTGAGTGGAGGTGTTCATCCGGGGAGTGGCGCGCAGCGCCGTTCGACGCAGTCGAACACGCTGCATGTAGGTCGTCGCGAAGCAGACCGGAGGGCAGTGTCCCCGGATGGATACCGGAGCGAAGGAACGCCGAGCCCAGGCGAGGGGCCGGACGCTCGGGGCGAGCCTTTTTGGTTCCTTTTGTGGCGTTTGACAAAAGGGACTCGCTGTAAGAGCGAAACCGCCGGCGGCCGTTGCCGCAGGAATGGATATGTACACCTGCAAGAGACTGGTCGGCTGTCAGGCCGCCATCGCAGCGATGCGGCGACCCAACAAACCAGCTCCCACCTTTTGGATGTGGACACAAACAAATACGGGGTAACAGTCCTGTTCTATCATCCCTAAGGCGCTACCGAAAGCACCGGCGGTTGCACCCCCAAACCGAGGGTATAAATAAGTAACACCGCGCGCCATCCGAGTGCGCAACACGAAGCAATTGCCCTGCACCGGTGCGCCCGGTTGCACCGAAAAAAACCTGCGCAAACGGTCAATTGCGCCTGAATTTATACATATGCGACATTAAGGTACGTACGTGCCACTGTTTAACGCCTATGCTCGATCAGGATCTTGCATTGGGTATGGCCCCTGCATAAGTATCCGCAGGGTCGACTCACGAGGTCGTCCTATAATTCCAAAAAAGCCACAATCATGAGGCCACCATGCTTAAACACGCGGTCATTCCGTTTTTAGTCGGCGCCAGCTTATTAGCCAGCGCACCCTTCGCCCAAGCCGCGACTAACCTGGTGTTCTGCTCCGAAGGGAGCCCGGCCGGTTTCGATCCAGGTCAATACACCACCGGAACCGACTTCGACGCCTCTGCAGAAACCATGTTCAACCGTCTGACCCAGTTTGAGCGCGGCGGCACCGCCGTGATTCCTGGTCTGGCGACCAGTTGGGACATCTCCCCGGACGGCCTGACGTACACCTTCCACCTGCGCGACGGCGTCAAGTTCCACACCACCCCGTACTTCAAGCCGACTCGTGATTTCAACGCCGACGACGTGCTGTTCACCTTTAATCGCATGATTAACAAGGATGACCCGTTCCGCAAAGCGTACCCGACCGAATTCCCGTACTTCACCGACATGGGGATGGACACCAACATCACCAAGATCGATAAAGTCGACGACAAAACCGTCAAGTTCACCCTGAAAGAAGTTGATGCCGCGTTCATCCAGAACATGGCCATGAGCTTCGCCTCGCTCCAGTCCGCCGAGTACGCAGCTCAGCTGCTGAAAGAAGGCAAAGCCGCCGACATCAACCAGAAGCCGGTCGGCACTGGTCCGTTCGTGTTCAAGAGCTACCAGAAAGACTCCAACATCCGCTACACCGGAAACAAGGACTACTGGAAGCCGGACGACGTGAAGATCGACAACCTGATCTTCGCCATCACGACCGACCCGTCGGTGCGTATCCAGAAGCTGAAGAAGGGCGAGTGCCAGATCACTCTGTTCCCACGTCCGGCCGACCTGAAAGCGCTGCAAGAAGACAAGACTCTGAAGGTGCCTAACCAGGCCGGCTTCAACCTGGGTTACATCGCCTACAACGTGATGCCTAAGGTCAAGGGGCAAACCGATGCGAACCCGCTGGCCGAGCTGAAAGTTCGCCAGGCACTGGACATGGCCGTCAACAAGCAACAAATCATCGACTCCGTGTACCAAGGCGCCGGCCAACTGGCCGTCAACGCCATGCCTCCGACCCAGTGGTCCTACGACACCACCATCAAGGATGCGCCGTACAACCCTGAGAAAGCCAAAGAGCTGCTCAAGGAAGCCGGCGTGAAAGAAGGCACCGAAATCGTTCTCTGGGCGATGCCGGTACAGCGTCCATACAACCCGAACGCCAAGCTGATGGCAGAAATGCTGCAGTCCGACTGGTCCAAGATCGGTCTCAAGGTCAAGATCCAGAGCTACGAGTGGGGCGAGTACATCAAGCGCTCCAAAGGTGGCGAAAACCAGGCGATGCTGATTGGCTGGAGCGGCGACAATGGTGATCCGGATAACTGGCTGAACGTGCTGTTCGGCTGCGATTCGCTGGAAGGCAACAACTTCTCCAAGTGGTGCGACAAGAAGTTCGACGGCATCGTCAAGGAAGCCAAGCGCACGACCGACCAGGCCAAGCGCACCGAACTGTACAAACAGGCGCAACACGTCCTCAAAGACGCAACGCCAATGACACCTATCGCTCACTCGACGGTGTTTCAACCTATGCGTAACGAAGTGCAGGATTTCAAGATCAGCCCGTTTGGCTTGAACTCCTTCTACGGCGTCAGCGTCAGCAAATAAGGTGTTGCAACGGCGACGTTTCTGACGTCGCCGTTGTTTTACCTGCCGACAAAGTAGGAAAACTCTTACATCCAATTCCACCGCGTACTACTGCGGAGGTGTCGGACGCGTTGCCTTTTCCTACGAGTCTTTAGGACTCTACGCATTTACTGCCAGATCCACGGCTCATACCGTCGGGTTCTGACCAGCTCATGTGTGGGCTATCGGTTTTTGCTGCAAGCAGGGTTTGAAATCAATGATCCTCCACGTTCCAGGACGGAACGGCGGCTCATTGTCAAAACACTCGTGAATATAAGAGGGAGCGTCATGCGCCATACCTTGGTTTTATCCGCATTGCTGGGCACCGGCCTGTTGGCCGCCACTTCCATCACCCAGGCCGCCAATAACAGCCTGGTGTTCTGCTCCGAAGGCAGCCCCGCCGGTTTCGACACGGCGCAGTACACCACTGCGACCGATAACGACGCCGCCGAGCCGCTGTACAACCGTTTGGCAGAGTTTGAAAAAGGCGCGACCAACGTCGTACCGGGCCTGGCCACGAGCTGGGATATTTCCGGGGACGGCCTTACGTACACCTTCCATCTGCGTGAAGGGGTGAAATTTCATACCACCCCATACTTCACGCCGACCCGGGACTTCAACGCCGATGACGTGCTGTTCACGTTTAATCGCATGCTCGACCCGCAACAACCTTTCCGTAAGGCTTATCCGACCGAGTTCCCGTACTTCAACGGGATGAGCCTGAACAAGAACATCGCCAAGGTCGAAAAGACCGGGCCGCTGACCGTGGTCATGACGCTCAACAGCGTCGACGCCGCGTTCATCCAGAACATTGCCATGAGCTTCGCTGCCATCCTGTCCGCCGAATACGCCGACAAGCTGCTGGCCGAAGGCAAGCCGAGCGACATCAACCAGAAGCCGATCGGCACTGGCCCGTTTGCATTCAAGAGTTACCAGAAAGACTCCAACATCCGTTACACCGGCAACAAGCAGTACTGGGACCCGAGCCGGGTCAAGCTCGACAACCTGATTTTCGCCATCAACACCGATGCTTCGGTGCGGGTGCAGAAACTCAAGGCCAACGAGTGCCAGATCACCCTGCATCCGCGCCCTGCCGATGTGACTGCGCTGAAGAACGACAGCAAACTTCAGCTCATCGAGAAGCCTGGCTTCAACCTCGGTTACATCGCGTACAACGTTCGACACAAGCCTTTCGACCAGCTCGAAGTGCGTCAGGCGCTGGACATGGCGGTGAACAAGCAAAGTATTCTCAACGCCGTCTACCAAGGTGCCGGGCAATTGGCCGTCAACGCCATGCCGCCGACCCAATGGTCTTACGACGAAACGATTAAAGACACCGCCTACAACCCGGAAAAAGCCAAGGAATTGCTCAAGGCCGCCGGCGTGAAAGAAGGCACCGAAATCACCCTGTGGGCAATGCCGGTTCAGCGCCCTTACAACCCGAACGCCAAGTTGATGGCCGAAATGCTCCAGGCTGACTGGGCAAAAATCGGTCTCAAAGTGAAGATCGTCAGCTACGAATGGGGCGAGTACATCAAGCGCACCAAGAATGGCGAACACGACATCAGCCTGATCGGCTGGACCGGAGACAATGGGGACCCGGACAACTGGCTCGGCACGCTTTACAGCTGCGACGCCATTGGTGGCAACAACTACTCCATGTGGTGCGATCCGGCTTACGACAAGCTGATCAAGCAGGCCAAGGTCGTCACCGACCGGGACCAGCGCACCGTGCTCTACAAACAGGCGCAGCAGTACCTCAAACAGCAGGTACCGATCACGCCAGTCGCCCACTCGACGGTTAACCAGCCGTTAAGCACCAAAGTCGAAGGGTTCAAAGTCAGCCCCTTCGGCCGCAACGTGTTCTCGGGCGTCAGTATCGACCAATAACCGATTAGCCAGAACGCTGGGGGCGCATTGCGCCCTCACGCAAGCGTGTTGCCTAAATTCGCCAGTACGGGGTAAGGCAAACGTTTGCGAAGCCTTGTTTGCGTTCTAAACCAAATAGCCGGATCACCCAATAAGACCGGCATTAATAAAAAAAAGAAACCGAGGAGCTTCACCCATGAAACTGAGCAGCAGCGCGATATTGGCCCTGGCCATCAGCAGCGTAACCGCCACGGCATACGCAGAAACCCAGAGCCAGGAATTCACCCCGGTGACGGTCAACACCAAAAGCGCACAAGCCGACGCAACCGGCTTTGTCGAAGGCCAGTCGATTTCCGGCACTACGCGTAACTGGTACGCCAACGAACAATTGCATCGCGGCAGCAAGTTCACTTACCTCAAAAACGGTGTACCCACCCCGACGGATCGCCGGATCAACTGGGTTCAAGGCACCATCGTCAAGTACAACTCCGGCTTCACCCAAGGCGCCGTGGGCTTGAGTACTGAACTGGCCGCCTACAACGAAATTGCTCTGGAGCGCGATCGCGAGAACCTGGCTTCCAACAACGGTGGCGCACCGGGCACCCGTCCAGGCGCGGGCAACAACCGTACCCTGACCAAAGAGGGCGGCGACGCTCAAGGTCAGTGGAGCAAGCTGGGTCTGGCCAACGTCAAGGCGCGAGTCTCCAACACCACCCTGACCGCCGGCCTCATGAACTTCAGCAGCCCGATGGTCGACGTCATCGGCAACCGTGCACTGCCTTCGAGCTTCGAGGGTGTGGCGATCCACAGCGAAGAGCTGAACAACCTGGCATTCGATCTGGGCACTTTCGATCGCAACTCACCGCGAACCGAAGAAAGCCTGAGTAAATTCCGTAGCGAATACGCCAACAGCTTCGTTGAAACCGATCACGTTCATACCGGCGGTATCACCTTCACACCCTTCGCCAGCCTGACCACCAGCCTGTGGGCGACCCAGGCTGAAGACCTCTGGAACCAATACTACTTCGGCGCCAATCACATCCTGGGCGACAGCCAGGTGCTGAGCCTCAACACCAACCTGAATTACTACAAAACCCAGGAAGAAGGTAAGGCCCTGCTCGGCAACATCGACAACGACACCTACTCCCTGTCGTTCGGCCTGACTCACCGGGCTCACACCCTGACCTTCTCGTACCAGCAAGTGGAAGGTAACGAGTACTTCGACTACCTGCACGAAACCAACGGCATCTACCTGGCCAACTCCCTGCTGTCGGACTTCAACGGCCCGAACGAGAAATCCTTCCAGATCGCCTATGGCCTGAACATGGCTGAATACGGCGTGCCTGGCCTGAAGTTCAACATCTACCAGGCGCGTGGCTGGGGCATCGACGGTACTCACTACACCGGCACGGCCTACGACGTTAAGAACATGGACGGCGAACATCATTACGAATACGGCATCGGTTCTACGTACGCCATTCAGAGCGGCCCGTTCCAGGCCTCCACTGTTCGCGTGACCTACACCGCTCACCGTGCCAGCGAAAACCAGGGTGATGGCAGCATCAACGAGTTCCGCCTCGTGACCACCATTCCTTTCAATATTCTGTGATGCACCTGCCCAACGGCTGATTCAGTGACGAATCAGCCTTTGGGTTTTGTCCTTTAATCGATTGCAGAGGGTTCTTGATGAAAATGCTTCCCCTACGTGCGGCCATCACGGCCGCGTTGCTGAGTGTCGCTGTTGGCGTCGCGGCTAAACCCCTGGTGGTCTGCACCGAAGCCAGCCCGGAAGGCTTCGATATGGTCCAGTACACAACTGCAGTCACTGCCGATGCGGTGGCCGAAACCATCTTCAATCGCCTGGCGGACTTCAAGCCCGGCAGCACCGAGGTGATTCCGGCGCTGGCCGACTCCTGGGACATCAGTGAAGACGGTCTGACTTACACGTTCCACCTGCGCAAAGGCGTCAAGTTTCACACCACCGATTACTTCAAGCCGACCCGCGACATGAACGCCGACGACGTGGTCTGGAGCTTCCAGCGTCAGCTGGACCCGAACCACCCATGGCACAAACTGTCGAGCGTGGGCTTCCCGTACTTTGAAAGCATGGGCTTCAAAGAACTGCTCAAAAGCGTCGAGAAAGTCGACGACAACACCGTCAAATTCACCCTGACCCGTCGCGAAGCGCCGTTCCTGGCGGACATCGCCATGGCCTTCTCCTCGATCTACTCCTCTGAATACGCCGACCAGTTGCTCAAGACCAACAAGACCGGCGATCTGAACAACAAACCAATAGGCACCGGCCCGTTCGTGTTCCAGCGTTATAACAAAGACGCTCAGGTTCGTTTCAAGGCCAACCCGGAGTATTTCCGTGGCAAACCACCGGCTGAAGCCTTGATTCTGGCGATTGCCACCGACAACAATGTGCGCCTGCAAAAACTCAAGGCCAACGAATGCCAGATCGCGCTGTATCCCAAGCCCGATGACATCCCGAGCATCAAGAAAGACACCAACCTCAAGGTTGATGAGCTGAACGCGATGACCGTTTCGTACATCGCGATGAACACCTCTCACAAGTACATGAGCGATGTACGCGTGCGCAAAGCCATCGACATGGCGTTCGACAAAGCCGCATATGTCAATGCTTTGTTCGGCAAAGGCAATGCAACCGTGGGCGTCAACCCGTACCCTGACACCCTGCTGGGTTACAACTACGCCCTGAAAAACCCGCCGCGTGATCTGGACAAGGCCCGCGCCCTGCTCAAGGAGGCCGGCGTACCAGAAGGCACTACATTTACGCTGTTCACCCGCAACGGCGGCGGTCCGACCAACCCGAACCCGATGCTCGGTGCGCAGATGATGCAGGCTGACCTGGCTCAGGTCGGGATCAACGTCGATATTCGCGTCATGGAATGGGGCGAAATGCTCAAGCGTGCGAAAAACGGCGAGCACGACATGGTTTCCGCCGGATGGGCGGGTGATAACGGCGACCCGGATAACTTCCTGACGCCTATGCTGAGTTGCGAAGCAGCCAAGAACGGCGAAAACTACGCACGCTGGTGCAACGAGAAATTCCAGACGCTGATCGACGAAGCCCGAGCTAAAGTGAACCCGACGGAACGTGCAGCGCTCTACGAGCAAGCCCAGGAAGTTTTCAATCAGGACCAGCCATGGATCAGCATGGCGCACACCCGTATGTTTACTGCAATGCGCAACAACGTAGAGGGCTATCACATTAGCCCGCTTACCACGAATAACTTCGCCACCACCCAGGTGAAGTAAATAAGAAAACTCCCGGTGTCCCTGACTCCAGGGACACCAGGCACGCCTAACCGGCTGATGAGGTACACCACAAGATGTTTAGTTTTATTGCCCGCCGATTGGGGTTATTGATCCCCACGTTCTTCGGCATCACCTTGCTGACTTTCGCGTTGATTCGCATGATTCCAGGCGACCCCGTGGAAGTAATGATGGGCGAACGTCGAGTCGACCCGGAAATGCATGCTCAGGCAATGGAACGCCTTGGTCTGAACAAACCGCTGTATGCCCAATACCTGGACTACATCGGCAAACTGGCTCACGGCGACCTCGGCGAATCGCTGCGTACCCGTGAAAGCGTGTGGAGCGAGTTCACCTCTCTATTCCCCGCGACCCTGGAACTGTCCATGGCCGCCCTGTTGTTCGCCGGCATCCTGGGCCTCCTGGCCGGGGTGATTGCGGCACTCAAGCGAGGATCCCTGTTCGACCATGGGGTGATGGGCATCTCCCTGGCGGGATACTCGATGCCGATCTTCTGGTGGGGCCTGATCCTGATCATGTTCTTCTCGGTGAGCCTGGGCTGGACCCCGGTGTCCGGGCGGATCGACTTGCTCTATGACATCGAGCCGCGCACCGGCTTCATGCTCATCGACACGCTGCTGGCCGATGACGTCGGCGCATTCTTCGATTCCCTGCATCACCTGATCCTGCCGGCCATTGTGCTCGGCACTATCCCGCTGGCCGTTATTGCGCGGATGACCCGTTCGTCGATGCTCGAAGTACTGCGTGAAGACTACATTCGTACCGCCCGCGCCAAAGGCCTGTCGCCGTCGCGCGTGGTGTTCGTACACGGCCTGCGCAACGCGCTGATTCCGGTACTGACCGTGGTCGGCCTGCAAGTCGGCACATTGCTGGCGGGTGCGGTCCTGACCGAAACCATCTTCTCGTGGCCCGGCATCGGCAAATGGCTGATCGAAGCTATTGGCGCACGGGATTATCCCGTGGTGCAAAACGGCATCCTGTTAATCGCCTGCCTGGTGATTGTGGTCAATTTCGTAGTGGACATCCTCTACGGCTTTGCCAACCCACGCATCCGTCACCAGCGCTGAGATCATGACCATGACCACTCCAGCTTCAACTCAAAATCAAGCGGTAACAGTCGATCAAAGCCTGCTGTACCCGTCCCCGTACAAAGAATTCTGGCACGCGTTTTCCCGCAACAAAGGCGCCGTCGCCGGCCTGATGTTCATGTTGCTGGTGATTTTTTGCGCGATCTTCGCGCCGTGGGTTGCCCCGCATAACCCGAGCGAACAGTACCGTGACTTCCTGCTGACCCCGCCAGCCTGGCTGGAAGGTGGGCAGTTGCAGTTCCTGCTCGGCACCGATGAATTGGGTCGCGACCTGCTGTCGCGCCTGATCGCTGGCTCGCGTCTGTCGCTGATGATCGGCTTGTCGTCGGTGGTGATGTCGTTGATTCCGGGGATCCTGCTGGGTCTGTTCGCCGGTTTCTTCCCACGCCTGCTTGGCCCGACCATCATGCGTCTGATGGACATCATGCTAGCCCTGCCGTCCCTGCTGCTGGCTGTGGCGATTGTCGCCATCCTCGGCCCTGGCCTGATCAACACCGTGATCGCCATCGCCGTGGTGTCCCTGCCGTCCTATGTTCGTCTGACCCGCGCCGCGGTGATGGGCGAACTGAACCGCGACTACGTGACCGCCGCGCGCCTGGCCGGTGCCACGCTGCCACGCCTGATGTTCATCACCGTGCTGCCTAACTGCATGGCACCGCTGATCGTTCAGGCGACCTTGAGCTTCTCCTCGGCGATTCTCGATGCCGCGGCACTGGGCTTCCTCGGCCTTGGCGTACAACCGCCAACCCCTGAGTGGGGCACCATGCTGGCTTCGGCTCGCGACTACATCGAACGCGCCTGGTGGGTAGTCAGTCTGCCTGGTTTGACCATTTTGCTCAGCGTGCTGGCAATCAACTTGATGGGCGACGGCCTGCGCGATGCGCTAGACCCGAAACTCAAGAACGCCGCCTGAGGAGATTCAAATGTCACTGTTAGAAATCAAGAATCTCAACGTTCGCTTTGGCGACAAAAACGCCGTTCCGGTGGTCGACGGGCTCGACATTACTGTGGAAAAAGGCGAAGTCCTGGCCATCGTTGGCGAGTCGGGTTCCGGTAAATCCGTGACCATGATGGCGCTGATGGGCCTGATCGAACATCCGGGGATCGTCACCGCCGACGCCCTGAATTTCGATGGCAAGAACATGCTCAAGCTCAGCAACCGTCAGCGCCGGCAAATCGTCGGCAAAGACCTGGCCATGGTCTTCCAGGACCCGATGACCGCACTGAACCCGAGCTACACCGTCGGTTTCCAGATCGAAGAAGTGCTGCGCCTGCACCTGAAAATGTCCGGCAAGCAAGCCCGCAAGCGTGCCATCGAGCTGCTGGAAAAAGTGGAAATCCCGGGCGCCGCGAGCCGTATGGACGCTTACCCGCACCAACTGTCCGGCGGTATGAGTCAGCGTGTGGCAATCGCCATGGCGATTGCCGGCGAACCGAAACTGCTGATCGCTGACGAACCGACCACTGCACTGGACGTAACGATTCAGGCGCAGATCATGGACCTGCTGCTGGCGTTGCAGAAAGAGCAGAACATGGGCCTGGTGCTGATTACCCACGACCTCGCGGTCGTGGCCGAAACCGCCCAGCGCGTGTGTGTGATGTACGCAGGCCAAGCGGTTGAAGTCGGTCAAGTGCCACAGCTGTTCGACATTCCGGCGCATCCGTACAGCGAAGCATTGCTCAAGGCGATTCCGGAACACAGCCTCGGTGCCACGCGCCTGGCCACGCTGCCGGGCATCGTTCCAGGTCGTTATGACCGTCCGCAGGGTTGCCTGCTGTCGCCGCGTTGCCCGTACGTGCAGGAAAACTGCCGTCAGCAACGTCCAACCCTTGACCCGAAAAGCAACAGCCTTGCCCGCTGCTTCTACCCGCTGAATCAGGAGGTGGCGTAATGGCCGTCGTACTTACCGCCCGCGACCTGACCCGTCACTACGAAGTGTCCCGTGGCCTGTTCAAGGGTCATGCGACTGTACGCGCCCTGAACGGTGTGTCTTTCGAACTGGAAGCTGGCAAGACCCTCGCCGTTGTAGGCGAGTCGGGCTGTGGCAAATCCACCCTGGCCCGTGCGTTGACGCTGATCGAAGAGCCGTCCTCCGGCTCCTTGAAAATCGCCGGCCAGGAAGTCACCGGTGCCGACAAGGCCCAGCGCAAGCAACTGCGCAAAGACGTGCAGATGGTGTTCCAGAGCCCGTACGCGTCGCTGAACCCTCGGCAAAAAGTCGGTGACCAGCTCGGCGAACCGCTGCTGATCAACACCAACCTGAGTGCCTCCGAACGTCGCGAGAAAGTCCAGGCGATGATGAAGCAGGTGGGCTTGCGTCCGGAGCATTACCAGCGTTATCCGCACATGTTCTCCGGCGGTCAGCGCCAGCGGATCGCCCTCGCCCGCGCAATGATGCTCCAGCCTAAAGTGCTGGTAGCGGACGAACCGACCTCGGCGCTGGACGTGTCGATTCAGGCGCAGGTGCTGAACCTGTTCATGGATTTGCAGCAAGAGTTCAACACCGCGTACGTGTTCATCTCGCACAACCTGGCGGTGGTGCAACACGTTGCCGATGACGTGATGGTGATGTACCTCGGTCGCCCGGTAGAAATGGGTCCGAAGAACGACATCTACGAGCGCCCTCTGCACCCGTACACCCAGGCGCTGTTGTCGGCCACGCCGACCATTCACCCGGACCCGAACAAGCCGAAAATCAAAATCGTCGGCGAGTTGCCTAACCCGTTGAACCCACCGTCCGGCTGCGCTTTCCACAAGCGCTGCCCGTACGCCACCGAGCGTTGCAGCACCGAAGAGCCGGCCTTGCGCCTGCTCGACAGACGTCAGGTGGCGTGCCACTACGCCGAGCAGTTCATCGACGGCGCGGCGTAAAAATGTGGGAGCGAGCCTGCTCGCGAAGGCGTAATGCCAGTCAACATTAGTGTTGGCTGACACACCGCTTTCGCGAGCAGGCTCGCTCCCACAGGGATATCGGAGCTGTTCACTAACCCCTTCTACTTCGATTGCTTAGCTATCGAAGTAGAAGGGGTTTTATTTTGTACGTCAGTTACGTTTGGCTATCGCCTTCATCGTCGTCGGTGTCCGGCTCTTCAGTGGTCGAATCGTTATCGTCCTTGCTACCACCCTGATCTTGGTCCCCAGGCTCTGAATCGCCCTTGGCGATCATCAGGCCAGTGTGTGTCACCTGCCCGCTCGACGCTTGTTCACCATGGTCTGGGCACTCTGCCCATGCCGCCGACATACCCACGCACAACATCACTAAAACCTTAAGCAACAGCACAATGCGTTGAAAAATGCTCATAGCCGAATCCATCCTTTTTGGGGTGACGCTTGGGCGCCTGACTGACGCTGAGTCAAATCTAGTTCCGATCAGCGTGGTTCTCCAGTAGGACGCTAACGAGGCGGTGGAAATGCCATTGGCGGGGAGATTGGTTTTGAATAAGGTCTATAACCAGATCAGCTAAATGAAGCAGGATCACTGATCGCCGATAAAAATACTCTTTCCTGCTCCGACACACGAGTCGCTTGATAAATCAGCGGTAGAGACGACAACGCCAGAGCCGCGCTGGCGAGCCAGACGCTATGCCCGCCAAAATAACCATACAGCTGGCCACCAAGCGTCGGCGAAAGCAGCACGCTCGCGCTCCAGCACATGGTAAAAAGACCAAAGTACTGCCCGCTCTTGCCCGCTTGCGCACGCTGCATGACCAGCACATTGAGAGTCGGCATAAAGAGAATTTCACCAACCGTCCAAACGACCGTCGACAGGCAGACAAACAACATTCCGGAACCCAGAGGCAGCATTCCCAGTCCGCAAGCCAACAACAAACTGCCTGCCAACAGTTGCCGTCGCGCGCCCCATCGCTCCGCCCAGTGAGACAACGGAATCTGCAACGTCACCACTAGCATCGCATTGAGCGCGAATTGCCACCCGATGACCTCCGTACCTAACTGATAGTAATCGAGCAAGTAATTGCCCAGCATGCTGTAAACCGGTTCAAAGGCCAGGCCGAGCAAGACAGACGCCGCCAACAACCAAAGGAAATGCTTGTCCCGATACGGCACGCATGAAACTGAGTCCGTATCGGTGGCCCCCTTCATCAAAAAAGCTTTGCGATGAAATGTCGACCGGACAAACCAGACCAATGCCAGCACCGTCATTGCCGCACTGACAAAAAACAGCAGGCGAAAATCAGTCTGCGCCAGGACGCCACCCGCCACTCCAGCTACCGCCATCCCCAGATTGCTCCCGACACGGCTCAACGACTGAGCGCGAGCACGCTGCTTAACTTCGCAATGTTCCATAAGCAAACGCTGATGAAGCGTACGAATTGCACCGTCGAGCGCACCACTGAACAGCAGCAACCCGGCAAGAAAAAACACATCAGTGACCAGCCCCAACAAGACCAGTATCCATGCAGAGACAAAAAACAACGCGGCGGTGAGCCGCGCAGTGGGGAAATGATCACTCAGCAGCCCCCCCACCATAGAACCTACCAGTAAGCCGGCCCCGTAACCGGATAACAACCAGCCAACCGTCTCAATCGGAAATCCCAGTTCCTGACGCAGGTAAAACGCCATGAATAGTTTGACCATGGCACTCAATCGGCTGATAAAAATCAACGCAGCAAGGACCCAGGCCATTGGACAGAAGTAGCCAGCGAGCCGAGTCACATGAGTAAACCGACTATCCATTCCATTGGTCCAGATCGAGACTCACATGGCTGTTAATGCCTTTTGAAACGAAAGGAATATCCGAGCGAATTTTATGGTTTGCATCGTAAAAATACTGCGCTTGCAGCCGACCTTCAGCATCCAGGCCAATCAAAGGATTGTTGATCAAGAATTGTCGCGTTGAGGCGCAAAGCGTTGTTGCTCGAATCAATGTCCGCCATCGACCGAACGCGTTATCCGGAATAAATGCCTGCGCCCCAAAGCGTTTTTTGTATTGGAATGTTCCCTTACTTAAAAATGGCTCACAGCCCTGAAAGTCAACAGTATCAATAAGGGGGTAATTGGATGCCCATTCCAGAATCGCGTGATAAACAAAGTTCTGTGCTCCATTTTCCCGGCAAACAGCGGTACCACCCTTTACCCCGATCAATCGCGCATTCAAGACTCGCGCCGATTTATCAATCTGGCAAACACTGCCCGCTACCCACTCACCATTCAAAAGGACCCGAAACAATACTCCTCGTTTGAACAAGTCTAGATAAGCCGCCTGCTCCGGCACGCTCCGAGCAAATACCCCGTAGCGAGCACTCATTGTCGGAACATGCATGGAGCGGTAGAAAGCGAAAAAATCTTCATCCTCAAGCGAAACGTCGAAATCAAACCCTTGCTCGATGGCGTGAATACGACGTTTGCTTTCTCGATGAGAGATCTGACACAGAACATGTTCCCAACCAGCAAAAACATCGACTTTCTGGTGAATCCTGCTGACGCCCAAAATATCGCCAGGCTGCTGGTATTGCTGAATGACCTCATCGGGTGCCATCAGCAAGCACATATTGGCCTGGTTCTTCTTTATGAACAGCTCTAGCTGACTCCACTCCAGAGTCCCTTCCCGCTCTACAGAGGAGAACTCGAAAAAACAGTGATCCACAAAAGCAGCGATGTAGAGCAGCCCTTCTGCCACGCCGACATAAACAAGGCTTGCAGGTATTCCAGCTCTGGAATATCCCCTGTAAACACGGAAATGGCAGAGCACCTCCCCGGTCATGGAAAGGCTAGCCCTCATGAATCAGAGCCTTTACAAAGGATCTCCATCATCTCTTCAGCGCTGCTGATGAATGACAATCCGTCGGCTGGAATGGCTTCGTAATCCCCCCGACAATAGGTACCCGACGCATGAATGGTGCAACCATCCATACCCTCTAACAACTGTCGATCAATTGCATTCAGACAACCTGTCATCGCCATCACCAATGACCACTCCTTCAGATCACGAGGGTCGGCTGGCAATTTAACAGGCGTATTCGCGAGCAAACGAACGCATTCGCTGTAGCGTTGCATGCACTCATGGAGTGATACGACAATTCCGGAGCCGCCGTTGGCCCTAATGTACGCAGTCATTTCTACTGCGGTAGGCGGCAGGTGCGTATAAAAAGTCGGTTCTAGAACCTCATCGGGACTCCAGGTCGCAGCAGGAAAGTGCGCAGACTCAGTCTGCACCCACAGCCCATTAGCTGTTTGGGTATAGCGTGGTGTAGAAGCACCTTCGAAGTTTCCGTCAAGTAAGTGCAGAACCATGTCGCTGGTTGCCAGATGTTGAACCAGTAAAAACGAAGGTGGCGAAACTTGCTTCTTTTGACGTTTCAATACCTCCACACCTGAGCAATACCCCAAAAGGCCATATGCACTCGACACCGCATGCACATGGACGGTCCTGCGATCGGTGTCCCAGGCATCACCATACTCATAATCAAAAAATGCCCGAACCTGGTCAGAAAACCGGTAGTTCTCAAGACGAAGGGAATGCCACAACTTCGTTTCATCCAAAGGACGACGCTCGAAGAGCCCTTTGAACTGTTGGCCAACAACCTTCACTTCTTCCGGTGATTTGGTATTAAGCACGAACACAGGGTTCAGGGCGCGCAACCGAGGATCATCATAAAGCTCGGTTCTGCGTAACTTGCCGATAGTCTGGGCAGGCGTCAGTGTGACGATGCGCAACTGCGTTGGATGAACCAGCTTGGCTTTCAATGCACGCAGCACCGCATCACGCAGTGCAATTGCCTTGTTTCCGGAGGATGGGGAAAACAACAGAATGCTTTCCCCAGTCTCCTGAATATGCCTAATGGCGCGGGCTACGATCAGCGTCGAGGCGAAGGTTTTCGTCGTTTGGGTGTTAACGTTCTGCCTAAGGTCGAACAAACGCAGCGGCATTCCACGGTAACATCCCAATTCGAAAAACTGCGCTGTGGCAACGCAAAGGAAGGCCTGCATGCGCAGATCCAGCGCAGGTAACCTCATGGAAGGTTCAAAAGCATCGCTGCTACTGACTTCGAAATCGGCAGCAGTACTGGCTATCAGATCGTAGTAACGCTCGATGATAGAAATCGGGCTGTGGGGTCGCATGGTTACCAACGCATCTGTACCGCTTTTCATCACGTCCATTTGTCGGGTGCTCCTGCTCATGGAAGGTCACTGTTTGCGAAATGTCCTCCGAACACTAGACGTCAACAATTGAGCTGTCGCTGGTAAAAGACTGGGGTATTGAAAAGTAGACTCGAGCTACAAAACCCAGAAAGGAAACCTACAGAAATGCCTTACATACGTGAGGAAACGGCCTACCAACACAAAACCTGTGGGAGTAAGCGTGCTAGCGATGGCTGACTAACATTCAACACATGCATTGAATGAAAAAGCATCGCGAGCAGGCTCACTCCCACAGGGGGGAATGCTTCAGACACAAAAAACCCCGCAGCTTTCGCAACGGGGTTTTCGGTGATTCGACTCAGCGCTTAATGATGCTCACGCGTCGCACGGAATTTCACGTCCGGCCAGCGCTCTTCCATCAACGCCAGGTTAACCCGGGTCGGGGCCAGGTAGGTCAGGTGACCACCGCCGTCGACTGCAAGGTTTTCCACGGCCTTGATCCGGAACTCCTCAAGCTTCTTCTTATCGTCGCAATCGATCCAGCGCGCGGAATAAACGGTAATCGGCTCGTAGGAGCACTCAACCTTGTATTCCTCTTTCAAGCGGCTGGCGACCACATCGAACTGCAGCACACCCACGGCGCCGAGGATGATGTCGTTGCTGCGTTCCGGGAAGAACACCTGGGTCGCGCCCTCTTCCGCCAACTGCTGTAAGCCCTGACGCAGTTGCTTGGATTTCAGCGGATCACGCAGGCGTACGCGACGGAACAGTTCCGGGGCGAAGTGCGGGATACCGGTGAAGCCCAGAACTTCGCCTTCGGTGAAGGTGTCGCCGATCTGGATGGTGCCGTGGTTGTGCAAACCGATGATGTCGCCGGCAAACGCTTCTTCCAGTTGCTCACGCTCGGAGGAGAAGAAGGTCAGCGCGTCGCCGATCCGCACGTCTTTGCCGGTGCGCACGTGACGCATCTTCATGCCTTTTTCGTACTTGCCGGAGCAGATACGCATGAAGGCGATGCGGTCGCGGTGTTTCGGGTCCATGTTCGCCTGGATCTTGAACACGAAGCCGGCGAATTTCTCTTCGATCGGTTCTACGGTGCGCTCGTTGGCAACACGGGCCAGCGGTTTCGGCGCCCAGTTGACCACGGCGTCGAGCACGTGATCGACACCGAAGTTACCCAATGCAGTACCGAAGAACACCGGGGTCAGTTGACCGTCGAGAAATTCCTGCTGATTGAACTCGTGGCAGGCGCCCTGCACCAGTTCCAGCTGATCGACAAAGCGATCGTACTCGTCGCCCAAATGCGCGCGAGCTTCATCGGAGTCGAGCTTCTCGATGATTTTCACATCGGTACGCTCGTGGCCGTGACCGGCGGTGTACACGATGATGTAGTCGTCGGCGAGGTGGTAAACGCCTTTGAAGTCGCGGTAGCAACCGATCGGCCAGGTGATCGGCGCGGCCTTGATCTTCAGGACCGCTTCGATTTCGTCGAGCAGTTCGATCGGGTCGCGGATGTCACGGTCGAGTTTGTTGATGAAGCTGACGATCGGCGTGTCACGCAGACGGCAAACGTCCATCAGCGCGATGGTCCGTGGCTCTACACCCTTACCGCCGTCGAGAACCATCAAGGCCGAGTCCACCGCAGTCAGGGTGCGGTAGGTGTCTTCGGAGAAGTCTTCGTGGCCCGGGGTGTCGAGCAGGTTGATCATGTGATCGCGATACGGGAACTGCATGACCGACGTGGTAATCGAGATACCACGCTGCTTTTCCATTTCCATCCAGTCGGAGGTGGCATGGCGGTCGGACTTGCGAGACTTCACCGTGCCCGCAATCGCAATCGCCTTGCCCATCAGCAAGAGCTTCTCGGTGATGGTGGTTTTACCGGCATCGGGGTGGGAAATAATGGCGAAAGTGCGGCGTTTCGCGACTTCGGCGGCCTGTTTGGTCATGGGAAATCGCCTGGCAGGTGATTCAAAAAAGGGCGGCGAGTATAGCGCAAACCGACTGTCACGGACCACCGCTCGTAGGCCCACCGAACACCGCATCACTCCGTAAGAGCCGGCTTGCCGGCGAAAGCATCACCCCGGTGTATCGGACAGACCGAGGGGTTCCCATCGCCAGCAAGCCGGCTCCTACAGGTACGTGGTTGGGCATCAAGGGTGGCTATCTGCTGTTAAATATGGAACCTTTTAAAAGGTGCAGACGTCCACTCCCCTGTTACGGCACTCGTATCAGGGGCTGAAAAATCAGCAAGTTAGCCTGACGAGGCTGCGCTTATGGCTCGATTTCATGCGGTTGTATCAGCATGAAGAGCTGCTTCTCGCGAACGTTGATTTTCCCGGCAGCCAGGAATGGACAGCCACACGGGACTGCGTTCGCCGACAAAGAAAAAAGGAGTCCGCCTGTGGCTATTCGCTATGGCAAAGGGCTAATAGGAGGAGCGGTTGTCGTCGCCCTTCTGGCCCTGCTGGTCCACTGGATTGGCATCAACACGATCGAACATTACCGCGACGATTTGTTGTTTTACCTGCAAGCTCATCTGATTCTCGTCCTCGCTTCCATGCTGGCCGCCCTTGTTGTGGGCATCCCCGCCGGCATCTTCCTCAGCCGCCCGACCATGGTGGGACGCGCTGAACGCTTCATGCAGCTCTTCAACATCGGCAACACCGTGCCGCCTCTCGCCGTACTGGCCATCGCCCTGGGCATCCTCGGCATCGGCAGCGGCCCTGCAATCTTCGCCCTGTTCCTCGCCTCGCTGTTGCCGATCGTGCGCAACACCTATGAAGGCCTGAAAAACGTACAGGGTTCACTGAAAGAAGCCGCCGTAGGCATCGGCATGACCCCGACTCAAGTGCTGTGGCGGGTCGAATTGCCGAACGCGGTGCCGATCATCACTGGCGGCGTGCGCGTGGCGCTGGCGATCAACGTCGGCACGGCACCGCTGGCATTCCTGATCGGCGCCAATAGTCTGGGCAGCCTAATTTTCCCCGGCATCGCCCTGAACAATCAGCCGCAACTGCTGCTCGGCGCGGCCTGCACCGCCCTGCTGGCCTTGCTGCTCGACGGTCTGGTGACACTCGCCAGTCGCCTCTGGCTCGAACGCGGCTTGCGCCCGTCTTAAGCCTCGGCAAAGGAAACCTCATGAAAAGTATTAGCTTGTTACTAGGCTGCGTCCTGCTGTTCGCAGGATTTGCCCAAGCCGCTGAAAAACCGCTGATCCGCATCGGCGCCCGGGTGTTCACTGAACAAACCCTGCTGGCGGAAATTACCTCCCAATACCTGCGCACCAAGGGTTACGACACCCAAGTGACCGGCGGTCTGGGCAGTAACCTGGCCCGCAGCGCCCACGAAAGTGGCCAGCTGGATTTGATGTGGGAATACACCGGCGTGTCGCTGGTGGCTTACAACCATGTCACCGACAAACTCGACAGCGCTCAGTCCTACGCCAAGGTGAAAGATCTCGACGCGAAAAAAGGCCTGATCTGGCTCACCCCGTCGAAGTTCAGCAACACCTACGCCCTGGCCCTGCCGGAAACCACCGCACAGGCTTACCCGCAGATCAACACCATCAGCGAGCTGAACACGGTGTTGCAGGCTGAGCAAAAGGACAATCATCTGGTGGCGCTCGACACTGAGTTCGCCAATCGTTCCGACGGGCTGGATGGCATGGTCGACCTGTACGGCATGAACCTGAACCGCAACAACATCCGCCAGATGGACGCCGGGCTGGTCTACACCGCCCTGCGCAACGGCCAGGTGTTTGCCGGTCTGGTCTACACCACCGACGGTCGCTTGAACGCCTTCAAGCTGAAACTGTTGGAAGACGACAAGCACTACTTCCCCGACTACACCGCCGCGCCGGTGGTGCGTCAGGTTTACCTCGACGCCCACCCGAAACTCGCCGAAGAACTCAAGCCGCTAGCCGAACTGTTCGATGACGCCACCATGCGCCAGCTCAACGCACGGGTCGATGTCGATCACGAAAGCCCGTCATCCGTTGCCGCAGATTTCCTGCGCCAACACCCCATCAACTAAGGAAAAGCCATGGAATTTCTAAACGCCTTTTCCCATCTCGACTGGCCGTTGGTGTTGCACCTGACGTGGCAGCACATCACTTTGGTCGGCATCGCCGTGACCCTGGCGATTCTGGCTGGCGTGCCACTGGGCATTCTGATGACGCGTTTCCCGACGCTCGCCGGCCCGCTGCAGGCGAGCGCCACGGTGCTGCTGACCGTGCCGTCAATTGCCCTGTTTGGCCTGCTGCTGCCGTTCTACTCCAAATTCGGCCAAGGCCTGGGGCCGATGCCGGCGATCACGGCAGTATTTCTGTACTCGCTGCTGCCGATCATGCGTAACACCTACCTCGCCCTCACCGGCGTCGAACCGGGTATTCGCGAAGCCGCGCGCGGCATCGGCATGACCTTCGGCCAGCGCCTGCGCATGGTTGAACTGCCGATTGCCGTGCCCGTCATTCTGGCCGGCGTGCGCACCGCCGTGGTCATGAACATCGGTGTCATGACCATCGCCGCGACCATCGGCGCCGGTGGCCTCGGTGTCCTCATTCTCGCTTCCATCAGCCGTAGCGACATGTCGATGCTGATCGTCGGCGCCGTGCTGGTCAGTCTCCTGGCCATCTTCGCCGACCTGCTTCTGCAATGGCTGCAACGCACGCTGACTCCAAAAGGACTGCTCAAATGATCGAACTTCAAAACCTCAGCAAGACCTTCCAAAGCAACGGCAAGGATGTGAAAGCCGTGGACTCGGTAAGCCTGACCGTCAATGAAGGCGAAATCTGTGTGTTCCTCGGGCCATCGGGCTGCGGCAAAAGCACCACGCTGAAGATGATCAACCGCCTGATCAAACCGACCTCGGGCAAGATCCTGATCAACGGCGAAGACACCACCGACCTCGACGAAGTGATCTTGCGTCGCAACATCGGCTACGTGATCCAGCAGATCGGTCTGTTCCCGAACATGACCATCGAAGAAAACATCACCATCGTTCCGCGCCTGCTGGGCTGGGACAAACAGAAATGCCACGACCGCGCCCGCGAGTTGATGAGCATGATCAAGCTCGAACCCAAGCAGTACCTGAATCGCTACCCGCGTGAGTTGTCCGGCGGTCAACAGCAGCGGATCGGTGTGATTCGTGCACTGGCAGCCGATGCGCCACTGTTGCTGATGGACGAACCGTTTGGCGCGGTCGACCCGATCAACCGCGAAATGATCCAGAACGAGTTTTTCGAGATGCAGCGCGCGCTGAACAAGACCGTGATCATGGTCAGCCACGACATCGACGAAGCGATCAAGTTGGGCGACAAGATTGCGATCTTCCGCGCCGGCAAACTGTTGCAGATCGATCACCCGGACACCCTGCTGGCGCACCCGGCGGATGATTTCGTCAGCAACTTCGTCGGCCAGGACAGCACCCTCAAGCGTCTGTTGCTGGTGAAAGCCGAGGATGCGGCGGACAACGCGCCGTCGGTGAGCCCGGAAACGCCGGTGGCCGAGGCGCTAGAGTTGATGGACGAACTGGACCGTCGTTATGTCGTGGTCACCTGTGCTGACAACAAGGCACTGGGCTATGTACGTCGCCGCGATTTGCACCGTCAGACCGGGACTTGTGCGCAGTATCTGCGTGAATTCAATGCCACGGCGGCGTACGACGAGCATTTGCGCATCCTGCTGTCGCGCATGTACGAGTTCAATCGTTCGTGGCTGCCAGTGATGGATGCCGAGCGGGTGTTCCTGGGTGAAGTGACGCAGGAGTCGATTGCCGAGTATTTGAGCTCTGGCAAGTCCCGTGGGGGCAAGACCAGTATTGTTTCGCCAGCCGAGACTGCGTTGGCCTGATCTGACGCCATCGCGGGCAAGCCTTGCTCCTACGGGATTGGTGTCGTGCAAACGAAATTGGCACGCCACAAAACTTGTAGGAGCAAGGCTTGCCCGCGATTGGGGGCACCACAAATCCCTCTGACACCCCTCAAATACCCATCCAACGGGAACATCACACTGTCATGCAGGTCGGTTACATCAGTAGCTGTCAGGGACCGCACGACGGAACCGTGTAAAAACGCGACATTTTTTGTTGATCTCAAGCCCCTCACGCCCTAAAGTTCGCGCCGAACGTCCATGCTGGAAACGATCCATCCGGCTCAAGTACTGACGACGAGACAGCAAGGCCAAGGGAAAGCACCGATTCCCATGGCCTTTTTGCTTTCGGCGACATGCCTTGGGAAGTAGGCGAACCAAAGTGGGGATACGGAGGACGTTCATTTGCACCCATTGTTAATTTCAGTTTGCCAGTAGGAGTTCCCAGCATGTCGATCAACGTCGAAGACTATTTCGCGCGCGATACCTTCAACAAAATGAAGGCCTTCGCCGACAAACAAGAAACCCCGTTCGTGGTGATCGACACCGCGATGATCAGCCAGGCCTATGACGACCTGCGCGCCGGTTTCGAATTCGCCAAGGTCTACTACGCGGTCAAGGCCAACCCGGCCGTCGAAATCATCGACCTGCTCAAAGAGAAAGGCTCGAACTTCGACATCGCGTCGATCTATGAGCTCGATAAAGTGATGAACCAGGGCGTCGGCCCGGATCGCATCAGCTACGGCAACACCATCAAGAAATCCAAAGATATTCGCTACTTCTACGAGAAGGGAGTGCGTCTGTACGCCACCGACTCCGAAGCCGACCTGCGCAACATCGCCAAGGCTGCACCGGGTTCGAAAGTCTATGTGCGCATCCTCACCGAAGGCTCGACCACTGCCGACTGGCCTTTGTCGCGCAAATTCGGTTGCCAGACCGACATGGCCATGGACCTGCTGATCCTCGCCCGTGATCTGGGCCTGGTGCCTTACGGCATCTCGTTCCACGTCGGCTCACAGCAGCGCGACATCAGCGTCTGGGACGCCGCCATCGCCAAGGTCAAAGTGATCTTCGAGCGCCTGAAAGAAGAAGACGGCATTCACCTCAAGCTGATCAACATGGGCGGCGGCTTCCCGGCCAACTACATCACCCGCACCAACAGCCTGGAAACCTACGCCGAAGAAATCATCCGTTTCCTCAAGGAAGACTTCGGTGACGACCTGCCGGAAATCATCCTCGAGCCGGGCCGTTCGCTGATCGCCAACGCCGGCATCCTGGTCAGCGAAGTGGTGCTGGTTGCGCGTAAATCCCGTACCGCCGTCGAGCGCTGGGTGTACACGGATGTGGGCAAGTTCTCCGGTCTGATCGAAACCATGGACGAAGCCATCAAGTTCCCGATCTGGACCGAGAAGAAAGGCGAGATGGAAGAAGTGGTCATCGCCGGTCCGACCTGCGACAGCGCCGACATCATGTACGAAAACTACAAGTACGGCCTGCCGCTGAACCTGGCGATCGGTGATCGTTTGTACTGGTTGTCGACCGGTGCTTACACCACCAGTTACAGCGCGGTTGAATTCAATGGCTTCCCGCCGCTGAAGTCGTTTTACGTGTAAGCGCTACCGCAGAAATCAAAAAGCCCATGACGTGTCATGGGCTTTTTTGTGTCTGCGTTACAGCGGTGTCAGTTGCCGCTCAAGTTCGATAACACGTTGGGCATATTCGGGTGCCAGTGCGCGAAATTGTGGATTCTCAGCGTTTGACAAGCTCTTGCTCGCGACTCGCAGGAAATTCAGATTTCCACCGGCCAATGCCTTATGCAACCAAGCCAACGCCTCTTCGGCCTTCCCTTGCTCGGCCAGCACAGCGGCATAACTGAACTGCCCACGGAAATCCCCACCGACCGCCGAACGTCGATACCAGTCGCGAGCCGCTGCCGGAGCTGCGGGACACACCCGCCCTTCTTCCAGATAGCGCCCCAACAGGTTCATTGATTTCGCGTGACCCAATTCAGCCGCGTGGCGATAGAGATTAAACGCTTGTGCCTGGTCTTCGACCACTCCTCGCCCGGTGGCCAGCAGGTTGGCGTAGTTGTACATCGCCCAATCGAGCCCCCTCTGCGCCGCGATTCGGTAATGCCGTGCGGCAACCGAAGCATCCGCCACACAACCCCACCCATGCTCATGACAACGCCCGAGCATGTTGCGCGCCATCAGGTGCCCGCCATGCGCGGCGATCACGAACCAGCGCAACGCCAACGTCTGATCCTGTGCGATGCCGTTCCCATCCAGCAGAATCTGCCCCAGCAAGGCCTGAGCATCGAGTACGCCTTCGCGAGCAGCCATCAAAATCGCTTGGGCTGCGCGCGCCGGGCTTTCCTCCAGCATGACCTTGAGCGAATCACCGTCGAGGACTTCCTCGCGGCGCAGTTGATAACTCATACCTCGACCCAGCGGCGAAGCAAGTTGTGATAGGTGCCGGTGAGGCGAATCAACGAAGGGTGATCCGGCATGTCCTGCGTCAACTGCTGGATCGCCCCGTCCATCTCGAACAGCAGCGCGCGCTGACTGTCTTCGCGCACCAGACTTTGCGTCCAGAAGAACGAGGCGTAACGCGTGCCACGTGTGACGGCGTTGACCTTGTGCAGGCTGGTGCCGGGATACAAAACCATGTCCCCCGCCGGCAGCTTCACGCGTTGCGTGCCGAAGGTGTCCTGGATTTCCAGTTCACCGCCGTCGTAGTCCGCAGGCTCGCTGAAGAACAGCGTCGCCGAAAGATCGGTGCGCACCCGCTCGATGCTGCCCTTGGGCTGGCGTACGGCATTATCGATATGAAAATCGAAACTGCCGCCGGCGGTGTAGCAGTTCAGCAATGGAGGAAAAACCTTGTGCGGTAACGCGGCTGACATGAACAACGGATTTTTCCACAGCCGATCGAGCATCGCCGCCCCCACTTCCTTGGCCAGTGGATGACCTTCAGGCAGCTGTAGATTGTGCTTGGCCTTGGCCGACTGATAGCCGGCGGTGATCTTGCCGTCCGCCCAATCGGCCTGTTCCAGAGCCTCACGAATGCGCTGCACTTCTTCTTTCGCGAACAAGCCGGGAATGTGCAGCAGCATGGCAAAGACACCTGAAACCAAAGGAGCGCTAATGGTATTGATTCTTATTGCTTCTGTAAAACCCTCACGACGGACGAACCACCAAAAACCGTAAGGTTAAATTGTAAAGAATGTAAATTCTTCGCGAATAATAACGTTTCGCAATTGATACCAATACACGTCTACCCTATATTCCGCGGCCTCAAATCCTTGGGGAGGGGAATTCAAAATGTCGCGTCAACAACCACACGTACCGGTCAGTTCACCACGCTTGCTCGCATCGGCCATTGGTATGGCAATTACAGCCGGCTCAGCGGGCCACATGGTTTTCGCGGCAGAAAAAGCCGACGAAAAAGCACCGAGTAATGTGCTTTCGCTGGGCGCTACCGCCATCACTGGCGAGGCTCAGGACGAGACATCCTACAACGTCGTAAAAGCCTCCTCGCCCAAGTACACCGCGCCGCTGGTCGACACCCCACGTTCGATCACCGTCATCCCGCAACAAGTCATCAAGGACACGGGCGCTCTCAATATGCAGGACGCGCTGCGCACCGTTCCCGGCATCACCTTCGGTGCCGGTGAAGGTGGCAACCCGCAAGGCGACCGTCCGTTCATTCGTGGTTTCGACGCGCAGGGCGATACTTATCTGGACGGTGTGCGCGACACCGGTTCGCAGAGCCGCGAGATCTTCGCCGTCGAATCGATTGAAGTCAGTAAAGGCCCGAACTCGGCCATGGGTGGCCGTGGCGCTGCTGGCGGCACCATCAACCTGGTGAGCAAAAAGGCTCACTTGGGCAACTCGTTTGATGGTGGTTTTACCTGGGGTTCGGACCAGACCCAGCGTTACACCGTGGACGGCAACTATCAGTTCAACGACACCGCCGCAGGCCGTCTGAACCTGTTGAGCCACGAAAGCAACGTCGCTGGCCGTGACAGCGTCGACTACGACCGCTGGGGCGTCGCGCCATCGCTGGCTTTCGGCCTGGGCACTGACACCCGCGTCAACCTCGATTACTACCACCTGGAAAATAACGACACGCCGGATTCGGGCATTCCTTACTCCATTCCGGCTGCAGGTTCGGCTGCCCGCACTAAATCCAACCCGGACAAACCGGACGACGGCGGCGACAGCACAAACTTCTACGGCCTCAATGACCGTGACTTCCGCAAGGGCCGCACCGACACCGCGACCTTTACCATCGAACACGATCTGAACGACGCGATGACCGTCAAGAACACCTTGCGTCACGGTTCCAGCATGCAGGATTACATCCTGACCCAGCCGGACGACAGCAAGGGCAACGTCAACAATGGCACCGTCTGGCGTCGGGCCAACACCCGGGTCAGCAACACCGAGACCACGACTAACCAGACCGATCTGTTTGGTGACATCTACATCGCCGGGTTCAAGAACAGCTACGCCACCGGCATCGAGTACACCCACGAGGAGAGCCAGAAATCTTCGTACAACGTCAACACCGACACTACGCCGCTGACGACAACGCCTCCTCCAAGCTTCAACTGCAACCCTGCGATTATCGGCGCACCAAGCGGTTACAACTGCACCTCGCTGTCCAACCCGAACCCGAACGATCCATGGAACGGTGCGATCTCGCGTAACTATGCCGGCACCGACACCAAGGCCAACACGTACGCGATGTATGTGTTCGACACCCTGGAGTTGTCCCAGCAGTGGTTGTTGAACATGGGTCTGCGTTACGACCATTTCGACACCGACTACAAAACCTTCAACGGTTCGAGCGTGACCACGTCCAAGGGCGATGACACCAGCGAATTCGTCACCGGTCAGTTCGGCGTTGTGTACAAACCGGCGGAAAACGGCAGCATCTATGCGTCCTACGCGACGTCTGCCACGCCACCGGGCAACACCCTGGGTGATGGTGCGGAAGGCAACCCGTTGGGTGGCACACCGGATCGCAACGGCAACCTGCTGAAAAGCGACATGGAACCGGAAACCACCAAGAACTACGAAATCGGTACCAAGTGGGACCTGATGAATGATCAGCTGTCGCTGACCGCCGATATCTTCCGCACCGAAAAAGATAACGCCCGCGTTCAAGTCAACACAACGACGTTTGAAAACGTCGGCAAAACCCGCGTTCAAGGTGTCGAGCTGTCGGCCACCGGCAGGATCACCGACAAATGGCAGGTGTTCGCCGGCTACGCCTACATGGACAGCGAGCAAATCGACGGCGGCCCGCTGGGTGCAGTCAACGATGGCAACGAACTGCCTAACACGCCGAAAAACAGCGCCAGCGTGTGGACGACCTATCAGGTCATGCCGAGGCTGACTGTCGGTGGCGGTGCGTTCTATGTCGACGACGTATTCGGCAACGTGGCCAACACCACCATGGTTGAATCCTACGTTCGTTACGACGCAATGGCGGCCTACAAGTTGACCAAAAACATCGACCTGCAACTGAACGTGCAGAACCTGACCAACGAAACGTATTACGACAAAGCCTTCTCGACCCACTTCGCCAACCAGGCGCCGGGCCGTACGGCATTGCTGAGCACTAACTTCCACTTCTGATCAATGTGGGAGCGAGCTTGCTCGCGAATACGGTGTCTGTCGCACTCAATCTATTGCGGCTCACATAGCCTTCGCGAGCAGGCTCGCTCCCACATAGAGTGGCCGGCAAAACGCCAGGCCCCGTTCATCTACATGAACGGGGCTTTTGTGCGTAAAAAAGAATGCTTCTCGACAACCCACGGCATAATACGCGCCGTGATGACACTTTTTGAACGAACAAGGCGAGCGACGTGTTGAAGAAAACCCTGTTCCAGTTGCACTGGTTTTTCGGCATCAGCGCCGGGCTGGTCCTGGCCCTGATGGGCATCACCGGGGCAACGGTATCGTTTCAGGATGAAATCCTGAGTGTGTTGAACCCTTCCGTGTTGCAGGTCGAGAAGCAGGTTGCTGGCGTCCTGCCGCCCGTCGAACTGGTCGAGCACATCGAAGACGCGTCCGGCAAAAAAGTCTCGATGCTCTTCGTCGAGACCGACAGTGGCAATGCGGCCAAGGTGTTTTTCACGCCTCCACCGGGCCAACGCCGTGGCGAGATGCGCTACTTCGATCCGTACACCGCCGAGTTCATGGGCGACGCCACCGGCCAGGATTTCTTCGGCTTCGTGCTGCAACTGCACCGTTTTCTCGCCATGGGCGACACCGGTCGCAACATCACCGGCGCGTGCACGCTGATTCTGGTGTTCTTTTGCTTGTCCGGTCTGTACCTGCGCTGGCCGCGCCAGTGGAAAAGCTGGCGTGCCTGGCTGACCCTGGACTGGAAGAAAAAGGGTCGTAGCTTCAACTGGGATTTGCACTCGGTGGCCGGCACCTGGTGCCTGGTGTTTTACCTCTTTGCGGCGCTGACCGGGTTGTCCTGGTCGTATGAGTGGTACAACAAAGGCCTGACCCGTTTGCTGTCCGACGCACCGCAAAACGAGCGCGCGCGCGGTGGTCGCGGTCCTGCGCCGAGCGGTCCGGCACCGACCGCCGACTACGCGGCGATCTGGAGCAGCGTCTACAGCGCCGCGGGCCCGGCACTCAGTGCTTACAACGTCCGTATGCCGCCAGTGGCCGGTCAGCCGGCGACCGTGTTCTACCTGCTGAAAACATCCCCCCACGACCGTGCCATGAACCAGATCACCCTCGATCCGGTGACCGGCATCATCAAGCAGCATGATCGTTACAGTGACAAGAGCCTCAAGGCGCAATGGCTGACCAGCATTTATGCGCTGCACGTCGGTAGCTACTTCGGCATTGTCGGGCGAATCATACTGACGATTACCGCGCTGACCATGCCGTTGTTTTTCGTCACGGGCTGGTTGCTGTACCTGGATCGTCGGCGCAAGAAAAAGCAAATCAAGGACGCACGCAAAGGCCTCGAACAACCGGGCAGCGATGCGCCGGCGTGGCTGATCGGCTTCGCCAGCCAAAGCGGTTTCGCCGAGCAACTGGCGTGGCAGACAGCGGGGCAATTGCAGGCCGCCGGACTGCCGGTGAACGTGCAGCCGCTGGCGAGTGTCAGCGAACAGGATTTGCTGGATTCCAGTAATGCGCTATTCGTGGTCAGCACCTTCGGTGATGGCGAAGCGCCGGACAGTGCCCGCGGGTTCGAACGTAAGGTGCTGGGTCGGGCGTCGAGCCTGCAAAGCCTGAACTATGCGGTACTGGGCCTCGGTGATCGCCAGTATCAACACTTCTGCGGCTTCGCCCGACGCTTGCACACCTGGTTGGGTGAGCATGGCGGCAAGACTTTGTTCGCGCCGGTGGAAGTCGACAGCGGCGACCCGTACGCTTTGCGTCACTGGCAGCAACAACTGGGCCTGTTGACCGGGCAAACACCGGTCGACACCTGGCAAGCACCGAGTTACGACAACTGGACACTGACCCGCCGCGACTTGATGAACCCGGACAGCAGCGGTTCGCCCGTGTACTTGCTGGGTCTCACCGACCCGTCTACCAGCAGTTGGCTGGCCGGTGATCTGGTGGAAGTGCTGCCGCGTAATTGCCCGTGGGCCATCGATCACTTCCTCGATGGCCTGGGGATCGACGGTCGTGCTTCGGTGGCGTTTGATGGCTTGTCACAACCTCTGGAGCAAGCGCTCGCCACGCGCCAGCTACCGGAAAACAGAGCCCACCTGGTCGGCCTGCATGCTCAGGCATTACTCGATGCATTGGTGCCATTGGCCATGCGCGAATACTCCATCGCCTCGATTGCGGCTGACGGCATTCTGGAACTGATCGTGCGTCAGGAAATGCACGCCGACGGCAGCCTGGGCATCGGCTCCGGCTGGCTGACCGAACACGCACCCGTGGGCGGTACCATCAGCCTGCGAGTGCGGCGCAACAGTGGATTCCATCTACCGGCCGAGCCGGTGCCGATGATCCTGCTGGGCAACGGCACCGGCCTGGCTGGGCTGCGCAGTTTGCTCAAGGCGCGGATTGCCGATGGGCAGCAACGGCATTGGCTGTTGTTTGGCGAACGTAATCGGGAACACGATTACCTGTGCCGCGATGAGCTGGAGGAGTGGTTGATTTCGGGCGATCTGGAGCGACTCGACCTGGCGTTCTCACGGGATCAGGCCGAGAAGATTTATGTGCAGGATCGACTGCGTGAGTCAGCGGATGAGCTGAAGAAATGGCTGGCTGATGGCGCCGTCATCTACATCTGCGGCAGCTTGCAAGGAATGGCATCGGGTGTCGATCACGTGCTCAACGAAGTGCTCGGGATTGCTGAGGTAGATCGCCTGATCGAACAGGGCCGCTACCGCCGCGACGTCTACTGACACCACCAATCTCCCTTGTGGGAGCGAGCTTGCTCGCGATGACGGTTTAACATTCAACACATCTGTTGGTTGTTGTACCGCAATCGCGAGCAAGCTCGCTCCCACATTGGTTCAGTGGTGGATCAAAGAAAGTGCGCAGCCCTCTCAAACCGGCTGCACCTTCTGCTCAAACACACTAACCCCATCCAGATCCCGCAACACCACCCTCATCTCCCCTGTCTGCCCGTCAATGTTCACCTCGCCAAAGAACTGAAATCCGGCAAACGGCGAGGCGTTCTGCGTAGGCGATGCCTTTTCGAATACCACCTCAGGCCCGAACGTCATATCCAGCGAATCCGGCCCAAAACTCCCTGCGTTCAAGGGCCCTGCGACAAACTCCCAAAACGGCTCAAAGTCCTGGAACGCGGCACGATCCGGGTGGTAATGATGAGCCGCGCAGTAGTGCACATCCGCCGTCAAAAATACGAAATTTCGCACTTGCTGCGCCCGCAAGAATCCCAACAGTTCAGCGATTTCCAGTTCACGTCCTTGGGCCGGTCCCGGATCACCATTGGCCACCGCTTCCCACCGCGTCACGCCGGGGCTGACCTCACCGTCGGGCGCGCCAAGGCCAATCGACATGTCGGCGGCGATGACTTTCCACTGCGCTCGCGAGCCTTTCAATGCCTGCTTGAGCCAGTCCAGTTGCTCACGGCCGAGAAAGGGTTTGGCAGCGCCGAGGTTGTCATCGTTAGCGCCGCGATAACTGCGCATGTCGAGCACAAACACATCGAGCAGCGGCCCATAGCCGAGCTTGCGATAAATCCGCCCGCCGTTGTCGGCGCTCTGCAAGCGCATCGGTGCATATTCGAGCCAGGCCTGACGCGCGCGGCCCACCAGGCTGTGGATATCTTTCTCTTGATAACGCATATCGAGTTGCTTGCCCGGCGACCAGTTGTTCACCACCTCGTGGTCGTCCCATTGCCAGATCTGCGGCACCTCGGCATTGAAGCGGCGGATGTTTTCGTCCATCAGGTTGTAGCGGTAATTGCCCCGAAAATCGTCGAGGTTTTGCGCGACCTTGCTCTTGGCTTCGCTGGTGATGTTGCGCCACACCCGACCGTTTTCGGTGGTCAGTTGCGCAGGTACCGGGCTGTCGGCGTAGATCGTGTCGCCGCTGTGGATAAAGAAGTCCGGCAGACGCAAACGCATGGCTTCATAGATGCGCATGCCGCCGATGTCCGGGTTGATACCGAAGCCTTGGCCGGCGGTGTCGCCACTCCAGACAAAACGAATGTCACGGCGGGTTTGCGGCACGCTGCGCAAATGGCCGAACCAGGGTTCGCTGGCGACACCGCTTTGAGCGTCCTCGAAGGTCACGCGATAGAAAATCGCCTGATCGGCGGGCAACCCGGTGAGTTCGACACGCGCAGTGAAATCGGTGCGGGCATCGGCCAGCGGCGAGACAAATCGGCGCGGGTTACTGAACAGGCTGCGGGTATCCCATTCCACGACCATCCGCGCCGGGCGGTCGCTGCGGCTCCAGACCATCGCCCGGTCACCCAGCACGTCGCCGGACTGCACACCGTCGGTGAGCTGCGGACGATCCTTGACCGAGGCGATCACGGCCGGCGCAAGCCCCGGCAACAGCAGCCCGGCACCCACCGCCTGCATGACACGACGGCGACCGAGGTCGAATTCGCTCATGGCGTTCTCCCTGAAACGGAAAAACATAAATGACTGTGACACGCCCCCTGTAGGAGCCGAGCTTGCTCCGGGCGGCGTTCCGACGATGACGGTTTAAAATTCAACGAAAATGCTGACTGTTGCACCGTCATCGCGAGCAAGCTCGGCTCCTACAGGGGTTTGGTGTCAGGCGCTGGCGGGCTCTAGCGCCAGTTCGACCGCCTCAGGCCGTTTGAGCAGCGCATACGCCACTGCCGTCAGCAAACTCCCGGCGACTATCGCCAGCAGATACAACAGCGCATGGTTGATCGCATTCGGGATCGCGAGCACAAACAAACCGCCATGCGGCGCCATCAGTTTGCAGCCGAAATACATCGACAATGCCCCGGCCAGCGCGCCACCGGCAATGCTCGCCGGGATCACCCGCAACGGGTCTTTCGCAGCAAACGGAATCGCCCCTTCAGAGATGAAGCACAACCCCAGCACCAGCGCCGCCTTACCGGCTTCACGCTCAGTTTGGGCAAACTTGCGTCGCGCGATGAACGTGGCGATGCCCAGGCCAATCGGCGGCACCATGCCGGCAGCCATGGTCGCGGCCATCGGTGCATAACTCTGCGAAGCCAGCAGCCCGACCGAGAACGCGTAAGCCGCCTTGTTGATCGGCCCGCCAAGGTCGACGCACATCATGCCGCCCAGCAACACACCGAGCAGAATCGCGTTGGTGGTGCCCATGCTGTCGAGGAAGTGCGTCAGCCCTTCGAGCATCCCGGCCACCGGTTTGCCAACCACGTAAATCATCACCAGACCGGTGAACAGGCTCGCCAGCAACGGGATGATCAGAATCGGCTTCAGTGCCTCAAGACTTTGCGGCAAACGCGCGTAGCGGTTGATCGCCTGAGCGGCATAACCGGCGATGAAACCGGCAATGATCCCGCCGATAAAACCGGCCCCCAGGGTGCTCGCCAACATACCGCCGATCATCCCGGGCGCCAGGCCAGGCCGGTCGGCAATCGAGTAGGCGATGTAGCCCGCCAGCAGCGGCACCATCAATTTGAACGCAGTCTCACCGCCAATCTGCATCAGCGCTGCCGCGAGCGTGCCCTGCTCCTTGAACGCGGTGATGCCGAATACAAAGGACAAGGCAATCATCAACCCGCCCGCCACCACCATCGGCAGCATGAATGACACGCCGGTCAGCAGGTGTTTGTAGACTCCCGTCTTCTCTTGCTTGGCCGGGCCTTTGGAGCCGATGGCCGCAGTTTCCTGCCGACCTTCGGCCAGCGCTTTGTTCAGCGTCGCTTCGGCGTGTTTCAGCGCAGTGCCGGTGCCGCAGCGGTAAATCTTCTTGCCGGCGAAACGCTCGGTGGCGACTTCGATATCACAAGCCAACAGCACCACATCGGCATCGGCAATCACCGCCGCGCTCAACGGATTGCGCGCGCCGACCGAGCCCTGGGTTTCTACTTGCAGGTCATAACCCAGACGCTTGGCCGCTTGTTGCAAGGCTTCAGCGGCCATGAACGTGTGTGCGACGCCGGTCGGGCATGCGGTGACCGCGACCAGTCGTGGCGCGTTTTTCGTGGGGGCGACGGGCTCGGCGACCACTTCGGGGGCAGCGTACATCTGAGCTTCTTCAGCGCCGCGTCGCAGCACCGCTTCAACATCTTGCAGGGCTTGCGCCGGGGTGCTCTGGTAAACGCGCTTGCCGACAAATCGAGTCATGTCCACCGGCGCGCTGGTCACCAGCAACACCCACTCGGCGCCCTCGATTGTGGCCGCCGACAGTTGCCGCTCCGGATGCGCCGCATCCACCACTTCGACGCAGGTCATCCAGCCCTGACGCTGAGCCGCCGCATCGAGCAAGCGTGCGCACAGCACACTGGTAACCATGCCGTTCGGGCAGGCCGTAACAATGGCTAACTTCATCACAAACCCTCTTATTGTTCTGTCAGGACGCGCACGCGCACACCCTGTTCGAGCTGCGCCAATTGCGCGGCATCGCCGATGCCGAAACCGATCTGGGTGACCGCCATCGCGGCAATCGCCGTGGCGGTGCGCAGGGTCTGTTCTGGCGTATCGGCGCTGAGCAATCCATGCAGCATGCCGGCCAATAACGAATCGCCCGCGCCCACCGTGCTGGCGACGCTGACCTTGGGCGGCGTGGCATGCAGCGCCGAACCGACACTGAACCAGTTCACGCCATCAGCCCCGTGCGAAATCACCACGTGCTCGATGCCTTGAGCGTGCAAACGGCTCGCAGCTTCGGCCTGTGCCGCAACCGAAACGACCTCGCAGTCCAGCACATCGGCCAGCTCTTCGGTGTTCGGTTTAATCAGCCACGGTCCGGCCTTGAGCGCCACACGCAACGCTTCACCGCTGGTGTCGAGGGCGACGTTCAACCCGAGTTTTTTCAGGCGCACAATCAACGCCTGCAACCAGTGCGCACTAACGCCTAGCGGCAAGCTTCCGGCGACGACGACCACATCATGACCTGGCGCAATCTGCACGAGCCGGTCAAACAACGCCTGCTGCGCGGCTTCACTGACCCTCGGCCCCGGACCGTTGAGGTCGGTGATGCGCCCGTCGCTTTCCGCCAGTTTGATGTTGCTGCGAGTCTCGCCGGGAACACGGATGAACGCGTCGACAAAACCGCGTTTGGCAAACAGGGTTTCGAACGCCTGAAGATTGTCCTCCCCGAGGAATCCGCTGACGGTCACCTGATGACCTAGGTCCGCCAGCACTTGCGCCACGTTCACGCCTTTACCGGCGGCGTGGGTGTGCATGGCATCGCTGCGGTTGACCTGACCGGGCACCAGGCGCGGCAACTGGACGGTGAGATCCAGCGCCGGGTTGAGGGTCAGGGTTAAAATCCGGGCCATTACAGAGCCTCCACTAATGCGCGCACTTCATTGGCGCTGCCCACGGCCAGGGCCTGTCGGGCGAGAATTTGGGTCTGGGCGAGGCTGAGTTCACGAATGCGCGCCTTGACCTCGGCAATGCTGCGGCCCGACACGCTGAGTTCGTCCACACCGAGTCCGACCAACACCGGCACCGCCAGCGGATCGGCCGCCAGTTCGCCGCAGACACCGACCCATTTGCCATGGGCATGCGCCGCGCGCACGGTGATGTCGATCAGTTGCAGCACCGCCGGGTGCAAGCCGTCGGCCTGGGCGGACAAGGTCGGATGACCACGGTCGATGGCCAAGGTGTATTGAGTCAGGTCGTTGGTGCCGACGCTGAAGAAATCGACCTCTTTGGCCAGCACCGGCGCCAGCAAGGCGGCCGATGGCACTTCGATCATGATCCCCAGTTGCAAGTCGGCGACCGGAATTTCCAGACGCAAGCGTTCAGTCATGTCCCGCGCCTGACGCCATTCATCGACGCTGCCCACCATCGGAAACATGATCCGCAGCGCACGGTTGTCGGCGGCCCGCAGCAAGGCGCGCAATTGCGCTTCCATGATTTTCGGGCGTTGCAGTGTCAGGCGAATGCCACGCACGCCGAGGAACGGATTTTCTTCCTTGGCGATGGGCCAATACGGCAGCGGTTTGTCGCCACCGACGTCGAGGGTTCGCACCACCAGCGGCCGACCGGCCAAGCCGTCGAGGACGCGGCGGTATTCGACTTCCTGAGTGGCCTCGTCCGGCGCCTGCGAGTGGGCCATGAAAATCAGTTCGGTGCGCAATAAGCCAATGCCTTCGGCGCCCTGCTCCACCGCGCTGGTGACGCCCGCGCTTTCGCCAATGTTGGCAAACACTTCGACCGCGTGACCGTCGGTGGTCAGCGCCGGTTGATGACGTAGTTCTGCGGCCACTTTCAGGCGCTGTTCGCGGGTATCGCGCTCTTCGGTGGCGCGCTGCAAGGTCAGCGCATCAGCGTCCACATGCAGGCGGCCGCGCTGGCCGTCAATCAGCAATGGCGTACCCGGCGCCAGCAGCAACACGGCCGCCCCGGCACCGACCAGCGCCGGAATACCCAGCGCTCGAGCGACAATGGCGCTGTGGGCTGTCGCGCCGCCGCGAGCAGTGAGAATGCCGGCGACGCGAGCCGGATCGAGACGCGCCACATCGGACGGCCCCACTTCGTCCATCACCAGAATGTAAGGCTGGTCCGGCTCGCTCGGTGTTTCGACGCCGCTCAATTGCGCCAGCACGCGCCGGCCGATGTCGCGTAAATCAGCCGCACGCTCGGCGAGCAACGCATCCTGCAACGATTCCTGTTGTTTGGCCGCCGCTTCGATCACCGCCATCCACGCCGCCTCGGCGCTTTCGCCTTGCTTGAGGCGGGTGTCGACTTCATCGGTCAGTTCCGGGTCGTCGAGCATTTCCTGGTGGGTGATGAAAATCTCGCGGATGGCCTTGGACTTGCTGCGTTCGATCAAGCCGTCGATGTCGCGACGCACCTGCGCCAATGCGTGTTTGAGACGCTCGCGCTCTATGCCGGCAGACTCACCGCGCAGCGGATAATCGATGATTGGCAGCACCTGAATATGCGCCGGGCCGATGGCAATGCCCGGGGCCGCGGCGATGGCTTGAACCACACTGCCGGACGCCGGGGCGAGCAGCACTTCGGCCTCATCGGCGACTTCTTCGCGCTGTTGGCTCACCGCCGGCAATGGCTCGACCTCTTCACCGAGGCCTTCTTCGATGGCAGCCAACAGGGCCGGCAAGGCATCGGCGGCAATGCTCGGTTCGGCAACGAATTCGAGCACCTGGCCCCGATGGGCGCCGAGGCTGAGCAGTTTGCTCAAGCTTTTTACCGACACCGCGCTGTCCTGGCCGTCGACGATGCGTACGCGAATTTCACCTTCAAAACTTTTCGCTAGTTGCGCGAGGATCTTCGCCGGGCGCGCATGCAAACCATGGGCGTTGGCCAGGGCGATGCGCGCGCTAGGCCAATCCGCCGGCAGTTCGCCGCCGAGGACTTCGAGCACTTTACGGCTGCTGGTGGCGCGTCCCAGTTCGTGCCCGCGACCCTCAATCAGCAACGCACATAGACGTTCGAGCAAGGCCTGATGGGCTTCACCGAGGCTGGCCAGGCAGAACAGGCCGCTGAGCGGCTGGCCGAGGTAGCGTATCGGTTTGTCTGGGGTGACGAAGGCCAGGCCAGGGCGCTTGACCGTTTGCTCGCTGTGCAACCACCACAAGCCGTCGCCCAGCGGCAACGCTTCGACCTGTTGCAACACGGCGGAGAAACCGTTGCTCACGCAATCGGCCTGGCGCAGCAAACGTGCACCGCGCCAGACCAGTTCTTCGAAGTCATCGGCGGACACACCCAGGCCAATCATCTGTGCATCCAGCGCCAACTCCTGCGGCGCGCCTTGCAGCAGTTTCAACAAGGCTTCGGCGGAACTCGCACGGCGCAAGGCCTGGCCCAGATCGGTTTCGCCGAGGGCGCGGGTCAACAGTTGCAACAAACGCAAATGCTCATCGGACTTGGCCGCGATACCGATCGCCAGGTAAACGATCTGGCCGTCCCCCCAATCCACGCCCTCGGGGAACTGCATCAGCCGCACGCCGGTGGAAAACACCAGGTCGCGGGTTTGCGGTGTACCGTGGGGGATGGCAATACCTTGTCCGAGAAAGGTCGAGCCCTGAGCTTCACGCGCCTGCAAACCGGCCAGATACCCCTCGGCAACCAAGCCATCGGCGACCAGATGCTCGGCCAATAGCTGTAACGCAGCGGACTTATCCACAGCCGACTGGCCCATGGAAATCTGCTCTATGGTGAGCTCGAGCATGCTTTCTCCTTTTTGGCGTCTGATGACGCCAGGTATTGTTTTGAATGAATCAGCTTAGGCGCCTGATCTTCACTTTTGGCGGTTTCACGGCAGAACCGGCCAAAGGTACTTACAGCCCCGAAAATACGCCTGCTGAAACGTTTAATCTAGAATACTTGTCACGTTACTCGATAATGCCTCATCCTTGAAGCCCAACTTGTCGGATGTGCTTGGACATTAGTTGTCTGCCTGATTCGGGTAGGATTGGCGAAAATGTCGGCCGAAAAACAAGGAAACCCCGAGTTGAAACTCAGTGATATCGCACAGTTGGCCGGTGTATCCGTTACCACCGCCAGTTATGTCATTAATGGCAAGGCCGAACAGCAACGCATCAGCAGTGCCACTGTCGAGCGCGTACGCGCGGTCGTCGAACAACACGGCTTTACGCCCAATCCTCAAGCGGCCGGGTTGCGCAGTCGGCACACGCGCACCTTGGGTTTTATTCTGCCGGACCTGGAAAACCCCAGTTACGCACGAATCGCCAAACTGCTGGAACAAGGTGCCCGGGCGCGCGGTTATCAGTTGCTGATCGCCAGTTCCGACGATGCGCCGGACAGTGAACGGCAATTGCTGCAACTGTTCCGTGCCCGGCGCTGCGATGCGCTAATCGTCGCCAGTTGCCTGCCGACGGGTGATGACAGCTATCGCCAGTTGCAGGCCAAAGGTATTCCGATCATCGCCATCGACCGGGTCATGGAGCCCGAGCATTTCTGCTCGGTGATCAGTGATGACCGCGAGGCCAGCCTGCACTTGACCCGCAGTCTACTGGACCCGTTGCCCAAGCAGATCGCCTTGATCGGCGCGCGCCCCGAGTTGAGCATCAGCCAGGAACGCGCAGCCGGCTTCAAACAAGCGCTGGACGGGTTCCAGGGCGAGGTATTGATCGAGCACGGCGAGTCGTTCAGCCGCGAGTGCGGCAAGCAGTTGATGGAAGAAATGCTCCAGCGTCTGGGACATCTGCCGAATGCTCTGGTGACCACCTCCTACGTGCTGCTTCAGGGTGTGTTCGATGCCTTGCACGACTATCCGCTAAAAACCCGTCCGTTGCGCCTGGGTACGTTCGGCGACACGCAGTTGCTGGACTTCCTGCCGCTGCCGGTCAACGCCATGGCTCAGCAGCATCAGTTGATCGCCGATAAAGCCCTTGAACTCGCACTGGCCGCCATCGAGCAGTCCGATTACCAACCCGGCGTGCAGGCCATCGCGCGGACTTTCAAGCAGCGTATTCACCAGGACTGAACCGTGGAGCTGATCGACAGCCACACTCATCTGGATTTTCCGGATTTCGACGAGGACCGTCAGGCACTGCTGGCCGAAAGCCGCGCCCTGGGCGTGCAGCGGATGGTGGTGTTGGGGGTTTATCAGGCAAATTGGCAGCGAGTCTGGGAGCTGGTGCAAAGTGATCCCGACTTGCATGCTGCATTCGGTTTGCACCCGGTGTATCTGGAGGACCATCGACCTGAAGATCTACAGGAACTCGGTGACTGGCTGACGCGTCTGGCCGGCCATCGGCAGCTGTGCGCAGTGGGCGAGATCGGTCTGGATTACTTCATCGAAACCCTCGACCGAGAGCGCCAGCAGGCGCTGTTCGATGCGCAACTGCAGCTGGCGGTGGACTTCAATCTGCCGGCGCTGATTCATGTGCGGCGCAGCCATGCGGCGGTGATTGCCACGCTGAAACGCTTTCGATTGAAACGAGCAGGGATCATCCACGCCTTTGCGGGCAGCAAGGAAGAAGCTCGCGAGTACATCAAGCTGGGTTTCAAACTGGGTCTGGGCGGCGCCGCGACCTGGCCACAGGCGCTACGGATGCACCGTGTGCTCGCTGATTTGCCGTTGGAGTCCGTGGTGCTGGAAACCGACTCACCGGATATGGCGCCGGCCATGTTTCCCGGTCAACGCAACAGCCCGGCGCACCTGCCGGCGATCTGCGCGGCACTGGCGCAGATAATGGCGATCAACCCTGAGCAATTGGCCGCCGCCAGCACGGCTAATGCTTGCGAGCTGTTCAACTGGTAATCAGTCGGCGTGGGCCTTGGCGGCTTCCAGAATCAGCGTGAGATGATGCCGGTCCCGGGCGAACTGATTGACGAGGAAGTAGACCAGAATCGCAATCAGCGAAAAATTCAGCTGTTCGACCACGCTGAGCATTCCGATCCATTCCATGACCAACGCCACCAGGACCGCGGTGCACACCATCACCAGGGTGCTCGCCCGGAGCATGGCAATTGAGTCGAGAGACTTGAAGCGCTTGATCTGTTTCGGGTCGATCAACTGCAAGGCTTTATGGCAGTGAGTACAGGCGAACGACTCGTTGATTGCAATGGCGTTGAGTTGCCAGGCTTCGAGCACACAGGTACATCCGCAATGGGCGCATTGCCCCTGGATTCCGATGGTTGCGACAGACATAACCGTGCCTCCTCATGGCAAGCCTGAGTGAATGATCCTCCTTCATTGAAGACGAAAAATCAGAGCACTGAGGACAACAGGCCATTATCTGCCCGAAAAAAGAAAAGTACTACAAATCGTGTGCGAAACCTGTAGGAGCGAGCCGACTCCCACATGGGTTCTTTACACCCGAAACGCGCTGATCAGGTGCTTGAGTTCCACCACCTGAGCCGACAACGCACGGCTGGCATCCTCGGTCTGGTGCGCCCCCTCTGCGGTGCGCTCACCGGCACGGTTGATCTCGACAATGTTCTGATCGATATCGTGGGCGACGGCGGTCTGCTGCTCGACAGCAGCAGCGATTTGCTGGTTCTGGTCAACGATCATGCCAACGGCGCCGAGGATGTTTTCCAGCGCCTGCTGGACCTTTTCCGACTGTCCGACCGTGCCGTCAGCCACCTGATGGCTGATGCCCATGGCTTTCACCGCCGCACCGACTCCGCTGTGGAGCTTGCTGATCATCTGTTCGATTTCTTCGGTCGATTGCTGGGTGCGTTTGGCCAGCGTCCGGACCTCATCGGCCACCACCGCAAAACCACGCCCCTGCTCTCCGGCTCGCGCAGCTTCAATGGCCGCGTTAAGGGCCAAAAGATTGGTCTGTTCAGCGATGCTTTTGATCACTTCCAGCACGCGGCTGATGGACTGGCTGTCGCTGGCCAGTTGATTGATCACCAGCACCGACTGATCGATCTCACTGGCCAATTGCGCGATGCTGCCCTGCTGGGACGCCACCAACCCGCGACCGTTGATGGTCTCGTCGTTGACGCTGTGGGCGCTGCTGACCGCAGCAGCCGCACTGCGCGCCACCTCAAGGGAGGTGGCCGACATCTGGTTCATGGCCGTGGCGACCTGCTCGATCTGCGTACGCTGCCCGGCCACCGCCTGGTTGCTCTGGGTAGAAACACTTTGAACCTGCCCGGCCTGACGCTCGACCTCATTCACGGTCTTCCCGACGCGCTCGATCAGGTCATGGATTTTCTTCACGGTGCCGTTGAACACCTCGCCCAACTCGCCAAGCTCATCGCGGCTTTCAGCGCGGAAGGTCACCGTCATGTCGCCGGCAGCGACCGTGTCCATCATTTCGCCAAGCCGCTTGAGGGTGGTGCGGGTTGAAGCATAGAAGCCGCCGTAAAGGTAGAAAATCAGCACAAACACCACCGACAGCGCCACGGCCTGCAAGACCATGTGGGTGCGGTTTTGCTCCAGTCGCTGCTGCAACTGGGTGCCGAGGAACTTCAGTGTGGCTTCGTTGAGTTGGTAAGTTTGGTCCATCAGGCCGGTGACCTGATCGTAAAAGCTCTGCCAGGGTGTATCGAGTGTGTCCGCCATCACCACTTTTTCTTCGAACAGCTCACTGGCTTTTTTCAGCGAGGCCTTGCTGCTATCAGCTTGCGCAGCCAGGGTTTCGCGCGCCGCCTTGCTGGAGCCCAAGGTGTCCTGCAACCTCAAGCCGTATTCGCCCTGAAGCTTTTCGATCTGCGCCAACAGCTCATCAAATCGAGTGCTCGACGCAGAGTTGATAAAGCCTTGCCCCAGCGAAAAGGAACCCATCGCCCGGCCTTCGCCCAAAAGTTGGGTCACACGCGGAGTGACGTTGGTGATCAGTTCACTCAGTTGACGCATGTCACTTTGGCTGTCGCGACTGAGGCCGGCCTGAGTGGCGATAATCTGGCTGAAAATTTGCGCGTTGCCGAGCAGTTTTCCGATCATGCCACTTTTGCTTTGCAGGGAGGTTTCCGCTTGCTGGGCTTTGAACGCGGCGATCATTTCATCGCGTTTGCCGTCGAATGCCGTGATCTGCTCCGGATCAGTGGTCATCGCCGTCAGCCCTTGCAGGCGCGCGAGGATGCTTTGCTCCAGCGCGCCGATCTTCGACTCGACATTGCCGGCCTTACCGGACTGGCCGAGCGTGACGTTGATCTGTACCAGATTGTTCAGGGTTTCCAGGTCTCGCCGAAGGGTCAGGCCGCTGAACAGCAGGTCGAGGCTCTGCAGCTCGGCTTGCGTGCCCTGAAATTCACGATAGGAGTCGCGCACCAGATAAAAGTTGGTGACCAGCATGGGCACAAGGAACAGTACGCTGATCAGGCTGAACTTCATGCCGAAGCTCAGGCGGTTCATCAGCGCGACGGCGGGATAGAGCAAGCTCTTCACTGGAAGTCTCCCTTTGAGTTCTTATTTTTATTTGGCAGGCGCAGATCGGCGGCAGATAGCCACTATTCAGCGCTATCCCTGTATATCTTAAATCGGCAGGATGTTTTGTAACTTAAGGTTAACGGGGTGTGGCGAGGGGGCTCGCCCCCGTTGGGTGGTGAAGCCGCCCTGAGCGATTAATCAGTTTAAACGTGTGTTCAGGATTTACGACTGCTTCGCAGCCGGACGGGGCGATGCGGCGTTCCGACAAGCCCCCTCGCCACAACTGCGCTCGCCGTAGAATTGAGTTACGGGAGCACCGTCCACAGCGCAAAACCGGCGTACCAGAGCACCGCCGCGCGCAGCAGCAACTCCCAGATCCGGTCCAGACTGTTGATGCCATCCGGTCCGACGACCGGTGCCGGAATTTCACCGGCCACCAACCCGACTTTCTCGATCAACTGAGCGGCGCTGATGTTCCAGTTCAGTAACTCATGCAACATCACCCGGCTGACCGCCACAAAGTTGCCGATCAGTGCAAAACTCATCGCCAGCAACCGCACGGGCACCCAATCAAAAGCGTGACGCAATTGTGCCGCGCGCTCGACCACGGCCGGGTTCTGCCCATGCTCCTCGGCCAATGCCAGCAAGCGATAACTCAGGGCAGCAACCGGCCCCAGCAAGAAGTACCAGAAAATGACCGCAAAGAAACTTTGGTAAGCCTCCCACAGCAGGTGCGCCTCGACCCGCTCCAGCAATTGCTCGGCGCTTTCGGCGCAAATATCCAGGTCACGAGTGGCCACATGCGTAGCGGCTTGCAGGTCTTCCCGGCGCCAGGCATCGCGAAATGGCCCCAGGCCGGCCAACAGATCGCCGCGGCCCAGGCTGTAAATCACCACCAGCAAATGCACCGGTAACGCGAGCAAACCGTAGACCACGGGGTCCAGCACCACCAGCAGCAACCCCAATAGCGCGACCGGCAACAACACCATAATGACCAGGATCAGCCATGGCCGGTCGATCAGACGTGGCGCGACCTCAAGCTTGTTCAACTCGTGCACCCAACCGCCATCACGCTGGACCCGATGGCGCAGCGCCGAGAATTTCTCGATCCAAACCGCCAACAGCAACACCAGAAAACTCATTGTCCTTCCTCTTTTGCCAGGGCCGCTCGATAGCGTACCCAGTCGAATGCCGGTCCTGGATCGGTCTTGCGCCCCGGCGCGATGTCGCTGTGCCCGCAAATGCGCTGCGCAGTGATGCCGGTGTAGGCGTTTTGCAGCTGTCGGGTCAACGCCGTCAGCGCGAGATACTGAGCATCGGTGAATGGCAGATCATCCGTGCCTTCAAGCTCGATGCCCACCGAAAAATCGTTACAGGTTTCCCGGCCCTCGAAACTCGAAACACCGGCGTGCCAGGCACGCTCACTACAAGAGACAAACTGAGTGACAGTGCCGTCACGCTCAATCAAAAAGTGGGCTGACACCCGCAAGTGAGCAATGCCTTCAAAATAAGGATGCTCCGTGACATCCAGACGATTCTGGAAGAATTCCTGCACTTTGCCAGTGGCGAACTGCGCTGGCGGTAAGCTGATGTTGTGGATCACCAGCAGAGAAATTTCGCCCGAGGGGCGCGCATTGAAGTTGGGTGAGGGGCATAAACGCACGTCCTGACACCAACCACTCGCGGGGTCCAACTGCATACAGGTTCCTTCAACGACGACTGTGTTGGCACCCAGTATGCCGCGATAGCCCCTCCGGATGCGATCATTGCCGCAAATGGAAAGTCTATGAGACCTTGGGTTGGCTCGTGCCATGGCCCTATAATCGAGCCACTTTGTTTGTGGAGTCCGTTATGCCGAATCTACGTCTCGCCGACTTGACCGCCGAAATCGAAGCCAACGTACGCCGTGCGTTGCGCGAAGACATCGGCAGCGGCGACATCACCGCGCAGCTGATCCCGGCCGAACGCCTGGCAAAAGCCACCATCATCACTCGTGATGCTGCCGTCATTGCCGGCACTGCGTGGGTTGATGCGGTTTTCCTGCAACTGGACCCACGAGTCGCAGTGCATTGGCAGGTGTGTGACGGCGAACGGGTAAAACCCAATCAGGTGCTGTTCCACCTCGAAGGCCCGGCGCGCTCGCTGCTCACTGGCGAACGCAGTGCACTGAACTTCCTGCAACTGCTGTCGGGCGTGGCCACGCGTGCGCAGTATCTGGCGGATTTTGTCGCCAACACCCAAGTAAAGTTGCTCGACACCCGAAAAACCCTGCCCGGCCTGCGTCTGGCACAAAAGTACGCCGTCACCTGCGGCGGCTGCCACAACCATCGCATCGGTCTGTATGACGCCTTCCTGATCAAGGAAAACCATATTGCCGCCAGCGGTGGCATCCCTGAAGCCATCAACGCCGCGCACAAGATTGCCCCGGGCAAACCGGTGGAGATCGAAGTGGAAAGCCTGAGCGAGCTCAAAGAAGCTCTGGCGGCGGGTGCTGACATCATCATGCTCGATGAATTGAGCCTGGATGACATGCGTGAAGCCGTGCGCCTGAACGCAGGCAAAGCCAAACTGGAAGCCAGCGGCGGGATCAATGAAAGTACGCTGCTGCCGATCGCTGAAACCGGGGTGGATTACATTTCGATTGGCGCGATGACCAAGGACGTGAAGGCTGTCGATTTGTCGATGCGTTTGAGCCTCTGACCCGCATCGCAAACCTGTAGGAGCCCGGCTTGCCGGCGATAGCGATCTCAAGGACGCTATCGCCGGCAAGCCAGGCTCCTACAAAGGCGGCTCCGAAGGTGTTTGGGTCAGACCACCAGATTGTTCATCTCGCAATACTCTTCCCACTCGACACCCAGTACCTCCGCCGCTTCCTTGTGCAGCACTAGGCGCGCAGCCTCGTACTCTTCCGGGGTCGAGGTGTACTTGAGCGTCAATTCCCACGGCTGCAAGCCCTGAGACTCCGCCTCGTCCTCGAACGCCCATTGAATCTGGTCTTTCTGATCGTCGGCCGGCAGGTCCTTGATCTCTTCGGCAAGCTGAGGCGATTCCAGCAAGTACTTCTTGAGCGCTTCTTCGTGTCTGGCTTCTTGGGTCAATTCTTTAACGGTCATGTCGTTCTCGCTGATCTGGGGAATGGAAGATGGATCTGGATCATCAAGGATCTCTCTGACGCAAAAAACCGGTTGAAGCCCGGTTTGTCTGGCCTTCAGAACCATTCGGGGATCATCTGAAAACTGCAAAATGGTACGTGTACAAGCACCGAATATAGGACGTTTGGTTGACGATTTATATGGACTTTTACATCAATTCGACAAAAAACGCTGGAAGGGCTTTGAGCGCAAAGGTGAAACAACAGAGGAATGGTGCCCGAGACAGGAATCGAACCTGCGACCTTCGCGTTACGAGTGCGCTGCTCTACCGACTGAGCTACACGGGCAGTGGGCTAAACCTAGCACCGGGTTTCAAGGCCGGCAACTTCACGCCCTGTTCAACAGACAAAAAAATGCCCCGCAGCTTTCACTGCGGGGCATTTTTTATAACGTTGAAGCGGTCAGGCGTGGGGAGTGATTAAACGCCCGAAGCCTTGGCTGCTGCTACGTCTTTGATGGACAGCTTGATACGGCCGCGGTTGTCCACGTCCAGTACCAGTACTTCCACTTCCTGGCCTTCTTTCAGGATGTCGGTCACTTTCTCTACGCGAGCGTCGCTCAGCATCGAGATGTGAACCAGACCGTCCTTGCCTGGCAGGATGTTGACGAATGCGCCGAAGTCGACGATGCGTTCAACCTTACCAACGTAGATCTTGCCGATTTCAGCTTCAGCGGTGATACCCAGAACGCGCTGACGTGCCGCTTCAGCCGCTTCCTTGGTTTCGCCGAAGATCTTGATCGAGCCGTCGTCTTCGATGTCGATCGAAGCCTTGGTCTCTTCACAGATCGCACGAATGGTCGCGCCACCTTTACCGATAACGTCACGGATTTTGTCGGTGTCGATTTTCATCGCGATCATGGTCGGAGCGTTTTCCGACAGTTCGGTACGCGACTGGCCAATGATCTGGTTCATCTGACCGAGGATGTTCAGGCGCGCTTCCAGGGCTTGGCCCAGAGCGATTTCCATGATTTCTTCGGTGATGCCTTTGATCTTGATGTCCATCTGCAGCGCGGTAACACCTTTGGCGGTACCGGCTACCTTGAAGTCCATGTCGCCCAGGTGGTCTTCGTCACCCAGGATGTCGGTCAGGATGGCGAATTTCTCGCCTTCTTTAACCAGACCCATGGCGATGCCGGCAACCGGTGCCTTCATCGGAACGCCGGCATCCATCAGGGCCAGGGAAGCACCGCAGACCGAAGCCATGGAGCTCGAACCGTTGGACTCGGTGATTTCCGACACAACACGAATGGTGTACGGGAACACGTCAGCGGCAGGCAGCATGGCTGCAATCGAACGACGGGCCAGACGGCCGTGACCGATTTCGCGACGACCAGCGCCACCCATGCGACCACACTCACCTACCGAGAACGGAGGGAAGTTGTAGTGCAGCATGAACGGGTCTTTTTTCTCGCCTTCCAGGGTGTCCAGCAGCTGTGCGTCACGGGCAGTACCCAGAGTCGCGACTACCAGAGCCTGGGTTTCGCCACGGGTGAACAGAGCCGAACCGTGGGTCTTTGGCAGAACACCGACTTCGATGTTCAACGGACGTACGGTCGTGGTGTCGCGACCGTCGATACGTGGCTTGCCGTTTACGATGTTTTCGCGAACGGTGCGGTATTCGATTTCGCCGAAAGCAGCTTTGACTTCGCTGGAAGAAGGCTGGCCTTCTTCACCGGACAGTTTGGCAACCACCTGGTCTTTCAGTTCGCCCAGACGAGCGTAACGGTCGGCCTTGATGGTGATGGTGTAAGCCTGGGAGATCGCGTCGCCGAACTCGGCACGGATAGCGCCCAGCAGTGCGGTGGCTTCAGGCTGTGGAGCCCAGGTCCAGGTCGGCTTGGCAGCTTCAGCGGCCAGTTCTTTAACAGCGTTGATCACCACCTGGAACTCGTCGTGAGCAAACAGTACCGCGCCCAGCATCTGGTCTTCGGTCAGCTCTTTGGCTTCCGATTCAACCATCAACACGGCTTCCGAAGTACCGGCAACGACCATGTCCAGGCTCGAAGCTTTCTGTTGTTCGTAAGTCGGGTTCAGCAGGTAACCGGTGCTTTCGTGGAACGCAACGCGGGCAGCGCCGATCGGGCCATCGAAAGGAATGCCGGAGATGGCCAGGGCAGCCGAAGTACCGATCATCGCAGCGATGTCCGGATCGGTCTTCTTGCTGGTGGAAACGACGGTGCAGACAACCTGCACTTCGTTCATGAAGCCTTCTGGGAACAGCGGACGGATCGGACGGTCGATCAGTCGGGAAGTCAGGGTTTCTTTCTCGGAAGGACGGCCTTCGCGCTTGAAGAAACCGCCAGGGATCTTACCGGCAGCGTAAGTCTTTTCCTGGTAGTGAACGGACAGAGGGAAGAAGCCCTTGCCTGGATCGGCTTGCTTGGCACCAACGACAGTCACCAATACGCTGACGTCGTCGTCAACGGTGACCAATACTGCGCCGGAGGCCTGACGGGCGATGCGGCCAGTCTCGAGGGTAACGGTCGACTGACCGAACTGGAATTTTTTGATTACCGGGTTCACGGTGTCCTACCTTCTTTTGTGGCTCTTGGGGAACTTGTCTTCTTGCGAAATTCTTGGGCAATGTCGGGAATCGGCCCAACGCCTGTCCAGGGTAAAACGTATATCCAGATAAAACTTGAGGCTGGGAGCCTGCCATGCGCCAGCGGGAAACCCACTGACGCGCGACAGACAACCAACCTCTAGCGCAATCGCTTATTAGCGACGCAGACCCAGGCGACCGATCAGAGTCTGATAACGACCCAGATCCTTGCCTTTCAGGTAGTCCAGCAGCTTACGGCGCTGGTTTACCATACGGATCAGACCACGACGGGAGTGGTGATCTTTACCGTTGGCCTTGAAGTGACCTTGCAGCTTGTTGATGTTGTGGGTCAGCAGTGCAACTTGCACTTCTGGCGAACCAGTGTCACCAACAGCTTGCTGGTAGTCAGCTACGATTTGAGCTTTTTCTTGAACGTCGAGAGCCATGAGGCAATCCTTTTATCAGGAAACTGTTTCAAAGAAACAGCTTCAACAGGCCAGGGACAAATCCCTGTATCTAAAAATGAGTAGTGACCGTGCCTGTTAACAGCCACCCTCGTCCGGTCATTCTGACCGAATCAGTCGACGTGGCGCGATGCGCCCGTCTTCGCTCACTTCACCGATACCGATGAAGCGACCGTTGTGATCCTGTACCCGTACCATGCCGAACTTCGGTGCATCCGGGGCTCGTACCGGTTGGCCGTTAAGCCAGTAGAACGAGCTGTGCTCCGAGAACTGCAACAGTGGCCAATCCAGCAGGCCGCTGTCCGATGGCATCAGGAAGCGATCAACCGCTTCATTGCCGCCTTCGGCATGTACCGCTTCCAACTCTTCAAGCGTGACTGTCTGCGCCAGCGTGAAAGGCCCGGCTTGGGTACGTCGCAATTCAGCAACGTAAGCGCCACAACCGAGTTTCTCACCGATATCCTCCACCAGGGTGCGGATATAGGTGCCTTTGCTGCAATCCACCGCAAGCCGCGCAGTATCACCTTCAAAGGCCAGCAATTCCAAGCGCGCAATAGTAACAGAACGCGGTTCGCGCTCCACTACTTCGCCTGCACGGGCCAGCTTGTACAGCGGCTGACCATCACGTTTCAGTGCCGAGTACATCGGCGGTATCTGACTGATTTGCCCACGAAAACCGGGTAAAACAGCTTCGACATCGGCGCGACCAACGGTCACCGGGCGCTCCAGCAAAACTTCACCCTCGGCATCGGCCGTGGTGGTGGTTTTGCCCAGTTGCGCCAGGGTTTCATAAGCCTTGTCGGAATCGAGCAGGTACTGCGAGAACTTGGTGGCCTCACCGAAGCACAACGGCAACACCCCGGTGGCCAGCGGATCAAGACTGCCGGTGTGCCCGGCCTTCTCGGCGTTCAACAACCAGCGAACCTTCTGCAACGCGGCGTTGGAGGTGAACCCCAGCGGCTTGTCGAGCAGGATGATGCCGCTGACGTTACGACGGATACGTTTGACCTGAGCCACCGATTACTCCTTGGCGTCTTCGGGTTCAGCGGCTACCGGGTGCTGATTGTCTTCAGCTACCGCACGCTCGATCAGGGCCGACAGGTGCGCACCACGCACGACGCTTTCGTCGTAGTGGAAGTGCAGCTGAGGAACGCTACGCAACTTCATTTCGCGAGCCAACTGCATACGCAGGAAACCAGCGGCGGAGTTGAGCACCTTGATGCTTTGTGCGATGTCTTCGGCGTTGTCCTGCCCCATCACGGTGATGAAGATCTTGGCGTGACCGACGTCACGGCTGACTTCAACAGCGGTAATGGTGACCAGGCCGACGCGCGGGTCTTTGACTTCACGACGGATCAGCTGTGCCAGCTCACGCTGCATCTGATCGCCGATACGTTGGGTACGGCTGTATTCTTTTGCCATGTCTTGTTACCTGTTACTGCCCCACGGTGAAACCCGAGGGGTCTGAAAGCGGCAAACGCCCGGCCTGACAAAAGCCAGACCGGGCGTTGCGTTTAGAGTCCTGACGCCGTGCCGCGCACTTGCATGCGGCGGCTCGCCGTGGCCCTTGAAGTGCGCGAGTTAGAGGCTGCGAGCAACCTGAACCTTCTCGTAGACTTCGATCTTGTCGCCAGCTTTGACGTCGTTGTAGCTCTTCACGCCGATACCGCATTCCATGCCGGCACGTACTTCGGAAGCGTCATCCTTGAAGCGGCGCAGGGATTCCAGCTCGCCTTCGAAGATAACGATGTCTTCACGCAGTACACGGATTGGACGGTTACGGTGAACAACACCTTCGATAACCATGCAACCGGCGATCGCGCCAAACTTCGGCGAACGGAACACGTCACGCACTTCAGCGGTACCCAGGATGTTCTCGCGAACATCGCTGCCCAGCATACCGGTGAGGGCTTTCTTGACGTCTTCGATGATGTCGTAGATCACGTTGTAGTAACGCATATCCAGACCTTCCTGCTCGACGATCTTGCGAGCGCCAGCATCGGCACGCACGTTGAAGCCGAACAGTACAGCGTTGGAGGCCAGTGCCAGGTTGGCGTCGGATTCGGTGATACCACCGACACCGCCACCGACAACACGCACTTGCACTTCGTCGTTACCCAGGCCGTTCAAGGCACCGTTCAACGCTTCCAGCGAACCACGGACGTCGGATTTGAGGACGATGTTGAGCGTCTTCTTCTCTGCCTGGCCCATGTTTTCGAAGATGTTTTCCAGCTTGCCGGCGTGAGCACGGGCCAGCTTGACTTCGCGGAACTTGCCTTGACGGAACAGAGCCACTTCACGGGCTTTCTTCTCGTCCGACAGCACGCTCATCTCATCGCCAGCGTCCGGGGTACCGTCCAGGCCGAGGATCTCGACAGGGATGGAAGGACCGGCTTCTTTGATCGGCTTGCCGTTCTCGTCGAGCATGGCACGTACCCGGCCATAATTCGAACCGACCAGGACCATGTCGCCTTGGCGCAGGGTACCGTCTTGAACCAGAACGGTAGCTACCGGGCCACGACCTTTGTCGAGGCGCGATTCAACCACGACGCCACGGCCTGGAGCCGATGGAGTCGCTTTCAGTTCGAGAACTTCAGCTTGCAGCAGAACAGCTTCGAGCAACTCGTCCACACCAGTACCGACTTTCGCCGAAACCGATACGAACGGGGTGTCGCCGCCCCACTCTTCCGAGGTCACGCCGTGAACCGACAGTTCGCTACGGATGCGATCGAGATCAGCGCCCGGCTTGTCGATTTTGTTCACTGCAACAACCAGTGGAACACCGGCAGCCTTGGCGTGCTGAACGGCTTCAATGGTCTGCGGCATCACGCCGTCGTCCGCTGCAACCACCAGGATCACGATATCGGTCGCCTTGGCACCACGGGCACGCATTGCGGTAAACGCGGCGTGACCCGGGGTGTCGAGGAAAGTGACCATGCCGCGATCAGTTTCAACGTGGTACGCACCGATGTGTTGGGTGATACCGCCGGCTTCGCCAGCAGCTACCTTGGCACGACGGATGTAGTCGAGCAGCGAGGTTTTACCGTGGTCAACGTGGCCCATTACGGTCACAACCGGTGCACGGGAGAACGTCTCACCTTCAAACTTCAGGGACTCGGCCAGGGAATCTTCCAGAGCGGTGTCGCTGACCAGGGTCACTTTGTGGCCCAGTTCTTCGGCTACCAGCTGAGCAGTTTCCTGATCAAGCACCTGGTTGATGGTCGCTGGAGTACCCAGTTTGAACATGAACTTGATGATTTCAGCAGCCTTGACCGACATCTGATTGGCGAGATCGCCAACAGTGATGGTCTCGCCAATCTGCACATCACGCACGACAGGGCCGGTTGGGCTCTGGAAACCGTGGGCGTTGCGTTTCTTCAGCTTGGCCTTGCCGCGACCACCACGACGGAAGCCATCGCTTTCTTCGTCGGTAGTACGTGGCGCAACACGTGGAGCAGGCGCTTTCTCTTTGACCGAAGCACGATGCGGAGCGTTTTTGCGCTCGCCATCGCCACCGCCGCTGCGACGATTGTTATCGTCGGCACGTGGTTTGTCCGGACGGCGCTGTTCGTTCTGCTTGTTACGAACGTCGGCAGACGGGGCTGGAGCAGCGGCGACAACCGGCGCGCTTTCACGCACAGGTTCGGCAACTGCAGCAGGCGCTGCAACAGCGTTGGAAGTACCAGATTGCGCAGCAGCAGGCTGGCGACGCGCTTCTTCTTCGGCGCGACGCTTGGCTTCTTCTTCAGCCTTCTGACGAGCAGCATTTTCTACTGCGCGACGTTCATCCAGTTCGCGTTTGCGCTCGGCTTCGATTTCTTCCGGGCTGCGCTGTACGAAAACTTTCTTTTTACGGACTTCAACACTGATGCTTTTGCTGCCAGCAACACGCAGGGTGCTGGTGGTTTTACGCTGCAGCGTGATCTTGCGTGGTTCTTCCACTTTCGCCTTGTGGCTGCTTTTCAAATGAGTCAGCAAAGATTGCTTCTCACTGTCAGTCACATTTTCTTCGGCGGCGGTGTGCGGCAGACCTGCCTCACGCATCTGCTGCAACAGGCGCTCTACCGGTGTTTTGACCTCATCGGCCAGTTGTTTCACCGTGACTTGCGTCATGCACTTCTCTCCTCAGGCCGCGCCTAATTACTCGAACCAGTGGGCTCGGGCGGCCATGATCAACTTGCCGGCACGATCATCGTCAATGCCGTCGATGTCGAGCAGGTCGTCAATAGACTGCTCGGCCAGGTCTTCGCGGGTAATTACGCCGCGCACCGCCAGTTCCATCGCCAAATCCTTGTCCATACCCTCAAGCGAGAGCAGGTCTTCGGCCGGATGGGCGTCTGCCAGCTTTTCCTCAGTAGCGATGGCTTTGGTCAACAAACGATCCTTGGCACGAGCGCGAAGCTCGTTGACGGTTTCTTCGTCAAAGCCGTCGATGTTGAGCATTTCTTCCAACGGTACGTAGGCAATCTCTTCCAGGCTGGTGAAGCCTTCATCTACCAGCACCTGTGCCAAGTCTTCGTCGACTTCCAGCTCGTCGATGAAGTTGCGCAGGATGTCGCCGGTTTCTGCTTGCTGCTTAGCCTGGATGTCCGATTCGGTCATCACGTTCAGGGTCCAGCCAGTCAATTGGCTAGCCAGACGCACGTTCTGACCACCGCGACCAATGGCCTGAGCCAGATTGTCTGCGCCAACGGCGATGTCCATTGCATGGGCATCTTCGTCAACGATAATTGCCGCCACTTCAGCCGGCGACATTGCATTGATCACGAACTGAGCCGGGTTGTCGTCCCACAGGACGATGTCCACACGCTCACCGCCCAACTCACCCGACACTGCCTGGACGCGCGAACCGCGCATACCGATGCAAGCGCCCTGCGGGTCAATGCGTTTGTCCTTGGAACGGACCGCGATCTTGGCGCGCGAACCCGGGTCACGGGACGCAGCCATTACTTCGATCAGGCCTTCAGCGATTTCCGGTACTTCGATGCGGAACAACTCGATCAGCATTTCCGGCGCGGTACGCGACAGGATCAACTGCGGGCCGCGGTTCTCGGTGCGGATTTCCTTGAGCAGCGCACGCAGGCGCACGCCGACACGGAAGGTTTCGCGAGAAATGATGTCTTCACGAGCCAGCAACGCTTCAGCGTTGTTGCCCAGATCGACGATCACGTTGTCGCGGGTCACTTTCTTCACGGTGCCGGAGATGATTTCCCCCAGGCGCTCGCGATAGGCGTCAACGACTTGGGCGCGCTCGGCTTCACGAACTTTTTGCACGATAACTTGCTTGGCAGTCTGTGCAGCGATACGGCCGAACTCGATGGATTCAATTTTTTCTTCGACTACATCACCAACCTTGGAACCAGGATGCGTTTCGGCAACCTTGCTCGGCCACGTTTCAATGGCCGGATCGTCCAAGTCTGCTTCTTCGACGACCGTCCAGCGACGGAATGTCTCGTAAGCACCGGTGTGGCGATTGATTTCCACACGCAGATCGACTTCGTCCTCGAAACGCTTTTTGGTAGCAGTGGCCAGAGCCAGCTCCAGCGCTTCAAAAATTACGTTTGCCGGTACGCCCTTTTCATTGGATACCGACTCAACAACCAGCAGTACTTCTTTGCTCATCGTACGCCTCGCCTTTCGCAAGCCATTGGATCCGCGGGATCCGCGTCTCAGTCAAAACTGGGAATAATGTTGGCCTTGTCGATCATATCGATCGGCAACAGGAACTCATGGTCTTCTACCTGCACCACAACGTCCTGCTCTTCTACACCACGCAGAAGGCCCTGAAAGTTGCGTCGTCCTTCAAAAGGCGAGCGCAGCTTGATCTTCACTTGTTCACCGGCAAATTTTGCAAACTGCTCAATAGTGAACAGCGGGCGTTCCATGCCAGGCGAGGAAACCTCAAGGGTATATTCAACGGCGATCGGATCTTCAACATCCAGGACACCGCTGATCTGACGGCTGACAATGGCACAATCGTCCACCAGCACGCCGCCCTCTTTATCGATATAAACGCGCAACATCGAGTGACGACCCTGAGCCGAAAACTCAATACCCCAGCATTCATAGCCCAGGGCCACGACCACCGGGGCCAACAAGGCCTGCAACTCTTCTAGCTTGCTCGACACCTGAACCCCCTCGTGCATGTATGTGCATGCTATGCAAAATAAAAAAATGGGCGAAACGCCCATCCTTGAAACGCCGTCGAACAGCGGCGTAGAAAGTGTCCAGCTAACAAAAAGCCCCTTAAAAGGGGCTCCTTAAACTGGTTGCGGGGGCCGGATTTGAACCGACGACCTTCGGGTTATGAGCCCGACGAGCTACCAGACTGCTCCACCCCGCGACAAAGCTGGGGCGGAAGTATACGACCGATCCCTGACAGGGTCAATGTAACCTTCCACCTACAAGAAAGCCCGCAACAGCGGGCTCTCCTGATAATTGGTACCGAGAAGGGGACTCGAACCCCTACACCCTATGGGCACAACCACCTCAAGGTTGCGTGTCTACCAATTCCACCACCTCGGCAATACTACGTTTGAAACCCTTCTTACTTTTGCTCTTGAGCTGGAGGTACGTCAGTCGCTGGATTAGCCGACTTTTGCTCTTGAAGCACCGGGACATCATCAGAAGCCGGTTGCTGCTTTGGAACTTCCAACACCGCTGGATTTGGGAGACCTACTTGAGTCAGCTGGTGAGCTTTCTCTTTAGCAAAGTAACCTAACCCTAAGCTGGTTATGAAGAAACCTGCGGCAAGTATAGCAGTAAACTTACTAAGAAAGGTAGAGGAACCTTGGCTTCCGAACACAGTATTTGAAGCACCTGCCCCGAAAGACGCGCCAGCATCCGCACCTTTACCCTGCTGCAGCAATACCAGAGCAACTACGCCCAATGCACCCAGCAGATGAAAAACGACTACGACTGTTTCCAGCATTTTTTCAGTTTCCCGCGGCGCGACAGATCGCACCGAACTCATCTGCATTCAGGGAAGCTCCACCAATGAGCCCCCCATCGATATCCGGCATGCCGAACAGTTCGACCGCATTGGCCGCCTTCACGCTGCCGCCGTATAGAAGCCGCACACCTTGTGCGACTTCAGAATTCTCTGCCGCCAACTGAGCGCGAATGGCTGCATGCACATCCTGCACCTGTTGCGGCGAAGCAGTCAGCCCGGTACCAATGGCCCAGACCGGCTCGTAAGCAATTACTGCATTTGCAAAAGCACCGACACCCAACTCCTCTATGATACTGCCCAGCTGACGCCCGACAACCTCAAGAGTTTTCCCGGCTTCGCGCTGCTCAAGGGTTTCCCCTACACACAACACCGGAATCAAGCCACATGCCTGCGCCGCGGCAAACTTGCGAATCAGCATCTCGTCTCGCTCGCCCATTATCTGGCGGCGCTCAGAGTGCCCGACAAGCACCAGGGAACAGCCTGCATCCACCAACTGACTCGGCGCGACCTCACCGGTCAATGCGCCTTGCCCGGATTCCACCGCAGAGTTCTGCGCGCCGACCGAAATCGACTTTCCTTCCAAGCCATCAATCACTTGATTGATATGCAAGCAAGGCGGGAATACCGCTACATCAACACCGCTCGGCAAGGCCAAGTCACGAAGGCCGTTGATCAGCTCAGCGACGCTGGCGCGGGTACCGTGCATCTTCCAGTTACCAGCTACCATAGGGCGACGCATGCTGTACCTCGTCGGTCAAAGTGGGCGCAGATGTTACCCAACACAATCAAGGCTGGCAAGCCGAATTCAGGCAGAAACTTCAGTAACCAGTTTTGCCAGCTCTTCTGCGTAACCACGAACCTGCGTTTCGTCTTCGCCTTCGACCATGACACGCACCAATGGCTCTGTCCCGGACTTGCGCAAGAGCACACGACCACGACCCGCCATAGCCTTGGTGACGCGATCGCTGGCCTCCTTGACCGAAGGGTGCTCGAGCGGATTCGCGCCACCGCCAAATCGGACATTGATCAGCACCTGCGGGCACTTACGAAGCGCCTGACGAGCTTGTGCCAGACCTTCGGAACGCCTTTTCAGCGCCATCAGAACCTGCAATGCCGCGATGATCGCATCACCAGTAGTAGTGTGGTTAAAGCAGACGATATGCCCCGAGTTCTCACCACCCACCAACCAGTTGCGCTCAAGCAAGTCAGCGATGACATACCGGTCGCCAACGTTGGCGCGCACAAATGGAATCGACAGATCAGCCAGCGCCAGCTCCAGACCCAGGTTACTCATCAGCGTACCGACCACGCCACCTTGCAGCATGTCTCGCTCATGCAGATCGCGGGCGATGATGTAGAGCAGCTCGTCACCGTCAACAATGGCACCCGTATGATCGACCATCAGGACGCGATCACCGTCACCATCGAATGCGATACCCAGATCGGCGTGTTCGGCCAATACGGCAGCCTGCAATTGACCCATATGGGTCGAACCGCAATTGTCATTGATGTTCAGTCCGTTAGGCTGAGCGGACAGCACAACGACTTCAGCCCCCAACTCACGAAACACACTCGGGGCAACCTTGTAGGTCGCGCCGTGAGCGCAGTCGATGACGATCTTCAGGCCCGCGAAGCTGGTACTGGTCGGGACGCTGCTTTTGCAGAATTCGATATAACGGCCAGAGGCGTCGTTGATACGTGACACTTTACCGATCTTGCTCGACTCAACCACGGTCATCGGCGTATCGAGCAACTCTTCAATCATCAATTCGACCTCATCCGGAAGCTTGGTGCCCTTTCCGGAGAAGAACTTGATGCCGTTGTCATCGTGAGGATTGTGCGAGGCACTGATCACGATACCGGCTTCGGCATGAAAGGTGCGCGTCAGGTAGGCGATCGCCGGTGTAGGCATCGGGCCCAGCAGCATCACGTCAGCGCCTGCCGACGTCAGACCGGCCTCGAGTGCCGACTCGAACATATAACCAGAGATTCGGGTGTCTTTGCCTACCAACACCTTGCAGGCGCCCATCTTGCGGAACGCCATACCAGCAGCCCAACCGAGCTTGAGCATGAAATCAGGAGTGATCGGGTATTCACCGACCCGGCCACGAATACCGTCGGTGCCAAAGTATTTTTTACTCATAAGTGCTCCATCATTTTTATTCGGCTGATTCCACTGCGGCGATCATCCGCACCACATCCACTGTTTCGGCTACATCATGGACGCGCAATATACGCGCCCCATTGGCCGAAGCCAGCGCTGCGAGCGCCAGACCACCGTACAGACGCTCCCCAACCGGGCGATTCAAGGCCTGACCAATCATGCTCTTTCGCGAAACCCCGACCAACAGAGGCCGCCCCAAGACATGCAAGGCTTTCATATGCTTAAACAAGCTTAGGTTGTGCTGCAAGGTTTTCGCGAAGCCAAAACCCGGATCAAGAATAATCCGCTCCGACGGGATTCCCGCCGACGCACACTGAGCCATGCGTTCAGCGAGAAATTCGCCCACTTCTTTGGTGACGTCCTGGTAGAACGGATTGTCCTGCATGTCACCCGGCTCACCGAGCATATGCATCAGACACACGGGCAGCCCGGTGGCTGCCGCAGCATCCAGGGCGCCATCTCGACGTAACGAGCGCACATCATTGATCAAGCCAGCACCCAACCGCGCAGTCTCGCGCATAACCGCTGGCGTGGAGGTATCGACAGAAATAATCACATCCAGCTCGCGATTGATGCGCTCAACGATAGGCGCTACGCGCTCCAGTTCCTCAAGCGGCGAAACCGCACGGGCACCTGGCCGGGTTGACTCGCCACCGACATCAATCAGCGTCGCACCTGCCGCCACCATCGACTCGGCGTGACGCAGAGCCACATCGAGCTGACTGTATCGGCCGCCATCAGAAAAGGAATCAGGAGTGACATTGAGTATGCCCATGACATGCGTCTGGGCCAAATCAAGAACCCGGTTGCCGCAAGGCAACCGGGTCGAGAACTGAACAGAAGTCATTTCAAACCTTATACGTCAGCAGCCGGACCGCCGATCGGTGTTTCCGGACGCTCATCCTGCACCACCGGAGGTGTTCCAGAAGTACCGGTACCGCCTGACCAGTCACGAGGTTCGCGAGGCGCACGACCCGCCATGATGTCATCGATCTGATCAGCATCGATCGTCTCGTACTTCATCAAGGCATCCGCCATGGCATCAAGCTTGTCGCGGTTATCCGTGAGGATCTGCTTGGCCGTGCCGTAGCACTGATCAATGATGCTGCGCACTTCCGAGTCAATCAGCTTGGCTGTCTCACCGGAGAAGCTTGCGCCCTGTCCACCACCGCCGCGACCGAGGAACACTTCGCCCTCTTCTTCGGCATACATCAACGGACCGAGTTTTTCCGACAAGCCCCACTTGGTCACCATGTTCCGCGCAATCTGGCTGGCACGCATGATGTCGTTGGACGCACCCGTGGTGACGCCATCGAAGCCCAGGGTCATCTCTTCAGCAATTCGGCCGCCGTACAGCGAGCAGATCTGGCTGATCAGCGCACGCTTGGACAGGCTATAACGATCTTCTTCCGGCAGGAACATGGTCACACCCAGCGCACGACCGCGCGGGATGATCGATACCTTGTAGACCGGATCATGCTCAGGCACGACGCGACCAACGATAGCGTGGCCGGCTTCGTGATAAGCAGTGTTCTGCTTTTCTTTCTCGGACATGACCATGGATTTGCGCTCGGCGCCCATCATGATCTTGTCTTTCGCCAGTTCGAACTCTTTCATTTCGACGATGCGCTTGCCGGCACGGGCTGCGAACAAGGAGGCCTCGTTCACCAGGTTAGCCAAGTCAGCACCGGAGAAACCAGGTGTACCACGAGCGATCACTGCCGGAGCGACGTCGTCACCCATTGGCACTTTGCGCATGTGAACTTTAAGAATCTGCTCGCGACCACGAATGTCTGGCAGACCCACCACAACCTGACGGTCGAAACGGCCTGGACGCAGCAATGCCGGGTCCAATACGTCCGGACGGTTGGTTGCAGCGATAACGATGATGCCGTCATTCATTTCAAAGCCGTCCATCTCTACCAGCAACTGGTTGAGAGTCTGCTCGCGCTCATCGTGACCACCGCCCATGCCGGCGCCACGGTGGCGACCAACGGCGTCGATTTCATCGATGAAGATGATGCATGGCGCGTGCTTCTTGGCCTGCTCGAACATATCGCGAACACGGCTGGCACCGACACCGACGAACATCTCGACGAAGTCAGAACCAGAGATGGTGAAGAACGGCACTTTCGCTTCGCCGGCAATCGCCTTGGCCAGCAAGGTTTTACCGGTACCCGGAGGACCGACCATCAGCACGCCGCGTGGAATACGACCGCCCAGGCGCTGGAACTTGCCCGGATCCCGGAGGAACTCAACCAACTCGCCAACTTCTTCCTTCGCTTCGTCGCAACCGGCAACGTCAGCCAAGGTAGTTTTTACCTGATCTTCGGAGAGCAGGCGCGCCTTGCTCTTGCCGAAGCTCATTGGCCCGCCTTTGCCGCCCGCGCCACCCTGCATCTGCCGCATGAAGAACATGAACACGGCGATGATCACCAGGATCGGGAAGCTTGCAACCAGGAGTTGAGTCCAGATGCTTTGCTGTTCAGGCTGCTTGCCTTCGACTACGACGTGGTTGTCCACGAGGTCGCCAATCAGACCGTTGTCCTGGATTGCCGGACGGATGGTCTTGAAACTGTCGCCATCGGTGCGTTTACCGGTAATCACGTAGCCGTCAACTGCTACGCGCTCGACCTTGCCATCCTTGACTTGCTGGATGAAGTCGGAATAGTTGAGGGTCTGCGGCTCGTTAGGGCTGGAGAAGTTGTTCATCACTGTCACCAGGACAGCCGCGATGATCAACCACAGGATCAGATTCTTTGCCATATCGTTCAATTAACTACCCTCTGAAGCAAGCTCCGCTAATGGCGCGCGCTTCGCATGATATTCACCGGCCTAACTTACTACATTACCTACGGCTCTGGCAGGCGCCGTCTGTAACCCTTTGTGAAACACTTTCTACACAATATTCGCTAAAGCACACGGGGCGAAATACGAAAAACCTATCACCCCGGTAGAAAAAACTTTTATTCCTCACTGCGTCCGCGGAAACCACGGCCCAGCAAGTACTGCTCACGAGAGCGATCGCGCGACGATTTCGGCTTGCGCGTCGTGACCTTCTCGAACTGCTTGCGTACGCTCTTGTGGTATTCGTCAAAGCCTTCACCCTGGAAGATCTTGATCAAAAAGTCACCACCTGGCTTCAACACCCGAGTTGCGAGATCCAGTGCCAATTCGCACAGAAACATCGATTTCGGCATATCGACAGAGGCCAGTCCACTCATATTGGGGGCCATATCGGAAATCACAAGGTCCACTTCTTTATTTCCGACAGCCTCAAGGATTTGTGCCAGCACGGCATCCTCGGTGAAGTCGCCCTGAATGAAGGTCACATCAGGGATGCTGTCCATTTCCAGGATGTCGGAAGCGATCAGTGTACCTTGCCCGCCAATCAGACGACTGGTCACTTGGGACCAGCCACCGGGCGCGGCACCAAGGTCGATCACACTCATGCCCGGGCGGATCAGACGATCTCTTTCCTGGATCTCCAGCAACTTGTAGCTGGCACGGGAGCGGTACCCGTCTTTTTGTGCCATTTTGACGAATGGGTCGTTGAAATGCTCTTGCAGCCATTTAAGACTTGTCTTGGAACGGGCCACGGGCCACCTCGAAAATAAAACGGGTCGTGATTAACTGGGCGGTCCCGGACTCGCTCGGGTAAACTGGCCGCCGCTTTTTACAAGATCAGACGCAGGGGTCAGATTATGCCGCTCACTCAAGAGCAGAAGAAACAGTACAAATCCATTGGCCACCATCTGAAACCAGTTTTGATTGTGGCTGACAACGGTTTGACTGAAGGTGTGTTAGCCGAACTTGAACGCGCGTTGGCGGATCACGAGCTGATTAAAATCAAGCTCAACATCCTCGATCGCGAATCGCGCCTGGCGTCCATTGCAGAACTCTGCAAGGTCGGTAAAGCGGATCTGGTTCAGGTCATCGGCAAGATGGCACTGATTTACCGCAAGAACTTCAGCGTCAACAAGCAACTGTCGAACGTCCATCGCTTCAAGTGATGGCAAGGGTCAAGGGTGTGCTTCGCGCACCCTACCGCTCCTCCCCGGCACCGGCTGCAACACCAGCACCAGCCCGGAAAAGCCCAGAACAAGATAGCTGAATACCTGCCAACGCACTGCATCCGGCCAACCGAAGCGCACAGCGAAAAACATCGCGCACGCACACAGCGCCATCAGCAGCAGCTGCCCACGAATATCGCACCATAGACTGACAAGGCCCTCGGCCTGAACCAGCACCAAAGCCTGAAAAATCACACACGCTGCGGCAAATCCCGCCAACAGCGCATTCAGCATGCCTGCAATTTCGTCGATCAGCAGCGGCGCCAGGCCTATTTGACCCAACGCCGGCACCAGACCGATATGTAACAGCCACAGGCCGCCAACCCACAACATCTGAGCCAGCTGCCAAACCATCGCGCCAGCACGAAGCGGGCGCAGGCCTTTAGATGTGGCGAACTTCGACAATCTCGTACTCGATGACGCCGCTTGGCGTTTTCACGGCCACCACGTCACCCTCTTCCTTGGCAATCAAGGCGCGGGCCAGTGGCGACCCGACCGAAATCTTGCCAAGTTTGAAATCAGCCTCATCCTCACCAACGATGTGGTAAGTGACGCTTTCATCAGTCTCGACGTTGGCGATTTCAACGGTGGTGCCGAAAATCACTTTGCCGGTGTGAGGAATGGTCGTGACATCGATGATGACCTGATTCTGAATCCGGCCTTCGATGTCACGAATCCGCGCCTCGACCATCCCCTGCTGCTCACGAGCAGCGTGGTATTCGGCGTTTTCCTTCAAGTCACCCAACTCACGGGCCGTCCCGATGTCCTGGCTGAGCTTGGGACGGACGACCTTGGTCAGGTGAGCGTGTTCTTCTTCCAGGGCTTTCGCGCCCTGGACGGTCATTGGGTATTTGATCATGCCTTCAATCCTGCGTGTAGATCCTGCAAGCGGCGCACGGTCTTCTCGGGACCGAACTTCAGCGCTTCGCAGATGGCTTCGCCAGCAGCAATAGTCGTGGTGCAGTAGATTTTGTGCTGCAAGGCATTACGACGAATGGAGTACGAGTCAGCGATCGACTGACGACCTTCGGTGGTGTTGATGATCAGGGTGACTTCGTCATTCTTGATCATGTCGACCACGTGCGGACGGCCCTCGGTCACCTTGTTCACACGGCGCACTTTCAGGCCTGCAGCCTCGATCAGCTTGGCAGTACCGGCAGTGGCAACCACTTCGAAACCCAAGTTGATCAGATCACGTGCTACGCCTGCAACCAGTGGCTTGTCGTCGTCACGCACGCTGATGAACGCGGTGCCGCCGGTCGGCAGCACTTCGCTGGCGCCCATCTGGGCCTTGGCAAATGCTTCGCCGAAGGTGTCGCCCACGCCCATCACTTCACCGGTGGACTTCATCTCTGGGCCGAGGATCGGGTCCACACCAGGGAATTTGGCGAATGGGAACACCGCCTCTTTCACGCTGTAGAAGTTCGGGATGATTTCTTTGGTGAAGCCGATTTCTTTCAGGGTTTTACCGGCCATCACGCGAGCCGCGATCATCGCCAGGGAAACACCGATGCACTTCGACACGAACGGAACGGTACGGGAAGCGCGTGGGTTGACTTCGATGACGTAGATGTCTTCGCCTTGCAGCGCCAACTGAACGTTCATCAGGCCGACAACGCCTAGTTCCAGGGCCATTTTCTTGACCTGTTCGCGCATCTCGTCCTGGATGTGTGCAGGCAACGAGTACGGCGGCAGGGAGCACGCGGAGTCACCGGAGTGAACGCCGGCCTGCTCAATGTGCTGCATGATCGCGCCGATCACCACGTCGGTGCCGTCGCAAACCGCATCCACGTCCATTTCGATGGCGCAGTTGAGGAAGTGGTCGAGCAGCACCGGGCTGTCGTTGGACACTTTCACCGCGTCACGCAGGTAGCGCTTCAGCTCTTCTTCTTCGTAAACGATTTCCATCGCGCGCCCGCCCAGTACATAGGACGGACGAACCACCAGCGGGTAACCGATTTTGGCGGCGGCACGAATTGCTTCGTCTTCGCTGCGCACGGTAGCGTTTGGCGGCTGACGCAGGTTCAGGCGCTCAACCATTTGCTGGAAGCGCTCACGGTCTTCGGCACGGTCGATGGCGTCAGGGCTGGTGCCGATGATCGGTACACCGGCTTCTTCCAGGGCGCGCGCCAGTTTCAGCGGGGTTTGGCCGCCGTACTGGACGATCACACCTTTTGGCTTCTCGACGCGGACGATTTCCAGTACGTCTTCCAGGGTCACTGGTTCGAAGTACAGACGATCGGATGTGTCGTAGTCGGTGGAAACGGTTTCCGGGTTGCAGTTGACCATGATGGTCTCGTAACCGTCTTCGCGCAGGGCCAGTGCCGCGTGTACGCAGCAGTAGTCGAACTCGATGCCCTGGCCGATTCGGTTTGGACCGCCGCCGAGGATCATGATCTTGTCGCGACCCGATGGCGCGGCTTCGCACTCTTCCTCGTACGTCGAGTAGAGGTAAGCGGTGTCGGTGGCGAACTCGGCCGCGCAGGTGTCAACGCGCTTGTAGACCGGGTAAATCTCAAGCTTGTGGCGGTGGCGGCGCAGGGCCTTCTCTGTCACGCCCAGCAGCTTGGCCAGACGCATATCGGAGAAGCCTTTGCGCTTGAGGCGGAACATCAAGTCGCGGTCGATGCTGGCCAGACCCAGGGTCTTGACCTTCTCTTCTTCCTTGATCAGATCTTCGATCTGCACCAGGAACCACGGGTCGATCATGTTCATGCCGAAGATGTCTTCGACCGACAGACCGGCGCGGAAGGCGTCAGCCACGTACCAAATACGCTCGGCACCCGGCACGGTCAGCTCGCGCTTGAGCACGCTCATGCTTTCCGGATTGCTCAGGTCGAGCTTCTCGTCCAGACCGCAAACGCCCACTTCCAGGCCACGCAGGGCTTTCTGCAGGGATTCCTGGAATGTCCGGCCGATGGCCATGACTTCGCCGACCGACTTCATTTGAGTAGTCAGGCGTGCATCGGCTTTCGGGAATTTCTCGAAGGCGAAACGTGGCAGCTTCGTGACGACGTAGTCGATGGACGGCTCGAAGGATGCAGGAGTAGCGCCGCCGGTGATTTCGTTCTGCAGCTCGTCCAGGGTGTAGCCGATCGCCAGCTTGGCAGCGATACGCGCAATCGGGAAACCAGTGGCTTTCGAGGCCAGTGCCGAAGAGCGGGATACACGCGGGTTCATCTCGATCACGACCATACGGCCAGTGTCCGGGCAGATGCCAAACTGAACGTTGGAGCCGCCGGTTTCCACGCCGATCTCACGCAGTACCGCCAACGAGGCGTTACGCATGATCTGGTATTCCTTGTCCGTCAGGGTTTGTGCCGGAGCAACGGTGATCGAGTCACCGGTGTGCACGCCCATCGGGTCAAAGTTTTCGATCGAGCAAACGATGATGCAGTTATCCTTTTTATCGCGGACAACCTCCATCTCGTACTCTTTCCAGCCGATCAGCGATTCGTCGATCAGCAGCTCTTTGGTCGGCGACAAATCCAGACCGCGAGCGCAGATTTCTTCGAACTCTTCACGGTTGTAAGCGATACCGCCACCCGTGCCGCCCATGGTGAAGGACGGACGGATGATGCACGGGAAGCCGAGCTTTTCGAGGACCGCGTTGGCCTCTTCCATGCTATGGGCGATACCCGAACGCGGGCAGTCCAGGCCGATGGACTTCATCGCCTTGTCGAAGCGCGAACGGTCTTCAGCCTTGTCGATGGTGTCAGCGTTGGCGCCGATCATCTCTACGCCGAACTTCTCCAGAACGCCTTCGCGCTCCAGGTCCAGCGCGCAGTTCAGAGCGGTCTGGCCACCCATGGTTGGCAGCAGCGCGTCCGGACGCTCTTTCTCGATGATCTTGGCAACGGTCTGCCACTTGATCGGCTCGATGTAGGTCGCGTCGGCCATGGCCGGGTCGGTCATGATGGTCGCCGGGTTGGAGTTCACCAGGATGACGCGGTAACCCTCTTCGCGCAGGGCTTTACAGGCCTGGGCGCCGGAGTAGTCGAATTCGCAGGCCTGGCCGATAACGATCGGGCCAGCGCCGAGAATCAGGATGCTTTTAATGTCTGTACGTTTTGGCATGGGTTTGTCACTCAAATCCGCAGGTCAGTCGGCAAGCCGTCTTGTTCAATCTTTGAAGCTTTGAGGGGGCCGCCGGTGTCGGGACCGCCCTCAAGCTTTGCACCATCAAGGCGAGCGATCAGCGTCGCTTGGCCATCTCGTTGATGAAGCGATCAAACAATGGCGCTACGTCGTTCGGGCCAGGGCTGGCTTCCGGGTGACCCTGGAAGCTGAAGGCGCTCTTGTCGGTACGCTCGATGCCTTGCAGGGTGCCGTCGAACAGCGATTTGTGGATCGCGCGAACGTTGGCTGGCAGGGTCGCTTCGTCTACCGCAAAACCGTGGTTCTGGCTGGTGATCATCACTACACCGCTGTCCAGATCCTGGACCGGGTGGTTGGCACCGTGGTGGCCGTGGCCCATTTTCAGTGTCTTGGCGCCGGAGGCCAGAGCCAGCAGCTGGTGACCCAGGCAAATGCCGAATACCGGAATTTCGGTTTCCAGCACGTCCTTGATCGCCTGAATCGCGTAGTCGCAAGGCTCCGGATCACCAGGGCCGTTGGACAGGAACACGCCGTCCGGCTTCATCGCCAGAACGTCGGCGGCTGGCATCTGTGCAGGCACGACGGTCACGCGGCAACCGCGCTCGACCAGCATGCGCAGGATGTTCAGCTTGACGCCGTAGTCATAGGCCACCACGTGGTACGGCAGCTCGGAAGCGTCGATGGTCGCGTGGCTGTCGGTTTTCAGATCCCAGACGGTCGAGCGCCATTCGTACTGCTCTTTGGTGCTGACGACTTTGGCCAGGTCCATGCCTTTAAGGCCAGGAAACCCCTGTGCGGCGGCGATGGCGGCGGCTTCGGAAATGTTGTCACCGGCCATGATGCAGCCATTCTGCGCGCCTTTTTCACGCAGGATGCGCGTCAGGCGGCGGGTGTCGATACCGGCGATAGCCACAACGTTGTTGGCTTTCAGGTAATCGGACAGAGACATCGTGTTACGCCAGTTGCTCGCAACCAGTGGCAGGTCACGGATGACCAGGCCAGCGGACCAGACACGGTCGGACTCGGCGTCTTCCGGTGTGGTGCCGGTGTTGCCGATGTGCGGGTAAGTCAGGGTAACAATCTGTTGGGCGTAGGAAGGATCGGTAAGGATTTCCTGATAGCCGGTCATTGCGGTGTTAAACACCACCTCACCAACGGTTTGACCGTCGGCTCCAATGGCTTCGCCGCGAAAAATGCTGCCATCAGCAAGGGCGAGTATGGCTGGCTTAGTCAAGAAGACCTCCCGTAAATAAAGCCTGAAAGGGCGATCGCAGGTTGTAAAAAAGCGGAGTGACGTATGGACACGTCACCCCGCTTCTTCACCGAATAATTCTGCGCGCTTTTAGTGGACACACTAAAGCTGTAGCTTACAGAAAAAGGCATTTTTGGTCTACCGCCAATGAGCCCGAAAGGCTGGAGAATGCGACAGGTCGTCGCTTGGCGGGGTAAAACCGGGCCCAAACGCAGGGTTTGAACCCGATTTCGGGCGCATCTTAACGCAGATCGAGCACGTCTTGCATGTCGTAAAGGCCTGGCTCACGACCATCCAGCCACAACGCAGCACGCACCGCGCCCTTGGCGAAGGTCATGCGGCTGGACGCCTTGTGGGTGATCTCGACACGCTCACCGTCGGCAGCGAACAGCACCGTGTGATCACCCACGATGTCACCGGCACGCACGGTGGCGAAGCCGATTGTCTCGCGAGTACGAGCGCCGGTTTGGCCTTCACGACCATAAACCGCCACTTTCTTCAAATCACGCCCGAGCGCATCGGCAATCACTTCCCCCATACGAACGGCGGTGCCGGACGGCGCATCGACTTTATGCCGATGATGGGCTTCAGTGATTTCGATATCGACATCATCACCCAACACGCGAGCTGCAGTGTCGAGCAACTTCAGGCAAAGATTGACGCCGACGCTGAAGTTGGCGGCGAAGACGATCGGAATGTCCTTGCCCGCTTCCGCCAGCAATTGCTTCTCTTCAACGTTGAAACCGGTGGTGCCGATAATCATCGCCTTGTGATGCTTGCGGCAGAACGCAAGGTTCTTCAGTGTCACCGTCGGGTGCGTGAAGTCGATCAACACGTCGAACTCGTCAACCACCCGATCCAGATCACCCGACAACGGCACACCGATACGGCCCAACGCAGCCAACTCACCGGCATCTGCGCCAACCAACGTGCTATCAGGACGATCAATGGCAGCCGTCAGACCGGCGCCAGGCGCTTGCTGCACCGCCTCGATCAGGGTTTTGCCCATGCGCCCGGCGGCGCCCATCACTGCAATACGTCGCATGCCTGTCTCCTTACAAATCGCCGAAGAAACGCTTCACACCTTCGAACCAACCGGTGGTTTTTGGCGATTGGCTGTTGTCGTCCGCCAGGGAGCTGCGGAATTCTTCCAGCAATTCACGCTGACGACGACCCAAATTCACCGGGGTTTCGACCGCCACACGGCACATCAAATCACCTGCTCCGCCGCCGCGCACTGGCGCAACGCCTTTGCCGCGAACGCGGAACTGCTTGCCGGTCTGGGTCCCCTCAGGGATTTTCAGTTTGACTCGACCATCGAGGGTCGGAATCTCCAGCTCACCGCCCAACGCCGCATCGACAAAGCTGATCGGCACTTCGCAGAACAGGTGCTTGCCGTCACGCTGGAAGATCGCGTGCTCGCGCACATTGATCACCACGTACAGGTCACCAGTCGGCCCACCCTGAGCGCCCGCCTCGCCTTCGCCGGACAGACGAATGCGGTCACCGGTATCGACACCGGCCGGCACTTTCACGGAAAGGGTTTTGTACTCTTCGACACGACCTTCGCCATTGCAGGAGTTGCACGGATCGGAAATGATCTTGCCTTGGCCGTGGCAGCGCGGGCAGGTTTGCTGCACCGAGAAGAAACCCTGCTGCATGCGGACCTGGCCGATACCGCCGCACGTCGGGCAAGTGACTGGCGAGGAGCCTTTCTTGGCACCCGAGCCGTCGCACGGCTTGCAGTTGACCAGTGATGGAACACGGATATTCACGGTGGTACCGCGCACCGCTTCTTCCAGATTCAATTCCAGGGTGTAACGCAGATCGCTGCCGCGCTGGGCACCGCCACGGGGACCGCCGCGACCGCCACCGAAGAAGTCACTGAAGACATCGCCAAAGATGTCGGAGAAGTTCTGACCGCCAAACCCGGCACCGCCGCCACCCATGCTTGGGTCGACACCGGCATGACCGTACTGGTCGTAGGCCGCGCGCTTGCCGGAATCGGACAGCACTTCGTAGGCTTCGTTAGCCTCTTTGAACATCTCTTCCGACGCTTTGTCATCGGGATTACGGTCCGGGTGGTGCTTCATCGCCAGGCGACGGTAGGCCTTTTTCAGGTCCGCTTCGCTTGAGCCACGCTCAACACCCAATACCTCGTAATAGTCACGCTTTGCCATAAGTCTTTGCACTCTTAAGGACGTCCGGCAAACCTCTCCTGAGCCTTGCCAAACTCGTTGAGCCCCAATACAGGCCCGGACCCAACTCACGTCAATTCAACGATCCTGGTCTTTGATTCATTGCGGTACTTTCGGCTCGAAAAGCAGGAGCATTCCCGGCCATACCCAGCATCCGAGCGTTGTCGCATGCTGTAAAAATTCGCTAACTCCAGACACGCCAACGCGGGAGCAAGCTCCCGCGCGGCGACATCCTACCAGTCACCGCCTGAAGGCAGTCAACCGGGCGACCAACAACTTACTTGTGGTCTTTGACTTCTTCGAACTCGGCATCGACAACGTCGTCAGCCTTTTCAGCTTTTTCGTCATGCGGTGCCGCACCTTCAGCAGGCTGAGCCTGTTCGGCGTACATCTTCTGCGCCACTGGAGCAGAGACTTTCGACAACTCTTCAACCTTGGCTTCGATTGCAGCTTTGTCGTCGCCTTTAACAGCGGCTTCCAGAGCAACAACAGCGGCTTCGATGGCAGTCTTCTCTTCAGCGGTCACTTTGTCGCCAGCATCTGCGACCATTTTGCGCGTCGAGTGAACCAGTGCATCGCCCTGGTTACGGGCAGCGGCCAGCTCTGCGAACTTGCTATCTTCCTCGGCGTTGGCTTCAGCATCGCGAATCATCTGCTGAATTTCTTCCTCGGACAGACCGGAGTTAGCCTTGATCACGATCGACTGAGTCTTGCCGGTGGCCTTGTCTTTGGCGCCTACGTGCAGGATGCCGTTGGCGTCGATGTCGAAGGTCACTTCAATTTGTGGCACGCCACGTGGTGCTGGTGGAATCTCGGCCAGGTCGAACTTGCCCAAGGACTTGTTCTGAGCCGCTTGCTTACGCTCACCTTGCAGCACGTGAATGGTCACAGCACCCTGGTTGTCATCGGCAGTCGAGAACACTTGCGATTTCTTGGTAGGAATCGTGGTGTTTTTCTCGATCAGCGCAGTCATCACGCCACCCATGGTTTCGATACCCAGGGTCAGCGGGCTAACGTCCAGCAGCAGAACGTCTTTCACGTCGCCGGCCAATACCGCGCCCTGGATAGCAGCACCCATGGCAACAGCTTCGTCCGGGTTCACGTCTTTACGAGCTTCTTTACCGAAGAACTCGGTCACCAGCTTCTGAACCAGTGGCATACGGGTCTGACCGCCTACCAGGATCACGTCGTTGATGGCACCAACGTCGATACCGGAGTCTTTCAGAGCGATGCGGCAAGGTTCGATGGTGCGTTGAACCAGGTCTTCTACCAGCGCTTCGAGCTTGGCGCGGGAGATTTTCACGTTCAAGTGCTTAGGACCGGTAGCGTCTGCAGTGATGTACGGCAGGTTCACATCAGTCGACACGCTCGAAGACAGTTCGATCTTGGCTTTTTCAGCGGCTTCTTTCAGGCGCTGCATGGCCAGCGGGTCACCTTTGAGGTTCATGCCGCTTTCTTTCTTGAATTCGTCGACGAGGTAGTCGATCAGACGAATGTCAAAGTCTTCACCACCCAGGAACGTGTCACCGTTGGTGGCCAATACTTCGAACTGGTGCTCGCCATCGACTTCCGCGATTTCGATCACGGAAACGTCGAAAGTACCGCCGCCCAGGTCGTAAACGATCACGGTGTGATCGCCCTTCGCCTTGTCCATACCGTAAGCCAGAGCGGCCGCGGTTGGTTCGTTGATGATACGTTTAACGTCCAGGCCCGCGATGCGGCCGGCGTCTTTGGTGGCTTGACGCTGGCTGTCGTTGAAGTAGGCCGGAACGGTGATCACCGCTTCAGTCACAGGCTCGCCGAGGTAGTCTTCGGCGGTCTTCTTCATTTTCTTCAGAATTTCAGCCGAGATTTGTGGCGGCGACATTTTCTGGCCGTTCACTTCTACCCATGCGTCGCCGTTGTCAGCCTTGGCGATTTTGTAAGGCACCATCTTGATGTCTTTCTGTACGACTTCTTCGTCGAACTTACGACCGATCAGACGCTTCACCGCGTACAGGGTGTTATGCGGATTGGTCACAGCCTGACGCTTGGCCGACTGGCCCACGAGGATTTCGCCATCGTTGGCGTAAGCGATGATCGACGGCGTGGTACGCGCGCCTTCAGCGTTTTCAATAACTTTGGCTACGCCGTTTTCCAGCACGGAGACGCAGGAGTTGGTAGTCCCCAGGTCGATACCGATAATTTTGCCCATGTTCACTCTCCCGAAACTTTGGATTTGGTTGCCGCAGCAGTGGTGGCTAACTGCGGTAGCACTTAAACGCTTGACTTATAAATGGGGGCCTTGCGGCCAATTTCAAGCCTGCTCGTCAATCGAAGGCGAAACTGGCGCAGGGGCCTTGCTGACCACGACCATGGCCGGGCGCAGCAGGCGACCATTGAGCTGATAACCCTTCTGGAACACCTTGAGCACGCTGTTCGGCTCGACGTCGGCGCTTTCCTGCATGGCCATTGCCTGATGCTGAACAGCATTGAACGGTTCGCCATGCGGATCGATGGCTTCCAGCTGATAGCGCTTCAAGGTGTCCTGGAACATTTTCAGGGTCAGCTCGATACCTTCGCGCATTGGGCGGATGCTTTCGTCGTCCGGGTTGGACAACTCCAGACCACGCTCCAGACTGTCGACGATCGGCAGCAAATCGCCTGCGAATTTTTCCAGGGCGAATTTGTGCGCTTTTTCTACATCCTGCTCGGCGCGACGGCGGACGTTCTGCAGATCGGCGGCAACACGCAAAGCCTGATCCTGCGCGCCTGCCAGTTGCTCTTCGAGCACTTGTACACGAGCCGCCAGGTCTTCACCCGAAGCCGCGGAGCCCTGGTTGGCGTCTTGATTTTGCGTATCCACTGTCTGTTCGTCAGCCATAGATTTCTCCTTTCAATATCGTCCGTGAGCTCAACTCACGCTTCTGCCCCGGTATATGGGGCCGCAAAAATCAGCTTCAAGGGGGTTGTTGTGATTAACCCTACAAAAAGCGCTGCATTGCGATTAGCCGATGCACCAGGCATTTCGTCAGACCGAGCAAATAGAGCCAAGCAAGGGCATTGTCAGGCGCAAATAAAACACTGTATAAATAACCAGACCTAAAGCCTGGGAGCGGCCTTTATGCTGGTGCACCTGTCCGTACATAACTACGCCATCGTTGAACACCTCGATCTCGAACTCGATCGTGGGATGAGCGTGATCACCGGGGAAACCGGCGCCGGCAAGTCGATCATGCTCGACGCCCTGGGTCTGACGCTGGGCGATCGAGCCGACAGTGGCGTGGTTCGCCCCGGCGCCGACAAGGCCGACATTCTGGCGACCTTTGACCTGGTCGACATTCCGGAAGCCAGCGCCTGGCTCGCCGAGCGCGACCTCGAAAGTGATGGCCCGTGCATCCTGCGCCGGGTGATCACCGCCGAAGGCCGCTCCCGTGGCTATATCAACGGCACGCCCTGCCCGCTCGGCGACCTCAAAGCCCTGGGCGAACTGCTGATCGATATCCACAGCCAGCACGAACACCAATCGCTGCTCAAGACCGACACCCACCGCCGCCTGCTCGACGAGTATGCCGGCGCGACGGACCTTGCCCGCCAGGTCCAACTGGCGGCCCATCGCTGGCGCCAGACCCGCCAGGAACTGGAACGCCTTTCCAACTCCGGTGACGAGCAACGCGCTCGGCATCAATTGCTCAGCTATCAACTTGAAGAGCTGGAGAACCTCGGTCTCGGTGAAAACGAGCTGGAGCAACTGGAACAGGAACACAAGAACCTGACCAACGCCGAAACGTTGCTGGGCATCTGCCGACAAGTCGTCGAGCAGTGCAGCGAAAGTGATTCCGGCAATGTCCTGAACGCCCTGACCGTCAGCCTCAACCGCCTCTCGAGCGTCAACAATTCGATCGGCGCCCTGGGCGAAGCCAGCAGCCTGCTGACCAGTGCGCAGATTCAGGTAGAAGAAGCAGTGGGCGAGTTGAACCGCTTCCTCGACAATTTCGACGCCGATCCGGCGCGACTTCAATATCTGGAAGAACGCCTCGATGCGATCTACACCATGGCCCGCAAACACCGCATCCAGCCGACGGAAGTCGCGGAGATGCAGCAGCGGCTGCTGGATGAAATCGAAACCCTGAATGCCAACGATGAATCCATCGAACGGCTAAGCGATGAGCTAGCTTCCTATGCCCGCCATTATCAGGAGAAGGCGCGCGAGCTGAGTGACTTGCGCCATCAAGCATCGAGCAGTCTGGCCAGCGCCGTCGAACAAGAAATTCAACGACTGGGTATGCCTGGTGGTCGCTTCACTATCGAACTGCGCCCTAACAGCAGTGATGAGTTGCTGCCTAACGGCCTTGAGCAGGTCGAGTTGCTGGTAAGCGCCAACCCTGGCCAACCATTGAAGGCCCTGGCCAAAGTGGCATCCGGCGGTGAGCTGTCGCGGATCAGCCTGGCGATCCAGGTGATCACCGCACAGACCTCTCGTGTACCGACACTGGTGTTCGACGAAGTAGACGTGGGCATTGGCGGCCCGACCGCCGAGATCGTAGGCCAGTTGTTGCGGCGACTCGGAGAGCGCGGGCAAGTGCTGACAGTGACTCACTTGCCGCAAGTGGCGGCGCAGGGTCACCAACATTTATTCGTGCACAAGGTTCGCGGCGAAGAGGCGACCCACACAGCCGTTTCCAAGCTGAGCAAGAATGATCGAGTGGAGGAAGTGGCGCGAATGCTGGGTGGCATCGACCTGACCAAGGAGTCCTTGGCTCACGCGAAAAAAATGGTCGTCACCGCAAAAATTTAAGAACGGCAGACAGCACGAAGGCGACCCTGGGATCGCCTTCGTTCGTTTCGCGAATGTGAAATTCGCGCGACATGCTTACTTTTTCTTGCGTACGTACAGCACCAGATTGTGATCAACCATCTCGAAACCATACTTGTCGACGATGGCTTTCTGCAGACGCTCGATTTCTTCGTCGAAGAATTCGATCACTTCGCTGGTTTCGACATTGACCATATGGTCGTGATGCTTGCCATCATCCAGCTCGAAGACCGCGTGGCCTCCGTCGAAGTTGTGCCGCACCACAAGGCCAGCTGCCTCGAACTGAGTCAGTACACGGTAAACCGTGGCCAGACCGACGTCCTCACCAGCCTCCATCAGCGCCTTATATACATCTTCGGCACTCATGTGGCGCTGCTCGGCGGAATCGAGCATTTGCAGAATTTTGACCCGTGGCAGGGTCACTTTGAGGCCGGCTTTGCGTAGTTCGCTATTTTCAACCATGGTCAGCTTTCTCGCGATGCTGCTTCGCAGCTTCTCTTAATGCGGGTATGATCGGCGTTTACGTTGTCCCAGCCAAGATAGTGGAAGTCGCCCACCGATGCAAAACACCAAGCTCTTGCTAACCAGTTTCACCTTTGTGGGACTGCTCGCACTCGCCGGTTGTTCATTCCCCGGGGTTTACAAAATCGACATCCAGCAGGGCAATGTCGTCACGCAGGACATGATAGACCAGTTACGCCCGGGAATGACCCGCAAGCAAGTACGGTTTATCATGGGTAACCCTCTGCTGACCGACACGTTCCATGCCGATCGCTGGGATTATCTGTACAGCATGCAACCGGGTGGCGGTGAACGCCAGCAGGAACGCGTTACCGTTATCTTCAACTCAAATGATCAGCTTGTCAGCCTTTCTGGTGATTTCATGCCCGGCATGAGCCGCGATGAAGCCATTCTCGGCACCGACACGCCAATCAAAGAACCAGTAGAACACCTCGAGCTGCCGAAACCGGAAAAACCGGTCAAGCCAGGTTCGTTGCTGGACCAGATCCAGAAGGACGTCGACGGCGTAGAAACGGTCCCAGTCCCGACGCCAGAACCGCTGGGCACCACGCCGCAATAATTTGCGACGCAATAAAAAACCCGGAATATCCGGGTTTTTTATTGTCCAGCGTTTAGCGACTCACTGATTCCGGGCTTTAGCCTCGGCCGCCTTGGCGGCACGCAACCGACGAACTTCCTTCGGATCCGCCAATAATGGCCGGTAAATCTCAATGCGATCTCCTGCCTGAACCGGGCGCACCTGCGGGTCGGCAATGACCTTGCCGAATATTCCCACCGGGCAATTACCCAGATCCAGCTCAGGAAATTGAGCGCCTACCGTAGATCGGCGCAACGCTTCGCGCACCGATGTGCCCTCAGGCACAGCGACCACCTGCAATACCTGACGATCAACGGCGGCATACACCACCTCGACCTCGATCACGGCCTCAACCATGAATCTGTTTGGCGCGCTGGCAGAACGCGTCCATCAGCGTGTTGGCAGCCTGATTGAACAAGGGGCCCAGCGTCGCGCGAACAATCGGTCCCGCGTAGTCGAACGACAGGTCCAGACTGATCTTGCAGGCCTTGTCAGTCAGCGGCTTGAACACCCAGATGCCGTGCAATTGAGTGAAAGGGCCTTCTTCAAGATTCATTTCGATCGAATGGCCGGGCACTAATGTGTTTCGAGTAACGAAATGCTGACTCAAACCACCCTTGGCCACACCCACACTGGCACGCATATGCTCAGGTGAGCTTTCCAGCACCTCGGCAGCCGAGCACCATGGCAGAAACTCGGGATAACGCGCTACGTCGTTGACCAGGTCATACAGGGCCTGCGCCGGGTACGGCAGCAGGGCCGAACGTTGAATATGCGTCGTCATGTCAGCGTCACTTCCACAGCTGGGCGGCAAACACTACGAGAATGCCGATGGGCGCCACATAGCGCATCAAAAACAGGGACAAGCCAAACAGCATCGGGCTGCGGATCGACAACTCGTCACGCACCGCTTCACGCCCCATGATCCAGCCTGCAAACACCACGAAACACAAACCACCGAGTGGCAACATGATCCGCGAGGTGAAGAAGTCGATCACGCCAAAGAAGTCCAGACCGCCGGCAGCCCCCCATTGGTAGAGGTGAAACATTCCGCCTTCGTTCACGAAAAACTTGGCTTCCTTCCAGATATTGAAGGAAAACACCGTGCCCAGCCCGACGAACCAGCAGATGAATGCCAACCAGAACGTCACCCAGGCGCGGCTGACTTTGGTGCGCTCAACCAGGTACGCAACCATCGGCTCCAGCAGTGAAATCGCCGAACTCCAGGCGGCGACCGCGACCAGCACGAAGAACACTACGCCCATCAACTGGCCGAACGCTACGTTGCCAAAGGCAAATGGCAGGCTGACAAACATCAGGCCAGGGCCTTCGCTCGGGTTCAGACCCGCAGCGAACACAATCGGAAACAATGCCAGACCGGCCACCAACGAAACGAACGTATCGAGCAGCGCCACGCCGACGATCGTGCCGGAAATCGACGAGTGCTTCGGCATATAAGCGCCGTAGATCATGATCGAGCCGACACCCACACTCAGCGAAAAGAACGCGTGCCCCATGGCGGGCAGCAAACCGTCGAGGACTTTTTCCGGGTGGAAGTCGAACATGAAATGCACACCATCCATGAAATGGCCGGTGGTCATGCTGTAACCCAGCAGAACGATAACCATCACAAACAGCAGTGGCATCATGATGCGCAAGCTGCGCTCAAGCCCGGCGACCACGCCTTTGGCGATCACGACGGCCGACAGCAGCATGAAAATCGTGTGCCAAAGTGTCAGGCGCCACGGATCGGCAATCACATTGCCGAAGTACGCGCCGACCTGATCAGCCGTCACCCCCTGAAAATCGCCACGCCCCATGTCGATGATGTAATCCAGCGACCAGCCGCCGACCACGCTATAGAAAGACAGGATCAGCAACGCAGTGATCATCCCGGCGAAAGCGCCCCAGGACCACTTGGCCGAGTGCCCTGCCTCCAGCGCCAGCACCTTCAAGGCGTTGGCCGGACTTTGCCGTGCACGACGCCCGATCAGGGTTTCAGCCAACATGACCGGCACGCCAATCAGCGCGATACAGGCCAGGAACATCAGCACGAAAGCCCCGCCGCCGTAGACGCCGACCATGTACGGGAATTTCCAGATACTACCCAGGCCCACGGCCGAACCGGTCGCGGCGAGTATGAAGACCCAGCGGCTAGCCCAACTGCCGTGGACAGAAACCTTGTCTGTCGACATCGTTATCACGCCCAAGCGTTCAAAAAAGAGGCCGCATTGTCCGGGATTCAATCAACCTGCTCAAGCACGTAGCGATACCGTAGCCGACTCGCGCGCAACTCCCTATAATGCCGCCCCTATGGCTAAACAGAAGAAACACCCCACAGGGACCATCGCGCAGAACAAAAAGGCGCGACACGATTACTTCATCGAGCATAAGTTCGAGGCTGGTCTGGTCCTGGCCGGCTGGGAAGTAAAAAGTTTGCGGGCAAGCAAGCTGCAACTGGTCGACAGTTACGTGCTGCTCAAGGATGGCGAAGCCTGGCTGCTCGGCAGCCACATTACGCCGCTGATGACGGCCAGCACCCACGTCATCGCTGACCCGACCCGTACCCGAAAATTGCTGCTCAACCGTCGCGAGCTGGAAAAGCTGGCCACCGCCGTGCAGCAAAAAGGTTATGCCTGCGTGTGCTTGTCCTGGTACTGGAGCAAGCACATGGTCAAGTGCGAGATCGCGCTGGGCAAGGGCAAGAAGGAATACGACAAGCGTGACACCGAACGCGAACGCGACGCCGGTCGTGAATTGGCGCGTGCTGTGCGCAACAAGGGCAAGGAAGATTAATTCCCCTGCTGCTTGATACCGCCATCGCCGGCAAGCCGGCGAAGGCGATAGCACAAATCATCGCAAATCCAACTGACTACATCCCCTTGCGCCGCTCCGCCCGAGCCATGCGCTGCACTTCCTGACGCACCTCTTCCAGCACTTCCTGCACATACAAGATGTGTCGACTGGAGACTTCCCGCGCCTGCTCCGCTCTCCCTTCGATAATCGCCGTGTACAACTCCCGGTGCTGCGTAATCAGCATGTCGCGGGTTTCGGTGCGTTGTTTATACATACCGCCAATGTTGGTCACCACATTGCGCTTGAGCAGATCGAACAGCCCGCGAATCGTGTGCAGCAACACCGCGTTATGACTGGCTTCAGCAATGGCCAGGTGGAAACTGGCGTCCGCCGCCCCTTCTTCGGCCCGACTCACGTCGTCATGACGCGAATAACAATCCTGCAATACTTCAAACGCAGCTGTCAGCCGCTCACGGTCCACATCAGTGGCGCGTAATGCCGCGTAATAAGCACAGGACGCTTCCAGGGTGTGGCGAAACTCCAGCAGATCGCGCTGCGCCTCGGGGTTATTTTCCAGCAGGTGCAGCAATGGATCGCTGAAGGTCGACCCCAACGAATCGACGACATAATTGCCCCCGCCCTGGCGACTGACCAGCAAGCCCTTGGCGGCCAGTTTCTGAATCGCCTCGCGCAACGAAGGGCGTGACACGCCGAACTGCTCGGCCAGTGCACGTTCAGCCGGCAAGCGCTCACCGGACTTTAGCGTGCCTTCGAGGATCATCCCCTCGAGCCGCTCGACAATATCGTCAGACAAACGGCGCTGACGAATCTGATCAAACCCCATAACTCAATTCTCCACGATCCCGACCGCTCGCCGGGCTCTCTATTCTGGCCTATTGGCGCGACGCCAGCACCTGGCAAGACGACGCTCGATCAAACCGGTCAGCAGCATTGCGCACGGCGTATTCGACAAAAGTTTTAGGGCGGCAAATTGACACACCGCACATAAGGCTTTTACCCTAGCCAACAGCGATTGTAAATTGGTATTACCAATTAACCAAGAACGCTGCGCAGTGCCTGACCAACAACAATTAGGGGCCACCCCATATGCAAACCTGGCAACAGCTCTATACCCCGCTCGGCAGTCTCGGCGTCTCCGCCCTCGCGGCCGTTATCCCTATCGTGTTTTTCTTCCTGGCGTTGGCGGTGTTCCGCCTCAAAGGCCACGTGGCCGGCAGCATCACCCTGGCGTTATCCATTGCCGTCGCGATCTTTGCCTTCCAGATGCCGGTCGACATGGCGTTCGCCGCCGCCGGTTATGGCTTTGCTTACGGTCTGTGGCCCATCGCCTGGATCATTGTGGCGGCCGTGTTCCTCTACAAACTGACGGTCAAGAGCGGCCAGTTTGAAGTGATCCGCAGTTCGGTACTGTCGATCACCGACGACCAGCGCTTGCAGGTGTTGCTGATCGGGTTCTGCTTCGGTGCGTTCCTCGAAGGCGCCGCTGGTTTCGGTGCACCGGTAGCAATCACCGCAGCACTGCTCGTCGGTCTGGGCTTCAATCCGCTGTATGCGGCCGGCCTATGCCTGATCGCCAACACCGCGCCCGTCGCATTTGGTGCCTTGGGGATTCCAATCATCGTCGCCGGGCAAGTGACCGGCATCGACGCGTTCAAGATCGGCGCCATGACCGGTCGCCAACTGCCGCTGCTGTCGCTGTTCGTGCCGTTCTGGCTGGTGTTCATGATGGACGGCATGCGCGGCGTCAAGGAAACCTGGCCTGCCGCGCTGGTGGCCGGTTTGAGCTTTGCCATTACCCAATACTTCACTTCAAACTTCATTGGCCCGGAACTGCCAGACATCACCTCGGCCTTGGTGAGCCTGATTTCCCTGACCCTGTTCCTCAAAGTCTGGCAACCGAAACGTGCCGCCGGCCAGCACATCGTCGGTGCCGTCTCGGCGTCCGTGGTGACCGCCAGCTCCGGTGGTTTCGGCCAGAAGCGCACCACCGTCGCTTCGCCTTACAGCCTCCTGGAAATCATCAAAGCCTGGTCGCCGTTCCTGATCCTCACCGTGCTGGTCACCATCTGGACCCTGAAACCGTTCAAGGCGATGTTCGCGGCCGGCGGTTCGATGTACAGCTGGGTGTTCAACTTCGCCATCCCGCACCTGGATCAAATGGTGATCAAGGTTGCACCTATCGTAGCGGCTCCAACCGCTATTCCGGCGGTGTTCAAACTCGATCCGATCTCCGCAACCGGCACTGCTATTTTCTTCTCCGCGCTGATCTCGATGCTGATATTGAGGATCAACATAAAAACTGGTCTGACCACTTTGAGAGAGACCTTCTACGAGCTGCGCTGGCCGATTCTGTCGATCGGCATGGTGCTGGCATTTGCCTTCGTCACCAACTACTCCGGTATGTCCTCGACCATGGCCCTGGTACTGGCCGGCACCGGCGCAGCGTTCCCGTTCTTCTCGCCGCTCCTCGGCTGGCTGGGTGTGTTCCTGACCGGTTCCGACACCTCCTCCAACGCCCTGTTCAGCTCGTTGCAAGCGACCACCGCGCACCAGATCGGCGTCAACGATGTGTTGCTGGTAGCAGCGAACACCAGTGGCGGCGTGACCGGCAAGATGATCTCGCCACAATCGATTGCCGTGGCCTGCGCCGCGACCGGGCTGGTGGGCAAGGAATCGGATCTGTTCCGCTTCACCCTCAAGCACAGCCTATTCTTTGCAACGATAGTCGGTTTGATCACCTTGGCTCAGGCCTACTGGTTCACCGGCATGCTGGTGCACTAAGTACTACACGTTAAAAAGCAAAAACCGACGCCGGATCACGATACCGGCGTCAGCAATTCACAACCCGGTCTGCAAGGCTGCTGAAAGCTACCCACACTATATTCAGCAGCCGCAGCGGACGGATAACCGGGACCACCCGGAGACACGCCTGATGAGCGAGCTTTTTTACAACGCTGTGCCGAACGCGACCCGCGTCGCCCCGCCACTGCCCGAGCCTCGGCAGTACCCCAGCGAGAAACCGTCACGGGTCTACCTGTTCGGGACCTGCGTGGTGGATTTGTTCTACCCGGAAGCCGGGATGGACGCGATTCACTTGCTGGAACGCGAAGGCATTCGTGTCGAGTACCCGCAAGGGCAAAGCTGCTGCGGACAACCGGCCTACACCTCGGGTTACACCGAGCAGGCAAGGACGGTGGCGCGCTCGCAACTGGCGCTGTTCGCTGGGGATTTTCCGGTGGTGGTGCCGTCGGGATCCTGTGCCGGGATGTTGCGCGAACACTACGCCGACTTGTTCAAGGACGAGCCGGACACGTTGAAACAGGTTCAAGCCCTGGCGGCCAGGACATATGAACTGGCCGAGTTCCTGTTGTTTGTCTGCAAAGTCCAGCTCAAGGACAGCGGCGAGCCGGTCAAAGTGGCGTTGCACACGTCGTGCTCGGCCCGCCGTGAAATGAATACTCACCTGCATGGTCGCGAGCTGTTGTCGCAACTGAGTAACGTGGAGCGGGTCAATCACGATCACGAAAGTGAATGTTGTGGCTTTGGCGGGACATTCAGCGTCCGTATGCCAGACATTTCTGGCGCGATGGTGGCGGACAAGACCCGGTCGTTGAAGGAGTCCGGCGCGCACAAGGTACTCAGTGCCGACTGCGGTTGCCTGATGAACATCAACGGCTCGCTGGAGAAACAGAAGGAAGCGTTGCGCGGCCAGCACCTGGCCAGTTTCCTTTGGCAGCGAACCGGAGGTGCCCGATGAGCACTTCCACGATTATTCCGACGGTCAGCGTCGAAGAAGATTTCCGCGCCAGGGCCCACAAGGCTTTGGACGACAAGCAACTGCGAAACAACTTTCGCACTGCGATGGATTCACTGATGGCCAAGCGGGCAGCGTCCTTCAGCGATGCCCACGAGCGAGAACATTTGCGAGCGCTGGGCAATGCTGTCCGCGCCCGTGCGTTATCCAAGTTGCCCGACCTGCTCGAGCAACTTGAACAGAACCTGACCCGCAACGGTGTGACAGTGCACTGGGCGGAAACGGTGGACGAAGCCAATGGCATCGTCCTCTCGATCATCCGCGCTCACGAGGGGCGGCAAGTGATCAAGGGCAAATCAATGGTCAGCGAAGAGATGGAGATGAACCATGTCCTCGAAGCTCAAGGCATTGAATGCCTGGAGTCGGACATGGGGGAGTACATCGTCCAGCTCGACCACGAGAAGCCTTCACACATTATTATGCCGGCGATCCACAAGAATGCCGGTCAGGTCGCGTCCTTGTTCCACGACAAACTTGGCGTGGAATATACCAAGGACGTTGACCAACTCATTCAGATTGGTCGCAGAGTCTTGCGGCAAAAATTCTTCGAAGCGGACATCGGCGTCTCTGGCGTCAACTTCGCCGTGGCCGAAACCGGCACCCTGTTGCTGGTGGAAAACGAAGGCAATGGTCGCATGACCACCGCCGTACCCCCAGTGCACATTGCCGTAACCGGCATTGAAAAAGTCGTGGAAAACCTGCGCGACGTGGTGCCGCTGTTGTCGCTGCTGACCCGCTCGGCGCTGGGCATTCCGATCACCACCTACGTCAACATGATCTCCGGCCCACGCAAGGAGCATGAGCTCGACGGTCCTCAGGAAGTGCACCTGGTGTTGCTCGACAACGGTCGTAGCCAGGCGTTTGCCGACAGCGAACTGCGTCAGACCCTGAACTGCATCCGCTGCGGCGCCTGTATGAATCATTGCCCGGTCTACACCCGAATCGGCGGCCACGCCTATGGGGAGGTTTACCCTGGGCCTATCGGAAAAATCATCACGCCGCATATGGTCGGCCTGGCGAAAGTGCCGGACCACCCCAGCGCTTCATCCCTTTGCGGCGCTTGCGGCGAAGTCTGCCCGGTAAAAATCCCTATCCCTGCCCTGCTGCGTCGCCTGCGGGAAGAGAACGTCAAAGCGCCGGACAGCCCGCATCAAGTCATGCGCGGTCAAGGCAGCAAATACTCGCGCAAGGAACGGTTTATCTGGAACGCCTGGGCCATGCTCAACAGCTCGCCGACGTTGTATCGCCTGTTCGGTTTCTTAGCCACTCGCCTGCGCGCGCTGACGCCGAACAATGTCGGCCCGTGGACGCAAAACCACAGCGCACCAAAACCCGCTGCCCGCTCACTGCACAACATGGCCCGCGAACATCTGGGCAAACAGGGAGACCGCTGATGAGCGCCAAGCAAAACATCCTCGCCAAGTTACGCAAAAGTCTGACTGGCACCACGCCTGTGCCTGACGAGTTCGACGTCGAACTGGTGACAGCGCCCTACACCTACACGCCCGAGCAACGCATCCCGCAGTTACGCAAACTGATGGAAGCTGTGCACACCGAAATCCATCTGACGTCGGGCGAAGGTTGGCCTTCGCTGCTGGCCCAGTTGTTGCGGGATCGTCAGTTACCAAGCCTGTTGATCGCGCCGACGACGCCTCACGGGCAACGCCTCTCACAACATTGGGCGAATAATACGGGGCTGCCGACGCTCAAGGCCTACGACCGCCCGGTTGAAGAGTGGAAAGCCGAGTTATTCAACGACACCCCGGCCAGCCTCACCGGCACTCTCGGCGCAATCGCCGCCACCGGCAGCCTGATTCTCTGGCCGACGCGAGAAGAACCGCGCTTGATGAGCCTGGTACCGCCGGTGCATTTCGCCCTGCTCAAGGCCAGTGAAATCCGCGACAACTTCTATCAGGTGCAGCAGGAATTCGAATGGGCCCAAGGCATGCCGACTAATGCTTTGTTGGTGTCCGGCCCGTCAAAAACCGCAGACATTGAACAAATCCTGGCCTACGGCGCGCACGGTCCGAAAGACTTGGTGGTTTTGATCCTGGAGGACCAATGAGTCTACCGGCGGCTTTCCTGAGAGATGCACAGCAACTGATCCCCCAAGAGCGACGTTTCGACGACCCGCTGTCGACCTTGGCCTTCGGCACTGACGCCAGTTTCTATCGACTGATTCCGCAACTGGTGATTCGGGTCGAGTCGGAAGACGAGGTGGTCGCGTTGCTCAAACTGGCGCAACGGGACCAGGTCCCGGTGACCTTCCGCGCCGCTGGCACCAGCCTGTCTGGCCAGGCCATCAGTGATTCGGTATTAATCGTGCTGGGGGATAACTGGAACGGCCGCGAGATCCGAGGCCAAGGCATGCAAATCCGCCTGCAACCGGGCGTGATCGGCGCGCAGGCCAACGCCTGGCTGGCACCGTTCGGACGCAAGATCGGCCCGGACCCGGCCTCGATCAACGCCTGCAAAATTGGCGGCATCGTCGCCAACAACGCTAGCGGCATGTGCTGCGGCACGGCGCAGAACACCTACCATACGCTGGCCGGTATTCGACTGGTGCTGGCCGACGGCAGCCGCCTCGATACCGAAGACACGGCCAGTGTGGCAGCGTTTTGTCAAAGCCATGCCTCACTGCTTGAACGCCTGGCCACCTTGGGCCGCGAGACTCGCGCCAATGCCGAACTGGCTGCAAGAATCCGCCACAAATACCGTCTGAAAAATACCACCGGCCTGTCACTCAATGCGCTGGTGGACTTCGACGAGCCTGTGGATATCTTGAGCCACTTGCTGGTGGGCTCCGAAGGCACCCTCGGCTTTATCAGTGCGGTGACGTACGACACGGTGATTGACCACCCGAACAAGGCGTCGGCGCTGATCGTGTTCCCGGACGTGGAAACCTGCTGTAACGCCGTAACCGTGCTGAAAAGCCAACCGGTGTCGGCCGTGGAACTTCTGGACCGTCGCAGCCTGCGCTCGGTACAGAGCAAACCTGGCATGCCCGCTTTCGTACAGCACCTGTCGAACAATGCCTGCGCGTTGCTGATCGAATCCCGCGCAGCATCGTCCACCTTGCTGCAGGAACAACTGGCGCAGATCATGGCGTCACTGACCTCGTTCCCGGTGGAGAAACAGGTCGACTTCACCGAAGACCCGGTGGAAAACGCCCGCCTCTGGGCGATCCGTAAAGACACCTTCCCCGCCGTCGGCGCCGTGCGCAAAACCGGCACCACGGTGATCATCGAAGACGTGACCTTCCCGGTGGAACAACTGGCCATCGGCGTAAACCGCCTGATCGAGTTGTTCGACAAACATCACTACGACGAAGCGATCCTTTTCGGACACGCACTGGAAGGCAATCTGCATTTCGTCTTCACCCAAGGTTTCAACAATCCGGAAGAAGTCGCACGCTATCAGGCGTTCATGGACGACGTGGCGCAGTTGGTGGCGGTGGAATTCGGCGGCTCGCTGAAGGCTGAACACGGCACCGGACGCAACATGGCGCCCTTCGTCGAGCTGGAATGGGGCAGCGATGCCTACCAGTTGATGTGGCAGCTCAAACGCCTGCTCGACCCCAACGGCATTCTCAACCCGGACGTAGTGCTCAGCGAAGACCCGCAAATCCACCTCAAGCACCTGAAGCCGTTGCCGGCCGCCGATGAGATTGTGGATAAGTGCATCGAATGCGGTTTCTGCGAGCCGGTGTGCCCGTCGAAAGGCCTGACCCTGAGTCCGCGCCAGCGCATCGTGATCTGGCGGGATATTCAGGCTAAAAAGCGCGCCGGCGTCGACACCACCGAACTCGAAGCGGCTTACGAATACCAAGGAATCGAAACCTGCGCGGCCACCGGTCTTTGTGCGCAGCGCTGCCCTGTAGGCATCAATACCGGCGAGTTGGTGAAAAAGCTCCGCAGCCGTAACGCAACGCGTACGAAAACCGCCAACTGGCTGGAAAGCAATTTCGCCACCGCGCTGCAAGGCGCCCGATTCACCCTGCACGTCGCCAATGGCGCGCGGATGCTGTTGGGAGCACCACGCCTGGCGAAACTCTCGGCGACGCTGACCAAGTTGTCCAAAGGTCAGATCCCGCAATGGACCAACGCTATGCCGCAGCCGGAAAAAGCGACTCGTTTCAGCCCGACCGTGTCGGACGAGCGCCCCCGGGTGGTGTACCTGGCGGCCTGTGTATCGCGGGTAATGGGCCCGGCGGCGGGTGATAAAGAGCAAATGTCGCTGTACGACAAAACCCGCAGGCTGCTGGAAAAGGCCGGTTACCAAGTGGTCTTCCCGGACAATCAGGACAACCTTTGCTGCGGCCAGCCATTTGCTTCCAAAGGTTACGCCGAACAGGCAGAACACAAACGGCAGGAACTGATCGGCGCCTTGCTGCACGCCAGTCGCGGCGGTCTCGACCCGATTTACTGCGACACCAGTCCTTGCACCTTACGGCTGGTTGAGGATTTGGGCGAAGTTCGACTGGACCTGTACGACCCGGTGCGTTTCATCCGCACGCATTTGATGGATCGTCTGGATTTCACTCCCCAGGACGCGCCGATTGCGGTGCACGTCACCTGCAGCACCCAGCATCTGGGCGAGAGCCAGGCGTTGATCGATCTGGCGCGCAAGTGCAGCAAAACCGTGGTCATTCCGGAAGGCATTCACTGCTGCGGGTTCGCTGGAGACAAGGGTTTCACCACGCCGGAACTGAATGCCCATTCGCTGCGCACGCTCAAGGACGCGGTGCAACAATGCAGCGAGGGCATTTCTACCAGCCGCACCTGTGAGATCGGTCTGACGAAACATGGCGGCATTGACTACCACGGACTAGTCTATCTGGTGGATCGCGTTACCAAGGCTAGGGTGCTGTGATAGCAGAGCCTCAAGGAAGGTGCATTGATGTGCCTATCTTGATGTTCTTGCCGGAATCGACAGCTCTACAGCAGAAAAACAGAACCCTGATGTGCCGCCGCAGTCCACTGATCAAGTCCCGCTAATGTGGGACCTTCCCAATACTCGGTAGCCGATTTGATGGCCGGCAATGCCTGGCCCTTCTGCTCAAGGAGATACACATGAATCATTCTGTTCTGTTAGGTCTGTTCATTACTGCTTCAATGATGGCTTCCACTTCGTTCGCCGCAGAAGACCTCTGCGCAGTCAACCTGCAAACCATCCAAAACGGCACGACACAGATTCCTCCAGAAATGGCAGATCAGGTAAAGGCCTCCGTCGCGCAAGCTAAAGCCGACCAGGCAAAAGGCACAAAGGAAGGTACTAAAGCTTGCATAGACGAGACCAACGACATCATCAAGGCGGTCACTGACGCGCACAAAGGCGGGAAGTAAATCAGCTCAGGGCCAACCTTCGGGTTGGCCTTCTACGCCTTGTTGGCGTACACTGCGCAGGCTTGTTGCTCACTTTGATTTACAGAGCAGCAGGCTCGGGGCCGTTTAGGATTCGACGCCGGTCGCGAAACTTTAGGTGCATGCCGAGTTGGTAACAGAACTCGTAAATCCACTGTTGCAACTTTCTATAGTTGCCAATGACGAAACCTACGGGGAATACGCTCTCGCTGCGTAAGCAGCCTTAGCCCTTCCCTCCTGGTACCTTCGGGTCCAGCAATCATCAGGGGATGTCTGTAAACCCAAAGTGATTGTCATATAGAACAGAATCGCCGTGCAGTACGTTGTGGACGAAGCGGCTAAAACTTACACAACTCGCCCAAAGCACCCTGCCCGTCGGGTCGCTGAGGGTTAACTTAATAGACACGGCTACGCATGTAGTACCGACAGCGGAGTACTGGCGGACGGGGGTTCAAATCCCCCCGGCTCCACCAATTGAGACACCAACGAAGCCCGCCCAGTGCGGGCTTTGTTGCATCTGGGGTTTCACATGTTGCTGACGATTGTTGTGGATTCCTACAGGCCTCTGCGACTTTTCAGCAACATCCTTCCTCCGGCGTTCTGCCGACCCAGTCCCTCCCTGCTACGCTGATTTACGACACGGAGGAAATCCCATGCCGAACTCAGACCTACTCCCTTCACTGCTCTTCAAGCTCAATGAAAACCAGCTAGCCCTTGAGACTGCCATCATGGAGCTGTCGAACTGGGTCGAGCAGTGCGGATCGGCCGACGTTGCCGACAACGTGCGCGGCGCCATGGACACTATCGACAAGAATGAAGAGTTCATCAAAATGACGCTTGCGGTAATGATGGCGCCGGAGTGACTGCCCGCTGTCAAATCCCACCTCCGGCGTCCTGCCGACCGAGTACAACCCCTATATAAAGGATGAGCAGCCAGATGGAAGTCATGGCACATCCTTGAAGAAATCGTGCTGCCCCAGCTTCAAGGTCTGCCTCGCGGCAGCTTGCGCGTTATCGCACTCAAGAACCGAGCAGCCATAGGGAATCGCGTCCTTGTAGGCCTTGCAGTAGTGGCCAACGGAGGTCATCGGCTGAATGTTGCAGCCCTCTCTTCTACCATGACACCAAGCGAGCTATCTGGACGCCTGTAGTGGATAAGGTCGTGGGGTTGCTGGGTGGTTTTGGGGCGGTAGTGAATCAGGCCAGCCGGCCGGTCTGGGTGGACGTGGGGTGCGGCGACGGTGCGCTCGTCATGACGGCCGGAGACTACGGGTTTTCGGCAATAGGCCTGGATGCCCGCGCCGAAACCGTCAGCCAGATTCAGAACCTGGGCTTCAATGCACTGCAACATGACTTCATGACACTGCAATTTGAGGTCGTGCCCGATGTACTGTCCATGATGGATGTTCTTGAACACATGCCTTACCCGCTTGAAGCCTTACGCAAAGCAGCGCAAGTACTTCGCCCTGGTGAAGTGATTGTTATCAGCCTGCCTGATTTGACATCTTCGAGCTGGAAACTCATGGATGCGGAGAAAGCCAACCCTTACTGGTTGGAAATCGAGCATTACCATAATTTCAGTCGCGACCGACTCGTTGCACTCTTGATCGACAGTGGTTTTGCCGTTGTCGATTTCGCAGTTCCGAACCGGTATAAAGCCCAAATGGAGCTTTATGCGGTACGCCAATAACAACCCCAAGAGGGAAGAATGATCCAAAGCTCAGCATCTTCCAGGCAAGGCTGAGCCCTGGCTTCCTGACTCAAGAATAGAAATCACCCGATGCACTGCGCCGGGTGTTTTTTTGTTTACAAGCGAGCGCGCAAGCAGAATGCGTTACTTCGCCTGAGTACCCCGCCCCCCATGCGCCAAGCCCTCCTGATCGTAGACATGCAGCACAGCTTCGCCCCGCCGCAATAGCTTATCGATGGCATCCGGACGCTCGTCGATCACTGGATCGAACAGACGGGCTGGCCGTCAGGCTTTGGGAGCATCCTATCAAGCACACAATGAAATCGACCGGGTTGTACTCTGTAACTTCATTGGACGGTTCAACACAATCAGACCTACGCTGTACTACTTCTCCCAAGGATGGCGCCATGAAATACAAAATGCTGATTGTCGCGTTAACCCTCTCCCTGTCGTCCGGTTGTGCGTACTACAACGACCGCACCACCGACACCAGCAAGAACGGGCGGATTGCCTGTGATGCCGAGCCTGCCAATCAGCCGGGCTGTTATTCGAAGCAGTCGAAGGATTGGAGTTGGGGTGGGTTGAAGTTTGGGGTTGGGGCTTCGAACTAGTGTCAGCAAGGGACAGGTCCTACAGCTCTCGTGAGTTTGGGGATTGTTTCCGACACGTATTGACGGTTGTTGTGTGGGAAGCAGAGTCCGTAGGCTTCAGGGACCGCCGGAATACTGGTAGGAAACAGAATCCCCCGATTCCAAAAAGCTCAACGACGCCGCCGACCGCGCGCTCAATCACTACCTCAATCCCTCCGCCCTCAAATCACCCGTGGCCCGCAAGCCAAGCACGATGTTTTTCGTTTCGCCGGATATCAAAGACGAAGACCTGTTGGCGCATGCCTGTGAGTCCCTGGCTTCGGCGAGTGTGATGACGAGTAATTTTGCGGGGTATCTGGAAGGGCCGCACCGGCATACGGCGATGGCGATGGCGATGGCGATTCAGCAGATTGTGATGCTGGCGGAACTGGCGGTGTATCGGATGCTGGATAACATTGAAGTGCCGAGATCGTCGCCACACCGCTGATCCACCTGTGGGAGCGAGCCTGCTCGCGATGGCGTAGTGTCAGGCGACATTCATGTCGAATGAATAATCGCCATCGCGAGCAGGCTCACTCCCACAAAGGCAAGTCCAGTGTGAGCCGGAATTTAAACGACCTTCAACTCCACCTCTACATGCCCGCGCGTCATCCGCGAATACGGGCAGATCTGATGCGCAGCTTCAGCCAGTTCACGCTTCACTCCAGCGTCCAACCCGGGAATGTTGACGTTCAACCTGACCGCCAACTGAAAATCCCCGCCATTGGTTTTACCCAGATCCACCTCGGCATCCACCGATGTGTCTTCCGGCAATTTGATTTTCATCTTGCCCGCCGCCACCTGGATCGCACCGATGAAACAGGCTGAATACCCGAGGGCAAACAGTTGCTCCGGATTGGTGCCGCGCGTGCCCGAGCCAGGGGAGCTGAAGGTGACATCGATTTCGCCATCGCTGGACTTGCCGGTACCGGTGCGGCCGCCGACGGTGTGGGTTTTTGCGGTGTACAGAACGGTTTCCAGTGCAGTACTCATGACCGTGACTCCTGATAGGAAACAACAGAGTAGGCAAGCCTAGCAGCGCAGCATCTGCTCACAGGTGACGTTTGTCGGTTTTGCGTCTTCGCAGACTCGCAGGGTTTTATCTATCCTTTCGCTCCAGATCCTCTCAGGAAAAAAACATGAAACGCTGGATCAACGCCGTTCTGTTGGCCGTGGTTTCCACGTTTGCACACGCCACCACCGAGCTCGCACCTCGTGTCGAGCAAGTCCCTTTCGACAAAGGCGCCGATAGCGTCAAGTTCAAGCAATCGATCAAAGGCCCACTCACCGCGCAGTACCGCGTCAGTGCAAAAGCAGGCCAGATACTGACCGTCGACCTCAAGCCTTCCAACGCATCCGCCTACTTCAACATCACCGCCAAGGGGGCCGACTCTGCGCTGTTCAACGGATCGATCATGGGCAACCACTTCATGGGCCCGTTGCCCGTCGATGGCCAATATACGGTTCGGGTATACCTCATGCGCAACGCTGCTCGGCGCAACGAGATAGCCTATTACAGCCTTTCATTGAACCTCAGCCCCACGACGGACAGCGCCCAACCGTTTGATCAGACTCTCGAACTGCAAGGCATACGTTTTCATGTAAAGGGGGAATGGGACGACGGAAATCCTGTGGTGCGCATCTCGCCTCAAGGATTGGAAATCGACAACTCGGAGATCACTCGACCGATCACAGGCAACATCGCACGCGCGGAAGTCGCTGACCTTGATCGCGATGGCTCACCAGAGATTTACATCTTCGCCCGATCACCTGGGCGCGGGATGCCGGGGGAGCTGGTTGCCTACTCGGCCAACCGCAAAAAATCGCTGGGCGAGATTTATCTTCCGGCCGTTAGTGAGAACGCGAAAATGGCGGAGGGGTATCAGGGGGAAGAAGAGTTTGCGGTGGTGGAGAACACGTTGGTGCGACGGTTTCCGGTTTATGACAGTCCTGAGGCTGGGGCGGGAAGGACGGGGAAGATGCGACAGGTTCAGTACAGGTTGGTGGCTGGGGAGGCGGGGTGGGTTTTGAGGGGGGATGAGGTCACTGAATATTGAAAATTTGAGCCTTGTAGGAATGTAGTCACCGTCCTAGGAAACTTCCCGCAACTCGTATCGACTTTCATGAACTGGCGGAAGCGGTTCTGCGTCGATAGCCTTCAGATGTCGCTACAAAACAGCGATCGGCTTTGACAGGCTAAAAAGTGTAACCTTTCACTCCTCCTGACCGGGCGGCATGCTCACGCGCATGCAATCTTGTTATGGCGGCTGTGCGCGGGGCATCTTCGGGTGCACCGGGTTCTCACACTTCCGGTCTGTCAACCCGCGTACAGCTGCCACCCGATCCTGTTTGACAGCAGGGGATTGGTAGCTCTTATCAATAGTGTGAGGAAACTCAAAATGAAAAAAATCACTCCAAATCCACCCGAATCTGCGGCACTTCAAGATGCAGACACTCCCGATTTGACCCAACTCTCTGATACCACCGAAAGCACCGTCAGCGCTCGCCTGCGCCACCCAAAACGCCCCGACCCCATCAGCCACGTCTTCACCCTCCTCCCCGAAATCGACACTCCCACCTTGCTCGCTCACGCCTGCGAAACCCTCGCCTCGCTCAACGTCATGACCACCGACCTCGCCTGTGAACTCGAAGGCTCGCGTCGCAATGTGGCACTGGCAATTCAGCAGTTGAGCGTACTGGCGGAGCTGTTGGTAAACCGCGCACTGGACAACCTCGATCCTCCTGATGGGCTGCCTGAGGTTCGTCCAGCAGTCACCACTGAGTAATCGCGTTCTTTTACCGAATGGAGAGTTTGTCATGGATCGATACATGCCTATCACCGGCATCGACTGCAACATCGCGTCGTTACTGATCGACACCGAAGCACCGCTGGACGTATTGCACGAAACCGCGGCTTACCGCATCCGTACCGCGACCCAATTGCTAGAGAGCATCGCGTTTGGCGAGGGTGTTCACAGCGAACTGGCGCGGGTACTGGTGACTTCGCTACGCGATGGCTGTGATTTGATGGATGTCGTCGGTCGACGATTGCGGGCACAGGTTTAGACGAAGTAACGAAATGGCTGCAGCTCATCAATAACGAAAGCACCTGACGAAAACATCGCAGGTGCTTTTTTGGTTTCAACTCAGCAGATCGTTTCCAGCCAACAGACTCAGCTCACTCCTGGTCATCTTGCGGGCGAATTAAAGGACAGGCTCATCGGAAATTTCCTTCAAACCTTAACGACTCTGAGCTGATTGTGCCGATCAACCTTTAGACCTACGCTGAACCAACAAAGTGGCTGTTCGTCCACGACCGGTTGCTTGAGATCGTCCTTCCCACCAGAATCACTTCGCCGAACCACCTACTGACAAGGAGGCCATATTGCTAACGATCAAACTGCCTAGCCGCCTTGTCGGTATTGGCTTATACACACCGGCAGAAGCCTCCCTTTACACGGGGATTCCGGCTGCCGATATTCGCCGGTGGCTATTTGGATATACCGCGCATGGTGTTCAATATCCGGGAATTTGGAACTCAGAACTGTCTGACTTGAATGAGGGCGTTCTTGGCTTTCATGACCTCCTGGAAATTCGTTTCGTCCATGCCTTCCGCCAGCACGGTGTCAGCCTGCAAGCCATCCGCAATGCCTCACAGCAAGCAAAAGAACTGTTTAACCAAGCCTATCCATTTACCTGCAAACGTTTTCAAACCGACGGCCGAAGCATTTTCGCCACCGTCCTGAGTGAAACAGGGGATGAGTCCCTTCTGGATCTGATAAAGCGTCAATATGCCTTCGAGCAGGTAATTAAACCTTCTCTATACGAGGGCATTGACTACACGGAATCAGAGGCGGCTCAGCGTTGGTACCCCGTCGAAAGCAGTAAAGCCATCGTTCTGGACCCATCTCGAAATTTTGGCAAACCCGTTCTCACAGCTGCGGGAATCGATACGGCGACGATTTTTAGCGCTTATAAAACAGAGGGAAAAGACACCAAACGGGTGGCACTTCTCTATGAAATTTCTACGGCAGCCGTTGAAGCCGCGGTGCACTTTGAGCAAAGGAACGCCGCTTGAACTTCTTGCTGGATAATAACCTTCCTCCCGCATTGGCCCGTGCATTGAATGAGTTGACTAAAGTAGAAGGCCATTCGGTATTGCCACTGCGAGATAAATTTCCGCAAAACACCACCGACGTTGACTGGATTTCAGTGCTGAGTAACGAAGGCGGCTGGGCGGTAATCTCACAAGATAAATTTACAAAGGGCGATATAGAAAAACGAGCGTTTCGCGAATCTGGACTACCCGTTTTTTGCCTGGCCAAGCATTGGGGAAATGAGTCCTATTGGAACAAGGCTCATAACTTGGTGCGTTGGTGGCCTGCAATCACCGCTCAAGCGAATCTGATCAGAGGCGGTGCCGCGTTCCGCGTACCGTGGAAGTTTCCTGCCCATGGGAAATTTGATCAGATAAAAATTTAACGCTCTCCATTCACTTAATGATTGCTGTTGAGAAGCCTCCTCGCCCCTTCCTATCCTCGAAACAACTTACCCAAACGTCAGCAGAAATGGCGCAGCCGCTCGTTGGATGGCACTTACAACATGAGGGGGCCGTTCTCGATGCTGCGGATAGCGGTCAAGCACGACCTCCAGCGCCGCTAACAATTTCTGGATGCGCGCTGAAGATTCTGCCGCTATTGCCTTCTGGGTGACATTCAGAGAATGTCATTTTCATTCAAACAGATCCCCAAGCTCTTCAAGCGTCGGCATCGCCGCTGGAATGGCCGATAACTCACAATCCAGCGCAGCCAGAATTCGCGCGAAAGCGATCATCCCGACGCTAAGGGTGCCTTTTTCTACCGCGATGACTTTTTGTCGTGTCAGCCCCGCGAGTTCGGCGAGCTGGACTTGCGTCAGGCCACGATTGATACGTTTTTCTCGAATTTGCTTACCGAGGCGGGAGATGATCAGTGAATAGTCCATGTGCCGTTACCGTAACATTCATAACCCAAAGTATCGTATACATAACACTCTGAATACTCAGAATGACTGGGTCTCGGACTTTTTGCTGATTTTCCACCCAATCGCCTGTTAATCCGGCAACCCGCAACCGCTCAAACCCTTCAGACAATCGCACACGCCCCTTCTACACTCAGTTCGAATTCACCTCAAAACGCCAACCAAAAATAGCCCACATGACCACCCTCGAAGACCGTTTGAAGCAAGGCAAGGATGCTCGCAAAAACTGCTCGCGCAGTGCTCAGGCGGTCATGGGTAAAGTAACGCGTGATCTGCTGCCGCTGATCAAGCGGTCCAGTGAGGGCAGGATCAAGTCGCTGGTCGAGTTACGGTATGGCCGCATGCTCGTGTCGCCGTTCGCCTTCTATCGCGGTAACGCCTTGCTGCAAGCCCATGATCTGGCCGCCACACCCGACATGGGTCTGGTATCGACGATCTGTGGCGATTGCCATCTGATGAATTTCGGCGGTTTTGCCACGCCCGAGCGCAATCTGCTGTTCAGCGTGAATGACTTCGACGAAGCCCACCCCGGCCCCTGGGAATGGGACCTGAAACGCCTGGTGGCGAGTTTCATGGTGGCGGCCAGGGACCTGCGCCACGGCGAGACGGTGGAAGAAACCGTCTGCCGCCAAGTGGTGGGCGCCTATCAGGAAACCATGCTGGAGTGCGCCCAGCAAAGCGAGCTGGATAACTGGTACGAGTCCATCAGTTACGATGACTTGCTCAAGCAGGCGAGCAAAAGCACGCTGGAGCATGTGGAGCGCGCCATCGAAAAAGCCGAACGGCGTACGCATGCCGAACTGCTGCCGAAAATCAGCGAACGTCACGCGAAAGGTCATCTGGTCATTCGCGATGATCTGCCGGAAATTTTCCACTTGCACAAAAACACCACCCTGCTGGATGCCGACGATGACTGGCTGCGCCTTTCGGACTGGCGCCAGCTGTACGACACGTTCATGAGCGACTACCGAACCACGCTGCAAGCTGACCGTCGTGAGTTATTGTCACGTTTTCACGTTCACGACATGGCGTTCAAAGTGGTGGGTGTGGGCAGTGTCGGCACGCGTTGCCTGGTGGCGTTACTGACGGATGAACAGGAATTCCCGCTGTTCCTGCAATTCAAGGAAGCACGGCGTTCGGTGCTCGCCGATTACGTGAAGGCGAAATCACGTGTTCGACATAACGGTCAGCGAGTGGTCGATGGTCAGCGGCTGATGCAATCGGCCAGTGATCTGTTCCTTGGCTGGACCACCGGTCCCAGCGGTCGACACTTTTACGTGCGCCAGTTGCGCGACATGAAGATTTCGGCCGAACTGGAAACCTTCGACGCCGAAGCGTTTGCGGCCTACGCACGCTTGTGTGGCCGCGCCCTCGCCCGCGCCCATGCCAAATCATCCGGGCACGCCTCGCAGATCAGCGGGTACATCGGCAAAAGCGATGCATTGGCGCAGGCGCTGGTCAAATATGCCAAAAGCTATACCGACCAGAATGACCACGACTACGAAAGATTCCAGCAAGCCTGCCGCAAGGGCCAGTTACGCGCGCGTTCAGAGGCGGACTTTGCGGCGGATCATTTGCCGTAAACGCACGAGCCCGAGGGCGTTCATCTACATGAACTTTTCTTCACCCCGTTGTGCCTCAACAATCGGTACATTGCCCTCGCTCATTCAAGAAACTACAGTTTGCCCGCCCTCCCGCGGGCTTTTTTTTGCCTGAAAGAATGGTCAACGTTTCACTTGCTGTTTTTCACACGGGGGTAGGTGGCGCAGCGTCCAACGTGGCGGTCAGGTCCGGTGATACCGAACCTGCCGCGACGCTGAAAGTGCTCAAGACAATGAGGGTGGGGCGACAGGCTTACTACGTTGTGAATCTGTAACGGCGTTCGGTTGCCCAGCCTTTTTCAGCACCGGCACGTCCAGCCTTGCCCGCCCGTAAAACGCCAGGGCCGTCAGCAAGCACGCCAGCCAGACAAAGATCCCGGCCCAGAGGGTGTGGGACATGTAGTGCCAGCCTTGCAGAACACGTGTTGTGCCGTAGATGAAACCGAGCAGCAACGAGCCCCACAGCACGGCTTTGGAATAGCGCCACTGGTAGCGGCGCGCAACAAAGTACAGCGCGAGCATGGTGAACCCGCCCGACGCATGCCCACCCGGCCAGCAGCGACCGTCGCCGGCTTCACGGAACAGCTGGAAGTTGTTGTACCACTCCATGTGGGCAATCTTGCCACCGTAGATCGTCGTTTCAATCGGGCAGTACACGCTGGTGTGCGCCTTGAGGAAATGGATCACGCCGGTGCAAACGGCAAACGCCACCACCACAAAGATAAAGTCACGACGATGGTCATAGGTAAACCGCAGCACGGGGGCGGCTTTGACCCGCTCCAGAAATTGACCGATACGCGGGCGCTTTTGCAGGTTGACCAGTGGCCAGACAAACGAAAGCAACATACCGATCAAGGCGATTTCACCGGTCCAGTTGGGAATGATGCGTGCCCACTTGTGGGTGACTTTCTCGAAGTAGTGAACCTGGTCGAGCGGGAAGGTCTGGGTGACCGGATCAAAAAAAAGATTGTTGAAGGCGATGTCGATGGTGGTCATGTCGAACATCAGGAAAACCGCGGCCGCGCAGGCTAGCGCAATACCGAAGTTCACCCAGTAAAAGCGGTGTCGGGAAAAATTCAGCATTGTATGTCCTGATCCAGAGGAAAATTCATTCGGTGGTCACCGTGTGCCAGTCGGAGGCGTCAATGAAGCCCAGCATGTGTGCCGCTTGAGGCGTTGGCGCAGTGATAAACAACGAGGCGCCGTAACCCAGGGTTGAGGTTGGCAACTTGAGGTCCTTTTCGAGTTGCGTCATGCATTCACTGTGGGTCACCAGAATCAGATTGCGGCCCGCTACTTTATGCGCCAAAGCATCACGCAACATAGTGCCCTTGCAACTGATTAGCCAGTCCTCACCGACACCTGCCTTGCTGAACATAAAATTGGCGGTCTGCACAGCACGCAGGATCGGGCTGTTGTAAATGTCAGCCTTGCTCAGCCCTAGGCGTTGAAACTGCGCGCCCACACTGACCGCAACGCTTCTGGAGCGTTCGGTGATGCCATCGCTGCCCGCCAGGCAAGGGGCCGGGGAGTGATCGCAACGTTCGACATGGCGAACCAGCACGATCATGTCGCCCTTGGCCCAGCCGTCCGCTAACGCCTTGGCGCCCGCGACATTGCCATGGGCCAGGTCCGGCACGGCGGCGGGTTGCAACAGCCATACCGTCAACGGGATCACCAACAGCGCAGAAGCCAATACCACCGCCACATTGCGATAGCGGGCATAGCGGCTTAAATCAATCGAGCGCTTTATCCCGAATAGATTCAGTCTCAATTCCACATCAAGCCGCCTCGCCGGCACGTACTGCTCTCATTAAATCCTGAGAGGGTAGCGAGGCGTGCGTCGGCAACGGGTGAACGGAATGTGAAAAAAAGCTTAAAACTCGCGCAAAGTCTTGTTACAGGATCAGCCCCACAGAATCCTTTCAGCTCTCGCGAATGCGGCCGATACAGACCTGCTACCTACCTTGCTGGCGCCCAAAAACAACAATCTTCCAGCCAATCGATGATCAAGAAGCTCAACGTTCCTGGAGGAATTGATGAATAACTGGTTCGGCAATATCAGCGTGAACATGAAACTGGGCCTGGGATTCGGCCTGGTCCTGGCTCTGACCTGCATCCTGGCCCTGACGGGCTGGATGAGCCTGGGCAGCTTGATTGACCGCAGCAACTGGATGAGCGACATCACCCAGCTCAACGCCGGCCTGACCAAGCTGCGTGTGGTGCGCCTGCAATACATGCTGACCAATGGCGACGAAACCGCTGCGCAAAACGTACAGACCACACTCGACGCCTTCTCGGCCCAGCAACAAGCATTGCTGTCGACATTCAAGAGCCCGGAAAACCTAAAGCTGCTTAAAGAGCAAGGCACCGTCATTGCGGCGTACCAGGCCTCCCTGAACAAAATGCGCAGTGCCTACCGCACGGGCAACAGTGCCCGCGACACCATGGCCGCCAACGCTCAAACCGCCAGCACGTTGATCGACGCCCTCAACACCCGCGTGCAGCAAATGCCACTGAGCGATCAACGTTTCGAACAATTCCAGGCCATCACGGCCGCCAAGGAAGCGTTCATCCTGGCCCGCTACGAAGTGCGCGGCTACACCGCCGCCACCAACGCCGAGACCGAGCAAAAAGCCGTCGGCCAACTGGACGCGGCGATTGCCAGCCTCAAACCACTCAATGCGCAATTTGCCGAGACTCAGCTAGATGCCCTGCGTCAGCTGGAAACCGCGCTGGCCAACTATCGAAGCGCCTTGCAGGCTTATAAAGCGGCTAATACCGACGCCGTTCAGGCTCGCAAGGAAATGACCGACCAGGGCGCTGCCATCGTGACACTGAGCGACCAGCTGTATCAGATTCAGCTCGACCGCCGCGACGCCGAGAGCGCCCAGGCCCGCACTCTGCAATTGATCAGCACCGTGCTCGCGTTGCTGGTTGGCGTAATTGCCGCCGTGATCATCACCCGTCAAATCACCGGCCCGATTCGCGACACCTTGGCCGTCGTGGACCGCATCGCCAGCGGCGACCTGTCTCACGACGTCAAAGTCACTCGCCGTGACGAACTGGGTGTGTTGCAGCAAGGTATCGCGCGCATGGGCGTGACCCTGCGCGACCTGATCAGCGGCATCCGCGACGGCGTCACCCAGATCGCCAGCGCGGCTGAAGAGTTGTCCGCTGTGACCGAGCAAACCAGCGCTGGCGTAAACAGCCAGAAGGTCGAGACCGATCAGGTCGCCACCGCCATGCACGAAATGACTGCCACCGTGCAGGAAGTCGCGCGCAACGCCGAAGAAGCCTCACAAGCCGCTGCTGCCGCAGACGGTGAAGCTCGTGAAGGCGACAAAGTGGTCAACGAAGCCATCGCCCAGATCGAACGCCTGGCCAGCGAAGTGGTGCGTTCCACCGAAGCCATGAGCGTGCTGCAAAAGGAAAGCGACAAGATCGGCAGCGTGATGGACGTGATCAAAGCCGTCGCCGAGCAGACCAACTTGCTGGCGCTCAACGCCGCGATTGAAGCCGCGCGTGCCGGTGAAGCCGGACGTGGTTTTGCGGTGGTGGCTGATGAGGTTCGTGGTTTGGCCCAGCGCACGCAGAAGTCCACCGAAGAAATCGAAGGCCTGGTGGCCGCTCTACAGAACGGCACGCAGCAAGTGTCGGCGGTGATGAACAACAGCCGCACCCTCACGGACAGCAGCGTCGCGCTGACCCGCAAGGCGGGTGTTTCACTGGAAAACATCACCCGCACAGTGTCCAACATTCAGTCGATGAACCAGCAGATCGCCGCCGCTGCCGAACAGCAAAGCGCCGTGGCCGAAGAGATCAGCCGCAGCATCATCAACGTGCGCGACGTGTCCGAACAGACCGCCGCCGCCAGCGACGAAACCGCCGCATCCAGTGTTGAGCTGGCGCGGCTGGGCAATCAGTTGCAGATGATGGTCAGCCATTTCCGCGTTTGATGTTGTGTCAGCGCTGAGTCAACTATCCAATCGCGAGCAGGCTCGCTCCCACAGGTACCGTGATTAACCTGTGGGAGCGAGCCTGCTCGCGAATGCGATCTGACTGATCGCATCTTTTCAAGGTATTGAAAAGCTTTGTGCTACCCCGCTGACAACAATCACCGCGTCCCGCGCTGGCGCAATGCCGACGGCATGAAATACGCGTCTTCCGGCACCGGTTGGGCGAAGTCCACGGTGGCCGGCTCTTCGTTGTCCAGGTTCTGCACGTAGTAACGACGAGCCTGCAAGTCATGGAATACGTCCAGCGCACTCCAGGTGGTGGGCAGGTCGTAGAAGTTTTTCAGGTAGGCCATCGACACCCGCCACAACTCCCCTCGCCCGTCATATTGATCCACCAGTGCAGCGCCCCAACTGTCCTCGTCCAGAAACAGCACGCGTTTGGAATAGATATGCCGCGAGCCCGGCTTGAGCGTGCCTTCGACCACCCAGACCCGATGTAGCTCATACCGGGTGAATTGTGGGTTGAGGTGACCCGGTGTGAGCAACTGGGCGTACTTCACCTCAGGGCTACCGACTTTGTAGCTGTTGTACGGAATGTAGACCTCTTGCTTGCCCTTGAGCTTCCAGTCGTAGCGGTCCGGCGAGCCGTTGAACAGGTCGGTATCGTCTGCCGTGCGCAAGCCGTCGGATGAAGCGATCGGCGTGTCATACGCGAGGTTCGGCGCCCGGCGCACACGGCGTTGGCCCGCGTCGTAGATCCAGGCCTGACGCGAATCCTTGAGCTGGTCCAGGGTCTCGTGAATCAACGCCGCACCGCCGGCCAGCCGGGCCGGGCTCTTCACGAACGCGAGGTAGTAAAACAGGATGTTTTTCAGGTCGGCAAACTGCCCGCCCGGACGGTAGTAATTGAACATCCCCTCCTGCTGCGAGGTCACCAGCGCGAAGCTGCCGTTGCGCTGTACCGGCGCTTCGGAGGCACGACGGACCACATAGATGCCGCGATAACGGGTGATGTGGTTCCACAACGCCTCGACCCCATCCTTGGGCACCGGGAACGGAACACCGCCATAGGCATCGGCAAAACCGGTCCCGCCGTCGAGCAGCTTGGCCGAAGTCGCATTTTTCAAGGTGTTGTCATACAGCCACTGCGGCGCAGAGCCAGAGCGACGAGAGGGATAGACCGGCATCTGGAAGGTCTCGGGGTAGCTGTTGAACAGCGCGATCTGGCCCGGGCTGAGGTGGGCTTTGTACTGCTCAAGGTTGGCTTTGGTGATGGTGAACAGCGGCTTGTCCGCCGCGTACGGGTCGGGATGATGCTGACCCGGCTTGTAGCCTGCCGGCGCCTGGGTGATACCGCCGGCCCAGGCCGGGATGGTTCCGCCGGCGTTGCCGGCACGCTCGGCGCCCAGCGGTGTCAGCGTGGTTTTCAATTGCTCGGCTTGCTGGGGCGAGATGGCGGCCAGCGCGTTACTGGCGGCCAGGCTCAGGACCAGCGCCAGTGTGGTTTTGGTCAGTCGTGAAGTGTGAAACATGATCGTTCTCCGAAATAAAACCTGCTGTCAAGGAGTGAGGTCTGCAAGACACTGCTGATCCACTGTGGGAGCGAGCCTGCTCGCGAATGCGGTGCATCAGGCGACATCTTTGTTGACTGTGCGGCCGTCTTCGCGAGCAGGCTCGCTCCCACAGGGCTACACCTGCTCACGCGATGTTCTGAGGAATCAAAGGAAGTACTTGAGGTTGAAGCCGACGTTGTCGCGGTCACGCAGGCCGTTGTCCTGCCCACCGCCATAGAATTCGGTGTATTGCAGCTCGGCCTCAAACTTGTTCTGGTAGTTGGCCTTGATCCCCAAGGTGTAGGCCTTGCGGCCCTCGATGGTGTTGCCCGCCTGATAGCTGTTGCCCTTGAAGTCGTCCTTGTAGACGACGTAGGGCGAGACGTTGACCCCGGCATACACGTCATTCCAGGTGCCGTTGACCATCGCGGTGTAGCTGTAGGAGTCGCGGTTGACCTGGTCGCTGCGACGGCCGCCGGACACATAGGAAAAGTTACCGGTGCCAGCGAAGTAACGGGTACTGCCGTCATAAGCGGTGTACTGCAGGTTACTGCCGCGCAGGTGCTCGGACACCAGCTCGAACACGCCGAACATCGAGTCGAACGACAGGCTCGGACCAAAGTTGTAAATGGTGCCCAGGGAGGTGTTGAACGCTTCCACCCGCTCAGCGTTGTTGATCTGGCTGTCGAGCGTGACTTGCTGCCCGCCGATGTTGATGCTCTGACCGCCTGCCAATGCAGCAGCGCCGTTGGCCAGGTCGCCAATCAGGTCGTTGGTGGCGGCGACCCCGATGGGCAGGTTCGGCCGATAGGCCACTTCTCCGAACACCGACGCCTGGCCCAGGGTGGTGTTGAAACTGAAGCCGTACATGCGGATGTCTTCGGCGTAGCGACGATGAGCCTGAATATTGCCCAGCACATCCACGGTCGCCAGGCCGTTGGCCAGTTGGCCCGCCTGACTGCCAGCGACACCGGTCAACAGGTTGGTCAGGGCATTCATGTCGATGCCCTTGTAACCCCCCAGATCGGCGGAGACAGTCGGCTCCTTGGCGTGGTAGTTGACCAAGTACAACCCGAACTCGGTGCTGTTGAGTTCTTCTGCGACGTAGCGAAAGGCGAAGCCGAACTGGCCGTCATTGCGCGCGTTGTAATCCTTGCCGACCGAAGCCACCTTGACGATATTGCCGAAGGTCGGGGTCACCCCGTTGGCATAAAGGCCGGTGGTGCTCAGGGTCTGGTTGAGCGAGGGGTTGTTGCCCAGCGCGCTGTACAGGCCAATCACGTTGCCGAAGCCAGGCACCGGGGTGTCCAGCGCGGTATCGGTAAAGTTGTTGTAGCCGGTGTTGCCGCCGTCGGCGAACAGGTCCGTTTGCGAGTAGAAAGTACCTACCGGGTCGATGCGGGTTTCCTTCCAGTTCGTCTGATAAAAGCTTTCCATGGTCAGGGTGTCGGTCAGGCCGATGTTGAAGCTCAGCGCTTCCACCGGTACCAGCACTTCCTTGACTTCGGCGCCGGGCAAACGGTACTTGGCCGCGTCCACCGGGTTGGTGGTGTTGATCCCGCCCCGGTAGAAAATCCCCTCGCCCCAGTTGAACACCTGGCGCCCCAGCCGTGCCGTGACCGGCATCTGTGCGACGTCCCAGTTGCCATAGACATAGGCGTCGAGCATCTCCACACGGCTACCGGCGATATCGCGGGTCTGGTCAGTGAAGTGGTCGTCCTGCGGGAAACTCTGGCTCGGTTGCGACGGGTTGTTGTTGCGGTAGTAATCGTTGCGCTTGTCCATCAATTGGGTGTCATAGAACGCGGTGCCGCGCATGAACATCCCGTAGTTCTGATAGTTGGCCTCAAGCTCCGAGGTGATCTTGTACACCTCGGAAACCAGCCCGGTGTCGAAGTTGCGATTGCCGTCGTTGGTGTTGATGTCGTCGTTGTTCTTGTCCCGCCCCTGGACCCGCCACAAGCGGCCATAGGACAAGGTACTGTCGAAAGAACCGGTGACCTGATTGTCCAGTACGCTGAACTCCTCGGCCTGCACGCCGTCGACCGCGCACAGTTGCAGCAGCCCTGCCAGGCCGACGCTGGGGAGCACCGTGCCAGACAGGCGAAATCGAGTGTTCATGATCTGTTCCTCTTCCCTGGTTTTATTATTTTTATGGTTTCTGTGTGAGTGGGCAATGTTGCCGCGATGGCTATGGCGCCAACCCCGCACTGACATAAATCCGGCTGTGCGCGCCGAAATGCCCCAGCAGTTTGAATAGTTGTTGGTTAAGTGCCGGATGGTCGAAGTCTTCGCGCTGCACCTGGTTACCGGCGCTGAAATCGCTGGTGATCGCAGCCGTGTCCAGCCACTGCCCGATGGCTTCATCAAACGCTGCGGATTCGTCGACGGACTCGGCACTCACCACTTCGCGCAGGTAGTCCACCGAGTACGGCGGATAACGGGCGTCCTGTGCAAAATCGGCATAAGCGTCGAGCATCGGATGGGCCTGGCCGGCGCGCAGCAGGCGACGAAGCCAGGTCGACTGATATTTCTCCACTTCCATGTGCCGGGTGGCGACCCGTTCGATGGCCGCATGCTTATCGGCGTCGAAGCCGACCAACGCCTTGCTTTCCAGCAGCAGCAGGCTTGCCAGTTCGACGCCCGGCAGTGGCTTGGCGTGATAAGGCTGAGTCAGGTCCTGAACGTGGTGCAGGCCCCATCCGAGAAAACGATAGCCCCAGTAAGAATGGCCAGTGGCAAACGCCAGTCGCGCCAAACCCATGTACTGGTAGGCGCGCCAGTCCGGCCAACTACGCTGAAGAAATCCGGCAGCGGCATACACCACCGCACTTTCATGGAAGAACCCCATATGGAACGGCGCCTGGGAGCTGTACTGAAACCGGGCATCGCCGAAAGGCTGCGGGCCGAAGCCGTACAACACCCCCACCAAGCCTGGGTTGTCGCTGAACAGATTGATGTCGTGGCCGTAATCAGGCTCATCGGCGGCGCTGGCCAACACCGCCAGGGGCGCTACTTTTTCGCCGTCAGCCACGTGGATGAAGCGCTGGCGATTCCACGGCGACAGGGCCTGCTCCACCATGACCTGCTCGGCCTTGAGGTGTTCACGTTCGGGGAAATCCTTGCCCGGCAGCGGCTGGATGACCATCGCCAGATGAATCCGCGGATTAATCCGTAACGCGGTGAGGAAGTCGTGCCGCAGATTGTCCCCAGGCACAGCTGGCAGCCGCAGACTGTCGGGGCGCGACGGGTACTGGGCGAAGTGCTCACGAGCGAAGCGTTCCTGTTCGTCCAGCAGCGCGGACACGGCTTGGTATTGTTGCGAGAGAAAGTGCTCCAGCGGCTCGACTTCGACCTGAGGAGCTGCGCGCAAGGCCGGCAAATCCTGCAACGCCTGGTAGCTGCCGACCGTATGGTTGGACCAACCCCACGCCATCGGAGCCGTTCCACAAAGCAGCAGGAGGAATGTCAGCTTCATTGCTTTTGGTTCTTATTGGATGAGCAGTGGGGGTTGAGCCTAACAACCGACCCTGCCCCCTGACACTGTCCAATCTCACCAGAAAAGCTCTCCGATGGCGCCACATCAGATGGCATGAAATCACCACCGATCCCTGTAGGAGCCGAGCTTGCTCGCGATAGCGGTGTGTCAGTCAACAGTAATGCTGGCTGACACACCGCTATCGCGAGCAAGCTCGGCTCCTACAAGGGATTCCCGGTGTTCTTTTAGGCGGGGTAACCGGTGATTTTGCGGATGCTTTGGTACAACGGCTTAAGCTGTCGATACATGCGCAGGTAGACCTCTTTGTACAATCGCTCATAGATCTGTTGCGCCTCGGGTTGCGGCATGAAGACCGCACCGACCCGGGTCATGGCCGCCATCGCTGTGGGAAAATCCGCGTGCAGCCCCAGCCCCACCGCGCAGCAAATGGCCGCGCCCAGACCGGACGCTTCGTAGACATGCGGACGCTCAGCCGGCAAGCCGAAAATGTCGGCCGTAAGCTGCATCGCGGCATCACTCTGGGAGCCACCACCGGCGACGCGCAAACGCTTGATGGAGACCTTCGAACGCTTCTCGATACTCTCCATACCCTGCCGCAAGGCATATGCCAGACCTTCGAGGATCGCCCGGTAAATGTGCGCGCGGGTATGCACGTCGCCGAAGCCGATCATCGCGCCCTTGGCTTCCATGCCCGGCTCGCGGATGCCGGGCGACCAGTAGGGTTGCAGCATCAGCCCCATGGACCCCGGCGGCACGGCGTCGACCAGTGCATCGAAGAGTTGCTCAGGCTCCACGCCCAACGCTTTGGCCTGCTGCATTTCCCGCAGTCCGAACTCGTTCTTGAACCAGCTGACCATCCAATAGCCGCGATAAATCATCACCTCGCAGTTGTATTGGTCCGGCACCGCAGACGGGTAAGGCGGAATCAACGGGACGATTTCAAGATAACGCGATCGGGTGCTGGTGATCGTCGCCGTGGTCCCGTAAGACAAGCACACGGTGCCCGCGTCGACGACACCGGAACCCACAACCTCGCAAGCTTTGTCGGCACCCGCGGCGATCAGGGGCAGCCCCTCGGGAATACCTGTATGGCGGCTGGCCTCGGCGCTGATGTAACCCAAGGTTTCACCGGGCTTGTGCAGACTCGGCAGTTGCTCGGGACGCACCGCCAGCGCCTGCCATTTCCAGTCCGAGGGCGCGGCCCAGCGCAAGCGCTTGAAGTCGAACGGCAGGTAGCCGACGCAACAGCCCACGGAATCAACAAAGCGCCCGCACAGGCGATGAGTGAGAAACCCCGAAAGCAGCAAAAACTTGTCGGTCGCCGCCCAGACTTCAGGCTGGTGGTGGGCGATCCAGTTGGCCTCGGCCTGAGCGCGAAAATAATCCACGGTGGCTTGCGCGCCGACCAGTTTGAGCAGCCAGCCCCACGGCCCCTTGATCCCGCCTTCGACTTCAGTCTGGCGTTGATCGAGCCACAGGATCGCCGGGCGCAGCGCCTTGCCCTGGGCATCGACGTTGATCAATGTGCCGCGCTGAGTGGTCAGGGATACCCCGGCAATCTGCGAACGATCGATACCGGTTTGCTGCCACACCTGCTGGCAGGCCTCGCCCAATTTCGCCCAGTAATACTCTGGGTCCTGCTCGGCCCAGCCGGGCTGAGTCGAGTAATAGGCCTGCAACTCGACCTTGCCTTTGCCCAGCAGATTGCCCTGCAGGTCGAAGAGCAGCGCGCGCACGCTCTGGGTTCCATTGTCGATGGCCAGCAGGTAACGCTTGTTCGGGTGGTTATCCATGGAGCTCTCTTCAATGGGCATGGGTCGCGCACATTCCTGAATTTTTATAATCCGTGTAGCTGTCGAGCGCAGCGAGGCTGCGTCCGAGAACAACGTTCTCGCCATCCCTGCCCCCGAGGTTTATCTGAAACACCGGGTTGGGGGTTTTGCGACTGCTTCGCAGCCGAACGCTGCCTCGCTCCACTCGACAGCTGCTACAGGGCTACGGGTGCTCAACGCGGCTGCAGGGCAAACCATGATGGCGTTGCCACAACGCCCGGTAGCGCTGCTGCTCCTGCTGCCAACGCTCGTCGTCCCAGCCCAACCGTGGCTGGCAGAGTCGGCGAATGGCCGGCCAATAATTCTCGGCGCCTCGTGGCAGCAACAGGCCCAGGCGGGTTCGGCGCAGCAGCAGGTCATCCAGGTGCAGGACCATTTCCGCCTCACAGGCAAAAGCCAGTTCCGCCCACAAGGTGTCAGTGGCGCCAACGCTGTCATGGCCCAGTTCCGCGATCAGTTTCGCCAGCCTCGGCAGGTCACGACCATGCCGCCCGGCCAGGCGCCGCCACTGGCTGCCACAAAGACCGGGGATCGTCAGCGGCGGCACGGCGGCAAACACCGGCGCGGCGTCATCATCGAAGGGGCGGCCGAGCATGGTCGCGCAGGCCTTGAGCACTTCGATCGCCTGCGGGCGAAAGGTGGTCAGCTTGCCGCCGGCCAGGGTCACGCAACCCGGTTCCTGCCACAGCACATGCTCACGGGTTTCATTCGACGGTTTGCCTTGATGTTCACCCTCGGCGCTGCCCACCACCGGGCGCACACCGGACCAGGTCGACAGCACATCGGCCGCGACCACCTCAGCCTGGGGGAACTGCTGGGTGCAGGCCGCCAGCAGATAGTCGAGTTCCTCGGGGCTGATGCTCGCGCTCTGGTCCAGATCTTCGTGATGATCGAGGTCCGTGGTGCCGACCACCGTGGCGCCTTCCCACGGAAAAACGAACACCGGTCGACGGTCGCGCTCGTGCAGGAAGGTGAAGGCTTGCGCCACTGGCAGGCGCCAACCCGGCAGCAACAAATGACTGCCACGCAACGGGCGCAACTGGCGAGGGGCATCGGGCACGCGCAAGCGTTCAGCCCAGGCGCCGGTGGCCACGGCCAACACGCGACAACGCAATTGCATTGACGCGCCACCTTCGCTGTCCTCGACCTGGACCCCGCAAACCCGTCCCTCTTCACGCAGCAATTGCTGCACGCGCGCGCTGTTGAGCACCACGGCGCCGTCGGCCCGGGCCTCGCCCAATACGCGCATCACCAGTCGGGCGTCATCGGTCAGTGCATCGACAAAACAGGTGCCACCCAGCAGGTCATGTTCCTTCACCCCCGGCGCCAGATACCGCAGTTGTTGAGCGTCGTGGAAGCGATGGCTACGCCGCCCGGCCAACGCGTCATAGATGGACAACAAACCACCCAGCACCCGCGGTCCGGGAAAGCCGCCACGATAATGCGGCATCATGAAACTCATCGGCTCCACCAGTCCCGGTGCTTCGTCGAGCAGGCGCTGGCGTTCGCGGACCGAATCGCGGGTCAGGCGCCACTGGCCCTTGGCGATGTAACGCAAGCCGCCATGGACCATTTTCGAGGATCGGCTGGAGGTGCCCCAGGCGAAATCACGCTGCTCCAGCAGCAGGCAACGCCAGCCACGGCGCGCGGCTTCGCGCAGGATACCGGCGCCGCTGATGCCGCCGCCGATGACGATCAGGTCCCAGTTTTCATCCGCCAGCGTCGGCAGCACCTGCTGTCGCCACGCGGCGTTCCAGTCCAGGCTCATGGCCGTCACTCCTGCAACAGCGTGCCAGGGTTCAGTCGCCCGGCCGGATCAAAATGCCGGCTCAATACCTGCAAGGTGTCCATCGCCAGCGCGCCTTTCTCGCGCAGCAGGTACGGCGCGTGGTCCTTGCCCACGCCGTGCTGATGACTGATGGTGCCGTGGTTGTCGACGATGGTCTGGCTGGCCGCGTGCTTGAGCGCCTGCCAGCGGGCCAGCGTGGCGGGATAGTCCGCCGCCGGGCGAAACACATAGGTGGTGTAGATGCTCGATCCTTCGCCATAGACATGGGACAGGTGGGTGAAGACATGCACCCGTTCGCCTTCAGCCGACAAGGCGTCACGCAGGCTGGTTTCGATCAGGGTGAGGAGGTTATCGACGTTGCTCCAGTCGGTGGCCGTTTCGAGTGTGTCGACCACATAACCGGCGTTCCACAAGTTCTCGCGCAGGTAGGGAAAACGGAAGCGGTTCTGCGCCCACTTCTTGCCGAGCAAAGTCCCGGTAAACACCCCGCCGAATGCCTTGAGGTGCTGCCGGGCCTGGCTCAGGGACAGCGCATTTTGCCGGCGATTACCGGTCACGCCGAATGTCAGCAGGCATTTGCCCTCACCGGCGCCGCGCAGGGCCAGGTACTTTTCCAGCCAGGCGATCTGCTGTGGGTGACCGGCCAACGCCAACTGGGTTTCGGTTTCCACCGCGTTGGACAAACGCAGCATCGACAGCGGCACGCGCGCCTGGGCCAACTGGCGGATGGCTTGCAGTGCCTTGGGCCAATCGGGCAGAAACACTCCATAGAAACGTTCATCAGCGGGCAGTGCGCTGACCCGTACCTTCACCTCGGAAATGATCCCGAAACGGCCCTCGCAACCCAACACCACCTCACGCAGATCGGGACCTGCTGCCGAGGCCGGGAACGTGGTGATCTCCAAAGGCCCGGCAAAAGTTTCCAGGGTCCCGCCGGCGAACAGTTGCTCGATTCGCCCATAGCGCAACGATTGCTGGCCACTGGAACGGCTGGCGACCCAACCGCCCAGGGTCGACAGCTCCCACGACTGCGGGAAATGCCCCAGGGTGTAACCCCGGGCGCGTAGCTGACTTTCTACCTGCGGCCCTGTCGCGCCGGGGCCAAAGGTGGCCAGCAGGCTCTGTTCGTCGAGGTCCAGCAGGCGATTCATGCGGGCCAGGGAAACCGTCACCACCGGCCGCGCGGAACTCGGTGGGTTGATGTGCCCGGCCACCGAGGTGCCGCCGCCATAAGGAATCAGGCACAGGTCCTGCTCATGGGCGAGGGCCAACAACTGGCGAATCTGTTCGGCGCTCTCGGGAAAGGCCACGGCATCGGGATAATTCCCCAACGCGCCTTCACGTAACGCCAGCCAGTCCGGCAGGCTCTGCCCCCGGGCATGCAGCAAACGATCATGCGCATCCACGCTGAACAAGGTGTGTTCCTGCAACCGAGAGGCCAGCACCCGGGCCAATGCCGTCTCAAGTGTCGCATCGGGCAGCGCTCGACCGTCTCCCACCCGCCGGGCGAGAAAACTCGCGCCCTGGGCCGGTAGTTCGACCACCGTGGTTGCATCTCCCCAGCCGTTCCAGCGTCGCATGCGTGTGTCCTTTTGCGGTTCTGATCAGTGATATTTCAGGCCACATACTAGTCAGCTGTCCGAAAGTGTCACGGTCGCATCCGGCCAGTTCGAGTAGCCAATTGAGTCAAACGTCGCGCAGGCGTCAGCCATTTACTTTAGCCGTGGTTTCAAATTACCTTTCAGGGCATTCATCCGCACGCGCGGGCCTTGATCAAAGGAATACGATCATGCAATCCCTGGGCTTCACTTCAGTTCCGCCGCTGCTCAAGTACCTGCGACATGCCGAACAACTGGGCGTGGCCATCGAGCCTGCGTTGGCGGCTGCCGGGTTGCAGGCGCAGCAGTTGAATGACAACAGCCTGCGGTTGCCTGGTGAAGCCCATGAACGGCTGCTCGATTATTTCTGCGAACACTCGGGCGATCCGTTGTTTGGGCTCAACGCCGCGCGTTTTGTGTTACCCAACTCCTGGAGCGTGCTGGGTTACATCACCATGAACTGCGCGACACTGGGCGATGCCATGAGCCGCATCATGCCGTTCGAGAAACTGGTGGGAGACATGGGCGTCAGCCGCGCCGAGGTGCAGGACAGCCACGTGCATCTGATCTGGGCATGCCGCTATCAACGCCCGCGTATCCGCCGACACCTGGTGGAAAACGTGCTCGGCTCCTGGCTGCAATACGCGTGCTGGATCGCTGATACGCAGATGTCGCCGGCCGCTGTCTGGCTGGAACATGCACGACCGGCTGACACGACGCTGGCGCAGTACGAGCAGTTCTTCGACTGTCCGGTACTGTTCGACCAGCCTTATTCGGCGCTGATTGTCCCGTTGCCGTATTTGCAGTTGCCGTTGCGCCAGGCCGATGCGCAATTGCTGCGCACCCTGGAAGAACATGCCATGGGGTTGATGGCCACACTGGAGGACGCATCGCTGGAACAGCGGGTCAAAAGCATCCTGCGCCAGTTGCTCAAGGAAGGTCTGCCCCGCAAGGAGCAAGTGGCCGAGCATCTCGCCGTGTCGGTGCGTACGCTGCAACGCCAGTTGCATCAGGCCGGCACGTCGTACCAGCAGATCCTCGATGACCTGCGCCAGGAACTGGCCGAGCATTACCTGCTCAACAGTACCTTGCCGATTCAGGACATCGCCCAGTACCTGGGTTTCACCGAACCGCGCTCGTTTCACCGTACATTCAAATGCCGGCGCGGGATGCCACCCGGCGAGTTTCGCCAAACTCACCGGGTGCCGGACGAAAGCTGAAGGCTCAGAGGCTGTTTCAACGTCCTACAGTCTCCCGTCCTTCTTCCCCATCCCAGCGGTGAAAGATCCAGTCCTCAGTCAATGACGAGGCTGACAGCGCCCCCTCATGCCACGCCGTAATGTCGTCAGCTCCATCAAAGGAGATGCATTGGCATGGACGACAACACCTTACTGACTTCTCTGGTCAGGGCTTATGGCACCGGGCAAACCAACGCGGCACTGGTGAAGTGTTTTAAAGACACACTGAAATACACCTCGGTGTTCGATATCGCTCGCCTCACCAAAGCCGAATTCCAAAAACAATTCGATGACGCCATCAAGACTGACAACACGCTCAAAGACGAAGCATTTGAAACCGCAAAGCTCTACGACGACGTTAAATGCCTGGCCACCCAGATCAGCCATCTGTATCGGGAACAACGAACTTCAGCCGAAACGGCACAAGATCATTGGCATCCCTTGGGCATTCGTGCGATCGAGAAACAAGGCCCCACCTACACCCATCTGTTCAAAGAGAACTGGGACGACGCTTGCAAAAACGATTCGATCGCTGCCATCGACTCGCCGGTTGCCTACCTTAGAGCGCTGTACCGGTTTGCCTTGCAACTGGAAACCAGTGTCTCGTCATTACCGGGTGAAAAAGACAATCGAATCACGCTGGAAAAACGCCGTCCGGATCTCGCCGCTCTGTCGATTGATCAGCAAAGCACCTTCACTGCGCAACCGATGCTCGGGATCGTTAATGAGACGCTGGACAAAAATATTCAGAACGCGCTGAAGCACACCGAAGACGAAGGTAAGTCGACTTATGAAGTGCTCGCACAAAAGTATTATCCCTTTGCGCTCCCCTATGAGTTTTACCATCACCAGTGCCTGCTGGGACTGAATGGGAACAAGCCTACGCTGGGAGAGCTGAGTTACCTCGTGAGCAAATCCCTGCCTCTCACGTCGCATGACATCTCTCAGTACGGCAAGTTGTTGAACGCTGGTTCTGATCAAGCGCAGATGCTGATGTCCGGGCTTGGCCCGAAACAGCAGGCGCTGCTGACAGAACTGCCATGGGCTGAGAGGTACGTGGGGAACATTGACTACATCAACTCGGACATCGGCAGGCAAAGAGACAGTTACTCGAAAAAGATCTATGGCATAGCGCCCATTACCGATCTGAAAAATATCAACACCTTCCTGGAACGTACCGAGCTTAATGCCGAGCAAATGGAAGTATTACTGGCGCAAGGTAAATACGCGCCATGCCTGTCTCCTCATTACCTGTTGCCGGCACCTCATTCCCATCCTTTCGGAGCCCGTTACGTAAACGGACCTCTCTCGGTCTATGACAGCATGGCGCTGGACAACGAGAAAAAAACCGGGGAAATCGCCAACGCGACCGAGGACCGACTTGAACGCTTGCATCGGATGATCCGCCTCCAACGTTGGCTCGACATCCCGTTTGCCGATCTGGACACACTGATATGCAGCGCATTTGAATCACAGCTGTCACTCAATACCCATCGGCTACTGGACAGTTATGCCATCAGGGCCTTGGGCGTTTATCGGTATATGAATCGCCGGTATTCGATCACGGCCGAAGAGTTCGCGGCGCTGTTGCATCACGTTTCACCTTATGCCTCCGGCGACGATACGTCCCTGTTCGATAAGGTATTCAATCAGACCCGGGTATTCGCTACTGCGCTGAAGCTCGATGGTCGTGCCTTCGTGGCGGATGATTCGGATCCGGCCTCCCACACTATTCTCCAACACCTGAGTATCAGCCTCGGCCTGCCTTTGACCGAGGACTCGCTGATGCAGGTCGTTAAAAACACATTGAAATACCAAGGATCGCTCAAGTGCGATTTGCCCACGCTGTCATCCATTTATCGACAGGCACGGGTAGCGAGAATGTTCGGCCTTTCGATTGCCGAAAGTACAACACTGGCAAACTTCCTCGGAGGGGAACGTGTTACCACGAACATTCTCGACGTCCTGATGCGAATGGACTGGATCACCCGCTGGATCAAGCAATCCGCCTACGACATCCCCTTTCTGAATCGTGTTCTTGAACCGCAAGGCAACGACAATTATCCGCAGGGAGATTTGCGGCAACGCCTCCTCAAACTGGGCGCCGAAGCGCGCCATAGCGCGGTAACCGCACAAGAACTGGCATCGTTGGCGCTGCCAGGCAACGTTGACTGGCGTGCGAAGCTGGCTAATACCCTGCTCGATGACAAAGGTTTAGTGAAAAATTTCGCCCCATCGACCCAGGACGACGTGGTGCAACAGTTGACCTTAGCGCTGAACAACGTCATCGAAGACGAAACATTCAAACTGGATGACGATCCCGAAAAAAACCCGAAGCTTAAAAATGACGCCAGGCAAAAACTGAACAACCTTCTCTTGTTGGCTCATGACCGGCAGTTGCACCTCATCGAAGCGTTTCTACAGGAAACATTCCTGCTGCCCATGAATTGTGCGAAGGATGTTGTGATATGGGCCAACACCTCGATCCATCAGATTCTCACCGAAGTCCTGGATTCAAAGGATTCACATGCACTGGTGCAGACACTGCATCCGCTACTGCGCCATACAGAGACTGCCGTCCGGTTGCAGTTGAGCAACAAGGCCCTGCGCGCACTCCTGAGCACTGCCAGTTGGCTGGACATACCGGATGGACAGTTGAGTCTGTCATTCGAAAGTCTGTACCTGCTCGAGCGTTTCAACCATTGCCTGAAGACTTACCAGCAGACGGAAGAAAGCCTGTTGAGTTATCTGGAATTCGCGAACTTCTTCGGTCGCGAGAGTCATGCCGTCAACGGCCGCCTGGCCCAATTGTTGAACTGGGAAACGGCTGAAGTGACCGTGCTCACCTCGAAACTGATGTTCAAGCACGCCAAATCGGTGAAGGACATCGATTGGATCATGCGCTGCCACCAAACCTGCAAGGCCACCGGGCTCAGTGCAACCGCCCTGCTCAGCGCCGCGACCCTCCACAACGACAGTTCGCTCGACCACTGGAAAACGGTCGGTGAGGCCGTCATGGCGGCCAGTCACTAACCCCACTGCATGCTCAAGGAATGAACATGTCTATTGCTATTGAAAAACAACTCAATGAAAGCCTTCGTGATGCGCAGCTCGGGCTCTATCTGTCGGTGATTGCTCCGCAAGACAAGACCCTCAAAGCCCTGAAACTGGCAGAGCACCTTAAAACGCCCGATGACCTTTATCATTACTGGCTGCTTGATGTACTGGTCAGCCAGGACGTGCCGACCAGCCCGGTCGCCTGCGCCATTGCCAGCCTCCAGCAATACATCAACAGTATTCTGGCCAACATGGAGCCGGGATATCACACCGCCCGGATTCCCTCGGAACAAATCGAAGCCTGGCGCACCGCCATGCATCACTACCAGGACTGGGCCGCCAATCAACGCCTTCACTACTTCCCCGCGGCCTACCTCGATCCAACGCTTCGCAAGCGCAGGACCGCAAGTTTTGAGCAGCTGGAAAACGACCTCAACCGCAATCAGCTCACGGCTGAGTCCGTGCAAACGGCGGTATTGGCCTATCTGACCAGATTAGAGGAAGTGGCCAACCTGGAGATCGTCAACGGTTACATCGACGGTAACGATTTCGCCAACAGCACCTATTACTTTGTTGCCAAATCCCGCGCGGCAAACACGTGGTACTGGCGCTCACTGGACATGACGTGTCGCCCCTTCATGCCCGGCTCCCGGACTGACAAATTTGATGCCCCGGAACCGCAGGCATGGTCCGACTGGCATCGCATCAATCTGCCGGTTTCCGAAAGTGCCATCGAACACACCATTCGCCCGGTCATGTTCAACAAGCGCTTGTATGTAGTCTGGGCTGAGTGTGTCTATCAGGATCAGGCGAGCAGAGAGGATCACAAGGACAAACCCTATCCATTGTTTCGTCTGAACATGTGTTACAGAAAATACGATGGCAGTTGGAGCCCACCAAAGACATGCGCACAAGGTTACTGCCCGGTCGAAACAATTGATGGCATGGACCTGGCGAAACTGAAGGAAAACACTAAAACCATTGCGACCAACGTTCAATCGCCCTCGTCACTCTGCATTGTCTTGCACGTCGGCCGCTTTGACCGCTCAGACTTCAATCTCTCCTACATTGATTTTTGCCTGTCGGTCGTAATCGACAAGGACGCCGTGCTCACTTCAGTCACTCGTCTCAAAGAGTTGAATGCCACGCAAGACAAAACGCTTATTGCACTGCTCGAATGCTGGCCATTTTCCAAGCCGAAACTGCTCCAGTTCAGTTATCCCTCAGCCTCGTCCGTAGCGCCCAGCATCGATTCCCATCTGGACAACACCCTCGGCAATGCAGATTTCATCGACTTCAAAGAATCCGAAATCAAACATACCGATGGCCAGGATAAGCAATTCCGCCCCCCCACCCGAATGAACATCACCTTCGCCAGGCACTTGATCGAGCGCGCAGAAGAAAGCATGGATACTTTGCTGAGCTGGTCCTCTCAGCACTTGCAAGAGCCGCCACTGGGGGCAGACAAACCTCCTGAACAACTGGATTTCTACGGTGCCTACGGTCGCTACTTCGTCGAACTGTTTCTATACCTTCCCTGGTTGGTCGCTCACCGCTTCAACCAGGAGCGTCAATTCAGCGAAGCCGAACGTTGGCTGCTTTATCTATTCAACCCCGCCCAAAAGGCAGTCAGCGGCGGCAACCCGGATTACTGGAACGCGGTGCCACTGATCTCCGGCTCTCCGAAGCCCGGCCAATCCAGTTATGCCCTTCAGGGGCCACAGGATCCGCACCAGATTGCACTGAGTCATCCCGTGCACTTTCGCAAAGCCTTGTACGTGCTCTACATCGACATTCTGGTCAATCGCGGCGATGCCGCTTACCGCGAATTGAGCCCCGACAGCCTGACCGACGCGAAGCTCTGGTATCTGCGCGCCCAGGGCTTGCTGGGGCCAAGGCCGGACATCAGGCAAACCGACTTGTGGACGGCCCTGACGTTAAAAACATTCAGTGAGGAGCATGATAAAAAACTGCGTGAATGCGAGGAAATGCTGGTCAGAGACGGTAAGCATCAATGGATGACTAGTGCCCCGGGGCTGGCGCCTGAGGTGTGTGTCCGCCCTTATGTCCATTCCCACTTCACGAGCCTGATCGACACGCCGCATTCGCGTTTACCCTTCAATCCCGTGCTGTTGCCGCGCTGGGAGAAACTCGAAAGTCGTCTGCACAACCTCAGGCATAACCTCGACATCGTCGGCCGCCCCTTGCGACTTGCACTCTTTGCCACCCCGGCAGCGATAGACAACCGGCTCGGCGCCAATCCCCAACGCGCTGCGGAACCCGGACAGGCCCAACGCCTGGGCACAGAGATTCCGCCTTACCGTTTCAATGCTCTGTATGCCCATGCCATGATTGCGGTAGACACGGTGATCCAGTTCGGCACGACGCTGATGTCGTTCATCGAGCGCAGCGAACAGGCCAGTTATCAGGAGCTTTCGCAGCAACATGTCTGGGACATCGCCAGCGTTGCGGTAGACCTGCAGACCCAGGCCCTGAACATCGACCAGAAAAGCCGGGAAGCGTTACTGGCCAGCAAAACCATCGTCGAATGCCGCCGCGATTATTACAGTCAGCGAGTTAACGAAGTCGTCAACCTTGAGGAAGTGACCGCTGCCGCTTTTCATTTGGAGGGACGTATCGCTGAAGCAAGCGCCCATGCGGCTCATGCCATGGGCCAGGGATTGAAGGTCATCCCTAATATCTTTGGCACCTCAGACGGCGGCGCCCGCCTGGAGGGCGTCCCCTTCGCGTCGATGGCAATGGCTCAAGGGCTGACAACCGCGGCCTATGGCGCCGGCGAAGCCCTGGAACGTGCCGCACAGTATCGACGCAGGCATCAGGACTGGACGCTCGCCCGTGACCAGGCAACGCTCGAAATTGCCCAGATTGACGCACAGTTGGCGCTGGAGGCCGAACGAGAGACGGCCTCAAGACTGCTGCTGAAACAGACTCAAACCGCTTTGGATCAAGCCAGGACCCGCTACAACTTTCTGAGCCAGCGCTTTACCAACTCGCAGCTTTACCAATGGTTCACCCATCAACTCTCCAGCTTCTACTACCAGGTGTATGACTCGACCTTTTCGCTGTGCCAATTCACCGAACGGAGTTGGCGATACGAGATGGCCGACAACACCACTCAACCGTTCTTCCAGAACCAGACCTGGAACAGCACTTACCGGGGTCTAGGCCCCGGCGAGCGCATGAAGTTAGGTTTGGTGAAGATGAACAATGCCCATTTGCTGGGCAATGAGCGCGAACTGGAAATCCGCAAAACCGTGTCACTTCGCCTGCTTCATGCGAAGGAAAACACCCTGGACCTGCCGGCACCTACCATCAACAAACCCTGGGACGATGCGACCGCGGCTGACAAATCCGTCACCAAAGGAATCAGGTCCACCCTTGTAGAGACTGGACGGTGCGAATTCGAGTTGACGTCTGCGCTTTTTGAAAACGATTACCCAGGACATTGTTTGCGCAGGATCAAGACCATCAGTATTTCCCTGCCGGCAGTGCTCGGCCCTTATGAAGATATTCGCGCCACGCTATCCCAGACAAGCAGCGAAGTCGTCATGCCCGGTAGCGACAAGACGGTCATGAAAAGCCTGCGCGCCAATCAACAAATTGCCCTGTCGACGGGTATCGACGACAACGGATTATTCACCCTGAATTTTCAGGACGAACGCTACCTGCCGTTTGAGTACACCGGCGCGATTTCGAAATGGCAGCTGTCATTCCCCAATCCTGCGGCACAGAAAGCCATGCTCGAATCACTCACCGATATCATCGTGCACCTGCAGTACACCGCCAGAGTCAGCGGGGTGCGCAATGAGTGAACAAACCGTCATTCCTGTGCATTCACCTGCCCTGCCCAAGGGAGGGGGGGCAATTCAGGGCATCGGCGGTAGCCTGGGTGCCATCGGCTCCAGCGGGACCGCTTCCTGCCAGATTCCGTTGCCCGTATCGCCGGGTCGCGGATATGCCCCGAGCCTTGCCTTGAACTACAACAGCAGTCAAGGCAACGGCGTGTTCGGCTTGGGTTGGAAATTGTCCTTGGCGACTGTCTCACGACGTACGCACCTGGGGGTTCCCGCCTACATCGACGATGATTTATTCATCGGCCCTGGTGGTGAGGTTCTGATGCCTGAACGGAACCGGGAAACCGGCGCAATCGTCTCCACACAAAAGCGGTGCAGTGACGGTACGCAGCAGGTCGAACACACGGTCGTGCGCTATCGCCCGCGCATCGAAGACGCGTTCGACTTGATCGAGCATTGGTCCAGCACCAAGGACAAACCGGGGTTCTGGCTGATACATAACGCCGACGGCAGCCAGCATCTGTTTGGGAAAACAACGCTCGCACGTCGTGCGGATCCCGACGAACAATCCTGCGTAGCCGAGTGGTTGCTTGAAGAGAGCATAAATGCTCATGGCGAGCATATCGGTTATGAATACAACGCGGAACCGGCCTCCCAGGTGGGCCCTGCCGACTGCCGGGCCCAGCGTTACCTCGGCCGCGTACGCTACGGGAATTTCAAAGCCGACTCACAGCTGTACTCGTGTAAAACCGATGGATTCAAGGACGTCCGTTGGCATTTCGAGCTGCATTTCGACTACGGTGAACGCAGCCCCGCACTGGATAAAAAACCCGCGTATCTGGCAACGAAATCGTCGCCCGTACGCAGCGACCCGTTTTCGGATTTTTCCTATGGGTTCGAGTTGCGCACCCAACGCCTGTGCCAGCAGATTCTCATGTTTCATTACTTTCCCGATGAGTCATCGATGGGAGCGGTGCCGGTGCTGGTTCGCCGCACGATCATCGAGTACCAGACCAGCCCCTTGTCCTACAGCTGCCTGAGCGCAGCGATGACCCAGGCCTACGGCGAAAGCACCGACAGTTACCTCCCTCCCCTCGAATTCACCTACTCCAGTTTCGCCCTTGAACCTGAAGTTCATCGCTACAAACCTTTTGAGGCATTGTCGAGGCTCAACCATCAACAGCACTTTCAGTTCGTCGATCTGCTAGGGGAAGGCCTGCCCGGTGTGCTGCACCGTACAGACAAAAGCTGGCGCTATAGCCAACCAATGCGTGATGACGCAGGAGGGGATCTGTTGGGGTCCAGTTTTTTTGGACCACTCTGTAGGAGTTTTTAGGCCGCCTGCTGCTCAAAGAGAGCCGGCGGCAGGTTATTCGAAGCGGTGTGGCAACGACGATGGTTGTAATGCGACACAAAATCGATCACATCCTTCTCCGCTTCGAAATGGTTCTGGTAGCCGCTCTCCGGCATCCAGTCATGCTTCAATGTTCTGAAATAACGCTCGACCACCGCATTGTCCCAGCAGTTTCCACGCCGGCTTACGCTATGCACGATCCGGCTTTCTTCCAGGCATGTCGCGAAGCGGTCAGAGGTGTACTGGCAGCCTTGGTCTGAGTGGAACAACAGCTGCGGCATCGGACGACGCAGCGCAACTGCCAGCTTAAGGGCTTTGATGGACAAGTCCGTGTCAGCCGTCCTGGAACAGGCCCATCCCACAATTCTGCGTGAAAAAAGATCCATCACTACCGCCAAATACAACCAGCTATCCCTCACTTTGATGTAGGTGATATCACCCGCCCATAGCGTGTCCGGCTGGACTGGATTAAAACGACGATCAAGTATGTTTGGTGCCGTGACTCCGGGCTTGGTGGCGCGGCGATAGTGGGCATAACGCGGTCGACGTCTGGCGAGTTCCAAAGTATTTATCAAGGAGCGCATTCGGTGACGCCCAATGAAAACACCACCTTTTCTCAGCTCCTTGGACAACCCGCGCGCACCCAGTGCTTCGCGATGCTCCTTATGTACCGCACGAATTTTCAGCTCCAGGTCCTTCTCGATAACACGCGGCAACGCAGGCTTACGCTTCGCGTAAAAGCTACTGCGAGCCAAACCCAGGACCGAGCACATACGTCGAATCGACATTGCTCCTCTAACGCCATCAATCACTTGGTTCGGTTGAACAGAACTTTCAGATGAGAGGGCAATTGCTTTTTTAAGACATGATTCTCGGCCTCAAGCAGGGCCAATTTTGCCTGCAACGACTCGATCATCTGCTGATCTTGGGGCCGGGAGGCCTGCAAAATCCCCGCATGCTCCCGGCGCCAGTGCAAAACCCATCGGCGTAGAGCTGTGGGCCCCACGCCTGTAAGCTCACAGGCTTTATGAATGGAGCATTTCATCTCCACAACCAAACGAATGGCCTCCGCTTTTTCCTCAGGACTAACAACCCGATATCCCATGATGCTTCCTTAGGTCGATACTCCTACATCATGGTCAAAAACATTGAGCCACAACAATCAGGTCACCTACCAGGCGTTGAGCGATCTGCCACATATCCCGCTGACCGACAGCCGAAAATCGACTCGCCAGTTTCTCGGTAATCTCAGCGCCTGCGGTCGCCCCGAGTGGATTGTGGCGCAACCAGGCTTCAGTGGATTCTTCACGCTGAAACCCGACGGAAAATGGTCCGGGTTCACCCCGCTGGACGCCGTTCCGACCGAGTTCTTCCATCCACAAGGACAATTGGCCAACCTGATGGGCGCCGGGCTCAGCGATCTGATCATGCTCGGCCCCCGCAGTGTTCGCCTGCACGCCAACCTCAATGGCAATCGTTTTTCCAGCGCAACCGAGGTGGTACGCCGGGCGGATGAGGACGACCTGCCACTGCCTGGTAACTCACGCAGCGAATTGGTGGCCTTCAGCGATGTGCTGGGCAGTGGGCAACAACATCTGGTTAGAATCCGCCACAACGAAATGAAATGCTGGCCCAACCTGGGTCGGGGGCGCTTCGGAAAAGGTCGGGTAATTGCCACTCTGGATTTTTCCTACGAGGAATTTGACGCCTCTCGTGTGCTGCTTGCCGACCTGGATGGCTCGGGAAGCGCGGACCTGATTTATCTCCTGCCCGAGTGCGCGCGCATTTACATGAACCGTAGCGGCAACGGCCTGAGCCCGGCGATCGATTTGCCATGGCCCGAAGGGCTTCGCCATGACCGCTTCTGCCAAGTCCACGTCACAGACCTGCAGGGGCTTGGCTGCTCCAGCCTGGTGTTCAGCACCTCCGGGAAAACGCCACGACACTGGCGCTATGACTTCGTCAGCACCAAACCCTATTTGCTACAGACAACCAATAACAACATGGGCGCTGCCGCAAGCCTGCGCTACCGCAGCTCTGCACAAGAGTGGCTGGACGAAAAAAAACAGCTGCTCAAGAACAAAAAACCGGTGGCTTCACACCTGCCGTTTCCCCTATTTCTGGTCAAGCAACAGACTCAGGAAGATGAAATCACCGGCAATCGATTGACCCGTCATTTCAAGTATCGGCGCGGTTTCTACGACAGTACGGAACGTGAGTTCCGAGGTTTCGGCCTGCTCGTCCAATCCGACAGCCCCACTGGCCGCGGTGACACAGAAAACAGGCGCCTGAGCGCACCGACAGTCACAAAGACCTGGTTCCACATCGGCAACGCGGTCGATCTGATCATCCATGACCGAGACTTCAGCGACGCAAAAGCGGTTCTTCTCAAAGAGACCCTGCAGAACCTTGGGACAAGCTGGACCCCGCAAAGCGACGGACACGCCCCGGCCAAGACGTATTCCAAAGCCCGCAAACGCGAAATTGCCCGGGCGCTGAACGGACGCGTCTTGCGGGTCGAGGTGTACGGCCAGGAACAGGATGGCAAATCAAAACTCCCGTATTCGGTGCAACAGCATCGCTACAAAGTCAACGAGCTCAGGGGCATGGGCAAGCACAGCCCTCATTCGATCCTGCACCCTGTGCTGCTGGAATCGATCAACTACCAGTACGAGCGTATCCCGCAAGACCCGCGTTGCACCCATTCGATCAATTTGAAATGGGACACTTATGGCTTCGTGACTCACTCCCTGGACATCAGTTATGCCCGACGCACAACGGCTGCCGACGCCCCGCCGTTCACCGACAAATGGGAAAAAAAATGGTGGGGCGATGCCCATGACGAATCCCAGCAGCACTACTACCTGAGCGAACACAAAGCTCAATTCATCCATATAGGGAAAGCGCAAACCAGGCGACTGGGGCTGCCTTATCTGCAACGCGTCAATGCACTGAAATTGCCCAAGGCGCCCTCTGCAGGTGGCCTGACTCCCTCTGGCATCAACCACGAGGCCTTGCTTGCGCTGAGCGCGTCAGACGGCTGGAAAACTGGACAAGTCTTGACGAGCCTGTCTTTGCAGCGCTACAGAAAACCTGACGCCAGCGGCACCTTTGCGGACGGACAGGCCAGTGTTGAAGCATTGGTCGATCACACGGAAACGGCTGAACTCAATCCATTGGCGTTGAAGGCCTATGACAAACTCAAGCTACAACCGGGCGCGTCGTCCTTTGATTTGACTCAACGACTCAAGGAGAACGGCTACAGGCAAATGCCCGTCGCCTTACCCGCGGACACTGCGTGGGATAAACAGCACGGCCTGTGGTCAGTGCGACGCCAATTCTTCGCTTACGAAACAAGTGATGGTTTTTTCAAACCTTCAAGTTTCAAGGAAACGTCGCAGCAGGGCTCGACAACATCCACCCATGATCCTTATTACTGCCTGACTACTCGTACGCAACTGGCGGACGGCTGCACCACCACAGCCTCCAAGGTTGACTACCGACTGCTCCAGTTTTGCCGCATTACCGACGCCAACAATATTGTCCAGGAAGCGTCATACGACGCATTAGGACACGTTCAAGCCATCAGCCATTACAAAAGCGGCATCGATACGGACATCGGGTTCAAACCGGTGTCCGACTATACCCGTCGCTACGATGGCCGACCGGATCTGGCTATCGAAAATCCGCAGCAGGCACTGCAGCAAATCGCCAGCGCCTGGTTCTACAACGCGTTCAGCTGGATGGGGCGTATCGCGCCAGCCACACAACAGGAACAGCAATTGTGCAAAGTCGCAATGGCCTCGGGCGATGTGATGCCCGGCGGACACATTCGCGCCAGTGCTCGCGCTCGCCTGGCCCGCCGCGATATCAAGAAAACGATTTACGAACAAGCGCTCCAGACGAAGATTGAAAGTGTGCCGCGCGAGCCGGTTTACTACGCCGAACTGCACGCAGACCGATTCCCCAACGATGATGAAAACAAACAAATTCGCGTGGTTGTCGCTTGCCGTGACGGCTTTGGCCGGCTGTTGCAAAGCAAACAGCAAGTCGGCCAAGGAACAGCCCTGGCAGTCAATGCGGACGGAACGTTGCAGTGGGTGAACGACAAACCGCAAGAACACGAAGTCAGCCTGCGCTGGCGTGTCAGCGCGCGTTCCGAATACAACGACAAGGGCCTGGTGACGCGTATGTATCGGCCTTTTTTTAGCGACCGTTACCGCTACATCAATGATGGGTCCATGCACACACCAGGCCTGTGCGACCAGTATTTCCATGACCCCATGGGCCGACTCATTCGCGTTATCAATGCCAAGGGGGACGAGCGTCGCTACACCTTTCACCCCTGGTACTCCATCACCGAAGACGAGAACGACACACAACCCGACACCCCGGCCTCGGGAGGTGTGAAATGAGCGACGACACTCATCGCCATACCCCGACCCTGAACGTCGTCGACAGCCGTGGTGTGCAGGTCAGCGAAGTCCGCTACTTGTGCAATGAGTCCATCAAGGAGCCTGAAGCCCGCACTACGCGTTACCGGTACGACATCGGCAACCAGACCGTCGAGCGTTATTCGCACGCTGATGACATACAGCTCAAGGTGGCAGACTCAACACACATCACCAGTCTGTCGGGTGCCCAGGTTTTTACCGACAGTCTCGATGCGGGGTGGCGTCTTACGGTCTTTGGAGAAGCAGGGCAGGCGCTGGAGACGTGGGACTCACGCGGCAGCCATTGGCAAACGGAATATGACAGTCAGTTACGCCCACGGGTGATCTTCGAAGCATTCGAGCAACAGCCCCGACGGGCCATCGAGCGCTTCACCTACGCCACCACCTCGAACGACGCTGCAGATACGAACCAGTGTGGCCGATTGATTCGTCATGATGATCCGGCAGGCACGCTGCTGTTCACCGCCTATGACCTGACGGGAAAGCCACTCAGCCAAACGCGACATGTTCTGAAAGACCTGCAGGCCGTGCACTGGCCGGAAGAGCTCGATAAACGCAAAGATCTTGTCGAAAGCGGTGCCGGCCATATCACCACCTGGCGGTACGCGCCGACCGGCGAAATCCTTGAGCAACAAGACGCCAAAGGGCATACGCAACGCTTCTGGTTCGATGTCGCCGGCCAGTTGCAGAAAGTCACCCTGCAACTCAACGGTGCGTCCGAACAGAGGCTGATACTCGATCAGATCAGCTATAACGCGCAGGGTCAGATTCAATCGCAAGTGCTGGGTGGCAAGATCACCAGCGCGGCGATGTTCGCGCCTGAAAACGGCCGTATGAACCAGCGAACCCTCTCGCGCACTGCGACAAACACCTGCGTGCTTCAGAAGCTGCACTACGCCTATGACGCTGTGGGCAATGTGTTAAGTGTCCAGGACCACAGCAAACCCGAACAGCACAACGCCAATCAACGCATCAAGCCAGGCAGCACTTATGTCTATGACAGCCTGTATCAGCTGATTAAGGCGACGGGGCGAGAGGAACAGACTGCCAGCCTCCACGCGGCGCTTCCCGAGTGGGCTTCAAGCCCGGGAGACCGCAGTCGATTGCTCAATTTCACTCAGCACTACAGCTACGATGAGCGCGCCAACCTGATCAGGTTGCAACATCAACGAGACGGCAATAACTACACCCGAGAGATGCGCATCGCACCCGGCAGCAATCGCGCACTGGCGTGGAAAACAACAGATCCGCAACCCGACTTTGCAACAGGCTTCGATGCCAATGGCAATCTGCAAGCGCTACAGACCGGGCAACCGCTGAAGTGGAACGCACGCAATCAACTGCACAACGTGACATTGGTGGAGCGCACAGAACAAGCAGCGGATACGGAAAGTTACCTCTACGCGGGCAATGGCCAGCGCGTTCTCAAGCGCCAGACGCAAAAAGCCCGCGCACTCAGCCACTGCCGCGACGTCCTCTACTTGCCGGGTCTGGAGATCCGGGAAAGCGCTGCCGAGCAACTCGACGTCATCACGGTTCAGGCAGGAAACTGCAACATTCGGTGCCTGCACTGGGCGCGGGGAACACCTGCCGCTATCGCCAACGACGCCTTGCGCTTCTGCTTCGACGATCACTTGGGCTCGAACACCCTTGAACTGGATGCCGAGGGAAGTCTGATCAGCGAGGAAGGCTATTACCCCTTTGGCGGCACCTCATGGAGAGCCGCCCGTAACGCCCTGGAGGCGAACTACAGGACCATTCGTTACTCGGGCAAGGAGCGTGATGCCAGCGGTCTGTATTACTACGGCCAGCGATATTACGCACCGTGGTTGCAGCGCTGGATCAGCCCGGATCCGGCGGGGACGGTAGACGGGTTGAATCTGTATTGCATGGTGGGGAACAACCCGGTGAGATTCGTTGACCATCAGGGCTTGGGTAAAGAGGATATCGTCGAGCAGTTTCGTGGTTGGGGCAGGCAGCGTTCACAAGACATCATGAACGCAGCGAAACGAAAACTATCGACCCCTGGCGATATCAAGTTCAACAAACTTGCCGTGAGCAAACTGACGGCTCATGCCTACGCGATCAACACTGATCGCGAGCTGAAAGTCGGCGAACTGTTCAACCTGGAAGGCCCCCCTTCCGGCCCGACAAACTACCGAGGTGTCGATCAAAGTTATGTGGGGGCGAAAAGCCCGGAACACTATTTGGAATTTGGCAGCTACAGAATCGAAAACGCCGGCATTTTTCTGGAAGACCTGGCCGAACGCTACGCTGCAACGAAAACTGACGCACTGCGACAGATACATATTGCCCCCGAATCACTGCGCGCCCATCCGACGCTCAGCAGAACACGCGAGCAAGCGTACGAACTGCAACAACCGGTCAAAGACCTCATCGCCAAACATATCGAGGCCAGCAACGGGATTATCCCCGCACTTGCTGGCGGCCCCGGGGCTCATGCCGAAGTCCGGGCACTGAACTCAATCGTTGCGCTCTATCCGGATTCCGCGGAAAGGTTGCTCAGCGAGACCACCATTTTCACAGACACCTTGCGACGAGGAAATGCACCGCAAGACTTCGTTGCCTGTTGCAACTGCGGCGGCATCATCCCCGATGAAGTCACCATTCCGACCGGACGGCCCCCCAGAAACTACGTTGCGTTCAATGACTTCGTCAGCCAGTTGAACAGCAAGGCTGCTCAAAAATAAACCTTTATCCGTTTCACACACTGATCGCATTGGTAAACACCAATCGATTGCCGAACGGATCACTGAGGGTCATGTCCTGGCTCCCCCCAGGGCATGGCCTGAATCTGTGGATGCGCGAACTGATACTCCTTGGCCAACAACTGCTGCTGAAACGCTTCCAGTTCATCGGTCTCGAGGGTGCCGGATGAAGGCTGAGTGCCAATATCCGACATACAAATCCTCGATTTTTGAAGTGCAATAAACACACTGCATCGCAGGCGTTTAAAGACACTCGACGTTACGCGACAACGCCCACAAATCCTTGCGTCGCTGCCTACGACTGCGCCAGAATCCGCCGGCTTGTGCACTCGGGGGCTGCTCGGTAACTTAGATCGCGTCACTGATTCCCAGTGATCGGGTTTAGCAGCCCGGCTAAATTCGCTCCCGGTTGCACAAGTATCATCCAGTCAGGCAGTTGCCTGCGCTTGATGGTGGCTGTGCGCATGGCACCTTCGGGTGCGCCGGGTTGGGAGCTACCGGTCTGCTAACTTGCGCATAGCCGCCACCCATTCGTTTAGCAGCGAGATGGATGCGGCCTTATTAGGTACGCTCCCATGGTCAAAGTTACGCCAAACCCACCGGACACCGATCCGGCATCCCCCTACGAAACACCGGAATCAAAGAAATTCCACGAAGCCGCCGAGCGCGCCCTCAATCACTATCTGGGCCCTCCGGCCTCCCACATCATGACAAAGCCCTACCAACCCAACCGCCTCTACATGGCCAACCCGGCGTCCGGCACCGAACCCTTGCTGACCGACGCCTGCGAAACCCTGGGCTCAGCCACCGTCATGCTCAATGACTTCGCCGCCTTGCTCGAAGGCTCGCACCGCAAAACCGTGCAAGGTATCGCCCAAGTGGTCATGGTGGCGGAAATGGCGGTCAATCAAGTGCTGGATAAATTAGTGCCCACTGAGTGATCAATGCGGTGACCCAGCCACTTGCCACATTGGCCTCTGATCCATGAACGAAAAAGCCCGCTGCCAAACCAAAAGGGTTTGGCAGCGGGCTTCTTTGTGCGCCTTACAACATTTGCGCTCAGAGGCTGATCGCGTTGGTGAACACCAACCGATTGCCGAACGGGTCTGCAATGGTCATGTCCTGGCTCCCCCAGGGCATGGCCTGAATCTGTGGATGCGCGAACTGATATTCCTTGGCCAGCAACTGCTGCTGAAACGCCTCCAGTTCATCCGTCTCGATCCGCAGTGCCGAACCCGGCGTGCTATCGCCGTGGTGTTCGGACAGGTGCAGCACGCATTCACCACGGGAAACTTGCAGGTACAGCGGGAAATTCGCTTCGAAGCGATGCTGCCAGTCGATCTTGAAACCCAGGAAGTCAACGTAGAATTCCAACGCCTTGGCTTCATCGAAAATCCGCAGGATCGGGGTGGTTTTACCGAAGCTCATGCAGTTACTCCCTGACTGAAAAGACACCCATTGTAGCTGGGCCGATTGTCAGCGCTTCGGCTTGGTGGTGGATTTCTTTAATTGTAATGTGCCACTAGTGTGACAAACCACTAATAAAGCTTACTGAAATCCGTCACGCAGATCCCCTTCCCGCGCCAGAAACCGCCCTTCCCGTCTACCATTTGCCTAACCCTCGCTGTAACTCAACACGCCGTTGACCCACACACCGTCAATCCCTTCCGCAGCCCGTTGCGGATCGTTGAAGTCCGCCACGTCGCGAATGGTCACTGGATTGAACAACACCAGATCAGCCCAATGCCCTTCACGGATTTCGCCGCGCTCCTTCAAGCCAAAGCGCGCTGCCGACAACCCGGTCATTTTGTGTACCGCCGTGTGCAGCGCAAACAGCCCGACATCGCGACTGAAGTGGCCAAGCACCCGTGGGAAAGCGCCCCACAAGCGCGGATGCGGGAACGGGTCTTCCGGTAATCCGTCTGAGCCGACCATGGACAGCGGATGCGCGAGGATTCTTCGTACATCGGCCTCGTCCATTCCGTAATACACCGCGCCAGCCGGTTGTAGTTGTCGGGCGGCGTCGAGCAACGGCACGCCCCACTCGGCGGCGATGTCCATCAGGTCGCGACCGCTCATCTGCGGGTGCGGCGTGGACCAGGTGATGGTAATGCGATGAACGTCGGTGACTTGCTTGAGGTCGAGCGTCGAAGAGCTCGCCGCGTAGGGGTAACAATCGCAGCCCACCGGATGGGTTTTCGCCGCGTGTTCAAGGGACGCCAGCAGTTGCGGACTGCGTCCCCAGTTACCGGCACCCGCGCATTTGAGGTGGGAAATGATTACCGGGGATTTCGCATGACGACCGATCTGAAAAGCCTCGTCCATCGCCTCCAGCACCGGTTCGAACTCGCTGCGCAAATGGGTGGTGTACACCGCGCCGAATGCCGTCAGCTCTTCAGTCAGTTGCATCACTTCATCGGTGGATGCCGAGAATGCACTGGCGTACGCCAGGCCTGTGGATAACCCCAATGCGCCGGCCTCAAGGCTTTCGCGCAGTTGCTCGCGCATTGCGCTGATTTCGTCCGGCGTGGCGGTGCGAAACAGGTCATCGAGGTGATTGCTGCGCAACGCGGTGTGGCCGACCAGTGCGGCGACGTTCAGTGTGGTGTTAGCCGCCTCAACCGCCGCGCGGTAGTCGCTGAACGTCGGATAAACAAATGCAGCGGCAGTGCCAAGCAGGTTCATCGGGTCCGGCGGATTGCCCTTTAAACTCACCGGCGAAGCACTGATGCCGCAATTGCCGACGATCACCGTGGTCACGCCCTGGCTGAGTTTTGGCAGCATCTCTGGCTGGCGGATCACCACGGTGTCGTCATGGGTGTGCACGTCGATGAAACCCGGCGCCAGCACGCGGCCAGCGGCGTCGACTTCTTCGGTGGCGGTGGCATCGTGCAAGTCTGCGATGCGCTCGATGCGGCCGTTCAGGATCGCCACGTCGGCGGGGTAGCCGGGGCGGTTGCTGCCGTCGATGATCAGGGCGTTGCGAATCAGCGTGTCGTACATCATGTCAGTCTCCCAGCGGCAGGTAATCGTCCACCTGCCGCGTTCAATCTCAGTCGTGATTCACCCGCGCACGTTTCAGCAGTTTCTTGCAGCGCTCCGACAAGTGCAGCACCCGCAGGTGCTTGCCGGCCTTGGCGTAGCGTTCGCGCAGCGCATTCAGCGCAGCAATGGCCGAGTAATCGACGAAGCTCAAATGACGGCAATCCAGCGTCACCAGGGCAGGATCATTGGCTGGGTCGAATTGATTCAGGAAGGGTGTCGTCGAGGCAAAGAATAGCGTGCCATGCACCCGATAGTGCTTGCTGCCGTCGGTTTCCAGATGACTGTCGGCGTAAAGCTGCCGGGCCTGCTGCCAGGCAAAGTTGAGCGTCGCGATGATGATTCCGCACAGCACCGCAGTGGCCAGATCGGTGAACACGGTAATCACCGTCACGGCAATGATCACCAACACGTCGTTCAAAGGCACTTTGTTCAATACCCGAAGCGAGGCCCAGGCGAATGTTTGCTGTGACACCACAAACATCACCCCGACCAGCGCCGCCAGCGGGATGCGCTCAATCAGCGGCGAAATAAACAGAATGAACAACAGAATCATCACCCCGGCCACCACCCCGGACAACCGTCCGCGCCCACCGGAACTAAGGTTTATCATCGTCTGACCGATCATCGCGCAACCGCCCATGCCGCCGAACACGCCAGAGACCATATTTGCTGCACCCAGCGCCACGCATTCGCGATCCGGGAAGCCACGGCTCTCGGTGATTTCGTCGGTCAGGTTCAGGGTCAGCAAGGTCTCCAGCAGGCCGACCAGCGCCATCAAAATCGCGTAAGGAGCAATGATGCGCAGGGTTTCGAGACTCCAGGGAATGTCTGGCAATGCAAAGGTCGGCAAGCCACCGGCAATGTGCGCCATATCGCCTAATGTACGTGTCGGCAAGCCCAGCAGATACACCGCCAGGCCTATGCCCAGAATCGCCACCAGTGCCGGCGGCACGGCACGCGTCAAGCGCGGTAGCAGGTAAACAATGGCCATGGTGACAGCCACCAGCCCCGTCATCATGTACAGCGGTGTACCACTGAGCCAGGTGTCACCGCTCTTGAAATGCTCCAACTGCGCCAAGGCGATGATGATCGCCAGGCCGTTGACGAAACCGAGCATCACCGGATGCGGGACCATGCGCACCAGCTTGCCCAGCTTGAGCAAGCCGAACGCCAGCATGATCAACCCGCCGAGCAACACGGTCGCCAGCAAATACTGCACACCGTGTTGCACCACCAGCGCGACGATCACCACGGCCATCGAACCGGCAGCGCCCGACACCATGCCCGGCCGCCCGCCGAACAGCGCGGTCAGGGTGCAAATGATGAACGCCCCGTAAAGCCCCATCAGCGGATTGAGGTGGGCCACTAGCGCGAAGGCGATGCATTCGGGCAGCAGGGCAAAAGAGGTCGTGAGCCCGGCCAGGACATCGGCGCGTAGGCGTTTTGGTTTCATGGGGGGATCGCACGCAGGTAGTAGCAGGAAAAGAGGTGCGGATGTTACGGAATTGAGGGCAGCCCGGCCAGTTGTCGAGCTGCTTAATACGCCATCGCGGGCAAGCCACGCTCCCACAGGGGATTTGTGAACGACGCAAATCCCCTGTGGGAGCGTGGCTTGCCCGCGATGGCCGCGATGCGGTTTAAAGCGAACTCAAACCATCTCGTCCCGAATCCATTCAATCACCGACACCCGCTTCGGCGCCCAACCCAGCAATTCACGCGCCTTTTTCCCGCGCACCCGACTGTTGGAACCCAAACCATAGTTGGCCATTTCATACCCCCACTCGGCTTCGGCGTCTTTCAACGGCCAGTCTTGCGGCACGCCCAACGCCAGCGCTTGAGCAATGGCAGTGGTCATGTCGATGAACGACGCTTCACCGCTTTCGACGAAATAGAACGTGCCCGGTACGTTTTTGGTCAGCGCCAGCAGGTACAGGGACACCACGTCTTCGATATGCACGTTGGACCAGATGTTCTGCCCCGGGCCAACATGCCGGACCACGCCACTTTTACGTGCCTGCTTGAGCAAGCGGGGCAGTTGCACGCTGTCGCGGTTGACGCCGAGGCTGTGGCCGTAGATCAGGGTGTTGCAGATCACGGCCGAGTTCACGCCGTCGTTCGCAGCAGCGAGAATCAGGTTGTCGATGGCCACTCGAGCGGCCTTGTCGACCGTCGGTTCCGGTAGCTTGTCTTCGAAGTAGATGACCTCGCTGGACTGACCACCGGATGCATCGCCGACGATGCTCGAACCGCTGGTGTGCAGGAACACTTTGTTGGATCCGCGCAACGCGTCGAGCAAGGCTTGCACCGCGCCACGATGGTCGCTGCTGGCGGCGTTGATTACGGCGTCGGCAGCGCGGGCCTGTTCGGCGAGCAGTGCGCTGTCGTCAAGCGTGCCGATCACCGGGGTAACGCCCAACGCGCTCAGTTCATTGGCTTGTTCCTCGCTGCGAACGAGGCCGGTGACCTTGTGACCAGCCCGGATCAGGCCGGAGGCAATGGAGCCGCCGATAAAACCGGCGGCGCCGGTGACGAATACGTTCATGGAGAAATTCCCTGCGTGAATAAGTGATGCAACGAGTATCGAGGAGTGATCACTGACGAAAAATCCCCTCTGACCCAATTCACTCTTGCGCAGGGATCACGAATCAGCCCTTGAAGTCTATATTCGCATAAGCCGCCAACTTGCTCTGAATGAAGTCCAGAAAGCACTGAATCCGCAGGGCCAGCTGCGAGTTACGGTAGTACACCGCGTTGATCGGCTGGCGATAACCGGTATTGAAATCCGCCAGCAGCACCTGCAAACGGCCGGCACGGATGTCGTCGATCGTCATGTAGTGCGACAGGCAGGCAATGCCCTGGCCTTCCAGCGCCAAGTGCCGGATGGTCTCGCCGCTGGAGGCATTGATCGACGCTTGAATCGGCCAGCGATCACCGTGCACATAACGCAACGGCCATTGGTTCAGGCCTTCGTTATGGGTGAATCCCAGCAATGCGTGCTCACTTAAATCCGCAACTGCCTGCGGCGTACCGTGTTGCTCAAGGTAGGCCGGGCTGGCGACGATGTGCAGCGGGCTGCAACCCAAAGAGCGTGCATGCAGGGTCGAGTCGGAGAGCGTGCCAATGCGGATGGCGATGTCGGTGCTTTGCTCCAGCAGGTCGATTATCAAATCGTTGCTGTTTAGTTCCAGCTGGATGTCCGGGTAAAACCTGCGGAATTCGTCGATGTACGGCACGATGGCGTGCAGCATGAACGGTGAAGCGGCGTTGATCCGCAAGCGCCCGGACGGGGTTTGCTGGCGTGAGTTCAGGCGTTCTTCGAGTTCATCCATCTGATCGAGAATCCGCTTGGCGTGCTCGAAGAAGTACTTGCCCTCCTCGGTCAGGTCCATGCGCCGCGTGGTGCGGTTGATCAGCGTGGTATCGAGTTTCGCTTCCAGTCGTGACAGCGTGCGGCTAACCGCCGAAGGCGTTTGCCCGACCTGTTCGGCCGCAGCGGAAATCGACCCGCACTCAATCACACAGACGAATATCTGCAACTCATCGGATCTGGCTTTCACAACTGCCCCTCATTCAAAAACTGGCTTGATAGTAACTGGATGCGGGGCAAAAGGAACCTCAAGCGGACAGGCCAAACACCTCGGTCAAATGCTGCTCATAACGCACCACATCGGCTTCGATATTCGGGCGTTTCATCACGTCAACGCAGAGGAATGTCGGCAACCCGGTCATGCCGAGGAACTCGTTAGCCTTGTGGAACGGGAAGTACACCGCGTCCACGCCTTTGGCTTCGAAGAAGTCGGTCGGATCGTCGAACGCTTGCTGCGGTGCATTCCAGGTCAGCGACAGCATGTATTGCTTGCCCTGCACCAAACCGCCGCTGCCGTACTTTTGCGACGCATCGGAACGGGTGCGGCCATCACTGGCGTAGAGGCTGCCATGGCCTTCGGTGAAGACTTCGTCGATGTACTTTTTCACGGTCCACGGCGCGCCCATCCACCAGCCCGGCATTTGATAGATGATCACGTCCGCCCAGAGAAATTTGGCGACTTCTTCGGCGACGTCGTACCCCTCGTCGATGAAAGTGGCTTTCACATCGAAGCCGCCGCGGTCCAGCACGCTCAGCGCGGCTTCATGCAGGGTGGTGTTGTAGCGGCCATCAGAATGGGCGAATTTTTTGCCGCCATCGAGCAACAGGACTTTTTTCATGGGAAATCTCGGAAGGTCAGAAACTGGATGGCGGCAGGTTAGCGGCGAGACTCGCGCGGAATAAGCCTCGAATGCACAAAACCCTTTTGACTAATACGCACGAATCTATAGGCGATTGTTGCCATAGACTTGCGCCGATTCTTAACTTGAGGGAATTTCTGATGAGTGAAATGCAAGGCTTCATCCTGCACGCCAAGACCCGCCCGGAAAAATCCGACGCCTTCGAAGCGTTTTTCCGCGGCTATGTGGAAGCCAGCCGCGCCGAGCCCGGTTGCATCGAGTACCACATGCTGCGCGACAAACAGGACCCGACGCTGTTTATCTTTTACGAGATCTGGCAATCCCGGGCCCACCTGGACGTGCACTCGAACTTGCCGCACATGAAGCTGTTCCTCGACCAGCGCGATGAATACCTGGAACAGGACTTCGAAATCCGCACCATCGACATGCTCAGCCCGTCGTCCGCTACCCGCTGATCAGCAAATGGCCGCCAAGCACGCCGAGGCCGATGAAGAACACTCGCTTGAACAGCACCGCGCTGATCCGCTGACGCAGCCATTGGCCCAGCCACATGCCGAGCACTGCCGGGATCAGCGCCAGCAACGACGCGCTCAACTCGCCACCGCCCAGGGTGTCGCGCCACCACAGGCCGGCGGCCAGCGCCAGGGTCGAAACGGTGAACGACAAGCCCAGCGCCTGCACGAGTTCGTCCTTGCTCAAACCAAGCGCTTGCAGATAAGGCACCGCCGGAATGACGAAGACGCCGGTTGCCGATGTGATGACCCCTGTCAGCACGCCGCACAGCGGACCAAGCCAGCGTTCGGTGCGACTGCCGACACGCAAGGTCGGCAGGAGCAATCCGCTCAACGCATAGAGCAACAGCGCCGCGCCCAACGCCCGCACGACCCAATGCCCTCCCACCATGCCGATCCACAACGTGCCGGCGCCTGTGCCGATGACGATCACCAGCAGCATTGGCCATAGACGTTTGATCAACCCGCGCAGGTGCCCGCCGAATGCCAGTTGCCAGACATTCGTGAGGGTCGCGGGGATGATCAACAGCGCGGCAGCCTGCGACGGGGCCATAGCCAGACCGAGTAGCCCCATTGCGATGGTTGGCAAGCCGAGGCCGATGATGCCTTTGATCATGCCGGCCAGGAGGAAGGTGGCGATGACCAGCAAAGAAAGGGCTAGCCCGAGGTTTTGATAGAACGCGGCGAGTGTATTCATGGGGCTATCCTGAGCCCGGACGAGTCAGTTGAAAATCTGCCATATACTGAGGCAGCCTCTTGCTGATCAATAGGCTTACAAATTAGTCGCGGCCACTGGCCTCTTCGCGGGCAAGTCGGATCGCCGCACCGCCGCTCCTACAGTGGATCGCATTTCTTCAATGAGAACCCGGTCACCTGTAGGAGCGGGCTTGCCCGCGAAGGCGCCCTTCCAGACAACACAGATAAAGAGGTTGCCAATGCACTTCGACCTGACCGACCTGCGCCTCTACCTGAACATCCTCGACAGCGGCAACATCACCGCCGGTGCTGCGCGCAGTCATCTGTCCCTGGCGGCGGCGAGCGCGAGAATTCGTGCCATGGAGGCGTCGTTGGGCATCGAATTTCTGGAGCGAGGCCGTCGCGGTGTCACGCCCACTCCGGCCGGCAAAGCCCTTGCAAAACACGCCCGATCCCTGCTGCAACAAGCGGAACACATGCAACAGGACTTGGCCGAATACGCCAAAGGCGTCAAAGGCCAGGTGCGGTTGTTGTGCAACACCACGGCAATCACCGAATACCTGCCGGAGTTGCTCGCGGACTTCTTGCGCGATCATCCGAATCTCGACATCGACCTTCAAGAATTGCCCAGTGCCCGCATCACCCATGCGTTGCGTCACGGCGCGGCTGACCTGGGTATCGTCTCCGACGCGGTGGACACCGATGACCTGCAGACATGTCCGTTTCGCGACGATCCACTGGTACTGATTCTGCCCCTCGATCACCCATTGGCGGACAGTGCATCACTGAGTTTCGGCGACACCCTGCACCACGATTACGTAGGACTGAACGCTAACAGCGCTCTGGCCGTGTACCTGGAAGAACAGGCGCTGCACATCGGTTCACGCCTGCAGATCCGCATCCGTGCCGACGGTTTCGATGGTCTGATGCGCATGGTTGCGCGCGGTGCCGGGCTGGCCATCGTGCCGCAGGCGGCTATCCAGCGGTGGCCGGTGGATCAACCGTTCAAAAGCTTCGCGCTGAAAGAAGATTGGGCCCAGCGAAAACTGCTGGTGTGCGCTCGCTCATTCGACAACCTGCCCGGCTATGCCAGAGCCTTGCTGGAAGCCCTGCACACGGAGTAAAGGCGTTACCGGGCAGAGGTTGTCAATAACCACCACCCGACAATGTACGTCTCTGATTCAAACCTTTGACAGCGGGTCCAACGCCCCGGTCGCCTTGGGCTTTCTGAAGAAGAGACCGTAGACCAGCGAAAGCACCAGCAGAAACGGCACACCAAACACCAAGGTCATTTTGAAGGCTTCGGTGAAGTACGTGGTGACCATCACCGCGCCCATCAACACCAGCCCCAACAAAGTGCTGAAGGGAAACAGGCGCATGCGAAAGGACAGTTTCCGGTTGCCGTTGCGTTCGTGATAGCGACGGAAACAGTAATGAGTCAGGAAAATCATGAACCAAGTGAAGATGGCGCCGAACATGGAGATCGCCATCATCAAGGTGAACGAGCTTTCCGGGTACAGAATATTCAGCAGCGTGGCTAACGCAATACCCGAACTCGACAGCAGCAAGGCATTGAGCGGGATGCCGGTCTTGCTCAATACACCCATGGATTTGGGTGCGTAACCGCCCCGGGACAGGCTGAACATCATCCGCGTGGTGATGTACAACTGGCTGTTCATCGCCGACAGCGCCGCGATCAGAATCACGAAGTTCATCACCCCGGTGGCGCCGGGAATGCCGATGGCTTGCATGACGGTAACGAATGGGCTCTGGGCGTGACCGGCCTGGACCCACGGCACAATCGCCAGCATCAATGCCAGGGTCAGCAGGTAGAACACCACCAGCCGCACGATGGTCGCGCGAAAGGCCTTCTTCACCGCTTGCTCCGGGTCCTTCGCCTCACCGGCGGCCACCGCGATCATTTCCACACTCAGGTAGCTGAAGATCGACACGATCACCGCAACCCACATCCCTTGCAGGCCGTTTGGGAAAAAGCCGCCGTGTGCGGTGTAATTGTGCACGCCGTAATCGGGATTACCGGAGCCGAACACCACGTAGACCGCAAGGATAATGAAGCCGACGATGGCGCCGATCTTGATGGTCGAGAACCAGTACTCGAAGGTGCCGAAGGCCTTCACGCTGATGGCATTGAGGATGATCAGGACACTGGAGAACGAGACGATCCATATCCACTCCGGCACGTTGGCGAACCAGTACTTCATGTACATCGCCACCGCCGTCACTTCCGTGCCGACTGCCAGCACAATGGCCGCCCAATAAGCGTAGCGCACCAAAAACCCGGCCAACGGGTTGACATAGAATTCGGCATAGGCACCGAATGAACCCGAGGTCGAATGGGCCACGGTCATTTCCGCCAGGCAGCCCATCAACAGCAGGGTGATGATCGCACCAATGGCGTAGCTGAGCAGCACGCTCGGCCCGGCATAGCCGATGGCGTAGGCACTGCCCATGAACAGCCCGGTGCCAATCGCACCACCAATGGCGATCATGCTCATCTGCCCCGACGTCAGTTGACGCCGCAGGCCGTGTTCACGGTTGGATATCGTTTCAAAACCGGTGTGATCGGTCATTTGTCTGTCCTCTGAATATTGTCTTTCTTGAAGAGAGCACGTTGTTGGAAGAGTTCGTGGGTATCAGCCACGCATAGCAGGACACGAATCAGAAAATATTCAGCGGATACTCGACGATCACCCGCACCTCGTTGTTGTCGGTCGTGTCGGCACGGGCGACCTGAGCGGTTGAGCGCACACTGGCCTGCCGCACGCGCACCGACAGGTCTTGGGCCTTGCCCGATTGCACGACGTAACGCGCTTCAATGTCGCGTTCCCATTGTTTGCCGTCATCGCCGTAACGTCCGTAGGCGCCATTGGGGCCGCCGTTGTAATGGCTGTCATCGATGTGGTCACCTTTGACGTAACGCGACATGAAGCTCAAGCCCGGTACACCGAACGGCGCCATGTCAAGGTCATAACGCAGTTGCCAGGAACGTTCGTTGGGGGCGTTGAAGTCGAGGACTTGAATGGAGTTGGCGAGGAAAATCGAAGTGCCCGGTTGCTGATCGAAACCCAGGTAATCGAACGGTTCATTGCCATCGACCCGTTGGTACGCCAGGGTCACCCGATGGGCGCCGACCTTGTAGGCACCAGACATCGACCACGTGGTGTTGTCGATTCTGCCGGCCAGACTCTGGCCCGCGTCGTTGGTGCGGTAAATGTTGAAGTCCAGGTTCAGCGACTGGTTTGGCGTCAACGCGTAGGTGTAGTTGGCGTTGGCGTAGTACTGCCGCCAAATGTCCGTGAATTGAGAACCGAACAGGCTAAGGCTCAGTTGATCACTGACGGCATAACTGCCCCCCAGGTAATCGACGCTACGGGTTTCCACTCCGGCATACAGCGCTTTGAGCGGGCCATCGGAGTTGGTCGAGTTACTGTCGTTGCCGGAGGTGAAGTGGCCGATGTCCAGTTGCAGTGCCTTGAGCTCATTACTGGTCAACTGAAAGCCATTGGCCACGCTGGTGAACAGTCGCGCATTGCCCGTGCCGAACACCGGGTTGAACGGGGTCAGGTTGCCGTACTTGAGCTCGGTCCTGGATATCCTGGCCTTAAGCGCACCACCCGCTTCGGAATACTCGTCTTCCGGGCGGCCATCGGAATCGACCGGCAGCAAACCGGTGCCGGTTTGCCCCTTGCCGCTGTTGAGTTTTAGGCCCAACTGCGCGTAGGCATCGATCCCGAAACCCACCGTGCCCTGGGTGTAACCAGAGCGGTAATCAAGCATGAACCCATGGGCCCATTCGTTCCGATAATTCTGACCTCCCGGGTTGTTGAGGTTGTTGCGGTAGAAAGAGAAGTTACGGTTCGTCAGGACCAGGCTGCTGTCTTCGACGAATCCGTTGTCGGACGCGGCGTAGGCCATTTGGCCCAGACAGGTAATGGCGAGCGGCAAGGCGGGACAGAGGGACAGTTTCATTCTGCGTGTTCCTTATTATTGTGTTTGCACGGAACTCTTTATCGGGGCGACCGAAGCTGTGCGGCCAGGAAAACCCGGCAGCCAGACAACGAGGCGTTGAGTGATTCAGGTGACGCTTTGGCGAACCTGGAACTGTCCCTGCGACCAGGTTTTTTCATCGAGAATCTCACCGAGGATCTGCACCGCATCCCAGACCTCTGTGAAGCTCGTGTACAGCGGGGTGAAACCGAAACGCATGATGTGCGGCTCGCGGTAGTCGCCGATCACGCCGCGGGCGATCAGGGCCTGGATCACCGCATAACCTTCGGCGTGCTCGAAGCTGACATGACTGCCCCGTTGGGCGTGTTCACGCGGGGTGACCAAGGTCAGATCGTGGTCAGCGCAACGCTGCTCGACGAGCTCGATGAACAGGTCCGTCAAGGCCAGGGATTTGCGGCGCAGGCTGGCCATGTCGGTTTGGGCAAAAACATCCAGACCGCATTCGACCATGGCCAATGAAGTGATCGGTTGCGTGCCGCACAGGTAGCGAGCGATGCCGTTGCTCGGCTCGTAGCCCGACTCCATGGCGAACTGCCGTGAGTGGCCGAACCAGCCGGACAACGGTTGCGCCACCAGATTGCACAAATCAGGCGATACCCAGACAAACGCTTGCGAGCCGGGGCCGCCATTGAGGTATTTGTAGGTGCAGCCGATGGCGTAGTCGGCGCGCGCCTGATGCAGGTCGACCGGTACCGCGCCGGCCGAATGCGCCAGATCCCAAATGGTCAACGCACCACATTCATGACTCAGCGCAGTCAGCGCCTGCATGTCGTGCATGTAGCCGGTCTTGTAGTTGACGTGGGTGAGCATCACCACAGCCGTGTCCTGATCAATCGCCTGCGGCAACTCCTGCGGAGCGTTGACCAGGCGCAGGGTGTAACCCTGCTGCAGCAGGTCTGCCAGACCTTGGGCGATGTACAGATCAGTGGGGAAGTTGCTGGCTTCACTGACGATCACCCGCCGTTCAGGCACCCGGGTGGCCTGCACCTTCAACGCGGCGCTGAGCACTTTGAACAGGTTGATCGAGGTGGTATCGGTCACCACGACTTCACCGTCACGCGCACCAATCAGCGGCGCCAACCGATTACCCAGACGCTGCGACAGATCGCGCCAGCCGGCGCTATTCCAACTGCGAATCAGGCCATTGCCCCATTCCTCGGCGATCACCGCCTGAGCCCGCGCCAATGCGGCAACTGGCCGCGCACCCAGGGAGTTGCCATCGAGGTAAATCACGCCTTCGGGGAGCGCAAACTGCTGACGCAGGGGAGCCAAAGCGTCTTGAGCATCAAGCGTCAGGCAATCGTTTCTTGTAGTCATGGAGTGTCCTGCTTTTGTTATGGCGCGTGGGCCGGACCGTTCGTAAAAATCGGCTCGAATCTGTGGGAGGCACGTCGTGTTTTTCAGGCGCTACGGGTGCCTTTCGATGGAGAGATAATGAACGAAGATTTGGAGAATTTTCGTGCAAAGTAAGCGGCCATAGCGTAGTAATCTCGCAGATAATTCGAATTAACCCCCAATAAACGCGGATTTATTCAAACCATGAATCTCGACTCGACAGACCTGCGAATCCTGCATCAACTGCAAATGGATGGACGCATCAGCAACCAGGAATTGGCGGAGAAAGTTGCTCTGTCGCCGTCGGCCTGTTTACGCCGATTGCGACTGCTGGAAAGTGAGGGGATCATCACCGGCTATCGCGCGGTGTTAAATGCCGAGCGGCTGGGCATCGAGTTGGAGGCCTTCGTTCATGTGTCATTGCGACAGGACGTCGAGGACTGGCACGAGACCTTTATCAAGAAGGTGCAGCAGTGGCCTGAAGTGGTCTCCGCGTACGTGATTACCGGGGCGAGCAACTATGTGTTGCGAGTGCAGGCACGTAACCTCAAACACTTCTCCGATTTCATCGTCAACCACCTGAATCGCACGGCCGGCGTCACCGATATCCGCTCGGAAATCGTGTTGCAGAAAATCAAGGAGCGAGAGGAGTTGCTCGATCTGGTGGCGCGCAAGTAAGGCAGGCGCGCCGCTTCAGAAGCCCTGCATGCGCCGGGCTTCGTTGCGCTGCAAGGTCATGCTCGGGGTTTCGTCGAACAGCTTGCGGTACTCGGCGGAGAATCGCCCCAAGTGAGTGAAGCCCCAGCCCATGGCGACCCCAGAAATATTACGCATCGAGCCATGTTCCAGGATCTCCTGGCGCACGGCGTTCAGGCGGTATTTTTTCAGGTAGGCCATCGGTGACAAGGCGAAGTACTTCTTGAATGCCTCGAACAGTTTGAAGCGCGAAACCCCGGCCGCCGCTTCGATGTCTTCCAGGTGCAATGCTTCACGAGCGTTCTCGTGGATGTACTGCCGAGCCCGGATCAAATAGTGGGGCAGCTTTACACCCAACACGTGTCGCAGCTCTTCTGAGTAGTTGTTCGGCTGGGCAAGGATCAAGCCTTTGATCAGAGAACTTTCAAGGTCCCGGGTAAAAGCCACTTGTTCATACAGTGCGCTGCTGCGCTCCAGCTCCCCAATAAAATAACGCGCCATGCGCCACCACGACGCCGACGCCCCGTCGACTGCATCCATGACCGGTTCGAAACGCAATGGCCCATCCAGCGGTCGCTGCAACAGGCTTTCCAAAGACTCGCTCATGGCCACGCGGGTAATCACCACTTGGACTTTGCGGCAATCGCCGGAGATTGCCAGCACCTGGTTTTCATTCGGGGAGATGATTACCCCTTGATCGCGGTCAGACTTGACTACGCTGCCGTCCTTGCTCAACTCTTGCTCGCCCACCAAGGGCAAACTCAGGCTGTAACTGCTGAAGTGCTCGGCGTCTTCGATGTCGATGGTGACATCGGTGCCGTATTCAATGGTGCCAAGGGTCGTGGCCATCGACTTGAACATATTGGCGTTGTGATGAAAGCGGATACGTTCGGGTGTCGTGGTCACGAGGCGATGCGGTCCGCAGATACCGGACATCCAGCTTCTCGCGGCCTCAAGGTCGTCGCTGTCGACACGAATGTCGCGAAACTGCGGATCATCTTTGCTGGTCATCACGGCACACTCACGCAAGGGTGTTTCAGCGCGCTCTGACGGCGCGTATCCGGCTGGTACGGAGCAACTTCCAAGCCACAAAACGCCAAGGCCCACTCAGCGGATAGAGATTCCCCACTAAGCGGATAACGGCTCCCTGCGAAGCTGGAAAAACCTGTCAAACCGCATTCGACGTCTTACAAAACTTTAACTGATTGCTGCATTCAGGTGCGGCCGTTTATCGCATGGGCAGGATTTGAGTAATCCCTGCCCAGCCGGTTGTTACCTCCCCCCCAAATTAATGGACTGCCTTCACCTACTAACCGGATAGACCCCTGCCCGCCTGACTCTCTCTAATGAGCACACCGATTAGCCCGAATAAAAAAAGGTGCATCCCCATGAGTGGCGAAAAAAACGTCGAGCAGTGGAAAGCGTTTATTGAAAGTTGCCTGGATTTCCGTCCGGCAGACGGCGTGTTCCGGATCGCCCGGGACATTTTCACCGAGCCGCAGTTGTTCGATCTGGAGATGGAGCTCATCTTCGAGAAGAACTGGATCTACGCGTGCCACGAGAGTGAGCTGGCCAACAATCACGACTTCGTCACTCTGCGTGCCGGCCGTCAGCCGATGATCATCACCCGCGACGGTGAGGGAAAACTCAACGCCTTGATCAACGCCTGCCAGCATCGTGGCACGACGTTGACCCGCGTCGGCAAGGGCAACCAGTCAACCTTCACCTGCCCGTTCCATGCCTGGTGCTACAAAAGCGACGGACGCCTGGTCAAGGTCAAGGCACCGGGCGAGTACCCGGAAGGCTTCGACAAAGCCACTCGCGGCCTGAAAAAAGCTCGCGTTGAGAGCTACAAGGGTTTCGTGTTCATCAGCCTGGATGTTCATGCCGATAACAGCCTCGAAGACTTCCTCGGCGACGCCAAGGTGTTCTTCGACATGATGGTCGCCCAGTCGCCCACCGGTGAGTTGGAAGTGCTGCCCGGCAAGTCGGCTTATACCTACGATGGCAACTGGAAACTGCAAAACGAAAATGGCCTCGACGGCTACCACGTCAGTACCGTCCACTATAACTACGTGGCCACGGTGCAACACCGCCAGCAGGTCAACAGCGAGAACGGCACCACCTCCAGCGACACCCTCGACTACAGCAAGCTAGGTGCCGGTGATGCCAATACGGATGACGGCTGGTTCGCGTTCAACAACGGCCACAGCCTGCTGTTCAGTGACATGCCCAACCCGACAGTACGCTCCGGGTACGCCACGATCATGCCGCGACTGGTCGAAGCACACGGCCAGGAAAAGGCCGAATGGATGATGCATCGCTTGCGCAACCTGAACATCTATCCAAGCCTGTTTTTCCTCGATCAGATCAGCTCGCAACTGCGCATAATCCGCCCGATGGCGTGGAACAAGACCGAGATCATCAGCCAGTGCATCGGCGTCAAGGGCGAGTCCGATGCCGACCGCGAAAACCGCATTCGTCAATTCGAAGATTTCTTCAACGTCTCGGGCCTGGGCACGCCGGATGACCTGGTGGAGTTCCGTGAAGCTCAGCGCGGTTTCCAGGCGCGCCTGGAACGCTGGAGCGATATTTCCCGTGGCAGTCACCAATGGGCCACCGGTGCCACCCCCAACAGCGAATCGATCGGCATTGCCCCAGCCATGACCGGCACCGAATTCACCCACGAAGGGCTTTACGTCAACCAGCACCGCAACTGGCAGAAATTCCTGCTCGATGGCCTGGACGCGAAATCCCTGAAACTCCGTGAGGTGCAATGATGAATACGCTATTGCAGTACCAAATCGAACAATTCTTCTATCGCAAGTCCGAACTGTGCGATGCCCAGGACTGGGATGCGTACATCAAGCTGTTCGACGAACACAGCGAATTCCACTTGCCACAATGGGACTCGGAACACGTCTACACCCGCGACCCCAAACGCGAAATGTCGTTGATCTACTATCCCAACCGTTCCGGTCTGGAAGATCGCGTGTTCCGCCTGCGTACGGGCAAGTCCGCCTCCTCGACGCCGATGCCGCGTACCCTGCACCTGATCAACAACGTACGGATCAGCGAGCTGGAAAACGGCGAGCTGGAGGTGCGTCTGAACTGGCACACCTTGTTCTATCGCCTGGCCACGACCGAGCAGTTCTTTGGCCGCGCGACCTACCGCCTCAAGCCCCACGCCGATGGCTGGCTGATCGCCCGCAAGCATGTACTACTGCTCAACGACACCATCAACTCGGTACTCGATTTCTACCACCTCTGAATCCATGGAGACCGGGGCATGAACCATAAAGTCGCGTTCAGCTTTGCCGACGGAAAAACACTGTTCTTTCCCGTACAAGCCAACGAAATACTTCTCGACGCCGCCCTGCGCAATGGCATCAACATTCCTCTGGATTGCCGCGAAGGTGTCTGCGGAACCTGCCAGGGTCGCTGCGAATCGGGCGAATACAGCCAGGACTATGTGGATGAGGAGGCCCTCTCCAGCCTGGACCTGGAGCAACGAAAAATGCTCACCTGCCAGACGCGAGTGAAGTCCGACGCAGCGTTCTATTTCGACTTCGCCTCCAGCCTGTGCAACGCCGCAGGCCCTGACCAGTTCAACGCAACGGTCACTGACGTCAAACAGGTGTCGGCCAGTACGGCGATCCTGCATCTAGACTTGGGGACAACAGGACAGCCACTGGATTTCCTGCCGGGGCAATACGCCCGCTTGCGGATTCCGGGCACCGAGAGTCTGCGTTCGTACTCGTTTGCCAACCGGCCGAGCAACCACAATCTGGTGCAGTTCCTGATTCGCCTGCTGCCCGACGGGGTGATGAGCAACTACATCCGCGAACGCTGCCAGGTGGGTGACGAAATCGCCCTGGAGGCCCCCATGGGTGCCTTCTATCTTCGCCACGTCACCCAGCCGCTGATCCTGGTGGCGGGTGGCACCGGGCTCTCTTCGCTACTGGGTATGCTCGACGAATTGGCCGAGCGCAACTGCGCCCAACCGGTGCACTTGTACTACGGTGTGCGGGACGCTGCCGATCTGTGCGAACGGGCACGCATTGATGCCTACGCAGAACGTATTCCAGGCTTTCGCTACACCGAAGTGGTGAGTGATCCGTCGCCGCACTGGACCGGCAAGCGTGGCTACATTGCCGAGCACTTCGATGCCGATGAACTGCGCGATGGGGACGTTGATATGTACGTCTGCGGGCCACCGCCGATGGTCGAGTCGATCAAGACCTGGCTGCAGGCCCAAACCCTGGACAGCGTGCACCTGTACTACGAGAAATTTACCGAGAGCAATACCTGACAACTCCCCCGGAAGTGAACGCTTGGCAATCTCGCTGACGTTCACTTCGGGTTAGCCACAGGTCAGGCGCGTTACTGCGCATTCAACGGCCGCAAAATTGCCCTCACCGGACTAGCGTCCAGATGGGCAAAACGCAGCGGCAGCGCAATCAGTTCATAGTCACCTTCCGGTACCTCATCCAGCACGATGCCTTCGAGAATGGCCATGCCATGGCGAGCCACCGCATTGTGCGAGTCCATTGTCTTGGATTGCTGCGGATCGAGCGACGGCGTATCGATACCGACCAAGCGCACGCCGAGGCTGGCCAACAGGTCGACGGTTTCTTTGGCGACCGCAGTGAAATGCGGATCCCAGGTTGTCAGCGGCGCCAGTCGATAGGTGCGCAACAGTACACGCTCAGGCACGTTGTCCAAACGCCCCTCCAGTTGCCCAGGTTGAACCAATTGACCGCTGTCCAGGCAATGCAACACGCGGCAGGGCCCGATGTAGACCTCCAGTGGCACATCGCCGATGGCCGCACCGTCAGCGCTGTAATGCAGCGGTGCATCGACATGGGCGCCTGTGTGCGGCGACAAGGTGATACGCCCGACATTCACCGGGCACTCAGGCCCGAAGCTCCAGACGCGCTCTTCCTGAAAAGGCGTATCGCCCGGCCAGGTGGGGGTTACGGTACTCAGGGGCGGACTGATGTCCCACAACATAGGTGCTTTGTTCATGACAATGCTCTCGGAATTTCCCGAACTGAATGATACGAGCGATACCGGCGAATATTCGTGCAAAAAACCCGCAACGCCGGGGCGTTTTTCGCACGAACTGCCGTGAACCGGGGGTTTGCCGAGAGGAAATTTCAATGAGTGCACAGATAGTCCAAAGGCCGGTTGTTCGAAGGACCACACCTTGACCACTGCGTTTCTGGATAGCTCAGTGTCGAGTTCAGACAACTGACCGGTGCACGGGCGCTATAGGGTGCCACTTCAGTTCTTGAACCCGCTGCCCGGAGTCCACATGACCGCACCGATTACCGTCCTTCGCGATACTCATCCACTGCCGGTGCTTGACGCCTGCAAATGGGAAAAACTCGAAGGTGACCCGCACACCGTCAACCTCAACGCCTACACCAGCGAAGACGGCAGCAAGATCATGGGCACCTGGATCTGCACGCCAGGCAAGTGGTATGTCGAATACGTGAAATGGGAATACTGCGACTTCCGCGAGGGCTACTGCATCATTACCCCGGAAGGAAAGGAGCCGATCCATCTACGTGCCGGCGACATTTTCGTCATCGAGCCGGGGATGAAAGGCACATGGGAAGTGGTTGAAACCGTGCGCAAGTATTTCGTGTTTGCCTGATGCAAAAAACCGGGAGATCACCCGACGTGATCTCCCGGTAAATGTATTGACCTGTAGGAGCTGGCTTGTCGGGTCGACGCATCGCAACGAAGGCAGTATGACAGCCACCATTGCTTTCGCCGGCAAGCCGCCTCCTACAACGGTTTGCGATAGCTATTGATGATCGCTGAGAAGTCTTTGCCCCCTTCCCCACGCTGGCTCATCGCCTGATACAACTGCTGGGCCACCGCGCCGAGCACCACCGGTTGGTGCGCCTGACGGGCCGCTTCCGTGGCCAGCCCCAGATCCTTGAGCATCAGTTCGGCACCAAATCCGCCGGTATAACCGCGCGAGGCCGGCGCCGTTTCGACGATGCCCGGCCATGGGTTGTACATCTCCGAACTCCAGCAACGTCCAGTAGAACTATTGATGATCCCGGCCAGCACGGTCGTGTCGATCCCAAGGGCATCTCCCAGCGCCATGGCTTCGCTGACGCCAACCATGGAAATCGCCAACAGCAGGTTGTTGCAGATTTTGGCGATTTGCCCGGTGCCGACTTCACCGCAATGGACGATGTTGCGGCCCATTTGCGCCAGCACCGGTTGCAGGATAGCGAACAGCTCAGGGGTGGCGCCGACCATAAAGGTCAGCGTCCCGGCAGCTGCACCGCCGGTGCCACCGGAAACCGGCGCATCGGCCATGGCCACGCCCTGTTTGGCAGCGGCGGCAGCCACATCGCGTGCGGTCTGTGGATCAATAGTGCTGCAATCCACGGCCGGTACACCTTGACCGATACCGGCGAGAACGCCGTCTTCACCCAGCCACACGCTGCGCACATGCACAGCGGCCGGGAGCATGGTGATCACCAGTTCCGCGCCTTGCGCCGCTTCACGGGCCGAAGCGCTGATGCTGCCGCCCAGTTGCTCAAGCTCCGCCAGCACGGTTTTGTTCAAGTCGACCAGACGCAGTGCATGGCCGGCCTTGATCAGGTTGCGCGCCATCGGGGCGCCCATGTTGCCGAGACCGATAAATGCGATTTTCATGTCCGGCTCCTTAACGCAAGTTGATGGTGGTGTTCACACCGTCGTTGACGCTGTCGTCATCGAACCAGCGACTGGTGACGGTCTTGGTCTGAGTGTAGAACTGCACCACTTGCTTGCCATACGGGCCAAGGTCGCCGAGCTTGGAACCGCGCGAACCGGTGAAGCTGAAGAACGGGACCGGCACTGGAATCGGGATGTTGATGCCGACCTGGCCGACGTCGATTTCGTTCTGGAATTTACGCGCCGCCGCACCGCTTTGGGTGAACAGGCCCGTGCCGTTGCCGAACGGGTTGGCGTTGACCAGCGCAATCGCCTCGTCGAGCGTATTCACTTCCAGCACCACCAGCACCGGGCCGAAGATTTCCTGGGTGTAGATCTGCATGTCGGTGGTCACGCCGGAGAACAAGGTCGGGCCGACAAAGTTGCCCTTCTCGTAACCCGGAACCGTGATCTCGCGACCGTCCAGCTCCAGTTTCGCGCCTTCCTTGATGCCGCATTCGATCAAGTCGAGAATCCGCGCCTTGGCTTTTTTCGAGATCACCGGGCCGACGTCAGTGCCCGGCTCGCTGCCGGCATTCACTGTCAGTTTCTGCGCCAGCGCTTTCAGGTCCGGCAACCATTGTTTGGCCGCGCCCACCAACACCACCACGGACGTAGCCATGCAGCGTTGACCCGCCGCACCAAAACCGGCGCCGACCAGGGCATTCAGTGCTTGTTCGCGATTGGCATCCGGCAGCACCACAGCGTGGTTCTTCGCGCCCATCATCGATTGAACGCGCTTGCCGTGCTTGCCGGCCAGGTCGTAGACGTGAGTACCGACTGCGGTCGAACCGACGAAGGAAACAGCCTTGATGTCTTTGTGCGTGCAGAGTGCGTCGACCACATCCTTGCCGCCATGCACGACGTTCAGTACGCCCGCTGGAACACCGGCCTCAATGGCCAGTTCCACCAGGAGCATGGTCGACATCGGGTCCTGTTCGGACGGCTTGAGCACGAAGGTGTTGCCGCAGGCGATGGCCATCGGGAACATCCACAGCGGAATCATCGCCGGGAAGTTGAACGGGGTGATGCCGGCGCACACGCCGATTGGCTGGCGCAGGGTGTAGGTGTCGACACCGCCGGCCACGTTCTCGGCAAACTCACCCATTTGCAAGCTGCCGATTGAACACGCGTGTTCGACCACTTCCAGACCACGGAAAATGTCGCCTTCAGCGTCGGCGATGGTTTTGCCTTGCTCTGCGCTCAGGACCACGGCGATGCGTTTGGAGTGTTCACGAATCAGCGCCTGGAGCTTGAGCATGATGCGCATCCGCGCGCCGATCGGCGTCAGCTTCCAGGTCTGGAAGGCGCGATGGGCAGCGCTGATCGCGGCGTCGACTTCTTCGGTGGTGGCAAACGGCACTTTGGCCAGCACTTGCTGGGTCGCCGGGTTGACGATGTCGTGCCACTCGGTGGTTTTGGATTCGACCCACTGGCCGTCGATCAACAGCTTTACCGTTTGGACAGTGGTTTCGTTAGGCGTGAGCGATGCGTTCATGTGGGTCTCCAGATGCTTGTTTTTATCTTGGGAGCCAAGGCGAGAAAGTCACCTTGTGATGAGGCGTGTGCCGCGAATTGGTTGTCGAGCTGTTTTTGGAGTATAGATGTGCAAACTTCTAATAAGAACGCACATAAAAGCCGGTCCATCATGCAAAAAAACATCACGTCTTTAGGCTCGTTGAACTGGGATGACCTCAAGTTTTTCCTCGAAGTCGCCCGCACCCGCAAGGCCAGCACTGCGGCCAAGCGCCTGGCAGTGGACTACACCACCGTGTCGCGGCGTATCAGTTCGCTGGAAGCAGCATTGGGGACATTGTTGTTCGAGAAATCCCGGACCAGCGGTTTTGTCCTGACCGCTGAAGGTCAACGACTTCTGGGTTACGCCGAGTCCATTGAAAGCACCCTGCACATGGCATGCGAACAAGTTTCAGGGTCTGGAGTGGCGTTGTCCGGTCACGTGCGCATGGGTTGCACTGAAGGGTTCGGCAGCTTTTTCATCACCCCGCAACTGAGTCATTTCGTCGACGCCTACCCGGCCATCTCCGTCGACATCCTGCCGCTGCCGCACTTCATCAGCTTGTCCAAGCGCGAAGCCGACATCGTCATCGCCCTGGAGCGTCCGGAACACGGGCCGTACGTCTGCTGCAAACTCTGTGACTACCGATTACAGCTGTACGCAACCCAGGACTATCTGGACAAACACCCACCGATCCGCCGCCCGGCAGACTTGGGCAAGCATTCATTCATCAGTTATGTCGACGATCTGGCATTCAGCTCCGAGCTGTTGTACCTGGCGAACGTGCTGCCCGGCGCCAGCGCCAATTTGCGCAGCACCAGCGTGATCGCGCAATTCGTGGCGGCACAGCAGGGGCGGTCGCTGGCGATTCTGCCGTGCTTCCTGGCGGCCCAGGACCTACGGCTGCTGCCAGTGTTGCCGCAAGAGATCAACATCACCCGGCAATTCTGGATGTATTGCCGGGAGGACCTGAGGAAGCTCAAGCGGATCACCCTGTTGTGGGATTACATCCGCTCGGTCACTGAACAGAATCACGGCCTGTTGATGGGTGAAAGCCGGGAGATGTTGTTCGCCGACTGAAGATTTCAAGGAATCAGGTAGCGGAATCGTAATGAGGTCAGCAGGTCTTTACCAATAGTTTGTACCAGTGCTTGATACCCAACTTGAAACACCTCGACGCATACTTTCAGACCCACACCGTCACTGACTGGGCAAATGCTAGCCCCCCCCAGCGTGATGCTGAGAGCTGGAGTTTTGTATGACGACGGGTGTGGACAAATGGACATTGTTCCGGCGAGCCGGTAGCGCCCATTGTCAATTTCAACAGCCCATCAGGTGCCGCCTTGAAACCTCTATACAAGTACCTTCCTTCCAAGTATCTGGACGCATTTGTCGACAGAGGCGAAGTGCTCTTTCGCTCGCTTTCGTATTACAGCAACTACGAGGAAATGCAGGTTCGCGGTGATCGAAACGAAGGCAAGCGGGTTTTCAATCCGGTGGATGGCCTCGAACTGACGAACACGACAACTGGAAAAACATCGCAATTACACGGGACGTTCGAATCAACCGTCCGTGATCGTGAAATCTTCGTCTTCTGCATGAGCAAAGTGTTCTCTCCCGAACTGGCAAGGGAGTTCAAATCTGATGTCTGCGTAGAGATTACGGAACCTGCATACCTGATTGCTCAAATCCGGTCGGCACTACGGCTTCGCAAATGGGTGAAACAAGGTCGTTTGTTGCATGACTCGGTTGACTACTACTCGCCGGAAACAGAGCCGCTGGCTGAGTGGGCGGTTCCTGAACGTATGGTTATGCGGAAGACCACTGATTACACCGATCAAGCGGAGTATCGACTTGCCTTCGCTCGCGGGAATGCGCTTCAGGTAGAGAACGTAGTGACTCAGATTAAGACAGACCAAGACATCACACAGCCTATGCTGGACGGACACCCCCAGCACACTCTTAAGCTGGGCAACCTGAAGAAGCTGTGCAAGGTGCATCGCATCGAGTAGTACCCGGTACAATCTGCAAACTCATTCACAAGGAATTCAACATGAAGGCATGGATTGGAGCGCTTGCACTGTTGGGCTTGGCGGGATGTGCCAACCACCCGATGGATTGTTCGATGGGCATAGCATGGGACGACTGCCTTCCCGGCACCAATGGCTATTCGAACAGACAAGAGAGCCTGAACAACCTTGCCGCTGCGAAAGAACTGCAAGCTGCCAAGGACGATGCACAGTGTCAGTCATACGGGGCAACGCCCGGTTCTGACGCTTACGTGAACTGCCGTGTTCAGCTCGACAAGACCGCGACAGACTTGCAAGCACAGGCCGAAAAGGAAAAGCGTCAGCGCATAGTGAAGATGCTGAATTCGCAGAGTCAGCAATACCAGCAACCGGCACCACAACCCTACGTGATGCCCAAGCAAACACACTGCACTTCGATGGCTTACGGCCAGACAGTGAGCACCGATTGCTATTAACGCACTCAGGATAATCAGAATGAAGACAGGGATGGCGGCAGCAATTGCATTGGTTGGAATACTGGTGAGTGGCGCAGCCTTGGCAGATGGGAACAAGCTTTTAGAGGTGTGTCAGCAGGCTGTTCGGGCAATGGATAAAGTTCCAACCCCCTCCATTGACTTGCTGGGTGTTGGACGGTGTATCGGGATGGTAGAGGGCGTCAGAAACACGATGGTGATTTTCAAAAGCGCGCTACCTGACAATCTGAAGGTGTGCTTTCCGAAACAAGGCATCAACAATGGGCAAGCAACACGGATTCTCGAAAAGTTTTTGCACGACAATCCGGCAATGTTAGATCAGGACGAGACATTCCTGACAATTATGGCGTTCAAGCAAGCATACCCCTGCGAGTGACCTTTTTCTGTACGAGTTTCCAGCCCCGCCCCGTGGAAAATGGTCTCATCTTTTACGAGTTTGGTTTTTCGGCCTGAAATATAAGCTGGGGCGAGTGACATTTGGAAAGCAGGTTTTGTACATGAGGTGCTTAACGATGTGCGATCGTCCAAAAGGGATTCGTTTGTAATTCTGAAATAAGTTGTGGCCCCTGAGAGCCCGTGAAAAAGCCCTTAGGATGCTCAATGCAATCCGTGAAGACATCGGAATTGGAAAAAACCCAATAACCTACAACGGCGATCTTTGACCTTTCTGCCGAAGCAACTCCCTCCATCACAGCCACCAAGTAGAACGCAGACTGGGTCCTCAAGGCCTCGCCCATCATCAGGTCTTATCTTACAGACTCGCTATTCCATTTCCGGTAGTCTCCCGCAAGCCAGCATAAGACTGGTGCATGCCCATGGATGAAAGACGCAAGGACGATTAATGATTTCTTCTGCTCGATTGGGTGACAAACACGTCTGCCCATTACCCGGTCACGGCACAACCCCAATTGCTTCTGCCAGTGCTGACGTTAACATCAACTTTATGGGCTCCGCTCGTGTAGGCGATACCTGTGGATGTGGTGCTGTCATTACTACGGGCTTTCCTTCTATTCAGGTGAATGGCCGTCCTATGGCCCACTTAGGAAGCCCAACCAGTCACGGCGGGACAATCATCACTGGGTCTAGTGATGTCGGTGGTGGCTTTGTTATGGGGGACGCTAGCGGTGCAACTATCATCAACTTTATGGCGCTCGGAGCTTTCCGGCCCGATGGCTCTATTGACGATGAAAAGATGGCGACTTTGTTGGCCGACCCGAAACTCAAAGAGAAAGCCACAGCGGCGAATGCTTTAGTTGATCCCCAAGCAGCCACAAAGCAGCCGGTTGCGAAACCTGAGCCACAAGCGGAACCGGCCGTTTGCACTGACCCTGACATGATGGAGGAGCTGGCGAGTTACATCGCGGACGAGATGAATCGCAATATCCACGATTCCTCGGTCTTGAAGATGAAAGAGCTGCTCAGCTATGACGTTGCGGCAGCGACCCGCAAGCAAATGGAGCTGCCGTGGTATGCCCAGATCAGTACGACAAGCCCTCAAGTTATTGGGGCGGCAAATGGCGCGGCTGCGATGGCCATATGGACTGAACGAGTGGGTCAAGACCGCCCCTGGGACCATAAGCCGAAAATCCATAAGAAATTCGGTGGGTACTACCACAAGCAAGGTAAGTACGATTATTTCTATGATATTTGGTCGAACATCCACTATGGATACGTCGGACGAGCTGGTGGTCTTTCGGAAAGCGTGCTGTCCGACGGTGCGGGTGTTGAGCAGTTTGCATCCGACTCCATCAGAAAGGCATTTGATTGGGAGAAACGGCGGGGGCCTCATGCGACCGAAGGTGTCGATGGGCTGAAGGCTTACGACGACGCCCCGGACCGAGTATCGATTAGCATCGGAATAAAATTATTCGCCGAGCATCCTAACGGAGGCGTCACTGCCCAAATGATCATGGAGAAGGTTCTTGCAGTTAATCCGGAGGATTGGGGGAATGGCGTTAATGTCCACGCTTGTAAGCAAGCTGAGTAAGGGGAAAGTGGCAGCTCTTCTCCTGTTCGCAACACTTTTGTTTTGGTATGTGACGTTGCCCAGAGTAGTCGTCAATTACCCCAAGGATGGAAAGGAGGAGCTGCGCTATATCTGGAACACCCAACACCGTATCGACAAAGGGGGCATGCTCCCCGGCCAAGGGACCGCAGATATCGGCCACATCTTCCCTGATAAGGAATTCTTCATGATGTTCGATTGGTGGAGCGACAAGGGCCTTCGGAGGTGTATCGACATAACACCAAAATGGGGGAGAACTATAGAAATCAACCTTGACGAAACAGGTAGGATCGACACTGCAAGAACCGCCCCTGACGTTATTGCCCGCTTGAAACAATGTGAGGGCGAACGTGACCCTTTCCGGCCCTAAGATGCCCTACTCATAGCTGTTAGCCTCAGTAATCAATGGGTTAGCCTAAATTCCTTGAAACTCTGGATGTACTGCCGGGAAGACCTGCGCAAGCTCAAGCGGATCACCCTGTTGTGGGATTACATCCGCTCGGTCACTGAACAGAATCACGGCCTGTTGATGGGTGAAAGCCGGGAGATGTTGTTCGCCGACTAGTCGGCGCGCAATCAAAGGCTCGATGCAATCCCGTCTTCCAGCTCCAGCATCAATCCGCTCAAGCGCTTGACCTTGCGCCGCACCGCCTCCTCGAAGACACCCGCACGCGGCTCGATCAAGGTGAACCAGTGCTTGGCCCGGGTGATCCCGGTGTAGATCAGTTCCTTGGTGAGCACAGGGTTCAGGGCATCCGGCAGAATCAGCGCCGTATGGGCAAATTCCGAGCCCTGGGATTTGTGCACGGTCATGGCGTAGACGGTTTCGACATCGTTGAGCCGGCTAGGCAGAACAAAACGAACGCCGCCCTGGCCGTCATTGCGTGGGAACGCCACGCGCAACACCTGCTTGCCTGCTTCGGGTCCCTCACGCTCCGGCAGTTTGAGGGCGATGCCAATGTCACCGTTCATCAACCCCAGGCCATAATCGTTACGGGTCATCAATACAGGTCGCCCTTCGTACCACTGCTGATCGCTGTCGATCAACCGGGCCCTGAGCAATGCGGCGGTCACTCGCTGATTCAACCCTTCCACGCCCCACGGCCCTTTACGGACGGCACACAGCAACTGGAAAGCGTCAAAGGCTTGCAGCACTTCTCGCGCCCACCCGCTCCAGCGTGGATCGTCGAGTGAACTGTCGAGCGGCGGCCGTTGATTGCGTAAAAGACTCAAATAGTGGCGATAGCCTTGTGGTCCTTCGCCATGGCCTTCGAGCAACAAGCGCTCCAGCGCCCGGTCTTGCTCACCCTTGAGCGACAGGGAAAACACGTCGTCGTGGCTTCGAGCCGACAACAACTTGCGGGCTTGTTCGGGTTGTTGCTGATTGACCCACCGAGCCAGTTGACCAATGCCACTGCCCTCGCCGAACCGGCGCGAATGACGCAGCATCACCACTTGCTGGGCCAGTGGATGAGCGCCTTGGGTGTCAGCCTGCAAACCACTGGCTTCCAGGCTTTCACCACTGACCGCTTCCAGCCACTGGCGAGTCTGCGGGCTGTACCAACCTGCCTCGGCATCCCGGCACAGGTCGCCCAGCACAGCGCCGGCCTCCACCGATGCCAGCTGATCCTTGTCCCCCAACAACACCAACCGCGCGTGGGCCGGCATCGCATCGAGCAGGTTGGCCATCATTTCAAGGTCGATCATTGACGCTTCGTCGACGACCAGCACATCCAGCGGCAAGCGATTACCGGCGTGATGGCGAAAGTGTCGCGTGCCGGGGCGACTGCCCAGCAAACGGTGCACAGTGGTGACGTCGGACGGGATCTGGCTGCGAACCGATTCGGCGACTGCCAGGGTCCGGACCTGTTGGCTGATCGACTCCGTGAGCCGGGCCGCCGCTTTGCCTGTGGGTGCGGCAAGCCGGATGCGCAACGGTTTGCCGGCCTCCACTGCGGGAGCCTGAAGCAATGCCAGCAAGCGCACGACGGTGGTGGTCTTGCCGGTGCCAGGGCCGCCGGTCACGATGCTGAACGCACTGCGGGTCGCCAAGGCACAGGCGAGTTTCTGCCAGTCGATCACTTCACCGGTTTTGGCGGAACCGAACAGACCGGTCAGGCGTTGGGGTAAATCATCCGGTGTCGTTTCGTGTTCAGCCAAGCGCAGGCGCAGGGCATCGTCGATGCGTCTTTCGTAAGCCCAGTAGCGACGCAGGTATAGGCGCTTACCGGATAAAACCAAGGGCCGCGATTGCACAGATTCACGACCGTCTGCGGCCAGGGCCACCAAATTGCTGGAGGCCAGAACCTTGCACCAATGGGCTCCGTCCAGCGCTTCAAGCAATTGCGACGGCAATACCATCGCACCACTGTGCAAATCACCTTCAGGGGGTAGCGACAGGGCGAAATCCGGTTCTTTCAGCGTCTCGAACAAGTCCAGACACACATGGCCGTGGCCCAGTTGATGACTGGTCAGCGCGGCCGCGAGCAGCACCAACGGATCATCGTCGGGAGCGAGTTCGTGGAGGAAGGCGACGAAGGCCTTGTCCAGCGCTCGCAACCAGCCTCGCTCAACCCAGCGCGTCAGTAACAGCAGCAGGTCATCGGCACGACTCAATGGCGTCAGATCCGCCAGGCTTTCGGCCGCCAAGGGTGTGGGCAGCAAATCGGCGAAGGTGCGACTCATAGCAGTACTCCCTGTTCCCACGCGGGTTCGGCCTTGGGTTCTGGCTTGCCCTGGAACATTCGGTCCAGTCGCTCGATCAGTTCTTTGGGTGGACGGACGAAATACACGCCTTGGGTGGCAGCACGCGTACCCCGCAAGAACAGGTAGAGCGCACCGCCGACGTGCCGGTCGTAATCGTAGTCGACAAGCCGCGCCTTGAGCTGTCGATGCAAGGCCAACAGGTACAGCACGTATTGCAGGTCATAGCGGTTATCGAGAATCGATTGCTCCATAGCCTGTTCGGTGTAGGCCGCGTCATCAACGCCTAGCCAGTTGGATTTGTAGTCGGCGACGTAATAGCGGCCATCGTGCTCGAAGGTGAGGTCGATAAAGCCTTTGAACATGCCGTTGAGCAAGACCGGTTCGGCCGCCACTCGGGCAACGCCGTTGTGGGTGTGTTGGCACACCAGTTCATCCAGTTTGAGTACGTCGACTTTATGGCTGGCGAACCAGAACTCCATCTCGACGCGGTACTGAGTCAGTTGCTCGAAAATCACTGGTGCCGGCCCGCCGCCGAGGCGTAGCGGGGACTTGAGCAAATGCTGCAGCCAATCGCTCAGCGTAGTGATCCAGCCTTCCCAGCCACGGCGGTTGCAGCGCCGGGCAATCGCGTCTTCGATCGCTTGCGCGGTGGCGGAAAAACCTTCGTCGCCGGCCCATTCCAGCAAACCATGGAGAAAGGTGCCGGGGTTAGGGCCTCTGGGGAATCGATGGATATCACCGCCACCGGCCATCACTTCTCGTGGAGCGTGCGGATCGAGGCGTTCGTCGTCGAAGAGCTTTTGCGCTTGCGGACTCTCAGGGGCTTCGTCACTGCCCACGCTCAAACGGTCGCCAATGCGCAAGGCGCTGTACGAGGCGATCCACCAGTTTTCACTGGCCTTGCGTTTGGGGACGCGCAGCGCGAGCAAGGTCGCCTGGTTTTGCGGCGGCTGGTAATGCTCGGCGGTGGCTTGCGGCAATTCAACGTAAGTCAGCGCCGGGCAGTCCTGCTGCAAGTCTTCCAGCCAGCGTTTCAAGCCTGCCGACTCGGCCAATGGCAAACCACCCCCCAACAGGTAACCCAACGCCGACAGGTGCAGCACCGAACTGTTGTTATTGCCGCGTTTGAGATCCGTCACGCCGAGCCAGCACGCATGTTGTGCGCGAGTCAGGGCGACATACAGCAGGCGCAGATCCTCGGCCAGACGCTCATCGTCGGCCAAGGCAATCAACTCGTCCGTCGGCTTCAGGCTCACCTGAGCCTTGCCGTTTTCGTCGTGGTAATGCAGCGGTAAACGACTGCCATCCACCGGTTTCGCCGAACAGATAAAAGGCAGAAACACCAAGGGGTATTCAAGGCCCTTGGACTTGTGGATGGTCACGACCTTGACCAGTTGTTCGTCGCTTTCCAGACGCAGGATCTGCTCTTCACCAGCCTGGCCGGACAACGCCAGATGCTCGGACAAATGACGAATCAGCGCCTGTTCGCCGTCGAGCTCGGCCGCAGCCTGCTGCAGTAATTCGGACAGGTGCAGCAGGTTGGTCAGTACGCGCTCCCCGTCGCTGCGTGCAATCAATGCTTGCGGTAGCTGGAAGTCATGCAGCAAACGTCGCAGCATCGGCAGCACGCCTTGCTTGCGCCAAAGCTCGCGATATCCACGGAATTGCATGACCCGTGCTTCCCAGGCGAGCTCGTCCTGATTCAATCGTTCCAGTTCAGCCAGCGACAAATTCAGCGTGATGCAGGCTAACGCGGCTCGCAGTGGCCGCTCGACATCGGGCTCGGCACAGGCCTTGAGCCAGGTCAGCACGTCGTGAGCTTCTTGTGCGGCGAACACCGAGTCCTTGTCCGACAGATAGACGCTGCGCACACCTCGAGCCGAGAGTTCGCCACGCACCGCTTGAGCTTCTTTACCATCGCGTACAAGGATCGCGATATCGGCCGGGAGCAGGCCCCTGAAGTCCTTGCCATTCTCGACGAAACCCGCCCGCCCTTGTTGTCCACCATTGAGCAATGCAGTGATTTCACTGGCGCAGGCGGCAGCCAATTGTTGCCGGTACACCGCGCCGGACAGTGGTTGTTCTGCGGACAAATGCCAGATGTTCAGGGACGGGACCACCTGACCCTCTACGTGCAGAACCTCTTTGCGCCCCTGGGACTCGACAGGCAAAAACGGAACGGGGTTGTCGCCATTTTTTTCCCGAAACAGAAACGCTCCGCGCCCCAGGTCACGAGACTCGGCGCGTTCGAATACGTGATTCACCGCACCGACCATTCCATGGCTGGAGCGGAAGTTGGTGCCCAGCGTATGCAGTCGACCGGTGGTGGCCTGACGGGCGCGCAGGTAGGTGTAAATGTCGGCGCCACGGAACGCATAGATCGCCTGTTTCGGGTCACCAATCAGGAACAGGCCGCACTCTGGGTTGTTGTCTTCGATGCGATAGATGCTTTCGAAGATCCGGTATTGCACCGGGTCGGTGTCTTGGAATTCGTCGATCAACGCGACCGGGAACTGCTCCCGAATCAAGGTGGCCAGGCGCTCGCCTCCTTCGGATTGCAAAGCAGCATCCAGGCGCAGAAGCATATCGTCGAAGCCCATCTCCGCGCGGCGGCGCTTTTCTTCCTCGAACCGTGTTCCAACCCAATGTGCGGCATGTTGCAGAACGGCGGCATCGGGGGTCGGCAGTCCGTCGAGGCTGGCCTTGAGGCCGGGCATTGCGTCCAATCCTGGATGACGGGGCGCTTCGCCCTTCCAGGCTTCGGCCATGCCATCAGGCGTCAGACGTGTGAAGCCGGTGCCGATGTCCAGTTGTTCAAGCGCTTCATCTTCGGCCCAGGCTTTGATTTTTTCGAACCAGGGTTCGAAGTAGCGCGCCTGCATTTTTCGACCGTCGACACTCTTGCTCGCAACGCCTTGATGACAGATAACCAGCAACTCGTCCGCCCATTGGCGCCAAGGCATCTTGAGTTCAAGCAACGCGCTTCGTCGTTCCTGCAAACATTCGTTGATCAGCTCGGCCGGGGCTTTTCCTTCAACACTGTCGCGCTCGCTGGCGAACAAACCGCGCACGCGCGGCAGTAGCGCGGCCGGACCGCCCCAATTGTTGCGGACCCAGTTGAGCGCATCGCCTTGCATCGGATAACAGAACAGCCGCCAGTAATCGCGCAGGACTTCGCCCAGCAAATCGCTGTGATCGGTTTCCAGGGTCTGGGTAAACAAGCTGCCGCTGTCGAACGCATGTTCGCGCAGCATGCGCTGGCACCAACTGTGGATGGTCGAGACAGCCGCCTCATCCATCCATTGCGCGGCGATGTCCAGACGGTTTGCGCAGCCTGACCATTGTTCGGGCAGGTACTGATCACGCAGTTCGGCAATGAGGCCATCCGGCGCTGTTGTCTCATCACGGAAGAACCGCGCGGCCTCGGCCAGGCGCGTGCGGATACGTTCACGCAACTCTTTGGTGGCGGCATCGGTGAAGGTTACGACGAGGATTTGCGGCGGTAACAGCTCACGCCCGAAACCACTCACTTCACTGCCGTGCCCCAGGACAAGGCGTAGATAAAGCGCGGAAATGGTGAAGGTCTTGCCGGTCCCGGCGCTGGCTTCGATCAGTTGGCTGCCGCGCAGTGGGAAGGCCAGCGCCAGAGGTGTTTTTTTGGTCATGAACGAGCCTCCTCGCTGGTCAGTGAACGCCAGGGGGCTTCAAGCATCGGTTTGTACAACGCGTTGCACCAGTCGGGGAATGTCTCGTCGGCGAGCAGTGCATCGTAGTCAGCAAACTGCCGGGTGAGTGCAGGGCTTTCGCGGCGCTCTCCGTCAGTGGTCTGACCATCGCCCTCATAGGCTTTACGGGCAGCGGCTTCGGCTTTCAGCGGCTCGGTCTGGCCAAGCCAGGCGAAGGCTGTTTTAACTGCAATCGGCAGGGGTTGACGCATGCCCGCCTGCCAGGCTTCCAGGAGATGTCCCAAAATTGTAAGTGCTGCGCCCTTCCCCAACGGCTCCAGCAGCAGGCTGTCGTCGCTGGCTACTAGCGCGGTGGTCATCGGTATGCCGCTGGCGCAGGCAACCAGATGATTGACCCAAGGCCGCGTCAAACGGTGCCATTTTCGGGTTTTGACTGAGCCAATGCTGTTGGGGATGGTAGTGACCGACAGCAAACCACCGTCTGCACGCTGGTGCAGGCCACTGAGCCAACCTTCAAGGCGCAGTCCTTCCAACTCAAGATTCACTGGCAGAGCGCTGGTAAGCGGCGTCGGCCATAACGCCAGGAGCTGTTGATAGCGCTGCAGCAGATCCGGCAACGGCTCGATCAACTCACGCTGAAGGCATTCGCCGAATCCCGCCATGGGCAACAGCCCACTGTTTTGCAGGCGTTTGGCCTGATCGTCAAGTGCCTGATCGGCGTGATCAATGCGCCCCAGAGCCGCTGCAAGCAAGCTGTCGCTGAGGGTATAGCGTTGCAGCGCATCGAGGACAAAGGGTTCTTCATCGGCCAACGGCACTTCAGCCGCTTCAAAAAACACTTTCAGGCGCTGACTGAAAAAATGCCGCACGGGATTGCGCACGAAGTCCTGCAATTGACCGAGGCTCAGCGGCTCCTCCTGTACGTAAGCCTCAAGTACTTCGACGTCAGCCACCTGATCAGTGACACGATGAAGTACCTGCCACTCATTGGCGTAGCTGAACAGCGCGTCACCTTCATGAAAGTAGCGAGCGCTGAAAGGCTGCAATGGATGTTCCTGAGTCATGGCCTTTAACAAGTCCTTGTCTTCATCGCGCAGTCGCCAGCCGCTGGCGAGATGGTCACGCAATTGGCCGATCAGCACTGAGGCCGGGCGCTCACTGTTATCCCGAATGCTACGGCCAACCCAGCTGATGTAGAGCTGATCACGCGCCGACAGTAGTGCTTCCAACAGAAGATAACGGTCATCTTCGCGGCGAGACCGATCACCAGGGCGGTAGTCACTGCCCATGAGATCGAAATCCAGCGGTGGTTGCGCACGTGGATAGTCGCCGTCGTTCATGCCCAGCAGACAGACCCGTTTGAACGGGATCGCCCGCATCGGCATCAAGGTGCAGAAGTTAACGGCACCGGCCAGAAAACGCTGGGACAGGCGGCCCTGATCCAGTCCGGCCAGCCAGGCTTCCCGAACAACGGTCAACGGTAAATCATCATGCAAACCTACGGACTCGCAGGTATCGAGCCAGGTTTCGCGTAACTCTTCGAGCTGGGCCAGCAAGTAGTCGTCATGTTCGTTGCTAGCCTGGAAAAACAGCTGCACCAGTGCTTGCAACCGCACACCCCACTGCTTGGGTGGTGCAGGCTGAGTGAGTTCATTGTGCGCAATCTCCAACGCATCCAGCAGGGCCACCAAAGGTCCGATAAGTGCGGCATCCAGACCGCCAATTTCGTCGTAAGGCTCGATGCCTTCGCACGCATTCGCACAGCCCACGGCATAACCCAGCAGCATTCGGCGCAGGCCAAATCGCCAACTGTTTTGCTCCAGCGCTTCAGGCAATCCCAGACCCGCACGCTGTTCGGCATTCATTCCCCAGCGGATGCCGGCCCCTTCGATCCAGCGGTGCAACGTCGGCAGGTCACGCTCCTCAACGCCAAAGCGGGCACGTAATGCGGGAACGTCCAGCAAGTCGAGAATCTCGCTGACGGGGAAACGGCTATCGGGGAGTTTAAGCAGGTGTTCGACGGCAATCAGCAGGGGATCGCGACCACGCTGGCCTTGATCCGCGAGCGTGAATGGAATGAAACGTGGATCCTGACGTTCAAGCTGACCGAACACGGCGCGAATATGCGGTGCGTAACTGTCGATGTCCGGAACCATCACGATGATGTCCCGAGGCCTTAGGTCCGGATCAGCGCTGAAGCGTTCGAGCAACTGATCATGGAGGATCTCTACTTCACGCTGGGCACTATGGGCGATGTGAAAACGGATCGACTCGTCTTGCTCCAGATCGACAGCTGGCCAGCATTCTCGCGTCTCGCTCAGAGGACGTAATTCGAGAATATCGTCCTGCAGTTGATTGAGCATGCTCTTTGGCTGATTGTCGCTGAACAGGTCGATACGTCCGTCACGAAATGCCGAGCTATAGCTGTTGGGATCGTCATAGCTGTCGAGAAGATTGATGTAGTCCCGTCCCTGTTTGCCCCAGGCAGCCAGCAGCGGATGAGCATGCTGGTGGAGCGTTTGCGGGTCGAGCACAACGGGCATTCCGCTCTTGCGGGCCTGGCGCTTGTATTGATGCCGTAGCAGGTCTTTATCGGCGACGATGTCGGCCCAATGGTAACGACAAGGATTATGTACACACAGCAGAACCTGACTGAAACGAGCCAGTCCGGCGAGTGCTTCGAGGGCCTGAGCGGGCAGCGAAGAAATCCCGAAAACGATCACCCGAGAAGGCAATCCGATAGGCGCGACGTCGAGGCTGTTGATGCGTTCGATAAACCGCTGATGAACACCGGCACGGCTCTGCGCCATGCCTTCCTCACCCACATCCAGCAACAACGCTCGCCATAATTCCGCCTGCCAGCAATTGGCCGGGACCAGTGGCTTGGTTTCGCCTCTGCCGTTGCGTAATTGGTGACGACCTTCTGCCCAGTCTTCGAGCCAGTCGGCGCGGTAGACCTGGTATTGGTCGAACAGGTCGGCCAGTCGCTCAGCCAACTGGTAGCGCTTACGCAAATCAGCGTCATGGGTCAGGAAGCGCTGCAGCGGCTCGAAGTGCGGCTGGTTGATCAGTTGCGGAAGGAGGCGCATCAGACGCCAAGTCAGTGGCGCTTTATCGAGCAACGATTTGACCGGGATTTCATCCCGCCCAAGGACCATGCGATAGAGCTGCCACATGAAGCTACCGGGTAACTGCACGTCGATGGCTGCTGCAATACCGCAGCCGCCCATGTCATCCTCTTCCGGATCTTCAGCCAGTGCCAACTTAAGCCATTGCGCGATGCCATTGCTCTGCACCAGGGCGATTTCGTTTTCCAGGGGAGCCAGCGGATAACGCCGCATTACGCTGATCACCAGGCTGCGCAGTTCATTCAAACTGTTGCTTTGAACCACCATAAAAGCAGCGTTGAGGGACGTGGCGTCCGGCATAAAGGCTTCCTTGGGAAAATACAAACGCTAGGGCCGAACCTTAGCACTGTCGGGAGACTGTGACAGCCGGGAGCTGTCCGGTAATGCTGTACGAACTTTCCTGCGGACAAAACAAAACCCCTACCTGCGTACGCAGATAGGGGTTTCGGAATTTAATCTTGACGATGACCTACTCTCACATGGGGAAACCCCACACTACCATCGGCGATGCATCGTTTCACTGCTGAGTTCGGGATGGGATCAGGTGGTTCCAATGCTCTATGGTCGTCAAGAAATTCGGTAGCCAGGTCGTTATGTGCATAACGCTCCAGCGAATGGGTATGTAATAGATTTGTGTGTTTCGTTTCGAACTTTCGGTTCTTTCGTCTTCACACACCGCAATCTGGCCTCTTTCGAGTTCGCAAATTGCTTGGGTGTTATATGGTCAAGCCTCACGGGCAATTAGTATTGGTTAGCTCAACGCCTCACAGCGCTTACACACCCAACCTATCAACGTCGTAGTCTTCGACGGCCCTTCAGGGGACTCAAGGTCCCAGTGAGATCTCATCTTGAGGCTAGTTTCCCGCTTAGATGCTTTCAGCGGTTATCTATTCCGAACATAGCTACCCGGCAATGCCACTGGCGTGACAACCGGAACACCAGAGGTTCGTCCACTCCGGTCCTCTCGTACTAGGAGCAGCCCCTCTCAAATCTCAAACGTCCACGGCAGATAGGGACCGAACTGTCTCACGACGTTCTAAACCCAGCTCGCGTACCACTTTAAATGGCGAACAGCCATACCCTTGGGACCGGCTTCAGCCCCAGGATGTGATGAGCCGACATCGAGGTGCCAAACACCGCCGTCGATATGAACTCTTGGGCGGTATCAGCCTGTTATCCCCGGAGTACCTTTTATCCGTTGAGCGATGGCCCTTCCATACAGAACCACCGGATCACTAAGACCTACTTTCGTACCTGCTCGACGTGTCTGTCTCGCAGTCAAGCGCGCTTTTGCCTTTATACTCTACGACCGATTTCCGACCGGTCTGAGCGCACCTTCGTACTCCTCCGTTACTCTTTAGGAGGAGACCGCCCCAGTCAAACTACCCACCATACACTGTCCTCGATCCGGATAACGGACCTGAGTTAGAACCTCAAAGTTGCCAGGGTGGTATTTCAAGGTTGGCTCCACGCGAACTGGCGTCCACGCTTCAAAGCCTCCCACCTATCCTACACAAGCAAATTCAAAGTCCAGTGCAAAGCTATAGTAAAGGTTCACGGGGTCTTTCCGTCTAGCCGCGGATACACTGCATCTTCACAGCGATTTCAATTTCACTGAGTCTCGGGTGGAGACAGCGCCGCCATCGTTACGCCATTCGTGCAGGTCGGAACTTACCCGACAAGGAATTTCGCTACCTTAGGACCGTTATAGTTACGGCCGCCGTTTACCGGGGCTTCGATCAAGAGCTTCGCGTTAGCTAACCCCATCAATTAACCTTCCGGCACCGGGCAGGCGTCACACCCTATACGTCCACTTTCGTGTTTGCAGAGTGCTGTGTTTTTAATAAACAGTCGCAGCGGCCTGGTATCTTCGACCGGCATGGGCTTACGCAGTAAATGCTTCACCCTCACCGGCGCACCTTCTCCCGAAGTTACGGTGCCATTTTGCCTAGTTCCTTCACCCGAGTTCTCTCAAGCGCCTTGGTATTCTCTACCCAACCACCTGTGTCGGTTTGGGGTACGGTTCCTGGTTACCTGAAGCTTAGAAGCTTTTCTTGGAAGCATGGCATCAACCACTTCGTCACCCAAAGGGTAACTCGTCATCAGCTCTCGGCCTTAGAATCCCGGATTTACCTAAGATTCCAGCCTACCACCTTAAACTTGGACAACCAACGCCAAGCTGGCCTAGCCTTCTCCGTCCCTCCATCGCAATAACCAGAAGTACAGGAATATTAACCTGTTTTCCATCGACTACGCTTTTCAGCCTCGCCTTAGGGACCGACTAACCCTGCGTCGATTAACGTTGCGCAGGAAACCTTGGTCTTTCGGCGTGGGTGTTTTTCACACCCATTGTCGTTACTCATGTCAGCATTCGCACTTCTGATACCTCCAGCAAGCTTCTCAACTCACCTTCACAGGCTTACAGAACGCTCCTCTACCGCATCACCTAAGTGATACCCGTAGCTTCGGTGTATGGTTTGAGCCCCGTTACATCTTCCGCGCAGGCCGACTCGACTAGTGAGCTATTACGCTTTCTTTAAAGGGTGGCTGCTTCTAAGCCAACCTCCTAGCTGTCTAAGCCTTCCCACATCGTTTCCCACTTAACCATAACTTTGGGACCTTAGCTGACGGTCTGGGTTGTTTCCCTTTTCACGACGGACGTTAGCACCCGCCGTGTGTCTCCCATGCTCGGCACTTGTAGGTATTCGGAGTTTGCATCGGTTTGGTAAGTCGGGATGACCCCCTAGCCGAAACAGTGCTCTACCCCCTACAGTGATACATGAGGCGCTACCTAAATAGCTTTCGAGGAGAACCAGCTATCTCCGAGCTTGATTAGCCTTTCACTCCGATCCACAGGTCATCCGCTAACTTTTCAACGGTAGTCGGTTCGGTCCTCCAGTTAGTGTTACCCAACCTTCAACCTGCCCATGGATAGATCGCCCGGTTTCGGGTCTATTCCCAGCGACTAGACGCCCTATTAAGACTCGCTTTCGCTACGCCTCCCCTATTCGGTTAAGCTCGCCACTGAAAATAAGTCGCTGACCCATTATACAAAAGGTACGCAGTCACCCAACAAAGTGGGCTCCCACTGCTTGTACGCATACGGTTTCAGGATCTATTTCACTCCCCTCTCCGGGGTTCTTTTCGCCTTTCCCTCACGGTACTAGTTCACTATCGGTCAGTCAGTAGTATTTAGCCTTGGAGGATGGTCCCCCCATATTCAGACAAAGTTTCTCGTGCTCCGTCCTACTCGATTTCATGACCAAGAGATTTTCGCGTACAGGGCTATCACCCACTATGGCCGCACTTTCCAGAGCGTTCCGCTAATCTCAAAGCCACTTAAGGGCTAGTCCCCGTTCGCTCGCCACTACTAAGGGAATCTCGGTTGATTTCTTTTCCTCAGGGTACTTAGATGTTTCAGTTCCCCTGGTTCGCCTCTTAAGCCTATGTATTCAGCTTAAGATAACCATCTTATGATGGCTGGGTTCCCCATTCAGACATCTCCGGATCAAAGTCTGTTTGCCGACTCCCCGAAGCTTTTCGCAGGCTACCACGTCTTTCATCGCCTCTGACTGCCAAGGCATCCACCGTATGCGCTTCTTCACTTGACCATATAACCCCAAGCAATCTGGTTATACTGTGAAGACGACATTCGCCGAAAATTCGATTCTTGCTCATAAAGAGCAACTCACAAATTTTACCTTAGCCTGAGCCGTTACCAGTGAAAGTAACGTTCAGTCTATCTTTCTATCACATACCCAAATTTTTAAAGAACGAACTAGTCAAAGACTAGAAATCAACATTCACCATCATCCGATGGAATGCTCATTTCTAAGCTTTATACCGACAGAAGCAGTAGTGGTGGAGCCAAACGGGATCGAACCGTTGACCTCCTGCGTGCAAGGCAGGCGCTCTCCCAGCTGAGCTATGGCCCCGTATTTCTACAGGCGTTTCCCACACAAAATTGGTGGGTCTGGGCAGATTCGAACTGCCGACCTCACCCTTATCAGGGGTGCGCTCTAACCAACTGAGCTACAGACCCAATTTCGGGCTGCTTCTTTCGTCTTCTTCAATGAATCAAGCAATTCGTGTGGGAACTTATGGAGCAGCTGATGTCGTCGATTAAGGAGGTGATCCAGCCGCAGGTTCCCCTACGGCTACCTTGTTACGACTTCACCCCAGTCATGAATCACACCGTGGTAACCGTCCTCCCGAAGGTTAGACTAGCTACTTCTGGTGCAACCCACTCCCATGGTGTGACGGGCGGTGTGTACAAGGCCCGGGAACGTATTCACCGCGACATTCTGATTCGCGATTACTAGCGATTCCGACTTCACGCAGTCGAGTTGCAGACTGCGATCCGGACTACGATCGGTTTTATGGGATTAGCTCCACCTCGCGGCTTGGCAACCCTCTGTACCGACCATTGTAGCACGTGTGTAGCCCAGGCCGTAAGGGCCATGATGACTTGACGTCATCCCCACCTTCCTCCGGTTTGTCACCGGCAGTCTCCTAGAGTGCCCACCATTACGTGCTGGTAACTAAGGACAAGGGTTGCGCTCGTTACGGGACTTAACCCAACATCTCACGACACGAGCTGACGACAGCCATGCAGCACCTGTCTCAATGCTCCCGAAGGCACCAATCCATCTCTGGAAAGTTCATTGGATGTCAAGGCCTGGTAAGGTTCTTCGCGTTGCTTCGAATTAAACCACATGCTCCACCGCTTGTGCGGGCCCCCGTCAATTCATTTGAGTTTTAACCTTGCGGCCGTACTCCCCAGGCGGTCAACTTAATGCGTTAGCTGCGCCACTAAGAGCTCAAGGCTCCCAACGGCTAGTTGACATCGTTTACGGCGTGGACTACCAGGGTATCTAATCCTGTTGCTCCCCACGCTTTCGCACCTCAGTGTCAGTATCAGTCCAGGTGGTCGCCTTCGCCACTGGTGTTCCTTCCTATATCTACGCATTTCACCGCTACACAGGAAATTCCACCACCCTCTACCATACTCTAGCCTGTCAGTTTTGAATGCAGTTCCCAGGTTGAGCCCGGGGATTTCACATCCAACTTAACAAACCACCTACGCGCGCTTTACGCCCAGTAATTCCGATTAACGCTTGCACCCTCTGTATTACCGCGGCTGCTGGCACAGAGTTAGCCGGTGCTTATTCTGTCGGTAACGTCAAGACACCAACGTATTAGGTTAATGCCCTTCCTCCCAACTTAAAGTGCTTTACAATCCGAAGACCTTCTTCACACACGCGGCATGGCTGGATCAGGCTTTCGCCCATTGTCCAATATTCCCCACTGCTGCCTCCCGTAGGAGTCTGGACCGTGTCTCAGTTCCAGTGTGACTGATCATCCTCTCAGACCAGTTACGGATCGTCGCCTTGGTGAGCCATTACCTCACCAACTAGCTAATCCGACCTAGGCTCATCTGATAGCGCAAGGCCCGAAGGTCCCCTGCTTTCTCCCGTAGGACGTATGCGGTATTAGCGTCCGTTTCCGAGCGTTATCCCCACTACCAGGCAGATTCCTAGGCATTACTCACCCGTCCGCCGCTCTCAAGAGGTGCAAGCACCTCTCTACCGCTCGACTTGCATGTGTTAGGCCTGCCGCCAGCGTTCAATCTGAGCCATGATCAAACTCTTCAGTTCAAACATCTTTGGGTTTTTAAGAAACCCTAAACTTGGCTCAGCAATCGTTGGTTACATCTTTGATTTCTCGCGGAGTAACTTGTGATGCTGATAATCTTGTTGACTATCAGTCTGACTCCACAAGCACCCACACGAATTGCTTGATTCAGTTGTTAAAGAGCGGTTGGTTAAGATCTTTCGTCTCAACCGAGGCGCGCATTCTACAGCAGCCTCTGTTGCTGTCAAGCGGTTATTTTCAGAAGTTTTCAAAGTTTCCTTTGTAACTTCAACCACTTGCGCTTTCGATCTCTCGTCAGCGGGAGGCGAATTCTACAGCGTTACACGCTGCTGTCAACACCTCTTTTTCAACTCCTTTCGGGCTTCGATGACCTGAAGCCGCTCGCTGCCGAAAACTGCGTAACTCTTTGTTTACCAAGGAGTTTTCCGTTTCGACTGCGCCGGAAGTGGGGCGAATTATAGACATCCAGAATCTGCCGTCAATCTTTAATTTCACAAATGTGTCATATAGGCCAAAAAAGCCCAGAAACACGAAGGCCAGCCCAAGGGGCCGGCCTTCTTCCCTTCTACTTACAAGCTAGGGAATGCGAATTGCGAAGCTTCATGGCTCGCACGTTGTGGCCAGCGCTGGGTGATGGCTTTGCGGCGGGTGTAGAAACGCACACCGTCCGGGCCATAGGCATGCAGATCGCCGAACAGCGAACGCTTCCAGCCACCGAAGCTGTGATAAGCCACCGGCACCGGCAGCGGTACGTTAACGCCGACCATGCCCACTTCGATTTCATCGCAGAACAACCGCGCCGCTTCACCGTCACGGGTGAAGATGCAGGTGCCGTTGCCATATTCGTGATCGTTGATCAACTGCATCGCCTCTTCCAGGCTGTTCACCCGAACGACGCACAACACTGGCCCGAAGATTTCTTCTTTATAGATGCGCATCTCTGGCGTGACGTTATCGAACAGGCAGCCACCCAGGAAGAAACCTTCCTCATGACCGGCCACACTCAGACCACGACCATCGACCACCAGGGTCGCGCCGGAAGAAACACCGTCTTCGACATAACCGCTGACCTTGTCGCGCGCCTGACCGGTAACCAGCGGCCCCATGTCCAGACCACAGGTAGTACCCGCACCGATTTTCAGCGCCTTGATCTGCGGCACCAGTTTTTCCACCAGCGCATCCGCCACCTGGTCTCCGACGCACACAGCCACCGAGATCGCCATGCAACGCTCGCCGCAAGAACCGTACGCCGCGCCCATCAGTGCGCTGACCGCGTTATCCAGATCCGCATCCGGCATCAGCACCGCATGGTTCTTTGCGCCGCCCAAAGCCTGAACACGTTTGCCGCGCTTGGTGCCTTCGGCGTAGATGTATTCGGCAATCGGTGTCGAACCGACAAAGCTCAGCGCTTTGACTTCCGGCGCTTCGATCAGCGCGTCCACGGCAGCCTTGTCACCGTGCACGACGTTCAGCACGCCTTTAGGCAGTCCGGCTTCCAGCAACAGCTGAGCGATCAGCAGTGTGGAACTTGGATCGCGCTCGGACGGTTTGAGGATAAAGCAGTTACCACAGACGATCGCCAGCGGGTACATCCACAGCGGCACCATCGCCGGGAAGTTGAACGGGGTAATACCGGCCACCACGCCCAACGGCTGGAAGTCCGACCAGGCATCAATGTTCGGGCCGACGTTCCGGCTGTATTCGCCCTTGAGGATTTCCGGCGCAGCACAGGCAAATTCAACGTTCTCGATGCCGCGCTTCAATTCACCCGCAGCATCTTCCAAGGTCTTACCGTGCTCTTCGCTGATCAGTTGAGCAATGCGTGCTTCGTTCTGTTCCAGCAATTGCTTGAAGCGGAACATCACTTGGGCACGCTTGGCCGCCGGCGTGTTGCGCCAGGCTGGGAATGCAGCCTTGGCCGAGTCGATGGCTTTCTGAATGGTTTCGCGGCTGGCCAATGGCAGCTTGTGGATCGCCTGGCCGGTAGACGGGTTGAACACGTCGGCCGTGCGACCGTCTTCGGTCACCAGTTCGCCATTGATCAAATGCGGGATAAGGCTCATGTAGCGCTCCTGAAAAGTTGTCCACAGGCGCCCGTTGAGGGCGCCTCTATATAGAAGAGAAAATCAGTCGATTTTGTTCAGCACTTCGCCGACCGCGTCGAACAGACGATCAAGGTCTTGCGGCTTGCTGTTGAAGGTTGGGCCGAACTGCAGGGTGTCGCCGCCGAAGCGCACATAGAACCCGGCCTTCCACAGCGCCATGCCCGCTTCGAACGGACGCACGATCGCGTCGCCATCACGTGGCGCGATCTGGATGGCACCGGCCAAACCATAGTTACGAATGTCGATGATGTTCTTCGAACCTTTCAGACCGTGCAGTGCGTTCTCGAAGTGCGGTGCTACTTCGGCCACGCTTTGCACCAGGTTTTCCTTTTGCAGCAGGTCGAGTGCTGCCAGGCCAGCGGCGCAAGCCACCGGGTGCGCGGAGTAGGTGTAGCCGTGTGGGAATTCCACTGCGTACTCAGGCGTCGCCTGGTTCATGAAGGTCTGGTAGATCTCGGAGCTGGCAATCACTGCGCCCATCGGAATCGCGCCGTTAGTGACTTGCTTGGCGATGCACATCAGATCCGGGGTCACACCAAAGCTGTCGGCACCGAACATCGAGCCGGTACGGCCAAAACCGGTGATCACTTCATCGAACACCAGCAGGATGTTGTGCTGATCGCAGATCTCGCGCAGACGCTTGAGGTAACCCTGTGGCGGAACCAGTACGCCAGCGGAACCGGCCAGCGGCTCAACGAATACGGCGGCGATGTTCGACGCGTCGTGCAGTTCGATCAACTTCAGAAGCTCGTCAGCCAGGGCGATACCTCCCAGCTCCGGCATGCCACGGGAATAGGCATTGCTCGCCAGCAGTGTGTGCGGCAGGTGATCGACGTCCATCATCGCCTGACCGAACATCTTGCGGTTGCCGTTCACACCGCCAAGGCTGGTGCCGGCGATGTTCACACCATGGTAACCACGGGCGCGACCGATCATTTTGGTCTTGGTCGCCTGGCCTTTCAGACGCCAGTAAGCGCGGACCATTTTCACTGCGGTGTCAGCACACTCGGAGCCCGAGTCGGTGAAGAACACGTGATTCAGATTGCCCGGCGTCAGGTCGGTGATTTTCTCAGCCAGTTGGAACGACAGCGGATGGCCGTACTGGAAGCCTGGCGAGTAATCGAGGGTGCCCAATTGCTTGGATACCGCTTCCTGGATTTCCTTACGGGTGTGCCCGGCGCCGCAGGTCCACAGACCGGACAGCGAGTCATAAACTTTGCGGCCCTTGTCGTCGATCAGCCAGCTACCTTCGGCGCCCACGATCAGACGCGGGTCGCGCTGGAAGTTACGGTTGGCGGTATAGGGCATCCAGTGAGCATCAAGCTTGAGCTGGCTGGCCAGGGAAGACGGGGCGTTTTCAGGCAAGTTCATGGGCGAAACCTCGCAAGGCAATAAGCGGCGTAGAGATCAAAAGCGTTCTTGCAGCTAAATTGCCACGGAGATAAAGTCGGTGAAATCCAACTTTTCTAACGTTCAGTCAGGCTGTCACTAAACTATGAGTACGCGTCGTCCCGATCCACTGGCGCAAGTCAGCGACTTTGATATCCGCTTGCTGCGGATCTTTCGCAGCGTGGTCGAGTGCGGCGGCTTCTCTGCGGCGGAAAGTGTGCTGGGGATCGGGCGCTCGGCCATCAGCCAGCAAATGAGCGATCTGGAACAGCGCCTCGGCTTGCGTTTGTGTCAACGCGGTCGCGCCGGTTTTTCCCTGACCGAAGAAGGTCGCGAGGTGTACCAATCGGCCTTGCAGTTATTAAGTGCGCTGGAAAGTTTTCGCACTGAGGTCAACGGCCTGCATCAACACTTGCGTGGCGAGTTGACCATCGGCCTGACCGATAACCTGGTCACCCTCCCCCACATGCGCATCACCCACGCCTTGGCACAACTGAAAGAGCGTGGCCCGGACGTGCAGATTCAGATCCGTATGATCGCGCCAAACGAAGTGGAACAAGGCGTGCTCGATGGCCGCTTGCATGTAGGAGTAGTACCGCAGGCCAGCGCGTTGTCGGGGCTGGAATATCAGCCGCTTTACAGTGAACGTTCACTGCTGTACTGCGCGGTTGGCCATCCACTGTTTTACGTCGATGACAAACAACTCGACGACGAACGTTTGAACAGTCAGGACGCCATCGCGCCGACCTTCCGCTTACCCGCGGAGATCCAGGCCCATTACCAGGCGCTCAACTGTACCGCCAGCGCTTCGGACCGTGAAGGCATGGCGTTCCTGATCCTGACCGGGCGTTACATCGGTTACCTGCCGGATCATTACGCCAGCCTCTGGGTGCAACAAGGTCGTTTGCGTGCGCTGAAACCGAAGGCACGTTTCTATGACCTGAGCCTTGCATCGGTCACGCGTAAGGGCCGTCGTCCGCATTTGGTACTGGAAAGCTTTCTGGAAAGCCTCGCCGCGACGCGCTGAACAACACACCAAACCTGTGGGAGCCGAGCTTGCTCCGGCGGCGATCCGACGATGGCGTCAGGTCAGTCACTATCAGTGCTGAATGTTAAGCCGCCATCGTCGGATCGCCGCCCGGAGCAAGCTCGGCTCCTACAGAGATTGTGGTGTTCAGGTTTTATCGCACAAGGACTTGTCTGAAGCCCATGGGTGCGCTATCAACGCATTGGTTGCACCCACCCATCTGTCTGGAAGTGCCTATGACCTTTGAAGTCCCTGCTCATGGCGGAAAACCTGCCAGCCGCATTCGTCAGAAAAACGAAGAGACCATCATCAAAGCCGCCGAAGACGAGTTCGCCCGTCACGGGTTCAAAGGCACCAGCATGAACACCATCGCCCAAAATGCCGGGTTGCCCAAAGCGAATCTGCATTACTACTTCACCAACAAACTAGGTTTGTACGTGGCGGTGCTGAGCAACATCATCGAATTGTGGGACAGCACCTTCAACACCCTGACCGCCGAGGATGATCCGGCCGAGGCATTGACCCGTTATATCCGTGCCAAAATGGAATTCTCACGGCGCCAGCCACAAGCCTCGCGAGTCTTCGCCATGGAAGTGATCAGTGGCGGCGAGTGCCTGACCGAGTATTTCAACCAGGACTATCGCGCCTGGTTCCAAGGCCGGGCAGCGGTATTTCAGGCGTGGATCGATGCTGGAAAGATGGACCCGGTCGACCCGGTCAACCTGATCTTCCTGTTGTGGGGCAGCACTCAGCATTACGCCGACTTCGCGACCCAGATCTGCCGCGTCAGCGGACGCACCAAGCTGACCAAGCAGGACATGGAAGAAGCCGGCAACAACCTGATCCGCATCATCCTCAAGGGCTGCGGCCTGAACCCTGCTATTTAAGACGCTTATGCCTTTTACCCTCAGCGACTTTTGCGAGTACCGCGAAGAAATTCGCAAAAGCCGCTTCATCACCTTCGCCGCGCCGATCGCAAGCCCTGCTGACGCCCAGGCCGTCATCGAACAGCACAGCGATTTGAATGCTTCGCACAATTGCTGGGCGTGGAAGCTGGGCGATCAGTACCGCAGCAACGACGATGGCGAGCCCGGCGGCACCGCAGGCCGGCCGATTCTCGCGGCGATCGAAGCGCAGGATTGCGACCAGGTCGCGGTGCTGGTGATTCGTTGGTACGGCGGCATTCAACTAGGTACGGGCGGCCTCGCCCGGGCGTATGGCGGTGGCGCCAACAAATGCCTGCAAGCGGCGCCAAAGGTGGAGCTGATCAGTCGAGTGCCTGTCAGTTGCGCCTGCGCCTTTGGTGAGCTCGCATTGCTGAAACTTCGCGTGGCGGAACTGGGCGGTTTGGTCGTGGAAGAAACCTTCACTGCCAACGGCGTCGAACTGCAATTAGCGATTGGAAAAGCGCAGATCCACACCCTGCAAACGCAGCTGGCGGACTTGAGTCGTGGGCGCATTGTGTTGCAGCACTGAGTGCACCAACAACGTTCACCCTTATTCCATCGACGCTGGGAATTTGCCCACATCTACTGTGCACCCGGCTGTGGATAACCTGAGCACAGGTGCCTGTAACCCTTCTGTCATGCGGGTTTGCGGGCTTTGTACACTTTTCGTCCAATCTGCCACCATCAACACTAAATTCACGTAAAAACAAATAGTTAGCGCGGGTTATCACCTTTAGAAGATAGCCGCACAGTGCTTATGCCCGACCTTTGAGCTTGCGCACAAATACTGTGGAGCAATCTGTGGATAACCCGTTCATGACTGTCGCGACTCCCTATCCGGTATGGCTTGCAGACAGCCGCTCATTTTTTAACCAATTCAACTCGAGCAAAACAGGAGCCTGATCAACAGCTCTGCCCTCAAGTGGTGCCTGATTCGCCGTTGATGGGTCGCAACCCATTGTCCCCGAGGACTGTACCTGCGCGGATTAGCAGCTTTCCTGACTACATGGCCAGGAAATTGCTTTATCCACAGGCATCATGTCCATCGACCCGAGTCCGTCATGCCCAACCCCGTGCCGATCCCCGATCAAACGCCCCGCCTGCAATTGCGCAAGATCAGTAAACGCTACCCCGGATGCCTGGCCAACGATGCCATCGACCTGACGATTGCGCCTGGCGAAATTCACGCCCTGCTCGGGGAAAACGGCGCCGGTAAAAGTACGCTGATGAAGATTATCTATGGCGTCACCCACGCCGATTCCGGGGAGATGATCTGGCAAGGGCAACGCGTGACCATGCGCAACCCGGCCCAGGCCCGTGGCCTTGGGATTGGCATGGTGTTCCAGCATTTCTCGCTGTTCGAAACATTGAGCGTGGCGCAGAACATTGCCCTGGCGATGGGCGCCACGGCCGGCACACCGAAACAGCTTGAACCGAAGATTCGTGAAGTGTCCCGACGTTATGGCATGGCGCTGGAGCCGGAGCGACTTGTCCACAGCCTGTCGATTGGCGAGCGGCAACGAGTGGAAATCGTTCGTTGCCTGATGCAAGACATCCGCCTGCTGATTCTCGATGAACCGACCTCGGTGCTGACCCCGCAAGAGGCCGATGAACTGTTCGTCACCTTGCGCCGACTTGCGGCCGAGGGCTGCAGCATTTTGTTTATCAGCCACAAGCTTGGTGAAGTCCGGGCGCTGTGCCACAGCGCCACCGTGTTGCGCGGCGGGCGAGTGGCCGGGCATTGCTTGCCAGCCAAATGTTCGGACCGGCAACTGGCGCGGCTGATGGTCGGTGAAGCGGCCGAGACGATTACGGACTATCCGAAGGTGGTGGGCGGTGCTGCGTTTCTCACCGTTAACCGGTTGTCCTGGCCCAATCCAGATCCGTTCGGCTGCTCACTGAAGGACGTTGATCTTGAGGTACGCAGCGGTGAAATCGTCGGCATCGCCGGTGTCGCGGGTAACGGTCAGGATGAGTTGCTCGCCTTACTGAGTGGCGAAGAACGACTGACCCGCAATGACGGCGCAAGGATCAGTTTCGGAGGGCAATCGGTCGCTCATTTGCGACCCGATGCGCGACGCAAACTCGGCCTGGCCTTCGTTCCTGCAGAACGCCTGGGTCACGGCGCGGTGCCGGAGTTGAGTCTGGCGGATAACGCGCTGCTCACGGCTTTTCAACAAGGGTTGGTCAGCAATGGATTGATTCAGCGCGGCAAGGTCGAAGCGTTGGCCGAAGAGATTATCCGACGCTTCGGGGTCAAGACGCCCGATGCTCAAACGCCAGCTCGCAGCCTGTCCGGCGGCAACTTGCAGAAATTCATCCTCGGCCGGGAAATCCTCCAGCAACCCAAATTGCTGATCGCCGCGCACCCGACCTGGGGCGTGGACGTCGGTGCCGCCGCGACCATTCACCGCGCGCTCATTGCCTTGCGCGATGCCGGCGCCGCAATCCTGGTGATCTCCGAAGACCTCGACGAATTGTTCCAGATCAGCGACCGCCTCGGCGCCTTGTGCAGCGGTCGTCTATCGCCGCTCAAGGCAACCGTCGACACGCTCCTGATCGACGTCGGCGGCTGGATGGCCGGCCAGTTCGAAGCCCCTCAATCACTCGCCCCCGAAACGGTTTAACGGAGTTTCAAATGTTGCTTTCTCTCGAACCCCGTGGCCAGCAATCGCGCCTGATGCTCTGGTGCTCGCCGTTGCTCGCGGCGGCGCTAACGCTGGGCTGTGGCTCATTGCTGTTTATCGGATTGGGCCACGATCCATTGCTCACCTTGCACACCTTGTTGATCGCGCCGGTCAGCGACCTGTATGGCGTCTCGGAATTGTTGGTCAAAGCGTTGCCGATTTTGCTCTGCGCGCTGGGACTCGCGGTGGCGTATCAGGCGCGGATCTGGAACATCGGTGCCGAAGGTCAATTGCTGCTCGGCGCGCTGGCCGGCAGTGCCTTGGCCGTGAACATCATCGACCTGCAAAGTCGCTGGGCACTGGTGCTGATCCTGCTGGTCGGCACCCTGGCCGGTGCGGCGTGGGCCGGGCTAACTGCGTGGTTACGCACGCGCTTCAACGCCAACGAAATCCTCACCAGCATAATGCTCAATTACATCGCCCTGAACCTGCTGCTGTTCTGTGTCCATGGGCCGTTGAAAGATCCGGCCGGGTTCAATTTCCCGGAGTCGGCGATGTTCAGTGATTTCAGCCGATTGCCGTTATTGATGGAGGACGGTCGGGTTCACGCCGGGGTGTATTTCGCCTTGTTGGCGTTGGTCGCTGCCTGGGTCTTGTTGCAGAAAAGCTTTGTCGGTTTCCAGATCAAAGTGCTGGGGCTGGACAAGCGCGCGGCGGGTTTCGTTGGGTTCCGCGAGAAGCGTTTGATCTGGCTGGCGCTGTTGATCAGCGGCGGTTTGTCTGGCCTGGCCGGCGTGTGCGAGGTGACCGGGCCTATCGGCCAATTGGTGCCGCAAGTCTCGCCCGGCTACGGCTATGCGGCGATTACCGTGGCATTTCTCGGACGACTCAACCCCATCGGCATTCTGTTTTCCAGCCTGTTGATGGCGTTGTTGTACATCGGTGGTGAAAGCGCGCAGATGAGCATGAACCTGCCGCAAGCCATCACCCAATTGTTCCAGGGAATGATGCTGTTTTTCTTGCTGGCCAGCGACGTGCTGATTCTCTACCGACCTCGTTTGAATATGCGCTGGGCCCGTCGCGCACCAGCCACCGCCGTACATGCAGGAGCGCTGTGATGGATCTCGATCTGCTGAGCAATATTTTCTACGCCATGGTCCGCTGCGGCACGCCGTTGCTGTTGGTGGCGCTGGGTGAATTGATCTGCGAGAAAAGCGGCGTACTCAACCTGGGGCAGGAAGGGATGATGCTGTTTGGCGCGGTGATCGGTTTTATCGTCGCGCTGAACAGCGGCAACCTGTGGCTCGGCGTGCTGTTGGCGATGCTCGCCGGGATGTTGTTGTCATCACTGTTTGCCGTGGTGGCGCTGGTGTTCAATGCCAACCAAGTGGCCACCGGGTTGGCGCTGACAATCTTCGGCGTGGGCCTGTCGACGTTTGTCGGTGCGGCGTGGGTGGGTAAACCGCTAGCCGGTTTTGAGCCGGTGGCGATTCCCTACTTGAACGAAATCCCGCTGATCGGGCGGATGTTGTTTGCGCAGGATTTGCTGGTGTACCTGTCATTCGTGCTGTTTGCGGTGGTGGCCTGGGTGATTCTGAAAAGCCGCGTCGGGCTGATCATTCAGGCCGTCGGGGAAAACCCGGATGCGGCCAGCGCGATGGGTTTGCCGGTGTTGGGCGTGCGTACGCTGGCGGTGTTGTTTGGCGGCGCGATGGCCGGGTTGGCCGGGGCGTATCTGTCACTGGCGTACACGCCGATGTGGGCCGAGAACATGAGCGCCGGGCGTGGCTGGATTGCCTTGGCGCTGGTGGTATTTGCCAGTTGGCGGGTGTGGCGCTTGCTGCTGGGCGCGTATCTGTTCGGACTCGCCAGCATCCTGCATTTGGTGGCGCAGGGGTTAGGGCTGGCGATTCCGTCGAGCCTGTTGGCGATGCTGCCGTATGTCGCGACGATTGTGGTGTTGGTGCTGCTGTCGCGGGATGCGCTGCGTACGCGGTTGTATGCGCCGGTTTCGTTGGGGCTGCCGTGGCAGAGCGGACATTAGCGGTCGCCTGCCTTGGCCCCATCGCGAGCAGGCTCGCTCCCACAAAGGCCCGGTTTGAACCTTGGACTATGGGTTCACACCGCCCCCTGTGGGAGCGAGCCTGCTCGCGAAAGCTGCCTGACAGGCAACACCTGAGCCACGCCCCACGTCAATTCAAAGATCAGGAAAATCACCAACAACGAACTGGCCCCATGCAGCAAGGCATAAAGCTGCCAAGCCGAAAACAGAAACCGTCCCACCGCGTCATACCGCCCAAACACCTGCTGCGGATCCCGAATCCGCAGCACCGCCCAGACACACACTATCGAGCCCAACAGATTCGCCATTAGCATGTGCATCGGCTCAAAAACCGGCAACTCGCCGGGCAAGTCAAAGACTTGGCTCACCCCCTTCAACACTCCGTGTAATGCCGAAAAACTCCACGGCGTGACAAACGCCGCCGTCACGATCAAGTCATACCAGGCGCTGCCCCGCACCACCCGGCGATATTGCGTTGAAGTCCACATTGGCCCTGCTCCAGACATTCGAGGAGCAACAAGGCTAAAGCCTGGAGTATGCTCCAAGGTCAAGCCCTCTTGAGACACCACTATGCGCATCGGTGAATTAGCCCAGGCCAGCGCGGTCAGCCGCGATACGCTGCGTTTTTATGAGCAGCGCGGATTGATCGCGGCGCAACGTAGCGCCAATGGTTATCGCGACTACCCGGCGGACATGGTGCAACTGGTGCAGTACATCAAAACCGCTCAGCGACTGGGTTTTACCCTCGGCGAAATCGGCAACAGCGTCGCGGCAATCTGGCAGTCACCCGATCCAGACAGCGCCGTCACGCAATTGCTGCAAGACAAACTCAAACTGATCGAAACCCGCATGGCTGAACTGGGCGCTTTGCGCAGTGAATTGCAGCAACGACTCGGCCAGCGTTGTCCTTTAAATCCGTGATCCTCTTTTTTCAAGGAAGCTACTCATGTCCAAGGCAAAAACCGCACTCATCATCGGAGCCTCACGGGGCTTGGGCCTCGGCCTGGTGAAAACTCTGCTGGCCGACGGCTGGCAAGTCACCGCCACCGTGCGTAACCCGCAAAACGCCGAAGCTCTACGGGCCTTGGGCAATGTGCGGATCGAGAAACTCGACATGGACGATCAGCCAGCGGTGATCGCCCTCAGCCAACAGCTCAAAGATGAAATGTTCGATCTGTTGTTCGTGAATGCCGGGGTCAAGGGCCCGGACGTTCAAATACCGGGCGGCGCGACGCTGGCCGAGATCGGCCAGCTGTTTTTCACCAACGCCGTGGCGCCCATTAACCTGGCCCAGCGTTTCATCGGGCAGATTCGTCCGGACAGCGGCGTGCTGGCGTTCATGAGTTCGGTACTCGGCAGCGTGACCATGCCGGACGCGCCGGAACTGGCGCTGTACAAAGCCAGCAAAGCGGCGCTGAACTCGATGACCAACAGCTTTGTGACGCAATTGGGCGAGCAAAAACTCACCGTGCTGTCGTTGCATCCGGGCTGGGTGAAAACCGACATGGGCGGTGAAGGTGCGGACATTGATGTGGACACCAGTACCCGTGGTTTGGTGGATCAGGTGAATGCCTACACCGGCAAGGGCGGGCATCATTTTGTGAATTACAGAGGTGAAACCATTCCCTGGTAAACATGTAGGAGCCGGGCTTGCCCGCGATTGCATCAACTCGGTCTCGCTGACAGACCGAGGTGCCTGCATCGTCGGAACGCCGCCCGGGGCAAGCCCGGCTCCTACAGGGATTTGTGTTGTCTGGTCGGGTCGGGCTTGCCCAGAACAGCGTTTTGTCCGAAACTCCGCACCTCGCCCCCGCGGCGATCCTGGATCAGCAGACAGGGTAATCACTGAGCTGGCAACCCTGAACCCAACTTTCAGAGGAGCCGGCCAACATGCCTGCATCCCGTACCTGGTTAAAAAATCCCCTCGCGATCTTCACTGCCAATGGCCTCGATGCCCGTGGCGGTCTGGTTGTGCAAGACGGTGTGATCGTCGAAGTGCTCGCCGCCGGACAGCAACCGTCCGCACCCTGTGGACAAGTCTTCGATGCCCGCGAGCATGTGATCCTGCCGGGGCTGATCAACACCCATCACCATTTCTATCAAACCCTGACCCGCGCCTGGGCGCCGGTGGTCAATCAGCCGTTGTTCCCGTGGCTGAAGACCCTGTACCCGGTCTGGGCCCGCCTCACCCCGGAAAAACTCGCCCTCGCCACCAAAGTCGCGCTGGCCGAGTTGCTGCTGTCCGGTTGCACCACCGCCGCCGATCACCACTACCTGTTCCCCGAAGGCCTGGAAAATGCGATCGACGTGCAAGTCGAATGCGTTCGCGAGCTGGGCATGCGCGCCATGCTGACACGCGGTTCCATGAGCCTCGGCGAGAAGGACGGCGGCCTGCCACCGCAGCAGACCGTGCAAGAAGGCGAAGTGATCCTCAACGACAGTCAGCGCTTGATCGCCGAATACCACGAACGCGGTGACGGTGCGCAAATCCAGATCGCCCTGGCGCCGTGCTCGCCATTCTCGGTCACTCCGGAAATCATGTCCGCCAGTGCTGAATTGGCAAACAAGCTCGACGTGCGCCTGCACACCCACCTGGCCGAAACCCTCGACGAAGAAGACTTCTGCCTGCAACGCTTCGGCCTGCGCACCGTGGATTATCTGGACAGCGTCGGCTGGCTCGGCCCACGTACGTGGCTAGCCCACGGCATCCACTTCAACCCGGACGAAATCGCCCGCCTCGGCGCGGCCGGCACCGGTATTTGCCATTGCCCAAGCTCGAACATGCGCCTCGCTTCCGGCATCTGTCCGACGCTGGATCTCACAGCGGCGGGCGCGTTGCTCGGGCTGGGTGTGGACGGTTCGGCGTCCAACGATGCGTCGAACATGATGCTCGAAACCCGTCAGGCACTTTACATTCAACGCCTGCGTTATGGCGCCGAGAAGATCACCCCGGAACTGGTGTTGGGTTGGGCGACCAAGGGCTCGGCGAGCTTGCTGGGCCGTACCGATATCGGCGAACTGGCGGTCGGCAAGCAGGCGGATCTGGCGCTGTTCAAACTGGATGAGCTGCGCTTCTCCGGCAGCCATGATCCGGTGTCGGCGTTGCTGCTTTGCGGCGCGGATCGGGCGGATCGGGTGATGGTCGGCGGCAAGTGGCGAGTGATCGATGGGCAGGTTGAAGGGTTGGACCTCAAAGGCCTGATTGCTGATCACAGCCAAGCGGCTCGGCAGTTGATTGCCGGCACCTGATACAACACACATCAAACCTGTGGGAGCGGGCTTGCCCGCGATGGCGGTCTGTCAGCCAACAGAGATGTTGAATGTGATGACCTCATCGCGGGCAAGCCCGCTCCCACAGGTTCTACGAAGTTCTTAAAGGCCGAGCAGCGACAACATGATGAATGTCGCGAACAGCACAAAGTGGGTCATGCCTTCGATGGCGTTGGTTTCGCCATCGTTGAGGTTGATCGCGCTGACGATCAAGGTCAGGAAGATCATCACCGTCTGCACCGGGGTCATCGCCATTTGAAACGGCTGGCCGGTGTAGAGCGCCATCGCTTCCATCACCGGCACCGTCAGGATCACCGTTGACAGTGACGCGCCCAAGGCGATGTTGACCACCGACTGCATGCGGTTGGCCAATGCTGCACGCAATGCGGTCAGAATCTCCGGCGCTGCGGAAATGGCCGCCACCAGAATGGCCGTAATCACCGGCGGTGCGCCCGTCCCTTCCAGCCCCAGATCGAGGGTTTTGGACATCACCTCGGCCAATGCGCCGATCACCACCACGCCAAATACCAATGTGCCAATACTCAGTGCCAGATTGACCGATTCAGGTTCCTCCTCCGGAACTTTCTTGCGGCGTTTTTCCGGGTAGCTGTAGCTGAAAAAGTAGCTGTGCGGCCCGACCTGCATCCGCAGGAACAGGGCGTAGAGCACGACCATCGCCCCGATGGTGAAGCCCGAATAAATCTTCCAGTTGGCCTCGGGAATGAACTCCGGCACCACCATCGACACCCCCATGGCCGTGAGAATCATCACGCTGTAGGTGCGCGCCGAATCATCGTTGTAGGACTGCTCGCCGTGCTTGAGCCCGCCCATCAACGCGGCCAGGCCGAGGATGCCGTTGATGTCGAGCATCACCGCCGAGTAAATCGTATCGCGCACCAGGGTAGACGAGGCTTCGTTGCTCATCATGATCGCCAGGATCACCACTTCCACCAGCACCGCCGCCAACGTCAGGATCATCGTGCCGTAAGGATCGCCGACTTTTTCCGCCAGCAACTCGGCATGATGGGCGACGCGCATGGAGGCGGCGACAATGAAGGCGATCAGCACCAGGCCGGCGGCCAGCGCGACGGGTTGGCCGCTGTGGAGCATCCAGTGCTCCAGCGGGTATGCGACGACGGCAGCGAGGACGGCCAGCAGCAGAAAAGTTTCTTGTTTGAGGAGTGTGAGCATTGCGGGCCTTTTTGCGCAGTGGAGCGAAAGCAGAGTGATGAGCTACTGACTGCGGTGCGGCGCTAACGTTTCGTTACACCTTAGCGCACCAGGGGATGGCAGCCGCGTCAGGTCATGCACTTTTATCGGCCTTGCGGGCCTCATCGCGGGCAAGTCTTGCTTCTACAGTATTTGTGGTGCCCCCAATCTCGCGACCGACACTAACCTGTAGGAGCAAGGCTTGCCCACGATGGCCGTTACGCGATTTCGACTTTTGTTGTCTTTTTGGTCAGCAATTTGCATTGCCCCTGCCAACCTCACAACAACATGGAGTTCGAATTCATGCATAAACGTCCGTTGCAGAAGCTGCTTTGCGCCGTCGCCGCAGCCATCGGTCTGAGCGCCAGCCTGACCGCCAGCGCCGCCGACCCGCTGAAAGTCGGCTTCGTCTACATCGGTCCGATCGGTGACCACGGCTGGACGTATCAGCATGAACAGGGGCGTAAGGCGTTGGCTGAAAAATTCGGCGACCGGATCACCACCAACTATGTGGAGAACGTCGCCGAAGGCGCCGACGCCGAGCGGGTGATCCGCAACATGGCCAAGGACAACTACGACCTGATCTTCACCACGTCATTCGGCTACATGAACCCGACCCTGAAAGTGGCGAAGCAATTTCCCAAAGTCACCTTCGAACACGCCACTGGCTACAAGCAGGACAAGAACCTCGGCACCTATTTGGCGCGCACCTATGAAGGTCGCTACGTCGGCGGCTTCCTCGCGGCGAAGATGACCAAGACCAAAAAAATCGGCTATGTCGCCTCCTTTCCGATCCCGGAAGTGATCCGCGACATCAACGCCATTCAACTGGCCCTGAACAAATACAACCCCGGCACCGAGATCAAGGTGGTGTGGGTCAACTCGTGGTTCGATCCGGGCAAGGAAGCGGACGCCGCCAACGCGCTGATCGACCAAGGCGTAGACGTGGTGTTCCAGCACACCGACAGCCCGGCGCCGATCCAGGCGGCAGAACGTCGTGGCGTGTATGCCGTCGGCTACGCGTCGGACATGGCGCACTTCGGGCCGAAAGCGGTATTGACCTCCATCGTCAACGACTGGGGTCCACACTATATTCAAGCGACCCAAAGCGAGCTCGAACACACATGGAAATCACAGGATTACTGGGGCGGGTTGAGGGAAGGTACGGTTGAACTGCCGATCAGTGAACTGGTTCCAGCGTCGGTGAAAGCCGAAGCCGAGCAGATCATTGCGGACATCAAGAGCGGCGCGTTCCACCCCTTCACCGGGCCGATCAAGGATCAGGCAGGTGTCGAGAAAATTGCGCTGGGCGCGACGGCCAGCAATGCGGAACTGGCGTCGATGAACTACTACGTTGAAGGCATGAAGGCCGATATTCCGAAGTAGTTTCCACTATCAGTACACAGTACCTGTAGGAGCGGGCTTGCCCGCGAAGGCGGTGGGTCAGTCGCCAGCGATGTTGAATGTGCTGGCCCCTTCGCGAGCAAGTCGAATCGTCGCACCGCCGCTCCTACATTAGTTTTTCAGTGTTCTCAAGGACTGTGCATGAACCAACTCCCGATCATCGACATCGCCCCGCTCTACAGCGATGACCAAAACGCTTGGCCAGCCGTCGCCGCCGAGATCGACCGCGCCTGCAGCGAATGGGGCTTCTTCTACATCAAGGGTCACCCGATTTCTCCATCGCGCATCAACGCCGTTCTCGACCAAGCCCAACGCTTCTTCGCCCAACCCACCGCCGAAAAGCTCAAGATCGACATCACCCAAACCCGCCACCACCGCGGTTACGGCGCCATCGCCACCGAGCAACTCGACCCGAGCAAACCCAGCGATCTGAAGGAAACCTTCGACATGGGCCTGCACCTGCCGGCCGATCACCCGGAAGTTCTGGCGGAAAAACCTTTGCGCGGCCCTAACCGCCATCCCTCGCTGCCCGGCTGGGAAGCGCTGATGGAACAGCACTACGTCGACATGCAGGCCCTCGCCCAAACCCTGTTGCGCGCGATGACGCTGGCACTGGGCATCGAGCGCGATTTTTTCGACAGCCGTTTCAACGAACCGGTCAGCGTACTGCGGATGATCCATTACCCACCACGCCACACCGCCAGTTCCGCCGAACAACAAGGCGCCGGCGCTCACACCGATTACGGCTGCATCACCCTGTTGTACCAGGACGCTGCCGGTGGCCTGCAAGTTCGCAACGTGAAGGGCGAATGGATCGACGCACCGCCGATCGACGGCACGTTCGTGGTCAACCTCGGTGACATGATGGCGCGGTGGAGCAACGACCGTTATCTGTCGACGCCACACCGGGTAATCAGCCCGTTGGGCGTGGACCGTTATTCGATGCCGTTCTTCGCCGAGCCACACCCCGACACACGCATCGAATGCCTGCCCGGTTGTCAGGATGAACTGCACCCGGCGAAATACCCGGCCACCACCTGCGCGCAATTCCTGCTCTCGCGCTTCGCCGATACCTACGCCTATCGACGGGAACAGGACGCGGTGTGATGAATCGGCTGGTCAGGTTTTGCAAATTGTTTCCACGGGCATCTGTAGAATGCTCGCCATCTGCACCTGATGAGAAAAGACTATGTACGACTGGCTGAACGCCCTGCCCAAGGCAGAATTGCATTTGCACCTCGAAGGCTCGCTGGAGCCTGAGCTGCTGTTCGCCCTGGCTGAACGCAACAAGATCGCCCTGCCGTGGAGCGACGTCGAAACCCTGCGCAAAGCGTACGCCTTCAACAACCTGCAAGAATTTCTCGACCTGTATTACCAGGGCGCCGACGTGTTGCGCACCTCGCAGGATTTCTACGACCTGACCTGGGCGTACCTGCTGCGTTGCAAGGCGCAGAACGTGATTCACACTGAACCGTTCTTCGACCCGCAAACCCACACTGACCGTGGCGTACCGTTCGAAGTGGTGCTCAATGGCATCGCTGCCGCCTTGAAGGACGGCGAGCAGCAACTGGGCATTACCAGCGGTTTGATTCTGAGCTTCCTGCGCCACTTGAGCGAAGAAGAAGCACAGAAAACCCTCGATCAGGCGCTGCCGTTCCGCGATGCGTTTGTGGCCGTGGGCCTGGACAGTTCGGAAATGGGACACCCGCCGAGCAAGTTCCAGCGCGTGTTTGACCGTGCCCGTCACGAAGGCTTCCTGACCGTCGCTCACGCCGGTGAAGAAGGCCCGCCCGAATACATCTGGGAAGCCCTCGACCTGCTGAAAATCCAGCGCATCGACCATGGCGTCCGCGCCATCGAAGACGAGCGTTTGATGCAGCGGATCATCGACGAGCAGATCCCGCTAACCGTGTGCCCATTGTCGAACACCAAACTCTGCGTGTTCGATCACATGTCCCAGCACAACATCCTCGACATGCTGGAGCGTGGCGTGAAAGTGACCGTGAACTCCGATGACCCGGCGTACTTCGGCGGGTATGTGACCGAGAACTTCCATGCGCTGTACACCGATTTGGGCATGACTCAGGATCAGGCCAAGCGCCTGGCGCAAAACAGCCTGGATGCCAGATTGGTCAAGCCATAAGCCACACCGCATCCCCACTGTGGGAGCGAGCCGGCTCCGGGCGGCGTTCCGACGAAAGCTATGTGTCAGACACTATTCATTTCGACTGACACAACCTCATCGCGAGCCGGCTCGCTCCCACATTGGCTGGATGTTGCTTCATCCCTAAAGCGCCATTTCCAGCTCGGTTTCCTTGGCGAAGCGATGGATTTCACGCTGCCCAGCGGCAGTGATCTGCAAGGCACGGGATTCGTTGGGCAGGCTCAACCAGCCCGACTGCATGAACAGTTGCAACAGCGCCGCGCCCAGTGAGCCGCCCATGTGCGGGCGTCTTTCGCTCCAGTCGGGACAGGCACAGGCCACCCGGCTGTTGCGATGCGCCAGCGCCTGGATGAATACACCTCGTGTCGCCAACTGGGTGGAACCTTTGTGGGTAATCATGACCCGCTGATCGATCTGTTCGATCCAGCCTGCATCCAGCAACCGCTGGTAAAGGTCCGCGGCCAAGGTGCCTCCCAGATGGTCGTCGCACAGTCTGGCTCGCAGCAGTGACGAAGGCGCCGTCTGAGGTTTGGCGATGGGATTGGGGCGTTTGAAAACATCCGGGACCTCTCGGGGGGTACTGGCCAGGGTCGCACTGGCCAATGCCTCGATAGCCGCGCCGACTTCGGGGGCCGCCAAGCGGAAAAATCGCTTTCGCCCACGGATTTCAACTCTCAACAGACCGCCTGCGGACAATCGTCCCAGGTGTGCGCTGGCCGAAGAGGGTGACAGGCCGGCCAACAATGCCAGCTCTTCGGTTTGCCGCGCCGTGCCGTCCATCAAGGCCCACATCATTGCGCTGCGCTTTGGGTCAGCCAGCAACGTGGCGATCTGGCTGATGCAAGGTGCATGTTCCATGTATTCACTCCCTGTTGAATCGTTTCGTCTGCTGCTCAGAGACATCTTGACCAGTAATGTGTTGTCGGCCAAGCCGCGGAAACCGCCATAAGTCGGGCAAAGCCCTCCACGCCCCTATGCCAAGGCTTCGCAGCCAGGGCGAAGGTCGGGTGATTGAGCGAGGGCCATGCCGACTGGAACGCGGACTCGCCATCGCGAGATCGACGGTGCGTACATGAGGCGGGCGCTAGTATAAGCGGGTTGACCGCCGGATCCTGCCCTTGAGAAACCGTGGGTGCTGATAGTTGCTGACAGAAATTTCGCTATTTACCTGCGACTAATGATCGATGCCCGATATCGTCGGAAATTGGCTGCTTAAATGAGCGCATCGGCTGGCAAGCATTTCCCGTAACAGGTTCACAGGCTTACTCAATTGTGCGCGATGGGCGCACAGCAAATTCAGAGGTGCGCGCTCACAGAGCAGTTCTGGCATCAGCACTTTCAGCCGCCCGGCGAGCACATCGGCGGCAACATCGAGCCAGGACTTGTAAGCGATCCCTGCGCCTGCAACGGCCCACAACCGCACCACATCGGCATCGTCACTAAACCGGTCACCGCTGACGGTCAGGCCGACTTCGCGCTTGCCGTCACGGAAACTCCAGTGATCGTGGACCCGGCCGCCGAGCATGAACAATAAACAATTGTGCTGAGCCAGTTGCTCCAGCTGCCGTGGCTCGCCCTGTCTGGCGAGGTAACTCGGCGCGGCGCACAGTACCCGGCGGTTCTGCGGGGCGATGGGCAGCGCTACCAGGCTTGAATCTTCCGGTTCGCCATAGCGCAGGGCGATGTCGACCGGTTGGCGGAACAGGTCGGCAATGCGGTCACCCAGCAGAAGCCGGACGGTCAGTTTCGGATGCTCACGCTGAAACTCGTCCAGCCATGGCAGCAACAGGTTGCGGCCAAAGTCCGACGGTGCCGAAAGCTGCAGAATCCCGCTGACCTGATCCTGACCACTGGCCAGCAATCGGCGCCCTTCATCCAGATTGCTCAGGGCTGCCCGGGCATATTCCAGAAAGCCCTCGCCTTCGGCCGTCAGGCGCAGGCTGCGGGTGGAGCGTGCGAGCAAACGCGCGCCGAGTTGCTGTTCGATGCGCTTCAAGGCCGCACTGGCCACCGCAGCCGACATGTCCATCACCCGCGCCGCCGCCGACAGGCTCCCCAGGTCCGCAGCCCGGACGAACAGCTGCAAGTCATCGAAACGCAGCATCTTCAGCCTCGATTATCAAAAAAATATTGAAAGAGACTGCTCTTTTAGCGGGTTTTATCTTGCTGCGAAATAGCCAATCATCTGCCCCATCAAATTCATCACGCTCCCGGAGTCGTCCATGTCCCAGCCTTTTACCGCCATTGCCACCCTCATCGCCAAAGCCGGCCAGCAAGACGCTCTTGAACAGCACCTGCGTGCCTTGGTCGAACCGACCCGCGCCGAGGCCGGTTGCGGCCAATACGATCTGCACCAGGACCTCGCCAACCCGCAGGCCTTTTACATGATCGAGCAGTGGAGCAGCGACGAAGCCCTGCAAGCGCATGACGCCAGCGCCCACATCCAGAATTTCCGCGCCAAGGCCGGCGACTTTCTCGAACATTTCGACCTCAAGCGCCTGCGTACCGTGGCCTGACTCCTTCCTTTATTACCTTCAGGAACTCCCTAGATGAAAGCCATTGCTTACTACAGTTCGTTACCGATCAGCGACGAACAATCCCTGCAAGACATCGAGCTGCCAGAACCGGTTGCCGGTCCGCGCGACCTGTTGGTGGACGTCAAAGCCATCTCGGTCAACCCGGTGGACACCAAGGTCCGCCAGAACGTCCAGCCTGAAGAAGGCGTGGCCAAGGTACTGGGTTGGGACGTGGCCGGTGTGGTCAAGGCCGTCGGCCGCGAAGTGACCTTGTTCAAGGTCGGCGACAAGGTCTTTTACGCAGGCTCCATCGCCCGCGCGGGGGGTAACAGCGAACGCCATGTGGTGGATGAGCGGATCGTTGGCCACATGCCCAAAACCCTCGGTTTCGCCGAAGCCGCCGCGCTGCCGCTGACCGCCATTACCGCCTGGGAGTTGCTCTTTGAACGCCTGCAAGTGCGCGAAGGCAACACCGATGAAGGCCAGCGCTTGCTGATCGTCGGCGCGGCCGGTGGCGTGGGTTCGATCCTTACGCAATTGGCCAGTCAGCTCACCGGGCTCAACGTCATCGGCACCGCCTCCCGTCCGCAAACCCAGAGCTGGGTACGTGAATTGGGCGCCGACCTGGTGATCGATCACAGCCAACCGCTGAGCGAGGAGCTCAAGCGTGCCGGTGTGGATTACGTGACCCATGTCGCCAGCCTGACCCAAACCGATCATCACCTGGACCAATTGGTCGAGGCGCTGGCACCGCAAGGCAAACTGGCGTTGATCGATGATCCCAAGTCGCTGGACGTGACCAAGCTCAAACGCAAGAGCCTGTCACTGCACTGGGAGTTCATGTACACCCGCTCGCTGTTCGAAACCGCAGACATGATTGAGCAACACCATTTGCTCAACCGCATCGCCGGGCTGATCGACGCCGGCACACTGAAAACCACGGTCGGCGAGCACTTCGGCACCATCAACGCGGCCAACCTGCGCCGTGCGCATGCGCTGCTGGAGAGTGGCAAAGCCAAGGGCAAAATTGTGCTGGAAGGGTTCTGAAACAAGATGAAACAGTGTCGTCCTGACGGGGACGACACCGTCAGTCCGAGAGTTGACCTCCGTCATAATAGCGATCGTATTCGGGTCTACAATCGAATCCTCTGCGGAATATTCTTTACGTAGTAGCTTTTACGAGAGGAGAGATCAGCAATGAAGATCCTGATAAAAGAAGTGGCTAAATCACAATGGCAAGTCCGTCTGGACCAACTTGCCGTGACATTCCGCAGCGAAGCCGAAGCACTGGCCTTTACCCGAACCCTCGAAGCACGCCTGTACGCCCCCCATCAAATTCCCGGTCACCAGCAGCGCGCTGCTGGCTGAGCCCGCCCTCAGACCCGGGCTTGCGCCAACGTCCGGGCAGTTTGCAAGCGACGGGTGAGCATCGCCATGCTCACCACCAACACTCCGCACAAGCTGATGACCATCGCCATCGGCATGGCACTGCCATCGTGTAAAACACCGACCAGCGAAGCGGCACCGGCCGCGACGGTGAATTGCAGGCAGCCGAGCATCGCCGATGCACTGCCGGCGCGAGCGCCCTGCCCGTTCATGGCACACGCTGACGCGTTGGGAAGGATGCAGCCGAGACTGGAGATACAAATAAACAGCGGAATCAGCAACGGCCATAGTTGCTCGGGGCGCAGCGCACTGACGGCGAGCAGTGTCAGGCCGGCGATCAGGTAAACCCACACGGCACGTGCCAGCAAGAACGCCGGGCCACGCTTGGCCAGCAATCGTGCGTTGACTTGCGCCACCAGAATGAACCCCGCCGCATTGGTGCCGAACAGCCAGCCAAAATGTTCGGCCGGTACACCGTAGAGTTTGATGAACACGAACGGTGAACCGGCGATGTAGGCAAACATCCCGGCGATGGCGATGCCACCCGTCAGGGCGTGGCCGAGATAGACCCGATCCGACAACAGGCGACCGTACTGCCTGAAAGCGCCCGACAACGGCTGACGCGGTACATGCGCGGGCAGACTTTCCGGCAACCCGAGCGCCACGGCCAATGCGGCCAAGGCACTGAAACCGGTCAACGCCAGAAAAATTGACTGCCAACCCGTGGTGTTGACCAACAAGCCGCCGAGCATCGGCGCGAGAATCGGCGCTAGACCCATGACCAGCATGAGTTGCGAATAGACTTTCGCAGAACCCACGGCATCGCATTTATCGCTGACCACCGCACGGGAAATCACCATCCCCGCGCAACCGCCTAACGCCTGGACAAAACGTGCGCCGATCAACCATTCAAGGTTTGGCGCAAACGCGCAGGCCAGCGAAGCAAGGGTGAATAAACCGACCCCGGTCAGCAACGGAATACGCCGCCCGAAACGATCGGCAACCGGGCCGTAGAAAAGTTGACCAATCGACAAACCGAGGAAATACGCCGCCAGTGTCAGTTGCACGTGTTTTTCGTCTGTGCCGAAAGCGAGCGCCATTGCCGGGAAGGCCGGTAGATAGAAATCGATCGCCAGCGGGCCGAAAGCGCTCAGGGCGCCAAGAATCAAAATGGTACGGAAGTTCATCAGGCATCCAGTTGGACATGAGTCGTCAGGCCAACAGTCTAGCCGTGCATGAACGTCTTGAACATTACGATAGCTTGCTAACTAACAAAAACCCCTGAATGAATGCAAACTCCTGTAGGAGCGAGCTTGCTCGCGAAGGCGGTGTGTCATTCAGCATTGTTGTCGTCTGACACACCGCTTTCGTCGGAACGCCGCCCGGAGCAAGCTCGCTCCTACAGGGGATTGCGCTGGGTCAGGCGATTTTCGCCTCGTAACCTTCTTCGGTGATCGCGGCGATCACTTGCTCAACCGTCAACGCGCTTTCAACCCCGACTTCCTTGGCGGCCAGATCGACCCGCACACTGGCCGCCGGATCTTTGGCTTGCAGCGCCTGAGTAATGGCTTTGACGCAGTGACCGCAAGACATGCCCTGAACGTTGAACACTTGCATGGTGTGGCTCCTTTCATGAGGTTGCGAGCAGTCTCGAGCTTGCCACCATGGCAAGGTCAAGTTCTTGAACAAATTGCCGGGCTGGCAATCGGCGTCGCGCTCGGCCAAGCTGCGGGCATCAATGACTCGAATTCAGGAGATTCAGCCATGCGCTGGTCAGCTCTCAGCCTGTTTGGCTTCCTCAGCCTCTTTGCCGCGATACCTTCGGTTCACGCCGCCGGGGAGAACTATGGCGTACTGATCATTTCCCGCGAGCGCCTGGAAGTTTCAACCTCCTGCGAGATCGGTGTGTACATCCAGGATGAACTGGCTGCACGACTGTTCCAGGAGCAAAGCACGTTGTTCAACCTGCCGCCTGGCAATGTGTCCTTGCGCCTCAAACTGTTGCCGGGCCAAGTGCCGGGTTGCAACCCGGGCATGCTCGTACCGGGCGCGCAGAACATCGTCCTCAAGGCAGGGGATGTGTTGAAGTACCGGATTGCGATGTCGCAGGAAGGGATGTACCTCAAGCCCGCCGTCCTCGACTACTGAAGAAATCCGTTGTGGGAGCGTGCCTGCTCGCGAAGCGGTGTGTCAGTTGCGTAGAGGTCGACTGATACACCGCTTCGCGAGCAGGCTCGCTCCCACAGTAGGGATTGCGGTGGCATAAATAATGGCGCTTGACCTTGCCCGCATGGCAAGGTTGATCCTGTAGGCATCTACTACAGGGAGTGCGACCGATGTCCGAATCCACCACGTTCGATCTGCCGATTGCCGGCATGACCTGCGCCAGTTGCGCCGGGCGTGTCGAACGAGCCTTGAGCAAAGTCATCGGCGCCTCAGCCGTCAGCGTCAACCTGGCCACCGAACAGGCCCGCGTCCAAGCGCCCAGCGACAGCTTGCCCGCGTTGATGGACGCTGTTGAGCAGGCCGGTTACAGCGTGCCCCGGCACAATCTGGAACTGAGCATCGACGGCATGACCTGCGCTTCGTGCGTCGGCCGGGTCGAGCGTGCGCTGGCCAAGGTGCCGGGGGTCAAGAGCGTCAGCGTCAACCTGGCCAACGAACGCGCCCACCTCGAACTGCTCGGCCACATCGATCCGCAAAGCTTGATCGCTGCCGTGACCAAAGCGGGTTACTCCGCCAGCGTCTGGGAAGTCGAACACCCGCTAACCGACACTCAACAACAGCGCCTGCACCGTGAGCGCTGGGCGTTGATCATGGCCATCATTCTCGCTTTGCCGCTAGTGCTGCCGATGCTGCTGCAACCGTTCGGCGTGCACTGGATGCTTCCTGCCTGGATGCAATTTTTGTTGGCAACGCCGGTGCAATTCATCTTCGGTGCGCGCTTTTATGTCGCCGCCTGGAAAGCCGTGCGCGCCGGGGCCGGAAACATGGATTTGCTGGTCGCCCTGGGCACCAGCGCCGGTTACGGCCTGAGTGTTTACGAATGGGCTACCGCCGCCGGGCGCATGCCGCACCTGTATTTCGAAGCCTCGGCGGTGGTGATTGCGTTGGTGCTGCTGGGCAAGTACCTGGAAAGCCGCGCTAAACGCCAGACCGCCAGTGCCATTCGAGCCCTGGAAGCCCTGCGTCCGGAGCGGGCGATTCAGGTGATCGATGGTCGCGAACAAGACGTCGCCATCAGTGCCTTGCGCCTCAATGACCTGGTCATGGTCAAACCGGGCGAACGCTTTCCGGTGGACGGCGAAGTGGTCGAAGGCCAGAGCCACGCCGACGAAGCGCTGATCAGCGGTGAAAGCCTGCCGGTGCCCAAGCAACCGGGGGACAAGGTCACCGGGGGCGCGATCAACGGTGAAGGCCGATTGCTGGTTCGCACCCAGGCCTTGGGCGCGGAAACCGTGTTGGCACGAATCATTCGTCTGGTCGAAGATGCCCAGGCTGCCAAAGCACCGATCCAGAAACTGGTGGATAAAGTCAGCCTGGTCTTCGTGCCCACTGTCCTGTTGATCGCACTGGTGACGTTCATCGGTTGGTGGCTGTACGGCGTGCCGATTGAAACAGCCTTGATCAATGCCGTCGCGGTGTTGGTGATTGCCTGCCCGTGCGCCTTGGGGCTGGCGACTCCGACAGCCATCATGGCCGGGACCGGCGTGGCGGCACGTTACGGGATTCTGATCAAGGATGCCGAAGCGCTGGAACGCGCCCATGAAGTCAGTGCAGTGGTGTTCGACAAGACTGGCACGCTGACGTCGGGCACACCGCGCATTGCTCATTTGACGGCCATTAACGGTGACGAAGCCGCCCTGCTGCAAATCGCCGGCGCGCTGCAACGGGGTAGCGAACATCCGCTGGCCAAGGCAGTGCTGGACGCTTGCACCGAGCGTGGATTGACCGTGGTCGATGTCAGCGACAGTCAATCGCTGACAGGGCGTGGCATTGCCGGCACGCTCGATGGTCGTCGACTGGCATTGGGTAATCGTCGTCTATTGGAAGAAAGTGGTTTAAACGCAGGTTCCTTGGATGACTCGGCAACAGCCTGGGAAACCGAGGGCCGAACCCTGTCCTGGCTGATCGAGCAAAGCCCGGAATCGAAAGTGCTCGGCCTCTTCGCCTTTGGCGACACCCTCAAGCCCGGCGCCCTGCAAGCCGTGCAACAGCTTAGCGCGCGGAACATCAGCAGCCACCTGCTGACCGGTGACAACCGTGGCAGTGCCAAAGTCGTCGCCGAGGCGCTGGGCATCACCGATGTGCATGCCGAAGTGCTGCCCGCCGACAAAGCCGCCACCGTTGCCGACCTGAAAACGATCGGTGTGGTGGCGATGGTCGGCGACGGCATCAACGACGCCCCGGCCCTGGCTGCGGCGGACATCGGCATCGCCATGGGCGGCGGCACCGACGTGGCCATGCACGCGGCCGGGATCACCCTGATGCGCGGCGATCCACGGCTGGTACCGGCGGCGCTGGAGATCAGCCGCAAGACGTATGCGAAGATCCGGCAAAACCTGTTCTGGGCCTTCGTCTATAACCTGATTGGCATTCCGTTGGCGGCGTTCGGCTTCCTCAACCCGGTGCTGGCCGGTGCGGCCATGGCGTTATCGAGCGTCAGTGTGGTGAGCAATGCGTTACTGTTGAAAACCTGGAAGCCCAAGGACCTGGAGGACAACCGATGAACATCGGTCAAGCAGCCCGCCACAGCGGCCTGAGCGCGAAGATGATCCGTTACTACGAGTCCATCGGCCTGCTCAAGGCTGCCCATCGCACCGACAGCGGCTACCGCGTTTATGGCGACGATGACCTGCATACACTGGCCTTCATCAAGCGTTCCCGGGACCTGGGGTTTTCACTGGAAGAGGTCGGCAAACTGCTGACCCTCTGGCAGGACCGCCAACGCGCCAGCGCTGATGTGAAGGCCCTGGCCCGTCAGCACATCGACGAACTGAACCAGAAGATCCGCGAACTCGGCCAACTGCGCGACACCCTGCAAGACCTGGTCGAGCACTGCCAGGGCGACCATCGCCCCGAATGCCCGATCCTCAAGAACCTGGCGTCGGGTTGCTGCACCGAACCTGTTCGCGCCTGATCGTCAAGCCCTTCACCACCAGCAATGTGGTGAGGGGAATGCCGTGGAACAGCAACACCACCGCACCCGGCGTCCACCACGAATAAAACGGCGCGGCGATTAACATGCCGACGCCGAAGCCGGTCATTTGCAGCAGGGTCAGAAGGCTGAAAATGGGCAGACGCAGGTTGTCCGGCTCGCGTTGCAGACGGGACATCAGGCCGACTTCCGAGAAACCGTCGCCCAACCCGGCCGGCAACGAGAACAGCAGCAATCCGTAAAGGGTCTGCTGCTGAAACATCAGGATGAAGCCGCAGGACATCAGCAGCACCCCGAAGAAAAATCGCCGCTCCAGATTGACGTTGTCCGAGCCTTTCAGGCGACTGGCGATTCGCGCACCGATCAATTTTCCGCTAGCCCAGACCGCCAGCATCAGGCCCAGCGTGGTGCCGGCCGACTCGGGGGTCAGTAGCGTGGAAACTATTGGCAAACCCACGTTGTGCGCGGCACTGCCAAGGGTGTCGGCCATGGTAACGGTGAGCATCGCGGCCACCACCGGTGCGCTGCGCAATCCTTGTCGCAGGGCCGACCATTCGCCCCGCTCGCGAATGGATTGATCACAGGTTGCGGGGATGGAAAAGCGCAACGGCAGGATGAACAACGCGGCCAGCAGGTACGTCACCACGTTCAATGCAAACACCGTTTCAAACCCAAACGCTGCCACCAGCACTCCGGCAACCAGACTGCCACCGACCATCGCGGCCGATGAAGCAGAGGTGATCCAGGCATTGGTCTTGAGCAGGTGTTCGCCATCGATCAAGTGCGGCAGCTGACTGTTCAGGCCGATGGCAAACATCGAGTTACCGAAGCCCAGACCGAACGCGATGACGGGGAGCAGCAGCGCCTGTTGATCAACCGGCAGCACCAGCAGCAAGCCGAGCAATCCTGCTCGCAACAGGTCGAAGACGATCAGCGGCATACGTCCGACCCAGCGGCGGTAGAACGTGGTGCCGATCAGACTGGCGAAAATCCCTCCGCCGACGCGACTGGCGAGAAAGATGCCGACACTCATGGCACTGTTGCTGAGCAGATAAACGTATGTGGCCAGGGCGACCATGTTGAGGAAAGCGCCAAAGTCAGAAATCAGACGGGCGGCGATGATCAGTCGGGCGTTGCGGGTGGAGGTATTCACATTCAATCCTTGAGTGTGGAGGGTATGGTTGTTTTGGATTGTCTGGTCTGACGCCATCGCGGGCAAGCCACGCTCCCACAGGTCAGGTGTCGACCATAGATCTGTGGCCTGCACATAACCTGTGGGAGCGTGGCTTGCCCGCGATGCAGACGCCGCGGTTCCAAATAAAAGCCTCTACAAAAAACCCGGCCGAAGCCGGGTTTTTGTTTAGCTGATCACTGCATCCAGGGCGGAGGCGGCTCTTCGGCTTTGCTCGGTGGCGCGTCGTCAGCAGCGCGGATCGCTTGCTTACGCTCTTCGTCCAGCCGCGCAGCCTCGATTTCGCGCATGATCCCGCCGACGTCGGCCAACTCTTCCGGCTCGTCGAATTCCCCGGTCAAGACACTGGCCGGGTGCAAGGTGCCGGCTTCGTACAACGCCCACATTTCCTTGGCGTATTTGGTCTTTTTCAACTCCGGCGCAAACCGCCCGAAGTAAGACGCCATGTTGCCCACGTCGCGCTCCAGCATGTTGAACGCGTGGTTGTTACCCGCCGCATCCACCGCCTGAGGCAAGTCGATGATGACCGGGCCGTCCGGGGTCAACAGCACATTGAACTCCGACAGGTCACCGTGCACCAGACCGGTACACAACATCAGCACGATCTGCGAGATCAGGAACGCGTGATATTCGCGCGCCTGGTCCGGCTCCAGCACCACGTCGTTCAGACGCGGCGCGGCATCGCCGTATTCATCGGCCACCAGTTCCATGAGCAGTACGCCTTCGAGGAAGTCATACGGCTTGGGCACCCGGACACCGGCACCGGCCAGACGGAACAAAGCCGCCACTTCGGCGTTCTGCCACGCGTCTTCGGTTTCTTTCTTGCCGAACTTGGAGCCCTTGGCCATCGCACGAGCCTGTCGGCTGTTGCGCACCTTGCGGCCTTCCTGATACTCGGCCGCCTGACGGAAACTGCGTTTATTCGCCTCCTTGTAAACCTTCGCGCAACGTAACTCGTTGCCGCAGCGCACCACATAAACAGCTGCTTCTTTACCACTCATGAGTGGGCGCAGCACCTCGTCAACCAGACCGTCCTCGATCAGGGGTTCAATGCGTTTTGGAGTCTTCATCAGCTTTTATTGTGGGTCCTTTATTACCAAACACGCGAAAGTCATTCGTTATACGGCAATCCAGTCGTTCGGGGGAGGGGTTGCCGACCTATGAACGTCGTGAAGCACGCAATGTGCCGGATTAATCACTCATCCGCCGCCGGTCGTCAATGACCGTCCGAGATCATAGCTGAGGCAACGACACCCGTAGGCGAAAGGTTCTGAGGGCATTTACGACAGAAACTGAAATCTTTATTCATACCGTTCAGTAGGATTTTTCCAATCCCGGCTCAATTTCCCCCTCCAGCGGCCGAAGTCCTCAAAGACAAAGGCAATTGTCCGACAAACTTTCCTACAGCAAACGACGGCGCACTCACGGACCCGAGATAAAGAACAACGTTTTCAGCTGCCAATATTCCGCGAGTCATCAGCACTGCGTGGGCCTACAAGAAAATCTGGAGCGTGGATGAACATCAAACAGAAGTTGACCTGGGCGTTTGCAATCATCGCCTGCTTGCCCGTGGTGCTGGTCGCCACCCTCGTTGTGCTGAATTTGCGCAGTGACGCCAAGGAGAGTTTCGTCGACGGCAGCGGCCGCGAAATTCGCCAGGTCAGCAACGCCATGCAACTGTTTTTCGACGGCATCAGCCAAAACGTCGACTACCTGGCCAACCAGCCCCTGATCAAGAACTCCGACGACAGCCTCAAGACCTACATGAGCGCCAACGCCGAGAGCATTCCGCAAAGCGAGATGGATAAAAAAGTCTTCAACCTCCTCCAGGACCTGGGCAAAAGCCACCCCTCGTACGCCTATGCCATTCTCGGCACTGCGGCTGGCGGTTATGTGTCCTGGCCGGACGATGCGAAGCTGAACAATTACGACCCGCGCCAGCGCCCTTGGTACAAAGCGGCCCAAGCCAAACCGGGCAAGCCGTTCCGCACCGAGGCCTATTACTGGGCACAGGACGACGCGACCTACGTCAGTACCGTGCGCACCATCGACAACCAGTTGGGCAGCAATGGCGGCGTGGTCAGCATCGACGTGACGCTCAAGGGGCTCACCGAAATCGTCAAACAGATCAAGCTTGGTGAAACCGGCTACCTGATGCTGCTGGAAAACACCGGCACGGTTCTGGTGGACCCGAAACAGCCGGAGCACAACTTCAAGCCACTGAGCAGCCTCGGCGAGGGTTACGCGCAACTGGCCAAGGCTGGCAAAGGCCTGGTGGAAGTCGAGCTGAACGGCGAAATCTACATGGCCAACGTCTGGCCGTCGGAGCAACTGGGCTGGACCTTCATCGGCCTGATCAAGCAAAACGACGTGATGAGCTCGGCCACCCAGCTGACTTGGCTGATCGCAATCATCGCGGCCGTGCTGGCCGTGTTCTTCGCCATCCTCGGCGCGAGTTTCGCCAGCGTCATCGTGCGCCCGATCCGCAGCGTGGCCAGCGGTCTGGAAGGCATCGCTCAAGGCGAAGGCGACCTGACCAAGAACCTGGAAATCCGTGGCAGCGACGAAACCGCGCAATTGGCCAGTTGGTTCAACCAGTTCTTGACGGCGATTCGCAACCTGATTCAAAGCATCGGAGGCGCTGCGACCAACATCCTCGCCACCTCCAAGAGCTCGACCCAGGTCTCCAGCGATATGGCCGAAGCCGCAGGGCGCCAGCGTGAAGCGGTGGACATGGTGTCCACGGCGTTCCACGAAATGGTCGCCACCGCCAACGAAGTCGCGCGTTCTTGCAGCCAGGCGGCGGACTCTGCCGACAACGGCCAGCGTCAGGCTCGCGAAGGTCAACAGCAGATTGATGCAGCGGTGAGCAGCGTTGATCGCTTGAGCCAGGAAATCGAACAGTCGGCGCAATCGATGCAGCAACTCGAGCGCGACAGCAACGACATCCAGTCGATTCTGGGAACCATTCGCTCGATCGCCGAGCAGACCAACCTGCTGGCGCTGAACGCGGCCATTGAAGCGGCACGGGCCGGTGAGCAAGGGCGCGGGTTTGCGGTCGTGGCCGACGAAGTGCGGGCGCTGGCCAAACGCACGGCTGACTCCACGGCGGAGATCGACGGTCTGCTCGGCAACCTTGCCAAGCGCACCAGCCAAGTGACTCAACAGATGCATGCGAGCCTGGAAGTGTCGCAGCAGTCGGTGAGCCGAATCGGCGAAGCACGCAACAGCTTTGGGCTGATTCGCGAGTCGGTGGACGTGATCCGCGATATGAACACGCAAATTGCGACGGCGGCAGAAGAACAGCATTCCGTGGCCGAAGACATCAACCGGCACATCAGCCAGATCCATGGAGATGCGCAATTGGTCGCGGAACTGGCCAACTCGGCGCGCCTGGATTCACAAAGCCTGGCCGGGCTTTCGAGCGAGCTGGACGGGTTGGTTCGACGCTTTAGAACCTGATCCCCAAGAACATCACAGATCCCCTGTGGGAGCGAGCCTGCTCGCGAAAGCGGACTTACATTCAACATAGATATTGAATGTGACGGCCTCTTCGCGAGCAGGCTCGCTCCCACAAGGGTCAGGTGGTGTTATTGCTTGAAGAGTTCGCCGGGGGTAAACCCGAACAGGCTTTTGAACGCAGCAATAAACGCCGACGTCGAGTCATAGCCACACGCCAGCGCAGCATTGGTTACGCTGGCGCCCTCCTCCAGCAAACTCAACGAAGACAACAACCGCATCCGCTGTCGCCAACCGCGAAAGCTCAACCCGGTCTCGCGCTGAAACAGGCGCATCAGGGTTTTTTCCGAGGTGCCCAACTGTTCCGCCCAGGCCTGCAGCGTCACGTTTTGCTCTGGTCTTTCAATCAACTCGTTGCACAATCCCAGCAGCCGCTCATGCCGTGGCAACGGCAGGGAAAACCCCACCTCGGGCAAGTTCGCCAACTGATCCAGCAACACACTCACCAACCGCGCTTCCTGGCTGTCGCCCTGCGGATATTCCACTGGCAGCAAGCAAAAACTCTTGATCAGCTCCCGCGCCAGCGGTGTGACTTCCAGTACCCGGCAGCGCCCGTCCGCCCACTCACAATCTTCGCGACGCACATACAGGCTGCGCATTTCGGCGCGCATCGAGGTCACGACCTGATGCTCCAGATCCGCCGGAATCCAGATGCCCCACTGCGGCGGCGCAAAGAAACTGCCCTCGGCAGTGTGCACGCCGAGGACGCCGCTGATGGCGTAGGAAAACTGTACCCAATCGTGGCGGTGCCGCGGTGTCCAGGAGCCGGCGTTCAGGCTTTCTACCCGGGCGAATAGCGGACGCGGTAACACTGACAACGTCGGAATGATCCGCTCGAGAGAAAGGTGTCCGTTAGTCGACATTAACTAGCCTTATGTCGCAAGGTGACTGATGAGATCGACGTTAGGCTAAGTCACGACTCCATACAAATCTATTTGATGCAGCTAATCCCTGTGGGAGCGAGCCTGCTCGCGATAGCGGTGTTTCAGCCAACATTTTGGTGACTGACACACCGCTTTCGCCGGCAAGCCCGCTCCTACAGGTTCCGGGTTTACTCAGGTGTTTCTTCAGCGCTCGATAATTGCGGTGACGCCTTGACCGCCGGCCGCGCAGATCGAGATCAAACCTCGGCCCTTGCCCGCCGCGTCCAGCAACTTCGCCAGGTTGGCGACAATACGTCCGCCAGTCGCCGCAAACGGATGCCCGGCCGCCAGTGAACTGCCTTTGACGTTAAGACGGCTGCGGTCAATGGAGCCCAGCGGCGCATCAAGCCCGAGGCGGGTTTTGCAATAGTCAGGATCTTCCCAGGCCTTCAACGTGCAGAGCACTTGCGCGGCGAAGGCTTCGTGGATTTCGTAGTAGTCGAAGTCCTGCAAGGTCAGGCCATTGCGCGCCAGCAATCGCGGCACCGCGTACACCGGTGCCATCAACAGGCCTTCGGCTCCGTTGACGAAATCCACCGCTGCCGCTTCGCCGTCACGCAGGTACGCGAGGATCGGCAGGCCACGCTCCTTGGCCCACTCTTCACTGCCCAGCAACACCAGCGACGCACCGTCGGTGAGCGGCGTGGAGTTGCCCGCCGTCATCGTGCCCTTGGCGCTTTTCTCGAAGGCCGGTTTCAGCTTGGCGAGCTGCTCCAGGGTCAGGTCCGGGCGCAAGTTGTTGTCGCGGGTAAGGCCGAGGAATGGCGTCATCAGGTCGTTGTGCCAGCCTTCGGCGTAGGACGCGGCCAGATGACGATGGCTTTCCAGCGCCAGTTGATCCTGAGCTTCGCGGGGGATGTTCCAGGTCTGCGCCATCAGCTCGCAATGTTCGCCCATGGACAAACCGGTGCGGGGTTCGCCGTTGCGCGGAAATTCCGGGATCAGGTGTCGGGGCCGCAATTGCAGGAACGTTTTCAGTTTGTCTCCGGTGGTCTTGGCGCGATTGGCTTGCAGCAAAATCCTGCGCAGGCCCTCACTGACACTGATCGGCGCATCCGAGGTGGTATCGACACCGCCGGCAATGCCGCAATCGATCTGCCCCAGGGCGATCTTGTTCGCCACCAGCAACGCCGCTTCCAGCCCGGTGCCGCACGCCTGCTGGATGTCATAGGCCGGCGTTTCGGGCGACAGCCGCGACCCGAGCACGCACTCGCGCGTCAGGTTCATGTCCCGTGACAGTTTGAGCACCGCCCCCGCGACCACTTCGCCCATTCGCAGGCCGTGCAGGTTGTAGCGTTCGATCAAGCCTTCGAGCGCTGCGGTGAGCATCGCCTGGTTACTGGCGGTGGCATACGCCCCATTGGAACGGGCGAAAGGAATACGGTTACCGCCGATAATCGCGACGCGGCGCAGCTGAGTCATGAAAAGCTCCTTGTGAAATATTCAATTTGAAACCCGATCACCTGTGGGAGCGAGCCATGTGGCGAGGGGGCTTGTCGGAATGCCGCATCACCCCGTTCGGCTGCGAAGCAGTCGTAGATATTCTGGGGCCGCTTCGCGACCCAACGGGGGCAAGCCCCCTCGCCACATGGCTCGCTCCCACAGGGGTCTGCATTCCATTTCAGGGTTTGCATTCCAATTCTGGTCTGCTGTCACCCTGAAATTCTCGCTACGAACTACTCTGCAATGTTCAAGCGTAGGCCTTATCTCGTGGATCGAACGACTGATTGCCAATCGTGGTCCACACTTTGAACCCCAGCTGACGGAGCACGTTCCATGTCTGACCGTTATATCGACTTCGCCAATTCGTCCATCGGCCATCGCCTGGTCGGGGCCTTGGGTTTGCCGTCGCCGGTCCGTCTGGAGCGCTGGCAGGCAGGCCGGCTGCGGCCTGTCGAAGGGGCGCTGTTGATTGGCGGTGGCCCGTTGGCTGAGAAAGTCAGTGCTTTCGCCAATCGCCTGACCGACGCGATTTACAGCTACGGTACCGAGCCGTCACTGGCCACCGCGTGGATTCCCGGCCACGGTCCGAAACTCAAAGCCGTGGTGTTCGATGCCAGTAACCTGGAACAAACCGGGCAGCTCAAGCAGCTGCGCGAGTTCTTCCAGCCGCTGATGAAAAACCTCGATCACAGCGCGCACCTGGTGATTTTGGGCCGTGCCCCGGAAATCTTGAGCGACCCCTTCGCCGCCAGCGCCCAGCGCGCACTGGAAGGTTTCAGTCGTTCGCTGGCCAAGGAACTGCGCAGCGGTGGCACCTTGCAGTTGATCTATGTCGGCGACGGTGCGGAAGATCAACTGGAAGGACCGCTAAGGTTTTTCCTCTCGCCTAAAAGCGCGTTTGTGTCCGGGCAAGTGATTCGGTTGAAGGCGTGCGCCACGCCGGTTCAGGACTGGACGCGGCCACTGGCAGGACGCAAGGCGCTGGTGACCGGCGCAGCACGTGGCATCGGCGCCTCGATCGCCGAGACGCTGGCCCGTGACGGCGCCGAGGTGATTCTGCTCGACGTGCCATCGGCCAAAACCGATCTCGACGCCCTCGCCGCGCGCCTCGGCGGGCGCAGCATCACCCTGGACATTTGCGCCGAAGACGCCGCCACACAGTTGGTCGAACAACTGCCCGACGGCGTCGATATCGTGGTGCACAACGCAGGGATCACACGCGACAAAACCCTGGCCAACATGACCCCTGAATTCTGGGACGCGGTGCTCGCGGTCAACCTCAATGCCCCGCAAGTGCTGACCAAGGCCCTGCTCGACAGCGGCACCCTGCACGACAACGGCCGGGTGATTTTATTGGCCTCCATCAGTGGTATCGCCGGCAATCGCGGGCAAACCAACTACGCCGCGAGCAAGGCCGGGCTGATCGGGCTGGCACAAGCCTGGGCGCCGTTGCTGGATCAGCGCGGGATCAGCATCAACGCAGTGGCGCCGGGGTTTATTGAAACGCAGATGACCGCGCACATTCCGTTCGGCCTGCGTGAAGCGGGCCGACGCATGAGTTCACTCGGCCAGGGCGGCTTGCCGCAAGACGTCGCCGAAGCTGTGGCCTGGCTGGCGCAACCGGGCACCGGCGCGTTTACCGGGCAAGCGCTGCGGGTCTGTGGACAAAGCGTCTTGGGGGCCTAGCGATGATCACCGATTGGCACACACTCAACCGCGAACCGAGCCTGCCTGCGTTGTACGTGCGAGCAGCGACGCGGCGCAAAATCACCGGCACCACATTGCCCGACACGGGTTTGCACTGCTGGGTCGATGTCGATCCCAAGCGCCTGGCGGCGTATCGCAACGTCTGCGGGTTTGCCGACAACGGATTGTTGCCGCCAACCTATCCGCACATCCTCGCGTTTGCCTTGCAAATGCAATTGCTCACCGCCAAAGAATTCCCTTTCCCCCTGCTGGGGTTGATTCACCTGAGCAACCGCATCCGAGTTCTGCGGCCCATGGGCGGCGTGCACCGGGTACGCGTCAGCGTGCAGGTGCAGAATCTGCAACCCCATGCCAAGGGGGCGACGTTCGATCTGGTAACCACGCTGGACGATCAATTGGGGACACTCTGGGAAGCGCAAAGCCAGATGCTGTGCCGGGGCGTCAAACTGGACGGGGAACCCGTCGAGGACGCGCCGGCACCCACGCTGGAGATGATGGAAGTGGCCCGCTGGAAAGCCCCCGCCGACATTGGTCGTCAATACGCCAAAGTGTCCGGCGACTACAACCCGATTCACCTGAGCGCCGCCAGCGCCAGACTCTTCGGTTTCCCGACGGCCATTGCCCATGGGTTGTGGAACAAGGCGCGCACGCTGGCGGCGCTGACCGATCACCTGCCCACGGCGAACATCGAAATTGCCGTGCAGTTTCGCAAACCGGTGCGGTTGCCCAGTGAAGTGACATTGCTGGCGAGCGCGGCAGGATCCAGTGGGGACTTTCAGTTGGTGGGTGCTGGGGATCTTGAGCACATGGTCGGGCATTGGCGGCCGGTGGCCTGATGGCTGACAGTGGAATCTTTGGAGTGCTTGAGATTGCTATCGCGAGCAGGTCGAATCGTCGCACCGTCACTCCCACAGGGGATTTGTGTTGATGCGCAAATCAAATGTGAGAGCGAGCCAATGTGGGGTTAGTGGGCCAATTTAGGTGGGTAGTTGGCCAGGATGCGCATAACAGTTTCATGTATCGCATTGCTACGATCCGTCGGGTTCGGCGAGCCGCTGAGCAGCTGTTCGTCGCTGCCGCGCCACACCAGTTTGCCGTCCTTGCCGTCGAGCATGTCGATCTGGATGGTCGCCACCTTATAGCTGACATTTCGGGTTTCGTTGTACATCGGCGCGCCCCAGTAACCGTTCCAGGGGTTGCCCCAACCGCCGCCATAATTGGTGGTCACTTGTTGCTGGCGCTCTTCGACGATCAGATAAGTTTGTACGTTCAAGTCGCCCTTGGAGCCGGCGGCAGCCGGACGCAAGCCTCGCTGATCCAGTTGATCGGCAACGGATTGGCGGATGCGTTGTTCAGTCAGGTCACTCTTGATCCGTGGATCATCGGGGCGATATTGCAGGGCGGGTTCTTTCCAGCTCCAGCTGCGGTAGGCGGCAAAATCGCGGCTGGCATCGAAGTCATGATTGACCTGGTTGGCGGCGCAGGCACTGAGCAGCGCGGCCACAGCCAGTACAGCGAAACGGCGGAACATGATGGTTCTCCAGTTGCAGGCAAAACGTGCGCAATGCTTCTTATCTACAGAAGCTAACTGGGAGGATACGCCGACATTGCCTTTTCTACAGCCTTGCGAATGGCATCGACTTGCTCGCTCTGGCTGCCCTTATCGCTGGTTTCAGCGCTGGCGCTCCACACCGGCTGACCAGTGGCCGCATCGAACATGTCCACCTGCACCACCACGACTTGTTCCTGATAGGTGCGCAGGATCGGCACGCTGCCGTACATGCCGTAACCGCTGCCGTAGTGGTTGTACCCGCCATAGCCGGCGCCGTAATAACCGTAGTCGTCCTGCACCTGCCGCATGCGGGTTTCCAGGTGCAGGTTGGCACTGACAAACAGGTCGGCCGGACGGTTATCGCGCATTGGCCGCAAGCCGCGCTGATCGAGCGCATTGCTGACCACTTCGGCCACCTGCGCCGAGTCTGCCCAGGTGGTGCCCGGCGGCAGATGACCGCCGAGCCACGCCCAGCTGCGATAACGTCCGTAGTCACGCGGTGGCGCCGGGTAGGCGCTGTGATCGAAGGTGGTGGCGGCGCCAGGTGGCGCCGGCGGTATCGGCTTGGACGATGCCACGTACGGGTTGCTGCCCGCACAGGCCGCCAGCCCGAGACAGATCAGCAGTAACCCTGAACGCCTTTTCATTGAGTGCTCCGCTCAGATCGGCCGACAGATCCAGTGCAGATAGCGCCCAAGCCCGGCAAAACTTGGGTGACGACGGTGCGCCAGCTCCATTTCCAGCAAGTCCACCAGCTCGGCGCGGGCCTGGAATTCCACAGGCATGTAGTCGTGAAAAACCCGAACGCCACTCTGGGTTTCGACCTGCCACAGACCTTCAAGTTGCGCCGCCAGCTCGCGCGGATCCAGCGGCTGTTGCGGGGTCAGGCTCTGCTTCTCGCCGGCCATGTCGTTCTTGCGCATCTTGCGAAAGTGGCCCTTGAGCAGGTTGCGGTAAATCAGCGCATCGCGGTTGTAGAAGGCCAGGGATAACCAACCGTCTTTTTTCGTCAGTTGATGCAAAACCGGCAAAATCGCATGCGGTTCGGCCAGCCATTCCAGCACGGCATGGCACAGCACCAGGTCGTAGGGTTCGGTGAGCTGACCGAGCAGCTCCTGCCACGGCGCCTGAATGAATGTCGCGTTCTGCCCGGCCTCGGCAAAGCGTTGGCGGGCGCCTTCGAGCATTGGCTCGGCGGGCTCGGCCAGCGTAACGTCATGACCACGCTGGGCCAGCCACAACGACATGTGGCCCAGACCGGCGCCGATGTCGAGTACGCGCAGCGGCCTGTCCGGCAGGGTTTCAGCCAGGTCGGCCTGAAGCACCGCCAGCCGGATCGCGCCTTTGGCCCCGCCGTAGATTTTTTCGGCGAAGCGTGTCGCCAGTTGATCGAAATGACGATCGCTCATCAGCTGAACCTCTTTTCGCTGTCCGCGAGTTTGCTGCGCACGACTTCATTCATGTCCAACCCCAACTCGCTGCACAGCAGCAATAAATAGAGCACGATATCGCCGATTTCCTGCCCCGCGTGGGCAAGCTTGTCGGCCGGCAACTGACGCGACTGGTCTTCGGTCAGCCACTGGAAAATCTCCACCAGTTCGGACATTTCCACGCTGGCAGCCATGGCCAGGTTTTTCGGGCTGTGAAATTGCCGCCAGTCATTGCGATCACGGATGGCGTGCAGGCGTTCGGTCAGTTCAACAAGGTTCATCGGGCTCTCCTGAAGGCGTATAGCTTCGGGGGGATGGCCGGCGATGGCAAGCTTCTCGGTACAGCGCGGTGCTTTGCACCATAATCAAAAAGATCGCAGCCTGCGGCAGCTCCTACAGGGAACTCGCCAATACGATCAATGGCCCAAGGCTCAACCACTTTCATCAGGACGATAACGACATGCAGGTAGAAGGTTTTTTCGAATGGCTCGGCCAGGCGCTCGGTTCAGTCATCCGCTTTATCGTTGACGGCCTCAGTGGCTTGTTCAATCTGCTGAGCAATGCCGGCGGCAACTTTGTCGAAGGCTTGTCCATGGCGTTGGGGATGGATGCTTCGATCATCAGCATCATCGCGCTGATTCTGGGCTTGATGCTGTTGTGGTCGGCGATTCGGGCATTCATGAATGCTTCGATCATCATGGGGATCATCTGGTTGATGCTGGGGCTGTGGTTGCTAAGCTGGATTATTCACTAACACCTAAAACCCTGTGGGAGCGAGCCGGCTCCGGGCGGCTCGCTCCCACACTGGCTATGCGCTCGCCTCCCGCTACAATGCCGGCTTCGCCAAGGAGCCTGCATGTCCAACCTGATTGCCGACTGGCGTGACCGCCCGACCCATCGTCGGGTCTGGGCGCTGGCAGCGCCAATGATACTGTCGAACATTTCCGTACCGCTGGTGGCGCTGGTCGACAGTACGGTCATCGGCCACCTGCCCCACGCCCATCAGTTGGGCGCCGTTGCGGTCGGGGCCAGTTTGTATACATTCCTGGCCTGGGCCATGGGTTTTCTGCGCATGGGCTCCACCGGTTTCGCGGCGCAGGCCGCCGGACGTGGGGATGGCGCGGCGTTGCGGCAGATTTTGTTGCAAGGTTTGTTATTGGCCTTGGGCCTGGCGATTGTCCTCGGCGCCGCAGGCGTTCCCTTGAGCAGCGTCGCGTTGCACTTCATGCAACCTTCGCCCGAACTGGATCAACTGACCCGCGAGTTTTTCCACACGCGGCTGTTCGGGCTGCCGGCGGCGCTGGCCAGTTATGCACTGGTCGGCTGGTTCCTCGGCACCCAAAACGCGCGGGCACCGCTGGCGATTCTGCTGAGCACCAATCTGGTGAACATCGCGCTGAACCTGTGGTTCGTCCTAGGGCTGGAATGGGGCGTGGTCGGTGCGGCCCGGGCGTCGGTGATTGCCGAATGGACCGGTGCGCTGATTGGCCTGCTGCTGACGCGCAAAGCCTTGCGTGCCTACCCAGGGCATATCGTCTGGGCCGCGTTGGCGTTGTGGCAGAGTTGGCGCCCATTGCTGGCGGTCAATCGCGACATTTTCATCCGAAGCCTGGCGCTGCAATCGGTGTTTTTCCTGATCACCGTGCAGGGCGCGCGACTCGGTGATGCCACCGTTGCCGCTAACGCGCTCCTGCTTAACGGCCTGCTGCTGACGGCACACGCTCTGGACGGTTTGGCGCATGCCGTGGAAGCCTTGTGCGGGCATGCCATCGGCGCGCGTGATCGAGTGGCGTTGCGGCGCTCACTGGTGGTCGCCTGCGGCTGGTCATTGCTGGCGAGCCTGGGTTTCGCCGTGTTGTTTGCGTTCGCCGGGCACCTGTTTATCGAAATGCAGACTGACATCCAGAGCGTGCGCGATACGGCGTTCATCTACCTGCCCTACCTCGCTTCGTTGCCGCTGATTGCAGTGTGGAGCTACCTGCTCGACGGACTGTTTATCGGCGCCACTCGTGCCCGGGAAATGCGCAACGGCATGCTGCTGACCGTGGTTCTCCTGCTGCCCTTCGCCTGGGCACTGCAGGGCCTGGGCAACCATGGGTTGTGGATCACGTTTTTGCTGTTCATGGTGTTGCGCAGCCTGACCCTCGGCGCGTTCGCCTGGTACTTGCGCAAGAACGACGGCTGGTTCGCTGGATGATGGGAGGTCAGGGTCTTGCGCAGGTTCAGGACTGATCGTTTTGCCACTGGTTGCGCAGGCTATCGAGACGTTCCTGTTGAGTGATTCCCGGTATAGGCTGCTCGGGCATAGCGCCGGGGTACTGCAAGCGTAGCCATAACCAGCCATCGAGGACCGGCCGCTCGCTGAAACCCAGCGCCAATCCCTCCAGCAGATGGGACCACATGCGGGTGTAATCGCTCGCGGTGGATTGGCTCCAGCGCCAGGCGTGTTGTTCAAGCAGGCAGGTTTGCAAAGCGTCACGCTGACGCGCACTGAGGTCTTCCTCAATGCCTAGCGGTTTGACCGCAAGCCCCGGATTGAACAACTGCTGCCAGCCCTGACAGCCGATAGCCCGGTCAGCCCAGGTTCCGCCGAACCAGCGCAGCTGGCTGATCGGACCGAGCCAGCGACTTAACTCCAGGGCATCGCACGCATCGAAAAAGTAACTGGCCGTGTGGGGATTGTAGTAACTCAGCAAGGCGCGTTGATGCAGGCCAACAGTGACGGTGAGCATGCGACGCAAATGTTCGAGCAACTGCGACGGCGACGCCTCACTAACCAGCCACAGCCCGCTCCAGAGATGGGGTTCGCGGTGGCACTGCTCGGCCAGCTCAGGGCATCCGTTGAGGTCGACCAACACCGGCCCGCGCTCCCTCAGCGGCTGCCATTCGGTGTTCTCAAATAACCAGAACTGTCGGGCATGGGCAAACTGTTGCCGCAGTGCTGCACCGGCCCCAGGTTCACCCGGTACATCGAGCAACAACCATGGCGAGGTTGCTTCGGGAGCAAGGACGGCAATCATGCCGCACCGCTCTGGCCAAGCTGCGTCGCGGCCCGGCAAATGCAAAGGTTTTGCGTGCAATGAGTAAAACTGCCCCCGCCGGGCAGCAGGCACAGCAACACCAACGGCTCGCTGGAGTGCAACAAGCGCAACAATCCCTCGACCGACACATTGTCATTTGCCACCGCAGCCGGTTGAAGCTCGGACGAGCCTGGCGCCTGGATATCGGGCGTGCCGGGAAGAAACCCGGTGATCAGCGGTTGATCGGGGTCGCCTTCGACAAAGCTCACCAGCACCTCAATTCCTTCACTCAAAGGCAGGTCGAGCGTGCCACGCAATTCAGGTGCTATCGACAACCAGCAGTGGCTGGATGCCGCGCCTTCGCCCTGATAGAGCCAGTCAAATTGCACGGCGACGGGCCGGGACGCCTCGGGTTGAGGCTCAGCGACCTCGACCACCCAGGCCCGCTGCAGGCTGTGCATCCTGGGAGCAGTGGCCAAACCCGCCGGCACATAAGGCGACGCGGCGGCCACCGCGCGGATCTGGTTGCCGTACGTAAACTCCGGCAGCTGCTCACCCTGATGCTCGACATGGGTCAGCAACCAGAGACGATTCCAGTCGGCACACGGATGACCCGTCATCGGAACGCGCTGGCCACTGCGCAGCGTCGCAAGATTCGTATGGCATTCGGCAGCCTGCGCGCGACCATGGAGCGTGAACTGATGCACGCCAGGTTGCCCGGTGTCGGACGCAAAGATCATCTCTGCGCCGCACCGATCGTGCCCCTGCCCATCACCTATGACCAGACAGTGACCGCCCCAGCGGTGCTCGAAGTGATAATGAAGTCTTTCTTGCGCACACAGTCGCTGGAAAAATTGCAGATCCGACTCCTGGTGCTGCGTGCAGAAATCCCGAGGAAGGTAATCGCCGGTCAACTCGAAACGCCGATCCTTGCCCGCAATGCCATGCTCCTTGAGCACTTGGGCGAGGATGTCCGGCACCGAACGGTCACTGAACATTCGCCGGCTGGACCGCAGCGCCAGGCACGCGAGTTTCGGCCTCAGGCTTACACGACAAAGTCTGTATGTGGTGCCATGTCCGGTCTGGACGAGTTCATGCAACTGCCCGTGTATACCGTTCCCCGCTGGCCCGAAATGCAAAAAGGACGGACGGTACAACAGGCTTGCCAAGTCCAGCGCCGGATCATCGATCAGCACATCCACGTTGAACTCAAAGGGTTCGCTGATCGCTTCACTGCCAGTAAAGGCCAAGACCTCAAAGGGATCGGGCAGACCCGCTACATCCAGACGAAATGACGGCTCGTTGACTGGATCGAACATCGGCGATTCTCTACAGGAGGGGCGGCCGGGGATTCTCTCCGAGAGAGTTGGCCGAGTAGAGTGCCGAAATACAACTTAGGAAACGGCCTACGCGAAAAGAAGACCACGTAGCATGGATAGACGTGGATGTGAGTCATTTCGCTGGAAAACAAAGACGCGTCTCACCAGGCCCTCTGAAATTTCCGCAACGTGCGGAACATTTTCAGACAACCTGATGAGAGCAGTGCCTTACCTTACGAAGACAGGTAAGACGAACGGGTCAGGCCCAGGCGCAGCGCGTCGAGGAACTGGGTGCGCTCGGCAGCGGTGATGCGGGCACTGGCGCACTTGTCGCGGTAGTGGGTCATCAACTCTTCCGGCGACAAGTGCACGTAGCGCAGCATGTCCTCGATGGTGTCGTGGGTTTCGATACCGGCGTGGTACACGCTGCCGTCAGCGTTCTGGTAGATGTTCACCGAGTCGGTGTCACCGAACAGGTTGTGCATGTCACCAAGAATTTCCTGGTAGGCGCCCACCAGAAAGATCCCCAGCAGGTAGTCTTCACCCTCGTTCAGGGCATGCACCGGCAGGCTGGTTTCGATGCTCTGCTCGTCGACGTATTGCTTGATCTTGCCGTCGGAGTCGCAGGTCAGGTCTTGCAGCACGGCGCGGCGCAGCGGCTCTTCGTCAAGACGGTGCAGCGGCAGGATCGGCAGGACCTGGCCGATGGCCCAGGTGTCCGGCAGGCTCTGGAACACCGAGAAGTTGCAGATGTACTTGTCGGCCAGTTTGTCGTTGAGTTCGTCGAGCACCTGACGGTGCGAACGCTGACGGGCTTTCAACGAGTTGTGCAGGCGACGGCACACGGCGAAGTAGCATTGCTCGGCCAGGGCTTTTTGAGCCAGGGTCAGCTTGCCATCGGCGTACTGGGAAGCCACGTCGCTCATGTAGTGCGTCGCGCGCCAGTAGGTTTCGGTGACCATCTCGATATCGGTCGGGCCCAGCAGGTCAACCAGCCATTGCACGGTTTCCGGCAGCTCTTCCTTGTTGTCGATCTGCGGCACGTCGTCGTTGTGTTTCTCGACGTCGGTAACTTGCACCACCAGCATGGCGTGGTGAGCAGTCAGGGAGCGGCCGCTTTCGGAGAAAATGTTCGGGTGCGGCAGGTTCTGCGCGTCGCAGAACTCTTTGAGCATCCCGACCACGACACCGGCGTAATCGTCCATGTCGTAGTTGATCGAACTGGCGTTACGCGAATGCGTACCGTCGTAGTCCACGCCCAAACCGCCGCCAACATCGATGTGATCCACCGGCAGGCCGAGGTTGCGCAGTTCGCCGTAGTAACGAATCGCTTCCTTGAAGCCGTGCTGGTAGTCCGCCAGGTTGGCGATTTGCGAGCCCATATGGAAGTGCAGCAGGCGAATGCCCTGATCCAGGCCGGCCGCGCGGAAACGCTCGACCACCGACAGCAATTGCGCCGCCGACAGACCGAATTTGGATTTCTCGCCACCGGTGTCCGCCCACTTGGACGAGGCCAGGGACGACAGACGCACGCGCAAGCCGACTTGAGGCTTGACCTTCAGCGACGCCGCTTCTTCGATCACCAGGCCGACTTCGGATTCTTTCTCGATCACGATAAAAACGTTGTGACCCAGCTTCTGGCCCATCAGTGCCAGACGAATGAACTCGCGGTCCTTGTAACCGTTGCAGACGATGGTGCCGCCCTTCGGCGCCAAGGCCAGAACGGCGAGCAGCTCAGGCTTGGAGCCGGCTTCCAGACCGATGGAAACGTCCTGGGTGGCGATGATGTTTTCGATCACCGCTTCTTGCTGGTTAACCTTGATCGGGTACAGCGCGGTGTACTTGCTCTGGTATTCCAGACGCTCGATGTTCGCATCGAAGGCGCCGGTCAGCTGACGCACGCGGTCTTGCAAGATATCCGGGAAACGCACCAGCAATGGCAAGGACAAACCGCTTTTGCGCAGTTGGTCGACTTGCTCGAACAGATCAATAGGCGAACTGGTCGGACCGTTCGGACGAACTTCGACGCGACCGGCGTCGTTGATCGCGAAATACCCGGCCCCCCAATGGCGAATCCCGTAAACACTGCGGCTGTCCGCAACTGTCCATTGGCTGCCATCGTCTTTGCGTGTGCGTCGTACGGACATTGAAGTCCCCTATAAAGAAGTCATAGAGCGTCGCCTGGGTTCAGGCCGGCGCAGTCTAAAGAATGAAAATGACGATTAGCCTGCATGCAAGGGCGATAGACCTCACATTCAGGTTTGAGTTTAGAAACCGGTCAGAACAGGCTCTGTGAAAACCATGTAGACGACGCCAGACCTAATGTCAGGACTGGATCAAGCCGAGGGTGGTTTTCACAGAGGCTGCTAGCCGCCGGACTTCTTCGCTTTGAAACCGAGTTTGATCAGCTCGCCCAAGAGTAGCTCGACATGATCGCCCTGGATTTCGATGATCCCGTCTTTCAACGCCCCGCCTGTGCCGCAACGTTTCTTCAACGTGGTGGCCAGCTCCTTGAGCGCCTCTTCAGCCAATGGCACGCCGGTGATGGTGGTCACCGTCTTGCCGCCACGGCCCTTGCTTTCGCGACGCACGCGAGCGACGCCGTCGCCGGCCGGGATAACGGTCTGTTTGCAGATACAGGCGTCCACCGGTTTACTGCATTCCGGGCAATGACGACCTGCGTCGGTGGAAAATACCAGGCCACCAAGGGCGGCGAAGGATGCGGCTTTTTTGGCCACCGGCAATCCTCTTGGGAGGACAAAGACTGGTCGCGGCAACTTGGGAAGTGGCCATCGACCGCGAAGCCCCACTCAGGCAGGGGCAGCGCTACTGAGCCAGGCAATGCCGGCTCAGCTTGAAAAGGTCGCGCAGTGTAACGGCAAAAAGCCGACTTGCTAAGAGCCAATCGGCGCCAATTTATAGCTCTTTTGCGACGTCATCCTGTTGAGCGCGCAGATAGCGCTTCAATGCGGCCAGAGAGTCCGGGCAATAAGGCTTTTGCTCGATTTCCAGCATGACCTGATCAATGGGGATGAAGCGCGCTTCGAGCACCTCTTCCGGCTGCAGGATCAATGGCCCGTCCCACACCGCTGAAAACGCCGAACACCAGAGCCGGTTGCCGGTGTCTTCAAAGAAGAAGTGATCATGGGCGGTCAGTTCCACACCGCTCACACCCAGCTCTTCTTCGAGTTCGCGGGCGGCCGACTCGGCGTAGGTTTCGCTGGCGAGCACCATGCCCCCCGCCGCCACATCCCAATACCCCGGATAAATGGCTTTGCTCAGGGTTCGCCGGTGCACGCACAGTTCACCGGCCGAGTTGAACAGCATGATGTAGGTGCCGCGCCCGATCAGCCCGCGTTCACGCAAGTCGGAACGGACCAGGGCGCCGAGCAGGTTGTCCTGTTCGTCGACCCAGGCGATCTGCTCGGCATCCGAGGCAGCGCGATGGGCGGCCTCTTTGGCGTCGTCGACCATAAATCAGCCTTGATTGAGCAATTGTCGCAGATCGATCACTGCGGCGTTGGCTCGGGAAATGTAATTGGCCATGACCAGCGAGTGGTTAGCCAGCACGCCGAAGCCGCTGCCATTGAGGATCATCGGACTCCAGACCGGCTCTTGCGAGGCTTCCAGCTCACGAATGATCTGACGCACGCTGACCGTGGCGTTTTTCTTGGCCAATACATCGGCGAAGTCGACTTCAATGGCGCGCAACAGGTGGGACAGTGCCCAGGCCTGACCACGGGCTTCGTAGAACACGTTGTCGATCTGCATCCACGGGGTCTCGATGATTTCTTCGTCGACCTGTGGCACTTGGCCCGGCGCGAGGACTTCGGTTTTCAGCGAGGTGTTGAGTTTGACCCGGCCGACGCTGGCCGACAGGCGTTGTGACAGCGAACCCAGTCGGGTGCCCACGTCACCCAGCCAGTTGTTCAGGTTGTCGGCGCGGGCATAGAACAGCGCGCTTTTCTGGTTCGGATCGGACAGACGTGCCTGATAGCGGCTCAGGGAATTGATGCCTTCCTGATACTCGGACTCACTGGAAGGCAGCACCCAGCTTTTGTTGTCGAAGTTGAAACGCGGTTCAGCCTTGGCCAGATCGGCGTCTTCGGCCGACTGCGACTGGGAGCGGGCGAAGTCTTTACGTAGCGCACGGCTCAGGTCGCGGACCTGGACCAGCACGCCATATTCCCAGCTCGGCATGTTGTCCATCCACAGGCCCGGCGGGAAACGGTCGTTGGAAATATAGCCACCCGGTTTGCTCAGCAACGTCCCGGCGACGGTCTTGAGGGTTTCCACCGTGGTGTAGCCGATGACCATCTGCTTGCCTTCTTTTTCGGCAGCGATCTGGGCATTTTGCTGGACCGGGAACAGCGCAGGTTCTGCACTCCAGTACCAACCCAGGGCAATCGTAACCAGCAGATAAAGGCCGATCAGCGTGGCCAGCGCCCGACTGAACAGCAGGCCGCCAAAGTAACTGCGGGTGGCCGATTTAGGTTCAGCGGCACGTTCAGGTGCGCTGCCCGCGCGGTTCTTCCAGTCCAGCATGGCGATATCCTTTCAATCACTTGAGTTCATCGGTTCGACCACAACCATACAACAACGAGCCTTTGGCCGGCACCCGTCGTTGGGCCTATCCCGAAAATTGGCGTAGAAAAACCAGCCTCCCTTGCCAATGAACTCAAGCGTGCATGCCCGCTTTAATAGCCCCTGACCATCATTGAAACCTGCTGCACCTCGGCCGGCATGAAAAGATGGGCGATGCCTTCGCCGTCTGTTTTGCGCTGGACAGTCTCCCCGTCCACGGTCGCGATATAGCTGCGCTGCACCAGCGGCTCACCCGTGACGCTGTCGATCAGGCGGAAAATCCTGGGGGTTCGAGAGGGCTGGGGCGGCGGATTGTTCATCAACTCCATGACCTTGCAGTCAAAGGCCTGCTCCGCAATCGGCCAGTCACCGTAGTCGGCTTCAGCCCTGACCAACCACCACTCGCCCCGCTCAATCCGGTCGAGCACTTCGCTGTCGATATCGATCAGCAAACCGGCGCGCAACTCGCTCAGGCCTTCGATGGGTTGCCGATCGTTCAACGCCTGGCGCACATGATCCTTCGCTTCCTCGCCGGGACACGCATGCTGGCGCTCCCACGCGGTCAGATGAACGTCATGGACCAGCCTCATGCCAGCGTCTCGGTGTTCCACTCGTCGGAGCCCATAGTTCGGCTGATCTCATGTCTCCAGTAAATGCGTCGGTAGCTGAAGTGAACCTTCTCCAGCTGGGTGATGTGCGCAGTGCCCGCGTCTTGGCAGTGGGGCAAAAGCACCTCGGCGCCGATGATCACCGCGTCTTCAAGCTCCATCGTGTAGAAATGCTCCTGCGTTCCCTGAGCCGAGGTGCGATACCACTCGACGCGGCACTTGCTGAGCAATTCGCCGGAACACAATGCAATGTTGATCAGCGGCGACGCCTTGTCGATGGCCTTGGTGATGATCAAGGGCTTGTGCATCCGGCGCCCTGCTCCCGACCCTTTGGGCACGAAAATGCCATGGCTCAGGGCCTGAATCATGATCTGGTCTTCACGGCCCAGTTGGTAGACGTTACCCACTGACGCCTCGGTGAAGGCGCCGGCGCTGATCAGGCCTTGTCGTTCGCCGTGGAGGGTCATGAAGGCGGGGGTTGGCATGGTGGGGCTCCTTTTTAGTTGGGTTGCGGGGCGGGGAAGTGACTGGGTTCGTCGTACCTGTCTTCGATTTCGTCGAAAGGAATCCAGGGTTTGGCGAGTGCGAGGGTGATGAGGTAGCGCTCTTCAGTCGGATTTCGGTAATCCTCGAAGCGCCCCAGAGCGAGCGTGACCTGATACTTATCGCCCGCTTGCCAATTAGATTGCCCGTGCAGAATCCCTTTCTGCAGATAGGCCCGCCATTCAGGTGTATCGACGATCGTGGGATTGTCCCGCAGCCCCTTCGCGACCCAGCCTTTGGCAAGCAACTGGTCTTGCAGGTCGAGCACAACGCTCAGGGCGTCGTCGATCAGTAATGGCTCGATTTGCGGAGACATGAGAACGTCTTCAATAACGTTGTCATTAAATGTAATCGTGAAAAAACGAGCCAAAGGCGTATCAAATCCATATTGCGGGTCGATAAATCGCAAGCGAGCATCGGTCTTGGGAATTCCGCCCCAGACATGTCCGCGTATCAGTGGACTGAAAGGGGCCGTAGAGCTTTTCCGCATCTCTTCATATGTCCCGCCTATTTCCAAAGCAATTTCCGGGTCATCCCAAAGAGGCTGCTGCAACTGACGTATGGCGGCCACCATCAAAACAGCCAGAAATAGCAGGCCTGCACCATGACGTAAGCAGGGACGACACTGCCACAGATTCACAGGATTGCTCCGCCCGATGCGATCTCGCTGATCGATTGCACCAATGCAGTACGGTTGTAATTGTTGAGCATGTGATCAAAGCGTTCTGCTGCCCGGAGTACGAATGCCATTCTCTGGTTGATGTCCGACAAATCCGCAACCGGGCTATTGTCAAACTCGATGGTGCGATCATCTTCAACACGCTGGCATTGGCTGGTGAGCGTCAACTCGATAGCCTGAGCGACACCGGAAGGAAAACCAGTCACGTAGGATGCATGGTTGCCGCGCAGCAACGTCACCAATTGCCGATCCTCATAAATAGTTGGCTGGAGGATGTTGCGCTGCTCGTGCCAGGCTAAATACTCGACGCTCGCGGCGATACTTCCCGCCTCAATGGCCTCGAAAGCTTGCAGTACCTGTGGGTAAACCTGTCCGAAGCGAAGCTTTCTCTGCCCCACGGGCCACAACACCGGAAACTTCGAATGCCCATAAATTCCTTCCCGGGCGCCCAGGCAGTTCTTAAACTCCTGCCACCCACGCTTCGCATAAAACTCATGCAACGGAAAAACATCCAGAAACAGCGTGGTATTCCCCAACGCCATCATGTCGTGCACATGCAGGAACTGCTGCTGCACCAAGGACAAGTCTTCCCCGGCAAAACGAATATCCACTGAGGGCACAGGATTGCGCGCATCCGCTTCTTTATAGTCACGCAAGGCATCCGCCTGTTCGGACATCCTGTCCGGAGTCAAGAGCCCGGACTCACGGCGACTGTCTCGCAAACGCTGCCGCACCTCCCACTCCTCGCGAATACGTTCAACACTGTCCGCCGCATGCAGCAATCCACAACCCACCTGCTTGGAGGCAAACGCCGCCAGCCCGGCCCACTGAAACCTTGGGTCATGCAACCACAGCCGGGCATAGGCCGCGTTGATCGCTCGATTGCGCGCCACCGGGTCGGCAATCAATACGCCCTTCGGGGCGACGATCTCCTCCGCCTCGCGTTGATACGTACGCCAAAGGCAGGAGCACGTGAGGATCGGCACGTCAGTGACCAAGGTCTTGCTGCCATAAAGCCGCTCCTCTTTACACTCACAGTCAGCAACGGGGGTGCTGTTGTGATTCAGGCGCTGGTCATCGCTGGAATGTTGTTCAAAACACTGAGTCATGAGTTTCGGTTGGCTACCAAGGGAATCCCTGAACCCTAACAGCCGAAAATCCCGGGCGAATCATGCCGACGCAAAATCAGAATTCCCTGACAGACCAGGTTCGCCGCAGCGAAGGACGTTGCCCTGCATCGACAAGGAAACCTCCTGAAACCGCCTGAACGCGGGGGCTTGCCTAACGCACCCCCGCCAAACAAGACCGACCGGTCACAAACTGAATGGGGCTGATTAACAGATAATTGCCGTACGACTCTCATCCCACTGAAAAGAGGTGCTAGCATAGAGCCACCAGTCGATCTCAGCATTTACCCTACCTAGTAGTCAGGATATGACCGAGCCAGAAGACCCCAGCCGTGAGCGCCTCAAGCACCACTTTGCCCAGCGGGTGATTCATCAGGCACGTCAAATTCTTGAGATCTGGCAGCGCCTGCAACGCAGTGAGTGGTCCACCACCGACTTATCGGAACTGAGCGAGGCCAACCTGCGCCTGCTGCGGTTTGCCGAGCGCTTCGAACAAACTGAACACACCCAGCTGGCGCGCCACATCGGTCAGTCGCTGGAGGCGGTCGACGCCAATCGCGGACGCCTGAGCAGCGGGCTGATCACCGATCTCAATCGCTTGATGCAACGTTTGTCACGCACCGGCCTGCGCCATGGCGATCAACTTGAACAAACCTTCCTGCCGCCACTGCGCAAGCCGATCTACGTGATGCTGCAGGATTACGACCGCGCCGAGCGTCTGGCCAAGCAGCTGGAGTTTTTTGGGCTCAGCGCTCAAGCCCTCGACAGTGTTGCGGCGTTCCGTTCTTCGATGGTCGAGCGCTTGCCCGCGGCGATCGTCATGGACGTGGACTTCAGTGGTGCCGGCATCGGCTTGAAACTGGCCGCCGAAGCCCAGGAAGGCCTTGATCATCAATTGCCGCTGTTGTTCTTCAGCCTGCACGAAACCGACACCCCGACCCGCCTCGCCGCCGTGCGTGCCGGTGGCCAGGAGTTTCTCACCGGTACCCTGGAAGCTTCGAGTCTGCTGGAGAAAATCGAAGTCCTGACCTGTGTCGCTCAGTACGAACCTTATAAAGTGCTGATCATCGACGACTCCCGCGCCCAGGCCCTGCACACCGAACGCCTGTTGAACAGCGCCGGGATCGTCACGCGCACGTTGATCGATCCGATTCAGGCCATGGCCGAACTCTCGGACTTTCAACCTGATCTGATCATCCTCGATATGTACATGCCGACCTGCACCGGTACTGAACTGGCCAAGGTGATCCGTCACAACGACCGTTATGTCAGCGTGCCGATCATTTACCTGTCGGCCGAAGACGATCTGGACAAGCAACTCGACGCCATGAGCGAAGGCGGCGACGACTTCCTGACCAAACCGATCAAGCCGCGCCACCTGATCACCACCGTGCGCAACCGCGCGGCACGGGCACGAAATCTGAAAGCCCGGATGGTCCGCGACAGCCTTACCGGCCTGTATAACCACACGCACATTTTGCAATTGCTTGAAGACTGCAGCTTCCGCTCCCGCCGCGAGAGCAAGCCGCTGTGCTTTGCGATGCTCGACATTGACCACTTCAAACGCGTCAATGACAGCCACGGCCACCCCATGGGCGACCGGGTAATCAAGAGCCTGGCGCTGTTCTTGAAGCAACGCTTGCGCAAGACCGACTTCATCGGCCGCTATGGCGGCGAAGAGTTCGCGATCGTCATGCCGGACACCGACCTCCAATCGGCTTACTCAGTGCTGAATGAAATTCGTCAGCGCTTTGCCGAAATACACTATCCCGCCCAGCCTCAAGACCTTCGGTGCACATTCAGTGCCGGCGTGGTGGAGTTGTGCGAACACTCCGACGGCCTGATGATGGCCAGTCAGGCGGACGAGGCGCTGTACCGCGCCAAGGATGCCGGACGCAACCGTGTTCAGGCGGCGCGAACATCACGGCAAAGTGCCACTTTTTTATCGAAATCCACCGATTCGGTCATAACGCTGTAACACAAACGCAATAAATTCAGGCGCTTACCATTCTGCCCTTGGTAGACACGCTATGCGCCTGAAGTTGCTGACCAATCTCAACACCCTCCTTTTAGTCGCCGTGTGTGTAGCCCTTGGCGCCACACTGTGGTGGTCGCAAAAGGCCCTGGAGCGCCCTTATCTTTTGATGGAGCGTTATCTAGGCCTGTCCCGGCAGTTTCAGAATGAGGTCGCGCGCAACATCGAGGACTACCTCGCCAGTGGCGATGCCCTGCGCCTGAGCAGCGCCAGCCAGGCCATTGACGTCTTGCAAAAGGAGCTCGGTGAGTTGCCACCGGCGCTCGCCGACACCTTGCGCCCGAGCCTGTCGAACCTGGATGAGTTCAGCAAAACCGATCTGTTGGCCGCTGGCAAACTCGCGGGCAACCCGCAAGCGCTGCTGCTGCAAGCAGAACGCGAACTCGGCGCCAGCCTCGACCAACTCAGCCAATACGCCAGTGCGAACGCGGCCTACCTGACGCCGCTGCTCGCCGCCTCGCAACACTTGGGCAGGCTGTCTCTGGCACGTGAAAAACTGGTGAGCAGTGGCCGCAGCGAATTGGCCGCCGACGTCGAACGCGAAGTGGCCAACATCCGCACTCAGGCGGAACTGCTGGGCAGCTTGCCGCTACTCGGCGTCACCGCCAAGAGTGAATCGAACACCGATGATTTCGCGTCGATGATGGGCCTGGAGAACACCGAGAAAGCTGCCGTCGAAGACGCGGGTGTCGGCCTCAAGCGTGAATTCAACAGCCTGCTCACGCGCTACCCGGCCGAACTGTCGCGCACCCGCGATCAGATCCAGAAACGCACCGATCTGAGCGCCGCCACGCACCTGAAAATCGCCGCCGTGCAGCAAGCGATTGCCGGACTCGAACCCGTGGTCCGCGCCCAGCACGGCCAGATCCAGGGCGAAGTACGGTTGATGCAGGGTGTGATGATCGGGCTGATCCTGCTGATCGCCTTACTCATCGATACCCTGCAACGACGCCTGGCCCGAACCCTGACCAACCTGGCGCCGGCCCTGTCTACGTGGGCAGAAGGCGACTTCAGCCGGGACATCGAACTGGGCAACACCAATCGCGAATTGCACGACATTCAAGCGTCGCTCAATCGCTTGCGCGCCTATCTGGTGGATCTGGTCGGGACCATTCGTCTCAACGCCGAGCAAGTCGCCGGCAGCAGCCGAACCCTGGCCGATTTGAGCAATGACCTGCACAGCGGTGCCGAACATCAGGCGGGCGACACCGCACTGATCCGCGATTCGCTCGGTGAACTGGAGGCGACGATTCAACAGGTCGCCGGCGATGCCAGCCAGGCAGCCGACGCCAGTCGTCATGCCGGCCTGGCGGTTGCACACGGCCAGAAAGTCATCGGCCTGAGCCTTACCGGCCTGCATGCGTTGGTGGGTGAAGTGCAGGGTAACGCGCAGATGATCGAACACCTTGCCGAAGAATCGGCGACCATCGGCGGCGTGCTGACGGTGATCCGCTCGATTGCCGACCAGACCAACCTGCTGGCCCTGAACGCCGCCATCGAGGCGGCTCGTGCCGGCGAAATGGGTCGAGGGTTTGCGGTGGTGGCGGAAGAGGTTCGCTCGCTGGCGCAACGCACAGCAGGGGCCACCGCAGAAATTCAGACGCTGATTGCCGGCCTGCAAACCGCTGCGCGTCAATCGGTGGAGGGCATGCGCGCGCAGGTTGAACATGCCGAAGCCACGGCCAATCAGGCGCAGGCGGCCGACGGGGCGCTGGATAGAATCGTCGGGGCTATCCAGACCATTTCCGACACTGCCGTGCGCATTGCCGATGTCACCGCCCAGCAGAGCGGCGCGGTCAGCGAGATTCGTGACCACAGCGAGCGAATTCACCAATTGGGAGGGGATAACTTGCTGCGCATTGGGGAGGGGCGTGAGCAAGGGGAGAACCTTTTGGTGCTGGGCGGGCGGCTGCGTACGGCCGTTCAGGCCTTTCGCGTCTGACAAATCGCCATCGCGAGCAGGCTCGCTCCCACAGGGATACGCATTCCCCTGTGGGAGCGAGCCTGCTCGCGATGGCGCCAGAACAATCACCGCACAACGCCCTACCCTGCACACCCGCCCGCTGTCCGCTATCATGCCCCCAATTCCGATACGCGAGATTGTCATGCGCCGTTTGCTCTGCCTGCTGCTTTTAGTGCTCGCCCTGCCGGCCACCGCCGCCGGTTTGCCGGACACCCGGCCCAGTTCAACTCTGGGCGTGATCAACAACAGCGCTGACTTTCTGCCGGTGCGCGAAGCCTTTCGATTGAGCCTGGTAGACAGCACGCCGCAGTCGATCAAGCTGCGTTTCGTCGCGACCGAAGGGTATTACCTCTATCGCCATCGTTTCCAATTTCGGGCTGACCCGGCCGATATAAGCCTGGGCGCAGCAATACTGCCCAAGGGCGAGCAGAAGCACGATGAGTACTTCGGCGATGTCGAGGTTTATCACGGCGTTGTTGATGTAGAAATACCGCGCACCGATCAACGTGCCTTCACACTGGCCGTGACGTATCAGGGCTGCGCCGACAAAGGCCTGTGCTATCCACCGGAAACCGAGCGCCTGAGCATTGAAGGCATCGGCACCCCGACCTTCGCGCAAAGCGTTGGCTGGCGCGAGCTTGCACTGTTCTTCCTCGCCGGTTTGGGTTTGACGTTCACCCCTTGTGTGCTGCCGATGCTGCCCATCCTGTCCGGTGTGGTGCTGCGTGGTCAGGTCGGTGGTTGGCGCGGCTTCAATCTGTCTTTGGCCTACGTGCTGCCGATGGCCGCCTGCTTCGCCCTGCTCGGTGCGCTGATGGGGATGTTCGGCGCGCAACTCAATCTTCAGGCACGCCTGCAATCGGCCTGGGTGCTGGTGCCGTTTGCGATGTTTTTTGCGCTGTTTGCGCTGGCGATGTTCGGCGTATTCGAACTCAAGCTGCCGCAGACCATCAGCAGTCGCCTGGATCGCATCGCCGGCCGCACTGAAGGCGGTTCACTGTGGGGCGCAGCGGTGTTGGGCGTGGTGTCCAGCCTGTTGGTTTCGCCCTGCGTTTCCGCGCCCCTGGCCGGTGCGCTGCTGTACATCAGTGCCAGCGGCGATGCGCTGGGCGGTGGACTGAAACTGTTCATGCTCGGCCTCGGCATGGGCGCGCCGCTGTTGCTGGTGGCCACCGGTGGCGCGGCCTGGCTGCCGAAAAGCGGGCCGTGGCTGGTCTATGTGAAAAACGCCATTGGGGTGCTGTTGCTGGGATTGGCGATCGGCCTGCTCAGCCGGGTACTGCCGGGCCAGATCACCTTGCTGCTGATCGGTTTGCTGGCCGGCGGTGTCGGCTTGTTCATGGGCGCGCTGGAGTTCGTCTACAAACCGCCTCGAAAACGCCTCGGCCAGTTGCTGGGGATGTTCCTGCTGTTTTACGCGTTGGCGTGCTGGTTCGGGGCGTTCAGCGGTCAGACCGATCCGTTCAACCCGATTGGTCAATCGCGCGTGATTGCGGGTAACGAACCACCGCAAAACACCGGAACTTGGCAAACAATCAGCACGCCCTCAGAGTTGGATCGCGTGCTCGCCGATGCTCAATCCTCCGGCACCCCGCTGCTGCTCGACTGGTACGCCGACTGGTGCATCAGCTGCAAAGTCATCGAACGCGAAGTCCTCAAGGACGCCAAAGTCGTCGAGCGTCTGCAAGGTTATCGACTGGTCCGTTTTGACATCACCGCCAGCAATGCCGAGCAACGTGCCCTTCTCGACCGTTACAAGCTGTTCGGTCCTCCGGCCTTGATGTTTTTCGGCAAGGACGGTGTTGAACGCGCCGATGTGCGAGTGATCGGCGAGATCAACGCCAAAGACTTCGTTGAACGTGTTGCGAAAGCAAATGACCAGATTTAAACACCCGGTCACATATTTCGCGCAAACATCGGCTATCGTGCTGGCTATTGCATAGAACTGGACAGTCACAAAGGCTTTGCGGCATAGTCGCCGGGTTCTGACACTTGCCCACAGATAACAAGGAACAGCAGATGGCGACCCTATTGGTGCTGCACGGCCCCAACCTGAACTTGCTCGGCACTCGCGAACCGGGCACCTACGGCGCTACGACACTGGCGCAGATCAACCAGGACCTGGAACGCCGCGCCCGTGAAGCCGGCCACCATTTGCTGCACCTGCAAAGCAACGCCGAGTACGAATTGATCGACCGCATCCATGCCGCTCGCGGCGAAGGTGTGGACTTCATTTTGATCAATCCAGCAGCTTTTACGCACACAAGTGTCGCATTACGTGACGCGCTGCTGGCAGTGAGCATCCCATTCATCGAAGTGCATTTGTCCAACGTGCACAAACGCGAACCTTTCCGCCATCACTCTTACTTCTCCGACGTAGCGGTGGGAGTGATCTGCGGCCTTGGCGCCAGCGGTTATCGACTGGCCCTGGAGGCTGCACTAGAACAGCTTGAAACACAGGCAACGGCTTGAACGACAAGCGTTAAACGCCCCTGACCGACCCTTGGGAGTTGATGATTCATGGATATCCGTAAAGTTAAGAAACTGATCGAACTGCTGGAAGAGTCCGGCATCGACGAGCTCGAGATCAAGGAAGGCGAAGAGTCCGTACGCATCAGCCGTCATAGCAAAACCCCGGCTCAGCAGTACTACGCACCAGCTCCAATGCACGCTCCGGCACCAGCGCCTGTTGCTGCTGCTCCGGTTGCTGCTGCCGCTGCACCTGCTGCTCCAGCCGCACCTGTTCTGAACGGCACCGTTGCCCGTTCGCCGATGGTCGGTACGTTCTATCGCAAATCTTCGCCATCCTCGCCTTCGTTCGTTGAAGTCGGCCAGACCGTGAAAAAAGGCGACACCCTGTGCATCGTCGAAGCCATGAAGATGATGAACCACATCGAAGCTGAAACCAACGGTGTGATCGAATCCATCCTCGTCGAAGACGGCCAGCCGGTTGAGTACGACCAACCGCTGTTCACCATCGTTTGAACCGCGGAGAAACTTTGATGACTGCGAAGTTGGAAAAAGTTCTGATCGCCAACCGCGGTGAGATTGCCCTGCGGATCCTGCGTGCCTGCAAAGAGATGGGCATCAAGACTGTCGCCGTTTACTCCAAGGCCGACAAAGAACTGATGCACCTGGGCCTGGCAGACGAATCCGTCTGCATCGGTCCGGCCTCGGCCGCGCACTCTTACCTGCACATCCCGGCAATCATCGCCGCAGCTGAAGTGACCGGCGCTACCGCCATTCACCCAGGCTACGGTTTCCTTGCGGAAAACGCTGATTTCGCTGAACAGGTCGAGAACTCCGGCTTCGCCTTCATTGGCCCGAAAGCCGACACCATTCGCCTGATGGGCGACAAGGTATCGGCCAAGCACGCCATGATCGCTGCGGGCGTTCCAACCGTTCCAGGTTCCGACGGCCCGCTGCCTGAAGACGAAGAAACCGCTCTGCGCATCGGTCGCGAAGTCGGTTACCCGGTGATCATCAAGGCCGCTGGCGGCGGTGGTGGTCGCGGAATGCGCGTTGTGCATAACGAAGAAGACCTGATCTCCTTTGCAAAACTGACCCGCACCGAAGCAGGCGCGGCGTTTGGCAACCCGATGGTCTATCTGGAAAAATTCCTGACCAACCCACGCCACGTGGAAGTCCAGGTACTTTCCGACGGCCAGGGCCACGCCATCCATCTGGGCGACCGCGATTGCTCGCTGCAACGTCGTCACCAGAAGGTTCTCGAAGAAGCGCCGGCACCGGGCATCGACGAGAAAGCACGCCAGGAAGTCCTCGCTCGCTGCGTCAAGGCCTGCATCGACATCGGTTACCGTGGCGCCGGCACTTTCGAGTTCCTTTACGAGAACGGCCACTTCTACTTCATCGAGATGAACACTCGTGTCCAGGTAGAGCACCCGGTTTCGGAAATGGTCACCGGCATCGACATCGTCAAGGAGATGCTCAGCATCGCCGCTGGCAACAAGTTGTCGTACACCCAGGACGACGTGGTGATCCGCGGTCACGCCCTGGAATGCCGAATCAACGCCGAAGACCCGAAAACCTTCATGCCGAGCCCAGGCACGGTCAAGCATTTCCACGCACCAGGCGGCAACGGCGTTCGCGTCGATTCGCACCTGTACAGTGGTTATGCCGTTCCGCCGAACTACGATTCGTTGATCGGCAAGCTGATCACCTACGGCGCAACCCGTGAAGAAGCCATGGCGCGCATGCGCAATGCGCTGGACGAAATCGTTGTCGACGGGATCAAGACCAACATCCCGCTGCACCGCGATCTGGTCCGTGATGAAGGCTTCTGCAAAGGGGGCGTGAACATTCACTACCTCGAGCACAAGCTGGCAGGCGAGAAGCACTAAGCTTCGACCCAATCAACAAAGCCGCCTTCGGGCGGCTTTGTTGTTTCTGTAGGAGCAAGGCTTGCCCGCGATGAACGATGACGCGTCCGAACCGAAAAACCACGGTGCCCGCATCGCGGGCAAGCCTTGCTCCTACAAAAACGCTCCCTTTGTCGCTCCGGTCGTCTTCTGCCGCGCGCTCGCGTAAACTTGCGCGCTTCTCGCAGCCCGCTAGGCTGCAATCAATATTTTTCAAAGGTGCCCGCCATGCCTTGGCTGCAAGTCCGTCTCGCCATCAGCCCAGAACAAGCCGAAACCTACGAAGACGCGTTCCTTGAAGTGGGCGCCGTATCGGTGACCTTCATGGACGCCGAAGATCAGCCAATCTTCGAGCCAGAACTCAATACCACGCCGCTGTGGTCGCACACGCACCTGCTGGCCCTGTTCGAAGGCGGCACCGAAGCTGCCAGCGTATTGGCCCACCTTGAGCTGCTGACCGGCAGCCCGCTGCCCGAGCATCACAGCGAAGTCATCGAAGACCAGGATTGGGAGCGCAGCTGGATGGACGGCTTCCAGCCGATGCGTTTCGGTCAGCGCCTGTGGATCGTCCCGAGCTGGCACGCCGCGCCCGAGCCTGACGCCGTGAACCTGCTGCTTGACCCGGGCCTGGCGTTTGGCACCGGCACCCACCCGACCACCGCGCTGTGCCTGGAATGGCTCGATGGCCAGGACCTGAAAGACTGCAACGTGCTGGATTTTGGCTGCGGCTCGGGGATTCTGGCGATTGCCGCCCTGCTGCTGGGCGCCAAGGAAGCCGTCGGCACCGACATCGACGTCCAGGCACTGGAAGCCTCGCGCGACAACGCCGGGCGCAATAACATTGCCGAAGCACTCTTCCCGCTGTATCTGCCGGAAGATCTGCCGCCGGTCAAAGCGGACGTGCTGGTCGCCAACATCCTTGCCGGGCCATTGGTTTCCCTGGCCCCGCAGCTGTCCAGCCTGGTGAAACCGGGTGGACGCCTGGCGTTGTCCGGTATCCTCGCCGAACAAGGTGAAGACGTTGCCGCCGCCTACGCCCAAGACTTCGATCTGGACCCGATTGCCAATCGCGATGGCTGGGTGCGCATTACCGGCCGTCGGCGCTAGAATGAACGCCTGCATAATCCGGATCGCCGCATGACCGACAGCTTCGTCACCCAGTGCCCGCATTGCCAAACCAGCTTCCGCGTCAGCCATGCCCAGTTGAGCGTGGCCCGTGGAGTGGTTCGTTGCGGCTCCTGCTTGCAGGTATTCAACGCCGCCAAACAATTGCTGGAACAACGGGCCGGTAAAGAAGCCGTCAAACCGGTTGCCCCGGCCATCGCTGAACCGCCGGTGCAACGCGCTATCAGCCAAAAGCAGTGGACCGCCTCCGAACTGGATCTGGACAGCCTGGACCTGGACGAAGAGCTCGCCCGACTCGAACAGCGGGAAATCCAGCCAACCACAGAGTTTGGCCGGCACCGCGAAGACGGCCTCAGTGCTCGTCGCGACTCTATCGAGCACGACGAAGAGCAGTGGTCCGATAGCCTCTTCAGCGAGTCGGCCGCCGACCGCGCCCAGTCAGCAGAAACCGAACAGCCGGAATCAGAACCTGAACCGAGCAAGCACTCGCGAACCGAGCCTTCGTTTTCGCTGGAGCCGGTTGATCTGGACGAAGAGCCCCAGGTGCCCCATCTGCGTCTGAACGACCCACTCGACGCCCCCCTCAACCACGAGCGCCTATCGGCGACCGAAGAACTCGACGACAACCTGCCATCCATCGAACCGTTGCGCAAACGTCGCGAGCGCAGTGAACCGGGCGTGCGCGCCGAGGTACTGCAGGACCTGACCGACGACCCACTGCAACTGGATTGGCAAAAGCGACGATCCCCCTGGGGCCGGCGGTTGTTCTGGTTGCTCCTGGTCTTGCTTGGCGCCGCCGCGCTTGCGGGCCAATACATTGCCTACCAATTCGACGAGCTGGCCCGCCAGGACCAGTACCGCCCCTGGTTCCAGCAACTGTGCCCGAAAATCGGCTGCACCGTGCCGTCCAAAGTCGACATTGCCAAAATCAAAAGCAGCAATCTGGTGGTCCGCAGCCACCCGGAATTCAGTGGTGCCCTAGTGGTCGATGCGATCATCTACAACCGCGCCGCGTTCTCCCAGCCTTTCCCGTTGCTGGAACTGCGCTTTGCCGACCTTAATGGCCATTTGATTGCCAGCCGTCGCTTCAAACCCGGCGAGTACCTCAATGGCGACCTCGAAGGCATGGCGGAAATGCCACCGCAAACGCCAATCCACATCGCACTGGATATTCTCGACCCGGGCGCCAAAGCGGTGAACTACAGCCTGAGCTTCCATTCCCCCGAGTGAAACGCTTTACCGTTACAGGCTTGGCGGCAGATTTCTGACTGGTACCGTCCATACCTAACTGCTGGTAATAACAGCATAACTGTTCAGATTTTGTTCAATTCAGCCTTTATCCAGTCATCGAGAGCGGGTATCATGCCAACCCTTTTTCGAACTCTAATGATCCGGCCCCACAACAGGGAAGTCCTATGTCGGCGGTACGCATCGGTCCATATACATTGCAAAACGGCTTGATTCTCGCCCCGATGGCGGGAGTCACCGACCAACCCTTTCGTCAGCTGTGCAAGCGATTGGGCGCGGGGCTGGTTGTCTCGGAAATGGTCACCAGCGACATGAGTTTGTGGAACACCCGCAAGTCGCGGATGCGCATGATTCACGAAGGTGATCCCGAGCCACGCTCGGTCCAGATCGCTGGTGGTGATGCGCAGATGCTGGCGGACGCGGCCCGGGCCAACGTCGAACTGGGCGCGCAGATTATTGATATCAACATGGGCTGTCCGGCGAAGAAAGTCTGCAACAAGGCTGCCGGTTCCGCGCTGTTGAAGGATGAAGCATTGGTCACCGAGATCCTGCAGGCCGTGGTGGCTGCGGTTGATGTGCCGGTGACCCTGAAGATCCGTACCGGCTGGGACCGGGACAACAAGAATGGTTTGACGGTGGCAAAGATCGCCGAGCAGGCAGGCATTACGGCGTTGGCGGTTCATGGCCGCACCCGTGCCGATCTGTACACCGGTGAAGCCGAGTACGACACCATTGCCGCGATCAAGCAGGCGGTGTCGATGCCGGTCTTTGCCAATGGCGATATCGATTCGCCCGAGAAGGCCCGGTACGTGCTCGACGCGACCGGTGCCGATGGTTTGTTGGTAGGCCGGGCTGCCCAGGGGCGGCCATGGATTTTTCGTGAGATCGAGCATTTCCTGCGTACCGGCGAAAAACTCCCGGCGCTGGAATTGATCGAGGTGGAACGCATTCTGCTAGAGCATTTGGCCGCCCTGCACGTCTTCTATGGAGATGTCATGGGTGTCCGTATCGCTCGAAAGCATGTGGGCTGGTATCTCGCAACCTTGCCGGGCGCCAGGGAGTTTCGCGCCCACTTCAATCGTTTGGAAGATACGGAAGCACAATGCGCCAACGTTCAGGGCTTCTTCGCTGAACGTTACAAGAGCCTGACAGGGGACGGAGAAGGGGTGGCCGCATGACGATGATGACCGAGACTTTAGTGAGTGGAACAACACCCGTGAGCGACAACGTAAATTTGAAACAGCACCTCAATACGCCCAGCGAAGAAGGCCAGACCCTTCGCGGGAGTGTCGAGAAGGCGCTGCACAATTATTTCGCCCACCTTGAGGGCGCTGCCGTCACGGATGTGTACAACCTGGTGCTCTCCGAAGTCGAGGCTCCCCTGCTCGAGTGCGTGATGAACTACGTCAAGGGCAACCAGACCAAGGCCAGCGAGCTGCTAGGGCTCAACCGAGGCACGCTGCGCAAGAAACTCAAGCAGTACGATTTGCTGTAAGCATTCAATCAAACCAGAAAGGCGCCCGCGTAAAACCGGTCGCCTTTTTTGCTGACTCCTTTGCTTTTGATGGAAATTGAAATGACCGACCAGACTACCCGCCTGCCGATCCGCCGCGCCTTGATCAGTGTTTCCGACAAGACCGGGATCCTCGAATTCGCCAAAGAGCTTGAAGCCCTAGGCGTAGAGATCCTCTCTACTGGCGGGACGTTCAAGCTGCTGAGCGACAACGGCGTTGCCGCAGTGGAAGTCGCGGATTACACCGGTTTCGCAGAAATGATGGACGGCCGGGTGAAAACCCTGCACCCGAAAATCCACGGCGGGATCCTCGGTCGTCGCGGTATCGATGACGCAATCATGAGCGAGCACGGCATCAAGCCGATCGACCTGGTCGCGGTCAACCTGTACCCGTTCGAAGCCACCATCAACAAGCCTGGCTGCGACCTGCCGACCGCGATCGAGAATATCGACATCGGTGGCCCGACCATGGTCCGCTCGGCGGCCAAGAACCACAAAGACGTGGCCATCGTGGTCAACGCCAGCGATTACGCCAGCGTTCTGGAAGGCCTCAAGGCCGGCGGCCTGACTTACGCTCAGCGTTTCGACCTGATGCTCAAGGCCTTCGAACACACCGCCGCCTACGACGGCATGATCGCCAACTACATGGGCACCGTGAATCAGGCTGCTGAAACACTCAGCACTGAAGGTCGCAGCGAGTTCCCGCGCACCTTCAACAGCCAGTTCGTCAAGGCTCAAGAAATGCGCTACGGCGAGAACCCGCACCAAAGCGCGGCGTTCTACGTGGAAGCCAAGCCTGCCGAAGTCGGCATCGCCACCGCAACCCAGTTGCAGGGCAAAGAACTGTCGTACAACAACGTGGCCGACACCGACGCCGCGCTGGAATGCGTGAAGAGCTTCGTCAAGCCGGCCTGCGTGATCGTCAAACACGCCAACCCGTGCGGCGTAGCCGTGAGCCCGGACGCCGAAGGCGGTATTCGCCAGGCCTACGAACTGGCTTATGCCACCGACACCGAATCGGCCTTCGGCGGCATCATCGCCTTCAACCGCGAACTGGATGCTGAAACCGCCAAAGCCATCGTCGAGCGTCAGTTCGTCGAAGTGATCATCGCCCCGAGCGTCAGCGAAGAAGCCCGTGCCATCGTGGCGGCAAAAGCCAATGTGCGCCTGCTGGCCTGCGGCGAATGGTCGGCTGATCGCGCCGCTGCCTGGGACTACAAACGCGTCAACGGTGGCCTGCTGGTGCAGAGCCGTGATATCGGCATGATCGGCGCCGATGACCTGAAAGTCGTGACCAAGCGCGCACCGACCGAACAGGAAATCAACGACCTGATCTTCGCCTGGAAAGTCGCCAAGTACGTTAAGTCCAACGCCATCGTCTACGCCAAGAACCGTCAGACCATCGGTGTTGGCGCAGGCCAGATGAGCCGTGTGAACTCCGCCCGTATCGCTGCGATCAAGGCCGAACACGCCGGTTTGCAGGTGCAGGGTGCAGTCATGGCATCAGACGCCTTCTTCCCGTTCCGCGACGGCATCGACAATGCGGCCAAGGTCGGCATCACGGCGGTGATCCAGCCAGGCGGCTCGATGCGTGATAACGAAGTGATTGCTGCAGCCGACGAAGCCGGCATCGCCATGGTATTCACCGGCATGCGCCACTTCCGTCACTGATAACACGCCCACTGTAGGAGCCGGCTTGCCGGCGAATGCGATCCGTCAGACAGACCGGGGCGCTTCGCTGGCAAGCCAGCTCCTACAAAAGCATCCCATGGGATGCTTTCCGAATTAGCGTCATCCGAGGTTTTTGAAATGAATGTTTTGATCATTGGCAGCGGTGGCCGTGAACACGCACTGGCCTGGAAAGTGGCTCAAGATCCGCGCGTGCAGAAAGTATTCGTGGCCCCCGGCAACGCCGGCACCGCCATCGAAGCCAAGTGCGAGAACGTCGCTATCGACGTGCTGGCCCTTGAGCAGCTGGCCGACTTTGCCGAGAAAAACGTTTCCCTGACCATCGTCGGTCCGGAAGTGCCGCTGGTTGCAGGCGTGGTCGATCTGTTCCGCAGCCGTGGCCTGGACTGCTTCGGTCCGACCGCTGGCGCTGCCCAGCTGGAAGGTTCGAAAGCCTTCACCAAGGACTTCCTGGCGCGCCACAAGATCCCGACCGCCGACTACCAGAACTTCACCGAGATCGAGCCAGCCCTGGCTTATCTGCGTGAAAAAGGCGCACCGATCGTGATCAAGGCCGATGGCCTGGCCGCCGGCAAAGGTGTGATCGTTGCCATGACCCTGACTGAAGCCGAAGACGCCGTGCGCGACATGCTCGCGGGCAACGCGTTCGGCGACGCCGGTTCGCGCGTGGTCATCGAAGAGTTCCTGGACGGCGAAGAAGCCAGCTTTATCGTCATGGTCGACGGCAAGAACGTGCTGCCAATGGCCACCAGCCAGGACCACAAACGCGTCGGCGACGGCGACACCGGCCCGAACACCGGCGGCATGGGCGCTTACTCCCCTGCCCCGGTCGTGACTGCAGAAGTGCACCAGCGGGCCATGGACCTGGTGATCTGGCCGACCGTTCGCGGCATGGCCGAGGAAGGCAACGTCTACACTGGCTTCCTGTACGCAGGTCTGATGATCGACAAGGCTGGTAACCCAAAAGTCATCGAGTTCAACTGCCGTTTCGGCGATCCTGAGACCCAACCGGTGATGCTGCGTTTGCAGTCGAGCCTGGTCTTGCTGGTTGAAGCCGCTCTGGCGCAAGCACTGGACAAAGTCGAAGCGCAATGGGATCCACGTCCGAGCGTCGGTATCGTGCTGGCCGCTGGTGGTTACCCGGGTGACTACGCCAAAGGTGTGGCCATCAACGGTCTGGATGCAGCCGCCGCGCTGGAAGGCAAAGTCTTCCACGCGGGCACTGCGCTCAAGGACGGTCAAGTGGTGACGGCCGGTGGCCGTGTACTTTGCGCCACCGCCATGGGCGCCAGCGTCGATGCGGCTCAGCAGCAGGCTTACAAGCTGGCGGCCAAGATTGATTGGGAAGGCTGTTTCTACCGCAATGACATTGGCTACCGTGCCATTGCCCGTGAGCGTGGCGAGAGCCAGGAATAAGGCCATTCATTCGGCCAGGCAAGGGCCGCTGGTCCTTGCCGGACTATTCCGGCACCGCGCATAGTTATAATCTGGCATCAACCTACGAAGGGATTTCGCCGTGCGCTGGCTCAGGATTGCCATAAGCCTCACCGTCACTCTGCTGACCTTGCTCTGCATGCTCCCGGCCCAAGCCGCGCAAGGCAGTGGCTGGGCGGTATTGCTTGATGAACAGGGCGACCTGCAGCTCAGCGACATCCGTTCCGCTCGCTACACCAATCAATTCAGCCCCATCGAACTCGATCGCCTCACGGCGGCCGAGCCCGATGGCGCGTTATGGCTGCGTTTCAGGCTGGCCCCCGGCAAGCATGAACAATTGCTGCGGGTGTTCGCACCCGATCTGTCGGCGCTCAACCTGTATGTACTCGACGGCGACACGCTGATCGATCATTTGAACACCGGTACCGGGCAGCCCCAGGCTGACCGCCCCCTGCCCAGCAGCGACTTCATGTTGCCGCTGCCGCAAAGTGACAACCCCCTCGACGTTTACCTGCGTCTGGTCTCCAACCATCAGTTGCGGCCTTACATCACCCTGCAATCGGCGATCACGACCGCGGCCGATCAGAACCAGACGTTGATCTACGGCCTGCTGTTCGGTTGCCTCGGCATGCTGATCCTGTACAGCTTCGTGCGCTACGCCTACACACGTTCGCGCAGCAGCCTTTGGCTGGCCTGGTGTGAAGGGTTGTTAATGCTTAGTCTGCTATTGCTGCTGAACCTGGCCGGACCATGGTTGCCGAACTGGCACGCCATCCAGGCGCCGGGCGCCTACATCGCGTTGTTGTTGACTGCGCCGAGCGGCCTGATGCTTGCCTGTCGCTTCTTCGCCCCGCTCGGCCCGCACCCGCTGAACAAACTGTTGCTGGCGGACATTCTGCTCATCGTCGCCTGCGGCCTGCTGTTGTTGTTCGTCAACACCTTGCCGCTGAACATCATTACCTACGCCCTGGTTGCTCTGGCAGGCCTGAGCATGTTGTTCGTCAGCGCCTATCACTGGCAAAAAGGCTATCGCCCGGCACGGTTTTTCGTCGCTGCGATGGTGGTGTTCAACATTGGCACCCTGATCATCCTGCCCGCCCTGTTGGGACTGACCCTGGTCGCCCCGCAAGGCCTGATTACTACGCTTCTGGTGTTCACCTGCATCAGCGGCCTGCTGATGAGCATCGCCCTGAGCGAACGTCAGCGCAGCATCACTGAAGATCGTTTCAGTGTCAGTCGCGACCTGGCCGCCAGCAACGCCGAGATCAACGCCAAGGCTGAATTCCTGGCGAAAATCAGCCATGAAATCCGTACACCCATGAATGGCGTTCTGGGCATGACCGAGCTGCTGTTGGGCACTCCCCTGTCGGTCAAACAACGCGATTACGTGCAAACCATCCACAGCGCCGGCAACGAACTGCTGACACTGATCAACGAGATTCTCGACATTTCCAAGCTCGAGTCAGGGCAGATCGAGCTGGACGACGTACAGTTCGACCTCAACGCCTTGATCGAAGACTGCCTGAGTATCTTCCGCGCCAAAGCCGAGCAGCAGAATGTCGAGCTGATCAGCTTCATCCAGCCGCAAGTGCCGCGCGTCATCAGCGGCGACCCTACACGCCTGCGCCAGACCCTGCTGAGCCTGCTGGAAAACGCACTGAAGAAAACCGACGAAGGCGAAATTCTGATCGTCGTCGCCCTCGATGAACGCAGTGCAAAACCGCGGCTGCGCATCGCCGTGCAAGACAGCGGTGTGCCGATGGAGGCCGAAGAGTGCGATGCCCTGATGCATGCCGAACTGCACAGCAAGCATTTCCTCTCGGCAACGAGTCTGGGCGGTAATCTCGGGCTGGTGATCGCTCGTCAGCTGATCCGTTTGATGCACGGTGAGTTCGGCATCAAGACCGGCGCCAACCAGGGCAGCACGTTGTGGCTGACGCTACCACTGGACCCAGACCGACTGGAGCACCCTACCAGCGACCTCGATGGCCCGCTGCAAGGTGCGCGCGTGCTGGTGGTGGACGATAACGACACCTGCCGCAAAGTGCTGGTGCAACAGTGCAGCGCCTGGGGCCTGAACGTCAGTGCCGTGTCTTCCGGCAAAGAAGCCCTGGCGTTGTTGCGCACCAAGGCCCACTTGCGCGATTACTTTGATGTGGTCTTGCTGGACCAGAACATGCCGGGCATGACCGGCATGCAACTGGCGGCCAAGATCAAGGAAGACCCGAGCCTCAATCACGACATACTGCTGATCATGCTGACCGGCATCAGCAATGCGCCGAGCAAGATCATTGCGCGCAACTGCGGGATCAAACGCATCCTCGCCAAACCCGTGGCCGGCTACACCCTCAAGACCACCCTCGCGGACGAGTTGAATCAGCGCAACAGAGGCCCGGCCGTTTCGCATCATCTGCCCACTGGCCCGACGCTTCCGGTCAAGGTCCCAAGCGATTTCCGCATCCTGGTGGCCGAAGACAACACGATCTCGACCAAAGTGATTCGTGGCATGCTCGGCAAACTCAACCTGCAACCGGACACCGCCAGCAATGGCGAAGAAGCCTTGCTGGCGATGAAAGCTCAACGCTACGACCTGGTGTTGATGGACTGCGAAATGCCGATCCTCGATGGCTTCTCTGCCACCCAGCAGCTACGCGCCTGGGAAGTCAGCAACCAGCGAACCCGCACCCCCGTGGTGGCATTGACCGCACACATCCTAGTCGAGCACAAAGAGCGTGCGCGCCAGGCGGGCATGGACGGGCATATGGCCAAGCCGGTCGAGCTGTCGCAGTTGCGTGACCTGATCGAGCATTGGGTTGCCCAGCGTGATCAGCAAAGTCGTACAGCGTCAACATTCTGAGCAACGTTGCGCAGCGAGCTCGTCAGAGTTCCAGATCGATCAGGTATTTCAAGGACTGGGATATGACCGACTGCTTCACCTTGTCCCGAAACTGGGCATAGTGAAGCGTGTTGAAGGTAATCAAAGCCATCTGTTCGATGCTGCTGTGCACGAGCGCTTGATCTTCGACAAACAGGAATCGAGAGACCTTTCGACGAATTTGAAACTGTCGGTGATAAATCCCCATATCAACTTTGTTCGGGCCGTTCATCACGCAAGGAATCATCTGGAAGTAACCGCCATCTGAGCCAAGGCTTGTCGAGTCGAAGACCTCGAGCGCCAATGCGTTGCGCTCCATCTGTGCCAGAGCCCGACTCATCGGCTGGGCGAATGCCTCGCCGAGACGTGTTGAGATACTTCGCATTGCCTGCCTGCCCATCAGACTGTCCTGTAGGGGCGATAATGTTTCAGGTTCTGGAACATCCCATCCGAGAAACCTCAGTTGATTGCGGTAGTAGTCAAACCAGTCACCCGACAATCCATCGTTAAACGCAGCACGGGTAGCGGATTGCGCAAATGCCGTGCTCATATAAATGTCTTCTCGGTGGGACGCAGGCAAACCACTGGCAAACGCCACGACGCTGCCGCCAACAACCGCAGCCGGTGGAGCAATCAATTGCGTCATGATTCAATCTCCTCAGGAACCTGCACGCCAGAACAGCTGTCGGTCAGGCTTAACAGCGCAACATTGCCCTTGAGCCTTTCCCTGACCTTCCAGGCGATAGCATCACGCGCAGGACCGTATAGGGTTTCGGACAGATAGACCCGGGCGTAACGCATGCTGACAGTGCCTTGTACATCTTCGGCCTGAAAGAGCTGTGCCAAAGGATTGGGGCTTATCTCTTGACGGGTTTTAAACTCCAGGTACACGCTTGTGACCGAGGTCGGAGCTCGCGCCAGAATTACAAGCAAACGCACGATCCTGGCTGGCGCAGGTACTTCAGTCGATTCATCTGCGGACGTTTTTTGCACATGGTTGCGCAGCAAGCTCATTGCAGGTTCAGTACCCGACACACTCGCCACCCGTGCCAATGTTGCGGCAGTATCTTGCCCTTCGTCTGGAGCACCTTTGGACATCGCAGCCGCAACCCATTCGATCACCGACTCGCCGCAGTTTTCGGTGATGAGCCTTTCCTCTCGCGCCTTTGTTTGCCGTAGCCAGAAGTCATCTAAAACTTCCACATAAGCGTCATACCAATTAATCTCTGGATCTTTTTCAACCTCTTTATTGGCAACCAATTGCGCCAGCAATACCGAATTGACCAAATCATCATGAGCTGCCAACCCATCAGCCCCAGGAACAATCACGATAGCAGCCCCAACCACCGACACTAAATAATCACAACCCATATCATTTTCTCGCCAATAGAAAAGAGCGATCGATACTCGACCGCCCTGCAAGATTCAATTAAATATCATAGTCTGCAATTTTGCCGGCGTGCACGATTAGTTTACTTGCAATAACCTCACGAGTAGCGGCAGCGACCAAATCATTTTTTTCAAAGAATGTTTCACCGCGATACAGTTTCACATCCCGAGTATCCACATCCACAAACAGCACTTTGGTCGACGTGTTAGTGCGTAAAAACCGCACCGCACCGAGGGCCATAATGGTTACGCCATTATGTTCAGTGCACGCACCGGCCGCTATTCCGCCTACGCCTTGCGCCAACAGATTTCGCTCATAAACAGTCAGTTCCGTATCACGCTTTTGCAGGGCTGCAATCGCCTCCCCCGCCACTTTCAGCATCAATGCAGTAGTCGGACCAGGCAGCGCAATGCCCGCGACCACCGAGCCAAGAATCTCCAACACCAGTTTATCCATGCGGACACTAGTTCCGCTGATGTGCAAGTCGTTGTAGTAGCTGCTGATATGCGTCCAGCCCGCCTTTCTCATGACGTCCCGAAACTCCGCATACCACTCTTTACCCTGGGACTCCTCTGGAAATGCTTTGTTCGCAACAAGGCTCGCAAAGAGAAAAGCATTCTGCGCATCCGAGCGATTCACACCACTGAGGCCACCGCTGAAAGACAATATACCTTCACCGACAATAGAGCCTTTCGACGGTTCTTCAACGGTGTCACCTAGCGTAAACATACTACGAGGGCGAATAGTAACCGCATCACTCAGCTCATATTCCTTCAGACTTTTAACACAGGCAGCAATATACTGCTCACTAACTACTAGGTTATTCATAACAAATTCCTTATTTACATTAAAGCAAGCTCTTCATGAACTCGCCGGAAAAACAATAACCAAATAATCGAACACTAACAAACCAAAATATGTAACACCATATCCGCCAACCTATAACAACCAACACCAAACACTTAGTTAAAAACACTCAAATAAAGACAAACAACAACCCGATCTTTGAAAGCCGATTCCCACACGCAATTGATCGACTGATAGACTTCACCTCACCCCTCTTTTGAAGCGAGCCAAAACCATGCTCCAAGTGTTATTCAGCGTTTACCTGAAGATGCTGGTGCTCTACAGCCCGTTCTTCGTGTTGTCCTGCTTCATCAGCTTGACCCGCGGCTATTCGCGCAAAGAACAACGACGCCTGGCTTGGAAAGTAGCGGTCGCCACGCTGGTGTCCAGCGTTTTGCTATACCTGTTCGGGCGGGTGATTTTCAGCGTATTCGGTATTACTGTGGATGCGTTCCGCATCGGCGCCGGCAGCGTACTGTTCATCTCGGCGCTAGGCATGGCCCAAGGCAAGTCGGCAGTGCAAACCGACAACGTGCAGCAGGACGTGACCATCGTCCCGCTGACCATTCCCCTGACAGTCGGCCCCGGCACCATTGGCGCATTGCTGGTGATGGGCATAGGCCAGCCGCATTGGGACGACAAGCTCACGGCCATACTCAGTATTGCCCTGGCGAGTTTCACCGTGGGCGTCGTGCTTTATCTGGCCAACCACATCGAGCGTATTCTCGGCGACCAGGGCTTGCAGATTGTCAGCCGTTTGATGGGGTTGTTCGTCTGCGCCTTGGCGGCGCAGATCATCTTTACGGGCGTGAAGGGCTATCTGGTTCCCTGACATTCAAGGCCGCAGATCTGAAAAGACCTGTGGCCTTGTGTCAACCGGACTCAGCTAACCCCGTTGTCGGAAACCTCCTCTGCGGTCGCAATCTCGATGCGCTGCGCCGGTACAAGCTCGCTCAGCAAGACGTTGTCCTTGTTTCCTTGCTTGATCAGCAAAGCGTTCACCAACGTGGACACGGCAAAGGATCGATACCCTTCTACGGCCAGGAACATTTCACCGCGTATGGTGACGTCCGCCGAGAACACGTCGCGAAGGATCAGGCTGTGCCCACAGTCAGGATCGACAATGACCAAGTGTTCCTGAACCTTGCTCAGCGTCAGTTTTTCCGAGGTGTCCAGCGCCCAGATCAACTTGCCGGGAACTGACACCGCACGTCCTGGTATCGGTCGGCAGTCGACAATGACCGACTCCAACCTGAACCAGGCGGCCTTCGATAAACGGTAAGTAACGGCACCCTGCCCCAGTCGAAGGATCAACGTGTTCACATCGTCAGGAATCAACGGCATCAGGTCACTGACTACCATCTGCCCTTCGATTGTCAGCACTTCAGCATTGCGCTGAACATAACGCACGGGCCCGGCCAGCTCCATGCCCGGGTAGATATGCAGCAACCCGCCCTTGCTTTCATGAAGCAACACATTGGTTTGCTGCTGGGTACCCAAGAGTTCGAAGTCGTCGGTTATCGACGCTTTCGAAACTCGAATCAATCGTCCGGTTTCGGACACATACCATTGCAGGCTCTCGGGCTCCTCAACCGAAAGGAACGCCGCGTGCCGGTGGTTCTCGACCAGCTTCTTAAGGCCGTCTTGCAACCGACCGTTCTGAACAGCCACCCATTGGCTATCGACCCCGGTGATCAACACCGGCTCCTGATAGCGCAACTCCACGTTGATCCCCTCAAGCGTTGTTGCGCGAAATCCTGCGCCTTCTGCCTTGACGTCGGCAAACCGCCAGGGCGCCCACTCACGCACAGGTGCCGGTATCGCGTCGGCCTGCAACAATCGTGAGCCCTGGCCAAATGCACTGGCGAGTTGCGCAGGATCGATAAAGGCCTGGCGATAGATTTCACCGGTTGAAAGCTCCAGCAACCAGGCACCAGTGTTGTCCGGCGTAACGCTCAGTAAGCGCACTTCCCCACCACGGCCCAGATCGGATAACAGCAACCGATTGTTCACGTACCAGGCACTTAGCCGCAGATGGCCCTGCAAGTGGGTCAATCCCACAATGGCAAAACTCGCGACGGGGTATTGGCCAGCTACTGTTTCGAGCGCCAACCACCAATGTGCTCGATCCTTGAGCCAGTCATCCGTCAGGCCACCCAACTGCAGGCGACCTTCGGCGGTCACATTGAAGAACAGGCCTTTATCTGTCAGCGCCAGATATTCCTCTTCAACGGCAACCACATTCACCAGCCCTTCGGGTTCAATCGGTTCAACGGACCAGGTCCCGTTGATTCGTTGCTGCCGAGACAGTCGCTTGGCAACCTTGTCGTAGACGACGAACACCTCACCCTCATTGTCCGCCGGCGGGACAAGTGTGAGTTCTTGCAGATTCTTGATCGAGTCCGGCCAGCCTCGTTCCCGGTGTCGCAGCGCGGTGGGGCGGACAATCAGGCGGTCACTGCGGCGAATCCAGGCCAGGTCGCGCAGCGTCGAATCCACCTTCCAGCAAATCGAGACGTACACCGCAGGCTGCCAGTCGACAGTGGTCACAACACCGTTTACCGGCGTAGGCGCAAACACAACATGCTCACCCAATACCTGAGCCCAGTCGCCGAGTGTCTCGTTTTTGCTCACGATCGCTTCCAGCGCCGGGTCCAGGTCTCGAGTCATCGAGCTCAAGAACACTTCGTCGTCATGCAACTGGTAGACAAACTCATCCACCGTCAGGTCTTTGCGAGTGACCTTCTGCACGAGGGTGATCACCCCGTGCGTCGTCTCTTTGAAGTGGGTAATGAGACTTTCGGCGGCCTCAGCGAGCAACAGTCGATAGCGTCGGTTGAGCAGGCCCGTCACTGCATCGACTTGCCAGACAAGGTAATTTCGCGGGTGATAGAAGTACGCATAACCGTCTACCACTGCGCCCAACAACGCCTCATCGGCTTCCCCCCGCTCATCGTCGCGAATGTATAGAAAGCGATCGACAGCCGAGTCGTACCAGGCGCTCGTGAACCTCGGTTCATCGGGTTTTTCGAACGGGACCGGAAACTGATGAACTGGCGTGTAGGGCATGCCCAGGCGATGGGCTCGGGCCAATGCCTTGAAGTGATCCTGCAATACTTGGGCATCCATGCCCGGGGTCGCGTCCTGCTCGATAACCGTCAATGTCGTCTTGGCAAAATCGACCTTGAAGACTTGATTCTTGCCGACCTTTATCAAGACCTCATGGCGCCCCCTGCCGCTCAATTCCACTTTGATGGCGCCAATAAAGAGTCCGCCAAAAGGCGCCACTCGAATATCGCTTTCCTTCGCCCACAAGGCTTGCAGCAACCAATGTGAGGTCTCCTGGCTCGGTGACTCCAGTTCAATCTTCACTCCGGGATTGAGCACGAGCGAGCAGTTCGCACCGGCGCCCTCGATTTTATAAGTGATCTTGCCGTGCCACGATTTCGGCAGCGCGGGCACCACCAGCGTACGCGCAATCGCGTCCAGCCGAACAGTGATCACCGTAGGCTGATAGACCGGGTTCAGGCGATAGACAATGTAGTCACCGGGAAACGAATAGAACGAAAACAGAAACTGACGCTGGTCATCCACTTTCCTCTTCTCCAGGCGGCGCGCCGTATCAAACCCGACATCGTGGCGCAGCGTCGAAAAAGGCAGCCATTTGTATTCATAACCGAACACCGTTTTAGGCGTGCATGGCAGCACGATGGGCTGACCGGCAGCGGGGGTAAACGCGGCGCGCCCTGGCAAACCGAGTTCGCGGCGAATATCAATCGCTCGCTCATAATCCACATCAAAGTCGGGGACCCCGAAATGATCACGCAGGGGGAACAGTTCAGGGCTGCCGAATGCCAGGGTTCGCGCCTTCAGGTCCAGCGTCTGGAAGACCACAGCCGATTGAGGCAACCAAGCGCTGGCCGCCTCATCAAACCGATAACCGCTTTCGCGATACGCTCGTTCCAACCCGTCAAAAAACAACCCTACCTGCTTGACCTCTTCGGCAATGACAGCAAACCCCTGGGCGAGCGCTGCTGCACCAATCGCCAGGCCTCCCAGAATCACACCGGCACCACCCAGCACTGCGGCCGCGGTGCTCGCCCCCACCACACCGGCACCGATCCCGGCCCCTGCCAGCAACACGCTGGCGGAATCGAATGCCAGTTGAGTACCGTACTGCGCACGCTCAACGTCGTTGTCGGCGGTGGACAATTGGTAAATATCGAAACCTGCGTTAGCCAGACCTAATACCGTACCCACGCCTTCATTGGCGACATGTCCCAACGCTTCGCCCACCACCGGCGCACAGGTTTGAGCGATCACCTTTTCTTCAGCCAGCGCTTGTCGTACCAGTTTGACCAGCCCCAGCACATCGACCACGTTGCCATGTACCAACTGCGCGTAATTGACGTAGGCGTGCAACCGAACAGCCATCGTCAATGGTCTCCCGGCACCTTCCTGATTGCGCAACGCGTTCATCAGCGCCTGTATTGTGAAACCCGCGTTCAAGGTATGAACGCTGCCGGCGCCTGTCGGATCCGGTTCATTGACCGGCGCCCGGGGTTTTGTGGCCAGCGCAGAGAATTGCTCTGACAGATACGTTTTGATGCGCAGGAAGCGCTGATCGTTGGTGATGACTTGCACCAGGTGCTCAGGCTTCTGGGGATCGATCAGGCTCAAGCGATACTCGCCGATCGGGGTAATTTCCAGTGTCTCGAACAACGGGACAAGCTCATGCGCCAGTTGATTTTTTTCCAGGAGCTCAGTGGTTGCCTCGTGTATCTGCTGGCTCCACCCATAGCTGTCGAGCTCCAGCAGGCTGCTGCCCAGCCGCGGATTGCTCATCAGCGATTCGCCGTAAGCACTGGTCAGACGCTGCCTGACCGCAGGCAGTGACTGTTCCTTCAACGGGCCTGGTTGCAGCAACTCCGACACACGAATACCGGAAGGCAACAACGTTGCGGACAGACGAGTACCGTCCAGTTCGATCAGGTCAAATGTAGGTCGGGATACCTCGCCATAGGCGGCGTATTGTTTGGCCATTTCATGTTGCAGAAAGAACTGCTCCAACGCTTCGCGAAACAGCAGCGGTTGCTCAAACTCGAACACACCGAAGTTCGGATCGTAAAAGTGATAGAGGCCGCGCTCGCCGACAAAGGTTTTCGCCACCAGCATCGAGTGGTTGTTGGAGTTAAGCATCAAGGTACTGGTGGAGGTCTTGGCTTCCAGTACCGCCACCATCTGCGCCACATCCGAGCGAGCGAGGGCGGTGCCCATTTCGTTGAGCTGCACGCCGCGCATTTCTTCCACGGCGTGCAGAAAGACCGCGGAGTCGTTTTCCTCAGGGTCAATCACCCCGAGGTAGAAACGTTCCCGCAGGGTATTGGCGGCGGCAGAACCGTGGACCAGCGCCGCGGCCATCGCCAGCGTCAACGGATAACAGCGGCCACCCACCCGCTCGCCGGCCCCCTGTAGCAGCAAATCCTGTGGTACCAGTTTCGTCGTACCCGCATGGAAGCTGTCCAGAACAATGCTCACTCGCTCGACAACCCGGTCACGGAACTCAAGCTTTGCGACCTGTTGGATTCGGGCGACGTGCTGCCCCCATTGTCGCAAGGTCAACGGTTGCGCGAGGGCATTTTTCTTGAGCTCCAGTGCGTGCTCGGAAAACGCTGGCGGTTCGCCGGGCGGACCGTCCACTCCAGCCACAAAGGCCGGCGCATTGTGTTTGAAGAGCTGACGTTCAATCGCCGCATACCGCCCCGAAACGCCCAGATCGCTAAGGGTGTTGGCCAGGTTATCCAGCTCGGCACTCACCGCCTCGAAGGTACGGTTATCCAGTGCTTTAGCTCCCAACAAAGCACCGAACAACAGGCGCTGAGCGGGGCTCAATTGCGTCGTCAGGAACGAGCCGCTGGCGATTCCGGTCAAGATTTCATCGACTGATAAACGTTGCGTCATCGTGTCGCTCAGCGAAGCAGGAGGTAGCGTTTTTGCGTCCTGGGCGAGGATCAATTGCCGGTCATCAAAGCTCAAAGGCACCGCCTTTTCAAACGTCACCGTATCGCTGCGCTGTTCATTCATCGTCTGCAGAAACGGCTCACCGAGTTCATCGGCCAAGTGCTGCAACAGACCGGTCGACAACACATGGCGCCCTTCGATGACCGGCCAGCCTTCCTCGAAATCAATGCTCTGAACCTTCAGTAACTCCCCCATGTCACCCATGAAGCGGTTTTTGAATCGCCCCTCTTGCCAACGCTTTTGCTCACTGATCAACCATTGGGAGGTGTCACTCGCGTTTTCTTTCCAGGAGTGATCCAGTTCCTCCTCGGTCGCCCGGTTGACGGTCGCGATGGGGGCAATAGCGACGTCCTCTCGCCAGACGTCAGCCGCCTGAGGGGTGAAGTGCATTCTGACGTAGGCCGTGATCGCATCACGCATCGCTGCAGGCCCGGTCAGGTAGATCGTCACTTCGCTCTGGGGGCGAATCCCATCGCTGAAATAGGTAGCTGCCGCTTCAATCAGAAAGCCGAGCGACAGATCTTCTTCCTCTGGCAGTTCGCGCAAGGGACCGAATTTTTTCTCGACGACCTCCTGCGCAATACCGCTCATGGCTTCGGCATCGATCAATGCAACCTTTCTCTGCATGGCCAACCGGGCCGTGGCATAGACAACTTCATAGTTGAGCCTGAAACGTTCGATAACTGCGTTCAGCATCGCCGAGTCGGGATGAGCCATCAGAAACGCATTACTCAAACTGCTTTGTTCAGCGACGGCTCGCAGTCCGCTCGCACGAACGAGGCGCTCGGTGGGCGGGCGAAAAACGCTGGTCAACGCAGGACGACTTTTGGCAAAACGTTCCAGCGCCGGACGATGCTCCAGGGGGATCACCTCAACATAGCTTGTGTACTTGCTGCGCAGCGCCTGGCGGCCCGGCATCCATTCGGGATTATGATCAAGCAACAACTGCAGCACGCCCAAGCGCGCATCAGTGCCAAAATGGCTGATGTTCACCTCACCCAGCACTTCCAGAAGAGGCGGCAGGTTATCGACATCCGCGTAACTGCCGCCTTCAGCGAGCAAGGCCTCGAGGCGTACAACATCGGAGGCGGCGGCAAAGTTGCCGCGCAGTCTGACTTCTCGGTCGTAAATAGCCTGCAAGCGTAGCGGCGTGCCACTGTTCGCCAGATCACGAAGTTCAAGAGCGCCTTCGGCCAGTGACGAAAGGCTCTCGCTGTTTTTTACCTTCAAGGCTTTCAAGTGCGCTTCGTTCTGCCCATAAGCGCGGACCAGAAGATCAATTCGTGCATCGTCGGCTTTTTCGCCGCGTTTTACCGCGCTAGTGATATGCGCGCTCATCTGCTGCTTGAGGACAATGGCTCGCTCTTCGTACTTGTCACCCAGTTCAAACGCTGTCTTGCTGGTCGCCCCGCCGTTGATCATCGCATCAGCCTTCGCGGCCTCGACAATGATCCGGTTGGTTTCGTAGGCCAGCAACGCGTCGCTGTCGTACCAGAGTTTGAGGTTATAGCCTTCCCCCGCGAGAGCCTGTTTCCAGACATTGATGTAATCGCGCTGGATATCCCCGACGCCACCGCCAAGCCATACAAAGTGCAGGTTCTTGGGCACTTCGGTGGGGGCGACCGTTAACTGTTCAACACTGTTGGACAAGCGCGTCTGAAAAGCTTCAACCCGGTCGAGAATATCCGTCAGGGTGGGGGACTGACCTTCACCCGGTTCGGCCAGCACCTTCACTTCCGCGGAACGTCGGCGTCGTCTTGTGGGTTCTATAAAAGATCCAAGTGCCTGAAGCAGCAATCCAAGCGGCACCCGCATCCGCGGAAAATCGAGTTGGCCAATACAACCGAAGTAATACCGAAACACCGCGTCGTATTCATCGGTGCCTTTATGTTCATGTAACGCCTGTTCAAGATCAGACAACTTGAAAAGATCGATAAAACTTACATACCCGTCAGTATGATGCTTATCTTGCTCATGCATAAATACACTTCCCTGTAGAGTAACAATTGACGATTAAATTAAAGCGTTAAATCAACACTAACCGAATTGATTTTCAGCCTCAAAAAATAAAACAGACAATTGATTACCAACAAAACATTCAGAAATGCAAGAGCACCGAAAACGACTAGATACGCGCAACCATTAAAACATCAACTTACATCAACACATGTAAAAATACCGTTGCAAAAATTTGATATTAATTAAATAGCGACAGATATAGAGCGGCCTCAGTACGAGGCCGCTGACTATCAGGAAGTTGGCTTGTCGCCATACCAGCGCGGCGTATAGACCCACTCGCCACCCTCGGCACGCGGGAACACACAGGTGGTAGAGGAGCCGATCAGCACCATGGTGCGCATGTCCACCTGATCCGGGGTCAACTGCCCCAGTGTGGTGACACGCAAGGTCTGGCCCGGGCGCCCAATGTCCCGCCCCAGCACCACGGGCGTTTCTGCGGTGCGGTGTTGCGCGACAATCTCCAGTGCCCGCCCCAACTGCCAGGGACGCGAACGCGAGATCGGATTGTAGAACGCCAGCGCCAAGTCAGCCTGAGACGCCAGATCCAGACGTTTCTCGATGATTGCCCAAGGTTTGAGGTTGTCCGACAGGGACATCACGCAGAAGTCGTGCCCCAACGGCGCACCGGCCTGAGCCGCTGTTGCCAGGGACGCAGAAACGCCCGGAAGGATCTCCAGATCAACGCTGTGCCACGTTGGCTCACTCGATTCGTGTAATGCTTCCAGCACCGCGGCCGCCATGGCGAACACGCCGGGATCGCCGGACGACACGACCACCACCGAGCGCCCTTGGGCCGCCAGTTCGAACGCATGGCGAGCGCGCTGCATTTCCTCGCGATTGTCGGTGCAGTGCAGCACCTGATCGTCGCGAAACGGCCCGGCCATGCGCACGTAGGTTTCGTAACCGAGCACATCATTGGCGCGCGCCAGCTCGGCCTTGACCGCCGGCACCATCAGCTCGGCAGCGCCAGGGCCCAGGCCGATCACCGCCAGGCGACCACGCGCACGACCGATCCGGGCAAGGTCCAACGGTTGGCTGGCCACGGCAATGGCAAGAACGGTGTCCGCCGAAACAACGGTAGCCTCCGGCACGGTGTGGCGGGCCAGTTCACTGACGCCGCCGCAATCCGACGCAAACCGCAGCGGCACACCCAGCTCAAGCGCCGCTTCGCGCAAGGCCGGGTTAGTCATGTGCAGATCGCTGGCCAACAGGCACGCCACCGATTGCACGGCGATTTTGGCCTGATGCAGCGCCGCGCGAATCGCATTCGGCAGATCCGCCACATCGGCGTTCACCGCCACCAACACACTGCGCGGGTAAATCAGCAACTCATTGGCCGCTGGCGTGCGTTCAGCACTGCCGACATGGATCGACAATTGCGCCTCGGGATCTTCCGGCAACTGAGCCTGCGCCAGCCACGGCGCCGCGCCTTCTATCCGCACGCTTTGACCGGCGAGCAAATCCGAGACAAAACGCTTACCCAACTCCAGATCAGCGAGTGCGTATCCACTCGGCGGATTAAGCAGGCAGGTGCCAAAGCGCAATTCACCGCTGGTGGTTATCGCCGCAGCGACCTCAAGACCGGCGGCAATCTCCCGAGCCATGACGTTCACGCCGCCCAGCCCGCCGAGCAGCGGCACCACGGCGCTGCCGTCTTCGGCCACGGCCAGCACCGGCGGCTCGGCGCCTTTTTCCAGCAACAACGGCGCCAGCGTGCGAATGACAATACCGGCTGCACACAGCGCGATGATCGGTGTGTCCTGCTGATAGAGCTCACGCAGGGTGGCACCAAACTCCTGATAAACAAGGTCCGCACTTTCAACCCGTTCGGCCAGGCCATGGATCATCGCACCGGGGTACAGCTGCTGGATCTTGCGCGCGGTCGCGAGGCTGCCATTGCCCAGAATGACAATCGCCGGAACTGGACGGGCCATCAGCCTTGCCACCTTTCGCCCGGAACGATGATCAACGAGAAGTACGGCGAGGACATCGGCTCGACCTCATTGAGCGGCACTATTTTCTGATTGGCCATGGTCGCGCGCTCGACATACAGCGCGCGCTCCGCCAGACCGAGTTCTTCCAGCACCTGACGGACTTTAGGGAAATTGCGCCCCAGCTTCATGATCACCGCCGCATCGGCATCGGCCAGTCGACGCTTGAGGTCGTCGTGAGGCAGCACGCCAGACAGCACCGACAAACTCTGATTGCGATACACCAGCGGCGCGCCCAGCACCGAAGCACCGCCGAGCATCGAGCACACGCCCGGCACGACTTCGGCTTCATAGCGTTCGGCCAGACGATCATGCAGGTACATGTAAGAACCGTAGAAGAACGGATCGCCCTCGCAGATCACCGCCACGTCACGACCCGCGTCCAGATGCGCGGCGAGTTCTTCGCCGGCCGCATCGTAGAAATCGCTGATCACTTGCTCATACGATAGCGGCGCCGGCAGTGCTTCGGTGGTCACCGGGTACACCAGCGGCAGCAGCGTTTGCGCGTCCTGCAAATGTGCTTCGATAATGCCGAAGGCATTGCCCTTTTTGCCCTTGGCGACGAAGTACGCCACCACCGGCGATTCTCGCAGCAGGCGCAGGGCTTTGACGGTAATCAGTTCCGGATCACCGGGGCCGACGCCCAGGCCAATCAAGCGTCCAGGTTGCTGCATCATTCGATCTCCGTGGCGAGGGCGTTAACGGCGGCGGCAGCCATGGCGCTACCGCCGAGCCGGCCTTGCATGATCACAAACGGCACACCGCGACTGTTGGCGGCAAGCGCAGCCTTGGATTCGGCGGCGCCGACAAAGCCCACCGGGAAGCCGAGGATAAGGGCGGGTTTCGGCGCGCCGGCGTCGAGCATTTCCAGCAGATAAAACAGCGCGGTCGGCGCGTTGCCGATCACCACCACGCTGCCTTCCAGGTGCGGGCGCCACAGTTCCAGCGCTGCGGCGGAGCGTGTGTTGCCCAACTCGCGGGCCAGGTCCGGGACGCTGTCATCGCGCAGTGTGCAGATGACTTCGTTGTTGGCAGGCAACCGCGTGCGGGTCACGCCTTCGCTGACCATCCGCGCGTCGCACAGAATCGGCGCGCCGGCGGCCAGCGCCTCGCGCCCGGCCTTGCCCGCACCTTCGGAAAACTGCAGGCCGTCGATGGCATCGACCATGCCGCAGGCGTGGATCACACGCACCGCGAGTTTCTCCAGATCAGCGGGAATTCGCGCCAGGTTGGCCTCGGCACGAATGATCGCGAAGGAGTTGCGATAGATCTCCTGACCGTCGCGGATGTAATCAAGCATCTAGGGAGCTCCGTGAGCGGTCGTCGAGCAAAGCTGCGACCGCTTCAATAGTAAGGTTGCGTGCGTGCAGCGCGCCGAAACCGGGCTGTGCTGCGTCGCGAAAATAGAGGTCGTAATGACCGACAGAAACCGCCAACAAGGTGATCGGCGCGATGTGCGCCGCCGCGCAGGAACGCGAGCAACCCGACAGGTGAACGTTCAACGCACGCCCGTGATGTTGCAGCAGAGCGGCCAGTTGCCGGGCATCGCCCTTGGTGTCGGCCATGCCTTTGCCGCAACCGGTGGAGCCGGTGCAGGCGATCAGTTGGGCCAAAGCATCATCGGCCGAGCAGCGCAGGCCGAGTTGTTCAAGGTTGTGGATAACGTGCGCTGCATTGTCGGCCTGCACACTGGGCAGCAACAGGCTTTGCCACGGCGTGAAACGCAGGCAGCCGTCGCCCTGCTCCCGGGCCAGTGTTGCGACACCCCGCAGCATCGCGGGATCAAGACGACCCAGTGGCGGCACTGCGCCGATGTACACACGTTCGGCGTCACGCTGCGGATGCGCGCCGATGTGAAAGAAATCCGGACCCGCGCTACGCTGCCAACCATCGATGGGGATCAGCGGCACACGTTCGGCCAGTCGAGCGAGAAACTCGTCGAGTGAACATTCGGCGAGCAGATGGCGCATGCGGGTCTGATCCGGGCGCGCTTGTTCGAGAAACAACTCAAGCACTGCAACGACCAACGCATGGCCTTGATCCAGCGACACCGAACTGGCGGGGACGTCTGTCGGGCACCCGGCCAGACCGAACGCCCACCGTTGTTCGCCGTCTCGCTCGACCGCTGAAAGCCACAGGTCATGCGGATGTTCGAGCATCGCCAGGCCTTCGCCGCCATCGAGCTGCACGGCAAATTTGGCGCTGAGGTCGTGCAAGCGTGCATCGCTTTGCAGCGTGGCGAGAATCTGCTCGGCCAACGGACGCGTGTCGAGCAGCCTCTGCCGATCGATCCCGGCGCTCGGGCTGAGCATCAGGTTGCGCACGTCATCACCAGCGGCGCTGCTCGGGCCCAGACCGGCCGCCATCAGGCTGTCGATCAACGTCGCGTGTTCACTGCCGATCCCGCGAATTTGCAGGTTGGCGCGATTGGTCGCCTCGATCACCCCCCCGGCGAAGTGTTCGGCGGCATCCGCCACCGCTTCGGCCTGATCGGCGCTGATCGAACCGCCATTCAATTTGATACGACAGATACCACCGTCCAGCGCCTGAACAATACGCAGCAACCCCGGGCAAGCCGAGGGGCGTAAGGCAGTGGACATCGGACGTTCGTTCAAGGGGGCGACCGGCTGTGTGGGAAAGGCGCTTCGCGGGCGAAGGCGCGGTATTATGCCTGCTTTGTCAGGCGGCATGAAAAGCCTGCCCGTCGGAACCGTCCGATTGAGGACTATTTTTAAGGACTGCAGATGTCACCCTGGCTGACAGTAGTGGGAATCGGTGAAGACGGCTTCAAGGGCCTGGGCAGAAACGCCCGGCACGCGCTGCTGCGTGCTTCGCGGATTATTGGCGGTCAGCGGCAACTGGATTTGCTGCCGGTGTGCATCCGTGGCGAACGTCAGCTATGGCCCAGTCCTTTTTCCCTTGAGCCGCTGTTGGCCCGACGCGGTGAGCTGGTGTGCGTACTGGCCAGCGGCGATCCGATGTTCTTCGGTGTCGGCGCCAGCCTGGCGCGGCAAGTGCCGGCTGATGAAATGCAGATCCTGCCGGCGCCCTCCTCTTGTTCGCTGGCAGCCGCGCGAATGGGCTGGCCGTTGCAGGATGTGGTGACGCTTTCAGTGGTTGCCCGGCCGGTCGCGGCCCTCAATGCGCAGCTGTTCAGCGGCGTGCGTCTGTTGGTACTGAGCAACGACGGGCAAAGCCCGGCTGCGATTGCTGCACTGCTGCGCGAACGCGGTTTTGGGCCGAGCCGCCTCACAGTACTGGAACATTTGGACGGTGCCGCCGAACGGCGCATCGATGGCGTCGCCAATGACTGGAACGATCCGCTGATCGCCGATCTGAACCTTGTCGCCATCGAGTGCATCGCCGAGCCGAACACGCCGAGCCTGTCACGACTGGCCGGGTTGCCCGATTCGGCCTTCAGGCACGACGGCCAACTGACCAAGCGTGACGTGCGCGCCATCACCCTGGCGCGCCTCGCGCCGGTGCCCGGTGAGCTGCTGTGGGATGTCGGTGCTGGCAGCGGTTCGATTGGCATCGAGTGGATGCGCGCGCACCCGACTTGCCGCGCACTGGCCATTGAAGCCGATGAAGGTCGACAGCTGCTGATCGAACACAACCGCGACGCCCTCGGCGTTCCCGGCCTGCAACTGATTCGCGGTAACGCGCCACAGGCCCTGGCCGGGCTCGAACGCCCGGACGCGATCTTCATCGGTGGCGGTGTCACTCGCGAAGGCGTGCTCGACACCTGCTGGGCGCAACTCAAACCCGGTGGCCGATTGATAGCCAACGCGGTCACGCTGCAAAGTGAAATGACCCTGATGGCCTGGCGCGAACGCCACGGCGGTGAACTGACCCGCATCCACATTGCCCAGGCGCAGCCGTTGGGCGAGTTCGACACCTGGCGTCAGGCGCTGCCCATTACCTTGCTGGACGTGACGAAGCCCTGCGATGCGTGACGAAACCGCCGAGCAACCCGCCCCGCTGCGCAGCGGCCTGACGACGGGCAGTTGCGCCACCGCCACCAGTCTGGCGGCGGCACGTCTGTTGTTGGCCGGTGTGGGTGCTGACGCGGTCGAGATCGTTTTGCCCAAGGGCAAGCAGGTGCAGATGCGCCTGGAGTTTTGTCGCCTGACCGACGACGGCGCCGAAGCCGGGACCATCAAGGACGCCGGCGATGACCCTGACGTGACCCACGGCGCCCTGCTGTACACACAAGTGCGCCTGAGCGCCGAGCCGGGCATTCGTTTCAAGGCCGGGCGCGGTGTCGGCACGGTGACGCGCCCCGGATTGGTGCTGGCCGTCGGCGAACCGGCAATCAATCCGGTGCCGCGCAAAATGATCACCGATCACCTGGCGTTGTTAGCCGCTGAACTCGGCTACAACGGCGGCTTCGAGGTCACCGTCAACGTCGAGGACGGCGAAGCTCTGGCGCTGAAAACCATGAATCCACGCTTGGGGATTCTCGGCGGGCTATCGATTCTTGGCACCAGCGGCATCGTCCGACCATTTTCCTGCGCGGCCTACATCGCCTCGATCCACCAAGGCATCGACGTTGCCAAAACCAACGGTTACCTGCACATCGCCGCCTGCACCGGCAACGCCAGCGAAGACACCATGCGCCGGGTCTACAACCTGCCGGAAATCGCCCTGATCGAAATGGGCGACTTCGTCGGCGCGGTGCTCAAACACTTGCGCAAAGTACCTGTGGATAAACTCAGCCTGTGCGGTGGCTTCGGCAAGATCAGCAAACTGGCGGCCGGGCACATGGATTTGCACAGCCGGCACTCCAGCATCGACCTGCCGCAACTGGCCGAATGGGCGGCGGCGGTCGGTGCTGACGAAGCGCTGCAACAGGCCATTCGCGAGGCCAATACCAGCCAGCAAGCCTTGGCGATGGCCAGTGCGGCGGGCATCGCACTGGGTGATGCGGTGTGTCAGCACGCCCTGGAATTTGCCCGCAGCGTGGTGCCGGCACAGGTTCAGGTCGAAGTGTTTGCTATTGATCGTCAGGGCGGGATTGTCGGCCATGCGGGAGTTTTTCAATGAAACGCGTTTTGCTGCTCGGTGGTGTGACGGAAGCGCTGGCCATCGCTCGAACCCTTGGGCCGCAACACATCTACAGCCTGGCCGGCGTGGGTCGCGTGCCGACCGATTTGACCTGCCAGGTGCGCGTCGGTGGCTACGGCGGAGCTGAAGGCTTGGCGCAATTCATTCGCGATGAAGGGATTGATCTGCTGCTGGACGCGACTCATCCCTACGCCGCACAAATCAGCCACAACGCCGCCACCGCCGCGCAATTGACCGGCATTGCCTGCTGGGCGCTACGACGGCCGGCCTGGCAACCTCAGTCTGGAGATGACTGGCGCGAAGTCAGCGACTGGGCCGAGCTGATCGAAACCCTGAAACCCTTCCACCGCCCCTTGTTCACCCTCGGCCGCGAACCCTTGCAACACCTGCACGAAATTCCGCCAGAGCAATTCTGGACCTTGCGTGCGCTGGACGCTTACCCCGGCAACGAACGCTGCGAAGTCATCGGCGCGCGTGGGCCGTTTGTGACCGAGGATGAGCGAGAGCTGTTTGAGCGTCGGCAGATTGATGTGCTGATCAGCAAGAACAGCGGCAGCACCGCGACGGAGCCGAAGCTGGAAGTCGCGCGGGAGCGTGGGGTGCCGGTGATTGTTTTGAAGCGGCCGGTGTTGCCGGGGGTTGATCGGGAGTTTGGGGCGGTGGCAGATGTGTTGGCAGCCCTGACAGCACAAACACCACATAACCCGTAGCAGCCGGACGCAGGCTTCGCCAGCTGCTACAAAAATGTACGCGACCTCAGCTGGACGGCAATGGCAATCTGAAATTCACGACTATCATGAGGTTTATGAAAGCGTGGCACTGCGACACCACACCGCACGCCGCTTTTTTACTTATCGGCCCTGATCAGGCTAAATAGCCGCGCTTGATCGCCCACCCAAACGGATTTCCCCATGTCCCGACATCGGCTTGCAATTGCCTGGATCGCCTGCTTCGCAGTGCTGTTCAACATGCTCGCCATGCCGATGAGCAATGCGATGGCGCAGTCGGCGAAATCGCCTGCCGAGCAATTGTTGTGGGGCAGTTTTTGCACCTCCAGCGGCACCAAGATGGTGGCGACTTCCCTGGGCGATATCGGGCAGAAGGCGCCGCAAGGCGACGATCATTCCAACATGCAGCATTGCTGGTGTTGCTCGGGCTCCGCCCCCTTGGTGGCACTGACAGGGCATGAGCCGCAGCTGTATTTCGCGCACTTCGAGAGTAATCGAAACCTGCCTGCCGCCACACTCGATACCCCCACACCGCGCCAGCAATGGCCGAGTCTCAACCCCCGCGCGTCCCCTCTGGTGTGATTCCTTCTCGCAATTGACCTGCGTTTTGAATCGTTCCGGAGAACTGCCATGTTGAACAAACTCATCGTTCTGGCTGCGTTGCTGCTGCCTGCCTGCTTTGCCAATGCCCACGAATACAAAGTCGGCGAGCTGGAAATCGCGAACCCGTGGTCGCAGGAGTTGCCGCCCAATGCGCCAACCGTTGCCGCCTATTTCGTGATTCACAACAGCGGTAAAACCGCTGACCGCCTGCTCAGTGTCGACTCGCCAATTTCGGGCGAGGCGCAGTTGCACGAGCACGTGATGCAGAACGATCTGATGAAGATGCAACACGTGCCGAGCGTTGAGATTCCCGCCGGCGGCAACGTCACGTTTGCGCCGATGGCCTATCACGTGATGCTGCTGGAGCTGAAAGATCGCAGCCTGCTGAGCGACGGCAAACACTTCCCGCTGACGATGCATTTCGAAAAGGCCGGTGATGTGACGGTCGAAGTCGCCGTGCAGAAAAAACCGCCTGAAGACACGCAGATGCACGTTCACACCCAGTAATTCGCTGAGCAGAAGCCGCCATGCGCCCGCTTAGCGCCAGGTCATCCGCGTCACGTCGTCAGTCATTGAGCCTGACGCGCGGCAGCTGGATCAGCCTGTTCGCCATGTTGATGATCTTTATCGGCCCGCTGATTTCTCAGTCGATGCCGATGGATCAACGCGCCTCTGCAATGACCATGAACATGTCGATGGACATGAGCATGGACATGTCGGCCATGGAGCACGCCGACCACGGCGCGCAACCCGCCGCCGAACACTGCCCGCCCAAGGCCTCACACCACGCGATCTGGGAAAAATGCGGCTATTGCAGCCTGCTGTTCAATTGCCCGGCACTGACCGGCGGTGTTTCGTTCACAGCCTTCAACACCCCGCCCGCCAGCACATTCACTACCCCGTCTCCCCGCCTGGGCCACGCCCGGCAACCTTTCTTCCCCGGCGCCCGAACCCGCGCCCCGCCCATCGTCGCGTAAACACCCACCTCTGATCTCACACGGTTTACAAGCCAGCCAGGCAAACCTGTGGGAGACAGCTTTTGTGGCGAGGGGGCTTGCCCCCGTTCGACTGCGTAGCAGTCGTAAAACATTGCACGCGGTGTACCTGATACACGGCGACTGCAGGTTTGGGGCCGCTTCGCAGCCCAACGGGGGCAAGCCCCCTCGCCACATAGCTCGCTCCCACAAGGATATTGCCTCGGCTGCCGGCCGTGTCGTTTATGCCGTTCGATGGAAATTGTCATGTCCAGGTTTTCTGCTGACTCACGCTTGCGCCCTGCCCAAGCTTCTTTAACCCTGAACGAACCCAGTGTTCGATTCAGGCACGCCACCGCATTCCTGTGTGGCGCTCTAATGACACCGCTGGCGTTGGCCGATGAACATTCCGGCCACAGTGAAGAACTGAGCCCGACGGTCATCACCGCGATCGCCCCCAGCTCCCCGCTGACCATCGTCACCAACCCCAAGGACCCGCGCCAACCGGTGCCGGCCAGCGACGGTGGCGACTATTTGAAAACCATCCCCGGCTTCGCCCTCGTGCGCAACGGCGGCACCAACGGCGACCCGGTGCTGCGCGGCATGTTCGGCTCGCGGATGAACATCCTCACCAACGGCGGCCAATTACTGGGCGCATGCCCTGGCCGGATGGACGCGCCAACCTCGTACATCTCGCCGGAAACCTACGACAAACTCACCGTGATCAAAGGCCCGCAAACCGTACTGTGGGGGCCGGGCGCGTCCGCCGGGACCATCCTCTTCGACCGAGAGCCGGAGAGTTTCGGTGAACTCGGCACCCGGGTGAATGCCAGCGTGCTGGCCGGCTCCAACGGCCGCTTCGACAAACTGGTGGACGCCGCTGCCGGCGGGCCGTTGGGCTACGTGCGGGTGATCGGCAACACCGCACACGCCGACGACTACCGGGATGGCAACAACGACACCGTGCCCTCGCGTTACGACAAGTGGAACGGCGACGTCGCGCTCGGCTGGACCCCGGATGCCGACACCCTGCTGGAACTGACCGCCGGCAAAAGCGATGGTGAAGCGCGTTACGCCGGGCGTGGCATGGACGGTTCACAGTTCCTGCGCGAAAGCCTCGGCCTGCGCTTCGAAAAATCGAACGTCGGCGACGTGCTGGATAAGATCGAAGGCCAGATTTACTACAACTACGCCGACCACGTGATGGACAACTACACCCTGCGCACGCCGTCCGGCACCGGGATGATGTCCGGCCCGAGGGCGTCGAACGTCGACCGTCGAACCATCGGCGGCCGGGTCAAAGGCACCTGGCGCTGGGGCGTCGTGCAGCTGATCAGCGGCATCGACGTGCAAACCAGCGAACACCGCCAGCGCGGCAGTGCGGGCATCAATACCTATAAGGACCTGCCGTACACCGAGGACGCCGACTTCCACAACTACGGCGTCTTCAGCGAACTGACCTGGTACGCCGCCGACCAGGACAGGCTGATTACCGGTGCGCGCCTGGACCGCGCCTCTGCCAAGGATTACCGGCAAACCATCGGTTCAGGGATGACGAAACGCCCTAACCCGACCGCCGACGATACCCGCGCCGACACCCTGCCAAGCGGCTTCGCCCGTTATGAGCATGACCTGGCCGACAGCCCGACCACCCTGTACGCAGGCCTCGGTCACACCGAACGATTCCCGGATTACTGGGAGCTGTTTTCACCCAAGAGCGGCCCCGCCGGTTCGGTGAATGCCTTCGATTCGATCAAGCCTGAGAAAACCACCCAGCTCGACTTCGGCCTGCAATACCGAACCGAAGACCTTGATGCCTGGGTCTCGGGTTACGTCGGGAAAGTGCACGACTACATCCTGTTCAACTACATCCCGACCCCGACGGGAACTCTCTCCCAGGCAAAAAACATCGACGCCCGCATCATGGGCGGCGAACTCGGTGCGGCCTACCGGTTGACCAACAACTGGAAAGCCGACGCGACCCTGGCCTACGCCTGGGGCAAGAACAGCAGCGACGGCAACCCACTGCCACAAATGCCGCCACTGGACGCGCGTTTCGGTCTCACCTACAGCGAAGACAACTGGAGTGCCGGGGCGCTGTGGCGGGTGGTCGCCGCGCAAAACCGCATCGATTTGAACAAGGGCAACGTCGTCGGCAAAGACTTCGACAAGACCCCGGGCTTTGGCGTGTTCTCGCTCAATGGTGCCTACCGGATCAACCAACACTGGAGGGTCAGCACCGGCGTCGACAACCTGTTCGGCAAGGCCTACGCCGAGCACTTGAACCTGGCCGGCAACGCCGGTTTTGGCTACCCGGCCCAAAACCCGCAGGCCATTAAAGAACCGGGGCGCACGCTCTGGACCAAGGTTGACATGAGTTTCTAACAAGAAAAGTCAAAAGATCGCAGGCTACGCCAGCTCCTACATTGTCACGCGTACACCCTGTAGGAGCTGTCGAGTGAAACGAGGCTGCGATCTTTTACAGACAATTGAATCGCCAAGCGGAGCACAACCAATGAAACAGCCCAAACCGAATTTCTACAACCTGGCCTGGCGCTGGCACTTCTATGCCGGTCTGTTCGTGGCGCCCTTCATGGTGATGCTGGCCCTGACCGGCATCATTTACCTGTTCAAACCGCAACTCGATCCGATGATGTACGGCAGCCTGATGAACGTCCCGGCCGGCCACCACACGGTGTCCGCCGACGACCTGCTCAAGCGGGTCAAAGAAGCGTATCCCCAAGCCACCATCAAGCAGTACCTGCCACCGGTCAACGCCGAGCGCAGCGCGCAATTTGTCGTGATCAATGCCGGCACCGAGCTCAACGTGTTCATTGATCCCTACCAGGGCGACATCCTCGGCGAGCAAGACGCGAAGAAGAACCTGCAAGCGGTTGCGCGATCGATTCATGGTGAGCTAATGATCGGCACCGTCGGTGATCGACTGATCGAAATGGCTGCCGGCTGGGGCATCGTGCTGGTCGTGTCCGGGGTGTTCCTGTGGTGGCCGCGCGGCCAGGCGGCGGGCATTTTGTGGCCGCGCCTGACCAGTCGCGGTCGTGTGTTGTGGCGTGACCTGCACGCGGTGACCGGGTTCTGGGGCGCGTCGTTGCTGCTGGTGATGTTGCTCAGCGGCATGACCTGGACCGGGTTCTGGGGTGAGAAATACGCAGGCGTCTGGAACGTGTTCCCGGCCGCCATGTGGGACAACGTGCCCAAATCCGATGTCGAGGCCCGCAGCCTCAACACCGCCACTCGCCAGACCGTGCCTTGGGCGATGGAAAACACGCCGATGCCGATGTCCGGCGACCACGCCGAACACATGGCCCACGACGGCACGCCAACTGGCCCGGCCGCGCCGACCATCAGCCTGCAAGACGTGCAGAACATCGCCGTACAACGCAAGGTCGAGCCGGGTTACAGCATCACCTTCCCGAAAACCGCCACCGGCGTGTTCACCATCGCCGTGTTCGCCGACGACCCGCGCAACGACGCCACGCTGCACGTCGATCAATACACCGGCGACGTCCTCGCCGATGTGCGTTACGAGCAATACGGCACCGTCGCCCGCGCCACGGAAATCGGCGTGATGTTGCACGAAGGCAAGATGTTCGGTGTGTTCAATCAGATCATCGTGTTGCTGATCTGCCTGATGATCCTGCTCAGCGCCGTCAGTGGCGTGGTGATCTGGTGGAAGCGTCGGCCACAGGGCAAATTCGGTGTGCCGCCGCTGCGCCACGACCTGCCGAAATGGAAAACCGCGATGGTCATCATGTTCGCCCTGGCGGTGATGTTTCCGCTAGTGGGCGCATCCTTGGTGGTGGTCTGGGTGCTGGATCGCGTGTTGTTGTCGCGCTTCAGCCGACAAACCGAATCGGCCTCAACTTTGTGACCACATTCTAATGTGGGAGCGGGCTTGCTCGCGAAGATGGCGGCACATCCAGCATCGATGTGACTGACCCACCGCTTTCGCGAGCAAGCCCGCTCCCACACGGGGTTATCGTCGTTCACTGATTCTGCATGCGCCATACATCCACTGTAGGAGCTGGCTTGCCAGCGAAGACGGCGGCACATCCAGCATCGATGTGTCTGACCCACCGCTTTCGCTGGCAAGCCAGCTCCTACAGGGGGGGTATCGTCGTTCACTGATTTTGCATGCGCCATACATCCACTGTAGGAGCTGGCTTGCCAGCGAAGACGGCGGCACATCCAGTATCGATGTGACTGACACACCGCTTTCGCTGGCAAGCCAGCTCCTACAGGGGGGTATCGTCGCTCACTGATTCTGCATGCGCCATACATCCACTGTAGGAGCTGGCTTGCCAGCGAAGACGGCGGCACATTCAACATTTTTGTGGCTGATACACCGCTTTCGCTGGCAAGCCAGCTCCTACAGGGATTGTGATTCTGGGGTTGTTTATGTGTGTTTATCTGAATGTGAAATGACCGGACGTTTCCCACGACTTTTTCAGGTTGTTCGTCGGACGTGGGCTGTCTAGTCTGGGGCTGTCACTGCAAATCAGTGATCGGGTGTGAGAACCCGGCAGCCCCTGTTAATCCAACATCAGTACCACCATAATTGCCGCCGGCTTATCCGCTGCCTGCAATGCTCTATGGCGGCTGTGTGCGGGCGGACTTCGGTCCGGCCGGGTTCGGGGTTACCGGTTTCTCACTCCGCACATAGCTGCCACCCCTTTATCGTGTGAGAACGATAGGTGGTGGCCCCAATTGAGATGACCCCAAATGAGCAAAAAGATTGTTCCAGATCCACCCATCGACACCACCACCCCCGATCCCGAAACATCTCGCGACGAAGACCTGCTCAGAGACCGCGACGCCATCAAGCGCGCCCTCGACTACTACCTCGATCCCCCGGCCCAATACACCGAAAAACCCCGCCGCCCCAGCACCATGTTCATGATCGCCCCAAACAACGACACCGAAAGCCTGTTGGTCAATGCCTGTGAATCCTTGGCATCAGCCAGTGTCCTGGCCAGCGATTTCGCCACCGAGTTGATCGGCCCGCAACGCCATAAGGCGATGGCGATTCAGCAGGTCATCATGCTCGCGGAACTGGCCGTGAACCGCGCGGTGGATAACGTCGTCCCCACCTAGAAACACTGCAGAAAAATGTGGGAGCGAGCCTGCTCGCGAAGACGGCAGCACATCCAGCATCAATGTGACTGGCATACCGCTTTCGCGAGCAGGCTCGCTCCCACAGGAGATCACCGTTGCTCGCCCCAATGTGGAGCACCTCGTCGCACCACCGCGCCGACCTCGTCCTTTCATGGTGCGCTGCCAAAACCGCACAACCGCTCTAACCCGTCATTTCCACGACTTTTGCCAACCGGGCACAGCCCTTGCAAAACACCCTTCAGTAGTCCGCATCTGCCAACCAAGAAAATTCATAAGTTCATGGAGATCGCACAATGAAGCGTCGTAGCTTGATCAAGGCTTTCACACTCTCGGCAAGCATTGCCGCGATGGGCATGACCTGGACTGTCCAGGCCGCCGAGACCATCAAGGTCGGTATTCTGCATTCGTTGTCCGGCACCATGGCGATCTCCGAAACATCGCTCAAAGACATGGCGCTGATGACCATCGACGAGATCAACGCCAAGGGCGGTGTCAACGGCAAGATGCTGGAGCCAGTGGTGGTGGACCCGGCGTCGAACTGGCCGCTGTTCGCGGAAAAGGGCCGTCAGCTACTGACTCAGGACAAGGTGGCCGTGGTGTTCGGTTGCTGGACCTCGGTGTCGCGTAAATCGGTGTTGCCGGTGTTTGAAGAGCTCAACGGCTTGCTGTTCTACCCGGTGCAATACGAAGGCGAAGAGATGTCGCCAAACGTGTTCTACACCGGCGCCGCGCCGAACCAGCAGGCTATCCCCGCCGTTGAATACCTGATGAGCGAAGAAGGCGGCAGCGCCAAGCGTTACTTCCTGCTCGGCACCGACTACGTCTACCCGCGCACCACCAACAAAATCCTGCGTTCGTTCCTGCATTCCAAAGGTGTGGCCGACAAGGACATCGAAGAGGTCTACACCCCGTTCGGCCACGCCGATTACCAGACCATCGTCGCCAACATCAAAAAATTCTCGGCGGGTGGCAAGACTGCCGTCATCTCGACCGTCAACGGCGACTCCAACGTGCCGTTCTATAAAGAACTGGCGAACCAGGGCCTGAAAGCCACCGACGTTCCGGTCGTGGCGTTCTCGGTGGGCGAAGAAGAACTGCGCGGCATCGACACCAAACCGCTGGTGGGCAACCTCGCGGCGTGGAACTACTTTGAGTCGGTCGAGAACCCGCAGAACAAGAAGTTCGTCGCGGACTGGAAAGCCTACGCCAAGAAACACAACCTGCCGGGCGCCGACAAAGCGGTGACCAACGACCCGATGGAAGCCACCTACGTCGGCATTCATATGTGGGCGCAAGCGGCTGAAAAAGCCAAATCCACCGACGTCGACAAAGTTCGCGAAGCCCTCGCCGGCCAGACCTTTGCCGCACCGTCCGGCTACACCCTGACCATGGACAAGACCAACCACCACCTGCACAAACCCGTGATGATCGGCGAGATTCAGGCCGACGGTCAGTTCAACGTGGTGTGGCAGACCGAAGGGCCGATCCGCGCCCAGCCGTGGAGCCCGTTCATTCAGGGAAACGACAAGAAACCGGAGTATGCGGTGAAGAGCAACTAAGCCCCGCGATGCCGGGCCCGGACGCTCACCCTGGGCCCGACACAACACCTGTAGGAGCTGGCTTGCCAGCGAATAGCATCACGCGGTTTGCCTGATGAACCGCCTTCGCTGGCAAGCCAGCTCCTACAAGGTCCGCGTATGACCAGGACGTTCGACATGCTCACTGCCCTTTACCGCTTCATTCTCGCCATCGCGCTATTGCTGCCGATGGCCACCCACGCCAACGAGGCCGAAGACTTCGTCGCCGCGAACCCCGTGCAGCAAGCCAAACGGCTGGAAGCCTGGGCCGCACAGCCCGACCCGGCCCGTATCGAGCTGATCAACGCCCTGCAACAAGGCGAACTGACCGTCGATGGCCAACCGAAAACCCTGCGCCTGAACAATCGCCTGCGGGGTCTGATCGACACCGCCTTGGCCAGTCACCAACTGTTCTCCGCCGACGCCAAAACCCGTCTGGCCGCCGCGCAGCAATTACAAAAAAACGCCAAACCCGCGCAGCTGAAATTCCTCGACCAGCAACTGGCGGGCGAAAAAGACGAAAGCGTCCACGCCGCGCTCAGCCTCGCATTGGCCAATCTGCAACTGGTCGACACCGACCCGGCCGTGCGTCTCGCTGCTGTGCGCTTGCTCGGTGAAACCGGCGACCCACTGGCCCGCACCCGCCTCGAAAGCCTGCTGGCACCGGGCGTCGAAGCCGATACCACGGTGCGCACCGCCGCCGAAACCAGCCTCGCCCAAGTCAAACGCAAACTGCTGATCGGTGAGCTGCTCGGTCAGGCGTTCAGCGGCATGTCCCTCGGTTCGATCCTGCTGCTCGCCGCCCTCGGTCTGGCGATCACTTTCGGTCTGCTCGGCGTGATCAACATGGCTCACGGCGAGATGCTGATGCTCGGCGCCTACTCGACGTATGTGGTGCAGATGATATTCCAGCGCTACGCCCCTCAGGCCATCGAGTTCTACCCGCTGATTGCATTGCCGGTGGCGTTTTTCGTCACCGCCGCCATCGGCATGGCGCTGGAGCGCATGGTGATTCGTCACCTCTACGGCCGCCCGCTGGAAACCTTGCTCGCCACCTGGGGCATCAGTTTGATGCTGATTCAGCTGGTACGCTTGTTGTTCGGCGCGCAGAACGTTGAAGTGGCCAACCCGGCGTGGTTGTCGGGCGGGATTCAAGTGCTGCCGAATCTGGTGCTGCCGTATAACCGCATCGTCATCATCGCCTTCGCGCTGTTCGTGGTGGTGCTGACCTGGCTGCTGCTGAACAAGACCCGCCTGGGTTTGAACGTGCGCGCCGTCACCCAGAACCGCAACATGGCCGCGTGCTGCGGCGTGCCGACCGGTCGCGTGGACATGCTCGCCTTCGGCCTCGGCTCGGGCATTGCCGGCCTCGGTGGCGTGGCGCTGAGCCAGATCGGCAACGTCGGCCCGGACCTCGGCCAGAGCTACATCATCGACTCGTTCCTGGTGGTGGTGCTCGGCGGTGTCGGCCAGTTGGCCGGTAGCGTGCTCGCCGCGTTCGGCCTCGGTATCGCCAACAAAATTCTCGAACCGCAGATCGGCGCCGTACTCGGCAAGATCCTGATCCTCGCGCTGATCATTCTGTTCATCCAGAAGCGTCCGCAAGGCCTCTTCGCACTCAAAGGACGGGTGATCGACTGATGAACCAGCCCCTGCTCGTTACCGCCACCCAAAAAGCCGGCCCCAAAGCCACGATTGCCGTCGGTGCGGTCATCCTCGTTCTGTTGCTGGCATTGCCGCTGCTGTCGTTGCTGCCGGCAGACAGCACGTTGCATATCTCGGCGTACACCCTGACGCTGGCGGGCAAGATTCTTTGCTACGCCATCGTCGCCCTGGCACTGGATCTGGTCTGGGGTTACGCCGGTTTACTGTCCCTCGGCCACGGCCTGTTCTTCGCCCTCGGCGGTTACGCCATGGGCATGTACTTGATGCGCCAGGCCTCGGGCGATGGCTTGCCGGCGTTCATGACGTTCCTGTCGTGGACCGAATTGCCGTGGTACTGGACCGGTACCAGTAGCTTCCTCTGGGCCATGTGTCTGGTGGTATTGGCGCCGGGATTGCTGGCGCTGGTGTTCGGCTTCTTCGCCTTCCGCTCGCGGATCAAGGGCGTGTATTTCTCGATCATGACCCAGGCCCTGACCTTCGCCGGGATGCTGCTGTTTTTCCGCAACGAGACCGGATTTGGCGGCAACAACGGCTTCACCAACTTCCGTAGCATTCTCGGTTTCGGCATCACCGAACCCGGCACCCGTGCGGTGTTGTTTTTCGCCACGGTGGTGTTGCTGGTGGCGAGCCTGTTCATCGGCTGGCGCCTGGCGCAGAGCAAGTTCGGTCGGGTGCTGACGGCGCTGCGCGATGCGGAAAACCGCCTGATGTTTTGCGGCTACGACCCGCGCGGTTTCAAGCTGTTTGTCTGGGTGTTGAGCGCGGTGTTGTGCGGCTTGGCGGGTGCGTTGTACGTGCCGCAAGTCGGGATCATCAACCCGAGTGAAATGTCGCCGACCAACTCCATTGAAGCGGCGGTTTGGGTGGCCCTCGGTGGTCGCGGAACCTTGATCGGCCCGCTGCTCGGCGCCGGTGTGGTCAACGGCATGAAGAGCTGGTTCACCGTGGCGTTCCCGGAATACTGGCTGTTCTTCCTCGGCGCGCTGTTCATCATCGTGACTTTGTATCTGCCTAAAGGCGTGATCGGTCTGCTGAAAAAAAGGGGTGAGCAATGAGAGTTACTGCGACGGCTGAATTCATGCTCGAACCGGCCTTTTTCCCCGTGGAACCGAATAAGGACGCCGGCACCAGCCGCGATGCCATCAGCCACGGCCAACGCGTCAGCCCCGGCCTCGATACCCGCCACGGCACGATCCTGACCCTGGAAGACATCAGCGTCAGCTTCGATGGCTTCAAGGCACTGAACGACTTGAATCTGTACATCGGCGTCGGCGAACTGCGCTGCATCATCGGCCCCAACGGCGCGGGCAAGACCACGCTGATGGACGTGATCACCGGCAAAACCCGCCCGAGTCACGGCAAAGCCTGGTTCGGTGAAACCCTGGATCTGACGCAGATGAGCGAAGTGCAAATCGCCCAGGCCGGCATCGGTCGCAAGTTCCAGAAGCCGACCGTGTTCGAGGCCTTGAGCGTGTTCGAGAACCTGGAGCTGGCGCAGAAAACCGACAAGTCGGTGTGGGCCAGCCTGCGGGCGCGCCTGAGTGGCGAGCAGAAAGATCGCATCAGCGAAGTGCTGGAAACCATTTGCCTGACGACGTCGGTCAATCGCCCGGCGGGGTTGTTGTCCCACGGTCAGAAGCAGTTTCTGGAGATCGGCATGCTGCTGATGCAAGACCCGCAATTGCTGCTGCTCGACGAGCCCGTGGCGGGCATGACCGACGCCGAAACCGAATTCACTGCCGAGCTGTTCAAAAGCTTGGCGGGCAAGCATTCGCTCATGGTGGTGGAACATGACATGGGGTTTGTGGGTTCGATTGCCGACCACGTCACCGTGTTGCACCAGGGCAGCGTGCTGGCGCAAGGGTCGCTGGAACAGGTGCAGGACAATGAGCGGGTGATTGAGGTGTATCTCGGTCGCTGAACCTGCATAAGAACAACCTGTAGGAGCTGGCTTGCCAGCGAAAGCGATGGACCTGTCAGCATTGATGTTGAATGCGCTGACCTCTTCGCTGGCAAGCCAGCTCCTACAAGGATTTGAGGGGAATTTGAACATGCTGCAAGTCGACAAGCTGCACCAGTACTACGGCGGTAGCCACATCCTGCGCGGCCTGACGTTTGACGTGAAAGTCGGTGAAGTCACCTGCCTGCTCGGGCGCAACGGTGTGGGCAAAACCACATTGCTCAAGTGCCTGATGGGTTTGCTGCCGGCCAAAGAAGGCGCAGTGAACTGGGAAGGCAAGCCGATCACCACGTTCAAGCCGCACCAGCGCGTGCATGCGGGGATCGCGTATGTGCCGCAGGGTCGCGAGATTTTCGGTCGGCTGACCGTGGAAGAGAACCTGCTGATGGGCCTGTCACGCTTCCCCGGCAGCGAAGCCAAGGAAGTCCCGGCGTTCATCTACGAGTTGTTCCCGGTACTGCTGCAAATGAAGCAGCGGCGCGGCGGTGATTTGTCGGGTGGTCAACAGCAGCAGCTTGCTATCGGCAGGGCTCTGGCCAGCCGTCCACGGTTGCTGATTCTCGACGAGCCTACCGAAGGCATCCAGCCATCGGTGATCAAGGAGATCGGCGCGGTGATCAAGAAACTGGCGGCCCGGGGTGACATGGCGATTTTGCTGGTGGAGCAGTTCTACGATTTCGCCGCCGAACTGGCCGATCAATACCTGGTGATGTCCCGCGGCGAGATCGTGCAGCAAGGTCGCGGCGAAAATATGGAAGCCGAAGGTGTGCGTGGGCTAGTCACTATTTAAGGCTACGATCTAATTTGTAGCGTCCTAACGATAATTAGAAATCATGAATTTACCTGCCCCTATTGTCCTGTTTACGCCGAGCTGGCACGCCGAGCTGGAGCTGGGCTACGCCCGATTCGGCGACAGCACGCGCCCGGTCCAGCGCCGCCATAAAGGCCCGCTGCGGGTGCAAAAGCACCTGTATGCCGAAGGCCCCGAGGTGTGCCAGCACATTATCATTCACCCGCCCGGAGGGATTGCCGGCGGTGATCGGTTGGACATTTCGGCCAGCGTCGGCACCAACGCCTGGGCACAAATCACCAGCCCCGGCGCGGCCAAGTGGTATCGCGCGGCGGGCCCGGCCTACCAGACACTTGATTTGAGGGTGGCTTCGGGCGCGACACTGGAGTGGTTGCCGCAAGAGACGATTATCTTCAGTGATGCGCAGGCCGAATTGAGCACCTCGATTGAGCTGGAAGGCGATGCGCGGTTGTTCTACTGGGACGTTGTGGCGCTGGGTCGACCGGCCAGTGGCGAGCGTTTTAACCTCGGGCATTTTCAGGCGCATCTGGATATCCGCCGTGACGGCCAGTTGCTCTGGCACGAACGCCAGCGCATTGTCGGGAATGACGGCTTGCTGGATTCGCCCATCGGGCTGGACGGGCAACCGGTGTTTGCGACATTGCTGGTGACCGGAGAGATCGACAGTGCGTTGCTGGAAACCTGTCGTTCGCTGCCCAATGATGTACGCGGGGATTTGACCCAGCTACCGGGGCTGTTGGTTGCACGTTGTCTGGCCAGTGAAGCGCTATTGGCGCGGGGCTGGTTGATCGATTTGTGGCGACTGCTCAGGCCGGCACTGCTCGGTCGCGAAGCCGTCCCCCCCAGAATATGGAGCACCTGAACACCGTCCCCCTGTAGGAGCTGGCTTGCCAGCGAAGCCTTTGGCGTCAGTGAGTACGCCTTCGCTGGCAAGCCAGCTCCTACAGGTTTTGTATTTACAGATCCGAATATTTTTTATCTGCCCAGATGGATTCCAACAATGGACCTGACCCCACGCGAAAAAGACAAGCTGCTGATCTTCACCGCCGGCCTCGTGGCCGAGCGTCGTTTGGCACGCGGCGTGAAACTCAATTACCCGGAAGCCATGGCCTACATCTCCGCTGCGCTGCTCGAAGGCGCGCGGGACGGCCAGACCGTGGCCGACTTGATGCACTTCGGCACGACCTTGCTGACCCGCGAACAAGTCATGGAAGGGATCGCGGAAATGATCCCGGAGATCCAGGTTGAAGCGACGTTCCCCGACGGCACCAAACTGGTCACCGTCCACCAACCTATCGCCTGAGGCCCCGCCATGACTTACCACATTCGCGAAGCGGTACTGGCCGACCTGCCGGCGATCCGCGACATCTACAACGACGCCGTGCTCAACACCACGGCAATCTGGAACGAACAAGCCGTAGACCTCGGCAACCGCCAGGCCTGGTTCAGTGCCCGGCAAGCTCAGGGCTACCCGATTCTGGTGATCGTCGACGCTGACGACAGTGTGCTGGGTTACGCGTCCTTCGGTGACTGGCGGCCGTTCGATGGCTTTCGCCACACCGTTGAGCACTCGGTGTATGTGCGCAGCGACCAGCGTGGCAATGGACTCGGCCCGCAACTGATGACGGCGCTGATCGAACGCGCCAAAGGCTGCGACAAACACGTGATGGTCGCGGCCATCGAAAGCGGTAACGCGGCCTCTATTCGTCTACATGAACGCGCCGGTTTCATCACCACCGGGCAAATGCCCCAGGTGGGCACCAAGTTCGGTCGCTGGCTGGACCTGACCTTCATGCAACTGACCCTCAATCCTGGCGCGGAGCCGCCAATCGCCCGCAAGGAGTAACTCCGGATGAACGCCGCCCAGCTACGCCGCGTCAATGTTGAAAGCTTTGCACACTACCGTCAGGGCTTGATTGATCTGCTGCTCGACGCAGTCGGTTATGGCGCCAGCGTCGGGTTCATGGCTGATCTTGATGCCACCCAGGCCCGCGCCTATTTCGATGACGTTCAGGAGAACCTGAACAAGGGCAACGTGTTGCTGTGGGTGGTGGTCAAGGACGAACAAGTGCAGGCCAGCGTACAACTGACCCTGTGCCAGAAAGCCAATGGCCTGAACCGCGCCGAAGTGCAAAAACTCCTGGTTCGCGAACACGCACGTCGGCGGGGGCTGGGCCAACAGTTGATGAGCGCTTTGGAACAGGCCGCTCTCCAGCACAAGCGCGGCATGCTCTACCTCGACACCGAGGCGGGTTCACCCGCTGAAGATTTCTACAAGGCGCTGGGTTACACCCGGGCGGGGGAAATCCCCGACTACGCCTGCGACCCGAGCGGCCGCTACAAACCGACTGCGCTCTACTACAAAATTCTGCAAGGAGCCCACTGATGATTCCCGGTGAATACCAGATCCAGCCCGGCGATATCGAACTCAACGTAGGCCGCCGCACGGTCAGCCTGAAAGTGGCCAACTGCGGCGACCGGCCGATTCAGGTCGGCTCGCATTACCACTTTTTTGAAACCAATGACGCCCTGACTTTCGACCGCGCCGCCAGCCGCGGCATGCGCCTGAACATCCCCGCCGGCACCGCCGTGCGCTTTGAACCGGGGCAGAGTCGTGAGGTCGAGTTGGTGGATCTGGCCGGGCATCGCCGGGTGTTCGGGTTTGCCGGGCGGATCATGGGTGACCTTTAAGTTTTGTGGCGTCTGAACCGGCCCCTTCGCTGGCGAGCCAGCTCCTACAGGAGATCGCATGTGGATGCGATTCCCCTGTAGGAGCTGGCTTGCCAGCGAAAGCGAGCTACGCGAGCGGTCTCAAACCCAATTGAATCCCAAGGCAAGCACATGAAAATCTCAAGACAAGCCTACGCCGACATGTTCGGCCCCACCGTCGGCGACAAGGTTCGCCTGGCCGACACCGAGCTGTGGATCGAAGTCGAAAAAGACTTCACCACTTACGGCGAAGAAGTGAAATTCGGCGGCGGCAAAGTCATCCGCGATGGTCAGGGCCAGAGCCAACTGTTGGCCGCCGAGGTCGTCGACACCGTGATCACCAACGCGCTGATCATCGACCACTGGGGCATCGTCAAAGCCGACGTCGGCCTCAAGGACGGCCGCGTCGCCGGCATCGGCAAGGCCGGCAACCCGGACGTGCAGCCGAACGTGACCATCGCCATCGGCGCCAGCACCGAAGTCATCGCTGGCGAAGGCATGATCCTCACCGCTGGCGGCATCGACACGCACATCCACTTCATCTGCCCGCAGCAGATCGAAGAAGCGTTGATGAGCGGCGTCACCACCATGATCGGCGGCGGCACGGGACCGGCCACCGGCACCAATGCCACCACCTGCACGTCTGGGCCATGGCATCTGGCGCGCATGCTACAGGCGGCCGACGCGTTCCCGATGAACATCGGCCTCACCGGCAAAGGCAACGCCAGCCTGCCGGAGCCGTTGATCGAGCAGGTCAAGGCCGGCGCCATCGGCCTCAAGCTGCACGAAGACTGGGGCACCACTCCTGCGAGTATCGACAACTGCCTGAGCGTCGCCGACCAGTACGACGTGCAGGTGGCGATCCACACGGACACGCTCAACGAATCCGGTTTCGTCGAAACCACCCTCGCCGCCTTCAAGGGCCGCACCATCCACACCTACCACACCGAAGGCGCGGGCGGCGGTCATGCGCCGGACATCATCAAGGCCTGCGGCTTTACCAACGTGCTGCCGAGTTCCACCAACCCGACCCGCCCATTCACCCGCAACACCATCGACGAACACCTCGACATGCTGATGGTCTGCCACCACCTGGACCCGAGCATTGCCGAAGACGTGGCCTTCGCCGAAAGCCGCATCCGCCGCGAGACGATTGCCGCCGAAGACATCCTGCACGACCTCGGCGCGTTCTCGATGATCAGCTCCGACAGCCAGGCCATGGGCCGCGTCGGTGAAGTCATCACCCGCACCTGGCAGACCGCCGACAAGATGAAAAAACAGCGTGGCCCACTGCCCGGTGATGGCGAAGACAACGATAACTTCCGCGCCAAACGCTACATCGCCAAGTACACGATCAACCCGGCAATCACCCATGGCATCAGCCATGAAGTGGGTTCGATCGAAGTCGGCAAATGGGCCGATCTGGTGCTGTGGCGCCCGGCGTTTTTTGGGGTCAAACCGACGCTAATCCTCAAGGGCGGTGCCATCGCGGCCAGCCTGATGGGCGATGCCAACGCCTCGATCCCGACACCGCAACCGGTGCACTACCGGCCGATGTTCGCCAGCTACGGCGGCTCGCTGCATGCCACCAGCCTGACCTTTATCAGCCAGGCCGCTTCGGACGCCGGGCTGCCCGAAGCCTTGGGCCTGAAGAAGAAAATCGCGGTGGTGAAAGGTTGCCGTGAGGTGCAGAAAACCGACCTGATCCATAACGATTACCTGCCGAACATTGATGTCGATCCGCAGACGTATCAGGTCAAGGCCGACGGTGTGTTGCTCTGGTGTGAACCGGCAGATGTGTTGCCAATGGCGCAGCGCTACTTCCTGTTTTGATCGCTTGAGCGGCACAAAAAAGGCCTGGATGCTTGCGCAGATCCAGGCCTTTGTTCATCGGTTAGCAGCGTTTGTTTAGATCGGGTGTTTGACCAACTCCTCGCGAGAGAACTTCTCGATCAGCACAGCTTCCTCAATCTGCAACTGAGCATCCAGGTCAGCGGATTGCACTTTGAATTGCGCCTCTGATAATTCGCCTGCCTGCTGGCGATCACGCAGACTGGCCAGGCGAGCCTGATAGGGTTCGCGCTGTGCTTCAAACCGCGCCCGGTACTTGTTGGTGACGAAGTCTTTCCAGAAGTCTTTTGCTACCAGCGACTGAAACTCTTCAGGCGAACCGTCCAGCGCCACCACCTTGGCGCAGGCCTGATCAAGCATCGCGGGGGTGACTTTGCCCATGTGGACGAAACGGACTTGTCGAGGCTGCCCCGGTAATTCGAGCCGGTCCTTGAGCCCGTAGCGATAGGCGAGTTTGATCTCGACCTCTTCCAGAAATCTGAGCTGCTGTGTCTTGAGGCCTGCCGATAAACCCGGCGTGTTATTGATTGCGATTTTGCGGTGCTCGATATCGGCCAGCGCGATTTTCTCGAGCTCGTCCAGCCGGAACAAGCCTCTGGACAGTTTCAGCAGGGCTGCACTCTGCTCGCCGTCCATGGCCAGCGTCCGCGCCCGGTACACCAGCGCCATGATTTCCAGGTTGCTGAATGACAACGCGGCACGATCACAACAGGCAGGCCTGCCGGCCCACTCGAACATCTCCTGACGTAACGCCACTGACTCGGGGTTGACCTCGGTGAGGGTGTCGATGACCTCCCATACGCGTCGCTGAAGGTCAGCATGGCCGGCGCCGGCATTCTCGAGATCGTTGAGCACGTGGAAAAACCCTTGGGACCCCTCCTGTGCGGACAGTGATTGCCATTGCACCTGCCTGTCCGGAATCTGGTCAGCGGGCAGGTCTTTGAGCCAGCGCTGAAGCGAGGTCAGTTCCCGACCTCCCACTGTCGCGCGTTCGGCTGGGGCTTGATACTCAAAGACTCTCGGTCGCATGGCACCCTCCCCATCCAGACCCTCACGCTCAAGTCGACTCCAATAATCGCGCAATTGTTGCTGGGCGACCTCGGACAGCGGGTTGCCGCCGATATGGATGAGGTTGTTGCGGCGCGCCACCCGTGCCAGCTGTTCAGCAGGCGGTGCGATAACCGCCTCCGGGATCGTCGTGATCCGGTTGTTTCTCAAATCGACGACATCCAGCAAAGGCTGTGCCTCCAGCCCCTCCGGCCACGTTTCAATATCGATCGAATTCAGGCCGAGCGAACGCAAGTCCGTAATTTGAGTGAAGTCCGGCGCCATGCCCAACGGATTTCGCCCCAGGTTGATCGCCCTGAGGGTTGTCCGTCGCGAAAGGATCCCCGCCGTTTCCGGCGTCAGGCGAATACGGTTGCGCTGCAAAAACAAACGCGTCAATCCGTGCATGTCGTCCAGCGCCGGTGGTATCGCCGTCAGCTGGTTGTTCGACAGGTCCAGCCAGCGCACGCCTTTGAAATGCGCCAGAAAACCCTCCGGCGAAACGCTCAGGCCCATGTTGTTGAGTTTTAGCGAACCCACATGACTGAAATCGGCCTCAAGGTCCGGCACGCTGTCGAGCGTCTGGCCACTCAAGTCGAGCTCAAAACCGATCGGGCTACCGTCGGCCGCGTTCCTTTGCGGGGATTGCCGCCGCCAGCATTCTCGAATACGGTCTGCGGCGGTGTAACGCTCTGCCCGCTCAGACAAACCAGCGGCCATCTGCCCCGCCCGAATATAGCGCGAACGTGCGCCGCCCCCGGAAAACGCCCAGGCCGACAGCTGCTGATTCAACGTTTCGTACTCACGCTCGAGGCGAGCCAGCTCGGTCTGGGCCGCGAGCCCGTGGGTTTGCAGAAATTCCTCAACATCGAATTCGTCGAAGCCGGGGTACAGCTGGCGAACCCTGGTGCTCATTGTGTCCTGAACTTTGAAGGCATCCGGCAGGCTTCCCTCCAGGAGCTCAGGCCTTAGCACTTGCAGACGATCCCGATAGTCCTTGAGCTGCTGCCAGCCCTGACGAGTAAACGGGTTGCCCTCAAGAAGGGTGACGCGATTCACCCTGGCGTTTGCTTCAAGATGATCATCCGCCGTAGAGAGCATCTCTTGGGGCAGTTCGGTCAGGTGGTTCTCGCGCAAGTCCAGCACTTGCAAATCGGGCAGATTCTCCATGCCCAAGGGCCATTGGTCGATGCCCGTGCCGCTGAGGTTGATGTTTTTCAATCGAGTCATGGTGCTGAAGTCAGGTGCGATACCCAGCGGGGTTTTCAACAAGTCGAGCGTCTCAAGCGCACTCAATTTCCCGAGCACGGCAGCCGTGTGTTCATTCCATCGAACCCTGCTGCCTCTGAGGCTCAAGCGGGTCAGACCTTGCATTTCACCGACTGTCTCGGGCAATTCGCTGAGCCGGGACATGCCCTCCAGACTCAACGCCTTGAGTTCGGTGAACCCCTTGAGAAACGCATTGAGGTTACGCACACCTGTACCGGTCAGCGCGAGCGTCTCGACATGCTCGAATCGGGCACTCAAGGACGGCAGCTCAACGGTCGAGTCTATCCTCAGTGTCGAGCCAGTCTGCCGACGCCAGCAGCGGGTGATATTGCTGGCTATCTGGCGCTCACGCGCACCCGGGAACCGCCCAGCTACAGCGGGGCTGCGCTCTGCCGTGACGCGGGACTGAACCCAGGTATCCAACTCTTTTTTGAGGGTTGTGCACTCGGCTTCACGTCGAGTCAATCCACCACGAACGTCGTCGCCCAATGAGCGCAGGACGGATTCGACCTCGGCCTCACTGAAGTCCGGATAGAGCTTGAGCACCCGCGCACGCGGCGTGCGGAAAAAACTGGCCATCTGCTGCCCCGACGGCAACGGGCCAACGCCACCAAGCAACTTCATGCCTGGCTCGACACTTGGCTTGAGCACTCGGTGCTTCTGAAGCACCGCCCGCAACTGATCTCGCGGCAACGGCGAATGTTGCACCGTCATTTTCAATCGTTCGGCCTCTTGCAGCGTGAAGCCCAATGCCTGGCGTTCCTCTGCCGTCAGGGCCTGCAATACAGACGAATAGAGGCTTGCAGAAGTCGATTGAGCAAACCGGGTGTTCGCATCAACCGCCATCACCGCTCGGACCGGACTCTGCACAGGACCGATTGCGTCCAATAATTTCCCTTGTGCCCCGTACTCGCGCAGCTCGAAATGCGCGTCCTTCGGCCAGCCAGGCAGCGCTTCAAGACTGTGCAGGGCCAACCGTTCGCTGTCGATGCTGGAGGAGGACTCGATATAGAGGCCTTCATAGGCATGAGCCACACGCAGCTCCTGCCGGGCCCGTTCGGCCTGCTCGTAAAGGCGCTGAGGCAAGGGTCCGGGTTTGTCCAGGGCCAGCCGTTCTGCCTGAGTCGCGCCTTGCAGTATCTCTTGCACAACGACGCTGGGCAGCTGCGGGAAAAACACCTTTAGTCGCGCCTTTAAACCCTGGGCGTTGGCATCCTGTTCTCGATACAGAGACTCGAACAATGAGTATTTCCTGTTCTGCACGGCGCGTGAGATTTCCTTGCGCAACTCAGCGGCGCGTTGTTCCAGCGTCAAATCCGCTGTTCCCGGAACACGTACGATATCGACCCGTTGCGCTTTGAACAGGTCCAGCAGCGACGTGAGCACCGTGCCGTTCGCCACTTCGCGATCACTCACGACGAACGTCAACCGGCGTGATTGCCCGGCGCCTGTTACCGGGTCTTCCCAGATAGTTTTTGCCTTGCTGTCCAGGACTTTGATCGAGGGTGTAGCGGGCAACAACTCCTGACTGCGCATGAGCCTGAATTGCAGGCGTAGATCAGCCTTGGCGTAAACCTCAGGGTCATCGCTGCCGATCTGTTCCCCGAAGCTTTCAATGTCCCGGTCGATTCGAAAACGCGTGAGGGTGTCGGACAGCTGCGCCCCTGGTGGCTGTTGTTCGACATGCAGGCGACGCAGCTGATCGTGCTCAACGCCACTGGCGATGCGCACCTGCTCCAGTTGCGCATCCGTGAAGACCTGCGTGCGATAGCCCAACCGCCGCATCAGGACCGAACCGTCCCAGCTCAAGGGTTCTTCACCTTCGTGGCTCCATGCGCCCGCACCGTTATGGTCCAGGTGCGGTGCATAGGCCTCGGGCCGGCGCGGGTGCTGGATGCAATATTCACCGCTGGCGGGATCTTGCCTGACCAAAAAGCGCGCCTCATCGAGCGGCAGAATGACCTGGCCGTTGACCGAGTGCAGCCCCAGTCCGTCAGGCTGCGAATCCGCCGGTAACGTAATGGCAGACTTGTAAGGGCCAAGGTCCGGTTTCCACAGCCGTTCTTGCCCTGTGGGCAGCGTGACCGGTTTCAACTCCTCGACCACGGGTTCGGGCTTCACCGCTGCCAGTTTGCCCAGGCCTTTTCCCGCCCCGTGCAGCACGGCAATCAGCGCGAGGTTTTCCGCCACGTCGGTCAGGTGAGCCCAGGCGGCCTTGCGATCACCTTCGCTCCACTCAATGACCCCTTCGAATGTCTCGTACAGCATCTGGCCGGCCATTACCCCCATCATCACCTCACCCAGCACCGGTACGAACATCGAGGCGACGTTCAATACCAGCATGCCGACTTCAAGCAAATGGGCGATTTTTTCCGCTCGGACCCTGGCATCGACATCGGCAGAGGGAACTGCGTGACTGCGGGCATCGGCAATTATTCTGTCTCGATGTTTTGTGTAGGTATCCTCCCAGAGATCGATATTCGGAGCCCATAATCCCCGCGGCGTTCTGCCCGTTACATGCAGATAGGGATCGTCGATCGGCACTTGCCGGCCCGGCGGCCTGGGAGGCAGCTCATTGGGTTTGGTAAAGACCGAAACCGGGTTGAGCACTTCAAATATTGCCCCAAAGGGAGAACGCAGAATTGCCAGAGGGTCACGCGGTGAATCGGCTGATGGCTGCGTGAACTGACTGAAGTAATACGGTCGATCGGCATAGGCGACGAACCGGCTGAAAAAGCGTTGATAAGCCGTCGGGCCGCCATCGCCGGACAGTGAAGCGTCTGCGGCCATGAAACGGCGTTTGAGGGATGCCTCCATCTCGCGGCTGTTGTAGCGCTTTAACGGATGTTCCGGATCATGGGGAATGTAGAGAATGACTTCATCGGTGTATCGATACTTCTCGCTGATCACAAACAAGATGCAGCCGGTCATGGTGCACTTCATCAGCCCCATGTCGCGAAACCAGACTTGCTTGTTGCCCATTCGAGGATTGATTTCTCCATCAATGACCGAAAGGATCATCGAGTAATCCTTCGGTTCGATGTCCTTCTTCAGCAAGGCGAGCTCGGCAGCCGCGCGCATCGCATCCTTTTGACTGTTCACAAACCGCTTGCGCAGCACGGCTTCGGCCACGGGATCCGACGGTTGCAAAAAGTCCTTCAGGTACGCCTGATACTTCGCACCGATGTCCAGCTCCCGACACAGCTTCAGGTACTGCATCACCGTCAAGGCAGTAGTCACCTTGCTGAACTGGCCCGGGTTCGATTCGACAACAAAGCCTGAGGAAGAATGAAAGTGCGCGGGAGCACACTCCTGCTCTTCGAAGTTGTGCAACGCGGCTTGCAGCATAGGCAATTTCAACACCTCGAAGGTGCCGACCTCTATGTCGAAAATGCCCAACTCCAAGGGCTTTATCAGTTGCAGGAAAGTTTTTTTGACGTCCAACTCAACGGCGAACTGATCCTTGAGCGCCTTGACCAGTAACGGCTGCGCAAAAGCATCAATGTCCTGCAGGCGCGACATGGTTTTATCCAGCAGGTTCTGCGACGTCACACTCGCCACAAAACTCGCGTTCAAGGCCTGACGCTGCGCCTGCGATGCCGCCAGATACCAGTCGGGAAGAATCAGCGGAGCGTTTTTCAGCGCCTCTCGCCGTTCGGACGAAGCATTCACCAGCCAGGCCGGAATGGCATTGGCGATGAATTCGGCGTGAGCACTTTGTAGCTCGGCAGCGGGTGATTGCGCTGCATTGTTGTCGTTGCTTTCGTGTTTGTTTCGCAAGGTACATATCCTTATGTACGAGGTAATAGGCGGGCACGAAAACCGTCGGTTTTCGTGCCGTAGTCAACATCCAGGTCGATTCAGGTTTCCAGAGTGAGAGGGGTTTCGACCCGCTGCAGTTTTGCCCGGTCCATCGCTTGCCGGGTCAGCGTCTTAAGCAATGTTTGCGTCTGGGCATTGAGCCGGCTCATTTCGCTTTCATACTCTTCGGCGCTCATGACACGTCCCGGGGCGAACTCGCTTTCCGGTAGGCCAAGCTCGGCGGCGAGTACCCGGATCTCTTCTTTTAATTGCGCTTTTTCCGGCAAGGAAAGTGATGGGGTTGCCCGTTTTTCCAGCGCCATGTAAAAATCGGTGGTCGCATCGATACGGCGCCGGATGGCTTTGAATGCACGACGGTTGGAGCCCTGGATATAAGAAGCCCAGAACGGCTGTTCGCTGATCGAATCACGCAGCAGCTCCCCGGCCTCCAGATCCAGCACACGCTGGCAAGCTGCTTCGATCATCTCTGGCGTGACCGCGGCGATTGCTCTGAACTGCATTTTTCGAGACTGCCAAGGCAGTTCCAGTAGGTCGGCCAGGTCCGTCATGTACGCCAGGTGCACCTCGACTTCATCAATGGTGCCCGTGACTTCACCCGTCGCATTGACACGCCTGAACTGCTCGCCCTGGCTCGTTCGCTCACCAATGACCCTGTGGGCGATTTTGCTCAGTTCATCCAGACGGGATTTTCCCTGCGCCAGCTGCACCAGCTCGGCTTCAACCAGATTCGGACTCGTCAGTTCATAGGCTTCGTGGATCAGCACTTCCACACCCATGGCATTGAACAGTTGAGCCCCGCCATCGACACACTGCGTAGGCGCCGTGGACATCGTAAACAGTTTTTCTCGCAGCACAGTGTCCTTGGCCATGGCGTCGAGCATGCGCCAGACCTTGGCGGTCATGTCCACTCGAAAGGCGATGTCGTGTTTGAAGTGATACGACTCGGTCAGTTTGCGGATCTCGTTGAAAAACGGCACTGAACCGAACTCATCTTCAACCTCATTCCATATCTGCTGCCGGGCGACCCACTCAGGTCGAGTCAGCCCTTGCTCCCAATCGAGGCTATCGCGTACGCCACGGGGCGGATAAGGTCGATCAGGGTCCATACCCACGGACTGAATGTATTCGCGCAGCGTTTGTAGATTGGCCTCCGGTAACCACCGCGGATTGCGACTCAACACCGTGCGCGCCAACAGTTCCGCGTCGACGCTGCCACGCGCAACCGAAGGGACCTCGAGGATCCGGTTGTATTGAATATCCAGATAAAAATGCCGGAACCTGGGCAGCGAAAACAATCCGACGGGCCAGGTGAAAATGCCCGTATCAGTCAACAGCAGCGTATGCAGCATGGGCATGCGGCCGATATCGGGGACGCGTCCCAAAGGGTTGCCCATCAGGTCCAGGCTTTCCAGGCGCACAAGCCCGCCCAGATCGGCCACCGACGGTGCATCCAGCACGATTCGATTGCCACGCAAATTCAACTCCGTCAGCCCGCGCATCCGGCCCACCACGCGAGGAAACTGCGTGAGCAGGTTGCCGTTGAGGTTCAGGTGGCGAAGCCTGGGAAAGTGATCGAGCAGCGACACCTGAGCATCGGCCAATTCGGTGCTCATCAGATTCAGGTGGGTGACATGTCCGAAATCCCCCTCCAGGGCAGGCATCGTCGCCAAATGCCTTCCCAATGACATACCGTTCAGGTCCAGTGTTATTCCGTGCACATTGCCGAAGACATCCACATCCCTTGGCCCGGTGTGCTGCCAGCATTGCCTGATCGCGTTGTATAAGGCGTTTCTTGACTGCCATTCGGCTCTTCCTGCGGCGCTGAACCTGAAAGTGTCGGTGGGTGAATTCAGCCAGCGCTGGAAGTTGGCGTTGAGTCGATTGAACTGCGACTCAAGTTCACTGGCCCGCTGCTGCGGGCTGCCTTCGCGACCGGCGCCCTCCAGATAGACCCGGGCCTCGGCGTCTGTCCAGCCGGGACGCACACTCCTGACCCGTTCCAGCGGGGTCAATTGTCCTGTGAGGCGTTGAAGGCCTTGCGCAGCACCGGGCATGCCACCGCGTAGTTTCATCGTTTGGGGGGCATAAAACGGCTTGCGAATCGGGTTGTCGGCCAGCATCGGCAGCAACCTGTCCCGCGCCAGTGGTGTCCTTTGAACCGCCTGCCTGAGTGCGTCTCCTTGATTGATCTCATAACCGAGCGCGTTACGTTGCGCGTCGGGCAGCGCATGCAGCACCGAAGCAAACAGATTGTCGGCACCATGCAGATGATGATCGGCAGCGTCCCGCGCTTGATAGTCACCGTCGCCACTCACCAGCACTTTTCGCACGCTTGCGTGTTGCGGGCCAATGCTGTCTCGCAGGGGACCTGTGAATGAATGCTCACGGATTTCGATGCGCACATCGCCAGGCCAGTTCGGCAATGTTTCCAGGGTGTGCAACGCCAGTCTTTCGGTATCCGCCGTGTGCAGAAACTCAAGGAAAAGCCCTTCATAGGCACGCGTCGTACGCACCTCCAGTAAGGCTGCACGTATCTGTTCCTTGAGCTTCAAGGGAAGACGTTTGTTCTGCGCAACTACACGCAGGTCTTCAGGCGCGGCGGCGGCCAGTAACTCTTCGGCAAGGTTGGCCGGGCAGTGCGAAAAGGCGTCCTGTATCACCCGCACACCGGCATGCTCTGAAAGTTGATGGGCGTTGTAGAGCGCATCGAAACGGGTCTTGCGTTGCAGATAGGTCAACGGGCCTTGCTGTTTTTCGGTTTCAGCCCATGCCTGGAACCGTCGTATCGTATCGACGAGTAACGCCGGTGGTGCGGCGTTTTCCACCTGCAATCTGCGCAGTGCGTTTTCTTCGACACCACTGGCAATTCGGATTTGTTCCAGCGTCGCCTGATCAAAACCGTCGACCATCGGCCCCAGACGTCGCATAAGGTTGGTCTTGTCCCATTCGACAGGGCGGTCGAGTTCGGTCTGCCAGGCACCGACACCGTTGTGTTTCATTTTCGGTTGGTAGGCCGTCGATCTATTCGGGTGCTGCAACCGCGGCTGGCCGGTCTGCGGATCCTCGGTGACCGCGAAGTGCCTGCCCTCCCGTGAAAGAAAGTCCCTGCCATTGTGTCGATGAAGGCCTCGCTCGTTCGCCACCGCCTCCTGGGGCAGGGAAACCGCGTGCTCATAGGGTTTCAGGTCGGGGTTCCAGAGACGGGTAGCCCCATCGGGGAGCTCAACCTTTTTCAGCTGATCGACAAACGACGATGCCTTGACCGGCGTCGGGAGGTGTACAGGCAATACGTGCCCGGCCATCATCAGTGCCAGTTGGGCCGCATTGATCATGACCCCGACCAGCAGACCCGATGCTTCCTCCCGGTCCCCTTTGCTCCAGTCTTCAATGCCCTCCATGGTTTCGAGCAGCATTTGCCCGACCATGATGCCCAGCATGGCTTCGCCCAGCCCCGGCACCAGCAGGGCGCCAAAATTGAACACGTTCCAGCCCAGACTCAAGTAACTGGTCAACCGCGCCCAGCGAGCGGCAGCATCTTCATCATCAGTGGGCACGGCAATTTGTCGCGCGTCGGCGATGGCTTTCTCTCTGCGACAGCCTGAGATATGACGCCAGATATCGCCCGTGACGGGGTTGGTGATCGGCTCCGCATCGGGGTTTTCCGTGGCGGTTTCCCTCCACCACGGGCCCATGTCCAGAGGCTCGCGTTGATGCCAGGTAAAGGTAGTGAGCCGTTCGTTGACTCGCGAGAAGAAACGGCCTTTGTCTTTTTGCGCCACGAACCGGCTGAAAAACTGTTGATAGGCCGGCGAACGCAACTGGCTGACCAGCGCCTTCATGAAATCAGTGAACGATGCATATTCCTTGAGCGGGTGCTCAGGGTCGTCCGGTACATAGGCGATCAATGTGCCGTCCAGACGATTTTGCTGGTAGATATCATCCCGACGAAGCATCTCATCAAACACGCCATTGGGGCCGTTGGCGAAAAACGCCTCGAGCAGCTTGAACTGCTCAAACTCCTGGCCCGGCAATATCGACAGGCGCTGAGACCAGTCCGTCAACAATCGCTGGTGCGCCGGAATCAGACTGTCATAGGTTCTTTTAACCAGCGAGGGGTCCGCCACCGCACTGAACAATACAATGCCGGTCAGCTTGAATCCCATGAGTGACAAGCGATGACATTGCAGCGGTCGACTGCCCAACATGATGTTGCTTTTACGATCCCGCACGTCCTGCAACTTGCCATATGAATAGTAAGAAATGTCGTTCTTTAAATACGCAATGAGTGCTGATTCATTGAAAGCCGCTATTTCGCAGGCGACGGCATGCTGTTCAAGCGTTGTCCTGATATCAACGGTTGCTGGCTTGAGCTGTTCGGTGATGTGTTTCTGATACTGTGCGCCGATATCCAGCGTCCGGCACAGGACAGCAAACCGCTCGACTGTCAGCGCCTGGCGTTGCAATTCCCCCGCGGCATCCTTGGTGAAAATACCGGAGCCATCGCGAAAGGCGCCAGCCTGTGTTTCCGGCTCTTCAAAGTTGTGCAGAGCCGCCTCCAGCAACGTGTGTTGTCTGAATCGACTGGCGTGAGTATCGATGCCAAATGTCAGTGTGGCGGGAACATAAAGCCGCACTAACGTTGTATTAACGTCCAGTTCAAGATCCAGCTGATCTTTCAGGGCTTGAACAAGTAACGGTTGCGCAAACGCCTTGATGTCCTGTTGCAAATCATTGAGTGTCTTTTCCAAAGGGCCCTGCAATCGCCAGCGCTCATCGATAAGCCCTTTCAAGTACTGGCGATCCATGGCGCGCGCACGGCCATACCACTCGGGAACAGCCGGGCTCTGGTTGACGAATGATTCAAGCCTGTCAGCCGGCACGGTCTTTATAAACGCCGGGACTTTTTGTGTGAGGTATTCCAGATAGATGTTCTCCCCCTCATCGGACACCGCTGGCGATGTTTCCAATACAGTTCCTTCTGATGACGCTTCCATTTCGAAAAAATCCCTATGCGACGACAAGAGCAACCAGCTTATGCAACGACGAAAAAAACAAAAGATTAAATAACTGCTGACAAACCGCTTGAAAACAGCGACTCACATTCAACTTTAAAACCTGAAAAATAATTAATTACCACCCTGACCGTCTCGCCCTCTGAACCTGCGCGTGAACGGTAGTATTGGGCCGCCGTCAAAAAGACTAAGCTGCCCAGACCTTCAGTCAGGAAACCGGCCATGCGCTTATCCGAATTCATCAGGCAACACGTGGACCGTATCGTCGATGAATGGGAGCAGTTCGCCAGAACCATTACGCCGGCGGCTGAAAATATGGATCGTGCGGCCTTGCGTGATCACGCCAAGGCAATCCTGTTAGCGGCAGCGCGGGACATGACCACTGCGCAAACCGCCGACGAACAGAGCGCCAAGGCCAAGGGGGAAGGGCCGGAGAAAACGCCAAGCCTGGACGAGGCCGGCGCCAGCCATGGTGAACTGCGCCATACCGTGGGCTTCGATCTGGTGCAGATGACAAGCGAATTCCGCCACCTGCGAGCCTGTGTGATTCGCTTGTGGGTCAACAGCCTGGAATCACCGGACCTGACCTACTTCCAGGACATGATCCGCTTCAACGAAGCCATCGACGAAGCCCTTGCCGAATCCACTGCGGCCTATGCCGAGCGGGTCAATCACTCACGGGACATCTTTCTCGCAATCCTCGGGCATGACCTGCGGGCCCCGCTGCAAGCGGTGAGCATGTCTACCGAACTGTTACTGCGCAAAGCCGCGCTTGAAGGCGATGCACTGACCTGCGCGATCAACATAAAGCGTGGCGCACGACACATGGCGGTGATGGTCAGCGATTTGCTGGAGCTGGTGCGCAGTCGTTTGGGCAAGAACCTGCCCATTGAACCGGCACCCATGGACCTGGCGGATGCAGCCCATGCCGCGATTGCCGTAGCCTGCGCCGGTAACCCGGAGTGCGATCCAACGGTGAACGTCGTGGGCGATACCCGAGGCGTCTGGGATGCAGGACGACTTGATCAGCTGCTACAGAACCTGATTGGCAATGCGTTGCAGCACGGTTTAAACAAACAGGATGTCAACGTCACCGTGAGCGGCGAGCCGGACGCGGTTCGCCTGACGGTGCACAACTTTGGCGTTCCGATTCCCGAGGATGCCATCGGCACCATCTTCGACCCGCTGGTGCGCAGCGCCGACGAGGAACTCGGCCAGCCAACGACCAGCCTTGGCCTGGGGTTGTTTATCGTCAAGGAAGTGGTGAATGCGCATGGCGGGACGATAGAGGTCAGCTCCAGCGAGGAAGATGGGACGCTGTTTACTGTGGTGTTGCCGAGGAAGATGTGAGAAAGGGAGACCGCGTTACCGTTCTTCGCGAGCAGGCTCGCGAATGCTGCCTCACAAACACCACAAAAACCTCAAACCAACTACTCAACCACCAACCGCCCCAACCGTTGCTTGAGCATCCGGTTCTCGGCCCGCAGTTGCTGCACCTCTTCCAGCAGGTCCAGCGCCAAAGCAACGCCTTCCCATTCCAGTTCCAGGTCGTGCCGTAGCTTGGCGGCGCGCTTGGCCAGCGCCAGTTCGTAATCGTTGAAGCGCCAATCCTTGGGCTGTGTGCCCTGAGGTTCGAGGATGCCGTGTTCGACGATTTCGATCACGTAGACGTCCGACAGGTCGGTCGCCTCACAGAATTCTGCCAGGTCCAGGTGAACGATCAGGGGGTTGCTCATGATGGGCTACTCCGTCTCTTGGATCAGAAATGTACTCTCGGGTTGAACTCAGCTTTTTTCGCCAGTTCCTGCCACAACGCCTTGACTTCATCGCTCGACGCTTTTGGCATGACGGCCTTGAGTTGAACGAACAGGAAGCCACGCTCGCCCGTCTTGTTCAGCAAGCCATGGCCCTTGGCGCGCATGCGCTGGCCGTTCTGGCTGCCGGCCGGCACCTTGAGGTTGATCTTGCCGGTCAGGGTCGGCACGGCAACTTCTGCGCCCAGCGCCAGCTCCCACGGCGCCAGAGGCAACGTGATGATCAGATTCTCGCCTTCGACATCGAATTTGGGGTGCGGCGCAAAACGGATCGTCAGGTACAAGTCGCCATTGGCACCGCCACCGACACCTGGAGCCCCCTGGCCTTTGAGGCGGATGCGCTCGCCGTCGGTCACGCCGGCCGGGATTTTCACGTTCAGACTTTTGCTGGTATTGCTGACATGCTGGCCGGCAGCGTTGTACTGCGGCACCTGGAAGGTGACCTTCTTCGATTCGTTCGAGAGGGTTTCTTCCAGAAAAATCCCGAGTTCCATTTCCACGTCTTGCCCTCGACGTCCGGTGCTGCGACGCGACTGTCCACTACTAAAACCAGGGCCACGATTGCCGAAAATCGAACTGAAAAAGTCCGAGAAGTCGCCCGCGTCCTGACCACCACCGAAACCGCCTGCGCCACGCCCTTGCCACCCTGGCGGGCCCTGGAACGGTTGGCCGTGCTGGCCATATTTGCGCAAATCGTCATATTCGGCGCGCTTGTCGGCGCTTTTCAGCGCTTCATAGGCTTCCGAGGCGTCCTTGAACTTGGCCTCGGCGTCCTTTTCCTTGCTGACATCGGGGTGGTATTTGCGCGCCAGCTTGCGATAGGCGGCCTTGATCGCCTTATCGTCAGCAGTCGGCTCCACACCGAGAATCTTGTAATAGTCTTTGAAGTCCATCTAAGAATCACCATCCGTTATCAAATCGCGTCGCCAGCCACAGCATGCTCTTGTTTGCAGCGTTTGGTTTGACCGATCTCAATTTTGTGACCGGGCAGCGCGTCAGAAGTTTATCGGCAGCGGACGACGGTTCTTGCGACCGCCGGTTGGCTACCAGGCCCATGCCAGCAAGTTTGGGGCAAAGCTGAGTCTTTCAAGCGCTAATGCCTGCGAATTAGCAGATAGTCGGCCTTCGATTATTCGTCGCACTGGCATACACTGCGCGGCCGTTTTTTAACCGGAACTTGAAAGACATGAAAAACGCATCTCCAGCCCGTGCCTGTGGTATCGACTTTGGCACGTCCAACTCCACCGTCGGCTGGCTGCGCCCCGGCATGGAAACGCTGATCGCGCTGGAGGACGACAAGATCACCCTGCCCTCGGTGGTCTTCTTCAATATGGAAGAACGCCGCCCGGTGTACGGCCGGCTGGCGCTGCACGAGTACCTGGAAGGCTACGAAGGCCGGCTGATGCGCTCGCTCAAGAGCCTGTTGGGCTCCAAGCTGATCAAGCACGACACCAGCGTTCTCGGTACGGCGATGCCGTTCAAGGACCTGCTCGGGCTATTTATCGGCCAGTTGAAGAAGCGCGCCGAAACAGCCGCTGGTCGGGAGTTCGAGGAAGTGGTGCTGGGCCGTCCGGTGTTTTTCGTCGATGACGATGAACTGGCCGACCAGGAAGCCGAAAACACCTTGGTCGACGTGGCCCGCGCCATTGGCTTCAAGGATGTTTCGTTCCAGTACGAACCGATTGCGGCGGCATTCGACTATGAGTCGACCATCGAAAAAGAAGAGCTGGTGCTGATCGTCGACATCGGCGGTGGTACGTCCGACTTCTCGCTGGTGCGTCTGTCGCCTGAACGCCGCAACCAAGACAACCGTCACGACGACATCCTCGCCACCGGCGGCGTGCACATCGGCGGGACCGATTTCGACAAGCAACTGAGCCTGCAAGGCCTGATGCCGCTGTTCGGCTACGGCAGCCGCATGAAGAGCGGCGCCTACATGCCCACCAGCCACCACATGAACCTGGCGACCTGGCACACCATCAACTCGGTGTACTCGCAAAAGTCGACCCTGGCCTTGGGCAGCATGCGTTACGACATCGAAGACACTGGCGGCATCGATCGCCTGTTCAAGCTGATCGACCAGCGCGCTGGCCATTGGCTGGCCATGGAAGTGGAAGAAACCAAGATTCAGCTGACCCACGCCGATAGCCGCCATGTGCCGCTGGACCGCATCGAGCCGGGGCTGAGTGTTGAACTGAGCCGGGCGTTGTTCGAATCCGCCATCGAAGCGCTGCTGGAGCGCGTGCGCACCAGCGTGACCCAAATGCTCAACGACGCGGATGTGCGGGTCGATCAGGTGGATACGGTGTTCTTCACCGGCGGTTCAAGCGGGATTCCAGCCTTGCGCAATAGTGTTTCGGCGATGTTGCCAAATGCGCGGCATGTGGAAGGGAACATCTTCGGCAGCATTGGTAGCGGGTTGGCGATTGAAGCAGCCAAGCGTTACGGCTCGATGGACTGATCAGAAACCCTGTGGTGAGGGGGCTTGTCGGAACGCCGCATCGCCCCGTTGGGTCGCGTAGCGGCCCTTTGCTCCAAAAAGGAGGGGGACTGCTGCGCAGCCCAACGGGGCGATGCGGCGTTCCGACAAGCCCCCTCACCACAATCAGATCAACAGCAGATCAAACCATCCCCACCTGCTTCAACTCACTCTTCAAATACGCGTAATAAATCGGCCCCGCCACCACTCCCGGCAGGCCAAACGCGGCTTCGAACACCAGCATCGCCAGCAGCAACTCCCACGACTTGGCACTGATCTGCCCGCCGACAATGCGCGCGTTGAGGAAGTATTCGAGCTTGTGGATAAAAATCAGATAACCCAGCGCTGCCACCGCGACCCAGATCGACAGCGACAAGCCAACGATGGTGATCAGGGTGTTCGACATCAGGTTGCCGATCACCGGCAGCAGGCCGAGCAGGAAGGTCAGCACGATCAGGGTTTTGGTCAGCGGCAGCTTGATGCCAAACATCGGCAGGACCACCGCCAGGAAAATCCCGGTGAAGAAAGTGTTCAGCAGCGAAATCTTGATCTGCGCAAACACGATGTTACGAAAAGCCTGGACCAGCAGGTGCAAGCGGTCGAACAGTGCGGCCGCCAGAGGCTTGCGCTTGGTCACGTCCGGCGCACGCTGCAAGGCAATGATCGCGCCCAGCACCATACCGATCAGCAGCGTCACAAACATGTGCGCCGCATCCTTGCCCACCAGCTGCAAGTCGCTCAAGTGCTTGCTGATCCATTCGCCGATGGCCACGCGGAATTCACCGGCACTGGCGGGCAGATAGGCGTCGATAAACGGCGGCAATTGCCCGCGCGCCCGGTCGACCACACCCATGAATTTATCGAGGGAAGCGCCGGGGTTTTCCGCTTCGTGCAGCAGGAAACTGAAGGCGCCGGCAAAGATCAGCGCCAGCACACTCACCACCAAGGTCCCGAGCAACGCCACCGCCAGCCAGCGCGCACGCCGCCCTTCGATCAGCCGCTGCAATTGCGGCGTGAGCATATTGACCAGTTCGAACACCAGCAGACCGGCCAGCAGGCTTGGCAACAAGCGCAGCGGGATCACCAGTAGCAAACCACCAAAAATGATGAACCAACTGATCAGCAGCAAAACGTGGCGTTGAGAAAACGTTGGCATACAGCCTCAAAACGAACAGCGTAAAAGGATTGGCAGTCTGCCAGCGTTCCGGTGGCAGCACTAGGAATTGTGTAGCTCGACTTTGGTCGGGGTTCCGCGTTTTTTTGCAGTGCCCTGACTGACCCCTTCGCGAGCAGGCTCGCTCCCACTTTGGTCCTGCGAACATAGATCCATTGTGGGAGCGAGACTGCTCGCGATCAGGCCCCCACATTTCCCGAACCGGGACTTAATTGTTCCTCAGGCAATCACTCATGAACGCCTTGCGCTCATCACCTTTGAGTAATTTGGTGGTGGCATCGGCGTTGCAGGTTTTCATTTTCTGTTGCTGAGGGGTCAGGGTTTTTATGTCAGGGACGGCCGGCTCGGTTTTGAGGCAGTTACTCATGAACATTTTGCGTTCATCACCTTTGAGGCTTTTGGCCGTCGCATCGGCGTTGCAGACAGTCATCTTTTCCTGCTGGGGTGTGGTCGCGAAGCTTTGGAAGCAGAGCAGCAAGCCGATCATCAACAAAGGGACACGCAACATCGTCATGGAGTTTTCTCCTTGTTGCCGTACCGATGGGCACGGCCTCGTTCTGGAGTGTAGACAACCCCTGTCACACCTTCCTGCTCTGCAGGTGACTGCGTCGGTACTGCTCCGGTGTACATCCGGCCTGGCGTTGAAACATTGCGATAAAGGCCGAACCCGTGCTGTACCCCATGTCGAAGGCAATGTCCTGAATGCTTCGATGGCTGTCCAGCGCCTCAATCGCCGCGAGGAACCGCAGCCGTTGCCGCCACTCACCGAAACTCATGCCCAGCTCGCGAACAAACTGCCGCGCCAGGGTGCGTTCGCTGACGTGGATCTGCGTCGCCCAGTCGGCCAAGGGCCGGTTGTCTCCGGGCTCGGCTTGCAACGCTTCCAGTATCCCCAACAGTCCCGGACTGCTGGCGTAGGGCAAATAGCATTCATGCACCGGCGCCAGTCGCAGTTGATCCACCAATACCTGACCTAAACGAATGTCTGTCTCGTGCTCGGGAATCTTCACGTCTCGCGTAGCAAAGTCCTTGAGGATCGCTTTGAGAATATCGCTGATCGCCAGCGTGCAGGCCTGTTGCGGCAACTCGCGGCACAGCGACGGCGCCAGGCAAACCGCACGGTAGTTGATCGGCTGGTTGCTATAGAAGCTGTGCTCGGTCTCGGGCGGCACCCACACCGCGTATTGCGGCGGCGACATGAAACGGCTGTTGCCGATTTCCATGTGCAACACGCCGTTGGCCGAATACTCGAGCGTGCCCCACGGATGCCGGTGAGCCGAGGCGTACTCATGGGTGTTGAAATCGGCGTAGCGGAAATAGACCGGGGCCGGCAGCTCGGCGAAGTCCAGCAGGTCAATGTGTTTACTGTTCATGCTGTCCGTAATCTGGGGCAGGTTGTCTGGATCGAAGTATAGGCTTGCATCCAGACAAGCGGATAATTGCCCCTCATTAACGTTCTGGTTTTTTCTGATGCAATACGCTTATCCCCTGCTGGCCATTTTCATCTGGGCTGGCAACACCGTGATCACCAAAATGTCAGCCGGGGCGATCTTCCCCGCCGAGATTGGTTTCTACCGCTGGTTGCTAGCCGGGATTCTGTTCACGCCGTTCATGCTCAAACCGGTGATCGCGCATTGGCCGCTGATTCGCCCGAACCTGGGCAAGATTTTTGTCCTCGGCGTGCTGGGCATGGCGGTCTATCAGAGCCTGGCCTACTTCGCCGCGGCACTGACCTCCGCCACCAACATGGGAATTATCCTGTCGCTGATGCCGTTGATGTCGCTGGCCATGGCGATTGTCAGCCTCGGCCAACGCCTGACCGCCGGCGCATTGGCCGGCGCGGTACTGTCGTTTGCCGGCGTATTGGTGGTGGTGTCGTCCGGCAGCCTCGGCGCGTTACTTGAACACGGCGTGAACATGGGCGATGCGATGATGCTGGTCGCCACCCTTGCCTATGCGATTTACAGCACGCTGCTGAAAAAATGGCAGCTGCGATTGCCGCCTCTGGTGTTGTTGTATTTGCAGGTGTTGGTGGCGGTGGTGGTGCTGTTTCCGCTGTTTGTCGCCTCGCCGAAGATCGGTCCGACACTGCAAAACATTCCGCTGGTGCTTTACGCCTGTCTGCTGGCTTCGATGCTGGCGCCATTGGCGTGGATGCAGGCGGTGGTGCGCTTGGGGCCGAGTCGGACCACACTGTTTTTCAATTTGCTGCCGTTGATTACCGCGCTGATTGCGGCGGTGGTGCTGCATGAGCAGTTGGCGATGTATCACCTGGTGGGCGGTGTGTTGACGTTGGGTGGGGTGGTGCTTTCGGGGCGTTGGACCACAGTCTTGGGCCGTACTTGATTCCTTGTGGCGAGGGGGCTTGCCCCCGTTGGGCCGCGAAGCGGCCCCGGCAATCTTTCAGGTTCACCGAGTTAACTGGTTTTACGACTGCTGCGCAGCCGAACGGGGGCAAGCCCCCTCGCCACAGGGTTAAACGCCGGCCGCTTTAAGCCGGGCCGCATGCTCTACAAACAACCGGATCGGCTCGGCGCCCTTCCCGACCAGTCCCAGCGACTGATTGACGATGTCGAAGTGATCCAGCGGATACTCATCGCCAATCACCGTCCCCAGGTGCGAGCTGTACCGCCCGACCATCCCGTCGCAATGCCCGACTTCGTTCACAAAGGTTTTGGCAAACAGTCGGCAACTGCGATTGGTCCCGTCAAACAGGTTGCGCCCACTATCCGTCTTGCCCGGCTGCAACGTCCCGGACCACGAGTAATAGCGCACGCCGTTAACCTCTTCCGGCCCGTGCCCGCCCCAGGTTTCAGGCAGGCCCTGTGGATAACGCTGATTGAACAGCGCCACACCTTCGGTGGTGAGTGAATGATGGGATGCGTGGATATCCACCGGCAGCTTCGGCCCGCGATAACCGGTTTCGAGCAAGCTCATCAACGCGGCGATTATCCGAAACAGAAAGCTCAGCAACCGGCCCTTGGCGCTGTCATGCGGATAGTGTTTGTGCAGGTAATCGGCCAGCTCCGAGCCGTGATTCGGCCCGGCCACCGAGGTCACCGACGCCACGAGGTCCGGGCGTTTGGCCGCCGCATAGCGGGCAGTGAGCGACCCCTGGCTGTGGCCGAACAGGTTGACCTTCTCGGCTCCGGTCTCGCGCAGGATTTCCTCGATCCGCGCCAACAGCTGTTCTCCGCGCACTTCACTGGAATTGAGCGGCGAGACCTGCACCGCAAACACGGTCGCGCCACCTTGGCGCAACGCCGAGACGATACCGTACCAGTACGGATAGAGCACAAGACGGATAAACCCGAGCATCCCCGGGACCAACACCAACGGGTAACGCGTGGCGGAACCTTGCGACATGGGCGAACGTCCTTGTGATCGGTGAGATGAAGCAAGGCGCGATGCAAGACGTCAGCCGAGCATCGTCACCGAAGATGACAACTCGACGACCAGTCTATGACATCCACCCTACTTCAGCCCCACTACTCCCGCCACGATCAACCCGACCGACGCCAGTTTGATCGCCGTCAGGCTTTCGCCCAGCAGCACAAACCCCAGAAACACCGTGCCCAGTGAACCGATGGCGGTCCAGATCGGGTAAGCAATGCTCACCGGCAGCTCGCGCATGGCCAGGGTCAGGAAGTAAATCCCGCCCACGGCGGCGACCACGGTGATCAGCGACGGCCAGAGCCGGGTGAAGCCTTCGGCGTATTTCATGCCCATGGCAAAGGTGACTTCAAACCCGGCGGCGATCAGCAGAAACAGCCAGGCCATCTAAAACTCCCTGGCCAGCGCCAGCAGGCGCTGCTCGGCCTCGGCGGCAGAGATCTGGAACGTGCGCGCCTCGGACTCTTCGCCCTCGGCGGCCACTACGGTGATGTCGGTGATGCCGATGAATCCCAGTGCCGTGCGCAGCAATGGATCAGCGTGGTTCATGGCTTCCAGCTCACCGCCCGGGCCGAAACCGAAACCGCCGCGACTGGTGACGATCAAGGCTTTTTTGCCTTGAACCAGCGGTTCGTACTGGGCTACGCCATTGTCCAGGGTGTGATTGAACGTAAGGCCGAGCCGCACAATCTGATCGATCCAGGCCTTGAGGCCGCTGGGTACGCTGAAGTTGTGCATCGGCGTGGAAATCACCAGCAGATCATGGCCGAGCAACTCGCCCACCAACTCATCGCTAAAGGCCAGATCAGCCTGCATCGTCAACGGTCGCGCATCGGGCTCGGGGTAAAACGCGGCGGCCACAAAGGCTTCGTTGACCGGCGGAATCAACGCCCGGCCAACTTCGCGACGAGTCAATTGCGAATGAGGATTGCGCGCCTGCCAGGCCGAAAGAAACACTTCGGCCAAACGGCGGGAGTGCGAGCGCTCGCCACGGGGGCTGGCGTGAATGGCAAGAATTTTACTCATCTGAATCTCCTTGGGATTACACTCAAACGACTTGTGGCTTGCAGCTTGAAGCTCACAGCCAACCGCTTCAAATGAGCAGAAATCAGTCTGGATGAATCTATTTCATCCATGGAGAATTGAATGTTTGCCTCACTGCCGCTGACCGCCCTGCGCGCTTTCGAATCCGCCTCGCGCCTGTTGAGCTTCAAGGCTGCGGCCGAAGAGCTCTCGGTGACGCCGACGGCGGTGTCCCATCAGATTCGCTCCCTGGAAACCTGGCTCGGCGTGCCGCTGTTCGAGCGATTGCCACGGCAAGTGCGCCTGACCGAGGGCGGTGAGCGGTTATTTCACAGCCTGCACGGCGCCTTTCTGGACGTAGCGCAAAGCGTCGACACCTTACGTCCGCAACGCAGTGGCACCAACCTGACGGTTTCCACCACTGCTGCGTTCGCGGCCTTGTGGCTGGTGCCGCGCCTCGGGCGCTTTTACGCGCGCCACCCCACCATCAGCCTGCGCCTGGACACCCACTGCGAAGTCATCGATTTGCATCAGGACGCCAGTGTCGATCTGGTGCTGCGCTACAGCCTCGACACCTACCCCAACCTCTATGGTTTGTGCCTGTTCGATGAGTCCTTCGGCGTGTACGGCTCGCCCGAGCAAGTCACGCTGGCGGCCACTCACACGCCAACGCTGATCAGCGTGCACTGGCACAACTCCAGGCTGTACGCCCATGGCTGGGAGGCGTGGTGCGCGCAGTCAGGCGAGTCATGGTTGGCGGGCAAACCGGCGGTTCGTGAATACGACGAAGAGCATTACGCCCTGCAAGCGGCGATTGCCGGTCAAGGCTTGGTGCTGGCGAGCAATATTCTGGTGTCGGAAAGCGTGGCCAGCGGTTTGCTGGTGGCTTATCGCGGCGAGATTCAGGTCGATGGCGCCGGTTACAGCGCGCTTTGCGTGCCGGGGCGCGAGCGACATCCGCCGGTCCGGGCGTTTTTTGCGTGGTTGCGCGAGGAGGCGTTGCTGTCCGGGCATACATTCTGAAAGATCTGTAGTGCCTGTCACGCCGTCTTCGCGAGCAAGCTCGCTCCCACATTGGTCCTGCGAACAATGATCCATTGTGGGAACGAGCCGGCTCCGGGCGGCGTTCCGACGAAAGCGTCGCCGCAATTTATCGGGTTGGTTTAACAGTCACTGGCGCCTTCCCCGCCTTCATCTGTTCCAGCAACGGCGCACACTGATTTGGCTCACCACCACTGGGCGCTATCAGCGCCAGCAACCCCGCCGCCGGTGCCGCAATCACGCCCAACGCCACCATCCCCGCCCCACGCAGCATCAGCGGCACGGCTTTCACACCGGCATCCGGCTTGATGAACTTGCCCCGCACGTAGAGTGGCGAGCGCAGCGAAATCAAGCGCCAGCCTTTCGACTCCGGCGTAATGGTCAGGTCCAGTTGTTCGGTCGCCATGTTCACGGTGCCATCAATGTAGACAATCGCGTTCTCGGTATCGAAGACGAACAGGCGCGTGGTCGCCAGCCCGGTCTTGATGTCGAAGTCGGCCGCCGCACAATTGATCTTCACTTCCTTGTCGCCAAAGATTTTGCCGACCACATAGTTACCGACATTCAGCCCGGCCAGCTCCATCAACTCGCGGCTGATCGCGCCGTCGTTGATGAGCATTTTCAGAGTACCGTTGGCGCTGCCCAACAGCTTGCCTACTGAGTTGCCGCGCCCCGAAATATCGGCATCGCCATTGAGCTCGCCGAAGCTGGTTTTCATCGGTTCGAAGGTCGGGAACAGTTGCTTGAGCTTGAATCTGCGCGCGGTGAGTTTGGCCTGGCCTTCCAATGGTTCGGTACGGCCATTCAAGCGAATCTGTGCCTCCAGATTGCCGCCCGCCACGCCAAAGCGCAGCGGTTCCAGGCTGAGCACGCCGTCGTTAAGTATCAGGTGCGTAAAGAGGTCGTTGATCGGCAGTTTTTCGCTGTGGACGATGCGCTTGCCGGTGAACTCGACGTCGGCGTCCATGTCACGCCAGCGTTCAGTCTTGAACTCTTCAACCGGCAACACTTTGTCCGTCGGCTGCTTGCTGTCGCCGCCACGGGCCTGTTGCCTGGCGTTGGAGTCGGCGCCAATCAGCGGCGCCAGGTCGGCGAACAACAGTTGCTCGGAGAGTAATGAACCATTGAGTTTCGGCCTTGGCTGACTGGCGACGTAAGTCAGGCTGCCGTGAATGTCACTCTCGCCGATCGTGCCGTTGAACGCTTCATAGCGGAACACCGCGCCACTGGGCTCATGCAGCTTGGCAATCAGGTGCCCGTCGGTTGCGTACGGCGATGTGTCCGGCAGTATCACACCGGTCAGCGGATAGAGATTGCCCAGGCTGCTGCCCGCCAACTTCAGTCGCAAGTCCAGCGCGCCAAGGTTCAGGGGATCGGTCAGGGTGCCGGCCAGCTCTATGCGGGTGTCGGCAATATTGACCTGAGCCTGCAGCGGAAACGGCTTGGCCGCGTCCTGCAGCGCCAACAAGCCGCCGATCTTGCCGGTGCCTTCGAGTTTCTGCGCGTGGTATTGGCCTTTGACCTTGAGGGCGAAGGCGTAATCCTGTGGTGCACCACCCTTTTCCAGCGCGGTTTTCGCCGCCTTGTCGCCGACGATGTCGCTGAACGGAATCGGTTTGCCCAGCGGATCGATGAGCACATCGAGCTGTGTCTTCAGGTTCTGATCGTCAAGGGTGACGTGGCCCTTGTCGAAGCCGATGGCGCCGATGTCGACCACCCAGTTCGACGGTTCGGCGTTGGGGTCTTTCGGGTCGAATTTGAACGTCCAGTTGGCGCGGCCATCAGCCAGACGCTGAAGGTCGGCGTTCGGTTCGGTCAGGTCGATGCGCGGGATCACCACCCGCTGAGTCAGCAAGGCCAGCGGTGAAATACGCAGTTCGACGCGTTTGAGGGTGACCATCTGCGGCTGTTTCGACCAGTCCGGGTTGCCGAGGCTCAAGTCTTCGGCCACCACGTGCGGCCACGGCACCCAAGCCCGCCAGCCGCCCTCGTCAGGCTCGCGCTGCCAGACCACCGCTAGGTTGCCATTGATGGCGAACGGACGGTGCAGCTCTTCGGAGACTTTGGTATTAATCGTGGGTTTGATCCGGTTCCAGTCGAAAAACACAATGATCAAAACGAGTATCGCCAGCAGAACAACCAGACTGGCAAAGCTCCAGGCAAATATCTTTGGGGTGCGCGTCATTGCACAGGACTCCTGAATACGACTGCGCGCCCTGACTGCGACGCACGTGTGAAACGTTAGGCCAGAACCGACCTGCCATGACACCTAGGACTGGGAAAAAGCGCGCAGGTTTAACCGAACAGCCCATTAACGTTCAAATAATCGATCGGGGTCACCGTGCTCACTCCAGACAGCGTTACCGAACGGTTTTTTTGTGCGGCGCGAGTGGGTCAAAACCACCCATTCCAGGGCAAAAATACTCGCCGAAAACGCCCGTTCTAGAGCCGCTCAGCAGAACAATCAATTCTGTTGATTATTACCATTGCGTTTATGAACTTTCATATCGACTTATCGAGAGTAGCATTGCTCTCGTACCCACTTGATCGCCCTCCCAAGGAGCAACCCATCATGAAACGCCAACTACTGCTTAGCCTGACCCTCTCGATGCTAGCCAGCACTGCTTTCGCTCTGCCAGCCCCTGATCAGACCGCTCCGCAAGTCAAAGACAGCCACTCGGCGTTCAGCCAAACCGTCGCTGAAGGTGGTTCCGACCGCACTCCACAAGGTCAGACGCTTGCCGAAGGTGGTTCTGATCGCACTCCACAAGGCCAAACTCTGGCTGAAGGCGGCTCCGACCGCACTCCACAAGGCCAAACTCTGGCTGAAGGAGGCTCCGACCGTACCCCACAAGGTCAAACCCTTGCCGAAGGCGGTGGTGACCGTGTGATCGAACGCAACAGCACTACGAGCTAAGCCCCATGGCCGCCCTGAAAAAAGCCCGATCCCCGGATTGGGCTTTTGATTTATACAGAACTGCATTTCCCCGCCTGATCCCCCGATAGTCGTTCGACGCCAGCGAAGCCGATTTGCTAGAGTGCGCCGCTGTCCTGTCCAGAAAACACTCTTGCGATGCTGCCCCGCGCCGAACAGAAACAACAAACCCGCAACGCCCTGATGGACGCTGCTCGCCATCTGATGGAGTGCGGCCGAGGATTCGGCAGCCTCAGCCTGCGCGAAGTGGCGAGAACCGCCGGCATCGTGCCCACCGGTTTCTACCGGCATTTCGCTGATATGGATGAACTGGGCCTGGTGCTGGTGAGCGAAGTCGGTCAGACCTTCCGCGAAACCATTCGCCTGGTGCGCCACAACGAATTCGTCATGGGCGGCATTATTGATGCGTCGGTGCGGATCTTTCTCGACGTGGTCAGCGCCAATCGCTCGCAGTTTCTGTTTCTTGCCCGCGAACAGTACGGCGGATCGCTGCCGGTGCGACTGGCGATTGGGCGGTTGCGAGAAGACATCAGCTCGGATTTGGCGGCTGACTTGTCCTTGATGCCAAAGCTTCAGCATCTCAACATCGCTGGTTTGAGCGTGATGGCTGATCTGATCGTTAAAAGTGTGTTCGCGACCTTGCCGGACATTATCGATCCGCCGGCCGAGGCGCTGCCCGAGCATTTGACTCCTCAAGCAAAGATCACTCAGCAGTTGCGCTTCATCTTTATCGGCCTCAAACACTGGCAAGGACTCGGCAGCACCGAGTAACCGTGTGGGAGCGAGCCTGCTCGCTCCCACAAAAACCTGTCAGCGCATCAATTCGGTGCAACTCAAACATCCTCGCACCACTCCCGCTCAAAATTCTGCAATAGCCCGAAACCCCCACCAAGCTCCGAAAGGTATTTCCTACGTATCGCCCGATTGGCAAGCCCCTTGCTCTAGCCTGAGCATTGTCCATTGCTGGAAGCCTTCCGATGCTGGTGATTCATCGCAGAATCGACCCTCAACCCGTCTGGGCCGCCGTATTGCTCCTGACCTTCGAAGCCCGGAGTAAAAGCCGTTTGCGCTGTTTCAGTGCCGAAGGTGAAGACGTCGGGTTGTTTTTGGAGCGCGGTCAGCCGCCTCTGTATGACGGCGAATGCCTGCAAGCCGAAGACGGACGCATCGTGCGCGTCTGCGCCCGCCCCGAACAATTGCTGCACGTCACCTGCGCCAATGCCTTCGAGCTGACACGGGCCGCGTATCACCTCGGCAACCGTCATGTCGCCCTGCAGATCGGTGATGGCTGGCTACGCCTGCTCGACGATTACGTGCTTAAAGCCATGCTCGAACAGCTGGAAGCCAAGGTCGAAAACATTGAAGCGCCCTTCCAGCCGGAACACGGTGCCTATGGTGGCGGCCATCACCATTCGCGACACGGCGACGAAGACTTCAACTACCCGCCGAAACTGCATCAGTTCGGCGTCCGACTATGAACCCGGCCTGGGCGCTGCTGCGTCTGGCCAGCCCGCAACTGCCGATTGGCGGCTACAGCTATTCCCAAGGCCTGGAAATGGTGGTGGATAACGGTCGAGTGTGCGATTCGGACAGCGCACGACGCTGGATCAGCGATCAGCTACTGCTGAACCTGGCACGGTTCGAGGCGCCGCTGCTGCTCGCCCATTGCACGGCGGCGGCCGAAGAAAACTGGCCAACATTGCTGCAGCGTTGCGAGGAACACCGGGCCAGTCGGGAAACCCGCGAGCTGCATCAGGAAAGCCGGCAGATGGGTTATTCGTTGCAGCAACTGCTCAACGGCTTACCGGAGCTGGATGCGCCCGCCCGCGCCTTCCTCGAACAACTCCCCGAACCGCACCTGGCCCTCGGCTGGGCGCTGGCCGCCCGGGCTTGGGGGATCAGTCCGCTGGATGCGTTGGCGGCGTGGCTCTGGAGCTGGCTGGAAAACCAATTGGCGGTGTTGATGAAAACCTTGCCACTGGGCCAGCAAGCCGCTCAGCGCCTGACCAGCGAACTGCTGCCGCTGTTGCAACAAGCCCAGCAGGACGCCACCCGAATCAACCCCGAACACTATGGCAGCGCCGCGTTTGGCCTGTCCCTGGCGTGCATGGCCCATGAGCGCCAGTACAGCCGCCTGTTCCGTTCCTAGGGCCTTTTAATTTGGAGAACCACATGAACACACAACCCCTGCGTGTCGGCATCGGCGGCCCGGTCGGTTCCGGTAAAACCGCTCTTACGCTGGCCCTGTGCCTGGCCCTGCGCGAGCGCTACAACCTGGCCGTCGTCACCAACGACATCTACACCCGCGAAGACGCCGACTTTCTGGTGCGCAACGAGGCCCTGGCGCCCGAGCGCATCATCGGTGTGGAAACCGGCGGCTGCCCACACACGGCGATCCGCGAAGACGCCTCGATCAACCTCGAAGCCGTGGATCAACTGAACCGCCGCTTTCCGGGGCTGGACCTGATTCTGGTGGAGTCCGGTGGCGACAATCTGTCAGCAACGTTCAGCCCGGAATTATCCGACCTGACCATCTACGTGATCGACGTTTCGGCCGGCGACAAACTGCCGCGCAAGGGCGGGCCCGGTATCTGCAAATCCGATTTGCTGGTGATCAACAAAGTCGATCTCGCACCGCTGGTGGGGGCGTCGCTGGAGATGATGGACAGCGACACCAAACGCATGCGCAACGGCAAACCGTTTGTCTTCAGTAACCAGAAAACCGGTCTCGGACTGGAGGAAATCATCGCCTTCATCGAACGCCAGGGCCTGCTGACAGCGGCCTGATCACGACTTATCAACAAGGAAGCTTACCCATGACACTGAAACGCATTCTGGGCGCCGTGGCCCTGCTGCTGACCCCGGCCATCGCCTTCGCCCATCCGGGTCATGGCAACAACGGCTTGATCGCCGGCATCAGCCACCCGATTGGCGGCCTCGATCACTTGCTGGCGATGATTGCGGTCGGTCTGTGGGCGGCACAGCAAAAAGGCGCAGCGCGCTGGGCGCTGCCGTGCACGTTCGTAGGCACGATGCTGATGGGCGGGTTACTGGGGTTTGAAGGGCTGAACCTGCCGGCGCTGGAAGGCGCGATTGCCGCGTCGGTGCTGGCGCTGGGCCTGGCGGTGGCGCTGGCAGTGCGTCCGCCGTTGAGCGTAGCGATGGGGGCGACTGCGTTGTTTGCGCTGTTTCATGGTGTGGCGCATGGATTGGAATTACCGGACATGTCGAGCCCTTGGGCGTATGCGGCCGGGTTTGTGGCGGCGACGGCAGCGTTGCATGGATTGGGTTATGCCGTGGTGCGGGTGTTGCCGCAAGCGGCGGTGCCGTTGGTTCGACTGGCGGGTGCAGCGTCGGCGGCGACTGGCGTGTGGTTGTTGGCGGGCTGATTTTTTATCGCCTGTGATGGCCTCATCGCGAGCAAGCTCGGCTCCCACAGTGGAATGCGTACTCCTGTGGGAGCCGAGCTTGCTCGCGATAGCGGCCTGACAGACATCGCATCTCTCCGGCCGGCCTCTCTCCCACAGTGGCATGCGTACTCCTGTGGGAGCCGAGCTTGCTCGCGATAGCGGCCTGACAGACACCGCATCTCTCAGGCCGGCCTCTCTCCCACAGTGGCATGCGTACTCCTGTGGGAGCCGAGCTTGCTCGCGATAGCGGCCTGACAGACACCGCATCTCTCAGGCCTGCTAACATGTCGCGCAATCAACCCTGCCGTGACGACGCCAGCCAATGCCGCCTGTTTCCCGCTCCGCCTCCCTGCCTGAATTGACCGCCCTGTTCGCCTCGGTGCAACAGCACTTCCAGGACGTGATCGTGCCGCTCTGGCAAGGACCCGGCTGGAATGCCAACATGGCACTGCCTTATGAAGCACTGGACGCGGAACATCAACCGCTGGCCCCTCAACGCTACCGGGCCATGGCCTGCGCACGGCAGCTGTATGTGTTCTCCAGCCTGATTGGCCAGGTTCCGGCTGCCCAAGAGCGTGCTGCTGCGCTATTCCGCTCCCTGCAGCAGCATTTCCACGATGCTGAACATGGCGGCTGGTTCTACAGCATCGACCCCCACGGCGCACCGCTCGATCAGCGCAAAGACCTCTACACCCACGCGTTCATCCTGTTTGCCTGCGCCCATTACTGGGACAAGGTGCGCGAGCCGTTGGTGGAATCGGCCCTCAATGCGACGATGGAAGTGATCGCTCAGCGTTTCGCGACAGGCGACGGCCTGTACGAAGCCAGCCTCGACCGTGACTGGTCATCGCTCAACTCCGGGCCGCTGCAAAATCCCCTGATGCACTTGGCCGAAGCCTTCCTCGCCACCCTGTCGGTGCGCGAAGACATCGCCGTGCAGCGCGCGCTCGTTGAGTTATGCACAGCCATGCAGAAGCGCTTCATCGACCCACAACAGAGCGTGTTGATGGAGAAACCGCTAGGAGCTGTGGATAACTGGTTTGAACCGGGGCATCAGTTCGAGTGGTATTTCCTGCTGGAGTCTTCGCCGTTGCTGCGCGATTCCACACTGCATGCTTCGCTTGAGCGTGCATTTGCGCTCACCGAGCAACTGGGCGTTGATCCATGCACCGGTGCCGTCGTGGCGATGCTTGATCTGGATGGCTCTGCAAAGGATGCCACCCAGCGCATATGGGCACAGGCTGAATACCTGCGCGCCCTGACCTTGCGGCCAAACAGCGAGGCCTCTGTGCAGCGCCAGTTGCAGGCGCTGCAACAGCGCTTTTTGCATGCGGGCGGCTGGTATGAGTGTCGCGATGAACAAGGCGAAGTGAGCCGCAAGGACATGCCGTCGACCACGCCTTATCACTTGGCGACCTGTTATCGCGGGTTGGTCGACTATCTGCGCTGACTGACAGATTGCTATCGCGGTCTTAAGCCTTGGCATTACGCTCGATTGAGAAACCAGCCCAGGTCTGACTCACCGGCATCAACTCCAGGCTGTTGATGTTGATGTGCGCCGGCGCGTTAAGCACCCAGAAAATGGTCTCGGCGATGTCTTGCGGCTGAATCGGCTCGGCCCCCGCGTATGTCGCGTTGTAACGCTCCTGGTCACCGGCGAAACGCACCAGCGAGAACTCGCTCTCACACAGGCCCGGCTCGATGTTGCTGACACGCACGCCAGTGCCTTGCAGGTCGCAGCGCAAGTTCAGCGAAAACTGTTTAACGAATGCCTTGCTCGCGCCATACACGTGGCTGCCCGGATACGGATAGTTGCCGGCGATAGAACCGAGGTTAACGATGCCGGCGCCACGGCCATGGGCAATCAGGCGCGGCAGCAACAAACGGGTGCTGTACATCAAGCCTTTGATGTTGGTGTCGACCATGGTGTCCCAATCGTCGAGATCGCACTTCGGCGCAGGATCCACACCGAGTGCCAGGCCGGCGTTGTTGATCAACCCGCGCAGCTTCGAGAAGGACGGTGGCAGGTTGGCAATCGCTTCCTCCATGGCTTTGCGATCACGCACGTCGAGCACCAGGCCATGTACCTCGGTCTGCTTCGACAACTCGGAGCACAGGGCAGTAAGGCGCTCTTCACGACGGCCTGTCAGCACCAGTTTCCAGCCAGCCTCGGCAAAACGGCGGGCACAGGCTTCACCAAAACCGGAAGTCGCGCCGGTAATAAACAGGGTGTTGGACATCGTGTTCTCCTTGCTTCGGCTGACGGGCAGCCCTTGGAATTGAAAGTCAGCTGGCAGCATGCCCGGCCTTGCTCACAGCGGCAACCACCGCAAAGCTGTGCAAAAAACAACCAACGCTGTTAGCACCATACGCCCCGTGGCTTGCAGCCATGTACACGCACGTTATCCACAGGTCGGTCCACAGTTTCCGGGGGCAAGTGGAAATGCTGGAGGCCGCTGTGTACAAGGCTTTGCGGGGAGTTTAGAAAGTTTTTCGCTTGACCCTCGCAGGCTCACTGTGTAGCCCAGGGCATTTTGCACGATTGACCCCGCAAACCAGCGATGGCGCCAAGCCAGTAACGACGGCCCTTAGCCGAGTCTTTCCAGAGTTTAACCACAGACTTATCCACAGGCCGCTACTGCCCGTTTCACCCTGCTTTAATCGCCAATAAAAAGGTTGACAACGCCGTCCTCCAGCCTCGCAAAAACGACTGATCAAAAAACAACCACGCCGCTGCAAGCCACGTATTTAAAGGCGTACAGCCAGCTACTCCCACGTTATTCACAGCCAGTTCCACAGCAAACGGGGACAAGTCAAAACAGTGACAAAACAACAATTTACAGCGGCTTTATGTCGCGCTTTGAGAGCTTGTGAATATTGTTTTCCACAATTTCAAGAATGCGCCCGACAGTCCCTGTGGGAGCGAGCCGGCTCCGGGCGGCGTTCCGACGAAAGCAGTGGGTCAGAGAAAAGCTTGCCAACTGACACTTTGCTATCGTCGGAACGCCGCCCGGAGCCGGCTCGCTGCCACAGGGAATGGTGGTGAATTGGGAATCGATCATGAGGTGATTTACATCCGCCGTCCTAATTACACCCGGGATGACCACGGAGCGCACACCTTGTGGGGGGATACTCGCCGGCCAGCAACCGGTTCTTGAGAATCGGACCAGAGAAATGGTTCAACCAACTATGCGCATCATACTAATCGGACTCAAAAAAACGGCAAAACGCTCGCCGGCATTAAAATACCGACAAGCGCCACTAGTTCGTGATTACATTACTCAGAACAACTTCTTCAGTTCCTCTGAGAAACCAGATACTTTTTTCTCGGGGTTCTTCTGGCAAAGTTTTACAAACTCTGGAAGAACCTCTGCTTTAACTTTTTCTTTAGTGAAAGAACCCCCATTTGAATTAATATTCTCGTCGACTGAAACCCAAAGCAAAACTGGGGCCTGAGCTGGAGGGGGCGTTACAAGGAACTCCTTACACGTCATATCATCGGTACTAGTCGACGCGGCATAAACACCGCTGACAGATGAGAGAATCAAGCTAGCCAGGGCCATTTTGCAAAAGGCTTTATGAGTCATTTTAAGCATCTCCACAGACTTTGATTATACCTCTGTATATAAGAGGCAATATCGTGTATTGATTTGCGCTAAAAATAAGAACTTAATTTTAGCGGCATTACAAGCGACACGCCGGATGAGTATAGACGCTTTCACGCGGTGTCAATGTCTATTTTTAGCACATGACAATAGCGCAAAAAACAACCAAATAGCGCTTGTAATCAAGATTGATTTTTCTGCACTAGCTTAGAGCCAACTTATAGTTTCACCGTCTAATATCAGATTTGCGCGGGCCCGCGCCTGAACACTTAAAATTCAACCAACACTTCTCTTTCCAACACAAAAAAGCCCCGGCGATTGCGCGCCGGGGCTTGTGCATAACAACGCAGACTCAATGGCCGCCGAGATAAGCGTTACGCACCTCTTCGTTAACCAACAGCTCCTTGCCGGTGCCCGTGAGGCGTATCTCGCCGTTGACCATCACGTACGCCCGGTCCGACAACCTGAGGGCATGGTTGGCGTTCTGCTCCACCAGGAAGATCGTCATGCCGGTCTTGGCCAACTCCCGCAGTGTCGCGAAGATCTGTTTCACCACAATCGGCGCCAACCCCAGGCTTGGCTCGTCAAGCAACAGCAGCTTGGGCCGGCTCATCAGCGCGCGTGCGATGGCGAGCATTTGCTGTTCGCCGCCAGACATGGTCATCGCCCGCTGGTTGCGCCGCTCTTCAAGTCGCGGGAACAACTCGAACATGCGTTGCATGTCTTCCTTGGCGTACTTGTCACCGATAGGGATGGTGCCCATCTGCAGGTTTTCTTCGACAGTCATGTCGGGGAACACCCGCCGGCCTTCCGGCGATTGCGCGATGCCGTTGGACGCGATGTAGTGCGATGACTTGTGGGTGATGTCCACGCCCTGATAGATGATCTGCCCGTCAGCCGCGCGCGGCTGGCCGAAGATAGACATCAGCAGGGTCGACTTGCCGGCGCCGTTGGAGCCGATCAGGCTGACCGTTTCACCTTCATTGATGTGCAACGAGACTTTCTTCAGGGCCTGGATCGGCCCGTAAAACACGTCCAGTTCCTTGAGTTCGAGGATCGGTTGACTCATAACACCACTTCCTCTTCATCGGCGCCCAGATAGGCCGCAATCACTTTCGGGTCGTGGCGGATCGCGTCGGGGCCGCCCTCGGCAATGACGATGCCGTGGTCCAGCACCACGATGTGGTCGGAAATACTCATTACCATGCCCATGTCGTGTTCGATCAGCACCACGGTCAGATCGTGCTCGTCACGCAGCAGCCGGATCATCGCGCTCAGCGCTTCGGTTTCCTGAGGGTTGAGGCCGGCGGCCGGTTCGTCGAGGCAGATAATTTGCGGACGGGTGCACATGGCCCGGGCGATTTCCAGGCGACGTTGCTGACCGTAGGACAGTTCACCGGCCAAACGGTTGGCGCAATCCACCAGGTCCACCACTTCCAGCCAGTAGAAAGCGTGGTCCAGCGCATCGCTTTCAGCCTTGCGGTAGCCCTTGGTGTTGAGGATGCCCGCCAGCATGCTGCGGTTGACCCACATGTGCTGTGCCACCAGCAGGTTTTCCAGCACCGACATTTCCTTGAACAGGCGAATGTTCTGGAAGGTCCGCGCCAGGCCGGCACGGTTCACCAGGTGGGTGCCGCCGAATGCCTTGTAGAACAGCCGACTGGCGAAGGATTTCGGCGAAACGAAATCGGTCGGTTTGAACGGTTCGCCCAGCAATTTGATGACGTTGGTCTGTTGCCCACGGATGTTGAGTTCGATCTTGCCGCCCGAGGCTTTATAGAACCCGGTCAGGCAGTTGAACACGGTGGTTTTGCCGGCGCCGTTGGGGCCGATCAGGGCGAAGATCGAATTGCGGTGGACTTTCAGGCTGACATCGTTCAGCGCCTTGATGCCGCCGAAGTGCATCATCAGCTTCTCGACCGAGAGTACGACTTCGCTCATGGCGCTACTCCTTTACGCGGGGTCACACCGGTACGGCTGATCCGAATCAGGCCGCGCGGTCGCCAGATCATCATCAATACCATCAGGATGCCGAACAGCAGCACGCGGTATTCCGCGAAACCGCGCAGCAGTTCCGGTGCGACGGTCAGCACAAAGGCTGCAATCACCACGCCGATGGTCGAGCCCATGCCGCCGAGCACCACGATGGCGAGGATCAGGGCCGATTCGAAGAAGCTGAACGAGGTCGGGTTGACGAAGCCCTGGTAGGTGGCGAAGAACACACCGGCCAGACCGGCCGTCGAAGCACCGATAGTGAACGCCGAGAGCTTCACCAGCACGTGGTTCAGGCCCATGGAGCGGCAGGCGATTTCGTCTTCACGCAAGGCTTCCCAGGCGCGGCCGACCGGCATACGGGTCAAGCGGTGCTTGATGTACAACACGGCCAGCACGACCATGAACAATACCGCGTAAATGAAGTAGTACTTCACGTCGGGGTTGTAGGCGATGCCGAAGAACTCGTGAAACGGCACACCACCGTCTTTCGCCCGTTTGCCGAACTCCAGACCGAAGAACGTTGGCAGCGGCGCCGGCATCCCGTTCGGGCCACCGGTCAGTGACAGCCAGTTGTTGAGGATCAAGCGGATGATTTCACCGAAGCCCAGGGTCACGATTGCCAGGTAGTCACCGTGCAGACGCAACACCGGGAAGCCGAGGATGCATCCGGCAAGTCCGGCAGTGATCGCCGCCAGCGGCAGCACCGTCCAGAAGCCCAGGCCGAGGTACTGGTAACCGAGCGCCAAACCGTAGGCACCAATGGCGTAGAACGCCACATAACCCAGGTCGAGCAGGCCGGCCAGGCCGACCACGATGTTCAGCCCCAAACCCAGCAGCACGTAGATCAACCCGAGGATGACCACGCCCAGCAGGTAGGAGTTGGAGAAAAACGGAAACACCACGGCAATGACGATCATCAGCGGGATGATCCAGCGCAAGCGGGATTTGTAATCGGGTGGCAGTACATGAACCCCGGAGCCCGTGGTTTCAAACCCTTCGAGAATTCTCAACCCCTTGGGTGTTTGCAGGAACAGGCTCAGAGCAAAGCGGCCAGCCATGACGATGGCGACAATCCACGCCACTCGCGTTGGTTGCAGATTGAAGCCATAGCCGTCGAGGACGATGCCGACAATCGGACCAAATACGATGAGCGCTACAAGGCCGGCAAGAATCGCGTCAACCAGGCTTCTTTTGATATCAATGGTTTTTTTAGTGGTTGAAGACATCGCTTACACCTTCGACACAAGAGGACGGCCGAGCAGGCCTTGAGGCCGAAAGACCAGAACGAGAACCAGCAACGAGAAGCTGAAAACGTCTTTGTAGTCGGAGTTGACCAGACCGGAAAACAGCGACTCGGAGATCCCCAGTATGATCCCGCCAAGCATCGCACCCGGCAGCGAGCCGATCCCGCCGAGTACCGCTGCGGTGAACGCTTTGATGCCGATGACGAAACCTGCGTAGAAGTCGAACGTGCCGTAGTTCATGGTGATCAGCACGCCGGCCAGGGCCGCCATCGCTGCACCGATGATGAACACGTAGGAAATGACGCGGTCGGTGTTGATCCCCAGGATCGAGGCCATCTTGCGGTCTTGTTGGGTCGCGCGGCACATGCGGCCGAGCTTGGTGTACTTGATGACGTAGGTCAGCAGGCCCATCCCGACAAACGCGGCGATCAGAATGAAGATCTTGGTGTAGGTGAGCTGGACGAAGCCAGTGCCTACATCAACGCGCCATGCACCGGTCAGCAATGTCGGAACACCTTGTTGGCGGGCGCCCTGAGCGATCTGTGCATAGTTTTGCAGGATCAGGGAAATACCGATGGCGCTGATCAGCGGTGCCAGTCGAGTGGAGTTACGCAGCGGCTTGTAAGCGACGCGCTCGATGACCCAGCCATACACCGCCGTGACGATGATGGTGAAGATCAGTGTGCCGAGCATCAGCAGAGGGAAGGATTCAATACCGAAGTAAGCCAGCAGAGCCAGACTGATTGCCGCGAGGTAAGCGGAAATCATGTAAACCTCGCCGTGGGCGAAGTTGATCATGCCGATGATGCCATAGACCATTGTGTAGCCGATGGCGATCAGGCCATAGACCGACCCGAGGGTCAGGCCGTTGACCAGTTGCTGCAGGAAAATACCATCCATAACGCAATCTCACGCAATGAGAACCTGCACACCTGTGGGTGTGCGGTTCTTCTAGGAAAATACAGATATACGTAGGAGCAATGTCAACCACGATCAGGCATGCCACCACCGCCCCCTGTAGGAGCTGGCTTGCCAGCGAAAGCGGTGTATCAGCCAACATTGATGTCGACTGATCTGGCGCATTCGCGGGCAAGCCCGCTCCCACAAGGGATCTATGGGGATCACCTCATCGAGTCAGCCCTTACTTCTGCTTTTCCAGCTGGTGGTATTTGCCGTCCTTGTCCCACTGGTAAACCACGTAGTCGGAGACTTTCAGGTCGCCCTTGCCGTCCCAGGTCTTCTCGCCCATCACGGTTTTTACCGGATTTTTCTTCAGCCACTCGGCAGCTTTTTCGCCACTGTTGGATTTGGCGCCATTGAAGGCTGCAGCCAGGGTTTGAACCGAAGCGTAGGCGTACAGGGTGTAGCCTTCAGGCTCGGTACCGGCCTTGCGGAATGCGTCTACCACGGTCTTGCTGTCTGGCAGCAGACGTGGGTCGGCACCGAAGGTCATCAGCACGCCGTCAACGTATTGCGGGCCGCCAGCGGTGGTCACCAGTTCGTCGGTCACGATGCCGTCGTCGGACATGAATGTCACGTCTTTGAGGCCTTCGGTACGCAGTTGTTTAACCAGTGGACCGGCCTCTGGGTGCAGACCGCCGAAGTAGACCACGTCGGCACCGGCCGCACGGATCTTGGTCACCACGGCGCTGAAGTCTTTCTCGCCACGGGTCAGGCCTTCATACAGCACTGGTTTTACGCCGCGTTTTTCCAGTTGCGCCTTGGTGGCGTCAGCCAGGCCTTGGCCGTAGGTGTCTTTGTCGTGCAGCACGGCGACTTTCTTGCCCTTGAGCACGTCGACGATGTAGTCGCCAGCCACAATGCCTTGCTGGTCGTCACGCCCGCACATACGGAACATGGCGCTCAGGCCGCGCTCGGTCACCTTTGGGTTGGTGGAACCCGGGGTGATCGTGATGATGCCCGCTTCGTCGTAGATCTCGGAGGCCGGGATGGTCGACGAGGAGCAGAAGTGACCGACCACGCCAGCGACTTTCTGGTTGGTCAGGTCCTTGGCGACCGTCACAGCCTGTTTCGGTTCGCAGGCGTCATCGCCCTTGACCAGTACGATTTTTTCCCCGTTTACGCCGCCCGACGCGTTGACCGCGTCGGCTGCAGCCTGTGCACCCTTCATGTACTGCTCACCAAATGCCGCGTTGGCACCTGTCATCGGCCCCGCCACACCGATTTTCACATCAGCCTGTGCAAACGCAGAAACACCCAACGCAGCTGCCACTGCGAGGGCCAGAAAGCCTTTCTTGTAAAACGTCTGGGACATGAGGTGGTGCTCCAAGGTTTTTTTTTAGTTGGCACTGCGATTTCTCTGAATGCTCAGAGCAAGGGCCGTGCCATCGGTTTTTTATTCTGAAAAAAGTCGCTGCCTTATTGTTTTTTCGACTGTTTCGATCCCATTTTCATTGGGTGTGCAACCGTCTAAACCGCGGAAGGTAAAACCATTTATTTTTAAAGGCGCAACCCGCATGCGCCATCATTGCAACCGCGGCGTCAAACGACGTGCAACCAGCCTGTAACACCGTTCGTCACCGAAGTGCACACTGCTGGTGCGGGACTGCTACAACCCGCACCATCACAGGCTAGACGCTGCGCCGAAAAACGCCGCTTCCAGCAACAAATTTCAACAATCAAATAACGATCCGCAAGCACTGGCCTGCGTGATACAGCGAGAATCCAGCCTCATAAAGACAACTGCGCAACCCTACTCCCGCCAGGGGCTGCATCGGTGCGAACGGAATCGGCAGCGCTTGAGGATTTCCGTTACACAAATAATCGGCAAAGGCTTTGCCGACTACCGTACCCGTCGTCACGCCACGACCGTTGTAACCGGTAACGGCCACTAAACCGGGCGCTGGCTCGAACAGACGCATCAAATGGTCAGGTGTGAAAGCGATGCGACCGGTCCAGGTGCATTCCCATTCCACCGGTTTAAGGTAGGGAAAATAATGCTGCTGAACGCGATCGGCCCACGCTTTCAGGAACCAGGCCGGCTTCTGATTGCCATTACCGAGACTGCCGAGCAACAGACGCCCGTCCTTGTCGCGTCGAATGCTGCTGAGCACCTGGCGGGTGTCCCAGGAACCCTGGCCACCGGGAAGAATCTGTTGCGCGGCGTCTTCGGTCAGCGGCACCGAAGCCACTTGATAGTAGTAACCGGGGAAAAAGTTGCGCCGCAGTTCCGTCCAGTCGCCTTCGGTGTAAGCGTTGGAGGCGATCACGACTTTCTCGGCCATGACCGAACCCTGAGCGGTTTGCACCGACCAGCGTTGACCCTGACGTTCGAGCCGGGTGACCGCAGAATGATCGAACAGTTGGCCGCCCAGGCCGATGGCCGCGTTGGCCAGCCCGGTGGTATAGGCCATTGGATTGAGGGTGCCGGCACGTCTATCGAGCAAGGCGGCGGCAATTTTTTTAGTGCCCGTCGCCTGCTCGCAGGCTTGCCCGGTCAAGAGCTCGACCGGCGCTCCGCGACGTTTCCATTGTTCTTCACGACTGCGCAAATCCGCTTCGCCGCGGGCGTTATGCGCCATGTGCAACGTGCCTTCACGGCGTAATTGGCAATCGATGTTGTATTTGTCCACAAGGCTGAACACCAGGGACGGTGCCGCGCCAAGCATGCGATTGAGCTGACTGCCCACCGCTTCGCCGAATCCGGCCTCGATGTCGTCCGGCGCAATCCACATGCCGGCGTTGACCAATCCGACATTGCGCCCCGAACCACCATGGCCGGCGCGATGAGCTTCCAGTACACACACCGATTTACCTTGCTCCAGCAGATGCACCGCCGCCGACAAACCGGTGAAACCGGCGCCGATGACGCAGACATCGACTGTCACTTCACCCTTGAGCGCCGCGTTGTCGGGCCTTTGCGGCGTCAGTTTTTCCCACAGACACTCTTCGCGTAACGGCATTGCCAGACTCCAACAGAAACCTAACAAACAACAAGAGCTTCGCTGGCAAGCCAGCTCCTACAAAAGTTTGCAATGCTCTGTAGGAGCTGGCTTGCCAGCGAAGGGGACCATCAGTCGAACGTGATGCCCTGAGCCAACGGCAGCTCCAGCGAGTAGTTCACGGTGTTGGTCTGGCGACGCATGTACCCGCGCCACGCATCGGAGCCTGATTCACGACCACCGCCGGTTTCTTTCTCGCCACCAAACGCGCCACCGATTTCTGCGCCACTCGGGCCGATGTTGACGTTGGCGATGCCGCAGTCGCTGCCCACCGCCGACATGAATTGCTCGGCTTCACGCACATCGGTGGTGAAGATGCAGGACGACAGGCCTTGTGGCACGGCGTTGTTCAGGCGCAGGGCTTCGTCGAAATCCTTGTAACCGATCACGTACAGAATCGGTGCGAAGGTTTCGTGGCACACCACGTCGCTCTGCTCCGGCATTTCAACAATGGCCGGCGCGACGTAGTAAGCATTAGGGAATTTGTCTTCCAGTTGGCGCTTGCCGCCAAACACTCGGCCGCCTTCGCTCAGGGCCTGCTCCAGCGCGTCCTGCATGTTTTCGAAGCTGTGTTTATCGATCAGCGGACCAATCAGGTTGCCTTCCAGCGGATGGCCGATGCGCACTTTGGAATAGGCGGCTTTCAGGCGGGTGACGATCTCTTCCTTCACCGATTCGTGCGCGATCAGACGACGCAGCGTGGTGCAACGCTGACCGGCGGTGCCGACGGCGCTGAACAGGATGGCGCGAACGGCCATGTCCAGGTCGGCGCTTGGGCCGAGGATCATCGCGTTGTTACCGCCCAATTCCAGAATGCTACGGGCGAAACGCGCGGCGATTTTCGGCGCCACTTCGCGGCCCATGCGGGTGCTGCCGGTGGCGCTGATCAGCGCGACACGCGGATCATCGACCAGTGCTTCGCCGGCATCGCGGCCGCCGATGATCACTTGGCTCAGGTGTGGCGGTGCATCGCTGAAGTTTTTCAGGACGCGATCGAACAGCGCCTGGCAGGCCAACGCGGTCAGTGGGGTTTTCTCCGACGGCTTCCAGATCACCGGGTTACCGCACACCAGCGCCAGCGTGGTGTTCCAGGCCCAGACTGCGACCGGGAAGTTGAACGCACTGATGACGCCGACGACACCCAGCGGGTGCCAGGTTTCGCGCATGTGGTGGCCAGGACGCTCGGAAGCGATGGTCAAGCCGTACAACTGACGGGACAGGCCGACGGCGAAATCGCAGATGTCGATCATTTCCTGAACTTCGCCCAGGCCTTCCTGAGTAATCTTGCCAGCTTCCCAAGACACCAGTTCGCCAAGGTCGGCCTTGTATTCACGCAGGATGTCGCCCAGTTGGCGCACCAGTTCGCCACGACGCGGCGCCGGGACTTTGCGCCACAGTTCGAACGCATGATCGGCACGACTGATGTGCTGCTCGACTTCAGCAGCACCTTCCCAATTTACGGCAGCGATCTGGCTGCCATCGATTGGCGAATGCACCGGCACTTTGCCGTTCTGGTACAGGGCCGGGTTTACACCAAGACGATCAAGCAATGCGGCAACCATGGGTCACTCCTCAAGCAAAAAACAGAAAACGTGCAGCCGCAATATCACGGCTGATCAGACCTGTAGTTTTAGCTCCCCGGAGGTTACCCAACAAACGACGATTAAGAGAGATATCATTCCGTTTATTCATGCTGCGAATTGCTGAAAAGAAAGAAACAAGAAAAAGGACAGACAATGCTGAATAAACGCTACCTGCCGTCGATCACAGCACTGCAGTGTTTCGAAGCCGTGACCCGGCATTTGAGCTTCACCCGGGCCGCCGAAGAGCTGAACCTGACCCAGAGCGCCGTCAGTAAACAGGTCGCGCAACTTGAAGAATTGTTGCAGCACTTGTTGTTCCGCCGCGTGCGCCGACGCCTGCAAATGACCCCGGCCGGTGATTTGTACCTGGTGGAAGTACGAAAAATCCTCACCCAAGTCGAGATGTCGACCCATTACCTGCGCTCCTACGGCGGTGAAACCGAAGTCTTACGCGTTTCGACCCCGCCGACTTTCGGTGCGCGCTGGCTGGTGCCCCGCCTGAAAGGCTGGCGCCTGCGTCATCCTTCGATCCATCTGGACCTGTGCAGCGAGCAGGAAGCCGACGATTTACTGCAAGGTCGCAGCGATCTGGCGTTCTACTTCGGCCAGGGTTCACGGCCAGGCACCGAATGCCTGAAACTGTTCAGCGAAGAGCTGGTGCCGGTCTGCGCACCGGGCAGCCTGCCGGACACGCCGTTCACCGATCCGACGCAACTCACCGACCTGGTCCTGCTGCAAAACGCCTCCCGCCCACAGGCCTGGCACGACTGGTTCGATAGTCAGGGCTACCACACCGAGCACAGCTACCACGGCCCGCGCTTTGAAACCTTTTACATGTGCATACGCGCCGCTCAGGTCGGCTGCGGTGTAGCCCTGTTGCCGAAGTTTCTGGTGGAAGAGGAATTGGCTGACGGCAAACTGGTCATACCGTGGAAACACGCGATGCCCAGCACGGATGCCTATTACCTGGCGTATCCCGAGCATTCGGCGGAAGTGCCCAAAGTGCGCGATTTTGTGAAGTGGATGCTGGAGCAGATTGATAGCCCGGACATGTCACAAATTTAGGAGCGCGCTCAGTCCCTGTGGCGAGGGAGCCTGCTCCCGCTCGGCTGCGCAGCAGCCCCAAAACCGGCAACACGGTTTATCAGGCTCTTCATGGCGTCACGCAATAACAAAGAGGCCATCAACGACTTTGGTTTGAGCGAGGCGCCCGCGCAGATCATCATCAATGGCGGGATCATCGATGTTGTACAGTCGCAACCTGCGATATGCATTTATTCGATTGATCTCCGGCCCGAGATACTCCCAAACAACCCTCGAACAGGCAGGAGTACGATAGTCCGCAGCGGAAACGCCCATTTTCAAGCCATTAAGTCGAGTAATGCAGCTTTTGAAGCTCGGGATAAGAATGGTTTGGCTAATCTCGTTGGACGTCAGCGATTCGTAATCGATGAGAAACAAGCGATCCTGTAGGTAGTAGGCAACCCCCACATATCGATACCGCTCAAATTCCCCATCCGTCCCAGCTATCTGCAGGCGTTCATTTCGTTCGTATACGAAATGCTCCCCCTCCTCGTGTATATGCACCAGGGAACACAGAATGGAACCTGGCTCTGTCATTGCATGGTAGTACTCGTAGTAGTAGCCCGTGTGAGCTCTGAGCTGCGACGAAGACTGTTGACGAAGGTGATCAAGCATCCGCTGCGGTGCCGTCATCTCGTTGGCAGGACTAATTCGTCTCGTTTTAACACCAATAAGAATGACGAATTGATCTGTCGGCAAAAATATTTCTAATTCTTCCACTCCAAAAAAATCACAAATCCTCTTTAGGTTAAAAGCCGTGGGGACGCTACTTCCACATAGGTATTTATTAAATTGGCCACGATTAATCCGAAGTTTCCTACAGACCTCAGAGACCGATCGGTAGTGACTGCATAACAGTCTTAGGTTAGCAGGTAGAAAATTGTGCATATCAACCCATCACAACAGCGTCAGGAGGCACAACCATAGCAGCAACTCGCATCACATTTAAGCAACTTGCGAAATTGCGCAAATTGATAGATGACTTGATATTACGGGACCTGAAGGATTTCAGGATCTTGTACACCCTCGATTCGCCAGCACTCTTAAAACAGCAAGGAGCTTTGAATGCTTGACGTCATCAATGACTTTCTCTCTGGAAAGGTTTTGATACCTTTGGTTCTTGGACTTGGAACCTACTTCACCATCCGCTCGCGATTTGTACAGTTTCGATACTTCGTACACATGATTTCTGTTTTACGTGGCAGTTCGCACACCGGCAATAACCACTTGAGTTCATTGCAGGCATTGACGCTCAGCCTGGCCGGACGGGTCGGAACCGGCAATATCGTGGGCGTCGGCATTGCCTTGAGCATGGGCGGACCCGGTGCAGTGTTCTGGATGTGGATGACCGCTCTGTTGGGGATGTCGAGCAGCTTTTTCGAATGCTCACTGGGTCAACTCTACAAACGCTGCGATGCAAACGGTCAATATCGAGGGGGCCCATCCTGGTACATCCAACATGGTCTGGGCAAACGCTGGCTCGGCACGATTGCTGCGCTCCTGCTGTTGGTGACCTTTGGGTTTGCCATCAATGGCCTTGAGTCTCATGCCGTATCACACTCTCTCAACAATGCCTTTGGTTTATCGACGACGTGGTCCGGATTCACGCTGTCGTTGTTGCTGGGCATAGTGTTCGTGGGCGGCATAAAGCGAATAGCGGCCGTAGCCGATCTATTGGTTCCCCTTAAAGTTATCGCCTACATCGTCGTGACGCTTTACGTCATCGTGTTGCAAATTGACCAGGTCCCCGGCGTGCTGATCAGTATTGTCAAAAGCGCTTTCGGACTGGATCAGGCGTTTGGCGGGCTCGTCGGCAGCGCAATCATTATGGGGGTGAGGCGCGGTGTGTTCTCCAATGAAGCAGGACTAGGCAGTGCGCCTAACGTCGCATCCACGGCAAAGATTGCCCATCCGGTGGCACAAGGCGTGGTGCAGGCGTTCAGTGTCTTCATCGATACCATCGTTATTTGCACGTGTACTGCGCTGATCATTTTGCTTTCCGGTTTTTATGCCCCCGGTTTCGAAGGCGACGGCATTGCGTTGGCACAAAACTCGCTGGCTGCGGTGGTAGGTGATTGGGGCCGGATGTTTATCAGCGTGGTACTTGCACTGTTTGTGTTCACGGCAATGCTCTACAACTACTACCTGGGAGAGAACAGCTTACGGTTTATCATTGCTGCCCCTCGTAAATCATTAATTGCGTACCGCGCATTAGTATTGACGCTGGTCTTTTGGGGTTCGGTTGAAGACCTCTCAACGGTGCTTGCGTTTGCCGACATCACCATGACACTGCTGGCCCTAGTCAACCTGATAGCGATGACATTGCTATTCAAAGTCTGCATGCGAATTCTGGGCGACTACGACGAACAACGTCGCGATGGCAACAAAACGCCCATTTTTGACTCAAGCAAATTCAGTGATCTGGATCTCGACTTGAGGGCCTGGCCTGCGGTGACAGCTCCTCTTCCACCAATGAGTCCTGTATGTGCGGATCGCCGCCCAGCTAAAGTACAGGTCGCGTAAATTCCGAATGAACTCTGAACCATTGCGCATCTGCGATGGTTCAGCCCTTAAGCAATGCCTTCGCACCATCATCAGTAAAAAGTACTCGCGCCTTCCAAACCCAAGCGCGCTCAAGGAGTTCGTCTGTGAATCGCTATCAACCGCTTAAAGCCAACGCATCAAACAATCCAACTTTCTATATAGACACGCATGCTGCACCTCATCTGTTATTTGAAGATGCTTGTTTCAGAATACGCGCTGCCACCAGCCTTTTAGAGACACTGACGTCCGTAACCCTTAAGCATACTAATGACGCTGACTTTTTCCGGCTGATACTTCCAGCCTATTTATTGTTACAGGACGGTGTCGACGCACTGGATCAAATAACATTTAAAGGACTGTAAATCATGGCCAAATCAGCGACCCATGAAATGATAAAAGCGGCAATGATCAAGGCAATTGAAACCGGGCTTATTCCCCGCCACCCCCACCTTGATGGCTATGTAAAAAGTTGGGAGAGCCTGGCGCTTGTCATCCAGGCGGCGCTTGAAGCAACGTCCGGTAACTCATGAACCACAGGCGTTTGCGTTTGAGGGTCCGGTAACATGTGATTAATCCATCATGAACGCAAAAAAAACTGGCAATTCACACCACCGATATGCGCCACTATCCCCATTCAATGCGGAGAACCCCGTTATGAGCGAGAGCGTGTTTGGCGATCGCATCGTGCAGAACCTGCTCGACACCGACTTCTACAAACTGACGATGATGCAGGCGGTGCTGCACAATTACCCGAACGTCGAAGTCGAATGGGAGTTTCGTTGCCGCAACAGTGAAGATTTACGCCCGTACCTGGCCGAGATCCGTTTCCAGATCGAGCGCCTGGCAGAGTTGAGCCTGAGCGCCGATCAACTGGGTTTTCTGGAACGCATCAGTTTTCTGAAGCCGGATTTCCTGCGCTTTCTCGGGCTGTTCCGTTTCAACCTGCGTTACATCCACACCGGCATCGAAAACGGCGAGCTGTTCATCCGCCTGCGTGGGCCGTGGCTGCATGTGATTCTGTTCGAAGTGCCGCTGCTGGCGATTGTCAGTGAAGTGCGCAACCGCTATCGCTACCGGGAAATAGTCCTGGAGCAGGCGCGAGAACAGCTTTACCGCAAGTTCGACTGGCTGACCGCCAACGCCAGCAGCGACGAATTGTCCGAGTTGCAGGTCGCCGATTTCGGCACGCGCCGTCGCTTTTCGTACCGCGTACAGGAAGAAGTGGTGAACGTGCTCAAGCACGACTTCCCCGGGCGCTTCGTCGGCACCAGCAACGTACACCTGTCCCGAGAACTGGACATGAAACCGTTGGGCACCATGGCCCACGAATGGATCATGGCCCACCAGCAACTGGGGCCACGGCTGATCGACAGTCAAATTGCCGCGCTCGACTGCTGGGTGCGCGAATACCGCGGCCTGCTGGGGATCGCCCTGACTGACTGCATCACCATGGATGCCTTCCTCGGTGATTTCGATCTGTTTTTCGCCAAACTTTTCGACGGCCTGCGCCACGACTCGGGTGATCCGGTGGTATGGGCGGAAAAAGCCATCGCCCACTATCACAAGCTCGGTATCGACCCGTTGAGTAAGACGCTGACATTCTCCGATAGCCTGACACTGCCCAAGTCACTGGAGATATTCCGCGCGCTTCGGGGTCGGATCAATGTCAGCTTTGGCATCGGCACTAACCTGACGTGTGATATTCCAGGTGTTGAACCCATGAGCATCGTGCTTAAAATGGCAGCCTGCAACGGTCAGCCCGTCGCAAAAATTTCCGATGAGCCTGGCAAGACTCACTGCAAAGACCCGAATTTCGTCGCCTATTTGCGACACGTTTTCAAAGTACCTGCCGCCCTTTCAAGCACATCTAGCAAGGAGTGAATTCATGCAAGCCGTACAGCGTGAGATTGCTGAGCAGCTCAAGGTTCAACCGCCGTTTGCCGACGAGGCCGCCCTTGAGGCAGAAGTCGCTCGGCGAGTCAGCTTCATTCAGGATTGCCTGGTCAATTCCGGACTCAAGACCCTGGTGCTGGGCATCAGCGGTGGCGTCGACTCGCTGACGGCCGGCCTGCTGGCCCAACGCGCCATGCGCGAATTACGCCAACGCACCGGTGACAAGAGTTATATATTCATCGCGGTACGTCTGCCGTACGAGACCCAGTTCGATGAGCACGACGCTCAGGCCTCGGTGGATTTCATCGCCCCGGACGAGCGCCACACCGTGAACATCGGCCCGGCGGTCAAATCCCTGGCCAATGAAGTCGCCGCCTTCGAAGGCAAGCACGCGGTCTCGGTAGATTTCGTGCTCGGTAACACCAAAGCACGGATGCGCATGGTCGCTCAGTACACCATCGCGGGCGCCGCCCACGGACTGGTGATTGGCACTGACCACGCGGCGGAAGCGGTGATGGGGTTCTTCACCAAGTTCGGTGACGGCGCGTGCGACCTGGCACCGTTGAGCGGACTGGTAAAAAACCAGGTTCGGGATATCGCTCGCAGTTTCGGTGCGCCGGAATCGCTGGTAGAAAAAATCCCCACCGCCGATCTGGAAGACCTGTCGCCGGGTAAACCGGACGAAGCGTCACACGGCGTGACCTATGCCGAGATTGATGCGTTTCTACACGGCGAAGCGGTGCGTGAGGAAGCGTTCAAGATCATTTGTGATACGTATAAAAAGACTCATCACAAGCGGGTGATGCCGTTTGCGCCTTGATTTCAAGCGGCGTTCTTACGGGCGCCATCGCTGGCAAGCCATGCTCCTACGGTTCACGACGCCAACCCTGTAGGAGCAAGGCTTGCCCGCGATGAACGATGACTCGGTTTAATGCCGGGCACAAAAAAAGCGTCCCCAGCGGACGCTTTTTTATGAGCTCGATTTGATTACTTCAGGGTAACCGTACCTTTCATCATCGAGATGTGGCCCGGGAACGAGCAGAAGAACCCGTAAGCTTCACCCGCCGCCAGCTTCGACACGTCAAAGGTCACCGAATCTTTTTCGCCAGCACCGATGATTTTGGTGTGAGCGATGACGCGCGCATCACCTTCCGGCAGGTAGTTCTTGTCGATGCCTGCGGCCAGGCCAGCGGTAGCAATCGGCTGCATGTCAGCCTCTTTGCTCAGGACCCAGTTATGGCCCATGACGGTTTTCGGCAGGCTGCCAGAGTGGGTCAGCTCAACGGTGAAGGTCTTGCAGCTCTTGTCGATTTCAATGGCCTTGCTGTTGAAGGACATCTGATCAGTGGAATCGATAGTTGTCTTGCACTCGGCAGCCATCAATTGACTGCTGGCCAGTGTCAGCAGGGATACCGCAACAAGTTTGGCGAACATGGTGAATCTCCAAGGCAGGGTTAACAAAAGTGCGAATGGACAGAAGACTGCCTGAAATCTTCGCAAGTTCCTATGACCTGAATCAAAAATTGTATACAACTTTTGGGCTATGACCCCTATCGAAACAATCTACCAGCCAGGCGTCTGGCACGGCCCTATCATCAGGCCGTCATCCTTCATATGGAGCGCCTCTCATGTCCATGAATAGCCTGTTGTGCAGTTTGCTTGCCGCCTACGCCTGTGGCGCCAGCGGCACCTGTGAAACACCCCAGCGCGAGGTTTAACCCTTGGAGCGTAGCTGACCTGCCTTTATTCTGTTGGCCATCCTGACCCTGGAGTAAGGCATGTCTTTATCGTCTGTTTGTGTATTTTGCGGCGCCAGCACCGGCACCCACCCAGCTTATCGTGAAGCGGCTGTGGCCTTGGGGCGCGCCTTGGCCGAACGCAAGTTGACCCTGGTTTATGGCGGCGGTGCCGTGGGCTTGATGGGAATTGTTGCCGATGCTGCGCTGGCGGCCGGCGGTGAAGTGATCGGGATCATCCCGCAAAGCCTCAAAGACAAGGAAATCGGCCACAGCGGCCTGACGCGTCTGGAAGTGGTCGATGGCATGCATGCGCGCAAGGCGCGGATGGCCGAACTCAGTGACGCGTTCATCGCTCTGCCCGGAGGCCTGGGTACCCTGGAAGAATTGTTCGAAGTCTGGACCTGGGGCCAGCTCGGCTACCACGGCAAGCCGCTCGGTCTGCTGGAAGTAAACGGGTTCTACAGCAAATTGACCGGTTTTCTTGATCATATCGTCGGCGAAGGCTTCGTTCGCGCACCGCACCGTGACATGCTGCAAGTGAGCGAATCACCGCAAACCCTGCTCGATGCACTGGACGCCTGGAAACCCTCGGTCCTGCCAAAATGGACCGATCAAAAACCCAGCTAACGGCTCGGCACCGATACAGGGCAGAATATGCGCCGCTCAACCTCACCTTCGACCCCAGAGGATCGCCCATGGCTAAACCTAATTATTCCTTCGCCAAACGTCAGAGAGACTTGGCCAAGGAGCAGAAGAAAGAGGAAAAGCTTCAGCGCAAGAAAGCTACAGCTGAAGAAGAAGCAGCAGCACTGAACCCGGATGCTGAAGGCGACGTGGCTACAGACGAAACTGAAGCACCGAAAGATCAGGCGCCCGACGCCTGAGACCCTCAGGGCCGGATGATCTGATCAGGCCCACCGGATCTGTGTCCAGGGTCAGCAGTCACTTTGCTGACCCTCACAGTCCCCTCTGAAATATCCCTATCTGAAGAACGCACACAGTCCCCTGTGGGAGCGAGCCTGCTCGCGATTGCGGCGTTACATCCAACCTCCATGTGACTGTCAGATCGCTATCGCGAGCAGGCTCACTCCTACAGTGGATCTTTGTTAATCCAGTGGCATCACGGTGACGCTGACTTCCGGGTCATTATTGCCCCCTCCCAGAATCACCCCCCGCAATGGCGAGACATCGGAGAAATCCCGGCCCCAAGCCAGGGTGATGTGTTCGAGTGCCGGTTGTACGTTGTTGGTCGGGTCGAAATCGACCCATCCCAGCGCCGGGCAAAACACCGAGACCCAGGCATGGGACGCGTCCGCGCCGATCAACCGGGGCTGCCCGGGCGGTGGCTGAGTCAGCAGATAACCGCTGATGTAGCGAGCGGCCAGACCACGGGAACGCACGCACGCAAGCATCAGGTGAGCGAAGTCCTGACAAACTCCGCGTCGGCGCTCCAGCACTTCCACCAAAGGCGTCGCCACTTGGGTCGCTTCGGCGTCGAAGGTGAACTCGCTGAAGATCTTCTCCATCAAAGCCTGAACACCCCACAGCAATGGCCGCCCCGCCGGAAAGCAACTCTCGGAGAAGTCGACGAAGTTGCGCTTCAAATGCACGTAAGGCGATTCGAACCGATACCGACAGGCTTCAAGAACTTCGGGTGACAGCGGCAGGCTGCTGTAGGTCAGCGCGTTGCGGGTGTCTTCCCAGGCCGGCGATTGATTGAAATCCAGCGTGGGCCGGGCGAGGACTTCGACTGTGAGGCTGGCATTGACCAGCAACTCATCGTGCGGGCGCTCAAAGGCCAATCGCGTGAGCGGATTGCCAAACACATCCAGCTCATCCCGGCGCACGGTCGGGTCGGGACTGATCTGCAATTGTCGAGCGGTGCAGCGCTGCCACGCGCAGGGCCGCGGCCAGAGATGCGCGAGCTGCTGGGCCAAAGAGACCGGACTGTCATAGTGATAGTGGGTGTCGTGGGAAATCTGGTAGTGAGCACTCATCAGACGGATACCGTGCGCTGGCTGACATCATCGACATGGGCGAAATGGCGCAAGGCCAGGCGATCCGACACTTGCCCGCTGGCGTCGGCGATTTCTTGCAGCAAATCGGCCAGCCCATTGAGCGCGGCGCGGACGCTGGTTTCGCCGAACAAAGCGTTTTCCAGGCAACCCAGATCGAATTGCGCCAGTCGCTCCACCAACAACGGCAAACCCGCTTCGCGAGGCACACCAAAGTCGTCATTCAAGCGTTTCAGGGTTCGAGTCACCAGCTTCAACTGGAACAGCACGGCGTGAGGGTTTTGCTCATCGAGCAGCAACAGGTCCAGCACCGGCAGCAGTTGCGCCACCGCCAGATACCGCGAACGGTAGGTGATGCTGCTGTTGCCCAACTCCAGCAGCCATTCCAACCTGGCCTGATCGAAGGCCCCGGCGCCGCGCAAAAATGCTGCCAGACTGCCGCTGAGAAATTGCAGGCGTTCGATCCGCCGCCCGATCATCAGGAAACGCCAGCCTTCGTCACGGGTCATGTCGTCCAGGGCGAAGCCAGAAAGCGCCGCCAGCGACATCACCAGACGGTTGAGAAAATCCAGCAGCTCGCCGAAATCCGGCTCTTCGGTTTCCAGCTCCATGGCCTCGCGCTGCAACTCCACCAACGCCTGCCAGTTTTCCCGCGAGAGTTTGCCGCGCACTTGCGAGGCCGCCCACTGCAAGCGCTGCAGATTGGAGCGAAGGCTGAATGGCCAGTCTTCGCCGAGCAATGCGGCCAACAGACGCTCTGGCAACTCGCCTTCATCAGGCAACAGGTTCAGTCGTTCACCGAGGTCGACAGCCGCCTGCAAGGCTTGCGGATCGTCGCCGTCCACGTAGCGCGCCAGCATGATGCGCAGCAGTCGCGCGCTGTCATCACAGCGCTCGCAATAGCGGCCGAACCAGAACAGGTTTTCCACCACCCGCGAGGGCAAATAAGGATCTCGCCGAACCAGGTCATGCACACCAATCGTGCGCTGGGTTTTCCATTGCTCGCCGCTGGGCGGTCGATCACCCAGCACCCACGTGTCCTTGCTCGCACCGCCGCGCTGCATCGACACCACTTCGGCGTCTGCCTCGGCGGCCACTCGGGTCAAGCCGCCCGGTAAAACCCGGTAGCCGTCATGGCTGGCCACTGCGTACACGCGCATGCCGATGGCACGCGGTTGCAACTGACCGTCCTCGGCCTGCCAGATCGGCGCCTGGGACAACTGAGCCATTTCTTGCGCAACATAGGCATAAGGGCGTGCCTGCATGCGCGACGCAAGGGCCAGGCGCTGTTTTTCACTCAAGTCACGGCCAAACACCGGTGCAAAGCTTTGCGACGGGAAAGCCGGCTTGATCAATAGCTCCGGCAGTTTTTCCAGCGCTTGAGCCAGCACCGGCGCCTCACCGCACCACCAAGTAGCGATAGATGGGAGGAGCAGTTCTTCGCCAAACAGGAACTGATTGATCTTCGGCAAAAAGCCCAGTAACCCCGGCGACTCCAGCACGCCGCTGCCGAGAGCATTGGCCACCAGCACCCGGCCCTGTCGCACGGCTTCGAGTAGCCCCGGTACGCCCAATGCGGAATCGGTGCGCAATTCCAGCGGGTCGCAGAAATCATCATCGAGCCGGCGCATGATCGCGTGAACCCGGCGCAATCCGCTGAGGGTCTTGAGGTAGACCGTGGCATCCCGCACCGTGAGGTCGCCGCCTTCCACCAGCGGGTAACCGAGCTGACGCGCCAGATACAGGTGTTCGAAATAGCTTTCGTTGAAGCGTCCCGGCGTGAGCAACACGATTAGCGGTGCTTCATCATCGCGGGGCGCCTGACCAGCCAGTGTTTCCTGAAGCGTGCGGAAGAACCCGGCCAGATGCTGCACTTTTAAATCGCGATACAGCTCGGGAAAGGCCCGGGAGACGATGGTGCGGTTTTCCAAAGCGTAACCGGCGCCGGACGGTGCTTGAGTACGGTCCGCCGTGACCCACCAACGACCATCGGGCGTGCGCGCCAGATCGACGGCATACAGATGCAGAAACGCCCCGTCGGGCGGTTTGATGCCCTGACAAGGCCAGAGGAAGTTGTTGTGACCGAATACCAGTTCTGCCGGCAGCAGACCTTCGGCGATCAATCGTTGCGGGCCATACAGATCCGCCAGTACCGCGTTCAACAGACGCGCCCGTTGAGCGATCCCGGCGGATAACTGCGCCCACTCATCCGCGGCAATCACATGCGGAAGCAGGTCGAGTTCCCACGGCCGGTCTGCGCCCTTGGGGTCGGCATAGACGTTGTAGGTCACGCCGTTTTCCTGGATCTGCCGGGTCAACAAGGCCTGACGCTGCACCAACTGCGATGGCGTACTGCGCTGCAATTGGTCGATCAACCGACGCCAGTGCGGGCGTACGCCGCCACTGTCGTCGAGCAGTTCGTGATATGTGCCCGCCGTCAGCGGGTAGCGATCAAGCAGATCAGGCATGGAAAGCTCGGCAGACTGCAAAGAACGGTCAGACTAACGCACGCTCATGACACCCGGATATACGAAAAATCCGAGCGTCGCGTACGATTTAGAAACGTCGCAAATCGAGCGTCATCGGTAGCTCGTCGTTAATTTCCATCTTCGGCACAGGAAGCTTCCCCGGCGTGTGTCCGATGCGGAAAAACCGCGCCATTCGCCGGCTCTCGGCCTCATTGGCGTTCACCGGCAGGCTGTCGTAGTTGCGCCCGCCCGGATGGGCCACGTGGTATTGGCAGCCGCCCAGCGAACGTTGCATCCAGGTGTCGAGCAGGTCGAACACCAGCGGTGCATGGACCGGGATGGTCGGTTGCAGGCAGTTGGCCGGTTGCCAGGCGCGAAAACGCACGCCGGCGACAAACTCGCCGACCCGCCCGGTGGGTTGCAACGGCACCGGAACGCCGTTGCAGGTCAGCAAGTAGCGCTGGGGTGGCAGGCCGGTGAGCTTGACCTGCAAGCGCTCCAGCGACGAATCCACATACCGCACCGTGCCGCCGACCGCGCCCTCCTCGCCCAGCACATGCCAAGGCTCCAGTGCCTGACGCAATTGCAGCTCAATGCCACTGACTGCGTAATCGCCCACCTTGGGAAAACGGAATTCCAGATGCGCGGCGAACCACTCGGCCCGAACCGGATAACCGGCCGCATTGAGATCAACGATCACATCGGCGAAATCTTGCTCAATGAAGTGCGGCAACAAGAAGCGATCATGCAATTCAGTGCCCCAGCGCGCCAGTTTCGGCGGCGCGTAAGGCTCACGCCAGAACCGCGCCACCAGCGCCCGCAACAACAACTGTTGAACCAGGCTCATGCGCGCGTGCGGTGGCATTTCGAACGCACGCAATTCCAGCAAACCAAGGCGTCCGGTTGCACCGTCCGGCGAATAGAGTTTGTCGATGCAGAACTCGGCGCGGTGCGTGTTGCCGGTCACGTCGATCAGCAGATTGCGCAGCAGCCGATCCACCAGCCATGGCGCGCATTCCTCGCCAGGTTCTGGCATCTGAGCGAAAGCGATTTCCAGTTCATACAGCGCATCGTTGCGCGCTTCATCGACGCGCGGCGCCTGGGACGTCGGGCCGATGAATAGTCCGGAAAACAGGTAGGACAAGGATGGGTGGTTATGCCAGTAGCTAATCAGGCTGCGCAGCAAGTCGGGACGGCGCAGAAACGGTGAGTCGGCCGGAGTCGCGCCACCCAACACAAAATGATTACCGCCGCCGGTGCCGGTGTGCCGACCGTCGATCATGAATTTTTCGGTGGTCAGTCGGGTCTGGCGCGCTTCTTCATACAGAAACTCGGTGCGTTCGACCAACTCGTCCCAGGTCGCGGACGGCTGCACGTTGACCTCGATCACGCCCGGATCCGGGGTGATACGGAAGTTGCTCAGGCGCGGATCGCTCGGTGGCTCATAGCCTTCCAGCAACACCGGGCAATGCAGTTCCTGAGCGGTGGCCTCGATAGCGGTGACCAGTTCCAGATAGTCCTCGACCCGCTCCAGCGGCGGCATGAACAGGTACAACCGCCCTTCCCGGGCTTCGGCGCAAAACGCGGTGCGCGTCAGCCAGTCGGCGGACTCGTCAATTTTTGGTTCACGCTCCACCGCTTCGGCTGGCGTGCCCGGACTGTTCAACGCAATGGTGTCGGGCAGAGCGGCGAACGCCTGATTCGGATCATTGGGATGAATGAACGGATATTCCGCCGCTTTCACCCAAGGCTGCGAGCCCAGCGGCAAGCGATAACCCAGTGGCGAATCCCCCGGCACCAGCCGGCAATGCTCGTCACGCAGATACCAGCGCCCGCTTTGCCATTGATCACTCTTGGCGGTGCGCGCCAGCGGCAGGACCTGACCGATGACTTTATCCAGACCCTGGCTGAAGACTTTACGCAGACGCGCACGCTCCAGCGGTTCTTCCAGACGTGAGTCTTCGGCGCTGACGTTCTGCGGCAACGTGCCTTCGCGCCAAAGGTAATAGAAATTGTCTTCGTAGGCTGGGAACACAAAGCGTGTAGGAATCTTCAGCCGTTCGGCGACACTTGCCAGAAAACGCCCGGCCAGTTCGCCATCGGCGCCGTAGTCTTCCTGCTCATCGGCGATAAGGGCGCTGTTGTGCCAGATCGGCACGCCGTCGCGACGCCAGTAGCAGTTCAGTGACCAGCGCGGCAATTGCTCGCCGGGGTACCACTTGCCCTGACCGAAATGCACCAGGCCTTTGGGGGCGTAGTGTTTACGCATGCGCTGGAAAAGTTCGGCGGACAGTCGACGTTTGTCCGGTCCCAATGCGGCAGTGTTCCATTCGGCGCCGTCCGGGTCGTCGATAGAAACAAAGGTCGGCTCGCCGCCCATGGTCAGGCGCACATCGTCTTCCAGCAGGTCGGCATCGATCTGCCGGCCCAGCGCCTGAATCGCCTGCCACTGATCTTCGGTGTAGGGCTTGGTGACGCGCGGAGCTTCCCAAATCCGCTCCACGGACATTTCGTGGGTGAACTCGCACTCGCACGGTTCCACCAAGCCACTGATGGGTGCCGCAGAGCCGGGATCGGGGCTGCACGCCAACGGAATGTGACCTTCACCGGCAAACAGCCCTGACGTCGCGTCCAGGCCGATCCAGCCGGCACCGGGCAAATAGACTTCGCACCAGGCGTGCAGGTCGGTGAAGTCCACGTCAGTGCCCGACGGACCGTCGAGGCTTTTAACGTCGGCGGTCAGCTGGATCAGGTAACCGGAGACAAAGCGCGCGGCCAGCCCGAGGTTACGCAGCAGTTGCACCAGCAACCACGCCGAGTCGCGGCAGGAGCCGGAAGCCTGTTCGAGGGTGTGCTCGGGCGTCTGCACGCCCGGCTCCATGCGGATCAGGTAACCGATGTCTTCGCTCAGGCGCTGGTTGAGCGCGACGAGGAAATCCACGCTCGGCAGCGGCGTGCGGTCGATGCCGTCCAGATAGGCCTTGAACGTCGGCGTCAGGGGCAAGGTTTCCAGATACGGCGCCAACTCCTTGCGCTCGTCCGCGGCGTAGGCAAACGGGATCTTTTCCGCGTAAGGCTCAAGAAAGAAGTCAAAGGGATTGAAGACCGCCATCTCTGCCAGCAGATCGACTTCGATCCGCAGCTCATCGGTTTTTTCCGGGAACACCAGCCGCGCCAGGTAATTGCCCTGGGGGTCTTGTTGCCAGTTGATGAAGTGCTGCTCGGGCGAGACTTTCAGCGCATACGACAATATCCGCGTGCGACTGTGAGCGGCCGGACGCAGGCGAACGATCTGCGGACCGAGCTCGACAGCGCGGTCGTAGCGGTAATGTGTGACGTGGTGCAATGCGACATGAATCGACACGGCGTGCCTCCTGCGAGCCCTAAGCGTTATCGAAAGCGCGCAAGACTTATGCCATCGCGGCAACGCTGGCGCTTTCTCCGTTTGCTTGAGGCAGTACAGCACCAAAATCGGGCGATGCGAGAAATTGGTTGGGGGCAGTTGCACGCAAATGTTGCGAGCGGGGGGCTGCCAGCCGGGTTTTGTAGCGGCTGAATTGGCCTCTTCGCGGGCAAGCCCGCTCCTACAGGGATCTGCTGTGAACACAGAATCCGGGCGCGATCTCGCGAAGAGGCCAGTTGCCCCAACACAGCTTCCGACTCGGCGCCCCGTTTTCTGTGGCTCAGAAACGCAAAACGCCAACCCGAAGGTTGGCGTTCTGTTCAGCTCAAGCGAAGCTTAGCGCGGTACAACCGGCTTGCGGGCGGGTTTAGGGCCTTTGCCTTTGGCCGCGTCCTTGCGCTCCTTGGCCGCTTGCTGGTTGCGGGCGAACGCCGCAGCCTTGGCTTGTTCACGCTTGTCCCACGGGTTACCGCCATCGCTGGCACGCGGCGGCAAGCCGGTGTGCTGGGTCAGGATCTTGGTGGTCTTTTCCCCTGCAACCTTGTGGCTGCCGGCCGGTGTCGAGTTCTTGCGGCGGGCGCTCTGGTAGCTGTCGGTCGCTGGCTGATGCAGCGGGATCAACTGGTTCTTGCCCGGCCCGATCAGGTCGGCGCGGCCCATGCGGGTCAGCGCTTCACGCAGCATCGGCCAGCCTTTCGGGTCGTGATAACGCAAGAACGCTTTGTGCAGGCGACGCTGCTCTTCGCTCTTGACGATGGTCACGGCGTCGCTCTTGTAAGTGACCTTACGCAGCGGGTTTTTGCCCGAGTGATACATCGCGGTGGCGGTGGCCATCGGCGACGGGTAGAACGCCTGCACCTGGTCGGCACGGAAGCCATTGCCCTTGAGCCACAGGGCCAGGTTCATCATGTCTTCGTCGGTGGTGCCCGGGTGGGCGGCGATGAAGTACGGAATCAGGTACTGCTCTTTCCCGGCTTCCTTGGAGTACTTCTCGAACATGCGCTTGAACTTGTCATAGCTGCCGATGCCCGGTTTCATCATCTGGTTGAGCGGACCTTCCTCGGTGTGTTCCGGGGCGATCTTCAAGTAACCACCGACGTGGTGGGTCACCAGCTCTTTGACGTATTCCGGCGACTCGACCGCGAGGTCGTAGCGCAGGCCGGAAGCAATCAGAATCTTCTTCACACCCGGCAAGGCTCGGGCACTGCGGTACAGCTGAATCAGCGACGAGTGATCGGTGTTCAGGTTCGGACAGATGCCGGGGAACACGCACGATGGCTTGCGGCACGCGGATTCGATTTCCGGGCTCTTGCAGGCGATGCGGTACATGTTCGCTGTCGGGCCGCCGAGGTCGGAAATGACGCCGGTGAAGCCTGGGACCTTGTCACGGATCTCTTCGATTTCGCGAATGATCGACTCTTCGGAACGGTTCTGGATGATCCGGCCTTCGTGCTCGGTGATCGAGCAGAAGGTGCAGCCGCCGAAGCAGCCACGCATGATGTTCACCGAGAAGCGGATCATGTCGTAGGCAGGGATCTTTTCCTTGCCGTACGCCGGGTGCGGAATGCGCGCATAAGGCATGCCGAACACGTAGTCCATTTCTTCAGTGGTCATCGGAATCGGCGGCGGGTTGAACCAGACGTCGACTTCGCCATGCTTCTGCACCAGCGCGCGGGCGTTGCCCGGGTTGGTTTCCAGGTGAAGTACGCGGTTGGCGTGAGCGTAAAGCACCGCGTCGCCACGGACTTTCTCGACCGACGGCAGACGGATCACGGTCTTGTCGCGCGTCATCTTCGGGCTGGCGAGGATCTGCACGACCTTGGCTTCAGTCGGATCCTCAACCGGACCTTTTTCCTGCTCGATTGCGCAGGCCTGGGTGTCTTGGGTGTTCACGTACGGGTTGATGATCTTGTCGATCTTGCCCGGACGGTCGATGCGCGTGGAGTCGACTTCGTACCAGTCTTTCGGCGTGTCACGACGGATAAACGCGGTGCCGCGCACGTCGGTGATGTCTTCGATCTTGTGACCATAAGACAAACGCTGGGCGACTTCGACGATTGCACGCTCGGCGTTGCCGTAGAGCAGGATGTCGGCGCAAGCGTCGATCAGGATCGAGTTGCGTACCCGGTCCTGCCAGTAATCGTAATGAGCGATGCGGCGCAGGGAGGCTTCGATGCCACCGAGAACGATTGGCACGTTCTTGTAGGCTTCTTTGCAGCGCTGGCTGTAAACCAGGCTCGCGCGGTCCGGACGTTTGCCCGCCAGGCCACCAGGGGTGTAGGCGTCATCGGAACGGATTTTCTTGTCGGCGGTGTAGCGGTTGATCATCGAGTCCATGTTGCCGGCCGCGACACCGAAGAACAGGTTCGGCTCACCGAGCTTCATGAAGTCGTCTTTGGACTGCCAGTTCGGTTGGGCAATGATCCCGACGCGGAAGCCTTGCGACTCCAGCAGCCGACCGATGATCGCCATACCGAACGACGGATGGTCAACGTACGCATCACCGGTGACGATGATGATGTCGCAGGAATCCCAGCCAAGCTGATCCATCTCCTCCCTGCTCATCGGCAGGAATGGCGCTGGACCGAAGCATTCGGCCCAGTACTTGGGATAGTCAAATAACGGCTTGGCTGTTTGCATGACGATGACCGGTGTTGAGATGAAAAATCGCGGGCGCGGAATATAGCACAAAAAATAACCAATTCCGACGGCTATGGTCGGAAATTGGTCAGCTTATCCCAAGGAAAAATTCTGGGGCTTGATACAACCCATGTGGCGAGGGGGCTTGCCCCCGTTCGGCTGCGAAGCAGTCGTAAAACCTGAGAGCTTGTTTCAACTGGATAAATACTGGGGCCGCTTCGCGACCCAACGGGGGCAAGCCCCCTCGCCACAAAAGCTCGCTCCCACAGGTTTTTATTCGTCGTCGAAGTTATAGCTACCCGGTGCGAGGTTTTCGAAGCGGGTGTATTTACCGATAAACGCCAGTCGTGACGTGCCGATCGGGCCGTTCCGCTGTTTACCGATGATGATTTCGGCGATGCCTTTATGCTCGGTTTCCGGGTGATACACCTCATCCCGGTAGACGAACATGATCACGTCAGCATCCTGCTCGATCGCTCCGGATTCCCGGAGGTCGGAGTTGATCGGGCGTTTGTTCGGCCGTTGCTCCAGGGAGCGGTTGAGCTGGGACAACGCCACCACCGGGCAGTTGAATTCCTTGGCCAGGGCCTTCAAGGAACGGGAGATCTCGGAAATCTCGTTGGTCCGGTTGTCGCCGCCGGAACCTGGAATCTGCATCAATTGCAGGTAGTCGATCATGATTAGCCCGACATCGCCGTGCTCTCGCACCAAACGTCGAGTCCGAGCACGCATTTCCGATGGACTGATGCCCGCCGTATCGTCGATAAACAGCTTGCGATCATTGAGCAGGTTGACCGCCGAGGTCAGGCGCGGCCAATCGTCGTCATCCAGGCGACCGGCCCGGACCTTGGTCTGGTCGATACGGCCCAAGGACGACAACATACGCATGATCAGCGATTCACCTGGCATCTCCAGCGAGTAAACCAGGACGCATTTGTCGCTGCGCAACACGGCGTTTTCCACTAGGTTCATCGCGAACGTGGTTTTACCCATGGACGGACGACCAGCGACGATAATCAGGTCGGACGGTTGCAGGCCGCTGGTCATGCCGTCCAGGTCGGTGTAACCGGTGGACAAGCCGGTAATCGCATTGTCGGTGTTGAACAAGGTGTCGATGCGGTCGATGGCCTTGGTCAGCAGGTCATTCACGCTCACCGGGCCACCGGTTTTTGGCCGGGCCTCGGCGATCTGGAAGATCTGCCGTTCAGCTTCGTCGAGAATCTCTTCTGCCGTGCGGCCTTCCGGATTGAAGGCGCTGTCGGCAATCTCGGTGGCGATGCCGATCAACTGGCGCAACGTCGCCCGTGCACGAACGATCTGCGCATACGCCTTGATGTTGGCGACGGACGGAGTATTTTTCGCCAGTTCGCCGAGGTAACCGAGGCCGCCGACCTGCGAGGTCTGACCTTCCTTGTCCAATTGCTCGGCAAGGGTCACGACGTCAATCGGGGAGTTCTGGTCGGCGAGCTTGGCGATAGCGCGGAAGATCAGGCGGTGGTCATGCCGATAGAAATCGCCATCCGACACTTGATCGAGCACGCGTTCCCAGGCGTTGTTGTCCAGCATCAAACCACCGAGCACGGCCTGTTCGGCCTCGATGGAGTGCGGCGGCACCTTCAGGGAAGCGGTTTGCAGATCGTATTGCTCGGGTGCGGAGATATCGTTCATGGCCACTTGGTTATTTTAAAAAAAGCAGGGGTTATGAAAAGCAGGGGGTACAGAAAGACAAAGGGCACGACCTGTAAACAGGATCGTGCCCGATGTTACCGGCAAGCACCCGAGGGTGCCAGCCGACAAGTACTACTTAAGCTGCTACCACGACAACGCGTACGGTGGCTTCAACTTCGGCGTGCAGGTGCACGGCTACGTCGAATTCGCCTACGTTGCGGATGGTGCCGTTCGGCAGACGAACTTCGCTTTTTGCAACTTCAACGCCAGAGGCGGTCAGTGCATCAGCGATGTCGTGGGTGCCGATCGAACCGAACAGCTTGCCTTCGTCACCGGCGGTGGCAGTGATAGTCACTTCCAGCTCAGCCAGTTGGGCGGCACGGCTTTCAGCCGAAGTTTTACGGTCTGCTGCGGCTTTTTCCAGCTCAGCGCGACGCTCTTCGAACGCAGCCAGGTTGGCAGCGGTCGCAGCGGTAGCTTTGCCGTAAGGCAGCAGGTAGTTACGACCGTAACCAGCCTTAACGTTCACTTTGTCACCCAGGTTGCCCAGGTTGGTGACTTTTTCCAGAAGGATCAGTTGCATGTGAAAATCCTCTTAACTTTTAACCTTCACCGTTCGCGTTATCGGCATCTTTCGGTGCCGAACGACCGCGAAAATCAATCAGGCTGTCGACGATGGCCAAGACCACCAGCAACGGATAGATCAGCTGCATGAACAGCAACAGCGTGACGTACAACCCCACCAGCCAGAACCTGGCCAGTCGCTTTTGCGCCACCAGCCCGTGAATCAGGGCCAGCCCGGCGAACACCAGCGGTACGCTGCACAACGGCGTTAACATGGCCATCTGTGGACCGATGTTCGGCCCCAGAAGCATGCACGCCAGCAGCAACATCGCTGGCAAAAGCGGGAATCGGATGGCGCGAAACTCGCGACCAAAACCACCCGGGTTGTACAACAACGCCTGCCAGTAGCGCCCGACAAGCAGGCTCAGCACACTGACGATTTGCAACAACGCCGCAATCAGGCCGGTCAGGACCGGTGCAATCAGGGACGCAAAATGCGCTTGCTCGTCTGCCGATAACTTCTCGTAGACATCACCGAGTAGCGACGGCATGACTTTTATCAAAGCCTGCGCCAGCATCTCGATTTGAGGAGCAAAAGTCGCCCCCAGCACCACTGAAAACACCACTCCCATCGCTATGCTGACCAGCAGCACGCGGACCCAGGACTCGCTTGCGCGCAAAACCAACGCAAGGCTCGAAGAACCCAACAGCACCAGAAGTGCCCGAGGGTCGTCCGAGTAAAGCCACCAGATCAACGCCGGCAGCATTCCCAGGGCAAGAACGCCAAGGGCGTCCTTCAATCCGCGCCGCAGAAGCACAAGGCATCCAGCGGCAGCACCCAACCAATACAACAACGGCAATATTACGCATCCAGCCACTACGAGAGTGGCCTGCATACGGCCGCGCATGATGAACTCAGCTATGGCACGCATGCATTCAATCCTTTGCTACGAGTCGACTGCCCGGTCTCAGCGGCCGTGGCTGTCGGTGTAGGCCAGCAGGGCCAGGAAGCGGGCGCGCTTGATAGCGGTGGCCAGCTGACGCTGATAACGTGCTTTGGTACCGGTGATGCGGCTTGGAACGATTTTGCCGGTCTCGGATACATAAGCTTTCAGAGTGTTGAGATCTTTGTAATCGATCTCTTTCACGTCTTCAGCGGTGAAGCGGCAGAATTTACGACGACGGAAGAAACGTGCCATGTAATAGGCTCCTCAAAAGGTCCGTGGATTACTCGTCAGCGTTATCGCTGTTGTCGCTGTCATCACTATCAGCGCTTTCAGCGCCTTCGTGCTCAGGACGGTCGCGACGCTCACGGCGCTCACTGCGGTTTTCTTCAGCCTTGAGCATCTCGGATTGGCCGGTAACGGCTTCTTCGCGACGGATGACCAGGTTACGGATCACTGCATCGTTGTAGCGGAAGTTGTCTTCCAGCTCGGCCAGGGCCTTGCCAGTGCACTCAACGTTCAGCATCACGTAGTGAGCCTTGTGAACATTGTTGATTGCGTAGGCCAGTTGACGACGGCCCCAATCTTCCAGACGGTGGATTTTGCCGCCGTCTTCTTCGATCAGCTTGGTGTAACGCTCAACCATGCCGCCGACTTGCTCGCTTTGATCCGGGTGGACCAAAAAGATGATTTCGTAATGACGCATGAATGCTCCTTACGGGTTGTAGCCTGCCGCTCAAAAGCGGTCAGACAAGGAGTGAATGACACTTATGGACTTGCTTGCGATAGACACATGCGTGCCTGCCGTCACAGCAAGGGGCGCAATTGTAGAGAAGGGACAGGAGAGGCGCAAGGCAATTGGTGATTATTTGAACAATCATCGATCTTTGCCCAAGGCACAAAACACTGTGGGAGCGAGCCTGCTCGCGAAGGGGGCATAACTTTCAACATTGATGCTGAATGTTACTCCGCTTTCGCGAGCAGGCTCGCTCCCACAGGGGTTGCGTACAAATCAGGACTTTTTGTTGGTCCCGGCTGCTTTAACGCTGCGCTGACGCTGCGCCTCGAACAGGCAAACACCGGTCGCCACGGACACGTTGAGACTGCTGACGCTGCCAGTCATTGGCAAATGCACCAGGTAGTCGCAAAGATCGCGGGTCAGGCGACGCATGCCACTGCCTTCTGCGCCCATGATCAGAATGGTCGGGCCGGTCATATCTTGCTGATACAGACTCTGCTCAGCCTCGCCCGCCGTACCGACAACCCACAAACCACGCTGCTTGAGTTTTTCCAGGGTGCGCGCCAGGTTGGTCACGGCGACCAACGGAATCACTTCCGCCGCGCCACAGGCCACTTTACGGACCGTCGGGGTCAGCGTGGCTGACTTGTCCTTCGGCACGATCACCGCCAGCGCACCGGCCGCATCGGCCGAACGCAGGCAAGCGCCGAGGTTGTGCGGATCGGTCACGCCGTCGAGCACCAGCAGCAGCGGTGCGCCTTCAGTACGGTCCAGCAGTTCGTCGAGCATCGCCTCACCCCAGACCTGGCTAGGACTCACGTCCGCCACCACGCCCTGGTGAACACCCTCAACCCACGCATCCAGCTCACGACGCTCGGCCTGACCGACCGCAACGCGGTTCTGGGCGGCGAGTTCGATCAGCGTTTGCACGCGAGGATCACTGCGACCTTCCGCCAGCCAGATCTGCTTGACGCGTTTCGGGTGGTGACGCAGCAATGCTTCTACCGCATGCACGCCGTAGATCTTTTCCAACTGACTCATGGTTTGGCCTTAGGTTTACGCGCCCCGCCGCTTCTGCCGGCTGGAGCAGCACCCGCTTTTGGCGGGCCTTTACGATGTTTGCTCGGTTTTGCTGGCTTGCCGCCGGGAGCCTTGTCAGGCGCCGACCGCCCGGCCTTTCCCCCAGACGCCGCTTTACCGCCGCTTTTCGCTTCAGACAGCAACGCCTGCTTCATTTCACGACTTTTACGCAGTTCGGCATTTTTCGCCGCGGCATCGCTTGGACGATAGGCTTCGACAGCCTTTTCCTTGGCAGGACGACGACCGGTTTTTGCCGGTGCCGGTTCTGCGGCGGTTTTAGCGGCAGGAGCGGTTGTTTCGGCTCCGCGCTTCTTGCGGCCAATTGGCGCGCTGATGGTTTTTTCAGCCATCTCGAAGTCAATCTTGCGTTCGTCTAGATCAACGCGCATCACGCGCACTTCAACGGTATCGCCCAGACGGAAGCTGCGACCGGTACGTTCACCGGCCAAGCGGTGGTGCACAGGATCGAAGTGGTAGTAATCGCCCGGCAGCGCGGTGACGTGCACCAGGCCTTCGACGTAGATATCGGTCAGTTCGACGAACAAGCCAAAACCGGTCACGGCGGTGATCACACCCGGGAACGATTCGCCCACGCGGTCTTTCATGAACTCGCACTTGAGCCAGTTCACCACATCGCGCGTGGCCTCGTCGGCACGGCGCTCGCTCATAGAGCACTGCTCGCCGAGTTGCTCCAGCGCCGCTTCGTCGTACGGATAGATGCGCGCTTTCGGAATGGTCATCGCGCCAGCACGGCGAACGTGCGGCGTGTTCTGCTTGGAATGGATGACGCTGCGGATCGCCCGGTGCGTGAGCAAGTCCGGGTAGCGGCGGATCGGCGAGGTGAAGTGGGTATAGGCTTCGTAATTCAGGCCGAAGTGGCCCTGGTTATCAGCGCTGTACACCGCCTGGCTCAACGAACGCAGCATGACGGTCTGGATCAGATGGAAATCCGGACGGTCCTTGATGCTTGCCAGCAAGGCCTGGTAGTCCTTCGGCGACGGGCCATCCTTGCCTTTGTGCAGGGACAGGCCGAGCTCACCCAGGAAGGCGCGCAGTTTTTCCAGACGCTCCGGCGGCGGACCATCGTGGACGCGGTACAGCGCCGGGATTTCATGCTTTTTCAGGAATTCGGCGGTGGCCACGTTGGCCGCCAGCATGCATTCCTCGATCAGCTTGTGCGCATCGTTACGAACGGTCGGGCGGATTTCGGCAATCTTGCGCTCGGTCCCGAAGATGATCCGGGTTTCCTGCGTTTCGAAGTCGATCGCGCCACGCACGTGACGAGCGGCCAGCAGCACTTTGTACAGCGCGTAAAGCTGCTTGAGGTGCGGCAGAACGTCGTTGTACTCGCCACGAAGCTGACGCGCCTCGGTGAGTTTCGGCGTTTCCAGCATCGCGCTGACTTTGTTGTAAGTCAGGCGGGCGTGGGAGTGAATCACCGCTTCGTAGAAGCAGTAGTCGGTCATTTCGCCGGACTTGGAGATGGTCATCTCGCAAACCATGGCCAGACGATCGACGTGCGGGTTCAGCGAGCACAGGCCGTTGGACAGCTGCTCAGGCAGCATCGGCACAACGCGCTCGGGGAAGTACACCGAGTTGCCGCGAACCTGGGATTCGTTGTCCAGGGCCGAACCGATTTTCACATAGCTGGAAACGTCGGCAATCGCCACGTACAACTTCCAGCCACCGGAGAACAGGCGCAGCTTGCCCGGCTTGGATTCGCAGTAAACCGCGTCATCGAAGTCGCGCGCGTCTTCACCGTCGATGGTCACAAACGGCAGATGACGCAGGTCGATGCGCTTCTCTTTGTCTTTCTCTTCGACTTCCGGCTTGAGCTTGGCGGCTTCTTTCAAGACCGCTTCAGGCCAGACGTGAGGAATGTCGTAGGTGCGCAGGGCGACATCGATTTCCATGCCCGGCGCCATGTAGTTGCCCACGACTTCGACCACGTCGCCTTGCGGCTGGAAGCGTGGTGTCGGCCAGTGAGTGATCTTCACCTCAACGAATTGACCGATCTGGGCATTGGCATTGCGGCCCGGGGTGACCAGCACTTCTTGCTGGATTTTCGGGTTATCCGCAACGACGAAGCCGATGCCGCCTTCTTCGAAGTAGCGACCGACGATGGTCTCGTGAGCACGGGAGACCACTTCGACAATCATGCCTTCGCGGCGACCGCGACGGTCGAGGCCGGAGACACGGGCCAGGGCACGGTCGCCGTCGAATACCAGGCGCATTTGCGCCGGGCTCATGAACAGGTCGTCACTGCCGTCGTCCGGAACCAGGAAGCCGAAGCCGTCACGGTGACCGCTGATGCGGCCCAGGATCAGGTCGAGCTTGTCCACCGGCGCATAGGTGCCGCGACGGGTATAGATGAGTTGAGCATCGCGCTCCATGGCGCGCAGGCGGCGACGCAGGGCTTCGATCTGGTCTTCTGTGGTCAGACCAAACTCTTCGACCAGCTGCTCGCGGTTAGCAGGCGAACCTCGATCAGCAAGGTGCTGAAGGATCAGTTCGCGGCTAGGAATAGGGTTTTCATATTTTTCCGCTTCACGAGCGGCCTCGGGATCGAGGGACTGCCAATCGGCCATTAGAGAGTTTTCACCTTGTCTATATGCGGGTTAGTTTGGCATAGGCGTAATGAAACGGGAAATTTCAAGCTATGACAGCCCTTCTAAAGCCCTTTATCGACATCGCAACGCTGATTTGAAGACCACTGGCGAAATTTTCCAGGTTTTTTTGATATCGGGGGTTTACAGTTAAAAAGACGCTCCGTATAGTGCGCGCCATCGACGACGCAGACGCGCTGCCGATACTGCCCAGATGGTGAAATTGGTAGACACGCCAGCTTCAGGTGCTGGTGACCGCAAGGTCGTGGAAGTTCGAGTCTTCTTCTGGGCACCAATTTCGAGCTTGAGATTAGTTCAATTTCAAGGCTCACACAAAAACCCGCGAAAGCGGGTTTTTGCATTCTAAGCATCTGATTTAATAAATCTAAATCAGGGGTTTACAGATCAAAACGCTCTCCGTATAGTGCGCCACATCAACAGCGGCAACGCTTGCGATGAATGCCCAGATGGTGAAATTGGTAGACACGCCAGCTTCAGGTGCTGGTGACCGCAAGGTCGTGGAAGTTCGAGTCTTCTTCTGGGCACCAATTCAAATTCAAGGTCACGATCTTGAATTTCACAGAAACCCGCGAAAGCGGGTTTTTGCGTTTCTGGCTTCCGAAAACCAATCCCCCTCTTAAGAAACACACGACCTGTAACAGCTGGCGAAGCCTGCGTTCGGCTGCGCAGCAGTCGTGAAATCAGGCGATGCGGTGTTTCAGGAAATCCGCGCATTCAGGATTTACGACTGCTTCGCAGCCGAACGCAGGCTTCGCCAGCTGCTACAGGTGCTGCGCCTGCCGCTCTAGCAGACACTTCCCAGGCCAGCAAGGCGCACTTGAGAAACAATATCGTTTATCATTGTTGCAAGTTTTTGCAATGCGACAGTGAGGAACCTTGCGAATGATGTTTCGAAATACCCTGCGCCGCGGCCTGACCTTCACCCTCCTCGGCCTGGTACTCGCCACTCCCCTCACCCAGGCTGCCGACCCGGTTTCCCTGACACTCTATAACGGTCAACACAAGGAAGTCGGTGACGCCATCGCCAAGGCTTTCGAAGCCAAGACCGGCATCCACGTCAACGTGCGTAAAGGCAGCAGCAACCAGCTCGCCAGCCAGATCGTGGAAGAAGGCGATCGCTCCCCCGCCGATGTGATTTACACCGAAGAGTCGCCGCCGTTGAACAAACTGGGCGAGCAAGGCCTGCTGGCCAAGACTGACGACGCCACACTGGCGGTTTTACCCAAGGAATATGTAGCGAGCAACGGCACCTGGATTGGCATCACGGCTCGGGTGCGGGTCGTTGCGTTTAACCCCAAACTAATTGATGAAAAGGACCTGCCCACGTCGGTGATGGATTTCTCCAATCCAAAATGGCAAGGCAAGGTCGGCTTCGTGCCTACCAGTGGCGCCTTTCAGGAACAGGCCGTCGCGATCATCAAAGTGCACGGCATGGATGCGGCCGAAGAATGGCTGACCGGCCTGCGCGCGTTCGGCAAGACCTACAGCAACAATATGGTCGCCCTGAAAGCCGTGGAAAATGGTGAAGTCGCCACCGTACTGGTGAATAACTATTACTGGTTCGCCTTGCAGCGCGAGAAAGGCCAGCTCGATTCGAAACTGCATTACTTCACCGGCGGCGACGTTGGCGGGCTGATCACCGTTTCCAGCGCGGCCGTGCTGAAATCCAGCAAACACCCACAAGAAGCCCAGCAATTCCTCGCCTATATGGCCAGCGAAGAGGGTCAGCGGGTAATCACCCAGACCACCGCGGAATACCCGCTGCACAAAGGCATGGAATCGGATCGCGGCCTCAAGCCGTTCAGCGAACTGCAAGCACCGAACGTCACGCCAGCGGATCTGGGCAATGCCGAACAAGCCCTGGACCTGGAACGTGACGTTGGCTTGAACTGATGAGCGCATCGTTATCTACCCCCGCCTCGCGCGGGGGTTACGTGCCACGGCGCAAGCGGCCATCAATCTGGCTGCTGCTGCCGGTTCTGCTGCTGGTCGTGCTCAGTCTGTTGCCGCTGATGTACGTCGGGCTAAAAGCCTGGCAAGCCGGCTGGGCCGAGGCGCTGCATCTGCTGTGGCGGCCTTATGTGTTTGGACTTCTGCGCAATACGTTGGCACTGATGGCCGGCGTGACACTGGCCTGCGGCGTGATCGGCCTGTCACTGGCCTGGCTGCTGGAACGCAGCAATCTGCCGGGACGGCGTTTGTGGGGTGTCATCCTCTGCTTGCCGTTCGCCGTTCCGGCGTTTGTCAGCAGTTTTACCTGGGTTTCGCTCAGCGCTCACTTCGAAGGCCTGGGTGGGGCGATTCTGGTGATGACGCTGTCCAAGTACCCGCTGATCTTTCTGCCGGTTGCGGCAACGTTACGCAACCTTGATCCCTCTCTTGAAGAGTCCGCCCGCACGCTTGGACAGAATCGCTGGGGCGTGTTTTTCAGAATCACACTGCCGCTGCTCTGGCCATCATTGCTGGCGGGTTCACTGCTGATCGCACTGCACATGCTGGTGGAGTTCGGCGCGTTGTCGATCATCGGCTTGCAAACCTTTACCACGGCGATTTATCAGCAATTCGAACTGGAATTCAGCAACGCCAACGCGGCGATGCTTTCGGCGGTGTTGCTGGCGCTGTGCCTGGTATTGCTGTGGCTGGAACTGCGGGTACGCGGCAAGGGCCGGCATGTTCGTACCGGCCAAGGCGCGGCGCGGCAGGCGGAACAGGTTCAATTGGGTCCTTGGGCAGGTGTCGGACAGCTTTACTGCCTGACCCTGGCGATCATCGGCAGCGGCATACCACTGGGAATGCTGGCGTACTGGCTGGCGGTCGGTTCCTCAGCCGCGTTCCCGGTAGCCGCAATCAGCGAGGCGCTGCTGTCATCTCTTGCGCTCTCCCTCGGCGGTGCAGCGCTATGCCTGGTGTTGGCCGTGCCGGTGGGATTGCTGGTGGTGCGCTACAAAGGTCAATTGGCGATCTGGGCCGAGCGTTTGCCGTATCTGCTGCATGCGCTGCCGGGCCTGGTGATTGCGCTGACGCTGGTGTATTTCGCGCTGCACTATGTGCCGGCGCTGTACCAGACATCGGCATTGCTGCTGATCGCTTATGCACTGCTGTTTCTGCCGCTGGCACAGGCGCCGATTCGAACGGCCTTGAACAAGGCTGCGCCGCAATTGGAAGAGGCAGCGCGCACGCTGGGGGCTACGTCGTTCACTGCGTTTTGCCGGATTACGCTGCCGATTATTTTCCCAGCGTTGGGCGCCGCGTTTGCGCTGGTGTTTCTGGATGCGATGAAGGAGCTCACGGCGACGCTGCTCCTGAGTCCGACCGGGCTCAATACCTTGGCGACTGAGGTTTGGGCGCATACCGCGAATGTGGAGTTTGCGGCGGCGGCGCCTTATGCGGCGCTGTTGATTTTGGTGTCTGGAGTGCCGGTTTATTTGTTAACAACTCGGATGTATTTGAGCCGTTGAGACCGCTTTCGCGATCAGGTCGAATCGTCGCACCGTCGCCCCCACAGTGGTTGTTGGTGAACACAAAATGTGTGAACACCTCAATCAACTGTGGGAGCGAGCCTGCTCGCGAAGGGGCCAGACCAGCCAATACAAATCTTACGCCCTGAACTGCCCCAGGCTCGCCTTCAATTGCGCCGCCAGCCCATCCAGCACCTTACCACTGGCCGTGGTTTCCACCACCGCCTGAGCAGCCTTTTCAGCCTGTGCATGAATGGTTTCAACCCGCCCCCGCACCGCCTGCGCGCCTTGCGCTTGATGCGCAGCGGCCTGAGTCGCCAGACCAATCGCCGCATGCACCTGCTCGACCGACGCCTGCACCGACTGCTGCAACCGCGCACTGTCGCGCAATACCAGCAAACCTTCGCTGGCCTGGCGTCCCGCCTGACCAATCGCAGCCACCGCTTCACGCGCGCCTTGTTGCAAGGCAACGATGTGCGCCTGAATGTCGCCGGTCGAACTCTGGGTCTTGCTCGCCAGCGCCCGTACTTCGTCAGCCACAACGGCAAACCCGCGACCGGTCTCGCCCGCACGCGCCGCTTCGATGGCTGCGTTCAGTGCCAGCAGGTTGGTTTGCTCGGCGATCCCATGGATCACCGTCAACACCACTTCAATCTGCTCACTCTGCTGCGCCAGCCGCTCGATGACTTTCGCACCGGTATCGACCTGCCCGGCCAACGCTTCGATCAGGCTGCCGACTTTCGCCGAGGTCCGGGTGTTTTCATCAGTGGCCGAACGAATGTCCACCACCTGCTGCAACGCAGCCTGCATGGCGTGGCTTTCAGACAGGGCTTCATCAGCCATCCGCGACAACGCGCGTAAACTCTCGGCCACTTCATCGCGCTGCATGCCCGCCGCCTTATCAGCCCCGGCATTACGCAGGGTCATGGCGCCGATTTCCACGCCGGTACGCTGAGCCACATCGCCCGCTTCGCGCACAATCGGCTGCAACTTATCCACAAAGCGATTGACCGCCGAGGCCATGTCGCCGATTTCGTCCTTGCTGTTGATCTGCACGCGCTTGGTCAGGTCGCCCTCGCCCGCCGCCAGGTCATCCATGGCGCTGATCAGCAGCTTCAAGCGGTTGACCACTCGACGTCCCAGCACCACGGCCAGCAACAGCAGCACACCGCAACCGACCAGCGCCAGGCCCATGCCGATGCGCCAGCGCAAAGTCGCCGCCGCTTCCTGCACAGTGCTCGCGGTATTGGCTTTCATTTCAGACGCCGTGGACTGCGCCGACTGCAAACGCGCGCCCATGGCCGCGGCACTGTCTGCGGCCGCACCCTTGAGGCTATCGCCGACCAGTTGATCACTGCTGGCAATCAGCGCCGAGAAACGCTTGTCCAGGGCCACCAGGTCGGTTTCCACCGAGGCGGTGGAGACCCCCATCACAACCTTGCCGATTTCCACGCCATTAGGGTTGATCGAAGCCTCAAGGTAATAAACCGATGGATCGTTCTTCGCCGCATCCAGCACCTTGTCCAGCGCGCGCTCGCCCTGACCTTTTTCCAGCAAGGCCTTGTTGATCGGGTTTTCGCGATTCAGATAACGCGTCAGGTGCTGCCCCGCTGCATCGTCGTAAACCACGAACAACACATTGGGATTACGCTGTGCCCGACGGGCAAATTCAGACAGGGTTGGAACGTCGCTGTCCCACATGGCGCGGGGGGCGACCGAGGCCAGAAGCTGCGCCATATCATTGGCGGAGTCCTTCAGGTCTTTTTCCAGCATGGCACGCAACTGCGCCTGTTCATCCTTCAAACGCGAGGACAAACCGGCCGTGAGGCGTTGACGCGTGCTGCTCGAGAGGCTGTCGAGGCTCGACGTGACTTCACGCCCTGCCTGCTCAAGCTCGCCAGAGAGTTTTTGACTGTCGGCGCCAAGGCGCACACCCAGATCGGCTTCCAGCGCAGTCACTGTGCTCCGGGTCAGGGCAACTGCCACCAGCACCTGCACCAAAAGGGCGATACCCAAGGTAACGAACACAGGCCGCAACAAACGGCTTTGTAACAATGAGAGAACGGCTGACACTTAAAATCCCTCTGCTTGGGCGCCATTAAATTGATGGCGCGCTGGAAGCGATGCTTTTAATCAAGATCACAGCAAAGGTCATGCCGTCCGACAGGCATAAACGACAAAGGCCCCAATTAAGGGGCCTTTGTGTTGTACATCAACGACTTATCAGGCGAACGGGTGACGCAGAACGATGGTTTCGTTGCGGTCCGGGCCCGTCGAAATAATGTCAATCGGCGCACCGACCAACTCTTCAACGCGTTTGATGTAGTTGCGAGCGGCTTGCGGCAGCTCTTCCAGCGTCTTGGCACCAACGGTGGATTCGGTCCAGCCCGGCATCACTTCGTACACCGGCTCCAGGCCGATGTAGCTGTCGGCGTCAGTCGGTGCGTCGATCACTGCACCATCCTGGTTCTTGTAGCCAACGCAGATGTTGATGGTTTCCAGACCGTCCAGCACGTCCAGCTTGGTCAGGCACAGGCCCGAAATGCTGTTGACGTCGATAGCGCGACGCAGGATGACGGCGTCGAACCAGCCGCAACGACGGGCACGGCCGGTGGTAGCACCGAACTCGTGGCCACGCTTGGCGAGGAACGCGCCAACGTCATCGAACAGCTCAGTCGGGAACGGACCCGAACCGACGCGAGTGGTGTAGGCCTTGGTGATGCCCAGGATGTAATCCAGGTACATCGGACCAAAACCCGAACCGGTGGCGATGCCGCCCGCAGTGGTGTTGGAGCTAGTGACGTACGGGTAGGTACCGTGGTCGATGTCCAGCAGGGAGCCTTGAGCGCCTTCGAACATGATGTCTTTGCCAGCGCGGCGCAGCTCGTGCAGCTCGGCGGTGACATCGAGCATCATCGGCTTCAGCAGCTCGGCGTACTCCATGCACTCGTCCAGAGTCTTCTGGAAATCGATCGCTGGCTCTTTGTAGTAATTGACCAGAACGAAGTTGTGGTAATCCAGCAACTCGCCCAGCTTGGCGGCGAAACGCTCACGGTGGAACAGGTCACCGATGCGCAGACCGCGACGTGCAACCTTGTCTTCGTAAGCCGGGCCGATGCCGCGACCGGTGGTACCGATCTTCAGCTCGCCACGGGCTTTTTCACGAGCCTGGTCCAGCGCTACGTGGTAGGACAGGATCAGCGGGCAGGACGGGCTGATACGCAGGCGCTCGCGCACCGGTACGCCTTTCTCTTCCAGCTTGATGATTTCCCGCAGCAGAGCGTCGGGTGCAACCACCACGCCGTTACCGATCAGGCACTGCACGCCTTCGCGCAGCACGCCAGACGGGATCAGGTGCAAGACGGTTTTCTCGCCGTCGATCACCAGAGTGTGACCAGCGTTGTGGCCACCCTGGTAGCGCACTACGGCGGCAGCATGTTCGGTCAGCAGATCAACGATCTTGCCTTTGCCCTCATCACCCCATTGGGTGCCCAGGACTACGACATTCTTACCCATAACACTTGTCCTCATTCGCGCAAACTTGGTGCCGGCGGCGGCCGGCAGGAAAACTCAAGAAGCCAGCGGCAATACTTGCCAAAGCCCGTTCTGCTGAATCAATTGCCGGTCGCAGTCCGCTTCACGGGCGGCGGCCAATGGTTGCCCAGGCAATGCCTGAACGACACGCTGACCCTCACTGCGCAACTGGCAAACCTGCTGCCAGAGTGCCGCATCCGTACTGTCAGGCATCCAGATACCGCCAGACGGTAGCTCGATTTCAGCACGCCCCAGGGTCACCAGGGTTTTCAAATCGGTAGAGAAGCCAGTGGCCGGACGAGCGCGACCGAAGTCGGCGCCGATGTCGTCGTAACGACCGCCCTGGGCAATGGACTGGCCAACACCCGGCACGAACACCGCGAATACCACACCGGTGTGGTAGTGGTAACCGCGCAACTCACCCAGGTCGAAGTACAGCGGCAGTTCCGGGAAACGCACGGACAAACGTTCGGCAATCGCCAACAGGTCGTCCAGAGCAGCCAGAACAGGGGCCGGCGCATTCGCCAGACGCTCGCGGGCAGCGCTCAACACTTCACGGCCGCCACACAAATCAACCAATGCGCGCAGCATGCCCGACAGATCGGCAGGCAGGCCTTCGGTCAAGGTAATGACCTCGTCGATGGCCTTACGTTGCAACGCATCAAACAATTGTTGCTCGACTTCGCCGGACAAGCCGGCGGCGCGGGCCAGGCCACGATAGATGCCAACATGGCCGAGGTCCATGTGCACATCCGGCACATCGGCCAGTTGCAGCATAGCCAACATCAGGCTGATGACTTCCACATCGCTGCTCGGGCTGCCATCGCCATACAACTCGGCACCCAACTGGATCGGGCTGCGCGAGGACGACAATGCGCGAGGCTGAGCGTGCAGCACGCTACCGGCATAGCACAGACGGCTCGGGCCTTCGCGGCGCAAGGTGTGCGCATCGATGCGCGCCACTTGCGGCGTGATGTCGGCACGGAAACCCATCTGCCGGCCCGATTGCGGGTCGATGACCTTGAAGGTACGCAGATCGAGGTCCGAGCCCGCGCCGGTCAGCAGGGATTCCAGGTACTCGATATGGGGAGTCACGACAAACTCGTAACCCCAGCTCTGGAACAGATCCAACACCTGACGACGCGCCACTTCAATGCGCGCCGCTTCTGGTGGCAGTACTTCTTCGATGCCATCTGGCAGCAGCCAGCGGTCTACCGTTGCCATTACGCCATTCCCCTATGATCCGGGCGGCAAGCCGTCGGGCGAGCCTTGAGTGAAGCAGAAAATGATCGGTTCATGTGCAAACCACGCGCATGAACAACACGGCGAAAAGCCTCAAACCGGCTTCGCCAACCACTTTCCTCGAAAATCCTGTCGAGTCATTCAACTCGGTCTTCTGCCTGAAAACAGCAATCAAACGTGCAGACGCAAAAAAGCCGGGAATTTCCCGGCTGCCGCATCATACACACGTTTTCCCAAAGGATCACCCCGCCCGAGGCTTTAGCCGCCAGGCGGGGGATGATTCAGGTCAACGCGGTATCAAGGCTTGGCTTTTTCCAGGTAACGGAAGAAGTCGCTGCTTGGGTCCAGGACCATGACGTCGGATTTGTTCGCGAAACTTTCACGGTAGGCACGCAGGCTACGGTAGAACGCGTAGAACTCCTGGTCCTGGCCGTAGGCCTTGGAGTAGATGGAAGATGCCTGGGCATCACCGTCACCTCGAACCTCTTCAGATTCACGATAGGCTTCAGCCAGCAACACGCGGCGCTGACGATCGGCGTCGGCACGGATGCCTTCTGCCAGCTCGTTACCCTTGGCGCGGTGCTCGCGAGCTTCACGCTCACGCTCGGTGCTCATACGCTCGAACACGCTGCGGTTCACTTCTTTCGGCAGATCGATGGCCTTGACCCGAACATCGACGACTTCGATGCCCAGTTCTTTTTCCGCCATCTTGTTCAGCGAAGCGGTGATGTCAGCCATCAGCGCGTCACGCTCACCAGAAACCACTTCATGCAGCGTGCGCTTACCGAACTGGTCACGCAGGCCCGATTCCAGACGACGGGACAGACGCTCGTCGGCGATCTGCTTGAGCCCGGAAGTTGCGGTGTAGAAGCGCTCGGCGTCTTTCACGCGCCACTTGGCGAAGGCATCCACCATGACGGCTTTCTTTTCCAGCGTCAGGAAGCGTTGCGTCGGTGCATCCAGCGTCATCAGGCGTGCGTCGAATTTACGCACCTGGTTAACGTAAGGCACTTTCACATGCAGGCCCGGCTGAACATCGGCCTGAACCACGCGACCGAACTGCAGCAACACCGCACGCTCGGTCTGAGCCACGATGTAGAAGCAGTTCCAGGCCGCGATCGCCACGACGACGCCGACAATAAGGGCGATCAGCGATTTATTGCTCATCAGCGACTCTCCCTGGTACGTGCTTGCTGTTGTTGCAGATCAGCTGCTGCACGCGTATTCGCTTCATTGCTGCTGGCTGCCGCGCCCGAAGCCGGAGCGCTGCTGGTGGTGCGACCACTTTCGACCATCTTGTCCAGCGGCAAGTACAGCAGATTGCTCTGGCCATTCTTGTTGCCGGTCACGAGTACCTTGCTGGTGTTGGTGAAGACTTCCTGCATGGTGTCCAGGTACAGACGCTCGCGGGTAACTTCAGGAGCCTTGCGGTATTCATAGACCAGTTTGGTGAAGCGATCAGCCTCACCCTTGGCGCGCGAGACGGTTTCGTCACGGTAACCATTGGCATCCTCGAGGATACGCTGGGCCTGACCACGGGCTTCCGGCACGACGCCGTTGGCATAGGTCTCAGCCTGGTTGCGCGAACGTTGCTCGTCTTCACGGGCACGGATCACGTCATCGAAGGCTTCCTGGACTTCACGCGGTGCCGCTGCGTTCTGAACGTTGACCTGGGTAACGGTGATACCGGTGCGATAGGTATCCATGAAGCGTTGCAGACGCTCCTTGATCTCGCTGGCCATCAACTCACGACCTTCAGTCAGTACCTGGTCCATGGCGGTAGAACCCACCACGTGACGCAAGGCACTATCTGTCGCTTGCTGCAGGCTGATTTCCGGCTGATCGACATCCAGTACGAAATCCTGCAGGTTGCTGATCTTGTATTGCACGGTCAGCGGCACTTCGACGATGTTCTCGTCTTCGGTCAGCATCTGCCCCTGCTTGGTGTACGAACGCTCACGCGTAACGTTTTCCAGGTACTTCTTGTCGATCGGCGGGAAATAGATGTTCAGGCCCGGGCCGACGGTTTCGTAGTACTTGCCGAAGCGCAGCACCACGGCTTGCTCCTGCTCGTCGACGACGTATACCGCGCTGTACAGCCACACGGCCGCCAACACGACAAGGCCGATGCCAAGAATGCCGCCGAAGCCGCCGCTCTTGCCCGAACCACCGCCGTCATCACCGCGTTTCTTACCACCACCGAACAACCCGTTCAGGCTTTCCTGCAGCTTTCGGAAGGCCTCGTCGAGATCCGGTGGTCCCTTGCGGTCGCCGTTATTGCGGCGCTTGCCACCCCAAGGATCCTGATTATTCGAGTTGCCACCCGGCTCATTCCAAGCCATAGCGCTCTCCATCTGATAAAGCAAAGACGCACCCACGGCGCGCCGACCAATGCTACAGAATGCCTGTCACCACGACACAACCGCTTTCTCAGGCTTTTATTGCAAAGTGTGTTGCTCGATGAAGTCATTCGGCTGCAAACCTTCGCGGCTCACCAATCGATTCAATTCGATCCGTGGCAAGCGAACGGCCAGCAAGCTGATGCCTTCTTCGTCGTGTTCTTCTTTCTGTACCGCACCGACTTCAAAAAATTGTGCACGCAGTCGAGCAAAACGTTGCGGCAAGCGCAAGGTACCAACAAACAAATCATTCCCAAGCAACTCGGCCAGGGCCTGCTTGAGCAGGTCCAGGCCTGTACCGTCCTTGGCCGACAACCAGACCCGCAGCGGTTTGCCATCGGCATCGCGCTGGATCTGCGGCTCTACGCCCTCGAGCAAATCGAGTTTGTTGTATACCTCAAGGATCGGCAAGTCTTGCGCCCCGATCTCCCCGAGCACCACCATGACCTGTTCAATCTGGGCCATACGCTCGGGTTCATGAGCGTCGATCACATGCAGCAGCAAGTCAGAGTTGCTCGACTCTTCGAGCGTAGCTCGAAATGCCTCGACCAGCTTGTGAGGTAGATGACGAATGAAGCCCACTGTATCGGCCAGCACGATCGGCCCGAGGTCATCGAGCTCGAGTCGACGCAAGGTCGGGTCGAGGGTCGCGAAGAGCTGATCAGCAGCGAAGACGTCGGAATCGGTCACCGAGTTGAACAGCGTCGATTTGCCGGCGTTGGTATAACCCACCAGTGAAACCGTCGGAATGTCAGCGCGTTTGCGCCCGCGACGAGACTGCTCGCGCTGGCTGCGGACCTTCTCCAGACGCCCCTTGATTTGCCGCAGGCGAACCCGCAACAGGCGTCGGTCGGTTTCGAGCTGGGTTTCACCCGGACCGCGCAGACCGATACCGCCTTTCTGCCGCTCAAGGTGAGTCCAGCCACGAACCAGCCGCGTACTCATGTGCTCAAGCTGGGCCAGTTCGACCTGGAGCTTGCCTTCATGGGTGCGGGCGCGTTGGGCGAAAATATCGAGAATCAGACCCGTGCGGTCGATCACGCGACACTCGAACACACGTTCAAGGTTACGTTCCTGACTGGGCGTGAGGATGTGATTGAAAATCACCAGATCTACCTGCTCGGCGTTGACCAGGTCGCGTAATTCCTCGACCTTGCCACTGCCAATCAGGTATTTGGCGGTTGGCCGATGACGCGGCACGTTAAAAAACGCGACGGTCTCGGCACCTGCCGATATTGCCAATTCCTGGAACTCCTGCGGATCTTCGCGCGCCTCAGGGTCCTGACCATCCAAGTGAACGAGAATGGCTCGTTCACCACCACCGTGGCGCTCAAAGAACAAAGGAGACTCCTATCAGGCGTTACCTGGCTCAGCGTCACCTGCTTCGGATTCGGTTGCGCTAGGCAGACGAATTGGACGAACCGGCACCACTGTAGAGATAGCGTGTTTGTAAACCATCTGGCTCACGGTGTTTTTCAGCAGGATAACGAACTGGTCGAAAGACTCAATCGTGCCTTGCAGTTTGATACCGTTGACCAGGTAGATAGACACCCCAACTTTCTCTTTACGTAAAGTATTCAAGTAAGGGTCTTGTAGCGAATGCCCTTTTGACATGTGCCGCACTCCTTTAAGGATTCAAAATAAAAAAAATAGGTAAACAGATGGCTTTAGCCGTCACACCCCCTAGGATAGACGGCAATTGCAAGGTCTCACCTCAATATGGAGATGGACCCCAAGTATTTCAAGGCGCGCGGCAGATTGTCGCAATCGAGGCTGTCCAGCCAGTGTAAATCAGCCCAACTGCGCAGCCAGGTGAACTGACGTTTTGCCAATTGGCGCGTGGCAATGATTCCACGCTCCTGCATCTCGGCTTGCGTCAGCTTGCCATCCAGGTAATCCCAGACTTGTCGGTAGCCTACTGCACGTATAGACGGCAACCCGGAATGCAGGTCACTTCTCTTACGCAGGGCTACGACCTCGTCAATGAATCCCTGTTCCAACATATTCGTGAATCTTTGTTTAATTCGCTCGTGCAGTACCTGGCGATTTGCCGGAGCAATGGCCAAGTTCGCGACAGTATAGGGCAATTGTTGCAGTCCCGAAGCGGCTGCTTCAGTACTTTGCGCAGTTTGTCTCAGTCGCAGCTCGGTCATGCTCTGACCGCTGACGCGATAAACTTCCAGTGCTCGACTGAGTCGCTGCGGATCGTTCGGATGAATACGCGCCGCCGATTCCGGATCGATGACCGCCAATTGATCGTGCAGCGCTTGCCAGCCAAGGCGCGCAGCTTCTTCCTCGATCTGCGCACGCACATCCGGATCAGCCGCCGGCATGTCCGCCAGACCTTCGACCAACGCCTTGTAATAGAGCATTGTGCCGCCCACCAGCAGCGGGATTTTTCCCCGCGCAGTGATATCGGCCATCGCTTCGAGGGCATCACGGCGAAAATCAGCGGCCGAATAGCTTTCGGCCGGGTCAAGAATGTCGATCAATCGGTGCGGGAATTGGATGAGAATTTCTTTCGATGGCTTGGCAGTGCCAATGTCCATGCCACGGTAGACCAGTGCCGAATCGACACTGATCAGCTCGCACGGCAGGACTTTGCTCAGTTCGATGGCCAGGTCGGTCTTGCCCGCAGCGGTCGGGCCCATCAGAAAAATCGCTGGAGGGAGCTGGCTCATCAACGACCGCGCAAGAAGAGTTTGTCCAGATCGTCCAGGCCCAATTGGGTCCAGGTCGGTCGGCCATGGTTGCATTGACCGCTGCGCTCGGTGTTTTCCATGTCGCGCAGCAGACCGTTCATTTCCGGGATCGCCAGGCGCCGATTCGCACGAACCGCGCCGTGACAGGCCATCGTCCCGAGCAGTTCGTTCAGATGAGCCTGAATCCGGTCGCTGGAGCCGTATTCCATCAGGTCCGCCAATACATCACTGACCAGTCGATTAGCTTCAGCTTGCTTGAGCAAGGCCGGGATCTGCCGGATGGCCAAGGATTCAGGCCCCAGGCGCTGCAATTCAAAGCCCAGACGCTGGAACCACGCGACGTGCTCTTCGGCGCAATCGGCTTCGCGCTGACTGACGGCCAATGACTCGGGTACCAGCAGCGGCTGACCGCTCAGGCCTTCGCTGGCCATGGCGATTTTCAGGCGTTCGTACATGATTCGCTCGTGAGCCGCATGCATGTCCACCAGCACCAGCCCCTGGGCGTTTTCCGAAAGGATGTAGATACCTTTGAGTTGCGCCAGTGCATAACCCAGCGGCGGAATGTCGTCCTGCCCGGCCGGCAGTGCGACCGCGTTGGCCTCGGGCAGCGGTGCAAAAAACTCGCGGTAGGCGGCCTGAGCTTCGGCGACCGGCACCCCGGACTGAGGCCGCGGCGTGTATTGATACTGATAACCGGCGCCAGCGCCCGAGCCAGCCGGAGTATTGAACGACGGCTGCGCCTGAGGCTGCTCCAGCAGCGCATTGGCCGCCAGGCGCATCTCGCCCTGAGGGCCGAATTCACCGGCGTCCAGGCCGGTCGGTCGCACGATGGCCGTCGCCACCGGTGCGGCCAGATGATCTTCCGGTCGGACATCGCCCAAGGCGCGGTGCAAGGTGCCATAGAGGAAATCGTGAACCATGCGCCCGTCACGGAAGCGAACCTCGTGTTTGGTCGGGTGCACGTTGACGTCGACGCCCGCCGGATCGACTTCGAAAAACAACACGAACGTCGGATGCCGGCCATTGAACAGCACGTCGCGATAGGCCTGGCGCACCGCGTGGGCCACCAGTTTGTCGCGCACTGCACGGCCATTCACAAAGAAATACTGCAAGTCTGCCTGGCTGCGATTGAACGTCGGCAAACCAACCCAACCCCACAAATGCAGGCCATTGCGCTCGATTTCGATTGGCAGCGCCTGTTCGAGAAAACCAGAACCGCAAATGGCTGCCACACGCCGGGCACGGGCCGCGTCGTCATGGGCTTCGTGCAGGCTAAGGATGGTTTTGCCGTTGTGACGTAAATGGAACGCCACGTCGAACCGCGCCAATGCCAGACGCTTGATCACTTCTTGCAGGTGATCGAATTCGGTTTTTTCGGTCTTGAGGAATTTGCGCCGCGCCGGGGTGTTGAAGAACAGGTCTCGGACTTCCACCGAGGTGCCGACCGGGTGAGCGGCTGGTTGCACACGAGGCGCCATGTCCCGGCCTTCGGTCTCAACCTGCCAGGCCTGATCGGCATCGCGGGTGCGGGACGTCAGGGTCAGGCGCGCCACGGAGCTGATCGACGCCAGGGCCTCACCACGGAAACCCAGGCTCATGACCTGTTCCAGGTCCTCAAGGTTACGAATTTTGCTGGTGGCGTGTCGGGCCAGGGCCAGCGGCAGGTCATCAGCAGAAATACCACTGCCGTCGTCGCGCACCCGCAGCAGCTTGACGCCACCCTGCTCGACATCGACATCGATGCGTTTGGCGCCAGAATCGAGGCTGTTTTCCAGCAGCTCTTTAATCACCGAAGCCGGGCGTTCAACCACCTCGCCGGCGGCAATCTGGTTCGCCAGTCGCGGGCTGAGCAGCTCGATGCGAGCGCTATTGATCACCACCTGATTCATTCTTTAGCCGCCAACTCAGTGCCTGGAATGGTCAGGTGCTGACCGATCTTCAGCTCATCACTCGACAGGTTATTGGCGTTGCGCAGCGTCGCTGGCGACACCTGATAACGCACGGCAATCATCGCCAGGGTCTCCCCCGGATTGACCCGGTGATCACGTGGGCCCTGAGCGATTTTTCCGGAATCACGCAGCCACGCAATGTAAGTGCCCGGCGGCGGATTCTGTTGGAAGAACTGGCGTACGCCGCTGCTGATCGAACGCGCCAGCGCCTGTTGGTGATTCGATGCCGCAAGCTTTGAGGCTTCGTTGGCGTTGGAGATGAACCCGGTTTCGACCAGGATCGACGGGATGTCTGGCGACTTCAGCACCATGAACCCGGCCTGCTCCACACGCTGTTTGTGCAACGGAGTGACACGACCGATATTGCTCAGCACTTTCTGGCCGACGTTCAGGCTGGACGTCAGCGACGCCGTCATCGACAGGTCGAGCAGCACGCCTGCGAGCATGCGGTCCTTGTCATCGAGGCTGACGTTGCCGGCACCGCCAATCAAGTCGGAGCGGTTTTCACTGTCCGCCAGCCAGCGGGCAGTTTCCGATGTAGCGCCACGATCAGACAAGGCGAATACAGAAGCACCGAAGGCGGCGCTCGAAGGCGCGGCGTCGGCGTGGATCGAAACGAACAGGTCGGCGCCTTTCTTGCGGGCGATTTCGGTACGGCCGCGCAGTGGAATGAAGTAGTCGCCGGTGCGGGTCAGTTCGGCGCGGAAGCCTTTCATGCCGTTGACTTGACGCTGCAATTCGCGGGCGATGGCCAATACCACGTCTTTTTCCTTCTGACCGCGAGAGCCCGAGGCGCCTGGGTCTTCGCCGCCGTGGCCAGCATCGATCACCACAAGGATGTCGCGCTTGCCGGCCGGTGCCGGTGGAAGCTTGATCGCCGGTTCAACAGGCGTGACCGGCACTGCCGGCACCGTGGCGACCGAAGGCGTTGGTGCTGGCGACGGCGAGGCATCGGCGGCGCTATCAAACAGGTCAACCACCAGTCGGTTGCCGTATTGGGCGTTCGGGGCCAGGGAGAAACTTTTCGGGGTAACAGCCTTTTTAAGGTCGATGACCACCCGCAAGTCGGTCGGCGTGCGTTGAGCCGAACGCATGGCGGTGATGGGGGTATTGGAGGTGTTGACGTTCAGCGGCGCACCGAGTGTCGCCCCATTGATGTCGATTACCAGCCGATCCGGAGCGGTCAGGGTGAACACGCTGTGTTGCACAGGCCCGGTCAGGTCGAACACCAGCCGTGTGTTGTCCGGCGCCCGCCACAGGCGAACGCTATTGACCTTCGTGTCGGCCACAGCGTCGACGGTTACCGCCAAAAACAACAATCCTACGGCAGCTACCATCGCGCGAAAGCGCATACCAAACCCCATCATTTAATTGGTTTCCAATGCCAAAGCGGCACACCAGGCCTCGCCACGCGAGCCCTGGGATAAAATTTTCAGCGAACGCCCGCTGTCTTGCGGGCTAATGGTAATGGTCAGGTCGGGCTTTGGCAAAAAGCCTGCACCTTTATCGGGCCACTCAATCAGGCACAGGGCATCGTCGTCAAAGTAGTCGCGAATGCCGAGGTACTCCAACTCTTCCGGATCGACCAAACGGTACAGGTCGAAATGGAAGGCGCGGATCTCGCCGATCTCGTAAGGCTCGACCAGCGTGAATGTCGGACTTTTTACCGCCCCATCATGCCCCAACCCCCGGATGATGCCCCGCGACAGCGTGGTTTTCCCCGCCCCCAAGTCCCCTTCCAGAAAAATCAGACCGTGCCCTTGGGTGGTTTTTGCGATATGTGCGCCAAAGGCGGTCATCGCCTCTTCATCAGCCAGGTACAGGGTTACTTCAGACACGGTGCTTGCTCCTCCAACAACTGACGAATGGCCGGGATCAGATCACTGGCCGCCAGCCCACGGCCCTCTTTACCTTGTTGCTCACCCGCATTGGCGTGCAGCCAGACGGCCAGACACGCAGCGTCGAACGCCTGCATGCCTTGAGCCAACAGCGCACCCACCAGGCCGGCCAGTACGTCGCCCAGACCGGCGGCGGCCATGGCCGGATGACCTTGATGACACAACGCCAGACGCCCATCGGGGCTGGCTATCAGGCTGCCGGCGCCTTTCAACACCACGACAGCTGTGTATTTTTTGCTCAATGCATGCGCCGCTGCCGGGCGATCCGCCTGCACCTGAGCAGTGCTGATCCCAAGCAACCGCGCCGCTTCGCCCGGATGCGGCGTGATCACGCAATCCTTGGGCAAATTCACGCGCTCTTCGGCCAGCATGTTCAACGCATCGGCGTCCCAGACTTGCGGCAACGGTGCATTGGCGGCCGCCGACAGCAAACTTTGCCCCCAGGAAGCCTGCCCCATGCCGGGACCGACCACCAGTACGGAAACTTTTTGCAGCAGTTCCATCAGTTGGTTGGCCGATGACGTGCCCAGCACCATGGCTTCAGGGATTCTAGCCAGCGCGGCGCCGACATGCTCACTGCGAGTGGCCACGGAAACCATGCCGGCCCCGCTGCGCAGAGCGCTTTGTGCACTCAGCAGGATCGCACCACCCAAACCGCGATCACCACCGATCAGCAACACATGGCCGAATTTGCCTTTGTGGGAAGTCGGCATTCGGGGGGCAAGTTGCGGCAAGTTACGGGCCGTCAGGCGACGAGCGCTGACCAACGCGGCCTCAATTAACTGCGGATCAGCGTGTAAATCGTTGAAAACCAGTTCACCGACGACGTCTGCGGCATCACCGGTGAACAGCCCCAGCTTCAACCCGATGAAAGTCACAGTGAGATTGGCATGCACCGCCGCACCGAGGACGCGACCGGTATCGGCGCAAAGGCCCGAAGGGATATCCACCGCCGCCACCGGTAAACCGCAGGCGTTGATCGCTGCAATGGCGTCAGCGTAAGGCGCTCTCACCTCACCCGTCAGACCGGTGCCCAGCAACGCGTCCAGCACGATGCCGCGCAGTTGGGTCTGCGCAGTCCAGGACTCAATCAAGACATTCTCGGAAACGGCCTCCGCATGGGCCAACGCCGCGTCGCCCTGCAAACGCGGGGGATCACCGACCGCCAGCACCCGCACCGACCAACCTGCACGTTGGGCCAGTACCGCCACCAGATATCCGTCACCAGCGTTGTTGCCGTGACCGGCCAGCACACTCAACTCATTCGCCGACGGCCACTGCCGGACCAATGCACGCCAGGTCGCCCGCGCCGCGCGTTGCATCAATTCGAAGCCCGCAGTGCCGCCCGCAATCAGGCTCGCATCGAGCCCGCGGACCTGCGCAGCGCTATACAGCGCGTCGGGTAAATCATCTTTAGTGTGCGGCATGCGTCTTCGAGCTCCGATGTCTGGCAGAATTATACGCACCTCAGCTCCGGTTTCTCTCGTCTCATGCCTGCTATTACTACAGACCTGCCCGCCCTCGCCCAATCCATCAAGGACTGGGGACGCGAGCTGGGCTTTCAACAAGTCGGCATCAGCGGCCTGGACCTGGCCGAGCATGAGCAGCACCTGGAGCGCTGGCTCGCCGCTGGCTACCACGGCGAAATGGACTACATGGGCGCCCACGGCAGCAAACGCTCGCATCCGGAAGAACTGGTTCCCGGCACCTTGCGCGTGGTTTCCCTGCGCATGGACTACCTGCCGGGTGACACCCAAATGGCGCAATTGCTGGCTCAGCCGGAAAAAGCCTACGTGTCGCGTTATGCCTTGGGCCGTGATTACCACAAGTTGATCCGCAAACGCGTGCAACAACTGGCCGATAAAATTCAGGGTGAGATCGGCCCGTTTGGTTTCCGCGCGTTCGTCGACAGCGCCCCAGTACTGGAAAAAGCCATCGCCGAACAAGCCGGTCTTGGCTGGATCGGCAAAAACACCCTGGTTTTGAATCGCAAGGCCGGCAGTTACTTCTTCCTCAGCGAACTCTTTGTCGATCTGCCGCTGCCGGTCGATCCACCTCACACCACCGAACATTGCGGCCGTTGCACCGCGTGCCTCGACATCTGCCCGACCAACGCCTTCGTCGGCCCTTACGTACTGGACGCCCGGCGTTGCATCTCGTACCTGACCATCGAACTGAAAAGCGCGATCCCGGAAGATTTACGGCCACTGATCGGCAACCGGGTGTTTGGTTGCGATGACTGCCAAATCGTCTGCCCATGGAACCGCTTCGCCCGTCCGTCCGGCGAAAGCGACTTCAAGCCACGGCACAACCTGGACAATGCCGAATTGGCCGAGCTGTTTATGTGGGACGAGGAAAAATTCCTCAGCAGCACCGAAGGCTCGCCGTTACGCCGCGCCGGTTATGAGCGCTGGCTGCGTAATTTGGCGGTGGGGCTGGGTAACGCGCCGTCGAGCATTCCGGTGCTGGAAGCGTTGAAGGCGCGCAGGGATTACCCGTCGGAGCTGGTGCGTGAGCATGTCGAGTGGGCACTGAAACAACACGGACTCCTGTAGCAGCTGCCGTGTAGACGTCAGGCTTCGTCGTTGTAAACAAACTTCGGCATTTCCCAGTGAAAACGAATCGCCAGCAACCGCAGCAGGAAGCCACCAAACAGCGTGATCAAAATCGCCTGTTCACCAGGTAATTGCAGGTAGATGCAGAGCATGTAGCACCACGCCGCCGCGAACGAGACACTGGCGTAGAGCTCTCGGCGAAAGATCAGCGGGATGTCGTTGCAGAAGATGTCGCGCAGGATACCGCCGAATACGCCGGTGATCACGCCACTGACCGACGCCACCAGCATGCCGTGGCCCATTTCCAGCGCGGTCATGCAGCCGATCAGGGTAAACGCCACCAGACCCACGGCGTCGAGCACCAGAAATAACGAGCGCAGGTGGCGCATCCAGCGCGCAGCGAAGACGGTGAACATCGCTGCGATTGAGGTCAGCACCAGGTATTCCGGGTGTTTGACCCAAGTCAGCGGGTAGTGCCCGAGCAGCACATCGCGCACCGAACCGCCGCCCAACGCCGTGACACAGGCGATCAACACCACACCAAACCAGTCCATGCCGCGGCGGCCGGCAGACAGCGCACCGGTCATGGCTTCAGCGGTGATGGCGATCAGGTAGAGCATCAGCAACATGGCGGCGGTCCTTGCAGAAAGGCGCGCAGTCTACTCACTTCATCGACGCCCCAAAAGAGGGCGATCATTGCGCAGGACCGCGTTGCCTGTATCGCGGGCAAGCCATGCTCCTACAAAAACAGGGCACACACCGCTTCTGTAGGAGCATGGCTTGCCCGCGATGGCGTCACCCAAGGCGCTATCAGAACTTGATGAAGTGCTTGCGGTAGTGCTGCAGCTCGGCGATGGATTCGCGGATGTCGTCCAGCGCCAGGTGGGTGCTACCCTTTTTGAAGCTGTCGCGCACGTCCGGCGCCCAGCGAGCGGCCAGCTCTTTAAGGGTCGAGACGTCGAGGTTGCGGTAGTGGAAGAAGCTTTCCAGGGATTTCATGTGCGTATAAAGGAAGCGACGGTCCTGGCAGATGCTGTTGCCACAGATCGGCGACTTGCCCTTGGGCACCCACTGCTCCAGGAAGGCGATGGTCTCAGCTTCGGCTTCGGCCATGCTGATGCGGCTGTCGCGCACGCGCTGGGTCAGGCCCGAGCCGCCGTGTTGACGGGTGTTCCACTCGTCCATGCCGGCGAGGATTTCGTCGCTGTGGTGGATAGCGATCACCGGACCTTCGGCCAAGGTGTTCAAATCACTGTCGGTGACGATGGTAGCCATCTCGATGATGACGTCGGTATCAGGGTTCAGACCGGTCATTTCCAGGTCGATCCAGATCAGATTCTGCGGGTTTTGCATGTGTCGGCTCCTAGGCAATGCTGCGCAGTTTAGCCTAGGCAACCGGCGGGGCGTGCTAAACTCGCGGCCGTTTTACCTAATCGCTGCATTCTTGATACGGAACACCCATGGCCAAACGCCAACTCAATCGTCGTCAAAACTGGCGCATCGAAAAGATTCAGGGCGAACGCGCTGCCCGCGCCGCCAAACGCGAGTCCTCGGCTGTCGAGGCACTTGAGGGTGGCGACCTGGGTCCGGAGCAGACGGGCCTGGTGATCGCGCACTTCGGTGTCCAGGTCGAAGTCGAGGCCCTCGATGGCGAGCTGGCTGGCCAGGTGTTCCGCTGTCACTTGCGTGCCAACCTCCCGGCGCTGGTGACCGGCGATCAGGTAGTCTGGCGTGCCGGCAACCAGGGCATCGGCGTGATCGTGGCGCAACTGCCGCGCAAAACCGAACTCTGCCGTCCGGACAGCCGTGGCCAGCTCAAGCCGGTAGCGGCCAACGTCGACATGATCGTCATCGTCTTCGCCCCGCTACCCGAGCCTCACGCGAACCTGATCGACCGTTATCTGGTCGCTGCCGAGCACGCCGGGATTCGTCCGCTGCTGCTGCTCAACAAATTCGACCTGATCGACGAGCAAAATGCCCCGGCGCTGAATGCCTTGCTGGCGGTGTACCGCACGCTCGGTTACCCGGTGCTGGAAGTCTCGGCACATCACGGCAACGGTATGGAGCAACTTCAAGAGCAACTGGACGGACGCATCAGCGTATTCGTCGGCCAGTCCGGCGTCGGCAAGTCGTCGCTGGTCAACAGCCTGCTGCCGGAAGTCGAAGCCCGTGTCGGCCCGCTGTCCGAGCTGTCCGGCCAGGGCACCCACACCACGACCACTGCGCGGTTGTTCCACTTCCCCGGTGGCGGTGAGTTAATCGACTCCCCGGGTATTCGTGAATTCGGTCTGGGCCACGTCAGCCGTGCCGACGTTGAAGCCGGCTTCATCGAGTTCAACGACCTGATCGGCACCTGCCGCTTCCGCGACTGCAAGCACGACCGCGAACCGGGTTGCGCCCTGCTCAAGGCCCTCGAAGAAGGCCGCGTGCAGCAGCAACGGATGAATAGCTACCGCTCGATCATCGCTAGTTTGCCGGAAACCAGTTACTAAACAGACGCGCCCACCGCCCCGACACTGACGGAACGGTGGGCCGCTTGTTGCGACCTACACATGCCCCCACTGATTAAACGTCAGACACCTCTGTAAGACTTCCGCGCGCCCGCTTGAAGGACCCGTCTCTTTAACCGCGCAGGCCTTGTTGCGGCCATTCAAGTGCATACATTCAAGCCCTCTTCGCATTCCGGCGATACCGAGGGACAACCATGCAAACCTATCATTTGTTCATCAGCCATTCGTGGAACTACCCCCACGCCCACGACAATCTCGTGCGCCTGCTGAACGCCAAACCCGGCTTCACATTCAAAAATTTTTCAGTGCCGACGGACAACCCGATCACCGACGCGCAGACCGACAAACAACTGGCAGCCGCCATCGAAAACAAGATCCGGCCCTGCTCGGCGGTGCTAATCATGGCGGGGATGTATTCGACCTACAGCAAGTGGATCAACAAAGAAATCGAGATCGCCAAGCGGATGGGCAAGGTGATCATTGCGGTCAAGCCGTTTGGGGCAGAGCGGATTTCCACGGTGGTGCGTGAAGCGGCGCACGCCGAATGTGCGTGGAATACCAACAGCATCGTCAACGCCATTCGCCTGCACACGGCGGTGTAACCATGCGCAAGGGACTGTTCATCGGCATCAACCACTACACCTACGTCTCCCCATTGAGCGGATGCAATAACGACGCGATGGCCATGGCCTCGGTGCTGGAGCGCCACGCCAACGGGCGTCCGAACTTCAACAGCAAGGTTCTGACATCGGCGGAGGAAAACCTCACTCACACGAACCTCAAGCAGCAGATCCAGAGCCTGTTTTCCGGCGATTGCGATGTGGCGCTGCTGTATTTCGCCGGTCACGGCCAGTTTGATACCAGCATCGACGAAGGCATGCTGATCCCTCAGGATTTCGGTCAGGGCGTCGAAGGCATCCGCATCAGCGACATCCTCAACTGGGCGGAACACGCGACCCACATCAAGAACAAAATCATCATCCTCGACTGCTGCCAGGCCGGCGCGGCGTCCGCCATGCGCGGGTTGCGCGGTGGCAGCAGCGTGATCAGCGAAGGCCTGACCATTCTCACTGCCTGCAAAAAAGACCAGGTGGCGCTCGAGGGTCGCGGCCACGGCGTGTTTACCGACCTGTTGCTGCAGGCACTGCACGGCGGAGCCGCCAACGTCTTGGGCAAAGTCACGCCCGGCAGCGTGTATTCGTTCGTCGACAACGCGCTTGGGGCATGGGAGCAACGGCCGGTGTTCAAGTCCAACGTCTCGCAATTTGTACCGCTGCGGGAAGTTACGCCGCTGATTGCCGAAGAAACCCTGCGCAAGCTCAAGGACTGGTTCCCGGAACCGAGCTACGTGTTCCCGTTGGATCCCAGCTACGAACCAACCGAGGCCACGTTCGATCCCGACAACGGCGACATCTTCAAGCAACTGCAAAAGTGCAATCGCCACAGCCTGATCGAACCGGTGGACGCCGAGCACATGTACTACGCCGCCCTCCACTCCACCGGCTGCCGCCTGACCGCCCTCGGCGCCTATTACCGCGAACTTGCGATCAAAGGACATTTCTGATGCCTGTGTTTATCAGCTACCGCCATACCGATCGCGCCCATGCGATGGCCATTAACACACGCCTGACGCAGGCAAACATCAAGACCTACCTCGATGTGCTGGACCCGGAATCGCAGACCACTGAAGACATCACCACCGTCATCACCCGCAACATCACCGAATGCACACACCTGATGGCCGTGGTCTCGGAACAGACCGCGCAATCGTGGTGGGTGCCGTTCGAAATCGGCGAGGCCACCATCAGCAACCGCCGGATCTGCTCGTACAAGATCGGCCCCAGCGCGCTGCCGCTGTACCTCGACAAATGGCCGAAATTGAGCGGCGAGAACGACATCAACTTCTTTATCGATGCCTATCGTGAGGAGGTGGTCTCCAAACGCTCAATAGGGCTGGAGTCGTTCAGCGAATCCGTTCGCGGCACTTACCGGCGTGATGCCGAGCTGTTCCACGACCAGCTCAAGAACCGCATTCGACGGGGCTTCTGACAGGTACAAAAAAGCCGCGATCATTTCGCGGCTTTTTTGTGGGTCACTGCTTCGGTGGTTCCGCCGGTTTCGGTACCCGGTCCGCGAACGTTGTGGCGCCCAAGTGCATATATTCAAACCCTCTTAGCAGTCAGGTAATGCCGAAGAAAAGCCCTCTAGCCTACTGCTATTCTTTTGACTGATTAATTACATGCATCGAACAGGTCCTCTCAATATCTAACCTTCTGGCGGACTGTCGAGTTCGCAGACATGTCAGGGCTTGATGAACTGACCGACGGGTGCGAGATATTGAGAAAGACAGATATTAGAGTGATGCTCATCACGCCCCACACCGAAAGCCATTCTCAGAACCTTGTCATACTTTTCTGCAGCAACGAGAGCCTGTGCCTGTATCAGTTTCGTACTGATATGCGTGAAACCGTATATTTGAATTGCTTTCAAAACAATTGACTCCACACACTCCACTCGCTGGAAAAGTATTTGCTTGGCCCTATCTGACCCCGACATCAAAATACCAACGAGCGCACGCTTGTCGCCTGTAGTAAATGAGTAAGGCTGTTGATTTTTATAGAGGGAAAAAGCATGCATCAACAGCAAAAGCTCACCATCGTCGATGCTGTCGATTTGAAGCAATTCATCCATGAAGTCAAAATCTTCATCGGCAGCTCCAAGCACACGGCATGACTGGACGAGATTACAAAGTCGATCGTAGGACTGGTAGCTACCGACACGCCTTGACACGCATTTATCAGCGTCATTTAAGTAGAGAGAATGCTTGGCACTATCTAAAACGTAGCAATCACCAAGTCCGCACTGAAAAACCGCCAAAGCCTCATCAATCAAGTCACATTGAGCAAGTTTTACTAATATGTCGTTGTCGGTGAGGAGAATCATTTATGCGATAAGCTTCCGCAGCAAATGCTCGCTGTCGTGCTTTAGGTTTCCATGCAGCTGCCGAAAAACAAAGTCTGATACCAGCGACTGATCTGTGCTTTCTCCAGCAATAAGATTTGCCGCAGAGACACACAAAGGGAAAAGTCGTTTGTTGTTATGGGCGCAATTTAAAACGATATGTGTAGGATCGATCTTATGGTCTTTCCCATACTGTACAGCTTGACGTGCCAGCACAGGTGCTTTGATCAACTGCTGAAGCGTTAGATTGCCGTGAGCATTGCCAGTCAGTAACTGGATAGCAAACTGGTCCGCTGCAAGCTCATCGGTATCTTTGCCTAGATCATCATCTTTTTTGATTTCATCATCAACAATCGTTCCATTTGCGCCCACATGCCCCAAGGCAATATGCCCAAGTTCATGTGCCAAATGGAAAAGCAAGAAACCACTTTTTCGATTGTTGGAAAGGACGATCGATGGCCGGCCATTAATCGCCATGGCGATGCCATCCATTTTTCGGCCGAGTAGAGGCGTAGCCAAGTGGATGACTGGGATGCCAATGCTCCAACAATAATCGAGCAACGCAGACAAGCCCACCCAGGGAGCCCCCGACAAAAGCAAGTGCTCGCGAATCGCCAGCGCGTCCGGTGGAGGCGGAGCGAATTGAGTATCGAGTGCAGAAAGCGCGAGACGCGAGGCGCTGCGAGCCAAAGCAACCGCAAGATTCACATCTGCTTCAGAGGTTTTGGCAGACATTTTGAATCGTTTATCTGCCGGTAAGTCGAATTCAATCCGGGGAGGCGTCTCACTGAAAGGACGCATACGCAGACTCAGTGCTTTGGCCAAATAAACCTTGGCTTGTTGCACACCTGACGGTGAAGCCTCTACCTCATCTGTCCACCAGTCAGGCAGCAGAAGTGCGAGCTTTCTTTTCGAGATGCCCTGCTTGTCTAAGGCGGAGTAAAGGTTCTGAATTGTGGTCATAGATCCCTCCTCCCTAGAATGGCATCACATGAAATGGGTAGCTCTCAAGCAGTAGACATCATGTCTTACCGCAAAACTCACGGGACAGTATAGATTCTTTGTAGCAGTTGCAAGTTATGCAGAGAAGCAGACCGTGCTGCTTGTCGGGGTCAGCCAGCGCCCTCCAGGAACACAGGTTCTAGTGGCTCCGCCCCCTCATTTAGCCGGTTTCCACAGCTCAAAAAAAGCCGTGAATACCGCGGCTTTCTGGTCTTCATCGTGCGGCTTTTTCCAGCCTCCAACCCAAGGCGTCCAAGGCGTCACAGCCATCCTGAATCAATATATGTGCAGCATTGGCGAAATGCTCCAGATCGTGACCTTCGGCGTCTTTGACGCACAGGCAGGTGACGCTGTTGAGCAGATTCCGGCCGGCTTTGATTCGGTGAACGGCGGTTTCAAGAAGATCAGAAGCGCGGGCTTCTGTGTCTATGTACAGCGTCGGGCCGACGCTGAAGTTGCCTTGGAGCGGGTGGTACTTAGCCATGGGTCAAAATTCCAGATAATTTCGTGAGGTTTCATCTTTGTTTCGACCGGCTAAGATCGGTCACCAGGTTGGCAGCGACGGCGGAACTATAGGCTGATGCTTGCACGAGGGAGAACCCCAGCGCGAAAATTCAGATCGTTCCTACAGCCGTTACCAACGCCCCCCCCTTCAGACACTGTCTTTTTGCTCGCATTCAAGATCGACAAGCCGTGTGATGGGGCCATTGGCTTTCAGGCGTTCAGTGACAACTTTCGGCCACAAGTTGCGGGAGCGGCGCTTGGCGAGGCTGTAGGTGAATTCCTGGATTCGATCCTGGGGGTAAAACATTGGCTCGAGTATCAGCACTGCAACATCACTGGCGCCTAAGTAATTCTTGCCGCCCGCCTCCTTTTTCGCCTGTTTTAACCGAGCCAGTGTGTGCTTGAAGCTATCACTCATTTTGAATCGCACGGCTAACTGGCTTTTTACGAATGCATCGGACTCACTGTGATTGCCCTGTTCGTCGAAATAAGGGCCATTGTTCATATAAGAACGGATGTACTCCCAAAAGCCTTTTTGCATTGCCAGTGATTTCCCAAAGGGCGCACCGAGGCTGATCATCAGAGCCGTTTCCGGCTCTTCAAATTTCCACACCCTAATTTCCAATGAAGCGTTTTGCATGCCCCCGATTTGGGTGCCGACCAGTTGAAACTCATTGGCTACAGCAGAGATGCCATCCCACGGGGCGTGGAACAACTCGCCTTCGTGATCGAAATACACTTCGCGGGTGCGGCGGTTGAACAGAATGGGCAAAGGTAACGGGCGTAGGGTTTCCCACAAGAACGGCACCAGAAATAATGAAATCCCAAGAGCAAGCATGTAGAAATCGAAAACACCTTGCACCGCCAGCATCAAAGTAAGCCCCACCGATGCGCAGCCACCTATTCCACCCAATACGCCAGTAAGCTGTCCTCGATCAGAGTCGCCACCTGCTTGTAAAGCCAAGTAGTGCTCGGTGTGATCATCGGTAATGAACAATTCCATCGGCTGTTCACCCGTAGGCTTGTTCGCTTCAAGAATTGCCGTAGGTGTAGCACTGAAGTGCGATTGTTCTGGTGTATTCATATCCAAGCTCGTTCCATGATTTTGACCGCTGGCAGCATCAGTCCTTCTTGCGGGGAATAGATCAACTCACCCTCGATACGCTGCAGGTCCCTCACACCATCCTCATGGTACACACGACGGTAAGGCGTGGTGCCAGCTGGTACAGGAATGCGGGTGCCGCTATGGAGAGCAAAGTCCTTGCCGGTCCATTCGACCTTTTTAATCCGTTCGGAGTGGTAGCCGAGTGTATCGCCCCAGACTTCCTGTCCCTTGAAGTGAATCATGGCGTCTGTCAACGGCACATTCTCTCCGGGGAGATTCAGCATCAGATAGGTGGAGGTGACTTGGCCTTGGTAGGGGTGCATTTCTGCCAGCCGGCGGGCATCAAAACTGATGGGGAACAAAATGGGGTACAGATTCTCCATGGACAGGGCATAGCTGTTGGACCAAGTGTCGTCCGGACGGATACCAAAGTGGCTGTTTTTCACCCACTTCTCCAGCCGCGAGTCCGCAGTGTGTAGACGGGCAATGACCCCACCTACAATCACAACCGTCAGCCCCAGCAACTTGACTCCCAGGTGCGGCACTGCATTTAGTCCCTGAGCAATCGTCGCTGCATTCCCAGCTAACACCGCAGCCCGAGCGATTCGCAATGCACGAAAAGCCTCGACATGGAGCTTGATACTGGCCAGCGAAGCACCGACTACTGCCAGGTTGGCAGACATAGTGTCGAAGTCACCCGCTTGGTACGCCTCGAAGGCGTCTATCCCATAAAGTACGACGTCAAAGGCAAGGAAAGCACCTTGTGCCAGTGCAGCAGTGGCTGCTCGGCCTAACGCTCTGGCCAAAAGCAGACGAGATGAAATTGACGTGCTTCCGCTATGGCGCACAGCCGAAGCCCAGTTAACCTCTGCAACTCGCTGAACGACCGCTGCGCCCGCCGCACCAATGCCAAACGCAGCCCCAGCTGCACTAAATCTGGTTTTGAAGGTTTGCTCGTCAGACAGCTGATTCATTGACCAAACAAAGTTAACCCCAGCAACCAGCGTCACAATCGACTTGATCGGCGCCTTGCTCAGCGCACTTTTCAAATCAAACACGCTGCCCAATTCAATACCTACCACCAGATTCACCGGCAACGGCGGTAGCTTGGTGTTGGCCGGCACTAAATGCATGAAGGGGATACCGTCAGCCACCCCGCTGGCCACCGGTGCAACGTTCAAAGCAGCAGGCAATGTCTGGCGTGTCCCCATCAAATCGCTGTACCACTCGCCCATTTGGCGTGGCGTGACGCCGGAGGTGAGGATACGTTGGTCGCTGCGGGCAAGGGCTGCCGCCATGTACACCCGCCCGACGTTGCTAGCGGCGTTGTCCGCCTGATGCAATTGCAGCGCCGCGACGGGGGCGATGGCCAGAAATAGCGCTTCGAGACTGGTTGCAGGCTTGTGTTGCTTCAGTTTGTCGGCGGTTTTGTTCAGCGCATCGGCATAACCGAACGCTCTGGCGAGTTTGCTGGCGCCATCTTGCACAGCAGCCTGGTTATCGCGGGCCACATCACTGAAGTCCACAAGGTATTTGATTTCTCCAACACCCAGCCGTAACGGCAACCCAAGCAACGCCCAAAGCAACCATGGCTTACCGGCCCTGTCACCATCCAGACTGAGGGTAATGGCCTCGGCCCCGACACTGGTGCTGGCCGGTCCGAGGCAGGCTTCAGCAAAATGCAGTTCCAATGCCTCACGGGCAATCGGTTGGGTAATGTCGAAATGACCACAAGCCGTGTCCAAACTCGACGGACCAGTGACATGCTGGGTGTTGAACCACGCCACCCAGAGTTGGGCCAGGCGACGCATATCGGCGGTGTACCGATCATTCTGGATGTCTTGATCTTTCCATGCCCGCTGGAGTTCGTCATAGCGAGTGATAGACGGCAGTTGTGCACTCAGTTGCCGGTCGCCTTCGCTCAATGACTTGAGGACACTGGCCATCGCCCACTTTTCAGCGTGATGTTCCTGATAACTGTCAAACCCAGCCTTGCGAGCGCGCATCAACGCGGCAAGGTCGAGCAGTACGCCCCAAGCATCATCAATGTCGGCGTAAGCCTGTTGTTCACAACGTGCCATCTGCTTGAGTACGCTCAGCCAGTCGGGTGCGTGCTCCGTTTCAGGCTGACCGCTCCAGCCATAGCGTGTCGCATCGGTGTATTCGCCAATCTGCTCGGCGAGGGTGTCGACCTTGCCACTGAACGGTGCAACTCCCGGCACAAAACTGCGCATGATGCGTTGGCGCACGGCAGGGTCCGTTTTGGCGGCCAGATACTGCGGTTCACTCCAACGAATGGGCGACCAAACCAATCCGGCAGGATCGCCCGCTCTCAACACCAAGTGAGGTTTGACCCGATCATCAATGACCTTGCCAGCACGGGGCGTTTGCTTGAACTGAGCCACTTCGACTTGATACTCCACCAACCTGGGCGGGTTGCTTTCCCAGACGTACAACCAACCATCGCGCAGTAAGCGGCAGGTGTAATTCAGCGAGTGTTGGCTCAAGTCAGGATGACGGGGCCCGAGTTCGGGAAAGTTGCCCTCCAGCGCAGGCAAATCATAGGCACTGGTATCGACAGCGGTTGTTGGACCGAGGGCATATCGAAGTGGCAAAACGGCGGCGAAAATCGGGCAGGTTCCGAAGCGCGCGGGATCGGGGGTGCTCATGCATTGTGCTCCATGCAGGCTGGCAGGCTGAGGGCCTGCAAAAGCGCCTCGGGCAGGGTGATTTGTGCGGTCACCCCGTTATTGGCCGGCGCCAAGTCGTATTCAGCCCTTTCGTTTTTCCAAGCGCACACCGCCGAATCCGAATGCCATAACCAGACGCTATCAACGCCACACCAGAAACCCGCCGGCCACTGCGCGCCTGCCATCCAGGCACGGTTCAGTGCGGCACCATCGGCCAGACGTAACCAGAACTCCCGTTGCTGTTGATCAAAAATACGCAAGCGACGTTGCAGAACCGGAAGCAGTTGTTGGGCACTTTTAGAAGTGGCCAACCACACTCCTCGCTGCAAATCCCTACCGCCCCACCACGCGGTATAGGCGACAGTACCCAATGAGGCATTCAGTAAAAATGGCCCCGCCCTGGCAATCGGTTCGTACGCCGTACCTTTGAACAGCGATTGGGGAGTGTCCGGGCCGTAGTGTTCGCCAAGCCAATCGATAGCGTCGTCATACTGAGCGCCATCCAGTAAAAGCAGGCCCTTTTCCATAGTTTCGGCGGTCATGCTTGAGCCTCCTCGGCGTCCTGAGTCTCTTGAGCGGCATCACACACCGGACAAATCCCCGTGCTGGCTTCACGAAACACGATGTTTTGTTTGAGCAGGGTTTCGCTGGGAAGGGTGTTAATGACCAAGACTTCGGCTGCAAGGGGATTCGCTGACAGCGCCGATTGCGCTGACACACCGGCCACCGGCGCCCCACCCTGAACAATGGCCACGCTGCTGAAAATGCCGGCGGCGTTGATCACGATGTGCTGACCGCCACACTCAAGCGTCAAGCTCGAATCGCCCTTGATCACCACATGGCTGGCGGTGACATGAGCGTGAGGCCCTGCCTGAATTACCAGCGTGCCCTCTGCCGTCGTGCTGCTGTTGCCGCTGATGGTGATCAATTCATTGCCGCCGATCACGGTGTTGCGCGCACCTTCGGTGGTGTGCAACTCGTCGCCCTTGATCAGGCTGGCGCTATGGTGGTCGACCTGTTCGAAGCGGTCGTTGCTGATCAGGCTGTGGCTGTCACGGGTGATCTGTTCGCGGCGGTCGTTACCAATGTTGGTATCGCTGTCGTTGAGGATCAGTTGTTCGAGGTCGCGTTGGGCGCGCAGGTAAATCTTCTCCTGCCCGGCGCGGTCTTCGAGCGACAGTTCGTTGTAACCACCGCTGTACGGGGAGCTTTGGCTGCGCAAGACGGTTTTGGTTTTGTTTTCGGGCAAGGGGTATGGCACCGCATTGACCTTGTTCGGCGCGCACCCGGTAATGAACGGATGATCGGGATCGCCGTCCAGAAAGGTGACGACGACTTCCATGCCGACACGCGGAATCGTCATCGCGCCGAAATGTGGACCCGCCCAGTGCGTCGAGACGCGCAGCCAGCAACTGCTTTTTTCACTGTTGAGTTCGGCCCGGTCCCACGGCAGTTCGACCTTCACGCGACCATATTCATCACAGTAGATCTCTTCGCCGGCAGGTCCGGTGACGCGGGCGGTCTGGCTCACCAGCAGCGTTTTGCGTGAGCGCATCGGCGGCCGGTAAATCACGTCCCATGGCAGGACGCTGAAGCGGTTGCGATAGCCTTGGGTAAAGCCGTCTGCGGGTTGGACGTCGCTGGTGATGGCCTCTTCCAGTGACTGAGGCTGTTTTCCGCAGTGCGTCACGCTGAGCAACAGCCACAAGTCGTTGCAGGCTTTGCGGGGGTGATCGGTCAGGTCAAAAAAGTGCCCACTGCGCAGGCTCGGCTGATCGCTCCGACCCTCGATCAACTGGTAATCGGCACGGTGCCGCTCCAGGGCCTGGCGCACGAGCTGTTTGCCGCGCTGTTCGTTATCGATCAAAGCCCGGTAACGGTAGTCTTCAAGCTCAGGAGTGAACTCGGCCGTGAAGCGGTTTTCCAGCAGAAGATTCGGGCGTTGGAAGTCGTAGTGCCGGCGCGTGGTCGTGCTGGTGCGGGTGCTGAAACGCATCGAGAACTGGCTGACGACCGGTTGGTCCGCCACCATGCCGGAGTCTTGTTGATAAGCGGTTTCGCCCAGTTTGGGAAACCAGGTCTGGTCATCGGTGAACACCAGCACATGGCCTTGCGGCGAATGCTGGTAATGCCACGCGATGCCGTCTTCGGCGCACAGACGCTGGACCAGTTCGTAATCACTTTCCCCATATTGCGTGCAGTACTCGCGCTCGGGGCTGGTACTGACATGGAAGGTAAACGCATCGGCCTGAATGCCGTGACCTTTGAGCACCTGAGCAATGATTTGCGGCACGGTCAGGTGCTGGAAAATCCGTTGGTCGTAGCTGAACTGCAGATAGTGCAGCGCGGGCACCAAGGTCAGTTGATAGCGGGTCAGGCGTTTGCCGGACTCACCGACGAGCACGCCTTCGATGCGGCCATGAAGACCTTCGCCGTGATGACCGAACTCTAGAAAGGCGGGCTGGCTGAGCAGGCTCTCGAGATCGACATCCGGGTTTTCGCTGACCAACTCGACCTGGATCGCGTACAAGGCGCTGATGGCTTCGACACCGTCGAAGGCGAGGACTTTGAAATCGTTGCGAACCGTGGGGATGTGCAGCGCGAAATGCGCCGTGTTGGCCAAACCGAACATACGCTTATCCTTAAGCAAAGAGGAAATGAAGCGCGATGTCCAAACCGTCCATGGTCTGTGCACGCGAAATGGGCGCGCACGGTACCAACGGGGGGCAATGAATTGATGCCGGACAACTCCACAAAACGCGTAAGATCTTTCCCGACCTCAGATCGACGCGGGAGAATGGCCGACAATCTCCCTCACAAACGACAGGCACAAAAAAGCCGACATCACTGTCGGCTTTTTTGTACTGCTTTTCTGATCCCGATCATTTTCGTGACGCCACGAAAATGATCGGTAGCATGGTCACTGTTTCGGTGGCTCACCCGGTTTCGGTGCCGGGTTTTCGAAGATGTTCAAACGTTCGCGAAGCTCATGGGCCGGCAGCGGTTCTTTATCCGCCGGCAATGCGTTCGGATCGACTGGCTTGGTCGGCACTTCGCCCGGACCGCCCTGCCCTGGTGTTGGCGCCGGCTCTGGCGCGGGTTCTGCACCTTGCGAACCTTCGATGGCACGCTGGGCTTTCTTGGTCAGCACCACAATGTCGATCCGGCGGTTGACCGGATTGAACGGGTGCTCACGGTCGAACAGCGCCGACGAGGCATAACCGACCACCCGCGCCACCTGTTGATCCGGGTAACTGCCGGCGACCAGCGCACGGCGAGCAGCGTTGGCACGGTTGGCCGAGAGTTCCCAGTTGCCGAAGTCACCGGTGCCCGAGTACGGTTTGGCATCGGTGTGGCCGCTGATGCTGATCTTGTTCGGCACCGCTTTGATGGTGTCGGCCATGGCCAGCAGGATGTCTTCGAAATACGGCTTCAGACGCGCACTGCCGGAATCAAACATCGGGCGGTTTTCGGCGTCCATGATCTGGATGCGCAAACCGTCTTGAGTGATCTCGAACAGGATCTGGTCCTTGAATTTCTGCAACTGCGGATTTTCATCGACCTTGTTCTGCAACTCTTGCAGCAACAACTCCAGGCGCTCTTTCTCAACCTGCTCGGCCAAGCCTTCGACCTGTTCGGTGTCGATGGTGACGCGGTCTGGCTGCGGCTGCGACTTCACTTCGGGGTTGAGGGTTTTCTCTGGCGCCAGGGTCGGCGAGCCGCCCAGATCGATGATGTACGGCGTGCCACTTTCGGTAAAGCCGACCGGGTCTTTGAAGTAACCGGCGATGAGGATTTTCTGTTCCGGTGTTGCGGTGGACAGCAGCCACAGCACCAGGAAGAACGCCATCATCGCCGTCGCGAAGTCCGCGAAAGCGATTTTCCAGGAACCGCCGTGATGCCCGCCCGCGTATTTCTTGACGCGCTTGATGATGATCGGCTGGTTATTTTCCATACAGAGTGCTCTGTCTCACAAATACTGTTCCTTTTTGACGGTGCCTGTTGTCGCCATACGGCGTTGCCGCTCCTCGCCATAGCGAGCTATGACTCGTCGCGGCGCCTTGTCTGGCAACAACAGTCACTCGCCAAAAAAGGAACGTATTTGCAAAACAGAGCACTATCGACCGCGAACCGCTTGTTCCAGCTCAGCGAAGCTAGGACGGTGCGCCGGGTACAGAACCTTGCGACCGAATTCCACGGCCAGCGATGGTGGCATGCCGGACGCCGAGGCCACCAGCGACGCCTTGATGGCTTCGTAGACGTTCAGCTCTTCCTTGGCATCGTGGGCCAGAGCATGGGCCAGCGGGCCAAAGAATCCGTACGCGGCGAGAATACCGAAGAAGGTACCTACCAGTGCCGCACCGACGTGCACGCCGATCATTTTTTGATCGCTATCACCCAGGGAGGCCATGGTCACCACGATACCCAGTACCGCCGCGACGATACCGAAACCCGGCATGGCGTCAGCGATGCCGTTTACCGCGTGGGAAGGGTGATCCAGATCTTCCTTGAGGCTGGTCAGTTCCATGTCGAACAGGCCTTCGAGCTCATGGGGTGCCATGTTGCCGGAGGACATGATGCGCAGGTAATCGCAGATGTACGCGGTCATGCGTTCATCTTTGAGCACCGCCGGGTACTTGGCGAAGATCGGGCTCGCCGCGGCATCTTCGATGTCGCCTTCGATGGCCATCATGCCTTCGCGGCGGCTTTTGTTGAGGATCTCGTAAATCAACCCCAGCACTTCAAGGTAGAAGGTGTGGTTGAAACGCGAACTGAACATCCCGAAGGCTTTCTTCAGAACGTGCTTGACCATATGGCCAGGGTTGGCCTGCAGGAATGCGCCCAGGGCCGCACCACCGATAATCATCACCTCGAAAGGCTGAATAAGGGCGGCAATCTTGCCGTGGGAGAGCACGTATCCGCCAAGCACGCTTGCGAATACGACGATGATGCCGAGAATTTTAGCCATAGGTAGGAAAACACTTACTGAGTCGGGTTCAAGGTCATATTCGGAAGTTGAAAAATCTCTACTTCTCCTTATCGGCAAAACTGCGCCAGACTATAGCCCGTTCAAGCGAAAAGCTAATTTAGCCTACTCCGGGCATAGGTAAGGCAGACGATGATTGCGTCCAACCATGGCTAACCAAACGAACATTGCAACTCAAAAACCGACCACGCTTGAAGGCTGGGTCAAGCTTCTCGATGGCGTGCGCCTGCCGGTTCCGCAAGTCAGCCATGACCGTGTCTGCAAGGCCATCGCCGATAACCGCAGCTCGCTTCGCGATATCGCAGAGCTCATGCAAGACAGCCCGGCCCTGGCCTTGAGCATCATTCGTGAAGCCAATCGCCACACCCATGGCAGCATGACCGAGCCTGCGGAAAACCTTGAAGTAGCGATCAATCGCCTCGGTTTGAAGCGCACCGAAGAACTGCTCGCCCGCCTGCCCGTAGAGCCCCTGTCACAGATCCCGATTGCGTTGCGCCAGTTGCAGTTGCAGTTGATCAGCCAGCACGCGACGCAACAGGCCAATGGTTTTTTTGCCAGTCGCCTGGCGCGGCTGTGGCAGGACATTCACTGGGGCAGCCTGCTGTTTCTCTCGCCACTGTGGCCCATGGCGCTGACCCATCCGCAATTGCTTGAAGAGTGGGAGCTGCGGGTCATCCATAAAGGCGAATCGGCACGCAACGTCGAAAAGCAGTTGTTTGGTGTGCGCCTGCTGGATATTTGCCAGACCCTGGTGAGCCTCTGGCGCCTGCCGATCTGGGTGGAACAGGGTTATCGCCTGCTGCTGACCGAGCAGCGCGAGCTGGTCAAAGTCCTGCGCATCGCCCGCGACAGCGATCATCCCTTGCGCCAGCAAAACCGCCTCGATGACGATCCGACTCTGCGTCGCTGGCTCAATCAGCCGGCCAATACCGTGCTATTGGCCAACGGCCTGGCGCTGTCGGCACAACAGGCGTGGGACAGCCCTCACAGCGCGCGCTGGCAATACCTGACCAGCCTTTACCTGCAAATGCCCATGGCCGAGGTGCAGCAGCAATTGCACCAACAGGCGGCCAACAGCGCCCGGCTGCATGCCATGCCGGAACTGTGGCACCCCGCTGTATCGCTGCTCTGGCCGCCTGGCATGAACCGTGTCCACGCCGGGCTGCTACCAGCACCGGCGCCGACCACCGAAGACCTGGCGAAGTGGCGCAGCCAATGCGCCGAGTTGCTGGTGGAGCCAAGCCCCTTCACCAACGCCATGCACTTGACCACCTCCGCCCGGGACGCTCTGGTCGCGTGCGGCATGCGCCGAGTGATGATCTTGATGGCTGACCGCACGCACGCCAATCTGCGGGTGCATCAGATTGCCGGATTGCCGAAAGAAACGGCCGGGCTGAATTTCGTGGTGAACCAAAGCAACGTGCTGCAACGTTTGCTCTCGCAACAAGCGCAGGTGCGCCTGACACCGGCCAACAACGCCCAGTTTTCGGCCTTGTTGCCTCCCAGCCTGCGCGCGCAGTTCCGTGGCGAACACCTTTTGCTGCGCTCGCTGATCAATAATGGTCGGGTGATCATGGTGGTGGTGGCGGATCAGGGCGGCGGACCGTTCTCGGAAATCACCGTGCAAGCCTTCGGTAAAACCGCGCAGTGCATCGAGAAATCCCTGCACACCTTTAGCCACCGCGGCCAATGACGCTGCGCTACAATCTTCCCTTTTGTGCTCTGGAGACCTCACATGTCTGACTTCTCTGGCTTGCCGCTGGTGATCGAGCCGAGCGACTTGCTCCCTCGCCTTGAGTCCCGCGATCTGATTCTGGTGGACCTGACCAGCAGTGCCCGTTACGCCGAAGGGCATCTTCCCGGCGCGCGCTTTGTCGATCCGAAACGCACGCAACTCGGCCAGGCGCCTGCGCCGGGGCTGATGCCACCGAAAGCGTCACTCGAAGCGTTGTTCGGTGAGCTGGGACACAATCCCGACGCGGTGTACGTGGTGTATGACGACGAAGGCGGCGGCTGGGCCGGGCGTTTTATCTGGCTTCTGGACGTCATCGGTCACCGTAAGTACCACTATATCGACGGTGGCCTGCCAGCCTGGCTGGCAGAAGGCATGCCCATGTCGATCCAAATCCCGCCCCCCGTTGGCGGCCCGGTGGCATTGACGCTGCACGACGAACCCACCGCTACCCGCGAATACCTGCAAAGCCGTCTCGGCGCCGCCGACCTGGCGATCTGGGACGCACGCGGGCCGCTGGAGTACTCCGGCGAGAAAGTGCTGGCGGCCAAGGGCGGGCACATTCCCGGCGCCGTCAATTTCGAATGGACCGCAGGCATGGATCAGGCGCGCAACTTGCGCATCCGCACGGACATGCCGCAGATCCTCGAACAGCTCGGCATCAGCAAAGACAAAGAAGTGATTACCCACTGCCAGACTCACCACCGTTCTGGCTTCACCTATCTGGTGGCCAAATCCCTCGGTTATCCGCGGGTCAAAGGCTATGCCGGTTCCTGGGGCGAATGGGGCAACCATCCCGACACGCCCGTAGAGATTTAAGGTTTTTAAGGACAGTTAATGAATAAGCGTCTGTTTATCCTCAGCCAATACCTGTTGCCTCATCACTTGCTCTCGCGACTGGCCGGCTGCATTGCCGAATGCCGCGTGCGCTGGTTCAAAAACGCCTTTACCGCCTGGTTCGCCAAGCGTTATCAGGTGGACATGTCCCAGGCCCTGGTCGAAGACCTGACCGCCTACGAGCACTTCAATGCGTTCTTCACCCGCGCCTTGAAAGACGGCGCTCGCCCGCTCGACGAAACTCCGGGCGCCATTCTCAGCCCGGCCGACGGCGCAGTCAGCCAGCTCGGCCCAATCGAACACGGTCGCGTGTTCCAGGCCAAGGGCCACAGCTTCAGCGTGCTGGAGTTGCTGGGCGGCGACGCGGCCAACGCCGCACCGTTCATGGGGGGTGATTTCGCTACAATTTACTTGTCGCCGAAGGACTACCACCGCGTGCACATGCCGCTGGCCGGCACCCTGCGTGAGATGGTCTACATCCCGGGCCGAATCTTCTCGGTCAACCAGACCACCGCCGAAAACGTTCCGGAGCTGTTCGCTCGTAACGAGCGTGTGGCATGCATTTTCGACACTGAGCGCGGGCCGATGGCCGTGGTGCTGGTAGGCGCGATGATCGTTGCGTCGATCGAAACCGTCTGGGCCGGGCTGGTCACGCCGCCGAAACGCGAGCTGAAAACCTTCCGCTACGACGAAGCCGCCCGCGCGCCGATCCACCTGGAGAAAGGTGCGGAATTGGGTCGCTTCAAACTGGGTTCGACCGCTGTCGTGCTGTTCGGGCCAGACCAGGTGAAATGGGCCGAAGAACTGGCGGCCGGTTCGCCGGTGCAGATGGGCCAGGGCATGGGCCTGCCAAAGGCCTGATCCGCTGACCCAGAATCACTTTAACCTGTGGCGAGGGGGCTTGCCCCCGTTGGGGCGCGTAGCGCCCCCCCTAAAATCGGTGGCCGCTGCGCAGCCAAACGGGGGCAAGCCCCCTCACCACAAAGACCGACTCAGACGATTTCAGAGCTGTCCGTCGCGATCGCGGAAGCCCAGCAGATACAGCACGCCATCCAGCCCAAGGGTGGAAATCGCCTGCTTCGCCGACTGTTTCACCAGCGGCTTGGCCCGGAACGCCACACCCAACCCGGCAATCGCCAGCATCGGCAAATCATTGGCGCCGTCACCGACCGCAATGGTCTGCTCCAGTCGCAATCCTTCCTTATGGGCCAGCTCACGCAGCAAGTCAGCCTTGCGCTTCGCATCGACAATCGGCTCGACCGCAACACCCGTGACTTTACCGTCGACCACTTCCAGTTCGTTGGCAAATACGTAGTCAATGCCCAGCTTGGCCTGCAATTGCTTGGCGAAGTAGGTAAAGCCACCCGACAGAATGGCGGTCTTGTAGCCCAGACGCTTGAGTTCGGCGAACAGGGTTTCAGCACCTTCGGTCAAGCGCAGGGAAGCACCGATCGAATCCAACACGCTGACATCCAGACCTTGCAGCAACGCCAGACGTTCTTTGAAGCTCGCGCGAAAGTCCAGCTCGCCGGCCATCGCTCGCTCGGTGATTTCCGACACCTGATCGCCGACACCCGCCGCCTTGGCCAGTTCGTCGATCACTTCAGCTTCGATCAGGGTCGAGTCCATGTCGAACACCGCCAGGCGACGGTTGCGACGGAACAGCGAGTCTTCCTGAAAGGCGATGTCGACGTTCAGTTCCTGCGCAACGCTGAGGAACTCGGCCCGCAGCGCCTGCGGATCAGCCGCTTCACCACGCACGGAAAACTCGATGCAGCCCTTGCCCTTGTCAGCCGGGGTGTCCAGCGGCATGCGTCCGGACAGACGATCGATGTGATCGATGTTCAGACCATATTTGGCGGTGATCGAGCTCACGGCCTGCAATTGCCCGGCAGTCACTTTGCGGGTCAATAACGTCACGATGTGGCGTTTCTTGCCCTGATTGCCGACCCACTGCTGATAATCCTCTTCGGACACTGGCGTGAAACGGACCTGCTGATCGAGCTTGTATGCCGTGAACAGGATGTCCTTGAGCACTGACTTGCCTTGCTCGGTATCCGGAATTTCAACCAGGATGCCAAACGACAGAGTGTCGTGGATCACCGCCTGACCGATGTCGAGAATGTTCACACCACCCTGGGCCAGAACGCCGGTAATGGCCGCAGTCAGACCCGGACGGTCGACTCCCGTGATGTTTATCAGGACGATTTCGCGCAAGGCGCACCCCCGCAGGTGGAAAAAAACCGCATTCTACCCACTTTCAGTGACCATCGGGCACCGTGAGCGCTTTGACGGTCTAGGGCCTGTCGCTATACTGCGCGTCAACTCCACGGACAAAAGAGCCGAGCTCAAGTGAACCGGCCTACGCCAGTAAAAACCGACAACTTCTTTCTGCTGATCTTCCGGGCACTGCGCCACCGCCGTGTACCGATTGCATTGCGCATCGCCAGCCATAACGTGATCCTGGTCGCCCTGGCCCTGGTGATCTACGCCGGCGTGATGGGTTTGCAGTTCAAGCAGGCCATGCACGAGCAGGCAGATGCGCTGGGCGAAAGCCTGACCACGCAGACCGCCACCTCCGCTACGGAGCTGTTGGTGTCCAACGACATCCTCAGCCTCAATGTGCTGCTCAACAACCTGACCAAGAACAAGCTGGTGGCCCACGCCGCTATCTATAGCGTGGATAACCGCATCCTCGCCGAGGCCGGTCAGCGTCCCAAGCACAGCCTGCTGGGCGAAGCCGAGGGCATGTACCAGAGCAAGATCACGTTCCAGGACGTGACCGCCGGGCAACTGCGCATCAGCCTGGACATGGACCAATTCCAGCAGCCAATGACCATCAGCCTGCAAAGCATGGGCATTTTGAGTGCGATCCTGTTGGCGTTGTCGCTGGCCCTGAGCCTGCGCCTGGGTCGGCACATCTCTACGCCGCTGCTGCAATTGCGCGTATGGCTGCGCAATATCGACGAATACACCCCGGCCACTGAGCGTCAGGACGAGATCGGCGACCTGGCCCGTCAACTGCACGCCAATTTCGCACCGGAGCCCGCCGAGCCGGAACCGGCGCCGGAGCCTGAGTACGACGACAGCGATGAAGACGCGGACGACAACGAGCCGACCTTCGAAGTACGCAACTTGCGTGACCCGAGTTTCGATGAAACCAAACCGGTCGCCAGCCTGAAACCAGCGCCACGACACATTGTCAGCACCGTTGAAGACGACGATGACGATGATGCGTTTGCCGACCTGCGTGACGAGTCGGTCGCCGTCGCACCGAAACCGGCAGCAAAACCGGTGATCTCGAACGTGCCACAGCACAGCGCCGTCCTGGCCGTGCAACTGGGCGCTCAGGACCAACTGCGTCGCCTGCCCCGCACGCGCCTCGAAGAATTGCTGAAACGCTATCGCGACTGCCTTGATCAGGCTGCTTCGCTCTACCAGAGCGAACTGCACACACTGAACGATGGCAGCACGCTGATGCTGTTCCACACCGAAGACAGTGGCGACGACTACCTGACCAACGCCATCTGCTGCGGTGAATTGCTGCGAGCCTTGGGCCATCAGTTGCAGATTGAAGTCGCGGACAGCGGCATCACCCTGCAATTGCAGTTGGGTCTGACGCTGGGTGAGGAGTTGTTCGGTATGAGTCAGATCGATTTGCTGCTGACCGAAACCGCTCAGGACGCCCTGGCCCTGTCGCAACACAGCCGCAACCTGCTGCTGGTGCAGCGCAAGATCGGTGACGACGTGCTGATTCGTCAACGTGCACGGATTCGCCCTATTGCGAGCCCTGAAGGCGCTTGCTGTGTGGAGCGGTTGATGGAGCCCTATCCGTCGATGCTGGAACGGCAACTGGCGCGGATGCATGAGCGCCGGGCGTAAGCCCCCGCTGTAAAGAAGCCCGCAGACAAGAGATTGTCTGCGGGCTTTTTGTTGTCTGTTCTGGCCCCATCGCGAGCAGGCTCGCTCCCACAGGGATCTTCTGTGGACACATCCTCTGTGAGCATCAGAGATCCCCTGTGGGAGCGAGCCTGCTCGCGAAGGGGCCTTCAGCAGCGCTACAGATATCCAACCTGCTGAAACAACAAAGCCCGCACAAGGCGGGCTTTGCTTTGGATCAGTCCTGGTTTAGAACCTGAACACTTCCATATCGGTCCGGATCGGCAAAGCCATCGGGATTTTCGGCTGTTTCTCTTGCTCGGCCGCCGGCGCGACAGGTTTTGCCGCAGGTTTACGCGGCGCGTCAGCAATCGCTGGCTGGTTGGCCAATGGCTTGAGCGCCACCGACAACTGCTCCGCCAGACGCTGCAACAACACACCTTGCGCCTGAACCTGCGCCGCTGTGCTGCCCGCGTGCTGTTCTTGCAGGTGAATGATGCGGTTATCGCGAACCTTTCCACGACGGTCGATCAATCGCCATTGCGCATCCAGGACTGCCGGTTGCGACACACCCGAGTCCAGGCGAGTAATCGTCAGCAGTACCTGAACATCCGGGGTAAAGCCCGCTGTGGCAGGCGCCAGCACAACGCGCTGACTGTCCAGTCGACCGGCTACCTGACGCAGCAACAGCTGATCAATGTCGGAAGACAGGCTGCCCGCCCAACGACCGTCGGTGGCAGCTTGCAGACTGCCATCGGGCTGTCGCTGCAACAGGGTTTCGCGTTGCAGGTAATCGGCAACCGTTACCGGGCCCAACAATACCGCCATGCCCGAGCTTTGCGCAGGCGCAACCGGGCTTCCGCTGTCCAGTTGATACAGCGACACCGGCTGGTGAACGCTGCAACCCGCAAGGCCTAGCAAGCCAGCGAGCATCAAAATAAAAGGAAGGCGCAGAGCAGTCATCGTCCCATCCAGGTGGCCGCCACAAGGCTAACCACAGTGAAAATACTCAATAAATATGAAGAACGCTCGACCACGCCGGCGCTTGAAAGGCCATATCATCCGTGAATATGCGTTCCGACTCCAGCGCCAAAGCGTCGATCTACGTGTTAAATCGCAGATCGACCGCTCTAGGACGCTTAATTATTGAGGTTTTCGACGAGCAGCGCATCCACCCTCTGAAAACCACGTGGCAACTTGTTACCACGACGCCCACGCTCACCTTTGTAGTGTTCGAGGTCGTCTGCTTTCAGTGACAAGGTACGTTTCCCGGCCTGCAACACCAAAGTGGCACCCTCCGGCAATACGGCGATGTCCGTCACATACTCTTCGCGATTGGCCACACGCTCACCCGTGATGCCGATGATCTTGTTGCCTTTGCCCTTACCTAATTGTGGCAGGTCGCTGATTTTGAAGATCAGCAAGCGACCTTCGGTTGTCACCGAAGCCAGCCAGTTGTTCTCGCGATCAGCCACCGGGCGCGGGAGAATGACTTTCGAGTTGCTCGGCAGGCTCAGCAGCGCCTTGCCGGCCTTGTTCTTGGCCTGGAAATCTTCACCTTTGACCACGAAACCATACCCGGCGTCGGAAGCGATCACGTACAGCGAATCGTCTTCCGGCATCAGCACGCATTCAAAACTCGCGCCCGGCGGAGGCGTCAGACGACCGGTCAACGGCTCGCCCTGGCCACGGGCCGATGGCAACGTGTGCGTCGCCACCGAATAACTGCGACCGGTGGAGTCGATAAACACCGCAAACTGGTTGGAGCGGCCGGCCGCCAAGGCCTTGAAACCGTCTCCGGCCTTGTAGGAAAGTCCAGTGGCGTCGATCTCATGCCCTTTGGCAGAGCGAACCCAGCCTTTTTCCGACAGCACAACCGTCACTTTCTCATTCGGCAGCAGATCGTGCTCGGTCAGGGCCTTGGCTTCGGCGCGCTCGACAATCGGCGAACGGCGATCGTCGCCATAGGTTTCGGCGTCCTTGATCAGCTCGGTGCGTACCAGCTTTTTCAGCTTGGCTTCGCTGCCCAGCAGGGCCTGCAGCTTGGCTTGCTCCTTGAGCAGCTCATCCTGCTCGGCACGCAGCTTCATCTCTTCCAGTCGCGCCAACTGACGCAAACGGGTGTCGAGGATGTAGTCGGCCTGGATTTCACTCAGGGCGAAACGCTCGATCAGCGCGGCTTTCGGGTGCTCCTCGGTGCGGATGATGTGAATCACTTCATCCAGGTTGAGGTAGGCAATCAACAAACCGTCCAACAGGTGCAGGCGACGTTCGACCTTATCGAGGCGGAATTGCAGGCGGCGACGCACGGTCTGCACCCGGAACTCCAGCCACTCGACCAGCAGCGCCCGCAGGTTTTTCAGCTGCGGCTTGCCGTCCAGACCAATGATGTTGATGTTGACCCGGTAGCTCGACTCCAGCTCGGTGCTGGCGAACAGATGCTGCATCAGCGCATCGTGGTCAAAGTTTTTCCGCGCACCCGGAATGATCACGATGCGGCATGGGTTTTCGTGGTCGGATTCATCGCGCAGGTCAGCGATCTGCGGCGCCTTGGATGGCTTGGCCTGCATCATCGCCGCGATCTGTTCCAGCACCTTGGCACCCGACACCTGGTGCGGCAGCGCGGTGACAATGATGTCGCCGTCTTCGATGTGGTACACGGCGCGCATGCGCACCGAACCACGACCGGTTTCGTAGATTTTCAGCAGATCGGCGCGCGGGGTGATGATTTCCGCTTCAGTCGGGTAATCCGGGCCCTGGATGTGTTCACAGAGCTGTTCGACCGTGGCTTTTGGCTCATCGAGCAAGCGCACGCACGCCGTCGCGACTTCGCGCAGGTTGTGTGGCGGTACGTCGGTGGCCATGCCCACGGCGATGCCGGTGGTGCCGTTGAGCAGGATGTTCGGCAAACGCGCCGGCAACACCAGCGGCTCGTCCAGCGTGCCGTCGAAGTTCGGGCCCCAGTCCGCGGTGCCCTGGCCCAACTCGCTGAGCAGCACTTCGGAATAACGCGACAGGCGGGCTTCGGTGTAACGCATGGCGGCGAACGACTTGGGATCATCCGGCGCACCCCAGTTACCCTGACCGTCGACCAGCGTGTAGCGATAGCTGAAAGGCTGGGCCATCAAGACCATGGCTTCGTAGCAGGCCGAATCGCCGTGCGGGTGGAACTTGCCGAGCACGTCACCGACGGTACGCGCCGATTTCTTGTGCTTGGAGTCGGCGTCCAGCCCCAACTCGCTCATCGCATAGATGATGCGTCGCTGTACCGGTTTCAGGCCGTCGCCGATATGCGGCAAGGCACGGTCCATGATCACGTACATGGAATAGTTGAGGTAGGCATTTTCGGTGAAGTCAGCCAGTGACCGGCGTTCTACACCGTCCAGGCTGAGATCAAGGGAGTCGCTCATGCGGGCCTCATTGGTTCGTTGTCTGGCGCAGCAGCATGGTGCCACCGCGCTGGGTAAATTCAAGTTTGTTCAATGCGCTCATGCCGAGCAGCACCTGTTTGCCTTCCAGGCCTGGTGCAACCAGCGCGCGAACATCACGCAACACAATGTCGCCCAGTTGCAGCCGGTCGATGCGGGTTCGATAGCCCTCGCTCAGACCATTGGCCGTGCTCAGGGTCACCCCGAAGCCTTGTTCCAGTTTCAACCCCTTGGCCACACTGGCCGGAATTGACACATCCGTTGCTCCAGTATCGAGCATGAAATCCACCGGGTGGCCGTTGATAGCACCGCTGACGACAAAATGTCCCTGGCGGTTGCTGACCAGTTTCACTTCGATAAACCCTTCACCCTGCTCCGAGGTGACGACGACATTGGGGTTTTGCTGACGCGCCTCCCATTGCCCGAAAAACCGTGTTGCCAGAAACAGCGCGGCGCACCAGGCCAATACCAGCATGACCCGGCCGGCGCGTTTGCCCGGCGTTTGCTGGCTCACGGTTTGGCGCTCCAGCCACCTTCAGGCGCGGCGAAACGCCAGACAACCGGGCGACTTTCACCATCGGCACGGGCACCGTTGTTGTTATCGACACCGATCCACGCGCCGTCAGCGTCCACGATCAATGCTTCTTCCAACCCGTAGTTCTGCGGATAACGACGGTTTTCCTGCAACAGCTCGGCCGCATACGACCAGCAGCGCTCGACTTTGGCCGCCTGCGGGTCACGGCGACAAATCTGATACGCGTTGCGCTCAAGGGTGAACAGTTTGCCGTTGAACAACGACACGTCGGAAAAATCCCGGGGCACCGGTTTGGCCTTGGGAAATTGCGGTGGCTGCATTTCCATGCCCGCTTCGCTTAGCAGCACACAGCCACCGTCGCAGTCCCACACCGTTTGTTTACGCTTGATCGTCAACAATCCGCGGCTTTGACGCTCGGCAGCGAACCACAGCTGATCACCCGCCGGATTGATCGCCAGGCCCTCAAACAGTGCATTGAATTGCAACAGCATGCCACTGGCCCGCGCTTCACGAACCAGCATTGGCGAGATTTTCAACCAGGTCGCAGGCCCCGTCAGCGGTACTTGCAGGACGGCCGCATGGGCTTCGCTGACAATGTAGCGATTGCCAGCGCCGTCACAGGTAATGGCTTCGAAATCCAGATCGCCGCCCCGCACGAACGATGCCGCCCAGGCTCGCGAACGCAAACCCCAGGGCAAACCACTGTCCGGTACCGCAGGCACACCGATGCCCACGGCTTCAGCCTGCCAGACCGTGTCGCGAGTATCGAGGCGGTAGATTTGATCGTCGTCGCGATCGGATACCGCCCACAAGTCCTTGCCGCACTGGCCAAGTCCCGACAGATTGCCGCCGCGCATGCCGTCAACCGGATGCTCGGCTACCACGCGCAATTCTGGTGCCGGTTCAGCAAACGCCAGAACCGGGGCCAGAAGTAAACAACATGCCAGGGCAAAGCCACGCGGCATCAACCAAGAACCTCGGCCAGGTTGCCCTTGGATTCCAGCCAGGATTTGCGATCACCGGCGCGTTTCTTCGCCAGCAGCATGTCCATCATTTCCGACGTCGCTTCGAAATCGTCCAGCGTCAACTGCACCAGACGCCGGGTATTCGGGTCCATGGTGGTTTCGCGCAGCTGTGGCGGGTTCATTTCACCCAGACCTTTGAATCGGGTGACCTGCGGCTTGCCGCGTTTTTTCTCGGCGACCAGACGATCCAGAATGCCATCGCGCTCGGCCTCGTCCAGGGCGTAGTAAATCTCTTTGCCCAAGTCGATGCGGTACAGCGGCGGCATGGCGACATAGACGTGACCGGCATCCACCAACGGGCGGAAATGCTGGACGAACAACGCACACAGCAACGTGGCGATGTGCAGACCGTCGGAGTCGGCGTCGGCGAGGATGCAGATTTTGCCGTAACGCAGCTGGGCGATGTCCGCCGAGCCCGGGTCGACACCGATGGCCACGGCAATGTTATGCACTTCCTGGCTGGCCAGCACTTCGCTGCCGTCGACTTCCCAAGTATTCAGAATCTTGCCGCGCAACGGCAGGATCGCCTGAAACTCTTTGTCCCGTGCTTGCTTGGCGGAACCGCCGGCGGAATCACCTTCCACCAGGAACAGCTCGGAACGCATCGGGTCCTGCCCGGCGCAGTCAGCCAGTTTGCCCGGCAGCGCCGGCCCTGCGGTGATGCGCTTGCGCTCGACCTTCTTGCTCGCCTTGAGGCGGCGGCCGGCGTTGTTGATCGCCAGCTCGGCCAGCAGCATGCCGGTTTCCGGGTTGGCATTGAGCCACAGGCTGAAAGCGTCCTTGACCACACCGGAAACAAAAGCCGCCGCTTCACGGGACGACAATCGTTCTTTGGTCTGACCGGAGAATTGCGGCTCCTGCATCTTCATCGACAGCACGAAGGCGATGCGTTCCCAGACGTCTTCCGGCGCCAGCTTCACACCACGCGGCAGCAGGCTGCGGAATTCGCAGAACTCGCGCATGGCATCGAGCAAGCCCTGACGCAAACCGTTGACGTGTGTACCGCCCTGGGCCGTCGGGATCAGGTTGACGTAGCTTTCCTGCACCGCGTCGCCACCTTCCGGCAACCACAGCAGCGCCCAGTCGACCGCTTCTTTATTACCGGCCAGGCTGCCGCAGAACGGCTCGTCCGGCAGGCGTTCGAATTCGCTGACCGCGTCTACCAGATAGGAGCGCAGGCCGTCTTCGTAATGCCACTCGACTTTTTCACCGGTGGCCTTGTCTTCAAAACTGACCAGCAGCCCCGGGCACAGCACAGCCTTGGCCTTGAGCACGTGCTTGAGGCGGCTGATGGAGAATTTCGGTGAATCGAAATATTTCGGGTCCGGGGCGAAGAACACGCTGGTACCGGTGTTGCGCTTACCGACCGTGCCGATCACTTCCAGCTCGGTTTTTTTGTAACCGTCGGCGAACGTCATCTGGTATTCGTTGCCGTCACGCTTTACGCGCACCCGGACTTCGGTCGACAAGGCGTTGACCACCGAAATACCCACCCCGTGCAGACCGCCGGAGAACTGGTAGTTCTTGTTGGAAAACTTGCCACCAGCATGAAGCTTGGTGAGGATCAGCTCGACCCCGGAAACGCCCTCTTCCTGGTGAATGTCCACCGGCATGCCACGGCCGTCGTCGCTGACTTCCAGGGAGTGGTCGGCGTGCAGGATGACCTGCACCGATGTCGCATGCCCGGCCAAGGCTTCGTCGACGCTGTTGTCGATGACTTCCTGGGCGAGGTGGTTCGGCCGACTGGTGTCGGTATACATGCCGGGGCGCTTGCGCACCGGGTCGAGGCCCGAGAGGACTTCGATGGCGTCTGCGTTATAAGAGCTAGCGCTGGGAGTGGCCATGGGGTCTCGTCGTCCGCCTGTAAAAAAAGTATTCGGTGAAATAGAGACGACGACTCACAGTGCAGTGAAATCGATCGCCTGATACAAATCTGCGCCGATGCCGGCAAAACTCAGCATGGCCGGCAGTTGCGCGGCAAACCCTTGGAAACTATGGTCGCCGCCGGCCTGGATGCGCAAGGCACAGGCCCGGTAATACTGCTGGGCCTGGCGATAGTCCAGCGTTTCGTCGCCGGTCTGCAACCACACCTGATACCGCTGCGGATCCTGGGGCGCCGGCACTTCCAGCTCGGCCAGGGCCGTCACATGGTCGTGGGTCAACTCCCAAGCCTCATCGGTATACAGGTTTTTCTGCGTTCCCAGGAACCCGTCGAACATCCGGTGCGGACTGACGGCCGGGTTGATCAGCAAAGCCTTGAGGCCATGGCGCTCGGCCAAGAGAGTCGCATAGTAGCCGCCGAGTGAGCTGCCGACCAGCAGTGGCCGTTGCAGCTCGGCAATCGCCTGCTCCAGCTGACCGATGGCCTCGCGAGGGTGGTGATGCAAGGCTGGCACGCGCAACTGATCGCTCAAACCCAGACGGTCCATCACTTGCATCAACTGCGTGGCCTTTTTCGACGCAGGCGCGCTGTTGAAACCGTGGATATAAAGGATCGAACCGGACATTTTAGCTCCCTTTGCGTCGGGTAAAGAGGCGCAGTTTACAGGGAGATGGGGGGATCGGGGATATCCTCGGGATTACAGGCGCCTGAACTGACGCTTTCGCGAGCAGGCTCGCTTGTATGGTAGGACTTGAAGGGAGGAGGAGGGACAAGGCTCGTTTCTGACTGTTGACGCAGTACAGACCGTGGGAGATTTCGCCCCTCCTCCTTTCACCCAAGCGCCGATAAAGAATGCTTCTGGCTAGACCGACGATAGGAACAAGCCTGCGCCTCTGGGTGAGCCCTTCAAGTGCTTAAAACCTTATCCCGGAGGAAATCCAATGGCAATGCCGGTTCTTGTTTCAAAGCCGATCGTGGGTGTGGATGTCGCCAAGAATGAATTGGTGATTTATCAGGCAGAGTTCGATTTGCTCGAAGAAATCCCCAACACCAAAGCGGCCATCAAGCAGTGGTTGAAGGCCTTGCCGGGGACAGTGGCGATCGCCATTGAGGCCACCAACATCTATCACCTGGAGTTTGCTGACTTGGCCTATGAGGCCGGTTGCACTATTTACATGGTGGGCGGCTATGAACTCAGTCATTACCGAAAAGGTGTCAAAGTTCGCGCCAAAACTGATGCGCTAGATGCCAAGTTACTTGCCCGTTATTTAAAGAACGAAGCTGAGGAGCTTCATCCGTGGACCCCGCCGTCACCGCTGTACCGCCAGCTCTTGAGCCTTTTCCGCCGCCGGGCGGCTTTGGTCCAGGCGCGAGTTGGCCTGGTGCAAAGCTGGGCGAATGAACCGTTGCTGAAAACCGCTTTCGCCGAGCAAGTGAAATCCATGCAGCAACTTGAAGTGCTGGTCGAAAAGACGATTAAGGACCATCTGAAAGAAGCCGGCTTGCTCGGCCAGTTAAAGCGGTGTCTGAAAGTTGAAGGTATTGGTTTTTTGACCGGAGCTCGCTTGATTGCGGCTTTTCAGCGGGGTGACTTCAGAAACGCGAATGCCTTTATCGCCTTCTTGGGAATGGATTTGCGGGGGGCGAAGTCAGGACAAAAAGATTGTCGCCGGAGTTTGAGCAAGCGAGGTGACCCAGAGGCCCGGCGCCTTTTGCACAATGCAGCGATGTCGGCCAGCCGAACGGCGGCCTGGAAAGGATTTTACGAAGCGCAAAGAGCTCGGGGCTTCAGCACCACTCAGGCGCTGGTAATGCTGGCTCGCAAGCTTGCTCGGGTTGTATTCGCCCTGCTGAACGGGCAAAGCGAATACCAACCGAAAACCAATTGAGGGCTTCCCCTCAACCATAGAATCTCCCACATTGGATCTGCGTCGCTGACAAATCCCCTGCGGGAGCGAGCCGGCTCCGGGCGGCGTTCCGACGACGAACGATGACTCGGTCTAACAGCTATGTCGGATCGACATTATCCAGCGCCCGATTCACCGCCAGTTCAGCCAGCATGACTATCTGTTGAATCGCCATCGCTGTATGCCGGTCCGGCCCATGCAGGCGCGCAGCGAAATCACTGGCCATGACACTGGCAGAGGCAAGGGACTCGCAGGAATGGGCTAACAGGCTTTCTATGTCTATGTCGGGGGCGACCATAAACATCGTGCTGGGTTTGCGGGCAGTATCTGGGGGATTTGGTGTTGGTTTGAACATGGTGACACCTCAGTTCATTGATATGGAGCCACCCCCAATTGCCGCGATGCAATGTAAGGGTGGCAGCTGTACGCGGGTTCGCGGACCGAGAACTGAGAATCGGCATACCCGAAGGTATCCCACGCACAGCCGCCATGAAACAAAACGACAAGCACTCAAAGGTGCTGTTGTAAGGCGCGGCGATTATGCCTCAGTTCAGTGGGCCGCGAAGCCCGGACGCTGAATGTGTCAGCGACAGACCAAAGGCTAGAGATGCCACGTCCGACGGGCAACCTGAAAATATCGTGGGAAGGTTCCGAAATTTCTGCTGACCATTAAACAGTGTCGTCGGTGAGGACGCCTTCGCTGGCAAGCCAGCTCCTACAGGGGAATGGTGTGCATCTGCTGGAAATTGGTCGGCTGTCAGGCCGCCTTCGCTGGCAAGCCAGCTCCTACAATAGATCGGCGTACACCCGCCGCTCTTCACCACTCAACAGGCCGAACGTTAGCTCGCCTGCAGCTTTTGATCTTGATCTACCCGCCCCTTCGGGAGGCTGAGTGGAGGTGTTCATCCGGGGAGTGGCGCGCAGCGCCGTTCGACGTAGTCGAACACGCTGCATGTAGGTCGAAGCGAAGCCGACCGGAGGGCAGTGTCCCCGGATGGATACCGGAGCGAAGGAACGCCGAGCCCAGGCGAGGGGCCGGACGCTCGGGGCGAGACCTTTGCTTCCTTTGGGGCGTTTGCCAAAGGGAGTCGACCGTCAGGGCGAAACCGCCAGCCGCCGTTACCGCAGAAACGGATATGTACCCGGCAAGCAAGAACCTGGTCGGCTATCAGGCCGCCAAGATCAAGATTAATCGTCAGTAACCGTCAGAACCGTAATCGACCTGAAAATCGAACCCGGTCACACGCTCCACGCCGGTTTCGATCCGGCCATCGGGCAACAACCGCAACCACCGATACCCCGGTGCCTGCTCCCCGACCTTGAAATCCTCGCTGCCCGGCTCGAACTGAATGCAGGTCGACGGTGAGGCAATCAGGCGCACGCCGTTTCGCACCTGATCAATCTCCTGATGCACATGCCCCCATAAAACCGCCCGCACCTGCGGAAAACGATCGAGTACCGCAAACAGCGCCTCAGGGTTGCGCAACCCGATCGGCTCCATCCACGCACAGCCAATCGACACCGGATGATGGTGAAAACACACCAGATGATGCCGCTCCGGTGCCTCACTCAGTGATCGAGCCAACAACTGCAACTGTTCATCCTGCAAATACCCCGGCACCGAACCCGGCACGGCGGAATCGAGCAACGTGACCCGCCAGTTACCGACATCCACCACCGATTCCAGCAACGCACTCTGCACTGCGGCCTCGGCCATGACCTGTGGCTCATCGTGATTGCCGGGAATCCAGCGCGCCGGCGCATCGAGCTGACGGGTCAGCTCGCGGAACTGCTGGTAGGACTCCAGCGTCCCGTCCTGAGACAGGTCGCCACTGGCGATGACCAAGTCAATGTGCGGCTGCTGAAGCTGCACCAACTCGATGACTTTTTGCAGGCTGTCCCGGGTGTTCATGCCCAGCAACGTCCCGCCCGCTTCGGCGAACAGATGACTGTCGGAGAGTTGCACCAGCAACGCCGGATCGGCGGTGGTCAATGTGGATACGCTCGGCAAGGCGTTCTCCCAGGACTGAATCACGGGTGTGGATGGGTGCTGCAATTATGCTGGGGGACGCTCAAAAGGGGAAATTTGTGAACCAGACACAGTTCACAACTAGCGCCCTATCCCCCAAATATGCTCTTTTTTTGGCGAGTGGTCATTGTCGCCAGGCAAGGCGCCGCGACGACTCATAGCTAGCTATGGGGAGGAGCGGCAACGCAGCATGGTGACAATGAACACCGCCAAAAATGAGCATATTTGGGAGATAGGGCGCTCAGCGCTCAACGCACAACGGCGTACTCGTGTCCGCAGGCCAGGCAATGGCTCAGCCATTCGCCCAGAAACATGTTCAGCTGGGCCTTTTCGTCCGGCTGATGCATCGACGCGTTCGGGTAAGGATAGATGCCGCGAAAACGCCGTGCATGTTCGGCGCTGACGACTTCGGCCATGCAGGCGTCGTGATAGACCTGCACTTCCAGCTGCGGTATCGGCAGCCAGGGCAGGCTGTGCTCCTGGCGCACTTGCAGGGTCGTGGTGTACGGACAGACCTGCAACACTTCCAGCGCCAGCACGCCGAGCATCTGTTCGCCATGGGTGACGGCAATGCGCCGCGCCGCCGGCTCGTCGCGCATGTCTGGCAGCAGTCGCATCAAGCGCGCGTAGTTCGCCTCGCAGGAAGCTTGCAGCCCCACAAGGTCCACCCTATAACGATCGCGCAGCTTGTTTACGACCATAACCCCCTCACTTCAGCACGGTTTAAAGCTAACCATTGCAAGGCAATGATGCTGGCCGCGTTGGCAATTCGTCCGTCACGTACGGCTTGCAAGGCATCTTCGAACGCCCAGACCGTGACGCGGATATCTTCAGCTTCTTCCTCCAGCCCATGCAGGCCGCCAACCCCGTTCGTGTCGCAACGCCCCAGGAACAGGTGCACGAATTCATTGCTGCCGCCCGGCGACGGGAAATACTTGATCATCGGCCAGAGCGCCCCGAACACAAGCCCAGCTTCCTCCTGCCCTTCGCGGTGAGCAACTTCTTCCGGCACTTCTTCCTTGTCGATCAGACCAGCGACCAGTTCGATCAGCCAAGGGTTGTCGGTCTTGCCCATGGCTCCGACACGAAATTGCTCGATCAGCACCACTTCGTCGCGCTGCGGGTCGTAAGGCAGCACACACACTGCATCGTGGCGCACGAACACTTCACGATTGATCTCGCGACTCATACCACCGGCGAACAGTTCGTGGCGCAAGTGCACGCGGTCGAGCTTATAAAATCCCTCATAGCACTTTTCGCGCCGAACGATATCAACGGCGGTCGGAATGGCGTTGGCAAAATCAGTCATGACAATCCTCTTTACTGCAAATCCATTACGAGGCTCCTTTTTGTTACTTGCAACCTCGACTTCGCGCCATCCTAACGCGCCTGCGACATTTGATGCAGCCCCTTTCCCGTCAGCGGGATAGACGGTGAGGGCGAAACCAACTCTAATTAGCTTAGTGGCGAACTGACTGCTTCGTTGATAGTCGAAGCGGATAACTTTTTTGCCTTCCCCTGTTTTGCAAAGGACGCCCATGTCGCTTTTTAAAATCGCCTCCGTGGCCGCTATCGCCCTGACGCTGAGCGCCTGCCAGAGCCTGTTTCAGCCCAGCTACCGGGCACCTCTGGAAACCACCCGCGACGCCACCGAAACCCTGAAACCGGGTTGCACCACATCCGAATGCCCGCTGGTGAACATCGATACAGTGCACTTTCCTGCCGAACCCGCGCTGGACGGCATCGTCGAAAAACGCCTGCTGCAATTGACCCGCACCTCACCGGACGCCCCAGTGGCACCCACGCTGACGGCCTATCGTGACGAGTTTTTGCGCACGGCCAGTCCGCGCTCCAGCAGCTACCTGCAAGCCAAAGTACGTGAACAGCATGACGGCTTGGTGATCGTCGAATTTTCCAGCTACCTGGACACCGGCGGCGCTCATGGCACACCGGGCCGCGGCTTTATCAACTATTCACGCCAGCAACACAAAGTGTTGACGCTGTCGGACATGTTGGTTCCCGGTCAGGAAGAAGCGTTCTGGAAGGCGGCGCAAGTCGCGCACAACAGCTGGCTGATCAGCACCAAGCTCGATCAGGAACCGGAGTTCGTGAAGAGCTGGCCGTTCCAGAAAACCCAGAACGTGGCGCTGACCTACGGCGGGGTGATCCTCAAGTACGAAACCAGCACTATCGCGCCTTACGCGCTGGGCCATATCGAACTGAAGATCCCTTACCCACGCCTGAACGGCATCATCAAGCCCGAGCTGTTTCCCGGCCGTAGCTGAAGGCCCGACCGAGCACCAACTGCAGCAGCCCTGCCAGAATCAACGACGGCAGGGTTGCGCCGATGTCCGGATACAGATTGGCCAACAAATGATAGGTGCTTACCCCACCCAACCAGGCGAGCAATGCCGGCCAGCGCAACGCGGCTGACGCCACTTGAGCCGAACGTTTGCGCAAGATGAAGTGATCCACCAGCACCACGCCGAACAGCGGCGCAAACACCGAACCGATCAACAGCAGGAAGTTCTGGTACTGGGCCAGCGGTGCCAGGCACGCGATCAGTGTGCAGATCACGCCGATGGCCAGCGCCAGATGCTCGACTTTCAAGCGCAACAAAATTCCGCTGGAAACGGCGGCCGAGTGAATATCGGCGAAGGCATTTTCCGACTCGTCCAACAGGATCAGCAGCAGCGGAATGCCCAGACCGGCACCGGCCAGCGCCAGCAGCAAGGCATTCACTTCACCGCTCGGCGCGAACGCCAGGGTGTAAGCCACGCCCAGGCTCATCAGCCAGAAATTACCGATAAAGAAACCTAGCGCCGTACCACCGAAGACGTTTTTCGCACGCTTGCCGAAACGCGAATAGTCGGCGATCAGCGGCAGCCAGGACAGCGGCATCGCGATGGCAATGTCGAAACCCACGGCGAACGGCATCGAACCATCACCGGCCTGCGCCCACAACGTGGCCAGATCGGCTTTGGCAAACAGGTTCCAGGTCAGCCAGATGCACGCGGCCAGCAACAACCAGATGCCCCACTTGCGCAGGATTTGCCGCACGAATGTCAGGGGACCGCTGATGGCAAGCAAGGTCGCCAAACCACCGAAGAAAATTGTCCAGAGCAGCGGATTCGACAGCAGGCTGCCTTCGCTAAATGCCCGCGCGCCCAACAGGCTGGCAGCGTCGCGCATGACTATGATTTCGAACGAGCCCCAACCGATCAGTTGCAGCAGGTTCAGCACGGCCGGCAAGCTCGCGCCACGTTTGCCGAGGCTGAGTTTGAGTGCGGCCATCGACGACAGACCGGTGTCGCTGCCGATCACGCCGACGGCGGCCAGCAGCAAAACGCCGACCAGGGTGCCGAGGAAGATCGCCAGCAACGAACCGGACAGGCCCAAGCCTGGCGCGAGCAGTGCGCCAGTCTGCAGCACCATCAGGCCGATGCCGAGGGAGAACCACAGGGAAAACAGATCGCGACCGCCGAAGACACGTTTGTCGGTCGGCACCGCGATGTCGGGTGAATAAGTACTCGGTTGAATGCTCAAGGGTGTTATCTCAGAGGGACATTTGTTGTTGTGTTGACCTTCACTTTCTGTAGGAGCAAGGCTTGCCCGCGATGGCGATCTCAAGAGCGCTATCGCGGGCAAGCCTTGCTCCTACAAAAGCTACGCCAGCCTGTAAGGACTGGCGCGGGGTCGATCAAACCTTCTTGTACAGCTGACTGCCTTCCTGTTTGAACCGTTCAGCCTGTTCCGCTAATCCCTGGGCGACCTCGGCATCTACGGTTTCGATCCGCTGGTTGGCCGCGTATTCACGGACTTCCTGAGTGATCTTCATCGAGCAGAATTTCGGCCCGCACATTGAGCAGAAGTGCGCGACCTTGGCCGAGTCCTTCGGCAGGGTCTCATCGTGATACGAACGGGCAGTGTCCGGATCCAGACCCAGGTTGAACTGGTCTTCCCAACGGAATTCAAACCGCGCCTTGCTCAAGGCATTGTCGCGAATCTGCGCGCCCGGATGCCCTTTAGCCAGATCAGCGGCATGCGCGGCGATCTTGTAGGTGATGATCCCGGTCTTCACGTCATCCTTGTTCGGTAGGCCCAAGTGCTCCTTCGGCGTCACGTAGCAGAGCATGGCGCAACCGAACCAGCCGATCATCGCCGCGCCGATCCCCGAGGTGATGTGGTCGTAACCCGGTGCGATGTCAGTGGTCAGCGGGCCGAGGGTGTAGAACGGCGCTTCGTCACAGCATTCCAGCTGCTTGTCCATGTTCTCTTTGATCAACTGCATCGGCACGTGACCCGGGCCTTCGATCATGCACTGCACGTCGTGTTTCCAGGCGATCTTGGTCAGCTCGCCGAGGGTTTCCAGCTCGCCGAATTGTGCGGCGTCGTTGGCGTCGGCAATCGAGCCCGGACGCAGGCCATCACCCAGCGAAAAGCTGACGTCGTAGGCCTTCATGATTTCGCAGATGTCTTCGAAATGGGTGTAGAGGAAGTTTTCCTTGTGATGCGCCAGGCACCACTTGGCCATGATCGAACCACCACGAGAAACGATGCCGGTCACGCGCTTGGCGGTCAATGGCACGTAGCGCAGCAACACGCCGGCGTGGATGGTGAAGTAGTCGACGCCCTGCTCGGCCTGCTCGATCAGCGTGTCGCGGAACAGCTCCCAGGTCAGATCTTCTGCAGCGCCACCGACTTTTTCCAGGGCCTGGTAAATCGGCACCGTACCGATTGGCACCGGTGAGTTACGGATGATCCACTCGCGGGTTTCGTGAATGTGTTTGCCGGTGGACAAGTCCATGACCGTGTCCGAACCCCAGCGAATGCCCCAGGTCAGCTTCGCCACTTCTTCTTCGATGGACGAACCCAGCGCGCTGTTGCCGATGTTGCCGTTGATCTTCACCAGGAAGTTACGGCCGATGATCATCGGTTCCAGTTCGGTGTGGTTGATGTTGGCCGGAATGATTGCGCGACCGCGGGCGATCTCGTCACGGACGAATTCGGGGGTGATGATTTTCGGCACGCTGGCGCCGAAGCTGTGGCCGGCGTGTTGCTGGTCCAGCAGGCCGGCGGCGCGGGCCACTTCCAGCTTCATGTTTTCGCGGATGGCGACGTATTCCATCTCGGCGGTGATGATGCCTTTGCGGGCGTAGTGCATCTGGCTGACGTTAGCCCCGGCCTTGGCGCGGCGCGGATTGTTGACGTGGGCGAAGCGCAGTTTGGTCAGCTCGGCATCAGCGAGGCGCTCCTGACCGAAGTTCGAACTCAAGCCAGGCAGGCGTTCAGTGTCGCCACGGGACTCGATCCACGGTGAACGCACATCGGCCAGACCTTTGCGCACGTCGATGATGACATTGGGGTCGGTGTATGGACCCGAGGTGTCGTACACAACTACCGGCGCATTGATCTCGCCGCCGAAATCGGTCGGAGTCACATCCAGGCTGATTTCGCGCATAGGCACGAGGATGTCGGGACGTGAGCCCTGAACATAGATTTTTTGCGAGCGGGTAAACGGCTGAACCGACTGTTGATCGACTTGGGCCGAATCACTCAGGTTCGTCGTATTTTTTAGTTTTATCGTCATCACGGGCTCTCCAGACAGCATCCAGGCAGTGGGATTTTGTCGGAGTGAACCTGTAACGAATGGACGCAGCCAATCAGCCATAACGGCGCTGTTGGTGCTGTGCTCAGTGCTCGAGGGGTGTTCGATTGTCGAACAACATCCCGGACGAAGCACAAGAGGACTCGCCGGGTGACGAGAAATCTTGTTCCCTACGCAGGCGCTAACCTGATCAGGTTCAACGGGATCCGAAATTATTCGATCTCAGCCTCATAGCAAGGCACCCCGACAAGAACCCGGCCAGTCTAGACACAACTGGCAGAGAACGCCAATACCGCTGCAAACACCATGATGAATGGCGCATTCCGGATTGTTCCCGCCCTCTTGCACAACTACACTCGCAACGCCAAGCCACGCATTGACGTGGTACGTGCCGCGCCTTAGCCTTGGCGCTCAAATTATTTGTGTAATATTTATTCTAGGGAACGCCTATGCTGCGCAAACTCTCACTGGCCATTGCCGTGTCTTGTGCGTCCAATGGAATGGCCTGGGCAGCAGAAGCGCCCTTATCGACCAAAAATGACCTGGTCAGCGTCTACCAGGAAGCGAAGGCCAACAACGCCGACCTCGCTGCGGCCATCGCTCAATACGGCGCACAGAAAGAAGTCGTGCCCCAGGCTCGTGCCGGCCTGCTGCCCAATCTTTCGGGCGGTGCCGAACTGGCTAACGTGCGCACCTCGATCGATCAGCCGTCGTCGACGGCCAATCGCGCTGCAAATTCGTATCAGGCCACCCTGGCGCAGCCGCTGTTCCGTGCCGATCGCTGGTTCCAGTTCCAGGCCGCCAAGGACGTCAACGAACAGGCTGCCCTGCAACTCTCGGCCACCGAGCAAAACCTGATCCTGCAGACCGCTGAAAATTACTTCAACGTGCTGCGCACCCAGGACAACCTGGCGTCGACCAAGGCCGAAGAAGCGGCGTTCAAACGCCAGCTCGACCAGTCCAACGAACGTTTCGATGTCGGCCTGTCGGACAAGACCGACGTGCTCAACTCTCAAGCCAGCTACGACACCGCACGCGCCAACCGGATCGTTGCACAGCGCCAGGTAGATGACGCGTTTGAAGCCCTGATCACTCTGACCAACCGTCAGTACAATTCGATTTGGGGCGTCACCCATAGCCTGCCGATCTTGCCACCGTCTCCGAACGACGCCAAAGCCTGGGTCGATACGGCGGCCAGACAGAACCTGAATTTGCTGGCCAGCAACTACGCGGTCAGTGCCGCCGAACAAACCCTCAAGCAGCGCAAGGCCGGTCATCTACCGACGGTCGACGCTGTGGCGAAATATGAAAAAGGCGACAACGACGCGCTGGGGTTCAGCAACCCGAACAACCTGCCTCAGGCGTACGGTGGCAACGTCGAGCAAACGACGCTGGGCCTGCAACTGAGCATCCCGATCTACAGCGGCGGCCTGACCACCTCCCAAGTGCGCCAGTCGTATGCACAGCTGGACCAGACCGAGCAGCAACGCGAAGCGCTGCGTCGGCAGATAGTGGAAAGCACCCGCAATCTACACCGCGCAGTGAACACTGACGTTGATCAGGTTTCGGCGCGCAAGCAATCGATCATCTCCAACCAGAGTGCGGTAGAAGCGACCGAAATCGGTTATCAGGTGGGGACACGCAACATCGTCGACGTCCTGGATGCGCAGCGTTCGCTGTACACCTCAGTACGCGACTACAACAACACCCGCTACGACTACATCCTCGACAACCTGCGCCTCAAACAGCAGGCCGGCACACTGAGCCCGGGAGATCTGGAAGACCTGAAGCGTTACCTCAAGGCTGACTACAACCCCGACAAGGACTTCCTGCCACCGGGCCTGGCGAAGGCAGCGGAAGAGCAATTAAAAGCAAGACCTGAGCAGTAACAGGTCATCACTGTGGTGAGGGGGCTTACCCTCTCACCACATTTATTAGCGATCGATCAACCGCCCCAGCCCATCCAGCAACCGCTGCAACGCCCCTTGATTGGTGCGCATCACCTTAAGCCCCGCCTCTGCCATCCGCTGCGCATCGCGCGGCAACTCGAACAGCCGCTGCACCGCCAGCGCCAGGCCTTCGGCATCCTCCACTTCCTGCAACGCCCCGGCGCTACGCAATTGCGTGGCGATTTCGAGGAAGTTGAACAGGTGCGGGCCGCTCAGGACTGGCTTGGCCAGCGCGGCCGGTTCCAGCAGGTTATGCCCGCCGTTCGGCATCAGGCTGCCCCCCACAAAAGCGCTGTCGGCCAAGGCGTAGAGAAACAGCAACTCGCCCATGGTGTCCCCCACCAGAACCGAGGTGGCCGAGGTCACTGGCTCTCCTGTAGAACGACGCAGTGTGGCAAAACCCTGTTGCTGACACAGTTCGAACACCGGGTTGAAACGCTCCGGATGGCGCGGCACCAGAATCAGCAACGCATCGGGATGATCGGCCAGCAACTGACGATGGGCCGCGAGGACCACTTCGTCTTCGCCTTCATGGGTACTGGCGGCGATCCACACCGGTCGCTCAATTGCCTGCCACTGAGTGCGCAGTTCGACGGCACGTTGCAGCAGTTGCGGGGCGATGGTCAGGTCGAACTTGATTGAGCCGGTGACCTCTACGGTTTCAGGACGCGCACCCAACTCTTGGAAGCGCTGGGCTTCGGCCTCGGTCTGTACCGCGAACAGGCTCATCTCGGCGAGCATCGGCTGCGTCAGTTTACTGAAGCGACCATAGCCCTTGGCCGAGCGTTCGGACAGCCGCGCATTGGCCAGTGCCACGGGAATCCCGCGCTTGGCACATTGGTGAATGTGGTTGGGCCAGAGTTCGGTTTCCATGATCACCGCCAGGGTTGGCCGGACCCGATCCAGGAAGCGCGCAGCGGCGCATGGCAAATCGTAGGGCAAGTAGCAGTGCTGAATGCGCGGCTCATTGGCGAACAAGGCCAGGATGCGCTCGGACCCGGTCGGGGTCATGCAGGTCACGGTAATCGGCAACTGTGGATAACGTTGCAGCAAGGCGCGAATCATCGGCGCTGCGGCAATGCTTTCGCCCACCGACACCGCGTGCACCCAGATACCGCCCGGCGTCATCACCGGCAGTCCGACGGAGAAACGCTCGCCAATACGCTTGGCGTACGCCGGCGCCTTACGCGCCCGCAGCCACAGCCGAATCGCTACCAGTGGCAGCCCCAGGTAAAACAGCGCGGTATAGAGAGTTCTATTCATGGCGGCGGAGTTTATCGGCTTTTCTCGCCGATCGCCTGCAAGTGCACGGCAAAACGTTCCGCCAGCCAGCGAGCCGCCGGGCCCAGCGGTTCATCACGACGCCATACCAACTCCACCACCAGCGCCGGCGGGGTCCATTCGCTGACCAGTTCAACCATCAAGTCCTGATACGCCGGGTATTGCACCACATGCCGTGGCAACCAGGCCCAACCGAGGCCGCGCACCAGCCATTCGGCCATCACGTAGAAGCTGTCCGCGCGCCAGACTTGTGGGCTGGCCGGTTCGCTACCGGGATAGACGCTGGACTGTGTGGACATCAGCAACTGGCGATGCTGCGCCAGAGCCTGACAATCGACGTGTGCCTGTTTCGCCAGTGGATGCCCGACGCCGCACACCGTGACCATCTCGACGCGCCCCAGTACTCGTCGCTCAAGGGCCTCGGGGATTTGGTCGTGATAAAACAGCAACCCCAGGTCGGCCCGGCGCTCCACCAGCTTGCGCGCCACATCGCCTTGGGCGGCGCTGGTCAGTTGCACTTCGAGGCTGGGAAATTTTTCGGCCAGAGCTTCGAAGCTTTCGATGATCGGCTGATAGGGCATGGCCTCATCCTGCGCCACGCGCAGACGAGCTTCCTGGCCGCGCATCATGGCCAGCGCACGGCCATTGAGGCGCTCACACTGACGCAACACTTCCCGCGCCTCTTCCAGCAAGGCATTGCCGGCCTCGGTGAGTTTCGGCTGACGGCCACTGCTGCGGTCGAACAGGCTGACGCCCAGGTCTTCTTCCAGCAGTGCAATCGAACTGCTGACCGCCGACTGCGCCTTGCGCTGATTGCGCGCCACGGCAGAAAAAGAACGCTGCTCCGCTACGCTGACAAACAACCGCAGTTGCTCAAGATCCCATTGCATAGGCCAACCCATCTTCATGGCAGATAGGTAATGACTTTACCGCATCTGAAGAGCCTCTAAAATGCCGACCTCAGAAAGCAACACTTCACACGAGGATGCACCCATGACCGCCTACTACTACCTGGCCATCGCCATCTGCGCCGAAGTGATCGCGACCGTTTCAATGAAAGCCGTCAAAGGCTTCAGCACGCCCCTGCCTCTGGTGCTGGTGATAGTCGGCTACGGCATTGCTTTCTGGATGCTGACCCTGGTGGTGCGCAGCGTTCCGGTCGGCGTCGCTTACGCGGTGTGGGCCGGAATGGGCATCGTGATGGTCAGCGTCGCGGCGCTATTTATCTATGGGCAGAAGCTGGATGTGCCGGCGATGCTGGGGATGGCGTTGATTGTGCTGGGCGTTGTTGTCATCCAGCTGTTCTCCAAAACCGCAGGCCACTAAAGCCCGAAGGTCAATCTCCTGTGGCGAGGGGGCTTGCCCCCGTTGGGCCGCGAAGCGGCCCCAAAACAGGCGACCTGATTTTGTCTGACACACCGAGACAACTGATTTTACGACTGCTTCGCAGCCGAACGGGGGCAAGCCCCCTCGCCACAGGTTGCGCGTTCGCCCTTGATCCAATAAATCCCCTCCACATTGAGTCTGTATACTGCGCCCTCGTATTGAACACTGAGGTCGCCGCATGCCATCCGTTATTTCCACCGACGTTCTGATTGTCGGCGCTGGTGTCGCCGGCCTCTGGCTGAATGCGCGTCTGCGCCGCCAGGGTTTTTCGACCGTGCTGGTGGAAAGCGCCAGCCTCGGTGGCGGGCAGAGCGTGAAGTCCCAGGGCATCATTCACGGCGGCGCCAAGTACGCGTTGCATGGCGCCCTGACCGGGGCGTCGGAAGCCATTGCCGACATGCCCCGCCGTTGGCGTGAAGCGCTGGCGGGCGATGGCGAACTGGACCTGTCCGGCGTGCGCCTGCTGTCCGAAGCCCACTACCTCTGGTCCCCCGGCACGCTCGCTGGCAACCTCACCAGCTTCTTCGCCAGCAAGGCCGTGCGCGGCCGTGTCGATCAGGTCAAGGGCGAGCAACTGCCACCGGCCCTGCAAGACAAACGCTTCAAGGGCAAGGTCTATCGCCTGGCAGAGTTGGTGGTCGATGTGCCAAGCCTGATCCAGCGCCTGGCAGATCTCGCCGGTGATGGCCTGCTCGCAGGACAGAAGATCGAACCGCTGCTGGAAGGTGGCGTACTGGTCGGACTCAAGGTCGACGAACGCGAGATTCACGCCCAGCGCATTGTCCTGAGCGCCGGTGCCGGCACGGCGGCGTTGCTCGAAGCGTTGGGGCAGAGTCAGCCCGCCATGCAGCGCCGGCCGTTGCACATGATCATCGCCAAGGGCCCGGGCCTCAAACCGCTGTACGCCCATTGCCTGGGCGGCGGCTCCAAACCGCGCCTGACCGTGACCACTCACCCGGCGGCCGATGGCCAGTGGGTCTGGTACATGGGTGGCGACATTGCCGAAGCCGAAGGCGTTGCTCGAGAACCCGCTGAGCAAATCGCTACGGCCCAGCAAGAGCTCGGACAGTTACTGCCATGGATCGACCTGAGCACCGCGCAATGGGCCACCTTGCGCGTGGACCGCGCCGAGCCGTTGCAATCGGGACTCACCCGCCCTGACAACGCTTTTCTTGCCGAACAAGGTCGCCTGCTGGTTGGTTGGCCGACCAAACTGGCGCTGGCACCGGACTTCGCCGACCGGGTTATTGCCAGCCTGTCGCGCGACGGCATCCAGCCAAGCCAGACTGAGCCGCTGCCGCCGCTGCCAAAACCACCGATGGGCGTACCCGCCTGGGATCAACTGCTGCCATGAGCCAACCAACCCTGCACGAACTGCACCGCCCGCTGGGCAGCACCGGCCTGCTGGTTTCACCGCTGGGCCTGGGCACGGTCAAACTCGGCCGCGACCAAGGCGTGAAATACCCCAACGGCTTCCAGATTCCCGACGACGACGATGCGCGCAGGCTGCTCAAACTCGCCCGCGACATGGGCATCAACCTGATCGACACCGCACCGGCCTATGGCCGCAGTGAAGAACGCCTCGGCCCACTGTTGCGTGGCCAGCGTCAGGACTGGGTGATTGTCAGCAAGGTCGGCGAAGAGTTTACCGACGGCCAATCGAGCCATGACTTCAGCGCCGCCCACACTCGACTGTCGGTGGAGCGCAGCCTGCAACGCCTGGAAACGGATTTTATCGACCTGGTGTTGGTGCACTCCGACGGCAACGATCTGGCGATCCTCAATGACAGCGAGGTCTACGCGACCCTCGCCAAGCTCAAGGCCGAAGGCAAGATTCGCGGCTTCGGTTTTTCCGGTAAAACCGTCGAGGGTGGTTTGAAGGCTCTGGAGCAAGGTGATTGCGCCATGGTCACCTACAATCTGAACGAGCAGAACGAGAAGCCCGTCATTGACTATGCTGCTGCTCACGGCAAAGCCATCCTGGTCAAAAAAGCCCTCGCCAGTGGTCATGTGTGCCTGAGTCCAGGCGTGGACCCGGTGCGCGCCAGCTTCGAATTGTTGTTTGAACATCCGGGTGTTGCCAGTGCTATTGTCGGGACCATTAATCCGCTGCACCTCGCCCACAACGTTGCGACCGTTGCCCAGGTCCTCCGTAGAAACTGATGCCGCCCGCGCGGCCTTAAGCAGGAGCCGACATGCCGCGAACGCTCATTAGAAAGAACCCGAGCAACTTCAAGACTCTGCCGTTGTACGTCGAAGCGACCCCCGAAGGCTTGAGCTATCAGAGCGTCGGGATGCCGCTCAATTTCTCCCAAACCCTGCAACGTCGCCGCCTCGTGTCGGTGGCCAACACCGAGCGGTTTGCGCTGGAACTGGCCAATCTCGGCGTCTCGGTGCGCCTGACCTTGCATTGGCAAAATCGCGATTACTGGGTGCTGGTGCGTCAGCGTCGGCAAGACCGTGGCGACGTGGTGCTCAAGCTGATCTCCGGCTACGTACCGGCCCATGAGCTGAACCTGCCACTGCACACCGCGATCCAGGAAATTGCTGAGGAATGCCTGCTGGAAACCCCGGAAGGCTGGCTCGGCGGGCGTTTCAACGACACATGGCTGCCGGCGCCCTACGCCAGCGCCCTGCATTACCGCGAGGCGCTGCCGTTTCGCCTGACGCCGTTGTCCGGTTCGGCGCGGCCGGTGCGCTGCGCCAAGCTTCAGTTGATCGAACGGCCGCGCGCTTACGTGCATCTGCCCACCGCGTCGTTGCAATTGATCTATGACTTGCGCCTGGACGTGCCTAAAGAAGCCAAATCCCTGAGTCTTTTTCACGTCGACGAGCGACTGGAAGGCGATCAACTGGTTGCCCGTCTCGACCGCAAGCGCCCGGACTTGTACCTGATGCCATTACAAGACGGCCAGCCGATGGCCGAGCTCTATACCTTGAAGAAAGATCAACTGTACCCGGCGAGTACTCGTGGCTTGTTTCTGGCGGAGAGCTTTGCCCGGCAAGAAGGCTGGGTAGTGCGTGATGAGCGGATTCGCTGGAAGGATTGGGTGCGCCAGCAAGGGTTGAGTCCACCGGGGAAGGACTCGGGTCTGGCGCGATTACGCGGGAAGGCGAAGCAATTACTGAAAAAAATCGTACCTCGTAAAAAAGTCAGCTCTTAAAGCAAAAGGTCAAAAGATCGCAGCCTCGTTTCACTCGACAGCTCCTACAGGGAATCGCATTTCAATGTAGGAGCTGTCGAGTGAAACGAGGCTGCGATCTTTTAGGCTTCACTCGGATTGGCGGATTTTTTCGACAATCGCCGTGGTCGAGCTGTTGGCCACCAGCCCCAGCACTTTCACCGTGCCGCCGTAAGCAGTCACGATGTCCGCGCCGACCACCTGGTCAATCCCATAATCGCCACCCTTGACCAACACGTCCGGCTTGACCGCGCTCAGCAGGTTTTCCGGGGTGCCTTCAGGGAAGCTGATCACCCAATCCACTGCGCCCAATCCGGCCAATACCGCCATGCGACGGTCGACGCTGTTGATTGGACGACCCGGACCTTTCAAGCGGCTGACCGAGGCATCGTCGTTGACTGCAACGATCAGACGATCGCCCTGGGCCCGTGCCTGCTCAAGGTAGGTCACGTGGCCGGCATGTAGAATGTCGAAGCAGCCATTGGTGAAGACGATCTTCTCTTTGTGCGCACGCGCATCGTCGACCGCCAGCAATAGCTGCTCAAGGCCCAACACACCGCGCTCCGACCCTTCTGCACGCTGGATGGCGCGGCGCAGTTCCGGCGCGCTGATGGCCGCCGTACCGAGTTTGCCGACCACGATGCCCGCCGCCAGATTGGCCAGGGCCACTGCGTGCGGCAATTCTTCGCCAGCGGCAATCGCGGCTGCCAGGGTAGAAATCACGGTATCGCCGGCACCGGTCACGTCAAACACTTCACGGGCGCGGGCCGGCAAGTGCAGCGCCGGGTGATCAGGGCGCAGCAACGTCATGCCGTGTTCGCCACGAGTCACCAGCAAGGCGCCGAGGTCGAGGTCGTGCATCAGCTGCGCGCCCTTGCTCACCAGCTCGTGCTCATCGGCGCAACCACCGACGATGGTTTCGAACTCGTTGAGGTTCGGGGTGATCAGGCTTGCGCCACGGTAGATCGAAAAATCCTTGCCCTTGGGATCCGCCAGCACCGGAATACCACGGGCACGTGCGGCCTGGATCAGCACCTGATGGTTTTTCAGTGCGCCTTTGCCGTAGTCGGACAGCACCAGCACCTTGATGCCTTCGAGCAATTCATCGACTTGCTCGCCAAGCGCCAACGCATCGGTGGCGAAGGGTTCTTCAAAGTCGATACGCAGCAGTTGCTGGTGACGACTCATGACCCGCAGCTTGACGATGGTCGGCTGGTGCGCAATGCGCTGGAATATCGCCCGAACGCCAGCACCCTTGAGGCTATTGGCCAGGCTGTCGGCAGCTTCGTCGTCGCCGGTCACGCCGACCAGCGAGGCCGGGGCACCGAGCGCGGCAATGTTCAACGCAACGTTGGCGGCACCGCCCGGGCGGTCTTCGATTTGCTCGACCTTGACAACCGGTACCGGCGCCTCAGGGGAAATCCGTGAGGTACCACCATGCCAGTAACGGTCGAGCATGACATCGCCGACCACCAAGACAGGGGCTTGATCGAATCGCGGCATGGACAACTTCATGGAGCAACCCACATACAAAATGAACAGGGGCGCGATATTACCACAGGGTTGGCGTGCCCTTGCGCATGGCATGAACGAGGTCGTAAAAAGCAAAAAAAAAGCAGCCTGGTCAGATTCAAAGAACCTCAGGCTGCAATTTTTTCAGGCTGTCATTAAAACTGACGGATGCCGAGGGTCAGGCGATGTCTTCAGCCGGGGCGTCGAGGCCCATGGCGTTCAAGCGGGCGTAGTAACCGTTTTGCGCCAGAAGCTCGGCATGGGTGCCGCGCTCGACAATCCGGCCCTGATCCATCACCAGGATCAGGTCAGCCTTTTCGATGGTCGACAGACGGTGAGCGATTACCAGCGTCGTCCGGCCTTTCATTACTTGGTCCAGCGCCGCCTGAATGTGGCGCTCCGATTCAGTGTCGAGCGCCGAAGTGGCTTCGTCGAGAATCAGCAACGGTGCGTTTTTCAGCAGGGCCCGTGCAATGGCCAGGCGCTGGCGCTGACCGCCGGACAGCAGCACACCGTTCTCGCCGACCTGGGTGTCCAGGCCTTCGGGCAACTGCGCGATGAAATCCATTGCGTAGGCATCTTTCGCGGCTCTTTCGATCGCGTCACGAGGTGCACCAGCCAGGTCGCCATAAGCAATGTTATTGGCCACCGTGTCACTGAACAACGTCACATGCTGGGTCACTTGGGCGATGTGCTTGCGCAGGTTCAGCAGTTTGTAATCCTCCACCTCAACATCATCAATCAGGATCTCGCCCTTGTCGTGGTGGTAGAAGCGTGGAATCAGGTTGGCCAGGGTCGACTTGCCGCTGCCGGAGCGTCCGACAAGCGCTACCATTTGCCCAGGCTCGGCCGAGAAACTGATGTCATTGAGTACCTGGCGATCGGTGCCAGGGTAGGTGAAGCTCAGATTGCGCACGTCCAGGCGACCGCTGACGGCATCGCGTTCCACAGTGCCGGTATCGACTTCAGGCTCGACGTCCAGCTGTTCGAAAATACTCTCGGCGCCCGCCACACCTTTCTGGATGGTCGAGCTGACTTCGGACAATTGGCGGATCGGTTTGGGCAACAGGCCGGCCAGGGTGATGTAGGCAACCATGTCACCGGCCGACGCATCGCCGCGCAGGAACAGCACCAGGAACATCAACACCGCCATGGCGCTGTAGATCACCAGTTGCAACAACGGCGTGTAAATGGCACCGGTGCGTGTCATGCGCAGTTGTTTGTCGGTGTTGCCCTGACTGGCTGCGAAGAAACGCTTCTCTTCGTAGGCTTCACCGCCAAAGCTGCGCACCACGCGATACCCCTGGATGGTTTCCGACGCCACGTGGGTCACGTCGCCCATGGCCACCTGGATTTTCTTGCTCTGCTTGCGGAATTTTTTGCTCGCGGTGCGCACCATGATGGCGATCAGCGGCAGGATGGCGATCATGACCAATGTCAGACGCCAGTTCATGAACAGCAGCGAGGCAAACAGGAAGATCACTGTCATGCCTTCACGGATTACGACCTTGATCGCATCTGTGGCCGCCCCGGTGACCATCGTCACGTTGAAGGTGATGCGCGAAATCAGATGACCCGAGTTATGCTTGTCGAAATAGCGATTGGGCAAAACCAGCAGGTTATTGAACAGCTGCACCCGCAAGTCATGGACGAGCCCGAGGGAAACCTTGGCCAGAAAGTAGTTGCCCAGATATGATCCGAGCCCCTGCCACGCGGCGATCAAAATGATCAGCAACGGCACAGCCTGCAACAGTTGCAGGTCGCGCAGGTAAGGCACAGTGGGGAAAAGCACTGCCTCAGGATTGGACAGGCCATCGACAAAGTATTTGAGGATGTAACCAAGCATCGGCTGGGTCGAAGCGAAAATCAAAAAGCCGACGATGCTGATCAGAAACAGACTGATGTACGGCCGGACATAGCCGAGCAGGCGGAAGTAGATTTTCAAGCTCGATGGGCTTGCGGAGAGACTGGAGTCGGCCATATCACGCGTTTGTCGATAAAAAGGACGCTGACTTTAGCACAGCTTCTTCAGGGTTCTGGCAATCGACTAAAGGCTGTTATTGTTAGGCATCGAATTGAGTATCAAATAGCCATCACCCCGGAATGCCCGATCAACTTCAGGATTGAATCTCTCAGCATGCAACTCAGCGGTTTCAATAGTGCGTCAAGTCGAGTTTTCGATTTCATCTGCCTCTGGATTCTTCCACTTGGCTATCTCTTGCTTCTATGCGCATTGTTTTTCTTGCCGGGCCGGAGTCTGCACCACAAACTTTATTATGGCCTGTTCAGCATTCCGGTGCTGATTGCCCTGTGTCTGCGTCCCCGCGAACTCAAGGAATTGTGCCGCGAGCCGATCTTCATTGCCGTGGTGGTGTTCGCGGCCTGGGCGCTGGTGAGTTTGTCCTGGGCACCGGGAAAGGATAGCTTCTTCAGTCAAGTCAAAGCGCCGCTGCATATCCTGATGCTGTTCGCTGGCTGCTACTTGCTGGTGCGCTATCGCAGCGAAATCATTCATCCCCTGCTGTTCGCCGCGGCATTGATCGGACTGGTCGGCACCGTCCATAACCTGTTCGTTTTCGCCCGCATGTACGAGCCGGGTATGCGTTTGATCGGTGGCGGTGCGTTCGACAACCCACTGCTGAGCTCTCACATCTATGGCTTTTATGCTGCCTACTGGCTGAGCATGAGCATGATCTGCAAGCGCCGCCTGATGCTCTGGTTGAGTCTTCCGGCGATGGCAATCATGTTCGCCGCCGTCATCGCCACTGGCTCCAGAACGCCTCTGGCTGCACTGACGATGGCGGGGCTCTGGCTGGGCTTCATTTGCTGGAACCGCCGCTCCGTCATATTGCTGGGCGCATTGGTTGCCAGCGGCACCGCGCTTTATGTGCTGTTTGCGCGAATGATCATCGAACGCGGCGATTCTTATCGCTTCGAAATTTGGCAACTGGCCATCAATCAAATAGCCGATCACCCATGGATCGGTCATGGTTATAGCGCCAACCTGGCCATCGACCCCGGCGTCGGCGTCAGCTTTCAGGAGCCCCACAGCTTTGTCCTGGGCGTGCTCTTTTACGTCGGTGTTGTGGGATTGCTGCCATGGTTGTTTTTCCAGGCCTGGAGTTTGCTCAGCAGTTGGCGAAATCGCGTGCAACCACTGTTCATCATCGCCTCGACCTGGCTGATATTCGGCATCGGCGCAGGCTTGACCGAGGGCGGCGGCATCATCTCCCGGCCCAAGGAGCACTGGTTTCTGCTGTGGATTCCGCTGGCGCTGATCGCCGCGCTTTGCATTAATCAACGCGCCAGACGCTTGTTGGCGATGCCCATCAAGACACTGACGCCAACGGCCCAGCAACAATTGACCGCCAATGCGCAGGTGATCGAAGAAGATGGCCTGGGCCCCAAAGTCTTGCGCCTGCTCGATGGCAGCTTCCTCAAGCTGTTCCGCTGCCGTCGCTGGTACACCTCAGGCAGTTTCAACCCCTACTCCGAACGCTTTGCCGTCAACAGCGAGCAGCTGCGCAACATGGGGGTTGCGACCCCGCCGATTCTTGACCTTTATCGCCTGGCAGACGGCAGCAGCGCCGTGCACTATTCACCGCTGCCCGGCAATACGCTGCGCCAGGTCCTGCAAGGCATAACCGCACCCGCGGTGCGTGAGGCGCTGGTGGAGCGATTCGGCAAGTTCATGGCTCAACTGCATGAACAGGGCGTCTATTTCCGCTCGCTGCACCTGGGCAACGTTCTGGTGCTTGAAGATGGCGAGTTCGGCTTGATCGATGTGGCCGACCTGCGCATTTACCCCTCTTCGTTGAGCCTGGCCCTGCGTCAGCGCAACCTGCGCCATATGCAGCGTTACACCGTAGACAAGCGCTGGCTGTTCCAGGAACACTTTGAAGCACTGCTTCAGGGCTATGCCATGACGGCATCGAAGTCCGCTGTCGATAACCTGCACAGACTAGTGCTGACCGGGAGCTCCCCGGTCAAGGCTCATTGATGACTGAAACCAATCCTCTCATTGCGCTGGCAGCTTATCTGCTGGCCATTGTGACCGCCGCCCTGCTGTTACGCGCCGTACCGAAAATCGCCCGTCAAATCGAACATTCCAGTGAAAGCCGTTATGCCAGCATTGATGGGCTACGCGGTTATCTGGCGTTCGGCGTGTTCGTACACCATGCGATCATTACCTTGATCTTCCTGCGCACGGGTGTGTTTGATTTTCCGCCGAGCAATTTCTACTCACAACTTGGCCAAGGCAGTGTCGCGCTGTTTTTCATGATCACCGCTTTCCTGTTTTGGAATCGACTACTCACCCAGGGACGTCAACACGACTGGATGGCTTTTGCAGTATCGCGGCTGTTTCGCCTGTACCCGTTGTACTTGCCGCTGATGCTGATCGTGTTTGTCACGGTGTTCTACCTGCAGAACTGGGAACTCAAGGACTCAGGGATCCAGTTCTTCGGCCAGATCCTGGCCTGGTTGACCTTCGACCGGCCGGACGTCAACCAGTACTACCAAACCGGTGTGCTGATCTCCAACGTCACCTGGACTTTGGGTTACGAGGTATTTTTTTATCTGGCATTGCCCCTCGCCGCCTTGGTATTTATCTACCGAGGCAGCTGGAAGCAAACGGTGTTGTGCCTGATCGGCATTTACGCCCTGTATGAACTGGTCGGCCTGGAGCACTCGCTGAAAAAACATTTTCTCGCGAGCTTTCTCGGCGGCATCGGCGCTGCGTACTGGGTTCGCCAACCGAAACTGGTGGCCTGGGGTCAGACTCGAATGGCGGGGATTATCGCGCTGCTGGCGTTGGCAATTGCCTTCACGGCATTCAACCGTGCTTTCAGCCCGAAGCCACTGCTGCTCATGTCGTTGTTTTTCGTGATTGTGGCGTCCGGAAACACCCTGTTCGGCGCGCTGAAACCACGCAGCATCCGTTGGCTCGGCGAAATCAGCTACAGCACCTATTTACTGCACGGCTTTGTGCTGTGGGTGTTCATCCAGCGCCTGCCGCTGGTGCTTGATCTGGATGCGCGTGACATCTGGACCTTTCTGCCGCTGCTGGCCCTGTGCAGCTGCCTGCTGATCGTCATCAGCAGCCTGACGTTCCTGTACATCGAGAAACCGGGCATAACGGCCGGCAAGAAGGCCTTGCTGTGGCTGCGCCAAGGCAAACAAGCCAACAGGATTCTGACAGAGAAGATCGCAGGCTGAAGCTGACGCATCCCTTGTAGCTGCTGGCGAAGCCTGCGGCTATAAGGCGCATGGAGGCTGGGTCAGTCTTTTTCCAGCGGCGAGAAGTACAGCCGCCCCAGACCGCGCCAGGTCTTCTTGTTCCAGGCCTTGAACGGGATCTGCGCCAGCAGTTCGCGGGCCAGCTTGCGGTCACGGTTGGCGGTCTTGAGGAACATTGAGCTGAGGAACTTGTAGCGAACCTCGTCGTACAGCGGATGGTCGCTGAACAGCGCGTAGGTACGCAGGATGCTGTCGATCATGAAGCGGTGGTTCTTGTAAGAGTTGGTGGCGTGTTTGCGATAGCGCGCCATCAGCACATTCAGTCCATCGATAAAGTAACCGGCATGGGTCACCTTCAGTTCGATCAGCAAATCTTCCAGGCGAATGTTCGGATCGAACCCACCCACCTTATCCAGCGCCTCCCGACGGATCATCAGGGTCGGGGCGGGTGGATAGGGTTTGCGCTCCAGAAACATGTCATCGAAATCCAGACGACGAAACGGCACATCACGACGCTGACGCTTCTCCGGGTACAGATTACCGTCGGCGTCGATCAGCTCGATATTGCCGGCGCAGATACCAACCTCGGGCTTGCCATCCATGTGCGCCACCTGAGTGGCGATGCGCTCTGGCAGCATGATGTCGTCAGAACCGAACGGCACAATCAGACTGCCCCTTGAACGGGCGATGGCGCCGTTGAGGGTATTGGTCAGCCCCTGGTTCTGTTGAACCCGGAAATCGAAACCGTGTTGCGCCTGCAAAGCGTTGATCCGTTCAACGCTGTTGTCGCTGGAACCGTCGTCGACCACCAACAATTCGATGTTCTTATACGTCTGGTTGAGGACGCTGAGAATGCTTTCCTCGATGTAGCGAGCGTGGTTATACGACGCAATGATGACCGTGACGAGAGGTTGCGCGGCGCTCATGGTTGTTCCTTGCGGGCCTGTTCCAGGCCGGAGTCAATCAGGTTCAGGTATTCCTGACGGAACACCTCGATGTCGTGTTGTTCCTGCAGATAACGGAAGGCCTGCTCGCCCTTGGCCTTGAGTTCGTCATCCGACAGCCCGAGGTAGTTATCCAGCGCTGCGACCAGGCTCGGCACTTCCTTGGGCGTAATCGCCAGCCCGCCCGCCCCTTCAATCAGCGGCAACATGGCGGGTACGTTGGAGGCGATAACCGGCAGATGACCGCTCATGCCTTCGAGCAGCGCCAACCCGAGGCCTTCAGCCAGGGACGGCATAGTCCAGATGTCGAAGGCGCGAATGTACTGCAAGGCGATTTCCTTGAAGCCCAGAAGGTGTGCGCGCCCGGTCAGGCCCAAGCGTTCGATCTCGGCATTCAGGCGCGACTCTTCGCGGCCGGCACCAATGATCGCCAACTGGGTATTCGGGTACTTGTCCTTGAGCGCGGCAAACGCCTGCAACAGATAGGTGTGACCCTTGACCGGTACAAGACGCCCCAGAGCACCAATCAAGCGCACCGACGGATCGATCCCCAACAATTCGCGGGCACGCTCGCGGCTATGCTGCAAACCTTCGGCCTGCTCAATGTCGATGGCGTTGGTGATCGCGTAAGTATTCTGATCGGTAAAACCGCAGTCGCAGTCCAACAGGTACTGTTTGACCGCCGGCGATACGCCGACAAAACGCCAGTGACGATCGATCAGGCGCTGGGTCTGGCGGCGCCGGTAAAACCGGTCGTACTCACCAAAACCGTGAGAAATGCCGATGCACAGCGGCACTTTCAACCAACGGTTAAGCGTCAGCATCATGTTCACGGGCTTGAAGCGGTTACAGATCACCACGTCGAATTTTTCCGCGCGGCAAAACTTGTACAGCGTCCACATCGCCCGCAAGCGCATGCCTTTGAGAGACTTGTCGGAAAACTCGAAGTACACCGAACGGTCCGCCCGGCTTATAGCCTCACCCGGCCCGGGCTTGCCGCGCAGGAACGCCGCCGTCACTTCGTAGCGATCACCGGGCAGCGCCTTGACGATCTGCTCCGCGAGGTCGGCAAAATCATGGGCTTTGACGTTGTAGTCAGGCTGCAATTGCAGAACCTTTAGCCGCTGGCTCATAACTCTCCCCGCTGCGAAGCGTTGATTGGTGTGTGCTTGAGTATCCACAAGAGCTCGTGACGCCGAACGGCCTTGCGAAAGAATTCGTTTTCACCGTAGGCCGGTGGCTTCCGCCTGGCCAGCAACCGCTGGATTAACCGGCGCAGGCGTCGCTTGAACGGCATCGACGGTTGCAGGTCATGCATCATGCCCAACGCCATGGCTTTGTCGCGCTGAAGTTCCAGCGACAGCGGCAGGCAGCAAGGCTGCATAGGCGTCGCCGCGTCGAAGGCTGGCGGCAACGCGATACCATGACCGGCATCGCCCATTGGCCAGCGGTCGTTGTCGTGCAAATGGTTGGCGTAGCCGAGCAGTGTGGTCGGCTGCCATTCCAGGCCTTTCAAGGCTTCGAGAACCGCTTGCTGGGCACAGATATGATCGGGATGCGGATCGAGGGTCGGGTGTGGCAGTACGATCACGTCAGGGCGCGCACGCAGCAGTACTGCACGCAGATCGGCCAACAGGTTGTTCCAGGTCGGCGCACCGTCGGCATCGCCCGGCAGGGCAAACGGGTTCAACTGGCGGAACAGGCGAGTGTCGCTCAAATCCGCCTCTCGCGAGGCGACCGGTTGCGTCGGCGAGGCCTGCATCGCCGCCAGTTGCAGACAGAAGTAACCCAACTGCACGCAATGAGCCTGCGGCACACCAGCCCAACGCGGCACCGCGATGCTGTCCCAAGCGCGCAAACGGCCCTTGAGCCGCGCCGCCTCGACCTTGTTCAGGCCGATCTGTTGGTAGTGTTCGGCTTCGATTTCACCGGCTGTCAGTGTCACGATCCAGGCTTCATCGGCCTGGCTGTACAAACCATAGGCAGCCAGCTCGGCGTCGTCGGCGTGGGGCGCGATCACCATCACCCGTTGCCGGCGGAAGTCGGGTTGTTCCAGTGCCCACAATACCGGCTCGCCGAACAGGCGGCAGTAGCGTCCACGCAGGCGCAACTCACCACGCGACAGCACTTGCGCATGACCACTGAGGTTCAGGTAACGCAGGCCATTCGCGCCGCGTTCAAAGGTTTGCCGGTCCGGATTGTCACCACCCGACAACTCCACCAGCGGGTCGATAAAGCGCCCCAGCCAGGTGCTTTTCACCCGTAGCGCCAACACCAGCGTGGCGTCGTCGACCAGCATCACGCCTTCGTCCAGGCGCAAGCGCTCGCCGTCCAGATGCACCTTGGGTTGTGGGGTGTAGGGCGGGAAGCTGTATTGGTAATCGTCTTTTGGGGAATAAAACAGGTGGTCAGCGAACCAGGCCTCGTGGGCAATCCAGCCCAGCACCGCACACACCAACGGCAACCACCAGGCCACCAGCACGCCGATGGCAATCAACAGCATCAGCGCGATCAACAGGCTGATACGTTTGTTGCGCCGATGGCGCTTAAGCAGTTGCTGTTTGCGGCTCATGGGTTCACTCACACGGTAAAAACCGGCACAGGATTGCACCAGCGGTCCTTGTATTCCCGGTCGGCACGACCGAAGGAAAACCGCAAAGGCTTGTCCAGGGCGCGAGCGTGTTCCCAGGCACTTTGGGTGTTGAGAAAACTCAGCACGCTACCGGGGCTGAACTCGCGGGTTTCAGGATCGACGCCACCGTTGATGTATTCAACGCTGATCCATTCCGGCGCTTCAACGCGGTAGACCAGTTGAATGGCGATCGGGGCATCGTTGAGGAAGATCACCGAGCCGATCAGCAAGTCGCGCAGCAATTCGACCACCTCGCCCATGCGCTCGGCACCCGTGGCCGGGAACCCCCAACGGCGCTGGAACAGATCGCAATAAATCGCCGCTAGCTCAGCACTGGAAAACTCGGAGACCGGACGCACAATGCCACCGGCTTCTTCCAGCAGACGCAATTCACGGCGCTGGTTGTAGCGGAATTTTTTCGACAGTTCTTCGGGCGTGCGCGCCATGGCCAGTTGTTCGGCCTGTAGCTTGATATCGGTGAATCGGCCTTCGCTCAGTGCCGACAAATAACGTCCGCGATGGCGCAGCGCTGCTTGTGCATCGGCGGCAGCCGGCAGAATCACCTCGGCATTGCCGAGGTCGAACAAGCCTTTTTTTCCACGGCGCTTGAGCACGTCTTTGGACAGCGCCAGATCGCGCCCCCAGGTCGGGATGGCGGCTTTCACTTCACCGTTCTGCTCCCAGGCCAGGTAACGCACCGGGATCTCGGCCAACTGCGCCAGGCGCTCAACCACCATGGGATGAGTCGCGACGCTACCGCCAAAACGCTGCCAGGCCTGTGCATAAGTCGAGGCGTCGACCGGCGTCCAGCCACGTTCGCGCCAGCCTTGAAATCGGTTGAGCATCAGCCCCTCGGTGCCAGTTCTGTGACGTGTGGCAAATGCCAGAAAGCATCGCGCACTGCGCGGTCGGAGAAATGCTCACGCAAGCGGTCGAGCATCATCTCGGCACACTGGTGACGTTGCTGCTCGTCCATCGCGGCCAGATGTTGCAGCCCTTGAGCCAGACGCTCGGCATCGCCCAACGGGAACAGGATGCCGACCCCTTCAACGACTTCCCTCGCGCCACCGCAAGCGGTCGCGAGCAACGGCACGCCAGCGGCCATGGCTTCCAGCAGCACCATGCCGAAAGGTTCGTGATCGGAGCTCAAGGCAAACACATTGAAGGCACGGAAGTAGCGACGGGCGTCCGGCACTTGGCCGAGGAACAGCACCCGATCACCAATACCCAGTTCGCGGGCCAGTTCCTTGAGGTCCTGTTCCAGCCGACCACTACCGAGAATCACCAGTTGGCTGTTGGCCGGCAATTGCGGCAATGCCAGGGCAAAACCGTGCAGCAGCGTGGTCTGGTCCTTGTCCGGATGCAGCCGCCCGACGTTGCCGACAATCCAGGCATCCGCTGACAGACCCAGGGTTTCCCGGGCTTCGCGAGCCGAGACCTGACTGGTCTGCATGGCCGGCACATCGATACGGTTATAGAGCGTCTGAATCCGCCCGGCCGGCCATTTCGGCAGGCAACTGCGCATGTCGTCACGCACCGCATCGGAGACCCCGAGCAGGCTGAGGCGCTTGCGGAAAATATGGGCGAACAGTTTGCGAGTGCCGCGTTGGTAATCGCCAAACGCGTGATGCACACCGATGACCGGCAGCGAGGTGCCGAGCAAGGCGATGTAGATCGGCTTGAAACGGTGGGCAATGCAGAAGCTGAAGTTGCGCGAGGCGGCGATCTTGCGCAGATCGCCGATGGCGCCCAGCTTCAGGCCACGAATGGCCTTGGAGCTGTACTCCATGAACAGCACTTCATCGGAAGCGCAGCCCGCAGCGACGTCGCTGTCGGCGGCCCCGGTCAGAAAGACCGTGGTCACTCGATAGCCAGTCCCCGCGAACAGGCTGGCGTACTGCCGGGCACAGTCCAGAAACGGGCCGTCATAGCCGTGACAGAACTGCAGCACATGGCGTTCAGCCGAGCGAGTCATATGCGTCCGCGCCCTCTTTAACCACCAGGATGTCTTCCATGATCAAGTACTGTAGATCGGAACCGAAGAACATGTTCAGGGCATCGGTCGGCGAGCAGATCATCGGCTCGCCACGACGGTTCAGCGAGGTGTTCAGCGACACGCCGTTACCGGTCAGCACTTCCAGCGCTTTCATCATGTCGTAGTAGCGCGGGTTGTACTCACGCTTGAGCACCTGGGCGCGGGACGTACCGTCTTCGTGGACGACTTCCGGCACGCGGGTCTTCCACTCTTCAGCCACTTCAAAGGTGAAGGTCATGAACGGCGCCGGGTGATCGATCTTGATCATCTGCGGAGCAACGGTGTCAAGCATCGACGGGCAGAAAGGCCTCCAGCGCTCGCGGAACTTGATCTGGTGGTTGATACGGTCAGCCACGCCGACGGCGCTAGGGCAACCGATGATCGAACGACCACCCAAGGCACGCGGACCGAACTCCATGCGCCCCTGGAACCAGGCGACCGGGTTGCCGTCGACCATGATTTTGGCGATGTTTTCCGGCATGTTGTCGAGCTTGCGCCAGACCGGTTTGCTCGGGTGACGGGCGCAGGCAGCGAGCACGTCTTCGTTGGTGTACGACGGGCCGAGGTAGACGTGTTCCATTTTCTCGACCGGCACGCCACGGGCGTGAGACACATACGCAGCCGCGCCGACTGCGGTGCCGGCGTCACCGGATGCAGGCTGTACAAACAGCTCTTTGACGTCATCGCGAGCGATGATTTTCTGGTTGAGTTTGACGTTCAACGCACAGCCACCGGCGTAGGCCAGTTTGCCGGTTTCCTTGAGCACGTCGCCCAGGTAGTGGTCGATCATCTGCAACGAGATCTTTTCGAAAAGCGCTTGAATGCTCGCAGCGTAGTGGATGTAAGGTTCGTCGGCGATGTCGCCTTCGCGCTTGGGACCCAGCCACTCGATCAGCTTCGGCGAGAAGTAGTAACCCTTGCCCTTCTCTTTGTAACGACGCAGGCCGATGACGTTGGCGTAGTCGGTGTTGATCACCAGTTCGCCGTTTTCGAACGAGGCCAGGCGCGAGAAATCGTATTTGCTGGCGTCGCCGTACGGCGCCATGCCCATGACCTTGAACTCACCGTCGAGCATATCGAAACCGAGGAACTCGGTGATCGCGCCATACAGGCCGCCGAGGGAGTCCGGATCGAAGAATTCCTTGATCTTGTGGATCTTGCCGTTCTCGCCATAACCGAAGAAGGTCGTGGCGTACTCACCCTTGCCGTCGATCCCCAGGATCGCGGTTTTCTCTTTGAAACCGGAGCAGTGGTAGGCGCTGGAGGCGTGGGCCAGGTGGTGTTCGACCGGCTCGATCTTGATTTTCTTCGGATCGAAGCCCAATTGCTCGAGGCACCAGACAATCTTGTTGCGATAGCGCTTGTAGCGACGGTTGCCCATCAAGATCGCATCGAGAGCGCGGTCCGGGGCGTACCAGTAACGCTTGGCGTACTGCCAGCGAGCCTTGCCGAACAGGCTGATCGGGGCGAATGGAATTGCTACCACGTCAACGTCGGATGGCTTGATGCCCGCCTGTTCCAGGCAGAACTTCGCCGATTCGTAGGGCATGCGGTTCTTTGCATGTTTATCGCGCACAAAGCGCTCTTCTTCAGCCGCCGCGACCAGCTTGCCGTCGATGTACAAGGCTGCGGAAGGATCATGGCTAAGGGCGCCGGACAGGCCAAGAATCGTCAATGCCACAGGGGTCTAGCCTCTTTAGTCTGCATGCAGGCGACAAGCGCCTCAAAAATTAATGTGCCCTCGCAAGCAGCGAGAGACAGCTAAAGGGCGGGATTATAGCTTAAAGATGACGGGAATGACCCAGCGCTTATTGCCTCACCTGGACGACAGCGTAACGCCCGGCTTATCCATGGCCCGCTTGCCAGTAAATACCGAGATTGCCCTCGGTAACCTGGCGGTAAAAGGTGTAGGGCAGGCAAACAGTGTCGAGGACACCGGACAAGGCCAGGTCCAGCAGTACGAAGGATGCAAGGTAGCCACCGGGTTCAGGCGGGGCATTCAAGTAGCAAAAATCGTAGGACAGGCCGCTGTAAATGCGCGGAATGGTCTGACAGTAGGTTTTTTGTTTTCTGAGACTGTGCGCTACGTCTTCGTCAGATTGCAGCACTGTGGCAGCGGTCCCGCAGCCGGTTAGCGCGAGTGAGAAAGTACTGATCGCAATAGCCATTTTTATGGTCAAAATCTGCCCTCCGTGAACGTCAGGCAAACTAGCATCGCGGCTATTCAGGGCACAGTTCATGGGCTCTGTAGATCATGTAGGACGATTCATAAAAACTTGTCCCCTAACCTCGGGTGACTGATCTGACCCCTTCGCGGGCAAGCCCGCTCCCACATTTGATCTGCTGTGAATACAGAACCAGTAGGAGCGGGCTTGCCCGCGAAAGACCAAAGGTCCGATTCAGGCAGCGCCGGAGATGTCCTTGGGAAGTCGCTGATCAATGACCTGATACAGCGCACTACTCTCAGGCCAGTTTCGCATAAACCGCGCCCGATCCCGCGCATACGCCGGAGCGAAGCTGCTCACCGAGGCATGCTGACTCATCGAATCCAGATCAATCAGCGCCCAGCGATCGTCCTGCCAGAACAGGTTGTGGCCCTTGAAGTCACCATGGCTGATGCGCTCGCCGATCAGTTCGGCAAACAGCTGGTCCAGCGCCAGCAGCTCCGCCTCAGGAGCGTCGCCGCTTTCTACGTAAGGCGAGAAGCGCTCGATGATGTCCGGCCCCGGCAAATACTCGGTCACCAGATACGCCCGACTGCGCAGCCAGAGAAAGCGCTTCTCCAGTAACGCCAACGGCTTGGGCGTGGCGATGCCGAGGAACGCCAGGCGATTGCCTTCGTGCCACGAGTGCCAGGCTCGGCTCGGGCGCCAGAAGCGCTTGAGCCAATGTGCAAAACCCTTGATGTTGTAGCGTTTGATCACCAGCGTCCGACCGTCAACCTCGACCTTTCCTACACTCGCGGCACCGCCAGTCTTGTACAGATGACCTTGATCGAGCAACGCGTCGGCCTGTTCCAGTACCGGCAACATCGCTGCTTCTTCCTCGCGACGAATCGCGCGCAAGGAAAACGCTCCGCGTTGGACGCTGAACAGCGTGCATTCGCGGCCGACTTTGATCAGGAAGTCCTTCAAACGCCAGGCGCGAACCTTGTCGATCTGCTTCTGCAAGGCTTCCATCGGCAGGGCGTGCTCGCCGTTGCTCAACAGGTAATACACCAGCAATTCTTCAATGAATGGTTCCAGCGTCTTGGGCAGCTGCGCAAAAAACACGCCGAGGTTTTCCAGGACTTTGTTTCGTGACAGCGGCTGTCCCGGCGTTTGCGCACAGACGCCGCCGCCATCGATCAGGTACAACCGACCGCGCTGGCGCAACAGGTTGTCCAGATGCAGGTCTTCCTGCCAGAGTCCCTTGCGATGCATTTGGCCGATAGCACCCAACGCCTCGGCCAGCACGGCGCCTTGCATATCCGCCAGCACCGGCAAGTGTTCGACTTGTTTCCAGGTATCCCCCAGGCTCTCGGCGCCTTCGAGGAAATCGAACAACAGCCAGCCGCCCTCGCCTTCCTTCAGGCCATCTGCCAGTAATTGCGGCGTGGTCAGGCCTTGATCGGCGAGCAAGCGCACACCGCTCAGTTCACGCTGAAAATGCCGCGCCGCTTTGCTGCCGACCAACAATTTGGCCAGCACCGGCCGGCCGCGCCAGACACCGGCACCGACGTAACGCTGCCCCGGCAGGACCCGCAACAAACTCAGCAGCTGCAAGTCGGCGGGACCCGCGGCATCGGCCAGCGAAATGTTCATCGGCAGGCTCGGGCTGCGGCCGGCGCCTTTCAGTTCGGACAAGCGCATCAACGCTTCTCCTTGTGACTGCGCCGCGCGGTCAGACGCGAAACCCAACTGTCCACCAGCGAACTGTTCTGCGACTGATCGACATAGACCGCCAACAACTCGCGCAACTGCGCTTCGGTCCATTCCGGCGCGCGGCGCAGCAAAGGTTCCAGGTCCTTGACCCGGTCACGTTGACCAAACAGCAGCGGCCGAGTCTTTTCCAGGTCGATCAACTGCGCCTGATAACCGTCGCCCGCGGCTTGCAGAAAAATATGTTTGGGATAGAAGCAGCCATGAACCTGACGCACGCCATGCAGCCGTCGCGCCAGAACGCCACAGGCTTTGAGAATGGCCGAGTGTTGCACCTCGCTCAGGCTCGACCAGCGCTGCAACAGCGAATCGAGATCATCCCAACCGTCCAGCGCGCGAGTCAGCAGCACCGCGCGGACTTCACCGTTGACTTTGCGCTCACCAAAAAACACCGCTTGCAGTGCCGGAATTCCCAGCTTTTTATAACGGCTGATGTTGCGAAACTCACGGGCAAAACTCGGCTCACCGAAGGGCGCATGAAAGGTACGCGTCAGATAGTTGCTCTGGCGCTTGAGGTAGTAACCACGACCTTCCAGATCCAGTCGAAACACGCTGCTCCAGCCACCGCCGACGGTGTTGGGCTCATCCACGGCGTCGAGCTGTTTGGCCCAGAGCGCATCGAACGTGCCGAGGCCATGGCGCTCAAGCAGTGCACGGTCTTCAGCGGCCAGAAAATCAGTCATTCGCGTCCCTCGAAAAATCTCACTACGTGCCGGATCCGTTTCTTGTCGGCGGCATTAAGCCGGTCACGCTGGCGATATTGCAGATAAAAGCGCAGGCGCTGGGTGGCCGACAGGTGGTATTTGGCTACCTTGTCGAGGCAGGCCAGGTCTTTGGTGATCCGGTATTTAAGCCAGAAACCGTGCCAGAAATCACCATTGGGGCAATCGATCAGGAACAGCCGGGCTTGATCGTCGATCAACAGATTGCGCCACTTCAAATCGTTATGCGTGAAACGATGGTCGTGCATGGTCCGGGTATAAGCGGCCAACTGCCGGCTGACCGAGTCGACCCAGGCGCGGTCCGACAATTTGGGATCGTGCCGTTCCGCGAGGGCCGACAGGTCTTCAGTCTTCGGCAGTTCGCGCGTGATCATCGCCCCACGATTGTAGGCCGCGCCGCGCCGCTCCAGCCCCCAGGCCACCACTTCGGCGGTGGGAATGCCCCACTTGGCGAAGCGTTTGAGGTTCTGCCATTCGGCCTTCACCCGGGGTTTTCCCAGGTAACGGCGCAGGCCTTTGCCGGCGCCGGTGTAACGTTTGACGTAGTAATTGACGCCGTTGCGATTGACGCGGATGACCTCGGACAACAGGTCGTGAGTCAGCCGCTCACCTTGCAGCGCGAACACCGCCTCAAGGTTGCCGAAATCTTCTGCCAGATCGCTATAAGCGGGCTCCAGTTTCCAACCCGCCATCAGAGTGCATCCCCATATCGCTGTTTACGGTCATAAAGTTTATTGGCCTTGCCTTCAAGCCAGGCGAGCAGCGATGCTTCCTGGGCCAGAATCTGGCGCAGCGGCTGCTGGAAGTAACCCTTGAGGAAACGCAATTTGTCGCGCCGGGTCAGGCCAATGTCCAGGGCCGAAAAGTACAGGGCCGCCAGATCTTTGTTGCGCCAGCGTTGAGTGATCGCCGGGCGGGTCTGCGCACGATGCAGGTCGATCACCGAGAGTTTGAAATCGTCAGCGGTTACCGGTTTGTCGGTGTGCAGAAGGAAGTGGCAGATGTAGCAGTCGCGATGGTTGACCCCGGCGCGGTGCATCATGCCGGTCATGCGCGCGACTTCGGCGATCAGCGCACGCTTGAGCTTGGGCTCGGGCGGATTTTTGATCCAGTCGATGCTGAAGTCTTCAAGGCTGACAGTTGGCGCCAGCTCTTCGGTGACGATGAATGAGTGCTGGTCCGCCGGATTGCTGCCCTTCTCGCCGTAAGCGACGGCGGTCATGGTCGGCACACCGACTTCTTTCAGGCGCTGAATAGCTTTCCATTCCTGACCCGCGCCGAGGACCGGCAGCTTGGCCGTCAGCAGGTTTTTGAAGATCTCGCCCCAGCCGATGCCACGGTGAATCTTCACGAAAAAACCATTGCCGTTCACTTCAGTGCGCAAGGTCCGGCGCGCTTCCAGTTCACGGTAAACCTCGCCTTCGAGGCCTTCGACTTCGGTGAACGCATCGCGTCCGGCCCAAAGGCTCTTGAACGGTTCAGCCAGCATCAACTTCATTAAGCGTGCTCCGCCAGAATCACATCGGCCGCGTGCTGCGGCATGCTGTAGAGGTCGGCCGTCTCGGCGAAGGCCAGACCGTTGCGGCTCCAGGCCGCCCGTGCTTGAGCGTCGTTCAACATGCCGGTCAGGTACTGGGTCAGTTGTGCCTGATCGAACGGCTCGTCCAACACCAGACCGGCGTCGGCCTCGGCGATGTAATGGGCATAACCGCACACCGCGCTGACCAACACCGGCAGCCCGGCCACCAACGCTTCGAGCAACACAGTCCCGGTGTTTTCGTTATACGCCGGGTGGATCAACAGATCGGCACCGAGCAGGAAACGCGGGATATCGCTACGACCCTTGAGGAACGTCACGTTGTCGCCGAGCCCCAAGGTGGCGCTCTGCATCTGGAATAATTTGGGGTCATCCTGGCCAATTACAAACAGCCGGGTGCGTTTCTTCAGATCAGCGGGCAATGCGGCCAGCGCCTTGAGGCTGCGATCCACGCCCTTGGTCTTGAACCCGGAACCGATTTGCACAAGCAGTAACTCATCGTCTTTCAGGTTGAATTCGTCCCGAAATCCGGCACGAATCTCGGCGGCATTGGCCGGCGCGCGACGGTCCTGGGAGATGCCCGGTGGCAGCAAATGAAAACGCTCCAGCGGCGTGTCGTAATGCTTGATGAACAGCGGCTGCTGCACTTCGGAAATCATCAGCACTTCGGTCTTGGCGTCCTTGGCGAACACCGCGCGCTCGTATTCGGCGAAGTGCCGGTAGCGGCCCCAACGGCGGTACAGCGAATGACGCAGGTTTTGCGCCTTGTCTTCGAAGCAGCCGTCGGCGGCGTAGTAAACGTCCAGGCCCGGCATCTTGTTGAAACCGATCAGGCGATCCACGGGACGCTTGGCCAGATCCGCTTCCATCCACTCGCTGAGCTTTTCATTGCGCCGATGGTTGAAGAACGCCTTGACCGGCGCCACCAGCACTTCGAAACCCGGCGGAACGTCGCCTTCCCAGATCAGCGTGTAGACGCGAATCTGATGGCCGCGCTGCTGGCATTCCAGGGCGATGCGCATGAAGTCGCGCTGCAAGCCCCCGAACGGAAAGTATTTGTACAAAACGAATGCCAATTGCATCAGCGCAGCTCCTCAGCCAGTAACAACGTGCTCAGTCGGGTCGCGACACGCTCGGGATTCAGACGCGTGAAGCACAGGGGCCACTCGCGTTTCAGGTCAAACTGACGGGCATCCTGGTCCGTCGGTTGGTACGTACATTTTTTTTGCAGGCACGGTGCGCAGGGGAAGTCGCTGGCGATGTGAATCTGCGCTTTACCATAGGCACCGGTCAGGCCCGGATTGGTCGGACCGAACAGCGACAAAGTCGGGACGTCGAGCGCGGCGGCCAGATGACCGAGTCCCGTGTCCACCGCCACGCAAGCCTGTGCGCCGGCCAATACCTTGCCGACACCGGCCAGGTTCAGTTTGGGCAGCACTTCAACATGACGCAAACCGGCGGCGATGCGCTCGGCCCGGGCCTTCTCGATTGGATTGCCCCACGGCAGCTTCACAGCAACGCCCAGATAACCGACGCGCTCGGCCAGCTCACGCCAGTAGGCTTCCGGCCAGTGCTTGGTGTCCCACGTGGTGCCATGCAGGAACAGCACATACGGATTCTTGCGCGGCAGTTCCACCAGTCGCTCGACATTCAGGCCGTAATCGCCCAAGCCTTTTGGCAAGTCGTAGCCCAACGCCAGGGCGAACAATTGACGCACCCGCTCTACCGCGTGTTGTCCACGGCCCACCGCCAGGCGACGGGAGTAGAAGCGCGCCGCCATCGGCTCACGTGCCGAATCCTTGTCCAGCCCGGCGACCGGCGCCTTGACGTAGCGCGTCAGCCAGGCACTTTTCAGCAGGCCTTGGGCGTCGATCACCAGATCATATTTTTCAGCGCGAACGCTTTGTTTGAAGCGCTTCCACTCGCCACTCTTGATGGTTTGCCAGATGTTCTTGCGCCAGCGGCGGATCGCCACCGGGATCACCTTGCCCACGGCCGGGTGCCAGGTCGGGATCTCGGCAAAGCCTTCTTCCACCACCCAGTCGAACGTGATGCCGGGAATCGCCCGTGCCGCGTCGGTCAGTGCCGGTAGCGCGTGAATCACGTCGCCCAGCGAGGAAGTCTTGATCAGCAGAACCCGCAAACTATTTGACCTCGACCACAGTGCCCTGCAACCGCTGCAAGGCTTCGTTCACGGCTTGCGGCATGAGCTGGCGCAAGCAGTTGTAATGACCGAAACGGCAAGTGCGATCGAAGCATGGGCTGCATTCGATGCCCAGGCGCACGATTTCGACGTGTTCGGCCAACGGCGGGGTGAAACCCGGCGACGTCGAGCCGTAGACCGCCACCAACGGGCGGTTCAACGCGGCAGCGACGTGCATCAGGCCGGAGTCGTTGGACACCACCGCGTCGGCGCAGGACATCAGATCAATGGCTTCGGCCAGCGAGGTGCCACCGCTAAGGTTGACCGCCTCTTCACGCAGACCGGGAATCAGCCGAGCGCGAATGTCTTCGCCCACCGCGTGATCGTTTTTCGAGCCGAACAACCAGACTTGCCAGCCTTCGCGAATCTTCGCTTCGGCGACCTTGGCGTAATGCTCGGACGGCCAGCGCTTGGCCTCACCGAACTCCGCGCCGGGGCACAGCGCCAACACCGGACGGTCGAGGGCCAGGCCGAATTTAGCCAGCGCCGCTTCACGGGTGACCGGGTCGATCTGCAAAGTCGGGCGTGGATAAGGTGTCGGCAGTTCGGCGCCAGGCTCGTACGCCAGGGCCATGAAACGCTCGATCATCAGCGGATAACGTTCTTTATCCAGCGTGCGCACGTCATTGAGCAGGCCGTAGCGGAACTCGCCACGCCAGCCAGTGCGTTTCGCAATACCGGCGAAGAACGGCACCAGCGCCGACTTCAGCGAATTGGGCAGCAAAATCGCCTGGTCGTACTGGCCGGCCAGGGATTTGCCGATGCGCCGACGGGTCGCCAGCTCCAAAGCACCGTGGCCGAGCGGAAAGCTCAAGGCCTGCCGGACTTCGGGCATGCGCTCCAGGATCGGCCGGCTCCACTCGGGGGCCAGGACGTCGATTTCGCATTGCGGGTGGCGCTGCTTGAGACACTGAAACAGTGTCTGCGCCATCACCATGTCACCGACCCAACTGGGCCCAACGATCAGAATTTTCATGTGGTTTCCAAAAACGAACCGGGGAGGCATACGCCTCCCCGCCTCGATAATCACAATGGGAACAGGGCCTCTTGCGATGGGTCATCACTTTCAACATTACTGTCGACTGTAACTCCGCTATCGCGAGCAGGCTCGCTCCCACAGGGTTTGTGCGCCAGGCCTCAAATCTACAATCAACGCCAATCTACTGTAGGAGTGAGCCTGCTCGCGATGAGGTCGTCACATCCAACATTGTGGGCGACTGACACTCCGCTATCGCGAGCAAGCTCGCTCCTACATTGGGTATTGAGTGTTGCAACTATCCTGTTTCAGCTTAGCCCCAGCTCACGCCAGATTCGCATGACCTGTCGCCGTTCATCCGCGAACTGGTCGCCTGGTATCACCCCGGCGTCCTTCTGCAAGGCCTGCCGGTGAGCGGCGGAGCGGTAGGCTTTATAGGCCTCGCGCAACAGGCTGGCGTCTTCGGCGGGCATCAGCCCTTCCTGTTCCAGCTCTTCCAGAATGCGGAAATTATCAGACCAGCGCAGCAATGACGGGCACCTTTCGGACCACGCCAGGGCCGCGTATTGCACCATAAATTCAATATCGACGATACCTCCGGCGTCCTGCTTGAGATCGAACGGCGCCAAGGCTTCGAAGGCATTTGCCCCGGTCCCGGCCGCCGTACTCTTGGTGCCAAGGTTATCGCGCATCTTCGCGCGCATCTCACTGACCTCCTGGCGCAGGATCGCCAGGTCTCGCTTCTTGCCCAGTATCGCCGCGCGAACCTGCTCGAATGCCCGGCCGACATCCTCGCTGCCCACCAGCACCCGCGCCCGTACCAGCGCCTGATGCTCCCAGGTCCAGGCCTCTCCCTCCTGATAACGGGCAAATGCACCGAGTGAACTCACCAGCAACCCCGATACACCCGAAGGTCGCAAGCGCATGTCCACTTCATACAGCTGACCGGAGTTGGTCTGGGCCGTGAGCAAGTGAATGATCCGCTGCCCGAGCCGGGTGAAAAATTGCGCGCCATCGATCGGTTTCGGTCCGTCCGTTTCTGCCAGCGGATCGCCATCGTGGATAAACACCAGATCCAGGTCCGAAACATGCCCGAGTTCCAGCCCGCCAACTTTCCCATAACCGACAATGATGAAGCCGGGATCGCACAACGTACCGTCAGTGCGCAATGGCGTGCCGTACTTGGCCACAGTCTGGCGCCAGGCCAGGGCCAGCACTTGTTCAAGAATCGCTTCGGCGAGCCAGGTCAGGTAATCGCTGACTTTCATCAGCGGCAGGCTGCCGGCAATTTCCGAGGCGGCGACCCGCAAGCGGTGCGCCAATTTGAAATGACGCAGGGCTTCCATCTGCTGTTCGAGGTCGTCCTCGGGAATCCGCATCAGACGTTCGCGTAATTCGGCTGTCAGTTCCGGCGCCAGGGGCGGCTTGAACAGCCGGCCTTCGTTGAGCAATTCGTCGAGCAGCAGCGGGAAACGGGTGATCTGCTCGGCGATCCACGGGCTCGCGGCGCACAAGGTCAATAAACGCCGCAGCGCACCAGGGTTTTCGGTCAGCAACACCAGATACGCGGATCGACGGGCTACGGCTTCAACCAGCGGCAGCACGCGTTCCAGTACCAGATCGGGATTGGCATGTTCGACGGCCTGCGCCAGCAAGCGCGGAATAAAAGCATCAAGGCGCTCACGCCCCAAACGCTGCATCGCCCGAAGTTGCGGACTGCCGCGCAAACCGGCCAAGGCTTTCAGGGCCTTGGTAGCCTCCTTGAAACCAGCCTCTTCCAACTGACGGCAAGCCGCGTCTTCGTCTTGAGCTTCTTCCCACAGCGGCAACCATTCCCCGCCCACCACCACTTCGCTTTCGGTGCCTTCTTCTTCGTCCGGATCGGCGATCACCTGAGCGAAGTGCCAGGCCACGCGGCCACGCCAATACATCAGCTGCTCATGGAAAGCGTCCCAGTCGGCAAACCCCAACATAAAGGCAATGCGCGCCTGATCTTCCGCGCCATCGGGCAACATCTGGGTCTGGCGGTCGGCAATCGCCTGGATCGCATGTTCGGTGTAACGCAGGAATTCGTAGCCTTCGCGCAACTCGCTGATCACCGCCGGCGGCAGATAGCCTTGCCCTTCCAGCGTGTTCAGTACTTTTAATAGAGGGCGTTGCTGCAAGCTCAGGTCGCGACCGCCGTGGATCAGCTGAAAGGCCTGGGCGATAAATTCGACTTCGCGGATGCCGCCGGACCCGAGCTTGATGTTGTCGGCCATGCCTTTGCGCCGAACTTCCTGCTGGATCAACTGCTTCATGGTGCGCAGCGCTTCGATTGCCGAGAAGTCCAGGTAACGCCGGTAAACGAACGGGCGCAGCATGTCCTGCAATTGCGCGCCGGCCACTTGATCGCCCGCCACCACCCGCGACTTGATCATCGCGTAGCGCTCCCAGTCGCGGCCCTGATCCTGGTAATACTGCTCCAGCGCATTGAAGCTCAGGACCAATGCACCGGCCGAACCGTAAGGCCGCAAACGCATGTCGACGCGGAACACGAAGCCATCGACGGTCATCGGGTCCAGCGCCTTGATCAGGCGTTGGCCCAGACGAATGAAGAACTCCTGATTATCCAGCGAGCGCTTCACGCCGACGGTTTCGCCGCCCTCGGGGTAAGCGAAGATCAGGTCGATGTCTGACGAAAGATTGAGCTCCACAGCGCCCAGTTTGCCCATACCGAGGACGACCATCTGCTGCGGCTCGCCGCTGCGCCGGCCGGTCGGCACACCAAACTGCTGACAATGACGCGAGTACAACCACTGATAGGCCTGATCGATACTCGCATCGGCCATGTCCGAGAGGTCGCGGCAGGTCTGGATCAGATCGCACTGACGCGTCAGGTCGCGCCAGATGATCCGCACTTGCTGGCGCGTGCGCTGACGGCGCAGGGCGCGGCCGAGTTCGTCTTCGGTTTGCGCCGCATCCACCGCCGCCGCAATCTGCCCGCACAACTCGCCGTAGGCGAAACTGCGGTCCAGTTCACCGGACTGCACCAGCGCCAGTAACATCAAAGGGTCGCGCACACATTGTTCAGTCACGAAGTCGCTGGCCGCAGTGACGCGGGCAAATTGTGCCCAGCGTTCAGGCGTCCAGGCCGACAGGCCATGGTCGTCTTCAAGTGCCGCAACGGCGGTACGGAACGACTGCTCGGCGCGGGTGACAGACGGCAGGAGAATGCCGGGCAGTTCGGCAAGCGTAGGGAGGCTCATGGTCTATCCTTGATCGGCGTGGAGACGACTGCATGTAGTGATTTGTGAAAACCCACTACCTGAAGGAGTGTCGAACAAAAGTTAGAAATAGCTGAAAATTCTTTATTTTTGGCAGCGAACATCAAGCTTTCACCTTTTGTGGTTGGCAAAAGACCAACCTTAACGATTATTCTCACAACGCAGCCGGAGGCCACAAGCCATTCATCTGTAGTTTTACTACTCGTATATACATTCGAAAGGCTGAAATGCCCGATGATTTGTAGTAAAACTACACGCCGCCGGAACAACCTCTCGGCAATCCAAGAATTTATATCGTCTGCCCACAAGGCCAGTCGCAAACTCAGGCAACCGATTCTGGAAGCCTTTCCGCCCTGGAGCAAGCCATGCAAGACCTCGATCCCGTCGAAACCCAGGAATGGCTGGACGCCCTGGAATCGGTTCTCGACAAAGAAGGCGAAGACCGCGCTCACTATCTGATGACCCGTATGGGCGAATTGGCGACCCGCAGCGGCTCGCAACTGCCTTACGCCATCACCACGCCATACCGCAACACCATTCCCGTTACCCACGAAGCACGCATGCCTGGCGACCTGTTCATGGAACGCCGCATTCGCTCGTTGGTACGCTGGAACGCGATGGCCATGGTGATGCGTACGAACCTGAAGGATTCTGACCTGGGCGGTCACATCTCCAGCTTCGCCTCCAGCGCAACCCTGTATGACATTGGCTTCAACTATTTCTTCCAGGCCCCGACCGACGAACACGGCGGCGACCTGATCTACTTCCAGGGCCACACCTCGCCAGGCGTTTACGCCCGTGCATTCATGGAAGGCCGCATCACCGAAGACCAGATGAATAACTTCCGCCAGGAAGTCGACGGTCAGGGCCTGTCGTCCTACCCGCACCCTTGGCTGATGCCTGATTTCTGGCAGTTCCCGACCGTATCCATGGGCCTGGGCCCGATCCAGGCGATCTACCAGGCACGTTTCATGAAGTACCTGGAAGCCCGTGGCTTCATCCCTGAAGGCAAGCAGAAAGTCTGGTGCTTCCTGGGCGACGGCGAGTGTGACGAGCCGGAATCCCTGGGCGCGATCTCGCTGGCTGGCCGCGAGAAGCTCGACAACCTGATCTTCGTCATCAACTGCAACCTGCAGCGCCTCGACGGCCCGGTTCGCGGCAACGGCAAGATCATCCAGGAACTCGAAGGCGTGTTCCGTGGTGCTCAATGGAACGTGACCAAAGTCATCTGGGGCCGTTTCTGGGACCCACTGCTGGCCAAAGACGTCGACGGCATCCTGCAACGTCGCATGGACGAAGTCATCGACGGCGAGTACCAGAACTACAAAGCCAAAGACGGCGCGTTCGTGCGTGAACACTTCTTCAACTCGCCAGAACTCAAGGCGATGGTTGCTGATCTGTCCGACGACGAGATCTGGAAACTCAACCGTGGCGGTCACGACCCGTACAAGGTCTACGCGGCGTACCACGAAGCGGTCAACCACAAAGAACAACCGACCGTCATCCTGGCCAAGACCATCAAAGGTTATGGCACCGGTGCCGGCGAAGCGAAGAACACCGCGCACAACACCAAGAAGGTTGATGTTGAAAGCCTGAAGCTGTTCCGCGATCGTTTCGACATCCCGGTCAAGGACGAAGAGCTGGAAAACCTGCCGTTCTTCAAGCCAGAGCCAAACAGCGCCGAAGCCCGCTACCTGAGCGAGCGCCGCACTGCACTGGGCGGTTTCGTGCCACAGCGCCGCGCGAAGAGCATCAGCGTGCCAACGCCGCCACTCGATACCCTCAAGGCAATCCTCGATGGCTCGGGCGACCGTGAGATTTCCACCACCATGGCTTTCGTGCGGATCCTCGCCCAACTGGTCAAGGACAAGGAAATCGGCTCGCGCATCGTTCCGATCATCCCGGACGAAGCCCGTACCTTTGGTATGGAAGGCATGTTCCGTCAGTTGGGCATCTACTCGTCCGTCGGCCAGCTCTACGAGCCAGTCGATAAAGACCAGGTGATGTTCTACAAGGAAGACAAGAAGGGCCAGATCCTCGAAGAAGGCATCAACGAAGCAGGCGCCATGAGCTCCTTCATCGCTGCCGGTACTTCGTACTCCAGCCACAACCAGCCAATGCTGCCGTTCTACATCTTCTACTCGATGTTCGGCTTCCAGCGTATCGGCGACCTCGCATGGGCCGCTGGCGACAGCCGTACCCGTGGCTTCCTGATCGGCGGCACCGCCGGCCGTACCACCCTGAACGGTGAAGGCCTGCAACACGAAGATGGTCACAGCCACATCCTGGCTGCCACCATCCCGAACTGCCGCACCTATGATCCGACCTACGGCTACGAGCTGGCGGTGATTATTCAGGACGGCATGAAGAAGATGACCGAAGAGCAACAGGACGTCTTCTACTACATCACCGTGATGAACGAGTCTTACCAGCAGCCAGCCATGCCGGCCGGTGCCGAGGAAGGCATCAAGAAGGGCATGTACCTGCTTGAAGAAGACACCCGCGAAGCGGCGCACCACGTTCAGCTGATGGGCTCCGGCACCATCCTGCGTGAAGTCCGTGAAGCAGCGAAGATTCTGCGTGAAGAGTTCAACGTCGGCGCTGACGTATGGAGCGTTACCAGCTTCAACGAACTGCGTCGCGATGGCCTGGCCGTCGAGCGCACCAACCGTCTGCACCCGGGCCAGAAGCCTAAGCTGAGCTTCGTCGAAGAGTGCCTGAACGGCCGTAAAGGTCCGGTCATTGCCTCTACCGACTACATGAAGTTGTTCGCTGAGCAAATTCGTCAGTGGGTCCCGTCCAAGGAATTCAAAGTCCTGGGCACCGACGGTTTCGGCCGCAGCGACAGCCGCAAGAAACTGCGTCATTTCTTCGAAGTCGACCGTCATTTCGTGGTGTTGGCAGCCCTGGAAGCATTGGCTGACCGTGGTGACATCGAACCTAAGGTTGTGGCTGAAGCCATTACCAAGTTCGGTATCAACCCGGAAAAACTCAACCCACTGGACTGCTGAGGAGAGATTCTGTGAGCGAACTCATTCGCGTACCTGACATCGGCAGCGGTGAAGGTGAAGTAATTGAACTGTTTGTGAAGGTCGGCGACCGTGTCGAAGCCGACCAGAGCATCCTGACGCTGGAGTCGGACAAGGCGAGCATGGAAATTCCTGCGCCTAAAGCCGGCATCGTCAAAAGCCTGAAAGTGAAGCTGGGCGATCGCCTGAAAGAAGGCGACGAACTGCTCGAGCTGGAAGTCGAAGGTGCCGCAGCTGCGGCCCCTGCGGCTGCCGCTGCGCCGGCGCCGGCGCCAAAAGCTGAAGCCAAACCGGCTGCCGTGCCTGCCGCCGCGCCGGCTGCTGCCAGCGTTCAGAAAGTGCACGTGCCGGACATCGGTTCGTCGGGCAAGGCCCAGATCATCGAGATCCAGGTCAAGGTCGGCGACACCGTTGCGGCTGATCAATCGCTGATCACCCTGGAATCCGACAAGGCGAGCATGGAAATCCCGTCGCCTGCCGCTGGCGTGGTCAAGGCCATCAGCGTCAAGCTCAACGACGAAGTCGGTACCGGCGACCTGATTCTGGATCTGGAAGTGGCAGGTGCAGCTGCACCGGCTGCTGCACCGGTCCAGGCTGCTGCTCCGGCACCCGCCGCTGCGCCTGCTCCTGCGGCAGCTCCGGCTGCTCCAGTGGCCGACAGCGTTCAGGACATCCACGTTCCGGACATCGGTTCGTCGGGCAAGGCCAAGATCATCGAAGTCCTGGTCAAGGCCGGCGACACCGTTGTAGCCGATCAGTCGCTGATCACCCTGGAATCCGACAAGGCGAGCATGGAAATCCCGTCGCCTGCCGCTGGCGTGGTGGAAAGCGTTTCCATCAAGTTGGATGACGAAGTCGGTACTGGCGACCTGATCCTCAAGCTGAAAGTCAAAGGCGTTGCACCTGCTGCGGCCCCGGCTCCGGCCGCTGCTGCACCGAGCGCTCCGGCCCCAGCCGCTGCGGCGCCTGCTGCTCCGGCAGCTGCCGCACCTGCCGCTGCACCGGCCACGCCGGGCGCCAAGGTTCACGCTGGTCCGGCGGTACGCCAACTGGCCCGTGAATTCGGCGTCGAGCTGAACGCCGTCGGCGCCAGTGGCCCGCACGGTCGCATCCTCAAAGAAGACGTGCAGGTTTACGTCAAAGCGATGATGCAGAAAGCCAAGGAAGCACCGGCCGCTGCTGCTGGCGTAACCGGCGGCGCGGGCATCCCGCCGATTCCGGTCGTGGATTTCAGCCGCTTCGGCGAAACCGAAGAAGTGCCGATGACTCGCCTGATGCAAATCGGCGCGTCGAGCCTGCATCGCAGCTGGCTGAACATTCCACACGTGACTCAGTTCGATTCGGCTGATATCACCGAGCTGGAAGCCTTCCGCATTGCTCAGAAAGCCGTTGCAGAGAAGGCTGGCGTCAAGCTGACCATCCTGCCGCTGCTGCTCAAGTCCTGCGCGCACTTGCTCAAGGAACTGCCGGACTTCAACAGTTCGCTGGCACCAAGCGGCAAAGCGATCATCCGCAAGAAGTACGTAAACATCGGCTTCGCCGTCGACACCCCTGAAGGCCTGCTGGTACCGGTCATCAAGAACGTCGACCAAAAGAGCCTTCTGCAGCTTGCGGCTGAGGCGGCTGCGCTGGCCGCCAAAGCCCGCGACAAAAAGCTCACCGCTGACGACATGCAAGGCGCCTGCTTCACCATTTCCAGCCTCGGCCACATTGGCGGCACCGGCTTCACGCCGATCGTCAACGCGCCGGAAGTGGCGATCCTCGGTGTTTCCAAGGCAACCATCCAGCCAGTCTGGGACGGCAAAGCCTTCCAGCCAAAACTGATGCTGCCGCTGTCGCTGTCCTACGATCACCGCGTGATCAACGGCGCCGCTGCTGCACGCTTCACCCAGCGTCTGAGCAGCCTGCTGGCGGACATCCGCACCATCTTGCTGTAACACCGACCGGCCCTTCTTCACCGAAGGGCCGTTCGCGTTCCACGTTTTCCGAGCGCCACGCTCGTACCTCAACCCCGCCAATTTGGCGGGGCTTTTTTTGCCTTGAATAAAACTTCTTCCTACATTCGTGGCTGACATCGGCCACAACTCAAGTCCACTTCCTCCCGATATTTTTCGCGACGCAGTAACTACGCTTAGTCCGACTGATATTTAATAAAACTGCATCAGTCACTTTTTGCTTAGTTAGCACTTACTTCGAATGGATTCGAACATGTTCAAACCGACTGTCGGCCCGATTATTGGCCACACTACAACTAACCACGCGCGCATCTTTCTGCGAGGCGAACTTCAAGACAATTCTTTGGTATTTGCAGGCATTCGTTATCGGTGCCTGGGTGAAGAGCGTTGGTCCCGAGGCGCGTTTGTAAAACTGACGATCTTGTGCGACATGTCCGATGTGATTGCGCTCAATGAGCTGTCCAGCGACACCGAGTACGAATACCAGGCCGGCTGGTTCAGCCCGATGAGCCCGGTGCATACCGTGGAGACGGTGCAGGAGCTACCGCTGCAATGGCCACGGGAGATTTACCGGTTCCGCACCCGTTCCAGCAAGGCCACCACGCCACGGGCGTATATAGTCGGCTCATGCCGCTACCTGCGCATGACAGCGGGCATACCGTCGGCACCGCAACAGGGCGACCGGATTTTTGCTTCGATCTCCAATCTGGCGCAGCAGGCAGACCCGCCTGTCAGCGCGATGCTGATGACCGGCGACCAAATTTATGTCGACGACCTGAACCTCATTGCTCCCGACCGGGAATACAAGGAAATACTCAGCAAGTATCGCGCATCTTTTTCCCAGCCGAACATCACAACATTAATGTCTAACCTGTCCACTTACATGATCCTCGACGACCATGAAATAGAAGACAACTGGCCAGCCAACGAAAGCAAGGGCGATACTTATTTATACAAAAACGCCATCGCGGCCTATGAGCTATATCAAGCCAGCCACAGTCCGGCGCATGAACTTCTAGTCAACGGACAAATCAGCAGAAAACTTGAACAGTATTGGTATCAGTTCGCCGAAGGCGATATTGCATGGTTTGTTACCGACAGCCGCACTCGACGCAACCTGTCGGCCGATGATCGCCGTATCCTCGATGAAGAGCAGGAACAGGCACTGCTCAATTGGCTGATCCACAGCCCGGCAAGGGTCAAATTCGTGGTCACCAGCGTGATGTTCTACCCCGACCGCAAACTCCATGGCGATGACGCCTGGAAAGCCTTCCCGGAGCAACGCCTACGGTTGCTGGAAACGATTCGAACGCAGCGCATCAAGAATGTTGTCTTCATTTCCGGCGACGTCCACGGTTCCCTGACCAGCCGCCTGACCCACAGCGAAGACCCGGACTTCGAGGTGCACACCATCGTCTCCTCGCCACTGTGCAACAGCAAACTGCTGCCATATGCCAAGGCCTCCACGTTCATCCTGGATCAGGCGTTGGCGCAAACGGCTGCGGGGGACTACCGTCATGAACTGACCAGCCAGGTGGTCAGCGAAGACAATTTTGCCCATCTGGTCGTTGACAGGGAGCACCTTCAAGTCAATTACCACGACCGGGACGGCAAGCCATTACAAACGATCAATATCCCGCTGGCTTAAGGTAATGAAGGCCAAATGCATAAGTTTTAAGCCCGCGCTGGAGAAAACTTCACGCCTGCCGACATATTCTTATAGCACTTGGCCTTCATGTCTCTTGTCAGTCGGGGCCGCAATGATGCAACCTTGCCGCAGGCAACAGTTAAGAGGGCGAGAGCCCGGCGCGATCAGCACATTCGAAGCGAGTTCCCCTCAATGAAAAGCCAACCCGATGCCGCCAGCCGTATGGTGGCCGAGGTAGTGACGCAGTTGCCTGTGCCCTCGCGGCTCGGCATGCTGCGTTTCGAACGGCTGAATGAACCTAGCTGGGCGCTACTGTTTCTGGATCCTAATTGCGAACGTCATTTCGGCTTGCCGGCCGTAGACCTGTGTGCGCTGGTCGACTCTCCCTACGCCAGCCTGATGGAGCCCGAAGCGCGCTATCAGCTGCATGACGCGGTCCAGCAGCAACTGACCGACAGTCCGAACTACCAGATCCGCTACACCTTGCACACCGCCTCGGGCGCCTTGAACCTGCTGGAACTGGGCGAAGCCTATAAACAGCACAATCGGCACTTGTTGCGCGGCTATCTGCTGGTGGTCGACGACCTGTTGGAAAGCAATCAGCTATTGCCCGACCTGGAATCCCAGAACTCGCGCCTGCAAATCGCCCTGGAACTCAATCAGCTTGCCCAGCAGGTACAACTGCAGCATCTGGAACGGGTGCGCGCCCAGCAGGACCTGATCTTGTTGCTGACTCGCCAGCGCTACAGCAGCAACAATTCCCTGCAAGAAGCCGCCGAACTGATCACCCGTAGCGCCTGCGATATCTACGAAATTGACTGTGCCAGCCTGTGGAACCTCGAAGGTTCGATGCTGGTGCCGATTTCGGCCTATCACCGCGCCTGCGGGGAATACCGGCTGCCGGAGCCGATCGACGTCAGCAGCTTCCCTGATTACCTGGAAGCCTTGCACAGCAGCCGCGCCATCGATGCCCATAACGCCATGCGAGACCCGCGCACCCGGCACATGGCCGAGAGCCTGCGCCCACGCGATGTGAACGCAATGCTCGACGCCAGCATCCGCGTCGACGGTCAAGTGGTCGGCGTGCTGTGCCTGGAACAGACCGGTGCGACCCGTGCCTGGCAGTCGGACGAAATCGCTTTTGCCGGCGAGCTGGCGGATCAGTTCGCCCAGGTCATCAATAACCACAACCGCCGCACCGCCACCAGCGCCCTGCACTTGTTCCAGCGTGCGGTCGAGCAAAGCGCCAACGCCTTTTTGCTGGTCAATTGCGACGGCGTGGTGGAGTACGTCAACCCAAGCTTCACCGCGATCACCCAGTACAGCACCGAAGAGGTCCACGGTCAGCGGCTGTCGGAACTGCCGGCACTGGAGAACCTCAGTGAACTGCTGTTCGACGCGCCCTCGGCGCTGGCCAAGAGCAACAGCTGGCAGGGCGAGTTCAAGAGCCGACGCAAAAACCTCGAACCCTACTGGGGGCAGCTGTCGATCTCCAAGGTGTACGGCGATAACCGCGAATTGACGCATTACATCGGCATTTACGAAGACATCACCCAGACCAAACTCGCCCAGCAGCGCATCGAGCGCCTGGCCTACACCGATAACCTGACCAACCTCGGCAACCGCCCGGCGTTCATCCGCAACCTCGACGAACGCTTCGCACGAGACACAGACACCCCGATCATCTTGCTGCTGGTGGACATCGACAACTTCAAGCGGATCAACGACAGCCTCGGCCACCAGACCGGCGACAAACTGCTGATCAGCCTGGCCCGACGCCTGCGCAACAGCCTGAGTCCGAGCGGCAGCCTGGCACGCTTCGCCAGTAACGAATTCGCTGTGCTGCTGGACAACACCGACCTGCGTACCGGCCAACAGGTCGCCCACCAGTTGTTGATGACCCTCGACAAGCCGATGTTCGTCGACAACCAACTGATCAGCGTCACCGGCTCCGTGGGCCTGGCCTGCGCGCCGCTGCACGGTCGTGATCCGCAAACCTTGATGCGCAACGCCGGTCTGGCGCTGCACAAGGCCAAGGCCAACGGCAAGCATCAGGTCCAGGTGTTCACAGAAGCGTTGAATGCCGAGGCCAGCTACAAGCTGTTCGTCGAGAACAACCTGCGCCGCGCACTTACCCAGAACGAGCTGGACGTGTTCTATCAGCCCAAGCTCTGCCTGCGCAGCGGCCGTCTGCTGGGGATGGAAGCGTTGCTGCGCTGGAACCATCCTGACAAAGGCATGATCCGTCCGGACCAGTTCATCAGCGTCGCCGAAGAAACCGGCCTGATCATCCCCATCGGCAAGTGGATCGCCCGCCAGGCCTGCCGCATGAGCAAAACGCTGAGCGCCGCCGGCCTGGGCGATCTTCAAGTCGCGATCAACCTGTCGCCCAAGCAGTTCTCCGACCCGGATCTGGTGACGTCCATCGCCAACATCCTCAAGGAAGAAGCGCTGCCGGCCAACCTGCTGGAACTTGAACTAACCGAAGGCCTGCTGCTGGAAGCCACCGAAGACACCCACTTGCAGCTCGACCAGCTCAAGCGTCTGGGCCTGACGTTGGCAATGGATGACTTCGGTACCGGATACTCGTCGCTCAGCTATTTGAAAAAATTCCCGATCGACATCATCAAGATCGACCGAAGTTTCATCCACGAAATCCCCGACAATCAGGACGACATGGAAATCACCTCCGCGGTGATCGCCATGGCCCACAACCTGAAACTCAAGGTCGTGGCTGAAGGCATCGAGACCGCCGAGCAGCTTGCGTTCTTGCGGCGCCACCGCTGTGACGTCGGTCAAGGCTACCTGTTCGACCGACCGATTCCCGGCGCCGAGCTGATCGAAAAGCTCAAACGCTATCCGCGTGGCCCAATCGCCTGACAGCGGCCTGACACTCGGGCAAACTGGCGGTCTGATTCCCTACATCCCAACCTGACTGAGAGGACTGATCATGGTCTTGCGCTCGGAAATCCTGGTGAACAAAAACGTGCTTCCAACCAAAGAACAAGCTCTGCCTGGCCGCGAAACACCAATGAAGCTGCCGGAAAAACATTTCGTCCACGACTCCCCGCTGCTGGGCCCGTTCCTCACCAATGTCGACTTCGCAATCTTCGGCCTGGGTTGTTTCTGGGGCGCGGAACGTCGCTTCTGGCAGCGTGAAGGCGTAGTCAGCACAGTCGTGGGTTACGCCGGCGGTTTCACACCGAACCCGACCTATGAAGAAGTCTGCTCAGGCCTGACCGGCCACAGCGAAGTGGTGCTCGTGGTCTACGAGCCGGAAAAAGTCAGCTACGACGAGCTGCTGAAGATGTTCTGGGAACTGCACAACCCGACTCAGGGCATGCGCCAGGGCAACGATATCGGTACTCAGTACCGTTCGGTGATCTACGCCACCAGCCCGGAGCAACTGGACGCCGCCGAACACAGCAAAGAAGTGTTCCAGGCCGAATTGACCAAAGCCGACAAAGGCACCATCACCACCGAGATCGACCAAGCCCCGACGGTTTACTTCGCCGAGGCGTATCACCAGCAGTACCTGGCCAAGAACCCTGAAGGGTATTGCGGGATTGGCGGCACAGGCGTGACCTGCCCGATCTGATTTCAGATGCTGAAAAGCATCGTCGGATCGCCGCCCGGACCAAGCCCACTCCCACAATGTTCCTGTGTTGCCCCGTATCTTGAGGCCAATCACAAAACCAATGTGGGAGCGGCGGTGCGACGATTCGACTTGCCCGCGAATGCGCCCTCTCAGACGCTATCAATGCATCTGACTAAAAATCAACTCTCAGCAATCAACCAATCCATCTGCCACCCACCCTGGGTTTGCCCAAGCTTCTTGGACAACCACGGCAGCAACTCACGCAGTTCCTCTTCCAGCCCCCACGGCGGATTCGCAATCGCCAACCCGGACCCGTTCAAACTGTTCGGCGTATCCAGCGGATGCACCAGCAACTCAACGCGCAACAACTTCGGCGCGCCACTGCCCGCCAGATCCTGATAAAAGCGCCGCAACATGCGCTGATCCTTCACCGGGTACCAGATCGCCGCCACGGTTTGGCGCATCCGGCCAATCGCCTCTTTGAGCGATGCCGCACAACGCTGCATCTCATCGAGCTGTTCAAACGGCGGATCGATCAACATCACCGCCCGTTTCTCCTGCACCGGCAACATCGCGCGCGGCACATGCCAGCCTTCGCCCAGATGCACCTTCACCCGACGGTCGCCGGCCATGTTGTCCTTGAGCAGCAAACCGTCTTCCGGATGCTTCTCGTTGAGCATCACCCGATCCTGCGGCCGCGTCAGACGCCGCGCCAGCTCCGGCGACCCCGGGTAATAGCGCAACTGGCCATCCGGGTTCATGTCGTGCAGCACTTTCATGTAATCGGCGGTTAGCGCCGGCAAATCCGGCTGATCCCACAGACGCGCAATACCTTCCAGGTACTCACCGGTACGGCTCGCCTGATCACCCAGCAGGTCATACAGACCAATGCCGGCGTGAGTGTCGAGATAGGCAAACGGCTGCTCCTTTCGCGACATCAGGGCGATGAGGCGGGTCAAAGTCAGGTGTTTGAACACATCGGCGTGATTGCCGGCATGGAAGGCGTGACGATAATTCATGATTGCTCCTGCGAAGGCCGGGAAGTTTACCTTGTACCGAGGCGAACGTCAGGGCTTCGCAGCCGAGCGGGTACTTACAGTCCCACAAACCCTGTGGCGAGGGGGCTTGCCCCCGTTGGGCTGCGCAGCAGCCCCAAAATATCCCGCCACATCACAAAACCTGTGGCGAGAGCTTGCTCCTGCTCGACTGTGAAGCAGTCGCCAAACCAAGCTCTTGGTACAACTGACATAACCGGATTGCAGGTTTTGGGGCCGCTGCGCAGCCCAACGGGGGCAAGCCCCCTCGCCACAAAAAGCCGTTCGGCTCTTAGTCCGAAGGCCGAGCCTGCAACCGCCGCCCAATCACATCCAGCACATCGCACCCATCGCGCAACGGGATGGCGCACAGCAAAGCGAAATCACTGAGGATGAACGACTCACACTCGACAGAACCGCGCATGGACATGTTCTCCAGCACCTGCGTGACAGCGCGAATTCGATAGTTGGCCGCGTCATACAACACATCGAGCGGCGCGTGGGTATCGACGAACAGCGTGGGCATATCGGTGCAGTTGCTGGTGAGCGCCATGAAGCGGCTTTTGGGGTGGGGAATGGGTTTTACGTAGGGTGGATCGGGTGTCAACGTCGTCATTATTTGATAGGCCTTTAGCTATTAACTCAAAAAGCTACCAACGGCCTTCCTACGGGCTTTGGGTGGCAGCCGTGCGCGGGAGTAGGAAACTGAGGGCCGTCAAACTCAGCCACGTCGAAACGTGTCCCGCACACAGCCGCCGCGAACGATATTACGGGCACGTTTTAAGTGCCGCAATCAAACGACAGTACTGATGCGCGAATGACCTTCAAGGGTTCCTACACCCTGCCACCACTTGCGCGGTGACAGCCAAAGACTATCCCTGCAACCCATTGCCCACCAGTTCACGAAAACCGACACAACTTGAAGGAAACGTCCGACGACCTTGCCCGGAAATTTCGCCTGGCCCTACACCCGATCAATCCAGCTCTGCAATCAAGTGCTCCAACAACTCAGCTTTTGGCCCAGGCGGCAGGTCAGGCGTCGCAAGAAACATCCCAACCTTCCTGCGCAAAACGCTTTCTGAAAACGCCTCGAACAGACCCGGATGCTCTTCACTCAACCACCTCACCAGATTGTTGATCAGGGTTGAAGCATCTTCAGCACCGAGGTGTTGCAGCAGGGATTGAGAAACCTCCCACCACGGGAAAACCTTCGACGTTTTCAGCGCGCTGCCACCGATGTCGATCGACTGCCCATTGATCAAACACCTCCCAATCACCGACAGCAGCTCTGCAGCTTTCACATCAGCGGACTGCAAAATCGGCAGCAAATAACGCCCATCCCAAAAACGGAAAAACACCGCTTTACCATTTGGCAGCATGACTTGAGTGAGGCTGCGCAAATGCTCAACCACCGCTTCAAGGCTCGCCGAAGACACCGCCAGCCAACCCCAATCGCGAGATTCGGTGGTGGCCACCCAATCCAGAAACCCACTGTCAGCGCCGACAACTCCCACATAGGGCATCACCGCTTCCCACTCGGAGTAAATCGTGTCAGCCCAAATCGGGCTCGGCGCTTGAGCTTTCAATGAGCGCTGCCAAGCCTTGAACGGCTCAGCCGCGCTGGTGTTGCTGAAAATGGCGAAGAGTTGTTCGGTGTTGTTAAGGGGATAGTTTTGTAGCCAGTTTCTGATGTAATCGCCGCTCAAGACAGCCTCCACCTATGTTTCCTGCAAGACAAAATCATTCAATCCACCCCATATATTTCCCACCAAATAAGAGTACAAGCATTGCTACTCCCCCTCCGAGTGCCGTGACATAGAAAAACCGAATCAACCTCAGTAATCCGCGAGGAAAATTCAAATAATCCCCTTCGTCCAGTTCACCGCACTTGATCGCCTTAGACGGCAACAGCAGGTATGAACCTATGCACACCAACATAAAGTAGGTTCCATACAGACCATCACTAAAAGGCATTCGAACCAAAACCCCTGAAGAGTTACTGAGAGAGTGCAGGATCGTCTTCATCCTAAATAAACCAAGATAAAAATGACCGGCAATTGATACAAGCGAAAGTAAAAAAAATAACCCACCGAAAGTTAAAACAAACCAGACCTCATCATCATTTGTCATATACATCAGTCAACGATACAACGCGTACATAACTGCAAGCAGCACAAACAACAGCCAAGCGGAACCATTACAAAATTGAATAAAAGCCTTTAGTCGACGCGGAAACCGCTCATAATCTTTCGCATCCAAAAGCCCCTTATGTATTGAGCGCCGAGGAATAGTCAACATCATACTCACATGCCCAAGCAGTGAAAACCTAACAAGCGGATCCAAACTTAAATTCACCGACCTGCCAATTACAGCAGGAGAATTACCCAAGTAGCCCAACACCTCTTTCATGCGAAAGTACGCAAGGTAAAACATCAAAATTACGTTCAACAAAACCAATCCAGCTAAAGCTAGCACTACCCAAACATATATATCGTCCAATCCAATTTTCATTCCATAGCCTCATACAACAGTTCGCCCACCCACTCACCTACTGCGGCCCCACCTTCCCCACCCAACAATGTACCCACGCCTGTCAATGCAATGGCGCAAGCAATCCCTCCGACCCCAACAGTCCCAATACCGATGCCGGCGCATACGACGCCGCCAGCCCAAGCGCCCCCTAAACCCCCAGCAACATTTCCCCCGAACTTTCCTGTTTCAGTAAACTTCACCTTTCTGCAAGCCTCTTCCGCTCCGACACTACAGGTTTCCCTGACCTTAAGCCCCGAAGCAGTGGCACTCAAACTGATCCCAACCCAACCACCCAACTTGATCACCTTACTGGCCTTGCTCACTCCCTCAATATGCGTGGCATACCCCGGAATCCCGCCCGATGTGCCGGCCTTGCTCCAGTGATGAACAAGGCTGCGACTGGAAACACCCAACGCGTTTTTAAGGTTCGGATGTACAGGAATACCCACTCCTTTGCGCACCAACGGGCCAAGGCTGTTATCAAGTTGCGTCATCAACTGTTTGCGCTGAGTAAAGAAGTCAGCTCCCTGGAGTTTTCCGTACTTGTCGAAGGTGCGTTTATGCAGCGTTTCCAACTCACCCAAGGTTCCTGCCAGGTTTTTCAGGTGGAAGCCAAACATCGCCGAACCAATCCCCACCCCCGTCGAACCTTGAGACAAAAACGACTGTATTTCCCCGTGATGACGCGCCATGAACTCAGCTTCCGCATCACTCAACGGCTCAAGAGCCGCGTCGACTTTTTGCGCAGCCTCCATCAGCAGGGCTTCTTCACGCGTGCATTGCGTATTACGTGGATCACTCAAGACGATCAATTGACCAGGCTTGGCGTATTGAGTGAGCTTCGGATTCAGGCTTCGAAATTTTTCCAGTACTGCCGGGGCCGGCTGTGGAAACAATATTGATTCGAGCGCAGACCGAGACATCCCCTGTTCGACAATATGGAAACCAGGTTCAACAGTTGAAGCAGGTGTAACAGATGACGCCTTGGGCGCACCGCTTAAAGTATTCGGCGTCGGACATAGTCCATCCTTACAACGCTCACACTCCTCACAAAAAGGCGCATCGCTTTTCAGGCTCATGATCTGCGCAGCACTCAGCAAAGCTGCCGGGGCGGAGGCAAGTTTCAGCGGCGTATCGGGCGACACGGGCGCAGCCGCCATCGCCGGCATCAATGCCCCGCCCACCTGAATCGGCACGCTGCTGAAAATCCCGCCCGGACCAATGTTAATCCACTGTCCACCGGCCTGAATCGTCGCGCTGGCACCGCCATCGATGACCACTTGCTGGCCGGCGCTGACGTGGAATTGCTGGCTCGCGCAGAGCACCTGACTGGTCACACGGATGTGCCGGTCGCCCACCACCACCAAGTGATCGTCGCGCTTCACTTCAGCCTGGCGCTGACCGTGGGTGATGCGCTGCTCATCAGCCTTCAACTCATGGCGAGCGGTGCCGGTGACGACGATGCTGCGCTGGTTATCGACCTGTACCTGTTGATCATTCAACACGTGCTGGGTCCAGTTTCGCTGGGCGCGCAGGTAGATTTCCTCGGCGCCTTTGCGATCCTCGATGCGCAGCTCGTTGTAGCCACCACCTCCCGGACTGCTCTGGCTGCGGAAAATGCTGCGGGTCTTGTCGGCCGGGAGGTCCAGCGGAACGGGAGTCGCCGCGTTAGGCAGGCAACCCATCACCAGTGGATTGTCGGCATCGGCGTCGATGAACCCGACCAGCACTTCCATGCCGACTCGCGGGATCAGCACGCTGCCATAACGGTCATGCGCCCAACCCGTGGCGACGCGCAGCCAGCAACTGGAATGCTCATTGAGCTGACCGTCGCGGTCCCAGGCGAGCAGAACCTTGACTCGGCCGAACTCGTCGCAATGGATTTCACTGTCGGCCGGGCCGGTGACCACGGCGGGTTGATAGCCAAGCATGCGAGGCTTTTGCGGCCCCAGCGGCGGGCGAAACGAAACGTCCCACGGCGTCGCCAGAAACGTATTGCGATAACCCTGGAAATCATCCGGGTCATCGCTGGTGGCCGACTCTTCCAGCACCTGCGGTTGGCGGCCGCGATGTTCGATTTCAGTGATCAGCCACAGGTCATTCCACGCCTGACGGGGATGCTCGGCGAGGTGCAGGAAATGCCCGCTGACCATCGCAGAATCATCACCTTTTCCTTCAGCCTGACGGAAGTCGGCGTTGTGGCGTTCGAGTGCGCGCTGAGTCAGTTGCTTGCCGTGTTCGCGATCCTTGAATTGGCCGGGAAATTGGTAGTCCTCCAACACCGGGCGTTGTTCGCTGTCGAGACGGTTTTCGAGTTGCAGGCGAGGTTTTTGAAAGTCGTAATCGCGGCGGGTGACCGCGGTAGTGCGGGTTTCCAGGCGTACGTTGAAACGCTTGATGGCCGGAGCATCCGCCACCATTCCGCTGCCGGGAAGGTATAACGTCGGCTCGGGCAGACGAGGGAAAACGGTCTGGTCATCGCCGAACACCAGCAGATGCCCGTCGGGGCTGTGCTGGAAGTGGTAGTGAATGCCGATCTCGGCACACAGCCGCTGGATAAACGCCAGATCGCTTTCGGCGTACTGCACGCAGTACTCCCGAGCCGCGTAGTCGCTGCCGAGTTGAAACTCGAATGCATCGCGCTGAATGCCATGATCCTTGAGCACCTGCGCGATGATCGCCGGTACGTTTTTGTGCTGGAAGATTCGCTGATTGATGCGCTGACCGAGGTAAGCCAGTCGCGGTACGAGGCTGATTTGGTAGCCCGTCAGACGTTTCCCGGAGTCGCTTTGTCCGACGCGAAAAATCTGACCGTGAATACCGGCCCCATGTGCATCGAAACTCAGAAAGGCCTGACGATGCAGCAGGCTTTCAAGCTCGATGTCCGGCCGATCGCTGACCAGTTCCAGGTCAAAACGGTAGGGTTGGCTGATGGCTTCCGTGCCCGTGAACTCAAGGACCTTGAGCTCATTCTGGACGCCGTCGAGGGTCAACGTGAAACGCGGTTGATTGGCAGGCGCGAACATCCGATGTGTCTCTGCAGAATGAAGGCGGGCGATTCTGCATGAGCGACAAGGGGTGTTGAGGGAGGGACAAGAAAATCAGATTCTCCCTGCTTTTTTAGAGATTTTTCCTTCAAGAATAAGTGTGTTCAGCTACAGACATATCCCTCAAAACCACCACCTACCCCTGTAGGAGCGAGCTTGCTCGCGAAAGCGGTGGGTCAGTCGCCTAATGTGTTGAATGTGACGCCGCCTTCGCGAGCAAGCTCGCTCCTACAGGGATTGGGCAAAAAAACGGCCCGCCTCCAAAAGGAAGCGGGCCGTTTTCATATTCAGCAAAAGGTCAGAGCCGAAGCTCCCCCATCACTTGTTCAGGCGGAAATCTGCCTCGGCAGCAGCGAAACGCTGCAGCATGCCGTGAGTCGGCGCGCCCAGTTTGCTGACGATGTAGATGGCCAGGCTGGCGAAGATGAAACCAGGAATGATTTCGTACAGGCCCAGCAGTTCGAAGTGTTTCCAGACGATCACGGTGATCGCGCCAACCAGGATGCCGGCCAGTGCGCCGTTGCGGGTCATGTCTTTCCAGATCACGGAGATCAGCACCACCGGACCGAACGCAGCACCGAAACCGGCCCAAGCGTAGCTGACCAGACCCAGTACGCGGTTTTCCGGGTTAGCGGCCATCGCGATGGCGATCAGGGCAACCACCAGGACCATGGCGCGGCCGACCCAGACCAGTTCGACCTGGGAAGCGGATTTACGCAGGAAGGTTTTGTAGAAGTCTTCGGTCAGGGCGCTCGAGCACACCAGCAATTGGCAGCTCAGGGTGCTCATTACGGCAGCCAGAATGGCCGACAGCAAGATACCGGCAACCCATGGGTTGAAGAGAATTTTCGCCAGTTCAATGAACACGCGCTCGTGGTTCTCGCTCACCGGCATTGCAACAGCTGGGTTCGCCGAGAAGTAAGCGATACCGAAGAAGCCCACCGCCACGGTGCCGCCCAGGCACAGGATCATCCAGGTCATGGAGATGCGACGGGCGTTGGCGATCGACTTGACCGAATCCGCCGCCATGAAACGCGCGAGGATGTGCGGCTGGCCGAAGTAACCCAGGCCCCAGCCCATCAGCGAGATGATGCCGATGAAGGTGGTGTTTTTCAGCATGTCGAAGTTGCCAGGGTCTTGCGCTTCGATGGCCAGGAAGGTGGTGTCGACGCCGCCGGTCGCCAGCAGCACGATGATCGGCGTCAGCAACAGGGCGAAGATCATCAGCGTGGCTTGTACGGTATCGGTCCAGCTCACGGCCAGGAAACCGCCGACGAAGGTGTAGGCAATCGTCGCCGCAGCGCCGGCCCACAGCGCTGTCTCGTAGGACATGCCGAAGGTGCTTTCGAACAGACGGGCACCGGCGACGATGCCGGATGCGCAGTAAATGGTGAAGAACACCAGAATCACCACCGCAGAAATGATCCGCAGCAGGCCGCTTTTGTCTTCGAAACGGCTAGAGAAATAATCCGGCAGGGTCAGGGCATCGCCGTTGTGCTCGGTCTGCACACGCAGACGGCCAGCGACGAACAGCCAGTTCAGGTAAGCACCGATGATCAGGCCAATGGCGATCCAGCTTTCGGACAGGCCGGACATGTAGATGGCGCCCGGCAGGCCCATCAACAACCAGCCGCTCATGTCGGAGGCGCCAGCGGACAAAGCCGTCACGACGCTACCCAGGCTGCGACCGCCCAGAATGTAGTCAGAAAGGTTGTTGGTGGAGCGATAGGCCATCAAGCCGATCAGCACCATTGCTGCGATGTAGATCACAAACGTGATCAGGGTTGGATTGCTTACGCTCATTAAGTGATGCCCTGGCTTTGTTTTTATGTAGCGCCAGCGTGTGAACCCGCCGACAAACGACAACGTTTGTTCAGACGATTTCGCAGCTCGCGCATTTAAGACTGATGTTTCCCCAGGAAAGCCATCAGCCGGCGCACCGGCTTTTCATCCGGTTGCACCTTGGGGCGCGAATCCTATTCAACAACACAAATAAGGTGCAACCCATTTTGTGAGAATAAGTTGCACCCAGTCGGAAATATAATTAAAAACCACGTTTTTGCTCCTTTTCGGAGCAAGCGCGAATGCCGACCGCTCTAAAAAGCACCCACCCGATGCAGCACTGCCGTACCAGAATTTATTTCCTGACGAGCTGCCTGTTATTCCGACAAAAAAAGGGTTGCACCCGGTTGCACCTCGACAGTTGCACGGCTAATCTTGCCGCCAGCTGATGCCACGCAATCGTGGCAAACATGAGGATAAAAAATGGCTACCACCACCCTTGGGGTCAAACTTGACGACCCGACCCGCGAGCGCCTCAAGGCTGCCGCGACCTCGATTGATCGCACGCCGCACTGGCTGATCAAGCAGGCAATTTTCAATTACCTGGAAAAACTCGAGGGTGGTGCAACCCTGTCCGAGCTGAGTGGTTTGATCAGCAAAGACGCTGACGACGCCGGTGAAGTCCATGCCGACCACGCGCACCAGTGCTTCCTGGAGTTCGCCGAAAGCATCCTGCCGCAATCAGTGCTGCGTGCTTCGATCACGGCCGCCTACCGTCGCCCTGAGCCGGAAGTGGTGCCGATGCTGATCGAACAGGCTCGCCTGCCGGTCGCCATGGCCGAAGCCACGAATAAGCTCGCCGCGTCGATTGCCGAAAAACTGCGCAATCAGAAAAGCGCCGGTGGCCGTGCCGGGATTGTTCAGGGCCTGCTGCAGGAATTTTCTCTGTCGTCCCAGGAAGGCGTAGCACTGATGTGCCTGGCCGAAGCGCTGCTGCGCATCCCGGACAAAGGCACCCGTGACGCACTGATCCGCGACAAGATCAGCACCGGCAACTGGCACCCACACTTGGGCAACAGCCCGTCGCTGTTCGTCAACGCGGCCACTTGGGGCCTGCTGCTGACCGGCAAACTGGTCGCCACGCATAACGAAGCAGGTTTGACTTCATCCCTGAGCCGCATCATCGGCAAAAGCGGCGAACCGATGATCCGCAAGGGCGTCGACATGGCCATGCGCCTTATGGGTGAGCAGTTCGTCACCGGCGAAACCATCGCCGAAGCCCTGGCCAATGCGAGCAAGTTCGAAGCCAAAGGTTTCCGCTATTCCTACGACATGCTCGGTGAAGCGGCACTGACCGAGCACGATGCACAGAAGTACCTGGCCTCGTACGAACAAGCCATTCACTCGATCGGCAAAGCGTCCCACGGTCGTGGGATTTATGAAGGCCCGGGCATTTCGATCAAGCTGTCCGCTTTGCACCCGCGCTACAGCCGCGCGCAGTACGAGCGCGTGATGGACGAGTTGTACCCGCGACTGCTGTCACTGACCTTGCTGGCCAAGCAGTACGACATCGGCCTTAACATCGACGCCGAAGAAGCCGACCGCCTCGAGCTGTCGCTGGATCTGCTGGAGCGCCTGTGCTTCGAGCCGCAACTGACCGGCTGGAACGGCATCGGTTTCGTGATTCAGGCGTACCAGAAGCGTTGCCCGTACGTGATTGACTACGTGATCGACCTGGCTCGCCGCAGCCGTCATCGCCTGATGATCCGTCTGGTAAAAGGCGCGTACTGGGACAGCGAGATCAAGCGCGCCCAGGTCGAAGGCCTGGAAGGCTATCCGGTCTACACCCGCAAGGTGTACACCGACGTTTCCTACATCGCCTGCGCACGCAAACTGCTGTCGGTGCCGGAAGTCATCTACCCGCAATTCGCCACGCACAACGCCCACACACTGTCGGCCATTTACCACATCGCCGGTCAGAACTATTACCCGGGCCAGTACGAGTTCCAGTGCCTGCACGGCATGGGTGAACCGCTGTACGAACAGGTTGTAGGCAAAGTTTCCGAAGGTAAGCTGAACCGTCCGTGCCGCGTGTACGCTCCGGTCGGTACTCACGAAACGCTGCTGGCGTACCTGGTGCGTCGCCTGCTGGAAAACGGCGCGAACACTTCGTTCGTTAACCGTATCGCCGACCAGTCGATTTCGATTCAGGAGCTGGTGGCCGATCCAGTGGCCAGCATCGAGCAGATGGCTACGCTGGAAGGCGGCTTCGGCTTGCCGCACCCGCGTATCCCGCTGCCGCGTGACCTGTATGGTGCCGAGCGCGCCAACTCCAGCGGCATCGACATGGCCAACGAACATCGTCTGGCTTCGCTGTCCTGCGCCCTGCTGGCCACTGCTCACAACCACTGGAAAGCCGCGCCGATGCTCGGTTGCGCTTCCAGCACTGAAACCCCTGCGCCGGTGCTGAACCCGTCCGATCTGCGTGACGTGGTCGGCCATGTGCAGGAAGCCACCGTCGAAGACGTCGATAACGCGATCCAGTGCGCCCTGAACGCCGCGCCGATCTGGCAGGCCACCCCGCCCGCCGAACGCGCCGCGATTCTGGAACGTGCCGCCGACTTGATGGAAGGCGAGATCCAGCCTCTGATGGGCCTGTTGGCTCGCGAAGCTGGCAAGACTTTCGCCAACGCCATCGCCGAAGTGCGTGAAGCCGTGGACTTCCTGCGTTATTACGCGGTGCAGGCACGCAACGATTTCACCAACGACGCCCACCGCCCATTGGGCCCGGTGGTGTGCATCAGCCCATGGAACTTCCCGCTGGCCATCTTCAGCGGCCAAGTCGCGGCGGCACTGGCGGCCGGCAATCCGGTTTTGGCCAAACCTGCGGAACAAACTCCGCTGGTAGCCGCTCAAGCCGTGCGTTTGCTGCTCGAAGCCGGAATTCCGGAAGGCGTGCTGCAACTGCTGCCGGGCCGTGGCGAAACCGTCGGTGCCGGTCTGGTCGGCGACGATCGCGTCAAAGGCGTGATGTTCACCGGTTCCACCGAAGTCGCTCGTTTGCTGCAACGCAATATCGCCGGTCGCCTGGACAGCCAGGGCCGTCCAATTCCGTTGATCGCCGAAACCGGTGGCCAGAACGCGATGATCGTCGACTCTTCAGCACTGACCGAACAAGTTGTGATCGACGTAGTGTCTTCGGCCTTCGACAGCGCCGGTCAACGTTGCTCGGCACTGCGCGTGCTGTGCTTGCAGGAAGATTCCGCTGACCGTGTCATCGAAATGCTCAAAGGCGCCATGGCTGAATGCCGCCTCGGCAATCCGGAGCGTCTGTCCGTGGACATCGGCCCGGTGATCGACGCCGAAGCCAAGGCTGGCATCGAGAAGCACATCCAAGCCATGCGCGACAAAGGTCGCAACGTGTACCAGGTGGCCATCGCCAACAGCGAAGAAGTCAAACGCGGCACCTTCGTGATGCCGACCCTGATCGAACTGGAAAGCTTCGACGAGCTGCAACGGGAGATCTTCGGTCCGGTGCTGCACGTGGTTCGCTACAAGCGCAAAGACATCGATCTACTGATCGGCCAGATCAACGCTTCCGGCTATGGCCTGACGCTGGGCGTGCACACGCGCATCGACGAAACCATCGCCAAGGTGATCGACAACGTCAACGCCGGTAACGTCTACGTGAACCGCAACATTGTTGGCGCTGTGGTTGGCGTACAACCGTTCGGGGGCGAAGGTTTGTCGGGTACTGGTCCGAAAGCCGGTGGTCCGCTGTACCTGTACCGCCTGCTGTCGACGCGTCCTACCGATGCCATCGAACAATCCTTCGCTCGTGGTGACGCCATCGCAGCGCCGGACGTTCGTCTGCGCGACGCCATGAGCAAGCCGCTGACCGCCCTGAAAGCCTGGGCCAACAGCAACAAATTTGCCGACCTGAGCACCCTGTGCGTGCAGTTCACGGCGCAATCGCAAAGCGGGATCACCCGTGTTCTGGCCGGTCCGACCGGCGAGCGCAACAGCTACGCCATCCTGCCGCGCGAACACGTGCTGTGCCTGGCGGAAGTCGAAGGTGATCTGTTGACTCAACTGGCGGCGGTGTTGGCTGTCGGTGGTTCGGCGGTGTGGCCGGAATCTGACCTGACCAAGGCGTTGTTCACACGCCTGCCGAAGGATGTTCAGGCACGCATAAAGCTGGTGTCCGACTGGAACAAGGATGAAGTGGTGTTTGATGCAGTTCTGCATCATGGCCATTCGGACCAGTTGCGTGCGGTGTGCCAGCAAGTGGCCAAGCGTGCTGGCGCCATTGTCGGTGTTCATGGTTTGTCGCAAGGCGAGACCAACATTGCGCTGGAGCGTTTGGTAATTGAACGTGCGCTGAGCGTCAACACCGCTGCAGCGGGTGGTAATGCCAGCTTGATGACCATCGGCTAATTAGCGATGCAGTCACTGTAAAATGGGCGCCCTCATCGGCGCCCATTTTTTTTGCCATACCCTGTAGGAGCCGGCTTGCTGGCGATGGCGGCGCATCAGGTAGACCGCGCTGCATTGATCGCTGGCAAGCCAGCTCCTACAGGTCGGTGTTTTTCCCTTCTATCACCGGCATCAATCATCCTGTTCAGCCTTTATTTCCACGCCTAGACTCGGTCCAATCCAAAAAAAGGTAGGCCGCCATGTCCGAGACGTTGCTCAGTTCCCGCAATCTGGCTTTCGAGCTGTATGAAGTCCTCGATGCCGAGGGCCTGACCCAGCGTGAGCGTTTCGCCGAGCACAATCGCGAGACCTTCGATGCCGCCATCGGCACCGCTCGCAATATCGCCGAAAAATTCTTCGCCCCGCACAACCGCAAGGGCGACGAGAACGAGCCGCGCTATGAGAACGGTCAGGCGATTCTGATTCCGGAAGTGAAACCGGCGGTGGATGCGTTCCTCGAAGCCGGCTTCCTCAATGCTGCGCGCAGTTTCGACGCGGGCGGCATGCAACTGCCTACCCTGCTGTCCCAGGCCTGCTTCGCGCATTTTCAGTCGGCCAACGCGGCGTCGACTTCGTACCCGTTTTTAACGATGGGCGCGGCGAATCTGATTGAAAGCTTCGGTACCGAGGAGCAGAAACAGCGCTTCCTACAGCCGATGATCGACGGCCGCTTCTTCGGCACCATGGCCCTGACCGAGCCGCATGCCGGTTCGTCGCTGTCGGATATTCGTACCCGCGCCGAGCCTGCGTCTGACGGCACTTATCGCCTCAAGGGCAACAAGATTTTTATCTCCGGCGGCGACCACCCGCTGTCGGAAAACATCGTGCACATGGTGCTGGCCAAGCTGCCGGACGCACCAGCCGGGGTGAAGGGGATTTCGCTGTTCATCGTGCCCAAGTTTCTGGTCAACGATGACGGCAGCCTCGGCAAGCGCAACGATGTGTTGCTGGCCGGGTTGTTCCACAAGATGGGCTGGCGCGGCACCACGTCCACCGCGCTGAATTTCGGCGATAACGGCGAGTGTGTTGGTTATCTGGTGGGCAAGCCGCACCACGGTTTGAGCTACATGTTCCAGATGATGAACGAGGCGCGAATTGGCGTCGGCATGGGCGCGGTGATGCTCGGTTACGCCGGTTATTTGTATTCGCTGGAATATGCCCGCGAGCGCCCGCAAGGTCGCGTGCCGGACAGCAAGGACCCGAACACCGCGCCAGTGGCGATCATTCAACACGCCGACGTTAAACGCATGTTGCTGACCCAGAAAGCGTACGTCGAAGGTTCGTTCGATCTCGGCCTGTATGCGGCGCGATTGTTCGATGACACCACCACGCTTGCGACCGAAGCCGAGCGTAAGCAGGCCCATGAACTGCTGGATTTGCTGACGCCCATCGTCAAATCCTGGCCGTCGGAATTTTGCCTGAAGGCCAACGAACTGGCGATCCAGATTCTCGGCGGCCACGGTTACACCCGTGAATACCCGGTGGAACAGTACTACCGCGACAATCGTCTGAACCCGATTCATGAAGGCACGCACGGGATTCAGTCGTTGGACTTGCTAGGGCGCAAGCTGGCGCAGAACGGTGGTGCCGGGCTCAAGCAATTGATCCGACTAATCGCCGACACCGGCGCGCGGGCGCAGGCATATGAATCCTTGACCGCGCTGCGTGAACCGCTGGAAAAACTGGTGGCACGCCTGCAAACGGTGACCATTGGCCTGTTGACTGATCTGGCTCAAGGCAAGGTCAGCAGCAGCCTGGCGAACTCCGCGCTGTACCTGAAAGTGTTCGGGCACACGGTGATTGGCTGGCGCTGGCTGGAACAGGCGATTCGTGCTGAGGAAGGGTTGGCCAAGGGTAATGCGGCGGATGTCAGCTTCTATAAAGGCAAGCTGCAGGCGGCGCGGTATTTCCTGACCTGGGAAGTACCGGGTTGCCACCATGAGCTGGCGATTCTTGAGGCGCGGGATGATGTTTGCCTGGGCATGCAGGATGAGTGGTTCTGATCCCGAACTTGTGCTGCAGCTGAAATCCATTCGCTGGCAAGCCAGCTCCTACAGGGTTTGATGTAAACGCACCGGCCTTGTAGGAGCTGGCTTACCAGCGAAGGCGTCAGCACTGCCAACGCATTTTTCAGCTCAGTTTGAAACTGCTCATCTGCCGCGCCAAATCATCCGCCAAGCGCTGCAACGTCTGACAGTCTTCACGACAAGCCCTGACCTCCCCCGCCGTCGCCCGGGCCAAATCCGAAATCCCCTGCACATTGCGGTTGATCTCTTCCGTCACCGCTGACTGCTCTTCCGTCGCCGTCGCCACCTGATGGTTCATGTCACTGATCCGCTCCACCTGCCCTGTAATCGCCGTCAACGACGCCCCGGTGCGCTGGCTCGACTCGACACCCGTGCCGGTCGCCGCTTGCCCGCTGTGCATCGATGACACCGCATTCTCCGCGCCTTGCTTGAGGCTGCCGATCATCTGTTGAATCTCATCGGTCGACGACTGCGTGCGTCGCGCCAAGGTGCGCACTTCATCCGCCACCACCGCAAACCCACGGCCCATGTCCCCGGCCCGCGCCGCTTCGATGGCGGCGTTCAGCGCCAGCAAATTGGTCTGCTCGGATATCCCGCGAATCACGGCCAACACTTGATCAATCGACGCCACCTGATTGGCCAGCTCACCCACGGCACCCGCCGCGATGCCGATTTCGTCGGACATGCTTTCAATATGCCGGATCGAGCCGCCCACCACTTCGCGAGCCTGCATCGCCTCATCGCGAGCATTCTGCGACGCGATCGCCGCGTTGCCAGCGTTCTGGGCGATTTCCTGCACGGTCAGGCCCATCTCATGAACAGCGGTGGCCACCATGTCAGTCATTTCCTGCTGACGGCCAGAACGTTCCGCGGTGTTGTCCACCACCTTTGCCACTTGGCCAACAGCGGTGCGCAGTCGTTCGCTGGTGGTCAGCACTTCGCCGATCATCTCGCGCTGGCTGTCCAGAAACCGATTGAAGCCGCGCGCCAGATCGCCCAGCTCATCGGCACGACTGGCATCCAACCGATGGGTCAAATCGCCACCACCGCTACCAATGGCTACCAGCGCCGCTGTTACCTGACGGATCGGACGCACCAAACCACGAGCCAGCAATACCACCAGCAACAGGCACACCAGCGCTACCGCCAGGCCGATGCCGCTGCTCATCCACATCGCGCGACGCGCTTCGGCGTAGATCTGCGACTGTGGCACTTCGGCCACCAGCGTCCAGCCCAGGTCCCGAAGCGGCAGGCTCAACGCGAGGAAGTTTTCGCCATCGCGCACGAAACTGCTGTTGGTGGCAGACGCTGTGGAGGTAGAGAGTTGACCCATGACGGCCTGCGCTGCCGGCGCGCCAATCTGCTCGGCGAGGGTGCGTTTGCCACTGAATTGCGCTTCGGGATGCACCTGGATCAAACCGTCGGAACGCACGAGATAGACCTTGCCGCGCGCTCCGAAGCTGAAGTTGTGGATCAGCTCCGACAACTCTTTCATGCTCAGGCCAAGCCCGGCAACGCCCACGACTTTACTGGCATGCTCGACTTTGAAGTCGATAAAAAGCGCCAATTCTCCGGTCGCCGTATCGTTATCGATATTGAGGGTGCGCGGCTGGTTGCTGTCGAGAAATGAGTAGAACCAGGCGTCCTTAGGATTGGTACGGCTGAGGGTCCGATCCAGGCCTTTTTCGGTGAAGTAATGGTTGGACGCGGTGCCGACGATAATCGCGGTAAAGGCTTTGTGCTCGGCGCGGATGCCTTCGAGATAGGTCGTAAACGTGCCGGCCTGGGCACTGTCCTCACCCCCGGCCAACCAGTCGCGCACCATGCTATTGCTGGCGATGTCCTTGGCGGCGGTGAGGGGTTGAACGAGGATGCGCTCGATGTCGTTGCGCATCGCTTCGATGCTCGACGGCAGGGCTTGTTCGACCAGATAGCTCTGGGCGAGACGGTTAACCACAAGGGTATAAATGCCCACCACGATCAGAATACTGACCAGCAGGGCGGTGCCCATGCTCAGGATTAACTGCCATTGAATACTGCGTCGCCAAAACTGCATGGAACACCCCCAAAGAATAAGAGGCTGAAACACTGCAACAGCCGTGCCGATTGTATACAACACATATCGACAATTTATTCTTTGGTTGTGCGCAAAGCCGATCAGGCCTGATTGATCGTCTTGGAGATCACTTCAACCGTGGCGCTGACTTGCTCTTGGTAACGGTCGAGTTCCTGCTTGTGCTGCTTTTGCATTTCGATCTGCTGCGAGCACAGATTCATCGCGGCCAGTACCAACAGGCGGTCACCGATCAATGTCGGGTACTTTCTTTTGGTGTCGGCCAAAGCAGCCTTCAACATCATTGCGGCGTCCAGCAGGGTTTGCTCCTCCCCGGCCGGCGCCTTGATCGAATAGTCCTCCCCCAGGATCGAGACGACTTTTACCCCTGCGGCGCCTTGATTCATGCGCTGACCGGACCGGCGCTGACGCGCTCAACCAAGGCCTGGATGCGTGCGGCGGTAGCGCCTTGTTTCTCTTCCTGTTCCATCAGGCTCAGTTGCAGGCTTTCGTTTTCATCCTTGGCCTGAGCCAGTTCTGCACTCAGGGTCTGGTTGCTGCCGAGCAGTGCCTGGTTCTGTTGCACCAGGTCATTTACCAGCTGTTCCAATTGGCTAAGGGATGCTTCCAACATTTTGATTTTCCGAGCATTTTCAAAGGGCGCGTACGATAAAGAAAAGTCACCACGCACGCCAGGGTTATTCCGGGCCAAGGCCTTGGCTTTCCTGGCGGGCAACCTTTCTCGCGAGCAGTAAAGACTATGATTGGCGGATGGGGTTCCTGCACTTCGTCGCCGGGAGCCCTTGTGCGACAAATCTGTGGCGAGGGGGCTCGCCCCCGTTCGGCTGCGCAGCAGTCGCAAATCGGCATACGCGATTCAACCGGGTAAACGCGGTTGTCGGTTTTGGGGCCGCTGCGCGACCCAACGGGGCGGTGCGGCGTTCCGACAAGCCCCCTCGCCACAGTCACTCGCACTAGCGTGACGCGACAAATCGCTCGCAAAACCTTTTTGACAGCATCACATTTCAACAGGTTAGAATCGCTGGCACGCAGACTGCATGGTCAGTTTGTGCCCGCCTTTCAGTTTTTTGGAGTAACGCCTTTGAATGCAATCACCATCAACAGCCTGTTTCTGATCGGCGCGTTGCTGGTAGGTGCGAGCATTCTGGTGAGCTCACTTTCGTCGCGCCTCGGCATCCCGATTCTGGTGATTATCCTGGCCGTGGGCATGGCCGCCGGTGTCGACGGTGCCGGCATTATTTTCGATAACTACCCCACGGCTTATCTGGTCGGTAACCTCGCGTTGGCGGTGATCCTGCTCGACGGTGGTTTGCGTACCCGGGTCGCGAGTTTTCGCGTTGCGCTGTGGCCTGCACTGTCGCTGGCCACGGTCGGGGTGTTAATAACGACCGCATTGACCGGCATGGTAGCCGCCTGGCTATTCAACCTGAGCATCATTCAGGGTTTGTTGATCGGCGCGATTGTCGGCTCGACTGACGCCGCAGCGGTGTTCTCGCTGCTGGGTGGCAAAGGCCTGAACGAACGGGTCACCGCCAGCCTCGAAATCGAATCCGGCAGCAACGACCCGATGGCGGTGTTCCTCACCGTGACCCTGATCGACATGCTCGCCAGCGGGGAAACCGGCCTGCACTGGAGCCTGCTCGTGCACTTCATGCGGGAGTTCGGAATCGGTGCCGTCGTCGGTCTCGCAGGTGGCTGGGTCATGCTGCAACTGGTCAATCGCATCAATCTGGCCAACGGCCTCTACCCGATTCTGGTGATTGCCGGCGGCCTGGTGGTGTTTGCCCTGACCAACGCCCTGCACGGCAGCGGCTTCCTCGCGGTGTATCTGTGTGGCTTGGTCATCGGCAACCACCCGGTGCGCAGTCGGCACGGCATTTTGCACATGCTCGACGGCATGGCCTGGCTGGCGCAGATCGGGATGTTCCTGGTGCTGGGCCTACTGGTCACACCGCATGACCTGCTGCCGATTGCCCTGCCCGCGCTGGGTCTGGCGTTGTGGATGATTCTGTTTGCGCGGCCGTTGTCCGTGGTGGTCGGTTTACTGCCGTTCAAGGCGTTCCATGGCCGCGAAAAAGCGTTCATTTCCTGGGTCGGCTTGCGCGGCGCGGTCCCGATCATTTTGGCGGTGTTCCCGCTGATGGCCGGTCTGCCTAACGCTCAGCTCTATTTCAACCTCGCGTTCTTTATTGTGCTGGTGTCGCTGCTGGTGCAGGGCACGAGCCTGCCGTGGGTGGCCAAACTGCTGAAAGTGACGGTGCCACCTGACCCCGCGCCGATCTCGCGTTCCGCCCTGGAAGTGCATGCCACCAGCGAGTGGGAGATGTTCGTTTATCGCCTCGGCGCCGAGAAATGGTGCATCGGCTCACCCCTTCGCGAACTGAAAATGCCCGAAGGCACGCGCATCGCCGCGCTGTTTCGTCGCCAGCAATTGCTCCATCCGTCGGGTAGTACGGTGCTCGAAGTCGATGATTTGCTGTGTGTTATTGGCCATGAACACAACCTACCGGCCCTCGGAAAACTCTTCAGCCGGGCACCGCAACGGGGTCTGGATCTGCGCTTCTTCGGCGACTTCGTGCTCGAAGGAGACGCCCAGCTGGGTGCGGTTGCGGCGCTATACGGGTTGAAAGTCGAAGGCATCGATCCGGACATGTCGCTCGGCCACTTCATCGCCCAGAAAGTCGGGGGTGCGCCTGTTGTCGGCGACCAGGTGGAGTGGAACAACACCATTTGGACCGTCGCGGTCATGGAGGGGAACAAGATCGGCAAAGTGGGCGTCAGATTCCCCGAAGGAAGTCGCCCCGGTCCGGGCCTCTTCCTCTAAACTCCATTCTTCGTCTCGTTTTCGATCGGTCTCTATGTCAACCCTGCGCACCTTTTTCATCATGGCCCTGCTGGGCCTGAGCCTCTCCATCGGCACGCTGCAAGCGGCCGAACCGCCGTCCAGCGAAGCCGTGCAGGCGAGCCTGGACAAGATCGCCGACCGCAAATTGCCGGAAGCCGATCAGAAAGCTCTGCAAGCCATTCTGCAAAACACGCTGACCCAGCTCAACAACCAGCGTGACTACGAGCGGAAACTGGCCGATGTCAAACAACAACTGGCCGCCGCGCCAAAGCAAATCATCGAGAATCAACGTGAACTGGCGCGCCTGAAGACCAGCAAAGTGCAGCCGGTGACACAACGCTATGCCAACCTGTCGATCCCGCAACTCGAGCAAATGCTCACCGAGCGCTCGACCCAGCAAAGCGATCTGCAAAGGGCCCTGACCGACGCCAACACCCTGGTGATTACCGCCCAGACTCGCCCGGAACGCGCCCAGGCCGAAATTTCGGCCAGCCAGACGCGCATTCAACAAATCAACAACGTCCTCAAGGCCGGCAAAGATGCCGGCAAAACCTTGAGCGGCGAACAGCGCGATTTGCTCAATGCCGAACTCGCCGCTCTGAACGCACTGATTCCGCTGCGTCGCCAGGAATTGGCCGGCAACAATCAGTTGCAGGATCTGGGCAACAGCCAGCACGATTTGCTGTCGGAAAAATCCGATCGCCTGGATCAGGAAATCCAGGAACTGCAAACCCTGATCAATCAGAAACGCCTGGCCCAGTCCCAGGAAACCGTGACCCAGCAGTCCATCGAGGCGCAGAAATCCGGCGGAAGCAGCCTGTTGGCCACGGAAAGCGCAGCCAACCTGAAGCTCTCCGACTACTTGCTCAAAAGCACGGACCGCCTCAACGAAGTCACCCAGCAAAACCTGCAAACCAAGCAGCAACTGGACAACGTCACACAAAGCGATTCGGCGCTGGACGAGCAGATCAACGTGCTCAAGGGCAGCCTGCTGCTCTCCAAGATTCTCTACAAACAGAAACAGTCCCTGCCGCGTTTAAGGCTCGACCGCAACCTGGCGGACCAGATCGCCGACATTCGCCTCTATCAGTTTGAAGTCAGTCAGCAACGCGAACTGCTGAGTAACCCGGCCACCTATGTTGACAACCTGCTGTCGACTCAACCGCCGGAACAAGTTACCCCGCAACTGCGCAAGAGCCTGCTGGAACTGGCCACGACCCGCGCCGACCTGCTGGACCGACTGAACCGCGAATTGAGCGCCGTACTCAACGAATCCATCACCCTGCAACTCAATCAGAAACAATTGCTGAGCACCGCGCAAAGCCTGCGCGCGACCCTCGACGAACAAATGTTCTGGATTCCCAGCAACAAGCCGCTGGACATGGAATGGATACGCGCGGTACCGGAACGCTTGCAGCGCCAGATCACTACCTTGCCGTGGTTCTCCAGCCTGAGTGAATTGAGCGATGGCCTGATTCAACGGCCACTGTTGTTTCTACCGCTGGTACTGCTGATCGGCGCCCTGCTGTGGCGACGCAAAAGCCTGTATGCCCGACTGAACAAGGTTCACAAGGACATCGGCCACTTCAAGCGCGACAGCCAGTGGCACACGCCGCAGGCCATTCTGGTCAATATATTGCTGGCAATGCCGGTCGCGCTGGGCCTGGCCTTATGCGGCCTCGCCCTGCAGATCGACGCCCGCGGGCAGAACGCCAACATGGGCGCCGCGTTGCTGCAAATGGCCCAGGCTTGGCTGGTGTTCTACACCGCCTACCGGATCCTCGCGCCGGGTGGCGTGGCCGAACTGCATTTCCGCTGGGAAAAACCTCAGGTCGAATTCCTTCAGGGCTGGATCCGTCGACTCGGCCTGGTGGTGATGGCGCTGGTGGCGGTGGTCGCCGTCGCCGAACTGCAACCGGCGACTCTCGCCGATGATGTACTCGGCATGCCGGTGGTGTTGGCCTGCTACGCCTTGATGGCCTGGCTGCTCAGCCGCTTGTTGATGCGCAGCCCGACGCACGAGAACACTTCGCTATTCCGCAAAATAGTGGGGATCCTGTTTACCGCCCTGCCGATCGCGTTGTTCGTGGCCGTGTGCTTCGGCTATTACTACACCGCGCTCAAGCTCAGTGACCGACTGATCAATACCCTTTACCTGCTGATGTTCTGGCTGGTGATCGAAGCCACTTTTGTCCGCGGGCTCAGCGTTGCAGCCCGCCGCCTGGCGTACCATCGAGCCCTGACCAAACGTCTGGCTGCGAAAGAGGCCGGTGACGGCGAAGCCGTGATCGAAGAACCGACGCTGGACATCGAGAAGGTCAACGAACAGTCCCTGCGCTTGATCCGTCTGGCGCTGCTCGGCGCTTTCATGGGCGCACTGTACTGGGCCTGGTCCGATCTGATTTCGGTGTTCTCGTACCTGGACAACATCACCCTCTACGAATACACCAGCGGCACGGGTGCGACCATGAGCATGGTGCCGATCAGCATCGGCGACATGCTGGGTGCGCTGATCATCATCGGCATCACCTTCGCCCTCGCCCGCAACTTGCCGGGTCTGTTGGAAGTGTTCGTGTTGTCCAAGCTCAATCTGGCGCAAGGCAGCGCCTACGCCACGACCACGCTGCTGTCTTACGTGATTGCCGGGGTCGGTTTCGTCACAACCTTATCCACGCTCGGCGTGAGCTGGGACAAGTTGCAATGGCTGGTGGCAGCGCTCTCGGTCGGTCTGGGTTTCGGGATGCAGGAGATTTTTGCGAACTTCATCTCCGGCATCATGATTCTGTTCGAACGTCCGGTGCGGATCGGCGACACCATTACCATCGGCAACCTGTCGGGCACGGTCAGCAAGATCCGCATCCGCGCCACGACCATCACCGACTTCGACCGCAAGGACATCATTGTCCCGAACAAGACGTTCATTACCGGGCAACTGATCAACTGGTCCCTGACCGACACCATCACCCGGGTAACACTCAAGCTCGGCGTCGATTACGGCTCGGACCTGGACCTGGTAAAAGAGCTGCTGCTCAAGGCCGCCCGGGATAACCCGCGTGTGCTCAAGGACCCGGAACCGCACGTGTACTTCCTGAACTTCGGCGAAAGTACCCTCGACCACGAATTGCGCATGCACGTGCGCGACCTTGGCGACCGGAACCCGGTACTCGATGAGGTCAACCGCTTCATCAACCGCGAGTTCAAGAAGCAGCACATCAACATCTCGTTCCGGCAGATGGAGGTCTACCTCAAGAACCTTCATGGCCAAGAATACAAATTGGTGCCGATCGAGCCAGAAAGCAAAACCATCGTGCCGATGGCCGATGGTAAACCGCTGCAAGAACCGCCAGCCGCCAAGCTCGACTAACTGCCCTATCCCTAGCAGAATGCTCGGACATTCTGCTGGAGATGGCCGTTGAAAGCCCTCGACGAACTGACCTTCGATAATCGTTTTGCCCGCCTGGGCGATACGTTTTCCGCCCATGTGCTGCCCGAGCCCATCGATAACCCGCGCCTGGTGGTGGCCAGCCCTGCGGCCATGAAGTTGCTGGACCTGGACCCGGACGTGGCCGAAACCCCGGAGTTCGCCGAGCTGTTCAGCGGCCACAAGCTCTGGGCCGACGCAGTGCCACGGGCGATGGTCTATTCCGGGCATCAGTTCGGTTCCTACAACCCACAGCTGGGCGACGGTCGCGGTTTGTTGCTGGGCGAGGTCTACAACGAGGCCGGTGAACACTGGGACTTGCACCTCAAGGGTGCCGGCCAAACGCCTTTTTCGCGTATGGGCGATGGCCGCGCGGTCTTGCGCTCCTCGATCCGCGAATTTCTCGCTTCTGAGGCGCTGTACGCGTTGAACATCCCGACCACCCGCGCACTGTGCGTGATCGGCTCCGACACGCCGGTCTGGCGCGAGAAGCAAGAACGCGCGGCAATGATCCTGCGCCTGGCACCCAGCCATGTGCGCTTCGGGCATTTCGAATATTTCTACTACACCAAACGCCCCGAGAAGCAGAAAGAGCTCGGCGAACATGTGCTGGCCATGCATTTTCCCGAATGCCTGGAACAACCGGAACCGTATCTGGCGATGTTCCGTGAAATCGTTGAGCGCAACGCCGAGCTGATTGCCAAGTGGCAGGCTTATGGCTTCTGCCACGGGGTAATGAACTCCGACAACATGTCGATCCTCGGCATCACCTTCGACTTCGGCCCGTTCGCCTTCCTCGACGACTTCGACGCCCACTTCATCTGCAACCACTCCGACGATCAGGGCCGGTACTCCTTCAGCAACCAGGTACCGATCGGCCAGTGGAACCTCAGCGCCCTCGCCCAGGCCCTGACGCCATTCATCAGCGTCGAAGCCCTGCGCGAAACCCTCGGGTTGTACTTGCCGCTGTACCAGGCCCATTACCTGGACCTGATGCGCCGTCGCTTCGGTTTCACCACCGCTGAAGATGATGACCAGAAACTGCTGGAACAGCTGCTGCAACTGATGCAGAACAGTGGCGTCGACTACAGCCTGTTCTTCCGCCGACTTGGGGATGAATCACCTGAACAGGCCGTCGCCCGATTGCGCGATGACTTCGTCGACATCAAAGGCTTCGATGCCTGGGGTGAGCTTTACATCGCCCGGGTGGCTCGCGAGGGCGTGGTTGATCAGGAACAGCGCCGAACACGGATGCACGCGGTCAACCCGTTGTACATCCTGCGTAATTACTTGGCACAAAAGGCTATCGATGCGGCTGAGAGCGGCGACTATTCAGAGGTTCGTCGGTTGCACGCGGTGTTGAGTAATCCGTTTGAGGAACAGCCGGGGATGAAGGGTTATGCCGAGCGGCCGCCGGAGTGGGGGAAGCATTTGGAGATTAGTTGTTCGTCGTGAGGCGTGTCAGATAAAGACGTCTACCGGCACATTGAATCGCTCGGCCAACCAGCGGACCTGCCGCAGGTTGAGCTGACGCTTGCCGCTCAGGATCTCGGAAACGACCGACTGAGTGCCGACGCCAGGCAGGTCGCTTTGAGTCAATCCATGTTCGCGCATCATGTAACCAAGCACTTCAGCACCCGTGGCTTCGGGCATGGGGTGATGTTTGTAGTCCCATTCCTCAATCCAGTCACCGATGATGTCCACCAGACCCATCAGAGGATGCGACTCGTCAACTCCGGTCATCTCGAGTAACTCGTCGAGTGCCTGCACCAGCATGTCATAGTCGTCTTCGCTCTTGGGTTTGCGTAGCAATGGCGATACGAACTCCCAGTGCTCGGCCGCATTTTTGATAAGAACGCTCATACTCTTCCCTCCTTCCATTTACCGCGGTCATATTCGCGGTGATCCAGCACATGCTTGATGTAGATTTTTTGATGCTGATATCGAACATAGGCGATCAGACGTAATTTGTTTCCGCCAATATCGAAAACGTGAAACTCACCGACCTTGTCGGTCGCGGGAAATGAAGATTTCATTGCCGCAAAATCACTTGGCTTGACGCGCTTTACCATTCGATACCACTGGTCCAGTGCGCTGGCCACCTGCGGCCACATTTCCTTGGCGTCCCAGATTCGTTTTTCGGAAAACACTCGCATGCAACATCCTTATCGCATTCTGCTATGGATGAGTTAATCACAGGAATTTTTTATCGCAAGTTGCGATACATCTAAGCAGACCAACGGTCTCAATCGGATCCTTTCCCTCAGCCTAGTTTCAACGTCAGCCACTGCATGATTGAAAATATGAGCAAACGTCTCCAACTAGGTGTTAGCTCCCCATTGGATCTTGCTCATGACCGACCCACTCCTCATTCCCTGCCCCCACTGCAACGGCCTCAACCGCATCCCCGCCGAACGCCTCAACGACCATCCAAAATGTGGTCGCTGCAAGGTCGAGGTTTTGCTGAGCAAGCCGTTCGAATTGAAACAAGGCGATTACGCCAGTCAGATCAAAGGCGATCTGCCGTTGCTGGTAGACGTGTGGGCGGAGTGGTGCGGGCCGTGCAAATCGTTTGCGCCGGTGTTCGAGCAGGCGGCCGGTCAGTTGGCGGGCAAGTGCCGGTTGGCGAAACTGGACAGCGAGGCGAACCCGCAGTTGTCGGCGCAGTTGGGGATTCGCTCGATACCGAGTTTGATTCTGTTCAAGAACGGCCGGGAAGTGGCGCGCCAGAGCGGGGCTTTCCCGTTACCGCAGTTGATGAGCTGGTTGCGTAGCCAGGGGATCTAAAACCACCACCATTCAAAATGTGGGAGCGAGCCTGCTCGCGAAAGCGGAGTGTCAGTCGATATCAATGTTGACTGTTACATCGCCTTTGCGAGCAGGCTTGCTCCCACAGTGGTTCGGTGGTGTTAGAAGGAATCAGGCACTTTCCAGCAGTTTGTGCAGCTCGACGAATTGCTGGGTCAGCTTGTGCCGTGGGTCGAGGTGGATCAGTGGCGTGTTGGCCTGGTGGGATTCGCGCATGCGCACTGAACTGGCCAGATACACCGGCAATACCGGCAAGCCTTCGGCAATCAATTCGTCGAGGATCTGCTGGGGCAGGCTCGCGCGGGCCTGGAACTGGTTGACCACGATACCTTCGACTTCCAGGCCTTCGTTGTGGTCTTCCTTGAGTTCTTCGATTTCCGCCAGCAAGCCGTAGAGCGCCTGACGCGAGAAACTGTCGCAGTCGAAGGGGATCAGCACACGATCCGCGGCAATCAACGCCGATACCGCATAGAAGTTCAGCGCGGGCGGTGTATCCAGATAGATCCGGTCATAATCTTCCCCCAGCTCCTCAAGCAACTTACGCAGCTTGTTGATCTTGTGTTTGGCCTCAAGCTTGGGCTGCAAATCGGCCAGCTCGGCGGTGGCGGTGACCACGTGCAGGTTGTCGAAGGGCGTTTCGTAGATGTCGACCTGGTTTTTCTTCGAAAACGGCCCGGAGGACAGGGTTTGCTTGAAGAAGTCGGCGATGCCCATCGGAATGTCACTGCCGGTGAGGCCTGTCAGGTATTGAGTGGAGTTGGCCTGGGCATCGAGATCCACCAATAGGGTGCGATAGCCCTCACTGGCGCTGACCGCCGCCAGATTGCAGGCAATACTGGATTTGCCCACGCCACCTTTTTGATTAAACACCACGCGCCGCATGTCAAAACCTCTCCGTGTATCAAAGAATGACCGAGTGTAGTGTTCCAGAGCATCGCTTAGCTACCTCGACGGAAAAGGACTACACAGTCAGTTCCAATCTCCTTATGAAAAAACAGAAATAACTTCCATCGATCCGGGAAAAGGCCGACAGCCATGAACTTCACACTGTGGATAATGGCTAATCGATACTTTTTGCCGAACCGGACGGTACATTTCATTGCGCAAAATGTAACCAGCATTTGCTACGCACCCGTAGCACCGGGATAATGCGCGCCACTCGGCGCTACGCGTCACGTAAGGTCTGTCGCTGTCTGTGCGACTCACCGCGTCAAAGAAGCCCCGCTGGGGCGGGATGTATGTCTGTGATCAACTTCAACATCGCCCAATGGCGCGCGTGGGCTCCCGGGCTCGAAAGCGTGGACGATTGGCAGGCATGGAGCCGACAGCCGGTCGTGCTTGCGAGCAGCGATGCCGCCCCCGATGTGTCGTTCCTGCCCGCCATGCAGCGCCGACGCCTCAGCCGTTTGGCGCGAATGGCATTCAGTGTCGGCTGGCCCTTGGCCGATGGCCGCCTTGACCTACCGTTGGTCTTTATTTCCCGCCATGGCGAAACCCCGCGCACGTTCGAAATCCTCAGCGATCTGGCAGCCGACCAACCGTTGTCGCCGACTCACTTCAGCCTGTCCGTGCACAACGCCGTCATTGGCCTTTGGTCGATCATGCGTGGCGAAACCAGCGAAATGACGGCCCTCGCCGCAGCCGGCGACGGGCTTGAACACGGCATGCTAGAGGCCGCGGCGATGCTGGACGAAGGCGCACCTGCCGTCCTGCTGATTGTCACCGAAGAACAGCCGCCCAGCGCCTACGAGACCTGGATCGATGATGTGCCGTTTCCCTATGCCGTCGCTCTGTTGCTGACCCCCGGTACCGACTGGCAACTGTCCCTGAACAGTACGACGCAAAGGTTGTCCAACGCCCACTGGCCCCATGCCCTGAATCTGTTGCGTACCCTGCTCGGCCAGCAAACCACCTGCCAACATGCCTGGAAGAATCGTGTATGGACCTGGCATCGCACCCGGTAACCGAAAAAAACCGCGACGCTTATTACTGGCGTCTGCTGGCCACTGCAGCAAGCTTCACCCTCTTCGGGTTGGGTGGCCTGTGCCTGCGGCTGGTGGTTTTCCCGTTGCTCAATTGGCTGCCCGGTGATGCCCAGACCCACCGTCTGCGCGCGCGACAAACCGTCAGCCGCTGCTTCTGGCTTTTTGTCCGGTTCATGGCCCGCACCGGCGTTTTGACCTACGACATCCAGGGTGCGGAAAAACTTGGTCGCCCCGGGCAAATGATTCTCGCCAATCACCCGTCGCTGATCGATGTCGTGTTTCTGATTGGCCTGGTACGACACGCCAACTGCGTCGTCAAACAAAGCCTCTGGGAAAACCCCTTTACCCGCGCCCCGCTACGCCGCACCGAATACATCAGCAACGACGGCAGCATGGACATGCTCGACGCGGCTGCCGACGCGTTGAAAAGCGGTCAGACCTTGATCATCTTTCCCGAAGGCACACGCACCCAGCCTGGCGAGGCGCCGGCCTTTCATCGGGGGGGCGCGGCAATCGCCCTGCGAGGTGCGAAAATCCTGACCCCGGTGATCATCAAGGTCAGCCCGACGACATTGACCAAGGCCGAGCCCTGGTATCGGATCCCGAAACGCCGCGTGCACTTCAGCTTCCGCGTCGGGGCCGATATAGACCCACAGGCTTTCGCCGCGAGTGGCCCGCCTCCACAGGCTTCTCGCAAGCTCAACGATTATTTGCATACTTACTTTATTAAGGAGCTCGCCGAAGATGAGCGATCTAAACCGTGACATCAAACTGCTGATCATTGATGCCCTTGGCCTCGAGGACATCGGCGCCGAGGACATCGGCGATGACCAGTCGCTGTTCGGCGAAGGCCTGGGTCTGGACTCGGTGGATGCTCTGGAACTCGGTCTGGCGATTCAGAAAAGATACGGCATCAAAATCGATGCCGACGCCAAAGACACCCGCAATCACTTCACCAACGTGGCGAGCCTTGCGGCGTTCGTCACTGCAAAACAGGCAGCTTGAGACCGGACCATGCAAACTCGTGACGACATTTTCAACACCCTGCGTGATGCCTTGGTCGAACTCTTCGAGCTGGACCCGGAACGCGTGAGCCTGGAATCGAACCTGTATCAGGATCTGGAAATCGACAGTATCGACGCCGTCGACCTGATCGATCACATAAAGCGCCAGACCGGCAAGAAAATCGCCGCCGAAGAATTCAAATCGGTGCGTACTGTCAGCGACGTGGTCGAGGCGGTCTATCGCCTGGTTCAACCTGCCGCATGAGCCGACTGATCGGCCTTGGCCTGCTGCTCGCGGGCCTGTTGTACCCCTTCGCGGTGTATTTCGGCATGGAACATTTTGCTCCATGGCAATTCGGCCTGCTGTTGGGCAGCCTGTGGCTGGCTCGGGCGTTGTTCGGCACTCGCCGTCCCGGCAGCCTGTGGATGGCGACCATCGCGATAGTTTTTTGCCTGTTGCTGGCGCTGTTCGACAGTCCGCTGTTGCTACGCTGGTACCCGGTGCTGATCAGCGCGTTCATGCTTGGGCTATTTGGCCTGAGCCTCAAATTCGGCCCGCCGATGGTCGAACGCCTGGCGCGCCTGCGTGAACCGCACCTGCCGGCCAGGGCCATTATTTACACGCGCCAGGTGACGATTGTCTGGTGTGTGTTTTTCATCTTTAACGGCTTGCTCGCCGCCGCCCTGACCCTTTGGGCGCCGCTGAGCTGGTGGATGTTGTACACCGGCCTGATTTCCTACGGATTGATGGGCCTGCTGTTTGCCATTGAATGGCTGATACGACAACGGGTACGAGGCCACTCATGAATTGGATAAAGCTTGAGCAGTTGTTGCTCAAGGCTCAGCCGGAGCGTGCCGTAACGGCAGAACCGGCGTTGAATCATGCACAACTGTGCGATCAGGCCCTGCGCCTGGCGGCCGGCCTGCAAGCCCAAGGTGTGCAGCGCATCGCCGTGCACCTTGAAGACGCCGCCGACCTGGCGATTGCCCTGCTCGGTGCCTGGCGTGCCGGCGTCAGCGTGCTGCTGCCTGCCGATCTGCAATCGCAGACGCGCCAGCGCTGGTCCGCTGAAGTCGATCTGTGGCTGACCGATCTGGCCGATGACGCACACCTGAGCGATTACCGCCATCCGCCTCTCGCGGGTGCCGCACTGGATTTAGACACCTGCCAGCTGAGCCTTTGCACCTCTGGCTCCAGTGGCGAACCCAAGCGTATCGACAAAACCCTGCGCCAACTGGCCAATGAAGTTCAGGCGCTGGAGCAGCTCTGGGGCGCGGACCTGGGCGAGGCGTGCATCATCGGCAGCGTCGCCACCCAACACATCTATGGCCTGTTGTTTCGGGTGCTGTGGCCCTTGTGCGCCGGGCGCCAGTTCGCGTGCAAGCAACTGGCGTTCCCCGAGGACTTGCAGCGCGCCAGTCGTGAACACCCGGCCTTCGCCTGGGTCGCCAGCCCGGCGCTGCTCAAACGCATGGGTGACAACCTCGACTGGCCGGCCTTGAGCGCCGTACGACGGGTGTTTTCCTCCGGCGGTGCGTTGCCTGCCGAGGCTGCGCAGAGCCTGCACCAACGCCTGCAACAATGGCCGACGGAAATCTTCGGCAGTTCGGAAACCGGCGGCATCGCCTGGCGTCAGGGCCCCGATCTCTGGCAGCCGTTTGCTGGCGTCGAGTTGAGCCAGGACAGCGACGGCGCGCTGCTGATCAAATCTGCGTACTTGCCAGCCGGCCACCTCGAACACACAGCCGACGCCGCACGAATCACCGCCAACGGCCGCTTCGAACTGCTGGGACGACTGGACCGGATTGTCAAACTGGAAGAGAAACGCATCTCGCTGCCCATGCTGGAAAAAGCGCTGATGGACCATGACTGGGTCGCGGAAGCGCGCCTCGGCGTGGTCCAGGAGAACCGCGCGTCGCTAGGTGCGCTGCTGGTACTGAGCGAATCGGGTCTGCATGCCCTGCGCAATCAGGGGCGACGCACGCTAACGCAAGCACTGCGTCAGCACCTGAGCCAGCATTGCGAAACCCTCGCCCTGCCACGGCGCTGGCGATTGTTGCGGCAATTGCCACTTAACGCTCAGGGCAAACTGCCTCAGGCCGATGTCGAGGCCCTGCTGCTGGCGCCTCGCGTCAAAGCGCCCGAAGTGCTCGAACAGGTCGAAGTCGAGGGCGAGTGGAGCCTGCAACTGGCCGTCCCGCCGGACCTCGCTTATTTCAGCGGCCACTTCCCGCAAACGCCGGTACTGCCCGGCGTGGTGCAGGTGGAGTGGGCGTTGAGCCTCGGCCACCAATTGATGGACCTGCCGGCCAAATTCGCCGGCATGGAAGTGCTGAAGTTCCAGCAACTGGTGCGCCCGGGCGACGAAATCCAGCTGCACCTGCGCTTTGACCCGGAACGCAGCAAATTGTATTTCGCTTATCGCAATGAGACTGCTACCTGCTCCAGTGGGCGGATTTTGCTGGAGGCTGCTTGTGGATAAGTTGAAGTCCCCTGTAGCAGCTGCCGAAGGCTGCGTCCGAGTGCGAAGCGCTCGCATCGACTCCACCCCCCATATTCCGAGAAACCGCAAGTACCGGTTTACGACCGCTTCGCGGCCGGACGCAGGCTTCGCCAGCTGCTACATAGGCGAGGTGTGACTCGGTATGCATAACCCCTGCGCCATCATCCCGGTCTACAACCACGAAACCGCAATCACCACGGTGGTCGACGCGCTGATCGCCAGTGGTCTGCCGTGCATTCTGGTGGACGATGCCAGCGATCAAGCCTGCGCCAGAGTCCTCGATCAACTCGCCCAACGCGAAAGAGTCAACTTGGTCCGCCTTGCCACCAACCAGGGCAAGGGCGGCGCCGTCATGACCGGCCTGCGCGAAGCTTCACGCCTGGGTTTCAGCCACGCGTTGCAAGTGGACGCCGACGGTCAGCATGACCTGCAAGACGTACCGCTGTTCATTGAACAATCACGCATCCACCCGGACGCGATTATCTGTGGTTACCCGCAATATGACGCCAGCGTGCCCAAAGGTCGTTTGTACGCCCGCTACCTGACGCACGTGATGGTGTGGATCAACACGCTGTCCTTGCAGATTCGCGACTCCATGTGCGGCTTTCGCGTCTATCCATTGCCACCCACCCTGGCGCTGGTCGACTCGGCGAAAATCGGCAAGCGCATGGACTTCGACTCGGACATCCTCGTGCGCCTGGCCTGGCGCAATCAGACGATGCAGTGGTTGCCGACCCGGGTTCATTACCCGCTGGACGGCGTCTCACACTTTCGCCTGTTTCACGACAATGTGCTGATTTCCAGCATGCACACGCGGCTGTTTTTCGGCATGTTGCTGCGGGCTCCGGTGATCCTCTGGCGACGGTGGCGAGCATGAGCAGTGACGTAGACAAGAAGCACTGGGCTGACCGCGAGGAGCGAGGCAGTTTCTGGCTGATGAAGCTCACCGCGTTCGGCGCCAAAGTTCTGGGGCGGCGGCTATTGAGTCCGATTTTGTACGGCATCGTCCTGTACTTTTTCCTGTTTGGGCGCAGCGCTCGCCACAGCGCCTGGCAATACCAACAACGTCTCGCCGACTGGAGCGCTCGCCCTGAGTTGCGCCCTAGCCATTGGCGCGTGTTCGGCCAGTTCATGGCGTTCGCCGACTCCATGCTCGACAAGCTCGACGTGTGGAACGGCAAGCTGAGCATCGACCAGATTGAAATCATCGACCCGGCACTGCTGCGCAATCAACTGCGTGGCAGCCGCGGACAGATGCTGGTGGGCGCGCATTTGGGCAATCTAGAGGTCTGCCGCGCACTGGCGGAAATCGGTGAAAAAGTCACGATGAACGTGCTGGTCCACACTAAACACGCCGAGCAGTTCAATCGTTTGCTCGGCGAGGCCGGCGCGACCAATCTGCGGCTGATCCAGGTCAGCGAACTGGACCCGGTGATCATGCTTCAATTGCATGAGCGCCTGGAACGCGGTGAATGGCTGGCGATTGCTGGCGACCGCGTGCCGCTGCACGGCGCACGCACAGTGACCGTGGATTTTCTCGGCCATCGCGCTGCGTTCCCTCAGGGGCCGTGGTTGCTGGCCGGTTTGTTGAAATGCCCGATCAATCTGTTGATGTGCCTGAAGAAACCGTCGGGTGAATATCGCGTGAGCCTCGAACCGTTTGCCGAGGCCGTGGTCTGGAAACGTAGCGACCGTGAACAGGTCATTCATCAGTGGGCGTCCCGCTACGCCGAGCGCCTGGGTCACTATTGCCTCGTAGCGCCCCAACAATGGTTCAACTTTTACCCTTTCTGGAAGACCGATGACGACGCCAACGCATGAGCCGGTAACCTTCGGCGAACTCCCTTTGCGCATCGAAGACGTACTGGCCCTGGCCAACCGTCAGGTGCCGACGCAGTTGCAGGGCGATCCCGCTTACCGCGAGCGCATCGCCAAGGGCGCGCGATTCCTCGACTCCCTGCTGGACAAGGAAGGCGTGATCTATGGCGTGACCACCGGTTATGGCGATTCCTGTGTGGTCGCAGTGCCGCTGCATCACGTCGAGGCGCTGCCACGTCATCTGTACACCTTCCATGGCTGCGGTCTGGGCAAATTGCTCGATGAACAGGCCACTCGCGCGGTGCTCGCGGCGCGCTTGCAGTCGCTGTGTCATGGCGTGTCCGGTGTGCGCGTGGAGCTGCTGGAACGCCTGCAAGCCTTCCTCGAACACGACATCCTGCCGCTGATCCCGGAAGAAGGCTCGGTGGGCGCCAGCGGCGATCTGACGCCGCTGTCCTACGTCGCCGCGACCCTGTCCGGCGAGCGCGAAGTGATGTTCCGTGGCGAGCGCCGACACGCGGCCGACGTCCACCGTGAACTCGGCTGGCAGCCGCTGGTGCTGCGCCCGAAAGAAGCGCTGGCCTTGATGAACGGCACCGCCGTGATGACCGGCCTTGCCTGCCTGGCCTTCGCCCGCGCTGATTATCTGCTGCAACTGGCCACGCGCATCACCGCGCTGAACGTGGTGGCTTTGCAGGGCAATCCTGAACACTTCGACGAACGTCTGTTCGCCACCAAACCTCACCCGGGGCAGATGCAAGTCGCCGCGTGGCTGCGCAAGGATCTGGCGATCGACGCGCCGACCGCGCCACTGCACCGCCTGCAGGACCGCTATTCCCTGCGTTGTGCACCCCACGTGCTCGGCGTGTTGGCCGACAGCCTGAATTGGCTGCGCTCGTTCATCGAAATTGAACTCAACAGCGCCAACGACAATCCGATCATCGACGCCGAAGCTGAACGCGTGCTGCACGGCGGGCATTTCTACGGCGGCCACATCGCGTTCGCCATGGACAGCCTGAAAAACCTGGTGGCCAACGTCGCCGACCTGCTGGACCGTCAACTCGCGTTGCTGGTGGACGAGCGTTACAACCATGGCTTGCCGAGCAATTTGTCCGGCGCCAGCGCTGACCGGGCAATGCTCAACCACGGCTTTAAAGCCGTGCAGATCGGCACCAGCGCCTGGACCGCCGAAGCACTGAAAAACACCATGCCGGCCAGCGTGTTCTCGCGTTCCACCGAGTGCCACAACCAGGACAAAGTGAGCATGGGCACCATCGCCGCTCGCGATGCGATTCGCGTGCTGGAGCTGACCGAGCAGGTCGCCGCCGCGACCCTGCTCGCCGCCAACCAAGGCGTGTGGCTGCGCAGTAAGGCCGAAGACGCTCGCCCGTTGCCGCCGGCCCTGGCCGACATGCACGAACAGCTGGCCAAGGACTTCCCGCCGGTCATCGAAGATCGTGCCTTGGAAGGCGAATTGCGCCTGTGCCTGAAACGAATAGCCGAGCAACACTGGAGGCTGCATGCGTAGCAAGGGAGTGCTTCACACCGATACGGAAATCCTCGTGCCGTTCTTTGACGTCGACACCATGCACGTGGTCTGGCACGGCCATTACGTCAAATATCTGGAAGTTTCCCGTTGCGCGCTGCTGGACAAGATCGGCCACAACTACACGGCGATGGCCGAGTCGGGTTACGCCTGGCCGGTGATCGACTTGCAACTGCGGTACGTGCGCGGCGCGATGTTCGGCCAAAAATTGAACGTGCGCGCCAATCTGGTGGAGTGGGAGAACCGGTTGAAGATCAACTACCTGATCAGTGACATGGAAACCGGCGAACGCCTGACACGTGCCAGCTCGGTGCAGGTCGCCGTCGACATGGCCAGCCGCGAAATGCAGCTGGCGTCACCAAAGGTCTTTACTGACGCCGTCGAAAGGACGCTCGCATGAACCTGCTGAAAACCTTATGTAGCAGCTGGCGACGGCTTCGCCGCCGGACGCAGCCTCGCGGGCTCGGCAGCTGCTACCTGTTTGTGGTGATACTGAGCTTTTCTTCGTGGGCGCAGGCGTTTGATTTGCAGCAGTTGAGTGATCAGTTGGCCAAACCCGATGTGATCCACGGCAACTTCATCCAGGAAAAACACCTGCGCGCCCTGCCCCAGCCGCTGACTAGCAAGGGCACGTTCGTCCTCGTGAAAAATCATGGCCTGCTATGGTTGCTAAGAACCCCGTTGCAACAGGATTACCGAATCACCTCCAAAGGCATCGCCCGACGTGACGTCAGTGGTTGGCAGATGCTGCCGAGCAAGAGTGCAGGCGCCGAGCAGAACCGTTTGTTCCTGGCCGTTCTGCAAGGCGACAGCAGCGGCTTGCAGCGTGACTTCGAGCTTTCATTGAGTGGCGATGCGCAGAACTGGAAGTTGACGTTGCTTCCGCATTCGCTGTTGCTCAAGCAGGTGTTCAATCAGATCAACATTACCGGTGGCGAATTGGTGAACACCATCGAGCTGCTGGAAACCCAAGGCGACAGCACGCTTTTGCGTATGCAGGACAGCACCAGCGCCCAACCGTTGAGCACTGCGGAGCAACATGACTTTGCCGAGTGAACGCAGGCTGCCATGGCTGTTCCTGATCCTGCTGCTGGCGGTGTTTGCGCTCGCCGGTTGGCAATGGCGTGACGGCGCACCGCTGTCGGCCAACCTGATGGAACTGGTGCCGGGCACGGCGCCGGACGCGCTGGAACTGCGTGCAGAACAACGCATGCAAGAACCGCTGAACCGCGAATTGCTGATGCTGGTCGGCCATAAAGATCGTGAGCAAGCCATCGCCATGGCGCAGAAACTCGGCGAACAATGGCAGGCCAGCGGTTTGTTCGAAAAGGTCCAGTGGACTCTGCAAGCCGACTTGCCCGCGCTGCGCACGCAACTGCTGCAAGGCCGATTGGCCATGCTGTCCAAGGCGGATCGCCAGCAACTGATTGAACATCCCGACGCCTTCATCCAGCAGCGGGTACAGGCACTGTTCGACCCGTTCACCGGGTTCAGCCTGGTGCCGAGCCAGGATGACTGGCTGGGACTGACCGGGCGCATCCAGAACAGCCAGCCACAACGCGGCACCGTACAACTGGACATCGGCAGCGGCGCCTTGATCGCCGATGCCGACGGCAAGAACTGGGTGTTGCTGCGGGCAAAAACCACCGGCAATGCCTTTGACATGAGCCTGCCGTTGCAAGTGGCCGACCTGCTTGAACGCAGCCGAGAACAAGCGGCTCCGTTCGACGTGCAACTGCTGGCCGCCAGCGGATTGCTCTACGCCGCCAGTGGTCAGCAACAAGCCACCCGCGAGATGACATGGGTCGGTGGCGGCGCCACGCTGGGCATTCTGGCTCTGCTATTGCTGGCCTTCCGGCGCTGGCGGGTATTGCTCGCGTTTGTTCCGGTATTGGTGGGCATGCTGTTTGGCGCCGTGGCCTGTGTGGCACTGTTCGGCCATATGCATGTGATGACACTGGTGCTCGGTTCCAGCCTGATCGGCGTGGCCGTCGACTATCCGCTGCATTACTTGTCGAAAAGCTGGAGCCTGAAACCCTGGCACAGCTGGCCAGCATTGCGGCTGACGCTGCCGGGCCTGACGTTGAGCCTGATCACCAGTTGCATCGGCTACCTCGCGCTGGCGTGGACACCGTTCCCGGCCCTGACCCAAATCGCCGTGTTCTCCGCCGCCGGTTTGCTCGGCGCCTATCTGTCCGCTGTCTGCCTGCTGCCGGCACTGCTCAAAGGCGTGGATATACGTCCGGCGCAATGGCCACTGCGCGTCTGTGAATCGTTGCTGAGTCTGCGTGAGGCACTGCTCAGTCATTTCAACACGCCGGTACTGCTGGCACTGCTGATTGCCTTCTGCGTGGGCGGTCTGCTCCAACTCGAAAGCAAAAACGATATTCGCCAGTGGATCGGCGCACCACAGCAATTGACGGACGAAGCCCGGACCATTGCGCGCATCACCGGTTTTCAACCGACCAGCCAGTTTTTCCTGGTGCGCGGTGCGAATCAGCAGGAGTTGCTGGAGCGTCAGACTGCGTTGAGCGAGCGCCTGGATCAGTTGGTCGGCCTGGAAAAACTCCAGGGTTACCTGTCGCTGAATCAGCTGGTCAGCCAGCCAAGCGATCAGCAGCAAGTGCGTGACGCGTTGAGCAAACTGCCGCAGTTCTGGCAGCCACTGCTCGACGTCGGCGTACCGGCAGAAGCGCTGCACGCAGAACTGACGAAATTGCAGGCCTTGCCCGCCGAAGACATCGACGCCGCACTGCTCGGTCCGCTGGCTGAGCCCTATCGCCCACTGTGGCTGGGGCCGACCGATGACGGTGGCGTGGCGGCGATGGTCAGCTTGCAAGGCCTGAACGACCCAAGCCTGTTACGCGTTCAAGCGTTGGACTTGCCAGGCGTCGAACTGGTCGACCGTCTCGGTGAATTGAACAGCGTTTTCGCGGCAACACAGATCAGCGCAGCAGAGCTCAAACTCGCCTCCTGCGCGTTAATCGTACTGGTGTTGATGCTGCCATTCGGTCTCGGTGGCGCCCTGCGCATCGTCGCCCTGCCATTGCTCGCCGCGCTGTGCAGCCTGGCCAGTCTCGGCTGGCTGGGGCAACCGTTGACGCTGTTCAGCCTGTTTGGCTTGCTGCTGGTGACGGCGATCAGCGTCGATTACGCGATCCTCATGCGCGAACAGGTCGGCGGCGCGGCAGTGAGCCTGCTGGGCACCTTGCTGGCGGCGCTGACCACCTGGCTGTCGTTCGGTTTGCTCGCCGTATCAAGCACGCCGGCCGTGAGCAATTTTGGCCTGTCAGTGAGCTTGGGCCTGGCCTTCAGTTTCATCCTGGCGCCGTGGGCGGGACGACATGTCCACAACGTTCCGGTCGCGGAGCCGGCAGCATGATGACCGCCCTGTTTTGGCTGATGGCCCTCGCGTTGTTCGCCGTGGCCACCCGTGTCGGTCGTCATTTCGGCCTGATCCCTATCGTCAGCCAGTTGCTGTTGGCAACTTTCGGCCTGCCGCTGCTGATGTACTTCTGGATCGAACCCGGTTGGCAGCTCAGCGGCGCTGAACTGATCTCGCCGACATGGCTGAAAAATCTCTACAGCCTGAGCTTTGCCTTGCTGCTGGGGCACATTCTCAGCGACGTGATCGACCTGCGGCTGGATCGCCAGAGCCTGAAAATCGCCCTGCCGAGCTTTTGCATTCCGTTCGCGGGCGGGCTGGCGACGGCGGTCTGGTTGCTGCCAGCACAGCCGTGGATCAGTTCATTGGCGGTGGGTCTGGTATTCGCCATCACCGCGATCCCGGTGTTGTATTTGTACCTGCGGCACATCAATTACCCGCCCGACGCCACCCGGCGCCTGGTGCAGACCGCGATCCTCATCGACCTGGCGTGCTGGACGCTGTTCGGACTCGCTCAGGGCAGCCTGCACGTGAGCAGCCTGCTGCTGCCATTGGCCGGTGCTTGTCTGCCGGTGCTGCTGCGTTTGCTCGGTTTGCGTCAGGCGTTGCTGCACAGCGGCTGCTTCTTCGCTCTGCTGGTGGTCGCCGAGCACTTCAAGCTCAATGCACTGATTTTCGGCATCGGTTATCTGCTGTGCATGGCCGCGTTGAAAGTGCCGCTGGTGTGGCCAATACCTGCGCTCTGGATGAGCCGTTTACAAACCTGGATCGCCATTCCGCTGATCCTCACGTTCGGCATCGTGCAGATCAACGTACACGCCGCCATCACCAGCCTGAGCTGGCTACAACTGGCCGCCCTGCTGCTGTTTCCGATTGCCAGCAAACTGCTGGGCAACTGGCTGGGTCTGGGTTGGGCCGGTGCCTCCTTTGAAGGCGCCAGCCGTTGGCGGGAAAGCCTGCTGCTGAATATTCGTGGCTTGAGTGAGATCGTTTTTCTGAATCTGTTGCTGCAACTACAGCTCATCAGCCCCGCGCTGTACTTTGCGCTGATGGTGATGGGCCTGATCGCGACATTACTGCCGGCACTGGCCGGCATGCACACTCCCCCTTTGAACATCGCCGCCCCGGCAAGGAGCCCTCGTGCCAACAGTTGAAATGCAACGTCGACAAGTCGTTGTCATCGGCGCGGGGCCTTCGGGTGCCATCGCTGCCGCGCTGCTCAAACGCAACGGTCACGATGTGCTGATGATCGAACGCCAGCACTTCCCACGGTTTTCCATCGGCGAAAGCCTGTTGTCACATTGCCTGGATTTCGTTGAAGAAGCCGGCATGCTCGATGCTGTGAATGCTGCCGGATTCCAGTTAAAAAACGGCGCCGCATTCGCCTGGGGCGATCAGTACAGCGCCTTTGATTTCGGCGACACGTTCAGCCATGGCAAGCCGACCACGTTTCAGGTGCAGCGCGCCGATTTCGACAAGCTGCTGGCCGATCAGGCCGCGCGACAAGGCGTGGAAGTTCGTTACGGCGAAGCCATCGTCAGCGTTGATTTCGACTTGCCGAAACCGCAACTCGACGTGCTGCGCGAAGACGGCAGCCAGTACCGTATCGAAGCCGATTTCGTGTTGGATGCCAGCGGCTATGGTCGTGTGCTGCCGCGCCTGCTGGACCTTGAAGCACCGTCGAACTTTCCGGTGCGCCAAGCCGTGTTTACCCACATCGAAGACCACATCGACAGCCCGGCCTTCGAGCGGGAAAAAATCCTCATCACCACCCATCCCATCCATCGCGACATCTGGTTCTGGACCATCCCGTTCAGCAACGGCCGTTGCTCGGTGGGGGTGGTCGCGGCCGTCGAACATTTCGAAGGCCGCATGGAGAATCTGGACGAATGCCTGCGCGGGTTCATCGCTGAAACCCCAAGCCTGGCTGGCGTACTGAAAAACGCTGTGTGGGACACACCCGCACGGACCATCGGCGGCTACTCGGCCAACGTGAAAACGCTCCACGGCCCCGGCTTTGCGTTGCTCGGCAACGCTGCGGAATTCCTCGACCCGGTGTTCTCTTCCGGCGTGACCATCGCCATGCGTTCGGCGAGCATGGCCGCTGGCGTGTTGCATCGCCAACTGCAAGGGGAAAGCGTCGACTGGCAGACCGAGTTCGCCGAACCGCTCAAGCGTGGCGTCGATACCTTCCGCTGCTACGTCGAAGGCTGGTACGCCGGGACCTTCCAGGATGTGATCTATCATCCGGGCAGCTCACCGGACATCCGCCGTATGATCAGCGCGATTCTCGCCGGTTATGCCTGGGACGAGCGCAATCCGTTCGTCAGTGAACCCAAACGTCGGCTGCGGGTGCTGTCAGAACTCTGCGCAAAAGATGTCACATGAATGACAGAACCGCCTGTTTGCGGCGCAACACCCTTGAAGGTAATGCCTGATGACCCGTTTTCTGCTCCTTGGGTGCCTGCTGTTGCTGAGCGCTTGCGCCAGCCGGGCACCGCTGCCCGAGCACCTGCCAAACCTGACGTTGCCCCTGCAAATGCACATCCAGCGCCTGGTGGCCGACCAACGTCAGGACTGGGTATTGGTGATCCAGCATGAAGACACGGGCCTTCGCTGGTCGATGATGGACTTGCTGGGCATTCCACAGGCGCGTCAGGTACTGATCGATGGCAAGTGGCAAGCCGACGGTCTGTTGCCGCCCAACCCGGAAGCCCGGGAGCTGTTCGCTGCATTGCTGTTTGCGCTGACCCCCAAAGATCAACTGGCGGGCAACTATCCCACCGCTTGGCAGCACGGCCGGCAACGTTCCCTGCCCAAGCGCTGGGATGTCAGTTATTCACAACCCATGAGCTTTGAATTGAACCTGCCCAAGGGGCCCCGGTATCAAGTCACGCCGCTGAGTGGGGAAACGCCATGACGGCTTATCTGAACGCCCTCGGTGTGATCTGCGCGTTGGGGCGTGGCAAACGCGAAGTCGCCGCCAATCTGTTTGCTGGCGATTGCTCAGGTCTGCGTACCGAAACCGGCTGGGTACCGGAGCGTGCCTTGCCAGTGGCGGCGGTGAGCGGCGAACTGGCACCAATCCCGGTTGAGCTGAAAAAGCAAAACACCCGCAACAACCAGTTGTTGCTGGAAGCCGCGCTGCAAATTCGCGAAGAGATTGACCAGGCGATCCAGACTTATGGCCGCGATCGTATCGGCGTGATTCTGGGCACCAGCACCTCGGGCATCGATGAGGCCAGCCGTGGGTTGGCCCATTACATCCGCGAACATGAATTCCCTGCCGAGTACGACTATCAGCAACAAGAGCTCGGCGCGCCGGCCAACTTCCTGGCTGACTGGCTGCAATTGAGTGGCCCGGCCTATGTGATTTCCACCGCGTGCACCTCCAGCGCACGGGCGCTGATGAGTGCCCAGCGCCTGCTCGATCTGGGCCTGTGCGACGCGGTGTTGTGCGGCGGCGTCGACAGCTTGTGCAAACTGACCCTCAACGGTTTTTCGGCCCTGGAAGCGGTGTCCGGGCAGCGCTGCAATCCGTTTTCGATCAACCGCAACGGCATCAACATCGGCGAAGCAGCCGTATTGTTTCTGATGAGCAAAACCGCCGGGGATGGCCAGGCCATTGCCTTGCTCGGCAGCGGCGCCAGTTCCGATGCGCACCATATCTCTGCGCCGGAACCGACCGGCCGGGGTGCCCTTCAAGCCATGAACAAAGCCCTGAACCGGGCCAACCTGCAACCGCAACAGATCCATTACCTGAACCTGCACGGCACCGCGACCCAACATAACGACGCGATGGAAAGCCTCGCCGTGACGGCGCTGTTCCCGCAAGGCGTGCCCTGCTCGTCGACCAAGCCGATGACCGGTCACACCCTCGGCGCTGCCGGCGCCCTGGAAGCCGCGTTCTGCTGGCTGAGCCTGAGCCTGGACAATCGCGACCACGCGCTGCCACCCCACATCTGGGACGCCCAGCCCGACCCGCGGCTGCCCGCCTTGCTCTGGGTGACCCCGGCCGATCGCCTGACGTCCATTGCACCTCGCTATTTGATGAGCAATTCCTTTGCCTTCGGTGGCAACAACGTCAGCCTGATTATCGGAGACGCACCATGATTGACTGGCCGCTCGCCGAGTTGCTACCGCACGCTGGCGACATGATCCTCATCGAGCAAATCCTGGCGTTCGATGAAGAGCAGATTCACACCCGCCTGACCGTCAGACCCGGCGGTCTGTTCAACAATTCCGATGGCAGCCTGCCGGCGTGGGTCGGAATTGAAATAATGGCCCAGAGCGTCGCCGCCTTTGCCGGTTGTCGTGCGCGCCAGCGCGGTGATGCGGTGGAGTTGGGCTTTCTGCTCGGCAGCCGTAAATTCGAATGCAACGTCGAGCAGTTCCCGGCCGGCACCGAACTGACCATCCACGGTATTCGCTCGCTGGAAGACGACAATGGCATGGGCGTGTTCGAATGCCATATCAACGCCCCCGGCATCCACGCCAGCGCTCGCCTGAACGTATATCGTCCGCCTCAGGCCGCTCAATATCTTCATGAACCCGAAGGAGTCCAGGCATGACTGAATCCGTACTGGTCACCGGTTCCAGCCGTGGCATCGGCCGCGCCATCGCCTTGCGTCTGGCCCAGGCCGGGCATGACATCGTGCTGCATTGCCGCAGCGGTCTGGCGGACGCCATCGCCGTGAAAGGTGAAATCGAAGCCTTGGGCCGCAACGCGCGCGTCCTGCAATTCGATGTATCCGACCGCGCCAGCTGCAAAGCCATTCTCGAAGCCGACGTAGAAGCCCACGGTGCCTATTACGGCGTGGTGCTCAACGCCGGCCTGACGCGTGACGGTGCTTTTCCGGCGCTGAGCGAGGATGATTGGGATGTGGTGATGCGCACCAACCTCGACGGTTTTTACAACGTGCTACACCCGGTGATGATGCCGATGATCCGTCGTCGCGCCGCCGGGCGAATTGTCTGCATCACCTCGGTTTCCGGCTTGATCGGTAACCGCGGCCAGGTCAACTACAGCGCCTCCAAGGCCGGTCTGATCGGCGCGGCCAAGGCGCTGGCGATCGAATTGGGCAAGCGCAAAATCACCGTCAACTGTGTCGCGCCCGGCCTGATCGACACCGCCATGCTCGATGAAAACGTGCCCGTGGAAGAACTGATGAAAATGATCCCAGCACAACGCATGGGCACCCCTGAAGAGGTGGCCGGCGCGGTGAATTTCCTGATGTCGGCGGAAGCGTCGTACATCACCCGGCAGGTTCTGGCCGTCAATGGAGGCCTGTGCTGATGAAGCGCGTTGTCGTCACCGGCATGGCCGGCATTACCTCGTTGGGCAACGACTGGGAAACCATCGCCGGCCACTTCGCCGCTAACCACAGCGGCATTCGCCGCATGGACGAGTGGGATCGTTTCACCGAACTCAACACGCGCCTGGCCGCCCCCATCGATGACTTCAAGGTCCCGAGCCACTGGACCCGCAAGCAACTGCGCAGCATGGGCCGGGTGTCGCGGCTGGCTGTGGGCGCTGCTGAACAAGCGCTGGCCGATGCCGGACTGCTTGGCGACGAGTCGATCAAGGACGGACGCATGGGCGTCGCATGCGGCTCATCCACCGGCAGCACCGACGAGATCAAGGCGTTCGGCAACATGCTGCTCAATTCAGTGGCTGAAGGCCTGAACGCCAATTCCTACGTGCGGATGATGCCGCACACCACGGCCGCGAACATCAGCATCTTCTTCGGCCTCACCGGTCGGTTGATCCCGACATCCAGCGCCTGCACCAGCGGCAGCCAGGGCATCGGTTACGCCTACGAGTCGATCAAGTTCGGCCGCCTGCCACTGATGCTCGCTGGCGGCGCTGAAGAGCTGTGCCCGACCGAAGCCATGGTCTTCGACGCGCTCTACGCCACCAGCCTGAAAAACGACGCCCCGCACACCAGCCCACGCCCTTATGACAAGGGCCGCGACGGCCTGGTGATCGGCGAAGGCGGCGGCATGCTGGTGCTGGAAGAGCTGGAACACGCCCTGGCTCGCGGTGCGCGTATCCACGCCGAACTCGTCGGCTTCGGCAGCAACGCCGACGGCCAGCACACCACGCGTCCGGAGCTGCTCACCATGCGCCGAGCCATGGAACTCGCCCTGGAAGACGCCGGGCTTCAGCCTTCAGACATCGGCTACGTGAATGGCCACGGCACCGCGACAGAACAAGGCGACATTGCCGAAACATTGGCAACCAGCGCGTTGTTCGGCGAACACATGCCAATCAGTTCGCAGAAAAGTTTTCTCGGCCACACGCTGGGTGCCTGCGGTGCGCTGGAGTCGTGGTTCAGCATCGAAATGATGAACCGCGATTTGTATGCACACACCTTGAACCTCGACGAGGTTGACCCGCATTGCGGCAAGCTGGATTACTTGCGCGGCGAGTTTCGGCAGATGAGTAATGAATACGTGATGAACAACAACTTTGCTTTTGGTGGGGTGAATACTTCGCTGATTTTTCGGCGGTGGTCATAAGCAACGAACAGACACAAACGGAAGGTGGAGTACTCCATTTCGGAAACGTCCCACAACCAGAATTGAGGCTTTTGCGCTAGGTTCAATGCCCCGTGATATGTCGGGGCATCACAAGGACGAACGAACCATGACTAAAAAGGCCGTTATCGTTTTCAGCGGTGGGCAGGACTCCACCACTTGCTTGATCCATGCGTTGCCGCTCTACGATGAAATCCACTGCATTACGTTCGACTATGGCCAGCGCCACCGTGCGGAAATCGAGGTCGCGCTGCAGCTGTCGAGAAAACTTGGCGTAACCGCGCACAAGGTACTGGACACTACGATGTTGAATGAACTGGCAATCAGTAGTTTGACGCGTGACAACATCCCAGTACCTGGTGTGAGTAGTTCTGGAAATAGTCTGCCAAGTACTTTCGTACCGGGTAGAAATATTCTGTTTTTAACCTTGGCCTCTATTTATGCCTATCAAATTCGCGCCGAGGCTGTCATCACAGGTGTTTGCGAGACGGATTTCTCTGGCTACCCGGATTGCCGTGATGAGTTTGTCAGGGCTTTGCACAAAGCCATTGAACTGGGCATGGACTACAGGTTGCGGATTGAAACGCCACTCATGTGGTTGAACAAGGCAGAAACATGGGCTCTTGCCGAGCAGCATGGAAAGCTTGAATTGATTCAGCATCAGACACTGACTTGCTACAACGGAATAATTGGCACTGGATGCGCGAATTGCGACGCGTGCAATCTTCGAGCGAAAGGGCTGAATGAGTTTTTGGAGAACAAGTCAGCAGTTATGAAAAGCTTGGAAAACAAGGGAAAACCTAAACTGTAAAACAGCAGGGGAAGTCAAGCCACTTCCCCTTTTTATATGTCTTAGCTGCTAACCACGCACCTTTTAAACAGGGGCCCGGCTCCAATTTTCTGCTTTTTCTTTCTTGTACATTTAACAGCCACCATTTGTTTACAATCACAAAGAGCCGCATCAGAGTTGAATACCTGTAGTCATGCTTTACTCGAAATCCGTCCTCCACATCCTAGCTGCTGTACAAATGGCAACACCGCAAACAAGATAAACACTCGTTAGATAATGTTTCGCAGTCAAAAAATCTGCAGGACTATCGACAAACTAAATAATTTTCTTACAGAAACAAAGAAGACCGAATGCGTATGATCGGCGTATTCCACACAACCAAAGTCACAAGCTTTCAACAGTGTCTTTTGCGAAAAGGCATGAGCACCCCAAAAGAATCATTTAATTAAGCAAATGTTTAATAGTTTGATTAACTAATTGAAATTTATAACAAACAGCTTTACCGGCTAGAAAACTTAAGTACAGTGACCAACCAGTTCCATTTTATAAAAATTGAATTAGCACTTTCTTAACTCTTGCAGGGAGCATCATCATGAAAAAAAACAAACCTACCTCCCAGGAATCGGCAGACCTTTCATCCGACGATTTATCCAAACTCTCCGAAACCACCGAGCGCACCGTCAGCGCGCGCCTGCGTAATCCAAACCGCCCCGACCCTGTCAGCCATGTGTTCAGCATCAACCCGAACGTCGATACGGAGTCCTTGCTCTGTCACGCCACTGAAACCCTCGCCTCGCTAAATGTGATGACCACCGACCTCGCCTGCGAGCTCGAAGGCTCGCGCCGCAACGAGGCATTGGCCATTCAGCAACTGGTCGTGCTGGCCGAGCTGATGGTCAACCGGGCCCTGGACATTCTTGACCCTCCCTGTGGGTTGTCTATGGCTCCATCCAGCAGTCACCAATAAGTAATCACGCTCTCTTACGCAATGGAGGTTTTTTGTCATGGATAGATACATGCCTATCACCGGCATCGATTGCACCATCGCATCGTTGGTGATCGACACCGAAGCACCACTGGATGTATTGCACGAAACGGCGGCCTACCGCATCCGCACTGCGACCCAGCTGCTTGAAAGTTTCGCGTTTGGCGAGGGCGTTCACAGTGAGCTAGCGCGGGTGTTGGTGACGTCATTGCGCGATGGTTGTGATTTGCTGGATGTCGTCGGGCGACGATTGCAGGGGCAGGTTTCGGCGCAGCAAAGCAAATCAAGACAAGCGCCTGCTGCGTCGTAACGGCGTCAGTGGTGTGGACACCAGCGCTTCCAACAAGTGTGAAGACGGCCCCGCGCTTAGCGCAGAGGCCGTTCAAACGCTTACCGAGCTTGAATCAACTTGCTTTCAGCAACGCCTGCGCGACCGGTCTGGTCGTCGATAACTTGCAGGCTACTTCGCGTCTTGATGAGGGGATAGGGGGTTGACTGAACCGGCTCACGCTAGAACGACAAAGGGCGCCTTTCGGCGCCCCTTCACAAACAGGTCGGCTTGTCATCGCCCTGTACCTGCCTGGCTCTGCGACGGCTGGTTACCCAGGATCCTCAGAGTCTCACAAGCCCCTTTCGGGAACGGGGGGAGTATCGCTCAAAACATTCAGTTCAGGTACTGGCATGTAGCTTCAATCCTAAAGCTTTCACGACTTTGAGGATCGTGCCGAACTCTGGATTCCCTTCCCCTGACAGTGCACGGTAAAGGCTTTCCCGAGAGAGTCCTGCATCCCGGGCGACTTGGGTCATGCCGCGAGCCCGCGCAATGGTTCCGAGTGCTTTGGCAATAAACGCTGGGTCATCTCCCGCTTCTTCCATGCACGCGTCAAGGTAATTAGCCATGTCCTCTTCGGTCTTGAGGTACTCGGCAGAGTCCCAGCGAGTGAATTGTTCGGTCATGGGTTTTGCTCCTGCCAGGCTCTTGCAATTAGCCTGGCTTGTTTGATGTCACGTGTTTGGCTGCTTTTGTCACCTGCGAATCATTCGGCGAGTGTAGCTCTTGAGCTACATCTGATCACCTAAGAATTCTGATCAGTCGATATTCAATCACGCCTTCAACGGCTCAACCTTGCGCGTCAACAACTCAACAAACGCCTTTGCCATCGGCGATTTCTGATCCTTGCGCTGCACCAGCCACACCGCCGACACCGCCGCGGGGTCCAGCAACGGTCGATACACCACACCGTCAATGCGCATCCGCTGATACGACGCTGGAAGCACCGATACTCCCAACCCCGCTGCAACCAACCCGATAATGGTCATCGCCTCGCCCGCCTCTTGCGCAAAGTGCGGACTGAAACCGGCATCGCGGGCCAGGCTGAGCAATTGTGCGTAGAGACCGCTGCCGTAGCTGCGTGGGAAAAACACGAAAGGCTCGAGTGCCAGTGCCGACAGAAACAGTCCGTCTTCGCTGTCATTAACCAGCGGATGCTTGGAGCTGAGCACCGCCACCAGTGGCTCGCGCATCAGCTCCACGACACTGAGGGAATCCGGTAACACCAACGGTCGCATGATGCCGACCTCTATCGACTCGTCGACCAATGCATCGGCGACCTGGGTGCTGCTCATCTCCCGCAGGTTCAGGTGTACCGCCGGGAAGCGCTGGCGGAAGGAAAATATCGCTTGGGGAATGGTCGAGTTGAACGGTGCCGATGAGGTGAAGCCGATCTTCAATTCGCCCAACTCTCCAAGCTGTGCACGCCGCGCCACATCGGCGGCTTTGTCGACCTGCGCCAGCGCCAATCGCGCCTCTTGCAGAAACAATCGACCGGCTTCGCTGAGTTCGACCCGACGATTGGTTCGCTCGAACAAGCGTGCGCCAACCTCGGCTTCCAGTGCCTGAATCTGCTGGCTCAGCGGCGGCTGTGAGATGCCCAGCACCTGAGCGGCACGGCCGAAGTGCAGTTCTTCGGCGACGGCGATGAAGTAGCGCAGATGACGCAATTCCATGAAAACCCCATTAGGTCGTAAAAGCTCTCAAACAGGTCGAACAATATATTGGATTGAATCATTAGGCAGCTATATGCTTTTTTCATTGCCTGACCGGCTGCGTTCTCCGAGGTCTAACGTGAAAACTGCTGTTGCCCCTCTTGCCCACGAAGTTCCGCCCGCTGCGGCGGACGAAGTCGTCGCCGAGCTGAAAGAGATTTACATCGAAAAAGGCACGCCGATGTTCATGCGCACAGTGCTGGCGCTGTTCTCCGGCGGCTTCGCAACCTTCGCGTTGCTCTACTGCGTGCAACCGATGATGCCGCTGCTGTCTCACGAATACTCGATCAACGCGGCGCAGAGCAGCCTGATCCTGTCGGTCGCGACCGGCATGCTTGCCATTGGCCTGCTGATCACCGGCCCGATCTCCGACCGTGTCGGACGCAAACCCGTCATGGTCGCCGCGTTGTTCGCCGCCGCGCTGTGCACCATGGCCAGCGCGATGATGCCGAGCTGGCAAGGCGTGCTGGTGATGCGCGCACTGATCGGGTTGTCGTTGAGCGGCCTGGCGGCGGTTGCCATGACTTACCTGAGCGAAGAGATCCACCCGCAGCACATCGGCCTGGCCATGGGTTTATACATCGGCGGCAACGCGATTGGCGGGATGTCCGGACGTTTGATCACCGGCGTGCTGATCGACTTCGTCAGTTGGCACACGGCGATGCTGGTGATTGGTGGCCTGGCGCTGATCGCGGCGGCGGTGTTCTGGAAAATCCTTCCCGAGTCGCGCAACTTCCGCGCCCGCTCGCTGCACCCGCGCAGCTTGATTGATGGCTTCACCATGCACTTTCGCGATGCCGGTTTACCGTTGTTGTTCCTTGAAGCCTTTGTGCTGATGGGCGCGTTCGTCACGCTGTTCAACTACATCGGCTACCGACTGCTGGCCGAGCCTTATCACATGGAGCAAGCCTTCGTCGGACTGCTGTCGGTGGTGTATCTGTCGGGGATCTACAGCTCGGCGAAAATCGGTTCGCTGGCTGACAAGCTGGGACGCCGCAAAGTGCTCTGGTCGACCATCGTGCTGATGCTCGCCGGCCTTGCCCTGACCATGTTCACGCCGCTGCCGGTGGTGATCATCGGCATGCTGATCTTTACTTTTGGCTTCTTTGCCGCGCATTCCGTGGCGAGCAGCTGGATTGGCCGTCGGGCGATCAAGGCCAAGGGGCAGGCGTCATCGCTGTATCTGTTCAGCTATTACGCCGGGTCGAGCATTGCCGGGACGGCGGGTGGGGTGTTCTGGCACTTGGGCGGGTGGAACGGGATTGGGGTGTTCATTGGTGCGTTGCTGGTGATTGCGTTGCTGGTGGCGTTGAAGCTGGCGAAATTGCCGCCGTTGGAAAATCTGAAGGCCTGATTTAGGTCCACCACAAAACAACTGTGGGAGCGAGCCTGCTCGCGAAGGGGCCGGTACATCCAACATTGATGCTGGCTGACCCACCGCCATCGCGGGCAAGCCCGCTCCCACAATGACCGAGTACTACCTGAAATCTCATACAAAAACGCCCGGCATAAGCCGGGCGTTTTTTATTGGGCAGCGATCACTCGTGATACTGCGCCGACAGTTCATGCACCGCGCTCAGGAACGCACCCGCATGTTCCGGGTCAACTTCCGGCGTGATGCCATGGCCGAGGTTGAACACGTGGCCGCTGCCCTTGCCGTAGCTGGCGAGGATGCGGCCGACTTCGGTGCGAATGGCTTCTGGCTTGGCGTACAGCACCGTCGGGTCCATGTTGCCTTGCAGCGCGACTTTGCTACCGACCCGATCACGGGCGCTGCCGATGTCGCAGGTCCAGTCCAGGCCCAGTGCATCAGCGCCGGCGTCGGCGATGCTTTCCAGCCACAGGCCGCCGTTTTTGGTGAACAGGATGACTGGCACTTTGCGGCCTTCATGTTCGCGAATCAGGCCGCTGACGATTTTGCGCATGTAAGCCAGGGAGAATTCCTGGTACGCCGCCGCCGAGAGGCTGCCGCCCCAGCTGTCGAAGATCTGCACCGCTTGCGCGCCGGCCATGATCTGGCCGTTGAGGTAGCTGGTGACCGTCTGCGCGAGCTTGTCCAGCAGCAGGTGCAACGCTTGCGGGTTGTCGTAGAGCATGGTTTTGGTCTTGCGGTAGTCTTTCGACGAGCCGCCTTCGACCATGTAAGTGGCCAGGGTCCATGGGCTGCCGGCGAAGCCGATCAGCGGTACGCGGCCATTCAGTTCACGGCGGATGGTGCTGACCGCGTCCATGACGTAGCCGAGGTCTTTGTGCGGATCAGGAATCGGCAGGGCTTCGATGTCGGCCATGGTGCTGACGACTTTCTTGAAGCGCGGACCTTCACCGGTTTCGAAGTACAGGCCTTGGCCCATGGCATCCGGGATGGTCAGGATGTCGGAGAACAGGATCGCAGCATCCAGTTGTGGATAGCGGTCGAGCGGCTGCATCGTGACTTCGCAAGCGAACGCCGGGTTCATGCACAGGCTCATGAAGTCGCCGGCCTTGGCACGGCTGGCGCGGTATTCAGGCAGATAGCGACCGGCCTGACGCATCATCCACACAGGGGTGACGTCTACGGGTTGCTTGAGCAGGGCGCGAAGGAAACGGTCGTTCTTCAGGGCAGTCATGTCGGCATCCGGAAAAAAAGTGCGGGTATTTTCTCAGAGCGCGACGCAAAAGGCACGGATAGAGCCAAGCCTTTTGTCTATCGGGTCAATTTGTCGCGGGTGACAGGCCACACAACCTTCTGTAGGAGCCGGCTTGCTGGCGATTCAGACGACGCGGTTTATCAGGAAAACCGCGTTATCGTTCATCGCCAGCAAGCCGGCTCCTACAGGGTCACGCGCTGATCAGACGCCCAGGTAATCCAGGATCCCTTCAGCCGCATTGCGGCCTTCGAAGATCGCCGTCACCACCAGGTCAGAACCGCGAACCATGTCGCCACCGGCGAAGATTTTCGGGTTGCTGGTCTGGTGCTTGTATTTACCTTGCTCCGGGGCCACAACGCGGCCCTGGCTGTCGGTCTGGATGTCAAACTGTTCGAACCACGGCGCCGGGCTTGGGCGGAAACCAAACGCGATGACCACGGCGTCGGCCGGGATGATCTCTTCGGAGCCCGGGATCGGCTCAGGGCTGCGACGGCCACGGGCGTCCGGTGCGCCGAGACGGGTCTCGACCACTTTCACGCCTTCGACGCGGTCTTCACCAACGATAGCGATTGGCTGACGGTTGTAGAGGAATTTCACCCCTTCTTCCTTGGCGTTCTTCACTTCTTTGCGCGAGCCCGGCATGTTCGCTTCGTCACGACGGTACGCACAGGTCACCGACTTGGCGCCCTGACGGATCGAAGTGCGATTGCAGTCCATCGCCGTGTCGCCACCGCCCAGCACCACGACCTTCTTGCCTTTCATGTCGACGAAATCTTCCGGCGACTTTTCAAAGCCCAGGTTGCGGTTGACGTTGGCGATCAAGAAGTCGAGTGCGTCATGCACGCCCGGCAGGTCCTCACCGGCAAAGCCGCCCTTCATGTAGGTGTAGGTGCCCATGCCCATGAACACGGCATCGTATTCTTCGAGCAGTTGCTCGACGGTCACGTCCTTGCCCACTTCGGTGTTCAGGCGGAACTCGATGCCCATGCCGGTAAAGACTTCGCGACGATTGCTCAGCACAGTCTTTTCCAGCTTGAACTCGGGGATGCCGAAGGTCAGCAAACCACCGATTTCCGGGTTCTTGTCGAACACCACCGGGGTTACGCCGCCACGTACCAGCACGTCGGCACAGCCCAGACCGGCCGGGCCGGCGCCGATGATCGCGACACGTTTGCCGGTCGGCTTGACCTTGGACATGTCCGGGCGCCAGCCCATGGCGAACGCGGTGTCGGTGATGTACTTCTCGACCGAACCGATGGTCACCGCGCCGAAGCCATCGTTGAGGGTGCAAGCACCCTCGCACAGACGATCCTGCGGGCACACCCGGCCGCAGACTTCCGGCAGGGTGTTGGTCTGGTGCGACAGCTCGGCGGCCTGGAGGATGTTGCCCTCGGCCACCAGTTTCAGCCAGTTGGGAATGAAGTTGTGCACCGGGCACTTCCATTCGCAATACGGGTTACCGCAACCCAGGCAGCGGTGGGCCTGATCGGCCGAATGCTGGGGTTTGAAGGGTTCGTAGATTTCCACGAACTCTTTCTTGCGTTGACGCAACAGTTTCTTCTTCGGATCTTTGCGCCCGACATCGATGAACTGGAAGTCGTTATTCAGACGTTCAGCCATTGTTAAAACCTCATCAAACTCTTCAGGCGCATATCACTGCGGGTTGGCACGGGTGCTGGAAAGCAACGATTTCAGGTTGGCAGCCTTGGGCTTGACCAGCCAGAAACGACGCAGGTAGTCGTCGAGGTTTTCAGCGAGGTTACGACCCCATTCGCTGTCGGTTTCCTCGACGTATTCGTTCAGCACGCGTTGCAGGTGGCTGCGATAGGCTTCCATCGCTTCACCGCTGATCCGCTGGATTTCCACCAGTTCGTGGTTGACCCGGTCAACGAAGGAATTGTCCTGGTCGAGCACGTAGGCGAAACCGCCGGTCATGCCTGAGCCGAAGTTGTAACCGGTCTTGCCCAGGACGCAGACGAAACCACCGGTCATGTACTCGCAGCAGTGATCGCCAGTGCCTTCCACAACCGTGTGAGCACCGGAGTTACGCACGGCAAAACGCTCGCCCGCGGTACCAGCGGCGAACAGCTTGCCGCCCGTGGCGCCGTACAAGCAGGTGTTGCCGATGATGGCACTGTCCTGAGTCTTGTAGACACTGCCCTTCGGCGGAACGATGACCAGCTTGCCGCCGGTCATGCCTTTGCCAACGTAGTCGTTGGCGTCGCCTTCCAGGTACATGTTCAGCCCGCCGGCGTTCCACACACCGAAGCTCTGACCGGCCGTCCCTTTGAAGCGGAAGGTGATCGGTGCGTTCGCCATGCCTTGGTTGCCGTGCTTGCGAGCGATTTCACCGGAGATCCGTGCGCCAATGGAACGGTCGCAGTTGCAGATGTCCAGGGCGAAGTCAGCGCCGCTCATGTCGTTGATGGCCGAAGTGGCCAAGTCGACCATTTTCTCGGCCAGCAGGCCTTTGTCGAACGGCGGGTTGCGCTCCACCTGGCAGAATTGAGGCTTGTCTGCCGGGATGTGATCGCTGCCGAGCAACGGGGTCAGGTCCAGGTGTTGTTGCTTGGCGGTCTGGCCTTCGAGGACTTCCAGCAGATCGGTACGACCGATCAGCTCTTCGAGGGAGCGCACGCCCAGCTTGGCCAGCCACTCACGGGTTTCTTCGGCGACGTAGGTGAAGAAATTCACCACCATGTCGACGGTGCCGATGTAGTGATCCTTGCGCAGCTTCTCGTTCTGAGTCGCGACGCCGGTGGCGCAGTTGTTCAGGTGGCAAATTCGCAGGTATTTGCAGCCCAGAGCGATCATTGGCGCGGTGCCGAAGCCGAAGCTTTCAGCGCCGAGAATGGCCGCTTTGATCACGTCGAGGCCGGTTTTCAGGCCACCGTCGGTCTGCACCCGGACTTTGCCGCGCAGGTCGTTGCCGCGCAGGGTCTGGTGGGTTTCAGCCAAGCCGAGTTCCCACGGAGCGCCCGCGTATTTGATCGAGGTCAGCGGCGATGCGCCGGTGCCGCCGTCGTAGCCGGAGATGGTGATCAAGTCCGCATAGGCCTTGGCCACACCGGCGGCGATGGTGCCGACGCCCGCTTCTGCAACCAGCTTCACCGAAACCAGCGCCTTCGGGTTGACTTGTTTCAGGTCGAAAATCAGCTGCGACAAGTCTTCAATCGAGTAGATGTCGTGGTGCGGCGGTGGTGAAATCAGGGTCACGCCCGGCACTGCGTAACGCAGCTTGGCGATCAAACCGTTGACCTTGCCACCTGGCAGCTGACCACCTTCGCCGGGCTTGGCGCCCTGAGCGACCTTGATCTGCAGCACTTCAGCGTTGACCAGGTATTCCGGGGTCACACCGAAGCGGCCAGTAGCAACCTGCTTGATTTTCGAGCTCTTGATGGTGCCATAACGCGCCGGGTCTTCGCCGCCTTCGCCGGAGTTGGAACGCGCGCCGAGGCGGTTCATGGCTTCGGCCAGGGCTTCGTGAGCTTCCGGTGACAGGGCGCCCAGCGAGATACCTGCGGAGTCGAAGCGCTTGAGCACCGATTCCAGCGGTTCGATCTCGCTCATGTCCAGCGGCGTGTCGAGGGTTTTGACGTTGAACATGTCGCGGATCATCGACACCGGACGGTTGTCCACCAGCGACGTGTATTCCTTGAACTTGCTGTAGTCGCCCTGCTGCACAGCGGCTTGCAGAGTGCTGACCACGTCCGGGTTGTACGCATGATATTCGCCACCGTGGACGAACTTCAGCAGGCCGCCTTGCTGGATCGGCTTGCGCGGACTCCAGGCTTCGGCAGCCAGCGCTTTTTGCTCGGCTTCGATGTCGACGAAACGCGCGCCCTTGATGCGGCTTGGCACACCACGGAAGCTCAGCTCGCAGACTTCTTCGGACAGGCCGATGGCTTCGAACAACTGCGCGCCGCGATACGACGTGATGGTCGAGATACCCATCTTCGACAGGATCTTCAGCAGGCCTTTGGTGATGCCTTTACGGTAGTTCTTGAACACCTCATAGAGGTCGCCCAACACTTCACCGGTACGGATCAGGTCGCCCAGCACTTCGTAGGCCAGGAACGGATACACCGCCGAGGCGCCAAAACCGATCAACACGGCAAAGTGGTGCGGATCGCGAGCGGTCGCGGTTTCCACGAGGATGTTGGAGTCGCAACGCAGGCCTTTTTCGGTCAGGCGGTGGTGCACCGCGCCGGTGGCGAGCGAAGCGTGGATCGGCAACTTGCCCGGGGCAATGTGACGGTCACTCAGCACAACCTGAGTACGACCGGCGCGCACGGCTTCTTCAGCCTGATCGGCAACGTTGCGGATCGCCGCTTCGAGGCCGACGCTTTCGTCGTAGTTCAGATCAATGATCGCGCGCTCAAAGCCCGGACGATCGAGGTTCATCAGCGAGCGCCACTTGGCCGGGGAGATGACCGGCGAGCTGAGGATCACGCGCGAGGCGTGTTCCGGCGACTCCTGGAAGATGTTGCGCTCGGCACCGAGGCAGATCTCCAGCGACATGACGATGGCTTCACGCAGCGGGTCGATCGGCGGGTTGGTGACCTGCGCGAACTGCTGACGGAAATAGTCGTACGGCGTACGCACGCGCTGGGACAGCACGGCCATCGGCGTATCGTCGCCCATCGAGCCCACGGCTTCGTAGCCCTGCTCGCCGAGCGGACGCAGCACCTGATCACGCTCTTCGAACGTGACCTGGTACATCTTCATGTATTGCTTGAGCTGATCGACGTCGTAAAACGCCGAACCATGGTCGTTGTCTTCCATGGTCGCCTGGATGCGCAGGGCATTCTTGCGCAGCCATTGCTTGTACGGATGGCGAGACTTCAGGCGGTTGTCGATCGCATCGGTGTCGAGGATCTGACCGGTTTCGGTGTCCACGGCAAAGATCTGGCCCGGGCCAACACGGCCCTTGGCGATCACGTCTTCAGGCTGGTAGTTCCAGACACCGATTTCCGAAGCCAGGGTGATGAAACCGTTCTTGGTGGTGACCCAACGCGCCGGACGCAGACCGTTACGGTCGAGCAGGCATACCGCGTAGCGACCGTCGGTCATTACCACGCCAGCCGGGCCGTCCCACGGCTCCATGTGCATCGAGTTGTACTCGTAGAACGCACGCAGATCCGGGTCCATGGTTTCGACGTTCTGCCACGCAGGCGGAATGATCATCCGCACGCCACGGAACAGGTCGATGCCACCGGTCACCATCAGTTCGAGCATGTTGTCCATGCTGGAGGAGTCGGAACCGACGCGGTTGACCAGCGGACCGAGTTCTTCCAGGTCCATCAAATCGTTGGTGAACTTGGTGCGACGGGCCACGGCCCAGTTGCGGTTACCGGTGATGGTGTTGATCTCGCCGTTGTGCGCCAGGAAGCGGAACGGTTGAGCCAGCGGCCATTTCGGCAGGGTGTTGGTGGAGAAACGCTGGTGGAACACGCAAATCGAAGTTTGCAGGCGCTCATCGCTCAGGTCTGGATAGAAGGCGGTCAAGTCCGCCGGCATCATCAGGCCTTTATAAATGATGGTCTTGTGCGAAAAGCTGCAGACGTAGTGGTCGACATCGGCGGCGTTGGCCACGGACGAGCGACGACGGGACGTGAACAGCTTGACGGCCATGTCCTGATCGCTCAGGCCTTCACCGCCGATGAACACTTGTTCGATCTGCGGCAGGCGCTCAAGGGCCAGACGGCCGAGGACGCTGGTGTCGATCGGCACTTTGCGCCAGCCGACGAGGGTCAGGCCGGCCGCCAGAATCTCGCGGTTCATGTTCTCGCGAGCGGCTTCGGCTTTCACCGGGTCCTGGTTGAAGAAGACCATGCCCACTGCGTATTGCTTGGGCAGTGCGACGCCGAAGGTTTCCTGGGCGATGGCTCGCAGGAACACATCCGGCTTTTGAATCAGCAAGCCACAACCGTCACCGGTCTTGCCGTCGGCGTTGATCCCACCGCGGTGGGTCATGCAGGTCAGGGCCTCAATGGCCGTTTGCAAAAGGGTATGACTGGGCTCGCCCTGCATATGGGCTATCAGGCCGAAACCGCAGTTATCCTTGAATTCATCTGGTTGGTACAGACCTGCTTTCATAGACACTTTCTCACCAGGCTGCCTCTTACCGAGGCAAATTTCTTTTCAATTCAACCACTTGCATTCCACGCCGAACGTACGCCGGCTTAGCGGGGGCAAAAGGGTGGTCATTGTACACAGCGACACAGAGGCTCACAAATTTGACGACGAAATGTCGCAAATTCATGTCGCATTTGTGAAAGGTTTAAAGCGATCTGCTGTGCTAGTCAAAACTTTTTTTAATTTTGACCGCAACGACTCAAAGACTACTGTAACGCAGACACCACAAGGCACGCGGTCGCAGGGACGGTTGGCGCTTGCTGGCGAACCGCGTTGCGCGCCAACGTGCGCGAGGCAAGGCGCGGGATGCTGCCAATGGTTGTCCCCTTGGCAAATCCCGCAACGCAGCCTCGCGCACGTTGGCACGCAACCCGAAGGGACGCGCCCCATTTTTTGCTGGGCTGCGTTGCTCGGAACTTATTTGGAAAAACCAAACTGCGTTCCTCGCGCCTTGCCCAGCAAAAAATGGGGCGGCGTCGCGGTCGTCAGCAAGCGCCAACCGTCCCTGGAGACGGCGCGCACTTGCAGAAATTTTGAGGTGCTTGGAGAGGCGGCCTGGGTAAGGCCGCCGAATCTTCAGCGAGTTGTTGCCAGTTCCTGTTGGACGCTGGCGACAGTGCGAGGCCAAGGTTTACCAGCCTGAACCTTCGCTGGCAAGGCCTTGATGGCAGAAACGGCTGCATCACGATTAGCGAAGTTGCCATAGGTGATGACATACAACGGCTTGCCGTTGAGGACTTTCTTGAAATAACGGTACTCGCCGCCCTGCTCTTTCACGAAGTTTTGCGCAGACGCTTCGGAGCTGGTGCCGAGAATCTGCACCACGTAATTGCTCGTAGGTTGTCCGGCGTACCAGGTGCCGCCAGCGGCTTTGGCTGTGGGAGCTGGCTTCTCGGCAGGCTTGGCGGCTGCCACGGCGGCAACCTTGGCTGGCGCTGGAACCGGCTTCGCGGCAGGTGCAGTCGGAGCTGGCTTGGCGGTTGCGACCTGCGTCGGCGCGGGAACAGGTTTGGTGGCCGGTGTCGGCGCTGGGCCCGGCTGAACGCCCGCTGGCGGCGCGACGGTGGTCACAGTAGGCGGTGTAGCGCTGGAACCCTCGACCGGCACGCCATCGTCGCCTTCGGTGATGCCACCGGCGGCTTCAGCCAACGGACCGCGCATGACCGGTTGCGAGTTGCCGACCAGCGGCAATGGCATCGGCTGCGAGTTACCGGCGAATTCGACGGAAGGTGCACCGCCGTTAGACTGTGGCGAACCTTGACCGAGCGGCAGCTGTGCCTGTTCGTTGGCAGGTGCGCCGGTGGTCGGTGCTTTGCTGCGACCCGGAATCAACCAGGCGGCGGCTACCGCGACCACGACAACGGCGGAAATCGCCAATACGTGTTTCTTCGGCATGTTGAACCCCATTTTTGGACGCTTCACCGCTGAGCGGCTGGCAATCATGGCTTCGATCATTGCATCGCGGGCAACCTGGTTGATGTTGCCAGGCCAACCGTCGGAGCTTTCGTGAATATCAGAGATCTGATCTGCGGTGAAAAGTTCGATACCCCGACCAGCGCCTTCGAGCCGCTGGTCCAGATATTCGCGGGTTTCTTCTTCGGTGTAAGGCTGCAGTTCGATCACGTGGAAACGCTCTTCCTCAAGGCTTAGCGCCTCAAGCTGAGCGATCAGCGACGACTCGCCAAACAGGAACACATGCGGGCGACCTTCCGGTGCGCCGGCGGCCAGGGCCATCAGGGCTTCGAGCGCGGATTCGTCGAGCTGCTCGGCGTCATCCACCAGCAAATAGACTTCCTGGCCGGTCAACGCCAGTTGCACCACTTGCGCCAGGATGGCGCCGATTTCGGCCTGTTCGACGTTCAGCGCTTGAGCCACCTGCAGCGCTTGAGCCACCTGGCGCAAGATGCCAGCCGAATCGCCAGCGCCGCGAGCGGACACCACCACGCTCTGCACCGACTGCTTGTTGGTGCTGGCCACCAGAGCCTGACGCAACAGGGTCTTGCCACTGCCCTGCGGGCCTGTGACCACCAGCAGCAACTGGCTATAGCGCGCCAGGTGATGCAGTTGCCCCAGCACCGGTTTGCGCTGGGCCGGGAAAAATTTGAAGCCAGGCACCCGTGGAGCAAAAGGGTCATGACTTAACTGGTAATGGCCGAGGAAAGCCTCGTCGGCATGCAAACTAGTCATCGGGATCTTATTAACCTTTAAGCTGAGCCAGGGCGCGGTAATCCGCTCCCAGCGTGGCCTGTAAAACCTCTTTCGGATAATCGTCGGTCACCACCGCTTCGCCCATGTGGCGCAGCAGCACCAGGCGCAAACGACCGTCGATCACTTTCTTGTCAATCGCCATGTGTTCAAGGAAATCGGCTTCGGTCATCTCTTCAGGCGGGATGACCGGCAGTCCGGCACGCTGGAACAGGCGAATACCGCGATCACGCTCTTGTTCACTGATCCAGCCCAGTCGGGCCGACATTTCCAAAGCCATCACGGTGCCGGCAGCGACGGCCTCACCATGAAGCCAGACACCATAGCCCATGTGGGTTTCAATGGCGTGGCCGAACGTATGACCGAGGTTCAATGTGGCACGAACGCCGGTCTCTTTTTCGTCGGCACCGACTACCGCAGCCTTGGCGGCGCAAGAGCGCTCAATGGCGTAGGTCAGGGCGACCTGGTCCAGAGCGCGCAGGCGATCGACGTTTTCTTCGAGCCAGGTCAGGAACGGCTCGTCGCAGATCAGCCCGTACTTGATGACTTCGGCAAGCCCGGCGGACAGTTCGCGGGCCGGCAGTGTATTGAGGGTCGCGGTATCGATGAGCACTACGTTCGGCTGATAGAACGCACCGACCATGTTCTTGCCCAGCGGATGGTTGATACCGGTCTTGCCGCCCACCGAAGAGTCGACTTGCGACAGCAACGTGGTCGGCACTTGAATGAAATCAACGCCGCGCTGGTAGCAGGCGGCAGCAAACCCGGCCATGTCACCAATCACACCGCCACCAAGGGCGATCACGGTGGTACGGCGGTCGTGCCGTGCGGTCAGCAGGCCGTCGAAAATCAGTTGCAGGGTTTCCCAGGTCTTGAAGGCTTCGCCATCGGGCAGCACCACGGAAATCACCGAGAACTGCGCCAGGCTGCGGGTCAGGCGTTCGAGGTAGAGCGGTGCAACGGTCTCGTTGGAGATGATCGCTACTTGCCGTCCGCGAATATGCGGGGCCAGCAGCTCAGGCTGATCCAACAAACCTTCGCCAATGTGAATCGGGTAGCTGCGCTCGCCTAGATCGACCTTGAGTGTCTGCATGTGTCCCCGCAATGAAGATGAAATCAGGCGTCCCGCCTTGAGTTATCGAATGTCCACGGTGCCTGCTGGTGTAATGCCGTTCGGTAGCCATCCGCCACAACCTTGAGCAGTCATGACAGGACGCCGAGGATAGCGCATTTCGCGCCGCGCATTAACGGGGAGGTAGCTGTTGCAAGCGTTCGAGAATGTCGAGCACTACCATTCGCGGCGGCCGCTCATCGGTTTCAACCACCAGGTCGGCAATTTCCCGATAGAGCGGATCGCGGATAGCCAGCAGATCCCGCAGGGTCTTGGCCGGATCGGCGGTACGCAACAGGGGGCGATTGCGGTCACGGGCAGTACGACCCACTTGCTGCTCGACGGAAGCATGCAAGTAGACCACCCGACCACCGGCATGCAACGCCCGACGATTGGCTTCGCGCATCACCGCGCCACCTCCGGTCGCCAGCACCACGCCATCGCAGCCGCACAGTTCGGCAATCATCGCCTCCTCGCGGTCACGAAAGCCTGGTTCGCCTTCTTTATCGAAAATCCACGGGATATTGGCGCCCGTGCGCAATTCAATTTCCTTATCGGAATCTTTGAACGGCAGGCGCAGCTCTTTGGCCAGCAACCGGCCGATGGTGCTTTTACCAGCGCCCATCGGTCCAACAAGAATCAAATTTCGCACAGAATCAATGACTCACAGCAATCGCCTGATTGTTCATGATACGCGGAGTGAGAAATACCAGCAGCTCGGATTTTTTCTCCGAAACCACGTCACGCCGGAAAAGGCGGCCAAGATACGGCACATCGCCGAGAAATGGCACCTTATCTACAACCTTGCTCTGAGTATTTGAGAAAACTCCGCCAATGACGATGGTCTCGCCGTCATTGACCAGGACTTTGGCATTGACCTCGTTTTTCTTGATCGGCGGCACATCCTGCACCTTGTTCAGAAAGTCCGGCTCGTCCTTGGTGACCTTGACCTCCATGATGATCCGGTTATCCGGCGTGATCTGCGGCGTGACTTCCAGCGACAGCGCGGCCTCTTTGAATGACACCGAGGTCGCGCCACTGGAGCTGGCTTCCTGGTAGGGAATCTCTGTGCCCTTGAGGATTTTGGCGGTTTCCTTGTCGGACGTGACCACCTTGGGCTGCGAGACGATTTCACCGTTGCCGGTTTTCTCCATCGCCGTCAGCTCAAGGTCCAGCAACACGTTGTCGGTGATATAGGCAATGCCGATTCCCGACGTACTGCCCGCCGCCCCCAGGTCGACAAACGGCGAGTTGGTATCGCCACTGCCCGGTGTACCTATGGTCGTCGAACCATTGCTGACCCCGGACGTGTTCCAGTTGCCCTTGTTCTGCACTGAACCACCCCAGCGCACGCCGAGGCTTTTGTCATAGTCGACGTTGGCTTCGACGATTCGCGCTTCGATCATCACCTGACGCACCGGAATGTCCAGTTGCGTGACAATGCGGCGAAGTTCATCGAGGTTGTCCTGGGTCTGGTAGGCAATGATGTTGTTGGTCCGCTCATCCACCGTGATCGACCCACGCTCGTCGTCTTTAGCCTCGGCGCTGGTCACCGACTGAAACAGCTTGGCGATGTCGGCAGCCTTGGCGTAGTTGACCTGCAAGAGCTCTCGACGCAACGGCGCCAATTCGGCGATCTGCTTCTGCGATTCCAGTTCCTGACGTTCCCGGGCAGCGATTTCATCGGCCGGCGCCACCAACAGAACGTTGCCGATCTTGCGCTTGTCCAGCCCTTTGGTTTTCAGCACCAGGTCGAGCGCCTGATCCCACGGCACGTTTTGCAGCCGCAAGGTGATGCCGCCCTGCACCGTGTCGCTGGCCACCAGATTGAGGTTGGTGAAATCGGCAATCAGTTGCAGCACCGAACGTACATCGATGTCCTGAAAGTTCAGCGAGAGTTTTTCGCCGGTGTAGGCGAAACGCTCTGCATTGCGCTTTTGCAGATCGTCGGGGGTCACCGGCCGGATGCTGACGGTCAGCTTGTTGTCGGTCTGGTAGGTCGAATAGTCGAAAGTGCCGCCAGGCTCGATACTGATCGTGGCCCGGTCGCCCGTGGCGCTGGCATTGACGAATTGCACCGGGGTGGCGAAATCCTTGACGTCCAGTCGCACGCGCAACTTTTCGGGCAATTGGGTCCTGGCGAATCCGAGAATGATCTTGCCTTCGTGTTCCTGGATGTCCGGGGCAATGGACGGATCCGATAAATCGATGACCACATTGCCTTCACCCTGGGTGCCGCGCTGGAAGTCGACGCCGCGAATGGCCTTACTCACAACAGGGTAGGTTTTTGCCGGCGCTGGGGTTGTCCGCTCGGCACGAGGTTCGCTCGCCGCCGGTTTCAATGCCTTGCCATTGGCCCCCTGCCCGATCACCACCAACAAATTGTTGCCTTCGACTTTTGCGCTATACGGAGTCAACTGCGTCAGGTTAATAATGAGCCGCGTGCGGTCCTTGGCTTCCACCACCGTTGCGCTGCGGGCATTACCGCCGCCCAGGTCGCGATTTTTACTCGCCAACTGACTGACCACGCCGGGCAGGTCCAGCGCAATCCGCGCCGGCTGTTCGGTCGTGTAACCGTGGGGCGCAGGGGGCGGCCCATCGAAAGACAACTTCAACTCGATGCGATCACCCGGCAGCGCGGCAACATCCAGCGCTTTGAGGTTGGTCGCCAGCACCATCGGAGACATCAACGCTATCCATAGCGAAATACCGAGGGTTGAGAAAGTCCTGTTCATTATTCGAGTTCCACTATGAGTGCTCTTTCAAAGGAAGGGTCCGTGGTCGCTCCAGCCAGGCACCCTCGCCATCGGGAACGATTTCGACTACATCGACTTGTGAACCGCTGATGGCGACGATCCGTCCATCGTTACGCCCCAGGTAATCGCCGACTTTCAGCCGATGCACCCCGCCCGCTCCGCGTAACAGCGCAAAGGAGCCGGTGGCATTGGAGATCGTGCCGACCATTTCAAACTGCTCGATGTTGAATCCTTCGAGGTATTGCTTGATCCGATTGTGGTCAGGGTTGACGTTGTGTGAACCGCGCTTCTGGCCGGCCAGGTCCACTCTGACCTGTCGGGAAAACGGGCTTCGCAGGTTGGCGGCGCTGTAGGTGAACGCTGGGTAAGACCGAAACGTCGGCGTTGGTTCAATTCTGCCTGGGGCACGCAGACGCATTTCGTTCAAATAGGCATCCAGGTCGCCGACATCGTTGCCACCGCCACACGCGCTCAGGCTGGCGAACAACAACACCATCGATAAACAACGGACCGGGCTCATTTCTGCACCCCGGTGTCGTTGTAGCGGTAGGTCTTGGCGAGGATGCTCATGCGCAACTTCGGACCTCCTTCAGGATTGGCCGGCGCAAGCTTGAAATCATGCAGCGTCACGATCCGGGGCAGCCCGGCCACACCGCTGACAAAGGTCGCCAGGTCATGGTAGGCGCCGGTTACCGTGATCTGGATCGGCAGTTCGATGTAGAACGGCTGGGCGACTTCCGGCAGCAGTTTGATCTCTTCGAACTCCAGCCCGCTGCCAAGGCCCGTGCGGGTAATGTCCTCCAGCAGACCGGGGACCTCGGTGTCGCTGGGCAACTGCCGTAGCAGCACGCCAAAAGAGACCTCCATTTCCTTCATTTGTTGGGTGTACAACTCCAGATTCGCCGCCATGCGGGCTTTAGTCGAGAACTGCTCCTTGAGGGTCGACTCTTCCTCGCGCTTGAGATGGAGTTGGTCCTCCAGTTCACCGAGGTGAAAGGCGTACCCGAGCGCCAACACCAGCACCATCAGCAGAACACCTGCCATCGCCTTGATCGCCGGCGGCCAGGAACCCATGTTGCTGGTGTCCAGATCGTTGATATCGACATTGCGCAGCCCTTCTAACCATCGGGACGGGCTCATTGATCGTCCCCCACGGCAGTGGGCTGCGTCAGACGAACGGTCAGTTGAAAGACATTGGCCTGATCCAGCTGACCGACGGTCGTCGCTTTGACCTCTGTAAGACTCGGGGCATCGAACCAGTCGGACGCATCCAGATTGCGCATCAAATCCGACACACGATTGTTGGACTCCGCAGCGCCAGTGATGGACAGGGTTTTGCCGAGCATTTTCACTTCGGTGAAATACACACCATCCGGCAACGTGCGCGCCAATTGATCGAAGATCCGACCACTGATCGGCCGGTTGCCTTGCAGGTCCTGAATAATGCGCATGCGTTCGACCAACTGCTGGCGACGGGCTTTCAGATCACTGATCTGTGCTATCCGCTCGTCGACCACTGCAATCTGTCTAGCGATGTAATCGTTACGGGCAACCTGCCGATCGATGGCGCGGTTAATGAACTGATCCGCGACCAGCACCGCCCCCACGGAGCACAGCAGCACGCCGACCAACGTCACCAGAAAACGCTTGCGGCGTTCTTCTCGTCGCTCCTCGCGCCAGGGTAAAAGATTGATCCGCGCCATCAGTCGAAACTCCTGAGAGCGAGCCCGCACGCAATCATCAGAGCCGGCGCATCACTGGCCAGCGCATCGGCGTTGACCTTGCTGCTCAAGGCCATGTTGGAGAACGGGTTAGCCACCTGAGTCGGCGTGCCCAAGTGCTGCTCGATCAATCGATCAAGCCCCGACACCGACGCTGTGCCACCGGCCAACAGAATGTGATCGACCTTGTTGTACTGGCCAGAGGCAAAGAAGAACTGCAACGAGCGTGAAACCTGTTGCACCAGCGCCTCGCGAAACGGTTGCAAGACTTCGCTGACGTAGTCATCCGGCAAACCGCCCTGTTTCTTCGCCAGCCTCGCCTGTTCAACCGTCAGGCCATAACGGCGCTGAATGTCCTCGGTCAGTTGCCGACCACCGAACAATTGCTCGCGGGTATAGATGATCTTTCCGTCGTGCAGCACGCTGAGGGTGGTCATGGTCGCGCCGATGTCCACCACCGCGACCGTCAGCCCCTCCTGAGAGGCGTTCAGCTGCGCTGATAGCAACCCGAAAGAACGTTCCAGTGCATAGGCCTCGACATCAACTACGCGCGCGGTCAGGCCGGCCAGGGCCAGGGCCGCTTCACGGACCTCGACGTTTTCCTTGCGACAGGCGGCCAGCAGTACCGTCACCCGCTCGGGGTTACGCGCGGACACGCCCTGGACTTCGAAGTCGATGGCGACTTCATCCAACGGATAGGGGATGTACTGATCGGCCTCGATCTTAAGCTGGTTTTCCAACTCGTCGTCGGAAAGACCGCCGTCCATCTCTATGGTCTTGGTGATCACCGCCGAGCCGGCCACTGCCACCGCCACGTTCTTGAGGCTGGTTCTGGCCTTGAGCAGCACACGAGCGAGCGCATGCCCGACGCCTTCGAGTTCGGCGATGTTTTTTTCGACCACGGCATTAGCGGGCAACGGCTCTACAGCGTATGCCTCGACCCGATAGCGGCCGCCCTGGCGGCTCAGTTCCAGAAGCTTTACCGACGTCGAACCGATGTCGATTCCCAACAGCGAGTTGGCTTTTTTATTGAAGAGTCCTAGCACTACCAATTCCCTATGACTTTCCGTGTCTTACGGACTCTGTAATATCCGTTGCGTTCATTACCTCCCGTCTTGACAGAAGCGCCCATGACGTTCCCTGCGGAAAAATGCTTATAATGCCCAGCGTTTTTTTCCGGTTTTTACTTCAAGCGCGGGCCGTTCCCTGTTTATCTGAACCCTGATGCCTCATTCATTCTTTGCCCTGGATGTCCAAAAGCCTTGATTCGTCTGCTGAAATTTTTCGGTTGGTCCATCGTCGCCGTTTTCTGCGGACTGCTCCTGGGTCTAAGCGGCGCCTTTCTCTACCTTAGTCCCGGATTACCCTCCGTGGAGGCGCTGAGAAGCATCCAGTTGCAGATTCCTTTGCGGGTCTACAGCAGCGATGACAAGTTGATCGCAGAGTTTGGCGAAATGCGCCGTACTCCGATCCGTTTCGCCGACATTCCCCCCAATTTCATTAATGCGTTACTAAGTGCTGAAGACGACAATTTCGCCAACCACTACGGCGTCGATCCCAGCAGCCTGATGCGTGCCGCCACCCAGCTGGTCAAAAGCGGACACATTCAGTCCGGTGGCAGCACCATCACCATGCAGGTGGCGAAGAACTTCTTCCTGACCAGCGAACGCAGCTTCTCGCGCAAAACCACCGAAATTCTCCTGGCCTTGCAGATCGAACGGCAGCTGACCAAGGACGAGATCCTTGAGCTGTACGTCAACAAGATCTACCTGGGCAACCGCGCCTACGGCATTGAGGCGGCAGCGCAGGTCTATTACGGCAAATCGATTCGTGATGTCAGCCTCGCCCAGATGGCGATGATCGCCGGCCTGCCCAAAGCCCCGTCGCGCTTCAATCCGCTGGCCAACCCGGCCCGCAGCAAAGAGCGCCGCGACTGGATTCTGGGGCGCATGTACAAGCTGGGGAAAATCACCGAAGCCGACTACACCACGGCGATCAACGAGCCGCTGAACGCCAGCTATCACGTACCGACACCAGAAGTGAATGCGCCGTACATCGCCGAAATGGCCCGGGCTGAAATGGTCGGCCGCTACGGCAGCGACGCCTACACCGAAGGTTTTCGCGTAACTACGACCGTGCCGAGCAATCTGCAGGAAATGGCCAACACCGCTGTTCACGATGGCTTGATCACGTATGACCAGCGCCATGGCTATCGCGGCCCCGAGTCGCGCCTGCCGGGCAAGACCCGTGAGGCCTGGGCAACCGAACTGACCAAGCAACGCACCATAAACGGCCTGGAACCCGCCATTGTCACTCAGGTCGACAAAAACGGCCTGCAAGTGATGACCCGCACCGGTGAAGGACACCTCAGCTGGGACAGCATGAAGTGGGCGCGGCCGTTCCTGAACACCAACAGCATGGGGCCCAATCCGAAGCAGCCGTCGGATGTGGCTCAGGTCGGTGACTTGATTCGCGTGCAGCGTCAGCCGGACAACTCGCTGAAATTCAGCCAAATCCCGCAGGCACAAGGCGCACTGGTTTCACTGGATCCGCAGAACGGCGCCATTCGTGCGCTGGTCGGCGGTTTCGCCTTCGAACAGAGCAACTACAACCGCGCCATGCAGGCCAAGCGCCAGCCTGGCTCGAGCTTCAAGCCGTTCGTCTACAGCGCCGCACTGGATAGCGGCTACACCGCCTCCAGCCTGGTGAACGACGCGCCGATCGTGTTTGTCGACGAATACCTGGACAAGGTCTGGCGTCCGAAGAACGACACCAACACCTTCCTCGGCCCGATTCGCCTGCGTGAGGCGTTGTACAAGTCGCGCAACCTGGTGTCGATCCGCCTGCTGCAAGCGATGGGCGTCGGCAAGACCATCGACTACATCACCCGCTTTGGCTTCAACAAGCAGGACCTGCCGCCCAACCTGTCGCTGGCGTTGGGCACCGCAACCCTGACACCGATGGAAATTGCCACCGGCTGGAGCGCTTTCGCCAACGGCGGCTACAAGATCACCCCGTACATCATCGACAAGATCGAAAGCCGTAAAGGTGACACGCTGTTCGTCGCCAACCCGCCGAGCGTTCCTCAGGGCGACGTAGCGACCAGCGGCATTGCTGTGCCGGCCGCACAGTCATTTACAGTCAACGCGATCCCGGCCGAGGCACCCGCCGCGCCGGGTATTGCACCGCCAACGCCAGCCGTTGCCGAGCGCATCATCGATGGCCGCACGACCTACATCCTCAACAGCATGCTGGAGGATGTGATCAAGCTCGGTACCGGCCGTCGCGCTCTGGCTCTGGGACGTAGCGACATCGCGGGCAAGACTGGTACGACCAACGAATCCAAGGATGCGTGGTTCTCCGGCTATAACGCCGATTATGTGACCACCGTCTGGACCGGTTTCGACCAGCCGGAAAGCCTGGGTCGCAAGGAGTTCGGCGGTACCGTCGCGCTGCCGATCTGGATGAACTACATGGCTGCGGCCCTTAAAGACAAGCCGCCGCATACGCAACCAGAGCCCGAAGGCATCCTGAGCCTGCGGGTCGACCCGGTCAGTGGTCGTGCCGCCAGCCCAGGCACGCCTGGCGCGTACTTCGAACTGTTCAAGGCCGAAGACACGCCACCATCGGCGGATGAGCTGGGTAACGGCAGTGCGCCGGGCAGCCCGCTGCCAGCGGATGAAGCGGCGCCGATCGATTTGTTCTGATCGCGTAGCGCAACGCAAAAGCCCCGCCTTCGGAAGAAGAACGGGGCTTTTTTGTGCCTGCAATCTCTACAATGTCTGTGATGGCCTCTTCGCGAGCAGGCTCGCTCCCACAGTGGATTGGGGTGTACTCCAGATTCATGTACACATCGGACAAATGTGGGAGCGAGCCTGCTCGCGAAGAGGCCATCACAGTCACCCACAAACTTGCGGACATAAAAAAGCCCCGACTCAATAAGAGCCGGGGCTTTTGGGTTGAAGCGCTACAACGGCTTAGCCGTTGAACACGTCATCCACGCTTTTCAGCGGGTAGTTCTTCGGATACGGCAGGGTCGCTACGCCGGTCTCGATAGCAGCCTTGGCCACGGCATCGGAGATCACGGTGATCAGACGGGCATCCATTGGTTTCGGAATGATGTACTCACGGCCGAATTCCAGTTTGATGCCGCCGTAGGCGTCGCACACTTCCTGAGGCACTGGCAGTTTGGCCAGTTCACGCAGGGCGTTGGCCGCAGCCACTTTCATTTCTTCGTTGATGCGCTTGGCGCGAACGTCCAGGGCACCACGGAAGATGAACGGGAAGCCCAGTACGTTGTTCACCTGGTTCGGGTAGTCCGAACGGCCGGTGGCCATAATTACGTCGTCACGGGTGGCGTGAGCCAGTTCCGGGGAGATTTCCGGATCCGGGTTGGAGCACGCGAACACGATCGGGTTGGCCGCCATGGACTTCAGGCCTTCAGCGCTCAGCAGGTTCGGGCCGGACAGGCCCACGAACACGTCAGCACCGGTCAGCGCGTCAGCCAGGGTGCGTTTGTCGGTCGCGTGAGCGAAGACAGCCTTGTACTGGTTCAGGTCGTCACGGCCGGAGTGGATCACGCCAGTACGGTCAACCATGAAGATGTTTTCGATGTTGGCGCCCATGCTCACCAGCAATTTCATGCAGGAGATGGCGGCCGCACCGGCGCCCAGGCAGACGATCTTGGCGTCAGCGAGGGTTTTGCCAGCGATTTCCAGGGCGTTGATCATGCCGGCCGCGGTAACAATTGCGGTGCCGTGCTGGTCATCGTGGAATACCGGAATGTCGCACTGTTCGATCAGAGCGCGTTCGATCTCAAAGCACTCAGGTGCCTTGATGTCTTCCAGGTTGATGCCACCGAAGGTGATCGAGATGCGCTTGACGGTGTCGATGAAGGCTTGCGGGCTTTCGGAGTCGACTTCGATGTCGAAAACGTCGATGCCGGCGAAGCGCTTGAACAGCACGCCTTTACCTTCCATCACAGGCTTGGAAGCCAATGGGCCGAGGTTACCCAGGCCGAGAATCGCGGTGCCATCGGAAATGACTGCCACCAGGTTACCCTTGCCGGTGTATTTGTAGGCCAGTTCAGGATCGCGGGCGATTTCGCGTACTGGTTCGGCTACGCCGGGGCTGTAAGCCAGCGACAGGTCGCGGGCGGTAGCGGTGGCCTTGGTGAGCTCGACACTCAGCTTCCCTGGACGAGGATGGGCGTGATATTCGAGAGCGGCAGTTTTCAGATCAGACATTTTGGCATTCCGCTTTTACTGTGGGACAGACTGGTCAGCGAGGATACGCGCCTCGCAAAATCCCCACAAGACTGACCAGTCACCCCTGTCAAGCGCCCGGCCTTACGACTTTGGGCCAAGAGCCACGGAACACAAGGGATTGACTGTTCACAATCGACAACAAAAATGTCTACAATTCTTTCTTACTGCGCCGTCTGCAACATCGACGGATCGGTCAGCGGAAGAAGCCAGCGTGCCTGTCCGGATATCAATTCGCCGTGACGCGAACGATCCAGCACCCAGCCACGCGCCTCAATCTGCTTGCCCTTGAGCTTTTCCAGCGCAGAAACATCGAATTGCCCGAGCACATTGGGTGCAACGCGCAATACAACCGAGTCCTGCAACTCGATCCAAACCCCACCGCGATTGCGCTGAACATTGCTCACACGACCGCTGAGCACGGCGAAACCAGAAACGCTGATCTGCTCCGTTTTCAGTACAGGGGATTGCCGCCATACGCCAAGGCCGGCCTCCCGGGCGCTGCGTTCGGCGGCTTGCTGGCAACTGACCAAATCAACATTGGGTGCCACCGCTACTTGAAAACCCAAGCCTTCGGCAAGCATCTGCGCTTCGAGGTTGGCACCGTCAGCGCCATAGACATGGGCCAGCGTGCGACCGTAGCGATCCTTGTTTTCTTTACCCGGCAGCAAATCGACGCGCCCATTGCTGGCCGCCACCAGCGCTTCAAGACGTTTGCGCGCGATCACGGCAAACGGCTCGTCGGAACGGCCCTGTTTGGCCAGTTCCGGTGTATTCAAGCCGATCATGCGCACACTGCGGCCATCGCTCAGGCGCAATGTGTCTCCATCCACCACCCGCTGCACCGTGACCGATGTCAGCCCGCTCGGCGTCGGGCAGAAGGCCTGGGCGCCGGTCAGCCAAATCGCAGACACAAAAAAGGCGCCCGCAAGGGACGCCTTTTTCAACAGCAAGGAAAAGCCCATCGGGCCCTTCAACCTTACTCTGCAGCAGCTGGAGCTTTCTTGCCGAAAGCGCCGAAACGGTCTGCGAAGCGCTGTACACGACCGCCAGTATCCAGAGTCTTCTGCTTACCGGTGTAGAACGGGTGGCACTCGTTGCATACGTCGATCGCCAGAGGCTTGGCCAGGTTCGAACGAGTTTCGAACTTGTTGCCACAGCTGCAGGTAACTGCGGTGATTTCGTATGTTGGATGGATATCGGCTTTCATGATGATTCCTCAGGCTAGCGTGCCGCCACTCAACACTATTGTTGAATACCGCACGTAATTAGGCCGCGGATTCTACCAGACATCGCCAATCACGCAAGCTGTCCCTCAAACCAGTCGTCTGCTAGGCTCCCGACCCAAAGCATCGTCCCTGTAGGAGCGAGCTTGCTCGCGAAGAGGGTGTGTCAGTCAGCATTCATGTCGTCTGACACAACGCTTTCGCGAGCAAGCTCGCTCCTACAAGTAATGCGCCCGGTTTTTCATTTTTTGCCCGCCCAAAGAGATCCCCCCGCGTGCCCGACGCCATTTTGCGCCTCGCCCTGCCTTCGCCCCTGCGCCGCCTGTTCGATTACCGTGCCCCGGCCGGGATCCTGCGCGCCCAGTTGCATCCCGGCATGCGCTTGCGGGTGCCGTTCGGACGACGGGAAATGATCGGGATTCTGGTGGAGGTCACCGATACCAGCGAAGTGCCGGTGGAAAAGCTCAAACCCGCGCTGGCCCTGCTCGACGCCACGCCACCGCTGCCACCGGCGCTGTTCAAGCTGTGCCTGTGGACCTCCCAGTATTACCAACACAGCCTCGGCGATACCTTGAGTTGGGCGCTACCGGTGTTGCTGCGTCAGGGCGAACTGGCTGAAGCGCGCCAGGAACGCTTCTGGTCTGCCGCGCCGGGCGCCAGCCTGGATGATCCGCGCATTGCCCGCGCACCGCGCCAGCGCGAAGCATTGGCGACGCTGGCCCAACATCCCCACGGCGTTGCTCATCAATTGCTGAGCAAGCTGATGTTGAGCAAAGACAGCCTGGATTTGTTGCTGGCCAAAGACCTGGTGCAGGTAGAAATCCGCAAACACGCCCCCGGCGCGCGTCACGAGCACTGGCTGGCGCAACCGGAATTACCGCTGAACCCGGAGCAGCGCGCGGCGTATGAAGCCATCCGCGCCGGGTTCGACAGTTATCACGCATTTTTGCTGGCCGGCGTCACCGGCAGCGGCAAGACCGAAGTCTATTTACAGCTGATCCGCGAAACTCTTGAGGCTGGCAAACAAGCGCTGGTGCTGATCCCGGAGATCAACCTCGGCCCGCAAACCCTGGCGCGCTTCGAACAGCGCTTCAATGCGCGCATCGCCTTGATCCACTCAGCGGTCAATGATCGCGAACGCCTCGAAGCCTGGCTCGCCGCTCGGGACGGTGACGCCGACATTATTATCGGCACCCGCTCGGCGCTGTTCACGCCGATGAAAAACCCCGGCCTGATCATCATTGATGAAGAACACGACGGCTCCTATAAACAGCAAGAAGGCTTGCGCTATCACGCCCGCGACCTTGCATTGGTCCGTGCCCGACAGGAAAACATCCCGATTGTCCTCGGGTCCGCCACGCCCTCATTGGAAAGCCTGCACAACGCCTACACCGGCCGTTATGGCCTCCTGCGGCTGAACGAGCGGGCGGGTGGCGCAAAGCAACCGCGCTTCCTGCGCCTGGATGTAAAAAGTCGCCCGCTGGACAGCGGTATTTCTGGGCCGATGCAGCAAGCCATCGGCCAAACGCTGGCCGCCGGCCAGCAAGTCTTGGTTTTCCTCAACCGTCGCGGCTTTGCGCCGACACTGCTGTGTCACGACTGCGGCTGGATGTCTGAATGTCAGCGCTGCGATGCGCGGATGACCGTGCACCAGCGCTCCGGCGAGCTGCGTTGCCACCATTGCGGCTACGTCGAACGCGTACCCCGGCGCTGTCCGAAATGCAGCAAAGTCGACTTACGGCCCGTGGGCGCCGGCACCGAGCGCGCCGAGGAACGGCTGGCGATTTTATTCCCGGACGTCCCGGTGCTGAGGGTCGACCGTGACAGCACCTCGCGCAAGGACGCGATGAATCAGCTGTTCGCCACCATTCAAAAAGGCCAGCCGTGCATTTTGGTAGGCACGCAAATGCTTGCCAAAGGGCATCACTTTCCACGGGTGACGCTGGTGTCGATTCTCGATGCCGACGGCGGGCTGTTCTCCGGCGACTTCCGCGCCAGCGAGCGCATGGCGCAATTGATTGTTCAGGTCGCCGGTCGCGCCGGGCGAGCGGAAGAGCCGGGCAAAGTGATCATCCAGACGCACCTGGCGGACCATCCGCTGCTGGTGCAACTGACCGAGCAAGGGTATTTCGCTTTTGCCGAGCAAGCGTTGAGCGAACGCCGCTCCGCTGGATTACCACCGTTTGCCCATTTGGCGCTGCTGCGCGCGGAAGCGCACAAACCGGGGCAAGCCGAAGGGTTTCTTGATGAAGCGTGCAGCGAGGCCGAGCGGTTATTGGCCGAGCAAGGCCTGACCGGAATCGAGCTGCTGGGGCCGGTGCCCGCACCGATGGAGCGCCGCGCCGGACGTTATCGTGCACAGTTGTTGTTGCAGGCTACGGCACGGGCGCCACTGCATCGGTTGTTGAGCAGTTGGTTGCTGGTGCTGGAGCAGATGCCGAGCGGACGGGCGGTGCGTTGGTCCCTGGATGTCGATCCGGTGGATTTGTATTGATAGAAAGATCGCTATCACCTGTAGGAGCTCGGCTTGCCGGCGATAGCACCCTCGAGATCGCCATCGCCGGCAAGCCGTGCTCCTACACGCGATAGCGGTCGATTTGTCACCACATATCCATAACCAGCCCGCTATAGTTGGCAAGCCCGTCTTCGCCACGGATAATGCCCAGTTTTTCCACCAGCGCATCGAAGCGCGTACCGCGCTTGCGGTCGAAAGAGACCACCATGAAAGACACCATTCGCCAGCTGATCCAACAAGCCATCACCCAACTCGTCAACGAAGGTGTGTTGCCTGAAGGCCTGTCGCCGGCGATCCAGGTGGAAAACTCCCGCGACAAGAAGAACGGCGACTTCGCCAGCAACATCGCCATGATGTTGGCCAAACCGGCCGGCATGAAGCCGCGTGACCTGGCGGAAAAAATCATCGCCGCGTTGCCGGCTGATGAAAACGTCAGCAAAACCGAAATCGCCGGTCCAGGCTTCCTGAACTTCTTCCAGAACACCCAGGCCCTGGCCACTCGCCTTGACGCCGCACTCGCCGACAAACAAATCGGCGTGCGCAAGGCCGGCCCGGTGCAGCGCACCGTGGTCGACCTGTCGGCGCCGAACCTCGCCAAAGAGATGCACGTCGGCCATTTGCGCTCGACCATCATCGGTGACGGTGTTGCGCGAGTACTGGAATTCCTCGGCGACGAAGTGATCCGTCAGAACCACGTGGGCGACTGGGGCACCCAGTTCGGCATGCTGATGGCGTACCTGCAGGAAAACCCGATCACCAGCGACGAGCTGTCGGACCTGGAAAACTTCTACCGTGCGGCCAAGCAGCGCTTCGACGAATCCGAAGAGTTTGCTGATCGCGCCCGTGGCCTGGTGGTCAAGTTGCAAGCCGGCGACCCGGACTGCCTGGCGCTGTGGACCAAGTTCAAAGACATTTCCCTGTCGCACTGCCAGAAAATCTACGAACTGCTGAACGTCAAACTGACCATGGCCGACGTGATGGGCGAAAGTGCCTACAACGACGACCTGATCAACGTAGTCAACGACCTCAAAGCCGCCGGCATGCTGGTCGAGAGCAATGGCGCCCAGTGCGTGTTCCTCGACGAGTTCAAGAACGCCGACGGCGACCCGCTGCCAGTGATCATCGTCAAGGCTGACGGCGGCTACCTCTACGCCACCACCGACCTGGCGGCCGTGCGTTATCGCAGCGGCAAGCTCAAGGCTGATCGCGCGCTGTACTTTGTCGACCAGCGTCAGGCCCTGCACTTCCAGCAAGTGTTCGCCGTGGCACGCAAGGCCGGCTTCGTGACACACCCGATGGAAATGGAACACATGGGCTTCGGCACCATGAACGGTAAAGATGGCCGTCCATTCAAAACCCGCGATGGCGGCACCGTGAAGCTGATCGACCTGCTGACCGAAGCCCAGGAGCGCGCCTACACCCTGGTGAAGGACAAAAACCCGGAGCTTGCCGATGACGAGTTGCGCAACATCGCCAAGGTGGTGGGCATTGGCGCAGTGAAATACGCCGACCTGTCCAAGCACCGCACCAGCGACTACAGCTTCAACTTCGACCTGATGCTGAACTTCGAAGGCAACACCGCGCCGTACTTGCTGTACGCCTACACCCGCGTCGCTGGCGTGTTCCGCAAACTGGGCAAGGACTTCACCGAAGTCGAAGGCCAGATCGTGCTGGAAGCCGCCCACGAACACGAACTGGCCGCCAAACTGGCGCAGTTCGGCGAAATACTGAACAACGTGTCCGACAAAGGCACGCCGCATATCCTCTGCACTTACCTGTACGATGTGGCCGGCCTGTTCTCCAGCTTCTACGAGAACTGCCCGATCCTCAGCGCTGACACTCCGGCGCAAATGCAGAGCCGTCTGCGCCTCGCCGCACTGACCGGCCGCACTCTCAAGCAAGGCCTGGAACTCTTGGGTCTGGAAACTCTGGAGCGTATGTAAGTTGGCTGCCAAGAAAAAACCTGCACCCAAGCGTGGCGCCAGCCGTTACCAAGCCCCTGCAAAACAGCCGATTCCGGGCTGGCTGTGGATGGCCATCGGCCTGACGGTCGGCGCGTTCATCGTCTTCCTGATGAAACTGGAACCCGGCAAAGGCAGCGACACGGTCAAGCGCGAGAAGGTGGAGCAGCAACAGAAAGCCACCAAGATCGCCGAGGCCAACAAGACCCCGCCGAGCCCGACGCAACCGGTGAAGCCGAAGTACGACTTCTATACCCTGCTGCCGGAATCGGAAGTGATCGTGCCGCCGGATGCCGTGCCGGAGAAAACCCTGCCGACGCCGCAAGTGCCGGCGATTCCGACCACGCCGGTGACGCCTGCGGAAGCGGCGAAGATCGATACAGCGCGGGCTCAGGCTGCACTGGCCGGGATTACACCGCCGCCAGCGCCACCGGTGTCGAAAGCAGCGCCAGTGACCAAGTTCTTCCTGCAGGCTGGTTCGTTCCGCAAACAAACTGACGCAGACAAGGTTCGGGCGCAGATCATTCTGCTGGGTCAGTCGGTGGCGGTTGAGTCCGGCACAGTAAAGGATGAGACCTGGTATCGCGTTTTGGTCGGGCCGTTCAGCAACCGCGAACAACTGACGACGGCGCAGAAACAACTGGCCGGCGCAGGGTTTAGCAACCTGTTGTTACAACAACGCCAGAGCCGCTGATCCCGCCAGGGATACCGCGTCATCGTTCATCGCTGGCAAGCCAGCTCCTACAGAATGTTCGTCAATCCCTGTAGGAGCCGGCTTGCCGGCGAAGGCGCCCTTCCCGACAACACATCCATCACCCGCCGCCAACCGCTCGTCCCTCGCCTCACCTCACAGTTGAAATACGCTCCACCACCCCCATATGAGTTGGCATAAGGCATTTTCGCCCCGCTGCGTGGAGACTCTCCCTTGACCACCATCGTTTCAGTTCGCCGCCACGGCAAAGTCGTCATGGGCGGCGACGGCCAGGTTTCTCTCGGCAATACCGTGATGAAAGGCAACGCGAAGAAAGTTCGCCGCCTGTACCACGGGCAAGTGATCGCCGGTTTTGCCGGGGCCACGGCTGACGCCTTCACCCTCTTCGAACGTTTCGAAGGCCAGCTTGAGAAACACCAAGGTCACCTGGTTCGCGCCGCCGTCGAACTCGCCAAAGAATGGCGCACCGACCGCTCCCTCAGCCGTCTCGAAGCCATGCTCGCCGTCGCCAACAAAGACGCCTCCCTGATCATTACCGGCAATGGCGATGTGGTTGAGCCTGAAGAAGGCCTGATCGCCATGGGTTCCGGCGGCGGTTACGCCCAGGCCGCTGCCAGCGCGCTGCTGAAGAAAACCGATCTGTCGGCCCGGGAGATCGTCGAAACCGCTCTTGGCATCGCCGCCGACATCTGCGTATTCACCAATCACACCCAGACCATTGAGGAGCAGGACTGCGCCGAGTAAGCCCGTGTTGGCCATCGCGCCACGGCTCATTCTTGCTTGAGGTCCGCTAAATACTATGTCCATGACTCCCCGTGAAATCGTCCACGAACTCAACCGCCATATCATCGGCCAGGACGATGCCAAGCGCGCCGTCGCCATCGCGCTGCGTAACCGCTGGCGCCGGATGCAGCTGCCTGAAGAGCTGCGCGTTGAAGTAACCCCAAAGAACATCCTGATGATCGGCCCGACCGGTGTCGGTAAAACCGAGATCGCCCGTCGCCTGGCCAAACTCGCCAACGCGCCGTTCATCAAAGTCGAAGCGACCAAGTTCACCGAAGTCGGCTATGTGGGCCGCGACGTTGAATCGATTATTCGTGACCTGGCTGACGCTGCGATCAAATTGCTGCGCGAACAGGAAATCACCAAGGTGCGCCACCGCGCCGAAGATGCCGCTGAAGAGCGCATCCTTGATGCCCTGCTGCCACCGGCACGCATGGGTTTCAGCAACGAAGACGCTGCACCGTCGGCTGATTCCAACACCCGCCAGCTGTTCCGCAAGCGCCTGCGCGAAGGTCAGCTGGACGACAAGGAGATCGAAATCGAAGTCGCCGAAATGGCCGGCGTCGACATCTCTGCGCCACCGGGCATGGAAGAAATGACCAACCAGTTGCAGAGCCTCTTCGCCAACATGGGCAAGGGCAAGAAGAAAAGCCGCAAGCTCAAGGTCAAGGAAGCGCTGAAACTGGTGCGTGACGAAGAAGCCGGTCGCCTGGTCAACGAAGAAGAGTTGAAAGCCAAGGCGCTGGAAGCAGTCGAGCAGCACGGCATCGTGTTCATCGACGAAATCGACAAGGTGGCCAAGCGCGGTAATTCCGGTGGCGTCGATGTGTCCCGTGAAGGCGTACAGCGTGACTTGCTGCCGCTGATCGAAGGCTGCACCGTCAACACCAAGCTGGGCATGGTCAAGACCGACCACATCCTGTTCATTGCTTCCGGTGCGTTCCACCTGAGCAAGCCGAGCGACCTGGTGCCTGAGCTGCAAGGCCGCTTGCCGATTCGTGTCGAACTCAAGGCGCTGACACCGGAAGATTTCGAGCGCATTCTCAGCGAGCCGCATGCATCGCTCACCGAGCAATACTGTGCCCTGCTGAAAACCGAAGGCCTGGGCATCGAGTTCCAGCCGAGCGGCATCAAGCGCATTGCCGAGATCGCCTGGCAGGTCAACGAGAAGACCGAGAACATCGGTGCCCGTCGCCTGCACACCTTGCTTGAGCGCTTGCTTGAAGAGGTGTCGTTCAGCGCCGGCGATCTGGCCAGCGCCCATGACGACAAGGTGATCATGATCGACGCCGACTACGTCAACAGCCACTTGGGCGAATTGGCGCAGAACGAAGACCTGTCCCGTTATATCCTGTAAGCCAAGCGACCCTCTGTAGGAGCACAGCTTGCCGGCGATGGCGCACTTGAGATCGCCATCGCCGGCAAGCCGTGCTCCTTCAGGAGTCAGACCACGCGCCTACAGACGGACTCCAGGTCATGACCCAACTCCCCACCGACATCAAACTGCACAAAGCCTCGAAAACCCTGTCGCTGAAATACGCGTCTGGCGAGGAATATCATCTGCCCGCCGAGTTCCTGCGCGTGCACTCTCCCTCCGCCGAGGTCCAGGGCCACGGCAAACCCATCCTGCAATTTGGCAAGATCAACGTCGGCCTGACCAAGGTAGAACCGGCCGGTCAGTACGCACTGAAATTGACCTTCGACGACGGCCACGACAGCGGCCTGTTCACCTGGGAATACCTTTACGAACTTGCGCGACGTTATGACGCACTCTGGGAAGACTATCTTGCCGAGCTCAAAGCCGCCGGAAAAACCCGCGATCCGAACGAATCCATCGTCAAGCTGATGCTCTAAATCGGCCCTCTTGCTCTTTAGAAGGCATTTTCTAATTTCATCTGTTTGAATGCTCGGCTCAAAGGCCAATGATTGGCCTGCTTGCGAAAAAAATTAAACTCGGGTAACCAATGGAACTGGCAAGTTCCCTGCAATGCTCTCTGAACTAAAAAGCAGCGATGCAGAATTATCGGTCACCCGAGTAGCAGTACCTGGAATTGGCTTTTTGACTATTCAGTCAACCCCAGGTACTCGTCTTAAGGCAATGGAGCGTCGTAGATGAGTAACAAGAATAACGATGACTTGAAATCACAAGCCTCGGAAAACACCTTGGGGCTGAATCCAGTCGTTGGGCTGCGCGGAAAGGATCTTTTGGCTTCTGCTCGCATGGTGCTCAGACAGGCCATCAAACAACCGATTCACAGTGCCAAGCATGTCGCCCATTTCGGCCTTGAACTGAAGAACGTGGTATTCGGCAAATCCGAGCTTCAACCGACACCCGAAGACCGCCGCTTCAACGATCCGGCCTGGACTCAGAACCCGCTCTATCGACGTTATTTGCAAACGTACCTGGCCTGGCGCAAGGAGCTCCACGAGTGGATCGGCGACAGCAATCTGTCACCCAAAGATGTCGCTCGCGGGCATTTCGTGATCAACCTCATGACCGAAGCCATGGCCCCGACCAACTCGGCGGCCAACCCGGCGGCGGTCAAACGCTTCTTCGAAACCGGCGGTAAAAGCCTGCTCGACGGCCTCTCGCATCTGGCCAAGGACATGGTGCACAACGGCGGCATGCCGAGCCAGGTCAACATGGGCGCATTCGAAGTTGGCAAGAGCCTGGGCGTAACCGAAGGCGCCGTGGTGTTCCGCAACGATGTACTGGAGCTGATCCAGTACAAGCCGACCACCGAGCAAGTGCACGAGCGCCCACTGCTGGTGGTGCCGCCACAAATCAACAAGTTCTACGTATTCGACCTGAGCCCCGATAAGAGCCTGGCGCGCTACTGCCTGCGCAGTAATCTGCAGACCTTTATCGTCAGCTGGCGCAACCCTACCAAGGAGCAGCGCGAGTGGGGCCTGTCGACCTACATCGAAGCGCTCAAGGAAGCGGTCGATGTGGTCAGCGCCATCACGGGCAGCAAAGACATCAACATGCTCGGCGCCTGCTCCGGTGGCATCACCTGCACCACGCTGCTGGGCCATTACGCGGCAATCGGCGAGAAAAAGGTCAACTCCCTGACGCTGCTGGTCAGCGTGCTGGATACCACCCTGGACAGCGACGTCGCCCTGTTCGTCGACGAGCAAACCCTGGAATCCGCCAAGCGCCAGTCCTATCAGGCCGGTGTGCTGGAAGGCCGCGACATGGCGAAAGTCTTTGCCTGGATGCGCCCCAACGACTTGATCTGGAACTACTGGGTCAACAACTACCTGCTGGGCAACGAACCGCCGGTGTTCGACATCCTGTTCTGGAACAACGACACCACACGGTTGACGGCCGCGTTCCACGGCGACCTGATCGAGATGTTCAAAAGTAATCCACTGATCCGCCCCAATGCACTGGAAGTGTGCGGTACGCCGATTGACCTGAAACAAGTCACCGCCGACATCTATTGCCTGGCCGGCACCACCGACCACATCACCCCATGGAAGTCCTGCTACAAGTCAGCGCAACTGTTTGGTGGCAAGGTCGAATTCGTGTTGTCGAGCAGCGGGCATATCCAGAGCATTCTGAACCCGCCGGGCAATCCGAAATCACGCTACATGACCAGCAGCGAGATGCCGGTCAAGGCCGAAGAGTGGCAGGAGAACTCCACCAAGCACACCGATTCCTGGTGGCTGCACTGGCAGGCATGGCAAGCCGAGCGTGGGGGCAAGTTGAAAAAGGCGCCAGCCAGCCTGGGCAACAAAACCTACTCCGCCGGCGAAGCAGCGCCAGGCACTTATGTCCATGAGCGGTAACTGACACACCTCGCGCCCCTGTAGGAGCCGAGCTTGTGTGGTGAGGGGGCTTGCCCCCGTTGGGCGCGAAGCGCACCTAAAACCAGTCAGCGCGATCTAGATTAGAACGCGGCGACGAGTTTACGACTGCTACGTAGTCGAACGGGGGCAAGCCCCCTCACCACGCAAGCTCAGCTCCTACAGGGGATCGGGGGGTGAAATTGAGATAGCGACCCACAAGGCCTGAAGCATGCCGCAACCGTTCATTTTTCGTACCATCGACCTGGATGGCCAGACCCTCCGCACGGCGGTACGCCCCGGCAAGCCTCACTTGACGCCCTTGCTGATTTTCAACGGCATCGGCGCCAACCTGGAGCTGGTGTTTCCGTTCGTCGCGGCGCTGGACCCGGACCTGGAAGTGATTGCTTTCGACGTACCCGGTGTCGGCGGCTCGTCGACACCGAGTCGACCTTATCGCTTTCCGGGCCTGGCGAAACTCACGGCGCGGATGCTCGACTACCTCGACTACGGACAAGTCAATGTGATTGGCGTGTCCTGGGGCGGCGCCCTTGCGCAGCAGTTTGCGTATGACTATCCCGAGCGTTGCAAGAAACTCGTGTTGGCGGCCACGGCAGCTGGCGCAGTGATGGTGCCGGGCAAACCGAAAGTGCTATGGATGATGGCCAGCCCACGGCGCTACATCCAGCCGTCTCACGTGATCCGCATTGCACCGATGATCTATGGCGGCGCGTTCCGTCGTGATCCGACCCTGGCGGCCAGCCACGCGGCGAAAGTCCGTTCGGCGGGCAAGCTCGGTTATTACTGGCAACTGTTTGCCGGCTTTGGCTGGACCAGCATTCACTGGCTGCACAAGATCAATCAGCCAACCCTGGTGCTGGCCGGCGACGACGATCCGCTGATCCCGCTGATCAACATGCGTTTACTGGCCTGGCGAATTCCCAATGCCCAGTTGCACATCATCGATGACGGGCATCTGTTCCTGATTACTCGCGCCGAAGCGGTAGCACCGATCATCATGAAATTCCTCGAAGAAGAACGTCAGCGTGCCGTGATGCATCCGCATCCACATCCGTCGCCGTCACGCGGTTAAAGGACGCAGGCTTTTGCCTGGTGGCCGGCAGGACGCCGCGCCGCGCAACAACCCACAACAGCGTCTATGGTGAACGGTTCAGTGTGTTTGTTTTTGGCTTGAAACGAAGGAGTGTTGAGACATGCGCGACAAACCAGCGAGAGACCATTTACCCACTCCCGCCGCGTTCATCAACGCACAGAGTGCAATTACCGGCCTGCGTGGCCGGGATCTGTTTTCGACCCTGCGCAGTGTGGCGGCCCACGGCTTGCGCAATCCGGTGCACAGCGCCCGACACGCCTTGAAACTGGGCGGTCAGTTGGGCCGCGTGTTGTTGGGTGAAACCTTGCACCCGACCAACCCGCAAGACAGTCGTTTCAACGACCCGGCCTGGAGCCTCAACCCTTTTTATCGCCGCAGCCTGCAGGCTTACCTGAGCTGGCAGAAACAGGTCAAAAGCTGGATCGACGAGAGCGCGATGTCCCCCGATGATCGTGCCCGCGCGCACTTTGCGTTTGCCTTGCTCAATGACGCGGTGTCGCCGTCCAACACCTTGCTCAATCCGCTGGCGATCAAGGAAATCTTCAATTCCGGTGGCAACAGCCTGGTGCGGGGTATCAGCCATCTGGTCGACGACCTCTTGCACAACGACGGCCTACCCCGGCAAGTCACCAAGCAAGCGTTCGAAGTGGGTAAAACCGTTGCCACCACGAGCGGTTCCGTGGTGTTTCGCAACGAGCTGCTGGAACTGATCCAGTACAAGTCGATGAGCGAGAAACAGTATTCAAAACCGCTGCTGGTGGTGCCGCCGCAAATCAACAAGTACTACATTTTCGACCTGAGCCCGCATAACAGCTTCGTTCAGTTCGCCCTGAAAAACGGCCTGCAAACCTTCATGATCAGTTGGCGCAATCCGGATGTGCGCCATCGCGAATGGGGACTTTCCACGTATGTTGAAGCCGTGGAAGAAGCGATGAATGTCTGCCGGGCGATCACCGGTGCGCGCGAGGTCAACCTGATGGGCGCGTGCGCCGGTGGGCTGACCATCGCCGCGCTGCAAGGTCACTTGCAGGCCAAACGGCAGCTGCGGCGAGTGTCCAGCGCGACCTATCTGGTGAGCTTGCTCGACAGTCAAATGGACTCCCCGGCGACGCTTTTTGCCGACGAACAAACCCTTGAAGCGGCCAAACGCAAGTCTTATCAGAAAGGTGTGCTGGAGGGTCGCGACATGGCGAAGGTGTTCGCCTGGATGCGTCCCAACGACTTGATCTGGAGTTATTTCGTCAATAACTACCTGCTCGGCAAAGAACCGCCGGCGTTCGACATCCTCTATTGGAATAACGACAACACACGACTGCCGGCGGCCTTTCATGGCGATCTGTTGGACTTCTTCAAACACAACCCTTTGAGCCATCCGGGCGGCCTTGAAGTGTGCGGTACACCCATCGACTTGCAGAAAGTCACCGTCGACAGCTTCAGCGTCGCGGGCATCAACGACCACATCACGCCATGGGATGCCGTGTACCGCTCGACACTGCTGCTGGGTGGCGAGCGACGCTTCGTGCTGTCCAATAGCGGTCACGTGCAGAGCATTCTCAACCCGCCGAGCAACCCGAAAGCCAACTACGTCGAAGGCGCGAAATTGAGCAGCGATCCACGGGCCTGGTACTACGACGCCAAGCAAGTCGACGGCAGTTGGTGGACGCAATGGCTGGAGTGGATTCAACAACGCTCTGGCGCGCTAAAAGAAACCCACACGGCCCTTGGCAATCAGAACTATCCACCGCAGGAGGCGGCACCCGGTACTTACGTGCGTGTGCGCTGACGTTCAACTCACCACGGCCGACGCTGGCCGTGGCCTGACTCGACCATTAAGAAGACTGGATGAAAACCCGCGACCGGATTCTCGAATGTGCTTTGCAGTTGTTCAATCAGAAAGGCGAACCAAACGTTTCCACCATGGAAGTTGCCAACGAGATGGGCATCAGCCCCGGCAACCTCTACTACCACTTTCACGGCAAGGAGCCGCTGATTCTCGGGTTATTCGAACGCTTTCAGTCTGAACTGGCACCGTTGCTCGACCCACCCTCCGATGTCGAACTGACACCGGACGACTACTGGCTGTTCCTGCACCTGATCGTCGAACGTCTGGCGCATTACCGGTTTCTGTTCCAGGACCTGTCGAACCTCGCCGGGCGCCTGCCAAAACTGGCCAAGGGCATACGCAACCTGCTCAATGCGCTGAAGCGCACACTGGCGTCATTGCTCGCGCGGTTAAAGGCTCAGGGGCAATTGGTCAGCGATACGCAAGCGTTGGGGCAGTTAGTAGAGCAGATCACCATGACGCTGCTGTTCTCGCTGGACTACCAGCGGATTCTTGATCGCGAGGGTGAGGTGAGGTTGGTGGTGTATCAGATCATGATGCTTGTGGCGCCGCACTTGTTGCCGCCGATCAAGGTCGCGACCGAACAGATGGCACTTCAATACCTGGAAGCACACGAATAACCCTGACTACAAATAACCCTGTAGGAGCGAGCTTGCTCGCGAAGGCGGTGTATCAGTCGACATCAATGCTGAATGATGTACCGCCATCGCGAGCAAGCTCGGCTCCTACAGAGGGCTGCGTCGCTCATTGAACCGAGTACAAACAAAAACGCCCGACCTTTGCAGGCCGGGCGTTTTTTTGAGCCCTAAAAATCAGGACTGACTGGTTGGCGTCGTTGCTGGCGCTACAGTCGGGGTTACAGCAGGGGTTGGCGCGGTAGCAGAGTTCGATGCGCTGACCGGGGCGGCCGGAGTTACCGGAGATGCCGGTTTGGCAGCAGCCACTGCTGGTTTTGGTGCGGCAGCTTTCGGCGCTGCCGGTTTTTTCACCGCTGGCTTCTTCGCGGCAGCAGGTTTTGCTGCTGGCTTGGCTGCCGGTTTGGCGGCTGCGGTTTTGGCCGCAGGTTTAGCAGCAACCGGTTTGGCCGCTGGCTTGGCTGCGGCAGTTTTGGCAGCAGGCTTGGCCGCTGGTTTAGCAGCCGCTTTTGCCAGTGGCTTGGCAGCGGTTTTAGGCGCTGGTTTTGCCGCTGCGGTTTTCGCCGCAACAGGCGCAACCTTGGCACCAGTGAGTTTTTCGATTTGCTTGGTCAGGGTGTCGACCTTGCTGTGCAGTGCTTTCACTTCGTTGCGGCTCGGTACACCGAGGCGCGAAATAGCACTGTTCAGACGCTTGTCGAAAGCCCCTTCCAGCTCGTCCCATTTGCCCAGTGCACGATCTTTAACGCCACTGATACGCGACTTGGCCGAAGTAGCAGAATCCTTGGCAGCGTCGACTTTCTTGCCGACAGCGCTCTTGGTGAGCTTCTCGGCTTTCTCGCCGTCTTTGACCAATGTATCGAAGAGCTTGCTGCCGTCAGTGTCGATCTTCGAGTACACACCTAAACCAGCCAGCCAGATTTTGCGGGAGTAGTCTTCGACTTTCCCAATCCACGAGCTGCCTTCTTTTTCGGTGTTCTTTTTACCAGCCATCCCGTTCTCCTTAAGATTTACGCGCGACGCGTTCGAGCAATGCCGTCAGCTCATCGAGCTTAGCAGAGAGTGTCTCAACGTCATGTTTAGACGGAATGCCGATACGATTCAAGGCACTTGCGACACGCGAGTCAAAAGCCTTCTCGACCTTGTCGAGTTGAACTTCGACCTTGCCTTTGAAAGTACTCACTTCGCTCTTGGCTTCAACGATCTCGGCATTAGCGGCTTCAAGTTTTTCGGCTACTACTTTTTTGCCTTTCTTTTCAACAGTTTGACCAGCCTTGATCAACTCTTGAAAGTACTCGCCACCCTCTTGACCGACCTTGGTGTAGGCACCCAGGCCTGCCAGCCAGATCTTGCGGGCATAGGATTTAACGTCGCCCAGAGCAGTGGTCGATGCGTCGATTTTTTTCTTCAAAATTACTTTAGCCATGGTGCACCTCACGCGCAGAAGGTTTGAGGAACTGCCCGCGCAAGTGTCGGGCTCAGGCACAAAGTAGGGAGAAAAATTAGAAACGGCACCCTAACAACTGACATAAACAGGTGGTGGCCTCACCACTCACTGTAGGAGCAAGCTTGCTCGCGATGCAGGCACCTCGGTATTCCAGTCACACCGTGTAGATGCCATCGCGAGCAAGCTTGCTCCTACAAGATCGCGCGCCTTATGCCAACGCTTTATCGAGGGCCTTTTCGATTTCCGATTTGATCATGCCGCTCATGGCCGACATCATCAGCCCTAATTCCACATCAACGCGTATCGAATCTTCGCTGACATGCACCGCGCCTTTCACGCCGGAGCGCTTGAGGTTCAATGTGTCGCCGGACCACTGCGGCTCCAGGCCATATTGATCGGACAGTTTCTGCGCCAGCTTGTCGGCCTTCTCGCGGGCCGCTTCCTTGCCCAGGCCGTGGGCACGTTCAACACTAATACGGGCCATCGAATGACTCCTGCTTTATGGATACTTTCCTGAAGCATCTTGAGCATTACTGCGTCAAAACGCCCCGGTGGTTGCCCATCTTACCTTCAGCCTTGCCAAGACAAAGCATGCCTTGGGGATTAGAATGTCCCGCATTCTCTTCTGGTGACAGCGATATGACTGATCAGCGCAAAGGCAGCGATGCCGAACCCACCACTCACTTCGGTTTCAAAAACGTTCCGGAAAGCCAAAAAGCGGAAAAAGTCGCTGAGGTTTTCCATTCGGTAGCCGCCAAGTACGACTTGATGAACGACCTCCTGTCGGGCGGCATGCACCGCTTGTGGAAGCGTTTCGCGATCGAGCTTTCGGGCGTGCGCACCGGCAATCGCGTTTTGGACATCGCAGGCGGTACGGGCGACCTGACCAAAAAATTCTCGCACCTCGTCGGCCCGACCGGCCAGGTGGTGTTGGCCGACATCAACGAATCCATGCTCAAGGTCGGTCGTGACCGCCTGCTGGACCTCGGCGTGGCCGGCAATGTCGAATTCGTTCAGGCCGATGCTGAAAAGCTGCCGTTCCCGGACAATCACTTCGACTGCGTGACCATCGCCTTCGGCCTGCGCAACGTGACGCACAAGGAAGACGCCCTGCGCTCGATGCTGCGCGTACTCAAGCCTGGCGGTCGTCTGTTGGTATTGGAGTTCTCCAAGCCGACCAACGCGCTGATGTCCAAAGCCTACGACGCCTACTCGTTCGCCTTCATGCCGCTGATGGGCAAGCTGATCACCAACGACTCGGAAAGCTATCGCTACCTGGCCGAATCGATCCGCATGCACCCGAATCAGGAAACCCTGAAGTCGATGATGGTCGAGGCCGGTTTCGACCGCGTGACCTACCACAACATGACGGCAGGCATCGTCGCCCTGCACCGCGGCATCAAACCCTGATGTTGCTGGCCGGTCTGCTTGCCAGCGTTGAACTCGGTCTGAACCGGGTGTTGCGTCTCGACAGCACGGCGCTGCCACGGCTGGCGCATTTGAGCGGCCGGGTGATTGCCGTCGATTGCCGCAGCCCGGCGCTGCAACTGTTCATCCTGCCCAGTGACGAAGGCCTGATGCTGGCCGCTCATTGGGAAACCGGCGCCGACTGCACGTTGCGTGCTCCGGCCTCCAGCCTGTTGAAACTGGCGATGAGCAAGGACAAGACCTCGGTGCTGCATGGCCCTGAAGTCGAACTCGACGGTGACAGCGGCGTGCTGCTGGAACTGGCGGCGATCCTTCAGGACCTGGAGCTGGACTGGGAGTACGAACTCTCGCGCTGGCTGGGCCCGGTGGCCACGCAGCTGGTCGGCGGTCACCTGCGCAGCCGCGCCCGCTGGTATCAGCAAGGGTTTGCCAGCCTGGGGCAAAACCTGGGCGAATACCTTGCAGAAGAGTCGCGCACCCTCGTCGGTCAGCGTGAAGCCGAAGCCCGTTTCAGTGAACTGGACCAGATCAAACTCGATCTGGAACGTCTCGAGGCGCGCTTCGAGCGCCTTTCCCGATCCCTCGACCCAAGCGATAACGCATGAAGCTGCTTGCCGTCCGCCGTTTATTGCGCATCCAGCGCGTTGTGATTCGTTACCGCCTCGATGACCTTCTGTTTGCCCTGCCGCTGCCGTGGTTTCTGCTGGCATTGCGTTACGCGCTGCCGTGGCGCTGGTTCCCGCGCAAGACGCTGGACCTGAGCCGTGGCGCACGATTGCGCCTGGCGTTGCAGGACCTTGGGCCGATTTTCATCAAGTTCGGGCAGATTCTGTCCACCCGCCGCGACCTGTTGCCGGAAGACATCGCCGATGAGCTGATGAAGCTGCAGGACCGCGTGCCGCCGTTCGACTCGCAAGTGTCGGTCAAGCTGATCGAAGACCAGCTCGGCAAAAAGATCAGTGAAGTGTTCAGCCGCTTCGACGTTGAGCCGCTGGCTTCCGCCTCGGTGGCGCAGGTGCATGCCGCGCAGTTGAAAACAGGCGAAGAAGTGGTGGTCAAGGTGATCCGCCCGGGCCTCAAACCGATCATCGCCCAGGATCTGGCGTGGCTGTTCATTCTTGCCCGCGCCGCCGAAAAGCTCTCGGCCGACGCGCGTCTGCTGCACCCGGTGGACGTGGTCAGCGACTACGAAAAAACCATCTACGACGAACTCGACCTGCTGCGCGAAGCGGCCAACGCCAGCCAGTTGAAGCGTAACTTCGAAGGCTCGCCGCTGCTTTACGTGCCGCAAGTGTATTGGGATTGGTGCCGGCCGAAAGTGTTGGTAATGGAGCGCATCTACGGCATTCAGGTCACCGACCTGACGACGCTGGCCGACCAGCGCACGGACATGAAAATGCTCGCCGAACGCGGCGTGGAGATCTTCTTCACCCAGGTGTTCCGCGACAGCTTTTTCCACGCCGACATGCACCCCGGCAACATCTTCGTCAGCACCGTCAACCCGTGGAGCCCGCAGTACATTGCGATCGACTGCGGTATCGTCGGCAGCCTGACCCCGGAAGACCAGGACTACCTGGCGCGCAACCTGTTCGCCTTCTTCAAGCGTGACTACCGCCGCGTGGCGCAATTGCACATCGATTCGGGCTGGGTACCGGCGGAAACCAAACTCAACGAATTCGAAGCGGCGATCCGCACAGTGTGCGAACCAATTTTCGAAAAACCATTAAAAGATATCTCCTTCGGCCAGGTACTGATGCGCCTGTTCCAGACCGCTCGGCGCTTCAACATGGAAGTGCAGCCGCAGCTGGTACTGCTGCAAAAAACCCTGTTGAACATCGAAGGCCTGGGCCGTCAGCTGTACCCGGACCTCGATCTGTGGAACACCGCGCAGCCATTCCTTGAACGCTGGATGCGCGAGCGCGTCAGCCCCAAAGCCTTGCTCGGTAACGTGCAGAGCCAGTTCGAACAGCTGCCGCATCTGGCCAATATGGCCCGTGATCTGCTCGAACGCATGTCCCAACCCCACGCCTACGACCCGCCGCCACTGTGGCATCGGCGCCGGGACGACTGGTTCCTGCGGCTGCTCGGTACGGCCCATCTGGCCGGTGGCGCGATATTGGCCGCCGGGGGGCCGCTGAACCAACTGGCTTATTGGCCAGCCGGAATCATGATGGCTGTCGGTTTGTATCTGGTCGTTCGCCGATAGCCAGTCACGCAAGTCGCTGGCACACTGTCCGAACGCTTGGGTTCGACTAATGAAGTGTTGAACCCGCTGTCGGAGTCGAAGATGAAAAACTGGCTGGACGAGATCAAGTGGGACGCTGATGGCCTGGTGCCCGCGATTGCCCAGGATCACAAAACCGGGCGCGTCCTGATGATGGCCTGGATGAACCGTGAAGCGCTGGAACTGACCGCTTCCGAGAATCGCGCCATTTACTGGTCACGCTCCCGTGGCAAGCTGTGGCGCAAGGGCGAAGAGTCCGGCCACGTGCAAACCCTGCATGAGATGCGCCTGGATTGCGACGCCGATGTGATCATCCTGATGGTCGAGCAAATGGGCGACATCGCGTGCCACACTGGCCGCCAAAGCTGCTTCTACCGTGTCTTCGAGAACGGCGACTGGAAAACTGTCGACCCGGTGCTCAAGGACCCGCACGCCATCTACTCCGCAGGACACACCCATGAGTGACACGTTGACCCGTCTGGCCCAAGTGCTGGAAGAGCGCAAAGGCGCCGCCGCCGACAGCTCGTATGTCGCCAGCCTGTACCACAAGGGCTTGAACAAGATTCTGGAAAAAGTCGGCGAAGAGTCGGTCGAAACCATCATTGCCGCCAAGGATGCCGCCATCAGCGGCGACTGCAGCGATGTGATCTACGAGACCGCCGATTTGTGGTTCCACAGCATGGTCATGCTCGCCCAACTGGGGCAGCATCCACAGGCTGTACTTGATGAACTGGACCGTCGTTTCGGTCTGTCCGGACACGCCGAGAAAGCCTCGCGCCCGTCCGCCTGAATAACTATTAGAGAGGAGCAGCAACATGGGCATTTTTGACTGGAAACACTGGATCGTCATCCTGGTTGTTGTCGTATTGGTATTCGGCACCAAGAAACTGAAAAACCTCGGCACTGACGTGGGCGAGTCGATCAAGGGCTTCAAGAAAGCCATGAACGACGACGAAAAACCCGCCGATCCAAGCGCGACGCCGTCCCAGCCGGTACCGCCGGTTCAGCCACAGGCCTCGGTGAACCAGCCGCACACCATCGACGTGCAGGCACAAAAAGTCGAAGAGCCGATCCGCAAAGACGTGTGAGCACTGACTAATGTTTGGTATCAGCTTCTCTGAACTGCTGCTCGTCGGCCTCGTAGCCCTGCTGGTACTGGGCCCCGAGCGCTTGCCGGGTGCTGCGCGCACCGCCGGCCTGTGGGTCGGACGCTTGAAGCGCAGCTTCAACGCAATCAAACAGGAAGTTGAACGGGAAATCGGCGCCGACGAGATTCGTCGGCAGCTGCACAACGAGCACATTCTGTCGCTGGAGCAGGAGGCGCGGAAAATCTTCTCGCCGACCCAGCAGGAACCAACGCCGGTGGAACACGTGGGGGCGCAGACGATTCACGCACCTGCCGCTGCCACTGAACCAACGCCAGCGCCTGTTGTAGCGACTGCGCCGGTTGTTCCGGCAACGCCGGTTGAACCCGCTGCTCCTGCCGCCGTGCCGACAACGCCGGCCCCTCATGACCCAACATTGCCGCCGCGAGCCCCATGAGCGATCTCCCCGAAAACGACCAGCACATGCCGCTGGTTTCGCACCTCACCGAGTTGCGTACCCGCCTGCTGCGCTGTGTAGCGGCGATCTTTATCATCTTCGCCGGGTTATTTGCCTTCACCCAGCAGATCTACACCTTCGTCTCCACGCCGCTGCGCGCGTACCTGCCTGCCGGCGCGACAATGATCGCCACCGACGTGTCGTCGCCGTTCCTGACGCCGCTGAAGCTGACCATGATGGTTTCGCTGTTCCTGGCGATTCCGGTGATCCTGCATCAGATCTGGGGCTTCATCGCACCGGGTCTGTACAAGCATGAGAAGCGCATTGCAGTACCGTTGTTGATGTCCAGCATCGTGCTGTTCTACGCCGGTATGGCGTTCGCCTATTACCTGGTGTTCCCGCTGATCTTCAAGTTCTTCGCCTCCGCCACCCCGGCTGGCGTGGAAATGATGACCGACATCACCAGCTACCTCGATTTCGTCATGACGCTGTTCTTCGCCTTCGGCGTGGCGTTTGAAATTCCGGTGGCCGTGGTGCTGCTGGTGTGGATCGGTGTGGTCGACGTCAAATACCTGAAGAAAATCCGCCCCTACGTGATCATCGGTTGCTTCGTGGTCGGCATGATTCTGACGCCGCCGGACATCTTCTCGCAGACGCTGCTGGCTGTACCCATGTGGTTGCTGTTCGAGATCGGCATCCTGTTTGGCAGCCTGATCAGCAAACGGGGCGAGCATCCGGACGATCAACCGGTTGACGATCACAACGACCAGCCGCCAGCGACCCAACCGTGAACCTGTTGCTCCTCGAAGAAGCTGATTTCATTGCAGCCGACCGAGTGATCCTGCGTGATCGCCGGTTGACGCACATGCAGGAAGTCCACCGCTGCGAAGTCGGTGACAGCATGCGCGTCGGCAGGATCGGCGGGTTGATGGGTTCGGCAGAAGTACTGCGTCTGGACGCCGGTGAAGCCGAACTGCGCGTCACCCTCGACCAACCGCCCCCGGCCAAGCTGCCGTTGACCCTGGTTCTGGCCCTGCCACGCCCGAAAATGCTGCGCAGGGTGTTTCAGACCGTGGCTGCCATGGGTGTGCCACGTATCGTGCTGGTGAACAGCTATCGCGTCGAGAAGAGCTTCTGGCAAACCCCGTTTCTGGAACCCGAGGCGATTCGCGAGCAACTGATCCTCGGCCTCGAACAGGCCCGGGACAGCGTGTTGCCGGAAATCGTTATCGAGAAGCGCTTCAAGCCGTTTGTTGAGGACCGTCTGCCAGCGATCACCGAGGGCACCCTCGGTCTGGTCGGCCATCCCGGTCATTACCCGCCCTGCCCCCGAGGCCTGGACGAACCGGTGACCCTGGCCATCGGCCCTGAAGGTGGCTGGATTCCTTACGAGATCGACCTGTTGGGCAAATCCGGCCTGCAACCGGTGCAACTCGGCGAGCGCATTCTGCGCGTCGAAACCGCCGTCACCGCGCTGCTCGCCCGCCTCTTCTAACTTCAAACACGGTCCATTGTGGTGAGGGGGCTTGCCCCCGTTGGGTGGCGAAGCCGCCCCCCCCGATGTTCACTTCAAATTTTGCGGCTGCTGCGCAGCCGAACGGGGCGATGCGGCGTTCCGACAAGCCCCCTCGCCACAGGTATTTATCCAGCGCCTACAGATTCTCTCCCGCCTGCCGATACAGTTCCCATAAAACCAAATCAGTGGTCCAGGGAGTTGCAGCATGTACCAATGGCTAGCCGAGAATCTGGGAAACGTCAGCGTCAATCGCAAACTGGGGATCGGTTTCGGCCTGGTGCTGCTGCTGACCTTATTGATCACCTTCACCGGCTGGACCGGTCTGAGCGAAGTGACTAGCCGCGGTGATAAGTTGGGCTTCATTTCCAGCATCAATGACCTGACCAGAGACCTGCGCATCGCCCGCCTGGACTATGAAATTCGTCGTGGTGAGCAAGGCCCTGACGCCGTAAACGATATGTTGAGCAAGCTCGAAACCAGCCTGCAAGCCGCCCGTCAGATGATCGAGCAGCCCACAGACGTGGCCATGATCGACCAGCAATTGGCCGCCGTCAGCCAATACAAGCAAGCCTTTGTCGCCCTGACCCAGGCCGGCGCCAACCGCGAAAACGCCCGCAGCAAATTGGGCGCCACCGCTGACAATGCCGTGGCCAAGGTTGCTGAAGTCGAAAAAACGATGCTGCAGGGCGACAGCGTTACGCAATTCAACAGCGTGATCGAACTGAGCAAACTGATTCAACAAGCGCGCTTCCAGGTTCGCGGTTACACCTACAGCGGCAAGCCAGAAGCCGAGCAACCCGCGCTGGACGCCATCGACAACGCCCTGAAAAACCTGGAAAGCCTGCCGTCCGAACTGTCGGAACAACACGCCACCCACCTGCAACAGGCCGCCGAATCGCTCAAAGCCTACCGCGCGGCTGTCAGCCAGTTCCGCGACTCCCAGGTCGCCAGCGCCGACGCGATCAAACGCATGGCCGCGCAAGGCGAAATCCTGCTCGGCGCCAGCAAAAAGCTCACGATTTCGCAAACCGTCGTGCGCGATACCGATGCCGCACACGCCAAGAACATGCTGCTGATGGCCACCGCTCTGGCCTTGGCCTTCGGCATGATCGCTGCCTGGGCGATCACTCGTCAGATCGTCATCCCGCTGACCCAGACCCTTAAAGTGGCTGAACGCGTGGCAGCTGGCGACCTGACTCACAACCTGACCTCCAAACGTCGCGACGAACTCGGCCAACTCCAGCGCGCCATGCAAAGCATGACCGTGGGTCTGCGCGAACTGATCGGCGGTATCAGCGACGGCGTCACGCAAATCGCCAGCGCCGCTGAAGAGTTGTCAGCGGTCACCGAGCAAACCAGCGCCGGGGTCAACAGCCAGAAAGTCGAGACCGATCAGGTAGCGACCGCGATGAACGAAATGACCGCGACCGTGCAAGAAGTCGCGCGCAATGCCGAAGAAGCCTCCGAAGCCGCTGTCGCCGCCGATCTGCAAGCCCGTGAGGGCGACAAAGTGGTCGGCGAAGCCATCGCCCAGATCGAGCGTCTGGCCCTCGAAGTCGGCAACTCCACCGCTGCAATGGGCGATTTGAAACGCGAAAGCGACAAGATTGGCAGCGTGCTCGACGTGATCAAATCCGTCGCCCAACAAACCAACCTGTTGGCCCTCAACGCCGCCATCGAAGCCGCCCGCGCCGGTGAAGCGGGACGTGGTTTTGCGGTGGTTGCCGATGAAGTTCGCAGCCTGGCGCAACGCACCCAGAAGTCCACCGAAGAAATCGAAGAGCTGATTGTCGGGTTGCAAAACGGCACCCAACAAGTCGCGACCATCATGGACAACAGCCGCGCCCTGACCGACAGCAGCGTCGAACTGACCCGCCGCGCCGGGGGCTCACTGGAAAGCATCACCCGCACCGTGTCGGCGATTCAGTCGATGAACCAGCAGATTGCCGCCGCAGCCGAGCAGCAGACGGCGGTGGCCGAGGAGATCAATCGCAGCGTGCTGAATGTGCGTGATGTGTCCGAGCAGACCTCGGCAGCCAGTGAAGAGACGGCGGCGTCCAGCGTTGAGCTGGCGCGGTTGGGGACGCATCTGCAGATGCTGGTGGGCAGGTTCAAGGTTTGAGGTGATGCTTTTGCCTCGGTTCACTCAGAACCGAGGTGATGCATTCGCGAGCAGGCTCGCTCCCACAAGGATTAGGTGTCAGACACAAATTTTGTGTGCTCCACCGACCAATGTGGGAGTGAGCCTGCTCGCGATTGCGGTCTAACAGACGCTGAAATTAAAGGACCTGACGCAAAAAGGCCTGAGCCCGTGGATCCTTCGGCGCATCAAAGAACTCCGCCGGCGAAGCATCTTCCAGCAATTTGCCGTGATCGAAAAACAGCACCCGATCCGCCACTTCCCGCGCAAAGCCCATTTCGTGGGTGACGCAAACCATGGTCATGCCTTCCACAGCCAAGGTTTTCATCACGTCCAGCACTTCACCGACCATTTCCGGGTCTAGGGCCGAAGTCGGCTCATCGAACAGCATTACCTTCGGCTCCATCGCCAAGGCCCGGGCAATCGCCACACGCTGTTGCTGGCCGCCGGACAAGCGCGATGGAAACTCGTGGGCCTTCTGTGCAATGCCGACCTTTTCCAGCAACGCCAAAGCCTTGGCCTCGCGCTCTTTCTTGCCGCGCTTGCGCACGACTTTTTGCGCCAGGCAGAGGTTTTCCAGCACGGTCATGTGCGGGAACAGGTTGAAATGCTGAAACACCATGCCGACTTCGCGGCGGTAGGCGTTCACGTCGGTCTTGGAGTCGGCCAGTTGCAGGCCGTCGATGCTCACCGAACCGGAGTCGAATTCCTCCAGGCCATTGAGGCAGCGCAGGAAGGTCGACTTGCCGGAACCGGACGGGCCGATCACCACCAGCACTTCACCCTTGGCCACTTGCGTGGTGACGTTATCCACCGCACGAACCACTTGGCCACGGGTGTCGAAGACTTTTACCAGATCGCGGACTTCAATCACTTTGCGCGAGCCTCCGCTCAAGCCGGCTGGCGATTTTCGACAGCGGCAGGTTGATCAACAGGTACAACCCGGCCACGCAGAACAAAATTTCGAACGGCGAGAACGAGGTGGTGATGACTTCGCGACCGCTTTTAAGCAGTTCGGTAATCGCAATCACCGAGACTAGAGAAGTGTCCTTGACCAGACTGATGAACTGTCCGGCCAAAGGCGGCAATACTCGCTTCAAGGCTTGCGGCATCACCACGTGGCGCATCGACTGGCCAGCGCTCAGCCCCAACGAACGCGCGGCCTCGTTCTGGCCCCGGGTAATGGACTGCACGCCAGAACGGATGATTTCCCCAACGTAGGCGCCGGTGAACAGCGACAGCGCAGCGATCCCGGCGAATTCCCGGGACAGGTTCATCACGGTGCCGATGAAGAAGTAGAAAATGAAGATCTGCACCAGCAGAGGCGTGCCACGGACCAGTTCGACGTAAATCGTCGAAAGATCGCGCAGGGTCGGGTTATTCGACAGCCGGCACAGGCCGGTGGCGAGGCCGATCAACAGGCCGAGAACGCCAGACACCACGGACAACCACAACGTCGTCCACAGTCCCCAAAGCAGTGGACCGGCGGCCCAATGTCGTGTCACGCCAATCACATCACCTTCGGCCACATCATCGCCTTGGGCGACTTGCAGGCTGTTGTCATCGACCGTCACGCGTTGCTCATCGCCCGCGTCGTTGCGCAGGATGACTTCAGCTTTATCGCCTTTGCGCACCAGTTCGCTGACGGTCGAGATGTCAGCGGCGCGCTGGGATTCTTCGGCGTGGTAGGCGAAGTACTGCGGCACGCGGTTCCAGCGCCATTCGTAAGACATCAGCGAGGTGGCGTAATACAACGCGCCGGCCAGGCCGATCAGCACCAGCACGGTTAATACGTGCCAGGGCCATTGGGATTTTTTCTGTTTCATCGCAGGTTCCGGAATTTGTGTTGCCTGGGAGTCCGCCATCGCGGGCAAGCCCGGCTCCTACAGGGGATCGTGTGATCAACACTGTCCCTGTAGGAGCCGGGCTTGCCCGCGATTGAAGCGACGCGGTCTATCTGACCGAGTCCTTATTCCATGTCCTTGAGCCAAGCGGTGTCTTTGAACCACTTGTCATGGATGCGATCGTAGGTGCCGTCTTCGTGGATCTGGTGCAAGAAGTTGTTGATGAAGTTGATGCTGTCGTAGTCACCTTTCTTCAGGCCGAAGGCCAGCGGCTCGTAGGTGAACGGCTTGTCGAGAAACACCAGTTTGCCGGCGCCAACCTTGTTCACGGCCACCACGTTGTACGGTGCGTCATAGATGAAGGCGTCAGCCTTGCCGTTGACCACGTCCAGCACCGCTTCCTGCTCATTGTCATAGCCGTGGTACTGGGCTTTGGAGATCAGCTTCTTGGCGACCATCTCGCCGGTGGTGCCGAGCTTGGAGGTGATGCGGTAGTCGGCAGTGTTCAGGTCTTTATAGGACTTGATGGTGCCTTCCAGCTCCTTGCGGATCAGCAGCGTCTGGCCAACCACAATGAACGGTTCGCTGAAGTTCAGGCGCAGGTTACGCTCCTGAGTCAGGGTCATGCCGCTGCCGATCATGTCGAACTTGTCGGTCATCAGGGCGGGAATAATACCGTCATAGCCGGTGGACACCAGTTCCAGCTTGACGCCCATGGCCTTGGACATGGCTTTTAGAATATCGACTTCGAAACCGATGATCTCGCCGCGCTTGTTGGTCATCTCGAACGGCATGTAGGTCGGGTCCATGCCGACTTTCAGCGTGCCGCGCTTGACCGCGTCATCGATGGCACCGGCCTGCGCCGCGCTGACTGCAACCAGCGCCGTGACGCCGACCAGCAGCATCGAGAGATACTTCTTCATCATCATGTCCCCAAAACCATTGCGGTGTGACGCGCGCAAAACGGCGGTTTCTCTCAGGAAACGCACCAATACGGACAAAAATTATCCGGGCGCACCAATTCGGGGACGGATCCTAACGCACTCGCCCGTTTGCACAAGGGTTTGCAAACGATCAAACAAAAAAAAGCCCCGCTCAATCAGCGGGGCTCTTTATCAGGCCAGTTGTGCTTGCGCACTCAGCGGCTTGAGCGGCAACAGCGGCGCGTGGGGATCGGCTTTCACCGATGTACGCCAGGCTTGCAGCCATTCGGGGTGACTTTCGCTCCAGATCTGCTCATGCAGTCGAGCCAATGCCACCGGGTCACTCAGCAGTTGCACACGCTCATTGTTGTTCAAGCCGTGAGGCCCGACTTTCAAGGCGTGACGAACCCGCTCTACCCGCAACCACTCGATCGGCTCGGCCTGACCGTGACGCGACGTCGCCAGCGAGCACGCCAAGGCGTTCTGCTGCGGGTCGACCACCGAACGGATGAAGCCGTCGTTCAGTGCGTGATAGCGGTTTTCGTGGGTGTACTGGTCAGTGGCCAGCAAGGCCTGTGGCGGATTGTATTCCTCGGGGATCAGGAACAGGCTCTCGTCACGGGATTTCAGGCCCAGACCGACACGGCTGGAGATCACCGACACCGGGATCGACAGCATCAACGAACCGACGATCGGCACCAGCCACCACAGGAAGCTCGGGTTCAGCCAGATCACCAGCAAGGCCCAGAAGAAGCCCAGCAAGGTCTGCGGACCGTGGCGTTTGACCGCTTCGCTCCATGGCGTGGAGTCGTCGTCACGTTGTGGCGAGTTCCAGGTCGCGGCCCAGCCGAGGAACGCGGCCAATACGAAACGGGTGTGGAAAATCATCCGCACCGGCGCCAGCAGCATGGAGAACAGCACCTCCAGCAACATCGACAACGTCACCTTGAACTTGCCACCGAACTCTTTCGCGCCTTTGGCCCAGATCAGGAGGATGCTCAACAACTTCGGCAGGAACAACAGCACGATGGTCGTGGAGAACAGCGCGACGGCCTTGTCCGGATGCCATTGCGGCCACAGCGGATACAGTTGACGCGGTTCCATGAAGTATTGCGGCTCCATCAGCGTGTTGACCGCCAGCAGCGCTGTCGACAGCACGAGGAAGAAGAACCACAACGGCGCCGACAGATAAGACATCACGCCGGTCAGGAACACCGCCCGGTGAACCGGGTGCATGCCTTTGACCAGGAACAGGCGGAAGTTCATCAGGTTACCGTGGCACCAGCGACGGTCACGCTTGAGTTCGTCCAGCAGGTTCGGCGGCAGTTCTTCGTAGCTGCCCGGCAAGTCATAGGCAATCCACACGCCCCAACCGGCACGGCGCATCAGCGCTGCTTCAACGAAGTCGTGAGAGAGAATCGCACCGGCGAAAGCACCTTTACCCGGCAACGGCGCCAGGGCGCAGTGCTCGATAAACGGCTTCATGCGGATGATCGCGTTGTGGCCCCAGTAGTGGGATTCGCCCAACTGCCAGAAGTGCAGACCAGCGGTAAACAGCGGACCGTACACACGAGTCGCAAACTGCTGCATGCGCGCATAAAGAGTGTCCATGCCCGAGGCACGCGGCGCGGTCTGAATGATCCCGGCGTCCGGTGTGGCTTCCATCAAGCGCACCAGACTGGTCAGGCATTCGCCGCTCATCACGGAGTCCGCGTCGAGCACGACCATGTACTTGTAATCGCCACCCCAACGACGGCAGAAGTCGTCGAGGTTACCGCTTTTACGTTTCACGCGACGGCGACGGCGACGATAGAAGATCTTGCCGAAGCCCTTGGCTTCGCGACACACGTCCAGCCAGGCTTGCTGCTCGGCAACGCAGATGTCGGCGTCGTTACTGTCACTGAGGACGAAGAAGTCGAAGCGATCCAGGTCACCCGTGGCCGCAACAGACTCGAACGTCGCGCGCAAACCGGCAAACACCCGTGGCACGTCTTCGTTGCAGATCGGCATCACCAGTGCGGTGCGTGCGTCCTTTGGAATCGGTTCATTCCCGGCGCTTTTACCGGAAATGCGGTATTTATCGTGACCGGTGAGCAACTCGAGGAAGCCCATCAGCGCGGTCCAGAAACCGGCCGACACCCAGCAGAACAGAATCCCGAACAGAATCAGGATGCTGGTTTGCAGCGCATACGGCAGCACCTGCGTGGCGGTTTGCAGCAGCGGTTGATGCAGCACTTCGTTGAGGTCGACAAACGACCAGCCCTGATACGGCATGATGCCTTTCATGTACCAGCCGGCCACGATGGTCTGGCCGAGCATCAGCACCAGCAGGATGTAGCGACGGATCGAACCCACGGTGCGCCAGCGGGCAGCCGGCAATACGCGCTCATCTTTCGGCGGAGCCGGCGGATTGGTGCGACCGGTCAGGCGACGCCAGCCACGCACCAGAATGTTGGTGCGCCATGGCTCCGGCACGACTTTGGTCCGACGGATCGGCGGGGTCGCCTTGAGGCAAACCCGACCGCTGGCGTCGACCGCCAGCATTTCCGCTTCTTCCAACTCCTGCGCCGTGCTCAGGGTCAAGCGACGGCCTACCGAGGCTTGGGCGGCCTCGGCAGGCGCGTCGAACGTTGAAGACGACAGACGCTGGTGCAATTCGCTAAAGGACTGGCAGCCCGCGAGTTCCGCGCGCTGCTGGTCGGTCATCGGTAGATGCGCCAGATACTCGGCAAGCGTCTCTGGCTGTACTTGAGAATTACTCATCGGCAGGCAACTGGTAGCTCCAGGTCTCGGTCAGGACTTCTTCAGTCGGCGCCGATTCCGGTGTGGCTGGGGCCGCGTCGGCAGCAACAGGCTGCTTGGCGTCTTTGTTGGGCTTGTCCTTGGTATCTGAAACCGGCTTGGCATCGGCCTGCTTGGCCTCTGCTTGCTTGGCTTCCTTGTCGGCTTTTTCCTGCTGCCTGGCGGCAACCTTGTCGGCTTTGGCAACAGACGAATTCGACACTGGAAGCGATGTCTTGGCCAGGTCGGCCGGCACGATGTTTTGTACCAGTGCCGCACGCATTTCGGTGGCTTTGCCCGGGTCCTTGATCTTCATGCGCAGCGTCAGACGCCAGCCCTTGGTCTCAGGGTTGTAACGCACGCTGTTCTCGACCAGTTCGGCGTTGTCACCCACGCTGACCTGGCTGCGAACGTCCGCATCCGCTGGCAAAGCCGCGAGGGACGGGCCTTCGAAGTCCACCAGATAAGCAACGCTACCGTCCGGCTGACGAATCAGGTTGGACTGTTTAACGTCACCGGTTGAACGCAGGGTCTGTTTGACCCAGGCGCTGTCGGGGGCGTGAATCGTGTCTTCGTCCATGGTCCAGTGCATGCGATAGGCAACATCGAGCGGCTGGCCCGGCTCCGGCAGTTTTTCCGGGTTCCAGAAAGCAACGATATTATCGTTGGTTTCGTCAGCGGTCGGAATCTCGACCAGATCCACGGTACCCTTGCCCCAGTCACCCTTCGGCTCGATCCAGGCGCTTGGGCGCTTGTCGTAGCGGTCATCGAGGTCTTCGTAGTGGTTGAAGTCACGACCACGTTGCAGCAAGCCGAAGCCTCGCGGATTTTCGACCGAGAAGTTGCTCACCGACAGGTGTTTCGGGTTGTTCAATGGGCGCCAGATCCATTCGCCATTGCCGGCATGGATCGCCAGGCCGCTGGAATCGTGCAGTTCACGACGGTAGTTCAGCACTTTCGATGGCTGGTTGGCGCCGAACAGATACATGCTGGTCAATGGAGCGATACCCAGCTTGCCGACCTTGTCACGCAGGAACATCTGCGCCTTGACGTCGACAATGGTGTCGCTGCCCGGACGCAGGGTCAGGCGGTAGGCACCGGTGGCACGTGGTGAATCCAGCAACGCAAAAATCACCAGATGTTTGTCGCCCGGCTTTGGCTGTTGAATCCAGAACTCGGTGAAACGCGGGAACTCTTCGCCGGATGGCAACGCGGTATCAATCGCCATGCCCCGAGCAGACAGACCATAGACGTGACCCTTGCCGACGACGCGGAAGTAGCTGGCGCCGAGCATGGTCATGATTTCGTCTTGCTTGTCAGCCTTGTTGATCGGGTACAGCACCCGGAAACCGGCATAACCCAGTTGTTCGGTAGCTTTAGGATCGAACTTCACGTCGCCGAAATCGAAACGACCAGGGTCGTACTTGATCTCTTCGACGGAGTTAGCCGTGATTTCGTTGATTTTCACCGGCGTATCGAAATGCATACCCTGGTGATAGAACGACAGCTTGAACGGGGTTTTCTGGTCCGCCCATTCGGCCTTTTCGGTCAGGAAACGAATTTTCTGATAGTCCGCGAATTTCATATCGCGGAACTCGTTCGGCAGGTTACTGCGCGGAGCTTCGTACTTTTGCGCGGCCAGCTCTTTTGCCTTGACCGACACATCCTCCAGATTGAATGCCCACAGCTGGCCGGCGCTGAACAGGCAGAGCAGTGCAGAGCCCGCCACCAGAGCGCTTCGGAACCGTTTGACAGTCAATTTTGGTGCATTACAGGGACTAACAATCACGAGCAACCCTCGCCGAAAACAGATCAAAAAACCAACGGCCAGTTGAAGGGTCTGCACGGTCAACGGCATGAAAAAACCGACCTTGCAAACCACTCTTGCCAAGTTGGCGAGCATTGTTCCGACTCCGATGGGGCTAAATGATTCCCCAAACGGTCCAGGACAAGTCTCTACCTAAGTCAAAATGGACCAACGAACGCCGATCCCCGTAGCGCGCGATTATCTAGCAGGCCGCGTTACAACGCATCATGCGCAACAAAGTATTTCTCGCGAAAAACGCCTGTTTGCAGTCGAAAAGCCCTTAAAAAGTTGTTTCAAGTGCTTTCAGGTCTGTAACAGGAAGGTTACCGGGCCATCGTTGACCAGGTGCACCTGCATATCCGCGCCGAATCTACCTGATGCCACAGTGCCATGCACCTGTTTCGCTTTACCTAATAGATAGTCGAAAAGTTCCTCACCCAAGGCCGGAGGGGCCGCGGTGGAAAAACTCGGGCGCAGCCCGTTTTTGGTGTCGGCGGCCAAGGTGAACTGTGAGACCAGCAGCAACCCGCCACCGACATCTGCCAAGGACAGATTCATCTTGCCCTCGGCATCGCTGAATACCCGATAGTTAAGCAGCTTATTCAGAAGTTTGTCGGCACTGGCCCGAGTATCCCCGGGCTCAACGGCGACCAGTACCAGCAACCCCTGATCGACCGCCCCCACCACTTCTCCCGCTACCTCGACTCGCGCACCACGTACGCGTTGCAACAACCCCTTCATGCTTCTTCAGGCGGCAAGTCGAGCAGGCGGCGCGCCATCTGGCCGGCGGCGCGCACCAATGCATCGGTGATGCCCGGTTCGGAGGCCGCATGGCCGGCGTCACGGATAACCTGCAACTCACTGTTCGGCCAGTTCTGGTGCAATTCCCAGGCATTGTCCAACGGACAAATCACATCGTAGCGTCCGTGGACAATCACACCGGGCAAATGGGCAATCTTGCCCATATCACGGATCAGCTGGTTGGGCTCAAGGAAGGCATTATTGGTGAAGTAGTGACATTCGATGCGTGCAATCGACAGTGCGCGCTGAGGCTCGGAGAAGCGATCGACCACCAGTGGATTCGGGCGCAGGGTCGCGGTCCGGCCCTCCCAGAGAGACCAGGCCTTGGCCGCGTGCATCTGGGCAATTTGATCGTTGCCGACCAGACGTTTGTGGAAAGCGCTGAGCAAATCCTCACGCTCCTCCATCGGGATCGGTGCAACGTAGTCCTGCCAGTAATCAGGGAACAGGCGGCTGGCGCCGGCCTGGTAGAACCACTCGATTTCCTGCGGACGGCAGAGAAATATCCCGCGCAGAATCAGACCGTGCACACGCTCCGGGTGGGTTTGCGCGTAGGCCAACGCCAAAGTCGAACCCCACGAACCGCCGAACAGCACCCATTTGTCGATGCCCAGATGCTGGCGAATTCGCTCAAGGTCGGCAACCAGATCCCAGGTGGTGTTGTTTTCTAGGCTGGCGTGGGGGGTGGAGCGACCGCAACCGCGCTGGTCGAAGGTGACGATGCGATACAGGTTGGGATCGAAATACCGACGGCTTTGAGCATCACACCCGGCGCCGGGGCCACCATGAATGAACACCACCGGCAAACCTTCCGGAGAACCGCTTTCGTCGACGTAGAGGGTGTGGGTGTCATCGACGGCCAGATCGTGCCGGGCGTGGGGTTTGATCTGCGGGTACAAAGTCTGCATTGCGCGCTCCGTAAGGGGTCGAGGTCATCCCTGGGGGGACTTCTATTATTCTGCCGTCCGGCATCATAAACCCGAATTACGTCAATGAGCATGCCCCTTGCTGCGTCAGCGTCTGTCAGCCAAAAACCCCAGCAGCGTTTCATAGCGCGCGTCGACCTCGGCGGCCTGACTGAGCGCACGCAAACAGCCGAGCGGGACGGTGCGGCGTTCCGACAAACGCCCTCACCGCCCTTGCCACCGGGTTAGGCGTTGTAGTGCTTTTCGCCCCAGCTCAGCAGCCCTTGCAGCAGTTCCTTGAGCACCACTTGCGTCGGCGCAGCCAGGTCCGGGCGATAGCGGAACGGCTCGAACTCTTCCATATAAGTGCACTGTCCCAGTTCCAACTGCACGGCATGAATGTTCTCAGCCGGATTACCGTAATGCCGGGTGATGTGGCCGCCCTTGAAGCGGCCATTCAGCACATGGCTGTAATCGCCGTGGCGCGCGCAAATGGCTTCCAGCTGGCTGGCCAACTCAGGATCGCAACTGGCGCCATTGAAGGTGCCAAGGTTGAAGTCTGGCAGTTTGCCGTCGAACAGGTGCGGGATGATCGAGCGGATCGAGTGTGCGTCGAACAACAACGCATAACCGAACTCGGCTTTCATTCGCGCCAGCTCGTTCTGCAAAGTGCTGTGATACGGCGTCCAGATCTGCTCCAGATAGGTCGCGCGTTCTTCTTTCGACGGCTCCAACCCTTCGCGGAACAACGGTATGCCGTCGAACAGCGTCGCCGGGTACAGACCGGTGGTGGCGCCGACATACAAAGGCTTGTCGTCGGACGGCCGGTTCAGGTCGATGACGAACCGCGAATACTCGGCGGCCAGGGTGCTGGCACCCAGTTCGGCGGCAAAATCGTAAAGCTGCGGAATGTGCCAGTCGGTGTCCGGCAGGCTTTTCGCATCGGGGATCAACCCGGCTTCGACTGCCGGAGTCAGGCGCACGCCAGCGTGGGGCATGCTGATCAGCAGTGGCACGCGGCCTTGTTTGAAGTTCAGAACCTTATCCACAACTGCTCTCCTAAATGCTTGTCTCGACGCCGTGACGCACGACGCGTTTTTCCAGGTCACCGCCCAGCCAGTACGACAGGTCGGCCGGACGATCGATTTGCCAGGCGACAAAATCCGCGACCTTGCCCGCTTCAAGCGAACCGTAGGTGTCGGCCATGCCCAGTGCAGTGGCGGCATGAAGGGTCGCGCCAGCCAAGGCTTCTTCCGGGGTCATGCGGAAACAGGTGCAAGCCATGTTCAGCATCAAGCGTAGCGACAGCGCCGGCGAGGTGCCGGGGTTGAGGTCGCTGGCAATGGCGATTTTCACCCCATGTTTGCGCAGGGCCTCCATCGGCGGCAATTGGGTTTCCCGCAGGAAATAGAACGCGCCGGGCAGTAACACGGCGACGGTGCCGGACTTGGCCATGGCGATGGCGTCGTCCTCGGTCATGAACTCCAGGTGATCCGCCGACAGCGCGTGATAACGCGCCGCCAGGCTCGAACCGTGCAATGACGACAGTTGCTCGGCGTGCAGTTTCACCGGCAAACCGAGCTCCTGTGCGGTGATGAACACACGCTCGACCTGCGCCGGCGAGAACGCCAGGTATTCGCAGAATGCGTCTACCGCATCCACCAACCCTTCGGCCGCCAGGGCCGGGAGCATTTCGGCGCAGATGTGATCGATGTAGTCGTCAGCACGATCGGCGTATTCCGGCGGCAACGCGTGGGCGGCCAGGCAGGTGCTGCGCACGCTAATCGGCAGTTCGGCGCCGAGACGACGAATAACCCGCAGGATCTTGCGCTCGCTGGCCAGGTCGAGGCCGTAGCCGGACTTCATTTCGACCGTGGTCACGCCGTCACGCATCAGACTTTTCAGACGCTTGGCGGCACTGGTGAACAGTTCGTCTTCGGTCGCCGCGCGGGTGGCGCGCACGGTGCTGGCGATGCCGCCACCGGCCGCGGCGATTTCCGCGTAGCTGACGCCTTGCAGACGCTGTTCGAATTCGCCGCTGCGGTTACCGCCAAACACCGTGTGGGTGTGGCAGTCGATCAGGCCCGGCGTTACCCAGGCTCCTTGCAAATCGTTGACGGCCGGGTATTCGCCCGCCGGCAGGTCAGCACGCGGGCCGATCCACTCAATGAGCGCACCTGACGTCACGATGGCCGCGTCTTCGATGATCGAGTAGACGCCTTGTGCCATGGTTGCGACGTGGCAGTGTTGCCAGAGAGTTTTCATCCGTGGCCTCCGTTAGGTTATTGATGTGAAAAAGAAGGTTCCTGCTCTACCAGTGCCGCCCGGCCCGCCGCCGGTTTCACCCACGTCAGGTAGGCCAGCACCAGCAGCACGATCCAGACCACACCGACGATCAGCGCCGCCTGGGTGTCCGGGAAATAACCCAGCACGCCGAAAATGAACAGCATGAAGGCAATCGCCGCCATCGGCGCATAGGGCCAGAACGGTACAGGGAACTTCAGTTGTGCGACCTGCTCGGCACTCATGGAACGACGCATGGCCACCTGGGTACACAGAATCATCAGCCAGACCCATACCGTGGCAAAGGTCGCGATGGAGGCGATCAACAGAAACACGTTTTCCGGAATCAGGTAGTTCAACAGCACACCCAGCAGCAGCGCGGCACTCATCACCACCACGGTCATCCATGGCACGCCATTACGCGACAAACGGGCGAAGCCCTTAGGTGCGTGCCCTTGCTGGGCCAGACCGTACATCATGCGGCCAGCGCCGAAAATGTCGCTGTTGATGGCCGAGATCGCCGCCGAGATCACCACGATATTGAGGATGGTCGCCGCCGAGCTGATGCCCAGGTTGTCGAAAATCTGCACGAACGGACTGCCCTGGCTGCCGATCTGCTGCCATGGAAAGATCGACATCAGTACGAACATGGTCAGCACGTAGAACAGCAAAATACGCAACGGTACGGCATTGATCGCTCTAGGCAGCACATGCTGCGGATCTTTGGCCTCACCGGCGGTCACGCCGATGATTTCAATCCCGCCGAATGCGAACATCACCACCGCGAACGAGGCGATCAGGCCACCCACGCCATTAGGCATGAAACCGCCATGGCTCCAGAGGTTGCTGATATCGGTCGCTTGGGCGCCGGGGGCCGTGCTGATGCCGAACAGCATGATGCCGAAGCCACCCAGAATCATCGCGACGATGGCTGCGACCTTGAGCAGTGACAGCCAGAACTCCATTTCACCGAAGACCTTGACGTTGCACAGGTTCAAGCCGCCGACCACCGAAACGATGCCCAGCACCCAGATCCAGCGGGAGACTTCCGGGAACCAGAAGCCCATGTAAATACCGAACGCGGTGACGTCGGCCATGCCGACGATGACCATTTCGAACGCGTAGGTCCAACCGAGGATGAAGCCCGCCATCGGCCCCAGATAGGTGCTGGCGTACTGACCGAAAGAGCCGGCCACAGGATTGTGCACCGCCATCTCACCGAGGGCGCGCATAACCATGAACACCGCTGCGCCACCGATCAGGTAGGCGAGCAATACCGCGGGCCCGGCCATTTGAATGGCCGAGGCAGAACCGTAAAACAGCCCGGTGCCGATCGCCGACCCCAGCGCCATGAAGCGAATATGTCGGGCAGAAAGCCCGCGTTTTAAACCTTTTGCTGGCTGTTGCATTTCTCGTCCTTAATTATTCTTATTCGACGCAAAATCGATTCGCCGGCAAGCCGGCTCCTACAGGGGTCATGCGATCCACTGTAGGAGCTGGCTTGCCAGCGAAGGCGCCATTACAGGCTAGGCAGCAACTTCGCCATCACCAGCTCGTTCAGGCAACGCGAGGCCAACAATTCAGTCGCCGCATTGATGTCCGGCGCAAAGAAGCGGTCCTTCTCATAAAACGGCACTTCGTTACGCAGGATGGCGCGAGCCTTTTCCAGTTTTGCCGAGCTCTTCAGGCCTTCACGCAAGTCCAGGCCCTGAACCGCCGCCAACCATTCCACCGCCAGCACACCGCGGGTGTTTTCCGCCATTTCCCACAGACGCTTGCCCGCCGCCGGAGCCATGGACACGTGGTCTTCCTGGTTCGCCGAGGTCGGCAGGCTGTCCACCGAATGCGGGTGCGACAGTGCCTTGTTCTCGCTGGCCAGTGCCGCTGCAGTCACCTGAGCGATCATGAAACCGGAGTTCACGCCACCGTTAGCCACCAGGAACGGCGGCAGTTGCGACATGTGCTTGTCCATCATCAGCGAGATGCGGCGTTCGCTCAGGGAGCCGATTTCCGCGATGGCCAGTGCCATGTTGTCAGCGGCCATGGCCACCGGTTCGGCGTGGAAGTTACCGCCGGAAATCACGTCACCTTCAGCGGCGAACACCAGCGGGTTGTCGGAGACGGCGTTGGCTTCGACGGCCAACACTTCGGCGGCCTGACGGAACTGGGTCAGGCAGGCGCCCATGACTTGTGGCTGGCAGCGCAGGGAGTACGGGTCCTGGACCTTTTCGCAGTTCTCGTGCGAGTCGGACACTTCGCTGCGTTCGCCCAGCAGATCACGGTAAGCGGCAGCAGCGTCGATCTGGCCTTTCTGGCCACGCGCGGCATGGATGCGTGCATCGAACGGCGAGCGCGAGCCCAATACCGCTTCAACGGTCAGCGCGCCCAGCGCGACAGCGCCAGCGAACAGGTCTTCGCCTTCGAACAGGCCGCGCAAGGCGTAAGCGGTCGACACCTGAGTGCCATTGAGCAGCGCCAGGCCTTCTTTCGCGGCCAGGGTCAGCGGAGTCAGACCGGCGATTTTCAGCGCTTCGGTCGCTTCCATCCACTCACCTTTATAGCGAGCCTTGCCTTCACCCAGCAGCACCAACGACATGTGGGCCAAAGGCGCCAGGTCACCGGAAGCACCGACCGAGCCTTTCAATGGAATGTGCGGGTAAACCTCAGCGTTGATCAGGGCGATCAGTGCGTCGATGACCACGCGACGAATACCGGAGAAGCCACGGCTCAGGCTGTTGACCTTGAGCACCATGACCAGGCGCACCAAGGCGTCGCTGATCGGCTCGCCGACACCGGCGGCGTGAGACAGAACCAGCGAGCGCTGGAGGTTTTCCAGGTCTTCGCTGGCGATGCGGGTCGAGGCCAGCAGGCCGAAACCGGTGTTGATGCCGTAGGCGGTGCGATTCTCGGCGAGGATCTGCTCCACACAGGCAACGCTGGCTTCAATCTGTGCCGAGGCGCTGTGGTCGAGGGTCAGTTTCACCGGCTGCTGATAGACATCACGCAGTTGGGCGAGGCTCAGTTGGCCGGGAATCAGGTTTAGGGCTGTCATTTTGTGCTCCTTTTGAGAGTTGTTAATGCTCTCTGTTTAGAGAGGCAGACCAGACGCTCCGGAAGTATCCGTTGTCCGTCGCTTCCCCCTTCATGAGGGGGCTGGCGCCTTGGCACGCTGGTTTTTATTGGAAGTCAGTTCAGGTTCGGTACAGCGTTGTGCAGCAAATTCTGTTCTTTCAATACAGCGGCGGCCGCAGCGATGTCCGGTGCCAGCCAGCGATCCTGATCGTAGGCAGGAACGCGCTCACGCAGCAGACGCCACGCCGCATCGGTGCCAGCGCCGAAGCGCTGTTCTTTGAGGAACTCGAATGCCTGAGATGCCAGCAGGTACTCGATGGCGAGGATCTGCGTGCAGTTTTCCAAGGCACGATGCAGCTTCAGCGCGGCGTTGGTGCCCATGCTCAAGTGGTCTTCCTGCAGGCCGGACGTGACGTAGTTATCGAGCACCGCCGGTTGCGCCAATTGACGGTTTTCCGCGCACAAGGAAGCGGCGACGTACTGGACGATCATCATCCCGGAGTTCACCCCCGGATTGGCCACCAAAAACGCCGGCAGTCCGCTGACGTGCGGGTTGATCAGGCGATCGAGGCGACGCTCGGCGATGGAGCCGATTTCTGCCATGGCGATGGCCAGCAGGTCCGCCGCCAATGCCACGGATTGGCCGTGCGGGTTGGCCTGGGAAACGACGCGGTAGTTCTCCGGCGTGCCCAGCACCAATGGGTTATCGGTGGCGCCGTTGAGTTCGTTTTCAATCTGTCTGGTCGCGTGAACCAGCTGGTCACGGGCAGCGCCGTGGACCTGCGGGATCGAGCGAATGCTCAAGGCGTCCTGGGTGCGAATGCCTTTGCTGCTGGCGATCACTTCACTGCCATCGAGCACGGCGCGCAGGTTGATGCCGACTTGCTGCATGCCCGGGTGCGGCTTGAGCGCGATGATCTCGGCGTCGAACGCGTCGATCTGACCACGCTGGGCCTCGAAACTCATGGCACCGATCACGTCGGCCCACTGCAGCAAATGCGCGGCCTCGGCAATCGCCAGGCAGCTGAGGCCGGTCATGCACGGTGTGCCGTTGACCAGGCACAAACCGTCCTTGGCGCCGAGCTTGACCGGTTGCAGGCCTTCTTCGGCCAGGGCTTGCTGAGCGGAAACGATTTGCCCGCGATAGCTGACATTGCCGACACCCAGCAGCGCAATGCCGATGTGCGCCATGTGCGTCAGGTAGCCGACGGATCCCTGGGACGGCACTTGCGGGGTGATGCCACGGTTGAGCAACGCCAGCAAGGCTTCGACCACTTGGCGGTGCAGGCCGGATTTGCCGTGGCTGTAGTTGACGACGGCGGCGCACATGATTGCGCGAGTCTGCTCGTTGGTCAGCGGCGCGCCAACACCACAGGCGTGACTGAGCAAGGTGTTGCGCGACAACTGGCTGAGCTGCTCATCTTGAAGGGAGACGTTGCACAACGCGCCCAGCCCGGTGTTGATGCCGTAGGCGCGCTCGCCGCTGGTGACGATGCGCTGGACGATGGCCTGCGCGTTTTCGATGCGCGCCCAGATCGGCGCCGACAGCTCAAGCTGTGCGCCATGACGGGCGACGGCGACCACGTCCTGCCAACTGACCTGCGCCTCGGTGATAACGATTTTTTCAGCCTGGGACATCTTCAACCTCATCGTACAAACCTGAATGTTTGTGCGGCATTGCTGACGCCTTCGCTGGCAAGCCAGCTCCTACAGGGGGACGCGTACACCTTGTAGGAGCTGGCTTGCCAGCGAAGGGGCCAGCTCAGTCACCGCAAATCTCTTAAACCACCGCAGCCCGACGCTGCACAAACCGGTCGACATACTCATCCGCCGGCGAATGCAGGATCTCGCGCGGGGTGCCGACCTGAATCAGGCGGCCGTCCTTGAGGATCGCAATGCGATTACCGATACGCACGGCCTCGTCGAGGTCGTGGGTGATGAAGACGATGGTCTTGTGCAGGGTCTTTTGCAGCTCCAGCAACTGGTCCTGCATCTCGGCGCGGATCAACGGGTCAAGGGCGCTGAACGCTTCATCCATGAGGATGATGTCGGTGTCCGCCGCCAATGCACGGGCCAGGCCCACACGTTGACGCATGCCCCCCGAAAGCTGATGCGGGTATTTGTTTTCGTAGCCCTTCAGGCCCACGGTGTTGATCCAGTGCAGCGCACGCTCGGCGCACATTTGCTTGCTCTCGCCGCGCACTTTCAGGCCGTAGGCAACGTTATCGACCACGGTCTTGTGCGGCAGCAGGCCGAAGCTCTGGAACACCATGCTGATCCGGTGCCGGCGAAATTCGCGCAAGGCTTCCATGTCGTATTGCAGGATGTCCACGCCGTCCACCAGGATCGCGCCGCTGGTCGGGTCGATCAGGCGGTTGAAGTGGCGCACCAGGGTCGATTTACCCGAACCCGACAGGCCCATGATCACGAAGATCTCGCCAGTGCCGATGCTCAGGGACAAATCGTTCACGCCGACCACACAGCCGGTTTCGGCCAGCACCTGATCTTTGGTTTTGCCCTGGCCAATCATCGCCAGTGCATCCTTGGAACGGTTGCCGAAAATCTTGAAGACGTTTTTGACTTCGATCTTGCTCACGGTCGCGTTGTTCATTTACTCACCTCATGCCGTGCCCGACCGTACGCCTGTGTAATGCGGTCGATCACCACAGCCAGAATCACGATCGCCAGACCGGCTTCCAGGCCACGTCCGACGTTGAGGGTTTGAATCCCCACCAGTACGTCTTCACCCAAGCCACGAGCACCGATCATCGAGGCAATCACTACCATCGACAGCGCCATCATGGTGGTCTGGTTGATCCCGGCCATGATGCTCGGCAGGGCCAGGGGCAGTTGCACGCCAAACAATTGCTGCCAGCGGTTGGCACCGAAGGCGTTGATCGCTTCCATCACTTCACCGTCGACTTGGCGAATACCCAGATCGGTCAAGCGAATCAGCGGTGGCGCGGCATAAATCACAGTAGCGAAAATCGCCGGAACCTTGCCCAGACCGAACAGCATCAGCACCGGAATCAGGTACACGAAGCTCGGCATGGTCTGCATGATATCCAGCATCGGCATCAGCACCGAACGCAGGCGATTGCTGCGTGCCGAGAGAATTCCCAGCGGAATGCCGATCAGCACCGAAATGATCGTCGCGACCATCATCAGCGCCAGGGTTTGCATCAACTTGTCCCAGAGGCCGACCGCGCCCACCAGGAACAACAAGCCGACAATCACGCCCGTGGTCACGACTTTGCGGGTCGCGTGCCAGGCAACGCCCGCGACGATGGCCAGCATCAGCCACCAGGGCGCCGCGCGCAGCAGCCCTTCAAGATTGACGATGGCCCACAGCAGCGTGTCAGAGATCTGCCGGAACACGTCGCCGTAGTTGGTGACCAGCGTATCGACCCAACTGTTGACCCAGTCGGCGATGGAAAAGGTAAAGCTTTCGGGAAACATAAGAGACTCTCAATCAAGGGGTTGCGATCAAGCGTCCGACTGCCGTTGCCGACAGTCGGAGAGGCCCAACCTACAAGGCCGCGTCGATTTTCTTGGCTGCGTCTTCGCTCACCCACGCGTGCCAGACTTCAGGATGTTCCTTCAAGAAGATCTTGGCCAGTTTTGGTGACTCGATCCGCTCTTTGGTCATGCGCCCAAGGTTCTGGTTGAGGATGTCAATCGGCACGTTGACCTTTTCCAGCACGGCCACCAGTTCCGGGGCTTCGTCGTGGAACGTCTTGGACAGGCCGACCTTGATATCCACGGTCTTGTTCACGCCTGGTTTCTCTTCGAGCTTGACCAGGTCAACCTGGCCCATCAGCGGGGTTGGCGACCAGTAGTAGAACAGGATCGGCTCGCCACGCTTGTAGCTCGAGAGCACGGCGGCATCCAGCGCCGGGCCGGTGCCTGGGCGGAAGTTGGTGTAGGTGCTTTCCAGGCCGTAGCTCTTCAGCATTTCGCTGTTATCCAGCTCGCAAGTCCAGCCAGCCGGGCAGTTGTAGAAACGGCCCTTGGAAGGCTCTTCCTGGTCCTTGAACACGGAGGCGTATTTGCCCAGATCAGCAATGGCTTTCAGGTCCGGGGCTTTAGGCTCCAACTTGCGCTTGGCGTCGCCTTCGACCACATAACGTGGCACATACCAGCCTTCTACCGCGCCCACGACAGGAGCGCCGACACCAACCACTTTGCCGGCCTTCTCAGCCTTGTTCCAGACTTCACTGCGGCCGACCCACTCTTCGGCAAACACTTGAATGTCGTTGCTGCTCAGGGCGTTTTCCATGGTGATGGAGTTGCCCGGCAGGCTGTCGGTCTTGCAGTCGTAGCCTTTCTCCAACACGACTTGCATCACGTCGGTCAGGAGCATGGCGCTTTCCCAGTTCAGGCCGGCAAATTTCACCGGTTTGCCCGACTCGCACCAACCGGCAGCCTGAGTGGCGCCGGCACTGGCGAGCAGGCCCATGGAAAGCAATGTGGTCAGCAGGGTCTTGTTCGATTTCATTGTTGTGACGCTCCTAATCATGAATTGGCTTACGGCAGTCAAGAGGCATCCAGCCCTGTCCACGTCCAATCAGGCCTGCGTCGCAACGCGACCGGTCCCGCTTGTTTTAGGTTGTACATCGCTGTTCTGCTCGACCGGCAGAATCAGTTGATCGGGCACTGTGCCGTGCCATTTTTTCGCGCACACGTAATACAGGCCTGCTGGAAGCACCAGACCGATGATCCAGGAAATATCCACACCACCCAGGGCGTCCACCAGCGGACCGGTATAGAACTTGGTAGAGATGAACGGCAGTTGCACCAACACACCGAAGACATAGACGCTGATACCGAGGGGGTTCCAACGGCCGTAGCGACCGTTCGGATCGGCCAGCGCCGGCACGTCATAGCGCTCGCGGGTGATGCAGTAGTAGTCCACCAGGTTGATCGCGCTCCATGGCGTAAAGAACGCCAGCAGGAACAGGATGAAGGACTTGAACGCACCGAGGAACGAGTGCTGACCGAGCAACGCCATCAGGGTCGCAGCACCGACGATGACCAGCACGAACACCAGACGCTGCAAGCGCGTGACCTTCAGGTCACCACGGAAACCGCTGATGATGGTCGCAATGCACATGAAGCTGCCGTAGGAGTTCAGCGTGGAGATGGTGACCTTGCCGAACGCGATGCTGAAGTACAGCAGCGCAGCGGTGGCACCGGTACCACCCAGACCCACGATGTAGGCCACTTCGTGGCCGGCGTATTGCCCGTTGGCCGAAGCGGCGGCTAACACGCCGAGGACCATCGCCACCTGTGCACCAATGACCGAACCTGCGCCTGCGGCAAAAAAAGTTTTCACCGAGGAAATCTTGCTCGGCAGGTAGCGAGAATAGTCAGCCACATAAGGGCCGAAGGCGATCTGCCAAGACGCCGCGAGCGACACCGCCAGCAGGAAGCTGCTCCAGCTGAAGTGGCGGATTTGCAACAGTGCGCCAACGTCAACTTGGCTCATCAGACGGCTGAACAGATAAACAAAGGCAATCACGCCAATGACACTGGCAACACGGCCGATCCAATGGATCACCCGATAACCGAGCACCGTGACCAGCACGATGACACTGGCGAAAAGGAGGATACCGACGGTGTCGCTGACGCCAAACAACTGGCCCAGCGCTTGACCGGAAAGCACGGTTCCCGTTGCGGTGAAACCGAGGTACATCAAGCAGACCAGCACGATCGGGATGGCCGCGCCATAAACGCCGAATTGCACACGACTGGAAATCATCTGTGGCAGGCCAAGCTTCGGCCCTTGCGCCGCGTGCAGCGCCATCACGCCACCGCCCAGCAATTGACCGATCAACAGACCGATCAACGACCAGAACACATCACCACCCAGCACCACGGCCAAGGCCCCGGTGACAATCGCGGTGATTTGCAGGTTGGCACCCATCCACAGGGTGAACTGGCTCAACAGACGACCGTGTCTCTCCGCTTCCGGGATGTAGTCGATCGAACGTTTCTCGATCAACGGTTTACTACCTGCACGATCGCTGTTAACAGCCATGATTCAACCTCTGTGGATTGTTATTTGGGTTCACTCAATCCCTGTAGGAGCCGAGCTTGCTCGCGATGGCGGCGTATCTGATACACCGCGTTATCGTTCATCGCGAGCAAGCTTTGCTCCTACAGGTTTTGCGTTATTTGCCGGTGATCATCGGCAGGTTCAGCCCTTGTTCCTTGGCGCAGTCGATGGCGATCTGGTAACCGGCATCGGCGTGACGCATTACGCCGGTCGCCGGGTCGTTGTGCAGGACGCGAGCAATTCGCTCGGCCGCTTCGTCCGTACCGTCGCAGACAATCACCATGCCCGAGTGCTGGGAGAAGCCCATGCCGACACCGCCGCCGTGGTGCAGGGAAACCCAGGTCGCGCCGCTCGCAGTGTTGAGCAGGGCGTTGAGCAGTGGCCAGTCGGACACAGCGTCGGAACCGTCCTGCATCGATTCGGTTTCGCGGTTCGGGCTGGCTACCGAACCGGAGTCCAGGTGGTCACGACCGATCACGATCGGTGCCGACAGTTCGCCGCTACGCACCATTTCGTTGAACGCCAGACCGAGCTTGGCACGCAGGCCCAGACCTACCCAGCAAATACGCGCCGGCAGACCCTGGAAGCTGATGCGCTCGCGGGCCATGTCCAGCCAGTTGTGCAGGTGGGCGTCGTCCGGGATCAGTTCTTTGACCTTGGCGTCGGTCTTGTAGATGTCTTCGGCGTTGCCCGACAGTGCAGCCCAACGGAATGGACCGATGCCACGGCAGAACAGAGGACGGATGTAAGCCGGTACGAAGCCTGGGAAGTCGAATGCGTTTTCCACGCCTTCTTCCTGGGCCATCTGACGGATGTTGTTGCCGTAGTCGAAGGTCGGGATGCCCATTTTCTGGAAATCCAGCATCGCTTTAACGTGTACGGCCATCGATTGCTTGGCGGCTTTGACCACGGCAGCCGGCTCGGTCTTGGCGCGAGCGCGGTACTCTTCCCAGGTCCAGCCGGCTGGCAGGTAACCGTTGAGCGGGTCGTGGGCGCTGGTCTGGTCGGTGACCATGTCCGGGCGCACGCCACGACGAACCAGTTCCGGCAGGATTTCTGCCGCGTTACCCAACAGAGCGATGGAAATCGCCTTGCCTTCTTTGGTGTATTTGGCGATGCGGGCCAAAGCGTCGTCGAGGTCAGTGGCTTGCTCGTCGACGTAGCGGCTGTTCAGGCGGAAATCGATGCTCACCTGTTGGCATTCAATGTTCAGCGAGCAGGCACCGGCCAGAGTTGCGGCCAGAGGCTGAGCGCCACCCATGCCGCCGAGGCCTGCGGTCAGGACCCAACGACCTTTCAGGTCATCGTTGTAGTGTTGGCGACCGGCTTCGACGAAGGTTTCGTAGGTGCCCTGGACGATGCCCTGGCTGCCGATGTAGATCCAGCTGCCGGCGGTCATCTGGCCGTACATGGCCAGGCCTTTGGCGTCGAGTTCGTTGAAGTGTTCCCAGCTCGCCCAGTGTGGAACCAGGTTGGAGTTGGCGATCAGCACGCGCGGTGCGTTGCTGTGGGTCTTGAACACGCCGACCGGCTTGCCGGATTGCACCAGCAGCGTCTCGTCGTCGTTCAGGTTGGTCAGGCTTTCGACGATCTTGTCGTAGCATTCCCAGTTACGTGCCGCACGACCAATGCCACCGTAAACCACCAGCTCTTTAGGGTTCTCGGCGACTTCCGGGTCGAGGTTGTTCATCAGCATGCGCAGTGGCGCTTCGGTCAGCCAGCTTTTGGCGGTCAGCTTGTTACCGCGAGCGGCACGAATTTCTACATCACGAAACTTGGTAGGTTTCTGGGTATTGTCAGTCACGAAAAAGACTCCTCAGCGATCAATTCAAACCAACCCGGGCAGTGGGCAAGCCAGCCTGTGCGCATCGTCGCGCCACAAGCGAATCAGTGGACGCTGCGGAGAGTCTCGATCGACTCATACGCATACGTCTTTACTTGTACATACAAGCATATGCAATCAAGCGGCCAACTTGTTGGATGGGTGTTCAAGAAAAGTTTTTTGGAGGCAGGAAAGCCTGTAAAACAAGGGTTTTGAGGGGGATGAAATTTTTCGGGGGGATTTTGCGTAAGGGGGAACGGCTGTTACCTGAGCGTGGTTTTGCGCCACACTGGGGCGTTCGGTAACAAATTAGTGCGCGATGGGGAACAGTATGAGTAGCGGATTTGAGGCGGGGTGAATCGCTTTTGGTAGGAGTCCGGCTTGCCGGCGATAGCGTCCATCGGATCGCCATCGCCGGCAAGCCGGGCTCCTACAGGGAAATCAGTTTGCAGTTAATTCGATGATGCAGCATGTGTTGTCAACGGCGACTTCCAGCAACCCGGCGTTTGCGTCGAGTTGCAGGCAATCATGGCGACCCAGTTGCTGGGTGCTGTTACCGACCTGCACTTCCAGCGTTTCACTCACGCTGAACACCAACACCGTGCCCGCTGAACTGAAAAACCGCTGCTCGCCTGTCAGCCACTGCAACCGCGCGCTGTAACGCTGCGGCGCGTAAATCAGGTTGAAATCGCGGATCGGCCCGCCGAGCAGGGTGCACGACACCTCGCTCTCACCGCTGAAAGCAAACGGGGTCAGCGGTAACAGTGGACGCGTGTCCTGACCATCCACCCGCAGGGTCATGCCGTCACCTTGCAGCACGGTGATGACGCGCTCATAACCGGTGAACGTCGAAAAACCACCCGACTCGCCGATGTCGGCAATCGACAGGCGCCAGCCGAAACCATCAAGGCCGACGCCTGCGTCGCGGGTAATTTCTTCAGTGCTGCCACCGCCGTTTTTCCACGGCATGCGCGGGTAATCGATAGCGCGTAAAACCTTCAAACCATTCATTTATGCTCTCTATTTATGGAACCGTCCTTCCAGACGATGACGGGAACCGGGGTGGATCAAACGGGCGGCGGTCACTGGCTGACGACCGGACCAGGTGCGGCGACGAATCAGCAGGCACGGCTCGCCCTTTTCAATCTGCAACAGCTTGCACTCGGACGCCTCGGCCAGAATCGCCTCGACCACGTGCTCGCCTTCGGTCAGCGGCGCTACCTGGTTCAGGTAGGCGTAAGGCGTTTGCAGGGTGAAGTCTTGCTTGAGGTAGTCCGGGGCTACCAGCGCGTTGACGAAACGGTCTTCGATTTGCACCGGGATATCGTTTTCGAAGTGCACGATCAGCGAGTGGAAAACCCTCTGCCCTTCGCGCATATCCAATGCCAGGGCGCGCTCGGAACCGGCGGCCTCTTCTTCGAGGGTGATCACCTTGCAGGTGTGGCGATGACCACGAGAAGCAATCTCGTCGGCGATGTTGTGCACTTCAAACAGCGCGGACTGGCTTTTTGGCTCGGCAACGAACGTACCCACGCCTTGCATGCGCACCAACAGACCGTCGGCGGTCATTTCGCGCAGAGCGCGGTTGATGGTCATGCGGCTGAAACCGAGTTGGTTGACCAACTCGCTTTCCGACGGCACGCGGTAATGTGGCGGCCAGTTTCCACTGTCGATTTGCTGGGTGATCATCTGTTTGACACGGGCGTACAAGGGCGCCGGACTGTCGCCCATGTTCGCGGCCAACGGTGACACTTGGGGCGGAGTCGGCACGGTTAATCCTTGTTCGTTTGATAAGAGAAAGTGGCCCGTATGGTCAGTTCCGTCAGTCAATTTCGGCGCCAGAAATCCAGATCCTGCGTTGCTGCTCCTCGCCATAGCAAGCTATGACTCGTCGCAGCGCCTTGGCTCTGAATTTCTGGCATCCGAACTTGAACTGACGAACTAACCACACGAGCCACATAGCTTGCCGGAGTTTACCGAGCAGGCAAACGTCTGTATATGTATATACAAATAACACACGATGGGGTGCTGAACCATGTCCGCCTTCTTTGCCGAACGCGCGCTACTGCCTAGTGGATGGGCCAACAATGTACGTCTTGAGGTCAACGCCGAGGGCGTATTGACCCATCTCCAGGCCGATTCCCACGCAGATGGCGCCGAACGGCTGAGCGGCCCGCTGCTGCCGGGTATGCCGAATTTGCACTCCCATGCCTTCCAGCGAGCGATGGCCGGGCTCGCGGAAGTGGCGGGTAATCCGAACGACAGTTTCTGGACCTGGCGCGATTTGATGTATCGCCTCGTCGGAAAAATCAGCCCGGACCAACTCGGTGTCATCGCCCGCCAGCTGTACATCGAAATGCTCAAGGCCGGTTATACCTCGGTCGCGGAATTTCACTACGTGCACCACGACACCAGTGGCCAGCCTTACGCAGACCCGGCCGAACTGGCGCTGCGCATCAGCCAAGCCGCCAGTTCCGCCGGTATCGGTCTGACCCTGTTGCCGGTGCTCTACAGCCATTCCGGTTTCGGTGGCCAGACGCCGAACGACGGGCAGCGCCGCTTTATCAACAGCACCGAAAACTACCTGAAACTTCAGTCGCGTTTGCAGCCGATTCTGGCCCGGCAACCGGCGCAGTCGCTGGGTTTGTGCTTCCACTCGCTACGCGCGGTCACGCCACAGCAAATCAGCGAAGTGCTGGCCGCCAGCGACAAACAATGCCCAGTGCACATCCACATTGCCGAACAGCAAAAGGAAGTCGATGACTGCCTGGCCTGGAGCGGTCGTCGCCCGCTGCAATGGCTGTACGAAAACACTGAGGTCGATCAGCGCTGGTGCCTGGTTCACGCCACTCACGCCAACGCGGAAGAAGTCACGCTGATGGCCAAGAGTCGCGCCATTGCCGGTCTGTGCCTGACCACCGAAGCCAACCTCGGCGACGGGATTTTCCCGGCGGTGGATTTCCTCGCTCAGGGCGGGCGTATGGGTATCGGTTCCGACAGCCATGTGTCCTTGAGCGTGGTGGAAGAATTGCGTTGGCTGGAATACGGCCAGCGTCTGCGCGATCAGCGGCGTAATCGCTTGTATGGCGCAGATCAACCGATGGTCGGCCGCACGCTGTACGACGCGGCGCTGGATGGCGGCGCTCAGGCCTTGGGTCAGCCGATTGGCGCGTTGGAAGTGGGCAGGCGTGCGGACTGGCTGGTGCTGGACGGCAACGATCCGTACCTGGCAACGGCCAGTGGCGACGGGATTCTGAATCGCTGGTTGTTTGCCGGCGGCGATCGCCAGGTTCGCGATGTGCTGGTCAATGGCCAGTGGGTTGTGCGTGACGGGCGCCATGCCGGGGAAGAAGAAAGCAATCGCGCGTTCACCCAAGTCCTGCGCGATCTCCTGGGCTGACACCGGAAACAATTGTGGGAGCGAGCCTGCTCGCGAAAGGGCCGTCACATTCAACAGAGATGTTGACTGACAGTCCGCCTTCGCGAGCAGGCTCGCTCCCACAGGTTTGCTTTGCGGTGGATGTTAGTTCGAGGTCTTGGCCATCTGCGTCTCCGACGCACGCCAGATCAGCCGCGAGGTGTCGTAACCCTGCTGACGCGCCTTGCTCAGCAGTTCCTCTCGCACCACACCATTGACGGTCGGGGTCCGCGCCAACAGCCACAGGTACTTGCGACTCGGGTCGCCAACAATGGCCGTCTTGTAGTCGTCGCTGACGTACAACACCCAGTACTCGCCCTTCGCCACACCCGGAATCAGACGAGAAAGCCAGGTATCGAACTTGACCCACAACTTGTCGGCTTTGCCTGGCACCTGTGGATAAGCCGTGCCCTTGACCTCTTCCCACTGCCATTGCGCCGTCAGGCAGCGGTTCAATATCGCCATGTTACCGTCAGGCTTGAGGGTGTAATGGGCTTCGGATTGGGCGCAGTCGCGCTGGAAATACATGGGCATGCGAGCCAACTCATACCAGGTCCCCTGGTAACGCTTGAGGTTGACGCTGTTGACGGTTTTTGGCGCCAACGGATCTGGGCCAGAAGTGGCACAACCAGCCAATACCAGGCCGGCAAAAAGTACGAGTAATAACCGCTTCATTGTTTTTCTCCCGTGGGCACATCGCCCCGGTTTACTTCAGGCCTTGGCCAGAAAACATCAATACTTTGTCACCGGCATACTGCACGCTGATAAAGCTGTTTTTGTCGCCCCAGGTGCAACTGGACATACCCAGTGCGCCCGAGCAATCAGCAGGCTTACCCAGCAACGTTTCAACCTCGGCCTTAGGCATGCCGGTCGATAGCTTCGAGTAGTTTTCCTGATTGACCTTGCTGCATGCGGCCAACAACACGCAGAACGACAGCAAGGCGATAGATCGCAGCGACATGGTGAAACTCCTGGGACGAAGGGGAATGGCATGGCTGCCAAGCAGAACCTTAGAAGAGAAAACCCCCATCTGGTTCCCCGACCTTCGTGCTATTTATCGGGCCGCTCGTCTGCCTTTTTTCGAAAAATCAGCCACTTTCCTGAGCCTATGAGTATTTCGTCAGTTTTTGCAATAAGACGCCTAATCTTTCGCGCTGGCCAGTCGACATAGAAGGAGTGTAAAGCCCTCGACTGTGGCAATTCACGCTCCCTCGCTGACAAGTCCCTCCGCGGTAGTGCACTTAATGACCAGAAACATGAAATTCAGCCACAAGATCCTGCTGGCAGCCGCCCTCGTGGTCGCCGTTGCGTTCGCCTGCTTTATCCTGTTCAACGACTACCGCCAGCGCCAGACCTTGCGCAGCAGTACCGAATCCTCGATGCAGGAACTCGGCAGCCTGACCACCAGCAACATCCAGACCTGGCTGGAAAGCCGCATCCAGTTGCTGCAATCGTTGTCCCAGCAGATCGCCGTGGACGGCAGCGCACAGGCCAGCCTGAAACGCGCCATCGACCTGCCGGCCTACATCAGCAACTTCCAGCTGAGCTATTTCGGCGGCACTGACGGTGTGATGTTTTCGGTCCCGGCCGGCAATCGTGCCGCCGACTACGACCCACGCGCCCGTGGCTGGTACAAGGCGGCCAACAGTGCGCAACAGACCATCGTCACCGAACCGTACATCGCCGCGTCTTCCGGCAAACCAGTAATTACTGTTGCCACACCCGTGAAGTATCAGGGCCAGATGATCGGCGTCGCCGGCGCGGACATCGACCTGTCCAGCGTCAGCGCGATCATCAACTCGCTGAACTTCGGCGGCCACGGCCATGCGTTCATCGTCAGCGCCGACGGCAAGATCCTGATCCACCCAGACAGCAAACTGGTGCTCAAAGGCCTGGCAGACGCCTACCCGAACGGCGCACCGAAAGTCAGCCCGGGCATGAAAGAAGTCGAGCTCGACGGCAAAACCCAGTTCATCTCCTTCACCCACGTCAACGGCGTGCCGTCGGCGGACTGGTACGTGGCACTGGTGCTGGATCAGGACACCGCGTTCTCGATGCTCAGCGAATTCCGCACCTCGGCGATCATTGCCATGGTGATCGCAGTGGTGATCATCATCGCGTTACTGGGCATGTTGATCAGCGTCCTGATGCAGCCGCTGCTGATCATGGGCCGCGCGATGCATGACATCGCCGAAGGTGAAGGTGACCTGACCAAACGCCTGACCATCCACGGTCAGGACGAGTTCGGCGCGCTGGGCACCTCGTTCAACCGCTTTGTAGAGCGTATTCACACCTCGATTCGCGAAGTGTCCTCGGCCACCGGCCAGGTGAACGAAGTGGCGCTGCGCGTCGTGGCCGCATCAAACTCATCGATGTTCAACTCCGACCAGCAAGCCTCGCGCACCAGCAGCGTTGCCGCAGCGATCAACGAACTGGGCGCCGCCGCCCAGGAAATCGCCCAGAACGCCGCCCTCGCCTCGCAGCACTCCAGCGATGCCCGCTCCCTGGCCGAAGACGGCCAGCAAGTGGTGGATAAAACCATCGCCGCGATGCAGCAGCTGTCGGCGAAGATCAGCGATTCGTGCGGCAACATCGAAACGCTCAACAGCAACACCGTGAACATTGGGCAGATTCTGGAAGTGATCACCAGCATTTCCCAGCAAACCAACCTGCTTGCGCTCAACGCAGCCATCGAAGCGGCCCGTGCCGGTGAAGCCGGTCGCGGTTTTGCCGTGGTCGCGGATGAAGTGCGCAACCTCGCCCACCGCACTCAGGATTCGGCGCAGCAAGTGCAGAAGATGATCGAAGAACTGCAAGTCGGCGCCCGCGAAGCGGTGAGCATCATGACCGACAGCCAGCGCCAGAGCGAAAGCAGCGTCGGCATCGCCAACCAGGCCGGGGAACGCCTGGGTAGCGTGACGCAGCGTATTGGTGAAATCGACGGGATGAACCAGTCGGTGGCGACGGCGACGGAAGAGCAGACCGCGGTGGTGGAGTCGATCAACGTCGACATTACCGAGATCAATACGCTGAACCAGGAAGGCGTGGAGAACTTGCAGGCGACCTTGCGCGCATGTGCTGATCTTGAGCAGCAGGCGGCGCGGTTGAAGCAGTTGGTGGGTAGTTTCCGGATCTAAGGCGCTCTTGCGGGCCCCTTCGCTGGCAAGCCAGCTCCTACGGGATCTTTGTCGCACTGGAGATCCGATGTAGGAGCTGGCTTGCCAGCGAAGGCGGCATCAGCCGCAATGAATCTCTAAAACCTGGATCAATGCCCGTTGAGAAAACGCCGGTCGGCAGCACCTGACGCAGGACTGAATTAAGACTAAACTCGGTCCTACTCAACCTGGCGAGGCTCACCCCATGAAGCTTTCATCTCAAATCAAGCCAATCAGCTACCTGAAAAGCCATACAGCAGAAATCGTCAAAACAATTACAGAAAGCCGTGAGCCCTTGGTCATCACCCAAAATGGTGAAGCAAAGCTCGTGGTAATGGACGTGAAAAGCTTCGAAGAGCAAGAAGACACGATGGCCCTTTTAAAACTCTTGGCAATGGGTAATCGTGAGATTGAAGAAGGCAAATTTCGCGATGCCGAAGACGTCTTCGCGGAACTGGACGAGGCTGACCATCAATGAGTTTAAAGGTCGTCATTCTTCAGTCCGCCGAAACAGACTTAAAAGAACTTCGTACCTATCTCATCAAACAGTTTTCCATCCAAACCTGGCAAAGCACCTACACCTCTTTGAAATCAGCCATCCGCCACTTGGGAGCGCAACCCTATTCAGGATCAATCCCTGAAGAAATAGAGAAGCTCCACCTCAGTCAGTACCGACAAATACTTTCAGGAATGAACAGGATCATTTATGAAGTACGAGACCAAACGGTCTATGTCCACATCATTGCCGATACTCGGAAAAACCTGCCAACACTGCTGATGAAACGCCTGTTTCAAGGGAATCCGTAAGTTCGAGGCCCATCGCGTCTAAAAACGCGAGCCTGGCTTGCGGAGAAACTCCAACTCCTCAGCCGTAGACTCCCGCCCCAACACCGCATTGCGATGCGGAAACCGCCCAAACCGCGCAATCACGTCCCGATGCCGCTCGGCATAATCCAGATTATCGGCAAACACAGCCCGATCAGCCTCCGGCTGCTGCGCCATCAATTCGATGAACCGCGAAACGGCTTCGCTCTGTACTGCCAGATGCTCGCAATGCTCCATCACCAGGTAGATAAAGACCCGCTGAACAGGCCTCAACTGCCGATCAAAATCCGCAGCAATGCCTTGCGCCACCAGTGCCTGAGCCCTGAGATCGCCGGAAAAGGATTTGGGAGTGTCGCGATAGATCATTCGCGGGAGTTGATCGAGCAGCAGCACCAGAGCCAGCCAACCTTCGGGGCATTGCGCCCAGTCAGTCAGTCCGCCGGCCAGTGCCTGCTCGACCCGGTCCCCGAAACGCGTCTGCGCTTCGAGGTCCTGGCTGTCGCGCTTGCCGAACCATAACTTGCCCTTGTCAGCCGCCACTTCATTAGGCGATTCGGCATTACCGAACCACCAATCGAGCAACGGCTGCCAGGGCGCGGTCATAGTTTATTCCTTGTGGTAAGCCGTAACACGTTCGACTTCTTCTTTCGAACCGAGGAACACGGCGACACGCTGGTGCAGGCCGTCAGGCTTGATGTCGAGGATGCGCTGATGGCCATCGGTGGAGGCGCCGCCAGCCTGTTCAACCAGGAACGACATCGGGTTGGCTTCGTACATCAAACGCAGCTTGCCCGGCTTGGACGGCTCGCGGCTGTCGCGTGGGTACATGAACAGACCGCCACGGGTCAGGATGCGGTGCACGTCTGCGACCATCGCGGCGACCCAGCGCATGTTGTAGTTCTTTTTCAGCGGGCCTTCTTCGCCAGCCAGCAATTCGCTGACGTAGCGTTGTACCGGAGCTTCCCAGTGGCGCTGATTGGAGGCGTTGATCGCGAATTCCTGAGTGGAGGTCGGGATCTTGATGTCTTCATGGGTCAGCACGAAGCTGCCCATTTCACGGTCCAGGGTGAAGCCTTTTACGCCGTCGCCCAGGGTCAGGATCAACATGGTCTGTGGACCGTAGATCGCGTAACCGGCAGCCACTTGCTCGGTGCCTGGCTGCAGGAAAGCCTTTTCGTTCAAGGGCTCATTCTGGCTCAGGTATTCGTTCGGGCAACGCAGCACCGAGAAAATCGTACCGACCGGCGCGTTGATATCAATGTTCGACGAACCGTCCAGCGGGTCGAATACCAGCAGGTACGCGCCTTTCGGGTATTTGCCCGGGATCTGGTAGGCATTGTCCATTTCTTCGGACGCCATGCCGGCCAGGTGACCGCCCCATTCGTTGGCTTCGAGCAGGATCTCGTTGGAGATCACGTCGAGTTTCTTCTGCACTTCACCTTGGACGTTTTCAGTGCCCATGCTGCCCAGAACACCACCGAGGGCGCCTTTGGACACGGCGTGGTTGATCTCTTTGCAAGCACGCGCCACCACTTCGATCAGGAAACGCAGATCAGCAGGGGTGTTGTTGCTACGGGTCTGCTCAATCAAATAGCGACTCAGGGTAACGCGGGACATGGAAGGCTCCGGTGGAATGGGGGGCTAAAAACCCGCGCAGTTTAACGCGAGTCGAGGCGCATTTCCTCCTATCAGACGTGATACGCCCAAGAGAGTTCATGCGCCGGGATGAGCGTAGTTCGAATCGGGCACTTTTACCGACCGATAAACCGCTTTCAGGGTTTGACGGGGGGCTTGCGCAGCAAGCTGAACGCCATCGCCGCCAGAACCAGCACGCTCAGCAACAGCACCGCCCACAACCCGAATTTCTTCCAGTTCATGCCAGCCGTCGCAGGCGTTACTGACGTAGACACCGGCGAAACCACGCCATCGCTCGCCACCACGGCCTTACCCAATGTCGCCAGCTTCTGCGCACTGTAATCCGGAATCAGCGTCGACAACGGCAAGCTCGCCGCTTTCACCGTCGCATTCCCCAGCGCCAGCGTATAAGGCCCTGGCCCGCGCGCGAGGAAGACCAGAAGTGTCGGACGCACGGCATACTTCAGCGTCAGTGCTTCGGCGCCCAGGCCGCCACCGCGTTCGTCCACGACCAGCTTCAACTGCTGCAGGGTTTGCCCCGGCAGCTGCAATTCGTTCTGCACCACGTCCTGGTCATTCTGGGTCAGGCGATACAGCAAGCCGCTGCCCAGCGGCTGCCACGGCAAGCTGCTCTCGCGGCGACCGGACAAAGTGACCGGTGCCAGACTGTTGGGCTGGCTCAGTTCGACCTGAACCCGCTCGACATTCAGCCCCATCGGCAATTGCCAGGTGTATTCACCGGTCTTCACGCTGCTGCCGGCCAACGGTTGCGACCAGACCAACGGCAGCGGCAAGCTGCGGATGCTCGCGCTTTCCAGCTGCGCCGAGGTCAGCGCTGGCGCCGGTTGTGGTGAGCTCCATAACAAGCGCAGATAGCGCGCCGATTGCCCCGGCAGGCTGACTTCATGCTGCTCGACCCGTTCGTCGGCAAACGCCAGCCGTGCGACCTGTCCCTGGCCCCACGACTGCCAATGCTGCAAGTCGTCGCTGGCTTCGATGCTGAACTGCTGGAAGCCGTCGCGCTCGCTGGTCCAGTCGAGGACCAATTGCTGCAACGGAGCCTTGATGGCGCTGGCATCGAGCAACCAGCCGCGCAGCACTTCTTCGCCCGCTTCCAGCTGACTGGACGGCTGTACTTCGACCAGCGCGCCGCTGGCACTCGACTGCACCCGCACGCCAGGCGCGCGCTCGGTAGAATCTGCCGAGGTGTACAACGGGAACCACTTCACGTCGGTCAGCGTGCGATTTTCCCGGGTTTGGGCCGGTTCTCTCGCCAAGGCATACGCTTGAACCTGACCGGCGGCGTTGAAGACACGCACATCACTCAGGTCAGTTTGCCGCGCATTCAACTGCACGCTCAACGGCAAATCGAGGCGATACCACGGGCCTTCGCCGCTCACGGACAACGGCACTTGAGTGGTGAAATCCGCCGGTTGCTCCTGCGCGCTGACCGACAGCGTCACACCCAGCGCCACCGCGCCCAACCAGCCCAGGTTCAGCTTCTGACTCAAGACGACACTCCTTCGGTTTCCGGTGCCGGTTTTTCAGACTCCGGCGCAGCCTCGGCACGCTTGGGCGGCAGCGGCGCGAAATAGCCCACCACCAGCAGCAACACGCCAACGCCGATAAACGACACGATCCGCGCGAGCCCGCCGCGGTTACTCAATTCCACAAAGAACAGCTTGGCCACCACCACGCCGATCAACGCCGCACCGATCAGCCAGACCTCGCGACGATGGCGCAAATGACCGCCGATCATCAGGCTCAGCGCCATCAGGGTCCAGACGATGGACAGGCCGGCCTGCACCAGCATCGATTCAAGCAACGCATCGAACTGAAACGGCACACCACCCCAATGGTGCGCGGTGCGCATCACCAACGCGGTAAAGAACATGAACAGTGAAACCCCGGCGATCAATTGCGTGGCGGGTTCGGCGTAGTCCTTGCGGATCGCCACTTGCGTCACGGCGCTGCGCGACCATGCGTAGACGCCGAACAGCGCAAACAGCAGGCCCAACTCCAGCGGGTTGATCAACGGAACATACGGCAGTGGTTCGGCGGTGCCGTCGCTGGCGAAATTCGCCAGCCAAAACCAACCGAGCATCAGCAGCGCCAGCGGTGCCGCCGCAAACAGTCGGTATTCCTTGGGATACGCCGACACCGGCCACGGCCAATTGCGCGGCGCAGCCATCAGCACCAGATACAGGCTTGGCAGAATCGCCCAGCCCAACCAGCGCCAGGCGTTGTATTGCTCGGACAACAGCAGCAAGCCGTAACGCAGCTCCAGCGCCAGCACACCGATCAACAGCCAGCAGCCGAGCACATGCGCGGTGCTCACAGCGCGCGCCGGTAACATGGGCGCCAGTCGCTTCAGCGAGATGGAATGCACGACGAACACCGCCGCCCAGGCCAGCCAACCAAAATTGGCCGCAGGGTGATATCGCGAGTGCCACGCCGCAAGCAACACCACGCCGGCCGCCGGCATCAGCAAGGTGCACAGCAGCCCCAGCGACGACCATTTCAAGCGCAGCGCCAACGCCGTCCATAGCGCCACGCTGACTGCCGCGACCGCCAGCAACAACGTCGCTTGCAGAGTTACCGGCGCAAAACGCAATACTTCACTGACCCACGCCAGCGCCCACCAACCCGCGCCCCACACCAGCAGCACTTCGGACAAACGCTGCAAGCTCAGCACATCGAACGCCGAAGCGTGGTTGCCAAGCTGCAATCGCCAGGCCCCGACCAGCGCTGCCAAACCCAACACCAACGGCGTCCAGAAACCGCTGTGCGCCAGCGGCTTCAGTCCTTCGCTGGCCAAAGGTCCGAGCAGGTCCGGCCCGGCAAACAGGAACGCCGCGCCGCCGATCACCTGCAACAGCAAACCGAAGACAAAACTCACGCGCTGTTTCAGATACAGGCTCAACCAGATGATGAACAAACCACTGGCCGCCCACACCGCGCTCGCGGTCTGCCACGGCAGGACGAACAGCACGGCCAGATTGATCAGCACCAGACCGGCCAGCAACACCACCGACAACCCACGTAACAGTCGCACGTCGCTGCGCACCATCTCATCGCGCGCTGCCAGCAGCATGCCGGCGATCAAGGCCAGACCAATCAAGGACGCGCTCAGCAAACCGCTCCAGCCCGCGCTGAACACCGCCGTAGACTCACCACCGGCGCCTTGCAGCCGCAGCAGGAACAACGCACCGCCGAGCAACTGCACGGCAAACGCGGTGAACAGGAACGTGCGTGATTGCAGACGCAGACCGACAAACAACGTCGCCAGACCGGCCAGCGCCCAACTGATCGCCGTACCGTGGGTGAAGAAAAACAACGGCGCCAACAGATAAAGGAACGTCAGGCCGAGGCAAGCCAGAACCGGCAGCCCTTTGCGCTCCCATTGCGCGATTTGCTCCGGCAAGGCTTGGCGCAATTGGTAGAAGCTGAACAGCAACGCCACGCCGAGCATCAACGCGCCCAACGGTGAGCCATCGAGCAGGCTGCTTTCGCCGATCCGCAACTCGCTGAGAAACGCCAGCGCCGAGCCCAGTTGAAGCAGCAAGGCAAAGGCCCTGGCCAACGGACGTTGCTGACGCAAGCCGAGCCAGAAAATCCCGGCGCCTTCGACGGCCCAAGCCGCAGCTGTCCAGCGCGCATCAAGGCCCAATGGAATGGCGAGACTGGCGAAGATCACGCCCAGTGCCAGACAGGTTTCTGCCAGCAACAACGCGCGGCCACCCATCAGTAAACGGGCCAGGCCCATGTAGATCATGCCCAGCGCCAGCGCGCTGAACGCGGCGGCAAACTCAAGGTGCTGGACCAGCGCGAATTGCAAACCGAAGCCCACCAGCGGCGGACCAAACAGCATGGTGCCGTCGACGTAATCACCTTTGCGCGCCGACCAACGCAGCAGCGCCTCGCGGCTGTCGTCCTCGGGCGCATCGCTCATTTCCAGCAACTTGCGCCGGGCGAACAGCAGGCCGATGGCCAGGTACATCAGGAAAAACACAATCAGGAACGGCTCAGTACTCCACAGCAACTCCGGCGTGTAGGAACGCAGCCCCCAGGCGAAACCGATGCCGAACGTGCCGACAAAACCGATCAGGTTGAGCAGGCGCCAGGCCTTGAACCAGGCGATGGCGAGGATGCCTGCGTTGAGCAAGGCGAAGTAGCTGAACAGCGCGACGTGGTTGCCGGCGCCAGTGGACGTCAGGATTGGCGCGGCAAAACCGCCCAACGCGGCGGCGCAGGCCAGCGCCAGTGAATCCTGGGTGATTGCCAGAATCGCTGAGAACGCCGTGACCGCCACCAGCAAGCCAAGCGCCGCCGTCGGATCCAGCAGCGGATGTAAACGCATGGCGGCGAACACCGTCAGGTACAGCACGGCAATGCCGGTGCCTTGCAGCATCAATGCGTAATTGGTGTTGCGATGACGCAGCCACCAACCCAAACCGAGCAGCCCCAACGCAGCCGCCGCGACGCCGGCGTAACGCAGCTCAATCGGCACGACCATGCCTTCGGTCGCATACCGCAGTAAAAAGGCCAGACCGAGGAACAACAGCACCACGCCGACCCGCAGCACAGTGTTACCGCTGAACAGCCAGGCGCGCGCGCCGCTGATGGCGCGATCAATGCGGTTGGGGCCGCGCGGGGTGGCAGGCTCACGAGCGACCGGCTCGGGTTTCCAGGCGTCGGCAGGCAGTGGCCGGCTGGTTTCAGCCGCCACAGCGGTGATTGGTTCGAGTTCGGGGGGCAGGTCCCAGATCAGTTCCGGGGTTTCGACAGGGATTTCGTCGAGGGTAAATTCAGGAGGCCCAACCGGTTCGCTGGCAACCGGCTCACTGGTTTCAGGCGTTTTGACACCAGACACCTCCAGCAAGGCCAGGCGTTGTTGCACTGTATTCAGCGCTACCTGCGTCTGCTCCAGTAGAAGGTGCTGCTCGGCAGCTTGTGAACCTAAACGGGCGATACGAATGGCCTGGCCGATACCCAAGCCGAGCAACGCGCCTAACAGCGCATCACTGAACGACTCGTCGAGTATCCAGCCGAGCACCAGCCCAATCAGCATGAAAATCCATTGCATGGTCGATATCCCTAAACGGCCCATTGCCTTGCGGCGCCTGCACGGACGTCATCGCGGGCAAGCCACGCTCCCACAGGTCATGAGCCATCAGAACGACGCATGACCTGTGGGAGCATGGCTTGCCCGCGATAGAGTGCGCAGCGATCACTGAAACTGGTGCTTAGTATATCGACCAGGCCCGACACCGTCGGGCCGTGCACGCAAATTATTGCGAAACGTTACTCCAGCGCCTTCCAGATTTCCGTGGCGTACTCGCGAATGGTCCGGTCTGAAGAGAACCAACCCATCCGCGACGTGCTCAACACTGCCGAACGCCACCACTCCTTGGAATCGTGCCAATGGGCTTCGACGCGCATCTGCGCATTCCAGTAAGAGTCGAAATCGGCGCACACCAGGAAGCGGTCGTAATCCACCAGCGAATCAATCAGCCCGGTGTAACGGGACGGATCATCCGGCGAGAACACCCCGCCGCGAATCGCTTGCAGCACATCATTGAGTCGATGAGACGCCGCGATGTCCGGCGTCGCATTGAACTCGTGGTTCTGTTTGCGCGCCTCGACCTGCTGCGCACTGAGACCGAAGATGAACATGTGTTCGACCCCGATGCGCTCGGACATTTCTACGTTGGCGCCGTCCAGGGTGCCGATGGTCAGTGCACCGTTGAGGCCGAACTTCATGTTGCTGGTGCCGGAAGCCTCGAAGCCTGCGGTGGAAATCTGTTCCGACAAATCCGCCGCCGGAATAATGCTCTCCGCCAGGCTGACGTTGTAGTTGGGCAGGAACACCACTTTGAGCAGGCCGCGCACGGTCGGGTCGTTGTTCACCACCCGGGCAATATCGTTGGTCAACTTGATGATCAGCTTGGCCTGGTGATAACTGGCGGCGGCCTTGCCGGCGAAGATCTTCACGCGCGGCACCCAGTCGATTTCCGGTTCGGCCCGAATTGCCTGATACAGCGCCACGGTGTGCATTAGATTGAGCAACTGGCGTTTGTATTCGTGGATCCGTTTTACCTGCACGTCGAACATCGCCGCAGGGTTGACCGCCACTCCCAGCCGCTCGTGAATCAGGTACGCCAAGGCTTTTTTGCTCTGTAGTCGCTGCTCGGCGAACGCCTTGCGGAACGCAGCTTTCTCGGCGAACGGTTCCAGGCCGAGCAAGCGCTCCTCCGGGTTATCCAGCAAATCAGGCCCGAGGGCATCGACCATCATCGACGTCAGTTCGGGGTTGGCCTGGTAGAGCCAGCGGCGGAAGGTGATGCCGTTGGTCTTGTTGTTGATCCGGTCCGGGTAGAGCTTGTGCAGTTCGGAGAACACGGTTTTGCGCATCAGCTGCGTGTGCAGCCCGGACACGCCGTTGACGCTGTGCGAGCCGAGGAACGCAAGGTTGCCCATGCGCACACGGCGACCGTTGTCTTCTTCGATCAGCGACACAGCGCGCAACACGTCGAAGTCATGAATGCCCTTGGCCCGCAGGGAGTCGATGTGTTGGGCATTGATCAGGTAAATGATCTGCATGTGCCGTGGCAACATCCGCTCCATCAAACCGACCGGCCAGGTTTCCAGCGCTTCGGGCAACAGCGTGTGGTTGGTGTACGACAACGTATCGACGGTAACTTGCCACGCCGCATCCCACGCCACGTCGTAGACATCGACCAGCTGGCGCATCAATTCGGCGACGGCAATCGAAGGGTGAGTGTCGTTGAGCTGGATCGCTGCGTGTTCGCCCAGGGTCAGCACCGAGGTGTGCATGTTGCGATGGCGGCGCAGCAAATCTTGCAAGGATGCGGCGACGAAGAAGTATTCCTGGCGCAGGCGCAGTTCCTGACCGGCTTCGGTGCTGTCCGCTGGATAAAGCACGCGAGAAATACTTTCGGCCCGGGCCACTTCCGCTACCGCGCCCAAGTGGTCACCGGCGTTGAAGCGCTCCAGATGCAAATCTTCCATGGCCCGGGCACGCCACAGACGCAGCGTGTTGACGCTCGCCCCGCGCCAGCCGACCACCGGGGTGTCATACGCAATGGCCCGGACGGTTTCCACCGGGGTCCAGACTTGCTTGGATTTGCCGTTTTCATCGATGACGGTTTCGACGCCGCCGCCGAAGCCGATCGGGTAAGCGACTTCTGGTCGCTCGAATTCCCACGGGTTGCCGAAGTCCAGCCAGTGTTCAGTCTGCTCCTGCTGCCAGCCATCGACGATGGCCTGGCGGAACAAACCGTGCTCATAACGAATGCCGTAACCATGGCCGGCGATGCCGAGGGTCGACATGCTTTCCATGAAGCACGCCGCCAGACGACCGAGGCCGCCGTTACCCAGCGCCGCGTCGGGCTCCAGCAGGCGAATGCGTTCAAGGTCGACGCCGAGCTCGGTCAGTGCTTCACGGGCGACGTCGAGCAGGCCAAGGTTGCTCAGACTGTCGTAGAGCAGCCGGCCGATAAGGAATTCCAGGGAGAGGTAATAAACCCGTTTCTGCCCTTTGCGGTAGATCTGCCGGGTGTGGTCCATCCAGTGCTCGACCATGTGGTCCCGTGCCGCCAGGGCGATGGCTTCGAACCAGTCGTGGTCGAAGGCATGATCCGGGTCTTTACCCACCGCGTAGGTGAGCTTGGTCAAGACGGCGTCGCGGAATGCGGCCACCTCTGCTTCGCGAACAAGTGGTTCTTGAGTCATCGATAGGACCTCGGGCGAGCGTGGAATTGTTGAGCCTAGACGGTCTGACAGACGGTGGGGGCTCTGGTTCGGCAGTTTTTCCTGAGAGTGCGAGATAGGTCGGCATTACATTGTCGTGTGCCTGAATCAATGCAGGGGCCGTGCCGGATTAACGGTGCTATTGAGGTGGTACAGAAAAAATCTGGCGAAAGGTTGTTCAAAAATCCACCAGTCCCGGTATGATCGCGCGCCCTGATACACGTGCTGGTAACAACCGATGATGAAGCCCAACCTGATCGCTGCCGCTGAGATCGATCGCCTCGATACCTGGGCCAAGTACTCTGCGCCGATGTGCGGTTCCTGCATATCCAGCTGCTGCACGCTGCCGGTCGAGGTCAAGATCAAGGATCTGATCCGTATCGGCATCGTCGACGAGTTCGAGCGCGGCGAGCCAGCGAAAAACATCGCCAAGCGCCTGCAGAAGGAAGGGATCGTCGAGCGCTATAGCCAGAAGACCGAGATCTTCACCCTTCAGCGCATGAGCAACAACGATTGTCTCTATCTGGATCGTAAGAGCCGTCTGTGCACTATTTATGAAAAGCGCCCGGATACCTGCCGTAATCACCCGAAAATCGGGCCACGGCCGGGGTATTGCGCGTACAAGCCAAAGGAAGTGGCGCGCGAGACCAGCGCCAGCCGCCGGCCGCTCGAGAAGTTCTGACCCCCCATCTATCCTCCGTAGCAGCTGTCGAGCCCCAGCGAGGCTGCGTCCGACTGCGCAGCAGTCGTAAACTCTGTAAATGCGGTGCACATGACTCACCGAGGCGCATGGTTTAACGACTGCTGCGCAGTCGGACGCAGCCTCGCTGGGGCTCGACAGCTGCTACAAAGACGAACGAGTTGCTACAGCCAGACAAACAAAAACGCCCCCGACCTTGCGGTCGGGGGCGTTTTTTTGTCAGCTAACTAAAGAACTTAGTTACCGGACTTCTTCGCAGCGCGGGTACGCTCGCTTTCGCCCAGGATCTTCTTGCGAAGACGGATGGACTTAGGAGTGACTTCGCACAATTCGTCTTCTTGAACGAATTCCAGAGCCTGCTCCAGAGTGAAGCGGATAGGCGGAACCAGAGCGATGGTTTCGTCTTTACCCGAAGCACGCATGTTGTCGAGCTTCTTGCCTTTGGTTGGGTTAACGCCCAGGTCGTTGTCGCGGCTGTTGATGCCGACGATTTGACCTTCGTACACGTCTTCACCGTGACCCAGGAACAGTTTGCCGCGAGCTTGCAGGGTTTCCAGCGAGTAAGTCAGAGCCTTACCGGTAGCAACCGAAACCAGCACGCCGTTCTGACGGCCGGACATGTCGCCGGACTTCATCACGTCGTAACGGTCGAAGATCGAGGTCAGGATGCCTGCACCGGAGGTCAGGGTCAGGAACTCGTTACGGAAACCGATCAGGCCACGAGCCGGGATGTTGTACTCAAGGCGCACACGGCCCTTGCCATCCGGAACCATGTTGGTCAGGTCGCCCTTACGGATACCGATCTGCTCCATGATCGAACCTTGCGATTCTTCTGGCAGGTCGATGGTCACGTTTTCGTACGGTTCGTGCTTCACGCCGTCAACCATGCGGATGATCACTTCCGGACGACCAACACCCATTTCGAAGCCTTCGCGACGCATGGTTTCGATCAGTACCGAGAGGTGCAGCTCACCACGGCCGGAGACTTTGAACTTGTCGGCGCTGTCGCCTTCTTCAACGCGCAGAGCAACGTTGTAGAGCAGTTCTTTGTCCAGACGCTCTTTGATGTTACGGCTGGTGACGAACTTGCCTTCACGACCGCAGAACGGCGAGTCGTTTACCTGGAAGGTCATGGAAACGGTTGGTTCGTCAACGGTCAGCGGCTTCATCGCTTCGACGTTCAGTGGGTCGCACAGAGTGTCGGAGATGAACAGCTGGTCGAAGCCGCTGATGCAGACGATGTCGCCAGCAGCTGCTTCTTCAACGTCGATACGGTGCAGACCGTGGTGACCCATCAGCTTCAGGATACGACCGTTACGGCGCTTGCCGTCAGCGTCGATAGCCACAACTTGAGTGTTCGGCTTGACGCGACCACGGGCGATACGGCCAACGCCGATAACACCCAGGAAGCTGTTGTAGTCCAGTGCCGAGATTTGCATCTGGAACGGACCGTCACGGTCAACTTTTGGAGCCGGTACGTGGTCAATGATCGCCTGGTACAGCGGGGTCATGTCTTCAGCCATGTCGGTGTGTTCCAGACCGGCAATGCCGTTCAGGGCCGAGGCGTAGACGACTTTGAAGTCCAGCTGTTCTTCGGTAGCACCGAGGTTGTCGAACAGGTCGAAGATCTGGTCCAGAACCCAGTCCGGACGCGCGCCTGGACGGTCAACCTTGTTGATGACCACGATTGGACGCAGGCCGGCTTCGAAAGCCTTCTTGGTCACGAAACGGGTTTGCGGCATAGGGCCGTCTTGAGCGTCAACCAGCAGCAGAACGGAGTCAACCATCGACATTACGCGTTCAACTTCGCCGCCGAAGTCGGCGTGGCCCGGGGTGTCCACGATGTTGATGTGGTGGCCGTTCCAGTTGATGGCGGTGTTTTTCGCCAGAATGGTAATACCGCGCTCTTTCTCCTGGTCGTTGGAGTCCATCACGCGCTCGTCGTTGAGCTCGTTGCGCTCCAGGGTGCCGGATTGACGCAAGAGTTTGTCTACCAGGGTGGTTTTACCATGGTCAACGTGAGCAATGATGGCGATGTTGCGTAGATTTTCGATCACTTGTGTATCTCGATCAGAGGATTCGGTGTGCTGACAAGTCTTGGCAGCGATTTACAGTAGAGTCAGGCCTTGCCGTTACAGCTTGACGGCAGAGTCGGGGGGCCGGTGACGCAGGCCACAGGCATACAGCCCCGGGCTCTTAGCTCGGTCGATAAACGCGCACATTGGCATGCCCCTCACTGAGCAAATGGTGGGCATGCAGGCGACTCATCACGCCTTTGTCGCAATACAGCAGGTACTGGCGAGTAGGGTCCAGTTCCTTGAAACGAGCGTTCAATGCATAAAACGGCATCGTTTGTACCTCAATGCCAACGAGGCCCAGCGGGTCATCTTCAGCGGCATCCGGATGACGGATGTCGATGACGATCTGACCAGCCAGCGCCTCGCTGACTTCTTCGATCTGCAAATCCTGGCCCAATTCGTCGATCACGCGATCGATCGGCACCATTTTGGCGTTCTCGAGCGCACGCTCAAGTACTGCCATGTCGAACTGTTGTTCTTCGTACTCCACGCGTGGACGCTTGGCGTGGGTCTTGGGGTTCACCGAGATGACCCCGCAGTATTCCGGCATATGCTTGGCGAAGTCGGCAGTACCGATTTCGTTGGCCAGGTCGATGATGTCCTGCTTGTGACTGGCGATCAGCGGACGCAAGACCAGCTTGTCGGTCACGCAGTCGATCACGGACAGGTTCGGCAACGTCTGGCTCGACACCTGGGAAATCGCTTCACCGGTGACCAGCGCTTCAATGTCCAGCCGATCAGCAATACGGGAAGCAGCGCGCAACATCATACGCTTCAAAACTACGCCCATATGACTGTTATCGACTTTCCCGAGAATTTCTCCCAGTACTTCCTCGAACGGCACACTGACAAATAACACGCGCTGGGAGCTTCCGTACTTCTTCCAGATGAAGTGCGCGACTTCCATGACGCCCAGTTCATGGGCCCTTCCGCCCAAATTGAAGAAGCAGAAATGGCTCATCAGGCCACGGCGCATGATCTGGTACGCCGCCACGGTGGAATCGAAGCCGCCGGACATCAGCACAAGCGTCTGTTCCAGGGCACCCAGCGGATATCCACCGATGCTGTTGTGCTGGCTGTGGATCACGAACAACCGTTTGTCGCGAATTTCGATGCGAACTTCGATTTCCGGCTCTTTGAGCGAGATTCCGGCGGCGCCACATTGACGACGCAGTTGGCTGCCGACGTATTTTTCGACATCCATCGAGCTGAATTCGTGCTTGCCGGCGCGCTTGCAGCGCACCGAGAAGATCTTCCCGGCCAGTGAATCACCGAAGTGCTGCTTGCACTTGGCGACGATGTCGTCGAAATCGCCCAACAGGTACTCATCGACCTGCAGGAAATGCGCAATGCCCGGCATGCAGCTCAGGCGCTCGGTCATCTCCTTCAGGGCTTTCGGCTCGCTGACGCGGGTTTCCAGCTCGAGATTGTCCCACACACCGTTCACCACCACGGCCGGGTCCAGGTCGCGGAGCACGGTGCGGATGTTTTTAGCCAATTGGCGGATGAAACGCATCCGTACCGGGCGGCTCTTGATGGTGATCTCGGGGAAGACTTTTACGATTAGTTTCATGAAAACAGCGCGCGCTGGGCCAGCCGAAAAAGGGGGGCGCGGATTATAGCGGAAATTGCTCAAGGTTTAACCAGTTAATGTGCAGAAGGTTTTTCGCGCACCAAAACAGGTCATTTCCAGATTTTAACGCTACATTGTAGGGCGAGATTTACCACCTAAAGACCCTTTGTTCCTTTATAAGCGTGAAATTGGGGCAAAAAACCCATGGTGGGGCACTGGCATGCAATTTGCTCCCTTGTGAGGCAGGTTGCCTTGGCAGAGTATTCGCGCCGGCATCACCCACATTCTAAGGGCATCCACTACTAAGCCCGAAGCCACCCGGAGGACACTATGTCGAAGTCGGTTCAACTCATCAAAGATCATGACGTCAAATGGATTGATCTGCGCTTCACGGACACCAAAGGCACTCAGCACCACGTGACCATGCCGGCTCGCGACGCGCTGGATGACGCTTTCTTCGAAGAAGGCAAAATGTTCGACGGCTCCTCCATCGCTGGCTGGAAAGGCATCGAAGCCTCCGACATGATCCTGCTGCCGGACGACAGCACTGCCGTTCTCGATCCGTTCACCGAAGACCCAACGCTGATTCTGGTCTGCAACGTGATCGACCCTTCGACCATGCAAGGCTATGACCGTGACCCACGCGCCATCGCCCACCGCGCCGAGGAATACCTGAAGTCGACCGGTATCGGCGACACCGTATTCGTAGGTCCAGAGCCTGAGTTCTTCATCTTCGATCAGGTGAAGTTCAAGTCCGACATCTCCGGCTCGATGTTCAAAATCTTCTCCGAACAAGGTTCCTGGATGTCCGACCAGGACATCGAAGGCGGCAACCATGGCCACCGTCCAGGTATCAAAGGCGGTTACTTCCCGGTTCCACCGTTTGACCACGACCACGAAATCCGTACCTCCATGTGCAACGCCATGGAAGAAATGGGCCTGGTAATCGAAGTTCACCACCACGAAGTGGCGACTGCCGGCCAGAACGAAATCGGTGTGAAGTTCAACACCCTGGTCGCCAAGGCTGACGAAGTTCAGACCCTGAAGTACTGCGTACACAACGTTGCTGTCGCTTACGGCCGCACCGCGACCTTCATGCCTAAGCCTCTGTACGGCGACAACGGTTCGGGTATGCACGTTCACCTGTCCATCGCCAAAGATGGCAAGAACACCTTCGCTGGCGAAGGCTATGCCGGCCTGTCCGACACCGCTCTGTACTTCATCGGCGGCATCATCAAGCACGGTAAGGCCCTGAACGGCTTCACCAACCCGTCGACCAACTCCTACAAGCGTCTGGTCCCAGGTTTCGAAGCTCCAGTAATGCTGGCCTACTCGGCTCGCAACCGTTCCGCTTCGATCCGTATTCCTTACGTGTCCAGCCCTCGCGCTCGCCGTATCGAAGCTCGCTTCCCGGATCCAGCAGCTAACCCGTACCTGGGCTTCGCTGCACTGTTGATGGCTGGCCTGGACGGCATCCAGAACAAGATCCACCCTGGCGACGCAGCTGACAAAAACCTGTACGACCTGCCGCCTGAAGAGGCGAAAGAGATCCCACAAGTTTGCGGCAGCCTGAAAGAAGCCCTGGAAGAGCTGGACAAAGGTCGTGCGTTCCTGACCAAAGGCGGCGTTTTCAGCGACGACTTCATCGACGCTTACATCGCCCTGAAAAGCGAAGAAGAAATCAAGGTACGTACCTTCGTACACCCACTGGAATATGAGCTGTACTACAGCTGCTGATCCGGTAGCGCTGCGGCACGCGGCGTGACAAAAAAGAGGCCTTCTTCGGAAGGCCTTTTTTGTGCCCGCGATGCCACGACCGATGAAAAACCCTGTGGGAGCGAGCCTGCTCGCGAAAGCGTCGTGCCAGTCAGTATCAATGTTGAATGATAAATTGCTTTCGCGAGCAGGCTCGCTCCCACAGGGTTTGTGGTGTCTGAGAGAAATCAGTAAATCATTCACAAATGTTAACGGCTTGGGTCAATCACCGCCCCTGACCTATGCTGCACCCCAACGCTTTCGTTTCCGGTCGATTTTATGGGTCGTGGTTTGCTTTTGATGTTGCTGCTGATCGCCCTGCCCGCCGCAGCGCAGATTTATAAATACACCGACGCCGACGGCAATACCGCCTACAGCAATCAACCACCCGACGGCGTCACGGCCCAGCCGGTTGAATTGCCGCCGCTGAATAGCGTGGCACCCCCAACCCCTCCCGCTCCCTCTTCCGAAAGCACCAGCAATGAGCCGCCGCACAGTGCCTATGAGGCGCTGCAGCTGACCGGCCTGCCCACCGGTGAGGCCCTGCGTGCCAATAACGGCACCTTCACCGTCAGCGTTCTGATCAAGCCGCGCCTGCAAGCGCCGCACCTGTTGCGATTGCTGCTGGATGGCCGACCCTACGGGCAGTCGAGCAATGTGCCGATCCTGCAACTGGTGAACGTCGACCGCGGCGAACATAGCCTGGCGGTGCAGGTGATCAATGGAGAGAACGTCCTTCAGCAAAGTCCCACCGTGACGTTCACCGTGCAAAGGGTGCACAAGCCATGAGGCTGTGGCTGCTGATCGCCTACTTGATCGCCTTCCCTGTGTCGGCCGAGGTATTCACCTATGTCGATGCTCAGGGCAATCGCGCCTTCACCGATCAGCCGCAGCATGGCAACGCCAAACGTGTGCCGCTGGCGACCAGCAATCGCATGACTGCCCAGCCCACCGCTGCGAAGCCATTGATTTCCGCGAACCCGCCCGAAGAACAACCGCTGTTCCACTATGACTTGCTTCGCATACTGGTGCCGGAGCCGGACGCGACGATCCGTAGCAATACCGGCGAAATTATCGTCAGCGTCACCAACGAACCCCGCCTGCAACCGGGGCACCGCTACCGACTGCTGCTCGATGGCCAACCCACCGCCGAGCCCGGCCTCAGTCCGGTGTTCCCGCTGAGCAACATCGACCGTGGCAGTCACAACTTGTCCGTTGAAATCCTCGACGAGCAAGGCCGCACCGTCGAACGCACCGCCAATCAGCCGTTCCACATGCTGCGCACATCCCTCGCGCAAAAACGCCAGGTCAAACCCTGCGCCCTCGTCGACTACGGCAAACGGCCGGAATGCCCGCTCACAGACAAACCGAAAGAAGAAATAAATCCTTTCTTGCGTTTGTTCTAACGCCGTTCAGCTTTACGCACTACATTGGTGCGATAGGTTGCACCGTACCCATATCGCAACCCATTTTGGTTCGAAAGTACCCGTGAAAACTGGCAGAACGCCGCGCTAATGAGCGTCAAACGCCCGTTTCAGGCCTTAAACGCTTCTTTTCGGAGCCTTGGTTTGGTTTTTGCATTTTCCCAGCATCAGCGCTTGGTTCTTGCGCGCGCCCTGCTCCAAAAGAGGTCCTGATGACCATTAGCGACGCACTGCATCGACTACTACTCGACAACCTGACCACTGCCACCATCCTGCTCAACGCCGAATTGCGCCTTGAGTACATGAACCCGGCGGCGGAAATGTTACTGGCCATCAGCGGTCAGCGTAGCCATGGGCAGTTCATCAGCGAGTTGTTCACCGAATCCACCGAAGCACTGAATTCCCTGCGCCAGGCAGTCGAGCAGGCGCACCCGTTCACCAAGCGCGAAGCGATGCTCACCGCTCTCACCGGCCAGACCCTGACTGTCGACTATGCGGTAACGCCGATCCTGGCCAACGGCGGCACGATGCTGTTGCTGGAAGTCCATCCCCGTGACCGCTTGCTGCGGATCACCAAGGAAGAGGCACAGTTGTCGAAGCAGGAAACCAGCAAAATGCTGGTGCGCGGTCTGGCCCACGAAATCAAGAATCCACTGGGCGGGATTCGCGGCGCCGCACAATTGCTCGCCCGCGAACTGCCGGAAGAAAGCCTGCGCGATTACACCAACGTGATCATTGAAGAAGCCGACCGCCTGCGAAACCTCGTCGACCGCATGCTCGGCTCGAACAAGTTGCCGTCGCTGGCCATGTGCAATATCCATGAGGTGCTGGAGCGTGTCTGCCAACTGGTGTCAGCGGAAAGCCAGGGCTGCATCACCTTGGTGCGCGACTACGACCCCAGCATTCCTGACGTGCTGATCGACCGCGAACAAATGATTCAGGCGGTGCTGAACATCGTGCGCAATGCGATGCAGGCCATCAGCAGCCAGAACGAACTGCGCCTGGGTCGCATCAGCCTGCGTACCCGCGCCATGCGCCAATTCACCATCGGCCACGTGCGCCATCGCCTGGTGACCAAGATCGAAATCATCGACAACGGTCCGGGCATTCCCGCAGAACTTCAGGAAACCATTTTCTTTCCCATGGTCAGTGGTCGTCCGGACGGTACCGGGCTGGGCCTGGCCATTACCCAGAACATCATCAGCCAGCACCAGGGCTTGATCGAATGTGACAGCCACCCAGGCCACACCACTTTCTCGATCTTTCTGCCACTGGAACAAGGAGCCACATCGACATGAGCCGTAGTGAAACCGTGTGGATCGTCGATGACGACCGTTCTATCCGTTGGGTCCTGGAAAAAGCCTTGCAGCAGGAAGGCATGACCACGCAAAGCTTCGACAGTGCCGATGGCGTGATGAGCCGCCTGGCGCGCCAGCAGCCAGACGTGATCATCTCTGACATCCGCATGCCCGGCGCCAGCGGCCTGGAACTTCTGGCACGGATTCGCGAACAGCACCCGAGGCTGCCGGTCATCATCATGACGGCTCACTCCGACCTGGACAGCGCTGTCGCGTCCTATCAGGGTGGCGCGTTTGAATACCTGCCCAAGCCGTTCGACGTCGATGAAGCGGTCTCCCTGGTCAAGCGCGCCAACCAGCACGCCCAGGAGCAGCAAGGCCTGGAAGTCCCGGTCGCCCTGACCCGTACGCCAGAAATCATCGGTGAAGCACCGGCGATGCAGGAAGTGTTTCGCGCCATCGGGCGCTTGAGCCACTCCAACATTACCGTGCTGATCAATGGCGAATCCGGGACCGGTAAAGAGCTGGTGGCCCACGCCCTGCACCGTCACAGCCCACGGGCGGCCTCGCCGTTCATCGCACTGAACATGGCGGCGATTCCAAAAGACCTGATGGAATCCGAGCTGTTCGGCCACGAGAAAGGCGCGTTCACCGGCGCGGCCAACCTGCGTCGCGGACGTTTTGAACAGGCGGACGGCGGCACGCTGTTCCTCGATGAAATCGGCGACATGCCGGCCGATACGCAAACCCGCTTGCTGCGAGTACTGGCCGACGGCGAGTTCTATCGCGTTGGCGGTCATGTGCCGGTGAAGGTCGATGTGCGAATCATCGCCGCAACGCACCAGAACCTGGAAACCCTGGTACACGCTGGGAAATTCCGTGAAGACTTGTTCCACCGCCTCAACGTGATCCGCATTCACATCCCGCGCCTGTCGGACCGTCGCGAAGACATCCCGACCCTGGCCAAGCACTTCCTCAGCCGCGCTGCGCAGGAACTGGCGGTCGAGCCGAAGCTGCTGAAAAGCGAAACCGAGGAATACCTGAAGAACCTGCCGTGGGGCGGCAACGTGCGCCAGCTGGAGAACACCTGCCGCTGGATCACGGTGATGGCATCGGGTCGCGAAGTGCACATCAGCGACCTGCCGCCAGAGTTACTGAGCCTGCCGCAGGATTCGGCGCCCGTGACCAACTGGGAGCAAGCGCTGCGCCAGTGGGCCGATCAAGCGTTGGCGCGTGGTCAGTCGAGCCTGCTGGACACCGCTGTGCCGGCCTTCGAGCGGATCATGATCGAGACCGCCCTCAAACACACCGCCGGCCGCCGCCGCGATGCTGCGGTCTTGCTGGGTTGGGGGCGTAACACCCTGACACGCAAGATCAAGGAATTGGGGATGAAAGTGGATGGTGGGGATGATGATGAGGGGGATGAGGGTTAAGCAGCCTGCAGTTCTTCACTGACAGTTACATCCAATCGCGGGCAAGCCTTGCTCCTACAGGTCATATGCCAATTTTGACATTGCGCATGAACTGTAGGAGCAAGGCTTGCCCGCGATGCTTTTAGGGCCAGAGTGCACCGCCGCAATGCACTGTGAACCGCAATCGCGCACAAAAGCACATTCAAAACCCCGCCTGTATTCGCAATCGAACCTCTATCGAAAAAACACGAAAGCCCCGGAATACGGGGCTTTTGGCGTTTTAAAGCGATTTTCTGTACCAATTTGTTAAAACCTGGCACGCCCCCTGCAATAGTCCATTCAGTGATTCAGTTCACTACCCGGTTTCGGGGACCTTGGTACAGGCAGGCCGGGGATTCCCCTCTTTACATCGGGCTCACACCGCTTACGCGACGAGCCCACCCTGTTTTGGGGCCCTTGATACAGGCAGGTCAGGGGTTCCTTCTTTACACCAGGCTCACGACGCAATGCGCGAGCCACGCCGTTTTGGGAGCCTTGGTACAGGCAGGCCGGGGATTCCCTCTTTTATTGCTCCCGGAGATGGATCTCCAGCCGCCAGCGATCATCGACCTCACTACCGGCCCATTCGCCTTGCAGTGGCCGGGCCGCCACTACCGACAGCAACAACCCCCCATCACTCAAACGCACCCGCCAGTTGACGCTCTTGTCGTTGAGCTTGAGCTGACCTTTCTGCGCCTGGCCTTCGGCCTCGAACAGCAATGCGAGGCTACCGTCCACAAACTCGCCGTGGCTCTTGGGTTCGTTGTTGAACCACACCACCAGCCCGTCGCTTGTAACCTCGACCTGCTGCAAAACTGTCGGGTCGGGCGCGGTCAGGCGACCGATCATCAGCCCCACCATCATCCCGACAATTGCCAACGAACCGAGCACTCGCGGGAATAGTTTCGAACGGGGATCCTTTGGCGGCGTAGAATGCCCGTCATCTTTACCTTCGGAGCCGTGCATGTTTCACGTCATCCTTTTTCAACCAGAAATTCCGCCGAATACCGGCAACGTTATCAGGCTGTGCGCCAACAGTGGCTGCCACCTGCATTTGATCGAGCCGCTGGGCTTCGAGATGGACGACAAACGTCTGCGCCGGGCCGGCCTCGACTACCACGAGTATGCCACCCTGCAACGCCACGCCGATCTCGCCAGTTGTCTGGAGAGTCTTGGCCATCCCCGGTTATTCGCCTTCACCACCAAGGGCTCGCGACCGTTCCACGATGCCAGTTTCGCCGAGGGCGACGCCTTCCTGTTCGGCCCGGAAAGCCGAGGCCTGCCGGCTGAAGTGCTCGACGCCCTGCCCGGCGAACAACGCCTGCGCTTACCGATGCGTGAAGGCTGCCGCAGCCTGAACCTGTCGAACACCGTGGCCGTCGCCGTGTACGAGGCCTGGCGCCAAAACGACTTCAAATAACACCGCCGTCCTTGTAGGAGCTGGCTTGCCAGCGAAAGCGGTGTAACAGCCAGCACAGAGGTTGAGTGTGATGGCCCCTTCGCTGGCAAGCCAGCTCCTACAGGTTTCGTTTGCTCCATGAAAAAAGCGCCTTCAGAGGCGCTTTTTTCATGGAGCAAACGAAGCTTTTATTGAACGGTCGGAGTCTCGCCAGCCGCCTGCATGCGTTGCAGTTCTTGTGCGTACAGCGCGTCGAAGTTCACCGGTGCCAGCATCAGGGCCGGGAACGAGCCGCGGGTGACCAGGCTGTCCAGGGTTTCGCGAGCGTACGGGAACAGGATGTTCGGGCAGAACGCGCCGAGGGTGTGGCTCATCGAAGCGTCGTCCAGGTTCTTGATCAGGAAGATCCCGGCCTGTTGCACTTCAGCGATGAATGCCACTTCGTCACCGTTCTTCACGGTCACGGACAAGGTCAGCACGACTTCGTGGAAGTCGCCTTCCAGGGTCTTTTGACGGGTGTTCAGATCCAGACCGACGCTCGGCTCCCACTGCTGGCGGAAAATCGCCGGGCTTTTCGGGGCTTCGAAGGACAAGTCACGTACGTAGATGCGCTGCAAGGAGAATTGCGGTGCGGTTTCTTCTTCGCTAGCTGCAGTGTTCTGTTGGTCAGTCATCTCAGATCCTTTCTGATCTTGGGGTCTTATAGGGAAGGCATACAGGCCTTGAGCATTGCGTCGAGCTTACCGGCGCGCTCAAGGGCAAACAAATCATCACAACCACCAACGTGGGTGCTGCCGATCCAGATCTGCGGCACGGACGTACGTCCGGCTTTCTGAGCCATGGCGGCGCGCACCTGCGGCTTGCCATCGACCTTGATCTCTTCGAAGGCCACGCCTTTGTTCTCGAGCAGGTACTTGGCTCGCGAACAGTAAGGGCAGTAATCGCTGGAATAGACGACGACGTTGCTCATATCACTTCACCAGCGGCAGGTTGTCGCCCTTCCAGCTGGAAATACCACCGGAGAGCTTGGCGGCGGTGAAGCCGGATTTCATCAGTTCACGCGCATGCGTACCGGCGGTCTGGCCCAGGGCGTCGACCAGGATGATGGTCTTGGCCTTGTGCTTTTCCAGTTCGCCGATGCGAGCGGTCAGCTTGTCGTGAGGAATGTTCAACGCACCAACGATGTGACCAGCGGCGAAGTCCTTGTTCGAACGGATGTCGATCACTACGCCGGCGTCTTTGTTGACCAGGCCAGTCAGTTCGCCGGTGCTCAGGCTACGGCCGCCGCCCTGCATCTGATAGGCAATCAGCAACGCCAGCAGTACGACGAAGATACCGACGAGGATGTAGTGGTTAGTGGCAAATTGAATCAGGTTAGCAACCATCGAAGGAGGTTCCAGGGCGTTAAAATGTCGGCCAGTATACACAGCCACTATGGTGGGCCAAACCCCGTCCGGCGGTGACGTGGCCGGAACTTCGCTTTAAACTGCCACTCCCTTTTTAATCGCCCTCTTTTAACTCAGCCACGAGTGGAATCCATGACTACCACGCCTAAACCTTTGGTCCTGATTATTCTCGATGGCTTCGGTCACAGTGAGAGCCCTGAGTCCAACGCTATCTATGCGGCGAAGAAGCCCGTGCTGGACCGTCTGTGGGCCACCGTGCCGAACGGCCTGATCTCCGGCAGCGGCATGGACGTCGGCCTGCCGGATGGCCAGATGGGCAACTCTGAAGTCGGCCACATGAACCTCGGCGCCGGCCGCGTGGTGTATCAGGACTTCACTCGCGTGACCAAGTCGATCCGCGACGGCGAGTTCTTCGAGAACCCGACCATCTGCGCCGCTGTAGACAAAGCCGTTGCAGCCGGCAAGGCCGTGCATTTCATGGGCCTGCTGTCCGACGGCGGCGTTCACAGCCACCAGGACCACCTGATCGCCATGGCTGAACTGGCGTTCAAACGCGGCGCTGAAAAAATCTACCTGCACGCCTTCCTCGACGGCCGCGACACGCCACCGAAAAGCGCACAGTCGTCCATCGAATTGCTCGACGCCAGCTTCCAGGCGCTGGGCAAAGGTCGTATCGCCAGCATCATCGGCCGTTACTTCGCCATGGACCGCGACAACCGCTGGGACCGTGTGTCCCAGGCCTACAACCTGATTGTCGATGGCCAAGGCGAATTCAATGCCGCCACCGCCCAGGAAGGCCTGCAAGCCGCTTACGAACGGGGCGAGAGCGACGAATTCGTCAAAGCCACCTCCATCGGCGAGCCGGTCAAGGTCGAAGACGGCGACGCTGTGGTGTTCATGAACTTCCGCGCCGACCGCGCCCGTGAACTGACTCGCGTGTTCGTCGAAGACGATTTCAATGAATTCGAACGCGCGCGCCAACCGAAACTGGCCGGTTTCGTCATGCTGACCCAATACGCCGCGAGCATTCCTGCACCGTCGGCGTTCGCCGCCGGTAGCCTGGAAAACGTGCTGGGCGATTACCTGGCGAAAAACGGCAAGACCCAACTGCGCATCGCCGAAACCGAAAAATACGCCCACGTGACCTTCTTCTTCTCCGGCGGTCGTGAAGAACCGTTCCCGGGCGAAGAACGCATCCTGATCCCGTCGCCAAAAGTCGCTACCTATGACTTGCAGCCGGAAATGAGCGCACCGGAAGTCACCGACCGCATCGTCGATGCCATTGATAACCAGCGTTACGACGTGATCGTGGTCAACTACGCCAACGGCGACATGGTCGGCCACAGCGGCGTGTTCGAAGCAGCGGTGAAAGCCGTTGAATGCCTGGACCAGTGCGTCGGCCGCATCGTCGAAGCCTTGGAAAAAGTCGGCGGCGAAGCGCTGATCACTGCCGACCACGGCAACGTCGAGCAAATGTCCGATGAAGCCACCGGTCAGGCGCACACCGCTCACACTACGGAGCCTGTGCCGTTCATCTATGTCGGCAAGCGTGACCTCAAGGTCCGTGAAGGCGGCGTACTGGCGGATGTGGCGCCGACCATGCTGATGTTGATGGGCCTGGAAAAACCGGCGGAAATGACCGGGACATCGATTCTGGTGTAATCCGCGTCATCAAACACCACTGAAACCCTGTGGGAGCTGTTGTGGCGAGGGGGCTTGCCCCCGTTTCGGCTGCGTAGCAGTCGTAAAACCATTGCATGCGGTGTACCTGATATACCGCGATTGCAGATTTTGGGGCCGCTTCGCGGCCCAACGGGGGCAAGCCCCCTCGCCACACAAGCCCGCTCCCACATTGGTTTGTGGTGTTTTTTTGTCCAGTTATCACACAGCTCCAATTGGGCATTTTTTTTGCCACGCATGGCGGGCATACTAGGCCGTCCCTTTCCCTGGTGCCGCCCGCCTCTATGCTCCGCGTCCTGATAGCCCTAGCACTGACTTGCCTGCTCCAACCGGCCTTCGCTGACGAGCGCGAGCAAACCCAACAACAGTTGGACGCCACGCGTCAGGACATTGCCGAGCTGAAAAAACTGCTGGGCAAGTTGCAGGAAGAAAAATCCGGTGTGCAAAAAGAGCTCAAAGGCACCGAGACCGAGATGGGCAAGCTCGAGAAACAGGTCGACGCCCTGCAAAAAGAGTTGAAGAAAAGCGAAACCGAGCTACAGCGACTCGATGCCGAGAAAAAAAAACTCCAGAGCGCGCGCATTGAACAGCAACGACTGATCGCCATTCAGGCCCGCGCGGCCTATCAAAACGGCCGTCAGGAGTACTTGAAGCTGCTGCTGAACCAGCAGAACCCGGAGCAGTTCGCCCGCACCCTCACCTACTACGACTACCTGAGCCAGGCCCGCCTGGAGCAGCTGAAGAATTTCAATGAAACCCTGCGCCAACTGGCCAATGTCGAAAAAGACATAGACGCACAGCAGGCGCAGTTGCTGGTGCAGAAGAGCAGCCTCGACAGCCAGCGCGATGAACTCGACAAAGTCCGCAAGGAGCGCCAGCAAGTCCTGGCCAAGCTCAACGAAGACGTAAAGGCTCGCGACCAGAAACTGGCCTCCCGCGAGCAGGATCAGGCAGACCTGTCTAAAGTCCTTAAAACCATTGAAGAAACCTTGGCTCGCCAGGCCCGTGAGGCAGAAGAAGCGCGGCAAAAAGCACTGATCGCCCAGCAGGAAGCCGAAAAAAAGCGTTTACGTGAGGCTCAGGCTGCAGCAGATGCAGAAACCACCGATGCCCCACGCAAACCCGTGAGATCGACACCTGGCGCGCTGGTTTCAAGTTCAGGCGAAACCTTTGGCGGCCCCTTTGTGTCAACTCGGGGAAAACTTCCCTGGCCGGTTGATGGTCGACTGTTGGCACGCTTTGGCGAGTCTCGTGGCGACGATGCACGAACCAAGTGGGACGGCGTGATGATCAGCGCCTCCGCCGGCAGTCAGGTGCATGCCGTGCATGGCGGGCGCGTGGTGTTTGCCGACTGGTTGCGTGGTGCGGGGCTGCTGGTGATTCTCGACCACGGCAACGGTTTTCTGAGTCTTTATGGTCACAACCAGACGTTGCTCAAGTCTGCGGGTGACGTAGTAAAAGCCGGTGAGTCCATCTCCACTGTCGGCAACAGTGGCGGACAGGACACACCAGCACTGTATTTCGCTATTCGTCAGCAGGGTCACCCGAGTGATCCGGCGCAATGGTGTCGTGTGCAAGGATAAGCACGCTACCTAATTCAGGAGTTCGTTTGACATGCTGCATTTGTCCCGCCTTACCTCGCTGGCCCTGACGATCGCCCTGGTGATCGGCGCGCCTCTGGCGTTCGCCGCTCAACCAGCGCCGGCTGTCGCGCCTGCGGGCACTGCCGCGACGACCAAGGCCCCGTTGCCTCTGGAAGAGTTGCGCACCTTTGCCGAGGTCATGGACCGGATCAAGGCCGCCTATGTCGAACCCGTAGATGACAAGACCCTGCTGGAAAACGCCATCAAAGGGATGCTCAGCAACCTCGATCCACACTCTGCCTACCTGGGCCCGGAAGACTTTGCCGAGTTGCAGGAAAGCACCAGCGGTGAATTCGGCGGCCTGGGCATCGAAGTTGGCGCCGAAGACGGTTTCATCAAGGTCGTTTCGCCGATCGATGACACTCCGGCGTCCAAGGCGGGCATTCAGGCCGGTGACTTCATCGTCAAGATCAATGGCCAGCCGACTCGCGGCCAGACCATGACTGAAGCCGTGGACAAGATGCGCGGCAAGATCGGCCAGAAAATCACCCTGACCCTGGTGCGCGATGGCGGTACACCCTTCGACGTAACCCTGTCCCGCGCCATCATCCAGGTGAAGAGCGTAAAGGCGCAGCTGCTGGAAAACGGCTACGGCTATATCCGCATCACTCAGTTCCAGGTCAAGACCGGCGAAGAGGTCTCCCAGGCCCTGGCCAAGCTGCGCAAGGAAAACGGCAAGAAGCTCAAAGGCATCATCCTCGACCTGCGTAACAACCCGGGTGGCGTGCTGCAGGCTGCGGTGGAAGTGGTCGATCATTTCATCAAAAAGGGCCTGATCGTCTACACCAAGGGCCGTATCGCCAACTCCGAGCTGCGCTTCTCCGCGACCGGCAAGGATGAAAGTGAAGCCGTGCCAATGGTCGTGCTGATCAACGGCGGCAGCGCCTCGGCTTCGGAAATTGTCGCCGGTGCCTTGCAGGATCAAAAACGCGCCGTGGTGATGGGCACCACCAGTTTCGGCAAAGGCTCGGTACAAACCGTGCTGCCACTGAACAACGACCGCGCCCTGAAGATCACTACCGCGTTGTACTTCACCCCGAACGGTCGCTCGATTCAGGCCCAGGGCATCGTCCCGGACATCGAAGTGCGCAAGGCCAAGATCACCAACGAGCAGGACAGCGAGTACTTCAAGGAAGCCGATTTGCAGGGTCACCTGGGCAATGGCAACGGCGGCGCCGACAAGCCGACCAGCTCCAGCGGCAAAGCTAAGGCCATGCCGCAGGATGATGATTACCAGTTGGCCCAGGCCTTGAGCCTGCTCAAAGGGTTGAGCATCACGTCCGGCCGCTGAGATGCTCCAGCGGTTTATCCTGTGTTTATTGCTCTGCCTGGCGGGTGTTGCTCACGCAGCGCCCGTCGAGACGCCCCCTCAAAAAGCCTATCTCAGCCTGATCATCGATGACCTGGGGCAGAACCTGCCCCGGGATCGCCGCGTGCTGGCCCTGCCCGGCCCGGTGACCGCGGCGATCATGCCCGACACACCCCACGCCACCGAATTCGCCCGCGAAGCCCATCGCGCCGGCAAGATCGTCATCCTGCACATGCCCATGGACCCGGCCACGGGCCCCTTCGCGTGGCACCCGGACTTGTCCATCGAAGAGCTGGAAAAACGCCTGAATGCGGCGTTCAAGGTCGTACCCTATACCGCCGGCATCAACAACCACATGGGCAGCCGAATGACCGCTCAACCGGCCGCCATGGCCTGGTTGATGGCGGATTTGCAGCAGCGGCACAAATTCTTCGTCGACAGCCGCACCAGCGCGCAAACCGTTGCTGCCGCCCAGGCGCAGAAGATTGGCTTGGCCAGCGTTTCGCGGGATGTGTTTCTGGATGACGAGCGCACCGAAGCGGCAATCTTCACCCAGTTACAGACGGCGATCAGCCTGGCGCGCAAGCAGGGTTCCGCGGTGATGATCGGGCATCCGTATCCGCAGACGCTGGCGGTTATGGAGCGGGAGTTGCCGAAGCTGAAGGCTCAGGGGATTGAGTGGATTGATATCAGGCAGATGATCAGTGTGCGTGGCAACCGTGCAACAGCGGCCCATGGAAAGGATGGGGTGTACCGATAACTTGCAGTTGAACCAACCCCTGTAGGAGCCGGCTTGCCGGCGAAGCGGTCTTGAATATCACGCTGCCTGTGCGACCGCCTTCGCTGGCAAGCCAGCTCCTACAAGGGGTGCGGTGGCGCCATTAGAGATACCGCGCCATGATCTCGTCCACCTTGCCTTCCTTGCGCAGTTGATCCAGCGCGGCCTGAAGTTTGGCCACCGTTTCGTCCGGCACGTCTTTGTTCAGTGCCAGATACAGCTCGGCGCTGTTGAAGCGCAATACGGTCTTGAGCCCGCTCACACCTTCCTGACGCGCCAGATAACGCCCAGCGGGATCGCCGGTGGCCCACAGATCGATCTGCCCGCTGACCAGTTTCTTCGCGTTGTCCTGATCGCGCAGGACAACCACCGGTTTCAAGCCTTGCTTGGCCAGTGTCATGGCAATGGCGTCGCCCTTGTATGCGCCGATCTTGTACTTTCGCGCGTCATCCAGTGTTTCGAGGGTGATATTGCTGTCAGCCTTGGCCAGCATGATCCAGTCGTCCGGACCGATCGGCCCGACCCACTTGAAGAGTCTCTCGCGGTCCGGCAACCGCGCCATCACGAATGCACCGTAACCGGGGTTTTCCAGAGCGAGTTTGTAGACCCGCTCCCAAGGGAAGCGCAGCGTCAGGCTATAGGTAATGTCGGTACGCTTGAACATCTCGCGGACGATGTCCACGGCGATGCCATCGATGTTCTCGCCCTGAGCAAAGTTCTTGCCGTTCTTGGCCATGTTGTACGGCGGAAAATTTTCTGTCAGCAACACCAGGTCGGTGCTGGGACTTTCTGCGGCGCGCGCTCCATTGATAAACAATAGGGAGGCGCTGGCGAGGACTAGAAGAAGGCGTTTGAGCATGTCTGGCTACCGAAATCCATGGCGTACCCAAGAGTGCCTTGAGCCCGCCATGATGTCCACTGGCCTGTATTGTTTGTTTAGCGCATGACGATGCCGCGATGCGCCATGTAGGCCTTGGCTTCCTGCACGGTGTATTCGCCGAAGTGGAAAATACTCGCCGCCAATACTGCGCTGGCGTGACCTTCGAGGATGCCGTCAGCCAAGTGCTGCAAGTTGCCGACTCCACCGGAGGCGATCACCGGAATCCCCAAGGCATCGCTGATGGCACGGGTCACACCGAGATCGAAGCCGTTTTTCATGCCGTCCTGGTCCATGCTGGTCAGCAGGATTTCACCGGCACCGAGGCCTTCCATTTTCTTCGCCCATTCAACAGCGTCGAGACCGGTAGGTTTGCGACCGCCGTGGGTGAAGATTTCCCAGCGCGGGGTTTCGCCCGGCAGTGAAACCTTCTTGGCGTCGATGGCGACGACAATGCATTGCGAACCGAAATGCTGCGCCGCTTCGCCAACGAACTCTGGATTGAACACCGCTGCGGTATTGATCGACACCTTGTCCGCACCGGCATTCAGCAAATTGCGAATGTCCTGCACGGTGCGCACGCCACCGCCCACGGTCAGCGGGATGAACACCTGGCTGGCCATGCGCTCCACGGTGTGCAGCGTGGTGTCGCGACCGTCGACGCTGGCGGTGATGTCGAGGAAGGTAATCTCGTCGGCACCCTGCTCGTCGTAACGACGGGCGATTTCCACCGGGTCACCGGCATCGCGAATGTTCTCGAACTTCACACCTTTAACGACCCGGCCGTTATCCACGTCCAGGCAAGGGATGATGCGTTTGGCCAGCGCCATGGTCAGTCCTCAGCCTTTGTACGAATCGCAGAAAGCTTGCGCTTCAGCGACGTCGAGGGTGCCTTCGTAGATCGCCCGGCCAGTGATTGCGCCGATGATGCCTGGCGCCTTGGCGTCGAGCAGCGATTTGATGTCACCGAGGTTGTGAATACCGCCGGAAGCGATCACCGGAATACGCGTGGCAGCGGCCAGGGCGGCGGTGAACGGTACGTTGCAGCCCTGCATCATGCCGTCTTTGGCGATGTCGGTATAAACGATCGCGGATACGCCGTCGGCTTCGAATTGCTTGGCCAGGTCAATCACCTGAATGGTGCTGATTTCAGCCCAGCCGTCAGTGGCGACAAAACCGTCTTTGGCATCCAGACCGACGATCACTTTGCCCGGGAACGCGCGGCAGGCTTCGGCGACGAAGGCCGGGTCTTTCACGGCTTTGGTGCCGATGATCACGTAGCTCACGCCGGCTTTGACGTAGTGCTCGATGGTTTCCAGCGAACGGATACCGCCGCCGATCTGGATCGGCAGGTTCGGATAACGCTTGGCAATCGCAGTGACCACTTCGCCATTGACCGGCTGGCCTTCGAAAGCGCCGTTCAGGTCGACCAGATGCAGACGACGGCAACCGCCTTCCACCCACTTGGCAGCCATGCTCACCGGGTCATCGGAGAACACCGTGGAATCTTCCATGCGGCCCTGGCGCAGACGAACACAGGCACCGTCTTTGAGATCGATAGCGGGAATAATCAGCATCTGGCAAACCTTCAAATTCGAGTATTCAGCTTCGCTCGGAAATCAGTTTTTCTCGAGCGCCCACAAGTCGCTTTCGATGCTTTCGAACCTCTCTTTGAGGTGCGTCTGCACATCGAAAATCGCCCTGTTGTAATAGTGCGGAGCAATTTCACGGGTAAACAGCTCAAGGATTTCGGCCGCTTCGAACGAACCCAGGTCCAGTTCGAAGCGATCCTCCATGAAGCGTTTGATCTTCTGGTTGGCCTCGTTCTCCTGTTCAGGAGTGAGGGTCAGGATCGGTGGCTTCTTCTTGACGGCCATTTACCAGCGACCATCCCACGCGGCGAAGTTCTGCAGCAATTGCAGGCCATGGGTATGGCTCTTCTCCGGGTGGAACTGCACGGCGAAACGCGAGCCTTCGGCCAGCGCCGCAGCAAAATCGACACCGTAGTGACCGCCGCCCACCACCTGCCGCGCGTTGCCGGCGGCGATGTAGTAGCTGTGCACGAAGTAGAAACGCGCCAGGTCCGGAATGTCGTGCCACAGAGGATGTGCAATCGTCTGCTTCACTTCGTTCCAGCCCATGTGCGGGACTTTCAGGTGCTCGCCGTCTTCGTGCAGGTCTTTGCCGAAGAACTTCACCGCGCCCGGAAACAGGCCGATGCAGTCGACGCCATCGTTCTCTTCACTGCTGTCGAGCAAGGCTTGCATGCCCACGCAAATGCCGAGGAACGGACGGTCCTGGCTGACTTCACGCACCAGCGAATCGAAGCCCAGGCGACGGATCTCCGCCATGCAATCGCGAATCGCGCCGACGCCGGGAAAAACCACCCGATCGGCTTCGCGAATCACGTCGGCATCGCTGGTGATCAGGACCTTACCGGCACCGACGTGCTCGAGGGCCTTGGCCACCGAGTGCAGGTTGCCCATGCCGTAATCGATAACCGCGACCGTCTGCATTACAGAACGCCTTTGGTCGATGGCATCTGACCGGCCATGCGGTCATCGAGCTCTACGGCCATGCGCAGTGCGCGGCCGAATGCCTTGAACACGGTTTCGATCTGGTGGTGGGTGTTGGTGCCACGCAGGTTGTCGATGTGCAGGCTGACGAGCGCATGGTTGACGAAGCCCTGGAAAAATTCCTGGAACAGGTCAACGTCGAAACCGCCGACGGTAGCGCGGGTATACGGAACATGCATCTGCAGGCCTGGGCGGCCGGAGAAGTCGATGACCACACGCGACAGCGCTTCATCGAGCGGCACATAGGCGTGGCCGTAGCGACGGATGCCTTTCTTGTCGCCAATGGCTTTGGCGAAGGCCTGACCCAGGGTGATACCGACGTCTTCCACGGTGTGGTGGTCGTCGATATGCAGGTCGCCCTTGCTGACAATATCCAGGTCGATCAGCCCGTGACGGGCGATCTGGTCCAGCATGTGCTCAAGAAAAGGAACACCGATATCAAATCGGGCCTTTCCGGTGCCATCCAGGTTGATCGAGGCTTTGATCTGGGTTTCCAGAGTGTCGCGCTCGACTGACGCCTTACGTTCGGCCATCACCAGCTCCGCAAAATCATTGGGCGAAAAAGGCAGCCATTATAGGGGCGCGGGCGCGAAACAGAAACACGAGAGGTGATATCACTGACGGAGTGAACTCTGAGCCATCAGCGATGTACATGTCAGTACAAGCCTGCATTCATTGCGAATGCACGGCTTTTGTAGGAGCTGGCTTGCCAGCGAAGGCGGCCGGGCGAAGTGCAGCGGCAATGAGGACGCCTTCGCCGGCAAGCCGGCTCCTACAAGGTTTGGCGTTAGTGGAAAAGGATCGCCGTTTTCTGCAGGGTCACCCACACACCCCACGCCAACGGAATACCCACCACCAGCCACGCCGCCACCGCCAAAGGCTTGGTGCCCGCGTCCGCTTTCCACTCCAGCTCGGTGCTGCTGTCAGCACCTTTGTCGTGACCCAGCGCCTGTTCGGCAGCCAGCTCAGCATCGGTCATGAAGTACTTGTCAGCCACCGGACGCACCAGCAGGTTACACAGGAACCCCAGCACCAACAGGCCGGCGAGAATGTACAAGGTGATGTCGTAAGCGGCGGCGCGTTCAACGCCGATGCTCAGCTGGTACTCACGCAAGTAGTTCACCAACACCGGACCCAACACCCCCGCTGCCGCCCATGCCGTCAACAGACGACCGTGGATCGCACCGACCATTTGCGTACCGAACAAGTCCGCCAGATAAGCCGGAACCGTCGCAAAACCACCGCCGTACATCGACAGGATGATGCAGAACGCCGCCACGAACAGCGCAACGTTGCCCAGGTGACCGAGGTTCGGGATCAACGCGTACAGGGCAAAACCAAGAGCGAAGAACACGAAATAGGTGTTTTTGCGGCCCAGGTAATCCGAGAACGAGGCCCAGAAGAACCGGCCACCGATGTTGAACAGGCTCAGCAAACCAGTGAAACCGGCAGCAATCGCCGCAATCGAAGCCAGTTGCCCGGCGCCCAGTTGACCGAATGGCAGGTCCACACCAATCAATTTGCCGCCGAACACTTCCTGCAACAGCGGCGACGCCATGCCAAGGATGCCGATACCGGCCGATACGTTCAGGCACAGCACCAGCCACACCAGACGGAACTGTGGAGTTTTCCAGGCGACATTCACATGAACGTGGCGGTGGGTGATCATCGCGTTAGCGGTTTTTTTCGCCGGCGCGGTCCAGCCCTCAGGCTTCCAGCCGGTTGGCGGAACGCGGTAGGACAGTGCGCCACCGATCATGAACACGAAGTAGATCGCGGCCATCACCAGGAAGCTCTGCCAGACGCCGACGCTGGTTGGCGAAGCGAAATGGCTCATCAGGGCTGCGGCCAGCGGAGCACCGACCATCGCGCCACCGCCAAAACCCATGATCGCCATACCGGTCGCCATGCCGCGCTTGTCCGGGAACCACTTGATCAACGTCGAAACCGGCGAGATGTAACCCAGCCCCAGGCCGATACCGCCAATGACCCCGGAGCCGACCCACATCAGCCAGATCTGGTGGGTATAGATCCCCAGTGCTGAAATCAGCAGACCACCACACCAGCACAGCGCCGATACAACGCCAGCCTTACGCGGCCCGGCGTGTTCCAGCCAGCCACCCCAGATCGCTGCCGAGCAGCCGAGGAATATGAAGAACAGGGTGTAGATCCAGCCGAGCATCGAGATCGGCCAGTCGCATTGCGACGAGAAAATTTGCGAAATGAAGCTCATGTCCGGCGCGCAGGCCACTGGAGCGGTCACGCCCAGCGCCTTGGACAGTGGCAACCAGAACACCGAAAAACCGTAGGCCATGCCGATGCAAAGGTGGATGGCCAAAGCGGCCGGTGGTACCAGCCAACGGTTAAAACCGGGCTTGGCGATGATGCGTTCCTTGGACAGGAACGCAGGCTGGCCGGCTATGAGGCCGTCCGCCGTGATGCTCGTGGTCATTGTGTATCCCCCAATTATTAGTAGGGTTCGCCAGCCACTCCTCACCCCCGGCTTCTATGCGCACGCGTGACCGTTTTGTTAGGTGAAGCTGCTTTTTGTGCGGCATCTCGTCGCAGCAGGACGGACGAACGGGCAAAGGTTACCATTTGAGCGTGGCAGAAAAGCCAAACTGATATCACCATTTGTATGTCATCCGTTCTCGTACCTCTTAAGGAGTCGCCATGCCGATCATTGTCGAACCGCTAAACGAGGCCACTTACCAGGATCAGCAAGACTTGCAGAAAATTTACCGCGACGCCCCGGACTGGCTGTACGCCCCGTTTTCAGGGGATATACAGCTGATCGAAGGCTGCCTGCGGGACGGTTCGCTGATCGCCGGACGCTTCAATGATCGACTGCTCGGCGCGGCTCGCTTGCAACGGCATCAGGACGTTTGGCACTTGTCCCAACTTTGCGTACGAAAAATTACCCGTCGGCGTGGCGTCGCCGAGCGTCTGGTGAACGAAGCGCAGAAAATGGCCTCTGAGTCGGGCGCCACACTTCGCTTGCTGGCCCCCGCCGGGCATCTTGAAGCCCAGGCACTTGCAGCCAAGCTGAAACTGCCACTGGATGTACTGCCCGCAGTTATCGCCTGACCGGTCGTCCACTTCAGAGCGCTATACTCCCCGGCTAAATTTCGAATTCGACTATCTACAAGGACTCGCCCATGAAAGCGTTCGGCAAAATCCTGGGTCTGGTACTTCTCGGGCTGTTGCTGATCATTGTGGCGCTGGGCTTTGCCCTGACCCACCTCTTTGATCCCAACGACTATAAAGACGAGATTCGCCAGATTGCCCGCGACAAGGCCCACATCGAGCTGACGCTCAATGGCGATATCGGCTGGAGCCTGTTCCCTTGGCTGGGCCTGGAATTGCACGAGGCCAGTGTCGCGACCCTGGCCAAGCCGACGGAGCCGTTCGCCGACTTGCAGATGCTTGGCCTGTCAGTGCGTGTGCTGCCGCTGCTGCGCCGTGAAGTGCAGATGAGCGATGTGCGTGTTGAAGGCCTGAACCTGCGCCTGAACCGCGACAAGGACGGCCATGGCAACTGGGAAGACGTCGGCAAGGTCCCGGCGCCAGCCACTCCGGCCACGCAACCAGCCACTCCTGGCGAACCTGCACCGGCGCCGGAAACCACCGTTCAGGTAGAAAAACCGGCCCAGCCGATTCGCCTGGACATCGACAGCCTGACCGTGAACAACGCCCGCGTTGAATACAGCGACGAGAAGACTGGCAGGCAGTTCAGCGCCGAAAGCATCCAGCTGAGTACAGGCCCGGTGCATGACTCGACCAACATCCCGGTCAAACTCACCGCGTTCCTCGGCACTAACCAACCGGTTCTGCGGGTGCGTACCGAGCTCACTGGTGAGCTGCGTTTCGAACGCGCGCTGCAACGCTACAAATTCGAAGACATGAAAATGTCCGGCGAAGTCGCCGGTGATCCGCTGCAAGGCAAGACCATGACCTTCGCAGCCCAAGGGCAATTGCTGCTTGATAAAGCTGCGAACGTCGCCGAATGGACCGGCATCAAGATCTCTGCCAACCAATTGCGCGCACTGGGTGAACTCAAGGTCAACGACCTCGACAAGACGCCGCAGATCAGCGGCGGCATTTCGATTGCCCAGTTCGACCTGGCAAAATTCGTCGACAGTATTGGCCAGAAGCTTCCGGCCATGGCCGAAGGCAGCCTGAGCAAAGTCGAACTGGTGAGTCGCGTTGCCGGCACGCCGACCAGCGTTTCGTTCGACAACATCAACCTGAAAGTCGATGACAGCAGCTTCAGTGGCCGCATCGCCGTCGAGGATTTCGCCAAACAATCGCTGCGCGCAGCCCTGAAGGCTGACACGTTCAATGTCGACCGCTATCTGCCACCCAAATCCGCCGAAGCCAACAGCGCGACACAGGTGCGTCAGGCTGAAGTCGCCAGCACCGAGGCCAATGCCATAGCCGGCGCGGGCAGCACACCGCTGCCGGAGTCACCGACCAAGGACGCGTGGAGTACCGAACGCCTGCTGCCGGTTGAACGCTTGAGCAAACTCGACGTGGACGCCGACCTGACCTTTGACCAGTTGACCCTCGACAAGCTGCCGATCCACAACGCCGCGTTCAAGGCCACTGGCCTGGGCGGCCTGTTGACTCTGGAGAAACTGCGCGGCGATCTGTACGACGGCAACTTCGAAACCAAGGGCACCCTCGACGTGCGCCAGCAAGTGCCTGCGCTGAGCCTGCAGACGCAGATCAGCAAAGTGCCGGTGGAAAAAATCCTCGAAAGCCAAGGCAAAAATCCACCGGTCAAAGGCCTGGTGACGCTCAACAGTGCGCTAACCGCCAGCGGCAACAGCCAGAAAGCGTTGATCGACAGCCTCAACGGCAACGCCAGTTTCGTCGTCAACAATGGCGTGTTGCTCAACGCCAACCTCGAACAACAACTGTGCAAAGGCATCGCCACCCTGAACCGCAAAACCCTCAGCGGCGAGCCACGGGGCAAGGACACGCCGTTCCAGGAACTCAAAGGCACCCTGACTTTCCATAACGGCGTGGCCAGTAACCCGGACCTGAAAGTGCGCATCCCGGGTATGACCGTGAATGGCGACGGCGACGTTGATCTGCGCGTGCTGGGCATGGACTATCGCGTGGGCATCATCGTCGAAGGCGATACGAGCGCCATGCCGGACCCGGCTTGCCAGGTCGGCGACAAATATGTCGGCATCGTCTGGCCGCTGCGTTGCCGGGGGCCGCTGGAACTCGGCGCCAAAGCCTGCCGTCTCGACAATGAACGCATGGGACAAGTCGCGAGCAAACTGGCTGAAGATCGGATCAGTGAAAAAATCGACGAGAAGTTTGGCGATAAAATTCGCCCGGAACTGAAAAACGCGTTGAAGGAGCTGTTCAAGCGATGAAAGCCGAGCAGTTTTCATCGGCGGTGCTGGACTGGTACGACCGCCACGGCCGCCACGATTTGCCTTGGCAACAGGGCATCACCCCGTATCGGGTGTGGGTCTCGGAAATCATGTTGCAGCAAACCCAGGTCAGCACCGTGCTCAATTACTTCGACCGTTTCATGGCCTCGTTGCCAACGGTCGAAGCCCTGGCCGCCGCGCCGGAAGACGAAGTGCTGCACCTGTGGACCGGCCTGGGTTATTACACCCGCGCGCGCAATCTGCAGAAGACCGCGAAAATTGTCGTGACTGAATACGACGGCGAGTTTCCACGCGATGTTGAAAAGCTGGTTGACCTGCCGGGCATTGGCCTGTCGACGGCGGGCGCCATCGCCAGCCTGAGCATGGGCCTGCGGGCGCCGATCCTCGACGGCAACGTCAAACGCGTCCTGGCGCGCTTTACCGCGCAAGAGGGTTACCCGGGGGAGCCGAAGGTCGCCAAACAGCTCTGGGCCAACGCTGAGCGCTTTACGCCGCATGATCGGGTCAACGCCTACACTCAGGCGATGATGGATCTGGGCGCCACGCTGTGTACCCGCAGCAAGCCGAGCTGCCTGCTCTGCCCGCTGGAAAAGGGTTGCGAAGCGCACATGCTCGGCCTGGAAACCCGCTACCCCGTCCCCAAACCGCGTAAAACCGTGCCACAGAAGCGCACGCTGATGCCCATGCTCGCCAATAGCGAGGGCGCGATTCTGCTTTACCGTCGCCCTTCCACGGGCCTGTGGGGCGGTCTATGGAGTTTGCCGGAGCTCGATGACCTCGATGACCTGCAACATCTGGCCTCGCAGCACTCACTGGAACTGGGCAGCCAACAAGCGCTGCCAAGCCTGGTGCACACCTTCAGCCACTTTCAGTTGTCCATCGAACCCTGGCTGGTCCATGTCCAGGAAGCCGGCCATCACGTGGCCGAGGCCGACTGGCTCTGGTATAACCTCGCCACCCCGCCGCGCCTGGGCCTTGCCGCCCCGGTCAAAACCTTGCTCGAACGCGCGGCCGCCGTATTGAACGCAGGAGAGTCGTCATGACCCGCACCATCATGTGCCGCAAGTACAAAGAAGAATTGCCCGCCCTGGAACGCGCTCCCTTCCCGGGCGCAAAAGGTCAGGACATTTTTGACCACGTCTCGGCCAAGGCCTGGGCCGACTGGCAAAAACACCAGACCCTGCTGATCAACGAAAAACGCCTGAACATGATGAACGCCGAAGATCGCAAATATCTTCAGGGCGAGATGGACAAGTACTTCTCCGGCGAGGATTACGCCAAGGCTGACGGCTACGTTCCGCCGACTGAATAATCCCGATTTCTCGGGGGTCGGATCGTAAGCGACGGTAATAATTAAAATTTTTTTGAAAACTTTCTTGACGACCCCCTGAAAAACCAGTTTAATGCGCCCCGTTGCCCAGATAGCTCAGTCGGTAGAGCAGGGGATTGAAAATCCCCGTGTCGGCGGTTCGATTCCGTCTCTGGGCACCACTAATTAATTTCAGGTGGTGCCAAAACCACCCGAAAGCCCACAAGAAGCCCGCCTAGTGCGGGCTTTTTGTTGTCTATGGTTGCCGAAACCGACCTAGGCAGCCCAAAGTTTTGGGGGCAGAGTTGGGGGCATGGCCGGTTCGGTCATCTCGCATGCCCCCAAAATGGTGCTTCATGGCCCTGAAAGTCACGCCCCTGAGCGATTCCGCTCTCAAAGCAGCCAAGCCCAAGGAGAAGCCATACAAGCTTGCCGACGGCGAAGGTTTGTATCTCGAAGTCATGCCCACCGGCTCAAAGCTCTGGCGTCTCAAATATCGTCACCTCGGCAAAGAAAATCGATTGGCATTTGGCTCATACCCGGAAGTGTCGTTGGTGCAAGCTCGCAAAAAGCGATCTGAGGCACGACAACTGATTTCTGAGGGTAAGGACCCTTCGCAAGAACGAAAATCCACCAGACGAGCGCAGAAGGTGGAGGGACTGACATTTGAGACGCTTGCACGGGAGTGGTTTGCCTATAACGCACCCCGCTGGGCAGAAAGCACCACCTACAAGGCCAAGCTGTACCTAGAGAATGATTTGATCCCCGGAATTGGTTCCCGCACGCTGAAAAGCATTTCTCGACCCGATTTGGTGGAACTGGTTCGCAAAGTCGAGGCCAGGGGGACGCTGAACGCAGCCGGGAAAATTCGCCAGTGGCTGCACCAGATATTCCGTTATGGATTGGCCAAGGGTGTCGTAGAGTCGAACCCCGCCACCGATCTGGACGTGGTAGCCGCTCCCACGAAAGCGCCCCGCCATCATCCTCACGTCGCCATGGACGAGCTGCCCGAACTGCTGACCAAGTGCGACAGCGCCAATATCAACCTTCTGACCCGCTGCGCCATTCGCCTGCTGGTGCTTACCGCTGTTCGTCCTGGTGAGCTGCGAGCCGCGCCTTGGGCAGAGTTCGACTTGGATGCTGCGACCTGGACAATCCCCAAGGAACGCATGAAGGCCCGCCGCCCGCACGCTGTACCCCTGCCGAAACAGGCTGTCGAGATCCTGCGCCAACTCCAACCGATTACGGGCGAATACCCGCTTGTATTCGCTGGCCAGCAAAACCCAGATCGCCCCATGAGCGAGAACACGATTAACAAAGCGCTACGTGTGATGGGTTACGAGAATCGCCAAACCGGCCACGGCTTCAGACACCTGTTATCCACTGAGTTGAACGGACGCGGATACAACAAGGACTGGATCGAGCGCCAGTTAGCGCACGGTGACTCTGATGGCATTCGCGACACGTACAACCATGCCAACTACTTGGAGCAACGCCGGGGGATGATGCAGAGCTGGGCTGATTCGATTGATGCGCTACTCATCGGCGTCGACGTAGTGAGCATTAAGCGAGCTTGATACATTGTGATTCATATAATCATTCCCAATGAGTTCTCAGGGTTCCTTTTTCAAGTGCAAGGCAGTTAACATATTGCTACCGCTGGATATTCATACAGCGAATAAATTAATGAGCTAGTCAAATGGTGAGAGCTGGTACGGACGAACAGTTAGGTCCTTTCGGGCGTATAAAGCTCGACGGGATCTATGCCGATTGGGCGTCGAACCATCATTTGAACCCTCGCTTACTCGCTTCTGAACTCGCAGCAACTCTCGCAACCTTTGCTCCACTAGAACAACCAATCCAGACCTTTCATGCATGCGTCTTTTCAGAAGGTCGATCAGATAGGAGCATCCAAGTTACCCACGGGGCGCTCGTTGATTACTTTGAAGCCGCTAGTACTGGCCGACAAGCCGCAACAATCGAAACCAGCTTCGGACCGATACCGGCAGCGAACATACTGATATGGCGAAAATGGATCGAGCGTCTCGTAGATGAAGCTACCGCCCGAACTGAGCTTGCAACAGGCCTCGCTCAACCTGCAAATGACAGTTGGACGCTCTCCCAGACCGTGCATGGGGCCGCCACAACGAACTGTGCACCATCTTCCTACCTCCCAAGCAGCTCCCCAGTCATTCTAAAAACGCAACAAGCGCAGTTGCGTCGTGAAGGTGAAAAGAGCGCTAGCGAACAGCTTGACGAACAACAAATCGCACGCCAAAAAGCAGAGCAAAAGGTTGTTGAGCTTTCAACGCAACTTGAAATTCAAGAGACTCAAAATCGACTACTTCAGGAAGAACTCGAACTTCAACGCCGCGAGCTTAACGAAGAGCGTAGGGCTAAGCGTGAAGCGGAAGACGAAGGCATCCGCATGGAAGAACAGTTGGAACAAGTCATGGGGCTTGTCGAATTTATGAATCAGGATAATCAGCTTTCGCCACCTGATGGGCGTTTGATTGTTCAATGCTGGTGTGAAGTTACGCAGAACGGAACCATGGTTCCGGCCACTGGTTGGAGCTCGATTATCATCAAATGGTTTAAGGCCCGAGGGACAGTTCTCCCCGCAGTAAAAGTAAGGTTGTTCGTCACTGCTTTGACGGGATCTGATCGAAAAAAAGGCGGGGCCATAGCAAGAGCGAATAATAAGGGGTGACAGGTTACAGCCCTTGCCCAGCCTAGCCTGCAGAAAATCCCTCCGCAGAAAACCTAACCACCTGTGACACGTTAACTCCCACCTGTTACCTATTCCACATCAGCTTCAACCGCCAACATTTCCATCGTCACTACCCAAACCGCCTTAGGAGGCGCAGACGATGGCAAACGCTACCAACCCCCCTACTCCCGCTCGGCGGTTTATCAAGCGCCAGGAAGTGGAATCGATCACTGGCCTGTCGTGCACGGAAATATATCGCCGCATCGCTGCCGATATCTTCCCAAAGCAAATCAGCCTCGGCCCCAAGTGTGTCGTCTGGATCGAGGCCGAGGTTCTGGCCTGGTGTGATGAGCGCATCGCCGAAAGTCGTGGGGAGGCCGCCTAAATGTCCGACGCTGGAAAGGACAACCAGAACAATCTGCACCTCAGTGAAAACAGCCTTTCGGCACAGCGCCGCTGCCTGCTCGACTGGATGCGTAACAGCGGCCCAATCGACACCCTCACCGCCCGCCGCGACCTCAATATTCTGATGCCTGCCTCGCGCATCAAGGAGCTGAAAAACCAGGGTTACACATTCCACACCCGGCGCATCACGATCACTGACGAGCATGGCCGCTCCCACAGCAATATCGCGCTGTACGCCCTTATCGGTGAACCAGCACAGAAGGTGGCAGCATGAGCGCAATTACCCTGACCCAATCCCAAGGCGAGCCCCGTGTGGATAGTCGCGTGCTGGCCGAGCAGTTGGGTACGCAGCACAAAAGCAGCATTGAGCTGATCGATAAATACGCCGACAAGATTCGGCAGTTTGGCCATCTTCCGTTTCAAACCGAAGTTGGTAAACGCGTGCAAGGTGGCGGCAAAGCCGAACGCTTCGCCCTGCTGAACGAGGATCAGGCGTTCCTCCTGCTGGCGCTGTCTCGCAACACTGATCGCGTTGTAGAATTGAAGTCGAGTCTGGTCATGGCGTTTCGCGAAGCACGTTATGGCATGGCCTGCCAAACGCTGCAGGCTCGCATACGGGAAGCAAGCCAGAGCGGTCGCCGGCTGGCTCACTGGCGCTATGAAAAGCCGGGGGCCTATCAGCATGTCGCGCACTTGCGGGAACAACTACAGCTCACCCTCGGCCTGGAGGATGTGCGCCCTTGAACACCGCGCAGCCATCCCTTTCCCTTGCCATGCATCCCCGTAAGCGTTATGGTTTGCCCGTCGCTGCAAAATCAGCGACCGACCTTGGCGGGTCGAACAGTAAACGGCGCAACAGCGCCCCCATTACGATTGCAGGCGCTTTTTTTGTGCCCGCATTCTCGTGTTATGGCGGGTTGCGCAGGAGCACCTTCGGGTGCGCCGGGTTCCGTTTGCCCCGGTCCGCCAATCCTGTGCAACTCGCCACCCATCTCTGCTTGGCGGCAGACTGGAGTGGCTCCGATGAAGTAAACGGAGCTCCACCCATGAAACACGCCCTCATTTCGTCTAGCAACAGTCTGGCCATCGCCATCATCGGCGCCGAACTGATTGCCTATCGCGTCAACCGCTTACCCGAACAACGCGCCCACCTTCTTGGCTTGGTGCAGATGGCCGATACCCTTGGCGCCCTCAGCAGCACCGACCGCGCCACCCTCGCCACTTCCCTGACCGTCGCGGAGGTGTAATGAACAACCTCCGCCAAATCACCGACGAAGCGCTCGACCTGATTGATGCCACCACCGATCACATCGGCTGGTTGACTGCCCTGATGACGGCCATTCGTGCCGACGCGAAACACAACAAGGGCCGCGACCTGGAAAAGCTGACCGGTTTGGGCCAGTACCTGAGCAGCGATTGGGATCACTATCTGGACGGGCAATCCAAGCGCCTGCGCGGTCAGTTGGATGTGATGGAGGTATCGCTATGAACACCTTCATCTGCATGCCCGACACTCCGATTGTCGACCTGAGCACTGACCAACGCCGCACGCTGATTGACCTCATTGAAGTCGAGCGCACTCACGCTTCCCATTGGTGGACGATGCTCAACGAAATGCGCTGCCGTGGTGAGTTGCCGCATTGGGTGAAAGAACAAGCCGTCGGGTCTGCCCCGGATCATGACCGTTGGCTAACTGATTGCTACTCCACCAACAAAGCGTTGTTCGGGCGCGCCTCTGTGCGCGGTGAAGCCAGCCAGCAGATGTTTCGCTGCCACCCTGATCTGAGGGGCTAAATCATGACGAATTTTCAACACTGCCAAACGGCGGTGACGCCCTCGGCTTGCCTGAAGAAAGTCACCCAGCCATCTAGCGTCCCTCCTCACAAGGCCGCGCCGGTCCTGTTTCGCGACGCCCTTCAGTCTGTTTATGGCCCACTCGATTGGCTGCCGGAGCCAGATGGTCTGATTCATCGCTTTCACGTTCCCGGCGATAGACAAGGCAGCGAAAACGGCTGGTATGTCTTGTACCTGGACGGGATTATTTCGGGCGCGTTTGGCAGCTGGAAAGCTGGTGCTACTCACACCTGGTGCAGCCGTGAACCTGCCGATCCGCGTGAAGCCGAGCAAGTGCGCCAGCACATCGAGCAGGCCAAGCGCCAGCGCGAAGCCGAACAGCAACAGCGCCAGCTCAAGGCGGCGATCCGTGCTCAGCGTTGGTGGCGCGATGCGCGGCGCGCTGATTCTGCCCACCCGTACCTCATCGCCAAGGGTATTCGTCCGCATGGCTTGCGCCAGAGTGGTGACGCCTTGCTGGTGCCGCTGTACGTGACGGGTGAGTTGGTCAACTTGCAGCGCATTGCCCGCGACGGCAGCAAACGCTTTCTGGCGGGTGGCCGGATCAAGGGCAGCTATTCGCCCTTGGGCGTCATCGTCCCGGGCCAGCCGCTGTGCATCTGCGAAGGCTGGGCCACAGGTGCCACGCTGCACCAGCACGGCTACGCCGTGGCCTGCGCCATGAACAGCGGCAACCTCAAGCCGGTAGCGTTCGCCCTGCGCGCCCGTTACCCCGAACAGCCAATCCTCATCGCCGGCGACGACGACCGGCTCACTGATGGCAACCCCGGGCGTACGGCTGCCAATGCCGCCGCCGCGCTCGTAGGTGGCCAAGTGGCGTTCCCACAGTGGCCAGAAAACGCCCCCGCAGACCTCACCGACTTCAACGACCTCGCCAACTGGAAACGCGCCCATGTCCCTGCCTGACAGCAACGTCATCAGCCTTCGGCCTGATGCGCCGACCGTTACGCCTGAGCGTCCCTGCTGGGCCGTGTACGAACACTGGGTCACCAATGAAAAGGGCCGCAAGCTGCGCCCGGGTGTGTACCGTCACGGCTTCAAACGTGCAGCGGGCCAAGATGAGGATGACGCCGACAGCGACACCCATGATCGCCCGATCATTGATGAATGGATCGCCAGCCCGGTGACCGTAACAGCGCGGACCACCAACAGCGATGACGGCAGCGAGGGACGTTTGCTGCGCCTGTTCACCGACAGCGGCATCAAGGAATGGATCATTCCCATGGAGGTGTTCGGCGGCAGTGGCGAGGATGCCCGCCGCCAGCTGTTCGGCATGGGCGTCATCATCGCGCTGAAAAAGCGCGCTGCCTTTATGGAGTACCTGCTGGAGCAGCGCCCGGAAGAAGTGTTCGCCACCACGGGTCGTCCGGGCTGGCATGAGTCGGGCGCCTTTGTCTTGCCGGGGCGCACCCTCGGCAGCGACAAGGTGCGTTATCAGGCCAGCGGTAAAGGCCAGAACCTGTTCAGTGTGCGTGGCGAGCTGGCGCTCTGGCAAAGCGAAGTCGCCGCCAAGTGTGCGGGCAATCCGGTGCTGACATTGGCGATTGGCTGTGCGCTGGCCGGACCACTGCTGAGTCTGGTTGGCGTACTCGGTGGCGGCGTGCACCTGGTGGGCGACAGCTCCAGCGGCAAGTCACTGGCGCAGTTGATTGGCTCGTCGGTGTGGGGTGACCCTGGCGTGTTCGCCGCCAGTTGGGACATGACCAAGGGTGGCTTGGAAATCGAAGCCGCCGGGCGCAATGACACCCTGTTACCACTGGACGAAATCAAGCGCGCCGACCCGAAGCGTGTGCAGGAGATGGCCTACTCACTGGCCAATGGTCAGGGCAAAGGCACCATGACCCGCGAGCGTGAAGGTCGGGCCAAATTGAGCTGGCGCCTACTCACCCTGTCGAGTGGCGAACGCTCCCTTTCCGAGCACGCCGCCATCTCCGGCAATGCCGCCCACGCCGGTGCTGAACTGCGCATGGTCGACGTGAATGCTGGCACTCGCGCCCACCGTGCTTTCGATGAATTGCACGGCCTGGAAGGGGCCGACTTTCACCGTCTGCTCACCGTAGCCGTGAGTGCCCACCATGGTCATTTGGGTTCAGCGTTCGTCGAGCAACTGCTCGCCAGCGATGACCGCCCCGGACTGCTGGAACACTTCGCCAACGTGCGCGCCAAATTCGTCGAGGACAACGCACAGGCTGGCCGGGTGGCCGACCGCTTCGCCGTGATTGCCCTGGCCGGGGAAATGGCCATCGCTTACGGCCTGTTGCCCTGGACACCGGGTAGCGCCCTGAGCGACTGCCAGTTGCTGTATGGCGAGTGGCTGGCCCGGGTCGGCGGCGGCAATGCCGAAGACCGGCAGATCCTCGCCGGCATCCTCGACTTCATCGACAAACACGGCAGCAGCCGCTTCTCCGATGTGGATGACCACACACCCGACTCCAAGGTGTTCAACCGGGCCGGGTACTGGGAGTTATCCCTGGGTAAACGGCTGTACTTGTTCAACAAGTCGGCGCTGGTCGAAGCGGCCAATGGCTACGGCCTCAGTCGTGTGGTCAAGGCGCTGGACGGGGTGGGCGCGTTCGCCAAGCGCGACACCGACCGAGACAGTCGCAAGACCAAGAAATATCGCCTGCCCGGGGGTGGGTCGGCGCGCCTGTATGTCGTCGACGCCGAAGCCATGGACCTGGAAGCCGCCAGTGTATGACCACTCAACACCAATGGCCGACTTCACAGGAACCTAGTTTTGTGGGGAACGCGGGGAACAGTGGGAACAGCCAATGTTTCCGGGGCCTTGGGGTGTTCCCCCTTATAGAGATGTTGGGGAACAGGGGGAACACACACCTGTTTTTCTATAAACGACCCCGCTTCTGCCCAGCGATCTGGCGGGAGGTGCTCGGCACATAAGGCGTGGCCAGCCCGCTGATCCACCTAACTTATTATTTTTTGGAGAATCACCCATGACTGACCACACCCAAGTCACCAAACCCAACAACGCCAAATTGCTGAAGGAGCTGGAGAGCAAGAAAGCCGAGTGGAAGCGGGAAATTAAAGTGCTCGAGGAGCAGAGCGAGCCGTTGCGGGAGATGCTCGATGGCATACCGTTGCGCATTGAAGACTGTACGCAAGAGCAGTGGCAGCAACGATGCCAATTACAGAATGAGGCGTTCAAACTGGAGCGTCCCGCTTCAAGTCTCAAGACGCAATTGGTGTACCTGGACAAAGATATCGAGCGCCTGTCCACGCTGCTCAATGCTGACAAGCAGATTGTGGCCAACAACAAGCGGGACCAGGAACTCACGTCAGAGGTTGGTCGCCTGCGGGACGGTGCCGAGCGTGTGCAGAGCGCCATGAAGGACATTGAAGCCAGGCACGAAGACGCTGGGACGAACGTTGACATGGGGTTGCAACTCGCTGTGCAAGCGCGTGCTCGAGCAACGGCCACGGGTGACTTTCTCGCCAGCACCGCCGCGGAGAAGGCAACGCAGGAAGCGACGACAGAGCGACAGCGGGCCCATCAAGCCAAGGAGCATGACGAGCCTCTGCTGACCGCATTGCGGGCCGAAGCCGAAGCAATTGATGCACAGATTGTGAGCGCGCTGAAGGAGCAAGACATTGCCCGCGAAAAAGTCCGGACGTCGCAGATCGCGAAGCTGGAGGACGCCTGGGATCAACAGGTGCAGGCACTGGTTACCATTGGCAGCCACCTGGTGAGCCTCGGCAGTAACGAAGCTTTTCGCTCTATGAAAATTCCCCATATGGCAGACCGCACCCACTCAGTTAGCTATCGCGATCTGCTCGATGACCCCTCGGTGCTACTCGGGTGAAGCCGGCCGTAGAGAAGTTGAACCCATACCGCACGTGGGTTGCCAATGCCGTCGAGCGACCGATGTGCCGCGGCTTTGAAACCGTGGGCAAGAAGGTCGTGTTTTGGTCGGCGGTCTGCTGGGAGGCGGTCAAGTCAGCGGGCGAGCGGAGCATTGTTCGACCGTTCGCCACCGAGCAAAAGGCGCAATGGGCGGCGCAGGTACTGACCACGCATTACCCGGGCCGAGTGTATGCACTGCTCCACCAGGTCAGTGAGAAGGACGTCGAGACGGCTCAGATGGAGGTCTTCGAGCGTTCGGTGATGGATGACGTGGTGGCCTTGGAACTGGCCGCCAAGTACGCGACAGCGCCGGATTAATCCCCTGGCTTTGAGGAGACCGTAGGCCGCTGGGTTAAACCCCGGCGGCCTTTTTCATTTGCACACCGCACACACCGACATCGACGCATCGAGCCGCCCGCCTGCACTCATTCAACGAGGTGGCCAGGCGGGCTGTTTTTTATTGGTGCCGTTAGATAGGGGGTAATTCGGTCACGGCTCAGGCAGACAGGCGTTAGATTTAAAGATTCGCAAACCAGCCCGCACGCCGCGAACGGCGGGGCCTGCGAGTCAATTCCGCAAATTGTTAAAGCCGAGGTTTGAATATGGCGCCTGGGACCGTTTTCAGCGTGTTGGCGAGGCTCAACTATGAGGAAAAACAACCGTTAACGGGATGCAGCTGCTGCCGGGGGTAATGGCGCAGATCTGCTCCATCCACCACTGGTGGTTGGACCTCAGATTGAGGGTGGAGAGATGCATCCAGATTTGGACGCATCTCTACTTGAGGTCGAAAAGCCTGCGCAGTAGATACCTCAAATCCAGGGTATGTAGATCCCACTCACAGTTGGTGGATGGACCGGGCAGTCGACCAGCGAAATTCTGAGGGTTAAAGGTGGGATTTTCCCACTTTGGGTAACGCTCGCACCGTTACCTGATCGTTATCGGCGATGCGCTCAAATCTGAGCGTATCACCTCACGTTCGTGCTCTCGCGAAACATATGCCTGCACGAACCGAAGGACTGCCATTCAGACGGCAAGGGCTTTGCGGTTCCTCGTGGGTTGGAGGAAGGTAGAAACGAAAATTCGGGTAATCCTCTGGAGGCCACGCCGCGTAAGGGCTGCAAGGCCTTTCAAGAATCAACCACAGTCGAGGAATCAATCCGTAGAAAAAGCCCATTGCAGAGCAAGACAGGAGCAAGACGGCCGACGAGACCGAAAGCGCCGTAGACAGCGCTGTGTCAGGGCTGGAGCCGCAAACCGAAATTAATCTTATAAGAGGATTTAAAGCGACGAAGCGAGTGAACCAGAGACAGACTCGGGCCTCACCAGCGTGCATTTCATCGGCAGACTAAGCCTCTGCTGGGCGCGACCAAAACTACACTATGGCCGACAGCAACCTGCAAAAAGCTGACGTTCGCCCTAAAGCGGCCTACGGTTTAAACGTAGCTGCTAACCCCAACGCCGGTTCTTTAGTTGCATGTCGACAGGATAAGTTTTAACGTGTGTTTAGTTTAACAAGTGCGGTATAAATTACTGTAGGGATAAAGTGATGGGCCAATACGATACGCAACAAGTTTGCTTAAATGGGCATCAAATTACGGACAATTATCATAGCTCACCAGAGTTCCGCAAAAAATTCTGCGCCACGTGCGGTGAATCAACAATTCATACCTGCCCAGATTGTAATCATGAAATACAAGGGAAGTATCACGTACCTGGAGTTATTTCCATAGGGTTTGGTACAAGCGTGCCCACCCATTGTGGGAATTGCGGTGCGACCTTTCCATGGACAGCAGCAAAGGCGTTGTTGGTCACAACGGAAAGCGAGACCTCCGATATAGACTATTTCGCATTAGTGGAAAGAATCTGTGCGCGCTTTCATCTCGTCGCCAAACAGTTGAAATCTCGCCACGCAGATCGCGACAGCCTACATATTAACGATGAGTATGACACTCAAGACCTGCTGCACGCACTATTGCATGTTTACTTTGATGATATTAGACCTGAAGAATGGACGCCTAGCTATGCTGGTGGTGGATCTAGAGTAGACTTTTTATTGAAAGATGAAAAAATCATTATTGAAGTCAAAAAGACCAGGCCCACTCTAAAGGCCAAGGACGTTGGCGCGGAATTAATCGTCGACTCGCAGCGGTATAGAGCTCACCCGGACTGTAAAAAGCTTCTTTGTTTCGTATATGACCCTGAGGGCTGGATTTCTAATCCTAGAGGCCTTGAAAATGACCTTAATAAAAAGCAGGATGATTTTGAAATAAAGGTACTAATCGTACCAAAGGGCCATTGAAAGTCTCGAGTAGACGAATAAATTCGGAGGCGTGGCCAAATGCGAATACTTATATGGAAATAGCATTTGGCCTCGCCGTCCTACATTTATAAAGTCGGCAAGTCGGGCTGATACGATTAACCTTTTGAGTTTTTCGGATCATCTTTCCGCTGATAGGTTCGCTCCTCTTGAAATTTCCCATCTTCTTTATGGATTTTCACGGAGCCCGTTTTGTCAGACATGAACTCTCTTGTTTTTTCAATAATTTCTTGCTTGGTTTCCGCGCTCTTCGATGGGCGTTCATTCCCTTCTTTGGTAAGATTCCACTTATCACCGTTTTTTGTAATGTGATAATTATCCATAACGCCTCCAAGTTTTTACATCCGGAAGTTAGTGAAATTTAATGCTAATCGAGTTTCAGGTACAAAGTTAGTGCACGAAAGGTTGGTTGTCCAATTTCGATGTATTGGCTACGATCTTTCTCACCCTCTTGATCTATGAATGAGCCTGTGGATGCAAAGTGCGGCCGCTACGGTTTGCCTAAATATGTCTTGCTCAACGTTCACTGATAGCGAGAGACAGACCGTAGCGAACGTCCGCTCTGGCCGAGCTCTGACTTTCACCACCGTCAGCTTTGTGTCGTTTTTGGCCCCTCATTAGCTGTTTTTGGTTGTGAGTGATGCACAACAGCAGAGGCAGCTTCGAAAGCCATCCGCCCTTACAAAACATGTCGGACCATTCAGAAATCAATGGGTCCTCCCGAAGGGGTGGGCCTAGGGGGTAATTCGGGCCCCGCGTCTTCGGTATATACGACCCTTTTTCGGCGGTTGGTTGTTGTTTAGTCCTGACGCTCTGGACAGAAAGTTATAAGGCTGTAAGCCGCGCCCATAGGCCATTCCCATCTATGCGTCGTTTCGATCTGATTACGTCGAAGCGACAACTGATGGCGGACATTAGAGCTATACGACAACCAAAGCCGACTTCTGAACGGGTGCAAAAGCTGCCACCCGTCCCCCCGTCATCTCACGTTCGTTTCTCGAGAAACATACGCCTGGACTCATTTATAGAGGTGGCCAGACCTGAGCGTTTTTCGGTGAGGCTGCTAGACAGGGGTTCAATTCGATCACAGCTCAAGTTGACCGGCGTTAGATTGGGAGATTCTGGTAATCCTCTGGAGGCCTTACAGAACAAGGCCTGCAAGGTCTTTCGAGAAACAACCATAGGTGAGGATTTAAAAGCGCATATTGATGAGTGCCAGACTCCATCGGCCAGTCCAAACCTCTGCGGCTTATGACCAAAATTTACATCACAAGCGATTACAGGGTATGCCTTTAATTGGCCATCTTTCGTTTGCCAAATCACTCTTCCGCCAGAGATCATAATTGCTATTCATTTAGGCAAAGGATTTGACATGCCAACCATCATCGATTTCAGTCGTGTATTGTCGAATCGGGAGCAGGCCATCCTGCAAGGTTTCAAACAGGGTTCCACTCCGAAGGCATCTGACGATGAAGAAGACGGGACATCACGCGTCGCCAGAGTACGCTTGTCGTGAGTCTCAGTTTTTCTAAAGAAGGTCCGGTATTCCCGGAACATCTAGTCAATGCTTTGCTTACCGGCGACGTAGTTTTTCTGTGCGGTGCGGGTGTCAGTGCGCCGCAGCTTCCAGGATTTGAAGGTTTGGTCAAACAATGTTTCGACCGGCTCAATCTGGAAATGAGTACATCCGAGCAAAAGTCGTTTGTAGACGGTCGATTCGAAGAGGTTTTGGGGTCACTCAGCCGCCGGATTGTCAATCCTGGCGATATGATCCGCACGGTGGCGGAACTACTGCAACCTCCGACGCAGCCCGACCTTACCCATCACCGCACTATTTTAAGGCTTTCTCGCAACCTCGATAACCGGCCGGTTATCGTCACGACCAACTTTGACACGATGCTTGAAAAGGCACTTCTCGAGGTCGATGGTGCCAAGCAGGTTCGGGCTCTCAGCTTTGCAGGGCAAGATCTACCCTCCCCAGGAAGCGCTGGCTTCGGCGGGATCATCCATCTCCACGGCCGTGTAACCGACGAACATATCGAGTTGGAAGAGACGCCGCTTGTCGTGACAAGTGCGGACTATGGCGACGCCTACATGCGCTCGGGTTGGGCGTCTCGTTTTCTGTTCGACCTGTGCCGCTGCAAGACTATTGTGCTTATTGGCTACAGCGCCGGCGATGCGCCAGTCCGTTATTTTCTGAATGTTCTCGAAGCCGATCGACAGCGATTTCCTGATTTACGCCCCGTCTATGCGCTAGATGCGGTCGATGCGCGGGAGGAGGCGGACGTTCGCTGGGGTGCACTTGCGGTCGAGCCGATTGTGTATGAACGCGTAACCGATTCTGCAACCGGTAAGAAAAACCACAGCGCACTCTGGCGTGACCTCGATCAACTCGCCGACGTTGTGGAGCGCCCTCGAACTATCCGGCGTACCTGGGCTCAAGCGATCCTCGTCAAATCCTTTGCTGCTGCTGAGCCGGCCGAACTCGATCGCGTTTTGTGGCTACTCAGCGGCCACCAAGACCTGTGGTCAGTCGCGATAACCACAATTGAAGATGCAACCTGGTTCGATTTTTTCGTCGACCGCAAACTCTGGAGCGACCAGGACACGGCCCGGATCGCTGCTACTTGGCTTGCCCGCGACTTTGAATCAGTGCACCGGTTCAGATTAGCCATCACATGGTTGGAGCGGTTCGGCCAGCCGTTCGCTAACGTGATCGCTAACCGTGTTATCCATACCAAAGGCTTACCGGATTTTTGGCTCCGTGCCTGGCGCCTGCTTGCAATCAGCCAGCCGCATCGTGACATGAAACTGGATAACCAATCTTACGTCATCCAGAACAGGCTTCGTGGTCCAGTCGTGCTCAATGCCGATCTTCATATGGCCGTGGGGCTACTTACACCAGCTCTCAGACTCAAGGCCAACTTTTATACGCTTCATAGCGAGCGCGAGCTCAATTTTCCCAATCGGCTCACCGACTTATTTTGGCCGAACTGGACGGTTCAGGACATGGGCGGGGCTTCGGGGCTTGTCGACGCACTTATCGCGGTGCCACAGCCGGGTGTCATCATGGCTATCGCAATGGCGAAGCTTCAAGAGGTCGTCGGAATGTCTCTCGACATCGATGGGATCGGCGAAGACTTCGATATCAACGACTCCTCTGTGCCGTCGGTCGAGCCTCACATGCAAAATGAACATCATGATGGAGTGGTCTTTCTCATCCAGCTTCTTTCGCAGCTACTTCCTGCAGTCGCCCGAGCCGATAGAGGTGAAGGCCGCTCGCTGGCGGAAACTTGGCGTCATATGCCAGGAGTTCTTGGGAGCCGGCTGTGGTTGCACGCTTTGCGTAACGCGACGCTCTTCGCGGCGGACGAGGCAATCACCGGGCTAGAGACACTACCGCTCAATATTTTCTGGAGTATCCGGCGCGAGTTCGCAATGGTGTTGCGCGATCGTGCAGCCGACGCAGATCCGGCGCTGGTGACACGGATCGAGCGGCGTATTCTTACTGAGGGAAACGCTTATTACACGCGTTACACCATCGAGGAAGGACAAGTTGATTGGCGTAGTCATGCGCGCGATGCCGAGGTATGGCTAAGACTCAACATGCTCGGCGCAGCCGGCGTTTTGTCTGAAGCGGGTGTCGCTGAACTCGCAGCTATCAAGGGGCGTCGCGATTATCTTGATCGTGAAGTAGAAGAGCGGGACTTTTTCAGATCTTACTCAACCGGCGTTCGAACGGTGATCGGTAACGCCCTGCCGATCACCGACGCGGCGGATGATAAACGTCTTGAGGTGGCACACGCGATCATCCACAGTCCTGATGTCGAGAAGCAACTGGGTTGGAGTGTCTATTGCCGGACTGATCCGAGCGGCGCCTTCGACACGCTAAGGAAAGCATCGCTCGATGCTTCAAACGCGCCACTGTGGAGTGATCTCATTGGATCTTTGTCGTTTCCGCAGGAAGAACGCGATTCGACGACCCACGGGCTCGTCATCAGCATTTTTGTAGCGCTCGAGCCCGCGACCGAATCCTTCCTCGCCCTCATCATCGGCCGATTATCAGACCTTTATTCAAGTTCTCCACGGCAAGCGGTACCTAAGATCGCCGCTTGGTGGCCACGGCTGTTTGCTAGTGCCATAGCTCACGACGACTCACCGCTCGACGAGAGCCGCAAACTATTTGACGATGCGATCAATTCGCCAGGCGGGAAGCTAACTGAAGCAGCGCTTGTCGACATCGAGCAGAGCCGGCAAGCGAATGAACCAATTAGTCAAAATCTACTGGATGCTATCGCGCAGGCAGCTGCCGCCGAAGGCCGACAGGGCACGCTAGCGCGTGCTGTTCTTGTCAATGCGGCCGGCTTTGTTCTAACAATAGAAGGGCAGAATGTGGCCGGGATGCTTGACGCAGCACTCGGTGGTGCTACTGCCGAGGGAGTGGCGCTGCGAGCAGTTCTGGTCAACCAAGCGCGCCTGTCTGTAGTTGCATCGCAGGCATTCGGGAAGCATATCTTGCGTGGCGTTATCGAAGTTGACGGTCGGGGGCAAGCCGCAACCTCCGCAGCGGCTAAAATCATGGCTCCGGCGCTATCGATCATTCGCAAAGAAAAAGATGCCGATTGTTGGGGTATCACGCTTGCAGATACTGCTCAGGGGCTTCGGAATGGCCCACCAGCCTTGCGCGAGGGCGCTGCTAATGTCCTCGTGCAATGGATCAACCAGATCGAGGGTGGCCCCGCCGCGGCATGGCGTACTAGTATTGGTCCTCTACTTGCCAAAGTTTGGCCGCGTGAGCGTGCCTTGCGCGAGAAAGAGTTGACGCGCCATTTCTCTGGCCTAGCGGTCAATTCGGCAGATGCGTTTCCCGAGGCGTTAGAACAACTGCTCCCCTATCTTACGCGGCTGGAAGGGCATGGAAACCTCTATGCAATCGAACAGTCCACTTCGCCTGAGCAGTTTCCTCGCGAGACCCTGACTCTGCTATGGCAGCTCTTTGGCCCGGGCACCACTAGTAATCTCTACGGTGTGCCCAATATCCTTGAACGGATGATTGGGTCAGAGCCATCAATCGAGTTCGACCGCCGGCTGCAATGGCTCGACCAGCGGGCTGTTCGCTATGAATAAGTGAACCGACCGCGGCTTCGTAAAATCTACGAATGACTGCTCTGGCCGATATCTGCCCGTCACCCCAAGGGCTCGAATCGACCAGTAGCGGATGGCGCTCGCTCACTTCACAGACCAGGGGGCGGTGGTCAGTGCCGCGCCGAAAATGCAGAAAAATGCGACGATTGGGATCGTGAGTACTGAAATGACACCAGTACCGACGATGTATCCGATTACATTTGCAGCGCCCTCGCTAACGGTCATCCCCCACGTAAATTTAATCAGCTGTGCAGTAGAAGTTACGCAGCCTATGGCCCCGAAGAGGAACCCAACACCAAGGGTGCTTACCGCAATTTTCGCTTTGTCGTCCATTTGAAACGCTCATGGCTGTGGCTCGGTTACGATTATCGAAACACAAGCCAATTTGTTTCGCGAGCGAAGTCAGCGTACTTAAGCCTGTTCGCTATAAAGTCGATCACTGGTCACCCGTAGCCGGCTGCACAGAAAGCCTTACAACCTAGCGACAACGCATTTGGACGATCAAGTGCAATGTAACTACATAGTGCCTCACCAAGAGATGGCCTCCCATCTCCAGAAACACGCCGGGGACCCTGGCATTTTGGGCGAGGAACGGGTGCGAAGACTCGCGCAAACTCGTTAGCGGCACCCCGTCAAAGTTAGTTAACTGGTTAACTCGGTTGGTTAACTGGGCTGAAAGCCTTACGGGCCGTGGCTTGTAGCCCGGTTAACTAAGCATTTGAGCTGGTTAACTCGGCTATCCTTCGTTCGCCTGAGAGCCAAGCGGGCCGTGGCTTTCAGGGCGGTTAACTAAGGAGTTAACCGACTAAATTACTCGGTTAACTGGTTAACCGCCCGAACTGATGGGCTAAATCGGCTGAGAGCCTGCTGGGTTGGGGCTTTCAGGGCAGTTAACCAAGAGTTAACCGACTAAATTACTCAGTTAACTCTTGGTTAACTCAAGTGACTGCCTCCTAGAGGGCAGTCTCTGTTCCCCCAAAAAAACACTGGGGTACAAGTTCCCCCGCCAAAGGCCCCGGAAACATTGGTTGTTCCCACTGTTCCCCCGTTCCCCGGTTTTTTGAAATCAGTCACACATTGGATGATGGCAAATCGCGGAAAGTGGGGTGGTCGTTTGGCGCCTTAAGCGAGGGACTGCAATCGACCCGAAGCGATTAATCCTGTGGGGGGACTATGGCGGGAAGCAAGGTGAATGACGTGGGCTACAATTTTTCGAGATGAGGCTGATGAGACCATGCTTGACAGATAGCGAATGCTTACACACGATGCTACGACGATCTATGGCCTGAAATAAGCGCCAACAGGACTATATGCCCACTATTTTTGATATTGCTGACCACATTCTCGCTCAGACTCCTGCTCCTCATAGCCTGACGAACCGAGAATTACAAAAGCTACTGTACCTTGCCCAAGGCTTTCATCTTGCGCAGTTTGGAGAGGCTTTGTTCCAAGAAGACTTTCAAGCTTGGAAGCATGGACCGGTTAACTCTGGAATATTCCACAAATATAAACATCTTGGCTATCATAATATTAACAAGCCAAAGAATGAGATTCTCAAGCCCATTACCGAAAATACGGCTGCTTTCCTATTAGCGCTAACACTGACATTTTGCGCTATCGGCTCATATAAACTCATCGAGTACTCACACGCAGATACTCCATGGGCTTCGAAATACATCCCTGATCAGAATGTTTATCTATCCAAGCCCGAGTTGAAAACCTACTTCGAAAATTTTTCTTCATTTGAAGATTACAAAACGGCTGCAGAACAAAAACTTCAGTTTCATGAGCTTATTCTATCTCGCCTTAAATATTTGAGAGATCTTCCTCTGATTGGGAATGCTTGGATCTCGGGACAAGCGGCAGCGCCTACAGAGCGTACGAGCGAAGTAGCAGTCGGATTTCTTTCGGGCTTAGAAAGGCAACTATTTTCTAATCACGCAAAACCAATTTATCCAAAGTTAATCATGGGCCCGATCCCTACCGGAGGGATCAGCCTGGAATTTGTATCAGACAATTCAACATACTTAAATTTTCACAACTCTGAGATAGTAGAAGTAGAGTTCGAAAAAGACGGCAATTTTGAGGAATACGAAATTCCCTTGGGCCAGTTCGAAGAGAACTTTGCGGAAGTTTACGGGAAGATGTCGGTATGAGTAATATCTTGGACGGAGAAGTGCTCTACCGCTACGCTGACCCACGGGTTTTTCCAGACGGACAGACTGAACTTCCTACTTCAATTTTTAACGACCCTAATCTATCTTGCGATTGGCAAAAAATTCAGCTTAATCCAGAGTTATCGCCGCATGTTGCGAACGGCCGAAATATGATTGTTTCGATTGCTGTTTGCGATAGCATTCGGAATCCAACAAATCCAAAGAGATCGACCCAATTAGTGCCCGACTGGAAGCAAGATATCTTGCACGATCCGCTGCCTGCACAACAAGGGGATGCATTCACTCCAAATCCTTCGCATGCATTGATCCGCGGAAAAAAGAAGGGGGCGGTCACTACTGTGATTCGCGACAATTCGACCTATACGATCATCGAGCGCGAAGCCAAAGCATAATCTCCAATGTAGGCGCTTGCTTCTATAGGGTGTCGTTTGAAGAAACGACACCCAACGTGTCATGGGTCTACGTCAGGCATTGGCATATTTCTTTTTGGGGGCAGATTTGGGGGCAAGCAAATCACCCAAACCACACGAGCCCTTTACCTACAAGGCCTACAGACATTGGTTCTATTCCGTCTCTGGCACCAAATACCGAAAACCCTGAATCGCAAGATTCAGGGTTTTTTTATGCCCGGGATTTGATGAGGCACTGTTCCAGTCACCCTCGAAGCGCCGGACTAAGCATCCCCCCTCCTCCTCGCGCCACGCCAGCAAGCACCTGCAACGCCTTCCGAAGCCGAGTCCCGAGTGGCATCAAGCATTGGTGATCGGCCCTTCTCGCAATCTCTCGGGTTTGTCGGAACGCTCCGTATGCTTTAACGGAAGTGGATGACATACGCTGATCATCGGCTTGGGCAGAATCGTGGGAGGAGCTGCCGCATAACCGGGAGCAGATACACAACAGGGATGTAGACAATGACTGACGCCATCAAACGGGATGTCGAAAACGTTGAGCTTTTTACTGGACAGGACATCAGAATTTTGAGCTTTGATATTCGGCAGTCAACATGGCTTCACAAGTTCGCCGAAGAACTGGCCTCCATCGGCGGGCCGCAGGCACCAGGAGCCAATTTCAAAGCATCTCTGGCAGCCACAGAATTAAAGTTCTCGTTTTCGAAAGACCAATGCGAACTGCTGGCGGCCTACTCCAATGGCCTTATTTGCGTGCTGATCTTTGAAGGGCTGCAAAAAATCACCGATGGCAGCCCTCCAAATGAACTACCCAACCTGACATCCCTGGAAAATCGCTACGACGTCCTTTGCCTGGCCGCCCGTAATCAGATCTTGTTGAAACTGGTGGATAACAACTCCTTTGCCTATGACATGGACAACGAAGGAAAGCTGGTTCGATTGGTGGCCAACTTCAAGGGTGGCGGACTCGTCAAAATCAATGCCGAGCCGGACATCAAGGAACTGAGTTCCCATTCCGGCCTCGCGCTTGGCCCGCATACCGAGGCGCCTTACTGGTGCGCCGTGAACGCGAAAGACGGGCACTCGCCCTCTCCGTCGTCGCTCATACTTTCCGCCCTGTGGAACCCGGGCCTGGAACCTACGCGGGTGATTCCGCTGCCTCCCCTACTGGAAAAAATTGGCGTTACCCACTGCCTCGCACTGACCACGGGCAACTTCCAATTCACTCGTAGCGACTCCTTTGTCAGTGGCAAAGGGGAGGATGGTCGCAACGTTTCGATTCTAGAGTTTGACGACAAGGTCGGGGTCGCAGCCCGCTTCAACTCGTATCGCTTTTCGGTCAACGACAACGCCTCGAATTTTGTCAAAACGGCCTACGCCGCCCTTTGCCAGGGGGTAAGCGAAGCAACTCCATTCAAATACACGCTGACGCAAGAGTCGGCCATGGTCATCAATAACGTCCGATCCCTGCACTGTCGCGATGTCATCAAAGACAACAGACGGGTCCTGGTACGTATTTTCGGGCTTTCAAAATTTTCTTCCCCTGTCGTTATTTCAGAGGACCCGTTACTGCTGCAGGGCTGATTTTTTAAGCATTCAAGCTGCGGAAGGACCAGTCATGTGATTACTGGCCAATAACTATAAAGAGGGAATGTTATGTCTTGGGATTTAATAGGCATGTTGGCGCTTGTCGCTTTTTTCGCCGGTTTTTTTGATGCGATTGCCGGCGGTGGGGGCTTGATTACCTTACCTGCATTGTTTCTGGCCGGTATAGATCCGATCAGCGCAATTGCAACGAACAAGTTCCAGGCCGCGTCGGCAACTGTTTCGGCCACTGTGACCTTTGCTCGTAAAGGAATGATCGAGTGGCGCGAAGGTCGTTTCCTGGTGATCTGCGGATTTATTGGCGGCGCCAGTGGTGCCTTGCTGGTCAGCTCTATTGATAAGCACTATCTGGAAGTTTGCGTGCCTATCATGCTGATTCTGGTGGCTATCTATTTTGCTTTCTCTCCCAAGCTGGCCAATGAAGATCGACGCAAGAGAATCGGCATTCTGCTTTTTTCGTTTACCTTCGCGCCGATCCTGGGCTTTTACGACGGTATATTTGGCCCCGGTGTGGGCTCTTTCTTTATTGTCGGGTTTGTACTTCTCTGCGGCTTGGGCATGATGCGGGCCATGAGTTTTACCAAACTTGCCAACGCCTCATGCAACCTGGGTTCTTTGTCGGTCTTCATTACCAAAGGTGTGATTATTTGGCCGATTGCCATAGCCATGGCTTTGGCGGCCTTCATCGGCGCTCAATTGGGTGCACGAGCCGCTGTTCGCGTCGGTCCACGCTTGATTAAACCCATGTTGATCGTGGTCTGCTGCGCCTTGGCCATCAAGCTGCTGAGCGTAGAAAGCAATCCCTTACGCGTCGCGATCCTTGAAACTTTGGCTTCGCTATGATTGCCGGTGCGACTCTGACCAGTTCTTGCCTTCAACTTTGATCGCCGCCGACCCACCCTGCGCAGGGTCGGCGGTTCGATGCCGTCTCCGGTACCAAATACCGAAAACCCTGAAACCAACCCCCTCATTCGCTACTGTTCCAGTGGAACACCAGATTCCTCGCGCCAGCACTGGCGATATCTGTCGTGTCACGCTTCGCTTCACCATTGCGCGTTGCCACGACCGTGTACTTGCCAGGAGGCAATTGGACGTAAACCAAAGGGCCTGCCTGCCTGAGCGTCAGCACCGGACCTTGAGCGTTCTGGACAAGCAGTTCCACGTCTGGAATGTATTCGTCTTTCGGACCGACAGAGAAGGTCATGTGCAGGTTATAACCAGTGGTTTGCTGGATAGCCTTCGCTTCATCCTCGCCAATACCACCGGACAGGTAAGCAATCCCGTTTTGCTCCTGCTGCTGAACTTGCACGCCTGAACTGTCGACGGGCTCAAGACTGGCCGCATTCAGCATCGCTGGAAACGCCAGAGCGCCGATGGCAACAAGGGACAACATGAATGCATGGACGAATTTCATGATGACGACTCCCGGGCTTCTCAGAACCCTTTCACTCCCTTGAATTTTGATTTCCAGTACACCGGTCGAGTTTTAGATTGATTCGATCTTGGGTTCACTGCGAAACGGACTACACCCTGTATTCCACAAATACGTCCCGCCGTCGGCCTGGTCCTGCAAAACGAATCCGGCAATTCCTTCCGGCTTACCAGCGGCGTACTGCATCGCCACCCCACGCTCTCTTGTCATCCTCTTTCGCCTGCTCCTCCAGCCACGGAAGACTTCATGACCATCGTCAAAACCGATAACACTCAAGATCCACAACTCGCCTCTCTGGTGAGCAACCTTGGAGATCTGATCCGCCAGGCACGCCTTAAAGTGCTTCGAGCGGTCGATACGGCTCAAGTGCAAACCTGTTGGCAGATCGGGCGGCATATTGTCGAGTTTGAGCAGGAGGGGGCTCGTAGGGCGGGGTATGGGAAGCAGTTGTTGGCGACGCTGGCGAAAATTCTGACAGCCGAGTTCGGGAAAGGCTTTGACGCTTCCAACCTTCGCTACATGCGCCAGTTCTATCAAGCCTTCCCAATTTGTGACGCACTGCGTCACGAATTGAGCTGGACCCACTACCGCAGACTACTGCGGGTCGACAACGACCATGCACGCCATTGGTACATGAACGAGTCAGCCCTTCAGAATTGGTCGAGTCGCGCCCTGGAGCGTCAGATCAATACGCTCTATTACGAACGTCTGCTCGCGAGTCGCGACCGGTCTGCGGTCAGGGAGGAAGCCGCCACCAATATCCAGAAAATGGCCGCTAGCCCCACTGACCCTACACGGAGTTCAGAGGTATTGGAGTTTCTCGGCCTGCCTGATACGGCCTCAGTAGATTGTCCCCACGCATCATGAAGACTATCGTTGGCAGCTACGCGCAAAGGTCCGTCACCGATGAATTTCAAGGACACGCCTGCACAGGCACCCGCTCAGATCGAGCTGCCATTGCCTGCCACCACACCCGGCGCCCCCTTCGAGGAGCCCGCCGCAGACGGCTTCACCCTCGGCGGGTTCACCTGGCGGCACACTCTGCAAGACCCTGCGCGCCCCGTCGTGATCATCAACGCTGCTACCTCCGTGCGCTGCCGCCATTACTCACGATTCGCCGATTACCTGTTCGCCAACGGGTTCGATGTCATCACATACGATTACCGTGGCATCGGCGAATCACGTCCCGCCTCGCTCAAAGACCTCGACGCTTCATGGACCGACTGGGGCGCGCTGGACTTTGAAGCGATGCTAAGGCGCGCTGAGCGTGAATTCCCCGGGCAGCCCATCGACGTCGTCGGCCACAGCTTTGGCGGCTGTGCAGCAGGCCTGGGGGCGTCCGGGCGTGTCATTCGACGGATGGTGACGGTCGGTGCGCAATTCGCTTACTGGCGTGATTACGCGCCCGCCCATCGCTGGCGGATGTTCGGCAAGTGGCATGTGGTGATGCCGTTGATGACGATGTTCCATGGCTATTTCCCCGGCAAGCGCCTCGGCTGGCTGGAGGACACACCGGCCGGCGTAGTTCGCGACTGGACTACACCGACAGCCCGTTATGAAACGCGCCCCAGCGGTCGACGCCTCCATGGCGGAACCGGTCGACTGCCCTTTGAGCGTGTCAGCGCGAAAATCCTGGCGATCAGCATCAGCGACGATCCTTACGGCACGATTTCGGCCATCGAACGCCTGCTCGGCTACTTCACCCACAGCACCAACACCCACTTGCGAATCGCCCCCGAAGACATCGGCGAAGAAGAAGTCGGACATTTCGCCTTTTTTCGCAGCGCATACCAAGCCACACTATGGCCCATTGCATTGTCCTGGCTGCAAAACGCCGAACTGGCCCCCGGCACACCCGGGCGGCAAGTCCCACGCAGCTGAGCCCTCTCAACGATTACGGAACGACACCCATGGCCTCCGCCAACAAGCAGCACAAACGCGCCACTCGCGCCAAAGCCAAGGCCAAGCAGAACCGCACTCAGCGTGCCGCCGCGCCGGTCGAGCTGGACCCGAACGATGATCGCATCGACTTCGAATCGGTGGACCTGACCGAGCTGTTCAAGAAGATGATCGACGCCGAAAAGACCAGCCAGCAAGCGATGTGCCTGGCGTTCCTGGAAGACCCGCTGCTGGAATTGGTCTATGAACAGGAAGGCGAAGAAGGCGCGATGGACTTCATCCTTGCCGCGCTGATCGAGTACCGCCAATGGTCGACCGAAGTGGACGAAGCCGGCGCCCTGGCGTGGATCGAATCACCGGCCTTCCAGGCTGACTATGTGGCAGCGTCCGATATCATCGCCGCCCAAACCCAACAGAAAACAAACTGAGCTCCCATGGCATCCCCGAACAAGCAACAGAAACGCGCCAAACGCGCAAAGGCCAAAGCCAAGCAAATCAACATCCACGGCAGAAAACCCGCTGCGCTGGACGATGACCTAGGGGAAATCGGCGAGCCGATCCCGGAATACACTCTGGCGATGTTCAGCAAGATGCGTGATGCAGAGGCCGTCAGCCGTAACGACATGCTTCAGGTCCTGCTGTCAGATCTCGCCGGGATCATCAGCGACCATCCAGAATTGCTGGACATGGAAAACGCCGACAACGAAGCCATGGCCGCCACTCACCTGGCCGCCGACATGCTGATCGACTACCGCATGTGGGCCGATGGCATGGACCGGGAAACGGCTCAAGCCTGGCTGACCGATCCGCAGTTCATCACCGACTTCGGCGATGCGCTGGACAGCTATCGTCAGGCGCTGGATGCACAAGAAGTAAAAAGCGAGTAAACGCTATTGGCAGAAACAAAAACGGCCGCTTGTCATCACTGACAGCGGCCGTTTTCGTAGGTATCAACAACGATTGCCTTGGGTCAGAACCCTCAGCGTGCCAACACTGCGCTCAGCTTCTCATTACGACGACGGCGAGCTACCAGCACGCCAGCCGCCACCACCAGCAGGGCCAACAGGCCGGTCGCGAGAATCTCCACGCGATGCGCTTCCTGGAACAACATGATGGTCAGGGCTGCCACGATGAAAATGATCACCGCGTAGGTCAGGCCCGGGAACAGCCACATGCTGAAGGCGATTTTTTCACCGCGAGCCATGCGTTGTTTACGCATACGCAGTTGTGAAATGGCGATCACCAGGTACACCAGCAGCGCGATGGCGCCGGAGCTGGCCAGCAGGAATTCGAACACGGCGGCCGGGGCCACGTAGTTGGCGAACACCGCGAGGAACGCAGCGCCGGTGGACAACATCACAGCCCAGTACGGCGTGCCGCTCTTGTTGGTGCGTTGGGAAACGGCCGGTGCATCACCGCGCTTGCCCAGGGAGAACATCATGCGCGATGCGGTGTACAGCGCCGAGTTCAGGCAGCTGGTCACAGCAACCAGTACCACGATGTCGACGATCAGCTTGGCATTCGGGATGCCCATGCGCTCAAGCACAGTCTGGTACGAACCAACGCTGGCCAGGATCGGGTCGTTCCACGGCACCAGGGCCACAACGATGAAGATCGACACGAGGTAGAACAAGCCAATCCGCCAGATCACCGAGTTGGTGGCCTTGGAGATTTGCTGGCCAGGGTTCTTCGACTCCGCGGCCGCGATAGTCACGATCTCAGTGCCCATGAAGGAAAACATGGTGGTCAGGATCGCGCCCAGTACCGCGCCCATGCCGTTTGGCAGGAAGCCCTGGGTGTCGAACAGGTGCGAAACGCCGCTGACCTGACTGGTCGGCATGAAGCCGAAGATCGCCATAACGCCGAGGACAATGAAACCGATGATCGCCACGACCTTGATCAGGGCGAACCAGAATTCGAACTCACCGTAGTTTTTTACACTGAACAGGTTAGTCACCGTCAACAGCAGGGTGATGATCAGCGTGAAAGCCCAGATCGCCACATTCGGGAACCAGGCATGCAGGATGGTTGCGGCGGCGTTGGCTTCCAGCGGGATGACCAAGACCCAGAACCACCAGTACAACCAGCCGATGGTGAAACCGGCCCAGTGACCAATCGCGCGATCGGCGTACGTCGAGAAGGATCCGGTATCCGGCGAAGCAACGGCCATCTCGCCGAGCATGCGCATCACCAGCACGACCAGCATACCGGCGGCAGCGTATGCCAACAGCACGGCCGGGCCTGCGGCGGCGATGGCGTGACCCGAGCCAACGAACAAGCCGGCGCCGATAACTCCGGCAATCGACAGCATGGTCACATGACGCGGTTTGAGCCCCTGTTCGAGGCCATTGGAGCTTGGGGTACTGCTCATTGAAACTACCTTTGTAAGGAAAAGCGAATGCGTGCATCCCGCTTTGAATTCTTTCTCGTAAAAAGAAACCAACGGGGCGTTCTGGATTCTGTACGCAATAATTGCGCCAAAATGTTTCAAAACCGTCTACCACGGTGATCTCGTCCCGACCGGACGGTCATCGCAAGTCATTGAAATTAATGGCACTTTGCCAGAACGTTACCCTGCGACTCACTTTTAGAACGAATGCGCGCACCGGAAACACACCCGAAAAAGGCTCGAAGCACTATAAAAGTGCGGATCAGGGACGATTGGCCGGTTAGCGCTTCCAACACCCCGTCAAAGCTGGCAACATCGCGCCTTTTTTTACGCGACACCCACGGCTGCTTTGTATTTAAAAGCAGGTTCAAACGGCTGTTCGGTTGATAGCAGCGCGACAGTCTGCTGTAGCGATGCGACAACCTGCTACATCACTTCCGTTTACCGCCCGTAGCGCTGTTGGCTGCCATTCAAACGCTATGCTAGCTTGGCCGCCTCGCCAGGAAGGCCGCCAACAGCAGGAGCGAAACACTATGAGGAACGCACATGGCTGAGGCCACGCCCGCGCTTGAAATCCGCAATTTGCACAAACGCTACGGACAGCTTGAGGTGCTCAAAGGCATCTCGCTGACCGCCCGCGACGGCGACGTGATCTCGATCCTGGGCTCTTCCGGTTCCGGCAAATCCACGTTTCTGCGTTGCATCAATCTGTTGGAAAACCCGCACCAGGGTCAGATCCTGGTGGCCGGCGAAGAACTCAAACTCAAGGCCGCGAAAAACGGTGAACTGGTCGCCGCCGACGGCAAGCAGATCAACCGCCTGCGCAGCGAGATTGGTTTTGTGTTTCAAAACTTTAATCTCTGGCCGCACATGAGCGTGCTCGACAACATCATCGAAGCGCCGCGCCGCGTCCTCGGTCAAAGCAAAGCCGAAGCCATCGAAGTCGCCGAAGCCTTGCTGGCCAAGGTCGGCATCGCCGACAAGCGTCACGCGTACCCGGCGCAACTGTCTGGCGGCCAGCAACAGCGCGCCGCCATCGCCCGTACCTTGGCGATGCAGCCCAAGGTGATCCTGTTCGACGAGCCTACTTCCGCCCTTGACCCGGAAATGGTCCAGGAAGTACTTAATGTCATCCGCGCACTGGCCGAAGAAGGCCGCACCATGCTGTTGGTCACCCACGAAATGGGCTTTGCCCGTCAGGTGTCCAGCGAAGTGGTGTTCCTCCACCAGGGCCTGGTAGAAGAGCAAGGATCACCACAGCAGGTGTTTGAAAACCCGCTTTCGGCACGCTGCAAACAATTCATGTCCAGCAACCGCTAACGGAGCTTCCCGCATGCAGAACTACAAAAAGATCTTCCTGGCTGCCGCCGTCACCCTGGCGTTCAGCGCCGGCGCCATGGCCGAAACCCTGAAGATGGGCATCGAAGCGGCCTACCCGCCGTTCAACAATAAAGATGCCAGTGGCAATGTCGTCGGCTTTGACAAGGAAATCGGCGACGCCCTGTGCGCGAAGATGAAAGTCGAGTGCACCGTGGTCACCTCCGACTGGGACGGCATCATCCCGGCCCTGAACGCCAAGAAGTTCGACTTCCTGATCTCCTCGATGTCGATCACTGATGAGCGCAAGGGCGCGGTGGACTTCACCGACCCGTACTACTCGAACAAACTGCAGTTCATCGCCAAGAAAGACGTCGACTTCAAAACCGACAAGGCTTCCCTGCAAGGCAAAGTGATCGGCGCACAACGTGCGACCCTCGCCGGTACCTGGATGGAAGACAACATGGACGGCGTCGAGATCAAACTCTACGACACCCAGGAAAATGCTTACCTGGACCTGACTTCCGGTCGCCTGGACGGCATCCTTGCCGACAAGTACGTCAACTATGAGTGGCTGAAAAGCGACGCTGGCCGCCCTTACGAATTCAAAGGCGATCCGGTGGAAGAAAGCGACAAGATCGGTATCGCGGTACGTAAAGGCGACCCGATCCGCGCGAAGCTGAACCTCGCCCTGAAGGAAATCGTCGAGGACGGCACCTACAAGAAAATCAACGACAAGTACTTCCCGTTCAGCATCTATTGATTCTGACCTGCCGGACCGGCGCCGTACTCTGACGGCGCCAGTCCATGGCATTGCCTGCCGCGACTTGAAAAGAAACCCATGACTATCGATCTCTACGGATTCGGCCCGGCGCTCGCCGCTGGCGCGCTGATGACTGTGAAACTGGCACTCTCAGCCTTGTGTCTTGGGCTGGTGCTCGGTTTGCTCGGCGCCTTGGCCAAGACATCCCCGTACAAGCCGCTGCAATGGCTTGGCGGCACTTATTCGACACTGGTTCGCGGCATTCCGGAATTGCTCTGGGTGCTGTTGATCTACTTCGGCACGGTCAACCTGATGCGTGCCCTGGGCGAGTTTTTCGGCAATCCCGACCTCGAACTCAACGCCTTTGCCGCCGGCGTAATTGCGCTGGGCCTGTGCTTCGGCGCGTATGCCACCGAAGTATTTCGGGGCGCGATTCTGGCGATTCCCAAAGGTCACCGTGAAGCGGGCGTGGCGTTGGGTCTGTCGAAATTTCGCATCTTCACCAAACTGATCATGCCGCAAATGTGGCGCATCGCCCTGCCGGGTCTTGGCAACCTGTTCATGATCCTGATGAAAGACACCGCGCTGGTATCAGTCATCGGCCTGGAAGAAATCATGCGTCATGCGCAAATCGGCGTGACCGTGTCCAAGCAACCGTTCACCTTCTATATGGTGGCCGCGTTCATGTACCTGGGCCTGACCGTACTCGCCATGAGCGGCATGCACTTAATGGAACGTCGTGCCGCTCGCGGCTTTGCGAGGAGCACCCAATGAACTGGGACATCATCATCAAGTGGCTGCCGAAGCTGGCCCAAGGCGCAACGCTGACCCTGGAGTTGGTGGCCATCGCTGTAATCGCCGGGTTGCTGCTGGCGATTCCGCTGGGCATCGCGCGTTCGTCGCGACTCTGGTATGTGCGGGCATTTCCCTACGGCTACATCTTCTTTTTCCGTGGCACGCCGTTGCTGGTTCAGCTGTTTCTCGTCTATTACGGGCTGGCGCAGTTCGATGCAGTTCGTAACAGCTCGATGTGGCCATACCTGCGCGATCCGTTCTGGTGTGCCACCGCCACCATGACCCTGCACACTGCGGCCTATATCGCCGAGATCCTGCGCGGTGCGATTCAGGCGATTCCTCCGGGTGAGATCGAAGCAGCGCGAGCGTTGGGCATGTCTCGCGCGAAAGCACTTTTCTACATCATCCTGCCGCGTGCCGCGCGCATCGGCCTGCCGGCGTACAGCAACGAAGTGATCCTGATGCTCAAGGCCAGCGCCCTGGCCAGTACCGTGACCTTGCTGGAACTCACTGGCATGGCCCGCACCATCATTGCCCGGACTTACCTGCCGGTGGAGATCTTCTTCGCCGCGGGGATGTTCTATCTGTTGATGGCTTACGTGCTGGTTCGCGGCTTCAAGCTGCTGGAGCGCTGGCTGCGCGTCGATGCCTGCCAAGGGCGTTGATGCCTCCTGCGTGCTGACGGGCGAGGACCTGCTCGCCCGCTTCATCGCGCTGGATGCTTTTCTGATTGAGCATCAGGCGCTGTGGAAGCCACGACCGTTTACTCATCTGCAACTGCCTTGGGAAGCGTCCTATCCAGAACTGGCGCTTTGGTTGCGTGGGCGGTCGCTGGAAGACGCGGAAGTTGCTCATAACCAACCTTGTTTGCTGGATGCGCCGGAGCCGTTTGCTTCATTGGCGACGTTGTCGGCTGCGCTGAGCACCGTCGGTAAGTTGCCGGCGCACGCACTGGAAGCCGCCGGGCATCGGCTGAATGTCGATGTGCCTGGGCGCAAGTGGCAACAAATTGAGGCGTTTGCCAGTCGCCTGTCGTTTGCTGCACCGCCGAAGCATTGGCTGGACTGGTGCTCGGGCAAGGGCCACTTGGGGCGGCGTTTGCTGCAAACCGGGCAACAACTGACCTGCCTGGAATACGACCCGGCGCTGGTGGCCAGCGGACAGGTACTCAGCCAGCGCCATCAATTGCATGCCCTGCATGTCGAACAGGATGTGCTCGCTCTTGGCGCCGCGAGTTTATTGAATGCTGACCACTCGCCGGTGGCGCTGCACGCCTGCGGTGATCTTCATGTGCGATTGATCCAGCTCGCCAGCGCGGCAGGCTGCAAACAACTCGCCATCGCGCCGTGCTGCTACAACCGCATCGGTCTGACCGAGTATTCGCCGATATCCCTGGCCGCAAAAGGCTCCGCCCTGCAACTTTCCCTCGACGACCTCGCGCTACCGATGAGCGAGACCGTCACCGCCGGTGCTCGTGTGCGACGTCAGCGAGACACTTCGATGGCCAGGCGTCTGGGTTTCGACTTGCTACAACGACAACTGCGCGGTGTTGATGAATACCTGCCCACCCCTTCCCTGCCGAGTGCCTGGCTAGACACATCCTTTGCCGAGTACTGCCATCATCTGGCCGCACTAAAAGAGTTATCCACAATCGGTCCGCAAGACTGGTCCGCATTCGAAGCCGCAGGCTGGCAACGATTGGCGCAAGTGCGCAATCTGGAGCTACTACGCGGACTTTTTCGACGCCCGCTGGAGCTTTGGCTGGTACTTGACCGAGCGCTCTTCCTGAGAGAGCAAGACTATACCGTTCGTCTGGGTACTTTTTGCGAAACCCCACTCACGCCGCGCAATTTCTTGCTCTTGGCGGAGCGTGCGTAAAAAAGTCGCAGCCTGTGGATAACTCTGTTGATGGAATTTCCTTGGATCCAATACCTGAGCGTGTTTCAGGGGTAAAACGACACTGTTCATTTTTTATACACTTGCAAAAAAATCCGGAAAAACAGCGATTTGCGGACAAATGAGAACTGGTCCACAAAAACAGTAATGAACGAGGCAAAGCACCAACCCCGTTGTGCATAAGCATTTAACACAAACGACATAAGCGCCTAAACCCGGACGTCACGCGGGGAAAATTGCACCGCTTCCCGACTCTTGTTATACAAACACGCAAGGGCGCCGACAGCGCGCCCACGAACAAGAAAATTCGACCGACAGGATGCGACAGTGACGTTCATTTCTTACGCACAGAATTTCGAAGACATACGCCTGTGGCGCGCCCTCAAAACCGTCGAGAACGGCTTCTATATCGACGTCGGGGCCAACGATCCCACCCACGACTCGGTCACTAAAGCGTTCTACGACCACGGCTGGACCGGCATCAACGTCGAACCGATGCCCAATTACTATGAAGCGTTGTGCCAGCAACGCCCCAAAGACACCAACCTGCAATGCGTGGCCGGTGAAAGCGCCGACAACCTGACCTTCTACGGCATCGCCGGCACCGGCCTCTCGACCGTTGACCCGGCCATGGCGCAAATGCACAAAGACGCCGGCATGGACGTGCGCAGCCAAACCGTCCAATCCCGCACCCTGACCTCCATCTGCGAAGAACACGCCCAGGGCCGCCCCATCCACTTCTTGAAAATCGACGTCGAAGGCCACGAAGAAACCGTCCTGCGCGGCATGGACTTCACCCAATGGCGGCCATGGGTCATCCTCATCGAAACCCCGTGGGACCGCGACCAGACCTGGGAAACCCTCGTCACCGGCGCCGGCTACCAATCCATCCTGTTCGACGGTATCAACACCTACTACCTCGCCGAAGAACACCTGAACCTCAAACCCGCCTTCGACATCCCGCCCTGCAACCTGGACGAATTCCAGTTCTGCAAAGGCCACAACTTCAGCCACCCCATCGGCGACGCCGACCACCAGCTGGCCGCAGCCTTGCAACGCGCAGAACAGGCCGAAGCACAGCTGCGCGCAATGCAAAACAGCCGGACCTGGCAGGCCATTCAGAAACTCAAGAAAACCCTGCTTCGCGCCTGACCTGAAGCCTGCGCAAAAATAGTCTGAATTCAGGGGTTTACAGAACCAATCCAATCGCTATAATCGTCGCCCAACACGCCGGTATAGCTCAGTTGGTAGAGCAACTGACTTGTAATCAGTAGGTCCCGGGTTCGACTCCTGGTGCCGGCACCACATTAGGTTCCATCGCATTCCACCGAATGCCTTGGAAGCCCCGAAAACCCGCCTTCTGGCGGGTTTTTTCGTTCCAGGACCCTCTGTCGGGATCCAACAAAATCCCCCTTCCCCGAGGGTATGTTAGGGGTACTGCGATTTTCCGGTCAGGAGCGCGTACCCCTATGCCACGTCTAGCGATCCCTCTCAGCGACCTGCAATGCCGCACGGCCAAAACCCGCGAGCGCGCCTACAAACTGTTCGACGGCGGCGGCATGTACCTTTTCGTCAAACCCAATGGCGTGAAGACCTGGCGCTTGAAGTACACCAAGCCCAGCGGCAAGGAAGGTACGCTCATCATCGGCAATTACCCCATCGTTACCCTTTCCGTCGCACGACGTAAGCGAGACGAAGCCAAGGCGTTGCTGCTCGACAACCTCGACCCAATGGAAGAAAAGAAGAAGGCCAAGATCGTAGCCCAGCGGGCGGCACTGCTTTTCGAAACCGTTGCTCTGGAGTGGCACGCCGACATGTCCCGCCGCTGGACTGAAGGCCACGCAAAAACCGTAATGAGCCGACTGCGCACCCACGTCTTCCCGCTGATCGGCCAACGGCCCATCGCCGAACTCGATACCCACGACCTGCTAGAGATCACCCAGCGCATCAAGGAACGCGGCACCATGGATGTGGCGTTAAGGGTACAGAACTACTTATCCACCATCATGCGCGGGGCCAAAAGGGCTCGGCAGATCACCATGAATCCTGCACTGGATCTGGCAGGCTCGATTCACGCGCCGCGCACAGTCCATCGCCCAGCCCTCTCCCTCAACCGCCTACCCGAACTGCTGCACCGTATCGACAACTACAACGGCCGCGAGCTGACACGCCTTGCCGTCCTACTCACGCTGCATGTATTCGTCCGCTCCAGCGAACTGCGCTTCGCGCGATGGAGTGAGTTCGACCTCCAACGCGCCATGTGGGAAATCCCCGATACACGCGCACCGATTGAAGGGGTACGCAACTCCACGCGCGGGACCAAGATGAACGGCGACATTCAAATGGTTCCGCTATCGCCGCAGGTCATCGAAATACTGGAGCGCCTGCGCAGCCTCAGTCGTTTTTCAGAGTTAGTGCTACCGGGAGACCACAAATACTGGAAGCCCATGTCCGAGAACACGGTGAACACCATGCTCCGCAACGTCGGCTATGACACCAGCAAGGACGTGTGCGGCCACGGCTTCAGGACCATGGCCTGTAGCGCCCTACTGGAGTCCGGGTTATGGACCGACGCAGCCATCGAAAGACAAATGAGCCATAAGGAACGCAACCGCGTGCGTGCCGCGTATATCCACAAGGCCGAATTCCTCGAACAGCGCAGGCTGATCATGGCGTGGTGGAGCAACTACATCGACGCCAACCGCCATGGGCATGTGACACCCCACGAATTCGCTCACCCTGTCGGCGACAACATCACGGCCCTACAAAATAGCCGTGGCGCATCCAAACGTGGGTAAGCCTATGAGATCACCGTTGTCCGCCCTTCCACGCGGGTCCATCCAAGCGGGGCTGCAAAGCCGCCCTGCTTGGATGGACCTCATTTAAAAAATCTAAAGCCCACGCAAATTGTCTGTGGAAAACCATAGATTTCCACCGGTGGATAATTTCATCCACAGCCGCAGAATTCCCGAAAATTCGAGCCTTGACCCGAATTACCCACAGGCGTAGAAAAGATCGGGCAAAGCGCTGTCGTTGACAGCAACCCAGGTAGCCAGAACCTCTAAGGCTACGCCACACCGTGGTGGTTCACCCAAAGTGCGATTAGCGTCCGGCGGCTCGCACGGTCACAGCGATGTGATGGATGCCTACTTTTACTAGTGTGCCCACTGCGGCAACTCATCCCCTTTCATAGCTGCCCTGCAGCAACCTATCCGCTTGGCCATTTCCTTGCGCCAACCTGCGCCCGTCTCTTTCTCCCGGAAAGAGACGGGCGCTCCTACCGCTGCTGCAGCCCAACTCGTACAAGGCATTGCGGCATTTCCCCTCGTGACAATCGGCGTGACAAACACCGAAGTCACCAGCAACAGCGATGCAGATGATGGAGCCGCAGCTCACGGAATGGACTGCACCTGACTGACAGTCAGGTATGCCCCAGTCATCGCATCACTGCCTTCACCCGTCTCAGGATCTCGCGGCATTGGTCTCGTCAGCCAGAGCAGCCTCCACCCGCCCACTTCTTCGGAAGTGCTCAGGAGGCCAGATCATGAAATGCCCTAGCTCCCGGCTGTAAGGAGCCGTCGGTCCCGCGTAAGTGGACAACCCTCACAGGTCGCAGGGGCCTTGATCCCTGATAACACTCAACATTCTTGGCGGGATGACGTGAGGAAGGTTTGAAACGGTTTGGCTTCGAGAGGAGTTTGATCATGGCATTGGTAGGCAGACGGGATGGGCGGAATTTTGGCTATGGCCGGCAATTGAGTTATGCCGGGCCCCAGGCGTTGCGGGACATGTTTGGCGGCGGGCATTACGGCACGGTCAAAGCGCACAGTGATCGATGGCAGGCATTTGTACGTTGGTGCCGCTCGAAGGATGGGCCGGGGTTTAACGATGCGCGGCAGATTGATCGGAAGACCTTGTTGGACTATGCCGGACATCTGCGCCAACAAGTTGAAAAAGGTGAGCTCGCCATCGCCACTGCGCAAAACCGATTGTCCAGCGTCAACCGTACCTTGGCAGCGCTTCGCGGTGATCAGTATGTGAAAGTACCAAGTCCGAGCAAGGCGCTAGGAATGCGGCGCACCAGTGTTCGTCGTTCGGTGCCGCAAAGCCAAGAACGCGAACATGTGAAGAGGGTCGTAGAGGTGCTTTGCGCACACCAGCAGCCGCGTGCCGCGGCCATCGCTCAATTAGCGCGAGCCACCGGCATGCGCTTACGTGAGGCCATTTTGGCCGACCTTCCGCGCTTAAAACGTGAGGCCGAACAATACGGCAAGATCAACATCCAGGATGGCACCAAGGGGGGCCGCTCAGGTGCCTCGGCACCTCGCTGGATCAGGGCGGATGATCATATTCGCGAGGCGCTGAGATTCGCCGAACAGATCTCACCCGACGGTAGCCGCAACCTACTTGCACCGAACGAAACCTACCTCGATTTCCAACGGGGAATCGTCCGTCCTGCACGGGACATCCTCCATCAGTACAACCTCAAAGGCTTCCACGAATTGCGGGCAGCCTATGCGTGCGAACGCTATGAGCAAATCACCCACCATCCCGCCCCCATCAACGGTGGCCATTGCTATCAACTCGACCGACGTCTCGATCAGGAAGCCCGAGTACAAATCAGCTATGAGCTGGGGCACAACCGTATCGTCGTGGTGGCCGCTTACATTGGTGGTCGCGCATGAGCACGGTATTCGATATGGATCTGTTCCTGACGGGCGTCCTGACCGGGTCGCATACCACGCGCCAACGCCACCTGCGTCAGGCGAAGGCTATCCAAACAGCAATCGCTGAGCGCTGGCAATGCGACAATCCATGGACTTGGCAGAGAAAACACCTTGCGTGGTTTTTGAATCACCACCTAAACAAGCACACTGAATCGACGCGCTATTACTATTTGCTGACCATGCAATTACTCACTCATCGCTTAGGAAAACCCTGGCAGTTCAACCGCTAGACGAAGGTCAGAAAACGGCCGATTCTGTTGAAAAAATCGGTTCGCCCAAACAGCCTGGTCATTGACTGGTTAAATCGCCTTTTTGCACACTGCTACGTGAAATCTGAGTCCGGAGGCCTCTGCCGAAAGTAAGGATTTCAATCTCGGACGCATACTTTTCTGCTGCGCAAACCATGGTCGACTTTTTCAACAGAATCGGCCAAAAGCATTCACCGAGCTGACAGTGATCTAGCTCTGAATGGTCTTTCTGTTTTTATATGCCTTAAATTTTCTTGAAACCCAAGGTAAGGCCATTTTTTCCAGCTCTTTTGTAAGCTCACTATGTGCGAGTCCGTAAATTAATGACACCACATTTGTAGTTCTGCTTACCCAGTCCTTGAATTGTTCTTTCGACATTATCGGCTCATTATAGCCCGGCTTAGCAATAATTTGCCAAAATGTATTGTTAAGCACATCAACAGATGAGCCAAAATTTGAACCTTTTATCTTATGCATCAGAATCAGTCCTTCATGAAAATATTCGCGCGAGTATTTTCTTGACGCAATAGGTACTTCATCACCAACAAACTCAAAATTTGCGTTATAAACGCTCGCCGATAAACTTTTCAATATCAACCAGTACAGAGTTACGCCGCTCAATTAACATCTCAAAAGTCTTAAGCCTCAACTGATTTCGATATGTTAAATAAGCTACAATTATGGCTGTCAATATAGTGATATATGGTGCAATTTCCGCGATCATCCGAAGCCCCTTTTAGCTAACCCTCACATTAAGGGCAGTTAACATACTTATTCAAATAGTATGAGCAAATATTGTCTAGATCGCATGTTAGGTACCTTCTACTTCGGAGGTGACTAACTATTCGGCCTACATTAATTACTCGCTTGCGACTCAAACGTTCCTGGCAGAAATTTTGACCAATAGTTGTCGGTCATAAGCACGAAAAGTTTCAAAAAATCAGAACTTCCGCCCTACCCTGACAGACCTAAGACTATCTTGGTTTTTTATTAATGCCAGCAAGTAAAGCCTCGATCACACTGCTCAGACTGATCTCTAAAGTAGTCTTCGGCTCATCGGAATTTAATGCCATTGCAAACGCACGATATAGTGGGTCAATGAACGAATATTTTCCAGAATTTTCATCAAACCGAACCAGAGGAGTCGGTTGAACCAAACATAGTTTTTCGATTCCATTCGTTAGATTCCTCTTGCTGTAGCTTGACTCTTTGTTTTTTACTTTTTGAAGAATCTGATCAGCTGTCGCCCCTTCTTGAGCCAACTGAGCTAATGCATGGATTATAAGTTTTGAATGAGCGTATTTGGTTTTTCGATTTTGCTTTAATGATGCCTCAAACGCCATTTTCAGCGAGTCCGAAGTATTAGATAGATACTTGTTCAAAGCAGGTTCAAGATGCTCAACGGAAAGTGTTACTAGAGTTGTCAACTGATGACTGACAGAATTTTCATGACATATATTTAAGCACAACGTGTGGCAGATCGCAGGCAACCCATTAGCATAATGACTAATTTTATTTGTAAGCGACGGACTAAATCTAATATTTAAAAGTTTGGTTCCAAGATTCACGATCTCCTGAAGCTCGTGAGGTTCCATAAGCGGAACATGAATTTCTGCAATACGAGTACGCATCTCTGAATCATATTGCACCACTTGCCTTGCCGAATCCACCGCACCAATTGCAATAACTTTTACATTTCTGTAGTCATCCGCCATATCCATGAATACTTTCATGGTCTGAGACAGCTGGGTACGTTCAACCTCATCTATTTTATGAAAATCCTCAAGTACCCAACAGCAATTAGCTTCCCCCATCAGTCTCGCCAAATTCTGGGCCGTTAGTTGAGGAGGGATTACTCTGATCTTTTTATTTGATACTTCGCTAGATGCTGCCGCCGCTAGCTGAGTCCTAATAGCAGCCAACGTTGAATGTGCAGATGCCGAGATGGAGCTTGTTTTTTTATCTAACTTTTCAGAAATATAGTAAGAGTCCAGATCATCGAAAGCGCTAAGCATAAGCTGGTCAAAACTAGTAGAGGAAGTGCAGCGCGTAGTGATTTCACGCTCATATAGCTGCCGGAGTTTATTCCTCAGAAGTGTAGACTTCCCCGACCCAGAATATCCGTATACTACCAGTTGCGTGCCGGGGGTCATTAGAGCTTCCACCAGTTTATCATTGACCTCCTCTCTTTCGATGAATGATGCCCTGGCCGGTGTGGTTGGCGTAAAAACCTCATAAACACTTATTGGTGAGCTCATTACTAAATACTCAATTATTAAAAATAAAAATACTATCTTGTTTTATAAACAACTTTAATCGTAACGCATTAGCTTCAAGATACCACTACCCATTACTCGAAAAAAACATTCTTGAAAAACTGCAATCTAAAATCGACTACTGCAACAATTGTTCATGAAGTTTTGCGACATCAAAAAATATCTTTTCATAAAAATCCCTTTTGATTATTTGTTCAGCATCGCTGATGCGGAGACGCTCTAATTTAGCCATCATAATGCCAGCCTCGTGTACCTTGCGCCAGCCAGGAGAGGCAGAGAGTCTCAAATGTGGAACAAACAAGCGCATCGGGAAGGAAACTGATTGAATGGCCGTTTTCTGCCTGTTGCCGAGGTCCGAATCGCCCCATAGATGGGAGTGGTTGCAGGTACAGATCGTCCCAGTGCGGACCTCGACGTTGACGGAACATGACCCACGCTCATAAGAGAGTGATGCCAAAAATAGGCTGAATACGGTCAGCTTATGAGCGAGACCGTTGGAATTGGTAAAAAATGAGTCTGGCATCCGACCAATAACCGCCCGTGGATGGAGATTTCGCCGAATTCAGCTACTCTCCGCTGCGGAGCGTTAGAGCTATTTATCCCTTTATATGCGTCTCTGATAAGCACAAGGATGTTACCTTTGGCTAAAATCCAGTTACCTAAAGATGCTTTGCAACGAGTAAAGCTGGGCCAGGCTTTTGCAGAGTACGATATAATTAGAAGTGATCATGAATTATTCGTAACTACACCGGCGACTCTCTCTGCGCTCAATCCGGATAGCTCTAACTGTTTTTTTATAGGCCGTCGCGGCGCCGGGAAAACCGCTATTACGTTTGAAGTTGAGCGGCGTTTCCCCCGAACGATCAATATTGTTCCACAGATATTTGATCTCTTACGGCTCCCACTAGAGCAAGAGTTGTTTCTAGACACTAGGCAGCGTCCTTTCAAATCATTAATGCACTCGATGGAAAGGGCTTTGATCGATGAGGTGATCAAGATATGGGTCATGGAAGGGCGTTTAAGTTTCGACAAAGCGCCAGATACTATCCGACGAGAAAGAGGCCTGATTGAGGATTGTGATTTTGATCAGCGTATCTTGAATTTGACCGAAGAGATTTTTGATGCATATACCAAAGACAATGATAAGTTATGGCTTCGCCAGATAAGTCGAAGCAAAAACCTGCTGGCGGAAATTAATCAGATCTCATTTTCTTCACCAATGAGTTATATCATCCTAATTGATCGACTGGATGAGTCCTGGGATGGTTCTGGCTCAGCTATAATATGCCTCATGGCATTGATGCATGCCACGGTTAGATTAATCGCGTCAACTCAACACGTAAAGCCCTATGTCTTCATACGCGAAAATATCTATGACAGAATTCGCTCCCTCGATAATGAGTTTGCGAGGCTTGAGACGTCAGTGGTTTTTCTTGATTGGTCCTCTGAAAAACTTACCGAGCTTGTAGAGCGTCGATTGGTAAAGCCTTTTACTACTAAACCAAAACTAGGAGGAGAGGCATGGAATTGTTTTTTCGAGGAGGAAGACTCAAAAACTAGCGTGCCCTCGGTGATGAGCCTTTGTCAGCATCGGCCTCGGGATGTACTGATGTTAACTAGCTATGCAATAGACTCAGCCATTAATCACGGAAACCAAAAGGTTAGAGACGCAGACATGGATGTCGCGTCCAAACGCTATAGCACAAGTAGACTCAAGGATTTGGGTGACGAGTATGCTGAGAATTATCCAAATATTAGTTTAATTCTCGAGTACTTTTTTGGCTTAGGTAATGAGTATACCTTGGTGGCAATTGAAGACTTTATTCAAAAGTTGCTGGTTACGGAATCCATTAACAAATACTGCAATGGTTGGTTTTACGACTACACAACGCCTTTTCGTTTCGTCGAAGTTTTGTATGGAATCGGTTTTCTTGGTATTCGACGAAAAAAAACTGTGGAGTATAAAGAGTCTGGCAAAGACTCAAATGCCAAGCCATCATTTGATAATAGCTCAACCTTCTATATTCATCCCACCTACCACGAAGCGCTAAATCTTCAACCACTGCTGTTGAAGGATTTGCGCGACGAAACGCAGCTGAAGAATGAAGGCATCTTAGAGGAGCTGCCCGACACCTTTAACTTGGACGACTATAAAGGTGCGTTGCAGGACACATTAGATAATTTGCGTACCTTGCCCAAGGGACCGTCGGGGGCTGCTGGATTTGAAGAAATTGTAGGCAATATCATAAAACTTTGTTTCTTTCGGTCTTTGACGAATGTTCAACCACACGAGCGAAGTCACGATGGCGCCTCAATACGTGATTGGATAGCGTCAAACCGAGCGCCTGACGGATTTTGGGAAGTCATAAGGAATAAATACGGTTCTACCCAAGTCGTATGGGAGTGTAAAAACTACGAAGACCTAAGCGCAAGTGATTTTCATCAGATCAACTATTATCTTAATGACACTTTTGGACGATTTGGTATCCTTGCCTTCCGTGGCGAGGAGGTAAAAAACAGTTATTATCGTCACATCTCTAACATAATAAACCGAAACAAATCAGGACTGGTTGTGTTGTTGACGCAGAAAGACTTGGAGGTTTTTCTACGCCAAGCAATCAAGGGGGCTTTCAAGGAATCACACTTACAAGACAGATATGATCAAACGATTCGCCAGATATCATAGCGGAAGAAAAAACGGTGTCTAAATTAGTGCAAATCTTTGACGTTCTAGCCGGTTGCTCCCGGCCGCTCTCTGAATCGCCCCCAATTTCTTGCACACATCTGACCGACTACTTTTGGCCGTCTGCTGCCTGTCGCCACGGCAGCTTTTGGCGGGTTTCTGCCTATTCTCTACGAAAAATATGATCGACAACGTTCAAATTCAGGGGGGTTACCATTCGTATGCGGCTCTGAATTACTTACAGACCGACAATGTGCTCACATCTAAAAAATCCCGATTCGATTCCACCGAACGCCATAACTAGCTGATTTATTTATAGTTACTTGTCGGGGTACGCCAAATTTTCCACAGACTTCCAGACCCGCAGAAAATCTAGCCCCGCCGACCACTACCGTTCGTCTGGTGCCGGCACCATATAGAACAACGAAAAAGGCTCACCTTGCGGTGGGCCTTTTTCGTTTATGGGTCTTTCGCTCCTGAGTTTCCCCCCGTTCGTTCCCCATTTCGTGTTTGCCCCCCTCTTCCGGTCTCTTTCGCCTCTCGCTGAGGGGGTGGTGATATTCAACACAGGTGCGCAATCGACGTATCCAATTCTGCTACCGCGTGTCTGCATACCTCACCGAAACGATGAGCGGTTACGGTCGAAAATCAGTGAGGCGGCATAATGGCGGCAGTGCTTATGCACAATCTGCCACTTCACTCCGCCGTTGCGAGCCCCTTTGTAATGAACACCGAACGACGTTACTCGATCATCTTGGAGCACAGCGCGGAGGTGCTGCTTGAGCATGCACCCATGGCGCAGATAGAGGCATTTTGGGACGCCAACGATACTCGCTACTTCGGATTGCGCATGGAGGACGAGCACAGCGCGCACGCACGAGTGATTGTTACGGACGAAGTCCCCGACGACGAAGATGTGGAGCTTTCTTGTCTGTAGCGAATGGAATCACTCGCCACCTACGTGAGGTGGGGAGGCCGGCCAGATGATTCCCAGATCTATTTTTCAATCTGGTGCCGGCACCATACAAAACAAAGCCCTCGTAGAAATACGAGGGCTTTGTTGTTTCTGGCGTTTGTAAACCAGGCCTTAGTGACCAGCGCTCTGCCCACCATCCACATGCAGAATTTCTCCGGTGACAAAGTTGGCGCCATCCAGATAAACAACCGCCTGAGCAATGTCGCTGATCTCGCCCATGTGCCCAACCGGGTGCAGATTCCCCAGCGCTTCATGCGTTTCCTCGCCATGCATCGGCGTCTTGATGATGCCTGGGGAAACCGCATTCACCCGAATCCCACGCTTGGCGTACTCAATGGCCAGGGACTTGGTCGCTGCGTTCAAACCACCTTTGGTCAGCGAAGCCAATACCGACGGCACACCATCAATCGCGTGGTCCACCAGGCTGGTGGTGATGTTGACGACGTGGCCTTTGCCTTGTTTTTCCATCTCGGTGATCGCGAGTTGGGTGATGTAGAAGAAGCCATTCAGGTTCACCGACAACACATTGGCATAGTCTTCAGCGGTGTACGCGGTGAACGGTTTGGCGATGAAGATCCCGGCGTTGTTGACCAGTGTGTCGATGCGGCCAAAACGTGCGATCGTTTCACGGATCACTTGCTGCGCAACAGCTGGGTCGCCAATATCGCCCGCCACGGTGAGGATATCCGGGTCGGTGGACGGTTTGATCGAACGCGAAGTGGCGACAACCTTGTAATCCAGATCACGGAAAGCGTTGACCATGCCCGCGCCGAGGCCTTGGGATGCGCCGGTAATGACGATGACTTTTTTCGAATTGCTCATGATGAACCTCTGCTAATAAAAGATGATTTGAAAAGTAAGTAATCAGGCTTCGGCGGGGGCCTTTGCCATCTGCCTCAGCATTTGTTCGTAGTACTCGACCGACTGCGATCCGGACACCAGGTGACGACCGTTGAGGATCATGGCCGGGACAGAGTTGATGCCGTGCTGGCGGTAGAACTCTTCAAGCTCGCGCACTTCTTTCGCGAACGCTCCGGACGCCAACACTTCTTGCGCAGCTGCCGCGTCGAGCCCGGCTTCACTAGCCAGACGAGCCAGAGTCTCGCGATTGCTCGGGTTCTGGCCGTCGGTGAAGTAAGCGCGCAACAGGATCTTCTTCAGCTCGATCTGCCGCCCTTCCTGCAACGCCCACAACAGCAACCGATGCGCATCAAACGTGTTGTAGAAGTGGGTGCGCTTCTCCAGATCGAACGTGAAACCGATGGCCTCGCCACGAGCGATCTGCATCGCTTTGCCGGCGGCGACGTCCTCGGCGGTGCGTCCATACTTGCGCATCAAGTGCTCTACAGCTTTTTCGCCGACCGCTGGCATGTCCGGGTTCAACTCGAAGGGCTTGTAAGTGAGCTCCACCGAGACTTCACCGGCCACGTTCTCGATCGCCTGCTCCAGCGCCGTAGCGCCTAATGCGCACCACGGGCACACCACGTCGGAGACAAAGTCGATAGATACGGACGCGGTCATGACTTGCCCTCCGCCTCGGCCAGTTGCTTGCGGTACTGGGTGGTGGTGATGCCGGCGTAACCCCAGTTATCGGTGTCGACTTCTTCGATCACGATGTGGGTCAGGTGCGGATCCTTTTTGAGGACGCGTTCCAGGGTTTCAGTGATTTCGGCGATCACCTGAGCTTTCTGCTCTGAGGTAACGCCATCGCGGGTAATGCGAACGCTGACAAAAGGCATGAGGAATCTCCAAGTGACCTGCCCTTCGGAATGAATGGGTAGGCGTTGGAGCTCAATGTAGGGAGTTAGCTGGAGGGGATAAAGGTGGGGACGGGAACATCATTAGTTACTTGGTGTAATGAGTAATGTCTCGCAGACACAATACGTTTGCATCAAAAACGATCAATCGACTAACCTGCATTTATCGCAAATTTTAGATAACTCAAAGGAAGGAGACGTTCATGGCGGTTCAATTTTTCGACAGCCCATTCCATGCCACGCATGACAGCGAAGTCGCCAGCAAACAAGCTTTGAAGATGGAGCTATCGATCTTCATCACTGACTACATCAAAACCCTGGGCCTCAAACAAAGTGAGGCTGCGACCAGGTTGAACGTGACCCAATCACGCGTCTCAGAGCTCACCACTGGCAAGATCGAGAAATTCACGATCGATGCAATGATGGACATGCTGGATAAACTCGGCTTTCGAACGACTTTTACGTTGCCATCCAACGATGCCGGGGCTTTGCCTCAGATCGTAATTTCACAAGCTAACGCCTGCTAGATGTTGTGCGATTTTGCAGTAGGACTCAGCCCCTTCTGATGTAGTCCGTCTTGTAACGTGTCGCTTTTTTTCACTTTCTGCGACACGTTATTAGAACGTGTCGCTGGAGACGACATGTGCGAGTCGATGCGTTCCTTCGTTAACGGCCTCCCCTCAGTAATTGGAAGCGCTTCGCTCTCATTCATTTCGCGTACAGATTCCAGCAAATCCTTTTGAAACTGATCCAATTCGATATCCATTTCTGATGCCTTCTTCAGCAAGTCGGGGGCTTCAGCAAGCCTTTTTCAAATTATGAAAATTATGGCTGGGCAATAATTATTGCCCAGCCATAAAAATCACTAAAACGTTCCCCCACGCCACCACCTAGCCACGATTGCGCATCCTTCCCTCTCAAGCTACCTTCAAGTCGTCGCTGCCAATTCAGCGACCGGGCCTGAGAACCCGAGTAAGATACAGGCGCACAAGCGCCCATAATCACGATTGTTGGCGTTTTTTTGTGCCTGCATTTCCGTGTAATGGCGGCTGTGCGTGGGAGACCTTCGGGTCTGCCGGGTTCCTGTTTCTCCGGTTTCTCAGCCCGCGCATAGCTGCCACCCATTCGCCTGAGAACGAACGTGGTAGCTCAAACTTTGATTCAGGAGTTTTTGCTAATGCCCGCTATCAGTCCATCCAAAATTTGCGCTACTGCTCCACCGGTTCATACCCACCACCGCCCAAAAACCGGAGGTGCCCAATGACCAACCCTCAAGACCTCAAAACCATCGGCCTCACCCCCTTCTCCTACCACGCCAACGAAGCACTGTTCCGCATCAACGCCGGCGTCCCGGTGATCCAGGCCCTCTCCCACGCTTCCGATCTGCTCCACATCGCCAAACTCCTCGCATCAGATGCCGCGATGGTTCGCGATACCGACCGCCATGCCTGGGCATCGCATTATTTGCAGGACATGAGTAAAGCGATCATCGATGACGTGGTGAAGGTGCTAGCCGCACCGTGTAACAACCGAGCCAATAGCGTCGCCTCATGATTTAAACCACACACAAAAAAGCCTCGAATTGCTCGAGGCTTTTAGCGTGAGGAACATCGTTAGAAATTCAGGTCTTCTGCATAAAAACGAGTTTTCGTGCACAAAAACGATCATAAAATTGACCTTTTGCATAAAAACGGTTCGAAATCGGCCAAATCACTCTGAAGTATTAACAAACGTTGCATACCCGCTCAGTTCTCACTCACTTCTGAAAACTAGCGTTTATAGCCTGGAGTTGACACAAGCCCCACTTGTTGCTGAGACTGGCCTCCAAGAGCGCGAAACCGACTGCCTTCAAGTGGCGATAGTCGGCGTTAGGAACCCCGTTGATGACTTGAACATCAGCGCTCGGGTGAGACCTCTTGTTTTTGAAGCAGCCTGATCGGCTGCTTTTTTTATGCTTGAAAATAGCAGTTTGACGAGTTGAGCCCGATCCACCCGCAGGCAGAAACCCGCACCGCTACCCCCCCCTTCCCGCCCAAAAAAATGCCCAAACCTCCCGGTCCGAGCATTTTTTGACCCCTATCACCCACCCGCCCCCAAAACCCCCGACCCTACGTAACCCTCCAACTATCGGACGCCAACATCATTTCGCTACTAAACTCGGGACAAGCGGGTTCGGGTGCAGGATTATAGCCAACACGTATCGCCCAACCGACGGCCAGGTACTCAACAATAGCCAGCCCACTTTAGAGGGCATTACCCCATGGATAGCAGAACCCTACGCAACCTCATGCGCATAGTGCAGACCGGCTCTTTGTCGGCGGCGGCAGAGCATTCCTGTTTAACGGTGCAGGCATTGGCTGCGCAGTTGAACAAGGTCGAAGAGCAGTTTGGTTTTCGGTTGTTTCGTCGCTCCAACAAGGGATTGACCCTGACCGCGCAGGGCTCGGAACTCACGCCTTACATGGACAAGGTGTTGCTGGCCACGCGGCAACTCGAAGAAAAAGTAGCTGCGCTGAAGGTGCCTGGGCAGCGCACGCTCAAGGTGGCGCTGAACACCACGCTTTCGTCTGACTTCAATCGGAGAATGATCGGACGCCTGATTGAGGTATTTCCCGACTATCAGCTGGAATTCAGCTACGCCGAGTCGATGGAAAACCTCAGCAAGCTGAAGAATGAAGATTTCGACCTGGCCGTGTTGATCGGCCCGCAGCAGCCGGGGTTGCCGAGCATTATCCTGCCCGAAGTTCAGGTGCAGGTGGTCGGTGCCCATTGTGGTCAGGAAAACGATCCGTTGGTGATGCTCGGCAACAAGTTTCAGGTGCGGCCGGCCGGCGATTGTCCTTACTCCCACAGTTTTTTGCGTTTTCTCGACGCCGGCCTTGGCAATTACGAGTCGAGCAAACGGATGGTCTATTCCTGCAGTGAGACGCTGACGCTGTCGCTGATCACGCAAATGGATGGCCTCGGCATGGTGTCCCGTGACGCAGCCCAACGTAATGGCTTGACCATTTTCCCTGGCTTCGAGGATGCCCTCGAAGTGCGGTTGGCGGTCAATAACCCTGAGTTGTCGGGCCAGGCTCTGCAAGACGTGGTCGACCTTCCGCTACATGAACGAGCCGAGCGCAATGTACGCAGCCGTTCCCACCGCAACGGAGAGAAAGAGGTTTTTGCTGAAGTACGCACATAACAACGTCGGAATCGCGGCATAAAATTCCGGGCGATCGAGCTGCAGGTGTTGATCCTTGATCAACAACGGCGTGAGGCTGATGGCAGCGACGATCGCCACCGGCAAGTATTCCAGCGCCCGGGCGACGAAGGGCGGCCAATGGTCGGTGTTCACTTGCAGCGGCAATGCTCGCGGCAAAAATGTAACAGCCATCATCAATACAACGACCAGAATCAGGAACGTTTGGTCAGGCATACACCCACCCCGCAGCCCACAAAGGTGGCGATAAACACGTTAAACGGCGAGCTGCCGGCCAGGCTCAGCGCGCCCATGCAAGCGACGGCGGCCAGTGCGGCGATGAGTTTGTTACGGGTATTGCACAGTGAAACCAGCACGTAGAGCATCATCGCCGTCAACGCGTAGTCGAGCTGATACTTGATCAAGTTCGCCGCGTACTGCGCGCAAATCGCCCCGAGCAAACCGCCGAGCACCCATGAGGTGTGGCAATACAGATTGAAGCCGATCAGGTAACGCACATTGACCGGCGCCCCCTTGCCCAGTTTGACGCTGTGGAAAGCGAACGATTCATCGGTCAACCCACCCGCATAACACCAACGCTCAAGTCGACTGAGCCCCATCGCCTGCAACGCCTTGGCCATGTAGACCGACATCAGCATGTGCCGCGCGTTGATCAGAAACGTGGTGAGGACAATGGTGGTCAGCGACGCACCACTGGAAATCAACGCCAGGGCGGCAAACTGCGAAGCGCCAGCGTAAACGAACAGGCACATGGCGACCGGCAACCACACAGGCATCCCGGCATTGACCGCCATCAGACCGAACACAAACGACACCGTGAAATAACCCGCCACTACCGGGCTGGCTTCGGCAAAGGTGCGCGAACGCCGGGGCCCGACCATCAGCGGCTGGCTGCTGGACGTCTCATTCATAGATCTCTCTCAAATGTTCTTTCGCCGCGCGGTTCGCAAAAACCCTGGGCACTCCAAAAACGTTTGCCGGCGAGGTTCGTATCGTCAACAAACAGGAACATCCTCAGCACGCCCACGCGTTTCATGTCCGCAGATGCCGCTTCAACCAGCCGTTGACCAACGCCCTGGCTGCGGTACATCGGGCTGACCGCCAAGTGGTTGATGGTGCCGCGACTGCCGAGCATGCCACCCAGCACCGCGCCAACGATTTCGCCACTGAGGTCCAGCGCGATAAACGAGGTGGTGGTTTTTTGCACCAACACCCCGCGCAGGCATTTGGCGTCCTGCCATTCACAGAAAGACACCTCTTCGAATTGCCGAAAGAAGCGTTCCAGGCGCTGCGCATCTTTGGTCGTCGTGCGCCGCAACATCACCGGTGCAGGGCACTCGGCGAGGCTCATCATGGGGTCGAGCTGTTCAGCGAACAATGTCAAAAGCGGTCCCGGGCCGCGAGAAGGAGATCGCCAGAATTTGTCGATAAGCCATGTTGTGGGAATGGGTATTGCGCGCCGGTGTGACGTAGTGGCGCATGTCCCGATCAAGGAAGTAAGTGGTATCGAGAATCTCCTCGTACGTTGTCGACGCCAAATGCTCTTGTTCATGGGCGCTGTACAAGCGGCTCTCCGCCCCCTCCACGTTATTACGCCCCCAAAAATGCACACCGCTGAACGGGTAGCCGTCGCAGTGAATACCTTCCGGGGTAATCTCCAGTTGTTTGCCTGGCTTGATCTCGATACGGATCTGGTGAATTTGGCATTGCCAGATTTCGTTGTGCAGTTCCGGTGGCAGAACGTTTTTGTACACGTCGAAATCCGTGTCAATCAGGCTGCGCATCACCGGTGAATGGATGATTTCATCGGAGAAGTCCTGGAAGTGCCGCACCATTCCGCCCACATAGCTGTTGTTGGCCTTGGACTGAACGTAAGCGCGGTGTTCCAGCTGTGTCAGTTCACGCGTCACCGGGTTGTACTCGAAATCGCTGTAGCGACGGTACCGATTGCCCGCCTCGGCCTGACCGTAGTAACTGTCAGGCTCCATGTTTTCCCAACTTCTGGTCAATCTGACGAAGTCGGAGAAGTGACCGAATAAATTGAAGTCGCTACTTTTGACGTTGACGTATTTATCGCGCCGTAGCGATTCGCCCACTTCTTTGTTCAAAACGAGCATTTTTTAAATCTCCGTGCATTTAGCAACCTAATCTAGAGAGCACAGGATTTGCGTCCATGAGAAAGAATTTCAGGCATCTCAAGCACGGCTTGAAACGGCGTTTGAAGTGGCTTGAATTCGACTTTTTACGACTGAGAACAGCCGTTTTTAGTGCTTTTTTACTGTAATGAGGCAAAAAACCCACCGAACCAGTCCGGGGGTTTTCGATTTTTTGTCGCTCATAAAACCATCGCCCATAAAAAAGCGCCGCCATCCCGGCAGCGCTTTATCAATCCTTTGTTTTTTCTTCTTATCCTTCCATCACATCCCACAACGCTTCCAGTTCCGCCTCACTGAATAAACCAGCGGGGTAGCGCTCGATCATCGTCCGACGCGGATCAGGTTCACTGATCTGACGCATTCCATTGGACTTCAACCAGTGCGCAAGGTCCTGGAGCGATTCGCCATTTATTGCCAGGGGATGCAACGCCCGCTCGCTCACTACGTTTACTTCGGCGTTCATTTCAGCGCTCTCTCCTGGTTCGTGAGCGGCTAACTTATCCAAGGTTTATGACAGAACATCGCAGTTCTCCCCCTCCCTGTTTCGCGCGGTGATAGATACAAGAGCTGTGCCAATGTTTCGGTACTTTCGACAAGCGGATACAAAAAAGCCCGCAGTCCTTTAGGGCTGCGGGCTTTTCATATAGAAGGGAGGATTAACATCTGCTCAACAGTTTTTGCAATTGACTCAAGATGTTACAACCTCACTCACTCCTTGTGCGGCGCGGGTTGCTGTTGGGTAAGGCAGTGGATGTTACCGCCTCCCAGTAACAGTTCCCGGCCTGGCACCATCACCACTTCATGTTGCGGGAACAGCGTCTGCAAAATTTCTTTTGCCGGGCCGTCCAGCGGGTCATCGAAGCTCGGCGCAATAATCCCGCCGTTGACGATCAGGAAGTTCACGTAAGAACCGGCAAGACGAACAGTCGGATTGCGCTCCTGAGTGCCGTCTACCGGGTCAACACCGGCGCACTCTTCTTGCGTCGCATACAGCGGCCCCGGAATCGGCATCTTGTGCACCGTGAACGGGCGACCCTTGGCGTCGGTGCTGTTTTGCAGCACGTTCATTGCCGCCTGGCAGCGCGGGTAGTTCGGGTTTTGCGGGTCATCGGTCCAGGCCAGCAATACTTCACCCGGACGCACGTAGCAGCAGAAGTTATCCACATGGCCGTCGGTTTCGTCGTTGAACAAACCGTCCGGCAGCCAAATGATTTTATCCACAGCCAGATTCGCGCTGAGCACCGCTTCGATCTCTGCACGATTGAGGTGCGGATTGCGATTGCGGTTGAGCAGGCATTCTTCGGTCGTGATCAGGGTGCCTTCGCCATCGACGTGAATCGAACCGCCTTCGAGCACGAAGCCTTCGGTACGATAACGCTGGCTGCGCTCGATCTCGAGGATTTTGCCGCCGACTTGCGAATCTCGGTTCCACGGCGAATACAGGCCGCCGTCGAAACCGCCCCAGGAGTTGAAGTCCCAGTTCACACCCCGGACTTCACTACGGTTATTGATGACAAAGGTCGGGCCTGTGTCGCGAACCCACGCGTCATCGCTGGACATTTCCACCACACGAATGTTCGGCACGTCGAGACGTGCGCGAGCGTTTTCGTACTGGCCAGCGGAAACACCGACGGTCACCGGCTCGAAACGCGCGATGGCTTTTGCCACCGCCACGTGTGCGGCTTGCGCCGGTTTGCCACCCAGGCGCCAGTTGTCCGGGCGCTCGGGCCAAATCATCCAGGTCTGGGTATGTGGCGCCCATTCGGCCGGCATATAGAAGCCGTCGGCGCGAGGCGTGGTGTGCAAAGTGGTCATGACAATCAGGACTCCAGGGAACCGTCGAGAGTTTTCAGTGCGCCGTACAGGTTCGGGCGACGATCACGGAACGAACCCCACGCGCTGCGAATATGTTCCAGCTCGTCGAGGTCGAAAGTGTGCACCAGAATACCTTCTTCGGTTTTGTTGAGCTCCTGAACTTTTTCGCCGAACTGATTGGCGATGAACGACGAGCCATAGAAGGTAATGTCGTAGCCGTCCTGCTCTTCGTTGCCGATGCGGTTGCTGGCGATCACCGGCATCAGGTTGGCGCCGGCATGACCCTGTTGTACGCGCTGCCAGTGATCACGGGAGGAAATTGTCTTGTCGTGCGGTTCGCTGCCGATGGCGGTCGGGTAGAACAGGATTTCCGCGCCCTGCAACGCCATGCTGCGCGCGCACTCCGGGAACCACTGATCCCAGCAGATGCCCACGCCGATTTTCGCGTAACGGGTGTTCCACACTTTGAAACCGGTATCGCCCGGGTTGAAGTAATACTTCTCGTGGTAGCCAGGGCCGTCCGGGATGTGGCTTTTACGATAAATCCCGAGGTTGGAACCGTCGGCATCGATGATCGCGATGCTGTTGAAGCGCGCGCGTCCGGCCAATTCGTAGAAGCTGATCGGCAGCACCACTTGCAGCTCTTTGGCGACTTTCTGGAAGTGCTTGATGGCAACGTTGTCTTCAACGGTCGTGGCCAGTTGCAGGTAATCCGGGTTCGGCTTCTGGCAGAAGTACGGGGCTTCGAACAGTTCCTGAATCAGGATGATCTGCGCGCCTTTGGCCGCAGCCTCACGGACCAGCTTCTCAGCGGTTTCGATATTGGCTTCAAGGTCCCAGGAACAGGCCATCTGGGTAGCGGCGACGGTAACGATACGGCTCATGAATCGGCTCCTGAGCAAAGGCTTGGGGTCGAGTGTGGCATCGACCCATGACAGAAATGAGAAGCACTGGGCGTGGTTCGTCCACACCGAGGCAGCGGTGACTTTATAGCCGATAAATATCGGCTTTAGAAGCCACTAACAAACCTTCCGTCATTTTTTTTTGCTGAAAAGTCGATATCTATCGAATTAACTCCGTACCAATGTAGGAGCGAGCCTGCTCGCGAAGAGGGAGTGTCAGCCGACATCAACGTCGACTGACATACCGCCTTCGCGAGCAAGCTCGCTCCTACAGGGGATGGGTTTATAGGCCTTCTGCGAGCACCTTGGAGAGCATGTCCACGAAGAAGTCCACGCTCTGCCGCGAGGTCACCATCGGTGGTTTGATTTTGAGAACGTTGAGGAAGTCGCCGGTCGGCTGCATGAAAATCCCCAGCTCTCGCAGACGATCACACAGCACGGTGGTTTCTTCGGTCGCCGGTTCCAGGGTGTCGCGGTTGCGGATCAATTCGACACCCAGATAGAAGCCAGAGCCGTGCACCGCGCCCACCAGCGGATGAATATCGATCAGCGCTTCCAGTCGCTCCTTGAAATACCCGCCCACCACCTGAGCGTTTTCCCAGAGCTTTTCCTCTTCCATTACGTCCAGCACCGCCATGCCGATCTGGCAACTGACCGGACTGCCGCCCGCCGACGAGAAGAAATAACCTTCAGCCTCCAGCGCTTCGGCAATTTCCCGCCGCGTGATCACCGCGCCCAACGGCTGGCCGTTGCCCATGCCTTTGGCCATGGTGATGATGTCCGGCACCACGCCCTGCTCTTCAAAGCCCCAGAAGAAATGGCCCATGCGCCCGTAACCGACCTGCACTTCGTCGGCGATGCACACGCCACCCTGCGCGCGAACTATCGCGTAGACCTGCTGCAAATAGCCCGGTGGCAACGAGATCCCACCGGCATTGCCGTACACCGGCTCGCAAATAAAACCAGCCAACTGACGCTTTTGCCCGGCGATTTTCGCCAGGTTGTGTTCGACGCTGCGCACGTAGTCTGGCGCGCTGTCCGGGCCACGGAATTCGCCGCGATACGTGTTCGGCGCGATGACCGGATGCACCCAATCGGGACGGCTGCTCAAGGCCTTGGGATTGTCGGCAATCGACGTCGACACCGCATCGGCGCCCACGGTCCAGCCGTGATAGGCCTCAAGCACACTGAGCATGTCGCGCCCGCCGCTGTAAGCCCATGCCAGGCGAATCGCCAGATCGTTGGCCTCGCTGCCGCTGTTGACCAGGAATACGCGGTCCATGGAGTCCGGCGCCAACTTCAGCAAGCGTTCGGAAAACTCGGCAACCGCCGCATAGTTGAAGCGCGAGTTGGTGTTGAGCAGCGACCACTGACGACTGGCGACCGCCGCCATGCGCGGATGTCCGTGGCCGAGTACCGCGACGTTATTGAGCATATCGAGGTAGGAGCGGCCCTGCATGTCGATCAGGTGGTTGCGCCAGCCGCGTTCAATGCGCGGCGGGTCGACGTAATAGTGCTTCTGGGTTCGCGCGAAACTGGCGCTACGGCGCGCCAGCAGCGTCTGCGAATCGAGTTCCTCTTCAGCGTCACAGGCCAGTCCCAGCAATGCCGCCGGCGATGGGCACAAGGCTTGCCACGCCAAGGCGCGCGAAGGTGTGCAAAACAGCGGAGCATTGAAAGCCGTGCCTCGGCACAACTGCACGATCAGAGGCCCGCTGACCGTGCCCAATACCTGACCTTTGACCAGCGCCGCACCGGTGTGTAGCGACGGCGTTACGCCCCACAACCGCACGCTCAGTTGTGGGCCGTCGAGCTGCAGAACACCCGCCGCCGGCTGATGAACCACACCAGCAAAGGGCGATTCAACCGCCGTGCCGTGGGGCACTCGCAACTCGACATGCAACGGGCATGTGTCCGGTTCGGCCGCACTGTCTGGACGAGTCCGCGACAACCGATATTGCCCATATCGACTGGCTGCCAGGCCGTGGGTCGCCGCGGCTTCGGTCAGAAGTCGCTGATCGATTCCTTCTTGCTCCCAGTTACCCGCCTCGAAATGCGGGCTGAGTACGCCCAGATCGATCAGCGCAAACTCGCGCCCCACCAGACTTGGCAGCAACGGAGCGAATCCTTCACTGCCGATGCTCGGCAGGCTCTGGCCAACGCACGCCAGGATCACCGCTTCCATCAATTCCAGCGGCACCGACGTGGCCACGCGGAAAATTTCCCACTCATGGTTCAGGTTGTCGCGACTGTACTGGTTGCCCGGATCAATACTGACCTGCTGCTCGCCGCTGAGCACCAACACCGCCGCACGCGCGACGATCAGCGGCCAGAGCGCCAGCAGTTCTGCATGCTGCAAAGGATTGACCGCGTGATAGGCCTCAATCGCCGGCAAAATGTAGAACGGATCGCCGTTGGCGTGGTGCAGTAATGCCGCGCAGGTCACCGAAAGATCGGTGATGCGCCAGGTGCGGACCAGGTCGCCGAAATCAATCACGCCCTGCAATTGCCATTGACGTTGCAAGTCGCGCTGCCAGACCACGTTGTCGTCAGTGATGTCCATGTGAATGGCCTGCACCGGCAACCTATCCACCAGCGGTTGCAAGTGACGTTCGGCACGTTCGGCGGCAACGGCGATCAACCTGCGTTGCGCGTCATCCTTGATGACCGGCAGCAAATGGCCGATCAATGCGTTGGCGTGACGGGCATCCCACTGCAACGTGCGCACAAGGCCCGGATGGTCAAAAACGGCCAGCGCCAGGTCCATTTCGCCGCACAGCTGACCGAAACCGGCGACCACGGCTCCCGGCAGGTGATCGAGGTGGGTTAGCGACTGACCTTCGATGTAGTCGAGCAGACGCACGTGCACCGATTGCCCCGCGACTTCCAGCGTGAGCAGATCAGCCCCGTTTTTGGCGGGGATCACTCGCGGCACCTTCACGCCAGAGTGCTCGCCCAGATGCTTGAGCCCCGCGTGCTGGGCTTGCAGCTCCAGCGCCGCATAATCACCACGGCAGATTTTCAGGACGAAACGCCCCTGGTCGCTATCGACGCGAAAGTTGAGATCCTGCTGGCTGCCAAGAGCCTGCAACTTCCCGCTCAGCCCGTAATGCCCTTCCAGCAGCTCAAGCGCTTGCTGCGCAGACACTTGCGGGCTGGGCAAACTGGCGCGGTGAATCAACGTGGCGAGCGGCATACAGCGACCTCTGAAATGTTATTAGGCGCTTATATCGCCACTGCATCGGTCGATAATCAACCCCCCGTTGACGCTGTAAATCCCAAATACGACCAACAACCCTCTTGCACCACCCCGCTCCTGCCGACAAGCTATGCTCATTCGTTCTATCGTCTTACGGAAAAAGGCTGGCCAACATGCGTATTCTCATCACCGGCGGTGCCGGTTTCATTGGCTCTGCCCTGATTCGTCACCTGATCCGGCACACTGGGCACGAAGTGCTCAACCTGGACAAATTGACTTACGCCGGCAATCTTGAATCGCTGACCAGCATTGCCGCCGACACCCGCTATGAATTCGTGCAAGCCGATATCGTCGACCAGGCGACCGTGAGCGCAGTCCTGGCGCGCTTCCAGCCGCACGCGATCATGCACCTGGCGGCCGAATCCCATGTTGACCGCTCCATCGACGGTCCGTCGGATTTCATTCAAACCAACATCGTCGGCACCTATAGCCTGCTGGAAGCGACCCGCGCCTACTGGCAGACCCTGGCCGAGCCTGAGAAAAGCGCCTTTCGCTTTCATCACATCTCCACTGATGAGGTCTACGGCGACTTGCACGGTGTCGACGATCCGTTCACCGAAACCACGCCCTACGCGCCAAGCTCGCCGTATTCCGCCAGCAAAGCAGCGTCTGATCACTTGGTCCGCGCCTGGCAGCGCACCTACGGCTTGCCGGTATTGCTGACCAATTGCTCGAACAATTACGGGCCGTTTCACTTCCCCGAGAAGCTGATCCCGCTGGTGATTCTCAACGCCCTGGCAGGCAAGCCACTGCCCGTGTACGGCAACGGCCTGCAAGTGCGTGACTGGCTGTTCGTCGAGGATCACGCCCGCGCGCTGCTCAAAGTGGTCACCGAAGGAGTGGTCGGCGAGACGTACAACATCGGCGGTCACAACGAACAGAAGAACATCGACGTGGTGCGTGGCATCTGCGCCCTGCTCGAAGAACTGGCCCCGCAAAAACCTCAAGGCGTGGCGCATTTCGCCGATTTGATCACCTTCGTCCAGGACCGTCCCGGCCACGACCAGCGTTACGCCATCGACGCCAGCAAGATCGAACGCGAACTTGGCTGGGTACCCGAAGAAACCTTCGAAACCGGCCTGCGCAAGACCGTTCAGTGGTATCTGGATAACCTGGAGTGGTGCCACCGTGTTCAGGACGGCAGCTATCAGGGTGAACGACTGGGCGCCATCAATACCAAGGAGCTTCTCGAATGATGAAAGGCATAGTGTTGGCGGGCGGCTCGGGTACGCGTTTGCACCCGATCACGCTTGGCGTGTCCAAACAGCTGTTACCGGTTTACGACAAGCCGATGATCTACTACCCGATCTCGGTACTGATGCTAGCCGGCATCAAGGACATCTTGCTGATTTCCACACCTCAGGACCTGCCGCAGTACCGCAACCTGTTGGGTGACGGCAGTCAGTTCGGGGTCAATTTCAGCTACGCCGAACAACCGTCGCCAGACGGTCTGGCCCAGGCCTTTTTGATTGGTGAAGAGTTTATTGGCGACGACCCCGTCTGCCTGATCCTCGGTGACAACATCTTCCACGGTCAGCACTTCGGTGATCAGTTGAAAAACGCGGCAAAACGCACTTCTGGCGCGACCGTGTTCGGCTATTGGGTCAAAGACCCGGAACGCTTTGGCGTAATTGATTTCGACAGCGAAGGCCGTGCCTTGTCGATCGAAGAGAAGCCGAAACAACCGAAATCCAGCTACGCCGTCACCGGGCTGTATTTCTATGACAACGACGTGATCGACATCGCCAAGGCCGTGAAACCCTCGCCTCGCGGCGAACTGGAAATCACCGACGTCAATAACGCCTACCTCCAACGCGGCGATTTGCAGGTCGAGCGCTTCGGTCGCGGTTTCGCCTGGCTGGACACCGGCACCCACGACAGCCTGCTCGAAGCTTCTCAGTACGTGCAGACCATCGAGCATCGCCAAGGCCTGAAAGTCGCCTGCCTGGAAGAGATTGCCTACGAAAATGGCTGGATCAGCCGCGAGCTTCTGCTCGAGCGCGCCAGTTATTTCGGCAAGACCGGTTACGGCAAATACCTCTTCATGCTGGCCGGGGAAGAACAATGAAAGTGATTGAAACCGGCTTGCCCGGTGTACTGATCATCGAGCCCAAAGTCTTCGGTGACGAGCGCGGCTTTTTCTATGAAAGCTTCAATGCCAAGGCGTTTCAAGAAGCGACGGGGCTCAACACACAGTTCGTTCAGGACAACCACTCCCGATCCCAGAAGGGCGTGCTGCGTGGCCTGCACTACCAACTGCAAAACACCCAGGGAAAACTGGTGCGGGTGACCGTCGGTGAAGTGCTCGACGTCGCAGTGGATATCCGTCGCAGCTCGGCGCATTTCGGCCAGTGGGTGGCGGTGCGGTTGTCCGCCGACAAACATCGGCAACTCTGGGTGCCCGAAGGCTTTGCCCATGGGTTTGTAGTACTCAGCGACTTCGCCGAGTTCCTCTACAAGACTACGGATTACTACACACCGTCTGCCGAACGCTGCATTCGTTGGGACGATCCGACCCTCGCCATTGATTGGCAACTGCAAGAAGCCCCGCAGTTGTCGGCCAAGGATCAGAACGGTCAGCTCTTTTTAGAGGCTGATCTGTTTCCATGAGAATACTCATCAGTGGTCAAAACGGTCAGGTCTCCCGTGAGTTGCAGCGTCGCCTGGGTGATGTCGGTGAATTGATTGTGCTGGGGCGCGATCAGCTTGATCTGGCTCAACCGGAACAGATTCGTCGGCAGGTCCAGCGCGTTTGTCCCGACCTGATCATCAACGCAGCGGCTCACACGGCTGTCGATCAGGCGGAGAGCGAACCTGCGCTGGCATTTGCCATCAATGCGACCGGCCCGGGCGTATTGGCCGAAGAAGCGCTGGCGCTGGGTATCCCGCTGATTCATTACTCGACCGATTACGTGTTCGACGGTAGCAAGACCGCGCCTTACAACGAAGACGATGTGCCCAATCCGCTCGGTGTCTACGGCAAGAGCAAATTGGCCGGTGAACAGGCGATCACGGCCGTTCAAGGCCAGCACCTGATTTTGCGCACCAGTTGGGTTTACTCGACCCATGGCCGCAACTTCCTGCTGACCATGCAACGCCTGCTGCAAGAAAAACCGGAATTGCGCATTGTCGCTGACCAGATCGGCGCGCCCACCTGGGCCGGCACGATTGCCGGCAGCACCGTCGCGCTGATTGAACGCTGGCAAGCGGGACAGGCCGGTGCCTGGGGCACGTATCACCTGACGGCTCAGGGTGAAACGTCATGGTTCGGCTTCGCCCAGGCCATTGGCGATGCGCTTCGGGAACAGGGCAAGCCGTGCGCTAACCTGCTGCCGATTCCGTCCGCCGACTACCCGACACCGGCGGCCCGGCCGCTGAACTCACGCCTTGACTGCAGTCGTCTGCAGCGCGAATGGGGCGTCAGTCAGTCTGACTGGCAAAGCGCGTTGCGCGAGTGTCTTGCCGAGCAAGCCTAGGCATAATGCGCCTGTACCCACAGGCGCCCGATGCTCATGACTCCGACCCTCCCTCGCAGACCCCGCTGGCGCAGCCTCGCCCTGCTGGCGTTGTGCCTGGCGCCGTTACTGTGGCCGCTGGAGCACTTGGCCGAGCGTTACTACCGCAGCGAACTGGCCGGGCAGAACCGTCAGACCCTCGACCTGTACGTCGCCAACCTGCTGGGCACGCTGCACCGTTATGAGGTCTTGCCGCAAATCCTCGGCGACTTGCCGGCCCTGCGCGCCGTACTCGGCGCGCCCGATGATGGCGTCACCCAAGGCAATGCCAACCGCTTGCTGAAAAATATCAGCACCCAAACGGGCGCCGAAGTCATGTACTTGATGGACACGAGCGGCAAGACGCTGGCGGCGTCCAATTGGGATAAGCACGACAGCTTCGTCGGGCGCAATTTTTCTTTCCGACCCTATTTCAGCGAAGCCATGGCCGGGCGACTCGGACGGTTTTTCGGCCTGGGCACGACCTCGGCCAAACGCGGCTACTTCTTCGCCGCCGCGGTACGCGATGGCGAAAAGGTCATCGGCGTGCTGGTGGTCAAAGTTGACCTGGACCACACCGAAAGCCTCTGGGGAAAAACCCCGGAACAGCTGCTGCTGACCGACCAAAACGGTGTGGTCATTCTCACATCGCGACCGGAGTGGCGCTTTCGCTCGACCCGCCCGTTGAGCGATGAAGAAAACAAAGCCATTACCGCGATTCAACCGTACCCGACCCGCGATCCAAAGCCGTTGAAACTCAACCCCAATGCCTGGCTGACACAGACCCAGCCAATCGCAGAAACCGGCTGGAACGTCAGCATCCTCGCCCCGCGCACCCTGATCGACCGCCCGGTGCGCACGGTGGTCGCCATCGGTGGCGCAACGCTGTTGGTGTTGATGCTGCTGCTCGGACTGATGATGCAGCGCCGCCGTCATTACCTCGAACGAATCGCCTTCGAAGCCAAGGCCAGGCGCGAACTGGAAGGCCGGGTCGCCGAGCGGACCAGCGACCTCGAAGGCCTCAATCGGCGCCTGAAACAGGAAGTGCTGGAGCGCGAACACGCCCAGCAGGAGCTGGTGCGCGCGCAGGATGATCTGGTCCAGGCCGGTAAATTGTCAGCGTTGGGAACCATGTCGGCGAGTATCAGCCATGAGCTCAATCAGCCACTGGCGGCGATTCGCAGCTACGCGGAAAACGCCGAAGTGCTGCTCGATCATCAACGCACCGACGATGCACGCGGCAACCTCAAACTGATCAGCGAACTGACCGGGCGAATGGCCTCGATCATTGCTCACCTGCGCGCCTTCGCCCGCCGTGATCGTCACGCGCCGGAAAGCGTTGCGCTGCAACCGGCGCTGGATGACGCGCTGGCATTGCTGGCCAAGCGCCGACGCAGCATGGAAGTCGAGCTGATCCGCGACTTGCCGGCCGCCACGTTGTGGGTCGAGGCCGGGGAAACCCGTCTGCGTCAGGTACTCGGCAATCTGTTGGCCAACGCCCTCGATGCGCTGACCGAGAAAGGCCCACCGCGTAAACTCTGGTTGAGTGCCCAATCCACCGCTGACGGCGTCAATCTGTACATTCGTGACAATGGTCCCGGCTTTTGCATGGAAGCCCTGGGGCGCGCCAGCGAACCGTTCTACACCACCAAGACTCGCACACAGGGACTTGGACTGGGGTTGGCGATTTGCGAAACCCTGATGCGTGCCTTCGGAGGTGAACTGTCGTTCGCCAACCACAAGGAAGGCGGCGCCGTGATTACCCTGAAACTGCGCGCAGGCGCGCCGGGCGTGAGCCTGCAACCGTCCGAGGACCGAAGTGCATGACCATCGACAGCCGCATTCAGGTCGTGTTGATCGACGATGATCCCCATCTGCGTCAGGCCCTGAGCCAGACCTTGGACCTCGCCGGCCTGAAAATCCTGCCGCTGGCGGAAGCCAAAGGCCTGGCCGCACAACTGGAGCGTGACTGGCCCGGCGTGGTGGTCAGCGACATTCGCATGCCGGGAATGGACGGCCTCGAACTGCTGACCGAACTGCATGCCCAGGACCCGGAGCTGCCGGTGCTGCTGATCACCGGCCACGGCGATGTGCCGCTGGCGGTGCAAGCCATGCGCGCCGGGGCTTATGACTTTCTCGAAAAACCTTTCGCCAGCGACGCCCTGCTCGACAGCGTGCGCCGCGCTCTGGCCTTGCGCCGGTTGGTGCTGGATAACCGCAGCCTGCGTCTGGCCCTGAGTGATCGCAATGAATTGAGCACTCGGTTGGTTGGGCAATCAGCGCCGATGCTGCGTCTGCGCGAGCAGATTGGCGCACTGGCCGCGACCAGGGCCGATGTATTGATTTTGGGTGAAACCGGCGCAGGCAAGGAAGTCGTGGCCCGTGCGCTGCACGATTTGTCGAACCGTCGTAACGGTCCGTTCGTGGCAATCAATGCCGGCGCACTGGCCGAGTCCGTGGTGGAAAGCGAGCTATTCGGCCATGAGCCCGGGGCGTTCACCGGCGCGCAAAAACGTCGCATCGGCAAGTTCGAATTCGCCAACGGCGGCACGCTGTTCCTCGACGAAATCGAAAGCATGAGCCTGGACGTGCAGGTGAAACTGCTGCGCTTGCTGCAGGAACGCGTCGTCGAGCGTTTGGGCGGCAATCAGTTGATCCCGCTGGATATCCGCATCATCGCCGCGACCAAGGAAGACCTGCGCCAGTCCGCCGATCAAGGGCGTTTCCGCGCCGACTTGTATTACCGCCTGAACGTCGCGCCGCTGCGTATTCCGCCGCTGCGCGAGCGCGGTGAAGACGCGTTGGTGTTGTTCCAGCATTTCGCCGATGAAGCCAGCGCCCGCCACGGTTTGCCGCCCCATATGCTGCAACCGGGGCAACGCGCCCTGCTGCTGCGCCACACTTGGCCCGGCAACGTACGCGAACTGCAAAACGCCGCCGAACGCTTTGCCCTGGGCCTGGAACTGGCGCTGGACAACAATACGCCAGAGGGCGGAACCAGCACGCCGGCTGAAGGGTTCAGTGGCGGATTGAGCGAGCAAGTGGAAAACTTCGAAAAGAGCCTGATCGCCGCCGAACTGGCGCGTTCTCACAGCTCCGTGCGCAGCCTCGCCGAAGCGCTGGGCATCCCACGCAAAACCCTGCACGACAAGCTGCGCAAACATGGGCTGAACTTCGCCGGCGGCGCCAGCAGCTCTGCTGACGATCTCGATTGAGCGACCGTTAAATCATCACCTTCAAACAAGAGGCCCGCGCATGAACCGCGACAGTCGTCATCTGGAATCCATTCTCCATCACGACATCCCCCTGACGCAGGCCATGGGCATCAAAGTGCTCGACTGGCACGATCAGCAACTGCGCCTGTACTTGCCGCTGGAAGCCAACGTTAATCACAAAAGCACCATGTTCGGCGGCAGTCTGTATTGCGGCGCGGTTCTGGCGGGTTGGGGCTGGTTGCATTTGCGCTTGCGTGAGGAAGGGATTGAAGACGGGCACATCGTGATTCACGAAGGGCAGATCAGCTATCCGCTGCCGGTGACCATGGACGCGACGGCGATTTGTCAGGCGCCGAGTGCCGCGGTGTGGAAGAAGTTTTTGGCGATGTATCAGCGCTATGGGCGGGCGCGGTTGACGCTGCATTCACGGATTGTGAATGTCGGCAGTGATGACGATGCGGTGAGGTTTACGGGGCAGTACGTCCTTCACCGTTGAAGCAAAAATTCGCCGCCTCGTTTCACTCGACAGCTCCTACAGAGAATCGCGCCCCCCTGTAGGAGCTGTCGAGTGAAACGAGGCGGCGATCTTTTGATCTTTACGCCCGTGCCAACGCCAACAATTTTTCACGCCACACAGCCTTGGCCGGCAGCGCCAAAAAGAACTCATTCAACAACGATTCCCGCGCCGGATAACAAAACGGTGCACCGCTCAAGTCCAGCACCTCGCCGCCCGCACCTTCCAGCACGCCTTGCGCCGCCGCCGTGTCCCACTGCGAAGTCGGCGCCAGCCGCGGATAACAATCCGCCGCCCCTTCCGCCAACAAGCAGAACTTCAGCGAACTGCCGATATTGGCCAGTTGCAACTCGCCCAGACTGTCGCTCAACCCCGCCAACAAGCGCTCCTGTTCCGGGCTCGAATGCCGACGACTGGCAACCACGGTAAACGCCTCTCCCGCAGCAGGCACTTCGCGAACCTGGATCGGCAATGGCTGGCTGTCCTTGTCGCCGCGCCAGGCGCCCAAACCTGTACCACCGACGTAGAAACGCCCGTTGGTCGGCATCGACACCACACCAAACACCACCCGCCCCTGCTCGATCAGCGCGATATTGACGGTGAACTCTTCACTGCCGGAAATGAATTCCTTGGTTCCGTCCAACGGGTCCACCAGCCACCACCGCTGCCACCCGGCACGCACGCTTTGCGGGATGTTGGCGTCCTCTTCGGACAGCACCGGGATGCTTGGGTCAAGCGCGATCAACCCGGCCAGAATCAAATGGTGAGCCGCCAGGTCGGCAGCCGTCACCGGCGAATCGTCAGCCTTGGCAGTCACGGCGGTGCCGGTACGCCAGAACGGCAGAATCGCCTCGCCAGCCTGCAATGCCAGTTCAACCACCGGCGCCATCAATGGATGCGGCAAATTCATGGCAGAAATACCCCGCGCTGGGTCAGCAGATCACGGGCCAGATACAGCGCCGCCAAGGCACGGCCCTCGGTGAAGCGCGGGTTCTGCGCCAAGGCGGACAACTCACGCAGATTGATCTTGTCCACACCCATCGGCTCGGGCTCGTCACCCTCAAGGCTTTCTTCATACAGATCGGTGGCCAGCACCACCTGGATCTTCTGGCTCATGTAACCGGGCGATAACGACAACTCGGTCAGATGCTCCAGCTGCCGTGCGCCATACCCGGCTTCTTCCTTGAGCTCACGCACAGCCGCCGCCAGCACGTCTTCACCCGGCTCGATCAGGCCTTTAGGCAAAGACAGCTCATACTCATCAGTGCCGCCGCAGTATTCCTCGACCAACACCGCATGATCCGAATCGAGCATGGCCACGACCATCACCGCGCCATACCCCGCGCCCTTGCCGACCAAACGCTCGTACGTGCGCTCCACGCCATTGGAAAAGCGCAGTTTCAGCTCTTCGACACAGAACAAACGGCTGGTGGCGACGATCTCGCGGGCAAGTATGGTGGGTTTCTGGCGCATGCAAAGCTCCTTGGCGTGAACGCGTTACTATACCCGGCCTATCCTGATTGTTGACCTCGGATATCTCTTTTACCGCTGGAGAGTTTTTATGTCCCTGCTGCCCTGGCGCGACATCGACACCGTTCTGCTGGACATGGACGGCACGCTGCTGGACCTGCATTACGACAACCATTTCTGGATGGAGCACTTGCCACAGCGTTACGCCGAGTTGCACGGGGTGAGCCGGGCCATGGCCGAGATGGAATTGCAGCCGCTGTTCGAGCGCAACGCCGGCCAGTTGCAGTGGTACTGCCTGGATTTCTGGAGCGCCGAATTGAAACTGCCGGTGCGTGAACTGAAACTGGAAACCGCGCACCTGATCGCCTTGCGCCCGGATGCGGATACGTTTCTGGCGGCGATCAAACAGGCCGGCAAGCGTGTGGTGATGATCACCAATGCCCACCGGGATTCGCTGTCATTGAAGCTGGAAAGGATTGAACTGGCGCCCTACTTCGAGCGCTTGATCAGCTCGCATGATTACGGCTTTCCCAAAGAGAATGCGCAGTTCTGGGAGGCGTTGCAGGCGGACATTGGCTTTGATCCGGCGCGTAGTTTGTTTATTGATGACACGTTGCCGATCCTGCGCAGTGCGCGCCGTTTTGGCGTAGCGCATTTGTTGGCGGTGAGCGAGCCGGACAGTCGCAAAGGGCCCAAGGACACGGCGGAGTTTGCGGCGCTGGGGGATTATCGGGATTTGATTGCAGGGCTCTAACTTATGTTGCGGACATTGTGGCGAGGGGGCTTGCCCCCGTTGGGTCGCGAAGCGGCCCTAATCTTTACGACTGCTGCGCAGCCGAACGGGGGCAAGCCCCCTCGCCACAAGGCTTATTCAGGAATCCGCAATGTTTGCCCCGGATAGATCTTGTTCACATCCTTGAGCATCGGCTTGTTGGCCTCAAAGATTTTTTGATACTTGTTAGCGTCATGGTAAACGCGCAACGAGATCGCGCTCAGGGTATCGCCCTTCTCTACAACGACGAACCTCGCGGCCACAACCACCGGCCCGGTCACCGTAATCTGGTCATCAACACTGCCGACACCGGCAATATTACCCACCGCCAGCAGAATCTTTTCCTTCTCTTCCTGACTGCCGACTTCCCCGGTCACGGTCACTTTGTCGCCATCCACCGTGGCCTGCACATTCGGGTTACCCAGGCCAACCTTGCTGATGTGGTCCTTCAACTGCTCGCTGGCATTGGCGTTGCCAGGGGTCAGCAGATCGAGCAGTTTTTCGCCTGCTTCTTTCACAAAGCTCAAAAGACTCATGGTGCGTTCTCCTTGGGTTTAGGTTCCAGAGGCAAGAGACTAGACCAAGCTGGCAACCCCCGGTTCCAACCCGACCAATGACGTTGATCTGGCGCAAGCGCTAGAATCCCCTCCTTCACCGCGCCCTGGAGCGAAGATGGACATCAAGCAACTGAAATTCCTCATCGCCCTCGACGAAACCCGGCACTTTGGCCAGGCCGCTGCCCGCTGCCACATCACCCAGCCGACCCTGTCCATGCGCCTGCGCAGCCTCGAAGAAGAACTCGAGTTGCCGCTGGTCAATCGTGGTCAGCGCTTTGAAGGGTTTACCGCACCTGGTGAACGCGTGCTGGCCTGGGCGCGCACAGTGCTGGCGGCTTACGACGGCTTGCAGGCTGAAGCCGCGGCCTGTCGCGGCAACCTGGTCGGTACGTTGCGGTTGGGCGTGGTGCCGCTGTCGAGTTTCGATCCGCTGCCGCTCATGCAACGCCTGCACGCCGAACACCCGAACCTGCGCTTCGAACTTTCGGCGTTGAGCTCCGAGCAAATCCTCGAGCAGCTGTCGAGCAACCGTCTGGACCTCGGCGTGTCTTATCTGGAGCGTCTGGACAACGAGCGCTTCGATTCACTGGCGTTCAGTGAAACCCACATGGGCCTGCTCTACGATCAGCGCTTTTTCAGTTTCGGCGAAGCGCCTTTGAGCTGGGAGTCGCTGATCGAACTGCCGCTGGGCATGCTCACCAGCGGCATGCACTTTCGCCAGTCCATCGACCACAACTTCCACAGCCGCGGCCTGTCACCTCAGCCTCTGCTGCAAACCGATGCAGTGCACCAATTGTTACAAGCGGTGCACGGTGGCATGTGCTGCGCGGTAATGCCGCTTGAAGGCGGCCTGGAAAACCTCACTGATCACTTGCGCCTGCAACCCATCGAAAACGCGCAAACCGTCGCCCGGCTGGGGTTGATCATGCGTCGCAGCGCCCCACGCTCGGCCTTGGCGGAAGCCTGTTTTGCGATCTATCAGAAATCACTGACAGCCTCTTGATCGACGTCATCTATCGGCAGATCAGTAATAGCGATTAGACGTGACCTTTTGACACGCCTAGGCTTAGAGCTGACCAGACCGTCGGTGATACCTCATGAACACCAAGCGCCCCGGCTGCGCGGCGCCCGCACTCGAAACGCCCGCGCCAGACGCAAGCCAGACCTACAGTTTCTGTGACCTTCAATTCACCGAATCGGCCAGCACAGCGCTGGCCGAGGAAGTTGCGTTGGCGATTGCCTACAACGGCATCAGCCAGGCTGTGATGTTGGTGACGCCGACTGACCTTGAAGACTTCATCGTCGGCTTCAGCCTCGGCAGCGGAATTATCGAAGACGCGACCGACATCTATGACCTGCAATTGACCGGCGAAGGGTCGGCGCAGTACGCGCAAGTGACCATCGCCAACCGCGCCTTCTGGAACCTCAAGCAGCAGCGTCGGCAACTGGCCGGCACCAGCGGTTGCGGGCTCTGTGGCGTGGAAGCGGTTGAACAGGCATTGCCCGACCTCAAGGTGTTGCCGGGCGCACCGCTGCCGCCCGCCGAATGGCTCGATGGCCTGCGCCAACGCATCGGCGCGTTCCAGCCGCTGGGCCAACATTGCGGCGCGGTGCACGCAGCGGTGTTCATGAACGGTCAGGGCGAGTTGCTGCTGGGCCGCGAAGACATCGGCCGGCACAACGCCCTCGACAAATTGATTGGCGGGTTGATCCGCCAGAAGATCCCGACGACTGGCGGCCTGGCGATTGTCACCAGCCGGTGCAGCCTCGAATTGATCCAGAAAGTCCTGCGTGCCGGCATCCAGACCCTCGTCAGCCTGTCGTCGCCCACAGGCCTTGCCGTGCAATGGGCCCGTCGTCACAACCTCAATCTCATCCACCTGCCGCAGAAAAGTGCACCGCGGGTCTACAGCCCAGCGTTGGAGAATCAAGCGTGAGTCAACACCGTCAAGCCGACCAGAAACCCGTCCCCCGCTACAAGCCCTACAAAGGCCCAGCCGGTGGCTGGGGCGCGCTAATCAGCGTCGCCCAAGCCTGGTTGACCAGCGATAACGCGCTGAAAAACCTCCGCATAATGCTCAAGACCAACCAGAACGGCGGTTTCGACTGCCCCGGTTGCGCCTGGGGCGATTCTCCGGAAAAGGGCATGGTGATGTTCTGCGAGAACGGCGCCAAAGCGGTGAACTGGGAAGCGACCAAACGCCGTGTCGACGCTGCATTCTTCGCCAAACATAGCGTCACCTCGCTGCTGGAGCAGAGCGACTACTGGCTTGAATACCAGGGCCGTCTGACCGAGCCGATGAGCTACGACGCCGAGACCGATCGCTACAAACCTATCAGCTGGGACGCGGCCTTCACCCTGATTGGCAAACACCTGCAAGGGCTGTCGAGCCCGAATCAGGCCGAGTTCTACACCTCGGGCCGCGCCAGCAACGAAGCGGCGTACCTGTATCAATTGTTTGTGCGCGCCTACGGCACCAATAACTTCCCTGATTGCTCGAACATGTGCCACGAGGCCAGCGGTGTGGCCATGGCGCAAAGTGTCGGCGTTGGTAAAGGCACGGTCACCTTCGACGACTTCGAACACGCCGATGCGATTTTTGTCTGGGGTCAGAACCCTGGCACCAACCACCCACGGATGCTCGAACCGTTGCGCGAAGCGGTGAAACGCGGCGCTCAGGTGGTGTGCGTCAACCCGCTGAAAGAGCGCGGCCTGGAACGCTTCCAGCATCCGCAGCACCCGTTCGAAATGCTCACCAATGGCGACAAGCCGACCAACACGGCGTTCTTCCGTCCAGCCCTCGGTGGCGACATGGCGATCCTGCGCGGCATGGCGAAATTCCTGCTGCAATGGGAGCGCGACGCGCAGAAGACGGGCGCTGAAGCGGTGTTCGATCACGATTTCCTCAATGAACACAGCGTCAACGTGCTGGAATACCTCGGTGCCATCGACGATACACCGTGGGAGCAAATCGTCGAGCAGTCCGGTCTGCCGCTGGTGGAGATCGAGCAAGCGGCGCGCATGTACGCCAAAGGCAAGAACGTGATCATGTGCTGGGCGATGGGCATCACTCAGCATCGCCATTCGGTGGCAACCATCCAGGAAATCGCCAACCTGATGCTGCTGCGCGGCAACATCGGCCGGCCGGGCGCCGGTCTGTGCCCGGTGCGTGGCCACAGTAACGTGCAGGGCGACCGGACCATGGGCATCAACGAGCGTCCGCCGGTGGCGTTCCTCGATTCACTGGAACGTCGTTTTCAGTTCAAGGTGCCGCGTGACAATGGCCACAACGTGGTCGAGGCAATCCACGCCATGGCCGAGGGTCGCGCCAAAGTTTTCATCGGCCTGGGTGGCAACTTCGCCCAAGCAACTCCGGACAGCTCGCGCACCTTTCAGGCGTTGAGCAATTGTGACCTGACCGTGCAGATCAGCACCAAGCTCAACCGCAGCCACTTGGCCCACGGTAAAGACGCGCTGATCCTGCCCTGCCTGGGCCGTACCGACATAGACATCCAGACCGATGGCCCGCAAGCGGTGACCGTGGAAGATTCGTTCAGCATGGTCCACGCCTCCAACGGCCAGTTGCAGCCGCTGTCGAACCAGATGCGTTCGGAGCCGTCGATCATCGCTGGCATCGCCGCCGCGACGCTGGGCAGCAAACCGGTGGACTGGAACTGGCTGGTGGCGGATTACGGCCGTATCCGCGATCTGATCGCCGACACCATTCCGGGCTTTCGCGATTTCAATGAGAAGGTCAATAATCCGGGCGGTTTCTATCTCGGCAGCAGTGCCGGTGCGCGTAAGTGGAACACGCCGTCAGGCCGGGCCAATTTCCGCCCGAATGCCCTGCCTAAAGACCTGGTGCACGAGCGCACGCGCGCGACCGGCGTGTTGCCGGATTTGATCATGCAATCGATGCGTTCTCATGATCAGTACAACACCACGATTTATGGTCTCAACGACCGTTACCGTGGGGTGAAAGGTCAGCGCGATGTGTTGTTTGTGAACGAAGCCGACATCATTCGCCTGGGTTTCAAACCGGGGCAGAAAGCCGATATCGTTTCAATTTGGGATGACGGGCGTGAGCGTCGCGTCAAGGGTTTCACGCTGCTGGCGTTTGATATCCCGGCGGGGCAAGCGGCGGCTTACTACCCGGAAGTGAATCCGCTGGTGCCGCTGGAAAGCATCGGGGATGGCAGCCATACGCCGACGTCGAAGTTCGTGGCGATCCGGTTGGAAATGGCGAGTGAGACAGGATTGATTTTGGCCAAGTCGGCTTAGCTCCCTTGCCACAGGACCCTGTCCACTTTAAGTTTTTTTTCGGCGAGCCACTTTCCAATCGCCCACAAAAAAGGCCGTTCCTGTATAGAAACGGCCTGTCCGAAGTAACTAAAGACCGGCGAAAAACAGTTAAGTTCCGTCTAAAAAACAGTAACTTATAGATTTGTGCTCAAGTCGTGTTACTCGTCGGATTTCGATTGTCACACCTCTGACACAGCCTCAGGATCGCGTCGTCATCCCCTTGAGGTTCCTCCATGAAGTTCTCCTCGATTCTCTTGTTGTCCCTTGGCTTGTTCAGTGGCATTGCTTCTGCTGGCGGCAACACCGAAGCCGGTGTGGGCGGCGCATTGGGCGGGGTTCTTGGCTCGGTCGTCGGTCAGTCGTTAGGCGGCAATACAGGTTCCACCATCGGCGCGGCCCTGGGCGGCGCGGGTGGTAGCGCAGTCGGCGCAAACAAACACAGCCGTGGCGAAGCCGCCATTGGCGGTGCATTGGGCGCAGCAGGCGGTAACGTGGTCGGCCGCAGCATGGGCGGCACCACCGGCAGCCTGATCGGCTCCGCAGCAGGCGGCGGCGCCGGTGGCGCGCTGGGTAACTACATGGGCAACAAATACGATGATGAGGGCGGCGACAACGATGGTCACTACTATCGTGGCCATGGTGATCGTCGCTACTACCGCGATGGCCATCCAGGTCGTGGCCATGCCTATGGCCATCGCAAGCATCACCACAAGTACTACCGCGACCGCGACTGAGGCTTCAATCGCCTCGTTAGCCGGTACGTCAAAAAATCGCAGCCCTTGGGCTGCGATTTTTTTTGCCTGGTCTAAACCACCAGGCGCTCCAGCGCCCCCCGCAATCCGGTCGGAATCGATACAGGCTGATTCGAAACGCGATCTACAAATACATGCACGAAGCGCCCGGCCGCGCAGGCTTCGTCTTCCCCTTGCTTGAACACGGCCAACTCGTATTGCACCGAACTGTTGCCCAGCTTGCCTACTCGCAGACCGATCTCGATCCGGTCCGGAAAGGCGATGGAAGCAAAGTAATCGCAAGCCGAACTCACGACAAAACCCACCACCTCGCCGTCATGGATATCCAGGCCGCCGACTTCGATCAGGTAAGTGTTCACCGCCGTGTCGAAGAAGCTGTAGTAGGTGACGTTGTTGACGTGACCGTAGGCGTCGTTGTCGTGCCAGCGGGTGGTGATGGGCTGGAAGTGTGGGTAGTCGGTGCGTTGGTTCATGCGCAGCTCTCGTCTTGAAGTGGCTGAAGTCTACCGATCCGCAAACCCTTTACCCACCACTGCCAATTCGCCGATCAAGCGTGCCGGACGCCAGTGGTCACCCTGCCGGGTTTCCAACGCCATCAAGCGTTGATGAATATCCGCCAATCCTTGCTGATCCGCCCACGCCATTGGCCCGCCCTTCGCCGCCGGAAAACCATAACCGTTGAGGTACACCAGATCGATGTCGTGCGCCGACGCAGCAATGCCTTCTTGAAGGATCTTCGCCCCTTCGTTAACCAGTGCCAGCAGGCAACGCTCAAGAATCTCCTCAGCGCTTATCTCGCGACGCTGGAAGCCCAACCCTTCGCTGACCTGCAACACCAGCGCATCAACCTCTACATCGTGCTCAGCCTGACGGCTGCCGGGCTCATAGTGGTAATAACCGTTGCCACTCTTCTGACCGAAACGCCCGAGTTCGCACAGCCGGTTATCCACCTGAACCTGCGGCGCATCCTGTCCTGTGCCCGCCAGTTCCCGAGCCCGCCAGCCCAGATCAACGCCAACCACGTCGTACATGCGGAACGGCCCCATGGCAAAACCGAAACCTTGCAACGCCGCATCCACCTGATAGGGATAAGCCCCCTCCAGCAGCATCTTGCGCGCTTCGAGCACGTAGGTATTAAGCATGCGGTTGCCGATGAAACCGTCACAGTTGCCGGCAACCACACTGACCTTGCCCATGCGCTTGCCCAGTGCCAGCGCAGCGTCTAGCACTGCCGGTGCAGTCTCGGCGCCACGGACAATTTCCAGCAGTTTCATGATGTGTGCAGGACTGAAAAAGTGCAGACCCAAGACTTGTTGTGGACGGCGAGTTGCCGCAGCGATGGCGTCGATGTCCAGCGCCGAGGTGTTGCTGGCCAGAATCGCTTCGGGTTTGAGCAGCCCGTCCAGTTCGCGAAATATTTTCTGTTTCAGCTCGAGGTTTTCGTAGACCGCTTCGATGACCAGATCGACGTCGCGGATCGATGCATAGTCCGCCGCTGCGGTCACTCGCGCAATGCGCGCGTCAGCCTCGGCCTGATCGATGCGCCCTTGGCGCATATTGCGAGCGTTGGTTTCGGCTACGGTGGCCAACGCCTGTTCAAGCATCTGCGGATTGTTATCCACCCACTGCACCGGCACCCCGGCGTTCGCCAGACACATGACAATGCCACGGCCCATGGTGCCTGCACCGATGACGGCGGCGCGCTGAATGTTGAATGGCGTCTGGCTCATGATTTGCTCTCTTGTTGGCGATCCAAAGACAGCCCCCACCATAGTCAGCCATTACGCGTTTTTGAAATTTATTCCTGTGATGAGCAACATTCAGCAGATGGATGAGTTATTCGTGGCGGCAGCCAATTTCCACAACGGTTAACAGCTAGTTGAGGTTCAGGCTCTGTAAGGACCCTATCAGGTGTGAAATGAACGCTGGCCAAAAGCTCGAACCAAGTTAAAATTTTCTTTCGGTATTTTCCGATTTTAAAAAAAAATCTTGGCGTGGTAAAAAAAATCTAACCGGGATGGGGGGGAACTGCGATGGGAAACAGAGTGGGCTACGCCCATTTGATTGATGCGCTGGATCTGAACGCGATCGAAGTGAAGCGGCCAGCGATCATCCAGCCGGTTACCCGCCTGGAGAAAATCGGCGGTGCATTGTCAGTTCCGCAGAGCGTTGCGCCAGCGGAAGATGACTATCTGGCGCACAGCCGCTTACCGAAGATTATCTTGTCGCGTTACAAAATAGCGCGATCTCTAACCCCTTTGATCGCGCAGCCGCATTCCGTCACGAACAGAATCACCTGAGTAATTCATTTCGCGGCGCAGCTGGCGTGACCTACGTGCCACCCAACCCAGAGCTTTGTCGTGAGTTGATGGAAGAGTTGATGACGTTCGCCAACAGAGCGCCAGAGCAACTCGATCCCCTTGTGGCCGCCGGCATCGCCTCTTTTGGCTTCGTCTTTCTGCACCCTTTTATGGATGGCAATGGCCGTCTTTCACGCTTCCTCATCCACTTGGCTCTGTGCCGAAGCGGCGCTCTCGAAAACGGTCTCTTGCTACCTGTTTCGGTCGCCATGAAGCGCGAAGAACAACATTATCTGGAAGCGCTGCAATCTTTCTCAAAACCCGTTCGTGAATTCTGGAATGTTCGCTGGATTGATGCGGAAACAATGAGCTTCAACTTCGTTGGTGACGCCAGCATCTACCGCTACTGGGATGCAACCGATTACGTAGCGTTTACGATGGAAATGGCCAAACGAGCCCTAGAGGTAGAGCTGAGAGAGGAAACCGACTTTCTTCAGCGGTTCGATACGCTCGTGAAGCGTTGTGAACGAAAACTACGACGTTCGAGGCAATCTTTTGTCCAGGTTAGTCATGCAGTGCCTGGATCAAAACGGCATCGTGTCCAAAGGCCGACGCAAGCAATACCAAGGATCGATTCAGGAGGAGGTCTTCGACTTTCTCGAGCAACAAGCACAGTCACTATTGGCCGACGCTTACGGTGAGCCTCATGAAGATGTTTGAACGACCGCTGTGGAAGCGGTCGTACTTCAACTTCACAGATTTGTCTCGGCCCAACCGCGTACTTCGGCGTACGGATAATTTTCCAACGCCGCAAACCCAGAAATAGTCCGCGCCTTCAGCTTGGTAAACAGCGGCACACTGATCCCACAGAGGAACCGAGTCACGCGCTCAGCTGACGGAGCGTTGCCAGTATGTTGCTCATGCCTGTGGATAAAATCACCGCACAACGCTTCAAAATTTTTATCCACAAGCGCTGGCAATTCCGGTGGTGCCGGCAGTCGCGCAACCTGACCGTGACACACCGAACAATGCCCGCATTGTCGAGGTGCGTTTTCGTCGCCGAAGTACTCGGCCAGGCGATAACCCAGGCAATGGTCGGTGGCGAACAAGTCCAGCATCGCGTGAATACGAGCGATCTCGGTACGTTCGTGCTGGGTGAAATAAGCATGTAACTCGGCACTCAACGCCTGACTGTCAAAGCTCGTTTGCAGCAAGCTGTAGACCTCAGTCATCTGCTTGCTTTCAAGTTCGACCCAGCCTTTCTCCTGAAAATAATCCAGTGCCTTGACCACCCGATTGCGCTCGGCCTGATGCTGCTCATACAGCGCATCGAAATTCACTGTGGCCCAGGTTCGCGCGCGGCTGGAGGTCTGGATGATTGCGGCGACGAAGTCCTTGCGCTCGCCCTCGAAGCGCGCGAGCAAGGCTTCCGGCTCCTGCAAGTACTTGAAACGGTATTCGGCGTAATAGGCGTAACGCGGGGCGATCAAGCCGCGCAGCTCCAGCTGAACCAATAAGGTCTTGAGCGGCAATTGGCGAATATTGCTCTGATCCGCCAGCGGTCCCAATAAAAACTCCCACTGCCCTTCAGGCGCGGCGGCGAGCATTTCATCGAGCACGCAGCGGATACCGTCCAGTTCGGGCGTGTCGCCGTAGACGAAGTTTTCCAGCACATTGAGGCTATCGCGGTTGGCCAATACCAGACAGTCGGAGGGTTGCCCGTCACGCCCGGCACGGCCGATTTCCTGGCTGTAGTTTTCGATGGATTTGGGCAGGTCGAAATGCACCACGTTGCGGATGTCACTCTTGTCGATGCCCATGCCAAACGCGATGGTGGCGACGATGCAATTGGACTGTCCGCCCATGAACCGTTTCTGGATGGCTTCGCGCTGATCGTTGGGCAAACCGGCATGGTAAGCCTCGGCTTGAATGCCGTTGCGCCCCAAGTGTTCGGCGATATGTTCAGCGGTTTTTTGCAGCGTAACGTAGACAATGCTCGGCTGATGGGGGCGCTCGCTCATCCACTCGACCAGCCGTCGACGTTTGTCCTGACCGCGTACGGGCTCAACTAACAAGTTTAGGTTGGGCCGGTAGAAACCGGTGGTCACTACATCTTCCGGGGCGATGGCAAACTTGGCCTCCATGTCCGCGATCACCTTGGGCGTCGCGGTGGCGGTCAGCAGCAGCGCTTGTGGAATATTGAACTGGCGCTGGTAGTCGGGCAGCTTGAGGTAATCGGGGCGGAAGTTGTGGCCCCACTCGGAAATGCAGTGCGCCTCATCTACCACCAGCAGCGAGATGGGGACTTGCTGCAAGAAATTACGGAAGCGCTCGTTCTTCAGGCGCTCCACCGAAATCATCAAAATCTTCAACTCACCGGACTTGGCCCGAGCCATCACATCACTGGCGTCGTCACGGCTCTGCGCCGAATCGATACTGCCCGCCGCAATGCCGTGGCGTTGCAGGAACGCCAATTGATCCTGCATCAGCGCGAGCAACGGCGAGACCACCAGCGTCAGGTGCGGCAGCAACAAGGCGGGAAGTTGATAGCAAAGGGACTTGCCGGAACCGGTGGGGAAAATCGCCGCCGCCGAGCGCCCGGCCAGCACCGCGCTGACCGCCGCCTCCTGACCCGGTCGAAACTGTGGATAACCGAAAACCTGTTCCAGGGTGTTGTGCATAAGCTGTCACTCCGTTGACCGCTGCGAAGCCCAAAGCCTAGCCGGCAAACGCCGCGAGTCGAGAAAAGGTCGGGGACCAAAACGATACGGGATGATACCGCGTCACCCTATGGAGCTTTGCCACAGGATGAAACAAACGAAACACTTTGTTCCTCGCGGTGCCGCTCAATCTGACGGTAAGGTCTTTCTCGCAAAACAACCGTCCGCGCACTTCACATCACGGCAGGACGCCTGATGGGCGCGGCATTTGAACAAGGAACGACCATGTTTCAAAAACCGATTGTTGCCATTGCGCTGATCCTGACATCCCTGCTGCTGAGCGCTTGCGACGGGGCTCCCGTAGAGCCACCGATACTCGCTACATGCGACACCCTGGAGTGTTCCGCCCAACAGGCCTGGCGAACATCCTGACAACTGCGGGTCAAGTGGCTACAGCACCCACACGGCCACCCGCAGTTGCTCGTTCAACCTTTGCTCCTGAAACACCCGGCTCTTGCTCGCCCATGCAGCAAGGGCCGGGCTGATTTCGCCCGTGAAGGCTGTCGCTAGCTGACGCAAATCGGTGACGCTACGCATACGGGGCCAGGACGTTTTTGAAACGTCCTACAGATTCTGGCGCGCACCTTACAGAGACTTGAGACTCTGCGCCTGACAAACCCGTAGGAAATTCGCCCCTCAAGGGTAATGCTGAAAATAACCTCGGCGCCCACGTAGGCAAAAGGCGACACCGACAGTAAATACCCTACAAACCCTGTCCATTTGCGCGGTATTGCGACCCTTGGCCACGCGCCCCTATAGTTTGCCGCGCCGCTGAAAACAGGACGGACCTCATGCAAGATCGCTATCGCCCACTCAAAACCAGTTACAGCGAAACTCCCGTGTTGGTCATTGATACCGCTGCCAGTACCGGTGCGGTCCTTGACGCCGCGCAGCAACGCTTGCGCGCGGCCAGTGACTTGCTCGAAACGCTCTATTGCTTGTGCTTCAAACAGGCTGATGTAAAAGACATCCCAAACATAGTGAATGCACTTTATTTATTAACGCAAGACGGCTGCGAACTTCTCGACATTGCAAAACAAAGAATCCCTTCATCACAAATGTAGAAACAACTAAGCACTACCAATACTCCAACAACAAACACTAGTCTGCCAGCTCTCAAATCAAACAGAGCGAAACAATGACTACCTTAACTATTTTCTTTTGCGGCACCGGCTCGACCAAGTTCGACAGCGAAAACCCGACTTACTGGGATGGCGAACTGGTTTCCACCCTGGCTTCCCATCATGGCGGCCGCGAGTTTGCCGAATGGATCGTGATTGATGGTCCAGGCACCAGCAACCTGCAAGCTGATGAGCTGTTTACCAAATCCAAGGACTACGGCCTGAGCGGAACATTGTTCGGCAAAGGCTGGGAAGAGAACGTCCAACACGCTCTCAATATCATCAAAGGCAAATGTGACTGGCAGCGGGAACAACTGACCGAAGCCGAATATAACCGCCTCAAGGCTGCCGGCATTCCCATTGAAGACGTGAAGGTGGAAGGTTCCTGGTTGTGGCGGAAATACAACTATGGTGACCGTAGCGTGACTCAACAAAAACTACAGGAGCAAATTATTAGAACGTTCCGTAAAGATGGCATTCTCCCGACCAAAGTTAATTTGGTGGGTTGGAGCCGTGGTGGTATCAGTTGCCATATGCTGGCCAATGCGATGTTTAATGATGCGCCATTGAAAAATATTCCGATCAGTATCTTTGCGATTGATCCGGTACCGGGTATCGGTAACTTTCAGGAAGATAAAGTTAAACTGAACTCCAATGTAAAAGAATACGTCGGCTTCTACGCCCGAGACGAGCGCTCCAAAGGCTTTAGCTGCGTCATCCCGCAAACGGCCACCGGCACCCGAACCCACATTTACCCCATGCCCGGTCGCCATGGCACGCTGGTCGGCAACGCCTCAGCCGATGGTGTCAGCGGCCCAAAAACACTGGCCGAACCGGGTCTGATCGTGCGCCACTTCGCCGAAGTGTGTCTGAAGCGCTGGGGCGTGGTGCTGAACAAAACCCTCAACCTAACCCCGGCCGACCTGCAAAACCACCACAACGCCATGGCCAACGCCGACGCGAAATACAAAGCGATGGAAAAGTGCTCATACACCTACTTTACGGAACTGGACCAAGGCGAGCGGTACGTTTCGCTGGGGAGTAATGGGGTTAGATTCTCGGCGGTGAGGGGCACGATCTACGCGCCGACGACCGGGTTGAACACAGGCTTGGCGGATGTGGATTCGTATCAGCATATTCGTTGATAAGGTGGGCGCGGGATCCAGGAAACGCGAAAGCTTGCATCGCGGAAAATTCCTATAGAAAGGGACTAGTCGAGGTTCGGCCGGTTCCTACAGGCCTGGACTCTTTGTCGTCTATCGCTGTTTGGTGGCTCGCACCTATAGTCGTGACCGTCGCTGCAAAATCAGCGACTCGGGCTTGGTCACCTAAATTTGAGAGAAAACTTGCGCATGCCCTTGTATGCTGCCGACGTCTTTAATGCCGGCACACTTTATGGCGGCTGTGTTTGGGACGCTTCGGCGTGCCAGGGTTTGTCTCTCCCCAGGTTGACCAACCCGAACACAGTCGCCTCCATCGCTTGGTCACGATGGTAGCGGTCTTTCGGAAGCATTAAAGAGAGCAAACCAATGAAGACATGTAACCCCCTCACAGCCAATCGTTATCTCCCGCTCCAAACCAACCTCACCGATTCCCTGCCCCTGATCATCGACACAGAGGCCAACCCCCAGGACATCCTCGAAGCTGCCATGCAGCGCATCCGGGCCTCCAGCGACCTCCTTAAAACCCTGCACTGCATCTGCTTCAAACACGGCGACGTCGAAGACATTCCCCACATCACCCACGCGTTATACCTGCTGACCCAGGACGGCTTCGACCTGATGCAAGTCGCCCAACAACGCATGATGGGCTGGAAAGCGCCTGCCTGACACCGAGTGAATAGATCGTTCTCTCGCTCGACGTGAGAACGATCAACTACAGTCGTGGCTGATCAAATGAAAGGCATTTCAAGTCAGATCAGCGTTGCCCTAAAGTAAGCCAGTGGCGTACATTACCGATGATTTTCGTTGAGACCCCGATTTTCACCCGTCGAGCCAAAGAGCTAATGGATGATGATGCCTATAGCGCCTTACAGAAGGTTTTAGTGGTGAACCCTTCGGTTGGAGACATAATCGAAGGAACAGGCGGAATTCGCAAAATGCGGATCGCGGCCAAGGGGCATGGAAAACGAGGCGGAGCCCGAGTGATTTACTACCATTTCGTCTCCGCGTCGCAGATCGCGTTGTTGATGATCTACCCTAAAAATGAACAACACGACCTAACCGCCGATGAACGCAAAGCGTTGAAATCAGTAATCGAACACTGGAGATAACCGTGAGCAAGTTTTTTGATGAGTTAATGGAAAGCGTGCAACAGATGGACGAGATCGTACGGGGTGAGCGTCGGCCTTCCCGCGAATTCCATGTGGATGCGTTGCAAGTCAAAGAGATTCGCAAGGCTACTGGACTGACTCAGGCAAAATTCGCAGCGTTGATCGACGTCCAACTCGGCACTCTACGCAACTGGGAACAGGGTCGCCGTGAGCCAACAGGACCCGCCAAAGCGCTGCTGAAAGCCATACATAACGACCCTGTCCATGTTTTGAACGCGCTAGCCGGTTGAATAGCGCAACACTGTTGAACAGCTCCGTCCCAGCATTCAAGCATTCGTAGCCCGAGACAATTGTGATGACTGAATTAACGTTCAAACATAAACAAGCTCACTACGAAAAGGTCCGTCGCTCAAATTACTTGGCCAGCTTGCATCTCTCAGGATTCGACACCTCACCGGCGGACCTCGACAGACCACTTCCTACACGAGAAGAAGCGCTCGCCAAATACCGACAAGGCATTCCGCCACAATCTGCTCCCGCTCTTCCCCCCCAAGCCTAGCGAACAATAAGATCCATCCAAGCCCAACCAGATGCCCTCGCAATGAACCTCGCCCCCAACTTCCCCGACGACCACACCATGCACCTGCTCATGCAGCTGCTGCACGAAGAACTCGGCCTGCCCGAACGCAAAACCATCAGCCTCACCACCTCGATCAATTTCGACCTGGGCTGCGACGGCACCGATGCGCGGCATTTGATAGAAGCTCTGGAAGAACAGTTCGCGATCGACTTCATCGACTACGACGCCTATCGCTACTTTCAGCCGGAAGGGTTTGATATGCATCTCAAGCGAAGGGCAAAGGGTCGCGGTGACAAAATTCCGCTGACAATCGGCATGCTCTATCAAGCCATCCACGCCCAACGCTGGGATACACAGGCACTGGAAAGCCAATAACGCAGATACCGTGTCTGAAACGGCACGCACAACTGCAATTATTCTGGCGCTATCACCTCAGAAGTGAAGGAATATTAGCTTCATGGCTAGAAAAACAGCGTCCCTCCTACCGTGTATTGCATGACTGCTTACTGACCTCGGCGAACGCCTGAAACCAGCTCGTTTACCCAACACATAGCGAGTTAGGTCGGTTGTGGTGCGTACATGTGTCTAACACTTTGAAACCTCTCCATCGATTACGACACCTATCGCCACTTCCAACCCGAAGGCTACGATGTGTTCCTCAAACGTAAAGCCAAGGGACGTGGCGACAAACTGCCACTGACCGTCGCAATGCTCTATCAGGCCATTAAGGCCCAACGCTGGGACAAGCAGACGCTGGAAGGCCTCTAACGTCCGCAGCGCGCACCTATAAGGACATAGCATGGACGTATTGATGGGTTTACTGGCTGCCGTGCTTTGGGGCGGCACGGATTTTCTAGTGGGTTTGAACGCCCGTGCGGTCGGCGTCAAACGCGCAGTGTATTTCGGTCAAGCGCTGGGCTTCAGCATCATGAGCATACTGCTGATCGCCTTTCCTGCCTTTCTTCTCAAATCGCTGTCGGCATCGCTCGATATCTGGCTGTTCGGCATTGCCGCCGCCGTGCTCACCGTGTCCGGTGCCTTGGCATTGTCCAAGGCATTCGCCCTCGGCAAAGCGTCTATCGTCGCGCCGCTCGTGACCTCCTACGGTGTAGTCACTACGTTGCTGTCCTGGGCGGCCGGTGAACAGATCAATCTGATCCAATTATTGTGCATTGCAATCTGCGTGATCGGGGTCATCCTTTCCAGCATCCACGCCGATTCGAAGCTTCCACACACCACTCAGGCCAGCAGCTCGATTGCCTATGCGCTTCTGGCGGCTGTTTTATATGGCACCAGTTTCTGGTTGCAAGGCCACTTCGTACTTCCTGTGCTAGGGCCGGTGACGATGCTTTGGCTTGCCTATCTGGTGGGACTGGTCGTTCTGGTTTTGATGGTGTTGAAGGTCAAGGACGACTTGAAAATTCCGCCGTTGAAAAACTGCATGACGTTAACCGGTGCCAGCCTGATGAACCTCGGTGGGTTCTCCTCATTCGCTTGGGGCGCAGTGGCGGGATCGGTTTCGGTGGTGACGGTGATCAGTACGTTATCCGGCGGTATTGCCGCAATTCTGGGATATGTGTTCTTCAAGGAAAGACTGGCGAAGGTGCAAGTGCTGGGAGTCGTTTTGGTCTTGGTCGGCGCGTTCGTGCTGCATCTAAAAACCTGAATTCAAACGCCCACAAAAAAGCCGCCCCAAAGGGCGGCTTTCTCTTTCCATCAATCCAACACTTACAACTTCGGCCCAGCAGCCTTGATCGCGTCGCTCACTTCGAACTTCTTGAAGTTCTCAACGAACAACCCGGCCAGCGCCTTGGCAGATTCATCATAAGCAGCCTTGTCAGCCCAGGTGTTACGTGGGTTCAACAGGCCAGTCTCAACGCCCGGCACAGCCAATGGCACGTCGAGGTTGATGGTGTCGAGGTGCTCGGTTTCAGCACCGATCAACGCGCCACTCTGGATCGCAGCGATAACGGCACGAGTGGTCGGGATGTTGAAGCGCTTGCCAACGCCGTAGCCACCACCGGTCCAGCCGGTGTTAACCAGGTAAACCTTCGAACCGAAGCCGCGGATGCGTTTGATCAGCAGTTCTGCGTATTCGCCAGCCGGGCGCGGGAAGAACGGTGCGCCGAAGCAGGTGGAGAAGGTCGACTTGATGCCGCTGCCGGAACCCATTTCGGTCGAGCCCACCAGTGCGGTGTAGCCGGACAGGAAGTGGTAAGCCGCTTGTTCTTCGCTGAGGATCGACACGGGCGGCAGTACGCCGGTCAGGTCGCAGGTCAGGAAGATCACAGCGTTTGGCTCGCCACCGAGGTTCTTCTCGGAACGCTTGGCAACGTGCTCCAGCGGATAGGCTGCGCGGCTGTTCTGGGTCAGGCTGACGTCGTCGTAGTCGGCGTGCTTGGCGTCATTGATAACGACGTTTTCCAGGACTGCGCCGTGCTTGATGGCTTTCCAGATGACTGGCTCGTTCTTCTCGGACAGGTCGATGCACTTGGCATAGCAACCGCCTTCGATGTTGAACACCACGCCCTCGCCCCAACCGTGCTCGTCGTCACCGATCAGGTAACGGCTTTCGTCGGCGGACAGGGTGGTTTTACCGGTGCCGGACAGACCGAAGAACAGGGTCACGTCGCCCTCTTCACCGATGTTGGCAGCGCAGTGCATTGGCAGCACGTCGGCGGCCGGCAGCAGGAAGTTCTGCACCGAGAACATGGCTTTCTTCATTTCACCGGCGTAGCGCATGCCGGCGATCAGCACTTTCTTCTGTGCGAAGTTGATGATCACGCAACCATCGGAGTTGGTGCCATCACGCTCTGGAACGCATTCGAAGTTGGCGACGTTGAGCACCTGCCACTCATCACGACCAGCCGGGTTGTACTGGGCCGGGTTGATGAACAGGCAACGACCGAACAGGTTCTGCCAGGCAGTCTGCGTGGTCATTTTCACGGCCAGGTAGTGATCGGCAGCCGCACCTACATGAACGTGGGAAACGAAATGCTCTTGCGCGTTGTTGAACGCCTCAACGCGGTCCCACAGGGCATCGAACTTGTCGGCCGGGAACTTGCGGTTGATCGGGCCCCAGGCGATAGCGGCCTGAGTGGTCGGCTCTTCAACGATGAAACGGTCGACTGGCGAACGGCCGGTACGGTGACCGGTACGAACAACCAGCGCGCCGGTATCGGCAAGCTCGCCTTCACCGCGATTCAGGGCTTCTTTAACCAGATCATCAACACTCAGATCGGTGTACACGGCGTTATTGGCTTGCGTCATGAGGTTCCCCATCGGCCAGTGGCCGAGTGCTCCAAACGTTTTGTAGTAGAAAGTTGTGCACTACTACCGCGAGAAAAAGTGGGCCGGATTATGCCAGAAAAGCCCAAAAAAAGTAGGGCCCTCCCGTCGTTACGGCGTAATACCGGCACTAACCAGTGAATTTACCTGCGCTGAACCGTTTTAGTGACGGGTATCTGACGGCGTGTCGACGCCCGCTCCGGCGAATAATTGGGCGATATCGGCGGCATCGAACAGGTAACGTTGATTGCAGAACTGGCAATCGATCTCGATGTTGCCACCGTGTTCGACCACCAGATTTTGCGCATCTTCAACACCCAAACTGACCAGAGCATTGGCCGAACGTTCACGCGAGCAGCTGCAACGGAAGCGCAGCTTCTGCACGTCGAACAGACGCACCTGCTCTTCGTGATAGAGGCGATGGAGCACGGTTTCGTTGTCCAGTCCCAGCAATTCATCAGCGGTCAGGGTGCTGCCCAGCGCGGTGATGTGCTGCCAGCTGGCGGCGCGTTCTTCTTCGTCTTTCAAGCGGTCGGCGGGCAGTTGCTGCAGCAGCAGGCCACGGGCGCGACGGCCATCGGCGTACAGCCAGAAGCGGGTGCCTACCTGTTGGGACATGACGAAGTAATTAGTGAAGCACTCGGACAGGGTTTCGCCGTCGAGGTCGACGATGCCCTGGTAACGCTGACCATGGGTCGGGTCGACCGTCAGCGCCAGGACGCCGTTGGGCATCAGGTCGGCGAGCGTCGCATCGGGGGCGATCTGGTCGGCCTCGTAACGGGCCAGGCCGCGGATATCACGCTCGCTGGAGCACTCGATCATCAGCAACGGGATCGGACCGTCGGAACGGGCCTGAAGGATCAGCAAGCCATCGAACTTCAGCGCGCCGACCAGCAGCGATGCAGCCGCCATCAGTTCGCCAAGCAATTGCGCGACCGGCTCCGGGTAGGCGTGTTTGGCCAGGACTTCGGCGTAGCTGAGCTCCAACGAGACCAGCTCGCCACGGGTGTCGCTGTCATCGAAGATGAAGCGTTGGGTGAAGTCGTTATCCGGTAGGTCGGTCATAGGTCTGGGTATCTGAAGTGGTGACAATGGGTTTCAACGGTCAGGATCGCGTGCCTGCAAGCACCCTTGGATGCGCAACGCTCGGCCATGGCCGGCATTTTATGAACAATCCGGGCTTGTTCCAAGCAAGGTGCACAGTGCGCGATCCTTGGCCACTGACGCCGTTGGCCTTCTGGTTATGGCCCATGGCGCAGAGGCTGTGGTGATTTTCGACGAGTGGCTGTATATCCGCTCGATGCGCCGCTGGCGAATCACCCGATATGGTTGCTCAACCGGGTAATTGCAAGTCTTCCCCGGAGATCCGGTGGCATCTGGCGAGTGCTGCGCACTCGATCGCGGGCAAGTCGAATCGTCGCACCGCACGCTCCCACAAAAAACGCATACCCTTGTGGGAGCGGGCTTGCCCGCGATGACGGACTGAAAATCGCCCGAGAGTTTTCCGCCCTACTCATCATTGCTGCTGCCACGAAACTTGAACAAATCCCGCCGCTGTTTCTTGCTCGGTTTGCCATCGGTGGTCATCCCCAGCGCACCCGCTTTGCGCTGGGCGGCGGCGTTTTCGCGTTTGGCGATGCTGGCTTCGGTTTCGGCATACAACGTCTGAGCCTCCGGCGCGCCACGGCGAACAATGGATAACGCTTGAACCACCACCGTACGCTCTTCGAAACCGGCGCGGATCACGAACTCATCACCTACTCTTGGCTCCTTGCCTGGCTTACAACGTTCGCCCCGGCAATGCACCTTGCCGCTTTCAATCGCCGCCTTGGCCAGGGCACGGGTTTTGTAAAAACGCGCGGCCCATAACCATTTATCGAGACGGACTTTGTCGTCCTCTTCGTTTTTTTGTGCCATGGAATTTCCTCACTCTGAAATATTGCTGAACTGTACTACCGTTTCAGTCGTACCAAGAATTGCACCGGCTCGGATTACAATGCACGCATTCCAGAACCTCCCCCGAGGGGCTGGAAATCCGGGCCGTAGATATCTGTCGCCTTTTAACCATTATTCTGCGTGAATACCGCGAATTCGGCCGCTTGCGGGCCGAGCGGTTTCTACCGGTTGAGCAACTTTGAAGACATTTGACCATTTGACCGTTGTCGGTCTGCGCGAGTGGGTGGCGCTCCCGGATTTGGGAGTCGCGGGCCTGCGGGCAAAAATCGACACCGGTGCCAGCACTTCCAGCCTGCATGCCACCGACATCGAGCTGTTCGAGCGCGATGGCGAGCAGTGGGTACGCTTTACCGCGCACTTGGGCACGGTGGTGCAATTGCGTCATCGACGCTGCGAAGCGCCGCTGGTGACGATGAAAACCATTAAAAGCTCCAATGGTCAGGCGCAGAAGCGATACGTGGTCAGCACCACCCTGGCCCTCGGTGATCGGGTCTGGCGGGTCGAGTTCACGCTCGCCTGCCGCAAATCCATGCGTTATCGCCTGTTACTCGGCTCCAAAGCCTTGATTCACGGCCAGTTGGTGGTCAATCCAGGCATTAAGTACGTACAAGACAAGCCGGTGTTCCCGGTATCTACCTCCTCCACAGGTGTTGCATGAAGATCGCTGTGCTGTCGCGGAACCCGCGTCTGTATTCCACTCGTCGTCTGGTTGAAGCCGGTACCGAGCGTGGCCATGAAATGGTGGTGATCGACACCCTGCGCGCCTACATGAACATTGCCAGCCACAAGCCGCAGATCCACTACCGCGGCAAGCCGCTGGAAGGTTTCGACGCGGTGATCCCCCGGATCGGTGCGTCGGTAACGTTTTATGGCTGCGCTGTGTTGCGTCAGTTCGAAATGATGGGCGTATTTCCGCTCAATGAATCGGTGGCCATTGCCCGTTCGCGGGACAAACTGCGTTCGTTGCAATTGCTGTCACGTCGCGGGATCGGTTTGCCGGTCACCGGGTTTGCTCACTCACCGGACGACATTCCCGACCTGATCGATATGGTCAACGGCGCTCCGCTGGTGATCAAGGTGCTGGAAGGCACCCAAGGCATTGGCGTGGTGCTGTGTGAAACGGCGACGGCGGCAGAGTCGGTGATCGAAGCGTTCATGGGCCTGAAGCAGAACATCATGGTTCAGGAGTACATCAAGGAAGCCGGCGGTGCCGACATTCGATGCTTCGTAGTCGGCGACAAGGTGATCGCAGCGATGAAGCGCCAGGCCAAGCCTGGAGAGTTCCGCTCCAACCTGCATCGGGGCGGCAGCGCCAGCCTGATCAAGATCACACCGGAAGAACGCATGACCGCGTTGCGTGCGGCGAAGGTGATGGGCCTGGCAGTGGCGGGGGTGGACATCCTGCGCTCCAATCACGGGCCGCTGGTGATGGAAGTGAACTCGTCACCGGGTCTGGAAGGTATTGAAACCACCACCGGGAAGAATGTGGCGGGGATCATCATTGAGCATCTGGAGAAAAATGGTGGGCCGAATATGACTCGGACCAAAGGCAAGGGTTAACCCAGACTTATGTGGCGGCAGGGAGGCCGCCTTCGTCGGAACGCCGCCCGGACCAAGCCTGCTCCCACAGTTGACCGCGTACTTATTGTGGGAGCGAGCCTGCTCGCGAAGGGGCCATCAGCCCCAGCCAAAATGTCAGCTGTTAAACCGCATCCCGAGGCAACATCAACCCCAACGGCAACCGCACCCGCGCTTCCAGCCCGCCTCCGGAACGATTGCGCAACTCAACATTCCCGCCATGCATCGAAGCAATCCGCTTCACGATCGCCAGCCCCAAACCAGTCCCCTTCCCGCCCCGGGCGCGATCACCCCGAGTGAACGGGTTGAAGATTGCTTCAAGTTCAGCAGGATCAATCCCCGCCCCACGGTCCATGACACTCAGCACCACATACGGCGCGCTGGTATCACCAGAGACATAGGCCGCCACCTCAACGCCGCTGCCCGCGTGATGCAAGGCATTGCCGATCAGGTTGTTCAACAGGCGCTTCATCGACACCCGGCGCAATGGAAACGGCTGGATCGGTTCCAGGCGCAGACGGACCTTTTCTTCATTCTGGTTGTACGGCGCAGCGACTTCGCGAACCAGGTCGCTCAAGTCCACCTCTTCCACCGATTCGTCACGGCCATCGCGAATGAACGCCAGGAACTGGTCGAGGATCGCGTCCATGTCTTCGATGTCGCGCACCATGTCGTCGGTGAGATCGGTGCGATCTCCCATCAACTCCAGGGACAGGCGCAAACGGGTCAAGGGGGTCCGCAAGTCGTGGGACACACCGGCCAGCATCAGCTCACGTTCGCGGCCGGCCTGCTCGACGTCTTCTGCCATCTGGTTGAAGGCGCGATACACCTCGGTCATTTCACTTGGGGTGTCGCTTATGGGCAATCGCACACTGCGCCCCTGGCCGAGTTGCCTTGCGGCATACACCAGACGCTTCAACGGTTGATTGAGTTGACTGACGAAGATCCATGCCGATGCGGTCGACAGCAAGCCAATGGCGAGGAACCAGCCGAGCACGTTCCAGATTTTCTGGCCACGCAGAGGATGCGGGTACAGCGGCACTTTCAACCAGCCATCGCCCAGGCTTGGCGCCCGGACCCACAGCGCTGGCGGCGAGTGCATGCGTAATCGCACTTCGGTGTCGGCACCCAGTTCGGCCTGCATCTGCCGCTGGTATATCTCGCTGTACGGCCAATGGTGCTCACCTTCCGGCACACCGGCCCCCACCACCCGGATCAGCGTGGCGGCATCAGCGATCTTCGTGCGGTTTTCTTCATCGGCGGCCCAATAGGCGCGCAGTGTCAGGGCGACGCCGTGGCTGTATTGACGATCCACCAGCACGTCTTCGTTCATCAACAGATAAACCAGGGTCAGCGCCTTGGAAAACAGGACGACGATCAGCACCAGCCAAAGGGTGCGGGAGAAGAAGCTCTGGGGGAACCAAACGGGGGTTTTCATGGATAGCCGCTACACACTTGCAGGAGCGAGCGATGCTCGCATATTGCGGATCGCGAGTCTGCGGGCAACATTGCCCGCAAGACCCGCTCCTACAAATCGCCGATCACTTGGTGGCGGCGCCATCCGGAACGAACACGTAGCCCACGCCCCAGACTGTCTGGATGTAACGCGGCTTGGACGGATCGGGTTCGATCATCCGGCGCAGACGGGATATTTGTACGTCGATGGAACGCTCCAGGGCATCCCACTCGCGGCCACGGGCCAGGTTCATCAGTTTGTCACGGGTCAGTGGCTGACGCGCGTTCATGACCAATGCCTTGAGGACCGCAAACTCACCGGTGGTGAGCATGTGCACTTCGTCACCGCGCTTGAGTTCGCGGGTCGCCAGCGACAGTACGTAATCACCGAAGGTCACGCTTTCGTCTTCGCTGCCCGGTGCACCCGGCACCGGCGTCGACTGACGACGCAGGACCGCTTTGACGCGGGCCATCAGCTCGTCCGGGTTGAACGGCTTGGCCAGGTAATCGTCGGCGCCCAGTTCCAGGCCCTTGATACGGCTCAGCTCGTCGCCTTTGGCGGTCAGCATGATGATGGGGATCTGATTGTTCGCCGTGCGCAGGCGGCGGCAGGCGGTCAAGCCGTCTTCGCCGGGCAGCATCAGGTCGAGGACGACCAGGTTGAACACTTCGCGCGCCAGCAGGCGATCCATTTGCTCGGTGTTCGGAACGGCGCGGGCGCGGTAGCCCTTGCTGACGAAAAAGCGCTCCAGCAGGCTGCTGAGCCCCGGATCGTCGTCAACAATAAGAATTTTTTCGCCTTCAGCAGTGTTTGCAGTGCTGCTCATTAGATGCTCCTTTGATCTCGGCGCGCATTATGGCGTAGCTGCCGTTATACGCACCGTGTGCATTGTTAGCAGATTTTTCCTCCACCGCCAGTAAACCGGCCATTACCCTTCCCGCCCGCGATGCCCCAGAACACGCGAACGCTGGTTATAATGCGCGGCGTTTTGTGTCAGGCAACATCAGACAGGTACTACAGGCAGGCGCTATTTATTTCCCTGCCGCCCGCAGTAATTGTTCGATTTCACGGGTCAATGGGGTGCCCTTTGATCCAGGCAGCGGCGCAGGCCAGGCCGCTCAACCAGACTCGCAGAGCCTTCAATTCTGCGCCTGCGAGCCTGCTTTCACAATTTGTCAGGTGGTTTTATGGACAGCATCAACAGCCGCATCGCCGAGGAACTCGGTGTACGCCCACAACAGGTCGAAGCGGCCGTCGCGCTACTCGATGAAGGCTCTACCGTTCCCTTCATCGCCCGTTACCGGAAAGAAGTGACCGGCAGCCTCGATGACATCCAGTTGCGTCATCTGGAAGAGCGTCTGCGCTACCTGCGAGAACTCGACGAACGGCGCATCAGTATCCTCGCCAGCATCGAAGAACAAGGCAAGCTGACCCCTCAACTTGAACGCGACATCAAACTCGCCGACACCAAGACCCGACTCGAAGACTTGTACCTGCCGTACAAGCAAAAGCGCCGCACCAAGGGCCAGATCGCCCTGGAAGCCGGCCTCGGCGAGCTGGCCGACGGCCTGTTCAACGACCCGACCCTGACGCCAGACACCGAAGCCGCACGCTTCATCAACGCCGAAAAAGGCGTGGCCGATGTGAAGGCAGCCCTAGAAGGCGCCAAGTACATCCTCATGGAGCGCTTCGCTGAAGACGCCGGCCTGCTGGACAAACTGCGCAGCTACTTGAAGCAAGAAGCCACCCTCAGTGCCCGCGTCATCGCGGGTAAAGAAGAGGAAGGCGCCAAGTTCCGCGACTACTTCGAACACGACGAACCGCTGAAAAGCATGCCGTCGCACCGCGCGCTCGCTATTTTCCGTGGCCGCAACGAAGGCATTCTGAGTTCTGCGCTGAAAGTCGGCGACGAACTGCCGGGCACCATGCACCCGTGCGAAGGCATGATCGGCCAGCAATTCGGCATCCAGAACCAGAACCGCGCCGCCGACAAATGGCTGGGCGAAGTGGTGCGCTGGACCTGGAAGGTCAAGCTCTACACCCACCTCGAAACCGACCTGCTGGGTGAGCTACGCGATGGCGCGGAAACCGAAGCGATCAACGTGTTCGCGCACAACCTGCACGACTTGCTGCTGTCCGCTCCGGCCGGCCCACGTGCCACGCTGGGGCTCGACCCGGGCCTGCGCACCGGCTGCAAGGTCGCCGTGGTCGACGCCACCGGCAAGCTGCTGGATCACGCCACCGTTTACCCGCACGTGCCGCACAACAAGTGGGATCAGACCCTCGCGATTCTCGCCGCCCTGTGCGCCAAGCATTCGGTTGACCTGATCGCCATTGGCAACGGCACCGCCAGCCGCGAAACCGACAAGCTGGCCGCTGAACTGATCAAAAAATACCCGGCCATGAAAATGACCAAAGTCATGGTCTCCGAGGCCGGCGCATCGGTTTACTCGGCATCTGAACTGGCTTCGAAAGAATTCCCGGATCTGGACGTATCGATCCGTGGCGCCGTGTCGATTGCCCGTCGCTTGCAGGATCCACTGGCTGAGCTGGTGAAGATCGATCCGAAATCCATCGGTGTCGGCCAGTACCAGCACGACGTGTCGCAGCTGAAACTGGCGCGCGGTCTGGACGCGGTGGTCGAGGACTGCGTGAACGCCGTGGGCGTCGACGTCAATACCGCCTCCGTGGCGCTGCTGGCGCGCATCTCCGGTCTCAACGCGACCCTGGCACAGAACATCGTCAGCCATCGCGATGAGCACGGCGCGTTCAAAACCCGCGCCGCGTTGAAGAAAGTCGCACGTCTGGGCGAAAAAACCTTCGAACAGGCCGCAGGCTTCCTGCGCGTGATGAACGGCGACAACCCACTGGATTCGTCGGCCGTTCACCCGGAAGCCTATCCTCTGGTGCAGCGCATCGCCGCTGAAACCGACCGCGATATCCGCTCGCTGATCGGCGACGCGAGCTTCCTCAAGCGTCTCGATCCGAAGAAGTACACCGACGAAACTTTCGGTCTGCCAACGGTCACCGACATTCTGCAAGAGCTGGAAAAACCTGGCCGCGATCCACGTCCTGAGTTCAAGACTGCGGAGTTCCAGGAAGGCGTCGAAGACCTCAAGGATCTCGAACTGGGCATGATCCTCGAAGGCGTCGTCACTAACGTGACCAACTTCGGCGCGTTCGTCGACATCGGCGTGCATCAGGACGGTTTGGTGCACATCTCTGCACTTTCGGAGAAGTTCATCAAGGATCCGCGTGAAGCGGTGAAGGCCGGTGATGTGGTGAAAGTGAAGGTCATGGAAGTCGACATCCCGCGCAAACGCGTGGGCTTGTCGATGCGCATGAGCGACACCCCGGGTGAGAAAATTGACGGCGCTCGCGGTGCACGTCCGGGGTCGGCGCCACGCCAGTCCCAGAACAGCGCACCGCGCAAGGAAACCACCACGGCGGCCCCGAGCAACAACGCCATGGCGTCGCTGTTCGCCAACGCCAAGCAGTTGAAGAAACGCTGATGGAGATCCCTGCCGGGCTGACTGAAAGCGCGTTTTTCAAGCTGTTGGGTTGCCGCTTGCACAGCCTGGAAACCGGGGTGGCGCAAGTTGCCCTCGGGCTTGCGCCTGAGTTGCGCAATCGCGGCGGCAAGCTGCATGGCGGGGCTTTGTTCAGCCTGGTGGACATTGCCATGGGGCTGGCTTGTTCCAGTACCCACGGCTTTGACCAGCAGAGCGCGACCATCGAATGCAAGATCAACTACATTCGCGCCGTTTCAGACGGTGAAGTGATGTGCACGGCCCGGGTGATCCACCCGGGCCGCCGCACCTTGGTGGTTGAAGCTGACGTGATGCAGGGCGACAAACTGGTCGCAAAAGCACAAGGCACGTTCGCTGTCCTGTAGCTAGATGTCACCCATTTGAGTTAATTTCGGCGCTGTGACCGCAGCGCCGTAATTTCCTGTGGGAGCGACTGTGGCGAGGGGGCTTGCCCCCGTTTGAGTGCGCAGCACTCCCAAGATCTTTTAACATCCGAGATTTTGGGGATGCTTCGCAGCCCAACGGGGGCAAGCCCCCTCACCACAGGCTCGCTCCCACAGGGAATTCCTTGGCTGGCTGCCAGCAGCCGTGTACGGTCCGAAAACCAGGCGAAAACGCCAGTTTTAACTTCACCCTTGTAGACCGTCTTGCCCACCCCCATATTGGGGCGACTGACGCGTGAAGGAATCCAACTTGAGCGAACTTCTCAACCGCCGCCTGGCTCTGCTTGGCGAGCGCGCTAACCTCTCTCTGCTCGAACAGTGCCTTCACGGCATCGAACGTGAATGCCTGCGCGTGACCGGCGAAGGTCGCCTGGCGCAAACGCCGCACCCGGAAGAATTGGGTTCCGCGCTGACCAACGAACAAATCACCACCGACTATTCCGAGTCGCTGCTGGAGTTCATCACGCCCGCCCTGCCCGACCCGGCAGATACCTTGGCGAGCCTGGACAAGATTCACCGCTTTGCCTACAGCAAGCTCGGCAACGAGTTTCTGTGGAGCCCCTCAATGCCGTGCCCGTTGCCGGCCGAGGAAGACATTCCGATTGCCTATTACGGCACGTCCAACATCGGTCAGCTCAAGTATGTCTATCGCAAGGGCCTGGCCCTGCGTTATGGCAAGACCATGCAGTGCATCGCCGGGATTCACTACAATTTCTCCCTGCCGGAAAAGCTCTGGCCGCTGCTCAAAGAAGCCGAAGGCTTTGTCGGCACCGACCGCGATTATCAGTCCTCGGCCTACATCGCGCTGATCCGTAACTTCCGCCGCTACAGCTGGCTGCTGATGTACCTGTTCGGCGCCTCGCCTGCGTTGGATGCCGGCTTCCTGCGCGGCCGTTCGCACCAGCTGGAACAACTGGACCCGGACACCTTGTACCTGCCGTACGCCACCAGCCTGCGCATGAGCGATCTGGGTTACCAGAGCAACGCCCAAGCCGGTTTGACGCCGTGCTACAACGACCTGTCGAGTTACACCGACAGCCTGCGCAAAGCGGTCGCCACGCCGTATGCGCCGTATGTCGAGATCGGGACGCATCAGGACGGTGAGTGGGTTCAGCTCAACACCAACATCCTGCAGATCGAAAACGAGTACTACTCCAACATCCGCCCGAAACGCGTGACCTACACCGGCGAACGGCCGATCCAGGCGCTGGTGGCCCGTGGTATTCAGTACGTTGAAGTGCGCTGCCTGGACATCAACCCGTTCCTGCCGATGGGCATCGACCTCACCGAGTCGCGCTTCCTCGACGCCTTCCTGCTGTACTGCGCGCTGAACGACAGCCCGTTGTTGACCAATACTTCCTGCAGCAACGCCACCTCCAACTTCCTCAGCGTGGTCAAGGAAGGTCGCCGTCCGGGCCTGCAATTGCAACGCAACGGTCAACCCGTGGACCTCAAAGAGTGGGCCAGCGAGTTGCTGGAGCAGATTGCTCCGTTGGCGGCGATGCTGGATCAAAGTCATGGTGGCGATGCACACAGCAAGGCGCTGGATACGCAGTTGGCCAAGGTCAAGGACCCATCGTTGACGCCTTCGGCCCAGGTGCTGGCGGCTATGGCGGGGCACAAGGAAAGCTTTGCTCAATTCTCCCTGCGTCAGAGCCGCGCACATGCGGCGTTTTTCCGCAGCGAGCCTTTGAGTGGTGAAGATCAGGCGAAGTTTGAAGAACTGGCGCGCTCGTCGTTGGCGGCGCAAGTGGAGCTGGAGCAGAACGAAGTCGGCGATTTCGACGTGTTTGTCGGGTCGTATCAGGCGAGCATTCTGGCGATCAGTAACTAATCAATTCCTCTTGTTGACGCTGGCTTGTGTAGGAGCTGGCTTGCCAGCGAAAGCGGTGTATCGGTCACCCCGCCTTCGCTGGCAAGCCAGCTCCTACAATCGTTTCATCGCATCACATCCTTAGGATTTCCCGCTCATAAGCTAATTCGAAAATGTTATTTATTTTCTGATTTTTAGATCATTTAGTCTCCTTTGACGCCGACTCTCGGTCGCCTGACAAGGAGCTTCCCAATGAAACTGCATTTCCCTCTTCGCCTTCTGGCGGCCGCCTCTTTGGCTGCAGCGAGTTTCTTTGCTCACGCGGCTGACGTCACTGTCGCCTACCAGACCACCGTAGACCCGGCGAAAGTCGCCCAGGCCGACGGCGCGTACGAAAAAGCCACTAATGCCAAAATCGACTGGCGCAAATTCGACAACGGTGCCGACATCATCGCTGCCATCGCATCCGGCGACGTGCAAATCGGCTACCTCGGTTCCAGCCCTCTGACCGCTGCGATCACTCGCAAAGTCCCGGTAGAAACGTTCCTCATCGCCACCCAGATCGGCGCCGCCGAAGCCCTGGTCGCTCGTGACGGATCCGGGATCAAGACGCCACAGGACCTGATCGGCAAGAAAATCGCCGTGCCCTTCGTTTCCACCGGCCATTACAGCCTGCTGGCCGCGCTGAAGCACTGGAACATCGACCCGTCGAAAGTCACCGTCCTCAACCTCGCCCCGCCCGCCATCATCGCCGCATGGAAACGTGGCGACATCGACGCGACCTACGTGTGGGACCCTGCCCTCGGTGTGGCCAAGGAAAACGGCAAAGTGCTGATCACCTCGGGTGAACTGGCCAAGTTCGGCGCCCCGACCTTCGATGCCTGGATCGTGCGCAAAGACTTCGCTGAGAAGCACCCGGAAATCGTTACCGCGTTCGCCAAGGTCACCCTCGACGCCTACGCCGATTACCGCAAAGACCCGAAAGCCTGGCTCGCCAATCAATCCAACGTCGACAAACTGGTGAAGCTCTCCGGCGCCAAGGCCAGCGATATTCCGCTGCTGCTGCAAGGCAACGTCTACCCGCTGGCGGCTGATCAGGTGATCACCCTCGGCGCGCCGACCACCAAAGCCATCACCGACACCGCAGCGTTCCTCAAGGAACAAGGAAAGGTCGAGGCCGTGCTGCCCGACTACGCCCCGTACGTCAGCGCCAAGTTCATCACCAACTGATCCGGAGTTAATCGCGATGGCCTTGCTACAGCTGGAGCGCATCAGCGCACAGTACCCCGGCAGTCCGGAACCGGTACTGGTGGATATTTCCCTGAGTCTTGGGCCCCGGCAATTGCTGGTCGCCCTCGGCCCGTCTGGCAGTGGCAAGACTTCGCTGTTGAACCTGATTGCCGGTTTTGTCGAGCCGAGTGCCGGGCGCATCACCCTCGATGGCGTGGCGGTCAAAGGCCCGAGCGCCGAGCGTGGCGTGGTGTTTCAGGACGATGCGCTGCTGCCTTGGCAGGATGTCCTGGCCAACGTCGGCTTCGGTTTGGAACTGGCCGGTGTTTCCCGGGAAAAACGCGAAATCCGCGCTCGGGAAATGCTCGCGCTGGTCGACCTTTCCGGTTTCGAAAACCGACGCATCTGGCAGCTCTCGGGCGGTCAGAAGCAGCGTGTCGGACTCGCCCGCGCATTGGCCGCCGATCCCCGTGTTTTGCTCATGGACGAGCCCTTCGGCGCCCTCGACGCGTTCACCCGCGAACAGATGCAAGAACTGCTGCTGCAAGTCTGGCAGCGCACTGCCAAACCGGTATTTCTGATTACCCACGACATTGAAGAAGCGGTATTCCTCGCCACGGATCTGATTTTGTTGGCGCCCAATCCTGGGCAAATCGTCGAGCGCCTGAGCCTGGATTTCGGCCAGCGTTACGCCGCCGGTGAATCGGCCCGAGCCATCAAGTCCGACCCACGCTTTATCGAAACCCGCGAACACGTACTCGCCAAAGTGTTCTCCCAACGCAGCGCCGCCACGCGGCAGGAGCGCGCATGAGCAGCTATGAAATTCCGGCCTTAGCGGTGAAACCCGGCTCGACAGTGATTCCGGTTCGTCGCAGTTTGAGCACACGCTGGATCAGCGTTCTGACACTGGTCGCCCTCGTTGCCATTTGGTGGGCCGTGACCGCCACGGGAATGATCGAACCGCTGTTCCTGCCACCACCGTCCGCCGTGTTGCAAAAAGGCTGGCTGCTGGTGACCACCGGCTACATGGATTCGACGTTGTGGCAGCACTTGGGCGCGAGCCTCAGCCGAATCGGCCTCGGCCTGGGGTTTGCCGTGCTGACGGCTGTGCCGGTTGGCATTGCCATCGGTCACAACCGTATCGCTCGCGGCATTCTCGATCCGCTGATCGAGTTCTATCGCCCGATTCCGCCCTTGGCTTACTTACCGCTGATCGTTATCTGGTGCGGTATCGGTGAGCTGTCGAAAGTGTTGCTGATCTACCTGGCGATTTTCGCCCCGATTGCCATCGCCACCGCCACTGGCGTGCGCACCGTAGACCCGGCCAAATTACGTGCCGCCCAGTCGTTGGGCGCGACCCGCGCTCAGTTGATTCGTCATGTGATTCTGCCGAGTGCCTTGCCGGACATTTTGACCGGTGTGCGCATCGGCCTGGGTGTGGGTTGGTCGACGCTGGTCGCCGCTGAATTGATTGCGGCCACCAGCGGTCTGGGCTTCATGGTGCAGTCAGCCGCGCAGTTCCTGGTCACCGATGTGGTGGTGATGGGGATTCTGGTGATTGCGCTGATTGCCTTCGCCATGGAAATGGGCCTGCGCGCCTTGCAACGCAAGCTGGTGCCGTGGCACGGCCAGGCTCACTGATTACTACTGTAGGAGCGAGCTTGCTCGCGAAGAGGCCTTCAGCTTCAACATCAATTTTGACTGACACGTCGCCTTCGCGAGCAAGCTCGCTCCTACACCCCCGGATTGAAGAGAACCGCCATGAGCCGCCTGAACATCGTCCCCTTAAGCTCCGCACTCGGCGCACAAATCAGCGGCGTCGACATCAGCCAACCGCTGACCCCGGAGCAACGCGACGCCATCGAGCAGGCACTGCTTAAACATCAAGTGCTGTTTTTCCGCGACCAGCCAATCACCCCACAGCAGCAAGCGCGATTCGCCGCGAATTTCGGCGATCTGCACATTCACCCAATCTACCCGAATGTGCCGGAACAACCGGAGGTGCTGATCCTCGACACCGCCGTCACCGACGTGCGTGACAACGCGATCTGGCACACCGACGTGACCTTCCTGCCGACCCCGGCCATGGGCGCGGTACTCAGCGCCAAGCTGCTGCCGGAGTTTGGTGGCGACACGTTGTGGGCCAGCGGGATTGCAGCGTATGAAGCGCTGTCGGCACCGATGAAGACCTTGCTTGAAGGGCTGACCGCTACCCACGATTTCACTCGTTCATTTCCGCTGGAGCGTTATGGCAACACACCCGAAGCGCTGGTTCAGTGGGAGGAAGCGCGGCGCAAAAATCCGCCTTTATCACACCCGGTTATTCGCACACACCCGGTGAGCGGGCGCCGCTCGTTGTTTGTCAGCGAAGGCTTCACGTCGAAGATCAATGAGTTGTCGGAAACCGAGAGCGAAGTGATTTTGAAGTTTTTGTTCGCTCATTCAACGCAACCGGAATTTACCATTCGCTGGCGTTGGCAGAAGGATGATGTGGCGTTTTGGGATAACCGCGTGACTCAGCATTACGCGGTGGATGACTACCGCCCGGCGCGTCGGGTGATGCAGCGGGCGACGGTGTTGGGGGATGTGCCGTTTTTTCGGTAAATCCCTGACTTCTTTGTTGTTTGTACTGACCCCTTCGCGGGCAAGCCCGCTCCCACAGTGGTCATGTGTTGAACCAACAATCTGGGGCCAACCGATAAACCTGTGGGAGCGAGCCTGCTCGCGAAGGCGATATAACAGGCGCCAAATAATCCGGCGCCGAACGCTTACTCAGCAGTCGAAGGCTTCTCCCAAAGATTAATCCCGCCTTCATGGGCAAACCGGTCAATCTCCGCCAGTTCTTCAACGCTAAAGCTCAAATTCTTCAACGCCCCGACGTTCTCGATAATCTGCTCCGGTCGGCTCGCCCCGATCAGCGCCGACGTCACCCGTGGATCGCGTAGCGTCCACGCCAACGCCAATTGCGCCAAACTCTGCCCACGCCCCTTGGCGATTTCGTTGAGCCCACGCACATGGGCGATGTTGGCTTCGGACAAGTGCGAAGACTGCAACGAACCACCGCCCGGACGATTGACCCGCGCATCCTTCGGAATGCCGTTGAGGTATTTGTCGGTCAGCAGCCCCTGCGCCAACGGCGTGAAGGCAATAACGCCAGTGCCGAGTTCGTCGGTGACGTCCAGCAGGTCTTTTTCAATCCAACGATTGAGCAGGTTGTACGCCGGCTGATGAATCAGCAGCGGCACTTTCCACTCCTTCAAAAGCGACGCCATTTCACGGGTTTTCACCCCGGAATACGACGAGATGCCGATGTACAACGCCTTCCCCTGCTGCACCGCAGTGGCCAGTGCACTGGCAGTTTCTTCCAGCGGCGTATCCGGGTCGAAACGATGCGAGTAGAAAATATCCACATAATCCAACCCCAGACGCTGCAGGCTCTGATCCAGGCTGGCCAGCACGTATTTACGCGAACCACCGCCCTGCCCGTAAGGACCGGGCCACATGTCCCAACCCGCCTTGCTGGAGATGATCAGCTCATCGCGATATTGCTTGAAGTCTTCACGCAGCAAACGACCAAAGTTGATCTCGGCACTTCCGTATGGCGGGCCGTAGTTGTTGGCCAGGTCAAAGTGGTTGATGCCCAGATCGAACGCCGTGCGCAACAACGCGCGCTGGGTATCGATCGGCGTGCTGTCACCGAAGTTATGCCACAGCCCCAGAGACAGCGCCGGCAGCACCAAACCGCTGCGGCCTACGCGGCGGTAAGGAATGGAATCGTAGCGGTTTTCGGCAGCGGTGTAGGTCATCGAATCCTCTCTTGTCGGTCTTGAATGCGGTATCGACTGCGTCGCAAGTTGCCCAGCATACGCCCAGACAAACGCCGATAAACCTCGGACTCGAGAAAATGCTGAAACGTTTCATGGATTTTTAATCTGATCGGCTATCACGCCCCCGCAAACACCTCCCCCAACCAATCCACAAACACCCGAACCCGTGGCGACATGTGCCGGTTGTGCGGATACAACACCGAAACCGGCATTGGCGGAGGTGGAGTGTCGGTGAGGACTTCCCGCACCAGCCCTTGGGCAATCTGCGTTTCCATCCGGTAATGCGGGCACTGGATCAGCCCGAGCCCGGCGATCGCCGATGCGGCGTAGATTTCTGCGCCGAACACTGAAAGCGCGCCGTCGATGGCGACTTCCTTCAGTTCGCCATTCACCATGAATTCGAATGGAAACAGCTTGGCGGTGGTGCGTGAGACGTAGTTCACCGCGCGGTGATGTTTGAGATCATCGAGGGTTTTCGGTTCGCCGTATTTGCGCAGGTATGCGGGGCTGGCGCAGGTGATCTGGCGCAGATTCGCGATACGTTTTCCGATCAGTGCCGAATCACTCAACGTGCCCGCGCGCAGTACGCAGTCGACGCCTTCGGCGATCAAGTCGACAAAGCGGTCGGACTCGCTGATGGACAGTTCTATCTGCGGGTAGCGCTCCATGAATTGCGGCAATGCGGGTATCACAAAACTTTTCGCCAGCGTGCCGTGCAGGTCGACGCGCAACCGGCCTTTCGGTGCGCAACCGCGAAACGCCAGTTCGGCCTCCTCCAGTTCCGCCAGCAGTTGCACGCAGCGCAAATAGTAGGCCTCGCCGTCCAGCGTCGGACGCACCTTGCGCGTACTACGCTCCAGCAACCGCGTGCCGAGCCAGGCTTCGAACTGGTTCAGGGTGTGCGTCAACGTTGCGCGCGGCAGGTTCAGGTCTTCGGCTGCCAGGGTAAAGCTGCTGCGCTCGTAGATCCGCACGAAGACCTTCATCGCTTTGACTTGATCCACGTGGGGCTCCGATTGTTGGCGATTATTGAACAGTAAAGGCAACTCTCGTGCATTTATCGGCCTGAGTAAACATGTGAATCTGGCTTCACACCAAGCCAACCATCTCATCAGGAATCAACCTCATGACTACTCAGAAAGTTGCCATCGTCACCGGCGCCTCCCGCGGTATCGGCGCCGTGATTGCCAAACAGCTGGCCAGCGACGGTTTCGCCGTCGCCATCAATTACGCCAGCAGCGCCACCGAAGCTTCGGCCCTGGTGGTGGAATTGCGCCAGGCCGGCCATCAAGCCATAGCGATCAAGGCTGATGTGGCCAACGCTGACGACGTGCGCCGGATGTTCGACGAGACTGAAACACAACTGGGGAAAGTCGACGTGCTGGTCAACAACGCCGGCATCCTCAAGGTGATGCCACTGGCGCAACACACCGATGAATTGTTCGAGCAAACCTTCAACATCCACGCACGCGGCACCTTCAACACCTTGCGCGAAGCAGCGACGCGATTGAACAGTGGCGGGCGGATCGTCAACTTCTCCAGCAGCACCGTCGGCCTGAACTTGCCGGGTTATGCGGTGTACATCGCCAGCAAAGCGGCGGTGGAATCGTTGACTCAGGTGTTTGCCAAGGAAATGCGCGGGCGCAATATCACCGTGAATGCCGTGGCGCCAGGGCCGGTTGCGACCGAGTTGTTTTTGCACGGCAAGAGCGAGGAGCAGATCCAGAACTTCGCCAAGATGCCTCCGCTGGAGCGCCTGGGTCAGCCGGAGGATATTGCTCGCGTGGTGTCATTTCTGGTCGGGCCGGATTCAGCCTGGATCAATGGGCAGATTTTGCGCGCTAATGGTGGGTTGGTTTAACTATGCTCAGACTGATACCGCAGTGACCCTTTCGTCGGAACGCCGCCCGGAGCCGGCTCGCTCCCACATGATCGCGGTGAATCCTGTGGGAGCGAGCCTGCTCGCGAAAGCGGTTTATCAGGCAACACACATCGAACGGGTGAACTCACCATGCACACAGCCATCATCATCACCTTCGGCCTGGCCCTCCTCGCCATGATGCTGTTCATCGGCGAGAAAATCGGCTTCAGCCGCCAGACACTGACCTACAGCTTTGTGGTCCTGTGGCTGGCATTGACGGTGATCAACGGTGCCATCGGCGTGGTCACTGCCGGCCACCCCCTGAGTTCAGAACTGGCAATCGGCACGGCGGTGTTCAGTGTGCCGGTGGCAGCGCTGGTTCTGTTCATGGTGTTGAGCGTCGAGGCCTGAAACAGGCCCCGCACGGCTAACGCACCAAGTGTAAAAACTGCAGATGCCGTTCGTACTGATCAAGGATGTCGTTGATGATCTGATCCTTGGTGTAACCCACCAGATCGTAGTCCTGACTGCCTTCGCTCAAATGCACTTCTGCCCGGTAGTAACGGCGGTTGTTGAGTTGTTTGGACCCCATCCCGCCGCGGGCAAATGATGGCGTGAAATAGCCGCGCATCTGCACCTGATAAATAAACGGATGTTCTTCACCGTGACCGATTTCCAGGCTGACGCTGTCGTTGGCCGGGTCCGGTTGCGTGATCACATTCAAACCTTTCTCGACGAACACCGCCGACACTTCCTCAATCGCCGGGCGCACCGTCGAATCCAGAAAACGGTACACCTCATCGCGGGACGGGAAGTGCACCGCCTGACTCAAGCGCTGACGCCAGCCACCGCGTCGTGAGCCGGCCACCGGCGCCAGGGAATGCAATTGCGCGATCTGCTTCTGGGACTCCAGGTAGAACGCCTTGTGCAGCCCCCACATCATCAACAGCAAGATCAGCGAGAACGGCAGCGAGGTCAGCACCACCGCCGACTTCAACGCATCGATACTGCCGGAGAACAACAGCGCACTGGTCACCAGCGCCGTCATCGCGCCCCAGAACACCCGCAGCCATTTCGGCCCGTCTTCATCCGGGTTGCCACCCTTGGCGGACAACGTCGACAGCACCACCGTGCCGGAGTCAGCCGAGGTAACGAAGAACACGAAGCTGATGAACACCGTCACGGCGATCACGGTTTTGCTCCACGGATAAGTTTCCAACAGCAGGTAAAGGGTCATCGACGGGTTGTCGATGGCCGACATACCGAGCGCGCTCATGCCGTGGTTGAGCACCTGATCGATGGCGCTGTTACCAAAGATCGACATCCACGCCAGGGTGAAGCCGAGTGGGATCAACAGCACGCCGAAGACGAATTCACGGATGGTGCGGCCACGGGAAATCCGCGCGATAAACAAGCCCACGAACGGCGACCATGCGATCCACCAGGCCCAGTAGAACACCGTCCAGCCACCGAGCCAGTCGCTGGGTTTGTCGTAGGCGTACAGGTCGAAACTCTTCATCGGCAAAGCGCCGAGGTAGTCGCCGACGTTCTGGATCAGAGTATTGAGCAGGTGCTGCGTGGGGCCGGCGAACAACACGAACAGCAAAAGCGCGCAGGCCAGCAGCATATTGATGTCGGACATTACCCGCACGCCTTTATCGACGCCGGACACGGCGACGATGATCGCCGCGCCCATCATCAACGTGATCAGGCCGACCTGAATCCACTGGGTGTGAGCGATGCCGAACAGGTAATCCAGCCCTGAGTTGAGGTGCAGCACACCGAAACCCATGTCGGCACCGAGACCGAACACCGTGGCGATGATGCCGAAGCCGTCCACCGCATAACCGATGGGGCCGTTGATGCGCTTGCCGATCAGCGGATACAGCGCCGAACGCAGGGCCAGTGGCAGGTTATGCCGGTAAGCGAAGTAAGCCAGTGCCATGCCGACAAAGGCGAACACACCCCAGCCGTGCAGGCCCCAATGCAGAAACAGAATCTGCATCGCCTGACGTGCCGCATCCGCCGTACCGGCTTCACCTTGCGGTGGTTGCGCCAAGTGGGTCAGCGGTTCGGATACGCAAAAGAAAAACAGCGTGATGCTGATCCCGGCGGCGAACAACATGCCGGCCCAGGACAGGTAACTGAATTCGGGTTCGTCGTGGTCGGCACCGAGCTTGATCTTGCCGTAGCCGGACAAGGCGGTGACCACCACGAAGACCAGATACAGGGTCATCGCGAGCATGTAATACCAGCCGACCGTATTGGCCGCCCAGTTTTGCGCCGCCAGCAGCCAGGCACCGGCCTGTTCAGGCATGGCGATAACGACAATGCCGAAGAGCAGAATGAAGCTCGCCGAGAAGTAGAACACCGGCGGGTTCATGCGGATCAGGCCGCTGGGAGGAAGGGACGATGCACTCATGAAACGTGCACCTCGATGGAGTAAAACGTGGCTGTAGAAATCGGACTCAGCAAAGGCAAGCCTCCTGTTGTGAGCGGGCAGCGAACCGCCGGTTTAACTTGAATGAACGTTCAAGTTAAACATGGATAGGGGGCTAAGGACTAATCCAGAGGCTCGGCGGTCGTGCTTGTAAGCTAGCTCAAGGATGGAAATGACGCGGGGTTTTGAGGATTCGTTCAGTGGAGAATTGGCTGAATGCCATTATCTCGGTCCGGCTTGAAACCAATCGCGAGCAGGCTCGCTCCCACAGTGGATTTGTGTCAATCCACACCCTTGTGAACACCACAAAAACCCTGTGGGAGCGAGCCTGCTCGCGATGGCGGCGGATCAGTCAGCGCAGATTTCGCGACTTACTTCTGCGTCCCATCATCATGCTGCAAATTCGCCTGCGTCAGGTTGCACCCCGCCGGCACGCTGCGGGTCAGCCAGACGTTGCCGCCAATGGTCGAGCCCTTGCCAATCGTGATCCGCCCCAGAATCGTCGCCCCGGCATAGATCACCACGTCATCCTCCACAATCGGATGGCGCGGATGGCCTTTCTGCAACTGACCGTCCTCATCAGACGGGAAACGCTTGGCGCCCAACGTGACCGCCTGATAAATCCGCACCCGCTCACCAATAATCGCGGTCTCGCCGATCACCACGCCCGTCCCGTGATCAATGAAGAAGCTGCGACCGATCTGCGCGCCAGGGTGAATGTCGATACCGGTGGCCGAGTGAGCGATTTCCGAGCTGATGCGCGCCAGCAACGGCAACCCGGCGCGGTACAAATGGTGTGCCAGGCGATGGTGAATCACCGCCAGAATGCCCGGGTAGCAGAGCAACACCTCATCAACACTGCGCGCCGCCGGGTCGCCGTGATAGGCCGCCAGCACATCGCTATCCAGCAACCTGCGCAGCCCTGGCAAGGCGAGCGCGAAGTCCTGAATGATCTGAATGGTGTTGGCCTCGATCTCAGCGTCCGCCTGCTGACTGTGGCGAGCGGCATAGCGCAATTCGAGCCGTGCCTGCGCCAGCAGCGCGTTCAACGCCACATCAAGGGTGTGGCCGACGTAGAAGTTTTCACTCTCTTCGCGCAAATCCACCGGCCCTAGGCGCATCGGGAACAGCGCCCCGCAAAGCGCTTCAAGAATCTCTGCCATGGCCGCACGCGAAGGTAATTCACGCCCGCCCTGCTCGGTGCTGGCCCGACCATTTTGTGCGCGCCACTCGTCACGCGCCGCGCGCAGTTGGCTGACGATGGTCTGCAATTGCCAATGACTGGAACGCTCGCTCACGGTAAAAACTCCTCACGGGCGGCCGGACTGTCTGGCCGCACTGACGGCGTTTACTTTACGGCAAGGTCTTGAGGCCGAATTAAGAACCAATTGTGCAGAGCTCAGAATCTTTGGCTATAAGCGATTGGCGGTTGCCCAGGCAAATGGGCGTGCCTATAGTCCTGACAATCTTTCTGCGCCAGTACGGACCCATGATCAAACAACAGCTCGCTCGCTTTAACCGTCTCGATTTACTCGGCCACCCTACCGCCCTGGAAAAACTTGAACGTTTGTCGACCTGGCTGGGCCGCGATGTGTACGTCAAACGCGATGACCTGACGCCGCTGGCAATGGGCGGCAACAAGCTGCGCAAGCTTGAATATCTCGCCGCCGATGCACTGGCACAAGGTGCCGACACGCTCATCACCGCGGGAGCGCTCCAGTCCAACCATGTACGCCAGACAGCTGCCATTGCCGCCAAACTGGGTCTGGGTTGCGTCGCGTTGCTGGAAAACCCTTTGGGCACCGACGACGCCAACTATGTCGGCAACGGCAATCGCCTGTTGCTGGACCTGTTCGATGCCAAGGTCGAGTTGGTGGAAAACCTCGATAACGCCGACGAGCAATTACAAGCCCTGGCCGAGCGCCTGCGCAACAACGGCAAGAAGCCGTACCTGGTGCCGATTGGTGGTTCGAATGCGTTGGGCGCGTTGGGTTATGTACGCGCCGGGCTGGAACTGGCCGAACAGATCAAGGACACCGGCCTGAAGTTTGCCGCCGTGGTCCTCGCATCGGGCAGCGCCGGCACCCACAGCGGTCTGGCGCTGGCGCTGAGTGAAGCACTGCCGGAATTGCCAGTGATCGGGGTCACGGTTTCCCGTAGCGATGAAGATCAGCGACCGAAAGTCCAAGGCCTCGCCGAGCGCACGGCCGAGCTGCTGGGTGTGCAGCTGCCAGCGAGTTTCAAAATTGAACTGTGGGACGAATATTTCGGCCCACGCTATGGCGAGCCAAATGCCGGAACACTGGCGGCGGTGAAGCTGGTGGCGAGCCAGGAAGGATTGCTGCTGGATCCGGTTTATACCGGTAAGGCCATGGCCGGGTTGCTGGACGGGATCGGACGCGGGCGCTTCGATGAGGGGCCGATTATCTTCCTGCACACCGGTGGCGCACCGGCGTTGTTTGCCTACACTTCGGCGTTCTGAGTTCCCTGTGGCGAGGGGGCTTGCCCCCGTTCGGCTGCGCAGCAGTCGTAATTTTTTCACTGCGAATTACCCGTAAAAATGTGATCGCAGGTTTTGGGGTCGCTTCGCAACCCAACGGGGGCAAGCCCCCTCGCCACAGGACGATTGCGTCAGTTTTATATGCAATTAATGCATATATAGATCGATATTGAGTATTTTCCAATCTAAAGGCGTCATCATATAGTCGCGCCGCAGGCGAATTTGCAGCGAGACGCATATGCTGCATTAGGGCAGGATATGCAGTCGTCCAACTCCCGATTTTGCCAACATTCCTAAAAGCGTCTTCCATAAGAAAACACAGGGGCTTGTCATGAATTTTTCCGCACTACGTCGAAACCTGCTGGTCGGTTCACTGGGCCTGGCACTGAGCGCCGGTTTGCTGGGCCAGGCGGTTGCCGGTGAGCAACTGCAAAAAATCAAAGACGCTGGCGTGATCAACGTCGGTCTGGAAGGCACTTATCCACCGTTCAGCTTCGTCGACGCCGACGGCAAACTGTCCGGCTTCGAAGTCGAGTTCTCCGAAGCCCTGGCCAAAGAGCTGGGTGTGAAGGCCAAACTGCAACCGACCAAATGGGACGGCATCCTCGCAGCGCTGGAATCCAAGCGTCTGGACGTGGTGATCAACCAGGTGACCATCTCGGAAGAGCGCAAGAAGAAGTATGACTTCTCCACGCCATATACCGTCTCCGGGATTCAGGCGCTGACCCTGACCAAGAACAAAGACACCGTCAAGACCGCCGCCGACCTGGCTGGCAAGAAAGTCGGAGTAGGCCTGGGCACCAACTACGAGCAATGGGTCAAGGAAAACGTCCCAAAAGCCGACATCAAAACCTATGACGATGATCCGACCAAGTTCCAGGACCTGCGCGTCGGCCGCATCGACGTTATTCTGATCGACCGCCTCGCCGCGCTGGAATACGCCAAAAAGGCCAAGGATACTTCCGCCGCCGGCGAAGCGTTCTCCCGCCAGGAAGCCGGTATTGCCCTGCGCAAAGGCGAGCCTGAGTTGCTTGCCGCAATCGACAAGGCCATCGACAAGCTGCGTGCCGACGGTACGCTGAAAAAGCTTTCGGAAAAATACTTCAGCGCTGACGTCACCAAATAATGGAAGAAGCTTTCCAACTCGCACTGGATTCCGCGCCCTTTCTGCTCAAGGGCGCGTATTACACAGTGATCCTCAGCCTGGGCGGGATGTTCTTCGGCCTGGTGATGGGTTTCGGCCTGGCGCTGATGCGCCTGTCGCGCTTCAAGCTGGTGAGCTGGATCGCCCGCATCTACGTGTCGTTCTTTCGCGGCACGCCGTTGCTGGTGCAACTGTTCGTGATCTATTACGGCTTGCCGCAACTGGGCATCGAACTTGATCCGCTGCCGGCGGCCCTGATCGGCTTCTCGCTGAACATGGCCGCCTACGCCTGCGAAATCCTCCGTGCCGCGATCAGCTCCATCGAGCGCGGCCAGTGGGAAGCTGCCGCGAGTATCGGCATGACCCGTGCGCAAACCCTGCGCCGGGCCATCCTGCCGCAAGCGATGCGCACGGCCTTGCCGCCGCTGGGCAACAGCTTCATTTCACTGGTCAAGGACACGGCGCTGGCCGCCACCATTCAAGTGCCGGAACTGTTCCGTCAGGCGCAGCTGATTACCGCTCGCACCTTTGAAATTTTCACCATGTATCTTGCCGCCGCGCTGATCTACTGGATTCTGGCCACGGTGCTGTCGCACCTGCAGAACAAGTTGGAAGAGCGGGTCAATCGGCACGACCAGGAGTCCTGACCCCATGATTGTCGTGGAAAAACTGACAAAGCAGTTCAAGGGTCAAGTCGTGCTCAACGGCATCGATCTGCAAGTGAAGGAAGGTGAGGTCGTGGCGATCATCGGGCCTAGCGGCTCGGGTAAAACCACGTTTCTGCGTTGCCTGAATTTTCTCGAAGAGCCCACCAGCGGCCGGATCAAGGTCGGTGACATTGAGATCGATGGCAGCCGACCGCTGAACCAACAGCAAGGTTTGGTTCGACGCCTGCGTCAACACGTCGGCTTCGTGTTCCAGAACTTCAACTTGTTCCCGCATCGCACCGCTCTGGAAAACGTCATCGAAGGCCCGATCATCGTAAAGAAGATCCCCCGCGCCGAAGCCGTTGCCCTGGGCAAAAAGCTCTTGGCCAAGGTCGGTCTGGCGGGTAAGGAAGATGCTTACCCGCGACGCCTGTCCGGTGGTCAGCAACAGCGTGTGGCGATTGCCCGTGCGCTGGCGATGGAGCCGGAAGTGATCCTGTTCGATGAGCCGACTTCGGCGCTCGATCCGGAATTGGTCGGTGAAGTGTTGGCGACTATCCGCGGCCTGGCCGAGGAGAAACGCACCATGGTCATCGTCACCCACGAAATGGGCTTTGCCCGGGACGTGGCCAATCGTGTGGTGTTTTTCGACAAGGGAGTAATCGTCGAGCAAGGCGAATCAAAAGCGTTGTTTGCCAATCCGAAAGAAGAGCGGACAAAACAGTTCCTCAGCAAGTTTCTGAACAACACTCACGCCTGAGAAACATCATCACTACTTGTTAACTTCCATGGACGGAAGTGACAACTACCCCGCCGGCAAAATCTCTTCCGGCCCACTCGCCACACTCGCACTTTAAATAATTCAACTGATGCCTTGTGCGGTACATATATATGTCCTGCAACAGATCTTTCTCGCCTAAAATTCGCTAAACCCGACGCTCGCCAACGAGCGAGCCCAAGCCACCATCTGCGTCGCACACCGCTAAATTCGCGGTCATGTTCGACAGCGCGCTGCGGCATATTAACTTCAGCCTGTAGGATTATTCTGAATAACAGGAGATCCAACACTTAACTAGCCAACTCTATTGACACCTATTCAAGCGCACTCTTATCTAGTCACCAACAGGCGTAAACCTTTGCACTTCAGCATTATTTAACATTCAAATAATAAGCAGATTTGTTGCTGGGCAATACACGCCTTTTGATCTTTCAGAAACGGAACTTCGCTGCAAGGCTTCAAGGAGAAAACCCATGACAAGCACTTCGAATACACCTGAACTTGCGGCCCCGACCCTGGCGCAATCGCACAAGGCCGGCGTCAACATGATCTCGGCGGCTCATCTTATGATCGACGTGGCGCCCTACCCCGGGATGGACGCAGGCGACCTCATCGAACTGTACTGGAACAACTGCTACGTCGCCTCCAGGGTGCTGACTGCCGACGACCGCGGCAACGTGCTCAGTCTGCGAGTGCCGGAAAGCTTCATTGCCAACGGTTGTGCACGCATCCACTACAAGATCATGCAGGTTGGGCAAGGGCCTGCGCTGTCACCGGCGACGCGCGTGCAGATCAAACTGGATTGCCCTGGGGGCCCGTTATCGGCCCAGTGCGGCGACGAAAACCAAAGCCTGGCGCCCGTGGGCATCCCCGAGACTATCCGCCGCCAAGGGGTCAACCCAAACCAGATCAAGCGCGGCGTACCGTTGACCATCGAGCCTTACCTGAACATGGCCACCGACGACGAAATCACCTTGCGCTGGGGTGATGTGCGCATGGATTTGCCCCGACTCAAGGCAGGCGAAGTGGGCCAGCCGATTCAAGTCTGGGTGCCGCCGGCGATCATTCTCGAAGCCGGCGAAGACCTGCGGCTGGAAGTGACGTATTGCATCCTCGACCGCGTGGGTAACAACTCGCGCTGGGCACCGCCACGCTGGTTGAAGATTGGCTGCGCGAATCCGTATCTGAAAGTACCGTTGAGAGAGGAACTCAAGGCAGCAGAACCCCGCAAAAAATAAACACCCATCTTGTGGCACAAGGGGACTTTTGTGGCGAGGGGGCTTGCCCCCGTTCGACTGCGTAGCAGTCGCCTTTAACAGAGAAATCGCGTTGACTGGTTTTGGCGGGCGCTGCGCACCCCAACGGGGGCAAGCCCCCTCGCCACAGAAGCTCCCTCGCCACAGGGATTGTGCCCCGTCTTCTAGAACACCCTTCTATGTATATTCCGAAAAGTTAGTTTATTAATTTTTTATACGCGCTTAGGGTATATGCACCGGACCACCGGACATTCTTGTTTTTATTCGTCGCAACCCACGCGACGATCCCATGAGATGTGAGGTAGGTATGGTCCGGAACACAATCACCCCAGTGCAGATCGCCAGGGCATTGCGTGCAGCCAAGGAGCGGCACTGATGTCCAGTCTGGCAGATGCAATCGTCCACAGTGATCTGGACGTCGCCCCGTTGTTGTTGCCCGCACAGGTCTTGCGCAACGACGCTCAAGCCATCGAAGCCGCCCATGAACTGGCGCACGTCGCCCGTCTTCACGCGGCCAAACGTGACCGCCAGCGCAAGTTGCCATGGTCGGAAATCGAACAGTTCACCCGTAGCGGCTTAGGCAGCATTGCCATCCCGCGTGAATACGGCGGCCCACAGGTTTCGTTCGTCACAATTGCCGAGGTTTTCGCGATCATTTCCGCGGCAGACCCGGCGTTGGGACAGATCCCGCAGAACCAGTTCGGCATTCTCAACCTGGTACTGGGCAGCGCCACTGAAGCGCAGAAAAAACAGCTGTTCAAAAGCGTGCTCGACGGCTGGCGTATCGGCAATGCGGGGCCCGAGCGCGGCACTAAAAACACCTTGGAACTCAAGGCCCGAATCACCGCCGACGGCGACAGCTATGTCCTCAATGGCCAGAAGTTTTACTCCACGGGCGCGCTGTTCGCCCACTGGGTCGCGGTCAAAGCGTTGAACGATGACGGCAAGCAGGTGCTGGCCTTCGTCCGTCGCGGTACGCCGGGCCTGCGCATCGTTGATGACTGGTCGGGCTTCGGTCAGCGCACCACCGCCAGCGGCACCATTTTGCTCAATAACGTGCGGGTCGACGCAGAGCTGGTGGTGGATAACTGGAAGATCAATCAGAAGCCGAACCTCCAGGGCGCCGTGTCGCAACTGATTCAAGCGGCCATTGACGCGGGGATCGCCCGGGGCGCCATCGATGATGCCATCGAGTTCGTGAAAACCCGCGCTCGTCCGTGGATCGATGCCAAGGTCGAACGGGCCAGCGATGACCTGTACGTGATTGCTGATATTGGCAAGTTGAAAATCGAGTTGCACGCCGCCGAAGCGCTGCTGCGCAAGGCCGGGCATGTGCTTGATCAGGTCAACGCCGCGACACTTACGGCAGAGTCGGCGGCCCGCGCTTCGATTGCCGTGGCCGAAGCCAAAGTGCTGACCACCGAGATCTCGCTGCTGGCCAGCGAAAAGCTCTTCGAACTGGCCGGCAGCCGCGCCACCCTCGCCGAATTCAACCTCGACCGCCACTGGCGCAACGCCCGCGTGCACACGCTGCACGACCCGGTGCGCTGGAAATATCACGCGGTCGGCACCTATCACCTCAACGGCACCTTGCCGGCGCGGCATTCCTGGATCTGACGACCAGTTCTCTGGAGAAACACATGACTTTTTCCCATCACGTCGCGGTCATCACCAGCGATGAGCAAGCCCTGGTCGTCGCCAGTGATCTGGCCGAAGATTTCAAGCGCGACAGCGCACTGCGCGACCGCGAACGCCGTTTGCCGCACCCGGAACTGGAGGTATTTTCCCGCTCAGGCCTGTGGGGTATCAGCGTACCCAAGGAGTACGGCGGCGCCGGCGCGTCCAACGTGACGCTGGCCAAGGTGATCGCCTTGATTGCCCAGGCTGACGGCTCCCTCGGGCAAATCCCGCAGAACCATTTTTACGCGCTCGAAGTGCTGCGCGTGAACGGTAGCCATGAGCAGAAACAACGCCTCTACGCCGAGGTGTTGGCCGGCCAGCGCTTTGGTAATGCGCTCGCCGAACTCGGTACGAAAACCGCTCACGACCGCGTCACCAGCCTCAAACGCGACGGTGACGGTTATCGCATCAACGGTCGCAAGTTTTACTCGACCGGCGCGATTTACGCACAACGCATCCCCACCTCGGTGGTGGATGAAAACGGTGTGCAGCAACTGGCATTTGTGCCGCACGACAGCAAGGGCCTGACGGTCATCGACGATTGGAGCGGCTTTGGGCAGCGCACCACCGGCAGCGGTTCGGTGGTGTTCGAAGACGTGTATGTGGCCGCCGAGGACGTGATCCCGTTCCAAAGCGCTTTCGAACGCCCGACCACCGTCGGCCCGCTGGCGCAGATCCTCCACGCCGCCATCGACACCGGCATCGCCCGTGCGGCTTATGAAGATGCGCTGCATTTCGTGCGCACCAAAACCCGGCCATGGATCGATGCCACCCATGAAAAAGCCACTGAAGACCCGCTGACCCTCAAGAGCTTCGGTCACTTGAGCATTCGCCTGCACGCCGCGGAAGCCCTGCTGGAACGCTCCGGTGAATTCCTCGACAAGGCTCAAGCCGACACCAACGCCGAAACCGTCGCCGCCGCCTCGATTGCCGTCGCCGAAGCCCGGGCCATCAGCACCGAAATATCCCTCGCCGCCGGCAGCACGCTGTTCGAACTGGCCGGCAGCCAGGCGACCCTGATTGAGCACGGACTGGACCGGCACTGGCGCAACGCGCGCGTGCACACCTTGCACGACCCGGTGCGCTGGAAGTATCACGCAGTGGGCAACTACTACCTGAACGATGAAAACCCTCCGTTACGAGGGACCATCTGATGGCCAACGCGAAAAAGAAGATCCTGCTCAACGCCTTCAACATGAACTGCATCGGGCACATCAACCATGGCCTGTGGACCCATCCACGGGACAACTCCACGCAGTACAAGACCATCGAATACTGGACCGAACTGGCGCAACTGCTGGAGCGCGGGTTATTCGACGGACTGTTCATCGCCGACATCGTCGGCGTGTACGACGTCTACCAGAACTCGGTGGATGTGCCGCTGAAAGAATCGATCCAGCTGCCGGTCAACGACCCGTTGCTGCTGGTATCGGCCATGGCCGCCGTGACAAGGAATCTCGGTTTCGGCCTGACCGCCAACCTCACTTACGAACCGCCGTACCTGTTCGCCCGCCGCATGTCGACGCTCGATCACCTGAGCCGTGGCCGGGTCGGCTGGAACATCGTCACCGGCTACCTCGACAGCGCCGCCAAGGCCATGGGCCTGAACGAGCAGGTCGAGCACGACCGTCGTTACGACCAGGCCGATGAATACCTGGAGGTGCTCTACAAACTCTGGGAAGGCAGTTGGGAAAACGGCGCGGTGCTCAACGACCGCGAGCAGCGGATCTACGCGCAACCGGAGAAAGTGCACAAGGTCGAGCACAAGGGCGAGTTCTATCAGGTCAAGGGTTATCACCTGTGCGAACCATCACCGCAGCGCACACCGGTGTTGTTCCAGGCCGGCAGTTCTGATCGCGGTTTGCTGTTCGCCGGGCGCCATGCCGAGTGCGTGTTCATCAGCGGCCAGAACAAACCGTCAACCAAAATTCAGGTGGACAAGGTTCGCGCCAGCGCCATCGAAGCGGGGCGCAACCCCGAGGACATCAAGGTGTTCATGGGCCTGAACGTGATTGTCGGCGCCACTGAAGACTTGGCTTGGGCCAAGCATGCCGAGTACCTGAGCTACGCCAGCGCCGAGGCCGGCGTGGCGCATTTTTCAGCATCGACCGGGATCGATTTTTCCGAATACGCCATCGACGAACCGATCCAGTACGTGAAGAGCAACGCGATCCAGTCGGCGACCAAAAACCTGCAAAACAACGACTGGACCCGCCGCAAATTGCTCGAGCAACACGCCCTCGGTGGCCGCTACATCACGGTGGTCGGTTCGCCCGAGCAAGTGGCGGATGAACTGGAATCGTGGATCGCCGAAACCGGCCTGGACGGCTTCAACCTGACACGGATTGTCACCCCGGAAAGCTATGTGGATTTCATTGAACTGGTGATCCCGGAGTTGCAGCGCCGAGGGTCCTACAAGACCGCTTATGACCAGGGCAGCTTGCGGCAGAAGCTGTTTCAGGGCGAAGCGCATTTGCCTGAGCAACACACCGGATCGGCGTTTCGCCGCTAAAAGCTTCGCTGGCAAGCCAGCTCCTACAGTGGATCTGTGGCGTTCACAAAACCCTGTAGGAGCCGGCTTGCCAGCGATGAGGCCCTAACAAACACCCTACATCTAATGCCCTGACTGGAATAACCATCATGACCAAGACCTACCTCTCTCAACCAGTCAAAGCACTGGCCCTGGCCCTCGGCCTGTTCAGCTCGGCGGTATTCGCCGCCGACGCGCCGTTGAAAATCGGCACCACCGCCGCCTTCGCCATCCCCTTGGAAGCCGCCGTCGAAGAAGCCAAAAAGCAAGGCCTGCAAGTCGACCTGGTGGAGTTCAGCGACTGGATCGCTCCCAACGTCAGCCTTGCGGCCGGCGACATCGACGTGAACTATTTCCAGCACGTGCCATTCCTGGAAAACGCCAAGGCCGCTTCCGGTTTTGACCTGGTGCCGTTCGCGCCGGGGATCATCAACAACGTCGGCCTGTATTCGAAGAAATACAAAAGCTTCGAAGAACTCCCGCAAGGCGCCAGCGTGGCCATCGCCAACGACCCGATCAACAGCGGTCGCGGGCTGCAACTGTTGGCCAAGGCCGGCCTGATCACTCTGAAACCGGGCGTCGGCTACAAGGCCACCGAAGACGACATCATCGCTAACCCGAAGAACATCAAAATCCTTCAGGTCGAAGCCGTGCAACTGGTACGCGCCTACGACGATGCTGATCTGGTCCAGGGCTACCCGGCCTATATCCGCCTGGCGAAGACCTTCGATGCCAGCTCTGCCCTGCTGTTCGACGGCCTCGACCACAAGGAATACGTGATCCAGTTCGTGATCCAGCCCAAGAGTAAAACCGACCCGCGCCTGATTAAATTCGTCGACATCTACCAGCACTCGCCAACGGTTCGCGCAGCCTTGGACAAGGCCCATGGCAAGCTGTATCAAGCCGGTTGGGAAAGCTGAGAATGACGGCAGCCACCCAACTGCGACTGGAGATTCCAGAGCTCAAAAACGCTCAACACACCGAACTGCACCCGGCGCTCAATCGGGCTCATGTGCGCTTCATCGGCCTGGGCAAAACCTACAACGGCCAGCAAGGCCCGGTGGCGGCCCTGCATGGCATCGACCTGGCGATCCAGCACGGTGAAGTGTTCGGCATTATCGGGCGCAGCGGTGCCGGCAAATCGTCGCTGATCCGCACCATCAACCGTCTGGAGCAACCGAGCACCGGGCGCGTACTGATCGATCAGGTGGACATCGGCGAGTTCGATGAAGATCGCCTGGTGGCGCTGCGTCGACGGATCGGCATGATCTTCCAGCACTTCAACCTGATGTCGGCCAAAACGGTGTGGCAGAACGTCGAACTGCCGCTGAAAGTCGCCGGTGTGCCCAAGGACCAACGCGAGCGAAAGGTACGTGAACTGCTGGAGCTGGTGGGCCTGCAAGGCAAGCACACGGCCTACCCAGCGCAGCTTTCCGGCGGACAGAAACAGCGCGTCGGCATCGCCCGCGCGCTGGTGCATGACCCGGCGATTTTGCTGTGCGACGAAGCCACTTCAGCGCTGGACCCCGAGACCACCCAATCGATTCTCGGCCTGCTGCGCGAGATCAATCAGCGCCTGGGTTTGACTATCGTTCTGATCACTCACGAGATGGCGGTGATCCGCGATATTTGCGACCGCGTCGTGGTGCTCGAACACGGGAAAATCGTCGAGCAAGGGCCCGTGTGGGAAGTCTTCGGCAACCCGCAGCATGAGGTGAGCAAGACTTTACTCGCACCGCTACAACACGCCCTGCCGGCAGAACTGCAAAGTCGTTTGCAGCCACAACCGACATCTGCGGATGCCGCGGTTGTGCTGCGCTTGCAGTTCACCGGCAGTGCCACCGACGAGCCGGACCTGGCCGCGTTGTTCAGCGCCCTCGGTGGTCGCGTGCGCTTGCTACAAGGGGGGGTGGAACGGATTCAGGGCCATGCGCTGGGGCAATTGTTGTTGGCGGTCGCCGGCTCGCCTTTCGATGCCGAGGATCTGCGCCAGCGCGCCAGCCAATGGGCGCAACAGGTTGAGGTGCTGGGTTATGTGGTTTGATCGCTTGCTGCAAGGCTTCATCGACACTTTCCTGATGGTCGGAGTGTCGTCTTTGATTGCGCTGCTGGTGGGCATTCCGCTGGCGGTGTTTCTGGTCACCAGCTCCAAGGGTGGCATCTACGAAGCGCCGACGCTGAACCGTGCCTTGGGCGCGTTTGTGAACCTGTTCCGCTCGATACCGTTTTTGATTTTGATGGTGGCGCTGATTCCGTTTACCCGACTCATCGTCGGCACCACGTATGGCGTCTGGGCGGCCGTCGTGCCGCTGACCATCGCTGCAACGCCGTTCTTTGCGCGGATTGCTGAAGTCAGTTTGCGTGAGGTGGATTTCGGCCTGATCGAAGCCGCGCAGGCGATGGGCTGCCGGCGTTGGCACATCGTCTGGCATGTGTTGCTGCCGGAAGCGCTGCCGGGGATTGTCGGGGGGTTCACGATTACGCTGGTGACGATGATCAACTCGTCAGCCATGGCCGGGGCGATTGGGGCCGGCGGGTTGGGCGACATCGCGTATCGGTATGGGTATCAGCGCTTTGACAGCCAGATCATGTTGACGGTGATTGTGTTGCTGGTGGTGTTGGTGGCGGTGATTCAGTTGGGCGGGGATCGGTTGGCTCGGGGGCTCAACAAGCGCTGAACCTGCTGCAACTGGCGAGCCTTGTGGTGAGGGGGCTTGCCCCCGTTGGGTTGCGCAGCAACCCCAAGCCATTCAACGAGGTGTGTCAGGTAAATCAGATCGCAGGTTTTGCGGCTGCTGCGCAACCGAGCGGGGGCAAGCCCCCTCGCCACAAAAGCCCCCTCGCCACAGGTAATAACCGACCTTTGAGGGTAAGTTTTCGTACAGGAAAATCAGAGGTTCCGAAGGTCCGTTCCCTTTCCTTTGAAGGACATTTCCTAGATCATTCCGCTCGCTTGCGCCTGCCAAATTCCGTGGCTAGTCTCGGTCCGTCACTGCTCATCAGTGATTGGGTTTAGTCGCCCGGATCTCTCTAGGCGCATAGCGCCACCTCGTTCCAGGTGTTTTCATTGCCTGAAAGTTATGGTGGCTGTGCGCAGGGCACCCTCGGGTGCGCCGGTAATGCCTGGAGGCCGGTCGACTAACCTGTGTGCAGCCGCCACCCCTGGTCGTTTAGTCGCGATATCGGTTGGCTCCAATTAGCTCTAGGAGTTTTACCAATGAAAAGATCCGTACCCGATCCACCTCCCGAAACCTCCACCAACGAAACCGGTACTGAAGACCCGCCCAGGGATCGATCAGCGCTCTACCGTGCCATTGATTTCTACCTCACTGGCGATCAACCCTCACCGCCCGATGAACTGCGGTTCTACAACGTCAGCAAAGACGTGAGTTTCGAAGACACCCAGCTCTATGTCGCCGATCTGCTGCGTTGTGCTTCGGTGACGGCGTATCAGTGTGGCGATCACCTCAAAGGTGCGGAGCGCGCCATGGTGTTCTCGGTCTGGCATTTGCTGGAGATCGCCAAGGCCATGGTGGATCGCTCGATTGATTGTCTGGGGATGAAGCAGGGCTGAGTTATTGGTTGTCAGTTACACCGCCTTCGCGAGCAGGCTCGCTCCCACAGGGTTACGCGTTCTCCTGTAGGAGCTGGCTTGCCAGCGAATGGCTCGGGCCGCGGTCGGACGAAGCAGCCCCAGTCTTGATGGCGTATATTCGGCAAACCCCAATTGCCCGCGCAGCCCGACCATGAAGCAGACGCCCACCGACCTTGAGCAAATCACCTCCACCACCCTGGGCCATTACAACTCGGTGGCCGAAGATTTTCGCGAAGGCACTCGTGATCACGATGTCAGCCAGAACATCGATGCCCTGTTGCGGCATATTCAAAGCAAGGCACCGTTCGACATTCTCGACTTCGGCTGCGGTCCCGGGCGCGATCTGCAAACCTTCACCCACATGGGGCATACCGCCGTCGGCCTCGACGGGTCGGAAAAGTTTGCGCAGATGGCGCGTGAGGACAGCGGTTGCGAGGTCTGGCAGCAGGACTTTTTGAAGCTTGATTTACCGGCCGAGCGCTTCGACGGGATTTTTGCCAATGCGGTGCTGTTTCACATCCCGCGTCAGGAATTGCCTCGGGTGTTGAAGCAATTGCGTGGGGCATTAAAACCGGGTGGGGTGTTGTTCAGCTCCAATCCCCGTGGCGAAAATCAGGAGGGCTGGAATGGGCCGCGGTATGGGGCGTATCACGATCTTGCGGCGTGGCAGCAATTGCTGACCGAAGCGGGGTTTGTGGAGTTGGAGCATTACTATCGGCCAGCGGGGCTGCCGCGGGAGCAGCAGCCTTGGTTGGCGAGTGTTTGGCGTAAGCCTGTGTAGTCAGTTCGGACGCCTTCGCGGGCAAGCCTGCTCCCACAGGGTACGCGGTCACTGTGGGAGCGGCGGTGCGACGATTCGACTTGCCCGCGATTAGAGCGCGAAGCGCTCGCCTTTAAGCCGCCTCTTTCTTCGGCTCGCGAATTTTGTACCAGGCCACATAAAGCGCCGGCAAAAACAGCAGCGTCAGCAAAGTCGCGATGACAATCCCGCCGATCATCGCGTAAGCCATCGGCCCCCAGAACACTTCCCGTGCAATCGGAATCATCCCCAGGCTCGCCGCCGCTGCCGTCAGCAGGATCGGCCGGCGTCGATGCTCGGTGGCTTCGACCACTGCGTCCCACGGCGCATAGCCATTCTTCTCGTATTCGTCGATCTGGGTCACCAGAATCACCGTGTTACGAATGATGATGCCGATCAGCGCCAGGATCCCCAGGATCGCCACAAAACCCATCGGCGTGCCCGTCGGCACCAGCGCGATAACCACGCCGATCAAACCCAGCGGCGCGACGCTGGCCACCAGAAACATCTTCTGCACGCTGTGCAACTGGATCATCAGGAACGTGGCCATCAAAAACAGCATCAATGGCACAACCTTGGCAATCGGCCCTTGGGCCTTGCCGCTTTCCTCGACCGTACCGCCGGTGGCGACCTTGTACCCGGGCGGCAGCTTGGCGGCAAAGGCATCGATGGACGGCTTGAGGATTTTCACCAGGTCCGTCGGCTGGACCTCGTCGCGTATCGCCGCCTTGATGGTGATAGTCGGCAGGCGATCGCGACGCCACACCAGCGGCTGCTCCAGTTCGTAGCGCACCGTGGCGAACGCCAGCAGCGGAATCGACGTGCCGCCAGGCGTGACGATCTGCAGGTTCTGCAGGGTTTCCGGCGTACCGCGCTCGGCATCCACGGCACGACCGACCACGTTGATCAGATAGATGTCGTCATCGACCTGGGTTACCGACTGGCCGCTGACGATGCCGTTCATCAGGTTGGCCACATCCTCGGAAGACAGCCCTAACTGCCGCGCCTTGTCTTGGGCGATGTCGATCCGCAGCACTTTTCCCGGTTCGTTCCAGTCGTAGATGATTTCGCCAATGTGCGGATTCTTGTCCAGCTCCGTGGCCAGGTCGATGGCATGTCGGCGCACCTGATCGATGTCTTTACCGCTGACGCGGTACTGGATCGGACGCCCTACCGGCGGGCCCATTTCCAGTGCCTGGACATAACCGCCGATGCCGACGAAGTCGTTGCGCAAGCGCTCGCGAAGTTTCTGCATCATGGCCTCACGGGTCTTGCCTTTGCTGACGATCACCAACTGCGCGTAGAACGGGTTTTGCAGTTGCTGGTCCAATGGCAGATAAAAACGGATGGCGCCCTGACCGATGTAGGTGCTCCAGCGCACGATGTCCGGATCGTCCTTGAGCGTGGCTTCGAGGCGATCGACGGCCCGGCGGGTTTCATCGATCGAGGCGTTTTGCGGCAGGTTCAGGTCCACCAGGATTTCCGGGCGGTCCGAAGACGGAAAGAACTGGTTCTGCACGAAACGCATGCTGAACACCGCCAGCGCAAAACACAGCACAGTGATGCCAATGGCCCACCAGCGATTGCGCATGCACCACAGCATGCCGCCATTGAAGGCTTTGCCGATGCGCCCGGGTTCGCCTGTGTGAGGTTTCACGTTGGTGCTGAGGATGTGCACGCCGATCACCGGCGCAAACAGCACCGCCACCACCCAAGACACCAGCATCGCGCAGGCAATCACCGCAAACAGCGTGTAGGTGTACTCACCGGCGGAGCTGGCGTTCAGGCCGATCGGCACAAACCCCGCCACCGTCACCAGCGTACCGGTGAGCATCGGGAACGCGGTGGAGGTATAGGCAAACGTGGCCGCCTGCTCCTTGGTCTCGCCCATTTCCAGGCGCATGACCATCATCTCCACGGTGATCATCGCGTCGTCCACCATCAGGCCGAGGGAAATGATCAGTGCGCCAAGGGAGATCCGCTGCATGGTGATGCCGCTGAACTCCATGAACACAAACACCATCGCCAGCACCAACGGGATCGAGCACGCCACCACCAGCCCGGCACGCACACCGAGGCTGATGAAGCTGACCACCAGCACGATGATCACCGCCTCGAACAGCGCACGGGTAAAGCCGCCAACGGCCTCCTCCACCACCACGGCCTGATCCGAGACGTTGTAGATGCCAACACCCACCGGCAGGTCGGCGGTCAGTTGGTCGATACGCTCGTGCAAGGCCTTGCCGAAGGCCTGGACGTTACCGCCCGTCTGCATGGCAATCGCCAGGCCGATGGCGGGTTTGCCATTGAAGCGGAATTCCGGTGAGGCCGGATCGACGTAGCCGCGCTTGATTTCGGCGATGTCGGCCAGGCGATAGTAGCGGTCGTTGAGCTTGAGGTTGACCTCGGCCAGGTCTTTCTCCGAGGCGAACTTCCCTGAAGTGCGCACCGATATCCGCTCCGGCCCCGCCTCGATGACACCCGCCGGGGTCACGGCGTTCTGGGTTTGCAGGCTCTGCACCACTTGAAGCTGATCGATGCCCAGTGCGGCGAGTTTGCGTGTGGAGAAGTTCAGGTACAGCACTTCATCCTGCTGGCCGACCATTTCGATTTTGCCCAGCCCCGGCACACCGCGAATTTCCATGCGGGCCTGTTCCACGTAGTCGCGCAACTGACGCAGGGTCAGGCCGTCGGCGGTGAAAGCGTAGATCGACCCGAAGACGTCACCGAACTCGTCGTTGAACGACGGCCCCTGTATGCCTTGCGGGAACTGGAAGCGGATGTCGTTGATCTTCTTGCGCACCTGGTACCAGATTTCCGGGATGTCCTTGGCACTGGTGGTGTCGCGCAGGTACACGTACACCGTGGATTCGCCGGGCCGCGTGTAGCTTTTCACGTAGTCGAGAGAATCGAGTTCTTCGAGTTTTTTCTCGATGCGGTCGGTGATCTGTTTAAGGGTTTCCTCTTGGGTCGCCCCCGGCCATTTGCTCTGGATCACCATGGTCTTGATGGTGAACGAAGGGTCTTCTTCGCGCCCCAGGTTGAAATACGAAAACACACCCATGAGCAACGCGACGAACATCAGATACCAAACGAACGACTGATGCTTGAGGGCCCATTCGGAGAGGTTGAAAGGCCCTTTCATTGACTGTCCTCGTCAAATTTCACTTGTTGCCCCGGTTTGAGGCTATTTACGCCGGCACTGACCACTCGCTCGCCGTTTTTCACGCCATCGGCCAGCGTCACCGTGCTGTCGGTGCGGCTGATGACATTGACGTCCCGTGGTGAAACGGTTTTTTTCTCGGGATCAATCACCCAGATGCGGGGTTTGCCGTCGACCTCCTGCAACGCGGTAAGGGGCAGTTCGATACGCGGCTTGACCGCCGAACTCAGGGTGACGCTGATCGCTGTGCCCAGCCGGAACCCTTCCGGCGTTTCGGCCAGGGTCAGGCGAGCGCGACGGGTGCGCGTTGCGCTCTGCGCCTGGGGTTCGATTTCGCGGATGATTGCGGTGGTGTTGGTGTTCGGATCGAGTTGCGCAGCAACCTGGAACACCACATCTTTGGGCAGTTGATCGACCAGGGTATCGGGCAGGTCAATCACCGCTTCCTTGATGTCCGGCTGCGCCAGGGTCACCACTTGCTGGCCGGCGGTCACCACTTGCCCGGCCTCGGCGTTCCACGCAGTGACCACGGCTTTATGGTCGGAGCGCAATTCGGTATAGCCGAGTTGATCTGTGCTCTGGTTGACCGCCGCCTTGGCCTGATCGAGGGAAGCCTGGGTGGTTTTCAGCTGAGTCAGGGCATCGTCCAGTTGCGCCTGCGCGCCGACCCCGCGATCAAACAACGACTGCTGCCGCTCGGCGTTGGCCTGGGCATTGATCAGTTGCGCCTGGATTTTCGCCAGGTCGCCCTGGGCCGAACGCAACTGGTTTTGCTGGTCGGAAGGGTCAAGCGTGGCCAGCAGCGTGCCCTTCGCGACCTCGGTCCCGACATCCACGTTACGACTGGCGATTCGCCCACCCACGCGAAACCCGGTATTGCTTTCGTAGCGTGCCTGGATGCTACCGGCAAACCGGCCCAGATCCTCTTCGTTCAAGGCCTTGACCTTGACTGACAGCACGGGACGTATCGGCTCCGGTGGCGGTTCGTTTTTGGAACAGGCGCTCAGCACCAGCCCAAGGGACAACGCCCATAAAGGCTTCATGGCTTGGCTCCCCAACTCAGATCCTTATAAGTATTTTCGGCAATCTCGACTTCCATGCCCGGGTGCAACAGCTGCCCCCCGGCGATCACGACTTTTTCCCCACCTGTAAGCCCTTTGCTGATGATGACCTTGCCTGTCAGGTAGCGGCCGACCGTGACGCTGTGCAACTGGGCCTGCCCCTTGTCGTCGACCAGCCAGACGGCGGGCTCACTGATATTTTTGGTCAGGGCCGACCACGGCAGTTCGACCGCCGACTTGCCCGCACCCTTGGCCGTGGCGCTCACCACCGAACCCAGTTGCATGCCCGGCGGCAGGCTGTCGAGGCCTACTTTGACCTGCACAGTGCCGGACTGTGCGGACACTGCCGGGGTCACTTCGCGCACGGTGCCAGTGGTTTTGATCTCGGGGTTATCAAGCAAGCTGAGGACAATGGTGTCATCCGTCGGCTTGTCGGCCAGCAGCGCTTCATAAACATTGAATACCGCGTCCCGATCACCATCGCGAGCCAGGCTGAAAATCGGCATTGTCGCCTGCACCACCTGGCCGACTTCAGCCTGACGTGCGGTGATGATGCCGGGCGCATCGGCGATCAGTGCGGTGTAGCTCAGTTGATCGCGGGCATTGGCCAACTGCGCCTGAGCCGCGCTCAAGGCGCTTTGACTGCTGCGCAACGCCGCTTGGGCCGCGTCGTATTCGCTCTGACTGGTGTAGCCCTTGGGCAGGAGTTTTTCCTGGCGCACGAACGCTGCGGAATTCTGTTTGACCAGCGCCTGTTGGGCGGCCACTTGGGCCTGGGCCGAATCGACGTTGGTCTGCAAATCCTTGGGATCGAGCCGGGCCAGCACTTGTTTGGCCGTCACCCGGTCACCGACATCGACCGAACGCTCGATGATCTTGCCGCCCACGCGAAACGACAGCTCGGTCTGTATCCGAGCCTGGATGTCACCGGTGAGGGTCACCGCGGCGGCGTAATCCGCCGGCTGGACGACTTGTATGAACACCCGTGGCAAGTATTCCTTTACGGGTTCTTTTTTATCGCACGCCGTCAGCAGAGTGACGACGCTCAAGGCCAGGATGACTTTCAATCCGGGAACCGCCATGTAAACTCCTTGGCCTTTTTTATGGGCAATACGACAGAGAGCTTAGAGCAGCGTTCCAGCCTTGCACACCCGGCGTATGAAGAAAAAATTCGTAATGGTTTCCGTCGAAACACTGGCCGTAGACGACTGGCAGGACTTTTCAGCGCCTGAAAAATCCCATCGCGAGCAGGCTCGCTCCCACAATTGACCGAGTTGGCCCGGCGGACACGGTCTAATGTGGAAGCGAGCCGGCTCCGGGCGGCGCTCCGACGATGGGGTCCGTAAAATCACTACATGAGCCAGAGACTCACCCCTGCCACTTCCCACCCTCGACAATCACGCTCTCAGGCTTGGTGTCATCGCTCAGTTCCTTGCGTACATACTGGTCGTAAAGCTTGAGCAGATATTTCTCCTCACCCAGCTTCGCCAACTCGCTATTCACCCAATCCCGCAGCTCGATGTTGCCCTTCTTCACGGCCGGCGCAATCGGTGCTTCGGCGCCCAGGGTCTGGGTCAATACGCGGTAGCCAGGGTTTTGCTTGGCCCAACTGAACAGCACCAGATTGTCCTGCGCATAAGCATCACCGCGACCATTGGCCAAGGCTTGCAGCGACTCGGAGTTTTTCTCGAACTTCAGCAGTTTCCAGTCCGGGTGGTTTTTGGTCAGCCAGATATCCGCGGTTGTACCGGTGGTGACGATGGTCGTGCGCGTGGCCAGGTCATCGAGGTTTTTCACCGTGCTGGCTTGTGGCACCAAAGCCTGTACCGCGACTTTCAGGTTCGGGTTGGTGAATTCCACCGCTTCCTTGCGCTCCGGGGTAACAGTCATGTTGGCCAGGATCAGGTCGACTTTGTCACTTTGCAGGAACGGGATCCGGCTGGCCGGTTCCACTGCGACGAACTCGACTTTGTTTTCATCACCCAACAAGTCCTTGGCGAATTGACGGCCAATGTCGGTATCGAAACCCACGTAGCGCCCCGCCTCATTGACGAAGCCGAACGGTGGCTTGTCGGTGAAGACGCCAACGATCAACTTGTCCCGGGCTTTGATTTTCTCCAGGTAGCTGGTACTGGTCGCGACAGGTTTGGTGGGTTCTTCGGTTTTGTTGCAGCCGGCCAATAAAGCGAGGCCGAGCAGCGGGAGTAGCAACAGTGAAGTCTTGGCAGTTTTCATAGCAGTTCCAGTTCCTTTGTTTGAGTCGTTTGGGGTAGTGCGGCGACGTAGGAGAACTTCTCCAGGAACTGCTGCGCTCGTGCGGTTTGCGGGTTCGTAAAGAAAATCTCGGGAGGGTTTTGTTCAAGGATTCGCCCGCCATCCATGAACACGATGCGGTCGGCCACGGCGCGGGCGAAGGCCATTTCGTGGGTGACGATCAACAGGGTCATGCCATCGCGGGCCAGGCCCTGTATGACTTCCAGCACCTCCTTGACCATTTCCGGGTCGAGGGCGGCAGTGACTTCATCGAAAAGCATGACCTGGGGGTTCATGCACAGGGAACGGACGATAGCGATGCGTTGCTGCTGGCCACCGGAGAGCTGACGCGGGAACGCATCGCGCTTGTCCGAAAGGCCCACGCGCGTCAGTAAGGCTTCGGCCTGATCGCGGGCTTCGCGGCGATCACGCTTCTGCACTTTCAGCGGGCCGAGCAGCAAATTGTCGAGCACGTTCATGTGCGGGAACAGGTGATAACTCTGGAACACCATGCCGATCTGCTGGCGTACCTCGCGCCAGTCGGTGCCCTTGTCCAGCAGTTCGTGGCCGGCAAAATTCAAACTGCCGCTGTGAGCGACTTCCAGGCCGTTGAGGCAACGCAGCAAGGTACTTTTGCCGCAACCGCTAGGGCCGAGGATGACGATGACTTCGCCCGTTTTCACTTGCAAGTCGATGCCGTTCAGCACCTGCTGCTCGCCGAAAAATTTGTTGAAACCCTTGAACTCGATCAAAGCACTCATGCGTGTGTCCAGCGCCGCTCCAGCACGCGTGAAGCGGCCGAAAGCGGGTAGCAAATGAAAAAGAAAAACAGGAACAGGGCGCCGTAGATCAGCACCGACTCGTAGGTGCGCTCGATGATTTGCTGGCCGACCTTGATCACGTCCACCACACCGATCAGCACCGCCAAGGAACTGGTTTTGATGATGCGCGTGTAAACGTTGAGGGTCGGCGGTGTCATGCGCTTCAACGCTTGCGGCAGCAGCACATAGCCGTAGAGTTGCGGCCCGTCCAGGCCAATCGACAGCCCGGCCTCACGTTGCCCGCGCGGCAATGAGTGCAACGCGCCACGCACCACTTCGCCGACTTCGCTGGCGCCCCACAGCGACAACACCAGCACCGCGCACCAGAAACTCGGGAGGTTCAGGCCAAAGAAAATCGGCAGGCCGAAGAACAGCAGATACAGCCAGACCAGCACCGGGATAGCCCGGAACAATTCCAGATACACCCGCAGAATCGCGTTCAACCATTTCGAATTCAGCGTGCGCAACACGCCGTAGAACACGCCGCCGACGGTGCTGATGGCGATGCTCAGAAAAGAGATCGACAAGGTTTGCGCGGCGCCCTTACCCAGTTGCGGCAACGACACCCAGAGCAATTCAAGACCCGAACTGGCCATGCTGGAGCCTCCTTTCCAGACGGCTGAGCAGCAGCGACAGCGGCAAAAACAACAGCACGCAAATCAGCGTCAGCACGGCGAGCATTTCGTAGGTTTTGTAGTAGAGCGCGATGTAGCTTTTGGTGGTGTAGAGAATTTCCGGCACCGCCACGGCCGAGACCACGGTGGTTTCCTTGAGCAGGAAAATGAAATTGGCGAACAGCGATGGCAGGCTGAGGATGCCGGCTTGCGGCAGGATCACGTAGCGCAGCAATTGCCCGTGTGACAGGCCAATGGAGCGACCCGATTCAAGTTGCGCCTGGGGCACGGCATCCACACCGGCGCGCAGCACTTCAGTGAGATACGCGCCACCGAGAAAAGTCATGGTGATGATCGCCGCCGCGAAGCCTGAAACCTTGATGCCCAGCGCCGGCAAAGCGAAGTAGACGAAGAACAGTTGAATCAGCAGGGGCGTGTTGCGCGCGAGTTCCACATACAGGCCGACGCAGCGCTGCAAGTAAGGCGTGCGAAACACCAGTATCGTCGCGTTGAGCAGCGCCACCAGCAGCGATGTACCGATGGCGATAAAGCCGACCTGCAGCGTCACGCCCACGGCCTTGAGAAACGCCGGCAGAGTGCTGAGGATAAACGCGTAATCGAAGTTCATTGAAGATCCTGAACGCCGCTCGGTAAGCGACGGTGGCGCAGTCCATGGGTCGTGGATAACGGCCCGGCGGATACCGACTTTAAAGGTATAAAAATTAGAATTTAAATACCGTTAAAGCATATTGATATCACGCAAAAAACTATCCGTGGATTTGCGGTTGCAACGTAAGACGACTACTTTTCTTTTCGCTGTAGGAGGGATCTTTTTTTCATAATGCCCCTCCAAGGACCCACAGCTTTTGGCCAGACTTCCCCGGCCGAACCATCACAAGGAAGAGAAAATGGCTGACGTAAAAGTGCCGCAGCGACTGGATCCGCAGGAGATCGTGAAATTGTTGGTGGCGTTGCACCGGGCGTTGAAGGCCGGGGTGGCCTGAGAAGTCCCTGAGGTCAGCGAGCTCTCTGTGGCGAGGGGGCTTGTCGGAACGCCGCATCGCCCCGTTCGGCTGCGCAGCCGTCGCCATTCCTACTTGTGAAGTCTGCGAGCGGGAGTGTGGATGAAGTTTTTGGGGCTGCTTCGCAGCCAACGGGGGCAAGCCCCCTCGCCACAATAGCCCCCTCTCACTTCAACTAGTGCCCCCAATAAAAAACGCCGACGCTATTGCTAGTCGTCGGCGTTTGAAACCTTGAAAGGTTTTGATGCTGCGTCTAATTAGAACGCCGGCAGAACCGCGCCGTTGTACTTCTTCTCGATGAAGGCTTTCACTTCAGGACTGGTCAATGCCTTGGCCAGTTTCTGGATGGCAACGCTGTCCTTGTTGTCCGGACGTGCCACCAGGAAGTTCACGTAAGGCGAATCCGCACCTTCGATGACCAGCGCGTCTTTAGCCGGGTTCAGACCGGCTTCCAGCGCGTAGTTGGTGTTGATCATGTCCAGGTCGACTTGATCCAGCACACGCGGGAGCATGGCCGATTCCAGTTCCTTGAACTTGAAGTTGTGCGGGTTCTTGGCGATGTCTTTCGGAGTCGCCAAAGCGTTTTTCGGGTCTTTCAGTTCGATCAGGCCAGCCTTCTGCAGCAGGATCAGGGCACGGCCGCTGTTGCTGCCTTCGTTAGGGATGGCAATGGTTGCGCCGTCTTTGAGTTCAGCCAGGGTTTTGACTTTTTTCGAGTAGCCGCCGAACGGTTCGACGTGCACGCCGATCACGGTCACCAGGTTCGTGCCTTTGCCTTCGTTGAAGCTTTTCAGGTACGGCAGGGTCTGGAAGTAGTTGGCGTCCAGACGTTTTTGGTCAACTTGTACGTTTGGCTGTACGTAGTCGGTGAAAACTTTGATTTCCAGGTCCACGCCTTCTTTGGCGAGGGCTGGCTTGATCAGTTCCAGAATCTCGGCGTGTGGAATCGGGGTCGCCGCAACCACCAGTTTCTCGCCAGCCTGGGCCAGGCCCGCGGTCAGGGCAGCCGCCAGTGCGGTGAACAACAGAACCTTTTTCATGCAGTGTCCTTATCGAAAATCTCGGTCGTCATCGACGACGGCATTAAATACAAGTGCCAGTGATGTGCTATCGCTGACGTGATGCGGACAATACCGGGATTTTATATTCCCGAATAATATCTTTTATTCACTTTCATATTCCATTTTGCTCATACAGCTCTGGCTCGCGCATTCCGTGTAGGAGCTGGCTTGCCAGCGATAGCGTCCTTTCAGAAACCGTGTGAACCGCATCGCGAGCAAGCTTGCTCCTACAAGAGCCCGGTGTTTTTCAAGAGCTGTTTCAAGGCTTCTTTATCGGCGGCAGTGCCGCTGCCGAGAATCCGCTTGAGCTGCTGTTCAATTTTCCCCAACCCCTCATCAGGCAAATTCAGATGCCCCGGCAAAATTTCGTCGCCGGTACTCACCAACAACGCAAAGTGAATGACGTTTTCCAGCTCGCGGGTATTGCCCGGCCAACTGTGCCGCTCCAGCACAAGCTGCGCGGCCTCACTGATCAACGGCACCGGCAGGTCGAGGCGATGGCTGTAGATGCCGAGGAAGTACTCGGCCAGCGATAGAATATCGCCCACGCGGTCACGCAATGCCGGCAGCTCCAGATGGCCTTCACTGAGGTAGTGATAAAGCCGCTCATGGAATTTGCCGGCAGCCACGGCCTGAGCCAGATCAATGCTGGTGGCGGCGACCAGACGCACGTCCACCGGGCTCGGTTGATGCGCGCCAACACGGGTCACTTCGTGGTTTTCCAGCGCGGCGAGCAGTTTGATTTGAATCGGCAGCGGCAAATCACCGATCTCATCCAGATAGAGCGTGCCGCCATTGGCAGAACCGAACCACCCGGCGCGGCTGCTGGCCGAACCGCTGAAGGTGCCCGCGGCATAACCGAACAATTCGGCATCAGCGTAAGTCGGGCTGATCGCCCCGCAATTGACCGAGACGAACAACCCGGCGCGATCGCTGGCGCGATGGATATGGCGCGCAAGCAGCTCTTTGCCGCTGCCGGTTTCGCCGCGAATCAATACCGAGATCGAGCGCGGTGCCAGTTCCTCCAGGTCCTGGCGCAACTGGCGCGAGCGCGGATCGACAAACACCAGCGCCTTGGCGCGGATGCTCAGGGGGCTTTTTTCTGCATCGGGGAAAGTCAGCAGCGGCTGACCGAAGTGTTCAAGACTCATGGCAGACTCCCGCCAAAGACCGCCGGGAGACGGGCAGGCGTTTAAAAAAACAAAAGGTTCAAGCGCGTCGCAGGGCGTGATGTTCCATGCGGTTTTGCAAGCGATAGAGGTAGGCAAAACCCTGCTCCCAGCGCTGGTGACCGGACTTCACATTGATGTGCCCGGCACCCGACAAAATCCCCGCCTCGGCCCCCCAGTTGCGCGCCAGCTCAAGGGCTCGCGGCGCACTCACGGCGTTGTCGTTGTCGGAGCTGACGATCTGGCTCGGGAACGGCAACAGGTCGGTGGGAATCGGTGCAAAGTTACGCAACGCCGGCGCACACGCCGGGCGCTCGACATCCGCTGGCGCGACCAGCAAGGCCCCGCGCACCTGACGCAGATACTGCACAGGGGCAGCGGCGGCCCAATGGGCGACGGTGATACAACCCAAGCTATGTGCGATCAGGATCACCGGCGTGCTATCGGCGGCAATCGCCTCGGCCAGCGCCGCGACCCAGTCTTCACGACGCGGTGTCAGCCAGTCCGCCTGCTCCACCCGCGCGCTGTTCGGCAGGCTGTTCTGCCAGTGGCTTTGCCAATGATCGTCCGGCGATCCTTGCCAGCCCGGCACAATCAGGTAGCGAATTGATTCGTTGCGCATGGGGGAGCTCTCCTGCTGCGTGTCTGTACCTGGTCGAGTATAGGGAGGAGAGTTATATTCGTTAAGGAATAAGAAGCTATTTGTTAAGATCCATAAAGAATATACAAGGGATTTCAAGCAGCAGATATTCAACCCGATCACTATCGGGTTGATGCGCTAAGGAAAGATCCTGGGGCAGTTGGACTCAACACGCTTTTGCAGTGGGCTCGTCTCTTTTAAACAACACGGTCCGGGTGTTGGTTTTGCCGTTCTTGAAGGTCTGCTCGCATGTCCCGACAAGCGACATGCGTTGGGTACTGAACATGAGCGACCACCGCTCCTTGACCTCGTGAATATCATCCACAGTCACAAATTCAAGGCTACTGCCGCACCGATAACGGACCCTCCCATCACTGATGTCGCGATGGGCATCCTCTAAATCCAGGTGCCCCGATATCAGCTCATCGCCCTCTATCACCAAATGAGTCACTGGCCTGTCCATCGTGTAATGGCCTGCGAAATTGTTCATGCGATTTCTCCCTGAAAACGTTACCTGACCTGCTTTGGTTGCCCACAAGGACCACATTGTCAGTGTAGAGCTGCCCCTCCACTCGTCTACTGTCAGAAATAACAGGTCCGTAGACAAATCAGCGATTAGTCAAATGAGTCAGAAACGTTATGGGAATAAAAAAAGGGCCGCACCCTGCCAAGGAGACGGCCCCGGAAACTCAAAATCTGTGAAGCGATGATTGATTGAAACGTTTATCTTATAAAGGAATATTTAATTACTTTATAAGATCTAAAACACATATAGCGATTAACGAAAAGTTGACCGCCCAGCCTCCCTGCTTGTGCTTTAACGTATCGCCTCTTTGGGTCAAATTGATGACGAGCGCCTTTGTCATCGCTTATTTCGAGATTGAGTTTCCGATTTCATCCATCACACCTGAGCGGCACGAACCTCCCGAGGCTGTGCAGCGTCTTTGCGTACAAACCGGTTGGCCCGGCCAAACGTGCCGAAATCATTGAATCGCACGCCCATCTCACGCATCACTTTATGCGCCACCGGCACGGTCATCTGGCGGATGTAAAACGGCTCCTTCACCACAAAGTGATGGATGCCGTGGCTGCTGCCGAAGTTGAAGCAGAACGCCTGCAACGGCCACATCCACGGAGAGCTCAGCACCTGGGTCTGCTGGATCACGTTCCCCGGTTCCACGTCGCCGTAGTAGTGCATGTTCGAGCTGATGAAGTGCAGGCAGAACGTACGCAACACGTTCGGGCCGATGATCACCACCGCCGCGATGTCGATCACGTGCATCACCGACAAGGTGGTCGCCGACCACTCAATCGGCGCGCCCATCAGAGACGCGATGCCGTTGGCCGCATGGAAGCCGAGGAACATGTACCACGCGCCCCAATGCATCAGCGCGAGCGGCGCGTAGACCTTCACTGTACGCTGGATGATGCTGAACTTTTGAGCCCAGGTCTTGGCCCGCAGCATGCGGATGAATGACGACATCATGTTGTCGCCGACCATCAGCAACCGCGCAAAACCCCAAGGCTCGCCGTTGGTGATGGCGCGCTCTTCCATGTCGGTTTCAGTGCCCGAAACCTTGTGGTGATTGAGGTGCAGATGACGGCGGATCCACGGATTGATGGTGCTCGGCCGGGCCAACCACACCAGCCCCATCATCAGGTTGTGCGGCACCCGCTGTTTACGAAAGTACATGCTATGTATCAAGTCGTGTTCCAGCTCGTGGGTCAACGAGGCGAAAAACGCGTTGAGCAACAAACACGTCCACCAGGCTATGTGCCCGGTCATGTATAGCGCCGCCGAACCGATCATCCCGGCCAGGGCGAAGGCCAGAATACCTGCGCCGAGTGCGTCCTGATGGTTGAGAATTGGGTAGCGTTGACGCAATTCAACGCCCCTGGCCAGCACCACTTCACGAATATGTGCTGATCGTTGCGCTGCATTCAGTCGCTGGGGACTTGCAGAAGTACCGTGCATGCTTCCATCCTCTGGTTATTGATGTTCGCATCCTGCCTTGCGACCCTTCGCAAAGTGGTAGCCGAGAACGCCAACCTGTTGACCGGAAGCGCCAATCAGCATGACTGAACCGACCTCCCTCGCCAGCTGGACCCGCGCCCTGCGCAAACAACTCGATGCGCTCGGCCTCGACAGCACCGCCCTGTGCCATCAGGCCGGGCTTGATCCGCAATTGATGGACGACCCGAACGCCCGTTACCCGTTGTCCGGTACCACGCGCCTGTGGGAAATCGCCGTGCAGGTCAGTGGCGATCCGGCGATTGGCCTGCGCGTGTCGCGTTTCGTCAGCCCCACCACGTTTCATGCGCTCGGTTATGCACTGGTGGCCAGCGGCAGTTTGCGCGAGGTGTTCGAGCGCATCGTGCGGTATCACCAGGTGGTCAGCGATGCTCTGGAACTGGAACTGACCCGCGCCGAGGATCGCTACCGCTTTCACCTGAAAATCCCTGCCGGCAACCCGGCGCCGGCGTTCGAAGCCATCGACGCCTTCACGGCGATCTACGTGCGCACCTGCCGCAATCGCCTCGGTCGCGACTATGCACCGCTGGCGGTATACCTGCGCCGACCGGAACCGGCCGATGCGCACCAATGGCATAAAGTTTTCCGCTCACCGGTGTACTTTTCGGCCGACGAAGACCGCGTGGAGTTTTCTCTGGTGGATTTCGACAGCCACTTGGATGACGCCAATCCGGAACTGGCCGAACACAATGAAACCGTGCTCGAACGCACCCTGGCACAACTGAAACCGTTGACCTGGGAGCGCAAAGTCCGTGACGCCATCGAAGAGCAATTGCCCGAAGGCGAACCCAGCGCCGAACTCATCGCCAAAGCCCTGCACCTGAGCTTGCGCAGCCTGCAACGGCACTTGGCGGACGAAGGTTGTCGGTTCGATACGCTGCTCAATGAAAGCCGCGAAAACCTGGCGCTGCTACACCTGCGTGATCCGCATTGTTCGTTGAGTGAAGTCAGTTACCTGCTGGGGTTTGCGGATACCAGCAGCTTCAGCCGCGCGTTCAAGCGCTGGACCGGGATGACGCCGGGGCAGTTTCGGGATGGGTTGCGCTGATCAACTTTTCACGAGACTGCGCGCGACGCCTGATGCCCACTGCTCCATCATCGCTTCGCCAACGGTCGCAAAGACGCTGCTGTCTTTGATGTAATCAGCCATCTCGATCATTGCCACCTCCATCCCGTGGGCGACCTGCTGCAATAGCTCGTTACAACGGCCCTCCGTCAGGCTGCAGGCCGAACGGCCAAATCGCATTAGCATTTTGTACTTGGGCCATGCTTTTGAACCGCCTAACAGCAACGCCATGCTGTCGGACTTTATGTAAACCGAAGTGGTGACGATGTCGTAGGCCGGAGCGAGGCTGATTTGTGCATCCATGCCGCAATGTTCATACAGCACGCCGAAGTTTTTAAGGTGAGCGTCGCCATTCTTCAAGGCTGACGAGAGCGCAACAATCTTGAAAAAAGACTCAAGCGCCTGATTGAGCAATGGCGGAGAGACGAATTCTTTAATCTGCCTCGCGGCACCTTCGTATGACCCATCGTATTTGGCTTTCGACGGCCAGGCATTCAGTACGCAAAAATCCTCGAATCCCAAATAACCTTGCTCATTCAGATCGAAGCGTTCGACTACCAGGAATTTGCCATGCTCGCTGAGCTCGAACTTCGGCACCTCAAGCCCCGAATGTAGCGCTGCTCGCATGCAGAAATACTCGTTGGCTGCGAGCTCAGGGTATTCCTCTGCACGAAAGGATTTGACCAGGTGCGTCGCGCCTCGATGAGTCAGCCGATCGACAGTTGTCGCGCTGTCACGCACCAACACTTTCGGCTGCACGCCGGAAACGCCTGAATATTGGCCGTAAATGTGCAGTAGATCATCAAACAAACCTTGCGCGCCGTCGTGAACCAGAAGGTCCGCGAGACTGGTTTCTGGTGGACGGTCGCTCGTCTCTTGCGCGCTGGCAATTCCCACTCGTCCAAGCTGGTACGGGCCAACGATCGACAGCATCGCAAAATCATCGAAGCCCCTGACCGCTTTGCTGAAACGACGAACCAACTCATCGCGCAAAGCCCCTTCAGGCAAGTTCATTTCAAAAATCGGCGGTACACCTTGCTCCCACGTATAACTTTCGAGGCGAGCCGGCATGGTCAACGAAACCGAGTTTTCCTCCTGTGCGTTTTCGGCATAGGTAAAAACTGAATCCCCGCGAGACTGACCACGACCCAAGGTGCCGACTGCGGTTGCGGACACACTGATGTGAAGCCGTTCCTTTTCCTGCGGCTCACCCATGGAAGTTGACCTTTTTCAGTGAGTCTAGCGTTGGACGCTTCGACTGACGGGGCACGGCGGTGAGCTCATACCCGAACCCGTTGAGGATCGCCTCAACCTTGCGCAGGCCGATTTCAGAAATGGTGTTGTTTTCGATACCGGAAATTGTGGAACGACTCATGCCGTACTGCTGTGCCAGTGCCTGCTGGGAAAGCTTTTGCTCTTTTCGGAGCGAGCGGATCAGTTCACCAAGGTTTTCCATTTTTCAGCCTGCATCGTATACCGTGCAAAATCACAGCTTCTTAATATATGCATTGTATTTAGTGCAGATTCAAAGAGAAGTCCAGCTCATTTTTTAACCAGACGTCCAAGGTTTCACCGCCCACGATCCCGCCGCAACAACTTGCGCACCCGCGCCACCAGTTCGTTCACCGCAAACGGCTTGAGCAAATAATCATCCTCATGCAGTTCGAGCCCGCGCAGACGATCCTCGATACCGTCCTTGGTGGTGAGGAACAGCACCGGCGTGTCGCCAAGCTTGCGAATCTGCTGCTGCAATTGCCAGCCGTTGAGCCCTGGCAGCATCACGTCGAGGATGATCAGTTCGTATTCGCCGGACTCGATAAAGCGCCGGCCGTCCATGCCGTTTAGCGCTACATCCACCGAATAGCTCGCCTCATTCAGGCCGTTGGCCAGGAGTTTGGCGGTCTCCGGTTCGTCTTCTACTAGCAGTACACGCATGGCACACCTCGATTATCGTCGTCACAGGCTAGGCGCCTTCACCGACAAAGCCCACCCATAACGTTGCGTATCAAAAAATCGCCAGTGCCCGCAACCGCTCGGCATCGACAATTTCGATCTCGCCGTACTTGAGATTCAGAATCCCCTGACCCTGAAAATCCTTAAGAATCTGATTAGTCGTCTGGCGCGACAGCGACAGCATCGAAGCCAACTGCTCCTGCGGCAGTTGCAGCACCCGGCGCGGCGGTTCGATTTCGCCGTAACCCTCGGCGATCATCAGTAATCGATGCGCCAAGCGTGCCGGGGCGGGCATCAGGCTCAGCTGTTCGAGATTGATGAAGGTCAGGCGCAGTTTGTGGCTCATCAGCAACGCCAGTTGTCGCCAATACACCGGTTGCTCGTCGAGTAACTTCAACAGCGTCACCTGGGGAATGTTCAACAGGAGGCACTGGCCCACGGCGAAGGCATCGTGTGTGCGTGGCTGGCCGTCGAACAGGCATATTTCGCCGAACCAGTGGGGCGGCTCCACCAGGCTCAGCAGCGCTTCCTTGCCCTGCTCGCTGACTGCGCCGATGCGCACCGAACCTTCGAGCACTGCATACAAACCGCACGGCGGATCCCCTCGTTTGAACAGCAATTGCCCCGACGACAAACGCCGAATCCGGGCCGCAGCCAGCAGACTATCCTGTAAGGGAACAGGTAGATGACTGAACCATTGCCCCGTCATCAGGCGCGAACGCCAGGCCTGCATATCCATGGAAACTCCTAGAGATTGTCGCCTGCCCGACAGAGCCAAAAGTGAACCCGGGGCATGATCAATCACCCTACAGGAGGAATAACAATGAAAAGCCTCGTTGACCATCTCAGTCAATACGCCGCCTACCACCGTGATCCACGCAACATCGCCAGCCACTTTATCGGTATTCCGTTGATTATGGTGGCCGTCGCGGTGTTGCTGTCGCGGCCGCAATGGGCTGACGGCTGGCTTTCACCGGCGGTGCTGGTGTCGCTGGCGTCGGCGTGGTTTTACCTGCGCCTGGAGTTACGCCTCGGGGTGCTGATGAGCGTATTGCTGGGGCTGTCCGTCTGGGCGGGGCAGGCGCTGGCGCAACAAAGCACGCTGGTCTGGCTGTCGAGCGGTATCGGGATGTTTGTGGTGGGCTGGGTGATTCAGTTTGTCGGGCATTACTATGAAGGGCGTAAGCCGGCGTTTGTTGATGATGTGAGCGGGCTGATTGTCGGGCCGTTGTTTGTGGTGGTGGAGTTGATGTTTTTGCTGGGGTTGCGGCATGACCTCAAAGAGCAGATCGAGGCGCGGGCGGGTGGGGTGCGTCTGCGTCAGAAAAACGCTGCGGCGTAGGCCACTTTCGCGAGCAGGCTCGCTCCCACAAGGGATTTGTGAACGACGCAAATCACTGTGGGAGCGAGCCTGCTCGCGAAGCTTTTACTTTAGATGTTGGCCAGTTTTTGCCAGACCTTGGGCTTGAAGAACAAGGTTTCACCCTTCGCCAGCCCGATCAGGCTGTCGTGATCCTTCACCACTTCCGCTTCGATCAATTCGCTCTGACCTTCGACCTTCAGCGTCACCCTAGTCGTCGCACCCAACGGACGAATGTCGCGCACTTCAGCTGCGTGGTGATCTTCCAGCTCATGCCGCGACAGCGACACTTCGTGCGGACGGAACAGCACGTGGTTGTCCTCCCCCAGATGCAGCCGGTTGGAATCACCGAGGAAGTGATAAACGAAATCGCTGGCCGGGTTTTCGTAGACGTCACCCGGTGAGCCAATCTGTTCGATCACGCCCTTGTTCATCACCACAATTCGGTCGGCGACTTCCATCGCCTCTTCTTGGTCGTGGGTCACGAACACGGAAGTCAGGTTGATGTCCTCGTGCAGTCGCGCCAGCCAGCGGCGCAGTTCCTTGCGGACCTTCGCGTCGAGGGCGCCGAAGGGTTCATCGAGCAGCAAGACTTTTGGTTCCACCGCCAGGGCACGGGCCAGGGCAATGCGCTGACGTTGGCCGCCGGAGAGTTGTTCCGGGTAGCGATCCGACAGCCAATCCAGTTGCACCATATTCAACAGTTCGTGAACCTTGGTTGCGATTTGGCTTTCGCTCGGACGCTGGTTTTTCGGTTTCATGCGCAGGCCAAACGCGACGTTGTCGAACACCGTCATGTGGCGGAACAAGGCGTAATGCTGGAACACGAAACCGACGTTGCGATCGCGCACATCATGGCCGGAAACGTCTTCGCCGTGGAACACGATGTTGCCCTGATCCGGCGTCTCCAGACCGGCGATAATCCGCAACAGCGTGGTTTTACCGCAGCCCGATGGGCCGAGCAGCGCCACGAGTTCGCCGCTTTGAATGTCCAGGCTGATGTTGTCCAGCGCCTTGAACGCGTTGAAATTCTTGCTGACGTTACGCACTTCAATCGACATGAAATCATTCCTCCGCGGCGCTGGCGCGCAGGCGGTTAATACGGTTTTCGCTCCACTGCTTGAGCAGCAGGATGAAGAGCGCCAGGATCAGCAACAGGCTCGCCACGGCGAACGCGGCCACGTGGTTGTATTCGTTGTAGAGGATCTCGACGTGCAGCGGCAAGGTGTTGGTCACCCCGCGAATGTGCCCGGAAACCACCGATACCGCACCGAACTCACCCATCGCCCGCGCAGTACACAGCACCACACCGTAGATCAGGCCCCATTTGATATTGGGAACGGTGACGTGCCAGAACATTTGCCAGCCATTGGCGCCAAGCAGGCGCGCGGCCTCTTCTTCTTGCGTGCCTTGTTCCTGCATCAACGGGATCAGTTCGCGCGCCACGAACGGCACGGTGACGAAAATCGTCGCCAGTACGATACCCGGCAAGGCGAAGATGATCTGGATGTCGTGATCCTGCAACCACGGCCCGAAGAAGCCTTGGGCGCCGAACATCAACACATAGACCAGGCCGGCAATGACCGGCGAAACCGAGAACGGCAAGTCGATCAACGTGACCAGCATACTTTTGCCACGGAACGAGTACTTGCTCACGCACCATGCGGCGCTGACACCGAACACCAGGTTCAGTGGCACCGAAATCAGCACGGCGATCACCGTGAGTTTCAATGCCGACAGCGCGTCCGGTTCAAAGATCGCGGTGAAGAACGCACCCAGGCCATTCTTCAAACCCTGGGACACCACGATAAACAGCGGCAGCAACAGGAACAGCGCAAAAATCAACCAGCCAAGACCGATCAGGATTCTTCGCGAGGTGGCACTGCCACGGCGGGCGGCGTTGGCCGAAGAGGCGGCAGCAATAGACGATTGGGACATGGTTCGCGCCTCCTTATGGGGTTTCGATGCGACGTTGCAGCAAATTGATCAGCAGCAACAGGACGAAGGAAACCACCAGCATCAGTACACCAATGGACGTGGCGCCGGTGTAATCGTACTGGTCGAGCTTGACCATGATCAGCAGCGGCAGAATCTCGGTTTTCATCGGCATGTTGCCAGCGATGAAAATCACCGAACCATACTCGCCGACCCCGCGGGCAAAGGCCAAAGCGAAACCGGTGAGCCAGGCTGGCAACAGCGCTGGCACCAGAATATGGCGGAAAACCTGTAACGGTTTTGCACCGAGGCACGCTGCCGCTTCCTCCACTTCACGCGGGATATCAGCCAATACTGGCTGTACGGTACGTACTACGAATGGAAGTGTCACAAAAGTGAGGGCAAGGGTGATACCGAGGGGGGTGTACGCGATCTTGAAACCCAGATCAGCTGCAAACTGACCCACCAAACCGGTAGGGGTGTACAACGCAGTCAGCGCAATACCCGCCACCGCAGTGGGCAATGCGAAGGGCAAGTCGATCATTGCGTCGATGACTTTGCGTCCCGGGAAGGTGTAGCGCACCAGGACCCAGGCGAGCAGCGTGCCGATGATGCCGTTGATGATCGCGGCATAGAGCGCGGTGCCGAAGCTCAACTTCAACGCCGCCAGCACTCGTGGCGCCGAGACAATTGCCCAGAACTGGTCCCAGGTGAGTTGGGCGGCATGGACGAACATTGCCGCCAGAGGAATAAGCACAATCAGGCTGAGGTACACCAAGGTGTAGCCCAGCGTCAGCCCGAAGCCGGGTATGACGGGGGAAATACGACGCGACATAAAAGTCCTTGGTTGAGAACGCGCAAAGCCCCGACGGTTAAAGCGGGGCTCGTTGATGGCTATTTAAGATTACTGCGCCTGGTAAATCTGGTCGAACACGCCGCCGTCGTTGAAGAATTTCGGCTGCGCGGTTTTCCAGCCGCCGAAGTTCTTGTCGATGGTCACAAGGTCCAGGTTCGGGAACTGCTTGGCGTACTTCGCGGCGACATCCTTGTCACGTGGACGATAGAAGTTTTTCGCCGCAATTTCCTGGCCGGCCGGGCTGTACAGGTATTTGAGATACGCATCGGCGATCTGCTCGTTACCCTTTTTCTCGGCGTTCTTGTCAACCACGGCCACCGGCGGCTCGGCAAGGATCGACAGAGAAGGCACGACGATTTCGAACTTGTCGGCACCGCCGTCTTCTTTCAGCGCCAGGAAGGCTTCGTTTTCCCAGGCCAGCAACACGTCACCCTGACCGTTGTTGACGAAGGTAATAGTCGAACCGCGAGCGCCGGTGTCCAGCACTGGCACGTGCTTGAACAGGGTTTGTACGTATTCCTTGGCCTTGGCTTCGTCACCGCCGTTGGCTTTCAGACCATAAGCCCAGGCCGCGAGGAAATTCCAGCGTGCGCCGCCGGAGGTCTTCGGGTTCGGGGTGATGACCGCCACATCGTTCTTGATCAGGTCACCCCAGTCCTTGATGCCTTTAGGGTTGCCCTTGCGCACCAGAAACACGATGGTCGAGGTGTAAGGTGTGCTCGCATCCGGTAGACGCGTCTGCCAGTCGGCCGGCAGGGACTTGCCGAGCTTGGCGATCTCGTCGATGTCGCCGGCCAGGGCCAGGGTCACAACGTCGGCGCGCAGCCCGTCGATCACCGCGCGGGCCTGTTTGCCCGAACCACCGTGGGATTGCTGGATTTTTACGTTGTCACCGGCGTGATCCTTCTGCCAGAGCTTGATGAACTCGGCGTTGTAGTCCTGGTACAGCTCACGCGTCGGGTCGTAAGACACATTGAGCAGTTCGTAATCCTTGGCAACCGCGGAACCCGCAAAAAGTGCACTGGCCAGGGCGGCCAAAGCGAAATGACGAATCGACGACATGGTGAAAGCTCCTGGAATTCTGATTGTGGTGGCTTTTTATGAGGTGCTGGAAGCGGGTTGCCGGTTGCTTAGCTCGGCTTGTTGCTCGGGCTCTGCAGACGAAATTTCTCTTTGCGCTCGATTTGCACGACCTGGGCGTTGTGCACAGTGATCTCCACAGCCCCAAAGCGCAGATCGCGCAATGCGCTCTGGATCTCACGCAAAATGGTTGCTTCGTCCTGGCCATCAACACTACGTAGGGATGCGCTCATGGTGCTGCTCCTTCAACTGAGAGGTTGCCTGGCAGTGGCGGCACTGCTTGCGGCGTGAGACCAATAGTAGTGAGGAGTAGATATTCTTAAAAAGACTATTTAAGAATGTTTATATAACTAGAAAGTATTGTTTGATGGGGCGCGGGTTTAAGGCGGATCAGCGAATAACGGGCGCGTAAATCCAATCCAATTGCTCAGCCGGCACCGGCCGCCCAAACCAGTAGCCTTGCCCCAGATCGCAGTCATGCTCCAGCAGAAAACCAGCCTGCTCGACCTGCTCGACCCCCTCGGCATGCACCTGCATCCCCATGCTCTGCGCCAAGGCAATGATCACCCGCACAATGGCTGCATCATCCTCATCCCGTGGCAAGCCTGCGACAAACCCCTGGTCAATCTTGAGTTTTTGCACCGGCAAACGCTTGAGCCGCAGCAGCGACGAATATCCTGTGCCGAAATCATCGATGGCAAGCCGCACGCCCAACTCGCGCAAGCGATGCATCTGCTCCAGCGCCACTTCCGGATCATCCATCACCGCGCTTTCAGTGACTTCAAGCTCCAGATACGCCGGATCAAGCCCCGTCGCATCAAGCACACGAGCCACCTGCTGATACAGCTCGCTCCGGGCAAACAGTCGCGATGAAATATTCACCGCAACAAACGACAGCACCACACCAGCGGCTTGCCACTGGCACATTTGCTCGCAGGCCTGCTGCATGACCCAGGCATCGATCTCGGCAATCAACCCCGTACGCTCGGCTATGGGGATGAATGCTGCTGGCGACACCAGCCCGCGCTGCGGATGCGCCCAACGCACCAACGCTTCCACGCCCACCAGGCGACTGGTTTTGAGGTCATGCACGGGTTGGTAATGGACGCGCAACTCCTGCTGCTCCAGGGCGCGGCGCAATTGGAAAGCAATTTCTACCCGCTGCTGGGCATGGGCAGTTAATTCTTCGGTGTAGAGCGCGTAGCCATCCCGGCCTGCACTCTTGGCCTTGGACAAGGCCGAACCCGCGTTGCGCAACATTTGCTCGGCACTCAAGGCATCACTGGGAAACTGGCTGATGCCGACACTGGTGTTAATAAACAGTCGATTCCCATCGATATAAAACGGCTCCCGAAGGCCATCGATGATCCGTTGCGCCAGCGCCGCAGCCTGCGCAACTTGCGGACAACTTTCGGCAAGCACCGCAAACTCGTCACCACCCAGACGCGCCAACGTAACGCCTGGGCCAAACATGGCTTTCAAGTGCTTGGCCACGGCCTTGAGCAGCTGATCACCGACGGTGTGCCCGAGGCTGTCGTTGATCATCTTGAAGTGATCCAGGTCGATCATCAGCAACGCACAACCCCGTTTGTGGATTTGCGCCGACGCCAGCGCCTGTTCGACACGGTCAGTGAACAACAGCCGATTAGGCAAATCGGTCAGCGGATCGTGATGAGAAAGGTGTTTGAGCTCGTGTTCGGAGTTTTTGATCGCACTGATATCGGAAAACACCGCCACGTATTGGCTTCGCCGGCCCCTATCGTCATGAATGATGCGTATGGTTTGCCATTGCGGGTAGATTTCGCCGCTTTTGCGACGATTCCAGATTTCCCCGCTCCACTCGCCGGTGCTGTTGAGCGTCGCAAACATCGCCTGGTAGAACGCTGGTGGGTGGTGGCCGGATTTGAACAGACTGGGTTGCTGGCCCAGCACTTCATCTCGCCGATAACCGGTGATCGCCATGAAGGCCCGGTTCACATGGACAATCAGCCCGTTGCTATCGGTGACCAACACGCCCTCATGGGTGCAATCGAACACCGCGGCCGCCTGACGCAAATGCTCGCGGTCGACCTGGCGCTCGCGCAGTTTGGCACCGACCCCCAGGCACTGGAATAGCCGGGCCCGGGCAATGAAGATCAAACCGGCGCTGAGTACCACCCAGGCATAACCGTTGATCAGTTGCCATCGCAATAGCTCGGCAGAGCTATCGAAGAAACTGTTCAATAAATAGCCGCTCAACGCCATCCAGGCGACTGAAAACAACAAATAAAGCAGCGCTGCACGCAAGGCATCGCGATAGGTGGCAGACATTTGGCCGTCCATGTCCCTACAGAAGGGTCGGAATAATAGGTCAAGGACACATCCAGCCACTCTTATCTGAAAGGGCGACTGGTTTTATCCGTGGGCTTAGTGATAATGCAACGGCTATTTTTTTCTTTATCGAGGGCCCTACAGCCTATGTGGTACGAAGGTTTACTCGGCTTGTCGCCCTGGTCACTGGTAGCAGTCACCCTACTGATGACCCATGTCACGATCATTGGCGTCACGGTCTATTTGCATCGTTACTCAGCCCACCGCTCGCTTGAGCTCAATGCCGGCCTGAAACATTTCTTCCGCTTCTGGCTGTGGCTGACCACGGCACAGAACACCCGCGAGTGGACCGCTATCCACCGCAAGCATCACGCCAAGTGCGAAACCGTCGATGACCCGCACAGCCCGGTCATCAAGGGGCTTTCCACCGTTCTGCGCAAAGGCGCCGAGCTGTACCGCGCGGAAGCGGAAAACCCGGAAACCCTGCGGATCTACGGCAAGAACTGCCCCGAAGACTGGATCGAACGTAACCTCTACAGCCGATTCCCGCTGTTGGGTATCGCGATCATGGGCATCATCGACTTGCTGCTGTTCGGCACCATCGGCATCACCATCTGGGCTATCCAGATGATGTGGATCCCGGTGTGGGCCGCTGGCGTGGTCAATGGCCTTGGCCATGCTGTCGGCTACCGCAACTTCGAATGTCGCGATGCCGCAACCAATCTGGTGCCCTGGGGCATCCTGATCGGCGGTGAAGAACTGCATAACAACCATCACACCTACCCTAACTCGGCAAAATTGTCGGTGAAGAAGTGGGAGTTCGACCTCGGTTGGGCCTGGATCCAGGTCTTCAGTTTCTTCCGTCTGGCGAAGGTCCAGCGCGTTGCACCGATTGCCCACCGGGTTGAAGGCAAAGGCAACCTGGACATGGACACCGCCATGGCGATCCTCAACAACCGCTTTCAGATCATGGCGCAGTACCGCAAATTGGTGATCGCGCCGCTGGTCAAGCAAGAGTTGGAAAAGGTCGATCACTCGGTCCGCCATCAATTCCACCGCGCCAAGCGCCTGCTCTCGCGGGAAACCAGCCTGCTGGACGAAAAACACCACGTTCGCATCCAGGCTATGCTCGAGCACAGTCAGGCGCTGAAGGTAATTTACGAGAAACGCCTGGCCTTGCAGCAGATCTGGGTCAAGACCAGCTCAAATGGTCACGACATGCTCGCCGCCATCAAGGACTGGGTACACGAAGCTGAAGCCAGCGGGATTCAATCCCTGCGCGACTTCGCCGACCAGTTGAAAACCTACTCCCTGCGCCCTTCCGCTGTCTGATGCCGTTGATCGGTGCGCCCCGCTAGCGGGCGCACCCTTCGGAACTTAGCTCCGAATCCCCTATCTCAAAGACACTTCGCCAGCCCGGCGGGCTTCGTTTTAGCCGCTTTCGAACCTCGAGCGGCACACGCCCTTTGAGATTTGTCCCGATGGTCTCCAAACACCTGCATGACTCATCCCTTCCTCAGTTACCTGACACCGCTCAAACCTTGATGGCGCTGATGCATGCTCAAAGCGAAGTGGCGCGCCTGAGTGAGCGTGAACAGCTGTTCAGCTCGTTGCTGGTGAGCGTCAACGCGGTGCTTTGGGCATTCAATTGGGAAACCCGTCAGGTGCTCTACGTCAGCCCGGCCTATGAGCGGATTTTCGGCCGTTCCACCGGCAGTTTGCTGTCCGACTACAACGAATGGCGCGACAGCATTTACCCCGACGACCTGGACTATGCCGAACGCAGCCTGGCCGAAGTACTGGTCAAAGGCGCGGTTGAAGACCGTGAATACCGCATCATCAATGCCGATGGGCAGGTGCGTTGGCTCAGCGACAAATGCTTCATCAACCGTCAGGCCGAGCCCGGTCAACCGGTGATCATTGTCGGAATTGCCGAAGACATCACCGAAAAGAAGCGCACGGAAGCCGAGCTGCAACGCTTGGCCACCACCGACGTGCTGACTCAAAGCAGCAATCGCCGGCACTTCTTCGAATGCGCACAACGCGAGTTTGCCCAGGCGCGCAAGCAAGGTGCGCCACTGGCGTTCCTGTTGCTGGACATCGATGATTTCAAAGTGATTAACGACACGTACGGCCACCCGCAAGGTGACACGGTGCTGCAACAGATCGCAGAGAGCGGTCGCAGCGCATTACGTCGTGGGGATGTGTTCGGCCGGATCGGCGGTGAAGAGTTCGCGGCGGTATTTCCCGGCTGCGCGCCCGAGATGGCCATGCAAGTGGCCGAGCGCCTGCAACGGCAGATTCAGCAATTGAGCTTCAGCCATGATGAGCAGACCTTCGGTATCACCGTCAGCCAGGGTTTAACCAGCCTCACTGACGAAGACGAAAGCCTCGACAGCCTGTTCGCACGCGCGGATGCGGCGATGTATAAAGCCAAGCGGCAGGGTAAGAACCGCATCATCTCCGCTTAATGGCCCACTGTGGGAGCAAGCCCGCTCCTACAGGGGGATTGGTGTTATGCCAACTTTTTTCGCAATCGCATGAGTTCCGGCAAGCCGATCTTGAGCAACCGTGCCGCCCGGCTTTTCGCCAACACTTCAACGCCCTCGTGCGCGGTCAGACGCGCCAATTGAGCCGCCATGTTCATCACCAACGCTTCGCGGGAGTAAACCCCGCCACCGAGCTGATAGACCGCTGCAATCAGCTCTCGCAGCTCCAGCGGCAGACGCCAACGAGTGCGCAACGCCGAACCGTAGCCTGCACCGAACGCTGCGAGCGCATCACCCACCTCTTCCCACTCATCCAGCTCACCTCCGGCTTGCTTCCACTCTTGCAAACACCGCAGCAATGCCAGGTCGCCAAGACGATGCAGCATGCCCGCGCAGTAACAGCGCTCTTGTTCAAGATCCAGCAAGCGCGCCAGCGTGCGGGCGTACTCGGCGGTGTGCAGCGACAGCTCCCAATAACGCTCGGCATAGTCCGCCAGTAGCGGATCGTCGAGCCGGGCACTGCGCTTGAGCGCCAATCCCAGAATCAGGTTCATGCTTTGCCCGGAGCCCAAACGATGCAAGGCCTGCGACAGGGTTTGCACGGGGTCGCCAATGTGATGCCCCGCGCTATTCGCGGCGGCGATCAGCACAGCGGTAATCTGCGGATCGGTGCGAACTTCGTCTTCCAGTCGCTTCAGATCGAGACCGTTGGGATTGAGGCTGCGTTGGACCGCTACCTGCACGTCAGTCATCAACGGCGCGCCGTCCGTCAGTTCTCGACGACGCTCCAGATACACCGACAACGTCATGCCCGGCGCCAACGTTGGCACCTCACAGGACACCTCTTCCCCCGCGTTCAGCAACAAGCCCTGCAGACGCCGGGTCAGGTTTTCCATGTTCAGGGGTTTGGTCAGGTACGCCGTGGGCGCCATAGGCAAAGCCTCGCGCACGCTGGCACTGTCATTACGACTGCTCATCAGAATGAAGGGTAACGGCGGATTGCGTTTGCGTTGGCGCACATTGCGCAAAACATTCAGGCCATCGACGCAAGGCAACTCCCAGTCAACGATCACCAGGTCGTAAGGAGTTTCAGCCAGCTTATCCATTGCCTGCTGGCCATCGGTGCACAGGTCCAGTCGCGCGTCGCAACGCACATTCAATAACACTTGCTTGAGCAAGTCTCGAGACCACGGGTCGGCCTCGGCAATCAACACTCTCGGTGCAACGGGTAAATCAACGACAGTCATGCAACACGCTCCCTCGCAATGCTTGAACCTTAACCAACACTGGCGAATCGAGACAGAACAATTGGCCTCAATGTGTTTCATGAGGCGTAAAAAAACCCGCCGAAGCGGGTTTTTTGTCGATCAGCTCACAAATCAATCAGAGCTCGGAGAAGCACTCTTCGATGATCGCCAAGCCTTTGTCCAGTTGCTCGTCCGGCGAAGTCAGCGGTACCAGGACGCGCAGAACGTTGCCGTAGGTGCCACAGGACAGCAGGATCAGGCCCTTGTCGCGAGCCTTGGCCACAACCGACGCTACCGCAGCAGCGTTTGGCTTGTGGCTGTCGCCGTTTTCGAACAGCTCGACAGCGATCATCGCGCCCAAGGCACGGACTTCGCCAATCACTGGGTACTTGGCCTGGATAGCCTTGAGGCCTGTGACCAGACGCTCACCGACGGCCTTGCAGCGGTCCAGCAGATGCTCTTCTTCGAACACTTCCATCACGGCCAGGGCCGCGGCGCAAGCAATCGGGCTACCAGCGTAAGTGCCGCCCAGGCCGCCTGGAGCGATGGCGTCCATGTATTCAGCCTTGCCGCACACACCGGCCAGCGGGAAGCCGCCAGCGATGGATTTGGCGAACGTGGTCAGGTCGGCAGCAACGCCCATCTGTTCCATGGCAAAGAAAGTGCCAGTACGGCCAGCGCCGGTTTGTACTTCGTCAGCGATCAACAGGATGCCGTGCTGGTCGCACAGTGCACGCAGGCGCTTCATGAATTCTTTAGGCGCGACGTAGAAACCACCTTCGCCCTGAACCGGCTCGATGATGATGGCAGCGATATCACGCGGCTCGGCGTCGTTCTTGAAGATGCGTTCGATGCTGGCGATCGAGTCATCGACGCTCACACCGTGCAGCTCGTTCGGGTACAACGCGCGGAACACACCGCCTGGCATCAGGCCCATGCCGGCCGAGTAAGGCACGACTTTACCGGTCAGGCCCAGGGTCATCATGGTGCGACCGTGGTAAGCGCCAGTGAACGCGATTACGCCGGCGCGGCCAGTGGCGGCACGGGCGATCTTGATCGAGTTTTCCACAGCTTCGGAACCAGTGGTCACCAGCAGGGTTTTCTTCTCGAAATCACCTGGCACCTTGGCGTTGATTTTTTCGCACACTTCTACGTACGGTTCGTAAGCCAGTACCTGGAAGCAGGTGTGAGTCAGCTTGTTCAGTTGCTCGGTCACCGCGGCGATGATTTTCGGGTGCACGTGACCGGTGTTCAGCACAGCGATACCGCCGGCGAAGTCGATGAACTCGCGACCTTCAACGTCGGTCACGGTGGCGTTCTTCGCGGACTCGGCGAAGATCGGGTGAATCTGGCCAACACCGCGTGGTACAGCGGCTTCGCGGCGTTTCATCAGGGATGCGTTAGTCTTGCTCATAAAGTCCTCATTCACCGCTCATCGGGCGGCGTGGTTCAAGGAAAATGCGGCGGGGAGGCAACTACGGCAGCATGCGATGATCGACTGCCACAGCTTTCCCAACCACAGAGAAAATTCCGTTTGAAGCTTCGCAAGGGGACAGCGCTCTCGTGCCCTTTGCGTTTGAAGCAATGCCTTGCCCGGCTCTTGTCTTGCGAGCTTAGATGCCCAGGCAGAGGTATTTGATTTCCAGGTAATCTTCGATGCCGTACTTGGAGCCTTCACGGCCCAGGCCCGAGGCCTTGATGCCGCCGAACGGCGCGACTTCGTTGGAGATCAACCCGGTGTTGACGCCGACCATGCCGTATTCCAGCGCTTCAGCCACACGGAACACACGACCCAGGTCGCGAGCATAGAAGTACGAGGCCAGACCGAACTCGGTGTCGTTGGACATCGCGATCACTTCGGCTTCGTCTTTGAAGCGGAACAGCGGCGCCAATGGACCGAAGGTTTCTTCCTTGGCCACGGCAGCGTTCTTCGGCACGTTGGTCAGAATGGTCGGCTCGAAGAAGTTGCCTTCCATGACCTTGCCACCCGCCAGAACGGTTGCGCCTTTGCTGATCGCGTCAGCAATGTGCTCTTGAACCTTGGCCACGGCTTTTTCGTCGATCAGCGGGCCAGTGGTGGTGCCTTCTTCCAGACCGTTGCCGATCTTGAGCTTGGCCACAGCCACTTTCAGCTTCTCGGCAAACGCGTCGTAGACCGAATCCTGAATGTACAGACGGTTGGCGCAGACGCAGGTCTGACCGTTGTTGCGGTATTTGGAAATGATCGCGCCTTCGACGGCCTTATCCAGGTCTGCGTCGTCGAACACGATAAACGGTGCGTTGCCGCCCAGTTCCAGGGACACTTTCTTGATGTCCTTGGCACATTCAGCCATCAGCTGACGACCGATTTCGGTCGAACCAGTGAAGGACAGCTTACGTACGATCGGGTTGCTGGTCAGTTCGCTGCCGATGTCGCCGGCGCTTCCGGAAACAACGCTGAACACACCTTTCGGGATGCCAGCACGTTGAGCCAGTTCAGCCAGCGCGAATGCCGAGAACGGAGTTTGCGAAGCGGGCTTGAGTACCATGGTGCAACCGGCAGCCAGCGCCGGGCCGGCTTTACGGGTGATCATCGCGGCCGGGAAGTTCCACGGGGTGATGGCAGCAGTAACGCCGATTGGCTGCTTGATCACGATCAGGCGCTTGTCTGGCTGGTGGCCTGGAATCACGTCGCCGTAGATGCGCTTGGCTTCTTCGGCGAACCATTCGATGAAGGATGCGGCGTAAACGATTTCACCCTTGGCTTCGGCCAATGGCTTGCCCTGCTCGAGGGTCATCAGGCGAGCCAGGTCGTCCTGGTTTTCGATAATCAACTCGAACCAGCGACGCAGCTTGTTCGCACGGTCCTTGGCGGTCAGTGCACGCCAGGCCGGCAGCGCTTTGTCAGCGGCTTCGATCGCACGACGGGTTTCGGCAGCGCCCATTTTCGGCACAGTGCCCAGAATTTCGCCCGTAGCCGGATTGTTCACTTTGATCGTCTGACCATTGTCAGCGTCGACCCACGCGCCATCGATAAAGGCTTGCTGGCGGAACAACTGGGTGTCTTTAAGCTGCATGTCGGCTTTCCTTAACAGCACCGCGGCAGGCGCGGAGCAAATTATGATTGTAGAAAGGCGCCCTATAGGCTGCCGTCAGGGAAATCATTCACCGGGCTGAAGCACATAAATAGCGCACTGATTGATATCGTGCGGTTCAGCACCCAGACAAGAGCGTTTGAAATCTCAAACGAATCCTAGGATCAAAGGGGGTAAAGGACAATAGGCTGTTCGAAAAAAAGAACGAAAACGCCGCATTTGCCTAATTTTTCTGATCAACGTAGCAATCGCACGTTACGCTTTCAAAAAAGTCAGCCGATTCAGCAGCATGGACGACTGCTGCACATATGAGTATCATGGCGCCCGCTTGCACCAGTAGCTCAGCTGGATAGAGTACTGCCCTCCGAAGGCAGGGGTCGTGGGTTCGAATCCCGCCTGGTGCACCATACGTTGCAAACGAAAAAGCCTCAGACCTTAGGGTCTGGGGCTTTTTTGTGGGTAATGGTGAACAAATTCCGGGCAATGCCTTTCCTCGGCTGGGGCCAAGCATCGCACGAGGGCGAACCATGCTTGAAGGCATACGACTACGTCAGGGGCGTTGGCGAAAGCTGGCGCCATTCTCCGTATCACGAGCCCTGATTCGAGCCTCTAGGGCCTGCTACGCGGCTTGTAAGCCATGGCTGGGACCTTGATGATGGTGTGCTCGCTGACTCAGGTAGTTTTTTGCTGATCAATTCCGACGCTCTATAAGACCGCGCTCCTCAAGCAGGAGGCCCTCCCAACTGAGTCAGACCACTACGATACGAACTTTCCTGCGGACAAAACAAAACCCCTACCTGCATACGCAGATAGGGGTTTCGGAATTTAATCTTGACGATGACCTACTCTCACATGGGGAAACCCCACACTACCATCGGCGATGCATCGTTTCACTGCTGAGTTCGGGATGGGATCAGGTGGTTCCAATGCTCTATGGTCGTCAAGAAATTCGGTAGCCAGGTCGTTTACCTTTCGGTTCACGCTCCAGCGAATGGGTATGTAATAGATTTGTGTGTTTCGTTTCGAACTTTCGGTTCTTTCGTCTTCACACACCGCAATCTGGCCTCTTTCGAGTTCGCAAATTGCTTGGGTGTTATATGGTCAAGCCTCACGGGCAATTAGTATTGGTTAGCTCAACGCCTCACAGCGCTTACACACCCAACCTATCAACGTCGTAGTCTTCGACGGCCCTTCAGGGGACTCAAGGTCCCAGTGAGATCTCATCTTGAGGCTAGTTTCCCGCTTAGATGCTTTCAGCGGTTATCTATTCCGAACATAGCTACCCGGCAATGCCACTGGCGTGACAACCGGAACACCAGAGGTTCGTCCACTCCGGTCCTCTCGTACTAGGAGCAGCCCCTCTCAAATCTCAAACGTCCACGGCAGATAGGGACCGAACTGTCTCACGACGTTCTAAACCCAGCTCGCGTACCACTTTAAATGGCGAACAGCCATACCCTTGGGACCGGCTTCAGCCCCAGGATGTGATGAGCCGACATCGAGGTGCCAAACACCGCCGTCGATATGAACTCTTGGGCGGTATCAGCCTGTTATCCCCGGAGTACCTTTTATCCGTTGAGCGATGGCCCTTCCATACAGAACCACCGGATCACTAAGACCTACTTTCGTACCTGCTCGACGTGTCTGTCTCGCAGTCAAGCGCGCTTTTGCCTTTATACTCTACGACCGATTTCCGACCGGTCTGAGCGCACCTTCGTACTCCTCCGTTACTCTTTAGGAGGAGACCGCCCCAGTCAAACTACCCACCATACACTGTCCTCGATCCGGATAACGGACCTGAGTTAGAACCTCAAAGTTGCCAGGGTGGTATTTCAAGGTTGGCTCCACGCGAACTGGCGTCCACGCTTCAAAGCCTCCCACCTATCCTACACAAGCAAATTCAAAGTCCAGTGCAAAGCTATAGTAAAGGTTCACGGGGTCTTTCCGTCTAGCCGCGGATACACTGCATCTTCACAGCGATTTCAATTTCACTGAGTCTCGGGTGGAGACAGCGCCGCCATCGTTACGCCATTCGTGCAGGTCGGAACTTACCCGACAAGGAATTTCGCTACCTTAGGACCGTTATAGTTACGGCCGCCGTTTACCGGGGCTTCGATCAAGAGCTTCGCGTTAGCTAACCCCATCAATTAACCTTCCGGCACCGGGCAGGCGTCACACCCTATACGTCCACTTTCGTGTTTGCAGAGTGCTGTGTTTTTAATAAACAGTCGCAGCGGCCTGGTATCTTCGACCGGCATGGGCTTACGCAGTAAATGCTTCACCCTCACCGGCGCACCTTCTCCCGAAGTTACGGTGCCATTTTGCCTAGTTCCTTCACCCGAGTTCTCTCAAGCGCCTTGGTATTCTCTACCCAACCACCTGTGTCGGTTTGGGGTACGGTTCCTGGTTACCTGAAGCTTAGAAGCTTTTCTTGGAAGCATGGCATCAACCACTTCGTCACCCAAAGGGTAACTCGTCATCAGCTCTCGGCCTTAGAATCCCGGATTTACCTAAGATTCCAGCCTACCACCTTAAACTTGGACAACCAACGCCAAGCTGGCCTAGCCTTCTCCGTCCCTCCATCGCAATAACCAGAAGTACAGGAATATTAACCTGTTTTCCATCGACTACGCTTTTCAGCCTCGCCTTAGGGACCGACTAACCCTGCGTCGATTAACGTTGCGCAGGAAACCTTGGTCTTTCGGCGTGGGTGTTTTTCACACCCATTGTCGTTACTCATGTCAGCATTCGCACTTCTGATACCTCCAGCAAGCTTCTCAACTCACCTTCACAGGCTTACAGAACGCTCCTCTACCGCATCACCTAAGTGATACCCGTAGCTTCGGTGTATGGTTTGAGCCCCGTTACATCTTCCGCGCAGGCCGACTCGACTAGTGAGCTATTACGCTTTCTTTAAAGGGTGGCTGCTTCTAAGCCAACCTCCTAGCTGTCTAAGCCTTCCCACATCGTTTCCCACTTAACCATAACTTTGGGACCTTAGCTGACGGTCTGGGTTGTTTCCCTTTTCACGACGGACGTTAGCACCCGCCGTGTGTCTCCCATGCTCGGCACTTGTAGGTATTCGGAGTTTGCATCGGTTTGGTAAGTCGGGATGACCCCCTAGCCGAAACAGTGCTCTACCCCTACAGTGATACATGAGGCGCTACCTAAATAGCTTTCGAGGAGAACCAGCTATCTCCGAGCTTGATTAGCCTTTCACTCCGATCCACAGGTCATCCGCTAACTTTTCAACGGTAGTCGGTTCGGTCCTCCAGTTAGTGTTACCCAACCTTCAACCTGCCCATGGATAGATCGCCCGGTTTCGGGTCTATTCCCAGCGACTAGACGCCCTATTAAGACTCGCTTTCGCTACGCCTCCCCTATTCGGTTAAGCTCGCCACTGAAAATAAGTCGCTGACCCATTATACAAAAGGTACGCAGTCACCCAACAAAGTGGGCTCCCACTGCTTGTACGCATACGGTTTCAGGATCTATTTCACTCCCCTCTCCGGGGTTCTTTTCGCCTTTCCCTCACGGTACTAGTTCACTATCGGTCAGTCAGTAGTATTTAGCCTTGGAGGATGGTCCCCCCATATTCAGACAAAGTTTCTCGTGCTCCGTCCTACTCGATTTCATGACCAAGAGATTTTCGCGTACAGGGCTATCACCCACTATGGCCGCACTTTCCAGAGCGTTCCGCTAATCTCAAAGCCACTTAAGGGCTGGTCCCCGTTCGCTCGCCACTACTAAGGGAATCTCGGTTGATTTCTTTTCCTCAGGGTACTTAGATGTTTCAGTTCCCCTGGTTCGCCTCTTAAGCCTATGTATTCAGCTTAAGATAACCATCTTATGATGGCTGGGTTCCCCCATTCAGACATCTCCGGATCAAAGTCTGTTTGCCGACTCCCCGAAGCTTTTCGCAGGCTACCACGTCTTTCATCGCCTCTGACTGCCAAGGCATCCACCGTATGCGCTTCTTCACTTGACCATATAACCCCAAGCAATCTGGTTATACTGTGAAGACGACATTCGCCGAAAATTCGCAATTTAACTCACAAATTTTACCTTAGCCTGAGCCGTTACCAGTGAAAGTAACGTTCAGTCTATCTTTCTATCACATACCCAAATTTTTAAAGAACGAACTAGTCAAAGACTAGAAATCAACATTCACCATCATCCGATGGAATGCTCATTTCTAAGCTTTATACCGACAGAAGCAGTAGTGGTGGAGCCAAACGGGATCGAACCGTTGACCTCCTGCGTGCAAGGCAGGCGCTCTCCAGCTGAGCTATGGCCCCGTATTTCTACAGGCGTTTCCCACACAAAATTGGTGGGTCTGGGCAGATTCGAACTGCCGACCTCACCCTTATCAGGGGTGCGCTCTAACCAACTGAGCTACAGACCCAATTTCGAGCTACTAAGGCCGACCTCACCCTGCTCTTGACCACAAAGCATGGGGTGCGCTCTAACCAACTCAGCTACAAACCGATACAGGCTGCTTCTTTCGTCTTCTTCAATGAATCAAGCAATTCGTGTGGGAACTTATGGAGCAGCTGATGTCGTCGATTAAGGAGGTGATCCAGCCGCAGGTTCCCCTACGGCTACCTTGTTACGACTTCACCCCAGTCATGAATCACACCGTGGTAACCGTCCTCCCGAAGGTTAGACTAGCTACTTCTGGTGCAACCCACTCCCATGGTGTGACGGGCGGTGTGTACAAGGCCCGGGAACGTATTCACCGCGACATTCTGATTCGCGATTACTAGCGATTCCGACTTCACGCAGTCGAGTTGCAGACTGCGATCCGGACTACGATCGGTTTTATGGGATTAGCTCCACCTCGCGGCTTGGCAACCCTCTGTACCGACCATTGTAGCACGTGTGTAGCCCAGGCCGTAAGGGCCATGATGACTTGACGTCATCCCCACCTTCCTCCGGTTTGTCACCGGCAGTCTCCTTAGAGTGCCCACCATTACGTGCTGGTAACTAAGGACAAGGGTTGCGCTCGTTACGGGACTTAACCCAACATCTCACGACACGAGCTGACGACAGCCATGCAGCACCTGTCTCAATGTTCCCGAAGGCACCAATCCATCTCTGGAAAGTTCATTGGATGTCAAGGCCTGGTAAGGTTCTTCGCGTTGCTTCGAATTAAACCACATGCTCCACCGCTTGTGCGGGCCCCCGTCAATTCATTTGAGTTTTAACCTTGCGGCCGTACTCCCCAGGCGGTCAACTTAATGCGTTAGCTGCGCCACTAAGAGCTCAAGGCTCCCAACGGCTAGTTGACATCGTTTACGGCGTGGACTACCAGGGTATCTAATCCTGTTTGCTCCCCACGCTTTCGCACCTCAGTGTCAGTATCAGTCCAGGTGGTCGCCTTCGCCACTGGTGTTCCTTCCTATATCTACGCATTTCACCGCTACACAGGAAATTCCACCACCCTCTACCATACTCTAGCTTGTCAGTTTTGAATGCAGTTCCCAGGTTGAGCCCGGGGATTTCACATCCAACTTAACAAACCACCTACGCGCGCTTTACGCCCAGTAATTCCGATTAACGCTTGCACCCTCTGTATTACCGCGGCTGCTGGCACAGAGTTAGCCGGTGCTTATTCTGTCGGTAACGTCAAGACCGCAACGTATTAGGTTACTGCCCTTCCTCCCAACTTAAAGTGCTTTACAATCCGAAGACCTTCTTCACACACGCGGCATGGCTGGATCAGGCTTTCGCCCATTGTCCAATATTCCCCACTGCTGCCTCCCGTAGGAGTCTGGACCGTGTCTCAGTTCCAGTGTGACTGATCATCCTCTCAGACCAGTTACGGATCGTCGCCTTGGTGAGCCATTACCTCACCAACTAGCTAATCCGACCTAGGCTCATCTGATAGCGCAAGGCCCGAAGGTCCCCTGCTTTCTCCCGTAGGACGTATGCGGTATTAGCGCCCGTTTCCGAGCGTTATCCCCACTACCAGGCAGATTCCTAGGCATTACTCACCCGTCCGCCGCTCTCAAGAGGTGCAAGCACCTCTCTACCGCTCGACTTGCATGTGTTAGGCCTGCCGCCAGCGTTCAATCTGAGCCATGATCAAACTCTTCAGTTCAAACATCTTTGGGTTTTTAAGAAACCCTAAACTTGGCTCAGCAATCGTTGGTTACATCTTTGATTTCTCGCGGAGTAACTTGTGATGCTGATAATCTTGTTGACTATCAGTCTGACTCCACAAGCACCCACACGAATTGCTTGATTCAGTTGTTAAAGAGCGGTTGGTTAAGATCTTTCGTCTCAACCGAGGCGCGCATTCTACAGCAGCCTCTGTTGCTGTCAAGCGGTTATTTTCAGAAGTTTTCAAAGTTTCCTTTGTAACTTCAACCACTTGCGCTTTCGATCTCTCGTTAGCGGGAGGCGAATTCTACAGCGATCCAATATTTCGTCAAGCATCTTTTTGAACTTTCTTACCGTTTCTAAATGCTTGTACTGCAGAGCCCTTTCAGCCCCCTTTAGCGAGGCGCTGCATCACTTGAAACCGCAACTCTTCACATCGGTATTAATTGGGTAAACCAGCAGCGATCCTACTCGGTCGTCCAGTCAAGATCGTCGTCCCACTCCTCATCTTCCTCGAAGTCGTCCTCATCAACCTCCTCTGCTTCCGGCTGGTTAAGGAGAAAATCCTTACGACTCTCAGTAATTGCCCGCCTTAGCTCCTCCCCTTTCACGGGGCAGTTGAGCATTTGGGCGATGCGATCGATTTTTTTCGCCACGGCTTCCTCCAACGCATCGGCTATGGCCCGATAGTGCGCGCTTTCGGGCGTTGATGCCAAATGGCTGAATGTCAGCGGTGATACCGGCGAACCACACTGCTGTTTTTCAGTACATGCCCTTTGATTTTTTCCAGCAGTTGCGCGCGCGTCAGACCGGCAGGCAAGGCGTCCGGCGCGATGTCCAGCGCGTACAGCTGAATAATGTAGTGATGCGCACTGTCGCCGACTGGCGGGCAAGGCCCCACATAACCGGTGGTGCCTTTGCCGTTTGTGCCACCGACACCTTCAAGGGCTGATTTTGCTCCTACACCGGCCGGGATCTGGTGAGTGCCGGCTTTGATGCCGTAATGCACCCAATGATCGGCACCCTGCCCATTCTGCCCGTCAGGGTCATGCATGACGATGGCATAACTCAACGTACCCGCCGGCCCGGCGTTCCAATTCAGCGCAGGTGACGCGTTGTGCCCGCCACAACCCGGAGCATCGCTGGCGGCGGCCGAGGTAAACAGCCGGTCATCCGAGACACCCGGGATATTTAAGGTGAAACGTTCCTGGGCCTGTGCCGGAAACTGCACGCACAGGGCGACTGCAACGGCCGCAAACCAAGGGTTAAGAGAGGTCAATCGGGTCATTGCGGAGCACCTTGTGCGTGTAGGGCCGTCGTCGGATTGCGAACTATAACGGTACCGTTGGTGAGGTGGCACGGGGAATTGGCTGAACCTCGCGTAACGCGCCAAACTCTTAAGTGAAACGTCTGCCTGGAGAGCCATCATGGCACTGCACCGCGTCGCCCCTTTCGCCGATGTGCCCGAAAACAGAGGCCTTGAAGCCCGGATCGCGGACACCAACATTGTTTTGCTGCGAGTGGGCGATCAACTACGCGCCTATCAAGGCGAATGCCCGCATGCCGGGGCACCGCTGGCGGAAGGTGCAGTGTGCCACGGACGCTTGATTTGTCCGTGGCACAAAGCTGCGTTTCGGGTCGAAGACGGAGCATTATGCGAGCCGCCGGCTATGGACAATCTCAAGCGCTATCCGCTGGAAGTCCGCGATGGCGACATCTGGGTCGACGACCAACCGTATTCCGATGCTCACACCCCGCCGGCTGACGATGAACGGACGTTTGTCATCGTCGGGGCCGGGGCCGCCGGTACAGCGTGTGCGGCAGCGCTGCGAGAAAAAGGCTTCGGCGGCCAAGTTTTGCTGATCGACCGCGAAGCCGACACCGGCTACGACCGCACCGTACTGAGCAAATTTGTCATCGCAGGAGAGATGCCGCCGGAAGAAATCCCGCCCCTGCGTGATGACGAGTTTTATCGCGAGCAGCGTATTGAGCGCATCACTGGCGAAGTTGCCAGCCTGGATTCGTCGAACAAAACCCTGCGGCTGACCAATGGTCGATCGCTAAACTATGACGCCGCGCTGCTTGCCACCGGCGGCCAGCCCAATCCACTCACACTGCCTGGCGCCGATTTGCCGCAAGTGTTCGTGTTGCGCTCCAAAGAGCAGGCGCTGCGAATTCTGCAGGCGGCAAAGCCTGGTCAGCGAGCGGTGATCATCGGTGACAGCTTTATTGCCATGGAGTCCGCTTCAGCCCTGCGTGAATACGGGTTGGACGTTACAGTCCTGGCCCGTCATGCCATTCCCTTCGCCGCACAATTCGGCGAAACCGTAGGCAAGGCGATTCGCGCCCTCCATGAGGCCAATGGCGTGGCATTTCACACCGATGGCGAAGCCTCCTATATAGAAGGAGCGAACAACGTCGAGGCAGTGCACCTGGACAATGGTCAACGCTTGCCAGCGGATCTGGTGCTGGCCGGCATTGGCGTCAGCCCTGCAACCGATGCGTTTGCCGATCTGCCCAAGGAAAAAGACCTGTCGCTGAAGGTCGATGGGGGAATGCGCGTCACCGAAGGGTTGTGGGCGGTCGGTGATATCGCGACCTTCCCGCTCAACGGCCAGCCTCAGCGTATCGAGCATTGGCGCCTGGCCCAGCAACAGGCGCGGATCGCCGCGGCGAATATGCTTGGTGCTGACGAGCATTACCTCAACGTGCCGTATTTCTGGACCTGGCACTTTGGCAAAAACTACGATTACCTCGGCCACGCCGAAGCCTGGGACGAGGTCGAGTTCAAGGGTGATCCTTACCATCCGCCCTTTATAGGCCTGTTCGGCAAAAACGGCGTGGTAGCCGCAGCGGTCGCCTGCGATCAAGAACGGGCCATGGCGCTGCTCGCCGAACGCATGAAACAGCCGTTGTCAGTGGACGAGGCGTGGCGACTGATTCGGGACATTGGTTAACACTCGACAGCAAAACGCCCGGCTTCTGCTTTATAGCTGAGACCGGGCGTTATTTTGAATCCCGGGTTTTATTCCTGGATTTCGGCACCGCCACCGAGTTTGCTCATCACGAAGCCGACAAACTCTTCAACGGTCATTTTCTGGCCATTGAATTCCACCTGATTATTGGCGTAGTGCAATTTGCTGACGATGCTGTTTCCGTCCAGTTTGGCGAATTGCGAGCCGACCGCCATGCTGCTGAACATGTCGGCAGTCGCGGCGGCCTGATCGGCGATGATCTTGGCATCAGTTTGACCGTCAAGTTGGCTTTGCACGGTCAGCAAGTCGACGAGCATTGGCTTGGACACTTGCACATTGATATCCAGCAGCGCAATCAACTGTAAGGTCAGTTGATCGGGTGGCAGGTCCATGGTCTGCGGTTTGGTCAGGTCGAGCACCAGGTTCGCGCGGCTTTCACCATTGGCGGTGTTGAACGACAGGTTTTCCAAAGCCACCTGCGGACCGGCCGCCAGCAGTTTTTCGAGACCGGTTTTGACTTGCGCCTCTTCGGCCGGGGTCAAGACCAGTTCTGGTGTCGGCTCACCGGCCACAGCAGCCTCGGCGGCGGCTCTCTCATAAGGCTGCAGTTTGGTCTGGTAGATCTGCATCAGCGACATGGTCGCCGGGATGTCGAGGTTTTTCAGGCTCACGGCCATTTGCGCAGCGCCGACAGCTTTGCCATTCATCGACACTTCACCCACCTTGTAATCGGCACGCCCAGAAGCGCTGGTGCCCGATTCCTGGGTCAGGTTCTTCATTTCAAATTTCTTGAGGCCCAGTACCGATTGCTTGGCACCAAAGGTGGTTTTGCTGTCCGTCAGCTCGAGGGTGTTCTCGCCGGTGTAGTAGCCGTAGGTACTTTTTACCAGGTTGCTGGCCAGGGTCAGGCCATTGAGCTCAACTTTCAACGGGGTTTGGTCTTCAGCCACGGTGCTCAGCGTCAGGCTGTTCATGTAGCCGTTGGCCTTGACCTTCTGGGCCTGGGCGCTGGCGGCGACATCGAGGTTCAAACCAGAGAATTTCAGGGTGGACTTCTCATCCAGCACGACGTCCAGCGGTTGCAATTCGAGGGTGCCGCTGGTGGAGTTGTCGTAACCAATATTGACCACACCGGTGATCGGGGATTTGTCTTTGGCAGAGGCAAACCACTTCTCGGTGAGCGAGGTGCGTTCCAGTTCGTAGTGACTGGTGGCCATGACCGGCAACCACTTGAAAGATACCAGGCGCGAGAACGGCAGCGGGCCGTGTTCGATGTGGTCGGCAAACAGCAATTCAACCGGGGTTTCACCAAACATCTCGCCTTCGCCTTTGAGGCGGTAGTGCGCGGTGCTGCTGAACACATGACGCTCAAGCGACACCAGTTCCAGCGACGCCTTACCATTGGAACCGACCAGCGCGGCGTTCAGCTCTTTGTTGGCGTCGGCGATGGCGGTGTTCAACACGCCTTCGATTTTGGTCCCGGTGTACCAGGCACCGCCCGCGCTGATTGCACCAATGGCTACGACGATTCCAAGAAGCACGCCTGCTGATTTATTCATGAATGACCCAGTCAATGTCCGTTGTTTGAAGGTGTCGTCGTCTTCCCTGAACCCGTGACGGGTTGCGGCTCGACTCCGCTAAAAGTGAGGTGGAGATTAGCATCAGGCGCAGCGGGCGGCCCAATGATTAAAGGTTAAAGAGTGTCTATGGACGGCGCATGGGAGTTGAAGTCTTTGGCGGACACTAAATCGCCATCGTCGGAACGCCGCCCGGAGCCGGCTCCGGGCGGCGTTCCGACGAAGGCGTCAGTCCAGCCGGCATCAATTCAAGAATATTGGACTTCCATCTCATCCAGCTGATGATCAAAGCTCTTGAGCCTCGCAGTCCACGTATACACCAGCACCTCAAAGTCCCGATTGATCACCGCCCCGCCCGCCACCTCCGAGCGTGGATCACAGACGTCCAGTTGATAGCGTTCCCGTGCCATCTTGGTGGCGACATCTGAGAGTTCGCGGGCGTTGTTGAGCCAGTGCCAGCCCTCCTCGGCTACCTGCTTGTCCAGGGCCAGGCATTGTTTCTTCAGGGTCTCGAGGCTTTTTTCCAGCGGTGTGCCGGTGAGCTCGCCCATGACTTCCTGAAACGTGCGCCCCGGCTGCCAGTAGCTGCCCCAGAAATATTGGTCAAACACCGTTTCGACACGACGCAACGCCACCTTGGTGTCCCAGATCAGCACCAGGGTCTTGCCTTGTTCGAGTTGTCTTTTTTTGATGCGCAGACCCTGGACTGAAGCCCAGGCCACCACCACGATTGCCATTGCTGCAATCAGCGCACTGGCGCTGTCGAGAAACACCAGTGCCTTGTCGATCTGGTGGGCCAGCATGATGCCGTAGAAGTAGGTGGCCGACAGCAAAACCAATGCCGCAATAGCGCACCAAAAGCCAGGAGCATAAGGGTTTTTCATTCTTTTTAATCCCCATGACCAACGCGAGCTTTGATTTGATGAAGTCGAAGTGTGACTTCATCAAATCAAAGCATAGCAACGGCCTCAGGGTTTGCTGGTGTTCGTGGCTTGCGTTCGTCCGCTTTCCCAGCCGCCGCCCAGTGCGAGGAACAAATCGATCTGGCTGGCGGCAACCTGGGTGTTGGCAGCGGCCAGTTGCGCCGTGACATCCGTGTAGGTGCGGGTAGCTTGCAGGTCCGCGAGGAACGATTCGCGGCCGGCCTGGAAGAAACGGTGCGTCTGGTCCGCTGCCAGTCTTGCCGATTGCTCGGCGTCTGCCAGGGCGTCACGACGTTGCAACAAAGCGGTGTACTGGGCCAGGCTGGTCTGGGTTTCGCGAATGGCGTTGAGCACCACCCCATCGAAATGCGCCAGCGTCGCCTGGGTCACCGCTTCGGCTTCGCGGATGCGTGCCCGGGCGCCGTTGGTCGGCACGTTCCAGGTCAGCGACGGACCGAAGCCCCAACGGTTGGTGGACGGGTCGCCGAGATCGTCGAGGATACCGACGGTACCGATGGTCGCTCCGATGCTGATGTTCGGGTATAGCTCACCCGTGGCGACGCCAATCCCGGCCGTCGCAGTCGCCAGCCGGCGCTCGGCCTGCCGCACATCGGGACGACGCTTGAGCAACGCGGCGCCATCGCCCACCGGAATCAATTGCGCGATTTTCGGCAGCTCGTCGCAGGTGGCGGTGCCAGCCGGCAGTTGATCCACTGGCTTGGCCAGCAACATCGACAGGCGATACAGCCCGGCCTGACGCGAGGCCTCATAGCGCGGCATGTCGGCGCGCAGGGACTTGAACTGGGTTTGCGAACGGGTGACCTGGGTTTCGTCGCCACGGCCGGCATCGCGCAGGCGCTGGATCAGCGTGGTGCTCTGGGCCTGCAGGTCGAGGGAGTGCTGGGCAATCTCCCGCTCCTCATTGGCCGCGCACACCTGGGTGTAGGCCCGGACCACGTCGGCCACCACGGTGATGCGAGCCGTATCGGCAGCTGCCTGCGTCGCATCGGCGTTGGCCTTGGCCGCTTCGATGCCGCGCTGCAACGTGCCGAACAGATCGAACTGGTACGACGCGCTTATGCCGATATCACCAATGTTGGCCACCGGCACTTTTTCCGGAATCAGGAACGCCTGGCCGGACTCCTGCAATCGCTGGGCGCCCATCTTCACGCCGCCGCTCCAGCCACCCGCCGCTTCTGCCTCATCGACCTGAGCGCGGGACCGCGACAGACTGGCCGCCGCAACGCGCAAATCGGTATTGGACGCCATGGCCTGTTGCACCAATTGGTCGAGTCGCGGGTCCTTGTATAGACGCCACCAATCGGCTGGCACCGGTGCGGACACCACCGTTTTGCCGTCGACCGCCAGATCGCCCTGCAAGTCGGGTCGATGGACAGCCGCCTCTTCGGGCAAATGATAATCCGGCCCGACCATCTGACACGCAGACAACAGCAAGCCTAATCCGGCCACCACCAAACCCGAAGCTCTGCTCATTTCGCTGGCCCCTGCGCTTGATCGTCGATGATCGACACGGTCGCGGTGCGCCCGGCGATCATGCGGAAGTCCGCCGGAACATCGTCGAAGGCAATCCGCACCGGAATCCGCTGTGCCAATCGCACCCAACTAAACGCAGGGTTAACGTTGGGCAGCAGGTTGCTGCCGATGCTGCGGTCGCGGTCTTCGATGCCGGCAACGATACTTTCTACATGGCCGCGCAGCCGCGCGCGGTCGCCGATCACTCGAATGTCGACGCTCTGGCCGACATGAATGCCGTCCAGTTTGGTTTCTTCAAAATAGCCGTCGATGTGGAATGAATTGCTGTCCACTACCGACAACACCGGCCGCCCGGCCGTGACGAATTCCTGCACACGCGGTGCACGGTCGTTGATGTAGCCATCGACCGGGCTGCGGATGGTCGAGCGGTCGAGGTTCAATTGAGCACTGTCCACTTCCACTTGTGCTTCCATCAACGCCACCTCGGCGCGTGCCACCCGGGACTGGCTTTCTTCCAGTTGTTCGCCTGGCACCAGATTGCCGAGCCCACGATTACGCTTGGCTTCGCGTTGTGCCTGAGCCAGGGTTTCCTGACGGTCGGCGACCGCCGCCTTGGCCTGGCGCAGGGCCAGTTTGAAACGGTCCTGATCGATGCTGAACAGCACTTGGCCGCGTTTCACCAACTGGTTGTCACGCACGTCAACTTGCTGAATCAACCCGGAGACGTCAGGGGCGATTTGCACGATGTCGGCCCGAATATGCCCATCGCGGGTCCACGGCGCAAACATGTAGTACATCACCATGCGCCAGACCACGACGACGGCGAAGGTCACGATCAACAGGGTCAGCACCACGCGCCCCAGGGTCAAAAAAGGTTTTTTCATGTCATCAGGTATCGACTGAGTGAGTCCACGGCGCCGAGCAGCAAAGCGTAGAGAGCCACGTTGAACAATGCCCGGTGCCAGACCAGACGGTAAAAGTGCAGGCGCATCAGCAACCCGTGCACCAGCAGGTAAAACATATACGTAATGCCCATCAGTACCAGCAGCGTGGGCAGTAACACCCCGCTCAGATCCACATCACCGATCATAAAGGGGCTCCATCGATGCCATGGGGCAGCGGTTCTTCGAGTTCGCCCGAGCTGACGAATTCCACGCCGGGCAATAACGCCAGACGCAGGCCACTCAGGGCATGCAGCAGATTCAGACGTGCTTCCTCTTCGCATTCCGTATCCAGCGCACGGCGGGTGCGGTCGAGGGTCATCAGCAACGGGCTCGGTGCCGGCAGTCGCTCACCCGCTTTGAGGCAGTCCTTGAAATACTCACCGACTTCCGCCACCACTTGATGCAGCAACGCCTGCGGGACACCAACCACCCGCGGGGTGTAGGCCAGCAGGTCGAGCAGGTTCAGCGCCACACGCACTTCTCGCAACGCGATGCCGGTGTCCTGGCCGGTCATGGCCAGACGCGGCAAGTGCTGCATCAGGCGATCCAGTATCTGGATGCCCAATCGCCGGTGTTCAGCCAAAGTGGCCGGTTCGGTGAGGCCGACAATGTCGCGCCAACTGAAACGGGTCAGCCGCTTGGCCGCCAATTCCGCACCAAACGGTCGGGCGATCAGGGTCCAGACGAAGGCAAACAACAATCCGATGGGACCGGCCAGGTTGGAGTTGGCAAAGCTGAGGAAGTCCGCATCGTAGGCGCCCTGAATACTGATAAAGGACGAGGTGTTGACGAGGGTCAGCAGCATGCCCAGGTAAAACTGCGGCTTGACCGTCAGGGTGCCGATGCAGATGAACGGCACGGCAAACGCCAGCACCAGCATTGGGAAGTCGTGCAGGTTGGGCAAGACCAGAAACAGATACAGGCTGGCGAACAACACCGACATCGCGGTCCAGAAAAAGAACCGGTAAATCTGCGGCGCCGGGTCATCCATCGAGGCGAAAAAGCTGCACGCCACCGCGGCCAGAATCACCGCGGACCCTCCGTCCGTCCAGCCGAGCAGAATCCACAGCACTGAGGCGACGATGATGGCGCTGACCGTGGAAACCGCCGAGTAGAGCATCAATCCACGGTCGAGAAATGGCGACAGGCGACCGAGGCGCCAGTGGCGATACACCGCGCGCCAGCTGTCCTGGCTTTCGCACTGGATGGCGTATTGCAGGCTGCGGCAGTCTTGCCACAGATCGATCCACTCGCCGAGGCGATACAACGCGTTGGAAAACAGTAGCTGTTTGCGATCATTCAGGGCTTCGGCGGTAGGTTGCAAGGCTTCCAGCTGGTCTTTCAGTGCCTGCCAGCGAGCGAGGTCGGCGTCTTTGTGATTGAGCCATTCGGTGGTGGCCGCCAGCAACGGTGCAAACTTATCCACCAGCTCGGGCGTGCGCCGCTCAAGGGCATACAGCGCGTCATCAAGGGCGTCGATCACCGGCAACAGGTGAATCATCCGCCCACGCAGTTCTTTGGTATTTCGTACGGTTTGCCGGCGCGCACCCTCGTGCGGCAACTGACCGATCATCAATTCCAGAGTGTTGAAGGTCGCCACCATGGCGGAGCGCAGCGCGCTGACTTCATCCGGTTGCACCTGACGGCCGAGGAAACGCAGGCTGTAAGTCGAGGCATCGGTAAACCATTTGCTCACCGAATCGTTGAACACCGGCGCCAGCCGCCGAGGCCAGAACATGGCGCCGACCACGGCAGCCACGGCGATGCCGAGGAAGATTTCTTCAGTCCGCGCTTCTGCGACGTCCCATACCCCCAACGGGTTGTTCACCACCGGCAGGGCGATCAGCGGCAAGGTGTAACCGGCCAGCATCAAGGCGTAGTTGTTGGCGGTGCGCAGGTGCAAGGACAGGAACAGCAAAATCCCGGTCCACAGCGCGATGACCACCACCAATACGTAAGGACTCTGGACAAACATGGGCACAAACAGAACCGCTGCCGCCGCCCCGATAAAGGTGCCAATTGCACGATAGAGCGCCTTGGAACTGGTAGGACCGACAAAGGGACTGGAAACGATGTAGACCGTGGCCATCGCCCAATACGGACGTGGCATTTGCATGAGCAGGGCGATGTACAACGCGATCATCGAGGCAGCAAAGGTGCGCACACCGTAGAACCAGTCCCGCGCCGCGGGCATTCCGGTGAAAAAACCGTTCAAGGGTTGACCACCGACGGCGCGTTCGCCGCTTCAAAGGCTCTCAATACCCGTAGCGTTGCCTCCAGATCGCCTTGATCGATGCCTTCAAGCACCTCGTGACGCAATCGCACCAGCTCGATTTCGACCGCCTGCACCAGTTCGCGACCGGTTTCGGTCAGGCTCAGGCATTTGGCGCGCCGGTCATGGGCATCTTCGGTGCGGCAGACATAACCCGAATGACACAGCTGATCGAGTAAACGCACCAGGGACGGACTCTCCATCCCCGCTGCCTGCGCCACCGTCACCTGCCGCACGCCCTCGCCCAGGCGCCCGATCATCAACAACGGGACGGCGCAGGCTTCAGAGATTCCATAGTTGACCAGCGTGGTCTGGCAGATCTTGCGCCAATGCCTGGCGGCCACCACCATGGAGCTGCTGATGTTCATCTGGAGAGCGTCGAGGTTTTTCGGCACAGGGGAAAACACACACTGTTAGTTTGCTAACTATCAATATCGCATTTGGAGGGAAAGGTGGTCAAGTTTTGAAACAAATTGGCGCGATCAGGGCGACCGCGCACGTTCATAGGTTTGGAATATTTATACCCCCCGCCCCTTCCTCAACAACACATCCAATTGATCCACCACCTCCGCCCAATCGGCGTCATCAAGAATATCGTCACGCAAAAACTGCGCCTGACTCTCGCTCCAGAAAAACGCATCCGCGAGGTGCAATTCGGGCTTGAGCGGTGAGTGGGTGGCGATGAATTTATCGATGCTTTCGGCGTCATCCTCCAGACCGAGTTGTTTGAACAGGGAGGGGAGGCTGTGGGTTGGGGATTCCATGTCGGGCTCCTTTTTTCAGGGCAAATGAATGGGTGACTGCGGTGCAGTCAATCGCGGGCAAGCCACGCTCCCACAGGTACGACGAGATCCCTGTGGGAGCGAGCCTGCTCGCGATGACGGCAGCATTGACGACACAACACTCAATCACTTAATTCCCGCACCTCGGCATGCGGCACCATTCTCAGGAACTCCGGCATGTCCATGTGCAGCAGGTTGATGTGGTTGCCGGCTTCCAGATAGATGTCTTTCTGGCGGGTCAGTAGTGGGTCGATGACCACGTCCAGCCCATACGCCTCGCCAAGGGCAGGTATGGCACCGCGTTCACAATCATCAAACAGGTGCGGCAGGTTGCTTTCCCGCGAGACCTGCCATTCGCCACTGCTGCGGACTTTGCTCAGGTCCAGGTGGCGGCTGGCGGGAAGTACCGCCATCAGGTAATGGCCATGGCGATCGTCGAGGATGACCGACTTGGCTACCCGTTCTGCTGGAATGCCCGCGAGCCGCGCCGTTTCCAGGCTGCTAGCTGAATGGGGATGGGTGACGATGTCGTATTCGCATTGAGCCGTTTCCAGGCTTCTCTGCACGGTTCTTGCCATTCGCATGATGCACCTCGGTGTCCGTTCCCGTGACGGGCGGACGATGGTTAACGCTTTTCTTCGTACTAAAAGTCTAGGCCTGCCGGCACATTCCGGCGGGAAATCCGCCCATCGGACGCCGTCGAAAAGTGAGCATAATTCAGATACGCCGAGGCTCAACTAAACTGTATACAGAGCCACCTAATGACTCTCGCGGAGGGTCAAGTGAATACTCGTTGCTGTGTCGTAGCGCTGCTATTGGCGTTGAGCGGATCGGTGTTCGCAGCCGATACCGTTGTGCTGCTGATGCCAAACCCTATCGGGATCTGGTTGATCACATTTGGCATCGCCTTTCTGATCGCCGAGGCCGCGTTGCCCAATTACGGCGTGATCGGTTTGGGTGGCATTGTGATGTTCGTGATCGGCGCGGTGATTCTGACCAACACCGAGGTGCCTGTTCCCTTGATGATCGGCCTGGGGCTGGTGAGTGCCCTGTTGCTGATTTTCCTGCTGATCCACGCCCTGAAAACCCGACCGCGCCGCACTGTCAGCGGCGACGCCGGACTGCTGGGCAGCGTGACACCGGTCTTGTCGTTACTGCCCGGCAATGCCTGTAACGGCTGGGTGCATCTGCAAGGGGAGCGCTGGCAGGTTTCAAGCTCGACACCGCTGCAGCCGGGGCAACACGTCCGGGTGGTGGCGCGAAAAGGATTACTGTTGCAAGTGGCCGCGGCTGACGCGGCGCCGGTGGGAGAATAGTCATGGGCCTGCAATTAGGTTTCGCCGCGCTGCTGCTATTGGTAATTGCACTGGCGGGGTCGACCTTCCGCATCCTTCGCGAATACGAGCGCGGCGTGGTATTCCAGCTCGGACGCTTCTGGCAGGTCAAGGGTCCCGGTTTGATCCTGTTGATCCCGGTGGTCCAGCAAATGGTCCGTGTCGACCTGCGGACCGTCGTCCTCGATGTGCCACCGCAAGACGTCATCACCCGCGACAACGTCTCGGTCAAGGTCAATGCGGTGCTGTACTTCCGCGTGCTTGATCCGCAGAAGGCGATCATCCAGGTCGAAGACTTTCTCGCGGCCACCAGCCAATTGGCCCAGACCACACTGCGAGCAGTCCTCGGTAAACATGAACTCGACGAACTGCTCGCCGAGCGCGAGCGATTGAACATAGACATCCAGCAAGTGCTCGACGCCCAGACCGACGCTTGGGGTATCAAGGTTGCCAACGTCGAGATCAAACATGTGGACCTCAATGAATCGATGGTCCGCGCCATCGCCAAACAAGCCGAAGCCGAACGGGAACGCCGGGCCAAAGTGATCCACGCCGAAGGTGAATTGCAGGCCTCGGAAAAACTCATGCAGGCCGCTGAAATGCTCGGCCGTCAGCCTGGGGCCATGCAACTGCGGTACATGCAGACGCTGAGCTCGATCGCTGGGGACAAGAGTTCGACCATAGTCTTTCCGCTGCCGATTGAATTGCTCAAAGGGATGGCGGATTTGTCGTCGAAGCCGTGAAAGTTCGCAACAGCATCACGCCAACGCTTTCAATGCCGCACAAACAAGCGCGCGTTAACCCATCCTGCCCGCGTTTCGCCAGCGCTCTGCCAGCCCGATGGCAGCGGCGCAAACTCGTCCGGCGCACCGACGGTGCCAATCAGCCACACACGCCCAGTGCCTTTGGGCAAGCTGTCGAGGCGGTCCAGGTAAATGTCCCGGGTGACCAGAGTGCCGAAACCATAGGCGTTTGGCCGGCTCGACCCACCATTGGCTAGCGGGGGGGTATATAGCAGCGGTTGGGTACCGGCGCGGTTGTAATAGACGTAGGGAAGGTACCAAAGCATGTCGCTGGTGACGATTCGGTCACCAGCAACAAAATGCTGGTTAACGTAGTCGACCAATACGTTGATCTGATTGTTGGGATCGACCGAGGTGTTGTTCTTCAAACCGACCAGTTCGACGCCGACAAACAGCACCAGCACGGTCAACGCCAGCACTCGCAAGCCTGAGTACAGGCGATCAATGGCCAGTGCGACAATCATCGGCAACCCCAGTGCATAGGCCGTCAGATAGCGCTCAATGAACACCGGCGAGATAAATGACACGCCAAACACCAACAGCATTGGCAACGCCGTGTAGGTCACCAGCAGCACACTGCCGCGAATGACGCTGCGGTCCCGCGCCAGCGCCACGCCAGTAATGACCAGCAACGCTAGCGGCAGCGCGATAAAAATCAGCGTCGGCAGGTTTTCGCCATCGTCCTGTGTCAGTAACGACCAGATCATCGACGGCAACGAGCTAAACGTGACCGGCGACTCCCACCCCACATCGCCATTGGCTTTGAGCTGATCCATGTGCTGGATCAAATCGATCAGGTTCGGCACCCACGGCAGGTACAGCAACACGATTGCCACATTCGCCAGCCACCAGCCGGGGCGTTGAATACTACGCAAACGAAAGCCTGGCAGTACACGAATCAGCCCCAGATACAGCCAGTGGCACATCACGCACAGGGCGGTGAAGTAATGGGTGTAGAACGCCGCGCTCATCAGCAGCACATACGCCACCAGATAGCGTGTGCGCCGGGGATGCCTGATCGAGTAAACCAGCGCAATCGTGGCACCGATCAGCCACAGGCCCAGTAGCGAATACATCCGCACTTCCTGGCTGTAACGTACCGCCGTCGGCAGCAGCGCCAGCAGTAAACCGGCCAGCAACGCAGCACGCCGAGTGGCGATCAAGTCCACCAACCAGACGCCGAGCCACACCGTGGCGATTCCGGGCAGCGCGCTGAGACAGCGGATCGAAAAAATGCCGTCGCCGAACAACGCGATCCAGCCATGCAGCAGCACGAAATACAGCGGAGGGTGCACATCGTGGGCGGCATGCACCCATATTTCAGCCACTGAGTAGTGGCTCATCAACAGGCTAGACCCTTCGTCGCCCCAGACGGCCGCCGCCGTCAGATCGTAGAAACGCACCAAGGCCGCCAGCGCCAGAATCGGCACCAACCGGTGTTCCTGCGCCCACCGCAGCCAACGCTGCACAACCGCCCAACCACCGGGCACTGCGTGCGGATCCTGGGTGCCGCCAAGTGATGTTTCTCTGTGCACTTCCATTGCCTCCCCTCGCAACTGGCCCGAGATCACGAAGCTTATGGATCACTGTAAGACGGTGCAGGTTCGTCGTCGATGCTGGCTTTACGACCAGCGACATCGGCGACCGTATCCCCTGCCGGTCGAGTGGGGGCTAAAACGTGTGGGAGTGCATCAAGCGGTGAGCGATTACTGGATGGAAATGGGTTGTTTCAAAAATGCCAAATGTCTCCGAACGGGTGCATGGTTTTTCTGCACTGCCTCTCGGTAATAAATCCCACACAAAACGGGGAATCTACATTCAATCCTTACCGAGATGAGCTGTGGACAATCGTCACTTTTACAGAGATATAGCACTTAAACATTCATCCTGTAGCAAACACTAATAGATTGAGTCGATAACACCTTGACCATCCACCGGACGAATGCTCAAAACTGGCTCGCCGCTGAAAGTCGAGTAGAGCGTTAATCAATCTACGGGTTGACGCCCGTGCCGCACCCGACTTACGATCCCCCCACTGAACCCCGTACGCAGAGATTAAATTCACTGGCAGTTGGGGTGAAGAAACCGGCCTAGGCCGGTTTTTTCGTTTCTGAGGTATGAGTTTTTGCGAACTGCTTTCTTTGTTGATGGCTACAACATGTTCTATGGATTACTCGCGGGCACACCGTATAAATGGCTTAATCTCCAAGGCTTGCTGGCCCATGTCGCGTACATCGAGAATCCGCAGAGTTCGATCATCTCCGTTGATTACTTCACCTCATCCGTCAAACCAGAACTTGCTACTCGCGGCAGAGCCTCCAAAGAAGCTCAAGACACCTATGTGCGCGCGTTAAAGACGACCAATGTTGCCGTTCACTATGGTCGCCATAAACTTGAGCCCGCTAAAGCCCCTCGTTTCATTGACAGAAAAATCGGCGCATCTCGCCAGGACAAAGTGGACATCTGGAAGCTTGAAGAGAAAGAAACAGATGTCCACATTGCAATTAGCATGTATCGCACAGCAGCAAGGCAGACCAAGCTCCATATCCATGACCAAATCGAACAACTGGTGCTGGTATCCAGTGATACAGACATGACTCCAGCCCTGAGAGCAATCCGAGAGGATTTCCCTGATATGAAAGTCGGGGTCATTCTTCCCCACCGGGCTGAGTTAAACCGTCCTTCGCCAGGCTCTTTAAAAGAACTCTCACACTGGATGCGACGAGTCGTCACCGAAGAAGAGCTGCAAAAGCATCAATTTCCAAACCGGGTGCCAACACACAAGGCGCCCGCCATCAAGCCGGATTATTGGTAACGACGCTTGCCACCGGATACACCGACTCCCATCCCCCGCCCAAAGCCTTGTACAACCCGACCATCGCCAGCGATACCCCGGTCGAACTCTCCACCAACTGCTCCTGAGTCGCCAATAACGCACCTTGCACCGTGAGCACATTGACGAAGTCCACCACGCCTTCGGTGTATTGCTGCTGCGCAGTACGCAGGGCGATCTGGTTTTGGCGGACGGATTCGGCGAGGCTGTCGCGACGCAGTTGTCGGGCGTTGTAGGCGGTCAGTTGATCGTCGATTTCATGCCAGGCGCGCAACACGGTTTGCTGGTAGGCGATGGCGGCTTCCTGTTGCTGGGCTTCGCGCAAGTTCAGCACGCCGCGTAGACGACCGCCGTCAAACAGCGGCAGGCTGAATTGCGGGCCGATGCCGAACGAGCGCGAGCCCCACGAACCAAAATCGCGGAGCTGCATGGCTTGCGAACCGATGTTGCCCGACAGAGTGATCCTCGGGTAGAAGTCCCCCTTGGCCACGCCGATGCTCGCCGTAGCGGCATGCAAGCGCGCTTCAGCCTGGCGGATATCCGGGCGGCGTTCGGCCAGTTGCGACGGCAGGCCGATAGCGACCTGCCGCGGGGTTTGCGGTACGGGCGCGTCTGTGGATAACTCGGCGTATAGCGCTTGCGGCGGTTCGCCCATCAGCAGGCTCAATGCGTTGATCAGTTGCGACTGCCGCTGCTCCAGCTCGGGCAGGCGCGATTCGATGGCGGCGACTTGAGCGGCGGCTTCGGCAACATCGAGGTCGGTGGCAACGCCGTCGGCCAGGCGCAGTTGCGAGAGTTTCAAACTGTGGCGGGCGACATCGAGGTTCTGCTCGGTGACGGCCCGAGTGCTTTGCACGCCGCGCAGCTGAATGTAGTCCTGAGCGGTTTCTGCGAGCACCGACAGCAACACACCCCGACGATCGTTTTCGGCCACTTCAAGCGTGGCGTCGGCGGCTTCGGTTTCGCGGCGCACGCGCCCCCAGAAATCCAGCTCCCAGGACGCGGAGAAGCCGGCGTCCCACAGGTTGAATGCCGAGTCACCGTTATGTCCCGATGGATCGTTCAAGCCTTGGCCGCTGTAACGTTTGCGTCCATAGCTGCCAGCGGCCGCCGTGCTGGGGTAACGGTTGGCGGTGATCACCTGGCGCGCGGCGCGGCTTTGCTGCAAACGGCTGCTGGCGAGTTTCAAGTCGAGGTTATCGGTCAGGGCGCGTTGGGTCAGGCCCGAGAGTATCGGATCGTGGAACACGTCCCACCAGCGCTCCTCGATCGTTGCGGTGACGGCTTGGCTGGCAGCGGCTTTTGACGGTTTTGACCATTCGCTGATTTGCGGGGCCTGAGGTTTGTGAAAGTCCGGGCCGACGGTGCAGGCTGAAAGGCCTGTCACCAATAAAGCGCCGAGAACTGCACAAGGCCACCGGCCTCTTCGCGAGCAGGCTCGCTCCCACAGGGGATCTCCTTTTGGGCAGAGATTGTGTGCATTGAACCGATTCAATGTGGGAGCGAGCCTGCTCGCGATGACGTCTGCCGAGCCAACAAACATCTTCATCGCGGAGTCACCTCATGCGACACCGCGCTCGCAGTATCAATACTCGCCTCCACCGACATCCCCACCCGCAACCGCGAGGCCAGTGCCTGACCCGGTTCCAGGACAATTTTCACCGGGATCCGCTGCACAACCTTGGTGAAATTGCCCGTGGCGTTGTCCGGTTTGATCGAGGCGAACGTCACCCCCGTCGCCGGGGCTATGCTCTCGACACGACCGTGCAGGGTCTCATCGCCGAGGCTGTCGACCCGTACCTGCACGTTCTGCCCCGGCTGTACGTTGGTCAGTTGAGTTTCTTGAAAATTGGCGACCACGTAAACCTGTGCCAGCGGCACCACCGCCAGTATCTTGCTGCCCGGCGTCACATAGGCGCCGACTCGTACCGCGCGCTCGCCGACCATGCCATCCTGTGGCGCAACAATGCGCGTGTAAGACAGCTCGTAACTGGCGATTTCCAGGGCAGCTTGCGCACGTTTCAGCCCACCTTCCGCCGCGTCGCATTGGGCTGTCAGGATGTCCACTTGCTTGCGTTCCGCCGCCAGCACCGCCGTTGCATTGGCCAACCGCGCATTGGCCTGATCAATACGCGTGCGCGCTTGCTGAGCATTCTGCACCGTGCCGGCCCCAACGCCCGCCAGGTGGTTGTAGCGGTTCAACTCTTGCTCAGCGAAGGCCATTTCAGCCTTGGCCGATGCCACCGAGGCCTGAGCCTGAGCGATCACTGAAGCCTGGCGCTCAAGGGTCGCCCGGGCATTTTGCAGCTGTGCTCTCGCCACCAGGGTCTCGGCGTCAGCCGCTTGGGCCGCGGCTCGCAGATCACGATCATCGATCAACGCCAGCAACTGCCCGGCCTTGACCTGCTGGTTGTCTTCCACCAACACGTCCTTGATAAACCCGGCCACGCGCGGGACCACCAGCGTGAAGTCCGCCGAGACAAAGGCATCATTGGTTTTTTGCTGCACGCGCTGACCGAAGAAGCCTGGCGCCAGCAGATAAATCAGCACGCCGACCGCCATCACGGCGGCGATACCGACAACCACTTTTTGCTTTGTTTGAATCGTCATAAAAACCTTCTGTTTCAGTGAAGCGTTCAAGTCGGCGCGCGCGGTGGATAAACCCGCGTCGGCAACCAGAAAATCAGCAGGATCAACGCCAGTGCGACGCCCGCCATGCACAGATAAAGATCGGAAGAAGTCAGCACCACGGCTTGCTCATGCAGCCGATGAGCGAGACCTGCGCTGTCGCTGTCGGCCAGTGGCGAATTACCGAGGTTGTCCACCAACATGGTTGAGTGGAAGTGCAGCCTGGAAGTGGTCAACGCCTCAATGACGCCGGTGGCGAGCACCGCGGACAGGCCTTTCACCGTGTTGAACCAGGCCGAGGCGAACGGTCCTTCCATGGGCGAAATGCTGCCGGTCGCGAGCATCAGCAGTGGCAGCACCGCCATCGGCTGACCGAAGATTTGCAGCAGTTGCAGCGCGTAGAAATCGTCGCGAATCCACGCCGACGTCAGCAGTGAACCGCCGATGCAAGACAGCGCCAACATGCTCAAGCCGATACCCAGCACCCAGCGGCAATCAACCCATCGCAGGTTGCACAACGCCGCCACCAACGGCAGCGCAATCAACTGCGGCAACGCCGCCAACAGCGTGATTGGCGCAGTCTGGATGGGGCGATAACCCTGCACCTGCGCCAGATAAGCGGACGGAATGATGATCATCGCCAGCAACACCACCAGCACCCCGGCCAAGGTGAGCAAGGCGAAGGACAGGTTGCGGACACCAAGCATCTGCATCTTGAAAAACGGAATTGGTTGCGACCATTCATTGATCAGGAACAGCACCATCAACAGCAACCCACCGCCGAGTAATCCGCAGATCAGGCTCGACTCTAACCAGTCCAATCGATTGCCCTGCAGAACGCCGATCACCAACAGGCAGATCGCTGGAAATCCCAGCAACAGACCGCGCCAGTTGAAGTGCCTGAGGCGTTCCAGGCGCAGCGGGTCCTGTGGCAAACCGTAAGACACCGCCAACAGGGCGATCAGGCACGGCACGATGATTTGCCAAAACGTCCATTGCCAACCGACATACTCGGTCCACAACCCGGCCAATGGCGTGCCGAGCCCGGGGCCGAAGGTGGCTGTCAGGGCATAACCGGCCAAGCCATAGAGCTTCACATTGGCCGGCAAGAATCGCAGCGCCACGGTCATCAACATCGGCGGCAACGCGCCGCCCGCCAAACCTTGCAACGTGCGCAGGACCAGCAGGCTTTCGTAGTTCGGGGCGAACGGACTCAACGCGCCTAACAGCGTGAAGGCGCTGATGGCGTAGAGGGTGAAACGCCGCAACGAAAACGTCACCGAGCACCATGGCGCAAACGCCATGGCCGCCACCGAGGTCGCGGTGTAACTGGCGACCAGCCAGGTGCCTTCGTCGTAGCCGATGGCCAACGCGCCGCGAATGTCCGCCAGGGCAACCTTGGTTACCATCTCGTTCAGGCCCGAGACCAGCACCGCCAATAACACGCCCACAAGACCGATGATGATCCGTGGGCCGAAGACCGGTGGTGCGACAGCGGCTGGACGGGTCGCGGCGAGTGGTGCCGTGACCGTGAGGGAAGTCATTACTGAATGCTCCGGGGATTGAGTACCAGGGCATTCTAAGAAGCGCGATGACTGACGAAAATTGACTTATTGGCAGGTTATAAATGCGCCAGACGCAGCAATACAAAAACCCCTGTGGGAGCGAGCCTGCTCGCGATTGGGCCTTCACATTCAACATCTATAGTGACTGACCCACCGCTATCGCGAGCAGGCTCGCTCCCACAGGGATTGGGGATCAATTTCAGGTGGGTTGTGCTGCGAGCCACGTCTCGTCGCAGCAGGTTTTGAGGGTTTCACGCAGCCAGCGGTGAGCCGGGTCATTGTCAAACCTGGGGTGCCAGGCCTGGGTCAGCATCAGTGTGGGCAGCGGAATCGGCAGCGTGAACGAGCGCAGTTTCAAGCCCAGGCGCCGCACACTCAGCAACGCCTCTTTGGGCACTGGCAGAATCAGATTGGAGTCTGGCAGCGCGAACATCGCCGCATGGAAGCTCGGCGCAATCACTGCAACCCTCCGCTCCAGCCCCAAAGCGTTGAGCGCCGTGTCGATCGGCCCGCGAGCAATGCCACGGCGCGACATGCTGATATGTGAAAAACCGGCGTAACGCTCGGCGGTAATCTCGTCATCGAACAGTGGATGATCCTCGCGCACCAGACCGACAAAGTGCGTTGAGAACAGGTTCTGCACTTTCACTTCCGGCATGACGGGACGATTGTTACTCACACTTAAATCGATCCGCCCTTCGCGCAGCGCTTCATCATCGCCATCGCCTTCCGGCACAAAGCGCAATTCACAATGCGGCGCTTGGCGTTCCATGGTGTCAAACAGCTTGCCGCCATAGACGCCGACGAAAAAGTCATTGGCGCGGATACTGAACCGCCGGCGTAGCGAACCGAGATCTACCACATCGGCCGAGCGAAATAGCAATGCGGCTTGCTCGACCACATCACGTACCTGCTCACGCAATTCCAGCGCCTTGGGCGTCGGTACCAAGCCACGACCGGCACGCACCAGGATCGGGTCGCCGATGGCCTCGCGTATCCGCGTCAGCGTTCGGCTCATGGCCGCCGGGCTGAGGTTCATCCGCCGTGCAGCGCCGACCACACTGCCTTCGTCGAGCAAAGCGTCGAGGGCGACCAACAGGTTCATGTCCGGGAGTTGCATGCTGAGCACTCGTGGCTAATCTGGATTGATTCAGACGCAATGCTAGCAAACTCCCCCAACTGGTGTGTTGGCTGGACTGACCCCTTCGCGGGCAAGCCCGCTCCTACAGGGATCTTTAGTGGATGCGGACTATGTGTTCGACGCATCACCCTGTGGGAGCGGCGATGCGACGATTCGACTTGCCCGCGAAGGCGTCAGACCAGACACCGCAACTTACCGCTGCATCCCCCACCGCTTCACGGTCACCCGTTCCAGCGTGTCGAACACCAGGTTCTCCACCAGCAATCCGATCAGGATCACCACCGCCAACCCGGCAAACACCTTGTCGGTGTACAGCTCATTGCGGTTCTGGAATATGTACCAACCCAACCCACCCTTGCCGCTGGTCGCGCCAAACACCAGCTCTGCGGCGATCAACGTGCGCCAGGCAAAGGCCCAGCCGATTTTCAGCCCGGCAAGGATCGATGGCAACGCGGCCGGGATCAGGATAAACAGCACGAACCGCATGCCCTTGAGGCCATAGTTGCGCCCGGCCATGCGCAGGGTTTCCGAGACACCGAGAAACCCGGCATAGGTGTTCAAGGCCAAGGCCCAAAGCACTGAGTGCACCAGCACAAAAATCAGGCTGTTCTGCCCCAGGCCGAACCACAGCAGTGCCAGTGGCAACAACGCAATCGCCGGCAGAGGGTTGAACATCGAGGTCAATGTGCTCAACAGGTCGCGACCAAACTGGGTCGACACCGCCAATGTGGTCAGGGCAAATGCCAGGACGATGCCGATCAGGTAACCCTTGAGCAACACCACCAACGAAATCCACACTTTGCCCAGCAATTCGCCAGTGAGCAAACCGTCATACAGCGCGCTGGCGGTTTGCAGAAAACTTGGTAGCAACAGGTCGTTGTTCTGAACACGGGCAACCACTTCCCACAGCACCGCCAGCAAAATCAGGATCAGGCTTTTACGAATCCAGCCCTGTTGCCAGAGGCGCTGACCAAGCGGCAGTTCACGTTCCAGCGGTACGCTGGTCAGCGGCTGTAAAACGGTTTCGAACTCTTCACGCACAGATGATAAATGGCTCATCGGGCAAACCTCTCAATGGCTCAATAAGCGATGCGAATATCGGAAAAATCCAGCTCACGCTCGGTTTCCGGAGATAGCCCTTCATCGAACAACAACCGATGAATCCGTCGCGCCGACTCCTGAAACGCAACGCCGCCGAGGCTGTGCAAATCGTATTGATGGCTGTGGACTTCTGCCCGTACCCGGCCCGGATGCGGCGACAACAGCAAAATGCGATTGCCCACCACTAGCGCCTCTTCGATGGAGTGCGTGACGAACAACAGCGTGAAACGCACCTCTTCCCAGAGCAGCAGCAATTCTTCCTGCATCTTGCGGCGGGTCAGCGCATCGAGGGCGGCGAAGGGTTCGTCCATCAAGAGGATTTTCGGCTGCATCGCCAAGGCGCGAGCGATGGCGACTCGCGCTTTCATGCCACCGGACAAGGTATGCGGATAAGCATCGGCAAATGCCGCCAGCCCCACCTTCTCCAGATAGTGCAGCGCCCGCTCTTCAGCCTCTTTACGTTTGAGCGTTTTGGACGCCAGCAGCGGAAACATCACGTTCTGTTTGACGGTTTTCCACGGTGGCAGTTGATTGAACTCCTGGAACACCACAATTCGATCCGGGCCCGGCGCGTGGACAGTTTGCCCTTGCAGGCGAATCTCACCCTCACAAGGCTGAATAAAACCTGCGACAGCCTTGAGCAACGTCGATTTACCGCAACCGGACGGGCCGAGCAGCACAAAGCGGTCCGCCGGATCGATTTCAAAACTGACTTGATGGGTCGCCCGAACCACACGCTGCGGCGTGCGGTATTCGAGGCTGACATTGTCGACCGACAGCAGCGCTTGGGCTGCCGCGTTCGATTTGCTGACCGTGTGGCCTTGCAAAGGGGCGTTCATGACAATCAGCTCCCTTGCAGCGGTTTGGTGTCCTGGAAGAAGTAGTCCTTCCACGAATCCGGTTTGTTTTTGATCGCGCCGACCCGGTAGAGGAACTCGGCCAGCGGATAAGTATTTTTCGGCGTGATGCTGAATTCGAATTGCGGGTTATCGATAATTTTCAGCAACGCGGCGCGGTCGATTTTCGCCTTCGTGACGCGGAGGTACGTGTCGGCTGCCGCGCCTTTATCGTTCTGCGCAAATTCAGCCGCTTCAGTCAGCGCCGCAATGAAGGCCTTGTAGGTTTTCGGGTTCTCGTCACGGAATTTCTCGGTGGCGAACAGCACCGTCGGTGAGTTCGGGCCGAGCACGTCATAGGAGTTCAACACCACATGGACGTTGGGGTTGGCCAGCTCCTGATCCTGGAACGGCGGGTTGGAGAAGTGCCCTGACAACTCGGTGCCACCGGCCACCAGCGCGGCCGTGGCGTCCGGGTGCGGCACCGCGATGGTGTACTTGTCGAGGCGATTGAACTCCTTGTCACCCCATTGCTTGGCCGCCGCGTATTGCAGGAAACGCGATTGCACTGAAACCCCAACAGCCGGCACCGCAATACGATCCTTCTCGGTGAAATCGGCGATGGTTTTAACTTTAGGATTATTGCTCACCAGGTAGTAAGGGAAGTTGCCGAGGGAAGCCACGGCTTTGACGTTCTGCTTGCCGTGGGTGCGATCCCAGATCGTCAGCAACGGGCCGACACCAGCGCCAGCGATATCAATCGAACCGGAGAGCAGCGCGTCATTGACCGCCGCGCCACCAGACAGCTGAGTCCAGTCGACCTTGATGTCGATGCCTTCCTGCTTGCCATACTTCTCGATCAGGTTCTGATCGCGCACCACATTGAGCAACAGGTAAACAATGCCGAACTGCTCGGCGATGCGGATTTCACCTTCGGCGTGGGCCACGGTCGGCGCCACCAGGCTGCCGGCGATCAGGCTGAAACCCAGACCGATGGCGGCCGCCAGCGGCGCAAATGGAAGACGTTTGGACATGAGAATTCTCCGACAAATCAGAAAGGCGCGTCGCCCTGGATGGTGGTGCGAAACAGCTTGCGGCGCAGATGGTTGGGGCATCCGGCGGCGAGGTGGATCAGCGAGCGGTTGTCCCAGAACACCAGGTCTTGGGGCTGCCATCGATGGCGGTAAATGTTTTGCGGCAGCACGCTATGGGCGTAGAGCTCATCAAGCAGTTGCTTGCTCTCGTCTTCCGGCAAACCGACGATGCGCGTGGTAAAGCCTTCGCTGACGAACAACGCCTTGCGTCCGTTTTCTGGGTGCGTGCGCACGATCGGATGAACCACTTCGGCGACTTGTGCGAGCTGCTCCGGAGTCAGAGTCGGGCGCCAGTTGCCTTCGAATTTGGTCTCGCTGTAACGCGCGGTGTAGGAATGCGCCGCGGATCGGCCTTCGACCGCTTTGCGCAACGCGTCGGGCAAGTTGTCCCAGGCTTTGTGCATGTCGGCGAACAAGGTGTCGCCGCCTTCGGACGGCAATTCTTGGGCGTGCAGCATCGAGCCCAGGCTGGGCAGCTCTTTATAGGACAGGTCGGAGTGCCAGAACTTGCCGGCATCACCGAGGCCGATGGATTGGCCATTTTCGATGATGTTGGAAACGATGAGGATCTCCGGGTGGCCGGCCAGCAGGAATTGCTTGAGTACATGGATCTGCAACACGCCGAATCGACGGCTGAAGGCGATCTGCTGCTCAGGGCTAATACGCTGGTCGCGGAACACCACGACGTGATGATCCAGGTGCGCGCGATGGATGCGGGCGAAGTCCTGATCGTTGATTGGCCGAGACAGGTCGAGGCCGATGATTTCGGCACCAACGGCGCCGCTGAACGGGCGGATATCGAAGATTTGAGGCGCGATGCTTTGAGAGGCATTCGCTGAAGACAAAGAGACGGCTGACATAAAAATCACTCCCACGCACGGCACGCTCAAAGGCGCGCGCGTCGATCAAGAAACTCACGGAGGTCCCGTGTTGGTTCGTGTCGTGCGGCGCGCCGATTGGTCGGCAGGTACGCAGGAGAGTGACTTTATAGATATAAAAATTTAATTTTAAATACCGTTAATGAATAACGATATGGCTTTTGATGTTTACCGTTCTTGAGGCCGCCATCGCGGGCGAGCCCGCTCCCACAGGGCTCGTGTGATCAACACGGTCCTGTGGGAACGGGCTGCCCGCGATGAGGCCGGCAGCCGCAGCCGAGAACTACCGCTCGTGCAGCGCCTCAGCCCGCGCCCGAATAATCGGCTTGAGCAAATAGCTGAGCACTGACTTCTTGCCGGTGATGATATCCACCGACGCCACCATCCCCGGAATGATCAGCAACGGCTTTTCATCCGTCCCCAGATGGCTGCGATCAGTGCGCAGCTTGATGATGTAGTACGTGTTCTTCTTGTCTTCATCGGTGATGGTGTCAGCGCCGATCTGTTCAAGCTTGGCCTTCAACCCACCATAAATGGTGTAGTCGTACGCCGTGAACTTCACCGTCGCTTCTTGCCCCGGATGCAGGAAGGCGATGTCTTGCGGACGAACTTTCGCCTCGACCAGCAAGGTGTCGTCCAGCGGCACGATTTCCACCAGATCGCTGCCCGGCTGAATCACGCCGCCAATGGTGTTCACCAACAACTTGTTGACGATGCCACGTACCGGCGATGTCACCAGCGTCCGGCTGACCCGGTCTTCCAGCGCTTTGCCAGTGGCCTGGGCCTTGTTCAGATCGGTGCGCGCTTCGTTCAGTTGGGTCAGCGCTTCGCTGCGGAATTTGCCACGCGTCTCGTCGATCTTGCGCTGCACTTCCTTGATCGCCGATTCGGCACGAGGGATCGCCAGCGTCGTGGCATCCAGTTGCCCGCGCGTTTCGACTTCCCCACGCTTAAGCCGCAGCACTTCAACCGGCGACACCGCGCCCTGGGCCACTAACGGCTCGGACATGTTGATTTCCTGGCGTTGCAACGCCAACCCGTTACGGTACTGCGACTGCTTAGAGGTGAATTCACGCAGCTCTTGCTGACGCTGGATCAATTGCTCCTGCAAACCACCGATTTCATCGTGCAGTTGCTGACGACGGCTGGTGTACAGCGACTCTTCGCTGGCCGCCTGAATGGGCACGGCTTTGAGCACATCCGCCGGGAAATTCAGCGGACGGTCGTCAACTTCCGCACTCAAGCGCTCAACCCGCAGCAGCATCGACAATCGATCCGCTTCGGTTTCACCGACGTTGGAGGCAAAGCGCGTATCGTCCAGGCGAATCAGCGGCGCACCGGCCTCAACAATCTGCCCTTCCTTGACGAACAACTCAGAGACGATCCCGCCTTCAAGGTTCTGGATTTTCTGGATCTTGGACGACGGAATCGCCTTGCCGTCGCCCTTGGTGACCTCGTCGATCACGGCGTAGTTGGCCCAGAGCATCAGAAACACGAAAAATCCGATGATTGCCCAGATCGTCAACCGCACCACACGCGGGGCGTCTTCGATGAGGGCTTTGTTGACCTCGGGCAAAGGCTGGCCATGCAGTGAATCGGAGCCTTTGAAGTAACGACCGATCGCATTCTTGAAACCCGACTTAAGCAACACTGATCTGCCCCTTCTTCAACGCTTCCATCACGACGGCTTTCGGGCCATCGGCGAGAATTTGTCCACGGTCGATGACGATCAAGCGATCCACCAGCGACAACAGTGAAGCCCGGTGCGTGACCAGCACCACAGTCTTGCTTTCAATCATGGCCGCGAGGCGTTGTTTGAGGCGCTCTTCACCGGTGTTGTCCATGGCGCTGGTTGGTTCGTCGAGCAGCAGAATCGGCGGATTGAGCAGTAATGCCCGGGCCAGTGCGACGTTCTGGCGCTGACCGCCAGACAAGTTCTGCCCGCGCTCACCGACTTGCAGCTCATAACCTTGCGGGTGCAGACGGGCGAATTCATGCACACCGGCCAGTTCGGCTGCTTGCAAGACCAATTCGTCTTCGACATAGCGTGCGCCCGACACCAGGTTATCGCGAAGGGTGCCCGCCAACAGCTGGATGTCCTGCGCGACGTAGCCGATGTTGTAGCGCAATTCGCTCACGTCGATCTGGCGAATGTCGACGCCATCCACCAACAGCGCGCCGTCGTCCGGCTGGTACAGCCCCACCACCAGTTTGGCCAGGGAGCTTTTGCCCGAACCGCTGCGACCGATGATGCCGATCTTCTCGCCCGGCTTTATGCTCAGGTTGATGTTCTTCAGCGCCAGGTTCTGCTGCCCTGGGTAGGTGAAGTTCATCTGCCGGCACTCGATGCCGCCTTGCAGCACCTTGCGACTCAGCGGGCGCTCTTCGAAGTTGCGCTCTTGCGGCAACTCCATCATTTGATCGACCGAGGTCATGGTCACCCGCGCTTGCTGGTAACGCGTCAGCAGGCCGGACAGCGAAGCCAGCGGACTGAGGGCACGACCGCTGAGCATGTAGCAGGCGATAAGACCGCCCATGCTCAGGTTGCCGGCGATGATCTGGTACACGCCGAAGACGATCATGATGACCCCGGCCAGCTGCTGGATCAGCAACGTGATGTTCATCGCCAGGCCGGAGAGCATTTTCACCCGCAGTTCGAGGCGGCTGAGGGTGCCAATGGTTTGTTCCCACTGATACTGACGTTCGCTTTCGGCGTTGTTGACCTTCACCGCGTCGAGGCCGGCGAGGGTTTCGATCAGGCTCGACTGACGCTCGGCGCCCAGGGCCATGGTTCGCTCCATGGTCGCCACCAGCGGCTTCTGCAGTGCGTAGCCGATCAGCAAGGCAATCGGGAACGCCAGCACCGGAATCCACACCAGGTGCCCGCCGATAATTGCGATGACCATGAAGATCAGAAGCGTAAATGGCAGATCAATCAGGCTGGTCAGCGTCAGCGAGGCGAGGAAGTCGCGCAGGCTCTGAAACTCATGGATGTTCTGGGCGAAGCTGCCGACCCGGGCCGGTCGGTACTTCATGGCCATGCCGACGATGCGTTCGAACAACGTGGCGGAGATGATCAGGTCGGTTTTCTTGCCGGCCAGGTCCAGGCACAGACTGCGCAGACTCTTGAGGATCAGGTCGAACAGGTAAGCACCGGTAATGCCGATGGCCAATACCCACAGGGTCGATTCGGCCTGGTTCGGCACGACGCGGTCGTAGACGTTCATCACGAACAGCGGCGCGGCCATGGCGATGATGTTGATCAGGAAACTGGCGGCGATGGCGTCAGCGTAGAGCCAGCGCGAACGCTTGAGGGTGTCGCGGAACCACGAGCGTGCGCGCGGGATCAGCGTGCCGTGGTTGACGTCGAATTTGTGCTGGGGTTGAGCGAAAAACACTTTGCCGGTGTAGTCATCGGCGAGCAACTCGCGACTGACGACACTTTCGCCGCCATCGCTTTCGCTCAGAAGCACGCGAGCCTGGTCGTCACCCAGCCAGCCGAGCAGAACCGCACTGCGACCGTCCTTGAGCAACAACAGTGCCGGCAGCGCAATCGCCGGGATCTGCTCAAGCTTGCGTTGCAACACCCGACCTTGCAGGCCGGCGCGAGCCGCTGCGCGAGGTAGCAACTCGACGCTCAGGCGTTGCTTGGGCAATGGCAGGCCGGTGGTCAACATCGCGGCGCTGGCCGGCTTCTGATGCAATGTGCAAAGGGCTAGCAGGCCATCCAGTAACGGATCGTCATGCAGCGTGCGTGGATCATGGATGAGTTGAACCCGACTGACTTCTGATTCCACGCTCGACACTCTTGGCTAACGGTAAAAAGGGAGGACTCAATTCATCCCGGGGAGCTGAACCTGCGGCTTCACGTCGTTTTGCACAACGAAAGCTAGTGGTGCGACCACTCCCTGGCGCTTGAGCAACTCGCACATGGTCGCCTTGATTCGGTATTGAGTAAATAACTGAATAGTTTTGATCTCAGCCAAACAACAGAAAGCGTTAAACAGTTCGTTTTCGCTGTCGATCAAGTTGCGCTCACAGAGACTGAACTGTTTCTAAAATGCGGTGCGCACGCCGGTGTTGTGATCGACATATTGTTAAGCGGCCTTCACGACCATAACCGCCCGGCAGATCGACCCGGGGAAGGGATCCACCTTTGGCCGCCTTTAACCGATAATCCGCGGCCAATCGACTATTAATACTTGCCTGGACTTCCGGATGGACCTCCAGTGCCTGTTGTATTGCCTGCATAAGGCTCTGTTCCTGAACAAAACTGGCCGCATTGGCGCTGGGTGAAGACTTGAACAGTTGCTGACGAATGGTTCGAATTCCCCCAGGACGTCTTGTCCTGAATCACTTCAGAACGTACGACTGCATTGGATAATGGCTGCCTGAAATACCGTACGTCGGAAAGTAGAAAGTTAGAACGGGATCACACTCGGCAGGACAGTTCGTTACCTAAATATCAATGTGACATTACTGGGACGAGTGTTTAGGATGGCAACTGCAAGGTCAATAGTTTGGCATATTGTTAATTACGAAAAAGTATAGACAATTTATTGACGAATAGCCGCGTCAAACTTACGTCTAATCTTGTTTGAAAGTACGCCCTGACTGGGCAGGCCAAGTCCGCCAAGTCCATGGAAGTCAACTGAACGCATCACCTGGAGAGTCATCAATGAGCAGTGTTGTTGCCATCGTCAAAAGCATTGTCGGTCAAGTTTTCGCGGTGTCCCCAGAGGGCGTCCGTCGTGTACTCATTGAAGGCGATCGGCTGTTGGTCGGCGATCAGGTAGACACTGGTGCAGCGGGCGCCGTAACGCTCGAACTGGCTGACGGCCAGACCCTGGACCTGGGTCGCGACACTCAGTGGAGCGGCAGCGCTCCGGATTCCAGCAGCGGCCTGGCAGAAGCCACCGCACAAGCCGCGCCATCGGTTGAAGAACTGCAGCAAGCCATCGTTGCCGGCGCCGACCCGACCAAAGACCTTGAAGCCACCGCGGCCGGCCCTACGGCTGCCGGCACGGGCGGCGCGGCAGGTGGCGGTCACAGCTTCGTGATGCTGGATGCAACCGCTGGCCGGGTGGCCCCTACCGTTGGTTTCCCAACCGACGGTCCAGATTTCACTGCCACAACCACCACGCTCGATACCGGCAGCAATCAGAACACCACGGTCACCAACGCTCCGAGCGTACTGACCGCTGATACCGGCACACAGGCCGAAGACAGTGTCGCGACCGGCAACGTACTGAACAACGATAGCGATGCCGACACGCCTCTCGGTGTCGCCAGCTTCACCGTCGCGGGCATGACCGGCAGTTTCACCGCAGGCCAGACGGCGGCCATCGTCGGCGTCGGTACGTTGACCATCGGCACCAATGGCAACTACACCTTTACTCCAGACGCCAACTACAACGGCGCCGTACCGCAAGTCACGTACACCACCAATACCGGATTGACCAGCACGCTGGATCTCACCGTGACGGCGGTCGATGATCCGAGTGTTTTGACTGCAGACACTCAAACCATTGCAGAAGACACGCCTGCGATCGGCAACGTGCTGAGCAACGACAGCGACATCGACAATGTCCTGAGCGTGGCCACCTTTACCATCGCCGGCGTCAATGCCACCTTCACAGCCGGCCAGACCGCCACCATTGCCAATGTCGGCACCCTGGTCATCGCAGCCGATGGCGCCTACACCTTTACTCCAGCCGCGAACTACAACGGCACGGTACCAACGGTCAGCTACACCGTCACCGACGGCTCCGGTACTGACGTCACTTCGACCCTGAACATCAGCGTCACCCCGGTCGACGACAGCTTCACCGATGCCAGCGAAACCGTGACCACCAGCGAAGATTCCCCGGTGACCGGCAGCGTTCTCAACGGCACCTCGAGCGTCGATGGCCCGGTCAGCGTGGTTAACTTCACGGTTGGCGGCACCCAGTACCAAGCCGGTGAAACCGCGACTATCACCAATGTCGGGACCCTGGTGCTCGCCGCCGATGGCGCCTACACCTTTACCCCGGCGGCCAACTACAACGGCACGGTGCCAACTGTCAGCTATACCGTCACCGACGGTTCCGGCAGCAATGTCACTTCGACCCTGAATATCAGCGTGACCCCGGTTGATGACAGCTTCACCGACCTCAGCGAAATCGTGACCACCAGCGAAGACGCCCCGGTGACTGGCAGCGTGCTGGCGGGTACCTCGAGCGTCGACGGCCCGGTCAGCGTGGTGAACTTCACCATCGGTGCGAGCACTTACGCGGCAGGCGCCACGGCGACCATCGCCAACGTCGGGACCCTGGTGCTCGCCGCCGATGGCGCCTACACCTTTACCCCGGCGGCCAACTACAACGGCACGGTGCCAACGGTCGGCTACACCGTCACCGACGGCTCCGGTACTGACGTCACCTCGACCCTGAACATCAGCGTTACCCCGGTTGATGACAGCTTCACCGACCTCAACGAAACCGTGACCACTAGCGAAGATTCCCCGGTGACCGGCAGCGTCCTCGACGGCACAAGCAGCGTCGATGGCCCGGTCAGCGTACTCAACTTCACCATCGGTGTGACCACTTACGCGGCAGGCGACACGGCGACCATCGCCAACGTCGGCACCCTGGTGATCGGGGCGAACGGGGCGTACACCTTTACTCCAGCCGCCAACTACAACGGCACGGTGCCGACCGTCAGCTACACCGTCACCGACGGTTCCGGCAGCAATGTCACTTCGACCCTGAATATCAGCGTGACCCCGGTCGATGACAGCTTCACCGACCTCAACGAAACCGTGACCACCAGCGAAGATTCCCCGGTGACCGGCAGCGTCCTCAGCGGCACCTCGAGCGTCGATGGCCCGGTCAGCATGGTGAACTTCACCATCGGTGAAACCACCTACGCCGCCGGCAGCACGGCGACCATCGCCAACGTCGGCACTCTGGTGCTCGCCGCCGATGGCGCCTACACCTTCACTCCAGCGGCCAACTACAACGGCACGGTGCCAAGCGTGACCTACACCGTCACCGACGGTTCCGGCAGCAATGTCACTTCGACCCTGAATATCAGCGTGACCCCGGTTGAAGACAGCTTCACCGACCTCAGCGAAATCGTGACCACCAGCGAAGACGCCCCGGTGACTGGCAGCGTCCTCAGCGGCACCTCGAGCGTCGATGGCCCGGTCAGCGTGGTTAACTTCACCATCGGTGAAACTACCTACGCCGCTGGCAGCACCGCGACCATCGCCAATGTCGGGACCCTGGTGCTCGCCGCCGATGGCGCCTACACCTTTACCCCGGCGGCCAACTACAACGGCACGGTGCCAAGCGTCAGCTACACCGTCACCGACGGCTCCGGTACTGACGTCACTTCGACCCTGAACATCAGCGTCACCCCGGTCGATGACAGTTTCACCGACCTCAACGAAACGGTTTCCACTCTGGAAGACACCGCCGTTACCGGCAGCGTCCTCGACGGCACAAGCAGCGTCGATGGCCCGGTCAGCGTGCTCAACTTCACCATCGGTGCGAGCACTTACGCGGCTGGCGCCACGGCGACCATCGCCAACGTCGGCACCCTGGTCATTGCGGCCGATGGCGCCTACACCTTCACTCCAGCCGCGAACTACAACGGCACGGTACCAACGGTCAGCTACACCATCACCGACGGCTCCGGTACTGACGTCACTTCGACCCTGAACATCAGCGTCACCCCGGTCGATGACAGTTTCACCGACCTCAACGAAACGGTTTCCACTCTGGAAGACACCGCCCTCACCGGCAGCGTCCTCGACGGTACGAGCAGCGGCGACGGTCCGGTCAGCGTGCTCAACTTCACGGTTGGCGGCACCCAGTACCTGGCCGGTGAAACCGCGACCATCACCAACGTCGGGGCCCTGATGATCGGGGCGAGCGGTGCCTATACCTTTACTCCAGCCGCCAACTACAACGGCACGGTGCCGACCGTCAGCTACACCGTCACCGACGGTTCGGGCGGCAACGACACCTCGACCCTGAACATCAGCGTCACGCCGGTCGACGACAGCTTCACCGATGCCAGTGAAACGGCTTCCACTCTGGAAGACACCGCCGTGACCGGCAGCGTCCTCGACGGCACGAGCAGCGGCGACGGTCCGGTCAGCGTGCTCAACTTCACAGTTGGTGGCACCCAGTACCTGGCCGGTGAAACCGCGACCATCACCAACGTCGGGGCCCTGATGATCGGGGCGAGCGGTGCCTATACCTTTACTCCAGCCGCCAACTACAACGGTAGCGTGCCAAGCGTGACCTACACCGTCACCGACGGCTCGGGAACCAACGACACCTCGACCCTGAATATCAGTGTCACCCCGGTCAATGACCCGAGCGTCCTGACCGCGGACACCAATACTGTCGATGAAGACCACGCAGCCACCGGCAACGTGCTGAGCAACGACCACGATGTCGATAATCTCCTGAGCGTGGCCACCTTCACGGTTGGCGGCACCGAGTACGCCGCAGGCGTCCCGGCGATCATCGCCAACGTCGGCACCCTGGTGATCGGGGCGAACGGTGCTTACACCTTTACTCCGGACTCCAACTACAACGGCACCGTGCCGACCGTCACCTACACCACCAACACCGGTTCCACCAGCACGCTGAATATCAGCGTCACCGCGGTCGACGACCCGAGCGTCCTCGGCGCGGACACCCAGACTGTCGATGAAGACCACGTTGCAACCGGCAACGTGCTGACCAATGACAGCGATGTCGACAACGATCTGAGTGTCGCGACCTTCACGGTTGGCGGCACCGAGTACGCCGCAGGCGCCACCCCGGCGATCATCGCCAACGTCGGCACCCTGGTGATCGGGGCGAGCGGTGCTTACACCTTTACCCCGGCCGAGAACTGGAACGGCACCGTGCCGACCGTCACTTACACCACCAACACCGGTTCCACCAGCACGCTGGATATCAGTGTCACCCCGGTCAATGACCCGAGCGTCCTGACCGCGGACACCAATACGGTCGATGAAGACCACGCAGCCACCGGCAACGTGCTGACCAACGACCACGATGTCGATAATCTCCTGAGCGTGGCCACCTTCACGGTTGGCGGCACCGAGTACGCCGCAGGCGCCACCCCGGCGATCATCGCCAACGTCGGCACCCTGGTGATCGGGGCGAACGGGGCTTACACCTTTACCCCGGCCGAGAACTGGAACGGCACCGTGCCGACCGTCACCTACACCACCAACACCGGCTCCACCAGCACGCTGGATATCAGTGTCACCCCGGTCAATGACTCGAGCGTCCTGACCGCGGACACCCAGACTGTCGATGAAGACCAGGCGGCCACCGGCAACGTGCTGGGCAATGACAGCGATGTGGATAATCTCTTGAGCGTGGCCACCTTCACGGTTGGCGGCACCGAGTACACCGCAGGCGTCCCGGCGACCATCGCCAACGTCGGCACCCTGGTGATCGGAGCGAACGGTGCTTACACCTTTACCCCGGTGGAGAACTACAACGGCACCGTACCGACCGTCACCTACACCACCAACACTGGTTCCACCAGCACGCTAGATATCAGCGTCACCCCGGTCAATGACCCGAGCGTCCTCGGCGCAGATACCCAGACGGTCGATGAAGACCACACGGCCACCGGCAACGTGCTGGGCAACGACCACGATGTCGATAATCTCCTGAGCGTGGCCACCTTCACGGTTGGCGGCACCGAGTACGCCGCAGGCGCCCCGGCGACCATCGCCAACGTCGGCACCCTGGTGATCGGGGCCAACGGTGCTTACACCTTTACCCCGGTGGAGAACTACAACGGCACCGTACCGACCGTCACCTACACCACCAACACCGGTTCCACCAGCACGCTGGATATCAGCGTCACCCCGGTCAATGACCCGAGCGTCCTCGGCGCGGACACCAATACTGTCGATGAAGACCACGCGGCCACCGGCAACGTGCTGAGCAATGACAGCGATGTCGATAATCTCCTGAGCGTGGCCACCTTCACGGTTGGCGGCACCGAGTACACCGCAGGCGCCACCTCGGCGATCATCGCCAACGTCGGCACCCTGGTGATCGGGGCGAGCGGTGCTTACACCTTTACTCCGGACTCCAACTACAACGGCACCGTGCCGACCGTCACTTACACCACCAACACCGGCTCCACCAGCACGCTGAATATCAGCGTCACCGCGGTCGACGACCCGAGCGTCCTGACCGCGGACACCCAGACTGTCGATGAAGACCACGTTGCAACCGGCAACGTGCTGAGCAATGACAGCGATGTCGACAACGATCTGAGTGTCGCGACCTTCACGGTTGGCGGCACCGAGTACGCCGCAGGCGTCCCGGCGATCATCGCCAACGTCGGCACCCTTGTGATCGGGGCGAACGGGGCTTACGCCTTTACCCCGGTGGAGAACTGGAACGGCGCCGTACCGCAAGTCACCTACACCACCAACACCGGCTCCACCAGCACGCTGGATATCAGCGTCACTCCGGTCAATGACCCGAGCGTCCTGACCGCGGATACCAACACTGTCGATGAAGACCAGGCGGCCACCGGCAACGTGCTGGGCAATGACAGCGATGTGGATAATCTCTTGAGCGTGGCCACCTTCACGGTTGGCGGCACCGAGTACACCGCAGGCGCCACCCCGGCGATCATCGCCAACGTCGGTTCGCTGACCCTCGGTGCCAACGGTAACTACACCTTTACCCCGGTGGAGAACTGGAACGGCACCGTGCCGACCGTCACCTACACCACCAACACCGGTTCCACCAGCACGCTGGATATCAGCGTCACCCCGGTCAATGACCCGAGCGTCCTGACCGCGGACACCAATACGGTCGATGAAGACCACGCGGCCACCGGCAACGTGCTGACCAACGACCACGATGTCGACAACGATCTGAGTGTCGCGACCTTCACGGTTGGCGGCACCGAGTACACCGCAGGCGTCCCGGCGATCATCGCCAACGTCGGCACCCTGGTGATCGGGGCGAACGGTGCTTACACCTTTACCCCGGCCGAGAACTGGAACGGCACCGTGCCGACCGTCACCTACACCACCAACACCGGCTCCACCAGCACGCTGGATATCAGTGTCACCCCGGTCAATGACCCGAGCGTCCTGACCGCGGACACCAATACGGTCGATGAAGACCACGCGGCCACCGGCAACGTGCTGACCAACGACCACGATGTCGACAACGATCTGAGTGTCGCGACCTTCACGGTTGGCGGCACCGAGTACACCGCAGGCGTCCCGGCGATCATCGCCAACGTCGGCACCCTGGTGATCGGGGCGAACGGGGCTTACACCTTTACCCGGCCGAGAACTGGAACGGCACCGTGCCGACCGTCACCTACACCACCAACACCGGTTCCACCAGCACGCTGGATATCAGCGTCACCCCGGTCAATGACCCGAGCGTCCTGACCGCGGATACCAATACGGTCGATGAAGACCACGCGGCCACCGGCAACGTGCTGGGCAATGACAGCGATGTCGATAATCTCCTGAGCGTGGCCACCTTCACGGTTGGCGGCACCGAGTACGCCGCAGGCGCCACCCCGGCGATCATCGCCAACGTCGGCACCCTGGTGATTGGGGCGAGCGGTGCTTACACCTTTACTCCGGACTCCAACTACAACGGCACCGTGCCGACCGTCACCTACACCACCAACACCGGCTCCACCAGCACGCTGGATATCAGCGTCACTCCGGTCAATGACCCGAGCGTCCTGACCGCGGATACCAATACGGTCGATGAAGACCAGGCGGCCACCGGCAACGTGCTGGGCAATGACAGCGATGTCGACAACGATCTGAGTGTCGCGACCTTCACGGTTGGCGGCACCGAGTACGCCGCAGGCGCCACCCCGGCGATCATCGCCAACGTCGGCACCCTTGTGATCGGGGCAAACGGGGCTTACGCCTTTACCCCGGTGGAGAACTGGAACGGCGCCGTACCGCAAGTCACCTACACCACCAACACCGGCTCCACCAGCACGCTGGATATCAGCGTCACTCCGGTCAATGACCCGAGCGTCCTCGGCGCGGACACCAATACGGTCGATGAAGACCAGGCGGCCACCGGCAACGTGCTGGGCAATGACAGCGATGTGGATAATCTCTTGAGCGTGGCCACCTTCACGGTTGGCGGCACCGAGTACACCGCAGGCGCCACCCCGGCGATCATCGCCAACGTCGGCACCCTGGTGATCGGGGCGAGCGGTGCTTACACCTTTACCCCGGTGGAGAACTGGAACGGCACCGTGCCGACCGTCACCTACACCACCAACACCGGCTCCACCAGCACGCTGGATATCAGTGTCACCCCGGTCAATGACTCGAGCGTCCTGACCGCGGACACCCAGACTGTCGATGAAGACCAGGCGGCCACCGGCAACGTGCTGGGCAATGACAGCGATGTGGATAATCTCTTGAGCGTGGCCACCTTCACGGTTGGCGGCACCGAGTACACCGCAGGCGCCACCCCGGCGATCATCGCCAACGTCGGTTCGCTGACCCTCGGTGCCAACGGTAACTACACCTTTACCCCGGCCGAGAACTGGAACGGCAGCGTACCGACCGTCACCTACACCACCAACACCGGCTCCACCAGCACGCTGGATATCAGTGTCACCCCGGTCAATGACCCGAGCGTCCTGACCGCGGACACCAATACGGTCGATGAAGACCACGCGGCCACCGGTAACGTGCTGGGCAATGACAGCGATGTGGATAATCTCTTGAGCGTGGCCACCTTCACGGTTGGCGGCACCGAGTACACCGCAGGCGCCACCCCGGCGATCATCGCCAACGTCGGCACCCTGGTGATCGGGGCGAGCGGTGCTTACACCTTTACTCCGGACTCCAACTACAACGGCACCGTGCCGACCGTCACCTACACCACCAACACCGGTTCCACCAGCACGCTGGATATCAGCGTCACCCCGGTCAATGACCCGAGCGTCCTGACCGCGGACACCAATACTGTCGATGAAGACCACGCGGCCACCGGTAACGTGCTGGGCAATGACAGCGATGTCGATAATCTCCTGAGCGTCTCCAGCTTCAGCGTGAATGGGGTCGACGGCAGCTTCACGGCGGGCCAGACCGCAACCATGACCGGTGTCGGAACGCTGATCATCGCCAGCAACGGCGCTTACACCTTTACCCGGCCGAGAACTGGAACGGCACCGTGCCGACCGTCACCTACACCACCAACACCGGTTCCACCAGCACGCTGGATATCAGCGTCACCGCGGTCGACGACCCGAGCGTCCTCGGCGCGGACACCAATACGGTCGATGAAGACCACGCAGCCACCGGCAACGTGCTCGGCAATGACCACGATGTCGATAATCTCCTGAGCGTCTCCAGCTTCAGCGTGAATGGGGTCGACGGCAGCTTCACGGCGGGCCAGACCGCAACCATGACCGGTGTCGGAACGCTGATCATCGCCAGCAACGGCGCTTACACCTTTACCCCGGTGGAGAACTACAACGGCACCGTGCCGACCGTCACCTACACCACCAACACCGGTTCCACCAGCACGCTGAATATCAGCGTCACCGCGGTCGACGACCCGAGCGTCCTCGGCGCGGACACCCAGACTGTCGATGAAGACCACGCGGCCACCGGCAACGTGCTGACCAACGACCACGATGTCGATAATCTCCTGAGCGTCTCCAGCTTCAGCGTGAATGGGGTCGACGGCAGCTTCACGGCGGGCCAGACCGCAACCATGACCGGTGTCGGAACGCTGATCATCGCCAGCAACGGCGCTTACACCTTTACCCCGGCCGAGAACTGGAACGGCACCGTGCCGACCGTCACCTACACCACCAACACCGGTTCCACCAGCACGCTGGATATCAGCGTCACCGCGGTCGACGACCCGAGCGTCCTCGGCGCGGACACCAATACGGTCGATGAAGACCACGCAGCCACCGGCAACGTGCTCGGCAATGACCACGATGTCGATAATCTCCTGAGCGTCTCCAGCTTCAGCGTGAATGGGGTCGACGGCAGCTTCACGGCGGGCCAGACCGCAACCATGACCGGTGTCGGAACGCTGATCATCGCCAGCAACGGCGCTTACACCTTTACCCCGGTGGAGAACTACAACGGCACCGTGCCGACCGTCACCTACACCACCAACACCGGTTCCACCAGCACGCTGAATATCAGCGTCACCGCGGTCGACGACCCGAGCGTCCTCGGCGCGGACACCCAGACTGTCGATGAAGACCACGCGGCCACCGGCAACGTGCTGACCAACGACCACGATGTCGATAATCTCCTGAGCGTCTCCAGCTTCAGCGTGAATGGGGTCGACGGCAGCTTCACGGCGGGCCAGACCGCAACCATGACCGGTGTCGGAACGCTGATCATCGCCAGCAACGGCGCTTACACCTTTACCCCGGTGGAGAACTACAACGGCACCGTGCCGACCGTCACCTACACCACCAACACCGGTTCCACCAGCACGCTGGATATCAGTGTCACCCCGGTCAATGACCCGAGCGTCCTGACCGCGGACACCAATACGGTCGATGAAGACCACGCAGCCACCGGCAACGTGCTGGGCAATGACAGCGATGTCGATAATCTCCTGAGCGTGGCCACCTTCACGGTTGGCGGCACCGAGTACACCGCAGGCGCCACCCCGGCGATCATCGCCAACGTCGGCACCCTGGTGATCGGGGCGAGCGGTGCTTACACCTTTACCCCGGTGGAGAACTGGAACGGCACCGTGCCGACCGTCACTTACACCACCAACACCGGTTCCACCAGCACGCTGGATATCAGCGTCACCCCGGTCAATGACCCGAGCGTCCTGACCGCGGACACCAATACGGTCGATGAAGACCACGCGGCCACCGGCAACGTGCTGACCAACGACCACGATGTCGACAACGATCTGAGTGTCGCGACCTTCACGGTTGGCGGCACCGAGTACGCCGCAGGCGCCACCCCGGCGATCATCGCCAACGTCGGCACCCTGGTGATCGGGGCGAGCGGTGCTTACACCTTTACCCCGGTGGAGAACTGGAACGGCACCGTGCCGACCGTCACCTACACCACCAACACCGGCTCCACCAGCACGCTGGATATCAGTGTCACCCCGGTCAATGACCCGAGCGTCCTGACCGCGGACACCAATACGGTCGATGAAGACCACGCAGCCACCGGCAACGTGCTGGGCAATGACAGCGATGTCGATAATCTCCTGAGCGTCTCCAGCTTCAGCGTGAATGGGGTCGACGGCAGCTTCACGGCGGGCCAGACCGCAACCATGACCGGTGTCGGAACGCTGATCATCGCCAGCAACGGTGCTTACACCTTTACCCCGGCCGAGAACTGGAACGGCACCGTGCCGACCGTCACCTACACCACCAACACCGGTTCCACCAGCACGCTGGATATCAGCGTCACCCCGGTCAATGACCCGAGCGTCCTGACCGCGGACACCAATACGGTCGATGAAGACCACGCGGCCACCGGCAACGTGCTGACCAACGACCACGATGTCGATAATCTCCTGAGCGTCTCCAGCTTCAGCGTGAATGGGGTCGACGGCAGCTTCACGGCGGGCCAGACCGCAACCATGACCGGTGTCGGAACGCTGATCATCGCCAGCAACGGTGCTTACACCTTTACCCCGGCCGAGAACTGGAACGGCACCGTGCCGACCGTCACCTACACCACCAACACCGGCTCCACCAGCACGCTGGATATCAGCGTCACTCCGGTCAATGACCCGAGCGTCCTGGGTGCGGACACCAATACGGTCGATGAAGACCACGCGGCCACCGGCAACGTGCTGGGCAACGACCACGATGTGGATAATCTCCTGAGCGTGGCCACCTTCACGGTTGGCGGCACCGAGTACACCGCAGGCGCCACCCCGGCGATCATCGCCAACGTCGGCACCCTGGTGATCGGGGCGAACGGGGCTTACACCTTTACCCCGGTGGAGAACTGGAACGGCACCGTGCCGACCGTCACTTACACCACCAACACCGGTTCCACCAGCACGCTGAATATCAGCGTCACCCCGGTCAATGACCCGAGCGTCCTGACCGCAGACACCAATACGGTCGATGAAGACCACACGGCCACCGGCAACGTGCTGGGCAATGACAGCGATGTCGACAACGATCTGAGTGTCGCGACCTTCACGGTTGGCGGCACCGAGTACACCGCAGGCGTCCCGGCGATCATCGCCAACGTCGGCACCCTGGTGATCGGGGCGAACGGTGCTTACACCTTTACCCCGGCCGAGAACTGGAACGGCACCGTGCCGACCGTCACCTACACCACCAACACCGGCTCCACCAGCACGCTGGATATCAGTGTCACCCCGGTCAATGACCCGAGCGTCCTGACCGCGGACACCAATACGGTCGATGAAGACCACGCGGCCACCGGTAACGTGCTGACCAACGACCACGATGTCGATAATCTCCTGAGCGTCTCCAGCTTCAGCGTGAATGGGGTCGACGGCAGCTTCACGGCGGGCCAGACCGCAACCATGACCGGTGTCGGAACGCTGATCATCGCCAGCAACGGTGCTTACACCTTTACTCCGGACTCCAACTACAACGGCACCGTGCCGACCGTCACTTACACCACCAACACCGGTTCCACCAGCACGCTGGATATCAGCGTCACCCCGGTCAATGACCCAAGCGTCCTGACCGCGGACACCAATACGGTCGATGAAGACCACGCAGCCACCGGCAACGTGCTGACCAACGACCACGATGTCGATAATCTCCTGAGCGTGGCCACCTTCACGGTTGGCGGCACCGAGTACACCGCAGGCGCCACCCCGGCGATCATCGCCAACGTCGGCACCCTGGTGATCGGGGCGAACGGGGCTTACACCTTTACCCCGGTGGAGAACTGGAACGGCACCGTGCCGACCGTCACCTACACCACCAACACCGGCTCCACCAGCACGCTGGATATCAGTGTCACCCCGGTCAATGACTCGAGCGTCCTGACCGCGGACACCCAGACTGTCGATGAAGACCAGGCGGCCACCGGCAACGTGCTGGGCAATGACAGCGATGTGGATAATCTCTTGAGCGTGGCCACCTTCACGGTTGGCGGCACCGAGTACGCCGCAGGCGCCACCCCGGCGATCATCGCCAACGTCGGCACCCTGGTGATCGGGGCGAGCGGTGCTTACACCTTTACCCCGGTGGAGAACTGGAACGGCACCGTGCCGACCGTCACTTACACCACCAACACCGGTTCCACCAGCACGCTGGATATCAGCGTCACCCCGGTCAATGACCCAAGCGTCCTGACCGCGGATACCAATACTGTCGATGAAGACCAGGCGGCCACCGGCAACGTGCTGGGCAATGACAGCGATGTGGATAATCTCTTGAGCGTGGCCACCTTCACGGTTGGCGGCACCGAGTACACCGCAGGCGTCCCGGCGATCATCGCCAACGTCGGCACCCTGGTGATCGGGGCGAACGGTGCTTACACCTTTACTCCGGACTCCAACTACAACGGCACCGTGCCGACCGTCACCTACACCACCAACACCGGTTCCACCAGCACGCTGGATATCAGCGTCACCCCGGTCAATGACCCGAGCGTCCTGACCGCGGACACCAATACGGTCGATGAAGACCACGCAGCCACCGGCAACGTGCTGGGCAATGACAGCGATGTCGATAATCTCCTGAGCGTCTCCAGCTTCAGCGTGAATGGGGTCGACGGCAGCTTCACAGCGGGCCAGACCGCAACCATGACCGGTGTTGGAACGCTGATCATCGCCAGCAACGGCGCTTACACCTTTACCCCGGTGGAGAACTACAACGGCACCGTGCCGACCGTCACCTACACCACCAACACCGGTTCCACCAGCACGCTGGATATCAGCGTCACCCCGGTCAATGACCCAAGCGTCCTGACCGCGGATACCAATACTGTCGATGAAGACCACGCAGCCACCGGCAACGTGCTGGGCAATGACAGCGATGTCGATAATCTCCTGAGCGTGGCCACCTTCACGGTTGGCGGCACCGAGTACACCGCAGGCGTCCCGGCGATCATCGCCAACGTCGGCACCCTGGTGATCGGGGCGAACGGTGCTTACACCTTTACCCCGGCCGAGAACTGGAACGGCACCGTGCCGACCGTCACCTACACCACCAACACCGGTTCCACCAGCACGCTGGATATCAGTGTCACCCCGGTCAATGACCCGAGCGTCCTGACCGCGGACACCAACACTGTCGATGAAGACCATGTTGCAACCGGCAACGTGCTGGGCAATGACAGCGATGTCGATAATCTCCTGAGCGTCTCCAGCTTCAGCGTGAATGGGGTCGACGGCAGTTTCACGGCGGGCCAGACCGCAACCATGACCGGTGTCGGAACGCTGATCATCGCCAGCAACGGTGCTTACACCTTTACCCCGGCCGAGAACTACAACGGCACCGTGCCGACCGTCACCTACACCACCAACACCGGTTCCACCAGCACGCTGGATATCAGCGTCACCGCGGTCGACGACCCGAGCGTCCTGACCGCGGACACCCAGACTGTCGATGAAGACCACGTTGCAACCGGCAACGTGCTGAGCAATGACAGCGATGTCGACAACGATCTGAGTGTCGCGACCTTCACGGTTGGCGGCACCGAGTACGCCGCAGGCGTCCCGGCGATCATCGCCAACGTCGGCACCCTTGTGATCGGGGCGAACGGGGCTTACGCCTTTACCCCGGTGGAGAACTGGAACGGCGCCGTACCGCAAGTCACCTACACCACCAACACCGGCTCCACCAGCACGCTGGATATCAGCGTCACTCCGGTCAATGACCCGAGCGTCCTGACCGCGGATACCAACACTGTCGATGAAGACCAGGCGGCCACCGGCAACGTGCTGGGCAATGACAGCGATGTGGATAATCTCTTGAGCGTGGCCACCTTCACGGTTGGCGGCACCGAGTACACCGCAGGCGCCACCCCGGCGATCATCGCCAACGTCGGTTCGCTGACCCTCGGTGCCAACGGTAACTACACCTTTACCCCGGTGGAGAACTGGAACGGCACCGTGCCGACCGTCACCTACACCACCAACACCGGTTCCACCAGCACGCTGGATATCAGCGTCACCCCGGTCAATGACCCGAGCGTCCTGACCGCGGACACCAATACGGTCGATGAAGACCACGCGGCCACCGGCAACGTGCTGACCAACGACCACGATGTCGACAACGATCTGAGTGTCGCGACCTTCACGGTTGGCGGCACCGAGTACACCGCAGGCGTCCCGGCGATCATCGCCAACGTCGGCACCCTGGTGATCGGGGCGAACGGTGCTTACACCTTTACCCCGGCCGAGAACTGGAACGGCACCGTGCCGACCGTCACCTACACCACCAACACCGGCTCCACCAGCACGCTGGATATCAGTGTCACCCCGGTCAATGACCCGAGCGTCCTGACCGCGGACACCAATACGGTCGATGAAGACCACGCGGCCACCGGCAACGTGCTGACCAACGACCACGATGTCGACAACGATCTGAGTGTCGCGACCTTCACGGTTGGCGGCACCGAGTACACCGCAGGCGTCCCGGCGATCATCGCCAACGTCGGCACCCTGGTGATCGGGGCGAACGGGGCTTACACCTTTACCCCGGCCGAGAACTGGAACGGCACCGTGCCGACCGTCACTTACACCACCAACACCGGTTCCACCAGCACGCTGGATATCAGCGTCACCCCGGTCAATGACCCAAGCGTCCTGACCGCGGATACCAATACTGTCGATGAAGACCAGGCAGCCACCGGCAACGTGCTGGGCAATGACAGCGATGTGGATAATCTCTTGAGCGTGGCCACCTTCACGGTTGGCGGCACCGAGTACACCGCAGGCGCCACCCCGGCGATCATCGCCAACGTCGGCACCCTGGTGATCGGGGCGAGCGGTGCTTACACCTTTACTCCGGACTCCAACTACAACGGCACCGTGCCGACCGTCACTTACACCACCAACACCGGTTCCACCAGCACGCTGGATATCAGCGTCACCCCGGTCAATGACCCGAGCGTCCTCGGAGCGGACACCAATACTGTCGATGAAGACCACGCAGCCACCGGCAACGTGCTGACCAACGACCACGATGTCGATAATCTCCTGAGCGTGGCCACCTTCACGGTTGGCGGCACCGAGTACGCCGCAGGCGCCACCCCGGCGATCATCGCCAACGTCGGCACCCTGGTGATCGGGGCGAACGGTGCTTACACCTTTACTCCGGACTCCAACTACAACGGCACCGTGCCGACCGTCACCTACACCACCAACACCGGTTCCACCAGCACGCTGGATATCAGCGTCACCCCGGTCAATGACCCAAGCGTCCTGACCGCGGACACCAACACGGTCGATGAAGACCACGCGGCCACCGGCAACGTGCTGACCAACGACCACGATGTCGATAATCTCCTGAGCGTGGCCACCTTCACGGTTGGCGGCACCGAGTACGCCGCAGGCGCCACCCCGGCGATCATCGCCAACGTCGGCACCCTGGTGATCGGGGCGAGCGGTGCTTACACCTTTACCCCGGTGGAGAACTGGAACGGCGCCGTACCACAAGTCACCTACACCACCAACACCGGCTCCACCAGCACGCTGGATATCAGTGTCACCCCGGTCAATGACTCGAGCGTCCTGACCGCGGACACCAATACGGTCGATGAAGACCACGCGGCCACCGGCAACGTGCTGACCAACGACCACGATGTCGATAATCTCCTGAGCGTCTCCAGCTTCAGCGTGAATGGGGTCGACGGCAGCTTCACGGCGGGCCAGACCGCAACCATGACCGGTGTCGGAACGCTGATCATCGCCAGCAACGGTGCTTACACCTTTACCCCGGCCGAGAACTGGAACGGCACCGTGCCGACCGTCACCTACACCACCAACACCGGTTCCACCAGCACGCTGAATATCAGCGTCACCCCGGTCAATGACCCAAGTGTCCTGACCGCGGATACCAACACTGTCCTCGAGGACAACATCGCCACCGGTAACGTACTGACTAACGACCGCGATGTGGATAACGTCCTGAGCGTAGCCAAGTTCACGGTTAGTGGCACCGAGTACACTGCAGGTGGTACTGCCACCATCGCCAACGTCGGCACCCTGACCCTCGGTGCCAACGGCAACTACACCTTTACCCCAGTGGAGAACTGGAACGGCACCGTGCCGACCGTCACCTACACCACCAACACCGGTTCCACCAGCACGCTGAACATCAGCGTCACCCCGGTCAACGAGGCACCGACTGCCGCACCGGTTAACGTCACCGGTACCGAAGACACCTCGCTGATCCTCGGCTGGTCGACCTTCGGCGTCAGTGATGTCGACAGCCCAGCCACCAGCCTCGGAGTAAAAATCACCGGCCTGCCGGTCGAAGGCAAGTTGCAATACCTGAACGGCTCGACCTGGACCGACCTGACGCCTAACCAGACCATCACCAAGGCTGACATCGACGCGGGCAAGTTGCGCTTCATGCCGGACGCCAACGAGTCTGGCGCCAACGGCTATAACAGCGGCACGGGCAACAATCTGGCGGACTACGCGCAGATCCAGTTCCAGCCAACCGACGGCACACTGCTGGGCAGCACCGGCACGATCAAAATCGACATCACCCCGGTAGCAGATGCACCAACGCTGAACGTCGCCAGCAACAACGTGACCTCGACAGGCTTAATCAAGGAAGTCTGGACTGGCCTGGCCGGCCTGGGCACCAATGGTAACGGCGCGCCGTCCGACACGCTGAAATCGGTGATCGATGCCGCCGGCACACCGAACTCCAGCAGCACCGTCGGTAACGTGCAATCCAGTGGCGATGTGGCTGCTGGCACCGCGTCGAAAACCTCCGGCCTGATTTACCTCGAAGCCGGCAAGACTTACACCTTCAGCGGCAGCGGCGATGACAGCCTGCTGGTGACCATTGGCGGCAAAAACGTGGCCAGTGCGTTGTGGGGCAATGGCGGCACGCTTACCGGCTCGTTCACCCCGACCACCAGCGGCTACTACACGCTGGACATCTACCACCACAATCAAAGCGGCCCGGGCAGCTATGACGTTAACCTGTCGGTCAACGGCGGTGCAGCGGTCGACCTGAGCAGCGCCGGCGTGCCGCTGTACACCGGAGTGGCGGATCTGGTCGCTTCCGGCGTGACTGTTTCCGACCTTCACGGCACCAACGGCGAAGGCTACTACGACGGCTACAAACTCAACACGGGCGCCGAAGGTACCAGCGTTCATCTGTCCGCAATCACCACCGCACTGACAGACGTCGACGGCTCCGAAAGCCTGAGCGTGAAGATCAGCGGCATACCGGCGGGCGCGGTACTCACCGATGGCGCTGGCCACACCTTCACCGCCACCGCGACGTCCGGCGAAGCCAATGTCACCGGCTGGACCCTTAGTTCCCTGACCGTGACCCCGCCTGCGTATTACAACGGCCAGTTCAACCTGACGGTGACTTCGACCTCCACCGAATTGCTCGGCGGTTCGGCGCCGCCCAGCGTCGCAACGATTCCCGTCACCGTTTACCCGGCGACCTACAACCCGATCACCGCGACTTCGGGTGACGACGTTCGGGATGGCACAAGTGGCAATGACATCGTAGTGGCAGATATCGGCGGCCTGACGGTCACACCGGGCCAGAATTACAACATCGCGTTCATGGTCGACAGTTCGGGCAGCATGAGCTCGTCCTCCGTAACATCGGCGAAGAATTCCCTGATAACGGTGTTCACTTCGCTGATCGCCAGCGCCACCTCGCCAAACTCGAGCGCTGGCACCGTGAAAGTATTCCTCGTGGACTTCGATTCACAGGTCAACAAATCGATTTCGATTGATCTGTCGAAACCAGGTGCTCTGGACCTATTGAAGGGGGTCCTCAACAGCATGCAGTCTGGTGGTTACACCAACTACGAAGACGTGTTCAAAACCACCGCAAACTGGTTCAAAGGCCCTGATGCGCTGAGCAACCTCAACGCGACCAACCTCACCTATTTCATCACCGATGGTGAGCCGACCGCTTATACGAAGGACGAACAAACCAATCCGCTGGTCGTCGACTACAAGTCCAATAGCGCTACCGACCTTTACCTCGACAACGTGTTGAAGCAAGGCTCCTACACGCCGGGTACCGAGTTCAGAATGATCATCGGTGGTGAGAGTCGCGTGGTAGTTGATTCCTCGGGTGCTTTGTACAAATGGACCGAAAAGTCGAACAACAACTGGACGTCAGACAAGTACAGCGCCAACAACTCCACCCTGCAAGTTCACGCCCAGGGTGACGGCACCTATGAACTGTCGGATTACGTAGTCAGCGGCGATGTCGACAGCAGTGCGAGCAATGCGGCATCCGCATTCGCGCTGTTTGCTGCCGCCAACTCCAAGGTACAAGCCATTGGTGTGAACGGCGATGTCTCGGAAAACGACCTCGCGCCGTATAACACCACCGATGGAAAACCGCTGGCCAACATCAACCCGGAAGATCTGGCCAACGCAATTCTTGGCCACAGCGAAGCTACCCTTCCGGGTAAGGACACCATCAACGGCGGCGATGGCAACGACATCATCTTCGGCGACCTGGTGAGCTTCACGGGTGTCACAGGTGAGGGCTACACCGCGCTGCAGGCTTTTGTCGGCAAGGAAACCGGCGTCGAAACCAACCAAGTCACCCCAAGCAACGTGCACCAGTACGTCACCGAGCACTACTCCACGCTCGATGTGTCTGGCGCTCACGATGGTGACGATACGCTGTTGGGTGGTGCTGGTAACGACATCATCTTCGGGCAGGGCGGTGACGACAAACTCTACGGCGGCAGCGGCAACGACATCCTGCTCGGTGGCACTGGCAACGATTTGCTAAACGGTGAGGCCGGCAATGACTTCCTCATTGGTGGCGCTGGCACAGATACGCTGGACGGTGGTGCCGGCATTGACACCCTCCTCGGTGGCACTGGCAACGACACGCTGATCGGCGGCTTGGGTGGCGACACCTTCGTCTGGAAAGCAGGCGATACAGGCACCGACGTGATCAAGGACTTCAATGCCAATGAAGGCGACCGCATCGACCTGCGTGATCTGTTGCAGAACGAGAGCGGCAGCACCATCGATAACTTCCTGAAAATCACCACGGCAGGCGGCGTCTCATCCCTGGAAGTCAACTCCGCCGGCAATTTCAACAGCGCCGATGCGACTGCGGCCAAGGCGGATGTGACGATCAAACTGGAAGGTAACAACTGGTCCAGCGCCAACCTGCATAACCTGATCGCCGGCAGCGATCCGACCATCAAGGTTGACCACAACAACAGCTGATCAAACGAAAAACGGCCGCCCTTATGGGGCGGCCGTCACGTTTGTGCCTTTCTCTACGGTGACGATTTCGTCGCCGCACCGCATACTCGCATTCAGTTGGCCTATGCTGCTGACAGCATGACGCTGGTTCATTTCTGAGGGATGTTCAATGTTCTACGTGCAACGCGATGCGCAAGGCCAGTTAGTGCGCGTGGAAGCCGCGGCCTACGCCGAGGCCACGGAAGCACTGCCGGCAGACAACCATGAAATCCAGGCCTGGTATGCCAACGAAGTGGTGGAGACCAGCCTCAAGCAGCTCAAGCAAAGCGACCTGGAAATGATCCGGGTACTCGATGACTTGATCCAGGTGCTGACCAGCAAAGGTGTGATCCGCGTCACCGACTTGCCGCCGGCGGCACAAGCCAAACTGATGGACCGCAACCAGGCCCGTGAAGCGTTGGGCGGGTTGAGCCAGTTGATTGATGATGAAGAGACGGGGTTGATCTAACTCTAACTCCCCACCTTTTTTGGTGTTCGTACTGACGCCATCGCGAGCAGGCTCGCTCCCACATTGGATTTCAGTCGTTCACACAAGCTGTGTTCACTGAAGATCACCTGTGGGAGCGAGCCTGCTCGCGAAAGCGGACTTCAACCCAACACAAAACCATCCTGCTAAATCTTAACTGAACCCGCCGCCAACTCTGGCAACTCAAGATGATCCAGCGCCCGCTCCACCAACAAATGAACCCCATCGGCCATTCGGCTAAGCGCCAGCGCGACGCAGCGGCGTGTGCCTTCTACATCGTCGGCCAGGTCGGCGGCGATGGCGCTGATGGAGAGCAGGTCTTCGGAGGCGTTGGCCAGGAGGGCTTCGGTGGGGATGTCGGGGGAGACGGTGAAGAGGCGGCCTCTGCGGGGAGAAGGCGGATTTGGGGTTACTTTGAACATGGCATGGCCTCAATGATTACAAAGAGGTTGACCCGGTTCGCTTGCACGCGAATAAGGTGGCAGCTATGTGCGGGGTGCAAGACCGAGTAACCACGCCCTAAACCTCGGCAGACCCGAAGGTCTCCCGCACACAGCCGCCATAAAGCAATCGCAACAAGCATGAAAAATGCCTGATGAATGGCCAGAGGCAGTGTTTGGATGTGGTTTCTACCCGGACTTGCACGTCCGTGTCACTGATTATTCAGTGACAAGGCCAGACTAGACCTGCGCTGTGGCTGGAACAAGTTCACCAAAGCCGACGCAATTCGAAGGAAATATCCTAGGAATTTGCCTTCAGATTTATCGGTGCCTGCACTGACGCCTTCGCGGGCAAGCCCGCTCCTACAGGGGAATTGTGAACGACACAGATCAACTGTGGGAGCGGCGGTGCGACGATTCGACTTGCCCGCGATAGCGGCATCCGGCTCACCGCCAAGGCTTGGGCTCACCAAACAACTGCCCCTGAACCCCATAAAGCCCCATCTCCCGAATCACCGACAACTCCCCTTCAGTCTCGACCCGCTCGGCAATCAGCGGCAAATCGATGCTGTGCGCCGCGCGCTGGATCGCTTCGATGAACAGGCGCTTGTCGCTCTCTTGATCAATCGCCCGAATGTAACCGCCATCGATCTTCAGGTACGCCAGCCCCAGCCGCGCCAGGTTGCCGATCATGCTGAAGCGCCCACCAAAACGTTGCAGGCTCAGGGAGAAGCCGAGTTCTCGCAGACGCCACGTCAACTCTTCCAGCATCGCTTGTTCCGGCAGCTGCTCCTCGCCGATTTCCAGCGTCAGGCGTGGCCCCAGATTAGAGTTCGCGCGCAAAATTTCGAAAACTTTATTCAGCGCCTGCGCATCGCCCAACGTCGCCGACGACAGGTTCAGCGCCAGCGATTCTTCGTGATCAGCCATCTGCTCCAGCACCAATTCCAACATCAGCCGATCCAGCCGCGCGGTCCAGCCAAAACGTTCCAGCCACGGCAGGAAGCGCCCGGCAGGAATAGTCTGCCCCTGCTCGTCGACCAGGCGCGACAGCACTTTGTAATGCAACACCAGTTGCGTGTCCTGGCTCGCCACGACCGGTTGGAAATACAACTGGAACCGTCGCTGATTCAACGCCTGATCCAGCAAATTGTTCCAGGCATGATGGTCATCGCCGACACTGGTCGACGCGCTGTGATCCAGGCACGCCCAGCTCGGTTCGCCCTGGGTTTCCGCCTGGGCCAACGCTTGATCGCCCAGTCCGAGCACCGCTTGCGGTGAATCGCCATGTACAAACGGCGCCAACCCGATCGAAGCCACCGAGGCCACGTCGGTGGCGCCCGTCGCATGCAGGCTCGCCAATGCACTGTCGAGGTTCTGCGCCAACTGCAGCGCCTCTTCCCGCACCAGCCCCGGCGCCAGCACGGCGAACTCACCACCGCGAATCCGCGTGACGAGGTTCTGGGTTTCCGGGTACTTGGCACACTCGCGGGACAACTGCTCGCCCACGGCTTTCAATAACTGGTCGGTGCGTTGGCCGCCCAACCGCTGGTTCAAACCCGCCAGGTCCTTGACCCGCAATAACAGCAGATAACCGGAACTGGCCTGCTCCGGATTGCTCACCCGGGTGTTCAATTGCATCTCGAAATAACGACGATTGGCGAGCCCGGTGAGGTTGTCCTGATAAGACTCGACCCGCAGTTTTTCACTGCGTTCGGCCTGTTCCTGGAACAACGCCTTGAGCTTCTCGACCATCTGGTTCATGGCCTGCACCACGCGACGCAGTTCGGGAGTGCGCGGCAGTTCCGGCAGGCTGAGAAATTCGCGGCGGGCGATGGCGTGGGATTGCTTGACCATGTAATCCAGCGGTTTCAATTGCCGACGCAACAACAGCGCCCCCAGCACCGCGCTCACGGCGCCGCAAACCAACAACCAACCAAGACTCCCAAGCGCGCTCTGCCACAGCTTGGCCAGCGCAAACATCGGGTGGCTGACCACCTCGACCCGCGCCGCTTGTTCCCAACCACGACTGACAATCGCATCGCCGCCAGCGGCTTCAAGGCCAATCATTTTGACGAACCAGTCCGGCACGTTGTTGACCGCCGCAATCCCGTTACGCTCGACGATGGTGTTGTCGTTGCTCAGGTCGACGACGCGGATGCTTGAGTAGTAACCGCTGTCGAAAATAGAACTGACCAGCAGCTCGACCATCGCCGGGTCGTCGATGTTCGGCGTCAGGGACAGCGCCAGCGCCGTCGCGGCGTCCTGGGCGTGGGAGCGCAACTGGTTGACGTACTGGGTGCGCGAGCTTTCCAGACTGACCATGAAGCTGCCGGTGAAGGCGACCACCAGGAACAGACAAATAGCGATCAACAGCTGTTTGAACAAAGACATCTGAGCGCGTGCTCCTAGTTTGTCGTTTCGACCGGGAAACCTTCGGCCTGCATTTTCTTCAACACGTCCTGCCAGCGGGACAGACGTTTGGTGTCACCGACCTTTTTGTTGCCCTTGGCGCCGGGCAAGTACAAACCTTCTGCATTGAAAGAGTAGACCGGCAACAGATCGGTTCGTTGGTTGGCCGGCTTTATCTCGTTGATCAGGCTGTCGAGCACCAGCGGCATGGCCTCGGGGCTTGAATAGTAGGTCAACACCATGTGCGCCCGGTTCTGGCGCAACGCCTTGACGTAGGTGATGCGCAGCTTGTCACTGGATACGCCGAGGTGACGCAGGCTGAAATACTTGGCAATCGCATAATCTTCGCAATCACCGGCGCCCTTCCACAGCGCTTCGATGGGCGTTTCCCAATAGTCGACCTCGTGCCACAGGTCGATGTCCTCGACGTAACGCACCTGCTTGTTGAAGAACAGGTTGACCACTTTGAGCTGCTCCAGCTCGCTGACTTGCTTCTGAGTGGCCAGCAACTGCTGCCAGGCATCGATCCGCTGCTGCCCTTCACCTAACGGTCCGTATAAGGCTTGCGCACGGCGGCTGATCAACGAAAAATCCCAATCGGCCTGCAAGCCGCCCAGCATGAGGCCGGCCAGTAGCAGCGCACAACACAGCCAGCGCAAAGTCCGTGGGATCGCGAAACGTACCGCCAATGCGAGGCATCCAGGTCAGGCAAATGGTATTCGGCCGATGGTGCAGGTTAGCCCGATAAAAGACAATGGCACGGTGCAATCACGGACGGCACGCTAGACTTGTATTGTGAATGACATAAAAAGATTGCGATCGAGAACCTGACTTGTTTGACAAGTCTCAGTGCAGTCTCTAGTGTCCATTTGGATCCAAATATTTCAGTCGAATAGGGTGCGTAGTAGTGACACAGAAGCCCAACCCTCTCAGTAGTATCAAGGTCAGCGGGCCGATTCCCGCTCACCTCGCACGTTCGGTGATCGAAGAAACGTTACGCTCGGCGATTCTCGATGGGCGCATCCCTTGCGGCACTGCATTGCGCCAGCAAGATCTGGCCGACCTGTTCGGGGTCAGCCGCATGCCCGTGCGCGAAGCCTTGCGCCAGCTCGAAGCCCAGGCGCTGCTCAACGTTGTCGCCCACAAAGGCGCCGTCGTCGCACCGCTGGTACAGGGCGATGCGGTTGAAACCTATGCGCTGCGGATACTGTTGGAATCTGAAGCCCTGCGGCTGTCGATACCACTGCTTGAGAAAGAAGACTTCGAAGCCGCGGCCTGCCATATCGATGACATGGAAACAGAGCACGACTACTCCGAGATCGGCCGGCTCAATCGCCTGTTCCACATGTCGCTGTACAACAAGACGCCTAACCGTCGGCTGTTGAGTCTGATTGAAGAAGGGTTGAACGAAGAGGAACGTTTCCTGCGCTTCAATCTGGAAGCGATGGGCCTGGGCAAATTGTCTCAGGAAGATCACCGAGCGCTGCTACTGGCCGTGGAAGACCGCGACATCCAGCGCGCGGTAACGATGCTCGAGAATCACCTCAACCGGGGTGTCGAGGTCATTACACGCTACCTCGCCAGCCCTGAAGCGCTGAACAAGAAAACCTCCCGGTAAACCGTACCGGCAAGTTGAGCGAGCAGATCGGACTGCTCGCTTTGGCTTGTCGCGATGACGCTAAGCCCCACGCTAAAGCCCTGTCCTCGATTTCCCCCTCCCACGCCCAATCATTGCACTGAGAAGATGACATCTCAGCGATAGCGGCTGCCGTGATTTACGCTCACTCTTGGACTGCCAACAACCAATGAACGGGCGACGCTGCGCACCTGCGTAACAGTCCCCGCACCAAGAACCTAAGGAAGGAGTCTTGTCACGGGAAAGGAAGCACCGGCGTTAATCCCAGCCAACTTCCCCCCCTAAAACCACTTCGACGATCTAACTATAAAAGTTGCTTCGAGTGAGGCATTCACTCTTCATTTGAATTCTGATGTTTATTAGTCGGAAGGAGTAACTACGCCAAAATAAAACCTCAACCAAAAGTTTTATTGGAACTTGTCGCACCCGAAAACCTTGAACTTTCATTTAATTAAAAAATAACTTGCCCGATACTTTATTCGTGTATTAGTTTTTGTTCGCCGCACTGAATACAGGCCTGCAACCCTGTATCTGCGGACCACTACTCATTCATACAGACCCATCAGCCTGAGGCCTTTGCTCGCCCACAGAAAACTTTAAACGACAGGCATTTATTACCCGCAACTTCATCAACCGCACCTTCGATCACTTATAGGCACACTCATGAACTCGAATAAAGATCGCCTCAACCAGAAGAAAGCAGAACTTAGTGCGCACCCGATTTTCTCTGAAATACATTCGCTCCCGGTACTTCAACGCTTTATGGAGACCCATGTATTTGCAGTGTGGGATTTCATGTCACTGACCAAGCGCCTGCAACAGGAATTGACCTGCGTTCAACTGCCCTGGCTGCCGCCACGAGATCCGCAGGCCGCGCGCCTGATCAATGAAATCGTGTTGGGTGAAGAGTCCGATGATCGTCCAGCCCACGGTCATTACAGCCATTTTGAGTTGTACCTGGATGCGATGCGCGAAGTCGGTGCCAGCACTGTCGCGGTGGAGCGCTTTGTCGCGTTGCAACAAGAAGGCGTGAGTTACGACGTCGCTTTGCAAAGTGTGGACGTCGATCCCGCAGCGGCGCGGTTTGTGCGGCACACCTTGCACACGGCGTTGCATGCACCGGGGCACAGCGTTGCCGCGGCGTTTTTGCATGGTCGCGAGAGTGTGATTCCGCAGATGTTCCAGCGCATTCTCGACGATTGGGGCATCGGCATCGAACAAGCACCAACCTTCCGCTACTACCTGGAGCGGCACATCGAAGTCGACTCCGAAGACCACGGCCCGGCAGCGGAAAAACTTCTCGCCCGGTTGGTCGATGGCAATCCGCAACGCCAAGAGGACGTCTACGCCAGCGCCATTGCCGCCGTAGAAAGCCGCATCGCCCTGTGGGACGGCCTGCGTCTGAGCATGGGCGAACCCTTGCCTGAGGTGAGCGCATGAACGCCGCCGACTACCAATCCTTCGCCGAAGCCTGGGAGAGCCGCGCGACCATCCGTACTCGCCCACGGCGGGTGCTGGAAAACGACGACAAGCTGATCTATCCCTTGAGCCGCCAACCGCTGGTGCTGAGCGAAAACTTCCTGCGTGAATGCCCGGAACAAAGGGACTTTGCCTTGGTGCAGACGCTCTACAAGTTCATCAACGACGTGGTGATTTTCGAAACCGAGATCGTCGACAAGACTGCGCGCAGCATCGCCAAGAATCGCTTCGCCATGACGTTCCCGTTTGCCTGCCGTTACGACGCGATGACCGTGGTCGTGGACGAGGATTACCACGCGTTGGTGGCCATGGACTTCATGCAGCAGACCATCGCCATGACCGGCATCACACCGATCGTGTTGCCGGACGAAATTGAGCTCAGTCGAGCCATCCCGGCGGCCGTGGCGCTCGCGCCCGAACATCTGCGTAGCGCTGTCGAATTGATCTGCGTGGCCATTGCCGAGAACACCGTGACCGGCGATGTCGCGGCGTTCGCCAAAGACGACACAGTCAAGCAGTCGATCAAGGGCCTGATGGCTGATCACCTGCTGGACGAAGGTCGCCATTCCAGCTTCTGGGCACGGCTCGTACGCATCTACTGGCACACCGCGAACGAAGACGATCGCCATTGCATCGCGCAGATCCTGCCGGTGTTCATCGGCCATTACCTGACCAACGATATTCAGAAGTCCTTCGACTTCCGATTGATCGAGTCTTTGCAGATCAGCGAGGCGGCACGTCAGGCACTCAAGTGCGAAGTCTCGGGGTTGGCCTTCCCGATCAATCGCCATCACCCGCTGGTTGCCAACATCGTGCGGTTTTTTCGCAGCAGTTCACTGCTCGATTCGCCGTGCGTGCAAGACGCGCTGAGCGATTACCTGGGTTAACAAGGAGTACATCCATGAGACGTCTCGACATTTTGCTCATTGGGCAAAGCCAGGCCTTGACCGACCTGGCGCTGGAGCTAGAACAACACGGTCATTCGTTAATGCGGTTCGACACGCTCAACGAGCAACCGGCATTTGATTTGCTGATCGACGACGCGAGTTTGCCGTTTGCGGACTTCAGCGAAACACCGCGACTGACGCTGCAGGTGGGTATCGGTGAATCGGAGGTTGGCGGTTTGCCGTCGTTGGACGTGTTGTGCAGTTACAACTCGGCATTGTTCACGCACGTGCCGATTGCCGACGTGCCTTCCGGCAACGGCCAGGCATTGCACCTGCGAGCGGTGGCGGAGCTGGTGGATCACGTCGCGCTGCTGGTCAGCCGCTTCTCCCGGGATACCGAGTATTTTCTGCACGCACAACCGGCAGCGCCTGCTCACTTTGAGCGTGTGGAAAATCTGTTGTGGCTCGAACACCTGGCCTTCATCCATCAGCTCAACTTCACCGAGCAGCCCGGGCTGCTGAAACTGGGCCGGATCCCGTTGATCGAACGCCTCGAACAACGCCTCCTCAAATCTGCTGAACGACCCGCGCTGACCATCGACGGTACGACGCTGAGCTATCGGCAACTGCACGCCCACAGCCGTGCTATCCAACAGCAGTTGCAGCCGCTGCTCGATCAGCATCAAGGGCCATTGATAGTCGGAATCTGTCTGCCGAAATGCAGCGCGTTGTATGCAGGGATTTTGGCAATTCTCGGCAGCGGTGCAGTGTATTTGCCGCTGGAGCCGAGCCACCCGCTGCAACGTCAGCAGTACATTCTTTCAAATGCCGGGGCTGTGCTGTTGCTGCATGACGGCCAGCATCCACTCGCTGACGACATGCCGGGACTGGACATCAGCCGCATCGACGTCGACGACGTGGACCTCGAACAACCCTTGATGCGCCACCGACCCGACCTCGATGCGCCGTGCATGGCGCTCTATACCTCGGGCACCACCGGGCATCCCAAGGGCGTGTTGCTCAGTCAGGCCAACCTTGCGCATTTCACCGCGTGGTACGCCGACTACGTGCAGCTCACCGATCAGAGTCGCGTGTTGCAGTTTTCGTCATTGAGTTTTGACTCGTCACTGATCGACATTTTCCCGACCCTGCTTCAGGGCGCGGAGCTGATCGTGCCCAGTGACGATCAACGTCGCGATCCCTTGCAATTGGTCGAGCTGATCCGCCACCGGCAACTGAGCCACGCGTTTTTGCCACCGGCACTGTTGAGCATTCTGCCGCTGGAGCAGTTGCAGGTTCTGGATAATGTGATGACCGGCGGCGACGTTTGCGAACCCTATGTGATCGAGCAACTGACCCGCCAAGGCAAGCTTTACAACCTGTATGGCCCGACCGAAGCCACGGTGTTGATTACCGCGCGACGATTGCGTAGCGGCGACAGCAATCGAACCCTCGGCGCACCGATTGCCAACAGCCAGGTGCTGATTCTCGATGAAGACTTTCAACCGGTGGCCGACCAGACTGTCGGTGAGTTGTACATCGTCGGACCGGGTGTGTGCCTGGGGTATCTGAACAACCCGCAACAGACCGCCGAACGCTACCTGAAGTTGAGTGTTCCAAGCGGCCAAAGCCTGCGCGCCTACCGAACCGGCGACATGGCGAAGTGGACCCGCGACGGCGTCGAGCTGTGTGGGCGGCGGGATCACCAGGTGAAGATTCGCGGGTTTCGGGTTGAACCGGAAGAGATTGAACGCTGCCTGCGTGACAGCCAGTTGTATCGCCAGTTGACGGTGGTCATCGACAGTCAACGGCGCATCCTGGCCTTCCTCGCGCAGCCTCAGGAGGACCGGCCCGGCACCGCTCGCGAAGCCTTGAAGGCTCACGCGCTGCAGTTTTTACCGGACTACATGCAGCCGGTTGCCTGGACCGAACTGCAAAGCATGCCCTTCGCCAGCAATGGCAAAGTCGACCGCAAAGCACTGCTTGCAATGCCCATCAGCGTCCTGGAAAACACTACTCGGCGCTTACCCACCAGTGCCGATGAGGCACTGCTGCTGGAGATTTGGGCGGAGTTATTGGAGCTGCCGGCCAGCGACATTTCTACCGACGAAAGCTTCTTCAATCTGGGCGGTCACTCGATCCTGTTGTCGCGCATGTTGCTGCGATTGCGGGAGGAGTTTGGCCGCAGTATCTCGATCAACCGCTTCATCGAGTTACCGACGATTGCCAAGTTGGCGACCTTGGTACGCGGCTCCGGCACCGAAGAAGTGTTAAGTGAAAAGGCCTTGGCCGATGCCTTTCGTGAGTTGGATATTCAGCCGTTGCCCATCAGCCAAATGGGAGATGTGCACAAGGTGATCGTGACTGGCGCCAACAGTTTTGTCGGCGTGCACATTGTCGAGGCGCTGCTGGGTTGGGGGGCCACTGAAGTCGCATGCCTGGTGCGTGATGGTGGTGGGCAATCGGCGGTTGAACGCTTTGCTCATGCACTGCGCGAGAACCGTCTGGAGCATCTCGACCTGAGCCGGGTGCGGGTGTATGCCGCGGACATCACTCTTCCGTCTCTGGGGCTGTGCGCCGAGGATTACCAACGTCTGGACCGGGAGTTCGGTGCACTGGTGCACAACGCTGCCAATGTCAATCACGTACTCGATTACGAGTCGCTGGCGCGGGACAACGTCGAACCGATTTTCGAGTGCCTTCGGTTGTGTGAAGGGCGCAGTAAGAAGGTCTTCAACTTCGTCTCTACGCTCTCCGCGTCCAGCACGATTGCAGTCGATGGCCGGGTGCTGGAATTGCCCGCCGCCCAGACACCGCCGATCTACATCAAGAACGGCTACAACCTGTCCAAGTGGGTCGGCGAAAGGATTCTTGAGCGAGCTCGCGAGCGTGGGGTGCGAGTCAATCTTTATCGCCCCGGCAACATCAGTTTCAACAGCCTCACGGGTGTCTGTCAGCCCCACAAAAACCGCTTGATGCTGATGCTCAAAGGCTCGATCCAGCTCGGCCAGGTGCCGGCGTTCGCGCTGAATTTCGACCTGATGCCGGTGGACTTTCTCGCCCGGTTCATCGCCTTCCATGCCAGCCGCTATCAGCCTGAAAAAGCGGTGTTCAACCTGCACAACCCCGAACCCCTGAGCTGGGATGACTACGTAGCGTCCTTTCGCGAGGCTGGGCGGGAATTCTCCATGGTCAGCGTCGCTGACTGGCAGCAGCAACTGGACCGGGTTGACAGTGACAACGCGCTGTTCGGCGTACTCGGTTTTTACCTCAACGGCTTTGAGGAAGACATCGGCGATATCTCGATGATCGGCCACGACAACGCCCAGGCCGGCGTGCGGCAGATGGGCACGCACTACCCGGAAAAATCCCCGGCGCTGCTGCGTCGTGGCTGCGACTACCTGAAAGAAATCAACTTCATCTGAATTAACCAAACGGAGCAAAACCATGAGCACTCTGCAACCCGATACCCTGATTAAAAACCCTCAAGGCTGCCACGTGGTGTCGTCTGTGGAAGTACCGGCCAAGGCGGCGGAAGTCTGGGCAATCGTCGGCAACTTCGCCGGCTTCGATCAGTTCATCCCGGCGCTGTCGCACATCGAAATGACGGGCGAAGGCGTGTCGTCCTTGCGCAAAAAATTCTTCAAGGACGGCAACCTGGTGGTCGAACAACTCAACTCATGGGATGACCACGCGTTGAACATGACCTGGACCACGATCTACAACACGTTGGGCGTGGCCAATTTGTGGGCCGCGATGAGTGTTGAGCCACTGGGAGCGGGTAAGTCCCGTGCGACCTGGACCATCATCGCCGAACCGGCACAGGGTGGTGCTGAGGCCCTGCCGGGGTTCAAGGAGTTTGTGCAGGGGTTTGCCGATGATGCGATGAACAATGTGTTGAAGCTGTTTACGTAAGGCTTCGTTTTCGCGGTGACAGGTACATCGCTGACCAGGAACGCGTGACATCCAGTTCTGCAAGCTGCTAGAGGTCAGATCACCAGCACCCATAAACGGCATACAAAAAAGCCAGCCCCTGATTTGCAGGGGCTGGCTTTTTTGTTCTGCGGAATTTGACCAGTCTAAAACGACAAAACCCCTGTCTGCGTTAGCAGACAGGGGTTTCGGAATTTAATCTTGACGATGACCTACTCTCACATGGGGAAACCCCACACTACCATCGGCGATGCATCGTTTCACTGCTGAGTTCGGGATGGGATCAGGTGGTTCCAATGCTCTATGGTCGTCAAGAAATTCTGTGACCAGCCCGTTACAGTCGTAACGTGCCAGAAAAATGAGTGACTTCTACTAAAACAAAACCCCTACCTGCATACGCAGATAGGGGTTTCGGAATTTAATCTTGACGATGACCTACTCTCACATGGGGAAACCCCACACTACCATCGGCGATGCATCGTTTCACTGCTGAGTTCGGGATGGGATCAGGTGGTTCCAATGCTCTATGGTCGTCAAGAAATTCGGTAGCCAGGTCGTTTACCTTTCGGTTCACGCTCCAGCGAATGGGTATGCAATAGATTTGTGTGTTTCGTTTCGAACTTTCGGTTCTTTCGTCTTCACACACCGCAATCTGGCCTCTTTCGAGTTCGCAAATTGCTTGGGTGTTATATGGTCAAGCCTCACGGGCAATTAGTATTGGTTAGCTCAACGCCTCACAGCGCTTACACACCCAACCTATCAACGTCGTAGTCTTCGACGGCCCTTCAGGGGACTCAAGGTCCCAGTGAGATCTCATCTTGAGGCTAGTTTCCCGCTTAGATGCTTTCAGCGGTTATCTATTCCGAACATAGCTACCCGGCAATGCCACTGGCGTGACAACCGGAACACCAGAGGTTCGTCCACTCCGGTCCTCTCGTACTAGGAGCAGCCCCTCTCAAATCTCAAACGTCCACGGCAGATAGGGACCGAACTGTCTCACGACGTTCTAAACCCAGCTCGCGTACCACTTTAAATGGCGAACAGCCATACCCTTGGGACCGGCTTCAGCCCCAGGATGTGATGAGCCGACATCGAGGTGCCAAACACCGCCGTCGATATGAACTCTTGGGCGGTATCAGCCTGTTATCCCCGGAGTACCTTTTATCCGTTGAGCGATGGCCCTTCCATACAGAACCACCGGATCACTAAGACCTACTTTCGTACCTGCTCGACGTGTCTGTCTCGCAGTCAAGCGCGCTTTTGCCTTTATACTCTACGACCGATTTCCGACCGGTCTGAGCGCACCTTCGTACTCCTCCGTTACTCTTTAGGAGGAGACCGCCCCAGTCAAACTACCCACCATACACTGTCCTCGATCCGGATAACGGACCTGAGTTAGAACCTCAAAGTTGCCAGGGTGGTATTTCAAGGTTGGCTCCACGCGAACTGGCGTCCACGCTTCAAAGCCTCCCACCTATCCTACACAAGCAAATTCAAAGTCCAGTGCAAAGCTATAGTAAAGGTTCACGGGGTCTTTCCGTCTAGCCGCGGATACACTGCATCTTCACAGCGATTTCAATTTCACTGAGTCTCGGGTGGAGACAGCGCCGCCATCGTTACGCCATTCGTGCAGGTCGGAACTTACCCGACAAGGAATTTCGCTACCTTAGGACCGTTATAGTTACGGCCGCCGTTTACCGGGGCTTCGATCAAGAGCTTCGCGTTAGCTAACCCCATCAATTAACCTTCCGGCACCGGGCAGGCGTCACACCCTATACGTCCACTTTCGTGTTTGCAGAGTGCTGTGTTTTTAATAAACAGTCGCAGCGGCCTGGTATCTTCGACCGGCATGGGCTTACGCAGTAAATGCTTCACCCTCACCGGCGCACCTTCTCCCGAAGTTACGGTGCCATTTTGCCTAGTTCCTTCACCCGAGTTCTCTCAAGCGCCTTGGTATTCTCTACCCAACCACCTGTGTCGGTTTGGGGTACGGTTCCTGGTTACCTGAAGCTTAGAAGCTTTTCTTGGAAGCATGGCATCAACCACTTCGTCACCCAAAGGGTAACTCGTCATCAGCTCTCGGCCTTAGAATCCCGGATTTACCTAAGATTCCAGCCTACCACCTTAAACTTGGACAACCAACGCCAAGCTGGCCTAGCCTTCTCCGTCCCTCCATCGCAATAACCAGAAGTACAGGAATATTAACCTGTTTTCCATCGACTACGCTTTTCAGCCTCGCCTTAGGGACCGACTAACCCTGCGTCGATTAACGTTGCGCAGGAAACCTTGGTCTTTCGGCGTGGGTGTTTTTCACACCCATTGTCGTTACTCATGTCAGCATTCGCACTTCTGATACCTCCAGCAAGCTTCTCAACTCACCTTCACAGGCTTACAGAACGCTCCTCTACCGCATCACCTAAGTGATACCCGTAGCTTCGGTGTATGGTTTGAGCCCCGTTACATCTTCCGCGCAGGCCGACTCGACTAGTGAGCTATTACGCTTTCTTTAAAGGGTGGCTGCTTCTAAGCCAACCTCCTAGCTGTCTAAGCCTTCCCACATCGTTTCCCACTTAACCATAACTTTGGGACCTTAGCTGACGGTCTGGGTTGTTTCCCTTTTCACGACGGACGTTAGCACCCGCCGTGTGTCTCCCATGCTCGGCACTTGTAGGTATTCGGAGTTTGCATCGGTTTGGTAAGTGGGATGACCCCCTAGCCGAAACAGTGCTCTACCCCTACAGTGATACATGAGGCGCTACCTAAATAGCTTTCGAGGAGAACCAGCTATCTCCGAGCTTGATTAGCCTTTCACTCCGATCCACAGGTCATCCGCTAACTTTTCAACGGTAGTCGGTTCGGTCCTCCAGTTAGTGTTACCCAACCTTCAACCTGCCCATGGATAGATCGCCCGGTTTCGGGTCTATTCCCAGCGACTAGACGCCCTATTAAGACTCGCTTTCGCTACGCCTCCCCTATTCGGTTAAGCTCGCCACTGAAAATAAGTCGCTGACCCATTATACAAAAGGTACGCAGTCACCCAACAAAGTGGGCTCCCACTGCTTGTACGCATACGGTTTCAGGATCTATTTCACTCCCCTCTCCGGGGTTCTTTTCGCCTTTCCCTCACGGTACTAGTTCACTATCGGTCAGTCAGTAGTATTTAGCCTTGGAGGATGGTCCCCCCATATTCAGACAAAGTTTCTCGTGCTCCGTCCTACTCGATTTCATGACCAAGAGATTTTCGCGTACAGGGCTATCACCCACTATGGCCGCACTTTCCAGAGCGTTCCGCTAATCTCAAAGCCACTTAAGGGCTGGTCCCCGTTCGCTCGCCACTACTAAGGGAATCTCGGTTGATTTCTTTTCCTCAGGGTACTTAGATGTTTCAGTTCCCCTGGTTCGCCTCTTAAGCCTATGTATTCAGCTTAAGATAACCATCTTATGATGGCTGGGTTCCCCCATTCAGACATCTCCGGATCAAAGTCTGTTTGCCGACTCCCCGAAGCTTTTCGCAGGCTACCACGTCTTTCATCGCCTCTGACTGCCAAGGCATCCACCGTATGCGCTTCTTCACTTGACCATATAACCCCAAGCAATCTGGTTATACTGTGAAGACGACATTCGCCGAAAATTCGCAATTTAACTCACAAATTTTACCTTAGCCTGAGCCGTTACCAGTGAAAGTAACGTTCAGTCTATCTTTCTATCACATACCCAAATTTTTAAAGAACGAACTAGTCAAAGACTAGAAATCAACATTCACCATCATCCGATGGAATGCTCATTTCTAAGCTTTATACCGACAGAAGCAGTAGTGGTGGAGCCAAACGGGATCGAACCGTTGACCTCCTGCGTGCAAGGCAGGCGCTCTCCCAGCTGAGCTATGGCCCCGTATTTCTACAGGCGTTTCCCACACAAAATTGGTGGGTCTGGGCAGATTCGAACTGCCGACCTCACCCTTATCAGGGGTGCGCTCTAACCAACTGAGCTACAGACCCAATTTCGAGCTACTAAGGCCGACCTCACCCTGCTCTTGACCACAAAGCATGGGGTGCGCTCTAACCAACTCAGCTACAAACCGATACAGGCTGCTTCTTTCGTCTTCTTCAATGAATCAAGCAATTCGTGTGGGAACTTATGGAGCAGCTGATGTCGTCGATTAAGGAGGTGATCCAGCCGCAGGTTCCCCTACGGCTACCTTGTTACGACTTCACCCCAGTCATGAATCACACCGTGGTAACCGTCCTCCCGAAGGTTAGACTAGCTACTTCTGGTGCAACCCACTCCCATGGTGTGACGGGCGGTGTGTACAAGGCCCGGGAACGTATTCACCGCGACATTCTGATTCGCGATTACTAGCGATTCCGACTTCACGCAGTCGAGTTGCAGACTGCGATCCGGACTACGATCGGTTTTATGGGATTAGCTCCACCTCGCGGCTTGGCAACCCTCTGTACCGACCATTGTAGCACGTGTGTAGCCCAGGCCGTAAGGGCCATGATGACTTGACGTCATCCCCACCTTCCTCCGGTTTGTCACCGGCAGTCTCCTTAGAGTGCCCACCATTACGTGCTGGTAACTAAGGACAAGGGTTGCGCTCGTTACGGGACTTAACCCAACATCTCACGACACGAGCTGACGACAGCCATGCAGCACCTGTCTCAATGTTCCCGAAGGCACCAATCCATCTCTGGAAAGTTCATTGGATGTCAAGGCCTGGTAAGGTTCTTCGCGTTGCTTCGAATTAAACCACATGCTCCACCGCTTGTGCGGGCCCCCGTCAATTCATTTGAGTTTTAACCTTGCGGCCGTACTCCCAGGCGGTCAACTTAATGCGTTAGCTGCGCCACTAAGAGCTCAAGGCTCCCAACGGCTAGTTGACATCGTTTACGGCGTGGACTACCAGGGTATCTAATCCTGTTTGCTCCCCACGCTTTCGCACCTCAGTGTCAGTATCAGTCCAGGTGGTCGCCTTCGCCACTGGTGTTCCTTCCTATATCTACGCATTTCACCGCTACACAGGAAATTCCACCACCCTCTACCATACTCTAGCTTGTCAGTTTTGAATGCAGTTCCCAGGTTGAGCCCGGGGATTTCACATCCAACTTAACAAACCACCTACGCGCGCTTTACGCCCAGTAATTCCGATTAACGCTTGCACCCTCTGTATTACCGCGGCTGCTGGCACAGAGTTAGCCGGTGCTTATTCTGTCGGTAACGTCAAGACCGCAACGTATTAGGTTACTGCCCTTCCTCCCAACTTAAAGTGCTTTACAATCCGAAGACCTTCTTCACACACGCGGCATGGCTGGATCAGGCTTTCGCCCATTGTCCAATATTCCCCACTGCTGCCTCCCGTAGGAGTCTGGACCGTGTCTCAGTTCCAGTGTGACTGATCATCCTCTCAGACCAGTTACGGATCGTCGCCTTGGTGAGCCATTACCTCACCAACTAGCTAATCCGACCTAGGCTCATCTGATAGCGCAAGGCCCGAAGGTCCCCTGCTTTCTCCCGTAGGACGTATGCGGTATTAGCGCCCGTTTCCGAGCGTTATCCCCACTACCAGGCAGATTCCTAGGCATTACTCACCCGTCCGCCGCTCTCAAGAGGTGCAAGCACCTCTCTACCGCTCGACTTGCATGTGTTAGGCCTGCCGCCAGCGTTCAATCTGAGCCATGATCAAACTCTTCAGTTCAAACATCTTTGGGTTTTTAAGAAACCCTAAACTTGGCTCAGCAATCGTTGGTTACATCTTTGATTTCTCGCGGAGTAACTTGTGATGCTGATAATCTTGTTGACTATCAGTCTGACTCCACAAGCACCCACACGAATTGCTTGATTCAGTTGTTAAAGAGCGGTTGGTTAAGATCTTTCGTCTCAACCGAGGCGCGCATTCTACAGCAGCCTCTGTTGCTGTCAAGCGGTTATTTTCAGAAGTTTTCAAAGTTTCCTTTGTAACTTCAACCACTTGCGCTTTCGATCTCTCGTCAGCGGGAGGCGAATTCTACAGCGTTACACGCTGCTGTCAACACCTCTTTTTCAACTCCTTTCGAGCTTCGATGAACTGAAGCCGCTTGCTGCCGAAAACTGCGTAACTCATTGTTTACCAAGGAGTTTTCCGTTTCGACTGCGCCGGAAGAGGGGCGAATTATAGACATCCAGAATCTGCCGTCAAGCACTGATTTGGGTTACCTATCAATAACTTGCCAAAAGGCGGAAAACCACCCGATCCCTCTCTATATACAGGAGCAATATAGCCTCCCTCTATAAAGAGGGAATCCTCAGAGCACCCCAGCCTCTTTGAAAGCTGCCACTGCACCCGCTCCCAGCCCCAGCACACGCTGCAAAACCTCCTGCGTATGCTCACCCAACAAAGGAGGAGCATTGCGGTACTCCACCGGAGTCTTGGACAGACGAATAGGACTCGCTACCTGCGGCACCATCCCTGCCAACGCATGGGGCATTTCAATCGCCAACCCACGCGCCTTGACCTGAGGATCAGCAAACATCTGCGCCAGATCATTGATCGGACCACATGGCACACCAGCCTGCTCAAGCTGCAACACCCATTCAGCAGTGGTCTTGAACACCGTCGCCTGACGGATCAGCGGAATCAATACCGCCCGATTCGCCACTCGCAGCTTATTGGTCACAAAGCGCGGGTCATCCGCCCACTGCGGCTGCCCGGCCACTTCCGCAAACTTGCGGAATTGACCATCGTTACCCACGGTGAGGATGAAGTCGCCATCCGCCGTAGGAAAGTCCTGATAAGGCACGATGTTCGGATGGGCATTACCCAAGCGCTTCGGTGCATTGCCTGTCGTCAGGTAGTTCATCGCCTGGTTGGCCAGGCACGCGACTTGGACATCCAGCAATGCCATATCGATATGCTGGCCGCCACCGTCGTGATCCCGATGCGCAAGCGCCGCCAGAATCGCTACCGTCGAGTAAAGCCCGGTCAAGATGTCTGTCAGCGCCACACCGACTTTCACTGGCCCGGCCCCCTCATCCCCTTCCGGTCGACCCGTCAGGCTCATCAGACCACCCAGCCCCTGGATCATGAAGTCATAACCCGCACGCTTGGCGTAAGGGCCAGTCTGACCAAACCCGGTAATCGAGCAATAAATCAGATTCGGATTAATTGTCTTGAGCGACGCATAGTCCAGCCCATAAGCCGCCAACCCACCGACCTTGAAGTTCTCGATCAGAATGTCCGACTTGGCCGCCAAATCCCGCACCAACTTCTGGCCTTCCGGACGCGTGAAGTCGATGGTGACCGATTGTTTGTTGCGGTTGGCCGACAAGTAATAAGCGGCTTCGCTGGTGTTCTCGCCATAGGCGTCTTTAAGGAAAGGAGGCCCCCAGGCGCGCGTGTCATCGCCATTGCCCGGGCGCTCGACCTTGATCACCTCAGCGCCAAGGTCTGCAAGGATCTGCCCGGACCAAGGCCCGGCCAGTACCCGCGATAAATCCAGTACCCGCAGATGCGAAAGCGCGCCCATGGCCGTTCTCCTATTAATAGAACGCCTGGATGCCAGTCTGCGCGCGACCGAGAATCAGTGCGTGGACGTCATGCGTACCTTCGTAGGTATTCACCACTTCCAGATTGACCAAATGGCGAGCGACACCGAACTCATCGGAGATGCCGTTGCCGCCCAGCATGTCACGCGCCATGCGAGCAATGTCCAGGGACTTGCCGCAAGAGTTGCGCTTCATCATCGAAGTGATCTCAACCGCCGCAGTGCCTTCGTCTTTCATACGACCCAGACGCAGGCAGCCTTGCAGCGCCATGGTGATTTCGGTCTGCATGTCGGCCAGCTTCTTCTGGATCAGCTGAGTGGCAGCCAATGGACGACCGAACTGCTGACGATCCAGGGTGTACTGGCGAGCGGTGTGCCAGCAGAACTCGGCAGCGCCCAGTGCGCCCCAGGAAATGCCATAACGCGCCGAGTTGAGGCAGGTAAAAGGACCTTTTAAACCACGGACGTCCGGAAAGATGTTCTCTTCAGGGACAAACACGTTGTCCATGACGATTTCGCCTGTGATGGATGCACGCAAGCCAACCTTGCCGTGAATCGCCGGAGTACTCAGGCCTTTCCAGCCCTTCTCCAGAACAAAACCACGGATGTCGCCGGCGTCATCTTTACCCCAGACCACGAACACATCAGCGATCGGACTGTTAGTGATCCACATCTTGTTGCCGGTCAGGCTGTAGCCGCCTTCCACTTTGCGCGCACGAGTAATCATCGCGCCCGGGTCGGAACCGTGGTTAGGCTCTGTCAGACCGAAGCAACCGATCCACTCACCGGTGGCCAGTTTCGGCAGGTACTTCTGCTTCTGGGCTTCAGTGCCGAATTCGTTGATTGGCACCATCACCAGCGAGGACTGCACACTCATCATCGAGCGGTAGCCGGAGTCAACACGCTCCACTTCACGAGCGATCAGACCGTAGCTGACGTAGTTGAGGCCGCTGCCACCGTACTGTTCAGGGATGGTCGCGCCCAACAGGCCGATTTCGCCCATTTCACGGAAGATCGCTGGATCAGTCTTCTCATGGCGGAAAGCTTCGAGTACGCGCGGTGCGAGCTTCTGCTGAGCGAATTGCTCGGCAGTGTCGCGAATCATGCGTTCTTCTTCAGTGAGCTGTTGATCCAGCAGCAGAGGATCGATCCAGTTGAAGCTAGCTTTACCGCCCATGAGTGTGTCCTCTCGAATCGGGGTCAAATTGCGTGGACTGATCCTAGGCCGGGTTCCGCATTACGGCAAACGAGGATTTTGCATACTGTTGTGCTAATTTCTCACTCCGAAACATCGCAAAAGTGCTTTTATGCGATGCATTAGTGAGGTTGACGTACATGCGTAGGAAAATCCCCAGCACTACAGCCCTGATCAGCTTCGAAGCGGCCGCACGCCACGAAAGCTTTACCAAAGCCGCCCTGGAGCTTTCGCTGACTCAGGGCGCCATTTGCCGACAGATCGCCAGCCTGGAGGAGTTCCTCAGCGTCGAACTTTTCCGACGCTCGCGGCGTGGGGTGAAGCTGACGGAAGCCGGCCTTTCCTACAGCCGCCGCGTGGCCACCCAGCTCGACGCAGTGGAGCGGGACACGCTGTCAGTGATGGGGCAACAGGGCGCCAACGTGATCGAACTGGCAGTGGTTCCGACCTTTGGCACTCAGTGGCTGCTACCGCGACTCAAGGACTTCCAGCAGAAGCACCCGGAAGTGACGGTCAACCTTACGAACCGTACTCGACCCTTTCTGTTTGCCGACACCGACTTCGATGCGGCGATCTATTTCGGCGATGCCGACTGGTCAGGTACCGAATCCCACAGGTTGATGGGTGAAAATCCGATGCCGGTGTGCAGCCCGAACCTATTGAGAAAAAAGACCACTCTGACGCCCGGCGAGATTGCCGAACTCCCACTGCTGCAACAGACCACCCGCCCTTATGCATGGCGTCAGTGGTTCAACTCCAGGAACCTGAATATCCCTCGGGACATGACAGGACCGCGCTACGAGCTATTCTCCATGCTTGCCCAGGCGGCCATGCACGACATGGGCATCGCGCTGATTCCACCGTTCCTGATTCAGCGTGAATTGGCGGAGAAGCGCCTGGTGATTGCCAACACTCAAGCATTGTCGAGCATCAAGGCTTATTACCTGATGATTCCCGAGCGAAAGGTGGAATCGGCCTCTTTAAAGGCATTTCGTGACTGGCTGCTCAATCAGGCACACAGCTACAACCTAGAAGGATAAAGGCTTTAGCCCAATAACTGACCCCGTAGTCAGCAAATACAAAGCCCTACAGATATAACTATATGTCGCATATCCAAAGACTGTACTGAAAAGCGGCACAAACGTCCCACAAGCGCCTGACGACGTGGCTTTGAGCCGCTATTGGCGGGCGATGATGCCTTATTCACAGTAAAGATATGTAAATTACCAAATTTCGACAAAACCCCTTACAAGTCACGGCCTACAAGGGATTGACCCCGTCAGTTGCGACATTCGGTCACGGGGTGACTTGTAGTTAATTTTCCGTCACCCGTCATAATCCCTTGAAGGGCACAAAATTCGCCTGCAAAATGCCGCGCCCCGTCCAGATTTGGCGGGATCGTGCTGATCGGCCGCCCCAGCCGCACCATCCGAAGTGCCTGGGTTTACTCAATAAGATCACGCAGGAGATTTGACGTGCACATTGGTGTTCCTCTCGAAACCCAGACGGGTGAAACACGGGTTGCTGCAACCCCGGAAACCATCAAGAAGCTGATCGGCCAGGGTCATAAGGTCACTGTGCAAAGCGGCGCCGGCATTCATGCCAGCGTTGTCGACAGTGCTTATGAAGCGGCAGGCGCAACGATTGGCAGCGCCAACGATGCGTTTGGTGCCGAGCTGATTCTCAAGGTGGTCGCCCCCAGCGACAGCGAGCTGACGCTGATTAAAAGCGGCACCGTTGTGGTGGGCATGCTCAATCCGTTCAGCAATGAAACCATCGCCAAACTGGCCGAGTGCGGCATTACCGCCTTCGCGCTGGAGGCCGCGCCACGCACCTCCCGCGCGCAGAGCCTGGATGTGCTGTCCTCTCAGGCGAACATCGCCGGCTATAAAGCCGTGTTGCTGGCCGCTCACCACTATCCGCGCTTCATGCCGATGCTGATGACCGCTGCGGGCACCGTGAAAGCGGCGCGCGTGCTGATTCTCGGCGCCGGTGTGGCTGGGTTGCAGGCCATTGCTACGGCGAAACGTCTGGGTGCAGTGATCGAAGCGTCCGATGTGCGTCCTGCAGTAAAAGAGCAGATCGAATCCCTCGGCGCCAAGTTCGTCGACGTGCCTTACGAGACCGATGAAGAGCGCGAATGTGCCGTCGGTGTCGGCGGTTACGCGCGACCAATGCCGGCCAGCTGGATGCAACGTCAGGCCCTGGCCGTGCACGAACGCGCCAAGCAGGCTGACATCGTCATCACTACTGCACTGATCCCGGGCCGCAAGGCACCGACGCTGCTAAGCGCGGAAACCGTGGCGCAGATGAAGCCGGGGTCGGTGGTCATCGACCTCGCAGCAGCTCAGGGCGGCAACTGCCCGTTGACCGTGGCGGATCAAGTGGTAGTCGAGAATGGCGTGACCATTTGCGGCCCGACCAACCTGGCCGGCGCGGTCGCGGCAGACGCTTCGGCACTGTATGCACGCAACCTGCTGGACTTCATGAAACTGTTGTTCGATAAAGATGGACAACTGGTGATCAACCTTGAAGACGATATCGTCGCCGCGTGCCTGATGTGCCGCGACGGCCAGATCGTGCGCAAGAACGGCTGAGGATAAAAACAATGGAAGACATGCTGATCTCTCACGGTATCTACAACCTGATCATCTTCGTGCTGGCCATCTATGTCGGCTACCACGTGGTCTGGAACGTGACACCTGCACTGCACACACCGCTGATGGCTGTCACTAACGCCATCTCGGCCATCGTGATCGTCGGCGCCATGCTCGCCGCCGCCCTCACCGTGACCCCGCTGGGCAAGACCATGGGCACCCTGGCCGTGGCCCTGGCCGCGGTCAACGTATTTGGTGGCTTCCTGGTGACCCGGCGCATGCTGGAAATGTTCAAGAAGAAAGCGGCCAAAGCTCCGGCAGCCAAGACCGAAGCAGTCAAGGCTGAGGTGCAACAAGCATGAGCATGAACCTGGTTACTTCCCTGTATTTGATCGCCTCGGTTTGCTTCATCCAGGCGCTCAAGGGCCTCTCGCACCCCACCACGTCGCGTCGCGGCAACCTGTTCGGCATGCTCGGCATGGGCCTGGCGATCCTGACCACGGTCGGCCTGATCTACAAGCTCGGTGCCGAGCTGGCCCATGACGGTATCGTCTACGTGATCGTCGGCCTGCTGATCGGCGGCACTGTCGGTTCGATCATGGCCAAACGCGTTGAAATGACCAAGATGCCCGAGCTGGTCGCCTTCATGCACAGCATGATCGGTCTGGCTGCGGTGTTCATCGCCATTGCAGCGGTGGTCGAGCCGCAATCCCTGGGCATCGTCCAGCAACTGGGTGACGCGATCCCGGCCGGTAACCGTCTGGAACTGTTCCTCGGTGCGGCGATCGGTGCAATCACCTTCTCCGGTTCGGTTATCGCTTTCGGCAAGCTCTCCGGCAAGTACAAGTTCCGCCTGTTCCAGGGCGCACCGGTACAGTTCACCGGTCAACACAAACTGAACCTGCTGCTGGGCGTGGCTACCCTGGGCCTGGGCATCACCTTCATGCTGACCGGCGACCTCAGCGCCTTCGCCTTGATGCTGGCCCTGGCCTTCATCATGGGCGTGCTGATCATCATCCCGATCGGCGGCGCGGACATGCCCGTCGTGGTGTCGATGCTCAACAGCTACTCCGGCTGGGCAGCGGCCGGTATCGGTTTCTCGCTGAACAACTCGATGCTGATCATTGCGGGTTCGCTGGTGGGTTCGTCCGGTGCGATCCTCTCGTACATCATGTGTAAGGCGATGAACCGTTCGTTCTTCAACGTACTGCTCGGTGGTTTCGGCAACACCGCAGATGCGGCAGGCCCTGCTGGCTCGAAAGAAGCCCGCCCGGTGAAATCCGGTTCGGCTGACGACGCAACGTTCCTGCTGACCAACGCCGACACCGTGATCATCGTTCCGGGCTACGGCCTGGCGGTAGCACGGGCGCAGCACGCGCTGAAAGAACTGACCGAGAAGCTGACCCATCGCGGCGTGACCGTGAAGTACGCGATCCACCCGGTTGCCGGTCGGATGCCTGGCCACATGAACGTCTTGCTCGCCGAGGCCGAAGTGCCTTACGACCAGGTGTTCGAGATGGAAGACATCAACTCCGAGTTCGGCCAGGCCGACGTGGTGCTGGTATTGGGCGCCAACGACGTGGTCAACCCGGCCGCGAAGAACGATCCGAAATCGCCGATTGCCGGCATGCCGATTCTGGAAGCGTTCAAGGCCAAGACCATCATCGTCAACAAACGCTCGATGGCCAGCGGCTACGCCGGCCTGGACAACGAACTGTTCTACCTGGACAAAACCATGATGGTGTTTGGCGACGCTAAAAAGGTCATCGAGGACATGGTTAAAGCCGTCGAGTAACCCTCAGCGGCACACAGAACGCCCCGACTCGTCGGGGCGTTTTTGTTTGCGTAAATCGTCAGACAAACTACGCTTTTGTTACCGATCCGGTAATGATGTTTTGCTCGAAAGGCCCGGAATAGACGCCTCATTTGCGACCTTGGTAGCGGGACAGGAGTCGGTGTAATTCACTAGACTGCACGTCCTGCTACCCGTTGCCCGAGATAACATCCCATGTACCGAGACCGTATTCGCCTGCCTTCCTTGTTGGATAAAGTGATGAGCGCCGCCGACGCCGCCGCTCTGATTGAGGACGGCATGACCGTTGGCATGAGTGGCTTCACCCGCGCCGGCGAAGCCAAAGCCGTCCCCCAGGCACTGGCCGAGCGCGCGAAGGTCTCGCCGCTGAAGATCACCCTGATGACCGGCGCCAGCCTGGGCAACGACCTCGACAAACAACTCACCGAAGCCGGCGTACTGTCACGACGTATGCCATTCCAGGTGGACAGCACCCTGCGCAAAGCCATTAATGCGGGCGAGGTGATGTTCATCGACCAGCACCTCTCGGAAACCGTGGAGCAATTGCGCAACCAGCAACTCAAGTTGCCGGACCTCGCGGTGATTGAAGCGGTGGCGATTACCGAGCACGGCCATATCGTGCCGACCACGTCAGTCGGCAACTCGGCCAGCTTCGCGATCTTCGCCAAACACGTGATCGTCGAGATAAACATGGCGCACAACCCGAATCTCGAAGGTCTGCACGACATTTATATCCCGACATACCGCCCAACCCGTACGCCGATTCCGCTGGTGAAGGTTGATGACCGCATTGGCAGCACCGCCATCCCTATCCCGCCGGAGAAGATCGTCGCGATCGTGATCACCAATCAATCGGACTCGCCGTCCACCGTATTGCCACCGGATACCGAAACCCAGGCGATTGCCGACCACCTGATCAACTTCTTCAAGCAGGAAGTGGCGGCCGGACGCATGACCAACAAGCTCGGCCCACTGCAGGCTGGTATCGGTACCATTGCCAACTCCGTGATGTGTGGCCTGATTGATTCGCCGTTCGAAGACCTGACCATGTACTCCGAGGTGCTGCAGGATTCGACATTCGACCTGATCGACGCCGGTAAACTGAGCTTTGCGTCGGGCAGTTCGATCACGCTGTCGAGCCGTCGCAACGCCGATGTGTTTGGCAACCTGGAGCGCTATAAGGACAAATTGGTTCTGCGCCCACAGGAAATTTCCAACCACCCTGAAGTGGTGCGTCGACTTGGCATCATCGGCATCAACACGGCGCTGGAGTTCGACCTCTACGGCAACGTCAACTCCACCCATGTCTGCGGCACACGGATGATGAACGGCATTGGCGGCTCGGGCGACTTTGCGCGCAATGCGCATTTATCCGTCTTCGTCACCAAATCAATCGCAAAGGGCGGAGCGATATCCAGCGTCGTGCCGATGGTTAGCCACGTCGACCACACAGAGCACGACGTCGACATCCTCGTCACCGAGATTGGCCTGGCGGACTTGCGCGGGCTGGCGCCCCGGGAACGGGCGCGGGTCGTCATCGACAACTGTGTGCACCCGGACTATCGCCAGGCCCTGGACGACTACTTCACCGCTGCTTGTGCGATTGGCGGGCACACGCCGCATATCCTGCGTGATGCGCTGAGCTGGCACATAAACCTGGAAGAAACGGGGCGCATGCTCAAGGTGTAATTGGTACAGATGGCAGCTGACGCAAACACAGTTTCGTCAGTCTGCCGTTACCAGGTAAAAATCTGTTTAAAACTGTACTGCTGTACCGGTCATTTCCTACCGAAACAACCTACCTTTTCCCGCCAAACGAATGAAAACGCACCATATAGGTGCCGACAGGTACAGTTGCTTCAATTTCGACCAGTACACCCCCTATTAACAGTTAACTGGTCCCTCACAATACAGGTGAACTGTATCTACAGAGACTAGGCAAACGAGAGGATCATGGGCACCAGTTAAACCACTACCTAATCCCGCCACAAGCGGAAGGATGTCAATCATGGAACGTACACTCAGTTCCGAGCTGTTCTTCGAAGACACTGCTGCAAAAACCCAGGCTTCCATGCCTCTGCGCGTTATCGCCAACCTGATGCTGTGGCAGCGCCGCATCTCCAGCCGCCACCAACTGGCTCGCCTGGATTCGCGTCTGCTGGCTGACGCAGGGATTAGCGAAGCACAGCGTTACGAAGAGCTGAGCAAGCCGTTCTGGCGCTAAGTTAGCGTCGCTGGCCCTGACCTGTTGGGTCCACTGCCAGCAACCCAGATTGAAAAAACAAAGCCCGTCGTGGGAAACCACGACGGGCTTTGTCGTTTTCGTGTTTTTCTCCCAAAAACGACCATGCTCGCGGAGTACAGGTACAGTTTTCGACACGCCAACTTTGTACAGGTACAATTCCAACAGTGTGTGCTTGTTTGCAATGACGGAGGAATGATCCCGCTGAAATCGAAGCCCCATGTCCTTTGGCTTCCGGACAGCGCTCTTCAACTGCCTGGAACGGGCCAGATCCCAGCGTTTACGGGATCAGCGCAACGCTCAGCAACTTTGAAAGCTGGGCATCAGCCATGCACTTGCCTCAACAAAATGGATAAACCAGTCTGGCGCTAGCGTCTTGGATGAACAGACCGGACTGTGCGAAAGAACAAAAGCAGGCCTAATATCAAAACCAGAATGTGGCGAATGCTGTACGACAGGCGTAATCCAGCAGTTACCTCGCCACCTCTCAATCGATTTGTCCAAAGGAGTAACCCCATGTCCCGACTTCGTCTGCTCAGCGTTGCAGCCCTGCTTGCCGTGGCTGCCAATTCCCACGCCACCAGCTTTATCGTGACCACCGATGCCGTCGTCAACGCATTCAAAGCCACGTCAGATGCTACTTCCAACATCACTTCTTCGTTTAAGGACGACAAGATTGTGCTGGCTGCCCGTGATGATGCCGCCAGCTTCGTTGCCAGCGAAGGGGCTATCCGCGGGGTAAAACTCGAAAGCGCCCTCGATCACATTCGCCACCAGGCTCCACAGCTAAATGCAACAGATGCACAGCTGGCGCAGGCGATTCTGACCATCTAAGCGATAGCCTTGACGCGGGACACGCCCAACGTGTCCCCGTGTTTCGGCACTGGCTCTAGACCGGACGTTGCGCTAGCCTTGAGACCCGCTTCCAGCTATCGAGCTTCATGCGTTTTCATTCACTGCTCTTGAACACTCCGGCCATGCTTGTAGCCTGCTGGTCCGGCTCGGCCCATGCCTTCGATGCCTTTAATCTTTCTACTCAAGGCACTGTGGCCAATGGTTATGGCACCAGTCTGGTGACCTGCGCACCCTTCGACCGTAAACTGCTGCTCGCCGCTCACGATGATGCAGCGGCATTCATTGCCAGCGAGGGTCAATTGCGTGCAGCACAGCTGGAATCCGCCCTGATTTATCTGCGCTATACCCAGCCAAAACTTCATGCAAGCGACCTTGAACTGGCACAAGCAATTCTCGTCCAATAGTTATCCCTGTTTCCCCGGAGTTGTTCCATGCGTAACCCGCTGATTGCCGCCACCCTTGGCCTGCTGTTGTTGGCCGATGTGACCCAGGCCCATACCCTGGTTGCCACCAGTAACGTTCTCATTCGTGCCACCCAACGCTCGCTTGATTTCACCTCAGATACCACCACCTCCATTCGTGACTCGAAGATCATCCGCGAAGCTCAGGACGATGCCGCGAGTTTCGTGGCAAGTGATGGCGATATCCGCGGCGCGCACCTCGAAGCAGCTTTCAATACCCTGCGCGTTCGCGTGCCGGAAGCCCGGGATGCCAGTGATCAGGTACTCGCCGAAGCCATCCTCGCACTGTGAGGCCGTCAGCCGCCTGGCTACTGGCCGGGGTCATGATGCTGTTCGGCAGCACGGCTCACGCCAGCCTGCAATTACAGCTCAAGACTGAAGGTCTTAGCCCAGCTCAACAGCAAGCCAGTCAGGCACTGCTCGATGAAGCCATGCAGGCGTTGCCACCGCGGTTCATCGAGCAACTGGACCGGCGTATCGATGTCGGCTGGACCGACGACATGCCGAGCAATGCTTACGGCCAGGCGTCGCTGGTGTCCGAACTCGACTTGAACCGTAACCTGCTCGCCAGCCTCACCGACGGCAGTGCTGCGAGCAAGAAGACCTATCGCCCTCATGGCACTGTCCGCCGCGAAATGCTCGCCACGGTGCTGCACGAACTCACCCACATCTATGATCGCTCGCGCCTGTGGCCAGACGATGAGCGCAAACTGATTCAACACTGTACCCGGCGCAACAGCAGCTCGGGACTGGTGGGGATTCCCGATCAGTGCCGTGGCCAAACCGATCGACGCTTTACCCTCAGCGACGATCCGCGCCTGCTCGACCTTGCCGGCTGGCCACAATATGTCGGCCGTCGCGGCGAACGTGAACAGCACAACCGACAGATCGCCCGCAGCCCGGACATTTACGAAACGAGCAGTCCGAAAGAGTTCGTTGCGGTCAACATGGAGTATTTCCTCCTCGACCCGAGCTACGCCTGTCGTCGCCCGGCGCTGTACCGCTACTACCAGGAACACTTTGGCTGGGCACCGGCGACCAAAAACACCTGCGCTAAAACCGTCGCCTTTCTCAACGCCGGCAATGACTTCGCCAAGCAACCCCTCGGGCAGGTCGATCCGGAACGGGTCTACGCCATCGACTATCTGCTGGCCGAAGCCAATCAGAACTGGGTCAGCCGCTGGGGCCACAGCATGTTGCGGCTGGTCATCTGTGCGCCTGGGCGACCACGGGGCCCCGACTGCCGTCTCGATCTTGACCAGCATCTGGCCTTGTCCTACCGCGCCTTTGTCGGTGACGTTCAGCTTTCGAGTTGGGGCGGACTCGTCGGTAAATACCCGTCGCGCCTGTTTGTCCTGCCGCTCTCTCAGGTCATCGACGAATACACCAAGACCGAACTGCGCAGTGTGGCCTCGGTGCCGCTGAACCTGTCGCGCAGCGAGATCGAAGGTATCGTGGAACATGCCGCCGAGATGCACTGGAGTTACGACGGAAACTACTTTTTCCTGTCGAACAACTGTGCGGTAGAAGACCTGAAATTGCTGCGTAGCAGTACCAACCATCCACAACTGGTCGGGCTGGATAACATCATGCCGAACGGCCTGCTGGCAGTGCTCAAGGGTCGCGGACTGGCAGATACCAGCGTGCTTGACGACCCACGCGAAGCGCTCCGGCTGGGCTATCGCTTCGATTCCTTCCGCGACCGTTATCAGGCCATGTTCGACGTGCTGAAAAAGCGCGTTCCGATCAAGCAGGACAAAGTCGAAGACTGGCTGGCATTGAAAGCGGTAGAGCGCCGGCAATGGTTCGAGCAGGCAGACCTGCGCGCCAGCGCCGCATTGCTGTTGTTGGAGCAGGCAGCCTTCCGCCAACAGATGCTGCTGGCCCAGGACGAAGTCAAGCAGCGCTACCTCGGCGCTCGGAACCTGGAAAACGGCGGCATGGACAAGGCCGATGCGACCTTGCAACAGATTCTCGCCAATAGCGGCTACCTTAGCCGTCCGGCTGAACTGCTCGGCAGCGGTGGTTATGGATTGCCCCAACCCAGTGAGTGGCAACGCCTGGAGTCGGAGAGCAGCCAGCGCCAAAAGCAGTTGCTGGCGCTGACAGGGGATCTGGACAAGGAAGTGCGAGCGCTGCTCGAACCCGACCGTGCTGCCGAAATGGCCGCCAATGAAGCCAACCTGAAGCAGGTTGGCGAACATCTGAGAAAGCTGCACAAAGCAGCAGGCGGGTTGGAACTGCCGTAAAACAAAGGGCTTCAGAACACAGTTCTGAAGCCCTCGGTCTTGCTGTTTAGTCTGTGCCGCGAGGCTCTAATTCCGCTGTATCAGGAACTGAACTTCAGCTGACTCGCGCTTGGCGCACGCCTTCTGCCAGCGCCGCGCAAAGGCTCAGTACGCCGTCAATTGCCTGATCCGGTGTCGATGCGTTGGCGATGTGATCGATCAACGCCGACCCCACAACAACACCATCAGCCAGACGAGCAATGGAAGCCGCCTGCTCCGGAGTACGAATGCCGAAACCGATGCTGATCGGCAAATCAGTGTGGCGACGCAAACGGGCAACCGCCTCTTCAACGTGTTCCAGAGTCGCCGCCCCTGCGCCGGTCACACCAGCAACCGACACGTAGTAAACAAAACCGGAGCTGCCGTTCAGGACGGTCGGAAGACGCACGTCATCGGTGGTCGGGGTGGTCAGGCGGATGAAATCCAGGCCCGCTGCCTGAGCCGGTTCGCACAACTCGCCGTTATGTTCCGGGGGCAAGTCGACCACGATCAGACCATCAACGCCGGCCTCTTTGGCATCGGCGATGAAGCGCGGCACGCCGTACATGTGGATCGGGTTGAAATAACCCATCAGTACCAGCGGAGTCTCGCTGTTGCCTTCACGGAACTCGCGAACCATTTGCAAGGTTTTCGCCAGGTTCTGTTTGGCGCCCAAAGCGCGAATGTTGGCCAGCTGGATCGCCGGACCATCGGCCATCGGATCGGTGAAGGGCATGCCCAACTCGATCACGTCGGCGCCAGCCGCGGGCAAGCCTTTAAGGATCGCCAGGGAAGTGTCATAGCTCGGGTCGCCAGCAGTGACGAAGGTCACCAGGGCGGCGCGATTCTGTTCCTTGAGTTCGGCAAAGCGCGTTTGCAGGCGGCTCATCAGTGTTTCTCCTGCTTAGATTGTTCCATGTGGTGCATCACGGTTTGCATGTCTTTGTCGCCACGACCGGACAGGTTGACCACCATCAAGTGATCTTTCGGCAGGGTCGGCGCGCGTTTAAACACTTCGGCCAGGGCGTGGGCGCTTTCCAGTGCAGGAATAATCCCTTCCAGACGGCAGCATTTGTGGAACGCGTCGAGGGCTTCGTCGTCGGTTACCGAGGTGTACTGAACGCGACCGATGTCATGCAACCAAGCGTGTTCCGGACCGATGCCTGGATAGTCGAGGCCGGCGGAAATCGAGTGGGCGTCGATGATCTGGCCATCGTCGTCCTGCAACAGGAACGTACGGTTACCGTGCAGCACGCCCGGTACGCCGCCGTTCAAGCTGGCCGCGTGCTTGCCGGTTTCGATACCGTAACCGGCGGCTTCCACGCCGATGATCTCGACGCTTTTGTCGTCAAGGAACGGGTGAAACAGGCCCATGGCGTTGGAGCCCCCGCCGATGCATGCCACCAGGCTGTCCGGCAGACGGCCTTCCTGAGCTTGCAGTTGATCGCGGGTTTCCTTGCCGATAACCGCCTGGAAGTCGCGAACCATGGCTGGATAAGGGTGCGGACCGGCCACAGTACCGATCAGATAGAAGGTGCTGTCGACGTTGGTTACCCAGTCACGCAGCGCTTCGTTCATCGCATCTTTCAGGGTGCCGGTGCCGGCCACGACCGGGATCACTTCAGCACCCAGCAGCTTCATGCGGAACACGTTGGCTTGCTGACGCTCAATGTCGGTTGTGCCCATGTAGATCACGCAGTCGAGACCGAAACGCGCCGCCACGGTGGCAGTCGCCACGCCGTGCATGCCCGCGCCGGTTTCGGCGATGATGCGTTTCTTGCCCATGCGCCGCGCCAGCAGGATCTGGCCGATGCAGTTGTTGATCTTGTGCGCGCCGGTGTGGTTCAGCTCTTCGCGCTTGAGATAAATCTTCGCGCCGCCGCAGAACTCGGTCAGACGCTCGGCGTAATACAACGGGCTTGGACGTCCGACGTAGTCACGCTGGAAGTAAGCCAATTCTTCTTTGAACGCCGGATCTTCCTTGGCCGCTTCGTATTCGCGGGCCAGGTCGAGGATCAACGGCATCAGGGTTTCGGCGACGTAGCGGCCGCCGAACGCGCCAAACAGGCCGTTGGCGTCGGGGCCGTTGCGCAGATTAGTCTGAGTCATGGGTCGCTCCGGTTGTATGGGTGAGATGATGCTTTTGAATAGTGAGTTGGCTTAACTCTACCCCTGACGCCCCGACCTGAAAACCGATAAGATCGCCACAACCTGTCAGGAAAACTCACAGATCCCATGAGTCACGACCTTCCCCCGCTGAACGCACTTCGTGCCTTCGAAGCGACTGCCCGACTGAACAGCGTCAGTCAGGCCGCCGAACAGCTGCACGTCACCCATGGCGCGGTCAGCCGGCAGCTCAAGGTGCTCGAAGAACACCTCGGCGTCAGCCTGTTCATCAAGGACGGTCGCGGCCTTAAACTCACAGATGCCGGCATTCGGTTACGTGATGCCAGCGGCGAAGCGTTTGAAAGGTTACGCACGGTGTGTGCAGAGCTGACGCAAAGCACCGCCGATGCGCCCTTCGTACTCGGTTGCTCGGGAAGTCTGCTCGCGCGCTGGTTTATTCCACGCCTGGGACGGCTGAATGCGGACCTGCCGGACTTGCGTCTGCACCTGTCAGCCGGAGAAGGTGATCTCGATCCGCGTCGACCAGGACTCGATGCGTTGCTGGTGTTTGCAGAGCCGCCATGGCCTGCGGACATGCAGGTCTATGAGTTGACCAGCGAGCGGATCGGCCCGGTCATGAGCCCGCGATTCGCCGGCTACGAAAGGTTGCAAGGCGCACCGGCCATGGCGCTGCTGAAGGAGCCATTGCTACACACCACATCACGACCCCAGGCGTGGCCGAGTTGGGCGCAGCAAAGTGGCCTCGACGCCAAGGCGTTGAAGTACGGTCAAGGGTTTGAGCATTTGTATTACTTGCTGGAAGCCGCAGTGGCCGGTCTGGGGGTGGCGATTGCACCGGAGCCGCTGGTGGCCGAAGACGTGAAGGCCGGTCGCCTGGTTGCGCCATGGGGTTTCAGTGAAACCCCGGCGCAACTGGCGTTGTGGTTACCCAAGCGTGCCGCTGACGGGCGGGCTCGGCAACTGGCGCAGTGGCTCAAGAACGAACTGCACCCAGCGGATTAATCCCCGCGTTTGCACAACAGATAGGCCGCGAGAAGGCCCAACGCACCCACGGCCACACCGGCTGTCGTCCAAGGATGTTCCTGGGCGTAGTCCCGAGTGGCGATGCCGGTTTCACGGGTTTTGACTTTGACTTCTTCGTACGCATCGCTGAGCAGATGACGCGAATGTTTCAGCGCACTTTCGGCATTGGCTTTTAAGGCTTTCAGAGTTCTACGCGACTCGTCCGAAGCATCGTCTTTCAGGCTTTCCAACGATTTCAGCAGACTCTCGATTTCGGCTTCCATGCTTTGCAAAGAAGCTTTACGTAATGAAGTGTTGGCCATGGTGGCTCTCCTGCATTGATTGAGTTGCGTGTGTTGGTTGGGACTTCAGGGGTTGGAGAAAGTGCAGTAATTCTGCACATCGCTTTTGGATTGACTGACGCAAGTAAGACTAAAAATCACTGCTAGGCTGTAATTCATACCCTGAGGAGATCGCCATGACTGACCATCACACCTACAAAAAAGTCGAACTGGTCGGCTCGTCCACCAGTAGCATTGAAGACGCCATCAATAACGCGCTGGCTGAAGCCAGCAAAAGTCTCAAGCTCATGGAATGGTTTGAAGTGACCGAAACCCGCGGGCACATCAAGGACGGCAAGGCTGCACATTTTCAGGTGACGCTCAAAGTCGGATTCCGGATTGCCAGCAGCTGAGTTTGAGCTAGTCTTCTGAAACTGCGCGCTGGCCGAGGGCCATCTGGAAAGGCAAAGCGCTACATGTGTGCATCCAGCAGATAGGTGGATGCCCCTTTTGATCCGACCAGGGAATGCGACCGATGATGAAGTTTATTTTGGCGATTGGTTTGTTGAGCCTTGCGGGTACTGCGTTTGCTAGCGCCAAGTCGTGCGAAGAGCTGAAAGCCGAAATCGCTGCGAAACTCGATGCTAAGGGCGTTGCCGGTTATGCACTGGAAATAGTCGATAAAGGTGCCGAGGCAGGCGGGAAAATTGTCGGTAAATGCGAATTTGGAACCAAGGTCATCGTCTACAAGAAGTAGACTGATCGCGCTTTAAATGAAAAAGCCGACGCAATGCGTCGGCTTTTTTGTAAGCGCTTTAAACCTCAGCCCTTCATGACCTGCGCCAACAGTTCATAGGAGTGCAGACGATCCGAATGTTCGTACAGGTCGCAGGTAAAAATCAGTTCGTCGGCCTGAGTTTGCTCGACCAGCACGTCTAGTTTGGCACGGATTTTCTGCGGGCTACCCACCATCGCCAACCCGAGGAAATCACTGACCGCTTCCCGCTCATGCGGCAGCCACAACCCGTCCATGGTTTTCACCGGCGGACGCTGAACCAGACTTTGCCCACGCATCAGCGCGAGAATCCGCTGATAGACCGACGTCGCCAAATAATCAGCCTGCTCGTCTGTATCAGCAGCCACCAGCGGCACACCGAGCATCACGTAGGGCTTATCCAATACCGCTGAAGGCTTGAAGTGATTGCGGTAAACGCGAATCGCCTCATGCATGAAACGCGGTGCGAAATGGGAGGCGAAGGCGTAGGGCAAACCACGCTCACCGGCCAGTTGTGCACTGAACAGGCTGGAGCCCAGCAACCAGACCGGGACGTTGGTGCCGGTGCCCGGCATGGCGATGATTCGCTGGTCCGGGGTGCGTGGACCGAGGTAGCGCATCAATTCGGCCACGTCTTCCGGAAAGTCGTCGGCACTGCCGGAACGTTCACGACGCAGCGCGCGGGCAGTCATTTGATCAGAACCGGGCGCGCGGCCCAGGCCCAGGTCGATACGCCCCGGGTACAGACTTTCCAGGGTGCCGAACTGCTCGGCGATCACCAGCGGCGCGTGGTTAGGCAGCATCACGCCACCTGAACCGACCCGAATGGTCGTGGTACCGCCTGCCAGATAGCCAAGCAACACAGAAGTCGCGGAGCTGGCGATGCCGTCCATGTTGTGGTGCTCGGCGACCCAGAAGCGGTTGTAGCCGAATTTTTCGACGTGCTGCGCCAGGTCCAGGGAATTGCGCAGCGACTGAGCTGCGCTGCCGTTCTCGCGCACAGGCACCAGATCAAGGGTCGAGAACTTGATGTCGGACAGTCGTTTCATAAACCTGCTTCTCCAATTGAGGTCGCAGGTTTTTTATTGCAAACGAAAACCTGCCGAATCCATAAGCGTGCTTCATGCAATGAGGGCATATACCCGAGTTTCAATAGCCAAGCCAAAAAAACCTACGAAAACGGTAGGACTAATGAGATCAGGTGAACTTTGCACCAGCGGCTATCCTCAGAACCCTGTAACCGAAAACCACGAAGGCGCTTCGCGCCGGATCTTGAGGAGGCAGATATGGCTATTACGAAGAAAGCATCGGCTCATTGGGAAGGTGACCTGAAAACCGGCATTGGCTCGATCTCCACTGAAACCGGCGTGCTCAGAGAAGCACCTTACGGCTTCAAAGCGCGTTTCGAGGGCGGCAAAGGCACCAATCCGGAAGAGCTGATCGGCGCCGCCCATGCGGGGTGCTTCTCCATGGCATTTTCAATGATTCTTGGTGATGCCGGTCTCAAGGCTGACAGCATCGATACCCATGCCGAAGTCACCCTGGATCAGGTGGACAGTGGTTTTGCGATCACGGCCGTGAAGTTGATCCTCAAGGCGAAAATCCCCGGGGCGACTCAGGCGCAGTTTGAGGAATTGAGCAACAAAGCCAAAGAAGGCTGCCCGGTTTCCAAAGTGTTGAATGCGAAAATCAGTCTGGATGCGACATTGCTCAGCTGATCACAGCGTTTGCAGTCACCTGGAAAAGATCGCAGTCTGAAGCAGGCAGCGGTCTTTTTTTGCGCCCGGACAAAACCTGACCAGCCAAATTGTGGTCGAATAAATGACAGCAGTGAAAGCGTATTACCCTGCGCGCTGCCTCAAAGGAGCTTCAACCATGAAACGTTTTACCTTGGCGGTTATCTGTTGCGCATTGGCCACATCGGCCCTCGCAGCACCGAAACCCTGTGAAGAACTCAAGGCCGAGATCGAAGCCAAGATCCAGGCCCAAAGGGTTTCGTCCTACACCCTGGAAATCGTCACCAATGACGAAGTCCACGATCAGAACATGGTCGTAGGCTCATGCGAAAACGGCACCAAGAAAATCATCTATCAGAAAAATGACCGCTGATTCGCCTCACAGGCAATAGGACTCGCTGTCTTCAGCGACGATCTCGCGTTTGGCGTTGTACAACCGGGCGCCGGGGATAAACGCTATGGACTGCCCGACCAGCAAATAACGCTGGCCGGCTTCGAAATGATCGTACTTGATGGTCAGGTAGCACAACCGTTCCGATGGACCGCCCATCATCCCCATGTCCCCACCCCCACCCCCACCGGGAACTTGAAAATCGAATCGGACGAGCAGCACATGCCTGCCAGGCATGACCTGGAAAAAACGTCCGTCGTTCAACCGCTGATTGTCCAGTCGCTCAGCCATCAACAACGTGTCGTTAGGGAATGGTACAGAAAAATCGACCCACGCCATCTGCGGATCAACCGGCGGCAACGGGCTCTGACAGCCAGCAACTGCACTGGCGGCTAACAACAGCATCAACCTGCGCATGATGAATGTCCCAATGATTTGGTCATTCAGCATAACGCTGATCAGGTGCCTTGGCAGCCTGCCGGTGTGCCTTGGCCAATCACTTTTCGTTGTTGGTTATAGAGTTTTGCCCACGGCCGAAAGCCGATATTCCCCGCTTGCAGCTGATAGCGCTCACCGGCGTTGAATTCGTTGTATTTCACGTTTAACTGACAGTCACGCCACAGCGTCTCGGCATCCGGGCCGATATTGGTCGGCTGGACCGGGAACTGATAACGCACCGTCAGCTCATGACTGCCCGGCGGCACCTGAAAATAGCGTTTGTCGGTAGCGGCTTTATCGTCGACTTCAAACGCCTGCAGCGTCGTGTCTTCCTGCTGAGAGTCCAGGTCGATCCACGCTTGCGACGGGTCATGGAAGGGCAGTCCAAATCCAGCACAGCCCGTCAGCATCAACAGGGCCCCCGTCAGCATCAACTTGTGCATAGCGCAGCTCCGGTCAGGCGGGATAGTCTTGCGGCAGACTTTCCAGGGATGATTTTATTTTGATCAGGCCGTTTCCAAGCCTTGGGTTACTTGATCGCGTTTTCCGCGTTTTGTTTCCGGGTGTGTTGCTTTTGTTACTCAACGGTTGCGCCAGCGTCAGCTATTACGGCCAGTTGGCCAGTGGCCAACTGCAACTGCTGCAGGCTCGTGAGCCGGTGTCCGAGGTGGTTGCCGATCCCTCCCGCGATCAGAAACTGCGCGCGCATCTGGCGCAGTCACAAAAAGCCCGGACATTCGCCAGCGAGCATCTGCACCTGCCAGACAACCAAAGCTACCGGCTGTATGCCGACATTGGTCGGCGGTACGTAGTCTGGAACGTCTTCGTCACGCCGGAGTTTTCCCTGACGCCGCAGAACCATTGCTTCCCGATCGCTGGGTGTGTCGCCTATCGCGGTTACTACAGCCAGAGCGCCGCCCGCGGCGAGGCAGCCGTGCAGCGCCTGCAAGGAATGGACGTGTCGATTGGCGGCGTCGAGGCCTACTCAACGCTCGGCTGGTTCAACGATCCGATCATCAGCTCGATGATGGGCTGGGGCGATGAACGGTTGGCGACGCTGATTTTCCATGAGCTGGCGCATCAACGTATTTATGTAAAGGACGACACTGAGTTCAACGAGTCTTTCGCCACCTTCGTCGAACAGGAAGGCACGCGCCAATGGCGTGCATCCCGCAGCTTGGCGCCGGACAACGGCGCACAGGCACAGCGACGGGATCAATTCACTCAACTGGTGCTGGACACTCGCACGCGCCTTGAAAAGCTTTACGCCCTGCCATTGCCCGCGGATCAAATGCGCCAGCGCAAGGCCGCCGAGTTCGAGCGGCTGCGCAGCGAATACCGGCATTTACGCGATAGCCAATGGGCTGGGGACAGACGCTATGACGCCTGGATCAACGCGCCGATGAACAATGCCCGGCTGTTGCCGTTTGGGTTGTATGACCAATGGGTGCCGGCGTTTACCGCATTATTCAGGCAAGAGGGTGGGGATTGGGTGAGGTTTTATGCGGCGACCGAGAAGCTGGGGGCATTGCCGGTTGGAGAGCGCAAGGCGAAGCTGAAGGCTCTGTCACAGTCGTAGAATTTAATGGCTGAACTGGCCTCATCGCTGGCAAGCCCGCTCCCACAATGGACCTGTATTTACAAATTTAATGTGGGAGCGGGCTTGCCCGCGATGGCGATTTGATTAGCGCCGCAAAAAAGCCTGATGCATCTCATCCAGCGTTTCAAAGTGATAGGTCGGCGCTTCTGCGCTCAGCTCTTCGTGGCTGCCAAATCCATAACCCACCGCCACCGAGTCCAGCCCATTACTGCGCGCACCGATCAGGTCATGCTTACGATCACCGATCATCAGGGTGTTGGCAGGATCGAGACCTTCTTCAGCCATCAGATGTGCAATCAACTCGACCTTATTTGTACGCGTGCCATCCAGCTCACTGCCGTAAATCACTTTGAAGTGTTTGGCGAAGTCAAAATGCCGGGCGATTTCCCGGGCGAATACCCATGGTTTGGACGTCGCGATGTACAACTGCCGCCCTTGGCCACTCAGGGTTTCCAACAGCGGCGTGACGCCGTCGAACACGCGGTTCTCGTACAGACCGGTGACCTTGAAGCGTTCGCGATAAAAATTCACCGCTTCCCAGGCCTTGGGCTCATCGAAGTCGTAAAACTGCATGAACGCCTGCAACAGCGGCGGGCCGATGAAGTGTTCCAACCTGGTCAGGTCGGGTTCATCGATGCCCAGTTTGCTCAGGGCGAACTGGATCGAACGCGTGATGCCTTCGCGCGGGTCCGTCAACGTGCCATCGAGGTCGAATAAAACGGTTTGGTAATGCATGACTATTCCTGGGCAATAACGGGACGGGGTCAGAGCTGGTCGTAACCTTCCGCCAGATGCAGATCCTTGAGCTTCACGTAATTCGCCGCACTGTAGGTGAAAAAGGCCTTTTCCTTGTCAGTCAGCGGGCGGATCTGTTTCACCGGGCTGCCCACATAGAGGAAGCCGCTTTCCAGGCGTTTGCCCGGCGGCACCAGACTGCCAGCGCCGATGATCACCTCATTCTCGACCACCGCACCGTCCATGACGATGCTGCCCATGCCGATCAGAACCCGGCTGCCCACGCTGCAACCGTGAAGCATGACTTTATGCGCAATGGTCACATCGTCGCCGATCAGCAACGGAAAGCCATCGGGGTTGAACGGGCCGGCATGGGTGATGTGCAGCACGCAGCCGTCCTGAACACTGGTGCGCGCACCGATGCGAATGCGGTGCATGTCGCCGCGGATCACCGTCAGCGGCCAGACAGAGCTGTCTTCGCCGATTTCTACGTCGCCGATCACCACCGCCGAGCCGTCGACAAAAGCGCCTTTGCCCAGGAACGGCGTGTGGTTCTGATACTTGCGAAGGGTCACGATAGGGTTTCTCTCTGTTGCTGATAGCTGCGGTGAGCGTCGATTGTAATTAAGATGGCCGCATGTTTCTTCCAGCCAAGGTGTCAACCGTGAGCGTGAACAACCCTCTTTTGCAGTCCTATGACCTGCCGCCGTTCTCGGCGATCCGTGCCGAACACGTGCAACCGGCCATTGAACAGATCCTGGCTGACAACCGCGCCGCCATTATCGAGATCCTCAAGACTCAGGGCAAACAACCGACCTGGGCCGGCCTGGTACTGGCGATGGACGAGCTCAATGATCGCCTGGGATCTGCCTGGAGCCCGGTCAGCCACCTGAATGCCGTGTGCAACAGCGCTGAATTGCGTGAAGCCTACGAATCCTGCCTGCCGGCCTTGAGCGCCTACTCCACCGAGTTGGGCCAGAACCGCGAATTGTTCGAAGCCTTCGAAGCCTTGGCCAACAACCCGGAATCCGCCGGCTTCGATGTGGCGCAGAAAACTATCCTGGAACACTCCCTGCGTGACTTCCGTCTGTCGGGTATTGACCTGCCGGAAGCCGAGCAAAAACGTTACGCCGAAGTCCAAAGCAAACTCTCGGAACTGGGCAGCCGCTTCTCCAACCAGCTGCTCGACGCTACTCAGGCCTGGACCAGGCACGTCACCGATGAAGCTACCCTCGCCGGCCTGACCGATTCCGCCAAGGCGCAAATGGCTGCTGCTGCACAGGCCAAGGGTCTGGAAGGCTTTCTGATTACCCTGGAATTCCCGAGTTACTACGCGGTGATGACCTACGCCCACGACCGTGCCCTGCGCGAAGAAGTCTACGCCGCCTACTGCACCCGTGCGTCGGACCAGGGTCCGAATGCCGGACAGAACGATAACGGCCCGGTCATGGAAGAAATCCTCGACCTGCGCCAGGAACTGGCCAAGCTATTGGGTTTCACCAGTTTCTCCGAGCTCAGTCTGGCCACCAAAATGGCCGAGTCCAGCGATCAGGTGCTGGGTTTCCTGCGCGACCTGGCCAAGCGCAGCAAGCCGTTTGCAGCACAGGACCTGGAACAACTCAAAGCCTACGCCGCCGAACAAGGCTGCCCGGACCTGCAAAGCTGGGACAGCGGTTTCTACGGCGAGAAACTTCGCGAACAGCGTTACAGCGTGGCTCAGGAAGCCCTGCGCGCCTACTTCCCGATCGACAAGGTGTTGGGCGGCTTGTTCGCCATCGTTCAGCGTCTGTATGGCATCGAGATCGCCGAACAGAAAGGCTTCGACACCTGGCACCCGGATGTTCGCCTGTTTGAAATCAAGGAAAACGGCCAGCATGTCGGCCGTTTCTTCTTCGACCTTTACGCCCGCGCCAACAAACGTGGCGGTGCGTGGATGGACGGCGCCCGCGACCGTCGCCGCACGGCTGAAGGCTCGTTGCAAAACCCGGTGGCCAATCTGGTGTGCAACTTCACCCCGGCCGACAGCGGCAAGCCTGCGCTGCTGACCCACGATGAAGTCACCACCCTGTTCCACGAGTTCGGTCACGGCCTGCATCACCTGCTGACCCGCGTCGAACACGCGGGCGTCTCCGGCATCAACGGCGTGGCCTGGGATGCGGTCGAACTGCCGAGCCAGTTCATGGAAAACTGGTGCTGGGAGCCGGAAGGCCTGGCGCTGATCTCCGGTCATTACGAAACCGGCGAGCCACTGCCTCAAGACCTGCTGCAGAAAATGCTCGCGGCGAAAAACTTCCAGTCCGGCCTGATGATGGTGCGTCAGCTGGAGTTCTCGCTGTTCGACTTCGAACTGCACGCCACCCACGGCGATGGTCGTAGCGTGGCGCAGGTGCTTGAAGGCGTGCGTGATGAGGTGTCGGTCATGCGTCCACCGGCCTACAACCGTTTTCCGAACAGCTTTGCGCATATCTTCGCCGGCGGTTACGCGGCGGGTTACTACAGCTACAAATGGGCCGAAGTGCTGTCGGCCGATGCGTTCTCGAAGTTCGAAGAAGACGGCGTGCTCAATGCCGAGACCGGTCGCGCATTCCGCGAAGCCATTCTGGCGCGCGGTGGCTCCCAGGAACCGATGGTGCTGTTCGTCGACTTCCGTGGCCGTGAACCCTCGATTGACGCACTCTTGCGCCACAGCGGCCTGAGTGAGGACGCGGCAGCATGAGCGAGGGGCCTGTGATTACCAAAAAACGCTTTATCGCCGGGGCGGTCTGCCCGGCGTGCAGCGAACCGGACAAGTTGATGATGTGGAACGAAGACGAAGTCCCACACCGCGAGTGCGTGGCCTGCGGTTATTCCGACACATTGAATGAACAAGGTCTGTCCGTGCCCAAGGAATTGGGTACGCGGGTCAATACTTCGGCGCTGAAAGTGCCGGATGCCAAGGTTCAGGCCGTGCAGTTCTTCCCGAACCCGAAGCTGAAGAAAAAGCCTGACGAGCAACATTGAGTCAAAAACCGCCTTCCACTCCTGAGCGGGTGGAAGGTGGTATCTATCTACCACCTTTTACCCGCGCTTCCTTTGTAGGCTGATCCAAATCAGCTGCTATCAAGGAAGACCCATGCCCGACACCAACCCGCTTTTACAGACCTGGACGCTGCCACCCTGGTCAGCAATCCGCGCCGAGCATCTTGTGCCGGCCATCGAAACAATCATTGCCGACAACCGTCGGGCCCTGACCGAAATCATCGCCTCCCAGGCCGCACTCCCTACCTGGGATGATCTGGTGCTGGCTGTCGATGCGCTCGATGCACAACTGGATGAAGCGATGGGCCTCATCGAAACCCTCTCGATGGTGAAACACGATATTGCCTGGACCACAGTAAGCGCTGTGTGCAGTAACGCCGTGGAGCATTACAAGTCCGAGAAAATGAGCAATCGGGCGTTATTTGGTGCTTACCAGCGCTTGGCATCAAGTTCGATTGCCCGCAGTTTCGATGAGTCCCGCAACACCTCTCTGGCCAAGATCCTTCGCGAATTTCGCCTGTCGGGGATCGACTTGCCCATTGAGCCTCAACAGAAACTGATTCGGCTGAACCTCCACATCCGTGCTCTCGAAAAGGTGTTCCTCAGTCATCTGGAAAGCGCCAGCGCAGCATGGAGCAAACACGTCGAAGACGCTGCGCTTCTCGAGGGACTAGCCCCGACAGTAAAGGACCGACTGGCGCTCATAGCCAAACAGGCAGGCCTTGAAGGCTGGTTGATACGCCTGGATCAGAACACCTACCATCAAATCATGACGTACGCCGAAAACCGGGGGCTGCGCGAGGAATGCTTTGTTGCTTACTCCACACGGGCGTCTGATCAAGGCCCGCATGCCGACCGATACGATAATGGTCCGGTACTGGCGCTGCTACTTTCACTGCGTCATCAAAAAGCTGAATTGCTCGGGTTCGAGAGTTTCGTGCAACTGCGCCTGGTAACAGAAATGGCCGAGTCCGCCGCACACGTCAGTGGTTTTCTGCGGCGACAAGTGGATCTCGCAGCACCTGCCCTTGCACAGGATGCACAGGCGCTTCAAGCATTTGCACTTGAGCGGGGAATGTCGGAGATACACGCATGGGATCACGACTTTCTCGCCGAACAACTACGCCAACACCGTTTCGGTGAATCCCTGAAAAATCTGCGGGACTACTTCCCGTTGGAAGGAACCGTGAGACGACTCTGCTTATTCAGCGAACGCATGTTCGCAATCCAGATCGTCGAGCAGAGCACATTCAGCCGCTGGCATGACGATGTGCGCCTGTTTGAAGTCAGCGAGCATGGCCAGGTAATCGGGCATATTTATCTGGATCCTTACCACCGCCAGGAAGCCCCCGACTTTGCCGGGACGACCACGCTGCGAAATCGACGAGTAAATGACGAAGGCCGCCCGGTGCTACCGATAGCCCTTCTCTACAGTAATTTCACCCCCGGGACTCACGAACATCCGTGCCTGCTTGAGCACAACGATTTACGAGTTCTTTTCCATGAGTTCGGTCATTGCTTGCAGCACGTTTTGACGCGTTCGCCACATCACAACCTTTCCGGGATTTCTCAACTGGGACGCGACAGTGCGGAATTCGCGGGGCAGTTATTCGAGCATTGGTGCCTGTCACGGGAGTTTCTGTTGTGGCTGGCCGCTCACTACCAAACCGGTGAGCGCTTGACCGAAACGCGGGGCGACGCTGCACTTGCATCTATTCAAACCCAGACCAGCCGACAAACTGCAATCCAGTTGCTGGGCGCGCTGCTCGACTTCGAATTGCATCGTGGCCCAGGCGATAGCCGAAGCGTTCAGCAGATATTTGATGAGGTTCACCGCGAGATTCCCCATGTGCAACTGCCCTCTTACTGCAGATTCGCCAACGGCTTTGACTACATAGTGACCGGTTATGAGGCCTCTTTTTATGCCTACAAATGGTCAGGCGTCCTGGCGAACGAGGCGTTCAAACGATTTCAGCAGGATTGGGTCTTCAACGCGCAAACAGGCCGAGCCTTTCGCGAAGCTTTTTTTTCGCCAGGCGATTCGCGTACCTTGTTAACTGCTCTGGAAGCATTTCTTGAGCGGCCGATCTCCGAGGATCTTTTCGCGCCCTTGCCAGAAATTGTTGAGTCCTGACGCTACGGCTTACTCAACGTGAGCGGATTTTAACCAGCTCTTCATCGAACAGGTGGCGAACGGGCTGGTGCTGCAATCGCCATTGGCCAACGCGGTGCGAAGTTTGTCGACATCGGCCTGCATCATGTAGCGCACGCCATCCTTGAAATGGGTACTGTCACCAAAGCCGCCCCGAGTCATTTCGTTCAGGGCGTCTTCCTTGCTCCAACCCTGGATCACGACCCGATACATGGCCGCCATCAAGCCCGTGCGATCCGACCCGTGTTTGCAGTGCATCAGCACCGGGCCATGGGACTCGGCAGTCTGAATGGCACGAAGGGCTTTAAGGACATCCTCGTCATCTACGTGATTGGTGCGATAGGGCAACTGGACCTGAGTGATACCCGGCATAGACAACCAGCTTGAATCCGTCTCGGGCAGGAAATTGATGACGGTTTTCACCTTCAGTTTTTCCAGCAACGCAATGACGCCACGGTCAGGCAAGGCGCTGCGGTAAAGCGTCGGGGACATTTGAAAGAGGTTGTATTGCATTTCCACCGGTTGAGCCCATTCCGTCGGACGAGGGGACGTGCTGTCATCCGCATGGACCAGAGTCAGGTTGAAAAATGCGGCCAGTGATATCAGAAACGTCGCAGGGAATAGGCGCAGTCGGGACATGCTCGGGCAACCGTATGGGAATCGGGTGGATAGGTGTCACAGAGCTTCAGCTCCAAGCAGTCAAAGGCCTGTGAGCCTGCTGTCAAAGAAATGTGAATGGAATGGCTTATTCCGGCTTTATTCACAATGCCCATAAGCTTCTATTAAAAAACGACACGGAAAAATGCCGTGTCGTTTATTGCTATCAATACTTATTGATTGCAGGAGTTAAGCTACATTCATGGATTGATAATCTTTGAATAGGCTTTCGCCAATGCAATCAAAACAACTTTGTCTTGCGCATCGATTGCACCATCCCCGTTGACATCAGGTGTGTTGCCCATGGTAAAGGTGATGCCGCCATCGTTGGACACAGCCTCGCGAGTACTGGAGTCCAGCAGAGAGTAGGTGGGCGCACGGTTTTCAGGGTCATAACCCCCTTCCTTTAACGCGAACTGCATGGAAACCCGAACTTCTTTTGGACTAACGATAGAAGGCGCTTGTAGTTGCAAAAATACACCGCGCTGATTGTAGCCAGACATTTATTAAATCCTTTTAATATTGAAAACACGACAACTTCGTGTGAAGCGAAGAATACTGACAAGACCAATAAAAGTGCTACGCGCTTTATGTTTCGCATAATGACGAAACTCACCACTGTCAGGTGCTGAACGGCACTGGTCGATTCCGCCAAACCCGGATACTGTATGCACATACAGCTAAAGGATTTTGTCGATGGCTACGCCCTTGCCACCTCGCGGACGCGGCACCGCCACCAACCCGCACAACCGCTTCGCACCGAATCGTTCGGTGGCCGAGGATGACGGCTGGTATCAGGAAGCACCCGTCACCCAAGGCACCGAGGTGCGTATCGAAACGGCGAAAACCATCATCACCCGCAACAACTCGCCGGACTTGCCCTTTGATCGCTCGATCAATCCCTATCGCGGCTGCGAGCACGGGTGCATTTATTGCTATGCGCGGCCCAGTCACGCCTATTGGGACATGTCGCCGGGGCTGGATTTCGAAACCAGGCTGATCGCCAAGACCAACGCCGCCGATGTGCTGGAAGAACAACTGAGCAAACGTGGCTATCAATGCGCACCAATCAACCTGGGCTCCAACACCGATCCGTATCAGCCCATCGAGCGCGAGCACAAAATCACCCGCAAAACCCTCGAAGTGCTGCTGCGCTACCGTCATCCGGTGACCATCATCACCAAAGGCTCGCTGATTCTTCGTGATCTGGACCTGCTGGCCGAACTCGCCGAGCAACGCCTGGTGGCAGTGATGATCAGCCTTACCTCCCTGGACGACGAACTCAAACGCATCCTCGAACCACGCGCCGCGGCACCCAAGGCCCGGTTGCGGGCGATCCGCGTGATGCGTGAAGCGGGTATTCCGGTTGGCGTGTTGTGCTCGCCGATGATTCCGATGATCAATGACAGCGAACTCGAAAACCTGCTGACAGAGGCTCATGCGGCCGGCGCGCAAAGTGCGGCCTACATGATGCTGCGTCTGCCACTGGAGGTGGCACCGCTGTTCGAAGAATGGCTGGCCGCTCACTATCCCCAGCGTGCCGCTCATGTGCTGAGCCTGATCCGCCAAAGCCGTGGCGGTGAGCTGTATGACAGTCGGTTTGGCGCCCGGATGCGTGGCGAAGGTCCCTTCGCCGACCTGCTGGCGCAACGTTTTGCCAAAACTATCAAACGCCTGGGGCTTAATCGTCGCGAAGGTTTTGATCTGGACTGTGAAGCCTTCTGTCCGCCAGGTCGCCAGATGTCGTTGATTTGAGGACAATTGGCCTAAGGTTGAGTAGTAAGAAACGCATGGCGCCCTCAGGCTGGTCACGTTTTTTGTGACCTGGAACACACGTTCTAGAGCGTTTGATTCAGTTTGAGTTAAGTTACGGCCACTACCTTGTTCATCGAGTGACTGAAGGGTCTGATTTGCGACCTGGATGTTTTTTAAACAGCCACTGGCTTCACATCGGACAAAACGGGTAACTTCCCTGACTCCGCCAATGAGGATGAATACATGAGTGACAAGGATAAACAGCCATCAGCTGCGTCGGCGCAAGCACTCCCCGAGGCGGAAACCGCCGATGCAGCGCTGCAGCATATCGTTGACGGCTTTTTGCATTTTCATCACGAGGTCTTTCCACAGCAGGAAGAACTCTTCAAAAAACTCGCCACGGCCCAGAGCCCCAGAGCGATGTTCATCGCCTGCGCCGACTCGCGCATCGTTCCTGAACTGATCACCCAAAGCGCTCCCGGCGATCTGTTCGTAACCCGTAACGTCGGCAACGTTGTACCGCCTTACGGACAAATGAACGGCGGTGTTTCCACCGCCATCGAGTACGCGGTCCTGGCCCTCGGCGTGCAGCACATCATTATTTGCGGGCACTCCGACTGTGGCGCGATGCGTGCGGTGCTGAACCCGCAAAGCCTGGAAAAAATGCCCACGGTCAAAGCCTGGCTGCGTCACGCCGAAGTGGCGAAAACCATGGTCCAGGAAAACTGCCATTGCGCTGACGAAAACGAAAGCATGCACATCCTCACCGAAGAGAATGTGATCGCTCAGCTACAGCATTTACGCACGCATCCGTCAGTGGCCTCGCGCATGGCCAATGGTCAGCTGTTTATCCATGGTTGGGTCTACAGCATCGAAACCAGCGAAATCAAAGCCTACGACGCGGACCAGGGTTGTTTCCTGCCGCTCGATGGCAGCCATCCGATTCCGGTGGCAACGCCCAAAGCGCGTTTCTAACACCTCCTGAATCCCCGTGTGGTTTAGCCGAGGCTACTGATTCAGTAGCCCGGCTTCGCCATGCTCGGGCCCATCTTGCTGCTGGCGGGGTGTCTGCAATTGGTCGCCGGGCGCTTGAAGCTGGGTTGCTGGTTTCGAGTCACGGCGCCAGCGGTGGTGTACGGCATGCTCGCCGGGATTGGCGTGCTGATCGTGCTGTCGCAGGTGCATGATCGGCCGCCGCGGTGGACCGCATGCACAGCGGCCAGCGTGCCGTTCAATAACCTGAGCTACATCGATCACTCATGTCTTGAGCTGCTTGAGGAATGGGGTCGGGCGAATGCGGCCAAGGGTTCGACACTGCTGATTGAAGTGCGGGGGTTGAAGCGCAGGCTGGAAGGACGGTTGCGGACCACGTCCGGAGTGGGTTCCACCGGTTAAATCGCCTTGTAGGAGCCGGAGAAAGCTCAGCTCCTACAGGGGGATTGTGTTGGGCGGTGGATCAAGCCGCCGGCTGATCCAGCTCCAGGCCTACGCCCAAGCGGCGAGACATGCACGGCCAGCGCTTCCACGCGGCGCCGGTGTCCGGGCTATTGAGTTTCTCACGGTAGGCTTCCACTGATTCCAGCGCAAAACTCTCTTCGTTGAGCATCTCGTCGATGGCGTGATGCACCGCTTCGTCCAGTTGGTTGGCAAATTCCTCACCGATCAATTGGTGAGCAATCAGGTTGGCGACAGTCATGTCCAAGGGGATCAGTGGCTGGCCAAAATGTTTGATGTACAGGTCGTTGACCTCTTCTACAAAGCGGTGCGCCAGGTAGGCTTCGTCCAGCAGGCTGTCCAAACCGACATGCCCGGCCATGATTGCCGGAGGCTGGAGGAAATACTGCTCGGCGATTTTCAGCACCGGTTTGATTTGCGATTCGATACCCGCTTCCCTGGCGACTTCATTGGCTGCGTCCAGCAGATCGGGAACCTCCTCGATGTAGGCGTACACAAAACGCGTCAGTACGCCATTGGCATCGGCCTCCGGCAATTGAATAGCTGGGTGAAGGTGAGGCAGTTTGGTCTGCAGCTGACGTGTCAGCAGGCCGGTTTCTGTTTCGTGTTGTTGGGCTTTTTGGATCTGCTCGCGCAATGCGGCGGTGTTCATGAAAACTCCAGGAAACAACGGCAATGAAATAGGGAAGACATAACTTAGCTGCCTTATGAAAAATGCTAAGACGCATTTGTCATAATTGTTTCATCCCTGAGACGCCTCCGTTATATCGGTTTGCCACCTCTCGTCTGCATCCTTCTCCATTCCTGCCCTTGAACGCAAGTCCCAGCTGTTTCAGATCATTTACGCCTTCACATTGCGAGGTAGCAGTCGCTGTCTATACTCGGGTGGGAATGGAGTTAGCTGATGACGCCCGACTGCACACGCAGCAAGGCTCGGCGATTCAAGTTCGTAGTCTGAAAAAGCCGCTCCCTTGCCGCAGGTGAAAGCCGGCGGGATAACAAGAACGATAAGGGGAACCCGCAATGATGCGACATCCACACGTCTGGATGGGCCTCCTGTTGTGGTCGATTTTCAGTCAGGCGCAAGCCGCCTGGACTGTGAATATGGCGCCAGGAGCGACTGAAATCAGTCACGCAGTATTTGACCTGCACATGACCATTTTCTGGATCTGTGTAGTGATCGGCATCATCGTCTTCGGCGCCATGTTCTGGTCGATGATTCTGCACCGCCGCTCTACCGGGCAGGTGGCCGCAAAATTTCATGAAAGCACCACCGTTGAAATCCTCTGGACCATCGTGCCCTTCCTGATCCTGGTGGCCATGGCGGTGCCCGCGACGGCAACCCTGATCAAGATGTATGACGCCAGCGAGCCGGATATCGACATCCAGGTCACCGGCTATCAGTGGAAGTGGCACTACAAATACCTGGGCCAGGATGTTGAGTTCTTCAGCAACCTGAACACCCCCGCCGACCAGATCCACAACAAGGAAACCAAGGGCGAGCACTATTTGCTTGAGGTCGACAAGCCGCTGGTGCTGCCGATCGGCGCGAAGGTGCGCTTCCTGGTGACCTCCGCCGACGTCATCCACTCCTGGTGGGTGCCGGCCTTCGCGGTCAAGCGCGATGCGATCCCGGGGTTCGTCAACGAAGCCTGGACCCGCGTCGACAAGCCCGGCATCTACCGTGGCCAGTGCGCCGAGTTGTGCGGCAAGGACCACGGTTTCATGCCGATTGTGGTTGAGGTCAAGGAAAAGGCCGATTACGAAAAGTGGCTCGCCCAAAGCAAGGCTGAAGCCCAGCAACTCAAAGAGCTGACCAGCAAGGAATGGACCCTCGACGAGCTCAAGGAGCGCGGCGACAAGGTCTATCACACCACTTGCGTGGCCTGTCACCAGGCCGAAGGCCAGGGCTTGCCGCCGATGTTCCCGGCACTCAAGGGCTCGAAAATCGCTACCGGACCGATCAAGGATCACCTGAGCATTGTCTTCCACGGCAAGCCCGGCACCGCCATGGCGGCGTTTGGCAAGCAGCTCTCGGAAGTCGATATAGCGGCGGTCGTGACCTACGAGCGTAATGCCTGGGGTAACAACAAGGGCGACATGGTCACGCCTAAAGAAGTGCTGGAGCTGAAACAGGCGGAAAGCAAATGACCCGGTCTATTGCGTACTTGAGGAACGGGTCGGGGCTACATGCTCCGGCCTGCCCAGCCCACCTGTTTGCAGGAGACAGGACATGACTGCTGTCATCGATGAACATGTTCATACCGCCACCGACCACACTCATGTCCACGGTCCCGCCAAAGGCCTGATGCGTTGGGTGTTGACTACCAACCATAAAGACATCGGCACGCTGTACCTGTGGTTTGCGTTCTCCATGTTCTTGCTGGGGGGCTCGTTCGCGATGGTGATTCGCGCCGAGCTGTTCCAGCCGGGACTGCAAATCGTCCAGCCGGAATTCTTCAACCAGATGACCACCATGCACGGTCTGGTGATGGTGTTCGGTGCGGTGATGCCGGCGTTCGTCGGCCTCGCCAACTGGATGATCCCATTGATGATCGGTGCGCCGGACATGGCGTTGCCACGGATGAACAACTTCAGCTTCTGGCTGCTGCCGGCGGCGTTCCTCCTGTTGGTGTCGACCCTGTTCACCCCCGGTGGTGGTCCGAACTTCGGCTGGACGTTCTACGCCCCGCTGTCGACGACCTACGCACCGGAAAGCGTGACGTTCTTCATCTTCGCCATCCACTTGATGGGGATCAGTTCGATCATGGGCGCGATCAACGTGATCGCAACCATCCTCAACCTGCGCGCCCCCGGCATGACGTTGATGAAAATGCCGCTGTTCGTCTGGACCTGGCTGATCACCGCGTTCCTGCTGATCGCGGTGATGCCGGTACTGGCCGGGTGCGTGACGATGATGCTGATGGACATCCACTTCGGCACCAGCTTCTTCAGTGCCGCCGGTGGCGGTGACCCGGTGCTGTTCCAGCACGTGTTCTGGTTCTTCGGTCACCCCGAGGTGTACATCATGATCCTGCCGGCCTTCGGTGCCGTCAGCTCGATCATTCCGACCTTTTCGCGTAAACCGCTCTTCGGCTACACCTCGATGGTGTATGCGACGGCGAGTATCGCGTTCCTGTCGTTCATCGTCTGGGCGCACCACATGTTTGTGGTCGGCATTCCACTGGTGGGCGAGCTGTTCTTCATGTACGCGACACTGCTGATCGCGGTGCCAACCGGGGTGAAGGTGTTCAACTGGGCCAGCACCATGTGGCAAGGCTCGCTGACCTTCGAGACACCGATGCTGTTTGCGGTGGCGTTCGTGATCCTGTTCTCCATCGGCGGCTTCTCCGGGTTGATGCTCGCCATCGCTCCGGCAGACTTCCAGTACCAGGACACCTACTTCGTGGTCGCGCACTTCCACTATGTACTGGTGCCAGGGGCGATTTTCGGGATCTTCGCCTCGGCCTATTACTGGATGCCGAAATGGACCGGCCACATGTACGACGAAACCCTCGGCAAGCTGCACTTCTGGCTCTCGTTCATCGGCATGAACATGGCGTTCTTCCCGATGCACTTCGTGGGTCTGGCGGGCATGCCACGGCGGATTCCGGACTACAACCTGCAATTCGCCGACTTCAACATGGTCTCCTCGATTGGCGCATTCATGTTCGGTGCTACGCAGATCTTCTTCCTGTTCATCGTGATCAAGACCATTCGCGGCGGCCCGCCAGCACCGGCCAAACCGTGGGATGGGGCTGAAGGCCTGGAGTGGAGCATTCCGTCACCGGCGCCGTATCACACCTTCACCACGCCGCCGGAAGTGAAATGAAACGCCTCGGTCCTGTAGGAGCCGGCTTGCCGGCGAAGATTTCCATGCGGTGTGCCAGACACACCGCCTTCGCCGGCAAGCCGGCTCCTACAGGGTTATGCGTAAGGGTTAGAAATCATGGCTGATTCGATTTCAATGAAGAAACTGGTCACCCGCCTGCTGCTGGTGGTGGCGGCGATGTTTGTCTTCGGGTTTGCCCTGGTGCCGATCTACGACGTGATGTGCAAGGCCTTCGGCATTAACGGCAAAACCGCCGGGCAGTACGAGGGTGAGCAAACGGTCGACACTTCGCGACAAGTGCGCGTGCAGTTCCTGTCGACCAACACTGCTGACATGCCCTGGGATTTCTATCCCAAGAGCGAGGAGTTGACCGCCAATCCAGGCGCCGTGAACGAGATGATTTTCATCGCGCACAACCCGACCGATAAGCCGATGAGCGCCCAGGCCGTGCCAAGCATCGCGCCAAGCGCAGCGGCGGCGTACTTCCACAAGACCGAATGTTTTTGTTTTACCCAGCAAGTGCTGCAGCCCGGTCAACGGATCGAGATGCCGGTACGTTTCATCGTTGACCGTGACATGCCCAAGGATGTGAAGCACCTGACGCTGTCCTACACGCTGTTCGATATCACCGCACGTCATCCACCCGTGGCGGTTGCCGCCAACACCGGTGGCTAGGCGCTAATGCGTGCCCGATAAGGAGAACAATAAATGGCAACTCATGAACACTATTACGTACCGGCCCAGAGCAAATGGCCGATCATCGCCACGGTCGGCATGCTCACCACCGTGTTCGGCCTGGCCACCTGGTTCAACGATCTGAAAGCCGCGCGGCCAGAATCCCACGGCCCGCTGATCTTTTTCGTCGGCGGACTGTTGCTGGCCTACATGCTGTTCGGCTGGTTCGGGACGGTGATCAAGGAAAGTCGCGGCGGGTTGTACAGCGCTCAGATGGACCGCTCGTTCCGCTGGGGCATGAGCTGGTTCATCTTCTCTGAGGTGATGTTCTTCATTGCCTTCTTCGGTGCGCTGTTTTATGTACGCCAAGTCTCTGGCCCGGCCCTCGGCGGCGAAGGTGCCAAGGGCATCGCGCACATGCTGTGGCCGACCTTCGAGTGGACCTGGCCGCTGCTGAACAACCCTGATTCGAAACTGTTTCCACCGCCCAAGGAAGTCATCAGCCCGTGGGGTTTGCCGCTGCTCAACACCGTGCTGTTGGTGAGTTCCAGCGTGACCGTGACCATCGCCCACCACGCGCTGAAAAAAGGCCATCGCGGCGCGCTGAAACTCTGGCTGGCGCTTACCGTATTGCTGGGCTGCGCATTTCTCACCTTCCAGGCTGAAGAATACATGCACGCTTACCGCGAACTGGGCCTGACCCTCGGTTCCGGCATCTACGGTGCGACGTTCTTCATGCTCACCGGTTTCCACGGCGCCCACGTGACCATCGGCACGATCATCCTGTTTGTGATGTTGATGCGGATCATGCGCGGGCACTTCGATAACGAGAACCAGTTCGGCTTCGAGGCGGCGACCTGGTACTGGCACTTCGTGGACGTGGTGTGGATCGGTTTGTTCGTTTTCGTCTACGTGCTCTGAGCACTTTACCAAGGTGCAGAAGAGACCAACTGGCCGCTGAAAAAACCCCAGGCGATCAAGCCGACGGTGGCGGCGGCCAACGCAACACGAACACTCAAGGCAATGACGAGGCGATTCGAGCTGCTGTCGTCCTTGACCAGAAAAAACAGGCCGCTGAACAGGCTGACAACCGTGGCAATCAGCATCAGGACGATGGCTGCTTTGAGCATGGTGAGACTCCGGGGGAATGGCGATGCACTTAAGTATAGCTATCGCGAATACCGACTTTTTGGCCACGCCATGAAGCGCTTTCGGCCAGGCATCTTGCCGACACTGGTGGTCGCCCTATTGCTGCCGCTGCTGGTGTCGCTCGGGTTCTGGCAACTGAGCCGGGGCGCGGAGAAAAGCGCGCGGCTGCAAAGCTACACCGAGCGCCGTGCCGCCGAACCAATGGCCAGCACCGAGCTGCAACACACCGAGGATCCGGCCTTCCGCCGCGTTCGTCTGCACGGCCAGTTCGATGCCGCGCATAGCGTGCTGCTGGACAACCGTCAGCGTAACGGCAAGGTCGGCGTTGAGCTGCTGCAACCGTTTCAGGACCCGGCGACCGGGCTCTGGTTGCTGGTCAATCGCGGTTGGCTGCCATGGCCGGACCGACGCACACAGCCACAGTTCACCACACCCAAAGAGGTCTTGAGTCTCGACGCCTGGGTCTACGTATCCCCCGGTACTACCTTCCAGTTGCATGCCGACCCGAGTACCACAACCTGGCCTGAGTTGGTTACCGCCGTTGAGCCTTCGAAGCTCTGGGCGGCGCTGGGCCGAGAAGGGTTTGCCTACGAATTACGTGCAGAAAATGGTCCGGCGACTTACCAGGCCGATTGGCCAGTAGTCGCCATGGGCCCGGAAAAACACATCGCTTATGCCGTGCAGTGGTTCGCCATGTCGATCGCCCTGTTCGGCCTCTATCTCTATCTCGGCTGGCACAACGCAAAGGAGAAACACCATGGGAGCGGCCATGAATCCACCCAGCATGTCTAAGGCGAAAACGCCGGTGAGTCGGCGCAAGGGTCGCTTGCAGCTACTGCTGATCCTGCTCGGGGTGATCGGTCCGATGATCCTCGCCACCGGCATGTACAAATTGCAGTTCTGGGTGCCGGAGGGTCGCAGCTATCACGGTGAACTGATCGGCAACGGCCAGACCCGCGCCGATCTCGGTGTGCAGGCACAAGAGGATCGCTGGCAGCTGCTGGTGACCGCACCGAAAGATTGCTCGGTGGATTGCCAGCAACTGGTGTACCTGGCGCGGCAGATCCAGATCGGCCTTGGCCGTGATGCCGGGCGCGCCAGTCATGCCTTGGCCGCGGCACAACCGCTGAGCGGTGAATACGACGCCAAGCTGACTCGCGAGTATCCTCAATTGCAACGCTACCCAATGGACCTGACCGCCTTCAGCAAGACGACTGGCGACAAAACTGTGCCGCAACTGTGGATCATCGACCCTCACGGCAATCTGGTGCTGCGCTACGACCCGACGGTGAAGGGTAAGGATCTGCTCAACGACCTGCGTCATCTGCTGAAACTGTCGAACATCGGATAAGGGCATCGTCATGGCCAAACCTGGATTTCGCCTCGCGCTGTTTGCCACCTTGCTGGCACTGATTGTGGTGTTGCTCGGCGCTTACACCCGCCTGACCCACGCCGGCCTCGGCTGCCCGGACTGGCCGGGTTGCTATGGCTTTATCAGCGTGCCGAAAAGCGACGTCCAATTGGCCCATGCCGAACTGCATTTTCCCGACGCTCCCGTCGAAGCCCATAAGGGCTGGAACGAGATGGTTCACCGCTACTTCGCCGGCACGCTGGGGCTGTTGATCTCGGTGCTGGCGGGGCGCGCCTGGGTCTATCGTCGTCATCCGGGACAACCGGTGAAGTTGCCGTTGTTTCTGCTGGCCGTGGTGTTCGCCCAAGCCGCGTTCGGCATGTGGACGGTGACGCTCAAGCTCTGGCCGCAGGTGGTGACCGGACATTTACTCGGTGGTTTTGCGACGTTGAGCCTGCTGTTTTTGCTGACGTTGCGATTGTCCGGCGTGTTGCCGGCGCTGACCGTGCCACGGCGTTTGCAGTATTGGGCGACCGCCGGGTTGCTGCTGGTGATCCTGCAAATTGCCTTGGGTGGCTGGGTCAGTTCCAACTACGCAGCGGTGGCCTGCATCGACTTCCCCACCTGCCACGGTCAATGGCTGCCACCGGCTGATTTCGCCAACGGCTTTCACCTGACCCAACACATCGGCCCCAATTACCTCGGCGGGCAACTGGACAGCGATGCCCGCACCGCGATTCATCTGACTCACCGCATCGGCGCTTTGCTGGTGACCCTGGTTTTGTTGGGGCTGGCCTGGCAACTGAAGGTGGTCGGCATGACACGCTTGGCGGGGCTGGTGCTGATCGCGCTCGCCGCACAAATCACCCTCGGTATCAGCAACGTGCTGTTCCACCTGCCGCTGCCGGTGGCCGTCGCCCACAACGCCGGCGGTGCGGCACTGTTGCTGACGATGGTGCTGGTCAATTATCACGCGCGAACCAGTCTGGTTCGGGTCAAGCAGCAATCCCCTGCGCGCTGGCGCTTCAGCCCGCGTAAACACTCGGCCGGGCCCATAACAATAAAAGGAGAGATGCCATGGCGACGCTGATCGGCGAACGTCACAGTCAGGCAATCTGGCGTGACTATCTGGAGCTGACCAAGCCGAAAGTGGTGGTGCTGATGCTCATCACCTCGCTGGTCGGTATGTTCCTGGCGACGCGCGCCGGGGTGCCGTGGACGGTGCTGGTGTTCGGCAATCTGGGGATTGCTTTGTGTGCCGGCGGTGCGGCGGCGGTCAACCATGTGGTGGACCGGCGCATTGATGCGGTCATGGCTCGCACGCACAAACGTCCGTTGGCCGAAGGCCGGGTATCACCGGCGGCGGCGCTGACGTTTGCCTTGGTATTGGCGGTGCTGGGCCAGGCCGTGCTGCTCGCTTTCACCAACCCGCTGACTGCCTGGTTGACCCTGGCTTCGCTGCTCGGATACGCGGTGGTCTACACCGGTTTCCTGAAACGCGCGACTCCGCAGAACATCGTCATCGGCGGCCTGGCCGGGGCGGCACCACCGCTGCTCGGCTGGACCGCCGCCACCGGCCACGTCAGCGCCGAACCACTGTTGCTGGTGCTGATCATCTTCGCCTGGACCCCACCACACTTCTGGGCCTTGGCGATTCACCGCAAAGAGGAATACGCCAAGGCTGACATCCCGATGCTGCCAGTGACCCATGGCGAGCACTACACCAAGGTTCACATCCTGCTTTATACCTTCGCGTTGCTGGCCGTCAGCCTGATGCCCTACGTGATCCACATGAGTGGCATGCTCTACCTGATTTGCGCGCTGGGGCTGGGCGCAAGGTTTCTCCAATGGGCCGTGGTGCTGTACCGTGGCACTCGGCCGCACGCGGCGATCAACACGTTCAAGTACTCTATTTACTACTTGTTCCTGCTGTTTATCGCGCTGCTCGTAGACCACTACTTACTGTTGAACCTATGACTCGAACCCAGAAAACCGTCTTCATTCTCGTCGCCCTGATCGCACTGGTCCTGGGCCTGACCATCAACAAAGTGCTGTCCGGTAAAGGCCAGGGCGACCCGACGGCACTGATCGACGCGGGCATCATCTTGCTGCCGCAAAGCCGCAACCTGCCGGACGTGAAGATGACCGATCAGGACGGCAACCCGGTGACGGTCAATCAGCTGAAGGACAAGTGGAGCTTACTGTTCTTCGGCTACACCTTCTGCCCGGACATCTGCCCGACCACCCTAGCCCAGTTGCGTCAGATCAAGAGCGAACTGCCACCGGAGGCGGCGGCCAAGTTGCAGATCATCCTGGTCAGCATCGACCCGAACCGCGATACGCCGAAGCAACTCAAGCAGTACCTGGGCTACTTCGATCCGCAGTTCAAAGGCCTGACCGCTTCCTCGGTTGATGACATTCAGACGCTGGCCAACGCGGTGAGCATTCCGTTTATTCCGGCGGACACCAGCAAGGCCAATTACACGGTGGATCACAGCGGCAACCTGGCGGTGATCGGGCCGGACGGAACGCAGCGCGGGTTTATCCGGGGGCCGCTGAACAACGCTAAATTGGTGGCGCAGTTGCCGGTGATGCTTAACCGCAAATAAGCGACATAAACCCCTGTAGGAGCCCGGCTTGCCGGCGATGGCGATCTCACGGACGCCATCGCCGGCAAGCCGGGCTCCTACAGGGGTCGATGTTTCAGGCATAAAAAAATGGGGCGCATTCGATGCGCCCCATTTTTTTAAAGCTTCAGATCAGAACGCCGGCAATACCGCGCCTTTGTACTTCTCGAGGATGAAGGCTTTGACTTCCGGGCTGTGCAGCGCAGCAACCAGTTTCTTCATCGCTTCGCTGTCCTTGTCGTCCGGGCGGGCCACGAGGATGTTCACGTACGGCGAGTCGTTGCCTTCGATGACCAGCGCATCCTTGGCCGGATCAAGCTTGGCTTCCAGCGCGTAGTTGGTGTTGATCAGCGCCAGGTCGACCTGGGTCAGCACGCGCGGGATGGTCGCGGCTTCCAGTTCACGGAATTTCAGATCCTTGGAGTTCTCGGTGATGTCCTTCACGGTCGACAGGATGTTGTTCGAATCCTTCAACTTGATCAGGCCTGCCTTCGCCAGCAGCAACAGCGCACGGCCACCGTTGGTGGCGTCGTTCGGGATCACCACATTGGCGCCGCCCGGCAACTCGGTCAGCGCTTTGTACTTGCTGGAGTAAGCGCCCAGCGGCTCAAGGTGAACACCGGCAACAGCGACCAGATTGGTGCCCTTGGCCTTGTTGAACTCATCGAGGTACGGCTGGTGCTGGAAGAAGTTGGCGTCCAGACGTTTTTCCGCCACCTGCACGTTCGGCTGAATGTAGTCGGTGAAGACTTTGACCTTCAGGTCCACGCCTTCTTTGGCCAGGGCCGGTTTCACGAATTCGAGGATTTCTGCGTGCGGGACCGGGGTGGCCGCGACCGTCAGGGTGTCGGCGTGGGCGGAAAAAGCCGCCACAGCAGCAAACGCGACGAGTAGTTTTTTCATTCAGCTAACTCCATATGAGGCGCCCGTTTGGCGCCTGCCAGCGAATGGCCGGCTCATGTCTTACTTACGAGAAAAATGGACAACCAATTTGTCGCCAACGGTTTGCAGCACTTGAACCAGCACCAGCAGCAACACCACCGTCACGACCATCACATCCGTCTGGAAACGCTGGTATCCAAATCGGATCGCCAGGTCGCCAAGACCGCCAGCGCCGACCACACCGGCCATTGCCGTGTAGGACACCAGTGTAATTGCCGTCACCGTAATCGCTGCAAAAATGCCCGGACGCGCTTCTGGCAACAAGGCATTGGTGATGATCTGACGCGTCGTCGCGCCCATGGCCTGGGTCGCTTCAATGATGCCGCGATCCACTTCACGTAGCGCGGTTTCCACCAGTCGGGCGAAGAACGGCGTAGCACCCACCACCAACGGCGGGATCGCACCGGCGACACCCAGCGAGGTACCGGTGATCAGCACGGTGAACGGAATCATCACGATCAACAGGATGATGAAGGGCAGCGAACGCAGGATGTTCACCACCAGCGACAGCATCGCGTAGACGCCTTTGGCTTCCAGCAACTGACGCGGGCTGCACAGGAACAGCAGCACACCCAGCGGCAAGCCGAGCAACACGGTGAACAACAACGAACCGCCGAGCATCAGCAGCGTGTCGCCGGTGGCCAGCCAGATTTCGAACCAGTCGATATTGGCGAAGAACGTGGTCAGGGCTTCCATCAGCGCAGCACCTCCATGTGGACGTCAGCCGCGGTGAAGCGGGCAAACGCCGCCTCCATGTCGCCACCGGTGACAGCCAGGGTCAATTGCCCGTAGGGGATGTCTTTGATGCGGTCGATACGACCGGCCAGGATGCTGTAGTCCACACCGGTTTCCCGGGCGACGGTGCCCAGCAACGGCGCGTAGGTCGCGTCGCCCTGGAAGGTCAGACGCACGATGCGGCCCGGCACGTGAGCGAAGTCATCGCGCTGTTCGCTTTCGTCGATCTGCTCGTCTTCTTGCACAAAGCGCTTGGTGGTCGGGTGTTTCGGATGCAGGAACACCTGGGCCACCGAACCTTGCTCGACGATCACACCGGCGTCCATTACCGCTACCTGGTCGCAAACGCGGCGGATCACGTCCATTTCGTGGGTGATCAGGACGATGGTCAGCTTCAGCTCGCGGTTAATCTCGGCCAACAATTGCAGAACCGACGCAGTGGTCTGCGGGTCCAGGGCGCTGGTGGCTTCGTCGCACAGCAGGATTTTCGGCTTGGTCGCCAAGGCGCGGGCAATGCCGACACGCTGCTTCTGGCCACCGGACAACTGCGCCGGGTACTTCTTGGCGTGGTCGGACAAACCCACCCGCGCCAGCAATTCGGCCACGCGCAGGTCGATCTCGCTGCGCGACAGTTCGCCGGCGAGGGTCAGCGGCAACGCGACGTTATCCGCGACCGTCTTCGACGCCAGCAGGTTGAAGTGCTGGAAAATCATCCCGACTTGCTGACGGAAGCGCCGCAGGCTGTTGGCATCCAGTGCAGTGACTTCTTCGCCGTCGACGATGATCTTGCCACCGCTGGAGTTCTCCAGGCGATTGATCAGACGCAGCAGGGTACTTTTTCCCGCACCGGAATGACCTATCAGGCCGAAGACCTGACCGTTCTCAATCGTCAGACTGGTCGGATGCAGGGCGGGAATATCCTTACCGGCGACGCGGTAGGTTTTGTGGACGTTTTGAAACTCGATCACGTAGCGAACCTTGTGGGGCGCGTTAGAAAAGGATCAGCGGTTAGCCGGGCGCGCATTTTAGCCTGTCCGTATAGAGGTTATTAGCATTTATTCCGCATTCATCCTTCGATTTGGCAATAACGCGATCAAAGGTCATAAAAAAGGAACGGCTAAAAACTCCATCAGTCACTAATAAGGCAACTCGACTACGCCCCGGTGCCGTACCTGGGGAATGCACAAGAATCCTGGCTACGGCGGGAATCGCAACGAGGAGTTTAGACGGATGAGTATCAAGAGGCCTGCCCCCACCAAAAGCGCATTGGCCGGTACCGGCACCCGCTGGAGGCCTATAAGCACTTGAAGGCGATTGCGCTGCATGACGAGGCGAAGCAGTTGCTGGATGTGTTGAAGCTGGAGGCTGATGCGGGGTTGATCATGGGGACGGATGCGAAGCTGATCAAGCCGTTTTTTGTGGCGATCGGACGGCATCGGGTTTGGGATCGGGAGCCTAAGGCCAAAGCGATTCCGGCCTAAAGGACTGTGGTGCTAGATAAGACGCCATCGCGGGCAAGCAGGCTCCCACATTTGATTTGTGTCGATCACATAACCCCTGTGGGAGCGAGCCTGCTCGCGATGCTTTTAAGACTTGCGAGGACTCAGAACCATCTGCGCCGGAACGTTGCGCAAGATCTGTTTTTCCAGCTTCAGATCAAAATCCGCATCCAGCTTCGTCACCCGTTTGGTCAGCAACGTCGACAGCCAGGGATAATCATCGGTGCGCGGGACCTGAATGCTCACGTCGCAGTTAAAATTCACCACATCGGCGGCGATGGCATCGAGTTGGCGACGAAGTTTCGCCATATCGGTGAGATTCAACGCAACGGTGGTGCTTTCGGCAGTTGGATCAATCACCTTCGCGTGGGGCTGGGCTTCAGCGGCTTGAAGATCGGCTTCCGCTTTATCCAGTTCGGCTTTGCGGGCAGTAACAATAGCGTTGTTCACCCCGCCAGTCAGCGCCGGGGCTTTCGGCATCAGGGCCCGGGCACGACTCAACGCGGTGGCGGCGGCATTCACATCGCCTTTTTGCAACACGATTTGGCTACGGCGCAGATACGCCTCGGCCAGTTGCCGCTGGTATTGCTCAAGGGTTGGATCGTTGGGTGACTGTGCCTGCAAGGCGGCCAGTTGATCTTCGGCGGTGGCCAACTCGCTGCTGGCGAGGCTTTGTTCCAGCTGCGCGATAGCCGTAGCCCGAGACTCAGAGGCCTCTGGGGCCGCCGGTGGCGTGCTTTGGCAGGCGCCCAGCAGCAAAGAAAATGCGACAAGGAGCAGATAACGGGAGGCGAACAACTTCATTCCTGCGACTCTCTATTTGCGCAAAAAACGAGCAAGTCTACACCCCTCGACGGGGCAGGACAAAACTCAGCAGAAACAGTGCGGCAGCCGTCACAACAATAGAGGGGCCCGCCGGTGTGTCCTTGAACCACGACAATGCCAAACCGCCACAGACCGCGAGCATGCCCAGCAGGCTCGCGCCCAGTGCCATCTGCTCCGGTGACCGGGCGTGACGTTGTGCTGCAGCCGCCGGGATGATCAACAGCGACGTAATCAGCAATACGCCGACGATTTTCATCGCGACAGCAATCACCACGGCGATCAAGAGCATCAGGGTCAGACGCAACGACGCCACCGGCAATCCTTCGACCCTGGCCAACTCTTCATGCACAGTGATGGCCAGCATTGGCCTCCACAACGTCACCAGCAACGCCAATACGGCCGCGCTGCCACCCAGGATCCAGGCCAGATCGGTCGGGCTGATCGCCAGCAAGTCGCCGAACAGATACGCCATCAGGTCGATCCGCACTTCGTGCATGAAGCTTAGTACCACCAGGCCCAGGGAGAGCGTGCTCGGAGCGAGAATTCCCAAAAGCGTGTCAGACGCCAGCGGTTGGCGTTGTTGCAACGTCACCAGCAACACCGCCAACAGCAAGCAGCCAACGGTCACCGCAACGGTCGGGCTGACATCCAGCAAGAATCCCAGCGCTACGCCGAGCAAGGCCGCGTGGGACAAGGTGTCGCCGAAATAGGCCATGCGCCGCCAGACCACGAACGAGCCCAACGGGCCCGCCACCAGCGCCAAAGCCAAACCTGCAAGCAGGGCGTAGAGCAGAAAATCAGCCATGCTTGCAACTATCTCCGTGAACGTGGGGTTGAGCCGCCGAGGCCGCAGTGACCACCGAGCCATGCAGATCATGGGCGTGGTCGTGATGGTGGTGATAAATCGCCAGGCTTTGGGCGTTCTTGCCGAACAGCTCGACGAATGCAGGATCGCCGCTGACTTGCTCAGGATGCCCGGAGCAGCAGACGTGGCGGTTGAGGCAAACCACTTGGTCGGTGGTGCTCATGACCAGGTGCAGATCGTGGGAAACCATCAGCACGCCGCAACCGTGACGGTCGCGCAGTCGCGTAATCAGGTTGTAAAGTTCAGCCTGGCCCGCCACGTCGACGCCTTGCACCGGCTCGTCGAGCACCAGCAATTCCGGTTCGCGCAGCAGCGCCCGGGCCAGCAGCACGCGCTGCATTTCACCGCCGGAAACACTTTGTACCGGGCTGTCGATCACCTGTTCGGCACCAACCTCCTTGAGTGCCGCCAACGCCATCACGCGGTCCACACCCGGCACCAGCCGCAAAAAGCGCAGCACCGACAGCGGCAGCGTCGGATCGACGTGAAGTTTTTGCGGCATGTAACCCACGCGCAGTTTCGGCTTGCGCCAGACGCTGCCGCTGGTTGGCTTCAGCAGACCGAGCACCGCGCGCACCAGCGTGGTCTTGCCGGCACCGTTAGGGCCGATCAGGGTGACGATCTGCCCCGGCTCGACGCTCAGCTCGATGTTATCCAGCACACTTTGCCCGGCAAACGTGACAGCAACCTGCTCGAGACGGATCAGCGCGTTGCTCATCAAGCCCCCTGGCAGCCCGAACAGAGACCGACCACTTCAACGGTCTGGCCTTCGACTACAAAACCGACATCCTTGGCACTCATCACAATCGCGTCACTGATGGACTTCTGTTCGAGCTCAATGGCGGCGTGGCATTCGCGGCAAATCAGGAACTGCCCCTGGTGGGCGTGCCCCGGATGATTGCAGCCGACGAAGGCGTTGAGCGAGGAAATGCGGTGCACGAGGACGTTTTCCAGGAGGAAATCCAGTGCGCGGTACACCGTCGGCGGTGCGGCGCGACGGCCATCCTGCTCACTGAGCACCGCGAGAATGTCGTAGGCACCCAACGGTTTGTGGCTTTGCCACACCAATTCCAGCACTCGCCGGCGCAACGCGGTCAGACGCAGTCCCTGACGTGCGCACAAGGCATCCGCCTCAGACAATGCGCTATGCACGCAATGAGAGTGGTCGTGGGGACGGCTGGCAATCGGTGTTTTAGGCATGAGCGGCGACGAGTTTTGTGAGAGACGTTATTATGTTACTCGTTCTCGCCTCTTCGAGTGGTCATCGTGTCCCGACTTTTTTCTATTTTTGTCGCATTTATCGCAAGTTTTTTGCTGATCGGTTTGGCGCATGCCGAAGTCAAAGTCCTCACCAGCATCAAACCCCTGCAGTTGATTGCCGCTGCGGTGCAGGATGGCGTGGCGGTTCCGGAAGTGTTGCTGCCACCTGGCACTTCGCCGCATAGCTATGCCTTGCGCCCTTCCGACGTACGAAAGGTGCAATCGGTCGATCTGGTGTACTGGATCGGGCCGGACATGGAAGGCTTCCTGCCGCGCGTGCTGAATGGTCGTACGCTGCCGAGCGTCGCCGTGCAGGATTTGCCGGGGCTGAAATTGCGTCGCTTCGCCAAAGACAGTCACTCCCACGCCGAAGATGCTGATGAGCATGACCACGATCATCGCCCTGGCAGTCTGGACGCGCATTTGTGGTTGTCACCGGTTAATGCCCGAGTGATCGCTGCAAAAATGGCCGCCGACCTAAGCGCTGCCGACCCGGACAATGCGCCGCGCTATCAGAGCAACCTCAAAGCGTTCAATGAGCGACTGGACACGCTGGACCAGCGCTTGAAGGCGCGGCTGGCGGGGATCGCAGATAAGCCGTACTTCGTGTTCCACGAAGCCTTCGACTACTTCGAAGACGCCTATGGCCTTAAGCATACTGGCGTATTCAGCGTCGCCGCCGAAGTACAGCCCGGTGCCCAGCACGTCGCGGCGATGCGCGCGCGGTTGCAGGAAGTCGGCAAGACGTGCGTGTTCAGTGAGCCGCCATTACGTCCGCGCCTGGCGGAAACGTTAGTAACGGGTCTGCCGGTGAAACTGGCGGAACTGGATGCGCTGGGCGGATATACGCCGGCGACCGCTCAGGGGTATGAGCAGGTGCTGGAGAAGTTGGGGAATGATTTGGCGGGGTGTCTGGAGTCGCTGTAACCAACACAGAACTGTGGCGAGGGGGCTTGCCCCCGTTGCAGTGCGAAGCGCTGCCCGGCAATTTATTGATCGACCCCATTTTGGGGCTGCTTCGCAGCCCAACGGGGGCAAGCCCCCTCGCCACAGGCAAGTTTCCTCACCTCAAATCAGAGGGCGAACGGCAGCGGTGTGCTGACCTTCTGCCGCTGCGCCAACCGCAACTGAAACTCCATCGGGTCGTGAATCAACACGTCCTGCCCGGCAAAAGACTCTGCCGCGATCAACCGTGACAACCAAAACCGCACGCACGCCACGCGCAGCATCGTCGGCCACAGTTCGGCTTCAACCGCCGTGAACGGACGCAACGCCGCATAAGCCCCCAGCAATGCTCGCGCTCGCGGCCCATCGATCAATCCGTCGTCATCCGAACACCAGTCGTTCAAGGCAATCGCCACGTCGTAGAGCATTGGCCCGGAGCAGGCGTTGTAGAAGTCGATCAACCCGGTCAGGTGCGTGCCTTCGAACATCGCGTTATCGCGGAACAGGTCGGCGTGGATATTGGCGCGCGGCAACGCCAGAATTTTTACCTTCTGCTCGGTGATTTCATCCAGCGCCCGTTTCAGCAAATCGCTTTGCTCGGCATTCAGATGAGAAAGAAACTGCGTGCCTTCCTCCAGCATCCAGTCCAGACCACGATCGGTTTTGCGCTTGATCATGTTGGCCTGGGTCGCCAGATGCAGGTGTGCAAGCAACTCGCCGACCTGCGCGCAGTGCTGCGCGTTGGCCTGCTTGATGTGCTTGCCGGCCAGTCGCGGTTGCAGCAGCGCAGGTTTGCCGGCCAGTTCGCGCAGGGCAACGCCGTCGATGGTGCGCAGGGCGTAAGGCACCGGTAAATCGGCCTCGTGCAGGACGTCGAGCAGTTCAATGAAGAACTGCATTTCATCGACCGGACCGCGCTCGACCAGGGTCAGGACGAACTCGCCCTGCTCCAGGCTAATAAAGAAATTGGTGTTTTCGCTACCGGCAGCAATCCCCTGGAAATCAAGCAGGCGGCCGAGGCCATAAGGGGCGAGAAAAGTTTCCAGCTCGGGCCGAGCCAGGGGGGTGAACACAGACATGTTTAAACTGCCAGTACGGGCGCCGCTCGTGAGCCAGCGCCGATTGAAATTAAGAAACTACTTCCAGGTAAAAATTTCCCACGCCGGAATCAGCATATCCGGCTGATCCGAGCGGATGTAATTTGCCTCTGTACCATCGGCGCGTACCAGGAAATACGGCTTGCCGCCTTTGGGCGTGACTTTGATGGCATACAGGAAACCGTTTTGACGGTACTCCTGAATGACCTTGTCCCCTTCCGTGCGGATCGTCACTTCCGGCTCCGGTGTCGGCGCATCCTCCGCCGCCATGACGGCTAATGGAACAGTTGCAAACAAGCCAGCCAGCAACAGGCGATTTAGTGTGCGCATGATAACCTTGTCCCTTTGTCGTCAACGGTCCCGCTATTCTAGCGCCGGACCCGCCGAAAAGGTTGATCCTGCTCATGAGCCAAGCCCCCCTCGTCCTGGTGGACGGTTCTTCTTACCTGTACCGCGCCTTTCACGCGCTGCCACCGCTGACCACGTCCAAAGGCCTGCCGACCGGTGCGGTCAAGGGCGTATTGAACATGCTCAAGAGTCTGCGCAAGCAGTACCCGGACAGTCCGTTCGCCGTGGTGTTCGACGCCAAGGGTGGGACATTTCGCGATGACATGTACGCCGAATACAAAGCCAACCGTCCGAGCATGCCCGACGACATGCGCGTGCAAATCGAGCCGCTGCACCAGAGCGTGATCGCCCTGGGCTTCCCGCTGCTGTGCGTCGAAGGCGTCGAGGCCGATGACGTGATCGGCACCCTGGCCCGCAGCAGTGCGGCGGCGGATCGCCCGGTGATCATCTCCACCGGCGACAAAGACATGGCGCAACTGGTCGACGGCCACATTACCTTGGTCAACACCATGACCGGTAGCAGCATGGACGTGGAGGGCGTGAAGGAGAAATTCGGCGTCGCTCCCGAGCAGATCATCGATTATCTGGCACTCATGGGCGACTCTTCCGACAACATCCCGGGCGTTCCGGGTATTGGCCCGAAGACCGCTTCCGGCCTGTTGGTGGGTGTGAACGGCGGCCTGACCGAACTGTATGCACAGCTCGACATCGTCCCGACCTTGCCGATTCGCGGCGCGAAAACCCTGCCGGCCAAGCTCGAAGAGCACAAGGAGATGGCGTTCCTCTCCTACCAGCTGGCAACCATCAAGATCGACGTGCCGCTGGACATCGGCCTCGATGACTTGCAAATGGGCAAACCGGATCACGACAAGCTCGCCGAGCTGTACACCTTGCTGGAGTTCAAGAGCTGGTTCGAAGAGAACCAGCGCGACGCCAAACGCTCCGGGCAGGAAGTGACCGCGCCAGTGGTTGAAGAAGCCGCCGTCGAAGCCGAGCTCAAATACACAACAATCCTCACCCAGGCTGATTTCGACCTGTGGCTGAAGAAGCTCAACGACGCCAAGCTGATCGCCTTCGATACCGAAACCACCGGCATTGATGCGCAGCAGGCGCAACTGGTCGGCCTGTCGTTCGCTGTACAAGCCAACGAAGCTGCCTACATCCCGCTGACCCATTCCTACATGGGCGTGCCGGATCAGCTGGACCGCGACACTGTGCTTCGCGCACTGAAACCGATTCTGGAAGACCCGAACAAGCTCAAGGTTGGCCAGCACGCCAAGTTCGACATGAACATTTTGGCGAACTGCGCCATCGGCGGTGATCAGAGTTGTGGCATCACCGTGCGGGGCATCGCTTTCGACACGATGCTCGAATCCTACGTGCTGGACTCGACAGCGACCCGCCACGACATGGACAGCCTGGCGCTTAAGTACCTGAATCACACCACTACCAGCTTCCAGGACATCGCCGGCAAAGGCGCCAAACAGTTGACGTTCGACCAGATTTCGCTGGAACTGGCCGGGCCTTATGCCGCCGAAGACGCCGACGTGACCCTGCGCCTGCACCAGACGTTGCAGGAAAAGCTCAATACCATCCCGAGCCTCAGCAAAGTCCTCAGTGAAATCGAAATGCCACTGGTGCCGGTGCTGGCGCGGATTGAACGCCAGGGTGCGCTAGTCGACGCCAATCTGCTGGGCATTCAGAGCGTGGAACTGGGCGAGAAGATGATCGCTCTCGAGCGTGAGGCGTTCGCCATCGCCGGCGAAGAATTCAACCTCAGCTCGCCCAAGCAATTGGGCGTGATCCTGTACGAAAAACTCGGTCTGCCGGTGCTCAGCAAAACGGCCAAGGGCCAAGCCTCCACCGCCGAAGCCGTACTGGCGGAACTGGCCGAGCAGGATTTCCCGCTGCCCAAGGTGCTGATGCAGTACCGCTCGATGAGTAAGCTGAAAAGCACCTACACCGATCGCCTGCCGGAACAGATCAACCCGCGCACCGGACGGATTCACACTTCCTATCATCAAGCCGTCGCAGCAACAGGGCGTTTGTCGTCCAGCGATCCGAACCTGCAGAACATTCCGATCCGCACCGCCGAAGGCCGTCGCATTCGTCAGGCGTTTGTTGCACCCACAGGTTACAAATTGCTGGCGGCGGACTACTCGCAGATTGAACTGCGGATCATGGCCCATCTGGCCAAGGACGAAGGGTTGCTGCACGCCTTCCGCAATGATCTGGACGTGCATAAAGCCACCGCGGCCGAAGTCTTCGGCGTTGAACTGGCGGATGTGACCACTGATCAGCGTCGTAGCGCCAAGGCGATCAACTTCGGCTTGATCTACGGCATGAGCGCGTTCGGCCTGGCCAAGCAGATCGGTGTGGATCGCAAGCAGTCTCAAGCGTACATCGACCGTTATTTCGCCCGATACCCAGGCGTGCTGCAATACATGGAGCGCACTCGCGCCCAGGCTGCCGAGCAAGGTTTTGTTGAGACGATTTTCGGTCGCCGACTGTACCTGCCGGAAATCAACGCGAAAAACCCGGTCCTGCGCAAAGGTGCCGAACGCACAGCGATCAACGCCCCGATGCAAGGCACCGCGGCGGACATCATCAAGAAAGCCATGGTGGCTGTGGATAACTGGCTGACTTCGTCAGGCCTCGACGCCAAAGTCATCCTGCAGGTGCACGATGAATTGGTACTCGAAGTGCGTGAAGATTTGGTCGATCAGGTTCGTGAAGAAATTCGCATCCACATGAGCGACGCCGCGAAGCTGGATGTGCCGCTTCTGGTAGAGGTTGGGGTAGGAAATAACTGGGATGAGGCTCACTGAGCCGTCTGAACAGGCGTTTTCTGCTGTGGCATAGCGCCGCAGCAGAAAGCGCGGAGCGCTTTATATCGAAAAATATTTGGGTTTATTTCCAATGGATTTGGAACTTCTTCGGAACTAAACCCGTCAACCGCCACTCAGAGTTACTGAATGGCTGGTGAAGCCCTTCGATGCTCCTATGTTGTGTTAAGTGTTGGCAGATAATCTGGACCCCGCCCTAGCGGTCCGGAACTTGAGCCCCGGAACTTCCCCCTCCCCATAGAAGTCCGGGGTTTTTTTTGCCTGCGATTTGCCTCAAGGTGTCACTCGGCAGCCTCGGAACCCTTGTCCGCCAGCTCCATCCAGCCCGCCAGTACAGTGTAGGCGTCTTCCAGACCGAGGCGTTTTGGCGCCGAAAACAGCTGAATACTGACGGCATCCCCCCAACCCTTACGGATATCTGCCTGAACTTTGAGCAGGACGTTTTTCGCCGCGCCGTACGTCAACTTGTCGGCTTTGGTCAGCAAAATATGCATCGGCATGCCGCTGGCGACAGCCCAATCGAGCATCAACAAGTCGAAGTCGGTCATTGGATGACGGATGTCCATCATCAAAATCAGACCTTTCAAACTCTCGCGACCACCCAGATACGCTTCCAGGTGACGCTGCCAGTGCAGCTTCAACGGGATAGGAACTTTTGCATAACCGTAACCCGGAAGGTCGACCAGACGACGATCATCGTCTAGCTTGAAGAAGTTCAAGAGCTGCGTACGCCCCGGGGTTTTCGAGGTTCGCGCAAGACTGGCGTGCGTCAGGGTGTTCAGCGCACTGGACTTGCCGGCGTTGGAACGGCCGGCGAAGGCCACTTCAAAGCCTTCATCGTCCGGGCATTGGTCGACTTTGGCAGCGCTGAGCATGAAGGTGGACTGTTGGCACAGGCCGAGGATGGGATTCTTGAGTTGCATGGGATTTCCGATGTGGGCGGCGCCGGGAATGGACGCGGCAAGCGGTGTCGTTTCCGTTTCAGTGACGCCAGTATATAATGCCGCAGATTTTGTGTGCGCTTTGTCCCAGCGAAGGATGAAGTTCACGAGAGCGATTGACCATGATTGCGCACTAGAACGCAGCACGCTCTCAACCCTGAAAAGGTCGTTTTATGACGAAATGGCTGCTAGCTGCCGGTGTCTTGATACCGCTTTACAGCGCTCAGGCTACACAGGATCCGGAAGCTGTGTACAACCGTGTTTGTGGTGCCTGTCATTCCGGCCAACTACCCATGGCCCCTCAAAAGGGCGATCAGGAAGCTTGGACGCCGAGGTTGGCGAAAGGTATGGAGACGCTGGTGCAACACGTGACCCAGGGTTTCAAGGCGATGCCGCCGCGTGGTTTGTGCATGGACTGCAGTGCCGAGGATTACCAGGCAATCATCCAGTGGATGAGCGAGTGATCCCGGTCCATAACTCTTTAACCCTTAGCCGTAGTTGGATTAGCTGATGAACAAATTGATCGTGAGTCTGCTGTTGACCGTGGGGATCTCCGGCATTGCCCATGCTGCAGGTGAGCCAGTAAAACCTGGTGACGCCGCCGCAGGCCAGGCAAAAGCCGCAGTATGTGGCGCCTGTCATGGCCCGGATGGCAACAGCATGGCGCCTAACTTTCCAAAACTGGCAGGTCAGGGTGAACGCTACCTGACCAAACAGCTGCACGACATCAAGTCGGGCAAGCGCACCGTTCTGGAAATGACCGGCCTGCTGACCAACCTGAGCGATCAGGATCTGGCTGATATCGCTGCCTACTTCGCCAAACAAAACGGCAGTGTTGGCGCAGCCGACCCTAAAATCGTGGCTCGCGGTGAAGCCTTGTTCCGTGGTGGCGACCTGGCCAAGGGCCTGCCAGCCTGCACTGGTTGCCACTCGCCCAATGGCGTGGGTAACCCAGCTGCCGGCTTCCCGCACCTGGGCGGCCAGCACGCTCAATACGTCGCCAAGCAACTGACCGATTTCCGTAAGGAAGAAGGCGGACGCACTAACGATGGCGATACCAAACCGATGCAAAGCATTGCCAAAAAGCTGAGCGACGAAGATATCGCCGCCGTGTCCAGCTACATTCAAGGCCTGCACTAAGGCCGGTTGATCGAGCGTTGCGAGCGATGAACATCTCTTGCAACGTTAACGCTCGATTAATCCGTCGCAGCAAGTATAAAAAGGGTGGCTTTGGCCGCCCTTTTTTGTGGCCGCTGCCGTTACACTACAGAACTCAAGCCCGCCAAGACCTGTCTGAAGACAGGTCGCGCGAGGCGACCAAAATTGTCCAGGAGTAAAGCATGCGTAATCTGATCATCAGCGCCGCATTCGTCGCTGCCAGCCTGTTCGGCATGACTGCCCAAGCCGCCGAAGCCCCCGCCGCCCCTTATGTCGAACTGACCAATCCGGTTCCGGTCGCCGTGCCTGGCAAGATCGAAGTCGTGGAGTTGTTCTGGTATGGCTGCCCGCATTGCTACGCTTTTGAGCCAGTGATCAATCCTTGGGTCGAGAAGCTGCCTTCCGACGTGAACTTCGTGCGTATTCCAGCCATGTTCGGCGGCCCATGGGACGCACACGGCCAGATGTTCCTGACCCTTGAAGCCATGGGCGTCGAGCACAAGGTCCACGCAGCGGTGTTCGAAGCCATCCAGAAAGAACACAAGAAACTGACCGACAAAGATGACATGGCCGACTTCCTGGCCACTCAGGGCGTCGATAAGGAAAAGTTCCTGGCCACCTTCGACTCCTTCGCCATCAAGGGCCAGATCAACAAAGCCAAAGAACTTGCGAAGAAGTACGAAATCTCTGGTGTACCGACCATGATCGTCAACGGCAAATATCGCTTTGACGTGGGCTCTGCCGGCGGTGCCGAGCAAGCCCTGAAACTGGCCGATACACTGGTCGACAAAGAGCGAGCGGCTAACAAGGCTGCCGCCAACTAAGCGAAGCGACTGCCATGCGCCGCTGGGGAACTGAACGCGTAGTTGGCCTGCATGATCCACGGGTCAACGAACATCACCTGGAGTCGACGGGCTTGCCCGCAGACAGTCGTCTGCGCTTGCTCAGTTTTAATATCCAGGTCGGCATCAGTACCGAGCGGTATCGGCATTATCTGACCCGAGGCTGGCAACACGTGTTGCCGCACACCGGGCGTGCCGACAACCTGCAAAAGATCGGCAACCTGCTGGGCGACTTCGATCTGGTCGCCTTGCAGGAAGCCGATGGCGGCAGCCTGCGATCAGGCTACGTCAATCAAGTCGAACACCTGGCGCAACTCGGTGCCTTCCCCTACTGGTATCAACAACTCAATCGCAACCTCGGTCGCCTCGGCCAACACAGCAATGGCGTGCTCAGCCGCTTGCGCCCGTGGGTCATTGAAGATCACCCGCTACCGGGCCCCAAGGGTCGCGGAGCGATTCTGGTGCGCTTTGGCGAAGGTCCGGAGGCGTTGGTGGTGGTCATGATGCATCTGGCGCTGGGCGCTCGCGTGCGCAGCCTGCAACTTGCCTACATCCGCGAGTTGATCGGCGGTTATAAACACCAGGTACTGATGGGCGACATGAATACCCATGCCAGTGACTTGCTGCAAAACTCCCCGTTGCGTGACCTCGGCTTGCTCGCGCCTCAATTGGAAGCGACTTTCCCCAGTTGGCGCCCACAGCGCTGCCTGGACCATATTCTACTGAGCCCGACGCTGACCCTTGAAAAGGTCGAGGTCTTGGCACAGCCCATTTCCGATCACCTGCCGGTCGCGGTAGAGATTCGTCTGCCGGGTTCGCTCACGGCAGATGCATTACCCGCGTTGAGCCCTGCCCCTCGCGGACCCCATGAATGAGCGACGAAACACAGCGCTGGAAAGAGAAATACCTCCAAAGCATCGAACAACAGGAAAAGCTTGAACGCCGCTGGGACGCCCGGCTCGACCTGCTGCGCCGTGGGTTGGTGCGCAGCACGCTGGCTGCGGAGGGAACTGACCTCGCCGTCGACCAATGCATGAAAGAAATGCGCGACGTCGTGCGCACCGATGACATGGACGCCGGCTTGGCCGCCCTGCTGCCGCGACTCGAAAAAGCCGTGCTCGATTCCGAGAAGCGCCGGGAAACCCGAATCAATCAGACCAGCGCCGCACTGACTGCGCTGGTCGCGCAACTGCAATCATTGCCGCTGCCCCGGGAAGTGAGCCGGCCGCTCAAGAGCTTTGCCAAAAAGCTCGAGGGAAGAGTCAGTCAGGCTCGCGAAATTCCGTTGCTGCTCAGCGAACTGAGCGGCCTGCAAGGCGATGCCTTGAGTCAGTTGGAGAACCCCGCGGAGCCCGAGCGGCCCGGTTTTCTGCAGAGACTGTTCGGCAGCCGCGAAGCTGACGAGGAAGTGCTACAGGTCGCCGCTCCTGCCGTTCACACAACGGCTGCGCAGCCTGTGGAACCGGCTGCCGAGATTGCGCATGTCGATCACGCACCGAATGAGGACCGGCCGTCAGTCACACTGCCAGCGGCCACCGCCTGTGAAGTGGCGGCGCTCGTCACGACCGCCCTTGAGGCAATCGCTGTCTGTGCGCCAATTCCGGAACCACAAACAGCGTCGGACAATGAACACCCGGAAGAGCCCACCCCTCCCTTCCTCGCACCCGCCACGCTGATTCAACCGGCAATCAATCCTGATGAGCTGACCCCGGCATTCACGACTATTGATCCTGAGCACCGCGAACCAGAGCCCCTTCTCTACGCCTTGCCCGACTCGCCGGAGCCGTCATACAGCTCGGTTGCCAAACACATCGAAGACACACTGCTGGGCCTGCTCGACGATCTGACATTACCGGAACGCCACCGACCACAAGCCGAAGCGATGCGTGATCGCCTGCAAAATGGTTTGAACTGGTATGAATTGATTCCGATCCTCGACGATCTAGCGACCTTGATGCTGGCGATAAACGACAGCGGCCAGCATGAATTCGAAGCCTATTTACAGCAACTCAATGAACGCCTGGAGTCCTTCCAGAGTAACTTGCAGGCTGCCAGCGAAGGCCACGCCGACAGCCGCTCTGCGGCGCGCCAGATGGATACGCAGATCCGCGAACAGGTCGACGGCTTGCACAGCAGCATGCAGGAAGCGGCGGACCTGGACGACCTCAAGCTCGTCCTGGAGAACCATCTTGAAGGCCTGCTGGGCACCATGGATCACCACAAGAAGCAGCGTGACGAGCGTGAACAAGCGGTAGCCGCACGGTTACACAGTCTGGCTGAACGGGTGGCGCACATGGAGCAGGAAGCGCTGGGTTATCGTGAACACCTTGAAGAGCAGCGGCAGAAAGCGCTGATTGATCCGCTCACCGGCCTGCCCAATCGAGCCGCCTGGAGCGAACGCCTGGATCACGAAGTCAGTCAATGGCAGCGGCACGGCAATACCCTGTTGCTGGCCATGCTCGATCTCGATCACTTCAAAAGTATCAATGACAACTATGGCCACCTGGCAGGCGACAAGGTGCTGAAAATCATCGCCAACGTACTGCGCAAGCGCCTGCGCGACACCGATTTCATCGCGCGATTTGGTGGTGAGGAGTTTGTGCTCCTGATGCCCTGCACGGTGCCGGCAGTCGGCGCAAAACTGCTGGAAACCTTGCGCGCCTCGATCGAGGCCTGCCCTTTCCACTTTAAAGGTGAGCGCGTAACCATCACTATTTCCATGGGTCTTACGGCGCTAAAACCCGGCGAACATACCGATATGGCACTCAAAAGAGCCGATCAGGCACTGTATCGCGCTAAAAACGCCGGGCGCAATCGGGTGGAGGCCGGTTAACGGCCATTTTGTTCCATTTTGTTTAAAACAGAGCATTTGCCGTCGACACTCAAAGCAGTACGTTACACTGTTGCATTACAGTCTCGCGTGCACTGCCTCCTGCCATGAAATATTTTGCTCTCATTGCGTCTCTGCTGCTGTTGGCCGGTTGTGCCAGCGGCCCCCGTATCGACACCAGCCACCCTTCGACCAATTACGACAGTCGCATCCAGTTCGTGGTGTTGCATTACACCAACGCCTCGCTGGAGCGCTCACTGCAGTTGTTGACCCATGGCGAAGTCAGCAGTCATTACCTGATTGGTGACGACAAGGGCGCCACCATCTATAAGCTGATGGACGAGAATTTTCGCTCCTGGCACGCGGGCGAAAGCGAATGGCAAGGCAGGACTTGGCTGAACTCCAGCTCCATCGGTATCGAAATCGTCAACCCGGGCTTCAAAGACACTCCCACAGGACGCGTCTGGTACCCCTACAGTGAAGATCAGGTGCAATCGTTGATCGTCCTGCTCAAAGACATCAGCAAGCGTTACAACATCCATCCACGCGCCATCATCGGCCATAGTGACATCGCGCCAACGCGCAAGCTCGACCCCGGTCCGCTGTTCCCCTGGAAACGCCTGGCCGCCGAAGGCATAGGGGTTTGGCCGAACGAGCAAGCCGTGGCGCGTCAGCAAGCCCAATTCGCAGCGCAATTGCCGAGCATCAGCTGGTTTCAGGGACAACTGGCCAAACTGGGTTATGACACGCCACAAACCGGTGAACTGGACGTAGCGACGCGCCATGTTTTGGCGGCTTTTCAGATGCACTTCCGCCCTTCCCGCTTCGACGGCACGCCAGACGCTGAAACGGCTGCGCTCCTGCAGGTCCTGAATCAGACAAAATAATGGCGCCCGTCCGACGGTAAGAGCTTTTTCCCAATCAGCAGCTATAACTCATTGGTAATCCTTCGGATATTAATAATGACTGTAGCTCGCGAGACACTCCGTAGCTGGTTCTATCGCCCCTGGTTTTTGGCGATGTTGGCGGCTGCCCTGAGCGCGACGTTATTGATCGTCGGCAGTCTGTTCGTGGCGATGCATCAGGTTGAACAGAACGAAAGCCAAGAAATGAACGCTCAGGGCGAGCGTTTCCTCGCCCGCCTGGAACAGCTGTTCGGGCAGCTGCGCGAAAGTCTCGACGACCTCGAAGCCCAGCCGCTCCGAGGCTGCGATACCGAATTGATCGCAACCTTGCAACAGGTCAGCTTCAATTACCGCTTCGTTTACGAAGCGGCTTACGTCGATGATTCACGCTTGTGCACCAACCGACCTCGCCAGGAAGGGCTTTCGCTGCTGCGACCTCCCGACATCAAAGGCCCCACCTACAGCTATTGGCTGAACACCACCACCGAACCCGATGAAAACCGCGCTGCGCTGATGCTTGGAAGGGGAAATTTCCGGGTGGCGACGTCTCGCGGACATTTGACCGACATGGTCGACTTGACGCCCGGAAGCAGCCTGCTGGTGGTGCTGGACCACGGCACTCGCGCCATTCCAGTCCTGGGTGCAGCCCAATCCTGGCCACCGGCGGAATCTTGGGCCCCCAAAAGCCGCGAAGCACTGCAAGTCACGCAAAACCGTTTGATTTACCACATGCCGACCAACAATCCGGAATACCAATTGGTATTGATCACACCGCGCACAGTCATGCACGTGCCGGCGGTGTGGTGGTGGCTGCTTCCTGCCAGTCTGGTGCTGGGCGTTATTGTTGGTTTTCTGGTGTTTCTGCTGGTGCGTCAGCGCCAGTCGCTGGACGCCGAACTGCACGGCGCCATACGGCGAGGCGAGCTTCAAGTGTTGTATCAACCGATCTTCGATCTCGACAGCCGCAACTGTGTCGGTGCCGAAGCGTTGCTGCGCTGGCGAAGGCCAGACGGCACATTGACCAGCCCCGACCTGTTTATCCCCATGGCGGAAAACACCGGCCAGATCCGGCAGATGACCGATTTCGTACTGCAACGGCTGCTCGAACAACTGGGGCAACTGCTACGCGCCAACCCGCAGCTGTATATCTCGGTAAACCTTGCTGCGTGCGATGTGATGGTGCCGCGTATCGGTCAGGTGATGGCCCGCCTGCTGACGCTGCACCGGGTCGCCGCACAGCAGATTGCCTTCGAGGTAACAGAGCGGGGATTGATTGATGTCGTGGTGGCCAGGGAAAACCTGCAAGCGTTGCGCGATGTCGGGCATCAAGTGCTGATCGATGACTTTGGCACCGGCTATTGCAGCCTCGCCTACCTGCAAACCCTGCCGGTGGATTGTCTGAAGATCGACAAAGCATTTATCGACGCACTGGGCCATGACGCCGCCAGTAGCGGCGTAGCACCGCACATCATTCACATGGCACAAGCGCTACAACTCAAAGTGATCGCCGAAGGCATCGAACATGAAGCGCAGGCAGCGTTTCTATGCAGCGAAGGGGTGAAGTTCGGTCAGGGCTGGCTATTCGCCCATGCCTTGAGCTCCGTACAGTTCATCGAACTGATTACCCGCGGCCGTCGAAAGACGAGTCGGCGCATGAGTGACGAGGCGTGAAAGCGGCTTACACCGCCAGCGCCATGTAGAACTGCGTACCCTCCCCCGGCCGTGAATAAACGCCCATCCGCCCACCGTGCAGCTGCACGATTTCCTTGCACAGTGCCAAACCCAGCCCGGCACCGCCTTTCTTGCGGCCGACCTGGACAAAGGGCTCGAAGATTCGCCCTTGCTGACCATAGGCAATCCCTTCGCCGTTGTCCTCGACACTGATAATCACCCGCTCGCCATGGCGACGGGCCTGCAACCGAATCAGCCCTTCCCGCGAGGTATGGCGCAAAGCGTTGTCGATCAGGTTATCGAGCACTCGGTCCAGTTGCGGTTGATCGGCCTGCAACCGGGGCAGCGGCCCTTGCACCTCTACCCGCAATTCGATGCCCTGCTCCGTCGCAGCCTCGGCAAAGCGGGCATGGGCCTGCGCCAGCAGATCCTCGATGGAACATGGGGCCAGGGACAGTTTCTGCAATCCGTTCTGGTAGCGAGAGAAATTCAGCAAGTCGTTGATCAACTGCATCAAGCGCTGCATTTCTTCATTGACGGTATCCAGCAGGTCGGCTTCGCGGGAATCCTGTGGGAATTGCGCCCGCTCGCGGAACAGGCCGAAAGCCATGTGCATGCCGGTGACTGGCGTTCGCAATTCATGGGACGCCCGCAAGACAAACTCGCTGCGCACCCGTTCGAACGCGCGCTGTTCGGTCACGTCATGTAACACCATCACCGCGCCAAGAATTTGACCTTGGGTATGGATGACCGGCGTCAGGCTGTAGGTCAGCAACCTCGACTCACCATCAACCTCGATACTCAAGTCTTCCGGCGCACGCTCCAGCGTGCCGCCGCGCAACACCAGTTGCAGCTGTTCATCCAGTTCTGGACGTTCAAGGGCTGCGCCCAAGCCTTGGCCCAGGCGATCAATGTCCCAACCCAATTGGCGCTGAGCCACAGGATTGAGGTGCTCAAGATGGCCTTCACGATCGATCATCAACAAACCGTCGTCGATGCTGTCGAGCACGGCTTGCAGGCGTTGTTGACCGGCGAGCAGTTCGTCGATGTTGGTGGCCTGGTGCTCGCGTAGTGCCTCGGCCATGATCCCGAAGCGCTTGGTCAGCAGGTTCAGTTCCATGGCGGACGAAATCGGCAGGGTCACCTCGAAATTGCCTTGGCCAATATTATCGGCAGCCTGGGCCAAGGCTTCGATCGGCTCACCAAAACGTCGAGCAATCGCGTGGGCAGTCACAAATCCAATGATAAGCACCGCCAACCCCACCAACCCCAGCAGGCCAGCCACCAGCAACGCGCGCTCCCGCGACTGGCGCTCGGTGCTATTGATGTCATCCAGCGCACGCTTGTGTTCCGCGAGCAGACCGTTGCGTAACGTGTTGAATTTTTCCGTGAGTGCTTCGTTGCCACTCAATACCTTGGCCGGATCAGAGACCTGGCCGTAGGCTTGAAGAAAATCCAGATAGTCATCCTTGGCTTGTTTGAATCCGTGTGGGTCGCCATTGCCGGATTGTTCAAGGGCGATGCCTTCATCGAGCAACTGGATGTAGTGTTGCCTGGCCGATTCGAACTTGGCGGGATCGGGCTTCTCGCTGACCATGACAATCAATTGGTCGCCCAGGGTCTGACGCATTTTCAGCCCCAGGTCTAGGGTGACGAAGTTGTTGCGAACGAGTGCTTCCTGGGAGCCGGCCATCTGCATCACACTGACCAGCCCGAGCAAGAGCCCGAGAAGTGCCACGGTGATCAGTGCGGAAATACTCAGGAACAGCCGAGTACGCAGCTTCATCGCCAGTTTCATCGGTTACAGCTCACAAGTTGTATTGCTTGCGTTTGCGGTACAGGGTCGAGGCATCAATGCCCAAGGTCTTTGCTGCCTGATCCAGTGTATCCGCCGTGGCGAGTACTGCACCGATGTGGGCTTTTTCCAATTCATCCAGGCTCAACGCCGCGCCAATGCGCGGCGCGTTGTTAACCGGGGTTTCGGCCATGCCCAAGTGGCTGATCTCGACCCGTTCCTGCGGACAAATAATGCTCGCCCGCTCCACCACGTTACGCAGCTCGCGAATGTTGCCGGGCCAGCGATAACCCAGCAGCGCCTCACGGGCTTCATCGCTGAAGACCCGGGCCGGGCGCGCGTACTCCTTGACGAACCGGGCCAGGAAACGGTCAGCCAGGTTGAGGATATCTTCACGGCGTTCGCGCAGCGGTGGCAGGTGCAAGGTGATGACGTTCAGGCGATAAAGCAAATCTTCGCGGAATCGGCCGTCCCGCACCATGTCTTCAAGGTTCAGGTTCGTCGCCGCGAGAATGCGCACATCGGCGCGGCGGGTCACTGGATCACCGACCCGCTCGTATTCCTTGTCCTGAATGAACCGTAGCAACTTGGGCTGTAATGTCAGTGGAAAATCGCCGATCTCGTCGAGAAACAACGTTCCTCCGTCAGCCTGATTGACGCGCCCGAGTGTGCTTTCGCTGGCACCGGTAAAGGCACCACGACTGTGACCGAAGAGTTCGCTTTCCATGAGTTCGGCAGTCAGGGACGGACAATTGATCGTGACGCAGGACTTCTTCTGACGCTTGCTCCAGCCGTGAATGGCCTGGGCCAGCTCACCTTTACCGGTGCCAGACTCGCCCAGAATCAGAATGTTGGCATCGGTACTGGCGACTTGGCGGGCGGTTTCGAGCACCACTTTCATGGCCGGGCTGTGGGAGTCCAGACCATCCTTGGGTTTACGCACTTCACCTTCAAGGGCTTCCAGGCGAGCGGACAGTTGCCGCACTTCCAACTGCTTGGCGGTGGCCAGACGCAATTGATCGGGGCTGCACGGCTTGACGAGGTAGTCGGCGGCTCCCGCCTGAATGGCATCGACAGCGGTGTCCACGGCCGAGTGCGCGGTGACGATCACCACACGCATCCAAGGTGCCTGGATGCGCATTTGCGCCAGCACATCCAGACCATTGTCCTCACCCAGACGCAAATCAAGGAAGCACAGATCGAACACCTGACGCTGCAACAAGGCGTCGGCCTGGGCCGCGCTGTTCGCGGTGGAGACACTATAGCCTTCGTCTTCGAGGCAATAGCGGAAGGTTCGCAGGATAGCGGACTCATCGTCCACCAACAGAATGCGGCCTTGATGCACCGTGTCTGATTCCATGTTCCTGCGCTCCTTTTAAGATTGATCTTGGTTAGTCCCGGATAAATCGGGCAAGTTGCATGGTCGATTCTGATCCATTCCCGTGCCAGTCGGGTAGCTATCTGCTACCGCGCGCCTAATCCACTGAATTGACAGGTTTTTTATCTATACATCGTGATTTAAGCGATTGCTCTCCTCCCTTTCTGACATCTGCGCCCGCCACTCAATTCAAAAATATTAAAACCACCCACGAATTTATCGTGCATTTCGCACGACCGTGGAGGAGTCATCGTGCAGGATGCGTCGCAAACGATTTCCAACTTCTTTATAACCAATTGATTTTATTAACTTTTATACGATAAAAAAACTGGCATGCAGGCTGCAATGGTCTGGGTAATCAGGGCATTTCCTACACGACGCCCTCTAACAGGATCACCACCAAAGTGGGAGGAGCTTCAGGATGAATCGCTACCGTGCCGCCCAACTGCGTATCTCGCCACTGCATATCCAGCAAGGCTTGTTTGCTGTGCTGGCGATGCTGATCACATTGATCGCCGGCCAGCAGTTTCTTCGCTGGGAACAGAGCCAGCAGCCAGAGGCGCCGCACGTATCGATTCAATATCCAACCCAAACCCACTTCAGCGCCGCCAGCAGCAACCTGGCCGACATCGCTCCTATGCGGATGATGGACGTCGACCAGGCTCAGCCACTGGATGAGATGCCGCATCAGGAGCGCTGGGTGTTTTAGTTAACCGAACTTGGCGTGCTCCCTGCGCCGGGACAAGCACCACAAGTGACACCTCTAAATAATGAAGCGTAAGGAGAATCACCATGTTGAGCTGGGCAATCACATTCTTGATCATTGCCATCATCGCTGCAGTACTGGGCTTCGGTGGTATCGCGGGCACCGCCACGGGTATCGCCAAGATTCTCTTTGTCGTGTTCCTGGTGATGTTCATCGCTTCCTTCTTCTTTGGCCGTCGCGGTCGAGGCTGAACATGAGCGTTCTGTTTAAGACACTGGCAGCCGCCCTGCTTCCGGGCGGTAGTGCCATGGCGATGGCGGCCAATGACGGCCAGATGCTGCAGAGCTTGCTGGTGGAATAACTCAAGAAATATCCGAACTGGTACTGAATTCGTCATATGAAGGAAGCACCATGCTTCTTTCTACTGCGCTACCCGAGGAAGGTAGGCGCATGACCATGGGACCGGGACGTTCTGACTGTTACAGGGTCGGAGTGACCTACGGGTACAGGGAGTGCCTGCGCAAGGGCCGGGTCAGGCAATAGCTGCGACGCAAATTCGCCGGGTCATTGGACTCGACGAATTTGCGAAGAGCTTTCACTCGATAAAAGCAGCATCCATGAGTGCACCGCTCATTTACCCCTATGCCACTTCTGCTCAATCCCCGCAAAAGCATTTCGCGGTGTTTCTTTGCGACCGTATATCGAGAAGATGCCTGCACATGGCAGCGATTTTTCGCCGCTAAACGTAGGTTTTTTCTGAAGTTTTAGCCTTGAATCGCTCGCGCTAAAAATACCCGGACCGCCGCTGAAATGGCCGGTTCACGGTACTTATAGCAGCCGAAATGTCGTATTAAACCCGTTGGGACGCCAGTTTCATTTAGAAAAGTTCATGCCGATTCGGCATAGGGTAGGCGTTTACGGCATTAGACGTCGCCCCCTTGCATGGGAATAGTTGCGCCTTTTTTCGCCTGCCAGAGAGCCATAACAAGCGCTCCGGGGCTCCTTATACGGGGGCAGATGCACACACTTTTTCGCCACAAGCGTTTCAGTGACTGCCTCTGCCTGAGTCAAACGCAAGTAAGGGTAAAGATATGAAGAAGGCAAAGCTTAGCCTCGCCTGGCAGATCGTCATCGGTCTGGTATTGGGGATTGCAATCGGTGCGCTGCTCAACCATTTCAGTGCCGAAAAAGCCTGGTGGATCAGCAACGTCCTGCAACCAGCAGGCGATATCTTTATCCGTCTGATCAAGATGATCGTGATCCCGATCGTCATCTCCTCGCTGATCGTCGGCATTGCGGGCGTCGGCGACGCAAAGAAACTCGGTCGCATCGGTCTGAAGACCATCATCTACTTCGAGATTGTCACCACCATCGCCATTCTGGTGGGTCTGGTGCTGGCCAACCTGTTCCATCCGGGCAGCGGCATCGACATGAGCACCCTCGGTACCGTGGATATCTCCAAGTACCAGGCTACCGCTGCCGAGGTTCAGCATGAACACGCGTTCGTCGAAACCATCCTCAACCTGATCCCGTCGAACATCTTCGCGGCCATGGTCCGCGGCGAGATGCTGCCGATCATCTTCTTCTCCGTGTTGTTCGGCCTCGGTCTGTCGAGCCTGCAATCGGACCTGCGCGAGCCGCTGGTGAAGATGTTCCAGGGCGTGTCGGAAAGCATGTTCAAAGTCACCCACATGATCATGAACTACGCCCCGATCGGCGTGTTTGCACTGATCGCGGTGACCGTGGCCAACTTCGGTTTCGCCTCGCTGCTGCCGCTGGCCAAGCTGGTGGTGCTGGTGTACTTCGCCATCGCTTTCTTTGCCTTTGTGGTGTTGGGCCTGATCGCTCGCCTGTTCGGCTTCTCGGTAATCAAGCTGATCCGCATCTTCAAGGATGAGCTGGTGCTGGCCTACTCCACTGCAAGCTCTGAAACCGTGCTGCCGCGCGTGATCGAGAAGATGGAAGCCTATGGCGCGCCGAAAGCCATTTGCAGCTTCGTGGTGCCGACCGGCTATTCGTTCAACCTTGACGGTTCGACCCTGTACCAGAGCATCGCGGCCATCTTCATTGCCCAGCTGTACGGCATCGACCTGTCCATCAGCCAGCAGTTGCTGCTGGTGCTGACGCTGATGGTCACCTCCAAAGGCATCGCCGGCGTACCGGGCGTGTCCTTCGTGGTGTTGCTGGCCACTTTGGGCAGCGTTGGTATTCCGTTGGAAGGCCTGGCATTCATCGCCGGCGTCGACCGCATCATGGACATGGCCCGTACCGCGCTGAACGTAATCGGTAACGCCCTCGCCGTGCTGGTCATCTCGCGTTGGGAAGGCATGTACGACGACGCCAAGGGTCAGCGCTACTGGAACTCCCTGCCGCACTGGCGCAGCAAGGAAAAACTGCCGGTCGGCGAGACGTCCAGCAACTGATCACGCCCTCTGTAGGAGCTTGGCTTGCCCGCGATGAACGATGACGCGGTTTAACTGATACACCGCGGCGCCTGCATCGCGAGCAAGCTTTGCTCCTACAAGAAGAGCCAAAACAAACCCTGGAGAAATCCGGGGTTTGTCGTTTCTGGCTACCCCGCTATCATTCGCCGCATCTTCCGGGGGATTTGACTGATGCTTAATGGCCTGTGGCTTGGCTTCTTCATCGTGGCTGCCGTTTCGGCGCTGGCGCAATGGCTGATCGGAGGCAACGCCGGGATCTTCGCGGCGATGGTGGAGAGCATTTTCGCCATGGCCAAATTGTCGGTCGAGGTCATGGTCCTGCTGTTCGGCACCCTGACCCTGTGGCTGGGCTTTCTGCGGATTGCCGAGAAAGCCGGGATCGTCGAGTGGCTGGCCAAAGCGCTGGGGCCGTTGTTCCTGCGCCTGATGCCTGAAGTGCCGCCCGGTCACCCGGCCATCGGCCTGATCACGCTGAACTTCGCCGCCAACGGCCTGGGCCTGGACAACGCCGCCACACCGATCGGCCTCAAGGCGATGAAGGCCCTGCAGGAACTCAATCCCAGTGCCACCGTGGCCAGCAATGCGCAGATCCTGTTCCTGGTGCTCAACGCTTCCTCCCTGACCCTGCTGCCGGTGACGATCTTCATGTACCGCGCCCAGCAAGGCGCACCCGACCCGACGCTGGTATTCCTGCCCATCCTGCTGGCCACCAGTTGTTCGACCATCGTTGGCTTTCTGTCGGTCGCGTTCATGCAGCGCCTGCGCATCTGGGACCCGGTGGTGCTGGCGTATATGATTCCCGGTGCCCTCGCCCTCGGTGGTTTCATGGCGCTGCTGGCGACGCTCTCAGCCACCGCTCTGGCCGGTCTGTCATCCATCCTCGGCAACGTGACGCTGTTCGGGCTGATCATGCTGTTTCTGATCATCGGCGCATTGCGCAAAGTGAAGGTCTACGAAGCATTCGTCGAAGGCGCCAAAGAAGGCTTCGACGTGGCCAAAAACCTGTTGCCATACCTGGTGGCGATGCTCTGCGCGGTGGGCGTGCTGCGGGCATCCGGCGCGTTGGACTTCGGTCTGGACGGAATTCGGCACCTGGTGGAGTGGGCCGGTTGGGACACACGCTTCGTCGACGCGTTGCCGACGGCGATGGTAAAACCGTTCTCCGGCAGCGCCGCGCGGGCGATGCTGATTGAAACCATGAAGACCTCCGGCGTCGACAGCTTCCCGGCGCTGGTGGCGGCCACGGTTCAGGGCAGCACCGAAACCACGTTCTATGTACTGGCGGTGTACTTCGGCGCGGTGGGCATCCAGCGCGCGCGGCATGCGGTGGGGTGTGCGTTGCTGGCAGAGCTGGCCGGCGTGCTGGGCGCCATCGGGGTTTGCTACTGGTTCTTCGGCTAACCCGGATTCCATGTAGGAACGAGCCCTGTGGCGAGGGGGCTTGCCCCCGTTGGGCTGCGGAGCAGCCCCAAAACTGGCGACAAGGTTTACTTGGGTAAACCACGTCTATCGGGATCTACGACTGCTTCGCAGCCGAACGGGGCGATGCGGCGTTCCGACAAGCCCCCTCGCCACATTGATCCCTGTTGGCTTTAGGGCCGCGGTGGCAACGCCACTTTCTGCCCTTGCTCAACCGCCCAATTCACCACTTGCACCGTCAATTGGTCGCTCGCCTGGCCAAACCCGGCAACCACCGCAGGCACCTTCGCATCGCTCAACGGCTGGCGTACTTCGAAGCGGCGGCTGGCGAGGATTCGCTGGTCATAACCGCGCACCAGCAAGGCATCCAGACTCACGACCACGCTGGCGCCCGTGCCCTGATACTCGGTCTGAAACGCCTGCAAGTGACCGCCCAGCTCCAGGTCCGCCTGGAAAATGCTGTCATCGGTGCTCAACAGCGGCACTCGACCGTCCCGCTGGAAACCGTCCAGCAGACGATTGCGCAGCAGCACCGGGGCCGGGTCACTCCAGCGTGTGCCTTTGTAGCTGCTGATCAGATCGCCTTGGGGAATCACCGCGATGTTCGGGCTGTTCAACGCGTCGCTGGCCTGGAGTTTGGTCAGGCGCAGCGACCAGCGTTGCGGCGTGCCATGACTGGCCGGCGCGTTGCTCTGGGCCGAAGGCAATCGATAGACATCAAGCGGCTCGGACTTGGGCAGGATCGAGCACGAAGTGATCAGCATGAAACCGGCGAGGAGGGCGATACGAGTCAGCTTCATGGCGTGAATTCCTTGTTCTTGTCACGGCCCAGCAGGTAACCGCTAGGGTTTTCCTCCAGACGTTGAGAAATGGCGCGCAACGAGGTCAGGGTTTCGCGCAGTTCGCGAATTGCCGGGGCGAGGCCATTGAGCCCCTGCATGCCGCTGTTGAGCGAATCCTGATTGGTGGCGAGCAATTTGTTGATCGTCGTGGTGCTCTGTTCCAGCGACTTCATCGCCTGCTCGGCACTGCCCAACGCCTGCTTGCCATGGTCGTTGAGCAAGCCGTTGGCATTGCGCATCAGCGCCGTGGTCTGCTCCAGCATGTTGTTGGCTTGCTTGCCGACCGACGCCAGTTGCTGCATCGCCTGACGAATATCGCCTCGCTGATCGGCAATCGTCCCGGTGGTTTGCTCAAGGTGCTCCAGGGTGTTGCTGATGCGCTCGACGTTTTCCGTGGAGAACAACAAGTTGGCGTTATGCATCAGCGTGTTCACGCCGGCCATCAACTCGTTGCTGTCACTGAGCAAGAGTGCGATAGGCGAGGGCGAGGCGACGATGGTCGGCAGGTTGCCGTCCTTGCCCTTGAGCGCCGGGCTCTGTGGCGTACCGCCGCTGAGCTGGATGATCGAAGTCCCGGTGACCCCGGTCAGTGCCAGTTTGGCCTTGGTGTCTTCCTTGACCGGAGTGTCACCGCCCAGACGAATACGCGCCAGCACCCGGCGCGGGTCTTTCGGGTCCAGACGCAACGTCACCACGTCGCCGACCTTGATCCCGCTGTACTGCACCGAACTGCCCTTGGACAGGCCGCTGACCGCCTCGTTGAAGACGACCTCATAATCCTTGAACTCGGTGTCGACACTGGACTTGGCCAGCCACAAGCCGAAGAGCAGGGCGCCCGCCACCACAATCACGGTGAACAGGCCGATCAATACATGATGGGCTCGGGTTTCCATGTCAGACCTCGTTAAGCTGTTGAGCGGCTGTCAGCGCCGCGCGGCCGCGAGGGCCATGGAAGTATTCGTGAATCCACGCATCGTCGGTTTCCGAGACCTTGTCGATGGCGTCCGCCACCAGCACTTTCTTCTGCGCCAGCACCGCCACCCGGTCGGTGATGGTGTAGAGCGTGTCGAGGTCATGGGTCACCAGGAAAACACTCAGACCCAGCGCATCGCGCAGGGTCAGGATCAATTGATCGAACGCCGCCGCACCAATCGGGTCGAGGCCGGCGGTGGGTTCGTCGAGAAACAGGATGTCCGGGTCCAGCGCCAGCGCACGGGCCAGCGCCGCGCGCTTGATCATGCCGCCGGACAGTGCAGCGGGGTACTTGTCGGCTGCCGACAGCGGCAACCCGGCCAGCGCCAGTTTGACCGCGGCCAGATGCTCGGCGTCTTCACGACTCAGGCCGGCGTGTTCGATCAAGGGCAGGGCAACGTTTTCGGTCACGGTCAGCGAAGTGAACAGGGCGCCTTGCTGGAACAGCACACCGAAACGCCGTTCAACCATCGAGCGTTCATGCTCGGACAAGGTCGGCAGGTTTTTACCGAAGACCTTTACCACCCCTTCGCTGGGCTGACGCAGGCCGATAATGCTGCGCAGCAGCACCGATTTACCGCTGCCGGAACCGCCGACCACGGCGAGAATTTCACCTTTGTACAAATCCAGATCGAGGTTTTCGTGCACGCTCTGACTGCCGAAGCGATTGCACAGCCCACGGACTTCGATCACCGCCTCGGAAGGCGCTCGGGGTAAACGGCTCACCAGCCCATCTCCATGAAAAACAGCGCGGCCACGGCGTCGAGCACGATCACCACGAAAATCGACTGGACCACGCTGGACGTGGTGTGGGCGCCGACAGACTCGGCGCTGCCGCTGACTTTAAAGCCTTCGAGACAGCCAATCGCAGCGATCAGGAAGGCGAAAACCGGTGCTTTGACGATTCCCACCAGAAAATGCTGAACCCCGATGTCCGATTGCAGCAGCGACAGGAACATCGCCGGCGAAATATCCAGCGCCACCGCACACACCACGCCGCCGCCAACAATCCCCGAGAGCATCGCCAGAAAGGTCAGCATCGGCAGCGCCACTAGCAGGGCCAGGACGCGCGGCACCACGAGCAACTCCATCGGGTCGAGGCCCAAGGTGCGGATGGCGTCGATTTCTTCGTTGGCCTTCATTGAGCCAATCTGCGCGGTAAACGCACTGGCGGTGCGCCCGGCCATCAGGATCGCCGTCAGCAACACAGCGAATTCGCGCAAGAAGGAAAAGGCCACCAGATCCACGGTGAATATTGTGGCGCCAAAGCTGGCCAATACCGTCGCCCCGAGAAACGCCACCACAGCGCCCACCAAAAAGGTCAGCAGGGCGACGATGGGGGCGGCATCAAGGCCGGTTTGTTCGATGTGCGCCACCATCGGCGTGATGCGCCAACGCTTGGGTTTAAACAACCCGCGAACGATGGTTTCCAGAATCAGACCGACGAAGCCCAGCAATTGCAGGGTGTCCTGCCAGACCGCATCCACCGCGAGGCCAATTCGCGTGAGCAATTGAATACTGACGCTGATTTCCGGTTCCTTGACCGGCACACAGAAATTGGTCATTGAGCAGTAGATGGTCTGCAGCAGCGCGCGATCTGCGGCGGTCAGGGTGCAATCGGGGTGTTCGGCGGATCGGCCCAGACGCTCGGCCCCGAGCAGCTCCACCAACAGCGAGGCACCGGCGGTGTCGAGGGCGCCGAGACTGTTGAGATCAATGTGGGTGTTGTCGTCGTATTGGCCGCGAAGTTTTTCGCAGAGGTATTTGAGATCGGCGTAATGGGCGAGCGTCCAGTCACCCGAAACCCGCAGCTGAGCAGGGGAGTGAGAGGCGTCCAGTTGGGCATTGCCGGCCATTGTGCTGCTGGTCATAAGCTCCGTGCTTGTTCGGTTACTACGCAGAGCTACGTAATAGCACGAACCGCGCTACTTTTCTTTGGTCGGTGTGCTGTCCGTGACCTTGAAGCGCAGCACGCCGATGACCTGGCCGTCTTCGGTCAACACCCGGACCTGCCATTTGCCCGCCGGGTTGCCCGGGAAATTCTGCTTGTGCGTCCAGGCGCGGTAGCCTTCCTTGCGCCCACCGTGGATATCCAGCGGGATGCGGTCGACCTCTTTGCCGTTGAACTGCCACACGTGATAGATCCGCTCATCCAGACCGCGCGGGGCGTTGATGGCAGTGTAGGCGTACAGGCCGCCACCACGGATCTGCTCGGCACTGACTTCCTCCAGGCTGGTACCGGGCGTGCGGTCCTGCATTTGCGTGCTGATCGCTACGTCAGTCATCCACAAGGTCGCTGGCGGCACCCACGAACGCATGAACCAACCGAGGGCGCCGACGCCCAGCGTGATACTCAGGATCGCCAGGGCGTTGCGTACTGTACGGATCGGGAAGATCGACGCCAGGCTCGGGAACGACAGCAGCACGGCGGTACCCAGCGCCAGTTTGAAACTCTGGGACGTGGTGAGGTGCATGATGACGGGCAGGGCGGTCAGCAGCGCGGCAAACAGCGTCAGGGTATGCAGCGCCAGGAACGCCCAGCGCCGAGGTGCCAGCCATTTGTAGTAGAGCGGGTCGACGATGGAAATCAGCGCCGCAATACACAACAGCCCGGTGAAGAACAATTGGCCGCTGTTCCAGGTCGTGGTGATGAAAAAGAACGGCAGGACGAAGAACAGGCTTTCCTGGTGGATCATCTGCGTGGCGTAACGCAGCAGTGGCTGGGGAATCTCGCGTTTGAAGATTTTGGTGAACAGCTTGGTGAGGCTGTTTTCCAGCATCAGCCAGACCCAACTGAGCACCATGATGATGGTGATCCAGGTCGCCAGTCCTTGTTGACGATCCACCAGGATGAAGCTGCCGACACCGGAGATGAAACCACAGAGTGCAATGACCCCAGGGTAGCGCTTCATCAATTCGAGGATGCACTGGACGTATTGGGTCAGGATTGGCATTCGGCGGTTCACATTGGTCGTAGGAAAATCCTCGACAGGGTACCCGCCGGGGGGCTATGTGGCGAGGGGGCTCGCCCCCGTTGGGTCGCGAAGCGGCCCCTCTTTTATTGCCTACGATGAAAGCGCCAGCTCAATAGTCCGAGCAGCAGCAACCCCAACACCCCGGCAATCGCCCATATCAACTGGTCATCACCCATCAGCGGCTTCTCGATCCGCAAATACCCCGGTTGCAGCAGCAACTCGCGCAATGCCTTGTTGGCTTCCTCCAGTGTCACGCCTTGCAGTTCCCTGGCCGGGTTGGCGAAACGTCCGTCCTCATAGTCGCCAAGGGCACTCCAGTAATAATCGGCCAACGCGCTATTGCCTTGCACGGCCCAGGCCTGACGGGCAATGGCGGCCTGTTTCAGGCGGTTGAAGGTGTCGGCGTCGAGACCGTCCTTGAGCAACTGGGCTTTCAACTCCTCAAGGACCTGCTCAGCCTGCGGCACATCATCGCGCTCAAGGTCAGCGTTCAGGCTCATGAAGCCCACACCGCCAAACAGCTCGCGCTCGGCCGAGGGGCCGTAAGATAAACTGTGGACCAGGCGCATCTGGCGATAAAGCGCCCAGTCCAGATAGTCCTTGAGCAGATCGAACGTTTCGTCCTGCTGATCCGCCAGCACAGGCTCTGGCACCAACCAATGCAACTTGGCCCCCCCGCCGACGAAACCGCTACTGAGCGTGCGCTCATGGGCAGCACTGGTCTGAATTTCCGGCAGGGGCTGGTGATCGCTCGGGGCGACCGCCTCAAGCGCACCAAAGGACCGCTCCAGATAGGCCGGCAGCAACCGGTCGAGGTCACCGACCACGATCAGCGTCATGTTGTTGGGCGCGTACCAGACCTTGCGCACCTTCTCCAATTGTTCGCGGGTCAGGTGATCAACTTCGGCGCGCTCCGGGCATTTGAGGCCCAGTTCCACCGCCAGTTGATTGCTCGCCGTGTGGCCGAGGTCCTGGCGATCCAGCCAGCGTTGCAGGTGTGTGTAATGACCGCCGTCTTCGCGCTCGACCACTTGCTTGGCGGCGTTGATGGCGTTGTCGTCGATTCGGGTCTGGGTCAGCAGTGCCAGCAACAGGTCGAGGACCTTGCGCTGGTTTTTCGCCGGCGCTTCGATGACGAAGGTTGTGTCGGCGTTGCTGGTGAAAGCGTTCCATTCACCTCCGAGCGCCTGCATGCGTTCTTCCAGGCCACCTTCCCCGGTGGCGTCGATGCCGCTGAACAATAGGTGTTCGAGCAGATGGGGCAGCTCTTTGTCCTCGCAACTGAAGTCATCCAGACCAACACCGACCACCAGACGAATCGCCACATGCCCGCGCTCGGTGCCCGGTTTGAGCAGCATCTGCAGGCCGTTGGGCAGGGTATAACCCTCGACCTGAAAGCGATCCAGGGCAAACGAAGGAAATGAGCCAAGCAACAAACAGACGAACAGCAGACAACGCATAACGAGTTTCCATACGGCAGATTGGCGATCCGTGTTGCTTTCCGGGCAGCCATCGCGGGCAAGCCCGCTCCCACATTGGTTTTGTGAACGCCGTCAGTCAACTGTGGGAGCGAGCCTGCTCGCGAAAGCTTTTGAACCGGAACTCAAGTTACTGACTGACCACACAGCCAGACGTTCAAGGCGAATGCGTGATGTCAGCCAAATCGTCGACGGCCAGTGCCCCGGTGTCCGACGTTTCCAGCACCACATACGCGCTGCTACAAAACAGCGAGTTCAGACGTTTCATGTCGGCAATCAACTCCAGGTGCAACGAACTGGTTTCGAGGCTTTGCACAATCTTACGTTGCAACCGGCTGACATGGGCATGGGCCAGACGCCGTTCCTGTGCGCGAAAGCGACGTTTTTCACGCAACAACTGGCGGGCACTTTCCTTGTCAGAACTCAGGAACACGGACAACCCCAAGCGCAGATTGGAGATTAACTGACTGTGCAGCCCCGCCAACTCCTCCAGGCCAACGTCGGAAAAAGACCGACGCTGTGAGGTTTTCTGCTGCTGAACCTTACGCAACATGCGTTCGATCAGGTCGCTGGCGAGTTTGAGGTTGATCGCCAACTCAATGATTTCTGCCCAGCGCCGGCTGTCCTGGTCGCTGAGGTCTTCGCGGGGCATTTGCGCCAGATAGAGCTTGATCGCGTTGTAGAGTGCTTCGACATCATCGGTCAGGCGACGCATTTCCTGGGTCACGGCGGTTTGCTTGCCGTGCAGCACATCGAGCATCGCTTCAAGCATGTTGTCGATCAGATCGCCCATGCGCAGGGTTTCCCGGGCCGCATTGGCCAACGCCAGGCTCGGTGTGGCCAGCGCTGTCGGGTCGAGGTGCCGGGCTTTGGCCATTCCGTTGGCTTCCGGCCGCTCCGGCAACAGCCAGGCGCACAACCTGGCCATCCCCCCGACGCTGGGCAGCAGGATCAAACAACGCGCGGTGTTGTAGAGCAGGTGGAAGCCAATCACCATTTCCTGAGGGCTGAAGTCCAGGCTATCCATCCAGTGCACCAGCGGATCGAGCACCGGGATGATCAGCAGTAAACCGATCAGCTTGTACAACAGGCTACCGAGCGCGACCTGACGGCCAGCGGCGTTTTGCATGCTGGTGCTGAGGAACGCGAGGATGCCACTGCCAATGTTCGCGCCAATCACCAGGCCGATGGCCACTGGCAGACTGATCACATTGGCGCCGGCCAGGGTCGCGGTCAGCAGGACGGCCGCGAGACTGGAGTAAGAGACCATCGCGAACAGCGCACCTATCAACGCATCGAGCAGGATGTCGCCGGTCAGTGAGGCGAAAATCACCTTCACCCCTTGCGCATGGGTGATCGGTCCGGCGGCTTCGACGATCAGTTGCAGCGCCAGAATGATCAGGCCCAGGCCAATACAGACCCGGCCCATCTGCCCGACCCGGGTCTGTTTGCGCGACAGGAAGAAAATCACCCCGACAAAGATCAGCAAAGGCGAGAGCCACGACAAATCGAACGTCAGCACCCGCGCCATCAGCGCCGTACCGACGTCGGCGCCGAGCATGGTCGCCAGAGCCGGGGTCAACGCCATCAGGCCCTGACCGACAAACGAGGTAACGAGCATGGCGGTGGCATTACTGCTCTGGACCATCGCCGTCACCACGATCCCGGCGACAAACGCCAGCCATCGCTTGGACATGTTCCGGCCAATCACATGGCGCAGGTTCGTGCCATAAACCCGCAGGATGCCGGTTCGGACGATGTGCGTGCCCCAGATCAACAAGGCCACGGCGGATAACAAATTGAGCAGGGTGAGCATAAAGGCCCCCTGTGGTGGTCGCGCCCCAAAGGGGCAAGTTGACGGTACTGCGCTTTTTTCTACGTTCTGTACTTAAGCTGTAGTTGGCTAACGGTCTGGACGCCAGCATTGCATAGCTAGAGACGTGAATGAAACAGGACTGTCATGAAAAAAGCGCCACCCTTGTGGGAGCGAGCCTGCTCGCGATGGCGGCGTTGCCAGCAACTGCGGCAAGCCTTGGAGCGACTTTTCATTCGCTGAAGTAATCCGCCCCCACGCTGACATCGATCAGATACTTCGCCGTCTTCGGATCTCGCTCGTCACAGCGAGCGTAGCATTTGACGTTGAGCGCAAGTCTGTATCGGTGTGGTACCAACAGCACGGTCACCATTACGTGATCAAACAACTCGGCTTGGAGAGCTCGTTTATCTGCCTCGGTGGCGGTTTTGACCCAAGGATTTCTATCTGCACTCCACAGTATCCAACCCGCATTTTTTAGCTGGTTCTGCAGCTGATCAAGCACAACAATCAACTGGTCGAACGGCAAGGTTTCAAGCATCGGCGAAGTAGTCAGGGTAATCGCTTTGAAATCGGACCACCCAATCGCACCAAACTTTGTAGCTGGCAACGTGAATCCATGTTGTTTGTCATCAAAGGTGAAAATGACTGGGGTGCTAATCCAGGTTGAGCTCGGGTGAGGTGGCTCACTTGGATAAATGGCAGTTTTACGTAACACAGGAAACGTCGAATCCCTCACGACGCTTTCGTATGGCTTACCGATGTGAATAACCAAAAAATCCATTGGGTAGTGAAAAGAAGTCAGGCAAATAAAGAGCATGAAAAACACTGCTCTGCGCCAACATATAACTTTCCGCTTGTAGGGCTTCCTCATGTGCCGCTTCGATCCCGGCCCACACTGATATCGATCAGATATTTAGCCGTCGTCGAATCACGCGAACAGCGTGTATAGCACTTGATCAAAAGCAGCAGACTGTATTTTCCCGGCACATACAAATCAATGCCCACAGGCTGATCGAATAGCTTGACCTGCAGTCGCTCACGCTCTGCAGCAGAGTCGACACTAAACCAGTCGTTATTTTCCAAAGGCTCAAGCATCCACCCTCCGGACTTGAGGGTGTTTTGTACATCCACCAATCGATCCACAGCCTCCGTGAATGGCATCGTTTCAGACATGGGCGATGTGGTTACAGTCGAGACTTTCTGTCCTCCATAAGTAACGGCACCAAACACCGTCGGAGGAAGTTTGAATCCATAAACGGGATCATCAAACTCAATGACAGTCGGGCTGCTGATCCACGTGGAACCAGGTCTTGGAGGATCTTTCGCGTTATTAGGGTCACCTGGATAGATGGCCGTTTTGTCTTCGACTGGGAAAGTTGAGTCTTTGATGACCTGTTCGTAGGGCTTTCCGATATGGACGGATAAGGTTTTGGTGCTCAAACGGGCATACATCAAGCTTCCCGACACCAGAAGAATGAAAACAATCAAAATCAACCAGCGCTGCTTTGATTCAGTCACTGTCGCACTCCATTTCCACTTGCGATGTCGGTTATAGAGGTTTGCAGCTGTCTTTCAGTCGCTGGATTGTTTAGCAGAGAATTGAACTGTGCTGCGGCCCGAAGCACGAACTTCATCCTTTGATCCTTATCCGCCAGATTTGCCAATGGGTTGCTGCTGAAAGTGACGCTTCGACTGTCGGGTGCTTTGCACTGACTGGCCAAGGTAAGCTGTATCCCCTCTGGAACGCCGGAAAGCAGGCCAGTAACGACGGAAACGATGTCAGAGGCGTGCGTTCCACGGATCAGCGAGGCGAAGTGCACATCGTCATACATCGCCGGTTGCAGAATATTGATCTGCTCGTGCGCAGCCATGTAGTTAACGCTGTCGGCGATGTTTCCCGCTTCGATTGCTTCAAAGGTATCAAAAATTTCTTTATGGGCAACGCCGAAACGGACGCTATCACCGATGGGCCAAATCACGTCTTTTGCGATGTCTATCCGACTTCTCAGGCATTTCTCCATTTCCTTATATCCCCGGACCATGAAAAACCGATGCAGGGGATAAACATCCAGAAATAGTGACGTGTTTCCCAACGCTAACATCTCGTACACATAGTCGAGTTGTTGTTGAACCAGCGACCGAGAATTGTCGCCGAGAGTGATGTCCGTCGTGGGCACCGGATTCTCAGACCTGGCTTTGTCTACTTCAGACTGAATCTCAGGATCAGTTCGACTAAGCTTGAACCCAAGCCCTTCAAATAAGGTTTCTGATGGGGCCTGACGCAATTTTTGGTGGGCTTCCTTTTCTGCGGCAATTCCTTTTTGCAACTTGGCAGCGTGCAACAACCCACACCCCACCTGCTTCGAAGCAAACGCCGCCAACCCCGCCCATTGAAACCGGTTATCCGCCAGCCACAACTGCGCATAGGCGGCGTTGATCTTGCGGTTGCGTGCTTGTGGGTCGGTGATCAGCACGCCACCCGGTGCGACCCATTCTTCGGCTTCTTTCTGAAACCGGCGCCACAGGCAGTTGCAGGTCAACAACGGCACTTCGACGCGGGTCTTCGGGTTGGGGCCGCCCGTGGTGGTTTCGCGTTTGCAGGCGGGCAGTTCGCAGGTGCTGTCCCAGAGTTTTTTCATGTCCAGGTCTTCTGGCGCGATGCATTGTCCGGTCATTTGATTCTTCCTTGAGGCTTAGACGGTCCAGCGAACGACGGCGAGGTCGGGTTTTAGCGTGGCGACGCTTTGGGTCATGCCCAAGGCGTTGGTCTGGCCTTTGACGATGCGGCCTTCGGCGGTTTCGATTTCGTAGTTTTGTTCGGCTATCGGTTCGCCATTGCCGGCGCTGACGGCTTTGAATTCCACGATGGGCTGGCCAATGATTGGCAGGGGTGGAATGAAGGGCGCGGGGGTGTGGGTGCTGCCGATGATGACGTTTCCGGAACCGCCGATTATTACGCCGCCATGGCTCGTGGTGCCATCGAGGGTCATGGCGTTCAAGCCGTTGATGAACACAGTTGATGAAAAGCTGCCGCTGAGCGCTTGGCCGCAGGTGCATTTGTCGCTGACTCTCGCTGCGGCGAGGCCATTGAAAAACACGTCGGGGGAGCCGCTGGCGATGGGGTTGGTGCCATGGCCCGGAAGCGGGCAGGTGGTCGGGTCCGTGACGCGTGCAGCCGGTTTTCCAGACATATGCACTCCTTGTCATTGTCGTTTGATGCGAGCGGGGGACGCTAACCACCGGGGTGCTGTGCGTCAACCTTGGAGTGCGACCGTATCAAGCACCACACGGATTGGCTGTAGGAAAACGCTTAAATGTTCGAGAGCTTGGAGTCGTGTTTAAAAACACTCCGAGTTACTTCTCGGAGGCTACAACACCTTGCGTCGTTGCCTACGGCTACTCCAGAATCCGCCGGCTTGTGCGCCTTGAACCCGGCCCCTATCGTTTCCCTGTCGCTGAAAACAGTGATCGGGTTTGGTAGCCCGGAGTTCTGGCGCATAGCCACTTTCTGCGGCCGCTTTTTCAGGTCGCAGCTTTATGGTGGCCATGCGCAGGGTCCCTTCGGGGGCGCCGGTTCCAGTACTCCGGTCTACCAACCTGTGTATGGCCACCACCCCTCGTTTGGTAGCGAGTGTGATGGCTCCACGTAACCAGTACTGGAGTTCTATCTATGTTCAAGGTAACGCCCAACCCACCGGACACCGATCCGGTCCCCCACGACTTCCCACCGCGCAAACCCAGCACCATCTTCCTCATAGACCCCAAGGTCGATAACGAAACCCTGCTCGCGCATGCCTGCGAATCGTTGGCGTCAGCCAGCGTCATGGCCAGTGATTTCGCCGGGTTTCTGGAGGGCCCGCAACGCAACACCTTGCTGGGAATTCAGCAGGTGATCATGCTCGGGGAGTTGGCGGTGAATCGAGTGCTGGATAACCTCGATCCGCCGGCTAACCACTAATCCCTAAACCTTGCGCAAAAAAATGTGGGAGCGAGCCTGCTCGCGATGGGGCCTTCACATTCAACATTACTGTTGACTGAAAGACCGCTATCGCGAGCAGGCTCGCTCCCACAGGTTTTGCGCAGTTCCCGGGTTTATTGGCCCGGAATGTCCTTGCGCAGTTTCACCGGATCTTGCTGTTTTTTCTTTTTCGCGATGGCGGTGCGCATCCTGATGTTGATCGCTTCAACCGCCAGCGAGAACGCCATGGCGAAGTAGACGTAGCCTTTTGGCACGTGTACGTCCAGGGATTCGGCAATCAGCACGGTACCGACGATCAGCAGGAACGACAGCGCCAGCATCTTCAGCGACGGGTGCTTGTCGATGAACTCGCTGATGGTGCCGGACGCCCACATCATCACCAGCACGGCCACGACGATCGCGGCGACCATGACAGGAACGTGGGAGACCATGCCGACTGCGGTGATGACCGAGTCCAGCGAGAACACGATGTCGATGATCGCGATCTGAATGATGGTGTAGAGGAAGTTGCCACCCTTGCCCGAAGGCTCGTCGCTGGTTTCGTCTTCACCTTCCAGCGCGTGGTACATCTCTTGCGAGCTCTTCCACAGCAGGAACAGGCCACCGAAGAACAGGATCAGGTCTCGCCCGGAAATTCCCTGGTCAAACACCACGAACAAGTCCGCCGTGAGGCGCATGACCCAAGTGATAGAGAGCAGCAACAGGATCCGCGTGATCATGGCCAGCGCCAGACCGAAAATCCGGGTGCGCGCCTGCATGTGCTTGGGCATGCGGCTGACCAGGATCGAAATCATGATGATGTTATCGATACCCAGGACGATTTCCAGGGCGGTCAGGGTAAAGAAGGCAACCCAGATTTCAGGGTTGGTCAGCCATTCCATGTGTATTCCTTTGAGCGATTGTTAAACCACGAAAGGCCCGGACTTCAAACAGCGAAGAGCGGACCCGTCATGGTGAGTCTTTGGTTATAGAGTGCTAAACAGCGGAAAAATCCCCATCAGCAATGCTGCAACCAGTATGCACAGGCACACCAGCACTGCCCACTTCAGGGTAAAGCGCTGATGGTCACCAAATTCAATACCAGCCAGCGCCACCAACAAGTAGGTCGATGGTACCAGCGGGCTCAACAAGTGGACGGGCTGACCGACGATCGAGGCACGTGCCATTTCAACTGCGGTTATACCGTAATGACTGGCGGCTTCGGCAAGAACTGGTAACACGCCGTAATAAAATGCGTCGTTCGACATGAAAAACGTGAACGGCATGCTCACGAGTGCCGTGATCACCGCCAGGTACGGGCCGAGGAAATCCGGGATGACCGCCAACAGGCTTTTGGACATCGCATCGACCATGCCGGTGCCGGTCAGGATACCGGTGAAAATACCGGCGGCGAAGATCAGGCCGACCACCGACAGAACGCTACCGGCGTGGGCCGCAACGCGATCCTTCTGCATTTGCAGGCAAGGATAGTTGACGATCATCGCGATACTGAACGCGACCATGAACAGCACCGGCAGCGGCAACAGGCCGGCGACCAGCGTGCACATCAGGGCCAGGGTCAGGAAGCCGTTGAACCAGATCAGCTTCGGACGACGCGCGTCAGGGAACTGCGAAACGCTGATTTCACTGTGGTCGATTTCATCGCCAATCAGGTGCAATTCACCCAGACGAGCACGCTCGCGTTTACCGTAGAAGTAGGCAATCGCCAGGATCGCCAGCACACCGGCAAACATTGCTGGAATCATCGGTACGAAAATATCGGACGGGTCCACATGCAGTGCGCTGGCCGCGCGAGCGGTCGGGCCGCCCCATGGGGTCATGTTCATCACGCCACCGGCGAGGATGATCAGACCGGCCATGATCCGCGGGCTCATGCCGATGCGGCTGTACAGCGGCAGCATGGCGGCCACGCAGATCATGTAAGTGGTCGCGCCGTCCCCATCAAGGGAAACGACGAGCGCCAATACGGCGGTGCCGACCGAAACTTTCAACGGGTCGCCCTTGACCAGTTTGAGGATCTTGCGCACGGCCGGGTCAAACAGGCCGGAGTCGATCATCAGGGCAAAGTACAGAATGGCAAACATCAGCATCACGCCGGTCGGCGCGAGCTTGGTGATGCCTTCGAGCATCATTGGGCCGATTTTCGGCGCAAAACCGCCGAACAGGGCAAAGAGGATCGGGATGATGATCAAGGCGATCAGCGCGGACAGGCGCTTGGTCATGATCAGGAACATGAACGTGATGACCATGGCGAAGCCAAGGAAAGTCAGCATGGGAGTACTCCAGGCGTAGCGCGGCTAAGGGAAATGGGCGAACCGGGTAAGGTCAGCGCAGAACGGGAAGCACGAGGCGTACGGGCGGAGTGACAGCGAAGTGGCGGGTAGCAGAGGACATCAGGATCACCATTGTTGTTGTTAAATGGGCCGTGCGAGCGATAAAACGCTGGCACTGGCCAACCGGTCTGTTGCCGGCAGTGGGGGCGATCCTAATCGGGGAAGCTTTCAGCCAGCTTTCGGTGGTGAAAGCATTGCGCGGATGTGCAACCGGTCGTCGGACCGAGTTGCGGCCTTCGCGGGCAAGCCCGCTCCCACAGTAGGTCTGCGCCATGCACAGATCTGTGACTAATGGAGCTCTAATGTGGGAGCGGGCTTGCCCGCGAAGGCGTCGGTAAATACACCTCAGGAGGAAACATCATGGTCGACATTCACACAGGCGGCTGCCACTGCGGAAATCTGCGCTATCAATTCAGCGGACCATTGAACGACATCGCCCACTGCCATTGTTCGATCTGCCGGCGGGTCAGCGGCGGCATTGTGACCACTTGGATCACGGTGCCCGCGTCGGCCTTTCAATGGGTGAAAGGCGCACCCACGCAGTACGAGTCTTCTTCAACTGGCGTGCGCTATTTCTGCTCAAACTGTGGGGCGCAACTGGCGTTTATGACCCATCTCAGCCCCGAGAGCATCGACGTGACCATCGCCACCCTAGATCATCCGGAACTGGCGCCAGCCGAGCGGCATATCTGGACCGACAGCCGTTTGCCCTGGCTGCACCTGGATGAGCATTTACCCGGCGAAGCTGAAGAAACGATCTGATCAGAAAGTAGACAGATCCAGCGGCCGGATCGCGCCCATCCAGATCGCGTGCTCAGTATGGTCAAGCAAGTCATCGCCCGTGTCCGGGTGCAGGAACACCACCAACCCCTTGCGGTTGAGCGCCAGCCACGGCAGTAGATCGCCGATGAGTTCGGGGCCGAACGCCAATTGGCAGCTCCAGTCCGGGTGCGGACCCACCGAGCGCTCATGCACGCGGCCCATCTTCAGCGGGAACAACTGAGTCGCCTGCTCGCACAAGGCCCGTGCCTGGTCGACCGTGTTGGCATCGAAATAAACGTGGGCGTGATAGCCCTTGATCCGTTGCATCTGAAACCCTCAAATCCTGTTCGAACCCTTGACGATCCCCGCAGCCCACACGTCATATACTCAAGGGAGGAGGAGTCTCAGCCATGAAAAACGCGGAAACCCCGGTGGTCAAAGTAGTGCTTTATGGTGCCATGAGTAGCCTGGGCAGTGCGCTGATTGTGCAAATGCTGCACCGCCAACATGAAGTGATCGCCATTCTGGATGACCTGACGGCGCTGGCGCCGCGCCCGGGCCTTCGAACTAAAACCGGTCACCTGTTCGAGGCACAACGCGTTAAACAAAGTGTGGCGGGCTGCTCGGCTGTCATCTGCCTGTTAGACGCACCCGGGTTGCCGTTCAACAGCGAATCCGTGGAAAAAACCATCGTGGTGGGCCCGGTCGAACAAGTGCTGGCCGTGGAAGCACTGGTCGACGGCATGCAAGCCGCCGGGGTGCACCGGCTGTTTCTGGTGGGCGATTTTGAAGTGCTGGATGATTCAGAGACAGAGGATCAGCTTCAACTCCACGCCGCCCAAGAAATCCGCGAGTCGCTACAAGACAGTGCCTTGAAGTGGACCCTGGTGAATGCGCCACGCGGTGTACCCGGGTTGAGCATCGAACATTTCAGCCATGTTCCCAGCCACCTGGAGCCGGGGCTGGCCGAACCGCTGGAACGTCTGAACCGGGTAGCGGTGGGCATCGCCGATGAGCTGCGGCTGAACCTGCACATCGGCGAACACGTTAACTTCGTCGCAACCGACCCTAAATAGCGATAGAGGCAGAGACGGGATACAGCATCAGTAACCGCGCTCACCTCCCATCTCAATGAACAATCGATGCCTGTTCTACCGTACTTTTAACTGGAGCTGTCCATAATCTTGGAACAGCCGAGTGATGCAGAATGACCATCAGCAACCCCGCCCCCGCGCATATCCACCACAAGAGAAAGCCACCATAGACGCCGTATAACCATGTACCCAAACCTGGTCCATACAGCGAATGGCCTAACCAGGCGGCGCTGAATATCCCCAAATATTTACCTCTTTGACGCCCCTGCGAACGGTTCATAACAGACAGGGTCCAGACCGGCGTCAGCAATAACTCGGCAGCGGTGAGAACCAACATCGTCAACACGGCCCAGATAATATGGCTGCCCATGTTCAAAAGCAGAAAAGCTCCGCTGAGTAGTAGGCCTCCCACGCGCGATGCGATGACCACTCCGTGTCGTTCGATCATTCGACTCACGGGCAATTGCAATACCACTACGAGCAGAGCATTCATGGAAAACAAGTAGGCGATCCACTGTGCAGTGGCATCAATGTGCTCTCGCAGGAAGATCCCGAACGTGCCGTACATCTGATCGAATATACCCAAAGCCAGCAACTGGCCAAGTATGAAGACAAGAAAAAAACCGTCTCTCCAAGGGGAGCTCGCTACATCCTCGCCAGTGTCCTTGTGCACTAACTCAATACCCGCCGGCAGCCACAAACCAGTGTTTTTTTTCAAGGCATAGCCGAGCAGTAAAAAGCCACCAAACAAATTCAGTAACCCTTGAAATAGAAACACGTATCCGTAACCAAAAACGACCAATGCTCCAGCCATAACGCCCGCTAGGGCGACTCCCAGATTGAACACCACCCGATGCAGCCCCTGCACACGCACCTGTAATTCTTGCGGGCTGCCCTCCATCACCAGACGCAAATTGGCCGGACGAAACGCACCGTCAAAAACACCTACCAGAGGCACCACGATCAGTAACATTTCAAGGGGTGGAGCCATCGCCAGAGAGGCCGCAAAAATGCCGCTCAACAGCAAAGAAATCCCGGTTGCCCATTGCGAATCCAGGCGCTCCGACAATACCCCCCCGACATAAGCTCCGAGGATACATCCGAAGCCATAGGCCGCCATGAGCCAAGCAATAGTGGAAAACTCGTACCCATACACCTCAAGGAAGTACAACGGCATAAACAGTTTAACGATACCGCCGGCGCTATTCAGCAAGGTCGCCAACAGTTGGAGTTGTACCGCTCGATGCAGGGTTAGAATCATTTTATTTATCAGTTAATTAGAAGACGAAGTAGCGATATGTACGATGTCGTCATGCCAACCTTTGGACAAACGAACTTTTGCTGCTTTGGCCAATGATTCGGCCAACATCATAGCTTGCTCCGCTGAGTCCTGAGAGACGATGATCGAGCCTATGCCCCCTTGGTTCTTGTAATAAATCGCACAGATGCGCTCACTAACTCTCGACTAAAAAACAATCACACACAAAAATCTCATATACAATAATTTTTATTACTGGCTTATTTAGAAAACTCTGTAGGCCTATTCCTAACATCCCGTTATTACTGGTCAAAACTGCACTTCAGGCGAATACCTCCCCGAGGACAATTAACATTATAGGAAAATTCTTACATACTTCAGTTAAGAAACCATGTCGTTCGTAACTTCTAGCCTCTCGAATTTACAGATCGATAATTCGAACTATCCTCAATCTATTTTTCAACGAAAAACAATAAGAGGATCAGATGGACTAAACCGAATTCATACCGCGATGGACGGTAATGGAAGGCCATTGAGCGATTGTGCACTGCTGGCTTGCTCGGCCATCAACCAGTCCACAAACTGTTGAATCAACGCCCCACGTCGTTTTCGCTGGGGCAACACCACGTAATAGCCCAGCCTGGACATCGCGGACTCCGCAATGGGTCGACATAACAAACCCTGCGCCAGCAAGTTATCCACAAGGTGCCGCCAGCCAATCGCGACACCTTGGCCGCCAATCGCCGCTTGAATCAGCAGCGTGTAATTGTCGAAGCGCAGTTGCCCAGGCGCCGGTGCCGACGTTATCCCCAATTCGCGAAACACGCCGCTCCAGTCAAACCAGTTGCTGCTGTGTTCGCCACGCAAGTGTAGCAATGGAAACTCCAACAGCGACTGAGCCGGCAAGGGCAGGGGACGATCCTTGAGCAACAACGGACTGCACACCGGGAACACCTCTTCGCTGAACAGCCAATGGCTTTCACCCTGTTTGAAGCGCCCCTCGCCGAACAACACCGCCACATCGATATCGGTGCGCAACATGTTGTGACTGCGCTCGCTGGTGACCAGGCTGACATCGATGTGAGGATTGGCCGCATGAAAGCGGTGCAAACGGGGCATCAGCCAATACGCCGCGAAGGCAAAGTCGGTCGCCACCTGCAACACTTCATGTTGTTGCTGCGCACTGATCGCGCTCAATCCTGCGTCGATATTCTGCAAACCGAGCTGAACCTGCTCGAAAAGAATAGTCCCGGCTTCTGTCAATTCAATGCCCCGGTAGATGCGGTCAAACAGCCGCGTCCCGAGTTGCTCCTCCAGCCGTTTGATCTGCTGACTGACTGCCGGCTGCGTGGTGCCAAGCTCCACCGCTGCGGCGGTGAAGCTGCGATGACGGGCCGCCGCTTCAAAGACACGCAGCAAGTCCAGGGACAAATCACCAAGGGCGTCATACATAAGCTGGGCTAATCCTAGTCATTGCCCGGCATGGGCTTTACCGCAAAGAGCGTGGGTAACATGCTCGATCGCAGCACTTTCGCATAAATATTCACTATGGAATGCCGCGATCACATGAAGCGCAAGAACATTCTTTTCATCATGGCCGATCAAATGGCCGCGCCAATGTTGCCGTTCTACGGTCCTTCGCCAATCAAACTACCGAATCTCTGCCGCCTCGCCGCCGAAGGCGTGGTGTTCGACGCCGCGTATTGCAACAGCCCCTTGTGCGCGCCGTCGCGATTTACCCTGGTCAGCGGTCAGTTGCCGAGCAAGATCGGCGCCTATGACAACGCGGCTGATTTCCCCGCCGATGTACCGACTTATGCCCACTACTTGCGTCGCCTCGGTTACCGCACCGCGCTGTCGGGCAAGATGCACTTTTGTGGCCCGGACCAGCTCCATGGCTACGAAGAACGCCTGACCAGCGACATCTACCCGGCCGATTACGGTTGGGCGGTGAATTGGGACGAGCCGGATGTGCGCCCGACCTGGTATCACAACATGTCATCGGTGCTGCAAGCCGGACCCTGCGTGCGCACCAATCAGCTGGATTTCGACGAAGAGGTGGTGTTCAAGGCCCAGCAATATTTGTTTGATCACATTCGCGAAGACGGCGACCAGCCGTTTTGCCTGACCGTTTCGATGACGCACCCACACGATCCGTACACGATTCCCAAGGCGTTTTGGGATATGTACGACGATGCCGACATCCCGCTCCCCAAAACCCCGGCACAATCCGAACTCGATCCGCATTCCCAGCGTTTGCTCAAGGTTTACGACCTGTGGGACAAGCCGCTGCCTGTGGATAAAATTCGTGACGCGCGCCGCGCCTACTTCGGTGCGTGCAGCTATATCGACAGTAACGTCGGCAAACTCCTGCAAACCCTCGAAGAAACCGGGCTGATCGAAGACACAATCATCGTGTTCTCCGGCGACCATGGCGACATGCTCGGCGAGCGCGGGCTCTGGTACAAAATGCACTGGTATGAAATGGCCGCGCGGGTACCGCTGTTGATCAGTGCGCCGGGGCAGTTCGGGGCAGGGCGAGTCAGCGCCGCCGTCTCCACTGCCGACCTGCTGCCTACATTCGTGGAACTGGCCGGCGGCTCGCTGGAGCCGGGCTTGCCGCTGGACGGTCGCTCGCTGGTTTCGCACCTGCAAGGGCAGGGCGGTCACGACGAAGTGTTTGGCGAATACATGGCCGAAGGCACCATCAGCCCGTTGATGATGATCCGTCGCGGTGCTTACAAATTCATCTACAGCGAAGACGACCCGTGCCTGCTCTTCGACGTACACAACGACCCGCGCGAACTGGAAGAACTCAGCCAATCGCCGCAACATCTTCAGCTTTTCGAAGAATTTCTAGCCGAGGCACGCGCCAAATGGAACATCCCGGCGATTCACCAGCAGGTGCTCGCCAGCCAGCGTCGTCGGCGCTTTGTTGCGGACGCACTGACCCTCGGCAAGCTGAAGAGCTGGGATCATCAGCCGCTGGTGGACGCCAGTCAGCAGTACATGCGCAACCACATCGACCTCGATGATCTGGAGCGCAAAGCACGTTATCCACAACCCTGCCAAAACCAATAATGTTAAGGGGAAGTCCATGAAAAGGTTATCCACAGTACTGACGGTCGGGCTTCTGGCTCTGGGCAGCGCATCGGTGTATGCCGATCAAAGCTGCGAGACGGTGAAAATGGCCGACCCTGGCTGGAGCGACATTGCCGCGACCAACGCCTTCACCGGGTTTCTGCTGGATGGCATGGGCTACAAGGCCAAAGTCGACACCCTCGCGGTGCCGATCACCTTTGGCGGGTTGAAGGATGGTCAGGTTGATGTGTTCCTGGGTAACTGGATGCCGGCGCAGCAGGGCTTCTACGATAAGTTCGTGGCCACGGGCGATGTCACGCAGTTGGCGAAGAACCTTGAAGGCACCGAGTTCACGCTTGCGGTTCCGGACTACGTCTGGGACGCGGGTGTGCATGACTTTGCCGACCTGAACAAGTACGCCGACAAGTTCGACAAGAAGATCTACGGCATTGGCTCCGGCGCGCCAGCCAATATTTCGCTGCAGGAAATCATCAAGAAGAATGATTTCGACATGGGCCAGTGGAAACTCGTCGAGTCCAGCGAGCAGGCAATGCTGGCTGAAGTGTCCCGCGCGGTGAAAAAACAGAAATTCGTGACCTTTCTCGGCTGGACTCCGCATCCGATGAACGTGCAGCTGAAAATGCATTATTTGAAAGGCGGCGAGAAATATTTCGGTGATACCGGCAGCGTCCATACCTTGACCCGCAGGGGGTACGCTGAAGCCTGTCCGAACGTTGGCAAGCTGTTGACCAACCTGAGTTTCACCCAGGACATGGAGAACAGCATCATGGCTGAGGTGGTGAACAAGAAAGTCAGCAATGCGGACGCGGCCAAGGCGTGGATCAAGGCCAATCCGGCGGTGCTGGATAAGTGGCTCGATGGCGTGAAAACCGCAGATGGCAAAGATGCGTTGCCAGCAGTTAAAGCCAAATTGTAAGGCTCGAAGAGACGCCATCGCGAGCAGGCTCGCTCCCACAAGTTCGCGTATCCACCTGTGGGAGCGAGCCTGCTCGCGAATCGATTTTTGTCCTTGCGCCACTGCGACTGAAACACCACCCTGTCAGCTTATGCCACCCCCTGACGAGAGGACCCATGGCCTTCCCCAGCCGCCATTCACTCTTCCCCTTCCTCAGTTGGTTGCCCCGGCAAACCCGCGCCAGCGTCGGGCGTGACCTGATCGTCGGCCTCAGCGGGGCAATTCTTGCGTTGCCGCAATCCATTGCCTACGCGCTGATCGCAGGGCTCCCACCGGAATACGGTTTATACGCCGCGATCATCCCGGTGTTGATTGCTTGTCTCTGGGGTTCGTCGTGGCACTTGATCTGCGGTCCTACGGCGGCGATTTCTATCGTCTTGTACGCCAGCGTCAGTCCTCTGGCCGTTCCCGCATCAGAGGACTACGTCACCCTGATCCTGCTTCTGACGTTGCTCGCCGGTATTTTCCAGTGGTTGCTCGGTTTGCTGCGCTTCGGCGCCCTGGTGAATTTCGTCTCGCACTCAGTGGTGCTGGGTTTCACCTTGGGCGCGGCGGTGGTGATCGTCATCGGGCAATTGCCGAACCTACTGGGGCTGGATTTGCCCAGCCAGGCCACGGCGCTGGACAGCTTCCTGGTGCTGTTCAAGCATCTCAGCGCTTTCGATAAACCGTCGCTGGCGCTAGGCCTGGCGACGGTCGTTGTCGGCGCGGTCCTGAAGTTGTTGCTGCCTCGCTGGCCGACACTGCTGATTACGCTGATTCTGGGCGGGTTGCTGGTGTGGTTCTGGCCATCGATGTTCGTCCATGTGAAGTTGGTCAGCGCGTTTGTCGGACGCCTGCCGCCCTTCAGTCCGTTGCCGCTGGACCTGGACCTGATCCTGCGTTTGCTGCCGAGCGCGGTGGCCGTGGGAATGTTGGGGCTGGTGACCAGCCTGTCGATTGCCCGCTCCCTGTCGGCGCGCTCGCAGCAGTTGATCGACGCCAACCAGGAAGTCCGCGCCCAAGGTCTATCGAACATGGTCGGGGCGTTTTTTTCCGGCTCGTTGTCCGCCGGTTCCTTCACTCGTTCGGGCCTGAGCTACGAAGCAGGCGCCTGTTCACCGATGGCCGGTGTTTTTTCAGCCGTGTGGGTGGCGCTGTTTGCCATCTTCGGTGCGGAGTTAATCGCCCATATCCCGATCCCGGCCATGGCTGGCAGCATTCTGTTAATCGCGTGGGGACTGGTGGACCATCGCGGTATTCGCGCCTTGTTGCGGGTCAGCCACGCCGAGTTCCTGGTCATGGCGCTGACCTGTGTCGCCACGCTCCTGCTGGAGTTGCAGACGGCGATCTACGCCGGGGTGCTGGCATCCTTGTTCTTCTACCTCAAACGCACCTCGCAACCGCGGGTCCAGCATTCGCGCGAAGGCGATGAAGACATTCTGCGGGTAGGCGGGTCGATCTTTTTCGGCGCCAGCCATTATCTGCAAGTGCGCCTGCAACGCCTGCACGGCGCGCGCGTGGTGATCGAGGCGCAGCAGATCAACTTCATCGACTATTCAGGGGTGGAAATGCTGCACCAGGAAGCGCGACGGCTGTTGAAGCAGGATCGCAGCCTGACACTGCGGCGCGCGCGGCCGCAGGTGGTGGAGGAGTTGAGGAAGCTGGAAGGGGCGGAGAAGTGCCCGATCCGTTTCGAAGACTGAACACACGCCCTGTAGGAGCATGGCTTGCCCGCGATTGAGGCGCCGCGGCGTATCAGGCACACCGCGTAATCGTTCATCGCGGGCAAGTCGGGTCGCCGCACCGCTTGCTCCTACAGTGCCAATTGGCGGCGCAGTTCGGCCAGCACCGGCGCCGTATCCGGGCGCACACCGCGCCACAGGAAAAAGGCTTCTGCCGCCTGTTCAGCGAGCATGCCCAAACCATCCATCGACACTGCCGCGCCCTGTTCCGTAGCCCAACGGCAGAACGAAGTCGGCTCCTTGCCATACATCATGTCGTAGCAAACGGTTTTACCCGGCTCGATCAAACTGCCGGCAATCGGCGGCACATCCCCTGACAGGCTCGCTGACGTCGCATTGATGATCAGGTCCACCGACTCTTTCAACCAGTCGAAACTACTGGCCGAGACCGGGCCCAGGTCTGCGAACAATTCCGCCAGTAGCTCGGCTTTTTCCACGGTGCGGTTTGCGATCACCAAGGAGGCCGGTTGTTCGGCCAGCAACGGTTCCAGTGCACCGCGCACCGCGCCCCCAGCGCCAAGCAGCAGGATGCGTTTGCCCTTGAGGCTGAAACCGGCGTTGACCGTAAGGTCCCGCACCAGCCCGGCGCCGTCGGTGTTGTCACCCAGCAACGTGCCATCGGCGAGTTTGCTCAAGGTGTTCACCGCGCCGGCCCGCTGCGCGCGCTCCGTCAGGCTGTCGGCCAGGCGGAAAGCGTCTTCCTTGAAGGGCACCGTCACATTCGCTCCGCGACCTTCGCGGAAAAACGCCCGGGCAAAGTCGGAAAAATCGTCGAGTGGCGCCAGCGAGGTGCTGTAGTCCAACTGCTGCGCGGTTTGCTCGGCGAACAAACGGTGGATCAGCGGCGACTTGCTGTGGCCAATCGGGTTACCGAATACGACGTAACGGTCCATCAGAACTCCTCGTTCAGGCCTCGGCCAACCAATCGCGGTCTTGCAGGAAATACTCGGTCAAGCGCGCTTCTTCGCTGCCCGGCTCGGCTTTCCAGTCATAGCCCCAGCGCACTTGCGGTGGCAACGACATAAGGATCGACTCGGTACGCCCGCCCGATTGCAGGCCGAACAGCGTGCCTCGGTCGTAGACCAGGTTGAATTCCACGTAGCGGCCGCGACGGAATTCCTGGAACTCACGCTGCTTGGCGGTGAACGCATCATTTTTGCGGCGTTGCACAATTGGCAGATACGCGTCGATATACGCATCGCCGATGGCGCGCATGAACGCGAAGCTGGTGTCAAAGTCCCACTCGTTCAAGTCATCGAAGAACAGACCACCGATGCCGCGCGGCTCGTGGCGATGCTTGATGTGGAAATAGCTGTCGCACCAGGCTTTGTAGCGCGAATAGACGTCCGGACCGAACGGCGCACAGGCCTGCTCGGCGACGCGGTGCCAGTGCACGCAGTCTTCTTCATTGCCGTAGTAAGGCGTCAGGTCGAAGCCGCCGCCGAACCACCAGACCGGTTCCTCACCCTCTTTTTCAGCAATGAAAAAGCGCACGTTGGCGTGGGAGGTCGGCACATGCGGGTTGTGCGGGTGAATGACCAATGACACGCCCAAGGCTTCGAAGCCACGGCCGGCCAATTCCGGGCGATGAGCGCTGGCGGACGGTGGGAGACCGCTGCCAAAGACGTGGGAAAAGTTGACGCCGCCCTTTTCGATCACTGAGCCGTTTTCGATCACGCGGGTGCGACCGCCACCGCCGGCAGCCCGGGTCCAGGCGTCTTCGACGAAGGGTGTGCCGCCATCTTCGGCTTCCAGCGCAGCACAAATACGGTCTTGCAGGTCAAGCAGATAGGCTTTTACGGCCTCGGTGCGGGTCGTCATGTCATCACCTTGAATCGGGCAAAGCTACGCGGCGCTCCATCGGAGCGGAGGACCGACGCAAATGGGCGCGTAGCATAACATCGCCGATGGGCCTGCCGCAGTTGACGAAGATCAAGCTTGGGAGTTCGATAGGGAGCTTCGTGCTACACCTCCCGTAGCCAAGACCCAAGGAGTAGGCAGATGGCTAAGCGTATCCAGTTCCGCGCCCATGGCGGTCCCGAAGTACTCGAGTACGTCGATTACCAACCCGCCGAGCCCGGCCCGCAGCAGGTCCGCGTCACCAACAAGGCCATCGGCCTGAATTTCATCGATACCTATTACCGCAGCGGTCTGTATGCACCACCCGCTTTGCCATCGGGTGTGGGTTCGGAAGGCGCAGGCGTGGTCGAAGCGGTGGGAAGCGAGGTCACGCGCTTCAAGGTCGGTGATCGCGTGGCGTATGGCAGCGGGCCGTTGGGTGCCTACAGTGACGTTCACGTATTGCCCGAGGCCAATCTGGTGCTGCTGCCGGATGCGATCAGCTTCGAAACGGCTGCCGGGGTCATGCTCAAGGGCCTGACCGTGCAGTACCTGCTGCGTCAGACTTATGAGCTCAAGGGTGGCGAAACCATCCTGTTCCACGCCGCTGCCGGCGGTGTCGGTTCGCTGGCCTGCCAATGGGCCAAGGCCTTGGGCGTAAAGTTGATCGGTACGGTCAGCTCGCCCGAGAAAGCCGCGCTGGCCAAAGCCAACGGCGCTTGGGCGACCATCGACTACAGCCATGAAAACGTCGCTCAACGTGTGCTGGAATTGACGGACGGGAAGAAAGTGCCGGTGGTGTATGACGGCGTCGGTAAAGACACCTGGCTGACGTCGCTGGACAGCGTATCCCCACGCGGTCTGGTGGTGAGTTTTGGCAACGCGTCGGGTGCGGTGGACGGGGTCAATCTGGGGATTTTGTCGGCGAAGGGTTCGCTGTACGTGACCCGGCCGACGCTGGCGACTTACGCCAACAACGCCGAGAACCTGCAGCGGATGGCGGATGAGTTGTTTGAGATGATCATCACCGGGAAGTTGAACGTGGACATCAGCCACACGTATTCGTTGGCTGATGCGGCGAAGGCGCAGACCGAGTTGTCGGCGCGACGCACGACGGGTTCGACTGTTCTGCTGCCGTAACACCGGACTGTGGCGAGGGGGCTTGCCCCCGTTGGGCTGCGAAGCGGCCCCAAAAAAGGACTGCTGCGCAGTCCAACGGGGGCAAGCCCCCTCGCCACATTAATCGGGGCGCACGATGTGGCCGGTCGCCAGATCCCGAATGACGCTCGGGTTCTTGCGCCCACCGAGATTCCCGCCCAACACCAAATCCACCTGCCCGCGGAAATACTGCTCCACGCGAATCCGCGTGCGCGCTGCCGGACGCCCCTGCGGGTTGGCCGAGGTTGAAACCAGCGGCCCGACTGCTGCGCACAAATCCCGCACCAGCGGGTGATCGCTGACCCTGAGCGCCACCGTTTCATGCACCCCGGTGATCCACTGCGGCAACAAATTCTGATGCGGCACCAGCCAGGTGTTCGGTCCCGGCCAAGTGCTGGCCATGCGGTCCATCCACAGTTCCGGGAAGTCTTCGAAGAGAAAATCGAATTGCCGGATGTTGTCGGCAACCAGAATCAGGCCCTTCTCCACCGACCGGCCCTTGATCATCAGCAGGCGATACACCGCCTCTTCGTCCCACGGGTCGCAACCCAGCCCCCAGACCGCTTCGGTTGGATAGGCAATCACCGCCCCTGCGCGAACGGCTTGCGCGGCTTGTTGCACTCGCCAACTGTTGACCATGAAAAACTCTCCGGAATAAGGCTTTGCGCAGTTTACCGATCTTCCTTATAAAACCTAGCTCACCCGCGCAAACCAGCGCCCGCTTTCGCACACGGCGCGACCCTCCATTTCCAGCTCCGTCAACGCGGCCAGCACTTTGGGCAAGGTCCAGCCGCTGGTGACGGACAGCGCTTCACTGGTGTGCGGGGCCGCGTGCAACAGCATAAGCAACGGATGGGTCACCGAGGGAGTCTCGGTGGACAACGGCAACTGTTGCCAGCCGCGCAAGGCTTCAAGGATATGTTCGATGGTTTCCACCAGCATCGCGCCGTCACGGATCAGTTGATGACAACCCTTGGCGCCAGGATGATGAATCGACCCAGGAATCGCATACACCTCGCGACCTTGCTCCGCCGCCAGCCTCGCGGTAATCAACGAACCACTCGCCACACTGGCCTCGACCACCAGCACGCCGAGGGACAATCCGCTGATGATCCGGTTACGCCGGGGGAAGTTGCTGGCAGCAGGGCCGGCGTCCAGCGGGAACTCCGAAAGCACCGCACTCCCGGACGCGATCATGGCATCGGCCAGTCGCCGATTGCGTTGTGGATAAAACTTTTCAAGTCCCGTGCCAAGTACGCCCACCGTTCGCCCGCCGACGTCCAAAGCGGCTTGATGCGCGGCAGCATCAATGCCCAGCGCCAGACCGCTGGTGATGACGAAACCGGCACCGGCCAGGCTGCGGGAAAACGCGGCGGCAGTGTCCATCCCCGGTCGCGAGGCGCTTCGGCTACCGACCATCGCCAACTGCGGTTTTTCCAGAATCCCCGGATCGCCCGCTACGAATAACAATGGCGGTGCGTCGCTGATTTCTGCGAGCAGCGCAGGGTATTCAGGTTGGTCCCACATCAGTAAATGCTGGCCCGGACGCTCTAGCCAGGCCAATGCGTGGCTGGCGCCATCGCGCACTTCATTGGTGCGCCGAGCCTCGGCACACGCCAGTGGCAATCCTAGCGAACGCCAGGCGCTGGCCGGAGCACTGATGGCTTTGGACGCCGAGCCGAAGGCCTCAAGTAATTTTTTGAACCGCGCCGGGCCGAGTTCCGGCAAACGGTGCAAACGTAAACGAGCTTCCAGTTCCGCAGGGGAAACCGGTGTAACGGCAGGCAGTGACATGGATCATCCTTGATCGTTATGAGCCCCGTCGAAACGGGAATAAGCTGTGGATAACTCTGTTGGTAACTTGTGGAGCCGCTTACGGATTTCGCACTTTGTCCATGACGGCCAGCGAGCGTGAAGCGTTGAGGACCAGACCGTAGCTGAGCTTGTCGTAGGTGCGGAAAACCATGAGCAATCCGGCCCGCTCATCGGGAATTTTCAGTGGCTGGCCGGTGATCCGGTCGCGCACGGTTTCGCCGGTTTTCATCACCACCAGTACGTTGCCTTCAGCCAAGCCATCACGTTGCCCCTTGTTCAGCGTGACCACATCCAGCGCGCCAATCTGCGTCACGCCACGCGGTACATCGATGATCAACCCGTTGACCTGTGTTTTCGGCGCACTGGGCATGAAGGTCGAGTTGATCGACCGTTCCTCACCACTGAACAAACGGTCGCCGAGACGCACTTCCTGCGTCGTGCGCTGCAAGGCGAGGGTCGCGACATCGCCTTCAGTGGCGACAATTTCGCCACCACCGATGTCATCGGCGTTAATCCCCAAAAACTCTTGGGTCTCGGGGTCGGTGTAGACCTTGCCCTGACGGAAGATCCCGTAAGCCGGCTGATCGGGATCGAAATGGCCGCGCGCGAAGATGCGGTCTCCGGTGCCGCTCAGCACACGTTCGGCATCGCCGGCCACGACATAAGGCGCCTTGTCGAAATCCTCGACCTTGTCGACGATGCGGTTGCTCAGCAAAAAACTGTTGATAGAACGCAGCGGAATGCTCGGAATGGCCTCGGCCACCGGCGAACTGCGCACCCGTGGCGAGAGCTTGATGGTGCCGCGCGAGGCGCCTCGATTGAGGGTCAGGCGCGGCTGGCCGTTGACGTAGACCAGTGACAGCGAGTCGCCGGGGTAGATGAGATCAGGGCTTTCGATGTGCGGATTGGCTTGCCAGAGCTCGGGCCATTGCCACGGCTGGCGCAGGTATTTACCGGAAATGTCCCAGAGTGTGTCCCCCGCAACCACTGTGTATTGCTGTGGAAAACCTTCCTTGAGTTGCACTTGCCCGTGCGCCAGACCGGCCGAAGCCAGAAGGAGCAAGGCGAGTAGTGATTTCCTCATGCGGTGAATCCCTTTATTATGTACGTTCGCGTGAAACGCTAGAGCCCTTGTGGCTCGCTCCTCGCTCTTTCCTGAAAAGAAAAGGGAGCTACGCTTCACAACGGTAGCCTGCCTCTTCGGACTCGCCAGGCCACCGACCCGACCTTACTTCACACGTGCAGTCATCAAGCTTATGGCCATTTTAGACATCCTCGAATTCCCCGACTCGCGCCTGCGCACTATCGCCAAACCTGTGGCCGTAGTGGACGACGAAGTGCGTCAGTTGGTCGATGACATGTTTGAAACAATGTATGAAGCGCCAGGCATCGGCCTCGCCGCAACCCAGGTCAACGTGCACAAACGTATCGTGGTCATGGACCTCTCCGAAGACCGCTCCGAACCACGGGTGTTCATCAACCCCGAGTTCGAAACCCTGACCGACGAGATGGAGCAGTATCAGGAAGGCTGTCTCTCGGTGCCGGGCTTCTACGAAAACGTCGATCGCCCGCAGAAGGTCAAGGTCAAGGCCCTGGACCGCGACGGACAGCCTTACGAACTGATCGCCGAAGGCCTGCTCGCCGTGTGCATCCAGCATGAATGCGACCACCTGAACGGCAAATTGTTCGTTGACTACCTGTCCAGTCTCAAACGCGACCGAATCAAGAAGAAACTGGAAAAGCTCCATCGCCAGAACGCTTGATGCCCTCCTTTCAAAGGCTTGCTGCGGCAAGCCTTTTTCTTTTGCGACTGCTTTGTAAATGAGAGTTTTACATGACTGAGCCACTGCGCATCGTCTTTGCCGGAACCCCGGAATTCGCCGCTGAACACCTCAAGGCCCTGCTCGACAGCCCTTACGAGATCGTCGCGGTCTACACCCAGCCGGACCGTCCGGCGGGCCGTGGGCAAAAGCTGATGCCGAGTCCGGTCAAGCAACTCGCACTGGAAAACAACATCCCGGTGCTGCAACCGCCGACCCTGCGCAACGAAGACGCTCAGGCTGAACTGGCCGCGCTCAAGCCAGACTTGCTGGTGGTGGTCGCCTACGGCCTGATCCTGCCGCAAGTTGTGCTGGATATTCCACGCCTGGGTTGCATCAACAGCCACGCGTCCCTGCTGCCACGCTGGCGCGGGGCCGCGCCGATCCAGCGCGCTGTCGAAGCGGGCGACAGTGAAAGCGGCGTGACCGTGATGCGCATGGAGCTGGGCCTGGACACCGGGCCGATGCTGCTCAAAGTCACCACGCCGATCAGCGCTGAAGACACCGGCGGCAGCCTCCATGATCGTCTGGCCGAACTGGGTCCACCGGCGGTGATTCAGGCGATTGCCGGCCTCGCTGCCGGCACGCTGGAAGGCGAAGTGCAGGACGACAGCCTCGCCACTTATGCTCATAAATTGAACAAAGACGAAGCGCGCGTCGACTGGACCCGCCCGGCTATCGAGCTGGAGCGTCTGGTGCGCGCCTTCAATCCATGGCCGATTTGCCACAGCACGCTGAACGGCGAAGCGCTGAAAGTACTCGCCGCGAGCCTCGCTGAAGGCAAGGGCGCGCCAGGCGAAATCCTCAGCGCCAGCAAGGACGGTTTGATCGTCGCTTGCGGTGAGCAGGCCTTGTGCCTGACCCGTCTGCAATTGCCCGGTGGCAAGGCGCTGAACTTCAGCGACTTGTTCAACAGCCGTCGTGAGAAATTCGCCGTCGGCACTGTGCTCGGTCAAGCGGCGGACGCTCAATGAACCCGCGTCTGGCCGCCGCCAAGGCACTCGCCGCTGTTCTAAATGGAAAAGCCTCGCTCAACAGTTCCCTGCCGACCCAAATGGACAAGGTTGAAGACCGCGATCGCGGCTTCACTCAAGACCTGGCGTTCGGCACCGCGCGCTGGCAGCCACGTTTGTCGGCGCTGGCGGCGAAACTGCTGCAAAAGCCCTTCAAGGCAGCGGATGCAGATGTCGAGGCGCTGCTGCTGGTCGGCCTCTATCAACTGCTCTACACCCGTGTTCCGGCCCATGCCGCCATCGGTGAAACCGTTGGTTGCGCCGACAAGCTGAAAAAGCCTTGGGCCAAAGCCTTGCTCAACGCCGTGTTGCGCCGCGCCCAGCGTGAAAGCGAAGCGTTGCTGGCCGAGCTTGAACACGATCCGGTGGTGCGTACCGCCCACCCGCGCTGGCTGCAAAAATCACTGAAAACATTCTGGCCCGAGCAATGGGAAGCCATTTGCGCGGCGAACAACGCGCATCCGCCGATGATTCTGCGGGTCAATCGTCGCCACCACACTCGCGACGCCTACCTTGGCTTACTGACCGAAGCCGGGATCGCCGCGACGCCGTGCGTTTACAGTCAGGACGGCATCATCCTTGAGGCCGCCGCCAACGTGCGCAGCCTGCCGGGCTTCGCCGAAGGCTGGATCAGCGTGCAGGATGAGGCGGCGCAACTGGCTGCCGACCTGCTCGACCTGGCGCCGGGCCAACGGGTGCTCGATGCCTGCTGCGCACCGGGCGGCAAAACCTGCCACATCCTTGAGGTCGAGCCAAAACTGGCCGGTGTCGTGGCGGTGGACCTTGAAGCCAAGCGTCTGGTGCGGGTGCGAGAAAATCTCGAACGCCTGAAATTGAGCGCCGAACTGATCGCCGCCGACGGGCGTGACACTGCCGTCTGGTGGGACGGCAAACCGTTCCAGCGCATCCTTTTGGACGCGCCGTGCTCGGCCACCGGCGTCATCCGTCGCCACCCGGACATCAAACTGACGCGCCAGCCCGATGACATCGCCGCGCTCGCAGTGCTTCAGGGCGAATTGCTCGATGCTATGTGGATAACCCTGGAAGTTGGCGGGATTCTGCTCTACGCCACGTGTTCCACGTTGCCGACTGAAAACACCGAAGTCATTGAAGCGTTCCTCACCCGTACGCCGGGCGCTCGTGAGCTGGACCTCGCCACGGCGGCCGGCATCAAGCAACCTCACGGTCGCCAGTTATTGGCCCAGGAAGGCGGTCACGACGGGTTCTACTACGCCAAGCTGATCAAGATTGCCGCCGCGCGCGGTTAACGGATTGAATGGAGTGACTGGATGAAAATCATCATCCTCGGTGCGGGGCAAGTCGGCGGTTCGCTGGCAGAACATTTGGCCAGCGAAGCCAATGACATCACGGTGGTCGACACCGACGGCGAACGCCTGCGTGACCTCGGTGATCGGCTGGACATCCGCACCGTTCAGGGCCGCGGCTCACTGCCGACGGTGCTGCGCCAGGCCGGTGCGGACGATGCCGACATGCTGGTGGCCGTGACCAACAGCGACGAAACCAACATGGTGGCCTGTCAGGTTGCACACACGCTGTTCCATACGCCCACCAAAATCGCTCGCGTGCGCGAAGCTTCTTATCTCACGCGCTCCGAATTGTTCGATAACGACGCGATCCCGGTCGATGTGCTGATCAGCCCGGAACAAGTGGTGACCAACTACATCAAGCGCCTGATCGAGCATCCGGGCGCCTTGCAGGTGATCGACTTTGCCGAAGGCAAAGCGCAGTTGGTCGCAGTGAAGGCGTACTACGGCGGGCCGCTGGTGGGCCAGCAACTGCGACAGTTGCGCGAACACATGCCGAATGTCGAAACCCGCGTCGCCGCGATTTTCCGCCGTGACCGGCCGATCCTGCCGCAGGGTGACACCGTCATCGAGGCGGACGACGAAGTGTTTTTCATCGCCGCCAAGGCCAATATTCGCGCCGTGATGAGCGAAATGCGCCGGCTGGATGAAACCTACAAACGCATCGTCATCGCCGGGGGCGGGCAGATCGGTGAGCGTCTGGCCGAGGCCATCGAAAACCGCTACCAGGTGAAGATCATCGAGATGAACCCGGCTCGCTGCCGCCATCTCTCGGACACCCTCGACAGCACCGTGGTGTTACAAGGCAGTGCCTCCGACCGCGACTTGCTGATGGAAGAGAATATCGCCGACGCGGATATCTTCCTGGCCCTGACCAACGATGACGAAGCCAACATCATGTCTTCGCTACTGGCCAAGCGCCTGGGCGCGAAGAAAGTGATGACGATCATCAACAACCCGGCGTACGTTGATTTGATTCAGGGCGGCGACATCGACATCGCCATCAGCCCGCAACTGGCGACCATCGGCACCTTACTGGCCCACGTGCGCCGTGGCGATATCGTCAGCGTGCACTCATTGCGCCGGGGAGCTGCGGAGGCTATTGAGGCAATTGCCCATGGCGATGCGAAGTCGAGCAAGGTGATTGGCAAGGCCATCGAGAACATCGGTTTACCGCCGGGTACGACGATTGGCGCGATTATTCGTGATGAAGAAGTGATCATTGCGCATGACGATACCGTGATCGAAGCGGGCGACCATGTGATTTTGTTCCTTGTGGATAAAAAGCATATTCGCGATGTGGAGAAGTTGTTTCATGTGGGGTTGAGCTTCTTCTGATCCTTTAGACCGCCTTCGCTGGCAAGCCAGCTCCTACAGAGGATCGCGCATAACCTGTAGGAGCCGGCTTGCCGGCGAAGACGATTTTGTAAACGACACCCATTCGGAAATATCGCCATGCTCGAATCCCTGGAAAAAATGCTCGCCAAGGGTGTGGATAACTCGCTGCTACGCTTCGGCTTGGGTAAGGGCTACCTGGATCTCGGGGAAAACGCCAAGGCTGCCGAGCATTTTCAGCGTTGCGTCGAATTCGATCCGAAGTATTCAGCGGCCTGGAAGCTGTTGGGCAAGGCCTACCTGGCGCTGGAGGATTCCGCGTCGGCTCGCAAGGCGTGGGAACAAGGTCTGGAAGCCGCCCGTGTCCATGGCGACAAGCAGGCAGAGAAGGAGATGACGGTGTTTCTGAAGAAACTTGAGCGAAACGCGCACTGATCAGAGATAACGCAGGCCAATCCCTTCGCCATCCACCTGAATCACTTCCATGCGCACACGCGGCGCACCTGTGGGTAAGTCCTGCACCTGCCCGTAAACCACCGCGCCTTTAGGCAACGACGACAAGCCCGGATGCTTGACGTAGACGCCCGTGGTTGAAAGGTTGCGTGTCTGACCCAGGCATTCGCCGAAGCTTACATGACTGATTTTGATGCGAAACGATTTGCGGTGTTCGGACATCTGCTGCGCCCTTTAATGAACAGCTGTGGATAACCCTGACCCCAAGATTATCCACAGATCATGCCAATAGACTCAATACCAGCGTGCTTCACCCGGCGGACGCTTCTTGAAGCGCTTCATGCTCCACATGTACTGGCTTGGATATGCCCGCACATAACGCTCGACCACTTGGCTCATGGCCGCGCAGGACGTCTCGGTATCGGTGCTGTACATGGCTTCTGGCGCCGCTTCCAGGATGACTTTGTAACCCGAACCGTCCGGCAACCGCAGCGCATGCAGGAACACGCCGACCGCTTTGCCGCCCGCGAGCATGTTCGGCACGAACTTGCTGGTCAGCGCCTGGGTGGCGAAGAAGGGCACGAAGATCCCGGCAGATTCGGCCGGTTCCGGGTCAGCCGGAATGCCCACTGCACCACCTTTGCGCACTTCCTTGATCACGCTGAGGATGCCTTCCTTGGTGGAAGCAGCTACCCGGTTGCCCAATTGCACCCGCTGTTTGCGCAGCAACTCGTCCACAGCCTTCAATTTCGGTGGCCGGTAAAAAATGATCGGTTTGCACTGGTTGCAATAGAAGTGGTTCAACACTTCCCAGTTGCCCAAGTGGCTGGTGATGCCAACGACACCTTTGCCGGAGGCGAGGGCGTCCTTCAACACGTCAAGGCCTTCGACTTCGCGCACCAGATCAATCGAGCGCTGGGCCGGCCAGATCCAGGCGCAGGCGCTTTCGGTCAGGGATTTACCGATGTCCTTCAGGCTCTGGCCGACCAGACGCTCACGCTCGGCCGGGTCCATGTCCGGGAAACACTTGGCCAGATTGATCCGCACCACGTCGCGGGAACGGTTGGGGGTTTTCCACATGGCCCAGCCAATCGCCGAGCCCACCGCTTGCACTGCCCGCCACGGGAGCAGGGCAAACAGCCGCAGAGCGCCTACCAGCAAGGCGCCTTTAAACTTATCCACAGGTCACTCCTGATTTTGTGCTGTGCGCGAGGCGGCTATTCTAACCGCCGTTCGCCAAGGTCGCGTAGCGATCGCAATCGCGGGTGTGGTCCATGACCATGCCCGAGGCCTGCATCAGCGCATAACAAATCGTTGGTCCGACGAACGTAAAACCGGCCTTTTTCAGGCCTTTGCTCATCTCCACCGCCACCGGCGTGACCGCCGGCACTTCGGTGCGATCCTTGAAATGATTGATCACAGGCGTACCGCCGACGAAGGACCAAAAAAAATCCACCGGGTCCTCCAGCGCCAGCCATGCCTGGGCATTGCGCCGGGCGGCGTTGAGTTTGAGGCGGTTGCGGATGATGCCTGGATCGAGCATCAATTCATCGATTTCCGCGTCGCTCATCTGCGCCACGCGCTGTACGTCGAAGCCGAACAACACCTCGCGATAACGCTCACGTTTACGCAAGACCGTGATCCATGAGAGGCCGGCCTGGAACCCTTCGAGCAAAAGCAACTCGAACAAACCCTGCGCATCGCGTAGCGGCGTGCCCCACTCCTGGTCGTGATAAGCCATGTACAGCGGATCTTCGGAACACCAAAAGCAGCGTGGCATAAGGCTCCAGGGGGCGTGCGCAGCAATGAATCGGGTATACTCCCGCTCTTTAAATCGCAGCCCAAGAAACAGGTGAATTTCGTGAGCCAGCCTACGCCAGCCGTGCGTACCTTCCAAGACTTGATCCTCGCCCTCCAGCAATACTGGGCCGAGCAAGGTTGTGTGGTACTTCAGCCCTACGATATGGAAGTAGGCGCCGGCACTTTCCACACTGCTACATTCCTGCGCGCCATTGGCCCGGAAACCTGGAACGCCGCTTATGTGCAGCCCAGTCGTCGCCCGACTGACGGCCGCTACGGCGAAAACCCGAACCGTCTGCAGCACTACTACCAGTTCCAGGTAGTGCTGAAGCCGAACCCGGACAACTTCCAGGAACTGTACCTGGGCTCCCTCAAGCACGTCGGCCTGGACCCGCTGGTCCACGACATTCGCTTTGTCGAAGACAACTGGGAATCGCCAACCCTCGGCGCCTGGGGTCTGGGCTGGGAAGTCTGGCTCAACGGCATGGAAGTGACGCAATTCACGTACTTCCAGCAAGCGGGCGGCATCGAATGCTACCCGGTGACCGGCGAGATCACTTACGGCCTGGAACGTCTGGCCATGTACCTGCAAGGCGTGGACTCGGTCTACGACCTGGTCTGGGCTGACGGTCCGTTCGGCAAAGTGACCTATGGCGACGTGTTCCACCAGAACGAAGTGGAGCAGTCGACCTACAACTTCGAGCACGCCAACGTCGAGAAGCTGTTCGAACTGTTCGATTTCTACGAAAGCGAAGCCAAGCGCCTGATCGAACTCGACCAGCCGCTGCCGTTGCCGAGCTACGAAATGGTGTTGAAGGCCTCCCATACTTTCAACCTGCTGGATGCGCGCCGGGCGATCTCCGTGACCGCGCGTCAGCAATACATTCTGCGTGTGCGCACCCTGGCGCGTTCCGTTGCGCAAGCCTACCTGCTGGCTCGCGCCAAGCTGGGCTTCCCGATGGCGACCCCGGACCTGCGTGATGAAGTACTGGCCAAGCTGGAGGCTGCACAATGAGTGCTCTGGATTTTCTGGTTGAACTGGGCACTGAAGAACTGCCACCCAAAGCCCTGAACACCTTGGCCGAGGCGTTCCTCGCCGGTATCGACAAGGGCCTGCAAGCCGCCGGCCTGAACTACGAGACCAAAACCGTTTACGCCGCGCCACGTCGCCTGGCGGTACTGATTACGTCGCTGGCCACCCAGCAACCGGATCGCAGCATTAACCTCGATGGTCCGCCACGTCAGGCTGCGTTCGATGCTGAAGGCAACCCGACCCAAGCGGCACTGGGTTTTGCCAAGAAGTGCGGCGTCGAGCTGAGCGAAATCGATCAGAGCGGCCCGAAACTGCGTTACAGCCAACGTATCGCTGGCAAGCCGACCTCGAGCCTGCTGCCGACCATCGTCGAGGATTCGCTGAACGACCTGCCGATCCCGAAACGCATGCGTTGGGGCGCTCGCAAAGAAGAATTCGTTCGCCCGACCCAATGGCTGGTGATGCTGCTCGGTGACCAGGTCATCGACTGCACCATCCTTGCCCAGAAGGCTGGCCGTGATTCCCGTGGTCACCGCTTCCACCACCCGGAAAACGTGCGCATCACCTCGCCGGCCAATTACCTGGCCGACTTGCGGGCCGCTTATGTGTTGGCCGATGCCAACGAGCGTCGCGACATCATCAGCAAGCGCACCGAAGAACTGGCCACCCGTCAGGAAGGCACGGCGATTGTTCCGCCGGCGCTGCTCGACGAAGTGACCGCGCTGGTTGAATGGCCAGTGCCGCTGGTGTGCTCGTTCGAGGAGCGTTTCCTCGACGTGCCGCAAGAAGCGCTGATCACCACCATGCAGGACAACCAGAAGTATTTCTGCCTGCTGGATGCCGACGGCAAGTTGCTGCCACGTTTCATTACTGTGGCCAACATCGAAAGCAAAGACCCGCAGCAGATCATCGCCGGTAACGAGAAAGTGGTCCGCCCACGTCTTACCGACGCCGAGTTCTTCTTCAAGCAAGACAAGAAACAGAAACTCGAAGACTTCAACCTGCGCCTGCAAAACGTGGTGTTCCAGGAAAAACTCGGCAGCGTCTACGACAAGGCCGAGCGCGTTTCCAAACTCGCTGCGTTCATCGCGCAACGCATTGGCGGCAACGCTGCATGGGCTTCCCGTGCCGGCCTGCTGTCCAAGTGCGACCTGTCGACCGAGATGGTTGGTGAGTTCCCGGAGATGCAAGGCGTCGCCGGTTACTACTACGCCCTCAATGATGGCGAACCGGAAGAAGTCGCCCTGGCGCTGAACGAGCAGTACATGCCGCGCGGTGCTGGCGCTGAACTGCCGACCACCCTGACCGGTGCGGCCGTGGCCATCGCCGACAAGCTCGACACATTGGTGGGCATTTTCGGTATCGGCATGCTGCCAACCGGCAGCAAAGACCCGTATGCCCTGCGCCGTGCAGCGCTGGGTGTGTTGCGCATCCTGATCGACAAGAAGCTTGAACTCGACCTGAACGACGCCGTGGCCTTCGCCGTGGATGCATTCGGTGCCAAGATCAAGGCTGCCGGCCTGAACGACGCCGTGCTGGAGTTCATCTTCGACCGTCTGCGTGCCCGTTACGAAGACGAAGGTGTCGACGTGGCAACCTACCTGTCGGTTCGTGCCCTGAAGCCGGGTTCGGCGCTGGACTTCGACCAGCGCGTACAAGCGGTAGAGGCCTTCCGCAAATTGCCGGAAGCCGCTGCCCTGGCCGCCGTGAACAAGCGCGTATCGAACTTGCTGAGCAAGGTCGAAGGCTCCGTTCCGACGGTGGTCGAAGCCAAGTACTTCGACAATGCCAATGAGTTCTCCCTGTACTCGGCGATCCAGCAGGCTGACCAGGCTGTCCAGCCGATGGCCGCTGCGCGTCAGTACAGCGAATCGCTGGCTCGCCTGGCCGCCTTGCGCGAGCCGGTGGATGCGTTCTTCGAAGCCGTAATGGTCAACGCGGAAGATGCCAAGGTCCGCGCCAACCGTTATGCATTGCTGGCGCGTCTGCGTGGCCTGTTCCTCGGCGTCGCTGATATTTCGCTGCTGAGCTAAGGGGCTGCTGTTGAAACTGCTGATTCTCGATCGCGACGGGGTGATCAATTACGACTCCGACGCTTACATCAAGTCGGTGGAGGAGTGGATTCCACTCCCCGGTTCGATCGAAGCCATCGCGCAGTTGAGCAAGGCCGGCTGGACGGTAGCGGTCGCTACCAACCAGTCGGGCATCGCTCGCGGCTATTACGACATCGCCACCCTGGACGCCATGCACGAGCGCTTGCGCTCGTTGGTGGCGGAGCAGGGCGGTGAAGTCGGGCTGATCGTCTATTGCCCACACGGGCCGGACGAAGGCTGCGATTGCCGCAAGCCGAAACCCGGGATGTTGAAAACCATCGCCGAGCATTACAACGTGTCGCTGACCAATCTTTGGTTCGTTGGCGACAGCCTTGGTGACCTGGAAGCCGCCAAAGCCGTCGATTCACAGCCAGTTTTGGTAAAGACAGGGAAAGGCGAAAAGACGTTGGGCAAGTCCCTGCCGGTAGGCACCTTGATTTTTGACGATCTGGCGGCGATTGCCGCAGAACTTATCCACAATTAAAGTGCTTCGATTGTTCCGATTAAGGACTGATCGGGAGTGCGCTTATAGACGGGCAGAGCCCGCACGGTAAACGTCACCATGTCGATACTGCAGGCCATCAGAACCTTCCTCTTTTACCTTCTGCTGGGCACCAGCTCATTGCTCTGGTGCAGCCTGAGCTTTTTTATCGCGCCGTTTCTGCCATTCAAGGCGCGTTATCGTTTCATCAACGTGTACTGGTGCCGCTGCGCCTTGTGGCTGAGCAAAGTGTTCCTGGGCATCAGCTACGAAGTGAAGGGTGCCGAGAACGTGCCTGATCAGCCCTGCGTGATTCAGTCGAACCACCAGAGCACGTGGGAAACGTTCTTTCTCTCCGCTTACTTCGAGCCGTTGAGCCAGGTGCTCAAGCGTTCATTACTGTATGTACCGTTCTTCGGCTGGGCCATGGCCATGCTGCGACCGATCGCCATCGACCGCGACAATCCCAAAGCCGCGCTCAAGCATGTGGCGAAGAAAGGCGATGAACTGCTGAAGGATGGCGTCTGGGTGCTGATCTTTCCTGAGGGGACTCGCGTTCCTTTTGGCACTATCGGCAAGTTCTCACGCGGTGGCACCGCGTTGGCCGTCAACGCCGCGCTTCCGGTACTGCCGATTGCGCACAATGCCGGCAAGTTCTGGCCAAAAACCGGTTGGGCGAAGAAGCAGGGTGTCATCACCGTGATCATCGGCGCACCGATGTACGCAGAGGGTAGCGGGCCTCGCGCCATTGCCGATCTGAACGACCGGGTGCAAGCATGGAACGAGCAGATGCAACGGGAAATGGGTTCGCTGCCGGCAGCCCCGGCAGCACCGACCGCCAGTGATCAAGTGGCTGTCTGAGATTCTGTGGATAACCTGTGTACCGTTTTCTCGAAAATCAGCGTTTTTGTTTTGTAAGATAATGATTTGTATACATATTTCTTAAACACATAAAACGCCGAAAATGGTGCATAAGTTTTTTCGGGGCGCAAAAAAACCGGCTGATATAGCCGGTTTTTTTATGCCCGTCGTTTGCGGTTTTCCACGCTATGGTCTACGGCGGGAGGCGGTAATACTGGACAACCTTCAATCGACTTGGTTGGTCAGGGTTGTAACATTTCATCTCCTCAGCCGATTCCTTTAGACTCCAGCCATTGGCTCATAGGGCGCTGCTTTTGCTCTATAACGGATGTCTAAATAAATTCTTATGAAAAAAATAATCGATACCCTTCGAAATCATTATTGGAAGAAATGGATTCGTAGGCATAAATGCAAAGTGGCAGGCGGTGTGTTGTCGTTGTTCAAGAGATCGACGCTGACCCTGGAAGAGGGGGTTTCTCTCGGGTATGTGGTCATAGAATCAAAAAAACTGGAAATCGGTGCTCATACCTATATCAGAAGTGACTGCGTCCTTTCGGCAGTGTCCTCTATCGGGAGATTCTGCTCTATTGGCAGTGGATGTTTTATCGGACAGCAAAAGAGTTCACATCCGTCAGACTGGCTCAGTTCACATCCTTTCCAGTACACCGATACAGGTCTGATTTTCGATCCCGAAGTTGCTGATGTAACGATTGGGCATGATGTCTGGATTGGACACAGTGCGATGATCCTGGAAGGGGTCACCGTCGGCACAGGTGCAATCATCGCCACCCGCGCCCTGGTTGCCCATGATGTACCGCCCTACGCTATCGTTGCCGGGATCCCTGCAAAAGTTGTCAAATATCGGCATGCACCTGAGCTAATTGAAGAATTGATCAGTAGTCAGTGGTGGAATCATGATGTCGAGTTGCTCAAGACGTTACCGTTGAATGATCCTCAGGCCACGTTAGCGCTATTGGCAGATAGCCCTGAAGAAAGTCGTGCTAACTATCAGCAGATTCAAATCACACGCAAAAAGTGCAGCGTTCTGCCCACGTTGTAAATCTATAGGGATATTGTTCCCGTCTTAAACACAGACAAAAAAAAGGCCAACGTTAAACGTTGGCCTTTTTAGTTTGGCAGGTTCTCTGGATCAGAAGTCCAGGTTCGAAACCGCCAGGGCATTGCTTTCGATGAAGTCACGGCGAGGTTCGACCGCATCACCCATCAGGGTGTTGAAGATCTGGTCTGCGCCAATGGCGTCTTCGATGGTCACTTTGAGCATCCGGCGCTGGCTTGGGTCCATGGTGGTTTCCCACAGCTGATCCGGGTTCATTTCACCCAGACCTTTGTATCGCTGGATGGTGTGACGCTTGGTGCTTTCAGCCATCAACCATTCAAGGGCTTCCTTGAACTCGGTGACCGGCTTCTTGCGCTCGCCACGCTGGATGTACGCGCCGTCGTCGAGCAGGGTGCTCAATTGAGCGCCCAGGGAAACGACCGTTTTATAGTCGTTGCTGCCGAAGAAGTCGCGGTTGAAAGTGACGTAGTTCGACAGGCCGTGGGAGATCAGTTCGACCTCTGGCAGCCAGACGTTACGTTCACGGTCTTCACGCAGGCTGGCTTTGTAGACCAGGCCGGATTTCTCGACGGTGCGCAGGCGAACTTCGTATTGAGCCAGCCAATCCTGCATCGCTGCATGATCGGACAGTTGGTCCATGCTCACCGCTGGCAGGTAGATGAAGTGCTCGGTCAATTCCTGTGGGTACAGGCGCGACAGACGCTTGAGGGTCTTCATTACCAGACGGAAGTCATTCACCAGGCGCTCGAGGGCAGGTCCGGAAATACCCGGAGCGTCCTCGTTCAGGTGCAGGCTCGCATCTTCCAGGGCCGACTGCGTCATGTACTCTTCCATGGCGTCGTCGTCTTTGATGTATTGCTCTTGCTTGCCTTTTTTGACCTTGTACAGCGGTGGCTGGGCGATGTAGATATAGCCGCGCTCGATCAGCTCCGGCAACTGACGGAAGAAGAAGGTCAGCAGCAGGGTACGGATGTGCGAACCGTCGACGTCAGCATCGGTCATGATGATGATGTTGTGGTACCGCAGCTTGGCGATGTTGTACTCGTCGCGGCCGATGCCACAGCCCAGCGCGGTGATCAAGGTACCCACTTCTTGCGAAGAGATCATCTTGTCGAAGCGCGCCTTCTCGACGTTCAGGATCTTGCCCTTGAGCGGCAGGATGGCCTGGGTGCGGCGGTTGCGTCCCTGCTTGGCGGAGCCGCCAGCAGAGTCACCTTCCACGAGGTACAGTTCGGACAGCGCAGGGTCTTTTTCCTGGCAGTCAGCCAGTTTGCCCGGCAGGCCAGCGATATCCAGCGCGCCTTTACGACGGGTCATCTCACGGGCTTTACGCGCCGCTTCACGCGCACGTGCCGCATCGATCATCTTGCCGACGACCAGTTTGGCTTCGTTCGGGTTTTCCAACAGGAAGTCGGAGAAGTATTTGCCCATTTCCTGTTCGACCGCGGTCTTCACTTCGGAAGACACCAGCTTGTCTTTGGTCTGGGAGCTGAACTTCGGATCCGGTACTTTCACCGAAATGATCGCGGTCAGGCCTTCGCGGGCATCGTCACCGGTGGTCGCGACTTTGTGTTTCTTCGCCAGACCTTCGGCTTCGATGTAGGTGTTCAGGTTACGCGTCAGTGCGGAACGGAAACCCACCAGGTGAGTACCGCCATCGCGCTGTGGAATGTTGTTGGTGAAGCACAACAGGTTCTCGTTGAAGCTGTCGTTCCACTGCAGGGCGATTTCCACGCCGATGCCGTCTTCACGCTGGATGTTGAAGTGGAACACCTGGTTGACCGGAGTCTTGTTGGTGTTCAGGTATTCAACGAACGCACGCAGGCCGCCTTCATACTTGAACAACTCTTCCTTGCCGCTGCGTTCATCCTTGAGGACGATGCCGACACCGGAGTTGAGGAAGGACAGTTCACGAATCCGCTTGGCCAGGATGTCCCAGCTAAAGTGGATGTTCTTGAAGGTTTCAGCCGAAGGCTTGAAGTGAATCTGAGTGCCCGTGGTTTCGCTCTCGCCAACGATCTTCATCGGCTCTTGCGGAACACCGTGGATATAAGTCTGTTCCCAGATCTTGCCGCTGCGGCGAACGGTCAGGATCAGTTCTTTGGACAGTGCGTTCACCACCGACACACCTACACCGTGCAGACCGCCGGATACTTTGTAGGAGTTGTCGTCGAACTTACCGCCGGCGTGCAGCACGGTCATGATGACCTCGGCTGCCGAAACGCCTTCTTCTTTGTGCACGTCTACCGGGATGCCACGACCGTTGTCGCGAACGGTGATGGACTCATCCGGGTGAATGATGATGCTGATGTCGTCGCAGTGGCCGGCGAGAGCTTCGTCGATCGAGTTATCGACCACTTCGAACACCATGTGGTGCAGACCGCTGCCATCGTCGGTGTCACCAATGTACATACCGGGACGTTTGCGTACGGCATCCAGGCCTTTCAGCACTTTAATGCTCGTTGAGTCGTACGTATTTTCTTCGCTCAATGCCTTCACTCCCGATGGTCGTGGGTCTGGGTGATACGGCCCTGTTCCACGTGGAACAGAGCGACTGGCGTTTCCGTCTGCCAGCCTTCCCTCAATAATTCGTGATCTACACAGGTGATAAAGACCTGGCAGCGTAAGTCTTCCAGCAAGCGGCAAAGCGCGCGGCGGTGTTGCTCGTCCAGCTCGGACGGCAGGTCATCCACCAGATAAATACACTGGCCGCGTCGGGCCTGGCTAACCAAGTGCCCTTGGGCAATCCGCAATGCACAGACCACCAACTTCTGCTGACCCCGGGACAAGATGTCCGCGGCATTATGTGCGCCCAGTCTTAGGCGCAAATCAGCGCGTTGTGGTCCGGCCTGGGTGTGACCCATTTGCTGGTCCCGTTGAAGAGACCCAGCGAGTACGGCACTCAGTTCGCGGTCTTTGTCCCAGCCTCGGTAATAGCTGAGGGTCAAACCTTCAAGCTCAACCAATTCGCTCAAGGTCTGTTCAAAGACTGGTTTCAAGGCTTTGATGTAAGCGCGGCGGTATTCATCGATTTCAGCGCTGGCCTGACACAGTTCCCTGTCCCAAACCGCTTGCGAAACGGCGTCAAGTGTACCATGTCGCAGCCAAGAGTTTCTCTGGCGCAGGGCCTTCTGCAAGCGCTGCCAGGTGGACATGAAACGCGGTTCCACGTGGAACACGCCCCAGTCGAGAAACTGCCGGCGGATCTTCGGCGCACCTTCCAGTAAGCGAAAGCTGTCAGGGTTGATCAGCTGGAGTGGCAGGATCTCTGCCAATTGCGCCGCACTGCGAGCATTCTGACCGTCGATGCGGATCTGAAATTCACCCTGACGGTCACGCGAGATGCCCAACGCGCTGTGCCCACCCTCAGCCAATTCAACCTGGCCAAACACGGTGCACGCCAATTGCTCGTATTGAATCACCGGCAACAGACGGCTGCTACGGAACGAACGGGCAAGCCCCAGCAGATGAATGGCTTCCAGAACACTGGTTTTGCCGCTGCCGTTGGCGCCGTAAAGAATGTTGATTCGGGGGGAGGGGGAGAAGGTCACCGGGTGCAAATTGCGCACCGCGGTGACCGAGACGCGACTTAGCGACATCTAGCTTCTGCTGAACATGATTACAGGCGCATCGGCATGACAACGTAAGCCGAGTCGTCGTTGTCGGACTCTTGCACCAGCGCACTGCTGTTGGAGTCTGACAGGATCAGGCGAACTTGCTCAGTGGTCATCACGCCCAGCACGTCGAGCAGATAGCTCACGTTGAAGCCGATTTCCAGATTGCCACCGTTGTACTCAACGCCCACTTCTTCTTCCGCTTCTTCCTGCTCCGGGTTGTTCGCCTGGATTTTCAGCTGACCGTTGGCCAGTTGCAGACGGATACCACGGTACTTCTCGTTGGACAGAATTGCGGTACGGCTGAAGGCTTCACGCAGCGCCTGACGGTCGCCGAGTACCAGCTTGTCGCCGCCCTTAGGTAGCACACGCTCGTAATCCGGGAATTTACCGTCAACCAGTTTCGAGGTGAAGGTGAACTCACCAGTGGTTGCACGGATGTGGTGCTGACCCAGGACGATGCTGACGATGCCGTCCGGCTCGGTCAGCAGGCGTGCCAGTTCAAGGATGCCCTTGCGTGGAACGATGACCTGATGGCGATCCGGCTGACCGATATCGGCCTGCATCGAGCACATGGCCAGACGGTGACCGTCGGTGGCCACGGCGCGAATGATTCCGGCCGAAACTTCCAGCAGCATACCGTTCAGATAGTAACGAACGTCCTGCTGAGCCATGGCGAAGCTGGTGCGCTCGATCAAGCGACGCAGTTTGCTTTGCTCCAGGCTGCAAGTCAGCGAGCCCGGACCTTCTTCCACGGTCGGGAAATCGTTGGCCGGCAGGGTCGACAGGGTGAAGCGGCTACGGCCAGCCTTCACCACCAGCTTCTGTTCATCGACCTTGATGTCGATCAGCGCATCGTTCGGCAAGCTCTTGCAGATGTCCATCAGCTTGCGCGCTGGCACAGTGATGGAACCTGGATCCGCCGGCTCTTCAAGTTGCACACGACCGACCAGCTCGACTTCCAGGTCGGTACCGGTCAGCGACAATTGCTGGCCTTCGACAACCAGCAGCACGTTGGAGAGCACCGGCAAGGTCTGTCGGCGCTCAACGACGCCTGCGACCAGTTGCAGGGGTTTCAACAGGGCTTCGCGTTGAATGGTGAAATGCATGGTCTAGTCCCTTGCCTTAATAAGCTGCGCTGGTGTGCATCAAGTGGTCAGTGTACGCAGCAGGTTCTTGTAGTCCTCGCGGATGTCCGCGTCGGATTCCTTAAGCTCGTTGATCTTGCGGCAGGCGTGCAAAACAGTGGTGTGGTCACGGCCGCCAAACACATCGCCGATTTCCGGCAGGCTGTGGTTAGTCAACTCTTTGGACAACGCCATTGCAACCTGACGCGGACGTGCGACCGAGCGTGAGCGACGCTTGGACAGCAGGTCAGAGATCTTGATCTTGTAGTACTCGGCGACAGTGCGCTGAATGTTATCCACAGAGACCAATTTGTCTTGCAGCGCCAACAAGTCTTTCAGGGATTCGCGAATCAGCTCGATGGTGATGTCGCGGCCCATGAAGTGCGAGTGGGCGATCACGCGTTTCAGCGCGCCTTCCAGCTCACGGACGTTGGAGCGAATGCGTTGGGCAATGAAGAACGCGGCGTCATGAGGCAGATCGACTTTGGCCTGGTCGGCCTTTTTCATCAAGATCGCGACGCGGGTTTCCAGCTCCGGCGGCTCGACGGCAACCGTCAGGCCCCAGCCGAAGCGTGACTTGAGACGCTCTTCAAGGCCTTCGATTTCTTTCGGGTAGCGGTCACTGGTGAGAATGACCTGCTGGCCACCTTCAAGCAGGGCGTTGAAGGTGTGGAAAAACTCTTCCTGGGACCGTTCCTTGCGGGCGAAGAATTGAATGTCATCGATGAGCAACGCATCCACTGATCGGTAGAAGCGCTTGAACTCGTTGATCGCATTCAGTTGCAGCGCCTTGACCATATCGGCCACGAAACGCTCGGAATGCAGGTACACGACCTTGGCATTCGGGTTCTTCTTTAATAGGTGGTTACCCACAGCGTGCATCAAGTGGGTCTTACCCAAACCAACGCCTCCATAAAGGAAGAGTGGGTTGTAGCCGTGCTTCGGATTGTCCGCCACCTGCCAGGCCGCCGCCCGGGCCAGTTGGTTGGACTTACCTTCGACAAAATTTTCAAAGGTAAAGGTGCGGTTCAGGTAACTGGTGTGCTTGAGCGCGCCTTCGACTTGCACGGTGCGCTGCTCGGAGCGCACCGGAGCTTGCTGCGAGCTGGCGCCGGCCATTGGGTCGAAGCTGTCGCGGGACGGCTCTTCATTGATCTCGGCCACTTTTTGCGTTGCACGTTTGGTCGGTGCGCTGGCAGTCGGCGCTGGCGCCGGAGCGCTAACGGGTGCTTGAGCAGCCTGTGCCTGAGACGCAGCGGCAGCCAACGGCGCATTCGGTGCAGCGCGCGGTGCCGAACTGCGTTTGCTGCCTATTAATAAGGACAGCACCGGCGCCATGCCGTTGCCGTGCTCATCCAGCAGTTCGAGAACGCGGCCCAGATACTTTTCGTTGACCCAGTCGAGAACAAAGCGATTCGGTGCGTAGACACGCAACTCGTCGCCTTCGGCTTCGACCTGTAGTGGACGGATCCAAGTGTTGAATTGTTGGGCAGGCAGCTCTTCGCGCAAAAGCTCTACGCACTGCTGCCAAAGTTCCACTGACACGGATATCCCCTAAGTTGAAAGCCGGTGAGGCAAAAACAAGCGGCCATTGTAGCGACCAGACGCCGACTTATCCACACGTAGGTGGATCACTGACCAAGAACAATCAACGCTTTATACGCAAAAAACACGACGAGCGGTCTGTGTATAAGCTCTGTGGATAACCGGGTCTAAGGTCGTTGCACAAGTAGGGGGGAAACTCGGTGGATAACCAGCCTGTGGATAACAGGCCTTTTCACCCACAGGTTATCCGACAGCGCAGCACAGGCTGCCCCCTGTTTTCCACCGTAGTTGTCATTCTCTGTACAGCGCGGAATAGAAGGCTTGAAGTGAGTTATCCACAGATGATCGCCTGCCTAGCTTTTATAAGCTTTACAGAAAAGCTTTAAATAATTCCTTTCTTATTTCTATTTCTAACGGCGGGTTATTCACGAGCAAAACCTCTGGAGATCTATTTATAAGGAAACGTTGGTTGGAAATTGACCTAGAGGCTTGCTTTCTCTAGAATCCCCGGTCTCTTAAAACGGGGGCCATTCCGGCCCGTTGTGGACGAACCAGGTAACACGACAATGAAACGTACTTTCCAACCAAGCACTATCAAACGCGCTCGTACCCACGGTTTCCGTGCTCGCATGGCTACCAAGAACGGTCGTGCCGTCCTGTCGCGTCGTCGCGCCAAAGGTCGTGCGCGTCTGGCAGTTTGATAATCCGGCACTGGAGGTGAGTCAGGACTTCAGTCGGGAAAAGCGCCTGCTTACTCCCCGGCATTTCAAGGCAGTCTTTGACTCCCCTACCGGCAAGGTTCCGGGGAAAAATCTCCTGCTCCTTGCGCGCAACAACGATCTTGATCACCCCCGTCTCGGGTTGGTTATCGGGAAAAAGAGCGTAAAGCTCTCCGTCGAGCGCAATCGCCTCAAACGTCTGATGCGCGAATCGTTCCGTCTGCACCAGGATTCCCTGGTCGGCTGGGACATTGTTATCGTCGCGCGCAAAGGTTTGGGTGACGTAGGAAACCCCGAATTGATTCAGCATTTCGGCAAACTCTGGAAGCGTCTGGCACGCAGCACGCCGGTACCAGCAGTCAAAACCGAAACTGTAGGGGTAGACAGTCCCGATGCGTAAACTGGCACTCGTTCCGATCCAGTTTTATCGCTATGCCATTAGTCCTCTGATGGCCAGTCACTGTCGCTTCTACCCCAGTTGTTCCTGCTACGCGTATGAAGCCATAGAAAATCATGGCCTTCTGCGCGGTGGCTGGCTGACCTTTCGTCGTTTAGGTCGCTGTCATCCGTGGAATCCCGGTGGTTATGACCCGGTTCCATCTATCCCTACCTCCCGTTCTTCTTCGATGGCCGAGTAATCATGGATATCAAACGCACGATCCTGATCGTCGCCCTGGCAATCGTGTCCTACGTTATGGTTCTTAAATGGAACCAGGACTATGGCCAAGCTGCCCTGCCGACTCAGAATGTTGCTTCCAGTACTACCGCACCGGGTCTACCGGATACGGCAACTGGCAATAATGCTTCTGTCAGTGACGACATTCCACGCGCCGCAAGCGATACCAGCGCCACTGCACCTGCTGAAACACCAGTAGCTGCAAGCAAAGACCTCATCCAGATCAAAACGGATGTGCTCAACCTGGCCGTCGATCCACAGGGTGGTGATGTTGCCCAGCTGACGCTGCCGCTGTATCCACGTCGCCAGGACCATCCGGATATCCCGTTCCAGTTGTTCGATAACGGCAACGAGCGGACTTATCTGGCTCAGAGCGGTTTGATCGGCACTGATGGTCCGGATGCAAGTCCTGCCGGTCGTCCGGTTTGGTCCTCGGAGAAGAAGGTTTACCAACTGGCTGACGGTCAGGACCAATTGGTCGTAGACCTGAAGTTCAGCAAGGACGGCGTCAACTACATCAAGCGTTTCACTCTGAAACGTGGCAAATACGATGTAGAAGTTTCCTACTTGATCGACAACGAAAGCGCCAAGCCTTGGTCGGGTGCGATGTTCGCCCAACTGAAGCGTGATGCCAGCTCCGATCCTTCTTCCAGCACTGCCACCGGCACCGCGACTTATCTGGGCGCAGCCCTGTGGACAAGTAACGAGCCGTACAAGAAAGTGTCGATGAAGGACATGGACAAGGCTCAGCTGAAAGAAACCGTAAACGGTGGTTGGGTTGCCTGGTTGCAACACTACTTCGTGACTGCGTGGATTCCGGCGAAGGGCGAAAACAATGTCGTCCAGACCCGTAAAGACAGCAAAGGCAACTACATCATCGGCTACACCGCCCCGGCAATCACTGTTGCGCCAGGTGCGAAAGCTGAAGTCAGCGCTGTTCTGTACGCCGGCCCGAAAAGCCAGGCTGTACTGAAAGAGTTGTCCCCAGGTCTGGAATTGACCGTCGACTACGGCATTCTGTGGTTCATTGCCCAGCCAATCTTCTGGCTGTTGCAACACATCCACGCGCTGGTCGGTAACTGGGGCTGGTCGATCATCTTCCTGACCATGCTGATCAAAGGGATTTTCTTCCCTCTGTCGGCCGCCAGCTACAAATCCATGGCGCGCATGCGTGCAGTGGCACCGAAACTGGCCGCGCTGAAAGAGCAACATGGCGATGACCGGCAGAAAATGTCGCAAGCCATGATGGAGCTGTACAAGAAAGAGAAGATCAATCCGCTGGGTGGTTGCTTGCCAATCCTCGTGCAGATGCCGGTATTCCTTTCGCTGTACTGGGTTCTGCTGGAAAGCGTTGAAATGCGTCAAGCGCCGTTCATGCTGTGGATCACCGACCTGTCGATCAAGGATCCGTTCTTCATTCTGCCGATCATCATGGGTGCAACCATGTTTATCCAGCAGCAGTTGAACCCGACACCTCCGGACCCGATGCAGGCCAAGGTGATGAAGCTGATGCCAATCATCTTCACCTTCTTCTTCTTGTGGTTCCCGGCTGGTCTGGTGCTGTACTGGGTAGTGAACAACTGCCTGTCCATCGCCCAACAGTGGTACATCACACGTAAAATCGAAGCGGCTGCCAAAGCAGCTGCCTGATTTACACTGTAGATAACCACTCAAAACGCCCCCTAGTGGGGCGTTTTGCTATCTGTCACTTTTGTCTGGATTCCGGTTTATGAGCACTCCTCGTGAAACCATCGCAGCCGTTGCAACCGCTCAAGGTCGCGGCGGCGTGGGCATCGTTCGAATTTCCGGGCCATTGGCGAGCCTTGCGGCCAAGGCCATCAGCGGTCGGGACCTGAAACCCCGGTTTGCCCATTACGGCCCGTTCCTCAGTGAAAACGATGAGGTGCTGGACGAAGGCATCGCGTTGTATTTCCCGGGACCGAACTCCTTCACCGGCGAAGACGTGCTTGAGCTGCAGGGTCATGGCGGGCCGATCGTTCTGGATATGTTGCTCAAACGTTGCCTGGAACTGGGCTGCCGTCTTGCTCGTCCTGGCGAATTCAGTGAGCGCGCCTTCCTCAACGATAAACTCGACCTGGCTCAGGCTGAAGCCATCGCCGACTTGATTGAGGCAAGTTCTGCACAAGCTGCGCGAAATGCACTGCGTTCTTTGCAAGGCGCCTTTTCCCAGCGTGTGCATAACCTCACCGAGCAACTGATAGGCCTGCGCATCTATGTCGAGGCGGCCATCGACTTTCCAGAGGAAGAAATCGACTTCCTTGCCGATGGTCATGTATTGGCCATGCTCGACAAAGTGCGCGATGAACTGTCCACAGTGCTTCGCGAAGCCGGGCAAGGCGCCTTGCTGCGTGACGGTATGACAGTGGTGATTGCCGGTCGGCCGAATGCCGGTAAATCCAGCCTGTTGAATGCCTTGGCCGGTCGAGAAGCCGCGATCGTGACCGAAATTGCCGGTACAACCCGGGACATTCTTCGCGAACATATCCACATTGATGGCATGCCGCTGCACGTGGTTGATACCGCTGGTCTGCGAGATACCGACGATCACGTGGAAAAAATCGGTGTCGAACGGGCATTGAAAGCCATCGGCGAAGCGGATCGCGTGTTGCTGGTTGTCGATGCGACGGCTCCTGAAGCGTTGGACCCCTTCGCATTGTGGCCGGAATTCCTCGAAATCCGCCCCGATCCGGCGAAAGTCACGCTGATTCGTAACAAGGCTGATCTGACGGGCGAAGCCATTGCCCTGGAAGTCAGTGAGGATGGCCACGTCACCATCAGCCTGAGTGCCAAGTCTGCTGGCGAAGGCCTGGAGTTACTGCGCGACCACCTCAAGGCCTGCATGGGTTACGAGCAAACGTCAGAAAGCAGCTTCAGCGCACGCAGGCGCCACCTTGAGGCGCTGCGTCATGCCAGCGCATCCCTTGAGCATGGCCGCGTGCAATTGACCCTGGCAGGTGCCGGTGAGTTATTGGCCGAGGATTTGCGTCAGGCTCAGCACTCGCTAGGTGAAATCACCGGTGCATTCAGCTCGGATGACCTGTTGGGACGAATCTTTTCCAGCTTCTGTATCGGTAAATAACCCTTCAGTTGTCCACAGACAGGCCATTCGTGCCTGTCTGTTTCCTCTTTTTTGATAAATCTTCCCTCAGTGCCGAGCAGATAATTTCTGGTTGAGCGGTTTTCCTTCGACCGAAATTTACCCGATGAGCGCTTTTCTGTGGATTAAGCCCTGTGAATAACTGCCACTAAGGGCAGTTGATAACAGGGCCTCAAAACTGAAGATAACCGCCTCTGTGGATAACCACCCCTTTCATCCACAGGCTTAAACCGGTTATCCAAGGGCCTCGTTGGCACATGACCACAGGGTTTTGAATCTCTGTACATATTGATAATAAAGGGCTGTAGCAATCTATCCACAGAAATGTGCCTCAGTAGAAATAAACATAAAAACAAAGATTTAATAAATTTCTCTCTTTTTAATTTCTATAACCCCGACTTCTCCACAGCTGGTTAAATTTTGTGCAAAGGGTTCTTTAGGAAGGACGAAGTCCCTATACTTGCCGACCAGGTCCAGAAACCTGAGCTCAAACTATTCCTGATTACCTAACTGAAGCAGGCACGAGGTGCGTGGTGGATTTCCCTTCCCGTTTTGAAGTGATCGTCATCGGCGGCGGTCATGCCGGTACCGAGGCAGCACTGGCCTCAGCACGTATGGGTGCAAAAACCCTGTTGCTGACGCATAACGTGGAAACCCTCGGAGCAATGAGTTGCAACCCCGCCATTGGTGGGATCGGTAAAAGTCATCTGGTGAAAGAAATCGACGCCCTTGGTGGCGCGATGGCCATGGCTACCGACAAAGGTGGTATTCAATTTCGCGTGTTGAACAGCCGCAAAGGTCCGGCCGTGCGTGCAACTCGCGCTCAGGCGGACCGGGTTCTCTACAAAGCCGCTGTCCGCGAAGCATTGGAAAACCAGCCGAACCTGTGGATATTTCAGCAGGCCGCTGACGACTTGATCGTCGAGCAGGAACAAGTGCGTGGTGTTGTCACCCAAATGGGCCTGCGTTTCTTCGCGGACTCCGTGGTGTTGACCACTGGCACCTTCCTCGGCGGACTTATCCACATCGGAATGCAGAATTACTCCGGCGGTCGTGCCGGTGATCCGCCTTCGATTGCCCTGGCTCACCGTCTGCGTGAATTGCCACTGCGTGTAGGTCGTCTGAAAACCGGTACGCCACCACGGATCGACGGTCGTTCTGTGGATTTCTCGGTCATGACCGAGCAAGCTGGCGATACACCGATCCCGGTGATGTCGTTCATGGGGTCCAAAGAGCAGCATCCGAAACAGGTGAGCTGCTGGATTACCCACACGAATGCCCGGACTCACGAAATTATTGCCTCCAACCTTGATCGTTCGCCGATGTATTCCGGCGTGATCGAAGGCATCGGCCCGCGTTATTGCCCGTCGATCGAAGACAAGATCCACCGCTTTGCCGACAAGGAAAGCCATCAGGTCTTTATCGAGCCGGAAGGTCTGACCACTCACGAGCTGTATCCGAACGGGATATCCACCTCCTTGCCGTTCGACGTGCAATTGCAGATCGTGCAATCGATCCGTGGCATGGAAAACGCGCACATCGTTCGTCCTGGTTACGCCATCGAGTACGACTACTTCGATCCGCGTGACCTGAAGTACAGCCTGGAAACCAAAGTTATCGGCGGCCTGTTTTTCGCCGGGCAAATCAATGGCACCACCGGTTACGAAGAAGCTGGCGCCCAAGGTTTGCTGGCCGGCGCCAACGCTGCACTGCGCGCACAAGGCAAAGATGCCTGGTGCCCGCGTCGCGACGAGGCGTACATCGGCGTGTTGGTCGACGACCTGATTACGCTCGGTACTCAAGAGCCGTACCGGATGTTTACCTCCCGTGCCGAGTACCGCCTGATCCTGCGCGAAGACAACGCGGACCTGCGCTTGACCGAAAAAGGTCGCGAACTGGGTCTGGTCGATGACGCGCGTTGGGCAGCGTTCTGCACGAAACGCGAAAGCATCGAACTGGAAGAACAGCGTCTGAAAAGTACCTGGGTTCGCCCTGGGACCGAGCAGGGCGATGCGATTTCCGAAAAGTTCGGCACACCGCTGACCCATGAATACAATTTGCTCAACCTCTTGAGCCGTCCGGAAATCGACTACGCTGGCCTGATCGCCGTGACTGGCGGGGGCGCAGAAGATCCACAGGTCGCCGAACAGGTTGAAATCAAGACCAAGTACGCCGGTTACATCGACCGTCAACAGGATGAAATCGCACGCCTGCGGGCCAGCGAAGATACAAAACTGCCTGTGGATATCGATTACACAAACATTTCCGGCCTCTCCAAAGAGATCCAGAGCAAGCTCGGCGCGACCCGTCCAGAAACTTTGGGCCAGGCGTCACGTATCCCGGGCGTAACCCCGGCAGCCATTTCGCTGTTGATGATTCATTTGAAAAAACGCGGCGCGGGCCGTCAGTTGGAGCAAAGCGCTTGAGTTCGTTGGTTACCTCGCAACACGCCGAAGAGTTATCCACAGGTGCTCGCCAGCTCGGTGTCACACTGACAGAAACCCAGCACGCGCAGCTGCTGGGTTATCTGGCCCTGTTGATCAAATGGAACAAGGCCTACAACCTGACCGCCGTGCGCGATCCGGACGAAATGGTCTCTCGCCACCTGCTCGATAGTTTGAGCGTCATGTCGTTCATCGAAAACGGTCGCTGGCTGGACGTTGGCAGCGGTGGCGGCATGCCTGGCATTCCGATGGCCATCCTGTTTCCAGAGTCCCAAGTGACTTGCCTGGACAGCAACGGCAAGAAAACCCGCTTCCTGACCCAGGTCAAACTCGAACTCAAACTGGATAACCTGCAAGTTATCCACAGTCGCGTCGAAGCCTTCCAGCCTGCACAGCCATTCAACGGGATCATTTCCCGGGCGTTCAGCAGTATGGAGAACTTCAGCAACTGGACTCGCCATCTTGGCGACGCCGATACACGCTGGCTGGCAATGAAGGGCGTTCATCCGGCCGATGAGCTGGTAGCATTGCCGGCAGACTTCCACCTCGATAGCGAACACGCCCTGGCCGTACCTGGTTGCCAAGGCCAACGCCATCTGCTGATACTGCGCCGCACGGCATGATTGGGAACACAAGCAAGAATGGCTAAGGTATTCGCGATTGCGAACCAAAAGGGTGGTGTGGGTAAAACCACCACCTGCATCAACCTCGCAGCTTCCCTGGTCGCTACCAAGCGTCGGGTACTGCTGATCGATCTCGATCCACAGGGCAACGCCACCATGGGTAGCGGTGTGGATAAACACGGTCTGGAAAACTCGGTCTACGACTTGCTGATCGGTGAATGCGACCTGGCCCAGGCCATGCATTTCTCCGAACACGGTGGTTACCAGTTGTTGCCGGCTAACCGTGACCTGACGGCGGCTGAAGTGGTTCTGCTGGAAATGCAGATGAAGGAAAGCCGCCTGCGCAGTGCATTGGCGCCGATCCGTGAAAACTACGATTACATTTTGATCGACTGCCCACCGTCGTTGTCGATGCTGACGCTGAACGCACTGGTTGCTGCCGATGGGGTAATTATCCCCATGCAGTGCGAGTACTTTGCGTTGGAAGGTCTGAGTGACCTTGTGGATAACATCAAGCGCATCGCCGAACTGCTGAACCCGAACCTGAAAGTCGAAGGCCTGTTGCGGACCATGTACGACCCGCGTCTGAGCCTGATGAACGATGTGTCTGCACAGCTCAAGGAACACTTCGGCGAGCAGCTCTACGACACCGTGATTCCGCGCAACATCCGCCTGGCCGAAGCGCCTAGTTATGGGATGCCGGCATTGGCGTACGACAAGTCATCACGGGGCGCCATTGCCTATCTGGCTTTGGCGGGCGAGATGGTTCGTCGTCAACGCAAAAACTCACGCACCGCCGCTGCTCAGGCAACTTAAGGAATCCCCATGGCCGTCAAGAAACGAGGTCTCGGACGTGGACTGGATGCACTGCTGAGTGGTCCGACTGTCAGCTCGCTGGAAGAACAAGCGGTGCAAGCCGACCAGCGTGAGCTGCAGCATCTTCCCCTGGACCTGATCCAGCGGGGCAAGTACCAACCCCGTCGGGATATGGATCCTCAAGCGCTGGAAGAATTGGCGCAGTCGATCAAGGCCCAAGGGGTTATGCAGCCGATCGTGGTCCGCCCGATCGGTAGCGGTCGCTTCGAGATCATCGCCGGTGAACGCCGCTGGCGCGCAAGCCAGCAGGCTGGCCAGGAAACCATCCCGGCGATGGTTCGCGATGTACCGGATGAAACGGCCATCGCGATGGCGCTGATCGAGAATATCCAGCGTGAAGACCTCAATCCGATCGAAGAAGCGGTGGCGTTGCAGCGTTTGCAGCAGGAATTCCAGCTGACTCAGCAACAGGTTGCCGAAGCAGTGGGCAAATCCCGCGTGACCGTGGCCAACCTGCTACGCTTGATCGCGTTGCCGGAAGTTATCAAAACCATGCTGTCGCACGGTGACCTGGAAATGGGTCATGCGCGTGCTTTGCTCGGCTTACCGGAGAATCAACAGGTAGAAGGGGCGCGACACGTTGTCGCACGGGGGCTGACTGTGCGCCAGACTGAAGCACTGGTTCGCCAGTGGTTGAGTGGCAAACAGGAGCCTGCTGAACCGGTAAAACCGGACCCGGATATAGCCCGACTTGAGCAGCGCCTGGCCGAACGCCTAGGCTCTGCGGTGCAGATTCGCCACGGTAAGAAGGGGAAGGGGCAGTTGGTTATTGGTTACAACTCCCTCGACGAGTTGCAGGGTGTGCTTGCACACATTCGTTGAAACATTTCCTCATGTAGCGTGAAGTCGGAAATCACTACCTGACAGTTGAATAGGGGCGGAACCGCCCCTATACTCTGCGCGCATTTTGTCGGCACAAATTATGCCAAGTTATTGAATTCTGGCAGCCGATCATTGGGGAGCAAAAACGATGGAGAGCCGCACGCCAAACCGCTTGCCGTTCCATCGCCTGGCAGTTTTTCCGGTCTTACTGGCTCAATTTGTCGTTTTGGTACTGGCCGCCTTGGCGCTCTGGTACTGGCATGGAGTCGTAGCCGGGTACTCAGGACTTTGCGGAGGCCTGATAGCCTTGCTTCCCAATGTTTATTTCGCTCACAGGGCATTTCGGTTTTCCGGCGCCCGAGCAGCTCAAGCCATCGTCCGGTCATTTTATGCCGGCGAGGCGGGCAAACTGATTTTGACGGCAGTGCTCTTTGCATTGACGTTTGCAGGTGTGAAGCCATTGGCGCCGTTAGCTGTATTCGGCGTCTTCGTGTTGACCCAACTGGTCAGCTGGTTCGCGCCCCTGCTGATGAGAACAAGACTTTCGAGACCTTAGGGCGTTTGAGGCAACCATGGCAGAGACAACCGCTTCGGGCTATATCCAGCATCACTTGCAGAACCTGACCTTCGGTCAGCACCCAACTGGCGGGTGGGGTTTTGCCCACACCGCAGCAGAAGCCAAAGAAATGGGCTTCTGGGCTTTCCACGTCGATACTCTCGGCTGGTCGGTCGCGTTGGGTCTGATCTTCGTTCTTCTTTTCCGCATGGCGGCAAAGAAGGCGACTTCCGGTCAGCCTGGCGGCTTGCAGAACTTCGTCGAGGTTCTGATCGAGTTCGTCGACAGCAGCGTGAAAGATACCTTTCACGGCCGTAATCCATTGATCGCACCATTGGCGCTGACGATTTTTGTCTGGGTGTTCCTGATGAACGCCGTCGACCTGGTACCGGTTGACTGGATTCCAAAAGTGGCAGCCATCATTACTGGCGACCCGCATCTGGTCTTCCGTGCTGTTCCGACCACTGACCCGAACGCGACCCTGGGTATGTCCCTGTCGGTGTTCGCGTTGATCATTTTCTACAGCATCAAGGTCAAGGGCATCGGCGGCTTCATCGGCGAACTGACCCTGCACCCTTTCGGCAGCAAGAACGTCTTCGTTCAAGCCCTGCTGATCCCGGTGAACTTCCTGCTGGAGTTCGTGACGCTGGTTGCCAAGCCTATCTCCCTGGCACTGCGTCTGTTCGGCAACATGTACGCCGGCGAACTGGTCTTCATTCTGATCGCTGTGATGTTCGGCAGCGGTCTGCTCTGGCTTAGCGGCCTGGGCGTAGTTCTGCAGTGGGCGTGGGCTGTGTTCCACATCCTGATCATCACCCTGCAGGCGTTTATCTTCATGATGCTGACCATCGTTTACCTGTCGATGGCGCACGAAGAGAACCATTAAGACCAGTCTCGACTAGTCTGATGTCCCACTCGGTCAAACGGGTGGGTGCCCTAACAGGGCTATGAAACGATTTGTTTTACCGCTTTAAAATCTAAAAAACCTAAACCATACGACGTAAAAGTCGGGAGGAAAGATGGAAACTGTAGTTGGTCTAACCGCTATCGCTGTTGCACTGTTGATCGGCCTGGGCGCACTGGGTACCGCAATTGGTTTCGGCCTGTTGGGCGGCAAGTTCCTGGAAGGCGCAGCGCGTCAGCCAGAAATGGTTCCAATGCTGCAAGTTAAAATGTTCATCGTTGCCGGTCTGCTCGACGCCGTAACCATGATCGGTGTTGGTATCGCTCTGTTCTTCACCTTCGCGAACCCATTCGTTGGTCAACTCGCTGGCTAATTACTCGAACCTTCGAGTAGTTGGTGTGATGTGTAACGAACGAGCGAGGTGTTGGCGTGAACATTAATGCAACCCTGATTGGCCAGTCCGTTGCGTTCTTCATTTTTGTACTGTTTTGCATGAAGTTCGTGTGGCCTCCGGTCATCGCGGCTTTGCACGAACGTCAGAAGAAGATTGCGGATGGACTGGACGCTGCCGCCCGAGCAGCTCGCGACCTGGAATTGGCCCAAGATAAAGCGGGTCAACAACTGCGCGAAGCTAAAACTCAGGCAGCCGAAATCATTGAGCAAGCCAAGAAACGCGGTAACCAGATCGTTGAAGAGGCTGTTGAAAAAGCCCGTATCGACGCTGACCGTGTGAAGGTTCAGGCTCAGGCCGAGATCGAACAGGAACTGAACAGTGTCAAAGACGCGCTGCGTGCCCAACTGGGTAGCCTGGCAGTCTCCGGCGCCGAGAAGATCCTGGGTTCCACAATCGATCAAAACGCGCACGCGGAGCTGGTAAACAAACTGGCTGCTGAAATTTAAGCGAGGGCGATCATGGCAGAATTGACCACGTTGGCCCGACCTTACGCTAAGGCAGCCTTCGAGCACGCCCAGGCCCACCAGCAACTGGCCTCTTGGTCAGCCATGCTCGGCCTGGCTGCAGCAGTGTCGCAAGACGACACCATGCAGCGCGTGCTCAAGGCCCCGCGACTGACGAGCGCAGACAAGGCCGCCACGTTTATTGACGTGTGCGGCGACAAGTTTGATGCCAAGGCACAGAACTTCATCAACGTCGTTGCCGAAAACGACCGTCTCCCGCTGTTGCCGGAGATATCCGCTCTGTTCGACCTGTACAAGGCCGAACAAGAGAAATCGGTAGACGTTGAAGTGACCAGTGCTTTTGCATTGAACCAAGAACAGCAAGACAAACTCGCCAAGGTTCTCAGTGCACGACTCAACCGGGAAGTGCGCCTGCAAGTCGAGGAAGACAAATCCCTTATTGGGGGCATTGTCATCCGCGCCGGCGACCTGGTTATCGATGGCTCGGTTCGCGGCAAACTCGCGAGCCTTGCCGAAGCATTGAAATCTTGAGTTTGAAGGGGCAGCAGAGCAATGCAGCAACTCAATCCTTCCGAAATAAGTGAAATTATCAAGGGCCGCATCGACAAACTCGATGTGACCTCCCAAGCCCGTAACGAAGGCACTGTCGTCAGCGTATCTGACGGTATCGTGCGGATTCACGGTCTGGCCGACGTCATGTACGGCGAGATGATCGAGTTTCCGGGCGGCGTCTTCGGTATGGCTCTCAACCTGGAGCAAGACTCTGTAGGTGCCGTTGTATTGGGCGCATACCAGTCTCTGGCTGAAGGCATGAGCGCCAAGTGCACCGGCCGCATCCTCGAAGTTCCGGTTGGTAAGGAACTGCTGGGTCGCGTAGTCGACGCACTGGGTAACCCGATTGATGGCAAAGGTCCGCTGAACAACACCTTGACCGATGCGGTCGAGAAAGTTGCTCCAGGCGTGATCTGGCGTAAGTCGGTAGACCAGCCTGTACAGACTGGCTACAAGGCTGTCGATGCCATGATCCCTGTCGGCCGTGGTCAGCGTGAGCTGATCATCGGTGACCGTCAGATCGGTAAAACCGCTCTGGCGATCGACGCGATCATCAACCAGAAAAACAGCGGAATCTTCTGCGTCTATGTAGCCATCGGTCAGAAACAATCGACCATCGCTAACATTGTTCGCAAGCTGGAAGAAAACGGCGCACTGGCTAACACCATTATCGTGGCAGCGAGCGCTTCGGAATCTGCAGCACTGCAATACCTGGCACCTTACGCCGGTTGCACCATGGGTGAATTCTTCCGCGACCGCGGTGAAGACGCGCTGATCGTTTATGACGATCTGTCCAAGCAAGCTGTGGCTTATCGCCAGATTTCCCTGCTGCTGCGCCGTCCACCAGGCCGTGAAGCTTACCCAGGCGACGTGTTCTATCTCCACTCCCGTCTGCTGGAGCGCGCATCCCGCGTTTCGGAAGAGTATGTAGAGAAGTTCACCAACGGCGCAGTGACCGGCAAAACCGGTTCCCTGACCGCGCTGCCGATCATCGAAACCCAGGCTGGCGACGTTTCCGCGTTCGTTCCGACCAACGTGATTTCCATCACTGACGGTCAGATCTTCCTGGAATCGGCCATTTTCAACTCCGGGATCCGTCCTGCAGTGAACGCCGGTGTTTCGGTATCCCGTGTGGGTGGTGCCGCTCAGACCAAGATCATCAAGAAGCTCTCCGGTGGTATCCGTACCGCTCTGGCTCAGTACCGTGAACTGGCGGCATTCGCCCAGTTTGCATCTGACCTGGACGAAGCGACCCGTAAGCAACTTGACCATGGTCAGCGCGTTACCGAGCTGATGAAGCAGAAGCAATACGCACCAATGTCGATTGCTGACATGGCGCTGTCGCTGTATGCCGCTGAGCGTGGGTTCCTGACTGACGTCGCGATCGCCAAGATCGGTAGCTTTGAACAAGCGCTGATTTCCTTCTTCAACCGCGATCACGCCGATTTGATGGCGAAGATCAACGTGAAGGGTGACTTCAATGACGAAATCGATGCAGGCATGAAAGCCGGTATTGAGAAGTTCAAGGCCACCCAAACCTGGTAAGCCGCAGCGGGAGCCGCAAGGCTCCCGCTTGCTAACCTGATAGGTGTTACATGGCAGGCGCAAAAGAGATTCGCAGTAAGATTGCGAGCATCAAAAGCACGCAAAAGATTACCAGCGCCATGGAAAAAGTGGCGGTCAGTAAAATGCGCAGGGCACAAATGCGCATGGCTGCTAGCCGTCCTTACGCGGAGCGCATCCGCCAGGTTATTGGTCATTTGGCCAACGCCAACCCGGAATATCGCCACCCGTTCATGATCGAGCGTGAAGTAAAGCGCGTCGGTTACGTTGTGGTGAGCTCTGACCGTGGTTTGTGTGGTGGTTTGAACACCAACCTGTTCAAGGCCCTGGTCAAGGACATGGCGGTAAACCGCGAAAACGGCGTCGAGATTGATCTGTGTGTAGTGGGTAGCAAGGGTGCGGCTTTCTTCCGCAACTTCGGCGGTAACGTCGTAGCAGCTATCAGCCACCTGGGTGAAGAGCCGTCGATCAATGATCTGATCGGCAGCGTCAAGGTGATGCTGGATGCCTACCTGGACGGCCGTATTGACCGCCTGTCCGTGGTGTCCAACAAGTTCATCAACACCATGACGCAATCGCCTACCGTGGAGCAGTTGATTCCACTGGTGGCAACCCCGGATCAAGGACTCAAGCACCACTGGGACTATCTCTACGAACCGGACGCCAAAGAGCTGCTTGACGGCTTGATGGTTCGTTACGTGGAGTCGCAGGTCTACCAGTCGGTGGTCGAGAACAACGCGGCTGAACAAGCTGCGCGGATGATCGCGATGAAGAACGCTACCGACAACGCCGGTGATTTGATCAGCGATTTGCAGCTGATCTACAACAAGGCGCGTCAGGCTGCGATCACCCAAGAGATCTCGGAAATCGTCGGCGGCGCTGCCGCGGTTTAACGGTTCAAATATTCAGAGGATCCAGCTATGAGTAGCGGACGTATCGTTCAAATCATCGGCGCCGTTATCGACGTGGAATTCCCACGCGACAGCGTACCGAGCATCTACAACGCGCTGACTGTACAAAGCGCGGCCGCAACCACTCTGGAAGTTCAGCAACAGCTGGGCGACGGCGTGGTTCGTACCATTGCGATGGGCTCCACCGAGGGCTTGAAGCGTGGTCTGGACGTCATCGACTCCGGTTCCGCCATCTCCGTACCAGTCGGTAAAGCGACGCTGGGCCGGATCATGGACGTACTCGGCAACCCGATCGACGAAGCTGGCCCGATCGACACCGAAGAACGCTGGGGCATTCACCGTCCTGCGCCAACCTTCGCTGAACAAGCAGGCGGCAACGACCTGCTGGAAACCGGCATCAAGGCTATTGACCTGGTTTGCCCGTTCACCAAGGGTGGTAAAGTCGGTCTGTTCGGTGGTGCCGGTGTAGGCAAAACCGTAAACATGATGGAACTGATCCGTAACATTGCCATCGAGCACAGCGGTTATTCCGTGTTCGCCGGTGTGGGTGAGCGTACTCGTGAGGGTAACGACTTCTACCACGAGATGAAGGATTCCAACGTTCTGGACAAAGTGGCACTGGTTTACGGTCAGATGAACGAGCCGCCGGGTAACCGTCTGCGCGTAGCACTGACCGGCCTGACCATGGCCGAGAAGTTCCGTGACGAAGGTAACGACGTTCTGCTGTTCGTCGACAACATCTATCGTTACACCCTGGCCGGTACTGAAGTATCCGCACTGCTGGGCCGTATGCCTTCTGCAGTAGGTTACCAGCCGACCCTGGCCGAAGAGATGGGTACTCTGCAAGAGCGTATCACTTCGACCAAAAACGGTTCGATCACCTCGATCCAAGCGGTATACGTACCTGCGGATGACTTGACCGACCCGTCGCCAGCGACCACTTTCGCCCACTTGGACGCCACCGTCGTACTGTCCCGTGACATCGCTTCCCTGGGTATCTACCCAGCAATCGATCCACTCGACTCGACTTCGCGCCAGCTGGATCCGAACGTAATCGGCCAGGACCACTACGACACTGCTCGCGGTGTACAGTATGTGCTGCAGCGTTACAAAGAACTGAAGGACATCATCGCGATCCTGGGTATGGACGAGCTGTCGGAAGAAGACAAGCAGTTGGTAAACCGTGCTCGTAAGATCCAGCGTTTCTTGTCGCAGCCGTTCTTCGTGGCTGAAGTCTTCACCGGTTCTTCGGGCAAGTACGTTTCCCTGAAAGACACCATTGCTGGCTTCAAAGGCATCCTCAACGGTGACTACGACCACCTGCCAGAACAAGCGTTCTACATGGTCGGCGGCATCGAAGAAGCGATCGAGAAAGCCAAGAAACTGTAATCCCGGCGCCCGGAAACGGGCGCTAATTTAGGTTGAGGCAATCAGATGGCTATGACAGTCCATTGCGATATCGTCAGCGCGGAAGGAGAAATCTTTTCCGGTCTGGTCGAGATGGTGATTGCGCACGGTGCATTGGGTGATCTTGGTATCGCACTGGGTCACGCGCCGTTGATCACTAATCTCAAGCCAGGTCCGATCCGCCTGATCAAGCAGGGCGGGGAAACCGAGGTGTTTTACATCTCCGGTGGTTTCCTCGAGGTTCAGCCGAACATGGTCAAGGTTCTTGCCGACACTGTGCAACGTGCTGCCGACCTGGATGAAGCCGCCGCTCAGGAAGCCGTTAAGGCTGCCGAGAAGGCCTTGCATGAACGTGGTGCAGAATTCGATTACGGTTCTGCTGCCGCACGTCTGGCCGAGGCGACAGCTCAGCTGCGCACCGTCCAGCAGATCCGCAAGAAGTTTGGCGGTTAATCCGTCATCGGCTTGTTGTGCGATTGATTAAAAAGGGTAGCCTCGGCTACCCTTTTTTCTTTTCCAACTTTCATAACCTGGTCACAGCCGCTGACCACCCAGGATTGGTAGCCAGTCATGTCTCTTGAAATCGTTATCCTCGCTGCTGGCCAAGGCACCCGCATGCGCTCGGCGTTGCCAAAAGTTCTGCACCCGATCGCCGGCAACTCGATGCTTGGCCATGTTATCCACAGCGCCCGACAACTTGATCCACAGCGCATCCATGTGGTGATTGGCCATGGCGCCGAAGCAGTACGTGAGCGCCTGGCGGCGGACGATCTGAATTTTGTCCTGCAGGACAAACAACTGGGTACCGGTCATGCAGTGGCTCAGGCCGTACCGTTCATTGACTCCGATACCGTACTGATTCTCTACGGTGACGTGCCGCTTATTGAAGTCGAAACCCTGCAACGCCTGCTCAAGAAAGTGGCGCCGCAGCAACTGGGCTTGCTGACCGTTGAACTGGACGACCCGACCGGTTACGGCCGCATCGTTCGTGATGCCGCTGGCAAGGTCACGGCCATCGTTGAGCAAAAAGACGCCAACGAAGACGAGCGTGCGATCACTGAAGGCAACACCGGCATTCTTGCCCTGCCTTTCGCACAACTGGGTGGCTGGATGAGCCGTCTCTCCAACAACAATGCCCAGGGCGAGTACTACCTGACCGACGTGATCGCCATGGCGGTCAGTGATGGGCTGGTGGTGGCCACCGAGCAACCTCATGACGCCATGGAAGTGCAGGGCGCCAATGACCGCAAGCAACTTTCCGAACTTGAGCGTCACTATCAATTGCGTGCCGGCCGCCGGTTGATGGCTCAAGGCGTGACCCTGCGTGACCCGGCTCGTTTCGATGTGCGTGGTGAAGTCACTGTCGGCCGCGATGTGCTGATTGATATCAACGTGATCCTCGAAGGCAAAGTAGTCATCGAAGACGACGTGGTGATCGGCCCGAACTGTGTGATCAAGGACAGCACCCTGCGCAAAGGCGTAGTGATCAAGGCCAACAGCCATATCGAAGGCGCAATTCTGGGCGAGGGCAGCGATGCCGGTCCGTTCGCGCGTCTGCGTCCGGGCACCGTACTTGAGGCTCGCGCACATGTGGGTAACTTTGTTGAATTGAAGAACGCTCACCTGGGCGAAGGCGCGAAGGCCGGTCATCTGTCTTACCTTGGGGACGCCGAGATCGGTGCGCGCACCAACATTGGCGCGGGCACCATCACCTGTAACTACGACGGCGTTAACAAGTGGAAAACCGTGTTGGGTGAAGATGTGTTCATCGGTTCCAACAACTCGTTGGTGGCGCCTGTGGATATCTCTGCCGGTGCAACCACGGCGGCCGGTTCGACCATTACACAGAATGTGGATAACTCACAGCTGGCGATAGGCCGGGCGCGGCAGAAGAATATCGACGGCTGGAAGCGGCCGGAAAAGGTCAAGAAGAGCTGAGTTATCCACAGCGCTTCAAAATCAAAAGATCGCAGTTTGCGGCAGGTACTGAACGACCCGCCGCAAGCTACGATTTTTTTAGTTATGCACAGGCCTTTTTATCGCATCACGCTTGACGAAATTTCGGCGATAGGTTTTGATTGCTTCCGTTATCTTTCGAATCGAAACTTACCAGCCCATGTCGAAGCGCAATACACCCCAACGCCGGCACAATATCCTCACCTTGCTCAATGAGCAGGGCGAAGTCAGTGTAGACGAGCTGGCAAAGCGCTTCGAAACTTCGGAAGTTACGATTCGAAAAGATCTGGCGGCTCTCGAGAGTAACGGCCTGCTGCTGCGCCGTTACGGCGGAGCGATCACCATGCCTCAGGAACTGGTCGCTGACATCGGCCAACCCGTCTCCAAGTACAAACAAGCCATTGCCCGCGCCGCCGTCGCACGTATTCGTGAGCATGCGCGGATCATCATCGACAGCGGCAGCACCACGGCCGCGATGATTCCGGAACTCGGTCAGCAGCCAGGGCTGGTGGTGATGACCAACTCGCTGCACGTTGCCAATGCGTTGAGTGAGCTGGAACACGAGCCGGTGCTGTTGATGACCGGCGGTACCTGGGACCCGCATTCCGAGTCCTTTCAGGGGCAGGTCGCCGAGCAGGTTCTACGCTCTTACGACTTTGACCAACTTTTTATCGGTGCCGATGGCATCGATCTGGTCCGCGGTACCACCACTTTCAACGAATTGCTGGGGCTGAGCCGGGTCATGGCAGAAGTCGCCCGCGAAGTAGTCGTGATGGTGGAGGCCGACAAGATCGGCCGAAAAATCCCCAACCTGGAGCTGCCATGGAGCAGTGTCCATACCCTTATTACCGATGATCGCCTTTTGCTTGCGGCACGCGATCAGATTCAGGCCCGCGGAATCAATTTGATTTGCGCGGCTGTCAGTCAGGAGAAATAGTATGTGTGGAATTGTCGGCGCAGTCGCAGAACGTAACATCACCGCCATCCTGCTCGAAGGCCTCAAACGCCTGGAATACCGTGGCTATGACAGCGCCGGTGTGGCGGTTTTCACCAACGATGAACAGCTCGAACGTATGCGTCGTCCGGGCAAGGTCAGCGAACTGGAACTGGCACTTGAAGCCGAACCACTGGTCGGTCGCCTCGGCATCGCCCATACCCGCTGGGCGACACATGGCGCACCGTGCGAGCGCAACGCCCACCCGCATTTCTCCGGCGACCTGGCCGTGGTGCACAACGGCATCATTGAAAACCACGAAGCCTTGCGTGAGCAGCTGAAAGCCTTGGGTTATGTGTTCACCTCGGACACCGACACCGAAGTCATCGCTCACTTGCTGAACCACAAACTCAAGGATTTGCCCGACCTCACTGCGGCCCTCAAAGCGACTGTTAAAGAACTGCACGGTGCTTACGGCCTGGCGGTTATCAGTGCACAGCAACCGGATCGCCTGGTCGCGGCTCGCAGCGGCAGCCCGCTGGTGATTGGTCTGGGCCTGGGTGAAAACTTCCTGGCTTCCGACCAACTGGCCCTGCGTCAGGTCACTGACCGTTTCATGTACCTGGAAGAAGGCGATATTGCAGAGATTCGCCGCGACAGTGTGCATATCTGGGACGTTGATGGTAAAGCCGTCGAGCGCGAAACCGTGCAGTATCGCGACGGTGCCGAAGCGGCGGACAAGGGCGAGTTCCGCCACTTCATGCTGAAAGAAATCCACGAGCAACCGTCTGTTGTTCAGCGCACCCTCGAAGGTCGTCTGAGCCCGAACGGCGTGCTGGTTCAGGCATTCGGTCCACAGGCTGCCGAGCTGTTCGCCAAAGTGCGCAACGTACAGATCGTTGCCTGCGGCACCAGCTATCACGCCGGTATGGTTGCCCGTTACTGGCTCGAAGAACTGGCGGGCATCCCGTGCCAGGTCGAAGTTGCCAGCGAATTCCGCTATCGCAAAGTCGTGGTGCAGCCAGACACCCTGTTCGTGACCATCTCCCAGTCCGGGGAAACCGCTGACACCCTGGCCGCACTGCGCAACGCCAAGGAGCTTTCAAGAGAAGAAGGGGGCTACCTCGCCAGCCTGGCGATCTGCAACGTCGGCATCAGTTCGCTGGTGCGTGAGTCCGACCTGACCCTGCTGACCCAGGCCGGTCGCGAAATTGGCGTGGCGTCGACCAAAGCCTTCACCACTCAACTGGTGGGCCTGCTGCTACTGACCCTGTCCCTGGGTCAGGTTCGTGGGACATTGGCCAAAGGTGTAGAAGCGACTCTGGTTGAAGAACTGCGTCGTCTGCCAACTCGCTTGGGCGAAGCCCTGGCCATGGACAGCACCGTCGAGAAAATCGCCGAACTGTTCGCCGAGAAGAACCACACGCTGTTCCTCGGCCGTGGCGCGCAATTCCCGGTAGCAATGGAAGGGGCCCTGAAACTCAAGGAAATCTCCTACATCCACGCTGAAGCCTACCCGGCTGGAGAGCTGAAACACGGCCCGTTGGCGCTTGTGGATAACGACATGCCCGTGGTGACCGTGGCACCGAACAACGAGTTGCTGGAGAAGCTGAAATCCAACCTCCAGGAAGTCCGCGCCCGTGGCGGCCAATTGATCGTCTTCGCAGACGAGCAGGCAGGCATGACCAATGGTGAAGGCACGCACGTTGTGCACATGCCGCATATCCACGACATCCTGTCGCCAATCCTCTACACCATCCCGCTGCAGTTGCTGTCGTACTACGTTGCTGTGTTGAAAGGCACGGACGTTGACCAGCCGCGCAACCTGGCGAAGTCGGTGACGGTGGAGTAAGTTATCCACAGGTGATCGAAATATTGTCTGCAGTAAACAAAGGTTGTCCCAAGCTAATAAGCCTTGTCACAACGAAATAAAGATTGTCACGGTTGCTTCCCTACGTCGGGGAAGCAACCGCAATCATTATTGAGGTCCACAATCTGTAGTCAGGTTGTGACACTACTCCGCTGCAACCTGCGCTGCGATCCTACAGCATGGGGTTCCCCTCTCTTCCAGCGTTTCCCTCCCATGGCACTTCGACACAGAATTCGTCGGAGCGCCGAGCCCCTGATGCAGCCGTTGGATCTTGGCGCTTCCTTCTCCGCATGCTAGCGGCTGCTATACTTCTTTCGGGTTGCATGAAGTGACTGCAAATCTCAGTTAAAGGCTGCAGGACAGAGGAGGTCTACAGCAAACGCGAAATGGGAGGTGTGGCATGAATCGACACTATTACATCAGTGACAATCTCGACGATCTCGAAGCCGTTGAAAATGAATTAGAGGCCAGTGGCATCAATTCCGAACAGATTCATGTGCTCAGTGAAAAAGTTGCTGATGTTGAACAACATCACCTCCACGAGGTTAACTCGTTAATGGAACAAGATGCTGTTCACTCTGGTGAGATTGGTGCGGTGGTCGGTGTGCCACTCGCAGCGCTGGTCTTGGGTGTCGCCTATTGGCTGGGCTGGACCGAATCCGCCGCAGGCTGGATGCCTTTTATCTTCCTTGCCATTGTTATTTTGGGCTTCTGCATCTGGGAAGGCGGTTTTTTTGGGTTCCAGGTGCCGAACACTCACTTCCGCAGTTTTAAACAGGTGGTAGAAGAAGGAAAACATATCTTCTTCGTGGATGTTGAACCGAATCAGGAATCGGTATTGGACCGGGTAATCGAACATCATCCAACGCTGAAGATCGCCGGCACGGGAACGGCAGCCCCCCACTGGACAGTAGCCTGGCAGCACAAATGGCATCAGTTCAAGCGAGTAATATCGGGTTAGCCTCTGGAGACTCAAGGCCATCCGGAAGCTGTTTATTGGCCGAAGAAAATGACTCGGCTGAGGAAAACATAGTCCGCCTCGGTGGCCATCAGTCCGACGAGCACCAGCAAACACAAAGGTGGCACCAATATGGCGTAGACCATGGCCAACCGCTCCCAGGCCATATGCATGAAGATGGAGACAATTAAACCTGCCTTCAACAACATGAAAGTAATAATCAGGGACCACCGAAGGTAACCATGGAAGTGGAAATAGTCGACAAGGTACGACAGCGTGCTGAGGACGAATAACAGCCCCCAGATTTTAAGGTACAAACTGATTGGATGTTGCTGACCCTGAGCATGTGCCATCACCGGTGCTCCTCTACCATAAATAGAAGAAAGCAAAAATAAACACCCACACCAAATCCACGAAGTGCCAATAAAGCCCGGCTATCTCGACGTTCTGATAGTTTCCGGAGCGCTCATAATCCCCCCGCGATACTTTCAGAGCCACAATGCTCAGGTAGATGGCGCCGATTGACACATGCAGTCCGTGGAAACCGGTAATCATGAAAAAGCTGGCACCAAATTGCGCCGCTCCCATGGGGTTCCCCCAGGGACGCACTCCTTCTGCGATGAGCTTGCTCCATTCAAATGCCTGCATGCTGACGAAGGTCACACCCAAGGCGGCGGTCGCCAGCATCAGGGCTGTGGTTTTCGCGCGATCACGGCGATAGGCGAAATTAACGGCCATGGCCATGGTGCCGCTGCTACTGATCAGCACAAAGGTCATGATGGCGATCAGAATAAGTGGGATTTCTCTACCGCCGATCGTCAATGCGAACACTTCACTGGGGTTCGGCCAGGCCGTGGTGATGGTCATGCGTACCGACATGTAGCCGGTTAAAAAACAGCTGAATATAAAAGTATCGCTGAGCAGGAATATCCACATCATCGCCTTGCCCCAGGGGACCTGCTTGAAGGCCTCTTTATCCGAGGACCAGTCGCTGGCGATGCCCTGCCATCCCGGTGCAGGCGTTGAGTCTGGTGGATTGGATGAACTGGATTCGCCTGGGGCAAGTGGGTGCGATGCCATGACTTTTCACCTCAGGCCGCAGAATCTGGCGATCGCTTCATAGGTTTGCGGCGTGCTGGCCAGCAAAGCGAAAAGCACGAACCAAAGACCCAGTAAGTAGTGCCAATAGGTGGCGCAGAGCTCTACGCTGACGCTGAGTTGCGGCAACGGCACGCGATGCAGGAATTTAGCGACGATTATGCCCCAGGCTATCAGCCCGCCCAGCAGGTGGAGCCCATGCAGGCCGGTCAACAGGTAGAAGAAACTGTTGGCTGGATTGCTGGCGACAAAGTAGCCCCAGGCGACAAACTGCTGCCAGACCCAGAGTTGTCCCGTCAGAAAGGCAATGGCAAACACGCCCCCCAACGCAAAACCAATGACCGTTGCGCCCAGTCGCGCCTGTCGGGCGGCCATACGCGACCACTGCAGTGCAATGCAACTGAATACCAAAAAAGCCGAATTCAGCCATAACTGCCAGAGATTGGCTAACGGCGCCAAGGGCTCTGTCAGGGGCAGCCAGTCGGCCATTTGTGAACGGGCAATAAAGGCGATCAGAAAGAGAAAGAATAACGAACTCACCACGGCCAGAAATAAGCGCAGGCCCACTCTTGCGGTTTGATTTCTATCGGCCCCCTCGGCGGACTGAACATCCCCAGGATCGCGACTCCAGCTGCCGCCGGGGTTAGCGCCATCGGCGTTTCTCAATAGCAACCTGCTCATGTTTTAACGTCCGCTATCTTGGTTCCGGCACTCAGTTGCCGCATGTGCTCCAGCTCCTCGGCGGAGACCGTTTGCGGAACGAAATCCTGTTCTATCCCCGGCACACTGTAGTCATAGGCCCAGCGATGCACGACTGGCAGCTTCGCTCCCCAGTTACCGTGGATCGGCGGGGTGTTCGGCGTTTGCCATTCCAGACTGGCCGCGCCCCAGGGATTACTGCCTGCGGGCTTGCCCTTAAATGCACTCCAGGCCAGGTTGAACACAAACAGCAGCTGGGAAACGCCAACGGCCAATGCGACCACCGTAATGAAGGCATTCAAATCTTGCGCGGACTGCGGGATGAACGCGTAGTTTTCATAGGCGTAGTAACGGCGTGGCATGCCCTGGAATCCCAGGTAGTGCATGGGGAAGAAGATGGCGTAGGTGCCCAGAAAGGTAATCCAGAAATGCAGCTTGCCCAAGGTGTCGTTAAACATGCGCCCGGTTACTTTCGGGAACCAGTGATAAATGCCGCCGAACACCACCAGTACCGGTGCAACCCCCATGACCATATGAAAATGGGCTACGACGAAATAGGTGTCCGAGAGCGGAATATCCACGATCACATTGCCGAGAAACAACCCGGTCAGACCGCCGACCAGGAAGGTGACGATAAAGGCCAGGGCAAACAGCATCGGCACGGTCAGATGGATATCGCCCCGCCACAGGGTCAGCACCCAGTTGTAGACTTTCAGTGCGGTCGGCACCGCGATGATCAAGGTGGTGACGGCGAAGAAAAAGCCAAAGTACGGGTTCATTCCGCTGACATACATATGGTGCGCCCAGACTACAAAGCTGAGTACACCGATCGCAATAATGGCCCACACCATCATTCGGTAGCCGAAGATATTTTTACGCGCATGCGTGCTGATCAAGTCGGAGACCAAACCAAACGCAGGGAGAGCAACGATGTAGACCTCCGGGTGGCCGAAGAACCAGAACAGGTGCTGGAATAATATTGGGCTGCCACCCTGGTGATCGAGCTGCTGCCCCAGCGAGATCATCGCTGGCATAAAGAAGCTGGTGCCCAACAGCTTGTCAAACAGCATCATGACCGCACTGACAAATAACGCCGGGAAAGCCAACAAGGCCATAATCGAGGCCATGAAAATTCCCCATACGGAGAGCGGCATGCGAAACAATGTCATGCCGTGCGTGCGCGCCTGCAACACCGTGGTTACGTAGTTCAACCCGCCCATGGTGGCTGCGACAATAAAAATCGCCAGTGAGACGAGCATCAGGACGATGCCCCACTCGACCCCTGGTGTTCCCTGAGAAATGGACTGTGGCGGATAGAGCGTCCAGCCCGAACCGGTGGGGCCGCCCGGGACAAAGAAACTGGAGAGCAACACTACTACCGCTAGCAGGTAGAACCAGTAACTCAGCATGTTGACATAGGGGAAGACCATGTCGCGGGCGCCCACCATAAGCGGGATCAGATAGTTGCCGAAGCCACCCAGAAACAAGGCCGTCAGCAAGTAAATGACCATGATCATGCCGTGCATGGTCATCGCCTGATAGTAAGCACTGGCATCCATGAACGCCAAACTACCGGGAAAGCCTATCTGCATGCGCATCAAGTCGGACAACACCACGGCGATAAGACCCACGAACAGAGCCGTCAAGGAATATTGAACAGCTATGACCTTGTGGTCCTGACTCCAGATATATTTGGTCAGGAAGCTTTTAGGCTCGTGCAGTGCTTCTGTTTCGGCTTGCTCCGCATAGGCCATCACGTCATCCTCCTGTCGAAGTTTCGGTGCATTCCTGGCTGCTTTACGGCTACTTCCCTGGCTCCGCCTTGCTCGCATCGGCGTCGGTATTCGCTTTGGATTTGATAAAAGCGATCAGTGCGTTCAACTCCTGATCACTCGGAGCAAAGACCGGCATGACGGGTGCATAGCCTTTGACGATTTTGGCGCTGGGATTAAGAATCGAATCCTTTATATAGCCCTCATCGACCTTGATACTCGTACCGTCGGCCAGGGTTTCTGCCTTGCCATACACGCCCTGCCAGCTGGGGCCGACACCCTTGCTGCCATCGACACTGTGGCAGGCCAGACAGCCGAGCGACCCGGCCAGCCGCTGCCCCTGCGTTGCCAAGTCGTCACCTGGGCCCGACGCGTCGCTGGCAGAAGGTTCATTGTCTTGCCGCGCAGCACCCAGCGATTTGATCAGGGCGACGAGAGCACCCAGTTCATCGTCATTGAGAGTATAGGCCACCATTATCGGCGGGTAGCCCAGTACCAGTCGGGCCTTCGGATCGAGGATCGACTCTTTCAGGTAGGCCTCATCGGCCAGCACACTGGTGCCATCGGCAAGCTGTTCAGTGCGGCCGTACAACCCCTTCCATCCCGGGCCGAGACTGTTATTGCCATCCTGGCTATGGCAGGCACCGCAGCCGTATTTTTCGACCAACAGGCGACCTTTTTCCAGCACGCTGTCCCGACTGGGTTTGGCAGCTGTCGTTAATGTCTGGGCAAAAGTCGGTTGGCTGTTCAGCCATTGATCGAAGGCGCCTTGCTCTTCCACGATCATATGGCCGCGCATGTTGTAATGTCCTACGCCACAATATTCAGCGCAAAGGGTTTCATATTTTCCGGTTTTAGTCGGCGTAAACCAAAAGTACGACACCATCCCTGGCACCATGTCCATCTTGCTGCGAATTTGCGGTACATAGAAATCGTGCAGAACATCTTTAGAGCGCAATAAAACTTTCACCGGCCGATTGAGCGGAAGGCGAACTTCATTATTTAATACAAGCACATCGTCCTGCCCTACAGGATCCTTGGGATCAAGGCCGAGGGGATTGGCGGGATCAATAAACTTAATATCCGATCTGCCCAGCTTTCCGTCTTGACCGGGAAAACGAAAGGCCCACTGCCACTGCTGGGCGACCACTTCAAGTTCGTAAGCATTTTTCGGCACCCGGATGAAATCGTTGTAAACAACCAGACCTGGCGCCAACATCCCGGCAATACCCACTGAGGTAACGATAATTAACCATACTTCCAACTTTTTATTTTCTGGCTGGTAAGCCGCCCTGGAACCCTCCTTGTGACGATAACGCATCACGGCTACCGCCATAAATACCGTGATGGCGATGAAAAAAATTCCGCTAATGATCAGGGTGATGAAGAGGGTGGTGTCTATGGACCCCCAGTTGGAAGCTGCCGGTGTCGCCTGCCAAGGCGCTAGTATATGAAACAGCACTGATGCAATAACGATTAGTATCAAGACAATTGCTATTGCCATTTTCTCTTCATCCTATTCCTGTTGCTCACTGGTGATGCAAAAGCATCGCCACTGACGTCCAAGCAGGGCAGACAAGTACCATCCATTGCGACGGTAAAATCAGCCAGAAGTATAGTGCATGGACGGAACAGGCGCTTTTTCTGAGAAACGGCTGACCAATATTCCAATTCGAACATTAAGTTAATTGTTTAAAGCTATTCGCTACATGTAACTATAGATTTTCAGCATCACGTCTCTCGGGATTAGATGGGCGTAGATCAGTCAACATGATTAGAAAAACGCTGAAAAACATCCCATCACACGAGTTTTTCCGATGAAGCAGATGACCTTCTGCCGACGCGGTTACAGCAAGCGATGCCCGGTCGCCAGCTATACTCAATTCCGATGACGGATGGCAGAACTGGCCAGAAGCGGATTTCATTGAGAAGAGACAAGAGCCACAGAGTCCCGCAGTCCACAACGGAGGTTTCGCGTCATGAGTGCCTTGACGATCGAAGGCTGGTGCAAAGTCAACGGAGAACAAAAGTCGACCCCGGTGGGGGAAATCCATTTTTACGTCGATGGAACCCTCCATCTGGGTCTGGAACAAGCTGAAGAACGCCTGCAGAAGACCCATGAGCGTGAAGCCATGGTCGATGTCGACATGAGCTCACTGGAATTGATGCTGCCAGAGGGATATGGACCTTTGTCCGACTGCCAAATGCGCGTCTATATACACAACGAGCGCGGTCAGTTCCATTTGGTCGGGCATCGAGCGAGTGATGGAAGTTTGATCTACAGCAACGCGGTTTTGATTGATCAGTTGCTTGAGTAGCTACGACGGGATTCTCGGCATCGGATTTCCCCTGTTCGATACCCTTCACCCGACCGGCTGCCAAGGGCTGTAAATTCACTCGCGCCGTGACATTGTTTATTTATCCTGCACAAACATTAAGAATCGCAGCCTACGGTTGCGATTTTTTTTATCTGAATAAAGGACATGCCCCATGGACCGATTCCAGGAAATGCAGGTCTTCGCCGCCGTGGCCCAGGAACAAGGTTTCTCGGCAGCGGCGCGACGTTTGGGGATGTCGGCGGCCAGTGTCACCCGGGCGGTGGCAGCACTGGAGAAACGCATTGGCACTCTGTTGCTGACACGTACCACCCGCAGCGTGCATTTGAGCGAGGCGGGGCTACGTTATCTGGAGGATTGTCGGAGGATTCTTGCCGAAGTGCAGGAAGCGGAGGATTCGGCGGCCGGCAGTCATGCCCAGCCTCGTGGGCAACTGACGATCACCGCGCCGGTGTTGTTCGGTGAGTTGTTTGTCACACCGGTGATGGTCGGTTATCTCTCTCAATTTCCTGAAGTCAGCATCAATGCCTTACTGGTTGACCGGGTCGTGAGCATGGTCGAGGAGGGCATTGATGTGGCGGTGCGCATCGGTGAGTTGCCTGACAGCAATCAACATGCGATTCGTGTGGGTGAGGTGCGACGGGTGGTCTGTGCTTCCCCGACGTTTTTGGCGGCGCGTGGCAGGCCACGACATCCGAATGAGCTCAGTGCTGCCCCGATCGTTGCAACGTCGTCCATTGGGCAGCTCAGAACCTGGCCATTCCTTGAAGGGGGTGAGCCGCTGAATGTACGTCCGGAACCGCGTCTGGTGGTCACCGCCAATCAGGCGGCCATCACGGCGGCATGCATGGGTTTGGGATTCACCCGGGTCTTGTCTTATCAAGTGGCCAGCAACGTTGCCGCCGGTGAATTGGAAATCGTGCTGGCTGACTTCGAGCTACCTGCGTTACCCATTCATGTGGTCTACCAGGGTGGCCGCAAGGCGTCGGTGCGAGTCCGCAGTTTTGTCGATTTCGCCGTGACAACATTAAGAGAACATCCGTCGCTGCACGGTTAATGGGTTATTGCACTGAATGAAACAATGGATTGCGTTTGCTGGTTATTCTGTTGTTTTGGTTGTGGGTGGAAGATAGCGTCCATCGGTGCTGATCCCTCCTGAACGGCGCCACCACCCAGCGGAGTCGACCATGCAAGCGATCAAACTCTACAACTTCCCTCGTTCCGGCCATGCTCACCGTGTGGAGCTGATGCTGTCGCTGCTGCAACTGCCGACCGAGCTGATCTTTGTCGATTTGGCCAAGGGCGAGCACAAGCAACCGGACTTTCTGGCACTCAATTCGTTCGGTCAGGTGCCCGTCATTGATGACCAAGGCGTGGTATTGGCCGACTCCAATGCGATCCTGGTTTATCTGGCGCGCAAATATGGAAACGGTCGCTGGCTGCCGGCTGATCCAGTCGGAGCAGCCAAGGTTCAGCGGTGGTTGTCCGTTGCCGCCGGGCCAATTGCCTTTGGCCCGGCCCGGGCCCGGCTGATCACGGTGTTTGGTGGGCCTTACAACGCTCAAGAGGTCATCGCTTATTCCCACACCGTGCTCAAAGTGATCAATCAGGAACTGGCTGAAACGCCGTACCTGGCGGGCGCCGAGCCAACCATCGCCGATGTGGCTGCCTACAGCTACATCGCTCATGCGCCGGAAGGCAATATCTCGTTGGACGACTACGCCAACATCCGCGCCTGGCTGGCGCGGGTTGAAGCCTTGCCTGGTTTTGTCGGCATGCCGCGTACCGTGGCCGGTTTGCAAAAAACTGCCTGATGCTCACGGCCCGACCTGCTCGGGCTGTTCACTGTGCGCGATGGGCGTAGGGGAGAACCGTTATGGAACATTCACCTTGGCACGCCGGCGAGAAACAGCTGCAAGCTCATGTGGGCGTTGCCGAGCGAATGGAGGCGTTCGGTCGCAGGGTGATTCGCAGTCAGATGCCGGATCAGCACCGCACGTTCTATCAACAACTGCCGTTCATGCTGTACGGCGCCGTAGATGCCGATGGCAACCCTTGGGCCAGCATTCTTGAAGGGCCGCCGGGCTTCGCTCATTCTCCCGACCCTTCACTGTTGCAGTTCGACTGTTTGCCGAGTGCCGATGACCCCGCGCAACTGCAAGACGGTGCCGCCATCGGTCTGCTCGGTATCGAACTGCACACCCGACGTCGCAACCGCCTCAATGGTCGAGTCGACGCGGTGACAGCCGGCGGATTCGGCGTGACGGTGGAGCAATCATTCGGCAACTGCCCGCAATACATTCAATTGCGCCAGTTTCGCTCGGTGCCATTGGCGGACCCCGCGAGCCGCGTTGCACAGCACTTGAATGAACTGGATGACGCGGCCAGAGCCATGATCGTCGAGGCGGACACATTCTTTGTCGCCAGCTACGTGGACGTCGATGGCCAGCGTTCGGTGGATGTTTCTCACCGGGGCGGGCAGGCCGGTTTCGTACAGGTAGAGGGCAATCGCCTGACCATTCCGGACTTCGCTGGCAACCTGCATTTCAACACGTTGGGCAATCTGCTGATCAATCCTCGCGCCGGTTTGTTGTTCATCGATTTCAATTCTGGTGACCTGCTGCACCTCAGTGGGCGCACCGAGATCATCCTCGACGGCCCGCAAATCGAAGCCTTTCAAGGTGCCGAGCGGCTGTGGACCTTCGAGGTCGAGCGCGTGGTGCGCCGGCCTGCGGCGCTGGCCTTGCGCTGGCGCTTCGACGGCGTGTCGCCCACCAGTCTGCTGACCGGCACCTGGGCGCTGGCATCCGCGCGTTTGCAAGCCAAGGCCTTGGGGGATCGCTGGCGGCCGCTGCGGGTGGTGCGTATCGAATCGGAAAGCCAAAACATCCGTTCGATTTATCTGGAGCCTACCGATGGCGCCGGGTTGCCGGTGTTTCAGGCCGGGCAACATTTGCCGCTGCGGTTCAACATTGCCGGTGATGTGCATATCCGCACGTACAGCCTGTCGAGCGCTCCGTCTGATGATTTTTTCCGGATCAGTGTGAAGCGTGACGGGTTGGTGTCATCGCACCTGCATGAGCAGATTCGTGTCGGTGATGTTCTGGAGGCCCGTGCGCCTCAAGGGCATTTCACGGTGGCACCTCATGAGCGGCGACCGCTGGTGTTGCTGGCCGCGGGCGTGGGCATTACGCCGCTGCTGTCGATGGTGCGCGAAGTGGTTTATCAAGGCCTGCGCACGCGAAGCATCCGCCCGACCTGGTTCTTCCAGAGTTCACGAACCTTGGCCGATCAACCGTTTCGCCCGGAACTGAACCGCTTGCTCGATGGGCTCGGCGACGCGGTGCGCGTCCTGCGTTTGCTCAGTCAGCCGGAGCCCGATGCGCGCGAAGGCGAAGATTATGACCTGACCGGGCGGATCGACGCCGACCTGCTCAAGACCACGCTTGAGGTGGAAGACTACGATCAGCTGGATTTTGTCCTCTGCGGTCCAGGCAGTTTTACCCAGGTGATGTACGACAGCCTGCGTGAGATGGACATCCGTGATTCGAGGATTCACGCCGAGACCTTTGGCCCGTCGACGTTACGCCGGATACCCGACCCGGATGCTGTGGTCATCGAGCAACCACCGGCCGCCACGACGTCGGTACCGGTCGTGTTCGAGCGCTCGGCCAAAGAAGCGCGCTGGAAGCCCGATAGCGGGAGTTTGCTGGAGTTGGCCGAAAGCCGTGGTTTACGCCCGGAGTTCAGTTGCCGCGGCGGGTCCTGCGGGACCTGCAAAACCCGTCTGATCAGCGGCGCGGTGAGTTATCCACAGGTACCGGCAGAAGTGCCCGGCGCTGGAGAAGTGCTGATTTGTTGTGCGGTGCCGGCGCAGGGGGCGCAGCCGTTGGTGCTGGACCTGTAATCAGTAAATCCCTGTGGGAGCGGGCTTTTGTGGCGAGGGGCTCGCTCCGACCTTTGATTGAGGTCACCTTGAGATCTTTCGCACGTCCTACAGACGCGGTGATTTTGGGGAACGATTCCGACGGGTTCTGTCGGTTGCCGGGTGGGAAGTGGAGTCGATAGGCTTTGTGGGTCGCTGACGAATCAGCGGCCGGGCCTGGAAACCCGAGGGATGGGAGCTAATCAGTTGTCCTCATGACATACTGCGGCGTTTTTTCTGCCCGCAGTTCTGCGTTATGGCGGCTGTGCGTGGGAGACCTTCGGGTCTGCCAGGGTTAGCTCCTACCTCGGGTTTCCAGCCCACGCACAGCTGCCACCCATTCGCTTGGAAACCGAAAGTGGCAGCTCCATAACATCAGGAGCTTAACCATGATCAAAGAAACACCGAATCCCCCGGAAACCGACGACATTTCCCCATACGAATCCATCGACTCCAAAAAACTTAACGAAGCCGCTGAACGCGCGCTGAATCATTACCTCAATCCCGCCGCCCTCAAATCACCCGCTACTCGTAAGCCAAGCACGATGTTTTTGATCGCTCCGGATATTAAAGACGAAGATCTGTTGGCCCATACCTGTGAGTCATTGGCCCAGGCCAGTGTGATGGCGAGTGATTTTGCGGGGTATCTGGAAGGGCCGCACCGAAACACCGCCATGGCCATCCAGCAGATCGTCATGCTCGCCGAACTGGCGGTGAACCGGATGCTCGATAACCTCGAAATCCCCAAACCCGCGCCACACCGCTGATCACACTGATACAGCAAATCCCCTGTGGGAGCCGGGCTTGCCCGCGATGGCGGAGTGTCAGTCCACATCAATGTCGAATGTTAAACCGCCATCGCGGGCAAGCCCGGCTCCTACAAGAGCAATCAGGCGTAGGACAGGTATTTTTCTTCCAGCAGTTCTTCGTACAACCCTGTCCACTTGCGGCCCATTTCGTCCGCCGTGAATAATTTCCGATAACGCGCCTCAGCCTTCACGCCCATTTGCGCCGCACGCGTCGGGTTTTCCCACAGCGTGCGCATTGCTTCACGGAAGGCCTGTGGATGACTTGGAGGAACCACCAGCCCGGTTTCGTTGTGAATGTTGATGTAACTGGTGCCGGTGCCGATCTCGCTGGAGATCATCGGTTTGCCATACATCGCGCCTTCCAGCAGCGAAATACCGAACGCTTCTGAGCGCAGGTGTGACGGGAACACGATGGCGTAGCTCAGTTGCAGCAGCGCCACTTTGTCTTCGTCGCCCAGGCGTCCGAGGAAGTGAATATTGCGCAAACCCAAAGCTGCCGCCTGGGCGTGAAGTTCCGCTTCCAGTGGGCCGGCACCGACAATCACCGTGGGGTAATCCAGGTCTTTCAAGGCGTCGAGCAGGATGTGCAAACCTTTGTAGTAACGCATCACCCCTACAAACAGAAAAAACTTATCCCCAAGCTTCTGCCGCCAGTGGGCCATGCGCTCGCTGTCGGGCTGTGGATAACCTGCCTTGTTCAGGCCGTAGGGAATCACGCGAGTCTTGTCCTGAAACTGCTGAAGCACATCGCTTGTGTGCAAGTAGTTGGGCGACGCTGCGACGATCCGGTCGGCGCTGGCCAGAAAGCGGTTCATCAGCGGCCGGTAGAGTTTGAGCAGGTGTTTCTGGCGAATGATGTCCGAGTGGTAGGTCACCACGCTCGGTTTATTCACGCCGCTGGCGAAATGCACCAGGTCCATGAAGGGCCATGGGAAGTGATAATTGACCACGTCGGCTTCGGCCGCCAACTCGCGAAACTGTTTGAAGACGCTCCAGGAGAACCCCGTGGATGCGAACTGAATGTCGAGTCTGGCCCGATGAACTTCGTGATGGCCAAGCTGAACCACCGGCGGGGCAGGATCGGCACTGAGTGTCAGCACTTGGCCTTCAACGCCGTGCTGGGCACCGCTTTCGCACAACTGGAAAATAACTTGCTCGATCCCGCCGACCGAGTCAGGCAGGTACGTCTTGAAAAAATGAAGAACTCGCATTCAACCTCCCATAGCCTGGCGGTAGGCGCGGGCCGTAACCTGCGCACAGCGTTCCCAGGTAAAAAGCCTTGCTTGATGTAATCCGGCTTCTCGGCATACCTGCCAATGCGCTTGATCATCGATCAGACGGCTCATTGCATCGCGTAAGCCGTCGGGTTCGTCCGTTTCAACATAGTTGCCCGCAACGCCTGCCACTTCGGGCATGGCCGAACGTCGAGTCAGAATGACCGGCGTGCCGCTGGCCATGGCCTCCAGCACCGGCAGGCCAAAGCCTTCGTAGAGCGACGGAAAAATCAACGCCCGAGCGCCGGCCAACAGTTGTGCCACTTGCTCGTCAGGCAGATAGCCCAGCAAACAGACGTGACCACAGGCCAAAGCCTGATGCAGTTCTTCACTGAACTGCTCGCGCTGCCAGCCGGCCATGCCGACGATCAGCAGTGGAAAACGCTGACGGACCGATTCAGGCAGTCGGGCGTGGGCGCGCAGGGCCAAGGTCAGATTCTTGCGCGGCTCCAGGGTGCCGACGCAGAGGAAGTATTCCCGCGGCTCGACGCCATGGGCCTTGAGGACGGCGTCGATGGCGTCAGGCGCCCTTGGGTGGAAACGCGCGGCTACGCCCAGTGGAGCAACGACAAAGCGTTCGGCCGGTAGCCCGAAATGCGCCTGGGCTTCGTCAGCAATGTACTGCGAGTCGGTGAGAATCAGGCTCGCCTGGCGCACGCCGTCGGCCAGCCGCCGTTCGATTTCTCGCAAGCGCGCGGGCGGCTGAGTGTCGGGGTAGTGCAGGTGTGTCAGGTCATGCAGGGTGATGACCGTCGGGCCGTCGAACGACAGCGGCCACAAGCTCGGTTCGTGGTAGAGGTCGATGGTTTGCGCGCGACCTTGATCGAAGCGTTTCTGCTCCAGCCAGCGCCGGGCCTGATAGGCCCCCGGAATTTGCCGCAACAGCGGCGTCAGTCGGGAATAACCGGGCATGGCCGCTTCAGGCAGCACGGAGCTCCAACCCCAGCCATGAAACAGCGCCAGTTCAACATCGGGCTCACTCGCAAGGGCGTTCGCCAGTTCGGCGACGTAGTGGCCGATGCCGGTACGCGGCGCCTGGAGGATCCGGGCATTAAGGGCAATTCGCATACTGCCTCTCTGGCATGACCGGCGCTTGTTCAAGATTGCGCAGGGTTCGTTCAGCCAATTGCGCACTGGCTTCACACCAGCCGATCCAGCGCCAGTCGGCTACGTCGCGGGTCGCCGGGAACTGACCGCTGCGCTCGAAACGCACGACCAGGTCGGCCAGGCTTTGTGGCTCGGCCAGATCGAAGTACGCCATGAACTCGCCGCCGATTTCGCGAAAGACCGGAATATCGCTGCCCATGGCCGGCAGTCCGCGCTGCATGGCTTCCACCAGTGGCAGGCCGAAGCCTTCGACATAGGACGGAAACACCAGTGAGCTGGCGTGGCTATAGGCATGTTCGAGGCTGGTATCGCTCAGGTCGTTGAACATGAACAGACGCTGGTTCAGTTGCGGGTGATTGCGTACCCGGGCGAGCAGTGCGTCACATTTCCAGCCGATTCGACCGGCAATGCACAATCGGGCGTTGGAGCCCGCCGCCCAGGCCAGTTCAAAGGCGTCCAGCAGGTAGTCGTGGTTCTTGCGCGGCTCGATGGTACTGACCATCAAAAACACCGGTTCCGGCGCCTTGAATAGCCGTGCAAGGCGCGGTTCCACGGCAGCGGAGGCTTCGCTCAGGTCGAGCTCGGAACCGAGGTGGAAATAATCGAACCACAACTCTTTGGCCTTGGCAGAACCCAGACGGTGCTGCAATTCCTCGCGGACCTGATCGCGCACCGTGGCAGAAATCGCCACGTAGCCATCGGCGGTTTTCGTGATCCAGTCGAACCATTCGTTGAAAACCTGCACCAACCGGTTGTCGTAGAACTGCGGGTGAGTAAGGGGAATGAGGTCGTAGATGACTGCAACGATGCCCACGCCTTCACGTTTGAGCTGTTCGGCAAACGGGAAAAAGTCGGTATGCCAGGACGAGTCCAGCAGCACCAATTGATCCCCCGGTTGGTGCTGCAACGGCGTGCAGCGTTTGGGCAGCTGATATTGGTTGATGCCTTCGATCACCCGCAGCGGCATGCTGAAGCAGGTGACCGCCGTTACCCGGTAGGCCACGTGCAGCAAACGCTTGATCACTCGCGAGTTGCTGCGATTGTGCAGGCGTTGATGCAGTTGCCAGAAACGGTGAGCCAATCGCCCCAGTCGTCCACCAAAGTTCATCATGTGATCAAAAAACGGGATGTTCAGCGCGCCGAGCATCAGCACTCGATAGAGTTGGCCTTTGAGCATCACGACCGGGATGCACTCAACCCCGTCCACACTTTCCGGCAGCTGATTGATGACGTTGCGCACCACGCGCTGAATGCCCGAGTTGACCTTGGGGTGTTGAAACACGTGGGTGCATTCCACCAGCAGACGCGTCATGGCGTGCTCTCCGAGGTGATCGACGTGTTCGCGCGAGTGATGGTGGTTTTCGCTCCCAGCCACGAGCAACCGACAAAGTCTTCGTGCCGGTTATTAATCACATGGAACACCAACCCGTAATCGCGCCACTCGAAATTGCGGTCCAGGTGCGAATCCAGCCGAGACAGGCTCAGCGCCACGGAATAGTTGCCCTTTCCCAGGCCCATGACGAAAGCAAAGCGGTAGGTCACGCGCTCGCCGGCCTGCAGGTCGGTCAGAGCCTTGTCTTGACGATGGGTATTGATGCCGTACATGGCTTGGCCCAGGCGATCCTTGATCATGAAACCCAGCACCAGCCGTTCGATGTCCTGGCGGACTTCAACCTTTACCTCCAGCACCACTGGCTGACCGACTTCGGCGGCGTCGATGGATCGGTCGTTTTCGTCCAGCAGGCGCACGCTGAGAATCCCGGCTTCACCGGTACCGGAAATGGTGCTGACTTGACCACCAGACAGCGCTTCCTGACGCACGGTCTGGCCTTCGCGCTCGGCGAGCAGGGCGTTGTAGTAATCCATGACGGCTTCAGGTGTGCCGTGCATGGCCATGCGACCCTTTTCAAGGAGGATCGCCGAGTCGCAGATAGACTGAATGGCGGAGCGATCATGGGACACGATCAGCAGGGTGGTGCCGGCTTTGCGAAAGCTGCGGATGCGATCGAAACTTTTGTGTTGAAAGTAGGCGTCGCCCACTGAGAGCGCTTCGTCGACGATCAGGATATCCGGGCGTCGCGCGGTGGCCACGCTGAATGCCAGGCGCATCTGCATGCCACTGGAATAGGTGCGCACCGGGTGATCGATGGCGTCGCCGATTTCCGCGAAGCGTTCGATCTCGGGCATCAATGCTTCAATCTCTTCGACGTGCATGCCCAGCAGTTGCCCGGCCATGATCGCGTTCTGCCGGCCGGTGAAATCTGCGTGAAAGCCCATGCCCAGCTCCAGTAGGGCGGCGACGCGGCCTTCGAGCTGGATGTTGCCGCAGGTGGGTTGGGTGGTGCCTGTGATCATTTTCAGCAGGGTGCTTTTGCCGGCACCATTGACCCCGACGATGCCCACCGCTTCACCGGGGGCGATCTCGAATGCCACGTCTTGCAGCACCCAGTGGGGATGATGGCGAATCGGTGAAAACGGAATCAGCCATTCGGCCAGCCGACTCCAGCGCGTAGGGTATTGTTTGTAGGCCTTGCCCAGGCCGGTGACGCGTATGTGCCCCATCAGAGTTCATCCACCATTTCACCGACCCGCTGACGGAACAGCCGCAGCCCGATCACGCAGAACACCACGCCGCTGACGAAGATGGGCAGTAGCGAACTCCAGACCGGCCATTGGCCGTAAAGAAACACGTTCTGATAGCTGGTGATCAGGTTGGTCAGGGGGTTGAGTTGCAGCAGACGTTGTACCCATTCCGGCAGGATGCTCATCGGGTACACAATCGGCGTCAGCCAGAACCAGAATTGCATACAGATAGCGAAGAATTGTCCGACATCGCGGAAGAACACGTTCATTACGCCAAGAATCATCCCTAACCCGGCACAAAACATGATTTGCAACGCCAACAGCGGCAGCAAGGCCAACAAGGCCATGCCCGGAAAACGTCCGGTGATCAGCAGAAAGCCGAGGAACAAGCCAATGATGATCGCGAAGTTGATACCGGCATTGAACAGCACGATCACCGGCAGGCAGATCCGCGGGAAGCTGATTTTTTTCAGCAGGTTGGCGTTATCCAGAAACATGTTCTGGCTGCGCAAAGTGATTTCGGCGAACAGCCCCCAGGTCAGCAGGCCAGCACAGAGGTAGACGCTGTAGGCCATGCCGTCATCCACGCCCGGTAAACGAGCACGCATGATGTGGGAAAAGATCACGGTGTAGACGACGATCATCGACAGCGGGTTGAGCACGGTCCACAGGGCACCGAACAACGAATTGCGATATCGCGACTGAAACTCTCGCTGGACGCTACCGAGGATAAAACCCCGATAGCCCCACAGCGAGCGGTACAGAGAAAGCAGCATTCAAACCGTCCTGCCGTAATGGTCTTCGAAGCGGACGATATCGTCCTCCCCCAGGTATTCGCCGCTTTGCACTTCGATGATCACCAGGTCGATCACGCCGGGGTTTTCCAGGCGATGTTTGTGACCGGCGGCAATGAACGTCGATTCGTTCTTGGCCACCAGGTGGGTGCCGGTACCGTTGTTGGTCACTTTGGCCATGCCTTCGACCACCACCCAATGTTCATTGCGATGGTGGTGCATTTGCAGCGACAACTTACCACCGGGTTTGACCACGATGCGTTTGATTTTAAAGCGCGGGCCTTCTTCGAGCACGGTGTAGGTGCCCCAAGGTCGGCTGACCGTACGGTGCAGGCGATAGGCTTCGTGCTCTTTGTCCTTGAGCTGTTTGGCCACCCGGCGCACGTCCTGGGCGCGATCAGCGTGGGCCACCAACACCGCGTCGGCGGTGTCGATGATGATCAGGTTATCCACACCCACGGCCGCCACCAGACGGTCTTCGCTCTGGATAAAGTTGTTGTGGCTGTCGATGAACACCGCGTCGCCGCTGGCGCGGTTGTTTTGTGCATCAGCCGGCACCAGCGCGGCCACCGCGCCCCACGAGCCGATGTCGCTCCAGTCGAAAGCGGCGGGCACCACAACCACCTTGTCGGAACGCTCCATCAGGGCGTAGTCGATGGAAATGTCAGTCATTTGCGCGAACAACGTCGGGGACAACTCCTGTTGCAGGAACCCGATGGTTTCCACCGGGTTACTGTCCGCCATGCAGGTTTTCGCCTGCTCGAGTAACTCGGGGGCGTGTATTTCCAGCTCGGCCAGCAGGGCGGCGATCGAGAAGCAGAACATCCCGGAATTCCACAGGAAGTTGCCACTTTCCAGGTATTGCGTCGCGGTTTGCAGGTCGGGTTTCTCGACGAAGCGCTGCACCTTGGCCGCCCCTTTATGGTCCAGCGCTGTGCCGGTTTCAATGTAGCCGAATCCGGTTTCCGGAGCGGTCGGCACCACGCCAAACGTCACCAGAAAACCATCTTTGGCCAGATTCACGGCGTGTTCCACGGCGGTCTTCAAGGCGTCTACGTTGAGAATCAAATGGTCGGCAGGCATCACCACCATGATCGCTTCGTCGCCGTGCAGGGCTTTCAGCGACAGCGCAGCCGCCGCAATGGCCGGGGCCGTATTGCGACCGGTCGGCTCAAGCAGAAAGTGCCCGCGATGGCGACCGAGGTGCGCCTCCTGATAGTGATCCTTGCTCTGGAAGTAGTAGTCGCGATTGGTCACCGTGACGATATCGCCCCAGCCATCGAGCAAACCGGCGGCACGGCGGTAGGTTTTGCCCAACAGCGACTGACCATCGGGCAAGGTCATGAAGGGTTTGGGATGGCCCTCACGGGACACCGGCCACAAGCGAGTACCGGCACCGCCGGAGAGAATCACGGGAATCAGCATGGCCTACTCCTTGGCGACGCGTTTCATGTCCGCATCCATCATCATGCGGATCAAGGTATCCAGATCGGTCTTTGGCTTCCAGCCAAGTACGCGCTGGGCTTTGGCCGGGTTGCCCAGCAATACTTCCACTTCGGCCGGGCGGAAAAACGCCGGGTCGATTTTCACAAAATCGCGATAGTTCAGGTCGACGTGGTCGAAAGCGATCCGGCACATTTCGCGCACGGTGGTGGTCACGCCGGTGGCGACCACGAAGTCATCGGGCTTGTCTTGTTGCAGCATCAGCCACATCGCTTCGACGTAGTCGCCGGCAAATCCCCAGTCGCGCTTGGCGTCGATGTTGCCCAGACGCAGTTCCTGCTGTTTGCCCTGCTGTTTGCCCTGCTTGATGCGGGCGGCGGCGTCGGTGACTTTGCGGGTCACGAACTCAATGCCGCGCAGGGGGGATTCGTGGTTGAACAGGATCCCGCTGCTGGCGTGCAGGTTGAAACTTTCGCGGTAATTCACAGTGATCCAGTGGCCATACAGCTTGGCCACGCCGTACGGGCTGCGAGGGTAGAACGGGGTGTTTTCATCCTGCTGCTCGGCTTGGATCAGGCCAAACATTTCGCTGGTGGATGCTTGATAAAAACGCGTATGCGGACTGAATTGACGAATGGCTTCGAGCAGGTGAGTCACGCCCAGGCCGTCAACGATGCCGGTGGTGACCGGTTGGTCCCAGGAGGCGGCGACGAAGCTTTGCGCGGCCAGGTTATAGACCTCGTCCGGGGCCGACTTGATGACCGCGCGCTGCACGGAGCAGGCATCGGCCATGTCGCCGTCCAGGTAAACAATGTCGCCCTCGACGCCCATCTCACGCAGGCGCCAGCGCGAATCGCTGCTGCGTCGCGCCACTAACCCGTGGACTTTATAACCCTTGTCGAGCAGCAGTTTGGCCAGATACGCGCCGTCCTGGCCGGTGATCCCTGTGATCAGTGCACTTTTTGTCATTCTTGTCGTACTCGCTTCTCCCAGTCGGACAGGATCGCCCGCAGGGATTGTTGTGTTGTGATTTCAGGCGCCCATCCTGTGGCCTGGACCAGCTTGGCAGAGCTACCACAAACGCGACGCTGATCTGCGCGGCGAAGGCGTGTGGGGTCTTGAATCAATTGCATGTCGACCTGGGCGAGGTCCCCCAGTTGTTGGATCAAACTGCGAATGCTCTGCTCGTGCCCCGAGCAGATGTTGTAGACCTGTCCCGTCACGCCCTTTTCCAGCAGCGCCAGGTAGGCCGAAATTACGTCGTTTACATCCAGGAAGTCGCGTGTGACATCGACGTCACCGACTTCCAGTTGCGGCGCTTGCAAGCCTTGTTTGATTCGGCTGATCTGCCGGGCGGCGCTGGCGATGACGAAGCTGTCGCTCTGGCCGGTGCCAATGTGGTTGAACGGGCGGGCGACCATGACCGGCCAGCCTTCGCTCAAGCCCCATTGCAGGCTCAGGAATTCCGCCGACAGTTTGCTCACGGCGTAGGGATTGCGCGGGCACGGTGGCTGGTGTTCGGTGATGGGCAGATCGGTTTCACTGACCTGGCCGTAAACGTCGCCAGAGCTGACGTATAGAAAAGTACCGTTGAAGCCTCGGGCCTTCAGGGCTTGAAGCAGATTCAGAGTGCCGAGCAAGTTAATGCTGAGTGTGCGCGCCGGATCGCGGAAGGCTTCAGGAACGAAGGTCTGGCCTGCCAGGTGAATGACCGCGTCGGGCATCTCGGGCCACAGGCTTTCGAGACTGCCTGGCTCAGCGAGATCGTAACGTGAAGGGGCAGGCAGAAGCGCCCAATCCGAGGCATCAGCGTTCAGGCGAGATTGGATGTGTTGTCCGACGAATCCACTGAGACCCGTCACGAACAGACGCTTTTTCAAACAGCAGCCCCTTGGTCATTCATTTCGTCCATTCCCCACAGATTTTAAGGAGAGGTCTGACAGACCAGATGGATTACCGGGTCGAAAGACAGGCGAAATATTTTTGTTGTAGTTGTTTGGTAGCCAATCTGTGCCAATTGCTCGGCAATTTCAACAGGTCCAACCGTGACCAGTCAGTTCTCATTAGAGTCACCCGCTTTATTCTCGCCGGGCGGTTCACGAATCCTCAATGGATGTGTTTAGAATGCCCCTCGTCACGATAACCGGTGTTTGTTTGGGATCTTCCGAGACTCCGCGAATCCGACCATTAAAACAAGAACGTAGACGGGCAAGAAGACGATGGGCGATGACTGGCGAACGCTGGCTCGATCCATGGCTTTGCCGTCATAGAGTGGGGCTGCCGGGATGGCGGTTTCCTCGTGGGATGCCATGAATTTCATTCTTTACTCGGACGTCAACGACGGCTCTATCAGCCACAGCCTCGGTCGTCCCGAATACAGTTACTACTTCGTGCTCAAGGCTTATCGCCCGGTGCTCGAAAGCCTTGGGCGCGTGCATGTGGTGTCCTCCACCGCCGAGGTCGATCCCCTCTACAAACAGCTGCTGGCCGCTGGCGAAGACAGTCTGTTCCTGTCATTTACGCCGCCGCAGAAAACCCCGAACGACCTTGAGTGCCCGACGATCTGCGTGGTGGCCTGGGAGTTCGACTCGATTCCCGATGAGCAGTGGGACAACGACCCGCGCCAGGACTGGACGCAAATGCTGGCGCGTCAGGGCCGGGTGATCACGCTCTCCACTCATACCGCCCGGGCGATTCGCAAGGCCATGGGGGACGACTTCCCGGTGCTGGTGTTGCCCACGCCGTTGTGGGAAAACTTCGCGGACATTCGCCGTCAGCACACCAGTGTCCCGGTGAACGCCGGTTCGACGCTGGAGATCAAGGGCTGCATTTTCGATACGCGTACTCTCGGGCTCAGCGCCGATGCACTGATTCCCGTGGTGCCGACCGCCGAGGAACTGGCCGCGCGCGAAGCCGAGCTGGAGGCGTTGAAGCCACCGCCGCTGACACTGAAACGCCGCTTCGTGATTGCCCGGCATTACCTGCACATGTGGCGCCGGAACATGGGCAAAACGCTGCCGATTCCGGTGCATCGCACGCACTTTCTGAGCCAGTGGTACTGGGAAGGCATTCGCGATTTGCTCTCGGATGCGGCACATGCTCGAGTGGCCGAATACCTGCCAGCCATCGCCGGCCCGCAGACGATTGCCGTGCCAGAGCCTGAACCGCGCCAATGGCCAGACACCACCTCGTTGGTAGAAACCCGGGTCGACGGCGTGGTCTACGTCACCGTGTTCAACCCGCGTGACGGCCGCAAGAACTGGCATCAACTGATCACCGCATTCTGCTGGGCCTTCCGCGAAACGGCTGATGCCACCCTGGTGCTGAAGATTACCCAAAGCGATCTGTCGTCCTATTACGACGAGCTGATGACCTTGCTCGCGCAGCTCTCGCCATTCGCCTGTCGGGTGGTGGTGATGCACGGTTACCTGGACGATCCGCAATACGCCCGGCTTTATGAAGCCGCCAGTTACTACGTCAATGCCTCGCGCTGCGAAGGCCTGTGCCTGCCGCTGATGGAGTTCATGGCCAGCGGTAAACCGGTGATCGCTCCGGATCACACGGCCATGGAGGATTACATCGATGAGCGCGTGGCGTTTGTGGTCAAGTCCAGCGAAGAACTGACCATCTGGCCGCAGGACACGCGGATCATTTACCGAACGCTGCGTTATCGCCCGGACTGGGGTTCGCTGAAAACCGCTTACGAAAACAGCTACCGGATGGCCAAGGCGCAACCGCAGGAGTATCAGCACATGTCCCTTGCCGCCGTCGAACGTATGCACGACTACTGCGCTTTCGCTCCGGTGCAGAAACGCCTGGCGGATTTTTTCGGGCTGGCGCCACAGGTGTTGCCGGCAGTGAACGTGACGGATAACGCCGCATGCTGATCATCATTCATTCGGAAACCAACCAGCACACCATTGCTCAGAATCTGGGGCGTTCGGAGTACAGCTATTACTTCGTGCTCAAGGAGTACCGTCCGGTGCTGGAACGATTGGGGCGAGTAGTAGAGGTCAGCGACCCACAGACCGAAGTCGATGCCTTGTACCTCGACTGCCTGGCCCGTGGTGAAGACTGCGTGTTCCTTTCGTTCTCGCCGCCGCATCGCACACCGATCAATTTCGCTTGTCCGACGCTGCCGGTGTTCGCGTGGGAATTCAGCACCATCCCCAACGAACCCTTTGCCGGTGATCCGCTCAATGACTGGCGCACCGTGTTGCGGGCATCGGGTGCGGCGATTACTCATTCCAGCTACACCGTTGATGCAGTGCGCGAGGCGATGGACGCCGACTATCCGATCGTCGCGGTGCCCGCCCCGGTGTGGGACCGGTTTTCCGAGCGAGGTGCGCAATTGCAGCGTCAGCCTCTGGCCCACCAGGTGCGTTTGAAGATCAAAGGGTTGCTGGCAGACAGCCGCGAACTCGACTTGCGAGCCTTTGGGCCTGCGTCATCGCGCGACGGTGTGGGCATCGATTTCGCGGCCCCGCCGAGTGAGCACGAGTTGGTCCTCGACGGCGTGATTTACACCTCGGTGTTCAACCCCGGCGACGGACGCAAGAACTGGGAAGACATGCTCAGTGCCTTTTGCGTGACGTTTCGCGAGGTTGAGGACGCAACGCTGGTGCTCAAACTGACGCACCACGATGCCGAAGAAGCGCTGACCGACATCCTTCACCACTTGTACAAAAACCAGTCTTACCGCTGCCGGGTCGTGCTGATTTACGGCTACCTCGCGGATGCGGATTACGAGCGTCTGGTGCAGGCTACCAGCTACGTGGTCAACACGTCCTACGGCGAAGGCCAATGCCTGCCGCTGATGGAGTTCATGTCCTGCGGAAAACCGGCAGTGGCGCCACGGACCACGGCGATGATCGATTACCTGGATGCCGAAAATGCGTTCCTGATCGACTCCACCGATGAGCTCACGGCCTGGCCCCATGACCCGCGCCGGGCGTTTCGTACCCTGCGTTACGTGACCAATTGGGCGTCGTTGTGCCGGGCTTACCAATCAAGCTATGACGTGGCCAAGGGTGACCCCGACCGTTACGCGCAGATGTCCGTGCATGCCGTGGCCAGCCTCAAGAAATTCTGCAGCCAGGCCACCGCCGAGCAGCGGCTTAAGGTGTTTTTTCAGCACCTGTTCGAGCACCGTGCCGTGGAAACCCCTGAGGCATGATTCGCGCATTGGTCAGACGTTTCTTTCCTGAGACGAAAGCCGAGCCCGCGCCGTTGCCGGTAGAGCCGTCCTGTGTGTCGCCAAGAGATGTGGGCTTGCACGATGCAATGCATGACGGCTGGTTTTCGGGCGACAGCGGCGAATTGCTCAAAGGGTTTGCCATTACCGCCGATGACACCGTGCTGGATGTCGGTTGTGGCGAAGGGGTCGCGACCTTGTTTGCGGTGCGTCAAGGCGCGTCGGTGATCTTCACCGACAGTGAGCACGACAAGGTTCGCGATCTGGCGCGGCAAGTGGATGCGCAGTCGGATAAAGCCAATCTCGGTCTGGTCAGCAACAGCCTGCCACTGCCGCTTGCCGATGGTTGTGCGAGCAAAGTCGTGTGCATGGAAGTGCTGGAGCATATCGAGCAACCAGAACCGTTCATGGCCGAGTTGGTGCGTATGGGCCGACCCGGTGCGCTGTATCTGCTCAGCGTTCCTGCGCCGGTCGGTGAGCATTTGCAGAAAGGCATCGCCCCCGCGAGCTACTTTCAGTCGCCCAATCACGTACAGATTTTTACCCCTGAACGCTTCGCCGCACTGGTCGAGGACGCGGGGTTGGTGATCGAGCATCGCCAGGCCACCGGGTTTTTCTGGGTGATGGGCATGATCTTCTTCTGGGCCAGTGAGCGTGCCGCCGGGCGCGATCTGGGCGGCGCAGTGCGTGACCGCATCCAGGCACCGTACCCGCCGCTGATGGAAAGCTGGGCGAAAACCTGGCAGGACTTGCTGGCGCAACCCAACGGTTTGGCGATCAAGCAGATGCTCGATCAGTTCATGCCCAAGAGCCAAGTGATCATCGCGCGCAAACCGGTGGATACCGATGCAACGTCCAGGAGGACGGCATGAGTAATGACAAACGGATCATGGACATCGAGTTGTTGCGCGGCATTGCGGTACTCGGCGTGCTGTTTCATCACCTGCAAGACAGCCTCTTTGCAGCCTCGGTGCCTTTGCTGCAAACCATCACCGCGTTCGGTCAGCCATGGTGGGGCGTTGACCTGTTTTTCGCGATCTCCGGATTTGTCATCGCACGCAGTTTGATCCCGGCGTTGCAAGGTTGCAGCACCCGTCAGGAGTACTGGCAGCAGACGCGCAATTTTTGGCTGCGCCGGGCCTTTCGATTATTGCCATCGGCCTGGATGTGGCTGGCGCTGATGTTGCTGGCTTGCCTCTTTCTAAACCGCTCCGGCGCGTTCGGTACGCTGCACGCCAACGTGCAGGCGACACTGGCCGGTGTGGCGCAATACGCCAACTTCCGCTTCGCCGACAGCTTCTATCACTACGAATACGGCACCAGTTTTGTGTACTGGAGCCTGTCACTGGAAGAGCAGTTCTACCTGCTGTTCCCATTGTTGATTCTGGTCTGCCGCAAGCATCTGGTCTGGGCCTTGCTGGCGCTGGTCGCGGTGCAATTGTTCACGTTGCGCACACCGATCCTGATGGTGGTTCGCACCGATGCACTGGCCCTCGGCGTGCTGTTGGCGATGTGGAGTGCGCAACCTTCGTACCTGCGCTGGGAACCGACGTTTTTGCGTCGCCCATGGGTCGGTGTTTCGGCGTTGATTGTGCTGTCGCTGGCGCTCAGTTTCATGGCGACTGATCGCTTTACGTTCACCCAATACCGCATCGGTGTGATTGCCGTGTTGTGCGCGGTGCTGGTCTGGGTGGCGTCCTACAACCGTGATTACCTGATGCCACGGGGCTTGCTGAAGAATCTGATGACCTGGGTCGGCAGCCGGTCCTACGGGATTTACCTGATCCACATCCCCGCTTATTTACTGGTGCGCGAATTCACTTTTCGTTTACAGGCTGGCGGGCTACCCAATCCAGCGGGTCATCCGATCCTGACGTTGCTGATGGCTGGCGGCCTGATTGTGCTGCTGAGCGAACTCAACTACCGCTACATCGAAATGCCCATGCGCAACCGCGGCGCCTCGCTGGTCAAGCGCCTGAGCACATCCCGAACAGCCGTCCCATCCTCTGGAGCTACCTCATGCTGAGCCTTTTGAAGAAACTCACGGCGGGCACGCCCGCTCCCGCGCAGCCAGTGGCGGACAAGGTCGAGAAAGTCGACCCGTACATGCTCGGCCTGCACGACGCGATGCTCAGTGGCTGGTTCAATCAGCAAACCGGCGAGCTGTTCACCGGTTTCCCGGTGAGCGCCGATGACACGCTGCTGGATGTGGGCTGTGGTGACGGCGGTAACGTGCATTTCTGCGGCATGCGCGGGGCGAAGATCATCATCGCCGACATCGACGCGGCCAAGGTCGAAGCCACCCGTCAACGCCTCGGCGACACCCCGGCCCGCGACGTCGAATGCCACGTCACCGACTGCAATCCGCTGCCGATTGCCGACGCCACGGCCACCCGCGTAGTGTCCACCGAAGTCATCGAGCATGTGGACGACCCGGCGCAGTTCCTCGCCGAACTGGTGCGTGTCGGCAAACCGGGCGCGCTGTATTTGCTCAGCGTTCCGCACCCGAGCTCCGAAGACCTGCAAAAGGACATCGCCGCACCGGAGTATTTCCAGAAACCGAACCACATTCGCATCATCAGCGAAGAGCAGTTCAAGGCGATGGTCAGCGACGCCGGCCTGGAAGTGCTCAGCCACAGTCAGTACGGCTTTTACTGGTCGATGTGGATGCTGCTGTTCTGGGAAGCCAAGGTTGACTTCAGCAATGCCGACCACCCGTTGCTCAACCACTGGGCCGATACCTGGCAAGCGGTTTTGAGTTCGCCTCGTGGCGCTCAGATCAAGCAGGCACTGGATGCGGTCGTGGCGAAAAGTCAGGTGATCATTGCCCGCAAGCCGATAGCATAGACCCCCAAGTAGCAGCTGCCGGAGGCTGCGTCGGCCGGTCCGCGCTCGGGCGTAGCAGTCGTAAATCCTGAATGCACGGTTTATCTGAAAAACCGCGGTGGCTGATTTTACGACTGCTTCGCAGCCGGACGCAGCCTTCGGCAGCTGCTACAAAGGTCCGCTTTGGCTCAAAGGTTTCTCATGATGTTTTTCACGCGTTTGATCGCCTTGTTGGCGGCGCTGGTGCTGCTCAGCGGTTGCGAGCAACAAGACGCGCCACCGCTCGATCAGCAGCTCTACGTCTGGCAACGGCAATGGACGCCGGCCCATGACGTTGCCCTGCGCGACAGTCGTGCGGACTTTTCGACGCTACGGGTGCTGGCTTTGCAGGCGTTTCCTCAGGCCGGCTGGCGTCGGGCGCGAATCGATCCGGGGCTGCTCAAACGCGATGGGCGGCCGCTGATTGCGGTGATTCGTCTGGATGGTCAGCTCAAGTCGTTGGACCAGGACGAAGTAACGGCGCAGATTCAACAGGTGCTCAGCGACTGGCAAGAGCAGGGGCTGACGTTGTCCGGCGTGGAAATTGACCACGATGCGGGCAACGCCCGACTACCGGCCTATCGAACTTTTCTGGCGCAGCTGCGTGCAGTTTTACCGGCGACTTTGTCGCTAAGTATTACGGCGTTACCGGCGTGGCTGGACAGTCCCGAGTTGCCGGCTCTTCTATTGACTGTCGATAGCAGCGTGTTGCAGGTGCACGCGGTGAGCGATCCAAGACGCGGGCTGTTCGACCCGGATCAGGCGCGAAAGTGGGCCAGAAACTGGAGTCGCCTCACGACGAAACCGTTCTATCTGGCGCTGCCGGCCTATGGTGTGGCCCTGTTGCCAAGCGCCAGTGGCGCACCGGTTGTGGAAAGCGAGGTGCCGGTGGGGCGGGGCGGCGAGCGCCGGGAACTGCTGGCTGATCCGCGGCAACTGAGCACACTTGCCGCTGAATTGCGCGCCGATCCGCCGACTCATCTGGCCGGCCTGATCTGGTTTCGCCTGCCGTTGGCGGGCGACCGCCGGGCCTGGAGCCTGACAACCCTGGGCGCGGTGGCTCGCGGTGATACGCTCGACAGTCGCTTGAGTGTGAAACTTAGTGCGCAAGACGGCCTCTATGACATCAGCATCAGCAACCACGGCAACCTCGACACTGCTTGGCCTGAACGCGTGACCCTGGCCGTCGAGGGCTGTGATGGCGCCGATGCGCTGGCCGGTTATGCGTTGCAACAGAGCCCGGATCTGCTTACCTTCACCCGCCTTAGCGACGGCCGGATAGCGGCCGGTGGACAGCGAGCGGTCGGTTGGGCGCGCTGCACAAAAATTGATCAAGGAGGTTCGAATGTTCACCCGTAACTGGCCCCGCCATCTGCTTTGTTTAAGCCTCAGCTTGCCGCTGGGTTCGGCGCTGGCCTGCGGACCGGATTTCCCGATGCGCTTGCTGGACAACCGTGGACAGTCGCTGGCAGAGCTCCCCGAAGGTAACTTTCAGTTTGAGATCAATCGTCTCGGGCAGGCGATCACGGGGCTCAAACATGTCGCGCAGTCCCCCAACGGCATGGAGGCGGCTGACTACATAGAACAGCGAGACACCGCCGAGCAGGCAGGACTAACGGCGGAACAGCAAGCGCAGGTGAAACAACTGCGCAGCCTGACGGATGCACATCAAGTCGAAGCGCAGGGCACGAGCCTGCCGGCCGAGCTCAGGCTGTATCTGGCGGGCGCTGTGGCGTTCAGTGCGGGCAATCATGGATTGGCCGCCGACTACTTCCGGAAAGTGCTGGCGTTGCCGGCCGATCAACGCGCCTTGCGCAGTACCTGGGCGGCGTACTCGCTGGGCCGGGCGCTGTTTGCCATGAGCGCCGAGGCGCAAGCGTCGCCCGATCTGCTGGCGCAGGCGCGAACGGCGTTCGAGCAGACCCGTCAGCTGAGCATCGACGGCTTCAGCGACCCACTGGAGCTCGGTGTCGCCAGCCTCGGCGAAGAAGCTCGCGTGGCCCGTACCGCCAGCGACTGGGACAGCGCCATCGAACTCTACGCCGCGCAAAACCTCCACGGCTCGGCGGTGGGTTACACCTCGTTGAAGCTGTTGATGGCGGATCTGTTGGCGATGCCGGACGATCAATTGAGCGCGCTGCTCAAGGATAAACCGGTGCAACAACTGGTGACCGCGTCCTTGATCAGCCGCCTGGGCTGGTCATTCGGTGAACAACCAGCGAACGAATTGAAACTGATCAAACTGCTGCAAAGCAGCACGCGCGGCAGCCTGGATAACGCGGATCGATTGGCCGCGATGAACTATCAACAAGGCGATTACACCAGCGCCAAGGCCTTCCTCGAACACGCCGGCGACGGCGGCCTGGCGTGGTGGTTGCGGGCGAAACTGGCGTTGCGCGATGGCGATAAAAACGCAGCGGCTGCGGCGTATGCCAAGGCTGCTCAGGCGTTCCCGCAGAATGAATCGTGGGGTGATCGCCGCACGCCAGACTTTGATTACGAGACGCTTCAACCCAAGTGCCGGGTCGAGGGTGAAAGTGCGATTCTTGCGCTGCAACGCGGGGATTATCTACAAGCATTCGATCAGCTGTATCGCAGTCAGAGTATCTACTGGCTCGATGCCGCGACGGTGGCCGAACGGGTGCTGACCGTCGATGAACTCAAGCATTACGTCGACACGCAGGTGCCTGCGCCACCTCCGTTGAGCCAAGAGGATCGTGACAACTACGTACCGCTTCCGGTGGCAGCAAAATTGCGCAATCTGCTCGGACGCCGATTGCTGCGCGAAGAGCGATACGACGAAGCGCTGGCGTATTTCGACAATGCCGATCTACAGAAAAAAGCCCGGTTGTATGCGCAGCAACGTCAGCTGGCGGACGCCGCGTGGTGGCCGACCAAACGCGCCGCTGCCCTGTTCAATGCAGCCTGGACGGCGCGCGAGTGGGGGATGGACATTCTCGGCTACGAAATGGCTCCCGACTACGCCACGTTTGGCGGCAATTACAGCCTCGAAAACACGGAGCTGAAAGTCGGACCATTAGTCGCCGAAGGTGAAGTTCAGCGTCAGCAAGCCAGTGCCGCCAAACCCGATGAGCGCTATCACTATCGCTTTGTGGCCACGGCATTGGCCAGTCGCGCCGCCGATAACTTGCCTCACACCAGCCAGGCCTTTGCGGCAGTGCTGTGCGCGGCGGCGGGCTGGAACAGTAGCCTTGAAGAGCAAAGTGCCCTGTATCAACGCTATGTGAAGGAAGGACCTTATGTGGATTGGGCGGTGAATTTCGGTCACCAATGCCCTTATCCCGACTTCGAAAATGCCAGCAAACGTTATGTGACTCAGGCAACTGACGCGACGCGTTCGGTTCTGCGGCCTTACAAGCGGCCATTGCAGTACGGCGGTGTCATCGTCGTGACGGCAGTGGCGTTGCTGTTGATCAATCGTCGCCGCCGACGGGAGCAGTAAGGCTTACGCCTGTTGCACGAAGGTCAGCCGCACCGCGAAGCCGATCAACAGGCTGCCAAACAGCCATTGCTGGAGCCGCTGGGCCGAAGGACTGCGTTGCAGCCAACGGCCCAGCGCCGCGCCGACCAGCGCATAGGCGCTGTCGAAGATGAAGCCGACACTGACCAGCACCATGCCGAGGATTGCGAACTGCGTGAGCACTGATCCTGCGTGTGGATCGATGAACTGTGGCAGCAGCACCGAACAGAACAGCAACGCCTTGGGATTGAGCAGATTGGTGAGCAAACCGCGCTGGATCGCCACTGTCCAGCGTGGCTTTGCTGCTGTGGCGTCAGTGCCGTTCAGGTTCGGCAGCATCGTGGTGCGCAGGCATTGAATACCGATCCACAACAGGTACGCGGCACCGGCCAGACGCACCACATCGAAGGTCCACGGCGCGGCCTTGAACAACGCCGCCAACCCCAGCGCGGCCAATGCAACGTGACAACCTCGGGCAATGCCCAAGCCTATCGCGGTTGCCAATGCCGCCGCTTTACCCTGACGGGCCCCGGTTTGCAGCAGCAGGATCATGTCCGGTCCGGGCAGCAAATAAACTACTGCCAGTGCCATGAAAAACAGCCAGAGTCCTGCCATGTTGCGCCCCTTTCGTTGTCGATTCGGTAGTGCCAGTCTAGGGCGCAAGGGCAGGGCAGGTGGTTGCGTAGTCAGCTTCTAAAGTATGGAAAATTGGCATAACCTGCTGCTTCAACACGATCTAGCCATCAGGATCTGCCAAAACATGAAACTGGACGCCTACGACCGCAAGATCCTCGCGGCCCTGCAACGGGACGGTCGATTGAGCAATGTGCAATTGGCCGACGAAATCGGCTTGTCCGCCTCGCCCTGTTTACGTCGGGTGCGAATGCTGGAAGAAGCAGGGGTGATTCGCGGCTATCAGGCCAATCTGGATCGCGACGAGGTGGGGCTTGGGCTGACGGTGTTTGTCGGGGTCAAAGTCGAACGCCACAACGACGAGCAAGCCGAAGCCTTTCGCGTGGCCGTGACGGCGCTGCCGGAAGTGATTTCGGCATTTCTGGTGTCCGGGGAATCGGATTTTCTACTGCAAGTGGTGGTGCCGGATTTGCGCGGGTATGACCGCTTTCTTACCGAGCGGCTGCTGAAGTTGCCGGGTGTGAGCGATATTCGCAGTAACTTTGCGATTCACACGGTGAAAACTCCGGGGGCGTTGCCGTTGGGGCATTTGCCGCTTTAGACCGAGTCGACCCCTTCGCGAGCAGGCTCGCTCCCACACTGATTTTGTGAACGCCACAAATCACCTGTAGGAGCGGGCTTGCTCCGGGCGGCGTTCCGACGAAGGGGCCAGACCTGATTGCAAAAGACTTAAAACCTTACATCTGCGTAGCCATCCCCTCCACATTCATCGCCGCCTGGCGCAACGCCTCGGACCGTGTCGGGTGTGGATGGCAAGTCAGCGCAATGTCCTCGGCCGAGGCGCTGAACTCCATCGCCACGCAATACTCGCCAATCATTTCACTGACGCTCGGACCCACCAGGTGGACGCCGAGAATTTCATCCGTGCGTTCATCGGCCAGCACTTTGGCGAAGCCTTCGGTCTCGTGGTTGATCTTGGCCCGACTGTTGGCGGTGAATGGGAATTTGCCGACCTTGTACGCGCGACCTTCGGCCTTGAGCTGCTCTTCGGTCTTGCCGACGCTGGCCAGCTCCGGTTTGGTGTAGACCACGCTGGGAATCAGGTTGTAATTCACTTCACCAGCCTTGCCGACGATCTGTTCCACGCAGGCCATGGCTTCGTCTTCTGCCTTGTGGGCGAGCATCGGCCCGGACGTGACGTCGCCGATCACCCACACGCCCGCCGCTTCGGTGCGGTGCCCTTTATTGGCGAGCATGCCGCGCTTGTCTGTGGCGAGGCCGACGTTTTCCAGCCCAAGGCCTTGGGTGTAAGGCCTGCGACCGATCGACACCAGCACGTAATCGGCCTCCAGCAACTCGGCGGTGCCGCCCGCCGCCGGTTCAATGCTGAGCTGAACACCGCTCGCCGATGCAGTGGCGCGGGTGACTTTCGAACTCAACTTGAAGGTGATGCCTTGTTTACTCAATGAACGCTGAAGTGTTTTGCCGGCCTCAACGTCCACACCCGGGCAGATGCGGTCGAGAAATTCGACTACCGTGACTTGAGCCCCCAGGCGCCGCCACACAGAGCCCAGCTCCAGGCCAATGACGCCGGCCCCGATCACCACCAGATGTTTTGGCACTTCGGTCAGCGACAGCGCGCCGGTGGAGTCGAGGATGCGTTGGTTATCGATGTCGACGCCCGGCAGGGGAGTGGGTTCGGAGCCGGTGGCGATGATGATGTCTTTGGCGCTCAGCTCGGTTTTGCCGCCGCCACTGTCGGTGACCGTGACTTTGCCTGGCCCGTCGATGTGGCCCCAGCCCTTGATCCAGTCGACTTTGTTTTTGCGAAACAGAAACTCGATGCCCTTGGTCAGCCCGGTAACGCTTTCATCCTTTTGCTTCATCATCTGAGCAAGGTTGAGGATGGGTTTGACCTCGATGCCCAGGTTGGCGAATTCCGAACCCATGGCCGCGTCGTAAAGTTCGGAAGCGTGTAACAGCGCCTTGGACGGCATGCAGCCGACGTTCAGGCAGGTGCCACCGAGGGTCGCGCGACCTTCGACGCATGCTGCTTTCAAACCTAGCTGGCCTGCACGGATCGCTGCGTTATAACCGCCGGGGCCACCGCCCAGAATCACGACGTCGTAGCTGCTCATGGATGGACTCCTGAAGTGAAGGGATCGGGCTGGTTAAAAGTAGTAGTTGGCTAAAATTACGAGCGTAATATGTGCGCTTCGCGCTGTTTCGGTCAAGGCTTCAGCCAAGCGACAGGTTCAGCGTTTTTAGATAGAGGGATTTAGAACAGAAATTTCACCGCTTTCGTTATACCGTAACGAAATGCGGTGTCCGCGTTGAATAAACACTGGGGTGGTATGCAAGTCGATCTCGAAGTCGATGGCGCGCAAGTAGCAGGGTTGCCGCGCTTTCAGCAGGCGGTCTTTCAGGGGCGACGATTGCGTCAGTTCGCCATTGGCCTGAGTGCTTTGACAGCGCTCGGGCTGGTGTTGGCGTTATTTGTCGGATTGTTTGCGCCACAGTCGCTGTGGGGCGCATTGCTGGTAAATCAGAGCGCCGCTTTGCTGGTGCTGGTTGCCGGTCTGCAATCAGCCTGGTGGGTTACGCGGTGGCGTGCACAGACAATGAACCCGACGCCACCCGTGGTGGTCGTTGACGAAATTGTTGCGCCTGAAGGTTGGTATGAGCGATTGCTGGATGGGCTCAGTCGGCGCTCGGTACGCATGCTTGGCCAGATCGGCGCGCCAACCCTCTGGCTCGGCGGTTGGGCGCTGTTGACCTTGTTCAGCATCAGTCAGTTCTGGAACCTCGCGTTACCGCCCGCAGCGCTGGGGTTATCGGCCAGTGTCGGGGCTGCTCTGGCGTTGCTGCTGGCGTTCGGCTTGCTGGTTGCTGAGCGGCAACTGGCTCAGGAAAACGTCGCCCAATGGCCAGAGGCAGGTGCACTGGCGCAACTGACTCGGGTGGCAATCATTTGCCTGGTGCTTGGCGCATTGTGTCTGTTGTTCGCCAGTGAAACATCGGTGTGGCCAGTGCGATTGGCGGTGCTGATCGGTTTACTGCCGGGGTTGGTTGCAGTCGAGTTGCTGCTGCGTGCGGTGTTGTCGCTGTTCAGTCCACAGCGCGTACAACTCGAACCTGCATTGCTGGCGCGAAGTTTTGTCGCTGACATGCTGCGCTGGCCGCCGCAACCACTGCTCGCCTTGCAGCACGAATTGCACAATCGGTTCGGCATCGACTTGCGGCAAATCTGGGCCTTCACTTACATGCGCCGGGCGTTTTTGCCGGTGCTGGCGGTGGTTGCCGTCGTCGGCTGGTCACTCACCGGCATTCACGAAATACCGTTGCAGGGGCGGGGTATCTACGAGCGTTTCGGCAAACCGGTGGAGGTGTTCGGTCCTGGTTTGCACGCCGGTCTGCCGTGGCCTTTGGGCCGGGTGCTGAAGGTTGAAAACGGCGTGGTTCACGAGTTGGCCACCAGCGTTGGCGAAGCGTCGGCACCGGTTGTGCCCGAGCCCGCCGAAGGCCCGGCACCGGCGATTGCCAATCGGTTATGGGACGCCAGTCATGTGAACGACAAATCCCAGGTCATCGCCAGCAGCCGCGCCGACAAGCAGAGCTTCCAGATCGTTAACATGGACGTGCGTTTCGTCTATCGCATCGGCCTGACCGATCAAGCGGCGTTGGCGGCGACCTACAACAGTGCCGATGTACCGACGCTGATTCGCAGCACCGCCAGCCGGATTCTGGTGCATGACTTTGCCTCGCGAACCCTTGATGGGTTGCTCGGCGAAGACCGGGTAGGGCTCGCGCAAGAGATCGGTCGTGCCGTGCAGGCTGACCTGCAGAAACTGGACAGTGGCGTGGAAATTCTCGCCACCGTGGTCGAGGCGATTCATCCACCGGCCGGCGCCGCCAATGCCTATCACGGTGTGCAGGCAGCGCAGATCGGCGCTCAAGCATTAATCTCGCGGGAACGCGGTGCCGCCGCCGAGGCGACCAATTTAGCGCAACTACAAGCGAGTATTGCGCGCGATCGAGCGACCGCCAGCGCTCATGAAATCAACGCCACGGCCCAGGCGGCGGACCTGAAATTCAGCGCGGAGCAGAAAGCCTACGCCAGCGCCGGTCAGGCTTTTGTGCTGGAACAATACCTCAGCCAACTGAGCCAGGGCCTGGCCAACACCAAGCTGCTGATTCTTGATCATCGTTTGGGCGGCAGCAGCAATGCGCCAACCATCGACCTCCGTACTTTCACGCTGCCGGCTGATCCTGCGTCGCCGCGTACGAGCGCCCAGCCAGGAGCTACCCATTGAGCCAGTCGCACACACACGATCACGATGACCACGCCGGCCACGATCACGGCCATGGTGGGCCTCACCACGGTCACCATCATCACCACGGCGATCCACAAGAAGCCGGCCCGTTTCCCTGGCGACGCATGGGTTGGGCGGCGTTGCTCGTGGCCTTTGCCATTGCAGCCGCAAGCCTGGTTCAAGTTCGCTCGGGGGAGGCCACCGTCATCACGCGCTTCGGTAATCCTTCGCGGGTTTTGCTGGAGCCGGGTCTTGGCTGGCGCTGGCCTGCACCGTTTGAAGCTGCCATTCCTGTCGACTTGCGTCTGCGCACCACCTCCAGTGGATTGCAGGATGTCGGCACCCGCGATGGATTGCGCATCATCGTTCAGGCTTACGTGGCGTGGCAGGTGCAGGGCGATCCGGACAATGTGCAACGTTTCATGCGCGCGGTGCAGAATCAGCCGGATGAAGCAGCTCGGCAGATCCGCACATTTGTAGGCTCTGCGCTGGAAACCACAGCCGCCAGTTTTGACTTGGCGAACCTGGTCAACACTGACGCCAATCAAGTTCACATTGCCGACTTTGAAGCGCAACTTCGTCATCAGATCGATCAGCAGTTGCTCACCACGTATGGCGTGCGCGTTCTGCAAGTCGGTATCGAGCGTCTGACCTTACCGTCAGTAACGCTGACCGCCACCGTGGATCGCATGCGCGCCGAGCGTGAAACAATCGCCACCGAACGCACTGCAATCGGCAAGCGCGAAGCCGCGCAAATTCGTTCCGCCGCTGAGCGGGATGCGCGAATCGTGCAAGCCGATGCAACGGTGAAAGCCGCTGATATCGAAGCTCAATCGCGTGTCGAAGCGGCGCAAATTTACGGCCGTGCGTATGCCGGATCTCCGCAGTTGTACAACTTGCTGCGCTCACTCGACACCTTGGGCACCATCGTTTCGCCAGGCACCAAACTGATATTGCGCACGGATGCTGCGCCATTTCGGGTATTGGTTGACGGACCGCCGACCCTCGAAAACAAGTCCGGGTCGCAGCCATGAGTTTAGTTCCACGTGGAACACATGAGTTAAGTAGCCCTTGGATTCAGGCCGGGCGCCTGGCTTTTCTCGCGCTTTACGCGGTGACCGTTCTCGCCGCGTTAGCCTGGGCGTTCTCCAATGTGCGGCAAATTGACCCACAGAATCGCGTGGTGGTCCTGCATTTCGGTGCGCTGGATCGCATCCAGAACGCCGGTTTGTTGTTGGCATGGCCGCGACCTTTTGAGCAGGTGGTTTTACTGCCAGCGGCAGATCGCATTATCGAACGTCGAGTGGAAAACCTTCTGCGCAGTGATGTCGCCTTGCAGGCTGATCGAGCTGCCACGTTTGCCACGCCGCTCAGCGATGCACTCGCCGGTTCCGGCTATTTGCTGACGGGTGATGCCGGCGTGGTGCAACTCGATGTGCGGGTGTTCTACAAAGTCACCGAGCCGTATGCCTTCGTGCTGCAAGGTGAACATGTGCTGCCAGCGCTGGATCGGCTAGTCACCCGCAGCGCTGTGGCCCTGACCGCGGCGCGAGATCTGGACACTATTCTGGTAGCGCGTCCGGAGCTGATCGGCGCCGACAATCAGGCGGCTGAACGACGTGAACGTCTACGCGGTGATCTGGTGCAAGGTATTAATCAACGATTGGCCGAGCTGACAGCAACAGGGCAGGGGTTGGGTATTGAAGTCGCCCGAGTCGACGTGCAATCGAGTCTGCCCGGTCCTGCGGTGAACGCCTTCAACGCAGTACTGACCGCGAGTCAGCAGGCCGACAAAGCGGTGGCGAACGCGCGCACCGACGCCGAGAAGGCGACCCAGGCCGCCAACGAACAGGCGGATCGAACGCTGCAAGTGGCCCATGCCCAAGCCAGCGAACGGTTGGCAAAAGCGTCTGCCGACACCGCCACTGTACTGAGCCTGGCCAAGGCGCAACAGCAGGGCACTGACCCACAAATGCTGCTGCGCATTTACCGCGAGAGGATGCCGAAAATTCTCGGCCAGGCGGGTTCAGTGACCACGGTCAATCCGAAAGACGATTCCCGCCTGATCATTCAGGGAGCTACCCAATGACCGCGCACACCGCCGCCGCACCAAGCATGTTGTCCTCGGCCGAACAACGCAGCGCCGCTCGCCAATTGACGCTGGCCATGCTCGCCCTGGGTCTGCTCGGGCTCGGCCTGATCTGGCGCTGGCTGTCGCCGGAGCAGACTGGCGTCAGTCAATTACTGCTCGGGATTGCGTCGCTGTTAGTGGCCGTGCCGGTGATGCGTTCGGCGTGGTACAGCCTGCGCTACCCGAGCTTGCACGGAATCACCGACCAGTTGATCGCGCTCGCCATGCTCGGCGCCTGGGCCACCGGTGATCTGCTGACTGCCGCGTTGTTACCGATCATCATGATTTTCGGCCACGTCCTGGAAGAGCGTAGCGTGATCGGTTCTCAGGAGGCGATTCACGCACTCGGCAAACTCACCCGCAGTCATGCGCGCAAGGTTCAGGCGGATGGCTCTATTCTCGAAATCGACAACAGCACACTCAAGGCCGGTGATCTGGTCGAGGTGCGCGCCGGTGATCGCGTGCCGGCGGACGGTCGGGTGTTGTCTGGTCAGGCGAGCCTCGATACTGCTTCGATTACCGGTGAGTCGGTGCCGATCGAAGCAGGCGTGGGCATGCAGGTATTCGGCGGGGCGATCAACCTCGATGGTCTGCTTCGTATTGAAGTGACCCGCACCGGCAACGAATCGACCTTGGGCAAAGTCATCGCGATGATGCAAAGCGCCGAACGCTCCAAGCCACCGATTACTCGCTTGCTGGAGCGTTATGCCGGCAGCTACATGGTGCTGGTGTTACTGCTGGCCGCGGTGACCTGGTTCGTCACCAATGATGCACAGGCGATGCTCGCGGTGCTGGTCGCGGCGTGTCCTTGCGCACTGGTGTTGTCGGCGCCGGCGACGGCCATTGCCGGGGTGGCGGTGGCGGCGCGACATGGCATTCTGATCCGCAGTTCGGCGTTTCTTGAAGAGCTGGCAGACCTGACGTCGTTGGTGGTGGATAAAACCGGCACGCTGACGTTCGGCACCTTGCGCTTGCAGTCGATCGACAGTCCGCTGGAAGACCGCAGTCACGTCCTGAAACTGGCCGCCAGTCTTGGTTCGGCCAGCAGTCATCCGGTCAGTCGTGCGCTCGCCGGGCTGGTGACGCAGGAGCATTTTCTGCTGCTGTCGGATATCCACGAGCGCCAGGGGCTGGGCGTGGTGGCAATGACCGGGCAGGGCGAGGCGGCGCTTGGTCGCCCGGAGTTGTTCGCGCAATTGGGCATTGCTACATCGGCGGTTCCTGATCATGACGGTCCGATAGCAGGGTTGGCGCTTAACGGTGAGTTTCTCGCCTGGCTATTGCTGGCCGACAGCGTCAAACCCGAGGCGCGATTTGCCTTGAGTGAGCTGCGTGAATTGGGTTTGGGTCGACAATTGCTGCTCACCGGGGATCGGCAGAGCGTCGCGCACACGTTGGCTCGCGATGTCGGCATCAGCGATGTCGAGGCCCAGGCGTTGCCTGAGGACAAGCTCAATCGCGTGCTTAAAGAAATTGGCAGCGGCTTCCGGCCGATGGTGGTCGGGGACGGGATCAACGACTCACTGGCGCTCAAGGCCGGTGTCGTGGGTGTGGCCATGGGCGCGGGAGGGGCCGACATTGCGTTGGCCTCGGCAGACATCGTGCTGATCGGCAGCGACCTGCGTCGGCTCGGCACCTGTGTGCGCTTGAGTCGCCAATGCCGCCAGACCTTGCAGGTCAATGTGATCATTGGTTTGGGCTGGACCCTGGCGATTGTTGCCTTCGCCGCTTTTGGCTGGCTCGGCGCGGCAGGGGCGATGATTGCAGCGTTGCTGCATAACTTGAGCACGTTGCTGGTGCTGGGCAACGCCGGACGTTTGCTGCGGTTTCAGGAGCCCTTGCTCAAGCTCAAGGAAGACAGTTGAGCGAATCGAAAACTTTTTGCCTGCCTCTGTAACGCCGTTGGGGCAGCACGCTCTAGTGCTGTGTCGGGACTGAACAACGTTCCAGCCGACAAACCTGACGATGACCGAGGATACAAAAATGAACTTCAAATCCGCTACCGCTGGTGCTGCTCTCGCTTTCGCCGCTGCCACTCTGTTTGCCGGTGTTGCCACTCAAGCTCAGGCCGCCGATGCACCTCAAGTTCACTGCTACGGCGTGACATCGTGCAAAGGCATGAACGATTGCAAAACCGCAGAAAACGCCTGTAAGGGGCAAGGTGTTTGCAAAGGTCACGGTTTCAAGGCAATGACTCAGACCGAATGCATGAAAGCCGGTGGCAAGGTCGGCGCATAACCGACCACCGCTTGGCGCCGCGGTGGTTTCCCCCTTGCCACTGCGGCCATTTTGCGAGGAGTCCGCAAATGTCTGCATCCCTTCCGTGTCTGGGCTACGGCCTGGGTTTACGCAGTGCTTACTACCAACAAATTCTTGATCAGTCGCCGGCCGTGGACTGGTTCGAAGTCGTCTCCGAAAATTTCATGGTGCAGGGCGGCAAAGCCCTCTACTACCTTGATGCCATCGCCGAGCGTTATCCGCTGGTGATGCATGGCGTATCGTTGTCCATCGGCGGGCCTCATGCGCTGGATCCGGGCTATCTGCAACAACTCAGACTGTTGGCTGATCGAGTAAAACCGGCGTGGATTTCCGATCACTTGTGCTGGAGCCGCGGCAACGCCCATCAGCTTCATGATTTGCTGCCATTACCGTACACCGAAGAAAGCCTTCATTACGTCGCGGACCGAGTGCGTAAGGTGCAAGACTTTTTGCAGCGTCCACTGGTGTTGGAGAATGTCTCCAGCTATGTGCGTAGCGCTGGCGATGATTTCGGCGAGTGGGAATTTCTTGAAGCACTGAGTCGGCTGAGCGATTGCGAGTTGTTGCTGGACGTGAATAACGTCTATGTCAGCTCACGCAATCATGGCTTCGATCCGTGGACATTCATTCAAGGATTGCCAGCGAACAAGATTCGCCAACTTCACTTGGCGGGCCACAGCGATTACGGCGATTACGTCATCGACACCCATGACCATCCCGTCAGCGATCCAGTCTGGGCGCTTTACCAACGAACCCTCGACTACCTCGGCCCGGTCGCCACGTTGCTGGAGCGCGATGACCATTTCCCGCCTTTTGAAGAATTGCTCACTGAACTGCAAAAAGCCCGGGAGCTGGGCGAGGGCGTGTTGGCCCGGAGACAGAAATGCGCCTGAACGATTGGCAACTGGCCTTTGAATGTTACCTGTTGGGAGAGTCTTCGACGGCTGATATCGCGCTCGGTTCAAGCCTGATCGGCGGCCCGACGCTGGATGTCAGCACCGGGCTGGCGATTTATCACAATGCTTATCAAGCGCGGCTTCAGGAAGTGTTGCGCGGCGACTATCCGGCGATCCTTAATTGGCTGGGTGACGAAGAGTTTGAACAGCTAGCGGCGGCTTATTTGCGCCATAACCCTTCGGCTCATTACAGCCTTCGTTGGCTTGGGCAAGGCTTCGAGGCGTTCATTCGCCAACATTTGGTGCCTGAGCAAAGTGCGCCATTGGCCGAACTGGCGGCATTTGAATGGGCTTTCACGCTGGCATTCGATGCGCCTCCAGGAGCGCCGTTGACGATGCAGGATATGGTGATTTTTGCACCACAAGACTGGCCGACGCTGCAAGTCAGCCCCAGTCCTTCACTGCAATGGCTGGAGTTTGCTTTCAACAGTGTGGCGCTTTGGCGATCGGTAAAGGATGAAACTACGTTTCCCGGCAGTACGGCGCTCGACGATCCCCATGTGGTGGTGATTTGTCGAAATGATCTTGTTTGCCAGTATCGGAGCCTGGAGCCTCTAGAGGCCATCGCTCTAAAAGGCATGTTTGAGCGGGACTGGAATTTTGCTGAACTGTGCTCTGAATTGACAGTCATCTATGGAGAGGGCGCACCACTTCAAGCTGTTACCTGGCTTAAGCAGTGGATTCACGATGGCTGGTTGCAGCTTCGCTGATTATAGAAAACGGCTAGTAATTGGATAGCCAGCTAATTTTCAGAGATGGTCTACCCTCACATCAGACGTCTGAAACAAGGGGATTGTCCATGCTCGCGCACCTTCCACCGGCCTTACAGAATCTGCAGTTACCGTTACGCCTGCGACTCTGGGACGGCCATGAATTCAATCTGGGACCGACGCCCAGCGTCACGATTGTGGTCAAGGATCCACAAATGGTTACCCAGTTCACCCATCCAAGCCTGGACGCGCTCGGAGCGGCGTTTGTCGAGGGCAAACTTGAGCTGGAAGGTTCCATCAGCGACGTCATCCGCGTCTGCGATGAATGGAGCCAGGCGATGTTGGACGAGAACGACGACGATCAACCCGTTCGTACCGCCCACGACAAGGAAACCGACGCGAAGGCCATCTCCTACCATTACGACCTTTCCAACGCGTTCTATCAGCTGTGGCTCGACAGCGACATGGCGTATTCCTGCGCGTATTTCGAGACCGGTAGTGAAACTCTGGAGCAGGCCCAGCAGGCCAAATTCCGCCACTTGTGTCGCAAGTTGCGGTTACAGCCTGGCGAATACTTACTGGATGTCGGTTGCGGCTGGGGCGGGCTGGCGCGGTATGCAGCGCGGGAGTTCGGCGCGAAGGTGTTTGGCATTACGCTCAGCAAAGCGCAACTCGATCTGGCACGTGAACGCGTGAAAGAGGAAGGTCTGGAAGATCTGGTCGAATTGCAACTGCTCGACTACCGCGACCTGCCTCAGGACGGGCGCTTCGACAAAGTGGTCAGTGTCGGCATGTTCGAACACGTGGGCCACGCCAATTTGGCGGAGTACTGCAAAACCTTGTTCGGCGCGGTGAAAGAGGGCGGTCTGGTAATGAACCACGGGATCACCGCCAAACACATTGACGGCCGGCCGGTGGGGCGCGGTGCTGGCTACTTCATTGGGCAATATGTTTTCCCCAACGGCGAACTGCCGCACCTCTCGATGATCGCTGCTGAGATCAGTGACGTGGGGCTGGAGATCGTCGACGTTGAAAGCCTGCGCCTGCATTACGCGCGTACCCTGGATCACTGGAGCGAACGCCTGGAAGACAATTTGGAAGCGGCGTCCAGGCAAGTGCCGGAGCAAACCTTGCGAATCTGGCGGCTGTACCTGGCAGGATGCGCTTATGCGTTTGCCAGGGGCTGGATCAACCTACATCAAATCCTCGCGGTTAAAGCCCACCCCGATGGCAGCCATGAATTGCCCTGGACGCGCGACGACATCTACAACCCTTAAAGAATCGGTGAAATAAGCCGGGCGACCCGCATGCCGAATTGCTGCACGCGGCGGGTCTCCCGGCCTTCGTCTTTGGCTATTTCATGCGCCTGAGCGAAGTCATCGTTGAGCATCTGTTCCACCTGCGCGGCAAACACGCTGTCGACCGTCAACAACATCACTTCGAAGTTGAGCCGGAACGATCGGTTGTCCATGTTGGCACTGCCGATGGCGCTGATTTCACTGTCGATCAACACCACTTTCTGGTGCAGGAAACCGGGTTCATAACGGAATACTCGAACACCAGCGCTTACGGCTTCGAAGGCGTACAGGCTGGAGGCGGCGTAGACGATGCGGTGGTCTGGACGAGAAGGCAGCAACAGTCGCACATCTACACCCCGCAACACTGCCAACCTGAGTGCCGCGAATACCGCTTCGTCGGGGATGAAATAGGGTGTGGTGATCCACACTCGCTCAGTCGCGGCATGGATGGCTTCGACGAAGAACAACGAACAGGTTTCGAAGGAATCGGCCGGGCCGCTCGCCAAAAATTGGCAAAGCACGCCGTCGTCGGGATACACGTCCGGCAGGATCAATGGCGGTAATGAACGCGCAGCCCAAAACCAGTCTTCGGCAAATGACTCCTGCATACAGGCCACCACCGGTCCCCGCACTCGAACATGGGTATCTCGCCACGGCGCCAGCGGTGGTTTTTCGCCCATGTATTCGTCGCCCACGTTATGCCCGCCAACGAAGCCCAATACACCATCAACCACCACTATCTTGCGATGGTTGCGGAAGTTGACCTGGAAGCGGTTGAGCCATCCACTGCGGGTGGCGAACGCTTTGACTTCAACGCCGGCATCGCGTAACGGTTGCACGTAACTTTTGGGCAGGGCGTGGCTGCCAATGCGGTCGTAAAGCAGGTAAACCGCGACGCCTTCGGCGGCTTTTTTCAGCAGCAGATTGTGCAGACGCTGGCCAAGACGATCATCGTGGATGATGAAAAACTGAATCAGCACCGCTACCTTAGCGTTGCTGATGGCTTCGAAAATCGAATCAAACGTGGCCTGGCCATTGATCAATAAGTGCACTTCGTTGTTCGCCAGGCACGGCATTCGGCCAAGCTTGGGCATCGCCCGCAACGACGCGTAAGCATTGGACGCACGAGCGGTCAGTGCCTCCTCGAACCATGGACGCCAGTTGAGTTCGGAGACGGCTTTGCGCATCTCGTCGTTGGCCTGGCGCCGAGCCTTGATGTAACCATCAAAGGTACTGCTGCCGAAGATCAGATACGGAATGAGTGTGAGGTAGGGCATAAACACCAACGAAAGCGCCCAGGCGATCGATCCCTGAGCGGTGCGCACGTTGAGTACGGCGTGGATGGCCGCGATCGTGCCCAGCGAGTGAAGCAGTGCAATGGTGTAGCCGAAAATGTGTGGTCCGAAGTAATCCATGGGGCAGCCCTGCTCCTGAAGATTCAGTGCTTAACAGAGCATGTTCCGTGCAAAATGTCGCTATTTAATTGGCCCATGAACCGAAGCCGAAGGTTGGCGTCTAACGGCCACTACTGATCAGGAGTTACTCGATGAACGTTCGTCTGCTGGGTTTGGCCATGGCTATTGGTTTGTCACTTCCTGTGGCAGCTCACGCACAGATGCTGCAACCCGGGTTGTGGGAATTGACCACAAGCAACATGAAGGTCGATGACCAGAACCTGCCGGACTTACAACTGATCCTCGGTCAGTTGCAGAGCCAGATGACCCCGGAACAGCGCGCGCAACTGGAGAAGCAGGGCCTCACCATGGGCGGTAAAGGGATTCGGGCTTGCCTGACGCCGGAGCAGGTGCAGACCGACGACATTCCACTGACGGACCCGCAATCGGGCTGCAAGCAGGAAGTCACCGACCGCACCGGCAACCAGTGGAAATTCCGTTTCAGCTGTCCCAAAGCGCAAGGCGCCGGAGTTGCCACGTTCCTCAGTGACCGCGAGTTCACGACCAAGGTCAACGGCACCTTCAACGCCACCGGCATCCAGCAAAAGGGCAGTCTCGAAAGCCGCGCCGTGTGGCTGGGGCAGGATTGCGGAACGGTCAAGCCAAGAGCCTAAGACCTTCCTTCGCCGTACACCCGCTTCCTGCATGATCGTGTGGGGGCGGGTTTGATTCAGCTACGACACGCCTCCTCAATACCCATCCTGCCGAAATCCTCGCCGGCACCGGCCACCGCCGCTTTGGCCAGCGCGGGGCTGATGCTCGCGGCGAGTTCGTACACGGACAATGCTGGTCGTATTCACGCAATGACCCATCGGGCAGGCGGATCTGAATCATGGTGATGCTCTCGAGTGCTTCTGTATCACGCGCTAGCGCATAAACCGTAGAGGTAATCCCTGACAGTTGTCATTAAGACGTTTGTCGTGCCAGGCAATTTGCCCGGACACCAGCGTGGTACTGACACTATGACGAAAACGCTGCCGGGCGAAGGGCGTCCAGCCGCATTGAGACAGGATGGGCTGCTGGGAAACGGCAACGCCATCGGGTTCGGATTTGATCAGAACGAGGTCGGCCCAATAGCCTTCGCGCAGATAACCGCGGTCGGGGATGGCGAACAAATCGGCTACACGGTGACTGGTCTTGGTCACGAGGGTGGTTATCGGCAGGACTTCGTCAGCCATTAATTCCAGCAACGCGGGCAGGGCGTGTTGCACCAGCGGCAGGCCGGAAGGTGCCTGACGGTAAGGCTGTTGTTTCTCCGCCCAGGTGTGCGGCGCGTGGTCGCTGCCAATCACATCGAGTCGATTGCTTTGCAGTGCCTGGCGCAATGCATCGCGGTCGGCTTGAGTCTTGATGGCGGGGTTGCACTTGATCAGGTTGCCGAGGCTGGAGTAGTCCCGATCATCGAACAGCAAGTGGTGCAGGCACACTTCGGCCGTAATGCGCTTCTGGGCCAGCGGCTTGTCTTCAAACAGCGCCAGTTCGCGGGCGGTGGTCAGGTGCAGAACATGCAATCGCGTGCCGTGCCGCTTGGCCAGGTCCACGGCCATCGAGGAGGAACGAAAGCACGCCTCGGCGTTGCGGATCAGTGGATGGGCGGCCGCAGGAATGTGTTCGCCGAACAGGTCTCGAAGGTTTGCGTCGTTGGCCTTGATGCTGGGTGTGTGCTCGCAGTGGGCCAACAAAATCGTCGGCACTTGCGCGAATAGCCGTTCCAGAATCCGTGGATCATCGACCAGCATGTTGCCGGTGGAGGCGCCCATGAACACTTTGACGCCGGCCACTTCGCAAGGATTGAGCGCTGCGATGGTGTCGAGGTTGTCGTTGCTGACGCCGAAATGGAAACCGTAATTGGCTACTGAACTGATCGCCGCGCGACGCTTCTTGTCAGCCAGGTCTGCGAGGCTCAGGGTCGCCGGACGGGTGTTAGGCATGTCCATGAAACTGGTGATTCCACCGGCCACCGCTGCCCTCGATTCAGTGTAGAAACTGCCCTTGTGCGGTGCGCCGGGATCGCGAAAGTGCACTTGGTCGTCGATCATTCCGGGTAGCAGCCATTGGCCGTCGGCATCGATTTCCACGTCGGCATTTTCACCCTGGATGCTGCTGGCGATCTTCACGATCCGACCATTGCTGACCAGCAGATCACCCTCGAACTCACGGCCTTCGTTCACCAGCCGGGCATTGCGAATCAGCACACTGCTCATGGTCAGATCTCGTTTTGCAGCGCTTTGTAACCGCGCACCAGGTCGACGTTGGTACGCGCCACGTCTTCGGAAAACTCCGAAGCGCTGACGCTGACCGGTGGGAATTGCGACAGGTCGGTGTTCGGTCCGATGCGGGTGGTGGAGGGCACGTAGAAGTCTTCGGGCAAATCACGGCCGTCGACTACCGAGTTATGCCGTACGACGCAACCATCACCGACCGCGCAGTTGAAAAGCACGCTGTTGAAGCCGATGAACACCCGGTCACCGACGGTGCAAGGGCCATGCACAATGGAGCGATGGGCGATCGAACTGAACTCGCCGATGGTGACGGCTGCGCCGGACTTGGAGTGAATCACCACGCCGTCCTGGATGTTTGAGTTGGCACCGATGGTGATCGGCTCCATCTCGCCACTGGCGTCTACTTCGTCGGCGCGAATTACCGCGTAAGGGCCGACGAAGACGTTCTCTCCAATCAGCACTTTGCCGCAGATGATGGCGGTCTTATCCACGTAGGCGGACTCCGCGATCTGCGGCAAATCCCCTGAAGGGTTCTTGCGGATCATGGCTTGCTCAACGCTTGGTAGAGGGTGTTGAGGTTGTATTCGAACAGCCCGGCAAAGGTGCTGGCCGGCCCGGTGGCGGCGAGTGCATCGGAGTACAACGTGCCACCGATTTGCGCGCCACTTTCATCGGCAATCTGTTTCAGCAAACGGGCGTCCTTGATGTTTTCCATGAACACCGCTTTGACCTTGGCCTGGCGAATCTGCGTGATCAGCGCAGCGACTTCGGCAGCCGACGGTTCACGTTCGGTGGACAGTCCTTGAGGTGCCATGAAGTCGATCCCGTAGGCCTGACCGAGATAGCCGAAGGCGTCATGGGAGGTGACGATTTTGCGATTGCCCGGTGGCAGTGAGCCGAGCTTGGCCTTGGCTTCAGCAAGCAAGGCGTAGATCTGTTTCAGGTAGGCCTGACTGTTGCGTTGGTAGTTGGCGGAGTTCGCCGGGTCGGCTGCGATCAACGCCTTGGTGATGTTGGCGATGTACAGCTCGGTGTTCGCCAGGTTGTGCCAGGCATGAGGGTCAGGAATGGTCTCGCCGTCGTCATCCAGCGAGCGCGGGATGACGCCATGACTTGCACTGATGACCGGCGCTTTGGTTTCAGTACTGGTCACCAGACGGTCCAGCCATGGCTCAAAACCCAATCCATTCTTGATGATCAGCTTGGCACTGAGCAGCGCCTTGGCGTCATCCGGCGTCGGCTCGTAGGTGTGAGCATCGGCGTCCGGACCGACCATGTTGGTGATCTGGATATGCTCGCCGCCGACCTGATGGGTCATGTCGGCGAGGATGCTGAAGCTGGTTACCACCTGAAGTTTTTCCGCCGCAGACAGCGACATCGACAACATCAAACTGAACAGCACGAGTACAACGCGCATCGGGAAACACCTCATTGGGATGTGAGCAAAGGCGGGCGGCGCAACAAGCCATGCACAGGACCGAACACCACGGACATCAAATAAAGACCGCCGGCAACCAGCACAATCGCCGGACCGCTGGGCAGCGCGTAGAAGAACGACAGCAGTAATCCGAGCCACACCGAGAGGCAGCCGAGCATGGCGGCGATGGCAATCAACACCGGTAATCGACGGCTCCAGAAACGCGAAGCGGCGGCGGGCAACATCATCAGACCAACCACCATTAGCGCGCCGATGGCCTGGAAACCGATCACCAGATTCAGCACCACGAGCGTCAGGAACACACCATGGGCCAGCGGCCCGAGGCGGCTGACGGTTTGCAGGAAGAGCGGGTCGAGGGTGTCCAGTAACAGCGGTTTATAGATCAGGGCCATGGCGATCAGGCTGAAGCCCGAGACCCATAACATGCCGGTCAGCGTCGGGCCATCGACCGCCAGAGCGGAGCCAAACAGCAGGTGCAAAAGGTCCAGACGTTTGCCGGCGATACCCAGGATCAGCACACCGCTGGCGAGGGAAATCGGGTAGATCGCTGCCAGGCTGGCGTCTTCTCGCAAACCGGTGCGGCGGGTGATCCATGCGGCCAGCCCGGCCATGCTCAGACCTGCGCCCAGGCCACCGAAGGTCAGTGCTGGCAAACTCAAACCCGCAAACCAGAAACCGAGCGCGGCGCCGGGCAAAATGCCGTGAGCGACGGCATCGCCGATCAGGCTCATGCGCCGCAGGATCAGAAACACGCCCAGCGGTGCCGTGCTGCATGCCAGGACAAGTCCCCCGAGTAGCGCCCGACGCATGAACACAAAATCCTGGAAGGGTTGCCAAAGTTGAGCCGCGGCGAGCATCAGGCCACCAACGTTTGCGGTTGTTGGTGAATCAGTTCGGTACTCGGTCCGAGTACACAGCCGCTGCTTTTGATCAGCAGTGTGTGTGGAATGTGTTGGCGGACGGCGGTCAGGTCATGGCACACCACAACCAGGGTTCGACCTTGAGTGTGCCATTCGTGGATGTGTTTCCAGAGCAACGATTGACCGAGTTCGTCGAGCGCCGCGTGCGGTTCGTCGAGCAACAGCAGTGGTGTTTGCGCAAGACTCAATCGGGCGAGCAGGGCACGTTGGAGTTCACCTCCAGACAAAGCCATCAACGGGCGGTGCTCCAGCCCGCTGAGGCACCAATCTTCCAGTGCGGTGTTGAGGCGTTGGCTGCGCAGTTCGGGTGATTGTTTGCTGCCCCAAAATCCGGCGGATACCAACTCTTGGAGGCTGATGGGAAATTGCCGGTCCAGGTGTTGTTGCTGAGGGAGGAAGGACAGCGAGCCTTTGCGTGGAACATCGAGGAAGACTTTGCCTGTGAGTGGCTTTTGCAGTCCGGCGATGACTTTCAGCAAGCTGCTTTTGCCCGAGCCGTTGGCGCCGATCACGGCAGTCAGGCTTCCCTTAGGCAGTTCGAAATCCACGGGTGGTGTGAGAGGTTGGCCGGGTGCGCCCCAACGTAATGCTTGGCAACGGATCATGTTGCCTCCCAGTTCCAGCGGCTCTCGGCGACGGCGTCGTGGGCGTGCAGGCTTTCGGCGTGGACGACGCGAATGTGAAAGGCGAGGAGACCCGGTGAGCGTTTCAGGGCAAGGTTCAAACGTCTTGCGGCGTCTTCGCAAAACATCAGGTTCTGACCATTGGCCAAGGCGAAGGCTTGTTCATCGGCGCGCTTGACCGCGGTTTGTACGGCGGTACCGAGTGCGGCTTCGGCGTCGTTGATGAGGGCAATCAACGGCAGGTCATCCAGGTAATCATCAAGACGTAAGCGCAAATGTGCGGTGCTGCGTTGACTGTGGGGCGTCGCAACGATGCCTTTTGTGGAGCCGAGCCACGCCAACACATCGGCGTGTTGTAGTGACTGGTTGGCAAAATCATCGACGAATTGCTGCTGAATCAACTGCCGGGACAGTGCGGCTGAACAGGGGCACGTCGAGGAATAAGGAACGTCGATTTTTAGTTCCACGTGGAACATCGCGTTTTTCAATCGCGCTTCGATGCTCACCGGATAGGTTTTCCAGCCGGCCAAACGGCTGATTAGCGCCGGCCTTTTGAGCAGTAGATCGGCATGAATTTTTAAGTAAGCGCTGTGGGACAGTCCTTCATGACTGTCGAGAAAACTTTGCAGAATTCGCCGTAGCAGGGTGGGTGTCAGGTTTTCCTGCTCAAGCATTTCCAGCGCCAGATACAACCGCGACATATGAATCCCGCGAGCCACTCCATCATCGAGGCTCACGCCCGCATCAGCTTTTGCGCTCATACGTTGGCCATCGAACAGAACAGGAAGTGCAATGCCACACATACCCACCCAGTCGAGTGGCAGGGCTTGGCGAGAGGCTTGCGCGGCGATATCCGGCAGAGTCAGCGCATTCATGAGCAGGTCCATCGTGGGAATCGATTCAGCATGTTATGTTATTACATTAATTTCGACTACGCCTTTTTCTCGAGCGGTCTTCTTCATGCACAGACGTCACTCGCTCAGCCTGATTCTGGCCAGCGCAGCTTTCGCGTTGCCCTTTGGCGTCTCGGCCACGCAAATTCGCAACGCACGGCTGTGGCGTTCGGATGACAAGCTGAGATTGGTGTTTGATCTGAAGACCGCAGCGCCATTACCCATCGTGGTCGCCTCTGAGGCGATCCAGGAGACGATGCACCCCAAGCGCGACATCATCGTGGTGGTTGACCCTGGTCGCGGCGGTAAAGACCCTGGCGCGGTCGGCGCGAAAGGAGAGCGAGAGAAAGACGTGTTGTTGTCTATCGCTCAGCTGTTGGCCAAGCGTCTAAAGCGCGAGAAGGGCTTTGACGTGAAACTGGTGCGCAACGACGACTTCTTTGTTCCGCTGCGCAAACGGGTTGAAATTGCCCACAAGCACAACGCCGACATGTTCATCTCGGTGCACGCGGACGCAGCCCCGCGTCTTACCGCTTCCGGCGCCTCGGTGTATTGCTTGTCTGAAGGTGGTGCGACCTCAGCCACGGCACGTTTCATGGCTCAACGCGAGAATGGGGCGGACCTGCTGGGCGTCACCCGTTTGCTCAATCTCAATCTCAAGGACAAGGACCCGATGCTCGCCGGGGTCATTCTCGATATGTCGATGAACGCCACCCTGGCCGCCATTTTGCAGTTGGGCAGCACGGTCCTCGGCAGCCTGGCGGGTATCACCACGCTGCATCAAAAGCGCGTGGAACAGGCGGGATTTGCGGTATTGAAGTCGCCGGATATGCCGTCGATCCTGGTGGAAACCGGTTTCATTTCTAACGCTCGCGACAGCCAGCGACTGGTCACTGCACGTCATCAGCAGGCAGTGGCGGACGGTCTATTTGAAGGGCTACAGCGTTATTTCCAGAAAAATCCGCCCGCCAACAGCTACATCGCCTGGCAACAAGAGCAGAAAAAAGCGCAGGTCTAGCAGCCGGTAATCCGGCTGCAGGTGAATTTGGCGCTGCTGCCACCCGAGCTGGAGAAGCGATTGATGGTGGTCCAGCCCACCCGACGGTTATAGCCAACCCAGGCTTCGCCGTCGGAAGCGATGCCGGTGAAAAATGTCAGTTGCCCGTAGCGGCTATTGGTCTGTGCCCAGTAGCGCTTACCCGCCATTTCGAAGCCGCGCAGATAGATCGTGCTGCCGACGGTGTTGACGCTATAGGCGTTGCCGTCGATATCCACGCAGGCCAGCAGATTGGCGCTATGGGTGCATTTGGCCAGGCTCGGGATCTGAGCCCCGGCCTGTGTAGCCAGCAGCAGCGAAACACTCATCAGCGCCAATTTCAGGGCAGTACGCATGGGATTTCTCGGGGACTGAACGGCCTTCAACATCGGACGCTTTGTCGTCATGGGCAAGAGGAGAGTGGTTTGATTGTATTGTTATACTATAACATCAAAACAAGCCCGACACTGCGACCGGGCATCCCTGTGAGGAATACCTGATGCCCAATCGTCTCCCCGTGACCGTCCTCTCTGGCTTTCTCGGTGCTGGAAAAAGTACGCTGCTCAATTATGTCCTGCGTAACCGCGACAACCTGCGGGTCGCCGTCATCGTCAACGATATGAGTGAGATCAACATCGATGGCAATGAAGTCCAGCGTGATGTCAGCCTGAACCGCGCAGAAGAAAAGCTCATCGAAATGAGCAACGGCTGCATTTGCTGCACCTTGCGCGAAGACCTGCTCGACGAAGTCAGCAAACTCGCCAGGGATGGTCGCTTTGATTACTTGTTGATCGAATCCACCGGCATCTCCGAACCTCTGCCCGTGGCGGAAACCTTCACCTTCCGTGATGAAAAAGGGCAAAGCCTGGCCGACATCGCGCGGCTCGACACCATGGTCACCGTGGTGGATGGCGTGAACTTCCTACTCGACTATCAGGCCGCCGAAAGTCTCGGCTCACGCGGTGAAACGCTGGGCGAGGAGGACGACCGCTCGATCACTGACCTGTTGATTGAGCAGGTCGAATTCGCCGACGTCATCCTGATCAGCAAGATCGACTTGATCAGCAGCTGCGAGCGCCAGGAGCTGATCGCGATTCTTCAACGCCTCAACGCGAAGGCAGACATCATCCCGATGGTCATGGGTGAAGTACCCCTGGAAAAAATCCTGAACACCGGTCGTTTCGACTTTGAAAAGGCCGCTCAGGCGCCAGGCTGGTTGCAGGAACTACGTGGCGAGCATGTGCCGGAAACCGAGGAATACGGCATCGCCTCGACTGCTTACCGAGCCCGCCGCCCCTTTCATCCACGGCGCTTTTTCAGCTTTATCGACCGCCCATGGGTGAATGGAAAACTACTGCGCTCCAAAGGTTTTTTCTGGCTGGCCAGCAAACCCATGGACGCTGGTAGCTGGTCCCAGGCTGGAGGTTTGATGCGCCATGGTTTCGCTGGGCGTTGGTGGCGTTTTGTGCCGAAAACCCAGTGGCCGCAGGATGACGAAAGCACGGCCGGAATCATGGAAAACTGGACCGCCGCCACCGGCGATTGCCGCCAGGAGTTGGTGTTCATCGGCCAGAGCATAGACTTCGCACGGCTCTGCGCCGAACTCGACGATTGTCTGCTGACGGATGCCGAAATGGCCTTGGGTGTCGAAGGTTGGCGATTGCTGGCAGACCCGTTTGGCCCATGGCACGAAGAGGCGGCCGCCTGATGTTGGCGCCGAGTCTGAAGCGGCGTTCGGTCGTTCATCCTGTCCAAGGCGAAATGCCGGAAACGCTGGCCCGAATCCTCGATGACGACGTAAACCTCGCCATTTGGCAGCGCCAGCTTCCGGTGCATATCGTAGATTTTGGCCAGTTGCTGCTGTCCCTGAACGCACCGTTAGCCGAGTCACTGGTCCTGGAGCTGCCGAGCGATGACGCCGAACCCAATCTGCAGGGGCTGGCCTCAGGCTTCAGCGATCTACAAGGGTATGAGGGCTTCATTGCCGACGTATCGTGGCTGGTCAGCGCGTTTGCCTGTTTGTTGGGCGCCAAGCGGATTGGCCTGCGGTTGCGGGCGCTGGACAAGGCCATGTGCCCGCGTTTCCACGTTGATCACGTGCCGGTGCGGTTGATCACTACGTATTCCGGCATCGGCAGTCAGTGGCTGCGAGAGGGCGTTATGGATCGTCGCCAATTGGGTAAACCTGAGGCCGAACCTATACAGGATTCGCTGATCGAGCACATCGTCAGCGGGGACGTGGCTCTGTTCAAAGGCGAGAAATGGCATGGCAACGAAGGTTTTGGCCTGATCCACCGCTCGCCGCAACCGGCACCGGGCGCGCGTCGTTTGATCCTGACCCTCGATTGGCTCGGCTAACGCCTCAAGGCTTGAGCCAGTTGCCCTGGCTCTGCGCTTCGCAATACGGCTTCAAATAGGCAGCATCGGTGGCCACGCCGTAATAGTGAATATCCTGTCGGTAAGGCATATTGGCGACTTGAGCGTTGCTGCACACCCCGAATGCGCCGGTTGGGCATTGGTCTACGTACTGCACGTCGACAGTTTGGCCGGCCAGATTGGGCTGGCAGAAACCGTCGGTAAAGAGCTTTTCCGGGATGTTTCGGTTCTGCTGGCAGACTTTCACGTCCAATCGCGCGGATGTGGTATGTACCACGCAAGCTTGGGCGAGTACTTCGCCGGAACACAGCGCCAGCATTAACGACAATCCCATCAACCGCATCTTTTACCTCCTCAGAAAATGCCGACCATGTTGCAGAACATTCCCACTCACGTCATTGCGGGCCCTTTGGGCGCCGGCAAAACCAGCCTGATCAAGCACCTGTTGACGCAGCGGCCGGTCGGCGAGCGCTGGGCGGTGCTGATCAACGAGTTCGGCCAGATCGGACTCGACGCGGCACTGCTGACCTCGGACGCCGATGGTATCGCACTGGGCGAAGTGGCCGGCGGCTGTTTGTGTTGCGTCAATGGTGCGCCGTTTCAGATCGGGCTTGGGCGGTTACTGCGCAAGGCAAAGCCGGATCGGTTGTTCATAGAACCCTCTGGCCTTGGACATCCGGTCCGGCTGCTTGAACAGTTGAGGGAGGCTCCGTGGGTCGGTGTACTGTCGGTACAGCCCTGCGTACTGGTGCTGGATGCCCAAGCGCTCGCTGCCGGCAAACCGCTGCCTGAGGCACAACAGGAAGCGTTGAACAGCGGCGGCCTGTTGGTGTTGAACAAGGCGGAAGGCCTCGACTTCGATGATCGCCAGCGAATCGCCGCGCAGTTACCTCCTGGTCCTCTGTACTGGACGCAGCAAGCTCAGTTGCCGTTGAGCAACTTGCCGGGGCTTCATGCTCGGGCTGTAGCGGGTGTGGATAACTTCGTCGCGCCCAAGGGGTTGGCGCAGATGCCCGCCATCTGGACCGATCCTGCGCTGCCGATTTGCTTGAGTCAGGAGCAGGAGGGGGGCTGGAGCATCGGCTGGCGTTGGCATCCGAGCCAGACGTTCGATGCGGCGCTCATTGGCCAATGGCTTGAAAGCCTTTCCTGGCGGCGGGCGAAGCTGGTTATCCACAGCGTCGACGGTTGGGTTTCGGCCAATGCGTTGGATAACTCGGAACTGGAATGGAAGCCCAGCGAATGGCGCCAGGATTCGCGGATAGAGCTGATTTTCAGTGAGTCCCAGGAGGTTGATTCACTGCAAAGTGTTCTGGCCGACTGTCGGTCGGGTTAAGGGCGCCACTTGGTGTGTTCTTGCCGCCACTGGCTCAATTCGATCACCTCGGCGCGGGGCTTCACCACATCGACGACCGCAGGCGTGTCGTCAAAGGGCATCGGGTAGGGCGCCAGTTCGATCTGCGCGCTGTGGGCGCCGAATTGGGTGATGGTGCCGTTGTGGCGGGTTTCACCGGTCACGGTGAACTCGAAGTTATACACGCGGGCCAGGCGCCGGCGGCCGTTGGCGTCTTTGATGAACGCGATCTTTTTCAGGGCCACGTTGCCGTCCAGCAACTCGATGCCGAGCTTGGCACAATGCTGTTTGACCCGCTCCAGCGCGCGCTCGCGCAAGCCGTGGTTGTGCCACAGCCACGCCCCACCGGTGGCGAGCAGCATCAGCACGAAGATATTTCCGAGGGTCAGCATCAACAGGTTGCTCCAACTAGATGGTGTCAGCTTAACTGCGTCGCCGGTCTGTCGTACAGGCTGCGTTTCGTCGCATACTGAGCGGCTTGAATTTCAATGGTTTTACGGAAAACTCACCGCATGAAACGTACGCCCCATCTGCTCGCCATTCAGTCCCACGTGGTGTTCGGCCACGCTGGCAACAGCGCCGCGGTTTTCCCGATGCAGCGGGTCGGGGTGAATGTCTGGCCGCTCAACACCGTGCAGTTCTCCAACCACACCCAGTACGGCCAGTGGACGGGTGAAGTGCTGGCGCCCCACCAGATCCCTGAGTTGGTCGAAGGCATTGCCGCGATTGGCGAACTGGGCAACTGCGATGCGGTGCTGTCCGGCTACCTCGGCAGTGCTGCTCAGGGCCGGGCGATCCTGACCGGCGTGGCGCGCATCAAGTCGATGAATCCCAAGGCACTGTATTTGTGCGACCCGGTGATGGGCCATCCGGAGAAAGGCTGTAGTGTACCGGCCGAAGTCAGCGACTTCCTGCTGGAAGAAGCGGCGTCGGTGGCTGACTTCATGTGCCCGAACCAGTTGGAACTGGACAGCTTCTCGGGACGCAAACCGCAGTCACTGTTCGATTGCCTGGCCATGGCGCGAGCGCTGTTGGCGCGTGGGCCGAAGGCGGTATTGGTCAAGCATCTGGACTATCCCGGTAAACCGGCGGATGGCTTCGAGATGTTGCTGGTGACTGCCGAGGGCAGCTGGCATCTGCGTCGCCCGCTGCTGGCGTTTCCGCGTCAGCCGGTGGGCGTGGGGGACCTGACGTCCGGGCTGTTCCTGGCGCGGGTGTTGTTGGGCGATAGTCTGGTCGCTGCGTTCGAGTTTACAGCGTCTGCGGTGCATGAAGTGTTGCTGGAGACTCAGGCCTGTGCCAGCTATGAGCTGGAACTGGTGCGGGCGCAGGACCGGATTGCCCATCCGCGGGTGCGGTTCGAGGCGACGGCGATCAGTCTCTGATCCGCGTTGAATCCATTCGCGAGCAGGCTCGCTCCCACACTGAATTTGTGCATGACACAGATCAAATGTGGGAGCGAGCCTGCTCGCGATGGCTATCTAAAACGGGTCACAGATCTCAGGCATCACCCTTGATTTCCTGATACCGCTTTTCCAGCTCCTGACGAATCTGCCGACGCTGCTGTGCCTGAATGAAGCGGCGTTTTTCTTCGCTGTTATGCGGTTGCAGCGGCGGGACGACAGCGGGTTTGCGGTTGTCATCCACCGCGACCATGGTGAAAAAGCAGCTATTGGTGTGGCGCACCGAGCGCTCGCGGATGTTCTCGGTCACGACCTTGATGCCCACCTCCATGGAGGTGTTGCCGGTGTAGTTGACCGAAGCCAGAAAGGTCACCAATTCGCCGACATGAATCGGCTCGCGGAAAATAACCTGGTCCACCGACAGAGTCACCACGTAGCGACCGGCATAACGGCTGGCGCATGCATACGCGACTTCGTCGAGGTATTTGAGCAAGGTGCCGCCGTGGACATTGCCAGAGAAGTTGGCCATGTCAGGGGTCATCAATACCGTCATCGACAGTTGTGCGTTTCCGGGTTCCATAGCGTTCTCACGGTTCAAGGCGCAATTTCAGGGGCGCACCTCTGCGGGTGCCTTGTCAGCTTTTTCAAACCAACAGTTATCGGGACGCCGGGCAGGTGGCTGCCGTCACGCCTGGGCCGATCTGTTTCCATATATTGCACCGCCTTTGCGACGGAAGTCGTGGTGTTAACCTCCAAAAGTCCCCTGAGGAGCTCCGCGCCATGCATGCCATCAGTTTCATTCAGGATTTGGCGGTGATCATGTTGATCGCGGGCATGGTGACTGTGTTGTTCCATCGCTTCAAACAGCCGGTGGTGCTGGGCTACATCGTCGCCGGTTTCATCATCGGTCCGCACACGCCGCCGTTCAGCCTGATTCACGATGAAGACACCATCAAGACCCTCGCGGAACTCGGGGTTATTTTCCTGATGTTCTGCCTCGGCCTGGAATTTAGCCTGCGCAAGCTGTTCAAGGTCGGCGCCACGGCGTTTATCGCGGCGTTCCTGGAAATCGTGCTGATGATCTGGATCGGTTTCGAGATCGGTCGCTGGTTCGGCTGGAACACCATGGACTCGCTGTTCCTCGGCGCGATCCTGGCGATTTCCTCGACCACCATCATCGTCAAGGCACTCAACGACCTGAAGATGAAGAACGAGCGCTTCGCGCAATTGATCTTCGGTGTGCTGATCGTCGAGGACATACTCGGTATCGGCATCATCGCGTTGCTGTCGAGCATCGCGGTCAGCGGCACGGTCAGCTCCGGCGAAGTGTTTTCCACGGTCGGCAAGCTCTCGCTTTTCATGATTGTCGCGCTGGTCATCGGGATTTTGCTGGTGCCACGGCTGCTGGCGTACGTGGCCAAATTCGAAAGCAACGAGATGCTGCTGATCACCGTGCTCGGCCTGTGTTTCGGTTTCTGTCTGCTGGTGGTGAAGCTGGAGTACAGCATGGTGCTCGGCGCGTTCTTGATTGGCGCGATCATGGCTGAATCGCGACAGCTGTTGAAAATAGAGCGTTTGATTGAACCGGTTCGTGACTTGTTCAGTGCAATCTTCTTCGTCGCCATCGGCCTGATGCTGGATCCGATGATCCTGCTGCAATATGCCTGGCCGATTGCGGTCATTACCGTGGCTGTGGTGCTTGGGAAGATGTTGTCCTGCGGTCTTGGCGCCTTTATCGCCGGGAATGATGGGCGCACCTCACTGCGTGTGGGGATGGGGCTTTCACAGATTGGCGAGTTTTCTTTCATCATCGCCGCGCTGGGCATGACGCTGCAGGTCACCAGCAACTTCCTCTATCCGGTCGCCGTGGCTGTTTCGGTGATTACCACGCTGCTGACACCGTACCTGATCCGCGCGGCCGATCCGCTATCGATCAAGCTTGCTGGCGTTATTCCGCAACGGCTGGGCAGGGTTTTGGGGATGTATGGCGAGTGGCTGCGCAGCATTCAGCCGCAAGGCGAGGGCGCGCTGCTGGCGTCGATGATTCGGCGGATTTTGTTGCAGGTGGGGGTCAATCTGGCGTTGGTGATTGCGATTTTTTTCTCGGGCGCGTATTTCGCCGAGCGCATGTCTGCCTGGCTGGAAGATTGGATCAGCGACCCGAGTTGGCAGAAAGCTTTGATTTGGGGTGGGGCACTGCTGTTGTCGCTACCGTTCCTGATCGCCGCCTATCGCAAGCTCAAGGCGCTGTCGCTGCTGTTGGCAGAGATGGGGGTGAAGCCGGAGATGGCAGGCCGTCACACGCAGCGAGTGCGTCGGGTGATCGCCGAAGTGATTCCGATCCTCTCGCTGCTGGTGATTTTCCTGCTACTGGCAGCCCTGTCGGCCAGTATTCTGCCGACTAACAAGTTGCTGGTATTGATCATCGTGGTCGCTGCCGCCGTCGCGGCATTGCTCTGGCGCTGGTTCATCCGCGTACATACGCGGATGCAGGTGGCCTTGCTCGAAACCCTGGACAACCACAAGCAATCGTCCGGACATTGACCACGCGGAGCAGCAGGTGTTTCAGCTTTCCAGCCAGACATCCCGCGCCCAGTGCCACACGGATTCCCAGGTTTCTTCGGCGAGCAGTTCTTCCTCGGCTAACCACAACACCACGGTGCCGTCTTCTTCGACCAGGTAGTAGTTGTCACCGTCCTGGCAGATCGGGATCATGCTGCGATCGACGCCAGCGTCCCAGGCGTTGGCGGCAACGTCCGGCAGGTAGGTGTGGGATTGCGGGTCGGTGACGGTCACCGGCTCCAGGCTGCCGTAGACCACGTCGCTGACGGTCAGCAAAAATTCTCTGAAGACGAACGGAATGTCGATGAACAGCTGTTCTTCGATTTCCACGATCTGATCTTCGTCAGGCAGCTCCAAGGGGACCGGTACCGGTTCGTTGGCTTCACGCAGTTGTTCAATGATTTCTTCCACGTCCGGGATCCTCTTGCTTGATGGCGCGGTTTAGTTGGGGCGGTTTATACAGTAGCTCGCTATAGATGCAACCGCGAAATAGAAAACCCCAGCCGAGGCTGGGGTTTTTTTACTACAGCATACTTAACGCAAGGGGGATCAGCCGTTCTGGCGGATACCGGCCACCAGCCACGGCTGGTTTTCGCCCTGTGGACGTTCCATGTTCCAGCTTTCGCTGAACACTTCACCCTGGTCGAAACGCGAGGTCTTCGACACACCGCTGAAGGTCAGGGTGGCGATGGTCTTGTCGGCACGGTCATCCACGCCGTCCAGTTGAACATTGAGGTTATCAATGTAGGTCGACTGGAAACCTTCGCCCAGGTCAGCGCGTTCGCGTTTGAGGAACTCGAGCAGCTGCGGGGTCACGAACTCGGCGATCTTGTCCATTTCGTTAGCGTCCCAGTGTTGCTGCAGGGACTGGAAGTGGTTGCGGGCCGCTTCAATGAAGTTCTTTTCATTGAACCAGGCCGGAGCATTGATTACCGGACGAGCGGCAACCGGTGCAGCCGAACCGCCGAAGATCGAACCGCCAGCAGGCTTGTTCTCGAACACTTCACGCTGCATCGGCGCGTGGCCAGCTGGAGCCATGTGCTCTTGCTGCTTGCGACGACGAGCGGCGATGAAGCGGAAGACCAGGAAGGCAATGACCGCCATGATCAGGATGTCGAAGATCTGCATGCCCTCGAAGCCGCCGCCCATGAACATGGAAGCCAGCAGGCCACCGGCAGCGATGCCGGCCAGAGGGCCGAGCCAGCGCGAAGCACCGCCAGCCTTGGCCGCGGCGCCAGCGGCACCGGCAGCACCAGCAGTCGCCGCAGCGCCGCCCATGCCTGGAGAAGAAGGTGCCATTTGGCTGGTCTGGTGAGTCGGCGCAGCGCCGGAGCTCTTGCCGCCACCAAAGCGCTTGGCGTTGGCGTCGAGGCTCATCGTCAGGCCGATGCACAACGCCATGGCGATGCTAAGAAAACGTTTCATAAAGGGTAATCCCATTTGTGGATGGCACGCGCGCCATGTTGCACAGCTGAAGTGTTACTGGCTAGCGGCAGAGTGTTTCGGGCTTTTGCCTGACAGGTTGCGTTCAGCTTCAGTCAGCGCAATAAGGCCTTTTACTTTGGTCCGTAGGACGAATGGATAGTTCTGTAGGAAAGAGGCCTAGCGTCGCAGCGCGAGCAAGACCACACCGGCCGTGATCAGTCCGATTCCGCCCCATTGGCGCAGGTCGAGTTTTTCGCCCAGCAGGACCACGCCGAGCACCGCCACCAGCACCACGCTGAGTTTGTCCACTGGAGCGACCAACGAAGCCGGCCCCAGTTTCAGCGCGCGGAAGTAGCAGATCCACGAGGCACCGGTGGCTAGTCCCGACAGCAACAGGAACAGGTAGCTCCTGGCGGAGATCGATCCTAATGTCTGATATTGGCCCGTGGCGTACAAAATCAAGGCCAGGCTGACCAATACCACCACGGTGCGTAGCAGGGTGGCGAAGTCGGAATTGACGTTTTCGATGCCGATTTTGGCGAAGATCGCGGTCATGGCGGCAAACGCCGCCGACATCAGGGCCCAGAATGTCCAGGAAGAAAAGAAGCCTGAGCCCATTATTTCGCGCCTGTTGAGGTGGATTCAACACAAAGCCCTGTGGGAGCGAGCCTGCTCGCGATAGCCACACCGCGGTTAAACAGATATACCGAGTTGCTTGCATTCGCGAGCAGGCTCGCTCCCACAGAAAAGCTGATCAGTTAGCCCTTAAATAGCTTCCAGCTTGGCGTAACCGAGCATCAGCCACTTGCTGCCTTCGCTGAAATTCACTTGCACCCGTGCTTGAGCGCCGGCGCCTTCGAAATTCAGGATCACGCCATCGCCGAACACCGAGTGCCGCACAGTCTGGCCGAGACTGAAACCGGTGTCCGGGATCTCGCTGCCGCCAAACAGGCTGCTGGAACTCTGCTGCTGACCGCCGCCGAATGGACGGCTGACGCTGTTGGACAGCCGCACTTCCTGAATCAGGCCTTTGGGCACTTCCCGTACGAAACGCGACACCTTGTTGTAGGTTTCGCTGCCGTACAGGCGTCGGGTCTCAGCATAGGTCATCACCAGATTATTCATGGCACGGGTGATGCCGACGTAGGCCAGACGGCGTTCTTCCTCAAGACGGCCGGGCTCTTCCAGGCTCATCTTGTGCGGGAACAGACCTTCCTCCATGCCCACCAGGAACACGTAAGGGAATTCCAGGCCCTTGGCGCTGTGCAAGGTCATCAGCTGAATGCTGTCTTCGTGCTCCTCGGCCTGAGTATCGCCGGCTTCCAGCGATGCATGGCCAAGGAACGCCGCCAGCGGCGTCAGGTCTTCGTCTTCTTCCGCGTTTTCGAAGTTGCGCGCCGCGCTGACCAGTTCCTCAAGGTTTTCTACCCGAGCCTGGCCTTTCTCGCCTTTTTCCGCCTGGTGATAGGCAATCAGCCCTGATTGCTCGATGACCGTCTGGGTCATCAGGTGCAGGGGCATTTCCATGCACTTGGCGGCGAGATTCTCGATCAGCTCGATAAAGGCGCCGAGCGCGCCAGCAGCGCGACCGGTCAGGCCTTTATTAGCCACCAGCAGGCGCATGGCTTCCCACATCGACACATCGCTGTGACGGGCGTGGTCGCGAATCGCTTCGACGGTTTTCTCGCCGATGCCACGGGCCGGGACGTTGATCACCCGCTCCAGCGCCGCATCATTGCCACGGCCTTCCAGCAAGCGCAGGTAAGCCATGGCGTTCTTGATCTCTGCCCGCTCGAAGAAGCGCTGACCGCCATAGATGCGGTACGGAATGCGCTCGCGCAGCAAGGCTTCTTCTAAAACGCGCGATTGGGCGTTGGAGCGATACAAAATCGCGATATCGCTGCGGGCCAAGCCGGTTTTCAGCGCGCTTTCAATGGTTTCCACCACGTAGCGTGCTTCATCGTGTTCGTTGAACGCGGCGTACAGGTTGATCGCTTCGCCTTCGCCGCCATCGGTCCACAGCTCTTTGCCCATACGCCCGGTGTTATTGGCAATCAGGGCGTTGGCCGCCTTGAGGATCCCGGCGGTGGAGCGGTAGTTCTGCTCCAGACGAATGGTCTCGGCATCCGGGAAATCGTCGGAGTACTGATAGATGTTCTCGATTTTCGCGCCACGCCAGCCGTAAATCGATTGATCGTCGTCGCCCACCACCATCAGGCTGTCGCCGCCCTTGGCCAGCAAACGCAACCAGGCGTACTGCACGGCGTTGGTGTCCTGGAACTCGTCCACCAGAATATGCCGGAAGCGCTTCTGGTAATGGGCAAGCAAGCCCGGGTGATCGCGCCATAAATCGAGGGCACGCAGCAGCAATTCGGAGAAGTCGATAACGCCAGCGCGCAGGCAAGCAGCCTCGTAAGCCTCATAAATGCTGCGCATGGTTGCCAGGAACAGGTCGCCGCTGGCTTGAATATGTTGTGGGCGCAGACCTTCGTCTTTTTGCCCGTTGATGAACCACTGGGCCTGCCGGGCCGGCCAGCGTTGTTCGTCCAGACCCAGCTCGCGGATCACCCGCTTGACCAGCCGTTGCTGGTCATCGCTGTCGAGAATCTGGAAGGTCTGGCTCAGGCCGGCTTCCTGCCAGTGCGCACGCAGCAAGCGGTGCGCCAAGCCGTGGAAGGTGCCAACCCACATGCCGGCCGGGTTGAGCCCCATCAGCTGCTCGATGCGCTGACGCATCTCGGCCGCGGCCTTGTTGGTGAAGGTCACCGACAGGATAGAGTGGGGCGAGGCGTTTTCGACCTGGATCAACCAGGCGATACGGTGCACCAGCACTCGGGTTTTACCGGAACCAGCACCGGCCAGGACCAACTGACGACCCACGCGGGCAGCTACGGCCTGGCGTTGGGCATCGTTGAGTGAGTTCAGCAGAAGGGAGAGATCATCGCGCATCGGGGCATTCTAGGGTGCGCTGACACACCGGGCAAACCGAGCTTTGCATTAGCCGATGAAAGATCCACAAAGGACGACCGGTCAGTCACTCGCCGCAGGCGTTGGCGGGCCGCGCTCCAACGGTTTTGGAGGGGTGGCGGGGGGCTGAAATAATGTCGAATTTGTGATCCGGGGCAGTTTGGTAAGGGCATTGGCTTGTGTATGCTCCGACGACGTTTCGGGCTCATGCTCATCATTATAAGAACAAGAACATTGCCTATGACCCTCAGCATCGACCTGTCGGGCCCCACGGTGGCGCCTCGGGTTATCCGCAAACAGTACGCCATGGAAATGGCGGTCGAACGCACGCGCCTGCTTTATCAGGGCTCGCTGCTGCCCACGTTATTCATGTTGATCAATGGTCTGGTCTGCGCCCGTTTGCTCTGGAATCCGCAGCGCCATTTCCTGGTCAGCGTCTGGCTGGTGTGGCTGTTGTCGCTGGTGGCGTTACGGGTGATTCAGGTCGCGGCCTTCGATTCGGCGATTCCTGACCGGCAGGCGCATCCGATCTGGCGTCGTATGTTTTTGCTCGGCTCCGGCCTTACCGGCTTGACGCTGGCCGGCGCCGGTATTGCGTTGGTGCCCGCCGACAATTTCATGCAGCAAGCGTGGGTGTTCGGCCTGATCGGCGCCGCCGCCCTTTCTGCCAGCGTTGCGTACGCGGTCAGCCTGCCGGCGTTTCTGTCTTTTACCTTGCCCTGCCTGTTGCCGGCCATCCTCTATTTATTCTGGGGCGGCGACGCACAGGGTCAAGGCTGGGGTTGGTTCGGGTTGATTTTGTTGGGGGCGCTGAGTGTGATCGCCTGGCAGATCAACCGCCTGATCGACCGCGGATTGCTGCGGCGCTTCCAGAATCAGGCATTGATCGAGCACTTGCAGCAAGCGCAAAGCCGTAGCGATCAACTCAATCACGAACTGGCCAAGGAAATCGACCAGCGCCGCTGCGCCGAAGACCAATTGCGTGAAGCCCAGGTCGAACTGGAAAACCGTGTTGCCCAGCGCAGCCTGGAGCTGGACGCCGCGAACCAGGCCCTGAGCAAGAGTGAAGCGCGCCTGGCGTTGGCGTTGAATGCCAGCGAACTCGGGCTGTGGGACTGGAACCTGCAAACCGATGAAGTCCATCACACGCAGATCCAGGAATTGTTCGGCCTGGCACCGGAGTACGTGACGGCCATGCTTCGTCACCTCAAACCTCGTCTACACCCGGAAGACGTGCCGGTGCTGAAGCGAACGTTGGTCGAGCATTTGAAAGGCCGCAGTGAGGACTACCAGATCGAGTACCGCGTGCGGCATGGCGATGGCCATTGGGTCTGGATTGAGGATCGCGGCAGGGCCGTTGAGCGCAGCGAAAACGGTCGGGTGATTCGCATGGTCGGCACCCGTCGTGACATCAGCGCAACCAAGAGTCAGGAAGACCAACGCCAACTGGCGGCGACCGTGTTTGAAGCCGCCAGCGAAGGCATCGTGATTTTCGACCCCGATTATGCGTTGATCGCGGTCAATCAGGCCTTCAGCCGAGTTACCGGCTATGACATCGACGACATGCTGGGCCGTAACGTCGTCGAGTTACCGTGCAGTCGCGATGCGCGCCGACACTACGGTGCAATTCATCACGCGTTGGAGCAGCACGGAACCTGGCAAGGCGAGTTGGTGGAGACCCGTAAAAATGGCGAGCTCTATCCGCAATGGCTGCAACTGAACGTGGTGCGCGATACAAGGGGAAACGTCAGTCATATTGTCGGCTTCTTCGCCGATCTGTCGGCCCGTCGCGAATCCGAAGAGCGCATGCGTTATCTGACCCACTACGACGAGCTGACGGGCCTGGCGAACCGTTCGTTGTTCCGGGAACGGCTGCGCGAGGCACACCAGCGCGTGCGTCAGGGCGGGCGTAGCCTGGCATTGCTGCACATCAATCTGGACCGCTTCAAATTACTCAATGACAGCCTGGGTCATGACGTCGCCGACCAACTGCTGCAGAAAATGTCCCGACGCCTGGTCAACGCACTGCCAGAGGCCGACACGATCGCAAGGCTTTCCGGGGATGAGTTTGCGGTGCTGTTCGATGCCTACGCAAACCTGTCGAGCCTGGCGCGAGTGGCGAAACGTTTGTCGAGCAAGCTACGTTTGCCGGTCACCGTTGATGGTCATGAACTGGTGATCAGTGCGTCCATGGGCATCAGCATGTTGCCGGACAACGCGCGGGAAATCACTGCGTTGGTCAGTCAGTCGAACATAGCCATGCAACACGCCAAACACTTGGGTGGCGATAACTTCCAGTTTTATACCGAAAGCCTGCAAGCCAGCACCCTTGAGCGATTGCAGCTGGAAAACCAGCTGCGCAAAGCCATTGAAGAACAGCAGCTGAAAGTTTTTTACCAACCCAAACTCTGCCTCGCCACGGGCCGACTGAACGCCGCCGAAGCGTTGGTGCGCTGGGATCATCCGACCATGGGTCGGGTGCCGCCGGGAGATTTTATCGGTCTGGCCGAGGAAATCGGCCTGATCGGCCCGATTGGCGAATTCGTATTGCGTCAGGCCTGCTGGCAAGCCTGCGAGTGGCAGCGGCAGGGGCTTGAACCGATCCGGGTGTCGGTCAACCTGTCGGTGCATCAATTGCGTCAGGGCAAGCTGGTCAGCCTGGTGCGCCAAGTGCTGGAAGAAACCGGCCTGGCGCCGCACTACCTCGAGTTGGAACTCACCGAAAGTCAGTTGCTGGACAGCGTCGAGCACATCATCGCGACCTTCCAGCAGCTGCGAGATCTGGGGGTGAAGCTGGCGATTGATGATTTCGGCACGGGGTATTCGTCCCTGAGCTATCTCAAACGCATTCCGGTGGACTACGTGAAGATCGATCAGGCGTTTATCCGCGGTCTGGGGGAGGGCAGCGAAGATGCGGCGATTACCCGGGCGATTATTGCGATGGCGCATGGATTGTCGCTGAAAGTGGTGGCTGAAGGCGTGGAACGGCAGGAGCAGCTGGAGTTTTTGAAAGCCGAGCGCTGTGATGAAGTGCAGGGCTATTTGATCAGTCGCCCGGTTGAAGCCGATGAACTGGCCAAGCTGTTACGTAAGGACGCTAACCCCTTATAGGTGCTACATGGAGCGCACGTCGCCTGAAATGGGGACATCGAGTTACGCATTGAGCAGGCAAAAAGCCAATTCTTGTAGTATAACTACAAGCTTGCTACATCCCCGGCAACTGCCAATAACAAAGAGTCCAGCCCTTTGAATCTGCTGCAACACATCGCCCAGTCACGCCACCTCTTACGCAAGTCGGAGCTCAAGGTCGCCGACCACGTGCTGCTTGATCCTGCGGCGGTGATGCACAGCTCCATGGCCGACCTGGCCCACAGCGTCGGCATCAGCGAGCCGACCATCGTGCGCTTTTGCCGCGCCATTGGTTGCTCCGGTTTTCAGGATTTGAAACTGAAGCTGGCGCAGAGCCTGGCGGCCGGCGCGAGCTTCGGCCAGTTTGCGATCCATGAAGACGATTCCGTTGCCGACTACAGCCTGAAAATCTTCGACACCACCCTGCATACCTTGATGGAGGTTCGCGAGAAGCTCGATCCGGTGGAATTGCAGCGGGCGGTCACGCTCATGTCCCAGGCTCAGCGCGTCGAGTTCTATGGCTTTGGTGCATCGGGTGCCGTGGCTGCCGATGCCCAGCACAAGTTCTTCCGTTTGCTGCTGACCGCAGCGGCGTATTCCGACCCGCACATGCAAGCGATGTCGGCAGTGACGTTGAAGCCGTCTGACGTAGCGATCTGTATTTCACAGTCCGGGCGTTCCAAGGATCTGCTGATCACGGCCAACCTGGTGCGTGAAAGTGGTGCCTCGCTGATCACCTTGTGTCCGAGCCAGACGCCGCTGGCTGAGCTGTCGACCGTCAACCTGGCGATCGATGTGCATGAAGACACCGAAATCTACACCCCGCTGACCTCGCGTATCGCTCACCTTGTGGTGATCGACGTATTGGCGATGGGCGTGGCAATGGCGCGCGGACCGAGCCTGGTCAACCACCTCAAGAGCGTCAAACGCAGCCTTCGCAGCTTGCGGCTGTCGCCCAAATCGGTGAAAGCGCTGGACGACTGACGTCGTCGTAAGGTCGTTCCGACCTTAATCGTCGGAACGCCGCCCGGACCAGGCTCGCTCCCACATTTGATCGCGTTCTCCTGTGGGAGCGAGCCTGCTCGCGAAGGCGCCCTCAAACATGACAACTTTCATCTGCCTGTAACCCGTCCGCCGCCAAACCGTCATCCCCCGCGCCTATCTTGAAACTCCCGTAATCGCCTTGGGAGACTCGAAATGGCCCAGCCCTACGAAGAACGCAACAGCGCCGCCAAAACCCGTCGTCAGCAAGAAGATCAGCGCCGCATGGAGTTTCGCCGCGCCATCGAAGATCGTTGCGAACGCCGCCAACTGCTGGCCGAGATCGGTGATTTCCCTGATCTGGAGCTCAATTACTGGCACGTAGCGCCGGTAACTTCGCGTCGAAACGCTCAACCAGCGCACTGATCTGCACCCGCTCGCTGCGGATAAACGCAAGGAATGCGTGGGCCACCGGCGACAGTCGCTTGGCTTTGGCCTGCACCAGGCACCAACTGCGGTACAGCGGCAGCTCTTCGACCGGCAACTCTATCAATCCGCCGGTCGCCAACTCGAGGTTCAGGGCGTGGCGCGTCAACAGCGCTACGCCCAGACCTGCCAGCACACATTCACGTTGAGCTTCGGCTGACGAGACCTCCTGGGTCTGGTTGAAGTGCACGCGCTTTTCCTTGAAGTACTCTTCGCACGCCATTCGCGTCCCGGAACCGGGTTCGCGCAGCAGGAGGGTGTAGGGCTCAAGGTCCTGCAAGCGCAGAGGCCCCATGTGGCACAACGGATGATCCGGTGGCGCCACCGCAACAATCGGGTTGTTGAGGAAGGGCAGGAACTCCAGCCCCATGTCCTGCGGCACCATCGACATGATCACCAGGTCATCGCGGTTGTCTGACAGACGTCGAATCACTTGCCCCCGATTGACGACCGTCAGTTGCAGGTTTACTTCCGGATGCTGACGTTTGAACGCGGCAAACAAGTGCGGGACGAAATACTTGGCGCTGGATTCCACCGCCAGTTTCAGCTGGCCTTGCAGCGATCCTTGCATGTCCGAAAGCTGCATATCGAGGTTTTCCAGACGCCCGAAAATATCCCGGCTGGCGCGTTGGAGTGCTTCTGCGGCCTCGGTCATGTAGAGTTTTTTGCCGACGTAGTCGAACAAGGGCTGACCAATCAGCTCCTCAAGTTGACGGATCTGTAGGCTGACGGCGGGTTGTGTGAGCGACATTTCGTCGGCTGCCCGGCTGTAGGATCGTAAATCACAAACTTCATTGAAAATCTGCAATTGACGTAATGTCATACGCATCAATGACTTACGCATATTGTGTCGCTCCCGCCGCAGGCTGATGCATCAACTATAAGTCTTTACTTATGCCTGACCCAATTATTATTCATTTTTGTTAATCCCTTGTGGGGGCTAGTGTGGGCCTGCGACTGAATCGAAACATTTGGTCACGCGTCGACCTGGTCTAGCAGGTCGTGGGTACCACCGGCTCAAGGGAACCTCCAAAAGTGATAAAAAAGATCCTGATCGCCAACCGTGGTGAGATTGCCGTACGAATCGTACGTGCCTGCGCCGAGATGGGCATTCGCTCGGTCGCGATCTATTCCGACGCTGACCGTCATGCGCTGCATGTGAAGCGTGCGGACGAAGCCCACAGCATTGGTGCCGAGCCACTGGCCGGCTACCTGAACCCGCGCAAGCTGGTGAACCTGGCGGTGGAAACCGGTTGCGATGCATTGCACCCAGGTTACGGCTTCCTTTCGGAAAACGCCGAGCTGGCAGACATCTGCGCTGAACGTGGCATCAAATTCATTGGTCCGTCGGCTGAAGTCATTCGCCGCATGGGCGACAAGACCGAAGCTCGCCGCAGCATGATCAAGGCTGGCGTGCCGGTGACGCCGGGTACTGAAGGCAACGTCGCGGGCATCGAAGAAGCCCTGACCGAAGGCGAGCGCATTGGTTACCCGGTGATGCTCAAGGCCACTTCCGGTGGTGGCGGTCGCGGTATCCGTCGCTGCAACAGCCGCGAAGAACTCGAACAAGCTTTCCCGCGCGTGATCTCTGAAGCCACCAAGGCTTTCGGTTCGGCGGAAGTGTTCCTGGAAAAATGCATCGTCAATCCCAAGCACATCGAAGCGCAGATTCTTGGCGACAGCTTTGGCAACGTGGTGCACCTGTTCGAGCGTGATTGCTCGATCCAGCGTCGCAACCAGAAACTGATCGAGATCGCCCCGAGCCCACAGCTGACCCCGGAACAGCGCGCCTACATCGGCGACCTGTCGGTGCGTGCAGCCAAGGCCGTGGGTTATGAGAACGCCGGTACCGTGGAGTTCCTGCTCGCCGAGGGCGAGGTGTACTTCATGGAGATGAACACCCGGGTGCAGGTGGAACACACCATCACCGAAGAAATCACCGGCATCGACATTGTGCGTGAGCAGATCCGCATCGCGTCCGGCCTGCCGCTTTCGGTGAAACAGGAAGACATCCAGCACCGCGGTTTTGCGCTGCAGTTCCGGATCAACGCCGAAGACCCGAAAAACAACTTCCTGCCGAGCTTCGGCAAGATCACCCGTTACTACGCACCCGGCGGCCCCGGTGTACGTACCGACACGGCGATCTACACCGGTTACACCATCCCACCGTTCTACGACTCCATGTGCCTGAAACTGGTGGTGTGGGCGCTGACCTGGGAAGAAGCGATGGACCGTGGCTTGCGTGCCCTTGACGACATGCGTCTGCAAGGGGTCAAGACCACCGCCGCGTACTACCAGGAAATCCTGCGTAACCCGGAATTCCGTAGCGGCCAGTTCAACACCAGCTTCGTTGAAAGCCACCCTGAACTGACCAACTACTCGATCAAGCGCAAACCCGAAGAGCTGGCCCTGGCCATCGCCGCCGCCATCGCCGCCCACGCAGGCCTGTGAGGAATATAACAATGAGCAAACAAATCCACGTTACCGACACAATCCTGCGCGACGCCCACCAATCGCTGCTCGCCACCCGCATGCGCACTGAAGACATGCTGCCGATCTGCGACAAGCTCGACAAAGTCGGCTACTGGTCGCTGGAATGCTGGGGCGGCGCGACCTTTGACGCCTGCGTACGCTTCCTGAAAGAAGACCCGTGGGAGCGTCTGCGCCAACTGCGCGCTGCGCTGCCTAACACACGTCTGCAAATGCTCCTGCGTGGCCAGAACCTGCTGGGCTACCGCCATTACAGCGATGACGTGGTCAAAGCCTTCGTCGCCAAGGCAGCGGTCAACGGCATCGACGTGTTCCGCATCTTCGACGCCATGAACGATGTGCGTAACCTGCGCGTTGCCATCGAAGCCGTAAAAGCGGCCGGCAAACATGCCCAGGGCACCATCGCGTACACCACCAGCCCGGTGCACACCATCGATGCCTTCGTGGCACAAGCCAAGCAAATGGAAGCCATGGGTTGCGACTCGGTGGCGATCAAGGACATGGCTGGCCTGCTGACGCCATACGCCACCGGCGAATTGGTCAAAGCGTTGAAATCCGAGCAGTCGCTGCCGGTCTTCATCCATTCCCACGACACCGCTGGCCTGGCCGCGATGTGCCAACTCAAGGCCATCGAAAACGGTGCCGACCACATTGACACCGCGATCTCCAGCTTCGCCTGGGGCACCAGCCACCCGGGCACCGAGTCGATGGTCGCCGCCCTCAAAGGCAGCGAGTTCGACACCGGCCTGAACCTGGAACTGCTGCAAGAGATCGGCCTGTACTTCTACGCCGTGCGCAAGAAGTACCACCAGTTTGAAAGCGAATTCACCGCGGTCGATACCCGTGTTCAAGTCAACCAGGTACCGGGCGGGATGATTTCCAACCTGGCCAACCAGTTGAAAGAGCAGGGCGCGCTGAACCGCATGAGCGAAGTGCTGGCCGAAATCCCGCGCGTTCGCGAAGACCTCGGCTTCCCTCCGCTGGTAACGCCGACCTCGCAAATCGTCGGCACCCAGGCCTTCTTCAACGTGTTGGCTGGCGAGCGTTACAAGACCATCACCAACGAAGTGAAGCTTTATCTGCAAGGCGGCTACGGCAAGGCGCCGGGCACCGTGAACGAGCAACTGCGTCGCCAGGCAATCGGCAGCGAAGAAGTGATCGACGTGCGTCCAGCTGATCTGCTCAAGCCGGAAATGACCAAGCTGCGTGCTGAAATTGGCGCCGTGGCCAAGTCCGAAGAAGACGTGCTGACCTATGCGATGTTCCCGGACATCGGCCGCAAGTTCCTCGAAGAACGCGCTGCCGGCACCCTGACGCCTGAAGTGCTGCTGCCGATTCCTGAAGCCGGCGGCGTGGCCTCGGCCGGTGGCGAAGGCGTGCCGACCGAGTTCGTCATCGACGTCCATGGTGAAACCTACCGCGTCGACATCACCGGTGTCGGCGTCAAGGCTGAAGGCAAGCGTCACTTCTACCTGTCCATCGACGGCATGCCGGAAGAAGTGGTGTTCGAACCGCTCAACGAATTCGTCAGCGGCGGCACCAGCAAGCGCAAGCAAGCCACCGCGCCGGGCCACGTCAGCACCACCATGCCGGGCAACATCGTCGATGTGTTGGTCAAGGAAGGCGACACAGTGAAAGCAGGGCAAGCCGTGCTGATCACCGAAGCGATGAAGATGGAAACCGAAGTCCAATCGGCCATCGCCGGCAAAGTCACCGCCATCCACGTGGCCAAGGGCGACCGGGTGAATCCGGGCGAAATCCTGATCGAGATCGAAGGCTGATTTAACAGCCTCGATACAACGCTTTAAACCTCGGGGGGGCATGTGCTCCCCTTTTTTTCGTCCGGGATATGAGGGTTAGAAGCTCATTCGCCACTGACCCGTTACGCCATGGTTTCGGCTGTCGGTGCCGAATTCGCTGTTAAGGCTGACGCCCAACGTGTGTTTGGCTGACACACCGAGATCCAGACCTGCATCGACCAGCAAGCTGTCGCGATCCAGCGGCGCACCGGAAACGCTGAAGTCTTTCCCGCCCGTGACCAGTCGTTGGCGGGTATCGCTGTCGACATCGCCAAACGTGTGTTTCCAGCCGGCTGTGAATCTCGGTGTGAGTTGCATGCCGTTATCCAGCGTGTTGAGTTTCGCCAGTCGCAGGCCGATGGTGCTGTTGAAGTTGTTCTGAGATTGGCTGTGGACTTTCAGCGTAGCGGCACCGCCTTTCTCCGTATAGCCGTCCCGCTGATAGCGTTGATAGCCAAGACCGGCGAACGGTTCAATGCTGACATTGGCGCGACCCAGGTTGTAACCGGCCTCCGCGAAGGCCTGTTGAGTGTTGGCGTCGTAGCGGCCTTCGGGGCGATCACTGAAACCTTTGAAGGCAACCCGGCGTTTCGTGTGTCCGTCGTGATTGCTGTGAGTCGCACCGAGGCGCAGCGACACAGGACCGTCCTGGCGCAGGGCATAGGCGCCCACGTGCCAGCTGTCGAGATCGCCGTCGAGGCCGTGGCTGTCCAGTCGCGTTTCGGATTTGCCACCCAGCACACCCATACGCCATTGCTCATCGATGCCCCAGTCCGCGCCCAGAACCAGACCTTGTGTTGAGAATTTAAGGGCGTCGTTATCGCTATCCAGTGTTCCGCCGAGGCCTAGCGCCTGGAGCCAGACTCTGCCGTTGTTTTCACCGCCGGCGGCTACACGCGGTGCATTTCTCTGATTACCAAATACGGCTGCGCTGTCGAGCTGGCGCATGGCCGAGAGCATGGTTGCGCTGATGGGGCTGTCGCTGTTTAGCGTTGCCTTCGCGAGGTTGGCGTTGTTGCCTGCGGCCAGCTGTTCAATTGCATGAGACGCGGTGGTTTTGTCGCTACCGAGCAGGGCAGCGACAGCGGCGTTTGTAGGGCTGGATGGTTTTGGGGCGGGAGTGACGGGGTTGGTAGCGGCTGTTGGAGTTGTCGCCGCGACGGGCTTGTCGGTGGTGAGTGGGGGTACGGCTGTCGATGGTATTTCAGCGGTATTCATCGGCGCAGTGGCGGGGAGGGAAGTATCGGTGCTTGCCGGTGTATTCAGTGCATCTGAAACGGTTAATGCATTGTCAGATGGCGCCGGCGCTTGCGGTATTTCCATCGGCTCTACGATGTTCTGAGCGACTTCTCGCTCGTTAGTGGCGGGATGGGTATCCGCTAGCGGAGTTTGCGCCGTAACGGGCAGGACGGTGGTCAGTGGGGTGATGGCTGACGCTGCAAGCTCAGCAGTATTTGTCGGCGCAGAGACGGGGAGGGAAGTATCGGCGATTAAAGGTGTATTCAGTGCTTGCGAGACGGTTAATGCATTGTCAGAAGGCGTCAGCGCTGGCGGTATTTCCATCGGCTCCAAGATGCTCCGTGCGACTTCTCGTCCGTTATCGGTGTCTGCGACGCTCTCGAACGGCACATCGTTTCGAGCGTAGGTCAGGCCGACGGTCTTTGCTTTGTAATGGGGAGTAGCGGTCATGAATGCCAGTTCGTTGACGATTTTCCCGAACTCGCCTTTTACCTTTTTTGCTTCGATGATTGTGTACTGACTGCTTTGCGGATGATCACCCGGTGCCGCAACAATTTTCAGTGTTGCATCGCCGAGGCTGGCTGTGCCGTCGACGTTGATAGTTTCTCCACGGCCATCGGGGGAAACCTCATAGGCAAGTACGCCAGTGCTGGAAAGGTTCAAGTCGCCTTTGACTCTTGGGGCGCCTTGCACTCTATCGATGTTCACCTGACCGAAAACATCCAGTCCGCCAACAGTCCCTTTACCTGCAAACGTTCCGTCGTTCTCTACCGTCACAACCCCCTTTATCTCGCCGTTGTTGAAGAGCTGCCCGGCTGCACTGGCCTTGCCTTTGATTTTTCCGTTATTGGTCAGAGTGCCGCCATCAAGCACCGCGACTTCGTCTTTGAAATCTCCTGTACTGGTCAGCGTCCACGATCCTGCCGAAACGTACAGATCGTTGAAGTTACGAGTGTTCCCCAGCTGGCCGCCATCAGAACCGATGAGTTGTATAACGTTGGTTCCTTTACCGCCATCGACCCGACCTTCGAAGCTGCCGCCATTTTTGACGATGATGAGGTCGTCCCGGTCTTGCGGCTTCACGGACACACCCCGAAGTGCAGGTTGAGGCGAATCAATCTCAGACGTGAATGTGCTGGCCGCGCCTGTAAAGGCTTGAAGCCGGGCAAGCGGGTCTGCCGGAGTAGCCTCTGGAAGCTGGGTTACCTCAACGAGGCTCGCCGGCTCTGCTTTTTCTGGCAGTTGTTGAGCGTTTGTAAACTCAGTACAACCCAACGCAAGCGCAATGGCCAATGCCAGGTTTTGTGGGCGAAATGTGTGCTGAATGGACATCGGGTTCGACCTCATTTGAGTGGAGGTCAAACTCTAAATATCGGCCTTGGATACCGATGTCAGGCGGTTCTGGAGGGTTTGCGGGCGGTGTCAGATAGCGCGATGTAGAAAATCATCCACTGTTTGGGGGCAGTGGTTTTTAACGCTTCGAACCGACGACCTTTTCTTACAAAAAATCGAGACGCGGCCAGCTGTCGTACACCCGGAAACTCTCTCGATCCGGATGGCTTTTACAGAATGATGTCGGTGCTACAGCTATGTGCAATTTGATGCACATTTTGTCATCTTAAAATGTAAAAAATGCATTTTAATGCGTATATTGATACCGCAGCCAACCGTTAACTGCACTATATTGCAAGCGACGTATCATTTTTGGATGTGATTACGCATTTAATTGCAGGTGGATTTATGTACGCACTGACACTCCAGGCATACACGTCCGGGAAATGGCTGGATGCGATGACGTTGGTTTTTGTTGAGCCAGAAAAGGGATTTGAAGGTCCCTGCCGGTTTGGTTACAAAACAGACTACGTAGCCAATAACTTTGAGTACATCGAATCGCCTTTCTCCAAAGCAGTCAGCGCCAGGTTGCCCTTGGATTGGGATAGCACTTCACTGAAAAAAGCGCCTGCTTTCCTGCTCGACATAGCTCCTGCGGGTGCCGCCAAACGCTTTCTCATGGCACGAGTTGGACAAGAAAAACCCGAAGGAATCAGTGCTGATTTGTTTTTGCTGGGGCGAAGCACACCTGCTCCTATTGGCCACATGCGTATCAAAGAGTCCGTTGATGCTGTCGTTGAAAGGGTTGCAATGGGCTTTCCACGCAACGAAGTGGTCGACCGCGATAATACTTTTCTGGAGTACGCCTACGAGCAGGGTGCCGCAATTGGTGGGGCAACCGGGGCCGGTGGAGAAGCTCCAAAACTGCTGATGTCGGAAGGTCGAGACGGCTTGCTCTATCCAGATGCTGTGATAAGCGACGATCAAGTGGTGCAGCATTGGTTTGTAAAGTTTGCTCGTAACAAGGGGACTCAGACAGACCAGATTATTCTCAGAAGCGAGTTCCACTATTACAAGGCATTGCACGCTCTAGGTATCGAGACTGTCGCGGCAGATGGACTCGCATTGGAGGAAGCGAATAAGCCAAGCCTATGGATGCAGCGCTTTGATCGCAAAGTGACAGATCAGGGTGTTGAGCGTTTGGCGGTTGAATCGATCTACTCGCTGGCGGGTGTGACGGTGCCCGGTAGTTACATGGACCATCTGGAGGTAATCCAGCATCTGGCTCAACTCTGGACACTGGCCGGGCAGGTCGATCAGATCCCCGGTCTGGTGTCCGATTATCTGCGAAGAGACTTGCTCAACAAAATTCTTGGCAACTCCGATAACCATGGTCGCAACACCTCAATTATTCGCGACACCGACTCCTTTCGCCTCGCTCCAATTTACGACTTGGCTCCGATGGTGATGGACGATGAAGGGGTCACACGCACGACTAAATGGCCGAAGCACCTGGAGGTAGCGGGCGAGGTGAAATGGCGAGAAGTTTGTAATGCCTTGGCAATGATCGGAGATCCTGAAGCCCTGTATGAGGGGTTACGAAAGGACGCCGATCACCTATTGGCTTTGCCAGACATTCTTACCGCTAGCGGTCTTCCTGAAGTCACCATGAATCATCCAGCGATTGCCCTGAGAAATCTTGAGCAGCGCTTGAAAAACTGGGGGCTGAAATGACCATTTCCATTGATGCTCGGGCTTTGTTGATTGAAAGTATTCAAGAGGGGCTGGCTCAAGGCACGCTTGAGATCAGCCAAGCAGTTCGTCGGTTACGAGTCGAGGTCACCGGTCTGCACCAGACCCAATTCGCAAAAATGTGCAAAATCTCAGTACGCACGCTGGTGCATATCGAACATGGAGAAGGGAATCAAACACTGAAATCGCTGAATGCAGTCTTCAGACCGTTTGGTCTGAAGATGGGCGTAGTACGGATCCGGCGCGACTTGAGCTGACGCAACAGCACAACATTTGTGGCGAGGAAGTCCTCGCCACAGGTACGACGAAAAACCGTAGGCGCTTACCCTCGACACTCCACCAACGTTTTCACCTGCCCCGACCCCGTCTGGTTCTCATCGCTCAACCACCGCTCAAACCCCGCACCAATCGAAGGCCATTCCGAGTCCAGAATCGAATACCACGCGGTATCCCGGTTCTGTCCCTTCACCACCATGTGTTGGCGGAAAACTCCTTCAAAACTGAACCCCAATCGCTCGGCCGCGTATTTGGAGCGGGCGTTGCCGTTGTTGCACTTCCACTCCAGGCGGCGATAACCCAGTGCAAACGACTCCTTGGCCAGCAGATAAATCGCCTCGGTACTTTTCGGCGAACGCTGCATCGGTGCGCCGAAGGTTACATGGCCGATTTCGATGCGACCTTGTGCCGGGACAATCGACATCAGACTGAGAATCCCCTGCACCTCACCGCTGACACGGTCGATCACGCTGAAGAAATACGGATCGCTGTTGGCCGCATGGTTGTTCAGCCAGTCATTGAATGCACTGCGTTCCGGGAAAGGCCCATAAGGCAAATAGTCCCAGAGTTTCGGATCGGCCCCCGGGCCCTGCAAGGCCTTGAACAAACCCTCGCCATGACGCGCCGGGTCGAGTTTTTCCAGGCGAATGAAACGCCCTTCGATAGTTTCAACGGTGGGTGCCGGGGCGCCTTTCCAGCCTGCGAGTGAAGTCGACATGTTGTTCTCCTTGAACCTTAAAGGGCTTTGCGAAACTGGATGAAACCGGGGCGTTCGGCGATGCGCTCGTAGAGCTGGATCGCGGTAGCGTTGGTTTCGTGGGTCAGCCAGTGGACTTTGCCGCAACCGTCCGCTTTGGCGGTGACGTAGACGAATTCGATGAGCTTGCGGCCGACGCCGGTGCCGCGGGTTTCTGGCGTTACCAGCAGGTCTTGAAGATAGCAGGAGTTTTCGATGCTCCAGTTTGAGCGATGGTAGATGAAGTTCACCATGCCGACCGCTTTGCCATCAATCCACGCCAACGCTGAATGCGTCGGTTCAGTCGGGTCGAGCATGCGCTGCCAGGTGCTGTCAGTGACCGTGTCAGGCAACTCGGTGTTGTAGAAGCGCAGGTAGGCTTGCCACAGCGGCAACCAGGCGGCGTGATCGTCGGCGCTGACCTGACGAATTTCAATCTGACTCATGTTCATTCCTTAACGCATCAAGTGGGCGAGGGCCTGATCGTGCACATCAGGGCTGGCGGCGAGCCCTTCGCGCACACCGGCGATGTCTGCGGTGCTGCGGTTCTGGCTGAGCTTGCGTTTGCCTTCCAGACGCTGGATCGGCAGGGCAAACCCGACAATCGCCTTGAGCATGCCGTCAATGTAGTCGGCGGGAGCGTCGGCGACCTTCCACGGCTGGGTGCGCCCGGCTTCGTGACGATCCGTCAACGCGCTGACCAGGTTGAGCAGGCTCTCGGCATCGGTGAACACGTCGGCGGTGCCGTAAGCGTGTACCGCGACGTAGTTCCAGGTCGGTACGACTTTGTCATGCTCGGCTTTACTCGGATAAAACCCTGGGCTGACGTAAGCGTCGGCACCGGCAAAGATCACCAGTGCTTCGGCGCCATCCTGCAAGTCTTTCCATTGCGGATTGGCCCGGGCGAAGTGGCCGTAAAGGGTGCCATTCGGGCCTTCGTCAGGTTTGAACAACAGCGGCAGATGACTGGCTTGCAGGCCTTGCTCGCCGTGGGTAACCACCATGGCGAGGCGGGTGCCGAGGATCTGCTGGCGCAGTTCATCCAAATCTTTGATGGCAAAGCTGCTGGGGTTGTACATGGAAAAATTCCTTGGCGAATGTCTCCATCCTAGGCAGGCTATTGGTCTGTTGTAAGAGCCATTAATGATCAATTTCATAGGTCCATTGCCATGACCGACGCGCCGCTCTCCCTGTCGTTCAACCCTGCCGGTATCGAACTTGATCGCCGTCAGGGCCTGAGTCGTCAGCTTTATCAGGCATTGCGCCTGCGAGTGCTGGACGGGCGGTTGGTCAGTGGCACGCGATTGCCGGCCAGCCGCGATCTGGCGGCAGCGCTGGCGATTTCTCGCAACAGCGTGGTGCGAGCCTACGATCAGCTCTATGCCGAGGGGTTTATCGAAGGTCGAGTCGGAGACGGGACTTACGTCGCGCAATTGCCTCAAACCGCGTTACCGGCGAAAAAATTATCCACAAAAGTATCCACAGGGTTGTCAACAGGGTTACCCACAGCCTTATCCACAAATTGGCTGGATTTACCTGTGATTTCATCCAGTGAAGTTATCCACAGCGGCGCCTTGGGGCGCGTTGAAAAGAACCATTTGGCCCTGCCGCCGAGTGGGCCACCCAGAGCATTTCGAGTCGGCGTTCCGGCGTTTGATCTGTTTCCATTCGAGATCTGGGCCAAGCTGAATGCGGCTTTCTGGCGTAAACCGGATTTGCAGCAGTTGTGTTATGGCGATCCGGCGGGTGATGAGCGTCTACGAGGAATGATTGCCGCGTATTTGCGCAGTTCGCGCGGCATGCAATGTTCGGCTGAGCAAATAGTGATCACCAGTGGCGCGCAGCAGGGGATTAGCCTTTGTGCACAGCTGCTGGTGGAGCCGGGTGACGGGGTGGCGATTGAAAATCCGGGGTATCGGGCGGCGGGTCATGCGTTTGCTGTAGCCGGTGCGCGATTGCACGGCGTGGCAGTGGACAGTGAAGGCATTGATTGCGGCGAATTGGCCGGGTTGAGTGATTGCCGGCTGGCGTATGTCACGCCCTCGCATCAATACCCGACCGGGGTGGTGATGAGCCTGGCGCGGCGTCTGGAATTGCTGGCCTGGGCCGAACGCACCCAAGGCTGGATCGTCGAGGACGACTACGATGGCGAATACCGCTACAGCGGCGCGCCATTGGCCCCGTTGGCGGCACTCGACCGGCAGGGGCGGGTTTTGTACGTCGGGACCTTCGGCAAAGTCGCCTTCCCGGCGCTGCGTCTGGGGTATCTGGTATTACCGCCGGCATTGGTTCAGGCATTTTCTCAACGCCGAGCAGTGGACGTCCGGCATTCCGAAGTGAGCACCCAAGCGGTGATGGCCGAATTCATGGCGGCCGGGCATTTTCAGCGGCATATCCGTCGCATGCGGCGCGCGGCCCTGAGTCGGCGTAACACATTGCTGGCAGGATGGCCCAAAGACATTCCCGGCATTGGCAGTCTGCCGAGTGTCGCGGCAGGGTTACATCTGACGGTGTCCGTCGACTCCCAAACACGCGAGCGCGAACTGGTGGAAAAAGCCGCCAGCGTTGATGTCGAAATCAACGCGCTTAGCAGCTATTGGTTGCCGGACTCGCAGACACCGGTGGACGAGCGCGCCGGGCTGGTCCTTGGTTTTGCGGCGGTACCCGAGGCGGCGATCAGTGCTGCACTCGGGCGTCTGGAAAAAGTCTGGCGCTGATATACCTATAGGAAGAACAACGCACCGGCCAGTCGATGGTTGATTTCAGCACGATAAATGGCAATGGACTGAAGTGCGTTCACGCTGGCGTGCCTTTCGTAGGCTCCCCCGGAGCCGCGTTGTTCGACGGTCTTCAAGTGCGCGGCAGTGAAGGCCGGTCTGGGTGTGTCGGATGCCGGGTAATGAAAGTGCGCATACCAAAGTACTTTGCGGGTTTCGTGATCGCGAATCTCATACTCATCCAGAAAGTCTTTGCGCGGTCCCTTCAAACGCCGATGCTCCGGTAGTGGTTTGCCTATCCTGTGGATGGTCACCTGGCCCTTGCTGTGCAGCCATTCAACACGACTCGCGGTGGGCAACTGTCGCTTGGTCATGCTGATACGGACATCGGTGCCTTTTTTGTAAAGCGCGACCGCTCCGTCCATCAGTTTTTTGCTGACGGTGACAGCCGATCCCGGTCCTCCCTCGGTGGCATTGTTATCGGTCAGGGCTTTCTCGATAGCGTCCGCAGCCTCTTCCATTCGGCCGGCCTGCTGATGAAACATCTCTTCGATTTCCAACGGAATACGTCGATCGGCTTTTGAGTGAGCCTCGGTACGTCGCACGAAAGATTCCAGCTGTGTCAGTAATGCTTCACCGTTTTGCAGGCTGACCACCAGCGTTGGAGGAGTGGCGGTGGGTACAGCCGTTTTGACAGGTACATGTTCGACCCAGACGCCGGGTGTTTTCTCATGGAACGTAGCGATCACCTTCCCCGTGAGTGGGGAGGTCACGTCGACCAGATCGGTGTCGGTGGAGTTGGCGCGCGTTCGCGGCTTGCCGACGACGGCGCCTTTGAAGCGCGTTTTGATGAGGCGATGAGGGGCCGTTACCGGTCGCGATGGTCCCGGAGCCGGTTCGAGGGTCTTGCGCTCATGCAGCAACCCCGACAGGTGATTAACGGCGCGCTCGTTGAACGCTTCGATACGCTGGCGCATCAGGTCCAGTGACGGTTGCAGCAGCTGCCCGGGGTGCTCGTCGGGCAGGTCGATAATACGTTGGTCGATGGTTGCGAACTGCTCCACCAGATCGCTGAATCCTTCAATCTGTTCGGCTAGCGACAGGGGATTATCCTTGGCAAGGTCCAGTGACGACTGGATGGTGAGGCCCGCGTCTTCGACAAGGGTGACCAGCGCCTGACGGGCAGCCTCGGTGGCGACCGTACCGGTGTCATTAAGGCAGAGTTCTTGAGCGAGGCTGATCTGAAACAGCTTCAGGTCGTGCAGGTCAAAGCTCGGCAGTCCTTGCGTGTATTGCCTGGCGGTTTCGGCGGCTTCTCTGCCCAGTCGTTTCAACTCATCGATCCGGGCCTGGGCAAATTCGATTTTGTCGATAAACCCCTGGGTCATGTCGCTGGTCTGTTGATGAATCTGGCGTCGTGTTTGGGTGGATTCGTTCGGCTCTCCATCAAACAGGGCCAAAGAGCGACGCATGCAGGTGCCAAACACAGCGTTTTGTCGATGGCACCACATCTCCGTCAGCAATAGCTGTTGATCCAGGCAACTGACCAGGACAGCGCGGTAGTTGATGATGGGCTCAAGCACGTGGAATGCTTTGAGCTGTTCAATGTAGACGTCATAAACGGCCAGCTGTTTATCCAGCGTTTCGATCAGTCTGCGACCATTGGGATCATCAACGCCTGATGCGGAAGGGGCAGCCGCTTTCTCGGCGGATTCGAGTGCGGTCTTCAGCGCCACTTTGTTCGTATCGAAGGTCTCCAGTTGCTTTCGCAGTTCCTCTTTACGCCGTGCATTTTCCCGTACCATTTCTTTTCGGCTACCGCCACCGCCGCGCAACCTCAGGCGTGTGTCGACAACCCATTGCCCTGATGCGGAATGGGTCAGCAGAGGGCCAGTCTCTGGTGGGGACTGACGACTATCAATGATTTGCACGAACTCGTTGTCGTTGACCGTGACTTCGAACCAGCGTTGTCCAACCTGGGCATACCATTTTTTGTTGAGCTGGCTCAAAAAACGATGGGGTCCGGTTTCAGTCGAAGGGCTTGCCAGGCCTTCAGGTTTTGCAATGGCCAGCCCGTCCAGCAGCGCCCCCAAGCCCGTTCGCGCGAGGGCACCATGGGTGTACAAGTTGCTCTTGTGATTCGCTGGCAGCCGTTGAGCGGTGATATCGGGTAACCGGGTCACGGTGATAGTCGGCCTCGGCGTGGGTGGCTGCCCCAGCGTCAAAACCTCCTTTTCAAGCACGCGGCTTGTTGTGTGGCGCGTCGCTGCGTAATGGGCCAGGACCATGCCCAATGACAGGAACAGGTCGGTCAGTGCTGTCCATGCATCGTCACTGTCACCTTTCTCGCTGGCTTCATTCGCTTCATCCAGGTCGCTCATGATTTGCCAGACCCAGGCCGCGCTGGCAGCCGTTCTGCCCAGGAATGGCAGCGCAATGTTGAACAGCACCCATGCCCCATGCTTGAGGGTCTGCCAACGACTTTGAGCATTGGAGACCGATTGCCGGTCTGCAAGGGTGATCATCGCGTTGGCATTGGCGGTGAACAGGGTCGCCAGTGCAGGTTGTGCAAGTGGCGTGGCCGCTAGCGTGACAGCCCCCATCATGCCAAGGGCCGACGTTGGATCGACCAGCCATTGCGACAGTGTCCAGACCGACGGCAGTTGGCCAGGAAATACGTACTGTGAGTAGTTGAAGCGCACATCATCCGGCAACCAGGCCAGCACCGACTGGCGAAGCGTCTGGTTATGTTTGATCGCATATAGCAGGTTGGTTTCGCGGGGATATTGCAAAAGCGGGGGATCCAGCAACGGGCGAAAGAGCAGGCAGGGGCCCCTGTCGGCGAGACGCGGGCCGATGACGAACATGTTGGCAACCTCGTCGGCCTTGTTGTCCGTGCGGCCCCCGGGAATGAACGCCAGCGCACGAATGATGATTTCCTGGCCGTCCACAAAACGGTCGGCGGGTTTTTCTTGCATCGCTGCGAGCACGTATCGGTATCCCTGATTATCGATACCTGCCTCGCCACGAACTTTGTGCTGCAGCGTTTGAAGTGGCAGCTGGATGCGCAGGTGGCTGGCGAACAGGTTTTGCCGACGTTGTGTTTCCTTCGGGTCACCGAGCAGCTTTTGCTTGATCAGCGTGGGATAGATTTCACCGATGTTGACCTCTGTGACCAGTTTTTCCAGGTAGTCCGGTGTCATCCAGGACTCAACGGCGCTGCCGTCGGTGCGGCGAACGGTCTTGTTACCCAGCGGTACGGCAATCAGGTTCTGCAGGGCGAGATCGATCAGCGACATCGTGACGGTTTCGGTTTTACCTGGCACGGCGATGGCGCCCAGGATCACCGGGCTGGTGATACTCATTTCAATCGTTTCGAGCCTGGCGTCCGTCGCCTCGGGGTGATCTTTCAGCACCTGATTTTTTAGTGTTTGCAGCGTAAATACCGGGAGCGGTGGAATGTCATCCAGAAAGGATTTACCCGCGTGTTGCTCCCGAAGCTGCGCCAGGTCCATCAAGTGTCGGCTGTAGCAGGTCAGGTCTGCCGGTTGCGCGTTTAGCAGCCAGTCGGGCAGCAAGCGCTCGATCTGGCTGAAACGCCCTTCGTCAATGTCCTTGCGGTTTCCGGCCGCCGTAATGGCTCGATGCGCAAGATCACCGTTCGGGATGGTGTCTTGAAGCTGGCCGATGGCAGCGATTTCGAGCGCGATCAGCGCAAAGGCTTGATGGTCGAAAAAGTTGCCGGTGGGCTCATACAAACGCCATCGCAACGTGCGCGAACCCGGCGTGGACGTAGCGCGTGCAGGCAGCGTTTCAGCGAATGATTCCAGCGAGTCATGACGCTTGAAGCCCTCTGTGATCGAGTGGCTGATTACCAGCGTGCGCGTGCCCAGCGTACCCACCAGCACGGCCACGTCCAGCACCCGCAGATGCTTGTCCGGTTCATCGATGTTGATCAGGCAGGCCATTGATGTATAGGCGTCGTCGCGGTGTCGGGTGGCTTTATCCGGGTCGTTGAACAAGGCCAGTGCCATGGCCTTTTGATCCTCATCCCAGCCTGAAACCTGCTCGATGTTCCAGAGGTTGCGCAGTGAACCGGAGAGTTGATGCCAGCGTGGTGTTTCTACTTCCGTCTGCTGGTTCCAGTAATCAAGTTGCTGCTCTTGATAGGACACGAACAGCAGCGGGATCAGTTGGTTGATCAACCGGCCAATGTCGTCGATCTTGACGGGCAACTGGATCGCTGGAGCTACCCCTGGTTGCAGGGTCAGGAAGTGTTCCCCGTCAATGTAGGTCGCGGTCTGCGCCGACAGCGTGAGCCGCACCAATGCGTCGGTCAGCGACTCGAATCGACGCAGGCCGGGCGTGACCTGGTTGCCGCTGACGGTCCAGGTTGGCGTCACGACCATGGCCTGGACCGGATCGATATCAAGGCTTGGATACGCGGCGTCGAGGGCCGTGCGCAGTGCGTTCGTCGCAACTTCCCTGAGCGAGGGTCCAGTGACCAGTTGGGTCAATACATCTTCGGAGCGGGTAGAGGAGGTGTCGGGCATGGCCATTTCCTTTGTGCCGATAAGGGCGCTGGCCACTGGGCCGCGCGGTATCGGGTCAAGGTAGAGGGTTGTCGAAGGCCGAAGGTGGTAGATAGTTATCGCGGGCAAAAAAAGACCCGCGCTCATTGGCGGGTCTTCCGGTTCAACTCGTTTTCAGGTGCCCGACTTGATCTTGGTCCAGGCTCGCGTGCGCGCACGTTCGGCATCGCGTGGCAGTGGTTGCAGGGTGTAAAGCGTGCTCATCGCCGTTTCGGTCGGGTACAGGTTGGGGTTGTTGCGGATCGCCGGGTCGACCAGTTCCGTGGCGTCCTTGTTCGGGTTCGGGTAGCCGACGAAGTCGCTGACCGGCGCGATCACTTGGGGTTGCAGCAAGTAGTTGATGAAGGTGTAGGCGTCTTCCGGGTTCTTTGCGCCTTTGGGAATGGCGAGCATGTCGAACCAGATCGGCGCGCCTTCTTTGGGCAGGCGCATGTCGACGATCACACCGTTCTTGGCTTCCTTGGCGCGATTGGCGGCCTGGGAGAAACTGCCGGAATAACCGACTGCGACGCAGATGTCACCGTTGGCAATGTCGGCCATGTACTTCGACGAATGGAAGTAGGTGACGTACGGGCGGATCTTCATCAACAGGGCTTCAGCCTTGTCGTAGTCCGCCGGCTTCTTGCTGTTGGGGTCCAGGCCGAGGTATTGCAGGGCCAGCGGCAGGATCTCCGATGGCGAGTCGAGCAGGGCGACGCCGCACTGCTTGAGCTTGCTGATGTTTTCTTCCTTGAAGATCAAATCCCAGCTGTCCACCGGCGCATTGTCGCCCAGCACGGCTTTGACCTTGTCCGGGTTGAAACCGATCAGGATGGTGCCGTACATGTACGGTACGGCGAATTTGTTGCCCGGGTCGTTGGCTTCGATCAGCTTCATCAGCTTCGGATCGAGGTGGTTCCAGTTTGGCAACTTGCTGCGATCCACCGGCTGGAATACGCCGGCTTCGATCTGTTTGGCAAGGAACACATTGGACGGCACCACGACGTCATAACCGGAGTTACCGGTCAGGAGCTTGGCCTCCAGTGCTTCGTTAGTGTCGAAAATGTCGTAGACCAGTTTGGTCTGGGTGTTCTGAGCCTTGAAGTCTTCCAGCGCTTTGGGGGTGATGTAGTCGAACCAGTTGTAGACGCGCAACGTTCGTTCTTCAGCATGAACCGCACCACTGAGCACCGTGGCGCACAGGGTGGGGATGATAAAACGCTTGAGTCTGTTCATTGTTCTAATTCCTCATTGGGCGCTTTCAAAACCTTCGAGAACGTTCACGGCATTGATGCCGATTTCTTCTACCGCGTAACCGCCTTCCATCACGAACAGCGTCGGCTTGCCGAGGCGCGCAATACGCTCGCCCATGGCCAGGTAATCCGGGCTGTCGAGCTTGAATTGCGAGATGGGATCGTCCTTGAACGTATCGACACCCAGGGAGACGACGATAATGTCGGCGCCGTATTTTTCGATCTCTTGGCAGGCCTGATCCAGGGCTGCACTCCACGTGTCCCAGCCGCTGCCGGCGGGCAACGGGTAGTTGAAGTTGAAGCCTTCGCCGGGGCCTTCACCGAGCTCGTCTTCATAGCCGAGGAAGAACGGGAACTCTGCTTCCGGGTGGCCGTGAATCGAGGTGAACAGCACGTCGCTGCGCTCATAGAAAATCGATTGGGTGCCATTGCCGTGGTGGTAGTCGACGTCGAGGATCGCGACCTTTTTATGGCCCTGATCGAGGAAGGCCTGAGCGGCGATGGCGGCGTTGTTGAGGTAGCAATAACCACCCATCAAATCGCTGGCAGCGTGATGTCCCGGTGGACGGCACAAGGCGAAGGCACTGCGCGCGCCGCGCTGGATTTGCGCCTGCGCGGTGAGGGCAACTTGTGCCGCACTGTATGCCGCTTGCCACGTACCGGCGGTGATCGGAGCGCCAGCGTCGAAGCTGTAATAGCCGAGCTGGCCGTGCAGGCTGGTGGGTTTAATGGAACGCAGGGTTCGGGCCGGCCAGGTGTAGGGCAACAAGTCGCCGTCGGTATTGAATTCGGTCCAGCGTGCCCAAGCGCCCTTGAAGAAGTCGAGGTAGTCGCGGCTGTGGATGCGTGCGATCGGGTCGAGGCCGAAATCCTGCGGTGTTTCGACCGGGCCGAGATTCTGGTTTTGCACGCGTTGCAACACATGGTCGGCACGCGACGGCATTTCGAAGCAGGGCTTGAGTTGCCCGTCTATCAATTCGCAACGGCCGTGGTGCAGGTGGTGATCGTCCGAGTAGATCGTCAGCATTTTCTTGTTCTCCGCAGGCTGGTTCGGTTGAACACAGTCTTGCGGCAGGCAGCGTTTGGGAGAACGGCAGGAAAGGCCAAAAGGGGATTGATATGGCCAAAACGTTTGACCGAAATTCGCCCCTTGATGGTGCGGCGGTGCCCCATTGTCGGATATGTAATGCAGACATTGTGGGAGCGAGCCTGCTCGCGAAAGCGGTGTGTCAGACGACTTCAGTGTTGGCTGTGCCGCCGCCTTCGCGAGCAGGCTCGCTCCCACAGTAGGTCACCTGTGTGGCCGGAACTGGCTCGGCGCCACACCGCTCCAGCGCACAAACGCATGACGGAAACTGGCGGTCTCGCTGAAACCCAGCGCCTCGGCGATCCGGTAGATTGGCAGTTGGTCTTCACAGAGCATTTGCTTGGCTTGCTCGAAGCGCAGCTCATCGAGCAACTCCTGATAGCTGCAACCCGAATCCTTGAGGTGTCGACGCAACGTACGCGCCGAGCAATTCATCTGTTCAGCCAACCCTTCAAGTCCCGGCGCTGCATTCAATTGCGCGCTGAGCAACTGCCGAATTCGCCCCAGCCAGGCCTGACGCCCGGTGAACTCGGTGTTTTGCTTGCGGCAGCGTTCGGCCATGGCCTGGTGGGTAATGGCGTCGGCCAGTGGCAGGGGCCGATCCAGCCAGCTTTTGTCGAAAGCAAAGGCGTTGGACGATGCGTCGAACTGCAAGGGGCAGTCGAAACGTTCGGTGTAGCGTGCCTGATAGTCCGGTGCCGAGTGTTCGAAGCGTGCGCCCAGTAGCGGCAAAGGTCGGCCGAGCAGGTCTTCGCAGGTGACTTTCATCGAGACCAGGCAAAATTCGACATTGAACGGCGCCAGCGCCGGGTTTTCCCGATAGTCGCCAGCGGTAAGCCAGATGTGTTCGTTATCTTCTTCCAGGCTCAGCTCGAACAGTGTTCCCAATAGCGCCGGATAGTGCAGCGCCAGCTGCAAGGCGTCACCTAAAGTGGCGCTGGTGAGTAAGGCGTACCCGAGCATGCCGTAGGACGAAACGTGCATTTGCCGGCCCAACTCCAGGCCAATGTCATGGCGTAACGCGACCGCATTGGCGCACACCAGCATCTCTTGGTTGGTCGTGATGCGCGTGTCCGCCCGGCTCAGGTCTGCCGCGCTGATACCGCTGCCGGCCAGTAATGCCTCGCTGGACAGACCTTCAGCCTTGAAGGTGTTGAGCACCAGAGAGACAGCGTTGAGGGTGGTGAGGTGGGAGTGGAGCATGGGCGTATTCCGGATCGGGATATACGACACTGAGCAAGTTATGTGCCGTCGCTCAATGGTCTTGTGTCGAGGGATAATTTAGAAACCATCATTCACAGGCATTTAATAGTAGCGTGGACTAACAGGTAACAAACGTCTGTTGTTTTTTGTCATGGCTATTAAGTGTAAAGCCGTGACCAATTCATCTTGTTTTATAAGCCTGAGTCGGTATGTGATTTATATTTTATTGGCAAAGCTCTCGCCTGGCCAACTTAAATGCGGAGAGGCAGATTGTCTACTGTCAGATATTACAGGTTTTTCGTTAAAACATGACCGCTCATCGTATTATTTATTATTTTTATAATGTCGTCGTTTTATTTTGACGAGCTGTAATATGCGGTCTAGATTGCCAATATCATCGAGCCAAGTGCTTTGGTGATCGCGGTATGGGTAGTTTTCAATTCACCGGCGTGCGGAGATTTTGCAGAGTTCTCACTCTTTTCTATGCATGCCTAACAAAAGGAATTCGTCATGAGTAAGTTAGATCAGAAAAGCTTTTCCAAGGATTTTTTCAAAAGTTTGAAAAGCGCCGAGGGAAACCTGAATATCAAAGTTAACGATATCGCCAAAACATTTCCGGTGGAACGCGCCGAGATCAGAGCGAAAGACATTGCGTTGTATTTTGATATGAGTAAGGGTAATCCTGACCTCAATAGCTTTATCGGTCTGGTTATCAGTAAGGATGCATTGAAACAAAAAGTTGAATTGCCAAATGGCGATGTTTATCTATTGTTTCAGGATTCGGCAGCAACTCCTCCGCAAGAATGGCTGGCGTCCAGTGGCTGGGTGCTGGTGGAGTGTGAGGAAGGTAGCTCCCGTGTTCAGGGGCTGATGAGCTTCAGGAGTGACAATGATAATTACGCAGTGCTGCAGGACGGTAAATTCGACGTCAGCATTGGCCAGTGAGTGAGTGAGTGAGTGAGTGAGTTGTGGTGAGCCTTCCCGCCCAATAGGCGGAAAGGTTACTGATGGTCCATCAGCAATGCCCGAGGTGCTTCAGGTCAGCTCGCCACATAAATCCAGTTCAACCAACCGCCGAACCTCAGCCGTCTCAAGCCCCGCACCCAGCAACGCATGCAACTTGCCGAACGCGGTTTCACGGGTCATGCCGCCACCAGAAAGCACACCGACACCGCGCAACCGACTACCTGCCTCGTAAACATCCAGCTCGACGCCACCTTCATGGCATTGCGTAACCGCGACCACCACAACACCCTTGTCCCGCGCCCGTTCCAGGCTGGCGAGGAACTCCGGATTGTCGCTCGGCCCGGTACCGCTGCCGTAGCACTCCAGCACCAGGCCCTGAATCCCACTGTCGAGCAGGCCGTCCAGTATCTCGGCGCCGATTCCGGGGAACAGCGGCAGCACAGCGATTTTCGCCAGTTGCTTGGGCTGGTTGTAGGTCAGCGACGCCGGTATTGATGAAGCCTTCTCACCGCCACCCTGACGCTCAAGACGCTTGAATGGATGACGCCCAAAACTGCGTACCTTCGCGCAACGCGTCGGGTCCAGCAGTTCGCCGTGGAAGTACAGATGAACGCCCGGTGCCAGGCCATGGCCGAGGGCAACCAACGCGCCACTGAGGTTTTCCCAGGCATCGCTGTCCGTCACGCCGGCCGGCAGCATCGAGCCGGTAAAACACACGCGGGCGTGCAGGCCGAGTAACTGAAAGCTCATGGCCGCTGCGCTGTAGGCCAGGGTGTCGGTGCCGTGCAGGATCAGCACGCTGTCGCAGCCCTGCACATCAATCGCATCGACCACGGCTTCGTGCAGTTGCTGCCAGTACGCCGGGGACATGTTGGCGCTGTCGATCAGTGGCGACATCTCGCGAAAACGCCACTGCGGCACCACCAGCTCAGGCTGGCTGTGCAGGTATTCACGCATCCGCGCTTCGAAGCCGGACGCCGGAGCCAGGCCGTGGGCGCTGGCTTGCATACCGATGGTGCCACCGGTGTAGAGCACCATCACGTGTTGGGCGGCAGGGTAGGTCGAGGAATTCATGGCAGTTCTCCGAAAACGATGACTTGTGGGAGCGAGGGGGCTTCAGACTCGACACCAAAACAACGTACGACCGAGCATGACGCCGGCCGCACGTTGTGTCACGCCGGACGCAGGGGATGCGCCCGGTTTTTACCGGTCAGCGTTGCGCTGCGGGTACGCCTTGCGGCTCAGTTGTTGCTGTCGGGGCAGATGCTGGCGGGTTGGCTGGCCAGGCCTTCAGGTCGAGGTCCAGATCCGCGAATTTGCTCGAATCAAACACCGGCGTCTTGATCCCGGCCGCACGCTGGTCATCGTAGTCACGCAGGATGCGCATGCCGACCTTGAACAGCAGGAACAGCGCAATCAGGTTCACGAACGCGAGCATCGTCATGGTGATGTCGGCGAAGGCGAACACAGTGCCCAGGTTTTCGATGGCGCCCCAGAAGATCAACACCAGCACCAGCGCACGATAACCCATCAGCGCCTTGCGGTTTTCACCGATCAAAAAGCGCAGGTTGCTCTCGCCCAGGTAGTAGTTGTAGAGAATCGAGGTGAACACGAACAACGACAGGGCCACGGAGATGAATATCCGGCCCCAGTCACCGACCACGGCGGCCAGCGAGTTCTGGGTCAAGGCAATGCCATCGCCTTCGAAGCCGGGGGTGTAGAAACCCGAGAGCAGGATCAGCAGCGCGGTACAGGTACAGATCACGAAAGTGTCGAGGAACACGCTGAACGCCTGAACCACGCCTTGTGCCACCGGGTGCTCGACCGAGGCCACGGCGGCCACGTTTGGCGCACTGCCCAAGCCCGCTTCGTTGGCGAACACGCCACGCTTCACGCCCATGACAATGGCGCTGCCGATCAGGCCGCCAAACGCCTGGTCGAGACCGAAAGCGCTTTTGACGATGGTCATCAACATGCCGGGTACTTGATCGAATTGCAGCACGATCACATAGATGGTCACGCCGACGTACGCCAAGGTTTTCACCGGCACCAGCAGGTCGGCGACCTTGGCGATACGCTTGATCCCGCCGATGAACACCAGGCCCAGCAACACCGCCAGAGCGATGCCGCTGTAAGTGGTATCGAAGCCGAATGCGTTGTTCAGCGAGTGAGTCACGGCGTGGGATTGCAGGCCGTTGAAGGCAAACCCGAAGGTCACCAGCAACAGGAACGCCATGATCATGCCCAACCAGCGTTTTTGCAGGCCATGCTGAATGTAGTAGGACGGGCCGCCACGGTAGGTGCCGTCGGCATCGCAGCGCTTGTAGAGCTGGCCGAGGGAGCATTCGAAGAAGCTGCTGGACATGCCGACCAGCGCGGTCACCCACATCCAGAACACCGCACCTGGGCCACCCAGGGTCACGGCGATGCCGACACCGGCGATGTTACCTGCGCCGACGCGGCCGGCGAGGCTGAGCATCAGGGCCTGGAACGAACTGAGTTGTCCGGCGCTGCTTTTGAGGCTGTCGCGGAACACCGAGAACATGTGGAAGAAGTGACGTAACTGAACGAAACGCGAGCGGATCGTGAAGTAGCTACCGAGCCCGACAATGAGCACGATCAGTACTTTCCCTGAGAGGAAGTCGTTGATGACTTCGAGCATGGATTATTCCTCGCTGTTTTTTGTTTAGGCAAATGCGGGGCAGGTAGAAATATCGCGTTACACCGCTGTGCGCGTGGCACAACAGATGAGGCGCGTGTTCGTCCCGGTCCCTATCGCAGGTTTGTTATTAGTTCGGGTTTCGCATGGGTTTGAGCCTCGTTACCGACGACCGCTCATGCGAAGAGGGGCGGCACTATACCGATGAGTGTGCCGTCCGTCTGCCCGATTACGGTGCGATCGATATCCGAAGCCTTTGAAGCACCTGACTTTTTTAGCCAGATTTTTGTAGGAGTGAGACCGGCTTGCCGGCGATGCAGGCACCGCGGTATTTCAGTTACACCGCGTTATCGTTCATCGCGGGCAAGCCCGCTCCCACAGGTTCTGCGTTGTTGAAAAAAAGTAAAAAAAAGGGCTTGGGGAATAGATCCCCAAGCCCTCAAAAGGCGAGAGGTGTCTAGTCCCTCGACCTGGTGAGCGTGACCCTTCGTGCTCTTCGTTAAAAGAGCAAGAGCCGGCGTTGCGTTCGGTTAAGCCTTCAGAGGCACCAGACGCGGAGCAATCATGTTTTCCGGGCGCAGGATGTCGGCGAGCATGGCGTCGTCGAGCAGGCCTTCTTCGCGCACCAGTTCCAGCACGCCACGGCCGCTTTCGAGGGCGATACGGGCGATACGGGTGGCGTTTTCATAGCCGATGTACGGGTTCAGTGCGGTGACCAGACCGATCGAGTGTTCGACCAGTTCGCGGCAGCGCTCTTCGTTGGCGGTGATGCCGGTGATGCAGTGCTCGCGCAGCATGTCCATGGCGCGTTGCAGCAGACGGATCGAGTCGAAGATCTTGAAAGCGATCAGCGGCTCCATCACGTTCAGTTGCAGCTGGCCGCCTTCGGCCGCGATGGTCAGGGCCAAGTCGTTGCCGATGATCTGGAACGCCACCTGGTTTACGGCTTCCGGAATAACCGGGTTGACCTTGCCTGGCATGATCGAGCTGCCTGGCTGACGCGCCGGCAGGTTGATTTCGTTGATGCCGGTGCGTGGGCCGCTGGACAGCAGACGCAGGTCGTTACAGATCTTCGACAGTTTGACCGCGGTACGCTTGAGCATGCCGGAGAACAATACGAAGGCGCCCATGTCGGACGTGGCTTCAATCAGGTCGGCAGCCGGAACCAGCGGTTGGCCGCTGATCAATGCCAAGCGCTGAACGGCCAGGTGCTGGTAACGCGGGTCGGCGTTGATGCCGGTACCGATCGCAGTACCGCCCAGGTTCACTTCAGTCAGCAGTTCAGGTGCCAGTGTTTTCAGACGCGCCAGGTCTTCGCCCAGGGTCGTGGCGAATGCACGGAATTCCTGGCCCAGGGTCATCGGCACGGCGTCTTGCAGCTGGGTACGACCCATCTTCAGTACGTGGCTGAATTCTTCACCTTTGGCAGCAAACGACTGGATCAGGCTGTCGAGGCTGGCCAGCAGTGCGTCGTGACCCAACAGCAGACCCAGGCGGATCGCGGTCGGGTAGGCGTCGTTGGTCGACTGCGCCATGTTCACGTCGTTGTTCGGGTGCAGGTATTGGTATTCGCCTTTCTGGTGACCCATGGCCTCCAGCGCGATGTTGGCGATGACTTCGTTGGCATTCATGTTGGTTGAAGTGCCAGCGCCGCCTTGAATCATGTCCACCACGAATTCTTCGTGGAAATCGCCGCGGATCAGACGTGCACAAGCTTCGCTGATGGCAGCGTGCTTGGCTTCGCTCAGGTGACCCAGTTCGCGGTTGGCGTCAGCGGCGGCCTGTTTGACCATCGCCAGACCGACCACCAGCTTCGGGTAATGCGAAATCGGAACGCCCGAGAGGCGGAAGTTGTTCACCGCTCGCAGGGTCTGGATGCCGTAATACGCTTGTGCAGGTACTTCGAGTACGCCAAGCAGGTCTTTTTCTGTGCGGAAAGATGCAGCGGAGGACATGATAGAAATCATCTCGATATGGACCCGGTCTGTGCCGGAACACTGCAAATGCTAGGCTTGTGGAGAAATTTCGGCCAATGCTGTTAAACACTGGCCTATGCACATTCGGCATAATGTCGGTGTGACGCCGTGTGTGCGGCGAGCGTGTGACCTAAATTGGTGCGTGTCCGGGAGGACGTGATGAATCTGGAAAGTAAATGGCTTGAGGACTTCAGCGCCCTGGCCGCCACCCGCAGCTTCTCCCAGGCTGCGGAACGACGCTTCGTGACACAACCGGCCTTCAGCCGGCGGATCCGCAGCCTTGAAGCCGCGCTGGGACTGCAACTGGTCAATCGCTCGCGCACGCCCGTCGAGCTGACGGCGGCGGGGCAATTGTTTCTGGTGACGGCGCGGACGGTGGTCGAACAGCTGGGTGAAGTGCTGCGTCATCTTCATCACCTGGAAGGCGGGCAGGGCGAAGTGATGCAAGTCGCTGCCGCTCACTCATTGGCGCTGGGTTTCTTTCCCCGCTGGATCGCGCAGTTGCGCAATGAAGGCCTGAATATCGCGACGCGTTTGGTGGCAACCAACGTCGGTGACGCGGTGCATGCCTTGCGCGAGGGCGGTTGCGATTTGATGTTGGCGTTTTACGATCCCGATGCAGCGTTGCAGATGGACCCGGAAATCTTTCCGTCTCTGCACCTTGGCCACACTGAGATGCTGCCGGTTTGCGCGGCGGATGCCGAGGGTAAGCCGCTGTTTGATCTGGAAGGCGAAGCCAGCGTGCCTTTGCTCGCCTACAGCGCCGGCGCGTTTCTCGGACGTTCGGTGAACATGCTGCTGCGCCAGCGTGCGCTGCGCTTTACCACTATTTATGAAACCGCCATGGCAGACAGCCTGAAAAGCATGGCACTGGAAGGGTTGGGCATTGCCTGGGTGCCACAACTGAGCGTGCGTGCCGAACTGGCTCGCGGCGAACTGGTGGTCTGTGGCGGCCCGCAATGGCATGTGCCGCTGGAGATTCGCCTGTATCGTTGTGCGCTGGTGCGCAAGGCCAACGTGCGGTTGTTATGGCGCAAACTTGAAGGCGGTGCAGCCCAAGGGACAACCAACTAACGATGCCTTTGTAAGGAGCACAGCTTGCTGGCGATGGCGTCCTGTAAGTCACCATCGCCAGCAAGCTGTGCTCCTACAGGGGCGGGTTTTATGGCACGTATGTCTGCTGACCTGCGAGTCAATAAAACCGGCACTTTGCGCCGTATGACAGATGGTCGCAACGGGGGCTGTTTATCTGTGTCATTACGGTATACTGCGCGGCCTTCGGCCGGTTCGCCCGGCCATAATTCGTACAACAAGCCACGCATTTTGCGTGGCTTGTTGTTTTTTGACGCGCCTGCGGGCGCCCAGAGAGAAGAGGCACGACGATGAGTGCACTGGTTGGCGTGATCATGGGCTCCAAGTCCGATTGGTCCACCCTTAGCCACACCGCCGATATGCTGGAAAAGCTCGGCATCCCTTACGAGGTGAAAGTGGTCTCTGCCCACCGCACCCCGGACCTGCTGTTCCAGTACGCCGAAGAGGCCGAGGCCCGTGGCATCGAGGTGATTATCGCCGGTGCCGGTGGTGCGGCCCACTTGCCTGGTATGTGTGCGGCCAAGACCCACCTGCCGGTGCTGGGCGTGCCGGTGCAGTCGGCGATGCTGTCCGGCGTCGATTCGCTGCTTTCCATCGTGCAGATGCCGGCCGGCATCCCGGTCGCGACCCTGGCCATCGGCAAGGCTGGCGCGATCAACGCCGCGCTGCTGTCGGCGAGCATCCTGGGCGCCAAGCACCCGCAGTTCCACGCGGTGCTGAAAACTTTCCGTGCTGAGCAGACAGACAGCGTCCTGGAAAATCCAGACCCACGCATCGCCTGAGGTTGTTGACGATGAAGATCGGTGTAATCGGTGGCGGCCAGTTGGGTCGCATGTTGGCGCTGGCGGGCACCCCGCTGGGTATGAGTTTCGCTTTCCTGGACCCCGCGCCGGATGCTTGCGCAGCCGCGTTGGGCGAACACCTGCGGGCCGATTACGGCGATCAGGACCACCTGCGTCAACTGGCCGATGAAGTCGATCTGGTGACCTTCGAGTTCGAAAGCGTCCCGGCCGAAACCGTGGCGTTTCTGTCGCAATTCGTTCCGGTTTACCCGAGCGCCGAAGCCCTGCGCATCGCTCGTGATCGCTGGTTCGAGAAGAGCATGTTCAAGGACCTGGGGATCCCGACCCCGGCGTTCGCCGACATTCAGTCGCAAGCCGATCTGGACGCCGCAGTGGCCTCCATCGGTCTGCCGGCCGTGTTGAAAACCCGCACCTTGGGTTATGACGGCAAGGGCCAGAAAGTCCTGCGCAAACCGGAAGACGTGGTCGGCACCTTCGCCGAACTGGGCAGTGTTGCTTGCCTGCTGGAAGGCTTCGTGCCGTTCACTGGTGAAGTGTCGCTGATCGCCGTGCGTGCTCGCGATGGTGAAACCAAGTTCTATCCACTGGTCCACAATACCCACGACAGCGGCATCCTCAAGCTGTCCGTGGCTAGTACCGATCACCCGCTGCAAGCCTTGGCGCAAGACTATTCCAGCCGCGTGCTCAAGCAGCTGAATTATGTCGGCGTGATGGCGTTCGAGTTCTTTGAAGTCGACGGTGGCCTCAAGGCCAACGAAATCGCCCCGCGCGTGCACAACTCCGGTCACTGGACCACCGAAGGCGCCGAGTGCAGTCAGTTCGAAAACCATCTGCGGGCCGTTGCCGGTTTGCCGCTGGGTTCGACGGCCAAGGTCGGCGAAAGCGCGATGCTCAACTTCATCGGTGTTGTACCGCCGGTTGAGAAAGTGATCGCGATTGCCGATTGCCATCTGCACCACTACGGCAAGGCGTTCAAGGCCGGTCGCAAGGTCGGTCACGCCAACCTGCGCTGCGCTGACCGCGAGACGCTGGCGGCACAGATCCTCAAGGTCGAAGCGCTCATCGCCGAATAAATAGTTTCATGTGGCAGCGGCGGAACCATTCAGGGGCCGTCGTTCTCTCATGGCAGGATGCCAAAGTCTGACTAGGCTTTCGCGTAGCCACTTCAACCAGAGGGAAATGCCATGGGAATTATTGGAACCATCTTTATCGGCTTGATCGTCGGCCTGCTGGCTCGGTTCCTGAAACCGGGCGATGACAGCATGGGCTGGATCATGACCATCCTGCTCGGTATCGGCGGTTCGCTGGCGGCCACTTACGGCGGCCAGGCTCTGGGCATTTACCAGGCCGGCCAAGGCGCAGGTTTCATCGGTGCGCTGGTCGGTGCCGTGGTATTGCTGGTGATCTACGGTCTGATCAAAAAGAACTGATCCAAAGCGACAAAGCCCCCTCTGCGCCGCACGCAGAGAGGGCTAGAATGCTCGGCGATTTATCGCCCTTCCTTTTCCGAGCACCTCAATGCGCCGTCTTCTGTTGACTATCCTTTTACTGGGCAGTGGTTTGGCCCATGCCGGCGAACTGCCGGAAACCGACTGGCTCGAACTGATGCCCAAGTCGGACCAAAAAGCCCTCGAAGCCATGCCCGAAATCGACCACAACACGCCCGAAGGCGATGGCACCTTTACCGCAAAGGGTGGCATGAAGCAGAGCAAGGGCTTGCCGGCGGTGATGTACTCGACCAAAACCGTGCCGTCGATGAACGACAAGAACATCCGCATCGGTGGTTACCCGGTGCCGCTGGAGTCCGACGCCAAGGGCCGCAGTACGCTGTTCTTCCTTGTTCCGTATCCCGGCGCGTGCATCCACGTGCCGCCACCGCCGCCCAATCAGTTGGTGCTGGTGCGCTATCCGAAGGGGTTGAAGCTGGATGATATCTACACGCCGCTGTGGGTGACTGGCACGTTGAAGATCGAGACGGTAAACAATGATCTGGCCGACGCGGCGTATGCGCTGGATGCGGCGAAAGTGAGGGTAGTAGAAGAGTCTGATTTGTAAGCGTCAGATAAAACCAATCGCGGGCAAGCCTTGCTCCTACAGGGCAGTGCATATCCTGTAGGAGCATGGCTTGCCCGCGATGTTTTTAAAGCGGATTGCTGCCGATGCTGACGCCTAAGGTATGGCTCGCCCCTGGCGCCAATGTCACCACATCGTCCATCACGTTCGCCGTCTCAATGCACAGCATCCGCTGCCAGCCATCGTCCGCCATGTCGCTGAACGCCGCTGCACGCTCGATCCATGGGTTCCAGATCACCGCCGCGCGCGATCCACTGCTGGTCAGCTCAATGCGCCGCTCCCACGCCGGATCGACGATACTCAGCGTCGTCGGGGTATTGAGGTAGATGCGGTCGGTCTCGCCGGTAAACTGCAGATCACCGGTCTGAGTGACGGTTTTCCAGTCATCCAGCGTCTCGATGTAGCTCAAGCCATCCAGCCCTTCAACGTGCACATTGCGCACATCGCTGACCGCAAAATAGCTGTGCAGTGCCTGGCTGAGGGCGACGGTGTCAGTGCCTTGGTTATGGCTGGTCAGGCTGATATGCAGTTGCTCATCCAGACGAATGCTCAGCTTCAAATCCACCTGATGCGGCCAGCCCGGAAAACCACCTACGGGGTAGGGCAGGATGAACTCCACCTTCAGGCTTTCGCCCTCGGCTTCGATGCCGCCCAGCTCCCAATCCATCGCCCGGACAAAACCGTGGGCGCTTGGCGCTTCGTTGCTGACACGCATCGCCTGAACGCTCTGCGGATTGCGTGCAAGGTTGCCGAACCACGGCCAGCACACCGGCACGCCGGCGCGGATGCTCTTGCCGGCCTTGAACACCGCCTTATCGTTGAGCCAGATCAGCGGCGGTTGGCCGGCCAATTGATAACTGAGAATGTGCGCGCCTTGCTGGGCGACCAGCAATTCGGCCTGGCCGTGGCGGATGCGCCAGCAGTTCAGTTCATCCAGTTTCACGGCTTCAACGTTGGGCGTGTTCATGGGACAACTCTCAATCGGGAACAATGACTGCAATGGACCGTAAAACGGCCGCAGTGTTTAACGCGCGCGCGGCGGAACCGAGCGAGTACGGCCGCTGCCGTCGATGGCGACGAACACAAACACGGCTTCAGTCACTTTACGCCACTCGCTGGACAGCGGGTCGTCGCTCCAGACTTCAACCATCATCTTGATCGAGCTGCGGCCGATTTCCAGCGCCTGGGTATAAAAGGAGAGCTGAGCGCCTACCGCGACTGGAACCAGGAACGCCATACGGTCGATCGCAACGGTGGCAACGCGCCCGCCAGCGACTTTGCTGGCCATGGCGGTGCCGGCCAAATCCATCTGCGCCACCAGCCAGCCGCCGAAAATATCGCCAAAGCCGTTGGTTTCGCGAGGGAGCGCGGTGATTTGCAGGGCCAGGTCGCCTTGCGGGATTGGATCTTCTTGTTCGAGCTCTATCATGCCGGGGGTGCCTCTGACCCGTGACTCTTCATTGGTACTTCAGGTGAATAGCCGCTTTCAAGAAAAACGATTCAGCCCCGAACATACTACGTTCGTCACGTTTCTCGTAAGGCGCCTAAAGGGAAACTCTGCGAAATCGACTGGTAGAGCCAGCAGCGTCTTCGCACAGCAATCCTTTCAAAGTGTTGCAAGATTGCGAGTATATCGGTCGGTAGACTCCGAGACGACCGTCCGGTTCTCATTTTGACCGTCAAAAACCGACCTCTATGTGCTTTTTCGAACAATTTGCTATCGTGCCGGACCTGCCCAAGCCTCCGTCAGCGTTATTGGGGCTGCAGAACCGACTATAAGAGAAGCCCTTGCCATGACCACAGCGCCCTCGAGCATCGCGCAGCCGAACCAACCCGCACGTCCGTTGACCCGTAACGATTACAAGACTTTATCGCTGTCTGCCTTGGGCGGTGCGCTGGAGTTTTACGACTTCATCATCTTTGTGTTCTTTGCCACGGTGGTTGGCAAGCTGTTCTTCCCGGCGGATATGCCTGAGTGGCTGCGCCTGATGCAGACCTTCGGCATTTTCGCTGCCGGCTACCTGGCGCGGCCGTTGGGCGGCATTGTCATGGCGCACTTCGGTGACCTGTTGGGGCGCAAGAAGATGTTCACCCTGAGCATTTTCATGATGGCGGTGCCGACCCTGATCATGGGTTTGCTGCCGACTTACGCGCAGATCGGCATGTGGGCACCGATTCTGTTGTTGCTGATGCGGGTGATTCAGGGCGCGGCGATTGGGGGTGAAGTGCCGGGCGCGTGGGTATTCGTTTCCGAACACGTTCCGCAACGGTATATCGGCTACGCCTGCGGCACCCTGACCAGCGGACTGACAGCGGGCATTCTACTGGGCTCATTGGTGGCCACGGCGATCAACAGTATTTATACCCCGGTGGAAGTGTCCGATTACGCCTGGCGGATCCCGTTCCTGCTGGGCGGGGTGTTTGGCCTGTTCTCGGTCTACCTGCGCCGCTGGCTGCACGAAACCCCGGTGTTCGCCGAGCTGCAACTGCGCAAAGCCCTGGCCGAAGAAGTGCCGCTGCGTGCTGTATTGCGTGACCATCGCGGGGCGATCCTGATTTCCATGCTGCTGACCTGGCTGCTGTCAGCTGGCATCATCGTGGTCATCCTGATGACCCCGACCGTGTTGCAGACGGTTTACCACTTCGCGCCAACCACCGCGTTACAGGCCAATAGCGTGGCGATTGTATTCCTGAGCCTTGGGTGCGTGGCGTCCGGCGCTTTGGCTGACCGTTTTGGTGCGGGTCGGGTGTTTGTGTTTGGCAGTGCCGCGTTGCTGCTGAGTTCCTGGACGTTCTATCACAGCCTGTTCAATCACCCGGACTGGTTGTTTCCGATGTACGCCTTGACCGGTTTGCTGGTGGGCACTATCGGCGCGGTGCCGTACGTGATGGTCAAAGCCTTCCCGGCAGTGGTGCGCTTTAGCGGGCTGTCGTTCTCCTACAACCTGGCCTATGCGATTTTCGGTGGACTGACGCCGATGGTGGTGACATTGCTGCTGAAGGAGAGCCCGATGGGGCCTGCCTACTATGTGGCGATCATTTGCGGGGTCGGGATTGTGGTGGGTGGGTATCTCTGGAAGAAGGGGCGCTAAGCCGGCTCTTTGTATTGACTGCACTGACGCCTTCGCCGGCAAGCCGGCTCCTACAATGGTTCTGTGCTCACCGCAGAGCCTTTGTGGGAGCGACGGTGCGACGATTCGACCTGCTCGCGAATGGAGCGACGCGAATCATCCTGTAAAAACCCGACTACTGGCCTTTCATCCAATTGTCATATTTCAGCCATAGAGTGTTCACACGGCCTGCTGATACTTGGCCCCGACTTAACACACCCTATCTGCTAGGAGTAAGGCATGAAACTGAAGCGTTTGATGGCGGCAATGACTTTTGTCGCTGCTGGCGTTGCGACTGCCAACGCGTTCGCCGCTGTTGACCCTGCTATCCCGAGCTACACCAAGACCACTGGTGTGTCGGGCAACCTGTCCAGCGTCGGCTCCGATACTCTGGCCAACCTCATGACCCTGTGGGCTGAGAACTACAAAAAAGAATACCCGAACGTAAACATCCAGATTCAGGCCGCTGGCTCCGCCACTGCGCCACCTGCGCTGACTGAAGGCACCTCTAACCTGGGCCCGATGAGCCGCAAGATGAAGGACACCGAACTGGCTGCCTTCGAGCAGAAGTACGGTTACAAGCCAACCGCTATCCCGGTTGCCGTGGACGCCCTGGCTGTGTTCGTGCACAAAGACAACCCGATCCAGCACCTGACCATGGAACAAGTCGACGCGATCTTCTCGTCCACTCGTCTGTGCGGCGCTAAAACCGACGTCAAAACCTGGGGTGACCTGGGCGTGACCGGTGACCTGGCCAACAAGCCGGTTCAACTGTTCGGCCGTAACTCGGTATCCGGCACCTACGGCTACTTCAAAGAAGAAGCCCTGTGCAAAGGCGACTACAAGCCAAACGTCAACGAGCAACCAGGTTCGGCTTCGGTCGTGCAGTCGATCAGCTCCTCGCTGAACGGCATCGGTTACTCGGGCATCGGCTACAAAACCGCTAGCGTGAAGACGGTGGCTCTGGCCAAGAAAGGCAGCACTGACTTCATCGAAGACACCGAAGAAAACGCCCTGAACGGCAAATACCCGCTGTCGCGTTTCCTCTACGTTTACGTCAACAAAGCCCCGAACAAGCCTCTGGCCCCGCTGGAAGCCGAGTTCGTGAAACTGATTCTGTCCAAACAGGGTCAGGAAGTTGTGGTGAAAGACGGTTACATCCCACTGCCGGCCAAGGTTGCTGCCAAAGCACTGGCTGACCTGGGTCTGGCGGAAGGCGGCGCTGAAGTCGCAAAAAAGTAACACCCTAGGTCCGGGGTAAACCCGGACCTGTAGGAGCCGGCTTGCCGGCGAAGGCATCACAGCGGTGCAACAGTTGAATCAGAGTCGACTGCATCGCCGGCAAGCCGGCTCCTACATCCCCAAATTTCCGGTCTGCTGCCAGTCCCCGTTGGCGGCGGATTTGTTGCGTCACTGCATTGTCATCTTTCTGTCATACAGGATCGCTAGGGTGTGCGCATGAATGATCTGGCCAATTCCACCATGACTACGAATCCCCCCAAGCGAATTGATTTCAATACGCCTGAGCTGCAACGCAAGCGCCGCATTCGCGCGCTCAAAGATCGCCTGACTCGCTGGTACGTCCTCGTGGGCGGCCTCGCCGTTCTCGGCGCGATCACGTTGATCTTCTTCTTCCTCGCTTACGTCGTTGCGCCACTGTTCCAGGGCGCCGACCTGACCGCCAAAGACGCCATCACGCCAGCCTGGATGCAAGACGCCGGCAAGCCGTTGATGATCTCCCTCGAAGAACAGAACCAGGTCGCCATGCGGGTTTCCGACAAGGGCCAGGCGCTGTTCTTTGATATCGACAGTGGCGCTGAACTCAAGCGCGTCGACCTGCCTGTTCCGGCCGGCACTCATGTGACCTCCATCGGCGAAGACCAACCGGGTCATCCATTGGTGGCGGTCGGCTTGTCCAACGGTCAGGCCCTGGTGTTCCGTCACACGTATAAAGTCAGCTACCCGGATGGCAAGAAAACCATCTCGCCGGCCATCGAGTACCCGTACGGCGAAACCCCGATCGTGCTGAACGAGGCGGGCGGTGCGCTGGAGCATGTCAGTCTCAACGCTAACGATTCGACCCTGATGCTGGTCGGCGCCACGGGTGCGCAACTCAATGTTTTGTCGCTGACCAGCGAAGAAAACATGATGACCGGTGAAGTCACCAATGAGCAGAAGCGTATCGATCTGCCGCAGATGACCGAGCCGGTGAAGAACATCTTCGTCGACCCGCGTCAGCAGTGGCTGTACGTGATTAACGGTCGTGCCCAGGCCGATGTGTTCAGCCTGCGCGACAAGAGCCTCAACGGTCGCTACAAACTGCTCGAAGACGGTGAAGCGCAAATCACCGCCAGCACCCAACTGGTGGGCGGTATCTCGCTGATCCTCGGCGACTCCAAAGGTGGTCTGGCCCAGTGGTTCATGGCGCGCGACCCCGATGGTGAGCAGCGTCTGAAGCAGATTCGTACCTTCCAGATGGGCACTACGCCGATTGTTGAAATCAGCGCTGAAGAACGTCGCAAAGGCTTCGTCGCCCTCGACGCCTCCGGCAAACTCGGCGTGTTCCACAGTACCGCTCACCGCACCTTGCTGGTGGATCAGGTCGTGGAAGGCCAAGGCATTTTCGGCATGTCGCCACGCGCCAACCGCATCATCGTCGAAGCGGGCAGCAAGATTCAGCCGCTGCTGCTGGACAACCCGCACCCGGAAGTGTCGTGGAGCGCGTTGTGGAGCAAGGTCTGGTACGAGAACTACGACGAGCCTAAATACGTCTGGCAATCGACCGCTGCCAACACTGACTTCGAACCGAAGATGAGCTTGTCTCCGCTGACCTTCGGCACCTTGAAGGCCGCGTTCTACGCCATGCTGTTGGCTGCACCGCTGGCCGTCGCTGCTGCGATCTACACCGCCTACTTCATGGCCCCGAGCTTGCGCCGCAAGGTCAAGCCGGTGATCGAGCTGATGGAAGCGATGCCGACGGTGATCCTCGGTTTCTTCGCCGGTCTGTTCCTTGCGCCGTATGTGGAGGGGCATTTACCGGGCATCTTCAGCCTGCTGATGCTCCTGCCGATCGGCATTCTGGTAGCCGGTTTCGTCTTCAGTCGCCTGCCTGAGTCGATCCGCCTGAAAGTGCCGGACGGCTGGGAAAGCGCGATCCTGATTCCAGTGATTCTGTTTGTGGGCTGGCTCTCGCTGTACATGAGCCCGTACATGGAAACCTGGTTCTTCGGCGGCGACATGCGCATGTGGATCTCCCACGACCTGGGCATCACCTACGACCAGCGCAACGCACTGGTGGTTGGTTTGGCCATGGGCTTCGCGGTTATCCCGAACATCTACTCCATCGCCGAAGACGCCGTGTTCAGCGTGCCTCGCGGTTTGACCCTCGGCTCCCTGGCCCTTGGCGCTACGCCGTGGCAGACCATGACCCGCGTGGTGATCCTCACCGCCAGCCCGGGCATTTTCTCGGCGCTGATGATCGGCATGGGCCGTGCGGTCGGTGAAACCATGATCGTGTTGATGGCCACCGGTAACACCCCTGTCATGGAAATGAACCTGTTCGAAGGCTTGCGCACACTGGCTGCCAACGTCGCAGTGGAAATGCCCGAGTCGGAAGTCGGCGGCAGCCACTACCGCGTGCTGTTCCTCTCGGCGCTGGTGCTGCTGATGTTCACCTTCGTCATGAACACCCTCGCAGAACTGATTCGTCAGCGTCTGCGCAAGAAATACTCGTCGCTTTAAGAAAGGTAGAAGTCTGTGAAACAGAACTCCCTGAAAGGATGGTTCAAGAGCGGCGCCCCCGGCGTCTGGATCAGCGGTGGCGCGGTGTCCATCGCGGTCATCATGACCATTGGCCTGCTGGCGGTGATTGCCGTACGCGGTCTGGGTCACTTCTGGCCGGCGGATTTGATTCACGCCAGCTACGACGTGCCGGGTCAGGCCAATCACCTGGTCATTGGTGAAGTGGTACAGAAGGAAGAAGTGCCGCGTGAGCGCCTGAAAAGCGCTGGCCTGCCGGTACCCGATCAGGGCCCGGAGTTCATGACGCGTGAGCTGATCAAGGTCGGCAACCGTGACTTGAACGGCAACGACTTCACCTGGATCGTCGGCGAGTGGCTGACCAACCAAAAGACGCCACCTGAGCTGATGACCATCGAGCGTCGCGAGTGGGGCAACTTCTACGGTTACCTGGTCAACGTCAAACAGGACGGCAAAGTCATCGCTGAAGGCGAAGCGGCCTGGCCGGAACTGCAGGCGCGTGTTGATCGTGTGAACAAGCTCGCGGCACAGCTCAAGACCCTGGAAAAGGTCGACATCGGCGCGATCAACGCGGGTCTGGAACGCATTCGTCTGCACGGTCGCAAACTGGAACTGGCCGGCCACCTCGACGCTGCTGCGCAAGCAGATATGGATGCCGAACGCGCTGAGCTGAATGCACGTTATCAAGACATCGAAGCCCGTCTGAATGACTTGCACGCCCAGTTCAACCGCGACAGCCTCACGGCCCGCGATGCGAACGGCAAAGAAGTCGAAATCAGTATCGGCAAAGTGGTTCACGCCTACCAGCCGAACGCTATGGGCACGATGACCAAGATCGGCTTCTACTTCAGCAAGATCTGGGAATTCCTGTCCGACGACCCGCGTGAAGCGAACACCGAAGGCGGGATCTTCCCGGCGATTTTCGGCACCGTGATGATGACGTTGATCATGGCGATGATCGTGACGCCATTCGGCGTACTGGCGGCGGTTTACCTGCGTGAGTACGCCAAGCAGAATGCGCTGACTCGAATTATCCGCATCGCGGTGAACAACTTGGCCGGCGTTCCTGCCATCGTTTACGGCGTGTTCGGTCTGGGCTTCTTCGTCTATGTCCTCGGCGGCTCGGTTGACCGCTTGTTCTTCCCTGAAGCGTTGCCGGCGCCGACCTTTGGTACGCCGGGTCTGCTTTGGGCTTCCCTGACGCTGGCATTGCTGGCAGTACCGGTGGTGATCGTGGCCACCGAAGAAGGTCTGGCGCGGATTCCTCGCACCGTGCGTGAAGGCTCGTTGGCCCTCGGCGCGACCAAGGCTGAAACCTTGTGGAAGATCGTGCTGCCGATGGCCAGCCCGGCGATGATGACCGGCATGATCCTCGCCGTGGCACGCGCCGCTGGTGAAGTGGCGCCGTTGATGCTGGTGGGTGTGGTGAAACTGGCGCCGTCGCTGCCGCTGGATGGCAACTACCCGTACCTTCACCTCGATCAGAAGATCATGCACCTGGGCTTCCACATTTATGACGTCGGCTTCCAGAGCCCGAACGTTGAAGCCGCACGGCCGCTGGTGTACGCCACGGCGCTGCTGCTGGTGCTGGTGATCGCCACGCTCAACCTGTCGGCCGTATACATTCGAAACCACCTGCGCGAGAAATACAAAGCGCTGGATAGCTAATCGCCGCCGTCCCTGTGTAGGAGCTGGCTTGCCAGCGAAGGCGTACTCACTGACGCCAAAAGCTTCGCTGGCAAGCCAGCTCCTACAGGGATACGGCGTCAGACAAAGATTTTGAGTAAGCCGCTGGTCTGAACAACAGGCCGGGGGTTAAACGAACCGAATTTGTTAGCACAGGGAGCCTCCCATGCAGCACGAAACACATACCCACGGCATCAACATGTCGGCATTGGGTCGCGACAAACAGAGCCTGAGCCTTGAGCAGGAAACCGTGGCCATTGAAGTGCCGGGCCTGAGCTTGTTCTACGGCGACAAACAAGCGCTGTACGACGTCAGCATGAACATCCCGAAACAGCGCGTGACCGCCTTCATCGGCCCGTCCGGCTGCGGTAAGTCCACGCTGCTGCGCACCTTCAACCGCATGAACGACCTGGTTGACGGCTGCCGTGTCGAAGGCGAGATCAACCTCTACGGCAACAACATCTACCGTAAAGGCGAAGACGTGGCCGAGCTGCGTCGTCGCGTCGGCATGGTGTTCCAGAAGCCCAACCCGTTCCCGAAAACCATCTACGAAAACGTGGTGTACGGCCTGCGCATCCAGGGCATCAACAAGAAGCGCATTCTCGACGAAGCGGTTGAGTGGGCGTTGAAAGGCGCGGCGCTGTGGGACGAAGTCAAAGACCGTCTGCATGAGTCGGCACTGGGTCTGTCCGGTGGTCAGCAGCAACGTCTGGTGATCGCGCGCACCATCGCCGTGGAACCGGAAGTGCTGCTGCTCGACGAACCGTGCTCGGCACTCGACCCGATTTCGACGTTGAAAGTCGAAGAGCTGATCTACGAACTGAAATCGAAGTTCACCATCGTCATCGTGACCCACAACATGCAACAGGCCGCGCGGGTTTCCGACTACACGGCGTTCATGTACATGGGCAAACTGGTGGAATTCGGCGACACCGATACCCTGTTCACCAATCCGGCGAAGAAGCAGACCGAAGACTACATCACCGGTCGTTACGGCTAGGAAGCCTGTGGTTGCTCACTGAACTGACGCTGCGGCCCACCGCACCTTACCGGACGCTCCAAGGACGCCAACATGATTAGTAAAGAAGGCCTTACCCACCACATTTCCGCGCAGTTCAACGCCGAGCTGGAGGAAGTGCGCAGCCACCTCCTGGCCATGGGCGGGCTGGTGGAAAAGCAGGTCAACGACGCGGTGACCGCGCTGATCGAAGCCGACTCCGGTCTGGCCCAGCAGGTTCGCGAGATCGACGACCAGATCAACCAGATGGAACGCAACATCGACGAAGAATGCCTGCGCATTCTGGCTCGTCGTCAGCCTGCGGCGTCTGATTTGCGTCTGATCATCAGCATCTCCAAGTCGGTGATCGACCTTGAGCGCATCGGTGACGAAGCGACCAAAATCGCCCGCCGCGCCATTCAGCTGTGCGAAGAAGGCGAAGCGCCGCGTGGTTACGTCGAGGTTCGTCACATCGGCGACCAGGTGCGCAACATGGTGCGTGATGCACTGGACGCATTTGCCCGCTTCGACGCCGACCTGGCGTTGTCGGTGGCGCAGTACGACAAGATCATCGACCGCGAATACAAGACCGCCCTGCGTGAGCTGGCGACCTACATGATGGAAGACCCACGCTCTATCTCGCGGGTCTTGAGCATTATCTGGGTTTTGCGTTCGCTGGAACGGATCGGCGACCACGCGCGCAATATCTCGGAACTGGTGATTTACCTGGTGCGCGGCACCGACGTGCGTCACCTGGGCCTCAAGCGCATGAAAGAAGAAGTTGAAGGAACAAGCGGCGAAACCGCTAATGTTCCGGGCAAAGCTGACGATAAGTAAGACTGCCCAAGAAAAACGCCCGGTCTTTTGGCCGGGCGTTTTTGTGTGTGGTTTTCGACATTAGAAGCAGCACCCGCGAACGAAAAGTCCCGGCGTGACTGAAGGTTTTTGGCGATGTGCCATCAGCAAAACGGTAGGCTTGCCGGGATTTTTTTCGAGGGATAGTGGATGAGCAAGATCAGCGTGTTGGTGGTGGACGATGCAGCGTTCATTCGTGACCTGGTAAAAAAATGCCTGCGTAACGTCTTCCCGGGCATCCGCACGGAAGACGCCATCAACGGCAGGAAGGCTCAGGCCCTGCTGGCCAAGGAAACGTTCGACCTGGTCCTGTGCGACTGGGAAATGCCGGAGATGTCGGGCCTGGAACTGCTGACCTGGTGCCGCGAGCAAGACCACCTCAAAACCATGCCCTTCGTGATGGTGACCAGCCGTGGCGACAAAGAGAACGTGGTGCAGGCGATTCAGGCCGGCGTTTCCGGCTACGTCAGCAAGCCGTTCACCAACGAACAACTGCTGACCAAGGTCAAGCAGGCGCTGAACAAGGTCGGCAAACTGGACGCCCTGATGAGCAGTACGCCACCCAAAATGAACTCGGCCTTCGGCGGCGATACCCTGAGTGCATTGACCGGTGGCAAACCTGCCGTGGTCGCACCTGCTCCAACTGCCGCACCGTCTCGTGGCTTGCTCAACAGCCCACCGGTCAAGGTAGCGACCGCCGCATCGCCTGCCAGCGGGCGCGGCCAAGGCCAGCTGCGCTTGCCAAGTGGCATCCAGCAATGCGTGATCAAGGCATTGAGCATCAAGGAAGCGCTGCTGGTGGTTAAGCGCACCGACACGCTGCCACAAGTCCTCGACAGCGCCGTGCTCGACCTGGAGCAGGGCGAGAACGCTGAAATCGCTCGTCTGAACGGTTACCTGCATGCGGTTGTCGCCCACGAGCCGAAACCCGACAGCGACTGGTTGCAACTGACCTTCCGTTTTGTCGACCAGGATGCGCAGAAACTCGACTACATCTCCCGCCTGATTGCTCGTGGTACCGCGCAGAAGCATTTCATACCTGGCGCGTGATCTTCGTCGCCAGATAGCCCGTCTTCGCGAGCAGGCTCGCTCCCACATTGGAATGCATTCTCCTGTGGGAGCGAGCCTGCTCGCGAAGGGGCCCTCAAAATCACCACACATCCGCTGAACAGCCCATTTTGAAACATCTGCCGACTACCCGGGTCCATTGCAGCTGCTAGGCTCAATCCCAGGCCTTACTCGACAGAATCCCGCCCATGTTCTCGCGACTGCTGTTTTTCTGTGGGCTGTTCATGGCCGCCACCTCGGCGCTGGCCATGACGGTCTACAAGTCCACCAACGCCTATGGCGTGGTCTCCTACAGTGACCGCCCCACCAAAGGCGCAAAGGTGTTCGTCTTTCGGGATCGCATGGACGAGCACCTTGAGCGTCAGGTGTACCTCGTGTTCATGAAGAAGGACGGCGTGCACAGCGTGTACGTGCGCAATAACCTGTATGCACCGGTAGAGATCGGGTTGGATTTCACCGGGTTGAAGAACGTCAGCGGCGCACCGGGTCGACCTATTCGCAAGGTCTTGCCGGCGCGCAGCAGCATTCGTGTAGCGCAGCTCACAGCGAAGCAGGCTGGCAGGCCGTTGGTGTACACCCCAAGGTTCAAGTATTCCTTGGGCGACCCCTCAGGGGCCGCCGTGGGCTATCGATACCCGCTGCCCTGGCGGGGCGGTCCGTTTCGCGTGAGCCAGGGCGCCAATGGTCAATACAGTCACTTCGGGCCGAAGAATCGCTACGCCATGGACATCGTCATGCCGGAGGGCACGCCGATCATCGCGGCGCGTGGCGGGGTGGTAGTGAAAACGGAGAGTGGGCAGAGCGGGCGCGGCACTAATCCGTCGGGCAATTTTGTACGGGTACTGCACAACGACGGGACAATGGGCGTGTATTTGCACCTCAAGCGAGGTTCGGTCTGTGTGCGCGAGGGGCAGCAGGTGACGGTGGGCAGTGCATTGGGGTTGTCGGGCAATACCGGCAACAGCACCGGGCCACACCTGCATTTCGTGGTGCAACGCAATACGGGACAGGGGTTGGTGTCGATTCCGTACCAGTTCAAACAACCGGTAGGGGTGTTGCCCAACTTTGTGTTGGGCAAGCAGTGATGGATTGTCTGGCTTGACGCCTTCGCTGGCAAGCCAGCTCCTAATGGACCTGCGCATAGCCTGTAGGAGCTGGCTTGCCAGCGAAGGGCACGACGCTGAGCCGAATCAGTCTATCAATCGAGCATCAACACCTTGGCCAGAATAATCTTCGGCCCTTTCATCTTCTTGATGATGATCCGCAGGCCTTCGACTTCCAGCACTTCTTCCTCTTCCGGCACGCGCTTCAGGCTTTCGTAGACCAGCCCGGCGAGGGTTTCGGCTTCGACGTGATCCAGATCGATGCCCAGCAGGCGTTCGACCTTGAACAGCGGCGTATCACCGCGCACCAGCAGTTTGCCCGGCTGGTACGCGAGGATCCCGCGCTCGGCCTTGCGGTGTTCGTCCTGAATGTCGCCGACCAGCACTTCCAGCACGTCTTCCATGGTCAGGTAGCCAATGATGTTGCCATCGGCCTCTTCCACCACGGCGAAGTGCGAACCGCCCTTGCGGAACTGTTCCAGCAACTGCGACAGCGGCATGTGCCGCGATACGCGCTCCAGCGGACGGGTCAGTTCAGCCAGGTTGAACGATTCGGGGATGTGATCCAGCGCCGCCAGTTCCAGCAACAGGTCCTTGATGTGCAGCAGGCCGACAAACTCCTGACGCTCGCTGTCGTACACCGGGTAACGGCTGAACTTGTGGCGACGGAACATCGCCAGGATTTCTTTCAGCGGTGCGTTGAACTCCAGCGTCACCAGGTCTTCCCGGGAGTTAGCCCAGTCGACCACTTCCAGCTCGCCCATTTCCACGGCCGAGGCCAACACACGCATGCCTTGGTCACTCGGGTCCTGGCCACGGCTGGAGTGCAGGATCAGTTTCAGTTCTTCACGGCTGTAATGGTGCTCGTGATGAGGGCCGGGTTCACCCTGGCCGGCGATTCGCAGAATCGTGTTGGCACTGGCGTTAAGCAGGTAAATCGCCGGGTACATGGCCCAGTAGAACAGGTACAGCGGCACGGCGGTCCAGAGCGACAGCAGTTCGGGTTTGCGAATGGCCCAGGATTTGGGGGCCAGTTCACCGACCACGATGTGCAGGTACGAAATGATGAAGAACGCCGTGAAGAACGACACGCCCTTGACCACTTCGGCGGACTCTACGCCAACGGCGCTCAGTACCGGCTCGAGAATGTGCGCGAACGCCGGCTCACCGACCCAGCCAAGGCCGAGGGAGGCGAGGGTGATACCCAGCTGGCACGCCGACAGGTAGGCATCGAGCTGACTGTGAACGGTGCGCAGGATATGCCCGCGCCAGCCGTTTTTGTCAGCGATGGCCTCAACCCGGGTCGAGCGCAGTTTGACCATGGCAAATTCGGCCGCAACGAAAAATCCGTTGAGCAAAACCAGGATCAGAGCAAAAAGAATCATGCCGAAATCGGCGAATATTGTTGCGAGGGTCAAGCCAGGGGAAGGGTCCATGATGGAGTTTTGCGGGTTCCGTATATTTATAAAAGGGGATAAATGCGGTGCCTGAAGGGCAGGCACAAGTCAGCCAATGTAGCGGCTGACTCGGCGATTGCCTAGTGGCCTGTGCTGGCCGGTATCAGTCGGCGGTCTTGAGGACCTGCAGTTTGGTCACCTGCGCCGGCGCAAAGTGGCAGGTAAACGTACTGCCATGCCCCGGCACACTGCTGATTTCCATCCGCGCTCGGTGGCGCAGCAACACGTGTTTGACGATGGCCAGGCCCAGGCCGGTGCCGCCGGTGTTGGAATTGCGGCTGGAGTCGACCCGGTAGAAACGTTCGGTCAGGCGCGGCAGGTGTTTGCTGTCGATGCCGATCCCGGAGTCCTGCACGCTCAGATGTGCGCCTTGCTCGTCGGCCCACCAGCGAATGCGGATATTGCCTTCGGCCGGGGTGTATTTCACCGCGTTGAACACCAGGTTGGAAAACGCACTGCGCAGTTCGGCTTCGCTGCCCTTGAGCAAAATCCTCGGGTCGGCTTCAAGCGTGATGTGTTGGTTTTTCTGGGCAGACAACTGCTGGGCGTCGCTCTTGATTGACTGCAACAAGCCGTCAATCACCACAGGCTGGTTGTCCGACGGGTAATCGGTGGCTTCCAGCTTGGCCAACAGCAGCAAGTCATTGAGCAACGTCTGCATGCGCCCGCCCTGTTGCTGCATCTGCTGCAAGGCGCGGGTCCAGCGCGGATTCACTTCCTCGGCGTTGTCGAGCAAGGTTTCCAGGTAGCCGCAGATCACCGTCAGCGGCGTGCGCAACTCATGGGAGACGTTGGCGATGAAGTCTTTGCGCATTTGTTCCAGCTGATGAATGCGCGTGACGTCGCGCACCAGCATCAAGTGTTCGTTGTTGCCGTAGCGGGTGATGTACAGCTGAATGCGCACCCGATCATTGGTCGGCGACGGAATTTCCAGCGGTTCGGCGTAGCTGTCCTGCTCGAAATATTCCTTGAAGCGCGGGTGGCGCACCAGGTTGGTCACCGGCTGGCCGCTGTCTTGCGGGGTCTTGAGGCCGAGCAGGGTTTCGGCGGCGCGGTTCCACCATTCCAGGTTGCCGTCGCTGTCGAGCATGATCACCGCGTCTTTCAGTGCGGCGGTGGATTCCTGGACCCGATCGATCACCGCTTGCAGACGCCCGCGTACCCGTTGGTCGCGGCGTTGCAGGTGATAAATGCTGTCGAACACCTCGCCCCACAGGCCATAGCCGTCGGGCGGTGCTTCGTCGGGCGTGTGCTGGCGCAGCCATTCGTGCAGGCGCAGCAGTTGCTTGAGGGTCCAGGCCAGATAAATGCCCAGGCCTGCGGCGAGGCTCCAGCCGTAGTAGCCGGTAATCAGGCCGATCACCAGGCAACCGGTGACCAGTAACAGCATGTGGCGAATCAGGGTGCCATGCCAGTTTTGGTTCACGGAAACATGCGTCCTTGTCAGCTTGTCGGGCGGGTAAGGGCAGTATCAGGCCTTGGTGGAAAACCGGTAGCCAGTACCGCGCACGGTTTGTACCAGATTTTCATAAGCATCGCCGAGGGCTTTGCGCAGACGCCGGATATGCACGTCGACGGTGCGCTCTTCGACATACACATTGCCCCCCCAGACCTGATCCAGCAACTGGCCACGTGTATAGGCACGTTCCTGGTGGGTCATGAAAAATTGCAGCAGGCGGTATTCGGTCGGGCCCATTTCGGCCGGTTTGCCGTCGATGGTTACGCGGTGGCTGATCGGGTCCAGCAGCAGGCCGCCAACTTCAATCGGCGCTTCGCCATCGGTTGGACCGGCACGGCGCAGCACGGCTTTGAGGCGCGCCACCAGCTCACGCGGGGAAAACGGTTTGGTGATGTAGTCGTCGGCGCCGACTTCCAGGCCCTGGATCTTGTTGTCCTCTTCGCCCTTGGCCGTGAGCATGATGATCGGGATGTCCCCGGTCAGCTCATCGCGCTTGAGACGACGGGCCAACTCTATACCGGAGGTGCCGGGCAGCATCCAGTCGAGCAGGATCAAGTCCGGCTTGCGATCAACGATGATTGCATGGGCTTGCTGAGAGTTCTCGGCCTCCAGGCAGTCATAGCCGGCCATTTCCAACGCAACGGCGATCATTTCGCGAATGGGCGCTTCGTCGTCGACGATCAGAATGCTCCTGCCAACCATGCCTTAGTCCTCTTGTCATTTAACTGTCTTGCGCCGCATTAGATAACGGAATTATTGCAGTCGTGTGACAGTATTTTAGTTGGCCGGCGATTGTCATGATCCTGAACTAAGCTCTAATTCCGAATCCTGACAACCACAAAAGGAAGGTTTCCATGAACTACATTGCTCAATCCTGGAAGGCTTTGCTGGTCACTGCAGCGTTAACGCTGCCGACACTGGCTTTTGCCGCCGAACCAGGGAAGATGATGGGCGGCATGATGGTCGGCCAAAAGGACATGACGTTGTACACGTACGACAAGGACGCGGGCGGCAAGTCGATGTGCAACGGTGAGTGCGCCGAATACTGGCCGCCAATGATGGCGCCGGCAGGTGCCAAGGCTGAAGGTAAATGGACAGTCATCAAGCGTGACGATGGCAAGATGCAGTGGGCCTACGATGGCAAGCCGCTTTACTACTTCCAGAAGGACAAGGCACCGGGAGAAATGAAGGGTGACAAGATGAAAGATGTTTGGCACGCCGTCCGCGAGCATATGTAACGGATGTTGCGAACCTCAAGGGATCGCAACCCCGTAGCAGCTGGCGTAGCCTGCGTCGGCCGGTCCGCGCTCGGGCGCAGCAGTCGTAAATCTTGCCTGCGCGGTACATCTGAAACACCGCGTGAGCAGGCTTTACGACTGCTGCGCCCGAGCGCGGACCGGCCGACGCAGGCTGCGCCAGCCGCTACAAATCAACGCAGCGCGTAATCCAGGACAATCCCGATAAAGATCGCCAATCCGGCCCAGTGGTTGTGCAAAAACGCCTTGAAGCAGCGCATCCGGTCCCTGTCGCGGGTGTACCAGAATTCCCACGCAAAACAGCCCGCTGCCGCCAGCAAGCCGAGATGGAACCAGCCACCGAGCTCGAACTTCGATCCGGCCAGCAACAAGCAGCCCAGCGCCAAGCCTTGCAAGGTCAGGATGATCACCCGGTCTGCATCGCCAAACAGAATCGCCGTGGACTTCACCCCGATCTTCAGGTCGTCGTCACGGTCGGTCATGGCGTAATAAGTGTCGTAACCCACGGTCCACAGCAGGTTGGCGATCCACAGCAACCACGCGACAGCTGGCAGTTCACCGGTTTCTGCGGTGAATGCCATCGGCATCCCCCACGAAAACGCGGCGCCCAGCACCACTTGCGGGTAATAGGTGTAGCGCTTCATGAAGGGATAACTGAACGCCAGCGCCAAACCACCCAATGACAGCCAGACTGTTGCCGCATTCGTGCACAGCACCAGCAAAAAGCTCACACCCATCAGCAGTGCGAAGAACACCAGGGCTTCTTTGGAACTGATTTTGCCGCTGACCAAGGGCCGCTGCTCGGTGCGTTTCACGTAGCCGTCGACCTTGCGGTCCGCCCAGTCATTGATCACGCAGCCGCCGGCGCGGGTCAGAATCACGCCCAAAACGAAAATCACAACGTTGGCCAGCGACGGCGAGCCTTTCCCGGCAATCCACAGCGCCCACAGCGTCGGCCACAGCAGCAGATAAATGCCGATCGGTTTGTCCATGCGGGTCAGCTGAATGAAATCCCAGGCCCGTGGGTTCAAGCGGTTCAAGGACTTGAGCAGGCTCTGGTACATCAGCAGTTCTCCGGGTGGGCACGGGTGGCGTCCCATAAAGTCGGCAGGAAAATCTCGGCCACCAACACGCTCAAGGCGCCACGGTCGAAACGCGAGCGCCGGCCCCACAGCTCAGGTGCCCGGCATTCCTGCGGCAGCCATGCCTGAGGACAGTGACAAACCTCGATAGCGCGGCGCTGGAACGCGTGATCGCAAAACAGCAATTCCCCCAGCGAGCGGCTGCCCAGTTCGTCCATGTGCAACCCATCGCCCTGTAACGCACTGCGTGCCGCCACGCTGCGGGCAAATACCCACGCCTCGCCGTGGCCACGCAGGTACACCTCGCGCACCCAGCCCTCGCTGCCTTCGGCCAGATCCAGCGCGACACATTCGTCGGCGCGCAGCGGTTGCCAGCCTTCAAACAGCGGCGTGACGCTGAAACGGTCATTCGACAAACGGATTAACCGTCGGGTCAGGGAGCCTTCGTCGAACAGCCAGTCGAGGGTAGACGCGTCGGGGAGGGGCGTGAGTTGGCTTTGGGTGAGCCACAGCGGGGATATTGAGTGCGGCACAGTGAGTCATTATTGGCAGCAAATGAGGCGGCGAGCTTACCATGTCAGCCAGCGATTTTGATTGATCCGGGCCGCCATTGCGCCGAACAGGCTTGCATCTGCCGGGCCCGATCAGTACAAAACGCCCTGAGCCGGACGGCAGCGCTGCAACCATCGACCGTTCGCGCCGGCAATACGCCTGAATCCTGAGGATGAACCCAATGAAAAAGTGGCAATGTGTGGTCTGTGGCCTGATCTATAACGAAGCCGACGGCTGGCCGGACGACGGCATTGCGCCGGGCACACTGTGGCAAGACGTACCGGAAGACTGGCTGTGCCCGGACTGCGGCGTGGGCAAAATGGATTTCGAAATGATCGAAATCGCTGCTTAAAACAATTAGAGGAGTAAGGAATGAACGCACCTGTCGTGATCGTCGGTACCGGGCTGGCCGGTTACAACCTGGCCCGTGAGTTTCGCAAACTGGATAGCGAAACCCCGTTGCTCCTGATTACCGCCGATGACGGGCGCTCTTACTCCAAGCCGATGCTTTCCACCGGTTTCGGCAAAAACAAAGACGCCGACGGCCTGAGCATGGCCGAACCCGGCGCCATGGCTGAGCAATTGAAAGCCGAAGTGCGCACCCACACGCGCATCAGTGGCATCGATCCGGGCCACAAGCGCTTGTGGATCGGTGAGGAAGCGGTGTTTTACCGTGACCTGATTCTGGCCTGGGGCGCGGAAACCGTGCGGGTGCCGATCGAAGGCGACGCATCGGATTGCGTGTTCCCGATCAACGATCTGGAAGACTATGCCCGCTTTCGCGCAGCGGCGGCCGGCAAGCGTCGGGTGCTACTGCTCGGGGCCGGCCTGATTGGCTGCGAGTTCGCCAATGACCTGAGCCTTGGCGGCTACGAGGTGCAACTGGTTGCACCGTGCGAGCAAGTCATGCCGACCCTGTTGCACCCGGCAGCGGCGGCTGCCGTCCAGGCCGGGCTGGAAAGCCTCGGTGCACGATTCCACCTCGGACCGGTGCTCAACCGCTTGCAGCGCGTGGCTGATGGCCTGGAAGCGCATCTGTCCGACGGTCAGGTGATCCCTTGCGACGTTGTGGTTTCGGCCATTGGCCTGCGCCCGCGTATCGATCTGGCGGCCGCGGCTGGTGTGCAAGTCAACCGTGGCGTGGTCGTCGACCGTCACCTGAAAACCTCCCATGACAATATCTACGCGCTGGGTGATTGCGCCGAGGTCGATGGGCTGAATTTGCTGTACGTCATGCCCCTGATGAGCTGTGCAAGGGCGCTGGCCCAAACTCTGGCTGGAAACGCTACGCCAGTGAGCTACGGCCCGATGCCGATCACCGTGAAAACCCCGGTGTGTCCGTTGGTGGTATCACCGCCACCACGGGGCAGCGAGGGCGTCTGGACCGTCGAAGGGCAGGGCGCCGACATCAAAGTGTTATGCCGCGATGCCAGCGGAAAACTGCTCGGTTATGCCCTGACAGGCACGGCCGTCATGGAAAAACTGGCCCTCAACAAAGAGCTTCCGGCACTGCTGGCGTAAATAGCGGTCGTTCTGTCGGAATCACCCCGCTTTTGCCCCTACAAAGCACGCGCCGATACTGGCGCGGCTCTTCCGTGCGTGCCATCCTCACTCCCGTCTGCCGCAGAGTAGAGCATCTGCGGCACCTTGGGCGCTGCTCCGCAGAGAGCAGCACGGACATAACAACAAAAAACCGTCAAAGGGGCTTCACTAATATGCGTAAACCAGAACTCGCCGCTGCAATTGCTGAAAAAGCAGACCTCACCAAAGAGCAGGCCAACCGCGTTCTCAACGCCGTTCTCGAAGAAATCACCGGCGCTCTGCATCGCAAGGACAGCGTCACGCTGGTGGGCTTCGGTACCTTCCTGCAACGCCACCGCGGTGCCCGCACCGGCAAAAACCCGCAAACCGGTGAGCCCGTCAAAATCAAGGCCAGCAACACTGTTGCCTTCAAGCCAGGCAAATCGTTGAAAGACAGCGTTAATCCGTAACACGCACCGACTCCCGCATAGCGGGTGAGCGGGACAAAAAAATGGGCACGCCAACGAGGTTGGGTGCCCATTTTTTTATGGTCGCGAAGGTCATCCGGTCGCCTACGGATCGGACAACGCATGACCATTGTAGGAGCCGGCTTGCTGGCGATAGCGGCTTATCAATCAACATTGAAGTCGCCTGACACACCGCCATCGCCAGCAAGCTGGCTCCTACAGGGTCACGTTTGCTTGGCGATTATCGCCGCCATCTCCGGCTCATCCAGATGATCCAGCGCTCGCTCCACCAACAAATGCACCCCGTCGGCCATGCGGCTGAGCGCCAGGGCTACGGAGCGTTGTGGGCCGTCCACATCGTCGGCGAGGTCGGCGGCGATGGCGCTGATGGACCGAGAGTCTTCCGACGCGTTGGCGAGCAGTGCATCAGTGTTGATGTCGGGGCAAACGCTGAGAGTTGGCCTTTGCGTTTCGGTGGTTTTGATTTGGCTGGCGGAAAGTGGTGGTCGAGGGCGCGCTCGGCGGCGTCGTTTAGCTTGTTTGAGTCGGGGCTTTCGTAGGGGGAGACCGGATCGGTGTCCGGTGGGTTAGGTGTGACCTTGAACATGTCTTAGCTCTCTCTGAATGAGGCTGCGACCGGTCCGCTACTAAACGAAATGGAGGCAGCTGTACGCAGGTTAGTAGACCGACGAGCTAAGAAATCGGCGCGCCCGAGGGCGCCCTACGCACAGCTACCATCAAGCGCAGGGTTGAGCCCCTGACTGATGAGTACTTGTACGACTTAACTACGACGGGCTACTAAACCCGATCACTGATGGGCAGTGACAGGAACCAAGTTACCGACCGGCCGAAAGGCGCACAAGCCGGCGGATTCTGGCGTAGCCGTAGGCAACGGCGCAAGGAGTTGTAGCTTGCAGGACGTAACCTTGAGGCGTTTTAAACGGGCGCTGTCGGGGGGTGTTTAACCATCGAAATTGTTGGCACTCCTACCAACTGCCATAGGGGATTCCGAATTTGTCGATATAGGCTTTGGACTCCTCCAAAAGGGGGTAATAGGCGCCGCCTGACTGTCCCCTGTATGGGCCTTCCGGGCTGATCGTGCCTTGGACACGGGTGACCTCGATCGCCGTCAGACAGGATCCTTCTATCCAGACTTTGGCGATACCTCCAGGGGCCAAGCCCACCACCAGCAGTTCTCGATAGTCCGTTATGACCTTGCCGTCAAATGCGCAAAATACGTCCTCGCGTTTACGCATTAACTGTCTGACTGATTCAGTAATCTCGATGTAGGCTTCATAGGTTTGTGGTTCGGCCAAAGACTGCCAGCGTACGTACACCAGACGGGGCAGATCAGCGCCCGTTACATGCCGACCCTTTCCTCCTGGATTTTCTCGCCACCCCGCTGGTTTACCTCTGAACTCAGACGGTACGCCTTTGCTCAGCGCGCGTGGATACCCCATAGCGGGTATGCCGCTGCCCGCACCCCGGAACAGCCGCTCATTGATATCAACGACATCCGCAGTTTCGATCCAGGCTTCCATATAGTCGGGCGTAAAAAAATTCAGGCTCCAAGCGTCGTAAGGTAACGATCTGCTCTCGACAGAAGTACATCCTCCCAAGAACGCGGTTAGCAGCGCAAAGCCTGCCTTAAGCAGGGATGAGCGCTTACGCATTGGGATGCACCACGCGTTTATGGTTTTCGGCGGGTCGATCGATAAATACGATGTTCAGGTCACTGTTGTTCCAGCCTTTGACAGCATTCCAATTGGCAGATAGATGAATGTAGCGTTGATAGAGCAACTCCTCCTCGACCACGCTCAAGCCCGTACTGCGACTTTCGCCCAGCGCATAAGTCATCAGTTTTTGCGCGATGGTTAGGAGCTCCTCGGGTAAAGCTAACTTTGGATCTTTATCGTTGATAACGCGAAAAGGTACGTCATTTTTTGCTGCTAACTCGCGCATGATTCGCAGGTAAACCAACGCCAGATCGTTGCGCACAGTCCGCTCGCTGCGGACCGCTGCATAGACATTCTTCAGCTTGGATCTGTCACCCTTTACGTTGCTAGTAATCTCTACCGCCCAGGTTTTCACCTCCAGTGTAAGCCCCCACAAATTGAGTTGATCTTGAAGGCGTCCAAGCTCTTGCTGAGCCCAACGATAGGCGTTTGATGCTGTAGAAGGCTCGTAAAGTTCCATGTCGCGGCTGCAGCGCGGCTTGCCAAGCAGAACTCGTTCAATGAAGTTTGGTATATACCCTCCACCCAAGTCGGAGTGGGCGCCGGGCAGCTCGATATCAGCAGCGCCGGCGCTGTTGAGTGAGAAGTTGTGGCGGTGTTCGTCCCGAGCCACCAGATGGACGACCTTTTTTGCCACATCGGGCGCTAGATACAAGTCAACACCGGGGTTGTTGGCGCCGTGGACGCTAAAGTCACCGTCAGCCATGTTGGCTACTGCCGCAACGGTGTCGAAGATGCCGATAAAGTTGATAAAGACATCCGTATTGGCGCGCCAGTTAAAGCCCTCAACAAAACCGGGAGTATCTATAAGGGCCGAAGCCAGAATACTTTGGTTGCCCTTCATGACTTCATTCGCGAAGTGCCGAGCCGCGGCGGCACCTCGACTGAAGCCAAAAACATCGAACTCCACTCGCTCAATTTTTCGTTCAGGGTTGATCAGCTGAAACCGCCGAAGCTTTTGTCTTATGAGTGAGGGACTTTGCTCTACTCTCGCCAGCACGCCATGGGCGCCTGCGCCGGTCGCTAGTGAAAAAGGTGAATCCTCTTCACCACTGCTAGTACCGATGCCAGCCAGATAAACGGGGATGAATCCTATAGTTTCGTCATCAGCCAGTTGCCGCTGACCATCATCGGCGTACAGGGTATACAGCTTCGCCACATTACTCGTGTCATCCCCATAACTGCTATCTGGCTTATTCCCCATACCGTCATACCCATACGCCTGACAAAACTGCTGAATATCTTCCGCCTCCTCCATCAAATTCACATCCCGCGCATAACACCCAGCCACCATTTCACTGTTGGATCGGTTATTCCCGGTCCCATCAAAGAACACCCCAATCCGCAAAGTAATCCCTTCTTCCTCGACTTCTTCCTCCTCTTCCTCCAGCTCATCCAATTCATGCTCTTCCGATGGCGCGAGCGCGGGCTCAGGCGCGACAGATACCAACAACCCCGCCGCTGCCCCCTGCAGTAACGTATGTGCCGCCGAACCCGGCTTTGGAGAGCCACCAACCTCAATCGCGCTACTACTGAAAATACCGTCGGCGTTGAGCACGATGTGCTGACCGCCAACCTTTATGGAAAGGCTCTCACCCGCATCTATCACAAGGTGTGTGCCTGCTTTGATGTGCACGTGCTCACCGGCTTCGACAACCAGCGTTTCATCGGCTCTTGTGTGGCTGTCGCCAGAGACATGCAGGTAGTCGTTGCTGCTGACCTGGATTTTTCGATCCGACGTCACAGTGAGGTGCTCTTCAGCCCCCAGCACCGTAATACGGTCACCCTTGATGGTGACGCGACGCTCATGGCCTACCTCCAGCCGACTGTCATTTACGACCTTCTGCTCCATATCCCGCTGCGCCCGCAGGTAAATCAACTCCTGCCCGGCGCGGTCTTCAATCGACAGTTCGTTGTAACCGCCTGTGCTGGGGGAGCTTTGGCTGCGCAGCACAGTTTTGGTTTTGTTCTCGGGCAAGGGGTAGGGCGCGGGCATGACCTTGTTGATCAGGCAGCCGGTTATCAGCGGATTATCGGGATTGCCTTCGAGGTAGGTGACGAGGACTTCCATGCCAATACGCGGAATGGTCACCGTGCCAAAATTGTCCCCCGCCCAGCCGGACGCCACCCGCACCCAGCAACTGCTTTTTTCGCTGTTGTACTCAGCTCTGTCCCAATGGTGTTCGATTTTGACGCGACCGTATTCATCGCAGTAGATCTCTTCACCGACAGGTCCGGTGACGCGAGCGGTCTGGCAGTTCAGCATCGGCCTCGGTGCCGGCATTGGTGGCCGATAAAACACGTCCCACGGAATCGCGCTAAAGCTGTTCTGGTAGCCCTGGGTAAAACCGTCCTCGGGTTCGGTGGAGTTTGTGACTGACTCTTCGAGCACCGAAGGCTGCTTTCCAGAATGGGTAACACTGAGCAGCAGCCATAGATCGTTGTACGTTTCGTGTGGGTGTTCCCTCAGCCCGAAAAAGTGGCCACTGCGCAGAGTTGGCTGGTCGCTTTCACCTTCTGCCAACTGATAATCGACTCGGTGCCGTTCCAGTGCCTGTCGGGCCAGTTGTTTACCGAGTTTTTCACTTTCCAAATAGAGCGGGTAACCATAGTCTTCAAGCTCGGGACTGAACTCAGCGGTAAAGCGAGTTTCCAGCAACCGACTGGGGCGGTTCAGGTCGTAGTCGCGGCGGGTGACTATGCTGGGGCGGGTGCTGAAACCCATGGAGAACTGACTGACCGCCGGATGCTCCGCCACCATGCCGGAGTCTTGCCGATACGGCGTTTCGCCCAGCTTGGGAAAGCAGGTCTGGTCGTCGGTGAACAGCAGCAAATGGCCTTCCCGAGAATGCTGGTGATGCCACGCGATGCCGTCCTCGGCGCACAGGCGCCGGACGAACTCGAAATCATTTTCGCGGTATTGCGTGCAGTATTCGCGCTTGGGACTTGTCTTGACGTGGAAGGTAAACGCATCGGCCTGAATGCCATGCCCCTCGAGTACCTGAGCGATGATTTGCGGCACCGTCTGGCCCTGGAAAATCCGCTGATCGTGGCTGAACTGCAAGCAGTACAGCGCCGGTGCCAAGTTCACGCTATAGCGGGTCAGGCGCTTGCCAGGATCGCCCACGGACACCTCTACGACGTGGCCATGAATGCCTTCGCCGTTAAGGCCGAATTGCAAAAATGCAGGTTGGTTGAGCAGGCTCTCCAGATCGATATCCGGGTCCTCGCTGACCAGATCGACCTTAATGGAATACAAGGCGCTGATGGTTTCAGTGCCTTCAAATGCCAGCACTTTGAAATCGTTGCGAACCGTTGGGATCACAAGGGTGAATTGAGGGGTATTAGCGGGTGCGAACATGCGCTTATCCTTTTGCTTTGTTAGCTCATCCTTGAGCTGAAAGAAAAAACATTGCGACACCCGACCGAGCCTGGTCCGAGCGATTCGCAGGAGCCAGGAACGCTAACAACGCGCGGATGGAAATGATGTAAGAAGAGTCCCGAAGCCGTGTGCGTAACTTCCCGTATTGCCAAATGTTGCTTCAACGAGCGAAGCAGCGGAACACTAAACGTCCTACCAGACCGGCTGATTGAAATGTCGCTCGTTCTACCTGCCCAATTCCGTCGGCAGATCAGCCAGGCGTTCCGCATCAGTGCAATCACGAGTGCCAGTCACAGCCAGCAATTGCCCTCTTCGACGCGCAATGTCCTGCAGCTGTTGAACTCGACGACTACGCTGCCAGGTAATCCACTGGATCAACTCTGCGTGCCCTTGCTGATCCATCATCCGCATAAAACGCAGTTGCCATTGCGCGCAGACTGATGTGTAAAACCCTGTGCGACGCTGCAAATCGGGCGCACTTTCGCCATTGATCATCCCTTGAGCAAAATCCAGGCAGTGTTCCGTAGGACCCATTCGTGACAGTTCTGTGGCCTGTGACAGGCTCAACGTACTTGAGCAGCCATAGCAGTAAAAGCCAAGGCGCGGCTGATCGACACGCTGCATATGGAGTGAGTCACACCGCGAGCAAACCGCTTGTTGTGTCGTCAGTAAATGCTTCAGGACACTCAGGAATGTCTGGGCCTGGGCTGCGATATGCGGCGGCGGTGTGAGGTCGGTTCGATCCTGTCGCGCAGACCACCAGTGGTACAACGTCGGGAACTCTTCGGCCATGACTGCACGACAAGGTTTAATCCAGCGCCAAGTGGTGGCGTAGGAAATGGCCAGCGCTTTCGCAGCACTGGGCGAAGTCCAGCCCGCCAAGAGGTACTGACCGAAATCGGACCACAAATGCGTATGCCCGCAACTCGGAAAGGGGGTTTTTGACCGACAGTAAAAGCTTTTTCTGCAGACTGCACAGCGACAAGAAGGGCGTTGCGGGTTCGTAAGGGCCTCCGTTAGGGAATGCTGATGACCACAATGCGGGCATTCGACCGTCGACTTATCGGGTAGCTCGCGCAAGTAGCGGATAAAGGCGTCCGCTTGCCCGTGCAACTCGGCGGGCAGGCATCTGTGGTAGTCGGGAGGGGCGTGATGATCAGCCATTGATGGAGGGAGCATTCGCTTATCCTTTTGCTTTGTTAGCTCGTCCTTGAGCTGAGGAGGAATAAGTCGCGTTGCCAGAGCCTTGCCCGGCCTGAGCAAGCGTCAATGTTTAGCACGCTAACAACGCATTAAACGGGGTGATGTAGGACGCAGCCGGAAGCGCTGTCTGAAACTTCCGAATTTCAGAATATTGCATTGCAGTTACACGCGAAGTTCCTGCCATTACACGGTGCGGTGAACAATTTGAGTATCTACTCAAACCAAAAGTGCCATCAATTCGATGGCACTTTTTTGCGCCTCTATTGTTTTGCCTCGTTGTTTGAAAAATATCGGAAACATTTCGGAATGGTCCTACATTCATCCTTGCTAATTGTTGGCATGCTGTTCGCCTGCCACGGAAGCTCGCAGCCAAAAGATTGCGTCAGGTTTGGCGGGCCGCTCTAAATCAGGTGTTTCAGAGGTGTCAGATGATGGGTTAAATATTAAATCGACATCAGGGGATACCCTGACACCTATAGGGAAATCTCCTGTGGCAATAAACATCACTTCGTCTTGTTGTTTAATCGGGTGCTTGCTAGTGGCCATCATCGTGAGTACGATGCGCCAACTTTGTAAGAGCACGATCTCAATTGGATGAGACTTTTCGTAGCTCTTTGATACTGTCCCGCGCCGCTGAAATATTCATTGGGCGTATGACCGTAATCCTGAATAAAGGCCATGGATGTCCTACTCAAGCAAACTTTCCGCGCATTACCTTGAACTCGCAAAAGTCTCTGTTTCCAAAGAGAATTTCGCGGGCGAGGACGTTCGTTTTTCGAGCGAATACGAGGCCCTGGAAAGCGAGCTGGCGAAAGCCTCGTCCATGCACGAAAGCGGTCAGATCGACTGGCTGAAAATCCGTGAAAACAGCGAAAACCTGCTGCGCACCCAGTCCAAGGATTTGCGGGTCGGCGCGTGGTTGACTTGGGCCCTGTACCAACGTGAATCCTTTCAGGGACTGCTGGCCGGCCTCGGTCTGCTGCACCATTTGGTAGAAAACCACTGGGCCGAGATTCACCCGAGCAAGGCCCGCACGCGCTCCGCTGCCATCAGTTGGCTGGTGCCGCGTCTTGAGCAGGTGCTCACCGAAAACGTCGCGATCAAAGAGCAGTTGCCGATGTTCCGGCGGCTGGTCGAACACCTTGAAGGCCTCGATACCGCCTGCACCGCGCACTTGGGCGACGATGCGCCGCTGTTGCTGCCGATCTCCCGCCGCCTGAAAAACATGGTGCAACGCGCCGCCGACAATCAGCCGGAGCCCGGCGTAGTAGGCGCTGCAGTGGTTCAGGTGAAACAAGCCGCCACGCAGCTGTTAACCCCCGGCGCAACGATCGACAACGAAAAAGAAGCCCACAAGGCCCTGCGCGCCCAGCAGGAAAGCGCGCGTCCATTGTGTGCCTGGTGGCTCAAGCAGAAGGCCACTGACCTGCGCGCCTTGCGCCTTAATCGCACGCTGCTGTGGTTGCCCATCGACGCTGTTCCCGAGCGTAATGCCGAGCAAATCACCGCGTTGCGCGGCTTGCCAGCGGACAAGCTCAAGGCCTATCAAGACCGTTACGATCAGGCCAAATACGCCGACCTGCTGGTGGAACTGGAGGCAAGTCTCGCGAAGGCGCCGTTCTGGTTCGACGGCCAACGAATGGTCTGGGAATGCCTTCAGGGCCTGAATGCCGAGATGGCCATGCGCGAGGTGGAAATCCATTTCGCGCTGTTGATTCAGCGCCTGCCCGGCATCATCGAATTGTGTTACCACGATGGCGCGCCGTTCGCCGATCCGGCCACCCGCGCCTGGATCAGCGCCAACGTCATGCCGCACCTGCAAACCGCCAGCGCGCCGCGCAAGGTCGAAGTCGCGGACACCCAGCCGGCCTGGGAACTGGCCCTGGAAGAAGTCCTGCCGGTTCTGCGCAAGGACGGCCTCAAGGCTGCCGTGCAGATTCTCAAGCAGGGCCTGCAAAGCGCCCAGGGCGGGCGCGTCCGTTTCTTTTGGCAGTTCGCCCTCGCGCGGCTGTGCTTCATGGCCAAGAAATACGAACTGGCCAAGACCCAACTCGAAACCCTCGACCAAACATTACAGGACTCAGGCCTGCACGCCTGGGAGCCCGATCTTGCGCTGCAAGTGCTGCATTTACTGCATAGCTGCTGCGAGTTGTTACCGCAGAACCATGCCGTACGTGAACGCAAGGAAGAGATTTATCGCAGGCTGTGCCACCTCGATCTTGAAGTGGTACTCGAATAGGCCCCAGGGCCACAACCGCAAGGAGAAAAGCCATGGCCAAAGAAGGCTCGGTAGCCCCCAAGGAACGCATCAACGTCACGTTCAAACCTGCCACCGGTGGTGCACAGGAAGAGATCGAACTGCCGTTGAAACTACTGGCAATCGGTGACTACACCCACCGCAAGGACGAACGCAAAGTCGAAGATCGCAAGCCGATCAGTATCGACAGGACGACCTTTGACGAAGTGCTGGCCAAGCAAGAGCTGAGCCTGACGCTGAGCGTACCGAACCGTCTTCAGGAAGAAAGCGACACTGAAGAACTGGCCGTGCAACTGCGCGTCAACTCGATGAAGGACTTCAACCCGGCCAGTCTGGTCGAGCAAGTGCCTGAGCTGAAAAAACTGATGGAACTGCGCGACGCGCTGGTGGCCCTCAAAGGCCCGCTGGGTAATGCGCCTGCGTTCCGCAAAGCCATCGAAGGCGTGCTCGCCGACGACGAATCCCGCGGTCGCGTATTGGGTGAGCTGGGCTTGAACGCCGCGCCCCAAGACGTCTGAGCCCCCATCAGCCAAGGAAGCCAACAATGAGCACTAGCGCAGCACAGCAAAAGAGCAACGAGAACGGCGAATACAGCATTCTCGACAGCATCATCGCCGAAACCCGCCTGACCCCGGACGACGAAGCCTACGACATCGCCAAACGCGGTGTGTCGGCCTTCATCGAAGAGCTGCTCAAGCCGCAGAACAACGGCGAGCCGGTCAAGAAAGCCATGGTTGACCGCATGATCGCCGAGATCGATGCCAAGCTCAGCCGCCAGATGGACGAAATCCTCCACCACCCTGATTTCCAGTCGCTGGAATCGTCGTGGCGTGGTCTGCAGTTGCTGGTCGACCGCAGCGACTTCCGCGAAAACATCAAGATCGAAATCCTCAACGTCTCCAAAGACGACTTGCTGGACGACTTCGAAGATTCGCCGGAAGTGATGCAGTCGGGCCTGTACAAGCACATCTACACCGCTGAATACGGTCAGTTCGGTGGTCAGCCGGTGGGCGCGATCATTGCTAACTACTTCATGTCCCCAAGCTCGCCGGACGTGAAACTGATGCAGTACGTGTCCAGCGTTGCCTGCATGTCCCACGCGCCGTTCATCGCTGCAGCCGGCCCGAAATTTTTCGGCCTGGAAAGCTTCACCGGTCTGCCGGACCTGAAGGATCTGAAAGATCACTTCGAAGGCCCGCAATTCGCCAAATGGCAGAGCTTCCGCCAGTCGGAAGACTCCCGTTACGTTGGCCTGACCGTGCCGCGTTTCCTGCTGCGTAACCCGTACGATCCGGAAGACAACCCGGTCAAATCGTTCGTGTACAAAGAGACCGTCGCCAACAGCCACGAGCACTACCTGTGGGGCAACACTGCCTACGCGTTCGGTACCAAGCTGACCGACAGCTTCGCCAAATTCCGCTGGTGCCCGAACATCATCGGCCCGCAAAGCGGTGGCGCGGTGGAAGACCTGCCGTTGCACCACTTCGAAAGCATGGGCGAAATCGAAACCAAGATTCCTACCGAAGTATTGGTTAGCGACCGTCGTGAATACGAACTGGCCGAGGAAGGTTTCATCTCCCTGACCATGCGTAAAGGCTCCGACAACGCGGCGTTCTTCTCCGCAAGCTCAGTGCAGAAGCCGAAGTCCTTCGGCGTCAGCGCAGAAGGCAAGGCCGCAGAGCTGAACTACAAGCTCGGTACCCAACTGCCGTACATGATGATCGTCAACCGCCTGGCTCACTACTTGAAAGTGCTGCAGCGCGAGCAACTCGGTTCGTGGAAAGAACGTACCGACCTCGAGCTGGAACTCAACAAGTGGATCCGCCAATACGTGGCCGACCAGGAAAACCCGAGCGCTGAAGTGCGTGGCCGTCGTCCATTGCGCGCTGCCCAGATCATCGTCAGCGATGTTGAAGGCGAGCCTGGCTGGTACCGCGTCAGCCTGAACGTGCGCCCTCACTTCAAGTACATGGGTGCCGATTTCACCCTGTCGCTGGTTGGCAAGCTGGACAAAGAGTAAGCGGAGCTAATTCATGACTGGATACGGCAGCCTTTTCGAACGCCTGGGTGGCGACGCGGACAAACGCGTCGGCTGGAGCCGCGAGGTCTCCGCCATGGCGTCCGTGGCTGCCCATCTGGCCAAGATGCTCAGCACCCGTGCGGGCAGCGTGCAAACGCTGTCCGACTACGGACTACCCGATCTCAATGACATGCGTCTGAGCCTGCACGACTCCCTGAGTCAGGCCCGTCTGGCCATCGAAAATTTCATCGAAGCCTACGAGCCACGCCTGAGCAACGTGCGTGTCATCTCCCTGCCGCGTGACCACGATCAGCTTCGCCTGTCCTTCAGCATCGAAGGCCTGCTGGAAGTTGAGGGTTTCAAGCGTCAGGTCAGTTTCGCCGCGCGCCTGGATGGCAGCGGTCAAGTGAAGGTCAACTAAGGAGATTCGTATGTCCGGCAAACCCGCAGCACGTGTCACCGACCCCACCGCTTGCCCGCTCCTCGGCCACGGCACCAACCCGATCGCCGCCGGTTCCGGCGACGTGTTCTTCGACGGCCTCGCGGCCGCCCGCGAAGGCGATGCATCGGCGTGTGGTGGTGCGATGGTTGGCGATCTTGCGACGACGGTTTTGATTAATGGAAAACCGGCGGCCACCGTGGGCTCCGTCGGTACTCATGGCAACAAGGTTACGGCTGGGTCTTCGACGGTGATTATTGGGAATTCACATACGCCAGTGCCGTTTGTTCCTCCCGTTCCAATGCCAGGTTACTTCAACGATTTTTTTGTTTTGCGGGATGAAGAGGGGAATCCGATTGCAAATTATGGCTACCGTTTAGAGACCGAGTCAGGTGAGGTCTACGAAGGGGTAACAGACGCCAACGGTCATACCAAAGATGTTAGTACTGGCAAAGCTTCCCAAATACTTAAAGTCTCTCTTCTCACTCCAGCAGGTGTCGCGAATGTCTAACGCTACGCCTTTGGCCCAGGCTCCCACAACGGGATCGACTAATCGTGACGGACAAATCGTGACCGTAAAACTAGCTAAGCTATCAATGTATGAGTTCAACGTCAGGTCGTTTCATCCGGGGAAAACATTTGGCTGGAGCGGCTTTAATTTTGAAGGGGATGCCCGCGGTTTTTCGCTAAAGCCCAGCGGGCTGTCTGGCGTTCAAGGGACTTTAATAACTTCACGTGTATGGCATAAGTTTTTTGTAAAACTGGCAACGAACGAGGTTACTGATACACAAACGGAGTCTAATGACTCTGGAAAAGCAGGCGCTGAGCATACTCACTACGATGCAGAGCTAAAACCCAAAGGTGGAAGCTGGCCGTCAATTAAAACTGAAAAGGGCGCGGTTACTACTGTCTGGGTAAACGGTGGTTACGCAGGTGAAAACCACGCTTTTCCGTTTTCCGCGGAAACTAAGAAACTCACAGGTATGACATTCGTACCGAGTCTAGATGTCAGTTACAAAATTATAATGACACTTGATCGAGTAGCTAAGCATTTGGATGTCGTAACGTACATCACGGGTGATGGCTTTCCGAATTGTGAGGCGTTTATTTCTGATTCGTCTGGAAAGTCTATCTTCCTCGGCGTGCATGTTCGAAAGGCGGCGGCCCTTGTTGCCTTGTTTGGTGACAAGAAGTATCCAATGATTTCTTCGGCTATTCGCATAGAGGTTGATGATGAGGGGAACTTCAAAGAAAAGCTGGGAAACGAGATGAGAAGGCGGAAACTGAAAAAGGAACAGCTGGAAATGCGGCCGATTGAAGAGTGGAACGACTTCTTCATCAACCTCAGCCCCAACGATGGTCGTTGGATGGGCATTTGGGAGGAGCCTATGCCGGATTCCAACACCGAGTCGACGTTGAAATGACATATAGGAGTTATTTCAAAGTGGCGATCTGGTCGCCAGCAGTTTTGTTACCGATTCTGCTGATGCTTGATGCTTTCTATTCTTCCAAACCACTACAAGGTGGAGTGGAACAGTTTTTTCTTCTCTATGTGCTCGGTTTTGGGCTCGCTGCATATGTTTTATTTGCAATTTTTTCTTCACGTGTGATTTCTAAAAAAACCGAGTCTGAAGTTTTGCGGCTCGCGAGGTGGGCCCCAGTAATTTTTATTCCGTTTTATGGTGTTCCCTGGATTTTGTATGGCGTTGGATGTTTGATGTTTGGCCGGCTTGCTGGTTTGGGAATGATGTTTTTGTGGTTGGCTTATACCCCCTATGTTTTAGTTGTTGGGGGGCTATTTTCGGTTGTCACTATTTTTCTTTTTAAGGTGATGCGTAAATTTTCTCTGTTTTCCGAGATGCACTAAAAATGTTTTTAGTAGCACCTGTATTTTGGCGTGCGGGACGCCTATGGATCGAACGGGTTCTCATTTTTCAAAAAATGGGACTGTCCCCTATTTTGCCTCTTTTGATGAATGAGTCCGGTAGCCGCGGAGAAGGTGTTGGGCATTTTTACTATGGTATTGATGGGGTTTCAGGTGAACAACGTCGGCTCGAATTAGCAAAGTCACTTTATGCCGGTGGTTTGCGTTGATGAACAGTGCGAAAAAAGTTAAGGCAATGATCGTTCTTGCGCTTTTGCTGATTTTACCCTTTGCATTGCTTGAAGCTTATGTGGTTATCCGTTTTGGTTTTTCTGAACCTTATAGCTATTGGTTTTCCGTTCCTATGGGGATTGTTTCATTCTTGCTGTTGCAGTTCGCTATTGGTTATGGGGTAGTTAAAGGATGGGCTATCTGCAAAATGTCGAATAACTATTATTTTCTGGGGCTGTGGGTGGTCAGTGTGTTGGTGTTGTTTTTACTGCCGAAATTTTTTTCAAATGGGCCGATGTCGTAATTATGTTTTGCGAAAAAGGCGTGTTCTAAAAGTTCTACGTGATTTCCGGGCTGACAGTCGCGCTCTACAGGACAATTTTTTCATGAGTTCCACTACCACGCAGGTACCCCGTGTCCTTTAACCACTACTACCAAAGCGAACTCACCGCACTTCGCCAGTTAGGTCGTCGATTCGCCGAGCGTAGCCCGGCGTTGGCGCCTTTCCTCGGCCAGGCCGGGCGGGATCCGGACGTGGAGCGGTTGCTGGAAGGTTTTGCATTCCTGACCGGGCGCCTGCGCCAAAAGCTGGATGACGAACTGCCAGAACTCAGCCACTCGCTGATGCAGCTGCTGTGGCCCAACTACATGCGGCCACTGCCGGCGTTCAGCATTTTGCAGTTCGACCCGCTCAAGCGTTCCGGCCCGGCGCTGAAGGTCGAGCGTGATACGCCGATTGAAAGCGTGCCCATCGAAGACGTGCATTGCCGTTTCCGCACCTGCTACCCGACGGAAGTCCAGGCACTGGATCTGGCCGCGCTGACGTATTCAGTGAAAGGCGACGGTTCGCTGTTGAGCCTGCGCCTGGAGATGAGCGCCGACGGTCATCTCGGTGAGCTGGAATTGAGCCGCTTGCGTCTGCACTTCGCTGGCGAGCGCTACATCAGCCAGATGCTGTACCTCAGTCTGTTGCGCAATCTGGAAGGCATCGAGCTGATCCCGCTGGATGGCGCCGGCAAACCCATCAACGGTGTCAGCGGTAAACCGATGGCGTTCAAGCTGCCCGGCGACCGTGTGCAGCCGGTGGGGTTTGCCGAAGAAGAAGCGTTGATCCCGTACCCGCTGAACACCTTCCGCGGCTATCGCTACCTGCAAGAATATTTCGCCTTCCAGGACAAGTTCCTGTTCGTCGACGTCAACGGTCTGGACATTCTCAAGGCGCTGCCGGAAGACACCCTCAAGCAGATGCGCGGCCTGGAGTTGCGCTTCGATATTCGCAAGAGCGGCATCCTGCGCATGCGTCCGACCCTGGACAACGTGAAGCTGTATTGCACGCCCATCGTCAACCTGTTCAAGCACGATGCGCTGCCGATTCGCCTCGACGGCAAACAGGACGAATACCTGCTGCTGCCCGCCGAATACGACCTGGAAAATTGCGGTGTGTTTTCGGTGGAAAGCGTCACGGGATGGAAGCCCGGCGGCCTCGGTTATCAGGAGTACGTGCCGTTCGAATCCTTCGAGCACGACCCGAGTTTCGACGTGCCCAACAGCCGCCCGCATTACAGCATTCGCCAGCGCTCGTCGCTGTTGCACGACGGCCTCGACACCTACCTGAGCTTCGGCATTCGTCACACCGAAGCCCACGAAACCCTGTCGATCGAACTGATGTGCACCAATCAGAACCTGCCGCGCAAGCTCAAGCTCGGCGACATCAGTCGGGCCTGCGAAGAGACGCCGGAGTTCCTCACTTTTCGCAACATCACCCCGGCCACCCCCAGCTATGCGCCACCGCTGAACAACGACTTCCTGTGGAAGCTGATCAGCAACATGTCGCTTAACTACCTGTCTCTGGCCGACGTCAATGCGTTGAAGGTGATTCTCGAAACCTACGACCTGCCGCGCTACTACGACCAGCATGCGGCGAAGGTCAGCAAACGCCTGCTCGGCGGGCTCAAATCGATCAAACACCAACACGTCGACCGCTTGCATCGCGGCTTGCCGGTGCGCGGGTTGCGCACCGAGCTGACCATCGACCCGCAAGGCTACATCGGCGAGGGCGACCTGTTCGTGTTCGCTTCGGTTCTTAACGAGTTTTTCGCGCTTTACGCCAGTCTCAATTCGTACCACGAGCTGCGGGTAAAAAGCACACAGGGAGAGGTGTACCAATGGACACCACGTATGGGCCTTCAGCCGCTGCTTTAAGCGGTCTGACCCGGGGAATACGCGAGTACTCGCTGTTTCAGGCCGTGCTGCTGGTGGTTGACCGGCTGCGCGAGGCCCACCCGCACCTGAGTCAGGACGATCTGTACGACCAGCTGGAATTCCAGGCCAACCCGAGCCTGGGTTTCCCTGGCAGCGATGTCGATCGCGTGGAGTTTTTCCACGAGCACGGGCAGCTGCGCGCCCGCCTGCGTTTCAACCTGATCGGCCTGGTCGGTTCCGGTTCGCCGCTGCCGGCCTTCTATGGTGAACAGGCCCTGGGCGACAGCGAAGACGGCAACCCGACCCGCAACTTCCTCGACCTGTTTCACCATCGCCTGCAACGGCTGATGCTGCCGATCTGGCGCAAATACCGCTACCGCGCGAGCTTCGAGAGCGGCGCGCTCGACCCGTTCTCTTCGCAACTGTTCGCGTTGATTGGCCTGGGCGGCGAAGAGATCCGCAAGGCCGGGGAGCTGAACTGGAAACGCCTTCTGCCATACCTCGGCTTGCTCAGCTTGCGGGCGCACTCGGCGGCCCTGATCGAAGCCGTGCTGCGTTACTACTTCAAGCACGCCGAACTGACTATCGAGCAATGCATCGAGCGCCGTGTGGAAATCCTCGACGAGCAGCGCAATCGTTTGGGCCGCGCCAACAGCCTGCTCGGCGATGACCTGGTGCTGGGCGAACACGTGCGCGACCGCAGCGGCAAATTCCGCATTCACATCCGCGAACTCGACTGGCAACGCTTTCACGAATTCCTGCCGATCGGTTTCGGCTACCAGCCGTTGTGCGCGCTGGTGCGCTTCACCCTGCGTGACCCGCTCGATTACGACATTCGCCTGGTGTTGCGCCACGAAGAAATCCGCGAACTGCGCATCGGTGAGCAGAACGCCTGTCGGCTGGGGTGGACCAGTTGGCTGGGCCGCGAAAAAGCGGACGGCGTGGTAACCCTGGGCAGCAAAATTCATTAAGGACAGATGACCAATGATCAACGTAGACCTGCAACAGCTTATCCAGGCGCTGGACGCCGAAACCCGTCGTGACCTGGAAAGTTCTGCCGAACGCTGCGTCGCCCGTGGCGGCAGTAAGATCCTCGTCGAAGACTTGCTGCTGGGCCTGCTGGAGCGCCCGCAAGGCCTGCTCGCACGCGCGCTGCAAGATGCCGAAGTGGATGCCGGTGAGCTGAGCGCCGCCCTGCAATCGCGGGTCGAGCACAGCGCCTCGCGCAATCCGGTGTTTGCCCCGGAGCTGGTGCAGTGGCTGCAAGATGCCTTGCTGGTGGCCAACCTCGAACTGGGCCAGACTCAGGTCGAACAGGCCGCGCTGATCCTCGCCCTGCTGCGCAACCCGATGCGCTACGCCGGTAGCCGCTACCAGTCGTTGCTGGCCAAGTTGAACATTGATCGCCTGAAAGAGTTCGCCCTGTCGCAGAAAGAACAACCGGCCACCGGTAAACCCGCCGTGCCGGGAGAATCGCTGTTGCAGCGCTTCACCCACAACCTGACCCAACAGGCCCGCGACGGCAAACTCGACCCGGTACTGTGCCGCGATGGCGCGATCCGGCAGATGGTCGACATCCTCGCCCGTCGCCGCAAGAACAACCCGATTGTGGTCGGTGAAGCCGGCGTCGGTAAAACCGCGATCGTCGAAGGCCTGGCCTCGCGCATTGCTGCCGGTGAAGTGCCGCAAGTGTTGAAAGGCGTCGAGTTGCTGTCGCTGGACATGGGCTTGTTGCAGGCCGGCGCCAGCGTCAAAGGTGAGTTTGAACGTCGCCTCAAAGGCGTGATCGACGAAGTCAAAGCCTCGCCGAAACCGATCATCCTGTTCATCGACGAAGCCCACACCCTGATCGGCGCGGGCGGTAATGCCGGCGGTTCCGACGCGGCCAACCTGCTGAAACCGGCGCTGGCTCGCGGCGAGTTGCGCACCATCGCGGCGACCACTTGGGCGGAGTACAAAAAATACTTCGAGAAAGACCCGGCGCTGGCCCGTCGTTTCCAACCGGTGCAACTGCACGAACCGACTGTCAGCGAAGCGGTGACCATCCTCCGTGGCCTGGCTCAGGTCTACGAGAAGAGCCACGGTATCTACCTGCGCGACGACGCCGTGGTTGCGGCGGCCGAGTTGTCTGCTCGCTACTTGGCTGGCCGGCAGCTGCCAGACAAAGCCGTCGACGTGCTCGACACCGCGTGCGCCCGCGTTCGCATCAGCCTCGCTGCCGCGCCGGAAAGCCTTGAACGCCTGCGTGGCGAACTGGCCGAAGGTGGCCGTCAGCGTCAGGCCCTACGCCGTGATGCCGAAGCGGGTTTGCTGATCGATCACGAAGCGCTGGACGCGTTGGAAGCGCGTCTGGATGAAGCCGAAGACGAAAGGGGCGCGCTGGAAACCCTGTGGACCGAACAGAAAGAACTCGCCGAATGCTTGCTGGACCTGCGTCAGCAGCTGGCCAAGGCCCGCGAGGCCGCTGCCGTCGAACGAACCGTCACGGTTGAGGAAGACGCTGAAGGCACCGTGATCGAAACCCTTCCGGTCGACGAAGCGCAAAGCGTCGAAGCCCTGGAAGCCCGGCTCAACGACACGCACAAAACCCTGACAGCATTGCAAGTCAAAGAACGCCTGGTGAGCTTCGAAGTCTGCCCGCGTCTGGTCGCTGAAGTGATCAGCGCCTGGACCGGCGTGCCATTGGCGCAACTGGCCCGCGAACACAACGCCAAGGTCGCGAGCTTCGCCACCGACCTGCGCACGCGCATCCGTGGTCAGGAACAAGCCGTTCACGCACTGGACCGTTCGATGCGCGCCACCGCTGCCGGCCTGAACAAACCGGATGCGCCAGTGGGCGTGTTCCTGCTGGTCGGCCCGAGCGGCGTCGGCAAAACCGAAACCGCGCTGGCCCTCGCTGATTTGCTCTACGGCGGTGATCGTTTCATCACCACCATCAACATGTCCGAGTTCCAGGAGAAACACACCGTTTCGCGCCTGATCGGTGCGCCGCCGGGCTACGTCGGTTATGGCGAGGGCGGCATGCTCACCGAAGCCGTGCGGCAGAAACCGTACTCCGTTGTTTTGCTCGATGAAGTCGAGAAGGCTGACCCGGACGTGCTGAATCTGTTCTACCAAATCTTCGACAAAGGCGTGGCCAACGACGGCGAAGGACGCGAGATCGATTTTCGCAACACGCTGATCCTGATGACCTCGAACCTTGGCAGCGACCGCATTAGCGAACTCTGCGAAAACGGTGCGCGGCCGACCGCCGAAGTGCTCGAAGAAACCATTCGCCCGGTCCTCAGCAAGCACTTCAAACCGGCGCTGCTGGCGCGCATGCGCGTGGTGCCTTACTACCCGGTCGGCGGCCCGGTGCTGCGCGAGCTGATCGAAATCAAACTCGGTCGTTTGGGCGAGCGCTTGAACCGTCGTCAGCTGGATTTCACCTACTGCCAGAACCTCGTCGATCACCTGGCCGAGCGCTGCACCCAAAGCGACGGCGGCGCGCGCCTGATCGACCATTTGCTCGACCTGCACGTGCTGCCGCTGGTGGCCGACCGCTTGCTCGACGCGATGGCCACCGGTGAAAGCCTCAAGCGTGTGCACGCCACGCTCGATGGCGACGCCAGTGTGATCTGCGAGTTCGCCTGAGGTGGGTGTGATGTTCACTCAAGTGCCGCAACCGCTGGTCTATGCCGAAGCCTTGCTGGCGCAGTTCGCCAGCCTGTCGCGGGCGGCGGACGGTGCTGCGCTGCTGGGTGACTTCGTGCGCGGGTTGGCCGAACTCAGCGGTTGCGAACTGACGCAGCTGTACCTGCTGGATGCGACCCACACCAGTCTGGGGATGAACGCCGAATGCCTGAACGGCATTCTGCAGCCCCGGGAAGCGGCGAGCCTGCCGGCGGATTACAACGGTGAACAACTGCTGCAGTTCGCCCTGTGCCAGAACCGCGTGGTGAGCCTCGGCGAGTTGAGCGGCAGTCTGCACGAAACCAGTTTCCTGCCACCACAGGCAACGCCTTGGCAGTCGCTGCTGTGCGTGCCGCTGGTCAATCAACAGAAAGCGGTCGAAGGCTTGCTGCTGTGCGCCAGTCGCCGGCACATCGACCTGCAAGGGTTTGCCGATTCCCTCGGTCAACTGGGCTCGTTTGTGCTGGGCCAACTGCACTTGCTGCAACGTTTGCGTCAGCCGATCGGTATTTCACGGCCAGTGCCGGTCAGTGTGCCGAGCGCCAGCGGTTACGGCTTGATCGGCAAAAGCTCGGCCATGCGCCAGACCTATTCGCTGATCAGCAAAGTCCTGCACAGCCCTTACACGGTGTTATTGCTCGGCGAAACCGGGACCGGCAAGGAAGTGGTCGCCCGGGCCATTCACGACTGCGGCCCGCGACGCTCCCAGGCGTTCATCGTGCAGAACTGCGCGGCGTTCCCCGAGAACCTGCTGGAAAGCGAACTGTTCGGCTACCGCAAAGGCGCCTTCACCGGGGCTGATCGTGACCGCGCCGGCCTGTTCGATGCGGCCAATGGCGGCACGTTATTGCTCGATGAAATCGGCGACATGCCGCTGTCGCTGCAAGCCAAGTTACTGCGCGTGTTGCAGGAAGGCGAGATCCGCCCGCTGGGCTCCAACGACACCCACAAGATCGACGTGCGCATCATTGCCGCGACGCACCGGGATTTGTCGGTGCTGGTCAGCGAAGGCAAGTTCCGCGAGGACTTGTACTACCGCCTCGCGCAATTCCCGATCGAGTTGCCGGCGTTGCGTCAGCGCGAGGGCGACATCCTGGATCTGGCGCGGCACTTCGCCGACAAGGCCTGCTCGTTCTTGCAGCGCGATGCGGTGCGTTGGTCCGATGCTGCGCTTGATCACCTGTCCGGATATGCCTTCCCCGGCAACGTGCGCGAACTCAAAGGCCTGGTCGAACGCGCGGTATTGCTGTGCGAGGGCGGCGAGTTGCTGGCCGAGCATTTCTCCCTGCGCATGGAAGCCATGCCGGAAGACAACAGCCTGAACCTGCGCGAACGCCTGGAGCAGGTCGAGCGCAGCCTGCTGCTCGATTGCCTGCGCAAAAACGACGGCAACCAGACCCTCGCCGCCCGCGAACTCGGCCTGCCACGCCGCACGCTGCTGTACCGCCTCGGGCGCCTGAATATCAACCTGGGTGATTTCGATGTGTGAACTCCCTAACCCTGTGGCGAGGGGGCTTGTCGGAACGCCGCATCGCCCCGTTCGGCTGCGTAGCAGTCGCAATCCAGCTAATGCGGTTTGCCTGAATAAACGCGGTGGCCGGTTTTGGGGCCGCTTCGCGACCCAACGGGGTGGTGCGGCATTCCGACAAGCCCCCTCGCCACTTTGTGCTTTGTCTACCCATGGAGACCCTCTGATGCCTGTTCGTCACTGGCAAGCCGTCCTGCTGACCCTCGTCGTTCTATGCGGCCTCGGCGGCTGTAGCGGCAATTACAAATACAACGACAACACCTATCGCCCATTGGGTGATCCGCAGGCGGTCAATCGCGGCAAGTGACCGCAAGGAGTATCACCATGGAACTGGTTTTCGAAATGCTCAACACCAAGCAATTCGTGCCCACGAATTTGTGCCAGAAGACCTTCAAGCAGGCCGGTGGCGTCATCGGTCGGGGCGAGGATTGCGACTGGATCATTCCGGACCGCAAGCGGCATCTGTCCAACCACCACGCGTTGATCAGCTACCGCGAAGGCACGTTTTTCCTGACCGATACCAGCAGCAACGGTATCCAGAACAGCGAAAGCGGCGCGCGCCTGCGCAAGGGCGAAGCCATGCGCATCGAACACGGCAGCGTCTACGTGCTGGGTGATTTCGAGATCCGTGCGCGGCTGGTGCGTGACCCGGCGACCTTCGACGTGGAAGTCGGCCGTCCGCAAGCGGCGGGCAGCATCATTCCCGATGACGCCTTCCTCGACCTCGACCCGCTGAATGCGCTCGATCAACAAGAACGCGTGTATTCGGAAATCGAGCAATTGATCTCCCCGAGCACCACCATCGAGGACACCCGTCAGCGCGCCGACTATGCACGCATCGACATGGAAAGCCTGTTGGTCCCGGAGCTGATCAACGCCCCGGTAGAACCCGCACCGGCTCCGCCGCCGAAAGCGGTCGAACGCCAGAGCGAAGGGTTCTGGGAGCATTTCGGTGCTGCGCTGGGCGTGGACCTCAAAGGCCTCGACCACGACGCCCGCGAAGCCCTGGCGCTGAACACGGCACGCTTGCTCAAGCAAAGCGTCGGCGGTTTGCAGCAGAGCCTGCGCACCCGCAGCGAACTGAAAAACGAACTGCGGCTGGCCCAGACCACCGTGCAAGGCTCTCAAAAGAACCCGCTGAAATTCGCCGTCGATGCCGGTGAAGCGCTGGGCATTTTGTTGCAGCCGAACAAGCCGGGCCAACTGCCGGCCGAACAGGCGGTCTCCCGTGCATTTCGCGATTTGCAGGCGCATCAGGTGGCGCTGTTGACCGCCAGCCGCGCCGCCGTTCGCGGCACGCTGGAGCACTTTTCGCCGCAGCAATTGACCCTGCGTTTCGAGCGCGACAACAAGCCGTTGCTCGCCACCTCCGGCAGTCGCTGGAGAGCCTACGGCCGCTATCACCAGGCCCTGCGACAGGACGATGACTGGAGTGAACGCCTGCTGGCCCGTGATTTTGCTCAGGCCTACGAAGAACAGATCCGCCTGATTTCCACCCTACACACCGACCACCAAGGATGATGCGCATGTCTCGCTGCTCGACCGCTTTTTTCAAGACGCTGACGGCGCTCATAGCCCTGGTGCTGTTGGCCGGTTGCTCGTCGCTGTCGCCGTATTCGAAAGTGACCAAACTCAACCTCAAACTGACCGCCAGCGATCAGCTGAACCCGGACCTCAACGGGCGTCCGTCGCCTATTGTTGTACGCCTGTTCGAGCTCAAGCACCCGGTGACTTTCGAGAACGCCGACTTCTTCAGCCTGTATGAACGCGCCAAGGAATCCCTGGCCCCGGACCTGGTGGCCAGCGAAGAACTCGAACTGCGTCCGGGCGAAACCATTGAACTGAAACTCAGCGTGGAAGAGGGCAGCCGCTACGTTGGCGTGCTCGCCGCCTACCGCGACCTGCCGGAAACCAAATGGCGCTACACGGTGCAAATCACCCCGGTGGACGTCACCGACGCCGACCTGACGCTGGATCAAGCCGGTATCCGCAACAGCCACGAAGCGCTCGCCAAGGCGGATGACTGATCATGAATACCCATAAAGTCATTTGGCAGGAAGGCATGCTGCTGCGGCCGCAGCACTTCCAGCACAACGATCGTTACTACGACCACCAGATGAAGACCCGCACCCAGTTGCTGGGCAGTTACACCTGGGGCTTCCTCAACCTTTATATCGACTTGCAGTTCCTCAACATGGGCAAATTGGTGGTCAGCCAGGCATCGGGGATTCTGCCGGACGGCAGCCTGTTCGAACTGGGTGGCAACACCGAGCCGCTGGCGCTGGATGTGCCGCCGAACACCGGCAACACGCCGATCTACCTGGCGTTGCCGCTGGTGACCGGTAACCACATCGAGTCGCGCCGTGCGGAGCAGTCCGACGTGCTGGCGCGCTACACCGCGTACGAAGCCGAAGTCGCCGACTCCAACGCCGGTGATGATTCCGCTAGCCAGGTGCGCTGCGGTCGCCCGGACTTCAAGCTGTTGCTCGGCGAGCAGCAGACCGATCAGGCCTACGTGAAGCTGAAGATCTGCGACGTGCTCGACACCACGCCCGACGGCGTGATCAGCCTCGATCCGGATTTTGTGCCGACCTACCTTCAGGCGCATGCCTCCAGCTACCTGCTGTCGTGCCTCAAAGAAGTGATCAGCATGCTCGGTCACCGCGGCGACACCATCGCCGACCGCATCCGCTCCAACGGCAAGGTCGGCGGCGCGGAAGTCGGCGACTTCATGATGCTGCAACTGATCAACCGCACCGAGCTGCTGCTGCGTCACTACCTCGGTCTGGAACAGGTGCACCCGGAAGAGTTGTACCGCACGTTGCTGACCATGCTCGGTGATCTGGCGACCTTTTCCAGCGACAGCAAACGCCCGCGTCTGGACAGCCGTTACCAGCACAGCGATCAGGGCGCGAGCTTCCGCAAACTGATGGAAGCAATTCGTCAGGTGCTGTCGATGGTGCTGGAACAGCACGCCATTGAACTGATCCTGCAGGAGCGTCAGTACGGGATCATCGTCTCGCCGTTGCACGACCACAAACTGCTGGGCTCGGCGTCGTTCGTGCTGGCGGCCAGTGCCAACTGCGACTCCGAAGAACTGCGCCACCGCTTGCCGGCGCACCTCAAGGTCGGCCCGGTGGAGCGCATCCGCCAACTGGTCAACCTGCATCTGCCGGGCATCAAGGTCAAACCGTTGCCGGTGGCCCCACGGCAGATCGCGTTTCACTCCAACAAAACCTATTTCATCCTCGAACTCAGTTCCGCAGACCTGGCAGAACTGGAGCTCTCCGGCGGCTTTGCGTTCCATGTCTCCGGCGAATTTTCCGAGCTTGAACTGAAATTCTGGGCCATCAGGAACTGACCGAAATGATTAAGGACATGGAACACCATCAGGACGATAAAACCGTCTTGCTCGACCGCCAGGGCCACGGTCCGGCGCAAAGTCCGCTGACCGATTTCGCCGCACCGCCGCGTTTCGAACAGCTCGAAGAACGCATGATCTACGCCGCGCGTTTGCGCCCGGCCGAAGCGTTCAACATCAGCCTCAATTCGCTGGTGGCTGCTGCCTCCGAGCTGTTGTCGGAAGTGGTGCGACTCAAGCACAGCGCCACCCGCGAAGACATGTTCGCGCTCAACGAGCGACTGACTGCCGGGCTCAAACTGTTTGAAGTGCGCGCACTGCACAACGGCGCTGAAAGCAGTCAGGTGATGGCCGCCCGTTACGTGCTGTGCACCGTGGTCGACGAAGCCGTGGTGACCACGCCATGGGGCAACGAAAGCGAGTGGTCGCAGATGAGTCTGCTCAGCAGCTTTCACAACGAAACCTTCGGTGGCGAGAAGTTCTTCCAGCTGCTGGATCGCCTATCGAAAAACCCGGCCAAACACCTGCCGATGCTGGAGCTGATGTACCTGTGCCTGTCCCTTGGATTCGAAGGCAAGTACCGCGTGCAAGCACGCGGCATGCTCGAACTCGAAGGCCTGCGCGACGCCTTGTACCGGCAGATCCGTCAACTGCGCGGCGACGTTCCTCGCGAACTGTCGCCGCACTGGGAAGGCCTGAACGATCAACGCCGCAGCCTGGTGCGCATCGTGCCGGCATGGATGGTGGTGCTGTTCACTTTCGTCTGCCTGGTGGTGATGTATTCGGGTTTCGCCTGGGTCTTGGGCGAGCAACGCGAAACCGTTCTGCAACCTTTTCAGCCGCTTGATCCGGCCGCGGTCCAGCCGCAGTCGCAGCCGTAAACAGGGACGTGTAATGAAAAAGTTTTTTAAGAAAGTCGGCGCATTTCTGCGCAAGACCTGGGTCTGGACCTTGCTGGTGGTGTTGTTTGTCGCGCTGCTGGTGTGGTTCGTCGGGCCGCTGCTGGCGGTGGATGACTACAAGTTCTGGGAAGGCTCGACCTCGCGCTTGCTCACCATCAGCGTGCTGTTCCTGATCTGGGGCCTGACCATGGTCTTCGTCAGCTGGCGCGCGGGCGTGCGTAAAAAAGCCGTCGAAGACACCGAAGACGGCCAGGACCGCATCCGCCGTGAAGAGTTGATCGACGAAGAGCAACGAGAGTTGAAGGTGCGTTTCAAGGACGCCTTGAAAACCCTTAAGACTTCGAGCCTGTACCGCGGTCGCAGCGAGCGCTGGCGCAGTGATTTGCCGTGGTACTTGCTGATCGGCCCGCAGGGCAGCGGCAAGACCAGCCTGCTGGACTTTTCGGGCCTTGAGTTTCCGATCAACAAGATCGACCGCAAACTGACCCGCGACACCCTCGGCACCCGTCATTGCGACTGGTACTTCGCCGACCACGGTGTGCTGATCGACACCGCCGGGCGTTACCTGACCCAGCCGGATGGCGAAGTCGACGGCAGCGCCTGGAGCACCTTGCTCGACCTGCTGCGCAAGCGTCGCCGCAACCGTCCGTTGAACGGCGTGCTGGTGGCCATTCCGGTGGAAACCCTGCTGTGTCCCGACGAGAAAGATCTCGAGGTCCTGGCCCGCCAGGTGCGCGCGCGCTTGCAGGAAGTGCATTCAAATCTGCACGTCGATGTGCCGGTTTACCTGGTGTTGAGCAAGGCTGACAAGTTGCTCGGATTCGACGAGTTCTTCGACCAACTGACCCGCGAAGAAAGCGATCAGGTGCTTGGCACCAGCTTCCGCAAAGAGCAGAGCGGCACCGACGTGGCCGTGCTGCGTGCCGAGTTCGAAGAACTGCTGCGTCGCCTCAACAGCCAAGTGATCATGCGCATGCACCAGGAGCGCGACACCCAGCGCCGTGGCCGCATCCTCGACTTCCCGCATCAATTGGGGCAGATCGGCGAGCGTCTGTGCCTGTTCGTCGACATGGCGTTCACCGGCAACCGCTACCAGCGTGTCAGCCAGTTGCGCGGCTTCTACCTGACCAGCGCACCGCACCTGACCCAAGAGATGGACCAGACCACCGCCGGCATAGGCGCCAATCTGGGGATGAACGCCGGCATGCTGCCGACCCTGCGCAGCGGCCGTTCGCGGTTCATTCATCATCTGCTTAGCCGAGTGATTTTCCCCGAGGCCGATCTGGCCGGTCTGGACAAGCGCGAACGCAGCCGCATCCATTGGGGCCAACGTGCGCTGTACGTGGGCGCGCTGGCGGCATTGGCTCTGTTCGGCATGCTGTGGGCGGGCGGTTTCTCGGCCAACTATGAGCGTCTGGAAAACCTGCGCAACCTGGCGCAAACCTGGACCCAACAACGCTCGGCCCAGACCGCGCGTGATGACTCCATGGCCGTGCTCAAGCCCCTCGACACTGCCTATGCGGCAACTCAGGTCTTCCCGAAAAAAGGCGACGTGAGTTACCACGAACGTGGCGGTCTGTACCAAGGCGAAGACGTCAATCCAGTGGTCAAGTCCGCTTACGAGCGTGAGCTCGAAGCGCAACTGCTGCCGAAGGTCGCGACGCTGCTGGAAGGGCAGATCCGCGCCAACATGCAGGACCGCGAACGCCTGCTCAACAGTCTGCGCGCGTACCTGATGTTGAACATGAAAGACCGTCGCGACGGCCCGTGGCTCAAGGATTGGGTCGCCACCGAATGGTCCCAGCGCTACGCCGGCAACGCCGCCGTGCAAAACGGTTTGAATACGCACTTCGAGCGTTTGCTCCAGCAGCCGTTTATCTACCCGTTGAACGATCAATTGGTGGCTCAGGCACGTCAGGTCTTGCGTAGCGAATCGCTGGCTAATGTGGTTTACCGGATGCTGCGCGAGCAGGCCCGCAACCTGCCGGAATACCGTCTCAGCCAACACCTCGGCCCGCAAGGTTCGCTGTTTGTCGGCACCGATTACGTGATCCCGGGCTTCTACACCCAACAGGGTTATCAGCAGTATTTCTCGGTCCAGGGTTCGGCACTGGTTACTGACATCCTGCGTGACAACTGGGTGCTGGGCGAAGGCTCGGGCATCAGCGACATGGACTTGCGTCGCCTGATGGTCGAACTGGAGCAACTGTACTTCCGCGACTACGCCAACTTCTGGAGTGAAGCGGTCGGCCAGGTCGCCTTGCCACCGATCAACGACGCAGGCGAGGGCGCCGAGCAACTGGCAGGCCTGACCTCGGCCAACTCGCCAGTGCTGCAACTGCTGGTTGAAGTGCGCGAGAACACTCGCTTCTCGGTGGTTGCGGACAGTGCTGACGCCGCCGCCGATGCGGCCGGAAAACTGGCAGAGAAGGGTGGCAAGCTCGGTAAACTCGCGGCCGCTGCGGCTGACAAAGCCACCGACATGACCGCTCAAATTACAAAGCAGCTTCCCGACACCGCGAAGAAATCCCTGCAACGTCGCTTCGAACCGCTGCACCGTTTGCTGGACGACAACAACGGCCCGGCCGCTGATTTGACCCCGGCCCTGACGGCGCTCAACGACCTGCAAATGCAACTGGCGAGCCTGGCCCGTGCCAGTTCCCCAGAGCAAGCCGCGTTCGAAATGGCCAAGACCCGCATGAGCGGCCAGCGGGATGCGTTGAGTAACTTGCGCAATGCCTCCAACCGTCTGCCGCGCCCGGTCAGTGTGTGGTTCAACGTGCTGGCCGAAGACACCTGGCGTCTGGTGCTGAACGATTCCTACCAGTACCTGAACCAGCGTTATCAGAGCGAGCTGTACAGCTTCTACGGCAAGGCGATCAACAAGCGTTATCCGTTCAGCGCCCACAGCACCAGCGACGTGGCGATCAGCGACTTCCGCGAGTTCTTCAAAGCCCAGGGCATAAACGATCGCTTCTTCGACACCTACATGCGTCCGTTTGTGAGTGGCGATCCGGGCAACTACCGTCTGCGCAGCATCGACGGTCACAGCCTGCCGATTTCCAGGGTCTACCTCGACCAGATGGCGGCGGCACAAGTGATCCGCCAGAGCTTCTTCTCGATCAACCCGGCCGAGCCGCAAGTGCAGTTCAAACTGGAGCCGTACACCCTCGACCCGGCTGTCAGCCGTTCCGAGTTCAAGTTTGGCGACAAGACCATCGAATACCGTCACGGCCCGATCGTGCCGGTGTCGTTCAAATGGCCGACCGACGCTGAAGACGGTCGTACCAGCCTGGTCCTCGACAGAATGGCCGGCCGCCCGATCGGCATCGAGAAGAACACCGGTCCGTGGTCGCTGTTCCGTCTGCTCGACCTGATGCAGACCGAGTACCTGAGCGGCCGCGACGTGCTGGTGCTCAAAGCTGACGTGGGTGGCCTGCGCGCCAACTACTTGCTGTCGAGCCAGCGCACGCCGAACCCGTTCGACATGGGCGTGCTGCGCACCTTCCGTATGCCGGTGCAGCTCTGATGCTGGTTGCCAATCCCTGGCGCAGCGCTGCGCGTACCGACGCCGGCAAGGTTCGGGCGCGTAACGAAGATGCTTTCCTGGACTGCCCACAGCAGGGGTTGTGGGTGGTCGCGGACGGCATGGGCGGTCATCAGGGTGGCGACATCGCCAGCCAGTTGATCGTCGCCAGCCTGGCGGAATTGCCGGTGCAGGACGATTTCGACGAACGCCTCAAAGGCATCCGCCAGTGCCTGCACTGGCTCAATCGCCGTTTGGGCCAGGAGTTGACCGTCACCGCCGGGCGCCACGACAGCATCATGGGCAGCACCGTGGTGGCGCTGCTGGTGGAGGGCAATCGTGCGGCCTGCATCTGGGCCGGCGACAGCCGTTGCTACCTGTGGCGCGGCCAGCGTTTGTATCAACTGTCCAAGGACCACTCGCTGCAACAACAACTCATCGACGAGCAAAACATGAGCGTCGAAGAGGCCAAGGCTCATCCTGCCGCCCATGCCCTGACCCGTGCGGTCGGCGCGGCTGAGCAGCTGACCCTGGACGTGCTCGAACTCGAGGTCTACCCCGGCGATGCGTTTTTGTTGTGCAGCGATGGTTTGTACAACGGGTTGAGCAGCGACGCCTTGGGCAACGCCCTGAGCCTGACCGCGCCGCACGTTGCGCTGGAGCGTCTGTTCGACGGCGCTCTGCGTGGCTCGGCGCGGGACAACCTGACGGCCGTGGTGATCCGCCAATGACCCAACTCATGCCGCCGCTCGACGACCTGCTGGTGACCGATGAGCAAGCCAGTAACCTGACTTACTTTGCGTTTGCCACGCCTTTAAAGGGAAAGCCGCATAAAGCTGAACCCGCGCTAGCGCCGACCAAGCCCAGCATCGGCGAAATGCCGGACGTACTCGCAGGCCGTTACCGCATCGAGCGCCTGCTCGGTGCCGGCGGCATGGGTGCGGTTTACCGCGCACGGGACTTGCTGAGTGAGCAGTTCGGCGATCCCGACCCTTACATCGCGCTGAAAATCCTCAGCGAAGAATTTGCCGAATCGCCGGACGCCAGCGCCTTGCTCTACAGCGAGTTCGCCCTGACCCGACGCCTGCGCCACGACAACGTGCTGCGCTTGCACAGCTTTGAAGTGGACACCGACTGCCAGCGCGCCTTCATCACCATGGAACTCATGCGTGGGCTGACCCTGGACAAATTACTTTGCGAGCGGCCCCTGGGCCTGCCGTGGAAAGAACTGCGCGACATCGCACTGCCGCTGCTCGATGCGCTGGCCTATGCCCACGCGCGCGGCGTGCTGCACGGTGACATGAAACCGAGCAACGTGATGCTCAGCGAAGAAGGCGTGCGCCTGTTCGACTTCGGCCTGGGCCAAGCCGTGGAGGGCATCCTCCCCGGTCTGCCGCACCTGAGCCGCGACCGCTTCAACGCCTGGACCCCCGGCTACGCCGCCCCGGAACTGCTCGAAGGCCGACCGCTGGCCGCCAGCGCCGACGTCTACGGCGTGGCCTGCGTGCTCTACGAACTGGCCGGCGGCAAACACCCGTTCCGCCGCTTGCCATCGACCGAGGCCCGCGACGGCCAGCTCGAACGCGAGCTGCACCCGCCGCGAAACCTGCCCAAACACTGCTGGCCAGCCCTGCGAACGGCGCTGGCTTTCGATGCGGCCAAGCGCACCATCACCGCCGCCCAACTGCGTGACGCCCTGGGCGCCACTTCGTCTTTGCTGCAACGCCTGCGACTTCGGGCGTAACGGATGACTACCGAACAGGGAGCAAGCAATGTTCAACTCAGCTAACGAAACCCACTTCAGCCTGACCGTTGAAGGCTACGCGGGCGACCTGCAAGTGCTGTCGTTCACCGGCACCGAAGGCATCAGTCAGACGTATCGCTTCGACCTCGAACTGGTCAGCGAAAACCCCGATCTGGACCTTGAACTGCTCCTGCACAAGCAAGCATTCCTCGCGTTCGATGCGGCTTCTTCTAAGGGCGGAGGCAGCGGCATCCACGGCCAGATCTACCGCATCGCCCAAGGCGACGCCGGCAAGCGCCTGACCCGCTACAAAATCTCCCTGGTGCCGCACTTGCAATACCTGCATCACCGCACCAACCAGCGCATCTACCAGCAGATGTCCGCGCCGAAAATCATCGCGCTGATCCTCGAAGAACACGGCATCAAAGGCAACGCCTACCGCTTCCAACTCAGCCAGCCGTGTCCGGACCGCGACTACTGCGTGCAGTACGACGAAACCGACCTGCACTTCGTCCAGCGCCTGTGCGAAGAAGAAGGCATTCACTATCACTTCCAGCACAGCGCAAAAGCCCACCTGCTGATGTTCGGCGACGACCAGACCGTGTTCCCGAAACTCGGGCAGCCAACGGCGTATGTGCAAGGCAGCGGCATGGTCGCCGACGAACCAGTGATCAAGGGCTTCAAACTGCGCCTGGAAACCCGCACCAACCGCACCACACGTCGCGACTACGACTTCGAAAAACCACGCCTGCAACTTGAAGCCGCGTACAAACCCGACGGCGCCAGTACCGAACCCGACCTCGAAGACTACGACTACCCCGGCCGCTTCCTCGACCGCGCGCGCGGCAAATTCCTCAGCCAACGGGCGCTGGAACGCCACCGCGCCGACTACCAGCAAGCCGAAGGCCACGGCGACCAGACCCGACTGGTCAGCGGCCACTTCCTGGAAATGTCCGACCACCCGCGCACCGAGTGGAACGACCTCTGGCTGCTCACCGAAATCGTCCACGAAGGCAAACAGCCGCAAGTCCTCGAAGAGTCCGTGACCAGCGACACCACCGACAACAAAGACGACTTCCACCAGGGCTACCGCAACCGCTTCCTCGCCACCCCGTGGAACGTCTTCTACCGCCCCGCGCTGGAACACCCAAAACCCCGCGTCCTCGGCAGCCAGACCGCCATGGTCACCGGCCCCAAAGGTGAAGAAATTCACTGCGACCCATACGGCCGCATCAAAGTGCAATTCCACTGGGACCGCGAAGGGTTGGCGGACGACAAAACCAGTTGCTGGATGCGCGTTTCATCGAGCTGGGCGGGTGATCGTTATGGCGCCATCGTCATCCCGCGCATCGGCATGGAAGTGCTCGTCACCTTCCTCGAAGGCGACCCCGACCAACCGCTGGTGACCGGTTGCCTGTACCACAAGGAAAACCAGGTCCCCTACGAATTGCCGGCAAACAAAACCCGCACCGTGTTCAAAACCCTCAGCTCACCGGGGGGCGGTGGGTTCAATGAACTGCGCATCGAAGACAAGAAAGGTGCCGAGCAAATCTTCATTCATGCCCAGCGGGATTGGGATGAAAACATTGAGCATGATCAGAAGATTCGCGTGGGGAATGAGCGCCACGACACGGTGGTTAAGAACACCTACACCGAGCTGAAGGCGGAAGAGCATCGCACCACGATTGCGGATCGCAAGGTTGAAACGCGGCTGGATGATCACCTGACGATTGGGCAGAACCAGCATGTGAAGCTGGGGACTGCGCAGCTGACCAGTGTGGGGAAAGAGATTCATGTGAAGGCTGGGGCGAAGATTGTTATTGAGGCGGGCTCCGAGCTAACGATTTTGGGGGGTGGCAGCTTTATCAAGCTGGATGCCGGTGGTGTGACGGTGGTTGGGCCGGTGGTGAAGATTAATGCGGGAGGGTCGGCCGGTAACGGCACCGGGATTGGGATTAAACCGCCGGTGCTGCCGGGGGCGGCGGATAAGGATAAGGCGGGGAGTTTGATGGATCAGGCGTTGGGGAATGCGGTGCAGGAAAAACTCAAACCTACAGTCGATTACCCTTTCTCGCTATGAACGGAATGACAAGCGCCAACATGGACAAGGAATTTTCAAAATGATCATTAGCCCTCCCTTTATTCCTGCTCCAATTGCGGGAGAAACCGACGAGGCATTTCTGGCGCGAGCCATGGTTGGCGGCGTTCCTGGTGATGGTGGATATCCGTTGAGCTTTGACCTCAACTGGCATGGTGGTATGCATCTGACTGCTCCAAAAGAAGGACAGAACGCATTGCCTGTGCGAGCGATTTCTGACGGAACATTGGCGTACTTCCGAAATCCGACCCACGAGAGCGCGGATGCAAATCACCCGCTGCGCTATCGTGATAAATGGACTGATGATGGGTGCGTTGTTATTCGGCATGAGACGGAGATCGGTGAGGGCGCGAAAGCTAAAGTCGTTTTCTATTCCATTTACATGCACCTATCGAAAATTTTTCTAGCAACTCCTCAAAAAGGTAAGGTCATTTCCCGAAAGGATAAAGTCGGAGAGGCCGGAAGTATCTATGGTGAAAAGGGCAGAATTCACTTCGAGGTTGTTGCAGATCAAAGCCAAATTGAGAACTTGGTAGGAAGAAAAGAAAGAGATCTGAAATTCCAGACAAGCCATGGAAGGGCAGATTGTTTTTGGGGCGATGCATATTTTTTTATACCGCCGGAAGTGCTTATTTACGAGAAACCTCCTCAAAATGTCCTGCAAGCGCAGAACAACTCACCAGTTGTCTATCGCTGCCCAGCTATGCCCTCGGGGCCTGTCCCAATTCTGGAGGCCGGGGCACCAGCCCCATCTGTCGGGACATCAGATTCTGTACAAGGCTACGAGTGGGCAATAGCATCAGAATTACAAAATGGTATGTTTGTTCGGATGAGCTATGCCAAAGGACAATGTAAGCTTACAACTTTCACCCATTCTGGGTTTGAGCTGGGAATCCAGGTCGAGAAAGCAGATTACGAGTATGACCTATACAAAACAGCTCTAGAGACATTTCCGCAGTCCCCTAGCGCAGGATTTGAGATGTTGCGATTTGGTCGCGTGCTAGGTGAAGATCGTCTTTTACCTGCTGATGCTGCCCACTGGCGTCAGATAAAATTTCCTGGAAAAGCAGGTGAAGAGAGTAAATCAGGTTGGGTGAATCTGAATTCTTTAACAATTAATAAGTTTAGCGATGCGGACTTCCCACAATGGCAGGGCTGGCAACTGATTGATGACGATACGGATTCGGATAGTCACTGCCAATCCAAATTTATCAGGTCGTTCTTGGGGCTGGACGCCAATAAAGTGATATCTGATAGCACTGATGCGGTTGGAATCGCAACTTCTCCTGCTTATGCCACACTGTCCCCAGATGAACAGAAAAAGCTATCAGAGCGTTATGTCACTGAGCGTGGTGTAAGTAAAGCCAAGCTTGAAGCAGTGGAAATTCAAGAGCGTATTAAACGATTCATATGTAAATTCCCTAGTGAGTGGTGCAAGAGTGATTTTGATACTCGCTATGGCTGGTTGCTAAAAGTTGCTGAGGGCGGTCCTTTTCCTGAGGACAGGTATGCGAAGCTAAAAGCCCACCAGCAAGCATTAGGATTTTGGGAAGAGGCGGCGTTGGAGGGAATTGATCACATGCATTGGCATTTTCCTCCCAAAGAGTTCGTTAGTACTTTCAAACAGTGCGGATGGCTAAGTGAACGTGATCTCAAAGGTATATATCCAGAAGCCACGAACGCCAAGATCGGTAAATACATCATTCATATTAATAAAACGCTTTTGAAGTATCTCGTCGTTGGTGGTTTAAGGCGGTCACACTTCTTTGGCCAAGCCGGGGTGGAAACAAATCAGTTAGTCTGGATGTCGGAACTGTATAGTGGCGACCCTTACACCTACTTCAGGCGTTATGCAAACGCCAAGAATTTCAAGGGATGGCTTGGTAATATAAAATATGACGATGGGGGCGATTTTAGAGGAAGAGGCATGAAGCAATTAACCGGTAGAGCGAATTATGCCGGGTACTGGGTTTATCGAGGGTGGCTCCGTTCGGACTCATTCTTGGAAAATTGGTGGAAAAATTCTTTGTGGTGGGGCATTTCAGGCAACGTCGTAACAGCGAGTCAGGCCAGTACGCTTCCAATACAAAATGCTGCATCTATTGCGCAATTAGATTCGACTATGCGCCCCCCAGTCATTATTAACCCAGACAGAGTTATGAGTGAGCCATTCACTTGTGCAGATACCGCTGGTTGGTTCTGGGCTAAAAATAAACTGATAAAGACTGCTGACTTAAATGATATCCCGGAAATGACTAGACGTATCCGAGGAGAAGGGCCAGGTGTTGGAATCGGTAATACGCCATGGCCTGCTGCTGCAAATTTTCAGGGCAGGGAAGCATTGACACATGAATTGCTAAAGCATTTTTGAGGTTTTCCAAATGAATCGTTTGATCGCTATATGTATGTTTTTCTACTGCGGTGTGGCTTGGTCTGATGCTTTGGACAGTCAGTTGGAGTGTAAAGCTGGGAATGACGTACCCGGCGAATTGACACTTTTACTCAAAGAACAGGTTTTCACGTTAAAAAATTCACAGCGAGGGTGTGATTCAGAATATACATACAGAGATCCGTCCGATAAAACGAACGTCTCTCTGATATTTTCGGCGCCCGGTAGCGATGATATGGGTCTTAATGCTCAAACTTTGATTTACGCTGTCACGCAGGGAGATAAAGAAGCGAAGTACATTGGATCTGTTCCCGCAAGTGCGACTGAACTCGAAGATGGCAGCTATAAAGACGTTCAGCAAGTTGGCGGCTCTATCTACGAAAATGTGTACATTCTGGATGGTGACAGAATTTCTACTGTTTATCCAAGTAAAGAGTTAGTTGTTTCTGGTGATCAGTGTGTTTATCAAGTAAAAGAAAATAAGGGCTGTAAAACAATGCATGGTAGCTTTAAAAATCCATTGTGCGTGCTGAACTATGGTGAGCGAAAGGTTATTGCCAAAGCTTCAGATTGCGCTGGTATGAGTGATAATTTATAGGGCGGCGAAGAAGAGGGGGGGAGGTGGCAGATTTATTTAAGATAGTTTAAGTGTCGTTAAATAAATCTGTCGCTTTTTCCATATTTTTTATTGACGCCAGCATCGACTCTTCTTTGGACGTCGGATGTGAGTTGGAGTAGGGCGAGCACATGCGATTCAAGTATCTAGTGCCATCATTGCTCGGCTTGCTGTGGGCGGTGCAGGTATTTGCCGAGGTAACCACGTTCAGCCCTATCAAAAACGTCGTGGCGTCTTTTGGGTTGGAAGATTCCGCGTTAACGGTCGTCGTTAAAAGCGATGCCCAAAGCGAATCTGGAACAATCGCTTTTGAGGCTCTAAACGAACTACATCTGCAAATCGATGATTTTAATTTCGACGGTGCGACGGATTTTGCTGTGTGGCAGATCGATGGCGGGATGGGCACCTACACCATTCACAGGATTTTTGTTTACCAACCCGAAGCAGGTTTTTTTCAAGGAGTTGACTCCAGCTTGTGGCGATGATTTCGCCAATCTGAGCGTAGAGCGCGACAAGAGAACTTTGCTCAGCACCTACTGGGAAATGAATGAGCCAAAGCTCTGTGTGACCCATTTTTCCCCAGATTAGATTGCTTGGATTACATCTGAACAGATCAAGGACAGAAGACAGTGAAACGCTTTTTTTTAGGGGTTTTTTTTGCGCTGACATGCCAGGCCGTTTTGCCGGGTTCAACGGCACTTGCTCAGGATGAGTGCAACAAGATCTCCGCAAGCCAACAAATTGATAAGTGCTCAGAGGTATCGAAGGTTGCTGCAGATTCGCAGTTGAACACGAGTTATCACCAATTGATGGCTCGACTCGAAACCCAATATCTAGCTGAACCCGACACAGGTACGGCCTATACGGCGAAGGTCAAAGAAGCACAGCGCGCGTGGATAAAGTTGCGTGATGCGAATTGCCCGCTCGAAGCGTTTGAGATCAAGCCGGGTACTTCTGCCTATGTGACGACCGTGCACAACTGCATCGCAAGAATGAGTCGCGAGCGATCGGTGTTTCTGGACGGTATCGCACCCGACATCGTGAGTGGTTCGGCTGTTGGGCGCGGGTCAGATGTCTCGTGCCCATCTCAGGACTTTGCTCAATTTGTACCGGTGTTTTCCGCTAATGCTGAGTCCCAGAGGCGCCTCACTGCGCCGGCAGTGAAGATTTTGGTGTTAAAGCGTACAGAAGATCCGGGCCGATTCGAACCGTCCATTACTGCGGAAACAGGCGCCGGTTTGGCGTTTCCATTGATGGGTGCGATGGAAGGCAAGACTGCAGGGGTTCAGATCGAATCGGTCGACGACAATCACATGAACGTTGTGGATAAAAGGGCAGGCAACAGCAACATCAAGATTTTTAACTTCGCTAAAGAATCATGCTGGGCGCTGGTGGGTATTGAGGATTGGTCGATCAGTGAGAAGGAGCTTGTCGCCTCCAGCAGGCCCGGAATGAGCCATGTCGAGGACTTCTGTTATCAACGTGCCGAGGGCTTGGGCGGGTTAGGGTTTCTTCAACAATACCGTCTGACAGGGGAATTGATTGAAGCGTCTCTGGAAAACTATGTTTGTGCTGCCGCGTCGGGTGATCCACAGGCGAGTTTGTCGGCGGCAAGATTAAGTCTTTCGCAGATGGCTCCTCAGTTAGAAACCAGCAGGGTTGAAGCGTTGTTCAAAGCGGCAGCGACGACTCTACCGGACGGGGCGCTGGGTTATGCCGCGTATTTTTGTAACGGTAACTCCACCGACTATAACGGCCCTTGCTTGCATCCCGAGCAAGCGGAAAGGGAAGTTATTCGTGCGGTTTCCATGGGATCGACAGAGGCGATGAACACTCTGGGTTCCTATTTTGAGAGTGGCGACTTAGGAACAAAGGATATGTCCCGGGCGCTGGCCTGTTATCAATTGTCAGCTGATAAAGGTAATCCGCAGGGTATCAACAACGTAGGGCGCTTGGGATCGCAAGGTGCAGAATCGATCAAGGCAAGTCACTGCATCTGATGCACCGAGTGCGGATGTGACTAATACACTGAATCAAAGAAGGGGACGTTAAATCCCCTTCATGGTTTCTACTACACCTTCGCCCGATGCTCCGCCGGATTCGGCGAATCAATATGATCCAGCGCTCGCTCCACCAACAACCGAACCCCGTCCGACATTCTGCTGAGCGCCAGTGCTACGGAGCGCAGCGTGCCTTCCACATCGTCGGCCAGGTTGGCGGCGATGGCGCTGATGGACAGCAGGTCTTCTGAGGCGTTGGCCAGGAGGGCTTCGGTGTCGATGTCGGGGGAGACGGTGAAGAGGTTGCCTTTGCGAGGCTTGGGCTTCTCGGGCGGAGGTGCGAAATGGTGGTTGAGGGCGCGTTCGGCGGCTTCATGGAGTTTCTTCGAATCGAGGGATTCGTAGGGGGATGTGTCTTCGTGTTCTGGGGGATTCGGTGTTGGCTTGATCATTAGGTATCTTCCGGAAATTGGAGCTGACACCGTTTCGCTCGCACTTCGAAAGAGGTGGCAACTGTGCATAGGTGTGCAAGACCGGCCCGGAGTATCCGGCAGACCCGAAGGTCTCCCACGCACAGTCGCCATAACGATTCGCGAGAATAAGAAAATGCTCGATGAATAGCCATAAGCGATTGTGCACCAGGCCGGACTTGCACGTCCGTGTCACCGATTTTGCGGCGACCAACAGAGACTATCGGTCGAGCGCAAAGCTGCCTAGTTCACGAACAACCCCGCGTGTTGAAGGAAACTTCCGATAGCGTCGAGCGTAGAAAGATCAAATCTTCCACGCTTTTAAACACCGACGTTTCGTCAATGACTTGGTAGTCATCAGCGTCAAAAAGCGCGTCATCTTCTTCTAACGCATCGCGATGCTGTCGTTATCGTCCGAAGCGGCTACACTGCGCCGGCCGTTCATTTTTCTCTTGAGGCTGTGCGCATGAAATTTCGTTTTCTTCTGTGGATGCTGGGTTTGTTGATGGGTAAGGCCAGCCGGACTAATCCTGCGTTTCAGCAGCAGTTGGGTGACAAGGAATTGGTGTTCCAGTTGCAGACCCTGGACGGGAAGGTGTCGCGGCATTTCTTTGTGAAGGACCAGCGCATTACCAGCAAGTCGGGTGTGTATGCCGAGCCGGCGTTTGCGATTGCGTTTAAAGATGCGGCGTATGGCTTTGCCACGATGCAGGCGAAGAACAAGCAGTTGGCGTTTATGACGGGGATTCAGGACAAGTCGATTCAGATCAAGGGCAACCCGGCGCTGGTGATGTGGTTTCAGGGGTTGACCAAGTATTTGAAGCCTAGGAAGGCTAAAGCCAAGGTATGAAGTCTTTCAGGTAGACCGGGTTGGATTCATCGCGATCAAGCTCGCTCCCACAGGGTTTAGGTGATCCCCTGTGGAGCTTCTTCAGCCATCCGACTCAGGAGGCTCGCGGGTGTCGAGCGGCTGGGCCCGGTATGTCTTGTAGATCTGCTGGACTTGCGGGTTGTCCAGGTTCTCGTATGTGATGTCTTCCTTGTCCAGGCCATCCAGGCCTCTGATACCACCGATGGTCTCTGGCCACTCGTCACGACTGGATATATCGACTACGAACGGGTTGAGGTAGTTATCGAGATGCCTCTCGCGAGGCTCTCGGATCTCGTCGCTGAGTGCCCGCAGGTAGTTGTCTTTGCTTGTCCTTGACCAGTCGATGGCGAACTCGGCTCGATAACAGAGTTCCATGAAGACTAATAGAATCGTGCGCCCATTGCCGTCCAGGAGGGGGTGTGCGAAAGCCAGCTGACCCATCACCCCGCCGGGATGGTCTCTGAAGCGTTTCTTGTCAGCTGCTAGCTTAAGCGCATAGTCGACAGACATTTTGATGGAGTCCGGGCGCTCGAACACGGTGCTGCGGGGATCGTCGAGGGAGCCCTTGAAGACTGCCAGGTGAGGGACAAGCTCGTTCCGGTCTTTCCCTGCCCAGTGATAGAAGCCGGAGAACAGGATTTCGTGAACTTTGAGCACAGTCTTGTAATCGATTGGCTTTTTCTTAGCCAAGAAGGCAAGCGCATCTTCGATACTCAATTCAAACGAAAGATGCTCTGACTCTTTTACTTCAGTGGGATCTTTCAGTTGCAGCGAGTTTTGAAGATATCCAGCAGTTTCGAAGTCGCCGAACGGATCAAAAGTCATGCGCTACGTTTCTGTGCACGCCTTTCCTGAAGATAGCGCCCTTGGAGCGCCAGGATTTCAGCTTTGCTCAGAACGCCTTTTCTCTTGAGATTGACGAGCAACTGTTCGATGCCATCCAACTCGACGACATCGCCAGCCAAACGGGTAATGCTCACGGCCATACGACTCATGCCGTCACGTTCGGCGGTGACCTTGTTTTCTTTCGCAAGCTTACGGACTTGGTTTGCAACACTGACAGCAGCTGATTGGGTCATCGGAAAGCCCTCTATTTGCCGTCAAATCATAGCAGGGCACCTGCTTATTGTCCTCGCTGGCTCATAGCCAACGATCAGATGAAAAGCGTGCCTTCCATACCGCCGAGCCGGCGTTTGCGATTGCGTTTAAGGATGCGGCGTACGGCTTTGCCACGATGCAGGCGAAGAACAAGCAATTGGCGTTTATGACGGGGATTCAGGACAAGTCGATTCAGATCAAGGGCAACCCGGCGTTGGTGATGTGGTTTCAGGGGTTGACCAAGTATTTGAAGCCGCGGAAGAAGCCTGCTGCTGCTCGTTGAGTCGCTTCGATGGCTCGAAAGGTCAACTAATTGGCTTGCAGCGAATGCTGAACTGTCATTTGTAACAGGTGTTTCGCGTAGTGTTTCGGTGCTCCACTGTAAGGGTGTCCCTAGAAGGACATCCTTTCACACCACGATGGAGCGCGGTCATGTCTCAGGCACAAGGCACAAAGTCATCAGAGTTTTGTGATCCAACCTTTGGTAACGGTGGCGTTCTTGAGCTGCCTTTCGACGGTGTTGTCGGTCGGTTCCCTGATTCGGTTCTCCCATTACCCGACAAAAAATTGCTGCTGCTTTTCAGCGCTTTATGGTCAGAGAACTCTCCGGTCAAGGTCGCAAGGCTGGAAGAGGACGGCTCGCTTGATTTGGCATTTGGGAATCAGGGAATCGTCGAAGTTCCTTTCACGGAGGGGGCCAGGTTCTCTGGGCGCCATCTGCGTCCCTTGGACAATGGCGGATGGCTGATCACCGGCACTGTAGAGCACTCGAACGGCGCAATTGATCTCGCGGTCGTTCGTCAACTTCAGAGTGGCCAGCTGGACCCCTCCTTCGGTCCTGAAAAGGACGGCAAAGTCACCATCAATATTTACGACCTGATTGATTCTCGCACCAAGCCTGGAGCCAGTTTTCTCACTCGTCGCCATGACAATAAAAACGGTGAAAACTCATCTCAAGGGGCGGGTGATGTCGGGGTTGCTGCTTTCGGTCAGCAGGATGGGAAGATTGTTCTAGTCAGCACTGTTAATTTCGCCTTCGATCATTTGAGAGGGATTGCGCTGCGCCTTAATGTGGATGGCTCACTTGACACATCTTTTAATCAGAAAGGCTTTGTACTAGTCGAGCTTCCGGGTATCACCCATCGCTGGAATTACGCTGCTGGTGTGGCCGTTCAGCAAGACGGCAAAGTTCTGGTCTGTGGCGATTTCAGCCGAGAGACTTCCGATGAGTCCCCAGATGCTTATGTCATTCGCTATGACCAGGACGGTAACGTCGATGCTGGTTTTGGCGACAAAAAGAACGGCGTAGTGACCATAACTGACAGCAGTCGGTGGCTTGACCTAGGGTCAATGACCTTGAAGTCGGACGGTGGGGTTGTGGCGGTGGGGACCGCAGACCAAGATGGTGACCGCGAAGGACTGATTGTCTCGCTAAACCCCAGCGGAAGTTTCAATCTTGTTTTCAACAACGGAAAGCCGCTGTTCTCCAACTTTCTGGAGCATGGGGTTTCCTGGCGGCGCTGTGTTCTGCAAACGGATGGAAAGCTGGTTGTCAGTGGGCAGGGTGGAGGCGCATTTGTTGACGAAAACAGTTCAGTCGTGACAGCGCGGTATACGTTCGATGGCTCACTGGATGTGAAGTTCGCGGGTAAGGGATGGGCGGTTTTCAACAGTGAAAGCGGCATCGATATGTTCAGGGGATGCGCAGTGATGGCGGATAACCGGGTTGTTGTTAGCGGCTATGTCTCTTTTGATCCAACGCCTCTTCCGGGATATGTGCTGCGCTACCTGGCTTGAGGCGGTCAGTTAGACCGAGGTGGATTCATCGCGGGCAAGCCCGCTCCCACAGGGATCACCTAAATCCTGTGGGAGCGTGGCTTGCCCGCGATGCTTTTAGGCCTGGGTGAACTGCGAAGCCAGTTCGCGCAGCAGGACTTCGGCTTCAAGCACTTTGGTGACCACGTCGTTGGCTTTGTCGCGAGTCAGGCCGACGCGTTCGAGCAGGGCATCCGGGATGTCTTCATCCGGGCCGGAGCCGATGCCGCGAGCGCGCAGCAGGCGCACGGACAGGCAGACGAGGTTCGGGTATTCGGCGAAGTCGCCGTCGTAGTGCGGGTCGTGCTGGAAGCGCAGGGCGGCGGCGAGTTCTTCCGGCATGTCCCAGTGGCGCATCAGCCACGCGCCGATCTGTTCGCGGCTGATGCCGAGCAGGTGTTGCTCCACAAAGCTGTGGCACAGGTGTTGGTTGACTTCCAGGTGGCGGCAGATCAGCGAGAAGTGCGGCGGGAAGACGTGGGCCAGCAGCAGGTAGCCGAAGTTGTGCAGCAGGCCGGCGAGGTAGGTCAGGCCGGCTTCCGGGCGCTGGGCGCGCGGCATGGCGCGGGTCAGGCCTTCGATGACAGCGGCGGTGTAGATCGACTGGTGCCAGTACGGCGTGGCGTGTTGCGGGTGGTCTTTGGGCAGGCTCAGGGTTTTGCCCAGAGCCAGGCCCAGCGCCAGGTTGATCACCAGGTCGAAACCCAGCACCCGCACGATGGCGTCTTCTACTGAACGAATCTTGCCTGGCGAGGCGTAGTACGGCGACGCAGCCCAGCTCACGACTTGCGCGGCCAGCGCCGGGTCGGTTTCGACCACGCCGGTGATGTCGTCGATGGTGGCGTTGGGGTCGACGCGCAGTTTGATGATTTTTTGCGCGGTCTCGGCCAGCGGCGGAATCTCGATGGTCTCTTCCAGACGTTGCTGGATGCGCCGTGCGGTGAACGCTTGAACGGCCTGGGTGATTTCCTTGCGGTCATCGTCGGGGCGGTCGAGGTTCGGGCGGATGCTGGTCAGGGCTTCGCCGAAGTTGGCGGCGCTGGCCTTGGTCAGCATGGTTTTGAAGTCTTCGCTGGTGATTTCCAGCAGCAGGCCCGGCTCGCCCGAGTTGATCAGCAACTTCGGTTCGCGCAGCAGGCTCTCTTCGTACAGGCACGGCGAAGTGGTCATCGCCGGCAGGCCGGGCAGCAGGCTCAGGCTGTGTTTGCCGAGCATTTTGACCAGGCGTTCGGTCGGCACGGCGGTGAGGTGGCGGCCGGTCAGTTCAGCAAGGCGATTGAGGTCCAGCAATTGGCTTTGCGGGAACAGCACCATCAAGGCGCCGACCGCGTCTTCCACCAGAACGGCCTGCACTTTGCGCGTGGCGTTGAGGCCGTGGTGATCGAGGATTTCTTCGTAGGCAATGCCGAGTTTGCCCAGCAGCAGCCGAATAACAGACGGAGCGTGCAGGGTTTCCGGGGCGAGGGCAGCTTCAGTCATCGTCTGTATCCGTATTCAAACAGTTGCGCGAGTATAACCAGCTTGTTTAACGGTATGGTCCATAAACTGCGACGGTGCTCACACTTGTCCGTATTGCTGCCCATGGCGCAGCCAGCGGTCGAGCAACGGGCTGACATGGTCCGGCCAGCGCTCCAGCAACGCTTGGGCGGCGTCGCGCACGGCGGGCAATAGATCGGCGTCGCGCATCAGGTCGGCGACTTTGAATTGCAGCAGGCCGGTCTGGCGTGTGCCGAGCATTTCGCCGGGACCGCGCAGTTCGAGATCTTTTTCGGCGATGACAAAACCGTCGTTGGTTTCACGCATGATACCGAGGCGCTGACGACCGATCTGCGACAGCGGCGGATGGTAGAGCAGCACGCAATGGCTGACGGCGCTGCCTCGACCGACACGGCCGCGCAACTGGTGCAATTGTGCGAGGCCGAGGCGTTCGGGGTTTTCGATGATCATCAGGCTGGCGTTCGGCACGTCGACGCCGACTTCGATCACGGTGGTGGCGACCAGCAGTTGCAGGTTGCCGGCCTTGAACTCGGCCATGACGGCGGCTTTTTCCACCGGCTTCATGCGCCCGTGAATCAGCCCGACCTTCAACTCGCCGAGGGCGGCGGTGAGGTCTTCATAGGTGGTTTCAGCGGCCTGGCAGGTCAGCTCTTCTGACTCTTCAATCAGCGTGCACACCCAATACGCCTGACGCCCTTCAGCGCAGGCACCGCGCACCCGTTCAATGACTTCAACGCGCCGGGTATCGGTGATCAACACGGTGTTGACCGGCGTTCGGCCGGGCGGCAGTTCGTCGAGGATCGAGGTGTCGAGGTCTGCGTAGGCGCTCATGGCCAGCGTGCGCGGGATCGGCGTGGCGGTCATGATCAGTTGATGCGGACACATGCGCCCGCCGACGCCTTTCTGTCGCAACGCCAAGCGCTGCTGCACGCCGAAGCGGTGTTGTTCGTCGATGATCGCCAGTGCGAGGTTCTTGAACTGCACTTCGTCCTGGAACAGCGCGTGGGTGCCGACCACCATCGGCGTACCGTTGGCGATCTGTTCCAGCGCGGCGACGCGGTTTTTGCCTTTGAGCTTGCCGGCCAGCCACGCGACTTCAATGCCCAGCGGTTCGAGCCAGCGCTTGAAGGTGATGAAGTGCTGCTCGGCGAGGATTTCAGTGGGCGCCATCAGTGCGACTTGATAACCGGCCTCCAACGCCTGAAGCGCGGCGAGGGCGGCGACCACGGTTTTACCCGCGCCAACGTCGCCCTGAATCAGGCGCAGCATCGGCTCGTGCTGGCTCAGGTCGTAGGCGATTTCGTTGCCGACCCGTTGTTGAGCGCCGGTCGGTGCAAAGCCAAGATTGGCCAGGTACTTGGCCGGCAGCTGGGTGGCTTTCGGCATCGCTGGCGCGCGCAGGGAGCGCATGCTTTCGCGCAGACGCTGCTGGGACAGTTGATGGGTCAGCAGTTCTTCGAAGGCCAAGCGGTGCTGCGCCCAGTGGTGGCCGATGGCGAGTTCGTCGACGTCGGCATCGGCGGGCGGGTGATGCAGGTAGCGGATCGCATCGGCCAGCGGCGCGAGTTGGTAGTCGCGCGCCAGTTCGGTCGGCAGCCAGTCGGGCAGACTGGTCGGGCCGAGCATCGTCAGGGTTTGCATGCACAGTTGGCGCAAGCGCTGTTGGGTCAGGCCTTCGGTGAGCGGGTACACCGGGGTCAGGGTTTCATCCACCGGCGGCGGCTCGTCGCCGGTGATGGCGCGGTATTCCGGGTGATAGATTTCCAGCCCCGAGGCGCCGGGCCGCGCTTCGCCGTAGCAGCGAATCCGCGTGCCGCGTTTGAGGCCTTCTTTCTGCGCGTTGCTGAAATGATAGAAGCGCAGGCTGAGCCCGCCGGTGCCGTCTTGCAGACGGACGACGAGGCTGCGGCGACGGCCCATGACCACGTCGGCACCGCTGACGGTGCCTTCGATCACGGCGTCTTGCCCCGGTCGCAAATGGCCGATCGGGACCACGCGGGTGCGATCCTGATAGCGCAGCGGCAGGTGGAACAGCACGTCCTGAAGATTCTCCAGGCCGACCTTGGCCAGCTTCTCGGCCATGGCCTCGCCGACACCTTTGAGTGCCGTCACCGACACTTGCGACAACTCGGTCATGACCGCGACTTAAGCCGCAACAACCGGCGCGGACGGCTTGGCCACCGAGCACAGGCGAATGGAGTCAGCGAGGATTTCAATCGCTTTCGGACGCGGGAAGCTCGCGCGCCAGGCAATGGCCACGGTGCGGAACGGTACCGGCGGTGTCAGTGGGCGCACTTCGATCACGCCAGGGGCGTAGTGATGGCTGTCGACTGCCGACAGCGGCAGGATCGAAATGCCGAGGCCGGAGGCAACCATGTGGCGGATGGTTTCCAGGGAGCTGGACTCCACCGTGGTGTGCTTGGCGCCGTCGTTGCCTTTGGCCAGGGTCGGGCAGGCTTCCAGCACTTGATCGCGGAAGCAGTGGCCTTCGCCGAGCAGCAGCAGGCTCTTGTCGTTCAGCAGGCTGGCGTCGATGGATTCTTTCTGGGTCCACGGGTGCTGGGCCGGCATCAGGACGTAGAACGGCTCGTCGTAGAGCTGCAAGGTCAGGACGTCGGCTTCGTTGAACGGCAGGGCGATGATGATCGCGTCGAGCTCGCCGTTGCGCAGTTTGTCGCGCAGCACGTGGGTGAAGTTTTCTTCGATGTACAACGGCATCTGCGGGGCGACCCGGTGCAGTTGTGGAATCAAGTGCGGGAACAGGTATGGGCCGACGGTGTAGATCGCACCGAGTTTCAGCGGGGCGGTCAGCTGGTTCTTGCCAGCCTGGGCCAGTTCGCGGATGCCTTGGGCTTGCTCCAGGACTTTCTGTGCCTGGGCCACGATGCCTTCACCGACCGGGGTCAGGCGCACGGCACTCTTGCTGCGCTCGAAAATCAGCACACCGAGTTCGTCTTCAAGCTTTTTCACGCCCACCGACAGGGTCGGTTGACTGACGTGGCAACGCTCGGCCGCGTGGCCGAAGTGCTGCTCTTGGGCGAGGGTAACGATGTAGCGTAATTCTGTCAGAGTCATAGCAAGCGTCCATGTAGTTGCGCGCCAAGCATAACGGCTGCAATCGATAGACGCACGTTATCAGAGTGAGTGTGTTGAGTGACACCAGGTAATGCGTGTTTGCCGCTGGCAGATACACGAAAGGCACCTTTTGGGGTGCCTTATTGGTCGCTGCATAACCCTGTAGGAGCTGAGCTTGCTCGCGATAGCGGTGTGTCAGTCAACAGAGATGTTGAATATGACGGCCTCATCGCGAGCAAGCTCGGCTCCTACAAGGTATTTGTGTTGCTTTTAGCGTCGGCGTTTTTCCAGCGAGTAAACAAACGGTGCCACGATTTCGATGGCGCCGTTGGTCAGCATGTCGGCCGGTGGCTTGGGCAGTGGCTGGGCGCGGCGGATCATTTCCAGGGTAGCCCGGTCCAGATCGGCAGTGCCGGAGGCGCCCACCAGCTCGAACGACAACACGTTACCTTCGGCATCCACCACGAAGCGCAGACGGTTCATGCCTTCCTTGCCCCGCGCCTGCGCACTGGCCGGGTACTTCTTGTACTTGGCCAAGTGCGCGAGCAAGGTGCCTTGCCAACTGGCCTTGGCGGCCTGCTGCGCGGCTGATGGACCCGGTGCCGGTTGTGCGGATTTCTCCGTTGGCGCCTGCGTCGGTTGCGCGTCGCTCGGTTTTTCCTCGGACGGCTTCTCCTTTGGCGGCTCCGGCTTTTTCTCTACAGGCTTGGGTGGTTGCGGCTTGGGCTTGGGTTTGACCGGCTTGGGCACGGCAATCTCGGCCTTGGGCACTTCAGCCAGTTTCGGGATCGGCAACTCTTCCACCGGGGCTGGTGGCTGCGGCGGCGTGATGACCTTTGGCGGTGCAGGCGGTGGCGGTGCCGGAACCGGTGCCAGCTCGACCATCATGGCCTGCGGTGGCAACTCGATCGGCGGGCGCGAGGTCCAGTTCAGCGCCAGCGCGATGGCCAGTGCGTGAACGCCCAGCACCACGGCCAGGCTCCCGCTGTAACGCGTCAGCTTATGGCGCGTCGTGATCATTTCTTGGCTGCCGTCTCAAGTCCGACCAAGCCCACCTTCAGGTAACCGGCGGAGCGCAGGTTGTCCATCACGCTCATCAGGTCGCCGTAATCCACGCCTTTATCGGCCTGGAAGAAGATCGTCGTGTCTTTCTTGCCCTGGGTCTTGGCGTCCAGAGTGGCGCCGAGTGCTTCGGCTTTTACTTCGTCTTCGCCGAGGAACAGGCGCTGGTCAGCCTTGACGCTGAGGAATACCGGCTTCTCCGGGCGTGGCGCCGGCTTGGCGCTGGAGGCGGGCAGGTCGACCTTGATGTCCACGGTGGCCAGCGGGGCGGCCACCATGAAAATGATCAGCAGCACCAGCATCACGTCGATGAACGGCGTGACGTTGATTTCGTGGTTCTCGGCCAGATCGTCGTCTGCGCCTTCTTTCAAATGCAAGCCCATGGCTGATTACCCTACTTTGACCATGTGCGGTTGCGCGGAGCGCTCGGTGGTCGGCAGGTGATCGAGGTCACGGCTGACCAGCAGCAGGACTTCAGCCGAGGCGTCGGACACTTGTGCCTTGTAACCCGCGATGGAGCGGGCGAAAACGTTGTAGATCACCACGGCCGGGATCGCTGCAACCAGGCCCAGCGCGGTCGCCAGCAAGGCTTCGGCGATGCCGGGGGCCACAACAGCGAGGTTGGTGGTCTGGGTTTTGGCAATGCCGATGAAGCTGTTCATGATGCCCCACACGGTACCGAACAGGCCCACGAACGGCGCGGTGGAACCGATGGTGGCGAGGACGCCGGTGCCGCTGCTCATGTTGCGACCGCAGGCAGCCACCAGTCGCTCGAGACGGAAGGCAACACGTTCCTTGATGCCTTCTTTCTCGCGGCTGTTGACCGACAAGCGCATCTCTTCCAGGGCGTCATGCACCAACAAGTTGGCGAGAGTGCCTTCCTTGGTGGCTGTCGCGCTGGCTTCTTTAAGGGTGGTGGCTTTTTTCAGGTGGACGATTTCGCTGCGCAGACGACGCTTGGCGCCCATCAGCTCAAAGCCCTTGGCGATCCAGATGGTCCAGGTGATGATCGAGGCGATGGCCAGGCCGATCATCACGATTTTCACGATGATGTCGGCGTTCTGATACATGCCCCACGGCGACAGGTCATGGGCCATGCCCAGGGAGTTATCGGCTTCGAGCACTTCAGGAACATCTTCGGCGGCTACAGCCTGGGCCGGATCGGTCGCGGCAGGAACGGCGACTGGGGCGGCAGGATCGGCTGGCGCTGGCGCCACGGCGGTGGCTGGAGTGGCGGGTGCTTGTGCGTCAGCGAAAGCGGCGGTCGGTGCCAGCATCAGGCTGAGCAACAGAGCAGCCACTGCACGCCAGGCGCGAGGGCTTTTGGTTGGCGAAGCGGAGAATTGATTGCGTGTCATGCTGGCCGGACCTGAGAGAAAAAACGGTTAATGTTCTTCCAGGCCTCGTGAGGCCGAGAACAAAAGTGGCGTGCATTATTGCAAGTAATTCTTGTTAACAAAAGTAATAGAGTCTCTTTTTTTCTTGCATTGCTAGCCGCTCGTCCATTGCTGGCGCTAGTCTGTGTCTTTCCGATGGGAGTTTTCTGATGTCCACACCCTCAGTTTTGATCGCCGGTTGCGGTGATGTCGGCAGTCGTCTGGCCACGCAATTGGTGGCTGGCGGGTGGGAGGTTCATGGCCTGAGGCGTGACATCTCGCGCCTGCCCGAGGGAGTCATTGGCGTTGCCGGCGACTTGTTTAATGAAGACTGTCCGGCGACCTGGCCAGTCGGTGCGGTGGATTACCTGGTGTATTGCGCGGCGGCCACCGACCACGATGAAGCCGGATATCGCGCTGCTTATGTGCAGGGCTTGCAGCATGTGTTGGACTGGCTGAACGACTACGGTCAGGTGCCCGATCGTCTGCTGTTTGTTTCCAGCAGCAGTGTGTATGGCCAGCAGGATGGCGAGTGGGTCGACGAGTCCTCGCCGACCGTTCCCGCAGGCTATTCAGGTCGACTGATGCTGGAGGCTGAGCAGGTCGCACTCAAAAGCGGCATTCCGGCGAGCATTGTGCGCCTGACCGGTATTTACGGTCCTGGCCGTGAGTGGCTGCTGACTCAGGTGCGGCGGGGTTATCGCGTGGCGGTCGATCCGCCGCTTTATGGCAACCGTATTCACGTCGACGACGCGGCGGGGTTGATGGCGTATCTGCTTGAGGCAGATCGTCGCGGTGAGGTGCTGGATGACGTCTACATAGGCGTCGACGACGCGCCTGCACCGCTGGCGGACGTGGTGGGCTGGTTGCGTGAGTATCTGGGCGTAACGGAATGGGCTGACGACGCGACCGTGCGGCGTACGGGCAGCAAGCGTTGCAGCAATGCCCGATTAAAGGCGTTGGGCTGGACACCGAAGTACCCAAGCTATCGCGAAGGTTATGCCGCAATCCTCGAAGGCCGCGGTTAACTTCCAGCCACCACAAACCAAATGTGGGAGCGAGCCTGCTCGCGAAAGGGCCGTAACATTCAACATTTCTATTGGCTGTTACACCGCTTTCGCGAGCAGGCTCGCTCCCACATTGGATTTGCGTTAGCTCTGGGCCCGGATTACTGCTTTTCCAGCACCCACTTGCGTTCACCCGCGGTGTACTGCGGCTGTTCGTCCGCCTGTGCGGTGTTCACCGCCTGGAGAATTTCCAGTTCCTTGCCCTTGCGCGCAAAGATCCAGGTGTTGCCTTGGCCGTTCAGTTGCAGCCACATGTTGTCGTTGCCGCCGCTCATCGACGCGCAATCACCGGCCAGGCACAGGGCATAACGATCAGCGCCCGGAAGACCGGCAATCTGGCCGTCGGCCTGGAATTGCACGGTATTGCCTTCGCCCTGACCGCTGACGATTTTCCAGCTGCCGCCCATGTAGGCCGAGTACAACGCACGTTCAAAGCTCGCGCCAATCGGTGCGCCTTCCGGTACCTGGACCTGCGCGCGGTCGAAGACTTGCTCCGACTCGTTCTCGGTCGCGGACTGGCTCATTTGCTTGCCGTCACGTTTCAGCTCACTGCCGGAGCTGCCGTAAAAGTCGATTTTCCAGGCGCCGGACTGTTCGCCCAGCAGCTTGCCGTCGACGTTTTCAAAACCATTGGTGTAGCGGGCCTGACTAGCCTTGGTGTTGATGTCCCATTCCAGGTTCGGGCCATAGGCCTGGAGCGCTTCGCGCAGGGGGCCGCCTTTGGCTGCTGCATCGATCGCCACCTGATTGATCCAGGTGCCGCTGATGTCACGGTCGGCAGGGTTGCTGGCACAACCGCCCAAGAGTAGGGCGACCAGCGAGAGAGCTAGCGCATGGCGCATGGTGGAATCCTTTCAAGGCAAGATCGGCGCAGCCTTTAGAAGGCTGCGCCGCACGTTTACTCGATGACCAGAATGGCATCCATTTCAACCTGCGAACCCTTTGGCAGGGCGGCCACGCCGATGGCGGCGCGGGCAGGGTAAGGCTGGTCAAAGTACTTGCCCATGATCTCGTTGACCTTGGCGAAGTGGCTCAGGTCGGTGAGGAAGATGTTCAGTTTGACGATGTCTTTGAAAGAACCACCGGCAGCTTCGGCCACGGCTTTGAGGTTCTCGAACACCTGGACGGTCTGGGCTTCGAAGCCTTCAACCAGTTCCATGGTTTTTGGGTCCAGAGGAATTTGACCTGACATGTAAACGGTGTTGCCAGCCTTGATCGCCTGGGAGTAAGTACCGATGGCGGCCGGGGCCTTGTCGCTGGTGATAACAGTCTTGGTCATGAATGACTCCTTGTAAGAGTGGGCTTTACGCACGCATGCGGGTGATGCGAATCACCCCGGTCAAGGCACGCAGTTTCTTGATCACGCGGGCCAGATGCACGCGGTCGTGCACGCTGACCACCAGTTGGACCACGCTGATGCGACCATCGCGTTCGTCCATGCTGATTTTTTCGATATTGCCATCGGCCGCGTTGACGCTGCTGGCCAGCAGCGCGATCAGGCCGCGTTGGTGTTCCAGCTCGACACGCAGTTCGACGTTGAATTCGCCGGTGACATCCTTGGCCCACGAGAGCTGAATGCATTTTTCCGGGTTGTGGCGGATTTCGCTGATGTTGCGGCAGTTGTCCAGGTGCACAACCATGCCTTTGCCGGCGGACAGGTGACCGACAATCGGGTCGCCCGGGATCGGTGTGCAGCACTTGGCGTAACTGAGTACCAGGCCTTCGGTGCCGCGAATCGCCAGCGGACCTTCCGGGCTTGGCAACTGTTCGCCTTCGCCGAGCAGGCGGCGGGCGACCACGTAAGCCATGCGATTTCCCAGGCCGATGTCTTCCAGCAAGTCTTCGATCAATTCGAGACGGTACTCGGCGAGCATCGCCTTGACGCGCTCGGCGGCGACTTTTTCCAGCGAGCTGTCGAAACCGTTCAGCACCTTGTTCAGCAGACGCTCGCCGAGACTGATGGACTCGGAGCGGCGTTGCAGTTTCAGCGCATGGCGGATGTGCGTCCGCGCCTTGCCGGTGACCACGAAGTTGAGCCATGCCGGGTTCGGCCGAGCGCCGGGAGCGCTGACGATCTCGACCGTGGAGCCGCTTTGCAGCGGTTCGGACAGCGGTGCGAGACGACGATTGATCCGGCAGGCAATGCAGCTGTTGCCCACGTCGGTGTGCACCGCGTAAGCGAAGTCGACCGCCGTGGAGCCTTTGGGCAGCTCCATGATCCGGCCTTTGGGCGTGAACACGTAGACCTCGTCCGGGAACAGGTCGATCTTCACGCTTTCGATGAATTCCAGCGAGTTGCCGGCCCGTTGCTGCATTTCCAGCACGCCTTTGACCCACTGGCGGGCGCGGGCATGCGTGCCTTTTGGCTGCTCATCGCCGCTGGATTTGTACAGCCAATGGGCGGCGATGCCGTTGTTGGCCATCTCTTCCATTTCACGGGTGCGGATCTGGATCTCGATCGGAACACCGTGCATGCCAAACAGCGTGGTGTGCAGCGACTGATAGCCGTTGGCCTTGGGGATCGCGATGTAATCCTTGAAGCGCCCAGGCAACGGTTTGTACAAATTATGCACAGCACCCAGCACGCGGTAGCAGGTGTCGACCTTGTCGACGATGATCCGGAACGCGTAAACGTCCATGATTTCGTTGAAGGCCCGACGCTTGCCGCGCATTTTCTTGTAGATGCCGTAGAGGTGTTTCTGACGACCGCTGACCTCGCCCTGAATGCCGTCGATGGCCAGGCAGTGGCTGAGGGACTCTTCGATCTTGTTGACGATTTCCTTGCGGTTGCCCCGGGCGCGTTTGACCGCCTGGTTGATCCGCGCGGAACGCATCGGGTGCATGGCCTTGAAGCCGAGGTCTTCGAATTCTATGCGGATGGCATGCATGCCCAGCCGGTTGGCGATGGGCGCATAGATTTCCAGGGTTTCCTTGGCGATCCGCCGGCGCTTTTCACCGGACAGGACTTCCAGCGTGCGCATGTTGTGCAAGCGGTCGGCGAGTTTGACCAGGATCACGCGAATGTCGCGTGCCATGGCCATGGCCATTTTCTGGAAGTTTTCGGCCTGGGCTTCAGCTTTGGTCTCGAAGTTCATCTGGGTCAGTTTGCTGACCCCGTCGACCAGTTCGGCCACGGTTTCGCCGAACTGCGCTTGTAGCGCCTCTTTGGCAATACCGGTGTCTTCGATCACGTCATGCAGCATGGCGGCCATCAGGCTTTGATGGTCCATGTGCATGTCGGCAAGAATATTCGCCACCGCAAGAGGATGCGTGACGTACGCCTCACCGCTACGTCGGCGTTGACCGTCGTGGGCTTGTTCGGCGTAGAAATACGCTCGGCGGACCAGGTTGACCTGGTCCTTGCCGAGGTAGGTCGATAAGCGATCGGCGAGGGCGTCTATGCTCGGCATGATAACTCCTGCCGTTCGCTATGACCCCGCGCCGTGCTACGTCGACCAGGCATAGGCTTAGACGGCCTCGTTGGACTCGTCCTCGAACGCTGCGAACAGCGGTTCGTCTTCGACGATTTCAGCATTGGCGATGAACTCGTAGCTCATCAGGCCTTCAGCGATTTCACGCAGCGCTACCACGGTAGGCTTGTCGTTTTCCCACTGAACCAGTGGCTCTTTGCCGCCGGTGGCCAGTTGACGGGCACGCTTGGTGGACAGCATGACCAGTTCAAAACGGTTTTCCACGTGGTTCAGGCAGTCTTCAACGGTTACGCGGGCCATGGTATTCCTCGGAGCGAATGCAATATGCGCGCTGCCCGGGTGGGCGAGCGGACTAGACAGTTTAAAAAATCACCAGCGATTAGGGAAGCGCTGATTTTTTGACCAAGCCCTTCAACGCGCTGCAAGTGCCAATGTAAAGCCCTTGCAGCGGTTTTGGGAAGTGCTGTTTAACCGAGCAATTCAGCCAAAAGTTTCCCGTTTCGCTGCTGCTGACGCTTTTGATGCAGCTGATTGGCGCGGAATATCGCCTGCAAATCGCTCAGCGCGTGGGCGAAATCGTCGTTGATGATCAGGTAGTCGTAGTCGACGTAGTGGCTCATTTCGCTGACGGCTTCACGCATCCGGCCATCTATAACCTCTTCGCTATCCTGGCCGCGATTGTTCAGACGCTGGTGCAAGGCTTGCAGGGACGGCGGCAGAATGAAGATCGAGCGAGCCTGGGGCATCAACTTGCGTACTTGCTCTGCACCCTGCCAGTCGATTTCCAGGATCAGGTCGTGGCCTTCGTCCAGCGTCTGCTGCAGATGGCTTTGCGAAGTGCCGTAGAGATTGCCGAACACCTCGGCGCGCTCCAGGAAATCCCCGTGCTCGATCATCTTCACGAAGTCGCTGCGGTCGACGAAGTGGTAATTCACGCCATTCACTTCACCGGGGCGCATGGCGCGGGTGGTATGGGAGACCGAGACACGGATCTCCTGATCTGCGTCGGTCAAGGCCTTGACCAGGCTGCTCTTGCCCGCGCCCGAAGGGGCGGAAATGATGTACAGGGTGCCGGTGCTGTGGGTCATGTCGGGTTTGCCTTACTCAATATTCTGCACTTGTTCGCGCATCTGCTCGATCAACACTTTGAGGTTGACCGCCGCTTGGGTGCTGCGCGGGTCGAAGGCTTTGGAGCCCAGTGTGTTGGCTTCGCGGTTGAGTTCCTGCATCAGGAAGTCCAGGCGCCGACCAGCAGCGCCGCCGGATTTGAGCACCCGGCGAACTTCGATGATGTGAGTACTCAGGCGATCCAGTTCTTCGGCGACGTCGCTCTTTTGCGCGAGCATGACCATTTCCTGCTCCAGCCGCTGCGGGTCCAGGTCGGCCTTCATGTCGGCGAAGCGGTCGAGGATTTTCTGGCGTTGGGTGGCGAGCATCTGCGGAACCAGTTCGCGCAGGGTGACGACGTCTTCTTCAATGGAGGTCAAGCGATCGTTGATCAGCCGTGCCAGCTCCGTGCCTTCGCGCTCGCGGCCAGCCTTGAGCTCTTTCAGGCCTTCGTTGAACAACGCCAATGCTTCGGCATTCAAGGCTTGCGGGTCGGTGGCATCTCCCACCAGCACGCCGGGCCAGGCCAGCACTTCCAGCGGGTTGAGCGCCGCTGGATTTTTGATCAGGCCGGCGATCGTCTCGGCGGCGGCGACCAATTGTGCGGCGCGCTCGCGGTCCACTTGCAGCGGTTTATCGGTGTTTTCTTCGGTGAAACGCAGGGTGCACTCAAGCTTGCCCCGGGAGATGCCCTGGCGCAGGGCCTCGCGGACTGCGCCTTCGAGGTCGCGAAAGGATTCCGGCAGGCGCAAGTGCGGCTCCAGGTAGCGGCTGTTGACCGAGCGCAGTTCCCAGCTCAGGGTGCCTTGGGTGCCAGCTTTTTCAACGCGGGCGAAGGCGGTCATGCTGTGCACCATGGAGGTACCTCGCAAGTCAGGTCGATGCGTTACCAAAGGTTTCGCGGACCCGATATCTGTGAATGAAAGCCGACAGGCAGCAAAGGCGCAGGATTGTAGCGCAGTGGGGCGGATGCGCCCAAACACACGCTGTGTCAAAGGGCTGCAAGCCGTCGGCAAAGCGCGGTTCAGGGCCTTCGGTCGTCGGGCGAATTTTTTAGAAGTGCCCAGTCGTGGCCGGCGGCTCTATAATGCTCGGCAGTTTTCCGTCCTCCGTACAGGTATTCCCTATGAAACGTCCAAGTGGTCGCGCTGCCGATCAGCTCCGCTCGATCCGCATTACCCGCAACTACACCAAACACGCCGAGGGTTCTGTACTGGTCGAGTTCGGTGATACCAAAGTCATCTGCACCGTCAGCGTCGAAAACGGCGTGCCGCGTTTCCTCAAAGGTCAGGGCCAGGGCTGGTTGACCGCCGAATACGGCATGCTGCCGCGCGCCACCGGCGAGCGTAACCAGCGTGAAGCGAGCCGTGGCAAACAAGGCGGCCGCACCCTGGAAATCCAGCGTCTGATCGGTCGCTCACTGCGCGCTGCGCTGGACATGTCCAAGCTGGGCGACGTTACCCTGTACGTCGACTGCGACGTGATCCAGGCTGACGGCGGCACCCGCACCGCGTCCATCACCGGCGCCATGGTTGCGCTGGTCGATGCCTTGAAAGTGATCAAGAAGCGCGGCGGCCTGAAAGGCGGCGACCCGTTGAAGCAAATGATCGCTGCCGTTTCCGTGGGCATGTATCAGGGCGAGCCTGTGCTTGACCTCGACTACCTGGAAGACTCGGCTGCCGAAACCGACCTGAACGTGGTGATGACCAGCACGGGCGGTTTCATCGAAGTCCAGGGCACTGCCGAAGGCGCACCATTCCAGCCTGAAGAGCTGAACGCTATGCTGGAACTGGCGAAGAAAGGCATGACCGAAATCTTCGACTTGCAGAAGGCTGCACTGGCCGACTGATCGGATGGAACCACACAAGGAGGGCGTTATGAGTGACGAGCAACAGGTTCTTCCCACCCCGAGCAAAGAAGTTCGGCAGTGGGCGATGTTTTGTCACTTGTCCGCCTTGCTGGGGATCTGGATTCCGTTCGGTACGCTGATCGGTCCGCTGATTCTCTGGCAAATGAAGCGCGAGATGGACCCGTTCATTGATGCGCAGGGCAAGGAAGCGCTGAACTTTCAGATCACCGTCGCCATTGCTTCCGCTATCTGCTTCTTGCTGATGGTGGTGATCGTCGGGTTCTTCCTGTTGGGTCTGGTCGCGATTGGTGCGTTGGTGCTGACGATCATTGCTGGCGTGAAGGCCAATGAAGGGTTTCCCTACCGTTACCCATTCACTTGGCGGTTGATCAAATAACGACCAGCGTGGCTCCCGTATTGAAAAGTCAGTGCGCACAAGCAACCCACAGCATTCAGACTGTGTGAAAACGCAGTTAGCCGCGGTTTAAAACAAATGCCCCGAACTCTCGGGGCATTTGTTTTGTAACAACAGATTAATTTCTCTAGCCATTTATGGCGGTTGCCATTTGCGGTATTCAGGCACCGTAAATATTTACCGCGCATGTATATATGTCGCTCTTACACTTTTAGTCACAACTGCAAAGCTTCAGCGCTGCCTATGCGCTGGCAACTCGACTTGGTGGTTGATAAAGTTGCCGCAAGTAAATTTCATCAAGAAATATTTCGATATATTCAGACCATTGACGGTCCTTGAATCTAAACCAATCAGTGTTGAGACAATCAACCTGTTCAAGGGGCGTGTCCAGGTGAAAAGTTCGCCCCTGAATATATATCCAAGAATATCCCAATGATTCAGCTCGATTTTTACGGAACACTTGTGGCCGCCTCTTTAGTACTGTTACTGGGACGCGGACTTGTCGCACGTGTTGGTTTTTTACGCACCTACAATATCCCGGAGCCCGTAGCAGGCGGCTTGGTGGTTGCCCTGGTTCTGTTGACTTTGCGAGTCTTTGACATTGAAGTCCGGTTTGATACTTCACTGCAGACTCCCTTGATGTTGGCGTTCTTTGCCACCATTGGCTTGAGTGCAGACTTCGCCAGCCTGAAGAAAGGCGGGCGTGTAGTGGGGGTTTTTCTACTGGTCGTCACTGGGCTTTTGGTGGTCCAGAATGCCATGGGCATCGGGCTCGCAAAGGCGTTGGGGCTCGATCCCTTGATGGGTCTGCTGACCGGCTCGATTACGTTGTCGGGCGGTCACGGTACAGGCGCTGCGTGGGGAGCGACGTTCAGTGAGAAGTTTGGTCTGGCTTCCGCCTCTGAACTTGCAATGGCCTCTGCGACGTTTGGCTTGGTGCTGGGCGGTTTGATTGGTGGTCCGGTCGCTCGCCTGCTCATCAAGCGTGTCCAGACACCCGGCTTTGAGCAAGAAAAACCACGGATGCCAAAGGGCTTTGAGCAGCCGAATAAAGAGCGCTCGATCACGCCATTTACGTTTATCGAGACACTCGCTCTGATCGCGGTCAGCCTGCTGGCAGGCTCTCTCCTGAATGGCGCGCTGCGCGAAACCGCATTTGAGTTGCCGACCTTCGTTTGTGTCTTGTTCGTGGGTGTGGTTTTACGGAACGGGCTTTCAGCACTTGGCTTGTATCGGGTGTTTGAGCGTGAAGTCTCCGTGCTGGGGAATGTCAGCTTGTCGCTGTTTCTGGCGATCGCCCTGATGTCGCTCAAGCTGTGGGATCTGGCTTCACTGGCTTTGCCGTTCTTCATCATCCTGGCTGCGCAAACGCTGGTCATGGCACTGTTTGCGATTTTCGTGACGTTCAGGGTCATGGGTAGCAACTACGATGCGGCGGTATTGGCGGCAGGGCACTGCGGTTTTGGTCTGGGTGCCACGCCAACGGCCATCGCCAACATGCAAGCAGTGACACAGCGCTACGGAGCTTCGCAGCTAGCGTTCCTGGTGGTGCCAATGGTGGGGGCTTTCTTCATCGACATCATTAATGTCATCGTGATCAAGTTGTACCTTGCGCTGCCGTTCTTTGCCGCTGCTTGAAGGTTCGATAACTGTTAACGATCCATAAAAAATGCCCGTATCTTGCGATACGGGCATTTTTTTGGCTGGCTGACTGCCGGATTTTCACAGGTCTGAGCGATGTCCGCTTTTTGTCTGCGAAACAGGGCTTAGATGGTCAGCGTCCAGTCGTAGTCCACGATCAGCGGTGCGTGCTGCGAGAACCGTGGCTGACGTGGCAGGCGTGCGCTGCGAACAAAGCGGCGCAGGCCTGGGGTCAGCAACTGGTAGTCGAAACGCCAGCCCAGGTTGAGCATCTCAGCCTGTTCGTTGTCCGGCCACCAGCTGTACTGGTCGCCTTCACGGCTGACTTCGCGCAGGGCATCGACATACCCCATGTTGCCGACAATCTCGTCCATCCAGGCACGTTCAGGTGCCAGGAAGCCCGGAGATTGCTGGCTGTCACGCCAGTTCTTGATATCCAGCTTCTGTTGCGCCACGTACAGCGAGCCACAGTAAATGTACTCGCGACGCTTGCGTCGCTGTTTATCCAGATAACGGGCGAAGTCGTCCATTAGCTTGAACTTCTGGTTCAAGTCTTCATCGCCGTTCTGCCCCGAAGGGAGCAGCAAGGTCGCGATGCTGACCTTGTCGAAATCGGCTTGCAGGTAACGCCCGTAGCGGTCGGCCGTCTCGAAGCCGAGACCGCTGATGACTGCCTTCGGTTGCAACCGCGAATACAAAGCCACGCCACCTTGGGCAGGAACTTCGGCTTCGCAGGCATAAAGGAAGTAGCCATCCAGTTGGAAGGCTGGATCGTCCAGTTCAAAGGCGGAGGCGCGGGTGTCCTGCAGGCAGATGACGTCGGCATTCTGTGCTTGCAGCCAACTGAGCAAACCACGCTCGACTGCAGCCTGAATACCATTGACGTTCACACTGATGATCCGCATAAATGGCCCCAAAAATCGCGTGCGTGTATGATACACGGCGTCAACCTAATTAGCTAAAGCCGTGGTATTTGGGGTTTTTTCATGCAAGCGTATCAGCGCGATTTCATTCGTTTTGCCATCGATCGCGGCGTTTTGCGCTTCGGTGAGTTCACCCTGAAGTCCGGGCGCACCAGTCCTTACTTCTTCAATGCCGGCCTGTTCAACACGGGCTCGGCCCTTGCGCAGCTGGGTCGTTTCTACGCGGCAGCCATCGTCGAGAGCGGTATTTCGTTCGACGTACTGTTCGGCCCAGCCTACAAAGGCATCCCGCTGGCAGCGACCACCGCCGTGGCCCTGGCCGAACATCACGAGCGCGATCTGCCGTGGTGTTTCAACCGCAAAGAAGCCAAGGCTCACGGCGAAGGCGGCAGCCTGGTCGGCGCACCACTGACCGGCGACGTGCTGATCATCGACGACGTGATCACCGCCGGCACCGCGATTCGTGAAGTGATGCAGATCATTGCATCCCAGGACGGCGCCAAGGCCAAGGGCGTATTGATCGCCCTGAACCGTCAGGAGCGTGGTAACGGAGAATTGTCGGCGATCCAGGAAGTGGAGCGTGACTTCGGCATTCCGGTGATCAGCATCGTTTCACTGAATCAGGTGCTGGAATTCCTGGCGGACGATCCGCAGCTCAAGCAGCATTTGCCAGCCGTAGAGGCGTACCGCGCACAGTTCGGCGTTTGATCCGGATTTTGCACTGCCTCCATGACCGCATCGCTGGCAAGCCAGCTCCTACACGAACGGTGATATCTCTGTAGGAGCCGGCTTGCCGGCGATTGGGGCACCGCGGTTTATCAGGTGAATACCGATGCAAAAAAAGACCCCGCTCAGCCAGGCTGAGCGGGGTCTTTTTGTATGTACTGCTTAAGGGCGCTTGCGATTACTGATCAACGTACCCACACCAGTATCGGTGAAGATCTCCAGCAAAATCGCATTCGGAACCCGACCATCAATGATCAACGAGCTACCAACACCGCCCTGAACCGCTTCCAGCGCGCAACGGATCTTCGGCAGCATGCCGCCATAGATGGTGCCGTCGGCGATCAAATCGTCGACTTGCTGGGTGGTCAGGCCGGTCAAGACCGTGCCCGACTTGTCCATCAGGCCGGCGATGTTGGTCAGCAGCATCAGCTTTTCAGCTTTCAACGCTTCGGCGACTTTACCGGCCACCAGGTCGGCGTTGATGTTGTAGGACTCACCGTTGGCGCCAACACCGATGGGCGCGATTACCGGGATGAAATCGCCTTTTACCAGCAGGTTCAGCAGATCGGTGTTGATGCCGACTACTTCGCCAACATGGCCGATGTCGATGATTTCCGGTTGGGTCATCTCCGGGGTCTGGCGGGTGACGGTGAGCTTTTTCGCGCGAATCAGCTCGGCGTCTTTACCGGTCAGGCCGATGGCGCTGCCGCCGTGACGGTTGATCAGGTTGACGATGTCCTTGTTGACCTGACCGCCGAGGACCATTTCCACCACGTCCATGGTCGCGGCGTCGGTGACGCGCATGCCATCGACAAAGTGGCTCTCGATCGACAGACGCTTGAGCAGGTCGCCGATTTGCGGGCCGCCACCGTGAACCACCACCGGGTTAATGCCCACGGCTTTCATCAGCACGATGTCGCGGGCGAAGCCGGTTTTCAGCTCCTCGCTTTCCATCGCGTTGCCGCCGTATTTGATCACCAGCGTCTTGCCGACATAGCGGCGAATGTAAGGCAGCGCTTCGGACAGGACCTTGGCGGTGTTGGCGGCGGCTTCGCGTTCGAGGGTCATTCAGGGCTCCGGCACTTCAATAAAATGCGCTTCAATCAATCAAAACGGTAGTTGGAGGTCAGGTGCAACACGTTTCAGCTGGGTGTGGAACACGTCCTTGATGCGCTGCAATTCAGCTTCATCATCGGCCTCGAAACGCAGCACCAGCACCGGTGTGGTGTTGGAGGCGCGCACCAGGCCCCAGCCTTTGGCGTAGTCGACTCGCACGCCGTCGATGGTGGTCAGGTCAGCGCCTTCGCCCCACTTCGCATCGTGCAGTGCATCAATGATGCTGAATTTGCTCTCTTCGGTCACATGGATATTGATTTCAGGCGTAGAAATATCGTTCGGGAAGGTCGCAAACAGCTCTTCCGCGGTGGATTTTTCCTTGCTGAGGATTTCCAGCAGCCGTGCGGCGCTGTAAATGCCATCGTCGAAACCGAACCAGCGCTCCTTGAAGAAGATGTGCCCGCTCATTTCACCGGCCAACAGCGCGCCGGATTGCTTCATTTTCTTTTTGATCAACGAGTGACCGGTCTTCCACATTAACGGACGACCGCCATATTCCTTGATCAACGGAACCAGGCGACGGGTGCATTTGACGTCGAAGATGATTTCCGCATCAGGGTTGCGTGCCACAACATCACGGGCGAACAGCATCAGCAAGCGGTCCGGGTAGACGATGCTGCCGGTGTTGGTCACCACGCCAACGCGGTCGCCGTCGCCGTCAAAGGCCAGGCCGATGTCGGCCTTGGTTTCCTTGACCTTGGCGATCAGGTCGACGAGGTTTTCAGGTTTGCCCGGATCCGGATGGTGGTTCGGGAAGTTGCCGTCGACTTCGCAGAACAGCGGGATGACTTCGCAATTCAGCGCTTCGATCAGTTGCGGGGCGATCACGCCGGCCGCGCCGTTGCCGCAGTCGACCACGACTTTCAGGCGACGGGCCAGTTTGATGTCCTGGACGATTTCGGTGTTGTAGCGGTCGAGGATTTCGACCTTGGTCACGCTGCCTTTGCCGCTGCTCAGGTTGTGGGTCTTGAGGCGGTCGTGCAGGGCCTGGATCTGTTCGTTGGCCAGGGTGTCGCCAGCGATGACGATCTTGAAGCCGTTGTAGTTCGACGGGTTGTGGCTGCCGGTGAGCATCACCCCGGATTTACCGGCGAGTACGTTGGCGGCGTAGTACAGCGCAGGCGTTGGCACCAGGCCGACGTCGCTGACATGGCAACCGGCATCGGCCAGGCCTTTGATCAGTTGTTCGACCAGTTCCGGACCGGACAGGCGGCCGTCGCGACCAACGGAAACGTTGGGCTCGTCCTGAGCCAGGCTCTGGGCGCCGATGGCGCGACCGAGCCAGTAAGCGGTTTCAGCGTTCAAGAATTCCGGGACGGTGCCACGAATGTCGTAGGCGCGAAAGATGCTGTCGGGGAACTTGGGTGCGACTTGGGCGGGGGTGTTCATCTGTAGGAATGCTCCATCTCGAAAGTGACTGGACAGGCCTGCCTGGTACGCTTCGGCCGGCTCAAACTGAAGGGTATGACGGCGTTTTCCACAGAGAGTTCGTGGTGCGAAAAGGCCATGCCACTAACTCCGGCAAGTATATGGCCGGTAATGCCTTGATTTTCAGCAATAAAACTTTCAAATGAAGCTTGTGCTACCTCAGCAACAAACCTGTGGGAGCGAGCCTGCTCGCGATAGCGGACTGACAGACAATATCTGTGTTGAATGTACTGCCGTCATCGCGAGCAGGCTCGCTCCCACAATGAAGTCATCAATGGCTGCCGGAATGTCCGAAACCGCCTGTGCCGCGCTGGGTTTCGACGAATTCTTCGACCATCTCGAAATGCGCTTGAACCACCGGCACCAACACCAATTGAGCCAGGCGCTCCCCGACCACCATGTTGAAATCAGTCTGGCCACGGTTCCAGCAGGACACCATCAGCGGGCCCTGATAATCGGAGTCGATCAAGCCGACCAGGTTGCCCAGCACGATGCCGTGCTTATGACCCAGGCCAGAGCGCGGCAGAATCAGTGCAGCCAGGTCCGGATCACCGATGTAGACCGACAGGCCGGTCGGGATCAGCACGGTTTCACCCGGTTTGATGACAGTGTCTTTTTCCAGCATGGCGCGCAGGTCGAGGCCGGCGGAGCCTGGCGTGGCGTATTGCGGCAGCGGGAAGTCAGTACCGATGCGGGGGTCGAGGATCTTGGCTTGCAAAGCGTGCATGTAAATTAAACCTGGTTCAGACGTTCGGCGATAAAAGTGATCAGCTGGCGAGCAATCTTGCTCTTGCTGGTCTGGGCGAAAATTGTGGCGTGAAGCTCACGGTCGATCACGCTGCAGGCGTTTTCTTCGCTGTTGAAACCAATGCTCGGGTTGGCGACGTCGTTGGCGACGATCAAATCGAGGTTCTTGTCTTTCAACTTGCGGGCAGCGTAGTCGAGCAAGTGTTCGGTTTCGGCAGCGAAACCGACACTGAACGGACGGTCGGGGCGCGTGGCGATGGTGGCCAGGATGTCCGGGTTGCGCACCATCTGTAGCAACAAGCCGTCGCCGTTCGTAGGGTCTTTCTTGAGTTTCTGTGGGGCGACGACTTCCGGGCGGTAGTCCGCGACCGCTGCCGAGGCGATAAACAGGTCGCAAGGGATCGCGGCTTCGCAGGCGGCGAGCATGTCGCGGGCGCTGACCACGTCGATGCGCGTGACGCGATCCGGCGTTGGCAGGTGCACCGGGCCTGTGATCAGGGTTACGCGGGCACCGGCTTCTACCGCGGCTTCGGCCAGGGCGAAGCCCATTTTCCCGGAGCTGTGGTTGGTGATGTAACGCACCGGGTCGATGTTTTCCTGGGTCGGCCCGGCGGTGATCAGCACGTGTTTGCCGGTCAGCGCCTGGCGCTGGAAGCAGTCCGCCGCGCACTGGGCGAGTTCGACGGCTTCGAGCATGCGGCCTAGGCCAACGTCGCCGCAGGCCTGGCTGCCGGAGGCCGGACCGAAGGCTTTGATGTCGCGGCTTTCGAGGGTTTGCAGGTTGGCCTGGGTCGCCGGATCGCGCCACATGGCCTGGTTCATCGCCGGGGCGACAGCGACCACGGCGTCGGTGGCCAGCACCAGCGTGGTCAGCAAGTCGTCGGCAATGCCCTGTGCCAGACGGGCGATCAGGTCCGCGGTGGCGGGGGCGATCAGCACCATGTCGGCCCATTTCGCCAGCTCGATGTGGCCCATCGCGGCTTCTGCTGCCGGGTCCAGCAAATCGAGGTGAACCGGGTGCCCGGACAAGGCCTGCATGGTCAGCGGAGTAATGAACTCGCTGCCGCCACGGGTCATGACCACGCGCACTTCGGCGCCCTGGTCGATCAGGCGGCGAACCAGATCGGCACTCTTGTAGGCAGCAATGCCGCCGCCGACGCCCAGAACGATGCGTTTCCGATACAGCCGCTGCATAGGTCTGCCTTTCATTTCGTTAATGACTGCATGGCGAGACCCCCTCCCCAGGGATGAAATCGCCAGCAAAAAAGATGGGCTACGATATCACAGCGACCGCTACGGAACAGCGGCGCCCATATTCCAGGGAGGTGCTATGAGTATTCGTGATTGGCCGGCGGCGGAGCGACCGCGGGAGAGGCTGCTTGAATTGGGCTCGGCAAGTCTTTCAGACGCCGAATTGCTGGCGATTTTTTTACGGACCGGCGTGTCGGGTAAAAGCGCGGTAGACCTGGCTCGACACCTGTTGAATCAGTTTGGCAGCCTGCGCTCATTGCTTGAGGCCGATCAAGTCGCGTTCAGCAGGCAACTGGGGCTCGGGCCAGCGAAATTCGCTCAGTTGCAAGCGGCGCAGGAGATGGGCCGGCGGCATTTGGCCGAGTGCGCACGCAAAAAATCAGCGCTGGAAAATCCGCAGGCCGTTCGGGATTACCTGAAATCGATGCTGCGTCACGAGCCCCACGAGGTGTTCGGCTGTCTGTTTCTGGATTCCAGGCATCAAGTGCTGACTTTTGAAGTGCTATTTCGCGGCTCCATCGACAACACCAGCGTTTATCCGCGCCAAGTGGTCAAGCGTGCTTTAGCTCACAACGCCGCTGCGCTGATCCTGTGCCACAACCATCCGTCGGGCAACTCCGACCCCAGCCAGGCCGACCGATTGCTGACCAAGCGCCTGCAGGAGGCGCTGGGCCTGATCGATGTGCGGGTGCTCGACCATTTCATCATCGGAGACGGCGACCCGCTGTCCATGGCCGAGTACGGGTGGATGTAGGAGGAGGGGGAGTCAAGCAAGATCCTGTAGGAGCTGGCTTGCCAGCGAAAGCGGTGTGTCAGTCACATCGATGCTGGATGTGCCGCCGCCTTCGCTGGCAAGCCAGCTCCTACAAGGATTTGTGTTGGTGCTTATGGCTTGAGGTTGACCTTCGAGTAATCCTGGCGGCCGAACGGGCTGACCGCGTAACCCTCGACATCCTTGCGCGTCAGCGCAAACGCCGTCGGGTGCGCCAGCGGCAGCCACAGCGCCTGCTGCTGGATCTGTGTCTGCGCCTGCTCATAGAGCTTGGTGCGCACACCTTGCTCACCAGTGGTCTTGCCAGCACTGATCAGCTTGTCCAGGTCCTGATTGCAGTAGCGGGCGAAGTTGGTGCCGGACTTGACCGCTGCGCAGGAAAACTGCGGTGTGAGGAAGTTGTCCGGGTCGCCGTTGTCGCCGGCCCAGCCCATGAACAACAGGTCATGCTCGCCGGCCTTGGCGCGGCGGATCAGCTCGCCCCACTCGATGACGCGGATTTCGGCCTGAATACCGATTTGCGCGAGGTCGGACTGCAGCAGTTGAGCGCCGAGGCTCGGGTTGGGGTTCAGCGTGCTGCCGGAAGGGCGGGTCCAGATGGTGGTCTGAAAGCCATCCTTGAGGCCAGCCTTGGCCATCAATGCCTTGGCCTTCTCAACGTTGTGCGGGTAACCCGGCAAGCTTTTGTCGTAGCTCCAGGTGTTCGGTGGGTACGGGCCTTTGGCGGGCTCGGCGGTGTCTTCGAACACGGCTTTGACGTAGCTGGCCTTGTCGAAGGCGAGGTTGATCGCCTGGCGCACTTCCGGCTTGTCCAGCGGAGGATGTTGGCTGTTGATACCGACGAACGCGGTCATGAACGCGTCGGTTTTTTCCACTTTAAGCTCTGGCTCTTTCAGTGCGGCCTGTACGTCCAGAGGCTTGGGCGACAGGGCGATCTGGCACTCATTGCGACGCAATTTCTGCAAGCGCACGTTGGCGTCCGGGGTGATCGCGAAGATCAACGGGTCCACCGAAGGTTTGCCGCCGAAGTAGTCCGGGTTGGCCTTGTAGCGAATCGACGCGTCTTTCTGGAAGCGCGTGAACACGAACGGGCCGGTGCCGATTGGCTGGCTGTTGAGTTTTTCCGCCGTGCCGGCCTTCATCAGCTTGTCGGCGTACTCGGCGGAGTAGATCGAGGCGAACCCCATGCTCAGGGTCGCGAGGAAGGTCGAGTCCGGGTGGTCGAGGGTGAAACGTACGGTCAGCGGGTCCAGTGCGTCGATCTTCTTGATCAACACGGGCAATTGCATCGATTGCGCATGCGGGAAGCCGCTCTGGGCGACTTTGTGCCACGGGTTGGCCGGGTCGAGCATGCGCTCGAAGCTGAAGATCACGTCTTCGGCGGTAAGGTCACGCGTCGGGCTGAAGTATTCCGTGCGGTGGAATGGCACCTGCGGATGCAGTTTGAACACGTAGGTCAGGCCATCGGGCGTGACCTCCCAGCTGTCCGCAAGGCTGGCGACCACTTTGCCGCTGGCGGTGTCGAAGTCTACCAGGCGGTTCATCAGCACGTCGGCCGAGGCGTTGGTGGTGGTCAGCGAGTTGTACTGCACCACGTCGAACCCTTCAGGACTGGCCTCGGTGCAGACAGTCAGGGCCGCAGCCATGGCCTGTGGGCTCAGCAGCAATGGGGCGAGCAAGAGGGGTAAGGCAGCGAGGCGCATGGTCGGATTCCTTTACAGATCGAAGGCCCATCTGCAAGTGCAGTCTGGAAAAGGCTTACCCTAGTAGGCTCTTTTGCAAATGACTATCCCCTTTTTCATTTTAAGGGGAGTATGTGCGATTGTTTTCAGTGGGCATGGGCTGAAAAAATCCTGAATCGGCGGGTTGGCCGATTCTCTGCGACGAGTGGTCTTTATCGACGATAGCCTTTATCCAAGGCGCTCGTGGCCAGAAAAACGGGGTTTTTATGAAGTCTGTGCACACGGAATGTTGTTGCTCTCCAGTCTTTCTGGTATAAAGCAGCGCTCTTTTCTAGGGGCCCGGTTCCTTCACTGTAGGTGTAGCCGGTAAGACCTCTAAAGAAACGCGGCGCCTGGCGCCAAATGACTGAGAGATTAAGCGGCCAACCCATGCCGGGTTGGGCATGTGGTTTTAGAGGGCTGAGGCATGTCGAGAGTATGTCAAGTTACCGGTAAGGGTCCGGTGACTGGGAATAACATTTCCCACGCAAACAACAAAACCCGTCGTCGTTTCCTGCCGAACCTGCAGCATCACCGCTTCTGGGTTGAAGAAGAGAAACGTTTCGTGCGTCTGCGCGTATCTGCCAAAGGCATGCGTATCATCGACAAGCGTGGCATCACTGTCGTGCTGGCCGAAATCCGCAAAGCCGGCAAGATCTAAGGGAGCTAATCATGCGTGAATTGATTCGTTTGATTTCGAGCGCCGGTACTGGTCACTTCTACACTACCGACAAGAACAAGCGTACTACCCCGGACAAAATCGAGATCAAGAAATTTGATCCGGTTGTTCGCAAGCACGTGATCTACAAAGAAGGCAAAATCAAGTAATTGATTTTTCCCTCTTACGAAAAAGGCCCGTATCGCGAGATACGGGCCTTTTTTGTTGCCTGGATTTTCTGGTGCCTGTCAGGGCCTCATCGCGGGCAAGCCATGCTCCTACAGTGATCTGTGTCGATCACAAAACCTGTGGGAGCGTGCGGTGCGACGATTCGACTTGCCCGCGATGAGGCCGGCCGGGACAACCCAAATCCTCAGGCCTTCTGCTCAAACGCCACATAAATCTTGCGGCACGGCTCCAGCACTTCCCAGGTGCCCCGGAACCCGGCCGGAATCACGAAGCGGTCACCTGCGCGCAGGGTTTTGCTGTTGCCGTCGTTGTCACGCAGCACTGAAACCCCTTGAACGATTTCGCAGTATTCGTGTTCGGTGAAATTCACGGTCCATTGCCCGACTGCACCTTCCCAAACGCCAGCATTCAACTGCCCGCACGGGCTGTTGTAGTGGTTGTACACCGCTTGTTCCGGGTCGCCCTTGAGGACTTTCATCGGGTCCGGCCGATAGCGCTCGGGCGCGGTCGTGGCCTGGCTGAAGTCGACGACATTCTGGATATTCATTGTTGTAATTTCCCGTGATTGCCTGAAAGACCAAAGTCTATGTTTATTAAAATGAACATCGCAAGGCCGTTTGACGGCCTTATGTCAAATATATTGAAACTTCACCTGCCGCTGGTTTAGGGTGACAGTTGCCTTGGGCCGAAAAGCAGGCTGGCCGGGCAGAATTCCTGACAGCGCCCGCGAAGACCGCGCAGCGTTCGTATTCAATAAGAGGAGGACACTCGAATGACCACCCTGACTCGTGCCGATTGGGAGCAACGGGCTCGCGATCTGAAGATCGAAAGCCGCGCCTACATCAATGGCGAATACACCGATGCTGTCTCCGCCGAGACCTTCGAGTGCATCAGCCCGGTCGATGGCCGTCTGCTGGGCAAGATTGCCAGTTGTGACGCCGCCGACGCCCAGCGCGCTGTTGAAAACGCTCGCGCCACCTTCAATTCCGGCGTCTGGTCGCGCCTGGCGCCGACCAAACGCAAAGCCACCATGATCCGTTTCGCCGGCCTGCTGAAGCAGAATGCTGAAGAGCTGGCGCTGCTTGAAACCCTGGACATGGGCAAGCCGATCAGCGATTCCCTGTACATCGACGTTCCCGGCGCGGCGCAAGCCCTGAGCTGGAGCGGCGAAGCCATCGACAAGATCTACGACGAAGTCGCAGCCACTCCGCACGATCAGCTGGGTCTGGTGACTCGCGAGCCGGTCGGTGTCGTCGGCGCCATCGTGCCGTGGAACTTCCCGTTGATGATGGCTTGCTGGAAACTCGGCCCGGCGCTGTCCACCGGTAACTCGGTGATCCTCAAGCCCTCCGAAAAATCGCCGCTGACGGCTATTCGCATCGCGGCACTGGCCGTTGAAGCCGGCATTCCGAAAGGCGTGCTGAACGTGCTGCCAGGTTACGGTCACACCGTCGGCAAGGCCCTGGCCCTGCACAACGACGTGGACACCCTGGTGTTCACCGGTTCGACCAAGATCGCCAAGCAGCTACTGATCTACTCCGGTGAGTCGAACATGAAGCGCGTCTGGCTCGAAGCCGGCGGCAAGAGCCCGAACATCGTGTTCGCCGACGCCCCGGACCTGCAAGCCGCTGCCGAAGCCGCTGCCGGCGCCATCGCCTTCAACCAGGGCGAAGTGTGCACCGCCGGTTCGCGCCTGCTGGTCGAGCGTTCGATCAAGGATAAATTCCTGCCGCTGGTGATCGAGGCCCTGAAAACCTGGAAACCGGGCAACCCACTGGATCCGGCGACCAACGTCGGCGCGCTGGTCGATACCCAGCAGATGAACACAGTGCTGTCCTACATTGAGTCGGGTCATGCCGATGGCGCCAAACTGGTGGCCGGAGGCAAGCGCACGCTTCAGGAAACCGGTGGCACTTACGTTGAGCCGACGATTTTCGACGGTGTGAGCAATGCGATGAAAATCGCTCAGGAAGAAATCTTTGGGCCAGTGTTGTCGGTCATTGCTTTCGACACCGCCGAAGAAGCTATCGCGATTGCCAACGACACGCCGTACGGCCTCGCCGCAGCGGTGTGGACCAAGGACATCTCCAAGGCTCACCTGACCGCCCGTGCGCTGCGTGCGGGTAGCGTTTGGGTCAACCAGTACGATGGTGGCGACATGACCGCGCCGTTCGGTGGCTTCAAGCAGTCCGGTAACGGCCGCGACAAGTCGCTGCACGCGTTCGACAAGTACACCGAGCTGAAGGCGACCTGGATCAAGTTGTAAGTCGGTTTTCTTAACGACGTAGATCCCTTGTGGGAGCGAGCCTTTGTGGTGAGGGGGGCTTGCCCCCGTTCGGCTGCGTAGCAGGCGCAAAACCATTGCACGCGACGTACCTGATACGCCGCAATCGCTGGTTTTGGGGCCGCTCCGCGACCCAACGGGGGCAAGCCCCCTCGCCACAAAGGCTCGCTCCCACATTGGTTTGTGTCGTGCCAAAAAATATCCACAGGAGCGTGGAAGATGCGTTGGGCGACTTATTTCGCCGTGTTGGCGTCTGTCTTGAGTGTCGGCCTGGCCTTGGGCGTCAGCATGCCGCTGGTATCGTTTCGCCTGGAAAGCTGGGGTTACGGCTCGTTCGCTATCGGCGTGATGGCCGCTATGCCGGCCATTGGCGTCTTGCTGGGGGCGAAGATCTCCAGCCATCTGGCCGCGCGTCTGGGCACGGCCAATCTGATGCGCCTGTGCTTGTGGGCCGGGGCGTTGTCCATCGGTTTGCTGGCGTTGTTGCCGAGTTACCCGATCTGGCTGGTATTGCGGCTGATGATCGGGGTGATCCTGACGCTGGTGTTCATTCTCGGTGAAAGCTGGATCAACCAACTTGTAGTCGAACAGTGGCGGGGGCGGCTGGTGGCGCTGTATGGCTGCAGCTATGCGCTGAGCCAACTCGCCGGGCCTGTGTTGCTGGGCGTTCTGGGCACTGAACACGATTACGGATTTTGGGTGGGTGTCGGCTTGCTGATGACGGCACCGTTGCTGTTGTTGGGTCGCAGCGGTGCGCCCACCAGCGAAGCGAGTGGGGTGACATTCGGCGATTTGTGGGTTTTCTGTCGTGGCCTGCCGGCGATTGCCTGGGCGGTGTCGCTGTTCGCCGCGTTCGAGGCGATGATCCTGACCTTGTTGCCGGTGTATTGCCTGCGTCAGGGCTTCACCACGGAAATTGCCCTGGCGATGGTCAGTACCGTGGTGGTCGGTGATGCGTTGCTGCAATTGCCGATTGGTGCGCTGGCGGATCGCTTGTCGCGCCGCACGCTGTTCACTGGCTGCGCCGTGGTCTTGCTGCTGTCGAGCCTGGCGATCCCGTTGTTGATCGACACGCTGCTGATCTGGCCGTTGTGGGTGCTGTTTGGCGCCAGTGCGGGCGGTTTGTTCACCTTGTCACTGATCCTGATCGGCGAGCGCTATCGCGACGATGCGCTGGTACGCGCCAATGCCCATATCGCGCAGCTGTGGGGGATCGGTTGCCTGGTCGGACCGTTGGCGGCGGGGGCGGGGAGTCAGTGGATCAGCGGGCATGCGCTGCCGTTGCTGATGGCTGCCGGTGCGTTTGGCTTGGTGATTCTGCTGATGCGACAGGGCGCGTTCGGCGCAGTGCAGCCGGCCTAAAGGCGAACACCCACCTGTGGTGCAGGGCTTTTGTGGCGAGGGGGCTTGCCCCCGTTCGGCTGCGCAGCAGTCGCAAAATCAACCAGCGCAGTGACCCAGGCAGAATGCAATGGCAGTCTTTAGCACTGCTGCGCAGCGCAACGGGGGCAAGCCCCCTCACCACAAAGGCTCACTCCTACAGAGGTTTTTGTCGTTTGTTAGAGCATCCGCTCCAGGCCGACGGTGGTGCTCATCCATGCGTTGAAGCGTCTCCACCAGCTCCCCGGTTCCCTGGTCAGGGTGTGTAGCTTGCCGTCGTCTTCGGTGACCCACACAACCTGACCATCCTCCAGCTTCGCCTCATAGCTCAGCGTTGGCGCCATGCCCTGCATGGCCAGTTCGCGGACTTGCGCAGCCAGTTCGGGACTGTCCACCAGCACCCCGACTTCGGTGTTCCACAGCACAGAGCGCGGATCGAAATTGAACGAGCCAACGAAGGATTTCTGCTGGTCGAAGATCATCGCCTTGCTGTGCAGGCTGGAGTCGGAACCCTGGTAGGTGGAGCGTCCGAAAAAATGCGGCCCGCTGCCTCCGCCTTTACCCGGTTGGCGGCGCAGTTCGTACAACTTCACGCCGTGTTCCAGCAGCGCCTTGCGATACGGCGCATAGCCGCCATGTACGGCGGGTACGTCCGTGGCCTCCAGTGAGTTGGTCAGCAAACTCACGGATACCCCGGCATCGGCGCGACCGGTCAGGTACACCAGGCCCGGCTGGCCGGGGACGAAATAGGCCGAGGTCATGATCAGCTCTTTGCTCACGCCGTTGAGCTCAGGTGCCAGTTGCGTCGTCAGCAACAAGTGCGGGTCCGGCTCGCCGTCGGCCAGCACCTTGCTCGGTGCATCCCACAACGCCTGACTCCAGGCCCAGATCAATTCTCGACGCCAGATGTCCAGGCGCGGGTGCGTCTTGAAAGTCATCAGTTGTTGATACAGCGCATGGTTTTGTTTGCGCGTGTCAGCGAGCGATTCCTCCAGTCGGGTCCGAGTGTTTTGCAGGTCCTGGGCCGTCGGTTTGCTGGACAGGAATTGTTCGATCGGCTTGCTCAGCGCGCTGTTCCAGTACTGATCAAAACTGTGCCCGAGTTGTTCGGCTACCGGACCGACGCCGAGCAGGTCGATGTCGGTGAAGTTCAGGTTGGGCTCGGCATCGAAATACTCGTCGCCCAGATTACGCCCGCCCACGATCGCCATGCTGTTGTCCGCCAGCCACAGCTTGTTGTGCATGCGCCGGTGTTGCTGTGACAGGTTGAACAGGCGGCCCATGGTTCGCGTCACGCCGGTGCTGCGACCCAGGTGCAACGGGTTGAACACGCGGATCTGAATGTGCGGGTGCGCGGCCAGGGTGGCGATGAGCTGATCCAGGCCGTCGCTGGTGGTGTCGTCGAGCAGGACCCTGACGCGCACGCCGCGATCAGCCGCTTTGAGCAGTTCCTCCACCAGCATCCGCGTGCTGATGCCGTCTTGCACGATGTAGTACTGCAAATCGAGGCTGCTTTGCGCGTTGCGGATCAGTTCGGCGCGGGCCGTGAAGGCTTCGGTGCTGTCAGATAGCAAGCGAAAGCCCGACTGGCCCTGATGCGGCGCGGCCTGCGCCTGGACCGAACGACCGAACGCCGAGTCACTGGCGGGCAGCGCCTGACTTGGCTGGCGCTGAACATCAACGCTGGCGCAGCCGCTGAGGAACGAGGCGAATAGCAGAAGAGCGGGCAGGGACTGTCTGACTCTCACGTGGGAACGTTCCGATTGGCGGCAGGTGTCGGCATATGGACGCTGGTTTCCCGAGAAAAGTCAGTCAGTGATGCTGTCAGTTTCCGCTAGCAGCTTGATCGCCGCCGCACCGACCTTGCGCACCGCTTCTTCAATCTGCGGCGTTGGCTTGGCAGCGTAGTTCATGCGCAGACAGTTGCGGTACTTGCCCGAGGCCGAAAAAATACTGCCGACGGCAATCTGTACGCCTTGATCGTGCAACGCACGATTCAGTTTCAGGGTGTCGAAGCCTTCCGGCAGCTCAACCCACAGCATGAAGCTGCCTTGTGGGCGGCTGGCGCGAGTGCCGGCCGGGAAGTAGCGCGTGACCCAGTCGATCATCACGTCGCGATTACGCTGGTATTGCGTACGCATCCGGCGCAAATGTGGCTCGAAATGCCCGGCCTTGAGAAATTCGGCAATCGCGATTTGCGGTTGTGGCGCGGTGGAGCCGGTGCTGATGTATTTCATGTGCAGCACGCGTTCCAGATAACGGCCGGGCGCTACCCAGCCGATGCGTAATCCGGGTGCAAGGGTCTTGGAAAACGAACTGCACAGCAGTACTCGGCCGTCTTCGTCGAAGGATTTGATCGTGCGCGGGCGCGGATAGGTGTAGGCCAGTTCGCCATACACATCGTCTTCGATAATCGCCACGTCGAAACGCTGTGCGAGTGTCAACAACGCGCGTTTGCGCGACTCCGGCATGATGTAGCCCAGCGGGTTATTGCAGTTGGGAGTCAGCTGTATGACTTTGATCGGCCACTGCTCCAGCGCCAGTTCCAGCGCATCGAGACTGATGCCGGTGAGCGGGTCGGTGGGAATCTCCAGCGCTTTCATGCCCAGCCCCTTGAGGGTCTGCATGGCGCCGTGAAAGCTCGGTGAGTCGACGGCCACGATGTCCCCCGGCTCGCAGATCGCCCGGATGCTGGTGGACAACGCTTCATGGCACCCAGTCGTGACCACCAGATCGCTGGCGCTCAATTGGCAACCGGAATCGAGCATCAGGCGCGCGATCTGCTCGCGCAGTTCGAGGGTGCCGTGGATATTGTCGTAATACAGACCGGGCATGTCCTGGCGGCGGCTGATACGCGCGAGGTTGCGCAGCAGCGGCTTCATGGTCGGGGTGGTGATGTCCGGCATGCCGCGACCCAGTTGCACCACGTCTTTGCGTGGCACCGCGCGAATCAGTTCCAGCACTTGATCCCATTGCGAAATATCCACCGGTCGCTGGGCCGGGCGCCCTATGGCCGGCAGCTCCGGCAGTTCGCGACCCATCGGCACGAAGTAGCCCGACTTGGGTTTGGGTGTTGCCAGGCCGCTGTCTTCCAGTACGCGATAGGCCTGCTGCACGGTGCTCAGGCTGACGCCATGTTCGACACTCAGTGCCCGCACCGAGGGCAGTCGGTCACCGGGGCGATAGAAGCCCTGTTCGATACGCGTGCCGAGCAATTCGGCGAGGTTGACGTAAAGAGTCATGGTGCAGTCTCGGTGTGGGTGATTCGGTAAACCAATACAGATCGAGGCAAAAATCAGGATTCAGACGCAGGAACGCAAAATCTGTATGGAGTTAATACTCGCTTGTTGAATCTGTAATGCTTTTCGTCGTCCACGCATCATGAAAGCTCTGGCTACCCAAGTAAACAGGAGCAATCAAATGAACGGCTTGAGCGATGTGCGGCTGACGTTACACAGTCAGGAACTGGTGAGAGGGCAAGACAACGGTGCACGTGAGGCGCAGATGCGCAATGCGCCGTCCGGCCTGAGTCGCTGGGGTCTGTTCTGGCATCGTCTGCACACGCGCAAGGCGTTGCTGGCGCTGACGCCGGAGCAACTCAGGGATGTGGGGCTGACGCGGGAGCAGGCGCGGGAGGAGGGGCTTAAGCCTTTCTGGAGGATCTGATTTCTGTGGTGCTCTCCTGGCCGCCATCGCGAGCAGGCTCGCTCCCACATTGGATCTTCAGTGAACACAGATTTGTGAGCACCAAAGATCAACTGTGGGAGCGAGCCTGCTCGCGATGGCGCCAGTACAGGCGCCATCAATCCCTCAGACCAACTCTTTCAGCCGATGCCACAACATCCCCAACGCCAACAACGGCGAGCGCAAATGCTTGCCACCCGGAAAGGTGATGTGCGGCACCTTGGCAAACAGATCAAACCCGCCACCCTGCTGCCCACTGATCGCCTCAGCCAGCAACTTGCCCGCCAAATGCGTGGCATTCACCCCATGACCGGAATAGGCCTGGGCGTAATACACATTCGGTTGGTCTTTAAGCCGGCCAATCTGCGGCAGCCGGTTGGCGCCGATGCCGATCATCCCGCCCCATTGATAGTCGATCTTCACCGAACCCAATTGCGGGAAGACTTCCAGCATCTTCGGGCGCATGTACGCGGCGATGTCTTTCGGATCGCGGCCTGAATAGTGACAGGCGCCACCAAACAGCAAGCGTCGGTCCGCCGAGAGTCGGTAGTAATCCAGTGCCACCCGCTGATCGCAGACCGCCATGTTCTGCGGCAGCAGGGCGTGCGCCAGTTCTTCGCTCAACGGCTCGGTGGCAATGATGTAGCTGCCTGCCGGCAGCACCTTGCCGCTGAGTTCGGGGTTGAGCTCGTTGAGGTAGGCGTTGCAGCCCAGTACCAGCGTCTTCGCACGGACCGAGCCTTGGGCCGTGTGGACTTTAATCACGGGACCATAATCGATGCGGGTGACCGCCGATTGTTCGAACAGTATCGCCCCCATTTCCTGGGCCGCCGCCGCTTCGCCCAGTGCCAGGTTCAGCGGATGCAGATGCCCCGAGCCCATGTCGATGAGCCCGCCGACGTAACGGTCGGAACCCACCACCGAGTGCATTTCATTGGCTTGCAGCAGGCGGGTTTCATAACGGTAACCGAGGCTGCGCAGCTCTTCGGCGTCTTCGGCGAAGCCTTGAAGTTCGCGGGGCTTGTTGGCCAGGTCGCAGTAACCCCAGGTCAGGTCGCAGGGGATCTGAAAACGCTCGACGCGCTGTCGGACGATTTCCACGGCCTCAAGGCCCATGAGTTTCATCTGGCGCACGCCGTCTGCGCCGATCACCTTCGCGAATTGATCAAGGCCATGACCGACCCCCCGAATCAACTGCCCGCCATTGCGCCCGCTGGCGCCCCAGCCGATTTTGTGGGCTTCGAGCAGGATGACGCTCAAACCACGTTCAGCCAGTTCAAGCGCTGTGTTCAGCCCGGAGAACCCGCCGCCGACCACGCACACATCCGCCACCAGATCACCTCTGAGCACCGGATAGTCGGGCTGCGGCAGGCTGCTGGCGGCGTAGTAAGAGGCGATGTGCTGGTGGCTTGGAGCAGGTTGTTGTGCACCGGCGTTCATGTGCGTGTTCCCGATTCTGGCGTCTGGAAAATTTGACGGAGCATAAGCCGGACCTTCGGATGCGGGCAACATTGGTCGGCTGCTGCTGTATGGATCCGTGCCTTTGCTTCAGAATCGCGCTCTATTCCGCTTTTGGTCACCGCTTCAATGAGCTGCAACAGTCAGAAAATCCGTACGTTACGACAGCAGATCCCCTCGTTCGAGTGCGTGCCCGGCTGCCATGACTGCTGTGGGCCGGTGACCACCTCGCCGGAAGAAATGTCCCGCCTGCCGCGCAAGACCCGCGCCGAGCAGGACGCGGCGATGGATGAGCTCAATTGCGTGCACCTTGGGCCGAACGGCTGCACGGTGTATGACGAGCGCCCACTGATTTGCCGGTTGTTTGGCACCACCAAGACCTTGCCGTGCCCGAATGGGCGGGGGCCGGTGGAGCTGATTCATCCTCGGGTGGAGAAGCAGATTCATGAGTACATGGCTTCTACCCGGCAGGTCCTCGTCTAAGGGAAGACCGAGTCGCCTGCATTCGCGAGCAGGCTCGCTCCCACAATGGATCTGTGTCGTGCACAGAAAGTGTGTCCACTGAAAAATCCCTGTGGGAGCGAGCCTGCTCGCGAAAGCGGCCGATCAGACACCGCATATCTCAATCCGGAATCGGCAGGCTCAAGCTCTCCTTAACCTCCTCCATCACGATGTAGCTCTTGGATTCGCGCACATGCGGCAACTTGAGCAGGATGTCCCCCAGCAGCTTGCGGTACGAGGCCATCTCGGAAATCCGCGCCTTCACCAGATAGTCGAAATCCCCTGACACCAAGTGGCATTCCAGTACATGGGGCAGTTTCAGCACCGCGCGTCGGAACTCTTCGAAAGTATCGCCGGATTTGTAGTCAAGACTGATCTCGACGAACACCAGGAGACTACCCTTCAAGTGCTGCGGATTGAGCCGCGCGTTGTAGCCCATGATGATCCCTTCCCGTTCCAGGCGCCTCACCCGCTCAGTGCACGGCGTGGTGGAGAGCCCGACCTTTTCCCCCAGCTCCGTGAAGGAGATGCGTCCGTCCGCTTGCAGGATCCGCAGGATGTTGCGATCGATCTTGTCCAGCTCTCGTTTGGTCTGAGTGTTGGTACGCATAGGGGATGCGCCTCCGTGAAAAGGGTTTTTGCCGAGAATTGTCGCCAAATATAGCTGTTTATATAGTGAAAAACACTGGCAAATCTTTTTTACACTGCGCACATCACTGCTTGAATACAACACACGTCAGCGGTCAGCCGCGATGAGGGATATGAAAATGCGCGTTATGGTCTTGGGTAGCGGCGTCATCGGTACCGCCAGTGCTTACTATCTGGCTCGGGCCGGGTTTGAAGTGGTGGTCGTGGACCGTCAGCCGGCCGCTGCCATGGAGACCAGTTTCGCCAACGCCGGCCAGGTTTCGCCGGGTTATGCCTCGCCGTGGGCTGCGCCGGGCGTGCCGCTCAAGGCCATCAAGTGGCTGTTGCAGCGCCACGCACCGTTGGCGATCAAGGCCACCGCCGACATTGACCAATACCTGTGGATGGCGCAGATGCTGCGCAACTGCACCGCCAGCCGTTACGCGGTGAACAAGGAGCGCATGGTCCGTCTGTCCGAGTACAGCCGTGACTGCCTCGACGAATTGCGCGCCGAAACCGGTATCGCCTACGAAGGCCGTAGCCTCGGCACGACCCAGCTGTTCCGCACCCAGGCTCAACTGGACGGCGCCGCGAAAGACATCGCGGTGCTGAAAGAGTCCGGCGTACCGTTCGAACTGCTCGATCGCGCTGGCATTGCCCGCGTTGAGCCAGCGCTGGCCAGCGTCACCGACATCCTCGCCGGTGCCCTGCGCCTGCCGAACGACCAGACCGGTGACTGCCAGATTTTTACCACCCGCTTGGCCGAAATGGCCGTGAAGCTGGGTGTGGAATTTCGATTCGGCCAGGACATTCAGAAGCTCGACTACGCCGGTGATCGCATCAACGGCGTGTGGATCGACGGCAAGCTGGAAACCGCTGACCGCTACGTGCTGGCACTCGGCAGCTACTCCCCGCAATTGCTCAAGCCGCTGGGCATCAAAGCCCCGGTGTACCCGCTCAAGGGTTACTCGCTGACCGTGCCGATCACCAACCCGGCAATGGCCCCGACGTCGACCATTCTCGACGAGACCTACAAGGTCGCGATCACCCGTTTCGACAACCGTATCCGCGTCGGCGGCATGGCTGAAATCGCCGGTTTTGACCTGTCGCTGAACCCGCGTCGGCGCGAAACCCTGGAGATGATCGTCAACGACCTTTATCCTCAGGGTGGCAATCTGGCCCAGGCCAGTTTCTGGACCGGCTTGCGCCCGACTACTCCGGACGGCACGCCGATCGTTGGCGCGACACCGTTCAAGAATCTGTTCCTGAACACCGGTCACGGCACACTTGGCTGGACCATGGCCTGTGGCTCCGGTCGCTTGCTGGCTGACCTGATGGCGAAGAAAGCGCCGCAGATCAGCGCCGATGGCCTCGATATTTCCCGTTATGGCAGCAAGACCCAGGAGTCCGCAAAACATGTCAATCCAGCGCCAGCTCACCAATGAGCGCATGAGTCAGATCGTCAGCCACAACGGCACTGTGTATCTGGCAGGGCAGGTCGGCGATGACATGAACGCCGGGATTGAACAGCAGACCCGTGAAACCCTTGCCAGCATTGAGCGTTTGCTCGAACAGGCAGGCACCGACAAGAACCACCTGTTGTCGGTGACGATTTACCTGAAAGACATTGATGCACACTTCGAAGGCATGAACGCCGTCTGGGACAAGTGGCTGCCAAAAGGCGTTGCCCCGGCCCGTGCGACCGTTGAGTCGAAGCTGTGCGAACCGGAAATTCTGGTCGAGCTGTCGGTTGTGGCCGCTCTGCCGTAATAGATTCAGCAAGATCCCTCTGCCGGTGCTGTTGGCGGTTCACGCCGCCAGCCAGCGCCGGTTTTTTTATTCCCATGACCGCCTAGAAGTCTGCCGCCATGCGTCCAGCCCGTGCCCTGATCGACCTTCAAGCCCTGCGTCACAACTACCTGATCGCCCGTGAAATCACCGGGGCCAAGGCCCTCGCGGTGATCAAGGCCGATGCCTACGGCCATGGCGCGGTGCGTTGCGCCCAAGCGCTGGAAGCCGAGGCCGACGGCTTTGCCGTGGCCTGCATCGAAGAGGCGTTGGAGTTGCGCGCGGCGGGCATTCGGGCGCCGGTATTGCTGCTGGAAGGGTTCTTCGAAGCCGATGAGTTGGCGCTGATCGTCGAGCACGATTTCTGGTGTGTGGTGCACTCACTGTGGCAGCTTGAAGCCATTGAAAAAGCCACGCTGAGCAAGCCGATCACCGTCTGGCTCAAGCTCGATTCAGGCATGCACCGCGTCGGCCTGCATCCAAAGGATTATCAGGCGGCCTATCAACGGCTCCTGGCCAGCGGCAAGGTCGCGAAAGTTGTGCTGATGAGCCACTTCGCCCGGGCCGATGAGCTGCACGAACAGTCCAGTGCTGAGCAGGTCGCGGTTTTTGAAGCCGCGCGTAAAGGTTTGTCGGCGGAAATCAGCCTGCGCAACTCGCCAGCCGTGTTGGGTTGGCCGCAGATCCCGAGTGATTGGGTTCGCCCTGGCATCATGCTGTATGGCGCGACACCGTTCGAAGAAGCCAACACCGTGGCCGCTCGCCTGCAACCGGTGATGACCCTGGAATCGAAAGTGATTTGCGTGCGTGAACTGCCGGCCGGCGAGCCGATTGGTTACGGCGCCAGGTTCATTACGCCCAAGCCGATGCGCGTTGGCGTAGTCGCCATGGGCTATGCCGATGGTTATCCGCGTCATGCGCCGACCGGCACGCCGGTCATGGTCGCTGGGCAACGCAGCCAGTTGATCGGCCGGGTATCGATGGACATGCTCTGCATCGATCTGACCGATGTGCCGCAAGCCGGCCTCGGTTCGACCGTCGAGTTATGGGGTAAAAACATCCTCGCCAGCGACGTGGCGGCGGCAGCGGACACGATTCCTTATCAGATTTTCTGCAACCTGCGCCGGGTGCCACTGCTCTATTCCGAGGGCTGACAGCCAACGGTCCACACCGAAAGTCGCCTCACCCCACAGGATTCAGGTCCAAGTGTTGTAAATACTGAACGCTGTCGCCATGATAACGCTCAATATTCCAACAACCTGAATCCCTGGAGGCGCAAGCATTGGACGTCGGTGAACGACTGCAATCCATCCGTAAGCTCAAAGGCCTTTCGCAGCGTGAGCTCGCCAAGCGCGCGGGTGTCACCAACAGCACGATTTCGATGATCGAGAAGAACAGCGTCAGCCCCTCGATCAGTTCGCTGCGCAAAGTACTGGGCGGGATTCCCATGTCCATGGTCGAGTTCTTTTCTGAAGAAATCCTGCAGGAAAAACCGACGCAGATCGTCTACAAAGCCAACGAGCTGATCGATATTTCCGATGGCGCCGTGACCATGAAACTGGTCGGCCGGGCTCATCCGAGCCGGGCAATCGCTTTTCTGAATGAAATCTACCCGCCTGGCGCCGACACCGGTGACGAGATGCTCACCCATGAGGGCGAGGAAACCGGCATTTTGGTGGAAGGTCGACTGGAGCTGGTGGTCGGGCTGGAAACTTTTGTGCTTGAAGCCGGCGATAGCTACTACTTTGAAAGTACCAAGCCGCACCGTTTCCGAAATCCGTTCGATGCGCCGGCGCGACTAATCAGCGCAGCGACACCCGCGAATTTCTAAGTAAAGAAGGCGCTCTGCCAGTCAGGCCGAGGCCCCCGGTAGTTTTTCCACTGTTACATAAGACCCCTTCGACTTTGGGGTTGTTTCAGTGTGGCGGGCTTACCGCTATACTTGCGCCCGCCTGCGAACCGTGGCCGTAGGCGTGACTAGCCACCATTGAGGGTGAACGCGTGAACCTAATTATGAAAATGCTGGCTGTACCAGCAACTGTATTGGCCCTTTGGGCTGTCAGCGCTCAAGCTGCGACGAACGACGATATTGCCAAACGCCTTGAGCCAGTCGGCCAGGTTTGCGTTCAGGGCAAAGAGTGCAAGGGGATGGAAGTTGCCGCCTCTGCTGGCGGTGGTGGCGGTGCCAAAACCCCGGACGAAGTGATTGCTAAACATTGCAACGCTTGCCACGGCAGCGGCCTGTTGGGCGCACCGAAAATCGGTGACGCCGCAGCGTGGGGCGAGCGTGCCAAGAAGGAAGGCGGTGTTGACGGCCTGCTCGCAAAGGCGATCTCCGGCCTCAATGCAATGCCGCCAAAAGGCACCTGCGCCGATTGCGCGGACGCCGAGCTCAAAGGCGCCATCCAGAAGATGTCCGGCCTGAAATAAGCCCACATCTCCAGCGAAAAAACCGCTTTCGAGCGGTTTTTTTGTGCCTGCGATTTGTGCCTGAGACTGTTCATTGCAGCAAAGACCCGGCAAGCTCGGTCCAACCCGAATCACGGAATGTAAGGGAGGATCAGATGGTGCAGCTGTGTTCTATCGAGCAGGCGGTGGATGACGTATTGGCACGGTTGCCGGCGCACATTCACATGGGCTTGCCCCTTGGTCTGGGCAAACCCAACCACTTCGTCAACGCGCTGTACCAGCGCATTGCGCAATCGCCTGAACGGCGGCTGACGATCTACACCGCGCTGTGCCTAGGCCGTCCTGCCTTGGGCGATGGTTTGCAGAAGCGCTTTCTTGAGCCCTTTATCGAACGGGTGTTCGGTGACTATCCGGAACTGGATTTTCTGGAGGGCCTGCATAAAGACAATCTGCCGCCGAACATTCACATCCAGCAATTTTTCATGCAGCCGGGCAGTCTGCTGCATAGTGCATCGGCCCAGCAGGATTACGTCAGCAGCAACTACAGCCACGCCGCGCGGGACATCAACGCCGCCGGTTTGAACCTGGTCGCACAGCTGGTGGCCAGCCATCCCGAGCACGCGGATCGACTAAGCCTGAGCTGCAACCCGGACATCACCCTCGACCTGTTCCCGATGATCGCCAAACGCCGAGCGGCGGGGGAGACGATCCTGCTGGTGGGCCAGGTGCACAACGACTTGCCCTACATGTCCGGCGACGCCGAAATCGGCATCGACACCTTCGACTTGCTGATCGACGAGAAGGACAGCACCACGCTGTTTTCCACGCCGAACATGCCGGTGGGCTTCCAGGACCACTTCATCGGCCTGCACGCCAGTGCGCTGGTGCGCGATGGCGGCACCTTGCAGATCGGCATCGGTTCCATAGGCGATGCGCTGACCGCCGCGTTGCTGGCGCGGCAACACGACAATGTCGGATACAAGGCGTTGCTGGCGGACGTGAATCTCAGCCAGTGGGCGCAGTTGATTGACCGCGAAGGCGGCCTCGAACCGTTCGCCAAAGGCCTGTACGGTTGCAGTGAAATGTTCGTCAACGGCTTGCTGGTGCTGGCCGATGACGGGATTGTGCGGCGCAAGGTTTACCCGGATGTGCCGACTCAGCAACAGGCGAATGCCGGCACCCTCGACGAAGCCACGCAAACTGACGGCATCTCGGTCCACGGTGGTTTCTTCCTCGGCCCCCGCAGTTTCTACGAGCGCCTGCGTGAGCTGCCGCAAAGCAAGCGCCTCGAATTCAACATGACCCGCATCAGCTACATCAACGAGCTGTACGGTCAGGAAGAGCTAAAACGCTTGCAGCGCCTCGATGCGCGCTTTATCAACACCGTGTTCACCATGACCCTGCTCGGCGCTGGCGTGGCCGATCAGCTGGAAGACGGGCGAGTGCTCAGCGGCGTGGGCGGGCAATACAACTTCGTCGCCCAGGGCCATGCGCTAGAGGGTGCGCGTTCGGTACTGCTGCTGCGCAGTTGGCGAGAGTCGGGAGGGCAGGTCAGCTCGAACATCGTCTGGGAGTACGGCCACTGTACGATCCCAAGGCATCTGCGGGACATTGTGGTCACCGAATACGGCATCGCCGACTTGCGTGGCAAGACCGATGCGGCGGTGATCGAGGCGTTGCTCAATATCAGCGATTCGCGGTTTCAGCCGGGGTTGATCGAGCAGGCACAGAGTGTGGGTAAGCTGCCGAAGGATTTCCGCATCGATCCACGTTTCGCCGATAACAGTCCGGAACGTTTACAGGCGATTCAGGCGCGGCACCCGAACCTGTTTCCGGAATATCCGCTGGGCTGTGATTTCACTGAGGTGGAACGCGACGTGTTGCGGGCGCTGAACTGGCTGAAGAGCAAATTCAAACTGACGGAGATTCTGGAGTTGGGGAAAGCAGCACTGGATGCGCCAGAGGCTTCGGTGTTTCCAGAGCATTTGGAGCGGATGCAGCTGACCAACCCGGACGGGTTGAAGGAAGATTTGTTGCAGCGGCTACTGCTCACCGGCCTAAAAGCCACCACGCTATAACAGCCACCAGACCCATTGTAGGAGCTGGCTTGCCAGCGAAGAGGCCGTTACATCCAACATTAATGTGGCTGTTACACCGGCTTCGCTGGCAAGCCAGCTCCTACAGGGGGGGTTACTCGATGAAGGTCACGACGCCGTTAGCCAGCGATTGCACGCGAGCCAACGATTCAACGCGATAACCCTGCGCATCCAGTTCCGCCCGCCCACCCTGGAACGACTTCTCGATCACGATCCCCAAACCGGCCACGGTCGCGCCGGCCTGTTTGATGATCGAGATCAGCGCTTGCGACGCCTTACCGTTGGCCAAAAAGTCATCGATGATCAGCACGCGGTCGCTGCTGGTCAGGTGGCGCGGGGAAATCGCCACGGTGCTTTCGGTCTTCTTGGTGAACGAGTACACGGTCGCCGACAGCAGGTTTTCAGTCAGGGTCAGGGACTGTTGCTTGCGGGCGAAGATCACCGGCACGCCGAGGTTCAGACCGGTCATGATCGCCGGGGCGATGCCCGAGGCTTCGATGGTGACGATCTTGGTGATGCCCGAGTCCTTGAACAGCGCGGCGAATTCGTCGCCGATCAGCTTCATCAGGGCCGGGTCGATCTGGTGGTTCAAAAAGGCGTCTACCTTCAGGACCTGATCGGAAAGCACGATGCCTTGTTCGCGAATTTTCTGGTGCAGTGCTTCCATGAAGCGTTCCTCTACTGGCGCCATGTGCGCCGAGTTTGTCAAAAAGTGTTCGGTTAAAAATGCTTTGATTAAAAAGTGTGCAATTCTAGCGCTTTAACATCGCGCGTATATCCGCCAATGCGGTATTTCCGCGAACGGCTTTGACTTCGACGGGGGTGTCGTCGTTGCCTTCCCAGGCCAGATCGTCCGGCGGCAGCTCATCCAGGAAGCGGCTTGGCGCGCAGTCGATGATTTCGCCGTACTGTTTGCGCTTGGCAGCGAAGGTGAAGGCAAGGGTCTGGCGAGCGCGGGTAATCCCGACGTAGGCCAGGCGGCGTTCTTCCTCGATGGTGTCGGCTTCGATGCTGGAACGGTGCGGGAGGATTTCCTCTTCCATGCCCATGATGAACACGTAGGGGAATTCCAGACCCTTGGAGGCGTGCAGCGTCATCATCTGCACACCTTCGGCGCCGTCTTCCTCTTCCTGCTGACGTTCCAGCATGTCGCGCAGCACGAGTTTGCCGATGGCGTCTTCGACGGTCATCTCGCCTTCTTCGTCTTTCTCCAGGGTGTTTTTCAACGCCTCGATCAGGAACCAGACGTTACCCATGCGGTAATCAGCCGCCTTGTCGCTGGAGCTGTTGGTGCGCAGCCAGTTCTCGTAGTCGATGTCCATGACCATGCTGCGCAGCGCCGAGATCGGGTCTTCGCCGGCGCATTGCTCGCGCACCTTGTCCATGAAGCGTTTGAAACGCGACAGGCGATCGGTGAAGCGCGTGTCCAGATGCTCGCCCAGGCCGATTTCGTCGGTGGCGGCGTACATCGAGATTTTGCGTTCGGTGGCGTAGTTGCCGAGCTTTTCCAGGGTGGTCGAGCCGATTTCCCGGCGTGGAACGTTGATCACCCGCAGGAAGGCGTTGTCGTCGTCCGGGTTCACGATCAGGCGGAAGTAGGCCATCAGGTCTTTCACTTCCTGACGCCCGAAAAAGCTGTTGCCGCCGGACAGGCGATACGGAATCTGGTGATGTTGCAGCTTCAGCTCGATCAGCTTGGCCTGGTAGTTACCGCGATACAGGATCGCGAAATCGCTGTACGGCCGGTCCGTGCGCAAATGCAGGGTCAGCAGTTCCACGGCCACGCGCTCGGCTTCGGCGTCTTCGTTGCGGCAGCGGATCACGCGGATCTCGTCGCCGTGGCCCATCTCACTCCACAGCTGCTTTTCGAATTCGTGCGGGTTGTTCGAGATCAGCACGTTGGCGCAGCGCAGGATGCGGCTGGTGGAGCGGTAGTTTTGCTCCAGCATGACGACTTTCAGCGATGGATAGTCGTCCTTCAACAGCATCAGGTTTTCCGGACGCGCACCGCGCCAGGCGTAGATCGACTGGTCATCGTCGCCGACCACGGTGAACTGGTTGCGTATGCCGATCAGCAATTTCACCAGCAAATACTGGCTGGCGTTGGTGTCCTGGTATTCGTCCACCAGCAGGTAGCGGACTTTGTTCTGCCACTTTTCGAGGATGTCGGCGTGTTCCTGGAACAGCTTGACCGGGAGCAGGATCAGGTCGTCGAAGTCCACCGCGTTAAACGCCTTGAGCGTGCGCTGGTAGTGGGTGTAGACGATGGCGGCGGTCTGTTCCTTGGGGTTTCGCGCATTTTCCAGGGCTTCGGCGGGCAGGATCAGGTCGTTTTTCCACGAGCCGATCATGTTCTTGATCTCGTCGACGCCGTCGTCGCCCGCGTATTCCTTCTGCATGATGTCGGTCATCAAGGCTTTGACGTCGGTCTCGTCAAAGATCGAGAAGCCCGGCTTGTAGCCCAGCCGCACGTGTTCCTTGCGGATGATGTTCAGGCCCAGATTGTGGAAGGTGCACACCGTCAGGCCACGGCCTTCGCCGCCTTTGAGCAGGGTGCCGACCCGTTCCTTCATTTCGCGCGCGGCCTTGTTGGTAAAGGTCATGGCGACAATGTACTGGGCGCGGATGCCGCAATTCTGGATCAGGTGCGCGATCTTGCGCGTGATCACACTGGTCTTGCCGGAGCCTGCGCCGGCGAGCACCAAAAGAGGGCCGCCGACGTAGCTCACGGCTTCTTGCTGCCGGGGATTGAGTCGGGACATACAGAATTCAGGGAGTCATTTGTGAAAAGGGCGGGCATTTTAACAGGCTCAGCGAATTGTGCTGCTCTGTCCGACTTGTGACGTAACACGCTTTCTCTAATTGCCGGTTTTGATACTTTCAAGCAGGATGCGCGGTGAATGTGCGGCTAATGTTCAGATTCCAGACACAAAGCCGCGCTTGATAACTGATGTCATTTGGACATTGGTTACCGGCGCGGCATAATGCCTGTCGCCTACATCCTTGCAGAGTCTAGGGAGCTAGCTTGTCTACGCCTGTCGAACCCTTGCGTTTGCTGCTACTGGCCGAAGAGCCAGCGTGGGTAGCGTTGTTGCGTGAGTGTCTGGCTCCGATGGGGAGCTCGGCCGTGCTTATCAGTGCGCCGAGCTGGGAGTCGGTCAGCAATTTGTTCGATGACAACCGCAACGCGGTGTTGTTGACTGTTCCTGCACTTCAGCCGCTACCTGGCCGTTGCAGCTTGCCGACGGTGTTGTTGGTCGAACACGAGCCACCGGTGACGCCCGATGGTGTGAGTGATTGGCTGGTGCGTGATCTGCTCGATGCCGGCATGCTGCGCCGTTGCCTGCGGCATGTGCGTGAGCGAGGCCTGCTGGAAAACACCTTGCAGCGCCTGGCGGAGCAAGATCCGTTGACCGGTATCGCCAACCGCCAGGGTTTTCAGACTTTGCTGGCAGCGCGTCTGGCGGAAAGCGATGGCCGCGGCCTGGCCCTCGGTCACCTTGATCTCGACAACTTCCGTCACGCCAACGATGCCCTCGGACATCAGGCCGGCGACCGCTTGATCCTGCAAGTGGTCGCGCGGTTGAAAAGCCAGCTTGAGGCCGGCGATCAACTGGCGCGCCTGGGCAGTGATGAATTCGCCTTGCTGATCGACACCCGCCGTGCGCCTCAGCGCGCCGAGTGGATGGCCGAGCGCATTACCGAAGCACTGGCCGAACCGTACTGGGTCGACGGCGAAAGCCTGTTGATCGGTTCCAGCCTGGGCATTGCCCACGCCCGGGCCCGGGCCGGCGCCGACCCGCTGATGTGGCACGCGCACATCGCCATGCAGCAAGCCAAGAGCACCCAAGGCTGCACCTTTCACATCTTCAACGAACGCATCAACCGCAACGCCCGCAGCATGGCCGACCTTGAAAGCGAGCTGCGCCGGGCCTTGCGCCGTGACGAACTGGAACTGCATTACCAGCCCCGCCTGAACCTTGCTGACGGCCAGATCGTTGGCCTCGAAGCGTTGGTGCGCTGGCGTCATGCCGAGCGCGGTTTGCTGCCACCGAGCGAATTCGTACCGCTGGCCGAGCAAAGCGGTTTGATCGTGCCGCTGGGTTACTGGGTGATTTCCCGGGCGTTGCGGGACATGCAGGCCTTGCGCGAACAGGGTTTGCCGGCGTTGCACATGGCGATCAACCTGTCATTCCGGCAGTTTCAGGACAGCCAGTTGCTCTCCACCTTGAGCCGGCTGATTGCCGAACGCGGCGTCGAAGCGCAGTGGCTGGAATTCGAACTGACCGAAACCGCCGTGATGCGCCGCAGCGATCTGGTCAAGCAAACCATGGACGCCCTCGGACGCCTGGGCGTGCGTTTCTCGCTGGATGACTTCGGCACCGGGTTCTCTTCCTTCGTGCACCTCAACAGCCTGCCGATCGCCTTGCTCAAGGTCGACAAGAGCTTTGTCGGCGGCATGGAAGAACGTGAAGAGAATCGCAAGCTGGTCCACGCGATGATCAACCTGGCGCACAACCTCAATCTTGAGGTCGTTGCTGAAGGGGTGGAAACAGCGGAACAACTGGATTTGTTGCGCGGGTTTGGCTGCGATCAGGTGCAGGGGTATCTGATCAGCAAGCCATTGCCGTTGGCAGATCTGGTGGAATACCTGACCTTCGGCAGCAGCCAGCAGCCCGCACTGGAAGTTGTAGTGTAAACACGCACAAAACTGTAGGAGCGAGCTTTTGTGGCGAGGGGGCTTGCCCCCGTTGGGTCGCGCAGCGGCCCCAAAAGCTTTGCGACTGCTTCGCAGCCGAACGGGGGCAAGCCCCCTCGCCACAAAAGCTCGCTCCTACATGGATCTCAGTCAGGCTGGGGGATCTTGAAACCTTGAGATTGAGGCTCCTGCCGAATCATCCGCTTCATCTTCCATTCAAACGCCAGCGTCAGACTCACCGCCGCACACGCCAACCCCAGCGCCAACCCCCACCAGACGCCCGTCGGCCCCCAGTGCAAATGGAAGGCCATCCACCACGCGGCCGGTGCGCCAATCAGCCAATAGCAACCCAAACCGACCAGGAACGTGGTCTTGGCATCCTTGAGCCCGCGTATGCAGCCCATGGCAATGGTTTGTGTACCGTCGAACAGTTCGAACCAGGCCGCCACCGCCAGCAGGCTCACCGCCAGTTCAATGACGGGGCGAAACGCTGGATCGTTGTGGTCCAGGAACAGGCCGATCAACTGATTTGGCAGCAGCCAGAAGACCATCGCAAAACCCAGCATCGCCGCTGCGCCGAAGGCAATGCCGACCCGTCCGGCCAGTCGCGCATCGAGCAATTGCCCGGCGCCATAGTGCTGGCCGATCCGCATCGTGATCGCGTAAGAAAGCCCCGCCGGAATCATGAACGCGACCGATACGATTTGCAGGGCGATCTGGTGCGCCGCCAACTGCGTGCTGCCCATGGTGCCCATGCACAGCGCGGCGAACGCAAACAGCCCGACTTCCACCGCGTACGTGCCACCAATCGGCAGGCCAAGACGCCACAGTTCTTTCAAGTACTGGCGGTTTGGCCGCGACAGTCCCTGGCGCAAGGGATACGCGTCATACGCCGGATGCCGACGAATGTGCAGCGCCAGCGCGACCGCCATCAGGTTGGCGACAATCGCCGTCACCAGCCCGATGCCGACCAGACCCATTTTCGGCAGGCCGAACATCCCGGTGATCAACGCATAGTTGAGCAGGAAGTTGGCCACCGTACCGCCGAGGCTGATCACCATGACCGGTGTTGCGCGGCCAATGGCGCTGGTGAAACCCCGCAAGGCCATGAAACTCAGGTAACCGGGCAGGGCGAACGGCAGGATCAGCAGAAACTGCCCGGCCGCGTGGACGTTGCTTTCCGTCTGGCCGAGCAGCAGCAACACCGGTTTGAGGTTCCATAGCAGCAACCCGGCCACCAGCGCCATCAACCACGCCAGCCACAATCCGGCCTGGGTCAGTCGCGCCGCGCCAACGATGTCGCCCGCGCCCTGACGGATCGCCACCAAAGTGCCGACGGCGGCGATGACGCCAATGCAGAAAATCGACACGAACGAGTAAGTCGCCGCACCCAGGCCGCCGCCGGCCAATGCTTCGGGACTCAGGCGCGCCATCATCAAGGTGTCGGTGAGAACCATCAGCATGTGCGCCAACTGCGAGGCAATCAACGGCCCCGCCAGCCGCAGAATGGCCCAGAGTTCAATACGCGCTGGATGCTTCATGGTCATCACGCTCGATTATCAAAGAGAACAGGAAAGCGTCGATTCTCGGCGCTTCACGGGGTTTGCACAAAGGGATAAAAAGGATGGGTAGCATGAGTCAGACTCATGCTGGGGAGTTTCTGGTACGGTAGCCGGATTGCGCTATAGGAGCTTTCCTCATGTCTCGTCGTCTTCCTCCCTTATATGCCTTGCGCGCATTTGAAGCGGCGGCACGGCATAGCTCGTTTACCCGCGCCGCCGAAGAGCTGTCGATCACTCAGAGCGCGGTCAGTCGACACATTCGTACGCTCGAAGAGCATTTCGCCTGTCGGCTGTTTCACCGCAGCGGGCGCAATTTGCAACTCACCGAGTCGGCGCGGTTGATCCTGCCGGGCATTCGTGACGGTTTCTCTGCCCTGGAGCGCGCCTGCAATACCTTGCGCGCCGAAGACGACATCCTGCGCATGAAAGCCCCGTCGACCTTGACCATGCGCTGGTTGCTGGCGCGGCTCAGCCGTTTTCGGCACCTGCAACCGGGCAATGAAGTGCAGCTGACCAGCGCCTGGATGGACATCGACTCGGTGGACTTCAATCAGGAACCGTTCGATTGCGCCGTGATCCTCAGCAACGGGCATTTCCCGCCGGACTGGGAGGCTACTTTGTTATTTCCAGAAGAGCTGATTCCCGTGGGCGCGCCGAATCTTCTGAAAGATCAGCCTTGGGACGTCGCGCGCCTGGCCAGCACTGAACTGCTGCACCCAACGCCCGACCGTCGCGACTGGCGCAGTTGGCTGGAACGCATGGGCCTGACCGATCAGGTCTCGCTCAAGGGCGGCCAGGTGTTCGACACGCTGGAACTGGGCATGATCGCCGCCGCCCGAGGCTATGGCGTGTCCATGGGCGATTTGTTGATGGTGGCGGAGGATGTTGCGCAGGGACGCCTGAGTTTGCCGTGGCCGACGGCGGTCGCCAGCGGTGAGAATTATTACCTGGTCTGGCCGAAAACCCGCCCCGGAGGTGAACGTTTGCGCCGCCTCAGCGATTTCCTCTTGGGTGAGGTTCGGGCCATGGAGTTACCGGCGGTCGAGCACCTGCGCTGACTCTGTGGAAAGCCTGGCGGCGGACTTGCGGCATGAGGCTGACCGGTTTCGTTGAGGCGCCTCTGAGATAGCCATCGCCGGCAAGCCGGTCTCGCTCCCACAGGGTTTGTGTCGATCACAAATCCAGTGTGGGAGCGAGCCTGCTCGCGAATGGGCTCACCTCAATTCCGGATCAGTCCCCAAGCTAGTCGCACTTGGCACTGCTGGACACTTCCTTGCTCGCCTGTTTCAACAGGCTGCCCAGTTCAGCCGCATTGGTGCTGTTGTAAACCCGGCCACCGGTGTTTTCAGCGATGCAGCGTGACGTGCCGCCAACACCGATTTTCACCACATTGACCCGCAGCCGCGGTTGTTCCCTGGCGATTCGACGGGATACCGCGCAAACGTCCTGTCCGCAACCGTCTTCACCGTCGACAAACATCACGATAACCGCATCGTTATTACGCCCGTCGACGGTACTCGCCGCGCGGGCCAGGCTGTCCGCCAGCGGTGTGCCGTCGTCGGGAACCAGACCTCGAATCCCGTTGATCAGCCGCGGGCGATCGCCGAGCTTGAACACACCCCGGTCCGGCGTTCTTTCGCAGCCGGCGAAGGTGATCAGGCGTGTGTCGATCTTCGGGTCCAGCCCGTTGATCATGCCGGCCAGCGAGTCCTTGGCGACGTCCATGCGGCTGGGTTTGGCGGTGAGCCGCATGTAGCGATTCGGGTCCAGGAGCTTGTTGAGGTCACCACCACCGTAAAACCAGTCCTCGTCGGCTTTCACTGACTTGATGTTCAGGTTCATCGAACCCGAGGTGTCGAGCACCACCACGAATTGCGGGACCTCTGCGGGCGGCGCATTTTTACGGCATGCGAAGTTGTCCAGCGTCGGGGCCGGTGGCGGGGCTGGAGGTGGAGGTGGGGCAGCCACTACCGGTTTTGGTGGTGGAACTGGTTTAGGTGGCGGGATCGGCTTGGGTTCCGGTGCCGGCTTTGGTGGCGGGACCGGCTTGGGCTCCGGTACCGGTTCTGGTGTGGGTTCCGGTGCCGGAACAGGTTCCGGTTCCACGACAGGCTCGGGGACAGGCTCGATTGGTTTCTCAACCGGTTTCTCAACCGGCGTCACCACCGGCGGCGCTGGCGCTACAGGCGGAACCACGACAACCGGTTCACGGTGCAGGAACCACCAGAGCCACAGCGCCAGAAGCAGCAACAGCAGCGCAAGCAAGGCCGCCGCGATCCACCAGCCACGACGCGACGGCGGTACCACCGGCACCATCGGAACTACCGGAGGCACGATCGGTTTGGGCGGACGCTGGTTCCAGCGCACCACCAATGGCTCACCGTTGAGGCTGTAGAGTTTGTCCAGCTCAGGCGTGCCGAGCAGGCTGCGTAGATCATCCGCTACCGTCGGTTGACCGCGTTTTTGCAGTTCATCCGCCAGCTGTCCGAGGGACGTCTGACGCACTTCATAGGTTTCCAGCAAACGTCGTTGCGCGTCCTCGTTGAGGTCGGCATAGGGCGTGGGTTGGCCACCCAGTTCGGTCCACCATTCCAGCACGTCACCGCTGCCCATCCGCGGGATAGCAAACAGACTGGCGACGGTCGGCGGAAAGTGTTTCTGGATGAGGGCGACTTTGGCTTGCAGCGCACTCATCCCCTCCGATGTGGCTTGCGCATCCCTGATGACCCGCTGCATGACGACGATTCCTGAAAAAGTGCAGGCATCCGTCGGGATGCCCTGCGGGGTGAAAAGTTACTCTTCGTAGCCGAGGCTGAATTGCAGCTGATTGACCTTCTTCTGCAACGTCTTCAGCTCTTGCTGCTTGGCCGCCAGCGTTGCGGGCGTTGATTTGGTCGTTGGCGCCGCTTGCGAAGCCTTGAGCTGCCGCTCGAGGTCGGCAATCTGCTTCTGCACCTGGGCTTCATTGCCACGCCGGGCCTTGAGCGAGTTCAGCAGTTGCGTCAGCGACTGATTCAGCGCCACCTGGGATTTCTGCTGGCTGGCCAGATCGGTTTTGGTGCTGAGTTGTTGGGCCTGAATGTTCTCGTACACCTGACGGAACATTGCGTTTTGCTGCCGGGACTCGCTCAGGGCCTGTTCATTCTGCTTGACCTGATCGCTGTAACCACCGGAGTAGTCGCAATTCATCTTGGCCAGCATGCTGCTGTCGCGATTGGTCGCATCGCATTCGCCAGGCTTGGCCGCGCAACCGCTCAGGGTCAGGACGGCAGTGATGACCATCAGTTGTTTTAGCGTCATGTGCTTAGCCCAGGGTGATTGCGGAGCGTTGGCTGTACAGAGCGTCGACTTCCTTCTGCAGGCTGACGACTTTCTGGTTCATTTTCTGAATGTTCATGTCTACCTGCTTCATCTCGGCGCTGGTGCCTTGTGCGCGTTCGGCGTCTGCCACTTTGCTGTACTCGGTGACTTTGGTACGCATGTTGGCAAGGTCTTTACGCAGGCGCGCGATGTCCGAATCGATCCCGGCGATTTGCGCCTGAGCCCTGCTCTTGTCGACTTTCTTGTTGGCGATGTCCTTTTTGATCTGGGCGATTTGCGCCTGGTCATCATTGATCACTTGTTGAGCGGTCGCGGTACGGGCGATCACGTTCTGCGTGTCTTGTTGGACGTCGCTGTTCATCTTCGCCAAACGGGTGGTGGTGTCGGCGTATTCGCTGCGACGTTGATCCAGGTAATAGTTGGCGCCCATGGCCACGCCACATGCGGTAATACCGGCGGCGATGACGCACACGGTTTTGTTGTTGCTGTTGGACAGCGCGCAAGCGAGGATGCCGACACCGGCGCCGACGGCGCAGGCCTGGTATCCGGACTTGCTGAAGAACTCTGCGTCATTGCCCTGGGTCAGGCGCGGGTCGGCACCGTCGCCTTCGCCGAGCATAGAGCTGCCGGTGTTGGCGCAACCGGTCATTAGCAGGCTGCCGGCGACTACGAAAGCGATCTGTAGCTTGAAGCGAGTCCAAAGGCTGCGCGACATGGTGAAACTCCTAGGTAACGGTGTTGACGCGTTGTTATTGAGTGACGGTTTTGCAGCTGTTCAACCAGGCTTCAGTATCGATTTTCTGCTTTTGCAGGAACGCCTTCTGATTGGCCCAGTGGGTGCGCAAGTAAGGTTTGAGGTCTTGCAGCTGTTTGTTGCGGCTGATGATTTCTTCCATTACCGGGACTTGCGTTTCAAGCAGTGGCTGGCCGTACAAGGTAGCCGATTCCACCAGGCTGCTGGCGTAGTAACGGCTGAGTTTGTGCAGGCGATCCTTTTGCTCGTCGAGCTTGGTTTTACGCATATCGCAACTGGCATCTTTGTCTGCGCTTTCGCAGTTGAGCTTGTAGTTCTTTTGCAGGAAGTCCACGTATTGACCGTCGTCGAGCATTTTGGTGCACAGGAATGCACCCAGGTTGAGGCTGGCGCGGATCGCCTGGTCGCGGGTTTCTTCCTGCTGCTGGTTGCTGGCGCGCAGCTGGTTTTCCAGGGCCTGGAGTTTTTCCTTGAGCGCTTTATCTTCGACGCCCGAGGCGAGGCTGTTCAGGGATTGCACGGTGCCTTTGTCGGCGGATTCGGCTTCCTTGCTGCCGGTGCCGAGTTTCTTCCAGCTGCTTTCGATGCTGGCGACCCGTTCGCGAGAGGTGAGGGTCGGTGAGACCAGCACCAGTCGCAGGCCGGTGGTCTTGTTTTTCACCTGGCCTTCGGCGTTGTAATACGGCTCTTCCTTACGCAATGCTGTACGCAGGTCGGCCTGCGCGGTCAGGTAGTTGCCGCCACGGACGACGTAACCGCCGGCCTGACCGTGCTGGCGGTCGAGTTTGTTCAGGCGAAACGGCTCGAACATCATTTCGTCGACGTTACCGAGCATGTCATGCAGGCCCAGCGGGTTGGGCTTTTGCAGTCCGGTCAATTGCACTTTGCCATTGGACGACTGCGCCCCGGCGAACCACTCGTAGGCGTTGATGCCTTCTGGCATCGGGTAGTGCGTGTCGCGGAATTCAGCGGCACCGACTTCCAGACCGCCGCGCGCGGCGAACTCCCACTCGACTTCGGTCGGCAGGCGCAGGAAGCCTTGTGCGCCGTCTTCCTTGGGCAGCTTGCCGGCGGCGTTTTTGCGTAGCCACAGGTTGTACTTGTCGGCGGCTTCGATGGCTTGCACCCAGCTCACCGCCGTTTGCGGCAAGCGCATCTTGGTGGCGGCGGTGGGGCAGGTTGCTTCGGTCAGCGCGGCGTATTGCAGTTGACTCATCTCGTACTTGGCCATCAGGTAGTAGCGGGACTTGTCGTTCTTGGCCCCGGTAAAACTGCCGGCGATAAAGGTCGGACGGGTCTGTTCGACATAGCCGTATTCCGCGCCGTCCTGACCGATGTTGATCGGGTAGTCATCCAGCGGACCGGCGACCGGAATGAACACCTTGCGAAACACCATCGAGCCTTCGCAGGGCATCGGCAGTACGACGTCGCTAGCCTCGGGCATCGGGTTGTAATACTTCTCTTCCCAGCCCGCCGCCGAGGCGTCGAGCAAGTAGCCGAGGCTCAGGGGTAACAGCAAGCCAAAACGTTTATAGCTCACGCAGACTCTCCGCAGGTTGGATGTTGATGGCTCGCAAGGCGCCGATCACGGCCACCAGTGCAGCGACCAAAAAGGTCAGGAGCAGGGCGGCCAGGCCATGCCAAACAGTGATGTGGCAAACGAAGGTGCCGGTGGCCTGGCTGCTGCCGAGCAGGTAGTCGAACAAATGACTGCCCACGGCATAAAACCCCAGCCCGCCCACGTAGCCGGCCAAGCTCAGCGATAGCGCTTGCAGGACCACGAAACCGCCGACGGCCCTGCGTTTGAAACCCAGCAGACGCAGGACCGCCAGGCTTTTGCGTTTGCGGTCGATGTTGGCCAGGAACGCGCCGACCATCGACGCCACGCAGCCGATCAGCGCCGCCATGGCGATCACACCGAAGATCAGCCCCAGCACATGGTTGATGGCTTTGACGTTGTCGATGTCGGCCAGTCGGCTCGAGGTTTCGATGTGTTGTTCGTTGAGCCAGTGTTCCAGCGGCGCAACCTGATCGATGTCGCGCGCATACACGCGGGCGCGGGCATACAGCGGTTGTAGATTACCCTGAGGCTTGCCGGTGGTCACACCGAACGCACTGACCTGATAACCGTCGCGAAAGCGCTCCAGATCCAGCAGCAGCGGCGGGGCGACAAACCCGGCAGCGCGACCGAAGCGGGCACCGTCGAGCACGGCCAGTACCGTCAGCGTCATCTCGCCGCGTTCATTGACACCTTCCAGACGTCGTAAGGCCCGCAGCTGCACGCTGTCGCCGGCCTTGGCCTGCAAGCGTTGCGCTGCGCTGGCGCTGAGGATCACTTGATTGCCGACGGGGTTGAGTGGCGCCAGGTTCAGTTGTGGGTCGCCTGGCTCGGTGGCGATGATTTCCGCACCTTCGACAAACCGTTGCATGCCGATCAGCAGGTCAGCCTGGGTATTGAGCGAGCGGGTCTGGCCGAGGGCAAAACCGGTCTCGGGGCGCAGGCGCAAACGCTCGATCCAGGCCGTGTCGTAGTTGCCGTTGCTGAGCATCTTCACTTCAAGGTTGCGCGGGTCGCGCAGCAGTTCGTCTTGCAGCTGGCTGACCACCCCGTGTTTGAGCCCGAACAGCAGCAATAAGGGCGCGATCACCGCCACCAGGGAGGCGGCGATGCACAGCGAGACCTTGCGGTCGTGCCAGAGGTCTTGCAGCGCCAGTGAGCCCAGCAGGTGCAAGCGATCAGTCCATCGGTTCAAACAGAGTCTCTCCCTGATGGCTGATAGCGCCGAGACGCGGCAAGCCGAAATCCTTCAGCAGGGCCCAGTCATGGGATACAACGAGTGCACTCAGGCCCATGCTCGACACCAGGCTCAAGAGCAGCTCGAACAAACGCCGGGCACTGAGAGGGTCGAGCGCGGCGGTCGGCTCGTCGGCCAACAGCAGCAGCGGTTCATGGGCAATTGCCCGAACGCAGGCCACGCGTTGGCGTTCGCCGATCGACAAGGCCTGAGGTTGTTTATCCAGCAACCCTTGCAGGCGCAACACGTCAACGGCGTGGTCGATGTGATCGCTTTTTGCGGGCATCCCGAGCAAACGGCGCGGCAGGCTGATGTTGTCCCGCACGCTCAGGAACGGCAGCAAGCCGCCGCTCTGCAAAATGAATCCCAAATGCCGTGAACGCACCGCTGCAAGAGCAGGCTGGTCGTCAGTGGCCAGCAGTTGGGCGATATCCTGAGCGTGCGTCGGGCCCAGCCGGAAGCGCTCGAGTTCCACCGGCGCGAGCAACAGGCCGATGGCTTCGAGCAATGTGCTTTTGCCACTGCCACTCTCGCCGGTGATGGCGAGGATTTCCCCGGCGCCGACCTGCAAGTGTGGCAGTCGCACGTGATGAGCCTGTGCGCCTTCACCACGGCGCACCAGCAGGTTCTTGATATCGAGCATCGGCGTCTCTTTAAGGCATCATTTCCAGTGGCACGGGGTAGACGTTGTCCCGCGCATCGCTGTCTTTGGCTAAAGCTACCCAACGGTCGACATCGGCGTTGTAACGCTGGTAATGCCGCAGTTTGGTGTTCAGCGTGCGGATGAATTTTTCTTGTGCCAGACCATCCCAGCTCTTCCAGGTCTCTTCATCCAGGTTCAGCACTTCACTGTGATAAGGCAGGTCTTCGAGGTATTCACCGAGGACGCCCATGTCCGCCAGTTTGGCGTTGCTGTTCTGTTTGAGCTGATTGGGATCGGCGCCCATGGTCGCCGCCACCGAGCGCAGGCGATCGAACATTTCCGTGGGTGAAATCAGGCCTTCGTTGGCGGCATCGAGAATTTGCTTCATCACGTCGCTCAAGTCGCTGAGCTGTGACTTGGTCAGCAGCACCCGCACGTCGGTGGTCGGGATGTTCTGCTTGATCAGGTCGCGGTCGGTGATCCACGCCTTGAACACTGGCGGGGCTTTGCTGTTGGTCTTCTCGCCGAGATAGGCGAGTTGCATGGCGTGGCCGATCAGCGCCGCGTCTTCGAGCATTTTCTTCTCGGCCGGGTCCTGCTTGGCGTTCGCCGCGCTGCCGATGGCGTCTTCGCCCATGTAGGCGGCTTTCACTTGTGTAGTGATCGCCGCGGCCAGTGCGTCAACCTTGCGACCGAATTCCTGCACATCGCCAGCGTTCACCGGGTAGTACAGCGAGGTGTTGGTGCCCGGGTAGGTCGACAGGTTCTGGTATTGCGCCTCGGCCTTGGCGTGGTCCTTGGCCCCGGCCGGGGTTTTCAAGTGCAGGGTGTAAATCGCCACGCCCGGGTTGGCGGCCTCCATACGCACCTGCGCGGCGCTCAAACCGGTCTTCGACAGCTTGTCGTCGCCTTCGATGGCGCCCGCGTCGGTGATCAGCACCACGTAGCGTGCGCCGAACTGGCTCCAGTCGACCTTGTCGATGCTCTCCATAACGCCGGCAAACGAGTCTTCATCGAAGCTGCTGCTCGACACAGTGGCTTGTTTGAGGTCGGCGATCTTGGCGAAAAAGTCGGCGCTGTCTTTCACCTGTGTCGGGTCGGCGTACATCTTGGTGGTGTATTCCAGCCCCGGCACCGCCTGGGTGTTGGAGCGGAAAGCCACCAGGCCGAATTTGACCTGTTTGCCGAGATTCTGCGCTTCGATCTTCTGGTAAACCTTGCGGATCGCCTCGCGGGTGCGGTCGATGTAGGGGTCCATCGAGATCGTCGAGTCGATGACAAATACTACGGCCGCACTGAATTCCTTCAGCTGGTTGGCCTTTTTCTCTTCGGCTTCCTTGCTGCCGGCAGCGCTGTTTGCAGCACCGCCCTTGGCGTTCTTGTCATCCGGCTTGCTGACGGAGGCGACGTTGAGCAGGCGCGTGCGGAAACCGCTTTCGGTCATGACTTCTTCGCCACTGAGCACCGGCAGCAGGTAGAACTGCTTTTGCAGGTCGACGAAGTATTCCGGTTCTTCAGCCAGTACGCCCGGTGCTTGCTGGCCCTTTTTCAGCGTGGCCCGCAGCGGCGCGACTTTGCTGACCGGGTCCGGTGCATCAAGGATACCTTCGACGGTGGCGCGGTCCTTGAAGAACAGCAAACGGTCGCGGTTGGCCGGGTTGGTGAAGGCCAGCGTCAGTTGCATCTTCCAGTCGGTGGTGCAGCTGGCAGGCAGCCAGCCAATGGTTTTGCCGTAACTGTCGGGGCCGACTTTCAGCCACTCGGCGTTGTTTGCCTGGGCGCGCTCGTACACATAAAAGCGGCTAAAGACTGGTTGTGCGTCACCTTCGGCACCGCCCGCCTTCGGGCTTATTTTGCAGCCGGGCGTGGTCAGCACGCGTTGGAACAGGGTCTTTTTACCGGCCTGGATCAGCGGTTTGTCATCGGCCTGGGACAGCGGGCTGATGCACAGCGCCAGTAATGCGGCGCTGCTCAGCAGGAATCGACTCATGGGCGAACGCATCACTTCTGCAACTCCTCGAAACGCTGCTTGGCTTCGGCGTTGTTCGGGTCCTGGGTGAGGATGGTTTCATACCAGTAGGCGGCGGTGGCGTTGTCCGCGGCCGGGAAGCACTCGCTGGCCTTCAGGTATTTAGGGTCGTATTCGCGGGCATAGGCGTTGGCGATCAGCGCGTCACCGGCCTGGGCACGGTTGGCGTACAGACGCTGGGCGACGCCGCAGTGTTTGCCAGCCTTGGCCTGGTTGATGATCTCCAGCAACTTGGCACTGTCGGGCGCCGCCTTGATGCAGGTCTGGACGAAGGTCAACTCGGGCAGGCTGTTCATGCTGTCGAGGGTGCAGGCTTGAGCGTCGGCGTCGGCGCCGGCGGGTGCGGCGGCAGTGGCTGCAACCGCAGGGGCCGGGGTGCGTTTGTAGAACCAGAATCCGGCGCCCGCTGCCAGCAACAACACCACAATCAACAGACCGATCAGGCCTTTGTTGCTTTTCTTCACCGGTGCGGGAGGCGGCGTGTAGTCGGGCTCGGTGAGCACCGACTCCAACTCCACTTCTGGCTCGACGGTGGACAGGGTCAGTTCAGGTAGATCCGGGATCTCCGGGATCTCCGGTGCAGGTTCGCTCGGCGCCGTCAGTTCAGCGCCGCCGTAGGTCGAGCGCGTCTGGCCGCCGGCCGTGGACGGCAGCATGCCAACGCCTGGGCGAACCACGCCTTTATCGGCATGACCGTGGTTCTGTTCGCGCAGTTCGATCTGAAACTGCGAGTTGGCACCGCCTTCCAGCAGCGGGTCGACCACGTCCGGGCCGACCTGCGTTTCCAAAGCTTCGCCGTTGGCCGTGAGGTTGAAACGCGAGACCTTGAACCAGAATGGATTGTTGCTCCAGGCCTTGTGGTCCTGGAGGTAAAAACCGTCCTGGTTGCGCTGAATGGAAAACTCCAGCTGTTCCTCGCCACCCTGCCATTTCTTCACAGTGAGGCGGGCCTGGCCAGGCACATTGGGCTCTAACGCGAGCAGGTCGACACGAATTGGCATTGCTTATCTCGCTGCGAAGGCTGTGAGCACTTGGCCCAGCCGTTCGTTCTGTTCAGGGGTAATTTCACGTCCGGCACCATGGCCGGCATTGTCCTGCGTGATGTAGGCCAGGCCCGAGAGCCAGTCGCCTAGATACCGCTGCGCCTGATTTGCCGGTTGCGCCGGCAGCACGGGGACTTGTCCCGGGCTAATGTCGGTGTAGAACGAAAACAACGGCTCCTTGGCACCGGCGCGGCTGTTCGGACGCTCGCTCACCGGCTTCTGGAGGTAGCCGAACCAGGACACGAAATCGCGCAGCACACGTTGCACTTCCAGTACCTGGCGTTCGACCAGTTGATCGCGCCGCGCGCCACTTTGTGCACGCTTGAGGACGGCGCGGCTCAGTTGCCCCGGCAAGTCCTGGCGATAGCCGGCGGTGATCAGTTCATCGACCACCGCTTCCAGCAAGGCCTTTTCCAGCCCCAGCAGGTTGAGCAGGCTTTGCCGGGTGGTCAGTTCACGCAGGTGCGCGATCCAGGCCTTGAAGGCCGCTTTGGCAAAACGGTGCTCGTTGCTTTGCAGTTCGGGCGCAGGGGTGCCGGTTTTGCTGCTGACTGGCGCGTCGTGGCTCAGGTCGTCACTGAAATCGAAATCGAAACCGGCGTCGTTGCCATACAGGCTCTGGCTCGGTGTCGGGGCAGCCGGTTCGTCGTTCACGGCGGGCTCGTCATCGGTTTCGTACACGCCGCTGAGGTACAGGTCGCGCACCTCTTCACTCGGCATGTCGAGTTGATCGATCAATTCGCCAAGCACCGCAGGGCGACGGCCCAGGCCGGTCAAAATCATTTGCGCCTTGGCTTTCTTGGCGGCTGCGGCACCGTCGTCGTCGGCGTGGTACCAAGTGCTCAGGCCGTGAGTGGTCAGGCCTTCGAGGCACTCGCTCAATTGCTCGCGAATGCGCTGCAATTTGAATTCGATATTGGCCACGCCTTTGAAACTGCCACTGAAATGGCTGATACCACCGTCATCGTTGCGCAGCATTTCTGCCCAGGCGTTGGCCGGGTTCTTGATGTGTTTGCACACCAGGGCGTTGCTGGCGAAGCTGGTGCCTAGCGCGCTGACACGTTCCTGATAGATGGCATTGAGGCCGGTTTCCGCACCGGTCGCGTCCTGCCCGATGAACGCCGCGTCCATACGCGGTTTACGCACCAGATAGGTGTTCTGAAACGGTGTGCCGGCCCAGTCGTTCATCCAGCTCAGGCTGCCGAAGCGCTCCAGCATGGTCAGCTTGACCATGCCGTTCCAGCTCTCGTCGTACTGATCCGGTGTCAGGCTGAGGGAGTTGGTAATGCGCAAATCGAGCATGGTCAGCGCCCAGATCAGACCTGTGTCGCGCTTGCTGCGAGCGGCCGAGTCGGCGCCTTGGGTCTTTTCGATCCAGCGGGTCAGCACCGGGCCCACGTCGTTGACGTCGCTCTGCTTGGTCGAGCCTGTGCAGACCACCAGCGCGTTCATTTCCTGGTTGTCGGTGTAGCGTTCGAACAGGTAGGCGACCTTGCCGCGCAGGATCAGCTGGGAAACGGAGTTGTCCTTGGCGGTGGATTGCGGGTCGTTGGAATCGGCGATCTCGTGCAGTTTCTGGCGCCCGCGATAACCGGGGAAATCCAGCAGGTCGACCTGATTGACGATGTCATCCACCGGCGCTTCGATCAGGCGGAAGGTCATTTCGGCGGTCAGTGCCGCCAGTTGCGCGACCGCAATCGCCTGACTGTTTTGCAGGCGATCGCCAACCAGCGGTCGAACATCGATCGGCAAGTCCAGCGGGCTGCCGAAGCGTTCGAGGATGTCGACGTTCATGATGCTGTCGCGCTGGCTGTAGGTGTCGTTTTCGAAACTCACCAAGGCCTTCAACGGTGCGAACACGGTCTCGGGCAGACCCAGCTTGTGCAGCGCGCCGGCCAGTTGCTGGTACACGCGCGTCAACTCGCTTTGCTCGCCCCAGAGAATCGAAAACAGCTCGGCCCGTTCCTGGAAATTCAGGCGTGGCGCCAATTGCAACGCTTTGGGCCAGTACAGGTGCTCAAGCTTTTTCACCGAGTTGCGGAAGTTGTCGCGCAGGTAATCCCACAGCGACACCAGATCGTCGGCATTGACCCCCGTTTGCAGCGGGCCGGTTTCGCGGCCTTCGAACGGTTTGAGCACGCGCTGGATGCGCTCTTCGTCGATCTCGTAGGAAATCCGCTCAAGGTCGAAATCCTTGAACCAGGCGTTGGCGAGAATCTTCGCCAGCTCGATTTCCTTGAACAACGTAAGTTCTACCGGGAAGTCCTTGTCCTGACTTTCCGTTGCCCGACGGCTGAAGCGCGTCACCAGGCCGGTGGCTTCCTTGCCACCACCCACCGGGTTGATGTGCTTGATGAAGTCCAGGTGCTGGCCGCCGAAATCGGTTTCCAGCTTGCCGTTCTGACCGGCGGCGAGGGCCGAAATCAGGTAGGACTTGCCGGCCTGGGACAAGCCGAAAAAGCCAATTGTCATCGGCGTGCAGGCCACGCGACCGAGGCTTTGGGCCAGGTTGCGGGCGCGGTGCAGGCGGATGTTCAGGTTGTCGGCTTCGCTGTCCAGACGCGGCGCATTGCCGCGTGTCTGGCCAATCCAGTCCAGCGCCTGACCGGCGCCTTCATAAACAGCGGCCCAACTGGCAGAGAGCTGAGTTTGATCGGGGGTCAGGTCTTTCATTTGCGTTTCACACTTCCACTGTCGAGCCAGTACTTGGTCTCGCTCAGGCCGGCGTCGAGCATGGTGTTGAGTTCCAGCTCGAGGTCGCTGCGCGGGTTGAAGTTGACGTTGTTGCTGTTGGATTCGATGTCGCGTACCGATAGGCGGTCGCTGACCAGATCCTGCTTGCGCGTGTATTTGTCCGCCGGTTTGACCTCGAACCGCACCTTGAGCAGCGGCGCGCTGCCGTTTTCACCGATTGCCCGGGAAAACTTCTCCCGACCCGACTTGGTGAACCGCAAAGTGTACAGCGGCGAGGCGGCCCAGCGGTCAGTGGCCAACTGGCGGAAACCGAGGCGCAGATCGCCGCGCATTTCCAGCTGCGGCGTGTCGGCGGCGTCGCCAACGCCAATTTCAGGCAGCTTGATTTTGTAGTCTTCGGACTGGATGTCGCGGTACAGCACGTCAGCATCCTTGATCACGTTGTTCAGGTCGATGACGCCGATGTTCTTGACTGTCGAATACGGCTTGAGCGCCGATGCCCGGAAGTAGAAGTTCGGCACGCTGTGGTTGGCGCACAACAGGCAGAGCATGGCGCCGACCGATGCGGTGCTTTTCGGGTCGTCGATCCGGCCGTTCTTGTGAAACGGATACCAGCCGCCGGTGCGGTAGTTTTGCAGCGCCAGAATGCGCCCCGGTGGCAGCGGCAACACCTTGCGAATGAACGCCTGGATGCCGGGCAGGCGCGAAGGGCGGCCGGTCAGCAGCAAGACATCGCACGGGTACTGCGCGACCACTTCACACAGCGCACCAAGGATCTTGGTGATGTTGATCTGGTCGTTGAGGAACGCGGCGTGGAGCTTTTGCAGGTCGAAGCTGATCGGCGCGGCATACAGGTCGAAACCACTCTGACTGCCGACATCGCGACGCACGGCGGCGTTGACGTAGTCGAGCACGGTCTTGCTGATCGCGTTGTCACCGAGCAATTGGCGGTAGCTTTGCGGGGTGACTTCTTGTGGGACCTGCGGATCGTAATGCTCGTACGCCTTGAGCAGCGCCAGGCCCAGCGGGGCGAACACCTGGAGGTTCAATTGCTGACGCAGGATCATGTCCTGGGCGCTGACCGATTCATCGCCACACAGCCGTGACATCAGCGAATCCGGGGCTTTCACGCCGGCGTTCTGCAAGGCTTTTTCGAAACTCGGCAGGATGAAGTCCTGAATCACGTCCAGCAGGATGTCGTCGCCGGCCACTTTGAAGCCATCGCGAAAACGCTGTTCGGGCACGATGTGCACATTGCTGCCGCTGCCGGTATTACCCGCGCGGTCGAGGCGATAGTCGGTGATCACCAGGTCGGTGGTGCCGCCGCCGATGTCGATGGTCGCGAGGGTGATGCGTTGGCGGTCGGTCTTGTCCGGCCGGGCGATGGTGTCAAAAAACTCCTCCGGATGACCGGCGAAGTTCTCGTTGACCTCGGTGTACAGGTACACCAACTGGCCGCAGGACGCTTCGTCCCATTCCACGCGGATACTCGGGATCGGCGTGCGCGGGCTGACGGCCTGATCCTGATGTGGATCTTCTTCGCCGGCATGCCAGCCGAGGCTTTTCCACACCAGGCCGATGGCTTGCAGCATGCGTTCGTTGAGGATGCTGCGCTCGGCCTGCGGCATGCCCGGCGGCACGGTCAGGGTAATGCTGTTGAGCTGGCGCGGCACGCGGGTGTGCCCCTGACGCGAGCGTTGGGCCGGGCTGTTGATTTGCGACAGCGCCTGGGCCAGCACTTCGGCGAGCATGAAGGTCATTAGCGAGCTGCGTGAATAACGCGGCATGAACACCGGCAGACGATCGTCTTCCTCGAGACTGTATAGCGCCTCGCCGGTTTCGTTGATCAGATGCGAGAACGGCGCAGCGGTGGCGTACGGCTCGTTATCGGTCTTGATGTATGAGCAGTTGAAGCGCCAGCCGTGGCCATAGGCGTTTTCGTCCCACAGATAGCGTTTCGGGCTGGACAGGCCAGTGGAGCCTTCGGTGCCGCGACGACGGCTGGCCAGGCGGCTGGCCTCATTGCCGACACGGGCAATCGTCGCCCATTGGAACGCATCGTGACGGCCGCTCTTGACTGAGCAGTGGTCCTTGCCGAAATACGCTTGGGCGAATTCCACGCGGCTTTCGAACGGCAAGTTGTAGGTGTGTTCGGGGGTGATCAGGTCGCGCAGTTCCAGCACGTAGTTCTGCTTCAGCCCGGAGCCGGCCTGACCGTGGTTTTCGATCAGGATGCCGCAGGTGCGCGAGTTGCCGACGTCCAGCACCAGGTCCACCGGAATCGGTTTGACCAGGCCATTGCTGTCGTTGGCGACCACTTTCAGCTCGGGGATTTCAACTTTCGCCCGGGCTGTCGATTGTTGGGCCGCCGACGGTTTGCTCAACAGGCTGAGCAAGTTGAGGTAGTGCGCCAGGTGATAGTTGGCGCGGATATCGATGTCCAGTTCTGCGCGCGAACGGTGGGCATTGCCCTCGTTGAACACTTCCAGCAGCCACTCGTTGACCCATGGCTGCGCCAGGAACCAGCGAGTTTCGCTGGCCTTGGTCGCCAGTTTGAAAGACACGCCGGAGCTGATGTCTTCTTCGTTTGGCGCCAGGTAAGCAGTGCCGTCACGCTTGGGCATCACACGGCTGTCGAACGCCATCGTCAGGCGGTGGGTGTTGCCGTCGATGTCGGGTGTCGCCAGTTTCACCAGACGCATGCGCGACCAGTTGGTCGGGCCTTCATCGAAGCGATGTGGCGGCATGAAGCGGAAAAACGGGGTCGGCAGCCAGATACCGTCGAGCAAATCGAGGCTGCTTTTCATGTCGACGCTGAACGCAGGTTTGGCCTTTTCGACCTTTTCCGGTTCGGGCTCGTAGAAAAAGAAGTCTTTCTCTTCGTTGTACGCCAGGCGGCAGATCAGCCCACTGATCATCGGTGCGAACTCGCCCGCCGGTTCCTTGCGGGGATCCAGGCGCAGGGCGAAATCCATGAACTGGATGCCGGTGTCGCTGACCAGCGTGACGGTGTCTTCGAATTGTGTGACTTCAGGCAACATGTCAGGTTATTCCGTTTTTATTCGCCCACGTGCCGCATGGACATGGGGAATTGATCTTTTCCGTAACCGCCGGTGCAGTCCGCGACCGTGGTCGCCCCTTTGCGGCAGTTGATCTTGGGCATGTCGTAAGTGCTGCCGTCGCCGCAAACGGCCTGGCCCTGGCTGTCGATGGCCAGGCTGCCACCCTTCATAGTAGCGCTCACCGGCCCGCTACATTTCGAGCCGTCGGCCTGGTGTACGGTGACTTGGCCCTTACCGTCCTTGAGCTGGTATTCCAGACGCAGCGGTTTGCCGGTCCGGCGGTCCTGAATCCCGGCGCCTGCGCTGTACTGACCATCGAGAAACTTGGCGGCACCGTCGGCGGCGTCTGGCGGGATGCTCAAGGGAGGGCCGGGTTTTGCGGCGGCGGATTTTTCTGCTTCGGGCGATGTGACATCCGGCGGCGCGGTTTTGTTTTCGGGTGGAACGGTTTTGTTTTCGGCTGCCGGGTCTTTGGCTGCGTCTTTGGCAAGGTCATTGGCCAGGTCGGCTGGCGCTGCATCAGCCTCGTTGCCCTCGACGTCCGGCGCTTCCACACCCTGTGTTCCGGTCACTGCAGTGTCGGCGCCGGTGCCGTTGGTGGTACCTACGACAGTGCCGGTCACGGGGACGCCATTGAGCGTCGTGACATTGCCGGTCCGTGGTGGCTCTTCCAATGGTTTCTCCACCGGCACGACGCCCTTAGGCAGCAGGTCTACCGCCACCAACGGAATCGGGACGCAACCGCGCAGGCCGAGCAACAGCCACAAAAGTAGCAGCAGGAGCGGCAGCAACAACAGCCACCACCAGCGCCGCCACCACGGACGAGCAACCACCGGCACGACGGGCGCAACAACAGGCGCTTCGACCACGGGTGGCAGCGGCGGAACCTGATAGAGGCAGTGCAGGGGATCGCGATTGAGGTCGGTACCTGCGTGCTCGAAACCCCAAAAGGTCAGCACCGGTTTGCCTTGCACCAGGTACACGAAGTTTTCGTCAGGGATATGAATGACGCGCTTGAGCAACTTGCCGAACACGGCTTTGTCGCCTTGCTGCTGTTCGCCGGAATCAGTACCCAGGAAACGCTGGCTCAATTCTTCGAGCGCGGTCTTCAGGGCTTCAAGCTGGCGGCGGGCAGGGGCGCGTTCTTCTTCAGTCGCGCTGCTCCACGGAATCACATCGCCGTCGAGGGCGCTGTACCAATCGATCTGGTTGCCGAGCTCATCGCTTTGAGGGATGGCCAGATGATCGACCAAATCGGGGTTCTTGCGACGAATGGCTTCGCGCAATTGCAGGGCTGCCCGGTAGACCGGTTGACCTGTTTCGCCGAGGGCAGTGAATGACCCGCTCTTACCGCTGCGTAATAGTGCCCCGCGCATTCAAACTCCATACGATCCGTTGCGCAAAAATGACAGACAAATGTGTCTGTGCTTGCTCCTGCATTTAGCGGGCGACCTTAATGTCATCATGATATCGCCGTCAATCTGCAGGAGGTTCAAACGTTATGAGACTAACGTAAGCGTGCGGAGGTTGCATAAGGTCAATTTTAATTGGCTTGGGAAGGTTCGGGTGTAAGCTTTTTTAAGCTTGCTGAATCGTTTCATCAGCGCTATAAAAAATGCACAACTCCAAGAAAGGCTTTCCCCATGACCCCGTTCAAACTCCTCGTCGCCCTTGGCGCGCTGTCCGCCTCCCACGCCATGGCTTGGGATTACGTCCTGCTCGACAGCGACAAAGCCGCGCAAAACTGGCAGATCACCAGCCAGCAACTCGGTGTGAAAACCGACCAACCCTTCTCCGTGACCCTTCGTACCTTGCACGGCGGTCGGCAAGAGGGCGTCAGCATCGTCGACATCGATAACGGCACGATGAAACTCTCGGTGGTGCCGACTCGCGGGATGAACGTCCTGCAGGCGTCGGTCGGTAATGTGCGCATGGGCTGGGATTCGCCGGTCAAGGACGTGGTCAATCCGTCCTTCATTGAGCTCAACGGTCGTGGCGGCCTGGGCTGGCTGGAAGGCTTCAACGAGCTCGTCACTCGCTGCGGCTACGAATGGGTCGGCCATCCCGGCATGGACAACGGCGAACTGCTGACCCTGCATGGCCGCGCCGCCAACATCCCGGCCAGCAAAGTTACCCTGCATATAGATGAAAAACCGCCTTACGCGATCAGCCTGCGTGGCGAACTCAAAGAGCAGGCGTTCAAGAAAGTCGATTTCTCGGTGATGACTGAACTGGTCACTGAGCCCGGAAGCGTCGCGTTTGCCCTCAATGACACCCTGACCAACAACGGTGATTATCCGAAGGAGTACCAGGCGCTTTACCACAGTAACTTCAGTACGCCGTTCCTTGAGCAGGGCGCCCGATTTGTGGCGCCGGTCAAACAGGTGTCGCCGTTCAACGACAAGGCCAAAGGGGATCTGGCGGATTGGCAGACCTATCGCGCGCCGACCAAGGACTATGACGAAACGGTTTACAACGTTGTGCCTTATGGCGATGCCAAGGGTGACACGTTGACCGTGCTGCATAACAAGTCGGGGAGCCTTGGGGTGTCGGTTGGGTTTAATACTCAGCAGTTGCCCGTATTTTCGCTGTGGAAGAACACCGATACGCAAGGGCAGGGATATGTGACCGGGTTGGAGCCGGGGACGAGTTTTTCCTATAACCGTCGTTATCAGCGGCCGATCGGTTTGGTGCCGACGATTGGGGCTAAAGAGCAGAAGCAGTTTCAGATCAAGTACAGCTTGCTGGCGGATAAGGGGGCTGTGGATAAGGCGTTGCATCGGGTGACCGAGATTCAGGGCGCTCGGGAAACCGAGGTACGACAAACACCGTTAGTTGATCTCTCCAAGGAGTAGCTCTGGTCAGTTTGTGCTCGGCCGATACTGCAGCGCCTCAGCTAGGTGTTCGCGGTTGATGTTATCGACTTGCTCGAGGTCCGCCAATGTGCGCGCGACTTTAAGCAGTCGATGGGCCGCTCGCAGCGACAAGGTCAATCGCTCACACGCCGTTTCCAGCCAGGTCTCGTCGGTTGTGGATAACTTGCAGTGCTTGCGCAGGCCCGGAAGATCAAGGAAGGCGTTCGCGCAGCCCTGGCGTTTTTGTTGTCGCTCTCGTGCGTCGGCAACCAGTACTGCGGCGGTGGCGGTGTCGTCACCGGGTTTTAGCGCAGGGTTCAACGCCGTGGCTTCCCGAGCGACGGTCAGGTGCAGGTCGATTCGGTCCAGCAACGGCCCCGACAGTTTGTTGCGGTAACGCTGGACCATGTCCGGTGTGCAACTGCATTTGCCGCTAGGTTCGCCAAGATATCCACAGGGGCACGGGTTCATCGCGGCTACTAATTGAAAGCGGGCCGGAAACCTCACTCGATCTTTGGCGCGGGAAATCACGATGTGGCCGGATTCCAGCGGCTCCCTCAAAACCTCCAACACCTTGCGATCGAATTCCGGGAGTTCATCGAGGAATAGAACGCCATGATGGGCGAGGGTTATTTCGCCGGGTTGCGGTTTCGAGCCGCCGCCCACCAGCGCCGGCCCGGAAGCGGAGTGGTGGGGTTGGCGGAACGGTCGTTGTGGCCAGTGGCTCAATGGCACACAACTGGTAACGGATTGAATGGCTGCGACTTCCAGTGCTTCATTTTCGGCCAAAGGTGGAAGCAGTCCCGGTAAACGACTCGCCAAAAGTGTTTTCCCCGTCCCCGGTGGTCCGCTGAACAGAAGGTTATGGGCCCCCGCCGCCGCAATCAGCAAAGCGCGCTTGGCCGAGAGTTGGCCCTGCACTTCATTCAAATCGGGATAGGGTTTGCTGGCGTAAAGCAAGCCGTTGGAAACGTAGGGTTCGACCGGTGTGTGTCCATTAAAGTGCGCGACCGCTTCCAGCAAATGATCCACCGCGATCACCTTAAGCCCTGAGGCAAGGCATGCCTCTTCAGCATTGGCCCGCGGCACCATTAGCGATCGCCCGGCCTTGCGCGCTGCCAACGCCGCCGGTAACACCCCACGCACCGCCCGTACGGCACCCGATAGAGCCAACTCCCCCAGGCATTCCACATCATCCAGCGTCAACGACGGCACCTGCACGCTGGCGGACAGAATCCCCAAGGCAATCGCCAGATCAAATCGTCCGCCGTCCTTCGGCAAATCTGCCGGGGCGAGATTCAGCGTGATGCGCCGCGCAGGGAATTGCAGACCTGAATTGATGATCGCGCTTCGAACCCGGTCTTTGCTTTCCTTCACCGCCGCTTCCGGCAAACCGACCATGGTCAGCGAGGGCAAACCGTTGGCCAGATGGACTTCGACGGTGACGGCAGGCGCATCCACGCCAATCTGGGCGCGGCTGTGGACGATGGAGAGGGACATGGTCGTTCCTTGAGCTTACGGGGACCGCTTCCTGCGGGTTTTTTAAGGGTAGTCGGGGCGTCTTGATTGAGCGTGGCTGAAGAAGAGGGAAATATTCGCAGGATGTTGCTGGGGCGCACGATCTGTAGCAGCAGGCTGCGCCAGCTGCTACCCAAGCTGCGTGGGGGAAGGTATTGGGTGCAACCCGCTGCTGAAGCAGGTTTTTGTAGGACCTTGCCGAGATAGTTGAAGGACCTCGGCGAAAGGGCGCTGGGGCTCTTGTGTGTGAGAAGGAGCTGCTTATGCTCACCGCAAATTAAGTTCTCGGGAGGGGAAATGAACACTAGTGGAATGCGGCCGATTCATCCCGGCGAAATCCTTGAAATGGAGTTTCTTGAACCGTTGGGTACTGCGGTGGCTGATCTTCAGGTCCGGTTGTGTATGTCCGAGGTTGAAGTGCGTGAGCTGGTTGCGCAGAACGTAGATGTCAGCCCTGATCTGGCCAAGAAGCTTTCCATCCATCTGAACACCACGCCCGAATTCTGGCTAAGTCTGCAATCGACCTACGATGCGCGGATCGCGAAGCCGGCCGTGATTGAACTTCGGGTACTCAAAACGCTTGGAGCACTCTCGAAGCACGCTTCCACCACGGCTCGTTAACCGCACGTAGTGGTCGTTCCTGGTTAGGCAGCATTTGCGGAACATCCTGCAGCCGAATCCACGGCTGGTTGTTCCAGTGCAACAAACTCAACGACATCTCCGGCCAGTTCAACAGGCTCAAAATCGGGCGTTCGTTTGTGGTCGGTTGCTGTGCATCCCTGAGGGCGGGGACCACGTCGTGGGTCAGCCATTCGCGCAAGCCTCGGTATTCGGGGCAGTAGTGGTAGACCAATAGGGCGTAGACGCCGGATTCGCTGATCAGCAGGGTGTCTTCGATGACGCCGTGGATGAGGACTCGCGCGGACTGGTGTTGATCGGGGTCGAGCTTTCGGACGGCGCGTTCGTCAAGGAAAAGGCGGAGTAGCCGGCCAAGGTCGCGGGCGCTGAACCAGGGTTGGTTTTCTAGGAGGAGGGCGTGGAGGTGGAGTTTGTGGCGGGTGAAGACGTGGGGAACTAGATAGTTTTCGTTCATCGAGCAGTTCTCGGGATCAAATGAAGAAAACTGCCTCTGATCGTCGCCAAACGAAAAGGGTGGCAGCCATGCGCGGGTTGGCGAACCGGTGACACCCGAGAACCGGCAGACCCGAAGGTCTCCCACGCATAGCCGCCATAATTCGAGATGGGAATAAATTCCTCGGTCGAATGTGGTCGCGTTGCGTCGGGGTCTTCCGGGTCGCCAAACCCAGAGCTGAATATTCAGCTGAGAAGGAGCTTAGGTACCTGGGCTGCACGACGCTATCGGACGGCGGTGGTGATCTTTGTAGGACGTTGCCGAGATGGTGGCGAGGCGGAAGATCGCAGCCTACGGCAGCTCCTACAGCGTTGGTCTTTCCAGTGTGGGATGCCTGGTAGACCGAGGCGACCCCATTCGCGGGCAAGCCCGCTCCTACAGGGGATCGCATTTTACAAAGGAATGGGTGCGTTACTCGGCAGGTGGAGTCAGCTTCGCTTCCAGCTCCGCCACCTTCGCCTCAAGACTCTCCAACCGTGCCCGGGTGCGTGCGAGCACGACCATCTGGCTATCAAACTCTTCCCGGCTCACCAGGTCGAGCTTGCTGAAGCCGCTCTGCAACAGCGCCTTGAACTGGCTTTCGATTTCGCTTTTCGGCAGCGGGGTTTCGCCGCTGAAGAGGCGGGAGGCGGTGCCCGTCAGGGCGTCTAGGAAGTCTTTGGGCGCGAGCATGGGAAAGGTCCTGGAAACATTGGCGGGCAGTGTATCACGCAGTGTCTATAGTCAATTCCGGTAGCCAGCCAGCGCACGTTTTTCGCGCATGCGGACGGACGGCAGCGCACTGTTGTTGTGCGTTAGTTCTCGGGTAATTCAGGGCGGTGGCTTGTGGTATTGGCCAAGAGATTGAATTTAATGGGTTTTGTCGAGATGGCAAGCTTTCTGCTTAGTGACTATCAACCCATGCACTGATGCAGTCGCTGTGTCGAATGCAGTGCGCCAGGCGAAACGGGGGGAAGTGTTTCGTACAGGGTGGTTAGCTGGAGTCGGACGGGCATTCAAGGCCGACGATGCGTTACAAAGCCAGGCACTGCGCTTAGACTTGAGACGGGTTTGTTTTCCTGGGGCAAGTCCACCAATTCGGGAGAGAGTTTTCATGAAGCTAGTCACTGCCATCATCAAGCCGTTCAAACTGGACGACGTGCGCGAGTCGCTGTCCGAGATCGGCGTGCAGGGCATTACTGTTACTGAAGTCAAAGGCTTCGGTCGGCAGAAGGGTCACACCGAGCTGTATCGCGGCGCGGAATACGTGGTCGATTTTCTGCCTAAGGTGAAGATCGATGTCGCCATTGACGACAAGGATCTGGATCGGGTTATCGAGGCGATAACCAAGGCGGCCAACACCGGCAAGATCGGTGACGGCAAGATCTTCGTGGTCAATCTGGAACAGGCGATTCGCATCCGTACCGGCGAAACCGATACCGACGCAATCTAAGCCGCCACAAACCCAACGCCCCAGGAGAAAACAATATGACTCTGCGTAAATTCGCAGGGCTAGGAGCCCTGTTGTCCCTCGTAATGCCCGGCTTGGCTATGGCGGCAGACGAAGTGGCGGCCCCAGTCCTAAACTCCGGCGATACCGCCTGGATGATGACCTCGACAGCCCTTGTGCTGTTCATGACTATTCCTGGCCTCGCGCTGTTCTACGGCGGCATGGTGCGGTCCAAAAACATTCTTTCCGTGATGATGCAGTGCTTCGCCATTACTGGTCTGATCAGCGTCCTGTGGGTCATTTATGGCTACAGCATCGCGTTCGACACGACTGGCATGGAGCAGGGCGTCGTCAACTTCAATTCGTTCGTCGGCGGCATGGGCAAGGCATTCCTCGCCGGCGTCACGCCATCGAGCCTGACCGGTCCTGCGGCGCTGTTCCCTGAGGCGGTGTTCATCACCTTCCAGATGACCTTCGCCATCATCACCCCTGCGCTGATCGTCGGTGCCTTCGCCGAGCGGATGAAGTTCTCCGCCATGCTGATCTTCATGGGTGTGTGGTTCACCCTGGTTTACGCACCGATTGCACACATGGTCTGGTCCGGTAACGGCGGTCTGTTGTGGGACTGGGGCGTGCTCGACTTCGCCGGCGGCACCGTGGTGCACATCAACGCCGGTGTGGCCGGACTGGTTGCCTGCCTGGTACTGGGCAAGCGCAAAGGCTTCCCGACCACCCCGATGGCTCCGCACAACCTCGGTTACACCCTGATGGGCGCCGCGATGTTGTGGGTCGGCTGGTTCGGCTTCAACGCCGGCTCCGCTGCTGCGGCCAACGGCACGGCCGGCATGGCGATGCTGGTGACCCAGATCGCAACCGGCGCTGCGGCATTGGGCTGGATGTTCGCCGAGTGGATCACTCATGGCAAACCGAGCGCATTGGGTATCGCCTCGGGTGTTGTTGCCGGTCTGGTAGCAATCACTCCCGCTGCTGGCACCGTGGGCCCGATGGGCGCGCTGGTCATCGGCCTGGCGGCCGGCGTGGTGTGCTTCTTCTGTGCCACGACGCTGAAGCGCAAACTCGGTTATGACGATTCCCTGGACGCGTTCGGTGTACACGGTATCGGCGGTATCCTCGGCGCGATCCTGACCGGCGTGTTCGCTGCGCCATCCCTGGGTGGCTTCGGCACCGTCACCGACATTGCCGCACAAGTCTGGATTCAGTGCAAAGGCGTGGGCTTCACGGTGATCTACACCGCGATCGTCACCTTCATCATTCTCAAGGTCCTGGACGCCGTCATGGGCCTGCGGATCACGGAAGAAGAAGAGGCTGTCGGCATCGACCTGGCACTTCATAACGAGCGCGGCTACAACTTGTAAGACGCGCATAAAAAACTTGCCCGGCTTGCCGGGCATTTTTTTGTCTGGTGTTTGTCAGTGAAGGAACTGCTGAAAGGTTTTTTCGTACACGTTCAGGGGCGTTTACGACGGGCGTTTTTCTGCGGCCAATGGCTTACATCACTGAAGGAATATTAGGGCCTTTGTTTTTTCCCAGAGCGCGCTAGAATGCGCCCCGAAGGTGCGGAGAACTCTATGTGGCAACAGACTCTGATTACCCTGCGGGCTCGGCCCCGGGGCTTTCATCTGGTAACGGACGAGTTACTCGCCGGCTTGCCTGAACTCAAGGCGTGTCGGGTCGGTCTGTTGCATTTGTGGCTGCAGCATACCTCGGCGTCGTTGACCATCAACGAGAACGCCGATCCGGCGGTACGTCGCGACTTCGAACGATTTTTCAATCGTCTGATCCCACAAGGAACAGACGGCTATGAGCATAACGACGAAGGCCTGGACGACCTCCCTGCGCACTTCAAGGCCAGCGTGCTTGGCTGTCAGCTCAGTTTGCCGATCTCGGCAGGCCGACTGGCGCTGGGGACCTGGCAAGGTGTTTATCTGGGCGAGCACCGTGATTTTGGCGGTGCCCGTAAAGTCCTCGCCACCCTACACGGTGAAGAGGCATGAACCGCTGGTCACCGGCGGTTATTGAATTTTTCCGGCGACTGTCGACAGACGGTGAAGCTGGGCTATAACTAATCTGCTTTTCGCAAGTCATGAGGTAGAACATGAGCGACGATGATCTGGAAAACGACGACCTCGAAGTAGGCGACGACGACGAAACCGAAGAAGGTCTGGAAGCAGCGGCCGAAGACGTCGCTGAAGACGATGGTGGTGAAGCGCCTGTTCCGACCACCAAAGGCAAAGCCAAGGCTGCGGTGTCGGTCGATGAGCTGCCGAGCGTTGAAGCCAAGAACAAGGAACGCGATGCACTCGCGCGGGCCATGGAAGAGTTTTTGGCCAAAGGCGGCAAGGTGCAGGAAGTGGAGGCCAATGTGGTCGCCGACCCTCCCAAGAAGCCTGATAACAAGTACGGCAGCCGGCCTATCTAAGCGTCTGCCCTTGCTTGCTGAAAAAGCCCGCCGTCGCTGCGGGCTTTTTCATGGTCGGAACAAAAGCCTTGGGGCCTGACGCAACCCTGTAGGAGCTGAGCTTGCTCCGGGCGGCGTTCCGACGATTGCGGTGTGCCAGTCGATATAAATTCTGAATGTCATGCCCCCATCGTCGGAACGCCGCCCGGAGCAAGCTCGGCTCCTACAAGGGCGGTGTGTGAATTCAAGGTCAGTGCTGGGAATTCCAGAGGGCCAACAACGCCGGCAATTCGGTCAGGCTGCGAATCTCCGCGTCAGGCAGGCGATCAGCTTCCCACAACTTGCCTTGCGGGTTAAACCAGACCGCCCGCAAGCCTGCCTGCTGCGCCCCGGCAATGTCATCGCCCGGATGATCGCCGATGTGCACGGCCGTTTCCGCCGTCGCCCCACCCCGTTGCAACGCCTCATGAAACAAGCGTGCGTCCGGTTTGGCGATGCCGATATCTTCGGCGCACAGCGCAAACTTGAAGTAATCCGCCAGCCCTAACCGGCGTACATCGGCGTTGCCGTTGGTGATCACGCCCAAGGCGTAGTGCTTGGCCAGTGTTATCAGGGTCGGCTCGACTTCGGGGAACACTTCGATCTGATGCCGCGCATGCAAAAACACTTCAAAGCTTTTTTCGGCGAGTTCGGTTGCCTGGCCGTGGTCGTAACCGGCCTCTTCCAGCGCATGGAACAACACCCGACGGCGCAATGCGCTGATGCGATGCTTGAGCCCCGGCTCGTTGCTCAGGATCCGCTCCCGAATGGCCCACAAATGCTCTACAGGCACGCCCCCAAGGTTCGGCGCATGCTCGGTCAGCCATTCACGCAGTACGGCTTCGGCGCTGAGGATCACCGGGGCGGTGTCCCACAGGGTGTCGTCGAGGTCGAAGGTGATCAATTGGATGGTCATGAGTCATCGCCTTTAATGCGTTTGGCCCGTGGATGGGCGCTGTCGTAAACCGTGGCCAGGTGCTGGAAGTCCAGGTGGGTGTAGATCTGGGTGGTCTTGATGTCTGAGTGGCCGAGCAATTCCTGCACCGCGCGCAAGTCTTGCGAGGATTCCAGCAAGTGGCTGGCAAAGGAGTGTCGTAGCATGTGCGGGTGCAGATTTTGCCCCAGCTCACGCTCGCCAGCGGCTTTGACCCGAACCTGAATGGCTCGTGGGCCGAGGCGCCGGCCTTGCTGGCTGACGAATACAGCGTCGTCAGCCGGGTTGGTCATGGCCCGCAGCGGCAACCACAGTTCCAGCGCTTCGCGCGCTTTTTTGCCGACCGGCAACAGACGGGTTTTGCTGCCCTTGCCCAGCACTTGAACCATGCCGTCGGCCAGATCCAGCTGATCCAGATTGAGCCCGGTCAGTTCTGAAAGGCGCAGGCCAGAGGAGTAGAACAACTCCAGAATCGCCTGATCCCGCCGCGCCAGGAAATCATCCTCGACCGCGCCTTCCAGCAGTTGCAATGCGCGGTCGGTGTCGAGGGTTTTCGGCAGGCGGCGCTCACCCTTGGGCGGCGCCAGGCCATTGGCCGGGTCGTGGTCGCAAAGGCCTTCGCGATTCAGATAGTGATAAAGCCCGCGCACCGCTGATAGCAGTCGCGCCAGGCTGCGGGATGATTGACCTTGTGAATGCAGGCGGGCTATCAGGCTGCGCAGGCGCTGGATGTCCAGAGCGGCCCAGCTGTCGATGTTCTGTTTGGCGCACCAGCCCAGCACCTTGTCGAGGTCGCGGCGGTAGGCGTACAGCGTGTGAGGCGACACCTGTCGCTCACTGCGCAGGTGTTCGCAGTAAGCGTCCAGTTGCCGTTCCATGCTCAGCGTACCGAGCGCAGGGAGCTGTTGACCCGTGGCAGCACGCGGCCCATGACTTCGGCGATGTAACTCAGGAACAGGGTGCCGACCGAGCTTTTGTAGTGCTGCGGATCACGGCTGGCGATGGCCAGGATGCCGTGAATACCTTGGTGGCTGATCACGACGACGGCGGTGGAGCCGATTTGCTTGCGCTGTTCTTCGCCGAACAGGAAGTCCAGTTCGTGTTCACGCAGGCTGCCGCTGACGCTTTTGTCTTCCGTAAGCAAGCCGCCGATGGCCGTTTGCGCTTCGGCGTGAGTGACCCAGCGACCCACCGGCATCGGGTTGTCACCCAGCAGAATCAGGCTGACAAAGGGCACCTGAAAGTCCTGGCGCAAGCTGTCTTCGACGCTGATCACCACGTCTTCCAGGCTGGTGGCGTCCATCAGCGCGAGAATAAGGCGGCGGGTCTTATCGAAAAGTCGGTCGTTGTCGCGGGCCACGTCCATCAGGTGCGAGAGGCGATGACGCAGCTCGATGTTGCGGTCGCGCAGGATGGTCATCTGGCGTTCGACCAGCGAAACGGTATCGCCGCGTCGGTGTGGAATGCGCATGGCCGGAAGCAGTTCTTCGTGATCGACGAAGAAATCCGGATGAGCCTCCAGGTACGCGGCAATCGCCGCCGCCTCAAGGCTTTCGGACGGGGGCTCGTCGGGCTGCAGGGCGGGAACCTGGGGCTTGTCGGTCATGGATTTCGCTCACTCAAAGACGCACTTGTCCTTCATATACGCGTACTGCCGGGCCGGTCATCATGACCGGTTGGCCAGGGCCTGCCCACTCAATGGACAAGCGCCCGCCAGGCAGGTCGATCAATAGCGGCGAATCCATCCACCCCTGGCTGATCGCGGCCACTGCGGCTGCGCAGGCACCGGTTCCGCAGGCCTGGGTTTCCCCGGCACCACGTTCCCAGACGCGCAACTGCGCACGGCTCCGGTCGATGACCTGGAGAAAACCGACGTTGACCCGCGCCGGGAAGCGCGAGTGGTGTTCGATTTTCGGACCCAGTTCATGCACCGGCGCATTGTTGATGTCGCTGACCCGCAGCACGGCATGGGGGTTGCCCATGGACACGGCGGCCAGTTCGACCGGGGTGCCATCGACGTCAACCGGATAGCTCAGTGCCTGTTCCGGGGCAACAAACGGAATGTCGGCTGGCACCAGGCGCGGTGCGCCCATGTTGACGCTGATCTGGCCGTCGCTACGCACATCGAGTTCGATAATGCCGCTTTTGGTTTCGACGCGTATCTGCCGTTTTGCGGTCAGGCGTTTGTCGAGTACGAAGCGGGCGAAACAGCGCGCACCGTTGCCGCACTGTTCCACTTCGGAGCCGTCGGAATTGAAGATCCGATAACGGAAATCCACGTCCGGGTTGCTCGGCGCTTCGACGATCAGCAGCTGGTCAAAACCGATGCCAGTGTGCCGGTCGCCCCATTGCTTGGCGTGCTTGGGCAGAATATGCGCGTGCTGGCTGACCAGGTCGAGGACCATGAAGTCATTGCCCAGGCCGTGCATCTTGGTAAAACGCAGCAGCATGGGGTTACTCCGGCAGCAGGCTTTCGCCAGCAAACAACTCGGCTACCGTCTCACGGCGACGCACTTCAACTGCCTGATCACCGTCCACCAACACTTCAGCGGCGCGGCCGCGGGTGTTGTAGTTGGAACTCATGACAAACCCATAGGCGCCGGCCGAATGCACGGCCAGCAGGTCGCCTTCTTCCAGGGCCAGCTGACGGTCCTTGGCCAGGAAGTCGCCGGTTTCGCAGATAGGGCCGACGATGTCGTAGGCACGCGCCGCCGTATCACGCGGGCGCACAGCGGTGACGTCCATCCAGGCCTGATACAGCGCCGGACGGATCAAGTCATTCATGGCCGCATCGACGATGGCGAAGTCTTTGTGTTCGGTGTGCTTGAGGTATTCGACTTGCGTCAGCAGCACGCCGGCGTTGGCCACGATGAAGCGGCCCGGTTCGAACACCAGCGCCAGATCACGACCATCGAGACGCTCGCGCACAGCCTTGATGTAGTCGCCAGCCAATGGCGGCTCTTCATCGCGGTAACGCACACCCAAGCCTCCACCGAGATCGATGTGGCGCAGGTAAATGCCGCAATCGCCGAGGCGGTCGACCAGGCCCAGCAGGCGGTCGAGGGCATCGATGAACGGGGGCAAGGTGGTCAGTTGCGAACCGATGTGGCAATCGACACCGAGGATTTCCAGGTTCGGCAGCTGCGCGGCACGGACGTACACGTCTTCCGCGTCAGCAATGGCGATGCCGAACTTGTTCTCTTTGAGACCGGTGGAAATGTACGGGTGCGTGCCGGCATCAACGTCCGGGTTCACGCGTAGCGAGATCGGTGCGCGAACGCCCAGCTCGGCGGCAACCACTTGCAGGCGTTCCAGCTCATCGGTGGATTCGACGTTAAAGCAGTGCACGCCGACTTCCAGGGCGCGACGCATGTCGTCACGGGTCTTGCCGACACCGGAGAACACAATCTTGTCAGCGCTGCCGCCAGCGGCCAGAACACGCTCCAGCTCGCCACGGGAAACGATGTCAAAACCGGCGCCCAATCGCGCCAGGACATTCAGCACACCCAGGTTGGAGTTGGCCTTGACTGCAAAGCAAACCAGATGCGGCATGCCGGCCAGTGCATCGGCGTATGCCAGATACTGAGCTTCGATGTGCGCGCGGGAGTAGACGTAGGTCGGTGTGCCGAAACGTTCGGCGATGGCAGACAGGGCCACACCTTCCGCGAACAGCTCACCGCCACGGTAATTAAAAGCGTCCATGTCGTTCCCTTATTGGTAGACGTCGTGCTTGTGTGCTTTGGATGCAGGCTGCTGCTGCGACGACTTGGCCTGCTCGACAGGGTCCAGGTTTTCGTCTGGCAAATACAGCGGGCCTTTTTGACCACAGGCCGATAATAAGCAGGCAAAAGCGACGAGCGAAGCGAGCGCAGCAAAGGACGAGATCAGGCGCTTCATGGCGAAATCCTTGAAAATGCGTTAATTGCGCCGGAGTATACCGGCCACCCGACAGCTTGCCTATGCGATGGGGCTCCCGTCCGGCGGGGCTTCGCACGATGCTGGTCAGCCATGCACAATCCCTGTAGGAGCGGGCTTGCCCGCGAAAGCGATAGTTCAGTCAACAAAGATATTGAATGTGCCGGTCTTTTCGCGGGCAAGTCGGGTTGCCGCATCGCCGCTCCTACAGGTGTACCTATATCGACGCTGGGTCGTTATCCTTTGCAATCACCGGGGCTCGCCCGTATCTTGCGGCGCTTGAGCGAGAACAGACACTTTTTGAGGTTGCCGCAATGAGTTTGACCGAAGCCCGTTTCCACGATCTGGTCGATGCCACCCAGCAGATGCTGGAAGATATTTTCGACGACAGTGGCCTGGATATTGATCTGGAAAGCTCGGCCGGTGTGCTGACCGTGAAATTCGAAAACGGCAGCCAGTTGATCTTCAGTCGACAGGAACCGCTGCGTCAGCTGTGGCTGGCAGCTGTCTCCGGTGGTTTCCACTTCGACTATGACGAAGAGAGCGAGCGCTGGATGTGCGACAAGAGCGAAGAGCAGCTGGGCGAAATGCTCGAGCGCATCGTCAAGCAGCAAGCTGACGTCGAACTCGATTTCGAAGGTCTGTGAGATTGTGACCGAGCCTGCCGTCGTTCGCCCGCCCAAGCCGCTCTACAGTAATGTCAGCCCGGCGGTGCCTTCGCCGTGCAGTGGTGTGTGCCGGCTGGACGAGCAAAAGGTTTGCCTGGGGTGTTTTCGCCATGTCGAAGACATCCGCGAATGGCGCTCGGCGGATGATGAACGGCGGCGCGTTATTTGTGCGCAGGCCGCCCTGCGCAAATCCTGCGTCTGACGCATAACCCCTGTAGGAACGAGCTTGCTCCCACAAGGTCTCTCTGTGCCATTTACAATTTCCACCTGTCGGCACCGTGGTCGCGCCTGACTTGTATATTTATTGAGCTGTGATAGTGTCCAGAAACGCCTCAACCCATCGAGGCTCCGTGAAAACCCCGTCTTTTTCTGGCGGGGTTTTGCTTTTTCTGCGCAGAAGAAAGGAGTCTGCCTCAATCATGACCGCACCTTCCATCACCCTTACTCGTCTGGACGTGCAACGTCTGGAGCGCCTGATCGACAGCCTGGATGACACGCTGCCGGGCGTAATCGCGCTGCAAACCGAACTGGATCGCGCCGATACCGTGGTCGGTCACGACGAAGTGCCTGCCGATGTCGTGACCATGAACTCCCGTGTGCATTGCCGTGAAGAAAGCAGTGGCAAGGACTATCACTTGACCTTGGTTTATCCCAAGAATGCCAACGCCGACGAAGGCAAGATTTCCATTCTGGCGCCGGTCGGCAGTGCGTTGCTGGGTCTCAAGGTCGGTCAGCACATCGACTGGCCGGCACCGGGCGGCAAGACTCTCAAGCTGACGTTGCTGGAAGTCGAATCACAGCCGGCCAATGGCGGCGAATTCCCGGAATAACGCCCCTCAGACCTGTTCGAGCGCCTCGTTCAACGAGCGCTCCAGGTCGGCCTTGTAGCGCAGGTACAGATTGCTGGAACTCTGACCGTCACCGATCAGGCCCGAGAGGTCCAGGTCGGTGATGTAGCAGCGATAGCGTTCCGTTTCGCGACGCTGCTCGACGATTTCTTGCGCGACCACGCTAAACAGTTGGTCGCCATGCTCGAGCTCTGAAAACTCTCGCTGATTGCAATACAACGTTACCTGCACCTTGCCCGGTGCGGCTTTGCCGATGATCGCCTGCACGTCGTAGAACGGCTTGTTGACTGGCGTTTGCGGCGCTGGCCGCACTTCAACCCGGCGCGCCCGCCCGGGGCCGGACGGCAGCAGTTGGTAATACAGCGTGTCCAGGCTCAAGGGCTGCGCGGCGTCCATCGGCAACAAGGCATCGCGCCGATACTGGATCGATTGCAGGAAACGTTGCAGCGGCACCAACAGACTTTGTTCGTCGTGACAGGGCAAGCGTTGTTGCCACAGCGCATTGAATTCATCCAGAACGTAGAGGTCGGCCTGATCCTCGTTGATTCTGTAGAACACCTGAATGCACTCGGGCTGGCCCATCGGCAGGATCAGCGCGAGGTCGAGGTCTTCCAGCGCCATCGGGTCCAGGTGCAGCGGGCTGTACTCTGCCAGTTCCTCCCCCAGGTAATCGATCAGCGCCGGCAAGGTGGCGATGGCGATGTGATGAACCTGGCCTGGCACCAACTCCAGCACGTGATAGTGCTGTTGGACCTGTATCAGGTAACGGTGATTGAGGTTGCTCAGCAGCAGGTTCTGCGCGGTGTCGATCACCTCTTCAACCCGTCGGGCAATGAACTGCGCACGGTTATGGCAGAAACAGCGAACCCGTAGTTTGGGCTGCTGTGGTCCGCTCGGCAGATTGTTGAGATAAGCGCTCAGGCAGTCGAGCAACGCGTGAGGGCCGTCGTAGCGGCTGACCAGCACTTCGTTCCAGCTGTTGAGCGTGACCTGGTCCAGCGTCAGCACCAGGTTCTCGCGGACCCCGGCATAGCTCAGGGAGTCGGTGCGCTCGGTGGTCATCAGGATGTTCAAGTCGCGATGGTGCTTGAGCGGATCGACGCCAACGTTCACCAGAATCAGCACCTCGCTCGGTACGCTGGCGCGCAGCAAAGGCTCCTCTGCGACGGTAGACAGGGGCAGCGCGATGCTCTGTTGCAGGCTGCCGAGCAGGTTGAACAGTTCGAACTCGCTCAGGTCGCTGGTTCCGGGGTGCAGGGCGAGCCGCGTGCTGCTGTCGATCACGCCATTGCGGTGGCACCAGGTCAGGAGTTCCAGTAGTTGGCGGCTGCGCTTGATCGGCGCGAAATGCTCCCACTCCTGAGCAGTCAGGCTGCCGTTGTACAAATCCCATTGGGTTTGCCCCGGCTCTTTCTTGTTGGGTGCCTGCACCAGCGTCAGCGTGTCTTCGGCCAGGTCCGGGGCGATGCCGGGGTTGATGAATTCGATCTTGTCGGCCTTGCGCTCGAAGGCGGCGTACAGCCGGCGACCCAACACGTTGAGGTCGCGCTTGTTGATCAGGCTGACGGTCTGTTCGGTGCGGGCGAACTGGGTCAGGAAGCGGTAGCTGTAGTTCAGTTCGTTGACCAGCGCGCGGCGTTCGGCGCTGACCTGGCGCACTTTCCATTGGCTGCGGCTATCGAGCAGCGCCAGTTGCCGTTGATCCCATTCCCATTCCTGAGCCAGTCGCTCAAGCAATGAGCGTTGCCAGCTTTGAGTGCGGCTGTTGCCAGTGAGTTTGCGATTGACCTTCAGGTACAGCGCGCGGCGCACCAATTCCAGCCGTTCCGGTTCGCCCCGAGCCATGAGGTATTCCTCGATGCGCCGGTAGACCACGATGTAAGGGTCCAGCTCGTCGAGGTCCAGTTGATTGGCGAACACGGCTTGCTTGAAACGCAGGCTCAGGCAATGAACCTTCGGGTGTTCGCTGGCGTAGACCTCGGTCAGCAGCAGTTTGAGCACCGACTTGTAGGGCGACTCGATGCCCTTGAACAACTGCCAGAGCCCGGCGCCGATGAATTCGCCGGGAGGAATGTAGGCCAGATGCCCCAGGTCCAGGCTTTCATCGGCACGAATGAAGCGTTTAGACAGGAGCGTGTGGGTATATCGGTCGTAGGCTGATTCTTCGTAGACCGGCACTAGCCACCAGATGGGTGTGCGGCCAGCCAGCCAGATGGCGGTGCGGTAGAACTCGTCCAGCAGCAAGTAGTGCTGGGTGGTGCCGCAGTCTTCGGAACTCAACCGGGAATCGCGCTCGCCAAGCACGAAGCGCGTTGGGTCGATCAGGAAGAAATGCGCCTCGGCACCCTGGCTGGCAGCCCAGATCTCCAGTAGCTGGCACTTTTTACGCAGCTCAGCGAGTTCGCTTTCGCTGAGGTCCGGCGCATGACAGACCCAAACGTCCATGTCGCTTTGATCGGCTTGAGCCAGCGTGCCAAGGCTACCCATCAGGAACAGGCCGTGGATCGGTCGCGGCGGATTGCTGCCGTGGCGCGGTTTGTAAGAGAACGAGCGAGTCAGGCGTTGCGCTTCAGCGAGGGCATTGGCACCCGGCTCGAAGTTCGACAGCCCGGCCGGCGTGCTGCCGGAAACATACCCCGGCAATAACGGATGATTGACGTGGAAAAACAGCGGTAGCAGTGTCAGCACCGTTTGCTGGCGGGTCGACAACCCTTCCATGGCCCGGGCCATGCGACCTTCATTAAGCTTTAGAAAGCGTGCACGCAGTTGGCTGAGAACCTTGCGGTCGATTCCCTCGTCCAGATCAGGGCGGATTTCATGGGTGCGGGTCATGTCAGCTCAAACCGGCTCGCGAGGCTCGGAAATGGGGTCGGCGGATGAGGGGCAGTTTAGCGCCTCGGGCCTGGCACTTTTAAGCTGAATTTGGATTTTGACGTCAGATTTATATCGCGGGTCGACGGCGGGTCACCGGGTTAGCCCGCGGAAATCCCGTTGCAGGGGTTTCCGTGGGCGATGCGGTGTTCTTCAGGCTGTTACTTCGGCGTTAAGAATAGTCAGCACGGATTGCACATTTTGCGCGGCGTCACGACCCAGGCTGGTCAGGTAACCGCCATCAGGCTTATCGGTCAGTTCTTTTTCAAAAAGGCGTTTGGCGGCGGCAATGTGTTTCGGGGCAGCGGTCTGATGAATTTTCAGACCTTCCTGGGAACTGTCCAGGTTGAAGAGTGCGAGGACTTCCAGTTCGGCAACCAACTCAGGGGTAAGCGACATAAGGACTCCAGACTTTCTAGGAATTGGACGATAGCGCCCCTAAGGTGAGCCCACTTGTGCGGCATGTCCAGTGCCTGCATCAGGGTTTTTTCACCTCGGGAAGCATTCCCCTGCAGTGGTGCGGCAGCGGGGTGCTGTAGGAGCAAGGCTTGCCCGCGATTGTCGCACCGCGATCTGTCAGATGAATCGTGTCATCGTTCATCGCGGGCAAACCTTGCTCCTACCAGCTTTTGGCTTACTTCTTTTCTGGTGGCAATTCCGGCAGCGCACGCAGCGCTGTTTCGTACCATTCAGTATTGAACGCGCGGTCTTCTTCGAGGATCGCGTCGATTTCTACCGCTAAAACGTGGGCCATCAAGTTGAGGATTTCCTCGCGCTCGTAACCGACCAGCGTCAGCTTATTGAAAGTTGCCTTGGCCGCAGGCGGGTTGTCGCTTTCGATCTGGTTTTCGATGGCTTCGATCAGAGTGTTTTCGGCGAACTCTTCTTCGTCGATTTCGTCGTTGTTGATGCCGGGGGTTGGCTCGCTCATGGCAGGCTCCTCAAGTTAAGGCGGCCAGTTTACCTGCATTCAGCGCTGTGATGCTGCTGGCAAGAAACGCTTGGGCGTTCTATAAAACAGGACTGCCAACCCCGCACGGCCTGGAGGCTATGTGATGTTCAAGCTTTATGGATTTTCCGTCAGCAACTACTACAACATGGTGAAACTGGCACTGCTCGAGAAGGGACTGCCGTTCGAAGAAGTGCAGTTTTATGGTGGCACTACCGCAGAAGCGCTGGCCATCAGCCCGCGCGGCAAGGTGCCAGTGCTGCACACTGAGCATGGTTTTATCAACGAAACCGCGGTGATTCTCGAATACATCGAGCAAAGTCAGAAAGGCACGCCGCTGCTCCCAAGTGACCCTTTCGAGCGTGCGCAAACCTTGGCGTTGGCCAAGGAAATCGAGCTGTACATCGAGCTGCCGGGGCGCATGTGCTACGGCGAGGCGTTTTTTGGCATGCAGGTGCCGGAGGCGATCAAGGAAAGGACCAAAGCCGAGTTGCTGCTGGGGTTTGCCTCGTTGGCCCGGCACGGCAAGTTCGCTCCTTATGTGGCGGGGAGCAGCCTGAGCATTGCGGATGTGTATTTCCTGTACAGCGTGCCGCTGGCGTGTGCTGTGGGGCAGAAGCTGTTTGGCCTGGATTTGTTGGCCGAGATGCCGGCGGCCAAGGTATTGCTGGAGCGTCTGGGTGACAATCCGAATGTGCGGCAGATTGCGGCAGACAGGGAGGCGGCGATGCCAGCGTTTATGGCGATGATCGCGTCCAAGAGGTGAGATTTGTAGTGTTCTGAAGTCAGTCATCGCGAGCAGGCTCGCTCCCACATTGGATCTCCAGTGAGCACAGATTTTGTGAACACCAAAGATCCCCTGTGGGAGCGAGTCTGCTCGCGAAGCTTTTAGCTTTTAGCGGCTGGCGAGCAGTGCCTGACCGCGAACCACTGCCAGCTTGACCTGTGCCGGCGCAGTGCCGCCGATATGGTTGCGCGCATTGACCGAACCTTCCAGGGTCAGCACGGCAAACACGTCCTGATCAATCTGGTCGCTGAATTTGCGCAGCTCTTCCAGGCTCATTTCCGCCAGGTCCTTACCGCTTTCCACGCCGTACTTCACCGCATGGCCAACGATTTCGTGGCAGTCACGGAATGGCAGGCCGCGGCGCACCAGGTAGTCGGCCAGGTCGGTGGCGGTGGAGAACCCGCGCAACGCCGCTTCGCGCATCATCGCGTGCTTGGGTTTGATCGCCGGGATCATGTCGGCAAAGGCTCGCAGCGAGTCGCGCAGGGTATCGGCGGCGTCGAACAGCGGCTCCTTGTCTTCCTGGTTGTCCTTGTTGTAGGCCAGCGGCTGACCCTTCATCAAGGTCAGCAAGCCCATCAGCGCGCCGAAGACACGGCCGGACTTGCCGCGAACCAGTTCTGGCACGTCGGGATTTTTCTTTTGCGGCATGATCGAGCTGCCGGTGCAGAAACGGTCCGGCAGATCGATGAACTGGAACTGCGCGCTGGTCCACAGCACCAGTTCTTCGGAGAAGCGCGACAGGTGCATCATCGCGATGCTTGCCGCCGAGCAGAACTCGATGGCGAAGTCACGATCGGACACGTTGTCCAGCGAGTTGCCGCCGACGGCGTCGAAGCCCAGCAGCTGCGCGGTGTATTCGCGGTCGATCGGGTAGGTGGTACCGGCGAGCGCGGCGCTGCCTAATGGCATGCGGTTGGTGCGCTTGCGGCAGTCGACCAGACGCTCGTAGTCGCGGCTGAGCATTTCGAACCAGGCCAGCATGTGGTGCCCGAAGGTCACGGGCTGCGCGGTTTGCAGGTGGGTGAAACCGGGCATGATGCTGCCGGCTTCGCGCTCGGCCTGCTCCAGCAAGCCTTTTTGCAGGCGGGTAATTTCGCCCAGGATCAGGTCGATCTCGTCACGCAGCCACAGGCGAATGTCGGTGGCAACCTGATCGTTACGACTGCGGCCGGTGTGCAGCTTCTTACCGGTGACGCCGATGCGATCGGTCAGGCGCGCCTCGATGTTCATGTGCACGTCTTCGAGGTCGATGCGCCAGTCGAATTGACCGGCCTCGATTTCACCCTGGATGGTGTTCAGGCCATCGATGATGCTGTCGCGCTCGGCATCGGTCAGCACGCCGACCTTGGCCAGCATGCTGGCGTGGGCGATCGAGCCCATGATGTCGTGGCGATACAGGCGCTGGTCGAAAGTGACGGAGGCGGTGAAGCGGGCGACGAAGGCGTCGACGGGTTCACTGAAGCGGCCGCCCCAGGACTGATTGGTCTTGTCAGTGCTCATGAATTCGCTCGTATCGGCTGGAGAAAAGTGACGTTGAAAGCTGTCGCGGATAATAACAGGGTTGCCAATCCTGTCGCTGACACTGGTCGATACGTTTTTTTCTTATACCTCGGTCCATACTCAAGGTAAGTCTTTGCGAAATTGCGCAACGATATTTGTCAATTGAGCAATATCGTCCCGGCAACCGTCTACAGTTGGACAGTAGTATCCGCGCACTTCTTGGTGCAACAACCGACTATAAGAAGAGGGGGTGTTCATATTGTGTATCGGCAAACCCTACGGCGATCCCTCGCTAACGCGGGCCAGAGCCTCCGATCACGCGGCAGTTGAAAATTTAGCCGCCGATTTCGCGGCACTTTTTGGCCCTCGCGCTAGTCTTAGCGTGGATCGCGGTGACGGACGTCACTTCACCTGTCTACGCTATCCTTGTGCGAGACTCACGCAGGAATCCAGCGCAATATGAATGTCCTGATCGTTGATGACGAACCCTTGGCCCGCGAGCGCCTGAGCCGAATGGTCGGCGAACTCGAGGGATACAGTGTCCTGGAGCCCAGCGCCACGAACGGCGAAGAGGCGTTGGCTCTTATCGACAGTCACAAGCCGGATATCGTGCTGCTCGATATCCGCATGCCAGGCCTCGATGGCCTGCAAGTGGCTGCGCGGTTGTGCGAACGCGAAACTCCGCCCGCGGTGGTGTTTTGTGCAGGACCCGATGAATTTGCCGTGGAAGCCTTACAGGCCAGCGCCGTAGGCTATGTGGTGAAACCAGTGCGTACTGAACATCTTCACGAAGCATTAAAGAAAGCCGAGCGACCCAACCGTATCCAGCTCGCTGCCCTGACACGCCCCGCAGCCGAAAGTGGCAGCGGTCCCCGTAGCCACATCAGCGCGCGAACCCGGAAGGGGATCGAGCTGATCCCGTTGGATCAGGTGGTGTACTTCATTGCCGATCACAAATACGTGACCTTGCGCCACGAAGGCGGCGAAGTGTTGCTGGATGAGCCGCTGAAGGCCCTTGAGGATGAGTTTGGCGACCGATTCGTGCGTATCCACCGCAACGCGCTGGTCGCCCGCGAGCGCATCGAACGCCTGCAGCGCACACCTCTGGGACATTTCCAGCTGTTCCTTAAAGGCTTGAACGGTGACGCATTGATCGTCAGCCGGCGGCATGTGGCCGGCGTGCGCAAGATGATGCAGCAGCTTTAAACCGCCATTCACCGGCGAATTTTACACCCGCTTGCAGGACGTCAAGGCCAGGGAGGCCACGCAGTTTCTGATACAAGTCAAAGTGGATTTGGCTGAGCTGTTATTATCCGCCGTATCTATTCAGTACGGATTGATCCATGTCCACTCGCGAAATCCGCATCGCCACCCGCAAAAGTGCCCTGGCCCTATGGCAGGCCGAGTACGTCAAAGCCCGTCTGGAAGAGGCCCATCCCGGTCTGCTCGTGACGTTGGTACCCATGGTCAGTCGCGGCGACAAGCTGCTGGACTCGCCACTGTCGAAAATCGGCGGCAAGGGCCTGTTCGTCAAAGAACTGGAAACCGCGCTGCTGGACAACGAAGCCGACATCGCTGTGCACTCCATGAAAGATGTGCCGATGGACTTCCCCGAAAACCTCGGCCTGTTTTGCATCTGCGAGCGTGAAGACCCGCGCGATGCTTTCGTCTCCAACACCTACGCCAGCCTGGACGAATTGCCAAAGGGCAGCATCGTCGGTACCTCCAGCCTGCGTCGTCAGGCACAGTTGCTGACCCACCATCCGGATCTGGAAATCCGTTTCCTGCGTGGCAACGTCAATACGCGCCTGGCCAAGCTCGATGCCGGTGAATACGACGCCATCATCCTCGCTGCCGCTGGCCTGATTCGCCTGGGCTTTGAAGACCGCATTACGTCGGCGATCAGCGTTGACGACAGCTTGCCGGCCGGTGGCCAGGGCGCCGTCGGTATCGAATGCCGCACGGCGGACAGCGAAATTCATGCCTTGTTGGCGCCGTTGCATCATCAGGACACCGCCACTCGCGTGACCGCCGAACGTGCGCTTAACAAACATTTGAATGGCGGTTGCCAGGTGCCGATCGCCTGCTATGCCGTGCTGGAAGGCGAACAGATCTGGTTGCGTGGTCTGGTCGGTGACCCAAGTGGCGGTCTGTTGCTCAGTGCCGAGGCCCGAGCGCCACGCGCCGACGCCGAATCCTTGGGCATACAAGTGGCCGAAGACCTTTTGAGCCAGGGCGCTGACGATATTCTGAAAGCGGTTTATGGCGAGGCAGGTCACGAGTGACGGGTTGGCGCTTGCTGCTGACGCGCCCTGCGGATGAGTCCGCGGCACTGAGCGATATTCTTGCGCAAGCGGGGATATTCAGCAGCTGCTTGCCGCTTTTGGAAATCGAGCCGATTCCAGTCTCTGACACAATGTGCGCGGCGATTCAGAGGCTGGATCGTTTTTGCGCGGTGATCGTGGTCAGTAAACCCGCGGCCAGAATCGGCGTCGAGCTGGTCAGCCAGTATTGGCCGAATCCCCCTGCGCTGAAGTGGTTCAGTGTAGGCGCCGCCACCGCGCAAATCCTTGAAGACGGCGGGCTGGACGTGATCTGTCCAGCCGAAGGTGATGACAGCGAAGCATTGCTTGAGCTTGCGCAGTTGCGCGAGGCTATCATCCGGCCCGATCCGCGAGTGTTGATCATGCGCGGGGAGGGCGGGCGCGAACTCCTGGCTGAGCGTTTGCGCGAGCTTGGTGCTAGTGTCGAGTATCTGGAGTTGTACCGCCGTGGCCTGCCTCACTACCCGCTGGCGGCACTGCCTGACCGGATCGAAGCGGAACGCTTGAACGGGCTGGTGGTCAGCAGTGGGCAAGGTTTTGAGTATCTGCATCAACTGGCCGGCGCTGCCTGGCCACAATTGGCGCGGTTGCCGTTGTTTGTTCCAAGCCCCAGGGTCGCCGAGCTGGCACGTGCTGCCGGGGCCCAAACAGTTGTGGATTGTCGTGGCGCCAGCGCCGCGGCATTGCTGACGGCGTTGCGGGAGCACCCCGAACCCGTTCTCTAACGCAAAGGATGGATACGTGAGCGAAACTGCCTTGCCTAAAGATGACGCCCGGTCGGTGCTCGATGCGCCGGTTGAAGCACCGGTTGAAACTGCACCGCCTGCCGCCGTGCAGCGCCCAGGCAATCGGCTGGCAATCGTCGCGCTGTTGCTCGGCGCTGCCGGTGTTGCGGTGGGTGGTTGGGGCGTCTGGCAGGTGCGTCACCTGCAGGCCAATAACCAGCAGCAACTGGCTCAGGTACAGGCGCTGAACGATCAGGCGCAAAACCTCAAGCTCAATGAGCAACGCATTAGCGCACGCCTGGAGCAGTTGCCTGCCGTTGATGAACTGGAAGCGCGCGCCCGTCTGGTGACACAGTTGCAGGGCGATCAACAGCGCCTGAACCAGCGCCTGGAAACCGTCCTCGGTGCCAGCCGCAAGGACTGGCGTCTGGCCGAGGCCGAGCACTTGCTGCGGCTGGCCAGCCTGCGTCTGTCGGCATTGCAGGACATCAGCAGCGCCCAGGCGCTGGTGCAGGGTGCCGACGAAATTCTCCGTGAACAAAACGATCCGGGCTCCTTCGCCGCTCGCGAGCAAGTAGCCAAAACCCTGGTGGCGTTGCGCAGCACCGAGCAGCCGGATCGCACCGGGTTGTTCCTGCGACTGGGCGCTTTGCGTGATCAGGTGATCGACCTGACCGAGCTGGCGCCCGAGTACAAGGACCGGGGGGATTCGCTGCTGGGCCTGACTGCCGATGGCGACGGTGCCAGTCGTTGGGCGCAGTGGTGGGATCAGATCTCTCGCTACATCCGCATCGACTTCAACGCTGACAAAAATGTTCGGCCACTGTTGGCCGGGCAGAGCCTGAGCCAGGTGCGTCTTGCCCTGAGCCTGGCACTGGAGCAGGCACAATGGGCCGCGCTCAATGGCCAGGCAGCGGTTTACACCCAGGCGCTGGCGGAAGCACGGGATGTGTTGACCGGCAACTTCAACCCGGACAATCCCCAGAGCAAAGTGATGCTTGAGCAGGTGGGTGAATTGAGCAAACAACGGGTCACGGTCGTGACGCCGGATCTGACCGGTACGCTAAGCGCTGTCCAGGGTTATCTGGAGCGACGTAACGTCAACGCCGAAGACTCGATCAAGCCGATGGCTAAACCGGCTGCAGATACCGTTCAGGAGGCAACGCCATGAAACGCCTCTATGTGGTCGTGTTCCTGGTGATCGCCGCTGCTGCTGCGCTGGGATTGGCGATTGCCGAGCATGCCGGTTACGTGCTGATTGCCTACAAGAGCTTTCGTTACGAATCGAGCCTGTGGGCGACCCTGGCGTTGGTCGCGGTATTGTGGCTGGTGTTCTGGGGCATCAAGGTGTTGATTGAGCTGGTGATGACCTCCAGCGGCGTGGTCAATCCCTGGTCGCGCCGTAATCGCAGCCGTCGGGTGCAAGTGGCAATCGAGCACGGTCAGTTGGATTTGGCAGAAGGTCGCTGGGCGAGTGCACAGCGTCATTTGCAGCGGGCTGCCGAAGCCGAGCGCCAACCATTGCTCTTTTACCTGGGCGCTGCTCGTGCCGCAAACGAACAAGGTCATTACGAAGAAAGCGACAACTTGCTGGAGCGTGCACTCGAGCGCCAGCCGCAGGCTGAATTGGCGATTGCCTTGAATCACGCTCAATTGCAGACCGACCGTGGCGATACCGACAGCGCCTTGGCAACGCTTCAGGTCATGCATGAGCGTCATCCCCATAACGCCCAGATGTTGCGCCAGTTACAGCGCCTGCTGCAGCAGCGTGGTGACTGGTCGGCGGTGATTCGCCTGTTGCCCGAGCTGCGCAAGGATAAAGTCCTGCCGCCCGCCGAATTGGCCGAACTGGAGCGCCGTGCGTGGGGTGAAAACCTGTCTCTGGCGGCGCATCAGGAAGAGGACGGCAAGATCGGTTTGCAATCGCTCGGTCGCGCTTGGCAGCAGCTTACCTCAGCTCAGCGCCAGGAGCCTCAACTGGTGCTGGCCTATGCCGAGCAGCTGCGGCAGCTGGGCGCGCAGGTCGAAGCGGAAGAGGTGTTGCGCACCGCCCTCAAGCGCAATTACGACAGCCATCTGGCGCGTCTGTATGGGCTGGTTCGCGGCAGCGATCCCGCTCGACAGCTACAGACTGCCGAGGGCTGGCTCAAAGGTCATCCGGGCGACCCAAGCCTGTTGCTGACATTGGGCCGCTTGTGTCTGCAAAACAGTTTGTGGGGCAAGGCGCGAGATTATCTGGAAAGCAGCCTGCGGGTTCAGCGCAATCCGGAAGCCTGTGCAGAATTGGCGCGATTGCTGGCGCAACTGGGTGACACTGAACGCAGTAATCAGCTGTTTCAAGAAGGGCTCGGGATGCTTGACGAGCGCCTGCTGGCGGCACCGCTTCCGGCGCTGGCTCACGCGTGAAGTGCTGAGCAAGGGGCGCTCAAAGGGCGCTCCGAAGGCTTAAAAGTCGCCGCGTGTTTAGCTTTGTAGTCCCTTGTCGGCATCGTCCTACAGTGGACTACATCAATTCCTCTCGACGCTGTCGGGAATTCCCTACACTTCTGGTGAAGTGTCCGTGCCGGCCTGCCTTGAAAGGCTGGCGCGCTTTCCTCTACCGTAACCACCTGTCTCTACTGGTACGGAAACGCCATGTCTTTGGCCTGCTCACGCTCCTTGTTTTTCATGATTTTCATTACAGGCTCCCTGGCCTTGGGTGTTTCCTTTTACCTGGAATATGCGGTCGGACTCAGACCTTGCGGCTTGTGCCTTTTGCAGCGTCTTTGCCTGGTGTTACTAACGGGTGTTTGCCTGACGGCCTCCGTGCAAGGGCCCGGGCGTTTTGGATCATTCCTGTATTGGTTGCTCGGCTTTTTCTGCAGCCTCGCGGGCACGATTACGGCGTGGCGGCAGATTTTGTTGCAGAGTGATCCTTTGCATGAGTTATCGACATGTCCGCCCAACCTGGAAGCGGCGTACGAGAACATGCCCTGGTTATGCCAAGTCACGCAGATGTTCCAAGGGGATGCCGATTGTGCCGAGATTTCCTGGACGTTATTCGACCTGAGCGTTCCGGAATGGAGTCTGTTGCTCTTTGTAGCGATGACGATACTGGGGATTTATCAGTTGCTGCACATCGTCTGGCTTGCGTGTGAGCGACCGCTCAGCGGCGAGTCGTCGCACCGGGTGCAATTGAGCGATTAAACACTTGTATGAACTTTATCTGCTGCGTACCTTGAAGCCACAGCCGCGCGGGCATAATCTGGCCCGCACGTGTCATTGGAATTATGTTGCTCGATGGCGCTCTGCCTGACCGGTACTTGACCTTCAAGTGTGCGGCAGGTGTAGGGCAGCATGACCCACAAGGGAAGAGAGATCACCATGCTCGAAAGTTGTCAGAATGCTCAGGAACGTTGGGGTGGAGTGCATCTGCTGATCGATCGTTGGTTGCAGGAACGTCACGAGCTGGTTCGAGCCTATGATGCTCTCGGCGCCAAGCCAGAGGCTCTCGGCGACAACCGCAAGCCGTTGCAGGAGTTCTGCGGCGTGCTGGTCGATTACGTGTCTGCCGGACACTTCGAGATCTACGAGCAGTTGACGGGGGAGGCCAAGGCCTTCAACGACAAGCGTGGTCTGGAACTGGCCGAGACCATCTACCCGCGCATCGATGTCATCACCGAGAAGCTGCTGGCGTTCAATGACCTGTGTGATGCAGGCAATTGCGTCGCGGAGAAATTCAAGGAATTGGGCGGCCTGTTGCACGAACGCTTCGAGCTGGAAGATTGCCTGATCGAAGTGTTGCACACGGCTCACAAGGAAGAGGACTCGGTTCAGGCCTGAGTCTCCTTCTGCAAGTTAAAAACGGTGCGCTATGCGCGCCGTTTTTTGTGTCCGCGATTCAGCTGGTGGCGCCGCGCAATTCGACTTCAAACACGAGTGGTGTGAACGGTGCAATCAGGTCGCCGGCACCCTCCGCACCATAGGCCTGAGACGATGGAATCACCAGCCGCCATTTCGCACCAACCGGCATGTTTTGCAGTGCACTGCGCCAGCCGCTGATCACGCTGTCGAGGCTGAACCACTGCGGCTGACTGTTCTGATCGAACACCGTGCCATCCGGCAGGCGCCCGACATACAAAACCTGGACCTTACCGTCAGGGCCAGCCTTGGCCCCCGTACCGGGAGTCAGCTCGGTCAGCAATACACCATCCGCTAATTCGCGAACGCCCGGCCTGGCTTTTTCTTCAGTGAGAAAACGCTGCTCTTTTTCGAGTGCGGCTTCGCTTTGCGGGAGTGCCGGTTGCTCGGCGATCCGGGCTTCATGCTCGGCCAGGATCTGCTCGATCTGCTCGTCTTTCAATGCCAGCGGCTTGCCTTGATACGCTTGTTGCAAGCCTTCCAACAGTGCCTGAAGTTGCAGGTCGGGAACCTCCTGGCGCAGGCGTTCACCGAGGCTCGCCCCCAGGCTGTAGGCAAGATCGTGAGCGTTATTTGCGGAGGTTTTTTCGTCGGCCTGAGCCACCGAAAAAAACACGCACAGCGATAAAAAAAGGTAGCGCGACATGGGCACTCTCCAGCCTGAGATGCGCTGGATTATGCCAGTGTGAATGCGCACAAAGGTGAACTGGTTTTGCGCAAGCGCAGAAGATTGTCGATCCGTTGCAACGCAGCGCTTTCGATACTGTCAACATGCCCTAGCGGCGGTAGCAGCAGAGGTCTAGTATGAGCCGCACCCACGTCAGCCAGGAGGTAAACCATGTCGGCCACCAAGAAGCCTGTAAATACCCCGTTGCACTTACTCCAACAACTGTCGGGCAGCCTGCTCGATCATTTGGAAAACGCTTGTTCACAAGCTTTGGCTGATGCTGAAAAACTGCTCGCCAAACTGGAAAAGCAGCGCGGAAAAGCGCAAGAAAAATTGCACAAGTCCCGTACTAAATTGCAGGACGCCGCGGCGGCCGGCAAGGCCAAGGCACAAGCCAAAGCCAAGGGCGCGGTGAGTGAACTTGAGGAATTGCTCGATGCCCTCAAAGATCGTCAGTCGCAAACTCGCAGCTACATTCTGCAACTCAAGCGCGATGCTCAAGAAAGCCTGAAACTGGCCCAGGGCGTCGGTCGTGTCCAAGAGGCTGTCGGCAAGGCATTGTCCCTGCGCGCGGCCAAGCCTGCTGCGGCACCTGCCAAGAAAGCCGCTGCCAAACCCGCTGCTGCAAAAGCATCGGCTAAACCTGCCGCTAAAACAGTTGCTGCGAAACCTGCCGCCAAGCCAGCCGCTGCGAGAACCGCTGCTGCCAAGCCCGCTGCAGCAAGAACCGCAGCAGCCAAACCCGCTGCCAAACCGGCCGCTAAAACTGCAGCTGCGAAACCAGCCGCCGCGAGAACTGCCGCTGCCAAGCCTGCCGCGAAACCAGCTGTAAAAGTTGCAGCCAAGCCAGCCGCAAAACCAGCTGTAAAAGTTGCAGCCAAGCCAGCCGCGAAACCGGCTGTAAAAGCTGCGGCCAAGCCAGCTGCAAAACCGGCTGTAAAAGCTGCGGTCAAGCCAGCCGCGAAACCGGCTGTAAAAGCTGCAGCCAAACCTGCTGCTAAACCGGCTGCCAGAACTGCTGCTGCGAAACCCGCTGTTGCCGCCAAGCCGGCCACCGCCGCCAAACCTGCCGCAGCGAAACCAGCCGTTAAACCGGCTGCAGCAAAACCGGCTGCAAAACCAGCAACCAAGCCTGTAGCCAAAACTGCTGCTGCCAAACCTGCTGTTGCCAAGCCGACCCCTGCGCCCGCTGCCAAGCCAGTGGCTCCAGCGCCAGCCGCATCGGCTGCACCGGCAGCAACCACCTCGACAGCCACGACTGCGCCAACGCCAGCCGCACCGTCGAGCTCCAGCACCAGCACCACCCCAACCAGCGCTTCCTAAGTGCCGGTTACCGCGACGCGCAGCTGATGCAGCGCGTCGCGGTCCAGGTTGGCGGCGCCGGCCGCCACACCTTCCAGCCAGGCCGTTAGATCGGTCGCCTCACCCTGCGGCCAACTCTGCGCCGTTCGCTCCAGTCGCAACAACAGATGTCGCTCGGCTTCCAGCTCAAGTGCCTTCACTTGTTCGCGCAACTTTTTCAATTCTGCATCTTCAGTCGCGCAGGCTTTCCATTGCATACGCAATGCGCGCAGCGGTTGCACAACATCCGCATCCCAAGGTTGTGCTTCGTCGCGTAGCCGCTGTAATCGCTGTTCATTGCAGGCGACGCCACGTTGTCCCAACCACGATCCACAGAGCAGCAAACAAACATTGACGCCTGCCGACTGCAATTGCAGGCAAGCGCGTTCAACGCCGGGACGGGCGTAAGTCGTCAGGGAAAAGCTCCACAGGTCAGAGGACATAGTGCTACTCGCGCCAGTTGCGAGCGAAGCTGGTAGACTCCGCCGCCATTATGATTCGACTTCAGAACCTGACTTTACAGCGTGGCCCTCAACGTCTGCTAGAAGACGCTGAGCTGACCCTGCACGCCGGCCACAAAGCCGGCCTCATCGGTGCCAACGGCGCCGGCAAATCGAGCCTGTTCGCCTTGATCCGGGGCGAACTGCACCCGGACTCGGGTGACTGCTTTCTGCCGGTCGACTGGCGCATCGCCCACATGCGCCAGGAAATCGAGACGCTCGAACGCCTGGCGGTCGACTACGTGCTCGATGGCGACCTGCGACTGCGTGAGGTGCAACGTGACCTCGCCGCAGCCGAAGCGGCGCATGACGGTGCCGCTCAGGCCCGCCTGCACTCGGAACTCGACAGCGCTGACGGTTACACCGCCGACGCCCGGGCCCGCAAGCTGCTGGCCGGCCTTGGGTTCACCAACGAGCAGATGGATCGCCCGGTAGGAGATTTCTCTGGTGGCTGGCGGATGCGTCTGAACCTGGCGCAGGCTTTGATGTGCCCCTCGGACCTGCTGCTGCTCGACGAACCGACCAACCACTTGGACCTCGACGCCATAATCTGGCTCGAAGAGTGGCTTAAAAGTTACCCCGGCACTTTGTTGCTGATTTCCCACGATCGGGACTTCCTCGATGCCGTGGTCGATCACGTGGCTCACGTCGATCAACGCAAGATCACGCTGTATCGCGGTGGTTATAGCGCCTTCGAACGCGCCCGCGCCGAACGTCTGGCCCAGCAACAGCAGGCTTACGAGAAGCAGCAGGCGCAACGTGCGCACATGGAAAGCTACATCGCCCGCTTCAAGGCCCAGGCCACCAAGGCCCGTCAGGCCCAGAGCCGGATCAAGGCGCTGGAGCGGATGGAAGAACTGTCCGCGGCCCACGTTGATTCGCCGTTCGATTTCGTTTTCCGTGAATCGCAGAAAATCTCCAGCCCGCTGATCGACCTGTCCGATGCTCGTTTGGGTTATGGCGACAAAGCCGTGCTGGAGAAGGTCAAGCTGCAACTGACCCCAGGCGCGCGCATCGGTTTGCTCGGCCCGAACGGCGCTGGTAAATCGACCCTGATCAAAAACCTCGCCGGTGAGCTCGAGCCGTTGGCCGGTCGCCTGACCCGTGGCGAAAACACCGTGGTGGGTTACTTCGCCCAGCATCAGTTGGACTCTCTCGACTCCAAGGCCAGCCCGTTGCTGCACTTGCAGCGTCTGGCCCCGACCGAACGTGAGCAGACCCTGCGCGACTTCCTCGGTGGCTTTGACTTCCGGGGTGCGCGTATCGATGAGCCGGTGCTGAATTTCTCCGGTGGCGAAAAGGCCCGTCTGGCCCTGGCGTTGATCGCTTGGGATCGGCCGAACCTGCTGCTGCTCGACGAACCGACCAACCACTTGGACCTGGAAATGCGTCTGGCGCTGACCATGGCGCTGCAGGAGTTCAGTGGTGCGGTTCTGGTGGTCTCCCACGATCGTCATTTGCTCAAAAGCACCACGGACAATTTCTATCTGGTGGCGGACGGCAAGGTCGAGGAATTCGACGGCGACCTGGAAGACTACGCCCGTTGGCTGGTCGACTATCGCCAGCGCAATGCGCCGGTCAGCAACACGCCGGTCAATCCGGACAAGACCGACAAGAAAGCCCAGCGCCAGGCCGCTGCTGCGTTGCGTCAGCAACTTGCGCCGCACAAGCGTGAGGCTGACAAGCTGGAAGCCGAGCTGGGCAAGCTGCACGAGAAGCTGGCGAAGATAGATACGAGCCTCGGCGACAGCGATATCTACGAACCGGCGCGCAAGAATGATTTGCGCGATCTGCTGGCTGAACAGGCCAAGCTGAAGGTGCGTGAAGCTGAGCTGGAAGAAGCCTGGATGGAAGCGCTGGAACTGCTTGAAAGCATGCAGGCGGAGCTGGAGGCATTGTCTTGATGGAGGCGTTCAAGCTGCCGTTGCCGGCGGTGTGGATCGAACCCCTCTGGCTCGTCGTGCAAATCCTGCTGATTCTGCTGGCCGGTTATTTTGCCCAGCGCTTCGTTGCCAAGGGTCTGACCCGGCTGGGCGAGCGTTATCCGTTTCCGCCGCAGTTGCTGATGCCACTGCGAGGCGGACTGCGCTGGCTGATCATGGGCAGCGCATTGATTTTCGTACTCGAACGCCTCGGGGTGTCGGCCACGGTGCTCTGGACCGCGTTATCCGGTTTTGTCGCGGTGGCGGCGGTGGCGTTCTTCGCCATGTGGAGCGTGCTCTCCAACCTGCTGTGCGCGATCCTGATCTTCACTGTCGGCCCGTTTCGCCTCGGCGACGTGGTCGAGTTGGTGGATACCACCGACAAGCCGGGTGTCAAAGGTCGGGTGGTGGCGATCAATCTGCTTTACACCACGTTGATCGAAGCGGAAGAACTCGGCACCGGCAGCGCCATGGTTCAGGTGCCTAACAGCCTGTTCTTCCAGCGCTCGGTTCGACGCTGGCGTGGTAGTGATGTACTTCCTTCCAGCGGCTTCGAGAAATAGGTTTACCTCTAGCATTTTGGTTGCCTGTTAATCCGTCTTCGCGGGCAAGTCGAATCGTCGCACCGCCGCTCCCACATTGAATCGTCAGTGGACACAAAATGTGTGAACAGCACTAATCAAGGGTGGGAGCGGCGGTGCGACGATTCGACTTGCCCGCGAAGGGGCCCTGAAGCTGTAAACGCTGGTCGGCAGCCGCAACATCCTGCAAAAAATCGGTAGTCACCAACCCAAAGCCGCATTAGTTTAGACGTCTGTCACGAGTCTGAGTCGAGGTGTGCAATGGAGCTTCAAACATGGCTGGCGTTTTTTGCCGCCTGCTGGGTGATCAGTCTGTCTCCCGGAGCCGGCGCCATTGCGTCGATGTCCAGCGGTTTGCAGTACGGTTTCTGGCGCGGTTACTGGAATGCCCTGGGCCTGCAATTGGGCCTGGCGGTGCAGATCGCGATTGTCGGCGCCGGTGTGGGCGCGATTCTCACGGCGTCGGCTTCAGCCTTCTACGCGATTAAATGGTTCGGTGTGGCATATTTGGTTTACCTCGCCATCAAGCAATGGCGCGCGCTGCCCAGCGACATGAGCGATGACGCGGCGGTGCGTCAGATCGGCAAGCCGATGGCGCTGGTGTTCCGTGGTTTCCTGGTCAACATCAGCAACCCCAAGGCGCTGGTGTTCATGCTGGCGGTATTGCCGCAGTTCATTGACCCGCATGCTCCATTGCTGGCCCAGTACCTGATCATCGGCGTGACCATGATCTGCGTCGACCTGATCGTCATGGCCGGTTACACCGGGCTGGCCTCCAAGGTGCTGCGTCTGTTGCGCACGCCCCAGCAGCAAAAACGCATGAACCGCACCTTTGCCGGGCTGTTCATCGGCGCGGCGGCGTTCATGGCGACACTGCGTAAAGCCGCTGTTTAAAAGCACCCAGGTACAAAAAAGGCGACCTCTTGAGGTCGCCTTTTTCATGTCAGAACAAGCACAGAACCTGCGGCGCTTGCGAACAAAGCTTGAGTGAAAGTCATTGGGAGGGAACAATGTGTTACTTCGTATTACCAATTGAGATTCATTCATGACTGCCCCGTCCCGTTTTCTGGCCTGGCTGGTGCTTCCGCTGTTTGCCTTGTGCAGTTCCAATCTGCTGGCCGACACCGTGGAAGGCGCGCCGCAAGCGCTGCATTTGCTCGATTACATCAGCGCGGATTACCCGCAAACCGTGCAAGCGGGCAAGTTGATCGATGAGTCCGAGTACCGCGGGCAGCTGGAATCCATCAAAACTTTGCAAGGCTTGATCGGTGCGATGCCGGCCAAGCCGGAGAAAGCCGGGCTGGAGCAGGGCGTCAGTTCGCTGGCCAGTGCCATTGCAGCCCGTCAGGACGGTGCGGACATGGCCCGCCAGGCCCGGCAACTCGGTGCGAAGCTGGCCGTGACTTATGAAATCAGTCAGGCACCGATCATTACCCCGGACCCGACCCGTGGTGCGCCGCTGTATGCCCAGCATTGTTCGGTGTGCCATGGTGATGCGGGGGCGGGCGATGGCCCGGCGGGTGTCGGCCTGACACCGCCACCGTCCAATCTGCGTGATACGGCACGCCTGGATCATCTGAGCCTCTACGCGCTCTACAGCACCTTGGGCCAGGGTATCGAAGGCACCGACATGCCGGCCTTCGCCGATCAGCTTGACGATCGTCAGCGCTGGGATCTGGCGACCTACATCGCCAGCTTCAGCGCCGATCCGGCGGCTGCAAAATCCGACAAGATCTACAACATCGCCGACCTCGGCCGTCAGACGCCGGCAGAAGTGCAGGCCGCTGATGGTCCACAAGCCGCCGCCACGTTCCGTGTGCAGCGGGCGCAACCGCCGCAGGTCAAGCGTGGCCCGGCGCAGTTGCTCGATTACACGGCTGCCACCCTGGACAAGAGCATCGCCGCCTACCGTGCCGGCGATCACGACCAAGCCTATGACCTGTCTGTCGCAGCGTATCTGGAAGGCTTCGAGCTGGTCGAAAGCTCCCTCGACAACGTCGATGCCAACGTGCGCAAGGATACTGAGAAATCGCTGATGGCATATCGGCAGTCGTTGCAGGACGGTTTGCCGGTGGCCCAGGCCCAGCAGCGTCTGGACACGGCCAAGGCCAAGTTGAAGGAATCCGCAGGCCTGTTGGGCAGCGATGGCCTGAGTTGGTCCCTGAGCTTCATCTCCGGTTTGCTGATCTTGCTGCGTGAAGGTCTGGAAGCCATTCTGGTGTTGGCGGCCATCCTGGCCTTCCTGCGCAATACCGGACAGCAATCGGCCGTGCGCAGCGTCAACGTCGGCTGGGGGCTGGCGCTGGTGGCTGGTCTGGCGACCTGGGCGCTGGCGGCGTATGTGATCGATGTCAGCGGCTCGCAGCGTGAATTGCTGGAAGGCGCGACGGCGCTGTTTGCCTCGGTCATGGTGCTCTGGCTCGGGGTGTGGATGCACGATCGTCGTCACGCGGCGGCGTGGCAGGATTACATCAAGAGCAGCCTGGTGGGTGGCGGCGGGCGTTTCGGCTTTGCGATCCTGGCGTTTTTCTCGGTGTATCGCGAACTGTTCGAAGTGATTTTGTTCTACGAAACCCTGTGGCTCCAGGCCGGGCCTGCGGGGCACAACGCCGTGCTGGCCGGCGGCGCCACGGCGCTGGTGCTGTTGGTGGGCCTGGCGTGGGTCATCCTGCGCGGTTCGGCGAAACTGCCGCTGTCGCTGTTCTTCAGCATCAACGCCGGTCTGCTGTGCGCGCTGTCGGTGGTGTTCGCCGGGCATGGCGTGAAAGCGCTGCAAGAAGCCGGGATCTTCGGTACCCGGCCGGTGCCGTTCTTTGAATTCGACTGGCTGGGCATTCATGCGGATGCGTATTCGCTGAGTGCTCAGGCGGTGGCGATCATTGCGATTGTTGTGCTGTATAGCCGCAGTTGGATGGCCGAGAAGCGGCGGGTGCAGGTTTCTTAACAGCATTCGCTGCGCTCACAATCGCGAGCAGGCTCGCTCCCACAAGTTGGCGTATAACCTGTGGGAGCGAGCCTGCTCGCGATTTTTATTGGAAGAGGAAAAAATGATGCGTGTCTGGATCGACGCCGACGCCTGCCCTCGGGCGGCCAAGGATCTGGTGGTGAAGTTCGCCCTCAAGCGCCAGTACGAAGTGGTGCTGGTGGCGGGGCAGCCGCAGATCAAGCCGGGGCTGGCGCTGGTGAAGTTGATCGTGGTGCCGAGTGGCCCGGACGCCGCCGATGATTACCTGGTGGAGCATGCGGTGCCGGGTGAGCTGGTGATTTGCAGCGACGTGCCGCTGGCGGACCGGCTGGTGAAGAAGGGAGTGGCCGCGTTGGACCCGCGTGGCAAGGAGTTCGATGCGCAGAACATGGGCGACCGGCTCGCGGTGCGCAATCTGTTCACCGACCTGCGGGAACAGGGGCAGATGGGCGGTGGACCGGCACCGTTTGGCGAGCGAGAGAAGCAAGCGTTTGCCAATGCGCTGGACCGGATGCTTACCCGGCTGACCCGAAAACCCTGAGCCAAGTAGTAATCCCTGTAGGAGCTGGCTTGCCAGCGAAGACGGCGGCACATCCAGCATCGATGTGGCTGACCCACCGCTTTCGCTGGCAAGCCAGCTCCTACAGTGGAATAGGGTCAGGCGTCGTTTTCGTGGGTCAGTTCCAGGACGCGGTCGACCATTTTGTTGATGCCGGACGCCGCTTCGCTGATGCTCTGCGCCAGCATGTACGCCGGTGTACTTACCAGTTTGCGGGCCCTGTCTTCGACAATTTCGGTCACGGCGCAATCGGTGTGGGTCGCGCCCATTTTGTTCATGGCTGCCGCGGTCTGGGCGTCGTTGCCGATGGTGCAATTCACCCCCGGTCCATAGATCTTCGCCGCCAGCGCAGGCGAGATGCACATCAAGCCGACAGGTTTTCCTGCTTCGGCGAAGGCTTCGGTCAGCGCCAGGACATCCGGTTGCACGGTGCAACCCGCGCCTTCGATGGCGAAGTTCGACAGGTTCTTCGCTGAGCCAAATCCGCCGGGAACGATCAGTGCGTCGAAGTCGTCGACGTCGGCCTCGCGAATATCCTTGATGTTGCCCCGGGCGATCCGTGCCGACTCCACCAATACATTGCGCGACTCAGGCATTTCGTCGCCGGTCAGGTGGTTGATCACATGCAATTGCGCGATGTTCGGGGCAAAGCACTGCACCTGAGCGCCACGCTGGTCCAGTCTCAGCAGGGTAATCACGCTTTCATGGATCTCGGCGCCGTCGTACACGCCACAGCCGGAAAGGATCACTGCAATTTTTTTGCTCATGGGTTGTTCTCCAGATTCATGGCGTTAAATGTCCACTAATTTGACGCTCGTTGCCATAGGGTAAATACGCGGTTACACCTAGCATCTGTCCTCAAGATTCCGATCAGAGCGCGTCATGGACTTCATTCTGTATGCGGTGCCGTTTTTCTTTGTGCTGATTGCCGTGGAGCTGCTGGCCGATCGTTGGCGCGGGGTCAGCAATTACCGTGTGGCCGATGCGATCAACAGCTTGAGTACCGGTGTGCTGTCGACCACCACGGGCCTGTTGACCAAAGGTGTCGGGCTGGTGACCTATGCGTTTGCCCTTGAGCATATGGCGCTATTCGAGCTATCGGCCGAGAGCGTCTGGGTGTGGATATTTGCCTTTGTCCTCTACGACTTCTGCTATTACTGGCTCCACCGCATGGGCCATGAACGCAATATTCTTTGGGCCGCGCACTCGGTGCATCACCAGAGCGAGGAGTACAACCTTTCCACCGCGTTGCGCCAGACCAGCACCGGCTTCCTGCTGAGTTGGATTTTCTACCTGCCGATGGCTGTGCTCGGCGTGCCGCTGCTGGTGTTCGTCAGCGTGGCGGCGCTGAATCTGCTGTATCAGTTCTGGGTGCATACGCAGCACATTCCCAAGCTCGGCTGGTTCGAATGGTTCTTCGTGACGCCGTCCAATCACCGGGCTCACCATGCGCAGAATGCTCTCTACATGGATCGCAACTACGGTGGGGTGTTCATTATTTGGGACCGTCTATTTGGCTCGTTTCAAGAAGAAGACCACAACGAGCCGGTGATTTTCGGTGTGACCACGCCGTTGGCGAGCTGGAATCCGCTGTGGGCCAACGTGCAGTTCTATACGCAATTGTGGGATGACGCGCGGCGTGCCGAGAGCACGTGGGACAAGCTGCGGATCTGGTTCATGCGCACCGGTTGGCGTCCAGCGGATGTGGCGGCCAGGTTCCCGACGAGCAAGCCTGACTTGAACCTGTTCCGTAAGTTCGAGGTGCCGCTGGACAGCCGTCAGCAACTGTATGTGGTGTTGCAGTTTTGCGCCTACATCGCGCTCGGCAGCTACTTGATGAACCTGGAAAGGAGTTTGCCAACCGCCGCGTTGGTACTCGGCTGGGGTGCGGTGGCGCTGGGATTGTTTACGTTGGGTGTGGCCCTGGAGAATCGCCCGTGGGCGTTGAAGCTGGAGCTGCTACGGCTGGCATCGAACGTGCCGCTGGTATGGCTGGCGCCGGTAGTCGGGCTGTGGCCGGCCAGCGCGGTGGGTTGGGTCGGCTTGCTCAGTTACAGCTTGTTCAGTGTCATCGGTCTCTACTGTTGCAGAAACCGCTTCACTCGCTTGGCGTCTTAGGCACTTCTACATCGATCCGTTCGGCTTTCAGGGCTTGCTCGTCGGCGTAGACTTTCTTCGCCAGGCGGGCATTCTTGAAACGACGACGCAGCCATAGACTCAGGCCCACTACCAGCAAGGCGCCGAGCACCCACAGTTCGTACTTCTTGACGCTGCCGAGCATGCTCTCCAGCACGGCGCCAAAGTGATAAGCCGCCGCAGCCAGTGCGGCCGCCCAGATCGCCGCACCAATCCCGTTCAACAGCAGATAACGTCCCGGTGGATAGCCCGACAGGCCGATGGCCACCGGCATCACCGTGCGCAAACCGTAGACAAAGCGGAAGCTCAGCACCCAAATGTCCGGGTGCTTGCGGATGTGCTCCAGCGCCCGATCACCCATCATTTGCCAGCGCGGCTTGCGGGCCAGCAATTTGCGACCGTGCTTGCGCCCCATGAAGTACCACAGCTGATCACCGGCATAACTGCCGAAGAACGCCACGACCACCACCAGATTGATGTCCATGTATCCGCGGAACGCGAGGAAGCCGGCGAGCACAAGGATGGTTTCGCCTTCGAAGAACGTGCCGAGAAACAGGGCAAAATAGCCAAAGTCGTGCAGGAATTGTTGGAGCATTGTCTGGGTGCTGGCGAAATGAACGCGCAGCCTAACCCTTCGGGCACATTCGTGAAAGTGTCCAAATGTGTCTCGACGTGAACATTTCCTACAACGACAATGGAATGCGACTACCTGTCGCAGGGGTGCACATAACTGTAATGCGTTAGTCATAATGATCGCTTATAACTGTCACGCTCGCCCGCCAGCGCGAGCTCAGGAGTCTGCCGTGAGCTTTACCCCCGCCAACCGTCTGTTTCCCGCCACCCGTCTGCGCCGCAACCGTCGTGATGAATTTTCGCGACGACTGGTCCGTGAAAACGTTCTGACCGTCGATGATCTGATCTTGCCGGTGTTCGTCCTGGACGGTGAAAACCGTCGCGAGGCGGTGGCCTCGATGCCGGGCGTCGAACGCCTGACCATCGATTTGTTGCTGGAAGAAGCCGCGAAGTGGGTCGAGCTGGGGATTCCGGCGTTGGCGCTGTTCCCGGTCACGCCGCCGGAGCTCAAGACACTGGATGCCGCCGAAGCCTGGAACCCGAACGGTATTGCCCAGCGCGCCACTCGCGCACTACGGGCGCAGTTCCCTGAGCTGGGGGTGATCACCGATGTTGCCCTGGACCCGTTTACCACCCACGGTCAGGACGGCATCATCGACGAAGAAGGCTACGTGCAGAACGACATTACCGTCGATGCACTGGTAAGACAGGCTCTGTCCCACGCTGAGGCCGGCGCTCAGGTGGTGGCCCCGTCCGACATGATGGACGGTCGTATCCAGGCGATCCGCGAAGCCCTGGAACTGGCTGATCACGTCAACGTGCGCATCATGGCCTATTCGGCCAAATACGCCAGCGCCTACTATGGTCCGTTCCGCGACGCGGTCGGTTCGGCGCTGAACCTGGGCAAGGCCAACAAGGCCAGTTATCAGATGGACCCGGCCAACAGCAACGAAGCCCTGCACGAAGTGGCGGCAGACTTGTCAGAAGGCGCGGACATGGTCATGGTCAAACCAGGCATGCCGTATCTGGACATTCTTTACCGGGTCAAAGAAGAATTCAAAGTGCCGACGTTTGTTTATCAAGTCAGCGGCGAATACGCCATGCACATGGCGGCGATCCAGAATGGCTGGTTGAGCGAAGGGGTTATTCTAGAATCCCTGACCGCTTTTAAACGTGCAGGCGCCGATGGCATCCTGACTTACTTTGCCGTCCGCGCCGCTCAATTGTTACGAGAGCAACAATAGCCCTCACAGGAACATTCCATGAATACCGAAGTACTCACTGAAGTTGCTGTAAAAGAGGCTCAACCTGTGGTCGAGCAAATCGCCGAAACCCCGCCGGAGCTGGAGCCCGCTCCGCCCGCGGTGGTGGCCGAAACCGTAGCCGCGGTGCCGGCGATTGCCATTCCCGGACTGGATGACAGCAGCCTGTACATCCATCGCGAGCTTTCGCAACTACAGTTCAACATCCGCGTGCTGGAACAGGCGCTCGATGAGTCCTACCCCTTGCTGGAGCGGCTGAAGTTTTTGCTGATCTTCTCCAGCAACCTGGACGAGTTCTTCGAAATTCGTGTGGCCGGCTTGAAGAAGCAGATCACCTTCGCCCGTGAACAAGCCGGCGCCGATGGTCTGCAACCGCATCAGGCCCTGGCCCGCATCAGCGAACTGGTGCACGGTCACGTTGACCGTCAGTACGCGATCCTCAACGACATTCTGTTGCCGGAACTGGAAAAACATCACGTCCGCTTCATCCGTCGTCGTCACTGGACCACCAAGCTCAAGACCTGGGTTCGCCGTTATTTCCGTGACGAGATCGCGCCGATCATCACCCCGATCGGTCTCGACCCGACGCACCCGTTCCCGTTGCTGGTGAACAAGAGCCTCAACTTCATCGTCGAGCTCGAAGGTGTCGACGCCTTCGGTCGCGATTCCGGTCTGGCGATTATCCCGGCGCCGCGCCTGCTGCCGCGGGTCATCAAGGTGCCGGAAGAAGTCGGCGGCGCCGGCGACAACTATGTGTTCCTGTCGTCGATGATCCACGCCCACGCCGATGACCTGTTCCAGGGCATGAAGGTCAAGGGCTGCTACCAGTTCCGTCTGACCCGAAACGCCGACCTGGCGCTGGATTCCGAGGATGTCGAAGACCTGGCCCGCGCGCTGCGCGGCGAACTGTTCTCGCGTCGCTACGGTGATGCAGTGCGTCTGGAAGTGGCTGACACCTGCCCGAAACACCTGTCGGACTACCTGCTCAAGCAATTCAACCTGAGCGAGTCGGAGCTGTATCAGGTCAACGGTCCGGTGAACCTGACGCGTCTGTTCAGCATCACCGGCCTGGACAGCCAGCGCGAGCTGCAATACCTGCCGTTCACGCCGCAGATCCCGAAACTGCTGCAAAACAGCGAGAACATCTTCAGCGTGATCAGCAAGCAGGACATCCTGCTGTTGCACCCGTTCGAATCGTTTACCCCGGTGGTCGACCTGCTGCGTCAGGCCGCCAAGGACCCGCACGTGCTGGCCGTGCGTCAGACCCTGTACCGGTCTGGCGCCAACTCGGAAATCGTCGATGCGCTGGTGGACGCGGCGCGAAACGGCAAAGAGGTCACTGCGGTGATCGAATTGCGTGCACGGTTTGACGAAGAATCCAACCTGCAACTGGCCAGCCGTCTGCAAGCGGCCGGTGCGGTGGTGATCTACGGCGTGGTCGGTTTCAAGACCCACGCCAAGATGATGCTGATTTTGCGTCGCGAGGCGGGTGAAATTGTCCGTTACGCACACTTGGGCACGGGCAACTATCACGCCGGCAACGCCCGCCTCTACACCGACTACAGCCTGCTGACCTCCGACGACGCCTTGTGCGAAGACGTCGGCAAACTGTTCAGCCAGTTGATCGGTATGGGTAAAACCCTGCGCATGAAGAAGCTGCTGCATGCGCCGTTCACGCTGAAGAAGGGCATGCTCGACATGATTGCCCGGGAGACTCAGTTCGCCCTCGACGGCAAGCCAGCGCACATCATTGCCAAGTTCAACTCGCTGACCGATCCCAAGATCATCCGCGCGCTGTACAAGGCCAGTCAGTCCGGGGTGCGTATCGATCTGATAGTGCGCGGCATGTGCTGCCTGCGGCCGGGCATCGCCGGGGTTTCGCACAACATCCACGTGCGCTCGATTATCGGTCGCTTCCTGGAGCACACCCGGGTCTTCTACTTCCTCAATGGCGGCGAAGAACAGATGTTCCTCTCCAGTGCCGACTGGATGGAGCGCAATCTCGACAAGCGCGTCGAGACCTGCTTCCCGGTGGAAGGTCGCAAGCTGATTGTGCGGGTCAAAAAAGAGCTGGAGCTGTACCTCACCGATAACACGCATAGCTGGAGTTTGCAGTCGGACGGTCGTTACGTCCGTAACACGCCGACCGGCAACCAGAACCCGCGCAGTGCCCAGGCCACATTGCTGGAGCGCTTGGGCAGTCCGATCCTGACGGTGCGTTAACTCCCCAAGCCTGTGGGAGCGAGCCTTTGTGGCGAGGGGGCTTGTCGGAACGCCGCATCGCCCCGTTGGGTCGCGAAGCGGCCCCAAGTCTTTGCGACTGCTACGCAGCCGAACGGGGCGGTGCGGCGTTCCGACAAGCCCCCTCGCCACAAGTTCGCTCCCACAGGGGATTGTGTCGCTCGCTGAATCGCGAGCATAAAAAAGGCCTTCCGAAGAAGGCCTTTTTCAGATTCAGCGAGCGTTCAGGACAATGTCGACGCGGGTGAGCCATTCAGCTTCGATGGCGAAGTCGGCCTGGGTCAGTTGGTTGTCGTCCAGCCATTTCTCCGGGAACAGCACCTCAAGGCTGTTGCCATTGGCGCGCAGCTCTACCTGAGGCATTTGCTGGGTGCCGCGGATGTGATGGAACAGGATCGCAAAGCGCAGCAATACGCACAGACGAATCAGCTTGATGCCGTCATCGCCGAACTCGGCGAATTTGTCCTTGGGAATGTTGCGACGGTGACCACGTACCAGCAGGGCCAGCATTTGCTGGTCCTCGCGGGAGAACCCGGCCAGGTCCGAGTGCTCGATCAGGTAGGCGCCGTGCTTGTGGTACTGATAGTGCGCGATGTCCAGGCCCACTTCGTGGACTTTGGCGGCCCAGCCGAGCAGTTCACGCCAGACACCGTCATCCAGATCCCAGTCCTTGGCGACTTGATCGAAGGCATGCAGCGCCTTGCGTTCGACCCGCACCGCTTGTTCCTGATCGACGTGATAACGCTCCATCAGCGAGCTGAGCGTGCGTTCACGGACGTCTTCGTGGTGATGACGGCCCAACAGGTCGTAGAGCACGCCTTCACGCAGGGCGCCTTCGCAGTGGTCCATGCGCTGGAGTTCGAGGGCGTCGAAAATCGCTTCGAGAATCGCCAGGCCCGCCGGGAAAATGGCCCGGCGGTCGGGCTTGATGCCGTCGAAGTCGATTTTCTCGACGTCGCCGAGCTTGATCAGCTTGCGCTTGAGCCAGGCCAGGCCTTCGGCATTCACCTCGCCAGTGCCGTGGCCGCCGGCCTTCAGCGCCAGGCCGATGGCGCGGATGGTGCCCGAGGAGCCAATGGCTTCATCCCAGGTCAGGCGGTGCAGGGCGTGTTCAATGCTCATGATCTCCAGCCGTGCCGCGGTGTACGCCTGGGCGTAGCGGGCCGGGGTGATCTTGCCGTCCTTGAAATAACGCTGGGTGTAGCTGACGCAGCCCATTTGCAGGCTTTCGCGCAGCAGCGGCTCAAAACGCTGGCCGATGATGAATTCGGTACTGCCGCCGCCAATGTCTGCCACCAGGCGTTTGCCCGGGGTGTCGGCGAGGGTGTGGGACACGCCAAGGTAGATCAGGCGCGCTTCTTCACGGCCGGAGATGACTTCTACCGGGTGGCCGAGGATTTCTTCGGCGCGGCGGATGAATTCGACGCGGTTACGAGCCTCACGCAGGGCGTTGGTGCCGACGATGCGCACGGCGCCCGTAGGCATGCCGCTGATCAGTTGGGCAAAACGCTTGAGGCAATCGAGCCCGCGCTGCATGGATTCTTCGTTGAGATGGCGCTCTTCGTCGATGCCGGCGGCCAGCTGAACCTTTTCCCCGAGGCGTTCGAGAATGCGGATCTCGCCGTTCTGGGCCTTGGCCACGACCATGTGAAAGCTGTTGGAGCCCAGGTCGATTGCGGCGATCAGGGACAGATTCTTGGCTTGGGATTGCGGCATGGTCAGGGGGTCTCGGTCGATAACCTCGACATCCTGCCACGATCAAAGGCTGGCGCCAACGCGCAGTGTTCAAAGCCGTGATCCAACACAACCCTGTGGCGAGGGGGCTTGCCCCCGTTCGACTGCGCAGCAGTCGTAAAACCTGCATGCGCGGTCTATCTGGAATCGATGTGAATGGTTTTTGGGCTACTTCGTAGCCCAACGGGGGCAAGCCCCCTCGCCACAAAAGCCTTAACCGGCCGCTTCGACGGTGCCAATGAAATTCGCCAGCTCCGCCGTCTGCGGATTGGCGAACAGCACTTTCGGATCCCCCACCTCATGCACCTTACCCTGATGCATGAACACCAACTTATCCCCAACCTCCCGGGCAAAGCGCATTTCGTGGGTGACCATGATCAGTGTCATCCCGTCCCTGGCCAGTTGCCGAACCACACTCAGCACTTCATTGACCAGCTCTGGGTCCAGCGCCGAGGTAATCTCATCGCACAGCAACACCTTGGGCGACATTGCCAGCGCTCGGGCAATGGCCACCCGCTGTTGTTGCCCGCCGGACAGCCGGTCGGGGAAGGCGTCAAACTTTTCCCCCAGCCCTACGCGTTCCAGCATCTCCCGCGCCAGTTCGGCCGCTTTGGCTTTCGGTACTTTTTGCACCACTTGCGGCGCGAGCATGACGTTCTCGCCAACGGTCAGGTGCGGAAACAGGTTGAACTGCTGGAACACCATGCCGACTTTCTGCCGCAGGCTGCGCAAGTCCGCGCGGGCGGCGTCGAGGTATTCGCCGTCCACTTCGATCACGCCGTCGTTGATCGACTCCAGGCCATTGAGCGTGCGCAATAACGTGGATTTGCCCGAGCCGCTGCGGCCGATGATCGCCACCACCTGGCCTTCCTCGACACTCAAGTCGATGCCTTTGAGCACATGGTGATCGCCGTAATATTTATGCAGGGCGGAAATTCTAAGCAGAGGCATGCAGTCTCCTTTCCAGGTAGCGCGCGCTGAGGGACAAGGGGTAGCAGAGCAGGAAGTAACCGAGGGCAACCAGGCCATACACCATGAAGGGTTCGAAGGTGGCGTTGGCGAGCATGCCGCCGGTCTTGGTCAGTTCGGTGAAACCGATGATGGACGTCACGGCGGTGCCTTTGACCACTTGCACCGAAAAGCCCACGGTCGGCGCCACGGCGATTCGCAGCGCTTGCGGCAGGATCACGTAACGCAGTTGCTCCAGTGGATTGAGCGCCAGGCTTGATGAAGCTTCCCACTGGCCGTCGGGAATCGATTCGACGCAACCGCGCCAGATTTCCGCCAGATACGCGCTGGTAAACAGCGTCAAAGCAACAGCAGCGGCCATCCACGGCGAAATGTCCACGCCGGCCAGCGCCACGCCGAAGAACACCAGAAACAGCTGCATCAACAGCGGCGTGCCCTGGAACAGTTCGATGTAAGTGCGAGCAAAGCTGCGCGGCACGGATTTTTTCGAAATACGCATGACCATGATCAGCAAGCCAATCAACCCGCCGCCGATAAACGCTACCAGCGACAGCGCCAGGGTCCATTGCAGGCCCGTGAGCAAGTTGCGCACGACGTCCCAAAAGGTGAAATCGCTCATTGGCTACTCCTAGCGATATACCGGCGACCGATCCAGTTCAGCAATTGGCGGATCAACAACGCCATGCACAGGTAGAGCAGGGTGGTCAGGGCGTAGGTTTCAAAGGCGCGGAAGTTGCGCGATTGGATGAAGTTGGCGGCGAAACTCAGTTCTTCGGTCGCGATCTGCGAGCAGACGGCCGAACCCAGCATGACGATGATGATCTGGCTGCTCAGCGCCGGCCACACCTTGCCCAGGGCCGGCAGCAGGACCACGTGGCGGAACGCTTCGAAGCGATTCATCGCCAACGCGGCTGCGGCTTCAAGCTGCCCCCGGGGAATCGCCTGGATGCCGGCACGAATGATCTCTGTGGAATAGGCGCCAAGGTTGATCACCATCGCCAGCGCCGCGGCCTGCCATTCTGAAATCTGCACGCCCAGGGATGGCAATCCGAAGAAGATGAAAAACAATTGCACCAGAAACGGTGTGTTGCGGATCAGCTCGACGTAAACCCCGAAAATCGCCGAGAACGGTCGAATGTTCCACGCCCGCACCAGCGCCCCGACGATGCCAAGCCCTACGCCAAGCAAGGCACCGATTGCCGTCAGCTCAAGGGTGAACAGCGCACCGCGCAGTAACAGGTCGGTGTTTTGCATCACCGGCAGAAAGTCGAACTGATAAGCCATGCTCAGTCTCCTTGGTGAAAATCAGAGATCGGCCGGCAATGGTTCTTTCAGCCAGGTCCGGGAATTTTTCTCCAGCGCGCCATCAGTCTTGGCGGTGGCGAGAATCTGATTGACCTTGCCCAACAGCGCGGGCTCGTTCTTGTTCACGCCAACGTAGACCGGCGAATCCTTGAGCTTCACTTTCAGCACGGGTACGCGTTTCGGGTTTTTCTCGCTGATCGCCACCATCACCACATTGCCGCTGGCGATCAGGTCAACCTGGCCGGCGAGGTAGGCGGCAATGGTTGAGTTGTTGTCTTCGAAGCGCTTGATGGTCACGCCTTCGGGGGCCACCTTGGTCAGTTCGATGTCTTCGATGGCGCCACGGGTGACGCTGATGGTTTTGCCCTTGAGCTCGTCCAGGCTTTTGATGTCGGCGTCTGGCGGGCCGAACACCGCGAGGTAGAACGGTGCGTAGGCGTTGGAGAAGTCGATGACCTTCTCGCGCTCGGGGTTCTTGCCGAGACTGGAGATCACCAGATCCACCTTGCCGGTCGTCAGGAACGGGATGCGGTTGGTGCTGTTGACCGGGGTCAGTTCGAGGTTGACCTTGAGCTGATCGGCCAGCAGTTTCGCGGTATCGATGTCCAGGCCGCGCGGTTTCATGTCCGGGCCGACCGAGCCGAACGGCGGGAAGTCCTGCGGCACGGCGACTTTGAGAACGCCGCGCTTAACCACATCCTCCAGACCGTCGGCGTGGGCGGGCGCCTGGCTCAGCATCAGGCTGGCAAACAGGGCGGCAAGGAGGGCGCTGTAACGCTGGGTCATGGAAAATCTCCGGATCGGCGAGAAGTAAATTCTGCGGATCGACAGAGCACGGGCCATGCCAAGAGTGGATTTTGGGGGCGCAGACCACGGGTTTACTGACGTTGTTCGGTCTTACTGGTCTGAACAGTCAGGTCGTGTTTCGCACCCCGATAGCGCATTGCCGGAAACCACCGAACCCCCATGGGGCACGACTTGCCGGGCGCTGCGATTAGCTTTACAACTAACCGCTCTTTGGCCAGGTTCGTTTGAAAAACCATGAATTCGCTCTCCCGCGCCGTTCCAGAAGTGGCACTGCAAGCCATTCGTAAACTGATCATCGAGCAAGGATTCGGGCCGGGGGATGCCTTGCCCTCGCAACGGGACCTGGCGGTGCAGTTGGGGGTCAGTCGAGCGTCATTGCGTGAGGCGTTGTCGTCGCTGAGCGCGGTGGGTGTGATCAATATCCAGCCAGGCAAAGGCGTATTCGTGCAGTCGCCGGTGGACCTGCCGCGTGGAGAGGCTGTCGTGAGCTGGCCGTTCGCTGCCCAGGCCTCGCCGCTGGATATTTTCCAGTTGCGTTATGCCCTGGAGGGTTTTGCCGCCGGTTTGGCGGCGGTGACCCTGAGCACTCAAGAGCTTGATGCGCTGGAAGACAACGTCGCTGACATGCGCAAGGAATTGAAGGCCGGCGACTTCGAGGCGGCGGCACGGCTGGATTTCGAGTTCCACCGGCGCATCCTGCTGGCCAGCGGGAATCAGGCGATGCTGAGCATCCTGACCGCCAGCGCGGAGATTTTTCTGGAGAGCCAAAAGCTACCGTTCATCCGGGCTGAACGGGCCATGGAAACCTGGCAGGAACACCGCAAAATCCTCCGCGCGCTGACCCGTCGGGCATCCGGCGCTGCGCAGAAAGCTATGCACGAACATGTACGAAATGCGGCGCTGCGTACAGGAATTGCCTTCGTCGCTCCCGCCACCTCATGACTTGAGCTATACCCAAACTCATGCAGCACCATAGCGAGACTCAATCATCTGCACCTTCCTGAACGAAGGAAGGGCGGCTATGATGGGCCACGTTTTTTTGCTTACAACCTGGAGACTTCCATGAGCAGCGATCTTATCAAACACGTTAGCGACGCTAGCTTCGAGGCCGACGTACTCAAGGCCGAAGGCGCTGTACTGGTCGACTACTGGGCTGAGTGGTGCGGCCCTTGCAAAATGATCGCTCCTGTTCTGGACGAAATTGCTGAAACCTACAAAGGCAAGCTGACCATTGCCAAACTGAACATCGACGAAAACCAGGAAACACCGGCCAAGCATGGCGTGCGTGGTATCCCGACGCTGATGCTGTTCAAGAACGGCAACGTTGAAGCGACCAAGGTCGGCGCACTGTCCAAGTCGCAGCTGGCTGCTTTCCTCGACGCCAACATCTAAGCGTTGATTTAAGCGTCATCAAAAAGGCCCCGCACATTGCGGGGCCTTTTCGTTATTCAGGGCTAGACGCTCCGAAACTCAGGTGTTACATTCGGCCCCGCACTGGTTTCTCCATTGCCCCCTGCTAGCCGTCGCCGACGCACTCCTTTTCGAATAAGTACGCGATCCTGTCGCCTTCTCTGCGGCGCGGCCTCATTAAGCCAAAAGCTTAATTTCCCCCCTCCATAAATGATTACGTCATTCCTATATGAATCTGACTGAACTCAAGCAAAAGCCGATTACCGAACTGCTCGAATTGGCCGAACAGATGGGCATAGAAAATATGGCCCGTTCGCGCAAGCAGGACGTGATTTTCTCCCTGCTCAAAAAGCACGCTAAAAGCGGCGAGGAAATCTCCGGTGATGGCGTGCTGGAGATTCTCCAGGACGGCTTCGGCTTCCTGCGCTCCGCTGACGCTTCCTATCTGGCCGGCCCGGACGATATCTACGTTTCGCCAAGCCAGATCCGCCGCTTTAACTTGCGCACCGGTGACACCATCGTTGGCAAGATCCGCCCTCCAAAGGAAGGCGAGCGTTATTTCGCGCTGCTCAAGGTTGATACGATCAACTACGATCGTCCCGAGAACGCGAAAAACAAGATTCTCTTCGAGAACCTGACCCCGCTGTTCCCGACTGTGCGCATGAAGATGGAAGCCGGTAACGGTTCCACCGAAGACTTGACCGGTCGTGTCATCGACCTGTGCGCCCCGATCGGCAAAGGCCAGCGCGGTCTGATCGTTGCACCGCCGAAAGCCGGTAAGACCATCATGCTGCAGAACATTGCAGCGAACATCGCCCGTAACAATCCTGAAGTTCATCTGATCGTGCTGCTGATCGACGAACGTCCGGAAGAAGTAACCGAAATGCAGCGCACCGTGCGCGGCGAAGTGGTTGCCTCGACGTTCGACGAGCCGCCAACCCGCCACGTGCAGGTTGCCGAAATGGTGATCGAGAAGGCCAAGCGCCTGGTCGAACACAAGAAAGACGTGGTGATCCTGCTCGACTCCATCACCCGTCTGGCTCGCGCCTACAACACCGTGATCCCGAGCTCCGGCAAGGTACTGACCGGTGGTGTCGATGCCCACGCCCTGGAGAAACCGAAACGTTTCTTCGGCGCCGCGCGGAACATCGAGGAAGGCGGTTCGCTGACCATCATCGCCACCGCGCTGGTTGAAACCGGCTCCAAGATGGACGAAGTGATCTACGAAGAATTCAAAGGCACCGGCAACATGGAACTGCCTCTGGATCGTCGTATCGCTGAAAAACGCGTCTTCCCGGCCATCAACATCAACCGTTCCGGCACGCGCCGCGAAGAGTTGCTGACGGCGGACGACGAGTTGCAGCGCATGTGGATCCTGCGCAAGCTGCTGCACCCGATGGACGAGATCGCTGCCATCGAGTTCCTGGTCGACAAGCTGAAAACGACCAAGACCAACGATGAGTTCTTCCTGTCGATGAAACGCAAGTAAGTCGATAAGAGCACTAGAGCCGGGGAAACCCGGCTTTTTGCTATCTGATTTTTGATCAACTGGCAGTTCGTGGTTCTGAATAGAGGGGTTCGGCGCTAAACTGCCACCCCCGAACGGCACGGCCAACACGAGGCTCACGCATGCAGTATCGCGACTTGCGCGACTTTATCAGCGGCCTGGAAAAACGCGGCGAACTCAAGCGCATCCAGGTTCCGGTGTCCCCAGTGCTCGAAATGACCGAGGTCTGCGACCGCACCCTGCGTGCCAAAGGTCCGGCGCTGCTTTTCGAAAAGCCCACGGGTTATGACATCCCGGTGCTCGGCAACCTGTTCGGCACCCCTGAGCGCGTGGCGTTGGGCATGGGCGCCGAGGCGGTCAGTGAGCTGCGCGAGATCGGCAAGCTGCTGGCTTTCCTCAAAGAGCCCGAGCCTCCGAAGGGCTTGAAAGACGCCTGGTCGAAGTTGCCGATCTTCCGCAAGATCATCGCCATGGCGCCGAAAGTCGTCAAAGACGCGGTGTGCCAGGAAGTGGTCATCGAAGGCGACGACGTCGATCTGGCGATGCTCCCCGTGCAAACCTGCTGGCCCGGCGACGTCGGTCCGCTGATCACCTGGGGCCTGACCGTCACCAAAGGTCCGAACAAGGACCGCCAGAACCTCGGCATCTACCGTCAGCAAGTGATTGGCCGCAACAAGGTCATCATGCGTTGGTTGAGCCACCGTGGCGGTGCGCTGGATTACCGCGAGTGGTGCGAGAAGCATCCTGGCCAGCCATTCCCGGTGTCCGTGGCGTTGGGCGCTGACCCGGCAACCATCCTCGGTGCCGTAACGCCGGTACCGGACAGTCTTTCCGAATACGCGTTTGCCGGTCTGCTGCGCGGCAATCGCACCGAGCTGGTGAAGTGCCGTGGCAATGACCTGCAAGTCCCGGCCACTGCCGAGATCATCCTTGAAGGCGTGATCCATCCGGGTGAGATGGCCGATGAAGGTCCGTATGGCGACCACACCGGTTACTACAACGAAGTCGACAGCTTCCCGGTGTTCACCGTCGAACGCATCACCCACCGGATCAAGCCGATCTACCACAGTACCTACACCGGCCGTCCACCGGATGAACCGGCGATTCTCGGCGTGGCGCTGAACGAAGTGTTCGTGCCGATCCTGCAGAAGCAGTTCCCGGAAATCACCGACTTCTACCTGCCGCCTGAAGGTTGCTCGTACCGCATGGCCATCGTGACCATGAAGAAGTCGTATCCGGGGCATGCCAAGCGGGTAATGCTCGGTGTCTGGTCGTTTTTGCGACAGTTCATGTACACCAAGTTCGTTATCGTCACTGATGACGACATCAACGCGCGGGACTGGAACGACGTGATCTGGGCCATCACCACGCGCATGGACCCCAAGCGCGACACGGTGATGATCGACAACACGCCGATCGACTACCTCGACTTCGCCTCGCCGGTCTCAGGCCTGGGGTCGAAAATGGGGCTCGATGCCACGCATAAATGGCCGGGCGAAACCACTCGCGAGTGGGGCCGGGTGATCGTCAAGGACGACGCCGTGACCCAACGGATCGATGCCATCTGGAATCAGTTAGGAATAGATTGATGCGTGTAACCTTGCAGCCCTCCGGAGCAGTGCTGGATATTCTGCCCGGCGAGCGGATTCTCGATGGTGCGCGGCGCCTGGGCTATGAATGCCCGCAAAGCTGCCGCAACGGCAATTGCCACGTGTGCGCGGCGTTGCTGGTGGAAGGGCGGGTCGAACAAGCCGGTAATGTGCGCGACCATGGCGAGTTCTACACTTGCATTGCAGAGCCGCTGGAAGACTGCATCGTGCTGTGGGATGGCGTGCTCGCGCTGGGAGAACTGCCGGTGCGCAGCGTGTCGTGTCAGGTCATTGAATGCAGGGACGTCGGCGGCGACACCTGGCGTGTGCGTCTGCGCGCGCCGGCCGGTAAACCACCGCGTTATCACGCGGGCCAGTACCTGATGATCGAGCGTGAAAGCGGCGAAAAATCCGCGTTTTCCCTGGCGTCGGCACCCCATGGCGGGCGTGATCTGGAAATTCATGTATTGGCGCGCGAAAGCAGTGCGTTAAATCTGATCAGCCAGCTTCAGCGCAATCCGATGGTGCGAGTCGAACTGCCATTTGGCGATACGCATCTGGCGGAATTGCCGGACGGCCCGCTGGTGTTGATCGCCGCGGGCACCGGCATGGGCCAGATCCACAGTCTGATCGAACACTGCCGCGCTACGGGCTTCAAGCATCCGGTTCACCTGTACTGGGGTGTGCGCCGTCCTGAAGACTTTTACGAGATTGAGCATTGGGATGAATGGCTGAAACTGCCCAATTTGTTCCTGCATAAAGTCGTCAGTGATCAGTGCGGTTGGGGAGGGCGCTGCGGGATGCTGCATGAAGCGGTGTGTGAGGATTTCCCGGATCTGAAATCCTTGCATGTCTATGCCAGCGGCTCACCGGCCATGGTCTATGGCACGCTGGATGCGCTGGTTGAAGCCGGAATGGATGCTCATCAGATGCGTGCAGATGTGTTTGCATACGCGCCTCGATCTTGATCCCCGTTTGATCGATATAACTTCCCATATAGCCGATCGGTATTTATAAATTTATATAAATGCCGGTAGGTTATATCTCGTTAGGGCAATAATTTAATAACTGTGCCATGGCACCTAAATTGCCTTAAAACTTATGTGCCTTATTGTTACAGCGGTGCGTTCTATTAAGTAATTCATTACACGCGGGGAGCTGAACGCTAATCGCCATGAGCGCCATTGAATCGGCTTTTTTGAATCTGGCTTACCCTCCGCGGCTCGACTTGGGGCCGCAGCTTACGCACGAGCAGTTGCTCGGCTCGATGCAGTCAACCATGGCGCGCCACAAGGGCGGGCCTGTCTGGTTGTTCGCTTACGGTTCATTGATCTGGCGTCCAGAGTGCACGGCGGTAGAGCGCGTTCGCGGTCGGGTGCATGGTTATCATCGCGGTTTGTACCTGTGGTCTCACGAGCATCGCGGCACACCGGAAATGCCTGGCCTGGTTTTTGGTCTGGATCGCGGTGGTTCTTGCAGCGGCTTCGCTTATCGCTTGCCCGAAGAACAACTTGAAGCCTCGCTTTACGCGCTGTGGCAGCGTGAAATGCCCGTCCCCTCCTATCGCCCACACTGGCTCAACTGCCGTCTCGAAGACGGAAACCAGGTTCAGGCATTGGGATTTGTCCTGGAGCGACACCTGCCCAGCTATGCCGGCAACTTGCCGGATCATGTGCTGAGCCAAGTGTTCGAAAGCGCTTGCGGGCGGTATGGCACCACTCGCGATTATGTGGAGCAGACGGCGCATGCCCTGCGTAGCCACGCCATGCCAGACCGAAATCTGGAGGCGCGGCTCAAACGCTGCAAGTCAAAGTCCGATCAGGCGATCGCTGCTTCGCGGGTCTGACTGGCGGTTTGTTTGTGCCCCAGCGTCGGTGCCAGGAAGGCCATCGCCAGCAAACAAGCGACGACTAACAGGATAAAACCGCCATCCCAGCCGAAGTAGTCCACGGTGTAACCCATCAGGGCACTGGCCGCGACTGAACCGCCCAGATAACCGAACAGGCCGGTAAAGCCAGCCGCTGTGCCTGCGGCTTTCTTCGGCACCAGTTCCAGTGCTTGCAAGCCGACCAGCATCACCGGGCCGTAGATCAGGAAGCCGATAGCGAACAGTGAAATCATGTCGACCATCGGGTTGCCCGGCGGATTCAGCCAGTAGACGATTGTCGCGACGGTCACCAGCGCCATGAACACCATGCCGGTCAGGCCACGGTTGCCGCGGAAGATCTTGTCCGACATCCAGCCGCATAACAGCGTGCCGGGAATGCCTGCCCACTCGTACAGGAAGTAAGCCCACGACGTCTTGTCGAAGTCGAAGTGTTTGACCTCTTTGAGGTAGGTCGGCGCCCAATCCAGAATGCCGTAGCGCAGCAGGTAGACGAAGACGTTGGCCAGGGCGATGAACCAAAGCATTTTGTTGCGCAGCACGTATTTGACGAAGATGTCCTTGGCGCTGAATTCTTCTTCGTGGCTGGCGTCGTAGCCTTCCGGGTAATCGTTTTTGTACTTCTCAATGGGTGGCAGGCCCGTCGATTGCGGTGTATCGCGCATCACAATGAAGGCAAACACGGCGACCAGCAGCGCCACGGCGGCAGGTACATAGAACTTGCTGTGCCAGTCGTTGAACCAGCCCATGCCAAGAATCGCCAACGGGCCGATCAAGCCACCGCCCACGTTATGCGCGGTGTTCCACACCGACACCACCTGGCCGCGCTCTTTCTGCGACCACCAATGCACCATGGTCCGCCCGCTCGGCGGCCAGCCCATGCCTTGCGCCCAGCCGTTGATGAACAACAGGATGAACATCATGGTCACGCTGGACGTCGCCCAAGGTGCGAAACCGAACACGAACATGACCCCGGCGGATACCACCAGGCCAAAAGGCAGAAAGTAACGCGGGTTTGAGCGGTCGGACACAATGCCCATCAGAAACTTGGACAGGCCATAGGCGATCGCAATCGCCGACATGGCCACACCCAGCTGACCCTTTGTGTAGCCTTGGGCAATCAGGTCCGGGAACGCCAGGGTGAAGTTCTTGCGCAGCAGGTAATAACCCGCATACCCAATGAAAATCCCGGCGAAGATCTGCCAGCGAAGGCGTTTGTACGTGTCGTCTATTTTTTCTTCAGGCAGTGGAGCCTGATGTGCGGCAGGGCGAAAGAAAGCAAACATTCAATAGCTCCAGATTTCTTGTTTTGACTGCGGATGCGAATGTTACAGTTTCGTTACCGAAAATAGCACTGGTTCGTATTGGCCAAAGAGCGGAAATATGGGCAATCGTGTGTTCCTTTATGAACATGTCGTACAGGCATAAGTGAAGGGCGGTGCGGGAAACGTCCATCGCAGCCCTTAAAGACGCATTGCGCTCCGGAGTAGGACGTAGCTTTGGGAAATATCCTGCGTTGGAATGGGAAGTCGAGGCGTCCTGTTTTGGGGGGCCGAGCCCTGACCTTTGTGCGAGGCCAGGTCCGGCATTTCAGTGGCGAGGGGGGGGGCATTGCCGGAGGATGTTCGGAAGTTGTTTTAGTCTCGGCCAATAAAAACGCGGTCTGGACAACCCAGACCGCATTTTCAGGTTCAGCGAACCTGAACCACCACTTTCCCGACCGCCTTGCGCTGGCCAAGATCATTGATCGCCTGCGCGGCATTGCTCAGCGGATACACCTGCGACACCAACGGCTTCAACTTGCCCTCGGCAAACCAGCCAAACAACTGCTGGAAGTTCGCCGCGTTGTCTTGAGGCTGGCGTTGGGCAAAGGCACCCCAGAACACACCGACCACGGCGGCGCCTTTGAGCAGCGCCAGGTTCACCGCAAATTCCGGAATGCGTCCACTGGCGAAGCCGACCACCAGCAGGCGGCCGTTCCAGGCGATGGCGCGCACGGCCTGGTCAAACAGGTCGCCGCCGACCGGGTCGTAGATCACGTCGGCGCCCTGGCCGTCGGTCAGGCGTTTGATCTCGTCCTTGAGGCTGGTTTCACTGTAGTTGATCAGCTCATCGGCGCCGGCAGCCTTGGCCACCGCAAGTTTTTCGGCACTGCTGGCGGCGGCGATCACGCGGGCGCCCATGGCTTTGCCGATTTCCACGGCGGCCAGGCCCACACCGCCGGAAGCACCGAGCACCAGCAGGGTTTCGCCGGGTTGCAGGTTGCCGCGCTGCTTGAGGGCATGCATTGAGGTGCCATAGGTCATGCTGAAAGCGGCGGCGGTGTTGAAGTCCATCGACGGTGGGATCGGCAGTACGTTGTAGCCCGGTACGGCAACCTGTTCGGCGAAGCTGCCCCAGCCGGTCAGCGCCATGACTCGATCACCGACCTTGAGGTGGCTGACCTTTTCGCCCACTTCGCTAACCACGCCAGCCGCTTCACCGCCCGGAGAGAACGGAAAGGGTGGCTTGAACTGGTATTTGCCCTCGATGATCAGCGTGTCCGGGAAATTGACCCCGGCGGCGTGCACGTCCAGCAGGATTTCATTCTTCTTGGCGACAGGGCTGGCGACGTCTTCCAGCACCAGCGATTCGGCAGGGCCGAAGGCTTTGCACAGCACGGCTTTCATCAGGGCTATTCCTTTGGGAGTGATGGCCGATAAGTGTAAGTGTGTGAGTCGATGGGTCAACGAGCATGCCCGACCCTGATAGTCAGCCATAAGCTTGTGCTTGAGCGGCGGGTCGTTATGCTTGGCCGCAAACCGGATAAGGAGCGAATTGTGAAAGCGTGGATCATGTTGTTGCTGGCCCTGTCTCTGCCTGTGGCAGCGATGGCCGAAGAAGCTAAAGAAGGTGAAGCTCCGAAGGTCAATTACATCACCCTGAGCCCGCCGTTCGTGGGCAACTATGGGCTGGACGGTACGCCCAAACTCAAGGTGTACAAGGCTGATGTGGCCTTGCGCGTGACCGGTGAGGATGCAACCAAAGCGGTGAAGGCCAACGAGCCGCTGATCCGCAATCAGCTGGTGGCGTTGTTTGCTCAGCAGACGACCGAGACGATGAGCAACGTTGAAGCCAAGGAAAAACTGCGGCAGGAAGCCCTGAAGCAGACTCAGCAGGTAATGAACGACGAAACCGGCAAACCGGTGGTTGAGGATTTGTTGTTCAATAACCTCATTATCCAGTAATGATGGATCCTGTAGGAGCATGGCTTGCCAGCGATAGCGATCTCAAGGGCGCCATCGCCGGCAAGCCGTGCTCCTACAAAAGGCGCAATTTCAAGGACGCCATCGCCGGCAAGCCGTGCTCCTACAAAAGCGCCTCAGCAAGTAACGGCCATTAAAAAAACATTTCAGCGCAGCGCTATAACCGCCGCCCACTGCTCAGCCGTAACCGGCATCACCGACAATCTCGAACCTTTCTGCACCAACGGCATCTCCGCCAACGCGGTCTGCTGCTTCAAGTAATCCAGCTTCAGCACCCTGGAAAACGTCTCGATATGCGCAACATCAATCGCGCTCCAGGCATTTTTCTCGGCAGTGGCCTTCGGGTCGAAGTAATGACTCTCAGGCTCCAGCGCCGTCGGGTCCGGGTACGCGGCTTCGACAATCTTGCCGATCCCGGCAATTCCCGGCTCCGGGCAGCTGGAGTGATAAAAGAAAAACTCGTCACCAACCGCCATGGCCCGCAAAAAGTTACGTGCCTGATAGTTGCGAACCCCATCCCAGCGCGCTCGGCCAAGCTTCTCCAGGCCTTTGATTGAGAGTTCGTCGGGCTCGGATTTCATCAGCCAATAGGCCATGGATTTTGCTCCTTGCGAGATGAGTGGAGAGGTTGTCAGGTCATTTTATGACAAACCGACAGTCGGTTGACGCCAGCGTTTGCGTGTCAGTTCTCGTTGTCGCAAAATGCCGGCCTTCTTAGCTTGACGCTGCTGCACGGCCTACACCTACAACGGAACCGCTGCTGTCATCGTGTTGATGTGCCTTTGGGGGGCAATCGATGAAACGCAAACCGGATTTACTATGGATTTTGGTTATTTTGTTCGGCCTCGGCGTCGTAACCACCGGTTATGCCCAAAGCCTGTGGAACAACAAGACTGACGCGCCGATCGAAATCGCTCAGCAACAACAGCCGTCGGCCTTCAAGCGCTAAACCTGTCTTTTGGACGCCGCTGATGGCAGTGGCGTCTAGTCTGCGAAATACCACGCCTTGTCTGTTACCGTTCCTTGCAACGGCACATCCCAGCTCGCCTGAGCCAATCGTTCGACTTTCTGACATTCATGGGCCAGCCCCAACAGCGTCGGCTTGCGCCAGGTTTTGCGGCGCGCCAGATAGGCCAGGCTTCGGTCATAGAACCCTCCGCCCATTCCGAGCCGCCCGCCGACATCGTCAAATCCCACCAATGGCAACAGCACGAGATCCAACGTCCAAACCTTGCGTTGTCGGGCAAGGTTGGCTCGGGGTTCGAGAATACGGAAACGGTTGGGTTGGAGCTTTTCGCCCGGGCGAATTCGCTGGAATACCATTTTGGTTCGCGGCCAGGCACTGAGCACCGGCAAATACGTCGCCTTGCCCCGGCGTTGAGCGGCGCGCAGCAGTACGCGCGGGTCGATTTCACCGTCGGTCGGCAGGTACAGGGAGATGTGTTTGGCGCGGCGAAACAACGGTTGTTGAGCCAATTGCTTGTACAGCCCGCGAGCAGCCTGGCGCTGCTGACTGGGGGTCAGTGCGCGGCGGGCCTTGCGCAGCATGCGTCGAAGTAGCGGGCGGGGAAGCAGCGCAAGTTCGGTCATGGATTCAGGCTTCAACAGGACGAATACGTAAAGCGTACCCGTAAAAAAGCCGATGCCGGTAATTAAACCGGCATCGGACTGGAATCAGGCTCCCCGGATGAACCGCTGCTGACTTAGCCCTTGAACCCGAAAGTTCAAGGTGGAAGATGCAGTAGGCTTTAAGGCTTTCCGTCTAGCGGACATGCACACCAGCCCAACGTGCAGCCTCCAGGGTAGTGCGAATCGGCTCAGGGACGTGGTCAACTGGCAAGCACCCCAGGGAGTGTTGCGAGTATAACCCAAGCGGTTCGACGAATCAGCCCTTGGTGACGTCCGGATCGGTGGCGAGCACCAGATCGACGCGGTCCAGCAGGTCGCGGACCTGTTCGCGAGTCGAGCCGCTGGCTTGTACGTCCGGCCTTTCTTCCTTGTGCAGCAGGTCGTGCGTGATGTTCAGCGCGGCCATTACTGCAATGCGGTCGGCGCCGATGACTTTGCCGCTGCTGCGGATTTCGCGCATCTTGCCGTCCAGGTAGCGGGCGGCGCTCACCAGGTTGCTGCGTTCTTCCTGGGGGCAAATGATCGAATATTCTTTGTCGAGGATCTGCACGGTGACGCTATTGCTTGAACTCATGAGTCTTGCTCCAGGGCCTTGAGGCGCGAAATCATCGATTCGACCTTACGCCGGGCGATTTCGTTTTTTTCAATGAGGTGTGCGCGTTCCTCGCGCCAGGTCTTTTCCTGAGCTAGTAAGAGTCCGTTTTGACTCTTTAGTTGCTCGACTCGACTAATCAGCAGTTCGAGTCTGGCCATCAGCGCTTGCAGGTCGGTGTCGTCCATAGTGTCCACATAGAGAGTCTGATGGGTGGTAACTGGCGGACAGCCTTTAATAGTCTTGGCGAGTCTGTCGATGTAGGATACAAGGCCTTCATTCTAGACATAGCGCCGTCTGGCGCCTAGCTGCCCATGACCATTCAGAATTCCCCGTACCAAGCCTTCGCCACCCTGCTGACTTCCAGCGGTCATAACGTCTCGCCTGCCGAACTGCATGGCCTGTTGCTCGGCCGCAGTTGCGCCGGTGCCGGCTTCGATGCCGAAGGCTGGCTGGTCGATGCCGCCGAGTTGCTCGAAAACGAACCGCAGGACAACGTCCGCAACGCCTTGATCGGCTTGCAGGCGATGGTCAAGGGCGAGCTCACTGGCGACGACGTGACCGTCGTTCTGCTGCTGCCGACCGACGACGCACCGCTGGCTGAGCGTGCCGTCGCACTGGGCCAATGGTGCCAGGGCTTCCTCAGCGGTTTCGGCTTGAACTGCCGGGACAGCAGCATGCTCAGCACCGAGGCCACCGAAGTGCTGCAGGACCTGGCGGCGATTTCTCAGGTGCAAGATGCCCTGGAAGAGTCCGAAGACGGCGAAAGCGATTACATGGAAGTCATGGAGTACCTGCGCGTCGCTCCGCTTCTGCTGTTCTCCGAAACCAAAAAAGCGGACGTGCCACCAGCCGCCAAACCGTCTTTGCATTAATCGCGTGCCAGGAAAAGCCATCTGCCCATGATTCATATCCCGAAATCGGAATACAGCCGTCGCCGCAAGGCCTTGATGGCGCAGATGGAACCCAACAGCATCGCGATCCTGCCCGCCGCCGCGGTTGCCATCCGCAACCGCGACGTCGAGCACGTCTATCGTCAAGACAGCGACTTTCAGTACCTCAGCGGTTTCCCCGAGCCTCAGGCGGTTCTCGTATTGATGCCGGGGCGTGTGCATGGCGAATACATCCTGTTCTGCCGTGAACGCAATGCCGAGCGAGAGTTGTGGGACGGTTTGCGCGCCGGCCAGGAAGGCGCGATTCGCGACTTCGGTGCCGACGACGCCTTTCCCATCACTGACATCGACGACATCCTGCCGGGCCTGATTGAAGGTCGCGACCGGGTGTATTCGGCCATGGGCAGCAACCCCGAATTTGACCGGCACCTGATGGACTGGATCAACGTGATCCGCTCTAAGGCACACCTCGGCGCCCAGCCGCCAAACGAATTTGTTGCCCTGGATCACCTGCTTCACGACATGCGCCTGTATAAATCGGCGGCAGAAGTGAAGGTAATGCGCGAAGCCGCACGGATTTCCGCCCAGGCGCACATCCGCGCGATGCAAGCCAGCCGGGTCGGGCTGCACGAGTTCAGCCTCGAAGCCGAGCTCGATTACGAGTTCCGCAAGGGCGGCGCGAAAATGCCAGCCTACGGTTCAATCGTCGCCGCCGGGCGCAATAGCTGCATCCTGCATTACCAGCAGAATGACGCGGTGCTCAAGGACGGCGATCTGGTGCTGATCGACGCCGGTTGCGAGATTGACTGCTACGCCAGCGACATCACCCGCACCTGGCCGGTCAACGGCAAGTATTCACTGGAACAGAAAGCGATCTACGAGTTGGTGCTGGCGTCGCAAGAAGCCGCGTTTGCCGAAATCGCCCCGAACAAACACTGGAATCAGGCGCACGAAGCCACGGTCCGGGTGATCACCACCGGCCTGGTGAAGCTGGGTCTGTTGCAGGGCGACGTCGACGAATTGATCGCCAGCGAAGCCTATAAAGCCTTTTACATGCACCGCGCCGGCCACTGGCTGGGGATGGATGTGCATGACGTCGGTGAATACAAGGTCGGCGGCGAATGGCGTGTGCTGGAAGTCGGCATGGCGCTGACTGTTGAACCAGGGATCTACATTTCCCCGAACAACCAGAACGTGGCGAAGAAATGGCGCGGCATTGGCGTGCGCATCGAGGACGACGTGGTGGTGACCAAGACCGGTTGTGAAATATTGACCCAAGGCGTGCCGAAAACGGTCGCCGAGATCGAGGCCTTGATGGCGCAAGCGCGGACACAAGCAGCATGAGCCGGGTCAATCTGGCGATCATCGGTGGCGGCCTGGTCGGCGCCAGTCTGGCGTTGGCGTTGCAGGCCGGGGCCAAGGCTCGCGGCTGGAAGATCGTCCTGATCGAGCCATTCGCCCCGGGCGATACGTATCAGCCGAGCTACGACGCTCGCTCCTCGGCCCTGTCCTACGGCGCCAAACAGATTTATCAACGGTTGGGCGTATGGCAGGAAATCTCCCGCCGCGCCGAGCCGATCAAGCAGATTCATGTGTCCGACCGTGGACGTTTTTCTACCGCCCGGTTATCGGCGATGGAGGAGGGCGTTCCGGCGCTGGGTTATGTGGTGGAAAACGCCTGGCTCGGCCAATGCCTCTGGCAAGGTCTGGACAAGGACGTGGTCACCTGGCGTTGCCCGGCGGAAGTCACGCGTATGGAACCGCTGACCGACGGCTACCGCCTGACCCTCAATGACGAAACCACCCTGGAATGCGATCTTGCAGTGCTTGCCGACGGCGGCCGTTCAGGCCTGCGCGAGCAACTGGGGATCGGCATCAAGAAGCGTCCGTACAACCAGAGCGCGCTGATTGCCAACATCACCCCGAGCGAAGCGCACAACGGCATGGCCTTTGAGCGGTTCACTGACGATGGCCCGATGGCGCTGTTGCCGCTGCCGGAAAACCGCTGCGCGCTGGTCTGGACCCGTCTGGGCATGGACGCGCAACGGCTGGCGGCGCTCGATGAAAAGAGCTTCCTCAGTGAGTTGCAGGGTGTGTTTGGTTATCGCCTCGGCACCCTCAAACAGGTCGGCGCGCGGCATCTTTACCCGCTGACGCTGATCGAAGCCGAAGAGCAGGTGCGTCCGCATCTGGCGATTCTCGGCAACGCGGCTCACAGCCTGCACCCGATTGCCGGCCAGGGTTTCAACCTGTCGCTGCGCGATGCCCAGGCCTTGGCCGATGCGCTTTTGGCAAGCGAGACATCGCCCGGCGACTTCGCAACCTTGCAGGCGTACCGCGAGCGCCAACGTCTGGATCAGAACCTGACGGTGGGCTTTTCCGATCAGGTCACCCGCTTGTTCGGCAGCACCCAGCCGCTGGTGTCGCTGGGGCGCAACCTCGGCTTGCTGGGGCTCGATCTGTTGCCGCCGGCCAAGCGCTGGTTCGCCCGGCAGGCCATGGGGTTGGGTACGCGTCCCGATGCTTAAGTGGCTAACGAACACGTTTGGCAAAGCGCGATTGATGCGTTGGTTCATGTCCTTTTACCCGCCGTACCTGGGCGCCGGGGTTCGGGTGCGGCACATCAGCGATGACTTTCGCGACGTCACGGTGTCCATGGGCCTGAGCTGGTACAACCGCAATTACGTGGGCACCCAGTTTGGCGGCAGCCTGTATTCGATGGTCGATCCGTTCTACATGCTGATGCTGATGGAAAACCTCGGACGTCATTACATCGTCTGGGACAAAGCCGCCGACATCGATTTCATTTCGCCGGGCAAAGGCCCGGTGTTCGCCAACTTCCGGATCGATGAGACCTTGCTCGACGAGATCCGTCGGCAAACGGCCGATGGCGAAAAATACCTGCCGCAATTGCAGGTCGATATTCACGACGGCGCCGGCACCTTGGTGGCGCGGGTCGAAAAAACCCTTTACGTGCGGCTCAAGCCGCAAGCGAGACAGGCTTAAAGCATGGACATGCGCGCAGATCTGCTGATTGTCGGGGCCGGAATGGTCGGCAGCGCCTTGGCGCTGGCGTTGCAGGACAGCGGGCTGGAAGTCCTGTTGCTGGACGGCAGCCCCCTGAGCGTCAAACCCTTCGATGGCCAGGCGCCGTTCGAACCGCGGGTGAGCGCCTTGTCGGCAGCCAGCCAGCGGATTCTCGAACGCCTGGGCGTGTGGGACGGCATCACCAAGCGACGCAGCAGTCCTTACACCGACATGCACGTCTGGGATGGCAGTGGCACCGGGCAGATCCATTTCTCGGCTGCCAGCGTGCATGCCGAGGTGCTTGGGCACATTGTCGAGAACCGTGTGGTTCAAGATGCTTTGCTCGACCGTCTGCACGACTGCGACTTGGGAATGTTGGCCAATGCGCGTCTGGAACAGATGCGCCGCTCGGGCGATGACTGGCTGCTGACCCTGGCCGACGGCCGTACGTTGCGCGCACCGTTGGTGATTGCGGCGGACGGCGCCAACTCGGCCGTTCGGCGTCTGACCGGCATGGCGACGCGCGAGTGGGACTATATGCACCACGCGATTGTCACCAGCGTGCGCAGCTCCAAAGCGCATCAAATGACGGCCTGGCAGCGCTTCACCGACAACGGTCCATTGGCGTTTTTGCCGCTGGAGCGCGATGGTCAGCAGGATTGGTGTTCGATCGTCTGGTCAACGACGCCGTGTGAAGCCGAACGCCTGATGGCGCTGGACGACGACGGCTTCTGCCGCGAGCTGGAACGCGCTTTTGAAGGCCGACTCGGTACCGTGCTCAGTGCCGACCCGCGTCTGTGCGTGCCGCTTCGTCAGCGTCACGCCAAGCGTTATGTGGCCGAAGGCCTGGCGCTGATCGGCGACGCGGCACACACCATTCACCCGCTGGCCGGGCAGGGTGTGAACCTCGGTTTTCTCGATGCCGCTGTATTGGCTGAAGTGCTGCTGCAAGCGTTGGCCCGTGGCGAACAGTTGGCGGATGTGAAGGTGCTGAGCCGTTACGAACGGCGGCGCATGCCCCACAATCTGGCGCTGATGGCGGCGATGGAAGGGTTTGAGCGGTTGTTTCAGGCTGATCCGCTGCCGGTGCGCTGGTTGCGTAATGCCGGGTTGAAGATGGTTGAGCAGATGCCTGAGGCCAAGGCGTTGTTTGTGCGTGAGGCGCTGGGGTTGACTGGTGATTTGCCGGCGCTGGCCAAGGCCTGAAGCGAGCATGGCCCTGTGGCGAGGGGGCTTGCCCCCGTTGGACTGCGAAGCAGCCCCAGCAATCCTCAAAACTAAAATGTGTCAACCGAATTGCGACCGCTTCGCGCTCGAACGGGGGCAAGCCCCCTCGCCGCAATAACCAGCACCATCGGCAGTGCAACATCTGGTAACTCCTCCGCAAACTGATCGATTGAGATGCTAAATGTGATTCCTTATCATTTGCCCTCACTTTTTCAATCGAGAGATCGCTCCCATGTTGCCGAAGCGTCTACTGACCGCACTCGCCCTGACCCTGATTGGCAGCACCGCCGCCCAGGCCGCTGACGAGGTGGTGGTTTACTCCTCGCGTATCGACGAGCTGATCAAACCGGTCTTCGATGCCTACACCGCCAAAACCGGAGTGAAGGTGAAGTTCATCACCGACAAGGAAGCGCCGTTGATGCAGCGGATCAAGGCCGAGGGCGAGAACGCCACCGCCGACCTGTTGCTGACAGTCGATGCCGGTAACCTTTGGCAAGCCGAGCAAATGGGCATCCTGCAACCGTTCACCTCCCAAGTGATCGACGCCAACATTCCGCTGCAATACCGCGCGTCCTCCCATGCCTGGACCGGCCTGAGCCTGCGGGCGCGGACCATCGCTTACTCCCCGGATCGAGTGAAGCCGGGCGAGCTGACCACCTATGAAGCACTGGCCGACAAGAACTGGGAAGGACGCCTGTGCCTGCGCACGGCGAAGAAGGTCTACAACCAGTCCCTGACCGCCACCATGATCGAAACCCACGGCGCCGAAAAAACCGAGAAGATCCTCAAGGGCTGGGTGAGCAACCTGTCCACCGACGTGTTCTCGGATGACGTCGCGGTACTGGAAGCGATCAATGCGGGTCAATGCGATGTGGGCATCGTCAACACGTACTACTACGGTCGCCTGCACAAGCAAAAACCCGACCTGGGCGTGAAGCTGTTCTGGCCGAACCAGGCTGATCGCGGTGTGCACGTCAACCTGTCGGGTATTGGCCTGACCAAACACGCTCCTCACCCGGAAGCGGCCAAGGCGCTGGTGGAATGGATGACCACCCCTGAAGCGCAGAAAATCTTCGCTGATGTGAATCAGGAATTCCCGGCCAACCCGGTGGTAGCGCCTTCGGAAGAAGTCGCGGCCTGGGGCAAGTTCGTTGCCGATACCTTGCCGGTGGAAGTGGCGGGCAAGCGTCAGGCTGAAGCGATCCGCATGATGGATCGCGCTGGCTGGAACTGACACTACTGCCTTTGTGGCGAGTGACTCACCTGTGGCGAGGGGGCAAGCCCCCTCGCCACAAAGTAAGATCGCTGGCTTCTCGGCCAGTGGCCCACATTTTCTAGAGAACCCTCTTGGCTCACCCCGCCCAACGCCGCTGGTATCCCTTGGTCTTCGCCATCGCTGCGCTGGTCTTGTTGCCCCTCAGTGTTTTACTGCTGTCATGGCAAACCATCGATCAACAGATCTGGTCCCACCTCTGGGACACGCAGATGCCGCGTCTTTTGGGCAATACGCTGACCCTGATACTCGGCGTCGGCATCGGCGTTTCCCTGCTGGGCGTCAGTCTTGCCTGGCTCACCAGCCTCTGTGAGTTTCCTGGTCGGCGCTGGCTGGACTGGGCGTTGATGCTGCCGTTTGCGATTCCGGCCTACGTGCTGGCGTTTGTCTTCGTCGGTTTGCTGGATTTCGCCGGCCCCGTGCAAACCCTGATGCGCGAATGGTTTGGCAGCGGCCTGAGGCTGCCGCGCGTGCGCTCCACCGGCGGTGTCATCCTCGTGCTGGTGCTGGTTTTCTATCCCTACGTGTATCTCCTGGCCCGCACCGCGTTCCTCGCTCAGGGCAAAGGCCTGATGGAAGCGGCTCGGGTTCTCGGTCAGTCCCCGTGGCAGGCGTTCTGGCGAGTGGCGTTGCCAATGGCTCGCCCGGCCATCGGCGCGGGGGTGGCGTTGGCATTGATGGAAACCCTGGCCGATTTCGGTGCGGTGTCGGTGTTCAACTTCGACACGTTCACCACCGCCATCTACAAAACCTGGTACGGATTTTTCAGCCTTTCCACGGCAGCACAACTGGCCAGCCTGTTGCTGTTGGTGGTGATGGTGGTGCTGTACGGCGAGCGTCGTGCTCGCGGGGCCAACCGCGCGAGCAACGAGCGGCCGCGGGTCAAGGCGCTGTATCACCTGCGCGGGGTCAAGGCGCTGGCGGCGATGAGCTGGTGCGGCTTGGTGTTCGCCTGTGCGTTCGTCATCCCGGTGCTGCAACTGGTGGTGTGGTTTTGGCAGCGTGGGCGTTTCGACCTGGACGAACGTTACACCGGGCTGATCCTTCATACCTTGTACCTGGGCGGCATGGCGGCATTGATTACAGTCAGCGTTGCTTTGGTACTGGCCTTTGCCCGACGCTTGGCACCCACCCGAGCGATCCGCTCCGGCATTGGCCTGGCGAATCTCGGCTACGCTTTACCGGGATCGGTGTTGGCGGTCGCGATCATGTTGGCGTTCAGTTACCTGGATCGCGAGCTGGTCATCCCGTTGTCCGGCTGGCTCGGTGGCGCCGGCAAACCCTTGCTGCTGGGCAGTCTGTCGGCGTTGTTGCTGGCCTATCTGGTGCGGTTTATCGCGGTGGCTTATGGGCCACTGGAAAGCAGCCTGGCGCGTATACGGCCATCTTTGCCCGAAGCAGCACGTAGCCTTGGCGTGAGTGGGCCACGGCTTTTTTTCAAGGTGTATCTGCCATTGTTGTTGCCGGGTACGTTGAGCGCCGCGTTGCTGGTGTTTGTTGATGTGCTCAAGGAAATGCCCGCGACCCTGCTGATGCGCCCGTTTGGCTGGGACACGCTGGCTGTTCGGATCTTTGAAATGACCAGTGAAGGTGAGTGGGCGAGGGCGTCTTTGCCGGCACTGACCCTGGTATTAGTCGGGCTGTTACCGGTCATCGGATTGATTCGACGATCGGCACATCGAAACAGCTAGGTGCCAGTCCTACACCTTGCGGCTACAATGCGCGGCATTCGGTGCGGTCCGTCTGACAGACCCGGTGGCTGAAATCGGCTGGAAGCCTTCTACTTCAAGGTTTTCACCCCGTGCAGCACCTGTCCGCACCCTCGCCACGCCCGGAAGGAGAAACCCATGGGACAGCGTACGCCTCTGTATGACCTTCATCTCGCCCTCGGCGCGAAGATGGTCGATTTTGGCGGTTGGGATATGCCTCTGCATTACGGCTCGCAGGTCGAGGAACACCATCAGGTGCGCCGCGATTGCGGGGTTTTCGATGTATCCCACATGACCGTGATCGATGTCAGCGGCCCTCAGGCCAAGGCCTGGCTCCAGCATTTGCTGGCCAATGACGTCGAACGTCTGCACAGCCCTGGCCGTGCCTTGTACAGCACCATGCTCAACGAGCGCGGCGGCATCGTCGACGACATGATCGTCTACCGTCTCGACGAAGGTTATCGGCTGGTGGTCAACGCCTCCACCCGTAATCAGGACCTGGCCTGGATGCAGGCTCACCTCGATGGTTTCAAGGTGCGGCTCAACGAGCGCTCCGAATTGGCGATGCTGGCTATTCAAGGTCCTGAGGCCCGGCACAAAATCTCCGAACTGGTGACCCAGTCCCGCGGCAACCTGATCCAGATGCTCAAGCCCTTCGAAGGCCAGGCCGATGGTGACTGGTTCATCGCGCGCACGGGTTACACCGGCGAAGATGGCCTGGAAATCGTGCTGCCGGCCAATCAAGCGCCAGGATTCTTCAACGATCTGGTGGGCGCGGGCATCTCGCCGATCGGCCTCGGGGCGCGCGATACTCTGCGCGTCGAAGCCGGCATGAACCTGTACGGCCAGGACATCCATCAAGATGTTTCACCGCTGGCCTCCAACATGGCCTGGAGCATTGCCTGGGAGCCGGCCACTCGCCAGTTCATCGGGCGTACGGCCCTGGAAGCCGAACGGGCCGGTGGCGTGCAGCACAAACTGGTGGGGCTGGTCCTTGAGGAGCGAGGGGTTTTGCGCGCTCATCAAGTGGTCCGTATCGCCAATGTTGGCGAAGGGGAGATCACCAGTGGTAGTTTCTCTCCTACGCTAAGCAAGTCGATAGCACTGGCGCGCGTGCCAATGGCAACTGCCGACCGCGCAGAAGTGGAAATCCGTGGCAAGTGGTACCCGGTCCGAGTGGTCAAGCCGACCTTCGTACGCCACGGCAAAACCTTGATCTAACCTTTTTTGGCGGACTAAAACCGCTGACATTTTTCTTGAGGACACAGAACATGAGCGATATTCCTGCCGACCTGCGTTTTGCCGAAAGTCACGAATGGGCCCGCCTGGAAGCCGACGGCACCGTCACCGTGGGCATTAGCGATCACGCGCAGGAAGCGCTGGGTGATGTGGTGTTTGTGGAGCTGACTGAAGTTGGCAACGTGTTTGCTGCCGAAGATCAAGCCGGTGTAGTGGAGTCGGTTAAAGCCGCCTCCGATATCTACTCCCCGGTTGCCGGTGAAGTGATTGCGGTCAACGAAGAATTGAGCGCCAACCCGGAATTGCTCAACACCGACCCGTACGGCGCCTGGATCTTCAAGCTCAAGCCAAGCAACACGGCTGACCTGGAAAAGCTGCTCGACGCGGCAGGCTATAAAGCCGCTATCGGCGAATAACGTTGCTCTTGTAGGAGCATGGCTTGCCAGCGATGGCGTCCCCGAAAACGCCATCGCGGGCAAGCCGTGCTCCTACAAGGAACGATTCAAGGCTTTAGAACGGCCTTGACCGCCGCCACCGAACGCTCGACATCCGCTTTGCTCATGGCCGTGAACATCGGCAACGAGACAATCAGGCGTCCGACCCGCTCGGCGACCGGGAACATGCCTTCCTTGAAACCGCGCTCGCGGTAAAGGCTCAGCAAGTGAATCGGCGGGTAGTGATAGCCGATACCGACGCCCAATGCCTGCATCTGCTCCATGAAGGTCGCCCGTGCCGGCTGGCCATCCCTGCGCTCCGGCAACACCAGTTGGAACAAATGCCAGTTGCTGTTCTCGAAATCCGCCGGGGGCAGTTGAGCCCCGTACAACGATTCGAAATCCTCACCAAAACAAGCGAAATAGTGCCTGGCCAGTTCACGGCGATGAGCAGTGATCGCTTCGATGTGAGCAAACTGCCCAAGACCAATGGCTGCCGCGACGTCGGTCATGTTGAACTTGCCGCCCAGCACATCGACATCCAGACCATCGAAGCCGCTGCGGGTCACACCCTGTAAACGGTACTTCTGCGCCAGTCGCACCTCTTCGGCATTGTTTAGCACCAGACAGCCGCCTTCTGACGAGGTGACGTTTTTGTTTGCCTGGAAACTAAAGGACACGAAATCGCCGGTCGAGCCAATGCGCTGACCGTTCCAGCTGGAGCCCAGCGCCTGGGCTGCATCTTCCAGCACCCGCAGGTTGTACTTCTTCGCCAGTGCGTACAGGCGCGTCATGTCCACCGGCAGCCCGGCGAGAAACACCGGCAGGATGGCTTTGGTGCGCGGGGTGATGGCGGCTTCGAGCTGTGCCAGGTCGATGTTGCGGGTGATCGGATCAATGTCGGCAAACACCGGGGTGGCGCCGACTTCCAGAATGACGTTGGCCGTGGCCACCCAGGAAATCGGCGTGGTGATCACTTCATCGCCCGGTCCGACCCCGGCGACGCGCAAGGCGATTTCCATGGTGCAGGTGCCGGAATTGAAGGTGAGCACCGGGCGTCCGCCAAAATACGCCGAGAGTTGTTGCTCAAAGGCCTGAACCTTGGGGCCGCTGGTAATCCAGCCCGAGCGCAACACGTCGCCGACCGCGGCAATTGTCGCTTCATCGATGGTGGGTTTGGAAAATGGCAGGAAAGGCAGTTGGCTCATAAATACAGGCACCTGATCAGCGGACATTAGGCAGATGCCGAGCATGATGTCCGCAATGGACGTCGGCGCCAAGCCATCCGCTTGGATATCGACTGCTATGCTGGTTTGACCGTATTGCATCGACGCTGAGCGCCAGTCAAAAGAGAGCCCGTCATGTCCAAGTTGCCGTCCTTGAGCCAGTTACGCGACCCCAATGCCTTTCTGCGCCGCCACCTCGGGCCTGATGCCGCCGAGCAGCAAGCGATGCTCGACAGCCTCGGCCTCGGCAGCCGGGTTGAACTGATCGAGCAGACGGTGCCGCCGGGAATCCGGCTGAACAGGCCGCTCGATCTGCCGCCCGCCCTCGACGAAGAAGCCGCGCTGGCCAAATTGCGCAGCTACGCCGAGCAAAACCAGGTCTGGACCAGCCTGATCGGCATGGGCTACCACGGCACCCTCACGCCGACCGTGATTGTGCGCAACGTGCTCGAGAATCCCGGTTGGTACACCGCGTACACGCCTTATCAGCCAGAGATTGCCCAAGGGCGGCTCGAAGCGCTGCTGAACTTCCAGCAACTGACCATCGACCTCACCGGCCTGGAACTGGCCAACGCTTCACTGCTGGATGAGGCCACGGCAGCGGCGGAAGCCATGGCGCTGGCCAAGCGTGTCGCCAAGTCCAAAAGCAATCTGTTCTTCGTCGACGAGCATTGTCATCCGCAGACCATTTCCGTGGTGCAGACCCGGGCCGAAGGGTTCGGGTTCGAGCTGATCATCGATTCAGTGGATAACTTGAAACAACACAAGGTGTTCGGTGCCCTGCTGCAATACCCCGACACCCACGGAGAGATCTGTGATCTTCGGCCGTTGATCGATCACCTGCACGCGCAGCAAGCCCTGGCGTGTGTCGCCACGGACTTGCTGAGCCTGTTATTGCTGACGCCGCCGGGGGAGTTGGGCGCCGATGTGGTCTTCGGCTCATCCCAACGTTTCGGCGTGCCCATGGGCTACGGCGGACCGCACGCGGCGTTTTTTGCCAGCCGCGATGAGTACAAACGGGCGATTCCGGGGCGGATCATTGGCGTGTCCAAGGATGCTCGCGGCAATGTTGCCTTGCGCATGGCCCTGCAAACCCGCGAGCAACATATCCGGCGGGAGAAGGCCAACTCGAACATTTGCACCGCTCAAGTGCTGCTGGCCAACATCGCCAGTTTCTACGCGGTCTACCACGGTCCCGAAGGGCTCAAGCGAATTGCCCAGCGCGTGCACCGCTTGACCTGCATCCTCGCCGCCGGCCTTGAGCGTCGTGGCGTCAGCCGCGTCAACAAACACTATTTCGACACCCTGACCCTGGAGGTCGGTGGCACCCAGACCGCGATCATCGAAAGCGCTCAAGCGGCGCAGATCAATTTACGGATTTTGGGGCGAGGGCAGTTGGGGTTGAGCCTCGACGAAACCTCGGACGAAACCACCGTCGCGAAGTTGTTCGATGTGTTCCTCGGTGCCAATCATGGCCTGAGTGTCGACGAACTGGACGCCGAAAAGCTGGAGTCCGGCATTCCTGACGGGCTGCTACGCACCTCGCCTTATCTGCGCCACCCCGTGTTCAATGTGCACCACAGCGAAACCGAAATGCTGCGCTACCTCAAGCAACTGGAGAACAAGGACCTTGCCCTCAACCAGTCCATGATCCCGCTGGGCTCCTGCACCATGAAGCTCAATGCCACCAGCGAGATGATCCCCATCACTTGGCCGCAGTTCGCCAACCTGCACCCGTTTGTGCCGAAGGATCAGGCCATGGGTTATTCGCTGATGATCGAAGAACTTGAACGCTGGCTCTGCGCGATCACCGGTTTCGATGCGATTTGCATGCAACCCAACTCCGGCGCTCAGGGCGAATACGCCGGGTTGCTGGCGATCCGCAAATACCACGAGAGCCGTCATCAAGGGGCGCGGGACATTTGCCTGATTCCGTCCTCGGCCCACGGCACCAATCCGGCCTCGGCACAGATGGCCGGGATGCGCGTGGTCATTGTCGAGTGCGACGATGCAGGCAACGTTGATCTGGATGACCTCAAGCAAAAAGCCTCGGAGGCGGGGGACAAACTCGCCTGTCTGATGGCGACGTATCCGTCGACCCACGGCGTCTACGAGGAAGGCATCAGCGAGATCTGTGAAGTCATCCACAGCCACGGTGGTCAGGTGTATATGGATGGCGCCAACCTCAACGCGCAGGTCGGACTGGCACGTCCGGCGGACATTGGCGCCGACGTTTCGCACATGAACCTGCACAAGACGTTCTGCATTCCCCATGGCGGCGGCGGGCCGGGCATGGGGCCGATTGGTGTGCGGGCGCACCTCGCGCCGTTCGTGGCCAATCACCCGGTGGTGCCCATCGACGGACCTTTGCCGCAGAACGGCGCAGTGAGCGCGGCGCCTTGGGGTAGCGCGAGCATTCTGCCGATCAGCTGGATGTACATCGCGATGATGGGGCCGCAACTGGCGGACGCCAGCGAAGTGGCGATCCTCGCCGCGAACTACCTGGCGCAGCATTTATCCGGGGCGTTTCCGGTGCTCTACACCGGGCGCAACGAGCGGGTGGCTCACGAATGCATTCTCGATCTGCGACCGCTGAAAGTGCTGACCGGCATCAGCGAAGAAGACGTTGCCAAGCGCCTGATGGATTACGGTTTCCATGCGCCCACCATGTCGTTTCCCGTGCCGGGGACCTTGATGGTCGAGCCGACCGAAAGTGAATCGAAGGCAGAGCTGGACCGGTTTATCGGGGCGATGCTGAGTATCCGGGCGGAAATCAGTGAGGTGGAAAACGGCAATTGGCCGGCCGAGGACAACCCGCTGAAGCGTTCGCCACACACATTGGCGGACATCACCGGGGTATGGGAGCGGCCGTACAGCATGGAGCAGGCGGTGACGCCGGATGCGCATACCAAGCTGCACAAATACTGGCCGGTGGTGAACCGGGTGGATAATGTCTACGGCGATAGAAACCTGTTTTGCGCGTGTGTCCCGGTCGACGATTACCGCTGAAATCTCGCCGCACACCTAACCCCTGTAGGAGCACGGCTTGCCGGCGATGGCGATCTTAAGGACGCCATCGCCGACAAGCCGTGCTCCTACAGGGGATTTGTGTTCGGAAATAAAAATGCCGCTCAGTTGAGCGGCATTTTGGTATCTGCGAACTTACTGCGAAGCGACCGCATTCTTCGCCAGAATCGCATTCGCCAGTTCCATGTCCGTGGCCTGCAGGCCCGGGTTGTCGGCGCGGACTTTCTGCATTGCCGCTTCCAGGTAAGGGCCGCGAATGCCGCCGTCACTGGCGACGAAGCTGCTGGCATCGTCCTGGGCGGCGACGACCATTTTGTTGTCCTTGGACGTCAGGTAGGTCGAGGCGGTGGTTGCACCGGAGGTGAGGACATTTTGCCAAAAGCTATCATCGGCCATCGCGCTACCGACTGGAAGAGACAGCAGCGCGACGGTGGCGACAGCAAGTTTGAAACGCATGATGGGTGACTCCACTGGGTTAACTGCGGCGTTGGATAGCCAACCCCCAATCGAGTTCCATGGCGAGCGCGTTTACTTTTGCTCGCTCTGCGGCGTCACTCGCAGTACCTCTTCAATGGTGGTCAAACCCGCAGCGACTTTCTGGGCTCCGGATAGCCGCAAGCTGCGCATGCCTTCCTTGAACGCCTGACGCCGGATCGCCAGCAAGTCGGTGTCCGGATTGATCAACGCCTTGACGCCGTCAGTCAGCTGCATGATTTCGTAAACCCCGGCGCGGCCGTGATAGCCGGTGTCGCGACATTCCAGGCAGCCGATGGCACGTTGGGCATTAGTGGGCAGGGGGGCTTGCCAGGGTTTGGTCAGGGTTTGCCAATCCTCTTCACCCAACGTCAGCGGCGTCTTGCAATGGGGGCACAAGGTGCGCACCAGGCGCTGGGCCATAACGCCGAGCACGGTGGCTTTGATCAGGTAGTGCGGCACACCGAGTTCCAGCAGGCGACTGATCGCGCTCGGCGCGTCGTTGGTGTGCAATGTCGAGAGCACCAAGTGGCCGGTGAGCGCTGCCTGAATCGCCATTTCGGCGGTTTCGAGGTCGCGAATCTCGCCGATCATGATGATGTCCGGGTCTTGTCGCATCAGCGCGCGCACGCCGGCGGCGAAGGTCAGGTCGATGTTGTGCTGGACCTGCATCTGGTTAAACGCGGACTCGACCATTTCAATCGGGTCTTCGATGGTGCAGAGGTTGACCTCCGGCGTCGCCAGTTTCTTTAGCGTGGTGTACAGCGTGGTGGTTTTGCCCGAACCGGTCGGCCCGGTGACCAGAATGATGCCGTTGGGTTGACGGATCATGTCCTGCCAGCGGCGCAAGTCTTCGGCGGAAAAGCCTAGCTGGTCGAAATCCTTGAGCAGGACTTCCGGGTCGAAGATCCGCATGACCATTTTTTCGCCGAATGCCGTCGGTAACGTCGACAGCCGCAGCTCGACCTCACCGCCGTCCGGGGTCTTGGTTTTCACCCGGCCGTCCTGGGGTTTGCGCTTTTCCGCGACGTTCATCCGCCCGAGGCTCTTGAGGCGACTGACGATGGCCATGGTCACCTGTGGCGGGAATTGATAGACGTTATGCAACACGCCGTCGATGCGAAAACGCACCGTGCCTTGCTCGCGTCGGGGTTCGATGTGGATATCGCTGGCGCGCTGCTGGAAGGCGTACTGAAACAGCCAGTCAACGATGTTGACGATGTGCGCGTCATTGGCGTCCGGCTCCTGGTCGCTGGCGCCGAGGTTGAGCAGCTGCTCGAAGTTGCCCAGGGTGCTGGTCTGCTGATCGGCGCTGGTCGCGCCGCTGACCGATTTGGCCAAGCGGAAAAACTCGACGCTAAAGCGCTGGATGTCGACAGGGTTGGCCACCACCCGTTTGATCGGCAGCTTCAACACGTGGGTCAGGTCGGCTTCCCAGCCTTTGACGTAGGGCTGGGCGCTGGCCACGGTCACCGCCTCGCGGTCGATAGCCACCGCGAGAATCTTGTGGCGCTGGGCAAAGGCGTAGGACATCAGCGGCGTAATGGCCGCGACGTTGATTTTCAGCGGATCGATGCGCAAGTAAGGCTGGCCGGCCTGTTGCGACAGCCACAGGGTCAGGCTTTCCAGGTCCAGGTGTTTACCGGGACGGCTGAGATCGTCGAGGTGTTGGCTGGCAATGAATTCCAGCGGGTGCAGCTGGCCATTGGTGGTGTGGCGGCGGCGAGCATTGAGCGCGTGCTCGGCCGAGTCATGGCTGATAAAGCCTTGGGCGACCAGTTCGCGCAGCAAATCATTGAGATCCAGCCAGCGGTCCTGAATGGCAAGTTGAACGGACATGCGGGCTCCTCATGAACAACAGTGCGCCAAGGATAGTCGCGGACCTGTCGACCGTTGGGCCACTACCGGACAAAGCCGTGTCGAGGTTTTTCAGCCCGCCGCCTGGGCCGGCTCATCCCACGCCGCATCAGCCGCTTGTAGCTCGACCGAGCAGACGCTGATCAAGTTACGAAGTTTTTCCGCAATCACTTTGGCGCGGTGCCAGCTGAGACCGTCCATGACGATGTCGATCGATAGCAATTCATCCTGTCGCTGCACGTTGACCTGTTGTGGCGTCAGGAACTGCAAGGCGAACAGATTGAGCGCCCGGCACAGCAGGTCCGGTTCCGCTTCGGCAAGCAATTGATAGTGAACCCGGCAGTGGGCGTTGCTGACGTTCCAGACGTCAGCGCGGGTGGGCAGGGTGTGGACAGCTTCTAAATGCGGCATGGTCGGTCTCCAAAATCACTGGAGGAATTTTTACATTCGGTGTCGGGCATTTCTTATCTATGATTGAGTCAATTGGCGATTTATCGAATCGTCTAATTCAAATAGAGAAGGTTTTAAGGTTTTTCTATGCAAAGCGAGCTGGATGGCTACGACCGCAAGATTCTCGCGTTGCTGCAAGAGGACGCTTCGCTCTCCAGCGCGCAGATCGCCGAACAGGTGGGGCTCTCGCAGTCGCCGTGCTGGCGGCGGATTCAGCGGATGAAGGAAGAGGGGATCATTCGCGCGCAGGTGACGCTGCTTGATCGTAAGAAGATCGGGCTGAACACGCAGATCTTTGCCGAGATCAAACTCAACGCGCATGGGCGTTCGAACTTCACAGAGTTCACCGAGGCGATTCGCGGCTTTCCCGAAGTGCTGGAGTGTTATGTGCTGATGGGGTCGGTGGATTTTTTGCTGCGCATTGTCACGGCGGACATTGAGGCGTATGAGCGGTTTTTCTTCGAGAAACTGTCGATGGTGCCGGGGATACAGGAAGTGAACTCGATTGTGGCGTTGTCGGAAATCAAGTCTACGACGAGTTTGCCGGTGTAGCGCTGGCAGAGCGCTTTTGTGGCGAGGGGGCTTGCTGTGGCGAGGGGGCTTGCCCCCGTTGGGCTGCGCAGCAGTCCTGTTTTTGGGGCCGCTACGCGACCCAACGGGGGCAAGCCCCCTCACCACAAAAGCCCCTCGCCACAGGGTTTTACATACGCAGCAGCATTTTCCAGGCACGATTCTGATAAACCGCAATCGCTTGCTGCTTGCGCGCATCCAGCGATTCATCGGTGATCGGCTCGTTCGCCAGTTGCGCCAGCTGTTTCAACTCACCGTACAGGCGATCCATTTCCGGGATGTCCAGCACGTGACGGGCATGGTGCAGCCACGCCTGGATGCGTTCGATGCGCGGCAGTTGCTCGGCCAGGTCTTCCGGCTGTTGCTGATAACGCTGCAATTGCAGGGAGGTCGCTTCTTCACCCAGCAAACGCGGCAGCCAGCTACCGAGTTGCGCCGCGCCCTGGCGATTGCCACGGACGTTGCGATCGGCGGCCCAGGTGCGGGCCAGCAACCAGCGTGAGGTGTTCAGCGAGAACAGGCCCCAGCGCGGGTCTTCCAATTCTTCGAGGAATTGTTCCGGCGCGGCTTTGCGCACGTCTTCGTCCTCGATACCGGCCTGAACCAGCGGACGCCAGTCTTCCAGCAACGCGTCCAGCGCAATGCGCAGATCGTGCGTCGATTGGCGCGGCGCGGCTTGGCCCAGGCTGCTGAGCAGTGCGCGCAATTCAGCGAGGTTTTCGACCCAGTCCTGCAACAGGCGCCAGTGGCCATTGAAGCGATATTGCTCGGCCAGACGCTGGCTGCTTCCCAGCAAATGCCAGCTCAGCGCGGCGAAGGCGTCGTCCAGCGGGGTTTCGGCGGTGATTTGCGGCGCTGGCAGGCTCAGCGAATAGCTGTTGGCGTCGTACAAACGATAACCGCGCTCAGCCTTGCTGATGTCACACGGCATCAGGGCCAGGGTCGCGGCCAGTTCGGCAGCCAGTTCCAGCAGGGCCGCCGGCTCGCCTTCGCGCAACTCCAGTTCCAGCTCGCAGATTTCTTCTTTCTGCTTACCGACGATCACGTGGCCCAGGTCCAGTGCGGCTTCGATGACCACTTTGGTCTTGCCACGGCCCCAGGCGATTTCAGCGCGTTCGCGAACGAAGTCGGTGGTGAAAATCGGCTTGAGGGTTTTCTTGTCCAGCTCGGCCAATTCTTCAGGCCAGCATTCGCCGTCGAGTTTCTTCACGTCGAGCTTGGCTTTGGGCAGGTTCCAGTCGTACTCGTTACGCTCGGACAAGCCGGCGACGCTCTGGCCGCGGGTCTTGAGCGTTTGAATCACTTCTTCGCCATCGCGGCGCAGGCGCAGGGCAACCTTGGCGCGGGCCAGGTCGCGCTCAGGCGTGTCGAAGTACTGATTCATCAACTCACGGCGTTCCCAGCCACTTTTGTTGCGTTTTTTCAGGAGCGGGTGCTCGCGCAGGGCGGCGAGGGTTTCGCGGCTGACGCGGAGCTTGATTTCGGTTTCTTTCTGCATGGCCGGAAAATCCAGGATCGGGAGCGCAGCCGGGGGAATGTGTGGCTGCCAAGGTCGTGCAGTGTACAGGACTCGCCGGCCCTCCGTGCCGCGACGGTTTATTCCTGTCACCGGATGGCTCTATGATGGACTTCACTTCGGGAGTTGGGAGTCAGCGATGCCTTTGCCGTCCATGAAAGATCAGTTCGCTGCACTGATCGCTGCGCCGTCGGTCAGCTGCACCCAACCGAACCTGGATCAGACCAACCGCCCGGTGATCGATTTGCTGGCGACGTGGCTGGGTGATCTGGGTTTTGCCTGTGATATCCAGCAAGTCAGCCCTGGTAAGTTCAACCTGCTGGCCAGTTTTGGTTCCGGCCCCGGTGGCCTGGTGCTGGCCGGCCACAGTGACACGGTGCCATTCGACGGCGCGTTGTGGCAGACCGATCCTCTGAAGCTCACCGAAGTTGATGGCCGTTGGATTGGCCTGGGCAGCTGCGACATGAAGGGCTTTTTCGCCCTGGCCATCGAAGCGGTGATCCCGCTGCTCGATCAGCCATTCAAGCAACCGCTGTTGATCCTCGCCACCTGCGATGAAGAAAGCTCCATGTCCGGTGCTCGCGCCCTGGCCGCAGCCGGGCGTCCATTGGGCCGCGCGGCGGTCATCGGCGAGCCGACCGGGTTGAAGCCGATCCGCATGCACAAAGGCATCATGATGGAGCGCATCGACATTCTCGGTCAGAGCGGCCACTCCTCGGACCCAAGCCTGGGCCATAGCGCCCTTGAGGCCATGCACGATGCCATCGGCGAATTACGCGGTCTGCGCCTGTTGTGGCAGCGCGAATTTCGCAACCCGCAGTTTGGAGTGCCGACGCCGACCATGAACTTTGGCTGCATCCATGGTGGCGATAACCCTAACCGTATCTGCGGCCAATGCTCGCTGGAGTTTGACCTGCGGCCATTGCCGGGCATGGACCCAAAAGCCTTGCGCGCGGAGATTCTGCAGCGGCTCAAACCGGTTGCCGAACGGCATCAGGTGAAGATTGATTACGCGCCGCTGTTCCCCGAAGTCCCCCCCTTCGAACAGACCGAGGACGCGGAATTGGTCCGGGTTGCCGAGAAGCTCACCGGCCATCGCGCCGAAGCAGTGGCGTTCGGCACCGAAGCGCCTTATCTTCAGCAACTTGGCTGCGAGACGCTGGTGCTTGGCCCGGGCGATATCGCCTGCGCCCACCAGCCGGGGGAATACCTCGAAATGTCACGTTTGCGGCCTACGGTGCATCTATTACGTCAGCTGATCGAACATTACTGCCTGACACCAATGCCGGTGGGTAAAGCCACATAGCCTGTAGGAGCCGGCTTGCTGGCGATGCAGACGCTGCGGTCCATCAGGTGAACCGCGTCATCGTTCATCGCCAGCAAGCCGGCTCCTACAGGTATAAATTACCAGTGTTAAAACCCGTATCCATGAGGAGAGCGCGCGTGTCGCCAAGCCTGTTCCGACGATAACCATCAGCCCGCTGTGCGTTTTCAGTGTCGCCCATTTTTTTGGCTGCTATTTATTACAGGCCCAGGTTCATGCCCGAATACGTTAATTGGCTTCGTCACGCTTCGCCCTACATCAATGCCCACCGCGATTGCACCTTTGTCGTCATGCTCCCCGGCGATGGAGTGGAGCACCCGAATTTCGGCAATATCGTCCACGACCTGGTGCTGTTGCACAGCTTGGGCGTGCGGCTGGTGCTGGTTCACGGTTCCCGTCCGCAAATTGAAACACGCCTCGCCGCGCGTGGCCTGACCCCGCATTACCATCACGGCATGCGCATCACCGATGCCGCGACGCTGGATTGTGTGATCGATGCGGTTGGACAGCTGCGTATCGCCATTGAAGCGCGCCTGTCCATGGACATGGCCTCGTCGCCGATGCAGGGCTCGCGCCTGCGGGTGGCCAGCGGCAACCTGGTCACGGCGCGGCCGATTGGTGTGCTCGAAGGCGTGGATTATCACCACACTGGCGAAGTGCGTCGGGTCGACCGCAAAGGCATCAATCGCCTGCTGGACGAGCGCTCCATCGTGTTGTTGTCGCCGTTGGGCTACTCGCCGACCGGTGAGATCTTCAATCTCGCCTGCGAAGACGTCGCCACCCGCGCGGCCATCGATCTGGGCGCGGACAAGTTGCTGTTGTTCGGCGCCGACTTGGGTTTGATCGATGAAAACGGTCGTCTGGTGCGTGAATTGCGTCCGCAACAAGTACCGGCGCATTTGCAGCGCTTGGGCAGCAACTATCAGGCTGAGCTGTTGGATGCGGCGGCTGAAGCGTGCCGGGGCGGCGTGGCGCGCAGCCATATCGTCAGTTATGCCGAAAACGGTGCACTGCTGACTGAACTGTTCACCCGCGACGGTGGCGGTACGCTGGTGGCGCAGGAGCAATTTGAAATTGTGCGCGAAGCGGCGATTGAGGATGTCGGCGGTTTGCTGGATTTGATCAGTCCGCTGGAAGAACAGGGGATTCTGGTACGTCGCTCCCGTGAAGTGCTGGAGCGTGAGATCGAGCAGTTCAGCGTGGTGGAGCGCGAAGGCATGATCATCGCCTGTGCGGCGCTGTATCAGATTGCCGATTCGGACGCCGGGGAGCTGGCGTGCCTGGCGGTGAACCCGGAATACCGCCATGGCGGTCGCGGGGATGAACTGCTGGAGCGGATTGAAACCCGTGCACGGGCTCAGGGTTTGAAAACGTTGTTCGTGCTCACCACTCGCACTGCTCACTGGTTCCGCGAGCGCGGGTTTGTGCCGAGCAGCGTCGAGCGCCTGCCATCGGCGCGGGCATCGCTGTACAACTATCAGCGTAATTCGAAGATCTTCGAAAAGACCCTCTGATCTTGTGTCGATAATTTTTTCCTGTGGTGAGGGGGCTTGCCCCCGTTCGGTCGCGAAGCGGCCGCAAGACAATCTTGGGCTGCTCCGCAGCCCAACGGGGGCAAGCCCCCTCGCCACAGGGTTCAGCCGTCACTCAGCAACAAACTTCGCACTGACATACGCCGAATAATCCGGCAGCACCGTTTCAACCTTCCCTTGCTCCTTCAAGAACTTCGCGGTTTCGCCAATCGCCTTGGCCGTACCGCCATCCAATAGTGCGGTGGTCTTCTGCGCCTTGGCATCCGGGAACGCAGAACCGGCCAACAGCTCCGGTACATCGGCCGCGTTGGCACCGGTCAGTTTGGCGATTTTCTGCACGGGCACTGAATCGGCGGTCCAGCTGTCTTTATGCGCGGCGTAGTCGGCGAACGAGTCCAGGGTTACCTTGGCAAATTTGGCCACCACCTCAGGATGTTTTTCGGCGTAATCCTTACGCGCGACCCAGACTTCGAACGTCGGCGCCCCCCACTGACCGACCTGCGCGGCATCCGTCAACGTCTTGCCTGTCTTGCGAATTTCCCCCAGCGCCGGCGACCAGACGAACGCGCCATCAATATCACCACGCTTCCACGCTGCCGCGATCTCCGCCGGTTGCAAATTCACCACTTTGACTTTCGAGGCGTCCAGGCCCCAGTGCTTCAGTGCGCCGAGCAAACTGTAGTGAGAGGTTGAAACGAAGGGGGTGGCGATGGTCTTGCCGATCAGATCTTGCGGATTGTCGATACCGCTCCCGTTGCGCACCACAAGGGCTTCAGCCGCATTGATCTGGGCAGACACGATGAACGCGACTATCGGCAGATTGCGCGAGGCGGCCGCGGCTAAAGGACTGGAGCCGAGGTTGCCAATCTGCACGTCACCGGAAGCGATGGCGGTCACCACTTCAGGGCCGCTGTTGAAGCGGCGCCAGTCAATTTTCTGGCCGATGGTTTGCTCATACAGGCCGTCCGCCTGAGGGACTTTGCTGGGGTCGATGCCGGTTTGATAACCCACAGTCAGGTTGACCGCTTGAGCGGAATGAGAAAATATCAGGGACACACAAACTGTAACAATTAGGCTGGATAGTTCGCGTCTGGTCGTCATGGCGTCGCCTTTCGGTGGGGGTTTGTTTCCGAATTGCTTCAAACGCTAAACGATCTAAAAAACCTCTAATAAATACCATTTAGTAATTAGCTTATGAGCTGGGGCCTCTATTCCGGGGCCGCGTGGGGTGCAGCGCTAAATTCCTAAAAGGTATGAGGAACGAATGGGCTCGTTCTTTGCAGATTTGTAACGAGCTCATGACCAACATGGACCAAAAAACGGGGGATTAGACCATGGTCGTAGACACACATAGTTACGATTGACTTGTGGGTCACGCTCTGGCGCTAATCGCGCATCTTAGGACCTTCGGCCATCGAACCGAGGCCAGGAACACAAGAATTAGAAACGAGAGGAGTTAGACAATGAACAAGTCCACCTTGGCCCTGGCCGTGGCCGTAGGGGTTTTGGCGCAGCAGGCAGGCGCCGCAGGTTTCATCGAAGACAGCAAGGCTTCCGTTAGTTCCCGCACCATGTATTACAACAACGATAACCGTGAAACCGGCCCCGATCAGAAAGAGAGCGCTGAAGGCCTCAAGTTCGATTACTTGTCTGGTTTCACTCAGGGTACTGTCGGCTTCGGTATCGACGCCCAGGCACTGGTCGGCATCCATCTGGACGGCGGCAAGGGGCATCACCCGGATAACAACACCTTCTTCCCAAGCGACAGCGATGGTTCGGCTGTGAACGAGTGGAGCCGCGCAGCGGCCAACGTCAAGGCGCGCATCTCCAAGACCGAAGCCCACCTGGGCGGCGCTATGCAACCGAACATGCCGATTCTGGTAGCGAACGACAGCCGCCTGCTGCCCCAGACCTTCGAAGGTGGCACCCTCTCCTCGAAAGAAATCGACAACTTGACCCTCAACGTAGGTCAGTTCGAACACGCGGCGGGTCGTGCCTCTTCAAACTCCTCCGGCCTGGCCGTGGCGGGCGGTACTGAGGCCAGTAACCAGTTCCGTTACGGCGGTGTTGACTGGAAGGCCACCAAAGACCTCACCCTGCAGTACTACCACTCGGAACTGAAGGATTACTACAAGCAGGACTTCCTGGGGATGGTTCACGTCTGGACGATCGATGCCAAGCAGTCGTTCAAGTCGGATTTTCGCTACTTCGACAGCAGCTCTAATGGCAAGAACGGCGACCCCGGTTTCCGCTTCAACAACAACAACGGTTTCGCCAAGACCCCGGGCGAGGTCGACAACAAGACCTGGAGCGGTATGTTCACCTACACCCTGGGTGGCAACGCATTCCTGCTGGGTCACCAGCGCGTGAGCGATGACGGTGGCTTCGTCTACCTGAACCAGGCCAACGTGGTTGATAGCAACGGTAATAACCAAGGTGAGGGCGGTGCCAGCTTCTACCTGTTCACCGATTCCATGATCAACGGCTTTGTCCGTGCCGGTGAAAACACCACCTTTGGCCAGTACTCCTATGATTTCGCGGCGCTGGGTGTGCCGGGCCTGAAAACCTCGATCGCCTACCTGCACGGCGATGACATCAAAGCAACGAACGGCACGGGCCCTGATGCGTCCGAGTGGGAGCGCGACATGCGGGTCGACTACACCATCCAGCAGGGCGCCCTCAAAGGTTTCGGTGTGACGGTGCGTAATGGTGTCTATCGCGGCAGTGAAGTCAGCAACAACCCCGATGTTGACCAGACCCGTGTGATCTTCAACTACACCTACAGCTTCTTGTAAAAAGCCGGCCAAAGAAGCCTCGCCTGCTGGCGAGGCTTTTTTTTGTCTGCGTATATTCCAATAACTGCTGTTGTGCGTATTTTTTATTCTTTTTGGTTTTTTTCGCAAGCACCTAAAGTAAGCCCCGTCCGGTACTCATCATGAGGCTCGGCTTTAGCACATTGATTCCCGTCAGTAGAGCAGGTCAAGGAATGGGTGTTTTTGCCGATACCTCGAATCTGTGCTGCATAGGCATATTCCTAAATGGAATTAAAAAGAAACACAAAATTCTTTTTAGCTTTATTGAGCTGTATCCTGCACCGCCAAAACGACCGGGCTAGACGGCTCGGCAAAAAATTGCGCGTCTTAGGATCCAGGGCGCTAGACCCAGGACCAGGACCACAAGCATTAGAAATGAGGAGCGAAACAATGAACAAGTCCACCTTGGCCATGGCTGTGGCCGTTGGGGTTCTGGCGCAGCAAGCAAGCGCCGCCGGTTTCATCGAAGACAGCAAAGCCACCCTGGGGCTGCGTAACTTCTACATCAACACCGATTACCGTGATGGCACGGGCCCGAACAAAAACGAAGAGTGGGGCCAAGGCTTCGATCTGCGTTTCATCTCCGGTTATACCCAAGGCCCTGTCGGCTTCGGTATTGATGCAATCGGGCTGTTGGGCGTGAAGCTGGATTCGGGCGGCGGCACCAATGGTGCCACTGCAACTTCTTACGGCGGCACTGTTTTCCCAACCAAATCCAACGGCGAAGCGGTTGATGACTTCTCCAGCCTGGGCCTGACTGCCAAAGCCAAGATCTCCCAGACCGAACTGAAGCTGGGTACCCTGCAACCCAAACTACCGGTCATCGTGACCAACGACGGTCGACTGCTGCCGCAAACCTGGCAGGGTGGCCAGCTCTCTTCCGGTGACATCAAGGACCTGACGTTGATCGGTGGCCAGATCGAAGCCGTTAAGGGGCGTAACTCCAGCAACAACGAGCAGATGTCCATTTCGGGTGCGAACACTCGTGGTCCCAAATTCCGCGACAGCAACAAGTTCAACTTTGCCGGCGGCGACTACAAACTCACCAAGAACCTGACGGCCCAGTATTACTACGGCAACCTGGAAGAGTTCTACAAGCAACACTTCCTGGGTCTGGTTCACAACTGGGCAATCGGCCCGGGCGTGTTGAAGTCGGATTTGCGTTATTTCAACAGCTCTGATGATGGTGCCGACGGTCACGACCCGCTGTACTTCAGCACTGGCAACTACAACGCGCCGAGCGGTAAAGGCAAGGTCGACAACAACCTGTACAGCGGCCTGTTCCTGTACTCCGTTGCCGGTCATACCTTCGGTGGCGGTTACCAGGTCAGCAACGGCAGCAGCGACTTCCCTTACCTGAACCAGGGTGACGGAGCGTCGGCCTACATCATCACCGACTCGCAAATCCAGAAGTTCGCCCGTGCCGGCGAACACACCTGGCAGGCACGCTACTTGTATGACTTCGCCACGGTCGGCGTACCTGGCCTGACGGCAGGTATGGTTTACCTGCACGGTGACGACATCGATACCGTTAACGCTAGCGGTGGAGAGGCGGCCAACGGCGCTTCCGAGTGGGAACGCGATCTGACCGTTGCTTACGTTCTTCAGCAAGGCCCGCTGAAGAACCTCGGCGTTACCTGGAAAAATGCGACCTGGCGTACAGACCTGCCGAATACTCGCACCCAGGATGAAAACCGTCTGATCGTCAGCTACTCGATCCCGCTGTTGTAATAGCGCTCGTGTAACCGAGACAAAAAAGCCCCGCCCGGCATCACGCCCGGCGGGGCTTTTGCGTTTCAAGGCGGGATCATCCCCGTAAACCCGTCTCGAAATTTCCCTCTTTTGCAGCACTCAAGGCCTTCTCGAACCTTGTGGGCGATGTTCGTCTCGTTGCCCAGGCACGTCCAGTGAACAGATCTTTAATATTCTTTTTCATTCTAAATAAATCGATATTTATTCTTTTTAATAACTTTCAAATACAGGCACAGTCGAGCTCAACAAGCACTCATCAGGAGCAGCACCATGAGCCTCAGACTGGGCGACATCGCCCCCGACTTTGAACAGGATTCCAGCGCCGGCACCCTTCGTTTCCACGAGTGGTTGGGCGATAGCTGGGGCGTGCTGTTTTCCCATCCGGCGGACTTCACCCCAGTCTGCACCACCGAACTGGGCTTCACCGCCAGGCTCAAGGATGAGTTTGCCAGTCGTGGGGTGAAAGCCATCGCCCTGTCGGTTGACCCGGTGGACTCGCACCACAAGTGGATCGGGGACATCAACGAAACCCAGAACACCCTCGTCAACTTCCCGATCCTCGCCGACGCCGACCGCAAGGTGTCGGACCTTTACGACCTGATCCATCCCAATGCAAACGACACCCTGACCGTGCGTTCGCTGTTCGTGATCGATCCGAACAAAAAAATTCGACTGACCATCACGTACCCGGCGAGTACCGGCCGCAACTTCCACGAAATTCTGCGGGTGATCGACTCGCTGCAGCTCACCGACAATTACAAAGTGGCCACCCCGGCCAACTGGCAGGACGGTGATGAAGTGGTGATCGTGCCGTCGCTCAAGGATGAGGATGAAATCAAGCAGCGGTTTCCCAAGGGTTATCGCGCCGTTAAGCCTTATTTGCGTCTGACGCCTCAGCCGAACAGGTAAGCATTTTCAGCGTGGCTTGAATCGCCATCGCGAGCAGGCTCACTCCCACATTTGGAATGCATTTCCCTGTGGGAGCGAGCCTGCTCGCGAAGACGGCCTGACAGGCGCCGCAGTATTCAGATTCACAAAGCAGGGGATTTCAGGCCGTTTCGACGGCCTTTTTTTATACCTCGAAATCAGTGTTTGCATATATCTGAAGAGAATAACCAAATGAATAAATATGATTTATAGATATAACAATCACCTGTTAAGGTCACTCCCATCACAGCGAGATCGCAAACCGCGAATCGCCAACACCGTTCAAGGAATCATCTGAATGTTGGTCGTCTCACTCGGTGGCAGTCCCAGCCAACGCTCCCGTTCCGGGGTGTTGCTGGAACGCTCCCAACGCTGGTTACAGGAGCAAGGGGTGGAAGTGGTGAGTTACCAGGTTCGGGACTTCCCGGCAGAAGACTTGCTGCACGCGCGTTTCGACAGCCCCAAGGTCATCGACCTGTTGCAACAGATTGAAAACGCCGACGGCCTGCTGATTGCCACACCGGTTTACAAGGCGTCGTTCTCGGGCGCACTGAAAACCGTGCTGGACCTGCTGCCGGAGCGCGCACTGAGCCACAAGGTCGTGTTGCCGATGGCCACCGGCGGCAGCATCGCCCATATGCTGGCGGTGGATTACGCGCTCAAACCGGTGCTGTCGGCGTTGAAAGCTCAGGAGATGCTTCAGGGTATTTTCGCCGAGGACAGCCAGATCGCTTATGGCGAAGGCAGCGCCCAGGCGCAGTTGACGCCGCAACTTGCACAACGATTGGATGAAGCGCTGGAACAGTTTCTCAGCGCTATGGCGAGACGGCCCAAGCCGCTCGATCCGAACCTGTTGAATGAACGTTTGTTGAGTGCTCGCTGGAGCATTTAAGCCTCCCCGGAAATTGATTTACTCGCCTTACTCAGCCGCTAACGGCCTAGCAGGTGCAGCCAAAACCCAACAGCAAAAAGGAGAGCGCTATGCGCACTGTCATTTTGCGTCGTGGTCTGGTCGCTCTGTTTGTTGCGGCTGTGTCCTTCGGCGCCATTACTCAAGCTCAAGCCGAGACGTTGCGAATCGGTTATCAAAAGTACGGCACCCTGGTGCTGCTCAAAGCCAAAGGCACGCTGGAAAAACGCCTCACCGCCCAAGGCGTGGACGTGCAGTGGACTGAATTTCCCGGTGGCCCGCAACTGCTTGAAGGCCTGAACGTCGGCTCCATCGACTTCGGCGTTACCGGCGAAACCCCGCCGGTATTTGCTCAAGCGGCGGGTGCTGATCTGCTCTACGTCGCCTACGAACCACCGGCGCCACACAGCGAAGCGATCCTGGTGCCGAAGGACTCGCCGATCAAATCGGTGAAGGATCTCAAGGGCAAGAAAGTCGTGCTCAACAAAGGCTCCAACGTTCACTACCTGTTGGTACGTGCGCTGGAAGACGCCGGCCTCAAATACACCGACATCCAGACCGTGTTCCTGCCGCCGGCCGATGCCCGCGCCGCGTTCGAGCGTGGCAGCGTCGACGCCTGGGTCATCTGGGACCCGTACCAGGCCGCCGCCGAGAAACAACTGCAAGCGCACACCCTGCGCGATGGCCAGGGCATCGTCGACAACCATCAGTTCTACCTCGCCACCAAGCCTTACGCGCAGAAAAATCCCGAGGTGATCAAGACCCTCGTCGAAGAAGTGCGCGCAGTCGGTGAATGGTCCAAGGCCAATCCGCAAGACGTCACCCAACAGGTTTCGCCACTGCTCGGCCTGCCGGCGGACATCACCCTGACCTCGGTGAAACGCCAGGGTTATGGCGCGCTGTTCCTCACGCCTGAAGTGGTCGCGGCCCAACAGAAAATCGCCGACAGCTTCTATCAGCTCAAGCTGATTCCGAAGCAGTTGAGCATCAAAGACGTGATCTGGACGCCACCGGCAGCCGTTGCCCAAAGCTCAGTAACCAAAGCCCAGTAACTCGATTCCCCAAGGAGACCACTCCATGAGCCTCAATATCTTCTGGTTCCTGCCAACCCACGGCGACGGCCATTACCTTGGCACCGCCGAAGGCGCTCGCGCCGTTGACCACGGTTACTTGCAACAAGTCGCGCAAGCGGCGGATCGTCTGGGTTTCGGCGGGGTGCTGATTCCTACCGGTCGCTCCTGCGAAGACTCGTGGCTGGTGGCCGCGTCGCTGATCCCGGTGACCCAGCGGTTGAAGTTTCTTGTTGCGCTGCGCCCCGGGATCATTTCCCCGACGGTGGCGGCGCGTCAGGCAGCGACGCTGGATCGTCTGTCCGGCGGTCGTGCGCTGTTCAACCTGGTCACCGGCGGTGATCCGGAAGAATTGGCCGGCGACGGTTTGTTCCTCAGCCACGAAGAGCGCTATCAGGCCTCGGTGGAATTCACCCGCATCTGGCGTCGGGTGCTGGAAGGCGAAACCGTTGATTACGACGGTCAGCACATCAGCGTGAAAGGGGCGAAGTTGCTCTATCCGCCGATCCAGCAACCGCGTCCGCCGCTGTACTTCGGCGGCTCGTCGGAAGCGGCGCAAGACCTCGCGGCAGAGCAAGTGGAAATGGTCCTGACCTGGGGCGAACCACCGGCCGCCGTTGCCGAGAAGATTGAACAAGTGCGCGCCAAAGCCGCGAAGCTGGGTCGTACTGTGCGCTTCGGTATTCGTCTGCATGTGATCGTTCGTGAGACCAATGCCGAGGCGTGGCAAGCGGCTGACAAACTGATCTCGCATCTGGACGACGACACCATCGCCCGCGCTCAGGCCTCTCTGGCGCGCTTCGATTCCGTCGGCCAGCAGCGCATGGCCGCACTGCATGGCGGCAGCCGCGACAACCTCGAAGTCAGCCCCAACCTGTGGGCCGGTGTCGGTCTGGTGCGTGGCGGTGCTGGTACTGCATTGGTTGGCGACGGTCCGACCGTGGCAGCTCGCGTGAAGGAATACGCGGATTTGGGCATCGACACGTTCATCTTCTCCGGTTATCCACACCTTGAAGAGTCGTACCGCGTGGCCGAATTGCTGTTCCCGCACCTCGACATTGAGCGTCCCGAGTTGCCGAAAAGCGCGGGTTACGTCAGCCCGTTTGGTGAGATGGTCGCCAACGACATTCTTCCCAAAGCCGCGTCCCAGAGCTGAGGCGCGCCATGAAGAAAGTTATCCACAGTCTTGCGCCCTGGGCGTTGCCGGTGTTGTTGCTGGCGGTGTGGCAGTTGTCGGGGTCGGCGGGTTGGTTGTCAACACGGATTCTGCCGGCACCCATCGCGGTGATCGAGGCCGGCGTTAGTCTGGTGCGCAGCGGCGAAATCTGGACGCACCTGGCAATCAGTGGCTGGCGTGCCGCGCTGGGCTTCACCATCGGCGGCAGTATCGGTCTGGCACTGGGCTTCATCACCGGCCTGTCGAAATGGGGCGAACGCCTGCTCGACAGTTCGGTGCAGATGATCCGCAACGTGCCGCACCTGGCGCTGATTCCGCTGGTGATTTTGTGGTTCGGCATCGACGAGTCGGCAAAGATTTTTCTGGTGGCGTTGGGCACGTTGTTCCCGATCTACCTCAACACGTATCACGGTATCCGCAACGTCGATCCAGCACTGGTGGAGATGGCGCGCAGTTATGGCTTGTCCGGTTTCAGCCTGTTTCGCCAGGTGATCCTGCCGGGCGCGTTGCCTTCGATTCTGGTCGGCGTGCGCTTTGCACTGGGCTTCATGTGGTTGACGCTGATCGTCGCGGAAACCATATCCGCCAGTTCCGGCATCGGTTATCTGGCGATGAACGCCCGGGAGTTTTTGCAGACCGACGTGGTGGTGCTGGCGATTCTTCTGTACGCGGTACTCGGCAAACTGGCCGATCTCGCGGCCCGTGGGCTTGAGCGTGTATGGCTGCGCTGGCACCCGGCTTATCAGGTTGCCAAAGGAGGTGCGGCATGACGGCTCAACAACCTCCACGCCTGCTGCGCGGGATTCCGCTGGTGGTGCGCAAACTGCAAAAAACCTTTGGCTCGCGGCAGGTGTTGCGCGAGATCGACTTGCACATACCGGCGGGCCAATTCGTTGCGGTCGTCGGTCGTAGTGGCTGTGGCAAAAGTACCTTGTTGCGCCTGCTGGCCGGTCTCGACCAACCCACGGGCGGTTTATTGCTCGCCGGTGCCGCGCCGCTGAGTGACGCGCGTGAAGACACGCGTTTGATGTTTCAAGAAGCGCGTTTGTTGCCCTGGAAAAAGGTCATCGACAACGTCGGCCTCGGGCTCAAGGGCAACTGGCGGCCACAAGCGCTGGAAGCGCTGGAGTCCGTCGGTCTGGCCGATCGCGCCAATGAATGGCCTGCCGCCTTGTCCGGTGGACAGAAACAGCGTGTGGCCCTGGCTCGGGCGCTGATCCATCAACCGCGTTTGCTGTTGCTCGACGAACCGCTGGGTGCACTGGACGCCCTGACCCGAATTGAAATGCAGCAACTGATCGAGCGGCTCTGGCGCAAGCATGGCTTCACCGTGTTGCTGGTGACCCACGACGTCAGTGAAGCAGTGGCGATTGCTGATCGGGTGATCCTGATCGAAGAGGGTGAAGTCGGCCTCGACCTGCTCGTGGAACTACCGCGCCCTCGGGTTCGCGGCTCGCATCGGCTGGCGGCGCTGGAAACCCAAGTGCTCAATCGTGTGCTCGAACTGCCCGGCGAACCGCCGGAACCGGAACCCGTTTCACCCTTGCCCACGCAATTGCGTTGGGCTCATTAACCAGACTTGTTCAACGACAGGAATCAAGCTCATGACTATCAAGGCCATCAACGTTCGCAACCAATTCAAAGGCTCCATCAAGGAAATCGTACTGGGTGACGTGTTGTCGGAAATCGACGTGCAAACCGCGTCCGGCATCGTCACTTCGGTGATCACCACGCGCTCGGTCAAAGAGCTGGAATTGGTGGTTGGCAGTGAAGTGATCGCATTTGTGAAATCCACCGAAGTGTCGATCGCCAAGTTGTAAGGGCGTGGGCGGTGTGAGTCAGTGAGATCGGCGGCGCGGCCTTCGCGAGCAGGCTAGCTCCCACAGGGGATTTTGTCGTACACAAATCCTGTGTTCAATGAAGATCAACTGTGGGAGCGAGCCTGCTCGCGAAGCGGCCAGTGAGGCCGCTGCAGAAATCAGGCTGAAATGGCGCGCTTCGACAAGTAAGGCGGCAGGTACAGGCCCAGATAAGCATCAAATACACGCATGCCTTCTTCGGCCATGCGTGGCGTGATCTGCCCGTGCTGCTGCACCGAGCGTGCATAAACGCGGTCGCCGAGCTCCATGGCCAGTGCAAACACGTCGACGTCCGTGGGCAGCTTGGGCAATTCGAAGTGGTGATCGAAGAGTTTGTGCATCAGGTCGCCCAGTTCGATGTCGTGCTGGCGGTCGGCCTGGGTGACTTCGGTCAGGCCATGCTGGGCGAGGATCAATTGGCGGGCGGCGGCGTCTTCACTGTAGATCGCGAGCATGCGTTGCTCCACCAGTCGTGACAGGTCACGCCAGCCGCTGAGGGCGCCGTGATCGATGGGCGCTTGCAGGCAGGCGCGGAACGCGGCGTGGACGTCGGCCGTCAAGGCTTCAAGCAGTGCCGGGACACTGGCGAAGAAGTGGTAGACGGAGGAGGGCGGGATCTCCGCGCGCTCGGCGACGCTGTAGATCGACAGGCTGCCCACGCCCTCGGCGGCCAGCAGCGTGCGGGCGGCATCGAGTATCGAATCGATCCGGGCCTGGCTGCGGGCGCGGGGTTTGCGTGGGGTGGCGAGTCGGGTCATTGAAGTCTCCTGCGGGGCAGCGGGCATTGTACGCAGAGCAGGCAGATGTTCCATATCCCTGTGGCGAGGGGGCTTGCCCCCGTTGGAGTGCACAGCACTCCCCAATATTGCAAACGCGGTATGTCTGTTGCTATGAAGTTGTCTGTTTTGGGGCTGCTACGCAGCCCAACGGGGCGATGCGGCGTTCCGACAAGCTCCCTCGCCACAGGGGCCATAAAAAAACGCCGTCAACCTTATCAGCCGACGGCGTTCTCTTATTACTGCAACCACTTACACGGTATGCAGGTACCAGTTGTACTCAAGGTCGGAGATGGAGTGTTCGAACTCCTCCAGCTCGCTTTCCTTACAGGCCACGAAGATATCGATGTATTTCGGATCGATGTACTTGGCCATGACTTCGCTGTCGTCCAGCTCGCGCAATGCATCGCGCAGGTTGTTCGGCAGGCTTTGCTCGTTCTGCTCGTAGGAGTTGCCTTCTACGGGGGCGCCCGGCTCGATCTTGTTGGTCAGGCCGTGATGCACGCCTGCCAGGACCGAAGCCATCAGCAGGTACGGGTTGGCATCGGCGCCGGCAACACGGTGTTCGATGCGCACGGCATCGGAGGAACCGGTTGGAACGCGGATCGCCACTGTGCGGTTGTCCAGGCCCCAGCATGGCGAGTTCGGCACGTAGAACTGTGCGCCGAAACGACGGTAGGAGTTAACGTTCGGGCAGAGGAAAGCCATCTGCGCCGGTAGGGTCTCGAGCACACCGCCGATCGCGTGACGCAGTGCGGCGTTCTGCTCGGGATCCTCGCTGGCAAAAATATTCTTGCCGTCTTTATCAAGAATCGAGATATGGACATGCAGACCGTTGCCCGCCTGGCCCGGGTAAGGCTTGGCCATGAAGGTGGTGTCCATTTCATGGTCGTAGGCGATGTTTTTGATCAGACGCTTGAGCAGGACCGCGTAGTCGCAGGCCTTGATCGGGTCGGCCACGTGGTGCAGGTTGACTTCGAATTGCGCCGGGGCGCTTTCCTTGACGATCGCGTCGGCAGGGATGCCTTGCTCTTTCGCACCTTCCAGAATGTCCTGGAGGCAGTCGACGTATTCGTCGAGGTCGTCGATCAGGTAGACCTGAGTCGAATGCGGGCGTTTGCCGGAGATTGGCGAGCGCGGTGGTTGTGGGCGGCCGTTCACGTTCTCCTGGTCGATCAGGTAGAACTCCAGCTCGAAGGCCGCGCAGATGGTCAGACCCATCTCGTCAAACTTGGCGACCACTTGACGCAGGACTTCACGGGGATCCGCGAAGAAAGGGTCACCTTCGAGTTCGTGCATGGTCATCAACAGTTGCGCGGTAGGGCGCTTCTGCCAAGGCTCGTTGCACAGGGTGTCAGGGATTGGATAGCAGATTCGGTCAGCATCACCGATGTCCAGGCCCAGGCCGGTGCTTTCCACCGTCGAGCCATTGATATCCAGAGCAAATAGAGAGGCCGGCAGGTTGATGCCTTTCTCGTAAACCTTGTGGAGGCTGGTGCGTTCAATGCGCTTGCCGCGCACCACACCATTCATATCCGCAATCAGAAGGTCAACGTACAGAACCTCAGGATGTTCCTTAAGGAACGCGTTCGCTTCGTTAAGCTGAACGGCACGCGGGGGTACCGACATGATGCAACACCTTTGTTGTTAAAAATATCAATCATTGAACTCTTCGGATTCCAGTCAACCCGAACGGCATGCCGAAGTCAAGCGAGGCCTTTTTTGCCCTAAAAAAGCGCTCGTAAGGCTTTTTTGAGGCAGTTTGGGGCGTTTTTATGCCTTTGAACGCTTTATCTGCCGCGGGCTTGAGCGGGGCGTGTTGTATTTTTTACGGGGGTGTTGTGTAAAAAAATGAACAAGGCTAAGCTCGATTCAAACCCATAACACCAATAATACCGGGGTGCTTCATGTCTCGCCTGCCGTTAATCGGCGTCACCGACTGCTCTACACAGATCGGTCTGCATGCTTATCACATCAGTGGCGACACTTACGTCCGCGCAGTGGCCTCAGCGCCTGCGGACCTGGCGGTAATCCTGTCATCCATGACGGATAGACTGTCCCCGTCCGATATTCTGGACGGCCTTGATGGCACCCCCATTACGGTTACTTCATTCAATATAGAACCGATTCACAATAGCGGCCCGACTATCGCTTGTGATGCCGCACGCTTGGCGTTTGCCGCACCGTGCGAAAAATCACGATAGCCTGTCGAAGACACCTGTTTCAACGCGACGCCGATGCGTCAACCATTGCCTGACGCAAGCAAGCGGCAGGAAACTCAAAGCCTAGAGGCATTTATGAGTAACAACCTCGACCAGCTCACCGATTGGTTGAAAGACCACAAGATCACAGAAGTCGAATGCATGATCGCCGACTTGACCGGGATTACCCGAGGCAAGATTTCGCCGACCAACAAGTTCATCGCTGAAAAAGGCATGCGCCTGCCCGAAAGCGTTCTGTTGCAGACCGTGACCGGCGACTATGTCGAAGACGACATCTATTACGAACTGCTCGACCCGGCCGACATCGACATGATCTGCCGCCCCGACCAGAACGCCGTATTCCTCGTGCCGTGGGCCATCGAGCCGACCGCTCAGGTGATCCACGACACCTACGACAAGCAAGGCAACCCGATCGAGCTGTCGCCGCGCAACGTGCTCAAGAAGGTCCTCAAACTCTATTCCGACCGCGGCTGGCAACCCATCGTGGCGCCGGAAATGGAGTTCTACCTGACCAAGCGCAGCGACGACCCCGACTACCCGTTGCAACCCCCGGTTGGCCGCTCCGGGCGTCCGGAAATCGGTCGTCAGTCGTTCTCGATCGAAGCGGCGAACGAATTCGACCCACTGTTCGAAGACGTCTACGACTGGTGCGAGTTGCAGGAGCTGGACCTCGATACGTTGATCCACGAGGACGGCACGGCGCAGATGGAAATCAACTTCCGTCACGGCGACGCCTTGTCCCTGGCCGACCAGATCCTGGTGTTCAAACGCACCATGCGCGAAGCCGCGCTCAAGCATGACGTGGCGGCGACTTTCATGGCCAAGCCCATGACCGGCGAGCCAGGCAGTGCGATGCACTTGCACCAAAGCATTATCGACATCGAAACCGGCAAGAACGTCTTCTCCAATGAAGACGGGACCATGAGCCAACTGTTCCTGCACCACATTGGTGGCTTGCAGAAACTGATCCCCGAGCTGTTGCCGCTGTTCGCCCCGAACGTGAACTCGTTCCGCCGCTTCCTGCCAGATACCTCGGCACCGGTGAACGTGGAGTGGGGCGAAGAGAACCGCACCGTGGGCCTGCGGGTTCCGGATGCCGGCCCGCAAAACCGTCGGGTGGAAAACCGCCTGCCGGGCGCCGACGCCAACCCGTACCTGGCGATTGCCGCGAGCCTGCTCTGCGGCTACATCGGCATGGTCGAAGGCCTCAACCCGAGCGCGCCGGTGGTGGGCCGTGGCTATGAACGCCGCAACCTGCGCCTGCCGCTGACCATCGAGGACGCGCTGGAACGCATGGAAAACAGCGCAACCATCGAGAAGTACCTGGGCAAAAAATTCATCACTGGCTACGTCGCGGTCAAGCGGGCCGAGCATGAAAACTTCAAGCGCGTGATCAGTTCGTGGGAGCGCGAGTTCCTGCTCTTCGCCGTCTGATACGCCGGGCGCCGTCGTAGTCGGGCGGCGCTTTCACCTGATTTTTTTTAGGAGATTTGTATGACCAGCAATAATCCGCAAACCCGTGAATGGCAAACCCTGAGCAACGATCACCACCTGGCCCCGTTCAGCGATTTCAAGCAGCTGAAAGAGAAAGGCCCGCGGATCATCACAAACGCCAAGGGCGTTTACCTGTGGGACAGCGAAGGTAACAAGATCCTCGACGGCATGGCCGGCCTGTGGTGTGTAGCGATCGGTTACGGCCGTGATGAACTGGCCGATGCCGCCAGCAAGCAAATGCGTGAACTGCCTTACTACAACCTGTTCTTCCAGACTGCTCACCCGCCGGTACTGGAACTGGCCAAGGCCATCGCCGACATCGCACCTGAAGGCATGAACCACGTGTTCTTCACCGGTTCGGGTTCGGAAGGCAACGACACCATGCTGCGTATGGTTCGTCACTACTGGGCGATCAAGGGCCAGCCGAAGAAAAAAGTCATCATCAGTCGCAAGAACGGTTATCACGGTTCCACCGTGGCCGGCGCGAGCCTAGGTGGCATGACGTACATGCACGAACAAGGCGACTTGCCGATCCCGGGCATCGTCCACATCGCACAGCCGTACTGGTTCACCGAAGGCGGTGACATGACGCCTGAAGAGTTCGGCGTCTGGGCGGCCAATCAACTGGAAGAGAAAATTCTGGAAGTCGGCGTGGACAACGTCGGGGCCTTTATTGCCGAGCCGATCCAGGGTGCCGGCGGCGTGATCATTCCGCCAGACACCTACTGGCCGCGCATCAAGGAAATCCTCGCCAAGTACGACATCCTGTTCGTGGCTGACGAAGTGATCTGTGGTTTCGGCCGCACCGGTGAGTGGTTCGGTACCGATTTCTACGACCTCAAACCCGACATGATGACCATCGCCAAAGGCCTGACGTCCGGCTACATCCCTATGGGTGGCCTGATCGTGCGTGACGAAGTGGTCGAGGTGCTCAACGAAGGTGGCGATTTCAACCACGGTTTCACCTATTCCGGGCACCCGGTGGCCGCTGCGGTGGCACTGGAGAACATCCGCATCCTGCGCGAAGAAAAAATTGTCGAGCGCGTGCGCACAGAAACGGCACCCTATTTGCAAAAGCGTCTACGGGAACTGAACGATCACCCGTTGGTGGGGGAAGTGCGTGGGGTCGGTCTGTTGGGGGCCATCGAACTGGTTCAGGACAAAGCCACCCGCAAACGTTACGAAGGCAAGGGCGTCGGCATGATCTGCCGCACGTTCTGCTTCGAAAACGGCCTGATCATGCGCGCCGTCGGCGACACCATGATCATTGCTCCACCACTGGTGATTACACCGGCTGAAATCGATGAGTTGGTGACCAAGGCACGCAAGTGTCTGGACCTGACCCTGAGTGCGTTGCAGGGCTAAGTGCTAGGCTCTGAGCGAGGTGCGAAGATTGCACTTCGCTCAGTGCAAACAAAGGAGGGGTCTTTCCTTGAAAGCCTGCCTTGGATCTTGCCAGACTACCGGTTGTTTCAGATGCCCAGGAAAGGCCGCTGAGCACGTGGTTAAAAAGAAAAAATTGGAGCATTACCGATGAAGGCATTAGGTATGAAGATAGCTGGCAAGACCCTTCTCGCCATGTCCCTGATGGGCGTGATGGCGGGTGCCGTTCAGGCCGATGACAAGGTGCTGCACGTGTACAACTGGTCCGACTACATCGCACCGGACACCGTCAAGAAGTTCGAAGACGAGTCGGGCATCAAAGTGGTCTACGACGTTTTCGACAGCAACGAAACCCTGGAAGCCAAATTGCTGGCGGGCAAGTCCGGTTACGACATCGTCGTACCGTCGAACAACTTCCTGGCCAAGCAAATCAAGGCCGGCGTTTACCAAAAGCTGGACAAGTCCAAGCTGCCTAACTGGAAAAACCTGAACCCTGAGCTGCTCAAAGCGGTATCGGTGAGTGACCCGGGCAACGAACACGCCTTCCCGTATATGTGGGGTTCGATCGGTATCGGTTTCAACGCCGAGAAGGTCAAGGCTGCACTGGGTGCCGACGCGCCGACCAACTCCTGGGACCTGATCTTCAAACCTGAAAACGCTGCCAAGCTGAAGTCGTGCGGTATCAGCTTGCTGGACTCGCCAACCGAGATGATTCCGGTAGCGTTGCACTACCTGGGCCTGCCAACCGACAGCCAGAAGAAAGAAGACATCGACAAAGCCGAAGCGCTGATCATGAAGGTCCGTCCTTCGATCGCTTACTTCCACTCGTCCAAGTACATCTCTGACCTGGCCAACGGCAACATCTGCGTAGCTGTGGGTTATTCGGGTGACATTTACCAGGCCAAGTCCCGCGCGGCTGAAGCCGGTGACAAGGTGAAAGTCAGCTACAACATTCCGAAAGAAGGTGCAGGCAGCTTCTATGACATGGTCGCCATGCCTAAAGATGCCGAAAACGTTGAAGGCGCCTACAAGTTCATGAACTTCCTGATGAAGCCGGAAATCATGGCGGAAATCACCAACGCCGTGCGCTTCCCGAACGGTAACGCGGCGGCCACTGCACTGGTTGATAAAGACATCACCAGCGATCCAGGCATCTACCCGCCAGCGGACGTGCTGGCCAAGCTGTACGCGATTGCCGACTTGCCGGCCGCGACCCAGCGGCTCCTGACTCGCAGCTGGACCAAGATCAAATCGGGTAAATAAGAAATAAATTTGTAGCAGCTGCCGAAGGCTGCGTTGAAGTCCAAAGGACCTCCGCGTTTTCAACAGTACAACTGCTTCGCAGTTGAACGCAGCCTGCGGCAGCTGCTACAGATCTTCATAAAGTTTGCTGGAACGGTTTTTCGAGGGTAAGTTGCGCGCCGGTTTTGTTGCCGGGCAGCCATGGCTGTCATGTAACGTGGGGCAACTTGGGCCCAACTATTTTTAGAGGACCTCCACTTGCCAATTTTTTCTTTGTTTCGCAATGCCATGCTGGTTGGCGCCGGGCTGACGCTTGCCGTTAGTGTCCAGGCCGCTGGCACTGTGCATATTTATAACTGGTCGGATTACATCGGTCCGACCACCCTGGCGGACTTCCAGAAAGAGACCGGCATCAAGCCGGTTTATGACGTTTTCGATTCCAACGAAACCCTGGAAGGCAAGTTGCTGGCCGGGCGTACCGGTTACGACGTGGTCGTGCCGTCCAACCACTTCCTCGGCAAACAAATCAAGGCGGGCGCTTTCCAGAAGCTCGACAAGTCGAAGCTGACTAACTATTCCAACCTTGATCCGGTGCTGCTCAAACGTCTGGAGCAAAACGATCCGGGTAATCTTTACGCTGTTCCCTACCTGTGGGGTACTAACGGCATCGGTTACAACGTCGAAAAAATCAAGGCGGTACTGGGTGTCGACAAGATTGACTCCTGGGATGTGGTGTTCGAGCCGGAAAACATCAAGAAACTGCACAGCTGCGGCGTAGCCTTCCTCGATTCTGCCGATGAAATGATGCCGACGGTCCTCAACTACATGGGCCTGAACGCCAATAGCACCAACCCCGAAGATTACAAAAAGGCTGAAGCCAAGTTGCTGGCGGTGCGGCCTTACGTGACGTACTTCCATTCGTCCAAGTACATCTCGGACCTGGCCAATGGCGACATCTGCATCGCCATCGGTTTCTCCGGTGACATGTTCCAGGCCAAGGCCCGGGCGGAAGAGGCCGGCAAAGGCGTAAACGTTGCCTACACCATTCCCAAAGAGGGTGGCGCGCTGTGGTTCGACATGCTGGCGATTCCCAAGGATTCGGCCAATGTCAAAGAAGCCCACGCCTTCATCAACTATTTGTTGAAACCCGAGGTGATCGCACAAGTCAGTGATTCTGTTGGCTATGCGAACCCCAACCCCGGCTCGGACAAACTGATGGAACAGTCCATCCGCACCGACGAGTCGGTATATCCACCGCAAGCAGTCCTCGACAAGACCTACGTGTCGATCGAGTTACCACCAAACATTCAACGTTTGATGACCCGCAGCTGGACCAAGGTCAAGTCGGGTAAATAGCTTCAGGGCTCAAACTATCCAAGGTTGGCTCACCTTGAGCGAACTGCACTCTTTTTTTCTGGGAGTTTCGTAAATGGCAGTTGCCTCCGGCGCCTATAAGAAAGCCCTCGAGGGCGACCAGTCACCTAAACAGGTGCTGGTCAAAATCGACCGGGTCACGAAGAAGTTCGACGAGACGATTGCCGTGGACGATGTGTCCCTGGAAATCAAGAAAGGCGAAATTTTCGCCCTGCTCGGCGGCTCGGGATCGGGCAAATCCACGTTGCTGCGTATGCTCGCCGGCTTCGAACGACCGACCGAAGGGCGGATTTTCCTCGATGGCGTAGACATCACCGACATGCCGCCGTACGAGCGGCCGATCAACATGATGTTCCAGTCGTACGCCTTGTTCCCGCACATGACCGTGGCGCAGAACATCGCCTTCGGCCTCAAGCAGGACAAGCTGCCCGCGGCTGAAGTCGATGCGCGAGTGGCCGACATGCTCAAGCTGGTACAGATGAGCCAGTTCGCCAAGCGCAAGCCGCATCAACTGTCCGGCGGTCAGCGTCAGCGTGTGGCACTGGCTCGCTCCCTGGCCAAGCGTCCGAAGCTGCTGCTGCTCGACGAACCGATGGGCGCGCTGGACAAAAAGCTGCGCTCGCAGATGCAGCTTGAGCTGGTCGAGATCATCGAGCGCGTCGGCGTAACCTGCGTCATGGTGACCCACGATCAGGAAGAGGCCATGACCATGGCCGAGCGCATTGCGATCATGCACCTGGGCTGGATCGCCCAGATCGGCAGCCCGATCGACATCTACGAAACCCCGACCAGCCGTCTGGTCTGCGAGTTCATCGGCAACGTCAACATCTTCGACGGTGAAGTGATCGACGACGCCGAAGGCCACGCCACCATCACCTGCAAGGACCTGGACCGTCAGATCTATGTGGGCCACGGCATCAGCACCTCGGTGCAGGACAAATCCGTGACCTACGCGATCCGTCCGGAAAAACTGCTGGTGACGCCGATCATGCCGACCTGCGAATACAACTGGTCCAGCGGCAAGGTGCACGACATTGCCTACCTCGGTGGTCACTCGGTGTTCTACGTCGAATTGCCGAGCGGCAAGATCGTCCAGTCGTTCGTCGCTAACGCCGAGCGCCGCGGTCAGCGCCCAACCTGGGGTGACCAGGTTTTCGTGTATTGGGAAGACGACAGCGGCGTGGTACTTCGCTCATGAACATGCGCAAATTCAAACGCCGCCTCAATCGAATAATTCCCGGTGGCCGCCAGCTGGTCATCGGGGTTCCGTTCATTTGGCTATTCATGTTTTTCATGTTGCCGTTCTTCATTGTCTTGAAGATCAGCTTCGCCGAAGCCGACGTGGCCATTCCGCCGTACACCGAGATCTACAACTTCGTCGACCAGAAGTTGCAGGTGCTGCTCAACCTCGCCAACTACGCGATGCTGGCGGGCGACGAGTTGTACATCGCAGCCTACCTCGGCTCGTTGAAGATGGCGCTGATCAGCACCGTCCTTTGCCTGCTGATCGGTTACCCCATGGCCTACGCCATTGCCAGTGCCCGTAAAGAGATGCAAACGGTGCTGGTGCTGCTGATCATGATGCCGACCTGGACCGCGATCCTGATTCGCGTGTATGCGTGGATGGGCATCCTCAGCAACAACGGTTTGCTCAACGGTTTCCTGATGAGCATGGGCTGGATCAACGAACCGCTGCAGATCCTCAACACCAACCTCGCGGTCTACATTGGTGTCGTTTACTCCTATCTGCCGTTCATGATCCTGCCGCTCTACGCCAACCTGGTGAAGCACGACCACAGTCTGCTGGAAGCCGCCTCGGACCTCGGTTCGAGCACCTTCAACAGCTTCTGGAAGATCACCATTCCACTGTCCAAGAACGGGATCGTCGCCGGCTGCATGCTGGTGTTCATTCCGGTGGTGGGCGAGTTCGTGATCCCGGAACTGCTCGGCGGTCCGGAAACCCTGATGATCGGTAAAGTGCTGTGGCAAGAGTTCTTCAACAACCGTGACTGGCCGGTGGCGTCTGCCCTGGCGGTGGTGATGCTGGCGATCCTGATTGTGCCGATCATCCTGTTCAACCGTAGTCAGGCCAAAGAAATGGAGGGCAAAGAATGAAGCGCTTCAGATTCTCCAGCCTGATGCTGGTGTCCGGTTTGCTGTTTATCTACGCACCGATGCTGATCCTGGTGATCTACTCGTTCAACGCCTCGAAACTGGTGACAGTGTGGGGCGGCTGGTCGATCAAGTGGTACGTCGGCCTGCTCGACAACACCCAACTGATGGGCTCGGTGGTGCGTTCGCTGGAAATCGCCTGCTACACGGCGGTGGCAGCGGTCGCACTCGGTACGCTGGCGGCGTTTGTGCTGACCCGTATCACACGCTTCAAGGGTCGCACGCTGTTTGGCGGCCTCGTGACCGCGCCGTTGGTGATGCCCGAAGTGATCACCGGTCTGTCGTTGTTGCTGCTGTTCGTGGCGATGGCGCAGATGATTGGTTGGCCACAGGAACGCGGCATCATCACCATCTGGATCGCGCACACGACCTTTTGTGCCGCCTATGTCGCGGTGGTCGTTTCCGCCCGCTTGCGTGAGCTGGACCTGTCCATTGAAGAAGCGGCCATGGACCTCGGGGCCAAGCCATTCAAGGTGTTCTTCCTGATCACCATCCCGATGATCGCGCCATCGCTGGCGGCGGGCGGCATGATGTCGTTTGCCCTGTCGCTGGATGACCTGGTGCTGGCGAGCTTCGTGTCGGGGCCGGGTTCGACGACCCTGCCAATGGAAGTGTTCTCGGCAGTGCGCCTGGGCGTGAAGCCTGAGATCAACGCCGTGGCCAGCCTGATTCTGTTGGCGGTATCGATCGTGACCTTCCTGGTCTGGTTCTTCAGCCGCCGCGCCGAAGAAAGTCGCAAACGTGCGATTCAGCAAGCCATCGAAGAAGGCGCTGCCGACTCCTGGAAACAACCGGACGTGCGCCGCGCGCAGGCGCCGGAAGCGGCCTGAGCTTGATGCAGGGCTGGCCACCAATGTGTGGCCAACCCAACCCCCTGTGGGAGCGAGCTTGCTCGCGATAGCGGACTGACATTCAACACTTTCGTTGAATGTTAAGGCCTCATCGCGAGCAAGCTCGCTCCCACAGTTGTTTTCAGGCTACCCAAGGGGATTGGCGGATGATCTCGACGAAGTTCATCGGCTTGAACCCCGCCTCGCTGTCGACCAGCACATCTGCATTCACCGTGCCGAACGTAGTGTCCGGCTTATGCTTGAAGCCGTTGGCGAACGCACACAGGATGCACTCCTTGAACCCTTCACCCCGTGGATGCGCATGCACCACCGCCTCACGCTGCACGGTGGAAAACGCCGCGTAGTCGATGCCAAGCACATCCATTTCAACGCCTGCGGTCACCAGCGCCACGTTCGGCCGCAAGTGCTGCGGCACGCCCGGTGTGGTGTGCAGCGCAATCGACAGCCAGACCTGCTCGATATCGTCGTCGTTCAGCCCGAAAGGCTTGAGGAACGCTTTGGCGGCGTTGGCGCTGTCGACTTCAAAACGCTCGTCATCGCTGCGATGACCTTCCACCAGGCCGAGGTCATGGAACATCGCGCCGACGTACAAGAGGTCCGGGTTATAGGCCAGTTGCTTGCGCTCGCCGCTCAAGGCGCCGAACAAAAACACCCGGCGCGAGTGGTGATACAGCAGGTCGGATTCGACGTCGCGGATGTATTCGGTGGTGGCCTTGGCCAATGCGCTGTCGGGGATGTTGATACCGGCAATGTTGCTGCTCATGGTGCTGTCCTCGCGGGGAACGCCGTGGCGGCGCTGATGGGCAAAGTCTGTGCTGGCCCCCGAAAGCGGACAATCGATCCATGGCTGCGATCCTTGCCAATGAACCTGCATATCGCGCCAACCTCGCTTGTTGTGGCGAGGGGGCTTGCCCCCGTTGGGCTGCGCAGCGGCCCCAAAGGCTGGGAGCGCTACGCACTCCAACGGGGGCAAGCCCCCTCGCCACAGCAGCCCCCTCGCCACAGATTCGTGCCAAACTTGAGTTTTAGAGGGCGTCTGCTTCCATGAGTAAAACCATCGCCATCGTGGTCTTCGCCGGCGTTCAGTCCCTGGACGTCACCGGTCCCATGGATGTGTTTTCTGAAGCCAATCGTTTTCTCGAGCCGCAAGATCACTATCGGCTGGAGGTGATCGGCGTCGGACGCGGAGTAATGCCGTGTTCCAACGGTTTGTCGCTCAACGCCCATCGACACTTCAGCGAGGCGCTGGAGGCGTATGACTTGCTGCTGGTGGCCGGTGGGCCGCAGTTGCCGTTCATGGATTTTGGCGGCGCGTTTGATGCGTGGCTGCGGGGTGCCTGCGCGCGGGCGCAACGCTTTGGCTCGATCTGCAATGGCGCGTTCATACTCGCCCGGGCCGGATTGCTCGATGGACGAACCGTGACGACCCACTGGGACGACGCTACCGCGCTGGCACAGTTGTGTCCGTCGACACGGGTCGAGGCGGATCGCTTGTACGTGCAGGACGGCGAGCTCTATACCTCGGCCGGTGTCACTGCGGGAATCGACTTGTCGTTGTATTTACTGGCCAGGGACCACGGGCCGGACGTTGCGTTGAACGTGGCCAAGCGTCTGGTGGTGTTCACTCAGCGTTCTGGCGGACAATCGCAGTTCAGCCCGTTTCTTATGCCCCACGCCGAACCCACTTCTGTCGTGGCGATGGTTCAGCTCTATGTGCTGGCTAACCTCACAGGTGATCTGACCCTTGCTGACCTGGCGATTGCGGCCAACATGAGCTCGCGCAATTTTTCCCGGGTGTTCGCCAAGGAAGCAAAAATCACTCCGGCGGAGTTCGTCGAGCGGGCGAGGGTGGACGCGGCGCGGGTACTGCTGGAGAGCACGCATTCGCCGCTCAAGACCGTGGCCTACCAATGTGGGTTTCGCGATGCCCAGCACATGCGCAGTGTGTTCAATCGCAGGCTGGGAATTACGCCGCAGCAGTTCAGGCGGAATTTTGCTGCGATGGTTTGAACACAAATTGTTGTTGTCTGGTTGGGCCTCTTCGCGAGCAGGCTCGCTCCCACAGTTGAAATGCATTCCAATGTGGGAGCGAGCCTGCTCGCGAAGAGGCCAGCCCAAACAACAAAAATCTAAGGCACTGCCCGCGCTGGCAAAAACTTCAACGTGCTATGCGTATTGGCGGTGACTTCTTCGTTGTTGAAATGCGCTTCGTAGTAAACCCCTTCGATATACGCCTCGGCCTGGTCGTCGTAGTGGCTGTCGAACGGTACGCCGCTCTGGCCAACCGGGTTGATGGTCAGGCTGTGAGCCGGGTCGGCAAAGTCGACCAGACGCCGCGTCGACGGGCCGTAAGTCACCGGCCAGGGCGCCGGGCCGATTTTGGCCGAGAGGTTGTTAGGTACTTCATGCGTGCCGGGTGCGGCGAACGGCCCGACGTTGAAGACCAGGTCCAGCGGCTTCTGCATGCCCAGTGGATGGCCATGCGTCAGGGTATGTGCCTTGCCCCACTGCCACTGCCACTGCGCCGAATCCGCACCCAAGGTGGTCTTGAGGTGAGCGATGCTCGCTTGCCAGGCAACCTTGACCGTATCGGCCCGGGTTTCCTTGTCGAGGGTGTTGCGGTTGTCCCACCACGGTGAATCAGGCGTGGCAGCCAGTCGTGGCAGTGCGGCATCGATCACCCGGGTCGAGAGCAAGGTTTCGAAGAAATCATTCCCCAGCTCATCGTGCATCGTTGCGTCGGCCAGGTTGAACAGGAACTGGTTGAACAGCGTGGCGCTGGTGGAGTCGAGCGGATAATCGCCTTTCCACTGCGCCAGTTGTTCCACCAGTTTGAGTTCTGCGGGATCGCTCACCACCTCACGCAACACTGGCAACAACGGCGCCAACAGACGGGGACTGTAGGCAGTGGTGGTGCCCAGTTGCAGCTTCTTGCTGGCGTCGATGTCCCATTTCACGTTTTTGTCGCTGAGCTGGTGATGGAGTTGCTGACCGCGATCGGCAAGGTTGTAGTAACCGGGAATTTCCATGCCGGTTGGCGATAGCGGCTGGAAGTTGGCCGAGACGATGTAGCCGCGTGCCGGGTTTTCTTCCTGCGGGTTGGCGCTGAACGGGTAGAAGCCGTCCTTGTCCGGCTGATTGGTGCTGCCGTCGAGGATGAAACCGGGCTTCACCCCGGCCGCGCGTTTTGGCAGCAGCGCCGAGGCCCACCAGCCAATGTCGCCCTTGGCGTTGGCGTAGACAATGTTCAACCCCGGCGCCTGAACCTTGGCGGCTGCGGCGCGCGCCTTGGCCAGGGTGTCGGCGCGGTTGAGCTGGTAGAAGCCTTCGAGAATCGGGTTCGGTGTTTCAAGGAAAGCCCACCACATGGCCACCGGCGTCTTGCCGGCCGCCGTGCCGAGTGCGTCGTTGATGATCGGCCCGTGGGGCGATTGACGCAGCGTCAGCTTGACCGCTTCCTGCCCCTTCACGGCGATCTGTTGCTCGGTGTTGACCATGTCCACCCAGTTGCCGCGATACCAGACCTGATTGGGGTTGTCCGGGTTGGTCTTCTCGGCGATCAGGTCCAGATCGTCGTTCTGGAACATGGTCAGGCTCCAGCCGAAATCCTGGTTGTGGCCCAAAAATGCAAACGGCACCAACGCCTGATGGTGGCCGTACAGCTCAAAGCCTGGTGCCGAGAGTTGCGCCTCGTACCAGACCGCTGGCACCGAGAAGCGAATATGCGGGTCGCCGGCCAGCAGTGGCTTGGCGCTTTTGGTGCGGTTGCCGGCAATTACCCAGGCGTTACTGCCCTCGAATTGTGGCAGGCCATTGTCGGCCAGCACCTGTTCGCTCAAGCGGGCAAGAGCGTTGAGGTCTTTCCAGTCACTGGCGGACAGTGCCGCCGCCGATTTGGACTGCCCCTTGGCCAACACGCCTTTGGGCTGCCAGTCGAGGTCGAATATGTTCAGGTAGTCGGCGCCCAATTGGTCGCGCACAAACGTCAGCAAGGGTTCGGTGCGAAACGCCGCGGCAAAGCTGTACGCCATGTAACCGGCGACGCTGATGCTGTCTTCAGCCGTGAACGGGCGTTTGTGGATGCCCAGCACATCGAACTCGACGGGCGCAGCGTGGTTGTCCTGATATTGATTGATACCGTCCAGATAGGCTTCCAGGGCCTTCCATGCCGGCGACTGCCGATCCAGCGCGGCCACGTAGCTAGCGGCCCGTTCACGGATGCGCAGGCTGCGAAACAGCTTGTCGGTGTCGACCAGTTTCGGACCGAGGATTTCCGCCAGTTCACCACGGGCCAGACGCCGCATGGCTTCCATCTGGAACAAGCGGTCCTGGGCCTGCACATAACCGAGGGTGCGGTAGAGGTCGCTTTCGTTTTCAGCGCGAATATGCGGTACGCCGCGCTCGTCGTAGCGCACGGTCACCGAGCTTTGCAGGCGTTGCAACTCCACCTGGCCCTGGCGCGTCGGCTGCTTGCTGTACACGTACCCGCCGACCCCGATGGCGAGCACGACTACCAGCGAGACAAGTACAGTCAGGACGCGTTTCATGGTGACTCCTTGTTCTTATTGGATTGCCGCCCGTGTGGGCTGCAAACATGTAACACAGACCTTCTGTGTCGGGCATTGCGGTCCTGCAAAAGTCAGGAATGCCTTACTTCACTTCCACCGGCCAAGGGCAGTAGCAACCGATGGCCAGCGTATGGGTTGCGCTCACCGCGCGCCCTTCGCTCAGTGCTTGCAGAATGGGTTCGATAAAGCTGTTGTTCGAATTGCAGGTCAGGCCTTCGCTGTACGGACCGAAATAGGCCAGTTTGCCGCTGCGGTCCCAGATCGCCACGGCCGGGCTGGCGGGGATCTGTTCGGCGCCCGGCAGCACATTGATGGTTTTCAGGCTGCTCAGCGTGGTGGGTAGCTGGCCGTGACTGCCGGGTTTTTGCACGGCGTAAAACTCAACGCCTTGCGGCACATAGCGCTCAACCAGTTCGCTCAAGTGTTGTTGATTGCCGACGTTGCACGGGCAGGCCGGGTCCCAGAAGTGCACGAGGCGGATGGCGCCGGGGCCGGCGAGGTCGTCGGGCAGGCGCAACGGGTCGCCGGAAAACACCGCGGTGTGTTCGCTGAACGCGCGCAAGTAGCGCCCCTGAAACCAGTCATATGCGGCCCACAAAACGCCGGCACACACGAGGGCGAGCAGGCTGGCAAGCAGTGGGGTGCGGTAGGCCGGACGCATGAGTTTGAATCCTCGAAGGTCGGCTAGCTTGCCATGCTTGCTGCGACAGATGAATATCGCAGGCCTATAAAGTCTGTTTAACGCTCTGGAATCCTTCATGTCCGCCACTTTTGCCCCCGATCATTTGCGCGCCAGCCTGCGACCATTGGCCGAAGGGCAGGCGCTGTCGACCGAGGCCATGGCGTATCAGCGTTTTTACGGGCTGGATTTTCCGGGTCGTACGCTGCGCGGGGGGCTGGGGCGTTTCGAGATCGATGGCTATGAATTGGTCAGTCAGTTCTGGTGGCCGGAGCGGGCGAAAGCGACGTTGTTTATGTTCCACGGGTTCTACGATCACACCGGGCTCTACCGCCATGTGATCGAGTGGGCTCTGGACCAGGAGTTCGCCGTGATCGCCTGCGACCTGCCGGGGCATGGTCTGTCCAGCGGCGAGCGAGCGAGCATCAAAGAGTTCGCTGAGTATCAGGACGCGCTGGAAGGTTTGTTCGCCGAGGCGTTGTCCATCGATCTGCCGCAGCCGTGGCACCTGTGCGGGCAGAGCACGGGCGGGGCAATCGTGATTGATCATGTGCTCAATCAAGGTGCGAACAGCCCCGCGCAAGGCCAGGTCATCCTGCTGTCACCCTTGGTCAGGCCGCGTGCCTGGGCTTGGTCAAAGCTCAGCTATTACCTGCTCAAACCTTTCGTCAAAGCCATCGCCCGGCGCTTTAGTGAGAACTCCAACGACCCTGATTTTTTGCCGTTCCTGCAGGCCGACCCTTTGCAGCCGCAGCGTCTGCCAACGGCGTGGGTCGGGGCGTTGGCGCGCTGGATCAAGCAAATCGAGGCCGCACCGAACAGCCCGCGTCGGCCGCTGATCGTGCAGGGGCAGGCGGACATGACGGTGGATTGGGAACATAACCTTGGGGTGTTGAAGGCCAAGTTCGACCGGCCTCAGGTGTTGATGTTGCCAGAGGCGCGGCATCATCTGGCAAATGAGACGCGGGTGATGCGGGAGGAGTATTTCGGGTTTTTGACCAAGCGGATCAAAGGCCGGAATGTAGGAGCTGGCTTGCCAGCGAAGGGGCCTTTGTAGGCGCCGAAAATTACTGGCGAAGACTTGAAGTATCCTGCCCCACCGCCAACCCCGCCCGAATCGCCGCCAGCGCCGCCTGGTAATAAGCCTGGCCCTCGGTGGACTCGGCAAACGTGGCGAACTCTTCCAGTTCGTCATCCGAAAGGTCGCGATAGACATACAGCAACGTGTTGTTCAGATCGCTGCCGATCTGGTCCATCAAGCGCTGACGCTGACCGTTCAACATCCCTTGCGCCTGACCACCACCGAGCAACCCTGGGATCATTGAACTCAGGCTGTCGGCCGCAACGCCTGCAATCGCCAGGCTGACTTCAGCCCCCGCCTCGCGGGCGGGCAGGGCCTGGGCCAGATGGCCGATGATCAACTGACGGCTGTCGCTGGCCTGAATCTTCGGCAGACCCTTGGCGTTTTTCGCCAATTGGTCGCGACGGGTTGCCAGCAGTTCGGCAGCAACGACTTTTTTGCCCAGGGGCGATTGAAAGAAGGTCAGTGCGGGTTTGGGGTCGGCGAGACTCTTGCGCATTTGCGCTTCGGCACGCTGATCGACGGACTGGGCAGCGAAACGCTGATTGCTGTTATTGACCAGTGCTTGAAACACCGCGGGTGGCAGGCTGCTCTCGTAGCGTTGTTGTGCGGCCGTGAGAGCATCGTTGAAATGCGCGCGTTGCTCTGGCCAGCCGGCGACCTTGTACAACTGGTCGTGGCCGTCTGCCCAAGCGGGCAAAACACAGAGCATCAACAGTGAAAAAAGCAACCGGCGCATAGGGACTCCTGTCAGCAGCCGACTATTCTCCGTGTGGCATCCGCACTTGTCGAGAATTCGTATCAACCCGCTGCGCGGCTCTGTCGGATTTTCAGGCACAGGAATACTATGCGCGGCATGCAAATACCCTCGGATGACCCGCTGCTGTTACGTATCGTTGACGACCTGGCTGCACGCGGCTGGTCGCAACAGAATATTTTCCTGCCTCTGGATCTGACCCGAGCGCTGGCGGCTGAGTGCCGTAAACGTGCGGCCGAGGGTGAACTGGCCCCAGCCGCCGTAGGCAGAGGTCCCTCATCGGAGGTTCGCGAGGGGATTCGCGGTGACCATATTCAGTGGATCGACCCCGGCCAGGCCGAGGCGTGCGACAGCTACCTTGCGTTGATGGACAGCCTGCGACAAGCGATGAATCGCGGTTTGTTTCTGGGTCTGGAAGATTTCGAAAGCCATTTCGCGCTGTACCCGCCCGGCGCGTTCTACCTCAAGCACGTCGACCGTTTCCGCGATGACGACCGGCGCATGGTCTCGGCAGTGGTGTACCTCAATGACGGTTGGCTGCCCGAGCACGGCGGACAGTTGCGCATGTATCTGGAGGAGGACAGGGCATACGACGTGGAACCTGTCGGCGGATGCCTGGTGGTATTCCTGTCGGGCGAAGTGCCCCACGAAGTCCTGCCCGCGACCTGGGATCGCCTGTCATTGACTGGCTGGTTCCGGCGTCGGGGTAACGAGCCGTTCTGATCATGCAAAAAATTCTGGTAAGCCGCTGCCTGCTGGGCCACCGCGTCCGTTACGACGGCGGGGCCAGCGGGCCATTCGATCAGCTTCAGCAGTGGCTGAATGAAGGCCGGGTCGTACCGTTGTGTCCCGAGGTTGCCGGCGGCTTGCCGACGCCCAGGGCCGCGGCGGAAATCCCCGGCGGGCAGGGCGCTGAAGTGCTGGATGGCCAGGCTTGCGTGATCACCACCGAGGGCGAGGATGTCAGTGCCGAGTTCCTTTCGGGGGCCTATCAGGCGCTGGAACTGGTGCAAAAGCACGGCATCCGCATCGCCGTGCTCAAGGCCAACAGCCCGTCCTGCGGGAATTTGCTTACGTATGACGGAAGCTTCAGTGGCGTGAAGGTCAGTGGAGAAGGTGTGACCGCGGCGTTGCTCAAACGCCACGGGGTGCAGGTGTTCAGTGAGCTGGAGTTGCCGCAAGCGGCGCAGGCATTGGCAACACTCGATTAACGCCCCACACATAACCCTGTAGGAGCTGGCTTGCCAGCGAAGACGGCATTGCAGGCAACACAGGTGTTGAAGGTTAAGGCCTCTTCGCTGGCAAGCCAGCTCCTACGGGTCATTGATTCGGCACCACACCCGCATCCGTCCCCAACCACTTCTGCTCCAGCGCTTGCAGTCGCCCGTCATCCTTGATCCGCTGCAGCGCGTTTTCCAGGCTGACATGAAACGCCGGATTACCTTTCTGAAACGGAATCGCCAGGCTCACGGGTGAGGCGGCGTTTGGTTTCTCTTCTGTAAACGACTGCACCAACACCATCGGACGCGGTTGCTCTTCTTTCTGCGCGATCAATTGCGCATTGGTTTGAGCGTAAGGCTCGCTGAAGTCGAAGCGATCTTTCAGATCCGGGGTCATCGCTATGTGATTGATGGCGACGTCGTACTTGCCGCTTTCAACGCCGGCCAACAAATCGCCCGAATCGGTGACGACGAAGTCGGCCCGGACATCGAGTTCGTTGGCCAGCAGTTGACCCAACTCGACTTCGAACCCAGTGAGTTTGCCTTCATCCTTGAAATTGAAGGGCGGTGTATTGGCCTCAAGCGCAATACGCAGTTCGCCGCGGTCGTTTATGTCGTCAATCAGTTCGGCATGAGCCAGAGGGCTCAGAAGGGGTAGCAAACAGATCAGGCCAGGCAGAAAACGCATGGTCACTCCTTTGAATTCATTATCGCGATGCTCTGATTCAGGATCGCTTTGCTATGGTTGTCGAGTGCCTTCGACAACGATTGACCATGAAGTTGTCATGGTCACGCGGATTTTACGGAAAAACTGGAGAAGAGAATGAAAACGTTTATGTCTCGTGCTGCTTTGGCTGGCCTGCTGATGGGTGTTTCGGTGCTGGCCATTGCGGCTACGCCAGCCCCGAAGGGCGCTGAAGTGTCCTTCGTTGATCTTGAGGACGGTGACACGGTGCCGCAAATTGTCATCGTCAAGTTCGCTGTCGAGAACATTGCGCTGGCGCCCGCGGGCGACCCCACCAAGAACACTGGCCATCACCACTTGCTGATCGATGTCGATGAACTGCCAGCCGCCGGTGTAGCAATCCCCAAGGATGCCAACCACATGCACTTCGGCAATGCGCAAACTCAGGGTGAAGTAAAGCTGACGCCGGGCAAGCACACCCTGCAGGTGGAACTGGGCGACAGCAACCACATGCCGTTTGATCCTCCGATCGTGTCGGAGAAGATCACCGTCAACGTTAAGTAACCTGCTCGGAATAAAGAACCGCGCCCATGAAAAAGGAGACCGCAAGGTCTCCTTTTTTTGTCGCTCAAGTAGCTATCAGAACAACACACGGCTACGGATGGTGCCGTTGACGTGTTGCAGCTTCTCTTGCGCCAGGTCCGAGTAATCGGCGTCGACGTCGATTACCACGTAGCCGACTTTCTCGTTGGTCTGCAGGAACTGACCGGAGATGTTGATGCCGTTTTCGGCGAAGACCTTGTTGATCTCGCTGAGCACGCCCGGAATGTTTTCGTGGATGTGCAGCAGGCGGTGCTTGCCAGGGTGAGCCGGCAGGGCCACTTCCGGGAAGTTCACGGACGATACCGAAGTACCGTTGTCGCTGTACTTGACCAGTTTTTCCGCCACTTCCAGACCGATGTTGGCCTGGGCTTCAGCGGTGGAACCACCGATGTGCGGGGTCAGGATCACGTTGTCCAGGCCACGCAGCGGGCTTTCGAACTCTTCGTCGTTGGAGCGTGGCTCCACCGGGAATACGTCGATGGCCGCGCCGATCAGGTGCTTGTCCTTGATGGCCGCAGCCAGGTGGTCCAGTTCGACCACGGTGCCGCGGGCGGCGTTGATCAGGATGCCGCCTTTCTTGATGGCGCGGATTTCCTTCTCGCCCATCATCCACTGGGTGGCGGCGGTTTCCGGTACGTGCAGCGAAACGATGTCGGACATCGACAGCAGTTCGTGCAGGTTGCCTACCTGAGTAGCGTTACCCAGTGGCAGCTTGGTGATGGTGTCGTAGAAGTACACCTGCATCCCCAGGCCTTCTGCCAGGACCGACAGTTGAGTACCGATCGAGCCGTAGCCGACGATGCCCAGCTTTTTGCCGCGGATCTCGAAGGAGTTGGCCGCGCTCTTGATCCAGCCGCCACGGTGGCAGGAAGCGTTCTTCTCAGGGATGCCGCGCAGCAGCAGGATCGCTTCGGCCAGCACCAGCTCCGCTACGGAACGGGTGTTGGAGTACGGCGCGTTGAACACCGCGATGCCGCGTTCGCGGGCAGCGTCCAGGTCGACCTGGTTGGTGCCGATGCAGAAACACCCTACAGCCACGAGCTTCTTCGCGTGATCGAAGATCTCTTCGGTCAGTTGAGTGCGGGAGCGAATGCCGATGAAGTGCGCATCAGCGATCTTTTCCTTCAGCTGGGCTTCCGGCAGAGAACCGGTCAGGTACTCGATGCTGGTGTAGCCCGCCGACTTGAGAACGTCGACAGCCGATTGGTGGACGCCTTCGAGAAGAAGGAACTTGATCTTGCTCTTATCGAGAGAAGTCTTGCTCATCTGCGTAAACCTGTATCCCGGAGAAAAATGGCAGGAAATGGTCAACAGACGCTGACCCCGACGGCAAGAAAGCCGTCGCCGCAGAACAGCCTTTGGGCACTATCCTGCGGGGTCGATATGCTAGCATAGGCGCCCCGCTAAACACTCATTCCTGCGACGTGAAGCGTTCTCAGGATGACCATGAATTGTTCGAGAGTTCTGTCGATGACCAATCCTGCCTTGATTGAAGAGCTGAAGACCCTGGTTGAGCCTGGCAAGGTGCTGACCGATGCCGACTCCCTGAATGCTTACGGTAAGGATTGGACCAAGCATTTCGCCCCGGCCCCGACCGCTATCGTGTTTCCCAAGACCACCGAGCAGGTGCAGGCTATTGTCCGTTGGGCCAATGAACACAAGGTGGCGCTGGTGCCGTCCGGCGGTCGTACCGGGCTTTCCGCCGCGGCGGTGGCCGCCAATGGCGAAGTGGTCGTGTCGTTCGACTACATGAACCAGATTCTCGACGTGAATCTCACCGACCGCACGGCCGTTTGTCAGCCAGGCGTGGTCACCGAGCATTTGCAGAACGTCGCTGAAGAAAAAGGCCTGTACTACCCGGTGGACTTCGCTTCGGCAGGTTCCAGCCAGATTGGCGGCAATATCGGTACCAATGCCGGCGGGATCAAGGTCATTCGCTACGGCATGACCCGCAACTGGGTTGCGGGCATGAAAGTCGTCACTGGCAAGGGCGACTTGCTGGAACTGAACCGTGACCTGATCAAGAACGCCACCGGCTACGACATGCGTCAGCTGTTCATCGGCGCCGAAGGTACCCTCGGTTTTGTGGTTGAAGCGACCATGCGTCTGGACCGGGCCCCGAAAAACCTCACTGCCATGGTCCTTGGCACCACTGATTTCGACTCGATCATGCCGGTATTGCACGCCTTCCAGAGCAAACTCGACCTGACCGCCTTCGAATTTTTCTCCGATAAAGCCCTGGCGAAAGTCATGGCGCGCGGCGATGTCCCGGCACCCTTCGAAACCGATTGCCCGTTCTACGCGCTGCTGGAATTCGAAGCGACCACCGAAGAAGTGGCCAACCACGCCCTGGAAACTTTCGAGCACTGCGTCGAGCAGGGCTGGGTGCTGGACGGCGTGATGAGCCAGAGCGAAACCCAGTTGCAGAACCTCTGGAAGCTGCGCGAGTACATCTCCGAAACCATTTCCCACTGGACGCCGTACAAGAACGACATCTCGGTCACCGTGTCGAAAGTCCCGGCGTTTCTCAAGGAAATCGACGCAATCGTCGGCGAACACTACCCGGACTTCGAAATCGTCTGGTTCGGCCACATCGGCGACGGCAACCTGCACTTGAACATCCTCAAGCCGGATAACCTGAGCAAGGACGAGTTCTTCGCCAAATGCGCGACCGTCAACAAGTGGGTGTTCGAAACCGTCGAGAAGTACAACGGTTCGATTTCCGCCGAGCACGGCGTGGGCATGACCAAGCGTGATTATTTGACCTATAGCCGTTCCCCGGTCGAGATCGAGTACATGAAAGCAGTTAAAGCGGTGTTCGACCCGAACGGCATCATGAACCCGGGCAAGATCTTTGCTGTTTGATTTTCGAATGTTAAGAGCACGAACCAGGAGTCGGTAATGAGCTATCAGCACCAGTATGTCGACGGTACGCGTATTCATTTTCCGATGGGGAAAGTGGTGTGCATTGGCCGCAACTACGCCGAACACGCCAAGGAACTGGACAACCCGGTGCCTACCGAGCCGCTGCTGTTCATCAAACCGGGCAGTTGTGTCGTGCCGCTGGAAGACAGTTTTACGATTCCGACCGAGCGCGGTTCAGTTCACTACGAAGCAGAAATTGCTGTGTTGATCGGCAAGCCGTTGTCGACCAGGCCGAGCCGCGAAGAAGTGCTGGATGCCATCTCCGGTTTCGCCCCGGCGCTGGATTTGACCCTGCGCGACAAGCAGGCCGAGTTGAAATCCAAAGGCCTGCCATGGGAAATCGCCAAGTCCTTCGACGGCGCGGCGGTGATCGCGCCGTTCGTGTCCGGCAGCACCTTTGCTGATCTGACCGATATCGGCATTCGCCTGACCATCAACGGCGAAGTGCGCCAGGATGGCAACAGCAGCGCGATGCTCAACCCGATTGTGCCGATGATCCAGCACATGGCCGGCTGCTTCTCGCTGCAGGCCGGTGACGTGATCCTGACTGGCACGCCGGTGGGCGTTGGTCCGTTGAATGTCGGTGATGAGATTGTTCTGGAGTTGCCAGGCGCGAGCCGCTTCACCAGCAGCGTGCGCTAAGTCCAGCGCAAAACCCTGTAGGAGCTGGCTTGTCGGGTCGCCGCATCGCAGCGAAAGCGGTGCAACAGTCAACATGGATGTTGAATGTAAGGGCCTCTTCGCTGGCAAGCCAGCTCCTACAAGGCTTGGGGCAATCCCGCTATTTCCCGTTTTTTTCACATTTTCTCTGGATAATTCCGGCGCTTGCGGCGTTTGAGCCGGTCCCAATTATGCTATTACCCTTAGCCTGAATTTCTGGAACGCATCCCCCAATGGCCACCACACCGCTGCCCACCTTCAAAACTGCCAGCCGCTCCCGCTTCGCCTTGCGTTGGTATTCCTGGCTGTTCCTGGTTGCAGCCATCGCCTACGGCGTGGCGTTTGCGATGCATTGGGATGACCGGGGTGTGCTCTGGGTGAAAGAGCAATTCAAAAGCCCGGCCGAGCGTCAGGCCAGTATCTGGCTTCCTGACTACCGGGCAGTGATCGATGCCAAAACATTGCCGGGTATGGAAAAGGACGAAGCATCGGATCTCGCCTACGACCCTCAGACCAAAACCCTGTTTTCGGTGATGGGTAAAAATCCGTTCTTGGTCGAGTTGTCGTTGCAGGGCGATGTGCTGCGCAAAATTCCATTGGTGGGCTGGAGCAACCCTGAAGGCGTCACCGTGTTGGGCAACGGCCTGCTGGCGATTGTCGATGAGCGCGAACATCTGATCACCATCGTCAAGGTTGATGCCGACACCCGTGAATTGAACATCGCCAACTTTCCGAAGTACGACCTTGGGCCTTCGAAAGACCAGAACAAGGCCTTTGAAGGTGTCACCTGGGATTCGAGCAACCAGCAGCTGCTGCTGGGCGAAGAACGTCCGCCGGCATTGTTTGCCTGGAAAGGTGACGGCCGGGTTCTTACCGGTGACAAGCTGAAGCTGGCCAGTCATGCGCTGGACATGCGCAACCTGTCGGCCTTGGCCATCGACCCGCGGACTGGCCACATGCTGGTGCTGTCCGCCGAGTCCCACTTGTTGATGGAGCTGGACAAAAAGGGTGAGCAAGTCAGTTTCATCGCGCTGTTGAGCGGCTTTAATGGTCTGAAAAAAACCATTCCCCGTGCCGAAGGCGTGGCCATGGACGAAGCGGGCACGCTGTACATGGTGAGTGAGCCGAATCTGTTCTATCGCTTCGAAAAGCAGAAGTAGGCGGCAACACTCGCGCAGTTGTGGTCGAAAGCCACTGGCCATTAAGCTTGAATTCATACAGGCGTGATATTTCATCCGCCTGTTTTGTTTTCGAGCTTGCCTGAATGCGCCGACTTGCCCGTCCCAAACCCCTCATTTTGATCCTGTCAGTGATTGCGCTGATCGTGCTGGTTGCGGTCATGCAATACATGCGCCTGTTCGAACGTGCCTGGTTCAACCTGCATACCCTTTGGCAGCCGCAGAGCAGTGAATCCATTGGCCTGGATCAATACCGGGTGGACATCGAAGCACGGGCGATCGACGGACTGGACGATAACGTCTCGGCGCTGACGTTTGATCCGCTGCGCAAAAGCCTGTTCACGGTCACCAACAAAAACTCCGAGCTGATCGAGCTGTCCCTTGAGGGCGAGATCCTGCGGCGTGTGGCGTTGATTGGCTTTGGCGACCCGGAGGCGGTGGAATTCATCAGCCCCGACACCTACGTGATCACGGATGAAAGCCAGCAGCGACTGATCAAGATTCATCTGGAGAAGGACACCACCTTCCTCGACGGTGCGGACGCCGAGCAGATGACCCTCGGCGTGCACATGGGCAGTAACAAGGGGTTTGAAGGGTTGGCTTACGATTCGGTGGGCAAGCGGTTGTTCGTCGCCAAGGAGCGCGACCCGATGCTGATCTACGAAGTGCAGGGCTTCCCGCATTACAACCTGGAGAAATCCTACGCCGTGCATGTGGTGAACAACCCCAAGCGCGATGCCGGGATGTTCGTGCGAGACCTGTCGAGCCTGCAATACGACGAGCGCAGCGGCCATTTACTGGCGCTGTCTGACGAGTCGCGGCTGATTCTGGAGCTGGATGTGGACGGGCGTCCGTTGAGTACGATGTCACTGAACAAGGGACGCCAGGGTCTGCAAAAGACCGTGCCGCAAGCGGAAGGCATCGCCATGGACGACGATGGCACGATGTACCTCGTCAGCGAACCGAACCTCTTCTACGTCTTCAAAAAACCACCACAACCCTGACCAACACCCCAGAACAACTGTGGGAGCCATGCGCAGATCGTGTGTTCGCCACAAACCACTGTAGGAGCCGAGCTTGCTCGCGATAGCGGTGCATCAGTCGACAGAGATGTTGAATGATGCACCGCTATCGCGGGCAAGCCCGGCTCCTACAGGTTTTGCGTTGTGGCGGGATTATTCGGCGCGCAGGGTTTTCACGCCTTCGCTGGTGCCCAGCAACAGCAAATCCGCCGGACGTGCTGCAAACAGCCCGTTGGTGACCACGCCAACAATCGCGTTGATCTGGCTTTCCAGTTCAACCGGGTTGGTGATCTGCATGTTGAATACGTCGAGGATGATGTTGCCGTTGTCGGTCAGCACGCCTTCACGGTAAACCGGGTCGCCGCCCAGTTTCACCAGCTCGCGGGCTACGTGGCTGCGGGCCATAGGGATCACCTCGACCGGCAGCGGGAACGCACCGAGCACCGGCACCAGTTTGCTGGCATCGGCGATGCAGATGAAAGTCTTGGCCACGGCGGCAACAATCTTCTCGCGGGTCAGGGCTGCGCCGCCGCCCTTGATCAGGTTCAGGTGCTCGTCGCTTTCATCGGCGCCGTCGACGTAGAACTCCAGGTCGCTGACGGTGTTCAGCTCATACACCGGAATGCCATGGCCCTTGAGACGGGCGGCAGTGGCTTCGGAGCTGGCGACCGCGCCGTCGAATGCGCCTTTGTGCTTGGCCAGGGCGTCGATGAAGCAGTTGGCGGTGGAGCCGGTGCCGACCCCGACAATGCTCTTGTCGTCGAGTTTCGGGAGGATGAAGTCGACGGCGGCCTGAGCCACTGCCTGTTTGAGTTGATCCTGGGTCATGCGGGCTCCGAGGTGCCGAAGAGGGACGATAGGCCGGCATTATAGGCCCCGGGGCGGGTAAGGTCATTGCCCGATTGGCCGGTGCGACGGTATGTCAGTGCAAGCAGGATTTTGTGGTGAGGGGGCTTGCCTGTGGTGAGGGGGCTTGCCTGTGGCGAGGGGGCTTGCCCCCGTTGGAGCGCGAAGCGTTCCCTGGCATTCTTTCAGGTAGAGCGCATCAGTAGATTTTACGACTGCTTCGCAGCCGAACGGGGGCAAGCCCCCTCGCCACAATGGATCTCTATCGCCTGCGAGGGTTAAAACCTCTTGATTCGTGTGGTCGCCTGCCCAAAAGCCGGGTTAGACTCCTTGGCCCTGCCCAACCCGCTCAGTGATGCTTTCCGATGCTCGAACAGTACGTCAAAAAGATCCTCACCTCGCGCGTTTATGACGTTGCCATAGAAACCCCATTGCAGACTGCCCGCCAGCTCTCTGAGCGGCTGGGCAACAGTATTTGGCTCAAGCGCGAAGACTTGCAGCCCGTGTTCTCGTTCAAGATTCGCGGCGCTTACAACAAGCTGACCCAGTTGAGCGATGAAGAACGTGCTCGCGGCGTGGTGACGGCTTCGGCGGGCAATCACGCACAGGGTCTGGCCCTGGCAGCGAAAGTGTTGGGTGTCAAAGCCACCATCGTCATGCCCAAGACCACCCCGGAAATCAAAGTCGAAGGCGTGCGTTCGCGCGGCGGCAAAGTGGTGCTGCACGGGGATTCGTTCCCGGAAGCCCTGGCCTACTCGCTGAAACTGGTCGACGAAAAAGGTTACGTCTACATCCACCCTTACGACGATCCTCACACCATTGCCGGGCAGGGCACGGTGGCCATGGAGATTCTGCGCCAGCACCCCGGGCGCCTGGATGCGATCTTCGTCCCGGTGGGCGGCGGCGGGCTGATCGCCGGCATCGCGGCCTATGTGAAATACCTGCGCCCGGAAATCAAGATCATCGGCGTCGAACCGGACGACTCCAACTGCCTGCAAGCCGCCATGGCGGCCGGCGAGCGCGTGGTGTTGCCGACCGTGGGCCTCTTCGCCGACGGCGTCGCGGTGGCGCAGATCGGTCAGCACACCTTCGATATCTGCAAAGACTATGTCGATGAAGTGATCACCGTCAGCACCGACGAGATCTGTGCGGCGATCAAGGATATTTACGACGATACCCGCTCGATCACTGAACCGGCGGGTGCACTGGGCGTGGCCGGTATCAAGAAATATGTCGAGCAGAACGGCGTCACCGGCCATACCTTTGTGGCCATCGACTCCGGCGCCAACGTCAACTTCGACCGTTTGCGCCACGTCGCCGAACGCGCCGAACTGGGTGAGGGGCGCGAAGCAATCATCGCCGTGACCATTCCCGAGAAACCGGGCAGCTTCAAGGCGTTCTGCGAAGCCATCGGCAAACGCCAGATCACCGAATTCAACTACCGCTACAACACCGGCAGCGAAGCGCACATCTTCGTGGGCGTGCAGACGCACCCGGAAACCGATCCGCGCAGTGCGCTCCTGGCGAGCCTCACCGAGCAGGGCTTCCCGGTGCTGGACCTGACCGACAACGAACTGGCCAAGTTGCACATCCGCCACATGGTCGGTGGTCGTGCGGCCCATGTCGTCGATGAAGTGGTGTTGCGCTTCGAATTCCCGGAGCGTCCGGGGGCGTTGTTCAACTTCCTCAACAAGCTCGGTGGGCGCTGGAATATCTCGATGTTCCACTACCGCAACCACGGCGCGGCGGATGGCCGGGTGGTGGCGGGCCTGCAAGTGCCGCATGAAGAGCGTCATCTGGTGCCGGCGGCCCTTGAAGACATCGGCTACCCGTACTGGGACGAAAGCGACAACCCGGCCTATCAGCTGTTTCTTGGCTGAGTGGCTACTCTGAAGGGCAGGCCATAAGGAAACCGAACAATGGAAACGTTAACTGCCCTGAAAGCGGCGCACATGCTTGCAACGGTGGTGTTGCTGATCGGCGCGATGGGTCTTGGGATCTGGGTCTGGCGCACGCGGCGCAATGGCGACGCGACGGCGGCAAGCCGTACCTTGCAGCGACCGCGAGTGTTTATCTGGCTGTTGATGGGCCTGGCGCTGCTGAGCATGCCGGTGACTGGCTGGTGGATGGTGCATCTGGTGGGCTGGTCGTTGGGGCAGACGTGGTTGTTGGCGTCGAGCGTGCTTTACACCGTGGCGGCGCTGGCGTGGTTCTGGTTGCTGGTGCGGCTTAACAAACTGCGTAAGGCGCCGGGTAGCGTCGGTAAATTTACCTTTGCGTTGGCGTTGTTCAGTTTTGTCTGTTTTGTGGCCATTGCGGGTTTGATGGGTGCCAAGCCTGTTTAAGGCTTGAGACCGAGTTGACCCAATCGCTGGCAAGCCAGCTCCTACAAAGGCAGTACGTACCCTGTAGGAGCTGGCTTGCCAGCGAAGGCGTAATCAGTCGCGCAGAGTGATCACCGGCCAACCACGCTTCTCGGCCTCGGCGCGCAGATTTTGATCAGGATCGACTGCCACCGCATGTGTAACCTGCTCCAGCAGCGCCAAATCATTCATCGAGTCGCTATAAAAATAGCTGTCCTCCAGCGAAAACCCGGTCTCTTCCAGCCAACGATTCAACCGCGTCACCTTGCCTTCCCGGAAGCACGGCACGTCGGTACTGCGGCCCGTGTAACGACCATCGACCATCTCACACTCGGTGGCGATCAAGGTCTCAACCCCCAAACGCTGGGCAATCGGCCCGGTCACAAAGCGGTTGGTCGCGGTGATGATCACCAGCTTGTCGCCCGCCTCGCGGTGTTTGGCCAACAGCGCCACGCCCTTGGGCAACACGATCGGCTCGATGCAATCGCGCATGTAATCCAGGTGCCATTGATCCAGCGTGGCCATTTCGGTGCGGCCGAGGACTTCCAGGCAGAAGTTCAGGTAAGCGGCGTTATCCAGCTTGCCGGCCAGGTAATCCTGATAGAACTCGTCGTTGCGGGCCTTGTAGGCGACGGCGTCGAGAAAGCCGCGCTCACACAGGTAATCGCCCCAGGCGTGGTCACTGTCGCCGCCCAGCAGGGTGTTGTCCAAGTCGAATAAAGCCAGCCGCATTGCAGTTACTCGCTGAAAAGTCTGTAGAAAGGCGCCCAGAATACGGACTTTTCACAAGAGTGCACATAAGGTCGGTCGGCGCGTTGCTGCTTTCACAACCTTTGTGGAACAATGCGGCGACATGCGTTTGCGAGGTTGTTGCCGTGATCGACCCCGATGGTTTCCGCCCCAATGTCGGGATCATTCTCACGAATGATGCCGGACAGGTGCTATGGGCTCGCCGTATCAATCAAGATGCGTGGCAGTTTCCACAGGGTGGGATCAACCCCCAGGAGACGCCGGAAGACGCCTTGTACCGCGAGTTGAACGAAGAAGTGGGTCTTGAGCGCGAAGATGTTGAAATTCTCGCCTGCACCCGGGGCTGGTTGCGCTATCGTTTGCCGCAACGTCTGGTCCGTACCCACAGCCAACCGCTGTGCATCGGCCAGAAACAGAAATGGTTTCTCCTGCGCCTGGTCTCCAACGAGCAGCGGGTGCGGATGGATTTGACCGGTAAACCGGAGTTCGATGGCTGGCGCTGGGTCAGTTATTGGTATCCGTTGGGCCAGGTGGTGACATTCAAGCGCGAGGTGTATCGACGCGCTCTCAAAGAGCTTGCCCCGCGCCTTTTAACGCGCGACTGACGACGGAGTTCGACCCCGAGCCATGCTCAATACGCTGCGCAAGATCGTCCAGGAAGTTAACTCCGCCAAGGATCTCAAGGCGGCGTTGGGGATTATTGTGTTGCGCGTCAAAGAGGCCATGGGCAGCCAGGTCTGCTCGGTCTACCTGCTGGACCCTGAGACCAACCGCTTCGTGCTGATGGCCACCGAGGGCTTGAACAAGCGCTCGATCGGCAAGGTCAGCATGGCACCCAACGAAGGTCTGGTCGGCCTGGTCGGTACGCGCGAAGAACCCCTGAACCTCGAAAATGCTGCGGACCACCCGCGCTATCGCTACTTCGCCGAGACCGGTGAAGAACGCTTCGCCTCCTTCCTCGGGGCGCCGATCATTCACCACCGCCGCGTTGTCGGCGTGTTGGTCATTCAGCAAAAAGAACGCCGCCAGTTCGATGAAGGTGAAGAAGCCTTCCTCGTGACCATGAGCGCGCAGCTCGCCGGCGTTATCGCCCACGCCGAAGCCACGGGTTCGATCCGGGGCCTGGGCCGTCAGGGCAAGGGCATTCAGGAAGCCAAGTTTGTCGGCGTGCCAGGTTCGCCGGGTGCGGCGGTCGGTACGGCGGTGGTCATGCTGCCCCCCGCCGATCTGGACGTGGTGCCGGACAAGACTATCGTCGACATCGAAGCCGAACTCGGGCTGTTCAAGACTGCCATCGAAGGTGTGCGCGCCGATATGCGCGCATTGTCGACCAAGCTCGCTACACAGTTGCGCCCGGAAGAGCGCGCCTTGTTCGACGTCTACCTGATGATGCTCGACGATGCCGCGCTGGGCAACGAAGTCACTACCGTCATCAAGACCGGTCAGTGGGCCCAGGGCGCATTGCGTCAAGTGGTCACAGATCACGTCAATCGTTTCGAATTGATGGACGACGCCTACCTGCGTGAGCGCGCCTCAGACGTGAAAGACCTCGGTCGCCGCTTGCTCGCCTATTTGCAGGAGGAGCGTCAGCAAACCCTGGTTTACCCCGACAACACCATTCTGGTCAGCGAAGAACTGACGCCGGCGATGCTCGGCGAGGTGCCGGAAGGCAAGCTGGTGGGTCTGGTGTCGGTCCTCGGTTCCGGCAACTCCCACGTGGCAATCCTGGCGCGTGCCATGGGCATCCCGACGGTGATGGGCCTGGTCGACTTGCCGTATTCGAAAGTCGACGGCATCCAGATGATCGTCGACGGTTACCACGGCGAGGTTTACACCAACCCGAGTGAAGTGCTGCGCAAGCAGTTCGCCGAAGTGGTCGAGGAAGAAAAACAACTGGCCCTCGGGCTGGATGCACTGCGCGACTTGCCGTGCGTGACCCTCGATGGCCACCGCATGCCGCTGTGGGTCAACACCGGCCTGCTGGCAGACGTGGCGCGGGCGCAGAAGCGCGGCGCTGAAGGCGTGGGTCTGTACCGCACCGAAGTGCCGTTCATGATCAACCAGCGCTTCCCGAGTGAAAAAGAACAGCTGGCAATCTACCGCGAGCAGCTCGCCGCGTTCCACCCGCAACCGGTCACCATGCGCAGCCTGGACATCGGCGGCGACAAGGCGTTGTCGTACTTCCCGATCAAGGAAGACAACCCGTTCCTTGGCTGGCGTGGGATTCGCGTCACGCTTGATCACCCGGAAATTTTCCTGGTGCAGACCCGCGCCATGCTCAAGGCCAGCGAAGGCTTGAACAACCTGCGGATTCTGCTGCCGATGATCTCCGGTACTCATGAACTGGAAGAGGCGCTGCACCTGATCCACCGGGCCTGGGGTGAAGTGCGCGACGAAGGCTGCGACGTGCCGATGCCGCCGGTTGGCGTGATGATCGAGATTCCGGCGGCGGTGTATCAGACCAAGGAGCTGGCGCGGCAAGTGGACTTCCTGTCGGTCGGCTCCAACGACCTGACCCAGTACCTGCTGGCTGTAGACCGAAACAACCCGCGGGTAGCCGACCTCTACGACTACCTGCACCCAGCGGTGCTGCAAGCCCTTCAGAGCGTGGTGCGTGACGCTCATGCCGAAGGCAAGCCAGTGAGTATCTGCGGTGAGATGGCCGGCGATCCGGCGGCGGCGGTGCTGTTGATGGCGATGGGCTTCGACAGCCTGTCGATGAACGCCACCAACTTGCCGAAAGTGAAGTGGATGCTGCGTCAGATCAACCTGAGCAAGGCCAAGGATTTGCTCGCGGAGCTGATGACCATCGACAACCCGCAAGTTATCCACAGCTCGCTGCAACTGGCGCTGAAGAACCTTGGGTTGGCGCGGATGATCAATCCGGCGGCGATCAAGCCCCTCTAACTTTGCGGCGGCCCCATCGCGGGCAAGCCATGCTCCTACGGATTTGTGTCGTTCGCGCTGCTGCGTGCAGCCACAACCCTGTAGGAGCAAGGCTTGCCCGCGATGGCGTCAGTCCAGGCAATGCCTAAATCCTGATCTCCACCTCCCCCAAATGCCCGCCATACGGCCCGAAACTCCTTTCGACCATATGCCGCGTCCCATCCGCCCGGACAATCAGCGCCGTACTCGCCCGCGTCCCATAACTCTGGCTGGCAATAAACACACTCGACAACAACGTCTCGGTCGCCAGCCCAACCCCGGTGTCCGGCAGTTCGGCAAACGGCGCCGTCTGCGAATCCGCCAATAACGCCAGCAAAGCCTGAGGCTGTGGATCCCCCAACACTTCCTCCAGCGCCGCCCGTGCCTTGAGCAGTTTCGGCCACGGTGTATTCAGGCCTGCATTCGACAGCCCATAAACACCGGGTGCCAGCATCACCGCTTCAGACGCCCGTGCATTGAAATGCCACAGCTCGTTGGCATTGCCGATCAACAGATTAAACCCGGAATATTCCAGCGAACGTCTGACAACGTCGTCCAAATAGTCAGCAATCGGTTTGTCGCCTAACAGAAAACCGGCCACCAGCTCACCTCGGGATTTGCGCGACGGCGGTTGATGCGGATCACGAATATTGGTCAGCGCGGCGAAGCGCCCGTTAGCGCCGATACCGAGCCAGGTGCCGCCGGCTTCCTGGTCGCGGCCGGCATAAACGTGTGGCGCTTCGGGCCATTGCGCCAGGGGCAGGCTCGGGCGGGCATAGAATTCGTCGCGGTTGGCCGCCACGATCAGCGGCTGGGCGTGGCCGGGCCGCCAGGCGAAGACAATCAGGCACATAAGGTGGTCCTTGTGTGTTTTTTGCCCACTCTACGCAGACATCGCGCGGGTATCCATCGCCATCCAGTGGAGCCCAAGGCCATGCATCCGTTACCATGCCGCTCCGGTTTTGGGTGAAGAGTGGGATGCAGGCATGGATTTTCTGCTCTATCTGGCGCTGGGCGCCTGCGCAGGCGTGCTGGCCGGGCTGTTCGGGGTGGGTGGCGGGATCATCATCGTCCCCGTGTTGGTATTCAGTTTCACCTTGCAGGGCTTTGACACGTCGATCCTGACCCACTTGGCGGTCGGCACGTCCCTGGCGACGATTATCTTTACGTCGATCAACGCTGTGCGCGAACACCAGCGTCGTGGCGCGGTGCGTTGGCCGATTTTCGTCTGGATGACCGTCGGCATTCTGATCGGCGCCGGTTTCGGCGCGCTGACTGCCGAAGCGATCTCCGGCCCGAATTTGCAGAAGATCATTGGCGTATTCGCCCTGGTCATCGCCGCGCAACTGGCGCTGGACGTCAAACCCAAGGCCAGTCGCACGGTGCCGGGCAAACTCGGTCTGACCATGGCCGGTAGCGTGATTGGCTGGGCCTCGGCGATATTCGGGATTGGCGGCGGCTCATTGACAGTGCCGTTTTTGACCTGGCGCAGTGTGCCGATGCAACAAGCTGTGGCCACATCATCGGCCTGTGGTCTGCCCATCGCGTTGGCCAGTGCACTAAGTTTCATGATTCTGGGCTGGCACGATCCGTTGTTGCCGGCTCATAGTCTCGGTTTTATTTATTTGCCGGCGCTGCTGGGGATCGCTCTGACCAGCATGTTTTTCGCCCGTATCGGCGCGCGATTGGCCCACAGGCTGTCGCCGAAGTTGCTGAAAAGACTGTTTGCCGCTTTGCTGTTCTGCGTTGGCCTGAATTTCTTGCTCTGACGCACAGCGCAATCCTGGCTTAATCCTGAGGTGGCAGCGTCGCCCGGGAATTTTGGTTTCAACTCTAACGAGGAGTCGCAATGCTGCCTTACCCGCAGATCGACCCGGTGGCCCTGGCCATCGGTCCGCTGAAAATCCACTGGTACGGGTTGATGTACCTGGTCGGCATTGGCGGCGCTTGGCTGCTGGCATCTCGCCGGTTGAATCGGTTCGACCCGAGCTGGACCAAGGAGAAACTCTCCGACATGGTCTTCTGGATGTCGATGGGCGTCATTGTCGGCGGCCGTTTGGGGTATGTGCTGTTCTACGATCTGCACGCCTACCTGGCCAACCCGGCGCTGATTTTCGAAGTGTGGAAGGGCGGCATGTCGTTCCACGGCGGGTTCATCGGCGTGATGCTGGCGGCGCTGTGGTTTGGGAAAAAGAACAACAAGTCGTTCTTCCAGCTGATGGACTTCGTCGCGCCAATGGTGCCGATTGGCTTGGGTGCCGGGCGTATCGGTAACTTCATCAACGCCGAGTTGTGGGGCAAGGCGACTGACGTGCCGTGGGCGATGGTCTTCCCGACCGATCCGGCGCAACTGGCGCGCCATCCGTCGCAGCTGTATCAGTTCGCGCTGGAAGGCGTCGCGCTGTTCCTGATCTTGTGGTTGTTCTCGCGCAAGCCGCGGCCGACCATGGCGGTGTCCGGGATGTTTGCGCTGTTCTACGGCATCTTCCGTTTCATCGTCGAATTCGTCCGCGTACCGGACGCGCAACTGGGCTATCTGGCCTGGAACTGGCTGACCATGGGCCAAGTGCTTTGCGTACCGATGATCGTCGGCGGTCTGTTCCTGATCTGGCTGGCGTATCACCGCGCTCCGGCGACCCCAGCGGCGGCCGTATAAATTCGAATCCCGGGGGCGACGGCCTCCGGGTTCAAGGACACAGGTAACTCATGAAGCAATATCTCGAACTGGTCGCCCACGTCATCAAGAACGGCACCAAGCAAGCCAACCGCACCGGCGTGAACACCATCAGCTTTCCAGGCGCGATGCTGCGTTATGACCTGAAAGAAGGGTTCCCGGCGATCACCACGCGCAAGATGGCCTTCAAATCAGCCGTCGGCGAGATGTGTGGTTTTCTGCGTGGGGTGAATAACGCCGCGCAATTCCGGGCGCTAGGCTGCAAGGTCTGGGACCAGAACGCTAACGAAAACGCGCAGTGGCTGGCCAACCCGTTCCGTCAGGGCGAAGACGACCTCGGTGAAATCTACGGCGTGCAATGGCGCAAGTGGCCGGCGTACAAGCAGATCCCGGTCAGCAACAAAGCCGCGATCGAGCAGACCTTGAGCCAGGGCTATCGCCAGATCGCTGAAGGCGAAGAAGACGGTCAGGCTTATGTGGTGCTGTACAAGGCAATCGACCAGATCCGTCAGTGCGTCGACACCATCATCAAGGACCCGGGCAGCCGCCGCATCCTGTTCCACGGCTGGAACGTCGCCCAGCTCGATGAAATGGCTCTGCCGCCGTGCCACTTGCTGTACCAGTTCCACCCGAATGTCGAGACCAAGGAAATTTCCTTGACCCTCTACATCCGCTCCAACGATCTGGGTCTGGGCACTCCGTTCAACCTCACTGAAGGCGCCGCGCTGCTGAGCCTGATCGGTCGCCTGACCGGTTACACGCCACGCTGGTTCACCTATTTCATCGGTGACGCCCACGTTTACGAAAACCATTTGGACATGCTCAATGAACAGCTCAAGCGCGAGCCGTTCCCGATGCCCCAACTGGTGATCAGCGACCGTGTGCCGGAGTTTGCCAAGACTGGCGTTTATCAGCCGGAGTGGTTGGAGTTGATCGAGCCGGGCGATTTCTCGCTTGAGGGCTATCAGCACCACGCGCCGATGACGGCGCCGATGGCAGTCTAAAGAACGACCGCAAATCCTGTAGGAGCCGAGCCTGCTCGCGATGGCGGTTTGTCAGACACATCAATGTTGAATGTGCTGCCTCCATCGCGAGCAAGCTCGGCTCCTACAGGGTTATGTGGTGGTTTTAGTGGCCATGACTGCGGCCGACATGGGAGTGCTCAACCTCCGTCGCTACAACCCCTCCACTCACTTCCAACCGCTGCAAAATCCCGCACTGATCAATCTCCGGCCCTTCGCCACAGCGTTGGCGCAGGTCGAGCAGTTGTGTCTGCAATGCCAGTAACCCATCGATTCGCGCTTTGACGTGATGAATATGCTCGTCGATCAACGCATTCACGCTTTCACACTGATCCTGCGGGCTGTCGCGCAATGCCAGCAGGCTGCGGATTTCGTCCAGCGTCATGTCGAGGGTGCGGCAGTTGCGGATGAAAGTCAGGCGTTCGGCGTGGGCCTGGGTGTAGACACGGTAGTTGCCGTCGCTGCGGGCCGGTTCCGGCAGCAGGTTTTCGCGCTCGTAGTAGCGAATGGTTTCCACGGCGCAGTCGGTGAGTCTGGCCAATTCTCCGATCTTCATGACGGCAATCTCCAAATGGGTGCTTGACCCTATAGTGGCTACAGGGTCTTTACTTGGCAACAGGCACCTTCATGGACGCGACCCGATGAGCGATTCCCAACACACCCACATCCCCAAGGCTGAGCACGATCACAGCCACAAACTGCAGCCTGTGCCCCCGCATAATCGTGACAGCCATGAGCATGGCGGCCACGGCGATTCCTGCTGTTCTGCCAAAGTGGCGGCACCGTCGCTGATCAAATTGAGCGAAACGCCAACGGCCGGTGCGCGGCTGAGCAGTTTCCGCATCGACGCGATGGACTGCCCGACCGAGCAGACGCTGATCCAGAACAAACTCGGCAAGCTCGCGGGTGTGCAGCAGCTGGAATTCAACCTGATCAACCGGGTGTTGGGCGTGACCCACGATCTGCCGAGTACTGCGCCGATCATCGAGGCGATCAAGTCGCTGGGCATGGTTGCCGAGCCGTTGGAGCAAGGCGTTGAAGCGCCTGCTCCTGCGCTGGAGAAAAAACCGTGGTGGCCATTGGCGCTGTCCGGTGTGGGGGCGCTGGCTGCCGAGGTCATTCACTTCACCAATGCCGCGCCCAACTGGGTGGTGGCGGTCATCGCGCTGGTCTCGATCCTCAGTGGCGGACTGACCACGTACAAAAAGGGCTGGATCGCCCTGAAAAACCTCAACCTGAACATCAACGCGCTGATGAGCATCGCCGTGACCGGCGCGATCCTGATCGGGCAGTGGCCGGAAGCGGCGATGGTGATGTTCCTGTTCACCGTGGCCGAGCTGATCGAAGCCAAATCCCTGGACCGTGCGCGTAACGCCATCAGCGGCTTGATGCAAATGACCCCGGAACAGGCCACGGTGCAGTTGGCCGACGGCAGCTGGGTCGAGCAAGACGTCAAAACCATCGAGCTCGGCGCGCGAGTGCGAGTGCGGCCCGGTGAGCGGATTGGTCTGGACGGTGAAGTGGTCTCGGGCAGTTCGACTATCGATCAGGCGCCGATCACTGGAGAAAGCCTGCCGGTGGAGAAGACCGTCGGCGACAAAGTGTTCGCCGGCACCATCAATCAGGCTGGTTCTCTGGAATACAGCGTGACCGCTGCGGCCAGCAACTCGACGCTGGCGCGGATCATCCATGCCGTGGAACAAGCCCAAGGTGCGCGGGCGCCAACCCAGCGCTTTGTTGACCAGTTTTCGAAAATCTATACACCTGTGGTGTTCGTACTGGCCTTGGCCGTCGCGGTGATCCCGCCGCTGCTCATGGGCGCAGTCTGGTTTGACTGGATCTATCGCGCGCTGGTGTTGCTGGTGGTCGCTTGCCCGTGTGCTCTGGTGATTTCCACCCCGGTCACCATCGTCAGCGGCCTCGCGGCAGCGGCGCGCAAAGGGATTCTGGTGAAGGGCGGCGTGTATCTGGAGGGCGGTTACAAGCTCGATTACCTGGCTCTGGACAAGACCGGCACGATCACCCACGGCAAACCGGTGCAGACCGATTATTTATCGCTCGATCCAACGGCTGACGAATCTGCCCCGGCGATTGCGGCGGCGCTGGCCGGTCGCTCGGACCACCCGGTGTCGCTGGCCATCGCCAACGCGGCTGTGGATAAACAATTCACGCCGCTGATTGTGGATAACTTCGAAGCGCTGGCCGGTCGCGGTGTGCGCGGCGACATCAATGGCCAGACTTACCACTTGGGCAACCATCGCCTGGTGGAAGGCTTGAACCTCTGCTCGCCAGCGCTGGAAGAGAAGCTGTTTGCCCTGGAAAAACAGGGCAAGTCCGTAGTGCTGCTGCTCGATAATTGCGGCCCATTGGCGCTGTTCGCCGTGGCGGACACAGTGAAAGAATCCAGCCGCGAAGCGATCCGGCAATTGCACGACCTGGGCATCAAAACCCTGATGCTCACCGGCGACAACGTCCACACCGCTCAAGCAATTGCCGCGCAAGTCGGCATCGACGAGGCCAAGGGTGACCTGCTGCCGACCGACAAACTGCAAGCCATCGAAGCCCTTTATGCACAGGGGCATCACGTCGGCATGGTCGGCGATGGCATCAACGACGCACCGGCACTGGCGCGGGCCGAAATCGGTTTCGCCATGGCCGCGGCCGGCACTGACACCGCCATCGAAACCGCCGATGTGGCCCTGATGGACGACGACCTGCGCAAGATTCCGGCGTTCATCCGGTTGTCGCGGCAGACCTCCAGCATCCTGAAACAGAACATCGCCCTCGCTTTGGTCATCAAGGCGATCTTTCTTGGGGTAACCTTCGCCGGGATCGCCACTATGTGGATGGCGGTGTTCGCCGACATGGGCGTGAGCCTGTTGGTGGTGTTCAACGGTTTGCGCCTGCTGCGTAAATAGATGAAGAGGGAAGGGTGTGCTGAGTGCCGAGCTGAAGGCGTTTTATATGGTGGCCCGCCTGGGCAGCATTACCCTGGCGGCGAAGAAGCTCGGCCTGAGTCAACCGACGGTGACAACGCAGATCCGCAACCTGGAAAGTCAGTACTCAGTTGAGCTGTTCTACCGTGGCGGTCGTCGACTCAGCGTCAGCGATGAAGGCGCGCGGCTGCTGCCGATGGTCAAGGCGTTGTTGCAGCAGGAATCCGACATCGAGTTTTTTCTGCGCAACAGCGGTCAGGTGCAGGGCACGCTGCGTATCGCGGCCACGGCGCCGTATTACATCCTTGATCTGGTGAAGACCTTCCGCGAGCGTTTGCCTCAGGTGGAAGTGTCGGTGGAAATCGGCAACTCCCAACAAGTGCTCGAAGCGCTGGAGGATTACCGGGTGGATGTCGCGGCATCGTCGCAATTGCTCGACGATGCGCGATTGATTCGCCGAGTGCTCGGCAGCGATCCGCTGGTGCTGGCGGTGCATCGTAATCATCCGCTGGCGGTGCACGATCATGTGCCGCTCAGTGCGCTGGCCGGGCATACGTTGTTGATGCGTGAATCGGGCTCGACCACTCGCCGATTGACCGAAGAGTTGTTGGATAGCGCCGGGGTGAGTTTCGGGCCGTTACTGGAGATTGGCAGCCGTGAATCGATCCGGGAGGCGGTGCTGCGCAACATCGGCATCAGCATCATTGCCCGGCAGGAAGTACCGCATGATCCGCAATTGCGGGTGCTGACCATCGAGAATGCACCGCAGATTCCCGAGTATCTGTATTGCCTCAAGGAGCGCAAAGGTGCGCGGCTGCCGGCGGCGTTTCTCGGGTTGGCGCAGGAAATGGCCCCGGCCTGAGATGTGTGCTGACTGTTCTGGCCTCTTCGCTGGCAAGCCAGCTCCTACAGGGGAACGCGATAACCCGTAGGAGCTGGCTTGCCAGCGAAGAGGCCAGTACAGGCACCACATGACCCAACCAAAATCCCCGAATACCACTATCAGCCATTTTTGCCTCACTGCCACATGACGGACGCATTACATCCCTAGGATGGCCTTCATCTGCTTGATGAGGCCTGTCCATGAACCACTCGATTGCTACTGCCCTGACCAACCCCGGCGCCCCGATGAAGGTGCGCGGCGTGCAGAAACGCTTTGGCGCCTTTACCGCGCTGGATAACGTTTCCCTCGACGTGGCGGCCGGGGAGTTGGTGTGCCTGCTGGGCCCGTCGGGTTGTGGCAAAACCACCTTGCTGCGCTGCATTGCCGGTCTGGAAAAGCAGGACAGCGGTGAGTTGTACCTGGGGGATCGTGACGTTTCCCATCTGGCCCCTCAGGCGCGGGACTACGGCATTCTCTTCCAGTCCTACGCGCTGTTCCCCAATCTCACTGTCGAAGCGAACATTGCCTACGGCCTCGCGGGCAGTGGTCGTGACGAAGTGCGCAAGCGTGTCGGTCAGATGCTGGAACTGGTCGGCCTGATCGGCAGTGAGAAAAAGTACCCCGGCCAATTGTCCGGCGGCCAACAGCAGCGCGTCGCATTGGCGCGGGCCCTGGCACCAGCGCCTTCGTTATTGCTGCTGGACGAACCGATGTCGGCACTCGACGCCCGGGTTCGCGAGCATCTGTGTACCGAGTTGCGCCAACTGCAACGCAACCTCGGCATCACCACCCTGATGGTCACGCACAATCAGGACGAAGCCATGCTGATGGCCGACCGCATCGCGGTGATGAACAACGGCAAGGTCGAGCAGTACGCCACGCCGCAGGAAATCTATGACCGCCCGGCGACACCATTTGTGGCGGAGTTCGTCGGTCAGGGTAACTGGCTGCCGTTCCAACGCAGCAGCGACAGCCACGCCCAGGTGGGCGGGTTGAACATGCGCCTGGCGAATGGCAGCGCGAAAACCGCGTCGGGCCGTTTGTTTTGCCGTCCGGAAGCCATCAACGTCAACCCGCTGGTGCATGAAGAAAACCTGTTCCCGGCCAAGGTTCGCGAAATCACCTTCCTCGGCAATCGCTGCCGCATGAGCTTCGAACTCGACCAATTGCCGGGTCACCCGTTGTTGGCGGAACTGGCGCCGGAAGCCATGCCGCGCCTCGGCGCCCAGCAGATCATGGTCGCCTTGCCGCCTCGCAGCTTGCAGGTGTTTGCCTGATGAGCGCGAACATCGCGCTGCCGATACCGCACAAGCAGATTCGGCAGATCTCCCGTGTCGAAATCGGCGACCGGGTGTTCGTGGTCGGCGGCAAAGTCCTGTTGCTGGTGTTGCTCGGCGTCGCCGTGTTGATGCCATTGCTGGCGATCTTCTGGCGCGGGTTCAGTTCGGAGGCCGGGCAGGGTGGTGGTCTGGTGGCCGCGCGGGAGTTGGTGACCAGCGAGAATTTCCACTGGTTGCTGGGTAACAGCCTCAAGGTTTCCCTCAGTGTCGCGGCGATTGTCGTACCGCTGGCCTATCTGTTTGCCTACGCCCTGCAACGCACATTGATTCCCGGCAAGGGCATCTGGCGCGGGATTTCGCTGCTGCCATTGATGGCGCCGTCGATGCTGCCGGGTATTGCGCTGGTTTACCTGTTCGGCAATCAGGGCCTGTTGCGCGGTTTGCTCTCGGACAATATCTACGGCTTCTGGGGCATTGTGCTCGGTGAGGTGATCTACACCTTCCCACACGCCTTGATGATTCTGCTGTCGGCGCTTTCCCTGGCGGATGCGCGACTGTTCGATGCAGCGTCCAGCATGGGTGCGAGTCCGGCGAAAGCCTTCCGTAGTATTACCTGGCCGGCGACGCGTCAGGCCGTGTTCGCCGCGTTTTGCCTCGTCTTCACATTGACCATCACCGACTTCGGTGTGCCCGTGGTGGTCGGTGGCGACTATCAAGTGCTGGCGCTGGAAGCCTACAAAGCGGTGGTCGGTCAGCAGCAGTTCGGTCGCGGCGCGTTGATCGGCATGGTCCTGCTGTTGCCGGCGCTGTTCAGCTTCGGTGTTGATGCCTGGTTGCGTCGACGTCATGGCGACTCCATGAGCGGCCGCGCCCAGGTGTTCAAACCCGCAGAATCAAAGATGCGCGACGGCTGCTACCTGTTCATCGTGCTGCTGATCTGCGCGGCGTTGCTGCTGGTGTTTGGCATGGCGATATTCTCTTCGCTGGTCAAATTCTGGCCCTACAACCTGTCGCTGTCGCTCAACCATTACCAGTTCAACGACACGGCGGGCGGCGGCTGGCTGGCCTACGGCAACAGCGTGAAGATGGCCCTGTGCACATCGTTGATCGGCAGCGTGCTGATCTTCACCGGCGCTTACCTGATGGAAAAAACCAAAGGTCAGCGCGGACTGAATCTGAGCTTGCGCATGCTCAGTTTCGTACCGATGGCGGTGCCGGGTCTGGTGCTGGGCCTGGGTTATGTCTTCTTTTTCAACCTCAGCGGCAACCCGTTGCATGTGCTCTACGGGACCATGACCCTGCTGGTGGTCTGCACCATTGCTCACTATTTGACCACCGCGCAAATGACCGCGACCACCGCGTTGCGTCAGCTCGACGCTGAGTTCGAAGCCGCCGCGATGTCGCTCAAGGCGCCGCTGTATCGGCATTACTTGCGGGTCACCGTGCCGATCTGCCTGCCGGCGTTGCTGGACATCGTGCGCTACCTGTTCGTCTCGGCCATGACCACCGTCTCGGCGGCGATCTTCCTCTACAGCCCCGACACCATCCTCGCGGCGGTGGCGGTGCTGAACATGGATGACGCCGGCAATGTCGGCGGTGCGGCAGCGATGTCGACCCTGATTCTGATCACCTCTGCGGGTGTGTCCCTGCTGCTGGCCTGGGCTTCGCGCGGTTTGTTGCGTCGCTCCCAAGCCTGGCGGCAAACGGCGCCCGGCAATTGATTCGCTGCTCCTAAAACCGAAAGCCCTTCAACTCAAAAACAGGAAAAGATCATGTTCAAGCCCCTGGCCCTGGCCGCTGCTGTCCTCACTGCTTTCAGCCTGAACGCCTTCGCGGCGCAAACCGAGTTGACGGTGTACACCGCCCTCGAAGCCGAACAACTGAAGACCTACAAAGAAGCCTTCGAGAAGGCCAACCCGGACGTCGAGATCAAGTGGGTGCGCGATTCCACCGGCATCATCACCGCCAAGTTGCTGGCCGAAAAAGCCCGCCCGCAAGCCGACGCAGTCTGGGGCCTGGCCGCTTCGAGCCTGGCGATCCTCGATCAACAAGGCATGCTGCAAAGCTATGCGCCGAAGGACCTGGGCAAGATCGGCAGCAACTATCGCGACGCCGCCAACCCACCAGCCTGGGTCGGCATGGACGTCTGGGCCGCGACCATTTGCTTCAACACCGTCGAAGCCGAGAAGCAAGGCCTGAGCAAACCCGTGAGCTGGCAAGACCTGACCAAGCCTGAGTACAAAGGCAAAATCGTCATGCCCAACCCGGCCTCGTCCGGCACCGGTTTCCTCGACGTCAGCGCCTGGCTGCAAACCTTCGGCGAGAAGCAGGGCTGGGCGTACATGGACGGTCTGCACCAGAACATCGGCCAGTACGTTCACTCCGGTTCCAAGCCTTGCAAACTGGCGGCCGCTGGCGAATTCCCGATCGGTATTTCCTTTGAATACCCGGCTGTTCAGTTGAAGCGTCAGGGCGCGCCACTGGACATCATCCTGCCGAAAGAAGGCCTGGGCTGGGAGATCGAAGCGACCGCCGTGATCAAGGGCACACCGCATGAAGAGGCGGCGAAGAAGCTGGCTGACTTCTCTGCAAGCCCAGAGGCCATGGAGCTCTACAAAGAGAACTTCGCTGTTCTCGCCCAACCTGGGATTGCCAAGCCGCAAACCGAATTGCCGGCCGATTATGAGCAGCGTTTGATCAAGAACGACTTTGCCTGGGCCTCGAAAAACCGCGACGAGATCCTGACCGAATGGCGCAAGCGCTATGACGGCAAGTCCGAGAAAGTGGCGGCCAAGTAAGATCTTTATCGGCTGTGAGGGCCCTTTCGCGGGCAAGCCTCGCTCCTACAGGGATACGCGTTCCCCTGTAGGAGCGAGGCTTGCCCGCGAAGGCGGCTTCGAATTCAGGACAAGTCTCCATGACACAACACAACGACATGCTGATCGTCGGCGCCGGCATCCTCGGCCTGGCCCACGCCTACGCCGCCGCCAGACGCGGTCTCAAAGTCACGGTTTTCGAACGCAGCGAAACGCCATTGGGCGCCTCGGTGCGCAACTTCGGCCAGGCCCTCGTCACCGGCCAGCCACCAGGCCCGATGCTCGAACTGGCCAAGGCCAGCCGTGAGATCTGGGGCCAATGGGCGCAACTCGCCGGCCTGCAACTCAAACGCAACGGCTCGTACCTGTTCGCCCGCACCGAAGCCGAAGAACACCTGCTGGAGGCGTTTTGCGCCGGCCGTGCTGTGGAACACGGTTACCGTGTCGAGTTGCTGCGCGGCGCTGCACTGCGTGATCTGTACGGCGGCCAGTTCAGCCATCATCGCGCCGCATTGCACGGGATGGACGATCAGCAACTGTATTCCCGCGAGGCGATTCCGGCGCTGATCGATTACCTGCGCCGTGAACTCAGCGTCACCTTTCACTTTTCGACCCTGGTCCGCGACATCGAGCCGGGCCGCTTGCACAGCACTGCCGGCACCTTCAGCGCCGAGCAGATCATCGTGTGCTCCGGCCACGATTATCAGACGTTGCTGGCCGAGCCGATTGCCGCGCTCAACCCGCAAATCTGTCGCCTGCAAATGCTCCGCGCCCGCCCGCAAATCGACCTCAACCTGCAACACGCCTTGCTCACCGGTTTGAGCTGCGTTCACTACGGCGCCTTCGCCGACCTGCCGGAAGCGGAGGCGGTGCAGGCGCAGATTCTGCGAGACGAGCCGCATCTGCATGACAACGGCATTCACCTGCTGATCAGTCCAACGCCCTATGGCGAATTGATCATCGGCGACTCCCACCACTACGGCAGCGATCCATCGCCGTTCAACGCTGAGCAAGTGGACAACTGGATGATCGAACTGGCCGAGCAGACGCTGGGCTGCAAGGTGCAAGTGGTCGAACGCTGGCAGGGTGTCTATGGTTCACGGGGGCCGGGTCCGTTTTCGTTCCTGCGACCGACACTGGGATTGAGCGTGGCGCTGATGCACACCGGAGTCGGCATGAGCGTCGGGCCAGCGATGGCTGAACGTAATGTGGCGACTTTGTTGGGAGAGCGTTGATGAGTAACCACGAACAGGTGATCGCCGAGGTGTTCGGTCTGTACGAACGCTTTGGCGACAGCGACTACATTGGCGAACCAGTGTCACAGATCGAGCACATGTCCCAGGCGGCGCAACTGGCGATGGCCGAAGGCTTCGATGATGAAGTGGTGCTGGCCGCGTTTTTTCACGACATCGGGCACATCTGCGCAGAAAGCGCCAAGAACATGGGCGGCTTCGGCGTGGTCAGCCACGAGCGGCTGGGCGCCGACTACTTGCGCCGAGCCGGTTTCAGCGAGCGCATGGCGCGACTGGTGGAATACCACGTGCAGGCCAAGCGTTACCTGACGTTGAAGGAGCCTGGGTACTACCAGCGCTTGAGTGAAGCCAGCCGCCGCACGCTGGAGTATCAGGGCGGGGTGATGACACCTGCCGAGGCTGAAGCCTTCGAGCAAGATCCGTTGTGCGAGGTCAGTTTGCGCATGCGCCAGTGGGATGAGTTGGCCAAAGAGATGCGCGTGCCGCTGATTGATCTCGACATCTTGAAGCGCAAGGCTGCCGGTCTGTTGTCCCTCAAAGTGCGTTGACTTGTCCCACGTGCGATAGCGTACGGGCGCATGGACCGTATGGCCGATCAGGTCCAGGCTGATCTTTTCGACAGGAGCGCATGGATGCGTTATCTAAAAGTCATCGCACAGGATCAAAGCGGTAGCGGCCGGGCCGATACGCTGCATGTTCACTTTTATGAAGATGAACAGCTGCAGCGCGAAGCAACGCAGGCGGACCTGCTGGGGCTCAAGCGCTTGGGCACGACCTATTTGAAATGTGCCTGGTTCAACGCGGGTGCTGGTGAGGAACGTCACCTGCGGATTTCCTCGGACAACCGGTCAGGTGACGGCACCCCGGAAACGGTGCGGCTGCACTTTCATGATGGGGCGCAGGTTGCCTATAAGGCGGCGGTTCACGACCTGGATAACGACGGGGTATTCGAGGTGGTCTTGTGCAGCGATGTGAACAATGACGGCCGGGCGGATCGCACGGATCGAAGCCGGGTCAGTTCGTTGGTGCGCGAGTTTTTGAAGGTTGGCTGGTGGTGACCGGAACTGAACCGAGTCGCTGCCTTCGCGAGCAGGCTCGCTCCCACATTGAATCTGCGTCTGACCACAAAGAACAGGTCAACACTGAACCTGTGGGAGCGAGCCTGCTCGCGAAGAGGCCAGGCGCGTCACCGTTGATACTAGAGCTAAAGCTGCTGCGCCAACACCTCAATCTGCTCCTGCCGCTCCGCCTGATTCAATTTCGCTTGCGGATTCAGCGACGACCACTGCGGATGCGCCCGAGCCTTGTTCAGTGCCTCGGGTAATTTGCCTTCGCGCCAGGTCTTGTCCTGCGGCGTGGCGACCTGAATGCTGTCCATTGCCGCGTGCCCACGCGCATTCAGCGCCTGTAGCAGCTGGCGCTGACGCAATGCCAGCAACCTCAGAACGCTGTCATCGATGGTCAGTTCTCTTTGGCCTTTGATCTTGCCCAATAACCGGCTGCCATAGCTGCGCGCGGTTTGCAGTGCGCCACCGGCGATGGCCCCGGCCAAGGCTGCCGCGCCCAGGGTAATGCCACCCACCAGCAAGTCGACGCCGGCGCCGGCGGCCGCACCGGCAGCGATTCCGCCGCCGACTCTTACGCCCAGTTGCTTGAGGGTTTCCGGGTTGAACAGATCATCGCCCCAACGGCCATCGAGCAGTGGCAGATCACTGGCCGCTGCATCCTGTGGGCGAAATGCGTAAAGCTTGAGCAGCGCTTCAACACAACGTTGTTCACGTTGGCGCACGGCTTTGTGCAGTTCGCTGATGGCGTGCTGTTCCTGCTCCGCATCGCTGGCCACGCTGCGCCGGCAGGCGGCGCAATCAATCAGCAACTCGGCAATCAGCCGCACCGCGCTTTGCTGACGGGCCAGGCGCTGGGCCTGTTGATCGGCGATCAATCGCTCTAGCTGTTCACGGGAATTTTCCAGCAGCAGCGCGAGGCTTTCATAGAGGCGACGTTCGCCATCTTCCGGCGGTGCGACGCTATCGAAACGCACCAGGGCATGCAAGCCCAGACGCGCCAATGCTTCACGCCAATCCGGCTCGCGGTGGTGAGCGCTGCTGACGAAATTCAGCACCGGCAGCAGTGGTTTGCCGCAACTGGCCAGCACCTCCAGTTCGTCGCGGTACTTGGCCAGCACTGGTTCGCGGGCATCGATCACGTAGAGGCCGGCATCGCAGGTGAGCAGTTGCCGCAACACTTTGGCTTCCTGCTCAAAGCGCTGCCGGGCTTCACTGCCCTCAAGGAATCTGGCCAGGCGTGCCGGCCCGTCGAGGCGTTCGCCGGGACGCTCCAGGCGCTCGAGGTAGTCGAGCAGGGCGATGGCGTCTTCCAGGCCGGGCGTGTCATAGAGGTCAAGCAACGGCTCGCCGTCCACCGACAACCTCGCGCCTTCGACATGACGTGTGGTGCTGGGGCGATGGGACACTTCGCCGAAACCGACATCACGGGTCAGTGTGCGCAGCAATGAGGTTTTGCCGACGTTGGTGTGACCGACCACGGCCAGTTTCAACGGTGCCTTCCAGGCGTTAGTCATGACCGGTCTCCAGCCAGTTCAGCGGTGCGCAATCGGCGAATGGCAACTCCAATTGTTGCAACGCCACATGCCAGTCGCCCAGTCGTTCCGCGTCCAGCGCTTCACCGGGTGGCGCTTGCAGCAGCCAGACGCGGGTGGCGCCAGCATTGCGCGCCAGTTCGGCGATCAGCGCGAGGCTGCCACGGTCCGGCGAGCGACGTGGGTCGCAAGCGATGACCAGACGCGCGGGTGGAAAGCGGCTCAATTGTTCGAGGAGTCGGTTGCGTGATTCTCGGCTGTCGAGAATGCCGGCGTTACCCACGTTTTTCGGCAGGTGCGGCGGCCACGGGCGTTGGTCATCCAGTTCGATGGCGACCAGCAGGGCACCGTCGCTTTTCTGGTCAGTGACACCGCGTTCCACGCGATGAAGTTGCTCTGGCGCAGCATCGCTGATGCCCAGGCGTTCGCTGGTGGGCATCAATCGTTCGCGCAGTTGGGCATAGCCGGGCAGGTTCAGATCCAGATGCAATTTCGCTTGGCCGGTTTTCCAGCGCCACTGGCAAAACAGCATCAGCAGCAAGCGCGGCAGCACCCCGTAAATCAGCAGGACACCCACCAGCCATGCAGCCCAGGCCTGTCGAGCGCTTTCGATGTTGAGCGCGGCATCGCCGCTGGCGCGGATCATCTCCACGGTGGGCACGCTGAAGCCGAGCACGGCCGGCAACGCGCCGAGGGCCTGAGTCATGGCGACGAAGGTGTCAGCGCTCAAAATGGTGGTTTCCCAGACAAAACCGTAGCGCCGGGTGGCCATCAACGTCAGCAGAATCGCCAGTGCGCTGAGCATCGCCAACAGCCACAGGCCGTTGACCAGCATGCCGATGGCCCAGCGATTGAGTTTCCGTCGTTGCAACAACAGCAATAGGGCCGGGGCCAGTTGCGCGGTTTTGGCATCGCGCGCGAGTTTTTCGCTGAGCCACAACCATAAGCGTCCGAGGGTGGCGCCGTTTTCGCCGGCGAAGATCAGGCCCAGCGCCCAGCTCAGCAATAGAATCAGGTTCAGCCCGAGCAGACTGCCCAAGGCCCAGAACACGTTCACCGGGGTCTGCCCGTCGCCCATCGCGGCAAAGGCCAGACCGGCGCCGCTGACCACGGCCAGCACCGCCATCACGATCAGCGCCAGTCGCGCGCCTTGCAGCCAGTGCTGGAGGGCGTTGGCCAAACCATCACGCTCGGCCAGCCATACGGCCCGACGTTGAATCCGTGTCGGCAGGTCACCGCCGGCGCTGCGGGCCAGTCGGTTGGCTTCCAGATCATCAAGAGGCCCGGCGTGTTCTTCGCGCAGGCGGATGGTTTCTGTCAGCCAGAGGTTGTTCAGTTCAGTCACGCGGCATCCCGTCGCTTAGATTGAGTCGTGAGCATAACCGCTGTGGCGCTTATCGGGGTACGGATGGCTCTGGTATCCTCGTCGGCATGACTAAATCACTCCCCCTCAGCCTGATCGCAGCCCTCGGTGAAAACCGTGTGATCGGCGTCGACAACAGCATGCCCTGGCACTTGCCGGGGGACTTCAAATATTTCAAGGCCACCACCCTCGGCAAGCCGATCATCATGGGTCGCAAGACCTGGGATTCCCTCGGGCGTCCGCTGCCGGGCCGGCTGAACATCGTGGTCAGCCGTCAAGTGGATCTGGTGCTGGAAGGCGCCGAGGTTTACCCGTCGCTGGAAGCTGCGGTAGTTCGCGCCGAAGAATGGGCGAAGGAGCAGGGCGTCGATGAGCTGATGCTGATTGGCGGCGCGCAGTTGTATGCGCAGGGGATGGCTCAGGCGGATCGGTTGTACCTGACGCGCGTGGCGCTGAGCCCGGACGGGGATGCGTGGTTTCCGGAGTTTGATTTGGGCCAGTGGAAACTGGTGTCCAACACCCCGAATCCAGCCGTAGATGACAAACCGGCGTACAACTTCGAGGTTTGGGAAAAGGCCTAAAAGCTTCGCGAGCAAGCTCGGCTCCTACAGGGTTAAGTGGTGTTCACACAATGTGTGTTTCACCTCAAAACCCTGTAGGAGCCGGGCTTGCCCGCGATGAGGCCAGCCCAGCCTATAAAGATCTAAGCGTGAGCCAAATCCGCATGCTCATCCGCACCCAGAAGCTCTTTATCCGTCTGCTGCATGATCTGGCTGGTAATCGCCCCAGCCGTCATCGACCCACTGACGTTCAGCGCCGTACGCCCCATATCAATCAGCGGCTCGACCGAAATCAGCAACGCCACCAGTGACACCGGCAAGCCCATCGCCGGCAGCACGATCAGTGCGGCAAACGTCGCGCCACCGCCCACGCCCGCCACACCGGCCGAGCTCAGCGTCACAATCGCCACCAGCGTTGCAATCCACAGCGGGTCCATGGGGTTGATGCCCACGGTCGGCGCCACCATGACCGCCAACATCGCCGGGTACAGGCCGGCACAGCCATTCTGGCCAATGGTCGCGCCGAACGACGCGGCGAAACTGGCAATGGACTGAGGGATGCCCAAACGACTGGTCTGCGCTTCGATGCTCAACGGAATCGTCGCCGCGCTTGAACGGCTGGTAAAGGCAAACGTCAGCACCGGCCAGACCTTGCGGAAGAACCGCAGCGGGTTGATCCCGGCCGCCGACACCAACACGCCGTGAACCACAAACATCAGGCCCAGGCCGAGGTAGGACACCACGACAAAACTGCCGAGCTTGATGATGTCTTGCAGGTTGGAGCCGGCGACCACTTTGGTCATCAGCGCCAATACGCCGTAGGGCGTCAGCTTCATTACCAGACGCACCAGGCGCATCACCCAGGCTTGCAGGGTGTCGATGGCGTTGATCACTTTCTGACCTTTCTCGACGTCATCCTTCAGCAATTGCAAGGCAGCGACCCCGAGGAACGCAGCAAAAATCACCACGCTGATGATCGAGGTCGGCTTGGCGCGAGCCAGATCGGCAAACGGGTTTTGCGGAATGAACGAGAGCAGCAGTTGCGGCACGTTCAGGTCGGCGACCTTGCCGGCGTAGTCGCTCTGGATGGTTTGCAGGCGCGCCAGTTCCTGGGTGCCGGCCACCAGGCCTTCAGCGGTCAAGCCAAACAGGTTGGTCAATCCGATGCCGATCAACGCCGCAAGGGTGGTGGTGAACAGCAGCGTGCCGATGGTCAGGAAGCTGATTTTGCCCAAGGACGACGCGTTGTGCAGACGGGCCACGGCGCTGAGGATCGAGGCGAACACCAGCGGGATCACGATCATTTGCAGCAACTGCACGTAACCGTTGCCCACCAGATCGAACCAGCCGATCGAGGCTTTCAGTACCGGGTTGCCAGCACCGTAAACGGTGTGCAGAGACACACCGAACACCACGCCCAGCACCAGGGCGAGCAGGACTTTTTTCGCCAGGCTCCAGGTGGTGTGACGGGTTTGTGCCAGGCCAAACAGCAGGGCGAGGAACACCAGCAGATTGAGAATCAGCGGCAGATTCATAAAGACTCCAATAAGACGTGTGCTGGCTGCCTTCCTGGACAGCTGCGAACCGGGAATCCTAACAGCTTGATATCTAATGAATTAATACCGAAAACAGAGGTTAACTGTCGTTTTTGGAATAAGGGCGCGTCGCTTACAGAGATGCAGCTGGCGCAATAGGTACGCTAACGGTCGCTGACAGACGAGGACTGTCACACATATTTGTTAGCGTCGATGTCTTTCAAATTCAGGGAGAATCGTCGATGAAATTCGTACCGAAATTACTGGCTGCAGCACTTTGCCTGGGCCTTGCCGGCCAGGTACTCGCAACCGACTTGAAACACTGGCCCGCCGATCAGGCCAAGGCGCTGGACGCAATGATTGCCGCCAACGCCAACAAAGGTAACTACGCGGTGTTCGACATGGACAACACCAGTTACCGCTACGATCTGGAAGAGTCGTTGTTGCCGTTCATGGAGAACAAGGGCCTGATCACCCGCGACAAACTCGACCCCTCCCTGAAGCTGATTCCGTTCAAAGACACCGCCGACCATAAGGAAAGCCTGTTCAGCTACTACTACCGCCTCTGCGAGCTCGACGACATGGTGTGCTACCCATGGGTCGCCCAGGTGTTCTCCGGCTTCACGCTCAAGGAACTCAAAGGTTATGTCGACGAGTTGATGGCGTCCGGCAAACCGGTGCCGGCCACTTATTACGAAGGCGACGTCGTCAAAAAACTCGACGTCAACCCGCCGAAAATCTTCACCGGCCAGAAAGAGCTGTACAACAAACTGATGGAGAACGGTATCGAGGTCTACGTGATGACCGCCGCCTCTGAAGAGCTGGTGCGCATGGTCGCCTCCGATCCGAAGTACGGCTACAACGTCAAACCGCAGAACGTCATCGGCGTGAGCCTGCTGCTCAAGGACCCGAAGTCCGGCGAACTGACCACCGCGCGCAAACAGATCACCGCTGGCAAGTATGACGAGAAGGCTAACCTCGGTCTCGAACTGACCCCGTATCTGTGGACCCCGGCGACCTGGATGGCCGGTAAACAGGCGGCGATCCTGACCTACATCGATCAGTGGAAAAAACCGGTACTGGTCGGCGGCGACACCCCGAGCAGCGACGGTTACATGCTGTTCCACAGCGTCGACGTGAACAAGGGCGGCATCCACTTGTGGGTCAATCGCAAAGACAAATACATGACCCAGATTAACGGCATGATGGCCACAAACGCCGCGGCCCAGGCCAAGGAAGGGCTGGAGGTTACGGCGGACAAGAACTGGGTGATCGTGAAGCCTGAGGAAATTCAATAACACCGAGGTGCAGCCATCGCGAGCAGGCTCACTCCTACATTGGAATGCATTCTCCTGTAGGAGTGAGCCTGCTCGCGATGGGGCCGTCATGTTCAACCATTAAATCGGTCAGACAAAAAAATGCCCCGCACTTGGCGGGGCATTTTTATTGTCGACGGTGAGTGCTTACAGCCCGTCGAGCATCGCCTTGTTACGCACGGCACCCTTGTCGGCGCTGGTCGCCAGCAGGGCGTAGGCTTTCAGTGCGGTGGTCACCTTGCGTGGACGTTTTTCCACAGGCTTCCAGCCTTTCTGATCCTGCTCGGCGCGACGCCCAACCATTTCTTCATCGCTGATCAACAGGTTGATCGAGCGGTTCGGAATGTCGATCAGCACTTTGTCGCCGTCCTGCACCAGACCAATTGCACCGCCCGCCGCCGCTTCTGGCGATGCGTGGCCGATGGACAGGCCCGAGGTGCCGCCGGAGAAACGGCCGTCGGTGAGCAGGGCGCAGGCTTTGCCCAGGCCTTTGGATTTCAGGTAGGACGTCGGGTACAGCATTTCCTGCATGCCCGGGCCGCCTTTCGGGCCTTCGTAACGAATGATCACGATGTCGCCGGCTTTCACTTCGTCTGCGAGGATGCCGCGCACGGCGCTGTCCTGGCTTTCGAAGATCTTCGCGTTGCCTTCGAAGACATGGATCGATTCGTCGACGCCAGCGGTTTTCACCACGCAGCCATCGAGCGCGATGTTGCCGTACAGAACGGCCAGACCGCCTTCTTTCGAGTAAGCGTGCTCGACACTGCGGATGCAGCCGTTTTCACGGTCGTCGTCCAGGGTTTCCCAACGGGTCGACTGGCTGAACGCGGTTTGCGTCGGAATGCCTGCCGGGCCGGCCTTGAAGAAGTGGTGCACAGCTTCGTCGTCGGTCTGGGTGATGTCCCACTTGGCAATGCCTTCGGCCAGGGTCTTGCTGTGCACGGTCGGCAGGTCGGTGTGCAGCAACCCGCCACGGGCCAGCGAGCCGAGGATGCTGAAGATCCCGCCGGCACGGTGCACGTCTTCCATGTGGTACTTCTGGATGTTCGGCGCGACTTTGCACAGTTGCGGAACGTGACGGGACAGACGGTCGATGTCGCGCAGGTCGAAATCGATCTCGGCTTCCTGGGCCGCAGCCAGCAAGTGCAGGATGGTGTTGGTGGAACCGCCCATGGCGATGTCCAGCGTCATGGCGTTTTCGAACGCCTTGAAGTTGGCGATGTTGCGCGGCAGTACTGATTCGTCGTTCTCGCCGTAGTAACGCTTGCACAGCTCGACGATGGTGCGGCCGGCTTGCAGGAACAATTGCTCGCGGTCGCTATGGGTGGCCAGGGTCGAACCGTTGCCTGGCAATGCCAGGCCCAAGGCTTCGACCAGGCAGTTCATCGAGTTGGCGGTGAACATGCCGGAGCACGAGCCGCACGTCGGGCAGGCGCTGCGCTCGTACTCAGCGACTTTCTCGTCAGAAGCGCTGGAGTCGGCGGCGATCACCATGGCGTCGACGAGGTCGAGACCGTGGCTGGCCAGTTTGGTCTTGCCGGCTTCCATCGGGCCGCCGGAGACGAAGATCACCGGGATGTTCAGGCGCAGAGAGGCCATCAACATGCCAGGGGTGATCTTGTCGCAGTTGGAGATGCAGACGATGGCGTCGGCGCAGTGGGCGTTGACCATGTACTCGACGGAGTCGGCGATGATCTCGCGGCTCGGCAGCGAATACAGCATGCCGTCGTGGCCCATGGCAATGCCGTCATCCACGGCAATGGTGTTGAATTCTTTGGCGACACCGCCAGCGCGTTCGATTTCGCGGGCGACCAGTTGGCCCAGGTCCTTGAGGTGGACGTGGCCCGGTACGAACTGGGTGAACGAGTTGGCAATGGCGATGATCGGCTTTTTGAAGTCGTCATCTTTCATCCCCGTGGCGCGCCACAGTGCGCGGGCACCGGCCATGTTGCGGCCGTGGGTGGATGTTTTCGAGCGGTAATCAGGCATGAAGCACTCCGGGCGGCTAATCAGGTATCAAAAGGGAAGTGAGCTTCTATTGACGTCTGGAACACTCAGAAATGGCCGTGTGTCCGGAAGTTGCCGATAACTTTGCGGGATCGCCGCGCGCTTCAGCTTGAGCTCATAAACCCGCCGGGGGATGACTGGCGATGAATGTCGCGATTCTACACGGCTGGCGTCAGGAGGGAATGCCGGCAAGCGTTGATCCCGTGCTGACGGAGCGGACGAAATGACGACTGGCACGTATCACCCGGTATTAAGCGCCTGTTGAGTCTTGTGGTTGATCACTGCGTTCACCCCAAGCCCGGCAACGCTCAGTGTCAGAAAGCCAAGAGCCAGCGTCGTGGTCAGGTTTTCGGGCATCAGATTGATTACTGAACTGGTCACACCGCCGAACATGAAAATCAGCATGGCCCCGACCGAAGTGGAGGCCCCGGCATTCTCTGGGTGAAGACTCATCGCTTTGGAGTTGACGATTGGCCTGGCAATGGTGGTGCCGATGGTGCAGACCAGCATGGAGATCAACACCGTCGCCGCAGAAAGACCGAACTGGCGAGTCAGCCACATCATGAGCCCGCCTGAAACGGCGATCAGGCCCAGGCCGATAATGATCTGGGTGTTGGCTTGCAGGTATCGATGCAACACGCTGGCTAATACCCCGCCGAATACGTACGCCACGCCATATAGCAGCAACGCCCAAGCAAATTCATACGGCGAGAGCGCCAGACGCTCCATGAAGATGATGGGCGAAGAAACGATGAACGAAAAATGGCAGGCGAAGGCCAGGGCCGAAATCAACCAGTAACCCATGAAACGTACATCCGAACATAAGCGCCAATAAACCCTGAAAAATCCCTTGTGTAGCGCCCTGTGGACAGGCGGCATTTCCTTGATTAGCCGGTAGGCACCGAGCCAGGTCATAACCGCCAGTGCAATAAATACATAAAAACTGCCTTGCCAGCCGAAGCACGATTGCAGCCAGGTTCCCAGCAGTGGGGAAATTGAAATAAATACTCCGCCCCCCGTCACCATCCAGATCCTGATGCGCTCCCGTTCTCGACCGGCAAACAGGTCCTGTATCAGCGCCTGAGACAACGAAAATGACCCGCAACCAATCGCCTGAATCACGCGAAAGAACAAAAAACAGCGGTAGTCGCTGGCGACCAAGCAACCAGTCGCTCCAATTGTCGCGATGGCAATGCCTCCCAGCAGCAGCTTCTGGCGCCCCCACACATCCGACAATGGCCCGATCAGCACCACTGACAGTGCCAGTCCGATGGCAAACACGCTGACGGACAGAGCGATCCCGGACGGTGAGGTCTGAAAATAGTCAGAAAGAGCGGGAAATGATGGGAGCACCACGTCGAGGGGAAAAACCCCCAGAAGTGTCATGGTCATCAACAGAATGATCGTAGCCCGACGTTTTTTTGCGTGGGCTATATCGTTTCCTTTATTCATCAAGAAGCCCGGCTCTGGTGAAGAGTTGCCGGTTGTGAGGCAGATCGAAGAACCCTGCTTTTTTCAAGGCGTTCAGGGTGGCCCTGGCACCCGACCGGGCGCGTTGCAGGCACGATTGCGCGTTGAACAGCCCTTCGATGATGTCTGCGCAGGAGGTTTCGCTGAGGCCGACACTGCGAAAGCTTGCCCTCAGCCAACGCTCATCGACCTCAAAGAAAACCCGAATGATCTCCGGCAGCAGCCCGGCGCAGAACAGGCGTTGAGCGCTGTTCAGGTGCAGCCACAGATGGTGGAAAACCTCGGAGAAATAGCGACTGTGCAGCGCCTCGTCGGCGAGGTGGTCCCTGAGCATTTCCTGAACGCCGTCCACCAACGCATCGCGACAGATGTCGAGCAGATCCTTGGCGATGATCGTCTCGGAGACGAAACCGGTGAGGAACCAGGCCAGTGGCTTGTGCCTGTCGGGTGTGCGCTCGAGCAGGGCGTTCAGTCGGGTGATTCGCTGCGGCATGACCGGCCGATCGGCCATGCCGTAGTGAGCGGCAATCTGCTCGGCGAGGCTATTGGAAAACAGGGCGTGGTAACCCTCATCGGTGTACAGCTGCAGCGCGGCCTTTTTCATCCGTTGGGGAACACACACGCCGAGTTCGCCATGGACGATGGCTTCGACAGATCGATTGACGATGCGGTGTTCGAGCAAGGTGGTGTAGTCGAGGAAATGCACCAGATGATTGGCCGATAGTCGATGGGAGATTACCCGGCCGGCGTCTTTGATTGACGGGTGATTCAGATAAGGCAGGAAGGCCGGTGGAAACCAATGGCGGGTTTCCAATTGCTGTTCAACATCCGGCGGCAATAAATAGGTGTGCTTGCTGGTTCGCACGGCTGCCCGGTTATCCCAGGCGCCGAGGGTGAAACGCTGGGCCCAGCCGACGGGAAGCGATGCCTGTTCAAGGAGCGAGCCCGTCATGATTGGGACTCCTGCCGGCTCAGCAGCGCTTTGAGTTCCTTGCACATCACGTCGCCGTCGCTGTTCCCGCAGCCGACAAAAAACAAAGGCTGCTCTGCGCTGTCATTGAGGCCCAGCAGCGTTTCGACCTGATCGTCCGTCAGCGCTCCGGTCAGCCAGGTGTTCAATCCCAAAGAGGTGGCCACTAACTGGAAGGTCTGGGAAATATGTCCGGCTTCAACGTAGGCCATTCGGTAAGCGCGCGAGTGTTCATATTTCCACCACAGTTTGTCGAATCGACTGGTGATGAACAGGCCCACCGGCAGGTTATTAATGAAGTGTTGCCCGCACAGCAGATGGCCCAACGGTCGATTTGGCAGTGGGTTGACGTAGCTCAACGCATGCTCGGTAGGATGGTAGGCATAGAGCCCGGGTTTCAGGCCGCTGACATTTTGTACAAGAAGGAAGCCTTCACAAGCGTTCAGCCCACCTCCGGAAGGACTGGTACGCCGGGCGTCGAGTCCTTCGGCAATGCTTTCGTCGATGTCATCTTCACGTTCTCGCAAGTAGCCCAGGGACAAGTAAAGCAACGTGCTGACCGCTTCGAATGAGAGCGTGTCCCCGGTGAAGGTTCGGCAGGTTTTTCGGTCGATCAGGGTGTTAGCCAGAGAGCCTTCCGGCAGCCATGAAGGTTTCGGCAGCGTAATCAACTCGCCTGCCAGGCGTTCCGCCAGCCGCGTGTCCGGGGTCGGTGTGGCCAAGACTTCGCTGCAATGATTCAGATATTCTCTGGACCATTCATGAATATCTTGTGGGGTGTGTTGGCAGGGAATGTTCTTGGTGCCGATATGGAATATTTTCGACAGATCATCCCAGCCCCACTCAATAGCAGAAGGTGTTGCTGTGGTCAGTATTCCTGCTTCAAGAAGTTGCATGTCTATGCTGTTTTTATTATTGAATCTGTTCGGTTTGTTGATAAGTTCTGCCAGTCGGGTTGAATGCTCAAGATCCAACTCATACTGTTTGTGGTTTTTGTAATCCCACACTATTTGACCTGGCGTGCGAGGAAGTATGAAGAGATAAGGGTTTATCTGCATGGTGGGTGGTTCACTCTGGAGTTTTCCATAGAGAACGCTGGGTAGCCGGCACTCCCCAGCGCTTCATTTACTTAGCGGGCTTTTGGCGCAACCAGAAAAGCCAGGTTGGCGATGTTGTTAGCTTCCAGAGTAATTGCTTTCATGTTTGGAACTCCTTGTAATTGATAGTGATCGTCACTCCAATGTGACAACTCAATCATAGTTGCTAATGCGCTCTTATCAAGGAGAGATTGAGTAGGAATGTTCTAGTAGTTTTGTCAGATGAATCGAGAGTGTGAATAAGTTTTGTAAGGCGTATTCTTTAAAATCAAAAACACAGAGAAACGTCCTGCAAGTCACCAGGACTGCAAGTGTAGGAAGTTGTAGGGTTGAATATCAGATAGTAGAACGGGGAGCCGATCGGCTCCCCGTCAAACCGGCGTAATCAGCTGTTTGGCAGCAGGCGGCAGGTGATGCTCTTGATGTAGCGAGTCTCGGCGATGGCCGGGTGAACCGGGTGGTCCGGGCCCTGACCGCCACGCTCCAGCAACTGGATATTGCGGTCCAGGTGGCGGGCGCTGGTCAGCAGGATGTTTTGCAGGTCATCTTCGGGCAGGTGCATCGAGCACGAAGCACTCACCAGGATGCCGTCCTTGCTGAGCAGGCGCATGGCTTGCTCGTTCAGGCGGCGGTAGGCGCCTTCACCGTTCTTCATGTCTTTCTTGCGTTTGATGAAGGCCGGAGGGTCGGCCACGATCACGTCGAAACGTTCTTCGCTGGCTTTCAGTTCTTTCAGGGCTTCGAACACGTCGCCTTCAATGCAGGTCATTTTGTCGGCGAAACCGTTCAGCGCGGCGTTACGCTCGACGCCGTCGAGGGCGAAGGCGGAAGCATCGACGCAGAATACTTCACTGGCGCCAAACGCGGCAGCTTGCACACCCCAACCACCGATGTAGCTGTACAGGTCCAGCACACGTTTGCCTTTGGCATACGGGGCCAGGCGTGCGCGGTTCATGCGGTGGTCGTAGAACCAGCCGGTTTTCTGGCCTTGCATGACCGGTGCTTCGAATTTCACGCCGTTTTCTTCCAGCGCCACCCACTCCGGTACCAGGCCGAACACAGTTTCGACGTAGCGGTTGAGGCCTTCGGCATCACGGGCGGCGGAGTCATTCTTGAACAGAATGCCGCTTGGCTTGAGCACTTGGGTCAACGCGGCAATCACGTCTTCTTTATGGGCTTCCATGGTCGCCGAGGCGATCTGCACCACCAGGATGTCGCCGAAACGGTCGACCACCAGACCTGGCAGCAGGTCGGAGTCGCCGTAGACCAGACGATAGAACGGCTTGTCGAACAGACGATCGCGCAGCGACAGGGCGACGTTGATGCGGTGAACGAGCAACGACTTGTCCAGCGGCAACTTGATGTCGCGCGACAACAGACGGGCGCAGATCAGGTTGTTCGGGCTCATGGCAACGATCCCCAGCGGCTTGCCGCCGGCGGCTTCGAGGATCGCCTGGTCACCAGCCTTGAAACCGTGCAAAGGAGTGGCGGCTACATCGATTTCGTTGCTGTAGACCCACAAGTGGCCGTTTCGCAGGCGACGGTCGGCGTTGGCTTTGAGGCGCAGGCTAGGCAGGGACATGACGTCGCTCCGGAAAAAAGAGCGGGAGTATAGCGTGTTGCGCAAGGCCACGGTTTGGCGGATAGACATGCGGTGAAGGCCACGGGCGGAGATGAAACTTCAGCAGATGCGCCGTCCAAGGTGTCGGATCCAACTTTTAGAAGCTAGAATCTGCGCCTGGCCCAGAGTGTGTACATATGTCCCAAGAGCTGACTACCGAACAGATTCAACAGTCCCTGCAAGGCATCAGCGTGCCAGCCCAGCCGCAAATCATGGTGGATTTGCAGATGGAGCAGTACATGCCCGACCCGGACCTGGAAGTGATCGCGAAGCTGATATCCCAGGACCCGGGCCTCTCTGGCGCTTTGCTGAAAATCGTCAACTCGCCGTATTACGGATTGAGCAACAAGATCGCCTCGATCCAGCGTGCGGTGAACCTGCTGGGCAGCCGTTCAATTATCAACCTGATCAACGCGCAGTCGATCAAGGGTGAGATGAATGACGACACTATCGTCACCTTGAACCGCTTCTGGGATACGGCTCAAGACGTGGCGATGACCTGCCTGACGCTGGCCAAGCGCATTGGCGCTCAGGCCGGCGATGAAGCGTACGCCCTGGGGTTGTTCCACGATTGCGGTGTGCCGTTGATGCTTCAGCGTTTCCCGCAATACATGACGGTTCTGGAAGAGGCGTATGCTAACGCCAGTACCGAATGCCGGGTGGTGGACACCGAGAACCGGGCGTTTAACACCAACCATGCCGTGGTGGGTTACTACACCGCCAAGTCTTGGCGTCTGCCGGATCATGTGACCGCCGCTATCGCCAATCACCACAATGCGTTGGCGATCTTCAGCGATGAGTCGTCGCGCAATGCGCAGCTCAAGAACCTGCTGGCGATCCTCAAGATGGCCGAACACATTTGTGCGTCTTATCGAGTATTGGGTAACCAGGCCGAAGACCACGAGTGGAACAGCATCGGGCATCTGGTGCTCGATTATGTCGGCCTCTCGGACTATGACTTCGAGACGCTCAAGCAAACGATTCGCGACCTCGGCACTCACCGCTGAGTGTTGGATAGCCTGATTCGAGAGCAATATGCCTGAACTGCCAGAAGTCGAAACCACCCGCCGCGGGATTGCGCCGCACCTGGAAGGCCAACGCGTCAGCCGAGTGATCGTGCGTGACCGGCGCTTGCGCTGGCCGATTCCGGAAGACCTTGATGTGCGGCTGTCCGGGCAGCGCATCGTGCTGGTGGAAAGGCGCGCGAAGTACCTGTTGATCAATGCCGAAGTCGGCACGCTGATCAGCCATTTGGGTATGTCGGGGAATTTAAGGCTGGTGGAAGCTGGCCTGCCGGCGGCCAAGCATGAGCATGTGGACATCGAACTGGAGTCCGGTCTGGCGCTGCGTTACACCGACCCGCGACGGTTTGGCGCGATGCTCTGGAGCCTCGACCCGTATAACCACGAATTGCTGATTCGCCTGGGTCCGGAACCGTTGACCGACCTGTTCGACGGCGAGCGCTTGTTTCAGCAGTCTCGCGGGCGCTCCATGGCGGTCAAGCCGTTCATCATGGATAACGCCGTGGTGGTCGGCGTCGGCAATATCTACGCGACCGAAGCGCTGTTCGCCGCCGGCATCGATCCGCGCCGCGAAGCCAAGAGCATTTCCCGGGCGCGTTATTTGAAGTTGGCGATCGAGATCAAACGCATCCTGGCCGCTGCCATCGAGCGCGGCGGCACCACGTTGCGCGACTTTATCGGGGGAGACGGCCAGCCGGGTTACTTCCAGCAGGAACTGTTCGTGTACGGCCGAGGCCATGAGCCCTGCAAGGTCTGCGGCACGGAACTGCGGGATGTGAAACTCGGGCAGCGCGCCAGCGTCTTTTGCCCTCGCTGTCAGAGCTGAGAGGTCCTGCGGTCTATAGTCAGTGTTCTCACTGCCTCGCATTAGGACCGTGCCATGAACCTGTTTCGAATCCTTGTCGTTGTGGGGCTGCTGGGCGTGGGTGCGTCCGCGCTGGCGGCCAACAGCGGCAGCGGTGACCCGCTCTACACCATCCAGAATCCCCCGGCGTTCGCCATGATCGGTGACTTGCTGATTGCCCGGCCTTTGTTGGTTGTGGCGACGGTGATCGGTGCCGGCGTGTTTGTGGTGTCGCTGCCGTTTACCGCGCTGGGTGGCGGCGTCGGCGATGCGGGACAGGCGTTGGTGGTTGACCCTGCGAAAGCGGCGTTTGTGCGGTGTCTGGGGTGTATCGGGGAGGGGTTTGAGCAGCGGGAGTGAAGGCAGTTATAGCTTCGGTGTTGCTGATGGCCTCTTCGCGGGCAAGCCCGCTCCTACAGTTGACCGCGGTCTAATGTAGGAGCGGCGGTACGACGATTCGACTTGCCCGCGAAGGCGTCGGAGCAGACAGTAAAAGATTCAAGCCTTACCGGTAATCTTCCGGTACTTCTCCATCAATTCGTCTTCAGTCTCCGGATGCGCTTCGTCCAGAGGAATGCAATCCACCGGGCACACTTGCTGGCACTGAGGTTCGTCGTAGTGGCCGACACACTGCGTGCACAGGTTAGGGTCGATCACGTAGATCTCTTCGCCTTGGGAAATGGCGGCGTTCGGGCACTCGGGTTCGCAGACGTCGCAGTTGATGCAATCGTCGGTGATGATCAGGGACATGCTAACTCCAGCCGGGGCGGCAGGCCCGGGCGTAATAAACCAATGCGCACAATTGTGCCGCATTGGCGCCCGCAGTGCACGCGGGCGCCGATTCAGCGGTCGTTACTTCTTGAATCGCTCGGTGAGGGCGTCCGCCACGGCAGGGTGGACGAACTTGGTGATATCGCCGCCAAGCGCAGCGATTTCACGGACCAGCGTTGAAGAAATGAACGAATAACGCTCGGATGGAGTAAGAAAGAGGCTTTCCACATCCGGCGCCAGTTGGCGGTTCATGTTGGCCAGCTGGAATTCGTATTCGAAGTCCGATACCGCGCGCAAACCACGCAAAAACACGTTGGCGTTCTTCTCTTTGGCGAAGTGCGCGAGCAGCGTCGAGAAACCGACGACTTCAACGTTCGGCAGATGTTTAGTGACCTCGCGGGCCAGCTCCACACGCTGTTCCAGAGGAAACAACGGGTTTTTCTTGGGGCTGGCGGCAACGGCGATGATTACATGATCGAACAGGCGCGCGGCGCGTTCGACCAAGTCGCCATGGCCCTTGGTAATAGGGTCGAAGGTACCTGGGTACAACACTCGGTTCATCGCGTCGTCCTGGCGGGAGTCCGTTGGGGAGTCGGATGGTATCGCAGCCTTCCCGGTCGGCCAAGTCGCCTGTTGGGTAAGAAAGCACTATAGACGATAAGAATATTCTCCCTTTTCATGGGTTTTTCAAACGTTCGGCCAGGGAAGTGGCCAGTTGTGCTGTCAGCCCATAGATCGACAATTGCGGGTTTGCGCCAATGCTGGTGGGAAACAGAGAGCCGTCATGGACTGACAGATTGCTGAGCTGGTGATGACGGCCGAGGCTGTCGGTGACGGCGTTTTTCGGGTCTTCACCCATCGCACAACCGCCCATCACGTGGGCGCTGCCCAAGCGTGTTCGATACAACTCAAGGCTCAAACCATCGATCAGCGTGCGCGCTTCGGCCAGGGTTTTTACGTAGCGAGCATCGGCGTGCATCGGCATCACCGCTTTGGCGCCACCGGCGAACTGGATCTCGGCCATGCTGTGGAAGGCTCGGCGCAAGCCGTCCCAGGTGTAGGGTGAGACTTGATAGTCGAGCACTGGCGTATTGTCACCGCGCAGTTCAACACTGCCGCCGGGGCTGTCCGGATGAAAACCGTCGCGCAGCAACGCGAGCATGGCGTGGGTATGGGGCAGGTGCTCCATGTGCTGGGCGTTTTCCTTGCCAAAGCCGCCGAGCAGGGTCGTCGCCAGTGCCGGGTGCAGCGGCGGGACTTCGAGTTTGTAGGCCATCTTGCCGGTGGTGCCGTCCTGCCATTGGAAATGGTCGGAGTAGATCGATTGCGGCGCGCCGTAGAACGGGTTGATCACTTCGTCGAACAGCCCGGCGGACATGTTCACCAAATGCAGGAACGTGCGTTTGCCCAGGCGCTTGTGCGGATCCGGTGCGTCAGAGCGCAAGAGCAGCCCCGGGCTGTTGATCCCGCCGCCGGCCAGTACGTAATGTCGCGCCTTGACCGTGATCGTGCGGCCGGTCGGCGCGACGCAACGGTCGTCCATCGCCACGCATTGCAAACCGGTGACTTTGCCGTCCTTGATCGACAGTTTTTCCGCGCGGGTCAGATACAACAGCTCGCCGCCTTTTTCCAGCGTTGCCGGAATGGTCGTGACCAGCATCGATTGCTTGGCGTTGGTCGGGCAGCCCATGCCGCAATAGCCGAGGTTCCAGCAACCGCGCACGTTGCGCGGGATGACGTGCCAGCTGTAGCCGAGTTTTTCACAGCCTTTGCGGATCACGTCGTTGTTGGCGTTGGGCGGCACCATCCACGGTGCGACGCCGAGGCGTTGTTCCATTTTCTCGAACCACGGCGTCATCTCGGCTGGTGAGTGGCCTTTGACATCGTGCTCCTTGGCCCAGTGTTCGAGCGTCGGGGCTGGCGTGCGAAAGCTCGATGTCCAGTTGATCAGCGTGGTGCCACCCACCGCCCGACCCTGAAGGATCGTGATCGCGCCATCCTTGCTCATGCGCCCGATACCTTCCTGATAGAGGCTGGAGTAGGCCTGGTCTTCGAGCATCTTGAAGTCGCTGCTGGTCTTGAGCGGGCCTTCCTCGATCAGCAGCACCTTGTAGCCGGCGGCGCTGAGGATTTCAGCCGTGGTGCCGCCGCCAGCACCGCTGCCGATGATCGCCACATCCGCTTCGAGGGTCAGGTCTTGGGTCAGTTGCGAGCCATTGTAGGTTTTCCAGCCACGGGACAGGCCTTCTCGGAACGGGTCGGGTACAGGCATTCTCAGATTCTCTAGTTGTTATGGTTTGGATGCAGTGGTGGGGCGACTCGATTTCAGACCGTAGGCGGTCCGGGATACCCGCAATGCGCCCACGATTCCGCCCGGCTGTACCACGCCATCATCACCAGTTGCAGCAACGAGCTATGCCCCATGCGCAACAAGCCCAATGAGCTGTTTTCCCAACGATCAAGGAAGTGCCGGATTTCATCAGCGCTGGCGTTTTCCCAGCTACCCCAAATCCCGGTCAGCGGTCCGCGAGTCACGGCCATCCCCAGCACATCGAACAATTGCTGGGTCAGCTTGAGCATTTCCGGGGACAGGTGATTCAGGCTGTTGTCCAGGCTGTGCAAGGTCTGGTCGACCGAGGCCGGCATTTTTTCGGCTGCGACAGCGCCCTCGAGCATCACCGGGATCAGGGCCCGCAAAAACAGCAGGTCGCCGCTGCGCAGCAACGTGAAGCCGGTCGCCGGAGTGCTCGACGAGCAGCCGCTGAGGCTCGCGCCCAAGCCGGCCGTGGCCAGAAAGGCGCTCGCGCCGAGGCTGAATTTCAGCAAGCCGCGCCGTGACAGCGTGGGTGTATCGGTCAAGCTTGGGTTCATTATTGTTGTTACCCGGTGGTGGTGATGGTTAGCGGATAAACAGCTTCTGGATCAGTTTCTGAATAGATTTTCCGTACGGCGGGTAGATCAGCTTCGATGCGTTGAAGCGCTGTTTGATCAACACGCCTTTGGCCTTGCTGAAGGTCAGGAAGCCTTCGTGGCCGTGGTAATGGCCCATGCCCGAGGCGCCGACGCCACCAAATGGCATGTCGTCCTGAGCGACGTGAAGCAGGGTGTCATTGAGGCAAACACCCCCGGAATGGGTTTCATGGAGCACGCGGTTTTGTTCGCGCTTGTCGTAGCCGAAGTAATACAGCGCCAGTGGGCGAGGGCGTTGGTTGATGTAGGCAAACGCCTCGTCCAGACTCTTGTACGGCACGATTGGCAGCAGGGGGCCGAAGATTTCGTCCTGCATCACGGTCATGTCGTCGGTGACGTTGAGCAGCAGGCTGTGACTCATGCGACGACCCTGACCCTGATCGAACAACGGAATCAGCAGTGCACCTTTGCTGGTGGCATCGCTGATGTAGCCGTTGAGACGCGCCAGTTGCCGCTCGTTGATGATGGCGGTGTAGTCCGGGTTGTCAGCCAGTGTCGGATAAAAACCGCGAATCACCTGACGATAAGCCTCGACGAAATCATCCACACGATCTTCCGGCACCAGTACGTAATCCGGGGCCACGCAGGTTTGCCCGGCGTTCAGGGTTTTGCCGAAGGCGATACGTTCGGCGGCGTCTTTCAATGGCACATCATGGGACACGATGGCCGGGGACTTGCCGCCGAGTTCGAGGGTCACCGGGGTGAGGTTCTCGGCCGCCGCACGCATCACGTGTTTACCGATGCTGGTGGCGCCGGTGAACAGCAGGTGATCGAAAGGCAGGCGAGAGAACGCTACGCCGACATCGGCTTCGCCCAGCACGACGCAGACCAGGTCTTGAGGGAAGACTCGCGCGAGCAATTCCTTGAGCAGCATACCCGTGGCGGGAGTTGATTCGCTGAGTTTGAGCATCACCCGATTACCGGCCGATAGCGCGCCCACCAATGGGCCGATGGCCAGGTACAGCGGGTAGTTCCACGGCACGATCACGCCGACCACGCCCAGCGGTTGGTAAACAACTTTGGCCGCCGCCGGCTGAAAAGCGATGCCCACCTTGCGCCGCGAGTCCTTCATCCAGCCTTTAAGGCGCTGGCTGGCGTAATGAATGCCGTGAAGGCTGGGCATTATTTCGGCGAGCAGAGTTTCATCGGCGCTGCGGTTGCTGAAATCCTGGCTGATCGCCTCGATCAACGCCTGACGTTCGCTGTTCAACAGGTCACGCAGTGCTTTGAGCCATTGCTGGCGCTGGGCGGCCGGCGGCATCGGGTTGGCGGCGTAAGCGGCGCGTTGTGCGTCGAACAGGGTTTGCAGTTCTTCCAGAGACTGATTCATGTTCTGAAGGTAGGCGATATCAGCAGTCATTGTCGGCTCCGGATTAGTTGTAATGAAGACCTTTTTAGAGTCTATACTCTAGAAAGTCAAATGGCATCCTCGAACAGCTTTGTTTTATCCACTCGTGGATAGGTCGTAAGATGCCCATCATCGCACTCTGAATTTAAGCTCAAGCCATGGCCCCTCGGATCAAAACCAGCGAGCGCATCGTGCAGAACAGCCTGGAGCTGTTCAATCAGCAGGGTGAGCGCAGTATCAGCACCAACCACATTGCTGCCCATATGGAAATTTCACCAGGCAACCTTTACTACCACTTCCCCAACAAGCAGGCGATCATCGCCGTGTTGTTCAGTGAGTACGAAAGCCTGGTGGACAGCTTCCTGCGCCCGCCTCAGGGGCGTGCGTCCACAGTGGACGACAAGCGCTTCTACCTTAAGGAGTTGCTGGCGGCGATGTGGCGCTACCGGTTTTTGCATCGTGATCTCGAGCACCTGCTCGACAGCGATCCGGAACTCGCCGCCCGTTACCGGCGGTTTTCCCAGCGCTGCCTGATCCATGGCACGCACATCTACGCGGGCTTCGTCGAGGCCGGCATCCTGCAAATGGACAAGGTGCAGATCGAGTCCCTGACGCTCAACGCGTGGATTATCCTGACGTCCTGGGTGCGGTTTTTGTGCACCACGCGGGAAAACTCCAATCACCTGAGTGAACAAGCCATTAAACGTGGGGTGTATCAGGTGCTGGTGCTTGAGGCCGGTTTCGTGACGGATCAGTCTCGCGATGCAGTGAACGCGCTGTACGAAGAGTTTTACGTGCCGCTGGCCCAAGCCCTTGAAGAAGTGCAGTAGGATTAAAAACCGACTTAGTCACAGGAGCCCGCTATGCCCATTGCGCAACTGATCAGCCCGCAAGCACTGGACCTGAAAAAGGACCAGCCGGGGTTGGTGATTCTGGATTGTCGTTTTGCCCTCGAAGACCCGGACTATGGCCAGCGCAGCTATGCCGAAGGGCACGTCGCCGGGTCGAAGTTTGCCGATCTTGAGCGTGATTTGAGTGGGTCGGTGGTCAAGGGCGTGACGGGGCGTCATCCGCTGCCTGACGCTGAAGCGTTGGTCGAGCGCCTGCAAGCCTGGGGTATCAACGCCGACAGCGAAGTGGTTTTGTACGATGACGGCCCGGGTGCCTTCGCGGCACGGGCCTGGTGGTTACTGGCGTGGCTGGGCAAGCGTGACGGCGTGTTTATTCTGGATGGCGGGCTCAAGGCCTGGCACGCGGCAGGTTTGCCGCTGAGCCTGGATGCGTGCGACACCAAACGCGGCACCTTCAGCGGGACACCGGACAACGCGCTGATCTTGAGCGCCAAACAACTTCAGCAGCGTCTCGGCCAGCCGGCGCTGACCTTGCTGGACGCCCGGGCCTTGCCGCGTTTCAAAGGCGAAGTGGAGCCGATTGATCCGATTGCCGGGCATATTCCGGGAGCGCAATGTGCGGCGTTCAATGAAAACCTGGGCAGCGATGGACGATTCCTGCCGGCTGATCAGCTCAAGCAGCGATTTGCCACAAAACTCGGTGATCGTTCGCCGACCGATCTGGTGGCGTACTGCGGTTCAGGCGTGACGGCTTGCCATAACCTGTTCGCGCTGTGTCTGGCGGGTTATCCGTTGGGTTCGTTGTATGCCGGATCGTGGAGCGAGTGGATCAACGATCCTGCGCGCGGCATTGCCACCGGCGAGTAACCGCTAAACCCTGTGGGAGCGAGCCTGCTCGCGATAGCGGTGTGTCATTCAACTGAGATATCGACTGGTACACCGCTATCGCGAGCAGGCTCGCTCCCACAGTAATGCTCAATTCTTGCCTTGATTGGCGTCGATGGACTACCCGCGCCCTACGGCTGCCAGCCACTGCGGAATGCGCCGCTCCAGGTAATAACCCGGTTGCCTGAACGAGCCATCGACGAAACCGACATGCCCACCTTTGGCTTGTAATTCGAGTTGCGTGCAGGCGGACAGTTCGTCATCTTGCGGCAGGCTGTGGGGGAAAACGAAGGGATCGTCTGCTGCCTGAATGATCAGGGTCGGTGTGCGAATCTCTCCAAGGAAATAACGACTTGAGGCGCGGCGATAGTAATCCTCGGCATCGATAAAACCATTCAACGGTGCTGTGACCCGGCCATCGAAATCCCAGAAGGTGCGCATGTTCTCCAGCGAACCGAGTGCCGCCAATGCCGCCAGGCCATCTTCGCGTCCGTCATGTTGAAACTTGCGTTGTTTGTTCTTGATGTAGGCGAGCATCTCGCGCATGAAATGCGCCTGGTAGACCCTGGAAAAGCCTTGGCCGATACGATCGGCGCAGTGGTCGAGGCGAAACGGTACCGACACCGCCACCGCACCGGCCACGCCACTGTCACTGCCGGATTCGCCCAAGTGCTTGAGCAATATATTGCCGCCCAGGGAATAGCCCACCACATAAAGTGGCGCTAACGGACGTTTGGCCCGCAGGTGCCTGATGACTTCGGCCAGGTCTTCGCTGGCACCAGAATGGTAGCTGCGGGCCAACAAGTTCGGCTCGCCCGAGCAGCCGCGCCAGTTCAGCGCGACACTGGCCCAGCTTTGGGCGGCGAGTGCTTTTTGCACGCCGGCCACATAAGGTGAATTCGACGACCCCGTCAGTCCGTGCAGCACCAGCACCAACGGTGCCGCCGCGCTGTGCGGGCCATGCCAGTCGAGGTCGAGAAAGTCGCCGTCATCGAGCCACAAGCGTTCGCGCTCGCGTTCAATGTGCGTGGTTTTGCGCCATAGCGGTCCCCACAAGGTTTGCAAGTGCGGGTTGCCCAGGCCCAAGGCGGGGGTGAAGCGGTCTGGCAGATGGGACACGATTACTCTCGATGCAGCGGTGCGCAACGGGTGCGCACCTTTTCAGGCCGGTCGATTAACCGGCGATCTCTGCCATACGTTGCCACAATGCGTAGTAAACCCGCCCGGATTTCTGCTCGCGGTGCAGGCGCCAGTTGCCTGGCAAGCCGAGGGACGACGGCGCGTTCTCGCTTTCGGTGTAGATCCAGGCCTCGTTGGCCAGCCACTGACGCTCTTCCAGCAGCGTGCATACGCTCGGCAGCAGGTTCTGGTTAAACGGCGGGTCGAGGAACACCAGGTCGTAGGCCGTGGCTGTCTGGGTTTCCAGGTAGCGCAGGGCATCGGCGGTTTGAATCTGGCCGGTGGTGCAGCGCAGTGTGCCCAGATGCTCCTTGATGCTGGCGACCGCGATGTTGCTGGCGTCCAGCGCCTGGCCCATGGCCGCGCCACGGGACAGGGCTTCCAGAAACAGTGCGCCGCTGCCGGCGAACGGGTCCAGCACCTTGGCGCCCGCAACATAAGGCGCGAGCCAGTTGAACAGGGTTTCACGCACCCGGTCTGGCGTCGGGCGCAAGCCCGGGGCATCAGGGAAGCTCAGCTTTCGGCTGCCCCATTCGCCGCCAATGATGCGTAGTTGATTCACGCCGTTATGGACGTTGTGAACAGGTTTTTTAGGACGCGTGGCCATTAATGCTCCGGAACCCCGAGCGGCTGCTCGGCAGGTTTATCAGATGGGGCCGGTAACGGCTTTTGTGGCACGGTCGGGCCAGCGCTGACGATGACCATTTTGTCCGTGCTCAAGTGTTTGTTCAGTGCGGTTTTGACCTGTTCGACGGTCAGGCTCTGGGACTCACGCATGAAATCATCCAGATAACTGAGCGGCAGGTTGTAGAACCCCATGGCGCCCAATTGGCCGACGATATCGGCGTTGCTGGCGGTCGACAGCGGGAAGCTGCCAGCCAGTTCACGCTTGGCGTCATCGAGTTCTTTCTGAGTCGGGCCGGTTTTAAGGTAGTCGGCCAGCACGTCCTGCACTAGTTTCAGCGTGCCTTCGCTCATTTCGGCGCGAGTCTGCAGGTTGATCATGAACGGGCCGCGCGCCTGCATCGGGGTGAAACCCGAGTACACGCCGTACGCCAGTCCGCGTTTCTCGCGCACTTCGCTCATCAGGCGGGTGCCGAAACCACCGCCGCCGAGGATCTGGTTGCCCATGGACAGTGCGGCGTAGTCCGGATCATCACGGTCGATGCCCAGTTGCGCAAGCATCAGGTTGGTTTGCTTGGACGGGAACTCGATGTGGCCGACGCTGGCTTTGGGGTCTTCCGGCTGCGCGATCTTCGCCAGTGCCGGGCCTTTTGGCAGCGCGCTGGAGACCTGCGCGGCAATCGCCTCCGCCTCGGCGCGGGACAGGTCACCGACCAGAGCAATCACCACGTTGCCAGCCGCATAGGCTTTCTCGTGGAACGCTTTTAACTGAGCCTGTGTGATCGCTGGAACGTTTTTCGCCGTACCGTCACTGGCGTGCGCATATGGGTGATCACCGTACAAACGATTCATCAGCTCCAGGCTCGCCAGTTTGCCGGGGTTTTGCTTCTGGTATTCGAAGCCGGCGAGCATCTGGTTCTTGATGCGCGCGAAGGAGTCGGCCGGGAAGGTCGGTTTGCCAATGACTTCAGAGAACAACTTCAGGGCCGGTTCACGCTTGTCCACGGCACTGAGGCTACGCAAGGAAGCCAGTGCCATGTCTTTAAATGCACCGTTGCCAAAGTCAGCGCCCAGGCCTTCGAAGCCCTCAGCGATGGCGCCGGCATCTTTGCCGGCCACACCTTCGTTGAGCATCGCGTTGGTCAACGTGGCGAGGCCCGCTGCATCGCCGTCCTGGCTGCTGCCGGCGGCGAAGATCAGGCGCATGTCGAACATCGGCAGCTCGCGGGCTTCGACGAACATCACCTTGGCGCCTTCGGCGGTGTTCCAGGTCTGTACGTCAAGGGCGCGGTGGCTCGGTGCCTTGCCATCGAGTTCAGTCAACGATTGCAGCTTCTGGCTGGACTTGGCTTTGTCCAGTGCTTCGCTGGCTTTGGACTCATTGCTTTTGGACAGGTAAAAGGCAGCGGAGCCGATCAGTGCGACAGTGACCAAGCCGATCAGGGCCAGACGTGGTTTTTTACGCTCACTCATGAGTCGTCTCCAGTGGCAGTACATGGGCGACGCTGAGACGTTCGCGGGTGAAATACAGCTTGGCGGCGTTCTGGATGTCTTGCGGCGTTACGCTTTCCAGGTCGGCCAGTTCGGTGTCCATCAGCTTCCACGACAGGCCGACAGTTTCCAGTTGGCCGATGGAAGTGGCCTGGCTGGTGATCGAGTCGCGCTCGAAGACCAGTCCGGCAATCACCTGAGCCCGTACGCGTTCCAGCTCTTCGGCGGACGGTGCGGTGGTTTTCAATTGTTCGAGCAGCTTCCACAGACCGGCTTCAGCCTGGGCCATGGTTTTCTTTTTCTGGGTGTTGGGTGAAGCCGACAAGGTGAACAGACTGTCGCCGCGGGTGTAGGCGTCGTAGCTCGACGAACCGCCAGACACCAACTCTTCGCCTCGCTCCAGTTGTGTCGGGATGCGACCGCTGTAGCCGCCGTCCAGCAGGGCCGAGATCAGGCGCAAGGCGTTTACCGAGCGCTTGTCTTCGGCGGTGGCGATGCTCGGCACGTTGAAGCCCAGCATCAGGCTCGGCAATTGGGTTTGCACATGCAGGGTGATCAGGCGTTCGCCGGGTTCGGCCAGTTCCAGGGGGATTTTCGCCGGGGGTACATCGCGTTTGGCGATGGGACCAAAGTAACGCTGGGCCAAGGCTTTGACCTCGTCCGGGGTTACGTCACCAACCACCACCAGCGTGGCGTTGTTCGGCACGTACCAGGATTGGTACCAGTGGCGCAGATCTTCAACTTTCATGCGGTCCAGGTCGACCATCCAGCCGATGGTCGGCGTGTGGTAACCGCTGGCCGGGTAAGCCATCGCCTTGAAGCGTTCGTAGGCCTTGGACGTCGGCTTGTCGTCGGTGCGCAGGCGACGTTCTTCTTTAATGACCTCGATTTCGCGGGCGAACTCGTCACTCGGCAGACGCAGGCTGGCCATGCGGTCTGCTTCCAGCTCGAAGGCCACGCCCAGACGATCGCGGGCCAGCACTTGATAGTAAGCCGTGAAGTCGTCGCTGGTGAACGCGTTCTCTTCAGCGCCGAGGTCGCGCAGGATCAGCGAGGCCTCACCGGGGCCGACTTTCTCGCTGCCCTTGAACATCATGTGCTCGAGGGCATGGGAAAGACCGGTCTGCCCCGGTGTTTCGTAGCTGGAACCGACCTTGTACCAGACCTGGGAAACCACCACCGGCGCACGATGGTCTTCGCGCACGATAACTTTCAGGCCGTTATCGAGAGTGAATTCGTGGGTGGGTTGTGGATCGGCAGCGAAGGCTGACAGTGGCAGACAAACTGTGCTGAGCAGCAGGCCTGCAGCGCGGCGGGCTAGAGCATTCATTCGTTTTTAAACCTGTTGGACTGCCCGCTTGGTCTTAGCCTAGGCGGGCGAGGAGGTGCTAGGATACTGATCCGTTTTACTGGCGGCCACGCCTATCAGGCCTTTGATCGGTCAGCAGGTTGTTTGGGTTTGCGACGCAAGCTTTGAGTTTGATAGCTAAACTCTGTGTTTTCGCCGACGATGCCGTTCCAGTCCTTCGAATTAGTCGACCTTTGAGGTGCGTTTTTCACCTCGACAAAATGTTGCGCGTGAACAAGCTGGATCAATCGCAGTCTGTTCTGCATCGAATATTTATTTGCCGGGGCGCCCTTGGGCGCGCCGCTACTGTGAGATAGCCGTCCTCCATGTTTGGTTCCAACGACGACAAGAAAGCCCCAGCTGCGGCTGGCGAGAAGAAAAGCCTGTTCGGATGGCTGCGCAAAAAGCCGCAGGAACCCGTCGTCGAACAGCCACAGCCACTTCCTGAGCCCACGCCGGCACCGGTCAAAGAAGTATTCGCACCGACTGTCTTGCCCATCGCCGAACCGGTGCTGCAACCGGTGGTCGAGCCTGATCTTGTTGCCGAAGTCGTTACCCAAGCCTCCCTGACACCGATTGCCGAACCCTGGCTGACGCTGCCGGTGGCCGAAGAGCCAGTGGCACTCGTTGAAGATGAATTGGCGCCACACATTACGCCGCCGATTCCTGCTCCGGCCGCGTTTGCGCCTGGGCCCGTTCAGGTTCCGGTGGTTGAACCGGTTGTAGCACCAGTCGTTGTGGTTGCGCCTGAGCCGGTTGTTGCGCCAGTCGTCGTGGCTGCGCCTGACCCGGTTGTAGCTCCAGTCGTCGTGGCTGCGCCTGAGCCGGTTGTTGCGCCAGTCGTCGTGGCTGCGCCTGAGCCGGTTGTTGCGCCAGTCGTCGTGGCTGCGCCTGAGCCGGTTGTTGCGCCAGTCGTCGTGGCTGCGCCTGAACCGGTTGTAGCTCCAGTTGTAGTGGCCAAGCCTGAGCCGGTTGTTGCAGAGCCTGTGGTTCCTGCTTTCATTGCTCCGGTTGCTCCGGTTGCTCCGGTTGCTCCGGTAGTGCAGGCACCTGCACCGGTCGTCGCTCCCGTTGAAACGCCCGTCGAGCCGCCGCGTACAGAAGAATCCAAAGCCGGTTTCTTCGCCCGCCTAAAGCAAGGCCTGTCCAAGACCAGCGCCAGCATCGGCGAAGGCATGGCCAGCTTGTTTCTGGGCAGAAAGGCCATCGATGACGAGCTGCTCGAAGACCTCGAAACCCGTCTGCTGACCGCCGACGTTGGCGTCGAAGCCACGTCGGTGATCATCCAGCGCCTGACCCAAAAGGTCGCACGCAAGGAGCTGGCCGACTCCGATGCACTGTACAAGTCCCTGCAAGCCGAGCTGGCCGCCATGCTCAAGCCAGTCGAGCAGCCGCTGAAAATCACCTCGCAGAACAAGCCGTTCGTGATTCTGGTGGTGGGCGTCAACGGCGCCGGCAAGACCACCACCATCGGTAAACTGGCGAAGAAGCTGCAGCTTGAAGGCAAGAAAGTCATGCTCGCGGCCGGTGACACCTTCCGCGCCGCAGCGGTCGAGCAATTGCAGGTCTGGGGCGAACGCAACAAGATCCCGGTCATCGCCCAGCACACCGGCGCCGACTCGGCATCGGTTATCTTTGATGCCGTTCAGGCGGCCAGGGCCCGCGGCATTGATGTACTGATCGCCGACACCGCCGGTCGTCTGCACACCAAAGACAATTTGATGGAAGAACTGAAAAAAGTTCGCCGGGTCATCGGCAAGCTTGACGCCGACGCGCCGCACGAAGTGCTGTTGGTGCTCGATGCCGGCACCGGTCAGAACGCCATCAACCAGGCCAAACAATTCAACCAGACCGTCGCACTGACTGGCCTGGCGCTGACCAAGCTCGACGGCACCGCCAAGGGTGGGGTGATTTTTGCCCTGGCCAAGCAGTTTGGCCTGCCGATCCGCTATATCGGCGTCGGTGAAGGCATCGACGATTTGCGTACCTTTGAAGCAGAACCCTTTGTCCAGGCACTGTTTGCCGAGCGGGAGCGTTCATGATTCGTTTCGAACAGGTCGGTAAACGCTACCCGAACGGTCACGTCGGCTTGCATGAGCTGAGCTTTCGAGTCCGTCGGGGCGAATTCTTGTTTGTAACCGGCCATTCCGGCGCCGGTAAAAGCACCTTGTTGCGTCTATTGCTGGCGATGGAGCGTCCGACCACTGGCAAATTGCTGTTGGCCGGCCAGGACCTCGCCACCATCAGCAGCGCGCAGATTCCTTATCTTCGCCGGCAGATCGGCGTGGTGTTCCAGAATCACCAGTTGCTGTTTGATCGCACGGTGTTCAACAACGTCGCGCTGCCCTTGCAGATCCTTGGCCTGTCGAAGGCCGAGATCGTCAAGCGCGTGGATTCGGCCCTGGAGCGCGTGGCGCTGTCGGACAAAACCGATTTGTACCCCGGCGACCTGTCCACCGGTCAGCAACAGCGCGTCGGCATTGCCCGCGCCATCGTTCATCGGCCGGCCTTGCTGCTGGCGGATGAGCCGACCGGTAACCTCGACCCGCGTCTGGCCGCCGAAATCATGGGCGTGTTCGAAGACATCAATCGCTTGGGTACCAGTGTGCTGATCGCCAGTCACGACTTGGCGCTGATCGCCCGTATGCGCCACCGCATGCTGACGCTGCAGCGTGGTCGATTGATTGGCGACGGGGAGGCTGCCGAATGAGTGCGACACGCAGCCCCAAAGTTTCCGAACGTGTAGCCCCGAAGGCTGCCGATCCGCAACCGCAAAAGAAAAAACACGACGATGACGACGGCCCGGACTTCGCCACGTTGTTCCGCGCCTGGGTCGAAAGCCATCGCGCGAGCCTGCTGGACAGCTTGCGTCGCTTGGGCAAGCAGCCCATCGGCAGCTTCTTCACCTGCATGGTGATGGCGGTGGCCTTGAGCCTGCCAATGGGCCTGTCACTTTTGCTGAGTAATGTTGAGCGGCTGGGCGGTTCCTGGCAGCGTGCGGCGCAAATTTCCCTGTACCTGCAATTGGAGGCCAGCCCTGCTGAGGGCGAGTCGTTGCGCGAGCAGATCAAAGGCATGCCGGGCGTAGCGGATGCGCAATATGTTGGTCGCGACCAGGCGCTGGAAGAGTTCCAGCAGCAGTCCGGTTTGGGCGATGCGCTTAAGGAATTGCCGGAAAACCCGTTGCCTGGCGTGGTTCTGGTGACGCCGAAGGAAGTCGACAAGCCCGCGCTTGAAGCATTAAGACAAAAACTTTCCGAGCTGCCGAAGGTACAACAGGCGCAACTTGATCTAGTCTGGGTCGAGCGTCTGGCCGCCATCCTCAAGCTGGGCGACCGTTTTGTCTTCGGTCTGACCGTGCTGCTGGTTTCTGCATTACTTTTGGTGATAGGCAATACCATTCGTCTTCATATTGAAAACCGCCGCACAGAGATAGAAGTGATTAAACTCGTCGGCGGCACTGACAGCTATGTGCGCAGACCCTTTCTGTATATGGGCGCGCTTTATGGCTTCGGTGCGGGGATGCTGTCCTGGGGTTTACTGGCGTTTGGCTTGAACTGGCTGAATGAATCGGTGGTTGGGCTGGCCGGTTTATACGGCAGTGATTTCGCGCTGGCCGGAGTGCCAGCTGCCGACGGTCTGTCTCTCTTGCTTGGCGCGGTGCTGTTGGGGTATATCGGTGCATGGATTGCAGTCGCACGCCACCTGAGGGAGCTTGCGCCTAAGTAGTATCATTTTGCTCGTATTGACCTTTCAGCGTTTATGGGAACTTGTCTTTCGGTTTCCGGTCAATTTTCGCAGTGCTGAACTGCACGAGTTTGTAAGTGGGAGGTTTTTTCGTATGACCAATTCTTTGCAACCTGCATATGCTCTGGTCCCGGGTGCGAACCTGGAGGCCTATGTGCACACCGTGAACAGCATTCCATTGCTGACGCCGGAGCAGGAGCGTGAACTGGCCGAGAGTCTCTATTATGAGCAGGATTTGGGGGCGGCTCGGCAGATGGTGCTCGCCCACCTGCGTTTTGTCGTACATATCGCCCGTAGCTATTCCGGCTACGGTCTGGCTCAGGCTGACCTGATCCAGGAAGGCAACGTCGGCCTGATGAAGGCGGTCAAGCGCTTCAACCCGGAAATGGGTGTGCGTCTGGTTTCGTTCGCGGTGCACTGGATCAAGGCGGAAATCCACGAGTTCATCCTGCGCAACTGGCGCATCGTGAAAGTCGCGACCACCAAGGCTCAGCGCAAGTTGTTCTTCAACCTGCGCAGCCAGAAGAAGCGTCTGGCCTGGTTGAACAACGAGGAAGTCCACCGTGTGGCGGAAAGCCTCGGCGTAGAGCCGCGGGAAGTCCGTGAGATGGAAAGTCGCCTGACTGGCCATGACATGGCCTTCGACCCGGCCGCGGAAGCGGACGACGACAGTGCTTTCCAGTCGCCAGCCAACTATCTGGAAGACCACCGGTACGACCCGGCCCGTCAACTGGAAGATGCTGACTGGAGCGACAACTCCAACCACAACCTGCACGAAGCACTGGAAGTGCTGGACGACCGCAGCCGTGACATCCTTTATCAGCGCTGGTTGGCTGAAGAGAAAGCCACGCTGCACGACCTGGCGCAGAAGTACAACGTGTCGGCCGAGCGTATCCGTCAGCTCGAGAAGAGCGCGATGAACAAGCTCAAGTTGTCGATTGCGGCATAACCTGCAAACCGGAAATAAAAAAACGCCCCGATCATTGATCGGGGCGTTTTTGATTGTGCCCAATATTTTTGCCACACCACAGACCCCTGCAGGAGCGTCGAGTTATTGAGACCAAGGTGCCCGGCGCGAATCATTGAGGCCAACCAGATAACTGTCACCCCCCAACTGACTCATCTGCCGCCGAATCCAGCCTGCACGTCGTGCGACGTAGTTGGTCGGATGGCTCGCGCTCCACACTCGCGGATTGGGCAATACGGCGGCCAGCAAGCTCGATTGCTGACGGCTAAGACTTTTAGCACTCACACCGAAGTGATGCTGTGCCGCAGCCTCTGCCCCAAACACGCCGTCATCCCACTCGACGCTGTTGAGGTACACCTCAAGAATCCGCTGTTTGGGCCAGAACACTTCGATCAATCCGGTAAACCAGGCTTCCAGGCCTTTGCGCAACCAACTGCGGCCAGACCACAGGAACAGATTCTTCGACACTTGCTGGCTCAGCGTACTGGCGCCGCGAATCGATCCGCCCAACTCGTTATGAGCCAGTGCCGCCTGAATCGCGCCGAAGTCAAAGCCCCAGTGTTCAGGGAATTTCTGATCCTCACCCGCAATGACCGCGACTTTCAGGTCGTCGGAGATTTCATCCCACGGCTTCCAGGTCCGTTGCAGGTCAATAGGCTCGCCGTCGAACCAGGATTCGATCTTGCGTTCGACCATCAGTGTCGTTCCCGGCGGCGGCACCACGCGAAAGATCAGCACCAGCAATACGCTGCCACCCGCGAACCAGAGTACGGCCTTTGTGAATCGTCGCAAAAATATACGCAGCATAGAGATGGCTTGGCCGAACCCGTTGAGCGGGCCATTATACAGACCCTGTTGATCGAGTCTGACTGGAGTTCTTCATGCTGCGTGGCTTTTTGATGCTGGCCGCTTTCTTCGGCTTCACCGGCGTTGCCTTGGGCGCGTTCGCCGCACATGGCCTGAAAGACCGTCTGACCCCCGAGTACCTGGCGATATTCCACACAGGTGTCACCTACCAACTGGTGCACACCCTGGCATTGCTGGGCTTAGCGTTGCTGACCACGCAGATTCCAGGGCGTTTGATCACCTGGGCCGGCGCCTCGTTTGCCATCGGCATCCTGCTGTTTTCCGGCAGTCTGTACCTGCTGACCCTGACCGGCGTCAGCAAGCTGGGGATCGTCACGCCCTTCGGCGGGCTCGCATTCCTGGTGGGCTGGGTGTGCCTGGGGCTTGCCGCCTGGCGGTTGAGCTGACCGGGTGGTCCATTTCATGACGAATGGCTTGGGTCGCCAAGACTGATCGGGCTAGAATGCCAGCCCCTAAAAATGATGGCGGCATTCGGTATGCGCATTCAGTTGAACGGCGAATCCCTTGAACTGCCCGACGGTGAAACCGTTGCGGCCCTGCTGACCCGTCTGGAACTGACCGGACGCCGGGTGGCGGTTGAACTCAATCTGGATATCGTCCCGCGCAGTCAGCATGCCGACACCACGCTGAACGACGGCGACAACGTCGAAGTCGTCCACGCCATCGGCGGCGGCTAGCCGTGCAGCCCACTAGGGCACAGAATTCTGCAAGAACCTCACCCCTACAGAGGATTTCCCATGAGCATCGTTCGTAGCGACAAGCCCTTCGTCCTGGCCGGTCGTACTTACCAGTCGCGTTTGCTGGTAGGCACCGGCAAGTACCGCGACATGGAAGAAACCCGCCTGGCCATCGAAGCCTCGGGTGCCGAGATCGTCACCTTCGCCGTGCGCCGCACCAACCTCGGCCAGAACCCGGGCGAACCGAACCTGCTCGAAGTCCTGTCGCCGGATCGCTACACCTTCCTGCCGAACACCGCTGGTTGCTTCGACGCTACCGAGGCTGTGCGCACCTGCCGCCTGGCCCGTGAGCTGCTCGGCGGCCACAACCTGGTGAAGCTGGAAGTGCTGGCCGACCAGAAAACCCTGTTCCCCAACGTGATCGAAACCCTCAAGGCCGCCGAAGTGCTGGTCAAGGAAGGTTTCGACGTGATGGTCTACACCAGTGATGACCCGATCATCGCCCGTCAACTGGCGGAAATCGGCGTTATCGCGGTGATGCCGCTGGCCGGTCTGATCGGCACGGGCCTGGGGATCTGCAACCCGTACAACCTGCAGATCATCCTCGAAGAAGCCAAGATCCCGGTGCTGGTGGATGCCGGTGTCGGTACCGCTTCCGACGCCACCATCGCCATGGAACTGGGTTGTGACGCGGTGCTGATGAACTCGGCCATCGCCCACGCCCAGCAGCCGATCATGATGGCTGAAGCCATGAAGCACGCCATTGTCGCGGGCCGCCTGGCCTACCTCGCCGGCCGCATGCCGAAAAAACTCTATGCCAGCGCCTCCTCGCCGCTGGATGGTCTGATCAAGTAAGAGCCATTGATGACTGAATCAAACGACACGCCAATCCAGACGGAAGAAGGCGAAGAGCGCCAACACCGCCGCATCAAGAGTTTTGTGATGCGCGCCGGGCGCATGACTGAAGGCCAACAAAAAGGCCTGGAGCAGGGCACGCCGCTGTTCGTGCTGCCGCTGGCCGATGCGCCGGTGGACTTCGATCAGGTATTCGGCCGTTCGGCGCCGCGCTCGCTGGAAATCGGTTTCGGCATGGGCCATTCGCTGCTGGAAATGGCCGCGGCCTCGCCGGAACAGGATTTCATTGGCGTGGAAGTTCACCGTCCAGGTGTTGGCGCGCTGCTCAATGGCGTGCTGACACAAGGCCTGACCAACCTGCGGGTTTACGATTGCGACGCGATTGAAGTGCTCAATCGCTGCATCGCCGACAACAGCCTCGATCGCCTGATGCTGTTTTTCCCGGACCCGTGGCACAAGAGCCGTCACCACAAGCGCCGTATCGTTCAGGCGTCATTCGCCGAATTGGTGCGCAGCAAGTTGAAGGTCGGCGGTGTGCTGCACATGGCCACCGACTGGGAACCGTACGCCGAGTACATGCTGGAAGTGATGAACGTCGCCCCAGGCTATCGCAACCTCGCCGAAGACGGCAAGTGCGTCCCGCGTCCGACCGAACGCCCGATCACCAAGTTTGAACGCCGCGGCGAACGTCTTGGGCATGGCGTGTGGGACCTGAAGTTCGAAAAGCAGTCCTGATCCGTACAATCTGTAGGAGCCGGCTTGCTGGCGATGGTGTGTCAGTCAACATCGATGTGACTGACACACCATCGCCAGCAAGCCGGCTCCTACAGTTTTTTGCGCAGGCCGAAATCAGCGGCGATCAGCGACGACGCCGATAAGCACCAGCACCACCAACAGCACTGGCGCCAGGCTGTAGTTGTTGAACTGACCCAGGCCTTTGACGATCCACGGCGTGGCGTAGATCAACGCGGCGCCGCTGCCGATCAAGCACAGCAGGGCCATCAGCGGGACGCGCAGGGCGCCGGCAATGCTGCCCAGGCGTTGCTCGACCCAGCCTTTGAAATCCGAACCGAACAGCACCAGCAGGCAGCCCACCAGGGCCAGGGCGATTTCCGATAAGTTGCTGCGGCTCCAGCGGGACACCGTGGCGAGCAGGTCGAGTATCAAATCCATTCGTTTTCCCTTAGGGCTGAAATCAGCTCAGAAATTTTTGCAGCAAGTCATTGAGAAACAGCTGTCCGCGCTCGGTGGCCGCCAGACGTGACGGTTCGACCTGCAACAAGCCACTTTGTTCGGCTTCGCGGCGGTGTTCTGCGAGGCTTTCCAGGCTCAGCCCGGTGCGTTCTGGATAGAGCCGCGATTCGACGCCCTCGGTCAGGCGCAGCGCGTTCATCAAGAACTCGAACGGCATCTCATCGTTGGTCAGTGCTTTCTCACCCGCCTTGAAGCTTTTGGCCGGGTTGAGGTAATCCTTCGGCAAACGCGTCTTCCAGGTACGCACGATGCGCCCGTCCGGATGGCTGAGCTTGCCGTGGGCGCCGGCGCCGATGCCGATGAAGTCGCCGAAGCTCCAGTAATTGAGGTTATGCCGCGCCGGGCGACCGGGTTGCGCGTAAGCCGAGACTTCGTACTGCGCGTAACCGTGTTCGGCGAGCAGCGCCTGACCCGCTTCCTGAATGTCCCACAACGTGTCGTCTTCCGGCAGCGTCGGCGGCTGGTTCCAGAACACCGTGTTCGGCTCCAGCGTCAGCTGGTACCAGGACAGATGGGTCGGCTTCAAGGCGATGGCCTGGCGCAGGTCGCTCAACGCATCGTCCAGCGACTGGTCGGGCAAACCGTGCATCAAGTCCAGGTTGAAGTTATCGAACCCGGCCTGACGCGCCATGCCGGCGGCACGCACTGCTTCGTCACCGTTGTGAATCCGCCCCAAGGCCTTGAGTTTTTCTTCCTGAAAGCTCTGGATGCCAATCGACAGGCGATTGATGCCCAAGGCGCGGTAGGCGACGAACTTCTCTTGCTCGAACGTCCCCGGATTGGCTTCCAGGGTGATTTCGATGTCGCTGGCAAACGGAATGCGTTGCTCCACACCTTTGAGCAAACGGCCCAATGCTTGCGCGCTGAACAGGCTCGGCGTGCCGCCACCGAAGAAGATCGAACTCAGTTCACGGCCATACACCGCGTGCAGATCCTGGTCGAGGTCAGCCAGCAGCGCGTCGACGTACTCTTCTTCCGGCAGTACCGGGCTGGCGGTATGGGAGTTGAAGTCGCAATAAGGGCATTTGCGCACACACCACGGGATGTGGATGTACAACGCCAGGGGCGGCAACACGGGCAATGCCGCTCGTGACGATTGGGCGTCGCCGCCGAAGATCAGCGGAGACGCAGATGAGTCGTGGGTCATTTCAGGCCCAGACGCTGGCGCAGCAGATCCATTGCACGGGCGCGGTGACTGATGAGGTTCTTATCGCTCGGGCTCAGCTCGGCGCTGGAGCACTCGCGCTCTGGCACCCAGAACAGCGGATCGTAACCAAACCCGTGCTCGCCACTGGCGGCCGGCAGAATACGCCCGTGCCACAGGCCTTCGCAGAGAATGGGCAATGGATCGTCGGCGTGACGCACCAGTGCCAGGACGCAGACGAACTGCGCGCTGCGCTCGGCTTCTTGCACGTCTTTCAATACGTCGAGCAGCTTGGCGTTGTTCGCCGCATCGCCCTGACCATCCGCATAACGAGCCGAATAGATGCCTGGCGCACCGCCGAGGAAATCCACCGCCAGCCCGGAATCGTCAGCCAGCGCCGGCAAGCCAGAAATGCGCGCGGCATTGCGGGCCTTGAGGATGGCGTTTTCGACGAACGACAGGCCGGTTTCTTCAGGTTCGACAGTGCTGAACTCGCCGATCGAGCGCAGTTGCACCGAGTTGCCGAGCATCGCTTGGAGCTCTTTGAGTTTGCCGGCGTTGTGGCTGGCCAGTACGAGCTGTGTAAAGTTGATCATTGGCCGGGGAAGAGCTCTTGGTTGAAATTGATGGTGTTGATTTTGTCACCGATCTGCACCTTTATGTCGAAGGTGCGGATTTCCGGCTGGTCCACCGGGTATTGGGCGATGTAGTAAATCGCGCCCTGATCGGTGATCTGTCTGAAGTTCAGCGGCACGCTTTGGCTGGTCAGGTCTTTGACCGTGCCGGTCACCGATGCCATCAGTGGTTTGCCTTCTTTGATCACAGACACATTGATTACGCCCTGATTCTTGCTGCGAATCAGCTCGTTCGTTTTGGCGATGTCCGGTGTCAGGTACGTCGAGTTGAAGGTGTTGTAGTACACCTTCACGTCACCAAATGTTTGTTCGCGCTTGGGATTGATCGCGTCAGCGGCAAAAGCGGTGACGCTCAGGCAGGCAGTGAGTAAAAACAGCGCTAGACGAACCATGATCGTTCTCCTCGAAATGTGGCGGGTCAGACCGCGACCTTGTGGTCTGCAAGTCCTGGGCTGCTGACGCGGTAAATACCGATCTCGCCTAACAGATTAGGCCATAGCTTGCTGGCCCACCCGTGCCGATGCTGTTGATCTACGGCCAGCCGATCAATGACCTTGGCTTCACGTTCGCGGCACAAGGCTTCAAAGTCTGCAAAAGTGCAGAAGTGGATGTTCGGCGTGTTGTACCAGGTGTACGGCAGGAACTCGGAAACCGGCATCCGGCCCTTGCTCGCCAGGTACCAGCGGCAGCGCCAGTGACCGAAGTTGGGGAAGGTGATGATGCACTGGCGCCCGACCCGCAGCATTTCTTCGAGGATCTTGTCCGGGTAGTGCACCGCTTGCAGCGCCTGGGTCATGACCACGACGTCGAAGCTGTTGCTGGCAAAGTTGCCCAGACCCTTGTCCAGGTCCTGCTCGATGACGTTGATGCCCTTGGCCACGCACTCGGCAATGTTGTCCGGGTCGTTTTCCAGGCCATAGCCGGTCACTTGCTTGTTGTCGCGCAGCCAGGTCAGCAGTTCGCCATCACCGCAGCCGAGGTCGAGCACGCGGCTGCCGGCGGGGATCCATTCCTGGATGATTTCCAGATCAGCTCTCATGGCTTTCTCACAACGTAATGCGGTTCATGTAATTGCTGAATGCCTGCAAGTAACGCGGGATCGGAATCAGGAAGGCGTCGTGGCCTTGCGGAGCATCGATCTCGAGGTAGCAGACGTCTTTCTTGGCGGCCATCAACGCGTCCACCAATTCGCGCGAACGGGCAGGGGAGAAGCGCCAGTCGGTGGTGAAAGACATCACGCAGAACTTGGCTTGAGCGTTGGCGAAGGTTTTCGCCAGATCATCGTCGAAGTTCGCTGCCGGGTCGAAGTAGTCCAGCGCTTTGGTCATCAGCAAATAAGTGTTGGCGTCGAACCGCCCGGAGAACTCTTCGCCCTGATAGCGCAGGTAGCTTTCGACCTGGAACTCGACGCTGTGGAAGTCGTAGTTGAGCTTTTCGCTCTTCAGGCCCCGGCCGAATTTTTCGCCCATCGAGTCATCGGACAGGTAGGTGATGTGCCCGACCATCCGCGCCAGCATCAGCCCTCGTTTTGGAATCACGCCGGCTTCCTGAAACGAGCCGCCGTGGAACTCGGGGTCGGTGAGGATGGCTTGGCGTGCCACTTCGTTGAAGGCGATGTTCTGCGCCGACAGCTTGGGGGCCGAGGCGATGGCCAGGCAATGCCGAATGCGCTCCGGGTAGGTGATGCTCCATTGCATCGCCTGCATGCCCCCGAGGCTGCCGCCAATCACCGCTGCCCATTGGCTGATGCCGATGCGGTCGGCCAGACGCGCCTGGCTGTGCACCCAGTCTTCCACGGTCAACACCGGGAAATCGGCGCCGAACGGCTTGCCGGTGTCCGGGTTGATGCTGCTTGGGCCAGTAGAGCCGTTACAACCGCCGAGATTGTTCAGGCTGACCACGAAGAATTTGTTGGTGTCGATCGGTTTGCCGGGGCCGATGCAGCTGTCCCACCAACCGGGTTTACGGTCGTCGGGGCTGTGAAAACCGGCAGCGTGATGGTGACCGGACAACGCGTGGCAAATCAGCACGGCGTTGCTCGCCGTGGCGTTCAGCGTGCCGTAGGTTTCGTAGATCAAGTCATACGCTGGAAGCGAACGCCCGCAGGCCAGGGCCAGGGCTTCGCTGAAGTGCGCCACTTGCGGCGTCACAAGACCAACAGAATCGGGGGGAAAGGCAGTTGGCATCGACCCTGCTCTCGTTGAAATGAGGCGTAAGTCTAAAGACCGGTGGGGTTAGCGGCAAGCAAAGGGCGGGCCTGATTTCATTCAGTCAGACCGAGGTGCGGCCATCGCGGGCAAGCCACGCTCCCACATTGGAATGCGTGCCCTTGTAGGAGCGTGGCTTGCCCGCGATGAACGATGACGCGGTTAGCCTGCGGGACGCACCAGATCAGGCAACTCCGGCAGCTTCTTCGGCGAACAAATCCGCACTCGTTTCTGCCGGTTCAACTCACCGCTGATCAAACTGACCTGGCTCTTGGACACCCCAAAGGCCTTGGCCAGAAACGCCATCAGATACGCATTGGCCTTGCCTTCAACCGGCGGCGCGGTCAGGCGGATCTTCAGCCTATCCCCGTGCAGCCCGCAGAAATCATCACTGCGGGCCGCCGGTTGCAGGTGACACTCCAGAATCAGGTCGTCACCGTCCCAGCGAAAGTAGCTCATCAGATCAAGCCGAGCAGCCCTGGCTGCATGCCGGCGAAGTACGCAAGGCGCGGGATCAGCCAGCTTTGCAGCAGCTGGATCACGATGAACGCAAAGATCGGCGAAATGTCGAGGCCACCCAGGTTCGGGATAATCCGGCGGAACGGCGCGAGTACCGGTTCAGTGATCTGCGCGACCAGCTCGGCGCCCGGATTGTGGCTGCCCGGGGCGACCCAGGACAGAATCACGCTGATGATCATCGCGTAGAACAGAATGTTCAAAAACAGCGAGAACAGCGCGATCAGTGCCCAAGGCACCAGTAGCACGAAGTCGACCATGAAGCCTTTGAGCGCCAGGATGACCACGATCAGCACCATCTGCAGGATCAGCGCCAGCACCAGCGACGACATGTCCAGCCCGAACATGCTCGGGATGACCCGGCGCAGTGGCTTGAGCAGCGGTTGCGTGGCTTTGACGATGAACTGGCAGAGCGGGTTGTAAAAATTCGCCCGAACCAGTTGCAGGATGAAGCGCATCAGTACGATCAGCAGGTACAGGCTGCCAAGGGTTTTAATGATGAAAATGGCAGCGTCATTGAGTCCGAGCATCTTTGATTCCTTTGTAAGAGCTGATTAGCGACCGAGTTGCTCAGCCATCTCGGCCGAGCGATGCGCGGCGGCGCCGAGTGCTGTTTCGACCAGGGCTTCGAAGCCACCGGCCTGGAACGACTTGATCGCGGCTTCCGTGGTGCCCGCAGGCGACGTTACACGACGACGCAGTTCGGCGGCATCAACATCGCTGGCGACCGCCATGTGCGCGGCGCCTAGCGCGGTTTGCAGGGTCAGTTGTGCGGCGATGTCCGCCGGCAGGCCGAGTTTCACGCCGGCGGCGGTCATGGCTTCGATCAGCAGGAAGAAGTACGCCGGCCCCGAGCCGGACACTGCGGTGACCGCGTCCAATTGCTGCTCTTCGTTCAGCCACAGCGCAATGCCGACGGCGGACAGCAGCTCTTGCGCCTGTTGGCGCTGCTCGGCGTTCACTTCGGCGGTGGCATACAAACCGCTCACGCCCTGACGCAGCAACGCCGGGGTGTTGGGCATGCAGCGCACGATCGGCTGGGCGCCGAGCCAGTTGTTCATGCTGGCGCAGGTGATGCCTGCGGCAATCGACACCACCAGTTGATTCGGCTTCAGGCTCGGGCGAATCGCTTCGCACACAGCTTTCATCGCCTGGGGTTTGACCGCCAAAACGACGACGTTGGCATCCTGGATGGCGTCGGCGTTGTCGGCGAAGACTTCGATGCCATGTTCGGCTGCCACTTTGGTGCGGGTTTCAACGCCCGGATCGCTGGCGCGGATTTGCGAGGCGTCCAGACCTTTGGCGCGCAGGCCGCCGATCAGGCTGGCGGCCATGTTGCCGGCACCGATAAAGGCAATACGAGTTTTGCTCATGTCAGGTCCTTAGAAAAGAAAGTGGTCAAGGCTGGCTGTAGTCGCGGGCACCAAACAGGGCCGTACCGATACGGACCCAGGTGGCGCCTTGGGCGATGGCCGACTCAAGGTCGTGGCTCATGCCCATGGAAAGTGTGTCGAGCGGCAGGTTCAGGCTGGCTTGCAGATTTTGCACAGCAGCAAAAGCGGCATCCTGTTCGGCGCGATCATCCGTCGGCTCGGGAATCGCCATCAATCCGCGCAACGTGAGGCGTGGCAATTCGCTGATGGCATTGGCCAGAGCCGGCAGGTCGGCCGGGGTGCAGCCGGATTTGCTGGCTTCACCGCTGACGTTGACCTGGATGCAGATGTTGAGGGGCGGCAAATCGGCTGGTCGTTGTTCGGACAGGCGTTGTGCGATTTTCAACCGATCCACGGAGTGCACCCAGGCGAAGTGCTCGGCGATAGCGCGAGTCTTGTTCGATTGAATGGGGCCGATGAAGTGCCAGATCAAGGGCAGGTCGGCCAATTCGAGCTGTTTGCCCAAGGCCTCCTGCAGGTAGTTCTCGCCAAAGTCACGCAAGCCGGCGGCGTACGCTTCACGCAGGGCCTCGGCGGGTTTGGTCTTGCTCACGGCCAGCAACTGAACGCTGTGCTCATCGCGCTGGGCGGCCAGGGCGGCGGCACGGATGCGTGAACTTACCTGAGCAATGTTGTCTGCTATCGTGGACATTCAATGTGCGCCAGCGGTCTGAAGGTTCGCGGCATTCTACTGGAATTGAGGGGCGCTATGGATATCACTGAGCTGCTGGCTTTCAGCGCTAAACAGGGCGCGTCCGACCTGCACTTGTCCGCCGGCCTGCCCCCGATGATCCGCGTCGACGGCGATGTGCGACGCATCAACGTGCCGGCCCTGGACCACAAACAGGTACAAGCGCTGATCTACGACATCATGAACGACACCCAGCGGGTGGACTTCGAGAAACACCTGGAAACCGATTTCTCCTTTGAAGTGCCCGGTGTGGCGCGTTTCCGGGTCAACGCCTTTAACCAGAATCGTGGCGCAGGCGCCGTGTTCCGAACTATTCCATCGAAGGTCCTGAGCATGGACGACCTTGGCATGGGCGAGGTGTTTCGCAAGATTACCGAGGCGCCGCGCGGGCTGGTGCTGGTGACCGGCCCGACCGGCTCCGGCAAGTCCACCACCCTGGCAGCGATGATCGATTACCTGAACAACCATCGCCATCACCATATCCTCACCATCGAAGACCCAATCGAGTTCGTCCACGAATCGCGCAAATGCCTGATCAACCAGCGCGAAGTCCATCGCGATACGCGCAGCTTTGCGACCGCCTTGCGCTCGGCGCTGCGTGAAGACCCGGACGTGATTCTGGTGGGGGAGATGCGTGACCTGGAGACCATTCGCCTGGCGCTGACCGCCGCCGAGACCGGGCATCTGGTGTTCGGCACGCTGCACACCACGTCAGCGGCGAAAACCATCGACCGGGTGGTGGATGTGTTTCCGGGGGATGAAAAGACGATGGTACGTTCGATGCTGTCCGAGTCGTTACTGGCGGTGGTGTCACAGACTTTGGTGAAGAAGGTTGGAGGCGGGCGGATTGCGGCGCACGAAATCATGCTCGGGACATCGGCGATTCGTAACCTGATCCGTGAAGACAAGGTCGCGCAGATGTACTCGTCGATTCAGACCGGCGGGAACCTGGGGATGCAGACGCTGGATATGTGCTTGAAGGAGTTGGTGACCAAGGGCTTGATCAGTCGCGAGCATGCGCGGGAGAAAGCGCGGTCGCCGGACAATTTTTGAGGATGCAGACCTGTGGCGAGGGGCTTGTCGGAACGCCGCATCGCCCCGTTGGGTTGCGAAGCATCCCCAAAAACCGGGAGCGCTTCGCACTCCAACGGGGCGATGCGGCGGTCCGACAAGCCCCCTCGCCACAAATGCCCGCCTTCAGGTGGGCACTAACAAATCAACGCTGAGCGACGCGCATCTGATTCGGTTCTTTAGGCAGAACCCGCTTGGCAACCACGTAATGTTTTTCCCAGTAAGGCTTTTTCAGCGTATCGATGCTCACCGACTTGCCACGGCGTGGTGCGTGGATGAAGCGGTCGTTGCCCAGGTAGATGGCAACGTGATTGACCCGGCGGCTCTTGATGTTGAAGAAAATCAGGTCGCCCGGCTTCAGGTCGTCGCGATCGATTTTCTCGCCATGACCGCTGGCCATGGCATTGGAGGTGCGCGGCAGGTCAAACGTGGTGTCGTTGAACGCATATTTCACCAGGCCACTACAGTCGAACCCTTTACTTGGGCTACTGCCGCCCCAACGATAAGGAGTACCGAGGACGTTTACGGCGCGGCTCAGCACGTTGCTGCTTTCCTTGCTCGCCATTGGCGGTACAAGTTTGCTGTTGTCGCTCAGCTGGGTCGAATCTTGTGCAGTTTTTTTGTTTTTGCTGGAGGGAGCAGAAACATGGGATTTTGGGGTGTAACCATTAACGTTTGGAAGACGTTGCTCACGATTGGTGGCGTGGGCGGCCAGTGGCATCAAAAGGCAAATGGTTAGCCATGTCTTGAAAAATGGACGCATTAGGCAGGGCTCGAATGGGTGAACGCGCAACTTTATAACAGCTTTTTTTGCCCTTCCGAGGCCGTTGGTCGATTCAACATGGTGGCCATTAGAACCAAACAAGCGGCAGATTGCCGCAATTGTCGGACAGAAGTCAGGTGCTATAAGGCTTTGACGGGAGCCACGGTAGCATTTGCCATACGTCGGCAGCCTGTAAAAAAGTCACAAAGATTTAAAGAATATTTATCTATCGCGTGAGTCGAGGTCCTTAATGAACAGCTATCAACAGTCCGCCGCACATCACGATACGCACAGCAAAGTGATTGGTTATCTGCTGTGGATTTTTGGTTTTACCGGCGCTCACCGCTTCTATTACGGCAAACCGGTGACCGGGACGATCTGGTTCTTCACCTTTGGTTTGCTGGGGATTGGCTGGCTGATCGACCTGTTTCTGATCCCGACTATGGACCGTGAAGCTGACCTTCGGTTCACCGCAGGGCCTATCGAATACAACGTGGCTTGGATTCTGCTGACGTTTCTCGGGGTGTTCGGCGTACATCGGATGTATCAAGGGAAGTGGATCAGCGGGTTGCTGTACCTGGTGACGGGCGGGTTGTTCTTTGTCGGGGTGTTGTATGACTTCTGGACGCTGAATGACCAGGTATCCGTGCGCAACGCCCAGAACAGAGGCGCTTTCCAGTAAGTTGTGGTGAGGGGGCTTGCCCCCGTTGGGCTGCGTAGCAGACCTGTTTTTGGGGCCGCTTCGCGGCCCAACGGGGGCAAGCCCCCTCGCCACAGTTTTAAGCCTGGTGGCTGATCCGTCCATCCACCAAGGTGTAACGCACCACACCCGGCAGGGTATGCCCAATAAACGGGCAGTTCTCACCTTTGGACAGCCAGTTCTCACCGGCCACAGTCGAAGCCGCCGGGTCGAACAGCACGATGTCCGCCGGCCCACCCACCGCCAGCTTGCCGGCCGGCAAACGCAGCGCCTCGGCAGGTCCTGCGCTCAAACGCGCCAGCAACGTTGGCAGATCCAGCAAACCATCCTCCACCAGCGTCATCGCCAGCGGCAGCAGCAATTCAACGCTGCTGATGCCGGGTTCAGTGGCGCCGAACGGTGCCAGTTTGGCATCCCGCTCATGCGGTTGGTGATGGCTGGAGATGGCCGAGATCACGCCCGATTTCACCGCTTCACGCAGGCCGTCGCGGTCGGCGCGGGTGCGCAGTGGCGGCTGGACGTGATAGAGGCTGCTGAAGTCGATCAAGGCCTCATCGGTCAGGATCAGCTGATACAACGCCACATCGGCAGTCACCGGCAGCCCACGGGCCTGGGCCTGAGCGATCAGGGCCACACCGCGAGCGCTGGTGAGTTGGCTGAAGTGCGCACGCACGCCGCTCTGCTCGACCAGCAACAAGTCTCGGGCCAGGGCCACGGTTTCAGCGGTTTCCGGAATGCCCGGCAAGCCAAGGAAGCTGGCAGTCGGGCCTTCGTGGGCTAAACCACCTTCGGCCAGATCATGGTCCTGCGAGTTGAATATCACCGTCAGGTCGAACGTCGCCGCGTATTCCAGCGCCCGGCACAGGGTGCGGGTGTTGCGGAAGCTCTCCAGGCCGTTGCCGAAGGCCACGCAGCCGGCATCGCGAAGGGCGACCAGTTCAGCCAGCTGTTCGCCGTCCAGGCCTTTGCTCAGGGCGCCAATCGGGAAAACTTTGGTGTTGCCGGCTTCGCGAGCGCGGTCGAGGATCAGTTCGGCCACGGCCGAGGTGTCCAGCACCGGTTTGGTTTTCGGCGGGCAGCACAGGCTGGTCACGCCACCGGCCGCCGCCGCGCGGGTTTCGCTGATGATAGAGCCTTTGCGGCTGTAGCCCGGCTCGCGCAGGGCGACGTTCAGGTCAACCAGCCCAGGGGCGGCCACCAGACCTTGGGCGTCGAGGGTGTCGACGGCGACAAAACCGGCTGGAGCGGCGCCCAGGGCGACGATCTTGCAGGCTTCAATGTGGATGTCAGTCACTTTATCCAGCCCCGTGGCTGGATCAATCACGCGGGCGCCGAGAATACTGAGCTTCACTGGGCGTTCTCCTGCTCGAATTGGCCTTGCTCGAATTGACGTTGCGCAGTCTGCCCGCTCATGGCCATGGACAGCACGGCCATACGAATCGCAATACCGTAGGTGACCTGGTTGAGGATCACCGAGTGCGGGCCGTCGGCCACAGCCGACTCAATCTCCACCCCACGGTTGATCGGCCCCGGGTGCATGACGATGCAATCCGGCTTGGCCCCGGCCAGGCGTGCGGTGGTCAGGCCGAACAGGCGGTAGAACTCGCCTTCGCTCGGCAGCAGGCCGCCGGTCATGCGCTCGCGTTGCAGGCGCAGCATGATCACCACGTCGACGTCTTTCAGGCCTTCGGTCATGTCGGTGTAAACCTTCACGCCGTATTGCTCGATGCCGATCGGCAGCAGGGTTTTCGGCGCGATCACGCGGATGTCCGGGCAACCGAGGGTTTTCAGTGCCAGCATGTTCGAGCGCGCCACCCGCGAGTGCAGGATGTCGCCGACGATGGCCACCGAGAGGTTTTCGAAGCCACCCTTGTGCCGACGGATGGTCAGCATGTCGAGCATGCCCTGCGTCGGGTGCGCGTGACGGCCGTCGCCGCCGTTGATGATTGCCACTTGCGGGCACACATGCTCGGCGATGAAGTGCGCGGCACCGGAGTCACCGTGACGGACGACAAACATGTCGGCGGCCATGGCTTCGAGGTTGCGCAGGGTGTCGAGCAGGGTTTCGCCCTTGCTGGCCGACGAGGTCGACACGTTCAGGGTGATCACGTCCGCCGACAGCCGCTGGGCCGCCAGTTCGAAGGTGGTGCGGGTGCGGGTGGAGTTTTCGAAGAACACATTGCACACGGTCTTGCCGCGCAGCAACGGGACTTTCTTCACCGCCCGGGCGCCGACTTCGAGGAACGAGTCGGCGGTGTCGAGGATTTCCGTCAACAGCTCGCGGCGCAAACCGTCGAGCGAGAGGAAGTGGCGCAGCTGGCCCTGATCATTGAGCTGCAGCGGGCGCTTGGTATCTAGAGGCGTCATCGCGAGGGGACTCTCAATAGGGCGGATTAAAGGGCGAGGTCTTGCAATTCAAGCTTGAGCTCGGGGCCAGACAGTTTCACCCGCTCATGGGCGGCCAGCGACAGCGTCGCGCCCACCACGTTCGGGCGGATCGGCAACTCGCCGGCGTCCAGGTCCAGCAGGCAGACCAGCGTTACGCTGGCCGGGCGGCCGTAGTCGAAGAGTTCGTTCAGGGCCGCGCGGATGGTCCGACCGCTCATGAGCACGTCGTCGATCAATACCAGGTGCTGGCCTTCGATTTCGAACGGTAGCGCAGACGGGCGAACCTGCGGGTGCAAGCCGCTCTGGCTGAAATCGTCGCGGTAGAAGGAAACATCCAGGGTGCCGAGCGGCGAGTCGCTGCACAGTTCCTTGAGCAAGGCCTGGGCGACCCAGACACCGCCGGTACGAATACCGATGTAACGCGGTTCGCTGATGCCTCGTTTGGCCAGGTGGGCGTCAAGCCGGATCGCCATCTGGCTGATCAGTTCGGCGGGATTGGGCAGGCTCATGGTTGCTCCTTCTTGGGCCCGAGCCGATGCTAATTGAGGGGGGCTCGGGTTGTCGCTATAAAGAGTCGCTGACAGCGGCTCTTGAGGATTCGTTGCTTCAGGACTCGAACAGTGCGGTGTTTTCGTCGAGCCAGCCTTGCAGCAGCAGGGCGGCGGCGATGGCGTCCACCGGGTTGTCGCGGTAACTGCCTTTTTGCCCGCCGCGATCACGTCGCTCGCCTTTGGCTTCAAACGTGGTCAGGCGTTCATCGTGGGTATAGAAGGGCAGGTTGTAACGACCATTCAGGCGGCGGGCGAACTTTTCCGCGCGCAGGCACATGTCGCTCGGGGTGCCGTCCATGTTCAAGGGCAGGCCGACCACCACGGCGTCGGGTTTCCACTCTTTAATCAGGGCTTCGACCTGATTCCAGTCGGGAACGCCGTTCTGGGCCTTCAAGGTGCACAGCTCGCGAGCCTGGCCGGTAATCACCTGGCCGACCGCGACGCCGATCTGTTTGGTGCCGTAGTCAAAACCCAAAATCAGGCGCAGGGCCATCAGGCGTGCCCCGCCTGGCTGGTGAGTAGGCTGAGGTTGATGCCCAAATGCTTGGCCGCCGCTTCCAGGCGCAGCTCGCTGCTGGTGTTGAACAGGATGTCGGCGTCGAACGGGCAGGTCAGCCAGGCGTTCTGGGCCAGTTCGGCATCCAGCTGCCCGGCTTCCCAGCCCGCGTAACCCAAGGCGATCAGGCTTTTCGCCGGACCCACGCCGTCGGCGATGGCGAACAGCACGTCCTGAGAGGTAGACAAGGACAGCTCGTCTTCCAGATCAGCGGTCGCCTGATAGCTCTGCCCTTTGGGGTGCAGGACAAAGCCGCGATCCGTCTGCACCGGACCGCCCATGAAAATCGGCACATGCCCGCACAGCGCTGGCGGCTCGATGTCCGGGCGCAGTTGCTCAAGGATGTCGGCCAGACTCAGGTCTAGCGGGCGGTTGATCACCAGCCCCATGGCACCATTGGCCGTGTGCTCGACAATGTAGGTCAAGGTGTGCGCAAAGTTCGGGTCGGCCATGTGAGGCATGGCGATCAGGAATTGATGCTTGAGGTAGCTGGGGTCGACGTTTTTCATGAGCGATAGTGTGGCGTTGGAGGGGCGAACTGACAAGCTGGGGAATGGATGTTTGCGTGAGATTGATCTCCTGTAGGAGCTGGCTTGCCAGCGAAAGCGCTGTCGAAAACGCCTTCGCTGGCAAGCCAGCTCCTACAGGTCATATACCAGTCAGTTGCTGGAGAGTCTGTCCCCGCGCGCAAACCTCCACGTGCGGATGATTTCCAAGCGGTCGATGTCCGAAAGATCGCCGGTAAATGGCGCAAACGGTGCCGCGAGCCTCACGATCCGCTGCGCCGCCTGGTCCAGCAGCGGTTGCCCGGACGACTCCAGCACCAGCACTTCATAGAGCGAGCCATCGCTGTTGATCGAAACCATTAACCGCAAATTGCCGTAAATCTGTTTGCGTCGGGCTTCGTCGGGGTAATTGAGGTTGCCGATGCGCTCGACCTTCTTGCGCCATTCGTCCTTATACCAGGCGCCTTTGTCGCGCATGGTCGACGCCGCGCTCAAGCGGTGGATGCGTGGGCGTTTGGCGTACAACTGTTGTTCGTTGGCCAGTTCCGCTTCGAGGCTGGCGATGTCGCTGGACAGCTGGGAACTGTCGAAAGTCGGTGCAGCCACCGCGGGTTTGGTTTGCGGTTTGACCTCTTCGTTCTTGGCCGCCGCTTTTTTCGGCTTGGGTGCGACGGTGGTCACGGCAGCCTTGGGCGCGGCTTCCTGAACTTCAGGCTTGGCGGCGGGCGGTGGCGTGACCTTTTGCACCTTGTTGTCCTGGAACGGCGCGACCTCGGTGGTCTTGGGGATAGCCTTTTTATCCAGGGTGCCGCTGCCCTGCTGATTTTCCTGGGCAAGGAAATCGGCTTTTTCGGGCTTCTTTTCGCTTTTGAAGGTGGCGAGGGTGATTTCCAGGGTTTTGCTGATCTGTTTGGGCTCGACCATCGTAAAGCCGACGCCCAACAGCAAGGCCAGGTGAATCAACGCCGCAAGAAACAGGGTAAAACCGAGACGATCAGCCGGGCGCACGCCACGATGGGCGAGTTCAGCGGGCAGATCGGACGGAAGAGTCATGACAAGAAAACCAACATCGCGTTTTTCACAGGCCGCGCATGATAACGCAATGTTGGTCGTGCCTCGGCCGTTCTATATCAACGAGCCTTGAGCTTCTGATCGATGGCATCCATCAGCAGGCCGCCAATGTCGGTGCCAAAGGCATTGTCGATTTCGCGAATGCAGGTCGGGCTGGTGACGTTGATTTCGGTCAGGTGCTCGCCGATCACGTCCAGGCCCACAAACAACAGGCCTTTTTCGCGCAGGGTCGGGCCGACTTGCGCGGCGATCCAGCGATCCTTGTCGGTTAACGGTCGCGCCTCTCCGCGACCACCGGCCGCGAGGTTGCCGCGGGTTTCACCGGCGGCTGGAATCCGCGCCAGACAGTAATCCACCGGCTCGCCGTCGATCATCAGGATGCGTTTGTCACCGTCGACGATGGCCGGCAGATAACCCTGGATCATGATTTGCTGCTTGCCATGCAGAGTCAGGGTTTCGAGGATCACCGACAGGTTTGGATGGCCGGCGGTGTGACGGAAAATCGAGGAGCCGCCCATGCCGTCCAGCGGCTTGAGAATCACATCGCCGTGATGATCGGCGAATTCGCGCAGCACGTCAGGGCGGCGGCTGACCACGGTCGGCGGCGTGCACTGCGGGAACAGCGTGGCGAACAGCTTTTCGTTGCAGTCACGCAGGCTCTGCGGCTTGTTGACCACCAGCACGCCAGCGCGTTCGGCTTGCTCCAGCAGGTAGGTGGAGTAAACGAATTCCATGTCGAACGGCGGATCCTTGCGCATCAGGATCACGTCCAGATCGCTCAGCAGCGCATCGCTCTCGGCGCCCAGTTCGAACCATTTTTCCGGGTTGGCGAACACTTGCAGCGGACGCATCCGCGCGCGGGCCTGACCTTCGGCCTGGTACAAATCGCGCTGTTCCATGTAGAACAGTTCCCAGCCGCGCTTCTGCGCGGCCAGCAGCATGGCCAGCGAGCTATCCTTTTTATAGGAGATGCTGGCAATAGGATCCATGACAATCCCGACGCGAACGCTCATGGGTTTTTCCTCGAAAATGGCTGGTCCGAATGGACATGAAAAAGTGGCGTCAGAGTGGCGCTGAGTGTGTTCCCGGTCAAGGAAAAACCATCGCGCAAGCCGGCCGATAGATTGGTTTTTGAGACTGTGCTAAAAAGGCTGCCATGTCATGCTGGCCCTTGAGTATCAAGGGTTTCAAGCGCAAACGGACAATTTGTTTCGCAAAGGCGACGGTAGAGCATTTATGGATCAGCATTCCAGCGCCTTGAAGGTCATGGTGATCGACGATTCGAAGACGATTCGACGCACCGCCGAAACGCTGTTGAAGAATGTGGGTTGTGAAGTCATTACGGCCATCGACGGTTTCGATGCGCTGGCCAAGATTGCCGATAATCATCCCGGCATTATCTTTGTCGACATCATGATGCCGCGTCTGGATGGCTATCAGACCTGCGCGTTGATCAAGAACAACAGTGCGTTCAAGTCCACGCCAGTGATTATGCTGTCGTCCAAGGACGGGTTGTTCGACAAGGCCAAGGGGCGCATCGTCGGCTCCGACCAGTTTTTGACCAAGCCGTTCAGCAAGGAAGAACTGCTGAGCGCGATCCAGGCCCATGTTCCGGGCTTCGCCGCCGTTTTGCCGCAGTAGGACAAGCACAGTGACGCTCGGCCAGCGGGCCCGGCGTCGACAAGAATGGGGAAGACCATGGCACGTATTCTGATCGTCGATGATTCGCCGACCGAAATGTACAAACTGACCGGCATGCTGGAAAAGCACGGCCACGAAGTGTTGAAAGCCGAAAACGGTGCCGACGGCGTGGCCCTGGCCCGTCAGGAAAAACCCGACGCGGTGCTGATGGACATCGTCATGCCCGGCCTCAACGGTTTTCAGGCGACCCGCCAGCTGACCAAAGACCCGGAAACCGGGCACATCCCGGTGATCATCATCACCACCAAGGATCAGGAAACCGACAAGGTCTGGGGCACCCGCCAGGGCGCCAAGGACTACCTGACCAAGCCGGTTGATGAAGATACCCTGATCAAAACCCTGAACAACGTGTTGGCCGGTTGATCGTCCGGCCATGAGCGAGTCGCTGACGGCTTTCGAACTGCTGCTGCAGATCGACCAGCGTTGTCGTCTGCTGGCGGCGGATCTTCCATCGCAGCCGATCCGGCAGGACAGCTGGAGCGGCATCGGTTTTCGCTTGGGCGAGGATTGGTACGTCGCACCGATGGGCGAAGTCAGCGAAGTCCTGCATGAACCGCGGTTTACCCAGTTGCCGGGCGTCAAACCCTGGGTCAAAGGGGTGGCCAACCTGCGTGGGCGATTGTTGCCAATCATGGATTTGTACGGTTTCTTTGGCCACGAAGTCTCCGCGGCGCGCAAGCAGCGGCGGGTGTTGGTGGTGGAACATGACGAGGTGTTTGCCGGGTTGCTGGTCGACGAAGTCTTTGGCTTGCAGCACTTTGCCCAGGACAGCCTGGAACCGGCAGATCAGTGGAGTGGGCCAATGTCGGCGTTCGTCAAAGGCCGATTCCAGCGTGAGCAGACCTGGCAAGTGTTCAGCCCGTTTGCGTTGGCGCAGTCGCAAAGCTTTATGCACGTCGCGATTTGACCCCGGCCCCTGTAGGAGCCGGGCTTGCCCGCGATGCAGACGACGCGGTTTTGCAGGCACACCGCGTAATCGTTCATCGCGGGCAAGCCTTGCTCCTACAAGGGCGAGTAGTGAATTGGGTAGGACAGGCGAGGACCGATGATAAAAGCAAAAACAGGCAAGCCAGAAGGAACGCGCAGCCGCTCGCAGATCGTCGCGCTGTTCATCGCGCTGATCGTGTTCATCATGCTGCTGTTCGCCAATTTCGCTTACCTCAACACCCAAGCCATGTACGACAAACAGTACATCGGCCATGCCGGTGAGCTGCGCGTACTGTCCCAGCGCATCGCTAAAAATGCCACCGAAGCCGCCGCCGGCAAAGCGGCTGCGTTCAAGTTGCTCAGCGATGCGCGCAATGACTTTGCGCTGCGTTGGGGTTACCTGAAGAAGGGCGACCCGGCCACTGGCCTGCCACCAGCGCCGTCCACGGTGCGCCCGGAAATGCGCGCCGTGCAGCTCGATTGGGAACGCTTGCTGAAAAACACCGACGCGATCCTCTCCAGCGAGCAGACCGTGCTGTCGCTGCATCAGGTCGCCGCGACCCTGGCCGAAACCGTGCCGCAGTTGCAGGTCGAGTACGAGAAAGTCGTCGAAATCCTCCTGCAACGTGGGGCGCCGGCCGGCCAGGTGGCGGTGGCCCAGCGTCAATCGCTGCTGGCCGAGCGTATTTTGGGCGCGGTGAACACCGTGCTGTCCGGCGATGAAAACTCGCAGCAGGCCGCCGATGCTTTCGGTCGCGATGCCGCGCGTTTCGGCCAGGTACTCAACGGCATGCTTCAGGGCAACGTGGCGCTGAGGATCAGCCAGGTCGAGGACCGCGATGCCCGCGCCCGGTTGAGCGAGATTTCCGAACTGTTCGAATTCGTCTCCGGCTCGGTGGATGAAATCCTCGAGACTTCGCCCGAACTGTTCAAGGTCCGCGAGTCAGCCACCAACATTTTCACCCTGTCGCAAACCCTGCTCGACGAAGCTTCGCACCTGGCCATCGGTTTCGAAAACCTCGCCGACGGGCGCAATGTCGACACCATCGGCGGTTACGTGCTGGGTCTGCTGGCGCTGGCATCGATCATCTTGATCGGCATGGTCATGGTGCGCGAAACCAACCGCCAACTTCGGGAAACTGCCGAGAAAAACGAACGCAACCAGACCGCGATCATGCGGCTTCTGGATGAAATTGCAGACCTGGCCGACGGCGACTTGACCGTTACCGCCTCGGTAACTGAAGACTTCACCGGGACCATCGCCGACTCGATCAACTACTCCGTGGACCAATTGCGCGACCTGGTGGCGACCATCAACCTCACTGCCGGCCAGGTGGCCGCCGCCGTGCAGGAAACCCAGGCCACCGCCATGCACTTGGCGCAGGCCTCTGAGCATCAGGCGCAGCAGATTTCCGAAGCCTCCACGGCTATCAACGACATGGCCCAGTCCATCGACCAAGTGTCGGCCAACGCCGCTGAATCTTCGGCGGTGGCCGAGCGCTCGGTGGAAATTGCCAACAAGGGCAACGAGGTGGTGCACAACACCATCCATGGCATGGACAACATTCGCGAGCAGATTCAGGACACCGCCAAGCGCATCAAGCGTCTGGGTGAGTCCTCGCAGGAAATCGGCGATATTGTCAGCCTGATCGATGACATTGCCGACCAGACCAACATCCTCGCGCTCAACGCGGCCATCCAGGCGTCGATGGCCGGTGACGCCGGGCGCGGTTTTGCGGTGGTGGCCGATGAAGTCCAGCGCCTGGCCGAGCGCTCGTCCGCCGCGACCCGGCAAATCGAAACCCTGGTGCGGGCGATCCAGACGGACACCAACGAAGCGGTGATTTCGATGGAGCAGACCACCACCGAAGTGGTGCGCGGTGCGCGTCTGGCGCAGGATGCCGGTGTGGCCCTGGAAGAAATCGAAGGCGTATCGAAGACCCTCGCCGCGTTGATCCAGAGTATTTCCAACGCGGCGCAGCAGCAAACCTCTTCGGCCGGGCAGATTTCCCTGACGATGAACGTGATTCAACAGATCACCTCGCAGACCTCGTCCGGCTCCACCGCCACTGCCGAGAGCATCGGCAATTTGGCGAAAATGGCCAGTCAGCTGCGGCGTTCGGTGTCTGGCTTCACCTTGCCGACCGTCAAGGCGCAGGCGGCAGACAAAGCGTGAACCGTCCACAGGCGTATGATTTTTGATTGGCGTAGGGACTGGAGTGGTTATGGGTAATCGGCACGACTATGTGGCCCTTGAGTGGGTCAAAGGCGAGATTGCCGAAACGCTGAAGCAGGCCCATCAAGCGATCGAAACCCTGCTTGATGACCCGCAGGCGTTGTACGCCTTGAGTGATTGCCTGGCGTACATCCATCAGGTTCACGGCAGTTTGCAGATGGTCGAATTCTACGGTGCGGCCCTGTTCGCCGAAGAGATGGAGCAGTTGACCCGCGCCTTGCAGCACAACCGCGTCAGCCACCGTGACGAGGCGCTTCACCTGTTGATGCAAGCCCTCGGGCAGCTGCCGATTTACCTCGACCGGGTGCAAGGTGCGCGCCGTGACCTACCCTTGGTGGTGTTGCCGCTGATCAACGATTTGCGCAGTGCCCGGGGGGAAACCCTGCTCTCGGAAACCAGCCTGTTCAGCCCGCAACTGGTGGAGCTGCCACCGCTGGACGAAGCGTCGCTGGCGCTGCTGGAGCCTGCGGATTTCGCCAATGTGCTGCGCAAATTGCGCCAGATGTTGCAGATGGCGCTGGTCGGGTTGCTGCGAGAACAGGATGACGACACCCATTTTAATTATCTGGCCAAGGTTTTTTCACGCCTTGAAGGGTTAAGCGCTGATGCGCCCCTGAGCCCGCTGTGGCAAGTCGCCTCGGCACTGGTCGAAGGCATGCGCACAGACGTGATCGCCAACAGCCCGGCGCTGCGCAGCCTGTTCAAGGACGCCGACAAAGAACTCAAGCGTTTGCTCGAACAAGGCATCCGCGGGATCAATCAACCGGCACCGCCGGAGCTGCTCAAGAGTTTGCTGTTCTACATTGCCAAGGCCGAACTTCCTACCGGGCAGATGCTGACCATGAAAGATCGCTACTCACTGGACGACGCGTTGCCTGACAGCGCGATGGTCGATGAAGAACGCGCACGCCTGGCCGGCCCCGACCGCGATGCCATGCGCTCGGTGCTGGCTGCGCTTTGTGAAGAGCTGGTGCGAGTCAAGGAGCGCCTGGACCTGTTCGTGCGCAGCGACCGCCAGCACACCTCGGACCTCGATAGCCTGTTGGCACCGCTGCGGCAAATCGCCGACACCCTGGCGGTGCTGGGGTTTGGCCAGCCGCGCAAAGTCATCATCGATCAACTGGCGGTGGTGCTGAGCCTGGTTCAGGGCCAGCGCGAACCCAACGACGCGATCCTCATGGACGTCGCGGGCGCCTTGCTCTACGTCGAAGCCAATTTGGCCGGCATGATGGGCACGGTAGAGCCCGAGAGCCAGGAAGAAAGTCGCCTGCCGACCACCGACCTGACGCAGATCCATCAGATCGTCATCCGCGAAGCGCGCATCTGCCTGCAACAGGCCAAGGACATGATCGTCGACTACATCGACGCCGACTGGGATCGCCAGCATTTGCAGGCGTTGCCGGCCTTGCTGACCCAGGTCCGCGGCGCCTTGTCGATGATCCCGTTGAACCGTGCAGCGAGCCTGATCGAAACCTGCAATCACTTCATTCGCGAGCATTTGCTGCTGGAGTCGGACCAGCCCGACTGGCAGGAACTGGACAGCTTGGCCGACGTGGTGACCAGCATTGAGTATTACCTTGAGCGCCTTGGCGACGATCCCGAAGCGCCGGGCGAACAACTGCTCGACGTTGCGGAAAAAAGCCTGGCGTCACTCGGGTTTTTCCCCAGCGAATTCCAGGTGCCAATGCTTGACGATGTGCTTAGCCCGAGTGAAGCCCTGGTCATGCAGGAGATGCAGGAACTCGATGACCCCGAGATCGTGCAGTCGCTGGCCGATGTGCTGGCCAGTCCCGTGTCTTCCGTCAATCCGCCTGCCCTGACCACACCGGGCAGCCTGTTGCCGCCGCCCGCCGGTGAAGAGCCGGTCGACGATGAGCTGCGCGAAGTTTTTCTCGAAGAGACCGATGAAGTCCTGGATATCCTCCAGGAATATTTACCGCGCTGGGCGGCCAACCCCGACGACAAGTCTGCCTTGAGCGAATTGCGCCGAGCCTTTCATACCTTGAAAGGCAGTGGCCGGATGGTCCGGGCGCTGGTGCTGGGCGAGCTGGCCTGGGCGGTGGAAAACCTGCTCAACCGCGTGCTGGAAGACAGCGTCGCGCCTGGGGCGGCCGTGCAGCAACTGCTCACCGATGCACTGAATCTGCTGCCGGAGCTGGTGGCCGAATACGCTGGCAACGCCCAGCGTCAGCGCAATGATGTCGACCAGTTGGCCGCGCGCGCGCATGCGCTCGCCAAGGGCGATGCGCCGGCCAGCGATGAAGATACCCAGGACGTGGCGGCCCTTGACCCGCTGTTGCTGGAGATCTTCCGCAAGGAAGCCGAAACCCATCTGGCCAGCCTCGACCGCTTTCTCGATCAGGCCGCCGAGCATGTGCCACTTCAGGCCAGCGACGAATTGCAGCGGGCGTTGCACACACTGAAGGGCAGTGCCTCGATGGCCGGGGTCTTGCCGATTGCCGAGCTGGCGACGGCACTGGATCAACTGGCCCGCGAGTACAAGGCGCACCTGATCGCACTGGACCTGGACGAAGTCGAGCTGTTGCTGGAAGCCGAAGGGTTGTTCCGGCTCGGGTTGCGACAGCTCAAGACGGATCCGTTGGCGCAGATACGCGGCGCCGGCCCATTGATCGAACGCACCCGGTCGTTACTCGCCGAGCGTCTGCAAACGCTGTCGAGCACGCCCAATACAGCGCTGCGAACCAAGCGCGATCCGCAGTTGATCAACAATTTCCTGTCCCAGGGCATGGACATCCTGCTGGACGCCGAAAGCCTGTTGCAGCGCTGGCAGCAGCATCCCGGCGAGCGTCAGGAGCTGACTGCGCTGCTCGACGAGCTGACCACCCTCGGCGAAGTCGCGCACCTCGCCGATTTGCATCCGGTGGATGCGCTCTGCGAAGCCTTGCTCGACCTGTACGGCGCGGTGGAAGAGAGCAGCCTGGCGGTCAGCGAGCGGTTTTTCCATGAGGCGCAAAGTGCTCATGAAGCGCTGATCAACATGCTCGACGAACTGGCCGCCGGCCAGGAAATCAGCCCGCAACCGGAACGTATCCGGGCCTTGCGCGATTTGCTCGACGAAAGTCTGGATCCGTCGTCCATGGGCCTGATACGCAGTGATGGCAGCCGTACCCTGAGTATCCGGGAGCTGGGCAGCGCCACCGCCGAACTGGAGCAGTCGGCGACCCAGGTTGAACTGGATGACGAAATCGTTTCGATCTTCCTCGAAGAAGCGGTGGATATCCTCGAAAGTGCCGGCCACGCGCTGCAACGCTGGTTGAACGACCCGGACAACGCCGCACCGCTGTTGTCCTTGCAGCGGGATTTGCACACCCTCAAGGGCGGTGCGCGGATGGCAGAAGTCCAGCCGGTCGGCGACCTCGCCCATGAATTGGAAAGCCTTTACGAAGACTTGGTGGACCGCCGTTACAACTACAGTGAAACCCTGGTGCAGCTGTTGCAACAGAGCCATGACCGGCTCGCGGTGTTGCTTGAGCAGTTGCAGAATCAGCAATCGCTGGGGAACCCGGGCGAGCTGATCGAGGCGATTCGCGAGTTTCGTCAGGGCAATGCCAACGCCGCCGAAGTGGCGGAGCCCGAGCCGGTCAAGGATTCTGCGGGGCATGATCCCGAGTTGCTGGAGATCTTCCTCGAGGAAGGTTTCGACATCATCGAAAACTCCGGCGCCGCGCTCGTGCGCTGGCAAGCCGAACCGTCGAACCGACAAGAAATGGAAACCCTGCTGCGTGAACTGCACACGCTCAAGGGCGGCGCGCGAATGGTCGAAATCGCGCCTATTGGCGACCTTGCCCATGAGCTGGAGTTTCTCTACGAAAGCCTCTCGGCGGGCGCGCTGCAACCGAGCGAGGCGTTGTTTACGTTGTTGCAAAGCAGCCACGACCGGTTGGCGCAGATGCTCGATGCGACCCGCGCCGGGCAGCCATTGCCGCCCGCTGACCAACTGATCGACGCGATCAAGAATTTCAGCCATCCGGCCGTGCTGCAACCGGCCGATGTGACGCCCGCCGCCAAGCCAGAGACGCCCGCGATACAAGCGGAAGCGGGCGCCGACATGGTCAAGGTCTCGGCTGAACTGCTCGATGACCTTGTCAATCTGGCCGGTGAAACTTCAATCTTCCGTGGCCGTATCGAACAGCAGGTCAACGATGCGCGGGTCACTCTGAGCGAGATGGAAACCACCATCGAGCGTATGCGCGACCAATTGCGCCGACTTGATACCGAAACCCAGGGCCGCATTCTCAGCCGCCAGCAAGTCGACGCCGAACGCCTGGGCTACGAAGAGTTCGACCCGCTGGAAATGGACCGCCACTCGCAATTGCAGCAACTGTCCCGGGCGCTGTTCGAATCGGCCTCTGACTTGCTCGATTTGAAGGAAACCCTCGATCGGCGCAATCAGGACGCGGAAAACCTGCTGCAACAGCAGGGCCGCATCAATACCGAGTTGCAAGAAGGACTGATGCGCACGCGCATGGTGCCGTTCGAGCGGATGCTGCCGCGTTTGAAGCGCATCGTTCGGCAGGTCTCCAGCGAACTGGGCAAGGACGTGGAGTTCATTGTCGGCAACGCTGAAGGCGAGATGGACCGCAACGTACTTGAACGCATGGCGCCGCCGCTGGAACACATGCTGCGCAATGCCGTGGACCACGGCCTGGAATCGGCCGAGGTGCGAATCGCGGCCGGCAAACCGGCCAAGGGGCGGATCACACTCGACTTGTCCCGCGAGGGCGGCGACATTATTTTCGACATCCGCGACGACGGTGCCGGTGTGCCGCTGGACGCAGTGCGACGCAAGGCGATCAAGCGCGGCTTGCTGGCCGCGGACGCCGATATCAGCGACCACGACGTGCTGCAGTTCATCCTGCAACCGGGGTTTTCCACGGCAGAGAAGATTACCCAGATTTCCGGACGCGGCGTCGGCATGGACGTGGTCCATGAAGAAGTCCGCCAGCTCGGCGGCACGATGGTCATCGACTCGGTGCCGGGGCAGGGCGTGCATTTCCGCATTCGTCTGCCGTTTACCGTCTCGGTCAACCGCGCGCTGATGGTGCAGTGTTTTGATGATCAATACGCGATCCCGTTGAACACCATCGACGGCATTGTCCGTGTGCTGCCCAACGAACTGGAAGGGCATTACCGACTCGATCCTCCAAAGTACAACTACGCCGGACAGGACTATGAGTTGTGCTACCTCGGCGAGTTGCTGAAAACCAGCTCCCGCCCGAAACTGTTGGGCCAAAGCCTGCCGTTGCCGGTGTTGCTGGTGCAATGCAACGAGCGGCACATTGCCGTACAGGTCGACTCCATGGCCGGTACGCGCGAGATCGTGGTGAAAAGCCTCGGCCCGCAGTTCGCGGCGGTGCAGGGCTTGGCCGGCGCGACGATTTTGGGCGATGGCCGAGTGGTGCTGATTCTTGATTTGCTGGCGCCGATCCGGGCCATGCAGGCGCCTGTGCCGCAGCAGGCGCTAACCCAGGACACCGAGGTCGAGCCACACAAGCCATTGCTGGTGCTGGTGGTCGATGACTCGGTGACCGTGCGCAAGGTCACCAGTCGTTTGCTCGAACGCCACGGCATGAATGTGCTGACCGCCAAGGACGGGGTCGACGCCATGCTGCTGCTCGAAGAACACATGCCGGACGTGATGCTGCTGGACATCGAGATGCCGCGCATGGACGGTTTCGAAGTCGCGACCCAGGTGCGCGCCGACGAGCGTTTGCAGCACCTGCCGATCATCATGATCACCTCACGCACCGGCCAGAAACACCGCGACCGCGCGATGGCCATCGGCGTTAACGATTACCTCGGCAAGCCGTACCAGGAATCGGTGCTGCTCGAAAGCATCGCCCTCTGGAGCAAAACCCATGCTTGAGCATCGCACCAGAAACCTCACCGGCCTGTTGCTGCCCTTGGCCGACCGCAATCTGATCCTGCCCAACGTCGCGGTGGCGGAGCTGATCGACTATCAGCCGGGGGCGTTCGATCTGGATACGCCACCGTGGTATCTGGGCCTGGTGAAGTGGCGCGACCGGCAGATACCGTTGCTCAGTTTTGAATCGGCTTGCGGTAATAAAGTCGTCATCGGCGAGCGCGCGAGGATCGTGATTCTCAATGCGCTGGGCGGTCGGCCGGCGTTGAAGTTCATTGCATTGCTGGTGCAGGGGATTCCTCGGTCGCACAAGCTCGACAGTCAGCTGAGCTATGTCGATGTGCCGTTGTGTTCGCTGGAGCAGGCGGCGGTGCAGGTGGGGGAGCAAGTTGCCAAAGTCCCTGACTTATTGGCACTGGAAGAACTGCTTGTAAGTGCTGGGTTGGTCTGACTGGCCCCATCGTCGGAACGCCGCCCGGAGCAGGCTCACTCCTACATTGGATTTGCGGTGTACACAAAACCTGTGGGAGCGAGCTTGCTCGCGATGGCGGCCTTCCATTCACCTCAAACCTGACGGCTAAACCTTGGCCTGAGCCCGCATCTGCATCTGCAACGCCTCGTAATGATCCAGCGCCCGCTCCACCAACAACTGCACCCCATCCGCCATTCGGCTGATCGCCAAGGCTACCGAGCGGCGAGAGCCTTCCACATCGTCTGCCAGATCAGCAGCAATCGCGCTGATCGACAGCATGTCTTCGGAGGCATTGGCCAGCAGGGCTTCGGCGTCGATGTCGGGGCACACCGTGAAGAGCTGGGACTTGTTACGGCGTCTCGATGGTTTGTCGCGAGCAGGGGGGAAGTAATGGGCGAAGGCGCGGTCGGCGGCTTCTTTAAGTTTTTCGGCTTCGAGGGATGCGTCGGAATCGGTGTCGGTTTCCGGGGGATTGGGAGTGGCTTTGAACATAGTGAATCTCCAGTAATGATTTTCAGCTGCTCCCTCGGTTCCAGCCGAAGGGGTGGCAGCTGTACGCGGGCTGGAACCCGAGGTGGAGAAAACCCGGTAGACCCGAAGGTCTCCCGCGCACAGCCGCCATAACGGAGTACACACATTAAAGGTGTGCAAGCATACGTCATGAGGGGGCGCTATTGCGCCTTCTACACCTCGGGATTCCAGACCCGGTCGCTGAATTGGCAGCGACCCACAAACGATAAAGCTCAGCGCAAAACCCCACCAGTCAGCGGCTTCCGGCATTGCTGTAGGCAGCGCCGTCAGACTGCGTAGCCTCGCACCCTTCTTGCGTACAAACTTTTAAACACAAAACCTCAATCGACCGGCAAAAGTTGAAAAGTCCCAAAAAGGGACCGAAAGGTCCTTTTTTGGGACTGATTCGCGTGCATCAGATGACCAGACTGTGATGCTACGGTGAATGTTCTGGCCCCATCGCGAGCAAGCTCGCTCCCACATTTAATCTGCGGCGTACACAAAACCTGTGGGAGCGAGCTTGCTCGCGATGGCGGCCTTCAATTCACCGCAGACCTGACTGGGACACTCCCTCGCCACAGGGTTTTGTTTGATCGTTACGGTGAGCGTAATGATCCGACGCTGCGCTTGATTGATGCCCCCACCCAACACTCCTAAGGTGACTCCCACGAAAGCGAACCCGTGGAGTGGTCATGACAACAACAATATCCCCCGACTCGCGATGGACGCGCCGGCGCAGCGAAAAGCAGCGGCGTCTGGCGTTGGTCAAGGATCTGGCCGACGGTGTGGTCCTGCCCACCGACAAAATAGTCGCGGCGCTGGAAGCATTGATCCTGCCCGGCGACCGCGTGGTGCTGGAGGGCAATAACCAGAAGCAGGCGGATTTCCTGTCCCGCTCACTGGTCAAGGCCGATCCCGCCAAGCTGCATGACCTGCACATGATCATGCCCAGCGTCGGCCGTGCCGAGCATCTGGATCTGTTCGAACGCGGCATTGCGCGCAAGCTCGACTTCTCCTTCGCCGGCACGCAAAGCCTGCGCATCAGCCAGTTGCTGGAAGACGGCCTGCTGGAAATCGGCGCGATCCACACCTACATCGAGCTCTATGCGCGACTGGTGGTCGACCTGATTCCCAACGTCGTGCTTTCCGCCGGTTTCATGGCCGACCGCGCCGGCAACATCTACACCGGGGCGAGCACCGAAGACACTCCCGCATTGATTGAACCGGCAGCCTTCAGCGATGGCATCGTCATCGTCCAGGTCAATCAATTGGTGGACGACGTGACGGACCTGCCTCGCGTCGACATCCCTGCGTCCTGGGTCGATTTTGTGGTGGTCGCCGACAAGCCGTTCTACATCGAACCGCTGTTCACCCGCGACCCACGGCACATCAAGCCTGTGCACGTGTTGATGGCGATGATGGCGATCCGGGGCATCTACGAAAAACACAACGTCCAGTCCCTGAATCACGGGATCGGTTTCAACACCGCCGCCATCGAATTGATCCTGCCGACCTACGGCGAATCCCTCGGCCTCAAAGGCAAAATCTGCCGCAACTGGACGCTCAATCCGCACCCGACCTTGATCCCGGCGATCGAAAGCGGCTGGGTCGAAAGCGTGCATTGCTTCGGCACCGAATTGGGCATGGAAAACTACATCGCCGCCCGGCCAGACGTGTTCTTCACCGGGCGCGACGGCTCGCTGCGTTCCAACCGGATGTTCTGCCAACTGGCCGGGCAATACGCGGTGGACCTGTTTATCGGCGCCACGTTGCAAGTCGATGGCGACGGTCATTCCTCCACCGTGACACGCGGACGCCTCGCTGGTTTTGGCGGTGCGCCGAACATGGGCCACGATCCGCGCGGTCGTCGTCACGGCACGCCGGCCTGGCTCGACATGCGACACACCGACGTGGCCGAACCGATGCTCGAACGCGGTAAAAAACTCGTGGTTCAAATGGTCGAAACCTTCCAGGAGGGTGGCAAACCGACCTTCGTCGAAACCCTCGACGCGATCGACGTGGCGAAGAAAAGCGGCATGCCGCTGGCGCCGATCATGGTCTACGGCGACGACGTCACCCACCTGCTGACCGAAGAAGGCATCGCGTATCTGTACAAGGCGCGTTCGCTGGAAGAACGCCAGGCGATGATCGCCGCTGTCGCCGGGGTGACCGCCATCGGCTTGCGTCACAACCCGAAAGACACCGCGCGCATGCGTCGCGAAGGCCTGATCGCGTTGCCCGAAGACCTTGGCATCCGCCGCACCGACGCCACCCGCGAACTGCTTGCGGCCAAAAGCGTGGCTGATCTGGTCGAGTGGTCCGGTGGCCTCTACAACCCGCCCGCCAAGTTCAGGAGCTGGTAATGCACGCACTTAACCTGCAACCGAAAACCTTGACCCTGGCCGAGCGACTGGCGGACCTGGCGGTGGATGCGCTGATCGACGAAGCGGACCTGTCGCCGAAACCGGCACTGGTCGATCGTCGTGGCAACGGCGCGCATACCGACCTGCACCTGGGGCTGATGCACGCCTCGGCGTTGTCGCTGTGGTCCGCGTTCAAGGAGATGGCGCAAGCCGCTATCGAGATTGGCGAAATCGGATTACCGCTGCGCGAAGCCGTGGGACGGATTGGCCGGGAAGGCGAGCAAGCGATGCTCGCCACCACGGGCGGTGTGAATGCCCATCGCGGGGCGATCTGGGCCTTGGGCCTGTTGGTCACTGCTGCCGCGCTTGAGCCTGAATCCAGTGCGGCCGGTTCCATCACCTTGCGCGCCGCACGCCTGGCGTTACTCGACGACCGATATGCGCCGCGCTCACTCAGCCACGGCGCCCAAGTCGCGCAGCGTTACGGTGCCTGTGGTGCCCGTGAAGAAGCGCAGCTGGGTTTTCCTTCTGTGGTTCAACGGGCATTGCCGCAACTCAAACGCAGTCGCGCCGCCGGTCACGGTGAACAGAACGCCCGGCTCGATGCCTTGCTGGCAATCATGACCCGACTGGCCGACACCTGCGTGCTCTACCGTGCGGGCGAACAAGGTCTGCAAACCATGCAACTTGGCGCCCAGGCCGTGCTCGACGCGGGTGGCAGCGCCAGCCTCGCCGGTCGCCGCCGTTTGCATGAGTTGGATGAACAATTAATCGCGTTGAATGCCTCGCCCGGTGGTGCTGCCGACTTGCTCGCAGCCTGCCTGTTTATCGACCGCATCGAGTCCGGAGCTTTCTGATGGAAACCTTATCCTTTGAATTCCCCGCCGGGCAGCCGCCACGCGGTCGCACGCTGGTGGGCTGTGTCGGCTCGGGCGATCTGGAAGTGCTGATCGAGCCAGGTCAGGCTGGCAAGCTGACGATCAACGTACAGACCTCGGTCAATGGTGCGCAGCAACGCTGGCAACACCTGTTCGCGAGGATGTTCGACGGTCAGACACCACCGGCGATGGACATCGCCATCCACGATTTCGGCGCGACACCGGGCGTGGTGCGCTTGCGTCTGGAACAAGGCTTTGAGGAGATCGGCCATGACTGACAGCTCAGAACTCCTTCAGCCATACCTACAAAGACGCAGCTTCATCGAGCTCGGCGCCCGGCAACGAGCGAAAGCCTTGCTCGACCCCAGCACCTTCCGCGAATTGCTCGACCCGTTTCAACGCGTCATGTCGCCGTGGCTTGAGCGCCAGGGCGTGGTACCGCAAGCCGATGACGGCGTAGTGATCGCCAAGGGCAGCATCGGTGGTTTGCCGGTGGTCATCGCCGCCATCGAAGGTGCATTCCAGGGCGGCAGCCTCGGTGAAGTCGGCGGGGCGAAGATGGCGGGCGCGCTGGAGCTGGCCGCTGAAGACAACCGCAACGGCATTCCAACTCGCGCCGTGCTGCTGCTGGAAACCGGCGGCGTGCGCTTGCAGGAAGCCAACCTTGGGTTGGCAGCGATTGCCGATATCCATGCAGCAATTGTCGATCTACGCCAATACCAACCGGTAATTGGTGTGGTGGCCGGCAGCGTCGGCTGCTTTGGCGGAATGTCGATTGCCGCCGGGTTGTGCAGCTATTTACTGGTCACCCAGGAAGCGCGTCTTGGCCTGAATGGTCCGCAAGTCATCGAACAGGAAGCAGGGCTTGAGGAATACGACTCCCGCGACCGTCCTTTCATCTGGAGCCTGACCGGTGGCGAACAGCGTTTCGCCAGCGGTTTGGTGGATCGTTATGCCGCCGATGATGTGGCGCAGATTCAGCAGCAGGTGTGCGAATTGCTCAAGCAAGGTTTGCCGGCGCAACAACGCAGTCGTCAGGCGGATCTGTACCTGCAACGGCTGGCACGCCTGGACGCCGCACCGCAAATCGAACCGGCGACGGTTCGCGATCTGTATCAAGGAGCGCGCTCATGAGCACCTATTCGCTAAGAGGTTTGAACTGGTTCAACGCCTTGAGCGCAGGGGCCAAGCCGGTCGAAGGTTTGCCGGCTTCATTGAAGGTGGCCGATGGTGTGCTGGGTGATCAGCCTGTCCGGTTTATCGCGGTGGTGGCTGATCCGGACAACCGTTTTGTCCGTGCGCGTAACGGTGAAGTGGGTCTTCTGGAAGGCTGGGGTTTGGCCAAGGCTGTGGATGAAGTCATTGTTGCTGACAGTAAAAAACCGCACAAACGCGCCTTGATCGCCATCGTCGATGTGCCGAGTCAGGCTTATGGCCGACGCGAAGAAGCGCTCGGCATTCACCAGGCATTGGCCGGGGCGGCAGACAGTTACGCCCGTGCGCGGTTGGCTGGTCACGCAGTGATTGGTTTGCTGGTGGGCAAGGCGATGTCCGGCGCATTTCTGGCCCATGGTTATCAAGCCAATCGACTGATCGCACTACGTGATCCGGGTGTGATGGTGCATGCGATGGGCAAGGCCTCGGCGGCGCGAGTGACCTTGCGCAGCGTTGAAGAGCTGGAAGTGCTGGCCGCGAGCGTGCCGCCAATGGCCTATGACATCGACAACTACGCCAGTCTCGGTTTGTTGTGGGAAACCCTGTCGGTGGAACAGATTGAGCAGCCGACTGCAGCCGATCTGGCGCGGGTGGCTGAATGCCTGAATCAGGCGATTGGCGATGTAGCTGCCCACGGTTGCGATCTGAGCAGCCGCTTGGGTGCGAGCAATCGCGGGGCGTCGAGCAAGGTTCGCCAACTGTTGAGAGCGCAGTGGTGAACACGCTTATGGCCCACGATCTGCTCTGGGGAATGACCCCGGAGCAGTTGCCTGCGGACGCGCCTGCGTGGGTGATCGACTCGCTCGGTGCGGGGCAGCCAGTGGTGGTTCGGCGTGCGGTTAGCGCGCCGGGTATGGTCGCGGTCGGCGTGCGTGGGCGCTTGCGTGAACAGCGTTTTGCAACGGTGATGTCGGTCGATGCGATTCAGCGGCGGGTCAAACCGGAAGCCCTTTGTCACGTTTCGACGGATCGGGACTTGCCTGCAATACGCACCCTCAATCGACTGCGGCCGATACTCAACGGCTGTGGTTGGGTGTGGGGTGTCAGCGGTAGCGCCGGGTTTGAATTGGCCAGCGGCTTTGTTGCCTTGCACGAGGGCAGTGATCTCGACTTGATTCTGCGCACGCCGCAAGCGCTGGAGCGTTCTCAGGCGCAGTCATTGGTGAAAATTCTGGATGCGGCTGTGTGCCCGGTGGACATGCAGTTGCAGACGCCGTTCGGCGCTGTGGCCCTGCGCGAATGGGCCGGCTCTGCACGGTGTGTATTGCTGAAAAACGCCACCGAAGCCTGTCTGGTGATCGATCCGTGGAACCCGCAGGAGCAAACCGCGTGAGCAGTTTGCTGGTATTTCCCGGCCAGGGCGCGCAGCAGCCAGGCATGCTCCAGCGATTGCCTCGCGAGACGCTGATCGAAGCGAGTGATGTGTTGGGCGAAGACGCGTTGTCGCTGGATGGCGCCGAGGCCTTGAAGTCGACCCGTGCGGTTCAGCTTTGCCTGTTGATCGCCGGTGTCGCGGCGGCACGTCAGTTATCCATCGCGCCGGATTACGTGGCCGGATTGTCCATCGGCGCTTACCCGGCAGCGGTGGTGGCCGGTGCCTTGAGTTTCAGCGATGCGCTGCATCTGGTCAGCCTGCGTGGTGAGTTGATGCAGCAGGCTTATCCACAGGGCTACGGCATGACCGCGATCATCGGCCTGGAGTTGTCCACAGTGGAAGGCTTGCTGGCGCAGGTTCACAGCGTCGACACGCCGGTTTACCTGGCCAATATCAATGCCGATAACCAGATAGTGGTTGCCGGCAGCGACGGGGCGATGAACGCGGTGGCGGTGCTGGCGAAACGTTGCGGTGCAGGTCTGGCCAAGCGGCTGGCGGTCAGCGTGCCGTCGCATTGTCCGCTGCTGGATGCGTCGGCTAAAACCCTGGCCGAAGCCTTTGCCAAGGTGCCGCTGAAAACGCCGTCGTTGGGTTACCTCAGTGGCAGCCGCGCCCGGCCCATCATCAACGTCGAAGCCTTGCGCGACGACCTGGCTTTCAACATGTGCCGCATCGTTGATTGGCGCGGCACCGTGCAAAGCGCTTACGAGCGTGGCGTACGTCTACAGATCGAACTGCCTCCCAGTGCGGTGCTGACCGGGCTGGCGCGCCGGGTGTTCGAGCAGGGCACCGTGATTGCCTTCGACGGTGCGCGGCTCGATACCTTGCAGGCGCTGTTGCGTGAGGAGGGAAGCCGCCAACTCTAGACCTCCGACTCAGGCCTTCGAACAACAAAAACAACATTCGACGATGCATTTTGAGGACTACAACAATGATTATTTACGGTGTGGCGCTGCTGGCGATCTGTACGTTGGCGGGAGTGATCATGGGCGATGCGCTTGGCATGTTGCTGGGCGTTAAATCCAACGTTGGCGGGGTCGGGATCGCGATGATCCTGCTGATTTGCGCGCGGTTGTGGATGCAAAAACACGGCGGCATGACCAAGGATTGCGAGATGGGCGTCGGCTTCTGGGGCGCCATGTACATTCCGGTGGTGGTCGCGATGGCTGCGCAACAAAACGTGGTGACGGCCTTGCATGGCGGGCCAGTGGCGGTGCTCGCGGCGATCGGTTCGGTGGTGATCTGCGGCTGCACCATTGCCTTGATCAGCCGGACGCATAAAGGCGAACCCTTGCCCGATGAACCGGTGGACATTACCCCGGTCGGCACACCTGTAGGAGGTCGCTGATATGTGGGAACTCATCGAGAAAGGCCTGACCACCAACAGTCTGGTCACCGCGTTCGCGTTCGTTGGCGTGATCATGTGGGTGTCCGTTGTCTTGTCGAAGCGCCTGACATTTGGGCGGATTCACGGCTCGGCGATTGCCATTGTCATCGGGTTGGTGCTGGCGTGGGTCGGAGGCACGCTGACGGGTGGGCAAAAAGGCCTGGCGGATTTGACCCTGTTTTCTGGCATTGGGTTGATGGGCGGCGCGATGTTGCGCGACTTTGCCATTGTCGCCACTGCATTCGAAGTTCAGGCCAGCGAAGCGAAAAAAGCCGGGTTGATTGGCGTGATCGCGCTACTGCTTGGCACGATATTGCCGTTCATTGTCGGCGCGTGCATGGCCTGGGCGTTTGGTTATCGTGATGCGATCAGCATGACCACCATCGGCGCGGGTGCGGTGACGTACATCGTCGGGCCAGTGACCGGCGCGGCGATTGGCGCCAGTTCCGATGTGATGGCGCTGTCGATTGCCACCGGGTTGATCAAAGCGATTCTGGTAATGGTCGGCACGCCGATGGCGGCGCGCTGGATGGGACTGGATAACCCGCGCTCGGCGATGGTGTTTGGCGGGTTGGCCGGGACGGTCAGCGGCGTGACGGCCGGGCTGGCGGCGACGGATCGGCGGTTGGTGCCTTACGGGGCGTTGACGGCGACGTTCCATACCGGGCTGGGGTGCTTGCTGGGGCCTTCGTTGTTGTACTTCATTGTTCGCGGGATTGTCGGTTAAACCGGTAGATCATCGCTGACTGTTCTGGCGCCTTCGCGGGCAAGCCTAGCTCCTACAGGGATCGCGTAAATCCTGTAGGAGCTAGGCTTGCCCGCGATGGTCGCGACGCGGTTTCAGGCCTGGCGATTGGCGTACATCCGGCACTCCGCCAACAACGCCAGCAAGTTCGGATCGCGCTCCTTGGCCTTCAAAAACACCACGCCAATGTGCTGCTGCAACCGATAGCGTTCCTGCAACGGTATCAGCTTCACCCGGTTCTCATACACCGCCGCAATCCGCCCCGGCAGCAACGCATAACCCACCCCCGAACTGACCATGCTCAACAGGGTGAAGATGTCGTTGACCTGCATCGCCACCTTCGGTTCGAACCCGGCTTGCTTGAACACCCGATTACCGTCCTGGTGCGTGGCAAAGCCCTGGGTGAGGGTAATGAACGTCTCGTCGCGCACTTCTGCCAGGTCGACCTCGGCGCGTTGGGCAAACTTTGAGTCCGCCGGCGTGGCGAGAAAAATGTCGTCGGAAAACAGCGGAATCTGCTCGCAGTCCGGGTCATTGACGCTCTCGTCCAGCGACACCAGGATCGCGTCGACTTCCATGTTCTTGAGCTTGTACAACAGGTCGAAGTTCGAACCGAGGATCAAGTCGATGTTGAGTTCGCTGCGGCGGATTTTCAGGCCCATGATCAGCTGCGGCACGGTCTTCACCGTCAGTGAGTACAGCGAGCCGAGCTTGAAGCGTTCAGCGGAAAAACCTGCGGCTTCGCGGGTCAGACGCACGGTTTCGACCACGTCCTGAATCAGCTTCTGTGCTCGCTCTTCGAGCACATACGCACTTTCCAGCGGCGTCAGGTTACGGCCCTCGTGTTTGAACAGCGGGCAGCGCAGGGCGCTTTCCAGGGAGTGGATCGCCCGGTGCACGCTGACGTTGCTGGTCTGCAACTCGGCGGCGGCGCGGGCGAGATTGCCGGTGCGCATGAAGGCCAGGAACACCTCGAGTTTTTTCAGGGTCAATTCTTCATCGATCAGCATGGCCCGGACTCTTATTCGAATGGCTCGATTGTGCACGCTGTAGGAGCTGTCGAGTGAAACGAGGCTGCGAATTTTTGATCGCAGCCTCGTTCCACTCGACAGCTCCTACAGTTTGCGCGATGTTGCATCAAATTTTGAGGTGAGCAACGCATGTATCACGGGGAACGATTGAACGCCTGGACGCATTTGGTCGGGGCGGTGGCAGCAACGGTCGGGGTGGTGTGGATGCTGGTCATCGCCAGTATGGACGGCAGCCCGTGGAAGATTGTCAGCGTGGCGATTTACGGTTTTACCTTGCTGGTGCTTTACAGCGCCTCGACCGTTTACCACAGCGTGCGCGGGCGCAAGAAAGCGATCATGCAGAAGGTTGATCACTTTTCGATCTATCTGTTGATCGCCGGCAGTTACACACCGTTTTGTCTGGTGACCCTGCGCGGGCCGTGGGGCTGGACGCTGTTCGGAATTGTCTGGGGGTTGGCGCTGATCGGCATCCTGCAAGAGATCAAGCCGCGTTCCGAAGCACGGATTCTGTCGATCGTGATTTACGCGGTGATGGGCTGGATCGTGCTGGTAGCGGTCAAGCCGTTACTCGCGGCGTTGGGCACTGCGGGGTTTGCGTGGCTGGCGGCGGGCGGGATCTTGTACACCGTGGGCATTATCTTTTTTGCCCTCGATCATCGGCTGCGGCATGCCCACGGGATCTGGCATTTGTTTGTGATTGCCGGGAGCTTGCTGCACTTTGTGGCGATTTTCTTCTACGTCCTCTAAACCCCCGCAATCCTTGTGGGAGCGAGCCTGCTCGCGAAGGCGGAGCATCAGTCGACATCAATGATTAATGACACACTGCATTCGCGAGCAGGCTCACTCCCACATTTAATGCTGCGCCGGGATCAAGCGATCCAGTTGCTCCTGGGCGCGGCGGCTGAATACCTGCAACAAGTCATTCAAGGTGTGGGGCGGCGGTTCGGTGGCGCGGGTCACCGCGTACAGGGTGATCGGCAGCGGCGGCGTCAACGGGCGGATCGTCGTCGCGGCGGGGGAGGCGCCGAGTGCCGTGAACGGGTCGATCACCGCCAGTCCGGCGCCGGATTCCACCATCGCCCGGGCCAGTGAATAGGTCTGCACCGCGATACGTACCCGGGGCGGCGGCTCCACCGCTTCGAGGTAACTGTCGAGCCGGGCTGCCAACGGGTCGGCGCTGGACAGGCCAATCAAGGGGGCATCGGCCAGGGCCATCAGTGGCAACGGTGTGCCTGCCTCTGCCGCCGACCAGTAACCCGCGGGCGCTAGCGCCACCAGCACGCCGGACGCCAGCGCCTGGGCCTTGAGCCCCGGATGATCCGGTCGTTGCAAGGTCAGGGCGACATCCACTTCGCGCATCAGCAGGTTCTGCACCAGTTCTCGGCTATGGGCGCTGGACAGTTCGCAGGCGATGTCCGGGTAGCGCACGGTCCACTCGTGAATGGCTGGCGGCAGCAATGACAGGGCCAGCGCCGGGGTGGCGCCAATGCGCAGGCTATGGCCCGGCTCGCGGCGCAAGCTCTGGGCCAGGCGCCGCACGCCTTGCAGGCTTTCGGTGACCTTATCGACTTCACGCGCAAGCTCCAGCGCTTCCGGCGTTGCCTGCAATTTGCCGCGAACCCGCAAGAACAGAGGGAAACCTAGTTGCTGCTCGGCGTGCTGCAGCACCTTGGTCACCGCCGGCTGAGAGACGTGCAGCAATTGCGCGGCCGCACTGATCGACCCGGTCTGGCGGATCGCCTGGAAAATCTCGATATGACGAAGACGCATGGCAAGTCCATAACCTTTGTTTATGGGTTCGGCATCTTTATTCATTGTTCGCCGCCTGTCACCTGGCTCTAACCTCGGCCTCGCCTTCACAACGGTTTTAGGGACGGACATGGTTCAGCGTGTGTGCATTATCGGCGGTGGCGTGATTGGCCTGGCAACGGCGTATGCGCTGGTGCGCGACGGTTTTGAGGTGACGGTGGTCGAGGCCCGGGATTCGCTGGGCAGCGAAACCAGTTTCGCCAACGGCGGCCAGTTGTCCTATCGCTACGTGGCGCCACTGGCGGACGCCGGCGTGCCGTTGCAGGCGATCGGCTGGATGCTGCGCGGCGACTCGCCGTTGAAGCTGCGTCCGCGTCTCGATCCGGCGCAATGGCGCTGGATGGCATCGTTCCTCGCCGCATGCCGCCGTTCGGTCAACCGTGAGAACGCCGCGCACTTGCTGCGCCTGGCGCTGTTCAGCCAGAGCACACTGAAAACCTGGCGCGAAGACGATGGGCTGAGCGGTTTCCAATGGCGGCGCAACGGCAAACTGGTGACATTCCGCAACCCCGCCAGCTTCGGGAAAGCGCGCCAAGGCCTGGCCGATCCGCAGCAACAGCAGGTGTTGTCTGCCGCCGAGTGTACGCAGCTGGAACCGGCGCTGGCCGATGCTCCTTTTGTCGGCGCGATCTATACGCCAGACGAAGAAGTCGGCGATTGCCATGGTTTTTGCCAACAACTGGCGGCGCGACTGAAGGCGTCCGGCCGTTGCGAATTTCGCCTGGGGCACGCGGTGACCGGGGTTCAACACCGCAACGGCGCGGTCACCGCCATTGAGTTGGGTGCCGAGGTGTTGCCGGTCGAGCAGCTGGTATTTGCCGCCGGCCATCGCAGTCCGCTGCTGGCACTGCCCGGTCTACGGCTGCCGCTCTATCCACTGAAAGGCTACAGCCTGACGCTGCCGATCGGTGTCGAACACCGGGCGCCCGAACTGAGCATCACCGACTACGACCGCAAGATCGTTTATGCGCGCATTGGTGAGCAATTGCGCGTGGCGGCGATGGTCGACATTGTCGGCTTTGACCCGGCCGTCGATCCCGAACGCTTGAGCCTGATCAAGCGCCAGGCCCGCGACACGTTCCCGAATGCCGGCGATTACGATGCCGCCGTGGAGTGGGCCGGCATGCGTCCAGCGACCCCCAGCGGAGTGCCACTTTTGGGCGCTACGGCCTACCGCAATCTGTGGCTCAATCTCGGTCATGGCGCGCTGGGTTTTACCCTGGCCTGTGGCAGCGGCCAGCTACTCAGCGAGCTGATCAGCCAGCGCCAGACTTCCATTGACCTGCTGGGTTTCAGCCACCCTGCCGCTTGAATTTCCCTATCAGAAAAGGACCCTGTCATGACCATTAAACGTTTTCACAGCAACCCACGCCTGTCAGGCGCCGTGACCTTCGGCGAGCTGGTGTTTCTTTCCGGTCAGGTGCCGGGCGACGCCCTGGATGCCGGCGGTCAGACCCGCGAAGTACTGGCGAAAATCGACGCGTTGCTGGCCGAGGCCGGTAGCGACAAAGATCATTTGCTGAGCGCGACGATTTATCTGAAAGACATCAATGCCGATTTCGCGGCGATGAATGAAGTCTGGTCGGCCTGGTTGTCACCGGGACAGGCGCCGAGCCGCACCACGGTGCAGGCCGATCTGGCGCGCCCGCAAGTGTTGGTGGAAATCACCGTCACGGCGGCCCGCATCTGAACCCACCCGCATCCAACACCCACAACGGAGAATAACAATGCAAAAAATCACGTTGCTCGGCTGCACCCTCGGGCTGTTGCTCGGTAGTCAGGTTCAAGCCAATGAAGCGCCGCTGACCGGCACATTGGGCAAGATCGCCAATGCCAACAGCATCACCCTCGGGTATCGCGATGCGTCGGTGCCGTTTTCCTACGTGGGCGATCACACGGGGCAGCCGATGGGTTATTCAGTGGATCTGGCGAGCAAGATTGTCGAGCGCATTCGCCAGCAACTGGTGCTGCCTGAGCTCAAAGTGAAATACACCCTGGTGACTTCTCAGACGCGGATTCCACTGGTGCAGAACGGCACCGTCGACCTCGAATGCGGCTCTACCGGGGTAACCGCCGAACGGCAGAAGCAAGTGGCGTTTTCCTACGGTTTCATCTACGTCAAAGGCCAGTTGCTGACGGCCAAGGACAGCGGGATCAAGAGCTTCGCCGATCTGCGCGGCAAGAACGTGGTGACCACTGCCGGCACCACCAACGAGCGCTTTCTGAAGAGCTACAACGTCGACAACAAAATCGACATGTTCGTGATTAGCGCCAAAGATCACGGCGAAGCCTTCCAGATGCTGCAGTCAGGTCGGGCGGCGGCGTTCTACATGGACGACGCGTTGCTTTATGGCGAACGTGCCAAGGCGCGGGATCCGCATAAATGGGTGGTAGTCGGCGAGGAACAATCGCGGGAGATCTACAGCTGCATGGTGCGCAAGGATGATCCGCAATTCCTCGCTCTGGTGAATGGCGCATTGGCCGATCTGTACAGTTCGGGCGAGATCAATGGCATCTACCAGCGCTGGTTTGAACAGCCGATCCCTCCGAAGGGGTTGAACCTTGAGTTCCCGATGACCAGCGAACTCAAGGCGATCATCGTCAAGCCGACGAGCGATCCGGTGCAGTAGCAGCCAGATCGACCGCTAGACTGCGCCCGGCCCTTCGCGAGCAGGCTCGCTCCCACAGGAGAATGCATGTCAATGTGGGAGCGAGCCTGCTCGCGAAAGGGCCCTAGAAGTCACCCCAAAGCTGCTGGGCCACAGCTAACGCCACCACCGGCGCGGTTTCGGTGCGCAGCACGCGAGGGCCGAGGCGGGCGGCGTGGAAACCGCTGGCTTTGGCCTGTTCGACTTCGGCGTCGGACAGCCCGCCTTCGGGGCCGATCAGAAACGCCAGGCTGGAAGGTTTGGCGTGACTGACCAACGGCTCAGCAACCGGATGCAGCACCAGTTTCAACTCGGCTTGTGCCTGTTTCAACCAGTCCGCCAACAGCAGCGGTGGATGAATCACCGGCACCCGCGAACGCCCACATTGTTCACAGGCACTGATCGCCACTTGGCGCCAGTGCATCAGGCGCTTGTCGGCGCGCTCATCCTTCAACCGGACTTCGCAGCGGTCGCTGAAGATCGGGGTGATTTCAGTCACGCCCAGCTCCGTGGCTTTCTGAATCGCCCAGTCCATGCGCTCGCCACGGGACAGGCCTTGGCCGAGATGGATCGCCAGCGGTGATTCGACCTGCCCGGCGAAGCTTTCATCGATCTGCACGACGACGCGTTTCTTGCCGACCTCCACCAGCGTGGCGCGAAACTCGTGGCCCGAACCGTCGAACAGCTGCAACGCATCGCCCTCGGCCATGCGCAGTACGCGGCTGATGTAATGGGCCTGGGCTTCGGGCAACTCGTGTTCGCCGGTGCTCAGGGGGGCGTCGATAAAGAAGCGGGACAGTCTCATGCGGGGTCTCTGTAAAAGTGGCTTTTGTGGCGAGGGGGCTTGCCCCCGTTCGGCTGCGAAGCAGTCGTAATTCTGGCGATGCGTTTTAGCTGGATAAACGCGGTTGTCGGTTTTAGGGCCGCTTCGCGACCCAACGGGGGCAAGCCCCCTCGCCACAGGGGTACTCAGTCACTTCTAGCCCGGATCACGGAATCCCGGATGGAAGTCTTTTGGCACCGCCACGCTGACGCTGTCGCGCGTCGCGATGTCGATGCCTTCGCTGGCCACTTCGGCCAGAAAGTCGATCTGCTCCGGTGTGATCACGTACGGCGGCAGGAAATACACCACGCTGCCCAACGGTCGTAGTAAAGCACCACGTTCCAGTGCGTGCTGGAACACCTTCAAGCCACGACGTTCCTGCCACGGGTAGGCTTCTTTCGTAGCCTTGTCCTTGACCATCTCGATGGCCAGCACCATGCCGGTCTGCCGTACTTCCGAGACGTTCGGATGGTCGGCCAGGTGCGCGGTGGAGGAGGCCATGCGCTGGGCGAGCGCCTTGTTGTTCTCGATGACGTTGTCTTCTTCGAAGATGTCCAGCGTCGCCAGTGCGGCGGCGCACGCCAACGGGTTGCCGGTGTAGCTGTGTGAGTGCAAGAAGGCGCGCAGGGTCGGGTAGTCGTCGTAGAAGGCGCTGTAGACGTCTTCGGTCGTCACGCAGGCCGCCAGCGGCAGGTAACCGCCGGTGAGGGCCTTGGACAGACAGAGGAAGTCCGGGCGGATGCCGGCCTGTTCGCAGGCGAACATCGTGCCGGTGCGGCCAAAGCCGACGGCGATTTCGTCGTGGATCAGGTGTACGCCGTAGCGGTCGCAGGCTTCGCGTAGCAGTTTGAGGTAAACCGGGTGGTACATGCGCATGCCGCCAGCGCCCTGGATCAGCGGCTCGACGATCACTGCCGCGACGCTGTCATGGTTCTCCGCCAGGGTCTGTTCCATGGCGGCGAACATGTTGCGCGAGTGTTCTTCCCAGCTCATGCCTTCGGGGCGCAGGTAGCAATCGGGGCTCGGCACCTTGATGGTGTCCAGCAGCAGCGCCTTGTAAGTTTCGGTGAACAGCGGCACGTCGCCCACCGACATCGCCGCCATGGTTTCGCCGTGGTAGCTGTTGGTCAGGGTGACAAAGCGCTTCTTGTTCGGCTGGCCGCGGTTGAGCCAGTAGTGAAAGCTCATTTTCAGTGCGACTTCGATGCAGGACGAACCGTTATCGGCGTAGAAGCACCGGGTCAGGCCTTCCGGGGTCATCTTCACCAGCCGCTCGGACAGCTCGATCACCGGCTGATGGCTGAAGCCGGCGAGGATCACGTGCTCCAGCTGATCGACCTGATCCTTGATGCGCTGATTGATGCGCGGGTTGGCGTGGCCAAACACGTTGACCCACCAGGAGCTGACAGCGTCGAGGTAGCGCTTGCCTTCGAAGTCTTCCAGCCACACACCTTCCCCGCGTTTAATCGGGATCAGCGGCAGCTGTTCGTGGTCTTTCATCTGGGTGCAGGGATGCCACAACACCGCGAGATCGCGTTCCATCCACTGTTTATTCAGGCCCATTTTCTGTCTCCTCGAGGCTACCCGCGACATAGGCGGGCAAACAATCGCGCAAGCCTATGCAATGCGTGGCTTGGGGACAACCCATTGTGTCGATTGAGCTACTTCGTATAGGTCGATAGACGTTGCTGGCGGGCGTCTGAAGCCTGACGTATCCTTCGCGGTTCCTGGAGTCGACTGACTCATAAAAACTGCTTTTTCTTCATGTATTTCCGGAGTTCGCTGAATGTCTGTCGGTTGGCTGCGCGCCTGTGCGCTGGTGATGTTGGGGCTGTTCAGCGTGTCTGCGCTGGCCAAGGATAAAACCGTGATCGTGGTCGGTGGCGGGCTGTCTGGCCTGACCGCGGCTTACGAGCTGCAAAGCAAAGGCTGGCAGGTCACCCTGCTGGAAGCCAAATCGAGCCTGGGCGGTCGTTCCGGCATGGCCACCAGCGAGTGGATCGGCAACGACAAGACTCAGCCGGTGCTGAACAAGTACGTGTCGACCTTCAAGCTGAGCACCACGCCAGCCCCTGAATTCGTGCGGACTCCAGGCTATCTGATCGATGGTGAGTATTTCACCGCCGCCGATCTGGCGACCAAGCAGCCAGCCACTGCCGAAGCGCTTAAGCGCTACGAAAAAACCGTGGATGATCTGGCGCGCTCGATTGACGACCCGTTGAACCCGATCGCCAACAACACGCTGCACGCGCTGGATCAGATCACCGTGTCCAGCTGGCTCGACAAGCAGAACCTGCCAGCGACTGCTCGTCAGCTGATCAATCAGCAGATTCGTACTCGTTACGACGAACCTTCGCGTTTGTCGCTGTTGTACTTCGCACAGCAGAGCCGTGTTTACCGTGGCACTTCCGATCGCGACCTGCGTGCTTCGCGACTGGTTGGCGGCAGCCCGGTACTGGCCCAGGCGTTCGTCAAACAACTGAAAACCATCAAGACCAACTCCCCGGTCTCCTCGATCACTCAGGACAAGGACGGCGTGACCGTCAAAGTGGGTAGCGTCGGCTATCAGGCTGATTACGTGGTATTGGCGGTGCCGTTGCGCGCACTGGGCAAGATCCAGATGACCCCGTCGCTGGATGCCCAGCACATGGGCGCCATCAAAGGCACCAACTACGGCTGGCGCGACCAGATCATGCTGAAGTTCAAGACGCCGGTGTGGGAATCCAAAGCGCGCATGTCCGGCGAGATTTTCAGCAATACAGGCCTGGGCATGTTGTGGATTGAGCCTGCCTTGAAGGGCGGCGCCAACGTGGTGATCAACCTGTCTGGCGACAACGCTCGTGTGATGCAGGCGTTCGGCGACAAGCAAATGGTCGATCAGGTGCTGATTCGCCTGCACGCCTTTTATCCACAGGCGCGTGGTTCTTTCACCGGTTATGAAATCCGCCGCTACAGCACCGACCCGTCGATGGGCGGCGCTTACCTGGCCTTTGGCCCGGGCCAGATCAGCAAATACTGGCGCCTGTGGGAGCGCCCGATTGAGCGCGTAGCGTTCGCCGGCGAACACACTGACACCTTGTACCCGGGCACTCTGGAAGGCGCATTGCGCACCGGCCAGCGTGCGGCCAGTCAGGTTGAAGACCTGGCGGCGGGCAAGTCGTTTGAGCCGGCGAAAGTGGCGACGGCAGCGGCGGCCGGCGCGGTGGCGGCGAAGAAAGGTAACTTCTTCAGCAACCTGTTCGGTGGTTCGGATGACGCCAAGAAGCCAGAGCCGATCAAGGTACCTGAGCCTGTCACTCCACCAGCACCGGCTCCAGCTCCAGTAGCTGCACCGGCACCGGTCGAAGCACCGAAGCCTGCAACGCCAGTGAAAGCCGAGCCTGCCAAAAAGGCACCGGCTAAAGCTCCGGCGAAGAAGCCTGCAGCCAAAACCGAAGCCAAAAAGGCTCCGGTGAAGAAACCAGCGGCTAAACCCGCTGCGACTCCGACAACGGTTACCAAGGCGCAGTAAGCGTCGGGATTAAAAAGACGCGGCAGAGATGCCGCGTTTTTTTATGGGTGAAGAAAACCAGTACCGGGAATCGAATAAACCCTGGGGCGCAGGTGTTCTTCTGTTGGACTTCATTTTTTCTCACGCAGTAGTCTTTAATCTTTCCTTAACACGCTCATTTCAAGCTCCTGATCGTATTTCTCGATATTTCAAAGCGAAACCTTCAGCTTTAATTCGATAGATAACCCGATAGTCTTTGGCCAGCACTTACAGGGATCTAGGCAATGCAGCTACGTAACTCTACCTCCCGCTACGGCTGGGTCAGCATCATCATGCACTGGGGCGTGGCACTGGCCGTATTCGGTTTATTCGCCCTCGGACTGTGGATGGTTGGCCTCGACTATTACGACCCATGGCGCAAAGACGGGCCGGATCTGCACAAGAGCATTGGTTTGATCTTGCTGGGTGTAATGGTGCTGCGGGTATTGTGGCGTTTCGTCAGCCCACCACCACCGACCTTGACCAGCTACAGCCGCATGACGCGTCTGGGTGCTCATTTCGGCCATGCCTTTCTGTATCTTTGCCTGTTCGCTGTGATGATTGCCGGTTACCTGATTTCCACCGCAGAAGGTGCCGGTATTCCGGTGTTTGACTGGTTTGAAGTGCCTGCCCTGGTTTCCGGACTGCCGGACCAGGCAGATAACGCCGGTGCGATTCACCTCTATCTGGCGTGGGTGCTGGTAATTTTTTCCGGCCTCCATGCGTTGGCAGCATTGAAGCACCACTTTATCGACCGTGATGTGACCCTCAAGCGAATGCTGGGTCGCAAAGCCTGAAGTTCAACCTCGACTCCCTAGGAAAACAAAGCATGTTGAAAAAGACTCTCGCCGCTCTGGCAATCGGTTCTGCTCTGCTGTCCGCCAACGTGATGGCCGCTGACTACGTCGTCGACAAAACTGGCCAGCACGCTTTCGTCAACTTCAAGATCAGCCATCTGGGCTACAGCTTCATCACCGGTACCTTCAAGGACATCGACGGAAAGTTCAGCTTCGACGCTGCCAAGCCTGAAGACAGCAAGATCGAATTCAATGTGAACACCGCCAGCGTTTTCAGCAACAATGCTGAGCGCGACAAGCACATATCCGGCGATGATGATCTCCTGAACTCGGGCAAGTTTGCCAAAGCCACCTTCGTTTCCACCAGCGTCACCCCAACGGGTAAAAATGCCGCTGGCAAAGACACTGCCGATGTGGCCGGCGACCTGACTCTCCTGGGCGTGACCAAGCCAATCGTGGTCAAGGCTACTTTCCTGGGTGAAGGCAAGGATCCATGGGGCGGCTACCGTGCCGGTTTCGAGGGTACCTTCGACATCAAGCGTTCCGATTTCGGCAAGCAAAAAAACCTGGGTCCAGCGTCCGATGCGGTCGAGCTGTACGTGACGTTTGAAGGTGTGAAAGCGAAGTAATGCTGAGACGGTAGGAGCTGGCTTGCCAGCGAAAGCGCAATTGGCAATCACACAGAAATCAGTTTGATCCCATCGCCGGCAAGCCGGGCTCCTACAAAAGCAATTCGCCGCACAAAAAAAATGCCCTGATCGCAAGATCAGGGCATTTTTTATGGCAGCGATAAATCAGCGATTGCGGGTCAGCAACGCTGGTTTTTCGCCACGCGGACGGCCTGGCAGTTGATCAAGTTGCTCTGGAGTCGGGAAACGATCGGTTTTCGACTCCTTGTGAATGATCTTCGGCGCTGGACTGCGCGGGTTTTGCACGGCGGGTTCCGAGCGCGGCTGATCGTCACGAGCAGGGCGACGGTTGCGGCTTTCTTCGCGACGGGCCTGACCGTCACGTGGAGCGCCGCTGCGTGGGCCGCTGCGTTTGGCCGGCGGCGTGCCGGTGGTGGCGCCATCGCTGCTGCGCGGACCGCTTTGGCGACCCTGAGGCTTGCCGCCGGTGCGCGGGGCACCTGCGCCAGCGGCCGTGCCTTGTGCCGGAGCACCCGGACGGCGACCACGGCCCTGAGCCGGTTTGGCTTGCGGGACGTAATCAACGCGGTTACCGAAGTTATCGATATCGTCGTCCAGGAACTCGTCCGGAGCGCGGTCAGCAGCGGCGCGAGGGGCCGGGCGCTGTTGCTCGCGAGCCGGGGTGCCTTCGCGTGGCTTGTGTTCACGCGCCGGGCGATCGCCGCGGCCAGTAGCGGCAGGTTTTTCCTTGCCGCCCTTGTCCTTGCCCTTGTCTTTACGACCGCCACCACCACCGGTGCCGTTCGGGCCGTCGCCGCGCGGGCCACGTGGGTTGCGCGGGTTACGCACATCCGGACGCTCGCGCACTTCTGGTTTCTCGGCTTCTACTGCACTTGAGTCGAAGCCCATCAGGTTGCCGTCGGCAATCTTCTGCTTAGTCATGCGCTCGATGCTTTTCAGCAACTTCTCTTCGTCCGGCGCGACCAGCGAGATCGCCTCACCCGAACGACCGGCACGGCCAGTACGGCCGATACGGTGTACGTAGTCTTCGTCGACGTTTGGCAGTTCGAAGTTGACCACGTGTGGCAACTGGTCGATGTCCAGGCCGCGAGCGGCGATGTCGGTGGCCACCAGAATGCGCACTTCACCGGCCTTGAAATCGGCCAGGGCTTTGGTGCGGGCGTTCTGGCTCTTGTTGCCGTGGATCGCGACGGCGCTGAGGCCGTGTTTGTCCAGGTACTCGGCCAGGCGGTTGGCGCCGTGCTTGGTGCGGGTGAACACCAGCACCTGTTCCCAGGCGCCAGCGGTGATCAGGTGGGCCAGCAGCGAACGCTTATGGTTGGCGGCCAGACGGAACACGCGCTGTTCGATACGCTCGACCGTGGTGTTCGGTGGCGTGACTTCGATGCGTTCCGGGTTGTGCAGCAGCTTGCCGGCGAGGTCGGTGATGTCCTTGGAGAACGTCGCCGAGAACAGCAGGTTCTGCCGTTTGGCTGGCAGGCGGGCCAAAACCTTTTTCACGTCATGGACAAAGCCCATGTCGAGCATGCGGTCAGCTTCGTCGAGCACGAGGATTTCCACGTGGGACAAATCGACGCTGCCTTGGCCGGCGAGGTCGAGCAGGCGGCCAGGGCAGGCCACCAGCACGTCAACACCACGGGACATGGCCTGAACCTGCGGGTTCATGCCAACGCCGCCGAAGATGCAGGCGCTGACGAACTTCAGGTCACGGGCATAGACCTTGAAGCTCTCGTGTACTTGAGCCGCGAGCTCGCGGGTCGGGGTCAGGACCAATACGCGCGGTTGGCGCGGGCCATGACGCTGGGATTTGTCCGGGTGACCGTTAGGGAACAACCGCTCCAGGATCGGAAGGGCGAAGCCACCGGTTTTACCAGTACCTGTCTGAGCCGCAACCATGAGGTCGCGACCTTGCAACACGGCGGGAATGGCCCGCTGTTGCACCGGAGTAGGCTCGGTATAGCCCGCTGCCTCGATGGCGCGGACTAAAGCCTCGGAGAGACCGAGGGAAGCAAAGGACATGAGTAATCCTGTTTTAGTTAGGGCTTGGCCCAATGGGAGTCTTGCCTGGCGCGAATGGCGTTTAAGAAGAACGCAATCCCGTCCGGTCCTGCTGGGCCTTGAAAGCTCGTCTGGAGCGCTCGCGCGGGCTGAAGAGCTGCGCTGTAGCGGGGTCAAGATGCCTTTAACAAGTCCGAGCGTCCGGGCGTGAGCCTGGCGGGAAGGCCGGAGTATAACAGAGCAATCACTGCGCGCCGCTTTCCTGCTGCTCAACGGTTTTTGCAGTGGTCGCGGTGGCAGTGTCGGCTTTAAGGGCGGCACCGGGTTCCGCGCCGTAACGGGCGCTCAGCTCCGCGTAGGCGGGTTCGCGCTTGAAGCGCTTGAGCTCGGCACCGAAACGTTGCACCAGCAAATCCATGCCGGCATTTTTACGTACCGCCAGAAACTGACTCTGGTGGCTGATGACGGTCGGGTTTTCAGTGATCTTGTCGCGGATACCCAATTCATCGAGCAAGTGCTGGCCGACCCGGCGATCAGTGATCAACAGGTCGATTCGCCCGCGTATCAGCTTGCCAAAGTTGGCTTCATGGGTCGGCGCCGGTTCACGGGTGAACAGCGGCGATTCGCTGAAGTCCTTGCTGTAGAGATAGCCCGGCGAGGTGCCGATGGTCAGGCCTTTCAGGTCGTTCAGGGTGCGAAACGGATAAGGCCGGTCGTTGGAATAGAACATCACGAACTCGACATCCGAGAGCGGTTCAATGGGATAGAGCAGGGTCGCGTCACGCTCATCGCTGTGGAAAATGTCCAGCACGCCATCCGCCTGGCCGGTTTCGAGCATCGACAGGCAGCGTTTCCACGGCAGGAACTGCCACTCCACTTCGATCCCCAGGCGTTTGAAGACGATGGCAGTGGTTTCGTAATCCAGCCCCAGGGCTTTGCCATTTTCCTCGTAGACGTAAGGCGCCCACGGCTCAGTGACAATGCGCAGCTTCTCGCCCCGGGCTGCGAAGCTCAGGCAAGTAAAAAGCAGCACTGTCAGACATTGAGAAATCAGGGGCATGGCTTGAGATTACGACGAGAAATCATAAAGAGCCAGAAACTGGATCCAGAAGCTCCGGCACAAGACATATTCCATAAAAAAGGCCCTGGATTTCGCCAGAGCCTTTTCATGGTTTTGCACTGTTTCAGCGCGGCAACTTCAAGTTGTTCCACACCGCCAGGCTCGCTTCAGCCTGATTCAGTGTGTAGAAGTGCAGCCCCGGTGCGCCACCTTGTAACAGGCGTTCGCACATTTCGGTGATGACTTGCTCACCAAAGCCTTGAATGCTCTGGGTGTCGTCGCCGTAGGCTTCCAGCTGTTTGCGGATCCAGCGCGGGATTTCCGCGCCGCAGGCGTCAGAGAAACGCGCCAGTTTGCTGTAGTTGGTAATCGGCATGATCCCCGGCACGATCGGGATATTCACGCCCAACGCCCGTACACGCTCGACGAAGTAGAAGTAGCTGTCAGCGTTGAAGAAGTACTGGGTGATCGCACTGTCGGCGCCAGATTTAGCCTTGCGCACGAAATTGGCGATATCGTCTTCGTAATTGCGCGCTTGCGGATGCATTTCCGGGTAAGCGGCGACTTCGATGTGGAAATGATCGCCGGTCTCTTCACGAATGAATTCGACCAGGTCGTTGGCGTGGCGCATTTCACCGCTGGCCATGCCCATGCCCGAAGGCAGGTCACCGCGCAGGGCAACGATACGCTTGATGCCGGCAGCCTTGTACTGGGCCAGCAGGCCGCGCAAGTCGTCCTTGCTGTCGCCCACGCAAGACATATGCGGTGCGGCAGGGATTTTCACTTCGCTTTCGAGCTGCAACACGGTGTTGAGGGTGCGATCACGGGTCGAACCGCCAGCGCCATAGGTGCAGGAGAAGAAATCGGGGTTATACGTAGCCAGCTGACGGGCAGTGGCGAGCAGCTTTTCATGCCCAGCGTCGGTCTTCGTAGGGAAGAACTCGAAGCTGTAGCGACGGTCTTGGGACATGGTCATATCCTTGGAAACGCGAGAGCCAACGGTGTGTCCGTTACGACGTCTTCGCTGGCAAGCCAGCTCCTACAGGGATTGCGTCGTACGCGTTTCCTTTGTAGGGGCCGGCTTGCTGGCGAATCAGGCGATTCGGTGTATCAGAACACCGCATCGCCGGTCAGCGAATCAGTAGCGGTAAGCGTGCGGCTTGAACGGACCTTCGACGGTCACGCCGATATAGTCGGCTTGGGTCTTGGTCAGTTGTGTCACAACGCCGCCGAAACCGCGGACCATTTCCAGGGCCACTTCTTCGTCGAGTTTCTTCGGCAATACTTCTACGGTCAGGCGCTCGGCTTTCTGGGCTGGCGACAGGTCGGCGTACTTCTGGCCGAACAGGAAGATCTGCGCCAGCACCTGGTTGGCGAACGAACCGTCCATGATGCGGCTTGGGTGACCAGTGGCGTTACCCAGGTTAACCAGACGGCCTTCGGCCAGCAGGATCAGGTAGTCGTCGTTCTGAGCGTCGAAAGCACCCGGGCCGGTACGGTGGATTTTGTGAACCTGTGGCTTCACTTCTTCCCATGCCCAGTTTTTGCGCATGAAAGCGGTGTCGATTTCGTTGTCGAAGTGGCCGATGTTGCAGACAACAGCGCGCTTTTTCAGGGCTTTGAGCATGTTCGAGTCGCAAACATTGACGTTGCCGGTGGTGGTCACGATCAGGTCGATCTTGCCCAGCAGTGCTTTGTCGATGCTGGCTTCGGTGCCGTCGTTGATGCCGTCGATGAACGGCGAAACCAGCTCGTAGCCGTCCATGCAGGCTTGCATGGCGCAGATCGGGTCAACTTCGGAGACTTTAACGATCATACCTTCCTGACGCAGGGACTGAGCAGAGCCCTTGCCCACGTCACCGTAACCGATGACCAGCGCTTGCTTGCCGGACAGCAGGTGGTCGGTGCCGCGCTTGATCGCGTCGTTCAGGCTGTGACGGCAGCCGTACTTGTTGTCGTTCTTGCTCTTGGTCACCGAGTCGTTGACGTTGATGGCCGGGATTTTCAGCTCGCCCTTGGCCAGCATGTCCAGCAGGCGGTGAACGCCAGTGGTGGTTTCTTCGGTGACGCCGTGGACGCGGTCCAGGATCGCCGGGTATTTCTTGTGCAGCAGCTCGGTCAGGTCGCCGCCGTCGTCGAGGATCATGTTGGCATCCCAAGGCGCGCCATCCTTCAGGATGGTTTGCTCCAGGCACCACTCGTACTCTTCTTCAGTCTCGCCTTTCCAGGCGAAAACCGCGATACCGGCAGCAGCGATAGCGGCAGCGGCCTGGTCTTGAGTCGAGAAAATGTTGCAGGACGACCAACGCACTTCGGCACCCAGGGCAACCAGGGTTTCGATCAGCACGGCAGTCTGAATGGTCATGTGGATGCAGCCGAGGATTTTCGCGCCTTTGAGCGGCTGCTCACCGGCGTATTTGCGACGCAGACCCATCAGGGCAGGCATTTCGGATTCGGCGATGATAGTTTCGCGACGACCCCAGGCAGCCAGGGACATGTCGGCCACTTTGTAATCGTTAAAATCTGCAGGCGTGATAACAGCGCTCATGAAGAGCCTCCATTCGTAATGTATGCGAATGGGCGCCGTTGTGCGTTTAGTGTCTGGCTGATCACAGCCAAGCAACGCCCCATCCGAGCCTGACAGGTCGAACCTGCTGCAGCGCCCCTCGGACAGGTGGCGGGAAAACGGTATCAACCGAAGATGACCGTTTTGAAACGGTGGCGATTATAGCCGTGTGAGCGATACTTCCAAAGCGTTTCTGTCGGTCAATGTCTGAACGGTAATCGAGACCATAGTCTATGCGTAATAGAGCTCTAGTCCGGGCTCTGCCATGATGCCCCTCATCATTTCGCAAGACGCTCAGGAGTGAATATGAATTTCCACACCCGCAAATGGGTAAAACCTGAAGACCTCAACCCCAACGGCACGCTGTTCGGCGGTAGCCTGTTGCGCTGGATCGATGAAGAAGCGGCGATCTATGCCATCGTCCAGCTGGGCAACCAGCGCGTCGTCACCAAGTACATTTCCGAAATCAACTTCGTCAGCGCCTCGCGCCAGGGCGACATTATCGAGCTGGGCATCACCGCCACCGAGTTCGGTCGCACATCAATCAGCCTGACGTGTGAAGTGCGTAACAAGATCACCCGCAAAAGCATCCTCACCGTGGAAAAGATGGTGTTCGTCAACCTGGGCGAAGACGGCTTACCGGCGCCGCATGGCCGTACCGAGATCAAGTACGTCAAAGATCAGTTTCAGGATGATGTGGCCGGCTCGTAATGCGAGCCCTGTAGGAGCCAAGCTGTTGGGGTCCAGTTTTTTTGGACCACTCTGTAGGAGTTTTTAGGCCGCCTGCTGCTCAAAGAGAGCCGGCGGCAGGTTATTCGAAGCGGTGTGGCAACGACGATGGTTGTAATGCGACACAAAATCGATCACATCCTTCTCCGCTTCGAAATGGTTCTGGTAGCCGCTCTCCGGCATCCAGTCATGCTTCAATGTTCTGAAATAACGCTCGACCACCGCATTGTCCCAGCAGTTTCCACGCCGGCTTACGCTATGCACGATCCGGCTTTCTTCCAGGCATGTCGCGAAGCGGTCAGAGGTGTACTGGCAGCCTTGGTCTGAGTGGAACAACAGCTGCGGCATCGGACGACGCAGCGCAACTGCCAGCTTAAGGGCTTTGATGGACAAGTCCGTGTCAGCCGTCCTGGAACAGGCCCATCCCACAATTCTGCGTGAAAAAAGATCCATCACTACCGCCAAATACAACCAGCTATCCCTCACTTTGATGTAGGTGATATCACCCGCCCATAGCGTGTCCGGCTGGACTGGATTAAAACGACGATCAAGTATGTTTGGTGCCGTGACTCCGGGCTTGGTGGCGCGGCGATAGTGGGCATAACGCGGTCGACGTCTGGCGAGTTCCAAAGTATTTATCAAGGAGCGCATTCGGTGACGCCCAATGAAAACACCACCTTTTCTCAGCTCCTTGGACAACCCGCGCGCACCCAGTGCTTCGCGATGCTCCTTATGTACCGCACGAATTTTCAGCTCCAGGTCCTTCTCGATAACACGCGGCAACGCAGGCTTACGCTTCGCGTAAAAGCTACTGCGAGCCAAACCCAGGACCGAGCACATACGTCGAATCGACATTGCTCCTCTAACGCCATCAATCACTTGGTTCGGTTGAACAGAACTTTCAGATGAGAGGGCAATTGCTTTTTTAAGACATGATTCTCGGCCTCAAGCAGGGCCAATTTTGCCTGCAACGACTCGATCATCTGCTGATCTTGGGGCCGGGAGGCCTGCAAAATCCCCGCATGCTCCCGGCGCCAGTGCAAAACCCATCGGCGTAGAGCTGTGGGCCCCACGCCTGTAAGCTCACAGGCTTTATGAATGGAGCATTTCATCTCCACAACCAAACGAATGGCCTCCGCTTTTTCCTCAGGACTAACAACCCGATATCCCATGATGCTTCCTTAGGTCGATACTCCTACATCATGGTCCAAAAACATTGAGCCACAACAAGCTTGCTCGCGATGGGTTCACTTCGGTTTCGGCGGTGATGCGAATGACGCCATCGCGAGCAAGCTCGGCTCCTACAGGAGTGGTTTCGTTTATTCGAGTACTGAACAGCTCCGAACCGCACGTGTCGTACCTACATGACACGCCACTGGTTCAGGAACGCTATGGACACCCAAAAAGACGGCAAAACCCCGAACCTCTCGGCTGAAGAACAGCACGAAGTCGACAAAAACCAGCCACCCCGTGCGGCGGTGCTGCACGAAATCATCCGCACTCAAGGCGATCAGGAACTCGAGCGCAGTGTCGCTGCCCTGTGGTGGTCGGCGCTGGCCGCTGGCTTGACCATAGGCCTGTCGCTGATGGCCATGGGTTTGCTCAACTCACGATTGCCGGACGGCGAGCACTTCAAAGTGATCGCCAGTTTTGGCTACTGCGCCGGTTTTCTCGCGGTGATCCTCGCTCGTCAACAGTTGTTCACCGAAAACACCCTGACCGCCGTGCTGCCGGTCATGACCAAGCCCACATTCAACAACTTCGGTCGGTTGCTGCGCCTGTGGACGGTGGTGCTGGCAGGCAACCTGTGCGGCACGTTGCTGGTGGCCTATGTGATGCTGAATCTGCCGATTTTCGACAGCAAAACCGACCTGGCTTTTCTCGAAATCGGCCGCAAAGTCATGGAAAACCACACCGGCCAAATGTTCGCCAAGGGCATCGTCTCGGGCTGGATGATCGCCACCATGGTCTGGATGATTCCGTCCATGGAGAGCGCAAAGATGGGGATCATCATTCTTATCACCTACCTTATGGCGCTGGGTGATTTCACCCACATCGTGGTCGGCTCCGCCGAGGTGTCGTACCTGGTGTTTGCCGGCGAGTTGCCGTGGAAAGATTTCTGGCTGGTGTTCGCCGGGCCGACGCTGGCGGGGAATATCATTGGTGGCAGCTTTATCTTTGCTTTGATCAGCCATGCACAGATTCGCAGCGAGAGCGGGCCGCCGAAGAAAAACGCGAATCAGGCACCTGATACGCGCAAGCGCAAAGAGGCGTGAAGACAGGTGTACCGCGTCAACTTCTTCGCGAGCAGGCTCCCACAGGCATAGATGCATGTAGGAGCAAGCTTGCTCGCGATAGCGGTTTCAGCAACAAAGCAATTAATCAGCCGGACACATTGACCGCCGCCGCACCGCGACGTTGCAGATAAATGAAGAACAACGCCATCAGCACCGTCAACCCACTGACCAACGCACCAGTCCCGGCAAGTCCGCGCAAAGCGAGTGGCATGCGCAAGGTCTCTGTCGGTAGTCTTGACGCTGTGATCAGGCATACGCATGCCGATGCCCGCTCTCGGTGAGAGCGGGCATGGACAGAATTTATTGGAATTAGTCTGTGCGCAACTGAGTGCGGCGTGGTCGCTTGCAGTATAAACAGCTGTTGATCTATGGCGAATCAATTCTTCGGGCGCTTTGCGCAGGGAACAAAAACAAATAAAGGAGTGTGCCGTGCTTGCAACAGCACTGGTGTTAGTAGCGGCGCTGTTGCACGCGGCGTGGAATACCCTGATCAAATTCAGTGCGGAACGCTTGTTGGTAGTGGCCTGCATGGACAGCGTGGCGCTGTTGTTTGTCGCCGTGATGTTGCCGTTCGTGAGCGTGCCGCCGGTTGAGATCTGGCCATGGATCCTGGCGTCGGCGGCGTTCGAATTGCTCTATCGCTATCTGCTGATCCAAGCCTATCGGGTCGGTGATCTGGGGCTGGTTTATCCGCTGATGCGCGGACTGTCGCCGTTGGTGGTGTTGGCCTTGACGCTGATCTTTGCCGGGGAAGTGCTGACGAATCAGCAGATATTTGGAATTCTGTTGATCCCGTTCGGCATGGCGTGCCTGCTGTGGCAGGGCGGTGGTGGCGCGCGATTGCCATGGTCAATGCTGCCCGTGGTGGCACTGATCGGCTTGTGCATCGGTTGCTACACCTACATCGACGGTCAGGCGTTGCGGCGCTGGTCACATCCTCTGGACTATCTGGTCTGGGTCACGTTGCTCAGTGCCTGGCCATTCCCGTTGCTGGCGCTGGTGCGCAAGCGCCCGGCGTTCAGGTTGTTCTGGCGTGAACAGTGGCGGCTGGGGCTGGCGGTCGGATTCTGTGTGTTGTTCAGCTACGCTCTGGTGCTGTGGGCTATGCAGCTGGGCTCGATTGCCGAGGCGGCAGCGTTGCGTGAGATCAGCGTGATTCTGGTGGTGCTGTTCGGCATGCGTTACCTGAAAGAACCTTTTGGTCGACCACGACTGCTTGCGTGTGGGCTGGTGATGATTGGCATATTGGTGATGAAGTTTTAACCGAAACCTGAATTCCTAAAACTGAAGAAAGGACTGCTCTATGACGGTTGCCCTGTGGTGCATTTTGATCGCGATTTTCCTGCCGTATATCGGCACGGGTGTCGCCAAGATCAGTGGCGGGTTCAGACTGAAAGACAACCATGATCCCCGGGATTTTCTTGACTCGCTGGAGGGTTTGGGCCGGCGTGCGTATGCAGCGCAACAGAACAGTTTTGAAGTGACCCCGGCGTTCGCTGCAGCGGTGATCGTGGCGCATCTGGCCGGCAATGCCGAACTGGTGACGATCAACGTGCTGTCGGTGTTATTTATCACCAGCCGGTTGCTGTACATCATTTGCTATCTCGCGGACTGGGCGACTTTGCGGTCGTTGGTGTGGTTTGTCGGGATGGGTTTGATTGTCAGTTTCTTTGTGGTGTCGGTCTAAGCATCTGCAGTGTCAGTGATAACCCCTTCGCGAGCAGGCTCGCTCCCACAGTGGATCTTTGGTGAACACAAAATTTGTGCATCAACCCGATCCTGTGGGAGCGAGCCTGCTCGCGAAAGCTATCTATCAACCGCTGCAGAATTCAAGGTTTAGTGTTGGTCGCATCAGCCACCTGAGGCACTTGCGGTAACACCGCACCTTTAGGCCACAGCATCCAGATCTGCCCTTGCTGCTTCATGTCCCCGGCCAATTGCCCGGCCGCTTCACCTGTGCCCCAGAACAGGTCCGCACGGACCTCGCCGGCAATCGCGCCGCCGGTATCTTGAGCCGCCACCGGACGAACCAGTGCAGTGCCGTCCGGTTTGGTGGTGGACAGCCACAACAAGCTGCCCAGCGGAATCACCTTGCGGTCCACGGCCGCGCTATACCCCGCCGTCAACGGCACATTCAGCGAACCGCGAGGCCCTTCATTGCTGTCCGGGTTACGGGTGAAAAACACATAGCTAGGGTTGCTGGCAAGCAGCTCGGGAATGCGTGTCGGGTTGGCCTTGGCCCAGGTGCTGATCGCGCCCATGGTCACGTCTTCTTTCTTCAGCTCGCCTTGCTCCACCAGCCAACGACCGATGGGCCGATACGGATGGCCGTTCTGGTCGGCGTAAGCGATGCGCAGTTGGCGACCGTCATCGAGCTGGATTCGCCCCGAACCCTGGATTTGCAGGAATTGCAGGTTCATCGGGTCAGTCAGCCAGGCAACCACCGGCGCCTTGACCCCTTTGGTTCCGATCGTTGCTGCATCGTCGTAAGGCTTGAGTACTCGCCCTTCAAGTCGACCGCGCAGGCGTTTGCCCTTGAGTTCCGGATAGAGGCTGTCCAGCGAGACAATGATCATGTCCTCGGGTACGCCGTAGACCGGGATGTTTGCCGTCGTGGTCTGGGTCAGGCTGCCAGGGTAGACCGGCTCGTAGTAGCCTGTGATCAACCCATTGGGGTTGTCATTGGCGGCGCGCAGCCCATAAACATCCAGATTTTGTTTCAGAAAATTGCGGATATCAGGGGCGGTTTGCGACACGTTGGCGGAAGCCGCGCAGGTGGTGCCCCAGACCGGGTCGGCTTTGAGTCGGTTGCAGGCACTGCGCCACGAACCGAAACCGGCGACCAGGTCGTTATCGGACACCGTTGGCAGCGCTTCCCAAGTGGCGCTGGAATAGGTGGCCAGTGCGTGGGTTTTTGGCTTGTTGTTATCGCCGCCGGTGCAGCCGGCGAGTACGGCCACCATTGGAAGAGTCCACGCGAGGTGGTGACGCCATGCCTTGAAACGGCTGTTCATGGAGTAATTCCTTTGCCGGTCGCCTGAGTGCTCCATGCGCTCAAACAACCCGTATTGATAATAGGGCTATTGGTCTTTGTCGATGACACGAGGATACTGGCCGCCGTTCCCCGTGACCTGAAGCCACCATGATTTTTAAAAGACTTTCTGTTGTATTGCTGGCGTGCCTGATGTTGTCCGCTTGTGGCGGTGTCGACCCGAATTCGCCGCTGGGTCAGCGCAAGGTGATCTTCAAGCAGATGCTCCAAACCGGTGAAGACCTGGGCGGCATGTTGCGTGGTCGCATTGCGTTTGATGGCCCGAAATTCGCCGATGGCGCCGTAAAGCTCGATACGCTGTCTCGTGAGCCGTGGAAACATTTTCCACAGGTGCGCGAAGAAGATCACACCAGTGCCAAGGACAATGTCTGGCAACAGCAGGCACGTTTTCAGGAAATGTCCCGCAACCTTGAAGCTGCCACCGGTGAATTGGTGATCGCCAGCCAGGTTCAGCCTTACAAGGCCAGCAACCTTGGGCCGGCGGTGCAGAAAGTTGAAGATGCCTGCAGTGCTTGCCATAAACAGTTTCGGGATCATTGATCTGACGTTGTGCGTTCCCTCACCACACAAGCCCCTTACCACACAGGTTCCCTCGTTCAGCGGGCGGCTTATTTATCCAGCTCATCCAGCGCATCCTGCAATTCCTTGCGGGACTCGGCGAGTTTGTCTTTGTGGTTGTTGATCTTCTCGGGGTCACCTTTCTTCATGGCTTTGTCGAGGTCGGCCTGACGCTTGCTGACTTCATGCTTGGCATCGAGGACTTTGTTTTCCCGTTCTTTCTTCAGCGAAGCATCGGTGCAATGAGCCGTGACTTCGCTCAGGGCGGTTTCCAGGCCAGCTTGCTGGTCGGCGTTGCCGTGTGACTTGGCCAGTTCGATCTGGTTGATGATGCCCTGTTTCTTGGCCGCGCAGCCGGTCAACTCCGGCGCTTCTTCAGCCGCCATCAGTGGAGCGGCCAACACACTGCAAAGGGTCAGCAGGGCGAGCGGTGAAAGAAATTTCATAAAAGCTCCATGTGCAAAGGCAAGCGGGTCAGTGTGGCGATGGGCGTTTGAGCACATCGGCACCTAGGGGTTCCCGGGCTGCCGGGCATTGTCGGTCTCTAGAAACCGTCAATTCCGGCAACTCGTAATGTTTCACTCAAGGCCAGGACCTGCGGGTCGCGAAAAAATGCGCTCAGTTGGGCCGCACGTCCCGGGCCGATCCCGGCTTCAGCCTGCCATTGTTCGGTGTTTCGATTCGCCAGTTCCTGCCATGAATTGGCAAGCTGTGCCTGCCCCGTCGGAGGTAAACCCAAGGCTTTCAACCAGCGACTGAAAGGACGCTGTCGAGCACTGTTGAAACTGTTTAAAAGACGAGCACTGCTGCGTTCGCCGAAGCCGTTAATGGTAGCAAGCTCTTGAGCGTCGAAGGTCAACCAATCCAGAAGGCCATTCAGGCGGCCTGTTTCTAAAAGTTTCTCCCAAGTCCCGGGGCCGACATGGGGTAAGGCCAGCCCCTGCTTGCCACTGAGCCAGGCCAGTCGCGCAAGGAATTGGCTTTCGCACCCCGGTGTCGGCTTCCAGCAACTCAAAAGATGGAAGTCGGCTGCCAGCGGAACATTCAACTCGGGGCGTTCGGTGTTGCGCAGTACAACACTGTCGAGCCTGGGAATGGTCAGTCCCGCCAAGCTGATGGACACCTGATCGCCGGGACGGATGTCCAGTGCCTCCCAGCGCCGTAGCGAGCTGACACTCACGCGCTTGATCTGCCGGTCATCGAGCGTCACTGGTGTCAGGTTCAGCACCGGTGTGATCCGACCGGTGCGCCCAATTTTGAACTCGACTGTTCGCACCTGCGCCAGCGCCTGAGCGAATGGGTATTTCCAGGCGACGGCCCAGTAGGGTGTTTTTGCCTGCCAGCGTTCGGCCGAGGGGCGCTGACTTTGGCGCAGGACGACACCGTCACTGGCAAACGGCAGGGACGAGCGATACCAGTGATCGCGCCAGCGCTGCGCATCAGCCAATGTCTGGATCGGTTGGCTGTAGGGCGCAGTGCTCGGGAAGCCCAGCTCATCCAGAGTCGCGTTACGCTCGGGCAGATTGGCCGGGCCTTGTGGCCAGTCCCAGACAAACAGCCTGATGCTTGCGGCGTGTTCAGGGGTGAGCGTCTTGCGGGCCATCAGGCCGGCCACGGTGGAGCGGGCATTGAGGCTGCCGGTCTTGGCTTGTACGTGGTCAGTCAGATGCCAATAGAGTTCGCCTTGCACCAGCAAATCCACTGATTGGGCCAGTTGCCGAGGAATGCTGGGGATCAATCGCGCCGAGGTCGTCCAGTCCTGTCCGTTCACCCCGTCGCCACGACTGATGGCTTGGTGTAGCAGGCCATCGCGATAGATCAAAGTCACGGCCACACCATCGACCTTGGGTTGTATCCAGAGGTCCTTGCGATCGCGCAGCCAGTTTTCCACGGCCTGTTCATCACGGAGTTTGTCCAGGCCGGTGTGGGCGATGGGGTGGGTTGTCTGGCCACTGGCAGTGCGCAAGGGTTCGGGCGCACTGCTCAAGTCAAAACACTCACGCCATTCGATCAATTGCGCGCGGGACTGATCGTAGATGTCGTCGGCGACCAGTGAGCGTCCGCCCCGGTGATAGTGGTCGTCCCAAAGGTCGATTTGTTTTTGCAGGGCGGTAATTTCGTCCAAGGCGCGGGCGGGTGGCCAGTCGGGGCAGTCGGCTGCGTTTGAGCTCAGGCAAAACAAGGTCAGGAAGAAAACGGAAAACAGGCGCAGAAGCATCGTGAGCGTCCTTGCTCAAGTGGAGTGCTTGAAGGCTAGTCAAAATTCTCAGGCGGGAAGGGTAGGTGTTTTGCCTGGTGTTTCAGGGCGACCGGGCTGGCCTCTTCGCGAGCAGGCTCGCTCCCACATTCAATCTGTGGCGTACACAAAACCCCTGTGGGAGCGACGGTGCGACGATTCGACCTGCTCGCGATGGCGGCGATACGGTGCAAAGCGAAAGACAATAAAAAGCCCCGCACGGCGAACCGGACAGGGCTTTGGGTACCGCCAGGGAAGCCTTACAAACCGGCAGCCAGACGCAGGTCGTCGGCGCGGTCGGTTTTTTCCCAGGTGAACGTGGTGAATGTATCGTCGCCCACGGTCTTGGTGGCCGGGGTGCGACCGAAGTGGCCGTACGCAGCGGTTTCCTGATACATCGGGTGCAGCAGGTTGAGCATGGTGGTGATTGCGTATGGACGCAGGTCAAAAATTTCGCGAACCAGTTTGACGATTTTGTCGTCGCTGATTTTGCCGGTGCCGAAGGTGTTCAACGAGATCGACGTAGGCTGAGCAACACCGATTGCGTAGGAAACCTGAATCTCGCAGCGCTCGGCCAGGCCGGCAGCCACGATGTTCTTGGCCACGTAACGACCGGCGTAAGCGGCCGAACGGTCAACCTTCGATGGATCTTTACCGGAGAACGCGCCGCCGCCGTGACGGGCCATGCCGCCGTAGCTGTCGACGATGATCTTGCGACCGGTCAGGCCGCAGTCGCCAACCGGGCCGCCGATGATGAACTGGCCAGTCGGGTTGATGTGGAACTGGGTGTCTTTGCTCAGCAATTCGGCAGGCAGTACGTGCTTGACGATCAGCTCCATCACGCCTTCGCGCAGGTCTTTGTACGACACGTCAGGGTTGTGCTGGGTCGACAGTACAACGGCGTCGATACCGACAACCTTGCCGCCTTCGTAACGGCAAGTCACTTGCGACTTGGCGTCCGGGCGCAGCCAAGGCAGCAGGCCGGATTTACGGGCTTCGGCCTGGCGTTGAACCAGTTGGTGCGAGAAGGTGATCGGTGCTGGCATCAGCACGTCGGTTTCGTTGCTGGCGTAGCCGAACATCAGGCCCTGGTCGCCGGCACCCTGATCTTCAGGTTTGGCACGGTCAACGCCCTGGTTGATGTCGGGGGACTGCTTGCCGATGATGTTCATCACACCGCAAGTGGCGCCGTCGAAGCCGACATTGGAGCTGTTGTAGCCGATGTCGAGAATCACGTTACGGACGATGTCTTCCAGATCGACCCAGGCCGACGTGGTGACTTCACCGGCGATGATTGCCACGCCGGTTTTCACCAGAGTCTCGCACGCCACGCGGGCGAACTTGTCTTCAGCAATGATGGCGTCCAGCACTGCATCGGAAATCTGGTCGGCGATTTTGTCCGGATGCCCTTCAGACACGGACTCGGAGGTGAAGAGGGAGTATTCGCTCATCTCGATGTTTTCCTGAATTTACCGATGGTGAGTGTCGCCAGTCGGTCGCTGAAAGTGGCGGACCTGGATCTGGAAACCATTACGTAAGCCTATATAGAGACTTTCCCCGGGAACGAGTCCCGCAGCGGTGGCCCAACGGGCCAAATCGTCCTGTTCAAACCCCATCCAGAGATCACCGCAGGCCTCCCTGGCCCAACTCTGGTTGTGGCTACATAACTCTGTCACGAGCAGGCTACCGCCCGGATGCAGCAGGTCGGCCATGTGCTTGAGCGCTTCGGCCGGCGCGGCGAAATGGTGCAGCACCATGTTCAGTACAACGCAATCGGCTTGAAGGCTTACACCGTTCAATGCATCGGCCAATTGCAGGCTGACGTTAGCCAGCTTTTCACGTTCACAGACCTGGCGGGCCAGTTCGAGCATCGCCGGGCTGTTGTCCAGCGCGGTGACTTCAGTGAAACGGCGCGCCAGTTCCGGCAGAAACTCGCCGTCACCGGGGCCGACTTCAATGGCCGTGGCGCCTGTGCTGAAACTCAACTTGTCGAGCAAGGCCACCACGCTTTCGCGGTACTGCGGCAGGCCGGCGATCAAGTCTTGCTGGGCGCGAAATTTCTCTGCGACCCGTGAGAAAAAGTCCTGGCTGGCCGCCGCTCGTTGCCCATGCACCTGACCGATCCGCGATTGCACATCGGCCGGCAGGGTCAGGTTGTCCACTTCTTCCAGCAGCGCGGCGTGCAACTTGCCACCCAGCAGGTCGGTATGGGGCAGGGCGCGACGGTAGAAAATCGCGTTACCTTCACGGCGGGTCGCCACCAGACCGGCCTGGGCCAATACCTTGAGGTGATGACTCATGCCGGACTGACCGATGCCGAAGATCTGCGCCAGTTCCAGTACGCCGAACGAATCGTTGGCCAAGGCGCGCAATACATTCAGACGCAGAGGATCGCCGCCGGCCTTGCAGAGGGCCGCCAGCTCGTCGCAATTGTCATGTTGAATGGAAGGCACAGGTAAATTCATAGGGCCAGCAGTCTAGTGACGGGTAGAAATCCCTGCAAGAGCAATATCAAAAAGTTTTGATATTGCTCGATAGATGGCACTTCTCGGCGACAGGTTCAGTCAACAAACGGACAGCGGAAAGGTTTCACCCGTCGAAACCGTCGTTATCAAATGGAAAAACGCCTCCAGATGACTATCTGTCATTGCCCCGAGGCGGCCCGGTGAGGGAAAATGCTCGCCTTTTTTCCATTTCGTTTTATTCACTCTCGTTACAGAACCCGCAGGAGAACAGCGATGCCAAGCCGTCGTGAGCGTGCCAACGCCATTCGTGCCCTCAGCATGGATGCCGTGCAAAAAGCCAACAGCGGCCATCCCGGTGCCCCTATGGGTATGGCGGATATCGCCGAAGTACTTTGGCGTGACTACCTGAAGCACAACCCGAGCAATCCATCGTTCGCCGACCGTGACCGCTTCGTGCTGTCCAACGGTCACGGTTCGATGTTGATCTACTCGCTGCTGCACCTGACCGGTTACGACCTGTCGATCGATGACCTGAAGCAGTTCCGCCAATTGCACAGCCGCACCCCGGGTCACCCAGAACTCGGCTACACCCCAGGCGTTGAAACCACCACCGGTCCACTGGGCCAGGGCCTGGCCAACGCCGTGGGTTTTGCCCTGGCTGAAAAAGTCATGGCGGCGCAGTTCAACCGTCCTGGTCACAACATCGTCGATCACCACACCTACGTGTTCCTGGGTGATGGCTGCATGATGGAAGGTATTTCCCACGAAGTCAGTTCGCTGGCCGGTACTTTGGGCCTGGGCAAGCTGATCGCTTTCTACGATGACAACGGCATTTCCATCGACGGCGAAGTCGAAGGCTGGTTCACCGACGACACGCCAAAGCGTTTCGAAGCCTACAACTGGCAGGTGATCCGCAACGTCGATGGTCACGACCCTGAAGAAATCAAGACCGCGATCGAAACCGCACGCAAAAGCGCGCAGCCAACTCTGATCTGCTGCAAGACCACCATCGGTTTCGGTTCGCCGAACAAGCAAGGTAAAGAAGACTGCCACGGTGCCCCATTGGGTGACGCGGAAATCGCCTTGACCCGCGCTGCACTGAAGTGGAACCACGGTCCGTTCGAAATCCCGGCTGACATCTACGCCGAGTGGGACGCGAAGGAAGCCGGCAAAGCGACCGAAGCCGAGTGGGATCAGCGTTTCGCTGCTTACTCCGCTGCGTTCCCGACCGAAGCCAACGAACTGATCCGTCGTCTGAGCGGTGACCTGCCAGCCGACTTCAGCGAAAAGGCCGCCGCCTACATCGCCGAAGTGGCTGCCAAAGGCGAAACCATCGCCAGCCGTAAAGCCAGCCAGAATGCTCTGAATGCCTACGGTCCGATGTTGCCGGAATTCCTCGGCGGCTCGGCTGACCTGGCCGGCTCCAACCTGACCCTGTGGAAAGGTTGCAAAGGCGTCACCGCCGAAGACGCCAGCGGCAACTACATGTACTACGGCGTGCGCGAGTTCGGCATGACCGCCATCATGAACGGCGTTGCCCTGCACGGCGGCCTGGTGCCTTACGGCGCGACCTTCCTGATGTTCATGGAATACGCCCGCAACGCAGTGCGCATGTCGGCCCTGATGAAGCAGCGTGTGATCCACGTCTACACCCACGACTCCATCGGTCTGGGCGAAGACGGCCCGACTCACCAGCCAATCGAGCAACTGGCGAGCCTGCGTTGCACGCCGAACCTCGACACCTGGCGCCCGGCCGATGCCGTTGAAGCGGCCGTGTGCTGGAAGTACGCGCTGGAGCGTAAAGACGGCCCGTCGGCGCTGATCTTCTCGCGTCAGAACCTGCAGCACCAAACCCGCAATGCGATCCAGATCGCCGAAATCGCCCGTGGCGGTTACGTGTTGAAGGACTGCGAAGGTGAGCCTGAGCTGATCCTGATCTCCACTGGTTCGGAAGTGGGCCTGGCGGTTCAGGCTTACGACAAGCTGACCGAACAAGGTCGTAAAGTGCGCGTTGTTTCGATGCCGTGCACCAGCGTGTTCGATGCTCAAGACGCTGGCTACAAGCAAGCGGTTCTGCCGTTGCAGGTCAGCGCCCGTATCGCCATCGAAGCCTCCCACGCGGACTACTGGTACAAGTACGTGGGCCTGGAAGGCCGCGTGATCGGCATGACCACCTACGGCGAGTCGGCGCCTGCGCCAGCCTTGTTCGAAGAGTTCGGCTTCACCCTGGAAAACATCCTGGGTCAGGCTGAAGAGCTGTTGGAAGACTAAGCACAACGCGGTGGTTTCATGACCACCGCAATCCCCTGTAGGAGCTGGCTTGCCAGCGAAAGCGTCTTTTCAGTCGACAGAAACGTTGAATCTGATGGCCCATTCGCTGGCAAGCCAGCTCCTACAAGGGTTGTGTTGTTAACGAGATTTCGTCTGACTGCGTCTATCGAGAACCCCATGCCTCAACCGCGTCCTTACAAAGTTGCACTCAACGGCTACGGCCGGATTGGTCGTTGCGTCTTGCGTGCGTTGTTTGAGCGAGGCGAAAAGGCCGGGTTTGAAATTGTCGCGATCAACGATCTGGCTGACATGGCCAGCATCGAATACCTGACACGCTTCGACTCCACGCACGGGCGTTTTCCCGGTGAAGTGAAGGTCGACGGCGATTGTCTGCATATTAATGGCGACTGCGTGAAGGTCCTGCGCAGTGCCACCCCCGAAGGCATCGATTGGGCGTCGCTGGGCGTCGATCTGGTGCTGGAGTGCTCCGGCGCTTATCACACCCGTGAAGACGGCCAGCGGTTCCTCGACGCTGGCGCGCCACGAGTGCTGTTTTCCCAGCCTATGGCCAGCGAGGCGGATGTCGACGCCACCATCGTCTACGGCGTGAATCAGGATTGTCTGACCGGCAACGAGCTGCTGGTGTCCAACGCGTCGTGCACCACCAACTGCGGCGTGCCGCTGTTGCGCCTGCTGGATCAGGCCATCGGTCTGGAATACGTGTCGATCACCACCATACACTCGGCGATGAACGATCAGCCGGTCATTGATGCCTATCACCATGAAGACCTGCGCCGCACCCGTTCGGCGTTCCAGTCAGTGATTCCGGTGTCCACCGGTCTGGCGCGAGGCATCGAACGCCTGCTGCCGGAACTTGCTGGGCGAATTCAGGCCAAAGCCGTACGCGTGCCGACGGTGAACGTGTCTTGCCTCGACATCACGATGCAGACCGTCAGCGACACCGACGCCACCGAGGTCAACCGGATTCTGCGTGAGGCCGCCACTACTGGCCCGCTCAAAGGCTTGCTGGCCTATACCGAGTTGCCTCACGCCAGTTGTGATTTTAACCATGACCCACATTCGGCGATCGTCGATGCCAGTCAGACTCGAGTTTCCGGCCCACGGCTGGTGAACATCCTGGCCTGGTTCGACAACGAATGGGGGTTTGCAAACCGAATGCTGGACGTTGCAGAACATTATCTGCAAACAGCTACTCCAACAGCTTCTCCAAAACAGTAACTCAGGAATTGCGACCCATGACCGTGTTGAAGATGTCCGACCTCGATCTGCAAGGTAAGCGCGTACTGATCCGCGAAGACCTCAACGTCCCAGTCAAGGACGGTGTTGTCACCAGCGATGCGCGAATCCTGGCCTCGCTGCCGACCATCAAGCTGGCCCTGGAGAAAGGCGCGGCCGTGATGGTCTGCTCGCACCTTGGCCGTCCGACCGAAGGTGAGTTCTCGGCCGAGAACAGCCTCAAGCCAGTCGCCGACTACCTGAGCAAGGCCCTGGGCCGCGAAGTGCCGCTGGTCGCTGACTATCTGGGCGGCGTTGACGTCAAGGCCGGCGACATCGTGCTGTTCGAAAACGTGCGCTTTAACAAAGGCGAGAAAAAGAACGCTGACGAACTGGCCCAGCAATACGCCGCCCTGTGCGACGTGTTCGTGATGGACGCCTTCGGCACCGCTCACCGCGCCGAGGGTTCGACCCACGGCGTGGCCAAGTTCGCCAAAGTTGCCGCCGCTGGCCCGCTGCTGGCTGCTGAACTGGACGCACTGGGCAAAGCCCTCGGCGCCCCGGCTCAGCCAATGGCCGCCATCGTTGCCGGCTCCAAGGTCTCGACCAAGCTCGACGTACTGAACAGCCTGAGCCAGATCTGCAACCAGTTGATCGTCGGCGGCGGCATCGCCAACACCTTCCTGGCCGCTGCCGGTCACCCGGTCGGCAAGTCCCTGTACGAACCGGACCTGCTGGACACTGCTCGCGCCATCGCCGCCAAGGTCAGCGTGCCGCTGCCGGTCGACGTCGTGGTTGCCAAGGAATTCGCTGAAAGCGCGACCGCGACCGTCAAGCTGATCGCTGATGTGGCCGCAGACGACATGATTCTGGACATCGGCCCACAGACCGCGGCGAATTTCGCCGAGCTGCTGAAGTCGTCCAAGACCATCCTGTGGAACGGCCCGGTGGGCGTGTTCGAATTCGACCAGTTCGGCAACGGCACCAAAGTGCTGGCCCAGGCCATCGCAGAAAGCTCGGCGTTCTCCATCGCTGGCGGCGGCGACACTCTGGCCGCCATCGATAAATATGGCGTGGCCGAGCAGATCTCCTACATTTCTACCGGTGGCGGCGCGTTCCTTGAATTCGTCGAAGGCAAGGTGCTGCCAGCCGTTGAAGTCCTGGAAAGCCGGGCCAAGGCCTGAGGCCGCGCATTTGACCAGGCAAAGGAGTGTTTACATGGTCAAGACGTTAACGCTGCTGATTGCAGCGGGCCTGCTGGCGGCTTGCGGGAGTAACCCGAAAGCCACGCCGGAGCCCGCGCCGCAGAACCAGGAAAAAGGCTGCTACCAGGCCGACTGGCAAGCGGAAACCAATCCTGTGCTCAACAAGCGTTCCGGTCCGGATGGCCTGGATAAATACGAGACACAGACACCCGCCAAGGAACAGGGCTGTCCTTGACGGGTCTGACTCATTACTCAGGGCTGGCGGCGTGCGCCGTCAGTCGAGGAACATGGATGAAAGGTTTTATCGCCGTTACGGCGCTGGCGTTGCTGGCCGGTTGCGCTCAGTTGAACCTGTTCCAGTCGTCTGCACCTGTGGATAACTGGACCACCTGGACCTGCGACAGCCAGGCCAAAGTGCTGTGGCGCTACACCGACGACAGCCGCAAGGAAGTCGACGTGCGTCTCGGCGGGTCTGATCAGGTCTACCGCTTGAAACAGGAGCCGGGCGCCGAAGGTTCGCTGTACAGCAACGACATGCTGGCGTTTCACGTAAAAGGTGAGGAAGGCCTGGTGTACTGGGTCGCCACCAATGATTTGATCGGCCGCGGTTGTAAAGCCGAGTAATAACGGCCCGACGCAACCCCCTGTAGGAGCTGGCTTGCCAGCGAAGAGGCCCTTGAGGCATGTAGTGTCCCGGCGGACGCCTTCGCTGGCAAGCCGGCTCCTACAGGGGATGTGTTGGCCAATATGCATTGACCGAATTCGCAGCCCGGACCAACCCCCGATCTGCAATAACTTGAATAGCCGCCGCCGCTACGGCAGGCTGGCACGATTAACGACCCTCAACCGGGAGAGACACACACAATGGCACTTATCAGCATGCGCCAGATGCTGGACCACGCAGCCGAGTTCGGCTACGGCGTTCCAGCCTTCAACGTCAACAACCTTGAGCAGATGCGCGCCATCATGGAAGCCGCTGACAAGACTGACTCCCCGGTGATCGTCCAGGCTTCGGCCGGTGCTCGCAAATACGCCGGCGCCCCGTTCCTGCGTCACCTGATCCTGGCGGCCATCGAAGAATTCCCGCACATCCCGGTGTGCATGCACCAGGACCACGGCACCAGCCCTGACGTCTGCCAGCGCTCCATCCAACTGGGCTTCAGCTCGGTAATGATGGACGGTTCCCTGGGCGAAGACGGCAAGACCCCGACCGACTACGACTACAACGTCCGTGTTACCCAACAAACCGTGGCCTTGGCTCACGCCTGCGGCGTTTCGGTAGAAGGCGAGCTGGGCTGCCTGGGTTCGCTGGAAACCGGCATGGCCGGTGAAGAAGACGGCATCGGCGCCGAAGGCGTTCTGGATCACAGCCAAATGCTGACCGACCCGGAAGAAGCCGCTGACTTCGTCAAACGCACCCAAGTCGACGCCCTGGCCATCGCCATCGGCACCAGCCACGGCGCGTACAAGTTCACCAAGCCGCCTACCGGCGACGTACTGGCCATCGACCGCATCAAAGAAATCCACAAACGCATCCCGAACACCCACCTGGTGATGCACGGTTCGTCTTCGGTTCCGCAAGAGTGGCTGGCGATCATCAACCAGTACGGCGGCGACATCAAAGAAACCTACGGCGTGCCGGTTGAAGAGATTGTTGAAGGTATCAAGCACGGCGTGCGTAAGGTCAACATCGATACTGACCTGCGTTTGGCTTCGACCGGTGCGATGCGTCGGTTGATGGCGACCAATCCTAGCGAGTTTGATCCGCGTAAGTTCTTTGGTGCGACTGTGACTGCCATGCGGGATGTGTGCATTGACCGTTACAACCAGTTTGGTACCGCGGGTAATGCTTCGAAGATCAAGCCGATCTCGTTGGAAGGGATGTATCAGCGGTATTTGAAGGGTGAGTTGAACGCCAAGGTGAACTGAGTCTGAGCGTTTTGTAACGTTGATGAGAAACCCGCTGATGCAGACTGTGTGAAAACACACTGATGGTGGTTCCAGCAAACGCCCCGACTTGTTCGGGGCGTTTGCTTTTGTGCTCACAGCAGACGAAAAAAGGCTTTTCAGCCCATCAGCGCCATCATCTGACGCACGCCCAGAACGTTAATCGCTCTTTTCAGGTTATAGGCGTTCACCGCCAAGGCCATTTCAGCCCTCGCGCCTTCAAGCTGTCGCAGCAAGAAGCGAGCGTTACCAAATAACCACTGTTTAAGGTTGCCGAAGGGATGTTCGACGATGGATCTTCGGCTGACCATCATTTCGGGGTGTGCCTGCATTCGCCGTTCCATTCGCTCGAAAGCCTTTTCGTGCAGATGGCGTGAGAGGTATCGGCGTTGGGCGTCGGTGCATTGCGCTTTTAACGGGCAGCTTGCGCAGTCGCTGACCGCCGCCTGGTAGATTCGGCCTTTATTGCTGATCTGTTTAAAGATCAGCCATTTTCCGGCAGGGCATTGATATCGATCTTGCGACGCATCGTAGGCAAATGCTGTTCGATCGAAAAACGCCTGCTCCTTGCCGCAGGAGTTGAGTGACCGCGCCACAGGCACATAAGCCGTTATGTTTTCATCCTCGCACGCTTGGAACTGCTTTCCATTCGAGTAGCCCGCATCTGCGGTGACCGTGAGTTCATCTTGTGAAAGTTGTTCCTTGGCGGCCTTGGCTATCGGTTCAAGTTGCTTGCGATCATCGCTGTCCTGAGTCACTTCATGGTGCACAATCATGCAGTGCTCAGCATCCACGACTGTCTGTACGTTGTACCCGACCTGCGGCCCTTTGTGCGTTCGCAGCATTCGGGCATCGCTTTCGTGGCTATTGAATTGCTCAAGCTCCATTGATTTCATCAGCGCTTGGCACGTCAGGTTATTGGAATGCCTGACCTCAAGTTGCGCCAACGCCGTCTTGATCGCACTGCGGTCAACCCTCTCGCCGGCTTCGGTTTTATCCGCCTCATCCAGCTCGGCCAAGTACTGGGCAATGCGTTTATCCAGCTTCTGCTCCTGGTGTTTGAGCCGTTGCAAGCTCGTATGACGCCGCGAGGAAGCAACAGCCTGGAACTTGCTGCCATCAATCGCCACCAGATCACCCGCGATCAAACCTGCCGTTCGGCAAAACTGGACGAAGGCCCGGCACGTCGCGATAAAAGCGGGTTTGTTGTCTTTACGGAAATCGGCGATGGTCTTGAAATCGGGCCTGAGTCGATTGATCAGCCACATCACTTCGATATTGCGCTGGCACTCGGCTTCGAGGCGCCGTGATGAACGGATGCGCTGGAAATAACCGTAGAGGTAGAGTTTAAGTTGATCGGCCGGATCGTAGGAGGGGCGGCCAGTGCTTTTGGGTAGCGCTTTATCAAAGCCCAGTCGCACCAGGTCCAGCTTGGCGACGTAGATGTCGATAACGCGAACGAGGTGATCCTCAGGGATCAACTCCTCCAGCGAAACCGGGAACAAACTGGTCTGGGTACGGGACTGTCCCTGGATGTAGGCCATAACGAAAAATGCTCCGTATCTTTCGATGCGGAGCATTTTCTTTGATCGCCAGGCAGATTGCTAGGTTTTCACACAGTCTGGAGAGGCGGGTTTTTTTATGACGGGGGATTTTTGACCTAGATACCGCCTGACGTAAGGCGCTTGAAATGTCACTTATAGTGGACATAATTAGAGTTATCGCTAAAAAAGTCCGATATGGGTGACATTCATGCTCCTGCACAACCCCTCGGTGTTCGGTGAAAGAGTCCGCCAGTTGCGACGCGCCAAAGGCTATAGCCAGGCAATACTGGCGCACAGGGCACAATGCAGCCGTAAAACCATTATCGACCTTGAGGCCGGTGAAAATGTTGCGCTTTACACTGCGTTCAGGGTGCTCTCAGCGCTGGGCATGGCGCTTGAAATTGTTGATAACCGAATTGACCTCAAATCCCTTGCTGATCTGGTAGAGCACGATGAGTAAGGTCAAGCTGCTCAACGTCATGACACCGCAGGGCTTTTCTGGCGAGCTGTCCAAGGGGTCACAGTTTTCGTTTGCCTACGAATCCGCCGATGCACCCAGGGAGGTCTCACTGGTCATGCCCTATGACCCGACGCCCGCAGTGAGCAACGTGCTGCATCCGATTTTCGATATGAATGTGCCTGAAGGGTTTCTGGCCGATCAGATCAAACGTCGGATGGCTAAACATATGCAGGTGGATGAAATGCGCCTGTTATCGGTCATCGGGGGAAATCAGATCGGGCGTCTCAGTTATCAAAATCCTGCTGACGCACCCGTGTCCGTTCGTGCTCAGGTCGGGCTACAGGAAATTCTGTCGGCGGACGCCTCGCAAGGAATCTTCGAATTCCTCGTAGACACCTACTTCGAGTCGGGCATTTCGGGGGTGCAGCCCAAGGTATTAGTGCCCGATCTGGATAAGCTCACCGGCACTCGAAAAACCATGCTCAGCTCCGACCTGATTGTTAAGTCAGGAGCTGACGAGTATGCGCACCTCGCTCAAAACGAATTTCTCTGCCTGGAAGCTGCTCGTCTCGCAGGGCTCGAAACTCCGCCGTTCTGGCTTTCTGAAAACGGTGATCTGTTCGTGATGGAGCGATTCGATCTGACATCTTCTGGTCGCCTTGGTTTTGAAGACATGGCTGTACTGCTCAGTCTCAACAAGGACCCTCACGACAACTACAAGTATTCGCAGAGTTACGAAACGCTGGCGGCGGTAATAGGTCAGGTGTGCCGGTATGGTGATCCGATTCGTGAGCTAGAACGGTTTTTTTCCTCGGTTTGTCTTTCCGTCATGGTTCGCAATGGTGATGCGCATCTGAAGAATTTCGGCGTGATTTACACTCATCCTGATGCACTGGATACCGTGCAACTGGCACCTGTTTTTGACGTGACAACCACAACGGTCTACGAGAACTACAACCCAAAGTCTGGCCGGTCATTGGTTGATCGCACCTTGGCCATCAAGATGAACAAGGTGAAAACCTACCCAGACCGTCAGCAGTTGATCGAATTTGGTCGCAAGCACTGTGCTGTGGATAGGCCTGCGTTAATCATCGAGCGGATTGCCGAGGCGATGACTGGGGCGCTAGAGGCTAATCAACGCCATATAGACGCGGAACTCTTTTCGGGTATGCAGACTGAATGGGATGCGGGGCGGCTGATGGCGCTTAATGATTCGATAAATCCGGGACTGCGGCGCAAGCGTGTCGTAATGGGCGTGAATAAGCGGGACACCTGATCTGCGTTGGCTGGCGATCCGATCTCGGTGGAAGCGACGTATCAACGGCTTTAGAAAGGTGAGTTGAACGATAAGTTTACTAAACCTTAAGTAGTTAGTTGCATATAAAACCGCAGAAACGGTTTGGGTTGTATTTAGATTACGCTTGCACTGATAGGAAGGGGGTAACACCATTTTGGTAAAGGGCAACCAATATGATCGCCCCCTCTGTTTTAACTGCGGAGCCACGTCCGAAAGAGAGTATCTGTATATGTAAGAAATTCGGGGGCGTGCGTTAAGAAACTGCTCGCATTTTCCTTCGAGTCTTTATTTGAAAAGACAACGGTATTGAATGAGTCAAAGGAAGTGAGTATTTTGTTGACCTCGTTCAGGTATTCTTTTTTTATAGTTGGGATCGATTCATATTCTTTTATATCATTAATTTCATTAACGCAGGCTTTGATTTGGCGATCAATATCATTGCCGCGTAGTTCTGTTGCATTAAGATAGCCAATGATGGTGCGGCGGGAGGTTATCATGTCGTCAAGATGAACTTGCTCTTTTATCAAATTAAACACATTTGACATAATAGATAGACCATGGTCGATTAATTTCTTTTTGAATTCAGCTGGATCGTTCAGGATATCCCTTCCGGTCTCTATCACTTGGTTAAATATAGGCGCTGCTTTATCTAAGGCGCTCTGCTTTTGAAGTGCGTCAATTGATACGTCAAGTTCATATTTATGCATTAGAGCTACATCGTAGTGCTCTGCATCTTTTACTTTTGTGGCAATATCTCGTAAGTTGTTAAGTGTCTGTCTTAGTTCGTTAGATCTATATTGGTTGCTTGTGTAGCTCATTGTTTCAAGGTTGAATATCTTCTTCTGAAGAGTGTTGCGCAACTCAAGAAAATCTTTTTTTCGCTGCTCAATAATGACTTTAAGATCGTTTTTATATTCTGGTGCCAAATCATAATCATCCAGTACATCTTGGATGTCATCCGATTTCATTAAATCAATACTGCTACGTGCCACGTCATTGACGACCTGATCTAGACCTGTCTGATATTGTGCAACGGCTTGGAGATCACTCTTTAATGTTGTGTTCGCAATATTGCTGAGCTTTATGTTTGCATAGTGGCTAATGTAGTTTCGGCAGTCTTTTGCTGCAAAGATGTTCGGTTTTACAAGGTTGACAATGCCCATGTTTAAATTCTCCTAGTGTGGGGAAGAAGTTTATGACTGGATTCTAAATGCTTCTTGTAGCGTCGAAGAGTTTTGCTCAACGATACGCCAGTCGCTAAGCATCTCCTCCATTCGGTTAACAAATTGACCTAGCAGTTTGTAATTGGTGAATTGAGTTGATGAGTGAGCAATAAGTTTTTCGGTCGCTGTCCAATGACTTTGAAGTTGAATTACAGCAATGATGGCAGGCGTGATCACGTCATATAACGAAACCATGCTGATATGGAGAACTTGAAGAAAGCCCTTAAACTTTTTGTTCTGGCTGAGCATGGCGATACTGTCTTCTATCTGTTTGGCCAATTCCTTAACTGTAGGGTCATCTGAAATACCTTTACTTCCATGGATCCAATCGTACAAACGGGGAGCTCTATGTGTTGTGTTATCTGATGTGTTATCTAGTGTGTATTTTTTGATTCCAGCAGCGGCTGCTTTATCATCTTTGAGCTTTACGAGTCGGTTGGTTAAATCTGAAATTGCTGTGTCCAAGGTGTCAGGGTTTGAACTGTTTATCATTGACCCGACCCATGGTTTAATTGTTTCGTTGATCATTCTATGAAAAGTTCTTAGTTCGTTTAGTACGGTGACGCTGCGGCCTCGTTTCTCTGAAATGGACTTTTTGATATAGGTCACTGTTTTATCTAATCCGGGGATTTTTTCTTGATCACCGTTATCCAGGGATATGCTAGGGAATTGATCAAGCTGGTCAGGTGTCAACTGTGAAATTTTGTGGGTCTTATAGCCCTCCATCTCTTTAATAATATTGACGGCATCGTCCCCGTACTCGCAAAGGTCTTTTGCAAAACCCACGAGCAGAGCCGCAACTTCAATCATGTTTGCTTGAACACCTTCCCATGAATTAGCGTGTTTGTTGATTATGGAAAAGTTTGCTGTTATGTCTTTTAGCCATTCTGGCTTTGCGTCCTTATACTTGACTTGCACTCCGGTCTCTGTTGTAGGAAGAGCCTTGCCCTCCCTGGCATAACGTTCAATGACAAATACATCATTTTCGGTTACTACGGGAATAGGATAGTTATCGCTGTATGTCATGACAAGTTTCCTTTAGTTGGTTGGTATTTTGAATGTTTCATAGGTGAATGGGCAAAGGTTTGTATGGGTTTTATACTTTGTAAATATTCGTACTATATAGGCACGAAGTTTTATCGGCTCGGCTCGACTCCATCGCATAAATATCTATACAAAATAGGTCGATTCACAAGATTAACTCGGCCGTTGATGTCGACGAAAAACACCAGTTACGGGTCGTGGTTTTTTATATGCTGCAGTTAAGGTTCTTGTTGTTGTTAATAGTGCAGTATTCTATAAAACAGCGCTGGAGGGATCTATTAGTAAGCTCTCTCTAGCAATTCATTTAATGTTTGTAGGTTTTTATCGGTTTCTTGCCAAACCGCCAGTGCTGACTTCAGGGACTTCACAACACTCTGCAGATCTAAGTACTGCGTCACTTGAGTAACCCTGGCATTAATACGGTCCAGTTCTACAGCTGTATTCCTCCAGAGGGTCCGGACTTGTCCGACGCCTTTATTTGCATCGGTCAAGGGCTTGTCAAACAATTTCAACCAGTCATGCATACTTTCCAATTGTCGGAACAAGACTTGTCCTTTTTTTGTTTGCGTTATTAATGCAGTTACTTGATTTCTGCTGTCATCTGGCAAGTCGTTAAGTGCGTCGTTGTATTCTTTGACATGATTAGGATGCAACTGTGCGGTCACGGCAGCGTCAATGTCATCTACCGGCTGACCGGCAGCATCCTTGATCACCTTTAGCACGAGGCCACGTACAACGCTCATGTAGGTGTCGAAAAATACTCGTTGGTATTGTTCCATCGGTATGAAATTCAATTTTTCGGCCATCTCTGTAGCCGTATCCAAGTTTACAAAGCTATCAGTACCTGTTTGAACAATGTTCATTAGGTATGTTTTAAATGACATGATATTTGTACCAATATCTTTGCTATTTTTTTCCAGTTTTTCGATGGAGGTTTTTGTGCTGTTGATGTTGAGTTTAATATCCGAAAGCCTGGCAAGATCTTCATTGCATAAAGGGCAATAAGATGAAGGCGGATTTCCCAGTGATGCATCAATTTGTTGTTGAAGAGTGCGGGAGTAATCAATGTATCCTGACAGGTTTTCGATCGTGTGCACTATTGAAACGACCTGTGTCTTGAAGATTTGGTAATTTTGTGACGCTGTTGAACAGTAACTTTTTAAGTCGGTTTCTATAATCGGCCACTCTTTTGCGTGCTTCACGACGTTTTTGATAAAGCTGCCTATACCGTTACTGTAAAGAGTGGTAGTTTCTTCATGGTTTATAGGGGTTGTCTCATCTCCCCAGAAGTCATTCATTTGATCAAGGTTTGTGCTGAGTCCACTCGACCGCCTGACGTATGTTTTAATTAGCGCAATCTCGTCGGGGGTAAGGATGGGGGCGGGAGTGATGAGATTTACTGGTTGATCGGACATTATAAAGTTCCTTCTCTCGGCTACTGATAGGGGAGCTATCCTGGATTTCTTGTGCCTGAATAAATAATTTTGCAATATTGTTCTGTTAATAACTTGTTACTTAATAATCGATGTCGCTAAAATATTCACTGGTCAAGATATGTCCAACGAAAAGTCCCTTTTTCGGTGTGAATCGATCGCCGCTCATTGCTGTAAAATTGGTAGTTTCGCTACCTGATGATATGGTGCGTTCGCCCGAAGTTTCGGTACTGCTAGTAGGATAATTTGTGCTACGCATGAGGGTATATTTTCCAAAATCAGTTTTTATTTTTGTTAATTTTTCATCTAGTTCCTCGATAGTAAGATTGAGCATTTTTTGCGTAGAAACACCCCATCGGCTTAAACAAGTCTCAGCGTAATGACGGATTATTTCACCTGGTTCCGGGAGTACTTTAGCTCCGTGTGCACCGTTAGCTGATGCATTGCCTACCAACGTCGCATGGCGCCCGGCCATTGGATAAATGTAGGTCTTGGTGTGTGCATAAGTTTTCGGAACGACGCAGTCAAATCCCCTGGATCGTTCGTCCCTGGCATAAAAGGCTACATACTCTTTGACGTTGCTCCCGATTTCTACTTTTTTATCTTTTGAATATAGGAGTCCCGGAACGGGGTCGATGGCAAATATGTTTACAGGTATATCCCGTAGTTCGCTATCGTTAAGCATGTAATTGGCTAGCATGTGACAACTGATTCCGCCACGACTCCAGCCAACAATATTGACTTGGGTAGGAATGACTCCGTCTCTGCGGAATGTTTTAATAATTTGTTCTTGCAGTTGTTGCTGTGTGAGGTGGCGATTGCCGTAGTCGTACTTTCGCCAAAACCAGCCACCTTCGCTTGTGACTTCGTTTATTGGGACGCCGGCATTTTGAAGTTGTTGGTAATTTTCCTGGGTTAATGTTTCTCGCTGCCAGTCGAATTTCCCCTTCATAATATGGGTAGCATGTTTTACATTTTCCTCCCAGCCCGCACCAAATAATGTCCCATTCCAATTATAATGACCGCCCGGTTTTGTAAATAGATCGTCATCTTGCAGGTTTCCACTTCCCGGGCCGTTAATGACGATCCACTCGGCAAACTCCTTACCCAAGTTGTTTTGAGCAAGCGTAGAGATAAGCTCGCCGTTCCAGTAGCTTGCATTGGTGTCATCAAATTTGGTGGAGCCAGTGCCGCAGAAGTAGACGGTTAAAACTGTCATATTTTTTACTCAAAGAGTTTTATTAGTGTTGAACGGTAGTTAATCAGGGGGTGAGCTAAGGCGAAACTGTTAAAAATACCAGTTTTTTATGCTGTTTGGTTATGGCTGGTTTCTGCTTATAGCGTTTTGCAATAGAATGGGCTCAGTAGCTGCGCTAAAAGAGGAAAGCTATTGTTAGCAAGAAAAAAGGGGGGGCTGAATAGCACTTATTTAGCAGCTAAATAGCTGATATGGCTGGAAAGTTAAAAATTATTCGAAAGGGGGAGATTTATTTAATCGTCCCCCTTTTGTTTGATAGCCGAATACTCAGCTATTTGCTGGCTTATCAAACCCACGCTGTTCAATTACCCCAAACACATCGGCAACATCCTGGACCATGATCCGGGCGATGTTGGTGACAGTGTTGATGTCGTTCTCGGCGTAGTCGGGCAGGCTGGTGCAGGCCATCAGGTTCAGGTATTTGAGGACGGCGTTGAGGCGTTCGCTGAGGCAGTTGTGAAGTTCGCGTAGCGGGGCGTCGCTGTCGATGAGCAGGACGGGGTGGTCGGTGGCGAATTGGGACATGGGGGTGAAGCGGCGCGGCGGGCTGTTCATTGTCATAAGTAAATCTTCCTCGTATCTGAATGAAGAGCTACTACCGTTCGCTGCGAAACGAATGGGGTGGTAGCTATGTGCGGGTTCGCAGACCAGGGATACGGGAACCCGGCAGACCCAAAGGTCTCCCACACACAGCCACCATAAAAAGGAGGGCGAGTGCTGACGCGCCCTCTTTTTTCGAGGCGCTAGGGTACTACACGTATCGTTAGGGCTGCGAAACCCTGTCGCCAACGATGTCAGCGACAGGCCAGACTTTAGGCAGCGATTCAGTCAGCCGCAACCGGCCTGTAGGACGCCTTTGCGTTCGTGTGGCGAGATGGTTTGGCTTCGTTCGTTGGTGCAACTGCAGTAAAACCGGGTGCTGTGGTGTGCCTGAGGAAATCGGGGATAGGGTTTGGGGCTACTTCGTAGCCCAGCGGGAGCAAGCTCCCTCGCCACGGTCGGAGGAGTCCTACGTGTTTTTCGGACGCTCAGATAGTATTTTTGTAGCAGCTGCCGAGCCTGCGAGGCTGCGTTCGGCTGCGCAGCAGTCGTCAATCAGGCAACGTATTCATTCATTCATTCATTCATTCAGGCGGGCCGGGTTTACCGGGATTGCGAGGACTTCGTCCTCGGACGCAGCCTCGCGCTGCTCGACAGCTGCTACAGGGGATGAGGTGTTTTGGGGGGACGCGGAGCGTCCCGGGGGTGGTTACTTATCGTGATCAATATCCAGCTTGCTGAACGTCACCATCCCCCCCTCGCTGGTGTACCCGGTGTTGTCCTGCACATAAACCCCAGCCTTGAAGTACAGCGGTTTATCACGCCAGGTCGCGCTGATCTCGGTGTCCCACTGATACCCCGCCGCACTGATGCCCAGCGCGCCACCCGGACTCAGATGAATCAGGTAGGAAAACTCCTGGTCCAGCTTCACACCCGTCGCAATGGTGATCACCCGGCCTTCATCATCATCCGGGTGCATGCGCACTTTGGCGACGATGTTGCCGGTGGAGGTCGTGGTCTTGTACTGATATTCAACCTTCACCATGGGTTTCTGACTTTGATAGGCATGGATCTGGCCGATGACGATCTTGCCGGAACTGGGCACCTGATTCACCGCCAGGGTCGCGCGCAGGAAATTGTCGGCGTCCGGGTGGTACCAGTTTTTCAGAGTGCCATTGCTGTAGGTTTCGCGAAGTTCGGTACGAGGGTAGATGGCATTTTCGGTGCGCGAACCCGTTACCGGTGTCCAGAAGAACAAAGTGCCGGTGTCGGAATGGAAGTATTGGTCCTTGAAGCCATCCACCAGTTTGGCTGTTTCAACGGTGTACGGCGGATTGCCAACAGGGACGCTGAGGTTCCAGGTTGCGAGATCGATCATAGACAAAACTTCCACAAATTTTACTGCACGCACGTGCCAGAAGCTCTAGTACGCGCCTCGGAGGGCAGTCTTTATAAGCGTAGAAGGCCACTTTGTTAATGCCTGAATGGCAAATGATTGACGTCAACATCCTGTCTAAATGCCATCTCGCCCGGTTTCCGGGGCTTGCAGGACCGACCGTTAGTCGGCAAATTAACGCGTTAGTTAAGTGGTGGCGCTTTGATAGCTTCTGCTTTTGCGGATCGCGGTCTAGAGTGGTGACACAGTATTTGTCCGGTTTTCACGAGAAACCGACCTGACGCCCTCGAACAAGAGAAGCAGCATGGAATGCGCGCAACCCACGCCAACCGAAGGCAGCTCGATCCTTTTAATCGTCGATGACTACCCTGAAAACCTGATTAGCATGCGCGCGTTGCTCCAGCGCCAGGACTGGCAGGTCATGACCGCCGCCTCCGGCTTTGAAGCGCTCGGCCTATTGCTCAAACACGATGTCGACCTGGTATTGCTCGATGTGCAAATGCCGGGCATGGACGGTTTTGAAGTGGCGCGCTTGATGCGCGGTAGCCAGCGAACGCGCCTCACGCCGATCATTTTCCTGACGGCCAACGAACAGTCCCAGGACGCAGTGATCAAGGGTTATGCCAGCGGTGCGGTGGATTACCTGTTCAAGCCGTTCGACCCGCAAGTTCTCAAACCCAAAGTTCAGGCCCTGCTGGAGCATCAGCGTAATCGCCGTGAGTTGCAGCGCCTGAGCCACGACCTGGAAGCCGCTCGCGCTTTCAATGCCTCGGTGTTGGAGAACGCGGCTGAAGGCATTCTGGTGGTGAGTGAGGACGGGGTGATCCGTTTTGCCAACCCGGCCGTGTCGCGGCTGCTCAATGCCACGGTGCAGGAGCTGCAAGGCAAAGAGTTTCTGGATTTTCTGCAAAAACCGCATATCCCGGTCTGGGCGGATTCCGAGATTTACACCGGTTACAAGCGCGGCGAAACCTTGCGCCTGCATGACGCGCTGTTGCGAACCGCCCCCGGCCAGCAGGTGCCGGTGGCGCTGTCGTGCGCGCCATTGCCCGCTGAACAACACGCCATGGTGGTGACGGTGCTGGACATGTCGGTGGTGCGTCACCTGCACCAGCAACTGGAGTTCCAGGCTGTTACCGACCCCTTGACTGGCCTGCTCAATCGCCGGGGGTTCTACCAGACCGTTGAAAACCTGCTGCTGCGGGGTGAGCGCGCCGACAGTGCCTGGGTGCTGCTGTACCTGGATCTCGACGGGTTCAAACGGGTCAATGATTCCCTGGGCCACGATGCCGGGGACCGTGTGCTGCGCTGGGTGTCTGAGCAGTTGAAGGCTTGTTTGCGGCCCTTCGACATTCTGGCGCGCATCGGCGGCGATGAGTTTACGGCGTTGCTGGACCTGGAGTTTCCCGAGCAGGCGGCGAAGATTGCGGAAAAACTCATCGAGCGGGTGTCGATCTGTCAGCAGATTGAAGGCCTGGAAATCACGTTGGGCGCCAGCATCGGGATTGCGACGTTTCCGGATTGCGGGACCAACCTCGACGGTTTGTTGCGGGCCTCGGACATTGCCATGTACGAAGCCAAGCGTGCGGGCCGTCAGCAGTATCGTTTCTACGATCACGAGATGAACGGCCGGGCGCGTTCGCGGCTGATGCTCGAAGAGAGCGTGCGAACGGCCATCGAAAACCGTGATTTCAATTTGGTGTATCAACCTCAAGTGTCCATCGCCAATGGGCAGATCCGCGGGTTCGAGGCATTGCTGCGTTGGCAGCACCCGAGCGTCGGCGATGTCCCGCCGGGGCTGTTTTTGCCATTGCTGGAAGAGGCGCGGCTGATCAGTCGGCTGGGCAGCTGGATTTACCATCGTGGAGTTGGGCAGCGAAAGGCCTGGGAAACCCTGTTTGCCGAGGACCTGGTGCTCGGTGTGAGTTTGAGCAGCACTCAGTTCGGCATGCCCAACCTGGTCACCGAATTGCGCCAGGTGCTGGGGCGCCATGGCCTGGAGCCGCGTCATCTGGAAGTCGAGGTGACGGAAGAAGCGCTGATGAAAAATCCCGAAGAAACCCGAAAGACCCTGCGTTTGCTGCGCAATCTCGGGGTGCGGGTGGCCTTGGATGACTTCGGTTGCGGGCCTTGCTCCCTGTCACATCTGCGCGACCTGGAACTGGACACACTCAAATTCGACCGGCACTTGATCGCCCGCCTGCCCGACTCCTCGCGGGATGCAGCGCTGGTGCGCAATGTAATTGACCTGTGCAAGGAATATGGAATGCGGGTGATCGCCGAAGGGGTGGAAACCATTGCTCAGTATCAATGGCTGCAAGCGAATGGCTGTGAGTACATGCAGGGTTTTCTGGTGGCGCGGCCGATGATGGCCGAGGACGTCGGCGACTTTGTGCAACTGTTCGACTGGAGCGCACTGAACAGTTGAATTCGCTACACTGGCGACCTTTTCGTGATTCGTGTTGCCGCCCCAATGACCGCGTTGAAATACCTCCAGGCCTATCCCGCTGCGTTGCAGGACCAGGTTCGCCAGCTGATCGCCGAAGATCGATTGGGCGACTACCTGAGCAAGCGCTACCCGGAAAAGCACGGTGTCCAGAGCGACAAGGCGCTGTACACCTATGCGCTGGACCTCAAGCAGGAATACCTGCGTAACGCCCCGGCCATCGACAAAGTGCTGTTCGATAACCGTCTGGACCTCACCCATCGCGCGCTAGGCTTGCACACAACTATCTCGCGGGTGCAGGGCGGCAAGCTCAAGGCCAAGAAAGAAATTCGTGTGGCGTCGTTGTTCAAGGAAGCACCTTCAGAGTTTCTGAAAATGATCGTGGTGCATGAACTGGCGCACTTCAAAGAGTCCGATCACAACAAGGCGTTCTACAAACTCTGCGAACACATGCTGCCGGGCTATCACCAGGTGGAGTTTGACCTGCGGGTGTACCTGACCTGGCGGGACATGCAATAACAGATCAACAGCCGGGAGTGTTTGAATGGAAGTCAGCAAGACCAAGAGCAGTTTCTATCGCCGGTTGTATGTGGCGTACCTGATCGACAGTGGACAGGCGAGCAGTGTTCCGGCCTTGACCGACGTGACCGGCATGCCCCGGCGCACGGCGCAGGACACAATTGCGGCGTTGGCGGATCTGGACATTGTTTGCGAGTTCGAGCAGGAAGAGGGCGCGCGCAATCATGCGGGGCGCTACCGGATTCGTGAGTGGGGGGCGATTGATCGGGGGTGGATCGAGCGGAATTTGCGGCAGATAAAAGAAGTGCTGGAGTATCCCTAGATTCTGCGGTGGTGCAGCTGACGCCTTCGCGGGCAAGCCCGCTCCTACAGGGATCACCGAAATCCTGTAGGAGCGGGCTTGCCCGCGAAGGGGCCCTTAAGGCCGACGCATCCCGATATGAGGAATACCATCCTCGACGTATTCCTCACCCGCCACCACAAACCCGTACTGCCCGTAATACCCCTGTAAGTGCACCTGGGCCGACAGATAAACCGGCATGTCCGGCCAGTGCTTCTCAGCCTGCTTCAACGCCTGCGCCATCAGCTCGTGCCCCAGGCCGGTGCCACGTGCCCCCGGGGCAACAATCACCCGACCAATCACCACATCGCCACCCTGCGTCTGTGGATCGAGCAATCGCAGGTAACCCACCAGCCGATTCTCGTCCCACGCCATTAAATGGCAGGTGTCACCTTCCAGATCCTGGCCATCGATGTCTTGATACACGCATTTCTGTTCGACGACGAACACCTCTGCGCGCAGTTGCAGAATGGCGTACAGCTGTTCTTTACCCAGGTCGCTGTGGTGTTTGCAGATCCAGTCAATTGTCATTTTCACGTTCCTTGAACATCGTCGCTCCGATACTAAGCGTACTGAGGACAGTTGTCTTTAAGGCAGGAAAATCTGTGACAAAGGCCAAAGTGCCATCATTCATTTCTCGCGGCATTGTCATCTTTGTGTAATCTGCGGTGAAGCGCTGTGCATTGGCTTCAAAGAGCTATGTTGAGACCTGGCTGCCGGTACATGGGTCTTGGAGTTTGGGCTGAAAAAAACACGCCGGGTAACCCGCCCGCTAAGGATTTTCTAGCATGCCGCGATTGCATCAAGCGTCTGCTTTGATCGTATTGCTGTTGCTGACACAGGGCGCGGCAGCGGAAAAGCTGCGTCTGGTCGCCGATGCCTGGCCACCCTTTACCGACGCCACGCTGGTCAACGGCGGATTGGCGACGGACATCGTCAGTACCGCGCTGGCCCGGGCCGGTTTTGCCAGTGATTTCGAACAGGTGCCGTGGGCGCGAGCCTTGATGGGAGTGGGCGAGGGGCGCTATGACGTGTTGGTCAACGCCTGGTACACCGCTGATCGCACTCAGCTTGGCCAGTTCTCCGGCGAGTATCTGCTTAACCGCGTGCGCTTTCTGAAACGCAAAGACGCGCCCATCGAATACAACGACTTGCAGCAACTGCACACGTATCCGATTGCGATCGTGCGGGGGTATGCCTATTCGCCGGAGTTCGATGACGACGTGTCACTGCAGAAAGTCCCGGTGCATAGCTTTGCCATGGCGGTACGCATGGTGGCGGCGGATCGGGTCAAGTTAACGCTGGAGGATGAATACGTCGCCCGTTATTACTTGGCGCGCGAATCATCCAAAGTGCGCAATGCCGTGGAGTTTTTGCCCAATCCGTTGAGCGAGAACAGCCTGCACATATTGGTCAGCTTGAAAAACCCGCAACATGAACAGATCGTCGCCGGTTTTGACCGCGAGATTGCCGAGATGAAGGCTGATGGCAGTTATGCGCGGTTGATGAAGCAGCATGGGATGTGAGGATTGGTTTTTGTGGTGGGGCTGATGGCCCCTTCGCGAGCAGGCTCGCTCCCACATTGATCTATGGCGTGACACAAATCCCCTGTGGGAGCGAGCCTGCTCGCGAAGTGGCCCGCCCAATCCCCACAAATCTCAAATCTCGCTAGTGTCTTTAATCAAATGCGCCGCCAACGTCCGTAACGGCCCCAGTTGCCGACAAATCAACGCCAACTGCGTCTGCACCAGCCGCTGCCCTTCATCGATTTCATCCGGCATCTGCTCAAGCGAATTGGCCAGCGCTTCTTCCTCGTCACTCTGAATCGCAATCGGCTGTTTGCTTGCCAGACCTTGGGCGATTTCGTCGATGCTGGCTGCGAGGCTCACGCCGGCACCCTCAATCAAATGCTCATGCACATCCGGTGGTAGCGGAGTTTCACGGTGCGCGCCCAACCCGGACAAATAGCTGAGCAACGTGTGCGACAGCACCAGAAAACGAAAGCCGACATCCGCTTCCTTTCGGAAATGCCCTGGCTCCATGAGCATGTTGGCCAGCGTCGTCGACAGCGCGGCGTCGGCGTTGTGTGCGTTGCGTCGAGCCAGGCGATAAGCCAGGTCGTCGCTTTTGCCGGCCGCGTATTGCTGCATGATCTGACGCAGGTAAATGCTGTTGCAGGTCAGGGTGTTGGCCAGCACTTTGTTCAGGCGTCGGCCCTGCCAGTCCGGCAGGAACAGGAACACCGCGAGCCCGGCGATCAGGCTGCCGAGCAAGGTATCGAGCAGTCGCGGCAGGAACAGTCCATAACCGTCCCCGACCTGGTTGAAGCAGAACAGCACCATCAAGGTGATCGCGGCCGTGGCCAAGGTGTAGCGAGTGGTTCTGTTGATAAAGAACACCACGCCGGCGGCAATCGCAAAGCATGACTGGATCAAGGGATTCGGGAACAGATCGAACAGCGCCCACGCCATTGTCAGGCCGATTGCGGTGCCGATGATCCGTTGACCGAGTTTGCGTCGGGTGGCGCCGTAGTTCGGCTGGCAAACGAACAGCGTGGTGAGGATGATCCAGTAACCCTGAGAAGGGTGAATCAAATGCACCATGCCGTAGCCGATGCTCAACGCGAGGGGCAAACGCAGTGCATGGCGGAACAGCAGCGACGTCGGCGTCAGCTGCGTGCGCAAGCGTACCCACACATCTTTGAGGTTGCGGGGCGAACGGTCGAGCAGGCTGCTGTCGGTGGCATCGGCCAAGGCTTCCGGGTTGCTCGCATCGCTGAGTAAATGGTCGAGTGTCGCGAGGTTGGCCGCCAGCGCCCGCAGCGAACGCAACAGCCCGCGCCAGGCCGGGTTGCTCTGGATACGCAGGTGTTCGATGGAGGCGTGCAGGTCGCTCAGGGCTTCGGCGAAGCTTGCGTCATAGACGAACGGCTGACGCATCTGGATCGATTCCGCCAGGGCGCGACAAGCCTTGCCTTGCTGACGCAACAGGCGCTGACAGCGGAACAGCACGTCGCTGTGGAAAAACGCCTCGGCGAGTGCGTTGTAGGGGTAGTGCGAAGAACTGGCGCGCTCGTGGATGTCCTGAGCGAGGAAGTACAGTTTCAGGTAGCGGCTGACTTTCGATCCTGGCCGACCGTTGCCGACCCGGTGCAGAATGATCTCCTTGGCTGCGTTCAAGGCCGCCACCACACGACCGTTCTGCTGAGCCAGTTCCAGGCGCCGCGCTTCCACGTCCATTTGCCGAATCGGTTCGAACAGCGACGATTTCAGCTTCAGGTAGTAACCCAGCTCGCGGAACAATCGCGCCAGGCTCTGCTGCACGGGCTGGTTGGAAAACATCGCCTGCCACAGCACCGACAGCAAACCGTACCAGGCCGCGCCGGCCACCAGCAGCACCGGTTCATGCCAGAAATCGGTGACGGCGCCGCCGCGCTGGTCGACGCCGATCATCGTGTAGACCGACAGAATCAGCGTCGCCGAGGCAATGGCGCCATAGCGCTCGCCGAGGGCGCCGAGCATGGTCAGGCAAAAACTGGCCAGGGCCAGGGCGATGATGAAGATATAGGGGTAGGGGAAGAGCAGTTCGACGGAGAAGGCGGCGACGCTGAAACACACCAGCGTCACGGCGAGCGCGTTGAGGCGGCCCTGCCAACTGTCGTCGGTTTCGGCCAGGGCGCTGGCGATGATCCCCAGGAACAAGGGGATCAGCAGTCCCATTTCATCCTGATACCAACAGACCGCCATGCTGCCGGTCAGGGCAATGAACACCCGCACGCTGTAGCTGAATTTATCCAGCGCCCAGAGGCGACGCAGAGACTGACTGAGAGGAGTCGATGACATGAAGTGCGAAGGCCTTCCGAGGCAATGACGCTAAATTGAGCCAGTAATGACGCCGACGCAATGGCGCCGATCACATCTGACAGCAAAATCTGTTCCTTTAAGCTTCACGCATAACCACTGTGGGAGCGAGCCTGCTCGCGAAAGCGGTCTTATATTCAACATCGATGCTGGATGTTCCGACCTCTTCGCGAGCAGGCTCGCTCCCACAGTGTGTTGGGGTTGTATCAGACGAATTGCGCGGCGGCGTAGCCTGAGGCCCAGGCCCATTGGAAGTTGAAGCCGCCCAGATGCCCGGTCACGTCGAGCACTTCGCCGATGAAGTACAAACCAGGGCTTTTCAGTGATTCCATGGTCTTGGACGACACTTCGTTGGTGTTGACGCCACCCAAGGTGACTTCGGCGGTGCGGTAGCCTTCGGTACCGGCCGGCACCAGTTTCCAGCTCGCCAGTTTTTCGGAGATGTCGGCGATTTCCGCGTGGGTGTACTGCTTCATCGGTTTGGAGGCGAACCAGTTGTCCGCCAGCAGGTTGGCCATCTTCTTGGTGAAGATTTCCCCCAGCAGGGTTTTCAGTTCACTGTTCGGACGTTCGGCCTGCTGCTGTTGCAGCCACTCATGCACGTTGTGGTCCGGCATCAGGTTGATCTCAACCGTGTCGCCAGATTCCCAGAACGAAGAAATCTGCAAAATCGCCGGGCCGCTGAGGCCACGATGAGTGAACAGGATGTTTTCGCGGAAACTCTGATCGTTGCAGCTCACCAGGCAATCCACCGACGTTCCGGACAGCTCGGTGCAAAGCTCTTTCAGCTGATCGGTGATGGTGAACGGCACCAGGCCGGCGCGGGTTGGCAGCAGTTGGTGGCCGAACTGTTTGGCGACCTGATAACCGAAACCGGTCGCGCCCAAGGTCGGGATCGACAAACCGCCCGTGGCAATCACCAAAGACTCACAGGTGATCTGCCCCATCGTGGTGTCCAGCAGGTAGCCGCTTTCGAGTTTTTCGATGGTCTGGATCGAGGTGTCCAGGTGCAGGCTCGCGCCGACCTGATCGCACTCGTTGAGCAGCATCTCGAGGATGTCGCTGGATTTGTTATCGCAGAACAACTGCCCGAGCTTTTTCTCGTGGTATGGCACGCCGTGTTTGGCGACCATGCCGATGAAATCCCACTGGGTGTAGCGCGCCAGTGCGGATTTGCAGAAGTGTTCGTTTTGCGAGAGGAAATTGCCAGGTTCGGTGTACATGTTGGTGAAATTGCAGCGGCCACCGCCCGACATCAGGATTTTCTTGCCGGCCTTATTTGCATGGTCGAGCAACATCACCTTGCGCCCACGCCCGGCGGCAGCCAGCGCACACATCAACCCTGCGGCGCCAGCGCCAATGATCACGACTTCGGTAGAGCGCAAAACGGTGTCCTCACACAAAATTCGAAACGGGTACATCACCTGTAGGAGCTGGCTTGCCAGCGAATCGGGCAACGAGGTGTGTCAGGTGCGCCGCCTTCGCCGGCAAGCCGGCTCCTACAGGGAGATCAGAGGATACGCACGCGTAGCGAACGGCCTTTGATCTTGCCGTCATTCAGGCGCTGCAAGGCTTGCTTGGCGATCCTGCGTTCAACCGCCACAAAAGCCTGGAAGTCGAAAATCGCGATCTTGCCTACCTGGGCGCCCGGAATGCCGGCATCGCCGGTCAGTGCGCCGAGAATGTCGCCCGGACGAACCTTGTCTTTACGGCCGGCGCCGATGCACAGCGTGCTCATGACCGGCAGCAGCGGACCGCCGCCCTGGCTGGTGAGGTTGTCCACCAGATCCCAGGTCAACGGCGTCTGCTGCAGGTGTTCGATGGCTTGGGCGCGCTGCGCTTCGGGCGGTGCGACCAGGCTGATCGCCAGGCCTTTCTCACCGGCACGACCGGTACGGCCGACACGGTGAATGTGGATTTCCGAATCACGGGCCAGTTCGACGTTGATCACCATGTCCAGCGAATCGATGTCCAGACCGCGAGCGGCGACGTCGGTGGCCACCAGTACCGAAGTACTGCGGTTGGCGAACATCGCCAGCACCTGGTCGCGATCACGCTGTTCCAGATCGCCATGCAGACCGACGGCGGAGATGCCTTTGGCGGTCAGGTGGTCGACGGTTTCCTGAACCTGCTGCTTGGTGTAGCAGAAGGCTACGCAGGATGCCGGGCGGAAGTGGCCGAGGACCTTGGTCACGACGCTCATGCGCTCTTCCGGGGAAATCTCGTAGAAGCGCTGTTCGATCTGCGTGTCGTCGTGGAACGCCTCGGCCTTCACTTGCTGCGGGTTGCGCATGAACTTTGACGCAAGCTGCTTGATGCCCACCGGGTACGTGGCGGAGAACAGCAGTGTCTGGCGGCGTTCCGGGGCCTGCATGATGATTTCTTCGATGGAGTCGTAGAAACCCATGTCGAGCATGCGGTCAGCTTCGTCGAGAATCAGCGTGTTCAGGCCGTGCAGTACCAGCGAACCTTTGCGCAGGTGCTGCTGAATGCGCCCCGGCGTGCCGACGATGATGTGTGCGCCATGCTCCAGCGAAGCGATCTGCGGGCCGAGGGATACGCCGCCGCACAGGGTCAGGACCTTGATGTTGTCTTCGGCACGGGCCAGGCGACGGATTTCCTTGGCGACCTGGTCAGCCAGCTCGCGGGTCGGGCAAAGGATCAGCGCCTGGCAACCGAAGTAGCGCGGATTGATCGGGTTCAGCAAGCCGATACCGAAGGCGGCGGTCTTGCCGCTGCCGGTCTTGGCTTGGGCGATCAGGTCCATCCCCTTGAGGATCACCGGCAAGCTTTGCGCCTGGATCGGCGTCATCTGGGCATAACCGAGGGAGTCGAGGTTAGCCAGCATGGCGGCGGACAGCGGCAAAGTATTAAAAGCGGTGGCGATGGTGGTCACGGGACTGGCCTGCAAAACAAAATGTCGCGCAGTGTATCAGTCCCAGGGCCATTCACCCTAAGGCTCGATGTGTTCTTCCGGACGCTTGACGCGCCGTCCGTCTTCCTTTGAGAGCTGCGAGAAGATGGTTGCGGCCAGCATCGCCATGATTCCAACCGTCACAAAGGTCAGTTGGAACGCCCCCAAAACCGTCGCAACGCCATCGTTTCCGATCTCTGCCGTAAAACCGCCGAGCAATGCACCGGCACACGCAACGCCCAGGCTCAGGGACAATTGCGCGACCACCGACAAGAGGCTGTTGCCGCTGCTGGCGCTGGCATCGTCGAGGTCGATCAGGGTGACGGTGTTCATCGCGGTAAATTGCAGCGAGTTGATCGCCCCGAGAATTGCCAGCAGGCACAGCAGCAGCCAGTACGGCGTCTGTTCACTGACCAGGCCCATGCTCGCGAGCATGATGCCCAGCGCCAGGGTGTTGCCGGTCAGCACGATGCGATAGCCCAAACGTTCGATCAGCGGTCGCGCCACCCACTTGGCGATCATCGCCGCCGCAGCCAGCGGCAGCATGCTCATCCCGGCCTGTGAGGGCGAATATCCCAGCGCCACTTGCAGCAGCAACGGCACGAGAAAGGGCAGGGCACCGCTGCCGAGCCGGGCGAACAGGTTGCCGAGAATGCCCACGGCAAAGGTCCGGGTCTTGAACAGCGACGGTGCGAACAGCGGATTTTCAATATGCCCGGCGCGTAACCAATACGCCGCCAGACAGGCCATGCCAGCGAATAGCAGCAACATTACTCGCAGGTGGGGAAGGTGCATTTCCCCCAGGCCTTCCATGGCGATGGTGATCAGAATCATCGCGGCGCCGAACAGCACGAATCCCAGGCTATCGAAACGGGTGCGTTCGGAACCGCGCAGGTCCGGGATGAATTTCCACACGGCGTAGCAGCCGACCAACCCGACGGGCAGGTTGATCAGGAAGATCCAGTGCCAAGTCAGGTACTGCACCATCCAGCCGCCCATGGTCGGGCCGATCAGCGGGCCGAGCAATCCGGGAATGGTGATGAAACCCATGATCCGCACCAGTTCCGAACGCGGGTAGGCGCGCAGCACCACAAGGCGCCCGACCGGCAACATCAGTGCGCCGCCCAGGCCCTGAATCACCCGGGCGCCGATCAGCAGGCTCAGGCTGCTCGACAAGGCGCAGAGCAACGAGCCGAGGCTGAACAAAATAATCGCACCGAAGAAGATTTTCTTGGTGCCGAAACGGTCGGCGATCCAGCCGGAGGCGGGGATCAGCAAGGCGACGGTGAGCATGTAGGCAATAATCACGCCCTGCATGCGCAACGGATCTTCCGCCAGGTCCCGGGCCATGGCCGGCAGGGCGGTATTGAGGATGGTGCCGTCGAGCGATTGCATGAAAAAAGCGATGGCGACGACCCACGGCACCCAACGGGCGGTGACAGCGTCGAGAGGCGGACGGTTGGGCATGGGACCTCTTGTCAGGGAGTATCTGCGTTGCACCGATTTTTGCAGGAGCTGGCTTGCCAGCGAAGAGGTCGGCAAATTCAACGTAATTGTCGACTGACCGATCGCCTTCGCTGGCAAGCCAGCTCCTACAGGTGTTGCGTGTTTACAAGGTCAGGGTCAGTCGGTTGACCAGTGCGCCCGGTAGCAAAGCCGAAGCCGTCGCCCGCTGACTGTAGGTACTCGCCGACAGCAACAATTCCCGCTCTTCGGTCAACGCCTCCAACTGCGAACCCAGCAAGCTGTAGGCACTGTCATCAAAGCGCATAGTGCTGACCGGCGCCTGAATCTCGCCGTTCTCGACCCAGAACGTCGCAAACCGTGTCATGCCGGTCATGCGAGCCCCCGGTTGGTCGGAGTAGTTCAAGTACCAGAGGTTGCTGATGTACAAACCCGTGCCCAATTGCTTGAGGATCTCGGCTTCAGGCAATTTCCCGGCCGCCATGTTCAATGCGCTCGGCATTTCACCGCCGCCCGCCCCGTTGGCGGTCAAACCGTATTCGGCCGCGCTGCGGGAACTGACCATTTGCGCGCCGGCCTTGCCTTTGACGATCAGCCCAAGATCGCTGCGTGGATACCCTTCGCCGGAGAATGCCGGGCTCAGCGAGCCACTGACCTTTTCATCAATGGACACCTGCGGGCTGAACGCACTGTCCCCCGCGTAAAGCTTTTGCAGTGGGCTGGTTTTGCTGGCGATCGACTGCGCCGAAAACCCGCCCCAGCAGAGCATGCCCATGATTTCTTCGAGTGCCGCCGGTGCGAGGTAGGCGCGGTACTGACCCGGTGCCAAGGTGCGCAACGGCCGACCGAGAAACGCCAACTGCTCGCGAGCCTGGCGGAAGCGCTTGGCAAACCCTTCGCTGTTCCAGTCATGCCCGGCGTAGCTGGCTTTCACCGCTTGGCCGTTGTCGTGGAATAGGCTGAAGTCGAAGTTGAAACTGTTGGCCTGATGCCAGCCGAACGCGCCCGACGAACTGGCGAAACCACGACTGATCGGGCCTGCCGCGTAGAAGCCCACCAAGTCCAGGCCTTCGGCGGCCTGAGTGATTTCGGCAACCACCTGCTCGGTGTCCGGCAGCGGATGCTCCTGCACATTCGTGCTCTGCCAGCCGTCGTGGTTGAGCAGCAGGTACGGATCCTGAGGCAGCAACGGCAGGGTGTCGCGCAACTGTTGCAGACCTTCGGCAAGACGCTGCACGTCCACTTCCGGGTCGCCCGCCAGTGTGATGTCGAGGTCGGCGTGTCGGCCATCGTTGATCAGCTTAAAACCAACGCTCGCCTGTTGCACATGACCGGCCTGACGCACCTTGGCGTGGTTGAAACGCACAAAAGCCGACGACTCGGCGGCGTAGCTGAGGGTGAACTGTTCCGGCTCGCGAATCGCATCGCGCAGCCAGTTGACCAAGACCTTGAACGCATCGGCCTGAATTTTCGACGTACTCATCAGGCGTCTCCCCCAAACACATCCACATTGCTGAACACGCAGGCCGGCGACGCATGGCCGACGCGGATCACCTGGTTCGGCTCACCCTTGCCGCAATTCGGCGTGCCGAGCACCTTGACGGTATTGGCGTCGCCGACGGCGCTGAGGCTTTTCCAGAACTGTGCGGAAATCGCCCGGTAGTTGGGGTTTTTCACCACGCCTTTGAGCTCACCATTCTCGATCAGCTGCGCCCATTCACAGCCGAACTGGAATTTGTTGCGCGCATCGTCGATGGACCACGAACGGTTGGTCGACATCATGATGCCGTGTTCGATGTTGCCGATCAGTTGCTCCAGCGGTTGATCGCCGGGCTCGATGTTGAGGTTGGCCATGCGGTCGATCGGTGGACGGTTCCAGCCGCAGGCGCGGCTGTTGGCGACCCCATTCATGCCTGCGCGGAATTGCGACAACGCGCCGCCCAATGGGCGTAGCAACAAACCTTCCTTGATCAAAAATTGCTTGCTCGCGGCGGTGCCGTCGTCGTCATGGCCGTAGCTGGCGAGCTGTTCGGGGATGTCCGGGTCGAACGTCACGTTGAGCAGTTTCGAGCCGTATTGCAGGTGGCCGAAGTCTTCTGCCTTGACGAAACTGGTGCCGGCGTAATTGCGCTCATCGCCCAAGATGCGGTCCAGTTCCAGCGGGTGACCGATGGATTCGTGGATCTGCAGCATCATCTGGTCGGGCATCAGCAGCAGATCGCGCGGGCCTTGCGGGGTGTTCGGTGCGAGCAGCAATTGCAGCGCCTGATCGGCGACTTGCGGGCCGGCACCGATCAAGCCGCAACGACTGATCACGTCGGCGCCACCCTGCTGGCCGAAGTTCTCGCGGCCGAGGCTACGGGTCTGGCTGTCGTTGCCGTCGTAGGCGGTGACGTCGAGGCCCGGATAGACGAAACGTTGGGCCTGGCGCAGTTCAGCGCCGGCGCTGTTGAGGTAGATCTGCTCGACGTGAGTGATGCCGATGCTGACTTGCCAGTTCACCAGCCGTTCGTCCTTGGGCACGGACGCGGATTCGGCACCGAGCAGTTGGTAGCAATCGCTCAGGGACGGGAAGGGCTGGTCGAGGTTGGGCGAAAAATAGTCGGCGCGGTCGCTGGAGACGGGTTGGTCGCGCAGGTCGAGTAGCGCGTGGGGCTTGAGTCGGCGGGCTTGTTGCTCGGCGCGGTCCAGCGCTGATTGCAGGCCCTGTTGCGACAGGTCGTTGGTCGCGGCGTAGGCTTCGACGCCGTTGACGCGCACAGTCAGCATCGCGCCTTCATCACGGCTCAGGCTTGGAGGTTCGGCGACGTTCTTGCGCACCGACAGGTACTGGCCGGACTCGCGCACATAACGCAGCGAAAAGAATTCAGCGCCCGTGCGCAAGGCAGCGAAGCGCTGCTTGAGCTGGGGGTGGAAATCGAACATTCGGGAACCTCCTTGGTATGGAGTGGTGGTGTTGCGGTACTGCGAGGGGGGGGTGAAACGTTTGCGTGGCGCTAGATTAGGCCTGCGCGGGGGGTAGGATCAAGCTTGGATCGGTGTAGGAAGGTTTACCAGGGTGTGTCAGGCAGATATGTATCGATGGGTCGGGCCTCATCGCGAGCAAGCTCGGCTCCTACGGGATTGGGGGGATCACAAAATGTGATTCAACCTCGAACTGTAGGAGCTGAGCTTGCTCGCGATGGGCGCACCTTGGTGTATCGGTCTTACTGAGCAGTAGCGCTCACTTCCCGCAACGGCTTGCCACGCACCGGTGCATCGCCGGCCACGAAGTAGGCAGCCTTGCTGCGCGGCAATGGCTGACGGCCACGAATCTTGTCGGCGATTTTCTCGGCGATCATGATCGTTGGCGCGTTCAGGTTGCCGGTAGTGATGATCGGCATGATCGAGGCATCTACCACGCGCAGACCTTGCATGCCATGCACGCGGCCTTCGCCATCGACCACCGCCAGCTCGTCGGTGCCCATCTTGCACGAGCAGGACGGGTGGAACGCGGTTTCGGCGTGTTCGCGGATGAACTTGTCGAGTTGCTCATCGGTTTGCACGTCGATGCCGGGGCTGATTTCGCGGCCACGGAAAGCGTCCAGCGCAGGTTGCTGCATGATTTCACGGGTCAGGCGGATGCCGTCGCGGAATTCCTGCCAGTCCTGCTCGGTGGCCATGTAATTGAACAGGATGCTCGGGTACTCGCGCGGGTCTTTCGACTTGGCTTGAATACGACCACGGCTTGGCGAACGCATGGAGCCCATGTGCGCCTGGAAACCGTGCTCTTTCACACCGTTGCTGCCGTTGTAGTTAATCGCGACCGGCAGGAAGTGGTACTGGATGTTCGGCCAATCGAATTCCGGACGGGTACGGATGAAACCGCCGGCTTCGAACTGGTTGCTGGCGCCGATGCCGGTGCCGTTGAACAGCCATTCGGCACCGATGGCTGGCTGGTTGTACCAGAGCAGCGACGGGTACAGCGAGACCGGTTGGGTGCAGGCGTATTGCAGGTACAGCTCAAGGTGATCCTGCAGGTTTTCGCCGACGCCTGGCAGGTCATGGACCACCGGGATGTCGAGCTTGTTCAGCAGTTCGGCCGGGCCGACACCGGAGCGTTGCAGGATCTGCGGCGACGCGATGGCGCCGGAGCACAGCAGCACTTCTTTGCGGGCGCGGACTTCAACGCGCTCTTCAGCGGCGCCGATCAGGTAACGCACGCCGACCGCGCGCTTGCCTTCAAACAGGATCTTGTCGGTCAGGGCGTGGGTGACGATGGTCAGGGTCGAACGCTTCTTGGCGACGTCCAGGTAACCGCGAGCGGTGCTGGCGCGACGGCCCTTCGGCGTCACGGTACGGTCCATCGGGCCGAAGCCTTCTTGCTGGTAACCGTTCAAGTCTTCGGTGCGCGGGTAACCGGCTTGCACGCCAGCTTCAACCATGGCGTGGAACAGCGGGTTGTTGCCAGCTTTCGGCGTGGTCACGCTGACCGGACCGTCGCCACCGTGATAATCGTTCGGGCCGATGTCGCGGGTTTCAGCTTTGCGGAAGTACGGCAGGCAGTTCAGGTAATCCCAGTCTTCCAGACCTGGCAGCTTGGCCCAGTTGTCGTAATCCATCGCGTTGCCACGGATGTAGCACATGCCGTTGATCAACGAAGAACCACCGAGGCCCTTGCCGCGACCGCATTCCATCCGGCGACCGTCCATGTGTGGCTCTGGATCGGTTTCGTAGGCCCAGTTGTAGCGACGGCCTTGCAGCGGGAACGCCAGGGCGGCCGGCATTTGCGTGCGGAAATCGAAACGGTAGTCCGGGCCGCCAGCTTCGAGCAGCAGGACGGTGACGCCTTCGTCTTCAGTCAGACGGGTCGCCAGGGTGTTACCGGCCGAGCCGGCACCGATGATGATGTAATCGAATTCTTGGGACATTGAATGCACCCTCTTTGAAGTTGGTCAGGTCTTGGCGAGTGCTGCGCACTCGATCGCCAGCAAGCCGGCTCCTACAGGTATTGCGCTGTCCCTGTAGGAGCTGGCTTGCCAGCGAAAGCGGCCTCACGGGCAATACAAGACTCGGAGTTAGAACACCGAGGCGTAATCGCCCAGTTCGACCTGTACCGATTTGATGCGGGTGAAGTTGTTCAGCGAGCTGATGCCGTTTTCACGACCCACGCCCGACTGCTTGTAACCGCCGACCGGCATCTTCGCGTCGGACTCGCCCCAGGCGTTGATCCAGCAGATACCGGCTTCCAGTTGATGAATCACGCGGTGCGCGCGGTTCAGGTCTTTGGTGACGACGCCAGCGGCCAGGCCGAACTCGGTGTCGTTGGCACGACGGATCACTTCTTCTTCGGTTTCGTAGGTCAGGATTGCCATAACCGGGCCGAAGATTTCTTCGCGGACGATGGTCATCTCGTCGGTGCAGTCGGTGAACACGGTCGGTGCCACGAACGCGCCTTTGGCGAATTCGCCGTCGGTCATACGGTTGCCGCCGCACAGCACGCGAGCGCCTTCTTCCTTACCTTTGGCGATGTAACCCAGCACGCTTTCCATGTGGGCGAAGCTGACCAGAGGACCGAAGTTAGTATTCTCGTCTTCCGGGTTGCCGACGCGGATGCGCGCAACGCGTTCAACGATCTTGGCTTCGAACGCAGCCTTCAGGTGGCTCGGCACGAACACGCGAGTGCCGTTGGTGCAGACCTGGCCGGAGCTGTAGAAGTTGGCCATCATCGCGGTGTCGGCGGCGCGATCGAGGTCGGCGTCGTCGAAAATGATCAGCGGGGATTTGCCGCCCAGTTCCATGGTCACGTCTTTCAAGGACGAAGCAGAAGCGCTGGCCATGACCTTCTTGCCGGTGTCGGTGCCCCCGGTGAAGGAGATTTTTTCGATGCGTGGGTGTTCGGTCAACCAGGTGCCGACTTCACGGCCGCTGCCGGTCAGTACGTTGAACACGCCGGCTGGCAAGCCTGCTTCGGTGTAGATCTCGGCCAGTTTCAGGGTCGTCAGGGAAGTGACTTCGCTTGGCTTGAAGATCATCGCGTTACCGGCCGCCAGGGCCGGTGCGGATTTCCACAGCGCGATCTGGATCGGGTAGTTCCACGCGCCGATACCGGCCACGACGCCCAGCGGCTCGCGACGGGTGTAGACGAACGAGGTGGTGCGCAGCGGAATCTGCTCGCCTTCGATGGCGGGTACCAGGCCTGCGTAGTATTCCAGCACGTCAGCGCCGGTGACGATGTCGACGTACTTGGTTTCGGAGTACGACTTGCCGGTGTCCAGGGTTTCCAGGGCGGCCAGTTCATCGTTGCGCTCGCGCAGGATGTCGACGGCACGACGCAGGATGCGCGAACGCTCCATGGCGGTCATTGCAGCCCAGATTTTCTGGCCCTTTTCGGCACTGACGACAGCGCGCTCAACGTCTTCCTTGGTCGCACGCTGTACTTTTGCGAGGACTTCACCGTTAGCCGGGTTGATGGCTTCGAAAGTGGCGTCGCTGCTGGCATCAGAGTAACCGCCATCGATGTAGAGTTTTTGCAGTTCGAAACGGGCCATAGTGTCCTCGCAAGTGCATAAGTGGTTGGCGTTGACCACTGGGCGTGCCGTGAAGCATTGGCGACGCTGGTCAGTGGCGGTTCGGGGGTTGAGCGTTTATGTGTGCTCTAACTCACCCGCTTGGCCAGTTGGATATCCATGTATTCGTAAGCGATCTGTTGCGCCTGCCCGGTGTCGAAAGCGTCTCCCGACAGCGCGCCGCGCAACCACAAACCGTCAATCAGGGCTGCCAGGCCACGGGCTGCACTGCGCGCATCATCTTGCGGCAATACACGGCGGAACTGGCAGCACAGGTTGGAATACAGACGGTGATCGTTGATCCGCTGCAACCTGTGCAAAGACGGCTGGTGCATGCTGGTGGCCCAGAAGGCCAGCCAGGTTTTCATTGCCGGGCCATTGACCTGGCTGGCGTCGAAGTTGCCTTCGATGATCACCTGCAGATGCGCCCGCGGGCTGTCATCTGTCAGCGCCAAACGGCGCGCGGTGACGTTCTCGCTGAGGACAGTCATCAGGTACCCCATGGTGGCGGCAATCAGGCCATTCTTGTCCTGAAAGTAGTGACTGATGATGCCATTCGAGACACCGGCCAAACGGGCGATCAGCGCAATGCTGGCGTCCCCCATGCCGACCTGATCGACGGCCTGCAATGTGGCTTCGATCAATTGCTGGCGGCGGATGGGTTGCATACCGACCTTGGGCATCTTGCACATCTCCTTAGGCCTTCCGGCGGACGTAAAACGTCTATCGGATTGAAGGCCAGTCTATTTTGTTTTGATTGAACGTTCAATCAACAAAGAATAAGATCTGCGACAATTCGTCGCTGCCTACAGGTTTTTCCTACATGTAGTTGGCGGAAAAACGACATCCAAAAACGCTCGAAACCCACGCGCACTGGCGCTCCCGGGTTTCGGGCTTTTTTCGGGGTGTCTTTATATCACCCGCCGGTCGGCTGCCAACTAATCGATTGGTCGGGTATCGCGTTGCCTTGTGTTCTTCTCTCGCACTTGCTGGAGCATCTGTGCCATGAGTTCTGCCTCCCTTATAAAGACCCCACCCGATAAGGTGACGGTCAACGGTTGGGTGTTCTACACCTCTACCGCGCTGATCCTGCTGTTGACCGCCATTCTGATCATCGCCCCGCAAGAGGCCGGCAGATTGCTCGGTATTGCTCAGGCCTGGTTGTCCCGCAGCTTCGGCTGGTACTACATGGTGGTGATCGCCGCTTACCTGGTGTTCGTCGTCGGGCTGGCGTTTTCCTCCTACGGCAAGCTCAAACTGGGCAGCAAGGACGACACCCCGGACTTCAGCTACGGCGCCTGGGCGGGGATGTTGTTCTCCTCGGGTATCGGCATCTCGCTGTTGTACTTTGGTGCTTCCGAGCCGCTGGATCACTACTTCAATCCGCCGGAAGGCGTGGCCGCCAGCAACATGGCCGCGCGTCAGGCGGTACAGCTGACGTTCCTGCACTGGGGCCTGCATGGCTGGGCGATTTACGCATTGGTCGGTCTGGCCGTGGCTTACTTTGCTTACCGTCACAACCAGCCGCTGGCGTTGCGTTCGGCGCTGTATCCGCTGGTGGGTGAGCGTTGGGTCAAAGGCGCGGCCGGTCATGCGGTGGACGGCTTTGGCATGTTCGTGACCCTGCTGGGTCTGGTGACGAACCTGGGAATTGGTTCGTTGCAAGTGTCCTCGGGCCTCGAAAACCTGTTCGGCATGGAACACAGCAACACCAACCTGCTGATCGTGATCATTGTGATGAGCACCGTGGCGACCATCGCCGCCGTGTCCGGTGTGGAAAACGGTATCCGCCGTCTGTCCAACCTGAACATCGTGCTGTTCAGTGGCCTGCTGATTTTCGTCCTGCTGTTCGGCCCGACCCTTCACTTGCTCAACGGCTTCGTGCAGAACATCGGTGACTACCTGAACGGTGTGGTCCTGAAAACCTTCGACCTGTATGTGTACGAAGGCGACAGTGAGAAGTCCGACCGCTGGTTGGGCCTGTGGACACTGTTCTACTGGGCGTGGTGGATTTCCTGGGCCCCATTCGTAGGCATGTTCATCGCGCGTATTTCCCGTGGTCGCACGGTGCGTGAACTGGTGGCCGGCGTGCTGCTGATCCCGCTGGGCTTCACCCTGGCGTGGCTGTCGATCTTCGGTAACTCGGCCCTGGACCTGGTGATGAACCATGGGGCGGTGGAGCTCGGAAAGACAGCGCTCGAACAGCCGTCCATGGCGATCTACCAGTTACTGGAGCATTACCCGGCATCGAAAGTGGTGATCGGCGTGTCGATCTTTGTCGGTTTCGTGCTGTTCCTGACCCCGGCGGATTCCGGTGCGGTGATGATGGCCAACCTTTCGTGCAAGGGTGGCACCGTCGACGAGGATGCGCCGCACTGGCTGCGGATCTTCTGGTCGGCTGTGATCACGCTGGTGACCATCGGCCTGCTGTTCGCCGGTAACTTCGAAGCCATGCAAACCATGGTGGTGCTGGCCGGTTTGCCGTTCTCGGTGGTGCTGGTGTTCTTTATGTTCGGATTGCACAAGGCCATGCGCCAGGACGTGCAGATCGAACAAGAGCAAGCGGAGTTGGCTGCACGCGGTCGTCGTGGTTTCAGCGAGCGTTTGACTCAGTTGGACTTGCAGCCGAACCAGTCGATCGTTCAGCGTTTCATGGACAAGCAAGTCAGCCCGGCGCTGGAAGACGCGGCGCTGCAATTGCGCGGTCAGGGTCTGGATGTGCAGACGCTGTTGGGCAAGTCCAAGCGTTGCATGGGCGTGCGGATCGAGATGGAAGAGGGCAACCCTTTTGTCTACGAAGTGAGCCTGGATGGCTATCTGGCGGCGGCGAGCGACACGGCGTCGGCTGAAAGTGCTGATGAACCGCGTGCGCGCTACTACCGCGCCGAGGTGTACCTGCACAACGGCAGCCAGGATTACGACTTGATGGGCTTCACCCAGGATCAGATCACCCGTGACGTGCTCGATCAGTTTGAAAGCCATCGGCAGCTCCTTGGCCGGGTTTACAGCTGAGTAATGACGCTACGGTGTGCCTGGACCCACCGCAGCGCTTTTGTAGGCGCTGGCTTGCCAGCGAATGCTCCACCGCGGTGTACCTGACGCTCCGCCTTCGCCGGCAAGCCGGCTCCTACAGAGTCTCGGGAACACCACCTGGCCTTTGTAGGCGCTGGCTTGCCAGCGAATGCCCCCGCCGCGGTGTACCTGACGCTCCGCCTTCGCCGGCAAGCCGGCTCCTACAGAGTCTCGGGAACACCACCTGGCCTTTGTAGGAGCTGGCTTGCCAGCGAATGCTCCACCGCGGTGTACCTGACGCTCCGCCTTCGCCGGCAAGCCGGCTCCTACAGGGATAGCGTCGTTACAAATAACCTGTTCAAACAAAAACGCCGCGATTCTCTCGCGGCGTTTTTGTGTCTGCTTCCTTATCCCAGGTTCTTGCCGAGCAGTGCGTGATACAGCTCGCTGTCACCCAGAATCCCGACCACTTTGTGGTTGTCGTGCAACACCAGTTTATTGCCGGTCTGATAACGAATCTGCAGCGCATCGCGCATGCCGATGTTCGAATCCACCAGTGTCGGCCGACGTCCCAAACCTTCCACCGCTTGCCCTGGAATCCAGTTCTGCAGGTCCAGGCTCGCGCCGTTCTGGCGGGCGCCTTTGATGGTGTTGCCTTCGGCCAGGTCCAGCCACGAATCGCCGCCCGGGTCGAGGCAGACCGAGCCGTTGATGCGCTTGCAGTTGTCCAGCGTGCGCATCAGGCTGCGGCCGCACAACACGTTCAGCGGATTGGTGTGCGCGACGAAGGTCCGCACGTAGTCGTCCGCCGGGTTCAGCACGATCTCTTCCGGCTTGCTGTACTGAATGATCCGGCCGTCTTTCATGATCGCAATGCGGCTACCAAGCTTCAGGGCTTCATCGAGGTCGTGACTCACGAAGACGATGGTCTTGTGCAGCTTGCGTTGCAGTTCCAGCAGTTCGTCTTGCAGGCCTTGGCGGATCAGCGGGTCGAGTGCCGAGAACGGTTCGTCCATCAGCAAAATGTCGGCGTCCATCGCCAGCGCGCGGGCCAGACCCACACGTTGCTGCATACCGCCGGAGAGCTCGTCGGGTTTCTTGTTGCGCCACTGGGACAGGCCCACCAGCTCCAGCTTGTCGTCCACCAGTTTGCGCCGTTCTTTTTCCGGGCGACCCTGCATTTCCAGACCGAAACTGATGTTCTCGCGCACTGTCAGCCAAGGCATCAGGGCGAACTTCTGGAACACCATCGCAATGCGCTTGGTGCGCATCATTTTCAGTTCTGCCGGGGTGCACGAGGCAATGTCGATCTGCTTGCCTTCGTGCTCGACGAACAACTTGCCGCGGCTGACAGTGTTGAGGCCGTTGATGCAGCGCAGCAGGCTGGACTTGCCCGAGCCGGACAGGCCCATCAGTACGCAGATTTCACCTTTTTCGATGTCCAGGCTGGCCTTTTCAACGCCGACAATCTGCCCGGTCTTTTTCAGGATCTGGTCGCGGGTCATGCCCTGATCGAGAAGCTTGAGGGCCTCTCGCGGGTCTTTGGAGAAGATTACGTCGACGTCTTCGAAGCGAATAATGCTCATGCGTCACCCCCTACTTTAGCGTCGGGTTGTTTGCAGATACGGTCGAGCATGATCGCCAGCAATACGATCGCCAGGCCCGCTTCAAAGCCCAGGGCGATATCAGCAGTGTTCAGTGCGTTGACCACGGGTTTGCCCAGGCCGTCGGCGCCCACCAGTGCCGCGATCACCACCATCGACAGCGACAGCATGATGCACTGGGTGATGCCGGCCGCGATGCTTGGCATGGCGTGGGGCAGTTCAATCCGTGAGAGCAGTTGACGGCGCGAGCAGCCGAAGGCTTTGCCGGCGTCCATCAGTTCCTGTGGAACATCGCGAATGCCCAGGTAGGTCAGGCGGATAGGCGCGGCAATCGCGAACACCACCGTCGAGATCAAGCCCGGGACCACACCCAGCCCGAATAGGGTCAGGGTAGGAATGAGGTACACGAAGGTCGGCACGGTCTGCATCAGATCGAGCACCGGGCGCATCAGTGTGTAGAACATCGGTTTGTGCGCGGCGACGATGCCCAACGGCACGCCGATGACCACGCAGACCAGGGTGGCGAACAGCACCTGGGCGAGGGTTTCCATGGTTTCCTGCCAGTACCCCAGGTTGAGGATCAGCAGGAAGGAGGCGATGACGAAAACCGTCAGTCCCCATTTGCGTTGAATAAAGTGTGCCAGTAGCGCGATGAGGCCGATCAATGCCAGCGGGTTGAACCAGGTCAGCGCAAAAGTCACGCCGTGGATCATCGTTTCCAGTGTCATGGCGATTGCGTCGAAGGTGCTGGCGCCGTGTTGCGTCAACCATTCAACGAAGCCCGCGATGTACTGGCCTAAAGGGATTTTTTGATCAATCAGCATGGTAGTGAACGTCCGCATGCAAGGAAATAAACAGCCCGGACGGCCGAAGCCGCCCGGCGTAAGCGATTTACTGCGCGAGCTTGGCTTTCACGGCCTCCAGGCCAGGTTTACCGTCAATGGTGGTCACGCCAGCGAGCCAGGTATCGAGGACCTGTGGATTACTTTTCAGCCAGGCCTTGGCGGCCGCGTCAGGCTTCATCTTGTCGTCCAGGATGTTACCCATCAGAGCGCTTTCCATGTCGACGGTAAATTCCAGGTTCTTCAGCAGTTGGCCGACGTTGCTGCATTCCTGGGTGTAACCCTTGCGGGTGTTGGTTGCCACGGTGGCGGCGCCGAAGTCCGGGCCGAAAAACTCGTCACCACCGGTCAGGTATTGAATCTTGAAGCGCTTGTTCATCGGGTGTGGTGCCCAGCCGAGGAAGACCACGGCGGTGTCGCGCTTCTGCGCGCGATCGACCTGCGACAACATGCCGGCTTCGCTGGACTCGACCACTTTGAAACCAGCGTCTTTAAGGCCGAAGGCGTTCTTGTCGATCATACTCTGGATCAGACGATTACCGTCGTTTCCTGGCTCGATGCCGTAGATTTTGCCGTCGAGTTCTTTCTTGAATTTGGGGATGTCGGCGAAGTCATGCAGCCCTTTGTCGTACAGCGCTTGCGGCACGGCGAGGGTGTACTTGGCGCCTGTCAGGTTGGTGCGCACGACGTCGACGGTGCCGGCATCGCGGTAGGCCTTGATGTCGTTTTCCATGGTCGGCATCCAGTTCCCCAGGAAGATGTCCATGTTCTTGCCATCAGCGAGGGACTTGTAGGTCACAGGCACGGAAATCATCGTGGTTTTGGTCTTGTAGCCGAGGGCGTTGAGCACGACGCTGGTGGTGGCGGTTGTCGCGGTAATGTCGGTCCAGCCGACATCGGAGAAGTTTACGGTGCTGCACTGGGCGGGTTCAGCAGCTTGAGCCAGTAACGGCAGACTCAGCATGGCGGCCAACAACAACGACGGGGAACCTTTCATGGATGGACTCCTTGGTGTTTTTTTTGGCAGTGTTCCGACTGGACCACCGCACTTATAGGTTGCGGTTGGATGGCGTTTTGGAGACATCTCTACCACGGCGCCTTGCAATCGAGTCGATACGATCATGTACCAGTGAAAATCTGACGCCTACAGGGTGCGTCGTAACCAGTACAGGGAGGGTCGCATCCAGTGTCGGTGACGTCGTTTACAGCTTTTTTCAGCCCTCTTTCTGTCTCTGATCCGCTAAAAAACGGCGAAAACATTGCGTCGCCGCCCTGCGGCGTTGGTGGGCATGAGTGCGTCGGTGTGAGACGTCGAACGACATGACAAAAGCCTGATGATGCGGCCATCTCGGCGGATTGCAGCTTGAGCGTAGCAGCTCCGCCACTGGGCGCTTTTTGCGTCTGGAGTCGGCACATCCAGGAGTTCGGCAGTAATGGCTATCAGTGTTTTCGACCTGTTCAAAATCGGCATCGGCCCTTCCAGTTCACACACCGTGGGGCCTATGCGGGCCGCCGCATTGTTTGTTGAATCGCTGCGGGAGAAGCATTTGCTGGAGCAAGTGTGTCGCGTCGAAGTTCAACTGTACGGTTCGCTGTCGGCCACCGGCATCGGTCACGGCAGCGACAACGCGGTGATCATGGGCCTGATGGGCGAGTGGCCGGACGCGATCGACCCGTCGCAAATCGGCATCCGCATCGAAACCCTGCGCGAAACCCACACGTTGCTCCTCGACGGTCGCTTGTCGGTGCCCTTCATCTGGGCACGGGACATGCGCTTGATCGACGAAAACCTGCCTTTCCACCCCAATGCCATGACCCTGATCGTCGAAGGCGATCACGGCGAACTGCATCGCGACACTTACTATTCCATCGGCGGCGGTTTTGTCGTGGATGAAGCCCAGGCGTCCAGCGGTGTGGTCGATCTGGATCGCACCGTGTTGCCGTACGATTTCTCCAGCGCCGTCGAGCTGCTGAGCCTTTGCCAGAAGCACAACCTGCGCGTGGCTGAGTTAATGATGGCCAACGAGAAGGTCTGGCGCAGTGAGGAAGAAATCCGCGCCGGCCTGATGAAGCTTTGGCGCGCCATGCAGGATTGCGTCGACCAGGGCCTCAAGCACGAAGGCATCTTGCCTGGCGGATTGAATGTGCGTCGGCGTGCGGCGAAGTTGCACCGCAGCTTGCAGGAGCTGGGCAAGCCGAACGTGATCGGCTCGACCTTGAGTGCCATGGAGTGGGTCAACCTGTTCGCGCTGGCGGTCAACGAAGAGAACGCCGCTGGCGGGCGAATGGTGACAGCGCCGACCAACGGCGCGGCGGGGATCATTCCAGCGGTGCTGCACTACTTTATGAAGTTCAGCGAATCGGTGACGGATGCCAATGTCGTCGACTATTTCCTCAGCGCCGCAGCCGTGGGGATTCTGTGCAAAAAGAACGCCTCGATCTCCGGCGCCGAAGTTGGTTGCCAGGGCGAAGTCGGTTCGGCCTGCGCGATGGCGGCGGCGGGGTTGGCGGAGATTCTCGGCGCCACGCCGGAACAGCTGTGCAACGCCGCCGAAATCGGCTTGGAACACAACCTCGGCCTGACTTGCGACCCGGTGGGCGGTCTGGTGCAAGTGCCGTGCATCGAGCGCAACGCGATTGCCGCGGTGAAAGCGATCAATGCGGCGCAGATGGCGCTGCGTGGCGATGGTCAGCACTTTATCTCGCTGGACCGGGTGATTCGCACCATGCGTGATACCGGCGCCGATATGCATGACAAATATAAAGAGACATCGCGCGGTGGGTTGGCGGTTAGCGCGGTGGAATGCTGAGACTGAGTTGACCCTGTGGTGAGGGGGCTTGCCCCCGTTGGGTCGCGCAGCGGCCCTGAAATCTTTACGACTGCTGCGCAGCCGAACGGGGCGGTGCGGCGGTCCGACGAGCCCCCTCGCCACACCAGACCAGTCAAAACTGCGCGCTAAGTGAACACCTGACCCCAAACGCGCCACCTTTTGGCGCGTCGCTTACAGATAAGTGCCTTTCCCGAGATCAGGGATCCAACTCCGCTCCGACCACTCGTCACCCGTGCCAGCGGTGACACTCTTTCCCGGCACCTCGCAGCCCTGTTCCCACAAGTGCTACCGATTTGCTCACCACCAGCAGGAGAGGGCACTTGCTCTGCCTGGTGGCACTTTTATCCCCTACTCCACGCGCGTCATATCCAGACACATTCCGACGTCGTTTTCAGGAGTTATTGAACGCGCATTCAATTTTAGGCATGGCAATTGCTCTGTCATTACAAAGCCCGTCTCCCACGCGAGAACGATGGCAATAAAAAGAGCCTCCGCCTGAGGCCATCACCCGCTTTGTGTGAGGAGATACCGCGATGACGACGTTCAACTCCGGGGCCCAACCCCAGAACCGTGCGCCTCAATCCATCGGCTTTCTGCTGTTGGACAATTTCACGCTGATTTCTCTGGCCTCCGCAGTCGAACCCCTGCGCATGGCCAACCAATTGTCCGGCCGTGAGCTGTATCGCTGGACCACGATCACCGTCGATGGCGGTCAGGTCTGGGCCAGTGACGGCCTGCAGATCACCCCCGACTGTTCCATGCACAAAGCCCCCGCCCTGGACACCATCATTGTCTGCGGCGGTATCGGTATCCAACGCACGGTCACCCGTGAGCACGTGTCATGGCTGCAAAGCCAGGCGCGTCAGTCACGTCGTCTCGGCGCGGTCTGCACCGGCAGCTGGGCCCTGGCCTGCGCCGGCCTGCTGGACGGTTTTGATTGCAGCGTGCACTGGGAATGCCTGGCCTCGATGCAGGAAGCCTTCCCGCGTGTGGTCATGAGCACGCGCTTGTTCACCCTGGACCGTAACCGTTTCACCAGTTCCGGCGGCACCGCGCCACTGGACATGATGCTGCACCTGATCAGCCGCGATCACGGCCGTGAACTGTCCGCCGCAATCTCGGAAATGTTTGTCTACGAACGTATCCGCAACGAACAAGATCACCAGCGCGTGCCGCTCAAGCACATGCTCGGGACCAATCAGCCGAAGTTGCAGGAAATCGTTGCGCTGATGGAAGCCAACCTCGAAGAGCCGATCGACCTCGATGAACTGGCGGTGTACGTCGCTGTGTCGCGACGTCAGCTGGAGCGACTGTTCCAGAAGTATCTGCACTGCTCGCCGTCGCGTTACTACCTGAAACTGCGCCTGATCCGCGCCCGGCAGTTGCTCAAGCAAACGCCGATGTCGATCATCGAAGTGGCGTCGGTGTGTGGCTTTGTTTCCACGCCGCACTTCTCCAAGTGCTATCGCGAATACTTCGGCATTCCACCGCGTGACGAGCGCGTAGGTTCCAACACCACGCAACAGGTGGCGATGATGCCGCTGCCGCAGGCACTGGTGCTGTCGCCGTTGTCCGGGCCGTTGTCGGCTTTGAGTCAGGCGCGGAACGAGTCGACTTTTGCCAGTGTAAGGCTTTAAACCGTTGTGGCGAGGGGGCTTGCCCCCGTTGGGTCGCGAAGCGACCCCAAAAACGACTGCTGCGCAGCCGAACGGGGCGATGCGGCGTTCCGACAAGCCCCCTCGCCACAGGTCAGGCGCTACGGCTCTGCTGATACTCCGCCAATGCCGGCAACAACTGCTTATCAATGGCCTGGCGCACGGCCGGCAGGATGGTCGCGCTGCTGGTGTACATCTGCTTGACCATGGTCCGCAGTTCCATTGCCCGTTCGTTGTTCAAGCCCCGTACCGCGCATTCGCAGGCCTGCTCAGCGGTGGCGCCCGGGGGCACTGCAAATCCCAACGCCTTGAGCTGGCCCAACAAGTCTTCCTGGTCGATCAAATCGGCGTACATCATGACGCAATCCTTCTTCAGGGAACGGTGTCTTGGCTCGATTCTCGTAGGGGGATGCGGCGGCGGCAAGGGCGATTTGTCGCAATGGCTGCAATACCTATGAGCAGGTCGTTTTCGGCTATCTTGCGAATCAAGAGAGTGGGCACACTGGACTCAGCTGGCAACACGAAGGTTTGGTCACCCTCGCGCAACGGCTCCTCGACAGTACCCTCCTCAGCTCCGATCTTGTCACGGCTTGATCGGGGTTTTTTTTTGCCTGTGAATCAGGGGGGAATGTGGTGTCTGGGCTGACGCTTTCGCGAGCAGGCTCGCTCCCACATTCAACCGCATTCCCCTGAGAGAACTCGGTCAACTGTGGGAGCGAGCCGGCTCCGGGCGGCGTTCCGACGATGAACGATGACGCGGTCTAGCGTTGCAACACAAGGATGCGCGACAACAACTCATCCCGATCCACATAGCACCCCTGAAAATGCCGGGCGCCACTGGCGGGATCAAACGCGTTGCGGGCGTGGAGGGTGCGGCGATTATCGAAGCACCACAGCTCACCAGGGTTGAGCCGCATCATCACCCGAAACCGCATTTCACGGGTCATTGCAATGAAACGTCGGTAAGCGTGATACAGCCTGGGCATCTGCTCCACCGAGGCATCAAACGGCCCGCGCAGAAAATTCGCCATGCGGATTTCCGACACCTGTCCCAAAGCATTCAGCGCAATGATCGGCGCCAGGCAGCGGTAGTCGCTGTGACGGTCCTTGTTGCGGAACTCCACAGGGATTTCGCAAAGGCTTTGGAACGCCTCGGGATCTTCATTGCGCAAGGCATCGGCAATGGCAAAGCCGTCGACGAAAATACTCTCGCCACCGTCGGCGTCATTGACCAGGCAATGTAGAAATTGCAGTCCCGGTTGCAGCTCCCGGGTTGGCAGATCGCTGTGCAACGGCAGGTTGAAAGCGGTGTAGGCATTGCTGTCGGCATCGGCCTTGGATTGCACGTTGAACAGCACGCCGAAATTGCTCTCGCGGATGAAGGAAATCCGTTGGGCGATCAGCTTCAGCGAACCCGGCTCAGTAGGCACGCCGCGAACCTGGGTCAGGCCGACATCGCGCACCGCCAGCAGCCATTGCAGTAGGGCGTCGTTGTCATTTATCAGCACCTGGTAATCGAACACCGGCAACTGCAAATCGCTGCACCAAAGCCGCGCTTTGGGTTTGCCGGCCTCGCGTTCGGCGCGGGATTCATCGTCATAGGCGTGGGCGCGTAACCAGCCCGGATCGAAGCGGCTGAGGTGGCCATCTTCCCACTCGACGCTGAGACAACCTCCGGTATCGACGTTTGCCTGGCTCGGCATGAGGTTTTGCTCGACATCGACGATTTCCAGCACTTGCTCGCGGGTCACCGTATAGACGCATTGCGGGCACGGGCAGTTGTCCCGCAACCATTGGTAATGAAAGGGGCTGACGCGATCATCGGCCCACTTCACCAGAACCCGGTCCGCCAAGGTTTGCACGCCAGCCAGCGCGCTGATCAACGGATAAGTACGGAAGTCGGCAAAAGCAGCGGCGGTATTCAAGGGCGATCTCCTTGTTATTTTTTTGGAGGTAAAGCGATCACTCGGCCAATGTAGTCAGGGGTGGGCAGGTCGGCTTGCTCGGCAACGATGGCTTGCAGCTTACTCAGCGACAGTTCGCTGAACGGTGCGGATCGTGGCCCGGCGAGGTCGACGTGAAGCAACATTTGCTCGTTACCGGCCAGTTCCTTGTCATCGCCCACCAGATGGAGGCTGTGATAGAGGTGCAGGCGTTTGCTGTCGTGGCCAATGATCTGCGTATGCACTTCGACGTCGGCGTCGAGCTTCACTTCGTGCAGGTAATTGAGGTGCAATTCGAGGGTGAACAGCGAGTGGCCGCTGGCTTCGCGGTTGTTACTGTCCATGCCGAGGCGATCCATCAGCGCGTCGGTAGCGTAGCTGAAAATCAGCAGATAGAAGGCGTCGCGCAGGTGGCCGTTGTAGTCGACCCAGTCGGGGATGATTTTGGTGCTGTAGGTCGTAAGAGCGGGCATGCGATCAGGTCCTGTAGTAAGGAGAGCCTGTAGGAGCCGGCTTGCCGGCGAATGGGGCCGCGCGGTGTGACAGATACACCGCTTTCGCTGGCAAGCCAACTCCTACAGGGGGCCAGCGTTTAGTCGGCAAAGGCCATTCCATGCTTCTCTTTGGTTGTCTTCACTGCCTCCAGCACTGCCAGCAAGCAATCATCACGATAGCGCTCCAGCGCCGAAATGCTGTGCGTGCCCAACTGATCAGTAGTGCCATCCACCACATCATCAATCAATTTGTCGGTCAACTCCGGCGCTGGCAGGTACGTCCAAGGCAACTGCAAGGCCGGACCGAACTGTGCCATGAAGTGGCGCATCCCGGCATCGCCGCCGGCCAGGGTGTACGTCAAGAATGTGCCCATGAACGACCAGCGCAGGCCCGCGCCAAAACGAATCGCGTCGTCGATTTCACCGGTGGTCGCCACGCCGTCGTTTACCAGGTGCAGCGCCTCACGCCAGAGTGCTTCGAGCAAGCGGTCGGCGATAAAACCGGGTACTTCCTTGCGCACATGCAGAGGACGCATGCCCAGGGATTCATAGACTTTCATTGCTGCTTGAACGGCTTCCGGGGCGGTGTTTTTTCCGCCGACCACTTCCACCAATGGCAGCAGGTAAACCGGGTTGAACGGATGGCCGACCACGCAGCGTTCCGGGTGCGTTGCACTCTCGTAGAACTCGCTCGGTAACAAGCCCGATGTACTGGAGCCGATCAAGGCATTGGGCTTGGCCGCCGCGCTGATTTTGCTGTGCAATTCCAGTTTCAGCTCCAGGCGTTCCGGGGCGCTTTCCTGAATAAAATCCGCATCGCGTACGCACTCTTCAATCGTCGCGACAAAGCGCAGGCGATCCTGAGAGGCGCCAGGCGCCAGGCCTTGTTTCTCCAAGGCGCCCCACGCATTGGCAACGCGTTTGCGCAGTGCGGCTTCGGCACCGGGTGCCGGGTCCCAAGCCACGACGTCGAGGCCGTGGGCGAGGGCACGGGACACCCAACCGCTGCCGATGACACCGCTGCCCAGGGCTGCGAAGGTTTTGATTTCGGTGATGAAGGTCATGGCACTTCCTGAAAGTATTCGGTGATCCCCTGTAGGAGCCGGCTTGCCGGCGAAGGCGATTTCAGCACCGCAGACAATGCGGCGGATGTACCGGCCTCTTCGCCGGCAAGCCGGCTCCTACAGGGGTTGGGGATAACGGCTTAACCGCGCTTGGTCAGGCCCATTTTTTTGCGACCTTCAGCCGGGGTCAGCACCCGGGCGCCGAGGCGGCTGAGGATTTCGCTGGCGCGTTCGACCAGTTGGCCGTTGGTCGCCAGTACGCCTTTGTCCAGCCAGATATTGTCTTCCAGACCAACCCGCACGTTGCCGCCGAGCAGCACAGCCTGAGCGGCCATCGGCATCTGCATGCGACCGATACCAAAGCCAGCCCACACCGCGTTAGCCGGCAGGTTGTCGACCATGGCTTTCATGGTGGTGGTGTCGGCCGGCGCGCCCCACGGGATGCCCAGGCACAGTTGGAACAGCGGGTCGTCGAGCAGGCCTTCCTTGATCAACTGCTTGGCGAACCACAGGTGACCGGTGTCGAAAATTTCCAGCTCGGCTTTCACGCCCAGCTCTTGAATGCGTTTGGCGCCGGCACGCAGCTGGGCCGGGGTGGACACGTAAATGGTGTCGCCATCGCCGAAGTTCAGGGTGCCGCAATCGAGGGTGCAGATTTCCGGCAGCAGTTCTTCGACGTGGGCCAGACGGGTCAGTGGGCCGACCAGGTCAGTGTTCGGGCCGAACTCCATCGGGTTCTCGCCGGCGCCGATTTCCAGATCGCCGCCCATCCCGGCGGTGAGGTTGACGATGATGTCGACATCGGCTTCGCGGATGCGCTCCATCACTTCACGGTACAGCGCCACGTCGCGGCTGAACTTGCCGGTTTCGGGGTTGCGTACGTGGCAGTGAACCACGGTGGCACCGGCCTTGGCGGCTTCCACGGCGGCGGCGGCGATTTGTTTCGGGGTGACCGGCACGTGTGGACTCTTGCTGGTCGTGTCGCCAGCACCGGTGAGTGCGCAGGTGATGATGACGTCGTGGTTCATTGGGCGGTTCCTTACAGGCGAGTGCTATTTAGTTGAAAGGCCAGGCGTAGCGATCCCCTTCGCAGCCCGGTCGGGCTGCGAATCGGTGGTTCGGTTCGGGTCTATTTGCTGGTCAGTTTCAGGTTTTCAGCCGCGGGTTTGCCATCGAAGGTGGTCACGCCTTCGAGCCAGCGCTGCTTGTCTTGCGGGTGATCCTTGATCCATTGCCTGGCCGATTCGAAGGCGTCCTTGTGATCCAGCAGCGGCTGCATCATCCGGCTCTCGTCTTCGGCGGTGTAGGTCAGGTTGCTCAGCAAGCGACCGATGTTCGGGCACTGCTCGGCGTATTTCGGTGCGGTGACGGTCCAGACCGTGGCCATGCCTTCGTTCGGGCCGAGGGCGTCGTCACTGCCGGTGAGGTAGGTCATCTTCACGTTGACGTTCATCGGGTGCGGCGCCCAGCCAAAGAACACCACGGCCTCATTGCGGCGTACGGCGCGATCCACTGCGGCGAGCATGCCAGCTTCGCTGGACTCGACCAGTTGGAACTTGCCGAGACCGAACTGGTTCTTGGCGATCATTGCCTTGATCTGGGTATTGGCGCCTGAACCTGGCTCGATACCGTAGATTTTTCCGCCCAGTTCTTTCTCGAACTTGGCAATGTCGGCGAAGGTTTTCAGGCCCTTGTCGGCGAGGTAGGTCGGTACGGCGAGGGTGGCGCGGGCGTCTTTCAGGCTGGGGGCTTGCAGCACTTTGACCTGGTTGCCATCGACGAACGGGGTGATAGTCTGGGTCATCAGCGGGTTCCAGTAACCCAGGAACAAATCCAGGCGCTGGTCGCGGATCCCGGCGAAGATGATTTGCTGGGACGCGCTGGTTTGTTTGGTGTTGTAGCCGAGGCCATCGAGCAGGACCTGGGTCATGGCGCTGGTAGCGATTACGTCAGTCCAGTTCACTACGCCCATGCGCACGTTCTGGCATGAGGCGGGTTCGGCGGCCATGACACTGGCGCTCAGCAAAGCGGTACCGCTGAGTGCAAGAACACAGCTGCTGATCAGTCGTTTCATCTCAGGTTCCTCGGCAGTTCGTTATTGTGGGTCCGGTCGTCTTTGTGCGCCGGTGATGCCAAGTTACGCAGCTACGCTCCCATGAAAGCGCACTACGGCGACCAGCTCTTGCACTGCAGCGACCTGTCCTCTTGAATGCCGCTTGCAAGTGGCGTATCAACGTCCCTACGCTGCCCGCCCTCTCGTTACCTGGCCTCTTGTTACCTGCTAAGCGAGTGCGCTCCATGTCCCAGGATTTCTACTTCTTGTTGATGCCGGGTTTCTCGGCCATTGGATTTATCTCGGCCATCGAACCGCTGCGGGTCGCCAACCGCTTTCGCGGCGAGCTGTATCGCTGGCATGTGTTGAGCGCAGACGGCGGGGCAGTGCTGGCAAGCAACGGCATGTCGGTCAACGCGGACGCGGCGCTGGAGCCGTTGAAGAAAGGCGCGACGTTGCTCGTGGTCGCCGGTTTCGAACCGCTGAAATTCGCCACTCCGGCACTGGAACACTGGCTACGACGTCTCGACAATGAAGGCGTGACCCTCGGCGCCATCGACACCGGTAGTTTCATCCTCGCCGAGGCCGGCCTGCTCGACGGCCATCGCCTGACCCTGCACTGGGAAGCCATCGACGCGTTCAAGGAATCTTATCCACAGCTCAGCGTCACCCAGGAACTGTTCGAGATCGACCGCCGACGCATCACCTCGGCTGGCGGCACCGCCTCCATCGACCTGATGCTCGACCTCATCGCACAGGCCCACGGCCCGGAACTGGCGATCCAGGTCAGCGAACAATTCGTACTCGGCCGCATCCGTCCGCGCAAAGACCACCAGCGCATGGAAGTCGCCACGCGGTATGGCATCAGCAACAAAAAGCTTGTCCACGTTATCGGCGAGATGGAACAGCACAGCGAACCGCCGCTGAGCACGCTGGAACTGGCAGAGTCGATCAAAGTGACGCGACGGCAGCTGGAACGATTGTTTCGCCTGCACCTGAACGACACACCGAGCAATTTCTACCTGCGTTTACGCTTGGAAAAGGCGCGGCAGTTGTTGCGGCAGACTGACATGAGTGTGCTGGAAGTGAGCATTGCATGCGGGTTTGAATCGCCGTCGTATTTCACGCGTAGCTATCGGGCGAAGTTTGAACGGTGTCCAAGAGAGGACCGACGTACCGTCAAGGCATAGTCGGAAGCTGGTCAGAACACAGATAACCCCTGTGGGAGCGAGCCTGCTCGCGAAGAGGTTGGTACATTCGACATGGATGGCGACTGATCCACCGCTTTCGCGAGCAGGCTCGCTCCCACAATTGATCTGCTCAGTCAGAAAGACGGGTTACTTCTTCAGCAACGCCGAACAGGCCGCTTTGTAGGCCTCATGCTGATATTTGTTCAACGTCGCCGGCAGCTCAAAATCAAACTTCTTGTTCTGTGCGTTAATCGTCTGCGGCGACAGCAGCGTCACCTCGCAATTCTCCAGCAACTGGAAAACACCTTCGATCTTGAATGTGGTTGGCCCACCCGCGAATTCGCCTTTCTTGCTGCGCTTCTTGATCGCGATCCGGTCGATGGAGTTCTCACGCACGAACGATGCGACCTGGGCGGCAAAGACTTTAACGTTCGCCGCGTCCTCGTCATCGTCGAGGGCGATTTTCTTGGTGGCCAGCGCAACGTGGCTCAGCACTTGGTCGTCGAGGGAGGCCACGGCGATGATCGCTTCGCTGCCTTTGATTTCGATGCCGCAGACTTTCATTTGAATTCCTTAACTGGCTGATGGCGTGCAGCTTACAGCTCAAGTTGATCGGCATTGATGCCAAAAGCCACGGCAATTTTCTCGCGCGTCGCCTTGCGAGGCTTTGCGACCGTCTCCTGTTGGGCGAAGGCCGGTTGGGAGATACCCATGCGTTTGGCAACCTCATCCTGAGTTAGGTTCAGATGTTCGCGCCAGGCCCTGACGGGTAGGGCGCCGTTAACAATGCGGCTGACAACTTCGTGTGGGATCAAATGATTCTCCATTCTTATGAGTTTATTCCTGCCCAATCGACTCCAAAAACTCCGACCGCTCATCACTCATCCGCGCCACGCAGTCATTCTGCGCAATGGTGAACGCCTTGCTACCGCTGGTCGCCGGAAATGCTTCAACCGCGCAATCCGCATCCCGGGTCTTCAGCCATTGCTGCTGGGCGGTCTTGAGTTTGGCGGTGATGTCGGCCAATTGTGCCGGGTTCTTGCCGTAGGCCGTTTGCATGCGCTCGGCCAGGCTCTGGTAGTTGTCCTTGAGCAAGTCTTCGGCGGTGGTTCTGCTGTAGACCGAGCATTCCAGGGTCTGGATGTCGTTTTCGACTTTGTCGCAGGGGGTGTCTTCGGACTCTTCAGCCGCGTGTACGCAGGTCGCTATCAGTGCCAAAGCCAGGAAGATCGATTTCATTGCGCCGCCGCCCCAATCCAATAGTGCATTCAGTAATGCCGGGAATTCTGGCCCATGCGCAGGCCCTTGAACAGGTGGCCCATGACGTCCGTTGGCGACCCTTTGTCGCAGATTGACGCTTTCGGCAAACCCCCTGTCGTTTTTGCACCCGGCTGCCCCCTCCCTCAGGCATATGCTGGCCCCAAAGCGCCGGCACACGATTCGGCGCATGAATTACTAATAGGGGACAGCCTGATGAGCCCAGCCGAATTGCACGCCGACAGCATCGTTATCGACGGTTTGATTATTGCCAAGTGGAACCGTGAGCTGTTCGAAGACATGCGCAAGGGCGGTCTGACCGCGGCCAACTGCACCGTGTCGGTGTGGGAGGGCTTCCAGGCCACCGTCAACAACATTGCTGCGAGCCAGAAGCTGATCCGCGAGAACAGCGACCTGGTGATTCCGGTGCGCACCACCGCCGACATCCGCAAGGCCAAAGAGCAAGGCAAGACCGGCATCCTTTTTGGCTTCCAGAATGCTCACGCGTTCGAAGACCAGATTGGCTACGTCGAGGTGTTCAAGCAGCTCGGCGTCGGCATTGTGCAGATGTGCTACAACACCCAGAACCTGGTGGGCACCGGCTGCTACGAGCGCGATGGCGGCCTGTCGGGTTTCGGTCGTGAAATTGTCGCCGAGATGAACCGCGTTGGCGTCATGTGCGACCTGTCCCACGTGGGCTCCAAGACTTCTGAAGAAGTCATCCTCGAATCGAAGAAGCCGGTGTGCTACTCCCACTGCCTGCCGTCGGGTCTGAAAGTTCACCCGCGCAACAAGTCTGATGAAGAACTGAAGTTCATCGCCGATCACGGCGGTTTCGTCGGCGTGACCATGTTCGCGCCGTTCCTCGCCAAGGGCATCGATTCGACCATCGACGATTACGCCGAAGCCATCGAGTACGTGATGAATATTGTCGGCGAAGACGCCATCGGTATCGGCACCGACTTCACCCAGGGCCATGGCCAGGACTTCTTCGAATACCTGACCCACGACAAAGGCTACGCCCGCCGTCTCACCAGCTTCGGCAAGATCATCAACCCTCTGGGCATCCGCACCGTCGGCGAGTTCCCGAACCTGACCGAAACCTTGCTCAAGCGCGGCCATTCCGAGCGCGTTGTGCGCAAGATCATGGGCGAGAACTGGGTGAACGTCCTGAAGGACGTCTGGGGCGAGTGAATAACTCTGGAGCCTACTCCGCTCGCCGATAGCTGCGTCAGGTCCTCGCGCCAAGCTCGCCGTACGTCCCGTACTGTCTCGCTTGTCGCTCCGGTCCTTCCTTGCTCTCGACGTGCTCGCTACGGCTCCAAAGTCATTCACACGGCTTTTCTATAAGAGCAAAGCAAAAGCTTTGCTACGTACTGACCACGAATTTTCTGGAGTTAAGTTTCCATGGCCAAGATCGCCCCGCAATTGCCAATCGAAGTCGACAGCGAAACCGGTGTCTGGACCTCCGACGCCCTGCCAATGCTGTACGTGCCACGTCACTTCTTCGTGAATAACCACATGGGCATCGAGGAAGTGCTGGGCGCCGAAGCCTACGCCGAAATCCTCTACAAGGCCGGCTACAAATCCGCCTGGCACTGGTGTGAAAAAGAAGCTGAATGCCACGGCCTGGAAGGCGTTGCGGTATTCGAGCACTACATGAAGCGCCTGTCGCAACGTGGCTGGGGTCTGTTCAAGATCCAGGACATCGACCTCGACAAGGGCACTGCCAGCGTCAAGCTCGAACACTCGGCGTTCGTCTACGTGTACGGCAAGGTCGGGCGCAAGGTCGACTACATGTTCACCGGCTGGTTTGCCGGTGCCATGGACCAGATTCTGCAAGCCCGTGGCAGCAAGATCCGTACAGTTGCCGAGCAAGTCTACGGTGGCTCCGAAGAAGGCCACGACGACGGCCTGTTCACCGTCAAGCCGTTGTAAGTCGAGGAACCCGCCATGGCTTTCGAAGCAATGTTCCAGCCGATCCAGATCGGCAAACTGACCATCCGTAACCGCGTGCTCAGCACCGCGCATGCCGAGGTGTATGCCACCGATGGCGGCATGACCACCGACCGGTACGTCAAGTATTACGAAGAGAAAGCCAAGGGCGGGATCGGCCTGGCGATTTGCGGCGGTTCTTCCAGCGTGGCCATCGACAGCCCGCAAGGCTGGTGGAAGTCGGTCAACCTGGCCGACGACCGGATTATTCCGCACTTCCAGAACCTGGCTGATGCCATGCACAAGCATGGCGCCAAGATCATGATCCAGATTACCCACATGGGCCGTCGTTCCCGCTGGGACGGCGAGCACTGGCCAACCCTGCTGTCGCCGTCGGGTATCCGCGAGCCGGTGCACCGCGCGACCTGCAAAACCATCGAGCCGGAAGAAATCTGGCGGGTGATCGGCAACTACGCCAGCGCAGCAGCTCGCGCCAAGGCCGGTGGCCTGGACGGCGTCGAACTGTCGGCGGTGCACCAGCACATGATCGACCAGTTCTGGAGCCCGCGAGTCAACAAGCGTACCGACGAATGGGGCGGCAGCTTCGAGAACCGCATGCGATTCGGCCTGGAAGTGATCAAGGCTGTGCGGGCGGAAGTCGGCCCGGATTTCTGCGTCGGCATCCGTCTGTGCGGTGATGAATTCCACCCGGACGGCTTGTCCCACGAGGACATGAAGCAGATCGCCAAGTACTACGACGACACCGGCATGATCGACTTCATCGGCGTGGTGGGTTCGGGTTGCGACACCCACAACACCCTGGCCAACGTTATCCCGAACATGAGTTATCCACCGGAGCCGTTTCTGCACTTGGCGGCCGGTATCAAGGAAGTGGTCAAGGCTCCGGTACTGCACGCGCAGAACATCAAGGACCCGAACCAGGCGACCCGTATTCTGGAAGGCGGCTATGTGGACATGGTCGGCATGACCCGCGCCCACATCGCCGACCCGCACCTGATCGCCAAGATCAAAATGGGCCAGGTCGACCAGATCAAACAATGCGTCGGCGCCAACTATTGCATCGACCGTCAGTATCAAGGCCTGGACGTGCTGTGCATCCAGAACGCCGCGACCTCCCGTGAGTACATGGGCGTGCCGCACATCATCGAGAAATCGACCGGTGTGAAGCGCAAGGTTGTGGTGGTCGGTGCCGGTCCTGCCGGGATGGAAGCGGCTCGTGTGTCCGCCGAACGTGGCCACGACGTGACCCTGTTCGAGAAGAAAGAATTCATCGGCGGGCAGATCACCACCGCTTCGAAAGCCCCGCAACGGGACCAGATCGCCGGTATCACCCGTTGGTTCCAGCTGGAACTGGCGCGTTTGAAAGTCGACCTGCGCCTGGGCGTGGCAGCCGATGCAGCGACCATTCTCGATCTGCGTCCGGATGTGGTGGTGCTCGCCGTTGGCGGTCATCCGTTCCTGGAGCAGAACGAACACTGGGGCGCGGCTGAAGGCCTGGTGGTCAGCAGCTGGGACATCCTCGACGGCAAGGTTGCGCCGGGCAAGAACGTGCTGGTCTACGACACCATTTGCGAGTTCACCGGGATGTCGACCGCCGACTTCCTCGCCGACAAAGGCAGCCAGGTCGAGATCGTCACTGACGACATCAAGCCGGGCGTGGCGATTGGCGGCACGTCGTTCCCGACGTACTACCGCAGCATGTACCCGAAAGAAGTGATCATGACCGGGGACATGATGCTGGAGAAGGTCTACCGCGAAGGCGACAAGCTGGTGGCGGTGCTGGAAAACGAATACACCGGCGCCAAAGAGGAGCGGGTGGTGGACCAGGTCGTCGTCGAAAACGGCGTGCGTCCGGACGAAGAAATCTACTACGCCCTGAAGGAAGGCTCGCGCAACAAAGGCCAGATGGACATCGAAGCCCTGTTCGCGATCAAGCCGCAACCTTCACTGAGCCAGGCGGGCGACGGCTACTTGCTGTTCCGCATCGGCGACTGCGTGGCGCAGCGCAACACCCACGCGGCGATCTATGACGCCCTGCGGTTGTGCAAGGATTTCTAACGGATAACCACCATCACTGTGGTGAGGGGGCTTGCCCCCGTTGGGCTGCGTAGCGGCCCCAAAATCTGCCAATGCGGTCTGTCAGAAAAAACGCATTGGCCGGTTTACGACTGCTACGCAGCCGAACGGGGGCAAGCCCCCTCGCCACAGGTAGGTTTCAGGCCTTCACCGGCATGCACATGAACCCATGCAAGACCCTGCGGTCTTTGGGAGCTCCACCATGTTGAACACCCTTCTTCCAATCCTGTTGTTCGCTGCCCTGGGCCTTGCTGTCCTCGGCGCGTTGCGGCGGGTGGCTATGTGGCGCCGGGGCCGGGCTTCGAAAGTCGACCTGATCGGCGGCCTGTTCGCCATGCCCAAGCGCTACATGGTCGATTTGCACCATGTCGTCGCGCGGGACAAATACATCGCCAACACCCACGTCGCCACGGCCGGTGGTGCGGTGGCGTCCATCGTGCTGGCGATTCTGGTGCACGGTTTCGGCCTGCATAACCGCATCCTCGGTTATGCGCTGCTGTTGATGACGGCAGTGATGTTCGTCGGCGCGATCTTTGTCTACCTGCGTCGGCGCAACCCGCCAGCGCGTTTGTCCAAAGGCCCGTGGATGCGCCTGCCGAAAAGCCTGTTGGCGTTCTCGGCATCGTTCTTCCTGTTGACCCTGCCGGTCGCCGGCATCCTTCCGGAAAACTTCGGTGGTTGGCTGGTAGCTGCGATCCTTGGCGTCGGCGTGTTGTGGGGCGTCTCGGAATTGTTTTTCGGCATGACCTGGGGCGGGCCGATGAAGCACGCCTTCGCCGGTGCGCTGCACTTGGCCTGGCACCGTCGCGCTGAGCGTTTTAATGGCGGCCGTTCCACCGGTTTGAAACCGCTGGACCTGAACGACCCGACTGCGCCGCTGGGCGTGGAAAAGCCCAAGGATTTCACCTGGAACCAACTGCTCGGCTTCGACGCCTGTGTGCAGTGCGGTAAATGCGAAGCCGCGTGCCCGGCCTACGCCGCCGGCCAGCCGCTGAACCCGAAAAAGCTGATTCAGGACATGGTCGTCGGCCTGGCCGGTGGTACTGATGCGAAATTCGCCGGTAGCCCGTATCCGGGCAAAGCCATCGGTGAACACGCGGGCAATCCGCATCAACCGATCGTCAACGGTCTGGTGGACGCTGAAACCCTGTGGTCCTGCACCACTTGCCGCGCCTGCGTCGAGGAATGCCCGATGATGATCGAGCACGTCGACGCCATCGTCGACATGCGCCGCCATCTGACCCTGGAAAAAGGTGCCACGCCAAACAAAGGCGCCGAAGTTCTCGAAAACCTGATCGCCACCGACAACCCGGGCGGCTTTGCGCCGGGCGGGCGGATGAACTGGGCGGCGGACCTGAACCTCACGCTGATGAGCGAGAAGAAATCCGTCGACGTGCTGTTCTGGGTCGGCGACGGTGCCTTCGACATGCGCAACCAGCGCACCCTGCGTGCCTTCGTCAAAGTGCTGAAAGCGGCCAAGGTCGACTTCGCGGTGCTCGGTCTGGAAGAGCGCGACAGCGGTGACGTGGCCCGACGCCTGGGCGATGAAGCGACATTCCAATTGTTGGCCAAACGCAACATCCAGACCCTGGCCAAGTACAGCTTCAATCGCATCGTCACCTGCGACCCGCACAGCTTCCACGTGCTGAAAAACGAGTACGGCGCCTTCGACGGCAACTACCTCGTGCAGCACCACAGCACCTACATGGCGGAAATCATCGACGCGGGCGCCCTGAACCTCGGTCAGCACAAAGGCAGCAGCGTGACCTATCACGACCCGTGCTACCTCGGTCGCTACAACGGCGAATACGAGGCGCCGCGTGAAGTGCTGCGTGCCCTCGGGATTGAAGTGAAAGAGATGCAACGCTCCGGTTTCCGCTCACGCTGCTGCGGCGGTGGCGGCGGTGCGCCGATCACCGACATTCCGGGCAAGCAACGGATCCCTGACATGCGCATGGAAGACATCCGCGAAACCGGCGCCGAGCTGGTGGCTGTGGGGTGTCCGCAATGCACCGCGATGCTTGAAGGCGTGGTCGAACCGCGTCCGCTGATCAAGGACATCGCCGAACTGGTCGCCGATGCATTGCTCGAAGATGCCGCACCGAGCAAACCGGCTGCACCGGCCCAACGTGAACCCGCGGAGGCCCACTGATGAGCGATATTATCCGCCGCGACCCCCGCGCCGAATGGATTGCCCGCAACCGCCTGCACCCGCTGCACGCGGCCATGCAACCGGCGCAACACAGCTGGATGGGGCCGAACGGCGTCATCCGCAAGAATCTGCATGGCATCGGTTTTATCGGCCCCAACGGCATCAAACGTATCGACCGTAGCGGCGCTCAGCAGGGTGGGGCGACTAAACGCTCGGCTGCAGTTGAAGTGCAATTGCCACTGCATCAAGTGCCTGCACCTGCGTTTTACATCAGTGTGGTGCCGGACATGGTCGGCGGCCGCTTGAGCAGCCACGACCGCGACTTGCTGGGTCTGGCTCACCAGTTGGCCGGCAAGGAAGGCGCGGTATTGGCCGTGGTCTTCGGCGAACACAAAGAGACGACGTTTACCACGGCGGGCATCGATCGCTTGCTGGTGCTCGACGGTGAAGAATTCAGCGGTTATGCACCGGAACAACGGGTCCAGGGCCTGCGGGCTGTGGATAACCAGTTCAGCCCGCGTCACTGGCTGCTGCCGGACAGCCGCAGCGGCGGTGGTGAATTGGGTCGACGCTTTGCCGCCGCGCTGGGCGAACGCCCGGCCACGCGGGTCTGGCAGGTCAAGGATCAGGAATGCATCGGCCGCGCCGGCGCTGGCTTGCAGGACCTTGCGCGCCCGGTGGCACGCTTGATTCTGGCTGCCGTCGAATGCGCCGAACCGGTCAGCGAAACCCGTCACGAAGCGTTGCCGGTGGAGTTATCCACAGCGGTGGCCCGCAGTCTCTCGCGCATCGAGGATTTGGGCGCCGTGGCAGTGGATCCGGCGGCGATTCCGATGGCCGAAGCCGAGTTCATCTTCTCCGGCGGCAACGGGGTCAAGGACTGGGGACTTTTCCACAGGACCGCCGAAGCGTTGGGCGCCACCGAAGGCGCCTCCCGTGTGGCGGTGGACGATGGCTTCATGGCGCGTGACCGTCAGGTCGGCGCGTCCGGCACTTGGGTCACCGCGCGGGTTTATGTGGCGGTGGGTATTTCCGGAGCGATCCAGCACCTGCAAGGCATCGGTGCCTGCGACAAGGTGGTGGCGATCAATCTCGATCCTGGCTGCGATATGATCAAACGGGCCGACCTGTCGGTGATCGGCGAAAGCGCCGAGATTCTTCAAGCCTTGATCGATGCGGTAGCGGCTTACCGCGATGACGCCAAGCGCGATGCGGCTTAAGGGAAGGAAAGGGTTATGAGCACGAAAATCATCAGCCTGGTGTCCATCGGCGCCCACCCGACCTCTGGCCGGCCACGTCGCGCGGAGCAGGATGCGCGGGCGGTGGAACTGGGCCTGCAACTGGCCGGGGAGAATCTGCAAGTGCTGCATGCCGGCGACGTCGCGGAACCGGCATTGCGCGCTTATCTGGGCATGGGCCTGGAACAGTTACATGTGCTGGAACAACCGTCAGGCGCCGATGCATTACCGGCATTGACCGCTTATCTGCGCGATGCGGGGGCCCAGGTCGTACTGACCGGCAGTCAGGCAGAAACTGGAGAGGGTTCGGGCATGTTGCCGTTCCTGCTGGCGGAAAGCCTCGGCTGGCCGCTGGTGGTCGGATTGGCGCAGGTGGAATCCATCGACGGCAATTCGGCGCTGGTTCTTCAAGCCTTGCCCCGCGGCCAGCGCCGGCGCTTGAAAGTGCGCCTGCCGTTTCTCGCCACTGTGGATAACGCCGCGCCGAAGCCTCGGCAGAGCGCCTACGGTCCGGCTCGACGTGGCGTGCTGCAAGCCGATGAAGTCGAAGTGATCGACGATGAACTGCTGGCGGTCGCCACGTTGCAACCTGCCAAACCCCGACCTAAACGCCTCAAGGTGATCAAGGCCAAGAGCGGCGCAGACCGGATGAAAGCGGCCACGGCCAAGGCCAGTGGTGGCGGCGGGCAAGTGCTTAAAGGCGTGACGGCGCAAGCGGGGGCTGAAGCCATTCTCAAATTGCTGATTGAAGAAGGTGTGGTCCGCTAGCGGTCCGTTGGGGGGAAGTAAATGGCTGTTGAGTTTCGTTCGGCCCGGCGCTGCGATGCGCGGGAGATTGCGCGGTTGTTCCAGATTTCATCAGAGGGCGCTTCGGATTACATCTGGAGCCAGATAGCAGAGCCCGGCCAGGATCTGCTGGACGTCGGCGCCATCCGCTATGCCCGCGACGATGTGGACTTTTCCTATCAAAATTGCCTGATCGCCGAGGCAAACGGGGAAGTCGTCGGCATGATGCACAGCTATGTTATGCGCCACGATCCGCTGGCGGCTCCGGTGACTGATCCTGTGTTGGCGCCCTATGCCACGATGGAAATCCCCGACACCCTGTATATCTCCAGCCTGGCGCTGCATGAGGGTTGGCGGAACCAGGGGCTGGGCAAGCAATTCCTCGCATTCGCCTACGACCGGGCAAACCAGTTGGGGCTCAATGGCCTGAGCCTGATCGACTATGCCGCCAACACCGGCGCCCGGCGGTTTTACGAGCGACATGGCTTTCGTATCGTGGATACCTGCCAGATCACGCCCCACCCGATGATTCGGGTCACGGGGGAAGCCTATCTGATGTACCGGCCTTAAGGGCTGCCACCCGCCGCCGCTCGGTGAGCTACAGTTTTGCTGTGCGCTGGTTAAGGGTGCAGCACGGTTCACGGAGCTTTCAGACGTTCAGCGCTGAGTCATAAAACCCGTTTTTATGAGTGGGTTGAACATGAAGGCGTTGCGTTGGCGTGCGTCCTGGTTGCTCTGCGTGGCAATGTGCGTGCCTGCGGGGTTGATGGCGGCTGATCAGGACTTTTACAAGTGGCTAGAGTCGGACCAAGGGCAAAAAGCATCCTTGGCCCAGCTGCGACAGCAGTGCGACAAGATTGTGGATGCCACGAACAATCTCAATTGTTCAGTGTCCGTTTTCGCCCGAATGTTCGAAGCCAAAGCCGCCAATCAGCTGCCTGATTACTACCTGGCGATCAAGCGCCGCCATGCTCAGGCCATCGCGAGTGACCCTGAGCTCAACGTCTTGTTTTCCATGATTGGCCGCCAATCGATCGCCACCCTGCGCGCGGTCGGCGATTTTTCGGTGACCAGCTCCCGGCGACAAGAGGTGCTGACGATTTATCCACGCCCCAGTGAGGGTTACGTCACGGACGAAGTGCTGCCCTACATCGACGTCAAAGCGGCCAATGGTGTCTCGACACGCTTTATCGTGGATACCGGCGCTCCGCAAACCCGGGTCAACGACGAAACCGCGAAGCGGATGGGCATCACGTTATTAACCGACTCCCATTACGGCTACAGCACCTTTTATGGGGAACATGGTCTGCCTGCAAAACTCGGGATCTTCAAGTCTTTGAAGATCGGCGGGAGCGAGTTCAGGAATGTCCTGGTGTTTGTCAGTGACCGGGATAACTTGTTGGGGCTTGATCTGATCGGAAAGCTGGGGCGTTTGAAGCTCACGAAAAAGACCCTCGAACTCAACGCGAAACCTCCCACGCGGTGCGATTCGCCCGTTATCTATTCGCGTGCGGACATCAATCAAAGACTGACCATTTCCGCACGGCTGGATCGTCGGGCGACGCTGGCGATTCTTGATACCGGGAATGTGGATTACCTGACATCGGCCTCGCCTGGTGACTCGCCCATTCACGTCGCCGAACACTCGCATCACCAGACCTTCAAGGGCGAGTTGGATTTGTCCGGGAACATCAGGGTAGTGACCTACAAATACTACCCGGGCTTCACCATCCCGCCGTCGTTGTTGGACGGGCAGTACGTGCCTTCGATTCTGCTTGGGTGGCGGGCATTCAATGACTATGAATTGAACCTGGACACTGAATCGGGTCGCTCATGCCTGAATAAAATCTGATTTACCCACAAACCCTGTGAGCGCTTCTGTGGATAACGTGTTCGCCCTTCGCTACACCCCATACAAATCAAGCCCTGCGAGCCTTCGTACAAAAAACAACCAGCCTAACTGGCGGTTTTTACAGGCTTTTTTCGGTGGATAAGGTTTCCCGTTCTCCAATACTTGCCCCCAAAGTCTGTTGGCGCTTCTGTGGATAAGATGTTCGCTAACCGCTACAGGCCATGTAAACCGGGTACTTCAGGTGATTGATCAAAAAACGATCAAATCGTCGATCTGGACCAGTAAACATCGTGCAACCCCCGATTTATCACGGCTTTCAGCAGTTTTCCACAGAGCGACGGAAGTTGCCCCCAAAGTCTGTTGGCGCTTCTGTGGATAAGGTGTTTGCCATCCTCTGCAAGCCACGTAGAACGTACCCTGTAAGGTTTTGGTCAAAAAACAACCAGCCGCTGTTCAAAACCCTGCTTCTGGATAAGTCACGGATTTTCTTCGGTTTCTGTGGAGAAAGTTTTCGATAAAGCCACACTTGTCCCCAATAGCTGTGGGTGGAGGTGTGGATAACTTGTTTGTGGAAGGCTGGGAGGTGCGGGCGGTATAGCGCTGAACGGAATAGGTCATATTTCGTACAGTTCTAAGGCTGCCGTGAGTCAGAAGGGGGGGGCGTGACGGGGATGGCGCTATCGCGAGCAAGCTTGCTCCTACAAAGGATCTGAGGTGTATACACATTCTGTGAACGACCCAGACCTGTAGGAGCAAGCTTGCTCGCGAAGCTTTTGCTCTTAACCTTGTACAGGAACCCCTTTGAGGTACGGCGCCGGCTCGGCCCCGAGGTTGTTCAGCAAACGCTCGCTGTACCAGTCCACAAAGTTCACCACGCCAAACTCATAGGTCTTGGAGTAAGGCCCTGGCTGGTACGCGGTGGAGTTGATGCCGCGCTGGTTCTCTTCGGCCAGGCGACGGTCCTGGTCGTTGGTGGCGTCCCAGACCTTGCGCATGTGTTCAACGTCGTAGTCCACGCCTTCGACCGCGTCTTTATGGACGATCCACTTGGTGGTGACCATGGTTTCCTGAGCGCTGATCGGCCACACGGTGAACACGATGATGTGATCGCCCATGCAGTGGTTCCACGAGTGCGGCAGGTGCAGGATGCGCATCGAGCCCAGGTCCGGGTTCTTGATACGGCCCATCAGCTTGGCGCAACCCTGTTTACCATCCATGGTCATCGACACGGTGCCCTTGAGCAGCGGCATGCGCACGATGCGGTTGCGCAGGCCGAAGCTGGCGTGGGCGTAAGGGATCTTCTCGGCTTCCCAAGCGGCGGCAGAGGCGGCGACGTGATCCTTGAAGGCCTGGTCGGCGCGCGGATCGGTGACGTCGTCCCATTCCAGCAGGGTTTTCAGCAGTTCCGGGTGCGACGCGTTGCAGTGGTAGCACTCGCGGTTGTTTTCCAGCACCAGTTTCCAGTTGGCCTTTTCCATCAAGGTGGTGGTAATCGCCACCTTGGTGTTCTCCATGTCGTACGGTTCCATGTAATGGTTGAGCGTCGACAGGAAGTCATCAATGGCCGGCGGGTTCTCCGACAGGCTGATGAAAATGTAGCCGCCAGCGGTTTTCACGTTCACCGGCTTGAGGCCGTACTGGTTCATGTCGAAGTCGGCGCCCATTTCGCTGCCAGCGAACAGCAGGCGACCGTCCAGCTCATACGTCCACTGGTGGTAGTGGCAGACCAGTTTGGCGACTTTGCCTTTTTCACTGGTGCACAGGCGCGAACCACGGTGGCGGCAGACGTTGTGGAATGCATGCACCACGCCTTCGGCGCCGCGAATCACGATGATCGGGTTTTTACCGACCTGCAGGGTCAGGTAGTTGCCCTTGGTCGGGATCTCACAGGTCATGCCGGCGATCAACCACTCTTTCTGGAAGATTTCCTGCATGTCGATATCAAACAGCCGCTCGTCAGAGTAAAACGGCTGCGGCAGTGAGAAAGTACGCTCGCGCTCTTGCAGCATCTGCGCGGTGGCCTTGCGTGCGGGTTCCAGTGGATCGCCGAGGCTCAGGGTAGTAGTGACGTCCATCGTGTTTTTCCTCAAGGCCATCTGCGTGGCCGCGAAAGTGGCTGATCAGGTTTGCTACGCAAGGTGTAAAGGATGTGTCTTGGTATGGGGCGAGTGTGGGGCCGGCGCTGGCCAGAACCTTATCCACGAGCGACATGGCCCACTCTGTTCCCGACGCGCAACCCCCGGTAGCTGCTGGCTGGTCGCGATAAGTATGTGAATGTCGCAGATAGGTAAATGGGTGGTTCGCACGTTACGCAGAATCGCCAACATAAGGCCGAGCATCGGCGGTGGAGAACAGCATGTCCAACAGCTTCCTGAATCCGGTAACGACCCAGACCTGGGCCAATGGTCGACACATCGTCCGTTGCGTCAAAGTCATCCAGGAAACCTGGGATGTGCGCACCTTCTGTTTTATGGCCGACCAGCCGATCCTGTTCTTCTTTAAGCCGGGGCAGTTCGTCACCCTGGAGCTGGAAATCGAAGGCGTGCCGATCATGCGCTCCTACACCATTTCCAGCTCGCCTTCGGTGCCGTACAGCTTTTCGGTGACCATCAAGCGTGTGCCGGGCGGCAAAGTCTCGAACTGGCTGCACGACACCCTGCATGAAGGTCAGGAACTGGCGGTGCACGGGCCGGTCGGGCTGTTCAACGCCATGGACTTCACCGCGCCGAAAGTGCTGTACCTCAGCGGCGGCGTCGGCATCACGCCAGTCATGTCCATGGCGCGCTGGTTCTACGACACCAACGGCAACGTCGACATGGTGTTTATCCACAGCGCCCGCTCGCCCAAAGACATCATTTACCACCGCGAGCTGGAACACATGGCATCGCGGATCGAGAACTTCAGCCTGCACCTGATTTGCGAGAAGCATGGCATGGGTGAGCCCTGGGCTGGTTATCGCGGTTACCTGAACCACAGAATGCTTGAATTGATGGCGCCGGACTTCCTTGAACGCGAAGTGTTCTGCTGCGGCCCGACACCGTATATGAACGCGGTCAAGCGCTTGCTGGAAGCCGCTGGCTTCGACATGTCGCGTTACCACGAAGAATCCTTCGGCGCGACCCCGCCAGAGGCGCGCGCCGATGCAGTGGAACACGCTGAACAAGCGGCCGACGCCCCGGAAATCGATGCGGCGGATCTGCATCAAGTGGAATTCACCGCCTCCGGCAAAAGCATTCGCGTGGCACCGGGTGAAACTGTTCACGCCGCAGCGGCCAAGCTCGGGCTGTTGATTCCGAAAGCGTGCGGGATGGGCATCTGCGGGACGTGCAAGGTGATGAAGCTGGGTGGCGAGGTCGAGATGGAGCACAACGGCGGGATCACCGAAGAAGACGAAGCTGAGGGGTTCATCCTGTCATGCTGCAGCGTGCCGAAGGGCGACGTGCGTATCGAGTTCTGACGGTTGCACAACTACCTTGTAGGAGCTGTCGAGTGAAACGAGGCTGCGATCTTTTGATCTTGATCTTTTGATATCAAAGTCAAAAGATCGCAGCCTCGTTTCACTCGACAGCTCCTACAGGGGGTGTGGAGATTTCAGTCAATAAACAAGTCTGGCATCAGCTTGTCGTTGGTGCCGGGCTCAAAGCGGTAGTGATCGAATTCGGTCACGCCATGCTCTCGCAAAATCACCTCATCAATCAGCAGCCGACCGGTGATGCTGCGACCGCTGCTGTCCAGAATGACGTGGGCGGCATCTGCCATGATCTCTGGCGTGCGCGCATGCTTGAAGGATTCGCGTGAGCCGAGCTGAAATTCGATGGCGGCAGTGGCGATCATGGTCTGCGGCCATAGTGAATTGACGCTGATGCCGTAATTCTTGAACTCCTCACTCATGCCCAGCGTCAGCATACTCATGCCATATTTGGTCACGGTGTAGGGGCTGTATTGCGCGAACCACTTGGTCGCCAGGCTCAACGGCGGCGACAGGTTGAGAATGTGCCCGCCGGTTTTTTTCAAATAGGGCAGGGCGGCCTGGCTACACAGCAAGACGGCGCGGGTATTGATCTGGTGCATCAGGTCGAAACGCTTGAGCTCGATGTGTTGAACCCCGGTCAGCTTGATGGCGCCGGCGTTGTTGATCAGCGCATCGATGCCACCGAAATGTTCGTTGGCCTGGGCCAGCGCTTTTCGCACCGCGTCTTCGTCACGTACATCCACTTGCAAGGCCAACGCCTTGCCACCCGCCGCTTCGACTTCCTGCGCCACACTGAAAATCGTGCCCGGCAACTTGGGGTGTGGCTCGGCGCTTTTGGCCGCAATCACAATGTTGGCCCCGTCACGCGCCGCGCGCAGCGCGATCTCACGGCCGATACCGCGGCTGGCGCCAGTGATGAACAGGGTTTTGCCTTTCAATGACATGCGTGCGCTCCTGATTATTGTTATGAGAGCGGATCAAAACCGCTCGCAGACAATGTAGACCAGGTCAGCAGGGCGCAGCTATTGGTGAGGGCTTTTGTGGCGAGGGGGCTCGCCCCCGTTGGGTAGCGAAGCTACCCCGGGTTTTTAAAGTGTGGTGGTCGGGGGCTCTGCATCTGCCGTTTTTTACGACTGCTTCGCAGCCGAACGGGGGCAAGCCCCCTCGCCACAGGGGATCAGCGGGACATGACTTCGCGAATGTCTGCGGCCAATTCCCGTACGCGCTCTTCTTCGGTGTCCCACGAGCACATGAAGCGTGCGCCGCCGTTGCCGATGAAGGTGTAGAAGCGCCAGCCCTTGGCGGTCAGTGCGGCGATGGCCGGTTCCGAGAGTTGCAGGAATACGCCGTTGGCCTGCACCGGGAACATCAATTCCACGCCGGGAATGTCGCTGACCAGTTCGGCCAGCAACTGCGCGCAGTGGTTGGCGTGGTGAGCGTATTTGAGCCAGGCGTCGTTTTCCAGAATCCCGACCCATGGCGCCGAAAGGAAGCGCATCTTGGATGCGAGCTGCCCGGCCTGTTTGCAGCGGTAGTCGAAGTCTTCAGCCAGTTTTTGGTTGAAGAACAAAATTGCCTCACCGACCGCCATGCCGTTTTTGGTGCCACCGAAGCACAGCACGTCAACGCCGGCCTTCCAGGTCAGGTCTGCTGGCGAGCAGCCGAGGAACGCGCAGGCGTTGGAGAAGCGTGCGCCGTCCATGTGCAGGTTCAGGCCCAGCTCTTTGCAAGTAACGCTGATGGCACGGATTTCTTCCGGGGTGTAGACGCTGCCGACTTCGGTCGCCTGGGTCAGGGTCACGACGCGCGGTTTTGGGTAGTGAATGTCCTGGCGCTTGAGGGCGACTTCGCGGATCGATTCCGGGGTCAGCTTGCCGTTATCAGTGCGGGCGATCAGCAGTTTGGAACCGTTGGAGAAGAATTCCGGTGCGCCGCATTCGTCGGTTTCGACGTGGGCAGTTTCCGAGCAGATCACGCTGTGGTAACTCTGGCACAGCGACGACAGGGCCAATGAGTTGGCAGCGGTGCCGTTGAAGGCGAAGAACACTTCGCAGTCGGTTTCGAACAGTTTGCGGAAATCGTCGGACGCGCGAGCGGTCCATTCGTCGTCGCCGTAAGCGCGTTGGTGGCCGTGGTTGGCCTGTTCCATGGCCGCCCAGGCTTCAGGGCAGATACCGGAATAGTTGTCGCTGGCGAATTGTTGGCTCTTATCGGTCATGGCCCTGCTTTCCGTGGTCGAGACGCTTATGGTGAAGCGACTCGTGGTCAATGATGGTGCGCACTTTACCGAAGATCATCCGGGGAGCACACGCGATGCGTCTGACAGAAAAACACAAAGACGACGGGCAATTATGCACATGACTCAACGGGATGGGGCACTGGATCTGCTCAAGTGGCTGGCGCTATTGAGCATGGTGCTCGATCACCTGCGATATGTCGGTTATTCCGTCGATCTGCTGTATGTCCCGGGACGACTGGCGTTTCCGTGGTTTTGTCTGGCGATGGCGGTGAATGTTTCCCGTGCACGGGAAGTTACACATAAATGGCGGTATTTGGGCTGGTTGTTGCTGTTCAGTGCCATCAGCGAGATTCCTTACCGGTTGTACATTCCTGATCCCGCCACCTTGAATGTGATGCCCACGCTGGTGCTCGGTCTGTTGGTTGCGCGTGGCTGGCAGCACCCGACACTGCCATCGCGACTGCTGGCGGTCGGCGCTCTGGCTCTGGCGGCGGTGTTCTCGGAACATGTGATGTTTGGCTTCTACGGGGTGCTGTTGCCGTTGGCGATGTTGCTGGTGATCAATCGGCCCTGGTACTTCAGCCTGTTGCCGGGTGTGATCTGCTTGGCGGCCAATGAATGGCACGTGCTGTATTACGCCGCGAAGCTGGGCAACAGTGCTGCCGTTCCCGGCATCGTCGCTTGTCTGATCGCGCCATTGCTTGGAATGTTGCTATTGCGACATGCCAAAGGCGTCCACCCACCGCCCATGCGGCGTTGGGCATACGCGCTCTATCCCGCGCATTTCCTGCTGTTACTCGCATTACGACAGGCCATCGCATAACCCTGTAGGAGCTGGCTTGCCAGCGATTGCGGTGGGTCTGCCGATATCAATGCCGGATGTGCTGCCCCATCGCTGGCAAGCCAGCTCCTACAGGGATCTGTGCTGAATCGAAGGTTGTGTTGAGCCTGCCATTTCCCGCTATGTCGTAAACGCACCTTTGCGTGGCGTCCATAGGCATTTGACCTACCTGCGCCGGTCATACCATCGCATTCAAAGGGCACTGCCGAAAGGTACATGCCTCACCGAGACGAATGGCGCACCACCGCCGCTGGGAGAGACGCGATGTTCAGCAAGCAAGACCAGATCCAGGGTTACGACGATGCACTGCTGGCGGCGATGAATGCCGAGGAGCAACGCCAGGAAGATCACATCGAGCTGATCGCGTCGGAGAACTACACCAGCAAGCGCGTCATGGAAGCGCAAGGCAGTGGCCTGACCAACAAATACGCCGAAGGCTATCCGGGCAAGCGCTACTACGGTGGCTGCGAGCACGTCGACAAGGTTGAAGCCCTGGCCATTGAGCGCGCCAAGCAACTGTTCGGTGCCGACTACGCCAACGTGCAACCGCACTCCGGTTCCTCGGCCAACAGCGCCGTCTACCTGGCGCTGCTGCAAGCCGGCGACACCATTCTCGGCATGAGCCTGGCTCATGGCGGTCACCTGACCCACGGCGCCAAAGTGTCGTCCTCGGGCAAGCTGTACAACGCCGTGCAGTACGGCATCGACACCAAAACCGGGTTGATCGACTACGACGAAGTCGAACGTCTGGCCGTTGAATGCCAGCCGAAGATGATCGTTGCCGGCTTCTCGGCCTACTCCAAGACCCTCGACTTCCCACGCTTCCGTCAGATCGCCGACAAAGTCGGTGCCCTGCTGTTCGTCGACATGGCGCACGTCGCCGGTCTGGTCGCCGCCGGTTTGTATCCGAACCCGCTGCCGTACGCTGATGTGGTGACCACCACCACTCACAAGACCCTGCGCGGTCCACGTGGCGGCCTGATCCTGGCCAAGTCCAACGAAGAAATCGAGAAGAAGCTCAACGCTGCGGTTTTCCCTGGTGCCCAAGGCGGCCCGCTGATGCACGTGATCGCTGGTAAAGCGGTGTGCTTCAAGGAAGCGCTGGAGCCTGGTTTCAAGGTTTACCAACAACAAGTGATCGACAACGCCCAGGCCATGGCCGGCGTATTTATCAAACGCGGCTACGATGTAGTGTCCGGCGGCACCGATAACCACCTGTTCCTGGTCAGCCTGATCCGTCAGGGCCTCACCGGCAAAGAGGCGGATGCAGCACTCGGTCGCGCCCACATCACCGTGAACAAGAACGCTGTCCCGAACGATCCACAGTCGCCGTTCGTGACCTCCGGCCTGCGCATCGGCACCCCGGCGGTGACCACGCGCGGCTTCAAGGTGACCCAGTGCGTCACGCTGGCCGGCTGGATCTGCGACATCCTCGACAACCTCGGCGATGCCGATGTCGAGGCCAATGTCGCCGAGCAGGTTTCTGCCCTGTGCGCGGACTTCCCGGTTTATCGCTGAGCGCGGTTTTGGAGTAAATGACTATGCAACGCTACTCGGGCTTCGGCCTCTTCAAACACTCCCTCAGCCATCACGAAAACTGGCAGAAAATGTGGCGCACGCCGACCCCTAAAAAGGTCTATGACGTGGTCATCGTCGGCGGTGGCGGGCATGGTCTGGCGACCGCCTACTACCTGGCCAAGGAACACGGCATCACCAACGTGGCTGTGGTCGAAAAAGGCTGGCTGGGCGGCGGTAACACCGCGCGCAACACCACCATCGTTCGCTCCAACTACTTGTGGGACGAGTCGGCGCACCTGTACGAACACGCGATGAAACTGTGGGAAGGTCTGTCCCAGGACCTGAACTACAACGTGATGTTCTCCCAGCGCGGCGTTTACAACCTGTGCCACACCCTGCAGGACATTCGTGATTCCGAGCGTCGGGTCAGCGCCAACCGCCTCAACGGCGTGGACGGCGAACTTCTGGATGCCAAGCAAGTAGCTGACGAGATTCCGTACCTCGACTGCTCGAAAAACACTCGCTACCCGGTGATGGGCGCTACCGTCCAGCGTCGCGGCGGCGTGGCCCGTCACGATGCCGTGGCCTGGGGCTTTGCCCGTGCCGCTGACGCACTGGGCGTGGACCTGATTCAACAGACCGAAGTGATCGGCTTCCGCAAGGAAAACGGTGTGTGCATCGGCGTTGAAACCAACAAGGGCTTCATCGGCGCCAAGCGCGTCGGTGTAGTGACCGCCGGTAACTCCGGGCACATGGCCAAACTCGCCGGTTTCCGCCTGCCGATCGAATCCCACCCGCTGCAAGCGCTGGTGTCCGAGCCGATCAAGCCGATTATCGACAGCGTGATCATGTCCAACGCCGTGCACGGTTATATCAGCCAGTCCGACAAGGGCGACCTGGTAATCGGCGCCGGTATCGACGGCTACAACGGCTACGGCCAGCGTGGTTCGTACCCGGTGATCGAGCACACCATCCAGGCCATCGTCGAGATGTTCCCGGTGCTGTCCCGCGTACGCATGAACCGGCAGTGGGGCGGCATCGTCGACACCACCCCGGATGCATGCCCGATCATCTCGAAAACCCCGGTACCGAACATGTTCTTCAACTGCGGTTGGGGCACCGGCGGCTTCAAGGCGACACCTGGCTCGGGCAACGTATTTGCCGCAAGCCTGGCCAAGGGTGAAATGCACCCATTGGCCGCACCTTTCTCCATCGACCGTTTCCACAACGGTGCGTTGATCGATGAACACGGCGCTGCTGCGGTTGCCCACTAACAGGAGAAATCCCCATGTTGCATATCTTCTGTCCTCACTGCGGCGAACTGCGCTCCGAAGAGGAATTCCATGCATCCGGCCAGGCGCACATTCCGCGTCCACTGGATCCAACCACCTGCACCGACGAGGAGTGGGGCGACTACATGTTCTTCCGCGATAACCCTCGCGGCCTGCACCACGAGCTGTGGGATCACGTCGCCGGTTGCCGTCAGTACTTCAACGTCACCCGCGACACCGTGACCTACGAGATTCTCGAAACCTACAAGATCGGCACCAAGCCGCAGTTCACCGACAAGACTGAAAGTCCGAAAGCGGCCGCGCAGGCTCTGGGAGCGAAGGTATGAGCCAGATCAATCGCCTGTCCAACGGTGGACGGATCGACCGCAACAAAGTGCTGAACTTCACCTTCAACGGCCAGAGCTACAAAGGCTTTGAAGGCGACTCGCTGGCCGCCGCCCTGCTGGCCAACGGCGTCGACATCATCGGTCGCAGCTTCAAGTATTCCCGCCCACGCGGCATCTTCGCCGCCGGTGCCGAAGAGCCGAACGCCGTGCTGCAAATCGGCGCGACTGAAGCCACACAGATTCCGAACGTACGCGCCACGCAACAAGCGCTGTATCAAGGCCTGGTCGCCACCAGCACCAACGGCTGGCCGAGCGTGAACAACGACATGATGGGGATTCTCGGCAAGGTCGGCGGCAAGCTGATGCCGCCGGGCTTCTATTACAAAACCTTCATGTACCCGCAATCGTTCTGGATGACTTACGAGAAGTACATTCGTAAAGCCGCCGGTCTTGGCCGCTCGCCGACCGAGAACGATCCGGACACCTACGACTATATGAACCAGCACTGCGACGTGCTGATTGTTGGCGCTGGCCCTGCTGGCCTGGCCGCTGCACTGGCCGCTGCGCGCAGCGGTGCCCGTGTGATCCTCGCTGATGAGCAGGAAGAGTTCGGCGGCAGCCTGCTCGACTCCCGCGAAAGCCTCGACGGCAAGCCCGCTGCCGAATGGATCGCCAGCGTCATCGCCGAGCTCAAAGACACCCCTGACGTGCTGCTGTTGCCGCGCGCCACGGTCAACGGTTACCACGACCATAACTTCCTGACCATTCACGAGCGCCTGACCGATCACCTCGGCGACCGCGCCCCGATTGGCCAAGTGCGTCAGCGCATCCACCGGGTTCGCGCCAAGCGTGTGGTTCTCGCCACCGGCGCTCACGAGCGTCCACTGGTTTACGGTAACAACGACGTGCCGGGCAACATGCTCGCCGGCGCTGTGTCGACTTATGTGCGCCGCTACGGCGTGGCACCGGGCAAAAAACTGGTGCTGTCGACCAATAACGATCACGCCTACCGCGTGGCGCTGGACTGGCTCGACGCCAGCCTGCAAGTGGTGGCCATCGCCGACGCCCGCAGCAACCCGCGTGGTGCGCTGGTGGAAGAAGCACGCGCCAAAGGCATTCGCATCCTCACCGGCAGCGCCGTGATCGAGGCCCGTGGCAGCAAGCACGTGACCGCTGCTCGCGTCGCCGCGATCGATGTAAAAGCACACGCCGTGACCAGCCCTGGTGAGTGGCTCGAATGCGATCTGGTTGCCAGCTCCGGTGGTTACAGCCCGGTGGTTCACCTGGCTTCGCACTTGGGCGGCAAGCCGATCTGGCGTGAAGACATCCTCGGTTTCGTACCGGGCGAAGCGCCGCAAAAACGCGTGTGCGTCGGTGGCATCAACGGCGTCTACGGCCTCGGCGATTCCCTGGCCGATGGTTTTGAAGGGGGCGCTCGCGCCGCTGCCGAAGCCGGTTTCCAAACAGTCGAAGGCGTACTGCCAAAAGCCTTGAGCCGTCTGGAAGAGCCAACCCTGGCGCTGTTCCAGGTGCCACACGAAAAAGCTACCGCACGGGCGCCGAAGCAGTTCGTCGACCTGCAAAACGATGTCACCGCCGCCGCCATCGAACTGGCGACCCGCGAAGGCTTCGAGTCGGTCGAGCACGTCAAACGCTACACCGCACTGGGTTTCGGTACGGACCAGGGCAAGCTCGGCAACGTCAACGGCCTGGCCATCGCCGCCCGCTCGCTGAACGTGACCATCCCGCAGATGGGCACCACCATGTTCCGCCCGAACTACACGCCGGTCACTTTCGGCGCTGTGGCCGGTCGTCACTGTGGGCACATCTTCGAACCGGTCCGTCACACCGCACTGCATCACTGGCACGTGAAAAACGGTGCCGAGTTTGAAGATGTCGGTCAGTGGAAACGTCCGTGGTACTTCCCGAAAACCGGTGAAGACATTCATGCCGCCGTGAAACGCGAATGCAAAGCCGTGCGCGACAGCGTCGGCCTGCTGGATGCGTCGACCTTGGGCAAGATCGATATCCAGGGCCCGGATTGCCGTGAGTTCCTCAATCGCATCTACACCAACGCCTGGACCAAGCTCGATGTGGGCAAGGCGCGCTACGGCCTGATGTGCAAAGAAGACGGCATGGTCTTCGACGACGGCGTAACTGCCTGCCTCGCCGACAACCATTTCGTGATGACCACCACCACCGGCGGCGCTGCACGCGTGCTGCAATGGCTGGAAATCTACCACCAGACCGAATGGCCGGACCTGAAGGTGTACTTCACTTCCGTGACGGATCACTGGGCAACCATGACCCTGTCAGGGCCGAACAGCCGCAAGCTGCTTAGCCACGTCACCGACATCGACCTGAGCAACGAAGCCTTCCCGTTCATGACCTGGAAAGAAGGTCTTGTCGGCGGTGTGCCAGCACGGGTATTCCGGATTTCGTTTACCGGTGAGCTGTCGTACGAAGTCAACGTGCAAGCTGACTACGCCGTGGGCGTGCTCGAGAAAATCGTCGAGGCCGGCAAGCAATACAACCTGACGCCGTACGGCACCGAGACCATGCACATCCTGCGGGCCGAGAAGGGCTTCATCATCGTCGGTCAGGACACTGACAGCTCGATGACCCCGGACGACTTGAACATGGGCTGGTGTGTCGGTCGCACTAAACCTTTCTCATGGATCGGTCAGCGTGGCATGAACCGTGAAGACTGCGTGCGTGATCAACGTAAGCAACTGGTGGGCCTGAAGCCGATCGATCCGACCAAGTGGCTGCCGGAAGGTGCGCAATTGGTGTTCAACACCAAGCAAGCGATCCCGATGACCATGGTCGGCCACGTGACCTCCAGCTACCTGCATAACTCCCTCGGCTATTCGTTTGCCATGGGTGTGGTGAAAGGCGGGTTGAAGCGCATCGGTGAGCGTGTGTTCGCACCGCTGGCAGATGGCAGCGTGATCGAGGCGGAAATTGTTTCTTCGGTGTTCTTCGATCCTAAGGGTGATCGCCAGAACGTCTAACACCACATTCCCTTGTGGGAGCGGGCTTGCCCGCGATGAACGATAACGCGGAGCCTCAGACCGTGTTGCTCCCATCGCGGGCAAGCCTCGCTCCCACAGGTGAGATGCAAGAATTCAGGAAAGGTGCTTTATGACCGCAGCCAATGTTTACCAACAACGCCCAACCACCGGGGCCAAGGCCGAGTCGTCGCTGCATCACGCCGACCTCGCCAGCCTGGCGGGCAAGGGCCGCAAAAATGCCGGCGTGACCGTGCGTGAGAAAAAACTCCTCGGCCACCTGACCATTCGTGGCGATGGCCACGATGCTGCATTTGCCGCAGGCGTACACAAAGCCCTCGGCATCGAATTGCCGGGTGCGCTGACCGTCGTCATCAAAGGCGAAACCAGCCTGCAATGGATGGGGCCGGATGAATGGCTGCTGATCGTGCCGACCGGTGAAGAATTTGCCGCCGAGCAAAAACTGCGCAAAGCGCTGGGCGACTTGCACATTGCAATCACCAACGTCAGCGGCGGCCAGCAGATCCTCGAACTGAGCGGTCCGAAGGTGCGCCAGGTGCTGATGAAGTCCACCAGCTACGACGTGCACCCCAACAGCTTCCCGGTGGGCAAGGCGGTGGGCACGGTGTTCGCCAAGTCGCAACTGGTGATCCGCCATACCGCTGAAGACACCTGGGAACTGCTGATCCGTCGCAGCTTCTCGGATTACTGGTGGTTGTGGTTGCAGGATGCGTCTGCCGAATACGGGCTTAGCGTTCAGGCTTGAAATTGCCTTCGCTGGCAAGCCAGCTCCTACAGGTTCGAGGGTGACAATGCGAACGACTGTAGGAGCTGGCTTGCCAGCGATCAACCGCGCAGCGGTTGCCTATAACGAACAGGAGTCACCGCACTATGAGCCGCGCCCCAGACACATGGATTCTGACCGCCGACTGCCCCAGCGTCCTCGGCACCGTGGACGCGGTGACCCGCTTTCTGTTCGAGCAGGGCTGCTACGTCACCGAGCACCATTCCTTCGATGACCGGCTCTCGGGCCGCTTCTTCATTCGCGTGGAATTCCGTCAACCCGACGGTTTCGACGAGCAAGCCTTCCGCGCCGGTCTCGAAGAGCGAGGTGCCAACTTCGGCATGATCTTCGAACTGACCGCGCCGAACTACCGGCCAAAAGTGGTGATCATGGTCTCCAAGGCCGATCACTGCCTCAATGACTTGCTCTACCGCCAGCGCATCGGCCAATTGTCGATGGACGTGGCCGCCGTGGTTTCCAATCACCCGGACCTCAAGCCGCTGGCCGACTGGCACCAGATTCCGTATTACCACTTCCCACTGGACCCGAACGACAAGCCGTCGCAGGAGCGTCAGGTGTGGCAGGTGATCGAAGACTCCGGCGCCGAGCTGGTGATCCTTGCGCGATATATGCAAGTGCTGTCGCCCGAGCTGTGCCGCAAACTCGACGGCAAGGCGATCAATATCCATCACTCCCTGCTGCCCGGTTTCAAGGGCGCCAAGCCGTATCACCAGGCCTACAACAAGGGCGTGAAACTGGTCGGCGCCACGGCGCATTACATCAACAACGACCTGGACGAAGGGCCGATCATTGCCCAAGGCGTTGAGGCGGTGGACCACAGTCATTACCCGGAAGATCTAATCGCCAAGGGGCGGGATATCGAAGGGCTGACGTTGGCGCGGGCGGTTGGTTATCACATTGAGCGGCGAGTGTTTTTGAACGCGAACAGAACCGTTGTTCTTTAGATCGCTTTCGCTGGCAAGCCAGCTCCTACAGTTGATCGCGTTTCCCCTGTAGGAGCTGGCTTGCCAGCGAAGAGGCCCTCACAAACAACGCAAAAAGACACAGGCAATAACCCGAGCAATCAACGCGCCGCCGATCCATGGCGACGCGACCGCTACATAAAAACAACAGCGAGGTGAAAGCATGTCTGGCAATCGTGGTGTGGTGTATCTCGGCAATGGCAAAGTCGAAATACAGAAAATCGACTATCCAAAAATGCAGGACCCGCGCGGCAGGAAGATTAACCACGCTGTCATCCTGCGTGTGGTTTCCACCAACATCTGTGGTTCCGACCAGCACATGGTGCGCGGCCGTACCACCGCTCAGACCGGTCTGGTGCTGGGACACGAAATCACTGGCGAAGTCATCGAGAAGGGCAGCGACGTCGAAAACCTGCAAATCGGCGATCTGGTGTCCGTACCGTTCAACGTGGCTTGCGGGCGCTGCCGTTCCTGCAAGGAAATGCACACTGGCGTTTGCCTGAGCGTTAACCCGGCACGTCCGGGCGGTGCCTACGGTTATGTCGACATGGGCGACTGGACCGGCGGCCAGGCCGAATACGCGATGGTGCCGTACGCCGACTTCAACCTGCTGAAACTGCCGGACCGCGATCGCGCGATGGAGAAAATCCGCGACCTGACCTGCCTCTCCGACATCCTGCCAACCGGTTACCACGGCGCAGTGACTGCCGGCGTCGGCCCAGGCAGCACCGTGTACATCGCCGGCGCTGGCCCGGTTGGCCTGGCCGCAGCTGCTTCCGCTCGCTTGTTGGGCGCGGCAGTGGTGATCATCGGTGACGTCAATACCGTCCGCCTGGCGCACGCCAAGGCTCAAGGTTTCGAAATCGCCGACCTGTCCCTGGACACTCCGCTGCACGAACAAATCGCTGCGCTGCTGGGCGAACCGGAAGTGGATTGCGCCGTCGACGCCGTAGGCTTCGAAGCACGCGGCCACGGCCATGACGGCGTGAAACACGAGGCTCCGGCCACCGTGCTCAACTCGTTGATGGGCGTGGTTCGTGTGGCCGGCAAAATCGGTATCCCTGGCCTGTACGTGACGGAAGACCCGGGTGCGGTGGATGCCGCCGCGAAAATGGGCAGCCTGAGCATTCGCTTCGGTCTGGGCTGGGCCAAATCCCACAGCTTCCACACCGGCCAGACACCTGTGATGAAGTACAACCGCCAGCTGATGCAGGCGATCATGTGGGACCGCATCCACATTGCCGACATCGTCGGCGTGGAAGTCATCAGCCTGGATGACGCGCCACGTGGGTATGGCGAGTTCGATGCGGGCGTGCCGAAGAAGTTTGTGATTGATCCGCACAAACTGTTCAGCGCTGCGTAAGGCTTCAAGCAACGCATAACGGCGACCTTCGGGTCGCCGTTTTTTTTGGGAATCACACAAAAGCGAATCACAGCGCTGCCAACGCACCTTGGTACAGAACTGGCCCGGTCGGTTGCCCGGTCGGCGAGCCGCCCTTCGGTTCAAGACTGACCGCCAGCGCTATCGGTTTGCCAATCAACGCTTTCTGCGCGTCGTTCAACTCAACCTTGCCTTTGCCGCCCGCCGGGATCAGGCCAAGAGATATCGGTTTGCCATCTGCCGCAATGGCCCACAACTCCAGGCTTTGCCCAGGATCAATCGCCGCAAGGGTCAACGGTTCGACGTTCAGGTAATCCTCGTGCGCTTCGACCTTCAGCGCTGGCTGCGCGTTGGCGCTCATCAATGTGGCGCTGTAACGCGCATTGTCACGGTTGTAGATCATGCCCAGGGTCACGGCGATCACCAGCGAACACACCGCTGCCGTGATACGCAACCAATTCCAGAACGGACGTTTTTCCGGAACATGCAGCACTTGCGGTTCGATCCGCGCGGTAATCCCGTGCCACACCCGCTCCGGCACCGGTTGCTCCGGCAGGGCTTCCGTCAGGCTGGCCAGACTTTCCTGCCACTGCGCCAGTTCTGCACGCAACGCCGCGTCTTCCAGCAATAACTGCTCAAAACGCCGACGCGCGGCAGAAGACATCAGGCCTATGGCGTAATCGGCAGCAAGCGCACGGCGCAGGGACGGGGTTTGATAGTTCATGATTCAAGGCACCTGCGCAGGCGTTCCATGCCACGGCGGATCCACGATTTGACCGAGCCCAGCGGCGCCGCCAGATGCTCGGCCAGTTCCGAGCAGGACAAACCTTGAAAGTAAGCCACGGTGATCGACTGGCGTTGCATGCCTTCGAGCGTTTCCAGGCAACGGTTCAAGGCGTTGGCTTCGCGGGCGCTGGTCAATTGTTCGTGGACCGAGGGGCTTTCATCCACCAGCGCCTGCTCTTGCAGGTCAGTCAGCGGCCGATCGCGGTGCTTGCGTAACTGGTCGATGGCCTGGTGTCGCGTGATGTTGATCATCCACGTCAGCGGTGCCGACAGGTGCGCGTCATAGCGCGAGGCGTTGTTCCAGATGCGCACAAAGCTTTCCTGCAGTACTTCTTCAGCCAGATCCGGACGCCCCATGAAGCGCAGGGCCACACCGTGCAAGCGTGGGCCGACGCTGCGGTAAAGCGTCTCGAAAGCGCGGCGGTCACCCAGTGAACACTGGGCCAACAGCTGCCTGAGTTGATCGATGTCGGCGGTGGAAATAGCGCTTCTCCAGACAATCGAGGGACCGGCGGCGGGCTGCGTGATGGGCCGGTTGCAGGCAGAGGTTAGTTCACTGCGCGCGGTTGTTCCATTCACGGCCGGACACCTCGAAAAAACCCGCCGACCCCGCAGGACGGGGCCGGCGGTATGGCTCAGCTTTTCGGCATCAGCACTTTGTCGATGACCTGAATCACCCCGTTGGACTGGTATACGTCATAGGTGGTGATGTCGGCGACGTCACCTTTTTCATCCTTGATGGTGATGTTGTGCGGGCCGTTCATCGTCGCCCAGAGCTTGCCGCCGGCAACGGTGGTGAGTTCGGTCTTGCCGCCACCGGCCTTGATCTTCTCGGCCAGGGTCATCATGTCGAGCTTGCCGGCGACCACGTGGTAGGTCAGGAGTTTGCTCAATGCTGCTTTGTTTTCAGGTTTGAGCAACGTATCGACCGTCCCGGCGGGCAGGGCCGTGAAGGCCGAGTTGACTGGGGCGAACACGGTAAACGGGCCTTTGCCCTTGAGGGTGTCCACTAAGCCTGCGGCTTTCACGGCGGCGACCAGGGTGGTGTGGTCGGCGGAGTTTACCGCGTTATCGATGATGTCCTTGCTCGGCATCATGCTTCGGCCGCCGACGATGACAGCGTGGCTCGTGTCTGCCGCTTGCACGGTGTTCAGGACGAGTCCGCCACCAAGGGCCAGGGTCAGCAGGCTGGCAATCAACGGCGTTTTGATCGATGTGCGTTTCATGGTGATGATCCTCGTGAAGGGAATCGGCCAGGATTGTCTGTCCGTGCTTGATATACGCGGGCGGGGCCAGACTGGATGCAGCGCCGGTACATTCTTTTTCGACTGTTCGTCAGGGGCTCACCAAGGCTTGGAACAATCCCCTGGGATGCCAGTCCAACACATAGTTTTTCGCCGCCCATTGCCGGGCGGTTTTCATGGCACATGAGGATGTCTGGATGAAGATTTCACGCGGTTTTGCACTGGCTTCGCTGATGTGTCTGGCGGCCAGTCCGGTCTTTGCTCAGTTCAGCCTGTTCGATGCGGCCAATGCCATCTCCGGCATGCAGGGCGATGACGCAGCCACCGCGGACGCGCCGACCCCGCAGACGGCTGATCTGCTGAGTGCGCTGACCCAATTGAACGTGACGCCACAACAAGCCGTCGGCGGCGCCGGGGCGATGCTCGGGTTGGCCAAAAATCAATTGAGTTCGACCGATTACTCGGAGTTGGCCAAAAGCGTACCGGGAATCGACATTTTGTCGGGCGGTGGTGAGCTGGGTGCCCTCGCGGGTTTGCTCGGTTCGTCCGGCAAGGCCGCCGGTCTGGACGACGCTCTGGGCAACGTGAAGAACACCAACGACCTGAGCAACGCTTTCAGCGCATTGGGGATGGACAGCGGAATGATCGGCCTGTTTACCCCGGTGCTTCTGCAATTCCTCGGTCAGCAAGGCGTGGGTGGTTCGTTGCTGGAAAACCTGGGCGGAATCTGGGGCGCCGGCGCCAGCATTTGATTCAGCGGCGCTCGGCGCGTAATGCGTCGATCTGTCGATCCTTTTCGATCCAGAGCTGGTTGACCCAGTTCTGGATTTTTTCGCGAAACAGCGGATCGTTTTCATAATCGCCCTGCCACAGCGCGGGGTCGAGTTCGCGGGTCTTGATGTCGATGATGACCTTCGGCACGTTGCCGCTGATCAAATCCCAGAACCCCGGAATCGTCTGCTGCGGATACACCACCGTCACATCGAGCACGGCGTCCAGCTGTTCGCCCATCGCCGCCAGCACGAACGCCACACCGCCGGCCTTGGGCCGAAGCAGGTGAGTGAAGGGTGATTGCTGTTGGGCGCTTTTCGCGGCGGTGTAGCGTGTGCCTTCCAGGTAATTGACCACCGTCACTGGCTGACGCTTGTACAACTCGCACGCTGCTTTAGTAATCTCCAGATCCTTGCCGGCCAACTCTGGATGCTTGGCCAGGAATGCCTTGGTGTAGCGCTTCATGAACGGGTAATCCAGCGCCCACCACGCCAGCCCCAGGAACGGCACCCAGATCAGCTCTTTCTTGAGGAAGAACTTGAAAAACGGCGTCCGCCGATTCAAGGCCTGGATCAACGCCGGGATATCAACCCAGGACTGATGATTGCTGATCACCAGATACGACGTATCGACGCGCAGGCCATCGCCGCCACGGATGTCCCACCGGGTCGGAATGCACAACCGGAAGATCAGCTTGTCAATCTCGGCCCAGGTCTCGGCGACCCACATCACCGCCGATGAGGCGTCATCGCGAAAGCGACCGGGCAGGACCAGTTTGAGCAGGGCAAACACCATCAGCGGCCCGATCAGGATCAGGGTGTTGAGCAACAGCAGCAGGGTAACGAAACAGCCGGTGAGCAGGCGGCGCATAAGTAGCTCTTGGGATCATTTGGGCGCGCCATGATAAGCAGCTTGGGGCGGGAGGCCAAATCGGGGGTGACGAATGTTTCACCTTTGGACCGATATGCTTGAGTGAAATTGGACTGGTCAAGCTGTTGTGGTGATTGATCTGGCCTCTTCGCGGGCAAGCCCGCTCCCACAGGGTTCGTGTCGTTCACAAACCTTGTGTACCCCCAATCCACCGTGGGAGCGAGCCTGCTCGCGAAAGGATCTTAAGAACGAACGAATTCCCAGCTGGCGGTCTAAAATCCCGCTGCCCACTCCTTATGGATGCCCATTACGTGAAATCGATCCTCGCACTGCTTTCCCTGGTGGCCCTGCCGGTCCTGGCCGCCGAGCCGACCCTGTATGGGCGTTACGAATACATCGCGCTGCCGGAAATCGGTGGCGAAGTCCTCAAGGCCAAGATGGACACCGGTGCCCTGACCGCGTCGCTGTCTGCCCGAGACATCGAAACCTTCACCCGCAACGGCGAAGAATGGGTGCGTTTCCGCCTTGCCACCAAGGGCGCCAGCAACAAGGTCTACGAACACAAAGTCGCGCGGATCAGCAAGATCAAGACCCGCTCCGAAGAAGACGAGGATGATGCGGACGTGGTCGCACCCACCAAGCGCCCCGTGGTTGACCTGGAGCTGTGCCTGGGCAACGTCAAGCGCACCGTCGAGGTCAACCTGACCGACCGCAGCAGCTTCAACTACCCTTTGTTGATCGGCGCCAAAGCCTTGCGTGAATTCGGCGCGGCGGTGAACCCGGCGCGACGTTTCACGGCAGACAAACCCGACTGCTGATTGACGGCGAATCAGCCTTGGGGCACCGTTCGCCCACTTAACTGCCGGGCCAGGACGCCATGCCTCATATCTTGATTGTCGAAGACGAAGCGGCGATTGCCGACACTCTGATTTTCGCGTTGCAGGGTGAAGGCTTCACCACGACCTGGCTGAGCCTTGGCGCGGCAGCGCTGGACCATCAGCGCGCCACGCCGGCCGATTTGATCATTCTCGACATTGGTCTACCGGATATCAGCGGTTTTGAAACCTGCAAACAATTGCGCCGTTTCAGCGAAGTGCCGGTGATTTTCCTCAGTGCCCGCGATGCTGAAATCGATCGTGTGGTGGGTTTGGAAATCGGCGCTGACGATTACGTGGTCAAGCCGTTCAGTCCACGGGAAGTGGCCGCGCGGGTCCGGGCCATTCTCAAACGCATGGCGCCAAGAGCGGTGGCCGAGGTCTCATCGGCACTGTTTCGTATCGACATCGAACGGGTGCAAATCAACTATCGCGGTCAAGCGCTGACCCTGACCCGTCACGAGTTCCGCCTGTTGCAATGCCTGTTGGAACAACCCGAGCGGGTGTTCAGCCGCGAGCAATTGTTGGATGCGCTGGGCATCGCCGCCGATGCCGGTTACGAGCGCAGCATCGACAGCCACATCAAGAGCGTGCGCGCCAAATTGCGTCTGGTGCGGGCGGACGCCGAGCCGATCCAGACCCATCGCGGCCTCGGTTATAGCTACAGCCCGGGGCACAGCTGATGCCGCTGGGGATCCGGATTTTCCTGGTCTACGTGCTGTTCATCGGCCTGACCGGTTACTTCGTGCTCAACACCGTGATGGAGGAAATCCGCCCCGGTGTGCGTCAGTCCACCGAAGAAACCCTGGTCGACACGGCCAACCTGATGGCCGAGGTCCTGCGCGACGACTTCAAGGCCGGCACCCTCAATCAGAATCGCTGGCCCGAGTTGCTCAAGGCCTACGGCGAGCGGCAACCGAAGGCAAGCATCTGGGGCTTGCCGAAGAATCAGGTCAATCACCGCATCTACGTCACCGACGCCAAAGGCATTGTGGTGCTGGACTCCAGCGGCGTGGCGGTGGGGCAGGATTACTCGCGCTGGAACGATGTCTACCTGACCCTGCGTGGCGAATACGGCGCACGCTCCACGCGCGCCGATCCGAACGATACGAACTCCTCGGTGATGCACGTTGGCGCACCGATTCGCGACAACGGCCAGATCATCGGCGTGGTGACCGTGGCCAAGCCCAACAGCTCGTTGCAGCCTTACGTCGATCGCACCGAGCGCCGATTGCTGGCCTATGGCGCCGGGCTGATTGGCCTCGGTCTGTTGTTCGGCGCGTTGTTGTCGTGGTGGCTGAGTGCGGCGCTACGACGGTTGACTGCTTATGCACAAGCGGTGAGTGCAGGCCAACGGGTTGAAGTTCCGCACTATCGCGGCGGTGAACTGGAGCAACTGGCGACAGCGGTCGAGCAGATGCGCACGCAGCTCGAAGGCAAAGCCTACGTCGAGCGTTATGTGCATACGCTGACCCATGAGTTGAAGAGCCCGTTGGCGGCGATTCGCGGGGCGGCGGAATTGCTGCAAGGCGAGATGCCGTTGGCGCAGCAGCAGCGGTTTGTCAGCAATATCGAAAGCGAAAGTGTGCGGATGCAGCAGTTGATTGAGCGGTTGTTGAACCTGGCTCAGGTTGAGCAACGCCAAGGTCTGGAAGAGCGGGTGGCGGTGCCGTTGGCCGGGTTGGTGGATGAATTGTTGAAGGCTCAGGCGGCGCGGATCGAGGGTAAGCAGTTGCGCGTGGAAAAACGGATTCCAGCAGATCTGGCGATAACCGGTGAGCCGTTTCTGTTGCGTCAGGCGCTGGGGAATTTGTTGGAGAATGCGCTGGATTTCACGCCGGTTCAGGGTGTGCTGCGTTTTAGCGCCGAGCGACTTGGGGAGCAGGTTGAGTTCAAACTGTTCAACCAGGCCGAGGCGATTCCCGACTACGCACTGCCGCGCTTGAGCGAGCGTTTTTACTCGCTGCCGCGCCCCGACAGTGCCCGAAAAAGCACCGGGTTGGGGCTTAACTTTGTGGAAGAAGTGGTCAAGCTGCATGGCGGTTCGTTGAGCATTGGCAATGTCGAGGGCGGTGTTGAAGTGAGGTTGTGCCTGGCTTAGGACCGCGTCGCGGCATTCGCGAGCAGGTCGAATCGTCGCACCGTCGCTCCCACAGAGGGCTGCCCAGTCTCCACATAATCTCCATATTCCCCCCATAAATTCCCCACACAGCCATTCCAGACTCTCTCTATCCAAACAGGGAGAGTCCCATGAACCGTAGCCTGACCATAAAACTCGGGGCCATTGCCCTTCTGATTCTGTTGTTACTGATCCCGCTGTTGATGATCAACGGCATCATCCAGGACCGCCAGCAACTGCGCGACGGTGTGCTCGAAGACATCGCCCGTAGTTCCAGCTTCAGCCAGCAACTGAGCGGGCCACTGATGGTGGTGCCATATCGCAAAGTGGTGCGCACCTGGAAGCTCAACCAGAAAACCAACGAGCGCTACCAGGACATCGGTGAAGAACGTGGTCGCTTGTACTTCCTGCCAGAGCGCTTCGAACTCGATGGCCAGATCCAGACAGAACTGCGCTCACGTGGCATTTACGAGGCACGCCTGTTCCACGCGCAAAACCACATCAGCGGGCATTTCTCGGTGCCGGCGCAACTGGGCATCAAGGAAGACTTCGCTGATTACCAGTTTGACCAGCCGTTTTTGGCAGTTGGCATCAGCGACATTCGCGGCATTGAAAACGCATTAAAGCTGGACCTGAACGGCCAGATTCTGGACTTCGTTCCGGGCAGTCAGGTGGGCTGGCTGGGTGAAGGTGTACACGTGACGCTGCCAGCGCTGGACGCAAAAAAAACCACGGAACTGGCCTTCGGTTTTGACCTGCGTTTGCAGGGCACCGGTCAGTTGCAGATTCTGCCGGTGGGCAAAACCAGCAAGGTGTCGTTGATCGCCAACTGGCCTCATCCAAGCTTCATCGGCAATTACCTGCCGGCCCAGCGTGAAGTGAACGATCAAGGTTTCACCGCCAATTGGCAGACCTCGTTCTTCTCCACCAACCTTCAAGAAGCGCTGAGCAGTTGCGTGTCGGGCGATGGTTGCGAGGCGTACAACGGGCGCAGCTTCGGCGTGAGCTTCATCGACCCGGTTGACCAGTATCTGAAGAGTGATCGTGCGATCAAATATGCCTTGCTGTTCATCGTCCTGACGTTCGCAGGCTTCTTCCTGTTCGAAGTGCTGAAAAGCCTGGCGGTGCACCCGGTGCAGTACGCGTTGGTCGGCGTGGCCTTGGCGTTTTTCTATCTATTGCTGCTGTCGCTGTCCGAACACTTCGGTTTTGCCCTGGCGTATTTGTTGTCGTCCGCTGGCTGCGTGTTGTTGATCGGGTTCTATGTCTGCCACGTGCTGCACAGCGTGCGGCATGGCCTGAGTTTTTCGGCGGGGTTGGCGGCCTTGTACGGCTTGCTCTACGGCTTGTTGAGTGCCGAGGATTACGCGCTGCTGATGGGCTCGTTGTTGCTGTTCGGCTTGCTCGGGGTGTTTATGGTGCTGACCCGTAAGCTGGACTGGTACGGAATCGGGCAGAAGAGCGCCAAGCCGATGGAGTTTGATCTGGGGGCGGTGGAATGAGCCGGTCGCTGGGGTTGCGGGAGGATCAGCGGGAAGGGGAGGTTTTGGCGACGCTGATATTCGCGTTGTTTCCGTCGGATTCGGTGTGGTGCCATCGCGAGCAGGCTCACTCCTACAGGGGATCTCCAGTGGACTCAAATTCTGTGTACACCAACGATCAAACTGTGGGAGCGAGCCTGCTCGCGATGAGGCCGGAACAGTCAGCGAAGATCTAAACCTTAGGCATCGTCGCCAACATCGAAGGCCGCTGACTCACCTCGAAATACCACGCCGCCAACTGCGGATTCGCCTCGCGCCACTCCAGATCCGGATGGCGCAAGTCGATGTAACCCAACGCACAGGCAACGCTGATCGCCGCGACATCGAAATGGCTGGTCAGCTCGGCAATCGCGTCTTTTTCCAGTAGCGCCAAGCCGCGACGAATCTTGCCGCGCTGGGCATCCAGCCACTCATCCCAGTGTTTCTCCGGGGCGCGCAGGACCAACTCATAACGAACCATCACCGAAGCGTCCATGACCCCGTCGGCCAGCGAGGCCAAGGTCAGGCGCCGCCAGCGGGCCGAACCTTCGCGCGGGATCAGCGGGTTGCCGACGTGCTGGTGGTCGAGGTAATCGAGGATCACCCGGCTGTCATGGATGACGTTGCCGTCGGCCAGGCGCAGGGCGGGGATTTTGCCCAGCGGGTTGTCTTCGTTGAGTGACTGATCGGGGCTGACCGGTGTGAGCACACAGTCTTGCAGCGCCACGCGGCCGGTCTGACCGGTCTCGTGCAGCAACACCATGACTTTACGAACGAAGGGCGATAGAGCGTTGTGGTACAGGGTCATGCTGGGGGCGGACATGGCGACATCTCGGTCTGGGTCAGTGCAGGGCAGCATAGCGCGTTGATGCGGGAGCTCAAGCTGACAAGTACGGATGCCCCCTGTGGGAGCGAGCCGGCTCCGGGCGGCGTTCCGACGAATGCAATCTGCCAGTCGGTACACAAATGACTGACACACCGCTTTCGCGAGCAGGCTCGCTCCCACAAAAATCAGCGGCGTTGCAGCAGGCCGCGCAGGGCGAAGAAGGCGGGAACGCCTAGACCAAGCCAGCTCAAGGCGTCCCACACGCCATCACCCAGCAGCGCCGCGAATAACCCGGCGGCGCTGAGCAAGGCGATAACCGTGGGCGTGCCGAAGACCTTCCAGAAGTTCGATTGCCTTGGCTTCATGCTTGAGCCTCGGCGTGTTCGAGCACAGGTTTTGCCGCTTTGCGCCGCACCACCCACAGGTAAACCCCACTGCCGAGCACAATGATGGTCAGCACATCAAGGGTCGCCCACAGGATCTTCATCGGCATACCGCCATAATCGCCGAAGTGCAGTGGCTGCGACATGCCCATGGCGTCCATGTACCACGGTCGCTCAGCCACGGCGGTGACTTGCAGGGTGCTGGCGTCGATCAGCACCGGAGTCAGCAAGTGCGAAGTCAGGTGGGTGCTGCCTTTCATGAACACCGCGTAATGGTGCTCGCTGGAAAACCGCGTGCCGGGGAAGGCGATGAAGTCCGGCGTCATGTCCGGCGCAACTTCCCTGGCGATGTCGAGCAGGCGGGTCGCCGGTGCGATGTGCGTCAGCGGTGGCGCGTCGCGGTACGGCGCGACCATCGCGTTCAGGCTGTCGTTGCGCCAGGCAGCAATCAGCAGGTCGGCGCAGGCGCTGATGACGCCTGTCACACCGACGACCAGTGCCCAGGTCAGTGTGACCACACCGATCAGGTTGTGTAGATCAAGCCAGCGCAGGCGAGTGGATTTGTCTTGGCGTACCGTGGCGAACTTCAAGCGGCGCATGAACGGCAAATACAGCACCGCCCCGGAAATGATGGCGACCACAAACATCAGCCCCATGAACGCCAGCAACAACTTGCCCGGCAGACCGGCAAACATGTCCACATGCAGGCGCAGCATGACCATCATGAACCCCCTGTTGGCCGATGGCATTTCCACAGCTTCGCCGGTGCGGGCGTCGAGCATGAAGGTGTGTGACGAGTTTGGTTCGGTGCCGGCGGTAGCCGCCATGATTGTTACGGCACCATTGGGCTCATCGTCTTCAAAACCGAAATACTGCATGACCTCACCGGGACGATGCTTTTCAGCCGCCAGCACCAGCTGCTGCAAATCGAGCATCGGCGTGTCCGCCGGCATTTGCTTCAACTCGGCGGCATCTCCCAACAGGTGGTCGATCTCGTGGTGGAAGATTAACGGCAACCCGGTCAGTGCCAGCATCAGCAGGAAGACCGTGCAGATCAGGCTGGTCCAGGTGTGGACAAAGGACCAGCGGCGAATTGTTATACTTTTCATTTCCAGGCCTTCAGAAATACCAAAGCCGCCCGGAATAGGGCAGCCTGGTTTTGGGGCATGTCAGGTCAGACGATTACCACTTGTAGGTTGCACTGGCGACGACACTGCGCAGGTCGCCGTAGTAGCAGTAGAAACCGTCACAAGTGGAGATGTAGTCCTTGTTGAGCAGGTTGGTGGCGTTCAAAGCCAGGGATGCGCCTTTCAGGCTGTTGTCCAGACGACCGAGGTCGTAATGAACAGCGGCGTCGAACACGGTGTAGGCATCTGCCTTGCCCAGTTCGGTGTTGGCCTGATCGCCGTAGGTATTGCCGGTGTAGCGAGCGCCGGCACCCACGCCGAAGCCGTCCAGCACGCCGTTGTGCCAGGTGTAGTCAGCCCACAGCGACGCCTGCTGGTTAGGCATCAGTTGCAGGCGATTGCCCTTGAATTCGCCATCTTGTACTTCGGATTTGGCCAGGGTGTACGCCGCGATGAGCTTGAGGTTTTCGTTGACGTCGGAAACGGCTTCCAGCTCCAGGCCTTTGACTTTGACTTCGCCGGTCTGGCTGGTGATCGACGTGCCGCCAACGTTGGTGGTGACCGAAACGTTTTTCTGGGTCAGGTCGTAGATTGCGGCGGTCAGCAGGGTGTTGCTGCCCGGTGGTTGGTATTTGATGCCCAGCTCCCACTGATTGCCTTTGGTGGGTTTGAACGATTCGGTGGCCGAGGCCGAAGCGCCGGTCGTGGGCTGGAAGGACTCGGCGTACGACAGGTACGGCACAAAGCCCGAGTCGAACACATAGCTGATCGCCGCGTTGCCGCTGAAGTTCTTGTCACGTTGGGTGTTGGTGGCATCGTCTTTGTTGAAGAACTTGGTGCCGGTGTGCACCCAGTCCTCACGTCCGCCGAGTGTCACGAGCCAATGGTCGAGGACCATCTGATCCTGCGCGTACAGGCCGGTCTGGTAGGTCTTCTGGTCGTAATCGTAGAACGCGGTGGAACGGTCCGGACGCTCGATTGGCAAACCGTAGATCGGGTTATTGACGTTGATCGGCGGTGCGGTGCCGAAGATGGAGAGGTAGTTGGTATTGCTGCGCTGGTGGTCGAGACCCAACAGCACGGTGTGACGCACGTCGCCCGTCGCGAAGTCGGCCTGGAAGTTGTTATCCACGGCGAACTGGCTGATGTCTTCTTCGACGCTGGTGGTGGTGCGGCCAACGTTGCCAGCATCATCAACCTGGGTGAACGGATACGCGCCGACGGTGATGGCCTGGAATGACAGGTCCGTCTTGGTGTAACGCAGGTTCTGCTTGAACTGCCAGACGTCGTTCAGGCGATGTTCGAACGCATAGCCCAGCGCGTAGTAGGTGCGGTCGTAGTATTCCCAGTCCGGATCGCCAAGGTTCTTGTGATGTGAAATATCACCAAACGGCATGTCGATTTTGGTGCCTTGCACCGGCAGGAACTGGCTGGTGATGCCGGTATCGTCGCGGGTGAATTGCGTCAGCAAGGTGAACTGGGTGTCCGGGTCGATGTTCCAGGTCAGGCTCGGCGCAATGTTGTAGCGCTTGTTGTCTACGTGGTCGATCTGCGTGCCGCTGTCGCGCACCACACCGCTCAGGCTGTAAAGAAACTGGCCTTCGTCATCAATCTTGCCGGTGTTGGCGAAGTTGATCTGACGATAATTGTAGCTGCCGTATTGCAGATCGATCTCGTTGCTCTCTATAGCCGTTGGACGCCGGCTGACCATGTCCAGCAGGCCGCCCGGCGGAGTCTGGCCGTAAACGGAGGAGGCCGGGCCGCGCAGCACGGACAGGCGATCGAGGTTCCAGGTTTCTTGTTTCGGGTTGGCATACACGCCTTTAGGCAGTGGCAGGCCGTCGAGGAACTGGGTCGGTTCAAAACCGCGAACGCGCAGCCAGTCGGCGCGGGTGTCGCTGCCATAGCTGCTGGCGGTGATACCGGGCATGTAGCGCACGGCATCATCGAGGTTTTGCACATTGCGGTCGTCCATTTGGTCGCGGGTGACGACCGAAATCGAGCGCGGCACGTCGACCAGCGCTGTATCGGTCTTGGTGCCGGCGGCGGTGCGAGTGGCCAGGTAGCCTTCTACCGGGCCCCAGGCGATTTCGCTGGCTCCAAAGCCGATGACGGCGGTTTCCGGCAGGGCCAGTGTGCCCTCGGGAATAGCGACCAGGCTGTAGGTGCCGGCGCTGCTTTGTTCCAGTTGCAGACCCGTGCCACGCAAGGCTTCACGCAGGGCGCCGGCAGCGTCGAACTGACCCTTCACCGGTGCCGAGGACTTGCCTGAGGCCAGCGATGGATTCAACGACAGCGCCAGACCGGCCTGACTCGCAATCTGGTTCAGGGTGCTGGCCAACGGTGCGGCCGGCAGGTTGTAGGCGCGAACGCTGGATGCCTGTTCAGCGGCGATCAGTTGGCTACTGGCCAAAGGCGTGAAAAGGGCAATTGCGACAGCCAGTAAGCTGGGGCGCAACAAGTTGTAGAGCGAACGGGGCATACAGCGGCTCCTGAATAGAAATATTTCTCAATTGCTTAGGTGCCGCACGAGATTCGAAAACTGATAGGGCTGGATGAAAATAATTTCGATTCAGAAAATTGATGAGGCTGATGGCCTCTTCGTCGGAACGCCGCCCGGAGCCGGCTCGCTCCCACATTTGATCTCCTGTGAACACCCCTCTTGTGAACACTGGAGAGTCCATGTGGGAGCGAGCCTGCTCGCGAAGGCGGCCGATCAGACACCGCATGACTTAAGGTTTTAGGTCAGCTTTCGCCACCGTCACCCACCACGGTGTGTACTGTTCAATCTGCACCGGCAGGGTCGGCAACAGGGTGCTCAGGGCCTTGTCGGTGTCGTGTAGCGGAAAACTGCCGGTAATGCGCAGGTCGGCAATCTCCGGTGCTACGCCTAAATACCCGCGACGATACCGAGCGAGCTCATGCACCAGATCTTCCAGGCGAGCGTTGTCGACCACCAGCATGCCGCGGGTCCAGGCGTCGGCGTCGAGGTTGACGGCGACAACCGGCCCCAGGCCATTGCTGCGTATCAGCACTTGCTGACCTTCGTGCAGAATCTGTTCCTCGGAGCTCGATTGCGGATGCGCCGCCACCGCGGACTTCAACACGCTCAGGCGCGTGCCTGCTTCCTCGCGCTTGACCAGGAAGAGCGTCCCTAGCGCTTGCATGCTGCCTTCGCGGGTTTCGACGATAAACGGCCGGGCATCGCCGTGACCGGTCTCGACGAGGATTTCGCCTTCTTGAAGGATGATTCGCCGCTGCTTCTCATCAAAACGGATGTCCACGGCGCTGTGGGTATTGAGGTTGATCAGCGTGCCGTCTGCGAGGCGCAGGGTGCGCTGCTCGCCGGTGGCGGTGCGCTGGTCGGCCAGCCAGTAGTCGAGAGGCAGATAACGATCACCGGCAAACAGGGCCAGCCCGATCACCGCGACAACGCTGGCCACGCCGCTGCCCAGTTTGCGCACACGGCGGCGAATGTTTTCACGCGATTGCAGCAACGCCGTACGGGCCGGGCCGTTGGCAACGCTGAAGCGCTGGTCGAGCATGCCCAGCTGGCGCCAGGCGCGGGCATGTTCCTCGTGGGCCGCGTGCCATTGACTGAACGCTTCGCGCTCCACTGGGTTGCCGGAGTCCAGGGACAATTGCCAGGCAATCGCCGCATCCAGCACCTTGGCCGATACCGGTTTGGAGCTGACCGGGTTCATACCGGCTCACCGTACAACGCGATGTAGCACTGACGAATCCCCTGGGCCAGGTATTGCCGAACACGCGGCACCGAGACGCCCAGTCGCTGGGCGATTTCGGTATGACCGAGGCCGTCGAGGCGGTTATAGAGAAACGCGGCCCGGGCCTTGCTCGACAGCTGACCCAGCAAGCGGTCGATGGCTTTGAGGTCTTCGAGGATCATCTGCTGCTCCTCGACCGACGGTTGTTCGCCTTCGGGGATCAGCATCAGTTCGGCGAGGTAGGCCTGTTCCAGCGCGGCGCGGCGGAAATAGTCGAATAGCAAGCCTTTGGCAATCGCCACCAGAAACGCCCGCGGCTCGCGAGGCTCTATCAGTTCGTCCCGACCCAGCAACCGCACAAAAGTGTCCTGGCTCAGGTCTTCTGCACGTTGCGGGCAAGCCACGTTGCGTCGCAGCCAGGCCAATAGCCAGCTGCGATGGTCGCGATATAACGCACCAACGAGCTCACTGTGGGGGCTTTGGATTGACGACACGCAGCATTACCGATTGGGAAGTGTTAACTAACGAGAATTGTTCGCGATTGTCGCAGAGGAGGGGACGGTACGCAATTGGCGCTGGTCGGGTGGATTGAGCTGTATGCATTCAGCTTTACCGCGTCATCGTTCATCGCGGGCAAGCCACGCTCCCACAGGTGACCGAGTGCCCCTGTAGGAGCGGGCTTGCCCGCGAAGGCGCCAGAACAGTCACTGCATATTTAAAAGGAGGGGGCCTGCTGCCGGCGTTTCCACTGACTCAGCCGCTGTTGCAGGTTCAGCGGGCTATGAATCTGCTGCTGCCGCGCCCGGCTGAACAGGATCAATGCCAATTCGGCCGTCGCCAAGGCGTCGGCACTGGCGTTATGTCGCTCGAACACTTGCAGTTTGAACCAGTCGATCCACTCATCCAGCCCGGCGTCTCGAATGTGAGCCTGTGGACACAGCAGCGGGGCGATGTCTGCCACATCCAGAAACGGATGGGCCAACTTATAGCCCAAGTGGTCTTTCAGTGCCCGGCCAAGCATGTGCTGATCGAAGGGTGCATGAAACGCCAACACCGGGCTGTCACCGACGAATTCCATGAATTCGAGCAAGGCTTGCGCCGGGTCGCTGCCGGCCGCAATGGCGCTTGGGCCCAACCCATGAATCAGCATGCTGGGTGCGAGCTTCAGGTCGGCGCATTGCAGCGTGCGTTCGAACTGCTGGCTGAAGTCGATGGCGCCGTCCTCAATCACCACGGCACCGATGGACAACACCCGGTCCTTGTTCAGGTTCAGCCCGGTGGTTTCCAGGTCGAGCACCACCCAGCGCTGTTCGCGCAGGCTGCATCCACCCAGCTCGGTCGCCGCTGGCAAGCGCTGCAAACGTTGTTGCCATTCGTCTGTCAGGATCGGGGTGACCGGACGCAGCCATGAAAACAGGCTCATAGCTGGTACCGCAGGGTCAGGCTGCTTTGCAGGCGTTGCGCCTGGCGCAGGGATTCACGCAGGATCCGTCGGTCCAGATGATTGAGACTGTCCGGATCGACCCGGTTGGAATAGGGCAAATTCTCCCGGGTCTGTAACTGATGTTGCTGCATGCGGGTTTGCTGAATGAAGTGGTACGCCTCTTCATACGCCGCACCGTCCAGCGGCTGAATGATTTCCTTGGCCACCAGTTGGCGAAAGCGCTCCAGGGTATTGTTGGTCTCGATGCCGTGAGCCAATGCCAGCAACCGTGCGCCGTCGACGAAAGGCGTCAACCCCTGGACCTTCAAGTCCAGCGTGGCTTTTTCACCGTTTTTGCGCGCCAGTACGAACTCACGAAAACGCCCCACAGGGGGACGATTGCGTAAGGCGTTCTCGGCCAACATCCGCTGGAACAACCGGTTATCGCCGACCTGATCGAGAATCCCGCGGCGCAATTGCTCGCACCCTTGCTCGTCACCCCAGACCACGCGCAAGTCGAAATAGATGCTCGAACCCAGCAGGTTCTCCGGCGTCGCCTCGCGGATAAACGCCGCAAACCGTCGCGCCCATTCAGCACGCGACAAGCACAGCTCCGGGTTGCCCGCCATGATGTTGCCCTTGCACAGCGTAAAGCCGCAGAGCGCCAGGCTCTGGTTGATCTGCTGGGCAATGGGCAACAGCTTGCCGCGAATTTCTGCCGCATGCGCCGCATCCCGGGCCTCGAACAGAATGCCGTTGTCCTGATCGGTGTGCAGTGTCTGCTCGCGACGGCCTTCACTGCCGAAGCACAGCCAACTGAATGGCACGCCGGGGTCGCCTTTGTCGGCGAGGGTCAGTTCGATCACCCGGCACACAGTGTGATCGTTGAGCAGGGTGATGATGTGGGTGATCTGCGTCGACGACGCGCCATGAGCCAGCATGCGCTCGACCAGTTGGCCGATCTCGCCACGTATCAGCACCAGGTTTTCGATGCGCTGGGCACTGCGAATCGTCCGTGCCAGGTGCACCAGATCAACCCGCTGCAGGGAAAACAGGTCGCGCTCCGAGACCACGCCGCACAGGCGGTGATCTTTCACCAGGCAGACGTGGGCGATGTGCCGCTCGGTCATGGCGATGGCCGCGTCGAAAGCGCTGTGGTCCGGCGTCAGGAAAAACGGCGCCTGGGTCATGTGCCGCTCGATGGCTTCGTTGAAGTCGTTGTTGCCCTCGGCCACGACATGGCGCAGGTCGCGCAGGGTAAAAATCCCCAGCGGGGCTTTGTGCTCATCGACCACGACGATGCTGCCGACCTGTTGCTCGTGCATCAGCTTCACCGCTTCACGCAACGGCGTCGCCGGGCTGCAAGTCACCGGGTGGCGCATGGCCAATTCGCCCAGGCGCGTGTTCAGCGAATACTGAGTGCCGAGGGTCTCCACGGCTTTTTGCTGGACTTGCTGGTTGACCTGATCCAGCAAGCTACTGACGCCACGCAAGGCAAAATCGCGAAAGGTACTGGAAAGTGCGAACAGTTTGATGAACGCCAGCTTGTTCAGCTGCAGGCAGAAGGTGTCTTCGGCGGCAAGGTGTTCGGTGCGGGTCGCACGCTCACCCAGCAGCGCGGCGAGGGGGAAGCACTCGCCGGTGGTGATTTCGAAGGTGGTTTCGGTGCCGCCCTTGGCGGTGTGCGGGCGCTCACCGACGACGCGGCCCTGTTTGACGATGTAGAAATGCTCAACCGGGCCATCGGCGGGCTTGATGATGCTCTCGCCGGGGGCATAAAAACGCAGCTGACATTGCTCAACCAGGTACGCCAGGTGAGCGTGTTCCATCTGATTGAAGGGCGGAAAACGCTGAAGAAATTGCAAAGTGCCCTGGATGTTCTGCAACACCGCGGTTTTCCCTGCCTGTGTGAAGGCGTCCGCTTTACTCATAACCATTACCGCAGTCGTTGGAGTTATTGTTGTCGGATGACCCAGCCATGGTCGGCCCCTGCGCGCAGGGTGCCCATTGGACGTAAGTCTAGGTAGGCAATGCAGGTGTCGGAAGTTAGGAAATGTTTGACACAACTGTGAGAAAAAACACCTACATTGACTATAGGAAAATTTTCCGACGAAGTGCACATTGAAGGTCTGCTTAGCGATATCTGACGGATGTGCTAAGGAATTGAAATGAAAACGTAGAGAACGCCATGTCCGACCACGATATTTTGAGTGATGCCGAGCGCAAGGCGCTGAGTGACGTCATGCTGGAACCTGACCTGCCGCCGCAGCGGGTGCTGATCGTCGACGACGATAAAGACGCGCGCGAGTTGCTGTCGGAGATTCTGGCGCTGGACGGGGTGCGCAGCATGACTGCCGCCAGTGGCGAAACGGCACTCAGGATGTTGGAGACGATGCCATCGATTGGCCTGGTGATTACCGATCTGCGGATGGGAAATGTCGATGGTCTGGACCTGATCCGCCAGGTTCGTGAGTCGGTTCGGGCGGCAATGCCATTCATCATCGTTTCCGGTGACGCCGACATTAAAGATGCGATCGCCGCGATGCATTTAAGCGTGGTCGACTTCCTGCTCAAGCCTGTCGATACCGGCAAGCTGTTGGCGCTGGTCAAGCATGAGTTGGGAATGGATCCGCAGGTTCCGATTTGAAACAAAAAGGCCCTGATCTTTCGATCAGGGCCTTTTTTGTCCGGCGTTATCGCTTACTTACAGGCCATTGGCAGCCTTGAACTCGCGACGACGACGGTGCAGAACCGGCTCGGTGTAGCCGTTCGGCTGTTTAGTGCCTTCGACCACCAGTTCGACCGCCGCCTGGAAGGCGATGTTGCTGTCGAAGTTCGGAGACAGCGGACGGTACAGCGCGTCATTGGCGTTCTGACGGTCAACCACCGGCGCCATGCGCTTGAGGCTTTCCATCACTTGCTCTTCGGTGACGATGCCATGGCGCAGCCAGTTGGCGATGTGCTGGCTGGAAATACGCAACGTCGCGCGGTCTTCCATCAGGCCGACGTCGTTGATGTCCGGTACTTTCGAGCAACCGACACCTTGGTCGATCCAGCGCACTACATAACCGAGAATGCCCTGGGCGTTGTTGTCCAGTTCGTTCTTGATCTGCTCTGCGGTCCACTGCGGGTTCACCGCCAATGGAATGGTCAGGATGTCGTCCACCGAAGCACGAGCACGTTTGGCCAGTTCAGCCTGACGGGCGAACACGTCAACCTTGTGGTAGTGCAACGCGTGCAGTGCAGCGGCGGTCGGCGATGGAACCCAGGCGGTGTTGGCGCCGGCCAGCGGGTGAGCGATTTTCTGTTCGAGCATCGCGGCCATCAGGTCAGGCATGGCCCACATGCCTTTGCCGATCTGCGCGCGACCTTGCAGGCCAGTGCTCAAACCGATGTCGACGTTCCAGTTTTCGTAGGCACCAATCCACTTCTCGGCCTTCATGTCGGCCTTGCGCACCATTGGGCCGGCTTCCATGGATGTGTGGATTTCATCGCCCGTGCGGTCGAGGAAACCGGTGTTGATAAACACTACGCGCTCGCTGGCAGCCTTGATGCAGGCCTTGAGGTTGACCGTTGTGCGGCGCTCCTCGTCCATGATCCCGACTTTCAGCGTGTTGCGCGGCAAGCCGAGAACTTCTTCGATGCGACCAAACAGCTCGTTGGTGAATGCGGCTTCTTCCGGGCCGTGCATTTTCGGTTTCACGATGTAAACCGAGCCGGTGCGGCTGTTCTTGCGTGAACTGCTGCCGTTGAGGCTGTGAATCGCCGCGAGGCTGGTCACCAGGCCGTCGAGAATGCCTTCCGGCACTTCGTTGCCGTCTTTGTCGACGATGGCGTCGATGGTCATCAGGTGACCGACGTTACGCACGAACAACAGTGAACGACCGTGCAGGCTCAGTTCCTTGCCATCGACACCGGTGTAGGTGCGATCGGCGTTCATGGTGCGGGTAAAAGTCTGACCGCCCTTGGAGACTTCTTCCGACAGGTCGCCCTTCATCAGGCCAAGCCAGTTACGGTAGATCACCACTTTGTCATCGGCATCGACGGCGGCGACGGAGTCTTCGCAGTCCATGATGGTGGTCAGCGCGGCTTCCATCAGAATGTCTTTGACGCCGGCAGCGTCGGTCTGGCCGACCGGGGTGCTGGCATCGATCTGGATTTCGAAATGCAGGCCGTTGTTTTTCAGCAGGATCGACGTCGGAGCCGTCGCATCGCCCTGAAAGCCGATCAACTGTGCATCGCTGCGCAGGCCAGTGTTGCTGCCGCCTTTGAGGGCGACCACCAGTTTGCCGTCGACGATCTTGTAGCCGGTGGAATCGACGTGGGAGCCGGCAGCCAATGGCGCGGCTTCGTCGAGGAAAGCACGGGCGAAGGCAATGACCTTGTCGCCGCGAACCTTGTTGTAGCCTTTGCCTTTTTCCGCGCCGTCAGCTTCGCTGATGGCGTCGGTGCCGTAGAGCGCGTCGTACAGCGAACCCCAGCGGGCGTTCGAAGCATTGAGCGCGAAACGGGCATTCATCACCGGAACCACAAGTTGCGGACCGGCCATGCGGGCGATTTCGTCATCGACGTTTTGCGTCGTTGCCTGGAAATCGGCTGCTTCTGGCAGCAGATAACCGATGTCTTGCAGGAAGGCTTTATAGGCCACGGCGTCGTGCGCCTGACCGGCACGCTGTTGGTGCCAGCCATCGATACGAGCCTGGAAATCATCGCGTTTGGCGAGTAGGGCTTTGTTCTTCGGGGCCAGGTCATGAATGACCTTGTCGGCACCGGCCCAGAACTTATCGGCGGTGAGGCCGGTACCGGGAATGGCTTCGTTGTTCACGAAGTCGAACAGGACTTTGGCGACCTGCAGGCCACCGACTTGAACGTGTTCAGTCATTGCTTGCCTCACTCTGCTCAGCTATTTCGCTTTTCAGCTCTTCAATTTTGACAATGAAGCCTATGGCCATTTAAACCACAAACCCGTCCGCCAGTACATGCCCTTGCGGGCGGCTGGGTTCGGTCCGATCAACGGCTTGTAGGCCTTGCTGATGGGGCTTTTCAGGGTTGCGAGTGTGCCTGTGGCAGACATCGATCCAACGTTATGTAGTGCGCGCTGCGGCATACTACATGATGAATTGCGCTTGTGAAAATTAGACTAATTACGTCGTTCTGCGACCCCATGACGCATTGCAGTCACGTCGAGGCACGGGATGTTCTCAAAAAACCATTAGATTGTTCCAGTTAAATATAAAAACTTGTACACGATTTGTTTTCGGCAGGTTCATCCGTGGGAGGCCATCGCGGGCAAGCCTTGCTCCTACTGGATTGGGGGAGCCCGAATTGAGTGATCGACGCAGACCTGTAGGAGCAAGGCTTGCCCGCGATGAGGCTGGTCCATTCACCGCAAGTCCGGATCTGTCGCATCACCCCTCGGCCCCTTGCCTATACTTGGTTTTCTATAACAAAAGTCATGACAGAGGGCTGCGCCATGGACCACCTCGTACTCACAGTATTTGCTCCAGACAAGGCCGGGCAGGTCGAGCGCATCGCCCAGTGCATTGCCGAGCACGGCGGCAACTGGCTGGAAAGCCGCATGTCGCGCATGGCTGGACAGTTCGCCGGGATTCTTCGAGTAGGCGTACCGGCCGAGGCCTACGATGAATTGGTCGATGCCCTGCAAGCGTTGTCCGCCCAAGGCATTCGCGTGCTGATTGCCGAAAGCGGCATCGAACAGTCCTGCACCTGGAAACCCATTGCGATGGAGTTGGTGGGCAATGATCGCCCTGGAATCGTGCGCGACATCACCCGTCTGCTCAGCGAACAAGGTGTGAATCTGGAAAGGTTGGTCACTGAAGTGCGCCCGGCGCCGATGAGCAGCGAGCCACTGTTTCACGCTGAAGCAATCCTTGCGGTGCCGCTGACCTTGTCGCTGGACGTATTGCAGTCGCGCCTGGAAACCCTGGCGGACGATCTGATGGTCGAGTTGGTGCTGCGCAGTGAGCCTTGACAGGGTTATCCAAGTTAAACGTGCACCCGCCTGTGGATAACCTGTAGAGACAGCCCGCCAGCCCACGCCGGCCGGGCTTCTTCAGGATTTGATCAAAAAACCATCAGTTTCAACGAGTTGCGCACAAACGCCGGGGATCACGCTGTGGATAACCTTGGGAAGGATCGATGCAGGCCACGAGGGACGTGGCCTGTAGAGGTTTGTGTGTTTTTTGATCAGCTGCGGCGGCGCAGACTTATCCACGCATCGACGCTGTAAACCGCCAGGCCCGCCCAAATAAAGATGAACGCCACGAGCGTGCTGGACGACAGGTGTTCGCCAAACAGCAGGACGGCTTGCAACAGTACCAGCGTCGGCGCCAGGTACTGAAGGAATCCCAACGTCGTGTAGGGCAAATGCCGTGCAGCGGCGTTGAAACAGACCAGCGGCACCAGCGTGACCGGGCCGGCGGCCACCAGCCACCAGGCTTCAGAAGTGGTCCAGAACTCGGGCTGAGCGCTTGTGGCGGTTTGATTGAATAGCAGCCAGGCAATGGCAATCGGCACCAGCATCCAGGTTTCCACCACCAGCCCCGGCAGAGCCTTGACCGGAGCCTGTTTGCGGATCAGTCCGTAGAACCCGAACGTCAGCGCCAACACCAGCGACACCCAGGGCAGGCTGCCGACTTGCCAAACCTGCTGTGCGACACCAATCGCCGCCAAACCAACGGCCAACCATTGCATGCGCCGTAGCCGTTCGCCGAGGATCAACATCCCCAGCAACACGTTCACCAGCGGGTTGATGTAGTAACCGAGGCTGGCCTCAAGCATCCGCCCGTTGTTCACCGACCAAACGTAAGTCAGCCAGTTGGCCGCGATCAGCGTGCCGCTCAGGGCCAGGATTGCCAGGCGTTTGGGGTTGTCACGCAATTCGCGCCACCAGCCGGGATGTTTCCAGACCATCAGCAACAAGGCGCCGAACAACGCGGACCACAGCACGCGATGGATGATGATCTCCACGGCGGGCACACTGGCGATGGCTTTGAAGTAGAGCGGGAAAAGTCCCCAGATGATGTAGGCACTCAGGCCCAGAATGTACCCGCGACGCGGGTTGGCGGCTTGCATGCAGAATCCTTGCTTAGGCAGCTAACAAAGAGGGGATTGTAAGGAGATTTGTCTGTGGATGTCCTATCTGAATAGGTTGGGCAATTGTGAACACGCAACCCTGTGGGAGCGAGCCTGCTCGCGAAAGCGTCGGGTCAGTCGACATCGATGTTGATTGATCAACCGCTATCGCGAGCAGGCTCGCTCCCACAGGTGTGGGCTGTGTGGGTCAGAAGAGTTTTAGTGGCTCTTCATTGAGCGCTGCCAGTTGCTCACGCAACGCCAACACCTGATCACCCCAATACCGCTCACTGCCGAACCACGGAAAACTGTGCGGGAACGCCGGGTCGTCCCAGCGACGGGCGAGCCAGGCGCTGTAGTGCATCAGACGCAAGGCGCGCAACGGTTCGATCAACGCCAGTTCTCGCGGATCGAAATCGTGAAATTCGTTGTAGCCGTCCATCAGTTCCGACAACTGCCCGAGACATTCCTGACGGTCACCGGCCAGCATCATCCAGATGTCCTGCACCGCCGGGCCCATGCGGCAGTCGTCGAGGTCGACGATGTGGAACATTTCGTCGCGGCACATCATGTTGCCGGGGTGGCAGTCGCCGTGCATGCGGATGTTCTGGTGCGGCGTCGCCTTGTAGACCTCTTCTACTCGCTTGAGCAGGTCGCGGGCCACGGACTCGTAGGCCGGCAGCAAACTTTTGGGTACAAAATTGCCTTCGAGCAAGGTGGTCAGCGAGTCGTGACCGAAGTTCTTCACGCCCAGCGCTTCACGGTGGTCGAACGGTTTGGTGGAACCCACGGCATGCAGGCGACCCAGCAACTGACCCAGGCGATAGAGCTGATCGAGATTGCCCGGCTCCGGAGCACGGCCACCACGGCGGGGGAACAAGGTGAAACGAAAGCCGTTGTGTTCGTGCAGGCTGGCGCCGTTGTGGATCATCGGGGCGACCACTGGCACATCGCATTCGGCGAGTTCGAAGGTGAATTGATGCTCTTCGAGAATCGCTTCGTTGGTCCAGCGCTGCGGACGATAGAATTTTGCGATCAGCGGCTCGGAGTCTTCGATACCGACTTGATAGACGCGGTTCTCGTAGCTGTTGAGCGCCAGAATGCGCGCGTCGCTGAGAAAGCCGATGCTTTCGACGGCATCGAGCACGAGGTCTGGGGTGAGGGTTGCAAACGGGTGGGCCATGCTGACTCCTGCGCGCAGCAGGCTGCCGCGTCCGGCCAAGCATGGTAGCGCAGACGGGGCTTCTTTAGGGGGTGGGCTTGAGTCGTGTGTTGTTTCGGCTGACGCCATCGCGGGCAAGCCGTGCTCCTACAGAAGATGTGTACGATTCCTGTAGGAGCAAGGCTTGCCCGCGATGGGGCTTTATCAGGCGCCGACGATCCCGTCATCTTCACGGGAAATCGCCATCACCGAGGACCGCGGCTTGCCATTCGGCAGATGCTCAGGGAATGTCGACCCACCGTTCTCTCCCGGATGTTGAATCCCGACAAACAGCGTCTTCTGATCCGGCGAAAAGCTGATCCCGGTGACTTCGCAACCAACCGGCCCGACCATGAACCGGCGAATTTCCCCGGTCGCAGGGTCCGCACACAGCATCTGATTGTTGCCCATGCCCGCAAAGTCACCGGCATTGCTCGAATCGCCATCGGTGAGAATCCACAACCGCCCGGCCTTGTCGAAGCCCAAGCCATCCGGGCTGTTGAACATGTTTTGCGGCGTGATGTTGGACGAGCCACCCTTCGGCGTGCTGGCGTGAACCCCTGGGTTGCCGGCGACCACAAACAGGTCCCAGGCAAAGTTTTTCGAGCCATGATCATCGCGGTCGGTGCGCCAGCGCAGAATCTGCCCGTAGACGTTCTTCTCGCGCGGGTTTGGCCCGCCTACGGGTTGGCCATCTTCGCCACGCTTGGCGTTGTTGGTCAGGGTGCAATACACCTGGCCATCCTTGGGGCTGACGACGATCCATTCCGGACGGTCCATGCGCGTGGCTTTTACTACGCTGGCGGCGAGGCGCGCGTGGATCAGCACTTCGGCCTGATCGGCAAAACCGCTGCTGGCGTCGATGCCGTTTTTGCCGTGAGTCAGTTCGACCCACTCGCCTTGGCCTTTCGGGTGATCGGCATTACCGTCGCCGGCGTCGAAGCGCGCCACGTACAAGGTGCCGTGATCCAGCAGGTCGCGGTTGGCCTTGGGGTTTTTGTGGTTGATCTTGTCGCGGCTGACGAATTTGTAGATGAACTCGCCACGTTCATCGTCGCCCATGTACACCACTGCGTGGCCGTCATGGGTTTCTGCCAGCGCGGCGTTCTCGTGCTTGAAGCGGCCCAGGGCCGTGCGTTTGATCGGGGTCGATTGCGGATCGAACGGGTCGATCTCCACCACCCAGCCGTGACGGTTGAGCTCGTTGGGATTCTTCGCCAGGTCGAATCGCTCATCGTGCTGGTGCCAGTTGATCTCTTTGCTGGTCGCCACCGCGCCGTAGCGTTTCTGCGCAGCGTCGAATTTCTGCTCGGCGTTGCTGCTGCCGAAGCAGTCGGTGAAGTTCTCTTCGCACGTCAAGTACGTACCCCACGGCGTCTTGCCATTGGCGCAGTTCTGGAAGGTGCCCAGGACATTCTTGCCGTGCGGGTCGACGCTGGTTTTCAGCAGTTCATGGCCGGCGGCCGGGCCGCTCAGGCTGATCGGTGCGTTGCCGTGGATACGACGGTTGTAGCGCGAGCCCTGGACGAACTGCCACTGGCCGTTCTTGCGCTGCACTTCGATCACCGTCACGCCCTCACAGGCCAGCGCCTTGCGCACTTCTTCGGCGGACTGCGGCATACCGCCATGCGGGTAGAGGTAGCGGTAGTTGGTGTATTCGTTGTTGATCGCCATCAGCGCCCGGTCTTTTTCACCGGGGAACTCGAACAGGCTCATCCCGTCATTGTTGTCGCCGAACTGGACTTCTTGTTGCTCGGCCGTGCCATTGCCACTGGGATCGAACGCCGGGCCGTTGTTTTGCAGGGGCTGGCCCCAGCTGATCAACACCGAGGATTTGTAACCCGCTGGCAGGCTGATGGCGTCGCTGGTGGCGGCGGGGATGCTGTCAAAACCCAGCAGTTTGCTGGTGCCGGCGCTGACACTCGCGGCCAGCACGCTGCGGCTCAGCAGGTTGCCACCGAGGAACATGGCGGCACCGCAGAGGGCACCGGCGCTGATGAAGCCACGACGGCTGAGGCCGACCATCTTTTCGAGGTCGGTGGACTGGTTTTCTTCTAATAGGCTCACATCAGGCTCCCTGCGGGTTTTTGCAGACACCTTAATGAGCCTCCATGACGTTTTTGTTTCAGAGCGGAGTGCCCAGCAGGATATTGGAGGGCGAAAATTGCACGCGCACGGGTTTATCGATGGCAAGCCCGAGGGTTCTCAAGTGCAGCGGTTCCGCCAGCGCGCACAGCGTCGGGCCATTGGGCAGGCCGATACGCACTTCGCTCGGGCCGTCTTCAGCGTCGAGAATTGCTTCGATAATGCCTGTCAGGCAGTTGTTGCCGGGTATTTCTTCTTGTTCGATGCCCAGCAAATCCAGCCAACCCGCCTTGATCAAGGCGACCACCTCGGTGCCGGTTTCCAGCTCCAGGCGCAGGGTGCTGTCGTGGGTGATCTGCGCATCAATGCTCAAGCCTTCGGCCAGTTCAAGACGGATCAGGTCATTGCACCCCTGAGCTTCAATCTCGACCACCTTGCCGTGCAGCTGATTGCGCGCGCTGGTCCGGAGCATCAGGCGGCCGAGCAGGTCCAGATCGCTGGCATCTTCGGCAGCTTCCAGCACCTGGGCCTGCAAAGCTTGCAGCTTTTGATAAAGGCGCAACACGCGCAGGCCTTCGCTGGAGAGTTTGGCGCCACCGCCGCCCTTGCCGCCGACGCTGCGCTCCACCAGCGGCTTTTGCGCCAGGTTGTTCAGCTCGTCGATAGCGTCCCATGCGGCCTTGTAACTCAGGCCCGCGCTTTTCGCGGCACGGGTAATCGAGCCTTGTTCGGCGATGTGTTGCAGCAACGCAATGCGCTGCGGACGACGGACAATGTGCTGGGACAACAACGTAGGCAAGGACATGGCAGGGCGCTTTGGGCTGTGACAATTGAGAAGACGTTGGCCGCTCGGGACTCGAGAGTCAAGTCAGGCCATGTCGCCCGGTTTGGGTGTGCGGGCGAGGCAGTAGACGTCAACCCGCGCAGCACCTGCGTCCATCAACAGCCGGGCGAGGGCTTGCGCCGTGGCGCCGGTGGTCAGCACGTCGTCGACCAACGCCAAATGACGGCCCTTGATGCGCGCGCCGGGCGCCAGGGAAAAGGCGTTGCGCAGGTTCTTTTTGCGGGCGTCGGCATTCAAATCCTGCTGCGCGTTGGTGTCTTGAGTCCTCAACAGCAGCGTTTCGTCGCAAGGCATGTCCAGATAGGCGCCGAGCCAGCGGGCAAGCAGGGTGGCTTGATTGAAACCCCGTTGGCGCAGACGTTTAGAGGCCAGCGGCACCGGAACGAGCGCGTCGGGACGATTCAGGTCTTCGTCGAAGCGATGTTGCAGGAATTGCGCGAGAAGTTCGGCGAGCAGCCGACCAAACGGCCACTTTGCAGAGTGCTTGAAACGTGTGATCAGGGTGTCCACCGGGAAGCTGTAAGTCCACGGTGCGGCGACTTGCTCGAAGGCAGGCGGTTGATTCAGGCACTGGCCGCAGGTCAGCCCGGCGCCCGGTAAGGGCAGTGCGCAGGTTTGGCAGTGATCTCCAAGCCAGGGCAGCTCCGTTTCGCAGGCCATGCAGATCGGGATGTGTTCATCGGCCGGTTCAGCACAGAGCAAACAGTGCTGTATGTTTTTTAACCAGATGTAAACCGGTCCTTCGTAACGTGGTTGACAGCGCATGAGTCTTCCTTAAATATGCCGAACATCCGTGTCGCGTCTGTGGGTATTCCATCCCCCAGCCGCTTGCCAAGCATAAAACAAAGGAAACGCCCATGAGCGCCAGCACCTCTGCAACCCTGCGTCATGACTGGTCTTTGGCCGAAGTCAAAGCACTCTTCGTTCAGCCATTCAACGACCTGTTGTTCCAGGCACAGACGGTGCATCGCGCGCATTTCGACGCCAACCGCGTCCAGGTTTCCACGCTACTCTCGATCAAAACCGGCGCCTGCCCGGAAGATTGCAAATATTGCCCACAGTCCGGTCACTACAACACCGGCCTGGAAAAAGAAAAGCTGATGGAAGTGCAGAAGGTCCTCGAAGAGGCCGCTCGCGCCAAGGCCATCGGTTCGACCCGTTTCTGCATGGGCGCGGCGTGGAAACACCCGTCGGCCAAAGACATGCCGTACGTGCTGGAAATGGTCAAAGGCGTAAAAGCCATGGGCCTGGAAACCTGCATGACCCTGGGCCGTCTGGACCAGGACCAGACCGAAGCGCTGGCTCAGGCCGGTCTCGACTACTACAACCACAACCTCGACACCTCGCCGGAGTTCTACGGCAGCATCATCACCACCCGCACCTACAGCGAGCGCCTGCAAACCCTGGCGTACGTGCGTGATTCGGGGATGAAGATCTGCTCGGGCGGTATTCTCGGCATGGGCGAGTCCCTCGATGACCGCGCCAACCTGCTGATCCAATTGGCCAACTTGCCGGAGCACCCGGAATCGGTACCGATCAACATGCTGGTGAAAGTCGCCGGTACGCCGCTGGAAAATGCCGAAGAGATCGATCCGTTCGACTTCATCCGCATGCTCGCCGTTGCCCGCATCCTGATGCCGAAATCCCACGTGCGCCTGTCCGCTGGCCGCGAAGCGATGAACGAGCAGATGCAGGCCCTGGCGTTCTTCGCCGGCGCCAACTCGATTTTCTACGGCGAAAAACTGCTGACCACTGCCAACCCGCAGGCCGACAAGGACATGCAACTGTTCTCGCGCCTGGGGATTCTGCCGGAAGCGCGCGAAGAGCACGCGGACGAGGTGCATCAGGCCGCCATTGAGCAGGCACTGGTTGAGCAGAAGAGCAGCGAGCAGTTCTACAACGCCGCTGTTTAAGTCCTCTGTCTTGTAGGAGCAAGGCTTGCCCGCGATGAAAACACCTCGGTCTGTCTGAATGACTGCGGCGATCCTATCGCGAGCAAGCTTTGCTCCTACAGGGGCGGTACCCCATTCCCACTCGCGAGGCCTGCATGTCTTTCGATCTCGCCGCACGCCTTGCTGCCCGTCGTGCCGAAAATCTCTACCGCCAGCGCCCGCTGCTCGACAGCCCTCAAGGCCCGGAAGTGGTGGTCGATGGCCAGCCGTTGCTGGCGTTCTGTAACAACGATTACCTGGGCCTGGCCAATCACCCGCAAGTGATCGAAGCCTGGCGCGCCGGCGCTGCTCGTTGGGGCGTGGGTGGTGGGGCGTCGCACTTGGTCATCGGCCACAGCACGCCCCATCACGCGCTGGAAGAAGCCTTGGCGGATCTGACTGGTCGTCCGCGTGCGTTGTTGTTCACCACCGGTTACATGGCCAATCTCGGCGCGGTCACGGCGTTGATCGGGCAGGGCGATACGGTGCTGGAAGACCGGCTCAATCACGCCTCGCTACTCGATGCCGGTTTGCTGTCCGGCGCACGCTTCAATCGCTATCTGCACAACGACGCGGTGAGTCTGGCCAAGCGCCTGGAGAAAGCCACCGGTAATACGCTGGTGGTCACCGACGGCGTGTTCAGCATGGACGGCGACATTGCCGACCTGCCGGCGCTGGCGCGCGAAGCAAAGGCCAAAGGCGCGTGGCTGATGGTCGATGACGCTCACGGCTTTGGCCCGCTGGGTGCCAATGGCGGCGGGATCGTCGAGCATTTCGGCCTGAGTCAGGAAGACGTGCCGGTTTTGGTCGGAACGCTGGGCAAGGCTTTCGGTACAGCCGGAGCCTTTGTCGCTGGCAGCGAAGAGTTGATCGAAAGCCTGATCCAGTTCGCCCGCCCCTACATTTACACCACCAGCCAGCCACCGGCGCTGGCTTGTGCGACGCTGAAAAGCCTGGAACTGCTGCGCACCGAACACTGGCGACGTGAGCATCTGAAGATCTTGATCCGCCAATTCCGCCAAGGCGCCGAGCAGATTGGGCTGGAGCTGATGGACAGCTTCACTCCAATACAGCCGATCATGATCGGCGATGCCGGGCGTGCGGTTCGACTGTCGCAGATGCTGCGCGAGCGTGGGCTGATGGTGACTGCGATCCGTCCGCCGACCGTGCCGGCCGGCAGCGCCCGTTTGCGGGTGACCCTGACCGCCGCTCACAGCGAGGCGCAGGTGCAACTGTTGTTAAATGGATTGGCCGATTGTTTCGCACAACTGAAATCGGAGCCAAGCCATGCGTGACCGACTGATTCTGTTGCCCGGTTGGGGCCTCGGCATTTCGCCGCTGGAACCTTTGGCGGCAGCATTGCAGGGGCTGGATGAACACCTGCGAGTCGAGATTGAGCCGTTGCCGGAACTGGAATCGAGCGATCTTCAAGAATGGCTCGATGAACTTGATTCGACAGTGCCGCAGGATGCCTGGCTTGGTGGCTGGTCCTTGGGCGGCATGCTGGCGGCCGAATTGGCGGCGCGTCGGGGTGATCGTTGTTGCGGCTTGCTGACCCTGGCGAGCAGTGCCGCTTTTGTCGCTCATGAGCAATGGCCGAACGCGATGCCCGCCGAGACGTTCGATGCGTTTCTGGCCGGCTGCAAGGCAGATCCACGCATGACGTTGAAACGGTTTTCGCTGTTGTGTGCCCAAGGCGCGCAAGACCCTCGCGGGTTGTCGCGGCTATTGCTTGGCGGTGCGCCACAGACTTCTGCCGCGGCGTTGATGAGTGGTCTGGAAGTTCTTGCACAACTGGACACTCGCCAAGCTTTGCAGGCGTTCCGCGGTCCGCAATTACATCTATTCGCAGGCCTCGACGGCCTGGTCCCGGCCGAAGCGGCAGGGGACTTGCTGGCGTTGCTGCCAGATGTCGAAATTGGTCTGATTGAACAGGCCAGTCACGCGTTTCTTCTGGAAGACCCCCACGGTGTGGCGGGGGCGATTCAGGCCTTTTTGCACGAGTCCGGTGATGACTGATTTATCCCTTCCCAGCCTGCCTGGCGGTTTGCCCGACAAGCGCCAGGTGGCAGCCTCCTTTTCTCGCGCGGCGGCGAGCTACGATAGCGTGGCCGAGTTGCAGCGTGACGTTGGCAGTCAGTTGTTGAGTCGTTTGCCGGATGATTTTGTCCCGAGTCGCTGGCTGGACCTGGGCTGCGGCACCGGATATTTCAGTCGCGCGCTGGGTGAGCGGTTTCCGACCGGTCACGGTGTCGCCCTCGATATCGCCGAAGGCATGCTCAATCACGCCCGGCCATTGGGTGGTGCCAGCCATTTCATCGCGGGTGATGCGGAGCGGTTGCCGCTGCAGGGTTCGACCTGCGATTTGATCTTCTCCAGCCTTGCCGTGCAATGGTGTGCGGATTTTGAGTCAGTGCTCAATGAGGCGTATAGGGTGCTGAAACCGGGCGGGATTTTCGCGTTTGCTAGTCTGTGTGCAGGGACGTTGTTTGAGCTGCGTGACAGTTGGCGTCAGGTGGATGGCATGGTGCACGTCAACCGCTTCCGCGAGTTGGGTGTTTATCAGCAACTGTGTGCGACCAGTGGCTTGAAAACGGTCAGCTTGCAAACGCGTCCTCACGTGTTGCATTACCCGGATGTGCGTAGTCTGACTCATGAACTCAAGGCATTGGGTGCGCACAACTTGAACCCTGGACGACCGGGTGGTTTGACGGGGCGGGCGCGGATCGTTGGCTTGATCGAGGCTTATGAGCAATTTCGTCAGGCCCAAGGATTGCCAGCGACTTACCAAGTGGTTTACGCCGTGTTGGAGAAACCTATATGAGCGCAGCCTATTTCATCACCGGTACTGACACTGACGTCGGCAAGACCACCGTTGCCGCCGGTTTGTTGCATGCCGCGCGGTCGGCGGGCTTGAGTACGGCGGCGGGAAAACCGGTGGCCTCTGGCTGCGATGTGACGCCCAAGGGGTTGCGTAACGCCGATGCGTTGGCGCTGTTGGCCGAGTGCTCATTGCCGTTGACGTATGCACAGGTCAACCCGGTCGCGTTCGAGCCGGCCATCGCCCCGCACCTGGCCGCGCGGGAGGCCGGCGTGGCATTGACGGTGCTGTCGCTGTTGACGCCCATGCGCGAGATTCTCGATTTGCAGGCGGATTTCACCTTGATCGAAGGGGCGGGCGGCTGGCGCGTGCCGTTGGCGGATCAGGCCAATCTGTCTGACCTGGCGATGGCGTTGGGTTTGCCGGTGATCTTGGTGGTCGGTGTGCGGTTGGGCTGCATCAATCATGCGCTGTTGACGGCCGAGGCGATTGCCCGGGATGGACTACTGTTGGCAGGTTGGGTAGCCAATATCATTGATCCCAAGACTTCGCGCCTGGAAGAGAATCTTGCGACTCTCGCCGAACGTATCCCCGCGCCATGCCTCGGGCGAGTACCGAAACTCAAATCGGTCACGGCAGAATCCGTGGCGGAGCATTTGCAGCTGGATTTGCTTGACTAGGTTTTAGCTATGGCAAAGCACTGTGCCATTAGTGTTTTTGTCGGGCATTTTGCCATCATGTCTGATTCAATGACCGCTATTGATCCTTTGCAGGACGACGTCTCCCCATGGAAATCTCAGGAAACACCGCTTTTTATGCTGGTCTGAGCACTATTCAGGCAGGGCAGAACCGCGTTGATCAAGCGTCCGGGCAGATCGCCAATATCACCGTCGAACGTTCAGTGGCCAGCCAGTCTTCCGAGGCTCAGGTGGATCGTCTGCGTTCGGTTGACCGCAGTCAGCAATCCGACCTGGCCAGCAATGTAATCGACATGGCCCAAGGTAAATTTCAGGTTGAAGCGGGTGCCAAAGTGGCCAAGGCTTCGGATGAAATGCTCGGAACGTTGATCGACACATTCGCTTGATCCCTCGCTGAATTGTTCACTCGACGCTGCGACAGTTCGCAGCGTTTTCTGCGTAAGTCCTTCTCCCTCAACTAATCTTTTCTACACAGCGCCTGGCTTGTTCAGCGGTGGTGCGCTGCTGCGTGTCTGGTAGATCAACGATGTGATGACAAACGGCTAAAGATCGATGCTTGACAAGATTTGGGCGTAAACGTATGTTTCAAACAACTGTTTGACCGCCACAACAAATCAACGCGGTCGTTCATTCCCGGTTACATCAGCAGAGGTTTTTCGCTATGCCTGACTACAAGGCCCCCTTGCGTGATATTCGCTTCGTTCGTGACGAACTGCTCGGCTACGAAGCGCACTATCAGAGCCTTCCGGCTTGTGCGGACGCAACTCCGGACATGGTTGACGCCATTCTTGAGGAAGGCGCCAAGTTTTGTGAGCAGGTACTGGCCCCGCTGAACCGCGTGGGTGACACCGAAGGCTGCACCTGGAGCGAGTCCGGCGTTAAAACCCCGACTGGTTTCAAAGAAGCCTACAAGCAATTCGTTGAAGGCGGCTGGCCAAGCCTGGCTCACGACGTAGAGCACGGTGGCCAAGGCCTGCCGGAGTCCCTGGGTCTGGCTGTCAGTGAAATGGTTGGCGAAGCCAACTGGTCGTGGGGCATGTACCCAGGCCTGTCCCATGGCGCGATGAACACCATTTCCGAGCACGGTACGCCTGAGCAGCAAGAGGCTTATCTGACCAAACTGGTTTCCGGTGAGTGGACCGGCACCATGTGCCTGACCGAACCGCACTGCGGCACCGACCTGGGCATGTTGCGCACCAAGGCTGAGCCTCAGGCCGACGGTTCCTACAAAGTCTCCGGCACCAAGATCTTCATTTCGGCCGGCGAACACGACATGGCCGACAACATCGTCCACATCGTACTGGCCCGCCTGCCGGATGCACCGGCTGGCACCAAAGGCATTTCGCTGTTCATCGTGCCGAAATTCATGCCGAACGCGGACGGTTCGATCGGCGCACGCAACGCTGTGAGCTGTGGTTCCCTGGAACACAAGATGGGCATCCACGGTAACGCCACTTGCGTGATGAACTTCGACGCGGCCACCGGTTTCCTGATCGGCCCGGCGAACAAAGGCCTGAACTGCATGTTCACCTTTATGAACACCGCACGTCTGGGCACCGCGCTGCAAGGTCTGGCTCACGCCGAGATCGGCTTCCAGGGTGGCCTGAAGTACGCTCGTGATCGCTTGCAAATGCGTTCGCTGACAGGCCCGAAAGCGCCGGAAAAAGCCGCTGACCCGATCATCGTTCACCCAGATGTACGTCGCATGCTGTTGACCATGAAGGCATTCGCCGAAGGCAACCGTGCAATGGTTTACTTCACTGCCAAGCAAGTCGACATCGTCAAGTACGGCGTGGACGAAGAAGAGAAGAAGAAAGCCGACGCACTGCTGGCCTTCATGACGCCAATCGCTAAAGCGTTCATGACTGAAGTCGGTTTTGAATCCGCCAACCATGGCGTGCAAATCTACGGCGGCCACGGCTTCATCGCTGAGTGGGGCATGGAGCAGAACGTTCGCGACAGCCGCATTTCGATGCTGTACGAAGGCACCACCGGTATCCAGGCGCTCGACCTGCTGGGCCGTAAAGTGCTGATGACCCAAGGCGAAGCCCTGAAAGGCTTCACCAAGATCGTCCACAAGTTCTGCCAGACCAACGAAGGCAACGAAGCCGTTCAAGAGTTCGTCGCACCGTTGGCGGCACTGAACAAAGAATGGGGCGAGCTGACCATGAAGGTCGGTATGGCCGCCATGAAAGATCGCGAAGAAGTCGGTGCGGCCTCCGTGGACTACCTGATGTACTCCGGTTACGCCTGCCTGGCCTACTTCTGGGCTGACATGGCGCGTCTGGCGGCCGAGAAACTGGCTGCCGGCACCTCCGAAGAGGCGTTCTACACCGCCAAGCTGCAGACCGCGCGCTTCTACTTCCAGCGTATCCTGCCGCGTACCCGCACTCACGTTGTAACCATGCTGTCGGGCGCCAACAACCTTATGGACATGAAAGAAGAGAACTTCGACCTGGGCTACTAAGCCTTAACGCGGTCCTTCAAAAAAACCGCCGCTTCCTCCGGGAGCGGCGGTTTTTTTTCTTTACACGACTGGCTAAAAAAACCTGACAAATACGCTCAGCAAGTCAGGGTTTCTGCCGTTACAGTAGGTGGGCACAATGCCATCTATTTGTCATGACGGACGGAGCTTTACCCTTGCCGCGTTCTTCCGCTGTGCGTTTAAGCCATTTCCTACCGTCGTTACTGCTCTTACTTGCGGGGCTTGCGGCTGCCTACATCAAGGAACTGAACGTTTTCTTCACCTCGCTGTTCAACGTACTGCCAACACTGGTGCTGTTGCTCGGCGGTGCTTACTGCGCGGTGTACCGACGTCAGCGTGAGCTGTTTCTGATGGTCACGGTGTACATCGCCTACTTTTTGCTCGACACCCAGACCGACTATTACCGCGACTACGGCAAAGTGCGTGATGACGCCGCCGTGGTCTTCCATTTGTGTTGCCTGTTGCTGCCGCTGATGTTTGGCGTGTTCGCCGCCTGGCAGGAACGCACACACCTGTTTCAGGACATGGTGGCGCGCTTCGCTGTGTTGCTGGCCGTTGGCAGTGTGGCGCTGGCGCTGGAGCAAAGTTACCCACAGGCCTTGTTGGTGTGGTTGTCGGAGATCCGTTGGCCGGCGTTGCATGGCGCCTGGATGAGCCTGATCCAGCTGTCTTATCCGGTGTTCATCGCTTCGTTCCTGCTGTTGTGTTGGCAATACTGGCGCAACCCACGACCGCTGCATGCGGCTCAGTTGGTCGGTTTGCTCGGGTTGTTCTGGGCGCTGCCGAAAACCTTCATTCTTCCGTTTACTCTCAACATCATGTGCAGTCAGGTGATGTTGATGATTGCCGCGGCGGTCGCCCACGAGGCCTATCAAATGGCCTTCCGCGACGAACTCACCGGCCTGCCGGGTCGTCGCGCCTTGAACGAACGGATGCAGCGGTTGGGGCGCAATTACGTGCTGGCCATGAGCGACGTCGATCACTTCAAGAAATTCAACGACACCCACGGTCATGATGTCGGTGACCAGGTGTTGCGCCTGGTCGCCAGCAAGCTGTCGAAAATTGGCGGAGGCGGTAGGGCGTATCGCTACGGAGGTGAGGAATTTGCGCTGGTGTTCGCGGGCAAGACGCTCGAAGAATGCATGCCACACCTGGAAGTCATCCGCGAATCCATCGCCACCTACAATATTCAGCTGCGCAATCAGGACAGCCGGCCTCGGGACGATCAGCAAGGTCGCCAGCGTCGCTCGGGCACGGGAGCATCCAGTGTGTCGGTTACGGTCAGCATCGGTGTCGCCGAACGCCTGGAGCAACGGTCCCCCGAAAAGGTCCTCAAGTCAGCGGATGAAGCGCTCTACAGCGCCAAAGGCGCCGGGCGAAACTGCGTGGTGGCGTTCGGTCAGGCGCGCCGTGGCGCGGTGCGCATGGACGCCGCTGCGGGTTGAGTGATGATGGCGCATTCAGCGTTTGGACTGTGATTGTGAGGCGTGGTGGGCGACAGTAGGTTTGAAGCATCTGCTGACGGAGAAACGACCATGCCTGAGTACAAAGCTCCCCTGCGCGACATGCGCTTTCTGATCGACCACGTCTTCGATTTCCACAGCAACTACGCTGCGCTGGGCGCCACCGACGCCAGCCCGGACATGGTCAACGCGATCCTCGAAGAAGGCGCGAAATTCTGTGAGAACGTTTTGGCCCCGCTGAATCGCAGCGGTGACGAAGAGGGCTGCCATTTCGACAATGGCGTGGTGACAACGCCTGCAGGTTTCAAGCAGGCTTTCGCACAATACGTCGAGGGCGGCTGGCATGGTCTGGCGGCGGATCCGGCGTACGGCGGCCAGGGCTTGCCAAGTTCGCTGGGACTGGTCATCGGCGAGATGGTCGGCTCCAGCAACACGTCCTGGGGCATGTATCCGGGCCTGACCCACGGCGCGATGTCGGCGATCCACGCTCACGGCACCGAAGAACAGAAAAACACCTATCTGAGCAAACTCACTGCGGGCCAATGGACCGGCACCATGTGCTTGACCGAAGCCCATTGCGGCACCGACCTGGGCATGATCAAAACGCGTGCCGTGCCTTCAGCCGATGGCAGCTACGCGATCTCCGGCAGCAAGATTTTTATCTCGGCCGGCGAGCACGATATGAGTGACAACATCATTCATCTGGTGCTGGCGAAACTGCCGGACGCACCGGCCGGTACCCGGGGCATTTCGCTGTTTATCGTGCCCAAGTTCTTGCCCAATGCCGAGGGAGAGGCGGGCGAACGCAACGGCGTTTCCTGCGGTTCGATCGAACACAAAATGGGCATCAAGGCTTCGGCGACCTGCGTACTGAACTTCGATGGTGCCAAAGGTTTCTTGATCGGCGAACTGAACAAAGGCCTGAACTGCATGTTCACTATGATGAACCACGCGCGCCTCGGCACCGGGATGCAGGGGTTGTGTCTGGGTGAGGCAAGCTTTCAGGGCGCAATCAAATACGCCAACGACCGCTTGCAAATGCGCTCGCTGACCGGCCCGAAAGCGCCGGAGAAAGCCGCCGACCCAATCATCGTTCATCCTGACGTGCGCCGGATGTTGTTGACCATGAAAGCCTTCAACGAAGGCAACCGAGCGCTGACCTATTTCACCGCGCAGTTGCTGGACGTGGTGCATCTGAGTCCGGATGAAACCGCACGCCAGGACGCCGAAGACCTGCTGGCCTTCCTGACACCCATCTGCAAAGCCTTCATGACCGACACCGGGCTGGAAGTGACCAATCACGGCATGCAGGTGTTTGGCGGGCACGGTTTCATTCGTGAGTGGGGCATGGAGCAGTTGGTTCGCGATTGCCGGATTGCGCCAATCTACGAAGGCACCAACGGCATTCAGGCGCTGGACTTGCTCGGGCGCAAAGTGCTCGGCAGTCAGGGCAAGCTGCTGCGCGGCTTCACCAAAATCGTGCACAAGTTCTGCGCGGCGAACGCCGAGCATCCGCAACTTGCCAGCTATGTGGCGCAGCTCAACGCACTGAATCAGCAGTGGGGCGAGGTGACCACCAACGTCGGCATGGCCGCGATGAAAAATGCCGACGAAGTCGGCGCGGCATCGGTGGATTACCTGATGTACAGCGGTTACATCATCCTCGGCTATCTGTGGCTGCGCATGGCACTGGTGGCTCAGGCGCAACTCGATGCGGGGAGCGCTGATGCCGATTATTGCCAGGGCAAGCTCGCGACCAACGAGTTTTACTTCAAGCGTTTGCTGCCACGCACTGCCGCTCATCGGGCGGCCATCGAGGCGGGAAGTGATTGCCTGATGAAGCTGCCGGCGGAGTTGTTTGCGCTTTAGTCTTTAAAATCCGTCACAAGGGGGAACCCGCGTAATTGCGGGTTTTTTAATGACTGAATAGTCGGTGACTAAACATTACAATATGGTCATGGGCTGACCCTATGTGTCGCAAAAGTTGTTGGGTTACACTCGGACCCAACGAAAGCACCACTCCTACGAATCACCTGTTTAGATCTTGCGAGGTTTGCCATGGCTGACTACAAAGCGCCCCTGCGCGATATGCGCTTCGTCCTCAATGAAGTTTTCGAGGTCGCCAAACTCTGGGCCGAGCTGCCTGCGCTGGCTGAGACCGTCGATGCGGAAACCGTCGAAGCCATTCTTGAAGAAGCCGGCAAAGTCACCAGCAAAAGCATCGCGCCATTGAGCCGTGCGGCTGACGAAGAGGGTTGCCATTGGACAGACGGTGCCGTCACCACGCCGGCAGGTTTCCCACAGGCTTATCAGACTTATGCCGAAGGCGGCTGGGTCGGCGTCGGTGGTGATCCGACTTACGGCGGCATGGGCATGCCCAAGGCCGTTTCGGCGCAGGTCGAAGAAATGGTCAATTCCGCCAGCCTGTCGTTTGGTCTGTACCCGATGCTGACGGCCGGCGCCTGCCTGTCGATCAACGCCCATGCCAGCGAAGAGCTGAAAGCCGCGTACCTGCCGAACATGTACGCCGGCGTCTGGGCCGGTTCCATGTGCCTGACTGAGCCGCATGCTGGTACTGATCTCGGGATCATTCGCACCAAGGCCGAACCTCAGGCCGACGGTTCCTACAAAGTCAGCGGCACCAAGATCTTCATCACCGGTGGCGAGCACGATCTGACCGAGAACATCATCCACTTGGTGCTGGCCAAACTGCCGGATGCGCCGGCGGGTCCAAAAGGCATTTCGCTGTTCCTGGTGCCGAAGTTCATGATTAATGCCGACGGCAGCCTCGGCGCGCGCAACCCTTTGAGCTGCGGTTCGATCGAACACAAAATGGGCATCCAGGCATCCGCGACCTGTGTGATGAACTTCGACGAAGCCGTCGGTTACCTGGTCGGCGAGCCGAATAAAGGCCTGGCGGCGATGTTCACCATGATGAACTACGAGCGTCTGGGCGTCGGTATCCAGGGCCTGGCGACTGGCGAGCGCTCTTATCAGAACGCCGTTGAGTACGCTCGCGACCGCCTGCAAAGCCGTTCGCCGACCGGCGCTCAAAACAAAGACAAGGTCGCAGACCCGATCATCGTCCATCCGGACGTGCGTCGCATGCTGTTGACCATGAAAGCCTCGAACGAAGGCGGTCGTGCATTTTCCACTTACGTGGCGATGCAACTGGACACCGCCAAGTTCAGCGAAGACGCGACCACCCGCAAGCGCGCTGAAGATCTGGTGGCCTTGTTGACCCCGGTGGCCAAGGCGTTCCTGACCGACCTGGGTCTGGAAACCACCGTTCATGGCCAGCAAGTGTTCGGCGGCCACGGTTACATCCGTGAGTGGGGCCAAGAGCAATTGGTACGCGACGTGCGTATCACCCAGATCTACGAGGGCACCAACGGCATTCAGGCGCTGGACCTGGTCGGGCGCAAGATCGTCGGCACCGGCGGGGCGTTCTACAACCTGTTCGCTGACGAGATCCGTCACTTCACCGCAACGGCCAGCGCCGATCTGGCGGAGTTCACCAAACCGCTGAACGATGCCGTGACGACCCTCGACGAACTGACCGCCTGGTTGCTGGATCGCGCGAAAAACAACCCGAATGAAATCGGCGCTGCTTCGGTCGAGTACCTGCAAACCTTCGGTTACGTCGCCTACGCCTACATGTGGGCACTGATGGCCAAGGCTGCTTTTGGCAAGGAAGCGCAGGACGATTTCTATGCGAGCAAGTTGGGCACGGCGCGTTTCTATTTCGCCCGTCTGTTGCCACGCATTCACTCGTTGAGCGCATCGGTGAAAGCCGGTAGCGAATCGCTGTTCCTGCTGGATGCTGCACAGTTCTGATAAATATGACGTCATGTAAGCAATCTCTTACATGACGTGCTGCTGTTCTCCCATAGGCGAAGATTGGATCCAGAGTTAATCTTCTTCACATGGACGTCGCGCAGGAAGCGCAAAGCAACAACACGGACACGTAGGATTCTGCCAGGACGGCGGAGTGAAATGGATGTCAGGGAAACAGTCTGCAAAGCCCCGCTTCGGCGGGGTTTTCTTTTGAGTGCAGAAAAGTGATCAGCTCAGCCCTTCGAGGTTTTTCGAGCGGTTCAAGCGTTCATCAGGCTCGTTCATCACGTCCTCCAGCAACGTGCGCAATAAGGCCAGCGAGGCCTGCTGCCGCTGTACATCCCGACACACCAGACCGACTTTCAGCGGCACTCGCGGCTCGGTCAGCGGTTTCCACAGCAGTTCGTTATTGCCGAGCGCCTTTTGCGAGCGTCCGGGCAGTACTGTCGCCAATTGGGTGTGCAGCAGGCTGTCGAGAATCCCCGCCATGTTATTCAACTCAGCCTGGACCTGTGGACGCCTTCCGAGGCTGGCCAGTTGTGTTTGCCAGATTTGCCGCACCTGGAACTCTTCTCCCAGCAGTAGCATCGGCAATTCGGCAGCCTGACTCATGGAGACTTTCTTGAATTCGCGCAACGGGTGATCGGCGGGGATGACCAGGGTCAGTTCATCTTCATACAGCATCACGCCATGCAACCCGGGCTGACGCGGCGGCAGGTAGCTGATGCCGATGTCCAGCGAGCCGTTAAGCAGGCGTCGCTCGATTTCCAGCCCGGTCAGTTCGTAGATCTGCACCACCAGATGCGGCTGGGCTTTGCGCACCCGTTCGAGCATCTGCGGGACCAGGCTGGTGTGGACCGTCTGCAACACGCCAATCGCCAATGTACGCAGCGCTTGCCCCTTGAAGTTGCCCAGCGCCTCGCGTGCGCGCTGCATGCCGTCCAGCAATGGCACTGCGTGGTTGTACAAAGTGTGAGCAGCTAGCGTGGGCAGCAGGCGTTTGCTGCTGCGTTCAAACAGGCTCACATCGAGGTGCTGTTCGAGGTGGCGGATCTGCTGGGACAACGCGGGCTGGGAGATTGAAAGCCGCTCGGCGGCCCGGCCGACATGGCCTTCTTCGTAGACCGCGACGAAATAACGCAGTTGCTTGAAATCCATAGGAAATACTTATCGAAAATGCTGAGAAATCGAAATAGCCCGAGGCCGTGCCAAAGCCTAGTCTAACTGCATTCACGAGGCTTGCAGGGCCAGAACGCACCATGAATACCGTTTGCAGCGAGGTTATATCCATAGGTAAGGCAAAAAACCTCCATCGAGGTTTTTCCGGATGAGTCTGTTCAATTTACGGCGCACCACGCCGAGTCTTGATGATCTGGCGTTCGACACCTTCCAGCCCTCCAGCAACCACCACCATTCCAGCGAATACCTGATGCCCAGCATCGCGCAGCCGAAACAAATTTTCGTCCGAGGCCAGGGCTCCTGGTTGTGGGACAGCGATGACCGCGCTTACCTGGATTTTACCCAAGGTGGCGGGGCCAATAGTCTGGGGCACAGTCCTTCGGTACTGGTCCAGGCGATTGCGCAACAGGCTCAATCACTGATCAATCCCGGTTTTTCCCTGCACAATCGCGGCATGCTCAACCTTGCCGGGCGCCTCTGCACCGCCACGGGTAGTGATCAGGCGTACCTGCTCAACAGTGGCAGCGAAGCCTGTGAAGCAGCGATCAAACTCGCGTGCAAATGGGGCCGACGCTATCGCGGTGGTGCTTCGCGCATCATCGTTGCCAGCAAAGGCTGGCATGGCCGTAGTTTCGGGACGATGTCGGATTTGCACCACGTACCCTTCAATGATCTTGCAGCCTTGCACGCGGCGGTCGACGCCCGGACCGTGGCAATCATGCTTGAACCGATTCAGAACGAAGCGGGAGTGATCCCGGCCACCGAGCATTACCTCAAGGGCGTCGAACGGCTGTGTCGTGAGCTGGGCATTCTGTTGATCCTCGACGAGGTGCAAACCGGTATAGGGCGTTGCGGCACCTTGCTCGCCGAACAGTCCTACGGTGTTCGGGCAGATGTCATCGTCCTCGGCAAGAGTTTGGGTGGTGGCGTGCCGCTGGCTGCATTGCTGGCGCGGGGCAAGGCCTGCTGTTTCGAAATGGGCGAACCAAGCGGTACCCATCATGGCAATGCCTTGATGTCAGCTGCCGGGCTGGCGGTGCTCGACAGCGTGCAGGACAAGGGTTTTCTCGAACATGTCAGGGACGCCGGTCAACACCTGCGCGAAGGCCTGGGGCGTTTGTCCCATCGCTATGGTCACGGCGAATTGCGCGGTCAAGGGCTGCTCTGGGGGCTGACGCTGTCGGACGATTCGGCTATCGCCGTGGTCAATGCTGCTCTTTACGAAGGCCTGCTGCTCAGTGCCCCGCAACCCGACTGCCTGCGCTTCACTCCCGCACTTACGGTCAGCGACGCGAACATCGACGAAATGCTGCTGCGTTTGACTCGTGCCTTCTCCCGTGTGCGCACCGCGCAATTGCAGTGCCGCAAAGGGATTGCGGTCTGATCAGATCTGTCCCACAAAAATTCCAGAACCGTCTCGCGGTAATAACGCATCGCCCCACGTTTGATTCTTTTCGCGTGGGGCGTTTTTTTGTCTCTGCATTTTGCCAAATGCATTGCGTGCTTGAGCGATAGCGGGATTGGTGGCTTTTTAAAAGGACCGGCAAGGAATGCCGTGCCAATGAAACAGTTTTATTGAAGAACTGGTTTTGAAATCTATACCACTGGGTGGTATGTTTTTGGAAGGGATGCCAATGTCACCAAGGTTATTCAAGGCAAAACGCTTTGCGATGCAAGCCGAAAAAGCATGGATCGGTGACGAGGAGCTTCGAGAGGCATTCACCGAAATGCTCAATGGCCAAGCGGAAAATCTTGGCGGCGGGGTCTGGAAGAAGCGTTTGAATGCCAATCGGCATCGTTCGATTGTCCTGGCCAGAGGGGCCAATTACTGCGTTTATCAGTTTCTGTATGCCAAGAAGGATCAGAGCAATATCACTCCGAGGCAGTTGGCCGATTTACGCGAATTGTCCAAGGTCTACGCAGGGCTGACCGAGATGGAACTCCAGCGCTTGCTGGATATGAAGGAGTTTGTGGAGATACCTCATGAGTAAAAAATACAAAAGTGAAATATCGGAATCGATCCACGAGTCGGCCAGTGCTTTGTTTGCCATCGGTGTAATCAGCAAGGCGACCATGCGTGAATTCGATGAATCATGTCTTGCGACGGTTCCTGATGCGATCCCGGCGGAGCAAATCAAAGCGCTACGTGAGCGCAATAACGTCAGTCAGCCGGTGTTCGCGCGATATCTGAACACCAGCGCTTCGACGGTTAAACAATGGGAGTCGGGTTACAAACAACCCAGTGGCATGGCGCTGAAGTTGCTGAGCATCGTCCAGAAACATGGCCTTGAAATACTGGCCTGAGGCATTGCACTGAACCCTGACGAACGGTACAGGTCGATTAGCTATAGTGCTCATACGAACCCACTTCAAATCAGGAGCTGCCCCATGGACTTTGTTCGAATCATCATCGCCATTCTGTTGCCGCCATTGGGTGTATTTCTGCAAGTCGGTTTCGGCGGGGCGTTCTGGCTGAATATTTTGCTGACGTTGTGCGGGTATATTCCGGGAATCGTGCATGCGGTTTATATCATCGCCAAGCGCTGAGGTTTGCGGGGTTAGATAGACCGCTATCGCGAGCAGGCTCGCTCCCACATTGGATCTAAGGTGTTGCAGAAATCCCTGTAGGAGTGAGCCTGTTCGCGATGGACGCGCCGCTAATCAGGCATTGTCCCCAAGCTCCATCACCCGCCGATAAAACAACCACTCCTGCTCCAGCGCATGGGCTTGATTGCCAGCCTTGCGAAAGCCGTGGCGTTCGTCCGCGTAGTAATGCGCTTCAACCAGAATGCCGTTGTCCTGCAGCGCCGTGACCATGTCGCGGGTCTGTTGCGGCACGACCACCGCATCCAATTCACCTTGAAAGAAGATCATCGGCACGCTGATGTTGCTCGCATGCAGCAAAGGCGTTCGCGCGGCATAGCGTTCTGCATCCTGCACCGGATCGCCGATCAACCAGTCCAGATAATCGCCTTCGAATTTGTGAGTGGCACGGCCCAGTGCGACGGGATCGCTGACGCCGTACAAACTGGCGCCGGCGCGGAAGACGTTGTGAAAGGCCAACGCACAAAGGGTGGTGTAGCCACCGGCACTGCCACCGCGAATAAACGCCTTGTCGCCATCAATCAAGCCTCGTTCGGCCAGATGAGCGACGACCGCGCAGGCATCTTCCACATCCACAACGCCCCAGCTCAAATGCAGTGCCTGGCGATAAGCCCGGCCATAGCCGCTGCTGCCTCGATAATTGAGATCGGCCACGGCAAAGCCGCGTTGCGCCCAGTATTGAATGCGTGGATCGAGCATTGGATAACAGGCCGACGTCGGCCCGCCGTGAATGAACACCACCAGCGGTGGCTTTGTGTCTCCGTTCATCGCCGGATAGAAGAAACCGTGGGCCTCGCCCGAACCGCTCGGGTAACGCAGGGTTTGCGGGACGCTGATCTGTTCGGCAGGTAAGGGTGCAATCCCACCGGCCAATACCTTGACCTGTCGGCTATCGCGGTCGATGGCAATGACCGCCGCCGAACTGATCGGCGATGCGGCGATGCAGTAAATGAATTGCTCATCCAGTGCGAGATGGCGGAAGCGGCTGTAGGTGCCAGTGAAGTCTTCAGCGGTGTCACCGCAAAGGCCCAATTGGCCAAATCCGTCTTCGGTCCAACTGGCCAGATATTTGTTTTCAGCGAAAGGCAGCCAGGTACAACCACCCAGTTGCCAGGGCGCGGGCCCATGATCCGCTGCGGCACTTGGTAAAGGGCTCAAACCGTCTAAAGACTCTATCCATGGCTGCCAATAACCGCCACGATCCGTCAGGCAATACAAACGGCCGCTGCTGTCGAAGCGGGGCTGCTGCAGTGACTCCTGAATACCCTCGCCCGCCACGCAGCGCGGCGGTGCAAACCCGCCATCGCTCTGGCGTTCGGCAATCATCAGTCGAGTCGCGGTCCAGGGCTGATCCGGCCGGCTCCACTCGATCCATGCCAAGCGTTGCGAGTCTGGGCTCAGGGTCGGCGCCGCGTAGAAGTCGGCACCTTCCGCCAGCAGATGACGCCCACCATCATTCACATCAATCGCCACCAGCCGATGCCGGTCACGGTTCTCTTCAACCGCCAAAACGTGTCCGTTGGCGAATTGCAGATCACCGTAACGGTATTCGCTTGAAGTCAGCACTTCAGGCGTTTCACCCTTCAGCGATTGCCGATACAACTGCTGGTCCGCCTCGTTGACGAAAACAATCCCGTCATCGGTCAGACAAAACGCGCCACCGCCATATTCGTACACCCGACTGCGCACACTGAAGCCCGCTGGCGTCAGGCAACGCGCCTGGCCATCACGCCAATGCCAGATCCGGCAGGCGGCATCTTCGGGCCGGTATTCGTTCCAGAACAGGCCATGATGACCGACCTGCAGTTCGGCAAAATCGACACCGGCAGCGACGGCTTTCGCCGCACTGAAGGGCTCAGCTTTTTGCGATGAGTCGTGAATTTCGTTCATTGCGAAAGGCCAGTTGTTCAATGGTCTGGGTTGCGTGCTCGGCTTCTTCGCGGGCCTTGAGAATCACGCCGTGATGTTCCGACTTGCTGCACACCGGGTCTGCGTTGCTCGCGTTACCAGTGAGCATGAACGCCTGGCAGCGACAGCCGCCAAAGTCCTTTTCCTTCTCGTCGCAGGAGCGGCAGGGCTCGGGCATCCAGTCGTAACCGCGAAAGCGGTTGAAGCCGAACGAGTCGTACCAGATGTGCTGCATGCTGTGGTCGCGCACGTTGGGAAATTGTACCGGCAGCTGTCGGGCGCCGTGACAGGGCAGGGCGGTGCCGTCCGGGGTGACCGTCAGAAAGATGCTGCCCCAGCCATTCATGCAGGCTTTCGGGCGCTCTTCATAATAGTCCGGTGTGACGAAAATCAACTTGCACGGATGCCCTTCTGCTTCGAGTTTGGCGCGGTATTCGTTGGTGATGCGCTCGGCGCGGACCAGTTGTTCTTTGGTTGGCAACAGGCCGACCCGATTGAGCTGCGCCCATCCGTAAAACTGGCAGGTGGCGAGTTCGACGAAGTCCGCCTCAAGAGCGATGCACAGCTCAATGATCCGGTCGATCTTGTCGATGTTGTGCCGATGGGTCACGAAATTCAGCACCATAGGGTAGCCGTGAGCTTTCACCGCACGGGCCATTTCCAGCTTCTGTGCAAAGGCCTTTTTCGAGCCGGCCAGCAGATTATTCACTTGCTCGTCGCTGGCCTGAAAGCTGATCTGAATATGATCCAGGCCGGCCTTCTTGAAGTCGCTGATTTTCTGCTCGGTCAGACCGATGCCGGAGGTGATCAGGTTGGTGTAGAAACCCAGCTTGCGCGCCTCGGCAATCAATTCGGCGAGGTCTTGGCGCACCAGCGGTTCACCACCGGAAAAACCCAACTGCGCCGCGCCCATCTCCCGCGCTTCGCGGAACACTTTCAGCCACTGCTCGGTACTCAATTCTTTGCCTTGCTCGGCGAAGTCCAGTGGATTGGAGCAGTACGGGCATTGCAGCGGGCAGCGGTAAGTCAGCTCGGCGAGAAGCCAGAGCGGCAAGCCGATTTCAGGTTTTGGCGGTAACTTGTCTGACAGGGAATCAGGCAAGTTCGATCCAGTGCTGAGCACGCGCGACCTCCATGAATTGCTCGATGTCTTCACCGAGCTCGGGCACGCCGGGGAACTGTGCGTCCAGTTCGGCAATGATCGCCGCGACATCGCGTTCGCCGTCGATCAAGCCGCCGATCAGCGCGGCGCTTTCATTGAGTTTGATCATGCCTTCCGGGTACAGCAACACATGGCCTTTCTGCGCCGGTTCGTACTGGAAACGGTAGCCCATGCGCCAGGTCGGGGTCTTGCTGCGGTCGAAACTCATAAGGCGATTCCTTTGTGCCAGACCCGTTGCTCGGTCACGCTGTGATATGGCGGGCGTTTCAGTTCGTAGGCCATGCTCATGGCATCGAGCATGCTCCAAAGAATGTCCAGTTTGAACTGGAGAATTTCCAGCATGCGCTCTTGGCCTTCCCGCGTCGTGTAGTGCTGCAAGGTGATGGCTAGACCGTGTTCCACATCGCGGCGCGCCTGGCCCAGACGGGTTCGGAAGTATTCGTAGCCGGCCGGGTCGATCCACGGGTAATGCTGCGGCCAGCTGTCCAGGCGCGATTGGTGGATCTGCGGCGCGAACAGTTCGGTCAGCGAGCTGCTGGCGGCTTCCTGCCAACTGGCCCGGCGAGCGAAGTTGACGTAGGCGTCGACAGCGAAGCGCACGCCGGGCAGAACCAATTCCTGCGAGCGCAGTTGATCCGGGTCGAGGCCAACGGCCTGGCCCAGTCGCAACCAGGCTTCGATGCCACCGTCTTCGCCGGGGGCGCCGTCGTGGTCGAGCAGGCGCTGGATCCACTCGCGACGGATCTCGCGGTCCGGGCAGTTGGCGAGGATCGCGGCATCTTTCAGGGGAATGTTCACCTGATAGTAGAAGCGGTTGGCGACCCAGCCCTGGATCTGTTCGCGGGTCGCCCGGCCTTCATACATCGCCACATGGTAGGGGTGATGGATGTGGTAATAGGCGCCTTTGGCGCGCAGGGCGGCCTCGAATTCGGCGGGGGACATTGCGGTGTCAGTCATTGCGTTACTCCGGTGGATTTGCGGTGTCTGATCTGACCTCATCGCGGGCAAGCCACGCTCCCACAGTTGATCGCGTGAACCTGTGGGAGCGTGGCTTGCCCGCGATGGGGCCCTCCGCTACAACACAATACTCATGCCGTCATAAGCCACTTCAACATCGCGCCGAACCAGTTCGGCACGCTCCGGCGAATCCTCATCAAGAATCGGATTGGTGTTGTTGATGTGGATAAGCACCTTGCGCTGTTTCGGCAGTTGCTCCAGCACTTCCAACATCCCGCCCGGGCCATTCTGCGCAAGGTGGCCCATTTCCCGGCCGGTACGGGCGCCGACGCCACGGCGCTGCATTTCATCGTCGTCCCACATCGTGCCGTCCACCAGCAGGCAGTCGCTGTCGGCCATGATTTCCAGCAGCGGCGCGTCCACCTTGCCCAGCCCCGGCGCGTAGAACAGTTTGCCGCCGGTGTTCAGGTCTTCGATGATCAAGCCGATGTTGTCGCCGGGGTGCGGGTCAAAACGGTGTGGCGAATACGGCGGGGCGGCGCTACGCAGCGGCAGCGGGGTGAAACGCAGGCTCGGGCAGGCCGCAATGGTGAAGCTGCGGTCAAGTTCGATCCGGTTCCAGTCCAGCCCGCCATTCCAGTGGGTCAGCATGGTGAACAGCGGGAAGCCAGTGCTCAAGTCTTCATGGACCATGTCGGTGCACCAGACCTGGTGCGGGCAACCTTCGCGCAGGCTGAGCAGGCCAGTGGTGTGATCGATCTGGCTGTCCATCAGGATGATCGCGCTGATGCCGGTATCGCGCAGGGCGCGGCCAGGTTGCATCGGGGCAAAGCTTTGAAGCTGGGCGCGGATGTCTGGCGAAGCGTTGCACAGCACCCAGTTCACACCGTTATCGGAGATCGCGATGGACGACTGGGTCCGCGCCTTGGCGTTCAGGCTGCCATCGCGAAAACCGGCACAGTTCACGCAATTGCAATTCCACTGTGGGAAACCGCCGCCGGCGGCGGAACCTAGAATCTGGACAAACATGACCGCTCCATCATTCGAAACCTGAAAATAAAAACGCCTCGGCGAGCCGAGGCGTAGCACTGCGATACAAAAAGATTAGCGGCTTGCGAAGTACATGGTGACTTCAAAACCGATACGCAGGTCGGTGTAAGCAGGTTTGGACCAGGACATGGGAGCGCTCCTTCAGGTGATGAGACAGTTGAGACCTATACATATAGTCCACCTCCAGGCGGAGATGTTCAGATAGTTAGGTTGCTATGTTACTCAAAATTACAGTGCGGTTGCCCGTGAAACTTTGAGAAAGCTAATTGCAGCGCCTGTAATGATCATTTTGTCACTTGCCAAACCGCACTCGGGGCAGGACCGCTGGCCAGGCAGCGCCAGCCACCGACTGCTTGATTCAATCGCTGCCCGGCGGCCAGTAATGCTTCGCGGTCGATCATCAGAATCGTTTCAGGCAGTTGCTCCAGATAATCCGACGAGTGGCCAGCCAGTTTACCCTGCCAGAGCAGTTCGGCAGCCTGATGGACGGGCAGGGCGTTCAGGTCGAATTGCTCCGCCAAGGACTGACGCTGGGCGATGAAGGTGGCCTCGTCAATGCCTTCGATCATTCCTGGCAACTCACTCAAAAAGTGTTCGATGTGTTCCAGCAGACCGGCAGGTGCAACGCTCGGTGATTGCACGCCGAACAGAATCCCGGTCTGCCCATGGATCTGGCGCAATGCGCTGAACACGGCATAGCCCAGTTGTAAGTCCACCCGCAGGCGCTGGTAGAACGGTGTCTGGCACAGGTGCGCGAGCAAGCGCCAAGCGGCTTCATCGGCGATGTCCGGCGTGGCGATGGGACAGAACAGCAATAGCGCGTGTTCGCTGGAATCGGTATCGACAGTGCTCCACAGGCGCTGCGAGTTGATCGAGGGCTGCGACGATTGTTGATCCGCAACGCCGGGAACGCGGCTCAGTGCCAAGCCCATTGCTGCTTGTGTCTGTGACGACAAGCCAACGGCCAGACCTTCCCAGCGCGCGCTCGACCAAAGTTGCTGCAAGTCCCCTGAGACAACGGCGGGTTCAAGGCACTGATCAGGCAGCGCCTTCAGCAGCTGTTTGATCGGCAGCAACGCAACGCTTGGCAGTTCATCCTGTGAGAATCCGGCTCCGGGTGTGGTCAGCTCTTTCAGCGCGTGTTCGAGGACGGCTGGCATCGGTGCCTGTAGCCCCGTCATCTTCAGCAGCCATTCATTGCCTGAGGCACTGAAGGAAAAGTCGACACCTGCCTGACGCGCATCTTCACGCAATGGCTGCAACTGGTTTTCCAGGGTCGACTGAAGGCTGGCGTGAGGTTTGAAGTCGAGTCGCCAGCGCAGATAAATCGCTCCTTCATCAGTGTTGTCCGGCAAGGCCTGACTGAACTGCATCGGGGAGTTTTCGCGACGACTGCGCGAGCGGTCCTGGGCAAACGTGCGCAGACCACGGTGTTTGCTGGTCTGGCCGCGAATCAGCCCGGCATTGGCAGCGGGTGCCTCAGCGCGCAAAAACGGGTTAGGCGATGGCAGTTGCCATTCACTGCTGAAGTTATCCACAACGCCGATTTTACTCAGGATGTCCTTGAGGGTTGCAACGCCCTGATCGGATAACCCGGTTTCCAGTTGCTCGCTGTCTCGTTGGGCCAGTTGTAAGGGGCCGCTGACTTGCTGTTGGCGTTGAAACCGGGCGATGTACTCTTCGTGCAAGCTGGCCCAATCTTGATGGGAGGCAAAAAAGCCCAGCCAGTCGAGCAACCTCTCGCGGATCACGCTCCCCGGTTGTGTGGTGGTGAATTCGATGTGCAGCAAAGCTTGCCCGGCGAACTGGTAGAGCGGCGCGGCTTTCAGGCTGTCAGCCAGACCCTGTTCACGCAGCTTCGCCATCAGGCCACCAGGTTTTTCGGTGTTCAGCCAATGGCACAGAAACGCCAGCGCTTCTCGTGATGACTCAGACAACGCTTCGAACGCGAACAGAAGATCCAGCCGATGTTCGCCAGTCTGTTGATAAGTTTTTTCCGAGGCGTTCATCAGCAAAGCAGGCGATTGTTGCGGGACTCGTTGCCCGACGGGAATCTCGGCGCCAAAACGCTGAGCCATCTCACGTAACTCATCGAGACTCTGCGGCCCGGCCAGGCTGAGTGTCATCTGCCCGGTCTGATAAAACCGCTGATGGAAATCCTGCAACGCTTGCTGAAACTCAGGCTGCGGCACCGGCAGGCTGTCGCGGTTGCCGGCATGAAACCCGCGCAAGGGATGAGTCGGTGAAAGCCCGTCGAGCAGCGCTAATTGTTGTTGCGCCGCTGCATCCTGTGACCAGGCGACGAATTCCGCGTGCAGCACTTCTCGTTCCCGCAACTGCTCGTCCGGATTCATACGTGGATGAGCGAGCATGTCTGACAGACGCTCCAGCCCTCCGGCAAACGCCTGAGTCGGCAGTTCGAAAAAGAAGTCGGTGGTGCGTTCACTGGTTCGCGCATTGACCTGACCGCCATGACCTTGAACGTAGGCCATCAGTCCCTGGCCGGCAGGAAAACGCTCGGTGCCAAGAAACAGCAAATGCTCAAGAAAGTGCGCCAGACCGGGCCAGGCCAGCGGCACATCGTGACTGCCTGCCGCGACCCTCAGCACCGCCGCACAACGCTTCAAATTCGGGGCATGACGCAGCGTCACCTGCAAGCCGTTGGCCAGGGTTTCAGTGTGGGGGCGAGGGTGATTCAGCGCAGGCATGAGCACTTCCAGAACAGATAAGCGCTAATGCTAGCGGATTACAGGGGATCAGCGCTTGTTAAGGTCGCCGTAAAGCTCGGGACGGCGATCAACGAAGTAGCGATTGGCAGCGCGTGAGTCGACCATCAACTGGCGATCCAACTCGCCGACAATCAGCGCTTCATCCAGGCCGGCCTGGGCGATGCGACTGCCATCCGGCGCGGCGATGCTGCTCTGGCCGCAGTAGTGGATCTCGTCTTCATGGCCGCAATAGTTGGCATAGGCCACATAACATTGGTTTTCGAAGGCGCGGGCGCGGACGGTAACGTCAGCGATGAAGTCATAGGGAATCATGTTTGCCGTCGGCACCAGGATCAGCTCGGCACCGGCCAGGGCCAAGCGCCGGGCGTTTTCCGGGAACTCCATGTCGTAGCAAATCAGGAAGCCCAGCTTCCAGCCGTTGAGTTCCACCAGCGGAAAGTCATCCTCGCCAGCGCTGAACATCGAGTGATCGAGGTCGCCGAACAGGTGAGTCTTGCGGTAGTTGCACAACCGCTTGCCCTGAGCGTCGATCAACTGCACCGCGTTGTAGATCTGCCCATCCTCGGAGCGCTCCGGGTAGCCATACAAAATGGCAATCCCGGCTGCTTTGGCAATGCGCGCAATCTGCTGCGCCGACTCACCGTTGTGCACTTCCGCGAGGACCCTGACGGCATCGACGCCGATGTTGTAGCCGGTCAGGAACATCTCCGGTACCACCAGCAAATCGGCGCCTTTCGCTTCCTGGGCCAATTGCTGTAGGCGTTGCAGATTGCCGGCGACGTCCAGGGGCAGCGGTGGACATTGGTAAAGGGCTACGCGCATTTCGGATTCCTCTTACTCGGGCAGGGCGATCGGACCGATCTCGTTGAACACATCACCTGGACCCGGGTTCTCGGCGTGAGTTTCACCGCCGAAGTGTTTCATGATGCCCCACACCGCATTGAGCGAAGTCTGCACCGCGCCTTCCACCCAGGCCGGGGTCCATGAAACGTCGTCGCCGGCGATGAAAATCCCGCGTTGTTCGGCTGGCATCTCGTCCTGCATGAAGTGCGCGTACATGCGCTGGTTGTAGCGGTAATGGCCGGGCAGGGCGCCTTTGAAGGCACCGAGGAAATGCGGGTCAGCTTCCCACGACACGGTGATCGGATCGCCGATGATACGTGCGGCGATGTCGACTTTCGGGTAGATCTTCTTCAATGCGTCCAGCGCCAGTTTTACGCGCTTTTCCACCGGCTGCGGGAGCATTTTCAGTGCGTCGCTCATCCACGAGTACGACAGGCAAATTACCCCCGGCTTGTCGTCGCCGTTGTCGAACAGATAAGTGCCACGGGTCAGACGGTCGGTGAGGGTCATGCTCATCAGGTCGCGGCCGGTTTCTGGATCCTTGTCCTTCCAGAACGGACGGTCGACCATCACGAAAGTCTTCGACGATTGCATGTAGCGGGTGCGGTCGAGGGCCATCCACATCTTTTGCGAGAACAGGGTTTCGTCGCATTCGATCTGTGTGGTCAGCAGCCAGCTCTGGCAGGTGGTCAACACCGCGGCGTACTCGCGGGTATCGCCCCAATTGTCGGTAACGGCAAAACGGCCGCCTTCGGCATGGGCGATCTTTTTCACCCCGGTACGCGGCGCGCCATTGTGCAGCGAGCTGAGGCTGGTGCCTTCAGGCCAATGCACGCAACGTTCCGGCACATGACGCCAGATGCCCTGCGGCACTTGTTCCACGCCACCGACCACCAAGTGCTGGTGATCGTCGCAGTTGGTCATTACCACGCGGAAGATTTCCAGCATCGAGTTCGGGAAGTCCGAGTCCCAGCCGCCGGTGCCGAAACCGACCTGGCCGAACACTTCGCGGTGATGGAACGACAACTTGGCGAAGGCTTTGGAGGTGGCGACGAAGTCGTAGAAGGTGCGGTCGTCCCACAGCGGCACGAGGGTGTTCCACAGCTCCTTGAGGCGGGGGACGTCGCGGTCGCGGATCGCTTGCTGGATATCGGAGAACTGCGAGCCGGCTTCCAGAGCATCGGCCCAGGCGTCAGCCACTTCCTGGAACAAGGCAGGAAGATCCGCCAGTTTCTGTGCGTAATGGGTTTTGCCTTCCAGATCGATCACGGTGCTGCCCGACGCGGGCGTCAGCGGGTTCGGGAAGGGTTTGGTCTCAAGACCGAGTTTGTCGACGTAGTGATAAAACGCGGTGGACGAGACCGGAAAACGCATGCCACCGAGCTCGGCGATGATGCCTTCGGCGCCATTGAACGCCTGAGAGCGCAGGCGACCGCCCATTTTCGAGGCTTCGTAGACGACCGGTTTCAAGCCCAGTTTCATCAGTTCGTAAGCCGCCACCAGGCCTGCGATGCCAGCGCCGACAATCGCTACTTCGGCACCGTGGTTGTGCGCAGGAATGCTGCCCAGGCCAGCCGGGTGTTCAATCCAGTCGTCGAAGGCGAAAGGAAAGTCCGGGCCGAAAATGGTGACTGGTTTCTTACCGTCTGCAGGATGGCGATTGTTCTTGTTCATGGCTGACCTTGCTGGCGACCCGACGCGGGATGCGCGTCTGAGTATAGGAAAAGATGGCAGCCATTCTAGTGAGCGTAGAACACGTTAATAAGACGCAATGTGTCGTCGTTTTGCAAATTAACCAACCAATGTGACGACAAAATAATACAACCTGACGAAACCAAGTCCCTGTGGGAGTGAGCCTGCTCGCGAAGAGGCCCTATCAGTCACTAATGCGCATCCAGTCAGAATGTTAAACCGGCTGCCCCCGATCAATCTTGCTACTCAAGATGATTGAGGTCGTCGTCTTCTCCACTCCATCCACACTGCCAATCTGATCCAGCAACTGATCCAGCTGCTCTGGCGAGTCAGTACGCAGCCAAGCCACATAATCAAATTCGCCACTCACTGCACACAACTGCTGAACCTGCGCCATCGCACTGAGCCGGCGCAGCACTTCTTTGCCAGAACGAGGTTGAACCGTGATCCCGACATACGCCTGTAACCCGCCATCCACCACACGTTGCCCCAGGCGCACACCATAACCGGTGATGACCCTGGACTTTTCCAGTCGCGCCAGACGCGAGGTGACGGTCGTACGAGCGATGCCCAATTGCCGGGCCAGCATGGCCACGCTCTCGCGGGCGTTGATCTGCAGGGCTGCGATCAATTGGCGGTCGATTTCATCAAGCACGGGCGGGCGTGTATCAGGCAAGGGGTGGCTCCAGTGGCACGGATCAATGGCTGAACATGTTACAGGCTCGTTCGGCGGGGCGCTTGTGGTCGAAATTCGAACTGGGGGTTATGTGATTGCATAGGCATTGCCCAAGTGACGGCTGAATCACGGGCATGAAAAAGCCGCGCAATAGCGCGGCTTATTCGTCTCTGTGCTTTTAGCTGTGTTCAGGTAACTCTATTCAAGAGTGCTGACAAGATGGCAAGACTCCCAATCGCTACCACTACGCAATTCTCGGAGGTTGCCTACAACTGAGTTGGGCGTCATCCGATAACCCGCCGTCCTCAAAAAATATAACTTAGACGGCAGACAGGAAAAAATTTCGCACAACCTGCTGCGCAGCCACACGCATGGCACGCCCCGAGCCCTGACAGGATGCCTGATGCTACAAAATGACCGCGATAATCTGGAGCTCGATAAGCTTCAAGTCGAAATTCGGAAATTCATGGCCGAAACCCGCAAATTTATGGCCGAAGAAAGCAAGCTCAGACAGGAAACATTTTGGTATCCGTTCGCGGTGGGTGCCGGTCTCGTCACCGCCTTCGTCGCCGCAGTCGGGCTATGGTCCAAGTTCTAAAATACCGAGTCGTAAGCGCGGCCAATCATCGGCTGCACTTGAGTTTTGCTATGGACCAGCCCACCTTATCCAACAGTGGCTAGCGCATGAGGTGCGAACCGTGATCTCCACAGGAATACGCAGTATGTCCACACCACCCACTACTCAAACCAGTATTGAGCAGTTGCACCGTGATGTAGCCGCCTTGGCCGAAGAAATGCGTAGCCCGGCCCCCACCGCTACCCAAGCGACCCTGCTGCCGTTTGGGCTTGGTGCTGGTCTTGCTCTGGTGACCTTTATTGTCGTCGTCCTGGTGTTTCGGCTGATCTGATCTCTTGGCCCGAACGCTAGTCTCAGAAAGTCAAAAGCCGCGCATTTGCGCGGCTTTTTTGTTTGGCCAGTTCAGCAGCCAGGAGTCGGCAGTTCGGAACCGATGGTAATCGCGGTAACCTGCACAGCCTGGAAGCTTTGCTGTGCCTGCGCGTCGAAATCTCTCTCACAGTTAAAACGAGTATCCGTGACAAAATCTTCGCCCTTGACCTTGGTCATACTGGCCTGCCACTGGTTAGAGGCCTTCAGCGCTTGATCGCTGACCAGCACAACTTCTAGCAACACCTGACGGAAGTCCGCAGCTCGCGGGCCGTCCCATAGCGCAAAAACCGATGGGTCTGCAGCGTTGCCGCACATGGTCAGGCAGTCCGCGTAGAAACTCAGCTCCCCAGCCGCCTGTTGAAAGTTACCGAAGGTCAGGGGTTTGTTGGCGGCCGGTGCGAACGATTCACCGATGAAGGATTTCAAGTCGGCTTGGCAGGTCGGCGAAAGCTCCATGCGCAGTTCACTGATCGTGCCGCCACCGGCAGTCGCCGTGATTTGGCAGCCTTGAATCTCATAAGAGTGATGATCGCCCGAACTCTCACGTGCGACGCCGGCAACTGATTCGAAGTGACGTAGATTGGTGCCCAACATTTTTCCATTAAAAACATCGGCGACGCTGGCTTTCGCTTGGGCAATCGCAGGGCAGCCTGCAACAATCAGTGCTGTGAACAGGCTGGTAGAAATGACTTTTTTCATCTGCAAATTCCTTTTGTCTCGATTGAGTCGAACGTGCCCTTCGACGATGAGGCGCGACCATACACAACGTTGATAGTGATTTGCCAGTAGTGAGTGCCAGGTCGCGTATCGGCGAATGCGTCACGAAGCTCGTGACGGGAACTGAAGGCCCCGAATGATCGAGGCGCAATTCTGTTGAGTGTTGTTACTCGGATTCCGTCGCGGTCCGAGCAGGTCGCGGTGTCAGTACCTTCACCACATCATCAATCACTGCCTTGCTCATCGCCGTCAGATAATGCTCGGCCCAAGCGTGGCGGTCGGTGTCTTTTGCGTAGGCGGCATCCTTGGCAAAAGATTTGGCGAGAAATAGCAGATCGGAGGCTTGTGACAATGCATCGACGATGGGGACGCCGGCGCGGACGTTGAACAACGCCTGATCCGAGCAGTAGATGAGCGGGGTGAAACCGATGGTTTTTAGTTCTGAAGTCGTGGACGGATCTGTTTTGGTCATTGTTCTGCTCCTGGGTTCTAGGAGCTGCCATTTCCGTTACCACACGAAAGGGAGGCAGCTGTACGCAGGGTGGTAAACCGGGAACCAAGGAAACCGGCACGCCCGAAGGCGTCCCACGCACAGCCGCCATATCAAGAACGCAGGTATAACTGCCTGTGTTCGTGATGAGTGCACTTTTGCGCTGGTTTCACCGGGTTACCACACCCGATCACTGCATTGGCAGTGACGTCCGGGAGAGTATCTCGTCGAAGAAAAGCCCAACAAGGCGGCGAAGTGCCCAAACGCACCCATCACACGATTCTCAGATGTTGCCTACAACCTTCGCGGGCGTCATCTGATAGCTGCGACATACAACTTAAAGAAAACCAGCTCGTCACATACGAAAAAGCCGCGCAATAGCGCGGCTTTTTTGTTTGGTGGGCCCACACGGACTTGAACCGTGGACCAAAGGATTATGAGTCCTCTGCTCTAACCAACTGAGCTATAGGCCCTCAGTAGGCCGCGGATTATAGCTACGGTTTCTCTGCTGTGCTATCCGAAAAATCCGATAAGGCTATACGAAGAAATGTCGCGGCGAATTCTTCGGCGGGAAGAGGTGGGCTCACGATGTAGCCCTGGATCTGTTCGCAGCCTTCTGCGGCGAGGAATTCCTGTTGGGCCTGGGTCTCAACGCCCTCGGCAATGACAGTAAATTGCATGCTGCGGCCCAACGCGATGATCGCTCGAACAATGGCCGCATCATGCGGATCGTCAGGCAGGCCGCGGACGAACGACTGATCGATCTTGAGAATATCCAGTGGCAGTCGCTTGAGGTAGCTCAAGGACGAGTAGCCGGTACCGAAGTCATCGATGGCTAATTGCACACCCAACTGTTTGAGTTGATGCAACACCGCCAGCGCTTCTTCGGCCTGGCTCATGATGAAGCTTTCGGTAATCTCCAGTTGCAAAAAGCTGGGTTGGAGGCGGCTGTCCTTGAGCAGTTGCTCGATCCGTCCCAGCAAGTTTGGTTGGCGAAGTTGGGCGCCTGCGAGGTTGACCGAGAGCGGGCCGAGGCACTCATATACCTGATTCCACTCATACATCTGGTGGCAGGCGGTCTCAAGTACCCAGTCACCGATTTGCAGAATCATGCCGTTTTCTTCGGCCAAGGGAATGAAGTGTTCAGGCGGCACGGTGCCGAAGGTCGGGTGATTCCAACGAATCAGTGCTTCGGCACCGACCAGTCGATGGTCATCAAGGCTGATTTTCGGTTGGTAGTGCAGCGTCAGCTCGTTGCGCTCGATGGCGCGTCGCAATTCATATTCCAGCGCCACGCGTTCGCTGGCCTGGGCGGTGAGGTCACGGGTGTAGCGTTCAATCCGGTTGCGCCCCTTGGCCTTGGAGCGGTACATCGCGGCGTCGGCGTTTTTGACCAGTGTGGCGACATCGCAACCATCCTTGGGGTACAGGCTGGTGCCGATACTGGCGCTGATAAAAAACTCGTGATCACCCGCCTGGAACGGCGCGGCGAAACAATTGAGCAGCTTGGTCGCGATGTTGTCGGCATCGCTATTCTGTTGCAGGCCCGGTAGCAGGATGATGAATTCGTCACCGCCCAGGCGCGCAACGGTGTCGATATCGCGCAACTGCTCTTTGAGGCGCACGGCGATGCCTTTGAGCAGCAGGTCGCCGACCGGATGGCCGAGACTGTCATTGATGTGTTTGAAGCGGTCCAGGTCGAGGAACAGCACGGCACCCTGGCCTCCATTTTCCTGTTGGGTGTTGAGCGCGGTCAGCAGTCGGCTCTCGAACAGTGTGCGGTTTGGCAGGCCGGTCAGCGGGTCGTGGTGCGCCTGGTAGTCGAGTTTGGCCTGGGCGTGTTTGAGGCTGGAAATGTCCGCGAACACTGCCACGAAGTGGGTGATGAACTTATCCCGGTTACGTACCGCGCTGATGGTCAGCCAGCTGGGGTAGAGCTCGCCATTCTTGCGGCGGTTGGAGATCTCGCCTTGCCAATGTCCTTCGGCCGTCAGTTGGTGCCACATTGCCGCGTAAAACGCGCTGTCGTGAAGGCCCGAAGCGAGCAGGCGCGGGGTATGGCCCAATGCTTCGCTCTCGCAGTAGCCGGTAATTTCGGTAAACGCGCGGTTGACCGCACTGATGTGCTGATGGGTGTCGGTGATCAGAACGCCCTCGGCCGTGCTTTCGAACACGGTGGCGGCCTGTTGTAGCTTCTCCTGCATCAGGTGCCGCTCGGTGATGTCCCGGGCAATGGTCAACATGCAGTCGTCATCGCCGATCGGCAATGGGCGGCTCGACACCTCGCACAGTCGGACCTGTCCATCGCTGCGGCGGATGTGGCAACTGAAATCACGGACGAAGCCATCCCTGTGCAGCAGCTCGAGCATCTGTTTGCGTTCGTTGAGGTTGACCCATATCCCCAGCTCCAGGGTGGAACGATCAACGGACATAGCGCTGTTGAAGCCAGTAATGCGGCTGAAACCTTCATTGACCTCCAGCAGCAACCCGTCGCTCTGCCGCGACAACAACAAACCGTCCGGGGAGGCGTGGAACGCCTTGGCGAATTTCTCTTCAGAGGTTTGCAGTTGCTGCTGGGTTTCTTTTAGCTTGCTGATATCACGCACCACCACCACGAGGGCAGGGGTCGTGTCGAGATTGAAAGGCTCGGCGGAAATCAGGCCGGTAAACACCTGGCCGTTGCTGCGGCGAAAAGGCATCTCCAGGTTGCGGATGCTGCCGGACTGCAGTCTTTGCAACAGCCCCGGCCCAACACCGGGGATACCCCAGATATTCAGGTCAGTGGCGGTCTGGCCGATGACTTCTTCGGGCCTGAGGCCGATTTGCTCTACGAACGCTTTGTTCACTTCCAGCAGACAACCGTCGGACAGTCGCGCGATCACCAGAATGTCCGGGTTTTGCTGGAAGACCGAGGCGAATTTTTGCTCGGAGAGGCGCAATGCCTCTTCAGTGCGCTTGGCTTCACTGATGTCAATCATCAACCCGCGCAACACCGGCTCATGACCATGTTCGATCAGGCTGACGATGTCGCGTACCCACAAGCAGCGGCCATCGGCGGTTATGACGCGGTAATCGATGCTGTGATCGCGCCCGGCCAGTACTTCGTGATCGCAGTAGGTTTGGGCGCGAGTCAGGTCCGCAGGGTGGATGATGTTGCGCCAGAACCCCGGAATGAGCCAATGGGACAGCGGATATCCAAGCAAGTCTTCGGCGTGCGGCGATACGTAGCTGTAGGTGTAATCGTCCATCCGTGCTTCCCAGGCGATGGCCGACAGGCTCTCGACCAGTCCGCGATAGTGGTATTCGCTGCTGCGCAGTTCTTGCTCGAGGTCGACCCGGCGGGCAATTTCAGAACTCAATCGTCGGTTGATCCGTATAACCACGGCCAGCATGACCATCAGAAACAGTAGCCCCGGCAGGCCATAAACCAACAGATCCGACCAGAAGGTTCGGTTATCCAGGACATTTCCCACCCAGTGTTCCTGAATGGCGCTGATTTCACTCGGGCTCATGTCCGCCAGCACTTTGTCCAGTATGCCGACCAGCACCTTGTTCTTGGGGGGCACGGCCATTGCCAGTTGAAAGCGATAGGGGGTTTCGCCGCTGACATACAGCCCTTCGAGCTTGAGTTGGCGAAGGCTCCAGACGCTGGAAGCGAGATCGCCGACGACGGCGTCCACTTCATCGGTGGCCAGTGCCTGTAATGCCGAGCTCACATTGGCCATCGGCACCAGATTCAGGTCGGGGTGGTGTGTGCGCAACAGCTCATGGGGTGCATAGTTTTCCACCACGGCGATCTTCAGCCCGTACTGGTCTTTGATTTTGTGCGGTTGGGCGCCGCCGACATGGGCCAGGATGACAATCGGAAAGTCGAGGTAGGGGCGAGTAAACGACAGGTACGTCTGGCGCTCGGGGGTCGACATGATGCCTGGTAAAACGTCTAGCTTGCCTTGCTTGGCCTGTTCAAGGACGACCGTCCAGCTGACCGGTTCGATGGGCGTGAGCTTGATGGCCAGCCGTTGACGGATCACGTTGATGTAGTCCGCTGCCAGGCCTTGATAACGGCCCTTTTCGTCGCGGAACTCAAATGGCGGCCAAGACGCGTCCACACCCAGGCGTAAATTCGGGTGTGCGGCCAGCCAGCTACGTTCGTCTTCGGTCAGAGTCAGCGCGCCAGCCGTTGCAGTCCAGGTCATCAGCGACAGCAAAAAAAGCACGGTCGGCAGTCTGGGCATAACGGTCTCGTTATGGCTCGGGGGAATGTTTCGAGTGTAGACGGGCAAAACGGCAGGGGGGAGGTGCGGGGGATTTAATCTGCATAAAGCAAAACCCCCGGCCTGGGCCGGGGGTTTTGTTGTTACTCGTCGAGGAAGGAGCGCAAATGCTCGCTTCTCGTCGGGTGGCGCAGCTTGCGCAGTGCCTTGGCTTCGATCTGACGAATCCGTTCACGGGTCACGTCGAACTGTTTACCAACCTCCTCAAGGGTGTGGTCGGTATTCATGTCGATACCGAAGCGCATGCGCAGAACCTTGGCTTCACGGGCAGTGAGGCCGGACAGTACTTCGCGAGTCGCTTCTTTAAGGCTCTCAACGGTGGCGACATCGATTGGCGACTGCATGGTCGAGTCTTCGATGAAGTCACCCAGATGGGAGTCTTCGTCATCACCGATCGGGGTTTCCATGGAGATCGGCTCTTTAGCGATCTTCAATACCTTGCGGATCTTGTCCTCAGGCATTTCCATGCGTTCGCCCAGCTCTTCCGGGGTCGGTTCACGACCCATTTCCTGCAACATCTGCCGGGAAATACGGTTGAGCTTGTTGATCGTCTCGATCATGTGCACCGGAATACGGATGGTGCGGGCCTGGTCGGCAATCGAGCGAGTGATCGCCTGACGGATCCACCAGGTGGCATAAGTCGAGAATTTGTAGCCGCGGCGGTATTCGAACTTGTCTACCGCTTTCATCAAACCAATGTTGCCTTCCTGGATCAGATCGAGGAATTGCAGGCCACGGTTGGTGTACTTCTTGGCGATGGAGATCACCAGACGCAAGTTCGCTTCGACCATCTCTTTCTTCGCGCGGCGGGCCTTGGCCTCACCGATCGACATGCGACGGTTGATGTCCTTGATCTCGGCGATCGTCAAACCGGTTTCGGTTTGCAGCGCGGTCAGCTTCTGCTGGCAACGAATGATGTCCGGTTGCAGGCGACCAATGGCTTCGGCGTATTTGCCTTTGCCTTTGGCCAGTGCATCGGACCAGCTTTCGTCGACTTCGTTGCCCGGGAACTGGCGCAGGAAGTCGGCACGCGGCATGCGGGCATCACGAACGCAAAGTTGCATGATCGCGCGCTCTTGCTGACGCAGACGATCCAGGGCACTGCGAACACGCTCGACCAGGCCTTCGAATTGCTTCGGAACCAGTTTGATCGGCATGAACAGCTCAGCCAGAAGCACCAGCTCGGCAATTGCCAGCTTATTGCCACGACCGTGCTTTTTCAGCGCCTTGCGGGTGATTTCCATCTGATCGGAGACAGCGCCAAAACGCTGTGCTGCGATGACCGGATCCGGGCCGCTTTCGGCTTCTTCTTCGTCATCCGTTGCTTCGGCGTCATCGTCGTCGGTGTCGTCGGCAGCTGGCGCGGCTTTCGGATCGATCGGCGGTGGCACTTCTGCAGCAGGCGGCGCAATGCCGTCGTCCGGGTCGATATAACCGCTCAGGACGTCGGACAGGCGGCCACCTTCGGTGGTGACGCGAGTGTATTCGGAGAGAATATGATCAACCGTGCCAGGGAAGTGCGCAATTGCGCCCATCACTTCGCGGATGCCCTCTTCAATACGTTTGGCGATTTCGATTTCGCCTTCACGTGTGAGGAGCTCTACCGTACCCATTTCACGCATGTACATGCGCACTGGGTCGGTGGTGCGACCAATGTCGGTCTCGACCGCTGCCAACGCTGCTGCTGCCTCTTCGGCCGCGGCTTCGTCGGTATCGGCGTCGGCCAGCATAAGGGAATCCTTATCTGGCGCAACCTCGAATACGTTGATCCCCATGTCATTGATCATGCGGATGATGTCTTCCACCTGTTCCGGATCTGAAATATCCTCCGGCAGGTGGTCGTTGACCTCCGCGTAAGTCAGGTAACCCTGCTCACGACCAAGTGTGATCAACTCTTTGATACGAGACTGCTGTTGCGCTTTTCCGGACATAACACCCTATCCACTGAAGGTCTTGGCGGGCAAAAAACAAGCCGAGGATTATACCTGAGCTATGACCTCACGCGCCAGTTGAGGTCGGGTTTGATACAGCCATATTGCGTTTTAATAGGTCGCGCATCTGATTTGCGATCTGATTTGCTTCCTCCGGGGTCAATCCCGGCTGTCTGGCTTTCCTGATAAGTGCTTCCAGGCTATCCGTGTGTTGAGCTGCCGATAACCTAGTAATGGTGTCTAAAAACTGTTGTTCAAGGTTGTCGCCTGCAATCAGCCATTCCTTTTCTGCCAATGCCTTGAGCAAACGTCCCTGTTCGGTCCCGTGCCAGCGCGCCATTAGCTGAATTGAGTTTAGCTTAGGATTTTTTTGCACGGCCTCGATCAGGGCGACGAGCAGTTGTGCGTAGGTATTGCTCTCATTGGCAAAGTGGTTGGCGGTTTCTACCCGGCCAGCCAGATCCGGATGATGAATGAGGGTGCGCAGTGCGATCAGCGTGGGCGCTTCTACGGCAATCGGTGTGCGCGGGGCGCTCGGTTGATCACGATCGCCACCGCGCTTGCCATTCTTGTCCCACGGCTTCTTGTCCCACTTCTTGCCGCCAGCGCCGGGTTTCTTCGGCGTCCATTCCTGCTGCGGCACATACATCTCTTGTGATTGCGGCTGATGGTAGTCGCTGTAATCGGGCATGGCGTCGTAATCGATGCCTGGATCGTAAGCCGGCGGCGCGTCCTGAGGGGCGCTTTGCACCAGTTGGCTGACTGCTTCACCGCTAAGGCCGGTGATTTCGGTCAGGCGCTGGCGCATCAGGATGCGCAGGTTGGCGCCCGGAACTTTATCGATCAGCGGTGCGGCGAGGGTGGCCATGTGGGCCTTGCCTTCAAGCGAGCGCGGGTCCGACTCTTCGGTCAACTGCTGGAAGAAATAATCCGCCAATGGCTGGGCGTGCTGGTTGATCCGCGCACGGAAAGCATCTGTGCCTTCGGAGCGGACCAGCGTATCCGGGTCTTCGCCTTCCGGCAGGAACAGAAAGCGTGCGCGCCGGCCGTCTTGCAGGCACGGCAGTGTCGCTTCCAGTGCCCGCCAGGCGGCATTGCGGCCTGCCTGGTCGCCGTCGAAACAGAACAGCACGTTGGGCACGACACGAAACAGTCGCTTCAAGTGCTCTTCGCTGGTGGCGGTGCCCAAGGTCGCCACGGCATTGCGCAGGCCTTGCTGGGCGAGGGCAATGACGTCCATATAGCCTTCGACGACGATGATTTCGTCGAGGTTGCGGTTGTTTTTGCGTGCTTCATAAAGGCCGTAGAGTTCCTGGCCTTTATGGAATACCGGGGTTTCCGGTGAGTTCAGGTATTTAGGCTTGTCGTCGCCCAGTACCCGGCCGCCGAAGGCGATGATGCGCCCGCGGCTATCGCGAATCGGGAACATCACGCGATCGCGGAAGCGATCATAGCGTTTGCCGGTTTCGGCGTTCTCGATCAGCAGGCCGGCATCGACCATGGCTTTTTGTTGCAGGGTGTCGCTGCTCAAGTGCTTGAACAGATTGTCCCAGCCCGGCGGAGCAAAGCCGAGGCCGAAGTCGCGGGCAATCTCGCCGGTCAGTCCGCGACCTTTCAAGTAATCCACAGCCGCTTTGCGTGATGGATGACTTTTCAGTGCCTGACGGTAAAAGTCGGCGGCGGCGGTGAGCAGTGGGTACAGCGGCGAATCGGTCGGTTGCCGCGGTTTGTGCGGTCGGCCGCTTTCTTCGCGGGGGATTTCCATGCCGGCGGCTTTGGCCAGTTCTTCGACGGCCTGGACGAAGTCCAGGTTGTCGTGGTCCATCATGAAGCCGAGGGCGTTACCGCCAGCACCGCAACCGAAGCAGTAATAGAACTGTTTGTCGGGGCTGACGCTGAAAGACGGGGTTTTTTCTTTGTGGAACGGGCAGCAAGCGGTGTAGTTTTTGCCGGCCTTTTTCATTTGCAGGCGCGAGCTGACCACATCGACGATGTCGGTGCGGTTCAGAAGGTCGTCAATGAAGCTCTGGGGAATTAGCCCGGCCATGGCGTTCTCGTCATCTGCGCTGAAATGGACCCAAAACGAAGTACGGCCGAACGCGGGTCGTTGTTTGAGGCGCGCAAAATGTGCGGCTCGACCGGTGTCGTCTGCGTAATCGCTGTCGGGAAGTGTATCTGCCGAAAATCCACTGACGTTAATACCAATCAGTTATCGACTGTTTGAAAGTGTTGCGCTGAATCCGCTGCGGCCAGCCGTTGGCCTCGGAAAGCTCAGTAAGCGGGCACACAAGCAGGTGCCTTGGGCTGATCGTCGTGAGAGGAATCAGTGGGTGTGCTCGTCAGTAGCCTTGGAAGGCTCGTCAGAAAAGACGTGCACCGCTGGCAAAAGAGCCAGGTCTGACGCTGTAAAGCAGATTTGTCTCGGTCGCGTCTGCGGCGTCGACAGTGAAGCATCAAGCGTTTTACGCAAATGCCATTAGCCCGGCTGAGGGCCGGGCTTGGCAGAAGCTTGCTACGATCGTCTGTGTATTAGTACAGACGAACGGCGCGGCGCTGTTCGCGCTGAACTTTCTTCGCGTGACGCTTAACAGCGGCTGCTGCTTTGCGCTTACGCTCAGAAGTTGGCTTCTCGTAAAATTCGCGGCTACGAACTTCAGCCAGTACACCGGCTTTTTCGCAGGAGCGCTTGAAACGACGCAGAGCTACGTCGAAGGGTTCGTTCTCTTTTACTTTGACGGCTGGCATCCAGAGCTACCTTCATTCATTACCGGGGTCAACATCCTCGCGGCAAAAGAGCACTTGAAGACGTCGGTTTTTAAGGGTTGCGGATGTTAACTCCTCATCGCTCGGAATGCAAAGCCTCTGATCGAAAACCGCTGGTCGGGGCATCACGCGGCGACTATTATGCGCGCCTTCGAATTCAGCCTAAACAAGGCGCAAACCCATGCTAGTACTGGGATTAGAAACCTCCTGCGACGAAACCGGTGTCGCATTATATGACAGTGAACGCGGGCTGTTGGCCGACGCACTATTCAGTCAGATCGACCTGCACCGCGCCTATGGTGGCGTGGTGCCGGAGCTGGCCTCGCGCGACCACGTCAAGCGGATGCTGCCCTTGATTCGTCAGGTGTTGGCCGAAGCTGACTGTGTGCCGACCGAGATCGACGCCATCGCCTATACCGCGGGTCCTGGCCTGGTCGGTGCGTTGCTGGTGGGGGCTTCATGCGCCCAGGCGCTGGCCTTTGCCTGGGGTATTCCGGCCTTGGGCGTGCACCATATGGAAGGCCATTTGTTGGCGCCGATGCTGGAGACGCAACCGCCAGAATTTCCGTTCGTCGCTTTGTTGGTGTCCGGTGGTCATACGCAGCTGGTTCAGGTCGACGGGATCGGTCAGTACACGCTACTGGGTGAGACCCTGGACGATGCTGCCGGTGAGGCTTTTGACAAGACTGCCAAGATGATGGGGCTCAATTATCCGGGCGGTCCGGAAATTGCGCGCCTGGCCGAGCAAGGTGTTGCGGGACGATTCACTTTCCCGCGTCCTATGTGCGACCGCCCGGGTCTGGCATTCAGTTTCAGTGGCTTGAAAACCTTCGCCTTAAACACCTGGCAGCAGAGTGTCAGCGCCGGGGACGACAGCGAGCAAGCCCGTTGCGACATCTCGCTGGCGTTCCAGCAGGCCGTGGTGGAGACTTTGACCATCAAGTGCAAGCGAGCCCTCAAGCAAGCGGGCATGAAGCGTCTGGTGATCGCTGGGGGCGTCAGCGCCAACAAGGCACTACGCACCTCGCTGGAGAAAATGCTCGGCGACTTGAAGGGCGATGTGTTTTACGCCCGTCCGGAGTTCTGCACTGACAATGGTGCGATGATCGCGTTTGCCGGGTGCCAGCGCTTGCAGGCCGGCCAGCATGAAAGCCTGGCCATCAGCGTTCAGGCACGTTGGCCGATGGAGCAATTGTCGGCGCTGTGATGAGCCGCGTTCACGTCCGGTATTTAAAAATGCCGTTCGCGCCCGGCAAACAGGTCGCGTAGATTGCCGCGATGACGCCAGACAATCAGCCCGGTGAGTACGCTCATGGGCAGCAAGGCCGCCGGTTCCTGCCAGGCAAGCAGCGGCAGGGTCAGCGGTGTGGCAATCAGTGCCGCGAGTGAGCTGGTGCGGGTCAGGTAGAACGTCAGCAGCCAGGCGCAGACCGCCAGCAGTGCCGCGGGCGGATAAAGCCCCAGCAGCATGCCGGCAGCGGTGGCGACACCTTTGCCGCCGCGAAAGCGGAAGTACACTGGAAACAGATGGCCGATGACGGCGCAGATGCCGATCCAGGCCTGTTCTTGCAGCGAAAGGCCCGCAAGGCCGGCGATCAGCACGGGCAGCAGGCCTTTGCAGAGGTCGCCGAGCAAAGTCAGGATGGCGAGTTTCTTGCCGGCCAGGCGCAACATGTTGGTGGCACCGGCATTGCCCGAGCCACTCATTCGCGGATCGGGATTACCCGTCAGGCGGCTGAGCAAAATGGCGAAGGACAGAGAGCCAAGCAGGTAGGCGAGGATCGCCAATAACCAAAACATGCTAACTATTCCGGGCGAGGACGCCCTGATTCTAACGGCGCATTGCGCCCTTGTCGTGCAGTGGAGAAGAGTGCTTGGACAGAGTGTTTATCGAGGGCCTGGAAGTCGACACCGTGATTGGTGCCTATGACTGGGAGCGAGGCATCCGGCAATGTCTGCGTCTTGATCTGAGCTTCGCCTGGGATAATCGCCCGGCGGCAGCCGGTGATGACCTGACCCTGGCGCTCGATTACGCCAGTGTTTCATCGCGAATCCAGGCATTTGCCGAGCAGGCGCAGTATCAGCTGGTCGAGACCTTTGCCGAGCGTCTGGTTGAGGTTCTGATGAGTGAATTCAAGATCACCTGGATGCGTCTCAAGCTGACCAAGCCTGGCGCCATTCCGGCTGCCAGGGGCGGTGTGGGCGTGGAGATCGAGCGCGGATGTCGCTGACTCAGGTGTACCTCGGACTCGGTAGCAATATCGAGCGTGAAACCCATTTGCAGGCGGGTCTGGAGGCTTTGGCGGCTTTTTTGGTGGATATCCGCTGTTCGGCCGTGTTCGAAAGTCAGCCGGTGGGCATCAAGAGCGGGCCGTTTTTCAATTTCGTGGTGTCGGCGTACACCGATCTGCCGCTGATGGAGCTGGACCGTCGATTGAAATTCATCGAGGCGGACAATGGTCGTTATGCGCCGGACCGTAAGGGTCTACCGCTGGATATCGACGTGCTGTTGTTTGGTGAGCTGGTGGGCAATTTCGATGGATTGATCCTGCCGCGGGCAGAGATCTTGAAGAATGCTTTTGTATTGTGGCCGTTATCGCTGATAGCGCCGGATCGTGTGCATCCTGGCGTAGGCAAGAGCTTTGCGACCTTGTGGAGTGAAGCGCAGATTGATCAGGTGTTGGCGCCGGTGGCTTTTGAGTGGCGCGGTGAGCAGCTGACCCCTTCGAATTTGTTGTGAGGCGGATGACGCCATCGCGAGCAAGTCGAACGTCGCACCGCCGGCTCCTACAGGATTTAGGTGATCCCTGTAGGAGCCGGCGGTGCGACGTTCGACTTGCCCGCGATGCTTTTCAGGCAGACGCCGCTTCCTTGTAGGCTTTCAGTGCTTTAAGCCGTTCACGCTTGATCGCCTCGCCCAACTCCGGCCCCTTGAATCCCTTCTCCAGCAATGGCTGAACCGCCACGCTCCGCGCTGCCGTCGCCGCACCGCGCAGGTATTCCGCTTGTGGATAACTTCTCTGCTCCAGCCCTTTTCGTCCGCGGGCATCCATCTCGCACGCGGCAATAAACTCCTCGAACCGCTGCGGTCGACGGTAAACGTCAAAACTCTGCAGCAACTCCAGCAAGGTCGATGGCTTCAGCTCCAGCGCCCGATGGCCGTGGGTGTGATATTCGCCCACCAACAATGCCAGCTCCTGACAATCCTTCGGGGCCTTGAAGCGTTCGTTGACCGCTTTGATCAGCTTCAAGCCCTTGTGCTCGTGGGCAATATGGCGTGGCCACTCTTCTTCTGGTGTCAGCCCTTTGCCCAGGTCGTGCAGCAGGCACGCCCAACGCACGGTTAGCGGTTGTTTGTGCAGCGCCGATTGCTCAAGCACGCTTAAGGTGTGCAGCCCGGTGTCGATTTCCGGGTGGTGAGCTTGCGGCTGTGGGACGCCAAACAACGCGTCGACTTCAGGCATCAGCACCTTGAGTGCGCTGCACTCGCGCAGCACTTCAATGAACACTTGCGGCTGATCCTCCAGCAAAGCGCGGGAGATTTCTTTCCAGCTGCGTTCAGCGGTCAAGGCTTCCAGTTCGCCGGATTTGCTGAGCTGTCGCATCAACTCCATAGTCTCTGGCGCGACGGTAAAGCCCAGCGCCGCATAACGCGCAGCAAAGCGGGCAACGCGCAGGACACGGAGTGGATCTTCGGCGAACGCAGGGGAAACGTGACGGAGCAGGCGAGCTTCAAGATCGCGCTGGCCATGGTAAGGATCGGTCAAATTCTGCTGATCGTCTTCGGCCATGGCATTGATCGTCAGGTCGCGGCGAATCAGGTCTTCTTCGAGGGTGACCTCGGGACTGGCTTGAAAGGTAAAGCCGCCATAGCCGCGTCCGCTTTTGCGTTCAGTGCGAGCAAGGGCGTATTCCTCACCGCTTTTTGGGTGAAGAAATACCGGGAAGTCCGCGCCCACCGGGCGAAAACCCTTGGCGAGCATTTCTTCGGTTGTGGCACCCACCACAACCCAGTCGATATCGGTAACAGGTTTGCCCAGCAGGCGATCACGTACCGCACCGCCGACTTTATAAATCTGCATAAAAAACCTCCGTTAGCTCGACAGAATAACCGTTGCGTCGAACTTTCGGAGGTCCTGACTCGCTCAAAGATGAATGACGGCCAGGTCCAGCCGCCCATACTCTCCTTCGCTGTGCTCATTTCTGGGTGGCACATGATGGATTTTCATCACCTGATCCCCTTGCAGGGTTTCCAGGTGAATATCGAAACCCCACAGACGGTGCAGGTGCTTGAGTACTTCCTCGGTGGACTCGCCCAGCGGCTTGCGATCATGTTGCTGGTGCCGCAGGGTCAGGGAGCGGTCGCCACGCCGGTCAATGCTGTAAATCTGCACGTTAGGCTCGCGATTGCCCAGGTTGTATTGCGCTGCGAGGGTTTCACGGATGATGCGATAGCCATCTTCATCGTGGATCGCTGGCACCAGCAGGTCGTCCTTTTGGTCGTCATCGAGAATGCTGAACAACTTCAGGTCGCGGATCACTTTCGGTGACAGGTACTGCAGGATGAAGCTCTCATCCTTGAAGCTGCTCATGGCGAACTTGATAGCCGACAGCCAGTCGGTGCCGGCGATTTCCGGGAACCAGCGGCGATCTTCCTCGGTGGGTTCTTCGCACATGCGCCGGATGTCCCGGTACATGGCAAACCCGAGGGTGTAAGGGTTGATTCCGCTGTAGTAAGGGCTGTCGAAGCCCGGTTGAAAGACCACGCTGGTGTGGGACGTCAGGAACTCAATCATGAAGCCGTCGGTGACCAGGCCTTCGTCGTAAAGGTCATTCATCAATGTGTAATGCCAGAACGTGGCCCAGCCTTCGTTCATCACTTGGGTCTGGCGTTGTGGATAAAAGTATTGAGCAATCTTGCGCACGATCCGCACGATTTCACGCTGCCAGGGTTCCAGTAGTGGCGCGTGTTTTTCGATGAAGTACAGGATGTTTTCCTGAGGTTCGGCGGGGAAACGCGCATTGTCCTTGTCGCTGTATTTGTCTGCACCTTTTGGAATGGTGCGCCACAGATCGTTGATCTGTTTCTGCAAATGCTCTTCCCGGTCCTTTTGCCGGCGCCGTTCTTCTTCAGCGGAAATCGGGTAGGGGCGTTTGTAGCGGTCGACGCCGTAGTTCATCAGCGCGTGGCAGGAATCGAGCAAGTCTTCTACCGCATCAATGCCGTGGCGTTCCTCGCACTGCATGATGTACTGCTTGGCGAACACCAGGTAATCAATGATTGAACTGGCGTCGGTCCAGGTGCGGAACAGGTAATTGCCTTTGAAAAAACTGTTGTGCCCATAGCAGGCATGCGCCACGACCAGCGCCTGCATGCAGATGGTGTTCTCTTCCATCAGATAAGCGATGCACGGGTCTGAGTTGATCACGATCTCGTAGGCCAGCCCCATCTGCCCACGGCTGTAGGATTTTTCAGTGCTGAGGAAGTGTTTGCCATAGGACCAATGGTGATAACCCAGCGGCATGCCGACGGAGGCATAGGCGTCCATCATCTGTTCGGCGGTGATCACTTCGATCTGGTTGGGGTACGTATCGAGTGCGTAACGAGCCGCCAGGCGACTGATTTCTTTGTCGTAGGCCTGGATCAGCTCGAACGTCCATTCGGAGCCGGTAGAAATGGGTTGGCGCTTCTGCTCTTTGGCGGTCATGTCACTAACCTGCGCTGGAAGAGTTCACGGAAGACCGGGTAAATATCCCCGGCCGAGACCAGTTGCTGCTGGGCAAAAGTGTCAGAGAAGGCTTCGGCGATGCGTTCGTATTCGAACCACAGGGCCTGATGTTCGCGCGGGGTGATCTCAACGTAAGTGTAGTACTGCACGAACGGCATGATCTGGTTGATCAGAATGTCGCGGCAGATCGGCGAGTCGTCGTTCCAGTTATCGCCGTCGGACGCTTGGGCGGCATAGATGTTCCACTCATTGCTCGGATAGCGCTCGGCCATGATCTCCTGCATCAGTTTCAAGGCGCTGGACACAATGGTGCCGCCGGTTTCGCGTGAGTAGAAGAACTCTTCTTCATCCACTTCCCGCGCGCTGGTGTGGTGGCGGATGAACACGACGTCGATCTTCTCGTAGTTACGCTTGAGAAACAGGTAAAGCAGGATGAAGAAACGTTTGGCGATGTCCTTGGTCGCCTGCGTCATGGAGCCGGATACGTCCATCAGGCAGAACATCACCGCCTTGGAGCTGGGATTGGGCTGCTTGATGAGCAAGTTGTACTTGAGGTCGAACGTGTCGAGGAACGGGATGCGATGAATGCGCGCACTGAGCTTTTCGATTTCTGCTTCGATTTTCTGAATATCGCCGAAGTTATCCGGTTCTTCCTGCTTGAGTCGCAGAAGTTCTTCTTTGGCTTCACGCAGTTTTGTCCGACTGCTGCCGGACAGGGCAATGCGCCGTGCATGGGCCGAGCGCAAGGTGCGGATGATGTTGATGCGCGACGGGTTGCCTTCGTTGCTGATGCCTGCGCGCACCGTTTTGAACGTGTCGGTGCCGGTCAGGTTGCGTTTGACCAGGTTCGGCAGCTCGAGGTCTTCGAACATGAACTCGAGGAATTCCTCTTGGGTGATCTGGAAGACGAACTCATCCATCCCCTCACCCGAGTTGCCCGCCTTGCCGGGGCCTCTGCCGCCGCCACCTCCGGGCGGACGGGCGATGTGCTCGCCGCTGGTGAATTCCTTGTTGCCGGGGTGCACGACGGTTTGTTTGCCGCCGCGACCATGATGAAGCACCGGTTCGTCGATGTCCCGACCGGGAATGCTGATCTGTTCACCGTGTTCCATATCGGTAATGGAGCGCCGGCTGACCGCCTCTTCGACAGCCTTTTTGATGTGGTCACGGTAACGCCGCAGAAACCGCTGACGGTTCACCGTGCTCTTGTTCTTGCCATTGAGACGTCGGTCGATCACATAGCTCATGACTGCTCCTTAGAAGCTGTCCTGAAAGGGGCGAGCGGTGATGCAGCATCGAACCGAGGGCCAAGGGATATGCGACGCTCCCCCAAGCGCTGTGGATGCTGCTTGAATTCGCTACCGACTTTCGAACACCTTCCAGAGGCTTGTGTAACAGAAAATGCGTACACAGGCCTCTGGCTGACGACAACCGGTCTGACCGGCAGCGGGTTATTGTGATTTTCTGACCCGCAGGTACCACTCGGACAGCAGTCGTACCTGTTTGTCGGTGTAACCGCGCTCGACCATCCGTGTGACGAAGTCGTTGTGCTTCTGCTGGTCCTCTTTGCTGGCCTTGGCGTTGAAGCTGATGACCGGCAGCAGGTCCTCGGTGTTGGAGAACATTTTCTTCTCGATGACCACCCGCAGTTTTTCGTAGCTGAGCCAGGTCGGGTTTTTGCCGTTGTTGTTGGCCCGGGCGCGCAGTACGAAGTTGACGATTTCGTTGCGGAAATCCTTCGGATTGCTGATGCCGGCCGGTTTTTCGATTTTCTCCAGTTCTTCGTTCAGGGCGACGCGGTTGAGGATTTCGCCGGTTTCCGGATCGCGGTATTCCTGGTCCTGGATCCAGAAGTCGGCGTACAGCACGTAGCGATCGAAGATGTTCTGGCCGTACTCGCTGTACGACTCGAGGTAAGCGGTCTGGATCTCCTTGCCGATGAACTCGATGTAGCGCGGTGCCAGATACTCCTTGAGGAATCGCAGGTAGCGTTCGCGGGTTTCGGCCTGGAACTGTTCCTGTTCGATCTGTTGTTCCAGCACGTAGAGCAAGTGCACCGGGTTGGCGGCGATTTCGTGCGGGTCGAAGTTGAAAACCTTCGACAGAATCTTGAACGCGAAGCGGGTAGACAGGCCGTTCATACCTTCGTCGACACCGGCGTTGTCGCGGTATTCCTGAATCGACTTGGCCTTCGGATCGGTGTCCTTGAGGTTTTCACCATCGTACACGCGCATCTTGGAATAGATGTTCGAGTTTTCCGGCTCCTTGAGGCGCGAGAGCACGGTGAACTGGGCGAGCATCTTCAAGGTGTCGGGCGCGCAATGGGCCTTGGCCAGAGAGCTGTTGAACAGCAGCTTGTCGTAGATCTTCACTTCGTCGCTGACCCGCAGGCAGTACGGCACTTTGACGATGTAGATCCGGTCGATGAACGCTTCGTTGTTCTTGTTGTTGCGGAAGGTGTGCCACTCCGACTCGTTGGAGTGGGCGAGCAGGATCCCGGTAAACGGAATCGCGCCAAGGCCTTCGGTACTGTTGTAGTTGCCTTCCTGGGTGGCCGTCAGCAATGGGTGCAGCACCTTGATCGGCGCCTTGAACATTTCGACGAACTCCATCAGGCCCTGGTTGGACCGGCACAGTGCGCCCGAGTAGCTATAAGCATCGGCGTCGTTCTGTGGGTATTCTTCCAGTTTGCGGATATCGACCTTGCCCACCAGGGCCGAGATGTCCTGGTTGTTCTCGTCTCCCGGCTCGGTTTTGGCCACGGCGATCTGATTGAGGATCGACGGATAGAGTTTCACTACCCGGAACTGGCTGATGTCGCCGCCGAATTCGGCCAGGCGCTTGGTGGCCCATGGCGACATGATGGTATTGAGGTAACGCCGCGGGATACCGAAGTCTTCTTCGAGGATCGCGCCATCTTCAGTGGCGTTGAACAGACCCAGTGGCGACTCGAATACCGGTGAGCCCTTGATCGCGTAGAAGGGCACTTTTTCGATCAGCTGTTTCAGTTTCTCGGCCAGGGATGACTTACCGCCACCGACGGGGCCGAGCAGATAGAGGATCTGTTTCTTCTCTTCCAGGCCCTGAGCGGCATGGCGGAAATACGACACGATCTGGTCGATGCATTCTTCCATCCCGTGGAAGTCTTCAAAGGCCGGATAGCGGCGGATCACTTTGTTGGAAAAGATTCGCGACAGTCTCGAGTTGGTCGAGGTGTCGAGCAGCTCCGGTTCTCCGATGGCCAGCAATAGACGCTCGGCGGCGGAGGCGTAGGCGCTGCGGTCCTGTTTGCACAGCTCAAGATACTCTTGCAGCGAGAGTTCTTCCTGGCGTGTGGACTCGAATCGTTGTTGGAAGTGGCTAAAGATACTCATGACGTCACCTCGCTCGATACGTGGAGCCGACGCCGGATCACTCAGTCGATGCTGGCAGCAACCGAACAGGCGGTCGCTGTTTACCCCCCAGAACTCTAACGGAGCTGACCACTCCGAAAGCTACTCCCGATGACCCGCGCGCCGGTGTACCGGCTCTCCCCTGTTTTGGATGGCCTGCGCTTAAGGATAGTTGGGAATTCAGGAGGTAAAGGCGAGATACGTAATTAGTTGTGGCAGACCGTTCGTCTGCCACCGCGCGAACCCGCGGGGGGCGGGGCTTGCACGTTACAAAAATAATTATTCCGAGGTGCCTTGCGCTGTTTCCGCAGGATAAGTCGTGCGCCACAGCTCAAAACCGCCATCCATGCTGTAGACGTCGGAGAAACCCTGACTGATGAGGTAGGCCGCGGCGCCCTGGCTGGAATTGCCGTGGTAGCAGACCACTACAGTCGGTGCGTCCAGATCTGCACCCTGAATAAAGGCATGTAGGGAATGGTTGTCCAGATGCTTCGAGCCGCTGATGTGCAGCGCGGCGAATGTGGCAGGATCACGGACGTCGACCACCACTGCGCCTTGTTCGCGCAGGGCCTGGGCCTGTTCCGGGGGGATACGTTTGAATTCGCTCATGGCGGGCTCCTGTGGCTCGGCTGATAGCGCAGTCTAGCGCGGGGCGCTGGCTGGGGTTAGTTCGGTAATGGTTTGGGCGACGGCGGGTTCGCTGTGGCCCTTATCGTTGCATTGGCAATGCAGGCGCTCAAAGGTGTCGACGTTCATCAGGGTCATCGCTCCACCCCAGACACAACCGGAGTCGAGCGCGAAGATCCCCGGTTCGTCACATTGGCCTTCGAGGGCCGCCCAATGGCCGAAGATGATCTTCAGGTCCTTGGTCTTGCGCTCCTTGTGCATGAACCATGGTTTATAGCCCGGTAGCGCTGTGCCGACACCTTCCTTGCTCTTGAGGTCGAGTTTGCCCTCGCTGGTGCAAAAGCGCATGCGGGTGAAATAGTTGGTGATGACGCGCAGGCGGGTCACGCCCTTGAGGTCGTTGTCCCATTTCGCCGGATCGTTGCCGTACATGCCGTCGAGGTACGGGCCGATACGGTTGTCGTCGCGCAGGGCTTCTTCAACTTCGGCGGCGCATTTCAGGGCTTTGCGCAGTGACCACTGCGGTGGAATACCGGCATGTACCAGAGCGATGTCGCGCTGTTCGTCGTAGTGCATGAGCTTTTGCTGGCGCACCCACTCCAGCAGCTGCGCATGATCGGGTGCTTCGAGAATCTCGCGCAGGGTGTCGTTTTTTTTCAGGCGTTCGATGTTACGCCCGGCGGCCAGCAAGTGCAGGTCGTGGTTGCCCAGTACGCACACCAGCGATTCGCGGATGCCATAAAGAAAGCGCAAGGTTGCCAGCGACTGCGGGCCACGGTTGACCAAGTCGCCCACAAGCCAGAGGCGATCCTTTGCCGGGTCGAAAGCGACTTGCTTGAGCAGGCACTGCAGGGGCTCGAGACAGCCTTGCAAGTCGCCAACGGCGTACGTTGCCATTAGTGCAAGGCTCCGGGCACCGCCAGGCGGAAAGGAGCGATGATGGCGTCGAAATGCTTACCGTCGTCGGCAATCATCTGGTAAGTGCCCTGCATGGTGCCGACTTTGGTGGTCATGACCGTGCCGCTGCTATAGGTGTGACTCTCACCCACTTCGATCAACGGCTGCTGGCCAACCACGCCGGCTCCGCGAACCTCCTCGACATGCCCGTCACCGTCGGTGATCACCCAGTGCCGCGACAAGAGTTTGGCCGGTAGCTCGCCATTGTTGTGCACGGTAATGGTGTAAGCGAAGGCAAAGCGGTTTTGCTCGGGTTGCGATTGTTCTGCCAGATAGCGGGTGACGACGCTGACGTCGACCTGATAACGAGGATCGGACATGCAAGAGGCCTTAAAAACGAAGCGGGACGCGGGGCGCAACTGATGGAGATCAGTCTAGGCCAAGTACCGGGTAGTAAACCAGACATCGCGTCTGGCGTCCTACCCGATAACGCTTGTCACCTGTCAGTCGGCGGCGGGCGGGTTCAGGACTTGTTCGCTGAGCTTGTCGGCCAGGCGCACGAAGGCGGCCAGGTCGAGTTGCTCGGGGCGCAGGCTGCCATCGACGCCGGCGGCTTCGATTTCGGCATTGCTCAGCAGCAACTTGAGGGTATTGCGCAGGGTCTTGCGGCGCTGGTTGAAGGCTTCGCGGACGACACGTTCCAGCAATTTATGGTCTTTGGCCGGATGTGGCAGTACCGCGTGCGGCACCAGGCGCACGATGGCCGAATCAACCTTCGGCGGCGGATTGAATGCGCCCGGGCCGACGTTGAACAGATGCTCGACCCGGCAATGGTACTGAACCATGATCGACAGACGGCCCCAATCACCGCCACCCGGGCCTGCCGCCATGCGCTCGACCACTTCTTTTTGCAGCATGAAGTGCATGTCGCGGATCAGGCTGGCGTTATGCAGCAGGTGAAAAATCAGCGGCGTGGAAATGTTGTACGGCAAGTTGCCGACCACACGCAGGCTACCCGGCGCGGCATTCAGGCTGGTGAAGTCGAACTTCAGCGCATCGCCCTGATGCAGGCTGAAATTGCTCCTGCCGGCGAACTGCTGATTGAGGATCGGGACGAGGTCCTTGTCCAGTTCCACCACGTCCAACTGGGCGCCGCTATTGAGCAGGCCTTGAGTCAGGGCACCCTGGCCCGGGCCGATTTCCAGCACGCGGTCTTCGGCTTTGGCGTGGATAGAGCGCAAGATACGGTCGATAACGCCGGCATCGTGCAGGAAGTTCTGGCCAAAGCGTTTGCGCGCCTTGTGTTGGTAATGCTCGGTCATAAACGGGTCTCGGCCATCTGGTAAGCGGTTTCCAGGGCGACTTGCAGGCTGCCGGTGTCAATTTTACCGCTGCCGGCCAGATCCAGGGCGGTGCCGTGGTCGACCGAAGTGCGGATGATCGGCAAGCCGAGGGTCACGTTGACTGCCGCGCCGAAGCCTTTGTATTTCAGCACGGGCAGGCCCTGGTCGTGGTACATCGCCAGCACTGCGTCGCAGTGCTCCAGATATTTGGGGGTAAACAGAGTGTCAGCGGGCAGGGGGCCGCGAAGGTCCATGCCTTCACCGCGCAGGCGCTCTAATGTAGGTTCGATAATGTCGATTTCTTCATGGCCCAGATGTCCGCCTTCACCGGCATGCGGGTTGAGCCCGCAGACCAGGATGCGTGGCTGGGCGATGCCGAATTTTTCTTGCAGATCGGCGTACAGAATTCGTGTGACCCGCTCCAGGCGCTCCGGCGTGATCGCATCGGCAATCTCGCGAAGGGGCAGGTGAGTGGTGACCAGCGCCACGCGCAATCCACGCGTGGCCAGCATCATCACCACCTGTGCGGTATGGGTCAGGTCAGCGAGAAATTCGGTGTGCCCGGAGAAGGCAATACCGGATTCGTTGATGACACCCTTGTGCACGGGGGCGGTAATCATGCCGGCGAAATGCCCGTCCAGGCAGCCTTGACCTGCACGGGTCAGGGTTTCCAGGACAAACGCGGCATTGGCCTTGTCCAGCTGGCCGGCGGTGACCGGCGCATTGAGCGGTGTATCCCAGACATACAAGCTGTTAGCTGGAGCAGGAACATCCGGCCAGCTGTCCGGGGTTACCGGCAACAAGTCGACAACCACACCCAGCTGTGCGGCCCGCTCAAGGAGCAGGTCGCGGCTGGTAATGGCAATCAGGGGGTGTGGCTGGGCTTGCGAGGCGAGCAGCAGGCACAGGTCAGGACCTATGCCGGCCGGTTCGCCGGGGGTCAGCGCGAAACGCTTGGGTTTCACTGCGCTGCCTGGCTTGCACCAGGGAGTTTGATTTCTACGTACGCTTCGTCACGGATCTGACGCAGCCAGGTTTGCAGCTCTTCGTCGTATTTGCGGTTACGCAGTACGGTCATTGCCTGTTGCTCGCGAGCCTGGGCGGTGCTGTCGGTGGCGCGACGGCCAAGCACTTCCAGAACGTGCCAGCCGTACTGAGTCTGGAACGGCTTGGACAGCTTGCCCTGCGGGGTCTTGGCCATCACTTCGCGGAATTCTGGTACCAGTGCGTTCGGGTCGATCCAGTTCAGGTCGCCGCCGTTGAGGGCAGAACCCGGGTCTTCCGAGTAGTTCTTGGCCAGTTCGCTGAAGTCTTCGCCTGATTCAATACGAGCGTAGAGCGATTCAGCCAAGGCCTTTGTTTTAGCTTCGTCGCGGATCGGGCTTGGTTTGACCAGGATGTGACGCACGTGCACTTCGTCGCGCACCTGGGTCTGGCCGCCACGCTTGTCGAGGATCTTCAGGATGATGAAGCCGCCGGGTGTGCGCATGGGTTGTGTGACTTCACCAACGGACATGGAGCTCAACATGCGATCGAACGGAGGTGGCAATTGGGCGGCTTTACGCCAGCCCATGTCGCCGCCTTCCAGTGCAGTTTCACTGGCAGACTTGGCGATGGCCAATTGACCGAAGTCAGCGCCTTGCTTGAGCTGCTGGTAAACCGCGTCGGCCTGCTTGGCAGCATTCTGAATCGCGTCGGAGTTGGCGCTTTCCGGCGTAGGAATCAGGATGTTGGCCAAACGGAACTCTTCGGACAATTGCATCTTGCCAAGGTCGGAGGCGAGGAAGTTCTTCACTTCCTGTTCGGACACCTGGATGCGCTCGGCCACACGGCGCTGACGCACGCGGCTGATGACCATTTCACGGCGAATCTGTTCACGGGCGTCGTCGTAAGACAGACCGTCGTGAGCCAGCGCGGCGCGGAATTGATCCACGGTCATGTTGTTGCGCTGGGCAATGGTGCCCACCGCCTGGTTCAGTTCTTCATCGGTAATGCGGATGCCCGAACGTTCGCCGATCTGCAATTGCAGGTTTTCGACGATCAAACGCTCTAGCACCTGCTGCTCCAGCACGCTGGCTGGCGGCACGGCAGTGCCACGCTTGGCAATGGTTTGCTGAACTTCACGAACGCGATGGTCCAGTTGGCTCTGCATGACCACGTCGTTGTCGACGATGGCCACCACTTTGTCGATGGACTGTACGGCGGCGTTGGCCGCGGTACCTAGAAACAGCGCGCCCAGCAGTAGCGGGCGCAGACAATCAGAAAGCTTGGTCTTCACGTTCACGATAACCTTGGATGCCTTTGTCGAGGAAGCTCTCTACTTTGGCGCCGGTGAGGCCGCCGAGTCCCTTCAGAACAATTTGGAGGAAGACGCCGTGGTCGCCCTTTTCGTTTTGTGGAGCATTTTGGCTGAACTCGTCGTAATCAACGAAGTAGCGGTTTATCAAGCGCAGCTTCCAGCAGCAATTGTCGTACTCGAAACCACCGAAGGCTTCCAGGGTACGGTTTTGGTTGTAGTCATACTGCCAGCGGCTGATGGCGTTCCACTGAGGCACGATCGGCCACATCACCGAGAAGTCGTGCTGCACGATCTTGTAGTAGTCCTTCACGAAACCAGGCTGGCCCTCAACGCCATAGTCACCGCCGAACTGCCATTGACCGGTGTTCTGGTTATACAGCACCTGATCGTTGCGATAGCGATAGCCGGCGTTGATGATCTTGTTCGGGTTGTCTTCAGGCTGGTAGTGGAACATCGCGCTACCCGAGCGAGGGCTGCGGGTGTCCGGGTCCCAGTTGTAGTCGGCCGTGGTGCGCCAGTCGTGGTTCCAGCGGTATTCGTATTCCAGGGCGTACGGCGAAACGTTGGCTGTAGAATCGGCACGGGTATCTGAGACGCCTGGCATCTGTACTTTGCGGTCCTTGAAGAACAAGGCCTGGCCTACGCTGATGCGTTGACGTTCAAAGCCGTCGTCTTCGATCCAGCGGTTGGTGATGCCCAGCGACAGTTTGTTCTCGTCGCCGACACGGTCGGAGCCGGAGAAACGGTTGTCACGGAACAGCGATGCATAGCTGAAGGTGTATTCGCTGGTGTCGAAAACAGGAATGTCTTCCTGGTCTACCTCTGGCACATAGAGGTAGTACAGGCGCGGCTCAAGGGTCTGGCGATAGTTCTTGCCGAACCATTGGGTTTTGCGATCGAAATACAGGCCGCTATCGATGCTGGCGATCGGCACACCACGATTCTGGTTGCTGTCGAAATGGCCATTTAAATTTTCAGTCCCTGCGGCAGCTGCGGCTTGATCTTGAGCCACGATTTGGCTTTTACCGATACTGTCCAAGTCCAGTTGGTACTGGGTGTATTGGTACTTGAGCGTCGGCTTCAGGAAACCATAAGTCCAGTCCAGCGGCAGGCTGACGGCGGGTGCCAGGTTTAGACGGTCGCCGGTAGCGCGCGCCAAGCCCTGAGTGTTGGTGTCTATCTGAGGGCTCACATTGCCGTCTTGATCGGTGAACGTGCCATTTTTCAGGTCACGATCAAACCGCACGATTTCGGTGTTGTAGCTGAAATTCAGGCCATTTGGATGATTAGGCAGCGCACCATCGAGGGTGATCTGCGGCAAGCGATCGTAAGGGGTGACGTTCTGAACTGTCGCCAACTCAAATGCCTGAGCATTCACGCGCGCCGTATAATTGTCACCACGGTAGGAAACCGAGCCTTGCTGGTTCACGTAGTCAGCGCTTTTCACGCCAATCTGGTCGGTCTGCAGATCCTGGAAGTAATAAGGATCGCTGATCTTGGTGTAGTCGACTTGCGTGTATACGCGCGAATCCAGACCACCCTTGTGCTGCCAGTTATACATGTAGCGGTCTTTACGGTAGTCGGTCTGTTTACTGCGCTCGGTGTCTTCGTCGTTGAGGTACGCACCACCGAACTGACCTTCGCTGGACTGGGTGAGGTAGCGGAATTCGCCTTCCATCAACAAGCCATGCTTTTCCATGTAACGCGGGTACAACGTGGCATCGTAGTTCGGTGCCAGGTTGAAGTAATACGGTGTGACCAGCATGAAGCCGGTATCGCTGCCGGTTCCGATGGTCGGCGGCAGGAAGCCGGACTGGCGACGGTCATCGATCGGGAAATAGATGTACGGCGTGTACAGGACAGGAATGTCCTTGACCCGCAATGTCACGTTGGTCGCGGTACCGAAGCCGGTCGCCGGGTTCAGGGTGATGTTGTTACCCTTGAGCTGCCAGGCGTTGCTGTCCGGTTCGCACGTGGTGTACGTACCATCCTTGAGGCGGATGATCGCGTTTTCGGCACGCTTGGCGTACAGCGCGTTACCGCGGATACGGGATTTGTGCATCACGTATTCGGCGTTGTCGACCTTGGCTTCACCGGTGTCGAGCTGCACATCGGCGTGGTCGCCGACGATCAGTGCGCCGTTGTCGCGGATGCGCACGTCGCCAGTGAGTTCGGCGCGGCTCTCGGCCTGATACAGGCTGGCCTCGTCGGACTCGACCTGCATGCTGCCCTGACGCAACACGACGTCACCGGCCAGCGTGCCGATCTGATCTTCGGTGTTGTAGCGCGAAGCCTTCGCGCCGATAAAGGTAGGTGCGTCACTTTTATTCGTCTTGTCATTCATGCCAGGACGAATCGGTTCGACATAGGCACCAGCGCAGTAAGGACCGGTTTCGGCCAACTGTGCAGCAGTGAGATTTTCGCGTGGCACCCAGTCGAGGTGGCTGTAGTCTTCACTACGCGACTTCAGGCCGCGGCCCTTTGACTCGGTAACGAGTACAGTCTTGGCGCCGGTTTCTTCGCTGGAGCCGTTCTGGACTGCAGCTTCGCCAGTGGCGGAAACTGCGCCTTCTTCATGGACTGGACGCGGTGGCAATGTCGCCGTCGACGCTTTTGGTGCGCAGCTCCAGGCACCCGAAGCAGAGGCAGAGCAGTCATACTGTTCCGCGGCAACCACGAATGAAGTAGCCAGGGGTTGCAGGGCCAGCAAACTGCCGGTAACCAACAACGGAAATTTTTTACGAAACGCGGGGGATTTCAATGCCATCTTATTTGTCCGGGCTTCCTGCGTGCCATCTGCCCGCGGTGTGGGCCGCACGCCTCTCGATGGTCTGAAAAAGATGCTGGATAATAAAGCATGCCCCGCTTGACGGCTAGCGCCGTCGGAGACCCTTGCAATGCCTGATCAAGATGTACGTTTGCAACACCTGAAAGTTTGGCTCGATGACCAGTTGGCAATTCTCTTTGCAGCACAAGGCTGGGGCTCCGTCCCCCCGGCCACGTTGACTGCGGCCAGTAGCGATGCGAGTTTTCGGCGCTATTTTCGCTGGGAAGGCGAGGGTAAAAGCTTCATCGTGATGGACGCTCCACCGCCTCAGGAAAACTGTAAACCCTTCGTAGATATCGCTTTCTTGCTGGCGACATCCGGGATAAACGTGCCACAAATTTATGCCGAAGATCTCGAACGCGGCTTTCTTTTGCTCAATGACTTGGGCAACAAGACCTATCTGGACGTGATCGACCGCGCAAACGCGGACGATTTGTTCAACGATGCCCTACAAGCATTGCTGGCTTTTCAGCAGTTGCCGATGGTTGCGCCGTTGCCGAGTTATGACGTCGCACTGTTGCGTCGCGAGCTGGAACTGTTTCCCGACTGGTATGTAAAACATGAGCTGGGCATCGAGTTCGACGCTGCGCAGAAAATGCTCTGGCAGAACGTGACCGATCTGTTGATTGATAGCGCCCTGGCCCAGCCCAAAGTCCTGGTGCATCGCGACTACATGCCACGCAACCTGATGTTCAGCAAACCGAACCCGGGTGTGCTGGATTTCCAGGACGCGGTGTATGGGCCCGTGACCTACGACGTGACCTGCCTGTTCAAAGACGCCTTCCTCAGTTGGCCAGAAGAGCGTGTGCGCGGCTGGCTCGAACAGTACTGGCAGCAAGCCGGCGCCCTCGACATTCCGGTTCAACCGAAATTTGAAGACTTCCTGCGTGCCAGCGACCTGATGGGCGTGCAGCGTCACCTGAAAGTCATCGGCATCTTCGCCCGCATCTGCCATCGCGACGGCAAGCCGCGCTACCTCGCCGATGTGCCGCGGTTCTTTGCCTATATAGAAGCTGTGATTGCCCGCCGGCCTGAACTGGCCGAGCTAGATGTGTTGCTGCTGAGTCTGCGTGCCGGAGCGAATGCATGAAGGCAATGATTCTGGCGGCAGGCAAAGGCGAGCGCATGCGTCCGTTGACCTTGACCACCCCCAAACCGCTGGTTCGCGCCGGCGGCGTGCCGCTGATCGAGTATCACCTGCGCGCCCTGGCGGCAGCCGGGTTTACCGAAATCGTGATCAACCACGCCTGGCTCGGTCAGCAGATCGAAGATTATCTAGGCGACGGTTCGCGCTACGGCGTCAGCATCCAGTACTCACCGGAAGGTGAGCCGCTGGAAACCGGCGGCGGGATTTTCCACGCGTTGCCGTTACTGGGTGATGAAGCCTTTGTGGTGGTCAACGGTGACATCTGGACCGACTACGATTTCAGCGTGCTGCATCAACCCGGCGCCGGGTTGGCTCACCTGGTGCTGGCGGATAACCCGGCCCATCACCCGGCAGGCGACTTCACGCTGGCCGACGGGCACGTGAGCGACGGTCAGCCAGGCACCACAACCCTGACGTACAGCGGCATCGCGGTGTTGCACCCGCAGCTGTTCGACGGCTGTTCGGATGGGGCGTTCAAGCTTGCGCCGCTGTTGCGCAAAGCCATGGCCGACGGGCAAGTGACGGGTGAACGGCTGAAAGGCCAATGGGTGGATGTGGGCACGCACGAGCGCCTGGCCGAAGTTGAAGCCTTGATAGAAGCGAACCGCTGAGATGTTGTGGCCAGGGACTCTGATCGGAGCCGGAGCAGGCTTTGCCATAGCCAGCATTCCGGGGGCCATGCTCGGTGCTTTGTTGGGGCAGGCGCTGGATCGGCGCTTGCACCTGCAAAGCTTTGGGCATCTGTATGAAAAGCTCGGCGGTCGCCCGATGCTACGCAATGATGAACTGCTTTTCGTGTTGCTGGGACGGTTGGCCAAGAGTGATGGGCGGGTATTGGATGGCCACATCCAGCAGGCCCGTCAGGAAATGCGTTCTTTGGACATGACGGACTCGGCGCAGCGTCGTGCCATTGTTGCGTTCAATCGCGGCAAGTCGGGCAATGATCGATTACGCGGCTATCTGCGACGCTTGAGTGCTCAGCCTCATGCGGCAGAAGGTGTGTTGCGCGCCTGTTGGCGGATGGTCTGGGCCGATGGCCGTGCCGGCCGTCGTGAGCGCGAGTTGATTGCCCAGTGGGGTAAGTGGCTGGGCTGGACGCCGCATCAGGTTCAGGCATTGGCCGCCGATTATGAACAGCACAAGCGGCCAAAGGTCAGCAGCGCGATCAGCTATCAAGATGCGTTGCGGCTTTTGGGGGTATCGGCAACCAGCGAGCCGGAGCAGATAAAGCGCGCTTATCGGCGCCTGCTCAGTCGTCATCACCCGGACAAGGTTGCCGGCAGCGGGGCGACGGCATTGCAGGTTCGTGAGGCTACGGACAAGACTCGCGAGTTGCATACGGCTTATACGTTGATTCGTGAGCGGCGGGGTTTTCGCTAGGTATTGTGTCGCCTGTGAGGACGCCTTCGCGAGCAGGCTCGCTCCCACATTAAATCTTCAGTCGGCACAGAGTTTGTGCGCGACGAAGATCAAATGTGGGAGCGAGCCTGCTCGCGATGGCAGCGCCTCGGTCTATCAGTCAGCCCGCCGCATTCTGCGGATTCAACCAACCGCGCACCCGGCGCACCAGTTGCTCCTGCTCAGCCTTGGCATTCCCGGGCAACGCCTTCAGCGACACCTGGCTGAACGCTGACGTCTTCAAACGCTTGCTGGCCTGCAAACGCTCCAGCGCTGCTTTGCGATCCAGCGGTTTATCCATATAGAAGAGGTCCGCCGTCGCGAGCTTCAACGTCGGCGTCAGTTCGGCCAACTCAGGCTTTGCCGCAACCGGTGTCCGGGCAGCGACCATCACAAATTTCTCCACTTGCGAAGGCTGCCTCTCACTCAGGTAGCGCGCGGCCCAGTAAGCGCCAGTGCCATGGCCCAGCACAACAATGCTGCGGGCGCTTTGTTGTTCGGCATACGCAATGGCAGCGTCGATACGCGCGAAGATTCGTTCAGCGTCGGCTTTGGCTTGCTCCTCGCTGGTTTCGACGATGGCCTTGTCGGCCACTTCCGCTTCACCGCCGGCGGCCTGCTCGATGGGCGCTGCGGTGGTGGAATCCTTGCTGCCGGTATCCGGCGCTTTTGGCGCGGGTGCGACTTCAACGATACGTGGCGCAATGGCGTCGCTTTGCAGGTCTGGCAAGGTGATACTCAGGCTGCTCCACTGGGCGTCCGGCAATTGGCGACGCAAAGGCCCAATTGCTTGCGGCCAGTCAACGGTTTCACCAGCGCCGGGGATGATAATCACTGCGCCCTTGGGCTCGGCGGTATTGGCCGGCTTCCACAAGGCCAGAAAGTTGTCGGTACCGGCTTGCAGTTGTTGCTGTTCCTGAGCAGGGATTTTTCGCTCAAGTGCTTGGGCTTCTTCCTGACTACGCTCAAGCAATGGCTGGCGTTCGGCCGGTTTTTCTTCTGCGGATTTTTCTGCCGCGGCAGGCACCGGGTCGGCGGCCTCGACAGAAAAGGCACAAGGCAGGATCAGCGACAGGCACAATACTGGCAGTGCCAGGCGGTAGACAGGGGGCATTGGATATTCCAGGCCAGAAGTGTTTCCGGCAGCCTAATGGGTTAGTCAGTGTTTGTCAGTGTGTGAGACTTCGATGATGCGTTTTCGCTGCCTGTGGGTTATCGGCTGTTTGTGGTTTCCCTTGATGGGGTGGGCGGCGTCTGCGCCAGCGGTGCATGCCGCGCCATTGTCACCCAGGCAACAGCAATGGCTGGCAGCCCATGGCGAGCTGCGGGTCGGCGTGGTGTTGCAGGCGCCTTATGCGCAATACGATCGCCGCTTGCAGCGATTGTCCGGGGTGAACGTCGAGTTGATGAAATGGTTGGCCGATGCGCTCAAGGTTGAGTTCAGCTGGCGCAATTTTCCAGATGTCGCGCAACTGGAAGACGCCGCACGCGAGGGTGAAATCGACATCGCTGTGGGGCTGACGCAAACGCCGGCCGGTTTGCGCCTGTGGCAATTTACCGATCCGTACATGCGAGTTCCGCAACTGGTGGTCAGCGACCAGAAAAGCACCGGTGTCGTGGAGCTGGAGAAGCTCGACAGCCAGACCCGCGTCGCGGTGCGCATGCCCAGCGCGACCGCCGATTATCTGCGCAGCAACTATCCCCATTTGAACCTGCAAGGCGTGCCCATCGAGCGCCAGGCGCTGCAGTTGTTGCTGAGTCAGCAGGCCGGTTACGCCGTAGTCGACGAGGCTCAGCTGGGCCGCTTGTCCGCCGAGCCTGAGTTCGCCGGGCTGGTTGTGGTGGGCGACATCGGCCTGCCGCAATTGCTGCGAATAGCCACTCGCCGGGATTGGCCGGAGCTGGCCAGCATTGTCGAAAGTGCGCTGCGGGCGATCCCGGCCAAGGACCTGGAGCAACTGCACAACCAATGGTTGCAGCCTAAATATCCAAGGCTTTCCGAATCCCCGGGGTTCTGGCAAAACCTTTGCCTGCTGTTCGCCGTCATGTTGCTGAGCAGCCTGGCCATCGTGTTCTGGCAGCGGCGCCAACAGCACAGTCTGGAGCAGCGCCTGTTGGCCGCGCGCGAAGACATTGCCCTGCGTGAGGCCAGTGAAGAGGCGCTGCGCCTGACCCAGTTTTCCATCGATCAGAGCACCGTCGGCATTCTCTGGGTCAACTGGGACAGCCATGTGCGCTACGCCAACCGCGCCGCCGAAAGCATGCTCGGTTATCCGTCGGGCGGGATCATCGATCGACCGCTGATCGACTTCGAACCCGGCCTGCACATGGATCGCTGGCTGAATCTGTGGAAACGCGCGCGGGCCAGTGAGGATGAACCGCTAAGTTTCGAAACTAACTGCGTGCGGGCTGACGGCAGCATTTTGCCGACGGATGTGTCGTTGAGTTTCCTGCGGTTTCGCGACGGCGAATACCTGGTTGTTTACCTCAACGACGTGACCGAACGCCGCCGAGCACTGGCCGCATTGCAGGAAAGCGAGGCGCGGTTGCAGGGGATCGCCGCCAACGTTCCTGGACTGGTTTTCCGCCTGGAGCGCGCGCCCGTGACAGGACAGATCGACTTTGCCTACATCAGTGAAGGCAGTGAAAGTCTGGTGGGGTACTCGCCGGCCACCCTGGCCCATCGCGATAAAGGCCTGCGCAGTCTGGTGCACCCGGACGACAAGGCCAGCTATCACCTGACTCAGGACCATGCGCTGGACACCGACAGTGACTGGTCATGGCAAGGACGGATTTTGACCCGTTCGGGCGAACAGCGTTGGGCCGAGATCAAAGCCATCACCCGTCGGCTCGACGATGGGGCTTACGTCTGGGACGGTATCGTCTGGGACATCAGCGAGAGCAAGCGTATTGAGCTGGAACTCGCCAGCTCCCGCGAACAACTGCGTGAGTTGTCCGCCCACCTGGAGAGCGTGCGCGAAGAGGAAAAAGCGCGTATCGCCAGGGAAGTTCATGACGAACTGGGCCAGATGCTGACCGTGCTCAAACTGGAAACGTCCATGTGCGAATTGGCCTACGCCCAACTCGACCCCGGGCTGAACGAACGCTTGAATAGCATGAAACGCTTGATCGCTCAGCTGTTCCAACTGGTGCGCGACGTGGCCACGGCGCTGCGACCACCGATTCTTGATGCCGGGATCGCTTCTGCCATCGAGTGGCAGGCTCGGCGTTTCGAGGCGCGCACGCAGATTCCGTGTCTGGTGCAGGTGCCGGACAATCTGCCGGTGCTCAGCGATGCCAAGGCCATCGGCTTGTTCCGGATCCTCCAGGAAGCGCTGACCAATGTCATGCGCCATGCCCAGGCGCATACTGTTGAACTGACGCTGGCGCTGGAAGGCGACGAGTTGTGTCTGACTGTTAGTGATGATGGCGTAGGATTTGTCGCCGCGACCGGCAGGCCGACATCCTTTGGTGTGGTCGGCATGCGTGAGCGGGTATTGATCATGGGTGGGCGGTTGTTGCTTGAAAGTGAGCCGGGGGAGGGCACTACGTTAAGTGTGCGGGTGCCGCTGGATGCAGCCTGATTTTTTGTAGAGTCTTTGCTGGCCCCATCGCGAGCAGGCTCGCTCCTACAGGGTTTTTGTGAACGACGCACATCCAATGTGGGAGCGAGCCTGCTCGCGAATGATCTTGAATCTGGAGAAAAACGTGATCCGTGTACTGGTAGCCGAAGACCACACCATCGTCCGCGAAGGCATCAAGCAATTGATTGGCCTGGCCAAGGATTTGCTGGTGGTGGGGGAGGCGAGCAATGGCGAGCAGTTGCTCGAGACCTTGCGTCATGTGCCGTGCGAGGTGGTGTTGCTGGATATCTCCATGCCGGGCGTGAATGGCCTGGAAGCAATTCCGCGGATTCGTGCGCTGAACAATCCGCCGGCCATCCTGGTGTTGTCGATGCACGACGAAGCGCAAATGGCCGCCCGGGCATTGAAAGTCGGCGCTGCGGGTTACGCGACCAAGGACAGTGATCCGGCGCTACTGTTAACCGCGATCCGTAAAGTGGCGGCGGGTGGGCGCTACATCGACCCGGACCTCGCCGACCGCATGGTTTTCGAAGTCGGCTTGACCGATTCCAGGCCGTTGCACTCATTGCTGTCGGAGCGCGAGTTTTCGGTGTTCGAACGTCTGGCCCAGGGCGTCAACGTCAATGACATCGCCCAGCAACTGGCCCTGAGCAGCAAAACCATCAGCACCCACAAGGCGCGATTGATGCAGAAGCTCAACATCACCTCGCTGGCGGAATTGGTGAAGTACGCGATGGAACACAAACTCCTGTAGGAGCACAGCTTGCTGGCGATGGCGTCTTTGAAATCGCCATCGCCGGCAAGCCGTGCTCCTACAGGAATTTGTGCCGGCCATATCCATTTGCGACACGCCTGCAAACCCGCTTTTACCCGTTCTTGCGGCTTGCAGCTTCAGGATTGCCGCTGCCCCTGTCTATCCCCGCCATCCTTGTAGGGCAATCCCTACCCCCAACCTTCCATCCGGCTGAGGCCATTCTCTCCTGCGCCCCGATTTGCGTGGCCGGCAGTGTCCACTAGGCTTAGCCCACAGCAGTCATCAACAACAAAGGTGCGGGTATGAGCCAGGTCGATTCAAACGCAGGGGCCAGCGACATTCTGGTCAGCTTTCGTGGAGTGCAGAAAAGCTACGACGGCGAGAACCTGATCGTCAAAGACCTCAACCTGGACATTCGCAAAGGCGAATTCCTCACCTTGCTCGGGCCATCCGGCTCCGGCAAGACCACCAGCCTGATGATGCTCGCCGGTTTTGAAACACCGACCGCGGGCGAAATCCTGCTGGCCGGGCGTTCCATCAACAACGTGCCGCCACACAAACGTGACATCGGCATGGTGTTTCAGAACTACGCGTTGTTCCCGCACATGACCGTCGCCGAGAACCTCGCGTTCCCGCTGACTGTGCGTGGCCTGAACAAGAGCGACGTCAGTGCCAAGGTCAAAAAAGTCTTGAGCATGGTGCAACTCGACGCCTTTGCTCAGCGCTATCCGGCACAACTGTCCGGCGGACAGCAACAGCGTGTGGCGCTGGCCCGGGCGCTGGTGTTCGAGCCGCAGCTGGTGCTGATGGACGAACCCCTCGGCGCACTCGATAAACAACTGCGCGAACACATGCAGATGGAGATCAAACACCTGCATCAACGCCTCGGCGTGACCGTGGTCTACGTGACCCATGACCAGGGTGAAGCCCTGACCATGTCTGACCGGGTGGCGGTGTTCCATCAAGGCGAAATTCAGCAGATCGCGCCGCCGCGCACTCTCTACGAAGAACCGAAAAATACCTTCGTCGCCAACTTCATCGGCGAGAACAACCGCCTCAACGGCCGCTTGCACAGCCAGACCGGTGATCGCTGCATCGTTGAACTGGGTCGCGGCGAAAAAGTTGAAGCGCTGGCGGTCAACGTCGGCAAGACCGGCGAACCGGTCACGCTGTCGATTCGTCCCGAGCGCATCAGCCTCAATGGTTCCAGCGAATCATGCGTCAACCGCTTCTCAGGGAGGGTGGCGGAATTCATCTATCTGGGCGATCACGTCCGGGTTCGCCTGGAAGTCTGCGGCAAGACTGACTTCTTCGTGAAACAACCGATTGCCGAGCTCGATCCCGCGCTGGCTGTCGGCGACGTGGTACCGCTTGGCTGGCAGGTCGAACACGTTCGCGCGCTCGACCCACTTTTAGAGGCGAACTGATCGCCCCCTGCTTCAACCAACCCTGCACGTGGAGAGAACAATAAATGTTGAGATCCCTGAAATTCACCGCCCTGGTCATGGGCATGATCGGTGCGGCACACGCGATGGCCGCGGGTCCGGACCTGACCGTGGTGTCCTTTGGCGGGGCGAACAAGGCTGCGCAGGTCAAAGCCTTCTACGCGCCGTGGGAAGCGGCAGGCAACGGCAAGATCGTGGCAGGTGAGTACAACGGCGAAATGGCCAAGGTCAAAGCCATGGTCGACACCAAGAGCGTGTCCTGGGACCTGGTAGAAGTTGAATCGCCAGAACTGTCCCGTGGCTGCGACGAAGACATGTTCGAGCAGCTTGATCCGAAGTTGTTCGGCAAAACCGAAGACTACGTCAAAGGCGCTATCCAGCCGTGCGGCGTGGGTTTCTTCGTGTGGTCGACCGTATTGGCCTACAACGCCGACAAACTGGCTTCCGCGCCAACCAGCTGGGTGGATTTCTGGGATACCAAGAAATTCCCGGGCAAGCGTGGCCTGCGTAAAGGCGCCAAGTACACCCTGGAATTCGCTCTGATGGCCGACGGCGTTGCGCCCAAAGACGTCTACAAAGTACTGGCCGGCAAAGATGGTCAGGACCGCGCGTTCAAGAAGCTCGATGAGCTGAAACCAAGCATCCAGTGGTGGGAAGCCGGCGCACAACCGCCGCAGTACCTCGCTTCCGGTGACGTGGTCATGAGCTCGGCCTACAACGGCCGGATCGCTGCCGTGCAGAAAGAAAGCAACCTGAAAGTGGTGTGGAACGGCGGCATTTACGACTTCGACGCATGGGCGATTCCAAAAGGTCTGGATAAAGCACGTGCAGAAGCGGCGAAGAAATTCATCGCCTACTCGGTGCAGCCACAGCAGCAGAAGACCTACTCGGAAAACATCGCCTACGGCCCGGCCAATATCCTGGCCGTACCGTTGCTGCCCAAGGATGTCCTGAAAGACATGCCGACCACCCCGGAAAACATCGCCAACCAGGTGCAGATCGACGTCAGCTTCTGGGCTGACAATGGCGAGCAACTGGAACAGCGCTTCAATTCCTGGGCTGCGAAGTAACTTGCGATTGAACCTGTAGGAGCTGGCTTGCCAGCGATCCGGGCGGCACGGTGTTTCAGCCAGACCCCGTTATCGTTCATCGCTGGCAAGCCAGGCTCCTACAGGTGATCAGCTGTTATCAAGAACAGAAGTGGCCTTGCCCTCAAAGAATGCCACTTCTGTAACGATCAAAGATTTCCGGAGTACGCCATGGCCACCGCCATTCCCCTGAACGCGGGCACTGACCCCACCTTGAAGCAGCGACTCAAGCACGCCGAGCGGATCAACCGCTGGAAGGCTCAAGCCTTGATCGCGCCGTTGGTGCTGTTTCTGTTGCTGGTGTTCCTGGTGCCCATCGTGGCGCTGCTCTACAAAAGCGTGGGTAACCCGGAAGTGGTCGGCGGCATGCCGCGCACCGTGTCGGCCATCGCTAGCTGGGACGGCCGAGGCCTGCCCGCTGAACCGGTTTACAAAGCGGCCAGCGAAGACCTCGCCGAAGCCCGCAAGAATCAAACCCTGGGCGACTTGTCCAAGCGCTTGAACATGGAGTTGGCCGGCTACCGCAGCCTGCTGACCAAAACCGCCCGCGCCTTGCCGTTCGCCACTGAACCCGCCTCTTATAAAGAAGCACTGGAAGGTCTCGACGAGCGTTGGGGTGACCCGGCCTACTGGCAGGCGGTACGCCGCAACGTCAGCAGTATTACGCCTTACTACCTGTTGGCAGCGGTCGATCATCGTATCGATGACCTCGGTGAACTGGCCCCGGCCACACCCGACCAGGCGATCTACCTCGACATCTTCGCCCGGACCTTCTGGATGGGCCTGATCATTACGGCGATCTGCCTGGTGCTGGCGTATCCATTGGCCTACCTGCTGGCGAACCTGCCTTCGCGTCAAAGCAACCTGTTGATGATTCTGGTCCTGCTGCCGTTCTGGACCTCGATCCTGGTGCGCGTCGCCGCCTGGATCGTGTTGCTACAATCGGGCGGTCTGATCAACAGCGGACTGATGGCCATGGGCATCATCGATAAGCCGCTGGAACTGGTGTTCAACCGTACCGGCGTCTACATCTCCATGGTGCATATCCTGCTGCCGTTCATGATTTTGCCGATCTACAGCGTCATGAAAGGCATCTCACCGACGTACATGCGTGCCGCGATTTCCCTTGGCTGTCACCCGTTCGCCAGTTTCTGGCGGGTGTATTTCCCGCAGACCTATGCCGGCGTCGGTGCTGGTTGCCTGTTGGTGTTCATCCTCGCCATCGGCTACTACATCACCCCGGCGTTGCTGGGCAGCCCGAACGATCAGATGGTCAGCTACTTCGTCGCCTTCTACACCAACACCAGCATCAACTGGGGCATGGCGACCGCACTTGGCGGGTTGCTGTTGCTGGCGACCGTGGTGCTTTATCTGATTTACAGCTGGCTGGTGGGCGCCAGCCGCCTGCGCCTGAGCTAAGGGGAGAACGAAATGCTGAGTCCTTATATGTCGCCCGTTGAGCGGGTGTGGTTCTACAGTTTGCGGATTCTCTGCGGGCTGGTCCTGTTGTTCCTGATCCTGCCGGTGCTGGTGATTATTCCGCTGTCGTTCAACTCCGGGAGTTTTCTGGTGTACCCGCTGCAAGGCTTTTCGCTGCACTGGTACCAGGACTTCTTCGCTTCGGCCGAGTGGATGCGTTCGCTGAAGAACAGCATCATCGTTGCTCCGGCGGCGACTGTGCTGGCGATGATCTTCGGTACGCTGGCGGCAATCGGCCTGACACGGGGTGATTTCCCCGGCAAACCGCTGGTGATGGCGCTGGTGATTTCACCGATGGTGGTGCCGGTGGTGATCATTGGTGTGGCCAGTTACCTGACCTTCGCTCCGCTGGGGTTTGGTAACAGCTTTGTCTCGCTGATCGTCGTGCATGCGGTGTTGGGTGTGCCGTTCGTGATCATTACCGTGTCGGCTACCTTGCAAGGTTTCAACCAGAACCTGGTGCGTGCGGCGGCCAGCCTTGGCGCTTCGCCGCTGACGGCATTCCGCCGCGTGACCTTGCCGTTGATCGCGCCGGGAGTGATCTCGGGGGCACTATTTGCCTTCGCGACATCGTTCGATGAGGTGGTGGTAACGCTGTTCCTCGCCGGCCCCCAACAGGCGACGTTGCCTCGGCAAATGTTCAGCGGCATCCGCGAAAACCTCAGCCCAACGATTGCTGCCGCAGCGACCCTGCTGATTGCCTTCTCGGTAATCCTGCTGCTGACCCTGGAATGGCTGCGCGGCCGTAGCGAAAAACTGCGCACGGCCCAGGTCTGACATTTCACACCGATCACCTGTGGGAGCGAGCCTGCTCGCGATGAGGGACTGACATTCAACATTGATGTCGACTGATAGTCCGCTATCGCGAGCAGGCTCACTCCTACAGTAGATTTATGGTGTTTTCAGGATCTGTGTTCATTCACGTCCTGAATAGCAGACAACCCCCAATCCCCAGCTACTCTTGTGCCCAGCTCCCCTATCTATAAGAGGCTGCGCACGATGAATCTTTCCTCTTTCAAAATCGCTCACAAACTGATCACCGGCGCAGGCGCTATCGAGCAGCTCGCCGCTGAGCTGACGCGTCTTGATGTCGATAACCCGCTGATCGTTACCGATGCGGTGCTGGTCAAGTCCGGCACGGTCGAATTGGCGCTGGCACAACTGGGAGACCGGACCTACGAGATTTTCGACCGGGTCCTGCCAGACCCGGAAATTGCCATCGTCGAAGACTGCATGCGGGTGTATCGCGACGGCGGGCATGACGGCTTGATCGGTCTGGGCGGTGGTAGTGCCATCGATATTGCCAAGAGTGTGGCGGCGTATGCCGGTTACCACGGCGCGCTGGAAGATTTGTTCGGTGTCGATCAAGTGCCGCGCAAAGGTCCGCCGCTGATCGCCATCCCGACCACGGCCGGTACGGGTTCGGAAGTCACTAACGTGGCGATCCTTTCCGACAAGGTCGCGCAGCTGAAAAAAGGCATCGTCAGCGATTATCTATTGCCCGACGTGGCGCTGGTCAGTCCGCAAATGACCCTGACCTGTCCGCGCAGTGTCACCGCTGCCAGCGGCGTCGATGCACTGGTGCATGCCATCGAATCCTACCTGTCGGTCAATGCCTCGCCGATCACCGACGCCCTGGCCATCGGCGCCATCAAGCTGATCGCCAAAGCGTTGCCCAAGGCCTTTGCCAATCCGTCCAGCCTGCAGGCCCGCGAAGACATGGCCACCGCCAGCCTGATGGCGGGCATGGCGTTTGGTAATGCCGGGGTCGGCGCGGTGCATGCGTTGGCGTATCCGCTGGGCGGGCGTTTCAATATCGCCCACGGTGTCAGCAACGCCTTGTTGCTGCCCTATGTCATGACCTGGAACAAGATGGCGTGCGTTGAGCGCATGCAAGATATTGCCGAGGCCATGGGGGTGAAGACCGCTCATCTGAGCGCCAACGAAGCGGCGGACAAAGCCGTGGAGGCGATGACCGCGCTGTGCGCAGCGGTGGAAATCCCGCTGGGCATGCGCAGCTTCGGCGTTCCCGAGGACGCCATCCCGGCCATGGCTGCGGAAGCGGCAGGGATCGAGCGTCTGATGCGCAACAACCCACGCAAATTGAGCACCGCCGATATCGAGAAGATCTACCGAGCGGCGTACTAGAGCCTGCCGTGACTTAATGATCGAAGGCAGCCCCAATCATCGCGGTCACAGTGCGCGCGCCAAAGTATGAGGTATACAATGCGCGCCATCGTGATTCCGCTCAAAAAGGTGCGTCATGCAGCCCTTCGTTATTGCTCCGTCGATTCTCTCCGCCGACTTCGCCCGCCTGGGCGAAGAAGTGGACAACGTCCTGGCCGCTGGTGCCGACTTCGTGCACTTCGATGTCATGGACAACCACTACGTGCCCAACCTGACCATCGGCCCGATGGTGTGCGCGGCGCTGCGCAAGTACGGCGTGACCGCGCCAATCGACGCGCACCTGATGGTCAGCCCGGTGGACCGCATCGTCGGTGACTTCATTGAAGCCGGCGCAACCTACATCACCTTCCACCCGGAAGCCTCGCAGCACGTCGACCGTTCCCTGCAACTGATCCGCGAGGGCGGCTGCAAGTCGGGCCTGGTGTTCAATCCAGCGACCCCGCTGAGTGTGCTCGATCACGTGATGGACAAGGTCGACATGATCTTGCTGATGAGCGTCAACCCGGGCTTTGGCGGACAGAAGTTCATCCCCGGTACCCTCGACAAACTGCGCCAGGCGCGGGCGTTGATCGATGCCTCCGGGCGTGACATTCGCCTGGAAATCGACGGCGGCGTGAACGTGAACAACATCCGTGAAATTGCTGCCGCTGGCGCTGACACTTTCGTTGCGGGCTCGGCGATTTTCAATGCGCCGAACTATCAGGAAGTGATCGAGAAGATGCGCGCCGAACTGGCACTGGCTCGCCCATGAGTGGTTTTGAGCAGTTGTTCCCGGGGCGTCTGCCGCGGCTGGTGATGTTCGATCTGGATGGCACGCTGATCGATTCGGTCCCGGACCTCGCAGCTGCTGTGGATAACATGCTGCTCAAGCTGGGCCGCCAGCCTGCCGGCATCGAGTCGGTACGTGAATGGGTCGGTAACGGCGTGCATACGCTGGTACGCCGGGCCCTGGCCAACCACATCGACGCCCAGGGTGTCGATGAGGTCGAGGCCGGGCATGCCTTGGAATTGTTCAACGGATTTTATGAGGACGGTCACGAGTTGACGGTGGTTTACCCCGGTGTGCGTGACACCCTCAAGTGGCTGAACAAACAAGGCGTGGAAATGGCGCTGATCACCAACAAGCCTGAGCGTTTCGTCGCGCCGCTTCTGGATCAGATGAAAATCGGCCGCTATTTCAAATGGATCATCGGCGGCGATACCTTGCCGCAGAAGAAACCCGATCCGGCCGCGCTGTTTTTCGTGATGAAAATGGCCAACATCCCGGCCTCGCAATCCTTGTTCGTCGGCGATTCGCGCAGCGATGTGCTGGCGGCGAAAGCGGCAGGGGTCAAGTGTGTAGCGCTCAGTTACGGCTATAACCATGGTCGGCCGATTGCCGAAGAGTCGCCGGCGCTGGTGATCGACGATCTGCGCAAACTAATTCCCGGTTGCCTGGATCCAGCCGCTGAGATAACGTTGCGCGACGCTGTTCAACCTCCTGCTGGAAACGCCATCGTGGTGGTCACTCGCAAACTCTGGATGAAAGTCATCAAGGCCCTGGCCCGCTGGCGTTGGCGCGCCTGACTTGTTCCTGGCCGGCGTACCGGCGCGTTTGCATACCTGACCGTTAGACCCTCAAGCCACGAGGCTACCCCATGATCCGCGAAGAATTCCTGCGTTTGGCCGCTGCCGGCTACAACCGCATCCCGCTTGCCTGCGAAACCCTGGCTGACTTCGACACGCCGCTGTCGATCTACCTGAAACTGGCCGACGAGCCGAACTCCTACCTGCTGGAATCGGTTCAGGGCGGGGAAAAGTGGGGCCGTTATTCGATCATTGGTCTGCCGTGCCGCACCGTGCTGCGGGTGCATGACCATCACGTCAGTGTGACCGTCGACGGTATCGAGACCGAAAGCCACGACGTTGAAGACCCGCTGGCCTTCGTCGAAACCTTCAAGGCCCGTTACAACGTGCCGACCATTGCCGGTCTGCCGCGTTTCAACGGCGGTCTGGTGGGGTATTTCGGTTATGACTGCGTGCGGTATGTGGAGAAGCGTTTGGGCAAATGCCCGAACCCGGATCCACTAGGCGTGCCGGACATTTTGCTGATGGTCTCCGATGCGGTAGTGGTGTTCGACAACCTCGCCGGCAAGATGCATGCGATTGTGCTGGCTGACCCGGCGCAGGCCGATGCTTTCGAACAAGGCCTGGAGCGTCTGGAAGAACTGCTGGAAAAGCTCCGCCAGCCGATCACGCCGCGCCGTGGCCTGGATTTCAGCAAGCAGCAGTCGGCTGATCCGGTGTTCCGTTCGAGCTTCACGCAGGACGATTACGAAAAAGCCGTCGACACCATCAAGGAATACATCCTGGCCGGTGACTGTATGCAGGTCGTGCCGTCCCAACGCATGTCGATCGACTTCAAGGCTGCCCCGATTGATCTGTATCGGGCACTGCGTTGCTTCAACCCGACGCCTTATATGTACTTCTTTAACTTCGGCGACTTCCATGTGGTCGGCAGTTCGCCGGAAGTGCTGGTGCGGGTCGAAGATAACCTGATCACCGTGCGCCCGATTGCAGGCACCCGTCCACGCGGCGCCAACGAAGAAGCCGACCTGGCACTGGAAAAAGACCTGCTGTCCGACGACAAGGAAATTGCCGAGCACTTGATGCTGATCGACCTGGGTCGTAACGACACCGGTCGAGTCTCGGAAATCGGCTCGGTGAAACTCACCGAGAAGATGGTCATCGAGCGTTATTCCAACGTGATGCACATCGTGTCCAACGTCACCGGGCAGTTGAAGGCCGGTCTTACGGCGATGGACGCGCTGCGGGCGATTCTGCCGGCTGGCACGTTATCGGGCGCACCGAAGATTCGTGCGATGGAAATCATCGACGAATTGGAGCCGGTGAAACGTGGCGTCTATGGCGGCGCGGTCGGTTACTTTGCCTGGAACGGCAACATGGACACCGCCATCGCAATCCGTACCGCAGTGATCAAGAACGGTGAACTGCATGTGCAGGCCGGTGGCGGCATCGTCGCCGACTCGGTGCCAGCGCTGGAATGGGAAGAAACCCTGAACAAACGGCGGGCGATGTTCCGCGCCGTGGCGCTGGCCGAACAAACCCCGGACACCTGAACCTGTGGGAGCGAGCCTTTGTGGCGAGGGGGCTTGCCCCCGTTCGGCTGCGCAGCAGCCGCAAATCCAAGCGCTTAAGTGGCCCTGAAGGAGCTTAGGGTCGCTTCGCGTCCCAACGGGGGCAAGCCCCCTCGCCACATTAAGTGTTCAGCATAAAAAAAACGCGGCGCCTGTGAGGGCGCCGCGTTTTTTGTTGCCCGCGATTTAGAAGTCCAGCGCAACCCCTACGTTAATACCTTGCTGAGTAAAATCGTCATCCTTGCGAATGTTGTAGCTGGCGCGCAGTGCCAGTTCCTTGGTGAGGTTGTGGCTAACTCCCAAATTCAGCCGGTTCAGATTGGTTTGCGGGGTGTAGCCTTCCAGCGTGAACTGATTGTTCGGTAGGCTGTTGAGGCTGATGGTCACGTCTTGGGCATCGTCGTTGTACTCACGCTCGTGAGCCACTTCGCCGAATACCTGGGTTTGTGGGGTGATCCGGTATTTGCCCTGCAAACCGAAGCCCAGACGTCGGGAAATGCTCTCCTGATCGGCAAAGGTCAGCGCTGTGGAATCACTGGCTTGCTCCGAGTAGCCATCGACTTTTACCTTGGAGAAATCGGCGCTGACAAACGGCGACAGGTGCCAAGGGCTGCTGGTTTGCTGTGCGATGTCGTAACCGATGCGAGCGCTGAAGGCCTCGACGTAGCCACTGGTGTCGCCTTTTTCGCTGCGCTCGTTGACGCCCAACTGGAATTTACGCTTGAGACTGTCGTAATCCAGGTGCCCGCCCGTCAACGCCGCGTCAGCCCACACGCGATTTTGTTGGTACTGGGCGAATGCCGTGCCCAGGTAAGTGTTGAGCTTGTAGTCGGAGTCGTTAGTGCCGGCCTCGAGTTTCTGGTTATAGAAACCGGCCGCCACACCGACGCGCCAGGCATCGTCGAGACGATAGCTGCCGCCGATGTTCAGGTTGTACCCGTTACCATCGGCGCTCACGACGCTGTCCTGCCCGTCAAAATCCTGATGCTGGCCACCGCCGGCAACAATGGCTCGCCATTGGCCGACACCTTGCCAGTTTTCCCAGTCGGCCATCCATTGGTTGCGCAGTTCATCCTGGTGCGAGCGCAGGGTGCCTTGGGCCATTTGCGGCAGTAGCGTCAGCTCCCACGGCGCTGACAACAGCGAATACGCATAATCGGCGATCAGGCGTTGCCCGGCTTCGGTCGGGTGTACCGAGTCGTTGTAGATCAGCTTGGTCGGGTCTGGTGTGGCGCTGTTGATACCGTAACGGGCGTTCTCGGTACAGCTGCTGCCGCTGAAGCAGGTGGCGCTCAGGTTCTGGTCGGTGGCCAGGCCAAACTGCGCCGGGCTGGCGAACGCCTCTTTGAGCAGTACTGGAATGTTGAGCGGGATGATTTCTGCATTGATGTTCTGCAGTCGGCTGACCAGTTCAGTGTTGAACTGGGCGCTGAGTTGGGACGTAAATGCTTGCAGCGGCTTGCCATTGAACGCCGGAGTAAAGCCGATGTCGGGCAGCAGCCAGACCATGATGTATTTGGCGCCGGCGGTTTGCAGCGTCTGCACGCTGTCGGCCAGTCGGTCGGCGGCGGCACTGGCTTGAGGCAGGCTGGTGACACGTCCTTGCAGGAAGTCGTTACCGCCACCCGACAGGTAATACAGTGCGTTCGGGTCGGCACGGAAGTTATTCGACGGCAGGTATCCGGCACGGGTGCGTTCGCCGGTGTCGGCAGTACTGGCGATCGAATCGAGAATCTGATCGGTGCGATAACCGCCGACGGCCCAGTTGTTGCCATCGGGCTGGCCATTGCTGGCGCGTACCGCTGAACTCGATGACGCGGTCTGGTCCGCCGAGTACCCCAGCTTTCCACCCAGTATTTGCGTGGAGTTGAGCGAGCGGACTTCGCCGCTGCCATCCAGATAAACCGGCCCCGTCCGGTTGGTGAAGCGTTCCGTGGCCCCGGCAGGCCCGCCGGTGTCGGCAAAGGTCCCGGCGTCATTGAGGCTGTCGCCGAAGACGACGAAACTGGTGTAAGGATTAGGCGCGGCATTCGCCTGGGCGCAGGCCATTGCGAGCAAGCATCCTGCGAGCGGTACAAACAACGTCTGTCTGATCATGAGCAAGTCCGTTTATTTATTTATTGTTTTAGTTAACGAAACGACAGTACCAAAAACTTCCGGCCTTTTGCCATCTGTCGCGAAGCCTTTGATAGTTTCGCGAGCAGTAGCCCCGGCCATATTGCACGCTCTGCCCGGCTAAGTTACTGTGCCCGGACGTATGAAAGAGACCTTCTCCGTGTTGATCATCAGTAAACTCCTGGATCAAGTCATCAAGGCACACGCCCGCTGGCGTTGGCGCGCCTGAATTCTTTTTGCCGGCCCCGCCGGACTTGTACCCGCTTTGCCTTCTTTACCTGTTTGAAATGCCGCTTTGCTGGCGCTACTCCAGCACCTGACAAAGCGCAGCGCGCTGCGGGTAAATCATTCGAAGGCCATCTTTAAAGTCAGTGAATTCAAGAGGTTCTAAACGCCATGTTGCTGATGATCGATAACTACGACTCCTTTACCTACAACGTTGTGCAGTACCTCGGTGAGCTCGGCTCCCAGGTCAAAGTCGTGCGCAACGATGAACTGACCATTGCTGAAATCGAAGCCCTCAACCCAGAGCGCATCGTGGTGTCCCCCGGTCCTTGCACCCCGACCGAAGCCGGCATCTCGATTGAAGCGATCAAACATTTCGCCGGCAAACTGCCGATTCTTGGCGTCTGCCTCGGTCACCAGTCCATCGGCCAGGCCTTTGGCGGTGATGTGGTTCGCGCCCGTCAAGTGATGCACGGAAAGACTAGCCCGGTATTCCACGAGGACAAGGGCGTATTCGAAGGCCTGAATCGCCCGCTGACGGTGACGCGCTATCATTCGCTGATCGTCAAGCGTGAAACCCTGCCAGATTGCCTGGAGCTCACTGCCTGGACCCAGCTTGAAGACGGTTCGGTCGACGAGATCATGGGCTTGCGCCACAAGACACTGAACATCGAAGGCGTGCAGTTCCACCCCGAGTCGATTCTCACCGAGCAGGGCCACGAGCTGTTCGCAAACTTCCTCAAACAAACCGGCGGCACGCGCTAAGGACTTTTCATGAATATCAAGACAGCCCTGGGCCGTATCGTCGATCACCTCGACCTCAGCACCGATGAGATGCGCGATGTGATGCGCGAAATCATGACCGGCCAATGCACGGATGCGCAGATCGGCGCATTCATGATGGCCATGCGCATGAAGAGTGAAAGCATCGACGAAATCGTCGGCGCCGTGTCGGTCATGCGCGAGCTGGCGGACAAGGTCGAACTCAAGACCCTCGACGGCGTGGTCGATGTGGTTGGTACCGGCGGTGACGGTGCCAACATTTTCAACGTGTCGACCGCCTCGTCCTTCGTTGTTGCAGCGGCTGGTTGTACCGTGGCCAAGCACGGTAACCGTGCGGTGTCGGGCAAAAGCGGCAGCGCCGATTTGCTGGAGGCGGCGGGCATCTACCTGAACCTGACACCGGTTCAGGTGGCTCGTTGCATCGACAACGTCGGCATCGGTTTCATGTTCGCCCAGACTCACCACCGTGCGATGAAGTACGCCGCCGGTCCGCGTAAGGAGCTTGGCCTGCGGACCCTGTTCAACATGCTCGGCCCGCTTACGAATCCGGCCGGTGTGAAGCATCAGGTGGTGGGCGTGTTCAACCACGCGTTGTGCCGGCCATTGGCCGAAGTCCTGCAACGATTGGGCAGCAAGCACGTGCTTGTAGTGCATTCGAAGGATGGCCTGGACGAATTCAGCCTGGCCGCGCCGACCTTTGTGGCGGAATTGAAGAATGACCAGATCACCGAATATTGGGTCGAGCCGGAAGACCTGGGCATGAAGAGCCAGAGCCTGCACGGGCTGGCAGTTGAAAGCCCGGAGGCCTCGTTGGAGCTGATACGTGATGCCTTGGGCAAACGCAAAACCGAAAGCGGTCAGAAAGCCGCCGAGATGATTATGCTCAATGCCGGTGCCGCGCTGTACGCCGCCGACCATGCAACCAGTTTGAAAGAAGGCGTTGCCCTGGCGCACGATGCGCTGCACACAGGCCTCGCTCGGGAGAAACTGGAGGAGTTGGGTGCATTTACCGCGGTATTCAAAGTGGAGAATGAAGGATGAGTGTACCGACGGTTCTGGAAAAAATTCTGGCGCGCAAGGTCCAGGAAGTCGCCGAGCGTAGCGCTCGTGTGAGCCTGGCCGAGCTGGAAAGTCTGGCCAAGGCGGCCGATGCACCCCGTGGTTTTGCCCAGGCGTTGTTGGCGCAAGCCAAGCTCAAGCAGCCGGCGGTGATTGCAGAAATAAAGAAAGCCTCGCCGAGCAAGGGCGTGATCCGCGAGAACTTCGTTCCCGCAGACATCGCCAAAAGCTACGAGAAGGGCGGCGCGACGTGTTTGTCGGTGCTGACCGATATCGATTATTTCCAGGGCGCCGATGCGTATCTGCAACAGGCCCGGGCGGCGTGCAAACTGCCGGTGATCCGCAAGGACTTCATGATCGATCCTTATCAGATCGTCGAAGCGCGGGCGCTGGGCGCCGATTGCGTGTTGTTGATCGTCTCCGCGCTGGATGACGTGAAAATGGCCGAACTGGCTGCCGTGGCAAAAAGTGTCGGCCTCGATGTGCTGGTGGAAGTTCACGACGGCGACGAGCTGGAGCGGGCCTTGAAAACCCTCGACACACCGCTGGTCGGCATCAACAACCGCAACCTGCACACCTTCGATGTCAGCCTGGAAACCACACTCGACCTGTTGCCGCGCATCCCTCGTGATCGTCTGGTGATTACCGAAAGTGGCATCCTCAACCGCGCCGATGTCGAGCTGATGGAAATCAGCGACGTTTATGCGTTCCTGGTTGGCGAGGCGTTCATGCGCGCCGAAAGCCCGGGGACGGAGTTGCAGCGTCTGTTCTTTCCGGAGCGCGGGACTGCGGTGAGTGGTTCTACACTCGACTGATTACACGCAGACCGAGTCGACCCCATCGCGAGCAAGCTCGGCTCCTACAGGAGAACCAATGTAGGAGCCGAGCTTGTCTCCGGGCGGCGTTCCGACGATGGCGGCATAAGTAGCACCATAGACTTCATGTCCAACGGAATACCTAATGACCTCAATCGTCTCTTTGATTGTCGAAGCCGGCCTGCAAGCCGAACAGGATCTGTTGGCGTCGGTCTGTGCCGGCGACGCTGAGTTTGGTCTGCTGTTCTGGCAACCTAATGACCGCGCCCTGGTCATGCCCCGACGCTTGAATCGCCTACCCGGTTTCGACGCGGCCTGCGAAGTTTCAGCCGCTGCCGGTTGGCCGGTCCTATTGCGTGAAACCGGCGGCGAACCGGTGCCGCAATCGGCATCAACCATCAACATTGCATTGGTCTACGCACCACCACGCAGTGAAGGTGATCAGAACCGGATCGAAACCGCCTATCGCCGACTCTGCGATCCGATCTGCCAGTTGCTGGATGAGCTCGGCGGCGTGTCGTCCCTCGGCGAAGTCGATGGTGCATTCTGCGATGGCCGTTTCAACGTCAATCTCGATGGCCGCAAGATGGTCGGTACCGCTCAACGCTGGCGCCAAAGCAAGGGTGGCACGCGCCCGGTCGGGTTGGCGCACGGTGCATTGTTGCTGGATAACGAGCGCGAATCGATGGTGGCGGCGGTCAATCGCTTCAATGAAGCCTGCGGTCTGGAACAGCGCGTTCGCGCCGAAAGCCACATCGCCCTGCATGAGAAGTTCGCCGCGCCCGATGCGCTCGGCCGGCTCGACACTCTTTATCGCCAGTTGCTGGCAGAGATGTTCAAGGCTTAGCGCGTACCGAAGACCACCATGGTCTTGCCTTTGACGTCCACCAGGTTGCGTTCTTCCAGATCCTTAAGCACGCGACCGACCATTTCGCGCGAGCAACCGACAATCCGGCCGATTTCCTGACGGGTTACTTTGATCTGCATGCCGTCCGGGTGGGTCATCGCGTCCGGCTGCTTGCACAGTTCCAGCAGGCAACGGGCGACGCGACCGGTCACGTCGAAGAACGCCAGGTCACCGACCTTGCGCGTGGTGTTGCGCAGACGCTGTGCGATTTGTCCGCTGAGGACGTAAAGAATGTCTGGATCTTGCTGGGACAGCTCACGGAATTTCGCGTAGCTGATTTCCGCGACCTCGCATTCGATCTTCGCGCGGACCCAAGCGCTGCGTGCCTGTTCCAGTCCGGCCTGTTCGAACAGGCCCAACTCCCCGAAAAAGTCCCCGGCGTTCAGGTAGGCGATGATCATTTCACGACCGTCGTCATCCTCGATCAGGATCGTGACCGAGCCTTTGATAATGAAGAACAGTGTTTCCGAGCGATCGCCCGCACAAATAATGTTGCTCTTGGCCGTATAGCGACGGCGCTGGCAATGCATCAACAGCTTGTCGAGGTTTTTGATTTTGGGTACTGGGGTAATAGCAACCATGGTTGTATCCCGAAAAGACTTCACGGTGTGTGTTGGTTTTCTTGTGAGTCGCCGACAACGGTCTATGCAAAAGCTGGCCATGCGCCAGTGAATTGGCGCCAGCTTAACAGACACTTCCTACAAGATTTGAGAATTTACCTACTGTGTAAACACTTGCGTCCCAGGAAGGTGAGACGCTGTCAATCAAGGGCCCTGTGCTAAGCTGGCGACCCTTTTTTAGACAGTGGAGTCTTGGCGATGAAGGCACGCATCCAATGGGCTGGCGAAGCCATGTTCCTCGGTGAATCCGGCAGTGGTCACGTGGTGGTCATGGACGGTCCGCCCGATGCCGGCGGTCGCAACCTGGGTGTCCGGCCGATGGAAATGCTCCTGCTCGGTGTCGGCGGTTGCAGCAACTTCGACGTGGTCAGCATCCTCAAGAAGTCCCGTCAGGCTGTCGAAAGCTGCGAAGCCTTCCTCGAAGCCGAGCGTGCGACCGAGGACCCTAAAGTCTTCACCAAGATTCACATGCATTTCGTGGTCAAAGGTCGTGGGCTGAAAGAAGCCCAGGTCAAGCGCGCCATCGAGTTGTCGGCAGAGAAGTACTGCTCGGCCTCGATCATGTTGGGTGCGGCAGGCGTGGCGATTACCCACGATTACGAGATCATCGAACTCGGTTGAGTCAGGCACAAAAAAGGCGACTCCCTCACGGCAGTCGCCTTTTTTATGTCTGTCGCAAAACCTTTGTAGGAGCAAGGCTTGCCCGCGATAGCGTCCTCGAGATCGCCATCGCGGGCAAGCCATGCTCCTACGAAAAGCCCCTAGGTCAGATCCGATAAGTACTCTTGGTCATCACCTTGGCCATCAGACTCATCCCGAACTTCACCGGAGCCGGAAAACGGAACCCTCCGGCATCCAGCGCGCTTTCCGCGTGATGTTCTTCATCAATACGCATCTGCTCAAGAATCGCCCGGGATTTTTCGTCCTCAGCCGGCAATTGCTCAAGGTGTTCATTCAAGTGCTTGCACACTTGATGTTCAGTGGCGGCAACGAACCCCAGGCTGACTTTGTCGCTGATCAACCCGGCCACCGCACCGATCCCGAACGACATGCCATAAAACAGCGGATTGAGAATGCTGGTGTGACTGCCCAACTGGTGAATGCGTTGCTCGCACCACACCAAATGGTCGATCTCTTCTTCGGCAGCATGCTCCATGGCGGCACGCACATGCGGGAGCTTGGCAGTCAGGGCTTGCCCTTGATACAGCGCCTGAGCGCAGACCTCGCCGGTATGGTTGATGCGCATCAGGCCGGCAACGTGCCGGGTGTCTTCATCGCTCAATTTCGCATCAGGCTGAACGATGGCCGGCGACGGACGGTAGGGCTGACCGCCGAAGGGCAACAGGGTGCGCATGGCGGCGTCGGCTTGCAGCAGAAGACGGTCAATCGGCGAGTAGTGACGTTGGGTAGTCATGCTGATCTCCGGGAAAAATCTCGGCGGCCAGTTTACCCCAATCGGCCGGGGAAGGTTTGCGCTGGGTCATGCGGGAGTGGCTGGCCACTCCCTTGCAACAGTCTGTAATCAGCCCGGCGGCCAGTGCATCTGGCGCTGACCCAGCACATGCATATGAATGTGATAGACGGTTTGCCCACCCAGTTCATTGCAATTCATGACCACACGGAAGCCTTTTTCGCAGCCCAGCTCCAGCGCAAGGCGTTGGGCCGTGAACAGGATGTGCCCGGCCAATGCCTTGTCGTCCTCGGTGAGGTCGTTAAGGGTGCGCACGGGTTTTTTCGGAACAACCAGAAAGTGCACCGGTGCCTGTGGGTTGATATCGTGGAAGGCCAGTACCTGGTCGTCCTCGTAAATGATCTTTGCCGGGATTTCCCGGTTGATGATCTTGGTGAACAGAGTATCCACAGCTGTTTTCTCCGTTGTTTTGGCTGGCCTGAGTGTACTCATGGGAGATGCCCCCGCCCAGTGTTTTACCGAGGGACGTGTTCAGCGTGGGCAGTAAACCTTGTTGACCATGCCGGCGATTGTCCGGTTTAACCAGCGAGAGCCGAGTCGTGGCAGAAAGGCGCGCCAACGGTTGCGTCGGCCCGGAATAATGATCGCGCGATTTTTCTCCAGGGCCCGCACGGTATACAGCGCCACTTCTTCGGGACTCATCAGCATTTTGCTGTCGGTCAGTTTGCCGGTGTCCAATTGCGCGGTACGGAAAAAGCCGGTGCGCGTCGGGCCGGGGCAGAGCACCGAGACCTTGACTGCACATTTTTTCAGCTCGACGCGCAAACCTTCGGAAAAATGCAGCACATACGCCTTGCTGGCGTAATAGGTGCTCATCCACGGGCCGGGCAGAAACGCGGCGACCGAGGCAACATTGAGGATTTGCCCGCCACCCTGTAAGGCCATGCTGTTTCCGATGGCGTGGCAGAGGCGGGTGAGTGCCAGAATATTCACTTCGATCAGGTCCTGCTCGGTCATCCAGTCTTGAGCGAGAAAGGGACCGCAAGTCCCCATGCCAGCGCAGTTCACCAGCAAATCAATTTGACGGTCGCCTTCCTCCAGTTCCAGCAGAAACCCCGACAACCGCAGCGGCTCGCCGAGGTCACAGGCACGGAAAAGCACTTCCACGCCAAAACGTTGAGTCAGTTCAATCGCAATACTTTCCAGCTGATCACGTTGTCGGGCCACCAGAATCAGGCTGCGGCCACGCCGGGCCAGCGCTTCGGCCATCGCCAGGCCGATGCCGCTGGAAGCGCCGGTGATCAGAGCGTAACGGGTCATGCAGTTCTCCATCGCAACAGCTCCGCGCCGCGACGCAGGTGTCACGGGCGGGGAGCGCTGTTTATTCTTTCGCAGAGTCTACAGGGGACGGGGCTTCTTCGGCTTCATCGTCTGCAGAATCCGGTGTGGTTTCGGTCGCTTCGGCCGGCTCGACTTCAACCTCGTCGGTCGTCACCGAGCTGCTGTCATAGCTGCTTTCAGTGGCGCTTTCATACTCTTGCTGAATCGCAGTAAAACCGCCGGACAGCGCCGCCACGAAGACGATGGCGATAAACACCACCCACAACGAAGACAGCACTTTGACAGCGGTGCTGTTGGGCGGTGGCGGCGGGCCGTAGCGATTGGCGATGTTGGAGCCGGGGACGACCATGATCACGAACGGAAAGAGGCTGCCCACGAACGGGACGAAGTTCAACAGCCAAAGCCACCCGGACCAGCCGATATCGTGCAAACGCTGCACGCTGATCTGAATACTGACGACCACGACTGCGATGAACAGGATCAGCGCCACCAGGCCACCGACAATCAGGCCGGCAGTCGAGTCTGCGCTGATCAGCGCAACGGCGAAAACGGCGAGTGCCGATCCGACACCCAGCATCACAAGGGTCAGGACCATCGTCCAGGCCAGATAACGCAAGCGGCCGATGCGCCCTTCAAAGCTGAACGGCTTGAGTGTGGCGAACGCGGGCAGGCTTTCACCGACGCTAGCCTGAGGCGGAGCGTAAGGGGACACCGGGTCGACGAAAACCGGTTGGGCCTTGGCGGGAACGTGTTCGTGAGCGTCGGTCAGTCTCAGCTCTATGGACGATTCGCTTTCGATCCGCGCATTGATGCCGGTTTTTGTCAGTTCCTGAAGGTAGGTTTGCGCCTCGACTTGCGACAAACCTTGCTTGAGCGTGACGGTCTTGCCTGTGAACAGCCGTTCGACCGCAATGACTTCGCGTTTGTACAGCTCGGCGAGATTCTGTTTGGCGGTCGTAAGGTCAAAACCTGGCAGCAGAGCGCCGTCGAATACGATCTTGAAACGGTTTTCGCTCATTTCGAGGCATCCTTGTCGCGAGTGTTTAAGTTAGGAAGTGTTGCAGGCATGGATGGAGTGTAGGGCCAGCCGGGCGGGGCTGGCCGAAACTTTCATCTCAGCGCGGCCAGCGTTTTGGCAGTTGTGCCGCCAATTCCAGTGCCTTGCGATATTCCGCGTCCAGCCGTGCGACCAATTGATCGACACTCGGCAAATCATCGATTTCCCCGACGCCCTGGCCCGCAGACCACACGGTTTTCCAGGCCTTGGCTTCATCGCTGATCGGTTTGAGTTTGGAACCGAAGTTGACCTCTCCTTTGTTTTGCAGGGCTGCCATGTCGAAACCTGCAGCTTCCAGGCTTTGACGCATGAAACTCGCCGGTACGCCGGACACTGCTGGAGTATGGACGATGTCCGCCGCCCTGGAAGTCAGCAGCATCTCCTTGTAGGCGTCAGATGCATGACTTTCAGTGGTGCCGATAAATCGCGTACCGAAGTAGGCCAAATCCGCACCGAGCAATTGCGCCGCAAGAATCTCGTGGCCGTGGTTCAGGCAGCCGGCCAGCAGCAGGGTTTTGTCGAAGAACTGACGAATTTCCGCGATCAGAGAGAACGGGCTCCAGGTGCCAGCGTGGCCTCCAGCGCCCGCGGCCACGGCTATCAAACCGTCCACGCCAGCCTCGGCGGCTTTTTCCGCATGGCGGCGAGTCGTTACGTCGTGGAACACCAGGCCGCCGTAGCTGTGCACTGCGTCGACCACTTCTTTCACGGCACCCAGGCTTGTAATCACAATCGGCACTTTGTGCTCGATGCAGATCTCCAGATCCGCTTGCAGGCGCGGGTTGCTGTTGTGGACGATCAGGTTGACCGCATAAGGTGCCGGATTCTCCAGTGTCGCCAAACCTGCTTCGATCTCTTCCAGCCAGGCCTTGAAACCGCTGCTCTCGCGCTGGTTCAACGCGGGGAAACTGCCAACCACGCCATTACGACAGCAGGCGAGCACCAATTGTGGATTGGAAATCAGGAACATCGGCGCAGCCACCACGGGCAGACGCAAACGTTGTTCGAGCAGAGCGGGCAGCGACATTGGAGGTACCCCGGTGAGTTGTGCTTATTGACGTTAGAACGGCCGAACCACGACCAGAATTACGATAGCCAGCAATATCAGAACCGGGACTTCATTGAACCAGCGATAAAAGACATGGCTGCGGGTGTTTTCGCCACGGGCAAAACGCTTCACCTGCGCACCGCACATGTGGTGATAGCCGATCAGGATCACAACCAACGTCAGTTTGGCGTGAATCCATCCACCCTGACTGAAGATGCTCGGGTTGAGGCCGATCAGCGCAATGCCGAAAATCAGGGTGGCGATCATCGCCGGGCCCATGATGCCGCGGTAGAGTTTGCGCTCCATGATGCTGAAGCGTTCTTTGCTGACGGTGTCTTCACTTTGCGCGTGATAAACGAACAGGCGCGGCAGGTAGAACAGGCCGGCAAACCAGCAGACCATGCTGACGATGTGAAGCGCTTTGAGCCACAGATAAAGCATTTTGAGTTATTCCCAGATTCACGGTAGCGAAGATAGTAGAGGGTAGAGCGTCCGCACGTCACCTTGACGGTTGTCGCAGGACGATACGCACCCTATTATCGACGGCTTTCCAGTGGGTTCGTTGAGGGCAGGTTTATGGTCAAGGTCGGTATCGTCGGCGGCACGGGTTACACCGGTGTCGAACTGCTGCGTCTGTTGGCACAGCATCCGCAAGCTGAAGTGGTAGTGATCACTTCCCGATCCGAGGCTGGCCTGGCCGTGGCCGACATGTACCCGAACCTGCGAGGCCATTACGACGGCCTGGCGTTCAGCGTTCCGGACATCAAGACACTGGGCGCCTGTGATGTGGTGTTCTTCGCCACGCCTCACGGTGTTGCCCACGCGTTGGCCGGCGAACTGCTGGCGGCCGGGACCAAGGTCATCGACCTGTCGGCGGACTTCCGTCTGCAAGATGCCGCAGAGTGGGCCAAGTGGTACGGCCAGCCGCACGGTGCGCCGGAACTGCTGGAAGAAGCGGTTTACGGCTTGCCGGAAGTCAATCGCGCGCAAATCAAGGATGCTCGCCTGATCGCCGTTCCGGGTTGCTACCCGACCGCTACGCAATTGGGTTTCCTGCCCTTGCTCGAAGCCGGCCTGGCTGATACCACTCGTTTGATCGCTGACTGCAAATCCGGCGTCAGTGGTGCCGGGCGTGGTGCCTCCGTGGGATCGCTGTACTCCGAGACGTCGGAAAGCATGAAAGCTTACTCGGTCAAAGGTCATCGTCACTTGCCGGAAATTCGCCAGGGGCTGCGTCGCGCAGCGGGCAAGGATGTCGGTCTGACGTTCGTTCCGCACCTGACGCCAATGATTCGTGGCATTCACTCGACGCTTTACGCGACCGTCGTGGATCGCTCGGTCGATCTGCAAGCGTTGTTTGAAAAGCGTTATGCCAACGAACCGTTCGTCGATGTGATGCCTGCCGGCAGCCATCCGGAAACCCGCAGTGTGCGCGGAGCCAACGTGTGCCGTATTGCCGTGCATCGTCCGCAGGATGGAGATCTGGTGGTGGTGCTGTCGGTGATCGACAACCTGGTCAAAGGTGCGTCGGGTCAGGCGGTGCAGAACATGAACATCCTGTTTGGTCTGGATGAGCGGTTGGGCTTGTCCCACGCGGGCATGCTGCCGTAAGGCTCTAAGCCGCACAGCAAAAAGGCCCATTCAGTGGGCCTTTTTGCATTCTGGTCTGACGATTTGCTTGATTGATATACCGTAACAATAGTTGACCGCTTTTCTAGGACAAGCGGATAATGCGCGTCATCACGCATTATGGCGGCGTAACGCCGGGAGATAGTCAGCATGAGCGTCGAATCCTTCACCCCCACGGCTTTGCAATTCACCCACGGTGCCGCGCACAAGGTGAAGAGCCTGGTCGATGAAGAGGGGAATGATCGCTTGAAGCTGCGCGTATTTGTTACGGGCGGCGGTTGTTCAGGTTTTCAGTACGGCTTTACCTTCGATGAAGAAGTGGCCGATGACGACACCATCGTCGAACGCGAAGGTGTGAGCCTGGTCGTGGATCCGATGAGCTTCCAGTACCTGGCAGGTGCCGAGGTGGATTATCAGGAAGGTCTGGAAGGTTCGCGCTTCGTGATCAAGAACCCGAACGCCAGCACTACTTGTGGCTGCGGCTCTTCGTTCTCGATCTGATCGCACTTCAGCGCAATTCAAAACGCCGCAGAACCTCATGGGTTGTGCGGCGTTTTGCTGTCTGTCGTTCAGGCGGGGTAGATAGCGCCGAGTACGCGCAGGCCGCGAGCGCCGGTGACGCTGGGGCGATTGGCGGCGATGCCTTCGAGACAGCAATGGGCCAGCCAGGCGAATGCCATGGCTTCAACCCAGTCGGGGTCTACACCATGAGTGGCGGTGCTGCTGACTTGCGCATTCGGCAGTAAGTCGGCCAAGCGCTTCATCAGCGTGGCGTTGTGCGCGCCGCCACCGCAGACCAGCAATTCTTGAGTATCCGATTGGGCGTGTTGCAGTGACTCGATGATGGTCATTGCGGTGAGCTCAAGCAGGGTAGCTTGCACGTCTTCGGCAGCGAAAGTCGGTAGTGTCGTGAGGTGCTGCGTCAGCCATGGCAGGTTAAACACTTCGCGGCCGGTGCTTTTGGGGCCTTTGGTCACGAAGAAGGGATCACTGAGTAGTTCATTCAGCAGTGCCGGTTCGACGTTACCGCTGGCAGCCCATTGGCCGTCGCGATCAAAATTGTCGCCGCGCTGCTGATGGATCCAGGCATCCAGCAGCACATTGCCCGGGCCGCAGTCGAAACCCGCAACGGGTTTGCCGGGTTCGATCAGGCTGAGATTACTGAATCCACCAACGTTCAATACCGCGCGATTACCGGCGCGTTCATCAAACAAGGCTTCGTGGAACGCTGGAACCAGTGGCGCACCTTGCCCGCCAGCGGCAACATCGCGACTGCGGAAATCACTGACCACGGTGATGCCGGTCAACTCGGTCAGCAGGGCGGGGTTACCGATCTGCACCGTGAAGCCGCGCGCCGGCTCGTGGCGAATGGTCTGGCCGTGGCTGCCTATCGCGCGAACGTCTTCTGGCTTGAGGTTTTGTTGATCAAGCAGGGTATGAATGCCTTGGGCGGCCAGTTTCACCCAGTTTTGTTGGGCGATGGCGGAGCGGGCAATCTCATCCGGGCCGCTGGCGCACAAGCCAAGCAGCTCGGTGCGCAGGGATTCAGGCATGGGAATGTAGTGCGTGGCGATCAGCTTGATCGCCGGGGAGAGTTCAACCAGTGCGATGTCCAGGCCATCGAGACTGGTTCCGGACATCACACCTATATAGAGCGTCATGGCTTAGCGCTTGCTCGAAGCCAGCATGGTGGATTTCTCTTGATCCATGCGCGCCATCAGCGGTTGGCTCTGCGCAAGGAAACGTGCGCGCTCGGCTTTGGAGATTGGATCAGCCATCGCCACCTTCTGGCCTAGTGGGTCGACGTGCACGCCATTGACCTGGAACTCGTAATGCAAATGCGGCCCGGTGGAAAGTCCGGTGGTGCCGATGTAGCCGATCACCTGGCCCTGTTTAACAGTGCCGCCAGTCTTTACGCCTTTGGCGAAGCCTTGCATGTGGCCATACAGCGTGGTGTAGGTGGCGCCGTGCTGGATGATTACGGTATTGCCGTAGCCACCGCGGCGACCGGCCAACAATACTTTGCCGTCACCGGCAGCCTTGATCGGTGTGCCGCGCGGTGCTGCATAGTCGACGCCTTTGTGGGCGCGGATCTTGTTCAGGATCGGGTGCTTGCGCCCCATGGAGAATTTCGAACTGATGCGGGCAAAGTCTACCGGGGTGCGGATGAACGCTTTGCGCATGCTGTTGCCTTCAGCGGTGTAGTAACTGGCGTTGCCCTGTTTGTTGGTGTAACGCACGGCGGTATAGGTCTTGCCGCGGTTGGTGAACCGCGCTGAGAGTATCGGGCCATTGCCGACAGCCTTGCCGTTGACGACTTTCTGCTCATAGATCACATCGAATTCGTCACCCTGGCGAATATCCTGGGCGAAGTCGACGTCGTAGCCAAACACGCTGGCCATGTCCATGGTCAGGCTGTGGGAGAGCCCGGCGCGAGCAGCGGATTGCGACAACGAACTGTTGATCACGCCATGAACGTAGGCGGAGCGCACGGAAGGCTTGGAGGTGATGCGGTTGAACACATAACCCTTGTCATTCTTTGTCAGGGTAATGCTTTCGAGGTCGCTGAGCTTGCTGTGCAGATTGGTCAGCTGGCCTTCTGGGTTTAGTTCGAATTCGAGCTTCTGGCCATGTTTAAGCTGGCTGAACTGCTTGGCTTGCTTGTCGCTGGCCAGGATTTCATGCACCGACGTGGCCGGGAGGCCGACTTTTTCAAACAGAGTGGACAGCGTATCGCCTTTGGTGACGATCACTTCCCTGTGGCTTGGAGACTTCTTTTCTTCAACCGCAGGCGCGGCTTGAGCGGTTTCCTGCGGTTCTTCGGTGCTGTTTTCGATCTGCGCGAAAGGGGTGACTACAGGCTCATTTGTGGCTTGAGCGGCGTCAGCAGCGTCTTGGTCTTGTGACAGTTGTTCAGCAGGGCTTTCCAGTTCAAGACTCAGGGTGGTCCTTTTGGCTTCAACATCGCTGGAAGGGAATACCAGAAGCGCCAGGCTCAGCAGGGCGGCGATGCCACTTGCTGCGAGCAAGTGAGTCTTCGGGTAAAGCGGCGGCGCTTTAGACGATTCTTTGGTCATAAGTGATTTTTTGACTTTGAAAAAGATGAATTGGAAAAGATGAATGACATGATGAAGATGAAATAACTGTATAAAATATAACCAAATCATCTCTGAAGCAAGTCCGCGGACGCTCTGCCGGCGGATTGGCGTCATTGCGCCGGCCAAACTTTGTATTTGACGCGTGATCTTGTATGGTTGGTCCCCTTTGAATTCGAGCCTTGCGGGTCTGTTATGAAGTCGGTTGAAGAGCAGCTAGCGCTGATTAAACGTGGTGCGGAAGAACTGTTGGTCGAGTCCGAGCTGATCGAGAAGCTCAAACGTGGCCAACCGCTACGTATTAAGGCTGGTTTCGATCCGACTGCGCCGGATTTGCACCTGGGTCACACCGTGCTTATTAATAAGCTGCGTCAGTTCCAGGATCTGGGGCATCAGGTGATCTTCCTGATAGGTGACTTCACCGGGATGATCGGTGATCCGAGCGGTAAGAGCGCGACACGTCCGCCGCTTACCCGTGAGCAGGTTCTCGAGAATGCTGAGACCTACAAGACTCAAGTCTTCAAGATTCTTGATCCGGCAAAAACCGAAGTTGCGTTCAACTCCACCTGGATGGATCAGATGGGGCCGGCAGACTTCATTCGCCTGACTTCGCAGTACACGGTTGCTCGCATGCTCGAGCGCGACGACTTCTACAAGCGCTACACGACCAATCAGCCAATTGCTATCCACGAGTTTCTCTATCCGCTGGTTCAGGGTTACGACTCGGTGGCATTACGTGCGGATATCGAGTTGGGCGGGACCGACCAGAAGTTCAACCTGTTGATGGGGCGCGAGCTGCAGCGCGGGTACGGTCAAGAGCCACAGTGCATTCTGACGATGCCGTTGCTCGAAGGTCTGGATGGCGTGAAGAAAATGTCCAAGTCCTTGGGCAACTACGTCGGTATTCAGGAAGCGCCGGGTGTCATGTACAGCAAGCTGGTTTCCATTCCGGATGCGCTGATGTGGCGCTACTTCGAGCTGCTCAGCTTCCGCTCCATGGATGAGATCAATGCATTCCAATCGGATGTCGAGGCAGGTGCGAACCCGCGCGACATCAAGATCAAGCTTGCTGAAGAGATCGTTGCGCGTTTCCATGGAGAGGAGGCTGCGGCCAATGCTCACCGCGGAGCAGGCAATCGTATGAAAGAGGGCGAGCTGCCAGATGATTTGCCAGAGATCGAATTGACTGCTGCTGAGGATATGCCGATTGCGGCTGTTCTTAATAAAGCAGGGCTGGTGAAGAATTCGGCAGTAGCGCGTGATCTGTTGAGCTCTGGCGGTGTGCGTATAGATGGTGAGGTGGTCGATCGCACCTTTATATACGTATTGGGCGCAACGCACGTTTGCCAGGCCGGCAAGAAGTCATTTGCGCGAATTACGCTGAAATCCGAGTAAAGCAGCAATCAGTGCTTGACGGCAGATTCTGGATGTCTATAATTCGCCCCACTTCCGGCGCAGTCGAAACGGAAAACTCCTTGGTAAACAAAGAGTTACGCAGTTTTCGGCAGCAAGCGGCTTCAGGTCATCGAAGCCCGAAAGGAGTTGAAAAAGAGGTGTTGACAGCAGCGTGTAACGCTGTAGAATTCGCCTCCCGCTGACGAGAGATCGAAAGCGCAAGTGGTTGAAGTTACAAAGGAAACTTTGAAAACTTCTGAAAATAACCGCTTGACAGCAACAGAGGCTGCTGTAGAATGCGCGCCTCGGTTGAGACGAAAGATCTTAACCAACCGCTCTTTAACAACTGAATCAAGCAATTCGTGTGGGTGCTTGTGGGGTCAGACTGATAGTCAACAAGATTATCAGCATCACAAGTTACTCCGCGAGAAATCAAAGATGTAACCAACGATTGCTGAGCCAAGTTTAGGGTTTCTTAAAAACCCAAAGATGTTTGAACTGAAGAGTTTGATCATGGCTCAGATTGAACGCTGGCGGCAGGCCTAACACATGCAAGTCGAGCGGTAGAGAGGTGCTTGCACCTCTTGAGAGCGGCGGACGGGTGAGTAATGCCTAGGAATCTGCCTGGTAGTGGGGATAACGCTCGGAAACGGACGCTAATACCGCATACGTCCTACGGGAGAAAGCAGGGGACCTTCGGGCCTTGCGCTATCAGATGAGCCTAGGTCGGATTAGCTAGTTGGTGAGGTAATGGCTCACCAAGGCGACGATCCGTAACTGGTCTGAGAGGATGATCAGTCACACTGGAACTGAGACACGGTCCAGACTCCTACGGGAGGCAGCAGTGGGAATATTGGACAATGGGCGAAAGCCTGATCCAGCCATGCCGCGTGTGTGAAGAAGGTCTTCGGATTGTAAAGCACTTTAAGTTGGGAGGAAGGGCAGTAACCTAATACGTTGCGGTCTTGACGTTACCGACAGAATAAGCACCGGCTAACTCTGTGCCAGCAGCCGCGGTAATACAGAGGGTGCAAGCGTTAATCGGAATTACTGGGCGTAAAGCGCGCGTAGGTGGTTTGTTAAGTTGGATGTGAAATCCCCGGGCTCAACCTGGGAACTGCATTCAAAACTGACAAGCTAGAGTATGGTAGAGGGTGGTGGAATTTCCTGTGTAGCGGTGAAATGCGTAGATATAGGAAGGAACACCAGTGGCGAAGGCGACCACCTGGACTGATACTGACACTGAGGTGCGAAAGCGTGGGGAGCAAACAGGATTAGATACCCTGGTAGTCCACGCCGTAAACGATGTCAACTAGCCGTTGGGAGCCTTGAGCTCTTAGTGGCGCAGCTAACGCATTAAGTTGACCGCCTGGGGAGTACGGCCGCAAGGTTAAAACTCAAATGAATTGACGGGGGCCCGCACAAGCGGTGGAGCATGTGGTTTAATTCGAAGCAACGCGAAGAACCTTACCAGGCCTTGACATCCAATGAACTTTCCAGAGATGGATTGGTGCCTTCGGGAACATTGAGACAGGTGCTGCATGGCTGTCGTCAGCTCGTGTCGTGAGATGTTGGGTTAAGTCCCGTAACGAGCGCAACCCTTGTCCTTAGTTACCAGCACGTAATGGTGGGCACTCTAGGAGACTGCCGGTGACAAACCGGAGGAAGGTGGGGATGACGTCAAGTCATCATGGCCCTTACGGCCTGGGCTACACACGTGCTACAATGGTCGGTACAGAGGGTTGCCAAGCCGCGAGGTGGAGCTAATCCCATAAAACCGATCGTAGTCCGGATCGCAGTCTGCAACTCGACTGCGTGAAGTCGGAATCGCTAGTAATCGCGAATCAGAATGTCGCGGTGAATACGTTCCCGGGCCTTGTACACACCGCCCGTCACACCATGGGAGTGGGTTGCACCAGAAGTAGCTAGTCTAACCTTCGGGAGGACGGTTACCACGGTGTGATTCATGACTGGGGTGAAGTCGTAACAAGGTAGCCGTAGGGGAACCTGCGGCTGGATCACCTCCTTAATCGACGACATCAGCTGCTCCATAAGTTCCCACACGAATTGCTTGATTCATTGAAGAAGACGAAAGAAGCAGCCCGAAATTGGGTCTGTAGCTCAGTTGGTTAGAGCGCACCCCTGATAAGGGTGAGGTCGGCAGTTCGAATCTGCCCAGACCCACCAATTTTGTGTGGGAAACGCCTGTAGAAATACGGGGCCATAGCTCAGCTGGGAGAGCGCCTGCCTTGCACGCAGGAGGTCAACGGTTCGATCCCGTTTGGCTCCACCACTACTGCTTCTGTCGGTATAAAGCTTAGAAATGAGCATTCCATCGGATGATGGTGAATGTTGATTTCTAGTCTTTGACTAGTTCGTTCTTTAAAAATTTGGGTATGTGATAGAAAGATAGACTGAACGTTACTTTCACTGGTAACGGCTCAGGCTAAGGTAAAATTTGTGAGTTGCTCGTTATGAGCAAGAATCGAATTTTCGGCGAATGTCGTCTTCACAGTATAACCAGATTGCTTGGGGTTATATGGTCAAGTGAAGAAGCGCATACGGTGGATGCCTTGGCAGTCAGAGGCGATGAAAGACGTGGTAGCCTGCGAAAAGCTTCGGGGAGTCGGCAAACAGACTTTGATCCGGAGATGTCTGAATGGGGGAACCCAGCCATCATAAGATGGTTATCTTAAGCTGAATACATAGGCTTAAGAGGCGAACCAGGGGAACTGAAACATCTAAGTACCCTGAGGAAAAGAAATCAACCGAGATTCCCTTAGTAGTGGCGAGCGAACGGGGACTAGCCCTTAAGTGGCTTTGAGATTAGCGGAACGCTCTGGAAAGTGCGGCCATAGTGGGTGATAGCCCTGTACGCGAAAATCTCTTGGTCATGAAATCGAGTAGGACGGAGCACGAGAAACTTTGTCTGAATATGGGGGGACCATCCTCCAAGGCTAAATACTACTGACTGACCGATAGTGAACTAGTACCGTGAGGGAAAGGCGAAAAGAACCCCGGAGAGGGGAGTGAAATAGATCCTGAAACCGTATGCGTACAAGCAGTGGGAGCCCACTTTGTTGGGTGACTGCGTACCTTTTGTATAATGGGTCAGCGACTTATTTTCAGTGGCGAGCTTAACCGAATAGGGGAGGCGTAGCGAAAGCGAGTCTTAATAGGGCGTCTAGTCGCTGGGAATAGACCCGAAACCGGGCGATCTATCCATGGGCAGGTTGAAGGTTGGGTAACACTAACTGGAGGACCGAACCGACTACCGTTGAAAAGTTAGCGGATGACCTGTGGATCGGAGTGAAAGGCTAATCAAGCTCGGAGATAGCTGGTTCTCCTCGAAAGCTATTTAGGTAGCGCCTCATGTATCACTGTAGGGGTAGAGCACTGTTTCGGCTAGGGGGTCATCCCGACTTACCAAACCGATGCAAACTCCGAATACCTACAAGTGCCGAGCATGGGAGACACACGGCGGGTGCTAACGTCCGTCGTGAAAAGGGAAACAACCCAGACCGTCAGCTAAGGTCCCAAAGTTATGGTTAAGTGGGAAACGATGTGGGAAGGCTTAGACAGCTAGGAGGTTGGCTTAGAAGCAGCCACCCTTTAAAGAAAGCGTAATAGCTCACTAGTCGAGTCGGCCTGCGCGGAAGATGTAACGGGGCTCAAACCATACACCGAAGCTACGGGTATCACTTAGGTGATGCGGTAGAGGAGCGTTCTGTAAGCCTGTGAAGGTGAGTTGAGAAGCTTGCTGGAGGTATCAGAAGTGCGAATGCTGACATGAGTAACGACAATGGGTGTGAAAAACACCCACGCCGAAAGACCAAGGTTTCCTGCGCAACGTTAATCGACGCAGGGTTAGTCGGTCCCTAAGGCGAGGCTGAAAAGCGTAGTCGATGGAAAACAGGTTAATATTCCTGTACTTCTGGTTATTGCGATGGAGGGACGGAGAAGGCTAGGCCAGCTTGGCGTTGGTTGTCCAAGTTTAAGGTGGTAGGCTGGAATCTTAGGTAAATCCGGGATTCTAAGGCCGAGAGCTGATGACGAGTTACCCTTTGGGTGACGAAGTGGTTGATGCCATGCTTCCAAGAAAAGCTTCTAAGCTTCAGGTAACCAGGAACCGTACCCCAAACCGACACAGGTGGTTGGGTAGAGAATACCAAGGCGCTTGAGAGAACTCGGGTGAAGGAACTAGGCAAAATGGCACCGTAACTTCGGGAGAAGGTGCGCCGGTGAGGGTGAAGCATTTACTGCGTAAGCCCATGCCGGTCGAAGATACCAGGCCGCTGCGACTGTTTATTAAAAACACAGCACTCTGCAAACACGAAAGTGGACGTATAGGGTGTGACGCCTGCCCGGTGCCGGAAGGTTAATTGATGGGGTTAGCTAACGCGAAGCTCTTGATCGAAGCCCCGGTAAACGGCGGCCGTAACTATAACGGTCCTAAGGTAGCGAAATTCCTTGTCGGGTAAGTTCCGACCTGCACGAATGGCGTAACGATGGCGGCGCTGTCTCCACCCGAGACTCAGTGAAATTGAAATCGCTGTGAAGATGCAGTGTATCCGCGGCTAGACGGAAAGACCCCGTGAACCTTTACTATAGCTTTGCACTGGACTTTGAATTTGCTTGTGTAGGATAGGTGGGAGGCTTTGAAGCGTGGACGCCAGTTCGCGTGGAGCCAACCTTGAAATACCACCCTGGCAACTTTGAGGTTCTAACTCAGGTCCGTTATCCGGATCGAGGACAGTGTATGGTGGGTAGTTTGACTGGGGCGGTCTCCTCCTAAAGAGTAACGGAGGAGTACGAAGGTGCGCTCAGACCGGTCGGAAATCGGTCGTAGAGTATAAAGGCAAAAGCGCGCTTGACTGCGAGACAGACACGTCGAGCAGGTACGAAAGTAGGTCTTAGTGATCCGGTGGTTCTGTATGGAAGGGCCATCGCTCAACGGATAAAAGGTACTCCGGGGATAACAGGCTGATACCGCCCAAGAGTTCATATCGACGGCGGTGTTTGGCACCTCGATGTCGGCTCATCACATCCTGGGGCTGAAGCCGGTCCCAAGGGTATGGCTGTTCGCCATTTAAAGTGGTACGCGAGCTGGGTTTAGAACGTCGTGAGACAGTTCGGTCCCTATCTGCCGTGGACGTTTGAGATTTGAGAGGGGCTGCTCCTAGTACGAGAGGACCGGAGTGGACGAACCTCTGGTGTTCCGGTTGTCACGCCAGTGGCATTGCCGGGTAGCTATGTTCGGAATAGATAACCGCTGAAAGCATCTAAGCGGGAAACTAGCCTCAAGATGAGATCTCACTGGGACCTTGAGTCCCCTGAAGGGCCGTCGAAGACTACGACGTTGATAGGTTGGGTGTGTAAGCGCTGTGAGGCGTTGAGCTAACCAATACTAATTGCCCGTGAGGCTTGACCATATAACACCCAAGCAATTTGCGAACTCGAAAGAGGCCAGATTGCGGTGTGTGAAGACGAAAGAACCGAAAGTTCGAAACGAAACACACAAATCTATTACATACCCATTCGCTGGAGCGTTATGCACATAACGACCTGGCTACCGAATTTCTTGACGACCATAGAGCATTGGAACCACCTGATCCCATCCCGAACTCAGCAGTGAAACGATGCATCGCCGATGGTAGTGTGGGGTTTCCCCATGTGAGAGTAGGTCATCGTCAAGATTAAATTCCGAAACCCCTATCTGCGTACGCAGGTAGGGGTTTTGTTTTGTCCGCAGGAAATCCGTCTTGTCGGGTTTCTATGCAACGGCTCGGGGCATGGCTATCATGCGGGCCTCATTGTGAGGCGAGACTTGCATGCTGACGTTGTTAAAGCTTCTTAAGGATGGCCGGTTCCATTCGGGCCAGGCCCTGGGTGTTGCCCTAGGTGTCAGTCGTAGTGCGGTGTGGAAGCAGCTTCAGCATTTAGAGGCTGAACTCGGCTTGTCAATTCATAAGGTGCGCGGTCGCGGATATCAACTGGCGGCACCGCTGACGTTGCTTGATCCTGTCGCCATAAAAAACAACGCCCCCACGTGTGACTGGCCAATTTTGGTCTTCGATTCAATAGACTCCACCAACGCTGAGGCCTTGCGGGCTATTGAGCGTGGCCAAGCTGCGCCATTTTTGGTGCTTGCCGAGCGTCAGACGGCTGGCCGCGGGCGGCGTGGCCGCAAATGGGTCAGTCCTTTTGCAGAAAACATCTATTACAGTCTGGTATTGCGTATTGAAGGCGGAATGCGGCAACTGGAAGGGTTGAGCCTTGTTGTCGGACTTGCGGTCATGCAGACCTTGCGAGCGCTCGGTGTTCCGGGAGTGGGATTAAAATGGCCCAACGATGTTTTGGTGGGGCAGAAAAAGATCGCCGGGATATTGCTCGAGTTGGTTGGTGATCCTGCGGATGTATGTCACGTGGTTTTGGGTGTTGGCATTAACGTCAACATGCAGATGGCGGATGAGGTTGATCAGTTGTGGACGTCAATGCGTCTGGAGTCAGGCAAGGTGTTTGATCGCAATTGCCTGGTTTCGGAGTTGGGCTCGATGCTCCAGGTATACCTGGCTCGGCACCAGCTCGACGGATTTTCCTCGATCCAGTCAGAGTGGGAGCAAAACCACCTATGGCAGGGGCGGGCAGTGTCTCTGATTGCAGGCGTAAGCCAGATAGATGGTGAGGTATTGGGTATCGACAGTCAGGGGGCTTTGCGCTTGAAAGTGAATGGCGTTGAAAAAGTCTTTAGTGGCGGTGAGCTCAGTCTGAGGTTGCGCGATGATTCTTGAGCTCGACTGTGGAAATAGTTTTATCAAGTGGCGTGTGCTCTGTGCTGATCTCAGGCGGGTGTTTAGCGAGGGCGTAGTTGATTCGGATGACGCTTTGCTGGAGGGTTTGAGCAGGCTTGGTGGGCTCGCTCTTAGGCATTGTCGGTTGGTTAGCGTCAGAACAGCCGAAGAAACCGCTGCTTTAACTTCTATATTGACGCAAACTTTCGGTGTGGACGTGGTGTGTGCGACACCTGCTCGCGAAATGGCTGGAGTGCGCAACGGATACGCCGAGTTTGAGCGGCTGGGGCTCGATCGCTGGCTTGCGATGCTTGGAGGGTACCATCTGGCTTCTGGTGCATGCCTGGTGCTTGATTTTGGTACGGCCGTGACTGCCGACTTCATTGCTCAGGATGGGGAGCACCTTGGCGGCTTTATTTGCCCTGGAATGCCCTTGATGCGCAACCAGCTGCGAACCCATACCCGCAGAATCCGATACGGTGACCTGGCTGCCGAGCGCGCGCTAGAGAGTCTCGCTCCTGGTCGTACAACCGTCGAAGCGGTTGAGCGAGGATGCTCTCTTATGTTGAGGGGGTTTGTCTTGACTCAGTTGGAGATGGCTCGTAGTTATTGGGGGGATGACTTTGCTGTGTTCCTTACCGGGGGGGATGCGACTCTGGTCTCCGGAATCGTGCCCGAGGCCAAGCTGGTTCCAGACCTGATTTTTGTAGGTTTAGCGATGGCGTGTCCATTGTCCTGAGGTTTTTATGCGTTGGTTGTTTCTGTTGCTGCTCGTTCTGAACGTCTTTTATTACATTTGGCATCAGCAAGAAGCCCCGCTACGGGCGAAAGATGTAACGCCTTTGAGCTTGTACCGGGGGGCGCAACAGGATATTCGCTTGCTAAGCGAGGCAACTGATGCGACCCGTGACAAGGGAAAACCCGCAGTGGCGGGAAATGGCTGTCTCTATTTGGGGGGCTTTGTCCGTCAGGAGTCCGCTTTGGCGGCTGGGCGACGTCTGGGCGAGATCGGTGTCAGGTTCCAGACTCTACCGAAAGATTCTGCCGAGTCGTCTGGTTACTGGGTGCGTATAGCGCCCGAAAGCCAGCGTTTACTGGATGATTTGCAACTGATAAACCTTTCTAAAGAATTCAATGAGTTAAAACATAAAATAATGCCGTGCGAGGGGGTTGCACCGGCTGAATAGTTTGAATAGAATGGCGCCCGCTTCGCAGTGAAGACCTTTAACAGTCAACGGTGCGAAAGCGATGTCAACGCAGCTAAGCTCAGGTTTTTAATGAGAAAAATGCTTGACAGAAGGCTGGCATGATGTAGAATGCCGGCTCGCTTAGGAGGGGTTCCCGAGCGGCCAAAGGGATCAGACTGTAAATCTGACGTCTACGACTTCGAAGGTTCGAATCCTTCCCCCTCCACCATTTTTAGCGAGAGCTGCAAGCTCCGCGGGTATAGTTTAGTGGTAGAACCTCAGCCTTCCAAGCTGATGATGCGGGTTCGATTCCCGCTACCCGCTCCAAGTTTGCAGGTCCTGCAAAGTGTTTTGCTCTTGTAGCTCAGTTGGTAGAGCACACCCTTGGTAAGGGTGAGGTCAGCGGTTCAAATCCGCTCAAGAGCTCCATATAACAAGGCAGATATGAAAATATCTGCCTTTGTTTTAATGGTTGATACTGGTTGTTCAATTTTTCTGTTGGGGGTTGTTTCGATGGCTAAGGAAAAGTTCGATCGTTCGCTGCCGCACGTCAACGTTGGTACTATTGGTCACGTTGACCATGGTAAAACCACTCTGACTGCTGCTCTGACTCGTGTTTGCTCCGAGGTTTTCGGTTCGGCTATCGTTGATTTCGATAAAATCGACAGCGCACCAGAAGAAAAGGCTCGTGGTATCACCATCAACACCGCACACGTCGAGTACAACTCGAAGATTCGTCACTACGCTCACGTTGACTGCCCGGGTCACGCTGACTACGTGAAGAACATGATCACTGGTGCTGCCCAGATGGACGGCGCGATCCTGGTTTGCTCGGCCGCTGATGGTCCGATGCCGCAAACTCGTGAGCACATCCTGCTGTCCCGTCAGGTAGGCGTTCCGTACATCGTGGTTTTCCTGAACAAGGCTGACCTGGTAGACGACGCTGAACTGCTGGAGCTGGTTGAGATGGAAGTGCGTGATCTGCTGAGCACTTACGACTTCCCAGGCGACGACACTCCGATCATCATCGGTTCCGCTCGTATGGCTCTGGAAGGCAAAGACGACAACGAAATGGGCACCACTGCCGTTCGTAAGCTGGTTGAAACTCTGGACAGCTACATCCCAGAACCAGTTCGTCTGACCGACAAGCCGTTCCTGATGCCAATCGAAGACGTATTCTCGATCTCCGGTCGCGGTACTGTTGTGACTGGTCGTATCGAGCGCGGTATCGTTCGCGTACAGGATCCACTGGAAATCGTTGGTCTGCGTGACACTACTGTCACCACCTGCACCGGTGTTGAAATGTTCCGTAAGCTGCTCGACGAAGGTCGTGCTGGCGAGAACTGCGGCGTGCTGCTGCGCGGCACCAAGCGTGACGATGTTGAGCGTGGCCAGGTTCTGGTTAAGCCGGGTTCGGTTAAGCCGCACACCAAGTTCACCGCAGAAGTTTACGTTCTGAGCAAGGAAGAAGGCGGCCGTCATACTCCGTTCTTCAAGGGCTACCGTCCACAGTTCTACTTCCGTACGACTGACGTGACTGGTAACTGCGAGCTGCCAGAAGGCGTTGAAATGGTAATGCCGGGTGACAACATCCAGATGACTGTCACTCTGATCAAAACCATCGCGATGGAAGATGGTCTGCGTTTCGCTATCCGTGAAGGCGGTCGTACCGTCGGCGCTGGTGTCGTAGCCAAAATCATCGAGTAATTTGTTGTAATGTCTTTTTCGGGCCGGCATAATGGTCGGCCTGATTTTGTTTTAGGTCAGTAGCTCAATTGGCAGAGCGACGGTCTCCAAAACCGTAGGTTGGGGGTTCGATTCCCTCCTGACCTGCCAGATTCACTTGGTGTGTCTGGCTTTCTTTTCACAGGATCTTCATAGATGACTCCTAAAGCTGAAGCTCAAGGCTCTCGCTTCGATCTGCTCAAGTGGCTAGTAGTAGTCGCTTTGGTGGTTGTTGGCGTTGTTGGCAATCAGTATTACTCTGCTTCGCCGATCCTGTACCGCGTACTTGCATTGCTCGTCATTGCTGCTGTAGCTGCCTTTGTAGGCCTGCAGACAGTCAAGGGCAAGTCTTTCTTTGTACTGGTTAAGGAAGCTCGTACCGAGATTCGTAAAGTCGTATGGCCAACTCGCCAAGAAACCACGCAGACCACGTTGATTGTTGTGGCTGTCGTTCTGGTTATGGCGTTGCTGTTGTGGGGGCTTGATTCCCTGCTCGGCTGGCTTGTTTCCTTGATTGTCGGCTAAGGGTGTCCCGTGGCTAAGCGTTGGTACGTTGTGCATGCTTACTCCGGTTACGAGAAGCATGTCATGCGCTCGTTGGTAGAGCGCGTAAAGCTGGCTGGTATGGAAGATGGCTTTGGCGAAATTCTGGTTCCCACTGAAGAAGTGGTTGAAATGCGTAATGGCCAGAAACGCAAAAGCGAGCGTAAGTTCTTCCCTGGTTATGTGCTGGTACAGATGGACATGAATGAGGGTACTTGGCACTTGGTCAAGGATACTCCTCGGGTGATGGGCTTTATTGGCGGTACTGCCGATAAGCCAGCACCAATCACTGATAAAGAGGCAGAAGCAATTCTGCGTCGCGTTGCTGATGGTAGCGACAAGCCGAAGCCGAAGACGTTGTTCGAGCCGGGTGAGTCGGTACGTGTCAATGACGGGCCGTTTGCTGATTTTACTGGCACGGTTGAAGAAGTTAACTACGAAAAGAGCCGGATCCAAGTGGCAGTGCTCATTTTCGGTCGCTCTACCCCGGTAGAGTTAGAGTTCAGTCAGGTCGAAAAGGTCTAGCTGAACAAGCATCCCAACCCCGCAGCCCTAGGCTGTGGGGTTTTGTCGTCACTGGGATAAACGCGCAAGTAACCGGGGAGCCTTTCGAGGCGTTTGAACCCGTAATTGGAGTGCCTCATGGCCAAGAAAATTACCGCTTACATCAAGCTGCAAGTGAAGGCCGCTCAGGCTAACCCAAGCCCACCTGTTGGTCCTGCTCTGGGTCAGCACGGCGTGAACATCATGGAATTCTGCAAGGCTTTCAACGCCCGTACTCAAGGTATTGAGCCAGGTCTGCCGACTCCAGTGATCATCACTGTCTATAGCGACCGTAGCTTCACTTTCGAAACCAAATCCACACCTGCTTCGGTTCTGCTGAAGAAGGCTGCTGGTCTGACTAGCGGTTCTGCTCGTCCGAACACCGTTAAGGTTGGCACCGTAACCCGTGCTCAGCTGGAAGAAATCGCGAAAACCAAAAACGCGGATCTGACTGCAGCTGATATGGACGCAGCCGTGCGTACTATCGCCGGTTCTGCTCGTAGCATGGGCCTTAACGTGGAGGGTGTGTAATGGCTAAGTTGACCAAGCGTCAAAAGGCTATCGCCGGCAAAATCGAAGCAGGCAAGTCCTACAACTTTGTAGACGCGGCTGCTCTGCTGGCTGAGCTGTCGACTGTCAAGTTCAGCGAGTCGTTCGACGTTGCTGTTAACCTGGGTGTTGACCCGCGTAAATCTGACCAGGTTGTTCGTAGCGCTACTGTGCTGCCACACGGCACTGGCAAGACTGTTCGCGTTGCTGTGTTCACCCAGGGTCCAGCTGCTGAGGCCGCTCTGGCTGCTGGCGCTGACCGTGTAGGTATGGACGACCTGGCTGCCGAAATGAAAGGCGGCGACCTGAACTATGACGTAGTTATCGCATCCCCGGATGCAATGCGCGTTGTTGGTCAGTTGGGTCAGATCCTCGGTCCACGCGGCCTGATGCCTAACCCTAAAGTTGGCACCGTAACTCCAGACGTAGCTACCGCGGTTAAAAACGCCAAGGCTGGTCAGGTTCGTTATCGCACCGACAAAAACGGCATCATCCACACTTCCGTTGGCAAGGTCGGCTTCGACGCCGTCAAGCTGAAGGAAAACGTTGAAGCCCTGATCGCTGATCTGAAGCGTATCAAGCCAGCTTCCTCGAAAGGCATTTACGTCAAGCGCGTTACCCTGAGCACCACTATGGGCCCAGGTCTGGTCATCGACCAAGGCTCGCTCGACGCGTAAGACACAGGTTGGCGCAAGCGATTGCGCCAATTGAAAGATTGGGGTCCCTGCCTGGCGGGGGCTATCCAAGACCGTAGGCGACGCAAGTCTTAAACCTCAAGCCTACGCAGATGGTGCTCCCGGTTCTTTACCGAATCAGACACCAAAACGACATCCGACCCCGGTTGGATGAAACGGTAACAAGCAGGAGTTAAACCCGTGGCAATTAAACTCGAAGACAAGAAGGCCATCGTCGCTGAAGTCAACGAGGCTGCCAAAGTCGCTCTGTCCGCTGTCGTGGTTGATGCCCGTGGCGTAACAGTAGGCGCGATGACCGGACTCCGTAAAGAGGCTCGTGAAGCTGGCGTTTTCGTACGTGTAGTACGTAACACCCTGCTCAAGCGCGCTGTTGCTGACACTGAATTCAGTGTTCTCAACGACGTGTTCACCGGCCCGACCTTGATTGCATTCTCCAACGAACATCCGGGCGCTGCTGCTCGTATCTTCAAGGAATTCGCAAAAGGTCAGGACAAGTTCGAGATCAAGGCAGCTGCGTTCGAGGGCAAGTTCCTCGCAGCTAACCAAATCGACGTACTGGCAACTCTGCCGACCCGTGACGAAGCAATTTCTCAGCTGATGAGCGTGATTCAAGGCGCAACCAGCAAATTGGCTCGTACTCTGGCGGCAATTCGCGACCAAAAAGAAGCAGTTGCAGCCTAAGGCTCGTCTCCTTCTCGCGTTTTTTGTTAATTTCGATGGTCGCGTAGGCCGTCCCCCAATTCAGGAATTAGATTCATGTCTATCTCTCAAGACGATATCCTCAACGCCGTAGCTGAAATGTCGGTTATCCAGGTTGTTGAGCTGATCAAAGCTTTCGAAGAAAAATTCGGCGTTACCGCTGCTGCTGCATCGGCTGGTCCAGCTGCTGCTGCCGCTGTTGTTGAAGAGCAAACCGAATTCAACGTCATGCTGCTGGAAGCTGGCGAGAAGAAAGTTAACGTGATCAAGGCAGTACGTGAACTGACCGGCCTGGGCTTGAAAGAAGCCAAGGCTGTAGTTGATGGCGCTCCTGCCATGGTTCTGGAAGCCGTTTCGAAAGATGCCGGTGACAAAGCCAAAGCTACTCTGGAAGAAGCAGGCGCTAAAGTCGAGCTGAAGTAAGCATCGACTTTGCTCCTCCAGCCCGAGCGTAAAGCGAAAGGCTGATGGCTGGTGGCTCTTGCCACCGGCCTTTTTCCGTTATTGGCAGCCGACTGGGTCGGTGCTGATAACGAGCTGTAACCACCCGATGTGGTGGCGCAAACCATGGGGTTTGCACGATTTTCTGGCTGCTCCCGTCGGGAGGGGCCAAACAAGCAGGTGACCAAGCTGGGGAACGCTGATGGCTTACTCATATACTGAGAAAAAACGTATCCGCAAGGACTTTAGCAAGTTGCCGGACGTCATGGATGTGCCGTACCTCCTGGCCATCCAGCTGGATTCGTATCGTGAATTCTTGCAAGCGGGAGCGACTAAAGATCAGTTCCGCGACGTGGGCCTGCATGCGGCCTTCAAATCCGTTTTCCCGATCATCAGCTACTCCGGCAATGCTGCGCTGGAGTACGTCGGTTATCGCCTGGGCGAACCGGCATTTGATGTCAAAGAATGCGTATTGCGCGGTGTAACTTACGCCGTACCTTTGCGGGTAAAAGTGCGCCTGATCATTTTCGACAAAGAATCGTCGAACAAAGCGATCAAGGACATTAAAGAGCAAGAAGTCTACATGGGTGAAATCCCCCTGATGACTGAGAACGGTACCTTCGTAATCAACGGTACCGAGCGTGTAATCGTTTCCCAGCTGCACCGTTCCCCGGGCGTGTTCTTCGACCACGACCGTGGCAAGACGCACAGCTCCGGTAAACTGCTGTACTCCGCACGCATCATTCCTTACCGCGGTTCGTGGTTGGACTTCGAGTTCGACCCGAAAGACTGCGTGTTCGTGCGTATCGACCGTCGTCGCAAGCTGCCTGCATCGGTATTGCTGCGCGCGCTGGGCTATACCACTGAAGAAGTGCTGGACGCGTTCTACACCACCAACGTCTTCCACGTGCAAGGTGAAAACCTCAGCCTGGAACTGGTGCCTCAGCGCCTGCGTGGTGAAATTGCTGTCCTGGATATCCTGGATGACAAAGGCAAGGTTATTGTCGAGCAAGGTCGTCGTATCACTGCTCGCCACATCAACCAGCTGGAAAAAGCCGGGATCAAAGAGCTGCAAGTGCCTCTGGACTACGTCCTGGGTCGCACTACCGCCAAGGTCATCGTGCATCCGGCAACCGGCGAAATCCTGGCAGAGTGCAACACCGAGCTGAACACCGAGATCCTGGCGAAAATCGCCAAGTCTCAGGTTGTTCGCATCGAAACTCTGTACACCAACGATATCGACTGCGGTCCGTTCGTCTCCGACACACTGAAAATCGACTCCACCAGCAACCAATTGGAAGCGCTGGTCGAGATCTATCGCATGATGCGTCCAGGCGAGCCGCCAACCAAAGACGCTGCCGAGACTCTGTTCAACAACCTGTTCTTCAGCCCTGAGCGCTATGACCTGTCTGCGGTCGGCCGGATGAAGTTCAACCGTCGTATCGGTCGTACCGAGATCGAAGGTTCGGGCGTGTTGTGCAAAGAAGACATCGTTGCGGTATTGAAGACTCTGGTCGACATCCGTAACGGTAAAGGCATCGTCGACGACATCGACCACCTGGGTAACCGTCGTGTTCGCTGCGTAGGCGAAATGGCCGAGAACCAGTTCCGCGTTGGCCTTGTACGTGTTGAGCGTGCGGTCAAAGAGCGTCTGTCGATGGCTGAAAGCGAAGGCCTGATGCCGCAAGACCTGATCAACGCCAAGCCAGTGGCTGCGGCGGTGAAAGAGTTCTTCGGTTCCAGCCAGCTGTCGCAGTTCATGGACCAGAACAACCCGCTGTCCGAGATCACCCACAAGCGTCGTGTTTCTGCACTCGGCCCTGGCGGTTTGACTCGTGAGCGTGCTGGCTTTGAAGTTCGTGACGTACACCCGACTCACTACGGTCGTGTATGCCCGATTGAAACGCCGGAAGGTCCGAACATCGGTCTGATCAACTCCCTGGCCGCTTATGCGCGCACCAACCAGTATGGTTTCCTCGAGAGCCCGTACCGTGTGGTGAAAGACGCTCTGGTCACCGACGAGATCGTGTTCCTGTCCGCCATCGAAGAAGCTGATCACGTGATCGCTCAGGCTTCGGCCACGATGAACGACAAGAAAGTCTTGATCGACGAGCTGGTAGCTGTTCGTCACTTGAACGAGTTCACCGTCAAGGCGCCAGAAGACGTCACCTTGATGGACGTATCGCCGAAACAGGTAGTTTCGGTTGCAGCGTCGCTGATCCCGTTCCTCGAGCACGACGACGCCAACCGTGCGTTGATGGGTTCGAACATGCAGCGTCAAGCTGTACCAACCCTGCGCGCTGACAAGCCGCTGGTCGGTACCGGCATGGAGCGTAACGTAGCCCGTGACTCCGGCGTTTGCGTCGTGGCTCGTCGTGGTGGTGTTATCGATTCCGTCGACGCCAGCCGTATCGTGGTTCGTGTTGCTGATGACGAAGTTGAAACCGGCGAAGCTGGTGTCGACATCTACAACCTCACCAAGTACACCCGCTCCAACCAGAACACCTGCATCAACCAGCGTCCGCTGGTGCGTAAAGGTGATCGGGTTCAGCGCAGCGACATCATGGCTGACGGTCCGTCCACCGATATGGGTGAACTGGCACTGGGTCAGAACATGCGCATCGCGTTCATGGCATGGAACGGCTTCAACTTCGAAGACTCCATCTGCCTGTCCGAGCGTGTGGTTCAGGAAGATCGCTTCACCACGATCCACATTCAGGAACTGACCTGTGTGGCACGTGACACCAAGCTTGGGCCAGAGGAAATCACTGCAGACATCCCGAACGTGGGTGAAGCTGCACTGAACAAGCTGGACGAAGCCGGTATCGTTTACGTAGGTGCTGAAGTTGGCGCAGGCGACATTCTGGTCGGTAAGGTCACTCCGAAAGGCGAGACCCAACTGACTCCGGAAGAGAAGCTGTTGCGTGCCATCTTCGGTGAAAAAGCCAGCGACGTTAAAGACACCTCCCTGCGCGTGCCTACCGGCACCAAGGGTACCGTCATCGACGTACAGGTCTTCACCCGTGACGGCGTTGAGCGTGATGCTCGTGCACTGTCGATCGAGAAGACTCAACTCGACGAGATCCGCAAGGACCTGAACGAAGAGTTCCGTATCGTTGAAGGCGCAACTTTCGAACGTCTGCGTTCCGCTCTGGTCGGCCACAAAGCCGAAGGCGGCGCCGGTCTGAAGAAAGGTCAGGACATCACCGACGAAATTCTCGACGGTCTTGAGCATGGTCAGTGGTTCAAACTGCGCATGGCTGAAGATGCTCTGAACGAGCAGCTCGAGAAGGCTCAGGCCTACATCGTTGATCGTCGCCGTCTGCTGGACGACAAGTTCGAAGACAAGAAGCGCAAACTGCAGCAGGGCGATGACCTGGCTCCAGGCGTGCTGAAAATCGTCAAGGTTTACCTGGCAATCCGTCGCCGCATTCAGCCGGGCGACAAGATGGCCGGTCGTCACGGTAACAAAGGTGTGGTCTCCGTGATCATGCCGGTTGAAGACATGCCGCACGATGCCAATGGCACCCCGGTCGATGTCGTCCTCAACCCGTTGGGCGTACCTTCGCGTATGAACGTTGGTCAGATCCTTGAAACCCACCTCGGCCTCGCGGCCAAAGGTCTGGGCGAGAAGATCAACCGGATGATCGAAGAGCAGCGCAAAGTTGCTGAACTTCGTACCTTCCTGGACGAGATCTACAACCAGATCGGCGGTCGTAACGAAGATCTGGATAGCTTCTCCGACCAGGAAATCCTGGATCTGGCGAAGAACCTGCGTGGCGGCGTTCCAATGGCCACTCCAGTGTTCGACGGCGCCAAGGAAAGCGAAATCAAGGCCATGCTGAAACTGGCAGACCTGCCAGAAAGCGGCCAGATGCAGCTGACCGACGGCCGTACCGGCAACAAGTTCGAGCGCCCGGTTACTGTTGGCTACATGTACATGCTGAAGCTGAACCACTTGGTAGACGACAAGATGCACGCTCGTTCTACCGGTTCGTACAGCCTGGTTACCCAGCAGCCGCTGGGTGGTAAGGCACAGTTCGGTGGTCAGCGTTTCGGGGAGATGGAGGTCTGGGCACTGGAAGCATACGGTGCCGCTTACACTCTGCAAGAAATGCTCACAGTGAAGTCGGACGATGTGAACGGCCGTACCAAGATGTACAAAAACATCGTGGATGGCGATCACCGTATGGAGCCGGGCATGCCCGAGTCCTTCAACGTGTTGATCAAGGAAATTCGTTCCCTCGGCATCGATATCGATCTGGAAACCGAATAACACGTGACGCGAATCGAGAGCGGGGCAGGATTGCCCGCTCTCTGCTCCGCCAGGAGGAAAGGCCTTGAAAGACCTACTGAATTTGCTGAAAAACCAGGGTCAAGTCGAAGAGTTCGACGCCATCCGTATTGGATTGGCATCGCCTGAGATGATCCGTTCGTGGTCGTTCGGTGAAGTTAAAAAGCCGGAAACCATCAACTACCGTACGTTCAAACCTGAGCGTGACGGCCTGTTCTGCGCCAAGATCTTTGGCCCGGTAAAGGATTACGAGTGCCTGTGCGGTAAGTACAAGCGCTTGAAGCACCGTGGTGTGATCTGCGAGAAGTGCGGCGTTGAAGTCGCGCTGGCTAAAGTTCGTCGTGAGCGCATGGCGCACATCGAACTGGCCTCGCCAGTTGCCCACATCTGGTTCCTGAAATCGCTGCCGTCGCGTATCGGCTTGCTGATGGACATGACCCTGCGTGATATCGAACGCGTTCTCTACTTCGAGAGCTATGTCGTTATCGATCCAGGCATGACCACCCTTGAAAAAGGTCAGCTGCTCAACGACGAGCAGTACTTCGAAGCGCTGGAAGAGTTCGGCGACGATTTCGATGCCCGCATGGGTGCCGAAGCTGTCCGTGAACTGCTGCACGCTATCGACCTGGAACACGAGATTGGCCGTCTGCGTGAAGAAATTCCGCAAACCAACTCCGAAACCAAAATCAAGAAGCTGTCCAAGCGTCTGAAGTTGATGGAAGCCTTCCAGGGTTCTGGCAACCTTCCAGAGTGGATGGTGCTGACCGTTCTGCCGGTTCTACCGCCAGATCTGCGTCCACTGGTCCCGCTGGATGGCGGTCGCTTCGCGACTTCCGACCTCAACGATCTGTATCGTCGAGTGATCAACCGTAACAACCGCTTGAAGCGCCTGCTTGATCTGTCCGCTCCGGACATCATCGTGCGCAACGAAAAGCGTATGTTGCAGGAAGCCGTCGACGCACTGCTCGACAACGGTCGTCGTGGCCGCGCTATCACCGGTTCCAACAAGCGTCCTCTGAAATCCCTGGCTGACATGATCAAGGGTAAGCAAGGTCGTTTCCGTCAGAACTTGCTCGGTAAGCGTGTTGACTACTCCGGTCGATCGGTAATTACCGTAGGTCCGACCCTGCGTCTGCACCAGTGCGGTCTGCCGAAAAAAATGGCTCTCGAGCTGTTCAAACCGTTCATTTTCGGCAAGCTGGAAATGCGTGGTCTCGCTACCACCATCAAAGCTGCCAAGAAGATGGTCGAGCGCGAGCTGCCGGAAGTTTGGGACGTTCTCGCTGAAGTCATCCGCGAACACCCGGTTCTCCTCAACCGTGCACCGACCCTTCACCGTCTGGGTATCCAGGCGTTTGAACCGGTACTGATCGAAGGTAAGGCTATCCAGCTGCACCCTCTGGTCTGTGCTGCGTACAACGCCGACTTCGACGGCGACCAAATGGCCGTGCACGTACCGCTGACACTGGAAGCCCAGTTGGAAGCGCGTGCGTTGATGATGTCGACCAACAACATTCTGTCGCCAGCCAACGGTGAGCCGATCATCGTTCCGTCGCAGGACGTTGTATTGGGTCTGTACTACATGACTCGTGAAGCGATCAACGCCAAGGGCGAAGGTCGTGTATTCGCGGATCTGCAAGAAGTTGACCGTGTGTTCCGTGCCGGCGAAGCCGCACTGCACGCTAAAGTCAAAGTGCGGATCAACGAAACCGTCAACGATCGTGACGGTGGCAGCGTCAAGAACACCCGTATCGTCGACACCACTGTCGGCCGTGCGCTGTTGTTCCAGGTTGTTCCACCTGGCCTGTCGTACGACGTCGTCAACCAGCCGATGAAGAAAAAGGCGATCTCCAAGCTGATCAACCAGTGCTACCGCGTGGTTGGTTTGAAAGAGACCGTGATCTTCGCTGACCAGTTGATGTACACCGGTTTTGCTTATTCGACCATCTCCGGCGTTTCCATCGGTGTTAACGACTTCGTTATCCCGGATGAAAAAGCCCGCATCATCAATGCTGCTACTGATGAAGTGAAAGAGATCGAAAGTCAGTACGCCTCCGGTCTGGTAACCCAGGGCGAGAAGTACAACAAAGTGATCGACCTTTGGTCCAAGGCGAACGACGAAGTTTCCAAGGCAATGATGGCCAACCTCTCGAAAGAGAAAGTCATCGACCGCCATGGCGTCGAAGTCGACCAAGAGTCTTTCAACTCGATGTACATGATGGCCGACTCGGGCGCACGGGGTTCTGCTGCGCAGATCCGTCAGCTCGCCGGTATGCGTGGCCTGATGGCCAAGCCGGACGGTTCCATCATTGAAACGCCGATTACTGCGAACTTCCGTGAAGGTTTGAGCGTACTTCAGTACTTCATCTCCACTCACGGTGCTCGTAAAGGTTTGGCGGATACCGCGTTGAAAACTGCGAACTCCGGTTACCTGACTCGTCGTCTGGTAGACGTGGCGCAGGATCTGGTTGTGACCGAGATCGATTGCGGCACCGAACATGGCCTGGTAATGACTCCGCACATTGAAGGCGGTGACGTTGTTGAGCCGCTGGGTGAGCGCGTATTGGGTCGTGTTATTGCCCGTGACGTGTTCAAGCCAGGTACCGAAGAAATCATCGTTCCTGCGGGCACGCTGGTAGACGAGAAGTGGGTCGAGTTCATCGAGCTGAACAGCATCGACGAAGTGATCGTGCGTTCGCCGATCAGCTGCGAAACCCGCTACGGCATTTGCGCCAAGTGCTACGGCCGTGACCTGGCTCGTGGTCACCAGGTGAACATCGGTGAAGCGGTCGGCGTTATTGCTGCCCAGTCCATCGGTGAGCCGGGTACCCAGCTGACCATGCGTACGTTCCACATCGGTGGTGCGGCAAGCCGGACCTCCGCAGCTGACAGCGTTCAGGTGAAGAATGGCGGTACCGTCCGTCTGCACAACCTGAAGCACGTTGAGCGAGTGGATGGTTGCCTGGTTGCTGTGTCCCGTTCGGGTGAGCTGGCGATCGCTGACGATTTCGGTCGTGAGCGCGAGCGTTACAAGCTGCCATACGGTGCTGTGATTTCGGTTAAAGAAGGTGACAAGGTCGACGCTGGCGCAATCGTGGCCAAGTGGGATCCGCACACTCACCCAATCGTTACCGAAATGAAAGGTACCGTGACCTACGTGGGCATGGAAGAAGGCATCACGATCAAGCGTCAGACTGACGAATTGACCGGTATGACCAACATTGAAGTACTCGACGCCAAAGACCGTCCAGCTGCCGGTAAAGATATCCGTCCTGCTGTGAAGATGGTTGATGACAACGGCAAGGATCTCTTGCTGCCGGGTACTGACGTAATTGCTCAGTACTTCCTGCCTGCTAACGCACTGGTTGGTGTAGCGGATGGCGCGAAGATTGCGATCGGTGATGTTATCGCTCGTATCCCGCAAGAGACTTCGAAGACCCGTGACATCACCGGTGGTCTGCCACGTGTTGCCGACTTGTTCGAAGCACGTCGTCCGAAAGAAGCCTCGATTCTGGCTGAAGTCAGCGGCACCATTGCGTTTGGTAAAGAGACCAAAGGCAAACGCCGTCTGGTTATCACTCCGAACGACGGCACCGATCCGTACGAAGAGCTGATTCCGAAGTGGCGTCACCTGAACGTCTTCGAAGGCGAACAGGTAAACCGCGGCGAAGTTATCTCCGACGGCCCGAGCGATCCACACGACATCCTGCGTCTGCTGGGTGTGAGTGCGCTGGCCAAGTACATCGTGAACGAGATCCAGGACGTTTATCGTCTGCAAGGCGTGAAGATCAACGACAAGCACATCGAGACCATCCTGCGTCAGATGTTGCGTAAGGTTGAAATCGCTGAATCCGGCGACTCGACTTTCATCAAGGGCGACCAGATGGAGTTGACTCACGTTCTGGTAGAGAACGAGCGTCTGGCTGGCGACGAGAAATTCGTTTCCAAGTTCACTCGCGTACTGCTGGGTATCACCAAGGCGTCGTTGTCCACCGAATCGTTCATCTCGGCGGCTTCCTTCCAGGAAACCACTCGCGTACTGACCGAGGCGGCGGTAACCGGCAAGCGCGATTACCTGCGCGGCCTGAAAGAAAACGTGGTCGTGGGTCGTCTGATCCCGGCTGGTACCGGTCTGGCTTATCACAGCGAGCGTAAGCGTCGCCGTGATGCTGACAAACCGTTGCGCGTAAGCGCCAGTGAAGTGGAAGCTGCACTGACCGAAGCGCTGAACTCTAGCGGTAACTGAGTTCTGCGATAAATGAGCGTAAGGCCCTGGCAGCTCCGTTCATCGAATCGAGACAATTTGTCGAGGTTGGATGGGTGGGGAGGTCGGGGCCTTGCCTTGACTGGGGGCAAGATCCTCTTTAGACTCTTGTACCCCTAAATTTGGCGGGAATTCGTTCCTGCCATTTTGCTTTTCTTGCAAGACAATAGCGTCGCAAGACAACAGTGGAGCTAGTAGATGGCAACTATCAACCAGCTGGTACGTCAGCCGCGTAAGCGTATCGTCGAGAAATCCGACGTGCCTGCGCTGCAGAACTGCCCGCAACGTCGTGGCGTATGCACCCGTGTGTATACCACCACGCCGAAAAAACCTAACTCGGCACTGCGTAAAGTATGCCGTGTGCGTCTGACCAACGGTTTCGAGGTTTCCTCGTACATCGGCGGTGAAGGCCACAACCTGCAAGAGCACAGCGTGGTACTGATCCGCGGCGGTCGTGTAAAAGACTTGCCAGGTGTTCGTTACCACACCGTACGCGGTTCTTTGGATACTTCCGGCGTTAAAGGTCGTAACCAGGGTCGTTCGAAGTACGGTACCAAGAAGCCTAAGTAGTAGCGGCTTTTTGTAAAAACTGATTTTCTATTTTTCTGAGTCGATAAGAGTAAGGTCGGAGGCGTCCCGCAAGGGCACCGATTCCGAGCGAACCTGAAGACCGTTTGAGGGCTTATCCATGCCAAGAAGACGCGTAGCAGCCAAGCGCGAAGTGCTTGACGATCCAAAGTACGGCAGCCAGATCCTGGCCAAGTTCATGAACCACGTTATGGAAAGCGGTAAGAAAGCCGTTGCCGAACGTATCGTTTATGGCGCGCTGGAAAAAGTTAAAGAACGCAAGAACAGCGATCCCCTGGAAATCTTCGAGAAAGCTCTCGACGCCATCGCTCCGCTGGTCGAAGTAAAGTCGCGCCGTGTAGGCGGTGCTACTTACCAGGTTCCGGTCGAAGTTCGTCCGTCCCGTCGTAACGCTCTGGCAATGCGCTGGTTGGTAGACTTCGCACGCAAGCGCGGCGAGAAGTCTATGGCTCTGCGTTTGGCTGGCGAACTGTTGGACGCCGCTGAAGGTAAAGGTGCTGCAGTTAAGAAGCGTGAAGACGTGCACCGTATGGCTGAAGCCAACAAGGCTTTCTCGCACTACCGCTTCTAATTTTAGCGTCACTAATTTTGCGAGGGCTTTATGGCTCGTACAACACCGATTAATCGCTACCGTAACATTGGTATCGTTGCACACGTGGATGCTGGTAAAACCACCACCACCGAGCGCGTCCTTTTTTACACTGGCAAAAGTCACAAGATGGGCGAGGTGCATGACGGCGCCGCGACCACAGACTGGATGGTTCAGGAGCAGGAGCGTGGTATTACCATTACTTCTGCTGCTATTACCGCCTTCTGGCAGGGTTCCGAGAAGCAGCACAAAGACCAATACCGTTTCAACGTCATCGACACCCCTGGCCACGTAGACTTCACTATTGAAGTTGAGCGTTCCCTGCGTGTTCTCGACGGCGCGGTCGTTGTGTTCTGTGGTACCTCGGGTGTTGAACCTCAGTCGGAAACCGTATGGCGTCAAGCCAACAAGTACGGTGTTCCACGTCTTGTTTACGTAAACAAGATGGATCGTGCTGGTGCGAACTTCCTGCGCGTGATCGGTCAGATCAAGCAGCGTCTGGGTCACACTCCGGTGCCGATCCAGTTGGCTATTGGTTCCGAAGACAATTTCCAGGGTCAGATCGATCTGTTGGCCATGGAAGCTGTTTACTGGAACGATGCTGACAAAGGCATGGTTCCACGTCGCGAGCCTATCCCTGCTGAACTGCAGGAATTGGCTAACGAGTGGCGCGGTAACATGGTTGAGGCTGCGGCCGAAGCCAGCGAAGAGTTGATGAACAAGTACCTCGAAGGTGAAGAGCTCACCAACGCGGAAATCAAGGCCGCTCTGCGTCAGCGTACTATCGCTGGTGAGATCGTTCTGGCTGTTTGCGGTTCTTCCTTCAAGAACAAGGGTGTTCCCCTGGTTCTCGACGCCGTTATCGACTACCTGCCTGCTCCTACCGACATTCCTGCCATCAAGGGTACTGACCCGGATGACGAGACCAAGGAAATGGAGCGTCACGCAGACGACAGCGAGCCGTTCTCGGCTCTGGCGTTCAAGATCGCTACCGACCCATTCGTGGGTACCTTGACCTTTGTTCGAGTTTACTCGGGCGTGTTGGCCTCCGGCGACGGCGTGATCAACTCGGTTAAAGGCAAGAAAGAGCGCGTGGGTCGTATGGTGCAAATGCACGCAAACGCCCGTGAAGAAATCAAGGAAGTACGCGCTGGTGACATCGCGGCCTTGATCGGCATGAAGGACGTCACCACTGGTGAGACTTTGTGCAACGCTGACAAGCCAATCATCCTGGTTCGCATGGACTTCCCGGAGCCGGTTATTTCGGTTGCCGTTGAGCCTAAGACCAAGGATGACCAGGAAAAAATGGGTATCGCTCTGGGCAAGCTTGCTCAGGAAGATCCATCTTTCCGCGTCAAAACCGATGAAGAGACTGGTCAAACGATCATCTCCGGCATGGGCGAGCTGCACCTGGACATCCTGGTTGACCGGATGCGCCGTGAGTTCAACGTCGAAGCCAACATTGGTAAGCCTCAGGTTTCCTATCGTGAGCGCATCACGAAGAACTGTGAAATCGAAGGCAAATTCGTTCGTCAATCCGGCGGTCGTGGCCAGTTCGGCCATTGCTGGATTCGTTTTGCTCCTGCTGACGAAGGTCAGGAAGGTCTGCAATTCGTGAACGAAGTCGTGGGTGGTGTGGTTCCTAAGGAATACATCCCGGCGATCCAGAAGGGTATCGAAGAGCAGATGAAGAACGGCGTTGTTGCCGGCTATCCGCTGATCGGCCTGAAGGCTACCGTGTTTGATGGTTCTTACCACGACGTCGACTCCAACGAGATGGCGTTTAAGGTGGCTGCTTCCATGGCGACCAAGCAACTGGCCCAGAAGGGCGGTGGTGAGTTGCTTGAGCCGATCATGGCGGTAGAGGTTGTTACGCCTGAAGACTATATGGGTGACGTGATGGGCGACCTTAACCGTCGTCGCGGCATGATTTTGGGTATGGAAGACACGGTCTCCGGCAAGGTAATTCGCGCCGAAGTTCCGCTGGGCGAGATGTTCGGTTATGCGACCGACGTTCGTTCCATGTCCCAGGGTCGCGCAAGCTACTCTATGGAATTCAAAAAATACAATACGGCTCCGTCGCACATCGTCGAAACCGTTACCAAAAAACAAGGCTGATTCAGTCCTTTAGGCAAGGAGTTAATTGTCGTGGCTAAAGAAAAATTTGATCGTTCCCTACCGCACGTCAACGTTGGCACCATCGGTCACGTTGACCACGGTAAAACCACTCTGACTGCTGCTCTGACTCGTGTTTGCTCCGAGGTTTTCGGTTCGGCTATCGTTGATTTCGATAAAATCGACAGCGCGCCAGAAGAAAAAGCTCGTGGTATCACCATCAACACCGCGCACGTCGAGTACAACTCGAAGATTCGTCACTACGCTCACGTTGACTGCCCAGGTCACGCTGACTACGTGAAGAACATGATCACTGGTGCTGCCCAGATGGACGGCGCGATCCTGGTTTGCTCGGCCGCTGATGGTCCGATGCCACAAACCCGTGAGCACATCCTGCTGTCCCGTCAGGTAGGCGTTCCGTACATCGTGGTTTTCCTGAACAAGGCTGACCTGGTAGACGACGCTGAGCTGCTGGAACTGGTTGAGATGGAAGTGCGCGATCTGCTGAGCACTTACGACTTCCCAGGCGACGACACTCCGATCATCATCGGTTCGGCTCGTATGGCTCTGGAAGGCAAAGACGACAACGAAATGGGCACCACTGCCGTTCGTAAACTGGTTGAAACTCTGGACAGCTACATCCCAGAACCAGTTCGTCTGACCGACAAGCCGTTCCTGATGCCAATCGAAGACGTATTCTCGATCTCCGGTCGCGGTACTGTTGTGACTGGTCGTATCGAGCGCGGTATCGTTCGCGTGCAAGATCCACTGGAAATCGTTGGTCTGCGTGACACTACCGTCACCACCTGCACCGGTGTTGAAATGTTCCGTAAGCTGCTCGACGAAGGTCGTGCTGGCGAGAACTGCGGCGTGCTGCTGCGCGGCACCAAGCGTGACGACGTTGAGCGTGGCCAGGTTCTGGTTAAGCCAGGTTCGGTTAAGCCGCACACCAAGTTCACCGCAGAAGTTTACGTTCTGAGCAAGGAAGAAGGCGGCCGTCATACTCCGTTCTTCAAAGGCTACCGTCCACAGTTCTACTTCCGTACTACTGACGTGACTGGTAACTGCGAGCTGCCAGAAGGCGTTGAAATGGTAATGCCGGGTGACAACATTCAGATGACTGTCACTCTGATCAAAACCATCGCGATGGAAGATGGTCTGCGTTTCGCTATCCGTGAAGGCGGTCGTACCGTCGGCGCTGGCGTCGTAGCCAAAATCATCGAGTAAGCTCTTTTTGAGTAAGCTTTGATGACTTGAAAAAGCCCCCGCTCAGCGGGGGCTTTTTTATTGGGTTGACACCTATCTGGGGCGTCTATAGAATTGCGCCTCCTTTTAACGGGCGTATTGCGCTCGGTGGGAATAGCAGCCGGAGTCTGAAATCCAATGCAAAATCAGCAAATCCGTATCAGGTTGAAGGCTTTTGACCATCGCCTGATCGACCAATCCACCCAGGAAATCGTGGAAACCGCGAAACGTACTGGTGCTCAAGTGCGTGGTCCAATTCCACTGCCTACCCGTAAAGAGCGGTTCACCGTTCTGGTCTCCCCGCACGTCAACAAAGACGCGCGTGACCAGTACGAGATCCGTACTCATAAGCGCGTTCTGGACATCGTCCAGCCAACGGATAAAACCGTTGATGCTCTTATGAAGCTTGATCTTGCGGCCGGTGTGGAAGTGCAGATCAGCCTCGGCTAAGACTCGGTCTTAGTCGTGTAACGCTCTGAAATGGGCGGCCATAGCGGGTGAAAGCCCCGTACACTCATGAGGTTTACAACATGACTATTGGTGTAGTCGGTCGTAAATGCGGTATGACCCGTATTTTCACCGAAGAAGGTGTCTCCATTCCGGTCACGGTCATTGAGATCGAACCGAATCGCGTCACCCAGTTCAAAACTGAAGAGACCGATGGCTACCGTGCAGTGCAAGTCACTGTAGGCGAGCGTCGTGCTTCGCGTGTTACAGCTGCTCAAGCTGGCCACTTCGCTAAAGCGAACGTTGCCGCTGGTCGTACCGTAATGGAATTCCGTCTTGAAGAAGGCGAGTACCAGGCCGGCGATCTGATCAACGCTGAAATCTTCGCTGCTGGTCAACTGGTTGATGTAACCGGTCAGTCCAAGGGTAAAGGCTTCCAGGGTACGATCAAGCGTTGGAATTTCCGCGGGCAAGATAATACCCACGGTAACTCCGTGTCCCACCGCGTTCCAGGCTCTATCGGCCAGTGCCAGACTCCTGGTCGTGTATTCAAGGGCAAAAAAATGTCCGGTCATATGGGCGCTGAGCGCGTGACCGTGCAGTCCCTCGAAGTAGTGCGCGTGGACGCTGAACGCAATCTGTTGTTGGTCAAGGGCGCTGTTCCTGGCGCTACTGGCGGCAACTTGGTTGTACGTCCAGCAGCCAAGGCTCGCGGTTAAGGGGAAGCTGACATGCAATTAAATGTAAATGACGCTCAAGCGATCGAAGTTTCCGAACTGACATTTGGCGGCGAATTCAACGAGACGCTGGTTCACCAAGCAGTCGTGGCCTACATGGCCGGCGGCCGTCAGGGTTCCAAGCAGCAAAAGACCCGTTCCGACGTTCGTGGTGGCGGTAAGCGCCCATGGCGTCAGAAAGGTACTGGCCGTGCTCGTGCCGGTACTATCCGTAGCCCAATCTGGCGTGGCGGCGGTACCACTTTCGCAGCTCGTCCTCAGGATCACACCCAGAAGCTGAACAAGAAGATGTATCGCGCAGCAATGCGTTCCATCCTTGCTGAGCTGGTGCGTACTGATCGTCTGGTTGTGGTTCAGGACTTCGCTGTTGATGCACCGAAGACCAAAGATCTGCTGAACAAACTGACTGGCATGGGCTTGACTGACGTCTTGATCGTGTCTGAAGTCGTTGATCAGAACCTGTACCTGGCTGCTCGTAACCTGCCACACGTTGATGTACGTGACGTGCAAGGTTCCGATCCAGTTAGTCTGATCGCATACGACAAGGTGTTGATCACCGTGTCGGCCGTGAAGAAATTCGAGGAGCTGCTGGGATGAACCAGGAACGCGTATTTAAAGTTCTGCTTGGCCCGCACGTTTCCGAGAAGGCTACGGTTCTGGCTGACAAGAAAGGCCAGTTCGTTTTCAAGGTTGCAACTGACGCAACCAAGCTGGAAATCAAGAAGGCCGTCGAAAGCCTGTTCAGCGTGAAAGTAGAGCGTGTTACTACCCTGAATGTTCTGGGTAAGAGCAAGCGCACTGCTCGCGGTCTGGGCAAGCGTAATGACTGGAAGAAGGCAGTTATCTCCCTTCAGCCAGGCCAAGATCTCGATTTCAGCAGCAGTGCTGAGTAAGGAAGGGGTGCATCATGGCAATCGTTAAATGCAAACCGACTTCCCCTGGCCGCCGTTTTGTGGTCAAGGTGGTCAACCAGGAGCTGCATAAAGGCGCTCCTCACGCACCGCTGCTCGAGAAAAAATCGAAGACTGGTGGTCGTAACAACAATGGTCGCATTACCACTCGTCACATCGGTGGTGGCCATAAGCAGCATTATCGTCTGGTCGATTTCCGTCGCAACGACAAAGATGGCATCTCTGCCACTGTCGAGCGTATTGAATACGATCCAAACCGTACTGCTCACATCGCTCTGCTGCTGTACGCAGATGGCGAGCGTCGCTACATCATCGCCCCTAAAGGCGTGAGTGCTGGTGACCAGCTGATCGCAGGTGCTCTGGCACCGATCAAGCCGGGCAACGCTCTGCAACTGCGTAACATTCCAGTTGGTAGCACCGTACACGGCATCGAATTGAAGCCAGGTAAAGGCGCGCAAATCGCTCGTTCCGCTGGTGCTTCGGCTCAGCTGATCGCTCGTGAAGGTGTCTACGTGACCCTGCGTCTGCGTTCTGGTGAGATGCGTAAAGTGCTGGCTGAATGCCGCGCGACCCTGGGCGAAGTCTCGAACTCCGAGCACAGCCTGCGTTCGCTGGGTAAAGCTGGTGCCAAACGCTGGCGTGGCGTTCGCCCAACCGTTCGTGGTGTTGCCATGAACCCGGTTGACCACCCACATGGTGGTGGTGAAGGTCGTACCTCTGGTGGTCGTCATCCGGTATCGCCATGGGGCTTCCCGACTAAGGGCGCGAAGACTCGTGGTAATAAGCGTACCGACAAAATGATCGTCCGTCGTCGCAAGTAAATAGAGGGATACGACAGTGCCACGTTCTCTGAAAAAAGGTCCTTTTATCGATCTTCACCTACTGAAGAAGATCGAAGTGGCGGCGGAAAAGAATGATCGCAAACCGGTGAAAACCTGGTCGCGTCGTTCGATGATCCTGCCACAAATGGTCGGTTTGACCATCGCAGTACACAACGGTCGTCAACACGTCCCAGTTCTCGTTAACGAAGACATGGTCGGCCACAAACTGGGCGAGTTCGCCGGTACCCGCACTTATCGTGGGCACGTGGCAGACAAGAAAGCCAAGCGTTAAGGGGTTAGGAAATGGAAGTAGCCGCTAAGTTGTCGGGCGCTCGAATCTCCGCCCAGAAAGCCCGCTTGGTCGCCGACCAGATCCGCGGGAAGAAGGTGGGCGAAGCGCTCAACTTGTTGGCTTTCAGCAGTAAGAAAGCCGCCGAGATCATGAAGAAAGTGCTGGAGTCGGCCGTAGCCAACGCCGAGCATAACGAAGGCGCAGACGTTGATGACCTTAAAGTCAGCACCGTTTTCGTCAACGAAGGGCGTTCGCTGAAGCGCATCATGCCACGTGCCAAAGGCCGTGCTGATCGCATCGTCAAGCGGTCTTGCCATATCACTGTCAAGGTTGCTGACAAGTAACGGAGTCGAAGAGATGGGTCAGAAAGTACATCCCATTGGCATTCGCCTGGGAATCGTCAAGGAGCACACCTCCGTCTGGTACGCAGACGGTCGGACTTATGCGGACTATTTGTTCGCTGATCTGAAGGTGCGTGAGTATCTCCAAGACAAACTAAAAAGCGCGTCCGTAAGCCGTATCGATATCCATCGTCCGGCTCAGACTGCACGTATCACCATCCACACCGCTCGTCCAGGTATCGTTATCGGGAAGAAAGGTGAAGATGTTGAGAAACTGCGTCAGGACCTGACCAAGCAAATGGGTGTGCCTGTGCACATCAATATCGAAGAGATCCGCAAGCCGGAGCTCGACGGTATGCTGGTTGCGCAGAGCGTAGCTCAGCAGCTGGAGCGTCGCGTAATGTTCCGTCGCGCTATGAAGCGCGCTGTTCAGAACGCCATGCGCATTGGTGCCAAAGGCATCAAAATCCAAGTGAGCGGTCGTCTCGGCGGTGCTGAAATCGCACGTACTGAATGGTATCGCGAAGGTCGTGTGCCACTGCACACCCTGCGTGCCGACATCGACTATGCCAACTACGAAGCTCACACCACTTACGGTGTGATCGGTGTAAAGGTTTGGATCTTCAAGGGCGAAGTAATTGGTGGTCGCCAAGAAGAACTGAAACCACAAGCACCAGCGCCTCGTAAAAAAGCTGCTAAGTAAGGGGTACGCCAAATGTTGCAACCAAAGCGTACGAAGTTCCGCAAGCAGATGACAGGCCACAACCGTGGTCTGGCTCAGCGCGGTAGCAAAGTCAGCTTCGGCGAGTTCGCGCTGAAGTCTGTAGCTCGTGGTCGTCTCACCGCTCGTCAGATCGAGTCAGCGCGTCGTGCACTGACCCGTCACGTTAAACGTGGCGGCAAGATCTGGATCCGTGTATTCCCGGACAAGCCTATTTCCAAAAAGCCACTCGAAGTTCGGATGGGTAAAGGTAAGGGTAGTGTGGAGTACTGGGTTGCCCAGATTCAGCCAGGCAAAGTCCTGTATGAAATCGAGGGCGTTTCTGAAGAGCTGGCGCGTGAGGCTTTTGCCCTGGCTGCTGCAAAGCTGCCGCTCGCCACCGCTTTTGTTAAACGGACGGTGATGTGATGAAAGCGAATGAACTTCGTGAAAAAGACGCGCCGCAGCTTAACGAGCAACTGCTCGGCCTGCTGCGCGACCAGTTCAATCTGCGGATGCAGAAAGCAACTGGCCAGTTGGGGCAGTCTCACCTGCTCCGGCAAGTTAAGCGTGACATCGCTCGCGTGAAGACTGTGCTCAAACAGCAGGCAGGTAAGTAATCATGGCTGAAGCCGAAAAAACCGTCCGTACGCTGACTGGCCGTGTTGTCAGCGACAAAATGGACAAGACCATCACCGTTCTGATCGAGCGTCGCGTAAAGCACCCGATCTACGGTAAATACGTTAAGCGTTCGACTAAGCTGCACGCGCACGACGAAACCAATCAGTGCCACATCGGCGACAAAGTCACTATTCGTGAAACTCGTCCTTTGGCCAAGACCAAGTCTTGGGCGCTGGTTGATGTTCTCGAACGCGCTGTGGAAGTCTAAGGACTAGGGGTCGGAGAAATTATATGATTCAGACTCAATCCATGCTCGATGTGGCCGATAACAGCGGCGCACGCCGCGTTATGTGCATCAAGGTGCTGGGTGGCTCCCATCGTCGTTACGCTGGTATCGGTGACATCATCAAAGTTACCGTGAAGGAAGCAATTCCTCGCGGTAAAGTGAAAAAAGGCCAAGTGATGACTGCTGTTGTAGTCCGCACTCGTCACGGCGTACGTCGTGCTGATGGCTCCATTATCCGCTTTGATGGCAACGCTGCTGTTCTTCTGAACAACAAGCAAGAGCCGATCGGCACCCGTATCTTTGGGCCAGTGACCCGTGAACTTCGTACTGAGAAGTTCATGAAGATCGTCTCGCTCGCCCCAGAAGTGCTGTAAGGAGATCCGACATGCAAAAGATTCGTCGTGACGACGAGATCATCGTGATCGCCGGCAAAGACAAAGGTAAGCGCGGTAAGGTGCTTAAGGTTCTCGCTAATAACCGTCTGGTTATTGGTGGTCTGAACCTGGTTAAGCGTCATACCAAGCCTAACCCGATGTCGGGCGTACAAGGCGGTATCGTCGAAAAAGAAGCTCCGCTGGACGCTTCTAACGTCGCCATTTTCAACGGCGAAACCAACAAGGCTGACCGCGTTGGTTTCAAAGTAGAAGACGGCAAGAAAATTCGTGTCTTCAAGTCGACCCAAAAAGCGGTTGATGCTTGAACACTGCTAGGTAGAAGACCATGGCACGACTAAAAGAGATTTACTGGAAGGAAATCGCACCGAAGCTTAAGGAAGAACTTAAGCTTTCGAACGTGATGGAAGTTCCACGCGTTACAAAGATCACCCTGAACATGGGTCTGGGCGAAGCGGTCGGTGACAAAAAAGTCATCGAGCACGCGGTTGCCGACCTGGAAAAGATCACCGGCCAGAAAGTCGTTGTGACCTACGCTCGGAAATCCATCGCTGGCTTTAAAGTCCGTGAAGGTTGGCCGATCGGCGTCAAAGTGACTCTGCGCCGTGAGCGTATGTACGAGTTCCTGGATCGTCTGCTGTCGATCTCCCTGCCTCGGGTTCGCGACTTCCGCGGCCTGAATGCCAAGTCCTTCGATGGTCGTGGTAACTACAGCATGGGCGTTAAAGAGCAGATCATCTTCCCGGAAATCGACTACGACAAGATCGATGCTCTCCGCGGTCTGGACATTACCCTGACCACCACTGCCAAGAACGATGATGAAGGTCGCGCGCTGCTGCGTGCTTTCAAATTCCCGTTCCGCAACTGATTGGAGTAGGAAAATGGCCAAGATGAGCATGAAAAACCGCGAGCTGAAGCGTCAGCTCACGGTTGCCAAGTACGCCAAAAAGCGTGCAGCACTGAAAGCAATCATCGTTGATCTGAACGCAAGTCCAGAAGCGCGTTGGGAAGCTACAGTAGCTCTGCAGAAGCAGCCACGTGACGCAAGCGCTTCGCGCATGCGTAACCGCTGCCGCCTGACCGGTCGTCCACACGGCGTTTACCGCAAGTTCGGCCTCGGCCGTAACAAACTGCGTGAAGCTGCAATGCGTGGTGACGTACCTGGTCTGGTTAAAGCCAGCTGGTAAGCACTATCAAAGTCTCGGTGCTCGGGATCGCAAGATCCTGACCATCGGTGACCTTGAACTTGAATCAAGCCCCTTTTGGGGCTTGATTCATTTGTGGGGTGTGTCTAGAATACCCGGCTCGCCTGAGCCCGTGCTTTTTCCGCATGGATGAGCTCGGCGACAAGTAGTAGCCGCAAGGCTAATTTTTTTGTATTAGGAGCGTCTAGCCCATGAGTATGCAGGACCCGTTAGCGGACATGCTAACTCGAATCCGTAATGCCCAGATGGCTGAAAAGTCCGTCGTAAGCATGCCATCTTCTACTTTGAAGGTAGCTGTTGCCAAAGTCCTGAAGGACGAAGGTTACATTGCGGGTTATCAGATCAGCAGCGAAATCAAACCACTGCTGTCCATCGAGCTGAAGTACTTCGAAGGCCGTCCGGTCATCGAGGAAGTGAAGCGCGTTAGCCGTCCAGGCCTGCGTCAGTACAAGTCCGTCGATGATCTGCCAAAAGTTCGTGGCGGTCTCGGTGTGTCTATCGTCTCCACCAACAAGGGTGTGATGACGGATCGTGCTGCGCGCGCTGCCGGTGTCGGCGGCGAAGTTCTTTGCACTGTGTTCTAAGGGGGGATAAGCATGTCACGCGTCGCTAAGAACCCCGTTAAGCTGCCAGCCGGTGTCGAAGTAAAATTCGCAGGCCAACAGCTTTCGGTGAAGGGTGCCAAGGGCACTCTCGAACTGAACATCCATTCGTCCGTTGAGATCGTTGAAGAAGCTGGTGAGCTGCGTTTCGCTGCTCGCAATGGCGATCAACAAACTCGCGCAATGGCTGGTACCACTCGTGCGTTGGTAAACAACATGGTCCAAGGCGTAAGCCAAGGCTTCGAGCGCAAGCTCCAGCTGGTCGGTGTTGGTTACAAAGCGCAAGCAAAAGGCACAGTGCTGAACCTGGCTCTTGGCTTCTCGCACCCAGTGGATTATGAACTGCCGGAAGGCATCACCGCTGAGACTCCTAGCCAAACCGACATCCTGATTCGGGGTATCGATAAGCAGCTGGTAGGTCAAGTGGCCGCCGAGATCCGCGACTTCCGTCCACCAGAGCCGTACAAAGGCAAAGGTGTGCGCTACGCGGACGAAGTCGTCCGTCGTAAAGAAGCCAAGAAGAAGTAGGGCATAGCAAATGACCGACAAAAAAGTTACTCGACTGCGTCGCGCTCGCAAAGCACGCCTGAAAATGCACGAACTCGAAGTCGTGCGTCTCTGCGTGTTCCGCTCGTCGCAGCACATCTACGCCCAGGTCATTTCGGCCGACGGCAACAAAGTCCTGGCATCTGCCTCGACTTTGGATAAAGAACTGCGTGATGGCGCCACTGGCAACATCGACGCGGCCACTAAGGTTGGCCAGCTGGTCGCTACGCGTGCTAAAGCCGCTGGCGTCTCGCAGGTGGCTTTCGACCGCTCTGGCTTCAAGTATCACGGCCGCGTCAAGGCGCTGGCTGATGCTGCTCGTGAAGCTGGGCTGGAGTTCTAAGTTATGTCAAATAACGACCAAAAGCGCGACGAAGGCTACATTGAGAAGCTGGTTCAAGTTAACCGCGTAGCCAAAACCGTTAAAGGCGGCCGTATCTTCACTTTCACCGCGTTGACCGTGGTTGGTGATGGTAAAGGGCGTGTTGGCTTCGGCCGTGGCAAGTCACGTGAAGTGCCTGCTGCGATCCAGAAGGCAATGGAAGCTGCTCGTCGCAACATGATCCAAGTTGATCTGAACGGCACCACTCTGCAGTACGCAATGAAGTCCGGTCACGGCGCTTCGAAGGTGTACATGCAGCCTGCTTCTGAAGGTACCGGTATCATCGCTGGCGGCGCTATGCGTGCTGTCCTCGAAGTTGCTGGCGTTCAGAACGTTCTGGCCAAGTGCTACGGCTCGACTAACCCGGTAAACGTGGTTCACGCCACTTTCAAAGGTTTGAAAGCTATGCAGTCTCCTGAATCCATTGCCGCCAAGCGTGGCAAAAGCGTCAAGGAGATCTTCTGATCATGGCTACCGTTAAAGTTACGCTGATCAAAAGCATGACCGGCCGTATCCCTAACCACAAACTGTGCGTTAAGGGTCTGGGTCTGCGTCGCATCGGTCACACTGTAGAAGTACTTGATACTCCCGAGAATCGCGGGATGATCAACAAGGCTTACTACATGCTGCGTGTCGAGGGTTAATCGATGAAACTCAATGATCTGAGTCCAGCGCCGGGTTCCCGTCGCGAAAAGCATCGTCCGGGCCGTGGTATCGGTAGTGGTTTGGGCAAGACCGGTGGCCGTGGCCACAAAGGTCAGTCCTCCCGCTCCGGTGGCACCATTGCTCCAGGCTTTGAAGGCGGTCAACAGCCGCTGCATCGTCGCCTGCCGAAGTTCGGTTTCGTTTCCCTGAAAGCCATGGACCGCGCAGAAGTGCGTCTGTCCGAGCTGGCTAAAGTGGAAGGCGACATCGTCACCGTGCAGTCCCTGAAAGATGCCAACGTGATCAACGTCAACGTACAGCGTGTGAAAATCATGCTGTCCGGCGAAGTTGCTCGCGCTGTCACCATCGGAAAGGGAATCGGCGCCACCAAAGGTGCGCGTGCGGCTATCGAAGCAGCTGGCGGCAAGTTCGAGGAATAAATGGCTAAGCAAGGTGCTCTCTCTGCGCTCGGCAAAGGCGGTATGTCTGAACTCTGGGCTCGTCTGCGTTTTCTGTTCCTGGCGATTATCGTCTACCGAATAGGCGCACACATCCCGGTTCCAGGTATCAACCCGGACCGACTCGCGGACCTGTTTCGACAGAATGAGGGGACCATTCTTAGCTTGTTCAACATGTTTTCCGGCGGCGCGCTGGAGCGGATGAGCATCTTTGCACTGGGGATCATGCCGTACATTTCGGCATCGATCATCATGCAGCTGATGACCGCCGTCAGCCCGCAGCTGGAGCAGTTGAAGAAGGAAGGTGAAGCTGGCCGTCGCAAGATCAGCCAGTACACCCGCTACGGCACTGTCGTCCTCGCTCTCGTTCAGGCTATTGGCATGTCCATTGGTCTGGCGGGGCAGGGCGTTGCGTTCACTGGTGACTTTGGCTTCCATTTCGTCGCGGTAACCACTTTTGTGGCTGGTGCGATGTTCATGATGTGGCTGGGTGAGCAGATTACTGAGCGTGGTGTTGGCAACGGTATCTCGATGTTGATTTTTTCGGGTATCGTCGCCGGTCTTCCGAGAGCGATCGGGCAGTCTTTCGAGTCTGCACGTCAGGGTGATATCAACATCTTCGCCCTGGTTGCCATCGGTTTGCTGGCAGTAGCGATTATCGGTTTCGTGGTGTTCATTGAGCGTGGTCAGCGTCGTATTGCTGTTCACTACGCCAAGCGTCAGCAGGGCCGCAAGGTTTTTGCTGCGCAGACTAGCCACTTGCCGCTGAAGGTGAACATGGCCGGTGTTATTCCGGCCATTTTCGCGAGCAGCATTTTGCTGTTCCCGGCTTCGTTGGGTGCCTGGTTCGGTCAGTCTGAAGGTATGGGCTGGTTGCAGGACATCTCGCAGTCGATCGCTCCTGGTCAGCCGTTGAATATTCTGCTGTTTAGTGCAGGGATTATTTTCTTCTGCTTCTTCTATACGGCGTTGATGTTCAATCCGAAAGACGTAGCGGAAAACCTGAAGAAGTCCGGTGCCTTTATTCCGGGCATCCGTCCAGGTGAGCAGTCTGCGCGCTACATTGATGGCGTTCTGACTCGCTTGACCATGTTCGGTGCTCTTTACATGACGGCCGTGTGCTTGTTGCCCCAGTTCCTGGTGGTTGCAGCAAACGTACCGTTCTACCTTGGCGGGACCTCGTTGCTGATCGTCGTCGTGGTTGTGATGGACTTCATGTCCCAAGTACAATCGCACCTCGTTTCGCACCAGTACGAATCCCTGATGAAGAAAGCCAACCTGAAGGGTTACGGCAGCGGCATGTTGCGCTGAGTACCCATAAGGTTCGAGGAGTTGGTGATGAAAGTTCGTGCATCGGTGAAAAAGCTGTGCCGTAACTGCAAAATTATTCGCCGCGAAGGTGTTGTTCGAGTAATTTGCAGCGCGGAACCGCGTCACAAACAGCGCCAAGGCTGAGTGTGATTGTGCTTCAAGCCCGGTAGCTAGTGCGCTACCGGGTTGATTATTTGTTATTACAGCGATATTATCTCGCGCCCTATTTCTTGGCTTCCGGGGCGTAGGTAGCTGTCAATTGGAGTCCCACTGAATGGCCCGTATTGCAGGCGTTAACATTCCAGATAACAAGCATACTGTTATCTCGCTGACCTACATCTATGGTGTTGGTCGCACTACTGCACAGAAGATCTGTGCAGTGACTGGGGTAAACCCAGCCGCAAAGATCAAAGATCTGAGCGACGAGCAGATTGAACAGCTGCGTGGCGAAGTGGCGAAGTTCACCACTGAAGGTGACCTGCGTCGCGAAATCAACATGAAAATCAAGCGTTTGATGGACCTCGGTTGCTATCGCGGTCTGCGTCATCGTCGTGGTCTTCCAGTGCGCGGTCAGCGTACCAAGACTAACGCGCGTACCCGTAAAGGTCCGCGTAAGCCGATCCGCAAGTAATCGCCCCAGCGAATCGACAGGAAATTAATCATGGCTAAACCTGCTGCTCGTCCTCGTAAAAAAGTTAAAAAGACAGTGGTTGATGGCATCGCCCACATCCATGCATCTTTTAACAACACAATCGTGACCATCACCGACCGTCAAGGCAACGCTCTTTCCTGGGCTACCTCCGGTGGTTCGGGTTTCCGCGGTTCCCGCAAGTCCACCCCGTTTGCTGCTCAAGTAGCTGCTGAACGTGCTGGTCAAGCTGCGCTGGAATACGGTCTGAAAAACCTCGACGTTAACGTCAAAGGTCCAGGCCCAGGTCGTGAATCTGCAGTCCGCGCTTTGAACGGCTGTGGCTACAAGATCGCCAGCATCACCGACGTGACGCCAATCCCGCACAACGGGTGCCGTCCGCCGAAGAAGCGCCGCGTGTAATCCAGGAGATTGTAAAGAATGGCTCGTTACATTGGTCCAAAATGCAAACTCGCTCGTCGCGAAGGCACCGATCTCTTTTTGAAGAGCGGCGTGCGCGCGATCGAATCGAAGTGCAACATTGAAGCAGCACCTGGTATCCACGGCCAACGCCGCGGTCGCCAGTCCGATTACGGCACCCAACTGCGTGAAAAGCAGAAGGTCCGTCGTATCTACGGCGTTCTCGAGCGTCAATTCAGCGGCTACTACAAAGAAGCTGCTGGCAAGAAAGGTGCAACCGGTGAAAACCTGCTGCAACTGCTCGAATGCCGTCTGGACAACGTTGTATACCGTATGGGTTTTGGCTCTACTCGTGCCGAGTCCCGTCAGCTGGTATCGCACAAATCCGTCAGCGTTAACGGTCAGACCGTAAACGTACCGTCTTACCAGGTTCGTGCTGGTGACGTGGTCGCGATTCGCGAGAAAGCAAAGAACCAACTTCGCATTGTCCAAGCTCTCGATCTGTGTGCCCAACGTGGCCGCGTAGAATGGGTAGAAGTAGACACTGAGAAGAAGTCGGGCGTTTTCAAGAACGTTCCAGCTCGCAGTGATCTGTCCGCCGACATCAACGAAAGCCTGATTGTCGAGCTCTACTCCAAGTAAGGGCTAGAAAATAGGTGCATCCATGCAGATTTCGGTAAATGAGTTCCTGACACCCCGCCACATTGATGTGCAGGTTGTCAGTCCAACCCGCGCCAAGATCACTCTCGAGCCTCTCGAGCGTGGTTTCGGCCACACCCTGGGCAACGCGCTGCGCCGCATCCTGTTGTCCTCAATGCCCGGCTGTGCAGTAGTCGAGGCCGAGATTGACGGTGTACTCCATGAGTACAGCGCCATCGAAGGCGTACAGGAAGACGTAATTGAAATCCTGTTGAACCTTAAAGGTCTGGCTATCAAGCTGCACGGTCGTGACGAAGTTACGCTGACCTTGTCGAAGAAGGGTTCGGGGGTGGTTACCGCTGCCGATATTCAGCTGGATCATGATGTCGAGATCGTTAACCCCGATCACGTAATCGCTAACCTGGCGTCTAACGGCGCCCTGAACATGAAGCTCACCGTAGCTCGTGGTCGTGGTTATGAACCGGCAGACTCGCGTCAGAGCGATGAAGACGAAAGCCGCAGCATCGGTCGCTTGCAGCTTGACTCTTCGTTCAGCCCGGTTCGCCGTATCGCATACGTGGTGGAAAACGCCCGTGTCGAGCAGCGTACTAACCTGGACAAGCTGGTTATTGATCTGGAAACCAACGGTACTCTGGATCCTGAAGAGGCTATCCGCCGCGCTGCAACCATTCTGCAACAGCAGTTGGCTGCGTTCGTCGATCTCAAAGGTGACAGTGAACCAGTGGTTGTCGAGCAGGAAGACGAGATCGATCCGATCCTGCTTCGCCCGGTTGACGATCTGGAACTGACTGTACGTTCGGCTAACTGCCTTAAGGCGGAAAACATCTACTACATCGGTGACCTGATTCAGCGTACCGAAGTAGAGCTGTTGAAGACTCCGAACCTTGGCAAGAAATCCTTGACTGAAATCAAGGACGTTCTGGCCTCCCGCGGTCTGTCCCTCGGCATGCGCCTCGACAACTGGCCGCCTGCAAGTCTTAAGAAGGACGACAAGGCGACTGCCTGATCGTCGTAATCACCGAACGTCGTGTTTGGTAAGGAATGAACCATGCGTCATCGTAAAAGTGGTCGTCACCTGAGCCGCACTAGCTCGCACCGCAAGGCCATGTTTCAAAACATGGCAGTGTCGCTGTTCGAGCACGAGCTGATCAAAACTACACTGCCGAAAGCTAAAGAACTGCGTCGCGTTGCTGAGCCGCTGATCACTTTGGCCAAGACAGACAGCCTGGCTAACCGCCGTCTGGCTTTCGACCGTACTCGTTCGAAAGCTATCGTTGGTAAGCTCTTCAACGACCTGGGCAAGCGTTACGCTACCCGTGAGGGTGGCTACCTGCGCATCCTCAAGTGCGGCTTCCGCACTGGCGACAACGCGCCTATGGCGTACGTCGAGTTGGTTGATCGTGCTACCGGCGGTGAAGCTGTATCCGCTGAGTAAGACGTCAGTCTGAAACGAAGAACCGGGCCTTGTGCCCGGTTTTTTGTGGGCGGTCGAAAAGTGCCGTGCACGTTAGTAATTTTCTATCGGTTATCAAAGGTTAATGAATTTGTAGGTGTGACGTTGGTGATCAATACTCCTTGTCAGCCGATTAGCCGGCAGTGAAATACTGACAAAGGAAGAGATCGCATGAGCCAAAGTAAAACGCTTACCACCGCCAGTGGCGCTCCTGTCGCCGATAACCAGAATTCCCGCTCCGCCGGCCCGCGTGGCCCACTGCTGCTCGACGACTTTCACCTGATCGAGAAGCTTGCCCACTTCAATCGTGAAAACATCCCGGAGCGCCGTGTGCACGCCAAGGGTTCGGGTGCCTACGGTACGTTCACCGTCACGCGTGACATCACCGAGTACACCAGCGCCAAACTGTTCGAGTCTGTCGGCAAGCAAACCCCAACGTTCCTGGGGTTTTCCACCGTCGGCGGTGAGCGCGGTTCGGCCGATACCGAACGCGATCCGCGTGGCTTCGCCCTGAAGTTCTATACCGAGGAAGGCAATTGGGACATCGTTGGTAACAACACGCCGGTGTTCTTCATTCGCGATCCTTTGAAATTTCCGGACTTCATTCACACTCAAAAACGCCTGCCGCAAAGCAATCTGAAAAGCGCGCAGATGATGTGGGACTTCTGGTCGCATTCGCCTGAGGCGCTGCACCAGGTCACCATCCTGTTCTCGGATCGAGGCATTCCTGACGGCTACCGTCACATGCACGGCTTCGGTAGCCACACCTACAGCCTGATCAACGCCAATGGCGAGCGGCACTGGGTGAAGTGGCACTACAAGACCCAACAAGGGATCAAGAACCTCGCGCCGGCAGAAGCAGCGCGCCTGGCAGGCACCGATCCGGATTACGCACAGCGCGACTTGTTCGGCGCTATCGAACGCGGTGACTTCCCGAAATGGCGCGTTTGCATCCAGATCATGACCGAGGCTCAAGCCGCGGTGCACTACGAGAACCCGTTCGATGTGACAAAAACCTGGTCACAGAAAGAGTTTCCGCTGATCGAAGTCGGTGATCTGGAGCTCAATCGCAATCCGCTGAACTACTTTGCTGAAGTCGAGCAGGCGGCGTTCGGTCCGAGCAATATGGTGCCAGGCGTTGGTTTGTCACCTGACCGCATGCTCCAAGGTCGTGTATTCGCTTACGCGGATGCTCACCGCTATCGCATTGGCACCAATCACCAGCAACTGCCGGTGAATGCGCCTCGCAGCCCGGTGAACAGCTACCAGCGTGATGGGTCGATGGCATTTGGCAGCAACGGCGGTGCGGCACCTAACTATGAGCCGAATAGCTACGTCGAATCGCCGAAGCAAGCGCCTCGTTATGCTGAGCCGCCATTGGCGTTGAGCGGTGCGGCTGATCGCTACGATCACCGCGAAGATACCGATTACTACAGCCACGCCGGTGCGTTGTTCCGTTTGATGAGCGACGAGCAGAAAGCGCTGCTGGTCAGCAACATTGCCGCCGCAATGGCCGGGGTTTCCAGCGATGTGGTTGACCGCCAATTGCAGCATTTCTACAAAGCCGATCCGGCGTATGGAGAAGCAATCGCAAAGCTACTCAACGTACAGCTTAACGAAGTCTAAATGAGAAGCAGAACCGCCCTTGTTTGGGCGGTTTTTGCGTTATTTAAACTACTTTTCTCAGAATATCTTCGCTTTTATCGCGCAAACGAAGTGACCAAACGGTCGCCTTGGTCCAAACTACAGACTTTCAAGCAGGGAGATGTAGGGCGATGCAAGGCCACCCAGACGTAATCGATTACCTCAACACGTTGCTGACCGGCGAACTGGCGGCGCGTGATCAATATTTCGTCCATTCGCGGATGTATGAGGACTGGGGTTTCACCAAGCTCTACGAACGTATCAACCACGAGATGGAAGAAGAGGCCGGGCATGCTGATGCCCTGATGCGCCGGATTCTGATGCTCGAAGGGGCGCCTCGCATGCGTCCGGACGACCTTGATGTCGGCACCACCGTGCCGGACATGCTCGCCGCCGACCTGCGACTGGAATACAAAGTCCGCGCCGCGCTCTGCAAGGGCATCAAGCTCTGCGAGCAGCACAAGGACTATGTCAGCCGCGAGATGCTGCGGGTTCAATTGCATGACACCGAAGAAGACCACACCTACTGGCTTGAAAAGCAGATGGGTCTGATCAAGTTGATCGGTCTCGAGAACTACCTGCAATCCCACGCCTGATTGCACCGATACAAAAAGCCCCTGTCACTGAGCAAGTGACAGGGGCTTTTTTTATAGCCGGATTCAGGCCCGATCGCGCTCCAGCAGCGGCTTGAGGTAGAAGCCGGTGTGAGACTGCTTCATCTCGGACACTTCTTCCGGAGTACCGACGGCAATGATCTGCCCGCCCTTGGAACCGCCTTCCGGACCCAAGTCCACCAACCAGTCAGCGGTCTTGATCACGTCGAGGTTATGCTCGATTACCACCACGGTGTTGCCGTGGTCACGCAGTCGATGCAGTACATCGAGCAGTTGCTGGATGTCCGCGAAGTGCAGGCCGGTGGTTGGCTCGTCGAGGATGTACAGCGTCTTGCCGGTATCGCGCTTGGACAATTCGCGGGACAGCTTGACCCGCTGCGCCTCACCACCGGACAGCGTGGTCGCCGATTGCCCCAGCTTGATGTAAGACAGGCCCACATCCATCAGCGTCTGAAGCTTGCGCGCCAGTGCCGGAACTGCGTCGAAGAACACCCGGGCTTCCTCGATGGTCATCTCGAGGGTTTCATGGATGCTCTTGCCCTTGTACTTGATCTCAAGGGTTTCGCGGTTGTAGCGCTTGCTCTTGCAGACGTCGCACGGGACATAGATGTCGGGCAGGAAGTGCATTTCCACCTTGATCAAACCGTCGCCCTGGCAGGCCTCGCAACGTCCACCCTTTACGTTGAAGGAGAAGCGTCCCGGGCCGTAACCGCGTGAGCGAGATTCCGGTACGCCGGCGAACAGCTCGCGAATCGGTGTGAACAGCCCGGTATAGGTGGCGGGGTTGGAGCGTGGCGTTCGGCCGATAGGGCTTTGGTCGATGTCGACGACCTTGTCCAGATGCTCCAGGCCCTTGATGCTGTCGTGCGCGGCAGCTTCCAGCGTCGTAGCGCCGTTGAGGGCCGTAGCGCTCAAAGGAAACAGCGTATTGTTGATCAGCGTCGACTTGCCGGAGCCGGATACGCCGGTCACGCAGGTCAGCAGACCGATCGGAATGTCCAGGTCGACATTGCGCAAGTTGTTACCGCGAGCACCCTTCAGCGACAGCGACAACTTCTTGTTGCGCGGTGTGCGATTGGCCGGAACGGCGATCTTCACCCGACCCGACAGGTACTTGCCGGTCAACGAGTCAGGGTGAGCCATGACCTCGGCCGGTGTACCTTCGGCAACTATATGCCCGCCGTGTATGCCAGCGCCCGGACCGATATCCACAACGTAGTCCGCCAGGCGAATCGCGTCTTCGTCGTGCTCGACCACTATCACTGTGTTGCCGATATCGCGCAGGTGCTTGAGCGTGCCGAGCAACCGGTCGTTATCCCGTTGGTGCAGACCAATCGACGGTTCGTCGAGGATGTACAGAACCCCCACCAGGCCGGCACCGATCTGGCTGGCCAGACGAATCCGTTGAGCCTCTCCACCAGACAAGGTATCGGCACTACGATCCAGCGAAAGATAGTCGAGACCCACGTTGACCAGGAACTGCAGGCGCTCGCGGATTTCCTTGAGGATCTTGTCGGCGATTTCGCCGCGACGGCCAGTCAGCTTCAGCACGCCGAAGTATTCACAGGCGTCGCCAATCGGCAGATTTGTCACTGCCGGCAGCGTCTTCTCACCCACCCAAACGTGCCGCGCCTCGCGACGCAGGCGCGTGCCGCGGCAATCCGGGCATGGCTGAGTGCTGAGGAACTTGGCCAGCTCTTCACGCACCGAAGCGGACTCGGTTTCGCGATAGCGGCGCTCAAGGTTCGGCACGATGCCTTCGAACGGGTGTGAGCGTTTAACAATGTCGCCACGGTCGTTCAGGTATTTGAAATCGACGTTCTGCGAGCCGCTGCCATGCAGGATGAATTTCTGCTGATCGGCCGGCAGTTGGTTGAACGGTACTTCAAGGCTGAATTTGTAGTGCGACGCCAACGACCCGAGCATCTGGAAGTAATAGACGTTGCGCCTGTCCCAGCCACGAATCGCGCCCTCGGCCAGTGTCAGTTCGCCGTTCACCAGGCGCTTGACGTCGAAAAACTGCTTCACGCCCAGGCCATCGCAAGTCGGGCACGCGCCGGCCGGGTTGTTGAAAGAGAAGAGCTTGGGTTCCAGTTCACTGATGGCATGGCCGCAGATCGGGCAAGCGAAGCGGGCGGAGAAAATCATCTCCTCACCCGGCTCGTCGTCCATCGGTGCAACCAGCGCAATGCCGTCAGCCAGCTTCAGCGCGGTCTCGAACGACTCGGCCAGACGCTGTTGCAGGTCGGCGCGAACCTTGAAGCGATCGACCACGACATCGATCGTGTGCTTCTTCTGTTTATCCAGCTTCGGCAACTCGTCCAGCTCGCAGAGCCGGCCGTTGACTCGCGCCCGCACAAAACCTTGCGCGCGCAATTCTTCGAATACCGACAGATGTTCGCCTTTGCGCTCGCGGATCACCGGCGCCAGCAGCATCAGTTTGCTGCCTTCCGGTTGGGCGAGGACCAGGTCGACCATCTGGCTGACGGTCTGCGCTTCCAGCGGAATATCGTGATCCGGGCAGCGCGGAATACCCACGCGTGCATACAGCAATCGCAGGTAATCGTAGATTTCGGTGATGGTGCCGACTGTCGAGCGCGGATTGTGCGAGGTCGACTTCTGTTCGATGGAAATGGCCGGCGACAAACCTTCGATGGTGTCGACGTCAGGTTTTTCCATCATCGACAAAAACTGCCGGGCGTAGGCCGACAACGATTCGACGTAGCGGCGCTGGCCTTCGGCGTACAGCGTGTCGAATGCCAGGGACGATTTGCCCGACCCGGACAGGCCGGTGATGACGATCAGCTTGTCCCGTGGCAGGGTCAGGTCGATGTTCTTCAGGTTGTGGGTCCGGGCCCCACGAATCAGGATCTTGTCCAAAGTAGCCTCGCTTGGCGGGCGTCGAAAACGTAGGAGTATACGGCCAAATACTGGATGGATGCACACTGTCAAACGAGTGGGTGATTGTCTTACATGAAGAGTCTGTCAGCCGAACGCGTCAAAGCGTCGCGATATACCCTGTCATTCGATGGGACTGGTAGAATCGCGGCCGGTTCACATGAGGTTTTTCCATGCACGATCCCCACAGCGAACGCATGAGTGGCAGTGAGACCCGCGCAGCAAGCGGTCTGGCCCTTGTGTTCGCCTTCCGTATGCTTGGCATGTTCATGGTGTTGCCGGTACTGGCGACCTATGGGATGGATCTGGCAGGCGCAACACCGGCCCTCATCGGGCTGGCGATCGGCGCTTACGGCCTGACCCAGGCAATCTTCCAGATTCCTTTCGGCATCATTTCCGACCGTATTGGTCGTCGTCCGGTTATTTACCTGGGGCTGATCGTCTTCGCCCTGGGTAGCGTACTGGCGGCCAATGCCGATTCGATCTGGGGCGTTATCGCCGGACGAATCCTGCAAGGCGCGGGGGCGATTTCTGCCGCCGTCATGGCGTTGTTGTCAGACCTGACTCGCGAACAGCATCGGACCAAAGCGATGGCCATGATCGGCATGACGATTGGCCTGTCGTTCGCTGTCGCCATGGTGGTCGGGCCATTGCTGACCCGTGCCTTCGGCCTGTCCGGGCTGTTCCTCGCTACGGGCGGCATGGCGCTGTTCGGCATCGTCATCGTGATGTTCATGGTGCCGAAATCCACCGGACCATTGCAGCACCGCGAGTCGGGTGTCGCGCGTCAGGCGTTGATGCCGACGCTCAAGCACCCGGACCTGTTGCGCCTGGACCTCGGTATTTTTGTGTTGCACGCGATGTTGATGTCGAGCTTCGTTGCCTTGCCGTTGGCACTGGTCGAAAAAGCCGGTCTGCCTAAAGAGCAGCACTGGTGGGTGTACCTGACTGCGCTGCTGATTTCCTTTTTCGCCATGATCCCGTTCATTATCTACGGCGAGAAGAAACGCAAAATGAAACGAGTTTTACTCGGCGCCGTCGTGACGCTGATGCTCACTGAGCTATTCTTCTGGCAGTTCGGCGATAGCTTGCGGGCTCTGGTGATCGGGACTGTGGTGTTTTTCACCGCGTTCAATCTGCTGGAAGCTTCGTTGCCTTCGCTGATCAGCAAGGTTTCACCAGCAGGTGGCAAGGGCACGGCGATGGGGGTTTATTCCACCAGCCAGTTCCTCGGTTCGGCACTGGGCGGTATTCTCGGCGGCTGGATGTATCAGCATGGCGGTCTGTCGGTTGTGTTCCTTGGATGCGCCGGTCTGGCTGCCCTCTGGTTGGCCTTTGCTGTTACCATGCGTGAACCTCCCTACGTGACGAGTCTGCGCTTGCCGTTGTCGCCCGAGGCGATCCGCGAAGCGGGTCTGGTCGAGCGCCTGAAGGCTGTCGTAGGGGTAACAGATGCAGTGATCGTCGCAGACGAAGCGGCGATTTACATCAAATTGGACACCGAACTATTGGATCGCACCACCCTCGAGCGCCTGGTGAACAACCCGGCCGAGGCAGCGTGCGTAGCCTAGGAGAACGTTATGGCCCGTGGGGTTAACAAAGTCATATTGGTCGGCACTTGCGGCCAGGATCCCGAAGTTCGCTACTTGCCTAACGGTAACGCCGTGACCAACCTGAGTCTGGCGACCAGCGAACAATGGACCGACAAGCAAACCGGTCAGAAGGTCGAGAAGACCGAATGGCACCGTGTGTCGATGTTCGGCAAGGTTGCCGAAATCGCCGGCGAATACCTGCGTAAAGGTTCGCAGGTGTACATCGAAGGCAAGCTGCAGACCCGCGAGTGGGAAAAAGACGGTATCAAGCGTTACACCACTGAAATCGTGGTCGACATGCAAGGCACCATGCAACTGCTGGGCGGCCGTCCACAACAGGGCGACCAACAAGGCGGGGGCAACAATTACCAGCAGTCCGCCCCGGCTCCACGCCAGCAGGCTCCGCGTCCGCAGCAGTCGGCACCGCAGCAGTCGCGTCCGGCTCCACAGCAGCAGGCCGCTCCTCAGCCGGCTCCGGATTTCGACAGCTTTGATGACGATATCCCGTTCTAGGATATGGCTTAGACTTTTGTAAGGTTTAGCCTCGAAACCCCCGATCGGTCCTCTTGACCGGTCGGGGGTTTTCTTTTGCGCACCATTTTGTAGGAGCCGGCTTGCTGGCGATCCAGGCCCTGTACGCCTGGCAGAGCTACTACTGCATTGATATCGAATCGCGCTTTTCGTGCTGCGAGCGGCTTCAAGCTCATGAAGTGCATTCTTTGCGCGATTTCATGCAGAAACCGTTGGTTGACGAGAATAACGGCAAGGTCGTTTCGATTTCCCTCCGAGGCAAAACGGTCAGCACAAGCAACCAATATGCGCGCATGTCAGTGATTGCCGATTACCTCGACTTCCTCGCGGGTCAGCTTCAAACGCCATCTACGCAGGGCAGTGAAAATATCAAGCGAATGGCTTATGCGCCAATAGTGGAATGGACGGGGGCTTCCCTGAAAACAAGCTATGCTTCCTCCGTCAGCGCAGGGATGGAGGCGAACAGGTGAACTTCCAAAATATCACCCTTACTTCGGAAGCATGTACGGAACTCACTCGTAGTATCAGGACTGCCACCACCAGTAAGCCTAGAGGCTGGCGCGTTCGGGTGATCCTATTGGCCTCCCAAGGCTGCTCGCGGGTTGAAATAGCCCAAGTGGCCGGGTTTTCACTACGTTCAGTAACACGATGGTGCAACAGTTTCCAAGAACAAAAATTGGCGGGCTTGATCGATAAACAGGAACGCTGGCATACGATGTTGTTACCATCGAATGCACTAAGTGGAGTGCTTGAGAAGGTAGTTCAACCACGTATCGGACAGCATTGCTGGAGTTGGCGAAGCATGGCGCGAGTCGCTGACATGTCACCGGCCAGCGTCCAGCATATATGGGCTGCCACCTACGTAAAACCCCATCTGACACGTACCTTCAAACTGTCCAACGATACAAACCTTGAAGAAAAATTCTGGGATGTCATTGGGCTGTATCCCGATTCGCCGGATAAGACCTCGGTGATCTGTTGCGATGCAAGAATCCAGGTTCATGCCCTTGAGTGTACTCCGTTAGGACTAACTCTGAGCATCGATCATATCCGCATACAATCGCACGATTATCTTCAGAGATGCTTGATCAGTTGCATCGAACGCCAACACCGGTATCAAAAGTGGCTGGAGCGATGCAGATTTTTCCACATGCATTTCGCTCAAACGTCCAGTTCGCGGATGAGAGTGGAGCGTTTTTTTCGTGACATAACCCTGTATCTATGTACTAGCGGCGTCGACTCGATTCATAAACTTACGGGTAAGAATCCATGCAATTTATGAGATATTTATCTGTAGGGATATTAAATACTTTTACACGCTGGTTAGTCTTTTTTGTTTTTTATTTCTTGCTCGCGAGCTATCAAATTATTTGCAACGTCTCTGCTTTTTTTGTGGCAGTCACAGTGAGTTTTTTTATTGATTCCAAATGGATATTTAAAAAGGAGGTTACTGGGTGGAGATATTTTCTATATGCCGGATTCATGGGGGGAATAGCTACTAGCATTGGAGCCATATCCAATATAGTAAATCTGAATCCAGTATTCACACTAATGTTGTTTTCTTTCACAGGCTTGGCTGTTGGCTTTGTTTACTCAAGGTTTTTTGTATTCGGAGAGCAGACTCCATGAGAATATCTTTAGTAGTTCCAATCTACAATGAACAAGAGGCGCTGCCTATTTTTTATGAATGTATAAGAGGGCGGAATGACCTAAGCAATTATGATATTGAAATAGTTTTTGTTAACGATGGAAGCAGTGATGGAAGTGCAAATATTATTTATGGATTTATGAAAAATGACGCTCTGGTTAAGCTGGTAGAATTCACGAGGAATTTCGGAAAAGAACCTGCACTTTTTGCTGGTCTTGAGTGTTCATCGGGAGAAGCCGTTATCCCAATTGATGTTGACTTACAAGATCCTATCGAAGTAGTGAGTCGACTGATTGAAAAATGGCTGGATGGTGCTAGTGTTGTCTTGGCCAAACGTATTGATAGACATAGTGACATCATGCTTAAAAGAAAAAGCGCTGAGTGGTTTTATAAGCTTCACAATAAAATAAGCCAGCTTAAGATAGAAGAAAACGTCGGGGATTTTCGATTATTATCACGTCAGGTCGTTGATAACATTTTACTGCTACCCGAAAGAAACCTATTCATGAAAGATATTTTATCATGGGTAGGCGGAAAAACTGAGGTCGTAGAATATTGTAGGCCTGAGCGTGTCGCGGGAAAAAGCAAGTTTAACGGATGGAAATTGTGGAATCTAGCAATAGAAGGGATCACTAGCTGCTCAACTGTCCCTTTGAGGGTTTGGACATACATAGGATTTGGCGTTGCCTTGTTTGCGTTTTTATATGCAGTATGGATGATCTTAGATAAGGTTTTTTTTGGAAATCAAGTTCCTGGATATCCTTCATTGATGACGGTAATATTATTTATAGGTGGAGTCCAGCTGATTGGTATCGGTGTATTAGGAGAATATATAGGAAGAATATATACAGAGGTCAAAGGAAGGCCAAAATACATAAAAAAATAAATTTACAGTGCATAAAATCGAAGCCAGCAGGAGCGCACGCTGACACGCATGCAAGCAGTAAAGAGTCTAAGAGCTGGAGGTTCAGATGGATCAGGATGTGAGGTGATTCACGCAGTGATGACTAGACTGCTTTATGCGTCGATCAGAAAATGCATGACATCTATAACATAGGGAACCCCGATGAAAAATCAGCTAACCGCTGTTGCATACAAGGTAAGCCCAGAACTAAGTAGGATAATAATTTTTACGTGCGTAGGGCTCTTAGTGTTCATGGCTTTTGATTTTCAATACCCATCCCTTTTCAGAACAAAAAAGGCTCTAACTGACTTTGATGTATTTTATATCTCAGGAAAAATGTTTTGGGATGGTACCCTCAATCAAGCCTACCACTATAAAAATCTTTTTGAAGCACAACAAAAACTCTATGGGGCAAGCACCTTTATGGTGTGGTCATACCCGCCACAATTTAATTTCATCACTGCGGCGCTAGCAGTGCTCCCGGCCGGATTGGCATACTTTACGTTTACCGGACTGACGTTTGCATCATACCTGCTCACAATCAAGTCAATATCCTCAGGCTATTTTGGTAGCGTTATTTTGGCAATCTTCCCCGCCATAATCTTAAATATAAGATCAGGTCAAAATGGTTTCCTTACAGGCACAATTGTCGGGTTGTTTTTTTTGGCCTTTATGAAGCGTAAAGCTGTAGCAGGACTGCCTCTAGGGCTGATGATTATAAAGCCACATCTCGCTGTTGGTATAGCGGTACTTTCTTTGATCAGTAAAAGATGGTCAACCTTGGGAGTCGCACTCCTGACGGTCACACTGACCTTAATAGCGTCTACGATTGTATTTGGGCCAAGTATATGGCTTGCGTTTGCTGAAGGAATGAAGGATACAAGCCGCCTCTTAGCACTTGGGGCTTACCCATTATTCCGGATGACATCGATTTACGCCACGCTTCACGAATTCGGAGTTCCTTCTACAATCGCATTGATCATACAGCTTTTAACAGCAGTTGCAGCGTGTTCGACAATAGCGATATCTTATATAAAGCTAAAAAACCCAAGGCATATAGTTGGGATAACCGCTACGGCCTCGCTATACATAAGCCCTTACAGTTTCGACTACGACTTAACACTATTAGGGATCTCTGCCGCAGCACTACTGCCATATATCGCAAGCCGAGCAAAACCTATCGAAATATTTGTATTATTTTTTTTATCGTGGGCTGCCTGTGGGTGGGGGTTGGTGCAGTCTACACTGATAGGAGATAAATATACCAATATAGAAACCACCCATACTGATCCAGTCTATGCACTTTCCAGCATAGCACTCATCCTATTGACCATGCTCACCCTGCACATACTTTTAAGAGGGCGGTTGCAGGAGCTGAGTGCAACACGGCTATTGAATTGAAGCAGGAGTCTCATGTTGCAAACCCATGACTCTCCGAGACTGAACACCTAGTGACAACATCTAAAGCGAAGCCAGTGATCTGGCTTCGCTTTTTTGTGGGCGCTGTTAACTGGGTAAAGCGGTCACGTTGGCCCGTGCCGAGTGCAGCTTCTTGTAGCTATCGATCAACCGCAGGTGCCTGTCGAGCCCCTCCAGTTTCATGCTGGTCGGCGTCAAGCCATGGAAACGCACGCTGCCGTCCACCGATCCGATTGCTGCGTCGGTGCGCTCGTTGCCAAACATCCGGCGGAAATTGGCCTCGTAGTCTTCCAGTTCCAGGTCTTCGTCCAGCTTCATTTCCAGCACCACATTGACGGCCTGGTAGAACAAGCCACGCTCAACCGTGTTGTCGTTGTACTGCAGGAACATTTCTACCGCCTCTTTCGCCTCTTCAAATTGCTGCAAGGCGAGATAAATCAGCAGCTTCAACTCCAGGATCGTCAGCTGACCCCAAGCCGCATTGTCGTCAAATTCGATGCCGATCAAGGAGGTGATGTCGGTGTAGTCGTCCAGCTCACTTTCCACCAGACGTTCAACCAGCGCTTGCAGTTCTTCTTCGTCCAGGCGATGCAGGTTCAGGATATCGGCGCGGAAGAACAGTGCTTTGTTGGTGTTGTCCCAGATCAGATCGTCCGCGGGATAGATTTCCGAGTAGTCCGGTACCAGGATGCGGCATGCCGTTGCGCCGATATGCTCGTAGACCGCCATGTACACTTCCTTGCCCATGCCTTTCAGAATGCCGAACAAGGTCGCGGCTTCCTCGGCATTCGAGTTTTCACCCTGGCCAGAGAAGTCCCACTCCACGAATTCGTAATCCGATTTGGCACTGAAGAAGCGCCACGACACCACGCCGCTGGAGTCGATAAAGTGCTCGACGAAGTTGTTCGGCTCGGTCACCGCATGCCCTTCAAAAGTCGGCTGGGGCAGGTCGTTGAGGCCTTCGAAACTGCGGCCCTGCAACAATTCGGTCAGGCTGCGTTCCAGCGCCACTTCCAGGCTTGGGTGTGCACCGAACGAGGCGAACACACCGCCGGTTCGCGGGTTCATCAACGTGACGCACATCACCGGGAATTCACCGCCCAGGGACGCATCTTTCACCAACACGGGAAACCCTTGCTCTTCCAGCGCCTGGATGCCGGCCAGTATCCCGGGGTACTTACCCAGCACTTCGGCCGGCACATCCGGCAGTGCAAATTCGCCTTCGATGATTTCGCGTTTTACCGCGCGCTCGAAGATCTCCGACAGGCACTGCACCTGGGCTTCGGCCAGCGTGTTACCGGCACTCATGCCGTTGCTCAGGAACAGGTTTTCAATCAGGTTGGACGGGAAATACACCACCTCGCCGTCCGACTGGCGCACGTACGGCAGCGAGCAGATACCGCGCTCTTCGTTGCCCGAGTTGGTATCGATCAGATGGGAGCCACGCAGCTCACCGTCGCGGTTGTAAATCTTCAGGCAGTACTCGTCGAGAATTTCAGTTGGCAGTGCATCTTTACGGCCAGGCTTGAACCAGCGTTCGTCCGGGTAATGCACAAACGGCGCGTTGGCGATGTCTTCGCCCCAGAACTGGTCGTTGTAGAAAAAGTTGCAGTTGAGTCGCTCGATAAACTCGCCCAGCGCCGACGCCAACGCGCCTTCCTTGGTCGTACCCTTACCGTTGGTAAAGCACATCGGCGAATGCGCATCGCGGATGTGCAGCGACCACACATTGGGCACGATATTGCGCCACGAGGCGATTTCAATCTTCATGCCCAGGTCCGCCAGAATGGCTGACATATTGGCGATGGTCTGCTCCAGCGGCAGGTCCTTGCCCGCGATATAGGTGCTCGCCTCTGAGTTAGAAGCAGGCATCAACAACGCCTGGGCATCGGCGTCGAGGTTTTCGACCTCTTCGATCACAAACTCAGGCCCGGCTTGCACCACTTTTTTCACGGTGCAACGGTCGATGGAGCGCAGGATGCCCTGGCGGTCCTTGTCGGAGATGTCCGCCGGCAACTCGACCTGAATCTTGAAAATCTGGTTGTAGCGGTTTTCCGGATCAACAATGTTGTTCTGCGACAGGCGGATGTTTTCGGTGGGAATACTGCGAGTGTCGCAGTACAGCTTCACGAAATAAGCCGCACACAAAGCCGATGAAGCCAGAAAGTAATCGAACGGACCCGGTGCCGAACCATCGCCCTTGTAGCGGATAGGTTGATCGGCCACCACCGTGAAGTCATCGAACTTTGCTTCAAGCCGAAGGTTGTCGAGAAAGTTGACCTTGATTTCCATGGGGGATTACCAGAATAACGGGCTAGACGAATTGGCCGCCATTATCCGGCTTTTCAGGCGTATGTCTTGTCGTTGTCTGGTTCTGAACCTGTTTCACCCTAACGCCCGATGCACGGTACCGGGCGTTTTTCGTGAGGGATGTATTGCTCAGTCGAGTATCAGGTGCGGTAAAAACCGGCTCGAATCCTTGGTGATCAAACTGTTGTCTTCCCGCACACCAATACCGGCGGCCTGATCACCAATCACCCAAGAGCCGATCAGCGTATAGCTGTCGCCAAATTTAGGCAGCGGCGCGAATTCCTGAAGGATAAACGGCGCATCGGTGTAGGGCCCGTCCTCTTTCACGATCAAGCCATCGGCGGTTTGCAGCTCGATGTTGGCGCCTTCCCGGGAGAAGAACGGTTTGCGCACCCAACCCTTGGGCACCGCTTTGTTCGGTTCGATATCCAGGTGCGCCGCGAGCAGGTTCGGGTGACCTTTGTTGAACTCCCACAGCAACGGCAGGATGCCTTTGTTGGAAATGATGGACTTCCAGGCCGGCTCGAAAAACTGCGTATCACTTTGGGCAATTGCAGCGCCGAAGGGCTCGTGGAAGATGAATTCCCAAGCGTGCAGTTTGAACAGATGAGGAATCCAGCGATCCTCAAGATCGACGAAGCGTCCGTCACTGGTCAGGCCGATGTCTTCGATATCGATGTGCCGTGATTCGATGCCGACCTTCTCCGCGACCAGTCGCAGGTAGTCGGTGGTGCCCTTGTCTTCGACCGAGTGTTTCATCGAGGCGAAATAGAACGGTTGCTTGAGCTGCAACTGAGCGAAGGCCTGATGCAGCTTGGTGTCGATGCTGTTGAACTGGTCGGCCTGTTTGGGCAGCAAACCACGTTCGATGCATTGCTCCAGCCAACCCCATTGAAACGCCGCGGCCTCATACAGGCTGGTCGGCGTGTCGTAGTTGAGTTCCAGCAACTTGGCCGGCCCGGTGCCGTTGTAGGAGAAATCCATGCGCCCATACAGATGTGGATGGCCTTCGAGCCATGAGGTGCGAATCATGTCGTAGAACGCCGGGGGAATACTCAGGCGCTCCAGCAATTCCTCGTTCTGAACCACCCGGGCCACCAAATCCATGCACATCTCATGGATCTCGGTGGTCGGGTCTTCCAGATCGTTCTCGATTTGCTTGAGCGTGAACTGGTAATACGCGCTCTCGTCCCAATAAGGTTCGTCGTCGATGGTGTGGAACAGAAAACCGAGACCTTCGGCGGTTTGTTTCCAGTCATGACGCTCTGCGCAATGGATCTTCTTCATGGCCTGGTTTCCTTAACTGCTCGACCCGCCGCCCCAGCCGCTGCGTGCACTGGCCTTGCTGCCGAAGCCGCCACGCGACGTCGACGAAGCAACGGAAACCGGCTTGCTGGCCGATTTGCTGATGGAATTGGTGTAGCTGCCGCCGTACTTTGCCTGGTTGGACCGGTTGAACGTCGAACCGTTGGCAATGCGCTGGTTGAGCGTTGAAGTGCCGTAGTTACCGCGATTATCGCGGTAGCGGTAGACCGGCTGGGAGTAATAGCTGTTGCGGTTGTTGCTCAGCATGTTGCCGATCAACAGTCCGGTCAGCAGGCTGCTGGTGGAGAAGCCCGAGCCGCCGGTGTTGGCTTCCGAGGCCGGCAGTTGCGCCTTGGCGGCGTCCACTTGGGATTGTGTCACCTGGCCATCGGCTGTCAGCTCGAAGCCGCCGAGCTTGGGGATGAACTTGCCGGCCGAATCCTGCTGGCACCAGTCGGCGACGAAGTCGGCATCGCAATCAGCCTGGTTGTCATACACCGGCGCAATACGGCGATGTTCGGCCATGGCGGTCATGTAGGCGTCCGAGCAGACGTCCACCGGGAGCTTTTCATCGGCGCATTGCTGAACAGATTGAAAGTTGTATTGCTTCTGCACCGGGTAGGTTTTTTCCGTTGGCCCGCAACCGGATATCGCCATGGCGACCGATGCTGCCAGCGAGAGCTGAACGTACTTGCTTCGTTTCATCGGGGGCTCCGCTGCGCAATCAATTCTGGGAAGGGGTCATGCACGCGGCATTCAACATGCCGACGCTGATGGCCACTGCCGCGACATAGATACCCGCTGCAATCTCACCTTTTTTAATGCGTTCCGAGGTGCCTTTCAGTACCAGGCTGGTCATCAGGAACGCCAGCAGTTGTACAAACGCAGCGATCACGGCCCAGACGACGAAGTCGAGGAGGCTGATCGAATAGGCAATCACATTGCTGGCCGGAATGGCGAAGCCGATGATGGCGCCACCCAGTGCAATTGCGGCCGCCACGTTGCCCGAACGGATCAGTTCGAATTCCTTGTGCGGTGTGATGCGGGTGTAGATGAACTGGAACAGCGCAAATAGCACGGCAGCGCCGAGGATGTACGTAACAAACCCGAGCACGGCCGCCGGGTTCAGGGAAATGGAGAGTGCTTCTAGCATGGACGTCTTCCTTGTTAAAAAGTATTCAGGTCGGTGGTGTACAGCGAGATGCCCAGCGACGTGCTCAAACTGATGGTGCCTTCGGCGTCTTCTTCTACGGAAAACAGCAGGAATTCCCGGCGATCGGTCAGGCCGGTTTCGCGGGCGTACAGCATCGAACGGTGCTCGATGCTGTAGGACTCATCCGGATTTTTCAGCTGTTCGCTTAGCGCCACCAGTTCTGTCTGGCCATTCTCGGTGCCCCATTCGCGGGTGTATTCGACACCGTTGTGGATGTAGGTCGGCAGCCCTATCGGACTTTGCGGGCCGGCCAGCCGACGCAACTCCGCTTCACTGCTGATAGTGATGTAGCTGAGGTAATTGAACAGGATCACCGACTCTACCTGTCCGGCGCTAGCGCCGGTGGTGTGCACTTGCAGCCAGTAGTCTTCATCGTTCATGTAATAGCGCGAGAGCCAGGTCGACTGCCCGAGATCGACGGTGCCGGCGCTCCAGATCTGTTGGGAGCCCGGGATCGTCACCGTGGTGTTGCCGTCGAGCAACAACCTCAGGCTGGTGTCGAACATCACGCCCTTGCCCAATGCCAGGCCCAGCGGGCCGGTAACCGGCGACGTGTCATTGGCGGTCCATTTCGACTGGGTATTCGTGTCTGTGTTCGGAGCCTCAAGCCCCATCAACTGTTTAAACCATCCCATTGGAAATTTCCTTGAGGCGAGTGGAGGCGATGTAAAAGAGTTCACCGCCCTCAACGCGTGTGGCGCTGGGCGGGTTGATCGAAGGTTGTTGCGCACCTTTGGCGCGATAACCGATGAGGGTGGCGTTATGGCGTTCTTTCATCTGCGTGTACAGATCGCCAAAGGTGGCCTCATACGTCTCGGGCAGTTTCATCAGGTATTGGGTGGCGCCTTCACCCACGCACAGCAACTCATTGATAACCATTGACGACCCCGGGTCCTGAGAGGCGCGCACCAACATCTCGATGGCCATGCTTGAGGTGCATTCCAGGCTGGGGGCGTAGGCGCTGGCGAGTGCGGCGATTTCACTTTCATTGAAGTGTGCGACCACATGCCCGACGGGTTTCAGTTGATTGACCGCCAGCACGGTGGCCAGGGTCAAATCGTCTGACGGGGTTCGCACCAGCACACGCTCGGCACCCGGAACACCGGCGCGCAGTAACAACGCCGCAGAGGACAGGCTTTCACCTTTGATGAGCTCTGCCTTGCCCGGCATGGGGTTTTCTTCAAGGGTGCAATCGCAAATCACGATCAGGTTGTCGTTGGAGGTTTCGTCCTGCAACAACAAATCAATGACCCGTTCGCTGGACGCGCCTTCCCAGCCGATGAGAACGGTATGGCCGACCTTGCCGGTGAAATCGCCTTTGCCCTTCATGCCTTTTCTCCATGCATCGATAACACTGCTGGTGGTTTTGCCGATGGCCGCTGTTAGCAGCGCAATGCCGCCGAGCATGATCCAGGTCGCCACGAAAATTCGTCCGGCCGATGTCTGTGGTGTGAGATCGCCATAGCCGACGGTCAGCGTGGTGGTGAGATAGAAGTAGGTAAATGTGGCGGGGGCGGTGAGGTGTTGTTCGCCCAGAAACACCAGCCCCAGCCAGGCCGTGGTCAGGTGTACGCCTAACGCAATCACCAGGCCCGCCCACCCAAATCGGTGGAAGAGGGACGAGGCGTACATGCGCATTAACAGAAAAATCGACATGGGGTCCCTGACTCAGTGGGCTACTCGTTCCTGGCGATCTCATCGCTTCGGCATCCGAGTGTTCAAGTGCGCTTACCGGGCGGCATTAAATCTGCCGCGTGGTGCAGATAAAAGTACTTTGGCGGCAATAAAACCGGCGAATGCCCCGAACAGATGCCCTTCAAATGAAATGCCCCGCCGAGGTAAAAAGCCAAAGACCAGGCCGCCATACAACAGGGCGACGAGGCCCGCCGTGATCACATTTCCCCAGCTCTTCTGGAACCAGGCGCGCGACAGAATGTACGTCCACAGCCCGAAAACCCAGCCGCTGGCGCCAATGTGTACGCCTGTAAAGCCGAACAGCCAGACCAGCGAGCCGCCCAGCAAAAGAATGATGGCACTGACGGCCATGAACCGATTGAGCCCTTCGATCATCACCAACGTACCCAGGACCAAAAAGGCCACCAGGTTGGCGCTCAGGTGCGAGAAGGACGCATGCAAAAAAGGTGAAGTGACGATGCCGAACAGTCCATGCACGGTTCTCGGGACCAGGCCGAATGCCATAAGGCTGTAGCCGGTCGCGGCATTGATCACTTGGAGCGCGACCATGAAGATGGCCAGGCCGGCGATTATCTTGAAACCCTTCAGGGCATCCATCCGTGACCTCAACTCGACAAAAAACTGAAACGCAATCCATTGTGGGAGCGAGCCGGCTCCGGGCGGCGTTCCGACGAAAGCGGAGTGCCAGCTACATTGATGTTGGCTGACACTCCCCCTTCGCGAGCAGGCTCGCTCCCACAGGTTATGCATCCGGCACCTGAGTCGATTACTCGGCCGATTTTTGCTTCAGGCGTTCCAGAATCGCGTTGGCGCTGCCTTCGTTCGGCGTGATGCCGGCTTCGCGCAGTTTGCGCTCCAGGTCGTTGCCGGTCGATGCGTCGGCCAGTTCGTCCTGCGCTTGCAGTTCTGCGGCGCGTTGCTGCTGCTTGGCCTGCAAACGGTTCAGTGTGCCGACGGCGGTTTCCAGCTTGCCGTTGGCGCCGCCGCTGGCGATGGATGCACTGACCTGGGCTTTCTGTACGCTATCGCGCGCCTTGGCCATGTCTACTTGCTGGCGCAGGCTTTTGATGCGGGCTTCGGCCTTGGTGATGTCTTTGCGCATGCTGTCCGCGTAACCACCAAATTCGCTGGCCTGCTTTTGCTCGACGTCGAGTTCGTTGGTCAGGGTCGAAATCGCTTCGGCCACTTCCATCGCCAGGTCTTCGCGGTTGGCCTGGATCGCGGCCATGGCCTTGGATTCCAGGTCCTTGATTTTGGCGTTGTACTCGCTGACGCGGTCAGCCGACAGTTTGTGCTTGGCCATGATGGTGACCAGTTCACGCTTGGCGTTGGCCAGTGCGCTGTCAGCATCGCGAATTTCCTGGTCGAGGATGCGCAAGGCCTGTTGGTCGACGATCGATTCGCCCACTTCGGTGGCGCCGCCGCGCAACGCGGTGAACAACTTGCTCCAGATGGACTGAGTCATTGAATCTTCCTTTCCTGATAATTACTTGAAGAAGCGTTCGAAGGCTTCGATGGCACGCTGGACGTTGTCGACGAGGGTTTTCACCTCGGTCACCACGTTGGTCAGGCTGGAGTCGGAACTCAGCGCGCCGAACATGTTGTAAACGACTTGGCCGTTGGGCATGGACTCGATACCGATCGAGGACAGCGGGAACATTTCCCGGCTGCGCAGCACGGCATCGTTGAAGGCCGGCACGTCGTTGATGGACTCGACGTCGACCAGCACGGTGTCCACGATGACCTGATCACCAACCACGGCGATGTAAATCGGCAAGCCACCGAAATCGTTCATTTCCAGCTTTATGCTGGACTCGGAACCTTGGACGAGGGAGAGGGTGATGTCGTTCGAAACCACCTCATCAAGCGCCTTGAGGGCATTGAAGAGGCTATCGATGTTCCAGTTGTTGCTTGCGCTCATGTAATTCTCCGACATGAATGATCCAGCCAGAATCGGTTGGCGTAGCTGTTGTTCCATCTGCTTGAGCAAGCTTCGGTTTTCCGGAAGCACCCAAGTTTCGTGTTTCACATAGCCGGCGGCTGCCAGGCCTGCACGCATCTGCTTCATGTAGAAGCTTGATGGTTTTTTCACGGACGGTTTCGAACGCTCTCCCTTGGGGCTCTTTGCTGTAACAGCAGGCTCGCGAGGCGGGTCTGACGGGGAGCGGCTTTTCATGGGGTGACTCCGTTGTGAACATCTCACGCGTGAGCAACCCTACAACCAAAGAAGTACACCATCAACGGCTCACGCGTGAGATTTTGTTACCGCGTGCGAAAAGGCCCGCTGCAAGGCGGGCCTGTAGTATTTCAAGGTGTTTCTCAGCCTTTGGCGAAGTCCAGCATGTCCTCATTCACCTTTACTTTATGGGTGTCCGTCAGTCCATGCGGCGCCCCTGGATACACAATCAGTTGGGCATGTTCGATTAACCGCTTACTCTCCAGCCCCGCAGCCTGAATTGGCACAATCTGGTCGTCATCGCCATGGATGATCAAAGTCGGGACATCAAACTTCTTCAGGTCTTCACGGAAATCGGTTTCCGAGAAGGCCTTGATGCTGTCCAGAGTGTTCTTGTGACCGCCCATCATCCCTTGCATCCAGAACGAGTCGATCAACCCTTGTGATGACGTAGCGCCAGGACGGTTGAAGCCGAAAAATGGGCCGCTGGCGACGTCCTTGTAGAGTTGTGAGCGGTCAGCGATGGAAGCGGCGCGGATACCGTCAAACACCTCGATCGGCAGGCCTTTGGGGTTGGTGTCGGTTTTCAGCATCAATGGCGGTACCGCGGAAATCAGACCGGCCTTGGCCAGACGTTGAGTGCCGTGGCGACCGATGTAGCGGGCGACTTCGCCGCCACCCGTCGAGAAGCCAAAAAGGATCACGTCCTTCAGGTCCAGGTGTTCGATCAACTCCGCCAGGTCATCGGCGTAATGATCCATGTCGTTGCCGTCCCACGGCTGGCTCGACCGGCCATGGCCCCGACGATCATGCGCGATGGCACGGAAACCGTTGTTGGCGAAGTGCAGCATCTGCGATTCCCAACTGTCGGCGTTCAGGGGCCAACCGTGGCTGAACACCACCGGTTGTCCGCTGCCCCAGTCCTTGTAATAAAGCGTGTTGCCTTCGCGAGTCGTCAGAGTAGCCATGTCGATGATCTCCGGTGAGTTGCGTGGGTCGTACGTTTAATTGCGGGACAGGAATTCGTCGGTGGACACCACGCTGGCATAGGCAAAACCCAAGGCCGACATGAACGCGGCATGGACGTGGGCTGCTGGCACAGTAAGGCCGTTAAATTCCAGGTCACGTGAGGCACAGGCATCATGGATGACCGTGACGGTGTAACCGAGGTCGTTGGCGGCGCGGGTGATGCCGTCGACACACATGTGGCTCATGCTGCCGACTACTACCAATTCCTTGATTTCTTGCTCGTCGAGGATCGACTTTAGTTCAGTTTCGCGGAACGAGTTGACGAAGTGCTTGAGGACGACGGGCTCATTGGCGTGGTTGAGCACTTTGGGGTGCAACTTTGCGCCTTCGGAACCGGGGGTGAAGAACGGTGCTGCTTCAGAGGTGAATTCGTGGCGGATGTGCACCACCGAATCACCGGCCTCACGAAAGGCCTTGAGCAGACGAACGGCGTTATCCGCCGCGGCGTCGGCGCCGACCAGCGGCCACTTGCCTTGTGGGAAGTAGTCGTTTTGGATATCAACTACGATGAGTGCTTGCTTGGCCATGACTGTTTCCTCGAAGTGCTTGTTGGGTGTGGAATGAAGTATTGGGTTTAGCAGGCCGTCCGAGGATTGGCCGCACCGACAATAGAAGGGGGAAAACTGACAATGGACGCAGAAAGGCCAATCGCCGAACTGGGCGTGCTGATTTATCCCGGTGCGCAGATGGCGGCGGTGCATGGGCTGACCGACCTGTTCGGGGTGGCCAACCGGATCGCCGCCGAGCATCAGGCTGCGCGATTGCCACTGCTGCGGGTCAGTCATTGGCAGGTGGAGGGCGATCAGGCCCCGGTTCGGGTCTACGACAGTCATCCCGCGCCGGACTCGGCCTTGGTGGCCGTGTTGATCCCGCCATCGATTGCCAGTTTTTGTGCCGGTCAGGTGCCGCAGGCGTTGCTCCAATGGGTTCGTCAGCAACACGCTCGCGGCGCGACCCTTGGTGGCGTCTGCGTGGGCTCGATTCTATTGGCCGAAAGCGGCCTGCTCGATGGCCGCAGCGCTACCACTCACTGGACCTCGGCCCAAACCTTCGCCGAGCGTTACCCGGCGATCAAGCTCAAGGCCGATACGCCGATTGTCGACGACGGGGACCTGATCACCACGGCCGGGCTGATGGCCTGGTCCGAGTTGGGGTTGCGCCTGGTGGACCGTTTGCTGGGGCCGAGCATTGCGACCGGCACAGCGCGGTTTCTGGTGGTGGAACACAGTGACAGTGCGAGCGAGTGCGGCAGCAACTTTTCACCCATTCTCAGTCATGGCGATGCGTCTATTCTCAAGGTCCAACACTGGCTGCAAAGCACCGGGGCGACCGATGTGTCACTGACGGCCATGGCCGAGCGGGCAGGGCTGGAAGAGCGCACATTCCTGCGTCGGTTCCGCGCGGTGACCGGGCTCAAACCGACCGAATACTGCCAGCACCTGCGGGTCGGCAAGGCCCGGGAAATGCTCGAATTCACCAACGGCACCATCGATCACATTGCCTGGACCGTGGGGTATCAGGACCCGAGTGCGTTTCGGGCGACGTTCAAGAAGATTACCGGGCTGGCGCCGAGTGATTACCGGACGCGGTTTGGGGTGTCGCCGACCGCAGCAACGCCTCGGTAGCCAGATCACAACATAGCCCCTGTGGGAGCCGAGCTTGCTCGCGATGGCGCCATAACATTCAACAATGATGTGTCTGATACATCGCCATCGCGAGCAAGCTCGGCTCCCACAGGGTCCTGTGCCAGGTTTGAATCGTGCAAAATGCAGGAGATGAATCGGCTGTCGTGCAGAATAAAACAGGCCTGGTGCCACTACCATTTGAACAACCGACTGATTTATCAGTGGTTTGCATTCCGCCCCGTTTGGCCTGATCTCTGCACCCCTTCCTCTACACTCATCAAACGCCGATTGAAGGGGGACGCATGACCCCGACAAACCGCAAAAAACTGGTGGTCGCCCATTCCGTGCACCCCGATGCGCCGCAACATGAAGTTGAAACCAATCGTGCCCTGGCCCGTTGGCTGGCGCAGATTCTGGGCCTTGAATACGGCGGTAGTTTCGATCAGGAGCGGCATAACGGACGCGACCTTTATGTGCTGCCGACCCAGACGCTGGTGGGCGCCGCTGCCGCGCGGCAAGTGGGCGTAAGAGGGCCGGAAGATTTGTGGGGCGGTTACGTTGACCACGACTTCATCTGCACCAAAGCCATCAGCCATGGCTTGCTCAACAAAAATGCTTACGCCCCGCCAGGCTGGTCACCACTGTTTTCCGAGCGCGTACGCAACGTGGTGCTGGATGGCCTCAGCGTGTTCTCGCTCGACGATGCGCGACCCGCTGCCGAACACTTGCTCTACAACGGCCCGATCCGCCTCAAGCCCGTGCATGCCTGCGCCGGGCGTGGACAGGAAGTGATCGACAGTCTCGACCAGTTCGACGCCATCCTCGCCAGGCCCGACGCCAGCAAGCTGTTCACCGAAGGTGTGGTGCTGGAGCAGGACCTGGGCAAGGTGATTACCCACAGTGTCGGACAGAGTTTTATCGGCGACACCGTACTGAGTTACTGCGGTGATCAATACTTGATCGAAGACGGGCAGTGCGAGCAGGTGTACGGTGGTTCCAACCTGCTGGTGGTGCCGGGTTATTACGAAGATCTGCTCAAGCTGTCCTTGCCTGATGATGTTCGGTTGGCGATCCAGCAAGCCCAGGTGTTTGACAGCGCAGCCGATGAGGCCTATCCCGGTTTTTATGCCTCACGGCGCAATTACGACATCGCCCAGGGCGTGGACAGCAACGGCAAGCAGCGCAGCGGCGTGCTGGAACAATCCTGGCGCATGGGCGGTGCCAGCAGCGCGGAAGTGGCCGCGTTGCAGAGCTTCGTCAACGATCCGGGGATGCGCGCGATTCGTGTGTCCTCAGTCGAAACCTACATCGACCAGCCGTTGCCGGCGGACGCCATCGAGGTGTATCGCGGACCGGCGCAAGCCAGTGACTTTCTCCTCAAGTACGTAACGGTCAAATCCTATGACGGCTAGAAGCGAAACCATTCAGATCGATATCGACGATGAACAGATGAGCGGGACTTTTCTCAGCCCAAAATCCAAAGTCCCCGGCGTGCTGTTCGTGCACGGTTGGGGCGGCAGTCAGGAACGGGATCTGGAGCGGGCCAAAGGCATCGCCGGTCTGGGATGCGTGTGCCTGACGTTCGACTTGCGCGGCCATACCGGCGGCACTGGAATCCCGCTCACGCGCGTCACCCGTGAAGACAACTTGCGCGACCTGTTGGCGGCGTATGACCGATTGCTCGCGCACCCGGCGCTCGACACGTCGGCCATCGCCGTGGTGGGCACCAGTTATGGCGGCTATCTGGCCTCGATCCTGACGTCATTGCGTCCGGTGCGCTGGCTGGCGTTGCGGGTGCCGGCGCTGTACCGCGACGATCAATGGCACACGCCCAAACGTGACCTGGACAAGATTGATCTGCGCGATTACCGCAGCACGCTGATCCGCGCCGACAGCAACCGGGCGCTGCATGCCTGTTCGAATTTCACCGGTGACGTGCTGCTGGTTGAATCCGAGACCGACGACTATGTGCCCCACGCGACCATCATGAGTTACCGCGCGGCCTGTCAGCAGACCCATTCGCTGACCCACCGGATTATCGACGGTGCCGATCACGCCTTGAGCGACCCGGTTTCACAGCAGGCGTACACCTCGATCCTGGTGGGCTGGATTACCGAAATGGTGGTGGGTGAGCGGTTGAGCATTATTCAATCCGGGTGAAAAATTTTCGGTGTTCTTGAGACCGCGATCAACCTGTAGGAGCCGGCTTGCCGGCGAATGCGCCCTCACAGTCACCATAGATCACTTGGGTTTCCTGGAAATCCGCAACGACTTGGCCTTGGCCTCCACCACCAAATACATCACCAACGTAATCAACAACGGCAATATGAAATAAATCGCCCGATACGCCAGCAACCCCGCCACCAGACTGCCCCGCGAAACCTCGTGTTGCAGCAACGCCACAAACACCGCCTCCAGCACGCCAAGCCCCGCCGGAATATGCGTGATGACCCCGGCAATGGCGCTGATCAACAACACCCCCAGCACTAGCGGATAGTCCAGCTTGCTCGGCAACAAGGTAAAAATCACCGCCGCCATCAGCGACCAGTTCAACGCCCCCAGTGCCAGTTGCAGCACCGCCATGCGCAGTGACGGCAGGTTGATTTCCACCCCGCGAATGGCCCATTCCCGACGCTTGGAAAATCGACAGGCCGCCAGATAGCCCGCGCTCACCAGCAGCAACAGCACGCCCACCCCTTGTAATGCGTCGCTGCTCAGTTTCCAGCCGGGCGGCATCCGCACCAGTCCCGTGCTGAACACCGCGCCGGCAATCACCATGTAGCCAAACCAGTTGGTCGCCAGGCTCAAGCCGAGGATTTTTGCGATGTTGCCCTTGCTCACGCCCAACCGTGAATACAGCCGATAACGCATGGCGATGCCGCCCACCCACGCGCTCAAATTGAGGTTGAAGGCATAGCTGATGATCCCCACCGGCAGGATCTGTTTCCACGTCAGGTCCTGGCGAATGTAGCTGCGGCCGATCAGGTCGAAACAGGCGTACACCAGAAAACTCAACAGCGTCAGCCCCGAGGCGATGACCAGGGTACGTACCTTGAAGTCGGCCAGAGTGTCGAACACTTCGTTCCATTCGAGGCGCTGGGCGAGCATCGTCAACAGGACGATCAGCGCCAGGAAAAACAGCATCGTCAACGGTCGTTTCCAGCGGCTCCAGCGGGACTTGCCCGAGTGCGCGGCGTGGCTGGTCGAGTGAGCTTCAGCGCGGGACATGTTGATCACTCCCGGTCGGCTGAGTGAAGGCTTTCAGACGCGGCTTGTGTGCCGGCAGCCAACCCGCCCAGGCCGGGAAATGCCGCAGGAAGTGGAACACCAGGAAGCCGACCGTCATGTGCCAGATACGGCCGCGCGGGGCCGTGTCGACAGACATGGCTTTGCAGTGGTTGTCGCTCAGGTGTTCAAGCCGTTCGAACAGCGTGCGGTTGAATGCCCGGTCGCGGATCAACACATTGGCTTCCAGGTTCATGGACAGGCTCAACGGGTCGAGGTTACTTGAGCCGACGGTGCTCCAGTCCTCATCGACCAGCGCGACTTTGCCGTGTAGCGGTCGCTCGCAATATTCGTAAATCTGCACGCCCGACTTGAGCAAGTAGTCATAGGTCATGCGCGCTGCGAGTTTGGCCACCAGCATGTCCGGTTGGCCTTGCAGAATCAGCCGCACATCGACGCCACGCCGCGCTGCGTTGCGGATCTCGCGCAGCACGCGATAACCGGGAAAGAAGTAGGCGTTGGCGATGACCACGCGGCGCTTGGCAGTGCGCAACACCAGCCGATACACCTCTTCGATATCGGTGTTGTGGTCGCCATTGTCGCGGTACACCAGGCGAACCTGGCCGTCATGATCGTTCAAGGCCAGTTCCGAACGCCGTTGCCGGCGTCGCTGCCACCAGTATTTGGCACGGGCCGGGCGACCGCATTGCAGCAGGGCGAAGTGATGAATGTCGGCCACCGCAGGACCTTGCACTTCAACGGAATAATCCTGCTTGGCCTCGGGACCGAAGTCGCCCAAATGGTCGGCGGAAAAATTGATCCCGCCGATGAAGGCAATCGTTCCGTCGACCACGACGATCTTGCGGTGCAGACGACGGAACCAGTTGGTGCGAATGCCCAGGTGCTTCGGTGCCGGGTCGAATATCTGGATGTGCACACCGGCCTCGCTCAAGGCGGCCAGGAACCCCGTGCTCAACTCGCCACAGCCAAAGCCGTCGAGACTGGCGGTGACCCGCACGCCGCGCCGGGCGGCATCGATCAGCACTTGCTGCATCTCGTTACCGACCTTGTCCTCGAACACAATGAAGGTTTCCAGGAGGATTTCAGTCTTGGCCTGACGCATGGCCTCGAACACCCGTGGGAAATACGCCTCGCCGTTTTCCAACAACTCGACCCGGTTGTTGCCTTGCCAGCCATAGTCGACATCGACTACACCGGGTTTGCCGGTCGTCGGGGCGGCCAGGTGTTCCACGCTGGTTTTTTCCACCGACGGGATGCTCATAACTCGATCTCCACCGACAGCGGTGCATGGTCGGAAAGGTGTGACCAGGGGCGTGCTGCCAACACCTGCGGACGGTTGGCCTTGAGGTTGCGCACGTAGATGCGGTCGAGTCGTAATGCCGGCATTCGCGCGGGAAAACTGCGCGCTGGTTTGCCGTGATGTTCGGCGAACACTTCGCGCAGACCACAGGGTTTGAGCAGCGAATCGGCCCGCTGGCGCCAGTCATTGAAGTCTCCGGCAACGATTACCGGCGCATCGTCCGGCAGCTCTGCAAGGCGTCGGCTCAACAGCTTGAGCTGTTCGGTGCGATGGGTTTCGCGCAGCCCCAGGTGTACGCAGATGGCGTGAACTTCCTGACCGTCGTCGGGCAGGCGCAGAACGCAATGCAGGAGACCGCGGTTCTCGTGGCCACTGATCGAAACGTCAAGGTTGTCGTGGCGAATGATCTGGAATTTCGACAGCAACGCATTCCCATGATCGCCCGCTGGATAGACGGCGTTGCGGCCGTAGGCAAATTGCGGCCATAGGGTGTCAGCAAGGAATTCGTATTGCGGTATCGCCGGCCAATTGCTGTAGCGCATTGGATGCTGTTCATGGGCACCGTGGACTTCCTGCAAAAACACCACGTCCGCAGACACACTGCGCACCGCTTCGCGCAACTCAGGCAGGATGAAACGCCGGTTGAGTGCGGTAAAACCTTTATGTGTGTTGACCGTCAGCACGGTGAAGCGGCGCACGGCGGTGAGGTTTGGCGACGGATCATCGGTTGCGTCGAGCGGCTCGGAAACGTTCATGGCCGTACACCTTTGGCAAACGATTCGCCGGATGCGAAGAAGCTCGCCAGTGGGTGATGGACGTCCCGCAGGCGTTTGAGCCAGCCTGAAATACCAATATGAATCGCCGCCATGTCGCCTCCCGCCTGATGGTCTTCGCACAGCCCTGTCTTTTGATGACTGCCGTGCGTGGGAGAAAGTTTCGACGGGGCTACGGACGGTAATGACCCACACAAATCAAATAAATGTGGGAGCGAGCCTGCTCGCGAAAGCAGTGGATCAGTCACCGTGATATTGACTGACCCACCGCTTTCGCGAGCAGGCTCGCTCCCACAAGGGGGTTGGTGTGGCCGCAACTGATCAGCCGGCCGCAAAGATCGAAGATTCGAGACCTTCAACGCTCTTAGCCGATCTACGCTTGTAGACGCGGACGAAGGCTGCGATCTTTCGCTTTCATTACGGCTATTCAAAAGGAGCACTGCGTTTGCATCAGTTCAAGACTGCGATACTGCTGGCGCTACTGCTCATGACTGGCAGCGCCGGGCTACAAGCGGCGGCGATACCGGGCCTGCCGGCGACCAGCACCGCCGCGACGCCACCGGCCCATCCGGAGCCGCTGGTCCAGGGTGGTTTGCTTGGAGCGATCAGTTCGAGCATCGATGAGGTCGAGGGAAAACTTGATCTCAACGAAGACCTGGTCGATGCCTGGCGTCTGCGCGCAGACCGTGCAGCCGATGAAGTCGATCAACTGGTCAATCATCCATCGGCGCGTTCCAGCTGGAGCGTGGCGGGGGATTTCCTGCTGTTATCCGGCGTGTGGGCGGGCGTCTTTGCGTTGCTCTGGCTGCTTGGCGGGCTGCTGGCCACGCGTCTGAGCCGGCACCGCTTGCTGCTCAACCGCGAACGCGGCCAGGCTGTACTCGGTTATGCATTGCCTTACAGCGTTCCGGCGCTGGTCAGCCTGCCGTTGACGATTTTTGTCAGCCACTACTTACCAGTGTCGGCCGGCCGGGCGCTGGCATTGTGTTTCGCCTATGCCACCAGCAGCGGCATCTTCGCCGCCTCGCTAGTGCTGACATTGGTGCTCCTGTTCAATGCCGGCCACAAGCGTCGGGCGGTGCAGATCCTTCGTCACTACAGCCCACGGCCGTTGTTTGGAATCGGCTTTCTGGTCGCCATCAGCGATGCCTTGACCAGCCCGCAGATCGCTCACCAGTTGGGCAGCAATCTCACCAGCAGTGTCGCGGTATTGACCGGGCTGGGAGCCTCGATTGCCTTTGGTCTGCTGGTGATCAAAATGCGTCGTCCGGTCGCTCATCTGATCCGCATTCTGCCGTTGGCCCAGCGCCTCAAGCAGCCGGCACTGCGCGAGACGCTGCGGATTTTTTCCGGTCTGTGGTATTGGCCGATTCTGTTGATGGTGATGGTCTCGGTCATCAACCTGGTCAGCATCAGCGATGACAACCAACAAGTGCTGCGCAGCGCACTGTTCACCACCGTGTTGTTGATTGCGACGGTGTTTCTCAGCACGACGCTGCATCACCTTTTCAAGTCTCGAAGCGAGCATGCGGCGCGTCGCAGCAATGCCTACAAAGAGCGTTTCCTGAGCCTTTCACACGCCTTGCTGCGGATCGGCATGGCGATTGTTTTCATCGATATCCTGGGGCGTATCTGGGGGGTGTCACTCCTGGAGTTCGCGATGAGCAACACGGTCGGGCGAGCGATCAGTGATTCGCTGAGCCGTATCGGTCTGATTTTCCTGGTGACCTGGATGGTTTGGGTGGTGCTCGACACGGCGATTCAGGAAGCCCTGAAGCCACCGGTCAACAAACGCTCTGCACACCAGCCGAGTACGCGGGTGAAAACCATCCTGCCGCTGCTACGCAACGCGGTCAAAATCCTGCTGGTGGTGATTTGCGCGATCACCACCATGGCTAACCTTGGGATTAACGTGGCACCGTTTCTGGCGGGTGCCGGGGTCGTGGGGCTGGCCATCGGTTTCGGCTCCCAGCAACTGGTGCAGGACGTCATTACCGGGCTGTTCATCATCATCGAAGACACCTTGTCGATTGGTGATTGGGTGGTGCTCGATTCCGGGCATGCGGGTACGGTCGAAGGCCTGACCATCCGCACCCTGCGTCTGCGCGACGGCAAGGGTTTTGTGCACTCGGTGCCGTTCGGCCAGATCAAGGCGGTGACCAACCAGTCCCGGCAATTCGCTTATGCGTTCTTCTCGGTGCAGTTCACCTACGACACCGATGTCGACAAGGCGATTGAATTGATCCGCGAGGCTGGGCATTCGATCAGCGACGACCCGTTTCTCAAGTACAACCTGCAAGGGCCACTCGATGTATTCGGTGTCGACAAAATGGACCTCAATGGCGTGGTGCTGACGGCGCAGTTCCGCACCGTGTCGGGTGGGCAATATGCGGTGAGCCGGGCATTCAACCAGCGTTTGAAAAAGCTTGTGGATAACAGCCCGTGGGTGCATTTCGCGCAGACTTATCCACAACAGGTTTTCATGCCCAAGCGGCAGATGGATGAGCAGGATGACGAGGTGACGCGGGAGCATTCGGCGGTGCTATTGCCGGATCAACCGCGGACTCAATAATTTGTGGTGAGGCTGATGGCCCCTTCGACTTGCCCGCGAAGAGGCCAGTCCGGACGGCATCAATGCCGGATCAGCTTGCTGTGCAGCTCGGCAGTCAACTGCTGATCCAGCTCCAACCAAAAATGCGGCTTCCCGGCAATCTCCGCCGCCGCCGGAAGCCCATCGCGGTACACCAGCCGATTACTCGCCAACGCCGGTACTTTCGCACCGGGTAACAGCGTCCCGGCCAGGTTCAACGGGTCAACCCCGCACACCGCAATCAAACTGCCGTCATGCGGCCGTCGACGTACTTCGCGCAGCAGTGGAATCGCCTCGGGCAACGCAAACTGTTCACCGGCCAAGCCACTGACGAACCGACCGCCACGTATTTCGCCCCGAGCCTCCAGCCGATGGAACGTGCGCAGCAATTCGCGCCAGCTCGGCAGCCAGTCCGCCTCACGTTCCAGCAAGCGCCAGAACACCACGCCGTAGCGTCGCAGCAAGGTCATCGCGATGTGTTCCAGTGTCTCGGTCGGTGTCGGCGCCGGACGTTGGTTGTCCACAACCGGCGCGGCAGGCCCGCGGCGCAACAAGGCCCAGCGCCCGGCATCGTCCATCCCGCCGACAAACGCTCCGCGCCCGCGTCGACTGCTGCGATTTCGGCGTTTGCTGGCCGGGGTGATCAGCGCCCGTAACCCGGCGAAGCTGTCGGCATTCACCAACCCGGCGCCGACCAGTTCCTGCAAGGCGATTTCCAGTTCCGAGCGCAGCAGATGAGCTTCGTGCATCAGCTCATCGAAAAACAGCGCGCCGTGTTGGCTGAGCGCTTCGTGCACTTTTTGCGTTTTGGGTGACAATTCGCTGACCGGTGTCTGCTCGGTCAAGCCGCTCCACAAGCCGACCTGAGTGCGCGGCAACAACAGAATCGGCGTGCTGCGCAATGCCGTGCTGGCGCCCTTGTTGCGGGCGGTCAGGCGCGTCCAGACCAGTTTGCCGCTGCGGCACAGATCATCCAGCCAGCCCGGTGAATAGTCTTTGATTCGTGCCGACAGAATGTCGCTGTCCCAGGCTGATGCGGCGGCGGGATAGCCTTCGAACTGACCGACGAGGGCGGGCAATACCGCGCTGCCCTGGCCCTGAGTTGCCGCCGACAGATGCTGCCAGTCGAACAGAAAACGCATGAAATCCTGCAACGCCACCGGCTCGATTTCGCGCCGCAAACGCTTGACCGTGTAGCGATGAATTCGCGCCAGCAAATGTCGTTCGCACCATTGCTCAAACCCTGCGCCGGGCGTGAAGCGGCCGCGCAACACATAGCCTTCGCGTTCCAGTTGCGCCAAGGCCTGGGTGACATGATTCGCCGCCAATCCAAGCGGCTCGGCAATCGCTGTGAGTGGCAACGGCCCAAACGCGCTGAGCCGTGCGCGGATCACTTCAAGCACGGCCTCGTCTGGCGCCCAGGCCTCATCGAAACCGGGCAACGCTTGCAGCGCCGGCACTAATGTCGCCTGTGGATAAATCGGCTGCAAGCAGGCCAGCCGCTCCACTGCCAGCCACAAACCTTGCCTGGTGTTGATCTGCAACCGGCTGGCGCGACCGCTGTCGGCCAAGGCGTTCAGCCAGTCGAGCCAGTGTGCATTGGCCTGCGCCTCGGCATCGGTGATGCACGCAAGGCTCATCAACGCCTCATGCATTTCATCGATTCCGGTGGGCGTCGGCCAAGCCTCATCGCGTACCGCTTGAATCGCGTCGGCATCCAGCGCACCGAGGTCGTCAGAGGACTGTGGATCGGTCCAGCGCCGGTTGAGCACCGCTTGCGTACGCCGCTCTTCAAGCGGCGCATCGTCCAGAAAGGTGTAGGGTCGGGCGCTGAGGATTTCCGCCGCCAGCGGCGACGGCGCCGGCAGGTCACGACTGATCAGCTGTACGTCGCCACATTCCATGCGCCGCAGCAAAGCCAGCCAACCTTCGCTGTCCATCGCCTCGTGCAGGCAATCGTCGAGGGTCTGTTCCACCAGCGGATGGTCGGGAATTTCACGCTCACCGGCGAGGTTTTCCACGCAGGCAATCTGATCGGGAAAGACGCTGGCGATCAGGTCTTCGCTTTTCATCCGCTGGATCTGCGGCGGGACTTTACGTCCGCCGCTGTAGCGCGGAAGGGCCAGGGCGACGCCGGCATTCCAACGCCAGCGCACGCCGAACAGTGGCGCGTCGAGCACCGCTTGAATCAGCAGGTGCTCGGCGCTGTTGCTGTGCAGGTAGCGCCAGACGTCGTCGAGTTCAAAGCTGTGGCTGGTGGACAGCGACAGCACGATCGCGTCTTCGCTGGCGGCGGCCTGCAATTCGAAGTTGAAAGTGCGGCAGAAGCGCTTGCGCAGGGCCAGGCCCCAGGCGCGATTGATGCGACTGCCGAACGGGGTGTGGATGATGAGTTGCGTGCCACCGGACTCGTCGAAAAACCGCTCCATCAGCAACGTGTCTTGTGACGGCAGGGCACCCAGCGTCAGGCGCGCCCGGGCGAGGTAATCCACCAGTTGCCCGGCGCTGGCGACGTTCAGGCCGAGGGTGTCGGTCAGCCAGTCGAGGGCTGGTTGCAGGTTGCCCGGCGTGGCGCCGAGCAAGTCGTCGAGGTGCGCTTGCAGGCGAGCGACGGCGAACGAAAGCTCCGTGCTGCGCCCCGGTGCTTCACCCAGCCAGAACGGAATGGTCGGCGGTTGGCCCTGAGCGTCTTCGACCCGGACCTTGCCGGTTTCGACCCGCAGGATTCGGTAGGAGGTATTGCCCAACTGGAACACGTCCCCGGCAATGCTTTCCACCGCAAAGTCTTCGTTGACGCTGCCGATATTCAGCCCTTGGGGTTCCAGCAAAACGCTGTAGTCGGCGTTGTCCGGAATGGTCCCGCCACTGGTAACGGCGGTCAGCTTGGCGCCCCGGCGACCGCGCAGGGTGCGGGTGACGGCGTCGCGGTGCAGGTAAGCGCTGCGCATGCCCTGCCGACCGTTGTAGCCCTCGGCGAGCATGTGCAGCAGCGCCTGATAATGTTTTTCGTCGAGTTCGGCATAAGGCGAGGCGTTACGCAGCATCGCCAGCAACGCTTGCTCTGACCATTCCTGGCAACTGACCTCGGCGATGATTTGTTGCGCGAGTACGTCCAGCGGCGCAGTGGGAATCTGCAATGTGTCGAGTTCGCCGCGCCTTACACAATCGAGCAGCGCGGCGCATTCGATCAGGTCGTCGCGGGTGGTGGCAAACAAGCGGCCCTTGGACGTACCGCCGACCTGGTGCCCGGAACGGCCGACCCGTTGCAGAAACCCTGAAATCGAGCGCGGCGAGGCGATTTGGCACACCAGGTCGACATCGCCAATGTCGATGCCCAATTCCAGTGAAGCGGTGGCGATCAGCACTTGCAGGTTGCCACGCTTGAGCCGTTGTTCGGCGTCCAGACGAAACTCTTTGGCCAGGCTGCCGTGGTGGGCGGCCACGGCGTCCTTTCCAAGGCGTTCGCTCAGATGCCGGCTCAGGCGTTCGGCAAGACGCCGGGTGTTGACGAAAATCAGCGTGGTCCGGTGTTCGCGGGCGAGGGCGGCGAGGCGGTCGTAGACCAGTTCCCACACATCGTTGGCCATGACCGCTGACAACGGCACGGGCGGGACTTCGATGTCCAGATCCCGTGGGCGGGCGTGACCGATGTCGATGATGTCGCAAGGACGGTCGCGGCCCACGAGAAAGCGCGACACCGCTTCGATGGGTTTTTGCGTGGCGGACAGACCAATGCGCACCAGCGGTTCTGCGCACAACGCCTGCAACCGTTCAAGGCTCAGGGCCAAATGGCTGCCACGTTTGCTGGCGGCGATGGCGTGGATTTCATCGACAATCACTGTGCGTGTGGTGCCGAGCATCTGTCGGCCGGAGTCCGAGCCGAGCAGCACGTAAAGGGATTCCGGGGTGGTCACCAGAATGTGCGGCGCGATCTTGCGCATGGCCGAGCGATCTTTTTGCGGGGTGTCACCGGTGCGCACGGCGGTGTTGATCTGCAATGGGGGCAGGCCCATCACCCGCAATTGCTCGGTGATCCCGGCGAGCGGGTCTTGCAGGTTGATCTGGATGTCGTTGGACAAGGCCTTGAGCGGCGAGACATAGACCACCAGTGTTTCATCTGGCAGCCCGTCGTCGGTTTCCAGCCCCCGGTGAACCAGGTCGTCGATGACGGCGAGGAAGGCAGTGAGGGTTTTGCCGGACCCGGTGGGCGCGGCAATCAGGGTCGAGCGGCGCTGGCGAATCAATGGCCACGCCCGGGCCTGGGCGGCGGTGACCGTCGGGAAGGTGTTGCTGAACCAGGCGCTGACGGCGGGGTGGAAGCCTGCCAGGGCGCTGTCCGTCGGGATTGGCAGATTCATGTTCTGATTTATGCGGTCGGCCACGGGAAGTTGCAAGCCCCTAAAGCTGACCGGTATCCCTGTGGCGAGGGGGCTTGTCGGAACGCCGCACCGCCCCGTTCGGCTGCGCAGCAGTCGTAAAGTCAGCCAATGCGGCCTTTCAGGAGAAACAGATAGACAGTTTTTGGGGCCGCTGCGCGACCCAACGGGGGCAAGCCCCCTCGCCACAGGGACCACCGAAAATTGCGGGATCTACACTTTACGGATGACGGTTGCGCACTAAACCCGCAAAATGCAACGATTCCAGAAACTATCAACGACATGGCCCGCGGGCCTTGTCGATAAAAGCCATCGTTCCAATCAGACTGGGCCTGCTGACTCTATGCGAATGCGCCTTATGTTACTGGGCGGCGGAAATGCCCTTGGGCAGGCGCTGATTCGCCTCGGTGCGGAGGAAGACATCGGTTTCCTCGCCCCCCGCCCCCCGCAAGACGGCTGGGATGCCGCGAGCCTGACGCAACTGCTCGACGACACCCGTCCGGACGCGTTGATCAACCTCGCCTACTACTTCGACTGGTTTCAGGCGGAAGCGGTCAGCGAGCAACGTCTGGCCGGGCAGGAGCGAGCAATCGAGCGTCTGGCCGAACTGTGCCAGCATCACAACATCGTTCTGCTGCAACCCTCGAGCTATCGCGTGTTCGATGGCTCCCGTGCCACCGCCTACAGCGAGAAGGACGAACCGGTTCCGCTGGGGCTGCGCGGTCAGTCGTTGTGGCGCATCGAACAAAGCGTTCGCGCGACTTGCCCGCAGCACGTATTGCTGCGTTTCGGTTGGTTACTCGATGACAGTCCTGACGGCACGCTCGGGCGTTTCCTCGCGCGGGCCGAGACGCCTGAAGAGCTGTTGTTGGCCGACGACCGCCGGGGCAACCCGACACCGGTCGACGATGCGGCCCGTGTGATCATCTCGGTGCTCAAACAACTCGATTGTGCGGCGCCGCTGTGGGGCACCTATCATTACGCCGGTCATGAGGCGACCACGCCGCTGGCACTGGGTCAGGCTATCCTGACCGAAGCACGCAGCCTGCATCCGCTGGCCATTGAAGCGCCGACTGCCCAGGCTCACGCCGCGCGACCGGATGCCGCCGAAGAGCCGCAACACGCGGTGCTGGCCTGCAAGAAAATTTTGCACACGTTCGGGATCAAACCTCGCGCTTGGCGCGCCGCACTCCCGGGCTTACTGGATAGGTTTTATCGCCATGGCTGACGGCCCTGTTTTAATCACCGGCGGTGCCGGTTTCATCGGCTCGCACCTGACCGATGCCTTGCTCGCCAAGGGGCATTCGGTGCGCATTCTCGATGATCTGTCCACCGGCAAACGCAGCAACCTGCCGCTGGATAACCCCAACCTCGAATTGATCGTAGGTGATGTCGCCGACGCTGCTTTGGTGGCTCGGGCGATGGTCGGTTGCAGCGCCGTGGCGCACCTGGCCGCGGTGGCCTCGGTACAGGCCTCGGTGGCCGATCCGGTGAAGACTCACCAAAGCAATTTCATCAGTTCGCTGAATGTCTGCGAAGCCATGCGCCAGACCGGCGTCAAACGCGTGCTGTTTGCCTCCAGTGCGGCGGTTTACGGCAACAATGGCGAAGGTGAGTCGATCGACGAAGACACGCCCAAGGCGCCATTGACGCCTTACGCAGTGGACAAGTTGGCGAGCGAGCACTACTTCGAATTCTACCGTCGCCAGCATGCGCTGGAGCCGGTGATTTTCCGCTTCTTCAACATCTTCGGCCCGCGTCAGGACCCCTCCTCGCCGTATTCCGGGGTCATCAGCATTTTCAGCGAACGGGCGCGCCAAGGTCTGCCGATTACCGTGTTCGGTGATGGCGAGCAGACGCGCGATTTCGTCTACGTCGAGGATCTGATTGAACTGCTGGTGCAGGCCATCGAAAAGCCGCAAGTTGAAGCCGGTGCGGTGAATGTCGGCTGGAACCAGGCGACCAGTCTCAAGCAATTGCTACAAGCGCTGGAAGCGCTGTTCGGTGAGTTGCCGCCCATCAGCTACGTCCCGGCGCGCTCTGGCGATATCCGCCATTCGCGGGCGAACAACCGGCGTTTGCTGGAGCGCTTTACCTACCCTGCGCAGACACCCATGAGTGTTGGCCTGGCACGGTTGTTGGGGCGCTGAGATTTTCGCGATCACAAAAAAGGCGCCTGTGAAGGCGCCTTTTTTATTGGGGCTGGCTGTGTGCTGTCTGGGCTGACGTCTTCGCGAGCAGGTCGAATCGTCGCACCGTCGCCCCCACAGTGGTTGTGTGTTGATGCACAGATCAAATGTGGGAGCGACGGTGCGACGATTCGACCTGCTCGCGAAGGGGGCTTAGAATTTGTAACCCAAGCCAACCATGTAAACGAACGGGTCTACGTCCACATCGACTTTAGCCCGGGTACCCGGCGCAATCGCGTTGTTTTCAACGGTCGCGGTGGTGTCGATGTCGATGTAGCGCACTTGGGCGTTGATCAAGATGTTGTCGGTGATCATGTAGTCAGCACCAACCTGAAACGTCATGCCCCACGAGTTGTCCGCTTCGAAGTTGCTGAAGCCCTTGGCCTGGGCTTCGCTGCCGACGTTTTCGTCGTAGATCACGGTGTAGTTGATGCCGGCGCCGAGGTACGGTTGGAAAGCGGACTTCGGGTCCAGCGGGTAGTACACGACGCTCAAGGTCGGTGGTAGCTGTTTAATGGTGCCGAGTTTACCGTTGGCCGCAGAGCCCAGGGCAGTGCCTTTGAGTTTCACGTCATGCTCGAACGGGGTGGCTGCCAGCAGTTCGATCCCCCAGTGGCTGGTAAACATGTACGCGAAGTTCAGACCCAGCTGCGTGTCGCTGCTCAGGGTGGCTTCGCCACCCAGGTCTGCACCGGCCAGCGGGCCTTGATCGACCTTAACGCTGGAGCTGTCGGCTTTTGGGTCGACGGTGATTGCGCCGGCACGAATAAGGATGTCGCCAGCCTCGAAGGCGTGGGCGAGCGGGGCTGCGAGCGCGAGGGCAACCAGCGAGGCGCTGAGCAAAGACTTGTGCATGGGAGGGCTCCAAAGGGCGTTAAAAATTTTTGATGCCCAATGGTACAAAGCCGTCTGATGCGGTCTTTTGATTCAGCTCAATGAAAACAGTGATGGGGCTTGTTTCTGTGGTGTAACTGAGGCCCCATCGCGGGCAAGTCGAATCGTCGCACCGCCGCTCCCGCAGGGTTTAGGTGATCCCTGTGGGAGCGACGGTGCGACGATTCGACCTGCTAGCGATAGCTATCTTGTGGGCGACACAGAAATGCCGGATTCACTCCGGCAATTCATACACATAAATCTTGTTCGCCTCCATCTGATATCCGGCATCCGCCAACTCACTGGTTGATGCCTTGACCTGCATCGCCCCCTCGATCCAGTACGGTTGGTACAGCTCATCCAGCTTCACGCCGACTTCGCTTTTCACATGCACGATCTGGTTCGACGGCGGTGGTGGCACATGGATGCACGCGCCGAAATACGGCACCAGCAGAAACTCCGTGGTACGACCGTCTTCACTCACTTCCAGTGGAACGATGTAGCCCGGCAGGCGAATATTCTGACCATCAAGGCTCTTCACCACCGGCGCATTCGGCATGTCCTGTCTGGCGGCGGGTGCCGACTCGGCAGACAGCGTGCTGCTCATCTGCGACAGGTCGTGCAGGGGCGTCATGTTCGGCACTTCCGGCGCGGCATCCGGCGGGATCATTTGCGACCAGGTCAGGTCTTTCGGCTCGGCTGCCCATAGGGGCAGGGCGACCAGCATCAGCAGCGCAAGTAAGGCGCGGGGCATATTCAACGTCCTCATAGTCGGATCGACAGGCCATCGGCCAACGATTGGCGATACGCGCGCCAGGCCGGCACGCTGCCCATCAGCAAGGCGGCGATCAGGATGCCACCGAGCAGCGTCCATTCATATTCGCTGGGCCACGCGAGTGGCAGGTACAAGCCATAATTGGCTTGCACGTAACCTTGGGCGGCGGCGATGCACACATAGAGCAATGCCACGCCGGCAATCACCCCGGACAGCGCCAATGCAAACGCCTCCAACACCAGCAAGGTCGCGATGTGCCACGGCCGGGCTCCCACCGAACGCAGTATCGCCATCTCGCGCCGACGTTCGTTCAGGCTGGTGAGAATCGCCGTGAGCATGCCGATCAACCCGGTCAGCACCACAAACAGCGAGACCACAAACAAGGCTTTTTCCGCCGTGCTCATCAAACTCCACAGCTCTTGCAGTGCAACGCCCGGCAGGATCGCCAGCATCGGCTCGCCACGGAATTCATTGATTTCGCGTTGCATCGCAAAGGTCGAAATCTTGCTGTTGAGGCCGAGCATGAACGCAGTGATCGCTTGCGGCGTGAGGTCCATGTTGCGCGCCTGATCGGCACTGATCCGGCCGTTGCCTTGCGCTGGCACACCGTTGTGCCAGTCGACGTGAATCGCCTCCATGCCGCCAAGGCTGATGTGCAGCGTGCGGTCCACAGGGGTTCCGGTGCGTTTGAGAATGCCGACCACGGTGAACGGTTTATCGTCGTGCTTGACCAGGCTGATCACCGCCACGCCGTGGGCCAGTACCAGTTTGTCGCCGAGCTTGTAGTGCAATGCATCCGCCACTTCGGCACCGAGCACCACTTCAAACGGATCGGTGGCGAAGGCGCGACCGTCGGCCAGTTCCAGATGCTGCTGATGGCCGTACTGGTAATGCTCGAAGTAGGCCTCAGTGGTGCCCATTACTCGATAGCCGCGATGGGAGTCGCCAAGGGACATCGGGATCGCCCATTTCACTTTCGGATTGTTGGCGAAGTGTTCGAAGCTGTCCCAGCGGATGTTGTTGGTGGCGTTGCCGATTCGGAACACCGAGTACAGCAACAGGTTCACCGAACCGGAACGCGCGCCGACGATCAAGTCGGTACCGCTGATGGTGCTGGCGAAACTGGCTTTGGCTTCGGTGCGCACTCGTTCAACCGCCAACAGCAGGCACACCGACAGGGCGATGGCGAACGCGGTGAGGAGGGCGGTGAAGCGCCGGTTAGCCAGACTGGCCATGGCTAGACGAAACAAATACATCTCAGACCTCGAACGGGGTGGCGGCGCGATTGAGTTCGGCCAGCGACAGGTGGCGATCGAACAGCGGTGCGAGGCTCTGATCATGGCTGACAAATAACAGGCTCGAGCCGGCTTCACGGCATTCGGCGAACAACAACCGAATGAAGTTTTCTCGCGCGTCGTAGTCCAGGGCCGACGTCGGTTCGTCGGCGATGACCAATTCCGGTTGGCCGATCAACGCGCGCGCAGCGGCCACGCGTTGCTGCTGGCCGATGGACAGCGAGTCGGCGCGACGGCTGAGGATGCTTTCATCCTTCAAACCCAAATGAGCGAGCAGGGTGGCCGCTGCCTGATCGACGCTGCCGTGGCGCTGTTTCGCCCGTTCGGCACGCAGCCTGGAGAAGTGGCAGGGCAGTTCGACGTTCTCGCGCACTGATAGAAACGGCAGCAAATTGAATTGTTGGAAGATGTAACCGGTGTGATCGACGCGGAAACGGTCGCGCGCACCGGCGCCGAGTTCGGTCAGTTCCTGGCCAAGCAGACGAATGCTGCCGCGATCCGGCTTCTGCACGCCACCGAGCAGGCCGAGCAGGGTGGTTTTGCCACTGCCGCTGGGGCCTTTGAGGAACAGGGTTTCGCCAGGTTCCAGGCGAAACGCCGGGATATCCAGCAACGGTGGGTGACCGGGCCAACTGAAGCCCAGGTCGGACAGTTCGATGAGTGCTTGGGTCATGTGAAACCGGTCAGGTGATAGTTGAACCGCCCATGTGGGAGCGAGCCTGCTCGCGAATGCGGTGTGACAGACAACATCTCTGTTGAATGTGACGGCCCATTCGCGAGCAGGCTCGCTCCCACAGGGGGATTTGAGGTGGATTCAGAATTTCAGGGCGGCCGCCTTGGCTGTCACTTCAACGCCTTGCTGCCCGCTCGGGCTGATCAGTTGTACCTGAATTTTCTGGGTCGCCGGGAACGTGTTGAAGATGTTCGCCAAGTCCAGGTTTTTCAGGGCGCCGGGAGCTGCGCAGGTGAATTGGTAGTGAGCGTGGATTTCGCTGTGATCGTGATGATGTTCGTCTTTGGCGTCTTCATCGTGGTCATCGGCGTCCGGTTTGTCACCGAACAACGGGCTTTCCAGTTCCTGCATGGCGACCACGCAACCGGCCGCTTTTGGCAGGTTGAACAGCACCAGTGGTTTTTCGAGTTGCGCACGAACGGTGGCGACTTTGGCTTTGTCGGTATCTGTGGTGGCGGCATGTTCGAAGCCCACCAGGTTCATCGCCGGGCTTTCCAGTTCCAGCTCCAGGGTCTGGCCATCCAGCGCGGCATTCAAGCGACCGACGCCATGTTCGTGGGCGCCGAGGCTGCCGTGCTCATGATCATGTTCGTCAGCGGCGTGGGCGACGGCCAGCGGCAACAAGGCAAACGGCAAAGCGAGCAGCAGACGGCGCATGGCGGGTCTCCGAAAAGTAAAATGAAGAAATTGTTATGTAATCTTATAACGTAAGTGAGCGGAGTTTGACCGGCTACTTGGCGTTGCACAAGTCCCATGGGAGCATGCAGGTCAGAAATGTGCAGGAGCAGACGTATGTTGCGTATACGCGGAAGCATCGGCGACTGGCCGGTGGATTTGACGCTGGAGATGGATGACGGCGACTGGGCACGGCTCGGCGCGCAGTTGCAGGTGAACAAGCCCGAAGTCAGTTTCGCCCCGGCCAAACCGGTGACTCAGGATGAGGCGTTGTGGCAGATCGCCAGGGACCTGTTGCGTAAGGCCGGGCAATTGAGCGGGCCGGATTTGCTCGATCAGCTGGAAACTCTGACGGGCAGCGCGGCGTCGGGCAAGCGCTTGTTGGTGCGCTTGCGCCATTGCCCGGATGTGAAGGTGGAAAGCGGCGCGGATACGCCGATGTACCGCTGGCTGTAGGAGCCGGCTTGCTGGCGATGCAGACGCTGCGTTTCATCAGGTGAACCGCGTCATCGTTCATCGCCAGCAAGCCGGCTCCTACAGGTCACGATCAGTACAACGCAGCAAACAGCTTGCGGCGGTACGTGGTCACTAGCGGATGGTCATTGCCCAGCAGTTCGAACACCTGCAGCAAGGTCTTGTGCGGCAAGCCTTCGCTGTAGCTGCGATTGCGGATGAACAGTTTCAGCAACGAGTCCAGCGCCGGCTCGTATTGCTGGCGAGCCAGTTGCTGAATGGCCAGTTGATACACCGCTTCATCATCCTGCGGATTTTTCGCCAGGCGCGCTTTCAGGTCTGCCGCATCCGGAAAATCCTTGGCCTGGCCGAGAAACAGGATCTGCGCCTTGGCGCCGGCCAACGCCGCTTTGTGTTCATCGCTCTTGACCGCGTCGAGCACGGTTTGCGCTTCACCCAACTCACCGCGCTCGGTGAGGCAGCGGGCGTAGAGGATCAGCGCTTTGGCGTTAGTGTTGTCTTCGCCCAGCAGCACTTTCAGCACGGCTTCGGCGTCGGCGAAACGACTGTCATCGAACAAGGCCTGAGCCTGCTCGAACGGGTCGGCGGCGGCCGGTGGCGGCATTTGAACATGGGGCTCAAGCATCGCCCTTACTGCGGATTCGGGCTGTGCACCGGCAAAACCGTCGACCGGTTGACCATCTTTAAACAGCACTACGGTCGGCAGGCTGCGAATCCCGAAACGGGCGACGATGTCTTGCTCGATGTCACAGTTGACCTTGGCCAGCAGCAACTCGCCCTGATAGCTCTCGGCGATGGTCTGTAGCAACGGCATCAGCACTTTGCAGGGCGCACACCATTCGGCCCAGAAATCCACCAGCACCGGTTTGTGGAAGGAGTTCTCGATCACCGACTGGTCGAAATCAGCAGTCGTGGCGTCGAAGATGTACGGCGTTTCCTGACTCATGTGGGATCTCTTGGAAGCGTGAATGGGGCAACTATACGGCTTGGTGGGGGGTGGCCGGAAGCGGGGTGACAGTTGGGGATGTGTTGTCTGACAGGACGCCTTCGCGAGCAAGCCCGCTCCCCCAAGTGATCTACGTCACACCGAACATCCCTGTGGGAGCGAGCCGGCTCCGGGCGGCGATCCGACGATGCCTTTAGCTAGCGCAGCGCATGGTAAAGGCTCACATGCCGAAACTCTTCGGGCTCGGCCAGATCCGGCAGGGTCATCGCTTCCAGCATTTCGATGCGCTGATACAGCGAATGACGAAAATCCCTGACACGCGAATCGGCCACCAGCGCCTCTTTGCCGCGGGTTAAAAATTCATCGAGCAATGGCAGGTTCACCCGGTCGTAGAGCACATCGGCGACCAGGATCAAATCAAACCGGTCCGCCTCGGCGAAAAAGTCGGTCGAGTAGTTGAGATGGACATCATTGAGTTGCGCGTTTGCCCGGCACGCGGCAATCGCCAGCGGGTCGAGGTCACAGGCCACCACTTCAAGCGCGCCGGCCTTCACTGCAGCGATGCCCGCCACCCCGGAACCGGCACCGAAATCCAGCACCCGTTTGCCTTTGACCCACTCGGGGAATTCGGCGAGGTAGCGCGCCACTGCCAGGCCACTGGCCCAGCAGAAACTCCAGTACGGCGGCTCATGCAGAATCCGCCGGGTTTCTTCCGGGCTGAATGCGCGGTCCATGTTGTCGCCGTCGATCAGCCAGAGTTTCAGGTCGGTCTCGGGTAATGCGACAGGTACAAGCTGCGCATCACCGAGCAGTTCACCCAAGGCTTGTTGCAGGTCGAGCGGTGCAATCATGGCGCTTTGACAAATTGCAGCTGACCCAAAGCCTGCGTGGTTGGCTGCGAAATGACCCGCGACGGCAGATGCAGAATCAACTGGCCGGACTGGCTGGCACGACCGCGCAGTTCAACGCGGGCACCGGACGGGAACGATTCCGGATTAAAACGCAGGTGAAATGGCAGCACTTGATTGGTGCCGATCAAACTGGAGCTGGCGAGCAATTGTTGCGGGCGATCCTTTTCGTCGATCACCAGCAGCGCCAGTTCGACTTCGGCGCCGGCCGGCACGCCTTGCAAGGTGCCACTCAATTCACGTTGATACGCCGGCAGCGGTCCGAGGTTGGCCGATTCTTGCGCTTTTTTCTGCGCAGCCTGTGGGGCCGGCCCTGGTGTCGGCGGCTGGGACTTGGGTGCATCGCTGCCGCAGGCCACTAGCAGGCTGAATAGACTGAGCAAAACGAGCGGTCTTAGGGACATTTACGGCTCCAGCAAGGTGAAATCCATGGATCAAACACTATAGCCGTCTGTATACCGCAAACCCTATGGCTTGTCTTGCCACGGGGATGCGCTACCATGGCCCTCCCTTTTTTTGTTGCCTGCCACCATGCACTGTCCCTTCTGCGGTGCCAACGACACCAAGGTCATCGACTCGCGTCTGGTCGCCGAGGGCGAACAGGTGCGCCGCCGGCGTGAATGCCTGGCCTGCGGCGAGCGTTTCACGACGTTCGAGACTGCCGAACTGGTGTTGCCGCGCCTGATCAAAACCGACGGCAGCCGTCAGCCGTTCGACGAAGACAAACTGCGCGCCGGTATGCAGCGTGCCTTGGAGAAGCGCCCGGTGAGTGTCGAGCGCCTCGAATCGTCGCTGGTGCACATCAAACACAAACTGCGCGCCACCGGTGAGCGTGAGGTCAAATCCCTCGTGGTCGGTGAGCTGGTGATGGCCGAGCTGCAAAAGCTCGACGAAGTCGCCTACATTCGCTTCGCTTCGGTGTATCGCCGCTTCCAGGACCTCAACGAGTTCCGCGAAGAGATCGATCGCCTGGCCCGTGAGCCGGTGAAAGAATGAATACGCCCGCAGAACTTGCCATCCTCGATGCCCATTACATGGCCCGCGCGCTGGAACTGGCGCGCAAAGGCCATTACACGACGCACCCCAACCCTCGGGTGGGCTGTGTGATCGTGCATGACGGGCAGATTGTCGGCGAAGGCTGGCACGTGCGCGCCGGCGAACCACATGCCGAAGTCCACGCCCTGCAAGCCGCCGGCGACAAGGCCCGTGGCGCCACCGCCTACGTGACGCTGGAGCCGTGCAGCCACCACGGCCGCACGCCGCCCTGCGCCGATGCCCTGGTGAATGCCGGTGTCGCCCGTGTGGTCGCGGCCATGCAGGATCCGAACCCGGAAGTCGCCGGTCGCGGTCTGCAACGCCTGGCCCAGGCCGGGATCGCCACCGAAAGTGGCGTGCTGGAAGGTGAAGCGCGCAAGCTCAATCAAGGCTTCCTCAAGCGCATGGAACACGGCTTGCCGTTCGTGCGGGTCAAGTTGGCCATGAGCCTGGACGGTCGCACCGCTATGGAAAGCGGCGAAAGCCAATGGATCACAGGCACAGCGGCGCGTTCGGCGGTGCAACGCCTGCGTGCCCAGGCCAGCGTGGTGCTGACCGGCGCCGACACGGTGCTGGCGGACAACGCCCGGCTGACCGTGCGCGCTGACGAGTTGGGCCTGGACTCGGAGCAAACCGCTTTGGCCATGAGTCGTCCGCCACTGCGCGTACTGATCGACGGCCGCCTGCGGGTGCCGTTGAATGCGCCTTTCTTCAAGGCCGGCCCGGCGTTGGTCGCCACCTGCGTGGCGGTGGAAGAACAGTACGCCAATGGCCCTGAGTGCCTGATCGTGCCCGGCGTTGACGGTCAGGTCGATTTGCGTCAGTTGCTGGTCGAGCTCGCCCATCGCGGGGTCAATGAAGTGCTGGTCGAAGCCGGCCCGCGTCTGGCCGGCGCTTTCGCGCAGCAAGGCCTGGTGGATGAATTCCAGATTTTCATCGCCGGCAAGTTCCTCGGCTCCTCGGCGCGGCCACTGCTTGACTGGCCGCTCGCGCAAATGAAGGATGCGCCCGAGCTCAAAATCACCGAAATTCGCGCGGTTGGCGATGACTGGCGGGTCACTGCCATTCCTTCACCAGTCGCCAGCGTATAATTCCTGGCCGCCGCCTAGACGGCTTTGTTCTCGAGGAGGACTCCATGTTTACCGGCATCATCGAATCCATCGGCAGTATTCGTGCATTGACCCCTAAAGGCGGAGATGTACGGGTACACGTAGAAACCGGCAAGCTCGACCTGAGCGACGTCAAACTGGGCGACAGCATCGCGGTCAACGGCGTGTGCCTGACCGCCGTTGAGTTGCCTGGCAACGGCTTTGCCGCCGATGTCAGCCGCGAAACCCTCGACTGCACGGCCATGAATGACCTCAAAAGCGGCAGCCCGGTGAACCTGGAAAAGGCCCTGACCCCGACCACTCGGCTCGGCGGGCATCTGGTCAGCGGTCATGTCGATGGCGTGGGCGAAGTGGTTACCCGTACCGAAAATGCGCGTGCCGTGGAATTCCGCATCCGCGCCCCGAAAGAACTGGCCAAGTACATCGCCCATAAAGGCTCGATCACTGTCGACGGCACCAGCCTGACCGTGAACGCGGTCGATGGCGCCGAGTTCCTGCTGACGATCATTCCGCACACCCTGAGCGAAACCATCATGGCGTCGTATCAGCCAGGTCGCCGGGTGAACCTGGAAGTCGACTTGCTGGCGCGTTATCTGGAGCGTCTGCTTATGGGCGACAAGGCCGCAGAGCCGACGTCCAGTAACATTACCGAAAGCTTTCTGGCCCAAAACGGCTACCTCAAATCCTGAAGCTCAAATTTCGAAAGAAGGGGGGTGCCTTGTGGCGCTCAATAGCATCGAAGAACTGGTTGAAGACATCCGCCAAGGCAAGATGGTCATCCTCATGGATGACGAAGACCGCGAGAACGAAGGCGACCTGATCATGGCCGCCGAGTGCTGCAAGCCCGAGCACATCAACTTCATGGCCAAGCACGCCCGTGGCCTGATTTGCATGCCGATGAGCCGCGAGCGCTGCGAACTGCTTAAGCTGCCGCTGATGGCGCCACGTAACGGTTCCGGTTTCGGCACCAAGTTCACCGTGTCCATCGAGGCGGCCGAAGGCGTGACCACCGGCATCTCCGCCGCCGACCGTGCGCGCACCGTGCAAGCGGCCGCCGCGAAAGACGCCAAGGCTGAAGACATCGTCAGCCCGGGCCACATCTTCCCGCTGATGGCCCAGGCCGGCGGCACTCTGGCCCGCGCTGGCCACACTGAAGCCGCCTGCGACCTGGCGCGCATGGCCGGTTTCGAGCCAAGCGGCGTGATCTGCGAAGTGATGAACGACGACGGCACCATGTCCCGTCGCGCCGAATTGGAAACCTTCGCCGCGGAACACGACATCAAGATCGGCACCATCGCCGACCTGATCCACTACCGGATGATCCACGAACGTACCGTTCAGCGGATTGCCGAGCAGCCACTGGACAGCGAACTGGGCCAATTCAACTTGGTGACCTATCGTGATTCCGTGGAAGGCGACGTGCACATGGCCCTGACACTGGGCACTGTCTGCGCCGAAGAACCGACCCTGGTTCGTGTACATAACATGGACCCGCTACGCGACCTGTTGATGGTCAAGCAGCCGGGCCGCTGGAGCCTGCGCGCCGCCATGGCCGCGGTCGCCGAGGCCGGCAGCGGTGTGGTGCTGTTGCTCGGACACCCGCTCGATGGCGACGTGTTGCTGGCGCACATTCGCGAAACCGCCGACCAGGCGGCCGTGAAAAAACCGACCACCTACAGCATCGTCGGTGCCGGTTCGCAGATCCTTCGGGACCTGGGCGTACGCAAAATGCGCCTGATGAGTGCGCCAATGAAATTTAATGCGATATCCGGTTTCGATCTGGAAGTTGTAGAATACGTGCCCTCCGAATAATGACCGGTTGTTTCCAGTCCTTGATTCGCGGCTAAAAAATCACTGAGGGACGCGTAGAAAGCGCGTCCCGGCTCTTTAAGAGATCTAACGAATGACCCTGAAGACCATCGAAGGTACCTTCATCGCCCCTAAAGGCCGCTACGCTTTGGTAGTGGGCCGTTTCAACAGCTTCGTCGTTGAAAGTCTGGTCAGCGGTGCAGTGGATGCCCTGGTTCGCCACGGCGTAAGCGAAAGCGACATCACCATCATCCGCGCTCCTGGCGCCTTCGAAATTCCGCTGGTTGCGCAGAAAGTCGCTCAGAAGGGCGAATACGCGGCAATCATCGCTCTGGGCGCGGTCATTCGTGGCGGTACTCCGCACTTCGAATACGTGGCGGGCGAATGCACCAAGGGCCTGGCCCAGGTGTCCATGGAGTTCGGCGTTCCAGTCGCTTTCGGCGTGCTGACCGTTGATTCCATCGAGCAAGCCATCGAACGTTCCGGCACCAAGGCCGGTAACAAAGGTGCTGAAGCTGCCCTGTCCGCTCTGGAAATGGTCAGCCTGCTGGCGCAGTTGGAGGCCAAGTGATTAGCGACGAAAGCGATCGTTTCAACCCGCGCGATCCAAAGCCTGCGGATGCTGGCAAGCCATCGAAAAGCGTCAAGCGTCGCGAAGCACGTCAGCTCGCGACTCAGGCGCTGTACCAGTGGCACATGGCCAAGCAGTCTTTGAACGAGATCGAAGCGCAGTTCCGGGTCGATAACGATTTCAGTGATGTTGATGCCGCGTACTTCCACGACATCCTGCACGGCGTTCCGGCCCACAAGCCTGAGATCGACGCTGCACTGACGCCGTGCCTGGACATCACCATCGAAGAGCTGGACCCGGTTGAACTGGCGGTTCTGCGCCTGTCGACCTGGGAACTGCTCAAGCGCGTCGACGTACCGTACCGCGTTGTGATCAACGAAGGTATCGAGTTGGCCAAGGTCTTCGGTTCCACCGACGGCCACAAGTTCGTCAACGGTGTACTCGACAAGCTGGCCCCGCGTCTGCGTGAAGCTGAAGTGAAGGCGTTCAAGCGCTAATCGGCGCTTTACCTCTATGGGTGAGTTTGAGCTGATCCGCAACTTCTTCGCCGCCGCGCCCTGTGCGCAAGGCGGCGAAGGCGTTGCCCTCGGGATTGGTGATGACTGCGCCTTGCTGACTGTTCCTCCCGGGGAGCAGTTGGCCATTTCCACCGATACGCTGGTTGCCGGTGTGCATTTTGCAGACCCCTGTGACCCGTTTCTGCTCGGTCAGCGCTCGCTGGCTGTGGCGGTCAGCGATCTGGCTGCCATGGGCGCCACCCCCGTTGCCTTTACCCTTGCCCTGACCTTGCCGACGGTGACCGCCGATTGGTTAGAGGCCTATGCCCGTGGTTTGAGCCTCATGGCGCAACGCTGCGGTGTAGCGTTGGTAGGCGGCGATACCACCAGGGGGCCGCTGAGCCTGACCATGACCGTGTTCGGTCGTGTGCCGGCCGGCAAGGCGCTGACCCGTAGCGGCGCGCAAACCGGCGACTTGCTTTGCGTTGGCGGTGAACTGGGCAACGCGGCGGGGGCTTTGCCACTGGTGTTGGGTCAGCGTACGGCTGACGCGGCCATCGCCGATCCGTTGCTGGCGCATTACTGGTCACCGCAGCCGCAATTGGCGTTGGGCCAGGCATTGCGCGGCAAGGCGACCTCGGCGCTGGACATCTCCGACGGCCTGCTCGCCGACTGCGGGCACATAGCGCTGGCGTCGAAGGTCGGTATTCAGGTTGAGCGGAGTAAGCTGCCCGTGTCGGCGACGTTAGTGGCGTTCCTCGGTCAATCCGGTGCCGAAACGGCAGCCCTGAGTGGCGGCGACGATTATGTGCTGGCCTTCACCTTACCGTCCGTCGAGTTGTCTTCATTGTTGGCGGACGGCTGGCCGATACATGTGGTCGGGCGTGTCGTGACGGGGCAGGGCGTGGCGCTGCTGGATGCCGATGGGCAAGACATCACCCCGCAAGCCCGGGGCTATCAACATTTTCGGGAGACACCGTGACAGATCATCCCAAACAGGTCCCGGCGGAATTCGTGCCGCCATCGGTCTGGCGCAATCCCTGGCATTTCCTGGCGTTCGGCTTCGGCTCGGGCACCCTGCCAAAAGCACCGGGCACCTGGGGTTCGTTAGTGGCGTTACCCTTTATCCCGTTGTGGCAAATGCTGCCCGACTGGGGGTACTGGCTGATGCTCGGTATCACCATGTTGTTCGGCTTCTGGCTGTGCGGCAAGGTGGCCGATGATTTGCGCGTGCACGACCACGAGGGCATTGTCTGGGACGAAATGGTCGGAATGTGGATCACCCTGTGGCTGGTGCCGGAAGGTTGGTACTGGTTGCTGGCGGGATTCCTGATGTTCCGCTTCTTCGACATTCTCAAGCCCTGGCCGATTCACTGGATCGACCGGCATGTGCATGGCGGCGTCGGGATTATGCTCGACGACGTGTTGGCTGGTGTATTTGCGTGGTTGGCAATGCAAGGGCTGGTATGGATTTTCGCCTGACGGGCGAAGCAAGGGGACTAGGATGGCTCGGTGCGGGTTGGCGGTTTTTTTCGCAATGTTTTGTTCACTCGTCCAGGCGGCGGATGCAGCGCCGACGCCGTCAGTGATTCATCTGGCCAGCGAAGAATGGGAAGACTACACCGCCGCTGACGGGCATGGCCTGGGCTGGGACGTGCTGCGAGCTATCTTCGAGCCGGCCGGGGTCAAGCTGGACTTGCGCATCGAACCCTACACCCGCGCCGTGGGCCTGGCCCAACGCGGTGAAGTGGATGCCTGTGTCGGTTCTTACCGTGACGAGGCCAGCGATGTGCTTTATCCGCGCTGGAATTACGATACCGATCACATCTACGCCCTGGGCGTGGCCAGTAATCCGGCGCCGACCCCGCAGACCCTCGGCAACTATCGACTGGCCTGGGTCCGCGGTTACGAGTACCAGAAGTACCTGCCCAACGTGCAGCGCCATAACGAAGTCGTGCGGCGTACCGGCATTTTGTCGATGCTGACCCACAACCGTGCCGACTTTTACATCGATGCGCTGCCCGAGATCGATTACATCGTCAAGCGGGCCAAGGATCCTTCCCAGTACCGCCGCACGCATATCGCTGAATTGCCGCTGTACCTGTGCTTCGCCAATACACCCGAGGCTCGGACGTTGATGGCATTGTTCGACCAGCGCATGGATCTGCTGGTGAAAAGTGGCGCACTGAAACCGATCTTCGTGCGCTGGAAACAGCCCTATCCGTTCGATTCGAACTGAACATGAACCCTGTGGCACATGATTAACCCTGTGGGAGAGAGCCTATTCGCGAAGAAGGTATGTCAGTCGACATCAATGAGTCCGTCATCGCGAGCAGATTCGCTCCCAAAGGGTGCAGTAGTGGCCTGATATCTAACTTTTTGATCGTTATGCCCCATAATTCAGCCTAAGCGTCTGCAGGAATCGGCTGTTACAATGCCGCGTCTGCGAATCTCCAGCACTATTGATCAGGAGCACACCGGTGCCTGTCGTTTTTGTCGCCGCTTCCAAGCTGCCAACGCCTTTTGCGCAATTCACCATGTATGGCTTTCTCGATGAAGCCACCGGCCGCGAGCACGTGGTACTGAGCCTGGGTGAGTTTGCCGACGGTGCCCCGGTACTCGGCCGGTTGCACTCCGAATGTCTGACGGGTGATGCCTTGTTCAGCCAGCGCTGTGACTGCGGCTCTCAACTTGAAGCCGCCTTGCAAGCCATCGCCCGTGAAGGCCGTGGCGTGTTGCTGTACTTGCGTCAGGAAGGCCGTGGTATTGGCCTGCTGAACAAGATCCGCGCCTATGAGTTGCAGGATGGCGGTGCCGACACCGTTGAGGCTAACGAGCGCCTGGGCTTCGCTGCCGACCAGCGTGATTACGCCATATGTCTGCCGATGCTTGAGCACCTGGGCGTGAAATCCCTGCGTCTGATGACCAACAACCCGCGCAAGGTCAAAGCCTTGACCGACATGGGCATCTTGGTCGCCGAGCGCGTGCCGCTGCACACCGGCCACAACCCGCACAACAAACTCTACCTGGCGACCAAGGCCAGCAAGCTCGACCACATGATGGGCAACGAGCATCAGGGCGAGGCGGATCGAGCGTGACCCGCGGTCAGGTTCGGCGGCGGCTGTCGTTCAATTGGTGGCAATACCTGACGCTGGCCTTGTTGCCGCTGTTGGTGATCAATGGCGTATTTGGCCAGGGCGAGGCGATTCTGCCGGTGCTGGCGATGCCGTTGTTCATCGCCGGGGTGGCCTCGATGTTTGTCAGCCTGAAGTTTTTCGGCGGCTACAAGCACGCCCTGATCGCCACCCAAAAAGCCCTCGACACGCCTGAGGAACCCGCCGCCTGGATCGCCTTGGCAGCCAAGCGGCGTACCGCGTTCCTGGCGGCCGCATTGCCCGCCTGGATTGGCGCGCTGGCGGTGTTCGTCGGCCTTGAAGCCGTGCCGTTGATGCTGCTGGCGCTGTCGACCACGGTGCTGTTCTACCTCTACCGTATTCCGCGTCAACTCGGCTGATGCTTCGAGCCTGGCTGGCGGTTCTGCTGCTGGCCGTCAGCGGCTCGGCGGTTGCTGTCGGGCGGGTCGTCAGCCTGGCGCCGTCCCTCTCTGAAATCGTTGTCGAACTGGGTTCAGCCGACCTGCTGGTTGGTGTGCTGGATGCCGGTGAGCGCCCATCCGGGCTTGAACACCTTCCTTCGGTTGGCCGCTACGGTCAATTGGATATGGAGCGTTTGCTCAGTCTCCAGCCCGATTTACTGCTGCTCTGGCCGGGTAGCGTTGGCCCGGCCCAGCGTGAGCAGCTCAAGCGGTTGAACATCCCCACGTACGTCGCCGAACCTCACACGCTCAACCAACTCGCTGCGCAAATAGAAGCGATTGCCACGCAGCTCGGTCGGTCCGAACGGGGTGTAACGTTGGCGGTCGATCTACGCCAAAAACTGGATACCCTGCGTCAGCGTTATCGACGAGATGAGCCGTTGCGGGTGTTTTATCAAGTCTGGGATCGGCCGCTGTACACCGTGGGTGGCGGGCAGATCATCAGTGATGCGCTAGAGGTGTGCGGCGCGCGCAACGTGTTTGCCGACCTGACGTTGCCCGCGCCGCAGGTCAGTGTCGAGGCGGTATTGCAACGTAATCCCGAGGTGATTCTGGCCAGTGATCAGGCCCAACTCGACGCATGGAAGGCGTGGCCGCAGGTGGCGGCAGTGGCGCATGGGCAATTGCTGTTGGTGACGGATAAGGGACTGGAGCGGCCGAGTGGGCAGATGGTTGAAGCGACGGCCAAGCTTTGCCGGGTTATTGCGCCGGACCGGTGAGACCGAGGTGCGGCCATCGCGGGCAAGCCACGCTCCCACATTTGGAATGCATTCCACTGTGGGAGCGTGGCTTGCCCGCGATGACGTCCGCCTAGACACAGCTGACTTCAGGTCAGATCTCGGGTGTCCAGGTCACCCCAAACATCCACGCCCGACCTTCCTCTCGATACCCAAACTGACTGCCTTCATGGCTGTACAACGCCCGGCTATAGCTTTTATCCAGCAGGTTATCGAGCTTCATCTCAAGCTTGATTTCACGATTGAGTTCCCAGCTGCTGCGCAACCCTAACAAGCCGTAGCCACTCAGTGGCTGTTGATTGTTCAAGTCGTCATAGCTGCTGCTGACCGCTTGCCAGCTGCCGCCGAGGCCCAGGCGATCAAATTGTCGATCCAGATCCAGGCTCAACGTCCGCCGTGCACGACGGGCGAGGGTGTGGCCGGTTTCGCGGTCGCGCGGGTCAATGAACGCTATGCCAAGGTTGCTCTGCCAGCCGAACAATTGCTGTTTCAATGCCGCTTCGAAACCATTGATCCGCGCCGAGGCCACGTTTTCTGGCTGAGAGTTACTGCCGAAAATAATCGCGTCTTCAAGATCGATGCGATAGAGCGACGTTTCCAGACGACTGGTTTCTGTTAACTGGCTACGCCATTGCAGCTCATAGTTTTTCGACGTTTCAGGTTTCAGGTCCGGGTTGCTGAAATCCGGGTAATACAAGTCGTTGAACGTCGGTGCGCGAAAGCCTTCGCTGTACGTCAGCAGCACATCATTGTCCGGGTTAAGCGGCAGGGTGAAGGTGCCGCTCCAGCTGTTCTGGCCGCCAAACTGCTGGTTCTGGTCACGACGCAGGCCCAGCTCAGTGGAAAAGCTGTCCGCCCGATAGTGATGCTGGATAAATGCCGCGCGGTTCCAGCGACTGTCTTCATCAAACGCTGTGCTGCTGTTGATCCGGTCTTCGTACCAGTCGCCGCCCAGGAGCAGGCTATTACGGTCGTTGAGCGTCAGGTCGTTCTGCCAGTTCACCGAATCGCGGTAGGTGTTGAAGACGCTACGCTCATCGCTGAGCTTGTCGAGGGTCTTTTCGCGGTTTTCGCTGTGGCCGAATTCGAATCGGGTCTTCCAGGCATCGTTAACCCTTGCGTCGACATAACTGCTGACGCTGCTCACCTCGAACTCGCTGAAAGGCTGCTGCTGGACTGACTCGAAAGTGTCCGGATCAAAGCGGCCAAACGGGTTATCGAACTCGCTTTTGCCTCGGTTATCCAGCACGTTGGCGCCGATTTCCAGGTCATCGGTGAGTGCGTGGCTCAGGCTGAAACTGACCGATTGATTGCGGTACTCATCGTGATCGCTGTCGCTGGGATACGACTCGTGTGTGCGATTGATCCCGGCGGTTTCATTGAGGCTGGCGCCGAGGTTGAAGCGGGTTTTCTCATCGCCACCAGACAGCCCAAGGCTGCGTTCCCAAGTCTGATTGCTGCCAAATCCCACGTGCATCCGCGGTTGCAGGCCTTGTTCGCCGCCGCGCCGGGTGAAGATTTGAATCACCCCGCCGATGGCGTCACTGCCATAAAGCACCGAACGGGAGCCGCGCAGCACTTCCACGCGCTCGACCTGCTCGATGTTGATGTGTTGCAGGTTGCTGTCACCCGAGGTCGAATTGCCGATGCGCTGACCATCCACCAGCACCAGGCTTTGCGCCGACTGGGTGCCGCGAATGTAAACCCCCGGCAGACTGCCGAGCCCGCCGGTTTGCGCCACTTGCACGCCCGGCACTCGTTTGAGCAAATCGGTGATGCTGTCTGGTTGCAGACGGTCGATGTCTTCGCGGGTGAACACCGTATTCGCTGCGCTGCTGTCGTTGCGCGCTTCGACCTGACGATTGGCGGTGATCAACACGTCGGGCAGTTTCAATGCTTGATCGCGTTCGAAGGTGTCGGCCAGCAGTTGACCGGCCGGCAGCAGGGTCAGCGTCAGGGCGAGGGGGGAGAAATTCATGGTCAATTCTTGTGTATCAAGGACGGTGCGGTCCTTGTAGGAGCTGGCTTGCCAGCGAAGCTTTTGGCGCCCATGAGGGCGCCTTCGCCGGCAAGCCGGCTCCTACAGGAGATGGGATTTAGATATTGAGCAGTTGCAGGCGCTCACGCACCGCCGCTTCTATCCCGGCCTCATCCAGCCCACACTCGGCCAGCATCTGCGCAGGCTTGGCGTGTTCGACGTAGAGGTCCGGCAAGCCCAGGTGCAGTACCGACTTGAGGATGTTTTCGCGGGCGAGGAATTCGCTGACCGCGCCGCCGGCACCGCCCATGATTGCGTTTTCTTCGACGGTCACCAACAGCTCGTGGTTGCCGGCGATTTCGCGAACCAGCGCTTCATCCAGCGGTTTGACGAAACGCATGTCAACCACGGTTGCATCCAGCGTCTCGGCGACTTTCAGTGCTTCGGCCAGTTGCACGCCGAACACCAGCAAGGCGACTTTGCTGCCCGGACGACGAACAATGCCTTTGCCGATTTCAATCGGTTGCAGGTCTTTCTCAATGGTCGCATTCGGACCTGAGCCGCGTGGGTAACGCACCGCTGCGGGGCCGTTGTAGAGGTGACCGGTGGTGAGCATTTTGCGCAGTTCGTTTTCGTCGCTCGGGGTCATCACCAGCATGCCGGGGATGCAGCGCAAGAACGACAGGTCGAAGCTACCCGCGTGGGTCGGGCCATCTTCACCCACCAGACCGGCGCGGTCGATGGCGAACAATACGTCAAGGTTTTGCACCGCTACATCATGCACAAGCTGGTCATAGCCACGTTGCAGGAACGTCGAATAGATCGCCACCACCGGTTTAGCGCCTTCACACGCCATGCCGGCGGCGAGGGTCACCGCGTGTTGCTCGGCAATCGCCACGTCGAAGTAGCGCAGCGGGAAACGCTCGCTGAACGCCACCAGATCGGAGCCTTCTTTCATCGCCGGGGTGATACCCACCAAACGCGGATCAGCAGCGGCCATGTCGCACAGCCATTCACCGAACACGCCGGAATACTTCGGCCCGCCGGCTTTCTTCGGCGCAGCGGCCGGTGCGTCCAGCGGTTCGAGTTTAGTGATGGCGTGGTAGCCGATCGGGTCGACTTCGGCCGGGGCGAAGCCTTTGCCTTTCTTGGTGACGACGTGCAGGAACTGCGGGCCTTTGAGATCGCGCATGTTGCGCAAGGTGGCGATCAGGGTCGGCAGATCGTGGCCGTCGATCGGGCCGATATAGTTCCAGCCCAGTTCTTCGAACAGCGTGCCGGGAACCAGCATGCCTTTTGCGTATTCTTCGGTGCGACGGGCGATTTCCCAGGCACCGGGCAGGCGCGACAGAACCTTTTTGCTGCCCTCGCGCATGCTCGCGTAAGTTCGGCTGGAAAGGATTTTCGCCAGGTAGTTCGACAAGCCGCCGACGTTGCGCGAGATCGACATGTCGTTGTCGTTGAGGATCACCAGCATGTTGGCGTCCACTTCCGGCGCATGGTTCAACGCCTCGAAGGCCATGCCGGCGGTCAGCGCGCCATCGCCGATCACGGCAATGGCCTTGCGATCACTGTTCTGCAGGCGGGCGGCAATGGCCATACCCAGCGCTGCGCTGATCGAGGTGCTGGAGTGGCCGACGCCAAAGGTGTCGTACTCGCTCTCGGAGCGGCGCGGGAAGGCTGCGACGCCGTCCTTCTGGCGCAGTGTGCCCATGCGCTCGCGACGGCCAGTGAGGATTTTGTGCGGATAAGCCTGATGACCCACGTCCCACACCAGCCGGTCGTCCGGGGTGTCGAAGACGTAATGCAACGCGATGGTCAGTTCGATGACGCCCAGGCCTGCACCGAAATGCCCGCCGGTCTGACCGACCGTGTAGAGCAATTCCAGGCGCAATTCATCGGACAGGGTTTCCAGCTCGGCTTCGCCTAACCGGCGCAGGCCGTCCGGCGTGTTGGCACGGTCGAGCAGGGGCGTGGTCGGGCGCTTTCGGGGAATCTCATGAAACGTCGTGGGCATCAGGCGAATCGTTATAGGTATAAAAGATGCGGCAGTTTACCTGATGCATCGCCCCCTGCCCACGCGTTGGTCTTAACTTGGCCGATACGCTGTCAGCTACGCCGGTCGACGATGTAGCGGGCCAGATCGCGCAAGGGTTCGGCGGCCGCGTCAAACGGTCGCAGCGCGTGCAGGGCCTGATCGCGCAGTTCCAGGGCATAAGCCTTGGCCGCGTCGAGGCCGAGCAGCGCCGGGTAGGTCGGTTTGTCGCGAGCGATGTCGGCGCCCTGGCGTTTGCCGAGGGTTTCGGTATCGCTTTCAACGTCGAGAATGTCGTCCTGCACCTGAAACGCCAGACCGATGGCCTGTGCATAGGTCTGCAACGCTTTCAGTTCGTCCTTCTCGGCGCGGCCGCTGGCCAGGGCGCCGAGTTTGACGCTGACTTCAATCAGCGCGCCGGTCTTGTGCCGGTGCATGTACTCAAGGGCTTTTTGATCGAGTTTCAGACCGACCGAACCGAGGTCGATGGCTTGACCGCCGACCATGCCCGCCGGGCCTGCCGCGACGGCCAGGGCGCTGACCATCTGCAGGCGGATCTCGGCGTCCGCCCCGTTCAGGCGCGGGTCGAGCAGGGCGCTGAACGCCAGGCTCTGCAAGCCGTCACCGGCAAGGATTGCGCAGGCTTCATCGAATTTCTTGTGAGTTGTCGGCTGGCCGCGACGCAGGTCGTCATCGTCCATGGCCGGCAAGTCGTCGTGCACCAGGGAGTACGCGTGAATCAGCTCCACCGCGCAGGCTGCGCCGTTGGCTTGCTCAGCCTTGCCGCCCAACGCTTCGCAGGCCGCATAAGCCAGCAATGGACGTACGCGCTTGCCGCCATTCATCACGCTGTAGCGCATGGCTTCATAGAGACGGGCAAGTTCAGAGCTGGGGGCGTTGAACAGGGTTTCCAGTGCCGCGTTGACGCGGGCCTGGCTGGTCGCCGAATACGCTGCAATCATTCTGGCTGATCCGCTTCGAAGGGTTCCTCGGCCAGCTCGCCATCACGTTCGAGCAGCACTTGAACCTTCTGCTCGGCCTGGGCTAGCGCCGCCTGGCAATCGCGAGTCAGACCGATGCCCTGCTCGAAAGCCGTCAGCGAGTCTTCCAGCGACAGTTCGCCGTTCTCCAGACGCTCTACCAGCGTTTGCAGGTCAGCGAGCGATTGTTCGAAATCCAGTGCAGCTTTTTTGCGGGCCATGGCGGCTATTTCCGGTTGACGTTAAACCGGCGCGACACTAGCAGACATGGGGGGGATGGGCAAATGAGCCGGGTGTTTCGGCCAATGCACCGGCAGCAACCGTTTCACCTGCGCCACACTATTTGTAATTGAATGGACTCGCCCAAGCCGAGGCGTCTTCGCGCCACGGTGGCATTCTATGAAAGCCAACGACAGCGAGGGCGAGGCCATGAGCAAGCATACGACGATAAACAAATCCTTGTCGCCAGCCGATCTTGCGGCGTGCACGACAGTAGCGGTGGATCTTGCGAAGAATGTGTTTCAGGTCGCGGGGGAAAATTCCCTTGGCCAGGTGGTCCACGAGCAACGGATCAAGTCTCGTGAAGCTTTTCACGTGTTCCTGCGCCAGTTGTCGGCGGATGTGACGGTACTGATGGAGACCGGGCCGGGCGCGCAAGCGTGGGCACGGCTGTTACAGGCGCAAGGCAATCCAGTGCGGATACTGCCTGCACAACGTGTGGCCGAACACCGTAGCGGAGCGAAGAATGACCGCAACGATGTGCTGGCGATATTACGTGCAGGCCGAGACCAAAAAATTGCAGCCGTACCGGTCAAGAGTGAGTCGGCGTTAGCGATGCAAGCGCTGCACCGCGTCCGGCAGGGATGCGTGCGACGGCACACGGCCTTGGGTAACCAGATGCGTGGCTTGCTGCTGGAACACGGCATTGCCTTGGCGCAGGGCGAGATGGCCCTCAGCCGAGATGTGCCACGGGTACTGGAAGACCCCAGCCAGCCGCTGCCGGATATGTTGCGCGAGCTGATCGACGAAATACTGGCTGAGTGGGGCCAACTGGGCGAACACATCAACGTGCTGACGGGGCGCCTGGAAGCCAGTGCTCGCGCGGACGAGACGGCGAAACGGTTGATGACTATACGGGGTGTCGGCCCGATCTTCTCCACGGCGATGCTAGCCAAACAGACTGAGCCTGAACGCTTTGCCAACGCGCGCCAGTTCGCCGCCTATTTCGGCACGGTGCCCGAACAGCACAGTAGCGGGCAAAAGATTCGACTGGGCAATATGTGCAAGCGCGGTGATGCCTATCTGCGCAGCTTGGCGATTCAAGGTGCGCACTCTGTATTGAGGCAGGTGCGGCCAGATTCGGAACATCCAGATGACCAGCGTCTGCGACGCTGGTTGAGCCGTCACGGTCAAAAAGGCGCGGCGGTGCGGTTGGCCAACCGCAACCTGCGCATCATGTGGGTGCTGCTGCAAAACGAGCAGACCTATCATCGCCAACCGGCCACTGGTCAGAGGCCGTGATGAGGGGCTGATCAAGAGTCATTGACAGAGTTCTGCCACCGGGGCGCTGAGCCGCCTCAACCCTTGCTGAAGAACATTGACCCCAGGTCAGACCGTCGCGGATAGATGCCTGAGCTGCTACCGGCCCTTGAGGCCTAAATGTAATAGGCATACCGCGAGCTCACCCAATGTTGGCCAGAAGCCGATGAAGGCTTCCTCGAATAGGCCTTATACATAGATGCAACCGGGTAGCAGTGTTCAAAAGCGGGTTGAAAGTGGGGGCGAGTCCATACATAGCAGCTGGCGAAGCCTGCGTCCGGCTGCGTAGCAGTCGTAAAACCATCACTCGCGGTCAATCAGGCATACCGTACAAGCAGCATTGACGACTGCTTCGCAGCCGAACGCAGGCTTCGCCAGCTGCTACAGATCGCATTACGGCTTGATTAATAGGTTGAGTCATCTGGATAGCGGACCTGATAGCGGGTGCTACGCCCACCACCGGGCAGGCGTTTCAGACAACCCTTCTCCAGCAACTCAGCCAAATGACGGGTCGCAGTGGCTTTCGATACTTTTGCCACAGCTTGATATTGAGCCGCGCTGATACCGTTTTCGAAACCTCGCTCTCCGCCATCCAGCAAGCGATTCAGTACCTTGATTTGCTCGGATGACAGTTTTGCGTCCCGATGCGCCTGCCAGAAGCGCGCCTTGCCCAGTACTGCTTCGATCCGTGTCATGGCCTGCTGCAAGCTGAGCAGCAAGGTTTGCAGAAACCATTCCAGCCACTCGGTAATGTCCGTGGAGCTTTTCTGGCTGGTTTCCAACACTCGGTAATAGCCGGAGCGATCCTCAAGGATGCTCGCCGACATGGCGTAAAAACGGATCGCTTGGGCTTCACCCTGAGCCAACGCCAAGTCGGTGATGGTTCGCGTGAGGCGACCGTTGCCGTCGTCAAAGGGGTGCAGGGTGACGAACCAGAAGTGCGCGATGCCGGCCCGCAACAATGGATCGAGCCCGCCTTGTCTCTGGCTGGTTTCAAACCAGGCGAGAAAACTATCGAGCTGTTGTTCAAGGCCAAGGCGGGGCGGTGCCTCGAAGTGGATGGTCGGTTTGTCGAGTCGTCCGGACACCACCTGCATCGGCTCATCGCCGCGCAATTCGCCGATATGAATCGACCGGGCGGCAACATTCATATCCTGATCCGGAAACAGCCATTGATGCCATGCCAGTAACCGCTCCATTGTCAGCGGTTGCGCAAAGTGCCGAGTCGCGTCGAGCATTAACTGCGCTAGCCCTTCACTGCGTTGACTGACTTTATCGCCATCGACCACCTCCAGACCCAGGCGTCGCGCCAGTGATGAGCGGACCGAGCCAACATTCAGCTGCTCACCCTCGATAGCTGAAGACGTCACGATGTTCTGCAATAACGCATCCAGTTCGTTCTGCACGCTGAGTGAGCCACCCACAGAACTGGCCATGCCCATCAACCGACCTTGCGCCTGCACGCACTCACGCAATAGCGGCGTCAGGCGTTCGGATTGCCAAGTGAAATTCGGCCAATCAGGCTGTTGCCAAATCCAGTGAGATGCCATGACCACGGATAACTCCAGAGTGAATGAGCCGAATAATAGCCTTATTCGGCTCATTTAGTGAGCCGAATAAGGTCGCTATTCGGCTCACGCACTCAAATGTTCGTGACTCGCACCGCAAATCAAGATGGATCCGATTGTTAAAAACTAGCCAAATCGCTACCCTCGCGCCTTCCAGGACCCATCCGTCACGGGTCTTTCTGACGAAACGCAGCTTTTGGATCTGTAACGCGCCGAGGATCGGGCGCAAGGTTTCGTTATGCATGGCAGGAGGCATCACATGCGTTCATTTCTTGTGCTGGCGATGGGGCTGGTCTGCGCGACTGCTGCCTGGGCAGAACCGACGGCTGAGCTGTCGGAACCGGTCGGCGGCTGGCGCTTTAGCGGTCTGCTCGACCGTAGCGAAAACCCGCAAGTTGCCTATCCCACGCCGCCCATCGACCGGGGTGTGCAGCGTAATCGCACGATGATCGAGGGCCAACTCAAGGCCATCGGCACTCAACGCGGACCGCACACGCTGGCGGTCAACGGTAATCCACTGAATCTGTACACCGACGACGAGGGGCGTTTCGCCCGGCCGTATGCCTTTGGCGCGGGTTCCAACAGCGTCGAAGTGCGCAGTGCCGAAGGCCAGTCGCTCAAGCGCGTTCAATTCTATGAAGCCAACAACCTGCGCACGCCGGCACGGATTCGCGTGGTGCTGGGTTGGGACGATCCGAAAGCCGAGCTCGACCTGCACATCATTACCCCGGACGGACAACATGCGTTTTGGGCTCACTCGGCGCTGACCAACGGCGGCGGGCTTGACCCGGACGGCGTCGATGGCCCCGGTCCGGAAATGTTCACCATGACCGCGCCGATGCATGGCACCTATCTGGTTTACGTGAACTATTGGGGCAACTTCGGCAGCGGCGGCTATAACTTCGAGGAGGCCAGCAACCAGAACGAGGTCATCACCTCGCAGATCAACCTGGTGCTGAACGAAAACACCGTCGACGAAAAACGCGAGACCTTCATCGTGCCCTTGCGCGCGATCGGTGACCTGCTGCTGGTCAAGACTTTCAACTATTAAGCATCCCGCACCACGGATGAATTGGGCGTTGTGAACATGAGCGAAAAGACTGTTTCCCCGGCCGCTGACGCACCTGCTGCCAAAGCTATCCGCCGTTTGCCGGCGCTGCTGGTCGGGCTGTGCCTGGTGGCTGGCGTGGCGGGTGGGTTGTGGTGGTTCATGCACAAACCCAAAGCGCCACCGGCGGAGTTGGCTAGCGACAAACTGGGCATGAGCCGGCCGGACGGTCTGCTCGAAACCCATTCCTTGAGTCAATTGCCCAAGGACTTGCTGACGGTGCCGTTTCTCAAGGAAACCCTGACTGAAGATTTCGTCTTCTATTACGAAACGCATGTCGATCGCCTCGGCTTGATCGGCAGTCTGCGACGGATCATTTACGAGCATGACCTGAAATTGCAGGACAGCCTGATCGAGCAACTCTTCGATCAACCGGCCGATGTGGCGCTGTGGCGCGGGGCGGATGGCCGGCTCAAGGATTTCCTGTTGGTGATGGATCGCGGTGGCCTGGCCAAGGTCTTGGAGCCGTTGGCCAAAGTGGCGCTGGATGATTCGCAGTTGACCAAGCTCAGTGATGTGAAAGTCGGCGCCGACGACGTGACGCTTTATCAGCTCACCTACAACAACAGCAAAGCGCTGGTGTTCGCTTCCCATGGCGACAAGTTGGTGGTGCTGTCCAATCCCTCCAAACTCTACGACCCAAGTAACGGCGCGGCGGAAGAGCCGGGCAGTGTTTCGACGCTGGCGCTGGCGGCCCTGCTGAACGGCGACAAACTGTTTCCCGAAGCCTTCGGCCTGCCACCGCGCACACCGGAAGTGAAGCAACGCCTGTCGGTCCACTCCAGCGTCTTGGCCATGGGTTACCAGCGCTTCATCCCGAACTTCGCCGGGCTGCGCTTCGACATGGATGACAAGGGCTGGCACAGCTTCCTCGCCATGGACGAACTGGACAACCAGCCGGACTTCGATTTCAAACCAATCTGGCAAGCCATGCCGATGGGCGCCAGCGCTTGCGTCGCCTTGCCCCTCGCCGCCGAACAACAGAAACCACTGCTGGTGAAACTCGGCGCCGAAGAAACCGTGGCCCAGGCCCTGGCCGAACACATGGCTGGTGCCGCCGGCCTGTGCTGGTATGCCGACTCGCGTCTCTACACACCGTTGCTGGTGGCCAGCCTGAACGACAAGGGCAGCGCCAAACTCGACGCTGATTTGGGCACTCTGTTCGGCTCGATGGTCGGTGCCTTTGAGCCCAACGTCGATGAACACGCGTTCCCGGTAGTCGAGAAACAAACAGATCAAACCCACCAATGGCTGCGTCAGGTCAGCTCCAATTTCGGCCCTTACAAAGCCAAGGACGCCGAAGATCCGGATGCTATTTCCGGCAAGGCCTTCATGAAAGTCAGCCTGGCGCGTCACGGCTCGACGCTGTTGTTCTCCCTCGACGACAAACTCGTGGACAAGGCCCTCGGCACCCTCGACAAACGCTTCCCGCCGATGGCCGACGTGGTGCCAAAAGACCTGCTGATGCCGTTCTACTTCGGCCCGGAGTCCATGGCGCAACTGATGCAACAGGAAACCCTCGACAGCCTGCCGCAGGACATGGAACCGGTGTTTTACAACGCCGCGCAAACCTACCTGATCCCGAAACTGCGCAAGCTCGGTGGCTATGGAAAATACGCCCTGACCTTGCCCGAAGGCAGTGAACCCGACGGCCACTGGCAATGGCTGCCGCTGCAATGGAAAACCCTGTGACCGCACTCATCCGAGGCCTCGGCTTGCTGGCCATGTTGCTGGGCAGTCGCGCGTTTGCCACTGAAGCGCCACCGCTCGACGTGCAGCAATCCCAGGTGTTTCGCGCCTGGTTCGTGCGCATCGCCCAGGAACAACTGACCCAAGGCCCGAGCCCGCGCTGGTATCAGCAGGACTGCGCGGGACTGGTGCGGTTCGCCGCCAACGAAGCGTTGAAAGTCCACGACGACAAATGGCTGCGCAGCAACGGCCTGTCCAATCGCTACCTGCCGCCGGAACTGCAATTGAGCGAGGCGCAACGTGGTCTCGCGCAGCAATGGCAGCAGGGCGGCGGCAAGGTCGGGCCATACGTCAACGCGATCAAACTGATTCAGTTCAACAGCCATCTGGTTAGCCGTGATGTGGCGCAAGCCCGGCCCGGCGACCTGATGTTTTTCGATCAGGGCGACGACCAGCACCTGATGATCTGGATGGGCCGCTACATCGCCTATCACACCGGCACCACCACCCCCACTGACAACGGCATGCGTTCGGCAAGCCTGCAGCAACTCATGACATGGAAGGACACCCGATGGATACCCGACGTAGCCAACCCCAACTTCATCGGCGTCTATCGATTGAACTTTCTCTCCCAATGATCGGTGCCTGCATGTTGCGTTTTCTGCCTCTGCTGTTGGTCTTGATGCTGCCTTTTTCGGCGGTCAACGCCGAAGACACCGTCGAGCCGAGCGGCTATACGCCGGTGGCTGGTGAAAGCTTTTTCCTGCTGGCCGACAGCAGTTTCGCCAGCGATGAACAGGCGATGGTGCGCCTCGAAGCACCGGGCCGTGACTATCGCCGGTTTCGCATGGAGCCTTACGGCGGCGCCGACATTCGTGTGTACCGCATCGACAAGCCGCTGGATTTTCTCAAACGCCAGAAGAACCTGCACCGCGTCGTCAGCGATGGCCAGTTCAAAGGTGAAGGTCTGTCGAACACGCTCGCGTACCTGTGGGACAACTGGTACCGAAAATCCCGTCGCGTGATGCAGCGGGCGTTTTCCTACGAGTCCCGCCAACAAGTCACCGAGGCAGTGCCGGAACTGAAGATGGGCACCGCGATTGCCGCGCCAACGCCTTACGACGCCCAGCCGCAATTCGCACTGATTCCGGGCCTGCCGGTGGTCAGTCAATTCCGTTATCCGCTGTGGCAAGCCAAACCGATCCAGCCGCCTGAGGGTGTGAACCTGGCGGGTTCTTCCAGCGAGTTCGTCAGCGTCGCGCCGGGCAATGTGTACATCCCGTTGGGCAACCTGAAACCGGGTCTGTACCTGGTAGAAGCGCTGATCGGCAAGTACCGCGCGACCACTATGGTCTTCGTTTCCAACACCGTAGCCGTGAGTAAGATTGCCGGTGATGAGCTGGTGGTCTGGGCTGCACGCAAACACGAAGGCAGTTCGGTGTCGAAGGTCAATGTGCTGTGGACCGATGGCCTCGGCGTGATGAACAGCGGCGCCACCGATACCGATGGTTTGCTGCGTCTGAAACACGTCAGCCCCGAGCGTTCTTTCGTGATTGGCGAGGACGAAGAGGGCGGGGTGTTTGTCTCCGAGAACTTCTATTACGACAGCGAAATCTACGACACCAAACTCTACGCCTTCACCGACCGACCGCTGTACCGGCCGGGGGATTGGGTGTCGCTGAAAATCGTCGGGCGCGAATTCAAGAATGCGCGTGATTCGGTGGCGCCGACCGCAGCCGACGTCAACGTGACCGTGCTCGATGCCACTGGTACTGCGCTGCAATCGCTGGCGTTGAAACTCGATTCCAAGGCGGGCACCCAAGGTCGTTTCCAGTTGCCGGACAATGCGGTGGCGGGCGGTTATGAACTGCGTTTCAGCTACAAGGATCAGACCTACAGCAGTGCGTTCCGCGTGGCTGAATACATCAAGCCGCACTTCGAAATTTCGCTGAACCTGGCCAAGCAGGATTACCGCACTGGCGAACCGGTCAAGGGCAGCCTGGTGTTGCTATACCCGGACGGTAAACCGGTGGCCAACGCCAAGTTGAGCTTGAGCCTGCGCGCCCAGCAACTGTCGATGGTCGACAACGAACTGCAATACCTCGGGCAATTCCCGGTGGAGCTGACCAGCACCGAACTGACCACTGATTCCAAAGGCAACGCGACCCTCGACCTGCCGGCCGCCGAGAAGCCGAGCCGCTACATGCTCACCGTGTTTGCCAGCGATGGCGCGGCGTATCGGGTCAAGACCACCAAGGAGATTCTCATTGACCGTGGTGCCGCGAGTTTCAGCTTGAGTGCGCCGCAACGCTTCAGTGCGGTGGGCGACAAAGTCATTTTCAGCTATCAAAACGAAGGCGCCAACGAGCAGAGCAAAACCGTCACGCCGAGCAGCTACGGCTGGGTGCGTCTGGAAGACCAGAGCAGCGGCGACGGCAAACTTGCCGCGAAGGACAAAGGTTTCACCGTGGCCTTCGACCGTCCGGGCACTTACAACCTGACGTTGAAGGATGACCATGGCCACGTGATTGGCGCGACCGGTCATTCGGTCACCGGCGATGGCGTCAAAGCCGTGCCGGGCACCGTGGAAATTGTCCTCGATAAACCGGAGTACAAAGCGGGCGATGAAGCCTTGGCGTTGATCACTTTCCCGGAACCAATCAGCGATGCGCTGCTGTCGCTGGAGCGCGACAAGATCGAGGCTACGGCGCTGCTGTCCAAGGGCGGCGACTGGCTGAAGATGGAAAAACTCAGCGACACCCAATACCGCGCGCGCATCCCGGTGAAGGACAATTTCGCGCCGAACCTGACCTTCTCCGTGCTCTACACCAAGGGCGGTCAGTACAGCTTCCAGAACGCCGGCATCAAGGTGATTGCGCCGCAAATCGACGTGGCCATCGCCACCGATAAAGAGGCGTACCAACCGGGCGATACCGTGTCGGTCGACCTGACCACACAGTTCGCTGGCAAGCCGATTCCGGCGCACCTGACGGTCAGCGTGGTCGACGAAATGGTCTACGCGTTGCAACCGGAAGTCGCGCCGACCATCGACCAGTTCTTCTACCACCCACGCCGCAACAACGTGCGCACCAGCGCCAGTCTGTCGTTCATCAGCTACGACGTGGCGTTGCCGGGCAGCCCGGGCGCGCCGGGCAAAGCCAACCGCAGCGAGCGGGGGGTGAAAGTGCTGGAGCGGCCACGTCGTGAAGACGTCGACACCGCCGCGTGGCAGCCGGAATTGATCACCGATGCCAACGGCAAAACCCGCTTCACCTTCAAGATGCCGGACTCGCTGACCCGCTGGCGCATCACCGCCCGAGCCATCGCCGATGACGGTCAGGTCGGGCAGAAGAAGCAATTCGTGCGCTCGGAAAAACCGCTGTACCTGAAGTGGAGCGGGCCGACCAAATTCCGTAGCGGCGACAAGCCGGCTCTTGGGGTGTTTGCCTTCAGTCAGGCCGAAAAACCGGTCAAGGCTGAGTTGGTGATTCACTACGGCGGTGCCGATCAGCGTGTGCCGGTGATTCTGAACAACGGCATCAACTACATTGCGTTGCCTGAGTTTTCGTTGGCCAGTGGTGAGTGGACTGCCGAACTGGTGCAGGATGGCAAAACCGCTGACGCGCTGGCCGTGCGCCTGACCGCGACCGGTGAAGGTTGGCAGGTTACGCAAAGCCAAAGTCTGGACGTGGCCAGCGGCGATACACCGCTGAGCTTGCCGGCGGACGCGACGGATATTCGCCTGCGTCTGGATGACAGCCCGCAAGCGCTGTTCCGTTCGGCGCTTGATGATTTGCTCAGTTATCCATACGGCGGCGTTGAACAAACCGCCAGTCGTTTGCTGCCGCTGAGCATTGCGTATCCAACCTTGGCGTCGAACCCGCAAATCCGCGATCGCTTACGCCTGATCATGCAAAACAGCCGCTTGCGACTGGTGCAAATGGCCGGGCCTTCCGCGAGCTTCACGTGGTGGGGCATGGACGGTGAGCCGGATGCCTTCCTCACGGCTTACGCCTATTACGCCGACTGGAACGCCAGCAAGGTGCTGGAGCTGAACCTGCCGTCGGAGCATTGGCAGCGGGTGCTGGAGGTGTATTCGAAGCAGGCCAAAAACACCCCGCTGTTGCAGCGCGCGCTGATTCTTTCGTTCGCCAAACAGATGCAATTGCCGGTGAACACCTTGCTCAGTGGTTTAATGGACGACCTGGCGAAAGCGGGCGAGGGTAACGCCGCGAACCTGATGGAGGACGGTGCAGACAGCCTCGTGATGAGTGATCCGGATTCGGCGCTCGGCCTGGCGGCCGCACGTGTGTTGACCGCCTCGTTGGCCAAGCAGTCGAAGGTCAATCTGCCAGACACGTTCAATCGCCAACTGGCGGACGCGCAACAGCGTCTGGCCGTCAGTTCGCAGCCGTTTGCCGAAGCCTTGAACCTGTCGCTGCAGGCCTTCGATCCGGCTCACGCGCAAGCCTTGTTGCAACGCTTGCTGCCGCAGCAATCGACGCTGGAACGCGCCTTGGCGCTGACCTGGTTGCAACGCAGCATCGAGCAGGCTTCGCCCACCATCGCATTGGCGCCGGGTGAAGGCTGGAAGAAAGAACACGGTGATACCGGTGAGATGTATTGGACGTGGCAGGGTGTTTCGCCAGTGCCAGCCGTGTTGTCGTTGGCTGGGACGCAGGAACGGCCATTGCGTGCCGCGTTGAGCTACCAGACCAAACAACCGCCGGTCGATCCGATGGCCGTGTCCATCACTCGTCGTTTGTCTCGATTGGTGCCGGGTGACGAAGCCTTCACCTTCAAACTCGAAGCGGTTGGCGCCCGGCCATTGTCCAGCGACAGTCTGTATCTGGACGAAGTGATCATCACCAGCAAAGCCGCGAAACCGCTGCGTTACGGCATGCTCGAAGTGCCGCTGCCGCCGGGTGCCGATGTCGAGCGCACCACGTGGGGCATCAAGTTGATGGGCAAGGCTGGCACCGAACCGACGGCGCTGGAGAAGGCGCGTTTCGAGCCGGGGCAAATGGCTTACGCGATTCCGGTGGATGCCTTGAGCGGTGAGTTGCGCTTGCGTCACTTGGTGCGCTTTTCGCAGAAGGGGCAGTTCAATTTGCCACCGGTGCGTTTCACTCAGGTTTATGCGCCGCAACATCAGGCGCAGGAACAGAAGCCGGCCCTGGGCCAGGTCACGGTCAACTGACATGCCCCGGCCTCTGGTCTGGTTGCTGCTGTGTTTGATTCCTGCCCTGGCGACAGCGCAGGACGAACCGCTGCGGCTGGGTTTCAAGGGCGAACTACTGTCGTTGAACCGGACTCAGGTGATTTCACGCGAACCGTTGCCTGCTGATTTTCAGGCGCCTTTAGGTAGTTTGTGGAAGTTGTTTGTGTACGGTTGGCTGGTGGAAACCGGCGCTCAAGAATCGCCTTATGAATGTCGCGGGCAGTCAAAAGAAGAAGTTTATTGCTGCACGGCCGGCGGCAAAATTGAGCGCGATCAGGCGTTGGTGAAATCGTGTGGCTTGTACTTTGAACCGGCGCGATTGGGCATCACCGACGCTGACTGGCGCACGTATTGGCAAGCGCGACAGGCACCGGAGTGGTTACTGGATTTGCCCTCATTAAAGCCCTCTGCGCGAGTTTCCGTGGCTGAATTGCTCAAGGTGCTGGCCGGGATGCCGGCTCAGGATCAGGCGCGACGGGTGTTGCTGGACGTGGTGCTGAATGCCGCCGACGGCAATGTCGTGGGCGAGCTCGGTGGCCGGTTGCGGGTGAAAACCTGGAGCTGGCTGGGGGATCAGGACCCGTCGTCACGTCAGGGCGGGTTTGCCGGTTGGACGGCGGATGGCACGCCGATCTGGGCCGGTGGGCGCGGGACCAGTCAAATGGTGCTTCGTCATTACGGTGAGGCGTTAGCCTCCGCGTTGCCGACTGACTGGCCTGCGGATACCGGGCGTTGTGTCGAAGTCGGGTTGTTTTCTCGCTATCCGATCGAGCGCGTTCTGACGGGGGATCGTGTGGTTTCTTCCGGGCCATTGCAGGGCGACTATCGCGTTGAATTCAGCAACGGCAACCAGCTCGATATCCACAGCGACGGCGAACTCTTTTTGTTGAAGGACAAGCTCGTCGCCCGCCTGGACCGCGAAGAATACGTCGCCCGCGTCCTCCAGCGCGAAGCCAAACCCGAACCCGCTGAAGCCGCCAAAGCCCTGGCCGTCGCCATCCGCACCTATCTGCTGCAAAACGCCACCCGCAATGGCGACTGCCTGAGCATCGACGACAGCAGCAGCCGCCAACGCGTCGCCCCGCGTCCGGCCACTAACGAAGCACGCAACATCGCCGCCTGGACCAGCGACCTCGTATTGGCCGGCAGCACCGTCACCTACCACTCCGACCAACCTGGCCCGGACAAACTCTCTTGGCAGCAAGCCGTCGAACAAGCCAACGCCGGCCAACGCTTCGACGCTATCCTGCTGCACGCCTACCCGCGCGCCAGCCTCAGCCGCTGGGACAACCCTGTCGCCTCCTGCGAAGCACTGCCCGCCGCGCAAGACTGGCTGCAAACCCAGCGCCGCAGCTGGCGCCAACGTCTCGAAAGCGAAGTCGGATACAACGAAGTCAGCACCTTCGCCGTCTGCCGCCTGGCCTTCGGCCGCCCCTATGTCGACCGCGAACGCCAGCGCATCTACGTGCGCGGCCTGCTGTCGCTGCAAGACCGCCTCGACCTGACCCACGAATACCTGCACCTGGCCTTCGAAGCACACCCCAACGGCCAGGATGAAACCTACATCGAAGGGCTCGCCCGCCACCTCTTGCTGGAATAGGCCATGAAACTCCGTTATCCACAGGTCATCCTGTTCCTTTGTTCTTTTTGCGCACTGCCGCCGATTTTCGCCGCCGACGCCGCCGTCAAACTCGACACCCCCGTCGGTGGCTGGCGTACCGGCGCGGTTGAGGGCGAAGGCGAAAACTTCCGTCAGACCGTCAATTATCCCGCTTCGTCGGTTAACACTCCGGTGGGGCAGGCCAACACTGCGCGCATCAGCGGTCAGATAAAATCCACGCCCAAATCGGCGGAGCCTGGTCGACTGATCGTCAACGGCGTGAGCATGCCGCTGAAAATCGATTCGGCGGGCCGCTTTGATCGCCCGTTCTCGTTTCCCAATGGCAGCAACAGCGTTGAAGTGCGCAGCCCTGATGGCCAGCAGCGGCATCGCACGCAATTTCTCAATGCCAGTGGCGGTGCCACACCAGCCAAGTTACGGGTGTTGCTTTCCTGGGACAGCGATAACACGGATCTGGACTTGCACCTGATTACGCCGGAGGGGGCGCACATCTGGTACGGGGATCGTGTTGCGCCCAATGGTGCGGCGCTGGATGTTGATGTGACGACTGGGTATGGCCCGGAAATTTTCGCCATGCCTGCGCCGATCAAGGGGCAGTATCTGGTGTATGTGAACTACTTTGGCGGTGGCTATCGCAGTGACGATGAGGGGCAGGAGGATGCGGTTCAACCGCTGACAACGGCGCAGGTGACGGTGATTACCGAGGAAGGGACTCCAAGCGAGAAAATGGAGACGTTTCTGGTGCCGATGCGGGCCGTGGGAGAACTGACGCTGGTGAAATCGTTCAGCTATCCATGAGGAAGTGATTGTCCAACGGGCTGCTGGACAATCACCAATTCAACGACAGCTGCGTTTCACTCGAATGCAAAAATTTTCTTCCAGTCCTTTTTCATGCTGATCACAGTCCAGCCTTCATTGGTCGCCTGGTTATACAACGACTCGGTAAAGGTGCCCACTTTGGTATCCGGTAATCCTTGCGCCGGGCCATAGGCGTACTCGCGATCAGCGTCGTCATGGAGCACCAACATCGCCAGTCGCGCACCCTTGCCGGCTTTGGTGTACTCCAGCATTTGCTTGTCACCGGTGGAATTACCGAAAGCTGCTTGAGGCTGACGGCCGACCATCAGGTAAATGTTCTCTGCCTTACCCGCATCGTTGTCATTGAGCAGTATCTTGGGCAGCTTGATCAGCTCGGGTTTGCCGCTTTTGTCGTAGCCATATTCGGTGGCCCCGGCACTGCCGACTACCTGTTCGGGAGGCACACCATAGACTTCTTCGGCATAAGCGCGAACGAAGTCCTGACCGCCGCCGGTGACGATGTAAGTTTTGTAGCCGTTGTCACGCAGGTATTGCATGACTTCCTTCATCGGCTTGTAGGTCAGCTCGGTAAAAGGGCGCTTCCAGCGAGGGTCACGGGCTTTGGCCAGCCAGGCTTGGACTTGCTGCTTGAACTCATCCGTGGGCATGCCGCTCAGGGTCACCATGGCAATTTTAAGGTAATCATCAAGGGTCAGTTTCGCCATGGCGGCACGGTCCCCCGACAGCACTGTCTTGAAGGGTTCTAATTTAGCCAGTTCTGGCCTTGCCTCGACCGCGGCAGGTACGCGACTCAGACAATAGAACAATTGGCTATAGGCAGGGTGTTCAACCCACAAGGTGCCGTCCTGGTCGAAGGTTGCGATGCGCTCGGCCTGTGGTACGAACTGAGCACCGCCTTCCTGGGTGGTCGCCTTGACGAATTCTACGATGGCTTGCTTGGCCGGCCCTTCATTCCAGGAAGGCAGCGGGTCGGCAGCGAACACCACCGTCGAAGCAATCAAACTCAGCCCCAGTACCGCAAGGGGGGACCCGAAACGTCGTCTGACATGACCGTCAGTACGGTTCGCAGATATGAGGGAGCTCCAAGTACGCTGCACCAAAATCATGAATTTCATGATGATTACCCATGGTTGGACTGGTAAATCGTTGGTGGTTACATGGCTGCTCACTTTGACTATGACTGCAGCAGTCAGTTGGGAATCCAGTGTAGATGGTTTGGTAATAGTTGCTATTCAGAGCGGTTCCGCCCCCCTGGTGCCGTTTGTAGGCTAGTTTTACCGGTGTCTGGACGCCACGCACCTCAGCGATATGGTCAGTGACGATGGAGTTCAACGCTGCCAGTCCCGGCGTCAGAGCGAGTCCCTGGCGAGCTCATCGCTTCCCATCCGCTATGGTGATGTAAAACTGTCTGTTATCGAGGGTGCGCCATGAACTCATATTTCACGTTGTTTATCGGTATGTTCACTACGTTACTGGCCATCATCAATCCCTTGGAGGCTATCCCCGTGTTCCTTGGTATGTTGCAAGGCAAGGACATTACCGAGCTCCGCCGGGTGGCACGTAAAGCTTGCATCTATGCCTTACTGCTGATGTTTTTTTTCCTGATTTTCGGCAACTTGCTACTGCGCCTGTTCGAAGTACCACTGAGTATGATTCGGGTGGTCGGCGGGATAATTCTGATGCGTATCGGTTTTGAACTTTTCGCACCCTCACCTAACAGCAGCCTGATTCCCACTAGCCATGACTCTAATCAGGATGTGTCCTTCATCCCCATGGCCATGCCAATCATGTTTGGCCCCGGTGCGATTGCCACCGTGATCGGATTGACCAGTACCATCAAGGAAGCCGATCGGGTCGTAATATCTTTCGCCGTGGTGGCGCTGGCCATCTGCGCCACCATGTTCACCACCTATTTGTCACTGGCCTACGCTCAAGTCATCCTCAAGACAATCGGCCCGCAAGGTATCGATGCCGCCACCCGAATTGTCGGTTTCTTCGTCTCTGCCATGGGGGTCGGCCTGATATTCCACGGCACGGTGGAGTTTCTGCAATCGTATGGGGTGCTGCTCCATGGCGGAGCGGGGTAGGGCTGCGGCGTGATCGTGATCTGCGGGGAAGGGGGGACTTCGTGCGAGGCCAGTAATTACGTGGCTTTCAGGCATTAAAAAGCCGGCTTGTGGCCGGCTTCTCGGGGACTGGCTTGGATCATTTTTGGTAAACCGCGCCAGCCTTCAAAACGTACACCCGGATCTTGCGTCCGGCTGTGGGACTTGGCGAGAAAATCATCTGCCGTGTCGGTGCGATCTGAGCCGCCAGGCGGGTCGATACGCAAATGTGGGGCGCAGCATACTGATTTTTTTGGGAAATTCCCAGTGTGGTGTGCTGCGCGGTGTTACAGAAACGGCACCGCCGGCCGGCGTTTGTTAAGCGTCGACCACCAGAACACCCATCCCAACACACTGATGTTCTGCTTCTCAATCTGCTCGGCACTAAGGATCTCATCCGGGTGCTCGGTTTTGTTGTAACTGCGCAATCTCAATGCATTGCCCGGCATCCGGTGCAGGTATTTGATTCGCAGCATCCCGTCATGATCGATGGCGTAAATCTCCCCATCAATCACCGTGGTCAGCCCACGGTCGATGGCCAGTGTGGAGCCATCTTCAATCCTCGCGCCCATGCCGTTACCGAGCATGTGAACGCAGAACACATCCGCATGATTGATTTCCAGGGAGTCGAGGTGGCTTTTGGGTAGTCGGATGAATTGGCCGGTGTCTTCCACGATATGGGTTTTATTGGACCCCGGGGCGATGGGCATTTCTTTGTAGAAGGGCAGTTCGACATCCGTCGGCTCGATGACCGTGTAGATGCCACGAATGGCCTGGGCGTCGAAGGTGTTGCCAGACTCGCCGAGCAGATGCAGGTGTTTGGCGTCTTCCGGGCCTTCGCCGGTTTTGAGCCAGTGGCTGTTTACCGAGAGTAATCTGGCGACCTCTTCCATGCGGTAGGCGGGCACACCGCGGGTGTACCAGTTGTGGATGTTTTGTGCTTCCGTGTCGAAAAACGCAGCAAATCCTGTCGTCGTGATGTTCGCTTTTTCGAGGAGTGCTTTGAACCGGGGGCCGCTAGTGTTCTTTTTCATAAACACGAGTCTACGGGCGCAGGGCGGGGCTTTGAATAAACGAAGCGTTCAAATTTCGAGGGAAATTTACGACCGGATGTAAGACGTATTTCGAACAAATTAAACAGAAAAAAACCGCAGCGACCGAAAGATAAACACGCTGTTTAAAACGCTTTATGAGCGCCCACAAAAAACCCCGGATAAACCGGGGTCTTTTCAAGGCGTCAGTGGCGCGAGACCACTGGCGTCTTAGCCTTTATAGGCAGCAACCGACTTGGTGATCGCTTCGCGAGCGGCATCTGCGCCGGCCCAGCCTTCGATCTTCACCCATTTGCCTTTTTCGAGATCTTTGTAGTTCGCGAAGAAGTGCTCGATCTGCTGAATCAGCAGCGGTGGCAGGTCGGTGTATTCCTTCACGTCGACGTACAGCTGGGACAGCTTGTCGTGTGGAACAGCGATGACTTTGGCATCGCCGCCGCCGTCGTCGGTCATGTTCAGGATGCCGACTGGACGAGCGCGGATGACCGAACCTGGAGCAACCGGGTAAGGGGTTACAACCAGCACGTCGAGGGGATCACCGTCGTCAGCCAGGGTGTTCGGGATGTAACCGTAGTTGGCCGGGTAGAACATCGGGGTGGCCATGAAACGGTCAACGAACAGGCAATCGCTGTCTTTGTCGATTTCGTACTTGATCGGCGCGTGGTTGGCCGGAATCTCGATCGCGACGTAGATGTCGTTCGGCAGGTCTTTGCCAGCCGGAATCTTGCTGTAGCTCATTGGGCGGTGCCCCCGTTAGTTGACCAAAGATACTTGGCCGGATTGACCAAAAAGTGGCGGCGATTATAGGCATATTCCGCCGTTGATGCTACGTACCAAGGGTCGTAGAGACCTTAGTCGCGTGCCTGATAGACCGGGTCTGCAGCCAGAAGTTGCCGTAACCGGCTCAGTGGATCCTGCCGGTAGAAAAGCTTGAGCTGCTCATAGACCCGCGGATAAGCCTCGAACAGTAAATCCGGGGCGCTGAAGAAATATTCGCTGGTGACGGCGAAAAACTCGGCGGGGTTTTCTGCTGCGTAGGGATCGATCGCGGTTTCGGCGTCCGGGTTGCGCTCCAGTTGCCGGTCGAGGTCATCGTAGGCCTCTTGCATCACCTTGGCCCAGTCGCTGACCCGCATGTCGGGGTGCAGCGGCGGCAGGCCATTGGCGACGCCATTGAGCATGTCGAGTTTGTGTGCGAGTTCATGGATGACCAGGTTGTAGCCTTCCCAGCCTCCACTGGCCATCACGCCCGGCCAGGCGAGGATGATCGGACCTTGTTGCCACGCCTCGCCGCTGTGTTCGCCGTCCCACTCATGTTCGACGCCGCTGGCGTCGCGATGGCGCTGGGGGCTGAGGAAGTCGTCGGGGTAGAGAATTATTTCGTGGAAACCCTGATACCAGTTCAAGTCGCCCAGGTTCAGCAGTGGCAATTGCGCCTGCGCTGCCAGCAGCAGGCGCTGCTCCTGATGCAGTTCAACGCCGGGCAGGGCAGTCAGGTGTTTGTCTTCGAGGAACAGCACGCAGGCTTCGCGCAGCCACTGGTCTTCAGTGGCGCTGATGCCATCGAGAAAGCTCAGGTGATGGCGCACCCGCTGCCACATGTCGTCGGCAATCGGGTGCCTGGCCAGGATCCGCTGGCGGCGCCAGGCGCTAAGCGACCACATCGCGGATCAGCGCGATTGGGTTTTGGACGCAGCGTTGGCGAGGCGGCTGCGGACCATGCTTATGATCATCGGAAGCAGCGACACCAGGATGATGCCCACCACCAGCAGCGACAGGTTTTTCTTGATGAACGGTACGTTGCCGAAGAAGTAACCGAGGGTCACCAGGCCGCCGACCCACAGGATCGTGCCGAAGACGCTAAAGAAAAAGAAACGCGGGTAAGGCATTTTTCCGACGCCGGCGACGAACGGTGCAAAGGTGCGGATGATCGGCAGGAAACGCGCCATCGTTACGGTTTTACCACCGTGCTTGTCATAGAAATCGTGGGTTTGTTGCAGGTAGTCGCGACGAAAGATTTTCGAGTCCGGGTTACTGAACAACTTTTCGCCTGCTGTTCGACCAATGAGGTAGTTGGTGCTGTCGCCGAGAATCGCCGCGAGCATCAACAGGCCGCCCAGTAATACGGGGTCCATGCCGCCACCGGCCGCAACGGCACCGGCGATGAACAGCAGGGAGTCACCTGGCAAGAACGGCGTCACCACCAGGCCCGTTTCACAGAAAATCACCAAAAACAGAATGGCGTAGATCCAGGCACCGTAGTTGGTTACCAGCATGTCGAGGTAGACGTCGAGATGCAGCACGATGTCGATCGGGTTGAAATCCATAGGGGCACCTGTGGTAACGGCCGGACTCTGCAGGCCTGTGCGGACGACTTCGCGGAAGACTACATAGGAGTGTAGTTTTTCTTGCAAGTCGAAAAGCTCGGGATTATACGGGCTGAAAAGTGAAAAGAGCGTTCAGTGTATATAGCGGGGGATGTCGCGGTAGACCGATGGTCGATGCAGGCTTTTTTTGTAGGAGCAAGCTTGCTCGCGATAGCCGCACCTCGGTGAATCAGTTAAGCCGAGGTGCGGCTATCGCGAGCAGGTCGAATCGTCGCACCGTCGCTCCCACAGTATTAGGCCGGTGGGGCTCAGAGACTGTCGCTGATCGGCAGCACGTAGTTCTTGAACTCAGTGTCTTCCTTGAACCCGATGGATTCGTAGGTTTTGCGCGCGACTTCGTTGTCGATGCTGGTGGAAACACGCATGCGCACGGCATTGGTTTCCTTGGCCATTTTCTTGGCGGTGCGGATCAGATTGTCGGCCACCAATTGGCGGCGGGCGTCTTCGGCGACATAGATGTCGTTGAGGATCCACACGCGTTTAAGCGAAAGAGAGGAAAAGCTCGGGTACAACTGGCAGAAGCCCATCAGTTTGTTGTTGTCGTCGTCGGATACGGCGAGATAAATCACCGATTCCTTGCGGCGCAGGCGTTTTTCGAGGAACGCACGCGACGAGTCCGGGTAGGGCAGGGATCCATAAAACTCACGATATTTCACGAACAGTGGCGTCAGAAGGTCCAGGTGTTCGAGGGTCGCTTGAATAATCCGCATGGTAGGTCTCGACTTCAAGTGGCTGTCTTACGTGACGGCGATGGGAAACCCGTGGCGGCCGTTCGTCGATCCTGCCTGAAACCGGCGCAGAAACGCAATGCGGGAACTGTTCACGTATCTTTCTGACCCAACAGGAAGTTGCGTTTCATGTCCGCTCCTGCGTCTGAATCCAGTGTCTGAAGCTGGGCTTCGTCCTTGAGATTGACCCCCGACAACTGTCTGCGACAGGCCTCGCGCATTAAATACAGCAAACGGTGTGCCGCCATGCCGTAACTCAGGCCTTCGAGCCGGACATTGGAGATGCAATTGCGATAAGCGTCTGTCAGGCCGATCTTTGGATTGTAAGTGAAATATAAGCCCAGACTGTCCGGGGAGCTGAGTCCAGGACGTTCGCCGATCAGGATCACCGTCATTTTTGCCCCTATCAGCTCGCCAATCTCGTCGGCCACCGCGACGCGGCCCTGCTCGACCAGTATCACCGGCGACACGGACCAGCCTTCGGCCAGCACCTGTTCTTCCAAGCGCGTGAGAAATGGCAGGGTGTGGCGATGAACGGCCAGTGCCGACAGCCCATCGGCCACCACAATCACCAGATCGACGCCGCCGGGATTGGCTGAGGCATAAGTGCGCAGCCTCTGCGCCGACTCATCGCTCAATTTTCGCCCCAAATCAGGGCGCTGCAAGTAACTGTTTCTGTCCGTGGCGGCGCTGTGCAGCAACACACTGTCGCGCCCGATCTCGGCCAGTTGCGAGCTGAGCCCTGCCGAGTCGAACGGCAGATGCACCGCATCCCGCGCCTGAGCGTGGGCGTACTGGAAATCCAGTTGGGCGCTGGTCGGCATGCTGGTGCCCGTGCGCCCCAGGGCAATTCGTGCTGGTGTCAGACGCCGCAATTCCAGCAATGGATTCTGTGGATCTACGGGTGGTTTTTCCATGAAAGCACTCATCCCAATTGCGCCATCGCCTGGCGGAAGGCCGGGGGCAGGCTGTCGCCGAAGTGAATTTTGCCGTCTGCCTGGGTAAATATGCCCATTTTTGTCAGCCACTGTTCGAATTCAGGTGCGGGTTTCAGGCCCAGGGTCTGACGGGCGTAGAGGGCATCGTGGAACGAGGTGGTCTGGTAGTTGAGCATGATGTCGTCAGAACCGGGGATGCCCATGATGAAGTTGATTCCGGCCACGCCCAGCAGGGTCAATAGGGTGTCCATATCGTCCTGGTCGGCTTCGGCGTGGTTGGTGTAACAGATGTCGCAGCCCATCGGCACGCCCAATAGCTTGCCGCAGAAGTGGTCTTCAAGGCCGGCGCGAATGATCTGTTTACCGTTGTATAGGTATTCCGGGCCGATGAAGCCTACAACCGTGTTGACCAGAAACGGCTTGAAATGACGCGCCACGGCGTAGGCGCGGGTTTCGCAGGTCTGTTGATCGATACCGTGGTGGGCGTTGGCCGACAGTGCGCTGCCCTGACCGGTTTCGAAATACATCAGGTTCTGACCCAACGTGCCGCGATTGAGGCTCAAACCGGCGTCATAACCTTCCTTTAAGACATTCAGGTTGATGCCAAAACTGGCGTTGGCCGCTTCGGTACCGGCGATCGACTGGAACACCAGATCTAGCGGAACCCCGCGATTGATTGCCTCGATCGACGTGGTGACGTGGGTCAGCACGCAGGCCTGGGTCGGGATTTCATAGCGCTGGATAATTGCATCGAGCATTTCCAACATGGCGCAGATCGACGCGATGCTGTCGGTGGCCGGGTTGATGCCGATCATCGCGTCGCCGTTTCCGTACAGCAGGCCGTCGAGGATGCTTGCTGCGATACCGGCGGGCTCGTCGGTGGGGTGATTGGGTTGCAGGCGGGTGGATAGCCGGCCACGCAATCCCATGGTGCCGCGAAACCGGGTGACCACGCGGATTTTTTGCGCCACCAGCACCAGGTCCTGGACGCGCATGATCTTCGACACGGCGGCCGCCATTTCCGGCGTCAGGCCGGGGGCGAGCGCTCGCAGGCTCTGCTCATCAGCGGCGTCGCTGAGTAGCCAGTCGCGAAACCCGCCGACGGTGAGATGGCTGACCACGGCAAAGGCGTGTTTGTCGTGAGTATCGATGATCAGTCGGGTGACCTCATCGGCCTCATAAGGAATCATTACTTCCTGCAGGAAGTGGGTCAACGGGATGTCAGCCAGGGCCATCTGCGCGGCCACACGCTCGCCATCATTAAGCGCAGCGACGCCCGCCAGGAAATCACCGGAGCGCGCCGGACTGGCCTTGGCCATGACGTCCTTGAGGCTCTCGAAGCGATAGGTCTGAGTGCCGACGGAGTGGGCAAATGTGGCCATGGGATGGTGTCCTCCTGAACCTCTGAATAACTCAAATTCATTACTAACCCCCTTGTGGGAGCGAGCCTGCTCGCGAAAGCGATCTGACATCCAACAGTTGTGGTGAATGACACACCGCATTCGCGAGCAGGCTCGCTCCCACAGGGGGAACAGCATGCACTTCAATATGGCAGGCGCCGGGTGATTGGCCCGGCGCCGGTGCAACTCAAATGCCTTCGAGCATCGCGTCTGCCGGCGCATCGGCACGTTGTTTGGCGGTCAACTGGAAGTACAGGTAACCGGCCGCCATGAAGCCGAGGAACACACAACCAATCAGCGTGTTGAACCAGGCCATCGCCACCAGGCACACCACCGCCAGAAACAGCGCAATCCCCGGGACAATCGGATAGCCCGGTGCGCGGAAGGTGCGTTCCAGGTTCGGTTCGGTTTTACGCAGTTTGAACAGGCTCAGCATACTGATGATGTACATCACGATGGCGCCGAATACCGACATAGTGATCATCGCCGCCGTCAGCGTCATGCCTTGCAGGTTGACCAGGCCATCGCTGTATATCGCCGCGATGCCGATCACACCACCGGCCAGAATGGCGCGGTGCGGGGTCTGGAAGCGCGAGAGTTTGGCCAGGCCGCTGGGCAGGTAACCGGCACGCGCCAGGGCGAAGAACTGTCGCGAGTAGCCGAGGATGATCCCGTGAAAGCTCGCCACCAGGCCGAACAGACCAATCCAGACCAGCATGTGCATCCAGGTCGAGTTGTTGCCGACCACGGCTTTCATCGCCTGGGGTAGCGGGTCGTTGATGTTCGACAGTTGACGCCAGTCACCGACGCCGCCGGCCATCACCATCACGCCGATGGCCAGAAACACCAAGGTCAGAATGCCGCTGACGTAAGCCTTGGGAATCGTGCGTTTCGGGTCCTTGGCTTCTTCGGCTGCCATCGCCGCGCCTTCAATCGCGAGAAAAAACCAGATCGCGAAGGGAATGGCGGCAAAGATGCCGGGAATGGACGCGATGGTGAACTCATTGGAACCCGACCAGCCATTCAGCACGAAGTTACTGAAGCTGAAGCCCGGCGCAACCACGCCCATGAACACCAGCAACTCGGCGACCGCCAGCACGGTGACCACCAGTTCAAAGGTGGCCGCGATGCTGACGCCAAGGATGTTCAGGCCCATGAACACGAAATAGGCGCCAACTGCCGCGATTTTCGGATCAAGTTCCGGGTATTGCACGTTGAGGTAAGCGCCAATAGCCATCGCAATGGCCGGGGGCGCAAATACGAATTCGATCAGGGTGGCGATACCGGCGATCAATCCGCCTTTCTCACCAAACGCCCGCCGGCTGTAGGCGAACGGCCCTCCCGCGTGGGGAATTGCGGTCGTCAGTTCGGTGAAGCTGAAGATGAAGCAGGTGTACATCGTCGCCACCATCAGGGCAGTGACGAGAAAGCCCAATGTGCCGGCTGTGCCCCAGCCGTAACTCCAGCCGAAGTACTCACCGGAAATCACCAGGCCGACGGCAATACCCCATAGGTGCAGGGTGCCGAGTGTGGGTTTGAGCTGTGTAGAAGAAGTCATAAGTCCTCGCTGTCTTTTTATTGTTTGATCTTTTGGACTTGCGGTACGACGTTTTAGCTGTGAAGCGGGCACGCAAAGCCCGTGCCAGAGCGGCCAGGGCAGTTGTGCGGAGTCATTAAGGACGCCTTCGCCGGCAAGCCGGCTCCTACAGGAGCCGAGCTTGCTCGCGATGGCCGTTACGCGATATCGCGCCGGGTTAGAAGAAGCCCAACGGATTGATGTCGTAGCTCACCAGCAGGTTTTTGGTCTGCTGATAGTGATCGAGCATCATTTTGTGGGTTTCACGGCCGACGCCGGACTTTTTGTAACCCCCGAACGCGGCATGCGCCGGGTACAGGTGGTAGCAGTTGGTCCACACACGACCGGCCTTGATGGCGCGGCCCATGCGATAGGCGCGGTTGATGTCGCGGGTCCAGAGGCCGGCGCCCAGGCCGAACTCGGTGTCGTTGGCAATGGCCAGGGCTTCAGCTTCGTCCTTGAAGGTGGTGATGCTCACCACCGGGCCAAAGATTTCTTCCTGGAACACGCGCATTTTGTTAGTGCCCTTGAGCAGGGTCGGCTGGATGTAATACCCGGTCGCCAGGCTGCCCTCGAGTTTTTCCACCTTGCCGCCGGTCAGCAGCTCAGCGCCCTCGCCCTTGGCAATTTCCAGGTACGAAAGGATTTTGTCGAATTGCTGTTCGGACGCCTGGGCGCCGACCATGGTGTCGGTGTCCAGCGGGTCGCCACGTTTGATTTGCAGAACCTTCTTCATCACCACTTGCATGAATTCGTCGTAGATGGACTCTTGCACCAGGGCGCGGGACGGGCAGGTGCAGACTTCGCCCTGGTTGAAGAATGCGAGCACCAGGCCTTCAGCGGCTTTTTCGATGAAGGACGGTTCGGCCTTCATGATGTCTTCGAAGAAGATGTTCGGCGATTTGCCACCCAGCTCCACGGTGGACGGAATGATGTTTTCGGCGGCGCATTTCATGATGTGCGAGCCGACCGGGGTCGAGCCGGTGAAGGCGATTTTGGCGATGCGTTTGCTGGTGGCCAGCGCTTCGCCGGCTTCTTTGCCGAAGCCTTGCACGATGTTCAGCACGCCGGGTGGCAGGAGGTCGCCGATCAGCTCCATCAGTACGGTAATGCCCAGCGGGGTTTGCTCGGCAGGCTTGAGCACCACGCAGTTACCGGCGGCCAGGGCCGGGGCGAGTTTCCAGGCGGCCATCAGGATCGGGAAGTTCCACGGGATGATCTGCCCGACCACGCCCAGTGGCTCGTGGATGTGATAGGCGACGGTGTTGCCGTCGATCTCGGCAGCGCTGCCTTCCTGTGCGCGGATGCAACCGGCAAAGTAGCGGAAATGGTCGGCCGCCAGCGGGATGTCGGCGTTGAGGGTTTCGCGAACGGCTTTGCCGTTGTCCCAGGATTCGGTGATTGCCAGCAGTTCCAGGTTTTGCTCGATGCGGTCGGCGATTTTCAGCAGCACCAGCGAACGCGCCTGGGCGGACGTGGCGCCCCAGGCATCGGCGGCAGCGTGGGCAGCGTCCAGGGCCTTGTCGATGTCTTCGGCGGTGGAGCGCGGGAATTCGGCAATCGGTTGGCCATTCACTGGCGAGGTATTGGTGAAGTACTGACCTTTGACAGGCGCGACGAACTCGCCGCCGATGTAGTTACCGTATTTGCTCTTGAACGAAACGATAGCGCCTTCAGTACCGGGGTGAGCGTAACGCATGGTGGATTCTCCTTGGCTCTTGTGCTTATCAGACTCGGTCCGAAAACTGCCTGCGCGACGATCATGCTGCGTTAAAAACAGGCTCGGAATACTCATGTAGGTCCCCTACACTCCGCTTCCTCACCTGTTTTTGCCTTGCCTGATCGCCGCTCGGCGAGTTTTCGGACCGACCCTGGGGAGAGCGCATGTGCGCTTGTATAAGCGTAGAGCAAAGGTCGGGCCACTGCCTTGCAAGTCAGGCAAATCAAGGCCTTGCGTGGTTTTTGTCGGACCGGCGGGTGTGCGCTGTGACGCTTTCGATACAGTTCACGTGACACTTTGTACCGCTTGTGGCACAGCGTGTGACTGGCGAGTCTCGACAGCATTGCAATGCGGGCCAGGCTGGAGGATGCTCGGACTCGCGCTCTATGTAGCAGCTGCCGAAGGCTGCGTCAGAGTGCGCAGCGCTCTCTTCGGTTTAGCCCTGAAATAGGGGACACAGGTTTACGACCGCTTCGCGGCCGGACGCAGCCTTCGGCAGCTGCTACACGGGAGCGAGCCAGACCCGCGGGGGAGAATAATAAGAAATGCACGACAACCATTTGAGTCGCCATGCCCAGCAAGTCTTGACCGTGACTCAGGGCAAATCGCACCTGCACGGCCCCGGCAGCGATCCGTCCATTGCCCGCTCCTGGCTGCGCTGTCTTGAGGACTATCACCTCGACCCGGCCCTGACCATGGCGCCCACCGTGTTGGAACATGGCCGCGTGCTGGAAAGCCGTGAACGCTTGCAGCAAGTGCTGCACATCGCCGGCAATGAAATGTCCAGCCTGCACCAACAACTGTCTGGCGCCGGCCATGCGGTGCTGCTGACCGACGCTCGTGGTGTGATCCTCAATTGCGTCACCGCTCCCGCCGAACGGAAGATTTTCGAACGTGCCGGCCTTTGGCTTGGTGCCGACTGGAGCGAAGCCTGCGAAGGCACCAACGGCATCGGCACCTGTCTGGTGGAGCGTCAGTCGCTGACCATTCATCAGGACGAACACTTTCGCGGACGCCACACCGGCCTGACCTGCTCGGCGAGCCCGGTTTTCGATCCTCATGGCGAACTGCTGGCGGTGCTCGACGTGTCTTCGGCGCGCCACGATGTATCGCGCCAGAGCCAGTTCCACACCATGGCCTTGGTCAATCTTTCGGCGAAGATGATTGAGAGTTGTTATTTCCTGCGCTACTTCGACAATCAATGGCTGCTGCGTTTTCACTTGCAGGCCGAGTCCGTCGGGTTGTTCAGCGAGGGGCTGCTGGCATTCGACGGGGAAGGGCGGATCTGTGCGGTCAACCAGAGTGCACTGAACTTGCTGGGGCATATTCGCGGCGGCTTGCTGGGTAAACCGGTCGAAGCGTTTTTCGACTGTTCGCTGGATGAGTTGCTCGGCCGCGCCAGTGTAAATGCCAGCGCCAGTTGGCCGCTGCGCACCCGCGACGGCCGTAGTCTATTTGCCGTGTTGCGTGGGCAGCCGCGCAGCATTCCAGTGCCCGTGGTGCTAAGCCCGACGATTGCCGAACGTCCACGGCTGTCAGGCATCTGCATCGGTGATACCGCGTTGCAGGAGGATTTTCGCAAGTCGCTGCGGGTATTCGAGCGCGATGTCCCGCTGCTGATCAACGGCGAAACCGGTTCCGGCAAAGAGGCGTTCGCCAAAGCCGTGCACCAGGCCAGTCAACGGGCGGAAAAATCCTTCGTCGCCCTTAACTGTGCGGCCATTCCTGAAAGCCTGATCGAGAGCGAATTGTTCGGCTATCGCGGCGGCAGCTTCACCGGCGCGCGCAAGGAAGGCATGCGTGGCAAGTTGCAGCAGGCCGATGGCGGGACCCTGTTTCTCGACGAAATCGGCGACATGCCGTTGGCCTTGCAGACCCGACTGTTAAGGGTATTGGAAGATCGACAGGTAGTGCCGATTGGCGGGGAGCCGGAAGCGGTCAACGTTCGAATCATCAGCGCCACTCACCGAAATCTGCTGGATCGGGTGCAGGACGGCAGTTTCCGAGAGGATTTGTATTACCGGCTCAATGGGCTGGAAGTGGCGTTGCCGGCATTGCGTGAGCGTAGTGATAAATCGCAGTTGCTCGATTTTTTACTGGCCGAAGAGGCAGGTGGGGAAACCATCCTGATCGACGGACCGGCGCGGGAAGCCTTGCTGGGTTTTTCCTGGCCGGGCAACGTGCGGCAATTGCGCAATGTGCTGCGCACCTTGGCGGCATTGTGTGACGGCGGGCGGATCGGGCTGGAGGATTTGCCAGCGATGATTCGTCACGCGCGGCCGGCGGTTGCATGGGCGGTGGAAGAGCCGTCCGAACATCCGTTGGACGATGCCGAGCGGCTGGCGTTGTTGAATGCGCTGGAGCACACGCGTTGGCATATGACCCATACCGCTGAGCACTTGGGTGTCAGCCGTAACACGCTTTATAGAAAGCTGCGCAAGCACGGTATTGCCCGGTAAACCGTGTCGCGGCCATTCGCGAGCAGGTCGAATCGTCGCACCGTCGCTCCCACATTAGATTTTCAGCGGACACACTTTATGCGAACACCGCTGAACCACTGTGGGAGCGAGCCGGCTCCGGGCGGCGTTCCGACGAAGGCGTCTTCAAATCCTAAACACAAGGTGCGATTTTCCCCTCCCTACGCTAACCTGCGGCCATGTTTTACGAGGTCGACTATGCACATTCATATTCTGGGTATCTGCGGCACTTTCATGGGTTCGATGGCGGTGTTGGCCAAAGAGCTGGGCCATCACGTGACCGGCTCCGATGCTAACGTCTATCCGCCGATGAGCACTCAACTTGAGGCTCAAGGCATTGAGTTGACCCAAGGCTACGATCCTTCTCAGCTCGATCCGGCACCGGACCTGGTGGTGATCGGTAACGCCATGTCGCGCGGCAACCCGGCCGTCGAATACGTGCTGAACAAAGGTTTGCCGTACGTTTCCGGCCCGCAATGGCTGGCCGATCATGTGTTGCAAGGTCGCTGGGTGCTGGCCGTCGCCGGTACTCATGGCAAAACCACCACCAGCAGCATGCTCGCTTGGGTGCTGGAGCACGCGGGCATGAGCCCGGGCTTCCTGATCGGCGGCGTGCCGCAGAATTTCTCGGTGTCGGCGCGCTTGGGCGGCACGCCGTTCTTCGTGATCGAAGCCGACGAATATGACAGCGCCTTCTTCGATAAACGCTCCAAGTTCGTTCACTACCGCCCGCGCACGGCGATCCTGAATAACCTTGAATTCGATCATGCGGACATCTTCCCTGATCTGCCGGCCATCGAGCGGCAATTCCATCATTTGGTGCGGACCATTCCAAGCGAAGGCCTGGTGATCCATCCGACCACCGAACCGGCGTTGCAACGTGTCATCGAAATGGGCTGCTGGACCCCGGTGCAAACCACCGGTGCTGGCGGTCAGTGGCAGGTCAAACTGCTCAGCGAAGACGGTTCGAAGTTTGAAGTGATGTTTGAAGGCGTCGCTCAAGGCGTGGTCGAGTGGGACATGACCGGTCAGCACAACGTCGCCAATGCTTTGGCTACATTGGCGGCCGCGCGTCATGTCGGCGTAGTGCCTTCCATGGGCATCGCCGCGTTGAGCGCGTTCAAAAGCGTGAAGCGCCGCATGGAAAAAGTCGCCGACGTACGCGGCATCACCATTTATGACGACTTCGCGCATCACCCGACCGCCATCGCCACCACCCTTGATGGCCTGCGCAAACGCATCGGCGATGCGCCATTGATCGCGATCATCGAGCCGCGCTCCAATTCCATGAAGCTCGGCGCGCACCGCGACGGCTTGCCGGAAAGCGTGGTCGATGCCGATCAGGTGATCTGGTATGGCCCGGCCAACCTCGGTTGGGACCTGGCCGGCACGGCAGCGCTGTGCACTGTGCCGTCGGTTGTCAGCGATTCGCTGGAAGGCATCATCGAACGCGTGAAGAGCCAGGCTCAGCCCGGCACCCACGTGGTGATCATGAGCAATGGCGGCTTCGGCGGCCTGCACGGCAAACTCGCCGAGGCGCTGCAATGAGCAGCGGCCCGGATCGCATCACGCTGGCCATGACCGGCGCTTCCGGCGCCCAATATGGTTTGCGCCTGCTCGATTGCCTGGTGCGTGAAGATCGCGAAGTGCACTTCCTGATTTCCAAGGCGGCGCAACTGGTGATGGCGACCGAGACGGATGTTTCGTTGCCGTCCAAACCGCAGATGATGCAGGCCTTTCTCACCGAATACACCGGCGCTGCGGCCGGGCAAATCAAGGTGTATGGCAAGGAAGACTGGATGTCGCCAGTGGCTTCGGGCTCCGGTGCGCCCGCAGCGATGGTGGTGGTGCCGTGTTCCACGGGGACGCTGTCGGCCATTGCGACGGGTGCCTGCAACAACCTGATCGAACGTGCCGCCGACGTCACCTTGAAGGAGCGTCGCCAGTTGATTCTGGTCCCGCGTGAAGCGCCGTATTCGAGCATCCATCTGGAGCACATGCTCAAGCTGTCGAACATGGGCGTGACGATCATGCCGGCTTCGCCGGGCTTCTATCATCAGCCGCAGACGATTGATGACCTGATCGACTTTGTCGTGGCGCGGATTCTCAATCTGTTGAACATTCCGCAGGACATGCTGCCACGCTGGGGTGAACATCATTTGAGCAGCGATGAATAAGCTACTGATCCTTCTGCTGGTGTTGCAACTGACGGGCTGCGCCACGGCGCGCACCCTTGATGCCGCCAAACCCGGAGCACCGCTGGTGTATGCGGGGACGCGTCTGGATGTGTATGCCATGAACGGTGGGTGCTGCGCCAAGGACCACTTTGGCGCCGAAGCTCCGAGTTACCCTGGCTTGGACCTGCCAGCCAGCGCGTTGCTCGACACGCTACTATTGCCGTTGTCGTTACTGACGGTGATCGGGGTGAGTTTTCAGGCTACGGGCGGATTGTAGGAGAGCGCTGTGGTGAGGGGGCTTGTCGGAACGCCGCACCGCCCCGTTCGGCTGCGAAGCAGTCGTAATCCAGGCGACGCGGTTTTATTGAATTATTAAATGGGGCCGCTTCGCAGCCCAACGGGGGCAAGCCCCCTCGCCACAGGTTACTTGCCGAGCTTGCGCAACTCATCCGACTCGACAATCCGAACCCCATCCTGCTCTTCCAGCGCCAAGCGCCACATCGCCCGGGCCAGTTGGCAGGCTTCGATGCCGTGATATTTGCCCGGGATAAGGCGTGACAGAGGGCCGGCAATTTTCTCGCCCAGACGTGGCGTGACGCGATCACCGAGCAGCAGAGAAGGGCGGCAAATGGTCAGTTGCGGCCAGTCCTGCGCGCGCAATGCGTGTTCCATCTCGCCTTTAACCCGGTTATAGAAAATCGAGGATCTGCGATCGGCGCCCAATGCGCTGATCACGATCAGGTGCCGTGCGCCCATTTCCCGTGCACGTTTGGCGAATGCCACCACCATGTCCAGGTCCACTGCACGAAACGCTTCTTCGGAGCCGGCCTGTTTGATCGTGGTGCCAAGGCAGCAGTAGGCGATGTCGACGCGGCCGTTCAGTTGCGGCAGAAACACCGTCGGGTCGCCGACCGGGTTTTCCAGGTGCGGATGTGTGGCCAGTGGTCGCCGTGAAGGGGCCAATACCCTTGAAATTGTGGGCTCATTGAGCAAGCGATCAAGCAAGTGTTCACCGGTCAACCCGGTAGCTCCGGCAAGCAATACATGCTGAGGCGTCAAGTACATAGTGTTTCTCCCTTGATACTGTTCAGCTTAGTTGCTCTTTGAATCCTTGCTATCGGTAGAGCTACTTTGTAGCGCTTTTCGTGCCTGCTGCTTGCGTAACAACTGCCAGTGCGAGATCACCCCTTTAGGCGCCCACATCTGCGGCTCGGAAGCTTCGAAGCTGTCCGCCAGTTCGCGTTCGGCGACAGTAGCCTTGGCCAGTTTGAAGGCTTGCTCCAGGTCGTCGGTCTGGTTCAGTGCCTGGGTGAACAGTGCATCGCCGAAGTAGGTAGAGTTGGCTTCTTCGGAGCAACCAAAGGACACGCGGTCTGCCCGCGAGGCGGTGATGATCAAGGTGCGTTCATCCTTGAGGGCGGGGATGAAACCACCGGAATAGCAGGCCGAAATCACAATGATCTTGTCGCGATTCTTCAAGGGTGCAAGCACTGCGGCGAGTTCATCGGCCGGCAGATCGGGCAGTTCCATGCGCGGTTGATCGAGCACCAGTTCGTGTTCGCTGGTGCCGTGGCTGGTCAGGTAAATGAAGATCAAATCTTCCGGGCCGCTGCGCTCGGCCAACGTCAGCGCGGCACGGCGCAGGTTTTCCCGGGTGGCCATCGGCCGGTCGACGAGGTGGTCGCGATGATTGACCAGACGGATCTGGCCAAACGCACCGAAGCGGCTGCTGAGCATGTTGCTGACGTAATCGGATTCGCGCAGGAACACGCTTTGTTTGCCGTCACCACCGAGGGTCAGGGTGTACAACTCGACGGCCGGAGTCGAGCTCGGAACATTGAGCAGTGCGTCGTCGAGCAAGCGGCCCTGAGCCAGCAAACCGAGCTCCAGGCTATCGGGTAGCAGCTTGCCATCGGCGTCACGCACACGTTGGCCATTGAGCCACGTGCCGCTTTGCACGGTGCCGTCAGTCAGCACCAGCGTGCCGCGTCCCGAGTAACTGTCATTGTCGAACTGGCCGGTGTAGAAGCTGCCGTCCGCCAGGTTCAGTCGCCCTTGGCCGGTGAAGCGCCAGTCGCTGAACCGGCCGACGTAATGGCTGCCATCGGCACCGATCAACTCGCCCTTGCCATTCAGCGAGCCTTCCTTGAACTGGCCCAGCCAGACATCGCCATCGGCATTCTCGTAGCGGCCCTTGCCGTGCAGTTGATTGTTCTTGAAACCGCCGACGTAAATGTCACCCTCGGCGCTGTTGAAGGTGCCGTTGCCCTCCAGTTGTCCATGGACAAAATGTCCGGTGAACTGATTGCCGCTGGCGTCGCCGCGCTGGCCTTCACCGTTGGGTTTGCCTTGGGTGAACTGGCCCTGGTAGGAGCTGCCGTCGTCGAGTTCGAGACGACCGAGCCCTGAATATTGATCGGCCTTGAATTCGCCGCGATAGGTCATGCCGTTTTCTTTGAGCGTGCCTTCGCCATCGCGCCGACCGAGTTTGAACCCACCGGTGTAATTGCTGCCTGGTGTGGTCAGCGTGCCTTGGCCGTCGAACAGGCCCTGATTGAATTGACCGCGAAAGACCTCGCCGTTGCTGCCATGCCATTCGCCTTGGCCATGCCATTGACCCTTGTCGAACTCGCCGGCGTACCAGCTTTTGTTCGGGTAGTCGATGCGGCCCTGGCCTTGCAGCAAGCCGTCGACCAGATCCCCGCGATAGCGTCCACCGTCCGGCAAGCGGGCATCGGGGGGCAGCAGCGATTCGCCATCGCCGCAAGCGGTGAGCAACAGGGTCAAGGCAAGGAGTGCAAGTGAGCGCATAGCGGGATCCGGGCAATTAGGCGACGGAGTATGCCGTAGCTATGTGTCGTATATATAGAGACGGTCGCGAAACAGCGTGAGCTGCTTCGCATCCGGGATGGGTTATACGAAACAGAGGGACAGGGATTCAGCGACATAGGCCGGCTTGTCCGAGCCTTCTATCTCAAGGGTGGTGGTGGCCTTGAGCAGCCATTGGCCGGGCTTTTTCTCGACGGCGTCGGAGAGGTCAACCTTGAGGCGTACTTTCGAATTGACCTTGACCGGTTGAATGAAACGCACGCCGTCGAGACCGTAGTTGACTACCATCTTCACGCCTTCGGGGAGGATGAGGATGTCTTCCATCAACTTGGGGATCAGTGACAGCGACAGGAATCCATGTGCGATGGTGCTGCCAAATGGCGTTTGCGCGGCTTTGACCGGGTCGACATGAATAAACTGGTAATCACCAGTGGCTTCTGCGAACAGGTTGATGCGCTCCTGATCGATGGTGAGCCATTCGGAACGTCCGAGTTCCTTGCCGACATAATCTTTGAGCTCTGCAACGGGAACATAGGGCATTGAGACTCTCCTTGGGTTTCATCGGATTTATAGTTTTTCGAGTGGGGGGATTTGACCTCCCTGCGAACCACTGTAGATCAACATGGGTAATTGCTCCGGTCAACTGTCCATGCTTTTGGCGAATGCCGATCCATAGTGTTGACGTGCTTATAATGCGCAGCCCCTTCTTGGTGGGGAGAGCGTGGGAGATGCCGGATGTTGTTACGTGGCCTGACTTGGCTGGTGCTGTTCCAATTGCTGGGCACAGCCATCAACCACTTGTTTTTACCGGTGCTACCGGGGCCGATTATTGGCTTGCTGCTGTTACTGGTGTACCTGATTTCACGCGGACAAGTCGGCGAGCCGCTGAGCCTGGCGGCCAGCAGCCTGCTGCGTTACTTGCCCTTGCTGCTGGTGCCACCGGCCGTGGGCGTGATGGTGTATGCCAAGGATATTGCCGCGGACTTCTGGGCCATCGTCGGTGCGCTGGTGTTGTCGCTGCTGCTGTCCATGGCCTTCGCCGGCGTACTGATGCAGCGCATGGTCAAGCGCCACGCCCATCGCGGAGATGACCAATGATCCTTGATTGGCACGGCGCACTCGACTCGGTGATTCATCATCCGTTGTTCGGCATCGGCATCACGTTGGGCGCTTATCAGTTGGTGCTGGCGGCCTTCGAGAAAACCCGCTGGATCTTTTTGCAACCGGTGCTGGTCTCGATGCTGGTGGTGATCGGTGTTCTGGTGACCTGTGGCCTGACGTACGCCGAGTACCGCAAGAGCACCGAGATCCTCAGTATCTTGCTCGGGCCTGCGACAGTCGCGCTGGCGGTGCCGCTGTACCTTAATCTGCGACGTATTCGGCAGTTGTTCTGGCCGATATTTACTACGCTGGTGATAGGTGGCGTGGTGGCCACGGGCATGTGCGTGTTGCTGGGCTGGTGGTTCGGTGCCGAGCACATGATCCTGATGACCATGGCACCCAAGTCGGTGACGTCACCGATTGCCATGCTGGTGGCCGAGCAGATCGGCGGTGTCGCGGCGTTGGCTGCGGTGTTCGTGTTGATCACCGGCGTAATCGGTGCGATCTTCGGCCCGAGCCTGTTGACCCGGCTCGGTGTCCACAGTCCTGAGGCGCGCGGTATGGCACTGGGCATGACCGCCCATGCGGTCGGCACCTCGGTGGCCTTGCAGGAAAGTGAAGAGTGCGGCGCCTTTGCGGCGCTGGCGATGAGTCTGATGGGTGTGGCCACGGCGGTGTTCCTGCCGTTGGCGGTGTCGATGGTGGTGTAAGGAAATGTCTATGAGCTTGCCGCTTTTCCCACTGAACACGGTGCTGTTTCCTGGCTGCATCCTCGACTTGCAGATCTTCGAGGCGCGCTACCTGGACATGATCGGCCGCTGCATGAAACAGGGCGGCGGCTTCGGCGTGGTGTGCATCCTCGACGGCGAAGAAGTCGGCATCGCTCCGGCTGGGTATGCCTTGGTGGGGTGTGAAGCGCTGATCACCGATTTCAAGCAGCAGGACAACGGCCTGCTGGGGATTCGGGTGCAGGGCGGGCGGCGTTTTCATGTCTTGCGCACCGAGGTGCAGCGCGACCAGTTGACCGTCGCCGACGTTGAATGGCTTGAAGACGAACCTGAACAGCCGCTGCAGGAAGAAGACGCCGATTTGGTGGCGCTGCTCAAGGCGTTGGCCGAACACCCGATGGTCGAAGCGTTGAACATGGGCACTGAGGCGACCGGGCAACAATCATTGGCTAATCAGTTGGCCTATTTGCTGCCGTTCGCGGAAGTGGACAAGATTGACCTGCTGCAACTCGACGATCCGCAGCAGCGACTGGATGCGATTCAGGCGCTGCTGGATGAATTACAAGGGGAGTTGTTTGCGTGACGTTCAGCTCGGGTTCTGAACGACGGGGATGGGCGGCCAGACAATATCGTTGGCAAACCAGTCTTTATCGCTATTCAGTTCGAGAATTGGTTTGCCGGCCTTGGCAGCTTTATCGATCAACCCATCGTATTCCTCTTTGTTGTAGCTGCCGGCATGTGTTCGTGCCTGCACTTCTTCCTGGTAATCGTTATCAGCTTGTTCAGTGAGGTCTCTGACGCGTACTGCTCGTTTAAAGTTTGAATCGAACAGCCAGATCCGATCGGCATTGATGCCTCGTCTCGATACTGAGATCAATGCTTCGAGATCGTCTTCAGGGAACCAGGTAGGGAGAACATCCGCACGTTTATTAAAAGCGTGATTTTCTTCGCCTAATACCACTTCCATGTTGCGGGTATCGATTGCGTAAACGAACCGTATATTTTGATTGTGTCGGGTCGTTTCATAGTTTCGTTCGGAGTCAAGTTGAAGTGAGGTGTCGGAGTCTGACCAGTCGTTATCGGAGGCGCTGGAGTGGTTTGAGCTATCAGAGCTATCAGAATTGTCGGAACCACCGTCCGTATCATCCGGTTTCTTGCCAGGGTATTTGTTGGTCTGACTGTTATAGAGCAAGTATTCCGGATCAGGTCCGTCCTTTCCGTACAAAGAAGTTGCCTCGCGCAGGCGGACCGTTGCACTCATGGGCTTCTGGGTCGTTGCCCCGGGCCTGTGGTTGTAACGGGGTAACATCCAGCCATCATTGGCCAGTTCAAACGGAGTGCGTTCATCTCCTCTGAATAGCGAAGGGATGTCCGTGCGGTATAAACAATTATTTTTGTTTCGGGCGTAGCCCATTTTCTTCAGAAAAGAAAAGAGGAACTCTTCGGTCAAGCTCTCTTCAAGGCCATAAAGGCCTGTTTGCGCGGTTTTGTTTCGGACATGCAGTACTTGGGGGGCGAATTCGCTATAGAGCTGATCGAACCTGATCGGGTTGGTTTTGTCGTGGCTCAGTTGTTTGTGATGCTCAGCCCATACCGGAATTTTTTGCTGCTTTGACAAGTCCTGGTGGAGACGTAATTGTTGCCCGGGAGAGAGATTGTAAGTTCTCAGGAGCATTTCGCGCTCCTTGACCGTCTTGTTCGGATAAAGCCACTTCAGCGTGTCGTTGATCAGTGAAGCTCTTGGATCGTCATTCGATGCCGTTTTTGCCCACTGCGGCCTCATTCCGCTTGCTTGGGCTTCCATGCGGAAACGTTGAATATCCTGGCCATGAATGCCGTAGAGCTCCCAGAGCTGATGATCCGTCCACTCGCTCAAATGCCTGACAGGCGCATTGAATCCATCCGGTGGTGGGTCAACTTTCACCCACATGTTTTTTGAATCCCTGAAGCCGTAAAGGTATCTTGGCTCATTTGAGCCAGGCACCGGTTTCACCAGCAGACGGTAGTAGCCCTGAACATCAGGACCCCCTAACGGATTGTTGGAACCCAAATATATTCCCCCTGCTGGAACTCCTGTTTCCAATGGGTCGTCAGGTAAAGCGTGCTTTGGATGTTTGGGCGCTAACGTGTTGTCGGAAGATTCATTGTCACCGGCGTGAATTCGCTTGAGCGAAGGTCGTGTTTCTTCCAAGGCAAGGGCAGGCTGACTCCAGGTCAATTCCCCATCGTTCTTGTAAAGTGCGGGGCCTGACGGGAGCTTATGGTAAAGATCTGTTGCACGATAAGCCCCAAGGGTGTCATCGAACTCCACATACACAGTTCCTTTGTCTTTGACATCGACGAACTTGCGCCCGACGATGAGTCGAAATCCCTCTGCATTGGGCGATTGCATTCCGCGCAAGAATGCAGATCCCAATAGATATTTGTCCAGGCTGGCGCTGGTTATGCGCTCTGGCAGTCGCAGTGAAGGTAGATCCGTTATGTTCAACGTTGATGAATCGCTTGCCATTCCACTTGCGTGGTTTCTTGTTTCGCTGCCGCCCGCGACATCGGGACCTGTCGGATCCTGCTGTTGCAGATGTGGCGCAGTACCCGTTATCTGGCGTGGCAGCGTTGAAGTGTCTCCTTGGGTGCGTAACCTAGGGGGGTTAATGGATATAGAGGAAGGCGAATCCACGCCGGAAGAATTTGCTGAGACAGGCGGTTTTTTTGTACCCACGGTGCCACTCCTTGGCCAGTGAAAAGAGAGAGATTTAGTTTGAATTTGACTCAGGTTGACGCTATCGAAATGACCTTGTCTACGATGGTCAGGTCTTCGATCTTTATAATGCGTGACCAGTCGGTATCAATAGTCCAGTTGTTCATTTCTGTGTCGTAATAAATGTTGCCGGCTGTGAGGTCGGTCATTCGGATGTTCTTTACATAGGTCAGATCATTGTTTAGCTCTCCTCGTTGTTTGTGAAACTTTATGTCCGATTGTATAGCGTTGATGCTTGAATAAGCCTGTGCGTTGACTGCATCAAGCAGAATGATTTCAAAGAGCGTACTGATATGGTAACGATTGCCAGATGAGATAGTGACGCTGACCTGCTCGAGGGGAACTCCAGGTGATGCACTGTTCGGAAGTCGAATGTGTATGCTTCCAATCTTGAGCACGCTGTTGGAAATGATGAGTTCCTGTCGGGTTATTATTTCGCGAAGGTGTTCTGTATAAATGCTCCAGGTTGAGCCCGTCGCGGTGTCTGGGGTTGAGAGGCTGAGGCGTGTGTTGCTTGCCAGGTATATGTCATAGGACGAAGCTTGACCTTCAAGCAAGTAGACGGTGTTGTGTAATGCCGAGCTGATATCGATACGCTGCGAAACCGACTTCAAAACACGTCTTTCAAATGCAGGTTCGACGAGCAAGTACTTTCCTGGTCTTTGACGCAATGAAGCACGGCTTTCAATGGTTCTATATCCGGGGTTTTCCTTGTCTTCAAGGTAGGAGTTTTGCGGGTAATCCAGCGAGTAAGATTTTCCGTTGCGCATTGTCAGAGTAAACGCGTGGATGGTCTCCCAACCTGAAGTCATGATGCCGCTCCCCCGGTCAGATTTTTTTCCGGAGCCTTCCCTCGCAGCACCATGAATCAGCAGTGAGCATCCATTGTTGAAATGGATCTGGAAGTGAATGTGCGAATAACTCAAGTAAGTAAAGCTGCTGCGACCGGTGGCCGTGACAACATAGATAGCGTTGACGTTACTGATTTCGTCATCGTCGAAGTCTATATATAGCGTGCTGGACGTGTTTTTCTTCTGTGCGTCGACACTGAAAGTGGTTCGATACGTCTCGCGGGACACGAAGTAATTTTGGTGTTTTTCATTGGGGACTCGCTGGATTTTACTGTTGACGATAACGGGTGGATCTTTGGGGACGCCGGGAGCGACGACAATGACCTTGATGCTTTGCTCGCTAAAATCCGCTATTTCAGAGGGTAGGTCGGCTTTTAGTTGGTAGCCGTCGCTTGTGATAAATAACAACTTGTCGTTGCGTAATCTCCTTGTGCCCTCGAGCTTTGCGTAGACATCTTTGATGATCAGCTGTCTCTGAGGCCCATACTCGTCTGTGCTGCGCAATGAGGAGATGATCAGGGCATTGTCATGTATGCGCCAACTCTGGATAAGTTCGAGCGTGACGCCCAGATGTAGGGTGCTGATGTCCTGACCGTCTTCAGTAATGGATACAAAGTGGCTCAGGTCATTCAAATAGTAGGAGTCAACACCGCTTCCGCCGTTGACCTGGCATTCGTTACCCCGAATAAAGATCTGGTCGTCACCTGCGCCTGCGTCGATGCTGTCGTTGCCACTGGCAACAATCGTGTCAGTCTGATCAGAGCCGGTGACCCGGTTGGAAGCACCAGCCAGTGTCTCGACTTTCTCGATCGAGTCGAGGGTCGAGTGTAAAATCGGGGTCGCATCGGCCTCGGGGAGGCGCAAGCCCAGTGTTCCATTCTTCAAGTCAATGTCGTAGCCGGTATACGCATTGTCATCCGGCCCATGGCGTACCGGTACGTGTCGCCCCTGAAGTGATAGCGTGTCTATTCCGGCGCCACCATTTAAAGAGCTTACGTGTTCAGCGGCAGGGGTTTTCTTGAGGCCTTCGGCGGCCGACTGAAAGAGGAACGAATCGTCAAGGTCACCGCCCGTCAGGGATTTAGTGCCTGACGCGTAATTAAAGTAATTCGATTTGTCTTGGACACCGACGATGCTGTCGTTACCTGCGCCCAGTGCCCACAGTATTCCTTTGCCTGCGCCGGTCTCACCCGCAACGACACCGGGAGTGCCTGGCGAGAGGCCCTCTCTGGCGTTGTAAACGTCGTCGGTTTCCTTAATAGCGGGTACGTTGACCGTTATGTAAGGTGACTCTCCGCCCTCTGCATCCCACTGAAATTTTTGATATCGGGTAGGCTGCAATGTCACTTCGAATCGGCCATTCACAACCGCTTCAACGCTGTCTCTCAGTTCATTTTTGAGCCATCCGGCGCTCGTGGTTTCGAGCGCACTGGCATAGTCGCTGTAGGTCTTGGCGACGCTGAAGCGATCCGCGACCTCTTGGTCCAGGTCTTGTCCGGTAAAGGCAAGCCAGCCTGTACGCCAACGCTCATGCACGGTCAACTCGATGTAATCGTCGATATCGTCGACCACTCGCGCGGCACTGTAGACTTTTGCCCCGATGATCAATATAGCGGCGGCGGCGATCCCGACAGGCCCGGCGGCTTTGAAGCCCAGTAACGCGGCACAGCCCAGTATTGTGGACACCCCCGCGCTCGTCAGGCTGAGCGCGCCATTGACGTAAAGATCTTGTGCAGTTTTGCTCTGTGCATTGGCTGCATCGTTAAACGATTTGATCGCGGTGTAGAGGTCAAACGGCAGGGTTAAAACGCTGGCAAATAGTCCAGCCCCCCTACTCAGCAATTGGCCGACGGTTGTCCTGCCAAAGAGTTCGAATGTTTTTGCACCACTGCGAATCATTGCCTCGCCGGTTTTTGCCAAGCCCCGTTCGACAATCAACGAGCCGATCTCTGCTACGCCTCCTCCGATATTGACCGCAGCTTCATCCCAATGACCTTTTTTAAGTGCATCCGTCGTGCCGATCAAAGCGCTATAGAGCCCATATGCCTGAAGCCCAACCCCCATGGACGCCATGCCATGGCTTTTGGTTTTATCGACCCAGTCAGGCAGGTGAGCAGGTAGTGAGATTTTCTGTATATCCAATCGCTGGGCGGTTTTTAGCAAACTACCGATTCTCTCCAAGGGTACTGCCGACCTGCCTGGTTCGGGTTGCTTCAATAAGGGGGCGGCCGAAATGGAGCGTTTTGTGGCAATTTCAAACAGCAAGGTGGCCGGGAGATGAGTCTGGTCAGTTTCGACTGTTTTTATCCGGTGTTCGACTTTCACTGGATCAAACTCCAGCGCATCTATGAACGCCTGGTCGGGCTCTGCAAAGTAAGTGAGCGAGCCGGTAATTATTTCTCCATTGAGTAGGGCGCCCATCGAATGAAGTTCTACACGGCTTACGCTTAGATCGCCGAAGCGTAAGGGGCCAAAAAGATTATCAATGTCTTTGAGGTCAGGCTGTTTTATCTCTCGCGCAGCCGTATTGTTGTCGATCGTTCCCTGTGCGTCATTCAGTACTTCATGAGGTGGTGTGAGTGGTGCAGGCATGGCGATATCGGTTATTCGGATGAGGCCATCGCGTGCAGTCTGAAAGTCGGAGCTGATGAGAGGTATGGACATGGTTGATATTCTTGTTGGAAGAGGTACTTGTTTTGAGTGTGGAGGGTTGTTGCGATATGTCTAATATTGCACAGCTGCAATTAATTTTTTAGCGGGGTTGTTTTTCCAGATGTTATTTATTTTTTGTATTATTTTGGTTGCGATGTAGGTGTTGTTTGTTTGCGCCATGTTTGGCTATAAAAAAATATAAAGTCGTATTCTTATCGTGCGCCGATCGAGGCGGGATAATTACAATGATTTTTATTTTAAATAATCCGCGGCAGCGACTGGATGTGATTCAGGGAGAGTGTTTACCTGAATTGCGCTGATAGGTCGCAATATTTCGGTCGCCGTTATTTCTTTTTGTTTTAAACGGCTTTCATGCGAACGATGTTATGTCTGGAAGATAGGGGGGGCATGTTCAATACACTTTGGTCAGAGTGTCAGATCATCGTGAGGCGCACGATGCGAAATTCTTGACCCCTTTGCGCCGGGAGATTTGAGGTGATTTTCTTATCGGCAGATCGATTTTCTGAAATGCCTGCCCTAATACGCATACCGCAACATCGCGTGCGGCAAATGCCGCAACGCAAAGAACCCGAACAACGCCATCAGCGCTGGCAACACCAGCCACCAGACCTTGGGTGGCATGGCGTTGAGCGGTGTCTGGCGCTGACTCAGCCACAGGCTCGCCGCACAAACACAGGCAGCCAACATAGCGCCGGCCAATACATCTGTCGGCCAATGTGCGCCCAGGTACACCCGCGATAGCGCAATCGCCAGCGCGGGCAAGCAACCCAGTAGCAGCCATGTCAGACGCATCCGCGGTGGTTGTCCTCGGCCCGCCAGCACGGCGAGGGTCAGGAACAGCGCGAATGACCCCGAGGCATGGCCGCTGGGCATGCTGTAACTGGTCAGTGGATCGCTCAGTACTTCCGGGCGCACGCGGGCGAAAAATTGCTTGGTGAAGGTGTTGCCGAGGGCGGTGACAAGCAGGGTGCTGCCGGCAAAAATCGTCTGCCGCCATTGTCGCGCGATCAGCAGCAGGCCGGTCAGCAGTGCGCTGAATAGCAGCATGTTGCGAAACTCGCCAATCAGCGTAAAGACCACGGCCACTTCATCGAGCATCGGGCTGCGGTGTTCTTGCACCAACGTCATTAAGCCCTGATCAAGCGCGGTCAGGTGCGGATAGCCGATAAACAATCCCGCCAGAATCAGAAGGCTCATCCCGGCAATCAGCATCGTCGCCTTGCGATGGCGGCGCAGGCTGCTGGTGACGCTCAAACCAACCATGACGGCAATAGCACCAGCGACGACTCCCGCCTCAGGCCAGAAACCTTCCGGCAACGGCAAACGAATCGCCGCGCCCGTGGCCCAGCCGGGCAGCAGGTACGCAACACTCCAGCCAGCGGCAGCCAACAGACTGACGGCGAAAAATCGCGGGAATGGCATATCGAACATCCCGGCAACCATCGGCAACATCGGGCGCAGCGGTCCGATAAAGCGTCCGACCAGCAGGCTGGCGATGCCATAACGCTGGAAATACGCCTCGGCGCCGGCAATCCATTCCGGATGATGACGTAAGCCGGGCAGGCGTCGGATGTTCTGGTGGAAATGCCGTCCGACGAAGTACGAAATGACGTCACCCAGCACCCCGGCAACGAACCCCAGCAGCAGCGTTTCACTCAACGATAGCGCGCCACTGCCGGCCAGGACCGCCACGGCAAACAGCAACACCGTGCCGGGCACGATCAGCCCGGCAATCGCCAGGCATTCCACAAAGGCCACTATGAACACCGCCGCAGCCAGCCACTGCGGGTTGACCGTCAACCAACCGGTGACGCTATCGAGCCATGGGCCCATAAAAACAACTCCATAAATGTTCATTGGTCCCATGAGGGACGACCGCAATCTTCAAAAAACTACAGATCCCTTGTGGGAGCGACCTGTGGCGAGGGGGCTTGTCGGACCGCCGCACCGCCCCGTTTGAGTGCGTAGCACTCACAATATCTTTGGCACATCAGCGATTTTGGGGCCGCTTCGCAGCCCAACGGGGCGGTGCGGCGGTCCGACAAGCCCCCTCGCCACAGGTCGCTCCCACCGGGGGCGTCATCAAAACAGTACAAAATAATCGCGACCTTCGACCTGCCCCCGTCGCAGCGGGTTACGCGTGCAATACGGCGCGTAAGCCGCATCGACAAAGCGGTACATCAAGTGTTCATCACGGCCATGGGGGATGCCCAAGCGCGTGGTCTGGATGATGTGGGCGGGCGCCGGGCCGATGTCTTCCACGAGAAGCACTTCATGATCGAAACGCTTGGCGTCCCAGACCGGCACCTTCAAACCCAGGGCCTTGCACAGCAGGGTCTGCCCGGCACACAGCTTTTGCGAGGGGCGAGGGCGGCCTTGGGCGTCGGGATTGTTCAACAGCATTTGCGCCAGGCTCGCCGGTCCGCTCAGCTCATCGACCCACGGATAGGCCGATTTGATCAGCACCGCGTTGCCGGGGCCTTTGGCACTGAAGTTCAGCGAATCGCCGCCACGGGCGTAATACATATAGATGTGGCCGCCATCCAGAAACAATGCCTTACGTTTTTCTGTGTAGCCGAGGGAGGCGTGGCTGCCTTTTTCCTCAAAATAATAGGCTTCGGTTTCGATAATCCGGGCGCTGAGCCACAGGTCGCCGACCCGGTGGCGAATGACTTTGCCGAGTAAATCCCGGGCCAGCGTTTGCGCGTCACGGTCGAAAAACGCGTCCGCAAGCCCGGTGGGCAGGCTAGTAGCGGACGCTCGAACAGTCAGGTTGGACATGATGAACGGCGTTTATCAGGGCTTATAGAGCGGTGATGATAACAATTTGCAGCTTAATCACGGCTGAACGTCGGCAAATTGCCCTCGATTTCGACCATCCGCCCGTCACCGCTGTTAGTCGGGGGACGCGACAGCTATAATCTGCCGCTTTACTCTTTACCAAGACCTTAGCAAAGACCAATCCAGACCATGACTGAGTCCGTTCTTGACTACATGACCCGCCTGGGTCGCGCTGCCCGCGAAGCCTCTCGCGTCATCGGCTGCGCCAGCACTGCGCAGAAAAACCGCGCCTTGCAGGCTGCTGCCAATGCGCTGGACGCTGCACGCGCCGAGTTGACGGCGGCCAATGAACTGGATTTGGCCGCGGGTCGCGCCAATGGTCTTGAGCCGGCCCTGCTGGAGCGTCTGGCGCTGACCCCGGAACGCATCGACGGCATGATCGTCGGCCTGCGCCAGGTGGCCGCATTGCCGGACCCGGTCGGCGCGATTCGCGACATGAGCTTCCGCCCGTCGGGCATTCAGGTCGGTAAAATGCGCGTGCCGCTGGGCGTGATCGGGATCATCTACGAATCCCGTCCCAACGTGACCATCGATGCCGCCAGCCTGTGCCTCAAGTCTGGCAATGCAACCATTCTGCGTGGCGGCTCCGAAGCGATCCATTCCAATCGCGCCATCGCCGCCTGTATCCAGCGCGGTCTGGCCGAAGCCGAACTGCCAGCCGCCGTGGTGCAAGTGGTCGAAACCACCGATCGTGCCGCCGTTGGCGCACTGATCACCATGCCGGAATATGTCGATGTCATCGTGCCCCGTGGTGGCCGTGGCCTGATTGAACGCGTCAGCCGTGACGCCCGCGTGCCGGTGATCAAACACCTCGACGGCATCTGCCACGTTTACGTGAGTGAACATGCCGATCTGGCGAAAGCCCAGCGCATCGCGTTCAACGCCAAGACGTACCGTTATGGCATCTGCGGCGCCATGGAAACGCTGCTGGTGGATCAAGCCGTTGCCAAAGATTTCCTGCCATCGATGGCTGCCCAGTTCCGCGAAAAAGGCGTCGAGCTGCGTGGTTGCGAGCGCACGCGCGCGATTATCGATGCTGTAGCGGCCACCGAAGAAGACTGGACTACCGAATACCTGGCGCCGATTTTGTCGATCCGCGTAGTCGAAGGGCTGGACCAGGCGATCGAGCATATTAATAAGCACGGCTCCCATCACACCGACTCGATCGTCAGCGAAAACCTCGCTGACACACGGCGTTTTGTCGCGCAGGTCGATTCGTCGTCGGTGATGATCAACACCCCGACGTGCTTCGCCGATGGCTTCGAATACGGATTGGGTGCCGAGATTGGCATTTCTACTGATAAGCTGCACGCCCGCGGCCCGGTGGGTCTCGAAGGTTTGACCTGCGAGAAGTACATCGTGGTCGGTGATGGCCAGTTGCGCGGCCAGGCGTCGGTCTGACTTGGGCGACCTCGACCCGACAGCCCCAGCCACTTCAAGCGAGCCTCAACCTCGCCGGATTGGCATGCTGGGCGGTACGTTCGACCCGGTGCACATCGGCCATCTGCGTGGTGCGCTGGAAGTCGCCGAATCGCTGGCGCTCGATGAGTTACGTCTGACACCCAGTGCCAGACCGCCGCATCGTGGTACGCCGCAGGTGTCGGCCAAAGACCGTCTGGCGATGGTCGAGTGCGCGGTGGCCGGTGTGGCGCCGTTGGTGGTGGACGCCCGCGAATTGCAGCGGGACAAACCGTCCTACACTATTGACACCCTGGAGCTGATGCGCGCCGAACTGCCCGCTCAGACCCAGGTTTTTCTACTTTTGGGCTGGGACGCATTTTGCGGCCTGCCCACTTGGCACCGCTGGGAAGAGTTGCTCCAGCATTGCCACATCCTGGTGCTGCAACGCCCGGATGCCGACAGCGAACCGCCGGATGCCTTGCGCAACCTGCTGGCAGCGCGCTCGGTGAGCGACCCGCTGGCCCTCAAAGGGCCGAGCGGACAGATTGCATTCGTCTGGCAGACACCGCTCGCGGTATCCGCCACCCAGATCCGTCAACTGCTGGCCAGCGGTAAGTCGGTACGTTTCCTGGTGCCCGACGCGGTCCTGGCCTACATCGATGCGCACGGACTTTACCGTGCGTCGAACTGAAAAGAGGCGCGCTTCAAGCACGTGATCACGTGTATCGAAGCCCCCGAACATACGAGCAAAACGAGTTTTATATGACGAACAAAGACGTAACTAAAGTAAAGCGCAAAGGCACATTCAAAAGCGCCCCACTGCCAGTAGTAGCACCGACCGGCCCGGAGCTGGCCGGTGAAGAGCTGGTCAAGGTTGCCGTAGCGGCCCTGGAAGACGTCAAGGCCCAGGACATTCAGGTGATCGACGTTCGTGAAAAGCAGAGCATCACTGACTTCATGATCATCGCTACCGGTACGTCCAACCGCCAGATCGGCGCGATGCTGGACAAGGTTCGCGAAGCCGTCAAAGCCCAGGGCGTGAAGCCATTGGGTGAAGAAGGCAAGGGCGACAGCGACTGGGTTCTGCTGGACATGGATGATGTCATCGTTCACATGATGACCGCCTCGGCTCGCCAGTTCTACGACCTGGAGCGTCTGTGGTCCGGCGCTGAACAGAGCCGTGCGCTGAACGCGGCTCACCACAGCCCGGAAAACACCCACGAGCATTTCATCAAGCTCAACAAAGACCAGCAATAAGGGCCCGCTGTGCGACTGCGACTGATCGCCGTCGGTTCACGGATGCCCAAGTGGGTGGAAGAAGGCTGGCATGAATATGCCAAGCGTCTTCCGTCCGAGCTGGCGCTGGAACTGGTGGAAATACCGCTCAACACCCGTGGCAAGAACGCCGACGTGGCGCGCTTCATCCGTCAGGAAGGCGAAGCCATGCTGGCCAAGGTCGGGCCGAACGAGCGTGTTGTCACCCTCGAAGTCCACGGCAAGCCCTGGAGCACTGAGCAGTTGGCGGTCGAACTCGATCGCTGGCGTCTGGACTCGCGCACGGTGAATTTCATGGTCGGCGGCCCCGAAGGGCTGGCGCCGGAAGTCTGTGCCCGAGCCGATCAGCGCTGGTCATTGTCGCCGTTGACGTTGCCGCACCCGCTGGTGCGAATCCTGATCGGCGAACAGCTGTATCGTGCCTGGACAGTCTTGTCCGGCCACCCTTACCACAAGTAGTTCTGCCCTCATGTCTCAGCCGATCCGTATCAAGGACCACGAAAAAGACGCCCGTCTGGTGCGTGGTCGCGTCGTGTTCGGTGCAATTGCGGTAGTAGCGCTGATTTGTGTGCTGATTGCGCGGTTGTATTTCCTGCAGGTGATCCAGTACGAGTACCACTCGACCCTGTCGGAAAACAACCGCGTCCATGTGCAGCCGATTCCACCCACCCGTGGGCTGATCTTCGACCGTAATGGCGTGGTGGTGGCCGATAACCGGCCCAGCTTCAGCCTGAGCATGACCCGCGAGCGCTCCGGCGACTGGCAGCAAGTGCTCGACGTGATTGTCGAAGTGTTGGAGCTGACACCCGAGGACCGGGTGATCTTCGAGAAACGCATGCGTCAGGGGCGTCGGCCATTCGAGCCGGTGCCAATCCTGTTCGAGCTGACCGAAGAACAGATCGCCCTGATCGCCGTGAACCAGTTCCGCCTGCCGGGCGTGGAAGTGGTCGCGCAGCTGGTTCGTCACTATCCGCAGGGCGCGCACTTTGCGCACTCGGTGGGTTACATGGGGCGAATCAACGAGAAAGAGCTCAAGTCACTGGATCCTGTGAGTTACAGCGGCACCCATCAAATTGGCAAAACCGGCATCGAACGTTTCTACGAGCCGGAATTGCACGGTCAGGTCGGTTACGAAGAAGTCGAAACCAACGCTCGGGGCCGCGTATTGCGTGTGCTCAAGCGTACCGAACCGATTTCCGGCAAGGACATCGTCCTGAGCCTGGACATCAAATTGCAGGAAGCGGCCGAAGCGGCACTGGGCGGTCGTCGTGGTGCCGTCGTGGCGCTGGACCCGAAAACCGGCGAAGTGCTAGCGATGGTCAGCCAGCCGAGTTTCGACCCGAACCTGTTCGTCACGGGCATCAGTTCCAAGGCCTATTCCGAACTGCGCGACTCCATCGACCGACCGCTGTTCAACCGCGTGTTGCGCGGTCTGTACCCGCCGGGTTCGACCATCAAGCCGGCGGTGGCGATTGCCGGTCTGGATTCAGGTGTGGTCACCGCGTCGACCCGCGTGTACGACCCCGGTTATTACCAACTGCCCAATTACGATCACAAGTACCGGAACTGGAACCGTACCGGCGACGGTTACGTGGATCTGGACACGGCGATCATGCGGTCCAACGACACCTACTTCTATGACTTGGCCCACAAGCTGGGGATCGATCGTTTGTCGGCGTATCTGGGTAAATTCGGCATCGGCCAAAAGGTCTCGCTGGACATGTTCGAAGAATCGCCGGGCCTGATGCCGTCCCGCGAGTGGAAACGTGCGACCCGCCGCCAGGCCTGGTTCCCGGGCGAAACCCTGATCCTGGGGATCGGTCAGGGCTATATGCAGTCCACGCCGCTGCAACTGGCCCAGGCCACGGCACTGGTGGCCAACAAAGGTGTGTGGAACCGTCCGCACCTGGCCAAGACGGTCGAAGGCGAGAAGCCCAAGGATGAAAATCCGATGCCGAATATCGTTCTGCGCGATCCGTCGGACTGGACCAAGGTCAACCACGGTATGCAACAGGTGATGCACGGCGCTCGCGGTACGGCGCGCAAGGCCTCGATTGGCGCGCAATACCGGATCGCCGGGAAAAGTGGTACGGCCCAGGTGGTCGCGATCAAGCAGGGCGAGAAGTACGACCGCTCCAAGGTTCAGGAACGTCACCGCGACCACGCCTTGTTTGTCGGCTTTGCGCCGGCCGACAACCCGCAAATCGTGGTGTCGGTGATGGTCGAGAACGGCGAGTCCGGTTCCGGGGTCGCCGCGCCAGTGGTGCGTCAAATCATGGATGCCTGGCTCCTGGACCAGGACGGCCATCTCAAAGCCGAGTACGCCAGCCCTATCAGTGCGGAGGTTACGGCCCATGATGAATAATTTTGATCGCATGCTCTCAAGCGAAGATGTGATGCGTCGCCGCGCGACGCTGTTGCAACGCCTGCACATCGATGGGCCGTTGCTCATTTTGCTGCTGACCCTCGCCGCCGGCAGCCTGTTCGTGCTGTATTCGGCCAGCGGCAAGAGCTGGGACCTGCTGGCCAAGCAAGCCACTTCGTTTGGTATTGGCCTGGTGTCGATGGTCGTCATCGCGCAGTTCGAGCCGCGTTTCATGGCGCGGTGGGTGCCGGTCGGTTATGTGCTCGGTGTGCTGTTGCTGGTGGTGGTGGACGTCATGGGCCACAACGCCATGGGCGCCACGCGCTGGATCAACATCCCCGGGGTGATCCGCTTCCAGCCCTCGGAGTTCATGAAAATCCTGATGCCGGCGACCATCGCCTGGTATTTGTCCAAGCGCACCTTGCCGCCGCAGCTCAAGCACGTTGCGGTCAGTCTGTTTCTGATTGGCTTGCCATTTATCTTGATCGTGCGTCAGCCGGACCTGGGGACATCGCTACTGATCCTCGCGGGTGGCGCGTTCGTCTTGTTCATGGGGGGCTTGCGCTGGCGCTGGATCATCAGCGTGCTGGCGGCTGCCGTGCCGGTGGCCGTGGGCATGTGGTACTTCATCATGCACGACTATCAGAAGCAGCGAATCCTGACGTTCCTCGACCCGGAGAGCGATCCGTTGGGGACTGGCTGGAACATCATTCAGTCGAAAGCCGCCATCGGTTCCGGTGGTGTGTTTGGCAAGGGCTGGCTGCTGGGCACCCAGTCGCACCTGGACTTCCTGCCGGAAAGCCACACCGACTTCATTATTGCGGTATTGGGCGAAGAGTTCGGCCTGGTCGGCATTTGCGCGTTGCTGTTGATTTACCTGCTGCTGATTGGACGGGGTCTGGTAATTACCGCTCAGGCCCAGACATTATTCGGCAAATTGCTCGCGGGCAGTTTGACCATGACGTTTTTTGTTTATGTTTTCGTCAACATCGGTATGGTCAGTGGCCTGTTGCCGGTGGTGGGGGTGCCGTTGCCGTTCATTAGCTACGGAGGAACTTCGCTGGTAACGCTGCTGTCAGCGTTTGGGGTTTTGATGTCGATCCATACCCATCGTAAGTGGATCGCACAGGTTTGAATAAGGTGAAGATTTCAATGCAAGTAATGCGTGGCTGGGTGACTCGATACGCGCCATGGGTCGGCCTGGTAAGCATCCTTGGCACAACGCAGCACGCGTTGGCCGGCGAGTACGAAGGCTCACCCCAGGTGGCTGAATTTGTCGGTGAAATGACCCGCGATTACGGTTTCGCCGGTGAACAGCTGATGGGCGTGTTCCGCGAAGCCGAGCGCAAGCAGTCGATCCTGGACGCGATCTCGAAACCCGCCGAACGGGTCAAGCAATGGAACGAATACCGCCCGATGTTCATCACCGATGCGCGTATCGCCCGTGGTGTGGACTTCTGGCGTCAGCACGAAGCGGTGCTGGCGCGTGCCGAGCAGGAATACGGTGTGCCGGCGCAGGTGATCGTCTCGATCATCGGCGTAGAAACCTTTTTCGGCCGCAATACCGGCAATTACCGGGTGATCGACGCATTGTCGACCCTGGGCTTCGACTATCCTCCCCGCGCTGAATTCTTCCGTAAGGAATTGCGTGAGTTCTTGCTGCTGGCCCGGGAAGAGCAGGTCGATCCGTTGACCCTCAAGGGCTCCTACGCAGGTGCCATGGGATTGCCGCAGTTCATGCCGAGCAGTTTTCGCGCGTATGCGGTGGACTTCGACGGTGACGGTCACATTAATATCTGGACCAATCCCGACGATGCCATTGGTAGTGTCGCCAGTTACTTCAAGCGTCACGGTTGGGTCGCCGGCGAACCGGTGGTCAGCCGCGCCGATGTCCGTGGCGAGCAGGTGGACGACGGTTTGACCACGGGCATCGAGCCGACTAAAACCGCAGGGGAGTTGCGGGCTCTGGGGTGGTCAAGTCATGATGCGCTGCGCGATGATATGCCGGTTACGGCTTTCCGCCTGGAAGGTGACAATGGCCCCGAATACTGGATGGGCCTGCAGAATTTTTATGCGATCACGCGTTATAACCGCAGCGTGATGTACGCCATGGCCGTACATCAACTGTCTGAACAGCTGGTCCAAGCACGGGGCGTCAAGTAATGCGGGCATTGCCTATGAATAAACCCCTGAAGTTCATGGCTTTCGCCGCGTTGGCGGTGCTGCTCGCCAGTTGCTCGACCAGTCGCGCACCCGCTCAGAAATCCTCGTCCACTGCCGTGCGCCCGGCGCCGGGGCTGGACATCAACCGCGCCCACAAAGATGGCGCGCCGTGGTGGGATGTCGACGTATCACGCATCCCGGATGCCACGCCGACCCTGCACTCCGGCCCTTATAAGGCCAACCCGTACACGGTTCTGGGCAAGACCTACTTCCCGCTGCAAGAATCCAAGACTTACGTCGCCTCGGGCACGGCGTCCTGGTATGGCACCAAGTTCCACGGCCAGAACACCGCCAATGGCGAGGTCTACGACCTGTATGGCATGAGTGCCGCGCACAAGACGTTGCCACTGCCGAGTTACGTCCGGGTGACCAACCTGGACAACAACAAGAGCGTGATCCTGCGGGTCAACGACCGTGGGCCGTTTTATTCGGACCGTATCATCGACTTGTCCTATGCCGCCGCCAAAAAGCTCGGTTATGCCGAAACCGGCACGGCGCGGGTCAAGGTCGAGGGTATCGACCCGCAACAGTGGTGGACCCAAAAAGGCCGCCCAGCGCCTTTGATGCTCAACGAGCCGAAAGTCGCGCAAAATAGCGCCCCGGTGATTACGGCTTCGGCCGGTACCGTCGAGCAATGGACGCCTCCGGCGCAGCAACACGCTGCGGCCGTCGTGCCTGTTCAGCTGGATGCAAAAAAAAACGCTTCTGTACCAGCCTCTGGCCAGTATCTGCAGGTGGGCGCGTTCGCCAACCCGGACGCTGCAGAACTCCTGAGATCGAAGCTCAGCGGGATGGTGAGCGCCCCGGTGTTCATCAGCTCGATCGTGCGCAACCAACAGACACTGCATCGGGTGCGCCTGGGGCCGATAGGCTCTCCGGGTGAAATCCAGCAAGTGCAGAACAGCGTGCGCATGGCCAATCTCGGTTCGCCGAGCCTGGTCACCGCCGAGTAATACGTAGTACCTGATTGACGGTTCACTTGCGATTCATGGGGTGAACCTGGTTGTTGGCTCGTAACGAACAAAAGCCCGGCAAGGGTTCTGAGTGAACAGCTGAATACGCGATGGCCCGTTAGAAGGTCATCTGATTAGTTTTGCCCCCGGGCAGTTTCCATTAGCGATTTCGAGAGACGGATGAACATCACCACCTTTGCCAAACGCCTGTTCCTGTTAGTCCCGCTGCTCCTCTCACCGGCTGCGTTCGCGGTCGAGGTGATGCCAGCTCCACCACAACTGGCTGCCAAAGCCTATGTGCTCATGGATGCCAGCAGCGGCAACGTGCTGGTCGAAAACAATGGTGACCAGCGTCTGCCGCCGGCCAGCCTGACCAAGCTGATGACCGCCTACCTCGCGACCCTGGAAATCCGTCGTGGCCAGATCGGCGAAAACGACCCGGTGACCGTCAGCGAAAACGCCTGGCGCACCGGTGGTTCGCGGATGTTCATCAAGGTGGGCACGCAGGTGACTGTCAGCGACCTGCTGCACGGCATCATCATTCAGTCGGGTAACGACGCCAGTGTTGCGCTCGCCGAGCACATCGCCGGCAGCGAAGACGCCTTCGCTGACATGATGAACAAAACCGTGGCCGACCTTGGCATGACCAACAGCCACTTCATGAACCCGACCGGTCTGCCGAACCCGGAGCACTACTCGTCGGCTCATGACATGGCGGTGCTGGCTCGCGCGATCATCCACGAAGACCCGGCTCACTACGCGATCTACTCGCAGAAAGAATTCTTCTGGAACGGCATCAAGCAACCTAACCGCAACCTGCTGCTGTGGCGCGACAAGACCGTCGACGGTCTGAAGACCGGCCACACCGACGAAGCCGGCTACTGCATGGTGTCTTCGGCTGTACGTGATGGCATGCGCCTGATCGCCGTGGTGTTCGGCACCAGCAGCGAAGTGGCTCGCGCCGCCGAAACCCAGAAGCTGCTGACTTACGGTTTCCGCTTCTTTGAAACCCAGACCTTCTATCAGAAAGGCGCCGAGCTGGCTCAGGCCCCTGTCTGGAAAGGCGCGACCAATCAAGTCAAGGCCGGCCTGGCTGAAGACCTGACCATGACCCTGCCAAAAGGCCAGCTGAAAAAGCTCGCTGCCAGCATGACCATGAACCCGCAGCTGATTGCGCCAATCGCCAAGGGCGACGTGATCGGTAAAGTCGAAGTGAAGCTGGAAGACAAGGTGGTGCACAGCGCCGACCTGATCGCCCTGGACGCTGTCGAGGAGGGTGGTATCTTCCGCCGTATGTGGGATAGCATCCGTCTATTCTTCTACAGCATGTTCAACTGATAGTGTGCTCCTGCAAGGCCCCGTGCTGATCCGGCGCGGGGCTTTGTTGTCGCCACGGCTTACGCTTACGAGGCCGTTACGCCATGACCGATACCGAAGTAAAGGCACCAAAGATCGAATTCCCTGCCACTGATTACCCGGTTAAGGTGATCAGCGACACCGGCGTGGGTAACAAGGACAAGATCATCAATATCGTCAGAAAACACGCCACCATCAACGATGAGCGTGTTGACGAGCGCCAAAGCAGCAACGGCAAATACACCACCATCCAATTGCACATTGTCGCCACCGACCAGGACCAGCTGTACAACATCAACAGCGAACTGCGGGCTACCGGCTTCGTGCACATGGTGTTGTGATGTCTGGCACGCTGGGCTTTCGTGAGCTCGGCCAGATGGCTTACGAGCCGGTCTGGCACGCCATGCAACGCTTCACCAACGAACGCGGCACCGACGCCGCCGACGAGATCTGGCTGGTCGAGCACCCGCCAGTGTTCACCCAAGGTCAGGCTGGCAAGGCCGAGCACCTGTTGCTGCCGGGGGATATTCCGGTGGTACAGGTCGACCGTGGTGGTCAGGTAACCTATCACGGGCCTGGCCAACTGGTGGCCTATCTGCTGCTGGATGTGCGCAAGCTGGGGTTTGGCGTGCGTGACCTGGTCACCCGCATGGAACTCTGCCTGATCGAACTGCTGGCGAGCTACGGCGTCACTGCCGCCGCCAAGCCGGACGCGCCGGGTGTCTACGTCAACGGGGCGAAAATCGCTTCCCTGGGTCTGCGGATCCGCCATGGTTGTTCCTTTCATGGCTTGGCCCTGAACGTGGACATGGACCTGGAACCGTTTCGACGGATTAATCCCTGCGGATACGCCGGGCTGGCGATGACCCAGCTGAGCGATCACGCAGGATCGATTGAATTTGCCGAGGTAAGTGCCCGGCTGCGCGCGCAGCTCGTCAAACACCTCGACTATGCTGAGCAGACGACCCTAACGGGCGGAATCGACTGATATGACTACTGATGCAGTGCAAACCATGATCCCGACGCTTGATGTTACCGAGCGTCCGGCCCCGCGTGCCAAGGTTGAAGCCGGCGTCAAGCTGCGCGGCGCCGAGAAGGTTGCACGTATCCCGGTGAAGATCATTCCGACCACCGAACTGCCGAAGAAACCCGACTGGATTCGCGTGCGTATCCCGGTTTCGCCGGAAGTCGACCGCATCAAGGCCCTGCTGCGCAAACACAAGTTGCACAGCGTGTGCGAGGAAGCGTCCTGCCCGAACCTGGGCGAGTGTTTCTCCGGCGGCACCGCGACGTTCATGATCATGGGCGACATCTGCACCCGTCGCTGCCCGTTCTGCGACGTCGGCCACGGCCGTCCGAAACCACTGGACGTCAATGAGCCGGAAAGCCTGGCTATCGCCATCGCCGACCTGAAGCTCAAATACGTAGTGATCACCTCGGTAGACCGCGACGACCTGCGTGACGGCGGTGCCCAGCACTTTGCCGACTGCATCCGCGAGATCCGCAAGCTGTCGCCAAACGTACAGCTCGAAACCCTGGTCCCGGATTACCGTGGCCGTATGGACGTGGCGCTGGAAATCACCGCTGCCGAGCCACCAGATGTGTTCAACCACAACCTGGAAACCGTGCCGCGCCTGTACAAGGCTGCGCGTCCAGGTTCGGATTACCAGTGGTCGCTGACCCTGCTGCAACGCTTCAAGCAGATGATGCCGCACATTCCGACCAAGTCCGGCCTGATGCTGGGCCTGGGCGAAACCGACGAAGAAGTCATCGAAGTCATGAAGCGCATGCGCGAACATGACATCGACATGCTGACCCTGGGCCAGTACCTGCAACCGTCCCGCAGCCACTTGCCGGTGCAGCGTTTTGTGCACCCGGATACCTTCGCCTGGTTTGCCGAGGAAGGTTACAAGATGGGCTTCAAGAACGTCGCGTCCGGCCCGTTGGTACGTTCCTCGTACCATGCCGATGAGCAGGCAAAGTTGGTCAAAGCTGAGCTGATATCGTCCTTGTAATTTGGCGGTGACATAAAAGGCGCCCGCATGGCTTTTCAGGCCTTGCGGGCGTTTTTTTGCCTGGCCTACGCCAGCCAGTGTTTTTTCCTGCAACCTGCGGGCGACTGACCCTCTTCTGTTTGTCCCCGTTCCTGACTACTGTGTGCTGAAGATTTTCGCGCAGGGAGATTCATGGATGACCGTTCGACCGACCCACACGCTGTATCCGCATAAACCTGTTCCGGCCTTGCCGTCGGAAGGGCTGATCGGCGTGATTGCACCCGCCGGTCCCGCCGGGCTGGACACTGACAAAGCCATCGCCTGGATGCGCGCTCGCGGCTATGCGTTGCGGGTGTTTCCCGGGGTATATGAACAGGATGGGTATCTGGCCGGCAGTGACGAGGTGCGGCTCAATGATCTGCACGCGGCGTTCGCTGACACAGAAGTCGATGCGATTATCTGCCTGCGTGGTGGTTACGGCACACCGCGTTTGCTCGACCGAATTGATTTCGAACTGCTGCAAAACAACGCCAAACCGTTCATCGGCTACAGCGACATCACGGCGCTGCACTTGGCGATCAGCCGTTATGCCGGTTTTGTGACCTTTCATGGCCCGCTGCTCAATGCCGATTTGCTGGGCGACAAGCAGAAGCCTACCGAGTCGTCGTTTTTCAACATGCTCAGAGGGCAGGTGAAGACCGGCAGCGTACTGTCGCACCCGGTGGCCTGGCCGTTGACCACGATCGAGCCCGGTATCGCTCACGGGCGTTTGCTGGGTGGCAACCTGTCGATGATTGCCGCGACCATGGGCACGCCGTACGAGCTGGACGCCGAGGGCGTCATCCTGCTGATCGAGGACGTCAACGAGCCGCTGTATCGCATTGACCGGCTACTGACCCATCTGCGGCTGGCTGGCGCGCTGGGCAAGCTTCGTGGGGTTTTGGTGGGGGATGTGGCAGGGGTCGATGCGGCAGCGCTGGAGCAATTGCTAAAACAGACCTTCGAGCCGTTGCGGATACCGGTGCTGGCCGGGTGGCGTAGTGGTCATTGTGATCCGAACCTGACGTTGCCGATGGGAGCGTTGGTTCGATTGGATGCGGGGAAGAAGGAGTTGGTGTTGGAGCAGGATGTGGTGGTCAGGCGCTAGAGTTTCGTCGCCTGATAGTCAGCTATCGTCGGAACGCCGCCCGGAGCAAGCCCGCTCCCACACTGGATCTGTAAACGACACAAAATCTGTGGGAGCGTGGCTTGTCCGCGATGCTTTTTAGCGGCTACGCAGTCCTTCCAGCAACTTGTGCGTCGGATACCCATCCGCCGGCCAGCCAAACGACTGTTGTGCACTGCGAATCGCCTTGCGCGTGTTGGCGCCAATGATTCCGTCAGGGATGCCCGCGTCGTAGTTCTGGGCACTCAGCAGGCTTTGCAGTTCCATGCGCTCGGTGCGGCTCAACGGCAAATCATCTTTGGGCCAGTTGCCGCTGATCAGTCCTGCACCGTCGAAGCGTTCGGACAGCAAACTCACGGCCAACGCATAAGACGACGAGTTGTTGTACTTGAGTATCGCGCGGAAGTTGTCGAGGACCAGGAACGCAGGGCCACGATAACCGGCTGGCAGCAACAGGGCCGCGGAGAGGTGTTCCGAGCCTGGCGGAACCTGAGCCCCCGGGGGCAGTGAAACGCCCAGCTGCTGCCACTCGGCGACGCTTTTGCGAATCGTGCCATCGGCCAAAACGTAGTTGAAACTGCTTGGCAGTCGTACTTCAAAGCCCCACGGCTGGCCTTTCTGCCAGCCGGAGCTTTGCAAGTAGTGCGCAGTCGAGGCCAATGCGTCGGCGGGGCTGTCCCAGATGTCGCGGCGGCCATCGCCGTCGAAATCCACGGCGTGGGTGTTGTAAGTGGTCGGGATGAACTGGGTCTGGCCCATGGCGCCGGCCCAGGAACCGAGCATTTTCTCGGGTGTGATGTCGCCTTGTTGCAGGATTTGCAGGGCGGCGATCAGTTGATCGTGCGCAAAGCCCGGGCGCCGGCCTTCGTACGCCAGGGTTGCCAGCGAGTTGATGACCGACTTGCTGCCCTGGAACTGACCGAAGTTACTTTCCATGCCCCACACCGACACCAGTGCTTGGCGGTCGACGCCATAACGTTGTTCGATGCTTTGCAGGATGGCAGCGTTTTCGCTGATCAGCGCTTGGCCTTTACGTACTCGCAGTGGAGAAACTGCGCCATCGAGGTATTCCCACACCGGACGGGAAAATTCCGGCTGGCTGCGATCGGCACGGATCACGCTGGGGTCGAAGCTGACATCGGCAAAGGCGCGGTCGAACAGATCGGCGCGGATACCGGCGGCCAGTGCGTCTTTGCGGAAACCCGCTTGCCATTCGGCGAACGACTGGGTGGGCTGGATGTCGGGGGTTTCACCCGTCGGCACCGCGGGCGGATAGACCGCAGGAGCTGTCGCGACAGGAAGGGTTTTGAGCGGCTGGGCGTCGGCGGCAGTCGGTTTTTCCGCGCAGGCGACAAGCAAAATGAGGCTGGAGGCAGCTATCAGTTGGCGAACTGGCCAACGACGGGAAAGACAAAGGGGCATGCACAGGTCCAGGGCAATCGATTCAAGTGCAGACCTTAACATGTAGAAGGGGTGTTCTGCTTTACGCAGCCAGAAAGTAAGAAGCCTCCCAGCTATTAGACTGGAAGGCTTCGCGGCGGTAGCTGCCTTTGCCCTTGCCGGCTCGTTCCTGACGGCTGCGGAACAGTGGCTGGGCGATGATGGATTTGGCCTTGTTGGGGCCATGCGTTGATGGCTTTTTGCTCATGATGATTTCTCGTAAGTGAGGGGATTTTGCGGGGCAAATCATCGGCCGAAGTTGTGGTTCTGTCTAGTCCCCACAGGTTGTAGGACCTTTCGGCGATCGCAAAACCTGTAGCAGCTGGCGCAGCCTGCGTCGGCCGGTCCGCGCTCGGGCGAAGCAGTCGCCAAATCAGCCGATGGGGTATGTCAGGAAGATTCTGGATTCAGGGTTTACGACTGCTTCGCCCGAGCGCGGACCGGCCGACGCAGGCTGCGCCAGCTGCTACAGGGGGAGTGTTTACTCGGAAGGCAAAGTCAGGCGCTGACCGGCCATCAACAGCGTCAACCGGCTCAGGCTCATCCACGGCGAACCCGCCGCCTGGCCTTTAATTTGCGCGTCGATACGCTGCGCTTCGAGCAGCAACTGCGCCCAGCGTTGCGCCGAGTAGCGTTGCAGTGCCTTGCTCATCAGCGGCTTGCGCTTGTCCCAGATCGGCGGTCGGGCCGAGCTGAACGCCTTATCCAGCGGCACGCCCTGACTGTATTGCAGCGACAGGTTAGCCAGCAGGCGCAGTTCCCGGGCCAGCGCCCAGAGAATCACCGGTGGTTCGACACCTTCACCGCGCAGCCCTTCCAGCATGCGCAGCGCGTGGGCCGCTTCACCATTGAGGATGGCATCGGTCAGGCCAAATACGTCGAAACGTGCACTGTCGGCCACGGCAGCCTGTACGGTTTCGACAGTGATCTGCCCACTTTCGGCCATCAATTTGAGCTTTTCGATTTCTTGCGCGGCGGCGAGCAGGTTGCCCTCGACGCGAGCTGCAATCAGTTCGACCGCGTCCTGGCTGGCCGACAACCCTGCCTGAGACAGGCGCTGGCGGATCCAGCTTGGCAACTGGTTGGCATCCACCGGCCAGATCTGCACGAACTGAGTCTGCTGACCTTCGACCAGCGCCTTGCCCCACTTGGTTTTCTGCGCGCTGGCGTCGAGCTTGGGCAGGCTGATCAGCAATATCGTGTCTTCGGCCGGGCGCGAGCAGTACTCTATGAACGCGGCGGCGCCTTTGTCGCCGGGTTTGCCGGACGGCAGGCGCAGTTCCAGCAGGCGTTTTTCGGCAAACAGCGACATGCTTGCCCCCGCCTGCAACAACGTTCCCCAGTCGAAACTGGCGTCGGCGGCGAAGACCTGACGTTCGTCGAAGCCCTGCTGGCGCGCGGCCGCGCGAATGGCATCGGCCGCTTCCTGGCACAGCAGCGGGTCATCGCCACTGATGATATAGACCGGCGCGAGGGCACCTTGCAGGTGTTTACCGAGTTGGGCGGGGGCAAGTTTCATAAGAGAGGCCAAACGGGGCGCCGGAACGCCCCGAAAGTTTTACTGCTGAGGGATCTGGACAGGCGACTGGCGCGGAGTATTCGCTTCAGCCTTCTGTGCTGCTTCCAGCGCCTGGGCTTCGGCCTTGGCCTTGGCTTCTGCGGTCTGCTGCAGTTGGTCCAGTTGCGCCGGGGTGATCTGCTGCAGACGCAGCATCATGCGTTGAACCAGCTCGCGACGGCTTTCGTTGCGCGCGGCGCTAGCTTCCTGGTCCGAACCCAACAGGTTGTTGCCGTCGTGAACGTAGGTCTTCTGCACCTCGAGCTTATCGCTCATCAGCGGCAGGTTATGTGCCCCACGAATGTCGTAGTTCAACACGGTGATCAGTTCATATTCGCCGGTACCGCCACCGCCTGTGTAACTGAGGACGCGCTGGTTGTTCTGCTCATTGGTCAGCACCAATTTGTAAGGTGCGCCGGCGTAGACCTTGACGCCACTGCTTTCCAGCGCCTGACGCAGCATCACCACGGTTTCGCCGTAGGCATTGCGGGCGCTCAGGTCGATTTCGGTGATCGCCAGTTCGGTGGTGCCGGTGCCGCGCAGCTGGAAACCGCAGGCGCTCAACAGGACCGCAAGGCCCATCACCAGCAGATTGCGTTTGATCATTTTGTTGCTCCCCTTGAAACCATGTGGGCCGATCTGGCGGCCCGTAAGGTTTTACTCGGCGCCGGGCATGGCCCGGCGCCTGGTCCAATTAGCTGGCGACGATATTGACCAGTTTCCCGGGCACGACGATCACTTTGCGAATAGTCAGGCCGTCGACAAAGCGCAGCACGTTTTCGTTGGCCCGTGCGGCGGCTTCGACTTCTTCACGTGTCGCGCTGGCCGGCATTTCGATCTGGCCGCGCAGCTTGCCGTTGACCTGGATCACCAGTGTCAGGCTGTCCTGCACCAGCGCGCTGTCGTCCAGCACTGGCCAACCGGCGTCGATCACAGGCTCAGCGTGACCTAGTTGATTCCACAACTCGTGGCAGATGTGCGGGGTGATCGGGGCCAGCAGCAGAGTCACTGTTTCCAGACCTTCGTGAACCAGTGCGCGATCCTGTTCGGTGCCTTGGGCCGCTTTTTCCAGCACATTCATCAGCGTCATCACCTGGGCGATGGCGGTGTTGAATTTGTGGTTCTGGCCGACGTCATGGCTGGCCTGCTTGATGGCCTGGTGGATCGAACGGCGAATGACTTTCTGCTCGTCGTTCAGGCTGGCGACGTCCAGTTTCCCCGGCAGGCCCTGAGTGACGTGCGCTTGAGCCAGGCGCCAGACGCGCTTGAGGAAGCGGTGCGAACCTTCTACTCCGGAGTCGGACCATTCGGCGCTCATGTCCGGCGGCGAGGCGAACATCATGAACAGGCGGCAGGTGTCTGCGCCGAACTGGTCAATCATCGACTGCGGGTCAACGCCGTTGTTCTTGGACTTGGCCATCTTCTCGGTGCCACCGATTTCCACCGGCAGGCCGTCTGCGATCAGCTTGGCGCTGATTACCTTGGCCTTGCTGTCGCGTTCAAGTTCGACGTCCGCCGGGTTGAACCACGTGTAGGCACCGTTGGCTTCGCGACGGTAGTACGTCTCGGCGATTACCATGCCTTGGGTCAGCAGGTTCTTGAATGGCTCATTGGAGCTCACCAGGCCTTCGTCGCGCATCAGCTTGTGGAAGAAACGCGCGTAGAGCAGGTGAAGAATTGCGTGTTCGATACCGCCAATGTACTGATCCACCGGCAACCAATGGTCGGCCGCGGATTTTTCCACCAGGCCACCTTGGTAGTTTGGCGAGGCGTAACGGGCGTAGTACCACGAGGACTCGACGAAGGTGTCCATGGTGTCGGTTTCACGCTTGGCAGGCTGACCGCATTTCGGGCAGCTGCACTCGTAGAACTCCGGCATGCGTGCCAGTGGCGAACCGGCACCATCGGGCACGACGTCTTCTGGCAGTACCACGGGCAATTGATCTTCCGGGACCGGCACATCGCCGCAGGTGTTGCAGTGGATGATCGGGATCGGGCAGCCCCAGTAGCGCTGACGGCTGATGCCCCAATCGCGCAGGCGGAACTGGGTACGCGAAGCGCCGAGGCTTTTCTTGATCAGCGCGACTTCGATGGCGTCGAATGCGCCGGCGAAGTCGAGGCCGTCGAACTCGCCGGAGTTGATCAGCGTGCCGTACTCGCCATAAGCGTCCTGCCATGGCGCCGGGTTGGTGTCGCCTGCGCTTGTACGCACCACGGACTTGATCGGCAGGTTGTACTTGGTGGCGAACTCGAAATCACGTTCGTCGTGCGCCGGGACAGCCATGACCGCGCCATCGCCGTAGTGCATCAGCACGTAGTTGGCGACCCACACCGGCAGTTTCTCGCCGGTCAGCGGGTGCTCGACGAACAACGTGGTCGGCAGGCCTTTTTTCTCTTGAGTGGCGACGTCGGCTTCAGCGACGCTGCCGCCCTTGCATTCAGCGATGAACGCTTGCAGCTCAGGATTGTTCTGCGCGGCCAGGGTGGCCAAATGGTGTTCGGCGGCCACGGCAACGTAGGTGGCGCCCATCAGGGTGTCCGGACGGGTGGTGAAGACTTTGAGCGCGCCGGCCTCGCCGATGGAATCGACGTTGTACGGGAACTGCACTTCCATGCCACGGGACTTGCCAATCCAGTTGCGCTGCATGGTCTTGACCTGTTCAGGCCAGCCAGTCAGTTCGTCGAGGCTCTCCAGCAGCTCATCCGCGTAAGCGGTGATCTTGAAGTAGTACATCGGGATTTCGCGTTTTTCGATCAGCGCGCCGGAACGCCAGCCGCGACCGTCGATCACCTGTTCGTTGGCCAGGACGGTCTGGTCGACCGGGTCCCAGTTCACGGTGCCGCTTTTTTTGTAGATCACACCTTTTTCGAACAGGCGAGTGAACAGCCATTGTTCCCAGCGGTAGTAATCCGGCTTGCAGGTGGTCACTTCGCGGGACCAGTCCACCGCCAGGCCCAGGCTGCGCAGCTGGGTTTTCATGTAGGCGATGTTTTCGTAGGTCCACTTGGCGGGCGCTACGTTGTTCTTCATTGCGGCGTTTTCCGCTGGCATGCCGAAGGCGTCCCAACCCATGGGTTGCAGGACGTTCTTGCCTTGCATGCGCTGGTAGCGGGAGATCACGTCGCCGATGGTGTAGTTACGCACGTGCCCCATGTGTAGCTTGCCGCTGGGGTAAGGGAACATCGACAGGCAGTAGAACGTCTCCTTGCCTGGCTGTTCACTGACTTCAAAGGACTTTTGCTCATCCCAGAATGACTGGGCGGCGGCTTCGATTTCACGGGGCTGATATTGTTCGTGCATGGCTACTTTTGAACTGAATAGGGGTGGCCTAATCCTCTTCAATGCAACGCTGGGCGGTGATCACGCCAAATCGGCGTTTTGGTGCCCAGACGAGCAGGAAGTGGAGTTACAGGAAGCGCCGTAGCATACATGACCGCACTCTACCGAGGGAAACCCTGATTACTGTCGCGCGTCTTGTAAAAACCGCTGCGAGGGCCGTTGGTCGCAGCGCTCAGCCGGTTTGTTCATGGAAGCTAAGCTCTAAATGGGGAGCGAGTCTTATCTTCAATGAGGTGAGGGATGGTTGAGTCACGGCAAAAAGCTACAAAACCGGAGCTGTACGAAAGACTGATTGATCGTCTGGGAATGGCTCTGGACGTTGCAAAAACTGCTGGTCGGCTGCGCGATGAGCGTCCCCTTGAGCTGGAACTGCGTGGTCTTAGTCCCGCAGAGTTTGAATTGGTCAAAGCCTATCTGGATCGCAGTGAACGGGAAACACGTGGATGCTTGTCAGCAGCAGTGCAGCAACTCGACGCCCCACGTTCGGCCAAAATCATCTGGCTCAAGGATAAAGTACCTGGCAGGGATGCGGTAAAGGTCCGGTCTCTGCAATTCAAGTAAGGGCGCATGAGCTATTGGCCCCTTCTTTTGACACATTCCAAAGCGTAGTCCTTCCATATTTGTTGTCGCTTTGCGTCAACCCACTTAGGCTTCGGGCATCTCTGGAGATGCTCGATGCCTTTTCGATATTTCGTGAAACAACTTCTGTTGCCGCCCGGCCTTCTTTTGCTGTTGCTGGTTCTTGCGTGGTGGTTGCGCCGCTCAAGGCCAAGGCTTGCGGGTGTGTGCTTTGTCTTGGGTTGCGGGGGCTTCTGGCTGATGAGTTTGCCCGTGGTGGTGCAGTGGAGCGCTAAAGCGCTTGAGCGCGAACCACCGCTGGCACGCGACGAGTGGGCGACGCTGGGTCAGCGCGCGGACGCCATCGTGGTGTTGGGTTCCGGGCGTGAACGCGGCGACCTGGCCTGGGGCGCCGACCAGCCGACTGGCGTAGGGTTGGAGCGCGAGCGATATGCGGCGCGTCTGGCCAAGGCTTCTGGTTTGCCGGTTCTGACCAGCGGTGGTTTGCACTACGGCACGCCACCCACCGAAGCGAAGTTGATGGCGGACTCGCTGCTCGATGATTTCGGCGTGACAGTACGCTGGCAGGAAGGGCGCAGCCGTACGACGTGGGAAAACGCGCAGTTCAGTGCCGAAGTGTTATTGCCTCAGGGCATCAAGCGGGTCGTGGTCGTGACTCAGGCCTGGCACATGCCGCGGTCTGTCTGGAGTTTCCAGAAGGCAGGATTTGAAGTGGTGCCCGCGCCGGTAGGATTTTTAGGTGTGGATAATGCCCGACCGCTGGGCGGCTGGATGCCGGAATTCAAATCGATCTGGCAGTCCGGGCTATTGATGAATGAGGCGGTGGGGCAGATCGGGTATTCGATGTTTTACCGCTGATCCATTGTGGCGAGGGGGCTTGCCCCCGTTGGGCTGCGCAGCAGTCCCATTCCTTCTGGGGATAAAGGGGGCCGCTACGCGACCCAACGGGGGCAAGCCCCCTCGCCACATCAGACGATCTTGGCCATCCGGCTGGCAATCAACGCCCAGCCAAACAACAGCACGCAAACGATGAGCAGCGGCCACGAGCGCCATTGCAGGTAAGGCGTCAGGTTGTGCATCGGCACGACTTCGCCGTACAGGATGCCGCGTTCGAACTGCGGGATCTGCGCGGTAATCTGGCCAAACGGGTTAATCAGGCCGGACACGCCGTTGTTGGTGGCGCGGATCATCCAGCGGCCCGCCTCAAGCGCGCGCATCTGTGCCATCTGCAAATGTTGCAGTGGGCCGATGGAGGTACCGAACCAGGTGTCATTGCTGATGGTCAGCAGCAAGTCACTGCGGGCCGCGAGGCTGGCGGCGAATTCCGGGTAGACCACTTCGTAGCAGATGAATGGCGCAATCTGATAACCCTTGGCCTGCAACATCGGCTGATCGGCCGGTCCTCGCGCGAAGTCGGACATTGGCAGGTCGAAGAATGCGATCAGCCCGCGCAGTACATCCTGCAACGGCACGTATTCGCCAAACGGCACCAGTTTCTGCTTGAGGTAAGTACCTTCGCCTTCACCGACGACAGTAATACCGTTGAAGAAGCGTTTCTCGTGGTGCACTTCCTGACGGATCGGTATGCCAGTAATCAACGCCGAATTACGCTCGGCGGCGAAGTTACCCATCATGTTCAGGTAGCTCTCGGCGGACTCCTTGAGTACCGGCACGGCGGTTTCCGGCCAGATCAACAGGTCGACGCGTTTGGAGCGAAAGCTCATGTCACGGTACAGCCCCAATTGCGCATTGAGCTGCGCCGGGTCCCACTTCATGCTTTGTTCGATGTTGCCTTGAATCGCTGCGACGCTTAACGGCGGGCCCGCCGGGCTGGTCCAGGCGTGTTCTTTCAGTGCCATGCCGGCCACCCATGGGCCAATCAGCAGCAACGCGCCGACCGCGATAAACCCTTTGCGCCCGGTGCGTACCAGGCGCAATGCGTTGTAGATCAGCGCGGCCGTCAGGGCGAGGGTGAAGGAAATCAGCCACATCCCGCCCACGGGCGCGAGTCCGGCCAATGGGCCATCAAGCTGGCTGTAACCGGAATAGAGCCATGGGAAACCAGTGAGGAACCAGCCACGAAACGCTTCCTGGCCAACCCACAGCGCCGCAAATGCCAAGGCATCCGCCAGTGGCGCTTCATTGCGACGCAACCAGCGCGCCCAAATCCAGGCGGGCAGGGCGAAGAACCAGGCAATCGCCGCCGTGAAGATCAGCATCAGGAAACCGGCCAGCAGCACCGAAGCACCACCGAAATGGTGAATGCTGTAGTAGATCCAGCTGGTGCCGGCGCCAAACAGACCGAAACCGAAACACCAACCACGGCCCAAGGCCTGACGTGGGCTTAGTTCGCGTAAACCGGCGTAAAAGAAACCGACTGCCAGCAATGCCAACGGCCAGATATCGAACGGCGCCAAGGCCAGAGTGGTGAGTGCACCGGCCGCCACGGCCAGCAGGTTACCGGGCCAGCCGGGGCGGGTTATCCAGCGCATTTCTATCCTTAGTTTTTACCGAGCAATAGGCGTCAGGCGAAGCAAGTGAATCCGACGGCTGTCGGCATTCAGGATGCGGAAGCGATAAGGGCCGATTTCAGTGATTTCGTTGCGTTTTGGCAAGTGCCCAAACGCGCTCATCACCAGGCCGCCGACCGTATCAAATTCATCGTCGGAAAATTCGCTGTCGAAGAAGTCGTTGAAGTTTTCGATCGGCGTCAGGGCCTTGATCAGGAAATCACCGCTGGGCAGCGGCTTGATGTAGCTGTCTTCCTCGACGTCGTGCTCGTCTTCGATGTCGCCGACGATTTGTTCCAGCACGTCTTCGATGGTCACCAGCCCAGCCACACCGCCGTACTCGTCAATGACGATGGCCATGTGGTTGTGGTTGGCGCGAAATTCACGCAGCAGCACATTCAGGCGCTTGGACTCGGGCACGAAGGTGGCCGGGCGCAGCAGGTCCTTGATGTTGAAACGGTCGCCATTCTCCTTGAGGATCAACGGCAGCAAGTCCTTGGCCAGCAACACACCCATCACGTCATCGTGGCTTTCGCCGATGACCGGGTAGCGGGAGTGAGCCGAGTCAACCACGGCGGGCAGGAACTCGCGAGGGGTCTGGGTCGCCTTGATGCTGACCATTTGCGAGCGCGGGACCATGATGTCCCGTACTTGCAGGTCCGCAACCTGGATGGCGCCTTCGACGATGGCCAGCGCTTCGCTGTCCAACAGTTTGTTCTGGTGTGCATCGCGCAGGAGCTCCAGCAGCTCCTGACGGTTTTTCGGCTCGTGGGCAAAAGCCTGGGTGAGCTTACCCAGCCAAGACTTCTGCCCGTTGCTCGATCGATCTTCGCTCATAGCGATTACTCTGAATCCTTTGTTGTAACAATAGGGGATGTTTCGGTTTCGTCGTCCGCGTACGGGTCCGGATAGCCCAATTCTGCAAGCAACGTTCGTTCCAGTGCTTCCATTTCTTCGGCTTCGTCGTCATCTATATGGTCGTAACCCAGCAGATGCAAGCAGCCGTGAATGACCAGATGTGCCCAATGGGCCTTCAGTTCCTTGCCTTGTTCGGCCGCTTCGCGCTCAACCACGGCCACGCAGATCACCAGATCGCCCAGCAGCGGGATATCCAGAAACTCGTCGGGTACATCGGCGGGGAACGATAGAACGTTAGTGGCGTAATCTTTTTGCCGCCAGGTGTGATTCAGTTCGCGGCCTTCTGCTTCGTCGACCAGGCGAATGGTCATCTCCGAATCGGCAGTGCGTTGGCGCAAGGCCAGTTCGCACCATTGGCGGAACTCGGCTTCAGTGGGGGCGGACGCTTGTGTCGCCAGTTGCAGATCAAGCTCAAGCATCGCGGCGGTGGTCCTTGGGGGCTTCTTCGGCCACGCGGTTCTCGAAGCGCTCGTAGGCTTCGACGATGCGCTGCACCAGTGGATGGCGCACAACGTCCTTGGGCATGAAATGGGTGAAGCTGATGCCCGGCACGTCTTTGAGCACCTCGATCACATGGTGCAGCCCTGACTTGGTGCCTTTCGGCAAGTCGACCTGGGTAATGTCACCGGTGATGACCGCTGTGGAGCCAAAGCCGATACGGGTCAGAAACATCTTCATCTGCTCGACGGTGGTGTTCTGGCTTTCGTCGAGGATGATGAAACTGTTGTTCAGCGTGCGACCGCGCATGTAAGCCAGCGGCGCAACTTCGATGACCTGGCGCTCGATCAGCTTGGCGACGTGTTCGAAGCCGAGCATTTCGTAGAGGGCGTCGTAGAGCGGGCGCAGGTATGGGTCGATCTTCTGCGACAAGTCGCCTGGCAGGAAGCCGAGCTTCTCGCCAGCTTCAACCGCCGGGCGAACCAGCAGGATGCGGCGAATCTGCTCACGCTCCAGCGCGTCTACCGCGCAGGCAACGGCCAGATAGGTTTTGCCAGTACCGGCAGGGCCGATGCCGAAGTTGATGTCGTTGCCGAGAATTTCCTTCACGTAACGCAGCTGATTCAAGCCGCGAGGGCGAATCATGCCTTTTTTGGTACGCAGTGCTACGGAGGGTTCTGACGGGGACACATTGTCCAGCTCTTCGACGGCCGATTCCTGCAGGAACAGGTGAACCATGTCCGGCGACAGGTCGGTACCTTTGGTTTCCCGGTACAGGCGGCGCAGGAGGTTTTCCGCGGAGGTGGTGTGTTTGGGCTCGCCGATCAATTCGAACTGGTTTCCGCGGTTGCGGATCTCGATGGTCAGGCGCTGTTCGATCAAGCGCAAATGCTCATCGAATTGCCCGCACAGATTGGCGAAGCGGCGAGCCTCAAAAGGCTCGAGGATGAAACGATGCGGTTCTATGGGTGCGTTCAAGGTCGTATTTAGCCGCCCTGGGGCAATTAAGTTGAAATCAAGGATAACGCCAGTGGGCTGGGTGCGAAAGCTCTTAAATAAGATGCCGGATTTCGGCACTTAATCTGTGGCGAGGGGGCTTGCCCCCGTTCGGCTGCGAAGCAGTCGCAAAATCTTGGGACCGCTTCGCGATCCTACGGGGGCAAGCCCCCTCGCCACAAAGCTCGCTCCCACAAGGGGATTGGTGTGTTACGGGATCAGCGAGCCCCGCAGCGAGTGCGGTTGTGCGGCATCGATGTGCACGTCGGCAAACTGGCCGATCAAGGTCGGATTGTCGCAGCGGAAGTTGACGATACGGTTATTCTCGGTCCGGCCTTGTAGCTCGCCAGGGTCTTTTTTCGAATAATCGGTGACCAGGATTCGCTGGATCGAACCGACCATTTGTCGGCTGATCTCGAAGCCTTGCTGGTTCAGGCGATGTTGCAGGGCGTTCAGCCGTTCTTTTTTCAGCTCTTCGGGCGTTTCATCGGCCAGGTCGGCAGCCGGAGTGCCCGGGCGCTGGCTGTAGACGAATGAATAGGAAAAGTCGAAGCCGACGTCTTCGATCAACTTCATGGTCTGCTCGAAGTCTTTTTCGGTTTCGCCCGGGAAGCCGACAATAAAGTCCGAACTGATGCAGATGCCCGGCACGGCCGCCCGCAATTTGCGCAGTTTGGATTTGTATTCCAGCGCGGTGTGGTTGCGTTTCATCGCCGAGAGAATCCGGTCTGAACCCGACTGCACCGGCAAGTGCAGGTGTTTCACCAGTTCCGGCACATCGGCGTGGGCCTGGATCAGGCTGTCGGAGAATTCCAGCGGGTGCGACGTGGTGTAGCGAATCCGGTCGATGCCATCGACAGCGGCTACAACGCGGATCAGTTCGGCCAGATCAGCCAAACGCCCGTCGTGCGTAGTGCCGCGATAACCGTTGACGTTCTGACCCAGCAGCGTCACTTCGCGCACGCCGCTTTCGGCCAGGTGAATGATCTCGGCAATCACGTCGTCGAACGGGCGGCTGACTTCTTCGCCACGGGTGTAGGGCACCACACAGAAAGTGCAGTACTTGCTGCAACCTTCCATGACCGACACGTAGGCACTCGGGCCATCGATGCGCGGCTCGGGCAAATGGTCGAATTTTTCGATTTCCGGGAACGAGACGTCGACTTGCGGCAATTTGGTGGCGCGTGCGGCGTCGATCATTTCCGGCAGGCGGTGCAGGGTTTGCGGGCCGAAGACCACGTCCACGTACGGTGCGCGATCACGAATGGCGGCGCCTTCCTGACTGGCCACGCAACCGCCGACGGCGATCACCATGTCCGGGTTGGCGAGTTTCAGTTCGCGCCAGCGGCCGAGCTGGGAGTACACCCGGTCCTGGGCGCGCTCGCGAATCGAACAGGTGTTGAGCAGGATCACGTCGGCGTCTTCAGCGCGAGCGGTGACTTCCAGGGCCTGGTGTTCACCCAGCAAGTCGACCATGCGCGAGCTGTCGTACTCGTTCATCTGGCAACCGTGGGTTTCGATGTAAAGCTTCTTGGCCATGGATACAGTCATCACGTGATTCAAAGAACCGCGCATTATAGGGAACATGTCCCAAGGTTCCTACCGTTGTGCGTCCGGTGGCTATGCTATAGTTCGCGCCCTCATTTTTATCCCAAATGTGTTGCTCGCCCACCATGACCAAACGTGAAGCTCCAATCTACAAGGTGATTTTCCTCAACCAGGGCCAGGTGTACGAAATGTATGCCAAGCAGATCTATCAAAGTGATCTGTGGGGCTTTCTGGAAGTGGAAGAGTTCGTCTTTGGCGAGCGCACGCAAGTGGTCGTCGATCCGAGCGAAGAAAAGCTCAAGGCTCAGTTTGAAGGCGTGGTGCGCAGTTTTGTGCCGATGCATTCGATTGTGCGCATCGACGAGGTAGAGCGTCTGGGCACACCGAAAATCAGCGAAGCCCGTGGCGCGGTCGGCAATGTCATGCCGTTTCCGATGCCGATGCCTGAGAAGTAGGCCCTGTGGTGAGGGGGCTTGTCGGACCGCCGCACCGCCCCGTTCGGCTGCGAAGCAGTCGCAAGTCAGAAGTCACGGTGAGTCAGAAAGAATTAATTTGAAGGATTTGGGGCCGCTTCGCAGCCCAACGGGGGCAAGCCCCCTCACCACAAGGGCCCGAGTTGAAATCAGGGAAGCGGCGAGAAAGGCGTGCGCCCGTCAGCGCTCTGCAATTCCATCAGGTATTTACGGAATATTTGCCCCAGCACCTGTGTGGCGACTTCAAGTTCTTCGCGCGGCATTTTCTCGGTGACTTCGTCGGCGGTGTCCAGTGCATCTTCAGCGCCGTTGACCGCAGCCATTTTCAGCAGAATGTAAGCCTGAACGTTATTGGCCTGAACGCCTTCGCCTCGGAAGAACATGGTACCCAGTTTGAATTGCGCCTGGGCGTGGCCTTGTAGTGAGGCTTTTTCGAAATAGCTGAGGGCTTTATTGAGGTCGCGCGGCGTGTTTTTGCCGTTGTAGTAGAACTCACCCAACTCGTATTGCGCTTGCGCATCCCCTTCATCCGACGCTTTCTGGCAGGCGGCGAGCGCTTGCGTCAGGTCTTGCGGCTGAGTATTGAGGGTGCAGCGACCCATCGCTGGGATTAACAACGAGTTGCCGCCTGCTTGTGCGAGCGCGAGCAGTGGCTGAAGGAGCAACAGGCAGCCCAATGAAAGGGCGCGGCCGGTGCGGTTCATGAGAATCGACTTACCTCTGAAGGGCGCGCGGACCCATCGAGGGATCCAATAAGCGCGCATTATGAAATAAGCAGGGCCAACCTTACAAAGTCTTTACTCGTTTTTCTGCTGCGCGGGGAATATATCGCCCAATTTGCGGGAGATTATTAGCAGTAGCGTAGGAAGAACGGTGCGGATGTAGGTAAAAGCTGACGCTGGCAGTCGCCAACGTCAGCGGTAAGGCGTTATTTCAATGCGGCGAATGCACGCTCAGCGGCATCCAGCGTCAGTTTCAACTCGACTTCGCCATGGGCGATCGAGGTGAAGCCGGCTTCGAACGCGCTCGGCGCCAGGTACACCCCGCCTTCGAGCATCAAGTGGAAGAACCGACCGAACAGAGCCGCGTCGCTGGCCATCACGTCATCGAAGGTCACGATGTCGTCAGCGCCACTGAAGTACAGACCGAACATGCCGCCGGCCTGCGTGGTCACGAATGGAATGCCCGCGGCATCGGCGCGCTGTTGCAGGCCGTCGAGCAGGCGGCTGGTGTAGTCGCTCAGTTCGGCATGGAAGCCCGGACGGCTGATCAGGCGCAGGGTGGCCAGGCCGGCGGCCATGGCCAGCGGGTTACCTGACAACGTGCCCGCCTGGTACACCGGGCCCAGTGGCGCGATGTGCGACATGATTTCGCGTTTGCCGCCGAAGCAGCCGACTGGCATGCCGCCGCCGATGATCTTGCCAAACGTGCTCAGGTCCGGCGTCACCCCGAAGTGTGCCTGGGCACCGCCAAGGGCAACGCGGAAACCGGTCATCACTTCGTCGAAAATCAATACCACGCCATGTTTGTCGCACAGGGTCCGCAGGCCTTCGAGGAAGCCTGGCGCCGGCGGTACGCAGTTCATGTTGCCGGCAACCGGCTCGACGATGATGCACGCCACGTCCTGCCCGACTTCGGCGAGCATGGTTTCCACCGCGTCGATGTCGTTGAACGGCAGGGTCAGGGTGTGTTTGGCGAAGTCCGCCGGCACGCCGGCCGAGCTCGGTACGCCTTGGGTCAATGCGCCGGAACCGGCCTTGACCAGCAGGCTGTCGGAGTGACCGTGGTAGCAGCCTTCGAACTTGATGATGTTGTCGCGGCCAGTGAAACCACGGGCCAGGCGGATCGCGCTCATGGTCGCTTCAGTGCCGGAGCTGACCATGCGCACCATTTCCATCGACGGCACGATCGAGCAGACCAGGTCGGCCATCTCGGTTTCCATCGCGGTCGGGGCGCCGTAGGACAACCCGTGTTCCAGCTGTTTACGCACCGCGTCCAGCACGTCCGGATGGCTGTGGCCGAGGATCATCGGGCCCCAGGAACCCACGTAATCGACATAACGCTTGTCGTCTTCGTCGGTGACGTAGGCGCCTTCAGCGTGTTTGAAAAACAGCGGGGTGCCACCCACGCTTTTGAACGCGCGAACAGGCGAGTTCACGCCCCCGGGAATGTGTTTCTGGGCATTGGCAAACAGGGTTTCGGAACGAGACATGGTCGGGCTCTCAAATCAGATTTTAAGTAATTCATTAAAGGCGCGGGCGCGGCGTGTCACTTCAGCCGGGCTCTCGGCGCCAAACAGACCGTGGACGACCGCCAGCAGATCAACCCCATGGGCCACCAGTGGCGCGGCGTTTTCCAGGGTGATGCCACCAATCGCGCAAATCGGCAGGTGCAGTGTGCGGCGGGCCTGGTCGAGCAGTTCGAGGCTGCAAGTGGGGGCGCCGGGTTTGGTGTTGGAGTTGAAGAAACGACCGAAGGCGACATAACTGGCGCCTTCCTTCGCGGCTTGTTCGGCGAGTTCGAGTTGCGCGTGGCAGGTCGAACCGATGATGGCTTTGGAGCCGAGCAGAGCGCGGGTCGGCGACAACGGACCATCGGTCTGGCCCAGGTGCACGCCGACGTTCAGGCGTGCGGCCAGTTCGGCATCGTCATTGATGATCAGCTGGGTTTTATAGCGGTCGCACAGATCGCGCAAGGCTTCGGCCTCGCGCAGGCGTCGGGCCTCGTCGCTGCTCTTGTCGCGGTACTGCAGCAGGGTGACGCCGCCTTCCAGCGCCGCCTCCACGTACTCAAGCAGTTTACCGGCCAGCAACTGGCTGTCGGTAATAGCGTACAGGCCACGTAGTTTCATCGAACAAGCCTCACCGCATGACTAATAGAAAGTTACGAACAGAAATCCAGCGGCAGGCGGCGCGGCACGAACTGGCCTTTGCCCAATTGCTCCGCATCACGCAGGGTTCGCCATGTGTAGTTAAGCGCGGTCTGCACGGCGCTAACGAGGTTTTCACCTTGGGCCAGACGACCGGCCAGGGCGCTGGCCAATGTGCAACCGGAACCGTGATAACTGCCGGGCAAGCGCTGGCAGGTGAAGGTTTCGCGGTGGCCGTCGCGGCTGTACAGGCGATTGTGTATTTCGTGTTCGTCGCCATGGCCGCCGGTGATCAGCAGGTGTTTGACGAATGGCAGCAGTTTTTCGGCGCACTCGTCGGCGGTGCCTTCGGGCAGTTCGGCGAGGATGCGCGCTTCGGGAAGGTTAGGGGTGGCAATGATCGAAAGTGGCAGCAGGCGTTCGCGCATGGCATAGCCGACTTCGTCCTTGCCCAGTCGTCCGCCACCGCCGGCGCGCAGCACCGGGTCGCAGACCACTGGCAGGTGCGGGTGCGCCAAGAGCAGTTCGACTACCGTGTCGACCATCTCCAGGGAACCGAGCATGCCCAGTTTGACCGCGGCGACTTCGGAGTCGTTGAGTACGGCATTGGCCTGGGCCAACACCCACTCACGGTCGAGGACGCGAAAGTCAGTGACGTTGACCGTGTCTTGCACGGTCAGGGCGGTGACGGCCGGGGCCGCATGACAACCCTGAGCGAGCAGGGCTTCGATATCTGCCTGCAAGCCGGCGCCACCACTTGGGTCGTGGCCGGAGAGACAGAGGACAACGGGGCGAGAGCTGTAGATATTCATGGTGCGCGAGCTTACCACCAGTCGACCAGTGAGTCATGAGACGGACTATGTAGCAGCGTCATTCTCTCACTCTGACCGGGCAAACAGCTCTATATCAATGGTTGCCGCTGGAACGCCCGTTCTAGAGCCCTTGCTGTAAATATTTCAATGGTGTTCAAAGGCCATCAACGGCTATGCTAGAGTGGATCCAAACCAATAACAGGTAATGCCGGTTTTACGTCTACTCAAAAGGAATGAGGGGCTTCCTGAGATAACCGGACAGGCCACGCTGGGGCTTAAATGCGCTATTTGCTGATGTTGCTGCTTTGCTTGCCCCTCATGGCGAGCGCCGTCGAGTTCGACGAGTTCACTCAAAGCCTGCCCTTGGGCAAAAGCCTGCAAGTGTTCGAAGACGCGGGCGGTCAGGCGACCATCGCCGATGTCCGCGCGCAAGCTGCGGCTGGAAACTTCAAGACCCACGACAAAGCGACACTCAACGCCGGCTATTCGCGTTCGGCGTTCTGGCTGAAAATTGACCTGCACTATCGTCCGACCAGCCCGGAGGCACAACGCACCTGGCTGCTCGAACTGGCCTATCCGCCCCTTGATCACCTCGATCTGTACTTGCCCGATGCTACCGGCAGCTATCAATTGGTGCGCCAGACCGGTGATGCCTTGCCGTTTGCCACGCGCGCGATCCGTCAGAACAACTACCTGTTCGATTTGAATTTCACGCCTGACCAGGCACAAACGGTGTACCTGCGCCTGCAAAGTGAAGGCTCGATCCAGGCGCCGGTCACCTTGTGGTCGAGCACCGCTTTCCTCGAAGAACAGCCGGTCCGGCTTTATGTGTTGGGGCTGATCTATGGCGTGTTGTTGGGGATGCTGGTTTACAACCTGTTCATCTACCTCAGCGTACGCGACACCAGCTACCTCTATTACATCTTCTATATCGCCTCGTTCGGGTTGTATCAGCTGTCAGTCAACGGCGCGGCCGTGCAGTATTTCTGGCCGAATAACCCGTGGTGGGCCAACGCAGCAACACCGTTCTTCATCGGTTGCGCCGGGCTGTTCGGCAGCCAGTTCGCCCGTAGCTTCCTGCAGACAGGGTCTTACGGGCGCTGGCTCGATCGCTTGCTGCTGGCATTGATTGCATTCGGCGCGGTGGTGATCGGGCTGTCATTGATGGCCAGTTACGCCCTGGCCTTGCGTCTGGCCACCGCATTGGCCTTGACCTTCACGGTGGTGATTTTCGCCGCCGGGTTGTTTGCCTGGTTGCGTGGCTTGCGTGTGGCGCGGTATTTCATCATTGCCTGGTCGGCGTTTTTGCTCGGCGGCATCGTCAACACGCTGATGGTGCTGGGTTACCTGCCCAACGTGTTCCTGACCATGTATTCGAGCCAGATAGGCTCAGCAATCGAAGTCGCCTTGCTGTCGCTGGCCCTGGCTGACCGAATCAACGCCATGCGCGAGCAGCAAGCGCAAACGCTGTTTGATGCGGGTCAAAAACTCGAAATGCTGAACCAGCAACTGGCTCACAGTAACAAGCTCAAGGATGAATTCCTCGCCACCCTGACCCACGAATTGCGCACCCCCATGAACGGTGTGATCGGTTCGCTGGAGTTGATGCAGACCGTCGAGATGGACCCTGAGCTGGAGCAATACCAGCAAACTGCCGCCGGTTCCGCGCGGGACATGATGCGCATGGTCAATGGCATCCTGACCCTGACCGAATTGCAGGCCGGCAAGCTCAAGGCCTCCCCTGCAGTGTTCAGCTTGCGGGGCGTGGTCGATGCCTTGCGCGCGCAATTCGAGGTCAACGCATCGAGCAAGTCGCTGGACTTCAAAGTCGACGTCACGCCGGGGCTGCCGGATCGCTTGCACGGTGACAGCGCCAAACTCACGCAATGCCTGGAATGCCTGTTGGACAACGCGATCAAGTTCACTCGGGTCGGTGGGCTGGCGCTACGGGTGACGGGCAAGCCGGTGGAAAACGGTCGGTTGTCGTTGTCGTTTGCCGTGATCGACACGGGTATCGGCTTCACCGATCTGGGGGAGGCGACGATGTATCAGCGTTTTTTCCAGCTCGACGGTTCAATGACTCGCGAATACGGCGGTTTGGGCGTGGGGCTGGCGATTTGTCGGCAACTGGTCGAACTGCTCGGTGGGCGCCTGACGCACCGCTCCGAGCCGGGCAGTGGCAGCCGCTTCCAGCTTGATGTCGACTTTGAAGTGCCGGTGGTAGAGCGACCGCCCATACCGTTGATGAGCGGCGATCTTGCGCGTTTGCGCTTGCCTCAGGATTGCAGCGTATTGCTGGTGGATGACAACAGCGTCAATCTGTTAGTGATGCGCGGTATGTTGCTTAAACTCGGGTTCCGGGTGCGTTCCGCCGACAACGGTCTGAACGCGCTCGATCAATTGCAGCGTGAAACCTTTGATGCGGTGCTGGTCGATTGTCAGTTGCCGCCTCAAGACGGCATCTCCCTGTGCTGCCAGATCCGCGCCTTGCCGGGTTGCGCCGAATTGCCGGTGTTCGTGGTGGCTCTGAGTGTTGATCGTGAACGTTGCCCGACCGCAGACTCGATCGATTACTTGAACAAACCGGTAAAATTCGAAGATTTACAGGCCGCGCTCTATCGTCGTGTGTTGTGCCCAGGCTAGGGCGAAAGCGCCGACAGTTAGGCGGATATGCCACTTTGTTCAGTCTCGGGGCAGTGCTTAACTGACTCCCTTGGCTGACCCAAAGGAGCCCCCGTCATGAACCTGCATCAGTTTGCCGAAACTCACGAAGTCACCAACCAACCTCCGTCGCTGGACGGCACCAACCTTTATCGCATCGACTTGCCGTTGCAAGAATGGTCGCGGCGGTTCGGGGCCGGTTGGGCCGAGTCGCGGATCGACGCGTATGGCGCACTGGCAGGCGGGCCGCTGATGGAGGCCGGGTTTGCGGCCAACCAAAACAAACCGGTATTCGTCAGCCATGACCGTTATGGCCACCGTATCGATTTAGTGGAGTTCCACCCGGCCTATCACCAATTGATGCGCACCGCGGTGGAGCACGGGCTGACCTCGTTGCCTTGGGCACATCCGCAGTCCGGTGCGCATGTGGCCCGAGCGTCCATGAGTTATCTGCACAGCCAGGCCGAAGCCGGAAGCGGTTGCCCATTGACCATGACCTTCGCCAGCGTTCCGGCAATGCGCCTGCAACCGGATCTGGCTGAGCAGTGGCTGCCGAAAATCCTTTCTACCGAATACGACCCGCGCAACGTCGGCATGGCGCACAAGGCCGGTGTGACCATCGGCATGGCCATGACCGAGAAGCAGGGCGGCACCGACGTGCGCGCCAACACCACCAAGGCGTATCCGATCGGCGCCAGCGGTCCGGGCCAGGCTTACGAACTGGTCGGTCACAAGTGGTTCTGCTCGGCACCGATGTGCGATGCCTTTCTGACCCTGGCGCAGACCGATAAGGGTTTGACCTGTTTCCTGCTGCCGCGTCATCGTCCCGACGACACGCGCAATCAGTTCTACATCCAGCGCCTGAAAAACAAACTCGGCAATTGCTCCAACGCCTCCAGCGAAGTGGAGTTTCGTGGCGCGCTGGCGTGGATGGTCGGCGAGGAAGGGCGGGGCGTGCCAACCATCATCGAAATGGTCGCCATGACCCGCTTCGATTGCATGGTCGGCTCCAGCGCATTGATGCGCCAGGCCCTGACCCAGGCCAGCCATCACTGCGCTCACCGCTCGGTCGGCGGCAAGCTGCTCAGCGAACAGCCGTTGATGCAAAACGTGCTCGCCGATCTGGCGCTGGAAAGTGAGGCCGCCCTGGCCTTGAGCCTGCGCATGGGCAAGGCGCTGGATCATCTGGACGACAGCCATGAAGCGAAATTCGCCCGACTGGTGACGGCAGTGGGCAAATACTGGATCTGCAAACGCGCGCCCGCCATGATCAACGAAGCCGCTGAATGCATGGGCGGCGCCGGGTACGTCGAAGAAAGCATCCTGCCGCGCCTGTACCGTGAGGCACCGGTCAATTCGACATGGGAAGGTTCCGGCAACGTACAGTGCCTGGATGTGCTGCGGGCGCTGTCGAAAGAGCCAGGTGTGCTCGACGTGCTATTCAGCGAATTGGGCGATGGTCATGGTGACAAACGCCTGGCCGCGCACATCAATCAGTTGCAGGCGGCGTTCAAGGACACCAGCGACATTCAATACCGAGCGCGGCAACTCACCGAAGACATCGCCTTGGGGCTTCAGGCCAAGCTATTGCTGGAGGCGGGGAATGCGGCGGTCAGCGATGCGTTTATCGCCAGCCGTCTTGGTTCCGCCGGTCGGGTGTATGGCGCGTTGCCGCGTGGGCTGGATGTAGAGGCAATTGTCGCTCGCTCGACCCCGCTTATGTGAGCGACCTTGATCTACTGTAGGAGCGGGCTTGCCCGCGAAAGCGATTTAACATTCAACATTGATGTTGGCTGACACACCGCCATCGCGAGCAGACTCGATCCCACAGGGGGTAATTGTTCATCGCGATTGGCGTATGGCCAACACGCCGCTGTTCCCGTGAAGCGACGATGCAGGCAAGATGAAGGTCTGCAAGTCAGAACACAGGATGCTGATCGTGACCGAAGCTTTTATTGTCGTTCAAACCGCCGAGCAAGCCGTGGACCGGCTTGCGCTCTTGCACAATCGTGCAACCACCGCGCTGAATCAGGCGCTCAAGCGTTACCTCAAGGATCGAGTTGAGCCGGACGCCGAACAGCGTGCGATGTTTCGTTATCCCGAACTGCGACTGACCTATCACTGCCAGGGCGAAGTCCCGCAGACCACGCGCGCCTATGCCAAGGTTCAACTGCCGGGGACCTACAGCGTCACCGTCACCCATCCGGCCGCTTTCCGTAAATACCTGCTGGAACAACTCGTGCCGTTGATGCACGACTTCACCGTGACCGTCGAAGTCGGCATCAGCCAGCAAAACATTCCTTATCCGTACGTGGTCGAACAGGGCGATGAACTGGCCGGCTCCGGCGTGACCGCTGCCGTGCTGGCGCGCGTGTTCCCGAGTACCGATTTGTCGGCCGCGACTGACGGCATTGCCGATGGTTTATACGACTGGGAAAACACCGACCCGTTGCCACTGGCCCTGTTCGATGCGGCGCGGGTGGATTTCTCCCTGCGCCGGCTGGTGCATTACACCGGCAGTGACTGGCGTCATGTGCAGCCATGGATTCTGCTGACTAACTATCACCGTTACGTTGACCAGTTCATCGTCCATGGTCTGGAGCAGTTGCGCAGCGACCCGCGTTTTGTGCGCATGGTCTTGCCGGGCAACGTGATCATAGAAAAGAGCATGGACCACGGCGAAGCGTCGGCAATTGCCGCGGGCGTGGTCTGGCACCGTTACCAGATGCCGGCTTATCACCTGATCGCCAGCGATGGTCACGGCGTGACGCTGGTTAACATCGGCGTCGGCCCGTCCAACGCCAAAAACATCACCGACCACTTGGCCGTGCTGCGCCCGCACTGCTGGCTGATGATCGGCCACTGCGGCGGCTTGCGTCAGTCGCAGACTATTGGCGACTACGTACTGGCGCACGCTTACATGCGCCGCGACGGGATTCTCGACCGGGTCGTACCGCCGAACATTCCGATTCCGGCCTTGGCTGAAGTGCAGATGGCGTTGCAGCAAGCGGCGGCCAATATCACTGGCGAGAAAGGCGATGAGCTGAAAAAACGCCTGCGCACCGGCACTGTACTGACTTACGACGACCGCAACTGGGAGCTGCGTTGGGCTCAGGAACGTCCACTGATCAACCTGTCCCGCGCCGTGGCGGTGGACATGGAAAGCGGCACCATTGCCGCCCAGGGTTATCGTTTGCGTGTTCCTTACGGCACGTTGCTGTGTGTCTCGGACAAACCGTTGCACAGTGAAATCAAGTTGCCGGGCTCGGCCAACGCTTTCTATGAGCGTGCGGTCAGCCAGCACTTGAAGATCGGCATCGAGGCAGTGGACCTGTTACGTACCGAACTCAACTCGCTGCACTCGCGCAAACTGCGCAGCTTCGACGAGCCACCGTTCCGCTAACGGTTGTCATGGTCATTTGGCGGTCAGGGCACTAGCATTAGCAGCCCTGACCGTTAGATGTTTCTTTCCTCATGTCTCGTCCCCAACGTCCCGTTTCTAGTCGCCCTGGCGCGAAGCCTGCACCATCCTCCTCAGCCCCGCGCCGTGTCGCCAAAGTACCGCCGGCCGAGCCGAAGCTGATTCTGTTCAACAAACCTTTTGATGTGCTGACCCAATTCAGCGACGGTGAGGGGCGGGCGACGCTCAAGGATTACATCGACATCCCGGGGATTTACCCGGCAGGACGGCTGGACCGCGACAGCGAAGGTTTGCTTTTGCTGACCAACGACGGCCAGCTCCAGGCGCGGATTGCTGACCCGAAACACAAACTGGCCAAGACCTATTGGGTGCAGGTGGAAGGCGAGCCGAGTGCCGAGCAATTGCAGCGTTTGCGTGACGGTGTCGAACTGAACGACGGCATGACCTTGCCGGCCGAAGCGCGGCAGCTGGACGAGCCTGAACTGTGGCCACGCAACCCGCCCGTGCGCTTTCGCAAAAGCGTGCCGACGAGCTGGCTGGAGCTGGTGATTCGCGAGGGGCGTAACCGTCAGGTGCGGCGCATGACGGCGGCGGTCGGCTTGCCGACATTGCGTCTGGTGCGGGTTAGAATCGGCGACTGGACGATCGAAGGGCTCGATCAGGGCCAGTGGAAGGAAGTCCCGGCGCGTTTATAACGTGCCGGATTCGATCAGGCCGATCACCACGCTTTTGATCACGAACGCGGCCACGCCCAGACCCAGTACAAAGAACAGAATGAGCGAGCCAAAGCGCCCGGCCTTGGACTTCTTCGCCAGATCCCAGACGATGAAACCCATGAAAATGATCAGAATGCTGACAAGGCCAGTCATCATCCACTCTTCAAATACTGCAGGATCCATCGAACATCTCCAGCGTGGGCGAGACTAAAAGGCGCTGGAGTATACGCCACGGGGAATTGGCGAAGTATTGACCTGCGTCGGTGTGTCGCACCTGTGGTGAGGGGGCTTGCCCCCGTTGGGTTGCGAAGCAGCCCCTAAAGCAACCACTGAGTTTTACCTAATCCCCCCGCATACTCTGGTTTTACGACCGCTGCGCGGCCGAATGGGGCGATGCGGCGTTCCGACAAGCCCCCTCGCCACAATCAGCTGCGCAGATGAGTCAACGGCAGCTCGGTACTATTGAGCACCTGATTCAACACAAAACTCGACCGCACACTGGTCACCCCTTCAATCCGCGTCAAATGCCCCAGCAGCAGTTTCTGATAGTGATCCATGTCCGGCACCACCACCTTCAGCTGATAGTCGGCATCCATCCCCGTCACCAGGCTGCACTCCAGCACCTGTGGCAACGTACGAATCGCCGCTTCGAAGTTCTCGAATCGTTCCGGTGTGTGCCGGTCCATACCGATCAGCACGTAAGCCGTCAGGCTCAAACCGAGCATCTTGCGGTCCAGCAGGGCGACCTGGCGGGAGATATAGCCGTCATCTTCCAGTTGCTTGACCCGGCGTGAGCATGGCGAGGGCGACAGGCCGATGCGTTCGGCCAATTCCTGGTTGGAGATACGCGCGTCACGCTGCAATTCCGCCAAAATGCTCAAGTCGTATCGGTCGAGTTTGCTCATCAATCAGTCCTTTGTCTTAACTATTGCGGAAGATTATCTATCCAGGGTTAAAAATTGCGCAAGTGATGTTTAATTGAGCAATCTTCGCAATCCTCTGCCGGCGCCTCAGGCCTATTCTTATCACCAGAATCACTGCTCGGACAAACAGTCCACAGCGGCTCGCCCAACCAGGCCAGCCGCGGCCGCCACCCCCACCGGGGATGTGCCGGCCCCCGAGCTGCACACTGTCCAGAAGACGGCGTGAGGTGAGCCGACGTCATAAGCGTCGAGCACGGACGAAGTTCTCAAAGGGAGGCCGACGGGTCTCCCTTTTCTTTTGCGTGCTGTTTCTGTTCTGTCCTCAATAAATAAGTTTCGTGACTGATAACCTGTTGCAGAACCGGCCTGTGCTTTTCCAGTCTTACGTACAGGCCCTAACCCGCAGTGAGGATAAGCATGAAGTCGCGCATCTGGCGTTTAGCCGGTGTTGGTTTGTTGTGCGTCAGTGTCACTGCGCAATCGCTGGCCGATGATCAGCAAAACCGTGGGTCCGATGGCGGCCAGCATGGGTCGGACAGCCATCAGGGAAACGGTCAGGGCCATGGCGGTAATAATCAACCGCACCCGCAGAATAATGGTCAGCAACAGAACCAGCAGCACCCGCAAAACAACGACGTCAATCGTGGCGACAACAACCGCCAGTTCGAGCACAACCGCCAGAATCAGAACAATAGCCAGTGGCAGAGCCGCCCGCAGCCTGACTTCAATAATCCGATTCGATCGCCTCCGCCCCCGCCGCAACTGCCGGCCAATGACCTGCCGATCCAGCCCCGGCCCGACACCGTGCACCAGACCCAGCCGTCACAGCGTGGTTACTATCAGGACATGCCGCGACGCAACGACAACAACCAGCGCTGGAACGGCTATATCGGCGCTCCATCCTATGGCAATCATTATCAGGGTCGTTCCAGTGGCTACGGAAATGGCTGGGGCCCAGGCCCGCAATATCGCCCGGGACACGTGATCGACCGCTTCCCGGACCGCGAGTACCGCGTGCCTTACCGTGGAATGGATTATTTCTACTCCGGCGGTTACTGGTATCGCCCGCTGGGCCCACGCTATGTGGTGGTCGAACCACCGCACGGGATTCGCGTCAGCTATTTGCCGGATTACGCGGAGCAGGTGTTGATCGGCGGGGCGGTGCTGTTCCTGGTGGCAGGCTCGTATTACGCCTATCAGGAGAGCACCCGGGATTACGTCGTGGTCGAGCCACCGGCTGGGACCTTGCAACCTCAACAGCAGCCGCAAGTCGCCAGCAATGGATATGACGTGGAGGCGTATCCAGCCAACGGGCAGTCGGCGGAACAGGTCAATCAGGATGGTTACGAGTGCTATCAATACGCGGTGCAGCAGAGTGGGTTCGACCCGCGAACCGCGACCTATCAACCGGACCCATCGGTGGTTCAAAACTATCGCCAGGCCCAGGGCAACTGCCTGAGCAGCCGCGGTTATCAGGTGAGTTTCTGACCCCTGGCGGCCTGCACCACTTCCTGCGGGTCGGCGTGCACCAGCACTTCGGCTCGCGGGTAGGCGGCGTGAATCGCATCGGCGGCCTGATCGCTGATGCCATGGGCGACTGACAAGGTCAAATCCCCCGGCAGCTCCAGATGCAGTTGCACAAACCACTGGCTACCGGAAACCCGCGTGCGCAGATCATGCGCACCCAAAACCCCCGGCACGCTGCACGCCAGTTCAAGCATGTGCTGGCTGACATCCGGCGGCAGTTCTTCATCCATCAACACCGTAAAACTTTCCCGGGCGATCTGAATCGCGCTCCAGAGAATGTACGCGGCAATCCCTAGGCCGAACCAAGGGTCGACCTGATGCCAGCCAAACCCGGCCAGCACCAGCGCCACGAGAATGCTGCCGTTGAGCAGCAGGTCCGAGCGGTAATGCAGCGAGTCCGCGCGCACTGCGTTGGAGCCGGTGGCCTTGACGACGCGATGTTGCAACATCAGCAACGCCAGCGTCAGCGCCAGGGACAGCACAATCACGCCGATGCTGATCCACGGCGCACCCACAGGCTCCGGATGTTGCAGTCGTTCAAACGCCTGCAAGGCAATCAAAACCGCACTGCCACCGATGAACAACGCCTGGGCCATGCCCGCCAGCGACTCGGCCTTGCCATGCCCGTAACGGTGATCCTCATCGGCCGGGCGCAAGGCGTAATGCACCGCCAGCAGATTGAGCAGCGACGTGACGCCGTCGAGCGCCGAGTCGGTCAACCCGGCGAGCATGCTCACCGAACCGCTCAACCACCAGGCGATGGCTTTGGCGACGATCAGCGTACACGCCACCGCCACCGAGGCGCGGGTGGCCAGCCGCAGCAGGCGGGCGTGTTCGGAGCTGGAAATCATAAGTGCGGCTTTTCCTTCTGGTTTACGCGGCGGGTTGCAGGCCGAACATCGCCAGTTGCTGGGCGCTGCCCTTGTGTTGAATCAGGCGTGGGTCGTCCAGAGGGAAGCTGCGGCCTAGTTCCGTTTCGAGAATAGTCTGCAACTTGTGATTATCGACCTTGCCGTCGGCGCCGATCGCTTCCTTGAGTTTTTCCGGGGCTACATGAGCGGTCTTACCCGGCTCCAGATAAATCGCGCCGGTGGCGAAGTCGACCGCAAAAGCGATCAGGCCGGGGAGGATGTAGAACAGCAGGCCAACGGCATCCAGCGCCGCTACGACCGGGTCAATCTTGCCGTCAATCTGCCCACGGCGGTCGGGGAAGAAAATCGACCCGCAAGCGGTAACCTGAGTCAGCAGCGTTGCGACCAATACACCGCCAATCAGGCGAAAGGGAACACGCATAGAAAATCTCCTGGGTAATTTCAAAACGAAAGAGCGTCGGTATGAATTAAGACCCTGACGAACGCCTGGCAGTTCGCCGTTATACCCGGCCCTCTGTTTGGGGGCTAGTAGATTTATGAGGATTTACCTGATCAGCGTGAAGCGTTGGCGACACGCTAGGGCGCGCTGTTAAAGCCATGCCGGAACTAAAGTCGTGTAACGTGATTGTTGCACGGTAACAGCGCGTCCGTTACTGTGCGTTAATCGTGTTATTGGACACCGAAGTGAACACCAGCAGACAAGACATTCAAGATTACTTCGAATTGGTTTTCGGGACTAAACCCGAGATCAGGCGCTGGGCGAAGTCCAAGGGTTTGCCCTTTTATCTCCTGGATGAATACGCCTTCGACACCGTGACGCTCTATGGCCGCCAATGCCTTTTACTGCTTGCTCACGAACCCTTTGAAAACGTCGCGAAGATTCGCAAGCACCTCGATGTTTTGAAAACGATGGTGGATCACCCGATCCTCTATGCCACCGGCGCCCTCAAATCCTACGAGCGTAAACGCCTCATCGAGGCCAGGATTCAGTTCGTAGTGCCCGGCAATCAACTCTTCGCTCCACAGCTTGGAATGGATCTGCGCGAGTACTTTCGCAGCAGGCATACCGAGAGAGAAGTCATGGGGCCGGCAAGCCAGGCATTGCTTATCGCCGCCATTGTTCGAGGATGGGACAAGGACTTTACTTTTCGAGGTGTGGACCTGGCGGATGGAGAGCCGTACTCCAAAATGACGATGTCCAGAGCGATGAAGGAATTTGAATCGTTCGGATTGATAGAGCCGGCCTCGAGTGAAAAATCACCTCGCTGGCGCTTTGTTGCGACGCCTGAAGTCACGTGGGAAAAAGCGTTACCAGCGTTGCAAAGCCCGGTCAAACGTGTGGTTTATTCTGACCGCCAACTCTTGTTACAGCGAGCTGCCGGACTGTCGGCACTCAGCAAAGCATCGATGCTCGCGGAACCCTTGATACCCGTAATCGCGTGCTCCAAAGACGAATGGAACCTGGAGGTCCAACGGTCTGGCTGCAAGGAAGTCGGCCAATTTGATGATCCGGCTTTTGAGGTCGAGATCTGGAGTTACTCCCCCCATCACATTGGCGGCAATACCTGTATTCCAGAGTCGAGTGAAAGCGTCGACCCCCTTTCTCTCTACCTCAGCTTGAAGGACGACGTTGATGACAGAGTCCAAATCAGCCTTGATGAAATGATGGAAAAAATTGAATGGTAAAAGGACTGGATACCTTTCGCGCAGCCTTCGCCGGCTATGCGGATCGATATGTGCTGATTGGCGGCGTTGCAGCGAGCCTGACGCTTGAAGAAGCAGGTATACCCTTCAGGGCTACCCGAGATTTGGACATTGTCCTGATCATAGAAGCGCTGGATGACGTGTTCGGTATTGAGTTCTGGGAGTTCGTAAAGCGCGGAGGTTACACCGAGCGTCACGAACTGGATGGGCCGACGAGGCGCTACAGGTTTGGCAATCCCATCGATGACAGCTACCCGGTACTGCTGGAGTTGTTCTCGCGGGCTCCTGAAGGCTTATCGCTGCCCCAAGGTGCTCATCTGACCCCGATCCCAGTAGACGGAGAGGTTTCCGATTTGTCTGCCATTCTGCTCGACGAGGCTTATTACGCTTTCATCGTAGAGGGCCGCAACGACACAGAGGACCTTTCCTACATTGGTGTCGACCGATTGATTCCGCTTAAAGCACAGGCATGGACCAATCTCACGCGTCCTGACTGCGAGGAGCCGAGCGCTGGCCGCAAGAGCAATAAACATCTGAAGGATGTTGTTGTCTTGTCCCGTCTTCTTTCTGAAGAGCCAGCATTTGATTTGCCAAAAAGCATAGCAGTGGACTTACGACAATTTCTGGACGTCATGCCTTCGCTGGACGTAGACATGAAAGCCATCGGGTTGCGTGGAGTTACCATCGCTGAAGTAGCGGAGCGCATCCGGACAGCATTCAAAATCTAGATTCTGAACGCCCGGTTGCATTGAGTCGGGCGCTTCGCCGTTATACTTGCCGGCTTGTCTGGGAGCCAGCATGATTTCTTTGCCGATTGATGAAGTTTTACCCGCCCTGCGTGAAGCCTTGGGGACACGCCACGAAGCCGTGCTCGAAGCACCGCCCGGCGCTGGTAAAACCACCCGCGTGCCCTTGGCCTTGCTCAACGAGGTTTGGCTGGCCGGGCAGACCATTCTTATGCTTGAACCGCGCCGGTTGGCAGCGCGGGCGGCGGCGGAGCGGTTAGCCAGTGAATTGGGGGAGAAGGTCGGTGAAACCGTCGGCTATCGGATTCGGCTGGACAGCAAAGTCGGCCCCAACACCCGCATTGAAGTGGTCACCGAAGGCATTCTCACGCGCCGTTTGCAGGATGACCCGGCGCTGGAAGGCGTTGGTCTGCTGATCTTCGATGAGTTCCACGAACGCAGCCTCGACGCCGATCTGGCATTGGCCCTGAGCCTGAATGGCCGGGAGCTGTTTCGCGATGATCAACCGCTGAAAATCCTGCTGATGTCGGCAACTCTGGAAGGTGAGCGCCTGGCCGGTTTGCTCGACGATGCGCCGATCCTGCGCAGTGAAGGGCGCATGTACCCGGTGGCGATGCGCTGGGGCCGGCCGTTTCAGTCTGGTGAATTCATCGAGCCGCGTCTGGTACAGACCATTCTCGAAGCCTTGAATGACGAAACCGGCAGTATTCTGGTGTTCCTGCCGGGGCAGGCGGAAATCCGTCGTGTGCATCAACAATTGGCCGATGCGTTGGGCGATAGCTCGCAGGTTCTGCTCTGCCCGTTGCACGGTGAACTGGACCTGAATGCCCAGCGTGCGGCGATTGATCCGGCACCGCTCGGCAAGCGCAAAGTGGTGCTGGCCACTAACATCGCCGAGACCAGCCTGACCATCGACGGCGTGCGCGTGGTGATCGATGCCGGGTTGGCGCGGGTGCCGCGTTTCGACCCCGGCAGCGGCATGACCTGCCTCGACACCCAGCGCATCTCCAAGGCCAGCGCCACTCAGCGCGCGGGCCGGGCAGGGCGCTTGGAGCCGGGCGTGTGTTATCGCTTGTGGTCGCAGGATCAGCACGAGCAACTGGCGGCGTATGCCAGTGCGGAAATTCTCTCGGCGGACCTCGCCGGCCTGGCGTTGCAACTCGGTCGCTGGGGCGTGACGCCAGGTCAGTTGGTTTGGCTGGATGTACCTCCGGCCGCTGCTTATGCACAGGCGCAGGATTTACTGGATCGACTGGGCGCATTGGACGGTGAAGCGCTGACTCGCCACGGTCAGGCCATGGCCGAACTGCCGGCGCATCCACGCATCGCCCATTTGTTGTTGCGCGGGCAGGCGCTCGGTTTGGCTGACATGGCCTGCGATGTCGCGGCATTGCTCGGCGAGCGGGATATTTTGCGCGGTGCCGGGGCGGATCTGCACAGTCGATTGGTGTTGTTGTCCGGCGAAGAACGCGCCGCGCGGGGAGCTCAGGGCGGTGTGCAGCGGGCTCGGCAACTGGCGCGACAGTATCGCGGTTATCTGCGCGGAAAAGCCTCGGAGCCGGTCAGCGATCCGGATCACCCGCGCTGGCTCGGAGCGCTGTTGGCGTTGGCCTATCCCGACCGTGTTGCCCTGCAGCGCCGTGCCGGTGGTGCGGAATATCGCTTGGCCAACGGCCGCGCGGCGTTGTTTGCCGAGGCTGACAGCCTGATGAAACAGGCGTGGCTGGTGATCGCCGATCTCGGCAGTCGACAGGGCCAGCGTGAGGAGCGGATTTATCTGGCGACGGATTTCGATCCGGCGCTGTTCGATTCGGTGCTCGCCGAGCAAGTGCGCGTTGTCGATCAACTGGATTGGGACGAACGCGAAGGCGTGCTGCGCGCCGAGCGTCAGCGCAAGGTTGGCGAGTTGATCCTCAGCCGCGAACCGTTGACCGGCCTCGATGAAACCGCCCGCAGCCAGGCGTTGGTCAACCTGGTGCGGCGTAAAGGTTTGGAGTTGTTGCCGTGGACCCCGGAACTGCGTCAGTGGCAGGCGCGAGTGGCGTTGTTGCGTCAGTTGGATATGGCCGGCAAGGGCGAAAGTGAGTGGCCGGATGTCAGCGATGCCGCGCTGCTGAAAAGCCTCGAGCATTGGCTGATGCCGTATCTGGGCAAAGTCTCGCGGCTCAGTCATTTCGCCAATCTGGACCTGTCGAGCATCGTCCACAACCTGCTGCCGTGGCCGCTGCCGCAACGGCTGGATGAGCTGGCGCCACATCATTTGAGCGTGCCGTCGGGTTCGTCGATTCGTCTGGATTACAGCGAGCAACCGCCAATTCTCGCGGTGCGCTTGCAGGAGTTGTTTGGCCTGGCCGAGACCCCACGCATTGCGGGTGGCCGGCAAGTGGTGAAGTTGCACCTGCTGTCCCCGGCGCGGCGGCCGGTGCAGGTGACGCAGGATCTGGCGAACTTCTGGCGCAGCACCTATGCCGAGGTTAAGAAAGATTTGAAGGGGCGGTATCCGAAGCATTATTGGCCGGATGATCCGCTGGTGGCTGAAGCGACTGCGCGGATCAAGCCCCGTAAATAGTACTTCAATGACTGCGAAGAACCCTGTGGGCGCTGGCTTGCCTGCGATTGCGTTCTGTCAGTCGACATATATTTAGCCTGACACACCGCTTTCGCGAGCAGGTCGAATCGTCGCACCGTTGCTCCCACAGGTTTTGCATCATTAGTTGGCTGGCAACAGGAATCGCGCAATGACGGGAAGGTGATCGGAGATGCGCAACGTATCGTCCTGCCTCACCGTCGCCTCGACCCGTTTGATGCGTGGGCTGTAGAACAAATAGTCGACAGTCCGGTCCGGGCCGTTCAGGCCCGGATCGTTCGGGTAGTGGGTTAGCCAGCGCGCGCGGTTGATTCCGCTGGCTTCGTTGTTGGTCGGGATCATCGGGTACTTGTCCCACAGCACATGCAGCGCGCTTTCGGCAGAGTAGGGCGTGCGTTGGTCGTCGGGCAGTCGGCGAAGTTGCCCCAGCGGCAACAGATTGAAGTCGCCACCGATCAGCCACGGCGTGCCAAGGCTTTCGAACTTGTCGAGGACTTTGGCAATAGCCGTTACTTGGGCTTGCAACGTTTCGTCAGGCTGGAGGACTCGGTCCAGATGGGTATTGAGAGCCGCCATCTGACCGCCGTCGTTCAGCGGCAGATAAGTCACCAGCAGGGCGTTTTTCGGTTTGAACTGGCGGCTGATCACGTTGGCTGGTTCGACCGGCAATTGCAGGCGTTCGGCGTGTTCGATCTGGTAGCGGCTGAGCGTTACCAGTTGCCGGCCAACGCTGCCGAAAATGTGCGGCTGCGGCACGAAATCGGCCTTCCAGTCGAAGGCGCGAGCGCTGCACGGATACAGGTCGGCGACCCGCTCTTGCAGCAGCTTGAACTGGTTCTGGTAATCGCTGGTCTTGGCATTGTCATCGAGCTCCTGCAACAACACGATGTCGGGGTTTTCGTCGCGAATCACCCGCGCCACTTCGTCGAGGCTGAAGGCCATGTCTTCCAGTGTCGGCTTCTCGTCGTCACCCTGTGCCAGATCGTTCCAGAACACGTAGCGTTTGCCCGCCAGGTACTGAACGTTCCAGGTCATCACCTTCAACGCCTGGCCGGACACCAGGCTTGGCGCTTGAACCGTGCAGCTGGCCGGCACCACTTCCCTGGCGTCGGGGCGCCAGGTCAGGTTGTAGATCAGGGTCATCACGCCGATCACGATCAACAGGCTCGGCAGGGTGTAGCGCAGTAGACGGGTCATGGCTCGGCTTATAGCGTTACAAAAGATGGCCCTGAGCATAACCGAGCGCCGCGCTTATTCCCAAGGGCATGCCCACTGATCAACCGTAATACGCACCCTGTAGCAGCCGGACGCAGGCTTCGCCAGTTGCTACATAGAGTGTGTTGTCAGTTAGAGCGGCCCATCAATTTTCGCGGGTTCTTCGCTGATCAGCATGAACAAACGGAACAACACCACGCTGGTGAACAGTTGCAGGAAGCTGTGAGCACTGTCGATCACCAGGCTGATCGCCGGGTTCTGTGGCTCCGGATACACCGCGAAGGTTGCGCCCTTGAGCAACCACAACGGGCCCATCACACACAGGATGCACACCAGGATGCGCATGAAATGGCCACGGGTCAGGCGCAGGCTTTCCTTCATCGCCGCCAGCGGAGCCAGGCCTCGCAGCACCAGCAGGTATTCGCCGAACGCCAGGGTCACCATCAGATAGATACCGGGCAGGAAATACAGCGACAGGCCGAGCAGGATCAGCAGGGTATTGAGCGCCGTCAGCAAGGCGAAGCGTGGCCACAGGTAGGCCGACCTCGCCAGCAGATCGCGAATGCGTGGCGCCTCACCGCGGCTGCGGGCGTCGAGAAACAGGATCAGGGCGGCGGTGTACAGCGGATAAACCAGCAAGCCGACAATCACACTGACGCCGGGAAAACTGTCCGGCTCGGTGGAGTTGTCAACCACTAGTTGCAGGAGCGACTCGAAGATCACCAGCGGCAGGCACAGCTGCACGATCTGGCCCAGATTGCGCTTGAAGAAATACAGGGAGTCACGCAGTACATCTAACGGATTCATCAGTCGGTATCGCTGGTTGGAAGCGGTGGCCCACTTTAACCGATGAACCCCTTTGAGGCGCAAACGTAAACGTAAGGTAAAGGTCGTTGAAACAACTTCTTTCAGCCTCCATTAAGGTGGAGCACCTTATCCTCATCGGAAAAGGACAACGATTTTCCCGGCAATCTACGAGGTCGCCATGAACAGCGAAGAACAAACCCTGATCGATGGACTGTTTTCCCGGCTGCAACAGGCCGAAACGGATTCAGCCCCGCGCGACGCCCAGGCCGAGGCGCGGATCAAGGAACACCTGACTCGCCAGCCTGCGGCCGGCTATTTCATGACTCAGGCGATCCTGGTTCAAGAAGCCGCCATCAAGAGCCTCGACGAACAGAACAAACAACTGACCCGGCAAGTGCAGCAATTGCAGGCTGAACTGCAATCGGCCAAGGCTCAGACAGCGGCACCGGCGCCGAGCGGTGGTGGCTTTTTGTCGAGCATCTTCGGTGGCAATGCCCGCGATCCGCAGCCAGCACCGAGCCAGAGTGCCGTGCCATCCACGGGCGGCTGGCGCGAACCGGCACGGCCATCGTTCAATTCGCAATCGCCACAGCAAAACTTCGGCGCAGTACCGCCTCAACAAAATTACGCCCCGCAACAGCAAGCTCCGGCGGCTGGCAGCAGTTTTCTCGGTGGTGCGCTGAAGACCGCAGCCGGTGTGGCGGGTGGCGTGATGCTGGCACAAGGCATCAGCAGCCTGTTCCATCACAATCAGCCGCCGGAAGTGGTTGAAGTGATCAAGGAAGAGCCAGCTCAGGTCAGCGATCAGAACGATAGCGGCAATGGCTGGGGCGACGACCAGCGCATGGCTGATAACTCCAACAATCAGGGCGGCTTTGTCGACACTGATTACAGCAATGACGACTCGTCGTTCTTCGGCGGTGACGACGATTCCTTCGTCTGACCCACCATTCGTCCGGGGCATGCGCGCGCCCCGGGCCGATTATTCGCGGAACAATCCTTCGGGCTGGCATACTGGGCGACTTTTCGGGCCCGGTGCCTGATATCGCCTGCGCGCCTGTGCGCCAAGAGGAAGTCCGCGGTGAAAAAAATCGCAGTGTTCGCCGATGTTCAAAACCTCTATTACACCGTGCGTCAGGCCTATGGTTGCCACTTCAACTACGCCGCGTTATGGGCTGACATCAGCAAACAGGGCGAGATCGTCGAGGCTTATGCCTACGCGATCGATCGCGGTGACAGCAAACAGCAGCAGTTTCAGCAGATCCTGCGCAACCTCGGCTTCACCGTGAAGCTCAAACCCTACATCCAGCGCAGCGACGGTTCGGCCAAGGGTGACTGGGACGTGGGCATTACCCTGGACATCATGGACGCCGCCGATCATGTCGACGAAGTGGTGCTGGCCTCCGGCGACGGTGATTTCGACATGCTGCTGGAGCGCATCATCAGCAAACACGGAGTGCAAGCGGTGGCTTACGGCGTGCCGGGCCTGACCGCCAATTCGCTGATCCGCGCCGCCAGCCGTTATGTGCCCATCGAAGGCGCGTTGCTGCTCAAGAATTGACTTTTACGGAGCTGAAACAGGTTTGGAACGCATAGCAGTCATTGACTTTGAAACCACCGGAATCTCCCCGAGCAGCAGCTGCCGGGCCACGGAAATTGCCGTGGTGATTCTTGAACAGGGGCGCATCGTCGAGCGTTACCAAAGCCTGATGAATGCCGGCGTGCGCGTGCCGGCCTTCATCGAGCAACTCACCGGCATCAGCAACGCCATGCTGCGCACCGCGCCGTCGGCGGAGCAGGTGATGAACGAAGTCAACGAGTTCGTCGGCATCACGCCGCTGCTGGCGCACAACGCCGCGTTCGACCAGAAGTTCTGGGACTTCGAACTGGGGCGGATCAAGCGCACGCGATTACAGAACTTTGCCTGCTCGCTGCTATTGGCCCGGCGGTTGATGCCAGCTGCGCCGAACCACAAGCTCGGCACCCTCACCACCTTCGCCAACCTGCCCGATACCGGCAAGGCGCACCGGGCCATGGCTGATGCCGAGATGGCTGCCAACCTGACGGCGCATCTGGCTGAAGAGCTGCGGCGCAAGCATGGGTTGCGCGAGTTGTCGCATGATTTGCTGTGCAGCTTGCAGAAAGTGCCGGCGGCGAAGATCAACGAGCACCTCAAGCGCCATCGCGGATTCTAATATCACCGCCAATCCCCTGTAGGAGCTGAGCTTGCTCGCGATGGCGGCATGTCAGTCACCGTAAATGTTGACTGTTAAACCGCCATCGCGAGCAAGCTCAGCTCCTACAGGCATTCCCTTCCAGTTGCCCCAACGGCACGCGCTTTTCTATCGCGCTCGAAAGCACAATCGACGTCTTGCTGAACCCGAATTTCGCAATCCGGTTAATCAACTCCTCCAGCTCCGGCATTGAGCCCACCGCCGCTTGCATGATCACGCACGGATCGCCGGTGACCCGGTGGCACTCGGTCAATTGCGGGATTTTGATCAAGTCGTCGTAGGCCTTCTGGTTGCCGTGCTGGTTCAGCCGCAGTTCGATCACGCACTGGATCGGCAATCCAAGCTTGGCCATGTCGACTTTCGCCTGGTAACCGGTGATGACCCCGCTGGCTTCCAGTTTGGCCACGCGCTCGGCCACGGCCGGAGCGGACAGGTTGACCTTGCGCGCCAGGTCGGCGTAGGACGCACGACCGTTTTCCAACAGGGCGCTGAGGAGCATGCGGTCGTATTTATCCATCGTCGGACTCCTGAAAAATGACTGACTTTCGAAAACACGGTTTATAGCGATGATCTCCGTGTTTTGAAAAGTGTACCGGCGCTACAAACAGGTTTTGTAACTTATTTTTCGCCGTTGGCCTTTCTAGAATAGCTGTTCACATTGTCCTGTCATCGAGTTGCTCATGCCTGGCTTACGTCGTTTTCCCTTACCGTTGATCGCCGCCTTTTTCGCGCTGTATGTGATTTGGGGATCGACCTATCTGGCGATCCGCATCGGTGTGGAGTACTGGCCGCCGTTGTTGCTCGCCGGAATCCGTTTTGTGGTCGCCGGGACGCTGATGTATGCCTTCCTGCGCTGGCGTGGGGCGCCGACACCGACCTGGGCGCAGTGGAAAGCGGCCGGCATGATCGGGATCTTGCTGCTCGCTGGCGGTAACGGCGGAGTCACTGTGGCCGAACACATGGGGGTGGCCTCCGGTGTGGCAGCTTTGGCGATTGCGACGGTGCCGTTGTTTACCTTGTTGTGCGGATATTTTTGGGGCGCGCGTAATACCCGTCTCGAATGGGCCGGGATTGCGCTCGGGCTGATCGGCATTGCCATGTTGAATCTTGGTTCGAACCTGCAATCGAGCCCGCTGGGGGCGACGTTGCTGGTGCTGGCGGCGGCTTCCTGGGCGTTTGGTTCGGTTTGGAGCAAACACTTGCCGTTGCCCGAGGGGGCGATGGCCAGCGCTGTGGAAATGCTGGTCGGCGGCGTGGCGCTGCTGATCGGCAGTGCGCTGAGCGGCGAGCATTTGCAGGCCCTGCCACCGATCGAAGGTTGGGCAGCCCTGGCGTATCTGACGTTCTTCGGCTCGATTATCGCGTTCAACGCTTATATGTATCTGCTGAAAAACGTGCGTCCGGCGGCGGCGACCAGCTATGCCTACGTCAACCCGGCCGTGGCGGTGTTGTTGGGCATCGTGTTTGTCGGCGAGACCATCGGCATCGAAGAAGGGCTGGCAATGCTGGTGATCATCAGCGCCGTGGTGTTGATCGGATTGCCGCAGTGGCGCCGGGCGCCTGTGCAGCCGGCTGCAGTCGCGCCGACAGAATCCCGTGTGAATTAGGGTAAACTGCGCGCCATTGCATCTTGTTTTGCACACTTGTTTTGAAAAACCCGCGCTGAATTTTCCTACGGTAATCCCATGACTTTCGCCACCCTTGGCCTGATCGAACCCTTGCTGCGCTCTCTCGAGACGCTCGGCTACCAGACCCCGACGCCGGTTCAGGCGCAAGCCATTCCGGCGGTGCTGGCCGGTCGCGACCTGATGGCCGCCGCCCAGACCGGCACCGGCAAGACCGCCGGTTTCGCGTTGCCGTTGTTGCAATTGCTGGCCATGGAAGGGCCGAAAGTCACCGCTAACTCCGTACGCGCATTGATTTTGGTGCCGACCCGCGAGCTGGCGGAACAGGTTCACGAAGCCGTGCGTCAGTACGCCGAGAACCTGCCGTTGAGCACTTACGCGGTGTACGGCGGCGTCAGCATCAACCCGCAAATGATGAAACTGCGCAAAGGCGTCGACCTGCTGGTGGCCACGCCGGGCCGCTTGCTCGACCTGTTCCGTCAGAACGCGCTCAAGTTCAATCAGCTGCAAACCCTGGTGCTGGACGAAGCCGATCGCATGCTCGATCTGGGCTTTTCCGAAGAACTGGGCAACATCTACAAGGCGCTGCCGAAGAAACGTCAGACGCTGTTGTTCTCCGCAACGTTCTCCGATGCGATCCGCACCCTGGCCGGGCAGATGCTCAACGATCCGCTGAGCATCGAAGTCAGCCCGCGTAACGTAGCCGCCAACACGGTTAAACAGTGGGTTGTGACGGTCGACAAGAAGCGCAAGCCGGAGCTGTTCGTTCACTTGCTGCGCAAGGGCAAGTGGAAGCAGGTGCTGGTGTTCGCCAAGACCCGCAACGGTGTCGACGCGCTGGTGGAAAAACTCCAGGGCCTGGGCATCAATGCCGACGGCATCCACGGCGACAAACCGCAGGCCACGCGTCAGCGCGCGCTGGACCGTTTCAAGGCCAGTGAAGTACAGATTCTGGTGGCTACTGACGTTGCGGCCCGTGGTTTGGACATCGAAGATTTGCCGTTGGTGGTCAATTTTGACCTGCCGATCGTGGCGGAGGACTACATCCACCGCATCGGTCGTACCGGCCGTGCGGGTAACACCGGGCAGGCCATTTCACTGGTGTGCGCCGATGAAGTGAATCTGCTGTCGGCCATCGAGACGTTGACCCGTCAGACGTTGCCTCGGCAGATGGAGCATGACTTCGAACCTGAGCACCGCGTACCGGATACCGATGCCAGCGGTCAGGTAGTCAAGAAACCGAAAAAGCCGAAGAAGCCGAAGAAGCCAAAGACCTCCAGTGGCGGCAAGCGCAACCTGGGCAAGTGGGTTGAGAGCGGGGATGCTTCGGCGCCGGAACCTTCGATCAAGCCTGTGCGCAAAGTGCCGGTGTTCAATACCGGGCCGCGTAAGCGTAAGCCTTAAATAACTGCAGCGTCTGTCAGGACGCCTTCGCGAGCAGGCTCGCTCCCACACTTACCGCATTCTTACTGAAAGAACCCGGTCGAATGTGGGAGATTCTATGGTTGAGGGGAAGCCCTCAACTGGTTTTCGGTTGGTATTCGCTTTGCCCGTTCAGCAGGGCGAATACAACCCGAGCAAGCTTGCGAGCCAGCATTACCAGCGCCTGAGTGGTGCTGAAGCCCCGAGCTCTTTGCGCTTCGTAAAATCCTTTCCAGGCCGCCGTTCGGCTGGCCGACATCGCTGCATTGTGCAAAAGGCGCCGGGCCTCTGGGTCACCTCGCTTGCTCAAACTCCGGCGACAATCTTTTTGTCCTGACTTCGCCACCCGCAAATCCATTCCCAAGAAGGCGATAAAGGCATTCGCGTTTCTGAAGTCACCCCGCTGAAAAGCCGCAATCAAGCGAGCTCCGGTCAAAAAACCAATACCTTCAACTTTCAGACACCGCTTTAACTGGCCGAGCAAGCCGGCTTCTTTCAGATGGTCCTTAATCGTCTTTTCGACCAGCACTTCAAGTTGCTGCATGGATTTCACTTGCTCGGCGAAAGCGGTTTTCAGCAACGGTTCATTCGCCCAGCTTTGCACCAGGCCAACTCGCGCCTGGACCAAAGCCGCCCGGCGGCGGAAAAGGCTCAAGAGCTGGCGGTACAGCGGTGACGGCGGGGTCCACGGATGAAGCTCCTCAGCTTCGTTCTTTAAATAACGGGCAAGTAACTTGGCATCTAGCGCATCAGTTTTGGCGCGAACTTTGACACCTTTTCGGTAATGACTGAGTTCATAGCCGCCCACCATGTAAATAGTGCAACCGGCCTCATAGGCCAAGTCAGCAAACTCCAGGTGATAGATGTTGGTGGCCTCAATGGCGATCGCCACTGTCCCCGGCAAGGCCTTCAACCACTGCTTGATGGCCGCTTTGGTGTTGGGGATTTCTTCGAGCAAATCGAACTCTGCCTGATAAATCACCAATTCATTCTTGGCGACATCCACACCCACGATCGGCTTTGAAACAAGAACCGGCATTGCCATTGGATTTCCTCCGGGATAAGGTTTTAAGCACTTGAAGGGCTCACCCAGAGGCGCAGGCTTGTTCCTATCGTCGGTCTAGCCAGAAGCATTCTTTATCGGCGCTTGGGTGAAAGGAGGAGGGGCGAAATCTCCCACGGTCTGTACTGCGTCAACAGTCAGAAACGAGCCTTGTCCCTCCTCCTCCCTTCAAGTCCTACCATACAAGCGAGCCTGCTCGCGATGGGCGCGACTCGGTCTTCAGCCTTGGTGCTTCAACCACTCCACCATCCCCATCCCCGCCGCCCGCCCGCTGGCGAAACACGCGGTCAAAAGATAGCCGCCCGTCGGCGCTTCCCAATCCAGCATCTCCCCCGCGCAGAACACGCCAGGCAACTGCTTGAGCATCAAGCGTTCATCCATCGACTCGAACATCACGCCCCCGGCGCTGCTGATGGCTTCGTCCAGTGGACGGGTCTTCACAAGCGTCAGCGGCAATGCCTTGATCGCTTTGGCCAACAGTGCCGGTTCGGCAAAGCAGTCGGCCGGCGTCAGTTCACGCAGCAACGCAGCTTTGACCCCATCAATGCCCAGTTGACTGTGCAGGTGTTTGGACATCGAACGTGAACCGCGCGGTTTGTTCAGCGCTGCCTGCACTTTATCCACAGGCTTGCCCGGCAGCAGGTCGAGGTGGAGGGTGGCCGAGCCGTATAGATTGATCGCTTCGCGGATCGGTGCCGACAGGGCGTAGATCAGACTGCCTTCAATCCCGGTCGCCGTGACCACACATTCCCCGAGCCGTGGCACGTCGTCATTGAGGCCGATGGCGATGTTTTTCAGCGGCGCGCCGGCGAATTTACTGACCATCAATTCGCTCCAGGCCTGCACCTCGAAGCCGCAATTGCTCGGTTGCAACGGGGCCAGTCCTACGCCGCGTTGTTCCAGCGGCAGCATCCACGCGCCGTCCGAACCGAGGCGCGACCAGCTGCCGCCGCCGAGGGCGAGCAGGGTGGCGTCAGGTGAAAGGTTTTTTACACCGTCGGGGCTCGACATGTTCAGGCTGCCGTCGGCATTCCAGCCGAGCCAGCGGTGGCGGGTGTGGATAACTACGCCGGCGTCTCGCAGGCGTTTGAGCCAGGCGCGCAGCAGGGGCGCGGCTTTCATGTCGGTCGGAAACACCCGCCCGGAACTGCCGACAAAGGTTTCGATGCCCAGGCCATGAATCCATTGGCACAGCGCGTCGGCGCCAAAGGAGCGCAGCAGCGGCGCAATCTGTGGGGCGCGTTTGGCGTAGCGCGAGAGAAACGCCGGGTAGGCTTCGGAATGGGTGATGTTCATGCCGCCGACCCCGGCCAGCAGGAATTTGCGTCCCACTGAAGGCATGCCGTCGTACAGGTCGACCTTGATCCCGGCCTGGCTCAACACTTCAGCCGCCATCAGGCCGGCAGGGCCGCCGCCGATGATGGCGACGTGGGGGGAGAGGGCGGTGGAGGATTGGGTCATGGGATGCGCTGCGGTATGGCGGGATAAGCCGGGCATTCTACCAGCCTGATCCCTTGTGGGAGCGAGCCTGCTCGCGAAAGCGGTGGCACATTCAACACTGATGCAAGCAGACCCACCGCATTCGCGAGCAGGCTCGCTCCCACAGGGGATTTGTTGTGAGTTCAAAGTGTGGTTAAAAAACAACCACCGTTGTGTCGCCTATACGCCGTATGGGCTGTAGGCCCTTTCACTCAGGTTATCCACAGGCAGTTCCACAGGCATTGTGGGTAAAGACTCAGATCTCAATGACACCCTGATGACTGCCAGACCCGTTGCGCGCTGTGATGCAAAATTCCATGACGACGTGCGAGGGCCTTGCGGTCCTTGCTGTACCCGCCGCCAATCACCCCGACCACCGGAATATCCCGGCCCAGGCAATGGCGCATCACGCTTTCATCACGCGCTGCAACGCCTTCGTCCGTCAGTTTCAAATAACCCAGGGCATCGTCCTTGTGCACATCGACCCCGGCGTCATACAACACCAGGTCCGGTTGATAGAGCGGCAGCAAATAGTTGAGTGCATCGTCGACCACTTTCAGGTAGTCGGCATCGCCCATGCCCTTGGGCAGCGGGATGTCCCAGTCACTTTCGGCTTTGCGTGCAGGAAAGTTCTTTTCGCAGTGCAGGGAAACCGTCACCGCGTCCGGGGTGTTGTGCAGGATCCGTGCAGTCCCGTCGCCCTGATGCACGTCGCAATCGAAGATCAGCACTCGATTCACCCGGCCACTTTCCAGCAGGTAATGGCTGATCACCGCCAGGTCATTGAAGATGCAGAAGCCGGCCGGGTAGTCGTAATGTGCGTGATGCGTGCCGCCCGCCAAGTGACAGGCCAAACCGTGCTCCAGCGCCTGTTCCGCCGCCAGCAACGAACCGCCGACCGCGCGCACCGTGCGCCGGGCCAGGGCTTCGGTCCAGGGCAGGCCGAGGCGCCGTTGGTCTTCACGGGACAACTCGCCACTCATGTAACGTTCGATATAGGCAGCGTCATGGGCGAGGGCGAGAATCTCCGGGGGACAAAGCGCCGGGCGCAGCAGGTCGGCGTCCCGGGTCAGGCCACTATCCACCAAGTGATCGCGCAGCAGGCGAAACTTATCCATGGGGAAGCGGTGATCCGCCGGGAACTCGGGGCTGTAGTCTTCGTGATAAATCAGCGGCAGCAGCATGATGATTTCATGTAGGAATGAGAGAAGGATCCTACCAGCGATGTAGACTTGCGGCATGGAAACAGGGGAACGCAATGGAGCCAATACTGGAACTCGAAAGCGCGCGACTGTTGTTACGGCAGTGGCGCGATGAGGATTTGCTGGAGTTTGCGGCGATGTGTGCCGATCCGCAGGTGATGCGATATTTCCCGGCACCGTTGAGCCACCTGGAAAGCGCTTCGCTGATCGGGCGCATTCGCGGGCATTTTGCCGAGCATGGTTTCGGATTGTGGGCACTGCAACGCAAGGACACCGGACAGTTCATCGGGTTTACCGGCCTGGGTGTGGTGGGCTTCGACGCGCCATTCACCCCCGCGACCGAAATTGGTTGGCGCCTGGCCCGCGAACATTGGGGCCTGGGTTATGCAAGTGAAGCGGCGTGGACCGCTCTGCGTTGCGGGTTTGACCGGTTGGGGCTGACAGAGGTCGTGTCCTTCACCACCCAAACCAACACGCCTTCAGAGAAAGTCATGCAGGCGATCGGCATGCACCATGATTCAGCCGATGACTTCGAGCACCCAAAGCTCGCGGCCGACCATCCCCTGCGTCAGCATGTGCTGTACCGCATCACCCGTGAACAATGGCTGCAAACCTTGCATGGATAAGCCGACGCGGACGTTTACAATGGCTCCCATATTGTTGGCCCGGGCCAGAAATTGAATCGACCGTCGCAGCCGAGACTGCGCGGCAATGTTTTGCGTGAGGAGAGTCTGAATGAGCCAAGTGTTGGATGATCTGGTCGATTTACTGACCCTGGAACCAATCGAAGAAAACCTGTTCCGTGGGCGCAGCCAGGACCTTGGTTTTCGCCAGTTGTTCGGCGGTCAGGTGCTCGGCCAGTCACTGTCGGCGGCCAGTCAGACGGTCGAAGAAGCGCGCCACGTGCATTCGATGCATGGTTATTTCCTGCGTCCGGGCGATGCCGGGTTGCCGGTGGTGTATCAGGTTGACCGGGTACGCGACGGCGGCAGTTTCAGCACGCGCCGAGTCACGGCGATCCAGAAAGGCCATCCGATTTTTACCTGCAGCGCCTCGTTCCAGTACGACGAAGAAGGCTTCCAGCACCAAACCGAAATGCCGGTTGTGGTCGGCCCGGAAAACCTGCCGTCGGAGCTGGAGCTGACCCAGCAGCGTGCACACTTGATCCCTGAAAAAATGCGCGAAAAACTGCTGTGCCCGAAACCGATCGAATTCCGCCCGGTGACCGAAAAAGATCCCTACAACCCGCTGCCGTCCGACCCGATCAAGTACGTATGGTTTCGCGCCGACGGTGCCTTGGCCGACTCGCCAGCATTGCACAAATACCTGCTGGCCTATGCGTCGGACTTCGGTCTGTTGGTCACCTCGATGCAGCCCCATGGCAAATCGGTCTGGCACAAAGACATGCAGGTCGCCAGCCTCGATCACGCGCTATGGTTCCATCAGGATCTGCGCGCAGATGACTGGTTGCTCTACGCGATGGACAGCCCGTGGGCCGGTAATTCCCGTGGCTTTAGCCGTGGCAGCGTGTTCAACCGCGCCGGGCAACTGGTGGCTTCAGTTACGCAGGAAGGCCTGATTCGTCATCGCAAGGATTGGGCATGAGCCTGGCCGAGGTGCGTCACTGGGTGTTCGATATGGACGGCACCCTGACAGTGGCCGTGCATGACTTCGCGGCGATTCGCGTGGCATTGGCGATCCCGGCCGAAGACGACATCCTGACGCACCTCGCGGCGCTGCCCGCTGATGAAGCGGCGGCTAAACATGCGTGGTTGCTGGAGCACGAACGTGATTTGGCGCTGGGTTCGAAACCGGCGCCGGGTGCGGTGGAGCTGGTGCGTGAGTTGGCCGGGCGCGGCTATCGCTTGGGCATTCTGACGCGCAATGCCCGGGAGTTGGCGCATGTCACGCTGGAGGCCATCGGCCTGGCCGACTGCTTTGCGGTGGAGGACGTGCTGGGGCGTGATGAAGCGCCGCCTAAACCGCATCCCGGTGGTTTACTGAAACTGGCCGAGGCCTGGAAGGTGCCAGCGAGCGAGATGGTAATGGTCGGTGATTACCGGTTTGATCTGGATTGCGGGCGGGCGGCGGGGGCGCGGACGGTGTTGGTGAATTTGCCGGATAACCCGTGGCCTGAGCTGACGGATTGGCATGCGGCGGATTGCGTGGCGTTGCGGCAGATGCTGTTGGCTTGAGGGCCTCTTCGCGAGCAGGTCGAATCGTCGCACCGTCGCTCCCACATGGGGTCTCTATGGAATACAAAATTTGTGTCCACTAAAGATCCACTGTGGGAGCGAGCCTGCTCGCGAAAGCGTCAGATCCGGCACCCTATAACTCACTGCCCGAACAACGCCTTCTGCCCCTCGGGCGACGTAAACATCCCATCCCCGTTATGCCCAACCCCCGGCACGTCGACCAGTTGCTGGTTCACCCCGCGCGGGTTGCGACGCAGCAAATAATCAAAGTAAAAATGCCCGCGAGTCAGGCGATTAGCGCCTTGGGCTTGCGCTTCGCAACCTTTATCCAGCGCCGGATGCTGCGGGTCGACGTCTTGCTGCCCGAGCAGATAAGTCACGTCACGCTTGACGTAATTGCCTTCAATCTGTGGTGCGGTTTGCCCACTGGCATAGAGGGGTAAGTCCGTCAGACCATACTTCCAGCGGTTAAAACCGGGGCATTTCGCGTGATCGAATGCCATGGGCCGCCGCTCGTCGAAATAGGCATACGAGGAAGGGTTGGCGACCACATAACGGACTTTCACACCGGACGCAGTGAGCGCCGGTTGGTCGTGAGCCAGCAATGCATAGTGCTGAACCACTTGAGCGCCACCGGAATGACCGGCAATGACGATTTGTTTCACATCCGGAAACTGTTGTCGGTCGCTGACTCTCTGGATGATCTGATCCAGTGCCCCATAGGAGCTCAGCGCAAACGGGGCTGTGGATAAACCGCCCGCCATCCAGTCATTGCCCTGCCAGCGTAGGACGGTGTCCGCCACTGGATGCAGGGCTACATCGGTTTCGTTGAGAAATTGTGGGGCGATCACCAGCGTGGTATCGCTTTGTCCTGCCAGTTCAGCCGCCTGCTCGGCGCTCTGGCGGTAGGCCTCAGAATTACGCAAGCGACCATGGATGATGATCAGCACTCGCTCGATTTTCGCTGGCGCCGGGCCGATGCCTACCGCCATCTCACCTTCTTTGAGCAACAGCCGCCCGGGGCTGAGTTCTTTGACCCCATGCTCGGCGGCTTGGGTACTTGCGCAGGTAAACAGTACAGCTAACAGCCACTTATTCATTTACAGGTTTTTCGCCGCAAAGGTATCGCACTGGCCCACCTGGCCTTGTGCAAATCCGGTTTTAAACCAGCGCACTCTTTGCGCTGACGTGCCATGGGTAAACGAGTCCGGCACCACGCGACCCTGACCTTGCTGCTGCAAGCGGTCGTCGCCGATGGCGTTGGCTGCGTTCAAGGCTTCTTCGATATCGCCGGGTTCCAGCCAGTTCAGACGCTTTTGCGCATTGTTGGCCCAGACCCCGGCCAGGCAATCGGCCTGCAATTCCTGGCGCACGAGTAAACCGCCATCGCCTTCCATCTGCCGGCCTTGCTGGCGGGCGGTCTGAATTTTCGCTGAAACGCCGAGCAAGGTCTGAACGTGATGTCCGACTTCGTGAGCGATCACGTAAGCCTGAGCGAAGTCGCCGGCGGCCGCAAAGCGTTGTGACATTTCCTGGAAGAACGCCATGTCCAGGTAGACCTTCTGGTCGGCCGGGCAATAGAACGGACCGGTCGCTGATGTCGCCAGACCACAGGCGGAATTGACGCGATTGCTGAACAGCACGAGTGTCGGGTCTTTATATTGCCGGCCTGCCTGCTGGAAAATCTGACCCCAGGTGTCTTCGGTATCACCGAGGATCGAACGCACGAATTCGGCGCCTTCGTCATTGACCGGCGGCGCCTTGCGGGTTTGGTTGGTGGCCGGTGCCGATTGCTCGCTCATTTGCCCGGTGAGCTGTCCGAGGATCTGCAGCGGGTCCTGGCCGGTGATCCAGCCGATGCCGACAATCAGAATGATCGCGGTCAGGCTCAAGCCCTTGCCGCCACCGAAACGCATCCCGCCACCGCCACCGCCGACATCATCACCACGGGCATCGACCACGTTGTCGCTGCGTCGGCCTTTTTTCCATAGCATGTGGGAATCCTCTGATTGTCCGTGGGGATGAGTGTTGCTGGTGTGCGGAAGCGACGCCAGTCCGGTCGTCCGGGTTTCTGCGTGTGCCAGCATGCACTGTAGCTTTGCGGCAGGGGGAACCTTGCAGACTGTAGGAACATGGATAGCCCATCGAATTCCGTCAGACGATGGGTTTTTCTCAAATGAGTGGATGCCTGTGCTTGTCGACTGTTCAGTTCCAGATTTCGCGTTATACGGTTCATCTTCTAGAATCAGGCAAATTGTGTGTGGAATCTCCCATGGCCGGCAGTCAGATCGAACGTGTTTTCAGCGTGCTGGAAAGTCTTACCAGTGACCCTCGCGGCCTGCAGATGCAGACGCTGGCGGAACAGCTGGACATCCCTAAAAGCGCGACCCATCGCTTGCTCGCCGAGCTGATCCGCTTGGGTTATGTGCGACAGAATCCGGAGAACCTGCGCTATCACCTGTCGACCAAACTGGTGGCGATGGGGTTTCGTTATCTGGCGGGCAGCGGCGCCGATATCGTGCAGCCGGTGCTGGATCGCCTGGCTCAGGAAACCGGTGAACTGGTGCGCCTGGGCGTCATTGAGGGCGAGCGGCAGATCTGGATCGCCAAGTCTCAAGGTGCCCGGTCCGGCCTGCGATACGACCCGGACATGGGCCGCGATGCGCCGTTGTTCTATACCGCCTCGGGCCACGCGTGGCTGGCGTGCATGAGCGATGCCGAGGCGTTGTCGCTGGTAGAACGTCAGGGCGGTGAGCGGCCGAAGGACCTGGGGCCGAATGCGCCGCGTTCCAACATTGAATTGCTGGAACGTCTACGTCTGGCGCGCGATCAGGGCTATGCCTGGGTTGAAGAGAGCTCGGCGGTGGGCACCTCGGCGATTGCTGCCGTGATACGGCACCCTGGCGAGGGGCGGGTGATCGGGGTGTTGAGCATCGCCGGGCCCAGTGCGCGTATGCCGGGCGCTCGGTTGCATGAGTTGGCACCGCTGTTGTTGACGTTTGCCGAAGAGTTGTCGGCGGCCAGCCTTGCATCAGAGCTATTCAGTTAACTCGGGCACACCACCACTCCCCTGTAGGAGCCGAGCTTGCTCGCGATGACGGACTTACATTCAACATCTGAGCTATTTGAAAGTCCGCTATCGTCGGAACGCCGCCCGGAGCAAGCCCGCTCCCACATTTTTGATCGCTGTCGATTGTAAAACCGTGCGTTGTTCGAACACTTTCGGCCTATGCTTGTATAGGAATCTGGAACCAGGTTCTAAATTATTGGAATTCGCCAGGCACAAGGGAACCCATATGACCGTCAGCACCCCGCTCTCCGGCGTAAACCGCCCCTTCAAAGGGATTTTGCTGATCGTTCTTGCCACCTTCCTCTTTTCCAGCCATGACGCCTTGTCGAAATACCTCTTGGGCTTTTACCCGATGGTCATGGTCGTTTGGGCGCGTTATGTGGTTCACACCTTGTTGATGGCCGGGATTTTTCTGCCGCAATCAGGGCTGGGCGTGCTGCGTACCAAGCGGCCTTTGCTGCAGACAATGAGAGCGTTGTGCCTGTTGGGCACCAGTCTGTTTTTCACCACTGGTTTGCAATACATCCCGTTGGCCGAAGCCACGGCGGTCAACTTTCTTGCGCCGGTGCTGGTCACCGCGTTATCGGTGCCGTTGCTGGGTGAGCACGTCACCCGTGGCCAATGGATCGCGGTGATTTGTGGATTTATCGGCGTATTGATCATCGTCCACCCAGGCGGTGATCTCTTCACGCCTGCGGTGCTGTTGCCGTTCTGCTCGGCGCTGTTTTTCTGCTTCTATCAATTGCTCACCCGCAAGCTCAGCAACATCGACAGCCCGACCACCAGTAACTTCTTCGCCGGCCTGTGCAACACCTTGGTGATGTGTGTGCTGGTGCCGTTCTTCTGGAAAATGCCAACCCTTGGGCATGGCTTGATGATGGTGGCGTTGGGTGCTTGCGGGATGACGGCTCACTTGTTTCTGACTCAGGCGTTCCGTTACGCCGCGCCCGCGCTGCTGGCGCCGTTCGGTTATTGCCAGATTGTGTTTGCCGGGTTGCTGGGCTGGCTGCTGTTTTCCCACACGCCGACCCTGACCACCGTGGTCGGGATCGCGGTGATTTGCTGCAGCGGGTTGGCGGCAGCGTGGCAACAGAGTCGTCGGTAGGAGAAACAAAAAGGCAGGCCTGGAATCAGGCCTGCATGGGGAAGGGCAATTACTCGGTAACGGTAGGAATCTTGCGCGGTGCCATGAAGTACATCCAGGTCAGGGCGATGAAGTACATCGCCGGGATCAGGGTGAAGAGCACGGTGTAGTTGTTGTTGGTGACGGTCAGAATGTGGCCGACCAACTGCGTCATGAACATCCCGCCGATGGCTGCGCACATGCCGCCAAAACCAAATACCGTACTCATCATGTGTTTAGGCGTGTAGTCCATCACCAGGCTCCAGATGTTCGCGGTCCAGGCCTGGTGCGCGCCGATGGCCAGGGAAATGGCGGCCACCGCGACCCACAGACTGCTCGAACCGGCCGCCATGATCACGCCGATGATGCAGCAGGCGAACAGGAACATGGACATCAGTCGTGCCTTGATCGGGTTGATCCCGCGACCGATCAGGAACGAGGAGAGAATCCCGCCACCGACACTGCCGAAGTCTGCCGTCAGGTAGATGATGATCAGCGGAATACCCATCTGGGTCACGTTGATCCCCAGGTTGTATTGCTGATTGAGGAACGGCGGCAGCCAATACAGGTAGAACCAGAACACCGGCGCGGTAATCGCGTAAGCCAAGGCGAAGGCCCAGGTGCCACGCATGCGCAGGATTGTCGAAAACGATACGCGGGATTGTTCCGGTTCGACTTCGTGCTGAATGTAGTCCAGCTCTGATTGTTTAACGCTCGGATGATCTTCCGGGTTGAAGTACTTCAAGCCCCAGAACAGCAACCAGATACCGCCCAGCGCCGACATGCACAGGAACGCAGCCTGCCAGCCCCACACGTGGAGGATCAGCGGCAACAGCATCGGGGTGAACATCGCGCCGACGTTGGTCCCGGCGTTGAAGATGCCGGTGGCCACGGCGCGTTCGCCGGCCGGGAACCACAGGCGCGTGGTTTTCACGCAGGCCGGGTAGTTGGCGGCTTCGGTCAGGCCGAGGATGAAGCGGCAGACCATGAAGCCGACTGCCGAAGTGGCCAGGCCGTGAGCACCGGTAGCGATGCTCCAGAGCAGCACGGCGCAGAAGAACACACGTTTGACGCCGACCCGGTCGATCAAGCGACCTTGCAGCACGAAACCGATGGCGTAGCCGACCTGGAACCAGAAGTTGATGTTGGCGTAGTCCATCGCCGTCCAGCTCATTTCCTTGGCGAGAATGGGCTGCATGACGCCGAGGGCGGCACGGTCGATGTAGTTCAGGGTCGTCGCAAAAAACACCAGCGCCAGCATGCCCCAACGGGTTTTGCCGACCGCCATGGCGCCACGGATCTTGTCGCCGATGCCGCCGATGGCAGGAGTCATGGAGGAGCGCTCCACGGGAGAACTTTGAGAAGGAGTCATGTAGTCCACCGATTGTTTTTATGTGGTGTTCTGGGGCTTTGGTAACCGAACCCGATGGTTTATGACCGGGCTCAATGTGGAGTTGATGTTGCGCAGTGGACAAAAAATCGTCAATTCGCCAACGGTCATTTTGTTCGATAATCGAACACAAAACTAACCGGGTAGTACACTTTGAATTGCTGTGTGAGTTTACACAGCCAATAATTCACTTCAAGAAAAACACAGTCCTGTAGGAGCGCGGCTTGCCGGCGATGGCAGCCGCGAGATTGCCATCGCCGGCAAGCCGTACTCCTACATAAAGCAAGCGTGTAGCGCCCTGACAAGACTGTCTCCACCACCGGGAGTCGAAATATGCAGCGTTCCATTGCCACCGTGTCCTTGAGCGGTACCCTGCCGGAAAAACTCGAAGCCATTGCCGCCGCCGGTTTTGACGGGGTGGAGATTTTCGAGAACGACCTTCTCTACTACGACGGTAGCCCGCGGGAAATTAAACAGATGTGCGCCGATCTGGGGATCGCTATCACGCTGTTTCAACCGTTCCGCGACTTCGAAGGGTGCCGCCGTGATCGCCTACAGCGCAACTTGGAGCGGGCCGAGCGCAAGTTCGACTTGATGCAGGAACTGGGCACCGACCTGGTGTTGGTGTGCAGTAACGCGTCCGCCGAATCAGTCGGCGATGAGCAAATCCTCGTCGACGACTTGCGCCTGCTGGCCGAACGCGCCGGTGCGCGCGGCCTGCGGATCGGTTATGAAGCCCTGGCCTGGGGCCGTCACGTAAACACCTATCAACAGGTGTGGAGCATCGTCCGCCAGGCCGATCACCCGAGCCTCGGCGTGTTGCTGGACAGCTTTCACACGCTGTCGCTCAAGGGCGATCCGAGTGCCATCGCGCAAATTCCCGGCGACAAGATCTTCTTCGTGCAAATGGCCGACGCGCCGATCCTGGCCATGGACGTGCTGGAGTGGAGCCGGCATTTCCGCTGCTTCCCGGGCCAGGGCGAATTCGATTTGCCGGGGTTCCTCGCGCCGATCATCAAGAGTGGCTACACCGGGCCGCTGTCGCTGGAAATCTTCAACGACGGCTTCCGCGCCGCGCCCCCTCGGGCCAATGCCGCTGACGGTTTGCGTTCGTTGCTGTACCTCGAAGAGAAAACCCGCCAGCGCCTGGCGCAGGAAGCCCAACCGGCGACCAACCTCGACATCCTGTTCGAGACCCCGACTGCCAGCGAGTACAACGGCATCGAGTTTCTCGAGTTTGCAGTGGACGATAGCCTCGGCGCCAAGCTCTCCCATTGGCTGGAGCGGCTGGGTTTCGTCAAGGCCGGGCAGCATCGTTCCAAGAGCGTGAGCCTGCTGCGGCAGGGCGATATCAACCTGATCCTCAACTCCGAGCCTTACTCGTTCGCCCACAGTTTTTTCGAAGCGCACGGTCCATCGCTGTGCGCCACCGCTGTGCGGGTCAAAGACAGTGCGAGCGCGCTGGCCCGGGCCGTGGCTTACAAAGGTCAGCCATATCGCGGACTGGTCGGGCCCAATGAATTGGAGCTGGCCGCGGTGCGAGCACCGGATGGCAGCCTGATTTATCTGGTGGACCAGGAAGCCGACGTCTATGGCACCGACTTCAATCTATATCCTGCCGCCGTGGCCAGTGGCGGCCTCAAGCGTATCGACCACATGGCCATGGCGTTGCCAGCCGACAGCCTCGACAGTTGGGTGCTGTTCTACAAGAGCCTGCTGGATTTCGAAGCCGACGACGAGGTGGTGCTGCCCGACCCGTACGGCCTGGTAAAAAGCCGTGCGCTGCGCAGCCGCGACAGTTCGATTCGTTTGCCGTTGAACATTTCCGAGAACCGTAACACCGCGATCTCACACGCGCTGTCGAGTTATCGCGGCTCCGGTGTGCATCACATCGCGTTTGATTGTGATGACATCTTTGCGCAAGTCAGTCGTGCGAAAGAGGCGGGCGTGCCGTTGCTGGACATCCCGCTCAATTACTATGACGACCTCGCCGCACGGTTCGACTTCGATGACGAGTTCCTCAGCGAGTTGGCCTACTTCAACGTGCTGTACGACCGCGATGCGCAGGGCGGTGAACTGTTTCATGTGTACACCGAGCCATTCGAGGGGCGATTCTTCTTTGAAATCATTCAACGCAAGAACGGCTATGCCGGCTATGGCGCAGCCAACGTCGCGGTTCGACTGGCGGCGATGGCCAAATCCCGCAGCGGTGCCTTCCGTCAGGCCAAGTTGTAGGAAAATCGTAAACACGGGTACAAACCGCTGCCGCACGGCTTCCTTCACTGTGCGGCGCGGCCCATAATCGCCAGCCTGTGCAGTGATGGCCGTGAGCCCGCAATGACAATGACTTCAGAACGCTCCGCAGCGCCCGGTGAACCCATCGTCGAGCCTCGCAAAAGCCGCAAAAACAACCCGGAAAAGACCCGCGAGAACATCCTTCAAGAGGCGATTGTCGAATTCGTCCAACAGGGGCTTTCCGGTGCTCGCGTCGATGCTATAGCCGAGCGCATCCACACCTCAAAACGCATGATCTATTACTACTTCGGCAGTAAAGAGCAGCTCTACGTTGAAGTGCTGGAAAAGCTCTACGGGGACATTCGCAGCACCGAAAACCGTTTGCTCCTGACCGAGCTGGAGCCGGTCGAGGCGATTCGACGCCTGGTGGAATTTACCTTCGATCACCATGATCGCAATGTCGATTTCGTGCGCATCGTCAGCATCGAAAACATTCACAACGCTGAATACGTGAAACGCTCCGATGCGATCAAGGCGATGAACAATACGATCCTCGATTCGCTGGGTGAGATTTTGCGTCGCGGTGCCGAGGAGGGTCTGTTCAGGGCAGGGCTTGTGCCGCTGGATGTGCATCTGTTGATCAGTTCGTTCTGCTTCTATCGCGTATCGAACCGTCATACCTTTGGTGAGATTTTTCAGATCGACTTGCCGGACGAAGCTATCAAGCAGCGTCATCGGGAGATGATTTGCGAGTCGGTGTTGCGCTACTTGCAGGCTTGAATGAAGTGAGGGGAATGTCCCCTCACTGCATCCACTCAGCCATTCATGCTCTGAAAATGCGCGAGCATTCGCTGCGCATCCGGCACTACGCCGCTGAACAATTCAAACGCCTTCACCGCCTGAAACACCGCCATGTTGCCGCCATCCAGCGTGCGGCAACCGAGCGCGCGGGCATTGCGCAGCAGTTCGGTTTCCAGCGGGAAGTAAACAATCTCCGCCACCCACAACTCAGTGCGAAGCAGCTCCACCGGCACCGGCATGCCCGGCAGTTTTTTCATGCCCATGGGCGTGGTGTTCACCAGCCCGTCCGCTTGGGCCATTGTGCTTGGCAGATCATGCCCGGCCACCGCCCGGCCAGCGCTAAAATGCTGATTGAGGTTGTCCGCCAGCGCCTGCGCGCGGCTGATCTCCACGTCGAAAATACTCAGCAGTTGTACGCCTTCGCTTAATAGCGCGTGAGCCACTGCCGCGCCTGCGCCACCGGCACCCATTTGTACGACATGCCCACGGGCAGCGTCCTTCAAGCCACGGCGAAAACCTTCGGCAAAACCCAGGCAATCGGTGTTATGGCCGATGCGTTTGCCGTCTTTCAACACCACGGTGTTCACCGCGCCGATGCCGCGCGCTTCCGGCGACAGTTCGTCGAGCAACGGGATGATCGCTTGCTTGCACGGGAAGGTGATGTTCAGGCCGGTGAAGTTCATCCGCTCGGCTGCCATCAGCAGGTCGGGCAAGGCACTGCTGTCGAGCTGCAACTGATCGAGGTCGATCAAGCGATAGAGGTAGCGCATGCCCTGCGCTTCGCCTTCATGCTCGTGCAGCGCGGGTGTGCGGGAGGCTTGAATCCCGGCGCCGATCAGCCCGGCCAATACGGTGTTGTGCTGAGTCATTGCGTTCACCCCTTCAATTGCAGACTGAAATGTTCCAGCGCCAGGCGATAGCCGTGGCTGCCGAAACCGGCCAGCACGGCGGTGGCGATGGCCGAGACGAACGAGTGATGGCGGAAAGGCTCACGGGCGTGGACGTTCGACAGGTGGACTTCGATCACAGGCAGTTCGCTGGCGACGAGGGCGTCGCGGATCGCAACCGAGGTGTGGGTCCACGCGGCCGGGTTGATCACAATCCCGGCGCAACGACCGCGAGCGGCGTGAATCCAGTCGAGCAACTCACCTTCGTGGTTGGTCTGGCGAAACTCCACGGCCAGGCCGAATTCTTCAGCGGCACGTCCGCACAGCGCAGAGATGTCTGCCAGGGTTTCGTGACCATAAGTCGCCGGTTCACGGGTGCCGAGCAGGTTCAGGTTCGGGCCGTTGAGCACCAGAACGATAGGGGGCATCGAGGGTCTCTCCACTTATTATTTTTGGAAGCGGCTGTTGGTTCAGCCTGTGGAGATAAATTGTACTAGCTAGTTAGTTTGGTCAATTAAAGAGACGTTTCAGCCGGGATTTGTGGGCGGTGATCGGACAGTTTCGAGGTTTATCGGGGCAGATGCTCAACCAGGAAGTCGATAAAGGCGCGCAACTTCAGGGGCACATGGCGGCTTTGCGGATACAGCAACGTGAACGGTCGCGAGCGTCCGCTGTAAGGCTTCAACACTTCCACCAGCGAGCCATCGGCCAGTTCGCTTTCGACGATAAACCGGTACGTCTGAAACAGTCCCGCCCCGTGTTTGGCCAGGGTTACGCCGCCGAGCACATCGTCAGAGCAACTGAGACTGCCCTCGGCGAGAATCTCCCGTGGTGCGCCGCTGTCATTGAACAACCAGGCAATCCGCCGACCGCTGCTGGGCAGTTCGTACTGAATGCATTCGTGCTGCGCAAGGTCGTCCAGGGTTTGTGGGACGCCGGCACGGTTGAGGTATTCGGGGCTGGCAATCATCACCAGCGCGGCGTCCTCCAGATGTCGGGCAATCAAGCCGGAATCCGGAATCGCCCGAACGCGAATGGCCATGTCATAGCCTTCGCCAACGAAATCGATGTTGCGATTGCTGATGTGCGACTCGACCTTTACCTCGGGAAAGCGCGCCCGAAACGCCGGTAGCAACGGCAAAATCCGGTGGTGTGCATAAGTCGTGGGAATGCTGATCCGCAACGTGCCGGACGGTTGCTGCTGCTGCCCCATGACCTCGCGTTGGGCTTCGATCAGTTGTGCCAGCGCCTGGCGACATTCCTCGTAATACCGGCGACCACTGTCGGTCAACTTCACGCTACGGGTCGTGCGCGCGAACAGCCGCACGCCCAGGCGTTCTTCCATGCGCGATACCGAACGGCTGACGGCGGCCGGCGTCACGCCCGCCACCAGCGCGGCGGCAGTAAAGCTCCCGGCCTCGGCCGCCAGGCAAAACAGTTCGATGCTGCCTAGCTGAAGATCATCGAAGACTCGCTGCATGATTGATTACACCGGGGATCAAATAAGGGGCTGAATGGCGTCACTGTAGATGAAATTGCCGTGCAGTGATTATCTGGAGCGGCGGCTTTTTTTGCGGGTATGGAGAAAGGATTGCTTACTATTTTGACGCAGTAGACGGCGAGTCAAAAAACGCTCAAGCGCTAGTCTGAAAATCAGATCGCACCAATTATCGGGTTCTTCAAGGAATGGAGAATCTTTGCACTCTATAACCTAACAGATGGGTTAGCATGAACGTATGTCGCTACAAGGGCTTTTCATTGGTCATCATGCTGCGCGATGAACATTGTCCGCCTCATGTCCACGTAGATGCCCGAACGTGGAGCGCACGCTTCAAATTCAGTTTCTGGCACAACGGCGTGGAGCTCTGGGATGTCGTTCCTCATTCGCAGCGACCCGTCTCAGCGGTGCTGGAGGGATTGCGTCAGGCGCTGCGGCAACCGGCGCATTTACGGCGAGCACGCGGCATCTGGTGGAGCAAATTGCGCACGGCCTGCCTCGACAATCAGTTGTGGGATTGGGAGGGCAATGAAGTGGTCGTGATGAAACGAATCGCCTGCACGACCTACCTGATTGGCTCGGCCTGTTACGAGCCCGAAACGAACAAGACGTTGTTGTCCCTGATGGGGGCTGCCGAGGGAGTGGAAATCGAATTATGAAAACGATGCAGGCGAACATTCAGGCGGATCGCCCCGTCACCGAAGAAACACTGGATCAGGCCATTCAGCGAGGCGAGTTGAGTCGTCGTAGCGGTTTGAATGCGACAGCAGTGACCTGGACAGGACATTGCCTGGTCGTCGGCTTTGAAGACGGCAGTGGCGTGCTGCTACCGGCGAAGAATTACCCGGAGTTTGATGGCTTTGACGATGGGGACTTCGCCCACTTGAAGGTCGGCTTTTCGGGAACCGCGCTCTGCCATGAAGGCCGTGATTTACAGGTGTCCATTGCTGGATTGATTTCAGCGAGCAAGCCACTGATGGACATGGCGTCTTCAGTCATCGCCTCGCGCAATGGTCGTCAGAGCAGTGTCGCCAAGGCCGAGGCTGCTCGGGCCAATGGCAAAAAGGGCGGTCGCCCACGCAAGGTGGATTCGGCTCATTGATCGCCCACAAAAAAGCCGTCGTCATGACGGCTGATTTGTACGGGCAACTGTAATCAACGACGGGTCAACAACACCCCGGATTCCATGTGATGCGTCCACGGGAACTGGTCAAACATCGCGCACTGAGTGATGCGATGCGTGTCGTGCAACTGGGCGATGTTCGCCGCCAGCGTTTCCGGGTTGCAGGAGATGTAGAGGATGTTGTCGAAGCGTCGGGTCAACTCGCAGGTGTCCGGGTCCATGCCGGCACGGGGCGGGTCGACGAACACGCTACCGAACTCGTAGCTCTTGAGGTCAATGCCGTGCAGGCGCCGGAACGGGCGGACTTCGTTCAGCGCTTCGGTCAGCTCTTCAGCGGACAGGCGCACCAACGTAACGTTATCCACCGCGTTTTCGCTGAGGTTGCTCAGGGCTGCATTGACTGATGTCTTGCTGATTTCCGTGGCCAGCACTTTGCGTACACGGGTGGCGAGCGGCAGGGTGAAGTTGCCGTTGCCGCAGTACAACTCCAGCAAATCGTCGGTGCGATCACCGAGGGCGTCGTAAGCCCAGTTGAGCATCTTCTGGTTGACGGTGCCGTTGGGCTGGGTGAACGCGCCTTCCGGCTGGCGATAGCTGAAGGTGCGACCGCCGACGTCGAGCTTCTCCACCACATAATCGTGGCCGATCACTTCGCGTTTGCCCTTGGAACGACCGATGATGCTGACGTTCAGGTCGGCGGCCAGTTTCGTGGCAGCTGTATGCCAATGCTCGTCCAGCGGGCGGTGATAGCACAGGGTGATCATCGCATCGCCGGCCAGGGTGGTCAGGAACTCCACCTGAAACAGCTTGTGGCTCAGGGCTGCACTGGCTTTCCATGCCGCTTTGAGCTGCGGCATCAACTGATTGATGCGCACGCTTGCGATTGGAAACTCTTCGATCAGGATCGGCGTACGTTTGTCTTCCTGGGAAAACATCGCGTAGTGCCGCTCGCCGGCTTCACGCCACAGGCGGAACTCGGCGCGCAGGCGGAAGTTTTGCAGCGGTGAGTCGAAGACGGCCGGTTCAGGTGCATCGAACGGGGCCAGCAGGTCACGCAGGCGCGTGACCTTTTCTTCAAGCTGAACGGCGTAGGCCTGGGAATCAAAAGTCATGCGTTGAACCAACCCAACTTGATCACGAACAGAATCGACAGAATTACCAGCGCCGGGTTCAGCTCACGGCCGCGACCGGACATCAGCTTGATTGCGGTCCAGGAAATGAAACCGAAGGCGATACCATTGGCGATGGAATAAGTGAACGGCATGGCCAGAGCGGTGATCACGACCGGTGCGGCAACGGTGATGTCGTCCCAGTCTATTTCGGCCAGGCCGGAGGTCATCAGTACGGCGACGAACAGCAGTGCTGGTGCTGTGGCGAACGCCGGAACGCTGGCGGCCAATGGCGAGAAGAACAATGCCAGCAGGAACAGAATCGCCACCACAACGGCGGTCAGGCCGGTGCGGCCACCGGCACTCACGCCGGCTGCGGATTCGATGTAGCTGGTGGTGGTCGAGGTACCCAACAGCGAGCCGGCCATGGCTGCGGTGCTGTCGGCGATCAGCGCGCGACCCATTTTCGGCATGTGGCCGTCCTTGCTCATCAGGCCGGCGCGCTTGGCGACGCCGATCAGCGTGCCGGAGTTGTCGAACAGGTCGACAAACAGGAAGGCGAAAATCACGCTGACCAGACCGATGTCCAGTGCGCCTTTGATGTCCAATTGCAGGAAGGTCGGGGCCAGGGAGGGCGGCATCGACATCACGCCGCCGAACGGGGTGAAGCCCATCACGATCGAAACGATCGTTACCACCAGAATGCCGATCAGCACTGCGCCGCGTACGGCCAGGGCTTCGAGAGCAACGATCAGGGCAAAACCCAAGGTCGCGAGGATCGGGGCCGGTTGTTTCAGGTCACCGAGGCCGACCATGGTCGCCGGGTTGCTGACCACGATACCCGCGTTATGCAGGGCGATCAGCGCCAGGAACAGGCCGATACCAGCGGCAATCGCCGAGCGCAGCGGCAGCGGGATGCTGTTGATGATCCATTCACGGATGCGGAAGATCGACAGCAGGAAGAAGCACACCGCCGAGATGAACACCGCCCCCAGCGCCACTTGCCAGGTGTGGCCCATGTGCAGAACCACGGTGTAGGTGAAGAAGGCGTTCAGACCCATGCCCGGTGCGAGTGCGATCGGGTAGTTGGCGATCAGGCCCATGGTTGTGGAGCCGATGGCCGCAGCCAGACAGGTGGCGACAAACACCGCGCCCTTGTCCATGCCGGTCTCGCCGAGGATGCTCGGGTTGACGAACAGAATGTAGGCCATGGCCAAGAAAGTCGTGACGCCCGCCAGAATCTCGGTTCGCACGTTGGTGTTGTGTGCCTTGAGTTGAAACAGCCTTTCCAGCATGTCTGCTCCCCGTGGCGCGCCCGGCGCCGTGAATGTATCGACCTCAACAGCAAAGCACAGACCGCTGAACGCGCCTGGGAAATTACTGTGGGCCGGAAAAAGCCGCGCATCATACCAGCCGCGTGGGGTTATGGCTGCTTATGGCTGCGATCGTCGTCGATGTTTTGCCGTCAAGTGAAGTGAGCCATACTGCGCGCTGGTTTTGGGGGTAGCTATGTATTGCATGAAAAAGCCTGTGATCGCCGTGATTGGCGTCGTGTTTGCCTTGTTGCTGGGGGCGCAAAACGCCTCGGCCGCGATGGCGCCACCCTTGAGCCAGTTGAAAGTGCTCAAGGTCGAATCGCCAGGTTGTGGCTTTGAAGACATCGCCGAGGGGCAGGAACAGACGCGCTGCGACCACAGCGGCCCGAGTATCAAGGTCTATGTGTTGGAAGTCGGCTACGGACGTGAGGCGTTTGTCGCGCTGGACGGGTTTGAACTGAACGGCACCCGCACGCCGGTCTGTGCTTTTGATACCGGTAACCTGACCGAGTGCACCGTCGGGAGAAAAACCGTCGGCTATCTGTATGTCCTGGACCTGGCCGGCAAGCAGAACGGCGTCTTCACGTTCAGCAATACCTCGATCAACGCGCCGGGCAACAAGATGTCGACGCAGCTTTACATCAAGTAACGGCTGCGCTCGAACAAGCGTCAGGAAAGCTGACTACGCTTTAAAGATCACCCTGTGGACTGCCCCCATGACCTTTAGAGCTTTGATTACCCTCGCCGAGGGCATTGATGACCTGCAAACAGTGACCCTGGTCGATGTACTGCGCCGCGCCAACGTTGAAGTGGTGGTGGCCAGCATCGAGGGTCGGCGCATGCTCACCTGCGCTCGTGGCACCCGACTGACGGCCGATGCCATGCTGGTGGATTTGCTGGCCCAGCCGTTCGACCTTATTGCCTTGCCCGGCGGTGCCGTTGGCGCGCAACACTTGGCGGCCCATCAACCCCTGCAACAACTTATGAAGGATCAAGCCGCCGCCGGACGCTTGTTCGCAGGCATCGCCGAAGCCCCGGCTGTCGCGCTGCAACAGTTCGGTGTGTTGCGTCAGCGGCGCATGACGTGCCTGCCCTCGGCCAGTCATCAGCTGTTGGGCTGCAACTTTGTCGACCAACCGGTGGTGGTTGACGGCAACTGCGTGACCGCCCAGGGCTCCGGGGCCGCCTTGGCATTTGCCCTGACATTGGTGGAACAACTCTGCGGCAAAGCTAAGCGCGCGGCGGTGGCGGGGGAGTTGTTGGTTTAAGGGATGTCAGGCGTGGATGGCAATGGGCTTGATCGCCGGTTGCTCACGCTGTTCCGCTTGCCAGAGATCATAATCGGTCTGAACCCCTAGCCACATGCGGGCCTTACCAATCCCTGCCCGCTCCAGGCGCACAGCCAGGTCGGGGCTGATCGGCGCATGTCCATGCAATACCCGAGAAAGATGTGGTCGCGCAAAACCCAGATGGCGGGCCAGTTCAGTGACGCTGATGCCGAGTTCGGGCAAGACATCCATCAATAGTGTTTCGCCAGGGTGTGGCGGGTTGTGCATGGGCATTGCCTGCCTCCTGTCAGTGGTAGTCCAGATAGTCGACCAGTTCGATGTCTGAACCGATAAACCGATAAACCGATAAACAACTCGCCAGTTCCCTGAAACACTCAGTGACCAGAATTCGGCCAACTCTCCCCTGAGTGGATGCAGTCGCCATCCCGGAATATCGAGGTCGCCGGGTAGCGCTGCACGGTCCATGAACTGAAGCATCCGAGACAGACGCTTCGCATGGTCTGCGCGAATCCCGCGAGTCGAACCTGTTTCATAGAAGCCACGAAGGCCTTTGTGCTGAAAGGATTTGATCATGGGAGAAGTGTAAGGCGATACATTACACTGGAAGCGGTATCTATGTATTGCACCTGGTCGGCAAATTTATGCCAGCAACCTGCTTCAGACCTTCACTTCTTCCACCGGCACATGCATGCGGTCGCGGTTGGCCAGGCTCGGGAACAATTTCACCCAGACCCCGGTCACCACCAGCGTGCCGATCCCGCCCATGACCACCGCCGGTACGGTGCCGAACCAGTGGGCGGTCAGCCCGGATTCGAACTCGCCCAACTGGTTCGAAGCGCCGATGAACAGGCCGTTCACGGCGCTGACCCGGCCACGCATTTCGTCCGGGGTTTCCAGTTGCACGAACGAGGCGCGGATCACCATGCTGATCATGTCTGCCGCGCCCAGCACTACCAGCACGGCAAGAGAGAACCAGAACGAGGTCGAAAGGCCGAAGGCGATGGTGGCCACGCCGAACACACCGACTGCCGTGAACATCACACGTCCGACGTTGCGCTCAACCGCAAATCGCGCCAGGAACAACGACATCAGTAACGCTCCGACTGCCGGCGCTGAACGCAGCAGGCCCAGACCCCACGGGCCGGTGAGCAGGATGTCCTTGGCAAACACCGGCAGCAACGCCGTCGCGCCACCGAGCAAGACCGCAAACAGGTCCAGAGAGATCGCCCCGAGAATGTCCGGGCGACTGCGAATGAAGCGGATGCCCGCCAGTAGCGAATCCAGCGTCGCCTTGCCCTTGTTCAGCGGCGTTTGCCGGGCCGGCAGGTTGAGCATTAGCACACAGGCAATGATGTAGAGGATCACCGTCGGGCCATACACCCAGACGCTGCCGAAGGCATAGAGCAAACCACCGAGCGCCGGAGCGACGATGGTGGCTGATTGCTGCGCAGATTGTGCGGCGGCCACCGCACGGGGAAACAGCGCACTGGGCACGATGCTGGGCAACAGGGCTTGAGTAGTGGGCATTTCGAAGGAGCGCGCGGCACCGAGCAGGAACGCGAGGATGAAGATCATTTCCCGGGTGACCTGATCGGTTGCACTGCCGATGGCCAGCGATAGGGCGATCAGCGCTTGCAGGGACTGGCAGATCGCCGCGACTTTGCGCCGGTCATAGCGGTCCGCGACGTGCCCGGTGTGGAGCATGAACAGCACGCGTGGCGCAAATTCCACCAACCCCACCAAACCCAAATCGAGCACGTTGCCGGTCAGCTGATACAGGTTCCAGCCAATGGCCACCGTGAGCATCTGGAAACCACTGGCGGTAAACACCCGGGCCAGCCAGAACGCGAGAAACGGACGGTGGTGACGTAACAGCAAGGGCTCTTGGTTGGGCATCTGCGGGGAAATCTGGGAGAGGGGAAGGGCGAGGTTATCACCAGCCTGTAATCAGAAGTTGCAGTTGCCGTAAATTTAGTTAGCTAGACACCGATCTCGAAATCGCCCAAATCCCCCTGTGGGAGCGAGCCTGCTCGCGAAGCGGTGTTTCAGGCAGCATGAGTATTGATTGATACGCCGCCATCGCGAGCAGGCTCGCTCCCACAGGGAAAGTATCGCGGCGCATGTCTGCGGCCATGAGGCAACTTGTCACGCGGCAAAAGACCACGCGGTTCATGGCCAGAAATGGGACTACTCTTTCAACGTTGATTGATCCAGATCAAAACCCCAAAAGGAATTGATCCGACGGCCATTTGGCCAGACTCCCTGCGTTGTGATGCTAATAAAAACAGAACGAATTTGAATTCACCTCACTCCATACCCGTGGGGGCCGATGGGTGCAGGCTTCCAGCCAGCAGCCGTATTACCTGACAGAGGAAGACTTATGTTCGGTTTAGAGGCACTTGATCTCGCCCGAATTCAGTTCGCGTTTACCATCTCGTTTCATATCCTGTTCCCTGCCATCACCATTGGCCTGGCGAGTTACCTGGCGGTGCTCGAAGGTTTGTGGCTGAAAACCCATAACGATACTTACCGCGACCTGTATCACTTTTGGTCGAAGATCTTTGCCGTCAACTTCGGCATGGGCGTGGTCTCCGGGTTGGTGATGGCTTATCAGTTCGGCACCAACTGGAGCCGCTTTTCGGACTTTGCCGGTTCGGTGACCGGGCCATTGTTGACGTACGAGGTGCTGACCGCCTTCTTCCTGGAAGCCGGCTTTCTGGGCGTCATGCTGTTTGGCTGGAACAAGGTCGGGCGCAATTTGCACTTCTTCGCCACGGTCATGGTGGCCATCGGCACCCTGATCTCGACCTTCTGGATTCTGGCCTCCAACAGCTGGATGCAAACGCCGCAGGGTTTCGAAATTGTTAATGGGCAGGTGATTCCCACCGACTGGCTGGCAGTGATCTTCAACCCTTCGTTTCCCTACCGCCTGATGCACATGGCGACGGCGGCGTTCGTGGCCACGGCGTTTTTCGTCGGCTCTTCGGCGGCCTGGCATCTGCTGCGTGGCAAGGACAACCCGGCTATCCGCAAGATGCTGTCGATGGCCATGTGGATGGCCTTGATCGTGGCGCCGATTCAAGCGGTCATCGGTGACTTCCACGGGCTCAATACCCTCAAGCATCAGCCGGCGAAGATTGCGGCGATTGAAGGGCATTGGGAAAATCATGGCGATGAACCGACCCCGCTGATCCTGTTCGGCTGGCCGGACATGAAAGAAGAGAGAACCAAATTTGCCGTCGAGATTCCGTACCTGGGCAGCCTGATTCTCACTCACTCGCTGGACAAGCAGGTGCCAGCGCTCAAGGAGTTTCCGCCTGAAGACCGGCCAAATTCGACCATTGTGTTCTGGTCGTTCCGGATCATGGTCGGCTTGGGCATGCTGATGATCTTCACCGGTTTGTGGAGCCTGTGGCTGCGCAAACGCGACAAGCTTTACACCTCGCGACCGTTCCTTTACCTGGCGTTGTGGATGGGGCCGTCTGGCCTGATCGCGATCCTCGCGGGTTGGTTTACCACCGAAATCGGTCGTCAGCCGTGGGTAGTCTACGGTCTGATGCGCACGGCGGACGCGTCCTCCAACCATAGTTTCGTACAGATGAGCATCACGCTGATTCTGTTCGTTGTGGTGTATTTCGCGCTGTTCGGTGCCGGTCTGGGCTACATGATGCGCCTGGTGCGCAAAGGGCCGAAGATCGACGAAGGCAAGGAAACCAACGACGGTGGTCCTGGCCAGAAACGTACACCGGCTCGTCCGCTCTCTGCGGCTGACGATGATGGCGCCAGTGACCACAGCCCTAGCCTGACCAAGGAGATTTGAGTCATGGGTATTGATCTTCCGCTGATCTGGGCCGTGATCATCATCTTCGGCATCATGATGTACGTGGTCATGGACGGTTTCGACCTGGGGATCGGGATTCTCTTCCCGTTCATCCCCGGCAAGACCGACCGTGACGTGATGATGAACACCGTCGCCCCTGTGTGGGACGGTAACGAAACCTGGCTGGTACTGGGCGGCGCTGCGTTGTTCGGTGCCTTTCCGCTGGCCTATTCGGTGGTGCTCTCGGCGCTGTACCTGCCGCTGATCCTGATGCTGATCGGGCTGATCTTCCGTGGCGTGGCCTTCGAGTTTCGCTTCAAGGCCAGGGACGATAAGCGTCACCTTTGGGACAAGGCCTTTATCGGTGGCTCCGTCACCGCAACCTTCTTCCAGGGTGTGGCATTGGGGGCCTTCATTGATGGGTTGCCGGTGGTCAATCGCCAGTTTGCCGGTGGTTCACTGGACTGGCTGACACCGTTCACCCTGTTTTGCGGCTTGGCGCTGGTTGTGGCTTATGCGTTGCTCGGTTGCACGTGGCTGATCATGAAGACCGAAGGCAAGCTGCAAGAGCAAATGCACGATCTGGCCCGGCCGCTGGCCTTCGTGGTGTTGGCGGTTATCGGCATCGTCAGCATCTGGACGCCATTGGCCCACGCCGAAATCGCCGCTCGCTGGTTCACGCTGCCCAATCTGTTCTGGTTCATGCCCGTGCCGATTCTCGTGCTGGTGACTATGTACGGTTTGATCCGCGCCGTCGCCCGCAATGCGCACTACACGCCGTTCCTGCTGACGCTGGTGCTGATCTTCCTCGGCTACAGCGGTTTGGGCATCAGCCTGTGGCCGAACATCGTGCCACCGTCCATCTCGATCTGGGACGCTGCTGCACCGCCGCAAAGCCAGGGTTTCATGCTGGTGGGCACGTTGTTCATCATCCCGTTTATCCTGGGTTACACCTTCTGGAGCTACTACGTGTTCCGCGGCAAGGTGACCCACGAAGACGGTTATCACTAGGGCACACGATGACGGCGCAGCGCTAAGACCTGCGCCGCTTCAGAGGAGATCACGATGATGACGGGCAAACATTCCTTGCAGGACATCGAAGCCGCCGAGAAGAAGCCGCTGTGGCAACGGCTTGGATGGCTGGCCCTGATCTGGGTCGGTAGCGTCGGCGCCCTGTTTATCGTGGCCAGCCTGATGCGCATGTTCATGAATGCTGCAGGTCTGACCACGCACTGAAGATCCCATCCCGTTGCCTTGGAGGCACGGATTTACAACCCTCCTGCATGGAGGGTTTTTTTCGGGCTTATTTGCGGGCTTTGAGAATCACGAATTTTGGCGTGGCGGCCACTTGCTCTACACCACGGAACAGTCGGGCAAGCTTGCTGTGGTAACCCAAGTGACGGTTGCCGACGATATACAGCGCACCGCCCACCACCAGCGCCTCTCGGGCCTGCTGGAACATGCGCCAGGCGAGAAAGTCGCCGACGACTTGTTGCTGATGGAACGGCGGATTGCACAACACCACGTCCAGGGATTGAGATTCCTGCCCCGCGAGGCCATCGCCGGCCCGCACAATGACTTCTCTGTCACCGAGTGCCGCGCGCCAGTTTTCGGCGGCCGATTGCACGGCCATGTACGACTCGTCCACCAGCGTGTACTGCGCCTGCGGGTTTTGCAGAGCACTGGCGATGGCCAGCACGCCATTACCGCAACCGAGGTCCGCGACTCGCGCATTGCCGAGGTTCTTTGGCAGGTGTGGCAGAAAGGCCCGGGTGCCGATGTCCAGTCCTTCGCGGCAAAACACATTGGCGTGGTTCAGCAGTTCAATGGCCGGTTCATCGAGTTGATAGCGCGAAGGGTAGGGGGACACGACAGGGGCTTTTGCTTCAGGTGTGGAGATCAATAGCCGAGCCTTTTTCACCGCCAAAGAGGCTTGCACCGGGCCGATGTAGCGTTCAAGCAGATCACCGGCAGCACGTGGCAGATGCTTGATCATCGCCGCAGCAATCACTTGCGCGCCCGGCGCCAACTGGCCTTGCAGGCGAATAAGCTGTTCTTCCAGCAACGCCAGGGTTTTCGGCACCCGGAGCAAAACCCGGTCAAACGGGCCGCTGAATGCTTCGCTGGCGGGCACGCTCGGCACCGCGTCAAACGGCAGGTTGTTACGGATCAGGTTTTTCTCCAGTCCCTGAAACGCCAGAAACGAGTCGCCACTGCTGATCACCCGGACCTTGCCTGCGAGGCTGGCGGCCAACGCGCCAAAACTGTCGTTCAGCACCAGTACCCGAGTCTCGGCCGAGGGGTGTTGTTCGGCGAGATGGTTGAGCAGGTATTCGTCGGCCGCATCGAAAGCTTGCAGCGGTTCGTTCTGCTGTTCTGGCTGACGGATCAGATCGAGTTGGGCAAAGGGCGTTTCGAGCAGGGGCATGAGACGGGGGCTCTGGGTAGTCAACGGGTGTGGTGTCCCGCTGCCGGAGGCGTTGTAGCGGGCGGGGCCGTCCGAGTGCACTTCATCGTGAGGTTATAGACGACATCACTCAGGGGACCGCAAATGGTACGTTTTTTTCTGTTGGATTACTCGTAGGTTTTCCGGGCATGGTGTGGATTCAGATGGCCCCCGTCCTCACAGCCTTTATCACCGCTGCAATCTTGTTGTTCACGCCAAATTTCTGGATTGCACTGTGCACGTGGAAATTGATGGTGCGTTCACTGATGCTGAGGATTCTGGAGCATTCATAAGCCGTCTTGCCGTCGGCTGACAATTTCAAAATTTCGATTTCACGTGTCGATAAATGGGGGGCGCATGCGTTCGGCAGGCAATGACGCAGTTTTTGCGCCACGTGCCCATGCAACTGGTGGTTGATGAAAATGGCGTAGCCCAGATTTTCATAAAAATCAGAGGAAGTGATCGGGGTGTTGCTTCTGGCCAGGCTAAACATGCTGCGAAGACCGCTGTCGTCATGAATCGATTGTGACCAGCCATATTGCAGGCCTAGTGTTTTTTGCGCCTGCCTAAGCTGAGGCGCCTTTGAGAAAACCTCATCCTCCCAAAGAATCGGCAGTTCTGATTGCTTGCAATGAGCCAGTATTGGATCTACGTCACCGAAATGGTCATGGTCATATTTCGTATTCCATTCGAGCGGGTAGTTGTTAAAACCTACTGTGTCGCGATGATGCGCTTCTGCGGGGGACGTAATTGAAAAAGCACAGAAAGTGAAGCCAAGACTCTGAACGAGATTGAGCGAAATTTCATACGCAGATTTAATTTCCTTGGCGTTGGATATTTCTTTTAACTGTGATTCCTTCCACATTTTCATTGCAGTAGCTCCATGCGGATATCTTGGGGGTGCAAATTGGATCCGCGATCCAGCACGTGCCGAGTGTAGGAGTAATTACTGACACATGCTGCAATTATTTTGCTCTTGATGATCTTTGAAGGTGTATGTCTGGTTCTTAGAAATCAACAGCCCAGCAAAACTCAGTCACATGGCGCACATCATTCTATTTGTCGTTTTTTTTACGAATTGGTGCATGTCGTTAGCATTATAAAGTCGGCTATATAACTAACAGCGGATCTCATTTCCAAAGACACTACAAATCACCAGTGTTTACATCGTCTGCTTTGCGCGACACTGGTGAGGTCAGTTCAATGGAGCGACCCATGACCGCCAGTGCCGATAAATTCACTCGCCAAACCTTGCTCGACGTCCAGCCGTTAACCCCGAACCTGTTTACCCTGCGGGCCACCAGGGATCCGGGTTTTCGTTTCAGGTCAGGGCAGTTCGCCCGGTTAGGTGTAACCAAGGCCGATGGCAGTACGGTTTGGCGTGCCTATTCAATGGTGTCGTCGCCCTTTGACGAATTTCTCGAGTTCTTCTCCATTGTCGTACCAGGAGGGGAGTTCACCAGCGAGCTGAGTCGCCTGGAGGTCGGTGATACGTTGCTGGTCGACCGCCAGGCATTTGGTTATTTGACCCTTGATCGTTTTGTTGATGGGCGTGATCTGTGGTTGTTATCCACAGGCACCGGCATTGCCCCGTTCCTGTCGATCCTGCAGGACTTTGAGGTCTGGGAGAAATTCGAGCGCATCATCCTCGTCTACAGCGTACGCGAAGCCCGGGAACTGGCGTATCAGGCGCTGATCGCCGAGTTGGGGCAGCGCGATTATCTGGTCGAAAACGCCCATAAATTGCAGTTCATCGCCACCGTCACTCGCGAACAACATCCCGGCGCCCTGAGCGGGCGGATCACTACGCTGATCGAAAATGGCGAGCTGGAGCGGGCTGCAGGCGTGGCGCTGACACCTGAGCACTCGCGGGTCATGCTTTGCGGTAACCCGCAGATGATCGATGACACGCGCAAGCTGCTCAAACAGCATGACATGCACCTGAGCCTCAGCCGACGGCCAGGCCAAGTGGCTGTGGAAAACTTTTGGTAAAAAAAACGGCGCCTCACGGGCGCCGTTTCTAGTTGTAACCAGCGTTCATGGCCGATTGTTCTGGGCCTTGAGCAAATCACGGATCTCGCTCAACAACTCTTCTTCCTTGCTCGGGACCGGCGGCAGTGTTGGGGCTGCGGCCTCTTCGCGCTTCAGTTGGTTGATCGCTTTGATCCCCATGAAAATCGCTAAAGCGACAATGACGAAGTCAATCATGCTCTGGATGAATTTGCCGTAAGCCAGCACCACGGCCGGGGCATTGCCTTCGGCAGCCTTGAGCGTAATGGCCAGATCACTGAAGTCCACCCCACCGATCAACAAGCCAATGGGCGGCATGACCACGTCGCCGACAAACGACGTAACGATCTTGCCGAAGGCTGCGCCGACGATGATACCGACCGCCATGTCGATCACATTACCTTTGACCGCGAAGGCCTTGAACTCACTTATCACGCCCATAGGTTATTTCCTTGTTACAGATGAGGTTGGTAAACGCAGTGTAAAGCAGCAAAACGGCTCTTGCTTGAAACACCTTATTACAGTGCGCGTGATTATCGACCTGTCTGCCGGCAATTAGTTTGCAAAGTGCCAGCAATCGCGCACGAAATACGCGCTAACTGGCTGATCAGCAAAATAAATTTCTGAATCATCACGTTGCGTTATTTCTATTTAAGCTTTACCGCTTTGGCCTCTAGCCTCGGGTCAGCGCACTGGGAGTGCGCCTCGAAAACAGAGGAACCTGATATGACTTCAACCATTGGAATTGGGGCTTTTCCCCATCGGCGTACCCTTGGCGTTTTAACCGCCAGCCTGCTGTCCTTCTCCGTCCATGCTGCCAACCTGACCCGGGATAACGGTGCTGCCGTGGGTGATGACCAGAACTCACAAACCGCGGGTGCCACCGGCCCCGTGCTGTTGCAGGACGTGCAACTGATTCAGAAGCTGCAGCGCTTTGACCGTGAACGTATTCCTGAACGTGTGGTGCATGCTCGCGGCACCGGGGCCCATGGCACCTTCACCGTGACCAATGACCTCAGCGACCTGACCAAGGCGAAGGTATTCGCTGGTGGCCAGAGCACACCGGTGTTCGTGCGTTTCTCCGCCGTTGTTCATGGCAACCATTCGCCGGAAACCCTGCGCGACCCTCGCGGTTTCGCCACCAAGTTCTACACCGCCGACGGCAACTGGGACCTGGTGGGTAACAACTTCCCGACCTTCTTCATCCGCGACGCAATCAAGTTTCCGGACATGGTCCACGCGTTTAAACCAGATCCGCGCACCAACCTCGACGATGATTCGCGACGTTTCGACTTCTTCTCCCATGTCCCTGAAGCCACTCGCACCCTGACCGAGTTGTATTCCAACTCTGGTACTCCCGCCAGTTACCGGGAAATGGACGGAAACGGTGTACACGCCTACAAGTTAGTTAATGCCAAAGGTGATGTGCATTACGTAAAGTTTCATTGGAAGAGTTTGCAGGGGAACAATAATCTCGATCCGAAGTCGGTCGCAAAAGTTCAAGGCCAAGACTACAGTCATATGACCAATGACTTGGTTGCACATATTAACAAGGGTGACTTTCCGAAGTGGGACTTGTACGTTCAGGTTGTAAAATCTCAAGATCTGTACAAGTTTGATTTCGATCCATTGGACGCAACCAAGATCTGGCCCGGAGTTCCGGAACGAAAAATTGGACAAATGGTTTTGAATCGTAATCCTGCAAATGTCTTCCAGGAAACCGAACAAGTTGCCATGGCGCCGGCCAATCTTGTTCCCGGTATCGAGCCATCGGAAGATCGTTTATTGCAGGGGCGAGTATTCTCCTACGCCGATACGCAACTCTATCGTCTGGGCGCCAATGCGCTGCAGTTGCCGATCAACGCGCCAAAAGTTGCCGTGAATAACGGTAATCAGGACGGCGCGATGAACGTCGGCCACAGCAGCACGGGCGTGAATTATCAGCCGAGCCGTCTGATGCCCCGCGAAGAGCCGCAAGCCGCGCGTTACAGCCAATCGGTGCTGACGGGCAGCACCCAGCAGGCGAAGATCCAGCGCGAGCAAAACTTCAAGCAGGCCGGTGATCTGTATCGCTCCTTCAGCAAAAAAGAGCGAAACGACCTGATCGATAGTTTTGGCGGTTCGCTCGCGACAACCGATGACGAGAGCAAGCACATCATCCTGTCGTTCCTTTACAAAGCCGACCCGGAATACGGGGCAGGCGTGACCAAGGTGGCCAAGGGTGACATGAGCCGGGTCAAGGTGCTGGCGGCCAACCTGGTCGACTGACCGTGTTTGCCTGAAAAGCGGGACCTCGGGTGAGGTCCCGTCGAGCCAAGGAGCTTGCGATGCGTAGTTATCTGTTTCTGTTACTGGCGTCGCTATCGACCAGTGCCTTTTGCGCCACGACCGAAGATTCTGCGGCGCTGTCCGCTCAACTGCAGGATTACTACTTCGGCGCCGCCCGCCGTGGCGATGTGCCAATGCTCGATACGTTCATTGAGGCTGGATACTCACTCGAAACCCGCGACAGCAAGGGTTACACCGTGCTGATACTGGCGGCCTATCACGGCCAGACCGCCGCAGTGGACCGCTTGCTCGCCGCTGGCGCGGATGCCTGTGCTCAGGATCAGAGAGGCAATACGGCATTGATGGGGGCGATTTTCAAAGGTGAAGTCCAGATCGCCCGCACCTTGTTGGCGGCCCATTGCAGTCCCGACCAGCGCAACGGCGCAGGGCAGACTGCCGCGATGTACGCCGGACTGTTCAAGCGTGCCGAGTTGCTCGACGCTCTCAAGGCCAAAGGGGCGGACCTGGACGCCGAAGATCCATTGGGCAACAGCGCCGCGCGTCTGGCCAACGGTGAAATCCGCACCGCTGCGCCGCGCTGATCGACGTCAGCTGAGCTATCATCGCGGTTTTTGCCGGGAGTTCAGATGGCCAAGGCCAAACGCATGTACGGCTGCACCGAGTGTGGCTCAACCTTCCCAAAGTGGGCTGGCCAGTGCGGCGAGTGCGGGGCCTGGAACACGCTGACTGAAACCATGGTGGAAAGCGGTGGTGCCGCTGCCCCGAGCGGTCGCACCGGCTGGACCGGCCAACAGGCTCAGATCAAGACCCTGGCCGAAGTCAGCGTCGAAGAAATCCCGCGCTTTTCCACGGCCTCCAGCGAACTCGATCGGGTGCTGGGCGGTGGCTTGGTCGACGGTTCGGTGGTGCTGATCGGCGGTGATCCGGGCATCGGTAAGTCGACCATCCTGTTGCAGACCTTGTGCAACCTCGCCAAGAGCATGCCGGCGCTGTACGTCACCGGCGAAGAATCGCAGCAGCAAGTGGCCATGCGTGCCCGCCGGCTGGGTTTGCCGCAGGATCAACTGCGGGTGATGACCGAAACCTGCATCGAAACCATCATCGCCACGGCCCGGGTGGAAAAGCCCAAAGTCATGGTGATCGACTCGATCCAGACGATCTTCACCGAACAATTGCAATCGGCGCCGGGTGGTGTCTCTCAGGTTCGCGAGAGCGCGGCTTTGCTGGTGCGTTATGCCAAGCAGAGCGGCACCGCGATTTTCCTGGTGGGCCACGTGACTAAAGAAGGCGCACTGGCCGGTCCTCGCGTGCTGGAGCACATGGTCGACACCGTTCTGTATTTCGAAGGCGAATCCGATGGGCGTTTGCGTTTGTTGCGTGCGGTAAAAAACCGTTTCGGTGCGGTCAACGAATTGGGTGTGTTCGGCATGACGGACAAGGGCCTGAAAGAAGTCTCTAACCCTTCGGCGATTTTTCTCACCCGAGCTCAGGAAGAAGTCCCAGGCAGTGTGGTCATGGCGACGTGGGAAGGGACACGGCCAATGCTGGTGGAAGTTCAGGCATTGGTGGACGACAGTCATTTGGCCAACCCGCGCCGGGTCACGCTGGGGCTGGATCAGAACCGTCTGGCGATGTTGTTGGCGGTCTTGCACCGTCACGGCGGCATTCCGACCCACGATCAGGACGTGTTCCTCAACGTGGTCGGCGGTGTGAAGGTTTTGGAAACCGCTTCTGACCTGGCGTTGATGGCGGCGGTGATGTCCAGTTTGCGCAACCGACCATTGCCGCATGATCTGTTGGTGTTTGGCGAAGTCGGCTTGTCCGGCGAAGTACGCCCGGTGCCAAGCGGTCAGGAACGCCTGAAAGAAGCCGCCAAGCACGGCTTCAAGCGCGCCATCGTGCCCAAGGGCAATGCGCCGAAAGAGGCGCCACCGGGGTTGCAGATTATTGCCGTGACGCGTCTGGAGCAGGCACTCGACGCCTTATTCGAATAAACCACAATCCCTGTAGGAGCGGCGGTGCGACGATCCGACTTGCCCGCGATAGCGATCTGTCATTCAACGATGATGTTGAAAGTGAAACCGTCATCGCGGGCAAGCCCGGCTCCCACAGTGGAATAGCGTATGGCTTCAAACTTCGATCAAGGCGCCCAGCTCGCGTTCCAGTTCCTCTGGGTCGCCAAGGTTGAGTTCGATCAACCGCCGCAGGCGTTCAATCGATTCCAGGCTGATGTGTTTGCAGACGAAGCCGAGTTGGCCATGATCATCGTGGGTCAGTTGCACATCCATCTTGATGGCAACGTCATCGGTAAGATGAATATCGACGAGGAAATGCCACTCTGGGTTACCCAGCCACGGCTCGGGCTTCTCGATCAGCAGCCCCTTGAGCGACAGGTCGATCAACTTCACCGGCCAGATGTATTCCCCCTGACTCAGCTCGGTCCTGGCATCGAACGCGATACGTTTGAAGCGGCGGCGATCGGCTGCGTGTTCGCTCATGGCGCAATCCTCGAATAGGTACGCTGACTATAGTCCCGCATTGTCAAGACCTGCCAGCGCAGGCAGGCGTCTAGACCAATATCAGGGTATGGCCTTTGCCGTCAGGAGAGCTAAACTCGGGGTGGCTGTCTTTCTTGTCCACTCTGGCTGGAATCATAAAATGAAAAATAATAATAATAGCCCGCTACGCCACTTACCCTGGCTTCTGCTGGCAATCGTCGGTGCGTGCGCCCTGGGTGTAGTGGCATTGCGCCGTGGTGAGGCGATCAACGCCTTGTGGATTGTGGTTGCTGCGGTGGCCATTTATCTGGTTGCGTATCGCTACTACAGTCTGTTCATCGCTAACAATGTGATGCAACTCGACCCGCGACGGGCCACCCCCGCCGTACTCAATAATGACGGTCTGGACTACGTTCCGACCAACAAACACATTCTTTTCGGCCACCACTTCGCGGCCATCGCTGGCGCTGGTCCTCTGGTCGGTCCGGTATTGGCGGCGCAGATGGGTTACCTGCCGGGTACTCTGTGGATAATCGCGGGCGTGGTGCTGGCCGGTTCTGTTCAGGACTTCATGGTGTTGTTCATGTCGACCCGCCGTAATGGCCGGTCTCTGGGTGACATGGTCCGTGAAGAAATGGGCCGCATCCCCGGCACCATTGCGCTGTTTGGCTGCTTCCTGATCATGGTCATCATCCTCGCGGTGCTGGCACTGATCGTGGTCAAGGCCCTGGCCGAGAGCCCATGGGGCATTTTCACGGTGATGGCGACCATCCCGATTGCGATGTTCATGGGCATTTATATGCGCTACATCCGCCCGGGCCGCATTGGTGAAATCTCCGTGGTCGGCGTGCTGTTGCTGCTGGGTTCCATCTGGCTCGGTGGGCAGATTGCTGCTGACCCGGTCTGGGCCAAGGCGTTCAGCTTCACCGGGATTGAGATCACCTGGATGTTGATTGGCTACGGTTTTGTTGCGGCAGTGTTGCCGGTGTGGCTGATTCTGGCCCCGCGCGACTACCTGTCGACCTTCCTGAAAATCGGCACCATCGTCGCTTTGGCCATCGGTATTGTGGTGACCATGCCCGAGCTGAAAATGCCGGCGCTGACCCAGTTCATCGACGGCACCGGGCCGGTGTGGAAGGGCGGTCTGTTTCCGTTCCTGTTCATCACCATTGCTTGTGGTGCGGTTTCGGGTTTCCACGCACTGATCTCCTCCGGTACCACGCCGAAGCTGCTGGATAACGAAACCAACGCCCGTTACATCGGTTACGGCGGCATGCTAATGGAATCGTTCGTCGCCATCATGGCCATCGTTGCCGCCTCGGTGATCGAACCGGGTGTGTACTTTGCGATGAACAGCCCCCCAGCTGTGGTCGGCGGCGATGTAGTGGCGGTGGCGCAAGCGGTCAGCAGCTGGGGTTTTGCCATTACCCCGGAAGCCCTGCAAGCGGTGGCCCATGATATTGGCGAAACCACCATCCTGGCCCGTGCCGGTGGTGCGCCGACCCTGGCAGTGGGTATCGCGCAGATCCTGCACAGCGTCCTGCCGGGTGAAAACACCATGGCATTCTGGTACCACTTCGCGATCCTGTTCGAAGCACTGTTCATCCTGACCGCTGTCGACGCTGGCACCCGTGCCGGTCGTTTCATGCTCCAGGATTTGCTCGGCTCCTTCGTCCCGGCGCTGAAACGCACCGAATCCTGGACCGCCAACCTGATCGCCACCGCCGGTTGTGTAGCGATGTGGGGTTACTTGCTCTACCAGGGCGTGATCGACCCATTGGGCGGCATCAACACCTTGTGGCCGCTGTTCGGCATCTCCAACCAGATGCTCGCCGGTATCGCGCTGATGCTCGGCACCGTTGTGCTGATCAAAATGAAACGCCAACGCTATATCTGGGTGACGTTGGTGCCCGCGGCCTGGCTGCTGATCTGCACCACCACTGCAGGCTTCATCAAGCTGTTCGACGCCAACCCGGCGATCGGCTTCCTGTCGCTGGCCAAGAAATACAGCGATGCTCTGGCCAATGGTCAGATCCTCGCTCCGGCCAAGGACATCACGCAGATGCAGCACGTGATCTTCAATGCCTACACCAACGCAACGCTGACGGCGCTGTTCTTGTTCGTGGTCTTCAGTATCCTGTTCTACGCACTCAAGGTCGGCATTGCCTCTTGGGGTAAAAAAGAGCGTACGGATAAAGAATCGCCATTCCAGGCCCTGCCGGACGCGTAATCGAGGATTGCAAACATGTTCAATGACCTGAGTCGCCTCGGTAAATACCTCGGTCAGGCCGCGCGCCTGATGGTCGGCATGCCCGACTACGACACCTACGTCGAGCATATGCAAACCAAACACCCGGACAAACCGGTGATGAGCTACGAGATGTTCTTCCGCGAACGCCAGGAAGCTCGTTACGGTGGCAAGGGGGGGCCGAAGTGCTGTTGATGCACGTAGGCTAAGCAATACACCACTGTAGGAGCCCGGCTTGCCGGCGAAAGCGATCTTTCGGACGCCTTCGCCGGCAAGCCGGGCTCCTACAGTTTTTTAGCGCATGGGAGATTTTCGTTTTGCTCACTCCAATTCCGGTCACGATCCTCAGCGGCTTCCTCGGCGCGGGAAAAACCACGTTGTTGCGCCACCTGCTCAAAGCCGAGCACGGGCTGAAAATCGCCGTGATCGAAAACGAATTCAGTGATGCCGGTATCGATACCCAACTCTTGGGTGACGAGCCGGTACAAGTCATGACGCTGTCCAACGGCTGTGTCTGCTGCACCATCCACACCGATCTGACCAAAGCGCTCTACCTGTTGCTCGAACGCCTGGACAGCGGCGACATCGCCTTCGACCGTCTGGTGATCGAATGCACCGGCCTGGCCGATCCGGCTCCGGTGGCGCAAACCTTCTTCATTGACGAAGAACTGCGCGAGCGCTACATCCTCGACGGCATCATCACCCTGGTGGACGCGGCGCACGCCGAGACTCACCTGACCCAAACCATCGCCCAGGCGCAAATCGGTTTCGCCGACCGCTTGCTGGTGAGCAAACGCGATCTGGTGGACGAGCCGACGTTCACCGCATTGAGTGAGCGCCTGACCCGCATCAATCGACGCGCACCGATCCGCGTGGTGGATCATGGCAAGATCGATTTGGCCGAATTGCTCGACGTGCGCGGTTTTAACCTGAATGCCGACCTCGGCGGCGGCGTGAGTTTGCGCCCGGTGAGCAAAGCGCCTTCCATTGACCGCATTTCCAGTCTGGTGCTGCGCACCGACAAGCCGCTGGATATCGACAAACTCAGTGAGTTCATGAACGAACTGCTGGAAGACCATGGCAAGCAGTTGCTGCGTTACAAAGGGGTGTTGAACATCCTGGGTGAGCCGCGACGGATGGTGTTTCAAGGTGTCCTGAAATTGTACGGATTCGACTGGGACACGGAATGGGCAGAGGGCGAGGCGCGGGAAAGTGTGATCGTATTTATTGCCGATGATTTGCCGGAAGAGAAGATTCGTGAGGGGTTTGCGCGGGTGGCGGCTGAGTAAGGACTGGCATGTTCAGTGGGCCTTATGCCGTCATCGCGAGCAGGCTCGCTCCCACAGGGGGAATGCAATCCCCTGTGGGAGCGACGGTGCGACGATTCGACTTGCTCGCGATGGCGATTTACCCGGCAACACGATTCTGGCTGATCGTTGGTCCTGAGCTCAGCAACATCTCTTCCAAATGATCCAGATGCTGACTCAGTAAAGTGACCGCCATCACCTCATCCCGATGCTCCACCGCCGCCAAAATCCCCTGATGCACCTGCCAATCGCAATAATTCGCTACCCGTCCATCAAGCTGCGCAATCGCCAGCGATGTCATTGGCACCAGGCTGTCCAGAAAATGCGTCAATGGAGCATTCCCAGCCATTTTCGCAATCTGTAAATGAAACTCCCCCGACAACCGAATCGCCGAACCACGCGCGGCGCATTGGCGCTCGCTATCAATCAACGCTCCCAGGCTTTTCAAATCTTGCGCCCGCGAATGCTGACAGGCCAACTGCACCAACGTGATCTCGGTCAGCCGCCTGGCATGCAATGTTTGCCGGATCTGTTCGACATCGAGCGCAGCAACACGAGGCCGATGATTCGCCCGAAGTACGACAATCTGTTGATGAGCCAATTGCGCCAGCACCCCCCGAATATCACTGCGTCGAACGCCAAACATCTGCGCCAGACTTTCTTCGGTAAAGCGACTGCCCGCATCAATGCGCTGTTCGAGAATCGCATCGAAAACCCGTGAGTACAGATCTTCCTCCCGCTTGGGGAAGGGCAGGGCAACAAGAGTCTGCGGTGAAGCGAAGCTGTTCATGGCCTGTCTCCGGTTCCAAAGGTTTCAACTGCCGAGGTTGTCGTCCGGGATGTTCAATTCGATGCCCATTCGCTGCCCTTCGCGAAGAATGTGTCGGCGCATTTCGGCGCTGGCCTGGGCGCTGTTCTTGCTGCGGATCGCGCGCACCACGGCTTCGTTTTCTTCAAGACGTTCGGCCAAGTGTTCCGGCGAGTTACGCAACACTTCAGCGCTTTGCTTGAGTGCGTTGCTGGTCTGCTGCACCACGCTCTGGAAAATCGGGTTCGACGTCAGCGTGAACAATTCTTCGTGGAAGGCGATGTAGGCGTTGACCCCGGCGTCGGCGTCGTTGGCTTCCAGCGCTTCGCGCATATCCATCAGGGTCAGGCGCAGTTGCCCGACTTCCTTGCTACTGATCGACTGCGCCACCAGGCCGACGATGAACGGCTCAAGGGTGTAGCGCAGTTGCAGCACGTCTTCCAGGCTCGCGCCAGCCACTGCGCTGTCGTGGCTTTGGCTGTCACTGAGGTGGGCGTCCAGCACCACCACGCCTTTGCCCGGCATTGAACGCACAAGGCCCAGGGTTTCCAGCACGATCACCGCTTCACGCAGGCTCGGACGGCTGATGCCCAGTTGTTCGGCCAGTTCACGCTGTCCCGGCAACATCTCGCCGGAGCGCCACTGACCGCGGGCCAGTGCGGCCCGAAGTTTTTCTACGACTGAATTGACGACCGTTGAAGTGGTAATCACGGGTTGCTCCATGGATAAAGGCAGGGGAACCCGCCGTCTGGCAGGCTCCCACTTGATTCAAAATTCCTGCTGATGCGCCGGCGCGACCGGTTTTCTCGGCTGGAAGGTATAACCCACCTGACCAGAAAGCACCTTGTTCGCGCGCTGGATATCGATGTCCTTCTCCCAGCGGGCGATGGCCACGGTGGCGACGCAGTTGCCGATCAGGTTGGTCAGCGCGCGGCCGATGCCCATGAACCAGTCCACCGCGAGCACCAACACCAGACCGACCACAGGAATCGCCGGGATCGCGGTCAATGTTGCCGCCAGGATCACCAGCGCCGAGCCGGGAATCCCGTGGGCACCTTTGGAGGTGATCAGCGACACCAGCAAGATGGTCAGCAGGTCAGTCATGGCCAGCGGCGTGCCGGTGGCGTTGGCAATGAACACGATGGCCAAGGTCAGGTAGATCGAGAAACCGTCAAGGTTGAACGAGTAACCGGTGGGAATCACCAGCCCGACCGTCGAGCTGCCGATGCCCAGATGCTCAAGCTTGCGCATGATTTGCGGCAACACGGCGTCGGACGAAGCGGTGCCCATGACGATTAGCAGTTCTTCGCGCAGGTACTTGAGCAGCGGCCACATCCGCAGACCGGACAGACGCATCACCAGACCCAGAATCAGCGACACAAACGCCACGCAAGTCAGGTAAAACAGGCCGACCAGGCTGCCCAAATGCTGCAGCGAATCCAGGCCATATTTGCTGGTGGTGAAAGCGATGGCGCCGAACACACCAATCGGTGCCAGGCGCACGATCATGCCCATGATGCGGAAGATCACGTGGCTCAGTTCATTGATCAGCCGGGAAATACCCGATGCTGCTTCGCCCACCAGGTTCAACGCGCTGCCGAACAGCACCGAGAACAGCAGCACCTGCAGAATGTTGTTGTCAGCGAAGGCGCCAATCACCGACGTCGGGATCAGGTCCATCAGGAATTGCGTGGTGGTGTGCATGTGCTGGCCGCGCTGGGCGATGTCACCCATGTCGGCGGCGGAGAGCTGATCCAGATGAATGTTCGCGCCGCTGCCGATGCCGGTGCTGAAGGCGAACACCAAGCCGATCACCAGGGCGATGGTGGTCAGGATCTCGAAGTAGATCACCGATTTCAGGCCGATGCGGCCGACTTTCTTCAGGTCGCCGGCACCGCTGATGCCGCTGACCACCACGCAGAATACGATCAGGCCGATGAGCATCTTGATCAGTTTGATGAAACCGTCACCGAGCGGTTTGAGCTGGGCCGAGTATTCAGGAAGGGTCAGCCCGCAGACGATGCCGAGCACCAGTCCGAGAACCACTTGAAGGAAGATTGAACGCGAGCACCATCTGAGCATGGGAGGAATCCTGGTCGGTGTCCTGGCGGCCTTGCGCTTAAGCGCATCAGATACAGGACTTAATTATTGTGGTCTTACCGGTATGTCCAGTGCAGGCGCAGTGTACGCTGGGTTTTTTCAGGATTACAAGAGCGGATACAAAAATTGGCATGACCGGTCTGACCGGTTGTGCCGACCCCCTGTAGGAGCTGGCATGTCGGATCGCCGCACCGCAGCGAAGGCGTCTTCATGGGCGCTGCAAGGCTCAAGGCCGTCTTCGCTGGCAAGCCAGCTCCTACAGGGGGAGCGCGATAAATCGCAGACGAAAAAAAACCGGCCATTCACTGGCCGGTTTTTTCATTGCTGCGGTTTAGCGGGCTGATCAGGCGCCGTACACCGGCAGCTTCTTGCAGATAGCCTTGACCTTCTCACGAACGGCGTCGATCACCGTTTCGTTGTTCAGGTCTGCCAGGATGTCGCAGATCCAGCCGGCCAGCTCCATGCACTCTGCTTCCTTGAAGCCGCGAGTGGTCACAGCCGGTGTACCGAAGCGCAGGCCGGAGGTGACGAACGGGGAGCGAGGGTCGTTTGGCACGGAGTTCTTGTTCACGGTGATGAACGCTTTGCCCAGAGCGGCGTCGGCGTCTTTACCGGAGATTTCCTGCTTGATCAGCGACAGCAGGAACAGGTGGTTCTCGGTACCGCCGGAGACCACGTCGAAACCGCGCTCGATGAACACACCGGCCATGGCCTTGGCGTTTTTCACCACTTGTTGCTGGTAGGTCTTGAACTCAGGCTGCAGCGCTTCCTTGAAGCAGATCGCTTTGGCGGCGATCACGTGCTCCAGTGGACCACCCTGGGCGCCCGGGAATACCGCGGAGTTCAGCTTCTTCTCGATGTCGGCGTTGGCGCGAGCCAGGATCAGGCCGCCACGTGGACCGCGCAGGGTCTTGTGCGTGGTGGTGGTCACGACGTCAGCGAATGGCACCGGGTTCGGGTAGACGCCAGCGGCGATCAGACCGGCCACGTGGGCCATGTCGACGAACAGGTAAGCGCCCACTTTGTCGGCGATTTCGCGGAAACGCGGGAAGTCGAGGATCTGCGAGTAGGCAGAGAAACCGGCCACGATCATTTTCGGCTTGTGCTCAACCGCCAGACGCTCGACTTCGTCGTAGTCGATCAGGCCGTTGGCGTCGATGCCGTACTGGATGGCGTTGTACAGCTTGCCGGAGGACGAAACGCTGGCACCGTGGGTCAGGTGACCACCGTGGGCCAGGCTCATGCCCAGGATGGTGTCGCCAGCCGACAGCAGGGCCAGGTAAACGGCGCTGTTGGCTTGCGAACCGGCGTGTGGCTGAACGTTGGCGTAATCGGCGCCGAACAGTTCTTTGGCACGGTCGATGGCCAGCTGCTCAACGACGTCAACGAACTCGCAACCACCGTAGTAGCGCTTGCCCGGGTAGCCTTCGGCGTACTTGTTGGTCAGTACCGAGCCTTGAGCTTCCATCACCGCTGGGCTGGTGTAGTTTTCTGAAGCGATCAGCTCGATGTGTTCTTCCTGGCGCTGAGCTTCTTGCTCCATGGCGGCAAAAAGGTCGGCGTCGTACTTGGCAATAGTCAAATCACGGCTGAACATGGCGGTCCTCAAGGATCGGGGCAGAAAAGGGGGGCATTCTAACCCAATGGGTTTTAGATGGCATATGAAAGGACATCATGTCGCAGACAAGTGGGCTTCATGACGGGATCAGCGGTGATCATGCCGGCCTGTGGCGAGGGGGCTTGCCCCCGTTCGGCTGCGAAGCAGTCGCAATGTGCGCGAACGCGGTTTGTCTGAAGAGTTGCAATTGCAGGTTTAGGGGCCGCTTCGCGACCCAACGGGGGCAAGCCCCCTCGCCACAAGGGCCGCTCAATCAGTCGAACATGAACAGCGCATCATTGCTGAACTGCGCTTCAAACTGGCTGGGTGGCATCGGTCGGCCGAACAGATAACCCTGAACCTCATCGCAACCATGCTCACGCAGGAAGTCCAGTTGCTCGTGGGTTTCCACGCCCTCGGCGATCACCGCCAGGTTCAGGCTGTGCGCCATGGCGATGATCGCCCGGGCAATTTGCGCATCCTGTTCACCGGACGGCAGGCCATCGACAAACGTACGGTCGATTTTCAGCACGTCGATCGGGAATTGCTTGAGGTAGTTGAGCGATGAATAACCAGTGCCGAAGTCATCGACCGCGATGCTCAGGCCGAGGTTTTTCAACCCGGCGAGAATCTGCATCGCCTCGCTGACTTCGCGCATCAGGATACTTTCGGTCAGCTCCAGCTCCAGGCACGCCGGCGGCAGGCCGGTTTCCTTGAGGATGGTGGCGATTCGCGTGCCCAACTGGCCGTCCGAGAACTGCCGCGCCGAAATGTTCACCGAAACCTTCGGCACGCGGACCTTCGTCTGGTGCCAGGTCTTGAGCTGACGGCACGCTTCGCTGATCACCCAGTCACCGACATCCACCACAAGGCCGAGCTCTTCGAGCACCGGAATGAAGTCCCCCGGCGGCACCAGCCCGCGTCGTGGATGACGCCAGCGCAGCAAGGCTTCGGCACCGGTCAATCGTTTGCCATCGCCGCTGAACTGCGGTTGGTAATACAGCACGAATTCGTTCTGTTCGAGGGCATGGCGAAGGTCGCTTTCCAGCTCCAGCCGCTCCAGGGCGCTGGCGTTCATGTCCGCCTGATAAAACTGGAAGTTGTTTTTGCCGCGTTCCTTGGCGTGGTACATCGCCGTGTCGGCGTTCTTCATCAGCTGGCTGAGTTCGTTGCCGTCCTGCGGGCTCAGGGCGATCCCGATACTGGCCGTGACGAAAAACTCGCGGCCTTCCAGCACAAAGGGTTTCACCAGGCTGGCGAGAATCTGTTCGGCCACATGAATCGCCCGGTTCAGCGCGACTTCACGATTGACCTTGGGTTGCAGCAACAAGGTGAATTCATCCCCGCCCATACGCGCCACGGTGTCGTCATCATCGACGCAGCCGAGCAGGCGCGTGGCCATTTCCTTGAGCATGCGGTCGCCGGCGGCGTGACCGAGGGAGTCGTTGATCGGCTTGAAACGGTCCAGGTCGAGGAACATCAACACCACCCAGGACTTCTGCCGTTCCGCCGATTGCAGCGCGGTGTGCAGGCGATCCTGAAACAGCGTGCGGTTGGGCAGATGGGTCAGGGCGTCGTAGTAGGCGAGGCGGTGAATCCGCTGTTCACTGGCTTTGCGTTCACTGATGTCGCTGAAGAAGCACACGTAACTGGCCAGATCACCTTCATCGTCAAGCACGGCCGTGATGCCGACCCAGGCCGGGTAGTGTTCGCCGTTGCGTCGTCTGAGCCAGACTTCGCCTTCCCAGGTGCTGTGCTGATGAAGTTGCTTGAGCACGTAGCGCAGATGCGATTCCTGATGCTCGTCGACGGTCAGCATGTTCGGCAACTGGTCGAGCACTTGCTCCACGGCATACCCGCTGACGCGACTGAACGCTTCGTTGGCCTGAACGATGTAACCGGCCGGGTCGGTGATCAGAATGGCCGAGGTCGAGTGTTCAAACACCGTGGCTGCCATGCGCAGGTCTTTCTCGGCCCGGCGCTGCTGGCTGATGTCGCGACCGACACCGAGCACGCCTTCGAATGCGCCGTGTTCGTCCCAGACCAGCACCACCCGCAGCTCGATGGGAATCTTGCGCCCGTCGGCCCGCAGGCAATCGAACAGAAACAATTGGGTCTGCACCTGGCTGCGCAACAGCGCCAGTTGCTCGGGTTTATCCAGCGCTTTGCCAACCCGGTCCATCAGGCCGAAGATGCCGGTCAGTTGTTGCGGGTTGGCGATGATCGATTGCCAGCCGTTCTGGAAAATCCACTCCGCGTCGTAACCGAGCACTGCCTGCACCGAAGGGCTGACGTAGTTGAGCGACAGCTTGCTGTTCGTAGAGAAAATCACGTCGCTGATGCTTTCGGCGAGCATCCGGTAACGCTGCTCGCTATCGCGCAACGACTCACTGGCTTCGATCTGATCGGTGATGTCCTTGGCCACACCAATAATGCGCGTGACCTGATTGTGCTTGTCCCGTGCCAAGGCTTGTTCGCGAATCTCGAACCGCCGCCATTGGCCATCACGGTGGCGGAAGCGCAGTTGGCACTGCATCAATTGGCTGTAACCACCCTGGCGCTGGATCTGGCGTGAGCGGTGGTAAAAATCGGCGTCTTCGGGGTGCAGCAGGATCTCCCAGAAATACTCACCCATTTGATGCAGTTCGGTGCGGTCGTAACCCAGGGTGTGCCCCAGGTGGTGGTTGCTGAAAATCATCCGCTGGCTGATCACGTCCTGCACATACAGGTGATCCGGCACGGTGCGCACCACATCGGACCAGAAGCTTTCACGTTCCAGCAGCGACAGCTCGATCAGTTTGCGGCTGGTGATGTCGGTGATGCTAAGGATCACGGCTTTATAGTCATCCTGATCGACCGGCAGGTGCAGGACCAGCCACAAATGCTGATCGCGGTCATGGGCGTCCTGCAGTTTGATTTCCAGCTCAAGCTGCTTCTGCTGGTTGAACACCGCTTCGAGCACTTGATTGCCGATGGCGGTGCCGTCCAGCGGGTTGCCGTCGATCAGCAGGTTCCAGGCTTGATCGCAAGATTTGACGTTGAGCAGTTGCAGGGCAACCTGGTTGACCTCGGTGATGTGCAATTGCTGAAGTAGTTGCCGACGTTGTTCCGGGGAATCAAGCCAGGTTTGCAATTGTTCGCGGCTGTGCAGCTGAGCCTTGTCGAAAAAGCTCTTGAGCCCGGCCACGTCGAGTACGCAGAGGGCAACGCCGGTGCCTTCGAAAATGTCCTGATAACGTCGACGGCCCTCATTCAGTTGGCGTTGACGCCGGCGCATGTTCAGCAGCGCAATGAATGGCAGTAGAGAAAGCGCCAGGCCCAGCAGGCATTTGCCAATGAACGCCGGCAGCAGGTCTTCGAGCACGCGATGCCGATCAAACAACCCACGCAGTTGCCAGTCGCTGTTGCTCAAGGGAACGGTCAGCACGCTGCTGGCCAGTTCATCCGGCGTCAGCACGGTTGGCTTGCTTGAGGGTAATGCATCATCGCGGCTGATGATCTGGCGATTGAGCCGGTTTTCCACCAGCCACAGCGGGCGGATACCGGCTTCGTCTTGTTTGATCAGGCCTGAGAAAAAGGTCGGCGTCAGGCGCAGGGCCCAATAGCCTCGGGTGCTACCGCTGGCTTGATGCAACAGAAGATGCACCACCGAACCGTCATCGGCGTTGCTGAAGTAGTGCGCCTGGGCTTGACTGCGCCGCACCAGTTCTCTCAGGTAATCGGCGTCCTGGTTGTCATCGGCGCTGTCGCTGAGGATTTTTCCGGAAGGGCTGAGCAACACCAGGCTGCGCAGCTCGGGCAATGACCGTTGCAGCTTGCGCAGCAGCGCCTGCTGTTCGTCGGCGCTTTGCGGTTGTTCGACGATCGGTAGCAGGTTGAGGGCGATCTGGGCGTTGAGCGCCATGTTCAGGCTGACTTGCGCGGCCAGATCGGCGGTGTAATCGATGGTGTATTGGCGTTGGCTTTTCTGGGTTTCGCGAAGCTGATCCAGCAACTGCCAGAACAACAGGGCGAGCAGCAACAGGACGAGGGTGGCCAGTGTGCCCTTCAAGGTTCCGCGCAGGGGTGAGCCGGTCGCAGGACTGGGGGCGCTCACGGAAACGGGCGGAGTGGCATTAGACAAACTGAAATCCTGCGGTTTGGCTGGGCTGGCGCGACGTGCACTATAAGTCGCACGCCCGAAGGGCGGCTAGCATGCCTTGAGTTGTGGCGAAGTGCCAGTCCCGCTCGGCTGGACTGCCTTCCGTCAATCAGGTAGCTTTGCCGGTTACGCGGGAGCGTTCCAGCTCCTAAACTCAGACTTTTTCAGCGCGCACGCATTGATCCACATCAATCGGACGACGCGCACGGTCTGGTCGGGCTTCGCCTGCGCTCCAATCATTCATCTGTCACTGACCCAAGGTTCTCCATGGCTCAATACGTCTTCACCATGCATCGGCTGGGCAAAGTTGTTCCGCCGAAGCGGGAAATTCTGAAAAACATTTCTCTGTCGTTCTTCCCTGGCGCCAAGATCGGTGTACTCGGCCTCAACGGTTCGGGTAAGTCCACGCTGCTGAAAATCATGGCCGGCGTCGACACCGAGTTCGAGGGCGAGGCCCGCCCGATGCCAGAGCTGAACATCGGCTACCTGCCTCAGGAACCGATCCTGGATCCGACCAAGACCGTGCGTGAAGTGGTCGAGGAAGCGGTCAGCGTGATCAAGAACGCCCAGGCACGCCTGGACGAGGTTTACGCGGCTTACGCTGAAGAAGATGCCGACTTCGACAAACTGGCGGCAGAACAGGCCAAGCTCGAAGCCATCCTGCAAGCCAGCGACGGTCACAACCTTGACCGCCAACTGGAAGTCGCCGCTGATGCACTGCGCCTGCCGGCGTGGGACGCCAAGGTCGAATTCCTCTCCGGTGGTGAAAAGCGTCGTGTGGCCCTGTGCCGCCTGCTGCTGTCCGCGCCCGACATGCTGTTGCTCGACGAACCGACCAACCACCTGGACGCCGATTCCGTCGCCTGGCTGGAGCACTTCCTGCACGATTTCCCGGGCACCGTGGTTGCGATCACGCACGACCGGTACTTCCTGGACAACGTTGCCGGCTGGATTCTGGAACTCGACCGCGGCGCGGGCATTCCGTACGAGGGCAACTATTCGGGTTGGCTCGAAGCCAAGTCCGATCGTCTGGCGGCCGAATCCAAGCAGCAGTCGGCTCACGAAAAGGCCATGAAGGAAGAACTGGAGTGGGTGCGCAAAGGCGCGAAGGCCCGTCAGTCGAAATCCAAGGCTCGTCTGCAACGCTTCGAAGAAATGCAATCGCAGGAATTCCAGAAGCGCAGCGAAACCAACGAGATCTACATCCCGGCCGGTCCGCGCCTGGGCGACAAGGTCATCGAATTCAAGAACGTCACCAAGGGCTACGGCGATCGCGTGTTGATCGACAACCTGTCGTTCTCCATGCCTAAAGGCGCCATCGTTGGCGTGATCGGCGGTAACGGTGCCGGTAAATCGACCCTGTTCCGCATGTTGATGGGCAAGGAAACGCCGGACTCGGGCAGCATCGAAGTCGGGGAAACCGTGCAGTTGGCGTGTGTCGATCAGAGCCGCGAAGACCTGGACGGCAGCAAGACCGTGTTCCAGCAAATCTCCGAAGGTTCGGATCAGATCCGCATTGGCAACTACGAGATCCCGTCGCGTACCTACGTCGGTCGCTTCAACTTCAAGGGCGGCGATCAGCAGAAGTTCGTCAAGGACCTGTCCGGTGGTGAGCGCGGTCGCTTGCACCTGGCCCTGACCCTGAAAGAGGGCGGCAACGTCCTGCTGCTCGACGAACCGTCCAACGACCTCGACGTTGAAACCCTGCGTTCCCTGGAAGAAGCACTGCTGGACTTCCCGGGCGCCGCCATTGTGATCTCTCACGATCGGTGGTTCCTTGACCGCGTCGCGACGCACATCCTGGCGTACGAAGACGACTCGCAAGCGGTGTTCTTCGAAGGTAACTACAGCGAATACGAAGCCGATCGCCGCAAGCGTCTCGGCGAAGCGGCTACTCAGCCGCATCGTGTACGGCACAAAAAACTGGCCTGATCGGGGCTGGTTGCATGAAAAGCGGAGCCTTCGGGCTCCGTTTTTTTTGGGTTTCAGTTGCACCGTGGATTTGCGTCGATCACATAACCCTGTAGGAGCGAGCTTGCTCGCGAAGTGGTGTCACTAATGGTGCAAAACTCGAAGGGTTAATCCCTATTTCGGTGCGAAAATAGCCTGAAATTCGAATTAATTTATACGCAGCGCACCATTTAAATTCATAAATGCGACATTTGGCGCTGTCATTGTGCGCAATCTGTTTGCTAGAGTCCGGCGCAATCTCTTCCAACGACAACAAATTTGCCGAGACTTTTCCATGATCGAAACCGTCGAATCCTTCCTTGCCCGTCTGAAAAAACGCGACCCTGACCAACCGGAATTCCACCAGGCCGTGGAAGAAGTCCTGCGCAGCCTGTGGCCGTTTCTCGAAGCCAATCCGCACTATTTGACCTCCGGCATTCTGGAGCGGATTTGCGAACCTGAGCGCGCGGTCGTTTTTCGGGTTTCCTGGGTCGACGATCAAGGCAAAGTGCAGGTCAATCGCGGTTTCCGTATCCAGATGAACAGCGCGATCGGTCCCTACAAGGGCGGGCTGCGTTTCCATCCTTCGGTGAACCTCGGCGTATTGAAATTCCTCGCCTTCGAACAGACGTTCAAAAACTCGCTGACGTCGCTGCCGATGGGCGGTGGCAAGGGTGGCTCGGACTTCGACCCCAAGGGCAAGAGCGACGCTGAAGTCATGCGTTTCTGCCAGGCCTTCATGAGCGAGTTGTACCGTCACATCGGCGCGGACGTTGACGTGCCGGCCGGTGATATTGGCGTCGGTGCCCGCGAAATCGGTTTCCTGTTCGGTCAATACAAGCGCCTGAGCAACCAGTTCACCAGCGTGCTGACCGGCAAGGGCCCCAGCTATGGCGGCAGCCTGATTCGTCCGCAAGCCACTGGTTTTGGTTGCGTCTACTTCGCCGAGGAAATGCTCAAGCGCAGCGGTGAGACCGTCGAAGGCAAACGCGTGGCGATCTCGGGTTCCGGTAACGTCGCGCAATATGCGGCGCGCAAGGTCATGGACCTTGGGGGCGTAGTGGTTTCGCTGTCCGACTCCGAAGGCACGCTCTACTGCGAAAGCGGTTTGACCGAAGAGCAATGGTTGGCAGTGCTGGAGCTGAAAAATGTCCAGCGCGGACGCATCAGTGAATTGGCCGGCCGTTTTGGTCTGGAGTTCCTGGCGGGCCAGCACCCGTGGGCGCTGAGCTGCGACATCGCGCTGCCATGCGCGACACAAAACGAACTGGACGCCGAGGCGGCTCGTACGTTGCTACGCAACGGCTGTATCTGTGTGGCGGAAGGGGCAAACATGCCGACCACCCTGGAGGCCGTGGACCTGTTTATCGAGGCGGGGATTCTGTTCGCGCCGGGCAAGGCTTCCAACGCGGGCGGTGTGGCGGTGAGCGGGCTGGAGATGTCGCAGAATGCCATGCGCCTGCTGTGGACCGGTGGTGAAGTTGACAACAAGCTCCACGCAATCATGCAGTCGATCCACCATGCTTGCGTGCATTACGGTGAAGAGAACGGCCGGGTCAACTATGTCAAAGGCGCGAACATCGCCGGCTTCGTTAAAGTCGCCGACGCCATGCTCGCCCAAGGCGTGGTTTAAGCCGGTTCGATGCGGGTGATCTCGATCAGTAGATCACCCGCCGGACGTTGCCACAGCACCTCGTCGCCGAGTTGCGCCCCGAGCAATGCCCGGCCCAACGGTGAACCCCAATTGATCAGGCCCGCCGCCGCGTCGGCCTGGTCTTCACCCACCAATTGCACGGTTTGCCGGGTGTCGTGTTCGTCAGCGAACGTCACACGGCTGCCGATCTGGACTTTTTCAGTCGAGCTGGCGGCGGTCACTACCTGAGCGCTGTGCAGGCGCTGGTTGTAATAGCGCAAATCGCGCTCAAGGTCCGCTTGGCGCTGCTTGTCTGCTTGTTCCCCTTTGGCCGATTGCTCGCTGTGCAGGTGTTGCAGTTCGGACACTTTCGCCTGCAATTGGGCCAGGCCCGTGGGCGTGACGTAATTGGGCTGCGCGCTGACCTGCCGTTCGACCGGCTGATCGGCTTGCGCGGCGGCGTTATCTTCGTTGACGAATGCCCGGCTCATGCTCTTCTCCCGTTATAGGGTTTTGGCCATTTTGGCAGGTATGTAGGAGCACAGCTTGCTGGCGATGGCATCACCCGGTCTATCTGAATAACCGCATTGATGCCATCGCCAGCAAGCTGGGCTCCTACAGGTAAAGCGGGGTGGTTAGTAGTGATACCACTTCACCTCAAGCATCACTTCATTCTCCGGGGGCGCGAGGTGGCTGAATTCGCGCTGGGCGCTCAGGCGCAGGCCCAGGTTGCGTGACAGCTCCCACTGCTGATTCAGGCTGATGCTACGGCGCACTTCACCATTGGTGAAGAAATCGCCTTTGGTCTCCAGACTGAAATTGCCCAGCGGGTTTTTCCACAGCACGCCGGTATTGAAACCCGCCGCCGGGGCGATGAACCCGGCGAAGTCGTTATTGTGTTCAATGCGCGCGGTACCCAAGGCAAAACCGAGCATGTCGTCGCCCAGTTGCCAGGTACCGCCGCCTCCGCCATTGATGTGGCTGACCAGGGTTTCGTCGTCATGTTTGCCCGGCACGCGTTCCAGGCCGCCAGTCACCTGCCATGACAGCGGTTGCAGCAGCTCGCTGCGGGGGGTGAAGGAGCGAATCGTCGCCAGATCAAGCTGCTGAAACTGCCAGTGATTGCCTTCGTACTGGCGCAGTTTCATTTGCAGGATTTCAATTTGTGCGCCGAGCGGGAAGCTCTCGGCGTTGTCGTTGAGATCGTGATAGGCCATGCGCAGGCCGTATTCGCCGAACGCCTTGTCACCTCGGGTGCCAACGCCGGCCTGCCAGGTGCGGGATTCATGACCGTCCTCGGGCAGGCCGGGTTGCGAGATGTCCAGTTCCGGCGCCGGGTTCTGGTTGATCGCCCGCAGCAATTCAAAACTGCGCTGAGCCTGCGCGGGGTCGCGTTCCTGGCCGTTGGCACGGTAGCGCTCCAGACGATAGGCCGCGTCGATGATCAGCGCCTGGCGATCCTTGGGTTGCGCCTTGAAAGCGGGTTCTTGCAACTGTTTCTGGTCAGCGCTGACTTTCAACACCCATTGCAGTTCATCAGGATTCAGCGGTTCGGCACGACTTAACAACTCACGCTCGCGGGACGGGCGATATTGAATCGATTCCACCAAACCGGCGGCTTTCACGGCTTTGACGGTGTCGGTAGGAATCGCGGTCAGCGGGAATTGCTCAGTCAGCCGCAGACTGGGCCGCGCCACTTGCAGCAATTCAAGCAAGCGATAGGAGCAGTTTTCGTCGAAGAAGAAATAGTCGAACCGGACCTGCTTCAGTTCCCAAACGTGCTCGACCATGCGTTCGGTTTCTGGTGGGGTCAGGTTCAGCCGGTACTCCCACAAGTCACGGTTCTCGAGGCTGCGGTATTCCGAGAGTTTTTCCTGATAGGGCACGAGCGAAAAAAGCCCCGGATAGCCACCCATCAAGCCTTTCCAGGCGAAGAGGATGCTGTTGTCCGAACCTTCGATGAAGGCGCCGAAGTTGATTGCGTAACTGAGCAGGGCCGTGTGGTCGCTTTGCACATCCGCCTGGTCGATGCGCAGCAACGTGTGGCCGAACATCGATGACGGACTGTTCAAGTAAGCCGCCGGGAAAATCATCACCGCACTGTGCGGCGAGACGTCCTTGAACCATTGCTTGAACTCAGTGCAGGCAAGCGTCGGCAGACCGGTCAGGTTGAGCTGCGACTTCAGCCAGCGGGTACGGGCCGGATAGACGCATTGAGCGTGTTGTTCGCCAGCACTGGCCGGGGCGTACAACGCTTGCACGGTGGCGGCCAGTTCACGGTCGGGGTGTTCGTTGCCGTCGGGCGCCAGGAAGAACGCCTTGTCGCTGATATAGCTGCGCCAGCCGCCGAGCTTGGCGGTTTCGTAGTGTCCCAGGGAAATCCAGAAGGGGTCATTGGCCAATTGCTGCAAACGTTGAGGGTCGATGTGCGGCGCAGCAGACAGCGGGGCGCAGACACAGAGCGCCAGCCAGGCAAGGCGTTTGAGCATAGTGGGCAACTTAAGTCGAAAAAAACAAAGACCCAAAGAGGGGCGGGCCTAAAAAATAAATCCGCTCCTCGAAAGGAGCGGGCGGGTCGAGCTTAAGCTTGAGTGGCGTACTTGGCCAGACGCGGATCGTTCTTCAGAACGGCCAGGGTGTTGGTGTGCACGTCTTCAGCGGTCACATCCGCCTTGCTGAAGATTTGCTGGAAATGCTCGTGAGTCACGGCGGCGAAATGCGCACGGTCTTCCGGCGCCACGCCCAGGACCACGGCGTAAGTGGTCAGCGCTTCGCCCTGACCTTTAGCCATGTCTTCGGACAACTCGTTCATCATGCCATTCATGGCAAACCAGGATTTGCCGCCGTAGGTCAGCGACGAATTCGTTGCGCAGCCGTTGGTGCCGGAGGTCATACCGAAGGTTGCGTTGCCGGATGTGCCGTTGGTGATGGAGGCCATGATGTGAGACGGGGTGCCACGCTGCCCTTCGAACAGCATGTTGCCCCAACCGCAATCCGGGCCGCCGGGGGCTTGCGCCATGGCGTTGAGGGATACAACGGTGAAGAGAGTACCGAGAAGAATCCGTTTCATAGCTAAGTTCTCTTTGTGTGCATACCGATGGACAAGGGAGACTGGTGCCACTGTAGCGCCAGTTAGGCCGGTTATTGGTCCAGCCGCGCAGTTTGGAGTTTAGGCACGATCCCGGGGTTCCGTGATTTTTTGCAAAACACCCGCTGAAATCATTGATTTAGCCCCGGCCCGCCAGGGGATGGCAGTTTGTCTATGCTTTGGCTGGAGGCGCGCCTTGCAAGTGAGGTATGGGCAGCGCCAGAATGCCGCTATCTGCCCCGCCTGATGTAAGGAAGCCCGATGCCTGATCCTGTTGCTGCCAGCTTGCGTCTAGCGCCTGAAGCGCTGACCCGTCCGTTTTCCGCTGAACAGTTCAGCTTCTCTACCACCAATGATCTGGAGCCCTTCCGCGGTGTGCTTGGCCAGGAACGTGCGGTCGAAGCCTTGCAGTTCGGTGTGGCCATGCCACGCCCCGGTTACAACGTCTTTGTCATGGGTGAGCCTGGCACCGGCCGGTTCTCCTTCGTCAAACGTTACCTGAAAGCCGAAGGCAAGCGCCTGCAGACTCCGGCGGACTGGGTCTATGTCAATAATTTCGATGAACCGCGCGAGCCTCGCGCCCTGGAATTGCCGTCAGGCACCGCGGGCGCTTTCATCGGCGACATCAATGGCTTGATCGACAACTTGCTGGCGACCTTTCCGGCGGTGTTTGAACACCCGTCCTACCAGCAGAAGAAAAGCGCCATCGACCGCGCCTTCAACCAACGCTACGACAAGGCGCTGGACGTCATCGAGCGTCTGGCCCTGGAAAAAGAAGTCGCCCTGTACCGCGACGCCAGCAACATCGCCTTTACCCCGATGAGCGAAGGCAAAGCGCTGGATGAAGCGGAATTCGCCCAGTTGCCGGAAGCCGATCGCGAACGTTTTCACGAAGACATTTCCGGTCTGGAAGAGCGTCTGAACGAAGAGCTCGCCAGCCTGCCGCAATGGAAGCGTGAGTCGAGCAATCAACTGCGCCACCTCAACGAAGAAACCATCACGCTGGCGTTGCAGCCGTTGCTGTCGCCGTTGTCGGAGAAGTACGCCGAGAACGCGGCCGTGTGCGGTTACCTGCAAGCGATGCAGGTTTATCTGCTGAAAACGGTGGTCGAGCAACTGGTGGACGACAGCAAGACCGACGCCATTGCCCGCAAGCTGCTGGAAGAGCAATACGCACCGAGCCTGGTGGTCGGGCATTCGGCCAGCGGCGGTGCGCCGGTGGTGTTCGAGCCGCACCCGACTTACGAAAACCTGTTTGGCCGCATTGAATACAGCACCGATCAGGGCGCGCTGTACACGACCTATCGGCAACTGCGACCGGGTGCCTTGCACCGGGCCAACGGCGGTTTTCTGATCCTTGAAGCGGAAAAAATGCTCAGCGAGCCGTTCGTCTGGGATGCGCTCAAGCGCGCCCTGCAATCGCGCAAGCTGAAAATGGAATCGCCATTGGGTGAACTGGGCCGTCTGGCCACCGTGACCCTGACGCCGCAACACATTCCGTTGGCGGTCAAAGTCGTCATCATCGGTGCCCGTCAGCTGTATTACACGCTGCAAGACCTCGATCCGGACTTCCAGGAGATGTTCCGCGTCCTGGTGGACTTTGACGAAGACATCCCGATGGTCGACGAGAGCCTGGAGCAGTTCGCCCAGTTGCTCAAAACCCGCACCTCCGAAGAGGGCATGGCCCCGTTGACGGCGGATGCCGTGGCGCGTCTGGCCACCTACAGCGCGCGTCTGGCCGAGCACCAAGGGCGTTTGTCAGCGCGAATCGGTGATCTGTTCCAGCTGGTCAGCGAGGCGGATTTCATTCGTCATCTGGCCGGCGACGAGATGACCGACGCCGGGCACATCGAGCGTGCGCTCAAGGCCAAGGCGACCCGCACCGGACGCGTCTCGGCGCGGATTCTCGACGACATGCTGGCCGGGATTATCCTGATCGATACCGATGGCGCGGCCGTCGGCAAGTGCAACGGGCTGACGGTGCTGGAAGTCGGCGACTCGGCCTTCGGTGTGCCGGCTCGTATTTCCGCCACGGTGTATCCGGGCGGCAGTGGCATTGTCGACATCGAGCGTGAGGTCAACCTCGGGCAGCCGATTCACTCAAAAGGCGTGATGATCCTCACGGGGTACTTGGGCAGTCGTTACGCCCAGGAATTCCCGCTGGCCATTTCCGCGAGCATCGCCCTGGAGCAGTCCTACGGTTATGTCGATGGCGACAGTGCGTCGCTGGGCGAGGCTTGTACGCTGATTTCGGCCTTGTCGAAAACACCGCTCAAGCAGTGCTTTGCGATCACCGGTTCGATCAACCAGTTCGGCGAAGTGCAGGCGGTAGGCGGGGTCAACGAGAAGATCGAAGGCTTCTTCCGGCTCTGCGAAGCGCGCGGGCTGACCGGTCAGCAAGGGGCGATCATTCCGCAAGCGAACGTTGCCACGTTGATGCTCGACGAGAAGGTCTTGGCGGCGGTGCGCGCGGGGCAGTTCCATGTTTACGCGGTGCGTCAGGCGGACGAGGCCTTGAGCCTGTTGGTCGGCGAGCCTGCCGGTGCGCCGGATGAGAATGGCGAGTTTCCGGAAGGCAGCGTCAATGCGCGGGTGGTGGAGCGACTGCGCGTGATCGCGGAAATGATCAGCGAAGAAGACCTCAAGGAAGCCGAGAAAGAAATGGCGCAGGAGGCGTTGGCAGAAACAAAACCTGCCTGATGCGGTTTTGAGCTGAGCTCACACACCTCCTGTGGGAGCCGAGCTTGCTCGCGATGAGGCACTGACATTCAACATCTTTGTTGGTTGAAAGTCCGCTATCGCGAGCAAGCTCGGCTCCCACAGTTTTTTGTGGTGTATGTCGGAAAGTGCCATCACTCTGACGTCAAGCTTCACACAATGACCATTCGGCGCCTTCTGGTCTCGCCTGACGTACGGTGCGGACTTTTCTTCTATTCTCTGCTCAAGGATATCGACAGTAATCACTGGATCGAGACAGTTCCTATGTGGGGGCTGAATACCAGATCTACCGAGGGTCGCCGCTATGTCGCGCAACCTCTGCCTCACCCGTCAATGCCTGGGCCTTGTAACCCGTATCGAGTGTGCCATCCGCCCTCTGGCGGGAGATACGGGCATGTGGACCTTGCTCTTCGCCGCCGGGATGGCCGGCGAGCAGCCCTCGGCCATCAAGGCGCAAGGCCCGTTTCATGGTCCTATCGTGGCTGAATCAATCCTCGACACCATCGTTGAAAGCCTGACCTTGCACGGCTACGAACTGGCCGACGATCCACAAATCTGGTGCCTGCACCTGCAAGCCCAACTGCGGGAAATCAACGGTGGCCGTTGCCGCAATCTCGGTGGCTTCGAGTACCGGCCCGATCACTGAACGGGTTATTGATCAAGTTCACTTGGATCAGCCTTGGACAGTTGGACCTCGAAACCATATTGCACAGTGGTGAGTTCGGTGCGCTGATAGCTTTCCAGGTGTGTCGGCTGACCATAAAAGTAATGCACCTCGAATAACGCCGGGCCTTCGGCGCTTGCGTGATGCGTGACCGCAAGAATCTCTTTCAGATAGTTCCCGCTGTCGTCCTTGGCAAAAAATCGCCAGTCCTGCGCAGGGAACAGCTTCAAATCCACCACCAGCGCATTGCCTTTGAGCTCCAGGCCCTTGGGCAATTTCCGGGTGTCGAGCGTCTGCTTCTCGATCGTGGCCAGAAACAACGGCATGGAGCCCACGGCGTACGCTGGCGTTTGTGGAAACAGGTTCAGGTCGTAAGTGATCGTGCCGCGCAGAGGGTCTACCTGATACGCCTGCGATGGCAGTTCGATCGGCTCATCGCGTTTGCCGCTACTGTCCGCGGTAAAAAAACTGAGCGGGCTATCGCCGGGGCTGAAGGTGCTGCCGAGCAACTCGTCATTGAAGCTTCTGGGATGATCGAATTCGATGCGCGCAGCGCTCGGGTCTTCCACGGACTGAATGACGTTGATGCTTTTTTTCAGCTGTTCCTCACTCAGTGTCGCGCCCTTGAGCCAGTTCGGCGTCTGATCGTCATACACCACCACCGGTAAGCTCAGCGGCGGGATGGTTTTTCCCGTGGTGTGCGGGTCGAAGCGGCGTATCGGCAGGTTGAGTTCTTTGCGGGTTATGGTGGCAGCCGAGAAGTCCAACAGGCTGACCTCAAGGGTCTCGATCGGCCCGTTGAAGTACACCTTGGAATAATGCTGTCCCTGCTGCTGCTCGAACGTGCGCTGTTCTTCATTGAGCTGTTGTTCGAACACCTCGCTCCAGGCCTTCTGCTGCTGCATTTTCGCCAGTTGTTTTTGATAGAAAGCAATTTGCGTGGCGGTTTCGTTGATCGAGCCTGCGCGCGAGAGGAACTGCCCTGTGGTGTCTTTGGCCTGAACAATCAGTGGGATCAACCGGGTTTCAGCGACTTCGGGGGGCAGTGAGGCGTTGTTGCTGTATTCAATTTCGGCGTAGTTCTTTTCTAGCTTCAACAGGGTGACGCTGAGGTTGTCGTTGGTGCGCGTCTGTCCGACATCCTTTTTGGTCAGGTCGAAGCTGTAGAGCCGGCGTGGCGCGATCACTTCGACTTTGCCTTGCACGCTCACCGGTTGCGGCTGGTTTTTTTTGTCCACATCCAGGCCGTTGATGAAGGGGTAGGTCACCGTCAGGTCATCGGGGCTGGTCAGGTTGGAACTCGATGGGCTGAACTGAATACCGGGATCGGTTTCCGACCATTCGGGCTGGAAGGGGATGACCCGTTTGTTGTTCAGTGTCACCGATTGCCATTCCAGGCCATGAGGGAAAAGGAACGCCGCCGGAATACTGAAATTGAATGGGAATACCGGTTGCAGATCGGTCAGGTAATCGGAGCTGGAATCCTTGTGCAGCACGAACAGGCCATTGATGTAGGTGTCGACCAGAGCCTGGGGCGTAGGGTAGTGCTTGAGCACGGCGAGGGCGTCTTCGCCGTATTCGGTTTCCACCGGTTTACTGTCGAGCTTGAGTTGCGCACGTTCGAGCAACAAGAGTGAGCCGCCGAGTTCAGAGACCGCGTCCTTGAGCTTCGGGTCCTGGATCTGATCCAGCGATTGCTCGAACTGTGCGGTTTTTTCCTCGAGGCTGACCTGACGCTTGTCCTCGCTTGGCGAGCAGCCGCTCATCAGCAGAATCAGGCAAATGCCGGTACTCGTTAAAGGCAATCGCACATCCATTTTCCAGTCTTCCTGTCCGACATCGCTGAGCAGTCAATAGTCTGGACACTAGCAGAAAAACTTTGTGGCACACGCGCAGGTAGCGGATTTTTCGACGGTTTCTGGCTGCTTCTGGGTGTAGACAGGTGGCTGGTATACTCGCGGCCATTTTCAACCCACGTGTGAGATTCAATGGAACGCTTTATCGAAAATGCAATGTACGCCTCCCGCTGGCTGCTGGCGCCGATCTACTTCGGGTTATCCCTTGGTCTGCTGGCGCTGGCGCTAAAGTTCTTCCAGGAGGTTTTCCACGTTATCCCTAACGTTTTCTCGATGGCAGAGTCGGATCTGATTCTGGTGTTGTTGTCGCTGATCGACATGGCGCTGGTGGGCGGTTTGCTGGTGATGGTGATGATTTCCGGTTACGAGAACTTCGTCTCTGAACTGGACATCGATGACCACAAGGAAAAGCTCAACTGGCTGGGCACCATGGATTCATCTTCTCTGAAGATGAAAGTGGCCGCTTCCATTGTGGCGATTTCCTCTATCCACCTGCTGCGGATCTTCATGGACGCCAAGAACGTCGATCCCGAGCATTTGAAGTGGTACGTGATCATTCACATGACGTTCGTCGTGTCGGCGTTTGCCATGGGCTATCTGGACAAGCTGACCAAGCACTGATCTGCACACCCCTTCTGTGGGAGCGTGGCTTGCCCGCGAAAGGTTCACCTCGGTCTGACGATAAACCGCGGTGATGCCTTCGTGGGCAAGCCACGCTCCTAAAGGGTATTTGGTCGAACCGGACAGGTGGTGTGATTACTGGCTTGTACTTTGATTCGCCGAGGCCTATCCCTGTAAGTAGTCTTGGCTCGCCACTGTATGAGGTGCATTCATGAACCTTGTTGAACTACGCGCTTATGCCATCGCAGGGAAGATCGATGAGTTGAATCTGATCTCCATGGAAGGCGGGATCTACCTGCTGGAGGCGCGCATGCATGGTGTCGCGTATCCACTGAGTGATGGCCACGACCATATGTTTCAACTGCGCTCGGTCGAGCATGCTCGTGAAGTGTTGCATGACTTCCCTTCCTTACCCTTCAACCTTGTTCACGCCTCGGTTCATGATGAAATGTGCGGGCAGGGTGCGAACGTGGGGGAAAGCCTGAAGGTGCCGATAGCCTTCCGTTCTGCCTGGCATCTCTGAAGGCTCTCATCAACGCAATGACATCTGTGCTAGTCTGCTGGCCCTTTTGGTTCCGGGCGCTCCGGGATGCGCTGTGCGAGCACGGCGAGTTCCTGAGCCGTCCGCACAGCGGAGCAATGTCATGTCCGAAGTAAATCTGTCCACCGACGAAACCCGCGTCAGCTACGGTATTGGCCGTCAGCTGGGCGACCAGCTGCGCGACAACCCGCCACCGGGCGTTAGCCTGGACGCGATCCTGGCTGGCCTGACTGACGCCTTCACCGGCAAAGAAAGCCGTGTTGGCCAGGAAGAAATGTCCGCGAGCTTCAAGGTGATCCGCGAAATCATGCAAGCCGAAGCTGCTGCCAAAGCTCAAGCCGCTGCTGGCGAAGGCCTGGCTTTCCTGGCTGAAAACGCCAAGCGTGACGGCATCACCACCCTGGCTTCCGGCCTGCAATTTGAAGTGCTGACTGCCGGCGAAGGCGCCAAGCCAACCCGTGAAGATCAAGTGCGCACTCACTACCACGGCACCCTGATCGACGGCACTGTGTTCGACAGCTCCTACGAGCGCGGCGAGCCGGCAGAATTCCCGGTTGGCGGCGTGATCGCTGGCTGGACCGAAGCCCTGCAACTGATGAACGCCGGCAGCAAATGGCGTCTGTACGTGCCGAGCGAACTGGCTTACGGCGCTCAAGGCGTTGGCAGCATTCCGCCGCACAGCGTACTGGTATTCGACGTCGAACTGCTCGACGTTCTGTAATCCCGTGACCCTGTAGGAGCATGGCTTGCCCGCGATGGCATCAACTCGGTTTCAAGGCGAAACCGAGTCGGTCGAGCGCGACCCCGGCACATCGCGAGCAAGCTCTGCTCCTACAGGGTTTTGCGGTGATTTTCATATTTCCAGCTTGTGGTGCTGTTCACTCGGCGGGCGCAACGCCCGGGCGTAGCAGAACAGAAACAGATTACGCACCAGTTCCTTGAGCACCACCGGCTCGCTGGAACTCAAGTCGCTGACGTCCAGATCCCCCTGATCCTGCAGCTCGCTCAAGGCTTCTTCTTCAAGCACCGCGCAGACTTCCCCGGTTTCCCGATGCAGGATCCTGAGGTAAGGGTGTGGGCGGTCCAGCCAGGCATCGATCAAATAAGTCATGTCTTATCTCCATTGAACGGGTTTCAATGAGAATAATTCTTATTCATCAAATAGCAAGGGCCTATTGGCGCTTTGTGTTTTTTTCCGGGTAAAGCTTGCGTCAGGTCAAAACGGCTGGCGTTTGGCTATTGCGCGTGTAGGCGGGATAAAGCGGGAAGAGGGCGAAGCACCATCCCACGCAAGGCGCGGGATGGAATACAGCCAGTTCAGACTTTTCTGACGAACTCGGATTTGAGTTTCATCGGGCCGATGCCGTCGATCTTGCAGTCGATGTCGTGATCGCCATCGCACAAGCGGATGTTCTTGACCTTGGTGCCGACCTTGACCACCAGCGACGTGCCTTTGACCTTGAGGTCCTTGATCACGGTGATGGTATCGCCGTCCTGCAGGACATTGCCGACCGAATCCTTTTTCACTGTGTCATCGGACGCCACGTCGGCTTCGCCGCTGGCAGACCATTCGTGCGCGCACTCGGGGCAGATCAGCTGTGCGCCGTCTTCATAGGTGTATTCGGAGTTGCATTTTGGGCAGGGTGGCAACGTGCTCACTAAAGCTCCTTGAATTCAGGATGGCTAAAAAGCGCACATTATATAGGGTTTTAGGTGGGAGAGGGGCGGGATGCTTACCGGCGAACGCTGCGGTGCCGCTTTCCTGTAGGAGCCGGCTTGCCGGCGAACCAGGCGACGCGGTGTGTCTGAAACACCGCCTTCGCTGCGATGCGGCGACCCGACAAGCCAGCTCCTACAGAGGCCGTATCAATGGGTACGCGCGACCGCAAACTCACTCAGCTCAACCAACGCATCGCGATACTCGCTGGCAGGCAGCGCGTCGAGGCATTTGATCGCACGAGCAACGTAATCACGGGCCAGTTGCGCGGTGTATTCCAGCGAACCAGAGGCCTCTACCGCTTCGCGGATGCTTTCCAGGTCTTCGATGCCACCTTTCTGGATCGCCTTGCGCACCAGTGCCGCCTGTTCTGGCGTGCCTTCGCGCATGGTGTAGATCAGCGGCAGGGTCGGCTTGCCTTCGGCCAGATCGTCACCGACGTTCTTGCCCAGGGTTTCGGCATCGCCTTTGTAGTCCAGCAGGTCGTCGACCAGTTGGAAGGCCACGCCCAAATGATCGCCAAAGGTGCGCAGGGCTTCAGCCTGTTCCGCTGGGGCTTCGCAAAGAGCGGCGGCACTGTGGGTCGAAGCTTCGAAGAGCATCGCGGTCTTGCCGCGGATGACTTCCATGTAGGTTTCTTCAGTGGTGCTGGCGTCACGGACCTTTGACAGCTGCAACACTTCGCCTTCAGCGATGATGCGGGTCGCTTGCGAAAGGATCTTCATGACCGGCATGGAGCCCAGTTCGACCATCATTTCGAAGGAGCGCGAATAGAGGAAGTCGCCGACCAGCACGCTCGGTGCGTTGCCCCACATGGCGTTGGCGGTCGAGCGGCCACGGCGCATGCCGGACATGTCGACCACGTCGTCGTGCAGCAGGGTGGCGGTGTGCAGGAACTCGATGGTTGCAGCCAACAGACGCAGGTCATCGCCTTCGCGGCCCAGCGCTTTGCCACACAGCAGCACCAATAAAGGACGCAGGCGTTTACCGCCAGCCGAGGTAATGTAATCGCCGATTTTCGATACCAGCGGCACTCGGGAAGTCAGCTGCTTCTTGATGATGCCGTCGACGGCGCTAAAATCGTCCGCCACCGCGCGGTAGAAAGCTTGGGGTTGCATCAGCGACAGTTGCTCCAGAAGGGTTGCGCGGCATGCTAGGACCCACGTCGGCGAGTGTCAAGGCGCGATGGACGGCCTCTTGCATCGCCCCGGTAGCTTGCGTACAATCGCGCACCCTGAACTTCCTGGGCAGCACCTGCCTTACGCAATTGCAAACCGGCCTTCCAGCCATATGCAGCCATGCCAGCCAATACCTCTTCTTATAAAGAGCTGGGTGAGCAGGATTATCGGAGAAATACCATGTCGTACGCAGTAATTGTTACTGGTGGCAAGCAATACAAGGTCGCCCCAGGTGAATACCTGAAGATCGAAAAACTGGAAATCGCTACCGGCGAATCCGTTACTTTTGATCGCGTTCTGTTGGTCGCCAATGGCGATGACGTGAACATCGGCGCTCCAGTTGTTGCTGGCGCTACCGTTGTGGCTGAAGTGATCTCCCAAGGTCGTCACGATAAAGTCCGCATCATCAAGTTCCGTCGTCGTAAGCACCACATGAAGCGTATGGGCCACCGCCAGTGGTACACCGAGATCAAAATCACCGGTATTCAGGCTTAATTTCAGCCTAATTCCTCACTAGGAGAATTGACTCATGGCACACAAAAAAGCTGGTGGTAGTACCCGTAACGGTCGCGACTCAGAAGCCAAACGCCTTGGCGTGAAGATGTATGGCGGCCAGGTTATCATTCCGGGCAACATCATCGTGCGTCAGCGCGGCACCCAATTCCACGCCGGTTATGGTGTTGGCATGGGTAAAGATCACACTCTGTTCGCTAAAATCGACGGCGTGATCAAGTTTGAAGTAAAAGGCGCTTTCAACCGCCGTTACGTAAGCATTGTCCCGAAGACTGACGTCGTCGCGGCATAATTACGTGGTTGCTGGAAAAGCCCTGTCTTGCGACGGGGCTTTTTCGTTTGTGGGGTGAGTCTCTTGCAAAGCTGTTTGTGATGGGCTCCAGCGCAGGTTTTGCGGTCGTTGATTGAGGTCGCTGCGCTCATTTTTGCAAGAGTCTTATGTCTAGATTTTTTCGGCTCGTCCGTATGGCGAGAGGCGTTTTGTTATGAAGTTTGTTGATGAAGTATCGATTCGAGTAAAGGCCGGTGACGGCGGCAACGGTTGCATGAGCTTCCGTCGCGAAAAATTCATTGAAAACGGCGGCCCGAACGGCGGTGACGGTGGTGATGGCGGCTCGGTCTACATGATCGCCGACGAAAACCTCAACACCCTGGTCGACTACCGTTACACCCGTCACTTCGATGCCGAGCGCGGTTCCAACGGTGGCAGCACCGACTGCACCGGCAAGAAAGGTGAAGAGCTGGTGCTGCGCGTACCGGTCGGCACCACCGTCATTGACGCGGCCACTCAAGAAGTGATTGGCGACCTGACCAAGGCTGGTCAGAAGCTGCTGGTGGCTCACGGCGGCTGGCACGGTCTGGGTAACACCCGTTTCAAATCCAGTACCAACCGCGCTCCGCGTCAGACTACTCCGGGTAAGCCGGGTGAGGCGCGTGACCTCAAGCTGGAAATGAAAGTGCTGGCTGACGTCGGTCTGCTGGGCTTGCCGAACGCCGGTAAAAGTACCTTTATCCGCTCGGTATCGGCCGCCAAGCCGAAAGTCGCCGACTACCCGTTCACTACCTTGGTGCCGAACCTGGGTGTGGTTAGCGTCGATCGCTGGAAGAGCTTCGTGGTCGCGGACATTCCGGGCCTGATCGAAGGTGCTTCCGATGGTGCTGGCCTGGGGATTCGTTTCCTCAAGCACTTGTCGCGTACCCGCTTGCTGCTGCACCTCGTGGACATGGCGCCGCTGGATGACACCAGCGCACCGGATGCCGCTGAAGTAATCGTCAGCGAGCTGACCAAGTTCAGCCCGTCCCTGGCTGAGCGTGATCGCTGGTTGGTGCTGAACAAGTGCGACCAGATCCTTGAAGAAGAGCACGACGCTCGCGTCAAGGAAATCGTCGATCGCCTGGAATGGACCGGTCCGGTGTACGTGATCTCGGCCATCTCCAAGCTCGGTACCGAGCGTCTGTGCCACGACATCATGCGTTACATGGAAGATCGTGCTGATCGTCTGGCTAACGACCCGGCTTACAAGGAAGAGTTGGCTGAGCTCGATCAGCGCATCGAAGACGAAGCCCGTGCTCAGCTGCAGGCCCTGGATGACCAGCGTGCCCTGCGCCGTAGCGGCGTGAAGTCGGTCCACGACATCGGCGACGATGATTGGGACGAAGAAGATGTGGATGACGAAGACGGTCCGGAAATCATTTACGTGCGTGACTGATTCGTTGCGATAAACTTAAGCGCCGCTCACTAGAGCGGCGTTTTAGTATCTGGAAATCGATCGTTGGTCAGCAATAGCCACGATTAACGTCACGGGCAGTGCCAGGTCGCGCTGTCCTCAAGCTAAGGTTGAAGATGATGCGGAGCAAGGTGACAGGTGCGCAGCGTTGGGTCGTGAAGATCGGCAGCGCTTTGCTGACGGCGGACGGCAAAGGCCTGGATCGCGCAGCAATGGGTGTCTGGGTCGAGCAGATGGTGGCTTTGCATGAAGCTGGCGTCGAACTGGTGTTGGTGTCTTCCGGGGCGGTAGCTGCGGGCATGAGCCGCTTGGGCTGGACCGTACGACCCAGTGCGATGCACGAGTTGCAGGCTGCTGCCGCCATCGGTCAGATGGGGTTGGTTCAGGCTTGGGAGTCGAGCTTTGCCGAGCATGGCCGGCACACCGCGCAGATTCTCCTGACGCACGATGACTTGTCCGACCGCAAGCGTTACCTGAACGCCCGCAGCACCTTGCGTGCCCTGGTCGAGTTGAAAGTGATCCCGGTGATCAACGAAAACGACACCGTGGTGACGGACGAAATCCGTTTCGGCGACAACGACACACTGGCGGCGCTGGTGGCCAACCTGGTCGAGGCCGACTTGCTGGTGATTCTCACGGATCGCGATGGGATGTTCGATGCTGATCCGCGCAACAACCCTGACGCCAACCTGATTTACGAAGCGCGTGCCGATGATCCGGCGCTGGACGCGGTGGCGGGCGGTACAGGTGGTGCGCTGGGGCGTGGCGGTATGCAGACCAAATTGCGTGCCGCACGTCTGGCGGCCCGTTCTGGGGCGCACACTATCATTGTCGGCGGACGTATTGAGCGAGTGCTGGATCGCCTGAGGGCGGGTGAGCGCATCGGCACCTTGCTCTCGCCTGAGCGTGGCATGCTGGCAGCGCGTAAACAGTGGCTGGCCGGACATTTGCAAACCCGTGGCACGCTGGTGCTGGATGGTGGTGCGGTGAAAGCGCTGGTCCAGGATCATAAAAGTTTGCTGCCGGTGGGTGTCAAGCTGGTTCAGGGCAGCTTCCGTCGTGGCGAAATGGTGGTGTGCGTGGCGCCAGATGGTCGCGAGATCGCCCGAGGCCTGGCTAACTACAGTGCGCTGGAAGCGCAAAAAATCATCGGTCAGTCGTCTGAGGCGATTGTCGGTTTGTTGGGTTATATGGCTGAGCCGGAGCTGGTTCACCGCGATAACCTGATTCTGGTCTGAAGGAATACCTGAATGCGTGTGGCAAAAGGAATATTGGGTCTGTTGCTGGCAATGCCGCTGCTGGCTTCGGCTGAGGAAATTGGCCAGGTATCAACGGTGTTCAAATTCGTCGGCCCCAACGACCGTATTGTTGTCGAGGCGTTTGATGATCCCAAGGTCGATGGCGTGACGTGTTACCTGTCGCGCGCCAAGACAGGTGGCGTTAAAGGTGGTTTGGGTCTGGCTGAAGATCGTGCCGAGGCCTCTATCGCTTGCCGTCAGGTCGGGCCCATCAGTTTCAAGGGTGAGCTGAAGGATGGTGACGAGGTGTTCAAGGAGCGCACGTCGCTGGTGTTCAAAACCATGCAGGTGGTGCGCTTCCTCGACAGGAAGCGCAATACGCTGGTGTACCTGGTCTACAGCGATCGTTTGATCGAAGGCAGCCCGCAGAATGCGGTGACGGCAATTCCGATTCTGCCGTGGGCTCGCGCTCAATAATCTGACGCAAATCGAAATGTGGGAGCGAGCCTGCTCGCGATAGCGGTAGAACAGTCGACATCAGTGTTGAATGTTAAACAGCTATCGCGAGCAGGCTCACTCCCACATTTTTTTGTGTTGTGTTTGCCAAATCGCAGGCAATAAAAAACCGACCCGGAGGTCGGTTTTTCAACAAGCTTATCGCTTATGCGGCAACAGCAAGGTTCAGAGCCTTGACGTGACCGTTCAGGCGGCTCTTATGACGAGCAGCCTTGTTCTTGTGGATGATACCTTTATCGGCCATGCGGTCGATAACTGGTACGGCCAGAACGTAAGCAGCTTGAGCTTTAGCAGCGTCTTTTGCGTCGATGGCTTTAACTACATTCTTGATGTAGGTACGAACCATGGAACGCAGGCTGGCGTTGTGGCTGCGACGCTTCTCAGCCTGTTTTGCACGTTTTTTGGCGGAAGGTGTGTTGGCCACCGTCGAGCTCCTCGAAAGACTTTTTAGGAAATAGCAAACAAAATAGGCCGCGAATCATGCCGATGAGTTGATGTCTTGTCAAGGGCGGTTGAGACGTTCCGCTAAGTGGTAGGTATAAAGAGGCGGGATATTTATTTCCGGCGCTTGACCTGTAAACTCGCGAGCTTTGGCTCTGTGCTGCTGCGGCGCGGAGTATCGCATAAGTAGGCGCTTTGTTCGCCTGCTGTTTATCGACAGGCACAAACTCTTTCAATGAATCTGCTCAAATCGTTGGCCGCCGTCAGCTCTATCACGATGATTTCCCGGGTTTTGGGGTTTGTTCGTGACACGCTTATCGCACGTACATTTGGTGCCGGGATGGCGACGGACGCCTTCTTTATCGCCTTCAAACTGCCCAACCTGCTGCGGCGGATCTTCGCCGAGGGGGCGTTTTCCCAGGCTTTCGTGCCGATTCTGGCCGAATACAAAAGCCAGAAGGGTGAAGAGGCGACGCGAACGTTTGTTGCGTACGTCTCGGGCCTGCTGACGCTGGTGCTGGCGCTGGTTACGGTATTGGGGATGATTGCTGCACCCTGGGTCATCTGGGCGACCGCGCCGGGATTTACCACTACACCGGAAAAATTCGAGCTGACCTCCAGCCTGTTGCGGGTGACCTTTCCCTACATCTTGTTGATCTCCCTGTCGTCCCTGGCCGGTGCGATCCTCAATACTTACAACCGTTTTTCGGTGCCGGCCTTTGTGCCGACTCTGCTCAACGTCAGCATGATCATCTTTTCGCTGTTCCTGACTCCGTATTTCGATCCGCCGGTCATGGCGTTGGGTTGGGCGGTTCTGGTGGGTGGTCTGGCGCAATTGCTCTATCAGCTGCCGCACCTGAAAAAGATCGGCATGCTGGTGTTGCCACGCCTGAACCTGCGTGACAGCGGCGTCTGGCGGGTCATGAAACAGATGCTGCCGGCGATTCTCGGCGTGTCCGTGAGCCAGATTTCGCTGATCATCAACACTATTTTCGCGTCGTTCCTGGTGGCCGGTTCGGTGTCCTGGATGTACTACGCCGACCGTTTGATGGAATTGCCGTCCGGCGTATTGGGCGTGGCGTTGGGCACGATTCTGTTGCCGACACTGGCCAAAACCTACGCCAGCAATGATCGTCACGAGTATTCGCGCATCCTCGATTGGGGGCTGCGCCTATGCTTCATGTTGGTGTTGCCGTGTGCGCTGGCGCTGGGGATTCTGGCTGAGCCGTTGACCGTCTCGCTGTTTCAGTACGGTCAATTCAGCGCCTTCGATGCGTCGATGACGCAACGGGCGTTGATCGCTTATTCAGTCGGGTTGCTGGGCATTATCGTGATCAAAGTGCTGGCGCCGGGCTTTTATGCGCAACAAAACATCCGTACGCCGGTGAAAATTGCAATTTTTACCCTGGTGGTGACCCAGTTATTCAACTTGATGTTGATCGGTCCACTGGCCCACGCCGGTCTGGCACTGGCCATCAGTGCCGGTGCCTGCCTCAACGCCGGGTTATTGTTCTATCAGTTGCGCAAGCAGCAGATGTACCAGCCGCAACCGGGTTGGGCGAAGTTCGGCGCCAAGCTCGTCATCGCCGTGTTGGTGATGTCTGCGGTGTTGCTGGTCGGGATGCACTTCATGCCGGCGTGGGATCAGGGGCATATGCTGGAGCGGTTCCTGCGCCTTGGTGCTTTGGTCGCGGCCGGTATCGTCTCTTATTTCGGGATGTTGCTGCTGATGGGCTTCCGTTTGCGCGACTTCAATCGCAAGGCACTGAGTTGAGGTTGCGGCCTCGATAAACACGGGCGAGCCGGTGGTTTTGTCGGCTCGATCACTTTGGTTACGGTGTTGCCTGTCGTCGGCCGCCGGGTGTGGTTATAATCGACCACTTTATGAGCAAGAAGCGCGTTATGCAGCTGGTTCGAGGCCTCCAAAATCTGCGCCCCCAGCATCGGGGCTGTGTCGCCACCATTGGCAACTTTGACGGTGTTCACCGTGGTCACCAGGCTATCCTGGCGCGGCTGCGTGAACGTGCGCTCGAGTTGGGCGTGCCCAGCTGCGTGGTGATTTTTGAGCCGCAGCCCCGAGAATTTTTCGCCCCGGACACGGCTCCTGCCCGTCTGGCCCGGTTGCGGGACAAACTGCAGCTGCTGGCCGACGAAGGTGTCGACCGCGTCCTGTGCCTGGCCTTCAACCAGCGGCTGAGCAAGCTCAGCGCCAGTGAATTCGTTGATACCATTCTGGTGGACGGCCTTGGCGTGCAGCACCTGGAAGTCGGTGATGACTTCCGATTTGGCTGTGACCGCGTAGGAGATTTCGATTTCCTGCAACAAGCCGGCATCGTTCAGGGCTTTACCGTCGAAGCAGCGCAAACCGTCGAGCTGGACGGCATTCGCGTCAGCAGCACCCAGGTCCGCAATGCCCTGGCCGCTGCTGATTTTGCCTTGGCCGAGCGACTGCTCGGGCGGCCCTTCCAGATTACCGGGCGGGTGCTGCACGGCCAGAAGCTGGCGCGCCAGTTGGGTACGCGCACGGCCAACATACAACTCAAGCGCCGTCGCGTGCCGCTGACCGGGGTTTACCTGGTCAACGTCGACATCGACGGCAAGACCTGGCCAGGCGTCGCCAATATCGGCGTGCGGCCAACGGTTCAAGGTGATGGCAAAGCCCACCTCGAAGTGCATCTATTAGATTTTGCCGGCGATCTGTATGACCGGCGTTTGACGGTGGTCTTCCACCACAAGCTGCGTGAAGAGCAGCGTTTCGCCTCTCTGGAGGCGCTTAAGACGGCGATCAATGCGGATGTCGCCGCCGCCCGTGCCCTGTCGCACCTAGCGCCAATCGCTAATGAAGAGCCTTAAATGACCGACTATAAAGCCACGCTAAACCTTCCGGACACCGCCTTCCCAATGAAGGCCGGCCTGCCTCAGCGCGAACCGCAGATTCTGCAGCGCTGGGACAGCATTGGCCTGTACGGTAAGTTGCGCGAGATTGGCAAGGATCGTCCGAAGTTCGTCCTGCACGACGGTCCTCCGTACGCCAACGGCACGATTCACATCGGTCATGCGCTGAACAAGATTCTCAAGGACATGATCATTCGCTCGAAGACCCTGTCGGGTTTCGACGCGCCTTATGTGCCGGGTTGGGACTGCCACGGTCTGCCGATCGAGCACAAAGTCGAAGTGACCCACGGCAAGAACCTGGGCGCGGACAAGACCCGCGAACTGTGCCGTGCCTACGCCACCGAGCAGATCGAAGGTCAGAAATCCGAATTCATCCGTCTGGGCGTGTTGGGCGACTTCGCCAACCCGTACAAGACCATGGACTTCAAGAACGAGGCCGGTGAAATCCGCGCCTTGGCTGAAATCGTCAAGGGCGGTTTCGTATTCAAAGGCCTCAAGCCTGTGAACTGGTGCTTCGACTGCGGTTCGGCCCTGGCCGAAGCGGAAGTCGAGTACGAGAACAAGAAGTCCTCGACCATCGACGTAGCCTTCCCGATTGCCGACGAAGCCAAGCTGGCTGCCGCTTTCGGTCTGCCTTCGCTGGCCAAACCGGCTTCAATCGTGATCTGGACCACCACCCCGTGGACCATCCCCGCCAACCAGGCGCTGAACGTTCACCCGGAATTCAACTACGCCCTGGTCGACGTCGGCGACAAACTGCTGGTGCTGGCTGAAGAGCTGGTCGAGTCGTGCCTGGCCCGTTACAGCCTGCAAGGTTCGGTCATCGCGACCACCACCGGTAAAGAACTGGAACTGATCAATTTCCGTCACCCGTTCTACGATCGCCTGTCGCCGGTTTACCTGGCCGAGTACGTTGAACTGGGCGCCGGCACGGGCGTGGTTCACTCCGCGCCGGCCTACGGCGTGGACGACTTCGTGACCTGCAAGAAGTACGGCATGGTCAACGACGACATCCTCAATCCGGTGCAAAGCAACGGCGTATACGCGACGTCGCTGGAATTCTTTGGCGGCCAGTTCATCTGGAAGGCCAACCCGGCCATCGTCGACAAGCTGACTGAAGTCGGCGCGCTGCTGCACACCACCATCATCGAACACAGCTACATGCACTGCTGGCGTCACAAGACCCCGCTGATCTACCGCGCCACCGCGCAGTGGTTCATCGGCATGGACAAAGAGCCTGCGACCGGCGAAACCCTGCGCAAGCGGGCGATCAAAGCCATCGAAGACACCAGGTTCGTTCCAGCCTGGGGCCAGGCACGCCTGCACTCGATGATCGCCAACCGTCCGGACTGGTGCATCTCCCGTCAGCGCAACTGGGGCGTGCCGATCCCGTTCTTCCTGAACAAGGAAAGCGGCGAACTGCACCCACGCACCGCCGAACTGATGGAAGAAGTGGCCAAGCGCGTCGAAGTCGAAGGCATCGAAGCCTGGTTCAAGATGGACGCTGCCGAACTGCTGGGTGATGAAGCGCCGCAGTACGACAAGATCAGCGACACCCTGGACGTCTGGTTCGATTCGGGCACCACGCATTGGCACGTCCTGCGCGGTTCGCACCCGATGGGCCACGAAACCGGTCCACGCGCCGACCTGTACCTGGAAGGCTCGGACCAACACCGTGGCTGGTTCCACTCGTCCTTGCTGACCGGTTGCGCCATCGACAACCACGCGCCGTACCGCGAACTGCTGACTCACGGCTTCACCGTTGATGAGTCCGGTCGCAAGATGTCCAAATCGCTGGGCAACGTGATTGCACCGCAAAAGGTCAACGACACCTTGGGCGCCGACATCATGCGTCTGTGGGTGGCTTCCACCGATTACTCGGGTGAAATGGCGGTTTCCGAGCAGATCCTGCAACGCAGTGCAGACGCCTACCGGCGTATCCGTAACACCGCGCGCTTCCTGCTCTCGAACCTGACCGGCTTCAATCCGGCCACCGACATCCTGCCGGCCGAAGACATGCTCGCGCTGGACCGTTGGGCCGTGGACCGCACGCTGCTGCTGCAACGTGAACTGCAAGAGCACTACGGCGAGTACCGTTTCTGGAACGTCTACTCCAAGATCCACAACTTCTGCGTGCAGGAGTTGGGCGGTTTCTACCTCGACATCATCAAGGACCGTCAGTACACCACTGGCGCCAACAGCAAGGCCCGCCGTTCGGCGCAAACCGCGCTGTATCACATCTCCGAAGCGCTGGTGCGCTGGATCGCGCCGATCCTCGCGTTCACCGCTGACGAACTGTGGGAATACCTGCCGGGCGAGCGCAACGAATCGGTGATGCTCAACACCTGGTACGAAGGTTTGACCGAGCTGCCGGAAGGCGTCGAACTGGACCGCGCCTACTGGGAGCGCATCATGGCGGTCAAAGTGGCCGTCAACAAGGAAATGGAAATCCAGCGCGCGGCCAAGGCCGTCGGTGGCAACCTGCAAGCCGAAGTGACGCTGTTCGCCGAAGAAGCGCTGAGCGCCGACCTGGCCAAGCTGAGCAACGAACTGCGCTTCGTGTTGATCACTTCGACCGCAACTGTTGCACCGTTCGTACAGGCACCGGCCGATGCCGTGGTCACCGAAGTCAGCGGTTTGAAGCTGCAAGTGGTCAAGTCGAGCCACGCCAAGTGCGCCCGTTGCTGGCACTGCCGTGAAGACGTCGGCGTGAACCCGGAGCATCCGGAAATCTGCGGTCGTTGCGTCGACAACATCAGCGGCGCTGGCGAGGTCCGTCACTATGCCTAATGCCGTTGGCCGTTTCGGACGGCTGAGCTGGCTCTGGTTGAGTTTGCTGGTTCTGGTCATCGACCAGGCCAGCAAGTTCTACTTCGAAGGCAAGCTCGAGATGTACCAGCAAATCGTGGTGATCCCCGATTACTTCAGCTGGACCCTGGCCTATAACACTGGCGCAGCGTTCAGCTTCCTGGCTGACAGCTCCGGCTGGCAGCGCTGGTTGTTTGCCTTGATCGCTGTGGTGGTCAGTGCGGTGCTGGTGGTGTGGCTCAAGCGTCTTGGGCGCAACGAAACCTGGCTGGCTGTCGCCTTGGCGCTCGTGCTGGGCGGCGCGCTGGGCAATTTGTATGATCGCATCGCCTTGGGCCATGTGATCGATTTCATTCTGGTGCATTGGCAGAACCGCTGGTATTTCCCGGCGTTCAACTTTGCCGACAGCGCAATTACTGTCGGTGCGGTGATGCTGGCACTGGATATGTTCAAAAGTAAGAAGACCGGAGAAGCCGTTCATGACTGAACAGGTATTGGCTGAGCAACGCATCCGCCAGAACACGGAAGTCACCTTGCACTTTGCACTGCGCCTGGAGAACGGCGACACCGTCGACAGCACCTTCGACAAAGCCCCGGCGACCTTTCAGGTCGGCGACGGCAACCTGTTGCCAGGTTTCGAAGCGGCACTGTTCGGCTTCAAGGCGGGCGACAAGCGTACGCTGACCATTCAGCCGGAAAACGCTTTCGGTCAGCCGAACCCGCAGAACGTACAGGTCATCCCGCGTTCGCAGTTCAAGGACATGGACCTGTCGCCGGGTCTGCTGGTGATCTTCAACGATGCGGCGAATACTGAGCTGCCAGGCGTTGTGAAAGAATTCGGTGACGAGCAAGTAACCATCGATTTCAACCACCCGCTGGCCGGCAAGACATTGACCTTTGACGTCGAGATCATCAGCGTCAAATCGCTGTAAACGCTTTTCTGTAGGAGCCGGCTTGCCGGCGAAGAGGCCTTGAAGAGTAGCGTTGAAGCTGATGGCCTCATCGCTGGCAAGCCAGCTCCTACAGTGAGTTGCAATGTTTCAATTTCCTGCGCGCAAGACACGAGGCACAGCATGCAAATCAAACTCGCCAACCCCCGTGGCTTCTGCGCCGGAGTGGACCGTGCGATCGAAATCGTCAACCGCGCCCTGGAAGTGTTCGGGCCGCCAATCTATGTGCGCCACGAAGTGGTTCACAACAAATTCGTCGTCGAAGATCTGCGTGCTCGCGGGGCGATCTTTGTCGAAGAACTGGATCAGGTACCAGACGACGTCATCGTGATCTTCAGTGCCCACGGCGTATCCCAGGCTGTGCGCACCGAAGCTGCCGGCCGTGGCCTCAAGGTGTTCGACGCGACTTGCCCGCTGGTGACCAAGGTGCACATCGAAGTCGCGCGTTACAGCCGCGATGGCCGTGAATGCATCCTCATCGGCCACGCCGGTCATCCGGAAGTCGAAGGCACCATGGGCCAGTACGATGGCAGCAATGGTGGCGCGATTTACCTGGTCGAAGACGAGAAAGACGTCGCGGCGTTGCAGGTGAACAACCCTGAAAAACTCGCTTTCGTGACCCAGACCACCCTGTCCATGGACGACACCAGTCGCGTGATCGACGCACTGCGTACGCGCTTCCCGGCGATTGGTGGCCCGCGCAAGGACGACATCTGCTATGCCACGCAAAACCGTCAGGACGCCGTCAAACAACTGGCCGACGAATGCGACGTGGTGCTGGTAGTCGGCAGCCCGAACAGCTCCAACTCCAATCGCTTGCGTGAACTGGCCGAACGCATGGCCACCCCGGCTTACCTGATCGACGGCGCCGAAGACCTGCAAAAGAGCTGGTTTGACGGTGTCGAGCGTATCGGCATTACCGCCGGCGCTTCTGCACCGGAAGTGTTGGTGCGTGGGGTGATTCAGCAATTGCAGGCCTGGGGTGCAACCGGTGCCGATGAGCTGGCCGGTCGCGAGGAGAACATCACATTCTCCATGCCTAAAGAGCTGCGCGTGCGTTCTTTGCTCTGAAGCGTTTCCCACCCGGACATAGCGCCTGCTCGGCTTTTTTGCTGCGCAGGCTGACGCGACCCGTAGCGGCCAGAACCACCTGGAGTTGGCTGACCGGTTCGCGGGCTGCGCAAAAGTGCAGTGTCCCCGCTTGAAACGCCCGTCCGGGCATCTGGGGTTCGCCTATCCCGCTGAATCGTATATAACGCCTGACCGGCCCATTGCCGACAATCGCCCCCCGAGCGCCACTGGCGGCGCGCTCAACCAGCAGCGGATTGCTGCTGTCCTTCGGCCCTTTGCCACTGATGTCCAGAATGATCCGCCAACCCTGACCCCAATCCCCGTTGATGCCATGAATCACAACGGCCTGATTACGTGTGATGGCGAGGGTTCTGGCGTTGCGAATACCACTGACCAGAGCGTTCGCCGCCGCCTCGCGATGGTTCGATTCAGTGAGTGCCGCGAACACCGGACTGACCAACAGTAGAACAATTGCGGCAATCGCCAGTCCCATAAGCAGTTCGATCAGGCTGAAACCTTGCTGATGCATGGCATTTCCTTCCCTGGAGTGTTGTGACCCGCGCGGTCCCTGCGGGGGTGATGGCAAACAACCTGCCTGCGCCGGTCGAGTTTTCTAGCGTGTAGTGGCAGGTATAGCCGACGGCAACTGAGGGCACCGATGGATCATCGTACAAAAGGTTTCACGCTGATCGAGCTGCTGATTGCGCTCGCGGTGTTTCTGATCTTGATCACCCTGGCGGTGCCGGCGTTTACCCGTTCGGTGCAAACCACCAGGGCCGATACAGAAATCGGCGACTTGCAGCGTGGACTCAACTTCGCCCGACTGGAGGCCATCAACCGTGGCATCACCACTCGGGTCCGCCCGACAGCCGGTGGCAGCGTTTGGACCGGTGAATTGACGGTCTATGACGGTACTGGCACACCGGCCAATGTATTGCGGGTTGTTCCAGCCACGAGCAGCGGCGCCACCCTGACGCTAACCTCAGGAGTGACCGCGCTGGACTTCAATAACCTGGGCGGTTTGTCGGCACCGTCTACCACCGTTGTCATCAACTATGTACGGGGGACGCAAAGCAGGACGCTGAATGTGTGTTTGAACGGACGAATTCTATTGGGTGGAAGTTGCGGATGAGGGGATGGAGCAAGCGTGCACAGGAGGGCATGACGCTGATCGAAGTCTTGGTTGCGTTGTTGATACTGACGGTGGGGCTATTGGGAGCGGCGGCGATTCAGCTCAATGCGCTGAAGTACACCGACAGTTCACGGATGACCAGCCAGGCCAGTTTTATCGCCTACGACATGATGGACCGCATCCGCGCCAACTCCGGCGCTGATTACACCGTCACGCCACCGACCTCGGGCAACCAGAGTGTCGCCCGCGATCAGGATCTCTACGATTTCACCACCAATATCGTCAATTTCGGCGGCGCGACGGCCACCGGCAGTGTGGTGTTGAACCAGCGGGTCTACACCATCACCATTACCTGGGATGACTCGCGCGCCGCCAATACCGCCAACTCGCGCCGCAGTTTCGTCCTGACCAGTCGCGCCACGGTCGACCCGGTGTCTACGCCATGAGCCGCTCCAGCCGAGGGTTCGGTTTGATCGAGTTGCTGATTGCGCTGGCGTTGAGTCTGATCGTGGTTCTGGGCGTGGTGCAGATTTTCATCGCGGCTAAAAATACCTACGTCAGCCAGAACGTCTCCGCCGGCATGCAGGAAGACGCGCGATTTGTGTTGAGCAAGATGATTCAGGAAATCCGTATGGTCGGCATGTTTGGCTGTCTGGGGACCATTACTGACTCAAGTGATGCGGGTGATTTCAACGCCAGTCAGATAACGCCCATCAGTTGGGACAACGCCAACCGCAAGCTGACCCTGGTGACGGCGGATGTCGGCGGCGCGGGCGGAGTGCCAGCCTGGACGGTCATTTCTGACTGCCGAAACTCGGCGACGGCATACACCGGCCTGCGCAAACCCGCGACAGGGTTTCTGGCGTTCCCGATACGGCGATTGATCTACAGCTTCAAAAATAACCAGATACTGATGGGGGCCGGCGTCGGCACGCCCACCCAGTACGTGCTGGTGAACCACGTGGAGGCTTTCAACGTAAGCTTCGGCCTCGCCAGTTCGGCTACCGATGTGGCCGCCTCCAGTTACAGCAGCAACCCGTCAAACCCGGCACGCATTCGCAGCGTACGGCTGAGTCTGACCCTCGCGGACCCGAACAACCGGGTACACAACCAAACCTTCAGCGTGGTTGCCGCCTTGCGCAACCGCTTGCCATGAGGGCGGCCGCCATGACGTCTCACGCTCAACGCGGGATGGCGCTGCTGGTCAGCCTGGTGTTTCTACTGTTGCTGACGTTGATCGGCCTGTCTTCGATGCAGAACGCCACCCTGCAGGAAAAAATGGCCGGCAGCGTGAGCTTGCGCAACCAATCGTTCCAGGGCGCCGAAGCCGCGTTGCGCGTGGGTGAAAGCGCAGTGCAACTCGACACCTATTCATTGCCGGTTTGCAGCCAGTGCGCACCGCCGGCCGAGGCCACGACCCTCACTGCCGCCGGCCGCAACGCCAGTTCTGGCGTGACGTGGATCGCTTCCGGCAGCGGCTTTTACGGGGTACAGAACATTGGCACCACGCTCACCGCTGTCAATGTGCCGAGCAATACCTCGGCGACGCTTTACCGGGTGACCGCCGTCGGCATCGCGGGCAACTCGCGCAGCGTCGTGGAGAGTATTTATGCAAAATACTAAGCGCCACATTGCATGGCGACTGCGGTGGTATGGCGTTGGGTTGCTGCTGTGCCTGTCGATGCCGGCCTATTGTTTTACGTCGCCGGACCCGCCCACCCCGAGTAAACGTCGATGTCTGGCCGCTGGCAATTGGTACGGTTTCTATCGCGACAGACAGGGGTTGATGGCAATCTGCCTGAAGCTGCCCGAAGCGTTCAGCGTTAAGATGCTCGACGGCAATGGCGATGGCGTGGTCGATAATCCCGACGCAATTTCCAGTGGGGTGATCTATATCGGCGATAATCCAGCCTCCGATGGCATCGCCAATGACATCACCGGAAATGATTCCGTAGACGTGATCACCCCAGTGGTGGAAAAATCCGGCGGCGGCAGCCGTCGCATCATGTGGCGACAAATACAGTAAGTGAGAGTTGAGGCATGCGTAGATCCAACCGAGGTTTTACCCTGATCGAAATCATGATCGTGATTGCGATCATTGGGATCGTCATCACCATTGCCGCCCCGAGCTTCACCGAATACCTGAATAAGGGCCGGCGCGGCGAAATCGCCGGGGTGTTGTCGGAGCAGGCGCAGATCCTTGAACGTTTCTACTCCCAGAACAATGTCTACACCAATGCCACCGGCCTGAGCGCCGGCAATGACTATTACACCATCACCCCGACCCTCACTGACCAGACCTTCCTGCTGACCGCGGTGCGCAAGTCCGGGTCGAGCATGGCCACCGACAAGTGCGGGGATTTCACCCTCACCAATACCGGTGTCAGAAGCATGGTCAATGCAACAGACGGGTTGACCGCCAAGGATTGCTGGGGTGGCTGAGTTTCGTTTTGGGCGTCATTTGCGCCCTCTGTCTATTTAACGGTTGGATCTGAACATGACCAGGCAACAGCAAGTGGTGATTGTCGGCGGCGGCGTGATTGGGCTGCTGACGGCGTTCAATCTCGCGTCCGAAGTGCACAGCGTTGTGCTGCTGGATCGTTCGAACGTCGGGCAGGAGTCGTCATGGGCCGGTGGCGGGATTGTTTCGCCGTTGTACCCGTGGCGCTACAACCCGGCAGTCACCGCGTTGGCGCATTGGTCCCAGGATTTTTATCCACAGCTCGGTGAGCGATTGTTCGCTGCGACCGGGGTTGACCCTGAGGTTCACACTACCGGTCTGTACTGGTTGGATCTGGATGACGAGGCTGAGGCGCTGGCTTGGGCCAAGCGCGAGAATCGTCCGCTGCGTGCTGTGGATATCTCTGCGGTACACGATGCAGTGCCGGTGCTGGGCGCAGGTTTTTCGCGGGCGGTGTACATGGCCGATGTGGCCAATGTGCGCAATCCACGGCTGGTGAAGTCGCTGAAGGCTGCGTTGCTGGCGCTGCCGAATGTGACGATCCACGAGCAGTGCGAAGTCAGCGGGTTCATTCGTGAGGGTGATCAAATCGTCGGTGTGCAGACTGCGACGGGTGCCATTGCTGGTGATCAAGTGGTGCTGACCGCCGGCGCCTGGAGTGGGGATTTACTGAAGAGCCTGGGTCTGGAACTGCCGGTCGAACCGGTAAAAGGGCAAATGATTCTGTACAAGTGCGCGGCGGATTTTTTGCCGAGCATGGTACTGGCCAAGGGGCGTTATGCGATTCCCCGGCGCGACGGGCACATTCTGATCGGCAGTACGCTGGAACATGAAGGCTACGACAAGACGCCGACCGATTCGGCTTTGGAAAGCCTGAAGGCATCGGCGGTGGAGTTGATTCCCGCGTTGGCGGATGCCGAAGTGGTCGGGCATTGGGCCGGGTTGCGACCTGGGTCGCCTGAAGGCATTCCTTACATCGGTCAGGTGCCAGGGTTTGAAGGCCTTTGGCTCAATTGCGGGCATTACCGCAATGGGCTGGTGCTGGCGCCGGCATCGTGTCAGTTGTTTGCCGATGTGATGCTCGGCCGCGAGCCGATTATTGATCCCAAGCCGTATGCTCCGATCGGGCGGATCTAGCCGCAGAAGTTTTGGCGCCTGGAAAATCGCTTCGCGAGCAGGCTCGCTCCCACAGTTGATCTGTAAACGACGCAAATTCCCTGTGGGAGCGAGCCGGCTCCGGGCGGCGTTCCGACGAAGGGGCCCTCAATCCAACCCTAACTTCTTCAGCCTGTAACGCATCGACCGAAATGACAGACTCAACCGCTGAGCCGCCGCCGTGCGGTTCCAGCGGGTTTCCTCCAGCGCCTGGAGAAGGAGTTTGCGTTCGACGTTTTCCAGATAGTGTTCAAGATTATCGATCTGCGTCAGGTCCGGCACCGCGCCTTCAACAGTGCAGTTACCCTCGGCCAGTCGTAAATCACTGGCTTCAATCTGTTTGTTTTCACACAAGGTGTGAGCTCGTTCGAGCACGTTCTCCAGCTCTCGAACATTGCCCGGAAAACGGTAATTTTTCAGTGCGTCCAGGGCGAGTGGGTGGAGCGTTGCGGCGGGTTGGCCGCTGCCGGCCGCCAAGCGCTTGAGCACATGGCTGGCCAGTGGTTCGATGTCGTCACGGCGTTCGCGCAATGAGGGAACCCGCAGTTCGATCACGTTGAGGCGGTAGTACAAATCCTGGCGAAATCGTTCAGCAGTGACTTCGGCATCGAGGTCTTTGTGGGTGGCGCAAAGGATGCGCACATCGACCACCGTTTCCTGTTGTTCGCCGACCCGGCGAACCGTTTTTTCCTGAATCGCGCGCAGCAGTTTGACCTGCATGGCCAAAGGCAAATCCGCGACTTCATCGAGGAACAGCGTGCCGCCATGGGCGGCCTGGAACAGTCCGGGTTTGTCTTCGATGGCGCCACTGAAACTGCCTTTGCGATGCCCGAAGAATTCGCTTTCCATCAGCTCTGACGGAATCGCCCCACAGTTGACCGGGACGAAGGGTTGATGGGCTCGCGGTCCTTGCTCATGGATCAGTCTGGCGACCAATTCTTTGCCACTGCCGGACTCGCCGCTGATGTAGACCGGCGCCTGGCTGCGCGCGAGTTTGTCGATGTGTTTGCGCAGGCTGCGCATGGGCAGGGAGTTGCCCAGAAGCCGGCGATCAATGGCGGTACTGGCCTCGCCCGGTGCAGGCAAGCGCAGGGCACTGGTGATCAGTTCTCTCAGCCGAGTGAGGTCGACCGGTTTGGTCAGGAAGTCGAAGGCGCCGGCCTTGAGTGCGTTGATCGCTGTTTCGAGACTGCCGTAGGCGGTGATCATCGCCACCGGCACTTGCGCGTAACGCTGCTGGATGTGCTGCACCAGCTCAAGGCCGGTGCCGTCGGGCAGGCGCATGTCGGTCAGGCACAGATCGAAGGATTCCCGGGCCAACAAGGCTTGGGCATCGCCCAGGTTGCGGACACTGAAGGTATCGAGTTTCATCCGTCCCAAGGTGATTTCGAGGAGTTCGCGGATATCCGGTTCGTCGTCGACGATCAGGACTTTGGGCCGTGGGCTCATGTTCAACTTTGTTTCCGTCCGTGGGCAAAAGTAATGCGAAAGCAGCCGCCGCCTTGGCGTGGTTTGAAGTCTAGGCGGGCCTGATTGCTTTCGCACAGCTCACGGGACAGATAAAGCCCCAGGCCCGTGCCTTGGCTACTGGTGGTAAAAAACGGTTCGAACAAATGCACCTGCTGGTCCGGCGCCACGCCGGGGCCGTTGTCCACCACTTCGAGCATCGGCAATTGGCTGTCGGCATCGACAAACAATTCGAGCCAGACTTGAGCCGCGTCGTGATTCAGGGCGCTATGGCGCCAGGCATTGCGTAGTAAATTGTCCAGCACCTGGGTGAGCTGGATCGGGTCCATCAAGGTGTTGAAGTCACCTGAGCCTATACGCAAGTGAATGTGCTGACCCTCGGTCGCGCCCTCACGGGCTTCGGCGACGAACCTTTCCAGCCACGGCTTCAGATCGAGCCGTTGCGGTACGGTTTGCTGGCGGCGGGACAGTTGCAGGACGTTTTCGATAACCCGATTCATTCGCTGAGAGTGGTCTTGAATAATCTGGGTCAGACGCCGATCTGCCCCCTTGAGTTCCTCGGATTCGCGCAGCAATTGTGCGGCATGACTGATGGCGCCCAGTGGATTGCGGATTTCATGGGCAATACCCGCCGTCAGTCGACCGAGGGCGGCGAGTTTTAGTTGCTGTGCTTGTTGTGCGACCTGAGCGAGGTCTTCGAGAAAAACCAGGGTCTGGTGGTTGGGGCTTTGGTTCAGGGCAATGAAACTGGGTTGCAGTTCCAGTCCGTTGCCAGCGATTTTCAGGCTTTGCGGGCGCAGGGTCGGATTGTTTAGCCACAGCTGAAGACGTTCGGCCAGCATTGGCGAAAAATCATCGATCAGCTGTCCGTCGAGGGCTTTGTGCCCCAGGAAAGTCAATGCGCTGTGATTGGCCAGTAGCACCCGCCGCTGCTCGTCGAGCACCAGAATGCCCGTGCGCATGCGTTGCAGGATCAGGGCATTGAGTGCTTCGAGCCCCACCACTTCGCTGGCCCGCTGTTCGGCGAGGTGTTCGCTGACTTCCACGCGTCTTGTCAGGCCTTGCACCAGCAATGCCGCGGCAAAACACAGCGCGCCGAGCGTGCCGACTTGCAGGTAATCGCTGGGACTGGCCGGGTGACTGTAGCTCAGGAGGAAACTCAAACCGACGATGCCCAGTGCGCCGACTGCGGCGATTGACAGGCCGGTACGTCCACGCAGCAGGGTATTGCCGATGGCCACCGACACGATCAATAGATTGCCGATGCCACTGGCCACTCCGCCAGCGGCGTAAAACAAACCGCAGAGCAGCAAGACGTCGACCAGCGCGAGGCTGAACAACTGCGCCGGCCGTCGGGTGTTTTCCAGAAACACCACCAGCAGAATATTCAGCACCAGGTACAACCAGCTGCCACTGCGCAGCAGGTCGTCATTGGCGAACGCCAGCAACCCGTTGTCGAGGTTGCTGGTCATCAACAACACCAGAGTGATGCCGACGCTTAAGCGGTAGAGGTGATAAAGGCGCAGCAGTCGCTGGGCCTGTTTGTCGCCGGGACTGGACGTCTCAGCGACCACCAGGGCCCGGGCCTTGCTCAAGGTGAGCCTGGCTGCAATACCACTGTTGTTGAAGGCTCAGCGCGCGGTCGCGGGGCAGGTGTACGCCGCAATGGGCGCAGCGGACCATCGGAGCAGCCTCCAGCTCGGCGGAGGACCGGGGGGCGGAAGCCGAGCCCTTGAACTTGCGCCAGAGCCATACCGCAGCGGCAATCAGGGCGATCCAGAACAGTAAACGGAGCATGGTGAGCAGCTTTATGACGAGTGATTCAGCAGTTTAGCCAAGGTGATGCCAAGCGCACAGCGTAATCATCACGCCCACAAAAAAGGAGCCTCGCAAGGCTCCTTTTTGTACAACCTGAGGTGTCAGTCGAACACGCCAAAGGTCATGTAGCTGAACCACGAGCGGTCGCTGTTGTTGCCTTCGGACTCGTGTTGCTCTTCTTCGACTGCGTCGCCACTTCCATCTTTAGGCTTCAGTTCGCTCGGAATCGCTTCCTTGGCATCCTGGAACTGTCTCTGCACGTCCTGGTTGGCGCGGGTTTCGCCTGGCGGCAGCGGTGGACGGGACTCGATCAGGCCCAGCGTGGCCTTGCTCAACCACGAACGGTTGTCAGCTTCGGCGACCGAAGGCTTGAACTGACCGTCTTCCAGGCTTGGGTTGTTCGGGTAGTTGAGCTTCAGGGTTTCGAGGCTGGTGGCTGCCAGCTCGTCCAGATGCATACGCTGGTAGGCTTCAGTCATGATCGCCAGGCCGTCACCGACGGACGGGGTATCCTGGAAGTTTTCCACCACGTAGCGACCACGGTTTGCGGCGGCGACATAGGCCTGACGGGTCAGGTAATAGTGGCCAACGTGAATCTCGTAGGCGGCCAGCAAGTTGCGCAGGTAAATCATGCGCTGCTTGGCGTCCGGCGAGTAGCGGCTGTTCGGGAAGCGGCTGGTCAGTTGGGCGAATTCGTTGAAGGAGTCGCGAGCGGCACCCGGATCACGCTTGGTCATGTCCAGCGGCAGAAAGCGCGCCAGCAGGCCGACGTCCTGATCAAAGGACGTCAGACCTTTCATATAGTAGGCGTAATCCACATTCGGGTGCTGCGGGTGCAGGCGAATGAAACGCTCGGCGGCCGACTTGGCAGCTTCTGGCTCGGTGTTTTTGTAGTTCGCGTAGATGAGCTCGAGCTGAGCCTGATCAGCGTAGCGACCGAACGGATAACGCGATTCCAGAGCCTTCAGCTTGGCAATGGCGCTGGTGTAGCTACTCTTGTCCAAATCTTGTTGAGCCTGCTGGTACAGCTCGACTTCGCTAAGGTTTTCGTCTACGACTTCCTTCGATGAGCAAGCAGCGGTCAATGCGAGGATGGCGATCAGCAGCAGGTGTTTCACTTGCATGGCGGCTTGCGTCCCTATGACGGCCGCTGTCTTGGGCGGGGCCGTCCTGTTATGATGAGTGCCCCGTTGTATAGCCTCGGGGCAAAAGACGCCGTATTTAACCACAAGCGCGCAGCTGAAACCAAAAGCTGTGCCGACGCCTAGTCTGAGCATGTCCGATAAAATTGAACTCCGCGCAGAGGTGCCGTCCGAATTGGGCGGCCAACGCCTCGATCAAGTCGCCGCACAATTATTCGCTGAGCACTCGCGCTCGCGCCTTTCCGCCTGGATCAAAGACGGCCGCCTGACTGTGGATGGGGCGGTTATCCGCCCGCGAGACATCGTTCACGGTGGCGCCATTCTTGAACTGACTGCCGAGCAGGAAGCTCAGGGCGAATGGATCGCTCAAGACATCGAGCTGGACATCGTCTATGAAGATGACGACATCCTGGTGATCAACAAACCTGCGGGTCTGGTGGTGCATCCGGCTGCCGGTCACGCTGATGGCACCTTGCTCAACGCCTTGCTGCACCACGTGCCGGACATTATTAATGTGCCCCGCGCCGGTATCGTGCATCGCCTGGACAAGGACACCACCGGTCTGATGGTGGTGGCCAAGACCATTCAGGCGCAGACACAGCTTGTCACTCAATTGCAGAGCCGCAGCGTAAGCCGGATATACGAGTGCATCGTGATCGGTGTGGTGACGGCGGGTGGCAAGATCAACGCGCCCATCGGTCGTCACGGCCAGCAACGCCAGCGCATGGCGGTGATGGAAGGTGGCAAGCAAGCCGTCAGCCACTACCGCGTGCTCGAGCGTTTCCGCTCCCACACTCATGTGCGGGTGAAGCTGGAAACCGGTCGTACCCACCAGATTCGTGTGCATATGGCTCACATCAACTACCCGTTGGTCGGAGACCCTGCCTACGGCGGTCGCTTCCGTATTCCTCCGGCAGCCAGTGTGACCATGGTCGAATCGTTGAAGGCGTTCCCGCGTCAGGCCCTGCATGCGCGGTTCCTGGAGCTGGATCACCCGACTACCGGTAAACGCATGAGCTGGGAATCACCGTTGCCGGACGATTTCGTCTGGTTGCTGACCCTGCTCAAGCAAGACCGTGAGGCGTTCATCGGATGAGTGACTGGCTGATTCCCGACTGGCCTGCGCCTGCCGGGGTGAAAGCCTGTGTAACCACCCGTGCGGGCGGCGTCAGCCTGACGCCGTTCGACAGCCTCAACCTCGGCGATCATGTCGACGACAGCCCCGACGCTGTGGCCGAGAACCGCCGTCGCCTCACCGATCATTTCTCTATTCAACCAGCCTGGCTGCAACAGGTTCACGGCATCGCCGTGGCCCATGCGGATCCAAGCCTGGTAGCCACCGCTGACGCCAGCTGGACGGCCACGCCCGGTATCGCCTGCGCGGCGATGACGGCTGACTGTTTGCCAGCGCTGTTTTGCGACCGTGCCGGCACCCGCGTTGCGGCGGCGCATGCCGGTTGGCGCGGGTTGGCGGCGGGGGTGTTGGAAGCAACCCTCGACGCGTTGGCCGTACCGGCAGAGGACGTGCTGGTCTGGCTCGGTCCGGCCATTGGCCCGCAAGCCTTTGAAGTCGGCCCGGAAGTGCGCGAAATCTTCGTGCAGCAATTACCCGACGCGGCCAAAGCTTTTGTGCCAAGCCAAAACGCCGGGAAATTTATGGCCGACATCTACGAGCTGGCGCGTTTGCGTCTGGCTGCTCGCGGTGTCACTGCTATTTATGGCGGCGGTTTCTGCACCGTGACCGATCCGCGCTTCTTTTCTTACCGCCGCAGCCCTCGCACTGGTCGGTTTGCCTCCCTCATTTGGCTTGAACGCTAGACTGAGCTGATCTGCATCAACATCACGACGCTTGAAACTCCCGGAATCGACCGCATCTATAACGGTATCTGGCAGGTTTCTTCATTCAGGATGTTTTATAGGTCCGGCCTGCTCAAAAGGAAGGTGACCCATGCGTATAGATCGTTTAACCAGCAAATTGCAGTTAGCACTATCCGACGCCCAATCCCTGGCTGTCGGCCTCGACCATCCCGGCATCGAGCCGGCGCACTTGATGCAGGCCATGCTTGAACAGCAGGGCGGCTCGATCAAACCCCTGCTGATGCAGGTCGGTTTCGACGTCAACAGCCTGCGTAAAGAGCTGACCAAAGAGCTCGACCAGCTGCCGAAAATCCAGAACCCGACCGGCGACGTGAACATGTCGCAGGACCTGGCGCGCCTGCTCAATCAGGCTGATCGCCTGGCCCAGCAAAAGGGCGACCAGTTCATCTCCAGCGAGTTGGTGCTGCTCGCTGCCATGGACGAAAACAGCAAGCTCGGCAAGTTGCTGCTGGGGCAGGGCGTGAGCAAGAAAGCCCTGGAAAACGCGATCAATAACCTGCGTGGCGGCGAAGCGGTCAACGACGCCAACCACGAGGAGTCGCGCCAGGCACTGGATAAATACACCGTCGACCTGACCAAGCGTGCCGAAGAAGGCAAGCTCGATCCGGTGATCGGCCGTGACGATGAAATTCGCCGGACCATTCAGGTCCTGCAACGCCGTACCAAGAACAACCCGGTGCTGATCGGCGAGCCTGGCGTGGGTAAAACCGCCATCGCCGAGGGCCTGGCCCAGCGCATCATCAATGGCGAAGTGCCGGATGGCCTGAAAGGCAAGCGCCTGCTGTCCCTCGACATGGGGGCGCTGATTGCCGGCGCCAAGTATCGCGGTGAGTTTGAAGAGCGCCTGAAGTCGCTGCTCAACGAGCTGTCGAAGCAGGAAGGGCAGATCATTCTGTTCATCGACGAACTGCACACCATGGTCGGCGCTGGCAAAGGCGAAGGCTCGATGGATGCGGGCAACATGCTCAAGCCTGCCCTGGCTCGTGGCGAGCTGCATTGCGTCGGCGCGACCACGCTCAACGAGTACCGCCAATATATAGAGAAGGACGCAGCCCTTGAACGGCGCTTCCAGAAAGTACTGGTGGACGAGCCGAGCGAAGAAGACACCATCGCGATTTTGCGTGGCCTCAAAGAGCGTTATGAGGTTCACCACAAGGTGGCGATCACCGACGGCGCCATCATCGCCGCAGCCAAGCTCAGTCATCGCTACATTACTGATCGCCAGTTGCCGGACAAAGCCATTGACCTGATCGACGAAGCGGCCAGCCGTATTCGTATGGAGATCGACTCTAAGCCGGAAGTGCTGGACCGTCTGGAGCGTCGCCTGATTCAGTTGAAGGTGGAATCGCAGGCGCTGAAGAAAGAAAGCGATGAAGCGGCGATAAAACGCCTGGAAAAACTCCAGGAAGAAATCGGACGCCTTGAGCGTGAGTACTCGGACCTGGAAGAAATCTGGAATTCGGAAAAAGCCGAAGTTCAGGGTTCTGCGCAGATCCAGCAGAAAATCGAACAGTCCCGTCAGGAGCTGGAAGCCGCACGCCGTAAAGGCGACCTGAACCGCATGGCCGAGCTGCAATACGGGGTGATCCCGGACCTGGAGCGCAGCCTGCAAATGGTCGATCAGCACGGTAAAAGCGAAAACCAGTTGCTGCGCAGCAAGGTGACTGAGGAAGAAATTGCTGAAGTCGTGTCGAAGTGGACCGGCATCCCCGTGTCGAAAATGCTCGAAGGCGAGCGCGACAAACTGATGAAGATGGAAAGCCTGTTGCACCAGCGTGTGATTGGTCAGGACGAAGCGGTGATCGCGGTTTCCAACGCGGTGCGGCGTTCGCGGGCCGGGTTGTCTGACCCGAATCGCCCAAGTGGTTCGTTCATGTTCCTCGGCCCGACCGGTGTCGGTAAAACCGAGCTGTGCAAGGCACTGGCCGAGTTCCTCTTTGATACCGAAGAGGCGATGGTGCGGATCGACATGTCCGAGTTCATGGAGAAACATTCAGTGGCCCGACTGATCGGTGCGCCACCAGGTTACGTAGGCTATGAAGAGGGCGGTTACCTGACCGAGGCGGTGCGTCGCAAGCCTTACTCGGTGATCCTCCTGGACGAGGTCGAGAAGGCCCACCCGGATGTGTTCAACATCTTGCTGCAAGTGCTGGAAGATGGCCGCTTGACCGACAGCCATGGCCGCACGGTGGATTTCAAGAATACCGTGATCGTCATGACGTCTAACCTGGGTTCGGTGCAGATCCAGGAACTGGTCGGTGATCGTGAAGCGCAGCGTGCGGCGGTGATGGATGCGATTTCCACCCACTTCCGGCCGGAGTTCATCAACCGGGTCGACGAAGTGGTGATCTTCGAGCCATTGGCGCGGGATCAGATCGCAGGCATTACCGAGATCCAGTTGGGACGCCTGCGCAGTCGTCTGACCGAGCGTGAGCTGAAACTGGAACTGAGTCCTGAGGCCATGGATAAGCTGATCGCGGTGGGTTACGACCCTGTGTACGGCGCACGTCCGCTCAAACGAGCGATTCAGCGCTGGATCGAGAACCCGCTGGCTCAGTTGATTCTGTCGGGTCGTTTCATGCCCGGCGAGACCGCCAAGGGTGTGGTGGAGAACGACGAAATCGTATTCGTCTGACCTATCCAGGCAACAAAACTGATGAGGCCTCGCATTGCGAGGCCTTTTTTTCGCCAGGCTGTTGAACTCTAAGGAAAAGGCTTGTAAAGTGCGCCCCGCAGTAAGTCACCCGCCAGGGTTTCCGCTCCCCAAGCAGGAATCCAAAATAAGTTGCAAATCATTAACTTGAAAGCAATTTAGGGGGTTGACAGAGGTTCTGAAGATTGTAGAATAGCGCGCCTCAGACACACGAACGCAGCGATGCGAACGAGTCGAAGAGAACGCAAAAAGCTTCACCGTTGTAAATTGAAATATGTAGTTCCGTGATAGCTCAGTCGGTAGAGCAAATGACTGTTAATCATTGGGTCCCAGGTTCGAGTCCTGGTCACGGAGCCAATTTCAAACCGGGGTATAGCGCAGTCCGGTAGCGCGCCTGCTTTGGGAGCAGGATGTCAGGAGTTCGAATCCCCTTACCCCGACCATTTTTGGGTCGTTAGCTCAGTTGGTAGAGCAGTTGGCTTTTAACCAATTGGTCGTAGGTTCGAATCCCACACGACCCACCATTTTTGAAACCAGTTAACGCTGGAATCGAATCTTAAGATCAGAGGCCAAAAGCGCTGATCGAAGAAGGCGACTTGTAAAGGTCGCCTTTTTTTTACCGGGGTATAGCGCAGTCCGGTAGCGCGCCTGCTTTGGGAGCAGGATGTCAGGAGTTCGAATCCCCTTACCCCGACCATATTAAAAATCCTCGTATCGAAAGATACGGGGATTTTTTTTGTCTGCCGAAAAAAAGCCCCGCTTCTCGGTGGAGAAAGCGGGGCGTGGTACTCAGTGGCTTAGGCGCCGTCTTGGTCTTTCAGGTGCCCGAACAAACCTTTTGGCATTTTCTTGCCGTTGGCTTCGAAGTTGGCTTTCACGTTGTTGTAAGCCTCTTGCTCGTCGATAAAACCGTCATGGTTGGTGTCGATCTTGTCAAAATTGGACTTCGGCGCGACTTTCAGGAATTCCGCACGGGAAACTTTACCGTCGTCATCGGTGTCGGTTTTGGCCATCGATGCATCGCCACACTTGCCTTCACCGCATTTACCTTCAGGGGTTTTCACCACCTGTTCAGCCGAGGCCAGCAGATAGCCTTGCGTCAGCGGCTGCGAAGCGAATACGGAGCCGGTCAACATCATGCCACCGGCCAAAACAGCGCCAAGCAGACCGATAGTGTTTTTGGTAGTACGGGACATTTCAATTCTCCTGGGTTGCACGACACAACCGCTTGATAACGGGTTGCCACGTAAGTGCGGCGATAAACCTGCGCAGGCGTGGTGCCTTGCTCGGGTGTGGCCATTTAGCGGGAGTGGTGTATCGCTACTGTGTCGCGCAAGGGGGGAGTTTGTAATCGAAGGGGCAAAAACGCGGGGGGAGATACAGTGAGACACAGATTTATACGTTGATGACTAAAAAATGTGGGAGCGAGCCTGCTCGCGAAGGCGGTGTAACAGTCAACACAGAGGTTGAATGTAATGGCCTCTTCGCGAGCAGGCTCGCTCCCACAGTTGGATGTGTGTCAGTGCAGCTTGAGTCGCGGTTCCGTCCCGCGCCCGATCTTGCTGCCCAGCATCAACATCGCCGTGCGAAACGCGCCATACAGCGCCATCTGGTGCATGCGGTACAGCGACACATAAAACATCCGCGCCAGCCAACCTTCCAGCATCACACTGCCGGTCAGGTTGCCCATCAAGTTACCCACAGCCGAAAAACGCGACAGTGAGATCAACGAGCCATAGTCGGTGTACTTGTACTCCGGCAACGCCTTGCCTTCGATCCGCAGCTTCAGCGATTTGGCCAGCAACGAAGCCTGCTGGTGCGCCGCCTGGGCACGCGGCGGTACATTGCGATCAGTGCCCGGTTGCGGGCAGGCCGCGCAATCGCCGAAGGCGAAGATGTTCTCGTCGCGGGTGGTTTGCAGGGTTGGCAGCACTTGCAGCTGGTTGATGCGGTTGGTTTCCAGACCGTCGATGTCCTTGAGGAAACCCGGAGCACGAATCCCGGCGGCCCAGACTTTCAGGCTGGCGTTGATCACTTTGCCATCGGCGGTGATCAGGCTGTCGGCCGTGACTTCACTGACCGCGGCATTGGTCATGACGTTGACCCCGAGTTTCTCCAGGGTTTTATGCACAGGCCCACCGATGCGTTCTGGCAGGGCGGGCAATACCCGAGGACCGGCTTCGATCAGGGTGATGTGCATGTTCTCCGGTTTGATTCGGTCCAGGCCGTAAGCCGCCAACTCATGCGCGGCATTGTGCAGCTCGGCGGCCAGTTCAACGCCAGTAGCGCCGGCACCAACGATGGCCACGCTGATCTGTTCGACTTTGTCGGTTTGCCCGGCATGGGCGCGTAGATAGTGGTTGAGCAGTTGCTGGTGGAAACGCTCGGCCTGTTTGCGCGTGTCGAGGAACAGGCAGTGTTGCGCCGCGCCTTGGGTGCCGAAATCGTTGGTGGTGCTGCCGACGGCAATCACCAGCGAGTCGTAACCCACTTCGCGGGCGGGCACCAGTTCCAGACCGGCTTCGTCGTAAGTGGCGGCCAGCTGGATTTTTTTATGCGTGCGATCGAGCCCGCTCATGCGCCCCAGCTGGAACTCGAAGTGGTTCCATTTGGCCTGGGCAACATAGTTGAGTTCGTCTTCGGAGGAGTTCAGCGACCCGGCCGCCACTTCGTGCAACAGCGGTTTCCAGATGTGGGTCAGGTTCGCGTCGACCAGCATCACACTGGCCGTGCCACGCTTGCCCAGAGTCTTACCCAGACGGGTAGCCAACTCCAGACCGCCGGCGCCGCCGCCAACGATGACAATACGATGAGTCATGGGGATATCTCGAAAGGCTAAAAGAAATCGGTGCAGTCAACCGAGCGAGCGCGATGCTGCTCATAGCGTCAGGTAACTGATAAATCGGCTCAACAGGCCCAGACCAATGGTCACTGCCAGTACCACCACCAGGAGCATCCACGGCCGGAAAGGACGGCGCTCGACTCGGTGCTGGGACAAGTGCAGGTACTCTTCGACATGCTTTTGGTCGTCGGGGTTCAGGCGACTGGTCATAAAGGCCTCGTCAGTAGACGTTGCTGAATGTGTAGAAGCTACAGGCTGAGTTAACGAACGTTGAACGGAGCATAGCCGCTGTCCGGGAAAGGCTCGACGCTCACCGTGTCGTCCAGGCGAATGATTCCACTTTGTATCACTCGGGCGGTGATTCCGCCATGTCCGCGCACGGCCTGAAAAGTCCCGGGGCCGAGGTTGTTTTGAAGGCGCGCACAAGGCTGGCACCAGCCGGTGGTTTCGAAAATCGCCTGACCGATCCGGAAGCGCCGTCCCTTCAGGCTGAACAGGTTGATACCGCTGATAACGAGGTTGCGCCGCAAATCATTAGGTAATACCGGCTGATCGTCCGGGCGGCCCATCAACGAACTGATCACCGCCAGATGCTCCCACTGAATCAACGTCACCTGCCGCGCGTTACGCACGCCAGGGCGGGCTCGATCGCCGGTCAAACCGGCTTCGAGTCGCGCTTCCACTTTATCCAGTTCGATCATCGGTACGTGAGGTTCGGGGCGCACGCCGATCCAGCGTACGCGGCCGGTTTGCGGGACTTGTGCGATCAATGCCTGCAATGGGCTCACAGGCTGATTCCGACATCGAAGACGATGCTGCGCCCCAGATTGCTGCGCAGGAAGTCCGGTGCATCCGGGTGCGCGAACAGCACCCGGGCGAACGTCGGGCCGACCAGTGACAGCGAACGCCAGCCCTGGCGCAGGTATTCGGTCGGCGGTGGGAAATGGCTGTTGAGGTCCAGCACTTCGCGCTTGAGGCTGGCGAAGGCGATGATGTCGAGTTCCCCCAGGTCCATGCCACGTTCTTTGTAGTTGTGCGCTTTTTTGCGCAAGGTCGGCGCCAGTCTCAACAAAAACTCATTGGCGGGGATGCGTTTGGGTTTGGCTTCGCGTCGCACTAACTGACTCAGGGAAAACGCACTGCGCCGACGTTGCAGCTCGTCGCGCCATTCGTCGTTCAGTCGCCGGCCCTCATCGAGCACGAAGAACACCTCGAAATTCGCCTCCCGAAACAATACGTCCGGCGGCTCGCCGGCCGGGGCGAACTCGTCGGCGCGGTAGGGAATGTTCAAGCCTTGCAGCAGGCGCTGGCACACCCAACGCTCACGCTCCCATTTGCGGGCATTGGACAGGAACGCGTTGGCTTGCTCGGCCGCGATGGTCAGCAGGCGTAAATAATCTGAGTCATCCATAGGCCCAAGCTTAGCGTTCAAATGCGACAAGCAGAAAGCGTTTACCGGCAATGGACGTCACTGGGCAGTCTGAAAGGGCGGTGTAGACTGATGGCCATCATGCAGAAGCGATAGGACAAGGGGGTGAATGTGAAATATTGGCCGGTGTTGCTGCTCGGTTTTCTGCCCTTGTGGGCCCAGGCGCTGGAAGTGGGCGAGCGACTGGCGCCCTGGACCTTGCTCGATCAGTACGACCAGGCCTTTACGCTCGATAAACAGACTCAGACGCTGCTGGTGGCGCGAAGTATGGAGGCCGCCAAACTGGTAGAGGCTGCACTGCAAGGCCAGCCAAAAGGCTATCTGGAGGCGCGGCACGTCGTATTTTTAGCGGACATCCAGCGCATGCCACGGTTGATCGCGAAGATGTTTGCCATTCCGGCCATGCGCGATTATTCCTACCGGGTAATGCTGGACCGTGAGGGGCGTGTGGCGCCGCGCTACCCCGGGGCTGAGGACAAAGTACTGTGGCTGCAACTCAAGGACGGCCAATTGTTGGCACAACACGAATATGCCACGGCCGCGCAGTTACATGAGGCGCTAGAGAAGGCCCGACCATGATCGGTGCCGAGCTGCTGTCACCGCAGACGCTGACGGTCGGCTGGCTGATCTATGTGCCTGTGCTGCTCTGGGCCATCTGGCGCGCGCCCTGGGTTGAGCTATTCACAGACAGCCGCCGCCAGCATTTGCTGTTCGGCACGGTGTTCGCGCTGTTTATGCTGTGGCTGGTGCGGCGGGATTTCGACACCGGCGTGTCTTATCACTTCATCGGCATGACAGCCGTGACCCTGCTGCTGGATTGGCCGTTGGCGATCATCGGCGGCTTGATTGCGCAGTTCGGACTGGTGTTGCTCGGGCGTCAGGACCTGGTCGCCGTTGGCGTAAACGGGGCGCTGCTGATTTTACTGCCGGTGCTGGTCACCGAGTGCATCGCCATCCGGGTGGAGCGGGCGCAGCCGCGTAACCTTTTTGTGTATATCTTTTGTTCCGGTTTTTTTGCGGCGGCGCTGTCGGCGTTGTTGTGCCTGCTGCTGGCTCTGTGGGTGCTGTGGTTCGACGAACGTTTTGCCATGCCGTATTGGCTGGAAGATTTTGTCGGCTATCTGTGGCTGCTGATTTTCCCGGAAGCGTTCATCAACGGCATGATTGTCAGTGCGCTAGTGGTGTTCAGCCCTGAATGGCTGGAGACGTTCAATCGCACGCGCTACCTTTCGGCCCCCTGGAAAGACGACGATCCGAAGTCTTGATCCACATCAAATCGACTTTTCGCTGGCGAACACATGCTCGACAAAACCTTCAGGAGCATGGGTATGAGTGTCTACGAGTGGGCGAGGCAGGAGTTGCGTCAGAGTCTGGATGGGGCGCAGGAGGTGGGGTTTGATCCGGGCTTGAGCCTGCGCGCCTTGCTCAGCGCAGTGGTACAGCAAAGCAAGGCAGTGCGCAGTACCGAAGACCTGGCCGACGAGTTGCGTTTTCTCGCGGAAAACCTCGATGACGACCAGGACTACGGTTTTATGCGACCTTGAACCTCAGTGACGCGGTTCGAAGTCTTCGCTGAACAGGTCGTCTTCAGCGTCCGGGCTGACCGGAATCTTGTGCTCTTCCGATGCCCAGGCGCCCAGGTCGATCAGTTTGCAACGATCCGAACAGAACGGCCGGAACTTGTTCTCGGGGCTCCATTCGACAGGAGCGCCACAGGTTGGGCATTCGACGGTTGGGGTCTGGCTCATGACTGGCCTCCACGCAAAGTAAGGTAAAAGTGATGCAGGCGTTCGACCTCGCTGTGCAGCCAGGCGAGGTCGCGGTCGTTGACTACCACATCGTCGGCATGGCTCACGCGGTCCTGGCGGCTGGTCTGGACCTTGAGGATCGCCTGGACCTGTTGTTCAGTGGTCTGGTCACGCTGCAAGGTGCGTTCGATTTGTAACTGTTGCGGGGCATCGATCACCAGGACGCGTTGAGTCATGGCGGTCTGCCCGGACTCGATCAGCAGCGGCGAAACCAGAATCGCGTAAGGCGATTGTGCCTTGGCCAGGTTGTGAGCGATTTCTTCACCGATCAACGGATGCAACAAGCCTTCGAGCCACCGGCGTTCCTCCGGCACTTCAAAGATCAATGCGCGCAGGGCCGCACGATCCAGTTGTCCGTCGGCTTGCAGCACACCAGGGCCGAAGTGTTCGGCGATGGCGGCCAGCGCCGGGCGACCCGGTTCCACCACCCAGCGCGCCGCGTGATCGGCGTCCACGACGTGGATGCCCAGGTCGATGAAGTGTTGGGCGGCCGCGCTTTTGCCGCTGCCGATGCCGCCGGTCAGACCTAGAATCCAGGGTTTTTCCACAGGGGTATTCATTTCAAACCGACAAACTGCCAATAGGAGTCGGTTATTTGACCACCCCAGAGCAAGGCAATCCAGCCGGCAATCGCCAGATAGGGGCCGAAGGGGATTGGCGATGAGGTTTTTGCGTTGCGCAGACGCAACAAAATCACCCCGAGAATGGCGCCCACGAGCGATGACAGCAGGATCGTCAGCGGCAGAATTTGCCAGCCACCCCACGCCCCGAGCATGGCCAGTAACTTGAAATCACCGTGGCCGATACCGTCTTTTCCGGTGAGCAGCTTGAACAACCAGAAAACCGACCACAACGCCATGTAGCCGGCCACCGCCCCCCACAGCGCTTCATGCAATGACACGAAGACCCCGAAGCTGTTGACGATCAACCCCAGCCATAACAGCGGCAGTACCAGCACATCCGGCAGCAGTTGGTGCTCGGCGTCAATCAGGCTCATCGCCAGCAAGCCCCAGGTCAGGACCAACACCGTGCAGGCCTGCCACCCGAAACCGAAATGCCAGGCGATAAACGCCGAGAGCAGACCACAAGCCAGTTCGGTCAGCGGATAGCGCTTGCCGATAGGTGCGGCGCAGTTCGAGCATCGTCCCCGTAAAAACAGATAACTGAGCACCGGGATGTTTTCCCATGCGCGAATTCGATGGTCGCACTGCGGGCAATGGGAGTGGGGCAGCATCAAGTTGTAGGTCGGGCCGGGCGCTTCGGGTGGTACACCCAGAACATCATGGGCTTGCAGCCGCCATTCGCGATCGAGCATTTTCGGCAGGCGCCAGATCACCACATTGAGAAAGCTGCCCACGACCAGGCCCACCACTAATGCGAGGGTCACGAAGAACGCTGGGTAAACAGTTAGAATTTCATTCAAAGGCATGTCAGATCGCTGAGCCGAGTTGGAAGATGGGCAAGTACATCGCAACCACCAGGCCCCCGACGATAACACCCAGCACGACCATGATGAATGGCTCCATCAGGCTGGTGAGGTTATCGACCATGTTGTCCACTTCGTCTTCGTAGAAGCCCGCGACCTTGTCGAGCATGGCATCCAGTGCGCCGGACTCTTCACCAATGGCCGTCATTTGAATCGCCATGTTGGGGAATACGCCGCAAGTGCGCATGGAAAAATTCAGCTGCATGCCGGTCGACACGTCCTGCTTGATGCGCAGGACCGCACGCTTGAACACGATGTTGCCGGTCGCACCGGCCACGGACTCCAATGCTTCGACCAATGGCACGCCGGCGGCAAAGGTAGTCGACAGCGTTCGGGCGTAGCGGGCCACGGCAGACTTGTACATCAGCGTGCCGATCAGGGGCAGTTTCAACAGCCAGGTGTCCAGCCAGTCGCGAAAGCCCGGGGATTTCTTGAAAGCGTGGCGCACGCCGAAAATCGCCGCGATCAGCACACCGAGCATCACCCACCACCAGTGCTGCATGAACGCCGACAGGCCGATGACCATCACCGTGAAGGCAGGCAGTTCGGCACCAAAACCTTTGAACACCGACTCGAACTGCGGCACCACCTTGACCAGTAGAATCCCCGTGACAATGATCGCGACAAACACCACGGCCAATGGGTAGGTCATGGCTTTTTTGATTTTTGCCTTCAGGCTTTCGCTCTTTTCCTTATAGGTCGCCACCCGTTCCAGCAAAGTATCGAGGGCGCCGGCCTGTTCACCGGCATCCACCAGGTTGCAGTAGAGCTCATCGAAATACTGCGGCTTTTTGCGCAGGGACGCGGCGAAGCTGTTACCCGCCGCGACTTCCTGTTTCAACTCGTCCACCAGTTTGCGCATGGCCGGGTTATCGAAGCCTTCGCCGATAATGTCGAATGACTGCAACAGCGGCACGCCGGCTTTCATCATGGTCGCCATCTGCCGGGTGAACAGGGCGATGTCCTGAGTCTTGATGCGTTTGCCGACGTTGAAAATCGACGCGGATTTCTTGCGCACCTTGCCGGGGGTGATGCCTTGCTTGCGCAGTTGGGCCTTGATCAACGCCGGGTTCTGGCCGCTCAACTCACCGATCATCTTGGTGCCTTTCCTGTCTGTGCCTTCCCAGGCGTAGACATTTGTTTTTGCTGCTTTGACCGACATGTTCAGTCCTTGGTGACCCGATTGATTTCTTCATGGCTTATAGCCTAGTCAAGGCGCTGAGCCAAACCAGCGGCCTTGAGGTGACAAAAAGTGTCAGATAGTGCGGTTCCTGGGGGTAGGAACGGTCTTTGATTCGACTCGCCGCCCCGCCAACAGGGGCTGTGGCGCTTGGCATGGGCTGTGCTGATGCTCTTTCAGATCATGAGCTTTCGACTCATGCATGGAGCTTGTCTATGAAGACTCAGAAAGGTTTTACCCTGATCGAACTGCTGATCGTGGTGGCGATCATCGGGATTCTGGCGACGTTTGCGTTGCCGATGTATTCCAAATATCAGGCCAGGGCGAAGGTGACGGCGGGGCTGGCCGAGATTTCCGCAATGAAAGTGCCATATGAAGATGCGATCAACCAAGGCATTGCGCCAACGGTAGACAACGTGGCGCCGGCGGGTAATGCCAAGACCAGCAATTGCACCGTCGCGGTCACCGGCGCTGTGGCCACAGGCGATGGCACCATCACCTGCACGATCTTGAATGCCCCAGGGCCAGTGCTGAGCAAGACCATTACGTTGAAGCGTGATGCAGTCAATGGCTGGTCGTGTATCAGTTCTGCTGACCAAGATTACTTGCCTAAAGCCTGCACCAGTTCCGCCTCGTAAACGCTGACATCCAACACGGCCCCGCTGCTTCGGTTGCGGGGCTTTTTTTTGTTTGTCGAATGCCTCGCTACTGCAAAAAAAGCAAAAAATTCAGGGTGTTAGGAACTTTGTGAAAACCCGCAAGTTGCATGCAGGGTTTTGCCTGGTCATGCATTTTGCATGATTCCGAAAATTCACAATATTTATAACATGTTGATTTATAACGATTTTGTTGTTGTCTCAAAGTTGGCACAGTGTTCGCACTCTACCCAGTAACCCTGCTGCGAAGACAACCAGCAGACTTTCTAGAAAAACAGGAGTTACACGTATGAAGAAGTTCGCTATCGCTGCCGCTACTGCTACCGCGCTGACCCTGACTCTGGCCAACGCTGCATTCGCACAGACCACCACCACTCAAGCCCCGCTGACACTGGCTGCGGGTGAAGTTGCCAAGGTCGAGGAAGCTACTTCCGATACCTGGATCACGACCAAAGTTAAAAGCGACCTGCTGACCGAAAAAGGCATTCCTGGCACCGACATCAAAGTCGAAACCAACAAAGGTGTAGTGTCGCTGTCGTCCACGGTTGCAGTGACTGACGCTCAGAAAGACACCGCTGTGGCGATCACCAAGAAAATCAAAGGCGTCAAAGCGGTCTCCGCTGACGGCCTGAAAGCCGAGTAAGGCAAGACTTCTCGCCTGGACCGGGGGAAGGTGTGGCTGACGGGCTGAGTAATACGGCTGCCACTTCTTAGGAGTTCATGCGAACGGCCATAAGGATGTGGCCATTACAGGCCCCCGACATTCGTGTCGGGGGCCTGTTCTATTTGGGCTGCACAAAACAATTGTGGCCACTCAAGGTTGTGGTGAGCTCAATGGCTAATCAGCAAGCTTGTGAGCATCACTCGGCATCCAGATGCAACGGCGTCACCACCCGACCGTCACTTTGCGCTTCGCCAAGGTTGGCGTCGATGAAGTACACGCGGTCGTCGGCCAGCTGACCTTTGTCCACCAGATAGTCCTTGATGCTGCCGGCGCGCTCCTGCCCTAATTGACGCAACAGCACGTCGCTGGTGCTCCAGAACTTGATCACGTCGGCACGCATTTTGGTGGTGCGTTCTTCCTTGCCCAGGTCCTTCCATTCGGCCGGCGGTTGAATCTTCAGGCGCGTTCGGTAGATGCCTTCCAGCAGCGGGCCTTTCTCGTTTTCCGGGACCACCAGCAATGAAGCCTGGGCCGGGACTTTGTCACCGCGACGCTGGAGCATTTTGTAGTAGTTGTATTGGTATTCCCGTTCCAGGCGTTGCTCGGCAATCAACGGGCCGTCACTGCTGGCGGCGGCCGTACCTTCGATTTCAAGGCGCAGGGCCGGACGTTCCTTCAAGGCTTGGGACAGTTTGACCAACGCCCCTTCCGCTTCCTGGCTCAAATCGCTTGAGCCCGGTGCGAACGAAACGGTGCCCAAGTCCTCGGAACCGCCGCCACTGACCAGTCCGCCAATCATTTTGAACGGCGCAGCGGCGGCTTTGACGATCAGGTTGCGCAGGGTTTGCCAGATAATCGGCATGACGCTGAACTGCGGATTATTGAGGTCGCCAGTGACAGGCAATTCGATGGAAATCTTGCCATCTACGTCTTTGAGCAAGGCAATTGCCAGCTTCAACGGCAGGCTCACGGCATCCGGGCTGTCGACTTTTTCACCCAACTGCAGTTGCTCGACCACCACTTTGTTTTCGGCCTTGAGCTGGCCTTTGATGATCAGGTAATGCAAGTCGAGGTTGAGCCGACCCTTACGGATGCGATACCCGGCAAACTTGCCGGAGTAAGGCGTGAGCGTGGTCAGTTCCACACGTTTGAAACTGGTGGCGATGTCGAGGCTGGCCATCGGGTCGAACGGATTGACCGCGCCCTTGATGGTCACCGGTGCATAACGGTCGACCTTGCCTTTGATATCCACGCTGGCCGGTTTTGCCTGACGGCTGTCGATGGTGCCGATCTGCCCGTTGAGCTGTTGCACGGCAGTGGCGAAGTTCGGTGTCAGGCTGAAGTCGGCGAAGTTGGCCGAGCCGTCATTGATGGCGATACCGCCGATGTGAATGCCCAGTGGTTTGTCGTTGCTGGCCGGTTTGGCAGCGGTGGTTTTGGCGCCCGTGTCGGGCGGTTGCGGGATCAACAGGTCATCGATGTTGGTGGTTCGATCCTCATTGATCATGAAGCGCGTATAGGGCTGGAACAGGTTGACCTTGTCGATCGACAGGCTATCACCGTGCTGATAGTTCAGGCCTTCGAGCACCAACTGCTGCCACTTGAGGAAGTCGCGGGTTTTAAGGGTGTCGAGGGTGTGCAATTGATCGACTTGAACCCGGCCGGTGACGCTGAATGCCAGCGGTTCAGTGCTGTTCAGATCGACCGCCAGATCACTGCCGAGCATGCCGCTACGCAGTTCCAGGCGGATGAATGGGGTGATGTAGGACTGGGCGACACGCAGGTCGATGTCTTTGGTCTGCACCTTCAGCTTGGCGCTGATCGGGGCGAGATTGACCACGCCGTCGGCCAAAACCTTGCCTTGTTTGCCCACGCCAGTGTCGAGCTTGAGATTAAAAGGCGAACCGTTAAGGCTGTCGAAGTTCTGCAGGTCCAGATTCAACGGGCCGACTTCCAGCGCCACAGCGGGTTGCGCCTTGCGGTCGGCCAGGTGCACCTGGGAATCGCGCAGCTGCACGTCTTTGAGCAGCACTTGCCACGGTTTGCCCGGTGGCGTCGGTTCAGGTTTGGGTGAGTCGGCTGCCGCTGGCGTACTGGCGGGTTCAGCCTTGGCCTTGGCGGCGGGTTTGGACGGCTGGCTGGCGAACAGTTTTTGCCAGTCGAGTTGCCCGTCGGCTTCGAGGGCGGCCCAGGTTTCCAGCTTGTGGCTGCGAATCTTGCCGACCACCACGAGTTGCTTGGCCAGGTCTACCGTGGTTTCGCTGATGTCCAGTCGTTCAAGCTTCGCCAACGGCCGTCCGTCCGGGGCCTTGATCGCGAAAGGCGCGACGCTGACAGCGACATTGCTCAGCAGCAGTTGGGTTTCTTTGGACAGATTGAGCTTGTAGTCGGTACTGAGGCTCATGATGCCCCTTTCGAGGTCCAAGGGCACTGCGTCGCGCACATAGGGCCAGAAGGCTTTCATCTTGCCTTCGGTGATTTTCAGCTTACCTTCGGAGGCGAGCGGGATCAGGCTGAAGTTGCCGGTCCAGTCTACCTGTCCGCCGTTGGGGCCGATGGCCACCAAGGTCATGTCGGCGCTGTCGTCGGGCAGGGTGCTGAGGTTTTTCAGCTCGAAGTCGAGTTTGTCGTAGAGGAACTCGATAGGTTCGCTTGGCCGGGCATCTTCAAAGTGCACGGCGCCGCCGGTCAATTCGATCCGCTCGATGCGCAGCGGAAACGGCTTGGCATCCGGGTCGGCGGGGGTGGGTTCGCTCGCTGGCAGTTTGAATAGCCCAAGCAGATTGAGCTTGCCGTCCTTGCTGAAGAGGATTTCAGTCTTAGGCTTGACCAGTTCGATCTCGGACAAATGCACGGCCTTGGTCCAGAGACTGTCCACTTGCAGGTTGGCGTACAGGCGTTCGAAGCCGATCTGCTCCTTGCCCGGCTCGCCGATGACCAGGCCCCAAAGGGTGACTTCCAGGCTGAACGGGTTGAGTTCGATCCGCTGAAGGTGGGCGGGCACCGTGGCGTAGTTGGCCAATTGTTGGTTGGCAACCCGCAACGCGATACCCGGTAAAATCAGAAACCCCAGCAAGCTGTAGAGGGCCAGAGCAGTCAACAAGGCGCCGATAGCGCGAATCAATCCTTTGGTCATGTGTGGCTTCATCTGTCTGGATCGGAGTGCCTTGGAGTATGGCATGCGATTGCAGTTCCGAAGTGCCCACGCTTTGCAGGATTTATCTGAATTTTTGGGTGATTGTCAGAGCTGCAGAATCAGCGTTTTCAGCGGCGGCTGCTGATCCATCGACGGAAAATCAGCGCCCGGTGTCATCACTGTCCACTCGCGCACCGGTCGCCCGGCTTTCTCTGCGCAACGCAACACCTGTTCGCGCCAGTCGTCCATGCTGACCTTTGCCAGGTTGTTGCAGCAGATCAGCACGCCATTGTCGGCCGTGGTCAGCAGCGCGGGTTTGAGCAGGCTCTGGTAGTCGCGCAGCAGGTCGACGGTGCCGAAAGCACTCTTGGCCCACGCGGGAGGGTCGAGCAACACCAGGTCGTACTGGCGTTGTTCCAGGCGTTGGTAGCTCGGCAGTTTCTGCCCGCGCCGCTGACTGATTGGCAGGCCGGCCAGTTGGCGGATCGCCGGGAAGTAATCGGACTGGACGAATTGCATGGCTGGCAACTGCGGATTCAGTAGACCGTTCTCACGGCCGACTGCCAGGTTGCCCTCGGCGAAATCCAGGTTGCACACCTCACGGGCGCCACCGGCCGCAGCGCTCAGGCCGACGCCACAGGTATAGGCAAACAGGTTGAGCACGCTTTTGTTTTGGCTGTGCGCTTTGACCCAGCCACGGGTATTGCGCAGGTCGAGGAACAGCAGCGGATCCTGGCCGGCATGACGCCCGCGAACCCGGTAGTTAAGGCCCCATTCGTGGCCGACCAAATCCTCCAGCGCCGCCTCACTGGCACGGTAGACCGTGTCTTCACGGTCGATGCGCGAATTGCCCCGGGAGCGGTCGTTGTAGACCAGCAGGGTGTCGAGGCCCAAATGCTGGTTGATTGCCTCGTGCAATTGCAGCAGCACGTCGCGCTCCAGCGACTGGTGAAAGCTTTGCACCAGCAACTGCGGGCCATAGCGGTCGATGGTCAGGCCGCCGGCGCCTTCCTGGCTGCCGTGGAACAGTCGATAGCAATCGGTGCCTTGCTGATGCAGTTCGGCAAGCAGGTCCTGGCGATGTTCGAGGGCGGCGCGCAGCGCCTGATTCAAGGAAGACATGCTGGGCGCCTTGCAGGAGGGAATTTGGCGCGGGAGTTTAACACTGTGGCGAGGGGGATTGCCTGTGGTGAGGGGGCTTGCCCCCGTTCCAGCGCGTAGCGCTGGCAAAATGTCGGCAACACTCAAGATTTTTGGGGCTGCTTCGCAGCCCAACGGGGCGGTGCGGCGGTCCGACGAGCCCCCTCGCCACAGGATTTGAGTTTAAGTCGGCAACCCCATCCGCCGTTTAGCCCGTTGCACCGAGCCATTACGCACCGCCCAGCGCAGCATCGGCGTGCTGCGATTGACGCTGGCGCGAATCAGTTTGCGTTGCAACGGGTTTTGGCTGACGCCCAGCATGTCACTGGCCCAGTCCGGCAGCAGATCGATCCCGGCCTGCATCATCAAACCGCCGAAAGGCTTGGCCAGACGACTGGGGGAGGGGGCGTTCAACAACAATCGCAAGACTTCGCGGCTGCGTTCGTCACACAGCAACTGTGGGCGAATGCGCTCAAGGTAATCAGCCATTTCCTGCCGCGAGCGGGGCACATCACGGGCGCCCAGTCGTTCGGCGACCAACGCGATTTCCCCGTAGTAACGGTCTTGGTCGGCCAGTGACAGATTCGGATTGCGATAACGCAAATGCGCGGCGAGAAAGTTGCTGACTTCGGCCACATGCACCCAGGTCAGCAGGTCTGGATCGCTGGCCGCATAGGGGCGCCCGTCCGGCGCAGTGCCCGTTACTTGCAGGTGGATAGTACGGACTTTCTCGATCAGCCAGTCGGCATCCTTTCGTGAGCCAAACGTGGTGCCGGAGATGAACTGCCCGGTGCGGCGCAGCCGGCCGAGCATGTCCTGGCGAAAATTCGAATGGTCCCAGACACCAGCCAGGGCCAATGGATGCAAGGCTTGCAGCATCAAGGCACTGATGCCGCCGATCAGCATGCTGCTGAAATCGCCATGCACTTGCCAACTCACCGAGTCGGGGCCGAACAGGCCGGGATCGCCTTTGGGATTTTCCAGATCGAGCTTGCCGAGGGACAGACCGCTCAGGCTCATGATCTGGGTTTCGATGCGGGTACGGATGAATTCCATGGCGACTCAGTGGTGAACATAAAACGCGGCCATTGCTGGCCGCGCGAGGCTTATTGGTTCAGGCGTTTATCAACCAGATCCTGAACAACGCTCGGGTCGGCCAGGGTCGAAGTATCCCCCAGCGTGTCCAGTTCGTTGCAGGCAATTTTGCGCAGGATTCGCCGCATGATCTTGCCCGAACGGGTTTTCGGCAAGGCCGGGGCCCATTGGATCAAGTCCGGTTTGGCGAAGCTGCCGATTTCCTTGCTGACGTGGGCCAGCAACACTTTCTTCAGTTCGTCGTCGGGGGTGGTGCCGTTCATGGGTGTGACGAAGGCGTAGATGCCCTGGCCTTTGAGGTCGTGGGGGTAACCAACCACTGCGGCTTCGGCGATGCTGTCGTGCAGCACCAAGGCACTTTCCACTTCGGCGGTGCCGATACGGTGCCCAGAGACGTTGATCACGTCGTCGATGCGCCCGGTGATCCAGTAATCGCCGTCCTCATCGCGTCGCGCGCCGTCGCCGGTGAAGTAATAACAGGGGTAGGGCTTGAAGTAGGTGTCGACCATCCGTTGCGGGTCGCCGTAGACGCTGCGGATCTGCGCCGGCCAGCTGGATTTGATGGCCAGCACGCCGCTGCCGGCGCCTTTTATTTCCTTGCCCGTTTCATCGAGCAACACCGGTTGCACGCCAAACATCGGTTGCGTGGCGCAGCCGGGTTTGATCCGTTGTGCGCTGACCAGCGGGCTGAGCATGATGCCGCCGGTTTCGGTCTGCCACCAGGTGTCGACAATCGGACAACGCTGTTCGCCGACCGCATTGAAGTACCAGTCCCACGCTTCCGGGTTGATCGGCTCACCGACAGTGCCGAGTAATCTGAGGCTGGCGCGCGAGGTTTCCTTCAACGGTTCCGGCCCTTCGCGCATCAGCGAACGCAGGGCGGTCGGCGCCGTGTAGAAAATGTTGACGTGGTGTTTGTCGATGACCTGCCAGAAGCGCGAGCTGCTCGGGTAACTCGGCACGCCTTCGAAGATCAGCGTGGTCGCGCCGTTGGCCAGCGGGCCGTAGACGATGTAGCTGTGGCCGGTGACCCAGCCAACATCGGCGGTGCACCAGAACACTTCGTTATCACGGTAGTCGAGCACGTATTTGAAGGTCATCGCGGCTTGCAGCAGATAGCCGCCGGTGGTGTGCAGTACGCCTTTGGGTTTGCCGGTGCTGCCGGAGGTGTAGAGGATGAACAGCGGATCTTCGGCGTCCATCGGTTCCGGCGGGCAATCGTCACTGACGTCGCGTAGGGCCTGGTGATACCAGAGGTCGCGACCTTCAACCCACTTCACTTCGCCTTGGGTGTGCTCGACCACGATCACCGTGCTGACGTTCGGGCAATTTTGCAGCGCCTTGTCGACTTTCTCTTTCAGGGGCACGAATTTTCCGCCGCGTACACCTTCATCGGCGGTGATCACGGTGCGGCAATCGGCATCAAGGATCCGGTCGCGCACCGAGTCCGGGGAGAAACCGCCAAAGACCACCGAATGTACCGCGCCGATTCGCGTGCAGGCGAGCATGGCGTAGGCAGCTTCGGGGATCATCGGCATGTAAATGCATACGCGGTCGCCTTTCTTCACGCCACGGCTTTTGAGCACGTTGGCCAGGCGACAGACGTAGTGATGGAGTTTTTTGTAAGTGATTTGCGCGGATTCGGCGGGATCGTCGCCTTCCCAGATGATCGCGACTTGATCGCCGCGCTGTTCCAGATGACGGTCGATGCAGTTGTAACTGACATTCAACTTGCCGCCGGCAAACCAGCTGGCTTCACCGGTTTTCAGGTTGTAGCGCTGGACGGTGGCCCACGGCGTACTCCAGTCGAGAAAGCGCGTGGCTTGTTCGGCCCAGAAGGTAGAGGGGTGTTCGATGGACTCGCGGTACAGGCGGTGATAGTCGTCTTGACTTAAATTCGCAGACCGGCGGACGGCATCGGCTTTGGGGAACGTGCTGATATCGAACATGACGGTTCCTTATTCTTGTTGTGCGACAAGAGGGGAGCTACACGACCCTCGTAGGAGCTGGCTTGCCAGCGAAGGCGGTGTGTCATTCAACATTTATGTCGACTGATCCACCGCTTCGCTGGCAAGCCAGCTCCTACAAGGTTAGTACCGTCTGTAGTCTGGCGTCAGATCAACCGCGGTGACGGCCGCGGAAGTAGTTGATCAGGCCTTGGGTCGAGGCATCGTCAGCCGGGGTTTCTTCGCTGCCGACCAGACGGTTGTAGACGCCTTTGCCCAGTTCTTTACCCAGTTCCACGCCCCACTGATCGAAGGCGTTGATGCCCCAGATCACGCTTTGTACGAAGACTTTGTGTTCGTACATCGCCACCAGTGCGCCGAGACGACGCGGGCTGATGCGTTCGACCACCAGGGTGTTGCTCGGACGGTTGCCCGGGATCACCTTGTGCGCCGCCAGTTTCTGCACGTCGTCTTCGCTCATGCCTTTGTCACGCAGTTCGGCTTGCGCTTCGGCAAGGGTCTTGCCGAGCATCAGCGCCTGGCTTTGCGACAGGCAGTTGGCGTATAGCCACTGGTGGTGGTCGGACACCGGGTTGAAGCTGACGATCGGCACGATGAAGTCGGCCGGGATCAGTTGGGTGCCTTGGTGCAGCAGCTGGTGATAGGCGTGTTGACCGTTGCAACCGACGCCACCCCAGATGACCGGGCCGGTGTCGGTGGACACCGGGGTGCCGTCCTGACGCACACTCTTGCCGTTGGACTCCATGTCCAGCTGTTGCAAGTGCTTGGTGATGTTGCGCAGGTAGTGGTCGTACGGCAGGATCGCGTGGCTTTGCGCGCCCCAGAAATTGCCGTACCACACGCCGAGCAAGGCCAGCAGCACCGGCATGTTCTGTTCGAAAGGCGCGCTCTGGAAATGCTGGTCCATGGTGTAGGCACCGGACAGCAGTTCCTTGAAGTTCGACATGCCGATGGCCAGCGCGATGGGCAAGCCGATGGCCGACCACAGCGAGTAACGGCCGCCGACCCAGTCCCACATCGGGAAGATGTTTTCTTCGCGAATACCGAACGCCACCGCCGCGGCATTGTTGCTGGAAACGGCGATGAAGTGACGATGCAGCTCGGCTTCCGAACCACCCTGAGCCAGGTACCAGGCGCGTGCGGCCTGGGCATTCTTCAGGGTTTCGAGGGTGTTGAAGGATTTCGACGAAACGATAAACAGCGTGGTCTCGGCACGCAGCTTCATGGTCAGTTCGTGGAACTCACTGCCATCGATGTTCGCCAGGTAGTGACAACGCACGCCTTTTTGGGCGTAGGACAGCAGCGCCTCGGACACAAGTTCAGGGCCGAGGAACGAGCCGCCGATGCCGATGTTCACTACGTCAGTGATCGGCTTCTCGGAGTAACCGCGCCACAGGCCATCGTGGATACGGCCCACGAGGTCGGTGATCTGGTTCAGTACCTTGTGTACCTGCGGCATCACGTTGACGCCGTCCACCGACAGCTTGTCGCCGACCGGGCGACGCAGGGCGGTGTGCAGCGCGGGGCGGCCTTCGGAGGCGTTGACGATTTCACCGTCGAACAACGACTTGATCGCGCCGCTGAGGTCGACTTCGTTGGCCAGGCCCACCAGCAGGTTGCGGGTCTCTGTGTTGATCAGGTTCTTCGAGTAGTCGAGAAACAGGCCGCAACTACTGAGGGTGAATTGGGTAAAACGCTGCGGGTCGGCATTGAATGCCTCGCGCATGCTGAAATCCTGCATGGCTTGGCGGTGGTCATTCAACGCTTGCCAGGCGGGTAGAGCGGTCACGTCGTGAGGAGTGCGGTAATACGCCATCGCTGCGGGTTTCCTTTTTACTTGAACGGCCTTTTGAACACTAAAAATCCCGGAGCGCTGCGGGTGGGCGTCCGGTCAACTGCGTCGACACGATTTCATGGCGCAGGGCGAATACAGTAACCCCCGCGCCATGATCTGTCTTGCCTTTGTCTGACCTGTTTCCGGTACTTTTTAACATCGAAGTCAGGAGCAGTCCGACAAACGGGAAAAAGACAGGATGTCGGTTCGATCAGGCGACCTGGACCGGAATGGCATTGCTGGTGTGGCTCAGTTCATTGCCCGGCGCCATGTAGAGCATGCGCGGCTTGAAGTTGAGCAGCTCGGCTTCGCTGTAATGAGCGTAAGCGCAGATGATCACGCGGTCGCCGACCTTGGCTTTGTGGGCGGCAGCACCGTTGACCGAGATCATGCGCGAGCCTTCTTCACCACGAATCGCGTAAGTGGTGAAGCGTTCGCCGTTGTCGACGTTATAGATCTGGATTTGCTCGTATTCACGGATGCCGGACAAGTCCAGCCATTCGCCGTCGATGGCGCAAGAACCTTCGTAATCAAGTACTGCGTGGGTGACTTCGGCGCGATGCAGCTTGGCCTTGAGCATGATGGCGTGCATGAGTGTTTTCCCAGGTCGGAATCGAACGGCGGGCAGTTTGCCCGAAGCCTCAAAGGGCAGCAATACAATGCAGGAATTGACGCGGGAGACCAATGTAGGAGCTGGCAAGCCAGCTCCTACAGGGGTGGTGGTGTTTTAGGCAGAGGCGTCGAGATTCAGGTGCAGGTTGTCGATCAACCGTGTGGTGCCAAGGAACGCCGCGACCAGAATCACCAGATCGCGATCATCTGCCGTGGCCGGACGCAAGGTCAGCGCATGGCGAATCTCCAGGTAATCGGGACGCAATCCAGCCACTTCAAGCTGTTTGATCTGCGCGTCGATCAGCGCGGGGAAATCCCGCTCACCCTGTTTGATCGCGTCGGCAATCGAACTCAGTGTGCGATAGACCACCGGCGCCACAGCCCGCTGCTCTTCGCTGAGGAAACCATTGCGAGAAGACAGTGCCAGGCCGTCGGCCGCACGGACAGTCGGCTCACCAATGATCTGGACCGGCATGTTCAGGTCATGGACCAGGGATTTGATCACCGCCAGTTGCTGGTAGTCTTTCTGGCCGAAGACCGCGAGGTCCGGCTGGACCATGTTGAACAATTTGCTGACCACCGTCGCCACACCTTCAAAATGCCCTGGACGGCTGGCGCCGCACAGGCCTTCAGACAACAGCGGAACGCTGACGCGCGTCTGGCCGGCCATGCCGTCGGGGTACATTTCTTCAGCGCTAGGCGCGAACAGCAAGTGGCAACCGGCCTGGAGCAGTTTCTCCTGGTCGGCGGCGAGGGTGCGCGGGTACTTGTCGAGGTCTTCGCCGACACCGAATTGCAACGGATTGACGAAAATGCTCGCGACCACGAAATCCACCCGTTGGGAGGCTTTGGTAATCAGCGCAATATGACCGCTGTGCAGGTTGCCCATGGTCGGCACGAAGCCGATGCGCTTGCCTTCACTGCGGGCACGGGCCACGGCGGCCCGCAGTTCGCGTACGGTTTTTACGGTGTTCATGCAGAGAATCCGTGTTCGATACCTGGGAAAGTCGCCTCTTTGACTTCAGTCACGTAAGCATTCAGGGCTGCTTGAATGGTGTGCTGTCCGGTCATGAAGTTCTTCACGAATTTTGGCACGCGACCAGTAATCGACAAGCCCAGCATGTCGTGCAGGACCAGTACCTGGCCGTCGGTGCCACTGCCGGCGCCGATTCCAATGACCGGAATCTTCACGGCCTGGGTAATTTCTTCGGCCAGTTCGCTGGGCACGCATTCAAGCAGCAACATGGCGGCCCCGGCCTGTTCCAGCGAAATGGCATCGGCACGCATTTGCCGAGCCTGGTTTTCGTTGCGACCCTGGACTTTGTAACCGCCCAGGATGTTCACCGATTGCGGCGTCAGCCCCAAGTGCGCGCAAACCGGGATGCCGCGCTCGGCCAGCAGGCGGATCGAGTCTGCCAGCCACAGAGCGCCTTCTACCTTGACCATGTGCGCACCGGCTTGCATCAACAGGGCACTGTTGGTCATGGCTTGTTCGGTGGTGGCGTAGGCCATGAACGGCAGGTCAGCGAGGATGAACGCATCGGTGTTGCCGCGTTTGACGGCTGCCACGTGGTAAGCCATGTCAGCGGTCGTCACGGGCAGGGTGCTGTCGTGCCCCTGCAAAACCATGCCGAGGGAGTCGCCCACCAGCAGCACCTCGACGCCAGCCTCATTGCAGGCGTGGGCGAAGGTTGCGTCATAGCAGGTCAGCATGGTGATTTTTTCACCTTTTTGCTTGAGACCTTGCAGAGTGGTCAGGGTGATGGCTGGCATGAAAAGATCCTCATTCAGGCGCTGTGGAAACTACTGCGAGTAACGCGCGTGATTCTTCGTTAAATACAGGCGCACGGTCTGTTGTCATGCTTTTAAGGCCTGGATTGCGCCCTTCAATGCCGTGTTGGCGGCAGCGGGACGCCTATAGTCGTGAGGAGAACTCGGGAAGTCAATTGGATGTGTTACCGCGTTGTTACGACGGGGGTGTTACCGGTGTGACTGATGCGATTCAGCAGCAGATTCTGTGCTCAACACCAAACCAATGTGGGAGCGAGCCTGCTCGCGAAAGCGGTGGAACAGCCAACATCAATGTTGAATGACATACCGCATTCGCGAGCAGGCTCGCTCCCACATGGGATTTGCGTCAATTTTTGGAGAGGCGTTCCAGGCTGATGAACGGGCAGGCCGCGAGCAATTCGGCAAGGCTGCGACCATCGGCCAAACGCAAATCCGCAGGCGCCAGCTCGGCTAGCGGATACAGGACAAAGGCCCTTTCCTGCAGGTGGTAGTGAGGGACTTTGAGGCGAGGCTCGTCGATCAGCCGATCGCCAAACAGCACGATGTCCAGATCCAGGGTGCGTGGCCCCCAGCGTTCAAGACGTTCGCGACCCTGTTCGTTCTCGATGGCTTGCAGCGCATCGAGCAGGTCCAGCGGTGTGAGGGTGCTGTCGAGGGCGGCGACCGCGTTGGTGTAACGCGGTTGGCCAGGCAGCAGCGAGTCGCTCTGATAAAACGCGGACACCCCGACCAGCTCGGTCTGTGGCAGCTGCGCCAGCGCATCGACGGCGTTGCGCAATTGTTCGGCGGGGTCAGCCAGATTGCTGCCCATGCCGATGTAGATGCGTTCCATGGATTACTCGCCCGAGACGCTCGGTTCGCCGGCTGCGCGTTTACGCTTGGCGCCACCGCTACGGCGACGTTTGCGTGGTGCGCCGGTGCCGTCTTCCTTGCCGCTGAGGTCGCGGATCATGTCGCGACGTTCGCTGTCATTGGCGTCCTGATAATCCGTCCACCATTCACCCAGGCCATCAGTCTGCTCACCGGCGCTTTCGCGCAGCAGCAAGAAGTCGTAACCGGCACGGAACCGTGGGTTGTCCAGCAACAGGTCGGCGCGCTTGCCGCTACGGCGTGGCAGGCGCTCCTGCATGTCCCAGATCTCACGGATCGGCATGGTGAAGCGTTTCGGGATTGCGATGCGTTGGCACTGTTCGGCGATCAGTTCGTGAGCCGCTTCCTGCATGGCCGGAATCGGTGGCATGCCACGTTCTTGCAGGCGCAGTACACGAGCCGGCAGAGCAGGCCACAGCAGGGCGGCAAACAGGAACGCCGGGGTCACCGGTTTGTTCTGCTTGATCCGCAAGTCTGTGTTGATCAGTGCGTCGCTGATCAGGGTGTGGGTGTACGTCGGGTTATATTCCAGCGCCTCGGCACTGGCCGGGAACAACGGATCGAACAGTTGCAGGTCGACCAGCATCTCGAAGGTGTCCGCGGCGTGGCCGGAGAGGAACAACTTGAGCACTTCTTCGAACAGACGGGCCGACGGGATTTCGCGCAGCATCGGTGCCAGCTCGCGAATCGGCAAGGCGCTGTGTTTTTCAATACCGAAATTCAGCTTGGCGGCAAAACGCACGGCCCGCAGCATCCGTACCGGGTCTTCCTGGTAGCGCTGTTTCGGGTCGCCGATCAGGCGGATCAAGTGATTGCGGATGTCGTGTACGCCGTTGGCGTAGTCAAGAATGCGCTCGCTGACCGGATCGTAGTACAGGGCGTTGATGGTGAAGTCGCGGCGTTGCGCGTCTTCTTCCAGTGTGCCGTAGACGTTATCGCGCAGGATGCGCCCGCTTTCATTACGGGAAGACTGGTTGCTGTCTTCTTCCTCGTCGTTTTGCGGGTGATTGGCGCGGAAGGTTGCGACTTCGATGATTTCACGACCGAAGTGAATGTGCACCAGCTTGAATCGACGACCAATGATCCGCGCATTGCGGAATTCGGCACGCACCTGTTCAGGTGTGGCGCTGGTGGCGACGTCGAAATCCTTGGGCGTGATGCCGAGCAGCATGTCACGCACACAGCCGCCGACCAGGTAAGCCTGGTAACCGGCGTTCTGCAGGCGTTCGACGATATTCACCGCGTAACGGCTGAATTGGGCCTTTTGCAGCGAGTGTTGGCCGCTGTTGAGCACTTCAGGCGTACTGCGAATGTGTTGCGTATGACGCTTGGGAGAACGGAATGACTGGAACAGCTTCTTCAGCATGGGATGCACTGTTTGAAGGAATGTTCGGCCATAACAGAAGAATGACCGCATGATGGGCGGGGATTCTAGCATTTAGTCGAGGGATGGTGTAGGAAGCTGCGCAAGCGCTTGAAGGGGATATCTGGCAGACGCGATCGGTGTAGCAGCTGACGAGCAGCGCACTGTGGCGAGGGGGCTTGCCCCCGTTGGGTTGCGAAGCAGCCCAAAGCTCTTAAACGTTTCCGAAATATTGCCAGTGCTGCGCACTGGAACGGGGGCAAGCCCCCTCGCCACAAAGGGCCAGAAACTACAAGGGGAGCCGAAGCTCCCCAAGAAGTAGTTGCATGCTCTATTTTTATTATTGGTTTCGGGCTTTTTGTTTTTGTTAAGTGCCCTCGTCATGAAAATTTTCCTTCATGACCCTCCCAATCGGGAGCCAAGAGCAAACGGATTGCTTTGGTCGCTGTGCTGCAGTGATCTTGCGATCCAACCAGTTCAGGCACTGTCTTAGGACAGTTTTTTATTATTCTCGGCCTGGTCGTGGGGCGATCCCCCAAATACAACGCCTCTCCAAAAGAATCAGTTAGCTGCGCCTCTCGCCGTCTTGTTTTTATTGTGCGTGAGTCGATTCGTCTTATTTTTATTATGTTATGCATTGCTTGTTATTGTTCTTGTACCAAACATATTGCAGGGTGCGTGCCAACTTTTGCTAACCCCAGTAAAACAAGGAGTTAGGTCGGTCGGTGGGGTTTTTTCAGGCCCAAAAAAACCGGGGCTTCGTTACCGTAAGCCCCGGTTTCTGTTACGTGAAAAATCTGAGGTAACAGTTTTTTCAGAAAGTCATGTGTTACCCGCGCATCAGACAGGTGCCATTCAGCTTTCGCTGGCGACCCCGGTCTTGCGCCGCGGGATGCCCAGGCGCTGACGACGCTCCCACAGGCATTTGCGGCTGACCCCGAGTTTGCGGGCCAGTTCGGTTTCGGTCATGTGGTCCTGATGCTCGAGGACGAAGTGCTGGAAGTAGTCTTCCAGTGACAGGTCTTCGGTCGGCTCATGGCTGGAGTTACCGCCATTGTTGCCCTGCTGTGGTGCCAGGCCGATGAACTCATCCTCTTCCAGGCCACTCAGTTCGATGTCGATACCTAGCAGCTCGGCCGAAATTTCCGGGCTCTCGCACAGAATGACCGCGCGCTCGACGGCGTTTTCCAGCTCACGAACGTTACCTGGCCAGGTGTAATGACGAATTGCTTGTTCGGCATCCGGGGCGAATTTCAGATCGGTGCGGTTGACCCGCGCGCTCTGCCGCGCCAGGAAGGCATTGGCGATTTCGTTAACGTCCGCACCGCGCTCGCGCAAGGCCGGCAGCTTCAGGGCGATCACGTGGAGGCGGTAATACAAGTCTTCACGGAACTGGCCGATTTTTGCCAGGCTCTTGAGGTCCCGGTGAGTCGCGGCGATCAGGCGTACGTCGACCTTCTGCGATTGCACCGAGCCCACCCGGCGAATTTCGCCTTCCTGCAACACGCGTAGCAAGCGGGCCTGGGCTTCAAGGGGCAATTCGCCGATTTCATCGAGGAACAGGGTGCCGCCGTCTGCCGCTTCCACCAGACCGGCACGCCCGGCGCTGGCGCCCGTGAACGCGCCTTTTTCGTGACCGAACAGCTCGGACTCGATCAAGCTTTCCGGAATGGCCGCGCAGTTCACCGAAATCATCGGTGCCTTGGCGCGCTTGGACAGGTTATGCAGGGCACGCGCCACCAACTCTTTACCGGTACCGGATTCACCTTGAATCAGGACATTGGAATCGGTTGGCGCGACTTTGCGGATTTTGCTGTACAGGTCCTGCATCGGCGGGCACGAACCGATAATGCCGATTTCGCCGTTGCTGTTATCGACGCCAGCTTTTGCGGCGCCATTGCCAGCTTTGCCAGCGGCAGGTTCGCCGTTGGCTGGCAGTGATTGCCGGTCGCGCAGGATACGGGCGACGGCCTGAAGCATTTCATCGTGATCGAAAGGCTTGGCGATGTAATCCACCGCGCCCATCTTCATCGAGTCGACCGCCGAACGCAGGCTGGCGTAGCTGGTCATGATCAGCACAGGTGTGCCTTGGCCGAGTTTGATCAACTCGGTGCCAGGCGCGCCGGGTAGGCGCAGGTCACTGACGATCAGGTCGAACGTGGGAATAGTGAAGCGTTCTTGTGCTTCCTGCACTGAACCGGCTTCGCTGACCTGGTACTGGTTACGTTCCAGCAGGCGGCGCAAGGCGGAGCGGATAATTGTTTCGTCTTCGACGATCAAAATGTGCGGCATTGATTCGATACTCTCGACGGTCTCAGTTCACAGCGGACGTCGCTTCGACATGACGCGGCAAGGTCACCCGGATACGGGTGCCGCGTTGGCTTTGAATATCAGCCGGGCTGTCGATGGTGATTTGTCCATAATGCTCTTCAACGATGGAATAGACCAGTGCAAGGCCCAGACCGGTGCCTTCGCCAGGATCCTTGGTGGTGAAGAAAGGTTCGAACAATCGGTCCATGATGTTCTTCGGAATACCGCTGCCTTCGTCTTCCACGATCAAGTCGACCGTGTGTTCGCCGGCTTCGCTTTTAACCCGTACCGCGCTGCCGGGAGGCGAGGCGTCGCGGGCGTTTGAGAGTAGGTTGATCAGTACTTGGGCGAGTCGCTGTGGATCGCCTTCGACCCAGTGATCGGGGTCGCACAAATTATAGAACTGCACTTCGAAATTGCGTCGGTTCAGCGCCAGCAAGCCGATGGCATCCTGAGCCACTTCGGCCAGACAGACGGGCTCGTCGCTTTGCTGGTGGCTGCCGGCGTGGGCGAAGCTCATCAGCGACTGGACGATGCGTGACACGCGCTTGGTCTGCTCCAGGATCTGTCCACTGATTTCCTTCAGTTCGCCATCGTCTTCGCGCTCTTCGCGCAGGTTTTGCGCCAGACAAGCAATGCCGGTGATCGGGTTGCCGATTTCATGGGCCACGCCCGCCGCGAGTCGACCGATGCTGGCCAGGCGCTCGGAGTGCACCAGTTTGTCTTCGAGCATCTGGGTTTCGGTCAGGTCTTCCACCAGCAACACCAAGCCGCTGTTACCCGGTGCGAGCGGTTCATCGATCGCCGCTTTGTGCAGGTTCAGCCAGCGGGTCTGGCCATCGAGGGCTAGGTGCTGTTTGTGTAAATGCTCGTCCGGCAAATTAATGAAGCCTTGCAGCAGTTCTTTCCACGGATCGGCAATGGTGCTCAGGCGCGAACCCACCACACGCTGCGCGGCAATCCCCGTCAGTTCCTCCATGGCTTTGTTCCACATGAGGATTTCCTGATCCTTGGCCAGCGAGCAGACGCCCATTGGCAGTTCCTGCAGGGTCTGGCGGTGATAGCGGCGCAGGGCATCGAGTTCGGCGGCAAGGCCGGTCAGGCGCGAATGGTAATCCTCAAGGCGACTTTCGATGAAGTGAATGTCTTCGGTGACATAGTTCTCGCCGCCCGCCTTATAAGGCAGGAATGTTTCGACCATGTCCTGCGCCACACTCGGGCCCATCAGGCCGGACAGGTTGGCTTCGATGCGGTCGCGCAAGCGGCGCAAGGCGTATGGGCGGCGCTCGTCGAATGGCAGATAGAGATCGCGCAGCGCCTGTTCGACTTCTTTCTGCGCCGCCTTGGCACCTAAGGGTTTTGCCAGCTGCGTAGCGAATTCCTGAGGGGAAGCTGCGTGCAATTCGCGGCGTTGCGGGCGACGCACGTTGTCCACGGCGCAAGCTTCGGCGGCACTGGCTTCTTCCGGGCTGGCGTTGGTGAACAGCGAGATCAGGGTGAACATCAGCACGTTGGCAGCCAGCGAGGCAATGGCCGCCATGTGCCAACTGGTGTCGTCCAGCACGTAGATCATGTTCAGCAGCGGAATATAGAAACCCTGCAGATTGCTCACCAGCGGTAACAACATCGTTACCAGCCACACCAGAATCCCCGCCAGCAAACCGGCAATGAAGCCGCGGCGGTTGGCGGTCGGCCAGTACAGAACCGACAGTACCCCCGGCAGGAACTGCAACGTGGCGACAAACGCGACGATGCCGAGGTTCGCCAGATCCTGATCTGTACCCAGCAGCAGGTAGAAGCCATAGCCGGCCATGATGATCGCAACGATCAGCGCCCGACGGGTCCACTTCAGCCAGCGGTAGATGTTGCCTTCGGCCGGTGGTTGATAGAGCGGCAACACCAGATGGTTCAGTGCCATCCCGGACAGCGCCAGGGTGGTGACGATGATCAGGCCGCTTGCCGCCGACAGACCACCGACATACGCCAACAGCGCCAAGGCTTTGCTGTTGGCGGCGATGCCGATGCCCAGGGTGAAATATTCGGGATTGGTGGTGGCGCCGAGTTTCAGGCCAGCCCAGAGAATCAGCGGCACTGCCAGGCTCATCAGCAGTAGGAACAGGGGCAAGCCCCAGCTCGCACTGACCAGCGAACGTGGGTTGAGGTTCTCGGTAAAGGTCATGTGATACATGTGCGGCATCACAATCGCAGAAGCGAAGAACACCAGCAGCAACGTCCGCCACGGCCCTTCTTGCAGCGGCGTGTGCAGGGCGGCGAGGGCGGTCTGGTTTTGCAGAAGCCACAGTTCCAGCTGTTGCGGGCCGTCGAACACGCCGTACAACGCATACAGGCCGACACCGCCGATGGCGATCAACTTGATCACCGACTCGAAGGCAATGGCGAACACCAGGCCTTCATGTTTCTCGCGGGTGGCGATGTGGCGGGAGCCAAAGAAGATCGTAAACAGCGTAATCAGTGCACAGAAACTCAGGGCGACCCGATGCTGCACCGGCTCACGGGTGAGAATGCTGATGGAGTCGGCGACCGCTTGAATCTGCAAGGCCAGCAGCGGCAACACGCCGATCAGCATGAAGACCGTAGTCAGCGCGCCAGCCCATGTACTGCGAAAGCGGAACGCGAACAAGTCGGCCAGCGACGACAGCTGATAGGTGCGGGTAATTTTCAGGATCGGGTAGAGCAGCACCGGCGCCAGCAAAAATGCGCCTGAGACCCCGAGGTAGCTGGATAAAAAACCGTAGCCGTACTGATAGGCCAGGCCCACTGTGCCGTAAAACGCCCAGGCACTGGCGTAAACGCCCAATGAAAGGGTGTAGGTCAACGGGTGGCGAATGATCGCCCGGGGGATCATGCCCCGTTCACTGACCCAGGCCACGCCGAACAGCACCGCCAGGTACGCGGCGCTGATCAGGATCATCTGGGTCAGGCTAAAGCTCATCGGCATCTTTTTGACTCTGCAGGATGAAGGTCACGACGATCAGAATCAGCCAGAGCAGATAAGGGCGATACCAGGCGCCAGTGGCGTCGATCCACCAATCCATGATGGCCGGGGAGAACAGATAAATCCCCACTACCAGGAGCAGGACCAAGCGATAGATGTACATCCCGGCCTCTCTTTTTTATGCGCGTGCCCGAAAACGTGCGGCGATGGTAACGGATGGGCGCGCCACTGCAAGTGCGATCACTGCAGTTGCGCCTCGGGCAGGTTCAGTGTGCGCGGGATCAGCGCCGCATCCCAGTGGGCAATGCCCCAGTTCAACACTTCCCGTGGGCTGGCGTAAGCCAGTTCGGTAGCGGGGTTTTGCCCGAGTGCGCGCAATGCGCGCAGCAATAAAGGTGTCGCCTGGTCTTCGGTCAGCGGCGGCGAGCGGTAGGATTTGCCGAGTTTGTTGCCATCGGGCTGGGTAATCAGCGGGATGTGCAGATAACGCGGTTGGCGCAGGCCGAGCAGTTCTTGCAGATAGAGCTGGCGCGGCGTGGAATCCAGCAGGTCGGCGCCACGCACAATGTCGGTGATGCCTTGCCAGGCATCGTCCAGTACGACCGCCAGTTGATAAGCGTAGAGCCCATCGCGACGGCGAATCACAAAATCGCCCACCTCGCGACCCAGATGCTGGCGAAATTCACCTTGCACGCGGTCGATGAAGTGGTATTCCAGTTCGGGCACGCGCAAGCGAATCGCTGCGTCTTCTGTGCCGTGGCCGGCGTTGCGGCACAGCCCTGGATAAATGCCGTGATACGGTTCCAATTGTTTGCGCGAGCAGGTGCAGGCGTAAGCCAGGCCATGATTGAACAGGCGATTGAGCACTTCAGCGTAAGCCTCGTGCCGGTCGCTCTGACGGACCATTTCGCCGTCCCACTCAAAACCGTAGCTTTCAAGTGCCTTGAGAATCGCCGCCTGAGCACCGGGTTCTTCCCGTGGCGGGTCGAGGTCTTCCATGCGCATCAGCCAACGGCCACCCACCGCGCGGGCGTCGAGGTATGAAGCCAGTGCGGCGACCAGCGAACCGAAATGCAAGTGTCCACTGGGCGTGGGGGCGAAACGCCCGATGTAGGTGGGGGAGGTGATGGCAGTCATGGACGAATGTTACTTTGTCTGGTCCTGTGGGGCACGGCTTGAAACCGCCATCGTGAGCAAGCTCGGCTCCTACAGGAGATTGCGCCAGCCCTTGTAGGAGCCGAGCTTGCTCGCGATGGCGATTTTGAAAGCGCAGCAAGTATTGGCTGACGTCAGAAACAAAAACGGAGCGTTCGCACGCTCCGTTCTTCGTTCAAGTCGATGTTACTTGCCGACTTGTTTTTCCTTGATTTCCGCCAGGGTCTTGCAGTCAACGCACATGTCGGCGGTAGGGCGGGCTTCCAGTCGCTTGACGCCGATTTCGACGCCGCAGGACTCGCACCAGCCATATTCTTCGTCTTCAATCAGTTGCAGTGTCTTGTCGATCTTCTTGATCAGCTTGCGCTCGCGGTCACGGGCACGCAGCTCGAGGCTGAACTCTTCTTCCTGGCTGGCACGGTCTGCCGGGTCCGGGAAGTTGGCCGCTTCGTCTTTCATGTGATCAACAGTACGGTCGACTTCCTGCATCAAGTCCTGTTTCCACTTGTTCAGGATCTTGGTGAAGTGCGCGCGCATGGGCTTGCCCATGTACTCCTCGCCCTTCACTTCTTTGTAGGGTTCGAAGCCGCTGATTGTCGTGCTTTGCTGTTGCTTTGCTTGGGTGGGCATGAAATGGACCGCCTCTACTCTTGTAATCCATCTGCGCAGGATTGCTCCATCACCGACACCTGCCGGCCCTGCGGCTGCAAGCGGGCGAACTTACCAGATCAAATCGGGGCGCGCTACTCCCGGATGTTGAAGTAGTGGCTCGGGGCCCTTGCAAATCATTGCAAAGCCTTGTCTGGTGGTGTTGGAGACCTGGTCAAATATTGATTTTAGTCAAACTTGGGATACTCGTTTGAGTCGTTTATGGTCAGGTGCTAAGGCGTCTGACCGCTTTAAGCTCTCGCTCGTTCCTGCGCTTGGGTAGAATTGATTCTTTTCTCTGTTGAAGGAAGGCTAATGGCTCAGTCCTACAGTGCCCGCAGTCGTGCAATCGAACCTTTCCACGTCATGGCGTTGCTGGCGCGGGCCAATGAACTGCAAGCCGCTGGCCACGACGTGATTCACCTGGAAATCGGCGAGCCTGACTTCACCACCGCCGAGCCGATCATTCAGGCAGGCCAGGCCGCTTTGACGGCAGGTAAGACCCGTTACACCGCTGCGCGGGGCATTCCCGAGCTTCGAGAAGCCATTTCCAATTTCTATCAGCAGCGTTATGGGTTGAACATTGACCCCAAACGAATCCTCATCACCCCCGGCGGTTCGGGCGCCTTGTTGCTGGCCAGCGCCTTGCTGGTGGACCCGGGCAAGCACTGGCTGTTGGCGGATCCGGGCTACCCCTGCAACCGGCACTTTCTGCGATTGGTGGAGGGTGCGGCGCAGCTTGTTCCTGTAGGCCCGGAGGTGCGTTATCAGCTAACCCCTGATCTGGTCGCGCGTCACTGGGACCACGACAGCGTCGGCGCGTTAGTGGCTTCCCCGGCCAATCCGACCGGGACGATCCTGACTCGCGACGAACTGGCGGGGTTGTCTGCGGCGATCAAGCTGCGACACGGCCATCTGGTGGTGGATGAGATCTATCACGGTCTGACGTACGGCACCGATGCCGCCAGCGTGCTGGAAGTCGATGACAACGCATTTGTGCTCAACAGCTTTTCCAAGTATTTCGGCATGACCGGCTGGCGTCTCGGTTGGCTGGTTGCGCCGGAGGCAGCCGTAGGTGAGTTGGAAAAGCTCGCGCAAAACCTCTACATCAGCGCGCCGAGCATGGCCCAATACGCCGCATTGGCCTGCTTTGAGCCGGCAACCATCAGCATTCTCGAAGAGCGTCGCGCCGAATTTGGTCGTCGTCGCGATTTCCTGCTGCCAGCCTTGCGTGAATTGGGTTTTGGCATTGCCGTGGAGCCGGAAGGCGCGTTCTATTTGTACGCGGATATCAGCAAGTTCGGCGGTGATGCCTTCGCGTTCTGCCGGCACTTCCTCGAAACCGAACATGTGGCAATTACCCCGGGACTGGATTTCGGGCGCTTTCACGCAGGGCACCACGTGCGTTTTGCCTACACCCAAAGCCTGCCGCGCTTGCAGGAAGCGGTCGAGCGGATCGCTCGCGGTTTGAAGAGCTGGCAAGGCTGATGCGTTTTAATCCTCCCCTCGAAGAAGGGCGCCTGATCCGTCGTTACAAGCGTTTTCTCGCCGATATCGAAACCGTTAGCGGCGAGTTGCTGACAATACATTGTCCCAATACGGGCTCGATGCTCAATTGCCAGGTTGAAGGTGGGCAGGTCTGGTTCAGCCGCTCCAATGACCCGAAGCGCAAGTTGCCCGGCACCTGGGAAGTCGGCGAAACCCCTCAAGGGCGCTTGTTTTGCGTCAATACCGGGCGAGCCAATGGATTGATTGAAGAGGCACTGCGCGCCGGTGTGATCAGTGAGCTGAACGGTTTTACCGAGCTCAAGCGCGAAGTCGCCTATGGGCAGGAAAGCAGCCGAATCGATTTTCGTCTCGATTACCCCTGCGGCCCGGCTTATGTAGAAGTCAAAAGCGTCACCCTGGGCTTCGACGGTTCTTCGGTGGCCGCGTTTCCCGATGCGGTGACCCAACGCGGGGCCAAGCATTTGCGCGAATTGGCGCACTTGGCCCGAGACGGGATTCGTGCGGTTCAGTTGTATTGCGTCAACCTGACCGGCATAGAAGCCGTGCGTCCTGCAGAAGAAATCGATTCGGCCTACGCGGCGGCCTTGCGTGAGGCCGTGGCGTGCGGGGTCGAGGTGCTGGCCTATGGCGTGCGTTTGACCCATGAGGAGATGGTGGTTGATCGGCGCCTGGACGTGCTGCTCAACGGCTAAAGGCTGACCCAGATGCCTTGCGCGTCTTCACGGCAGGGCACGGCGGTCAACGATTGACCGGCGCAGGGGCCGGAAACGCATTCGCCGTCTTCGATCAGGAATAGTGCGCCGTGGGTGGCGCACTGGATCAGGCTGTTGCTGGGGTCGAGAAACTGGTCGGGTTTCCATTCCAGGCCAACACCACGGTGCGGGCAGCGATTGATGTAGATGTAAACCTGGCCACCGCGGCGTACGGCAAAGAGCTTCTGCCCCTCGATGTCGAAACCGCGACTGCTGGCGTCAGCCAATTCGGCACCTGTGCAAAGAAACTTCATGTATATCCTCAATGCATCTCGTGACCAGAAATGTCCGAGCTTGACGTTCAAATGCAAGCAATTATCAAATGGCCGCCTGCCCGTCGGGCGCAGGTGCCAGAGGCCGAGAATACGTGGCCTGCCATCTCGATGCCCGGAAAAACTGTAAAGGAAGCTGTGTATGCGCCTGAGTACCCGCGTTGTTGCGCTCTGTGTCGGACTCTTCGTCAGTCACCATGGCGCAGCGGCCGAGTTGCCGCAACGTTGGGTAGGGGATGCGGCGCGTGCCGCGCTGTTCAAGGAAAACCCGATGCTGTCCTCGACCCGCGCGGCGAGGGACGGTCGAGTCATAGAGCTGGATCCGACGTTGCTGGTGGGCGGGCTGGGACCACGGTTGCCCGATAGCCTGAAAAAGCTGTCTGACGGGTTCTTTCCTGGCACGGCCGGCCAATGACCGTCCTGGTTAAACCTCGTGCACTGTTCATTGGCCTGAGCCTTCTGTGTTTGCTGGCGATCTGGCTGTCGCTGGCACTGGGGCCGGTCAGTTTGCCGTTGCTTGACACCTTGCACGCTGCGCTACGCCTGGTCGGATTGCCGATTGCGCCGGACGGTCTGGAACAAGCCGAATTGATCGTGGGGCAGATCCGTCTGCCGCGAACCTTGCTGGGACTGGCGGTGGGCGGCGTGCTGGCGCTGACCGGTGTGGCGATGCAGGGCCTGTTTCGTAACCCGCTGGCGGACCCGGGATTGGTGGGGGTGTCCAGCGGCGCAGCATTGGGTGCGGCCATCGCGATTGTGGGCGGGTCAATGTTTGGCGGCCTGCCCGAGTCGTTCGGGCCTTATTTGCTGTCGGTATGTGCGTTTCTCGGTGGCTTGGGGGTGACGGCGCTGGTGTATCGACTGGGCCGACGAAACGGCCAGACGAACGTCGCGACGATGCTGCTGGCCGGTATCGCATTGACCGCTCTGGCGGGTTCGGCGGTGGGGTTGTTCACCTATCTGGCTGACGACGCGACCCTGCGTACGCTGACGTTCTGGAATTTGGGCAGCCTCAATGGCGCCAGTTACGCGCGACTCTGGCCATTGCTGGTGGTGAGTGCGGGCGTGGCGCTGTGGTTGCCGCGTCGAGCCAAGGCCTTGAATGCGTTGTTGCTGGGGGAGTCGGAGGCCGGTCACCTGGGCATTAACGTCGAGGGGCTCAAGCGCGAATTGGTGTTCTGCACAGCACTGGGGGTTGGCGCGGCGGTGGCGGCGGCGGGGATGATTGGATTTGTCGGGTTGGTCGTTCCGCACCTCGTGCGTTTGTTGGCCGGTCCCGATCATCGAGTATTGTTGCCAGCCTCGGTACTGGCAGGTGCGAGTCTTCTGTTGTTTGCCGATCTGGTGGCGCGACTGGCCCTGGCGCCCGCCGAACTGCCGATCGGCATCGTCACGGCCTTTATTGGTGCGCCATTTTTCCTGTTCTTGTTGCTTCGGAGGCGCGCCTGATGTTGCGCTCGCAGAACCTGCAAATCCGTCGCGGTGCCAAGACTGTGCTGACGGACATCACGCTTGAACTCCTGCCTGGCGAAGTGCTTGGCGTGCTCGGCCCCAATGGCGCCGGCAAAAGTACTTTGCTGAGTGCCTTGTGCGGCGAATTGCACGCCCATCAGGGAAGCGTCTGGCTCGATGATCGCGAGTTGCGTCACTGGGCCGCCGCGTTGCGCGCGCAACGTCTGGCGGTGCTGCCGCAGGTGTCGACCCTGGACTTTGCCTTTCGCGTCGAAGAAGTGGTGGGTATGGGGCGTTTGCCCCATCAAAGCGGTCGGGTACGCGATGACGAGATTGTCGCTGCCGCGTTGCACGCCGCCGATGCCGGGCACCTGAGTGGTCGCAGCTATCTGGCGTTGTCCGGCGGCGAGCGTCAGCGGGTGCATCTGGCCCGGGTGCTGGCGCAGCTCTGGCCGGGCGAGGCGGGGCAGACGCTGTTGCTCGATGAGCCGACCTCGATGCTCGACCCGCTGCATCAGCACACCACACTGCAAGCGGTGCGCGAATTTGCCGATCGCGGCGCGGCCGTGTTGGTCATCTTGCATGATCTGAACCTGGCGGCGCGTTATTGTGATCGTCTGTTACTGCTTGAGGGCGGGCGTCCGGTGGCACTGGATACGCCGGAACAGGTCCTGAAACCCGAGCCGCTCAAAGCCGTGTTCGGGCTGGAAGTATTGGTCCAGCAGCATCCGGAGCGTGGGCATCCGCTGATCATCGCCCGCTGATACTTTTCATCGAGGTGAACATGCGTGGAATTTTACTGTTGGCCGTACTGCTGTTGAGTGCCTGCCAGCATGTCTCGGAGCCACCGCCGGTCAGCGCTGACATTCGGGACCTGAGTACGGGTGAAACTCTGACGGCGCAGGAACTGATCGAACGACTTGCCAAGCCTTCGCTGCTGATCGTCGGTGAGCAGCATGACAATCACGATCACCACCAACTGCAACTGTGGTTGCTGCAGTCGCTGGGTGAACGGCGGCCACAAGGCAGTTTGCTCCTGGAAATGCTTACGCCCGATCAACAACAGCGCGTCGATGATGTTCGTCATGCCTCGACGCCACCGGAAAACTTGCCTGCTGCTTTGGCTTGGCAGGAGGGTTGGGACTGGGACCTGTACGGGCCGATCGTACGTTTCGCGCTGACTCAGCCTTATCCGCTGCTCGCGGCCAATCTGGATAACCTCGAGGTTCGTGCGGTCTACGCCAAACCGCCGGCATTGAGCGGTTCGCGGTCCAATGCGGCGTCGGTCAAGGAAGTGTTGCTGGCACAGATCAGCGACTCCCATTGCGGCTTGCTGCCCACTTCACAAATGCCCGCCATGTTGGCGGTCCAGCAGCAACGAGATCGGCGAATGGCTGAGCGTTTGCTGGCAGCCCCGACACCCTCACTGCTGTTTGCCGGTGCCTATCACGCGCGCAAGGACGTTGGCGTGCCGATCCATGTGCTGGATTTGGGCCAGGCGCAAGCGCCGACGGTATTGATGCTGGCAGAGCAGGGGGCCGTGGTAACAGCAGCAATGGCCGATTACGTCTGGTACACCCCTGCTTCACCGCCTCAGGATTATTGCGCGCAGATGCGTCAGCAGTTCGGCAAATAACGTCCGGGTTTTTCACGGGCAAAAAAAACCCGGCAAGAGCCGGGTCAAATAACCGTGATTAGCCTGATGAGGAGATATCTGAGAGTCCGAACCAAGGGCTTTTCAAATATCGACCAGTCTCGCAACCAGTTGTGGTAATCATAGCGATTCTCATTACCAAGTCAACCGCTGTTTTTTGATTTCTTTTAAATGCATCGTCAACCTGTTTCAAAGCTCAGTAATCACTGGGTAATCGCGCTACGCGCCTGGCGAAATCAATGCCTCAAGCCTTGTGGCGCGACGAAATCGCTTCCAGTTGTTTGTTCAAGTCTTCTTTGCGCTCAGCTGGAATGTCGTTCCAGTGCACATCCATCAATGCGCCTTCGATCGCATACAACAACACCTTGGACGCCCGAAACCCGCGAGTACGCACGGCCCGATACGCATCCACCGCCCCAAGGCGACGCAAGTCCGAGGCGCTATGGATACCCACGGCATGCAGCCACTGCGCCGACGTCTTGCCAAGATTCTTCAGGTGTTGCAGTTCATCATTCATCAAGCCTCCTTGCGACGGCCGAACGGCGCGTGAGCGAAGTTCTCAGGAGTGTAGCCATCAGTAGGAAAAGCGTAATTGTTTGGCGGTTTTCGACGCAAAAGCTTCTAAGAAGCAAACTCAACTTGGGTGAATGTTGGCGAACGCAATGGGGTGGGTACTGGAAGTCTAGCTGTCGGGAGCAAACACGGAGTCCAGCGCAAAGCGGGGGCGCTGGACTGGTCAGGTAACACGTCGTTTTTAGCGAGTGCGATAACGCAGGCGAGTGCCGAAGTTCATCGACATCAGGATCTCATCTGCGCTCAGCTCTGGCGGGAAGTACGCGCCGGAGATCTGTGCGTGGGCAAGGCTGGCACCTTCGAGGGATGCGTTGCGAAAGTCGATGCCGCGCAAGTCCGCGGAACGGAAATAGGCATCGGTAAAGTCGACGCCATCAGCGTTCAGCTCACGCAAGTCCAGGCCGCGGAAATCGCCACCGACCATGTCGATAGGTCCGTCTTTGGGCCGTTCGTTGTTGAAGCCTGTGATGTCGTCTTTGTGCAGCAAGGCATACAGCGGGGTGTCGAGAAATTTGGGCTGGCTCATGTCGCATCACCTGATGGTTTTATGACGCCAGTGTAGTGCCACTATTTGACAGCCGTGAAGCCAGTGGAGGCTTCACGGCTGAAAATAGTTTTACAGGCCTGGCATGCGTTGACGAATTTGCGCAACGACCGTGTCGAGGGTCCCGCTTTCATTGGTCTGGACACGCTTGCTGCACAGAATCTCTGCTGGCGTCAGCGGTTCACGATGGGCTTGCTGGGCTTCGATAACGGCCAGGTTGGCGTCGGACGGATCCTTGTTGTCTGCCTGGCGCAGGGCCAGCCAGCTCTCGATTACGGCTTGCGGCGCATTGCAATCGAGGATCAGGAACGGTGCACCCGTGGCCTCGGCGATTTTTGCCGCGCCGTCGCGCTGGTCGCGCTTGAGGTAAGTGGCATCAATCACCACCGGGAAACCGGCGCGCAGGATGACCCCGGCAATCTCATGCAGACGGCTGTAGGTGGCGGCGCTGGCGTCGGCACTATAAATGCCGGCCTGCGGGTCATTCGGTACGGTTTGTTCGCCGAACAGACGTTTGCGTTCTACATCCGAGCGAAGGCGAATGGCGCCCAGTGCTTCGACCAGACGCATGGCGACGTGGCTCTTGCCGACGGCGGACACGCCGTGGGTAATCGCCATGAAACGCGAAGGAATGGTGCTGTAGCTTTCCGCGAGGTTGGCGTAGTTGCGGTACTGGCGCAGGGTCGTGGCGCGCTGCACCGGATCGGCTTCGGCCGGCATGCTGAACAGGCTGACCTTGGCGCGAACCAGTGCGCGGTAGGCTTTATAGAAGTTCAGCAGCTCAAGGCCCTGATAATCGCCGGTCAGCTCCAGGTATTGGCTGACGAAACGGCGCGCGAGGCACTTCAGGCCACGGTCTTCCAGGTCCATCGCCAGGAAGCCGGTGTCGGCGTAGACGTCGGTGAAGCGGAACGGTTCGTTGAACTCGATGCAGTCGAAGATCACGACCTTGTTATCGATCACGGTGGCGTTACCCAGGTGGATATCACCGTGGCATTCACGAATGAAACCCTCGGCCTTGCGCTGGGCGAACAGTGGCTTGAGACGTTCGAAGCTGCTTTCGGCCCAGGCTTGCAGGGCATCGAGTTGTAGCAGATCGGCCTTGTCGCTGAGGAACGGGCGGATCTGTTCGAAGTTCTGACGCACGGGCGCCATGACGCTGTCCGGGGAGCCAGCTTCGTGTTCGGCAGGGACTTTCGGCGCATTGAGGTGGAATTGAGCGATCTGCGCGGCCATCTCGTCGATGTGCGCGGTGGTCAGTTCGCCATTGGCCTGCAAGGTGCTGAGCAGCTGGCTTTGTGGGAATTGACGCATTTTCAGGGCGAAATCGACGACCGGACCTTCACCGCCCAGTTGTGGTGCTTCGGCGCTGCCGGTGATTGGCAACACTTCCAGGTACAAATCGTTGGTCAGGCGCTGGTTCAATCGCAGTTCTTCACCGCAGAAGTGCTCGCGGGCTTCGAGGCTGGAGAAGTCGAGGAAGCCGAAATTCACTGGCTTCTTCACTTTATAAGCAAAGGGGCCTGTGAGGATGACCCAGGAAATATGGGTTTCGATGACCTGGAACCCGTCTACCGGATGCGGGTAGAGGGCCGGGTTTTGCAGAGCGGCGATCAGGGACTGGCTCACAGGCGATCCTTCAGAGTCTGGGAAAAATTCAAGGCGCCATTATGGCCGCAAGTCCGCCTGACGCAAACCTTGGAGGGCGCCTGTTGAGTATGAATAAAGTGCGTATAATCCGCCGCCATGACTCGTACTCGATCCCCCCGCACTCCAAAAAAACCACCTTCCAGGGGCCTGAGCCCGTGGCTGGGCTGGGCCCTTAAACTCAGTCTGGTCGGCCTCGTCGTGCTCGCCGGATTCGCGGTTTACCTCGACGCTATCGTCCAGGAAAAATTCTCCGGCAAACGCTGGACTATCCCGGCCAAGGTGTATGCGCGCCCGCTTGAGCTGTTCACCGGCCAGAAGCTGAGCAAGGATGACTTCCTCACAGAGCTTGACGCTTTGGGCTACCGACGTGAAAGCGTAAGCAACGGCCCGGGCGCTGCGTCGGTCAACGGCAATACCGTCGATTTGAACACGCGTGGCTTCCAGTTCTATGAAGGCCTGGAAAAGCCCCAGCCCGTGCGCGTACGGTTCTCCGGTGACTATGTAGCGGAGCTCTCGGCGACCGACGGTTCGAAGCTTTCGGTAGTGCGGCTGGAGCCGCTGATGATCGGCGGGATTTACCCGAAAAACCTGGAAGACCGCATCCTGATCAAACTCGATCAGGTGCCGCCTTATCTGCTGGAAACCCTGGTTGCCGTGGAAGACCGGGATTTCTATAGCCACTGGGGCGTGTCACCCAAGTCGATTGTCCGAGCCGTCTACGTCAACACCTCTGGCGGCAAGATGACCCAGGGCGGCAGTACGCTGACACAACAGTTGGTCAAGAACTTCTACCTGACCAGTGAACGCAGCCTGTCGCGCAAACTCACCGAAGCCATGATGGCGATGTTGCTTGAGCTGCATTACGACAAACGAGAAATTCTTGAGGCCTACCTCAATGAAGTGTTCGTCGGTCAGGACGGCCAGCGTGCGGTTCACGGTTTCGGTCTGGCCAGCCAGTTCTTCTTCGGGCAGCCGTTGTCCGAACTGAAACTGCATCAAGTTGCCATGTTGGTGGGGATGGTCAAGGGGCCATCCTATTACAACCCGCGTCGCAATCCTGAGCGGGCGCTGGAGCGACGCAATCTGGTGCTCGATGTTCTTGAACAACAAGGCGTCGCCACCGCTGAGCAGGTCGCTGCCGCGAAGAAAATGCCACTGGGTGTGACAACCCGCGGCAAGCTGGCCGACAGTTCGTTCCCGGGCTTTATCGATCTGGTTAAACGCCAGTTGCGCGAAGACTACCGCGACGAAGACTTGACCGAAGAGGGGCTGCGGATCTTCACCAGCTTCGACCCGATTCTGCAAATGAAAGCCGAAGCCTCCGTCAACGACACCTTCAAGCGTCTGTCCGGTCGCAAGGGTTCCGATGAAGTCGAAGCGGCCATGGTCGTGACCAACCCGGAAACCGGTGAGGTCCAGGCCATGATTGGCAGCCGTCAGGCCAGTTTTGCCGGTTTCAACCGTGCACTGGACGCGGTACGCCCCATCGGTTCGTTGATCAAGCCGGCGGTCTATCTGACGGCTCTTGAAAAACCCACTCAATACACTCTGACCAGCTGGCTGTCGGACGAATCCTTCTCGGTCAAAGGCGCGGATGGTCAGGTCTGGAAACCGCAGAACTACGATCACCGTTCCCACGGTACGGTTTTCCTGTATCAGGGGCTGGCGCATTCCTACAACCTGTCGACCGCGCGTCTCGGCTTGGCAATGGGTGTACCGAATGTCCTCAAAACCCTGGCTCGCTTGGGCGTGACTCGCGAATTCCCGGCGTTCCCGTCGATGTTGCTGGGCGCAGGTGGCATGACGCCAATTGAAGTGGCGACCATGTACCAGACCCTCGCCAACGGTGGTTTCAATACGCCGATGCGCGGGATTCGTAGCGTATTGACCGCCGAAGGTGAACCGCTCAAGCGCTATCCGTTCCAGATCGAGCAGCGTTTTGACCCGGCATCCATTTACCTGATCCAGAGCGCCATGCAGCGGGTCATGCGTGAAGGTACCGGCAGTTCGGTTTATAACGTGTTGCCGAAGACCCTGACCCTGGCCGGCAAGACCGGTACCAGTAACGATTCCCGGGACAGCTGGTTCGCCGGTTTCAGTCAGGACTTGCTGGCGGTGGTCTGGCTGGGCCGCGATGACAACGGCAAGACGCCGTTTACGGGTGCCACCGGTGCCTTGCAGGTCTGGACCAGTTTCATGCGTAAGGCCGATCCGCTGCCGCTGGACATGCCGCAGCCGGACAACGTAGTTCAAGCCTGGGTCGATTCGCGTACCGGGCAAGGCTCCGATGCGGGCTGCCCAGGCGCTGTACAGATGCCGTATATTCGCGGCAGCGAACCACCTCCCGGTGCGGCTTGTGGTGGCGAAGGCCCTGCTTCCGGTGAAACGGTGATGGATTGGGTCAAGGGCTGGATGAATTAAGCAAAGAGGGATTCAAGTGAACAAGTGGTTGATACCAGCGGTTGTCACCGTGGCGTTGCTCAGCGGTTGCTCCACCGTACAACGTGGATCGATTCCGGTTGAGGATGCCGGCACGGCTGTGTCTAACAGTGAGCGGATTTCGGCGAATGGTGGCTTTCGCAAGTCGACTGTGAAGCGTCCTGCGCAAGCGCAAACCCAATCCCAAACCCAGGCGATTCCGCAAGGCGACACCGGTGTAGTGGTGATGGTCCCGGGTGGCGGCGCCGCCACCTCTGCGCCGATCAGTACCTCGCCAATTACGCCGGGCCCGATTACTCCTGGGCCGATCGACACGTCGCCGGTCCAGTCAGCACCGATCAATCAGGGCAGTTACAGCATGCCGCCGACGCCGAGCGGAATTCCTTCGGCGAGCGCTGGCGGTCTGTCAGCCGACGAGCAGCTGGATGGTCCGGTGCTGGCGTTGTTGACCACGGCTCAGCAGCAACAGGCAAGCGGCGACCTCAACGGTGCTTCGTCCAGTCTGGAGCGTGCTCAGCGAGTCGCGCCGCGTGAGCCGCAAGTGCTTTATCGCCTGGCTCAAGTGCGCATGGCTCAAGGGGATGCCGCGCAGGCTGAGCAATTCGCTCGTCGTGGTCTGACGTTCGCCAATGGCCGTCCGGATCTTCAGGCCAGCCTCTGGGATTTGATTGCCCAGGCGCGCGAGAAGCAGGGTGACTCTGCCGGCGCAACATTGGCCCGTCAGAAGGCCAAGGTTTCGCTGTGATGGACGTACGCTTTTCGAAGATTGCCGACCAGTTGCTGCTGATCGAGCGTGAACTGCGGGTGCAGCGGTGGTGGGATGACGTTTCGCCTTCCGCTGAAGCGCTTTCCAGCGTCGAGCCGTTTTCGGTCGATACGCTGGACTTCGAGCAGTGGCTGCAATGGATCTTCTTGCCTCGGATGAAAATGATCCTTGAGCAAGATCTGCCATTGCCCACCGTATCCGGCATTCAGGAGATGGCCGAAATGGTCTTCGCCGCCCGTGATGTCCAGGGCAAGGACCGGCAGCTGCAAGTGCTGCTCAAAGAGTTCGACCGGCTGATCACCACCTCCCGCTAACTCCGATCCTCTGTAGGAGCTGAGCTTGCTCCGGGCGGCGTAACACTCAACAGATCTGTTGAATGTTGCACCGCTATCGCGAGCAAGCTCGACCCCTACAGCAGTTCTGCGCAATCTGTTTCTGTGTTTCGCCAATGCGTTCCTGACGTTGTTGATCGGTCAGGCGGCGCATCTCGCCTTCCACATCCTCCCGAAGTCGCGGATTGTTTTGCAGTTGAGCCAGGTTCGTCCGCGCCTGCATGCAAAATGCGTTGAGTTGAGCTTGATGCTCGGCAACCTGCTTTTTTACGGTGTTGTCGATGTCCTGTTGATTACCGATGGCGCTGCTGCCTGGCAGCGTGGCCGGTTTGCCGGCAGAAGAGGAGGGGGTCACCACGGTGGCGGCTTCCTGTCCTTGGGGCGGTTGTGAATCGAAGTGAGTCACGCCTTGGGCATCGACCCATTTGTAGATCTGGCCCGCCACACATAAAGGGCTGATCAGCAGGCTGACCGTGAAGAAGATCGTTCGCATGCCATTTCCTAGTCATGAGTTGCGCAATCGAAGCTAACACAGTCGCTGTTTGGCGATTTTTTCTTGCTTTCTCATGTGCTTACTTCAATTAAGCACATAGACGACTTGACTTGCAGAGGACGAAACAGAAGAATCCAAAGTCCGCTGTAGAGGGACTGCCAGAAGCAGACCCACTCAGCAGATCATGAGGCGCACATCCGCGCCGACTTGTTACACCCGCAACGCGTTACCTCGCGCTGGGTGGGAAAGGCCCGCAACACTTGGGACGATCCCAATACTTGCTCAGTCAGTGCTGACGTAGTCGGCGACCACCGTCGCTCATGCTCTGCCGAGAAGTAAACCTATTAAGACCCGTCCCCGTTTGAGTGGGCGGTATTCTGGCGTTTTAGAGGTGAACAACGTGGAGCTTTTATCTGGCGGTGAGATGCTCGTCCGCTTCTTGCGTGACGAAGGCGTCAAATATATCTACGGGTACCCGGGTGGTGCTCTTCTTCATGTTTACGATGCCCTGTTCAAAGAACCGGAAGTGACCCACATCCTGGTTCGTCACGAACAAGCGGCTACCCATATGGCTGACGGCTATGCCCGTGCCACCGGTAAAGCCGGCGTGGTACTGGTGACTTCCGGTCCTGGCGCAACCAATGCCATCACTGGTATTGCCACCGCCTACATGGACTCCATTCCGATGGTGGTCATTTCCGGCCAGGTGCCTAGCAACATGGTGGGCACCGATGCGTTCCAGGAAACCGACATGATCGGTATCTCCCGGCCGATCGTGAAGCACAGCTTCATGATCAAGCACGCATCGGAAATCCCGGAAGTCATGAAGAAAGCGTTCTACCTGGCGCAATCCGGTCGTCCGGGCCCGGTCGTTGTCGATATTCCGAAAGACATGACCAACCCGGCCGAGAAGTTCGAATACATCTTCCCGAAAAAAGCCAAGCTGCGTTCCTACAGCCCGGCCGTTCGCGGTCACTCTGGGCAGATCCGCAAGGCGGCAGAAATGCTCCTGGCGGCCAAGCGTCCTGTGATGTACGCAGGCGGAGGCGTGATTCTCGGTGGTGGCTCCGCGCCGCTGACCGAATTGGCGAAGATGCTCAACCTGCCAGTGACCAATACCCTGATGGGATTGGGTGCCTACCCTGGCACCGATCGTCAGTTCATCGGCATGCTCGGCATGCACGGCAGCTACACCGCTAACCTGGCGATGCACCATGCCGACGTGATCCTTGCAGTCGGCGCTCGTTTCGACGACCGCGTGATCAACGGCCCGGCCAAGTTCTGCCCGAATGCCAAGATCATTCACATCGACATCGACCCGGCTTCGATTTCCAAGACCATCAAGGCAGACGTGCCTATCGTCGGTCCGGTCGAGAGTGTCCTGACCGAGATGGTCGCGATCCTCAAGGAAATCGGCGAGACCCCGAACAAGGAGTCCGTTGCCAGCTGGTGGAAGCAAGTTGATGAGTGGCGCGGTGACCGCGGTCTGTTCCCTTACGACAAGGGCGACGGTAGCGTCATCAAGCCGCAGACCGTGATCGAAACCCTGTGCGAAGTCACCAAGGGCGATGCCTTTGTGGCCTCCGACGTGGGCCAGCACCAAATGTTTGCGGCGCAGTACTACACGTTCAACAAGCCGAACCGCTGGATCAACTCCGGTGGCCTGGGCACCATGGGCTTCGGTTTTCCGGCGGCCATGGGCATCAAGCTGAGCTTCCCGGATGACGACGTCGTCTGCGTGACGGGCGAGGGCAGTATCCAGATGAACATTCAGGAACTGTCCACCTGTCTGCAATATGGCTTGCCGGTCAAAATCGTGATCCTGAACAACGGCGTTTTGGGTATGGTTCGCCAGTGGCAAGACATGAGTTACGGCAGCCGTCACTCGCACTCCTACATGGAATCCTTGCCTGACTTCGTCAAGCTGGCAGAAGCCTATGGTCACGTTGGCGTGCGCATCACCGATTCGAAAGATTTGAAGTCGAAGATGGAGGAGGCGTTCGCCATGAAGGATCGCCTGGTGGTGCTGGATATTTCAGTCGACACCAGCGAACACGTCTACCCGATGCAGATCAAAGACGGCTCCATGCGCGATATGTGGCTGAGCAAGACGGAGCGTACTTAATCATGCGACACATTATTTCCTTGCTTCTGGAAAACGAACCGGGCGCTCTGTCTCGTGTAGTCGGCCTGTTCTCGCAGCGCAACTACAACATCGAAAGTCTGACCGTGGCACCCACCGAAGACCCGACTCTGTCGCGTCTGACGCTGACCACCGTTGGCCACGATGAAGTCATCGAGCAGATCACCAAGAACTTGAACAAGCTGATTGAAGTGGTCAAATTGGTCGACCTGTCGGAGAGTGCTCACATTGAGCGCGAACTGATGCTGGTCAAGGTCAAGGCCACCGGCGCCCAGCGTGCCGAGATCAAGCGCACTACCGATATTTACCGTGGGCAGATCGTCGATGTCAGCGCCAGCGTGTATACCGTTCAACTGACCGGTACCAGCGACAAGCTCGACAGCTTCATTCAGTCCATTGGCACTGCGTCGATTCTGGAAACCGTCCGTAGCGGCGTAACCGGTATTGCCCGCGGCGACAAAGTACTCAGCATCTAAACCAAATTAGCGAATGGCCTGAACGGCCTGGATATATAGGGGAATTTCATGAAAGTTTATTACGAAAAAGACTGCGACCTGTCCATCATCCAGGGCAAGAAAGTTGCCATCATCGGTTACGGTTCCCAGGGCCACGCTCAAGCGTGCAACCTGAAAGATTCCGGCGTTGACGTGACTGTTGGTCTGCGTAAAGGTTCGGCCACTGTTGCCAAAGCCGAAGCTCATGGCCTGAAAGTGACTGACGTTGCTTCCGCTGTTGCAGCTGCCGACCTGGTCATGATCCTGACTCCGGACGAGTTCCAGTCTGCCCTGTACAAAAACGAAATCGAGCCGAACATCAAGAAAGGCGCCACCCTGGCCTTCTCCCACGGCTTCGCGATTCACTACAACCAGGTTGTTCCGCGCGCTGACCTCGACGTGATCATGATCGCGCCGAAAGCACCGGGCCACACCGTGCGTTCCGAGTTCGTCAAAGGCGGCGGCATCCCTGACCTGATCGCTATCTATCAGGATGCTTCCGGCAACGCCAAGAACGTTGCGCTGTCCTACGCTGCTGGTGTTGGTGGCGGTCGTACCGGCATCATCGAAACCACCTTCAAGGACGAGACTGAAACCGACCTGTTCGGCGAACAAGCCGTTCTGTGCGGCGGTACTGTTGAGCTGGTTAAAGCCGGTTTCGAAACCCTGGTTGAAGCTGGCTACGCGCCGGAAATGGCCTACTTCGAGTGCCTGCACGAACTGAAACTGATCGTTGACCTCATGTACGAAGGCGGTATCGCCAACATGAACTACTCGATCTCCAACAACGCTGAATACGGCGAGTACGTGACCGGTCCGGAAGTGATCAACGCCGAGTCCCGTCAGGCCATGCGCAACGCCCTGAAACGTATTCAGGACGGCGAATACGCCAAGATGTTCATCAGCGAAGGCGCAACCGGCTATCCTTCGATGACCGCCAAGCGTCGTAACAACGCCGCTCACGGTATCGAGATCATCGGCGAGCAACTGCGCTCCATGATGCCGTGGATCGGTGCCAACAAGATCGTCGACAAAGCCAAAAACTAAGTCACGCCCTTGTACGGAAAACGCGGCCTAGGCCGCGTTTTTTCGTTTGGATCGCCGCTTCTGGTATAAAGCTGCATCGTTTGTGGCCGAACCGTCGTCCCAGACACCTGTCGAAAACTTTCCATCCTGTTGCAAGGTAATGTCCATGAGCGAACGCCCCGAAGAGCCAAACCAGGCTTCTGACGCCGAAAGCCTGCTGCCCATCGATGAGCACATCGAAGAAGGGCATGACGCTGAGGGTCGCAAAGTCCGGCATCGTGGTATCTATCTTCTGCCGAATCTGTTCACCACTGCGAACCTGTTCGCAGGGTTTTATTCCATCATCAACTCGATGAGTGCCCAGGCCGCATTGAGTGCCGGTGATTCGGTCAATGCGAGCAAGTACTTTGCTTTCGCCGCGATCGCGATTTTCGTCGCGATGGTGCTCGACGGTCTCGATGGCCGCGTGGCGCGCATGACCAATACCCAGAGCGCTTTTGGTGCCGAGTACGACTCGCTGTCGGACATGGTCGCCTTTGGTGTTGCGCCGGCATTGCTGGCGTTTGGCTGGGCCTTGGGTGATATGGGCAAGGTCGGCTGGATGGTTGCCTTCATTTATGTGGCGGGTGCGGCGTTGCGTCTGGCGCGCTTCAACACTCAGGTTGGCACCGCGGACAAGCGCTACTTCATCGGCCTGGCCAGTCCGGCGGCGGCGGGTGTGGTTGCCGGGATTGTCTGGGCGTTCAGCGACTACGGCATTCAGGGATCGAAGATGTCCTTCCTGGTTGCGCTGATGGTTGCGGCTGCCGGCATGCTGATGGTCAGCAACATCAAGTACAACAGCTTCAAGGAACTGGACTTGAAAGGGCGCGTACCTTTTGTGGCGATCCTTGCGGTGGTGCTGGTGTTTGCTGTGGTCTTCAGCGATCCGCCTCGCATTCTGTTGCTGGTTTTCCTCGCTTACGCGGCCTCCGGCCCGGTGCAATACCTGTTGCGCCTTCGTCGGCACAAAAACGCCGAGTGATGTAATTTCCCCCATACTCCGCAGTCTATTGGTGCATCTGTTCTCCAAAGCTGCGGAGTTGCCATGTTGATCAAAGTACCCAAAGCGTCTGACTGCCATGAGTCGGACGTCACGCCTGAATCCTTCTATCTATCTCGTCGTAATGTTCTCGGTGCCGCCGTTGCAGGTTTGGCTTTCAGTAGCTTGCCGCGCTGGGCGAGTGCCGAGGAGGCTTCGCGCTATGCGGATGTCGATCCTGGCAAGGCGCCTTCCTGGTTTGCCGAAAAGCTTCCTTCTACTAAATGGGGTGCGGTCGCCGTCAAGGACGAAGCGATTACGCCCTTCAAAGATGCAACCCACTACAACAACTTCTATGAGTTCGGTACTGATAAAGGCGACCCTGCTGCCAATGCGGGGGCGTTAAAGACTGAGCCGTGGAGCGTGGTGGTGGATGGAGAGGTGGGCAGGCCGGGGCGGTATGCGCTGGAAGACTTCATGAAGCCTTACCAGTTAGAGGAGCGGATCTATCGTCTTCGCTGTGTTGAAGCGTGGTCGATGGTCATTCCGTGGATCGGGTTCCCCATCTCGGCCTTGCTCAAGCAAGTCGAGCCGACCTCAAAGGCGAAGTACATTCGTTTCGAAACCCTGGAAAATCCCAAGAGTATGCCGGGGCAGCGGTCAGGCTTTGCCTTGATTGACTGGCCATATGTAGAAGGGCTGCGTCTGGATGAAGCGATGAACCCGCTGGCGATTCTTGCGGTAGGCATGTACGGGCGTGAACTGCCTAATCAGAATGGAGCGCCGCTACGCCTGGTGGTGCCCTGGAAGTACGGCTTCAAGAGCATCAAATCCATTGTGCGTATCAGCCTGGTCAGCGAGCAGCCGAAAACGACATGGCAGAGCATTGCTGCGGATGAGTATGGTTTTTACGCAAATGTGAATCCCACGGTTGATCACCCGCGCTGGACTCAAGCGCGGGAGCGTCGTTTGCCCAGTGGTCTGTTCAAGCCGAATGTGCGGGACACGCAGATGTTCAACGGCTACGCGGATGAAGTCGCCTCTCTATATACAGGGCTCGATTTGCGGAAGAACTACTGATGCGTTTTCCGGTTTGGCGTATTGGCGTCTTCATTGCGGCAGCGGTGTGGCCGCTACTCTGGTTGTATCAGGCGTGGGCGGATGTGCTGGGGCCTGATCCGGGCAAGGTGCTGGTTGACCGGTTGGGGTTGGGTACGCTTGTTCTGCTACTCATTACCCTCAGCTTGACGCTCCTGCAAAAACTCACCGGGTGGGCGGGGTGGATTGCGGTGCGAAGACAGATCGGTTTGTGGTGCTTCGCGTATGTGGTTTTGCATTTAAGCGGCTATACGGCGTTCATCCTTGGGTTTGACTGGTCGCAACTGGTTGTTGAGTTGCGCAAACGGCCGTACATTATTGTCGGTACATTGGGATTCTTGTGTTTGTTGGCGTTGGCGGTGACCTCCAATCGCTACAGTCAGCGGCGTTTGGGCGTTCGCTGGAAGAAGCTGCATCGCCTGGTCTATGTGATTCTCGGGCTTGGGTTGCTGCATATGTTGTGGATCGTTCGTGCCGACCTGAAGGAGTGGGTGGTGTATGCCTCTATAGGGGTGTTGCTATTAGTGCTGCGTATACCGGTAGTTACCCGTCGAATCCCGCGTTTAGTGGCTAAAAAGGCACCGTCTGTACGAAAGGCGTAATTAAAGGTTGACGGCAGATTCTGGGTGTCTATAATTCGCCCCACTTCCGGCGCAGTCGAAACGGAAAACTCCTTGGTAAACAACGAGTTACGCAGTTTTCGACAGTGAGCGGCTTCAGTTCATCGAAGCCCGAAAGGAGTTGAAAAAGAGGTGTTGACAGCAGCGTGTAACGCTGTAGAATTCGCCTCCCGCTGACGAGAGATCGAAAGCGCAAGTGGTTGAAGTTACAAAGGAAACTTTGAAAACTTCTGAAAATAACCGCTTGACAGCAACAGAGGCTGCTGTAGAATGCGCGCCTCGGTTGAGACGAAAGATCTTAACCAACCGCTCTTTAACAACTGAATCAAGCAATTCGTGTGGGTGCTTGTGGAGTCAGACTGATAGTCAACAAGATTATCAGCATCACAAGTTACTCCGCGAGAAATCAAAGATGTAACCAACGATTGCTGAGCCAAGTTTAGGGTTTCTTAAAAACCCAAAGATGTTTGAACTGAAGAGTTTGATCATGGCTCAGATTGAACGCTGGCGGCAGGCCTAACACATGCAAGTCGAGCGGTAGAGAGGTGCTTGCACCTCTTGAGAGCGGCGGACGGGTGAGTAATGCCTAGGAATCTGCCTGGTAGTGGGGATAACGCTCGGAAACGGACGCTAATACCGCATACGTCCTACGGGAGAAAGCAGGGGACCTTCGGGCCTTGCGCTATCAGATGAGCCTAGGTCGGATTAGCTAGTTGGTGAGGTAATGGCTCACCAAGGCGACGATCCGTAACTGGTCTGAGAGGATGATCAGTCACACTGGAACTGAGACACGGTCCAGACTCCTACGGGAGGCAGCAGTGGGGAATATTGGACAATGGGCGAAAGCCTGATCCAGCCATGCCGCGTGTGTGAAGAAGGTCTTCGGATTGTAAAGCACTTTAAGTTGGGAGGAAGGGCAGTAACCTAATACGTTGCGGTCTTGACGTTACCGACAGAATAAGCACCGGCTAACTCTGTGCCAGCAGCCGCGGTAATACAGAGGGTGCAAGCGTTAATCGGAATTACTGGGCGTAAAGCGCGCGTAGGTGGTTTGTTAAGTTGGATGTGAAATCCCCGGGCTCAACCTGGGAACTGCATTCAAAACTGACAAGCTAGAGTATGGTAGAGGGTGGTGGAATTTCCTGTGTAGCGGTGAAATGCGTAGATATAGGAAGGAACACCAGTGGCGAAGGCGACCACCTGGACTGATACTGACACTGAGGTGCGAAAGCGTGGGGAGCAAACAGGATTAGATACCCTGGTAGTCCACGCCGTAAACGATGTCAACTAGCCGTTGGGAGCCTTGAGCTCTTAGTGGCGCAGCTAACGCATTAAGTTGACCGCCTGGGGAGTACGGCCGCAAGGTTAAAACTCAAATGAATTGACGGGGGCCCGCACAAGCGGTGGAGCATGTGGTTTAATTCGAAGCAACGCGAAGAACCTTACCAGGCCTTGACATCCAATGAACTTTCCAGAGATGGATTGGTGCCTTCGGGAACATTGAGACAGGTGCTGCATGGCTGTCGTCAGCTCGTGTCGTGAGATGTTGGGTTAAGTCCCGTAACGAGCGCAACCCTTGTCCTTAGTTACCAGCACGTAATGGTGGGCACTCTAAGGAGACTGCCGGTGACAAACCGGAGGAAGGTGGGGATGACGTCAAGTCATCATGGCCCTTACGGCCTGGGCTACACACGTGCTACAATGGTCGGTACAGAGGGTTGCCAAGCCGCGAGGTGGAGCTAATCCCATAAAACCGATCGTAGTCCGGATCGCAGTCTGCAACTCGACTGCGTGAAGTCGGAATCGCTAGTAATCGCGAATCAGAATGTCGCGGTGAATACGTTCCCGGGCCTTGTACACACCGCCCGTCACACCATGGGAGTGGGTTGCACCAGAAGTAGCTAGTCTAACCTTCGGGAGGACGGTTACCACGGTGTGATTCATGACTGGGGTGAAGTCGTAACAAGGTAGCCGTAGGGGAACCTGCGGCTGGATCACCTCCTTAATCGACGACATCAGCTGCTCCATAAGTTCCCACACGAATTGCTTGATTCATTGAAGAAGACGAAAGAAGCAGCCCGAAATTGGGTCTGTAGCTCAGTTGGTTAGAGCGCACCCCTGATAAGGGTGAGGTCGGCAGTTCGAATCTGCCCAGACCCACCAATTTTGTGTGGGAAACGCCTGTAGAAATACGGGGCCATAGCTCAGCTGGGAGAGCGCCTGCCTTGCACGCAGGAGGTCAACGGTTCGATCCCGTTTGGCTCCACCACTACTGCTTCTGTCGGTATAAAGCTTAGAAATGAGCATTCCATCGGATGATGGTGAATGTTGATTTCTAGTCTTTGACTAGTTCGTTCTTTAAAAATTTGGGTATGTGATAGAAAGATAGACTGAACGTTACTTTCACTGGTAACGGCTCAGGCTAAGGTAAAATTTGTGAGTTGCTCTTTATGAGCAAGAATCGAATTTTCGGCGAATGTCGTCTTCACAGTATAACCAGATTGCTTGGGGTTATATGGTCAAGTGAAGAAGCGCATACGGTGGATGCCTTGGCAGTCAGAGGCGATGAAAGACGTGGTAGCCTGCGAAAAGCTTCGGGGAGTCGGCAAACAGACTTTGATCCGGAGATGTCTGAATGGGGAACCCAGCCATCATAAGATGGTTATCTTAAGCTGAATACATAGGCTTAAGAGGCGAACCAGGGGAACTGAAACATCTAAGTACCCTGAGGAAAAGAAATCAACCGAGATTCCCTTAGTAGTGGCGAGCGAACGGGGACTAGCCCTTAAGTGGCTTTGAGATTAGCGGAACGCTCTGGAAAGTGCGGCCATAGTGGGTGATAGCCCTGTACGCGAAAATCTCTTGGTCATGAAATCGAGTAGGACGGAGCACGAGAAACTTTGTCTGAATATGGGGGGACCATCCTCCAAGGCTAAATACTACTGACTGACCGATAGTGAACTAGTACCGTGAGGGAAAGGCGAAAAGAACCCCGGAGAGGGGAGTGAAATAGATCCTGAAACCGTATGCGTACAAGCAGTGGGAGCCCACTTTGTTGGGTGACTGCGTACCTTTTGTATAATGGGTCAGCGACTTATTTTCAGTGGCGAGCTTAACCGAATAGGGGAGGCGTAGCGAAAGCGAGTCTTAATAGGGCGTCTAGTCGCTGGGAATAGACCCGAAACCGGGCGATCTATCCATGGGCAGGTTGAAGGTTGGGTAACACTAACTGGAGGACCGAACCGACTACCGTTGAAAAGTTAGCGGATGACCTGTGGATCGGAGTGAAAGGCTAATCAAGCTCGGAGATAGCTGGTTCTCCTCGAAAGCTATTTAGGTAGCGCCTCATGTATCACTGTAGGGGTAGAGCACTGTTTCGGCTAGGGGGTCATCCCACTTACCAAACCGATGCAAACTCCGAATACCTACAAGTGCCGAGCATGGGAGACACACGGCGGGTGCTAACGTCCGTCGTGAAAAGGGAAACAACCCAGACCGTCAGCTAAGGTCCCAAAGTTATGGTTAAGTGGGAAACGATGTGGGAAGGCTTAGACAGCTAGGAGGTTGGCTTAGAAGCAGCCACCCTTTAAAGAAAGCGTAATAGCTCACTAGTCGAGTCGGCCTGCGCGGAAGATGTAACGGGGCTCAAACCATACACCGAAGCTACGGGTATCACTTAGGTGATGCGGTAGAGGAGCGTTCTGTAAGCCTGTGAAGGTGAGTTGAGAAGCTTGCTGGAGGTATCAGAAGTGCGAATGCTGACATGAGTAACGACAATGGGTGTGAAAAACACCCACGCCGAAAGACCAAGGTTTCCTGCGCAACGTTAATCGACGCAGGGTTAGTCGGTCCCTAAGGCGAGGCTGAAAAGCGTAGTCGATGGAAAACAGGTTAATATTCCTGTACTTCTGGTTATTGCGATGGAGGGACGGAGAAGGCTAGGCCAGCTTGGCGTTGGTTGTCCAAGTTTAAGGTGGTAGGCTGGAATCTTAGGTAAATCCGGGATTCTAAGGCCGAGAGCTGATGACGAGTTACCCTTTGGGTGACGAAGTGGTTGATGCCATGCTTCCAAGAAAAGCTTCTAAGCTTCAGGTAACCAGGAACCGTACCCCAAACCGACACAGGTGGTTGGGTAGAGAATACCAAGGCGCTTGAGAGAACTCGGGTGAAGGAACTAGGCAAAATGGCACCGTAACTTCGGGAGAAGGTGCGCCGGTGAGGGTGAAGCATTTACTGCGTAAGCCCATGCCGGTCGAAGATACCAGGCCGCTGCGACTGTTTATTAAAAACACAGCACTCTGCAAACACGAAAGTGGACGTATAGGGTGTGACGCCTGCCCGGTGCCGGAAGGTTAATTGATGGGGTTAGCTAACGCGAAGCTCTTGATCGAAGCCCCGGTAAACGGCGGCCGTAACTATAACGGTCCTAAGGTAGCGAAATTCCTTGTCGGGTAAGTTCCGACCTGCACGAATGGCGTAACGATGGCGGCGCTGTCTCCACCCGAGACTCAGTGAAATTGAAATCGCTGTGAAGATGCAGTGTATCCGCGGCTAGACGGAAAGACCCCGTGAACCTTTACTATAGCTTTGCACTGGACTTTGAATTTGCTTGTGTAGGATAGGTGGGAGGCTTTGAAGCGTGGACGCCAGTTCGCGTGGAGCCAACCTTGAAATACCACCCTGGCAACTTTGAGGTTCTAACTCAGGTCCGTTATCCGGATCGAGGACAGTGTATGGTGGGTAGTTTGACTGGGGCGGTCTCCTCCTAAAGAGTAACGGAGGAGTACGAAGGTGCGCTCAGACCGGTCGGAAATCGGTCGTAGAGTATAAAGGCAAAAGCGCGCTTGACTGCGAGACAGACACGTCGAGCAGGTACGAAAGTAGGTCTTAGTGATCCGGTGGTTCTGTATGGAAGGGCCATCGCTCAACGGATAAAAGGTACTCCGGGGATAACAGGCTGATACCGCCCAAGAGTTCATATCGACGGCGGTGTTTGGCACCTCGATGTCGGCTCATCACATCCTGGGGCTGAAGCCGGTCCCAAGGGTATGGCTGTTCGCCATTTAAAGTGGTACGCGAGCTGGGTTTAGAACGTCGTGAGACAGTTCGGTCCCTATCTGCCGTGGACGTTTGAGATTTGAGAGGGGCTGCTCCTAGTACGAGAGGACCGGAGTGGACGAACCTCTGGTGTTCCGGTTGTCACGCCAGTGGCATTGCCGGGTAGCTATGTTCGGAATAGATAACCGCTGAAAGCATCTAAGCGGGAAACTAGCCTCAAGATGAGATCTCACTGGGACCTTGAGTCCCCTGAAGGGCCGTCGAAGACTACGACGTTGATAGGTTGGGTGTGTAAGCGCTGTGAGGCGTTGAGCTAACCAATACTAATTGCCCGTGAGGCTTGACCATATAACACCCAAGCAATTTGCGAACTCGAAAGAGGCCAGATTGCGGTGTGTGAAGACGAAAGAACCGAAAGTTCGAAACGAAACACACAAATCTATTACATACCCATTCGCTGGAGCGTTATGCACATAACGACCTGGCTACCGAATTTCTTGACGACCATAGAGCATTGGAACCACCTGATCCCATCCCGAACTCAGCAGTGAAACGATGCATCGCCGATGGTAGTGTGGGGTTTCCCCATGTGAGAGTAGGTCATCGTCAAGATTAAATTCCGAAACCCCTATCTGCGTACGCAGGTAGGGGTTTTGTTTTGTCCGCAGGAAAGTACACCTCTGTTTAACGCACAAATTGGCGCAGTTATTTTCGACTCATACCTCTAGAATAGGCCCAACTTTCTCGGAGCCAGAGCCTTTATGCCAGATTCGGTTGACGCCCCAAGGCTGTCAGAATTACCGCTGGACGATTTGGTCGCATGTCATGAGTGCGACTTGCTGATGCGAAAACCCGAACTCGCCCATGGCGAGAAAGCGCTGTGCCCGCGCTGCGGTTATGAGCTCTACGCCCATCGGCACAACGTCGTGCAACGCAGTCTCGCCTTGGTCATTGCCGCGTTATTGTTGTATGTGCCGGCGAACTTTTTGCCCATCATGGAGCTCAATCTACTCGGGCAATCGTCTAAGGACACCGTCTGGAGCGGCGTTGTCGCTTTGTTCGATACTGGAATGCAAAGCGTTGCGGTGATTGTGTTCCTGTGCAGTATGGGTATCCCTTTGCTCAAACTGCTCTGCCAATTGGCAGTCTTGTTGAGTATTCGCTTTGATATTGGACGCAGCTACGGCTTGCTGCTCTATCGCATTTATCACCATTTACGAGACTGGGGCATGCTTGAGGTTTACCTCATGGGCGTACTGGTCGCGTTCGTAAAACTGGCAGATATGGCAGCCATTAGCGTAGGTCTTGGTCTGGTGTGCTTTATCAGTTTGCTGTTGGTTCAGGTCGGGTTGGAGGTTGTGATGTCGCCTCATCAGATCTGGCAGGCTTTATCAGGAGAGGATGCCCATGCGGGCGATTGATGCAGGCATTCTGATTTGTGCGGAGTGCCATGAGTTGAACAAGCAGGAAGCTGACACCGACGAGCAAGTCTGCACCCGTTGTGGTGCGCTGGTGCATGCCCGTCGCCCGAACAGCCTGGTGCGCACCTGGGCGCTGCTGATTACCGCTGCGATTCTCTACATTCCGGCCAACATGCTGCCGATCATGACCATCAATTCACTCGGCAAGGGCGCCCCCAGCACCATCATGTCCGGCGTGATTGACCTGGTTCATTACGGCATGTTTCCCATCGCGGCAGTTGTGTTCATTGCCAGTATTCTAGTGCCGACGTTCAAACTGGTGGGCATCGGGTTGCTGCTGTTTTCGATACAGCGCCGCCAGCCACTCTCGGCTCGCCAACGTATCTGGATGTACCGCTTTATCGAGTTCATCGGCCGCTGGTCGATGCTGGATATCTTTGTGATCGCCATCCTGGTGGCGGTCGTGAATTTCGGACGGCTTGCCAGCATTGAAGCCAATCTTGGCGCCATCGCCTTCGCCAGTGTGGTGATTTTGACGATGCTTGCCGCAGTTTCTTTCGATCCCCGACTGATTTGGGATAACACGGAGTCGGACGACGACCATGACTGATTTGCCTACAGCAAAAACCCGACCGGCCTCGAACTGGTCAGCTATTTGGATTCTGCCCCTGATTGCTTTGATCATCGGCGGCTGGCTCGGCTGGCGTGCTTATAACGAGACAGGCATCCAGGTTCAGATACGTTTTGAAAGCGGCGAAGGCATCCAGGCCAACAAGACCGAAGTGGTCTACAAAGGCATGTCCGTCGGTAAAGTGAAAGCCCTAAAACTCGATGACGAAGGCGCTTCCAAAGGCGTGATCGCGACTGTCGAGATGAATAAGGATGTCGAGCAATACCTCAAGACCAGCACTCGCTTCTGGCTGGTCAAACCGAGCGTGACCCTGGCCGGTATCACCGGTCTGGAGACGCTGGTCTCGGGTAACTACGTGGCCATCAGCCCCGGTGAAGGAGAGCCCACTCGCAAATTCAAGGCGCTGGCCGAAGAACCGCCATTATCTGACGCCAAGCCGGGTTTGCACCTGACCATCAAGGCTGATCGCCTCGGTTCTCTGAACCGTGGCAGCCCTGTGTTCTACAAGCAGATCAAGGTCGGCGAGATCAAAAGCTACGTGCTCTCGGAAGACCAGAGTACCGTCGAGCTCAAAGTTTTCATTGAACCCACCTACGCCAATCTGGTGCGCAAACACACGCGTTTCTGGAATGCCAGTGGCATCAGCATCGACGCCAACCTGTCCGGTGTGAAAATTCGCAGCGAGTCACTTGCGAGCATCGTCGCCGGTGGTATCGCGTTCGCCACTCCGGAGAACCGAAAGGACAGTCCACCCACCGATCCGAGCCTGCCGTTCCGTCTCTACGAAGACTTTGACGCTGCGGCAGCCGGCATTCGGGTCAAGGTCAAACTCACCGATTTCGAAGGCTTGCAGGCTGGCCGCACGCCGGTAATGTACAAAGGCATTCAGGTCGGCAATCTGAAAGCGCTGAAGATCGATCCGGACCTATCCGGTGCCACCGCTGAATTGACCCTCGATCCATTGGCCGAGGATTACCTGGTTACCGGCACTCAGTTCTGGGTGGTCAAACCGTCGATCTCCCTCGCGGGCATCACCGGTCTGGAAGCGTTGGTCAAAGGTAACTACATCGCGGTGCGCCCTGGCGATAAAGGTTCAGCGCCGCAACGCGAATTCGTCGCACGGCCCAAGGCGCCGCCGCTGGATTTGCGTTCGCCGGGCCTGCACCTGGTGTTGTTCACCGAGAACCTGGGATCACTGGAAGTCGGCAGCCCGATTCTCTACAAACAGGTCAAAGTCGGTTCGGTGCAGAGCTATCAATTCTCCAAGAAAACGAAGCGACTGGTAATCGGTGTCCACATCGAGAAGGAATACGAAGGGTTGGTTAACGCCTCGACGCGATTCTGGAATGCCAGCGGCATCACGCTCACGGGCGGACTGACGGACGGAATCCAGGTCAAAAGTGAATCGCTGCAAAGCCTGATGGCCGGCGGCATCGCCTTTGAGACGCCTGAAGCCAAGGCTCCGCTGCAAAAGAAGATTCCGCGTTTCCGTCTGTTCGCCAACCATGACGAGGCCAATCAGAAAGGTACCGTGGTCACCATTAAGGTTGAGCGCGCCGATGGCTTGCGTAACGGCACGCCTGTGAGATTCAAAGGCCTGGATGTCGGCAAGATTGAAGACGTTGACCTCACGGATGATCTGCAATCGGTGATGCTCACCGCACGGATCACCGTAGTGCCAGAGCGCATCGCCCGGGTAGGCAGTCAGTTCTGGGTGGTGAAACCTGAGTTGGGTCTGATCAAGTCCTCCAACCTCGAAACCTTGGTCACCGGCCAATACATTGAAGTGCAGCCCGCACCGAAAAATCTTGGGCCACAAACGAACTTCGTCGTCTTGGCCAATCCACCCGATTCGGCCAAGCAGGAAGCCGGTTTGAGTCTCGTCCTGAGTGCCGCTCGCCGTGGTTCGCTGAAAACCGGTGTGCCGGTGACGTACCGCGAAATTACCGTCGGCAAGGTCACTGGCTATGAACTCGGACAGACGGCGGATCGTGTGTTGGTACACATTCTGATTGAGCCGAAATACGCGCCGCTGGTGCGCAGTGGTACGCGTTTCTGGAACAGCAGCGGTTTTGGTCTCGACTACGGCTTGTTCAAAGGCGCAACGGTGCGCACTGAATCGCTGGAGACGCTGATTCAGGGCGGAATCGCCTTTGCTACGCCGGACGGTGATCGCATGGGTAGTCCGGCGCGGGCTGAGCAAACCTTCCCGCTGTTCGACAAGTTCGAGGATGAATGGCTGACCTGGGCGCCGAAGATCGCAATCGGCAAGTAGTTTATCGGTGCCGGTAATGCCGCCTTCGCGGGCAAGCCCGCTCCTACATTAAATCCGGTGCATACCGAACCATTGTGGGAGTGAGCCTGCTAGCGATGAGAGCCTCAAACTCACCGAAAAGCTGCCACAAAAAAGGCCGCGATCCATTGGATCCCGGCCTTTTTCGTATCTGACGGTTTAACTCAGACTACATCCAGTTCCGGCTCATCCGCTTGCACTACAACGTTCGCCTTCACCTCATCATGACGACGAATGTACTTCCAGTCCGCCTCATCGATGTAGATCCCGTTCGGCCCGCTTCCGCCTTCCAGGTCAATCGCAACACTGGCGCAAACCTGCGGCTTCACACTCGCCAGGATCGGTACGAAGCCCAGTTGCAAACTGGTTTCAAGCAGCGCTGCCTGGTTCTTTTCGTCGATGTCCGCCGCTTCGTCGAGGTAGTACGGCAGGCGCACGCGACCGGCCTGGTCGCGGTCCATCAAGTGCAGCAACAAGTACATGTTGGTCAGCGCCTTGATGGTCATCGTGGTGCCGTTGGAGGCGGCGCCATCGATGTCGGTGTGGATCACCGGCTGACCGTTGACCTTGGTGATTTCGAACGCGAGTTCGAACAAGTCCTTCAGACCGAGCTGGTTATGGTTTGCCGCCACCAGCCGCGCCAGGTACTCCTTGGCTTCCTCGTTCTTGTTGTCCTGATCGGCGCTTTGGCTGAGGTCGAACACGGAGAGGGTTTCGCCTTCTTCGTATTGGCCGGCGCTGTGGATGATCTGGTCGATGTGCTTGAGCGCTTCCTTGTTCGGCGCGAGCACGATGCGGAAGCTTTGCAGGTTGGACACCTGACGCTTGTTGATCTCGCGGTTGAACAGCGCCAGTTGATGCTCAAGGCTGTCGTAGTCACTGCGGATGTTGCGCAGGGTCCGGGCGATGTCGGTGACCGCTGCACGGCGTGCCTTGCCCAGCGTCAGGGCTTCGTCGGTGCGGTGCGCGTACGCGTTGATCAGCAGTTGCAGACGACGTTCCATATCGTCTTCGCTGTCGAACTTGGCCACACCCTTGAGGCGGACCTGCGCATACAGTGCTTCGATCTGACCATCACTGCGAAGCAAACCTTGCCAGCTGTCCTGATAGTCGTTGAGCAACGGCAACAGGTTGTCCATGGAATCATCGATCGGGTCCATGAACGGCGTGCCGAACGGCAAGTCTGCGGGCAACAGCTGACGGCGGCGCAGGGCGTCGTCGAGGGTGCGTTGCTTGGCTTCCATGTCGCCAATCTGACGGCCGACCAGTTGCAGCTTGGCCGACAGTTGCTGGACGCGTTCGGTGAAGGCATCGCTGGAACGCTTCAATTCGTCCTGCGCCGCTTCCATTTGCGCCAGTTGCTCAAGCTTGTCGCCTTCCTCGGCGCTCAGGGTTTGCGCGCGGCGGAAATCTTCCAGGGCTTTCTGCGCATCCAGCACTTGCTGGTACAGCGCTTCGGTCTGGGTCTTGCTCGCCGCGCGGTCGGCGGCGACGGCCTGTTGGGTCTTGAGTTGCTTGAGTTCTTTGTCCAAACGTTCTTTCTGATCGCGCAACGCGGCACGGTCAGCCAGGGCTTGCAGCGCTGGCGGTTCGATGTGCGAGATGTCGATGGACAGGCCCGGCACTTCGAAGCGCTCGCCTTTGAAACCGTCGAGGATCAGCTCCATGGATTTGACCCACTGACCGTCCTCGTCCAGCGTGATGCCGTGCTCACCCAGCGGCAGGCTGAACAAAGCGCTGTTGAACAGGCGCATCAAACGCTCGACGTCCTGCTGCGAGAACTCTTCACGCAGACGGGCGTAGCTGTTGTTGTCAGCATGATCGAGCTGCTGCTTGACCGACTTGAGGCGTTTTTCCAGATCGCGCAGACGTTCTTCCAGATCTTCGGCAGAGAACTGCCGCGACTGCGCCAGCGCACCAGCCAGCTCATCGTGCGCGTCCTTGGCTGCAAGCAATTGCTGCTCCAGCACTTTGACGTCATCGACCAGCGCGAAGCGATGCTTGAGCACCGACAACTCGCCGAGCCAGCGCTGGATACCGGTGATTTCCCGTTCCAGGCGCATCAGCTCTTGCGTGCCACCACGCTGATCGTTTTGCAGTGTGTCTTGCTCGTTGCGGTAATGCTCGGCCTGAATCGTCAGCTCTTCCTTGCGCGCACTGGCATAGTCCGACCAGGTGCCGAGCAGGGAATCGAGCAGCGGCGAGATCCTGTGCAGTTTGCCGCGCAGGATATTGCGCTGGGCCACGCCGGCGGCCAGTGCTTCAACCAGCGGGCCAGCCGTGACCAGCGAGTTGTAATCCTGCTCCATGCGACGAACATCGCGGAACGCTTCTTCGCACGCGGCGATGTAGTCGACGCTGCCGGAGCGCAGGCTGTGCTCGAACGCATCAAGGAACAGTTGCTTGAGCTTGGCCGCAGTGATTTCGCGCATGTGCAACAGGTTGATGAACAGCGCGCGGAATGTCTTCAGGCTCTGCTCGCTGGTGGAGCGCAGCGGGATCAATGTCAGGTCCAACGGAATCGAGGTGTGACCGCCGACCAGCAAACGACGCAGCTCATCAGGCTTCAACTCATAGGCTTTGAGGCCTTCGCGCTCAAGGTTGGTGAACAGTTCTTTCTGGCGCAGGCAGGTGTCGTTTTTCTGATAGTGCGCCAGATCCAGTTTGCCGGCATAGGCAAAGAACTGGTGACCGAAACCACCGCCTGGCCCGCGACCGACCACGCCGATCACGTGCGGGCCGTGTGGCAGCGACACTTCAACCAGGATGTAACTGGTGTCCGAGGCGAAATAGAAACGCCGGGATTGTTCCAGGCTGTACTTGCCGAAACTCATGTCCGACATGCGCGCCAGAATCGGGAACTGCAAGGCGTTGATCGAGGCGGATTTACCGAGGTTGTTCGCGCCGTACACCGATAGCGGCTCTTCCAGCGGAAACAGGCCGAGGCTGTAACCGGCGGTGTTCAAAAGGGCAAAGCGGCGAATGCCGTAGCGTTCCTTGCTCATGCGTCGATCTCCTGTTCTTCGGCGATGGCGCGGGCCATGGCGTCTTCTTCGCTTTCTTCTTCGAAGTCAGTCAAATCCAGCGGATCATCGGTTTCCAACAGCTTTTCGTCGCTATCGTCATCGATCAGCACCGGGACCGGTAATGGCAGCACGCTGTGCAGGCTGGCCGCCAGATCGCGGTCCTGCTGAACCGACAGGCAGACATCGAGGAAGCGATGCATCGGCGGCAGGAAACGGTAGATGCCGTTTTCTTCGCCGGCGAACCCGAGTTGGGTCATGCGGCGCATGATCTTTTCTTCGAGCTCTTCGACAGTCTGCACTTCCGCCTGGATGAACAGGTCGCGGTACTTTTCCAGCAAGGAAGGCAATTCATCGCGCCCGAGGCTGCCACCGTCGAGCACGGCGACCGGGTCACGGCCCTGATCCGCCAGATGTTCGACAAGGATGAAGGTGAACAGCGCCAGACGCTGGGCAGTCTTGTTCACCGCTGCAGCGGCCAGATCCGGCACGAAGTAGTAGAACCCCCGGGTGTCGCACACCAGTTCAAAGCCCAAGGCCTTGAACAGCGTGCGGTACTGGTCCTGAAAGTTCGACAGTTGCGCGTACAGCTCAGGGTCGCGGCGGCTGACGTGGTAGCCCTTGAACAGCTCGCGAAAAATCGGCGCCAGCTGGGACAGCTCGGAAAGATCAAGATGCATGCGAAGTACTTGCATAGAGGGTGCTCGCAGAATCCTCGGCGGCGCAGTCGCCGGCCGAGAGCAGGGCGAAGGAGCGCAGGCTGACCTGGTGCTCATGAGTGTGGTAATCGCGGCGTTCCAGACGCTCACGTTTGAAGCGTTTCTCCCGCGACAGGCGCGAGAACCAGTACAGCAATTCGTCAGTAGCGCCGTCCGGCTCCTGCTCCAGCAGCCAGGTCATCAGGTCCGGCATCGGCAGGGCGTCTTCGCAGCGTTCGAGCATTTCGCGAACGGTACGTGGCGCGCGCGGTGCTTCGCCTTTCTGAGTCTTGTGGGCCTTGGGGAAGCGCGCCGGTTTCGGTTCGAAACGGGCCAGCGCATACACATAGGCTTCGACCTGACTGGCGCTGCCGAGGAACGTGCTTTGCGGGCGGGTGAACATAGGCATGGCGGCTTGCGGCACTGCATCAATGCCTTTACGACGGATGGCCGACAAGGCCAGCGCCGCGCCACGGGTCACTGCGTTGTGGCGACGGGCTTCCTCACGCAGCGGCAACAGCAGTTCACGGGCATGACGCAGGGTCAATTGGGCGCTGGTTTGCATTTCGAGGATGCGCGCGTGGGTGCGCAGCAGCATATCGTCGTCGACCAAGTGACCGAGGCGCTGCTGTTCGGTGAGCATCTTCAGCAGGACATTTTCGACTTTGCGCACGCCTTGTTCGAAGGCGCCATCGGCGTTTACCAATTGAATCATCGGCTCGACGTATTCGTCCCAGGTCGCCAACACTTCGGCGTAACGCTGACGCAACGGAATCTGCCGGTCGCTGGTCTTGGCACGTTCGGCGACGGCCACCAGCGCCTGTTCGTCGTTGGCGAGCTTCTTCAATACGTCGCGTACGCGCATATCGAGCAAGCGCAATTGACGCGCCAGGTCATGGCCGTCGCGAACGTCGAAGGCGTCCTGAATGTAACCGGCCAGACGTTCGAGGTGACGCAAATAGGCTTCGATCTCCAGGCACAGGCCCAGACGGTGCTCACGGCGCAGGTAGGCGAGGAAGTCGTGGATCTGCGCATTGAGCTCGAAACGGTTCGGGCTTTTCGCCACCGGAACCAGAATATCGAGGCGGATCCACACGTCCAGCAGGCTGGTGATGTCCTGCGGCGTACTGTCGAGTTGCTGGGCGGCCAGTTGCGTGCGCAGTTCGTTGAGGCTCAGGGTGCCTTGGTCGAAGTGCTCGCACAGTGGCTCCAGAAGTGCCCAGTGTTCAGCGAGGGCGCGCAAGACGCGCTTGGGTTCGATCATCGGAATGGCCGGCTGGTTGGCGATTAAAAGCCGCGATTGTACTGCATCGGGGCCGATGCGATTCACTCTCGGGACAGGCTGTCGCCATTTTTCATAGGTGGAAAGACTATCGGTGAAGTCTATCGATCAACAGCGCGGGCGATCTTGAGCGAACGGCGGTAGAATCAGCGCACTTTTAGTTATCCACAAGTGGCCGACCTTTGCTTATCGAGTCCCGTCGCCGCGCTTATTTGACCGCCATGCAGGTGGTCAACTGGCTGCCGCGCACCGAATTGCCCTTTGCTGCGCCTTCGCGCCCCGAGCTGCTGGAGCTGCCCGAGCCGTTGGTCGTCGCCCCGGTAATACTGGCTCCGGTGCCTGACGCGCCGGTGGAACCGGTAGTCAAACCGGCTGAACGGGTAAAGATCGAGGTGCCGCGCCCTTCATTGGCCAGTACGCGCACCAACGCCAAGGTCGAAGAAGAGGCGGCGCCGGTCGTCGCCAAGGCTGTACAAGTGCCGCCACCGCGCTTCGCCCTGCAATTGCTGCGCGCCGGTCGCTGCCTGCTGCTGGTGGAGTTACCCACAGGCGAAACGTTCCAGACCCGCGACCCGGCCTATCTGCTGCTCAAAGACATGCTGCGCGCCGCCGGTCTGCCGGACAGCCCGCAGATTGTCGGCGAACCGGTACGCTGGCCGCTCCTGGCTCGCGGCACCATGGACCAAGGCCCGGAAGCGGCTCGCGACTTCGTACAGGGTTTTCTCTCGGCGCGCATTGAAGATGCTCCATGCGTTTGCGTGTGGCTGATCGGTCTGCCGGCGGTGCGGTTTGCCGGTGAGGCCAATGCCGAATCATTCAACCGTGAACTCCAGGTCGAAGGCCTGGGCTCGGTCTGGGCCCTGCCGGGTCTGGAATTATTAATGGAAGAGCCACAGCGTAAGGCTGATGTCTGGCAAGCCATGCGTCGGCTGATGGCGCGCTGGAAAGAATCAAATGAGTGATGCAGTATCGTTCCGCGTAATGACCGAGGCGGACCTGGAAGCAGTACTGAAAATTGAATACGCGGCATACAGCCATCCCTGGACCCGCGGGATTTTTCTCGATGGGTTGGGCAAATACCAGATCTGGCTGATGTTCGAAGGTCAGCAGCAGGTCGGTCATGGCGTGGTGCAGATCATTCTGGATGAGGCGCATCTGCTCAATATCACCGTGAAGCCGGAGAATCAGGGCCGTGGCCTGGGTTTGACGTTGCTGGAGCACTTGATGTCGATTGCCTACAAGGCTGAGGCGCGGGAGTGTTTTCTGGAAGTTCGCGACAGTAACCGCTCGGCATTTCGTTTGTATGAGCGGTACGGGTTTAACGAGATTGGCCGGCGTCGGGATTATTATCCGGCGGTGGGTGGGCGCGAAGATGCGGTTGTCATGGCCTGCACTTTGGTGGACTGACCCTCTTTAAAAACTTCGTCGGAACGCCGCCCGGAGCCAGCTCACTCCCACATTGATCTGTGTCGGTCACAGAATTTGTGAACTAATCAGATCCACTGTGGGAGCGAGCCTGCTCGCGAAGGCGGCTTAACAGGCGCTGAAGAAGATCAACGATTCCCATCCATCGGATCCCGATTCGCCATCTCCGCCTCATCCAGCCCATTCCCCCCGCCAATGTCATCTTCATCGACAATGCTCAAATCCCAATCCGCCTGATCGCCTTCACCGGCTTCATGAGCATCCCGCGCGCCATCCTCAAGGATTAGCGTTTCCGGGCTCATGTCATCATCGGTAGGCTCATGATCATCGGTCGAGGCGCCCGTCATGCCCCCTTCACGCAGGCGTTCAATGGGCATCAGCCGCGCGCGGTCGGTTACCAGCAGTTCGTCACCGATTTTGCCACCGGGTTCTTCCTCGTCGAAGTCCAGCTCATGCACCGAGCCTATGCGGTCTTCGTTGTCGTCGATCGGCTCTGGTTGCGCCGCATCGAACGGACGTCGTGATTCAGTCATGGCAATTCCTCATACTGTGGGTCTTACTAGGGTGGACCCACTGAACTCCCGAGAATTCCACCGGCCATACTTGCATCAAGCGCGTGACCCCGACGGGTGGTTGTCTGTCAAACCAGCGCATCATTCTTGAGGCTTTACAGCATGAACGAATTACAAGATCTGATTGATAACAACGAACGCTGGGCTGAAGCGATCAAACAGGAAGATCCGGACTTCTTCTCCAAGCTGGCCCGCCAACAGACGCCGGAATATTTGTGGATTGGCTGCTCCGACGCCCGTGTGCCGGCCAACGAGATCGTCGGCATGCTGCCCGGCGACCTGTTCGTGCACCGCAACGTGGCCAACGTGGTGCTGCACACCGACCTCAACTGCCTGTCGGTGATTCAGTACGCCGTGGACGTGCTCAAGGTCAAACACATCCTGGTCACCGGTCACTACGGCTGTGGCGGTGTGCGCGCCTCGATGCAGGATCGCCAACTGGGCCTGATCGACGGCTGGCTGCGCTCGATTCGCGACCTTTATTATGAAAAACGCGAAGAACTGGCCAAGTTGCCGACCGAAGAAGAGCGAGTCGACCGTCTCTGCGAGCTGAACGTGATTCAGCAAGTGGCGAACGTCGGGCATACCAGCATTGTGCAAAACGCCTGGCATCGAGGGCAGAAACTGTCGATCCACGGCTGCATTTACGGCATCAAGGACGGCCGCTGGAAAAGCCTGAACGCGACCATCAGCGGGTTCGAGCAACTGCCACCGCAATACCGTCTGCGTCCGGTCGAGAAGTTGTAAAGGTCCTCAACAAAGACTACGCCGACGCCAGTGTTGATAAAACAACTGGCCGTCGGCGTTCGGCGGTTCATCGTAACCGGTGATCCAGCCTCGGCACTCCGGCGACCCACACAGGCAGGCGAACTGGCGCAGCAGTTTGTCTTCGGTTGCGGCGAAGTCCATCGTCAGGCTGTCGCCTTTCTTGATGTCCTTCAGCGCCCACAACCACAGTTCGCTCATGTCAAAAAACACGTTGGGGTCGCAGGAATGCCGCAGCAGGCTGCTGAAGTGCGGGTCATAGAGGTGAATGTCGGTCGCCATTTGTCGCGTGTGTTGATTGCGATAAGGCAGCACGTGCCCCGACACCCGGCAGATTCGGCTGATCCGTGGAAACTCGCACAATGCTGTGACGGCCACCGCCGAGCCATCGGCGGTGCAGATGATTTTGAAGTCGGCCCGTGATGGAAATCCAAGACTGCGCGGCAGCTCTGGAAACGGGTAAATGCCATCCGGCGGAGGCGAAGACGTTGGGTACAGCGGATGAGGTTTCATAACGATCCTTGTCGGCAATGCGTTGCGACTTCCAACACTGACAATCCTGTCAGCCCTGCAACACAGGGGCATGCCTCACGATCTCGCATATGAAACGACGAGTCTACTGTCAGAACTGACAGTGGGGGGGAGTGCACTTTTTTCGCGCTTCGAGGAGTAGAACATCCCGTAGGTTTTTGCCAGGTTTGTTTGCGATGCTTGATCCAGTTACGTATCGGTGTGCTTGAAGCGAAATGTGACAGAGGGGTTACAAGTAGCGCGGTGTTTACCTATCCCAAGCACTGCTAGACTGGCGCAATACTGGACTTGGTAAAGGTCAATCATGAAACCTTCAATCGCACTGGATCTAAAACGCGCAGCCGTACGCGAGGTCGTCGGCCGCTTTCGTGTATCCAATCCGCGTGTATTCGGTTCCGCATTATTCGGCACCGATAAAGAGGGGAGTGATCTGGATTTACTGGTGGATGCACTCCCGGGCGCCACGCTTTTCGATCTGGGCGGTCTTCAGGTTGAGCTCGAAGATTTACTGGGGGTTAGTGTCGACTTGCTAACGCCGGGGGATCTTCCGTTGAAGTTTCGTCAGCAGGTGCTGGAAGAGGCGCGGCCTGTATGACCGTCAACCGGCTCGGTGACTACCTGGACCACATGCGTCAAGCCGCTGGTGATGCACTTGTTTTCGTCGAGGGGTTGAGTAAAGACGAATTTTTCGACGACAAACGTACCCAGCAAGCAGTCATCATGAGCCTCATCATTATTGGCGAAGCGGCTACCAAGATAATGGATGGTTACGCGGACTTTGCAGGCAAAAATTCGCAAGTGCCGTGGCGCAGCATGCGCGGTATGCGTAATCGCATCGCTCATGGCTATTTCGATATCAATCTTGAGGTGGTGTGGGATACGGTTCAGGCAGCTTTGCCAGAACTATTGAAAGTGTTACCCACCGACCAAACCTGATTGCGCCTGCCGCCCGGCAGGCGCAATCAATTTCAATTAAGGCATCACCGGCGCCGTATACGTCAGCGTCGTCCCCAGCGCCCACAGCAGAAACAGCACCAGCGGCGTATGCACCAGCAACTGCACAAATGAAAACCCGATCAAGTCCCGCGCCTTCAACCCGAGCACGCCCAGCAGCGGCAGCATGTAGAACGGGTTGATCAGGTTCGGCAGCGCCTCGGCCGCGTTGTAGATTTGTACGGCCCAGCCCAGGTGATAGTTCAGGTCGGTGGCCACTTGCATGACGTACGGCGCTTCAATGATCCACTTGCCGCCGCCGGACGGGATGAAGAAGCCCAGAATCGCCGAGTACACGCCCATCAGCACCGCGTAGGTGTCGTGGGACGCGATGCTGACGAAGAAGGTCGAGATGTGGTGCGCCAGGGTCTGAGCGTCAGTGCCTTTGACCGTGGTCATTAACGCAGCGATCGAGCCGTACAGCGGGAACTGGATCAGCACGCCGGTGGTGGTCGGTACTGCGCGGGACACTGCGTCGAGGAAGCTGCGCGGACGCCAGTGCAGCAGTGCGCCGAGCATCAGGAACAGGAAGTTGTAGGTGTTCAGCCCGGAGATGGCGCTGAGCAACGGTTTGGTTGAAAACTCGTGGAACAGCCAACCGGCCGCCAGCAGCACCAGCAAAAGGGTCAGCAGCGGGCTGTATTCCAGCCATTCGCCGGGGCGAGTGCGTGGTTGCAGCGGTGGCAGGTTGAAACTCGGGTCGACGCCGCAGGCTTTGGCGTCACGGGCCGTGTTGGGACCTGGCGCGGTGGCGTAGGCAACGATCAGCGAGACCACGATCAGCGCCAGTAGCATGACACCGGATTGCCACAAAAAGATCGTTTGGGTGAAGGGAATGACCCCGGTGATCGCCAGGATCGACGGCGGCAGGCTGGCCGGGTTGGCCTGCAGTTGTGCAGCGGACGACGACAGGCCCAAGGCCCACACCGCACCAAGGCCCAGATAGACGGCAGCACCGGCGGCACGGTAATCCATTTTCAGGTCGGTACGGCGGGCGAGGGCGCGCACCAGCAAACCGCCAAACACCAGCGACAAGCCCCAGTTCAGCAACGAGGCGACCATGGAAATCAATGCCACCCAGGCTATTGCGGAGCGGCCGTTTTTCGGAAGGCGCGCCAGACGGTCGATCAGTTTCACCGCTGGCGGCGAGCTGGCGACCACATAACCGCCAATCACCACGAACGCCATCTGCATGGTGAACGGGATCAGGCTCCAGAACCCGTCACCGAACGCCATGGCGGCGTCAGTCGGTTTGGCGCCCATGAACAGGGTCGCTACGGCGACGATGATCACTGCCAGCGCGGCAAACACCCAGGAGTCGGGGAACCAGCGTTCGGCAAAATTTGAACAGCGCAGGGCAAAACGGGCAGAGCGGGTATCTTCGATATCAGCAGCCACGGGCGTACCTCGAATTTTTATGTTTATGGTGGTCTTCGGGCTGTAACGGCCCGTCTAGACAGATGCCAACAGTAAATCAACCGATCCTGCCGTGTGACAAAGTTTTACCAAAACAGGACTATGGTCTAACGGCTTGTCCGTGGAGGCGTTTGCGTAGACCATGGGCGCCTTGGTTTTTTTACCGGCTGCAGAGTTCTTTTTCATGACTGCCAACACCCCTTCGCGCCCGATGCCCTTTACCCGCTCGGACTACAAGACCCTCGGCCTTGCGGCCCTTGGCGGCGCGCTGGAAATCTATGATTTCATCATTTTCGTTTTCTTCGCCCTGACCCTCAGCCAACTGTTCTTCCCGCCGGAAATGCCCGAATGGCTACGCCTGTTGCAAAGCTTCGGGATTTTCGTCACCGGTTATCTGGCGCGCCCATTGGGCGGGATTCTGATGGCGCATTTCGCCGACCGGCTGGGGCGCAAGAAAGTCTTCAGCCTGAGCATCCTGATGATGGCGCTTCCGTGCCTGCTGATCGGGATCATGCCGACCTATGCGCAGATCGGCTATTGGGCACCGCTGCTGCTGTTGGTATTACGTGTCCTGCAAGGCGCGGCGGTGGGTGGTGAAGTGCCGAGCGCCTGGGTGTTTGTCGCCGAGCACGCGCCGGTCGGGCATCGCGGTTATGCCCTCGGTTTTCTGCAAGCCGGGCTGACCTTCGGTTACTTGATCGGCGCCCTCACCGCGACCTTTCTCGCACAGGCGTTCACCCCTGCGGAAATTCTCGATTTCGCCTGGCGTTACCCGTTCCTGCTGGGCGGTGTGTTCGGGGTGATCGGCGTCTGGCTGCGCCGCTGGCTCAGTGAAACCCCGGTGTTCATGGCGATGCAGGCCCAGCGCGATGCCGCCGTCGAACTGCCGTTGCGCACGGTCTTGCGTGAGCATCGTCTGGCGATGTTGCCGGCCATGATCCTCACCTGCGTGCTGACCTCGGCCGTGGTGGTATTCGTTGTCATCACTCCGACCATGATGCAAAAAACCTTCGGCATGACCGCCAGCCATACTTTCGCTCTGAGCGCGTTGGGCATTGTTTTCCTGAACATCGGCTGCGTGCTTGCCGGGTTGCTGGTCGATCGCATTGGCGCCTGGCGCACGGTCATGCTCTATAGCCTGTTGTTGCCGCTGGGCATTGGCGTGCTTTACGGCTGCCTGATCAGCGGCGGTAACTGGACAGGCCTGGCGTACGCGATTGCAGGCCTGAGTTGTGGGGTGGTCGGCGCGGTGCCGTCGGTGATGATCAGCCTGTTCCCGGCGCGGGTTCGCGTCTCGGGGATTTCCTTCACCTACAACATTGCCTACGCCGCGTGGGCAAGCATCACACCGCTGTTGTTGATTGGTCTGATGCCGTGGAGCCCGTGGATCTGCGTGATCTTCTGTGCAGTGATGGGGGCGGTGGGCGTTGGCAGCGCGGCGTATTTTGGTACGCGCATGCCCAAGATCGGTCATTGCGCGGCGGCTGGCGCGATGTAATCGCAGGTTGTGACGGCAACTATATTTGTAGGACAACCCTGAAACACTCTTCAGAAAGTACCCGTACCGCCGATGGCTAGGCAGCAGGCCGTTTTCCCTCCCAGTCCATCGGTGTTTTCCATGTTCAATAAACGCTTGAAGCAGGAGCTGTCGGCTCTTCGCGAAGAACTCTCCAGCCTTCAGCAAGTGAAGGACAGTCTGGAAAGCGAGATGCTGGTCCTGACCCTTGATCCAGATGGGCGGATTCAATCGGCCAACCAGAATTTCATCGCAGAGATGTTCTACAAGAGCAACGATCTGGTCGGTCGTCACATCGAAGACATTGTTCCCACCCATGTGAAATCAGACGAATTCCACCGCCGCTTCCAAAATGCGCTGTCCCGTGGCGAGCATTTCGCCGGTGCTGTGCGTTTGCTGCGGGGCAATGGCCAGGAAGCGTGGTTGCGGTCGATTTTGCAGCCGGTGCGCTCGGCGGATGGCCGAATCAAAAATTTCTCGATTTACTCCAGCGACCTGACACGCACCATCGAAGCGTCTCGTGAGCACGAGAACCTGATCGGCGCGCTGGTGCGCTCGACCGCGGTGATCGAGTTTGACCTTAATGGCAACGTGCTGACGGCTAATGATCGTTTTCTCGGCGGCATGGGGTACAGCCTCGCGCAGATCAAGGGCAAACATCACCGGACATTCTGTGAGCCGCAGGAGTACAACAGCGCCGAGTATCAGAACTTCTGGCGTCGCCTGAACGTGGGTGAGTTTGTCGCCGGCCGTTTCAAACGCTTCGACAGCCATGGCCGTGTGGTTTGGTTGGAAGCGTCCTACAACCCGGTGACCGACGCCAACAACAAGCTCTACAAAGTGGTGAAGTTCGCCACGGTGATTACCGATCAGGTCAATCAGGAAAACGCCGTTGCTGAAGCGGCCAACATTGCCTACAGCACCTCTCAGCAAACCGACCAAAGTGCCCGGCGCGGTACGGCCGTGGTGACTCAGGCGGTGGACGTCATGCGCGACTTGGCCAGGCACATGCAAACCGCTGGCGATGGCATCGAAGCCTTGAATGAGCAATCGCTGGTCATTGGCACCATCGTCAAAACCATCAGCGGCATTGCCGAACAGACCAACTTGCTGGCGCTCAACGCGGCCATTGAGGCCGCTCGGGCTGGTGAACAGGGCAGGGGGTTTGCCGTGGTCGCGGATGAGGTCCGGCAGTTGGCGTCTCGCACCAGCCAGGCCACCGATGAAATTGTCGGTGTTGTGCGACAGAACCAGGAGATGGCGCGCAATGCCGTGGCCCTGATGACCGACGGCAAACTTCAGGCGGAACAAGGTCTGGCGCTGGCGGCTGAAGCCGGCACGGTGATTGTCGAGATTCAGGACGGTGCGCAGAAGGTGGTGAACGCGGTGGGGCAGTTCGCCAATCAGCTGGCGACTTGATCCCTGCCGTCGCGGTGAAAATCGCTACAATCGGCTCTTTTCCCAGGAGCAGACAACATGAGCGATTCCCACCGCCGGCCGGTTCCTTTGTCCAAGGCGTATCGTCTGCTCAATCATGGGCCGACCGTACTGGTGAGCGCGGCCCATGATGGCCAGCGCAATATCATGGCCGCCGCCTGGGCCATGCCGCTGGATTTCGAACCGCCGAAAATTGCCGTGGTGCTGGACAAGTCCACCTGGACCCGGCAACTGCTGGAGGCCTCGGGAACGTTCGTGCTGAACGTTCCCTGCGCGGCGCAGGCCGATATCACCCAGACCGTTGGCTCGACGTCAGGCCTGGAATTGACCCGGGGTCAAGGTCGGGACAAGTTCCAGGCCTATGGTTTGCCAACCTTCAGTGGTGAGCTGATCGACGCCCCTATGCTCGAAGGCTGTGTGGCATGGCTGGAATGTCGGCTGTTGCCAGAGCCCAATAATCATCAGCAATACGATCTGTTCCTGGCTGAAGTCATTGCCGCTCAGGCGGATGAGCGCGTCTTCAGTGAGGGCCGTTGGCACTTCGAAGGGCAGGATGCATTGCGCACCTTGCATCATGTGGCGGGCGGACATTTCCTGATGATTGGCGATCCGGTGGATGGCAAGACCCTGCCGTAATTCAGCCACCAGGCCTGCGTCCTTACAAGCGAATGTGATTTTTAGGATGGCTGCGGGTCGGGCGAGTCATCAAAAAGTCATGCAGCAACGATACCGATGCCGAGAACAACAGGGTTATGAGGCAGAGCATGAGCGTGGTCAGCCAATGGTTCAGTGAAATCGGCACGTCCTCCATGAAGGGGGCAATCATCAGGAAACCGACGATCGCCCCAAGGCCGGTACGCAGCAGGGTCAGGAAACTCGTCCCGACTTCCGCCGTGACCTTGTAGATCACCTCGAACCGTTCACGCATGCGGTCGCTTTTCAACCGGTGAATTTTCTTGTGAATGCACACCGCGATGTAGATCGTCAGCAGGCAAAAGCCATGGCTGATGATGGGCGCGCTGGCCAGCAACGACTGGAGTATGGCTTGCAGTTCGGCCTGACTCGTCGAGTGGATCAGCAGGGGGATGGCGCCAAGAATGAAGCCCACGATCAGTTCGGTTTTAAAGCGCTTGAGAAACGCACCAGACTCATTGCGCGAATTGCTCTTCCAACGGTTGCTCATCAAATGTAAACGCCTTGGTGGTTGTGAAAAGTTTCGGACGCGCAGGGTTTGAACGGGGAAACCCGCTGGTCAAATCATGACGCCTGCGATTCGGGACACACTTTAAAACAACTGCTGAAACACTTATGTCTGAAGCTTCCGAGGGTGTTGGAGGGCGATTCCCACAGCGTTGTGGGCTTTGCGAGAAGTGCTGGATCTGGCGCTGGAGAAGCGCACAACGCGACGGGCTTTGAAATACAAAACGCCCGATGCGGTGCATCGGGCGTTAGGGTGAAACAGGTGTAAACCTATTTCAGGACTAGACACCATGTACGAATCAATCCCCCAATGCTTCCCCTTCGCGCCGAGGATCGGCCCCACCGGCCAGCGATGCGTTTCCATGCGCATCCTTGACCCGAACAATCGCCTGAGTACCGCTGGTCATGTCGATCTCACTCACGCTGTGCCCTTTGTCCTTCAACGCCTGTATCAACTCGATGCTGAACTCTCCCCGTTCCAGCTCTGTCGGGCCATTGCGGCTGCCGAAGTTGGGCAGGTTGATGGCGGCTTGTGGGTCGAGGTTCCAGTCGAGCAGGCCGATGGTGGATTTGGCGACGTATTCGATGATTTGCGAGCCGCCGGGAGAGCCGAGGGTGGCGAGGAATTCACCGCTCTGGCGGTCGAAAATCAGGGTCGGAGCCATGGACGAGCGTGGGCGTTTGCCGGGTTCGACGCGGTTGGCGACTTTTTGCCCGTTTTCTTCGGGGATGAACGAGAAGTCGGTCAGCTCGTTATTGAGGAGGAACCCCTGAACCATCACATGCGAGCCGAATCCGGATTCAATGGTGGTGGTCATGGACACGGCGCCGCCTTGGTCATCCACGGCCACCACTTGAGAAGTAGAGATTCGCAGCGGCGAACGGTCCGGCGCGTAGGCCACCTGAATGCCCGGCGGGGTGCCGGGTTTGGCCACGCCCATGCTGCGATCACCGATCAGGGCGGCGCGGCTGGCCAGATAAGCCGGGTCGACCAGCCCTTTGACAGGCACGGGCACGAAATCGGCGTCGGCCACGTACTGCGCGCGGTCGGCGTAGGCCAGGCGCTCGGCTTCGGCGATCAGGTGCACCGCTTCCGGGGCGGGCTCAGTGCCAGCGGGTTTTTGGGTCCGGACCGGTTTAAGCGGCGCCAGGGCGAAACGCGGGTCGCGGGTTTCCAGGGCCTGCAAGGTGCCGAGGATCTGCGCCACGGCGATCCCGCCGGACGACGGCGGCGGCATGCCGCACACCTGCCAGCGTTTGTAGTCGGTGCACAGCGGCGCGCGTTCCTTGGCCTGGTAGCCCTGGAGATCGTTCAGCGACAGGCTGCCGGGGTTGGCGTGCCCCTGAACCTTGGTGACGATCTCTTGCGCGATGGCGCCTTTGTACAACGCGTCAGGCCCTTCGTTGGCGATGCGTTTCAACACAGCGGCCAGTGCCGGATTCTTCAACAGTGTGCCGGCGGCTTTCGGGCTGCCATCAGCGTTCAGAAAGTAGGCCACCATGTCCGGCGAGCTGCGCATGGACGAATCCGAGGCGATCAATTGGTGCAGACGCGGCGAAATGGGGAAGCCTTGCTCCGCGAGTTGGATGGCAGGTTCGAACAGCTTCGCCCACGGAAGACGACCGTGTTTGTGGTGGGCCAGCTCAAGCGCTCGCAAAACGCCCGGCGTCCCTACCGAACGACCGCCAATCTGCGCTGGGGTGAATGCCATCGGTGTGCCGTCGGTCTGTAGGAAAAGTTTCTCGGTAGCGCCGGCCGGTGCGGTTTCGCGACCGTCGAAAGTGCGCACAGCCTTGCCATCCCAGAGCACAATCAATGCGCCGCCGCCAATGCCGGAGGATTGTGGCTCGACCAACGTCAGTACCGCTTGCATCGCAATCGCGGCATCAATCGCCGAGCCACCCTGACGCAGCATTTCCCGACCGGCTTCGGCCGCCAGAGGATTGGCCGCTGCCGCCATATGTCTGGACGCGTACCGGGTTTGCAGGTCGGTGCGATAGCCCGAGGCGCTTTCTGGCGCAACCGGCAATGTCGACGTAGGTGGCGCGTTGCAGGCGCTGAGGGTCAGCGCAATGGCGATCAGCGACAGGGCCGAGCGGCGATAGCGGTTCAAGTGGAAGGCTGAGAACACGTTGGGGCACTCCGTCCGTGGGGAAAGTTACCGGGACTTTATCGGTCGCCTCGGGGTGGCGCAAACCAAGGCCTACAGTAAAGCTGTTTTTGCCCTTCATGAATCGACGGATTTTCTGTAGGGTCGAGCGCAACAGACGGGTCAGAAGATCAACAAGAGGCAGACATGCAGACTGAGTTCCCCATCCAGCCAAGTTACCGTACTCAACGAGAGCAGTTCCTCGCGGCAGCCACCGAGGCCGGTGCGACGTTGACCGAATACCCGCATCCACTCAAAGGGCCTTTCGGGGAGCCCTTGAGCACCGATGTGGCGGTGCTGGGCGATCCGGGCGCCAAGCGGTTGCTGATAGCGCTGAGCGGCACGCATGGCGTCGAAGGCTTCTACGGTTCGGGTTGCCAGATCAAATGGATGCAGGACTTGGGCAAGCGCTCACTGCCGGCCGATGTGGCCGTGGTGTTCATTCACCTGATTAATCCCTGGGGCACCGCCTGGCTGCGGCGGGTTAATGAAGACAACATCGACCTGAACCGCAATCACCTGAACTTCGAGCGTCCGCTGCCGCACAATCAAGCTTACGCAACGCTGCATGACATCTACGCCTGCACTGAGCTGCAAGGTCCTGAGCGTGAACGCGCCGATGCCTTACTCGACGAGCAGATTCGCCAACATGGCTGGCCGGCGGTGATGTCGATTGTCGAGGGCGGCCAGCACAGTCACCCCGACGGTCTGTTTTTCGGTGGGCTGGCGCCAAGCTGGTCGAATCGCACGCTGCACGCCATCCTGCAAAAGCATATTGCCCACGCCGACGTGGCCATGTGTTTCGACTTGCACACGGGGGCCGGCGAGTACGGTCATCCGATGTTGTTGACGATCACCGAGGCAGCTTATCCGGCACTCCCGGAGGCGCAGGACATTTACGGCCCGTGGCTCTACACGCTGTTGACCGGCACCGACACCTTGAGCGAAACCGGTGTGGCGGCAACCGCTACCGGCTACACCTCGCAGGCGCTAATCGATGCGTTACCGCAGGTACGATTGATGCCCTTTGTGATTGAGTGCGGAACGTATCCGGGGGCCGACGTGCATCGTCATTTGCGCGATGACCACTGGCTGCATCTGCATGGCAATCCGAGTGATGCAGTGGGGCACGGGATCAAGCTGAATCTGCTGGAGCAGTTCTATCCGGCGGACAACGACTGGCAGGCGATGGTCTGGCTGCGTACCTGGCAAATTTGGGAGCGGGCGCTGTCAGCGTTGCCGACAATTCGCATCTGACGCGGATCACCCTGAACCCATGGGGTTCAGGGTACTTTTCTCGAGGCATAAAAAAACGGCCTACCTTTCGGTAAGCCGTTTTTAGTACTTGGTGGCTACACAGGGACTTGAACCCCGGACCCCAGCATTATGAATGCTATGCTCTAACCAACTGAGCTATGTAGCCAAGTGGCGCGCATTATTGGCTTGGAACGATGATGTGTCAAGCGTAAATCTAAAATATTTCTCTACGCTTTCAACTGCTTATCCTCCTGACCCGAAAAAACGGGCCGGAGGAGGGCATCAACTGAGCTGAAATCTCCCGGTATTCGCGCTCAGGGCCTTGCTGCCCTGGCTCAAGGTGTCTGCCGCCAGGTTCACTGCCCGCGCGCCTTCCAGCAACCTTACCGCCGCCTGATCAACCTGTTGAATGTTGCCGCTGACTTCATCGGCGGTGCTGGCCTGTTCTTCCACCGCGGTCGCGATGTGCGCCAGGGTGTCGGTCACGCCTTGCACCGCGAGGGCAATTTCCCCGAGGCGTTCACCCAGGCCGGTGACGGATTGGGCATCACTTTGTGCCTGGCGACAGGCCACTTCCATCAGGCTGACCGCCTCATTCACGGTGCTGCGCAGGCTGTCGACCGTGCAGGCAATTTGCGCGGTGGAGGCCTGGGTGCGTTGTGACAGGCTGCGCACTTCATCGGCCACCACGGCAAAACCACGACCTTGCTCGCCCGCGCGAGCGGCCTCGATAGCCGCGTTGAGCGCCAACAGGTTGGTTTGCTCGGCGACACCGCGAATGGTGTCGACCACCAATTGAATCTGTTGCCCTTGCTCACTGACCCGACCCAGTGCCGCCGCGGTGTCGTTCAAGCGCTGATTGAGCTGCTGAATGCTTGCGGTGGTGCGCTGACTGTCTCGGCTGCTGTCGGCGGCAATGCGCTGGGTGTGCTGAGCGCTGCCTGACGCCTGTTCACAACTCTGGGCGACCCCTTGAGAGGTGGCCGCCAGTTGCGTGGCCGCAGCAGCGATCTGGCTGATTTGCAGTTGTTGCGCTTCGACTTCGCCGAGTGCGCCGCTGGAGTGATGATTGAGCGTGCGTACCGCGTTGCTCACCTGCAAGGTTTCGTGATCGACTCCCTGCAAGCTATTGCGCAATTGCACCACGGCGACGTTCAGGGCGGTGCTGATAGCCGCCAGTTCGTCTTGGCCCTGCACGGGGGCTTGCAGGCTCAGATTGCCGTCACGCAAGGCTTCGGCCAGCAGTGTGATACCACTGGCGCTGCGCCGGATCGAGGCTTGCAGGCAGATAAACAAGTACAGCGCGGCCAGTAGCAGGCAACCAAAGATCGTCGCCACCACAATGAACTGGCGAATCGCCGAGCCGTGGTAGTAATCCAGACGTTGATCCAGCGACATCAACGATTGCTGGCGCAGGGATGCAAGGTCGGTGAGCAGGGCGTCGAGGTTGCGTTCAAACTCTTCCGGCTTAAGGTTGATGCTGCCGCCGAACACGCCGTCATCCAGCACCTTCAGGCTCGTGTCGAGCTGTTTGACGCTGTCTCGGTACTGCCCGGCCCAGCTTTGCAATGCGCTAGGCAGGCGGGCTTCCAGGAGCGTGGCGGTTTTCACCAACTGCTCCCGGGCATCGCCGATACGACTGCGCAGGTCACGCAGTTGCAGACGGCTTTGCAGGGTGAACTGCCCGGAGACAACCGACGCCTGACCGACGCTGGCCAGGCGGCCGACCCGTTCGATCAGGTCCGGCGCGTGCTGGGTGGAGATCTGCGTCAGCAGGTAGGTTTCCAGCCACGGCGCCAGCGTCAGGCGATTGTCCATGGCGATCTGTTCGCGCAGGGCTTGCAGGGCGCTCAAGGCGTTGGTGAAACGGTCGTAACCGTCCGGCCACCAGCCGACACCGTTCAGGCTTTTCGAATCCAGGCCATTGAGCGCGGTTTGCAGGACTTGATAACGGGTTAGCGTTTCGCCCTCGGCGCCTTCAACATTCAGCGCGTTGCCGAGGTCTGAGGTGGCTTGAGCTACGGCCGGCTGAACCGCATCAAACGCAGCCATCGCAGCGAGGGTTGCGGGCGTCGGCTGGCGATTGGTTTCCGTGGCGCGCCAGCGAGCAGCGCGATCACGCTGGGCCGCGAGCAGGTTGTCGAGCGCATCCAGCGCGAGCAACTGACGCACACCAGCACGTTCGCCGGAGATCAGGCTGAGTTTGGCGCGATAATCCTGTCCGATCATCAACAGGCTGCCGGCCAGCGGCAGGATAAACAGGAGAAACAACAGCTGAAATTTGCGTGCGAAGCCAAAACGCCCCAGCAACCCGATCCCCGGTGATAAAAACGACATGCCCCATGACTCCTGTGGACACCACGCCCCATCGGCGTGCGTCGAGGTCATTGCGACCGCGACAGGTGCTCTTGTAAAAGGCCTCGAAAGTTCACCCTCGCCAGCTCTGTAGGCCGACTCTGTAGCGAAACTTCCCATTCTCGGATCCCTTTGTAAGAGGCCCGCATTGAAGGGGTTAAACAAGGCAAGATTTAGACCATGGCGTTGCGCTATCACCTGTCGGGCGTTGAATATTTAGTTCGTTAGCTGGCTAAGGGGATGGCAATGTCTCACCGAAAAATGGCACATTGACGCACCTGCCCGCGTGCACCCATCTGCTATACGGAAATACTCATGGCTATCAGCAACGTTCAGACCGGCGCGACGTCTGTACCCGCGACTTCACAAAGCAGCCCTTTGGTTGTGCGCATCATCGGCGCGGTGGCGCTGGCGCACCTCATCAACGACCTGATCCAGTCGGTGCTGCCGTCGATTTATCCGATGCTCAAGGCCAACTATGGCCTGACTTTTACCCAAGTCGGATTGATCACGCTGACCTTCCAACTGACCGCTTCGCTATTGCAGCCGTGGGTCGGTTACTACACCGACAGGCATCCCAAACCCTGGCTGCTTCCCGCCGGGACGGTGTGCACGCTGATCGGCATTGTGATGATGTCGATGGTCGGCACTTTCCCGTTGATTCTGCTGGCGGCGGGGTTGATCGGTATCGGTTCCTCGACCTTTCACCCGGAAGCCTCCCGCGTGGCGCGACTGGCCTCGGGCGGGCGATTTGGTTTGGCGCAATCGACCTTTCAGGTGGGCGGTAATGCCGGCTCGGCGTTCGGGCCGTTACTGGCGGCAGCGATCATCATTCCCTACGGTCAGGGTAATGTGGCCTGGTTCGGGCTATTCGCTGTGTTCGCGTTATTCGTGCTTTACCGGATCAGCCGCTGGTACGCCAACCACTTGAGCCTGTTCAAGCTCAAGCAAGGCCAGGCGGCGACGCATGGCTTGTCGAAGGGGAGGGTGATCAGTGCACTGGTGGTGCTTGGTTTGCTGGTGTTCTCCAAGTACTTCTACATGTCCAGCCTCACCAGCTACTTCACGTTCTACCTGATCGAGAAGTTCGACCTGTCGGTGGCCAGCTCGCAGCTGCACCTGTTCCTGTTTCTGGGCGCGGTCGCGGCGGGGACCTTCTTCGGTGGGCCGATCGGCGACAAGATCGGGCGTAAGGCGGTGATCTGGTTCTCGATCCTCGGTGTGGCGCCATTCACGCTGCTACTGCCGCACGTCGACCTGTTCTGGACCAGCATCTTGAGTGTGATCATCGGCTTCATCCTCGCCTCCGCGTTCTCGGCCATCGTGGTGTATGCCCAGGAATTGGTGCCGGGTAATGTCGGGATGATTGCTGGGGTGTTCTTTGGCTTGATGTTCGGTTTCGGCGGGATTGGCGCGGCGCTGCTGGGGCATCTGGCGGATGTGCACGGCATTGAATACGTGTACTTCCTGTGTTCGTTCTTGCCGTTGTTGGGTGTGCTGGCGATCTTCCTGCCAAGAACCAAAAAGGCCTGACCGTTCTGCGTTGTTAGTGGTATTTATTCCAGGCACAAAAAAGCCGCGTATCAAACGCGGCTTTTTCTTGGACGTGTGTCTTACACGTTGAAACGGAAGTGCATCACGTCGCCGTCTTTAACGATGTAATCCTTGCCTTCCAGACGCCATTTGCCGGCTTCTTTGGTACCGGCTTCGCCCTTGTACTGGATGAAGTCGTCATAGGCGATGACTTCGGCGCGGATGAAGCCTTTTTCGAAGTCGGTGTGGATCACGCCAGCGGCTTGTGGCGCGGTGGCACCGACGCGGACGGTCCAGGCGCGAACTTCTTCGACACCGGCGGTGAAGTAGGTCTGCAGGTGCAGCATTTCGTAGCCAGCGCGGATTACGCGGTTCAGGCCAGGTTCTTCGAGGCCCAGGGCTTCGAGGAACATGTCTTTCTCTTCGCCGTCTTCCAGCTCGGCGATTTCGGCTTCGATCTTGTTGCAGACCGGAACCACCATGGCGCCTTCTTCTTCGGCGATGGCTTTGACGATGTCCAGCAGCGGGTTGTTCTCGAAACCGTCTTCAGCGACGTTGGCGATGTACATGACCGGCTTGGTGGTCAGCAGGTGGAAGCCACGAATCACTGCTTTGTCGTCGGCGCCCATGTTCTTCATCAACGTGCGCGCAGGCTTGCCAAGGGTGAAGTGAGCGATCAACTGCTCCAGCAGGCCTTTCTGGACCACGGCGTCCTTGTCGCCACCCTTGGCGTTACGGGCCACTTTTTGCAGTTGCTTTTCGCAGCTGTCGAGGTCGGCGAAGATCAGTTCCAGGTCAATGATCTCGATGTCGCGTTTCGGGTCGACGCTGTTGGAGACGTGAATCACGTTCTCGTCTTCGAAGCAGCGGACCACGTGGGCGATGGCATCGGTTTCACGGATGTTGGCGAGGAACTTGTTGCCCAAGCCTTCACCTTTCGAGGCGCCGGCAACGAGGCCCGCGATGTCGACGAATTCCATGGTGGTCGGCAGGATGCGTTTTGGATTGACGATGGCCGCCAAGGCATCCAGGCGTGGATCCGGCATCGGCACGATACCGGTGTTCGGCTCGATGGTGCAGAAGGGGAAGTTCTCGGCCGCGATCCCGGATTTGGTCAGGGCGTTGAACAGGGTGGACTTGCCGACGTTAGGCAGGCCGACGATGCCGCAATTGAATCCCATGGTGTTTTCCCCGAGGAGTAGAGTCAGGCCTTCTGGCTGTGCAGGTTTTTCATCGCGCGGTTCCATTCACCGGCGAGGATATCCGGCAGCACGCCGAGGGCAAAGTCGATGCTGGCATCGAGTTTTTCCTGTTCGGCGCGAGGCGCACGACCCAGGACGAAATTTGAAACCATACTGGCAACGCCCGGGTGGCCAATGCCGAGCCGCAAGCGATGAAAGGTATTCTGATTACCCAGTTGCGCAATGATGTCGCGCAACCCGTTGTGACCGCCATGGCCGCCGCCCTGCTTGAGCTTGGCAACGCCCGGAGGCAGATCGAGTTCGTCGTGCGCCACGAGGATTTCTTCAGGCTTGATGCGGAAGAAACCTGCCAGAGCTGCTACGGCTTGGCCGCTACGGTTCATGTAGGTGGTGGGAATCAGCAGACGAACATCCTGACCCTGATGCGAATAGCGCCCGGTCAGGCCAAAATATTTGCGATCGGCGACAAGGTTTACGCCTTGTGCGTTCGCGATGCGCTCAACAAAAAGGGCCCCTGCGTTATGCCGGGTCTGTTCGTATTCAGCGCCTGGATTTCCCAGGCCAACGATCAGTTTGATGGCAGTCACGATAGGGGCCCTTCCTTGGAGTGGTGGATAACATCGCCGCAATCAGTATGTGCGGCGAAAGTGGACGAAAATTGCTCATTTACCATTATGTAAACTCCGCGTTCCCGCCCGCTTTCTCGCTACGTTCCAGTCCGCGATGTTTCCGGTCACTCCGGCGTACAGAGTAAATTACTCTGCAGCGCCTTCTGCAGCTTCTGGGGCAACACGTGGAGCGTGAACGTTGGCAACAGCCAGGTCGTTACCGTGAGCCAGAGCAACAAATTCAACGCCTTTAGGAGCGCTGATGTCGGACAGGTGAATGATCGAGCCGACTTCGGCGTTAGCCAGGTCAACTTCGATGAATTCAGGCAGGTCTTTTGGCAGGCAGGTCACTTCGATTTCAGCAACAACGTGCGAAATCTCGCCGCCTTTCTTCACTGGAGCAGCTTCGTTGATGAAGTGCACAGGAACGATAGCGGTCAGCTTTTGGCCGGCAACTACGCGTACGAAGTCAGCGTGCAGCACGTGGCCTTTGGCCGGGTGACGTTGCAGAGCCTTGATGATTACGTTTTGCTTGGTGCCGCCAACGTTCAGCTCGATGATGTGGCTGTAAGCCGCTTCGTTTTCGAGCAGTTTGGCAACTTCTTTAGCCAGCATGCTGATGGATTCAGGGGCTTTTTCGCCACCGTAAACTACAGCTGGTACCAGGCTTGCGAGACGACGCAGGCGGCGGCTCGCACCTTTCCCCAGGTCGGAACGCACTTCAGCATTCAGAGTAAAATCGTTCATGTTGTATCTCCAAAATAACCACATTCGCCCCAGCGTTTGCGACCAGCGCTAAAGGCGATATGGGCAAAAAAGCCCCGCCCCGACAGGAATGCCGGGGCGGGGCGCTTTTCGTCAACGTGATGAATGAGAAGGGCAGGGCCCTTAACGGAACATCGCGCTGATCGATTCTTCATTGCTGATGCGGCGGACCGCCTCGGCAACTACCGGCGCGATATCCAGTTGACGGATACGCGAGCAGGCTTGTGCAGCAGCGGACAACGGGATGGTGTTAGTCACCACCAGTTCGTCCAGCATGGAATTTTCGATGTTTTCGATCGCCCGACCGGACAGCACAGGGTGTGTGCAGTAGGCGAAAACCTTGGCAGCGCCATGCTCTTTCAAGGCCTTTGCCGCGTGGCACAGAGTGCCGGCGGTATCGACCATGTCATCGACCAGAATACAGGTACGCCCTTCGACATCACCGATGATATGCATCACTTCAGAGTGATTGGCTTTCTCACGGCGTTTGTCGATGATCCCGAGATCCACGCCCAGGGATTTGGCAACAGCACGTGCACGCACGACGCCACCAATGTCCGGGGACACGATCATCAGGTTTTCGAAGCGCTGATCTTCAATGTCATCCACCAATACCGGGGAGCCGTAGATGTTATCTACCGGAATATCGAAGAAACCCTGGATTTGGTCAGCATGCAGATCAACCGTGAGAACACGGTCGATGCCGACTACGGTAAGCATGTCAGCAACGACTTTCGCGCTGATAGCTACACGTGCGGAACGCGGACGGCGATCCTGACGGGCATAACCAAAGTAAGGAATAACAGCAGTGATACGAGTAGCCGAGGAGCGGCGGAAGGCATCAGCCATCACTACCAGTTCCATCAGGTTATCGTTGGTCGGAGCGCAAGTCGGCTGAATAATGAAGACGTCTTTACCGCGGACGTTTTCATTGATCTCGGCTGTAATTTCGCCGTCGGAAAACTTACCGACAGAGATGTCACCGAGAGGGATATGCAGCTGACGTACGACACGCCGAGCCAGATCGGGGTTGGCGTTCCCCGTAAAGACCATCATCTTGGACACGCGCAGTACCTGAAGGCTGAGGGTAACCTGGATGAGTATAGGAAAATGGCAGGGGCGGCTGGATTCGAACCAACGCATGGCAGGATCAAAACCTGCTGCCTTACCGCTTGGCGACGCCCCTGTATCTGTTGCAACGATTACCCAGTAATCGGTTCCTTTAGAGCAGACTTTGCAGCTTGCGATGCAACATCGAAACGTTGCTTCCCTTTGCTACAAACCCTGTAAGGGTCTCTGTAAGAAGGGCCGAGACTTTATCAGCTTCAGCTTTGCTTGGGAAGCCCCCAAACACACAACTTCCAGTTCCGGTGAGTTTTGCTTCGGTAAATTTACCTAACAAATTCAAAGCGTTACGTACCTCTGGATAACGCCTTGTTACCACCGGTAAGCAGTCATTACGACTGTTTCCCTTGGGAACGGGGCGCACTTTAATGGGAGGAGAGTTACGTGTCAACAGCGGATCTGAAAAAATTTCTGCTGTACTTACAGATACTTGCGGTACCAGCACGACATACCACGGTTCTTCGGGGTCTACAGGGGTCAGTTTCTCCCCTACGCCTTCGGCAAAAGCTGCGTGACCGCGCACGAAAACCGGGACGTCAGCGCCCAGTCCAAGGCCCAGCGCCGCCAGTCGATCCTCGTCCCAACCCAATTGCCAGAGATGATTCAAACCCAGCAATGTCGTCGCGGCATTGGAGCTGCCTCCGCCAATTCCGCCCCCCATGGGCAGGACTTTCTCGATCCAGATATCCATGCCGAGCGCACAACCGGATTGCTCCTGAAGTTGCTTGGCGGCCTTGACGATCAAATTGTTGTCGTGGGGGACGCCATCGAATTCGGTGTGTAAACGGATCACGCCGTCGTCGCGAACGGCGAAGGTGATCTCATCGCCGTAATCGAGGAACTGAAAAATCGTCTGCAGCTCGTGATAACCGTCTTCACGGCGACCGAGGATGTGCAGCATCAGATTGAGTTTGGCCGGGGAGGGCAGAGTCAAGCGGGGAGTCGTCATATTCACGACCCCAGCTTGCGTGGTTGCCATTCCTTGATCACCAGCGTGACATCAAGGTCGGTGCCGTGCAGCTTGATTTTTTCGGGCAGCCAGAAACCGTTTTGTTGTGTGTAAGAGGAGTATTCAACCTGCCAGCCATCCTGTTCGAGGCTCGCCAGGCGGCTGTCGGTATCCAGCGTCAATTTGCTTTTGCTGTCGGGCGCCGGGAGCCCGCGGACCCACCAGGCCAGATTCGACACCGGTAATTTCCAGCCCAGTTGTTCTTCCAGCAGTATTTCCGGGTTCGGTGCGTCATAGCGCCCCTGATTGGCGACTTCCAGCGAGACCTTGCCAGGTCGGCCGGTCAGGCGTGCGGCGCCGCGACCCAGCGGGCCGGAAAGGCGGATGTCGTAGTAATCCTGACGCTGCAGCCAGAACAGGGTGCCGCTGCCCGAGTCTTTGGGCGCGCGGATGCCAATCTTGCCGTTGATCTGCCAACCGTCGAGGCTGGTCAGTTGCTGTTTGTTTTCGCGCCATTGGGCCGGATTACCGTGACCTTCGACCGATTCGCGGGCACCAAAACCTGCGCAACCGGCGAGCAGGGCGATAAAACTGAAAACGATAATGTGGCGCAAAAACATAATCTTAAAGAGTCTCTGATCCGGTCAGGCGCTTGATGGTGCCGCGCAGGGTAGGGCTGTCGGGTTGTTCCTTGAGGAATTTGCCCCAGATTTGTTTGGCTTCCCGCTGTTTGCCATTGGCCCACAGGACTTCACCCAAGTGGGCGGCGACTTCCTGATCGGGGAAGCGATCCAGCGCTTGGCGCAGATAGCGCTCGGCTTCATCGAGATTGCCCAGGCGGTAGTTCACCCAGCCGAGGCTGTCGAGTACTGCCGGGTCTTCCGGATTGATTTGGTGTGCCTGTTCGATCAGGGCCTTGGCTTCGGCATACCGCGTGGTGCGGTCGGACAGGGTGTAGCCGAGCGCATTCAATGCCATGGCATTGTCCGGGTCGCGCTTGATGATCAGGCGCAGGTCTTTTTCCATCTGCGCCAGGTCATTGCGTTTTTCCGCCTGCATGGCGCGGGTGTACAGCAGATTCAGATCATCCGGGTACTGCTGCAAGGCTTTCTGCAAGACAGCCCAAGCTTTGTCCCCCTGTTTGTTGGCAGACAGGGTTTCGGCCTCGATCAAATACAACTGAATGGCGTAATCCGGCTGCTCGTCGCGCTCGGCCGCCAGGCGGCGTTGCGCTTCGGCGGTCCTGCCGTTGTCCATCAGAATATCGGCCTGACGCAATTGTGCCGGCAAGTATTCGTTGCCCGGCCCGACTTTGCCATACTCGATCAGCGCGCCTTGAGGGTCGTTGCGTTCTTCAGCGATACGGCCGAGGTTCAGGTGGGCGGAATCAACGTGGCTATCGCGGGCGATCAGCTCTTCAAGCAAGCCCTTGGCCTGATTCCAGTCCTTGTCTTCCAGACAGACCAGTGCCAGGGAGTAACGCAACTCGTCGTCTTCCGGGTATTGCTGAACCAGGCTTGCAAACTCGGCTTTGGCGTCATCCATGCGGTCTTGTTCAACCAGCATGCGCGCGTAAGTCAGGCGCAGGCGTTTGTCGTCCGGGTATTTCTTGATGCTTTTTTGCAGCAGCGGCAAGGCTTCGTCGCCACGGTTGAGCACTTGCAGCAGGCGCGCGCGCAGCAGAATCGGGGCGATTTCGCCATCGTCCGGTGGATTGTTTTCCAACAGGGTCAACGCGCCTTTGGCATCACCATCCTGTTGCATCAGCAAGGCCTTGCCAAATATCAACTGGCTGTTTTTCGGGTGTCGCTGCAACAAACTGTCGAAACTTTTCATCAAACCGTTGCGCGTTTCCTGGTCAGTATCGGCCGCGGCCAGGGCAAGAAAGTCGAAATGCGTGTCGCCTTTGCCTAGCAGGACTTTTTCCATATAGACCATGGAGTCGTCGTAACGACCGGCGCGGGCCAGTTGCACGGCGACCGCACGCTGTGCTTCCAGGTCGTTGGGGGCGTTTTTTGCCCAGATCAGCGAGGTGTCCAGGGCGGCCTGATCGGCGCCCAGGTACTCGGCAATGCGAAACGCTCGCTCGGAGATGCCGGGATCCTGTGTGTTGATGGCCTGGGTCACGTAGTTGTCCAAAGCAATGTCGTAACGATTGCGCTGGCCAGCCAGTTCGGCGCTCAACAGACTGAAGACGGTTTCTTCACTGAATGAGCTGTAAACCTTGGGCTTTTCAGGGGCCGGACTGCTGTCTTCAACCGGCGATGTACCGTCCGGCGACACGGGTGCCAAGGCCTGGCAGCCGCTAAGGAAGACAAAAGCGAGGAGCAACGCGGAAGATCTATTCATATAGGAAAAGGACGACTAACCTGCGGTCGGATCATCATGACACAAGCCTTCGGCCAAACATAACCGAGTCTCAATCGAGGCCTTTATAGAGGCGGGACATTGGGACAATAGTCAGCGGTAGTTGTTCTGTCTGTGGCGAAGTAGGACAATTGCCGGCTTCACGTCACCATCAGCGACCTTGAATGGCCTTCCTTGCACTCGGTATCAACCACAAGACTGCTTCAGTAGACGTCCGCGAGCGCGTGGCCTTTACCCCTGAGCAGCTGGTGGAGGCCTTGCAGCAGCTCTGCCGCCTCACCGACAGCCGCGAAGCTGCGATCCTCTCCACCTGCAATCGCAGTGAACTCTATATAGAACAGGATCACCTTTCGGCTGACATTGTGTTGCGCTGGCTGGCCGATTATCACCATTTGAGCCTCGAAGAGCTGCGTGCGAGCAGTTATGTGCACGAAGATGATGCGGCAGTTCGTCACATGATGCGGGTTGCTTCCGGGCTTGACTCGCTGGTGTTGGGCGAGCCGCAGATTCTTGGTCAGATGAAGTCGGCCTACGCCGTCGCGCGCGAGGCCGGCACCATCGGTCCATTGCTCGGGCGGTTGTTTCAGGCCACGTTCAACGCGGCCAAGCAGGTGCGCACCGACACCGCCATTGGTGAAAATCCAGTGTCCGTGGCGTTTGCCGCGGTCAGCCTGGCCAAACAGATTTTCAGTGACTTGCAACGCAGCCAGGCCTTGCTGATCGGTGCCGGCGAAACCATCACCCTGGTCGCCCGCCATCTGCACGAGCTGGGGGTAAAACGCATTGTCGTCGCCAACCGCACCCTGGAACGCGCGAGTATTCTGGCCGAGCAGTTTGGCGCCCACGCCGTGCTGCTCTCGGACATCCCGGCTGAGCTGGTGCGCAGCGACATCGTTATCAGCTCCACCGCCAGCCAGTTGCCGATTCTTGGCAAAGGTGCGGTGGAAAGCGCCTTGAAGCTGCGCAAGCACAAGCCGATCTTCATGGTGGACATCGCCGTCCCGCGCGATATCGAGCCGGAAGTCGGCGAACTGGACGACGTTTACCTGTACAGCGTCGACGATCTCCACGAAGTGGTCGCCGAGAACCTCAAGAGTCGTCAGGGCGCAGCCCAGGCGGCGGAAGAAATGGTCTCGGTCGGCGCCGAAGATTTCATGATCCGCCTGCGCGAGCTGGCGGCGGTGGATGTGCTCAAGGCTTATCGCCAACAAAGCGAGCGCATGCGTGACGAAGAATTACAGAAGGCCCTGCGCCTGCTGGCCAACGGCAGCAGCGCCGAAGACGTGCTGGTGCAACTGGCGCGCGGCTTGACCAACAAACTGTTGCACGCGCCCAGTGTGCAATTGAAAAAGCTCTCTGCCGAAGGCCGCCTCGATGCGCTGGCCATGGCCCAGGAACTCTTTGCCCTGAATGAGGGCTCATCGGATAGCTTTTCGGATAAAAAACCGCAATGAAAGCGTCACTGCTCAATAAGCTGGACATCCTCCAGGACCGTTTCGAGGAATTGACCGCCTTGCTTGGCGATGGCGAAGTCATTTCCGACCAGAACAAATTCCGCACCTATTCCAAGGAATACGCGGAAGTCGAGCCGATTGTCGGTACCTATAAACAGTTGCTCAAAGTGCAAGGTGACCTTGAAGGCGCTCAGGCACTGCTCAAGGACAGCGACCCGGACATGCGCGAAATGGCCGTGGAAGAAGTCCGCGAAGCCAAGGAGCAATTGATCGAACTCGAAGCCAGCCTGCAACGCATGCTGTTGCCGAAAGACCCGAACGACGGCCGTAACGTGTTCCTCGAAATTCGTGCCGGTACCGGCGGTGACGAGGCGGCGATTTTCTCAGGCGACCTGTTCCGCATGTATTCGCGTTACGCCGAGCGTCGTGGCTGGCGGGTAGAGATTCTCTCGGAGAACGAAGGCGAACACGGCGGCTATAAAGAAGTCATTGCCCGGGTCGAAGGTGACAACGTCTACGGCAAGCTGAAATTCGAATCCGGCGCGCACCGTGTGCAACGGGTTCCGGCCACTGAGTCCCAGGGCCGCATCCACACCTCGGCCTGCACCGTGGCGGTGTTGCCCGAGCCGGACGAACAAGAAACGATCGAGATCAACCCGGCGGATCTGCGCGTCGATACTTATCGCTCCTCCGGTGCTGGTGGTCAGCACGTCAACAAGACCGACTCGGCGATCCGCATCACGCACTTGCCGTCCGGTATTGTCGTGGAGTGCCAGGAAGAGCGTTCGCAGCACAAAAACCGCGCCCGGGCGATGTCCTGGCTGTCGGCCAAACTTAATGATCAGCAAACCAGCGCTGCGGCGAATGCCATCGCCAGCGAGCGTAAATTGCTGGTCGGTTCCGGTGATCGCTCGGAGCGGATCCGTACCTACAACTTTGCCCAGGGCCGGGTCACCGACCACCGGGTTAACCTGACGCTGTATTCGCTCGACGAAATTCTCGCCGGTGGGGTCGATGCGGTAATCGAGCCGTTGCTGGCCGAGTACCAGGCGGATCAATTGGCGGCGATAGGTGAGTAAATGACGATCATTGCCAGTTTGTTGCGCGCCGCCGATTTGCCCGACTCGCCCACCGCGCGTCTGGATGCCGAGTTGTTGCTGGCTGCTGCGTTGGGCAAGCCCCGCAGCTTTTTGCACACCTGGCCGGAGCGCATTGTTCCCAGTGAAGCGGCGCTGACGTTTGCCAGTTACTTGCAGCGTCGTCGTGGTGGCGAGCCGGTGGCTTACATTCTGGGGCAGCAAGGCTTCTGGAAACTGGACCTTGAAGTGGCTCCGCACACACTGATCCCGCGCCCGGACACCGAACTGCTGGTGGAAGCTGCGCTTGAGTTGTTGCCGGCCACACCCGCCAAGGTCCTCGACCTCGGCACCGGCAGCGGTGCCATCGCCCTGGCCCTGGCCAGTGAGCGCCCGGCGTGGAAGCTCACGGCGGTGGATCGCGTGCTTGAAGCCGTGGCACTGGCCGAGCGTAACCGCCAGCGCCTGCACCTCAATAACGCCACGGTGCTGAGCAGCCATTGGTTCAGCGCCCTGTCAGGTCAGCGTTTTCAACTGATTATCAGCAACCCGCCTTACATCCCTTCCTCCGACCCGCATCTGGTGGAAGGCGACGTGCGCTTCGAGCCGGCCAGTGCTCTGGTGGCCGGTGTCGACGGACTCGACGATCTGCGCTTGATCGTCGCCCAGGCGCCGGATTATCTGGAAGCGGGCGGTTGGCTGATGCTCGAACACGGCTATGATCAAGCCAGCGTCGTCCGCGATTTACTGCTGACCCGCGGCTTTGAAAACGTCCATAGCCGTACCGATCTGGGTGGACACGAACGTATCAGCCTGGGGCGCCTGCCGTGCTGAATGATCAGGAATTGTTGCGCTACAGTCGGCAGATTCTGTTGCAACACGTCGACATCGACGGCCAGTTGCGTTTGAAAGAAAGCCGCGTGTTGATCGTCGGCCTCGGTGGTCTTGGTTCACCGGTTGCGCTTTACCTGGCCGCTGCTGGCGTGGGTGAGCTGCACCTTGCCGACTTCGACACGGTCGACCTGACCAACCTGCAGCGTCAGATCGTTCACGACACCGATAGCGTCGGCCTGAGCAAGGTTGACTCGGCGATCAAACGCCTGAGCGCGATCAATCCCGAGATAAAACTGATCGCCCATCGCACCGCCCTGGACGAGGATTCCTTGGCCGCAGCCGTGGCTGCGGTGGATCTGGTGCTTGATTGTTCCGATAACTTCTCCACCCGCGAAGCAGTCAATGCTGCCTGTGTCGCCGCCCGCAAACCACTGGTCAGTGGCGCGGCGATTCGCCTCGAAGGGCAATTGTCGGTGTTCGACCCGCGCCGTCCTGACAGTCCGTGTTACCACTGTTTATACGGGCATGGCAGCGAAGCCGAACTGACGTGCAGCGAAGCCGGTGTTGTCGGGCCGTTGGTGGGATTGGTGGGGAGCCTTCAGGCACTGGAAGCCATGAAACTGCTGGTCGGTTTCGGCGAGCCACTGGTGGGGCGTCTGTTGTTGATCGATGCGCTGGGCTCGCGCTTTCGCGAATTGCGGGTCAAGCGTGATCCGGGCTGCAGTGTTTGTGGTTCGACACATGCGTGAAGCGCCGATTGGCGTGTTCGATTCCGGCGTCGGTGGGCTCTCGGTGCTGGCCGAGATCCAGCGTTTGTTGCCCAACGAGTCACTGCTGTACGTCGCCGATTGCGGGAATGTTCCTTACGGCGAGAAAACCCCGGAATTCATCCGCCAGCGCTGTAGTGTCATGGCCGATTTTTTCCATCAGCAGGGTGCGAAGGCCTTGGTGCTGGCGTGCAATACCGCGACCGTCGCGGGCGTTGCCGACCTGCGGCGCGATTATCCCCAGTGGCCCATCGTCGGCATGGAGCCTGCGGTCAAACCCGCCGCCGCCGCGACCCGCAGCGGTGTGGTGGGTGTGCTCGCCACCACGGGCACCTTGCAGAGTGCCAAGTTCGCCGCCTTGCTCGACCGTTTCGCCACCGATGTGCGCGTCATCACTCAGCCATGTCCCGGCCTGGTGGAACTGATTGAAAACGGCGATTTGCACAGTCCGGCCCTGCGCCAGTTGCTGGCAAGGTACGTTGAACCGCTACTGGGCGCCGGATGCGACACCCTGATTCTGGGTTGTACGCATTATCCCTTCCTAAAGCCTTTACTTAAGCAGATGATCCCCGACGACATCAGCCTGATCGACACGGGGGCTGCTGTCGCGCGGCAACTTCAGCGTCTGTTGGCTGAGCGTGAATTGCTCGCCGATGGACCTGTTCGTGCCGCTCGGTTCTGGACGAGTGCCGATCCCGTTCATTTCAGAAATATCTTGCCGATACTGTGGAATACGTCGGGTGTTGTGAGAAGCTTCGAGGGGTAAGTAACGAGTTGGGGGCGAAAGAGCAATTGGCATGAACTTTTGATCAAGCGTCGACTTCTATAGCGTTGAGCAACAGAAAACCATACGAAATCGTTTGGAAAAGGAAGTTTCTAGTGAAGCGACTATTCTGCTTGGCCGCGATTGCGGCCGCTTTAATGGGGCAAAGTTTCACCGCACAGGCCGCAGGCGTGGAGTTCGGGGTCGGCCAGACCACCGATTCAACCATGACCTATCGACTGGGCATGCAATTCGATTGGGACAAGAGCTGGTGGCAAAGTGACGTGGGGCGTCTGACGGGTAACTGGAGCGGTGCCTATACCTATTGGGACGGGGACAAGACTTCCAGCAACAACAGCCTGTCGTTCTCGCCGGTGTTTGTTTACGAGTTTGCCGGTCAGTCCATCAAACCATATGTCGAGGCGGGTATTGGTGTGGCGTTTTTCGCCCATACCGAAATTGAAAACAACGATATTGGCCAGTCCTTCCAGTTCGAAGACCGTTTCGGTTTCGGTGCGCGTTTTGCCGGCGGTCATGAAGTCGGGATTCGTGCGACGCACTATTCCAATGGCGGTATGGCCAATCACAACGATGGTGTAGAAAGTTACGCGCTGCACTACACCATGCCGTTGTAATGTCAAAAGCATCGCGGGCAAGCCACGCTCCCACAGGTTAGGCATTCTCCTGTGGGAGCGTGGCTTGCCCGCGATGGCGTCGGATCGAGCGATACACTTCCAGGTTACCGATACGCGGTGCTGATCCCCTGGCGTTCTTCGATGCACTCCGGTGCGCCCATCTCGAATTCCCGGCAGATCAGCGGACGTTTTTCGTAGATCGTGCACATCATGCTGTTGCGATCCAGTGCAGCGCACCAGCCGTCGTCCAGACGCAGCATGACTTCACCGCCCCAATCATCGGTATCGATAAAACGTTCGGGTACGCCCGTGTCGGTGATCAGCATCACTTCGAGCTGACAGCAGCACGCCGCGCAGGTCGAGCACGTGACGGCCGGCTCGGCGATTTGCGTGTGGGGAATGGTTTTCATGGCGCTCAGTGTAAGGCAGTGGACCGGTGCTGTGTGAAAGGCCTGACGGACGCTCAGTGTCGGGTATCTGAGGCGAACCGTTGGGCCATGAAGTGAAGCGCGGGAAACAGCTGCCGATGAGGGCGATGTTTACAGCAGATCCTGGATCGGCGGGTTGCTGCGCACCATGCGTTTGCCGATGGCCAGTTGCACCGCGTTGGGCAATTTCGACAGCGGCCAAAGCGCCGCCATGAACAGGCCCGGAAAAGCGATCTCCAATGGCCGGTTCTTGAGTTTGGCGAAAAGGTGCCGGGCGGCTTTACCTACCGGACAACTGAGCGGTATCGGGAAGTCGTTCTTTGCCGTCAGCGATGTCTGGCCAAACCCAGGGCTGACCATGGTGACTTCGATGCCTTCCGGCGCCAGGTCCATGCGTAGCGATTCGAACAGGTAACGCAGCCCGACTTTCGACGCGCCATAGGCTTCCGCTCGCGGCAGCGGCAAGTACGTCACGGGGCTGGCGACGCCCACCATGTGTGGCGCGGTGCCTTTGCGCAACAGGGGTATCGCGGCCTCGATGCAATAGGCGCTGGCGAGCAAATTGGTGCGCACCACGTGCTCGACAATCGACGAATCAAATTGCTGGACGTCGACATACTCGCAGGTGCCGGCATTGAGAATCACCGTGTCCAGCGAGCCCCAGTCTTGCGCAATTTGCTCGCCGATTTCACGCACCCGCTGGCTGTTGGTCAGGTCTCCAGGCAGGACCAGCACTTGTCCGGGATAGCGCTGGGACAAGACTTTCAGCACCGCTACCGAGCGTGAACTGACGGCCACATGAGCGCCGCTTTTCAGTATTTCTTCGGCCAGCGAGGCGCCGATACCGCTGCTGGCGCCGGTCAACCAGTAGCGCCGTGGGGGGGGGCGACTCATCCCATTCTCCTGTTCAGCCAGGCAATCGCCCGACCCAATATGGGTACATGTTCGTAATTCAGCGCCCCGGCATCGAAGTAATCCCGGTGGCGATAAACCTTGTCGTGCTGGCAGTTTTTTGAACGCGGCCAGCGCTCGTTGTCGAGACGTGCTCAGATTGACGATCGGCGACGGATAGTCCGCCACACCGAACAAGCCGCCGAGGTTGGCCGGGTTGTGCACGTCCTTTTTGTTGAGCCCGGCCAGTTCTGGCAGCCAGTGCTTGATGAACACGCCTTCGGCGTCGAATTTCTCCGACTGGCTCAACGGGTTGAAAATCCGGAACCAGGGCGCCGAATCGGTTCCGGTGGACGAGCTCCACTGCCAACCACCGTTGTTTGCCGCCAGATCGCCGTCGATCAAATGCCGCATGAAAAAGCGCTCGCCTTCTCGCCAGTCGATCAACAGGTTCTTGGTCAGGAACATCGCCACGACCATGCGCAGCCGATTGTGCATCCAGCCGGTTCCAAGCAGTTGGCGCATGGCCGCGTCGATGATCGGCAGGCCGGTGCGGGCTTCTTGCCAGGCCAGCAGTTCTTCCGGTGCATCGCGCCAAGCCAGGGCCTCGGTTTCCGGGCGGAAGGCACGATGGCGGGAGACCCGTGGGTAACCCACCAGAATATGTTTGTAGAACTCGCGCCACAGCAGCTCGTTGATCCAGCTGATGGCGCCCACCTTGCCGCTTTCGAACTCGCCCTGATTGCTTTGCAGGGCCGCGTGCAAACACTGGCGGGATGAAATCACCCCGGCGGTGAGATAGGCCGAGAGCTGGCTGGTGCCGGGGTTGGCCGGGAAGTCGCGTTCGTCTTTGTAGTAGTCGATCTGGGCGTCGGCGAAGGTGTCGAGACGGCGTCGGGCTTCGGTCTCACCGGCGGGCCAGAGTTTGCGCAAGCTGTCGCTGGGTGTGGCGAAACCTTCAACGCTTGATGGAATGGCGTCGCTGCTGATCGCCAATGGCGCCTGGACGGCAGGGGCGCAGACCCGCTCTGGCATTGACCTGTGCAGACGGTCGTAACAGACCTTGCGAAACTGGCTGAAGACCTGAAAGTAAGTGCCGGTCTTGGTTAGCACGGTGCCCGGTTTGAATAGCAGTTGATCGAGGTAGCTATGGAAATTGATGCCATTGGCCTTCAACACTTGAGCCACCGCCGTATCACGACGGCTTTCGTGAATGCCGTATTCCTCGTTGACGTGTACGGCGTCGATCTTCAACTGCTGACACAGGTCTAGCAGCACTGTCGGCGCTTCGTCCCAACGTGATGCCTTGCGGATCAACAAGGGGATGTTCAGTTCGCCCAACGCGCGGCTCAATTCGCTCAGGTTGCGCAGCCAGAAATCTACCTTGCACGGTGCATCATCGTGCTCCAGCCACTGCTCCGGGCTCAGCAGATACACCGCCACCGCCTGACCGCGCGCTGCGCCAGCCGAGAGGGCGGTGTTGTCGTGTAGGCGCAAATCGCTGCGCAGCCAGATCAATTGCATGGTGCTGTCCGAACGATTCATTAAATTAGCCCGCGCTGAACAAGTTCCTTATGCGCCGATAACAGGTCTTCGGCGAAGGACAAATCAGGGATCCCGGTCGTTCTTGCGGACAAATCGGCGTGATGGATACGTACCGTGGGTCCGGAAATCATTTTTGGGCAACTGACACCATTCAAAAGTTTTGGCAGCTGCGAAAGGTTTATGGCTTTGCTGGAATACAGCAGCACGCCGCGGGCTTGCAGGTGATCGACCGCCAGCGCGAGTTCGCCAGCGGGCAAGGGCCAGTCGAACACCTCTACCGGGCAATCGGCGCTGCTGATCAGCCAGGCTGTGAGCCACAGGTGAGGTTCCAGTGGCACATCCGAGTGATTGATCAACAACAGTGGCGCAGCGCGTAACTGACGGTTGTTATGGTAGATGCGTGCGCCGAATTTGCTGCGTAACCAGGAATAAAAGAACGCCCGCTCCATCTGCGCGCCAAACTGGCCCTGCCAACGCTGTTCCAGTTCCGCCAGCAACGGCAGCAACAGGCGTTCGCACAAGGTTCGCGGTGGATACAGCGCCATGGCTTGATTGACGGTGTCGTCGAGGGCGCGTTCGTTCAGGTGTGACACCGCGTGCAGCAGCGTCTGGCGCAGCACCTGCCAGTCGTTTTCGACGGGCTCGGTAAACGCCTGCGGGGTGTCCAGCAGTTGCTTGACCTGACTGACGGCCACGCCGCGGTTAAGCCAGGTGAGGATCTTCAGGATGCGTTGAACGTGTTCGACCGAGAACAGCCGATGGCCCTTGGGTGTGCGTTGCGGAACGATCAGGCCATAGCGCCGTTCCCAGGCACGCAACGTCACGGCGTTGACGCCGGTCTGGCGCGCCACTTCACGGATGGGCAGCCAGCCTTCGTCCAAGACCTTTTTAAAATCATCGCCAAGGTCTTCGCTGGCGCTGATGTCGATTAGGGTTTTCATTAGATCGCGTTTCGCAGACTGAGATTTTCCGGATGCGGTTGCAGGTAAACCTGTCGCGCGATGTAAGTATCCGGGTGCTGGCGGAAGTGGTGCTTGAGCAGGGTCAATGGAACCACCAATGGCACGATGCCTTGGCGGTATTGGCCGATGACGTGCTGCACTTCCTGCTTGTCGTCAGGGCTGATGACCTGCTTGAGGTAGCCGCTGATGTGTTGCAGGACGTTGGTGTGGGTACGCCGTGTGGCGCACATTTTCAATGCCGCCATCAATTCACTGAAGTAACGCCGGCCCAACTCGTCGGGGGTGGTCTGGCTCATGTTGCCCAGTAAATTCCCCAGGGTTTTGTATTGCACCGGGTTATGCGCCATCAGCAGGTATTTGTAGCGAGAATGGAATTCGGTGAGGCCGCGGCGGGTCAGGCCCTTTTTCAGCAATTGCTGCCAGGCGCTGTAAGCGAACACGCGGGTGAGGAAATTTTCCCGCAGCACCGGGTCGTTGAGCCGGCCGTCTTCTTCTACCGGCAGGTCAGGGTGCCGTGCGCAGAAAGCCTGGGCATAGACGCCTCGACCACCGCCCTCCACCGATGCACCGTTGGCGTGATAGACCTTTACCCGTTCCAAGCCGCAGGATGGGGATTTCTGCATGAAGATGTAGCCGCAGATGTCGCTCAACTGACTGGCCATTGTCTGGCCGTACTCGGTGAGCGGATGGGTGACATTCAGCTCGGCGTGAACGCTGCCCACGGCTTCGGGATGTTGCGGGTCGCCTATCAGGCGGATCGGCTCACGGGGGGTACCGAGGCCGATGGCGACTTCCGGGCATACCGCGATGAAATCGAAATAGTCAGTGAGGGTGTGACTGCACAGGCGTGATTCCTTGTGCCCGCCGTTGTAGCGAACTTGGGCCCCCATCAAGCAGGCGCTGATAGCGATTTTCGGTTTCGCGGGGGCGTGGGTCATCAGAGCACCTCGAATCTAAACCTGTACAGAGTGGTGGTTCTGTACAGCATGACTTCATCATAGATTCAAAGGTGTACAAGTCAAACTTTCTGTATAAGTTTTGTGATTGGCAATGAAGACCCTGTGGGAGCGAGCCTGCTCGCGAAGAACGATGACGGGGAGGATATGACGGATCGCGGCGCTTGCTTCGCGAGCAGGCTCGCTCCCACAGGATCTACTTCCAGCCAAGCACCGCGCCTTCCTCATCACGGAACAACACGGTCACCAGAAGGTGTTTTTAGCGGTTTTGCGGAGGGGCTGCTGTCCACTTCGACAGCAGCAATTGACGCGGATTGATTCGGTTCACTGCATGTGTTCATGCAAGCGGCGAGCAGCCTCCTGACCACTGAGCCAGGCGCCTTCGACACGTCCGGACAGGCACCAGTCGCCGCACACATACAGGCCCAGGTCGGCATCGGCGAGCGCGCCCCATTCATGGCTGTTGGCGGGGCGGGCATAGAGCCAGCGATGGGCAAGGCTGAAGGTCGGGGCGGGCATGGAGTCGTGCAACAGTTCGGCGAATGCGCCGTGCAGTTGCTCGATCACGGCCTCCTTGGACAGATCGATATGTTGCCGGCTCCAGGCGCTGGTCGCGTGCAACACCCAGGTGTCCAGGGTGTTGTCGCGTCCCGGTTTGCTGCGGTTGCGGGCCAGCCAGTCGAGGGGGCTGTCCTGCACGAAACAGCCTTCCATCGGCGTCTCCAGCGGTGTTTCGAATGCCAGGGCGACGGCCCAGGTCGGGTCCATTTTTACCCCGGCGGCAACCCCGGCCAGCTTCGATGCGGCCGCCAGCAGCGCGGTGGCTTGAGGGGCGGGTGTGGCGATCACCACATGACTGAACGGACCGTGGGTAAAGCCTTCGGCGTCCTGCAAATGCCAGTGTTCTTCGCCGCGATAGACCTCGGTGATCCGGCATGCGAACTGTACTTCCAGATCGTCGAGCAGGCCGCGGGTGATAGCGCTCATGTGTGGCGTACCGACCCAGCGCGTCTGTTCGTCCGGCGACAGGCTGAGTTGGCCGCCGTGGTAGGTGTAGAGCTGCGGCGTCCACTCGGCGGCCCAGCCGTTGGCTTGCCAACGCTGGACTTCGGTGACGAAGCGGCGGTCACGGGCTGTGAAATATTGCGCGCCCAAGTCCAGAGCACCCGCATCGCTGCGCTTGCTCGACATGCGTCCGCCACTGCCGCGGCTTTTATCAAAAAGCTGGACGACATGCCCTGTGTCAGTCAGGGCTTGAGCGGCTGAGAGCCCGGCGATGCCGGTGCCGATGATTGCGATAGGTACAGTCATAGGGGCCTCGTTTACCTTTCTGTACAGACTACGCCGTGGGTCAAACCTGTACAATATTGTTTTTTGGTATAACTTTTAGCGTTCTCGATCTGACAGCTTGGCCTATTGTTAAACACAGAGCCTGCCCGATACCAAAGATCCCTGCTTATAAAAATAGACTAGTGATCAGAGTTAAACGCCACGCGAGGAAGAAGTCATGCACATATTGCTGACAGGCGGTACTGGTTTGATAGGACGTCAGCTCTGCCGGCACTGGTTGAGTCAGGGACATCGTGTGACCGTCTGGAGTCGCAAGCCTGAAAAAGTCGCAAAAATATGCGGCACGCAAGTGCGTGGGGTTGCCCGGCTGGAGGACCTTGATCAGGCACCGCTGGACGCCATTATCAATCTGGCAGGCGCACCGATTGCCGACCGGCCCTGGACTCACAAGCGCAAAGCGTTGCTCTGGAGTAGCCGCATCACCCTGACAGAAACGCTGCTGGCCTGGCTCGAAAAACGCGAGCAAAAACCTTCGCTGTTGATTTCCGGTTCGGCGTTGGGCTGGTATGGCGATGGGGGGGAGCGTGAGTTGACCGAGGCTTCACCCCCCGTCATCGATGATTTCGCCAGCCAGTTGTGCATCGCCTGGGAAGAAACCGCCCAGCGTGCCGAGGCCTTGGGAATTCGGGTTGTGCTGATTCGTACCGGCTTGGTTCTGTCGGCCGAGGGCGGCTTTTTGTCGCGGTTGTTGCTGCCGTTCAAACTGGGGCTGGGCGGGCCGATCGGCAATGGTCGGCAGTGGATGCCGTGGATCCATATCAACGACCAAATCGCCCTGATTGATTTTCTTCTGCATCAGAAAGACGTCAGCGGTCCTTATAATGCGTGCGCCCCCAAACCGGTGCGCAATCGCGAGTTTGCCAAGACACTGGGCAGCGTGCTGCACCGCCCGGTGTTCATGCCGATGCCGGCCCTGGCCTTGAAAGTAGCTCTGGGCGAGTTGTCATTGTTGTTGCTGGGTGGCCAGAAGGCCCAGCCGGTCCGCTTGCTGGAAGCGGGTTTCACTTTCCAGTTTACTGATTTGCGCGCGGCCCTGGACGATCTGTCCAGCCGCCTCTGAAATAGGACGTTGCATGACCGATCACGCGTTGCTTCTGGTTAACCTGGGTTCACCTGCCTCCACGTCGGTGGCGGATGTACGCAGCTACCTCAATCAATTTCTGATGGACCCGTATGTGATCGACCTGCCATGGCCGGTGCGGCGCTTGCTGGTGTCGCTGATCCTGATCAAACGCCCGGAACAGTCAGCCCACGCCTACGCGTCGATCTGGTGGGAGGAGGGCTCGCCCCTGGTGGTGCTCAGCCGTCGTCTGCAACAGGCTATGACGGTGCAGTGGCCCCACGGTCCGGTGGAGCTGGCGATGCGATACGGTGAGCCGTCGATCGAATCGAAACTGGTGCAGCTGGCCGCCCAGGGCCACAAAAGAATCACCCTTGCGCCGCTTTATCCACAGTTCGCCGACAGCACCACCACGACAGTAATCGAAGAAGCCAAGCGAGTGCTGCGCGAAAAAGGACTCGACCTGCAGCTGTCGATTCTCCAGCCGTTCTACGATCAGCCGGAATACCTCGACGCCTTGGTCGCCAGCGCGAAGCCTTATTTGCAGCAGGATTACGATCACTTGTTGCTGAGCTTCCACGGATTGCCGGAGCGGCACCTGAAGAAGCTCAATCCCGGCCACAGTTTCGAAGGCGGCGGTGACTGTTGCGCCGGTGCTCCGCCGGAAGTGGTCGCGACCTGCTATCGCGGCCAGTGCCTGCGTACGGCGGCAGCGTTTGCCAAACGCATGGGCTTGTCGGACGGCAAGTGGTCGGTGTCGTTTCAGTCGCGTCTGGGCCGAGCCAAGTGGATCGAACCTTACACCGAAGCGCGGCTCGATGAGTTGGCCAAAAGCGGCGTGAAGAAGATTCTGGTGATGTGCCCGGCATTCGTTGCCGATTGCATCGAGACACTTGAAGAGATTGGTGATCGTGGGCTGGAGCAGTTCCGCAAAGCGGGGGGGGAGGAGTTGGTGCTGGTGCCGTGCCTCAACGATGACCCGCAGTGGGCGCGGGCGTTGAGTGCATTGTGCGAAAGAGCGCCATTGACCCTTTAAAAGCTTCGCGGGCAAGCCTCGCTCCTACAAGGTCAGCGCAAAACCTGTAGGAGCGAGGCTTGCCCGCGAAGGTATTCTTGAGCCTGCTTACAACAACGGCTCATTCGCCTTCTTGTGCTTCCAGCTGTCATTGCCCGGCAGCAACAGGTTCAGCGCAATCGCCACCACTGCGCACAGTGCGATGCCTTTGAGGCCGAAGTCATCCTGACCCGTCCCGGTGCCGACCAGCATACCGCCAATCCCGAACACCAGGGTCACCGACACAATCACCAGATTGCGCGCTTCGGCCAAATCGATCTTGTGGCGAATCAGCGTGTTCATGCCAACCGCCGCAATCGAACCGAACAACAAGCAGAGAATCCCGCCCATCACTGGCACCGGAATGCTTTGCAGCAGTGCGCCGAACTTGCCGATGAACGCCAGGCTGATGGCGAAAATCGCCGCCCAGGTCATGATTTTCGGGTTGTAGTTCTTGGTCAGCATCACCGCGCCGGTCACTTCGGCGTACGTGGTGTTGGGTGGGCCGCCAAACAGGCCTGCTGCGGTGGTGGCAATACCATCGCCGAGGAGCGTGCGGTGCAGGCCGGGTTTCTTCAGGTAATCGCGACCGGTCACGCTACCGACGGCAATCACGCCGCCGATGTGTTCGATGGCCGGGGCCAACGCAACCGGTACGATGAACAGAATCGCCTGCCAGTTGAACTCGGGAGCGGTGAAGTTCGGAATTGCAAACCACGGCGCGGCCGCAATCTTCGCGGTATCGACGACGCCGAAGTAGAAGGCCATGGCAAAACCGACCAGTACGCCGGAGATGATCGGCACCAGACGGAAAATGCCTTTGCCAAACACCGCGACGATCAGGGTGGTCAGCAGCGCGGGCATCGAGATGAGCATTGCCGTCTGGTAATGAATCAACTCAGTGCCGTCGCCGGCCTTGCCCATTGCCATGTTGGCAGCAATCGGCGCCATGGCCAGTCCAATGGAGATGATCACCGGGCCAATCACCACCGGTGGCAGCAGGCGGTCAATAAAACCGGTGCCTTTGATTTTCACGGCCAGGCCGAGGAAGGTGTAGACGAAGCCTGCCGCCATCACGCCGCCCATGGTCGCCGCGAGGCCGAACTGGCCCTTGGCAAGGATGATCGGGGTGATGAAGGCAAAGCTCGACGCCAGGAACACCGGCACCTGACGTCCGGTGACGATCTGAAACAAAATCGTCCCCAAGCCTGCGGTGAACAGCGCCACGTTCGGGTCGAGGCCGGTAATCAGGGGCATCAACACCAACGCGCCGAAGGCCACGAACAGCATCTGTGCACCCGACAGCACCGTGCGCCAGAGCGGATCGTTGAACTCCTGCTGCATGCTCAAGCGTCCTTCTGCTTGGTGCCGAAAATCTTGTCACCGGCATCGCCCAGGCCCGGGATGATGTAACCGTGTTCGTTCAGTTTTTCGTCAATGGAGGCGGTGTAGATGGTCACGTCCGGGTGAGCCTTCTCCACAGCGGCGATGCCTTCGGGCGCTGCCACCAGCACCATGGCGCGGATCTCGCGGCAACCGGCCTTTTTCAGCAGGTCGATGGTGGCGACCATGGAATTGCCGGTGGCGAGCATCGGGTCGATGATCATCGCCAGGCGCTCGTCGATTTCCGGGACCAGTTTTTCCAGGTAGGTGTGGGCTTGCAGGGTCTCTTCGTTTCGGGCCACGCCCACGGCGCTGACTTTGGCGCCCGGGATCAGGCTCAGCACGCCTTCGAGCATGCCGATACCAGCGCGCAAAATCGGTACTACAGTAATTTTCTTGCCGGCGATTTTCTCGACCGACACCGTGCCGCACCAGCCTTCGATGTCGTAGGTCTCCAGTGGCAGGTCTTTGGTGGCTTCATAGGTCAGCAGGGCGCCGACTTCCTGAGCGAGCTCACGAAAATTCTTGGTGCTGATGTCTGCACGGCGCATAAGGCCAAGTTTATGACGGATCAGCGGGTGGCGGATCTCGAGGATGGGCATGGGAAAGGCTCCGGCGGCGGGCAAAAAAACCGGCCTAGATTAATCTATCCGAGGGTGTTGTCCTATAGACATACAGTACGTTAGTCCACAAACGCTTGATCTGGCCGTGTGGGATGCGTACCTTTGCCCGCTTTTCCCGAACAGCCACCCCCTGGAGAGCGCCATGTCCGCTGATCTCGAGCATATCCGTCAAATCATGCGAGAGGCTGACTGCCTGTACACCGAAGCTGAAGTCGAGGCGGCCATCGCCCGCGTCGGTGCGCAAATCAACGATCAACTGGCGGATTCCAACCCGGTGGTGTTCTGCGTGATGAACGGCGGCCTGATTTTTTCCGGCAAGTTGTTGCCGCACCTGCACTTTCCGCTGGAGGCGTCCTACTTGCACGCCACCCGTTATCGCAACGAAACCAGCGGCGGCGACCTGTTCTGGAAAGCCAAGCCGGAAGTGTCGTTCATCGACCGTGACGTGCTGATCATCGACGACATCCTCGACGAAGGTCACACCCTGGGCGCAATCATCGATTTCTGCAAACACGCCGGCGCGCGCAAAGTGCACACCGCCGTGCTGATCGACAAAGACCACGACCGTAAGGCTCGCCCGGACCTGAAAGCCGATTTCGTCGGCCTGCCGTGCATCGATCGTTACATCTTCGGTTACGGCATGGACTACAAAGGCTACTGGCGTAACGCTAACGGGATCTTTGCTGTTAAAGGAATGTAATCAATGGCCACGCCGCGCTTTCTGGATCAAACGCTGTTCACTGAATTGGCCGAGAAAGCAGCGGCTAATCCTCGTGGACGACAGCATCACAACTTTCATCAGATGGAAGACGCTTGCCATCGCATGGCGGTGGGTTTGCAGCCGAGCACCTATATCCCGCCTCACCGGCACTTGGGCGAAAACAAGGCTGAAACCTTGCTGGTCCTGAAGGGGCGCCTTGGCGTGCTGATCTTCGACGAGGCCGGCGGGGTGGTTAAAAAGCAAATCCTGCAAGCCGGTGGCGATTGTGTCGGCGTGGACCTGCCCACTGGTGTTTTCCACGGATTGGTGGTGCTGGAAGCCGACAGCCTGATGTTCGAGTGCAAGGCCGGTCCGTATCGCCCGGTGGGAGAAGGCGAACTGGCGGATTGGGCGCCTCGTGAAGGCGAGCCAGGTGTCGCCGAGTATCAGGCGTGGATGCACTCACAATTTGACTGATCCCACTTCCTGTAGGAGCGAGCCTGCTCGCGAAAGCATTGGCACATTCGACATCAATGTGTCAGTGAAATCGCCTTCGTCGGAACGCCGCCCGGAGCCGGCTCGCTCCCACAAGGGATGTGTTCACCGATCTACGTCCGTTAGCTCATGATAAAGTGCCCGGCCCCGCCCCCCGGAGCCCGTCATGAGCCTTTTGATTCGCAGCTTTGCCGCCTTGTTGTTGACCCTCAGCCTGCCACTGGCGGCCGCCCCGGCACCGATGCACGCACAGTTTCTGCCACCCGATGACCTGACCCTGCGCGACGCAGAGCCCGAGCAGCAACAACTCTTGCAGGTCACCGAGTATTCGGTGGTGGTGGGTAGCCAGCGCCAGTCCAATCAACAGCCGATTCCCGTCACGTCACCGTTGCTGATCCGCCTCAAGGGCAAATCCTTGAACAAGGGCGCGACCATCAACCAGGTGCTGGTCAACTTCGATGGCGAAAGCAAAAGCCTGAAAAAGCCGGTCTACGATGACAAAAGTAAAACCCTGACGCTGTTTTATCCGATGGCGCAGTACCGGGTGGTGATCGACTTGTTGCGCAATGACACGGTGTATTGCCAGTTCCTCAGCTATGCCAATGGCCATGTCTGGGCTGATTTGCACACCGGGGCCACTCGCATGCGTTGAGCCCGGCGCCAAGGGAGGGGTAAACTGCCCGCCCCGTGAAATGTCTGCGAGCTGGAGTCGGCAATGCGTAAAGATAAGAAGCAAGTGATTGGTGACGAGATCGCCGACAAGCAGATCAAGTTGTTCCTCGATTTCGAGCCAGTCGACGCCACTTCGCCGTCGCTGCACAAATTGATCAAGGCCTACCGTGGTCTGCGCATCGATGACTTTGAGCGTTTCCTGACGTTCTTCGTCGAGGCAGGTCTGGACCTCAATGGCCAAGATGAGCATGGCAATGACTTCGTCGCCCTGATCAAGGATCAGCGCAATGCGGCCGAGTACATCGAATTGATCGCCAAGGCCCGCGGTTAACCTCAGGCAGACGGGTTGTTGCCCTGACCTGTTTGGTGTTGGTGCTGGCCCCTTCGCGAGCAGGCTCGCTCCCACATTTGATTTGTGTGCGCCGATCCACTGTGGGAGCGAGCCTGCTCGCGAAGAGGCTGGCACAAATGCTGAAGATCTTGAATCATCCATTTTGCCGGCCATAAAAAAACGCCCCGCTCTCAGTGAGAACGGGGCGTTTTTTATGGGGCCGAATCAAGCGTAGCTTTCGGTCTCGTTACTGGCTTCAACCAGTTCCAGTGCGATGTTGTTGTGCGCATTGATCTTGCGATACAGCGCAGCATCGGTTTCGAGCACTTTTTCGCGAGCCGGGAAGATCTCTGCCAGTTTGGCAGCCCACTCACCGGAAGCCTTGCCCGGGAAGCATTTTTCGATCAGCTCAAGCATGATCGAAACGGTCACCGAAGCACCAGGGGAGGCGCCGAGCAGGGCAGCAAGGGAACCGTCCTTGGCCGCGACCAGTTCGGTACCGAATTGCAGGACGCCGCCCTTTTTCGGGTCTTTCTTGATGATCTGCACCCGTTGGCCGGCCACTTCCAGGCGCCAGTCTTCGGCTTTCGCTTCCGGGTAGAAACGACGCAGGGATTCCAGACGCTGTTCCATCGATTGCATCACTTCGCTGACCAGGTACTTGGTCAGGTCCATGTTGTTTTTCGCCACGGCCAGCATCGGGCCGATGTTGCCGGCGCGAACCGACATCGGCAGGTCCATGAAGGAGCCGTGCTTGAGGAACTTGGTGGTGAAACCGGCGTAAGGTCCGAACAGCAGGGACTTCTTGCCATCGACCACGCGGGTGTCCAGGTGCGGAACGGACATCGGTGGCGAACCCACGGCGGCCTGGCTGTACACCTTGGCCTGGTGGTGTTTGACCACTTCCGGGTTGTCGCAACGCAGCCATTGGCCACTGATCGGGAAACCGCCGAAGCCTTTGCTTTCTTCGATGCCCGAAGCCTGCAACAGCGGCAATGCCGCGCCGCCAGCGCCGAGGAAGACGAATTTCGCGTCGACGTCACGGGTGTTGCCGCTGTTGACGTCCTTGATGCTGACGGTCCAGCCGCCGTTGTTACGCTTCAGGCCGGTCACGCGCTTGCAGTACTTGACCTGCGCGTCGGGCGCGCTGGTCAGGTGCTTGAGCAATTGATTGGTCAGGGCGCCGAAGTTGACGTCTGTGCCATTCATCACGCGGGTAGCCGCGACGACTTCGTCGGCCGGACGGCCTGGCATCATCAGCGGCATCCAGTCGGCCATTTTGGCCTTGTCTTCGGTGTATTCCATGTCCGCGAAGGCGTGGTGCTTGCTCAGCAACTTGAAGCGTTCCTTGAGGAAGGAAACGCCACTGTCACCTTGCACGAAGCTCAGGTGCGGCACCGGGCTGATGAATGTCTTGCACGAGCCGAACGTGCCTTTCTTGGTCAGGTAGGACCAGAACTGCTTCGACACCTCGAATTGGGTATTGATGTGTACGGCTTTCTTGATGTCGACGGTGCCATCGGCAGCCTGTGGCGTGTAGTTGAGCTCACACAGCCCGGCGTGACCGGTGCCGGCGTTGTTCCACGGGTTGGAACTCTCCGCGGCACCGGAATCCATCAGCTCGACGACTTCCAGCTTGATCGCGGGGTCGAGCTCTTTGAGCAATACCGCAAGGGTGGCACTCATGATGCCGGCCCCAACCAGTACTACGTCGACTGCTTCGTTATGCGCCATTTAACGCGTCTCCAAAATCTGCAGCACCAAATTGACGGCATGGCTGCCAGGAGTGACGGGGCGTGTCAGTGATGCCCCAGATACCCATGGCGAGTATTGCCATGTCCGAATCTTCGCAATTTTTTGCAACTTCGACGGACGCTACCGGCCGGGTCAATGAGGGTTATGAACTCATTTCAACGCGCGACTGGCAATTCGACTTATGGTCGATACATCCGTTTGTGCAACCAAATCCGTAGCGGACAGGCTTCAGGCTCCGGTATACGAGGAGTGCCCGGTCCTGTGTCGTTGGGCTGTTTCAGACGCTAATGGTGCATGTTCAGACGCAAAACTATTCATTTGCTCGCCACACTCTTGTGAAGTTGTGAAAACCCGTTTTTTTCACGCTCTTTTGAAGACGTGAACCTCAAAAAAGGGCTGTCCCTGCCTGGCACCGTGCCCGCAAGCATTACCGTCATGGGATACATGACCGGCAAAACGGGCAGACAGCTCAGTGACCGAGCGTAATGACAGCTCTGCAGATTCGCGAAAAGCGGGTTTTTGCTCAAGGAACAGCAAGCGCGCCAGCTTCACTCGATCTGTGTGGGCGGCTCTCTGTGGGCGGTGCGGGGTGTCAATACCGAGGCATTAACGATGCTGCGAGGCCCGATCAGGAGACGTCCTTATAATCGGGGGGAGATTGTATCTAAGAAACGCAGGGAAATGGACGTGTTTAATGACTTTTATTAGGCATCTGGTCAGGTGGTCAACAGATGTTGCACCCGTGCACGTGGCTGGCGCGTGCTAACGCGTGCGCTTGGGGGGAGAGGTTGGTGCAACCCGTTCAGACGGATTTCTTCGATTTCCACCCGGCTTTCTCCCATTGGCTGGAGGCTGCACTGCTTGAACTGCAGGCAATGGCCATTGCCGTCGAGCAGGGCAGAGCAGCGGTGCAGGGGGGTACAGGAATTTACTTCAAGGCTTGTAGGGTGCTAGTTACCCGTCGTGACGCACCGCTATACTGCGGGCCTGTTTGTACCTGATTCTGGAGAGATACGCATGTTGCAACGTCTGTTGTTCGGTTTGATCACTGTGACCAGTTTGACCCTCGTTGGCTGCGCCCACAGCCCGCAACAACTGAACCCTGAGCCCAAGCTGACAACGCAGCTGGCGCCAGTCGGCCATGGTCAGCCGGTGGTGGTGCGTGTGGTGGACGGTCGTCCGTCGCCAACATTGGGCACCCGTGGCGGCTTGTATCCGGAAACCAGCGCGATCACCGTGCAGGGCTCGCAGATTCTGCCGAAGTTGCAGGCTCAGGCCGAGGCGGCCGTGCGCTTGCTGGGCTTTACCCCGACGCCCAATGCGCCGAATGCACCGCAACTCACCGTGACCTTGGCCGAGCTGAAGTACCAGTCGCCTAAAGAAGGCATGTATGTGACAGAAGCGACCATCAGCGCAACGTTCCGCTCCGACGTGCAGAACGCCAATCGTCGTTACAGCGGTCGTTACGGTGCATCGTTGGACCAGCGTTTCGGCATGGCACCGAACCAGGAAACCAACACCAAGCTGGTCAGTGACGTGTTGAGTGATGCGCTGACGCGCCTGTTCAAGGACCCGACGGTGGGTCAGGTTCTCGGCGAATAAGTATTCATCGGATTCAAAAAAGCCCGGTGCCAGCAATGGCCCCGGGCTTTTTAATGTTTGCAATACATCGTTGGCCTGTAGGAGCCGAGCTTGCTCGCGATGGCGTACTGTCAGTCGACGTCAATATTGAATGTGATGCCGCCATCGCGAGCAAGCTCGACTCCTACAGGTTGGGGTGATGTCAGGCTGCTTCTGAGTAAAAATCCAGCACACTCACCCCGGTCAGCAAATCCGTCTCCGGCAAATCCGCATGTTGATGCCCGCCCAGCGCGCAATACACCAGCCAGTGGCGGTCCTGAACGTTGAAGGCAAGGCTGCCGATCAACGTTTGCTGTTCTTCACTTTGGGCGATGAGGTAGAGGCGATCCTGATTTTCAGCGTGCAGCATGACGGTCTCCGTGTCCGTTTTCGTGTGGCGGGAGACTGACGGATTTAGATGACGAAGTTATGACTCAGGGCAGGAGTCTGCCAATTAGTGAGCTCTTTGTCGTAAAACAGATGCGGGAGGTGAGGCTTTCGGTAGAATCCGCGCCGCATTCGTCGGTTCGGCGTCTGCTACACCTGTTTTGTTTGAGGTCCGTGATGTCGCTGCATTTGATGACGCTGTTTACCGCCCATCCCGCCAAACTGGTCAATCTGCTGGCCTTGCTGCTTGCCTTTCCGGGCTGTTGGCTGCTGCACGCCACTCGTCGCCGCGAACAACGCGCCATGGCCAATATTGTGGCTCAGCGTCAGAGCCAACCCAACGTAGAGCCGACCCTCGATTGGGCGACGTTGCGCATGAACCGCTTTTTCTATCGCTTCGGTTTCGCCTGCCTCGGGCTGGCGTTGCTGGTGTCGTGGATTAGCACGCGGGTCTGAACCTCCGACACAGAACCTGTGGTGAGGGGGCTTTTGTGGTGAGGGGGCTTGCCCCCGTTGGGCTGCGAAGCGGCCCTCATCCGTGATGGCTAATATCTTTTACGTCTGCTGCGCAGCCGAACGGGGGCAAGCCCCCTCGCCACAAGGGCGCCGTTTTCGTATCCAGCCAAAAATCCTACAGCGGCAAGCCGGCCTTCACACGGTACTGATTGCGCACCGGCGTCGCATATTGCAGCACCAGGAACGGACGATGTTCTTCGGGGCAGGCCTCCAGACGTTTGTTCCATTCTTCCTGCGCCTTGGCCAGTTCATCGGCCGCAAATACTTCAGCAGCCTTCGGTACCTGCAATTGCGGGTCGGCGTCTTTCCATTGGGCGTAGGCCAGGTAGTGCACCGGGAACAAGCGGTAGCCACCGAGGATTTGCTTGTCCATCTCGACCGCCAATTGCTTGGTGTCTTCAAACAGCTCGGTGATCGGCGCGGCGAAGTTCACGTGGACCCGGCCCTTGTAGCCAGTGATGCCCTTGGCGATGCTCACATCATCCTCGCCCGGCACTTTGCTGTAGCTGCCGGTGGTGGCGCGGATGAACAACTCGCGCGCCTTGGCCTGATCGCACGGGTCGTATTCATAGCTGATCGACACCGGGGTGAGGTTCAGCGACTGAATGACTTCGCCGAACGGCTCGTCCTTGCGACTCATGTGGAACATCTTGAGGATCGCCGATTCGGTGCGGTCGTCGCCGTCTTTCGCCCGGCCTTCGGCCTGGGCGATCCAGATCGAGGCGCAATCGTTGCGGATCGAGTGGTTGATGTAGGCCGACAGCAGTTGATACGCCGCCATCTTCTCGCGGCGACCGGTGATCGAACGGTGCACGATGAAGCTCTTGTTCAGGCGCATCAGGTCGCTGACGAAGGGCTTTTGCAGCAGGTTGTCGCCGATCGCGATGCGCGGTGTCGGCAGGCCAGCGTGGTACACGGCGTAGTTGACGAAGGCCGGGTCCATCACGATGTCGCGGTGGTTGGCGATGAACAGGTAGGCGCTGCCAGACTTGAACTGCTCGACGCCGGTATACGTGACGCCGTCTGTTGCGCGTTCGATGGTGTGGTCGACGTACATCTCGACCTTGTCCTGCAACGTGGCCACCGAATGAACACCGGCGAACTCGCGGCGCAGCCGATGAGCTATAAGAGGTTTAAGCATCCAGCCGAAAGCACCGGCAAAACGCGGGAAGCGGAAGTGGGTGAGGATATCTAGAAACGCCTTGTCGCCGAGCAACCTGTCCAGTACCGCTGGGACTTCGCTGTCGTCGTAAGGTCGGATGGCATCGAATTCGCCCATCATGCTCTCTTGTTAGAAACGGCTAGGGTAAGTAAAGGTTTTGATCAAAACCGACAGGGCACGGTCTGAAAAAATAGCCAGACAAAAATAGCCCTGCAAATAGACCGGCGATTATACGCACAAGTCACCCGGGAGACCGCGATGCTGGAAACCGAGCGCTACGAATGTCCGTATTGTGGTGAGGAAGCAGAGGCCGTGTTGGATCTGTCCGGCGGAGATCAGACCTACATCGAAGATTGTCCGGTGTGTTGTCGGCCAATAACGTTTGTCCTGCAGACCGACGGTCAGGAATGGTTGCTCGAAGTGTTCAGCGAAAACGAGTGAAAAAGGGGCGTCCCGATGCTGCGAATCTACGAGCCGGAAAATCTCATGGAAGGCGAGTTGCTGCAAAGCATGTTGGCCAGCGAAGGCATTGAGGCGCATTTGGTGGGGCGCCATTTGCTCGGCGGCACTGGCGAACTGCCGGTTTTCGGCCTGTTGGGCTTGTCGGTGGATAACGACCAGGCGGAATACGCCCGCTCGCTCATCACCGCGTACAATGCCGCGCTGCCGCTGTCCGGCGATGAACCGGAGAGCTTTCCCGGCACGCTGGTCTGTTAGGCTGGCGTTCGTTTGATCAAGAGTCGTGCTGCCCCATGTGTGGACGTTATGCCCTGTTTCGCTGGAACCCCGCCTTCGCGGCCCTGCCCGGCTTTCCCGCCGATCAGCAGGCCCAGTGGAATATTTCCCCCAACGATTCGGTGTTGATGCTGCGTGCAGGCCTGGACGGCCAGCGCGAACTGGCCCGCGCCCGCTGGGGCCTGACGCCACCGTGGCTGACCGATCTGTCCCGCACCCCGGCCCATGCCCGGGCTGAAACCGTTGCCGAGCAACCGATGTTTCGCCAGGCCTTTCGTGAGCGACGTTGCCTGCTGCCGGCCAACGGTTTCTATGAATGGCGCGGTACCACGCGCAAGCGTCCGTACTGGCTGACGCCGGGTGAGGGTTCGTCACTGTTTTTTGCCGCTATCTGGGAAGCGTACCCGGTGCAGGAACAGGTATGGCTGAGCACGGCAGTGATCACGCAGCCGGCGGCGAGTCAGCGCCGGCCGTTGATTCTCGATGCGGCGGGGCAGGCGGCGTGGCTTGATCCCGAGACGCCGTTGCATACCTTGCAGGCCTTGCTTGCCAGTGAGCCCGCGGTGTTACGCGAGCGGGTGCTGGCGAACCTGGTAAATGATCCGAGGCTGAATGCGCCGGAGTGTCTTACCCCAGGTTAATGGGGGGCTGTGCTTGCCCGCGATAAGGCCCGCACAGACTTGAGAATTTTTTCCTGCGGTGCTGAGAGCTTTGCCGGAATTTTGCGTCTTAGTTTTATGTATCTGGCGTCGATACATTTCCACGCCCAGGATACGCGGCATGATTTGAGGGAGTTTACTTGATGAACAAGCTATTGGTTTTTGGGACGCTGAGCGCCAGCCTGCTGCTCACCGGGTGCCAGTCGGTCAACACCACCAGCGGTGGCGCCGTGGGGGTTGAGCGCAAACAGTACATGTTCACCATGTTGCCCGCGCAAGAGGTCGACCAGATGTATGCGCAGTCCTATCAGAAGACAGTCGGTGAAGCCTCCAGCAAAGGTGTGCTGGACAAGACCAGTGAGAATGCCCTGCGCGTCCAGGCCATTGCTGATCGGTTGATTGCCCAGGCGCCTATTTTTCGTCCGGATGCGGCTCAGTGGAATTGGGAAGTCAACCTGATCAAGAGCGATGAACTCAACGCCAACTGCGGGCCTGGGGGCAAGATCATCTTTTACACCGGGCTGATCGACAAACTGCAACTGACCGACGATGAAATCGCCGCAATCATGGGGCATGAAATCGCCCACGCCCTGCGTGAGCATGGTCGTGAAGCGATGTCCAAAGCCTATGGTATTGAAATGGCCAAGCAAGGCGCCGGTGCCTTGTTAGGGTTGGGCCAGGGCAGCATGGTTCTGGCGGATACCGTTGCGAACTACGGCATGACCCTGCCCAACAGCCGCGCCAATGAAAACGAAGCGGACCTGATTGGTCTCGAACTGGCCGCTCGCGCCGGTTACAACCCGAACGCCGCGATCACGCTGTGGAACAAGATGAGCAAGGTCTCGGAAGGCTCGCCACCGGAGTTCATGAGCACTCACCCGGCGTCGGCCAGTCGTATTGCCGCGTTGCAGGCAGCGATTCCCAAGGTGATGCCGTTGTACGAGAACTCGCGTAAATCCTGAATCATGTATTAAGGCTGCGGGCGCCTTCGTCGGAACGCCGCCCGGAGCAAGCCCGCTCCTACAGGGGAATGCATTTCAACTGTAGGAGCGGGCTTGCCCGCGATGAACGATAACTCGGACTACCGACTTATCGCGTCAAACCCAGCCGCTGCTCTGCATCGCCTTGTACACCGCAACAATCGCCAAAATGAGAAACGCCGACGCCGCCAGTCTACGGATCAGGGTCAGTGGCAACTTGTCTGCCGCAAAGTTACCGGCCAGCACCACAGGCACGTTGGCAATCAACATGCCGGCGGTGGTGCCGAGAATGACCAGCCACAAATCCGGGTATTGCGCAGCCAGCATCACGGTAGCGACCTGGGTCTTGTCACCCATTTCCGCGAGGAAGAACGCAATCAGTGTGGTCAGGAATGGCCCGAACTTGCGAGCGGTGCTGACGTCGTCGTCTATCTTGTCCGGGACCAGGGTCCACAAAGCCGTCGCCGTAAAGCAGGCGGCCAGGATCCAGTGCAGCGTCGCATTCGAGAAGAAACTGCCGAACCAGGCACCTACCGCACCAGCAGCTGCGTGGTTGGCCAGGGTGGCGGCGACGATGCCCGCGATGATCGGCCACGGCTTGCGGAAGCGGGCAGCGAGAATGAGCGCGAGCAGTTGCGTCTTGTCGCCGATTTCGGCCAAGGCAACGATTGCGGTAGGAACGAGAAATGAATCCAGCATCATCAGGGTTTTCCTAAGGGGCGGGTCGACACGGCTATGACACGTACAGCCTTCCCGCCCCGGGTAAGGTGTTCGTGTCATAGGTCTTGTCAAACCCTGCGAACCGTCTGATGCGGACGCTTAGGTCGCATACGCCATGGTCTGAGGACCAAGTATGTTGACGTATGCCGGACGAGCATGGCGCTCGTGGGAGACTACTCCCCTAGGACGGAGCGGATTCTGCCTAGGCAAAATCCGTTAGGCAAGCACTTATTTATCAGCCGCGTTTGGCCCGGTAGATTCGGAAACCCTGTCCCTCAGCCTTGATTGCGCACACGCCGAGGTGCTCTTCGATCAGTGGTTGATACTTCAGGAAACTGTTGGCGACCAGGCGCAGTTCGCCGCCGTTTTTCAGATGTTTGGCGGCTTTTCGCAGCAAGTTTTCGGTGGCGAAGTAGTCGGTGTGGACGCCGACATGGAATGGCGGATTGCTCAGGATTGCACTCAAACCCATGGGCGCGGCGTCGATGCCGTCACCGGTAATGACGTCTGCTTCCAGACCGTTGGCCGCCAAGGTCAAGCGGCTGCTGGCGGCGGCAAAGGCATCGACGTCGAGTAAAGTGACCTGATTGTGCGGATAACGACGCTTCACCGCGGCGCCCAACACGCCGGCGCCGCAACCGAAGTCCAGCAAGTGGCCGCTCGGCAACTTGTCCAGATGCTCCAGGAGCAGCGCGCTGCCGCGATCCAGTCGGCCGTGGCTGAACACGCCCGGCAGGCTGATAACTTTCAATGGCCCTTCAGCCAGCGGCAACTCGTAGGTCTGAGCCAGGCTTTCCAGTGATTTGGCTTCTGGCGCATTGGCTACCGTGACCAGCCAGAGTTGGCAATGACGGGCGCTGTCGAGCTTGCGCGGCTTGCCGAACGGGTTAAGTTGTTTGGCTGCACCTTCAATCCCGCTGCGTTTTTCGCCTACCAGATACAGCTCGCGACCGGCCAGGCGCGAGGCGAGGGCGTTGAGGATGTAATCGGTCAGGTCCTTGGACTTGGGCAGAAACACGACCGCCGTCTCGAACTCACGCTCGGGTGCGTTCACACCAAAATGGCTGCGCTCGGCAAAACGTGCGTCCAGCGCGGCTTGGTCGCCGGCGTGCCAGCACCAACCGTGGGCATCGGGCAGTCGGCCCAGCAGATCGTCGGCGGGCAAACCGGCCAACAACACCGAACCCTGGAATAACTCAGCCTGACGAAGCAGTACTTCACTGCGCGGATCCATACTCTGCTCCTTGAAAAAAAGTGCGGCAGTTTATCAACTGACGACTCGCAGCGCTGTACCGCTGAAGAAAGCCTGCGCGTTTTCGGTCAACTGCCCCACGATACGCTGCCGCGCCTCGCGACTGCCCCAAGCGTTGTGTGGAGTGACGATCAACCGTGGAATGTCAGCGGCCAGCAAGGCATTGCCAGCCGTCGGTGGCTCGACACTCAGCACATCGGTGGCTGCGCCGCCCAGATGACCGCGGCGTAACGCATCGGCCAGCGCCTGCTCATCGATCAAGCCTCCGCGCGCGGTATTGACCACGAAGGCACCGGGTTTCATTGAGGCCAGTTCACGGGCGCCGATAAAGTGGCGGGTGTGTTCGTTGAGCGGGCAGTGCAGGGTGAGGGCGTCGATCTGCGGCAGCAGTTCATCCAGCGGCAAACGATCCGGCCGGGCAGGGCGCCCCGGAATCTGACCCAGCAGCACGCGCATGCCGAACGCTTCGGCCAGCCGTGCGACCGCGCCGCCCAGTTCGCCGTGGCCGAGCAGGCCAAGGGTTTTGCCTTCCAGTTCGACGATCGGGTAGTCCAGCAGGCAGAACTGTTTCGCTTGCTGCCAGCGGCCTTCACCCACTGCTTTTTGATAGTCGGCCAGGCGCGTCGCCAGGTTGAGCAGCAACATGATCGTGTGCTGGGCCACCGACGGTGTGCCGTAGCCCTGGCAGTTGCAAACGGTAACGCCATGGGCGCGGGCTGCGGCCAGATCGACGTTGTTGGTGCCGGTGGCGGTGATCAGGATCAGTTTCAAGTCCGGGCTGGCGGCGATGGTCGCGGCATCGATCAGGATCTTGTTGCTGATGGCCACCGTGGCGCCTTTGAGGCGTTCGATTACTTGATCCTGCGTGGTCTGCGCGAACAGCTGCAAGTCATCAAAACAATCACGCAGCGGGCTGAGGTCGAGGTCGCCGAGGTCCAGGGATGGGTGGTCGAGGAAAACGGCGCGGCGAGAGTTCGTCATCAACTGTACCTTTTGTGCATTGATCTGAAGGCGTAATCTGCGGAGCCTATCAGATGACACAAATGGTTACGCAGTGTCAGGACAGACACAAAGCTTGTGGGAGCGAGCTTACTCGCGATGAGGGCGTGTCAGTCGACATCGATGTTGTCTGGCACACCGCCTTCGCGAGCAAGCTCGCTCCTACAGGGGTGGCGTTAACCTTGTGAATTTCATTTCGACCGATCTGCCCCATAGGAGCCCCCATGTACTGGACAGAGTTCTTGACCGTTGCCCTGATTCACTTGCTCGCCGTGGCCAGCCCCGGCCCGGACTTTGCCGTGGTGGTGCGTGAAAGCGTGACCCATGGTCGACGCGCCGGCACCTGGACGGCACTGGGCGTTGGTACGGCGATTTTCCTGCATGTTGGCTATTCGCTGCTCGGCATCGGCCTGATCGTGTCCCAGTCGATCGTGCTGTTCAACGCGCTGAAATGGGCCGCCGCCGCGTACCTGTTGTACATCGGCTACAAGGCCCTGCGCGCGCAACCGGCCAAAGCGGTCGCTGACAATCTGCACAAGGAAGCCGGCGAGCGCACCGCCCGTGGCGCTTTCACCTCCGGTTTCGTGACCAACGGTCTGAACCCGAAAGCCACGCTGTTCTTTTTGTCGCTGTTCACCGTGGTGATCAACCCGCACACGCCACTGGCGGTTCAAGCCGGTTACGGGGTCTACCTCGCGGCGGCGACGGCGGTGTGGTTTTGCCTGGTGGCGCGGCTGTTCAGCCAGCAGCGTGTACGCGCCGGTTTCGCCCGCATGGGCCACTGGTTCGACCGCACCATGGGCGTGGTGCTGATCGCCATCGGCGTGAAACTCGCGTTCACCGAGATGCATTGATAGCGGGCTGATCCTCGACATCCTGCAAATGCTGGCGCAAAGCCAGCATTTGTGCGGCTCTGCAAATCATTCCTTTGGCTGATTTGGCTGACATTGAAGGGCACTAAAGTGCTTGCATCCAGCCAACACCGTGCAGCCAGAAAAGGGATTCATATGTTGCAGACTCGCGTTATCCCCCCAGCCGAAGGCGCTTACCAGTATCCGCTGCTGATCAAGCGGCTGCTGATGTCCGGCGCTCGTTATGAGAAAACCCGCGAGATCATTTACCGCGACCAGTTGCGCTACAGCTATCCGACCCTCATTGAGCGGGTCGCGCGGCTGGCCAATGTGTTGACGGCGGCCGGGGTCAAGGCCGGGGATACTGTGGCGGTGATGGACTGGGACAGCCATCGATATCTGGAATGCATGTTCGCCATCCCGATGATCGGCGCGGTGATCCACACGATTAACGTGCGCCTGTCGCCGGAACAAATCCTCTACACCATGAACCACGCGCAGGACCGCTTTGTGCTGGTCAACAGCGAGTTCGTGGGGCTTTACCAGGCAATTGCCGGGAACCTGACCACGGTCGAGAAAACCCTACTGCTGACCGACCTGCCGGAGAAAACCGCCGACCTGCCGAACCTGATCGGCGAGTACGAGCAACTGCTGGCGGCTGCCAGCACGCAATACGACTTCCAGGACTTCGACGAACACTCGGTCGCGACAACGTTCTACACCACCGGTACCACCGGCAATCCCAAGGGGGTGTACTTCACCCACCGGCAATTGGTGCTGCACACCATGGGCGTGTCGACCATCATGGGCTCCATCGACAGCGTGCGCCTGCTGGGTACCAGCGACGTGTACATGCCGATCACCCCGATGTTCCATGTGCATGCCTGGGGCTTACCCTATGTGGCGACCATGCTCGGGCTCAAGCAGGTTTATCCAGGCCGTTACGACCCGGAATACCTGGTGGAGTTGTGGCGCAAGGAGAAGGTCACCTTTTCCCACTGTGTACCGACCATTTTGCAGATGATCCTCAATGCCAAAGCGGCGCAAGGCACGGACTTCGGCGGCTGGAAAATCGTCATCGGCGGCAGTGCGCTTAACCGCACGCTGTACGAAACGGCCAAAGGCAACGGCATTCAGTTGACGGCCGCTTATGGCATGTCGGAAACCGGGCCGCTGGTGTCGTGTGCGCACCTCAACGATGAGTTGATGGCCGGCAGCGAAGATGAACGCACCTCCTATCGCATCAAGGCCGGCGTGCCGGGGCCATTGGTGGAAGCTGCGATCGTCGACCCCGACGGCAACTTCCTGCCCGCCGATGGCGAAACCCAGGGCGAGCTCGTGCTGCGTGCGCCATGGCTCACCGAGGGCTATTTCAACGAACCGCAAAAAGGTGCCGAGCTCTGGGCTGGAGGCTGGCTGCATACCGGCGACGTGGCGACGCTGGACGCCATGGGCGTGATCGACATTCGGGACCGCATCAAGGACGTGATCAAGACCGGTGGCGAGTGGATTTCGTCGCTGGACCTTGAAGACTTGATCAGTCGCCACGAGGCGGTACGCGAAGTAGCAGTGGTGGGGATCGCCGATCCGCAGTGGGGCGAGCGGCCGTTTGCGCTGCTGGTGATCCGCGAAGGGTATGAGATCGGCGCCCGGGAACTCAAGGAACACCTCAAACCATTCGTGGAATTGGGGCACTTGAGCAAGTGGGCGATCCCCAGCCAGATTGCCCTTGTTACTGAAATTCCCAAGACCAGTGTCGGCAAGCTCGACAAGAAGCGCATCCGCCTCGACATCACTGAATGGCAGGCCAACAACAGCACCTTCCTCTCGACGCTTTAAGCGCCCCCTGGCGTGCCCGAAAAGGCACGCCAGGCCCACCAAGCAAGCGCTTGGCTTGTGTAATCCGAATTTTCAGCCATCCTTGCCGGGCCGACAGGTGTCGGACTGGCGAAAGGACTGTTCCAGAGTGGTCGGTAGCTACAAATCACACTTTAGAGGGATCAAGCTCTACTACCTGCTGGCTATAGTCCGCTCATGGATTTTTAAGAACGGAGCAAGCGCACAAACGGGGGCGATGCAATTTTGGAGTGACTTCGGGACGCCTTGGCTCCCCGTCACCCACAACGTTTTTAGAAGTGCTCACAGCCATAACAATAATGCACATGGAGTAGCGTCGATGACATCAGTAAACACGTTCTGGCGCCGGGCAAAATTGCCCCTGGCGGTCAGTCTCGCCTCTTCGCTCGCCGGGCCTGCATTCGGCGTCAGTTTCAACGTTGGTGAAATCGAAGGTCAGTTCGACTCGTCGCTGTCCCTGGGTATGAGTGTCTCGACCCAACAGCCGAACAAGAACCTGATCGGTGTCAACAACGGCGGGCGCGGCTTGTCCCAGACCTCCGATGACGGTCACTTGAACTTCAAGAGTGGGCAAGCGTTCTCGAAAATCTTCAAGGGCATCCATGACCTTGAATTGAAATACGGCGATACCGGCGTGTTTGTCCGGGGCAAATACTGGTACGACTTCGCACTGCAAGATACAAACCTGGAATTCAAGAACGTCGAAAACGACGGTCGTAAAGAGGGCGCCAAGTCCTCCGGCGGGCAAATCCTCGACGCCTTCGTCTACCACAACTACACCGTTGCCGATGAGCCGGGTTCCGTGCGTCTGGGCAAGCAAGTAGTGAGCTGGGGTGAAAGTACGTTCATCGGCGGCGGCATCAACTCGATCAACCCGATTGACGTGTCCGCGTTCCGTCGTCCGGGTGCCGAGATCAAGGAAGGCTTGATCCCGGTCAACATGTTCTATGTGTCACAGAGCCTGACCGATAACCTCTCGGCCGAAGCGTTCTACCAGTTGGAATGGGACCAGACCGTTGTCGATAACTGCGGCACGTTCTTCTCTCAGCCAGACATCGTTGCCGACGGTTGCGACAACAACTTGCGCGTGCTGAACAAGCGCTCGACGATTCCAGCCATTGCGTTGGGCCCGTTGGCCGCCAACGGCGTCGACGTCAACGAGGAAGGTGTCCTGGTTCGGCGTGGCCCCGACCGTGATGCACGGGACAGCGGCCAGTGGGGGGCGTCCTTCAAGTACATGTTCGACCCGCTGGACACCGAGTTCGGCGCCTACTTCATGAACTATCACAGCCGTGCGCCGATCTTCAGCGCCACCGGTGCGCCGCAGTCGGTCTACAACACTGCTGCGTCGCTGCCAGGCCCCTTTGCCGCGCTTGGGCCGCTGTTGGTGGCCGGTAACTCGCAGTACTTCATCGAATACCCTGAAGACATTCGCCTTTACGGCCTGAGCTTCTCCACCACCCTGTCTACGGGTACGGCGTGGAGCGGTGAGATCAGCTATCGTCCGAACGCGCCGGTGCAGTTGAACTCCACCGACATTCTGTTCGCTGGCATTCGTCCTTTGGGCAACGGCAATCCGAACAATCCTTTGACCAACGCTTCGTTGCTCTCCGCCGCACCGGGTACTGACCTCAATGGCTATCGCCGTAAAGAAGTCACCCAGTTCCAGAGCACCCTGACGCACTTCTTTGACCAAGTGATGGGCGCGAGCCGTCTGACCCTGGTCGGCGAAGTGGGCGTGACCCATGTCGGCGGCCTGGAAAGCACTTCCGACGTTCGTTATGGCCGCGATCCGGTCTACGGCCCAGGTTCATTGCCAGCCTCTGGCGCTATTGATACTTGCGTGGCGCTCAACACCAGCACCATCAACGGTGCTGGTCCGGGCACTCCCACCAACAACGTCAGCCGCAACTGCGACAACGACGGCTTCACCACGGCGACTTCGTGGGGCTACCGCGGTCGTGCGATCTGGGAATACAACGACGTGTTCGCCGGTGTGAACCTCAAGCCGAACGTGGCCTGGTCCCACGACGTAGACGGTTACTCGCCAGGCCCTGGCGGCAACTTTGAGGAAGGTCGTAAAGCGGTGAGCCTGGGTGTCGATGCCGAATACCAGAACACCTACACCGCGAGCCTGGCTTACACCAATTTCTTCGACGGCAAGTACACCACCGTAGATGACCGCGACTTCGTTGCGCTCAGCGTCGGCGTGAACTTCTAAGCACTGTTTTTTGAGGACGAACACACATATGAAAATAACAAAGAGTCTGTTCAAAGCTGGTGTTCTGGGGCTTTCGCTGCTGGCGACCAGTGTGATGGCGGCGGTCCCTGCGGCCGAAGCCGACAAACTGGGCAAGAGCCTGACCCCGATGGGCGCCGAGATGGCGGGCAACGCCGACGGTTCGATTCCGGCCTGGAAGCCAATGGCGAAAAATGCCGGCACCGTCGACAGCAAAGGTTTCCTGTCCAACCCGTACGCCAGTGAAAAACCACTGTTCACCATCACGGCGCAAAACGTCGACCAGTACAAAGACAAACTCGCCCCGGGCCAGTACGCGATGTTCAAGCGCTACCCGGAAACCTACAAGATGCCGGTTTACCCGTCCCATCGTGGCTCCACCGTGCCGGCTGACGTGTTCGCCGCCATCAAGAAAAACGCCACCACGACCAAGCTGGTATCTGGCGGCAACGGCCTGGAAAACTTCGAAACCGCCATCCCGTTCCCGATTCCCCAGAGCGGCATTGAAGTCATCTGGAACCACATCACCCGCTATCGCGGTGGTAGCGTGACCCGTCTGGTGACCCAGGCCACACCACAGCCGAACGGTTCGTACAGCCTGGTGTACTTCCAGGATCAGTTCGTGTTCCGCGACAAGATGAAGGACTACGATCCGGCTAACCCGGGCAACATCCTGTTCTACTTCAAGCAGAAAGTGACCGCGCCGGCACGTCTGGCTGGTGGTGTGCTGCTGGTGCACGAAACCCTCGACCAAGTGAAAGAACCTCGTTCGGCGTGGGTCTACAACGCCGGTCAGCGTCGTGTGCGTCGTGCACCACAAGTGTCCTATGACGGGCCGGGTACCGCGGCGGACGGCCTGCGTACCTCCGACAACCTGGACATGTTCAACGGTGCGCCGGATCGCTACGACTGGAAGCTCGAAGGCAAGAAAGAGATGTACATCGCCTCGGACAGCTACAAGCTCGATTCGCCTACCCTCAAGTACGACGACATCATCAAGGCCGGTCATATCAACCAGGACCTGGCACGTTACGAGTTGCGCCGGGTCTGGCATATAGTGGCGACTTTGAAAGAAGGCCAGCGTCATATCTACGCCAAACGTGACTTCTACATCGACGAAGACACCTGGCAAGCCGCAGTGATTGATCACTACGACGGTCGTAATCAGCTGTGGCGTGTGGCAGAAGCTCACGCCCAGGATTACTACAACGTTCAAGTGCCGTGGTACGCCCTGGAAGCCCTGTACGACCTGCAATCGGGTCGCTACCTGGCGCTGGGTATGAAGAACGAAGAGAAGTCTGCGTATGACTTCGGCTTCACCGCTACCACCAGCGACTTCACACCGGCTGCGCTGCGTCAGGACGGGGTTCGCTAACCTGTACTGAACAGAGGTCACCTCCTCGAAAAAACGCCCCGACTGGTTCGGGGCGTTTTTTTTGGAGTTCATAAAGGTCGTCGTAGCAGCTGTCGAGCCTGCGAGGCTGCGTTCGGCTGCGAAGCAGTCGTGAAATCAAGCGCTGCGGTGTTTCAGGACTGCCTTGCACTCAGGTTTTACGACTGCTTCGCAGCCGAACGCAGCCTCGCAGGCTCGACAGCTGCTACGAGGGCGGTGTGGTTGCCGGGTTGACCGACATCTCTGCTTGTAGTCTTTTTGTAGCCATTTGTAGCAATTACCTTCATTCCCTATCCGTTTACCGCTAGTCTGCGGACATCTGCAACGCCGCCATCCGCAATTCAAACAAGAGCCGGCCATGACTGATCTGTCCCCACTCCCGGGCCCTGCAAGCGTATCCATCGCGGCATTGGACGGGCGCTTTTTTCGGCCCCCGCTGCCCGACGGCCATGTGCTGCGGCCTCGTCTGTGCGAGCGCCTGAGTGCCGGCCTCGGTGGCAGGCTATTGCTGGTCAGCGCACCCGCCGGGTTCGGCAAGAGCTCATTGGCAGTGGAGTTCTGTCAGGGGCTGCCGGCCCATTGGCAAAGTCTGTGGTTGGGGTTGAGTTCTCGAGACAGTGATCCGGGGCGTTTCCTTGAGCGGTTGCTCGAAGGACTCCAGGATTATTTTCCGACACTGGGCAGCCAGGCGCTGGGGCTGCTGAAAATGCGCCAGCGTCATCAACCGTTCGCCTTTGAAGAATGGCTGGACGGGTTGTTGGACGAGCTGGCCATCTACCTGTCGCCGAGTACGCCTTTGCTCTTGGTGCTTGATGACTATCACCTTGCGCAAGGCCCGGTACTCGATCGTTGCCTGCAATTTTTCCTCAATCATTTGCCCGATGGCCTGCTGGTCATGGTGACCAGTCGACAGCGTCCGGACTGGCATCTGGCACGTTTGCGCTTGTCGCGCCAACTGCTTGAACTGCATGAGCAGGACCTTCGACTGACCCATGATGAAGCGCTCACGTTGCTTGATCGCCACAGCAGTTCCTTGCGTGGCGAGGCGCTGGAAAGTCTGATTCAGCGCAGTGAAGGCTGGGTCGCGGGGCTGCGATTCTGGTTGCTGGCGGCTTCCGAGGCAGGCAATGACGGTGCGTTGCCACAGTCGCTGCACGGTGGCGAAGGGCTGATCCGTGATTACCTGCTGGAAGAAGTCATCGATTGCCTGCCGGCCGAAGTGCAGCAATTCCTTTACGACACGGCGCCTCAGGAACGCTTTTGCAGCGAACTCTGCGACGCGGTTCGCGAAGCCCATGACAGTGCCGAAATTCTGCGTTTCCTTCAGGCACACCAGGTATTTCTGGTGCCGCTGGACGAGCACGGCCACTGGTATCGCTATCACCATCTGTTTTCCGACCTGCTGCGCACTCGGCCCACCGCTCACACAATAGTGCCGGCCGCCAGCCTGCATTTGCGTGCCTGTCGCTGGTTCAATGCACAGGGGCTGCTCGACGAAGCGGTGGAGCAGGCGTTGCGTGCCGGGCATCTGGACGTTGCGGCGAACCTGGTACAAAACCTTTCGGAAGAACAACTGCTGGCCGAGCAGAACGCCGGCATGTTACTGCGCTGGAAAATGGACTTGCCCGACAGCTTGCTGATCAGCACGCCCAGGCTGATCGTGCTCTACAGCTGGGCGCTGGGGATGGCCTGTCAACTGGATGCGGCGGAGGAGTTGGCAGCCCACTTGAGCCGCTTCCTGCCGGCCCCTTCGGCCACCGCGCAGAAGTCGATGCTCGCGCAGTGGCTGGCCCTGAGGGGTATCATCGCCCGGGGGCGTGGCAACCGCGAGCTGACGCTTCTCTATTGCACTGAAGCGCTGGATAGCCTGCCGGCCAAACGCTACGGGCAACGTCTGATGTGCCTCTCGACCCTGTCAAACCTGGCCATCGCCGACGGCGACTTGTGGCGTGCGCGCAGTTTGAATCGTGAATCGCTGGAATTGGCGCAGCGGGTCGGTAATCCGTTGTTTGAAGCACTGGCCCATTACGACCGCGCCCGAGTATTGCAAGCGCGCGGGGAGATCCTGCGCTCGTTGCAAGAGGTTCGTCAGGGGCTGCAACGCCTGCAAGGGTTATCCGCGCAACGACTTTTCGCCATACGCGCTCGTCTGACTTTGTATGAGGGGCTCTTGCTGGCCTTGCGCCTGCAACCGCAAGCCGCGCGAGTACGTTTGCAAGCCGGTTTGAGTGAGGCTCGCGCCTGTCGCGATATCAGCGTATTGATCGGTCATTGCGTGATCGCCCGGCTTGAAGGTAGCAGCGGCGAGTTCGCCAAGGCCTTCGCCGAACTGGCCGAAGCCGAGCGCCTGATGCATATCTGGGACGTGCCCCCCATTTACTATCTGGCGATGATTACCATGGTCAAATGCGAACTCTGGCTGGCCCAGGACCGTACCGATCTGGCCGAAGCCTGGCTTTCCCGGTTGGGGCAGACCTATAACGGCGAACACCCGGCAGCACCGCCGGAATTCCATCCACAGCTGCCGTTGCATATCGAATTGCAACAAGCCTTGCTGGACGTCATTCAGGGGCAGCCAATGCTGGCCGAAGGCCGATTGAATGCACTGCTTGAGCATGGGCAACAAACGGGACGGCAGATGCTCAGTGCGATGGCGCTGACTCAGAAAGTGGCCTTGTTGCTCGTCAGTGGACGTGAGCCCGAAGCCCGCAAGGCGCTGGCACAGGCACTGGAAGCGTCGACCGGTGGCGCCTTGCAACCGTTCGAAGGGTTGCTGGCGCAACATCCGGACTGGCTACGTGGGCAACTGCAACTGGTTGCTTCGACGGCTGTTTCGCAGAGTCTCGTAGAACAACTGCCGGTCCTGATCACTCGCCCGGTATTGGAGTCGTGTTCCGGGACAGAGCAGCTCAGTGCGCGTGAACTGGCGGTTCTGCAACTGATTGCCCAAGGCTGTTCGAATCAGCAAATCAGCGATCAACTGTTCATTTCGCTGCACACGGTCAAGACCCACGCCAGCCACATCAACAGCAAGCTTGGGGTTGAGCGGCGCACGCAGGCGGTGGCACGGGCGAAAGAATTGGGAATGCTGAGATAGTATTTTCAAGATTGGCCCGGCGCTTAAAAGACCGTTGCAGTTTTGTGCCAGAATTGCCCATCTCTGATTTTCGAGCTTGTCCCGATGACCCAGCAACCCAGCCTCATTCGCGAAACCTTCCCCGTCGGTCCGTTGCAGTGCAACTGCACCATCATCGGCGACCCGATCAGCAAAAAAGCGATCGTGGTCGATCCGGGCGGTAATCATGAATTGATTCTGGCGCGCCTCGATGCCCTGGGCTTGAAGGTGGTCAGCATCATCCATACCCACGCGCATCTGGATCACTTCCTGGCCTCCGGTCAGTTGAAGGAGAAAACCGGCGCCACCCTGCACCTGCATAAAGAAGATCAGTTCCTCTGGGACAATCTGGAGATGCAATGCCAGATGTTCGGTGTGCCTTACACGCCCGTGCCACCGCCGGATCGCTGGTTGGCCGATGACGAAGAACTGGCCTGCGGTTGCGGCGTGGCGTTGCACACGCCGGGTCATACGCCGGGCTCCATGAGCTTCTGGTTTTCAGAGGCCAAGCTGCTGATTGCCGGTGACACGTTGTTTCGGCGTGGAGTAGGGCGCACGGATTTGTGGGGCGGCGATCAGGCGACCATCGTGCGGTCGATCAAGCAGCGGCTGTATACGCTCGACGAAGAGGCAACCGTGGTCACCGGCCATGGTCCGGACACGCGATTGGGTGATGAAATGCGCGAGAACCCTTTTGTGCGGGCCTGATTTGTAACACGTTTGTAATACGGGGAATTTTTGACCTGTGCGATGATCCAACCCCCGCAAAGGTCCAATGCTGAAGTCCGTTGCACCACAGAATGCAAAAAAGTAGGAGCTCTAATGTTCACCACGCGTCGTTTGATTATTGTCGCTACCGCAGTGGCCTTGCTGTCTGGCTGTGCCGCACCTGGCCCTTACGATAACCAGGGCCAAGCTAATGGCGGCTCTCAAGGTATGAGCAAAACCGCTAAATATGGCGGTCTCGGTGCTTTGGCCGGTGCTGTGGCGGGTGCCGCCATTAACCATGATAACCGTGGCAAGGGCGCGTTGATCGGCGCAGCAGTAGTGGGTGCTTCTGCCGCCGGTTACGGCTACTACGCCGACCAGCAAGAGAAAAAATTGCGTGCCAGCATGGCCAACACCGGCGTTGAAGTGCAGCGCGAGGGCGATCAGATCAAATTGATCATGCCCGGAAATATCACATTCGCAACCGATTCGGCGAACATCGCTTCAGGTTTCTATCAACCGTTGAACAACCTGGCAGGCTCGCTCAAGGAGTTCAACCAGAACCAGATCGAAATCGTTGGTTACACCGACAGCACCGGCAGCCGCCAGCACAACATGGACCTGTCCCAGCGTCGTGCGCAAAGCGTGGCGACTTACCTGACTTCGCAAGGTGTGAGCGGTGCCAACCTCTCGGCTCGCGGTGCCGGCCCGGATAGCCCGATTGCCAGCAACGCTGATACCAATGGGCGGGCACAGAACCGTCGAGTTGAAGTCAACTTGAAAGCGATTCCGGGTCAGCAGTATCCTCAGTAATAACAGTTTTACCTTTACCAACCTGACTGAACCCCAGGCGTAAAAAAAGAGCCCGCCCGATCCTCAATAGATCGGGCGGGCTTTTTTGTATCTGTGGGAGCGAGACCGGCTTGCCGGCGATGGGGCCGGAACTGACGCAACAATAAAAAAGCCCCCGGACAATCATTCATCCAAGGGCTTTTTGTCCTGCGCGAAACCTGATTACTTCTTCAGGCCGTAATGCTCATCCAGCATGCCCGGCGCGTTCGGGGATTTTGGTGCGTAGTCGCGAGGCGGCTCCTGATTGCGCGGCGGCGTCAGGCGTTCGCGTGGGGCCACTGCCGCATCGGCGTGCAGAGAGGCCAGCAAGCGTTGGCGAGTCTGCTCGTCCAGGGCCAGACGGTTGGCACCCTCGGCGAGGTGATCCTGCACTTCCTGATAGCTCTGAGTCAGTTTCTTGACCAGGTTTGCAGTGCTGTTGAAGTGGGTGACCACCTCGTTCTGATAACTGTCGAAACGTTCCTGAATGTCATCCAGCTGACGTTGCGTGCTGCTCGGCGCGGCGTTCGGCACCAGACGAGCGATCAGGAATCCAATGGCGACACCCACAACCAGGGCAAGAGTCGGTAACAACCAAACTAAGAGCGAGTGTTCCACGAGTCCTTCCTCTATAAACGGCTTTGCTTTACGTTAACGGCTCGAACCTGCGCTGTATACCGCGATTCACTCGCAATAGATTGGCACAGACAATTTGCTAGACGAGTCGACCCGATTCGAGGTCACGGAGTTCCATACTTGCTTATGCGCGAAACCCCTGTAGTGATTGATGGCCCCGTCGGTCAGCTGGAAGCTTTGTATCTGGATAATGAGCAGCCCCGCGGCATTGCGCTGATCTGCCATCCGAACCCGGTGCAGGGCGGCACCATGCTCAACAAAGTCGTCTCGACCCTGCAGCGCACAGCGCGCGATGCCGGCTTGATTACCCTGCGGTTCAACTACCGTGGTGTCGGTGCCAGTGAAGGCACGCACGACATGGGCACTGGTGAAGTCGACGATGCTCAAGCCGTCGCCGAATGGCTGCGGGTCAAGCACCCGGACTTGCCACTGACCCTGTTCGGTTTTTCCTTCGGCGGTTTTGTTGCAGCAAGTCTCGGCGGACGCCTGGAAGCCAAGGGCGAACAATTGAAACATGTGTTTATGGTCGCACCTGCGGTCATGCGCCTGGGTGATCAGGAGCAACTGTCGCAGCAGGGCGAGTTGACCCTGATCCAGCCGGAAACCGACGAAGTCATCGATCCGCAGCTGGTTTACGACTGGTCCGAAAAACTCGAGCGCCCCCATGAGCTGCTGAAAGTGGCAGAATGCGGACACTTTTTTCATGGCAAGCTGACCGATCTCAAGGATCTGATCCTGCCGCGTCTTTCGAATTGATTGCAGTCTGACAAGCGATTACCCATGACGACTCGTACCCGTATCCTCACCGGCATCACCACCACCGGCACGCCACACCTGGGCAACTACGCCGGCGCCATCCGCCCGGCGATCGTTGCCAGCCGTGACAGTAATGCCGATTCGTTCTACTTCCTGGCCGACTACCACGCCCTGATCAAATGCGATGACCCGCAGCGCATCCAGCGCTCGCGTCTGGAAATCGCCGCGACCTGGCTGGCCGGTGGCCTGGATGTGGATCGCGTGACGTTCTACCGCCAGTCCGACATTCCGGAAATCCCCGAGCTGACCTGGCTGCTGACCTGCGTCGCCGCCAAGGGGTTGCTCAATCGTGCACACGCCTACAAAGCCTCTGTGGACAAGAACGTCGAGACCGGCGAAGACCCGGATGCCGGCATCACCATGGGCTTGTACAGTTACCCGGTGCTGATGGCCGCAGACATTCTGATGTTCAACGCGCACAAGGTGCCGGTCGGTCGCGACCAGATCCAGCACGTGGAAATGGCCCGCGACATCGGCCAGCGCTTCAACCACTTGTTTGGTCAGGGCAAAGAATTCTTCACCATGCCCGAGGCACTGATCGAAGAAAGCGTCGCCACGCTGCCAGGCCTCGACGGTCGCAAGATGTCGAAGAGCTACGACAACACCATCCCGCTGTTCAGCAGCGCCAAAGAGATGAAGGATGCGATTTCGCGGATCGTCACCGATTCGCGCGCGCCGGGCGAAGCCAAGGACCCGGACAATTCGCACCTGTTCACGCTGTTTCAAGCGTTTGCTACGCCGGCGCAGTCCGACGAGTTCCGTAGCGAATTGTTGCAGGGCCTGGGCTGGGGTGAGGCGAAGAATCGCCTGTTCCAATTGCTGGACAGCGAGTTGGGCGAATCCCGCGAGCGTTATTACCAGCTGATGGAACGTCCGGCCGATCTGGAAGACATGCTGCAAGTCGGTGCCAAAAAAGCCCGTGCCGTAGCGACGCCGTTCTTGAACGAACTGCGTGAAGCGGTCGGCCTGCGTTCTTTCGTGGCGCAGACTCAAGTCGCCGCCACCACCAAGAAAAAAGCCGCGAAAGCCGCACGTTTCGTCAGCTTCCGCGAAGACGACGGCAGCTTCCGCTTCCGTCTGCTGGCGGCCGATGGCGAGCAACTGCTGCTGTCGCGCAACTTCGCCGACGGCAAAACCGCCGGGCAAGTGACCAAACAGCTGCAAGCGGGCCAGCCTCTGGACGTGCGCAGCGAAGACCTGAGCTTCAGTGTCTGGCTGGAAGGCGAATGCGTGGCAGATAGCCCGACATTCGCCGACAGCGCGGCTCGCGACGTCGCCATCGACGCCCTGCGTGTTGCGCTGACGCCGGTTCAGGAATAAATCAGCGGCTCGTCCCGACCAAGGGCCGATTGCCATTCCCCCGGGCCGTCGCTACAGTGACGGCCCGTTTTTGTTGCCTTGCTAACGAATTATGACGCCCCTAGAACGATATCAAGCTGATCTGAAGCGCCCGGAATTCTTCCATGACGCCGCGCAGGAAACTGCTGTGCGCCATTTGCAGCGCCTGTACGACGATCTGGTCGCGGCCTCGCAGAACAAGCCGGGACTGCTCGGCAAACTGTTTGGCAAGAAAGAGCAGGCGCCGGTCAAGGGCCTGTACTTCTGGGGCGGCGTGGGTCGCGGCAAGACTTACCTGGTCGACACCTTCTTCGAAGCGCTGCCGTTCAAGGAAAAGACCCGAACTCACTTCCACCGCTTCATGAAGCGTGTGCATGAAGAGATGAAGACCCTTGGCGGCGAGAAAAACCCGCTGACCATCATCGCCAAGCGTTTCTCCGACGAGTCGCGAGTGATTTGCTTTGATGAATTCTTCGTCTCCGACATCACCGATGCCATGATCCTCGGCACGCTGATGGAAGAGCTGTTCAAGAATGGCGTGACCCTGGTCGCGACCTCGAACATCGTACCGGACGGTCTGTACAAGGACGGCCTGCAACGCGCGCGCTTCCTGCCGGCCATCGCGCTGATCAAGCAGAACACCGACATCGTCAACGTCGACAGTGGTGTCGATTACCGCCTGCGTCATCTTGAGCAAGCGGAGTTGTTCCACTTTCCGCTGGATGACGCCGCTCAGGACAGCCTGCGCAAGAGCTTCCGTGCGCTGACGCCGGAATGCACTGCCGCGGTCGAGAACGACGTGCTGATGATCGAGAATCGCGCAATCCGCGCCGTACGCACGTGCGATGACGTGGCCTGGTTCGACTTCCGCGAACTGTGCGATGGCCCGCGTAGCCAGAACGACTACATCGAACTGGGCAAGATCTTCCACGCCGTGTTGCTCAGCGATGTCGAGCAGATGAGCGTCACCACTGACGACATCGCCCGTCGCTTTATCAACATGGTCGACGAGTTTTACGACCGTAACGTCAAGCTGATCATTTCTGCCGAAGTCGAGCTCAAAGACCTCTACACCGGTGGTCGCCTGAACTTCGAGTTCCAGCGCACGCTCAGCCGTCTGCTGGAGATGCAGTCGCACGAATTCCTGTCCCGGGCGCACAAGCCGTAGGACTTATCGGAATACAAAAAAGGGCCTGCAGATGCAGGCCCTTTTTTTGTGCTTCTCTTTTGGCTCACCACAATCCCTGTGGGAGCGAGCCTGCTCGCGAAAGCGGTGGTTCAGGCAACTTCAATGTTGAATGTGAGTACGCTTTCGCGAGCAGGCTCGCTCCCACATTTAGATTGTGTGGGGGCTAAAGTTTACGCCGCTTGCTGAAACTGCTGCCGATACTGGTTCGGCGACAATTCAGTGTGCTGACGGAACAATCGCGCAAAGAAGCTCGCATCGTCGTAGCCGACCTCATAGCTGATGGTCTTGATGCTCTTGCGGCTGCCGGACAACAGGCCCTTGGCAGTTTCGATGCGCAGTCGTTGCAGGTAGTGCAGCGGCTTGTCGCCGGTCGCAGTCTGGAAGCGGCGCATGAAATTGCGGATGCTCATGCCGTGTTCGCGGGCCACGTCTTCGAAGCGGAACTTGTCGGCGAAATGCTCTTCGAGCCAATGCTGGATCTGCAGGATGATCACATCCTGGTGCAGCTTCTGTCCGCCAAAACCGATACGTCCCGGGGTATAACTGCGCTGTACTTCGTAGAGAATATCCCGCGCCACGGCTTGCGATACGTTGGCGCCGCAGAAGCGCTCGATCAGGTAGACGTAAAGGTCGCAGGCCGACGTCGTGCCGCCTGCGCAATACAGGTTGTCGGCGTCGGTCAGGTGTTTGTCCTGTTTGAGGTGAACCTGTGGGAAGCGCTCGGCGAAGGCGTTGAAGAAACGCCAGTATGTGGTTGCTTCCTTGCCATCGAGCAGGCCCGCCTCGGCTAGCCAGAACACCCCGGTCGCTTCGCCGCACAACACCGCGCCGCGGGCATGTTGCTCACGCAGCCATGGCAGGATCTGTGGATAACGTTTGCTGAGCGTGTCGAAGTCATCCCAGAAGGCGGGGAGGATGATGATGTCGGTGTTTTCCAGGCCACCGTCTACCGGGATGATGACATCGCTGAAGCTATTCACCGGTTTGCCATCGGGACTGACGAGTCGGATTTCGAACGACGGTGTCAGGCCTTGGCCCAGTTGTTTGCCATGGCGCAGGCTGGCCATGTGGAAAAAGTCTTTGGCTTGCAGGAGGGTGGAAGCGAAAACTCGGTCGATTGCCAGGATGCTGACGCGCCGCAAGGGCGTGGAGACTTGCTTAGACATAATTCAACTTTATTTTTATAGGAGAAAGTGGTCATCAAACGGCTGGATCGTCTTATTTTTTGTCTGATGTGTCCAGTGTCCTGTGTCGAATGCGGGGCTTAGTCTCTGAAGATCAACTCCTCTAACAATAACGACAGGTGCCGCATGATCCCCAGAACCTTGTTCAGCTCCGAGCACGAACTTTTCCGCGACAGCGTGCGAACGTTCCTCGAAAAAGAGGCGGTGCCGTTCCATGGGCAATGGGAAAAACAAGGCTATATCGACCGCAAGCTCTGGAACAAGGCAGGGGAGGCGGGGATGTTGTGTTCGCATCTTCCGGAGGAATACGGCGGGCTGGGGGCGGACTTTTTGTACAGCGCGGTAGTGATCGAAGAGGTCGGGCGCCTGGGGCTGACCGGGATCGGTTTTTCCCTGCATTCGGACATCGTGGCGCCGTATATCCTGCATTACGGCAGTGAAACGCTGAAGCACAAGTACCTGCCGAAACTGGTGTCTGGCGAGATGGTCACGGCGATCGCCATGACCGAGCCGGGGGCCGGGTCCGATCTGCAAGGGGTGAAAACCACGGCGGTACTGGATGGCGACGAGTACATCATCAACGGTTCGAAAACCTTCATCACCAACGGCTTTCTGGCTGATCTGGTGATTGTCGTGGCCAAGACCGATCCAAAGGCCGGCGCCAAGGGCACCAGCCTGTTTTTGGTCGAGGCCAACACCCCTGGTTTCGACAAGGGCAAGCGTCTGGAAAAGGTCGGGATGAAGGCGCAGGACACCTCGGAGCTGTTTTTCCAGGACGTTCGGGTGCCCAAGGAAAACCTGCTGGGGCAAGCCGGAATGGGCTTCGCTTACCTGATGCAGGAATTGCCGCAAGAGCGCCTCACCGTGGCCATTGGTGGGCTTGCGTCGGCTGAAGCGGCGTTGCAATGGACGCTGGACTACACCCGCGAGCGCAAGGCGTTCGGCAAGGCGATTGCCGACTTCCAGAACACCCGCTTCAAACTGGCGGAGATGGCGACCGAGATCCAGATTGGCCGGGTGTTTGTCGATCGCTGCCTGGAACTGCACCTGCAAGGCAAGCTGGATGTGCCGACGGCGGCGATGGCCAAGTATTGGGGCACGGACCTGCAATGCAAGGTGCTCGACGAATGCGTGCAGTTGCATGGCGGCTACGGTTTTATGTGGGAATACCCGATTGCCCGGGCATGGGCGGATGCGCGGGTGCAGCGGATTTATGCCGGCACCAACGAAATCATGAAAGAGATTATTGCGCGGTCGCTTTGATCTGCATTGACTGAACTGCCGCCATCGCGGGCAAGCCACGCTCCCACAGGAATAACCGTACCTGTGGGAGCGTGGCTTGCCCGCGATTGGGTTTATGAATCCATCAAGGTGCCGGGTTCGGGTGATCCTTGTGAATCGCCTCAATCCCTTCCAGCACTTCGTCCGAAAGTTTCAGCTCGAAGCTGGCAATGTTGCTGTCCAGTTGCTCAAGCGTCGTTGCACCGATGATGTTGCTGGTGACGAACGGCTGTTGATTCACGAATGCCAGCGCCATCTGCGCCGGGTCCAGGCCGTGTTCACGGGCCAGTGCCACGTAACGGCTGCACGCTGCTTCCGATTGTGGATTGAAATAGCGGCTGAAGCGGCTGTAGAGGCTCAGGCGGCCTTTCGGCGGGCGCGCGCCACCTTCGTACTTGCCTGACAGGAAACCGAACGCCAGCGGCGAGTAAGCCAGCAAGCCGCATTGTTCACGAATGGCAATCTCTGCCAGACCGACTTCGAAGCTGCGGTTGAGCAGGTTGTAGGGGTTCTGGATCGACACTGCGCGCGGCCAGCCACGGGCTTCGGCCAGGGCGAGGAAGCGCATGGTGCCCCATGGCGTTTCATTGGACAGGCCAATGTGGCGGATCTTGCCGGCCTTGACCTGTTCGTCCAGTGCTTCGAGGGTATCTTCCAGCGGCGTGAGGTTGGCTTCGCTCTTGTGTTTGTAGCCCAGTTGGCCGAAAAAATTGGTGCTGCGTTCCGGCCAATGCAGTTGGTAAAGGTCGATGTAGTCGGTTTGCAGGCGCTTTAGGCTGGCGTCCACGGCTTGCGTGATGTGCTGGCGGTTGTGGCGCAGGTTTTTGTCGCGGATGTAGTCGATGGTGTTGCCGGGGCCGGCGATCTTGCTGGCGAGGATCCAGTCGGCACGATCACCACGACTTTTGAAGTAATTGCCGATGTAGCGCTCTGTGGTGGCATAGGTATCTGCCTTGGGCGGCACCGGGTACATCTCGGCGGTGTCGATGAAATTGATCCCGGCACCTTTGGCCCGTTCAATCTGGGCGAAGGCTTCAGCTTCGCTGTTTTGCTCGCCCCACGTCATGGTTCCGAGGCAGATAGCGCTCACGTTCAGATCGGTTCGGCCTAGCTGTCGATAGTCCATCAGGTGCTCCTTGGGCAAAACAATCATAAAAGCAGGTTGAAATATTTTCCGCAATCTGCATAATTGCGCACCTCTTTCTGCAGTGGAAGTGATGCGCCGCCGCCGAAGAATCTTGCCGTTGAACGGACGCGCCGACCCGAGCCCCCGAAAGCGTCTGTATCCGGCTGCCTTTGACTTGTCAAAGTACGCACTATTCAGTAAGATCCGCCGTCTAATTTACAGGGCGGCCCCTGAGGCTATAAAGAATGAAAACTTTTACTGCTAAACCGGAAACAGTACAGCGCGACTGGTTTGTCGTCGACGCTGCAGGTCAGACCCTGGGTCGTCTGGCCACCGAAATCGCGAGCCGTCTGCGTGGCAAGCATAAAGCTGAGTACACTCCTCACGTTGACACCGGCGATTACATCGTCGTTATCAATGCCGAGCAGATTCGTGTAACCGGTGCTAAAACCACCGACAAAATCTACTACTCCCACTCCGGTTTCCCGGGCGGCATCAAGTCGATCAACTTTGAAAAGCTGATCGCCAAAGCCCCTGAGCGCGTGATCGAGACCGCGGTCAAAGGCATGCTGCCTAAGAACCCGCTGGGTCGCGACATGTATCGTAAGCTGAAAGTCTATGCGGGCGCTGTACACCCTCATACTGCTCAGCAGCCCCAAGAACTGAAGTTTTAACGGAATAGTTCATTATGTCGGCGACTCAAAATTACGGCACTGGCCGTCGCAAGACCGCAACCGCACGCGTTTTCCTGCGTCCGGGTACTGGTAACATCTCCATCAACAACCGTTCGCTGGATAATTTCTTCGGCCGCGAAACTGCCCGCATGGTAGTTCGTCAGCCGCTGGAATTGACTGAGACTGTCGAGAAGTTCGACATCTACGTCACCGTGATCGGCGGTGGTGTAAGTGGTCAAGCTGGCGCAATCCGCCACGGTATCACTCGCGCACTGATGCAGTACGACGAAACCCTGCGTGGCGCTCTGCGCAAAGCTGGCTTCGTTACTCGCGATGCTCGTGAAGTTGAACGTAAGAAAGTCGGTCTGCGTAAAGCGCGTAAGCGTCCGCAGTACTCGAAGCGTTAATTCGCTTTCACGTTCGAAAAAGAACGCCCAGTTTCCTCACGGAGCTGGGCGTTTTTTTATACGTGTGATTTATCAAAGAATTGCGCTGTGACAACTTGCCACATCCGTAGAGCCCCTATACTACAAGGCTTGGCAGTGGAGCCCTTCGGTAATTACCTTGTCAGAATTGGGGCTTTTCATTACCATTCGGCAAAATTTTTATAAGTACATAGATTTACTTAGTAGATGCCTGATTTAACAGGCCACAAAGCTGATGGGAGAGGACTGAATGAGCAATGACGGCGTGAATACAGGCCGGCGTCGCTTCTTGGTAGCAGCCACATCCGTGGTGGGTGCTGCAGGAGCGGTGGGGGCTGCGGTCCCGTTCGTGGGGTCATGGTTTCCCAGTGCCAAGGCGAAAGCCGCAGGTGCACCGGTGAAAGTGAATGTCAGCAAAATCGAGCCAGGCCAGCAGATGATTGCTGAGTGGCGCGGCCAGCCGGTATTCATTGTCCGCCGTACTCCGGAAATCCTGGGGAATCTGAAAAAGATCGAAGACGACCTCGCCGATCCTGATTCCAAACAATCGACGCAACCGGCCTATGTCAACCCGGAAACACGTTCGATCAAGCCAGAAATTCTGCTGCTGATCGGCATTTGCACGCACTTGGGTTGTTCGCCTACTTTTCGTCCGGAAGTGGCACCGGCGGATCTTGGTCCGAAATGGGTAGGTGGATATTTCTGCCCTTGCCACGGCTCCCATTACGATCTGGCTGGTCGCGTCTACAAGTCGCAACCTGCGCCTTTGAACCTGCCGGTTCCCCCGCATTCCTATGAGACCGATGAGCTTATTGTCATTGGCGTCGATACGGAGAAAGCGTGATGAGCAAGTTCATGGATTGGGTAGATGCGCGCTTTCCCGCGACCAAAATGTGGGAAGACCATCTCAGCAAGTACTACGCCCCGAAGAACTTCAACTTCTTCTATTTCTTTGGCTCCCTGGCGCTGCTCGTTCTGGTTAACCAGATCGTCACCGGTGTCTGGCTGACCATGAGCTACAACCCGTCGGCGGAAGAGGCGTTTGCTTCCGTCGAATACATCATGCGCGACGTCGAGTACGGCTCGATCCTGCGTCTGCTGCACTCCACCGGCGCTTCGGCGTTCTTCATCGTGGTTTATCTGCACATGTTCCGTGGCTTGCTCTACGGTTCGTACCAGAAGCCGCGTGAGCTGGTGTGGGTCTTCGGCATGCTGATCTACTTGGCGCTGATGGCTGAAGCCTTCATGGGTTACCTGCTGCCGTGGGGCCAGATGTCCTACTGGGGTGCCCAGGTGATCATCTCGCTGTTCGGTGCGATCCCGGTCATCGGTAACGACCTGACCCAGTGGATCCGTGGTGACTACCTTATTTCCGGTATTACCCTGAACCGCTTCTTCGCGCTGCACGTTGTTGCCTTGCCGATCGTGATCCTTGGTCTGGTGGTGTTGCACGTTCTGGCGTTGCACGAAGTCGGTTCGAACAACCCGGACGGCGTCGACATCAAGAAATACAAAGACGAAAACGGCGTACCGCTGGACGGCATTGCCTTCCATCCGTACTACACCGTGAAAGATATCGTCGGCGTGGTGGTGTTCCTGTTCATCTTCTGCTCGATCGTGTTCTTCTTCCCGGAAATGGGCGGTTACTTCCTCGAGAAGCCGAACTTCGAAGTGGCGAACGCCTTCAAGACCCCAGAGCACATCGCTCCGGTCTGGTACTTCACGCCGTTCTACGCGATTCTGCGGGCGATTCCGGACAAACTCCTGGGTGTTATCGCCATGGGTGCAGCCATCGCCGTGCTGTTCGTCCTGCCGTGGCTGGACCGCAGCCCGGTCAAGTCGATGCGCTACAAAGGCTGGCTGAGCAAGATCTGGCTGTGGGTGTTCTGCATCTCGTTTGTGATCCTGGGTGTACTGGGCGTATTGGCCCCAACGCCAGAGCGGACGCTGCTGTCGCAGGTGTGTACGTTCCTGTACTTCGCCTACTTCATTCTGATGCCGTTCTACACCAGGCTTGAGAAGACCAAACCGGTTCCGGAAAGGGTGACTGGCTGATGAGAAAGCTATTTGCTGTATTGATTCTTGCTGCTATGCCTATGTTGTCCTTCGGGGCTGAGCACGGTGGTCCTGAGCTGGAAAAGGTCGACATCGACGTTTCTGACAAGGCGGCCTTGCAGGATGGCGCGCGTACATTTGCCAACTACTGCATGGGCTGCCACAGCGCCAAGTTCCAACGCTACGAGCGTGTTGCCGATGATATTGGCGTTCCCCATGATCTGATGATCTCGAAGCTGGTGTTCACCGGCGCCAAGATTGGTGACCACATGAAAATCGGCATGCAGCCGGCAGACGCCAAGGCCTGGTTCGGTGCGGCTCCGCCTGACCTGACGCTGGTGGCTCGTGTTCGTGGTACTGACTGGCTCTACGGCTACCTGAAGTCTTTCTACGAAGATCCGTCGCGTCCGTGGGGCGTGAACAACAAGGTCTTCCCGAACGTTGGTATGCCTAACGTGCTGGCTGGTCTGCAGGGTCGTCAGATTATCGGTTGCAAGCAGGTTCAGATCGTCGAAGACGGCAAGAAGCAATTTGACCCGTTGACTGGTACGCCTTTGACTCATGAAGCATGCGATCAGATGACTATCGTGCCGAAAAGCGGTGCTCTGACCGAAGAGCAGTTCGATGAGAAGGTCAAGAATCTGGTAACCTTCCTGGCTTACTCGGCTAACCCGGTTAAGCTGCAACATCAGCGCATCGGTACATACGTCTTGCTGTACTTGGCGTTTTTCTTCGTATTCGCTTATTTGCTCAAGCGTGAATACTGGAAAGATGTGCACTGATAAAGCTTCAAGCAATTGCTGTTAATCGCGCGCGCCCAAGGGCGCCTCTGAAGGTGTAACGAGCCTGGTGATCCAGGCGTTACGGGAGGCGCCCTCTGGGCGCGCTCGTTTTTCCGCTTCCGATAATTTCAACAAGCGAGGAGGACCGCCATGGGCGTGACCAATCGGTTGGCCTGTTACTCCGACCCCGCCGACCACTATTCCCACCGAGTGCGTATCGTACTTGCAGAGAAGGGTGTCAGCGCCGAGATCATTTACGTGGAAGCTGGTCGTCAGCCGCCTAAACTGATTGAGGTGAACCCTTACGGAAGCCTGCCCACCCTGGTCGATCGTGACCTGGCGTTGTGGGAGTCGACCGTGGTGATGGAATATCTGGATGAGCGTTACCCGCACCCGCCTTTGTTGCCGGTTTATCCAGTGGCGCGTGCCAACAGCCGTCTGCTGATTCATCGTATTCAGCGTGACTGGTGTGGCCTGGTGGATCTGATCCTGGATTCACGGACCAAGGAAGCTGCCCGCGTGGTCGCTCGTAAAGAGCTGCGCGAAAGCCTGACTGGCGTGTCGCCGTTATTCGCCGACAAGCCGTTTTTCCTCAGTGAGGAACAAAGTCTGGTGGATTGCTGCCTATTACCAATACTCTGGCGCTTGCCGATTTTGGGTATTGAACTGCCGCGGCCTGCCAAGCCGCTGCTTGATTATATGGAGCGCTCGTTTGCGCGTGAGGCATTCCAGGCGAGTCTGTCTGGTGTCGAACGCGATATGCGCTAAGGCTTAAGGAGCCGCTATGAACTCCAGTCGACCTTATCTGGTCCGCGCGCTCTACGAGTGGATTGTGGACAACGATTGCACCCCGCACATGCTGGTCAATTCCGAGTATCCGTCGGTGCAGGTGCCTCAGGGTTTTGCCAGTGACGGACAAATTGTCTTGAACGTGTCGCCGCAAGCCGTGCGTCATCTGCACATGGATAACGAGGCGGTCAGTTTCGAAGGGCGTTTCGGTGGCGTGCCGCACACCTTGTACGTGCCTATCGCCTCGATCCTTGGGATTTACGCCCGGGAGAATGGCCAGGGCATGGTGTTCGATCTGGAATCGCCTATGGAAGACGAGGAAGAGATCGAGCCGGATGATGATATTCCGCCACCCGACAGCGAGCCGCCGCGTCCCAGCGGTCGACCCAGTTTGAAAGTGGTGAAGTAATAAAAAAGGCGATCCGGATGGATCGCCTTTTTTATTACTTCCGTAGGAGCCGAGCTTGCTCGCGATGGCGATTTCAAAGACGCCATCGCCAGCAAGCCGTGCTCCTGCAGGGGCGGGTGTCAGTCGATGTACTCAAACAGCTTCACAATCTTCTGCACACCGGAAACGCCCTGTACCAGGTTGGTAGCCTGAGTGGCTTCCTGTTTGGTCACCAGACCCAGCAAGTAGACGATGCCATTTTCGGTCACAACCTTGATGCGCGAGCCAGGAATGTAGGCGTCGGTGAGCATCTGGGTCTTGATCTTGGTGGTCAGCCAGGCGTCGTTCTGGCGCGCCAGCAATGAGGAGGGCGGCATGATCTGCAATTCGTTGTGGACCGTTTTTACCCGTTGAACAGCGGCGGCAGCCTGTTCGGCTTTAGCCTTGAGGTCTGCGCGAGGCGTCTGTCCGGCGAGCAGCACCACGCCGTTGAAGCTGGTGACGACAATGTGCGATTCGTTGTCCAGGGCAGGGTCGGCTTTGGCCACGTTTACGCCGACTTTGGTATCGATCAGGGAATCGTCGATCTTGCTGCCAAAGGTGCGCGTGCCACGGTCATCTTCAATCGGCGCTTCACGGCTGGCGTTAACCACCGAAGTGCAGCCGCTGATGCCAAGGCACAGGGTCAAGGCCAATAGGCCTAGGCGATTAGGGGTCATTCTTCACTCCCGAACAATTGGCTGTCGATCAAATCGCAAAGGCAATGGATCGCCAGCAGGTGGACTTCCTGAATACGTGCGGTGACATTGGCCGGTACGCGAATCTCGACGTCCTCGGGCAAAAGCAGTGACGCCATGCCGCCGCCATCGCGACCGGTCATTGCTACGACAACCATTTCGCGATCATGTGCGGCCTGGATCGCCTGAATTATGTTTGCCGAGTTACCGCTGGTGGAAATCGCCAGCAATACGTCGCCCGGTTGGCCGAGGGCGCGAATCTGTTTGGAGAAAATTTCGTTGTAGCTGTAGTCGTTGGCAATCGAGGTGATGGTCGAGCTGTCAGTGGTCAGCGCGATGGCTGGCAGGCTCGGGCGTTCGCGTTCGAAGCGGTTGAGCAGCTCCGACGAAAAGTGCTGGGCATCGCCGGCGGAGCCGCCGTTGCCGCAGGAAAGCATTTTGCCCTCATTGAGCAGGGCGTTGACCATCACTTGGCTGGCTTGCTCGATGTGCGGTGCAAGTACGTCCATCGCCATTTGCTTGGTGTCGATACTGGCCTGAAAAAGCTGGCGAATTCGGGATTGCATGTCCATCTGTGTGACCTTAATTAGCGCGGCTACTCGGCACATGAATGTGCAGCCCGCAATGCAAAGAGCAAAAGTGTTGGGTGAAAGTGTCCGGTTCGGGGCGCAAGCGATCAACTGTCGAAGGCATTCTGCAACCAGTTCAACTGATCAAGGTTGCTGTCGATGGCAACCACGTCGAAGCGGCAAGGGGAATTGGCCCAACGCGACTCGCGCTGAAGAAAATACTGTGCAGCGAAAATCAGTTTCTGCCGTTTGCGCTCATCGATGCTATCGAGCGCGCCACCCCATTGGGTGTTTTTTCTGTAGCGGACTTCAACGAATACTACTGTATCGCCATCAAGCATGACCAGATCAAGCTCGCCGCGTTTACACAACCAGTTCTGCGCCAGCAGGCGCAGACCTTGTTGTTGAAGATGCTCGAGCGCATGGCGCTCGGCATCTTTACCGCTTTGCTGGCGTGACCTGTCAGGCATCAGTTCGGAGTACTTGGCAGGCGTTGAACCTGGCCATTGACGAATTGAGCCCACGGCAGCTGACGCACGACGCGTTGGTTCTGAGTCAAGCTCAGGCTACCCGACTGACCTTCGAGGCGGCTGTCCGGCAAGGCTTTGAGTTGCCCCAGGCGTGGCGCCAGGCGGTAAGCATCGACGCCCATGGCATACAGGCGACCGAGGCTGCCGGAGGCTTGTGGCCATTGAGCCGTAACCTGCCTGCGCAGCGGATCATTGGCGTCCAGCAACCACGGAGTTTCGCAGAAGCGAATGCCGTTCATGTCGTTGTACTGATTCACGTCGCCGCTGGCACTGTACACGTGGGAGGTGGCGTAAACCGGCACATCACCTGCGTACTGGAAGTTCAGGGTCGGTTTGATCTGTTGAGCCTGTTGCGGAGTGGCGGCCAGGAAGATGAATTCAATGTCCTGGCGACGCGAAGGCTGGGCGGCGACCTGTGAGCCGACGGTGCTTTGCAGGCTTTTCGCGCGGCCTTCGCTCTGGCGCAGTTGGAACATGTCAGCAATCTGCTGGGCCAGTTGAACCGGTTGGTCTACGCGCTCGGTGACAACGATGGTGCCGCCGTTGGCTTGCCAGTCCTGGCTGAATGCGCGGAGTACGCGATCGCCCCATTCGCCTTTTGGCACCATGATCGCGGCGCGATGCAGGCCATCGGCGCGCGCGCGGCGAGACACTTCGCGGGCTTCGTCTTCAGCGGCCAGGCCAAACTGAAACAGTTGCGCCGGGCCTTGTTCGCCTTCGCTGTAGTTCAGCGCCAGGGTGGTGATCGGCAATTGCGGGCGGGCGCTGAGCTGTTTAACCAGTGGTTTTTCCAGCGGGCCGACCACCAGTTGCACGCCATCGGCCTGGGCTTTGCGGTAGAACTCGTCCATCGACGTCAGCTTCGAGCTGTCATAAAACTCGATGGCGGGTGGCTTCTGGCCAGTTTGTTGGGCCTGGTAGTAAGCGGCCATGAAGCCTTCGCGCAATGCTTTGCCGACCGACGCCAGCTGGCCGTCTTGTGGCAGCAGCAGGGCAATCTTGCTCAGGGGTTGGCTGGCCAGGTCCTTGAGGTTGGTCAGTGCCAATGGCAGATGAATGGCGGCCGGGTGTTTAGGGTTTTGCGCGCGCCAGTTGTCGATTGCTGCTTGTTGCTGCTCCAGCGTCCCGGCCGTTTTCACCGCCAGTGCCAGGCTCATCCAGCCGCCGAGGTCGTCGGAGGTGGTGGGCTGCAGTTGGTCGGTGGGCAGGGAGGCGATCAGGATCCAGATCGCATCGTGGTTTTTGCTGGCCGCTTCACCGCTCAGCATTGGCGCGATAAAAATACGCTCCCGTGCGGCAGCCAGCGTCTGGCCATCTGCTTCAAGGGCGCGGGCATGGACTGTGCCGGTGCGAACCTGTTGCTCAGCCGGCAGCTCGCTCAGGCGTTGCAAGCTCGGATGGCTCAAGGCCGTCAGCGCCGCTTTGGGCTGGTTGCGCACCATCGCCAGTTCCGCCGCCAGCGTACTGGCGAAGACTTGTGGGCCTGGCTTGAGTTGCTCGACCGGAACCTGCTGCAGGATTTGCGCGGACTGGCCGGCATTCCCTTGGCGGTAGGCCACGTCTGCGGCGCTCAGGCGCAGCAGGGCAGCTTCTTCCGGGTCTTTGCTTTGATTGGCCTGCCCGAGCAGTTGCTCGACGCTGGCATTCGGGGTCCGTGGAACTTCGCCAAGGCTGGAGGAGGGCGAGCTGGCGCAAGCCGCCAGCAAGGCAGCGAGGCAGAGGGCAGTAAACAGCCGCAGGCAAGCGATCATGTAGTGTTCCTGTTACTCGATCAAATTAGCGTGGAATTGTACCCAAGCACTGGCCGGGGCGCGATGTTACTGGCGTGAATCGATCAATTTAGCTCGTGTAAATGTTGCAGCACTGCACAAAAGGCGGGAAAACCCGGGAAGGGCCAGGCGTATCGCGAGCGCGCTACGCGCTACAATGTCACTTTTTACCGATCATGAGGTGTGCGCTTTGACTGCTCCAGGTGCTTTGAATTCCGCTGCTGGCTCGCTTTATGTGGTGGCGACGCCCATCGGCAACCTGGACGACATCAGTGCGCGTGCGCTGAAGATCCTTCGTGAGGTGGCGTTGATTGCCGCCGAAGACACTCGCCACTCCCAGCGATTGATGCAGCATTTCGGTATACCCACGCCGCTGGCGGCGTGTCACGAACACAACGAGCGGGATGAAGGTAGCCGCTTTATCACGCGTCTGCTGGCAGGCGACGACGTGGCGCTGATATCCGATGCCGGCACGCCGTTGATTTCTGATCCCGGGTATCACTTGGTGCGTCAGGCCCGTGCTGCGGGGATCAATGTGGTGCCGGTTCCAGGAGCCTGCGCATTGATCGCGGCGCTGTCGGCGGCGGGTTTGCCATCCGACCGGTTTATCTTTGAGGGCTTCCTGCCGGCCAAGGCGGTCGGTCGCCGGGCTCGTCTTGAGCTGGTAAAGGAAGAGCCGCGCACGCTGATTTTCTACGAAGCTCCGCACCGCATTCTTGAATGCCTGCAAGACATGGAGCTGGTGTTCGGTGGCGAGCGTCAGGCGTTGCTGGCTCGTGAAATCACTAAAACCTTTGAAACCCTCAAAGGCCTGCCGTTGGCCGAGTTGCGTGAGTTCGTCGAGTCGGACAGCAATCAGCAGCGCGGTGAATGTGTGGTGCTGGTGGCCGGCTGGGCTGCACCTGAGACCGAAGACGCGGTCAGCAGCGAAGCGATGCGCATCCTCAACCTGTTGCTCGAAGAGATGCCGCTCAAACGTGCGGCCGCCTTGGCTGCGCAAATCACCGGCGAGCGCAAGAATGTGCTGTATCAGGTTGCGCTGGATAAGCAGAAGGGCGAGTAAAACCCGACGTGCAGGAGGGGTCAAAGGCGTTTAGCGCTTGTTCTTCGGCCGCTCTGCCGTTAACCTTTGCGGCGGAGAGTCGATCGGACAGTCGCTGCCCTCTATGAAAATTAGGGGGGGGAGGAAAGTCCGGGCTCCATAGGGCGAAGTGCCAGGTAATGCCTGGGAGGCGTGAGCCTACGGAAAGTGCCACAGAAAATAACCGCCTAAGCGCTTCGGCGCCGGTAAGGGTGAAAAGGTGCGGTAAGAGCGCACCGCACGTCTGGCAACAGTTCGTGGCTAGGTAAACCCCACTTGGAGCAAGACCAAATAGGGTCCCAAGGCGTGGCCCGCGCTGGGACCGGGTAGGTTGCTAAAGATGTCCAGTGATGGCCATCGTAGACGAATGACTGTTCAAGACAGAACCCGGCTTACAGATCGACTCTCCACCTTTTTTCCTCCCTGTTTGAATCTTTGAACAGGGCGCTGGTAGTGGCAAATTCCCTCCTTACCGAATCATCAGCAGAAGCACTTTCGTAATACCAAAAAAATCTTACTCTTAACAAACTACTTTAACTTCCGAGCGCAGCTCTCTGTGCTGACTCAAGTTATTGAGTGTGATGACACGTCGGATTTCCGTAACACCTCCTCCTACGCTCCTAAATCTCAGTTCTGTAAGGGTTTTCCTTTAATCCGCGCCTTGACGGTGCGGTGGCCGCATTCCTATAGTGTGCACAAGTGGCGGAAAGTGGCATGAAGTGGGTTTTTTGAGCGTAAAACGCTAAAATTTGGAGAGACGCTGACGTGTTTCGCGGAGCTAACGCTATCAGTCTCGATGCAAAGGGCCGACTCGCCATGCCGAGCCGGTACCGTGACGAGCTCGTTTCGCGTAGTTCAGGTCAGTTAATCGTCACAATTGACGCCGTTGATCCATGTTTGTGTGTTTACCCCCTCGATGAGTGGGAAGTTATTGAAACCAAACTGCGCGCACTGCCTTCGCTTCGCGAAGAGAACCGCCGCCTGCAACGTTTACTGATTGGTAATGCCGTCGACCTCGAACTCGATGGCAGTGGTCGTTTTCTGGTTCCGCCGCGTCTTCGTGAATATGCCAAGTTGGATAAGCGCGCGATGTTGGTAGGCCAACTGAACAAGTTCCAATTGTGGGACGAGGATGCCTGGGATGCGGTTTCTGCCGCTGACCTGGCTGCTATTCAACAACCGGGCTCTATGCCTGATGAACTGCGTGATTTGATCCTGTGACTATTGATAGCGGCTTTAACCACATCACCGTACTGCTTGACGAAGCCGTCGAGGCTCTCGCCGTACGTCCTGATGGCTGCTATCTGGACGGCACGTTCGGGCGCGGCGGGCACAGCCGGCTGATCTTGAGCCAGCTGGGTCCCGATGGCCGGTTGCTTGGATTTGATAAAGATCCTCAAGCGATTGCCACCGGGCAGACGCTAGCGGCCGAAGACGGCCGCTTTGTCGTTGTGCAGCGCAGCTTTGCCGAGCTGGGTTCGGAAGTCGCCGAGCGCGGTCTGGCCGGCAAGGTCAGTGGTATTTTGCTCGACCTCGGCGTGTCTTCGCCGCAGCTCGACGACCCTGAACGCGGCTTCAGTTTCCTCAATGACGGCCCGCTGGACATGCGCATGGACCCATCCCGCGGGATCAGCGCTGCGGAGTTCGTCAACACCGCACCGGTAGAAGAAATCGCTCGCGTGTTCAAGGAATATGGCGAAGAACGTTTCTCCGGTCGTATGGCCCGAGCCGTGGCCGAGCGCCGCGACATCAAGCCGTTCGAGCGCACCGCGGACCTGGCCGAAGTCCTGAAAGTCGCCAACCCGGCGTGGGAAAAAGGCAAGAACCCGGCGACCCGTGCGTTCCAGGGCCTGCGCATTCACGTCAACAACGAACTGGGCGATCTGGAAGCCGGCCTCGAAGCCGCACTGGAATGCCTGGAAGTCGGCGGCCGTCTGGTCGTTATCAGCTTCCATTCGCTGGAAGACCGCATCGTCAAACTGTTCATGCGCAAACTGGTTAAAGGTGAAGCCGACAACTTGCCGCGCAACCTGCCGGTACGTCACGTCGCTTTCGAACCGATCATCAAAATCCATGGCAAAGCCAAGTCCGCCTCCGAGGCCGAACTCAAAGCCAACCCACGTTCCCGTAGCGCCGTCATGCGCGTGGCGGAGAAGCTGCGGTGAGCAAGCTTTTCGCCAAGCCACTGCCCGGCGGAAGCTTTTTCATGCTGCTGTTGTTTGCAGGCGTGCTTGTTTCAGCGATCGGCGTTTCGTACAGCGCTCACTGGAACCGTCAGCTGTTGAACTCGCTGTACAACGAGTTGAGCGTGCGCGACAAGGCGCAGGCCGAGTGGGGCCGTTTGATCCTTGAACAGAGCACCTGGACCGCCCATAGCCGTATCGAAGTACTGGCCTCCGAACAGCTGAAGATGCGCATTCCCGGCGCAGCTGAAGTGAAGATGGTGGCGCCATGATGAAACTCGAAGGCGCAATGTTCCCATGGCGTTTCCGCGTGGTGGTCGGATTGCTCGGTATCATGGTCGCGGCGATTTCCTGGCGCATCATCGACCTGCAAGTCGTCGACCGTGCCTTCCTTAAAGGTCAAGGCGATGCGCGTAGCGTTCGTCATATTCCGATTCCGGCTCACCGTGGTCTGATCACCGACCGTAACGGCGAGCCTTTGGCCGTGAGTACCCCAGTCACCACGCTGTGGGCCAACGCCAAGGAAATGCAAACGGCCAAAGAGAAGTGGCCGGCACTGGCGGCCGCGCTGGGTCAGGACCCTAAAGCCCTGGCTGAACGTCTCGAAGCCCAGGCCAACAAAGAATTCATTTACCTGGTACGCGGGCTGACCCCCGAGCAGGGCCAGTCCGTGCTCGATCTGAAAGTACCGGGCGTCTACGGTATTGAAGAGTTCCGGCGTTTCTACCCGGCCGGTGAAGTCACCGCGCACATGGTTGGATTTACCGACATCGATGACCACGGTCGTGAAGGGGTCGAGCTGGCCTATGACGAATGGCTCGCCGGGGTCCCCGGCAAGCGTCAAGTCATCAAAGATCGGCGCGGAAGGCTGATCAAAGATGTCCAGGTCACCAAAAACGCCAAGGCCGGCAAGCCCTTGGCGTTGTCCATTGACCTGCGCCTGCAATATCTGGCCAACCGCGAACTGCGTAACGCGATCATCGAGAACGGCGCCAAGGCGGGCAGCCTGGTGATCATGGACGTGAAGACCGGCGAAATCCTGGCCATGGTCAACCAGCCAACCTACAACCCGAACAACCGTCGCAACCTGCAACCGGCGATGATGCGTAACCGCGCGATGATCGACGTGTTCGAACCGGGTTCGACCATGAAGGCCGTCTCCATGAGCGCCGCAATTGAAACCGGGCGCTGGAAGCCGAGCGATACCGTCGAGGTGTATCCAGGCACCTTGCAGATTGGTAAGTACACCATCAAGGACGTATCGAAGTCCGAAGGTCCGGTACTCGACCTGACCGGCATTCTGATCAATTCCAGTAACGTCGGCATGAGTAAGGTCGCGTTCGATATCGGCGGCGAGACGATTTTCCGTCTGGCGCAAAAACTCGGCCTCGGCCAGGACACCGGCCTCGGGTTCCCGGGCGAACGCGTCGGCAACCTGCCGAACTACCGCGAATGGCGCAAGGCTGAAACCGCCACGCTGTCTTACGGCTACGGTGTTTCCGTGACCGCGATTCAGCTGGTTCACGCCTTTTCGGCGCTGGCCAACGACGGTCGCCTCGCACCCTTGACCCTGATCAAAACCGACAAGGCGCCGCAGACCACGCAAGTGCTGCCGGAAGCCGTCTCGAAAACCATGCAAACCATGCTGACCCAAGTGATCGAAGCGCCGCGCGGTGTATTCCGTGCGCAAGTGCCGGCGTATCACGTTGCTGGCAAGTCGGGTACTGCGCGCAAGACGTCGGTGGGCACCAAAGGCTACGCCGAGAACTCTTACCGCTCGCTGTTCGCAGGTTTCGGGCCGATGAGCGATCCGCGTTACGCGATCGTCGTGGTCATCGATGAACCGACCAAGGCCGGTTACTTCGGTGGTCTGGTCTCGGCGCCAGTGTTCAGCAAAGTGATGTCCGGGACACTGCGCCTGATGAACATTACGCCGGACAACCTGCCGCCGACTGAAACCGCGAATGCTACCCCCGTCGTACCGCTGAAAGCCAATGGAGGGCGCGGCTGATGTCTCTGAGTCTGAACAAGATTTTCGCCCACGCCGGTCGCGATCTGTTGATCCGCGAATTGGCACTCGACAGCCGCAACGTGCGCGCTGGCGATCTGTTTCTCGCCGTCCCGGGCGGACGCTTCGACGGTCGCGCGCACATCGCCGACGCCCTGCAACGCGGCGCTGCCGCTGTGGCTTATGAAGTCGAAGGCGCAACCGTATTGCCGATCACCGAAGTGCCGCTGATTCCGGTCAAAGGCCTGGCGGCGCAGCTGTCGGACATCGCCGGGCGTTTTTATGGCGACCCGAGCCGTCACTTGAATCTGATTGGCGTGACCGGCACCAACGGCAAAACCAGCGTGACTCAACTAGTGGCCCAGGCGCTCGATCTGCTAGGCCAACACTGCGGCATCGTTGGCACGCTGGGCTCCGGTTTCTACGGCGCGCTGGAAAGCGGTCTGCACACCACGCCGAACCCGATCGCCGTGCAAGCGACTCTGGCCGACCTGAAAAAGGCCGGCGCCAAAGCCGTTGCCATGGAAGTCTCTTCTCACGGTCTGGATCAGGGCCGCGTGACCGCGCTGGCGTTTGATGTGGCGGTGATGACCAACCTGTCCCGCGATCACCTCGATTACCACGGCACCATGCAGGCCTACGGCGAAGCCAAGGCCAGGCTGTTTGCCTGGAACGATTTGAAGTGCCGGGTGGTTAACCTCGACGACGAATTCGGCCGCCAACTGGCCGCCGAAAAGGGTGAGTCGCGTTTGATCACCTACAGCCTGGAAGACACCAGCGCCTACCTGTATTGCCGTGAAGCGCAATTCGACGACGAAGGTGTGCGCGCCACGTTGGTGACGCCTCAGGGCGAGCACCATTTGCGCAGCGCCTTGCTCGGTCGTTTCAACCTGAGCAATGTACTGGCTGCGGTCGGCGCCTTGCTCGGTCTGGATTACGCGCTGGACGAAATCCTCCACATCCTGCCGAAGCTCGAAGGCCCGGCTGGCCGCATGCAGCGCCTGGGTGGCGGTACTCAGCCGCTGGTGGTGGTCGATTACGCGCACACCCCGGACGCGCTGGAAAAAGTATTGATGGCCCTGCGTCCACATGCCAAAGGTCGCTTGCTGTGCCTGTTCGGCTGCGGCGGCGATCGTGATCGCGGCAAGCGTCCGCTGATGGCTGAAGTGGTTGAGCGTCTGGCCGATGGCGTGCTGGTGACCGATGACAATCCGCGCACCGAAGACCCGGCTGTGATCTTCGATGACATCCGCGCCGGTTTCAAGGCTGTGGATAAAGTGACTTTCGTGGCAGGCCGGGGCCAGGCGATTGCCCAGTTGATCGCCAGCGCTTCGGTGGATGATGTGATTGTTCTGGCCGGTAAAGGTCACGAGGACTATCAGGAAATCAACGGCGAGCGTCACGACTTCTCCGATCTGGTCGAGGCCGATCATGCCCTGAGCGCGTGGGAGGTGGCCCATGCTTAAAGCCTTGAAGTTGAGCGAACTGACTGGCGCGCTGAATGCTCGCCTGATCACTGCCGACACCACGTTTGATGGCGTCAGCATCGACAGCCGTGCAATCAAGCCCGGCCAACTGTTTATTGCCCTGACTGGCCCGCGTTTCGACGGTCACGACTATTTGAACGATGTCGCAGCCAAAGGCGCCGTCGCTGCGTTGGTCGAACGTGAAGTCGCTGGCAGCATGCTGCCACAGCTACTGGTCAATGACACCCGCCAGGCTCTCGGCCAACTGGGTGCACTGAACCGTGCGGCGTTCACCAACCCGGTCGCGGCCGTCACCGGTTCCAGCGGCAAGACCACGGTCAAGGAAATGCTCGCGAGCATCCTGCGCACGCGCGGTCCGGTGTTGGCCACCCGTGGCAACCTGAACAACGACCTCGGCGTACCGCTGACCTTGCTCGAACTCGCGCCGGAACACACCGCTGCCGTGATCGAACTCGGTGCCTCGCGCCTTGGCGAAATTGCCTACACCGTGGGCATGACCAAACCTCACGTGGCCATCCTCAACAACGCCGGTACCGCCCACGTTGGCGAGTTCGGCGGGCCGGAAAAAATCGTTGAAGCCAAAGGCGAAATTATTGAAGGGCTTGAGGCCGATGGCATCGCCGTTCTTAATCTCGACGACAAGGCGTTTGAAATCTGGAAGGCCCGCGCGGCCGGGCGCAAGGTGCTGACGTTCGCCCTGAGCAATCTCAGTGCCGACTTCTACGCCAGCGACCTGGACCGCGACGCTCGCGGATGCCCGGCGTTTAACCTGCACACGCCTGAAGGTGTGGAGCGCGTTCAATTGAACCTGCTCGGCACGCATAACGTCGCTAACGCCATGGCTGCCGCCGCTGCCGCTCATGCCTTGGGCGTGTCGCTGTTCGGCATCGCCACGGGGCTGGCCGCCGTGCAACCGGTCAAAGGGCGCACCGTCGCGCAACTGGCCACCAATGGCATGCGCGTGATTGATGACACGTACAACGCAAACCCGACCTCCATGTGTGCCGCCGTTGATATACTCGCCGGCTTTTCCGGTCGCACCGTTCTGGTGCTCGGGGATATCGGCGAGTTGGGCGATTGGGCGGAGCAGGGGCACCGCGATGTGGGTGAATACGCCCGCGGCAAGGTGTCCGCGCTGTATGCCGTCGGACCCAACATGGTTTACGCCGTAAACGCTTTCGGTCCACAGGCCTTTCACTTCAGCACTCAGGCTGAGCTGATCAAGGCCCTGGGCGCCGAGCAAGACACCAACACCACCATTTTGATCAAGGGCTCGCGCAGCGCTGCGATGGAAAACATCGTCGCCGCTTTGTGCGGGTCCAGTCTGGAGAAACATTAATGCTGCTGCTGCTAGCGGAGTATCTGCAACAGTTCTACAAAGGCTTCGCGGTCTTTCAGTACCTGACCCTGCGCGGGATTCTCGGTGTGCTGACCGCGTTGGTCTTGTCGCTGTGCTATGGCCCGTGGATGATCCGCACCTTGCAGAACCGTCAGATCGGTCAATCCGTTCGCAACGACGGTCCACAATCGCACTTGTCCAAGTCGGGTACTCCGACCATGGGCGGCGCGCTGATTCTGTCGTCCATCGGCGTCAGCACCTTGCTCTGGGCTGACCTGAGCAACCGTTATGTCTGGACTGTGCTGCTGGTAACCTTGCTGTTCGGCGCCATCGGCTGGGTCGACGATTACCGCAAAGTGATCGAGAAGAACTCCCGCGGCTTGCCGAGCCGCTGGAAGTACTTCTGGCAGTCGGTGTTTGGTCTGGGCGCGGCGGTCTTCCTTTATATGACCGCTGCTACTCCGGTGGAAACCACCCTGATTCTGCCGATGCTCAAGGATTACAGCATTCCGTTGGGTGCTGGCTTCATCGTGCTGACCTACTTCGTGATCGTCGGATCGAGCAACGCCGTCAACCTGACTGACGGCCTCGATGGTCTGGCCATCATGCCGACCGTGATGGTCGGCGGTGGTCTGGGGATCTTCTGCTACCTGTCGGGTAACGTGAAATTCGCTGAATACCTGCTGATTCCCTATGTACCGGGCGCGGGTGAACTGATCGTGTTCTGCGGCGCGTTGATCGGTGCGGGCCTCGGGTTCTTGTGGTTCAACACCTACCCGGCACAGGTTTTCATGGGCGACGTCGGCGCACTGGCGCTGGGCGCGGCCCTGGGCACCATCGCGGTGATCGTCCGTCAGGAAATCGTCCTGTTCATCATGGGCGGCGTGTTTGTGATGGAGACCCTGTCGGTCGTCATCCAGGTTGCTTCTTTCAAGATGACCGGTCGCCGTGTGTTCCGCATGGCACCGATTCACCACCACTTTGAACTCAAGGGCTGGCCTGAGCCACGCGTGATCGTCCGTTTCTGGATCATCACCGTGATTCTCGTCCTGGTCGGCCTTGCCACCCTGAAGCTGAGGTAGAACGAGTGTCTCTGATCGCTTCTGACCACTTCCGCATCGTTGTCGGCCTCGGCAAGAGCGGCATGTCCCTGGTTCGCTTCCTGGCGAACCGGGGCACGTCGTTTGCTGTCGCCGATACGCGGGAAAATCCACCGGAACTGGCCGCGCTCAAGCGTGACTATCCGCACGTGGAAGTGCGTTGTGGCGAGCTGGACGTCGAGTTCCTGTGCCGTGCCGACGAGCTCTACGTGAGCCCTGGCCTGGCGCTGGCGACCCCGGCCCTGCAGGCTGCCGCTGCCCGTGGCGTGAAATTGTCCGGCGACATCGAGCTGTTCGCGCGTAACGCGAAGGCACCGATTGTCGCCATCAGCGGTTCCAACGCGAAAAGCACCGTCACTACCCTGGTCGGCGAGATGGCGGCCGCGGCGGGCAAGCGAGTTGCCGTCGGCGGCAACCTCGGTACGCCGGCACTGGACCTGCTTGGCGATGACATCGAGCTGTACGTGATGGAGTTGTCGAGTTTCCAGCTGGAAACCACCGATCAACTTAACGCCGAAGTGGCGACCGTGCTCAACGTCAGCGAAGACCACATGGACCGTTACAGCGGTCTGCCGGCCTATCATCTGGCCAAGCACCGTATCTTCCGTGGCGCCAAACAGTTTGTGGTCAACCGTCAGGACGCCCTGAGTCGTCCGCTGATGGGCGAGGGCCAGCCGTGCTGGACCTTCGGTTTGAGCAAGCCGGATTTCAAGGCCTTCGGTATCCGCGAAGAAGATGGCGAGAAGTACCTGGCCTTCGAATTCCAGAACCTGATGCCGGTGCGCGAGTTGAAAATCCGTGGTGCCCACAACCAATCCAATGCCTTGGCGGCCTTGGCGCTGGGCCACGCTGTCGGTCTGCCATTCGACGCCATGCTCACGGCCCTGCGCTCCTTCGCCGGGCTTGAACATCGTTGCCAGTGGGTTCGTGATCTGGATGGCGTCGGCTATTACAACGATTCCAAAGCCACTAACGTCGGCGCCGCACTGGCAGCCATTGAAGGCCTGGGCGCGGACATCGGCGGCAAGATCGTGCTCATCGCCGGCGGCGACGGCAAGGGTGCCGAGTTCAACGATCTGCGTGATCCGGTGGCAGCCAACTGCCGCGCCGTGATCCTGATGGGCCGTGATTCCGACAAGATCGGCCAGGCCATCGGCGCAGCCGTGCCACTGATTCGCGTCAGCTCGCTGGTTGAAGCCGTGGAGCAATGCCGCGCTGCTGCCGAACCAGGTGACGTAGTGCTGTTGTCACCTGCCTGCGCCAGTTTCGACATGTTCAAGAACTACGAAGACCGTGGTCACCAGTTCGTCCAAGCCGTGGAGGAACTGGTATGAGCCTGAAAAACATCATCAAGCCTTATCCGTCGCCAATCATTACCGGGCGCGGTATCGACCTCGATTTCCCGATGCTCGCCGGTTGCCTGGCATTGATCGGCCTGGGGCTGGTCATGATTGCATCGGCATCGACCGAAGTGGGGGCGGTGCAGTCGGGCAGTGCGCTGTATTACATGATTCGCCACCTTATTTACGTGGTGCTGGGCCTGGGTGCCTGCATCGTCACCATGATGATTCCGATTGCCACCTGGCAACGCCTTGGCTGGCTGATGCTGCTGGGTGCGTTCGGTTTGCTGGTGATGGTGATCGTTCCGGGGATCGGGCGTGAAGTGAACGGTTCGATGCGCTGGATCGGCTTCAGTTTCTTCAACGTCCAGCCTTCCGAGATCGCCAAGGTGTTCGTGGTGATCTACCTCGCCGGTTATCTGGTGCGTCGCCAGAAAGAAGTGCGTGAAAGCTGGATGGGCTTCTTCAAGCCGTTCATCGTGCTGCTGCCGATGGCAGGGCTGTTGCTGATGGAGCCGGACTTCGGTGCCACCGTCGTGATGATGGGGGCGGCGGCGGCGATGCTGTTCCTTGGCGGGGTCGGGCTGTTCCGGTTTTCCTTGATGGTGGTCCTGGCCGTCGCGGCGGTGGTGTTGTTGATTCAAGTGCAGCCGTATCGAATGGCGCGCCTGACCAACTTTGCCGATCCGTGGGCCGACCAGTTCGGTGCCGGCTATCAGTTGTCGCAAGCATTGATCGCGTTTGGTCGCGGCGAGTGGCTGGGCGTTGGCCTGGGCAACAGCGTGCAGAAACAGTTCTACCTGCCGGAAGCTCACACTGACTTCGTGTTCTCGGTACTGGCTGAAGAACTGGGTGCCGTGGGTTCGTTGTGCACCGTGGCGCTGTTCACCTTTGTCTGTATTCGTGGCATGTACATTGGTTATTGGGCCGAGAAGGCCAAGCAATTCTTCGCCGCCTACATCGCGTACGGCCTGTCGTTCCTGTGGATCGGTCAGTTCCTGATCAACATCGGCGTGAACGTCGGTCTGCTGCCGACCAAAGGCCTGACGCTGCCGTTCCTCAGTTATGGCGGCAGTTCGCTGGTGATTTGCGGTGCCTGTCTCGGCTTGTTGCTGCGCATAGAGTGGGAGAGTCGTACCCACCTGGGCAGTGAAGAGATGGAGTTCCATGAGAGCGACTTCGCCGAGGAGCCGACCCATGGGCGCTAACGTATTGATCATGGCGGGCGGCACAGGGGGCCACGTGTTCCCTGCGCTGGCCTGTGCTCGCGAATTCCAGGCCCGCGGTTACACCGTGCATTGGCTCGGAACGCCGCGTGGCATCGAGAACGATCTGGTGCCGATGGCCGGTATCGAGCTGCATCGAATCCACGCCAGCGGTCTGCGCGGCAAGGGCAAGCTGTCCTTGCTCAAGGCGCCGTTCATGTTGCTTAAATCCGTCTGGCAGGCGCGGGCGATCATTCGTCAGCTGCGGCCGGTGTGCGTGGTGGGCTTCGGTGGTTATGTGACTGGCCCTGGCGGTGTTGCCGCCAAACTGTCTGGAGTACCGGTGATCGTTCACGAACAAAACGCCGTGGCCGGTACCGCCAATCGGTTGCTGGTGCCGTTGGCCGCCCGGGTCTGTGAAGCGTTCCCCGACACCTTTACCCTGTCGGACAGCCGTCGGACCACCGGTAACCCGGTGCGCACCGAGCTGTTCCTCGAAACAGCGCGACCCGCCCTGGCTGGTCGCAAGGCGCGTTTGCTGATCCTGGGCGGAAGCCTGGGCGCAGAACCGTTGAACAAATTGCTGCCTGAAGCCCTGTCGCAAGTCGCCCCCGACCTGCGCCCGGAAGTGTTTCATCAGGCCGGAAAAAACCACGATGAAGTGACTGCAGAGCGCTATCGCGCGGCTGGCGTCGAGGCGCAAGTGCAGCCTTTCATCAAAGACATGGCCCAAGCCTATGGCTGGGCCGACCTGGTGGTGTGCCGCGCAGGCGCGCTGACCATCAGTGAACTGGCCGCCGCCGGTCTGCCTTCGATGCTGGTGCCTTTGCCCCACGCGATCGACGATCACCAGACCCGCAACGCCGATTATTTGGCCCGTGAAGGCGCTGCCTTCCTGATGCCGCAAAGAACGACTGGCGCAGCGGATCTTGCCGCTCGCCTGACAGAGGTCCTGATGCAACCACAACGACTCAACGATATGGCCACCGCGGCACGCCGCCTGGCCAAACCCGATGCCACCCGTAACGTGGTCGATACCTGTCTGGAGGTGGCCCATGGTTGAGAATCAGAAAGCCATGCCGCAACCGGAAATGCGCCGCATCCGTAAAATCCACTTCGTCGGTATCGGCGGCGTGGGCATGTGCGGTATCGCTGAAGTGTTGTTGAACCTGGGCTATGAAGTGTCCGGTTCCGACCTGAAAGCGTCGCCAGTGACCGAGCGCCTGGAGTCTTTCGGCGCGCAGATCTTTATCGGCCACCGCGCCGAGAACGCCGCGTCTGCCGATGTGCTGGTGGTGTCGAGCGCCGTCAACACCTCCAACCCGGAAGTCGCGACTGCGCTGGAGCGCCGTATTCCGGTGGTGCCGCGCGCCGAGATGCTGGCCGAACTGATGCGCTACCGTCACGGTATCGCGGTCGCCGGTACGCACGGTAAAACCACCACCACCAGCCTGATCGCTTCGGTGTTCGCGGCCGGTGGCCTGGACCCGACGTTCGTCATTGGTGGTCGTCTGAATGCCGCGGGCACCAATGCCCAGCTCGGCACCAGCCGTTACCTGATTGCCGAAGCCGACGAAAGCGACGCCAGTTTCCTGCACTTGCAGCCGCTGGTGGCCGTGGTCACCAACATCGACGCCGATCACATGGCGACCTACGACGGTGACTTCAACAAACTGAAGAAAACCTTCGTCGAGTTCCTTCACAACCTGCCGTTCTATGGGCTGGCCGTGATGTGCCTGGACGATCCGGTGGTGCGTGAAATCCTCCCGCAGGTCAAGCGCCCGACCGTCACTTACGGCTTCGGCGATGACTGCGACGTACGCGCCATCAATGTGCGTCAGCAAGGCATGCAGACTTTCTTCACGGTGCTGCGCCCTGATCGCGAGCCGCTGGATGTCTCGGTGAACATGCCGGGCAACCACAACGTATTGAACGCGCTGGCTACCATCTGCATCGCCACTGACGAAGGTGTCAGCGATGAAGCCATCGTCCAGGGACTGTCCGGGTTCCAGGGTGTCGGTCGTCGCTTCCAGGTCTACGGCGAACTGCCGGTCGAAGGCGGCAACGTGATGCTGGTCGATGACTACGGTCACCACCCGACCGAAGTCGCCGCGGTTATCAAAGCCGTGCGTGGTGGCTGGCCGGAACGCCGCCTGGTGATGGTTTACCAGCCGCACCGTTACAGCCGCACCCGCGACCTGTACGACGATTTCGTCAATGTACTGGCTGACGCCAACGTCCTGCTGTTGATGGAAGTCTATCCGGCTGGCGAAGAGCCGATCCCGGGCGCCGACAGCCGCAAGTTGTGCAACAGCATCCGTCAGCGCGGTCAGTTGGACCCGATCTATATCGAGCGCGGCGTCGACCTCGCGCCGCTGGTCAAGCCACTGCTGCGTGCCGGCGACATCCTGCTGTGCCAGGGCGCCGGTGATATCGGTGGCCTTGCACCCAAACTTTTGAACAGTCCGTTGTTCGCTGGCGCCGTTGCCGCGCCAAGCGTGGGGAAGTTGAAATGACTGCTGCTTACGCCAACCTCGTCTCCACTGTCGCGCCGAAAGACTTCGGCCGCGTTGCCGTGCTGTTCGGCGGCAAGAGTGCCGAGCGGGAAGTTTCCCTGAAGTCGGGTAACGCGGTCCTCGCAGCACTGCAAAGTGCCGGTGTGGACGCGTTCGGTCTCGACGTCGGCGATGACCTGTTGCAGCGTTTGCTCAACGAAAAGATCGACCGCGCCTTCATCATCCTCCACGGTCGTGGTGGCGAAGACGGCAGCATGCAAGGCCTGCTCGAATGCCTGGGCATTCCGTACACCGGCAGCGGCATTCTGGCTTCGGCGTTGGCCATGGACAAGCTGCGCACCAAACAGGTCTGGCACAGCCTGGGTATTCCGACGCCGCGTCACGCCGTATTGAGCAGCGAAGCCGATTGTATTTCGGCAGCGACGGAACTGGGCTTCCCTTTGATCGTCAAACCGGCGCATGAAGGTTCAAGTATCGGTATGGCCAAAGTGAGTTCCGCGTCCGAATTGATCGACGCCTGGAAAGCGGCCAGTACCTACGATTCGCAAGTGTTGGTCGAGCAATGGATTCATGGTCCGGAGTTCACCATCGCCACCCTGCGTGACCAGGTGTTGCCTCCGATTGCCCTGGGCACGACGCACAGCTTCTACGACTACGACGCCAAGTACATCGCCAACGATACCCAGTACCGCATTCCGTGCGGGCTGGACAGCACCAAGGAAAAGGAACTCATGGACCTCACGGCGAAAGCCTGCGAGGCGCTGGGTATCGCCGGTTGGGGCAGGGCAGACGTGATGCAGGACGCCGACGGGCAGTTCTGGTTCCTGGAAGTGAACACCGCACCGGGCATGACCGATCACAGCCTGGTGCCGATGGCGGCCCGTGCCGCCGGTCTGGATTTCCAGCAACTGGTTCTGGCCATTCTGGCAGCCAGTGTTGCCGGCAACACTGCCGGTAACCAAGAGTCGGCGAGAGGTTAAGACCATGCAAGGCGCATCGCTAAGACATCAGCCCCCTCCAGCACCCGGCCGCAAGCCGGTGCCACGGGGTGCCAGCCGAATGGTGGCCAAAGAGCCGATGTCGATGCGCCTGCCGAAAGCCAATTTTGGTTTTCTCAAAGCCTTGTTCTGGCCGGTGCTGTTGGTTGCGCTGGGGTTTGGTACTTACGAAGGCGCGCAGCGTTTGCTGCCTTACGCCGACCGGCCGATTACCAAGATCAACGTGCAGGGCGATTTGAGTTACATCAGCCAGCAAGCCGTGCAGCAGCGGATCGCCCCATACGTGGCGTCGAGCTTCTTCACCATCGACCTGGAGAGCATGCGTACCGAGCTTGAAACGATGCCATGGATCGCCCACGCCGAAGTGCGCCGGGTGTGGCCGGATCAAGTGGTGATCCGCCTGGAAGAACAACTGCCGGTGGCCCGTTGGGGCGATGAATCGCTGTTGAACAACCAGGGCCAGGCATTCACCCCGCGTGAGCTGGCGAACTACGAACACTTGCCACAGCTGTTCGGCCCACAACGGGCTCAACAGCAGGTGATGCAGCAATACCAGGTGCTGAGCCAGATGCTCAGGCCGCTGGGCTTCTCGATTGCACGCCTGGAATTGCGTGAACGCGGCAGCTGGTTCCTGACCACCGGCGCCGGCAGTGCCGGTCCCGGGATCGAACTGCTGCTGGGGCGGGGCAAGCTGGTGGAGAAGATGCGCCGTTTCATCGCCATCTATGACAAGACGCTTAAAGAACAGATTACGAACATTGCGCGCATCGATCTGCGCTACGCCAACGGCCTCGCTGTTGGCTGGCGGGAACCTGTAGCGCCCACGACAGCCCAACCCGCTGTCGCGAAGAATTAAGAAGAGGCAGGACCCATGGCAAACGTGCAAAGCGGCAAAATGATCGTCGGTCTCGATATCGGCACCTCCAAGGTGGTGGCGCTTGTCGGCGAGGTTGCGGACGACGGCACGCTCGAAATCGTCGGGATCGGTACCCATCCGTCCCGTGGCCTGAAGAAAGGCGTGGTGGTGAACATCGAATCCACCGTGCAGTCGATCCAGCGCGCCATCGAAGAAGCGCAGTTGATGGCCGGTTGCCGCATTCACTCGGCGTTTGTCGGCGTGGCCGGCAATCACATCCGCAGCCTGAACTCCCACGGCATCGTCGCCATTCGTGATCGCGAAGTCAGTCCGGCCGACCTTGAGCGCGTCCTCGACGCTGCCCAGGCTGTGGCGATCCCGGCGGACCAGCGCGTGCTGCACACCTTGCCGCAGGATTACGTGATCGATAACCAGGAAGGCGTCCGTGAGCCACTGGGCATGTCCGGTGTGCGTCTGGAAGCCAAGGTTCACGTGGTCACTTGCGCCGTCAACGCCGCACAGAACATTGAAAAATGCGTGCGTCGTTGTGGTCTGGAAATCGACGACATCATTCTCGAACAACTGGCTTCCGCCTATTCGGTCCTGACCGACGACGAGAAAGAGTTGGGCGTGTGCCTGGTAGACATCGGCGGTGGCACCACCGACATCGCCATCTTCACCGAAGGTGCGATCCGTCACACCGCCGTGATCCCGATTGCGGGCGATCAGGTGACCAACGACATCGCCATGGCGTTGCGCACCCCGACCCAGTACGCCGAAGAAATCAAGATCCGCTACGCCTGCGCCCTGGCCAAACTGGCCGGTGCCGGTGAAACCATCAAGGTCCCAAGCGTTGGCGACCGTCCACCGCGCGAGCTGTCCCGTCAGGCCCTGGCCGAAGTGGTCGAGCCGCGTTACGACGAGCTGTTCACGCTGATCCAGGCCGAACTGCGTCGCAGCGGTTACGAAGACCTGATCCCGGCCGGCATCGTGCTGACCGGTGGTACGGCGAAGATGGAAGGCGCCACTGAACTGGCCGAAGAGATTTTCCACATGCCGGTGCGCCTGGGCGTGCCGCATGGCGTCAAGGGCCTGGACGACGTGGTTCGCAACCCGATTTATTCCACAGGCGTTGGCCTGTTGATGTACGGCCTGCAAAAGCAGTCCGACGGGATTTCGTTCTCGGGTATCAGCAGCCGTGACAGCTACAGCAATGACGAACCGAAAGCCGCCTTGCTCGATCGCATCAAGAGCTGGGTACAAGGCAACTTCTAAAGATTTACCGCGGCACCGTTGTAGAAACAGGCAGTAGGCGAAAAAACTAGAGAATGTAAAGGAGAGGGAAAATGTTCGAACTCGTAGACAACATCCCCGCAAGCCCGGTTATTAAAGTTATCGGTGTTGGCGGTGGCGGCGGAAACGCTGTGAATCACATGGTCAAGAGCAACATTGAAGGCGTTGAATTCATCTGCGCCAACACTGATGCCCAGGCGCTGAAATCCATCGGCGCGCGGACCATCCTGCAACTGGGTACCGGTGTGACCAAAGGTCTTGGCGCCGGCGCCAACCCTGAAGTGGGTCGTCAGGCCGCTCTCGAAGACCGTGAGCGTATTGCCGAAGTCCTGCAGGGCACCAACATGGTGTTCATCACCACTGGCATGGGCGGCGGTACCGGTACCGGTGCGGCGCCAATCATTGCCGAAGTGGCCAAGGAAATGGGGATCCTCACCGTTGCGGTGGTGACTCGTCCGTTCCCGTTCGAAGGTCGCAAGCGCATGCAGATCGCCGACGAAGGCATCCGTCTGCTGTCTGAAAGCGTCGACTCGTTGATCACCATTCCCAACGAGAAACTGCTGACCATCCTTGGCAAGGACGCAAGCCTGCTGTCCGCATTCGCCAAGGCTGACGATGTGCTGGCCGGTGCCGTTCGCGGTATTTCCGACATCATCAAGCGTCCGGGCATGATCAACGTCGACTTCGCCGACGTACGTACCGTGATGAGCGAAATGGGCATGGCGATGATGGGCACTGGCTGCGCCAGCGGTCCGAACCGCGCGCGCGAGGCCACCGAAGCGGCCATTCGCAACCCATTGCTCGAAGACGTGAACCTGCAAGGTGCACGCGGCATCCTGGTGAACATCACCGCCGGTCCTGACCTGTCCCTGGGTGAGTACTCCGACGTGGGTAGCATCATTGAAGCCTTCGCCTCCGAGCACGCGATGGTCAAGGTCGGTACCGTTATCGATCCGGACATGCGCGATGAGTTGCACGTGACTGTGGTTGCTACTGGTCTGGGCGCTAAAATCGAGAAGCCTGTGAAGGTCATCGACAATACCGTTCACACCTCGATGACCTCCCAGCCGCAACAATCGGCTCCCGCTCGTCAGGAACAACCGGCGGTAAACTACCGTGACCTGGACCGTCCGACCGTCATGCGCAACCAGGCTCAGGCCGGTGCTGCGACTGCCGCGAAGATGAATCCGCAAGATGATCTGGACTACCTGGACATCCCGGCATTCCTGCGTCGTCAGGCTGATTGATGGAATGTATCAGGGCTATGAAGTTGATTGGTGTTCAGCAAAGGTCTGGTCTGCTATCATCGCCAGCCTTTGTTGATACCAGTTCGCAATTTGCGCTGAAGCGGCCCAAGCCATGATTAAACAACGCACACTGAAAAATATTATCCGTGCCACAGGTGTAGGCCTGCACTCCGGGGAGAAGGTATACCTGACCCTCAAGCCCGCGCCTATCGACACCGGCATTGTGTTTTGTCGTGCTGACCTCGATCCTGTGGTGCAGATACCTGCTCGCGCAGAAAACGTTGGCGAAACCACTATGTCGACCACGCTGGTCAACGGTGACGTCAAAGTGGACACGGTGGAGCACTTGCTCTCGGCCATGGCTGGCCTGGGCATCGATAACGCCTACGTCGAGCTCTCCGCGTCCGAAGTACCAATCATGGATGGTAGCGCTGGACCTTTCGTATTCCTGATTCAATCGGCCGGCCTGGAAGAACAGGACGCACCGAAGAAGTTCATCCGGATCCTGCGGGAAGTGACAGTGGAAGACGGCGACAAGCGCGCCACTTTCGTCCCTTTCGAAGGCTTCAAGGTGAGTTTCGAGATCGATTTCGATCACCCGGTTTTCCGTAACCGCACACAAAGTGCAAGCGTGGATTTTTCCAGCACTTCGTTCGTAAAAGAAGTCAGCCGCGCCCGTACCTTTGGTTTCATGAGTGACATCGAGTACCTGCGCAAGCACAACCTCGCACTCGGCGGCAGCGTTGAAAACGCTATTGTGGTCGACGCGGATGGTGTACTGAACGAAGACGGCCTTCGCTATGAAGACGAATTCGTGAAGCACAAGATCCTCGATGCAATTGGTGACCTCTACCTGCTGGGCAATAGCCTGATTGGTGAGTTCAAGGGCTTCAAGTCCGGACATGCATTGAACAACCAGCTGCTGCGCAAGTTGATTGAGCAGACAGATGCTTGGGAAGTCGTGACTTTCGAAGACGCCAGCACTGCACCGATCTCTTACATGCGTCCTGTCGCGGCCGTGTAAGCAAAAAACCTCTCTAGTTTTTAAGGGCTGCCTTCGGGTGGCCTTTTTTTATGTCCCCGGGAAAGTAATGCGATGTTCGTTCCGGCCCCATCGCGGGCAAGCCCAGCTCCCACAGGTTATGTGGGGTGACGCAGATTTAGGTACGACGCATTACTTGTGGGACCCGGGCTTGCCCGCGATGGGGCCCGCCGCCGCAACGCAGGATTCACTGCGCAGCCACCACCCGATTTCTCCCTCCTGCCTTGGCCTGATACAACGCCTTGTCCGCCGAAAACAGCAACTGCTCCAGACTCATTTCTTTCTCCGTCGTCCAGGTACTGATCCCGATACTGACAGTAATCGGCGTTTCAGCGCCCGCCACCAATGGCATCTGCAAGACCGCCCCCCGGATTTTTTCAGCAATCAGCCCGGCCCCCGCGCTGTCCGTTTCCGCCAGGATCACCGAAAACTCCTCTCCGCCATACCGCGCCACCAAATCTCCAGGCCGCCGGACATTGGCACTGATCACCTTGGCCACTGCCCGTAGCGCATCGTCGCCGCCCTTATGGCCATGGCGATCGTTGAACGCCTTGAAGTGGTCGGCGTCGATCATTAGTACCGACAGCGGCTTACCCGAACGTTGGGCGCGGAACCACTCATGGCGAAGGGTTTGATCCAGGGTCCGCCGGTTGGCGACGCCGGTCAGGGCATCGGTGGCAGCCAATAGCACCAGCTCCTGCTCGGCGTGATGGCGCAGGCGAAGCTCGCGGCATAGCAACCAGGTCAGCCAGAGCAGGCCGATGCACAGCACGCCGGTGGCACCGCTGATCACCACCGCCGTGCGTTTCCAGGTGGCGAACACTTCGTTGCCCGAGAGGGCGACGATAACCGTCAACGGCAGGTTGCCGACCCTCGAAAAAGTGTACAGGCGTTGTTGATGATCGACGCTCGACACGCTGTCGAAGCTGCCCGCGCCCTCTCGCAGGATGCGCTCGACATTGGGCCGACTGGCGAAGTTCTTGCCGATGGGGTCGTTGATCAGGTGAGGCTTTTGCGCCAGCAGAATGCCGTCGTCATTGAGGATGCTCAGGGTACTGTCGTTGCCGATGTCCAGGCTGTTGAATAATTGTTCAAAGTACGCGAGGCGCATCGATGCCACCGCCACGCCTAAAAACTCGCCACTGGACGAGGAAATGCGTCGGCTAAAACTGATACGCCACTCCTCGCTGTCGTCGCAGTCGCAGCGCGGCTTGAACGGACGGCTGATGAACATGCCTGTGTCACGGTTGAAAGCATGGGCGAGGAAATAGTCGCGGTCGGCGAAGTTACCGGGCTTGGGCTCGATCAGCGATGAGTCGGCAAGCACTTCACCGTGCTTGTCCAGCAACAGAATATCGCCCTTGAAGCGCGCCGTGGTGGAGCGGTCGAACAGCACCAGATGGCGTATCTGCGCCGAAACCTGTTTCAGGTCTTCCCGTTGCGAGGCCGCAATCAGACCTTGCAGGGTCAAGTCGTAGAGCTCGACGGTGCGCAACACGTCAGCGTCAATCAACTGCGCAATGGTCGTCGCGCTACGGGTGGCGGCCTGCTGGGCGTTGGCGTGTTCGCGAATCAGGAGGAAGCCAACGATGCTGAGAATCGCAATCACCGTCAGCGAACTGCCAAGCATCACCATCAGCTCAGGTCGACCGGTCTTGCCTGGAGGGGGAGGAGGGCGGCTCACGGGCATGGGCTGATGTCTGGTTGAGGCGCATAAAAAAGGCCAGCAAAACGCGCCGGCCTTTACTTGTTCAAGCTTAGAAGACATTGAGCGGGAACGCACTTGCGGTAGTCCCAATGAAAAAAAGCCGCTGATAGCAGCGGCTTTGAAGACAACTTTTCAAAGGGAAGAGCCGAGGAAAAGTGTCGAGGGAAACAGAGTCGTTCGATGAATCAGCTGTCTTTCTCAATCTGTGACTGGCTTGCAGAAATCGATGTTTGAGGGGGTTGCGCAGCGTCCAGAGCCTTAGCCGTCATTTCGCTCTGATACTGATCGTACGCTGTGGTGCGCGCGGCATTTTGCGTGACGAACGTCTGCGATTCTTCCGCCATGGCGAACGGAGACAGGAACAATGAGGACAAAACGAAAGCGCTGGCAATACCCTTGATGTTGGACATCTTTAAAACCTTCTTGCTTGGCAAGTGCTGTTTGGTGCGGGCAAAGATAAGGATCTTGGCCAATGGGAAACAGCGCCAATTGAAGAAAGGACTATTGCGGCAAAAGCAATAGTGGTTCGTAGACGGCAATCTTTTTTGTGGCGAGGGGGCTTGTCGGAACGCCGCCCCGCCCCGTTGGGCTGCGAAGCGGCCCCAAGTTCTTTGAGCGTTTGTGAAATCTTGCCAGTGCTGCGCACTGGGACGGGGGCAAGCCCCCTCGCCACAAGGGAATGAATCGGGTCAGACGGGAAGGTGAATCCCGAAAGTATTCATCCCGTGGTCACTGCGCACAAACACATCCCCGCCATGCATCAGGGCAATCGCTTTGACGATCGCCAGCCCCAACCCGTGATTGTTGCCGCTGTTGCTGCGCGACGCATCCACTCGATAAAACCGCTCAAACAGCCGCGGTAAATGCTCGCTGGGAATCGGTGATCCAGGGTTGGCGACGCCAATACTCACCTGATGCTCCTCGACCTCGATCCGCACCTGAATCACTTGCCCAGGCTCAGTGTGCTGCACCGCGTTGCTCAGCAAATTGATCAACGCCCGGCGCAGATGGGCGATTTCGATCCGCACCTGCGCATCACCGCTGACTTGCACCTGAACCTGCGCATCCTCAAGAATGAAATCCAGGTACTCCAGCGTCGTCGCCACTTCATCGGCGAGCGAGGTGGACGTCAGTTTGGTGGCCTTGCTGCCTTGATCGGCGCTGGCGAGGAACAGCATGTCGTTGATGATCGAGCGCAGTCGTTCCAGTTCTTCGAGGTTCGATTGCAGCACTTCAAAATAGTGTTCGGCGGAGCGCCCACGCGTCAGGGCGACCTGGGTTTGCCCGATCAGGTTGGTCAGCGGCGAACGCAACTCATGGGCGACGTCGGCGTTGAACGATTCCAGTCGCGAATACGCCTGTTCAACCCGCTCCAGCGTGGAGTTGAACGAATTGACGAACTGATTCAGTTCCGGCGGCAGCGACGATAATCGCAGTCGCCCGGAACGCAGCGGTGGCGCCAGGCGCTGGGCCTCCTGAGACAATTTGATCAAAGGCTTGAGACCAATGCGCGCCACCCAATACCCCAGCGCAGAAGCTAATAACACACCGACAATCGCCAGGCTGATCAATGCGATCAGCAAGTGATGCTGAGTCTCGAAAAATGTCTCGGTGTCGATGCCGATCATGAAGCGCAGCGGTGGGCGTTGATCCTTGGCCGGGAACTGGCTCACCAGTACTTTCAGCGGGTAGGGATGGTCCGGCAGCTGCAAGTCGCGCATCCCCAGGGACCCCTCGGCAAAGGCGCGAATCTGCGGTGTCGGGTCGCCGTATTCGTAGTTCGGATCACCACTGACGATCCAGAAACGGATGCGTTTGTCTTCTTCGCCAAGCAGCTTGAGCTTGTTGTTGATCTTCACCCAATGCTCGGGCGTGCCGTAACGGCCGACTGTAGATTCGAGCACGCTGTAGCGCGCATCCAGTTCGGCCTCGGGAAGCAAACCCAAGCCTTTATCGACCTGCTGATACAACGCCCAGCCGATCAACAAAAACACTAAAAGCGCCACCAGCGTAAACATCCCGCTCAGGCGAAGCGCGATGGAGTTACTGGACACCACGGCTCTCCAGCACATAACCCATGCCACGAATCGTGTGCAGCAGTTTCTCGTCGAACGGCCCGTCGAGCTTGGCCCGCAGGCGCTTGATCGCGACTTCGACGACGTTGGCGTCGCTGTCGAAATTGATGTCCCAGACCATCTCGGCAATCGCCGTTTTCGACAGGATTTCACCTTGCCGACGGGCCAGCACACTGAGCAGCGAAAACTCTTTGGCGGTCAGGTCCAGCCGTGTGCCGGCGCGTGTAGCCTTGCGGCTGATCAAATCTATCCACAGGTCGGCGATGCTCACTTGCACCGGTTCGTGCCCACCGCTACGCCGGGTCAGCGCCTGCAACCGCGCCACCAGTTCAAGGAAGGAAAAGGGCTTGCCAAGGTAATCGTCGGCACCGTCGCGAAGGCCCTTGATGCGGTCTTCGACGCGCTCGCGGGCGGTGAGCATGATCACCGGGGTTTGCTTGCGCGCACGCAATGCGCGCAACACGCCGAAGCCGTCGAGGCCCGGCAGCATGACGTCGAGGACGATCACCGCGTAGTCACTTTCCAGCGCCAGGTGCAGGCCTTCAACGCCGTCCCGCGCCACGTCCACGGTGTAACCCTGTTCCGTCAGGCCGCGGTGCAAATAGTCCGCGGTTTTTTCTTCGTCTTCGATAATCAGAACGCGCATGACCCCGCCTCAGTCTGTGGTCGCCAACGCCGAAATCGGTGCAGGTTTAGGTCGATGGAAAAGCCGCTCAAGCCACAAGTATATGACCGGAGTGGTGAACAGCGTCAGCGCCTGGCTCACCAGCAGGCCGCCGACCACCGCGATGCCCAATGGCTGGCGCAGTTCGGCGCCGGTGCCGTAACCGAGCATCAACGGCAGTGCGCCGAGCAGAGCGGCGAGGGTGGTCATGATGATCGGGCGGAACCGTGTAATACAGGCCTCGAAGATGGCCTCTTCCGGCGGCAAGCCACGGTTGCGCTGGGCGTCGAGCGCGAAGTCGATCATCAAGATGCCGTTTTTCTTGACGATGCCGATCAGCAGCACCAGCCCGATCAACGCCATGATCGAAAAGTCCTGGCCGCAGATCCACAACATGATCACCGCCCCGAGCCCCGCCGAAGGCAGCGTCGAGATGATGGTCAGCGGATGCACGAAGCTCTCGTAGAGCACGCCGAGAATGATGTACACCGCCACCAGCGCCGCCAGAATCAGCCACGGCTGGCTGGCCAGCGAGCTCTGGAATGCCTGCGCAGCGCCCTGGAAATTGCCGCTCATGGCCGCCGGCATGCCGATGTCGACCTTGGCCTGGTTAAGCATGATCACCGCATCACCCAACGCTACGCCGGGCGCTAGGTTGAACGACAAGTTGGCGGCCGGGAACATGCCGTCATGGGCAATGGACAGCGGGCCGACCGTGGGTGCGTCAAATTTTGCCAGTGCCGACAGCGGCACCATTTCCCCGCTCAACGGCGAGCGCAGGTAGAAATAGTTGAGGCTTTCGGCCTTGCCGCGTTGCTTGGTGTCCAGTTCCAGAATCACGTTGTATTGGTTGATCTGGGTCTGGAATTCATTGACCTGGCGCTGACCAAACGCATCGTACAGCGCTTCGTCGACGTCACTGGCGGTCAGGCCGAAACGCGCCGCGGCGCTGCGGTCGATGCTGATGTGGGTGATGCTGCCGCCCAGTTGCAGGTCGTTGGAAATGTCGCGGAACGCCGGGTTGCTGCGCAGTTTTTCCGTCAGCCGCTGGGTCCAGGTGCTGAGGGTCGCGCCGTCGTTGCTCTTGAGCACGTATTGGTACTGGGCACGGCTTGGGCCTGAGCTGAGGTTGATGTCCTGGCCTGCGCGCAGGTACAAAACGATGCCCGGAACCTTCATCAGTTGCGGACGAATCCGGTCGATGAACTGACTGGCCGACACGTCGCGGTCGCCGCGTTTTTTCAGGGAAATCCAGAAGCGGCCGTTGGCGATGGTCTGGTTGCTGCCGGAAACACCGACCGAGTGGGAAAATGCCGCGACCGCGGGATCCGCCGCGACGATTTCGGCCATCGCCAAGTGTTTTTTCACCATGTCGCCGTAGGAAATATCGGCGGCAGCTTCGGTCGTACCGAGGACAAACCCGGTGTCCTGTACAGGGAAGAAGCCCTTGGGAATGAAGATGTAACCGGCGATGGCCAGGCACAGGGAAAGTCCGAACACACCGATCATCAATTTCTGATGGGCGAGGGCGTGGCGCAATAATTTTTCATAGCCAGCCAGCAAGCGCTCGCCAAACGTTGGTTTACTGTGGGCATGATGCACCGGCGCACGCATGAACAGCGCGGCCAGGGTTGGTGCCAGCGTCAGCGACACCACCACCGAAATCATGATGGTTGAAGTGGCGGTGAGGGCGAATTCCTTGAACAACCGCCCGACCACGCCGCCCATGAACAGCAGCGGAATGAACGCCGCCACCAGCGAGAAACTGATCGAGACCACGGTAAAACCAATCTCGCCGGCGCCCTTGATCGCCGCTTCGCGCATGCCGTCGCCGGCTTCAAGATGTCGGTGAATGTTCTCCACCACCACAATCGCATCGTCGACCACAAACCCCACCGCCACCACAATCGCCACCAGGGTCAGGTTGTTCAGGCTGAAGCCCATGATGTACATCAGGGCGAAACTCGCGATCAGGGAAACGCCCAGCACTGCGGACACAATCAGGGTCGCCGACCATTGGCGCAGGAACAGCGCCATCACCGCCACCACCAGCAGGATCGCGATCAGCAGGGTGATTTCCACTTCATGCAAGGACGCGCGGATGGTCTGGGTGCGGTCGACCAGCACGTTGACCTGAACCGAGGCGGGGAGCATGGCTTTCAGTGTGGGCAGTGCGGCTTGAATGCGGTCCACGGTCTCGACGATGTTCGCCCCCGGTTGCCGGAAAATCACCAGGTTCACCCCGGGCTTACCGTCGGCCCAGGCCTGAATGTAGGCATCTTCCGAACCGTTGACGACTTTGGCGACATCCCTCAGATGAACCGGGGCGCCGTCCTTGTAGGAAACGATGAGTTGGCTGTATTCCTCGGGGTGAAACAGCTGGTCGTTGGTCGACAGCGTCGAAATGCTCGACTCGCCGTATAACGCACCTTTGGCCAGGTTGAGGCTGGTGTTCTGGAGGGCCAGGCGAATGTCGGCGAGGGTCAGGCCGATGGCCGCCAGTTTGTCCGCCGAGGCTTGAACGCGAATCGCCGGACGTTGCTGACCGGTAATGTTGGTTTGGCCTACGCCTTCGATCTGGCTGATCTGACGGGACAGCAGGGTTTCCACCAGGTCGCTGAGTTCAGTGCCGGGCATTTGCGTGGAGTTGACGCTGAGGATCAGCACCGGGCTGTCAGCCGGGTTGACCTTGCGCCAGGTCGGCAGGTTGGGCATGTCCTTGGGCAGTTTGCCGGCAGCGGTGTTGATCGCGGCCTGGACTTCCTGGGCGGCGGTGTCGATGCTTTTGTCGAGGGTGAATTGCAGGATCAGGATGGTCGAGCCCAAGGCGCTGCTCGATGTCATTTGGGTCACGCCGGGAATGGAACTGAATTGCACTTCAAGCGGCGTGGCCACCGATGACGCCATGGTTTCCGGGCTGGCGCCGGGCAGTTGCGCGGCCACCTGAATGGTCGGGAATTCGGCCTCCGGCAGCGGCGCAATCGACAGACGCGGAAAGGCGATGGCGCCGAGCAGCACCAGGGCGAAGGTCAGCAGGAGGGTGGCGACCGGGTGATCGATGCACCAGGCCGAGATCGAGCCGTGGCCCTTCATGGCTTGGACTCCGATTGCACCACCTGTGGCGGTTCGGTCAGCACCTGCACGGTCGACCCCGGCTTGAGCCGCGACTGGCCATCAGTGACCAGCACATCGCCCGGTTTCACACCTTTGATGATGTCCTGGCCGCTGCCTTGCGAAACCACCTGCACGGTGACGGCTTCGACCTTGTCACCGTTGACCCGGTACACGAAGTGTTGATCGAGACCCCGTTGTACGACGGTGGGCGGCACCACCAGGGCATCTTTCTCCAGGGCTGTCTGAATTTTTACCGTCACCAGCAGGCCCGGCCAGAGTTTCTGCCCTGGGTTGTTGAATTCGGCCTTGGCGCGGATGGTCCCGGTGTTGGCGTTGATCTGGTTATCGATCAGGGTCAAGTGACCTTCGCCCAGCAGGTTGCCGGTTTCACCGTCGGTGTCGGCGCCAATGTAGGCTTTTACCTTTGCGCGTTGCGGGTCGCCGATCAGCCCTTGCAGGGTCGGCAGCATGTGCTGCGGCAGGGAGAACTCGACGGCAATCGGGTCGATCTGGGTCACGGTGAACAGGCCTTGGGCATCGGTCATGCGCAGGAAGTTGCCTTCATCCACCGTGCGAATCCCGACGCACCCTGTGACCGGGGAGTGAATCTGTGTGTAGGAGAGTTGCACCTGAGCGGCGTCGATTGAAGCCTGGTTGCCCTGGGCGGTGGCTTTGAGTTGATTGACCAGCGCTTGTTGTTGGTCGTAGGTCTGTTTGGACACCCCGTCATCAACACTCAGCAATTTGTAACGCTTGAGGTTGACCAGTGCCACTTGCAACTGCGCCTGGTTTTCTCCCAGTTGAGCGCGGGCCTGATCGAGGCTGGCGCGGATCGAGCGGTCATCGATGGTGGCCAGCAGGTCACCTATGTTCACCAGTTGGCCTTCCTTGACCAGGATTTTGGTGAGAATGCCGTCGATCTGCGGGCGCACCACGACGCTGTGCAAGGACAGCACCGAACCGATGCCGCTGATATAACGCGGCACGTCTTTTTCAACGACATTGACCACGCGTACCGGAATCGCGGTAGGGGCGGCGAGTTTGGCTGTGGCGGGCTTGGTGACATACCACGTGCCCAGCGCTGCCAAGGCAATTAGCAGACCTGCGATCAAGGCGGGTTTTTTTTGAATTCGCATGCGAGTGGGGCGCCGGGCTAAAGGGTTTGGGTATTTTCAGATTTATACCCTCTTTATAACCCTGTCAGCCCGTCAGGAGGGTGACTGGTAACTGACGGGGTTGTCAGTTTGGGCGTTTGGATCCGTTGCGGACGGTTTCTTCAGGTTGACGGCGTTATCGTTCATCGTCGGAACGCCGCCCGGAGCAAGCTCCGACGATGGCGGTGTATCAGTCAACACAAAACCCGACGGACTCTCTTGCAGCGTGAAGCTTGCGGCGCTCGACACAGGTATACTGCCGCCTTTCGCGGCTCGCTGACCGGGCCCGACTCTATTGCATCACCCGGAGCTTTCATGACTTCCCCGACACAACCGCCGGTTGCCGACGCCTTGAGCGACGACCAGGCAGACCTGCCAGACAGCGTCGACTCCAGCGCAGACAGCGAAACCAAAGCCGCGATCCCGGCGTTCAAGTTCCCGTTCAAACCGGGTGACTTGGCCGCGGCGAAGAACGCTAGCCAGCCTTGGTACAAGAATGGCGCGAAGAATGGCCATACCAAGACCCCAGGTGCAGCACCTCCGGGGACTCGTCGTTCGATGGGTAAGCGCTGAGTCTTTAAATCTGCGGTGTTTGACCAATAGCCTTCGCGAGCAGGCTCGCTCCCACAGTTGAACTTCACAGGTCACAGATGTTGTGTACGACGAAGATCCACTGTGGGAGCGAGCCTGCTCGCGATGGGGTCATACCCGACGACATCTCTCTTGAATCAAGCCGCCCGCAACGAAATAAACGCATAGTTCACCGGCGCATCAGTCGCCACTTGCGCCCCAGCAGCCTGAACTTGCCCGGCAATGTCTTCCCCCGAAAGATGAAACAACCAGTCACTCTCCGACGCTGCCAGCGGTTGTGTTGACACCTGGTCGATGACCGTGGCAAACGCCGTCATGTCAGGCAGATAAGCGGTAAACACATCTCCCTTCAGCGCTGTCGTCCGAATCCCCAGCAACCCGCAAATCGCATCCTTGGCCCGAACGTCATTGCGGTCCGCCTGACGAGAACGCTGGATCAACCCCGCCAGTTCCTGATCCACTAACTCGCCGCCGATGATCAAGTCCGGGCCTTGTTCCCATGACTCAGGCGGGCAGTCCTTGATCGCTTTGTTCAGCATGATGTGCGGGTTGATCTCCGCGGGGTATATGCGGCACACCAACGGTCGGCGTTCGTAAATGCGGCACAGATTGTCTTCGTCAAGATTCCGGCAGGGACCGATGTTATAGGCGGCAAAGGTGATCGCCACATACGCCTCGGACGTGCCGCTTCGAACCGCTACCGAACGGCGTTCGGCGTGTTCGCGTTGCTGCACGGGCAGGCCCAGGCCGTTACCCAAAAAGCCCTCGACCAGCACGATCACTTGACCGCCATCGGCCGCCCACATCCGGGCTTCCGCCAGGGTCAGGGGGACATGATGGTCATTGCAGCATTTGCCGCAACCTACGCAGGAAAACGTTGTATTCATTGATCGCTGGGTCATATGTGGAGGCGTAAAGCGGCGACAGAATGTCACCGCACCGCTCAGCCTTGAGGCAAGTTATGCGCCACTCACTGGGCCTTGGCGGTCGAGCGGATGGAGTCCCATTCGGTCACGTAGGCGGTTTTTGTCTGCTTGTTGTAGAGGCACAGCTCTGTGCCTTGCTGGCCTTTCATGTGTTTTTGCGGGTATTGGCCTTGCAACAGGAGGGCGGTGTAGCCGACCCGATCATCGAACTGCGCAGCGTTGCCGACCGGTTTTGCATTTTTCAGACCGCTTGCCTTGGTGCAACTGGCGAGGACTGCTTTGTCGTAGGCGGCCCAGGCGTCGGGGCTGGAGGCGTGGGCCAGGGAGGCGAGGGCGGTGAGGCAGAGAAAGGTCAGGGTTGCGGCTTTCATGGTTCAGGCATCCTTGGGGGTTTTTGGCCAAGGTTAGAGTATGTCTGATGAATTCACGTTGAATGTGTCGGCGCCTTCGCGAGCAGGCTCGCTCCCACATTTGATCTGCGTACGACATAGATCCATTGTGGGAGCGAGCCTGCTCGCGAAGGCGGTATATCAGGCTGGAACTTGCTCCCGGCGAACCACATACATCCCGGCACGTTCATACAGCCGCTGCGCCCGAAGGTTGTCTTCCAATACTTTCAAATCGACAAATCCTTCCCGGCGTTGCTTAAAGACGTTGAACGCCTGTAGCAGCAATGCGCGGCCAAGCCCGAGGCGTTGCGCCCGCGGATGCACCACCAGGTTTTTGATGTAGGCGCTGGTCCAGCACTGGCACACACCGACGACGCCGTCGGCATCCAGCGCAATGAAACACAGGGAGGGATCGTATTCGGGGTCGGTTTCAAACCGCTGTTGCCACACCTCCAGCGCCGGCACGCGGCCGCCACCGTCCTGAAACCCCTGTTCCATCAAACAATGAACAGCTTCTGCTGATTCAGGGCGGTACTGGGTGAGGACCATCCCTTGAGGCCAAGTGATCTCTGGCACAGCCTCAGCGAGGTTGCGCCGCATCAAAAAACAAAAGCCCTCGGCCATCTCTCAATGACCTTGTTCAGCGACGGCCTTGGCCGCCTCGATCAGACATTTGGTCAATTCTGGCGAAGAGAATTTGGTCAGCACTGCGTTAGCACCGGCCAGGCGTGCTTTTTCGCTGTTCATCGTGCTGTCCAGGGACGTGTGCAGCAGCACATACAGGTGCGAGAAGTCTGGCGTTTCGCGCAGGGTGCGGGTGAAGGCGTAGCCATCCATCTCTGACATTTCGATGTCCGAGACGATCAGGTTGATCTGTTGGGCCGTGCCTTGCAGGTCGAGCAGGCAGTCGATCGCTTCCTTGGCGCTGCGCGCGGTGTGGCATTGCAGGCCGAGGTTGCGCAGGGTGTGCACGGATTGTTGCAAGGCGACCTGGCTGTCATCAACCACCAGAATGCGTGCGCTGCCCAAGATTTCGGCGTCTTCCATGCTCAGTTCGGTCGGGGCGGTTTCGATCTGTGCCGGCGCGATGCCGTGGATGACTTTTTCGATGTCCAGCACCTGCACCAGAGTGCCGTCGACCGAGGTCACGCCGGTGATGTACGAACGCACGCCGCCGGAACCGAAGGGTGGCGGGCGAATGTCGGAGGTCAGGCAGTGAACGATCTTGCTCACGGCTTGAACATGCAGGCCCTGCTTTGAGCGACTGACGTCGGTGACGATCAGGCAGCCACCGTTCGGGTCTTCCAGCGGGCGCTCGCCGATGGCACGGCTCAGGTCGATCACCGACAACGACGCGCCACGCAGGGTGGCGATGCCTTTGACGTGGGGATGCGACTCCGGCAGCCTGGTCAGCGGCGGACAGGGGATGATTTCGCTGACTTTCAGCAGGTTGATCGCCATCAGCTTGCCGCTGCGCAAGGTAAACAGCAGAAGCGAAAGTGAATCTGCGCGGGCTTTGGTGGAAGACATAAAAACCTTCTGTGGAAAAGGTGATGGGTGGTTGCGGGATGGCCCACAACTACCGATATCGGGTTATCGACTTTTTGTGGGCAGGCTTTAGGGGCTTTGCGTCGCACACCGGTGAATGCATGCTTTGTAGCAGCTGCCGAGCCTGCGAGGCTGCGTTCGGTTGCGAAGCAGCCGTAAACCCTGAATCCCGGATGTATCAGATACAACGCAGCCAATGGATTGGCGAGGACTGCGTCCTCGAACGCAGCCTCGCAGGCTCGGCAGCTGCTACAGGGACCGAGTTATTTCATCCCCAATCGCTTGGCCATGCGCCCCAGATTCGCCCGATCCAGGCCCAGCTCACGCGCCGCACTCGCCCAGTTGTTGTGGTGCCGCTCCAGGCAAGCACTGATCAATTGCCGCTGATAGTTCTCGGTGGCTTCACGCAAATCACCAGACACCAGCACCACAGGGCTGGCCACTGGCTGCTCGCTGATGGCCTCGACGTGGCCCGTGGGCAAATCCAGGTCCGCAGCGCTCAAGCTGAGAATCTTCGGTCGGTCCTTGCAGCTGCCCAGCGCTTTGAGCGCACTTCGGCCAATCAAATGCTCCAGCTCCCGCACGTTCCCCGGCCAGTTGTAGGCCATCAATGCGGCCTGTGCATCGCTGTTCAAGCGCAGGCTGTTAAGGCCCATGCGCGAGCGATTTTGCTCCAGGAAGAAGCCGCTGAGCAGCAATACATCCCGTCCGCGATCGCGTAGTGCCGGTACCAGCAAGGGGTAAACGCTCAAACGGTGGTAGAAGTCGGCACGGTAGCGCCCGTTGCGCACTTCTTCGGCCAGGTCTCGGTTAGTCGCCGCGATCAGGCGCACGTCCACTTGGTGTTCCTTGTCCGAACCCAGTCGCTGCAATTGCCCGCTTTGCAGGACGCGCAGCAGCTTGGCTTGCACCGTCAGCGACAGTTCGCCGACTTCATCGAGAAACAGCGTGCCGCCGTTGGCCAGTTCGAACTTGCCGCGACGATCATTCGTCGCGCCGGTGAACGCGCCACGCACATGGCCGAACAACTCGCTCTCGACCAGCGTGTCCGGCAGGGCTGCGCAGTTAAGGCTGATGATCGGTTTGTCGGCCCGCGCAGAGGCGGCATGAATCGCCTGTGCGACCAGTTCCTTGCCGACCCCGGTTTCACCGGTGATCAGCACCGTCAGGTCACTGCCCCCCACCAGATTGATCTCTTCCACCAGGCGTTTGTGCGCCTTGCTCTGGCCGATCATCTCGCGGTTCTGCTGACCGCTGGCCTGACGGTAAACCTCGGCACGCTGGTGTTCGTCTTCGGCGCGATTGGCCAGGCGCTCGATGCGCTCGGCGGCGTTGACCGTGGCCGCAGCAAGGCTGGCAAAGGCTTGCAGCGCATCCAGTTCGATGGGTTGAAATTGTTCCGGGTTGAGGGCATCGAGGGTCAGCAAACCCCATGGGCGCTCGTCGATAAACAGCGGGCAACCCATGCAGTCGTGGACTTCCAGATGATCGTCGAGGCCATCGACCAGTCCGTCGTAAGGGTCTGGCAGGTCGCTGTTGGCGGCGAAGCGGGTCGGGCCGTGGCTGCTGAGCAAGGCTTCGAAGCGCGGGTGTTCGCTGACTTTGAAGCGCCGGCCCAGAGTGTCTGTGCTCAACCCGTCGACTGCCAGCGGCACCAGCCATTCGCCATCAAGGCGCAACAGGGCAGCAGCATCACAGGGAAGCAGGGCGCGCATGGCTTCGAGCAGGCGTCGATAGCGCTCGCCTTCGGGCAGTTCACGGGACAGGTCCGAGACCAGAGGCAGCAGGGCGGTGAGCAAGGGTTTTGCAGTCATAGTGACTCCATGTAGTCGCTAAGACTATAAAACAGCTCGTGTCGATATGACTACGATGTTTTTAAGTTTTTGATTTATAACGTTTATATAGTTGGCATGGAAACTGATATGTCTAAGGAAATACACATAAAGCTCCGGAGTCGTCCTTATGCTTAGCGTTCAAGACCGTGCCATCGTCAAATCCACCGTGCCACTGCTGGAAAGCGGCGGCGAAGCGCTGATTACGCACTTCTACCGCATGATGCTCTCCGAATACCCTGAAGTCCGCCCGCTGTTCAACCAGGCCCACCAGGCCAGCGGTGATCAGCCACGCGCACTGGCCAACGGTGTCTTGATGTACGCACGGCACATCGACCAGCTCGACCAATTGGGCGACCTGGTGGCCAAGATCATCAACAAGCACGTGGCCCTGCAAATCCTGCCGGAACACTACCCGATTGTTGGCAGCTGCCTGCTGCGCGCGATCGCCGAAGTGCTGGGCGAAGAAATCGCCACCCCTGAGGTTATTGCGGCCTGGGGTGCCGCGTATGGTCAACTCGCCGAGATATTGATCGGCGCTGAAGGCAGCATTTACGACCAAAAAGAACAAGCGCCCGGTGGCTGGCGCGGGGCGCGGGAATTCATCGTCGCGGCCAAGGTCGAGGAAAGCGCGGAAATCACCTCGTTCTACTTCGAACCTGCCGACAAAGGCCCGATCCTTGCGGCGGAGCCTGGCCAGTACATCGGTATGAAACTGATCCTTGATGGCGAAGAGATTCGTCGCAACTACTCGCTGTCGGCGCTGGCGAACAAGGGCCACTACCGCATCAGCGTCAAACGTGAAACCGGTGGGCGTGCGTCTAATCACTTGCACGATCACCTGCAGGTCGGTTCGAGCATTCAGTTGTTCCCGCCATCGGGCGACTTCACCCTGACGGCCAGCGACAAACCGCTGGTGTTGATCAGCGGCGGCGTCGGCATCACCCCGACGCTGGCGATGCTCGAAGCTGCATTGGCCACCGAGCGCCCGGTGCATTTTATCCACTGCTCGCGTAACGGCAGCGTGCACGCTTTCCGCGACTGGATCGATGGGTTGGCTGAGCGTCATCCGCAACTCAAGCGCTTCTATTGCTATGACGAAGATGACGGTGTCAGTGCTGCTGCGCACAAGGTCGGGTTGTTGAGTCAGGAACAATTGGGCGAGTGGTTGCCCGAGCAACGTGACCTGGATGCTTACTTCCTGGGGCCTAAAGGTTTCATGGCCGCGGTCAAGCGTCACCTCAAGGCCTTGGGGGTTCCGGAGAAGCAAAGCCGCTATGAGTTCTTTGGGCCGGCTGCGGCGTTGGAGTAACTGTGTGCAGCGACTCGGGAGACCGAGTCGCCTTCATCGCGGGCAAGTCGAATCGTCGCACCGCCGCTCCCACAGGTACACCGCTGTACCTGTGGGAGCGGGCTTGCCCGCGATTGGCCGCACAGCGGTCCTGATTCTTGAAAACACTTCCAAAGTTAATCCCTTCTTAACCGCTTTATCGTTTATTCCCCCAAATCCACCGGCACGCGCCAGGCTCTCAAACGACGGAGCCTGCGTGTAGACTTGGCGGCAACTGATATCAAAAAGGGAAACGCGATGAGCGAGGAAACAATGCGGTTGGGACGCGAACGGCGATATCTGGTGTTACTGGGCATCATCTGCCTGGCACTGATTGGCGGTGCGTTGTATATGCAAATTGCGCTGGGCGAGGCTCCGTGTCCACTGTGCATCCTCCAGCGCTACGCGTTGCTGCTGATCGCGGTGTTTGCCTTCATTGGCGCGGCAACGCGCACCCGTCGCGGCATTACTGTGTTCGAGACGCTGGTGGTGATCTGTGCCATTGCAGGCGTCGCGGTCGCCGGGCACCACGTCTACACCCAGTTCTATCCTGCGGTCAGCTGCGGCATTGATGTGCTGCAACCGATAGTCGATGGTTTGCCGCTGGCGAAGATTTTCCCGCTGGGCTTCCAGGTAGATGGCTTCTGTTCCACGCCGTACCCGCCGATCCTCGGTCTGTCGCTGGCGCAATGGGCGCTGGTGTCGTTCGTGCTTATCGTGATTCTGGTGCCGTTGCTGACTTCGCGTAACCGTAAAGCGCTGCGCTGAGGCGGTTCGCCGCACCGCTGTGTCGTCCATAAAAACGCCCCGGCCCTCGTTGAGAGGGCTGGGGCGTTTTGCATTTTAGAGGTCAGGTAAAAAGACCGGGATGCGCGGCAATCAGGGGTGCGACATGTGTGCGACACGTTGTCACAGCGGGAGTGTCGCAAGGCGTTTCAAGAGGATTAATTGACGCAGGACAAGACAACAAAATTGGACTGTTTCGCTGGTTCATCATGTCACCCTGAAAATGATGAAGCAGGCAGTTTTAACAGGGGCTGGCGAATCGCCAGAGCCCTTGTCGCATAGGGGGTTGCGCAATGAAGGCGCCGGAGGTGGGGGCCTTGAAGCTGTCTGAACTGCGCAAGGTAGACCTACTATTTTTGGTGTTTTTGTTGAGAATTAATTTCTATAACATGCCGCGTTTTTGCGAAATGCGTTAATGATTGTTGCTGGAATGGATAGAAATTATTTCGAGATGAGACATGGTTTATGAATCGTTACATATCTACAATCGCCCGCATTGAAATCCCGGCACTGCTCACCCTTACTCAGGTGCATGAGCAGAAAGTAGGGCGTCGAGGGGCTTGAACGCTTCATGCGACTCCCTGGTGTCGGAGCCTTCCAACTATCCGCACCAAATGGAATTGGTCTGTAACAAGGCCTTTGACCACGAAATCGAATAAGAACTTACCGCTGGCCCAGGATTTGTCGAGCAGCGTCTGACGCGCGACGGGCAGCCCTTATTCAATCCAAGAAAAATGCCAACCCTTGGCAGGGTGAAGTGTTGGCGATCAAAACCCAACTGCATTGCGCAAGCTGCTTTAGAGGTCGTGAGATGAGTAAAAACAGGTACCCCAGACTACTAGGCTTATTGCCGCTGCTCGGCACACTGTTGCTGGGAGGCTGCAACATGACCTTGCTCGATCCCAAGGGCCAGGTTGGCCTGGACGAGCGAAACCTGATCATCACCGCAACGCTGCTGATGCTTCTTGTCGTGGTACCGGTCATCGTCATGACCTTCCTGTTCGCCTGGAAATATCGCGCCTCCAACACCGACGCCGTGTACACGCCGAAGTGGTCGCACTCCACCAAGATTGAAATCGCGGTGTGGGCAATTCCAGTGCTGATCATCATTGCCCTGGGTTATGTCACCTACAAGTCGACCCACGCCCTGGATCCGTACAAGCCACTGGAATCCGACGTCAAGCCGGTCACCATTCAAGTGGTATCGATGGACTGGAAGTGGCTGTTCATCTATCCCGAGCAAGGGATCGCCACGGTCAACAAGATCGTATTCCCGGCCAACACGCCAATTAACTTCCAGATCACCTCCGACACCGTGATGAACTCGTTCTTCATTCCGGGTCTGGGCGGCCAGATCTACGCGATGGCGGGCATGCAGACCAAACTGCACCTGATCGCCAACCAGAACGCTGAATTCGACGGGATCTCCGCCAACTACAGCGGCGCGGGTTTCACCGGCATGAAGTTCAAAGCAATCGCCACCTCTCAGGCGGACTTCGATGCCTGGGTCAGTGATGTCAAGAAGGCACCTAAACAGCTTGAAAAAGCTGAATACGAAGCCCTTTCCAAGCCAAGCCAGAACAATCCAGTAGAGCTCTACTCCTCGTTCACGCCGAACCTGTTCCAGACCATCGTCGACAAGTACGAAGGCATGAAAGCGGGTCCGAAAGTGGATCACGAGAAGAAAGAGAAAGAAGTGGCCCAGATGGAAGGGATGGACATGAGTTCGCATTCAGCTGCCGGGGCAGAGGAGTAAACGATGTTTGGTAAATTAAGTTGGGAAGCGGTCCCGTTCCACGAACCGATCGTGATGGTGACCATCGCCATGATCGCGCTCGGCGGTCTGGGCGTGTTCGGTGCAATCACCTATTTCAAGAAGTGGACCTACCTGTGGTCCGAGTGGCTGACCTCGGTCGACCACAAGAAAATCGGCGTGATGTACATCATCGTCGCCATGGTCATGCTGCTGCGTGGTTTTGCCGACGCCATCATGATGCGTACCCAGTTGGCCATGGCCACCGAAGGTTCGCCTGGCTACCTGCCGCCTGAACACTATGACCAGATCTTCACCGCTCACGGTGTGATCATGATCATCTTCATGGCGATGCCATTCTTCACCGGCCTGATGAACCTTGCAGTGCCGCTGCAGATCGGCGCGCGTGACGTGGCCTACCCGTTCCTGAACTCCCTGAGCTTCTGGCTGCTGATGTCTGGCGTGGTGCTGGTCAACGTGTCCCTGGGTGTCGGCGAATTCGCCCGTACCGGTTGGGTTGCGTATCCACCACTGTCGGAACTGGGCTACAGCCCTGGCGTGGGTGTGGACTACTACATCTGGGCGCTACAGCTTTCCGGGCTGGGTACGACGCTGACCGGGGTCAACTTCCTGGCCACCGTGCTGAAAATGCGTACCCCGGGCATGAAACTGATGGACATGCCGATCTTCACCTGGACCTGCACCTGGGCCAACGTTCTGATCGTCGCATCCTTCCCGATCCTGACCGCTACCCTGGCTTTGCTGACGCTTGACCGTTACATGGATTTCCACATTTTCACCAATGAACTTGGTGGCAATCCGATGATGTACGTCAACTTGTTCTGGGCCTGGGGTCACCCCGAGGTTTACATCCTGATTCTGCCGGCGTTCGGGATCTTCTCCGAAGTCATCTCGGCCTTCTCCGGCAAGAAGCTGTTCGGTCACCACTCGATGATCTACGCCTCGGGTGCGATCTCGATCCTGGGCTTCATGGTCTGGCTGCACCACTTCTTCACCATGGGTTCGGGTGCCAACGTCAACGCCTTCTTCGGTCTGGCGACGATGCTGATCTCGATTCCGACGGGGGTGAAGCTATTCAACTGGCTGTTCACCATTTACCAGGGCCGTTTGCGCATCACCAGCCATGTTCTGTGGACCCTGGGCTTCATGGTGACCTTCGCCATCGGCGGCATGACCGGCGTACTGCTGGCCATCCCGGGTGCTGACTTCGTTCTGCACAACAGCCTGTTCGTGATCGCTCACTTCCACAACGTGATCATCGGCGGCGCGGTGTTCGGCTACATCGCCGGCTTCGCCTTCTACTTCCCTAAAGCGTTCGGCTTCAAGCTGCACGAAGGTTGGGGCAAGGCAGCGTTCTGGTGCTGGATCACCGGCTTCTTCGTCGCGTTCATGCCGCTCTATGTACTGGGCTTCATGGGCATGACCCGTCGTCTGAACGCCACCACCAACCCTGAGTGGGTTCCGTACCTGTACGTTGCAATGTTCGGTGCGGTCATGATCGCCTGCGGTATCGCCTGCCAGCTGATCCAGCTCTACGTCAGTGTGCGTGACCGTAACAAACCGGAAAACATGTGCGAAGCCGGTGACCCGTGGAATGCCCACACGCTGGAATGGTCGACCTCCTCGCCACCACCGTTCTACAACTTTGCCGTACTGCCAAAAGCCGACTGCATCGACCCGTTCACCGAAGCCAAGGAAAACGGTACTGCGTACCAGGCTCCGGCCAGGTACGAGCCGATCCACATGCCAAACAACACCGCGACCGGCCTGGTCATGGGTGCTCTGTTGACCGTGTTCGGTTTCGCGATGATCTGGCACATCTGGTGGATGGCCATCTTCGGCCTCGCCGGTACCGTGATCTACTTCGTGATCCACGCTGCTCGTGATGACCAGGGCTATATGGTGCCGGTCGACGTGATCGAGCGCACCGAAGCCGAGCAGCGCAAACGTCTGGTAGCAGCCGGGAAAATCCCAGCCACCGCCACCCGTGTTGAAACCTCGTTGGAACAGGCTTAAACCATGTCGAACTTAGTGACCAATGCTGGACACACCCATGTCGATGGACATGGGCACGATGACCATCACCACGACTCGGGCGAGATGACCGTATTCGGTTTCTGGCTCTACCTGATGACCGACTGCATTTTGTTTGCATCGATCTTCGCGGTGTACGCGGTACTGGTTAACAACGTAGCGGGTGGCCCGTCGGGCCACGACATCTTCGAGCTGCCATACGTGCTGGGCGAAACCGCCCTGCTGTTGTTCAGTTCGATCACCTACGGCTTCGCCATGCTGGCGTTGTTCAAAGGCAAGAAGACTCAAGTGCTGGGCTGGCTGGCGATGACCTTCCTGTTCGGTGCCGGCTTCATCGGCATGGAGATCAACGAGTTCCACATGCTGATCTCCGAAGGCTACGGTCCTAACCGCAGCGGCTTCCTGTCCGGGTTCTTCACCCTGGTCGGCACCCACGGTCTGCACGTGACCAGCGGTCTGATCTGGATGGCGATCATGATGTATCAGGTGCAGAAAAACGGCCTGACGGCGACCAACAAGACCCGTCTGAGCTGCCTGAGCCTGTTCTGGCACTTCCTGGACGTGGTGTGGATCTGCGTATTCACCGTTGTTTACCTGATGGGGACCCTGTAATGGCTAATGCACACTCCCACGATGGCCACGGCCACGACGACAGCCACGGCAGCGTCAAGTCTTACGCCATCGGCTTCATCCTGTCGGTGATCCTGACGATCATTCCTTTTGGCCTGGTGATGTACCCGTCGCTGCCAAAAGCCATGACCCTGTGGATCGTACTGGCCTTCGCAGTGATCCAGGTGCTCGTGCACCTGGTGTACTTCCTCCACCTGGACCGCTCCGCTGCCCAGCGTAACAACGTGATCGCGTTTGTCTTCGCTGCATTGGTGATCGTTCTGTTGGTTGGCTTGTCGCTGTGGATCATGTTCAGCATCCACACCGTCATGATGGCGCACTGAGGAAAGTCCGGATGTCCTTTAAGCACTTTATCCAAATCACCAAACCGGGGATCATTTTCGGTAACGTGCTTTCTGTGGCGGGCGGATTTTTCCTGGCCTCGAAAGGGCATGTCGATCTGGCCATTTTCCTGGCCGCCATGATCGGCACGTCCCTGGTGGTGGCTTCCGGTTGCGTGTTCAACAACTGCATCGACCGCGACATCGACCTGAAGATGGAACGCACCAAGAACCGGGTGCTGGTCCAGGGCTTGATCTCCCTGAAACTGGCCCTGGCCTTTGCGACCGTCCTGGGTATTGCCGGCGTTGCGTTGTTGTACAAGGTGGCAAACCCGCTGGCCGCGCTGTTCGCGGTGATCGGTTTCGTCATCTACGTCGGCTTCTACAGCCTGTACCTCAAGCGCAAGTCGGTTCACGGCACGCTGGTGGGCAGTCTGTCGGGCGCCATGCCGCCGGTGATTGGCTACGTCGCTGTGACCAACAGCTTCGACATGGCCGCACTGACGTTGTTGGTGATGTTCAGCCTGTGGCAGATGCCGCATTCCTACGCCATCGCGATTTTCCGCTTCAACGATTACCTGGCCGCATCGATTCCGGTGCTGCCAGTGAAGCGCGGTATCGAAGTGGCCAAGAAGCACATCCTGATCTACATCCTGGCGTTCCTCGTGGCGACCTTGATGCTGACCTTCAGCGGTTACGTCGGCATGAGCTACCTCGCCGTCGCCGCGGCCATGGGCATGTACTGGTTGTACATGGCCTGGACCGGTTACAAGGCAGTGGATGATACGGTCTGGGCACGCAAGCTGTTCGTGTTCTCGATCTTCACCATTACCGCGTTGAGCGTGATGATGTCCCTGGACTTCAAAGTGCCGACCGAGCTGCTGCTGACGTACGCGCCTTAAGCGTCGGATGCTGTAAACAAAAGCCCCGCCTTCGAGAGAAGTGCGGGGCTTTTTGTTGGGGGCTGTCTGGTGGACCGTGTTACCCCCTTCGCGAGCAAGCCCGCTCCTACACAAGACCGCGTTCCTCCAAGTGGAATGCGGTCAAATGTAGGAGCAAGCTTGCTCGCGAAGGCAGCAACTCGGTCTTTCAGAACAACTCAGCTATCAAGGAGTCGGAAAAACCGCTCCCGCACCTGCGGATCATCACTGTGCGCGACATTGAAGCGCAGAAAACTATTGGCGTCGGCAGCTTTGCTCAACATGGTACCTGGCGTTAGCACCAGGTCATTTTTGAGGCCTTTGTTGGCGAGGGTTTCGGCATGTAATCCGTTGGGCAAGCGGGTCCAGATGAACAGTCCTTCACCCGGCACCGACGACACCGAGCATCCAGCCTCCACCAGCCAGCGCGCCACGCGACTACTCGATTCGTACAAACGATCCACCGTGCGCCGGATGTGTTTGGCGTAGCTGCCGTTGCTGAGCATCGTGCAGATGATCTGCTCCGCCAATTCAGAGGTCACGCCGCCGATGCTCATCTTCAGGGCAATCATTCGGGCGGCCAGTTGTGGTGACAACACGGCGTAGCTGACCCGGCTGTTGGCCGTCAGGGTCTTGGAGAAACCGGACACGTAGCTGACCGTGTCCAGCCCGCTCGCGGCCAGGCGTGGGGTGCGTCTTTGCTGGAGGTCGCCGTACAGGTCATCTTCTACAATGTGGAAGCCGTATCGGTGACTCAACTCCAGCAGGCGATAAACCTGCGCCGCGGAAAACGAGTGCCCGGTCGGGTTATGCAGGGTGCTGTTGGTCATGTAGAGCACGGGGCGATGGGCGATCAGCAATTGCTCGAAAGCCTCCAGGTCCAGACCATTGCAATCGCGGGGTAGGGTGATGATCCTGGCACCGTGCAACGCCAGGTTGGTGTGCAGGTTGAAGTAGCACGGATCGTCGAGCAGCACCGTATCGCCAGGTTTTATCAACAGGCGCATCAACTGGTCGATGGCCTGCATGGTGTTAGCGGTGGTGATGATTTGTTCCACCGGCACTTCGATGCCGAAGCTCGACAACTTCACCCGCAACGCCTCACGCAGCGGCCGGTAACCACCGACCTCACCGTATTCGCCCATGCGCAATGACGTCGCACGAAGGGTGCCGCGCACCGCTTTGAGCAGATCTTCGGCGGGCAGCCATGAACCGGGCAGAAATCCACAGCCGGGACGCAGCGCGCCGTTGTCGAGCAGCACTGCACGGCGAATCCGGCTGAGGGTGTCTTGTGGTTGCAGATCCGGGCCAGCAGCGGCTGGGGTTTGCGAGCTCGCTCGGTGGACGTAATGCCCCGAGCCCTGGCGCGAGACCACCAATCCTTTGGCACGCAATCGGTCGAGGGCGTCGACCACGGTGGATTTACCGACGTTCATCAATTCAGAGAGTTCGCGAATCGGCGGCAACTTGGCCCCGTGCGGCAGGCCACCCTGGCTGATCGCCACGGACAGCTGATCGACAATCTGCTGCACCAGCGGCGCTCCCGGCTGGAACTCGATGGCGGCGATCACGGCGCGCTTAGCCTGCATTTTATTGGTCTCCCTGGCAATAAACTTCGCTGGATTCTATACGAACTTGCCCTGATCAGGAGAAGCGTCTGTCTCTACCATCAACAGGCGGTTTGCATGATGGATCAAGAGGGGGCAGTAGATGATTAAGCAAATAACCCGCGACGAACGTTTTCTCGCGATGGCCAAAGAACTCGGCTTCGATGTCTACGACGAAAACCCGGCCGGCGGGCATTACGCGCCGCTGCTTCGGCATGACGATGAGCTGTATGTCAGTGGCCTGGTGCCAAGAATGAACGGCAAAATCCAGTACCCCGGCCGAGTGGGGCTGGAACTCAATTTGGCCGATGCCCAGGAAGCCGCGAGTATCAGTGCGATACGCGGGCTGGCACTGATTCGCGACGCCGTCGGTTCACTGGAAAACGTCAAGGCAGTGCTTCGTGTCACTGTTTATGTGAAATCCACCTTCGACTTTGTCGACCTCAGTGAAGTGGCCAACGGTGCGTCGGATGTCTTCACCCATGTGTTGGGCGACGCAGGCAGGCATACCCGGACGACGGTCGGTGTTTATCAATTGCCGAAAAACGCACCGGTAGAAGTGGACATGATCGTGGCTCTGAATCCCTCGCCGCTCTAAATCTTGCAGGCAATAAAAAGCCCCGCTTTCACTCGTAGGCGGGGCTTTTTGATAATGAGCTATCAATTCAAACAGCTTGGAGTCGCTCGACCATATCGGGGAATTTCTCCACCAGCCTGATCAATAAAGCTGCTTGAGCATTTGGCTTGGATTTTTCCTGCTCCCAATTTCTCAGGGTGCTGGGGCTGGTTCGAATTCGTTTTGCAAAAACGGCCTGGGACATATGCAACTTGGTACGCAGCGCAACGATTTCTTGTGCGCCTACCTCAGGAGCCGGGTTGTCTTCCACCGTAGTATTTCGCAGCGTGATCTTGCCTTCTCGCTGAGCAGCCATCTCGTCAACGCCCTGCATCAACTCTGCAAACAGGTCGCGCTTTTTCATGGGGTACCTCGTGCCTTTAACTCTGTGCCTATGGCTTTCTTGAGCGCCTTCTCTTGGTCTGCAGTCATATTCTCAAGCTCATCCTTGTCATAAATTGCAAACATCCAGAACTGGCCATCATTCATAAGCCCCGGCGCAGTTTGCGGAAGCCACCTGTACGAGGCATGACATCGCCTGCCTGTGGGTTCGACTGCATATACGTTTGCAGCGAACGATACTCATCGTCCGTCAGATAATCGCCAACGGTGGCAGTGAACGAAGAGGTTTCAAAGAATTGGGTTCGCATCACGAAACTATAGGCAACTTGATTATAGTTTCGCAAGCGGCAATTCCTTCACCTGACGAAGGGGACGACAGGATCTACCAAAAAACATCAGGCAAAAAAAAAGCCCCGCTGCAAGGGCGGGGCTTTCGGGTGAAACGTGTTACTGCGCGGCGATGCTGTAGCCGTCGAACGCAGTTTGCTGCTGCAGTGCGGTGATGATGTTCTTGCGGTTGACCGCTTGTTCGGCCCCGGAGTTGTCCAGGAACGTCTCGCTTTCAATCGCCGCGTCATCGCCTTCGCCGACGAAGGTAAAGCCGAGGAATTCCAGCGCTTTGCGGTCAACGTTCAGGCTAGAACGCGGGGTGCGTAGCGGCAGGGTGACGCTCATGCCGTCTTTGCTGATGGTGAACACTTCGAGATCTTTCTTGGCGCGAGCCACTTTGCTTTTGCCACTGCTCGGGTTGCTGATGGCCTGGTGAGTCTGGTTCAGCACTTTCAGCGCCAGGCCGTAGACGATTTCCTGAAACGCCGGGTCATCCTTGAAGCTGGAGAGAATCCGGCTGATCGAAAATTTGCTGCTCAGGTCTTCCAGAGCAGCAATGTCGGCTGCTTCAGCGTCCTTGAGTTGCTTGAGTTCGCCCATCAGTTCATAGGCTTTATCGTCGTCGAAGCTGTCATGAGCCTGGCGAATCGCGGCGCGCAGCTCGCGGATCTGGTCGCTTTCCCGGGTGGATTGAAAAGCGTCCAGGACCATCTCGCTGATGATCTTGGCCTGAGGCACATGCTGTGAAAGATTGATGGAGTTTTCGTATTCCGCTTTGGACGACAAGGTGATTACGGATTCAGCGGTGTTGGAATCGGACATTGAAATTTCACTACTTCTTTTAACTTGAATTGAGGCGAGAAAGCACAGGGCCTTTTCAGGTCGCCTAATCTATTGGACCGCGGCAGCGTTGTCACGGATGAACAGGCAGTTGGTCATGATTTTTGCGTGAGGACATTTGTGGGCATTGCCGGAACGTGTGCTACGGGCTATTTCCCCATCGAATTCAGATTCATCGAGTGAGCCGCCCATTGTTCCGCCGTTTGCTGATCCACCGGCAAGGAGAAGCGAAAGGTCGCACCCCGTCCAGGCAGATCGATCAGCTGGATCTCCCGACCGTGCAATTGCAAGATCCGATGCACGATACGCAGCCCCAACCCGCCATCGCGCCGAGCACCGCCAATGTTGAAGGGGCGCAGGAACAGACCTTCGCGCAACGGCGTAGCAATGCCTGGCCCGGTATCGCTGACAGTGACTTCGATAAACGGTCCTTGGGGGCGCAGGCTCAGTTCGATTTCTCCACCTTGAGGGGTATCGCGCAGGGCATTGTCGAACAGGTTGGTCAACACCCGCTCGATCAGCCCCAGGTCGGCGCAGGTCGTGGAAACGTTGGGGGCGAAGGTGGCCTTCAGCTCAATCTGGCGCGCTTCGGCGGTCAATTCGAATTTCTGAAAAATATCCTGCACCAGATCGGTCAGGGAGAAGCGCTCCAGTACCGGTTGTACGAATCCGTGTTCCAGCCTGACCAGTTCCAGCAGCGATTGCGCCAGCCCACCCACCTTGCGGCTTTGATCCAGGGCGATGCCCAGATAGCGACGCCGGTCAGCAGGGGATAGTGTGGCGTCCTTGAGCGACAGGGTTTCCAGGTACCCGTGCAGCGAGGCCAAGGGCGTTCGCAGGTCGTGCGAAATGTTCGCCACGAGCTCGCGGCGCTCCTGGTCCTGACGCGTCAGCGAGCGCCACTGTTCATTGAGGCGGGTTTGCATCTGCCGGAAGGCGGCGTCCAGCACGGCAATTTCATCGTGACTGGTGGCTTTTTCTACTGGTTTCGAGGCCGGTGGTGTGGAGGGCATGCCATCGATGTCGAACTGACTGACCCTTTCGGTCAAGCGCCGCAACGGTCGGGTAATCAGGGCAAAGGCCGTGAGACCTGCGATCAGGCACAACAACGCCACCAGACCGATGGACATCAGGGCAGTATTGAGTGCGGCGCTGGTGGCACCTTGTTCGGCGAAGCGGTCGTGTTCTTCGCTGAGCAGTACCACATAGAGATAGCCGACCGGTTGACCGTTGACCCGCAATGGCGCGGCGCTGAACACTTTGCGGCCATCGATGCTGCGCGGGTCATCGCCGAGAACCGGCAGGGCATCGCCTTTGAGCAAGCGCTGGATCGGTCCCAGATCGATCCGCTCCCGACGTATCCGGCCTTCCGGTGCGGCACTTCCGACAATCTTGCCCTCGGTGTCCAGCAGATAAACCTCAACGCTTGGGTTGACCTGCATGAGTTTGCTGAACAATTCGCGGATGGCATTGGGCATCAGGCCGCTGCTGTCCATCAGCACCGTGTCATTGGCGATGTGTTGCGCCAGGTCGCGCGACAGCCCCTGGACCACTTCCAGTTCATGCATTTTGTTGGAGCGCACTTGCATCCATGCCGATGTGCCACAGCACACCAGCAACAGAATGGCGAACACCAGGGACAGGCGTTGTGTCAGGGTCAGCCTCATGGCTGCTCCTCCTTGACGGCGAATTTGTAGCCACGGCCCCACACCGTGAGGATGCGCGCAGGGAGCGCCGGATCGGCTTCGATCTTGGCCCGCAGCCGGTTGATGTGAGTGTTCACTGTGTGTTCGTAACCTTCATGGCTGTAGCCCCAGACTGCATTGAGCAAATCCATGCGCGAGAACACCTTGCCGGGTTGGCGGACGAAGAAGTACAACAAGTCGAATTCCCGTGGTGTGAGGTCCAGACGCCGACCGTCGAGAGAGACATCGCGGGTGATCGGGTCGATGGACAGACCGTCCGTCATCAGGCTGCCCGAGTCCATCTTCAGGTTGCGGGCCATGGCGTCGACCCGGCGCAGCAAGGCTTTGACCCGCGCGACCAGTTCCAGCATCGAAAAGGGTTTGGCAAGGTAGTCGTCGGCGCCGAGCTCCAGCCCCAGGATCCGGTGCATTTCGCTGGAGCGCGCACTGGTGATGATGATCGGGGTGTAGCGGGCCATCGCCCGGGCACGACGGCAGATTTCCAGGCCGTCGACACCGGGCAGCATCAGGTCGAGGATCAAGGCGTCCCAGCTTCCTTGCTGCAACAGGCGCATGCCTTCATCACCGTCGGCGCAGTGCACCACCTCGAACTGCTCATCACGAAGATGCAGGCAGATCAGGTCGGCGATGTGCAGGTCGTCCTCGACCACCAGGACGCGTTTGGTCTGTTCCATAAAGCTCAATCCTTTGTAGCGCAATGGGCACATTGTGCGGGTTTTCCTCAGTCCGAGTTATCACGAATTGTTTAACTGCTCGTGAGGATTTGGCGATCAACCCAAGCCTAGGCTGTGTTCTATATCAGGCACCTGGAATTTTGGAGAAGGCCATGTTTTCACGGCGACAGTTTCTTGTAGCGGGCGGCGGGCTGGGCGCTGCAGCCCTGGTGATCGGTGTGTTGCCAAAATTTGCCGCCAGTACCGCACTGGTCAGTGAGGTCCGCGCGGCAGAGGTGTTCGAGGTGACCCACAGCGACAACGAATGGCACGCCATGCTCAGCGACGAGCAGTACGAAATCCTGCGTGAAGAGGGCACCGAGCGGGCCTACAGCAGCCCGTTGAACAATGAACATCGCGAGGGCGTTTTCGCCTGCGCCGGGTGTGGTTTGCCGCTGTTCTCATCCGACACCAAGTTTGACAGCCGCACCGGCTGGCCCAGCTTCTGGGCACCCCTGGACAAAGCGGTGGCCACTCGTCAGGACCGGTCCTTTGGTGTGTTGCGTGAAGAAGTCCACTGTCGGCGATGTGGTGGTCACCTGGGCCATGTCTTCGACGATGGGCCCAAACCCACCGGTTTGCGTTACTGCATGAACGGTCTTGCGCTGAAGTTCCAGCCACAGGCGGCTTGATTCACGGGCATTCCCTTTCACTCACTTGATGCAGGTCGACGCTATGTGGCTTTTGGTTCTCGCTTATCTCGGCGGTGTACTGACGATTGTCAGCCCCTGCATTCTGCCGGTGCTGCCCTTTGTCTTCGCTCGAACCGGGCAGCCGTTTATGAAAAGTGGCTTGCCGCTATTGGCAGGGATGGCGCTGACTTTCGCCTTGGTCGCCACGTTGGCGGCGGTGGGCGGCGGTTGGGTGGTGCAAGTCAATCAGTACGGTCGCTGGCTCGCGTTGCTGTTCGTTGCTCTGTTCGGGCTGACGCTGTTGCTGCCTCGATTGGCCGAACGATTGACGCGGCCACTGGTGGCGGCCGGCAGCCGATTATCGGAAGTCGCTGGCGCCGATACCCGGCCGCGTCCTGGCGCTTCGTTCCTGATCGGCGTCGCCACGGGCCTGCTCTGGGCACCTTGCGCCGGGCCGATTTTGGGTCTGTTGCTGACAGGGGCGGCGCTGCAAGGGGCAAGCATCGAAACCACGTTGTTGCTGCTGGCTTACGCGGCAGGTGCCGCCACTTCGCTCGCCGTGGCGTTGCTGCTTGGCGGTAAAGTTTTCGCAGCAATGAAGCGTTCAATAGGTGCTGGCGAATGGCTACGGCGCGGTCTGGGGGCGGCAATGCTGGCGGGTGTCGCCGCGATTGCGTTGGGGCTGGATACGGGAATTCTGGCACGGGTTTCAACCGCGTCCACCGGCGGGATCGAGCAAGCCTTGGTCGGCCGTTTGGCCGGCAAGTCTGCGAATAACAGCGGAGCGATGATGGCTGCGGGTGGCACGATGAAAGCGAGTGCCAAGGCAGCGGGCTCCTTGCCGATTGAAGGCAACCTCCCACCGCTGGATGGCGCGGTGCAATGGCTCAATTCGCCACCGCTCACCACTCAGGCCCTGAAGGGCAAAGTCGTGCTGGTGGATTTCTGGACTTACTCCTGCATCAACTGCCTGCGCACCTTGCCGTATGTGAAAGCCTGGGCCGAAAAATATCGCGATCAGGGATTGGTGGTGATTGGTGTGCATGCACCGGAATTCGCCTTTGAACGGGATGTCGGCAATGTCACCAAAGCCATGAAAGACCTGGGCATCAACTACCCCGTGGCCATCGATAACGACTACAAAATCTGGCGTGCCTTCAACAACGAATACTGGCCGGCCCATTATTTTGCGGACGCACAGGGGCGCATTCGTTATCACCACTTTGGTGAAGGCGAGTATGCCGAGTCGGAAAGGGTCATTCAGCAACTGCTGCGTGAAGCGGGAGCGGTGAAGGTCGCGGACGGTCTGATCACTGCGGATGCGACAGGGGTTCAACTCGCGCCGGACATGAACGAAGTGCAATCACCGGAAACCTATGTCGGTTTCCAGCGTGCCGAGCATTTCGTCCCCGAGACCAGTCTCGTGCCTGACAAAGTGACCGCGTACACCTCACCCGCCAAACTGGCCCTCAACGACTGGAGCCTGGACGGAAAATGGAATGTCGGTTCAGAGCGTGCGATTTCTAGCGCGCCCGCCAGTCGCATCGTCTATCGCTTCCATGCACGCGATTTGCACTTGGTGCTGGGTCCCGGTGCCGACGGTAAACCGGTGCGATTCAAAGTGCTCATTGACGGCAAAGCCCCTGGTGATGCCCACGGCACCGATGTGGCGCCCGATGGCAGCGGCAGTGTGAACTCACAGCGTTTGTATCAGTTGATACGCCAGAGCGGCAGCGTGACGGACCGGACGTTCAGCATCGAATTTCTCGATCCGGGTGTGTCGGCATATGCGTTTACGTTCGGTTGAAATCATTCCATTGGTTGAGGAGTCTGCCCCATGAAAACCCTGTTCACCTGGCGCCGTACCCTATTGGGAATGGCCGCTGCCGGCGTTATTAGTCAGTGCTCGGCATTTTCGTTCGGTGCCGAAGAATCCGTCGTCATCCCCCCGCCAGCTGTGGATGAAACGACCCAGGCCCACAGCGAAAAAGTGGTGTTTGCCGGCGGATGTTTTTGGGGCGTCCAAGGTGTTTTTCAGCACGTTAAAGGTGTGAAAAAAGCTATCTCTGGTTACGCCGGTGGTGCCGCCAACACCGCCCACTATGAACGGGTCAGCGAGGGCAATACCGGCCATGCGGAATCCGTCGAAGTCACTTACGATCCGGCTCAGGTCAGCTACGGGACGTTGCTGCAGATCTATTTTTCGGTGGCCCATAACCCCACAGAACTGAACCGCCAGGGCCCCGACAGCGGCACTCAATACCGGTCGGCGATTTTCACTGAGAACACCGAACAGCAACGCATTGCCCAGGCTTACATCGCCCAGCTCGACGCCGCTCATGCGTTCAACAAACCCATTGTGACCAAGTTGGAAACCTACAACGGTTTCTACCCGGCAGAGGAGGAGCATCAAGATTTTCTGACCGAGCACCCGACCTATCCGTACATCGTGATCAACGATCTACCGAAAGTGGCGCAGTTGAAACGGTTGTATCCCGATCGGTACCAGGAGAAACCGGTGTTGGTGAAGGCAGGGATGTGAATGGCAGTTGATGCCGGGGTTTATTCACCCCGAAATCACATTCTTGCCCGCCACCTTCGACCGATACAGCGCCTGGTCGGCCCGGGCCAGCAATCCGGTCTGTTGTTCTTCTTCGAAGCGCTGGACCACGCCGAAACTCATGGTCACTTGAAACGCGCCCACAGGTGGCAAGCTCAGCAGGCCATCGCGGATTTTTTCGGCGAGGAGCCTGGCATCAGCCAACGAGGTAGCGGGAAGGATCATGATGAACTCGTCCCCCCCCCATCGCGCCAGCAGATCACCTTCGCGCACGTAGTGCTTCACGCTCTCGACCACCTGCACTATTGCCGCATCACCCAAGGCATGGCCGTAGTGATCGTTGATGATCTTGAAGTCGTCGATGTCCATGGCGATCAGGGACAGGGGGCGTCGAAAGCGTTGTGCTCGTTCGCATTCCTGAGGCAGGGTTTTTTCCATCAGGTAGCGATTGGCAATGGAAGTCAGCGTATCGGTTTCTGCCAGTTTGCGGTTTTCTTCGAGTTGAACCTGAAGCTGCTGGTTGACCTGAGACAACTCCCGGGTTCGCTCTTCAACGGTCGCTTCAAGGGAGTGAGCGCGTCGTTCCAACTCTTCGAGCAGACGTCGCTTGTCGTCGATGCTGCGGTGCGCACCGACCATCCGCGCTACCGTGCCGTCGGCGTTGCGGGACAGCACATAGCCGCGGTCTTCGATCCAAAGGTAGCTGCCGTCCAGCATCCGGCAGCGGTACTCGGCCTGATAGGTGGGCGCGCGCTGTTGCAGGTAATCATCAAACACGGCCATGACTGAGGGGTAATCTTCAGGGTGGATGAGGTTCTCCCAAGTCAACGCAGTGTTGTCCAAGGAATGAGGCTCGTAACCGAGCATCTTGTACCAACCGGGGTTACGGTAGACAAAACCTGTGTTGGCGTTCCAGTCCCAAATACCGTCGCTGACCAGTTCCAGAATAGTGTGGAGCAGGTCTTCGCTAAAATCTGACACATTGAGTTTCAATGGCTTGATATTTGTCGCTTCCCCCATCACCACTCTCCCTGACGCACAGCTTTCAATTGATTCGCCTGGCGTCGAGATTAGTGCATGGCGCATTGCCACGCCTAGTACTTGCCCCATAACTGCATAGCAAAGTCGACGAAATGGCGTAATTTCGGTAAGCGGTAGCGATCCTGAGCGTACACAAGGTGCATCGGCCGGCTCGGCAGTTGATAGTTCTGCATCAACGCCACCAGTTTTCCGTTGAGCAGGTCCTGTTCGACCAGTGCATCAGGCAACATCACGATACCCATCCCGGTTCGAGCAGCCTGATGCAACCCTGCGGAGCTATTGATCAGCATCGGACCACTGACGGCCACCATCACTTCGCCTTCCGGCCCGCTCAGGCGCCATTGTTTTGCGACCGATTGCCAGTCATCCCCGACCGGGTAGGCAAAAGACAAGCAATCGTGATGTTGCAGGTCTTCGGGTTTTTCCGGCGTGGTTCGGCGTGCCAGGTACTCCGGTGATGCGCACATGGTCAGGGTGTAATCGATAAGCGGGCGGGCGATCAGGTTGGACGGCTCAATGGCGCCCAAGAGAAACGCCACATCGAGGCCGTTTTCGAGTAGATCGGGGCGCCCGTTAGTGAGCACCACGTCCAGTTTGACCTGTGGACATTGCAGAGAAAATTCGCTGAGCGCTGGCGCAAGCTTTTCCGTGCCAAAGGTCAGCGGTGCCGTGATGCGCAAGATTCCACTCGGCGCGTCCTGACTCTGTTCGGCCAGGCGTTCGGAATCGGCCACCAACCCCAATACTTCAAGACAACGCAGATAATACGCGGAGCCGAATTCCGTCAGGCGCTGGCGCCGTGTCGTACGGTTGAGCAAGCGCACGCCCAGACGTTGCTCCAGTGCGCGCAGGTGATTGCCGACCATGGTCGTGGACATTTCACACTGCTGCGCGGCGGCCGTCATGCTGCCAGCCTCCACCACGCGTACGTAAACGGTCATTGCCTGGAACAAATCCATTATCAAGCTCGGCTTTAAGATGATTGAAGTATTACGGCGTTTATCCAGCTCAGGTGGCTAACCATACTGCAAAAACACCGACCATTGATGGAGCTTGATGCCATGACCGCCGCCTGCCTGATGAGCACTTACCAACCGCTGGCCCTGAGTTTCAGCAGAGGGCTGGGTACGCGCCTTTGGGATGAGGCCGGTCGTGAGTACCTGGACGCGGTGGCGGGCGTGGCGGTGACCAACGTTGGCCACTCCCATCCTCGAATCGTCTCGGCGATCAGCGAGCAGGCTGGCTTGCTGTTGCACACGTCCAACCTCTACAGCATCGATTGGCAACAGCGGTTGGCCCGGAAACTGACGAATTTGGCGGGCATGGACCGGGCGTTCTTCAACAACTCCGGTGCCGAAGCCAATGAAACCGCGCTGAAACTCGCACGGCTTTACGGTTGGCACAAAGGCGTCGAGCAACCGCTGGTGGTGGTCATGGAGAATGCTTTTCATGGCCGGACATTGGGCACTTTATCCGCCAGCGATGGCCCGGCGGTGCGCCTGGGCTTCAATGAGTTGCCGGGGGATTTCGTCAAAGTGCCGTTCGGTGATCTCAGCGCACTGGATCACGTGCAGCAGGCCTACGGCCAACGAATCGTGGCGATCCTGATGGAGCCGATCCAAGGCGAAAGCGGCGTCCAGTTGGCGCCGCCCGGTTATCTCAAAGCGGTGCGCGAACTGTGCAACAAACGCTCGTGGTTGATGATGCTCGACGAAATCCAGACCGGCGTCGGCCGCACCGGTCAATGGTTTGCTTTTCAGCACGAAGGCATCGTCCCGGACGTCATGACCCTGGCCAAAGGCCTGGGCAACGGCATCCCTATCGGCGCCTGTCTGGCCCGAGGAAAAGCCGCCGAACTGTTCACCCCCGGCAGCCACGGCAGCACTTTTGGCGGCAATCCGTTGGCCTGTCGTGTCGGTTGCACCGTGCTAGACATCATTGAAGAACAGGGTCTGCTGGAGAACGCCAGGCTTCAGGGCGAACGTCTATTGGCTAGATTGCGTAGCGAGTTGGCGGACGATCCGAACGTCCTGGCGATCCGTGGTCAAGGCTTGATGATCGGCATCGAACTCAAGCAGCCGATCCGCGACCTGACCCTGATCGCCGCGCGGGACCACGGTTTACTGATCAACGTGACACGGGGCAAGACCATTCGCCTGCTACCGCCGTTGACGATTGATGAGCGGGAAGTGGAGATGATTGTCAGAGGGGTTGGTCGGGCCGTGAATGCGGTTTGATACACAATTGATCGTTCCCATGCTCTGCGTGGGAATGCCTCTTGTGACGCTCTGCGTCACGCTTTTGGGGACGCGGAGCGTCCTTGGCTGCATTCCCACGCGGAGCATGGGAACGATCAACGCAAGTATTGAATGTGCCACCGTCATCGCGAGCAGGCTCGCTCCCACAGGGGATTTGGGATGGTTCATCGGCTCAGTGGCGTTCGCAAGAGCACAGCCGCTCCGCTGAGCTTCGCTAGAGGCTAGGCATGCAACGTGGTGTTAGCGAACTCGCTGATTTCGGCTAGATCCATGAGTTTGATTTTTGAGCCGTTGAACCCTTTGAACAATTGCTGGTGCGCGGTAAATCCACTGGAGTCCTCGCGCATCCGATAACTGGCGGCCCATTCCAGCAACGCCATCAGCAACTCGTCATTGTCTGGTTTTTGTTCTCTCTGACGAATATTGGCAACACAGTTTTTGTCATCAACACACAACCAGATCAGCGCCGTTGCCCGGTGCATAAGCTCGCTGACGATCCAGCCATAAACGCCTTCGATCACCCACTGTTCTTCATCGGCCGCAACCCGCGCTATGTCCAGTGCTGCAGCATACGGGCGGGCGATGCTGTGTTCGTCCGAGATCCAGTGAATTTTATCGAGATCAATCCATGGCACCTTGAGTTGTGCTGCCAATCGTTCCGCCAGCCAGCTTTTGCCAGAGCCAGAGTTGCCGATGATCAGCGTTCGGGTGAGGTTCATGGTCACTCGCCAATTCAGTCGTCATGTTCAGGCGCAACCATCCGGGTCTTGGGTGAGCCGTTTGAGTTGTGCTGATAAATGTCCTGGGGTTGTCCTTTCTCATTGAAGAACACCTGGCCGATGCCTGCCGAGTTCCATAGCCGTTCGCCGGCCTCGGCATGTTCGGGGGTGTGCGGGACGATGCGCATGCGGCGGCGTTTGGTCAGCCAGTTAAGTGGCGAGCGCGGCGAATAGAGCCAGCGATTGAGGCGGTCGAACCATTCGAGCAGTCGGGGCGGGAATTCGTTTTTGATGCCGCTGCTGGTGATCTGCCAGATTTTCGGGCCGGCCTTGCGGTGTCGGATAAACACTTCGTAGACGAAGGAATAATGCACATCACCGGACAGCACCACGTAGTTACCCGGTGTGCGCGAGTGTCGGAAAATGTTCAGGATCACTTGGGCGGCGCCGCGATGCGCCATCCAGTTTTCAGCGTCCACCAGCAGTGGATAACCGAACCAGCTGAAAACTTTCTGTACGGTTTCGATCAGTTTGACGCCGAAGATCGGCGCGGGTGAAACGATGATCGCCGATGGATGGTCGAGCAGTTCCTGTTGCAGTTCGCTGAGGGCTTCCCAGTCCAGCAGGCCGGACGGTTGCTTGAGGTTCATCTCGCTGCGCCAGCGCCGGGTGCGGGTATCTATCACCACCAGTGCGGGCGTGGTGGGCAGCACGTAATGCCACTGTTGAAAGCTCAACAGCGCATCAATCAAATCATCCTGCACCGGACTGTCGAGGTAACGGTCGCCCCCGGTGACGCAGAGCAAGCGGGCTTTTTCCAGTACACCGCCAAATGCATCCGGGTTGTTGCCCCAGCCCTGGCACAGCATGTAGGCGATCAAGGCGTTGCCGATGATGCGCTTGGAGAACGGATGGCCGTAGGCCGTTTCCTCCCATTGCGCGGACAGATTCCAGTCGTCGGTAATGTCGTGGTCGTCGAAGATCATCAGGCAGGGCAGATGCGCCATGGCCCGTGCGGCACCGCCCAGGCCCGAGTTGAAGTCATCGATACAGGTTTGTTCAACAGCAAACAGTTTGTGTCGTGCGAACGTCAGCGCCGGAGGTTGCGGATTGATCAGTGTCCAGGGCGTTGGCGACCAGACCAGCAGGTACATGGCCATCACCTCGGCGAAGGTCATCAGGTGATTGTCGGCACTGCTGCTGGTGAAAATCGGCTTACGCGCGCCGCCGAAAAATCGATCACGCAGGGTTTCATTGCTCTTGAGCGCTGGTAACAAATCCGCACGGTGGTAGTAACTGGCCGGGTGTTCGTAGAGTTTTGCGCTATCGCTGACCACGGCGCCTTCGAGGCGTTCTTCAAACAGGCCCAGCCGTTCGATCAAGGCATGGATCGCCCGCAACATCGGTCCTGCAACATCGTCGGTGTAAATCTGATCGCCGCTCATCATCAACAGCGCCGGCCGCTGCGAGGCGTCCTGTTCCTCTGCCAACAAACGGTCGACACAGAGCAAGCCATCGGTGGCCGGGAAATGCGGTTTGCGGCAGGAACCATGCAGTAGCTGATCAATGCGCGAACGCAGGACAAAGTTCGGGCAACGCGCTTCGCCGTAGAGCAGATGCGGGGCCCACTCGGCGATGCCGGTCATTGCGTCATCGATCAACAGGTCGTACTCGATCAGTGTGTCGCAGGGCAGGGCAGTCGCCAGCGGCACATCGATCAAGTGGATAAATGCGTGAGTGCCGATGGGGATGACAGTGCACTGCCCGGCATCCAGGCGGATGTCGGCGCAGTTTTTCAGGCGCAACGTCAGCGACAGCGCGCGGGATCCGACGAGCCACATGACCAGCCGTGCAGGTTCCAGCCGCCGTAACAGCGGGCCGACCAGCACCGGAGGCAGTGAGTTGCAATCGTCAGGCAATGGCAGAGATACGGACATCCGGGTTCAAGGCTCTTGGCACACAGGTCGGCGATGATAGCTCAAGTGGTCGCCTTTTCCTGTTAAGCGGGAGCCGCGATTCCTCACGACCCCACGCCCAAGGGTTCCTGTGAACCTAAGCCTCCCAGCCCGCCCCACTGACGGCTGCCTGCGCCAGTGGGTGCATGTCCGCCCCCTGATGCTCCGTCTGCCAGGCCAGCAATTCCTTGCGCATGCCGGGCGTCCAGTACATTTTCAGGTGATTACGCACGCCGAGCACGGCCTGTTGTTGGTCCGGTTCGCTGGCGAAGTACTGGGCGATCTGGTTGGCCATTTTGATCAGGTTTTCAGTGCTCATCGGCGTACCTCGGCTTTAGTGCCACGCGCCTGACGGCGTTCGTTGAGCAGACGATGCTGTTCGTCGCTGAACTCCTGATAGCGTTTTTGCCACTCGGAAGGGTGGTAGACGCGGCTGACCTCCACGGCGGTGACCTTGTACTCCGGACAGTTGGTGGCCCAGTCGGAGTTGTCGGTGGTGATGACGTTGGCCCCCGATTCAGGGAAGTGGAAGGTGGTGTACACCACGCCCGGGGCTACCCGTTCGGTGACCCGCGCACGCAGGACGGTCTGTCCGGCGCGACTGCCGATGCCGACCCAGTCACCCTCGTTGATGCCACGACTCTCGGCGTCGGTCGGGTGGATTTCCAGGCGGTCTTCATCGTGCCAGGCGACGTTTTCGGTACGCCGGGTCTGGGCGCCGACGTTGTACTGGCTGAGGATGCGCCCGGTGGTCAGCAGCAGGGGATAGCGATTGTTGACCTTTTCCTCGGTGGGCACGTAGCCGGTGAGCATGAAGCGCCCCTTGCCCCGCACGAACTCCTCGATGTGCATGGTCGGCGTGCCGTCCGGTGCTGCGGCGTTGCATGGCCATTGCAGGCTGCCGTGGCTGTCCAGTGCTGCGTAGCTGACGTTGGTGAAGGTCGGCGTCAGGCTGGCGATTTCATCCATGATTTCTGACGGGTGCGTGTAGTTCATCGGGTAACCCAGCGCGTTGGCCAGGGCCACCGTGCCTTCCCAGTCGGCCTTGCCGCCCAGCGGTTCCATGACCTTGCGCACCCGAGAGATGCGCCGCTCGGCGTTGGTGAAGGTGCCGTCTTTTTCCAGGAACGAGCTGCCCGGCAAGAAAACGTGGGCGAACTTGGCGGTTTCGTTGAGGAAAATATCCTGCACCACCACGCACTCCATGGCCGACAGCGCCGCGGTGACGTGCTGGGTATTCGGGTCGCTCTGGGCGATGTCTTCGCCCTGGCAATACAGGCCCTTGAAACTGCCGCCCAGGGCTGCCTCGAACATGTTGGGAATACGCAGGCCCGGGTCGGGTTGCAGGGTGACGTTCCACGCCTGTTCGAACTGCGCCCGTACCACTTCGTTGGAAATGTGCCGGTAGCCGGGCAGCTCGTGGGGGAAGGAGCCCATGTCGCAGGAGCCCTGAACGTTGTTCTGCCCCCGTAGCGGGTTCACGCCTACGCCTTCGCGGCCGATGTTGCCGGTGGCCATGGCCAGGTTGGCGATGCCCATGACGGCGGTGCTGCCCTGGCTGTGCTCGGTGACGCCGAGGCCGTAGTAGATCGCCGCGTTGCCGCCGGTGGCATACAGGCGGGCGGCGGCACGGATGTCGGCAGGGTCTACGCCGCAGATGGTGCCAAGCACTTCCGGCGAGTTTTCCGCGCGGCTGACGAACTCGCTCCAACGAGCGAAATCGCTGCCCTCGCAACGGGCGTCGATAAAGGCCTGATTGAGCAGACCTTCGGTGACGATGACGTGGGCCAGCGCGTTGAGCATGGCGACGTTGGTGCCCGGACGTAGTGCCAGGTGCACTTCGGCGCGGGCATGCACCGAGTCCACCAGATCAATGCGTCGAGGGTCGATGACGATCAGTCGCGCGCCTTCACGCAGACGGCGTTTGAGCTGGGAGGCGAACACCGGGTGAGCATCGCTGGGGTTGGCGCCCATCACCAGGATCACGTCGGCCTGCATCACCGAGTCGAAACTCTGAGTGCCGGCGGACTCGCCCAGGGTTTGTTTCAGGCCATAACCGGTCGGCGAGTGGCAGACCCGCGCACAGGTGTCGACGTTATTGTTGCCGAACGCGGCGCGCACCAGTTTTTGCACCAGGTAGGTTTCTTCGTTGGTGCAACGGCTGGAGGTGATGCCACCAATGGAATCGCGGCCGTATTTTTGCTGCAGCCGACGGAATTCGCTGGCGGCGTAGGTCACCGCTTCATCCCAGCTGACTTCCTGCCAAGGGTCGTTGATATGTTTACGGATCATCGGCTTGGTGATGCGATCCGGGTGGGTGGCGTAGCCCCAGGCAAAGCGCCCTTTGACGCAGGAGTGGCCGTGGTTGGCGTGGCCGTTCTTGTCCGGAACCATGCGCACCAACTGGTCGCCTTTCATCTCGGCACGGAACGAGCAGCCCACGCCGCAATAGGCACAGGTGGTGATCACACTGCGTTCGGGCTGACCCAGTTCGACCACGCTTTTTTCCATCAGGGTCGCGGTGGGGCAGGCTTGCACGCAGGCGCCGCAGGACACGCATTCCGAGTCGAGGAAGTTCTCGCCACCGGCAGCGGCTACGCGAGATTCAAAACCGCGCCCGGTAATGGTCAGGGCAAAGGTGCCCTGGGTTTCTTCGCAGGCGCGCACGCAGCGGTTGCAGACGATGCACTTGCTCGGGTCGTAGTCGAAGTAGGGGTTGGAAGTGTCCTTCACGTCGGCGAGGTGATTGTCGCCTTCATAGCCGTAACGCACCTCTCGCAGGCCGACTTGGCCGGCGACGGTTTGCAGCTCGCAGTTGCCATTGGCCGAGCAGGTCAGGCAGTCCAGCGGGTGATCGGAGATGTACAACTCCATGACGTTGCGGCGCAGCGTGGCGAGTTTCGGCGTCTGGGTATGCACGCTCATGCCTTCGCTGACCGGTGTGGTACAGGACGCCGGGTAGCCGCGCATGCCCTCGATTTCCACCAGGCACATGCGGCAAGAGCCGAAGGCTTCCAGGCTGTCGGTGGCACACAGTTTGGGAATGGTGGTGCCCAGCAGCGCGGCGGCGCGCATCACCGAAGTGCCTTCGGGCACGCTGATGCTGCGGCCGTCGATGTTCAGGGTGACTTGCACCTGGCTGTCGCGGGCCGGAGTGCCAAGATCGATATCGGTTTTCGGGTCGAAGAGAGTGATCATTGTTCGGCCTCCGAGGCTTGCAGACCGAAGTCGGCGGGGAAGTGCTTGAGGGCGCTGACGACCGGAAAGGAAACCATGCCGCCCAATGCGCACAGCGAACCGTATTGCAGGGTGTCGCACAGGTCCTTGAGGATGATCACCTGTTCATCGCGACCGTTCTGGTCAGGCGCGGCCAGCAGGCGGTCGATCACCTCCACGCCGCGGGTCGAGCCGATGCGGCATGGCGTGCATTTGCCACAGGATTCCTCGGCGCAGAATTGCATGGCGAAGCGCGCCATATGGGCCATGTCGAGGCTGTCGTCAGCCACCACCACACCACCGTGACCGAGCATGGCGCCGATGCCGGCGAACGCTTCGTAATCCAGCGGCGTGTCAAATTGCGAAGGTGGCACCCAGGCGCCGAGCGGGCCACCGACCTGAGCGGCTTTCAGCGGCCGGCCACTCGCGGTTCCGCCGCCGTAGTCTTCCACCAGTTCCCGCAGCGTCAGGCCAAAAGCCCGTTCCACCAAACCGCCACGACGAATATTGCCCGCCAGTTGGAAGGGCATCGTGCCAAGAGAGCGGCCCATGCCGTAATCGCGATAGAACTGCGCGCCCTTGGCCAGAATCAGCGGCACCGAGGCCAGGGTCAGCACGTTGTGCACTAGCGTCGGCAGGCCGAACAGCCCCTTCAACGCCGGAATCGGTGGCTTGGCACGGACGATCCCGCGCTTGCCTTCGAGCGAGTCCAGCAGCGCGGTTTCCTCACCGCAGATGTAAGCGCCGGCACCGACGCGCACTTCCATATCGAAGGCCTGGCCGCTGCCGCCGACATTGGCGCCGAGGTAACCGTTAGTTCGGGCAATCTCCAGCGCCTCATTTAACGTGGCGATGGCCTGTGGATATTCCGAGCGCACGTAGATGTAGCCGTAGCTGGCGCCGACGGTGATGCCGGCAATGGCCATGCCTTCGATCAGCAGGAAGGGGTCGCCTTCCATCAACATGCGGTCGGCGAAAGTGCCGGAGTCGCCTTCGTCGGCGTTGCACACAATGTATTTCTGCGCCGCTTGAGTGGCGCGCACCGTGCGCCATTTGATCCCGGCCGGAAACGCCGCGCCGCCACGGCCACGCAGGCCCGAATCGAACACCTCAGTTGCAGTTGGCTCGCCGCCAATGGTGACGGCTCTTTTCAAACCCTCGAAACCGCCATGGACTCGGTAATCGTCCAGCGATAGCGGCCGCGTAATGCCGGCGCGGGCGAACAGCAGGCGTTGTTGAGACTTGAGATAAGGCAACTCTTCTACAAGACCCAAGGCTAGCGGATGAGCGGAGGGCTCGCCTTGCAGCGCATCGAGCACCGACGGCACATCGGCAGCCGTCAGCGGGCCGAAGCCGATACGGCCTTGCGGAGTGTCCACTTCCAGCAGCGGTTCCAGCCAGTACAGGCCGCGAGAGCTGGTGCGTTGCAGGTCTAAATTAGTCTGATTTGAGAGGGCCGAGGCCACCTCATCGGCACCGACGGCACGGGCCAGGGAATCACAGGACAGATAGAGGCTCATACGTCCTCCCGGCAAGCATCAAGCAGGGCATCCAGACGCTCGGCACTGAGCCGCGCATGCACCTGACCATCCAGCTCAAGTGCCGGCGAACAAGCGCACGCGCCGAGGCAATACACAGGGCGCAGACTGATATTGCCGTCGGCACTGCTGCCGTGGTCATCCAGTTGCAGGCGATCGCGCAACTGCGCGGCAAGCTCCTCGGCGCCGCGACTCTTGCAGGACTCAGCCCGGCACAAACGCAGAATATGCCGGGCCGGCGGCGCGGTGCGGAAGTCATGGTAAAAACTGATCACCCCACGAATCTCCGCCTGACTCTGATTGAGGGCGTGGGCAATCTCGGGGATGGCGGCATCGGGGATGTAACCGATACCGGCCTGAATCTCATGAAGGATGGGCAACAGAGCGCCGGGAATGCCTTTGTGGCGCTCCAGCAGGCTGTTGACCATTGGCAGGTGCAACATCTCATCAGGCATTCAGCAATCCTCACGGTCACGGACAAACCAGGCGGTTGTCGGTCGTCCGAAAGTGTCGGCTGCGGCATTCACACCACGTCACGGTATCGTGGCATTGTCAGGCCGTTGGCCAGGGCACCCTGAGCGGGCATCTTGTTGTGCCCGGCGCGGTCTTTGCCGCACCTTTTATAGGGCATTAAGGCAGCTTGCCACGCTGGTATTGATTCGACTGCACCAAAGCGACGTGTTTGGTTCTTTCTACGACTACCCGTTAAGTCTAGACGAGGCCCAGCCCAAGGCGTCGTACGCAACTCGTACTCGGGACATACATTCAAAAAACAGGGAATGACAGATGATTGATTTCAACAACAAAGGCTTCTTCAAACTCAAGCAAAACGAAGAATACGCCGAACGCGTCAGCGCGCTGCTGCTGGAAGGGGAGCAGGTCATCGACGCCTACAAATCCATGCGCGACGGCGTGGTGTTCACCAACAAACGCATCATCGCCGTCAACGTGCAGGGCATCACCGGCAGCAAAAAAGACTTCACCTCGCTGCCCTACAAAAACATCGTGGCGTACTCGGTGGAAACGTCCGGCACCTTCGACCTGGATTCGGAGCTGGAGATTTACTTTTCGTCGCTGGGAAAAGTGAAGTTCGAATTCACCGGCAGGACATCGATGGTGGAAATCTCAAAACTGATTTCCCAGCACCTGCTCTGACCCGAACGCTCAACGGCCCCGAAAACCTCGGGGCCAACAACGGCCTCCAGCTGCAACAATTGCGTTACCGCAGAAATTGCTTAACTGACCGGCATTAGGGCTTGCCCGCGAAAGCGCCAGACCAGCCAACATCAATGCTGAAAGCTAGCCACTACCTCCCAGCCTTCGCCTCCGCCCGCTTAGGTGTCGGTACAAACCAGTGTTTTATGTGGCGTCGACGTTGACATGGTGATCGGGCTTCGACAGCATCAATCTCAATCGCGCCCTATTGATGTGTCCAATTTCATTAGGCCAGATCAGCCTGCTCGCTAAAAGCAGTCAGGCCGGTTCCCCGATGCACCACCACTGCACTGCGACCTCCTCGTCAGGCTGAGTAACGTCATGCCCGTGCTCAATGAAATTTGCTGGCATGTGCAACGCAAGATCACGACTGATCCGCTCTGGCATGAGCGCGTTAGTTTCACCGAGAAAACCCAAATAATAGTCACGGTCATAGAAGACGGTGACCTCGCTCTGATGAACCCATGGCCACGTCAGCAGGCAAGCGACGCGGTAGTAACCTTGAGAGTGGTCAGCAGCGTTGGACAGGTGACTAGCGGCTTCGAGCAGTTGCTGAATGCAGAAGGCCTGAACTTCGATCGCGGCTTGCGGACCTTCGACCAGGGCCGCATGCACCGGGATCTTCCAGTGTGTGTAGCGCTCCATTTGCGCGGATCGCGGGTAAAACTCGTCGCGAAAACTGGAGGCCCAGTGCTCCAGAGCGCGAAGGCGGCGGGGAATGCCTCTGAGTGGCTTGTTGCTGAGGGCGATTTGCCGCATTGATACGTCCTTGTGATGCCGAAAAAGTCTTTCGTTGTTGTCAGCTGGGGTAATAGAAAAGTGGCAGGTCCATCCTCACTTCAACCATACCCCTGCCAGTATCAGTAGGTGTGAAGAGGCTGCAACCCTTATTTCAAATCGGACTTATCTAGATGGCCGCAGAATGGACGCGCCGACAAACTTCATCAGGCACTACAGGACAGTTGAAAGATGTAATCCGGACTGCTGAAGGCTTTTCCAGTCATACTTTCAAGGCGCCTTATCTGATCTGGCGTTAAGTCGTATTCATAAATGGCGTCTTCCGGCTCACTCCACGCCATAAGCTCTGCCAATTGATCGAACTGGTCGGCAGGGATTTCAATGCTGAACGCTAGCTCCTCAGTTCCCTTGTCGAATGCAAGAATCTCATGCAGCATTTTTTTGACTCCTATCAAAGTTACTTTGGCGTGGTTCGGCCTGGCTCGGCGTCCTTTGCTCGTTCGCCCGTGTCAGGGTTGAACTCTCCCAAATGCTTGCCTTGTTTGTCGTAGAGCTCAACCCTGCCATTCTCGTAATCCCATTCATAAATTCGTCCCTTGCGGTCTTTCCAGCGTTTTCGCTTATGTCCACCACCTTTGACAGAGCTCTTTGATGGACTGAGTACGGCATCTGGAAAGGCCGTCAATCCTTTGGGGGCGGGGTGATAGCTGTGGTCGCCGCCGATAGGTCGCGAAAACACCAAGTACAACGAGCTCAGGCCTGAGTCTGCCGGAAAGACCAGAATGCAGTCATCGGCCTCTATGCCGTCCTCTGCCGAATAGCCCTCGATATGGGAGTCTGTTTCTTCCGGGATCGGGTGTACTAGGATGGTGCCTTGGCTGTTGCTGGCATCTGGGTGGACCATTGGCGGTATGCCTGATCGTCCTCTAGGTGTCCACAGGATGGTGGCGCCATTTAGCTCGGCTTCGATCGCGGTCTTGGTGGCGTTCCACTGGGCTTGCACCGTACGGACCGTGTCATCACCTGACGGGCCGGTATGGATGCCGTAAACCTGCAACGCGCCCTCAACATCGCGGCGAAACTGAAAGCGAACGCGGGTCGGAGCACGGGTCATGCTGCGTAGCTGATCGTCGGTATAGAGGGTGCCGTCGCCCATTTTGGTCGGAAGCATGCCCAGCACAAATACGCCGGCAGGGCTTCCGCGCAATGCCCAAGTGAATCCCTGTTGCATGATGCCGCCACCCGCCATGCGCCCCAGTACAGCGTCGAAGCCTAGTGCAAGCCCGGCAGCCTGTGCCGCCGACGGGACAAGCATCGACCCAGCCAGCATGACCTTGCCAAAGTCCGAGGCGGGCATGGGGTCGCTACCGGCGTGAGTACTCCCCCAGTTTTCAGGTGTGCAGCACTTGGCAAAAACCGGGTCTGTACGCTCCTTGGGAATTGGCCATTCATCTTTGGGGATATATTCCGGCTGTGGCGTCGGGGGCGGATTCCAGCCGGCCCACGAGGCGCCACCGTTCGGACGTTTTCGGCGCCAAATGTCGTCGAAAGGATGTTTTTTCCGTGTGTCCATGGTCATGACAATCCCTGTGTGACTTCGTCTCGAGACAGGAGATTGTCGGTCAGCTCGCTTCCCAGTCAATTTGACTCGGTAACCTGAAGTTTCAGACTCTGCGAGGTACGCAAGATCCGCTGCGGGCTTCGTACGTATCAAGCTGTAAGCCAATATTCATGGACGCCATCACACAGTCCTTCTGCGGGAGCGAGCCTGCTCGCGAAAGCGCCGGTTCAGCCAACATCAATGCTGAACCCACTGCCATCATCACAAGCAGTCCGCTCCCCATTTTTCAGCCACTACCCTTCAGACTTCGCCGCCGCCCGCTCAGGTGTCACCACAGAACTCCGATCCCGCCCAAGCACCTTCACCGCATCATCAACCACCGCCTTACTCATCGCCGTCAAATAATGCGCAGCCCAGGCATGGCGGTCGGTGTCCGTAGCGTAAGCGGCATCCTCATTCAGCTTCTTGGCGAGAAACAGAAAGTCAGAAGCCATGGCTAACGCATCGCCGAGGGGAACGCCGCGAGTGACGTGGAAGAGTGGTTGATCGGCGCAGTAAATGGCGGGGGTTAGGCCGATGGTTTTTAGCTCTGATTGATCTGTCATTGGCCACCTCCGATGACGGAGAGGCAGAGGGAGAGGGTGGACGGTGGGGCGTTACGCAATTGGGAATTACGTAGAGGGAAAAGCCAAATTTTGTACGGATCCATACTGCACATTGCGAAGCTCCTTAATTTGAAGAGCTGCCACAATTCGTTACCAAGCGAATGGGTGGCAGCTGTGCGCAGGTTGGTAAACCGGGAAATCAAGGAAACCGGCACGTCCGAAGACGTCCCACGCACAGCCGCCATAACGCAGATCGCAGGCGAAAAAAAAGCGCCTGCGAACGCATAGCACTGTTGCGCAGTGATTTACCTCGGGTTACCAAGCCCGGTCGCTGAATTGGCAGCGACGGTGGGAGGGTATCGTGGGGATCTCGTTACTGCAACCCTCCAAATTTCGGCGTAATAATCTGGTCGATCGCGGGGTGAACTCGGGTTATAAAGTCGCGGCGTCGAGCCGCACTTAAGTCATGAAATGCGTTGAAATACAGTGGTGCCATCTGTCTGCGGGTTACATATTTGCGCTTCGAGTCGTTGCGTATTTACCTCATACTCGCGTGCTTCTTCCGACGTAGCTCTGCTACTCGACTAATCTGTAGACGCAGCCCACTAGACCATTAATAGCCAAGGAGAAAGGCAATGCCAGATAACCGGACCCCGCGTCAGTCGGCTGCATCTGCAAAGGATGCTCTCGAACGTTTGCTGGACCCATCTGATTTGCCAGTGACCCTATGAGCCAAGCCGCCTTAGTCAATCCAAGCCTGCTCACATGGTCTCGGGAGCGCGCAGGTCTCTCCACTGAGCAGGTTGCTAAAAAGCTGCCAGTGAAACCTGATCGAGTAGAGGAATGGGAGGCTGGCGAGACCAAACCAACATTCCTTCAGGCTCAAAAGTGGGCGAGTCTCGCTCACATCCCTTTTGGCTTCTTGTTTCTTCCGCGCCCTCCAGTCGAACAACTGCCTTTACCTGATCTTCGGACCGTCGGTGGGATTGCGCCTCAACGTCCCAGTCTGGAGTTGTTGGACACTGTCAGGGACTCCCTGCGTAAGCAGGACTGGTACCTGGAGTATCTGCAACACCAGGAGCATCAGCCGCTGGCATTTGTCGGTCGCTTCAACAGCCGATCTCGAGTCGCAGAGGTGGTGGACGATATCCGCCGGACGCTCGGCGTAAACCCTGACGCTGCTCGATTGGATTACGACAAATACAGCCGTGCCTTGATCGAAGCGGCAGAAGCGGCTGGCATCTTGGTTATGCGCAGTGGCATTGCGCTAGGAAATACTCATCGCAAACTTGAAGTCAGCGAGTTCCGGGGTTTTGCCATCAGTAATACCCACGCCCCCGTTATATTCGTCAACAGTTCCGATGCCCCCACTGCCCGCTTGTTCACCCTGCTTCACGAGTTGGCCCATATCTGGATTGGTAGCAGCGGAGTGTCTGACGGAAATACCGCCAATGGTCGAGACGAGGAACGATTCTGCAATGCAGTTGCAGGTGAATTTCTGGCTCCCGAAGCCCAGTTCCGCGCTCTGTGGAACGCCGATGTTAACTGGGAAGAAAACCTGGCTCCAATGGCAACTCGGTTTCACATCAGTAAATTGGCGATTGGTCGCCGCGCATTAGATCTTGGATACATAAGCCAGACCCAATACAGCGCTTACTATCGAATGATCCTCAAGGCTTTTCAGGATGATAAAGGTGGCGCGGGTAACTACTACCGCAACGCCACCGCGAAAAACAGCCCTAGCCTAAGCAAGGCGGTGCTGACTGAAGCAATGAGTGGCCGGATGCTGCTGCGCGATGCGGGGCATTTGCTCGGCGTGCAACCTGCCAAATTAAGGACTCTCGCCAGCATGATTACGGAATGAATCATTTACTCGACGCTAACACGCTGATTGAAGCAAAAAATCGTTACTACGGGATGGCTATCTGTCCTGGGTTTTGGCAATGGTTACTACTTAAGAATAAAGCATTGGCTTTAGCCAGCATTGCACCTGTAATGGATGAGCTAACAAAAGGGCATGACGATCTGGCGGATTGGGCGAAGGACAATTGTGATTTCTTTCACTCCACCACCGATCAGGATACGCAACTGGCATTCATGCAGGTTGCGGGGCTTGTGGCTGATCAAGCGCCTAAGATGAAAACAGGCGCTATGGACGAATTTTTAGCAGGTGCTGACCCTTGGTTGATTGCGAAAGCAATGACTACAGGGGCTACAGTCGTTACTCATGAAGTGCTAAATCTCGATGCTAAACGAAAATTCATTATTCCCAATATTTGTAAGGAGCTGAATGTTCCTTTTTTGAATACGTTCGAGTTGTTGCATAGGCTTGAAGCAAGGTTTGTGTTGCCTGCTTGAAGTAAGTGACTTACTCACATCGTTTGGGGCTTGAAATGTTTAGCAGCGTGAATGGACATAAATCCGAGAATACGTGGCAGCCAGCGTCGGTGCGACTATCGGGTATACCGTTTTTTAGGCTGCTCCCTTCATTCATTGAATATCTTTCAAATAGTTCTTGAGCGCGATGAGCGGGGGATCAATCTGCTCCATCGTCTGCGTAGCGCTGAAATCTGTCGCTAACCTACCCAGCTCACGCCCCAGGACTGAATCAACCCCGCCGATAGCGTTCAGCGCCAATCTCACGCATTCATCAACTTTTGCCTGAATCACCTCAACATCCCCTCGACGCACCAGCAACCCAAACACCTCCCGCTCATAATCACTCATCAGCAAATCATCCCGCAGAATCGGACTCGAATCCTCCGTCTCATAAGAAAGCTTGAGGCAGAACAGGGCGACGGTTTCCAGCAGCAGTTCCATGGGGTGAATCCTTGATAAGGGTCGTACCGGTCGAGGATGCGAGAAATCAAAAAGCATCGCCAGCAAGCCGGCTCCTACAGGTCGGCGTTGCGTCAGGCACTTTTCGGCAGACGAAAAAAAAGGCCTTGCTAAGCAAGACCTTTCTTAATTTTGGTGCCCGAGGGAGACTGGAGCATTCCATATAAATCAAGGCTTGCGGGTGAATTATATATTCAGGGATACAAGGAGGGATACAAGCCTCCTGCTACTGGAACCGTTTCCAATGAGATTCGTCGAGTAAACCCTGAAGACGTCGTATTGGCGAATTCTACAGGACACCCTTTCGTTGCCTAGGGCCATCGCTTCTTCCGGAGTACATATTGACGGTCTAACCACAGAAAGTCGAAAAACTCACTGAGCACCGGCACACGGTCTCCATGGGGATTTATGGAAACTGCCACTGCGTCGGCGGCGTAGCCCGCACTCACGACAGAGTCACGAAGTGGCGATAGAAGGGTGCATATTTCCCATACCAGGTACTTTGAAGCCGTATCTAAGGCTGACGGTTCAGAGAATGCCGACGAGAGGGTCAGTGGGTTGCCTGCAAGATCGCTAGCGAATACAGCTGCATGGCCTTCCAGCGCTTCAGCAATGGCTATGGCCCGAGTATTGATTTTATGTTTTGCCGCATCACTCATTTTTGAGGCAATGGTGTGCTGCAGAATCTCGTTCCATTCGCTTAGTGGGTCGCGCTGTGACTTTCCTGATGCTAAGGCGTCGAGGTTCGCGTAACGCATGCCCGTAGCGAAGTCGGAAAGAAATGCTACTACACGTGTGCACAAAGGATCGGTTGGAAAGGGCGTTGATAGATCATATCCGCGAGCGCTGGCTACATTGGATACATTGGATATTAGAGTTCGCAAATCATGGCCATACCCTTTGACAACTGGGCGCCCTGGAGCCTGAAGCTGATTCTGTGCCATGTGATCTAGGATCAAAGCCAGCTTTGCTAACCGTTCAATTCCTATCGCGAGCTGAAAGAAGGCGGTGTAGTAGCGTCCCTTCTCATTCAGGTTTGCATTGCGCAGCTCTGTCAGACCAATCGTGAGGCACGACTGAATTACGTAGCCTTCCTGTGAAAGGGTTCTGAATAGCTCACCGTACATGCCACTCTCCTGCCTAAACTTCTCCTGAGGATGCATCTCTCCGAGACCAACGTTAGCGGATTTGCGTAGAAACGGATGAAAAATCTGCCGGGGACCCTGAGGGAAGTCCTTTGACACGGGGTCGGAAACCCGCGGGATCGTGGTAGCGGCGGCTTACCCAGCTTACTGAAATTTCAATGTTGAAATTGAAGGGATATTGAATAAAAAGGGCCACCTTTACCGCATCTGTAAAGGTGGCCCGTCGTGTTGATGATTGTGAACACCAGAGCACCGTCAACCGCGGGGATCGATGTCAACCACGTCAACCTGTCAACCAACGTGAAAAAACCTCCCACTATCACGAAGGCGCGGGTTTTGTGCCCCGTGTCTATCCAAAATACCCAGGGTCCCCAGCGACATCCCAATCCATAGTGCAAATGCGCTGGTGAACAGCAATTCACTCGGTTCACCTGTTCACTAAGCTGGGCATTTTTCCGCTGACACGATCACGCGGGTTACCGCCCCCCGTGTAAACAGTATCTATCAGGGACTACGCATATCTAGGGGGCAATCGTGAAATTTGAAAAAGATGTGGCTTTCTGTCGCTGTGGGCATTACGACGAAAGGGCGTGGGATTTGCGGTATCTTCTCAAAGAGTGGTGTAACAGGTGTAAATTGTGTAACGAAGCTCGGTAAGTCATTGAATACGTTGGTTTCTATCGTGTTACACGGTTCATGATATTTTGCGTACACCCAATATAAAAGGGTGGATGGTGTAACGCTTTGGCCGTTGATATCGGAAGAAAGTGATGTGCAAACAATCTTGCAATCCTCAAAGAGTGCCACTTCTATGCCGTCATTTGTGCAGCCTAGGCATGTTCCTCTAGTGTCGGCTGCGGCCCCTGCGGTATTAGTGATGGGGGTTAGTGCGAGGGAGGCTTATTGCCCGTCTCGCGTTGTTCCCGGTCTTTAATTACCTTCTCGAGGTCTTCAACTTGACGTTTGGTTAGGCGCCCTGGTAGTGCGAATGACATAGACATTGCAAGTGTCGCGAAAAAAAGCAGGATACGTTCCAGCCAGGTTTGCATATTCCATTCCCAATCAAACTTTAACTGGCAAACAAATGCCAAGGTCAAAGTTACTAGGTACATGTAAAAAAGGAGTTGGTGTTTCTTTAGCTCTCTTTTGACTTTATCCAAGTAAAATGTGTCCTGCCTCCAAGTCCTTCCCTTTAAGGCTCTGTCATTTGCCACTACTGCGATAATGGCCGCCAAGAAGCCCGCAAGGATAGAGAAGATCGAAACAAGGGAAGCTAATGCTTCGTCGTTGTCATGATACTTTGGTTGAAAAAACCAGCCGGCAATTCCTGCCCCGCTGACGACTACGAGCGCTGTAACTAGCTTTCGCCAACTGATCTTTGGTTTATCCGGTTTCACCGTAACCACTCACCTATATGTTGGAGTTGCTCCCGGTACTCAGTGAGCTTCTCCCAGACCTCAGTAACATCCAGGTCATTTGTGTTTTCGCGCCGCTTCAAATTAGCACTTTTTACTCTGATCAGATCATCAGGGGTAATTTTAGTGCCGCTTCGGGTAATCACGGTGAGATTAACGCCTGCTGGCATTTCGGCTAGCAGGTCGCTTCCTAGTGACTCGACCGACTCCAGCACTGATTCCTTGGCACGTGAACCACCTTTTGCTTTGATAATAGTAGAGACTTCCAATTCTCCCCAGTCCTCGGCAAGCATCTGGACCTGGGCCTGATCCTGCTCCTCTTCGACAAACGACCTCAACATTCCGGTGAACTGATTCCAGGCGGATGTTGGCGAGGCTTCTGCATCATTCAGTAGCTGGGTAGCAGCATAGAGAGAACTCTCAATGTGCAGCTCTTTAATTCCTTCCCGAGCAAGGACGGCTGCCCGATCGCGATTAGAAACCGGCTTCAGTGCGAAGACGTTTGCCGCTCTACCTCCTGGCGAAGCCAGCTCTATGAGCTCTCTTAGGTAGGCTGCAACAGAGTCGAGGCTGAATGAACCGTCAACTATGATCAGCAGATCTCGTTCCTCTAGAAGAATATAGGCATCAGCGTGCTTGAAAACGCGATTTGGAGGCGGAGCTTCGAGGAGGTCGTGGTCCTGGATAGCGCGTACGCGAAGGCCCATTGTGCTCATTTGTTCATTTGGAGCACCTGCTCCAATCGCCAGCATTAGGGGGCTAGCCGAAGTCCGCTGGCGAATGGCGACAGTTCCCAGTAAACCCATTTGAATCTGGGTTTCCTGTACAGATGGCAGTCGCCTAATCGCGTTACGAACCAATGATTCCAGGCTTTCTCGGGGTGCAGTGTTTCGGTTATAGCTTGCACGCACGTAGTGAATTCGCTTGGGGGCAGGGCGACGCGGCATTTAGAGAACTCCTTGTATGTCTGCACCATACTGAACTAGCCGCCCAACGTTTCCAAGAGGGGTGTTTAGGAGCGTTTAAATCAACAACTGCGTACCGCCTCGCATCGACCTCTCTTTTTTCGGAGGGTAGCTGAAAGATGCATTTTCGTTACGAGGTGGGAACAGCAGAGCGACCGCCTTCGCCCCGATCTAGACAGTCAGTCGTGACCATCACTTCGGTCGAAAGTCGATTATCAGGAGTGCCGGTCCTGAATAAAAGCAGCAGCTGGACAGCCCGCGGGAAAATTCGTAGCTTGCTCCTGCAAACGAAAGTCTTACTCTACATCCCACTTCAACCTGAATAGTTGGCGCCCGATGACAGGAACACGGCATTTTCCGAGGATGAATTACCACGTACTTCGCGGCATGCGAGAGATTGTCGCTTCTTCTCACCGGATGACAAAATTGGAGTGGGCGGACACCCAAAAAGAATTCGACGGTCGGTGCGCCTATTGTGGTGAAGTGCCTACTGCGGAAAATCGTGGTGTAGTCGCGGATCACCTCATTCCGGTTACAGCGTTCGGTGAGTTGGTTGTCGGCAATACGGTACCTGCATGCCAGACATGCAATGACTCGCGCGGTAACAAGGATTGGCGTACTTTCATTAAGTCTCGTCATCCACATGATGGTGCGTCGCGAATTGCTAAGATTGAGGGCCACATCGGTAAGTATAATTACAACCCATGTGGTCTTGAAGACTCCCTTACATTACAAGAGCAGGAAGAGTATCGAAAGATTTTAAAGCAGTGGGAGGAAGTGCTTGAACAAGCAAGAGCACTCAAACTAAAAGTCAATGCTCGTAAATCATTAAAAGGAATGTAGCTAATGGTGGCTCGGCTTTGATAAGCCTTGAGGCTATATGATAAGTACAAGTCTTCATCAGATGAGCGAGGCCTAGGCCTCGCTATTCCATAGTCTAGTATATGGTGTTCGCTATCATGTTTTTCCAGATTTCCCTTCGGTCTAGTTCTACACCCTTGTAAATAACCTGGTCAAAGGTGTCGTCCACAATTCTACGTCGCCCTTGGTCTTGGTAGACGTGGACATGAATACCTTTTTCCTGTGGTCTATTAGCAGTCCAAAGTACCGCCGGAGTGGATGCCCAGACATCAAAACGATTTCCATCGTATTCGTCTAAGTTTAATGTGCGGTCGGGAGAGATATAATTGTTACTTTGGTGGAACTGATCGTGCAAAGGCTTGAGTGGTGTAGAAACAATTGGGGAGGAACTCCATATGCTATCGTTGCCGCAGTTTCCGCAGAAGTGTTTTTTATGAGGTTTTACCGCGAAATCACCTAGATCAAGATGCGGATATCCGCATTTTTTACAACTGACACAGTCCATCTGCCAATTTTCTTCCAGTGAGCGAACGAACTCGAAAGCTGCTGGCGGTGTCACCTGTATTTTTGTAATCTCTTGATTTTGAAATAAACCTAACTGCTGATTGTATGAGCAGACTATGGCGTCGAAATCTCTATCCATAGCCTTTTTTTCCTCGCCAGCATATCTTTTGTGGACATGGATTTTCGGTGCTCTCCGAACAATAGGCTCACTAGATAAGCCGGGTGGGAGCGAGCACCAAATACCAATTTCCTCAAAGTCAATGAAGGAAATCTCGTGTGGATCTACCACATAACTCATACCCATCAAGTGGTTTCCGCACTTTACTTCACCTGACTCGTTAGCAGCAGCGAAGTCAGCTTTGGTGCCCCAATGTATTTGATGAGTTTTGCAATACCATCGTTTTTCGCCATGGCGGAATTTTCCGCATGGTATTATTTGACAAGGCAGCAACGCGTCAGTGCCAGCCTTACCTTCAAACATGCCGAAAGCCTCTTCAGAGCTTACCGCAATATTTCCAATTGTACGCCCAGGCGCCCAGCAGATCGCATCTGCAGGTGAGTAGTCATCGTGGTCAAAGTCTATCTCATCTTCGTCACCTACTTTTTTCAAATACTCTTTTCGAGCTAAGCCGGTGCCCTTGTTAGACCACTCACATTCCCAGACTTCAACTTTTCCATTTTCGGTATTCAGTTTTCGTGAATAAAACATTTTTACCTCATGGAGTAAAATGGCCAAGTATTGAACATGGCTAACTCTGTATTCAAGCACGCGATGATGCAGTTCATCGCTGAGCTGTGTTAAATTACGGTCTGTCGCGTCGTTTAAATGAGACAACATTTGATGTGGTGTCTATTGATTTTCGCAGAGCAGGGAAAGCATTGTTGTCTAACGTTGGTAGTTCACTTAAGAAGTCTGTTTCTAGTCCGCAAATACTTTCAACTTCTCTGCGGGCCAGCAAAAGATCTGACACTATTCCGCTCTTTGACTTAATGTTGTTGTCTAGTAGCGCTTTAACCGCGCGAGGAAGAAGGCGAATGCTCTCAGGGGGAGTGGAGTCATCCAGCGGCTCACCCTTAGACCATCCTCTGGCAGAATAGCTTTTTCTAAGTCGAAGGGTTTCGTCCTCACCAATAAGTCCAAGTTTGTTTGCTCGAAAAATTATAGCTGCCACTGAGACTTTCCAACGTCTTTTAAGGCCTAATAAGTTTTCCAGGGATGGATATCTAGGTAACTCCATGGAAAGCGATTCTTCAGGTAGTAAAAAGCAGCTCGCAAAGTAGTTCGCTTGATCTTCAATTTCTTTGTGGTGAAGTAAATCAAATGTGTTAATAAAACGGTGCATTACCAAATGACCCAGTTCATGGGCTGCGTCAAACCGACCGCGGTAGTAGTTGTTCTTGTCTTTTGATAATAATATATATGGCCTGTTGGTAGGCTCTTCCCACTGCGAAAGACCATCCATTTTTGTGTGCCCCTGATAGATCCTGGAGCAAATCACGCCGGCACTTTCAATTGAGAGTAGCACATTCTCTATTGGGCCTAGCCCTAGCCCCCACATATCTCTGCAACTCTGTGCATAATTTGCCACGTCTGATCGGTCAAGTTCTCGATGGTCAATTGCATTGGATTGAGGAAGTTTTATTTCTGGCCAATCTAACCATTTGGAGAAATATGCTGCTATCTCTTGTTGCCAGCCAATTTTAACGCGTGCTACGGTTCGCAAATCATTTGTGGTTGTTGCCAGGGTTCGAAAAAATATATTCGACTCAGTTTCTGTTGGCAGTTCTTTTGTAAACCAAGCTATTGGGCATTTCAATATCAATGATAAACTTTCTAGTGCTTCTGATTCGGGTAGGCTTTCGCCTTTCTCCCATCGCGTAACAGAGGATGGTGATTTTCCTATGCGATTACCTAGCTCTAACTTAGTAAGACCTGCAGAAACGCGCGCTTGTGTCAAACGAACCGGAACAAACCCGGATACTCCAGCTCTCATTTTGAATCTCTTGCCATATCAGCTTCAATAACATCAATTGCTTCTTTGATACGAACCACCGCACCATCAGTTTGCTCCACCGATTGAGCAGTTGGTCTGCTCGTAACTTCTGATGCGAAGACGGAGCACGACTTCAAATAATGCCAGCCTGAGAAGTCGGTGTAAGGAACTCCTATCTGAAGATCTACCATTTGATCCTGAGCAATAGTTGGCTTTGGATTAATATTGACGAGCAGCAGCCCTAAAGTTTGTGACGGCAACCGAGGTATATCTTTAGCAAAAAGATCAGGGGTATATCCTTCAAGCCGCGAGTTCAAAGCAGAAATAAGGGTGCGATGTTTGGCTCCTCGCGGGAGAGCTTCCCCTTGATTTACGCCGATTCTTCCGACTTGGAGGGGGCCAGACTTCAACACGATGTAGTTTTCACCAGAATGATCCGCTTGTAGGTCGGCTACCTCTACACCACTTGCCTCAGCTACCGCCCTCAAGGCGGTACTCAGTTTGTAATGTCGAAATTGGGGTAGGGCGCGCACCAACTCATGCCTGTGCAGGCCAAGAGTGACGTTCGCTGCGTGAAAGGCCATCCCATATGAAGCGTGGAGATCGTCAATCAGCCGGACCCAGAATTCCCGAGGGAAATGAGCCGATATCAAGCTTTCAATTGCTTCATGAACCTGGGTCTCGTTCATATTCTGCTGATTCCGTTATCTGGATTTTGGTATCGAATAATTCCGTTATTGATCTTAGCAGGGGTTTCCGGTCAGCACAAACCGTCTTGTGTTTTCAGGCTGTACGTGAACATGACGTGTAGCCAATCGTCGCCGAGGATTTATCGAATGTCCTTGCCACTGAGTAGGATTCACACTCGATGCGTCGCCTTTTAAGGGGCAGATTCACCGTTCGGACGGAGTGGAGGGTTTTGCTGTGAGATTCAGAGCCTTGGGTAAGCAGCCCGCTAGCGCGGGCTGATTCGGTGTCAGGCTGCTCCGAATAGATCCACTAGGGAAATGTTGCGCGCGGCTTCTGCCAGGTCGGAACGATCAAGTCTTGTGTGGAAGGGACCGAAGCGAGGCACTACAAGTCCGGATAGGCCATCTCCCATCCCTCCCTTCTGATAGCTGACAGCGAGTATCCGTGCTCCCACAGCCACCAATTGCTCGGTAGCGGCATTCCACTCCTCATCTAATGCAAACCCTATTGCGTTCAAGGCCGCTTTTTTTGCCTCATCCCCACGCTGTTGAGCGCTTGAGATTTGAGTTTCGATGGTGTCGAGTTCCGCCTGCAGGGCGGTAAGGATGAGTTCTTGCCTTCTCACTTGCTCATCCGTTGTTGCAAGTTGCTTGGCAGCTTTCTGGATTTCACTGTTCGCGGTTTTTTCACCTTCGCGGTCACCGCTGGCAAGGCTTCGGGCATAGAGACTGGCAGCGTCCCGCTCGGCTTGTTGTGCTTTTTCCAGGGTTTGTTCTGCCTCAGACCGAATCGACTGAAGTCGCTCACTCAAGTGCGCTTGCGTCCGTTCCAATGCTTCGACCTCGGCGGTTGCTGCGGACATGGCTTGGATGGATTCTGTTTTGATCTCATCAACCTGTGTCCTGCGCTTTAAGTACGCGAGCTTTTGCTCAATGCGATCGAGCTCATGAGGGATGGCGCGTAAACGGCTTTGGGCAGAGGAAAACCGATCCATGGCTTCACTCTTTTCTGGGCTTCCTATCATGTTGCCGATCGAGCTGTAGTTGCTGGGTGCATTTCGCCAAGCAGCCTCCAAGTGAGGGAGGCTGTTTTCCAGCGTTTCGCGTTCAGCGATCAAAGCGGCTTGTTGCTGTTTCAATTCATTCATGGTCACTTCCTCAAGTCAGTTTTTTAATTGTGTGTACTTGGCTGGCGAGGCCGGAATCAGCCGGCGCTACCTCATGAGTTAGGCCGCGACTTAAGCGGCCTGCGATTCGCGCTCACCTTGCTCAGGTACTGCCACAACCACATAGCAACGCTGCAAACCAAGTCCAGGCAGGCGTACAGCGGTCGACGCTTTGCCATCGGCTCCCGGCTCCAATACGCCTCGACGTAACAGCTCCTTGTTCACCGCGTTGATGTTCATGCCTTTGAACACTTCGGAGCGCCAAGCTTCGGGCAGCACGTAGTAAGTAGTCGTCGTATGCAGCGTGTCGCCCATTCCGTGTTCCAGCGACTTGCGAAAACCCAGTCGGTCGATGGTGCGCGGACCGTGTTCATCGATCTTCGCGGCGGCCGACTCCCAGCGGGTGAAGCGGCTTTCGCCGAAGCGCTCGATGACTTGGCGCAGCCGCGCCAGGATCGCGTCACCTTCAAGATTTCCGGCGCCGCCACGCTCATTCATCCAGGCACTGAGGCATACACGAGCGGCGGTAGTGGCCGTGCCATCGGGCCAGCCTGTGATGCCCATGGCGGTGGCCAACTCACCGGCTGCGGCAGCCAGACCAAAGCGAGCGGCGGCTCGGTGTGCTTGACCGCTGGCCGAAGTGGGTAGCGCCTTGGCGATAAAACCCTCCAAGGTGTGGCGCAGAATCGTCGACCAACCGTGCCGCTTGCCGGGCTCACAGAGGGCCGACAGGAAGGCGGTGAGCGGTGTGCCGTAGTACTTGGCCACCCGCGCCTTGAGTGCATCGGAGAGGGCGGCAGCATCATCAAAGCCGTTCAGCACATCGAACATGCCCAGGCCTTTGCTGGCGTCCGCCGGCACGGCGAGCATGCGTACGTCCATGCCGGCTTTGAGTTCCTTGTTGGCTTCGGCCATGTGTTGCGCCAAGGTCTTCTCGCCAGTGGAGAGAAACAGCAAACGCCACTCCTGCACCTGGCGGCCTGCTTGTCCTCGATCATTGGCGCGAGCCTTACCGGTGCCGTTGCCGAGCATGTACACCGTTTCGCCAATGATGCGCGGGTCGCACATGCCGATTTCATCCAGCACCAAGAGTCCATCCGAATGCGCGGCGGCGATGGATTCCAAGGCGTTATCCGTGGAGCGCCAGGAACGCACCAGACGCGGCCCACCGTAGATCGAAGCGGCCACTTGCAGGTGGGTGGTCTTGCCGCCCGAGCTGTCGCCATACAGGTGAAAGCCGCCCGACTCATGGCCGAGCAGGTGCAGCAGCGGTCCGGCAAACGCCACGCTGGCGACAAACGCCAAGCGGTGATTACCGATGCACAAGGCGCCGATCTGCTCTTGCCACTGCTCCAGGGTGCCGGCTTCGCTGATGGGTGGAAGCTGCGCGCCGGCCTCATAGAAGTGCAGGTGTTCGGGGTGCGAGCCGACCTGTTGTTCGGGCAGCAGGAAGGCGCTGTCATGCCAGCCTAGACGGGTGACCAATCGTGCGCGTTGGGCGCTGTCGAAGCCGCCGAGGTAACTTTGCAGGTCATTGCGCGCATTGCGTCCGGATCGGCTGCCGGCCAGACGCAGGCCCATGTCCACCAGTGGGCCGAGCACGTCCTTGCCGAAGTCGCCGGTCATGGTTCGTGCCGGGATGTTCCAGCGCTTTTTCGCCCCGTCGGGATCGTCGAACTCGACCAGCAAACCCCAGTTATGCCCCTGTGCATCACGGGTGCGCGCGAGGATCTCCAGTGGCGAACACACCGGGCGTGCCTCGCCATCGTCACCGGAATAAAACACGCCTTCGGGTGTGAGGCGGAAGCCGCCGGGCAGCAGATCGTTTTTGGGTTTCGCGGCACGCTTGGTCGTCGGTTTGGCCTTGGTTTCGGTTGGTTCGGTCGGTGCTTTCTCAGGCTCGACACCGAACAATTCGCCGCTACGCTCCAGTTCGGCGAAATGCGTCGCCGTCCAGCCTTTGGCTTGGGCATCGGCCGCGTCGTCGCCGTCATCCCATTGCCCACCTTTGGCAAAAATGGGCTGGCCATTTTCGAAGGTGGGCTTGCGTTTGAAGACGTCCAGGGTGATCACGCGGACCGACGCGGCGCCGACTTGTTGCAGTTGTTCGGCGACGGCGTCCATGCAGCTTTTGCCGCTGGTGTCGTTGTCTGGCCACAACACCACGGACCGACCTTTGAGCGGTATCAGGTCAGCTTTGTGCCAGGAGTTCGAACCGTTCGGCCAGCACGTGGCCACGTAACCGGGCAGCAGCTCCGCCGCGGCGTCGGCGGCCTTTTCGCCTTCGCACACAATGACCGGAGCTTCTGCTCGTTGCGCCAGTTCATCCAGGCGCAGCAGAGGACGCGGCTCAGGCAGCCCCTGCCAGCGCCATTGCTGCGTTTGGCCGTCGGTACGCTGGCACCAGGTCAAGGGAGCAAACACCTTGCGCGGTTTGCCGTCTTCATCTGGAGCTAGATCGAAGCGATAGAGCGCCATGACCGGCTGACCTTGAACGTCGCGATACATCCAGACTTTGGACGGCGCACCGTGTTGCCGGTGTTTGGCTGGGCACTTACTCAGGGCCTCGGCCGGGACCGGCTGAATAGCGAGCCATTCCGGTGTTTTGCTTTTGCTGGGTTCCGGCTTCGCTTGCACGGCCCCAGCGGAAACGCTCAGCAGGTCCGCCAGCTTGTTGCAGGCCTCAACGTCGGTGCCGCCATCCAGATAGCGCACCAGATCGATCAGATCGCCGCCTTTGTCGTCAGTGGCAAAATCCGCCCAGGTGCCTTTGCTCAAGTTGACCTTGAGGGAACCTGCGCGTTTGTCGGCGCGGGTTGGATTGGCAGCGGTGTATTCCTTACCGCCGTCCACGCGTTTGCCGTTGGGCAGCCAGTGAGCAAGTACACGATCAATGTTGTGTAACGCAACGGCTTTGACTTGGGCGAAGGTAGGGCGACGGGTATGGGATGTAGGTGCATTCATACGCCACCGCATTGGGCCAATTGCAAGCCACTGGTAACGTCATCGATGATCGCCTTCGCCATCTCACTCAAATAGTGCGAAGCCCACACCATTGCGCCGTTGTCATTCTCCATGCCGCTCAGACAGGTGAGCTTGTTCACGCAGTCCATGAGTAGAGACGCTTGTTCGAGTGCTTCTTCGCAGGAAATGCCGGCATTGATGCGGAACAGTGGTTGATTCTGAGCGTTGCATTTGGCAAAGGTGGCGCCGCCAACGGTATTGATCAAAATGGAAGGGTTCATTGGGTGCCTCCATTCATGGCTCGCCGGGTGGAGTTGTCAGCGTGCAGGGCGAGGGTGCGGATCAGTCCCAAGGTCCCGCGAACGTCCCACAGGGCGGCTGCGATGACGTGGTTTGCTAGATGTGGTCCATCGCTCTCGAACTGATCTTCAAGAAGCAGGAGCACAGAGCTGGCTCGATCTACTGCACAGGTGATGGCATCAATCGGAATGCCTGCCTCAGTGTCTTTACTGACACACAGCAAATCCTCGGGCAGGGCGAAATTCAGAGCACTGATCATTGAGCACCGCCTGCGGCTTCGAGCGCGCGAGCTTTGACCATGTGAGCGTTGTAACGGGTGAGGCGTGTAGCGAGACTGGAGTTGGCGTGTAAAGCGGCGAGAGCCATTGCACGGTGTGCAGCGGCGCGAATTTTGGACGGATTGAGGGCGTGCATGGGGTGAAACTCCTATTGTTGAGGAGCTACCACCGTCCGCCGTCAAACGAATTAGGGTGGTAGCTGTGCGCAGGTTGACGGACCGGGACAATAGGAACCCGGCAGACCCGAAGGTCTCCCACGCACAGCCACCATAAAACAGGAATGCGGGCACAAAAAAAGCGCCTGCAATCGTAATGGGGGCGCCTGTGCGCCTATTGTTGATCGGGCCGTCAAACCCGGTCGCTGATTTTGCAGCGACGGCCAGAGAGTAACGCCGTGTTTTTAAAAGTGCAACCGTGCGGAGATCTTGCGCATTTTTTCGATGCGTCATAAATTGTGCGGGCATGTAGATTTACCTCAACGCCTCCGGATCGCTCCCGGGGGCGTTTTCGTTAGTGCTGGGTAGTGACTGGGCGGGCGAGGGTGAGCCATTGCAAGTGGTTTCCTTGGCGGGCTCGTTGTCGCATCAGCTGTAGCGCTTCGGGATTGCGCAGCAGGTTTGGAATCAGCTCGCGAGCGTCACTGATCAACACGTCTGCTGGCGGTTGAACCGCTAACAACGTCCACTCCAGGTTCTGCCACAGCACGATCATCACCTGAGCGCCGGCTGAGATCGCTTGATCGCGGAGGGCAAGCAAGCGCTGGCGACCGTTGATCTCTGCGGATGAAGGCAGAGACGCTTCAAGTACGCCTACGAGATCCAATGCTTGGTGGGGAAGAAAGGTCGGCGTCATGCTGCCTCCTGCACGCTGGCAAACAGTGGCGGCGATGTTTCGCCTTTGAGCCAAGCCAGGATCTTGCTGTCCTCGGCGCACCGTCGGCGATGTTCTACCGCGAGCAAATCGCGTCGTTGTGTCAGACATTCATCGACATAGCTGGTCAGATCGGAGGTCAAGCGCATTTCACGATGAAGGCGTTCGCTAGCGGTTTTTTCCTCCGCAAGATCCTGCTCTGTGAGGTGTCGCCACACCGTCGGATCGTTGGCGTAACCAGTCGATTGATCAACCAGCCAGTACGTGACCCAGTCGGTCATACCAAGCGACTTGAGCGAGGCGCGGCGGCTTTCTTTTATCGCAAAATAACCGGTGCCGTGGATGCTCGAAAACTCCCTTCGCACCGCATTTTTGCGGATCAGTTCCGGTAATTCCCAAGGATTGGCTTTGAGTGGGAGAACGAGGCCGTCAGGGCTGAAAAAGAACGCTTCCTGCTCCTCTCCGTTCCAGCTCACGCCCGCTATCGTGCGATGTCGCCAGTTGATTGCGCTGGGTTGATAGAGACGGAATCCGATACTGTAGGAGTCGAGAAACGGCCCCTTGAATGGGCTGTAGTTGCGCTTCATGCGGCCACCTGGTCACGCGCTTCGATACGGCTGCGTGCCCATGCCTGAACTTCGGAAAGAACCCAAGCGACAGGTGCGCCGCGAGCGTTGCTGTTGCTCAATTTGACGGGCTGGGGAAAGCCGCAATCGGGACGCTGCATGAGCTTGTAGATGGTCGAACGTTTCATGCCCACGATGCCCTCGACTTCGGGCATGCGGATCAAAGTCGAAGACGCATCGAATAGTGGGGTAGCAGTTGCAGAGGTGAGGCGGGGGAGTTCGGTAATTGAGGTTTTCACAGTACTTGCTCTCGATAGGTTTGGACGAGAGCAATGATCTAGGTGTGGAAAATCGGTGAGCAGTTCACTTCCAATTGAAATTTCTGGTTTACAGCACGAGATTGCGTATGAGGATGGTCTCCACGCTCTTACGTGTCAGTGCCTTTTCGGTTTCGAGGGTAATCCATTTGGGACGCTGGTTTGGTGATTTAGCGACTTCACGTTCCAACCACGCATGCACAGCCGTTTTGACGTTCCTCTCAGGCATTCCGCTCGCCAAGTAGTGGCGGGCCTGATTAACAATTGCCGCGTCGCGGGCACTGATGTCCTTAGTGCGCTCGATTCCACTGATGATGCCGCCTTTTTTGCGGATGGCATTCTTGATAGCCCGATCAGCGATGGGCGTCAGCTCGTCATTGATCAAGCAGGGTAGGGAGGTGATCGGCTCCAGATGGAGGACATACTGATCAAGTGCTTGGGTGCGTTCGCCCGGGTCGATTTGCATCTCCACGAACTGGCAGTAGAAGTCCCACGGCCAGTCGGTCGGAGGTTCAGCTACATACGACCAAGCCTGTTGATCGGCGGCACGCATCCAATCTGCCAAGATCCCCAGAGCTTTCGCGGCACAGGCCATGATGTATGCAGCATGCGCCTCTCGCTCCGAAGCCGAATAACAGTTGGTGTACTGGCGAACCCAATGAGCGAGGCGCGCTTTGTAGTCGGTGGAGGCATACTGAAAAATTGTCTCTTCATGCACCGTTGCCTTGATGCACATGCTGCTGAGATTGCCTTCGATGTCGCCGGTCTGAATGCGCAGACAGCACTGATCGATTAAATAACACACGTCAGCGAGCTGTTCTCGGCAGAGTCCGTAGAGCGGTTGGGCGGAGAGATACGCGATCAGGCCAGACGTTAGCGCTGTACGGGGAGTGATTTGGTGATCAATCATCGCCAAGTATCTCTTGCATCGTGTAACGCTTGATCCCACGCCCTACGTTTTGCAGACGTAACCAGCGAGAGTCGCGCTGTAGCCGCGTACGTCGAACGTCGGCCCGCAGCAGGCGAGGGCTTGTTCTGGCGTTACACGTTAGGTCGGCGCTACATCGGGTGTACGGAAAGTCGCGCAAGCGTGTAACAGCCGTGAAAGCCAATGAAACCGGGTGTTTGGCCAAGGTCGTTACACGAGTAACACCCGTAACACGCATTTTTGAGGGTGGCTGGATGGACGTACTCATACCGCTTTCCCGAACTGTCCTTTGATAACCTTTCCGCTTGCTAGCGCATCGAGGTGATCCGCATACCACTGCATCATCTTTACTCGCTGCTCAAGGTATTGAGCCTTGTTGTACACCCCGGAGATTCCCTCTTCTTTATGAGCAAGCTGCGCTTCGACATGCTCTTTCGGCCAACCGTGTTCCCTTAGCAGAGTACTAGCGGTATGGCGAGTGCCATGGCCAACCAAGCGCCCCTTGTAACCAATCGTCGCAAAGACTTTGTTGATGGTGTTTTCACTAATGGTCGGGTTTTTAGCACCGACTCCGGGGAACAACCATCGACTGCGCCCGGTGAGACACTGGAGCTCTTTGAGGGCGGATAGTGCCTGCTTGGGAAGCGGGCACATGAAGTCCCTGCGCATCTTCATCTTCGCGGCGGGTGTCGTCCAGATCGCTTTATCAAGGTCAAACTCTTTCCATTCGGCTAAGCGAACCATCCCAGGTCTCGATGCCGTCCATATGCAAAGCCATGCGGCAGTTCGGGCCGTCAGTCTACTGGGGGTGTTTTTCAGTGCGCCGAGAAACTCGCCGAGTTCAGGTTCTAGCAAATGTGGATGCTGCTGAGTCTTAGGTGCTTGAGCGGCGATATCGCGAAGGCGGCTGCCGGGGTCATTTTCGGTCAGGCCTAAGCCAATGGCTCGACCGAAGATCTGATTAATCCAGGTGCGACACTTTTCCGCGACGTTGTGAGCATCCCTAGCTTCTATGGATGCTTGGAGTTCTGCGCAATCTGTGCGGGTAATTTCGTCGAGAGGTTTGTCCCCCAGCGCTGGGAGGATGTCCTTGTCGAGGTAGGTGCGGATTTTGTTGAGGGTGGAGGGTGCAAGACCCTTTTCTTCTTTCGCCTTCAGCCAGGCATCAGCAGCAGCTCGAAAGGTTCGGGTTTTGGCCGCATCGATAGCAGCTTTCGCAGATCGCTTTTGTTCAAGGGGATCAGCACCGCTACTCACTACCTTGCGTAGATCAGCAGCTTTGTCCCGCGCCAACGCACCACTTACTTCCGGGTAACCCCCGAGCCCCATCCATGCCCAATTGCCCGCCGGGCGTTTGTAACGGAGCTGCCAGGATTTACCACCATCAGGTTTGACCCGGAAATAGAGGCCGTTTCCGTCCAGCTCCCGGTATTCCTTTGATTCCGGCTCCAGTCCCGCAAGTGTCGTGTCTGCGAGAGGGCGGCGCTTGATGTCTGCGCGCTTCATCCTTGTATCCCAAAGTTCGGTATTTTTCTCAGGATACAAGCAGGGATACACGGATACAACGGATAAGGGGATACAGAGGTAGATAGCCAGACACAAAAAAACCGGCTCAAGTGGCCGGTTTCTCTGGGTCTGAGAGTCTGGTAGAGACTTTCAGATACTGCTATATGGTGCCCCGAGGGAGACTCGAACTCCCACTCCTTTCGAAAACGGATTTTGAATCCGCCGCGTCTACCAATTCCGCCATCAGGGCTCAATGGCGGCGAAGTATAGAGATGAGATAACCGTTGGTCAATCAGGTACATGGAGAATTTTTGATATTTCCGCTAGACTTCCCGGCCCTGCTAGACGAACCCCATCATGCGCGTTGCTGACTTTACCTTCGAGCTCCCAGATTCGCTGATCGCCCGCCATCCTTTGGCCGAGCGTCGCAACAGTCGCCTGTTGACCCTTGATGGGGTCAGCGGCGCCCTGGCACACCGTCAATTCACCGATTTGCTCGAGCATTTGCGCCCGGGCGATTTGATGGTGTTCAACAATACCCGGGTGATTCCGGCGCGGCTGTTTGGCCAGAAGGCTTCCGGCGGCAAGCTGGAAATCCTGGTCGAGCGGGTGCTCGACAGTCATCGCGTGCTGGCGCATGTGCGTTCCAGCAAGTCGCCGAAACCGGGTTCCAAGATCCTGATTGATGGCGGTGGCGAGGCCGAGATGCTGGCGCGTCACGATGCGTTGTTCGAGCTGGGGTTCGCCGAAGAGGTGTTGCCGCTGCTTGACCGCGTCGGGCACATGCCGTTGCCGCCTTATATAGACCGCCCGGATGAAGGCTCGGACCGTGAGCGTTATCAGACGGTCTACGCCGAGCGTCTGGGCGCTGTGGCGGCACCGACGGCGGGGCTGCATTTCGATCAGCCGCTGATGGAAGCGATTGCCGCCATGGGCATCGACACTGCGTTCGTGACCTTGCACGTCGGCGCCGGTACGTTCCAGCCGGTGCGCGTCGAGAAGATCGAAGATCACCACATGCACAGCGAATGGCTGGAAGTCGGCCAGGACGTGGTGGATGCGGTTGCCGCTTGCCGCGCTCGCGGTGGTCGCGTGGTGGCCGTGGGGACCACCAGCGTGCGTTCGCTGGAAAGCGCTGCGCGCGATGGCGTGCTCAAGCCGTTCAGCGGCGACACCGATATCTTTATCTACCCGGGCCGGCCGTTTCATGTGGTCGATGCCCTGGTCACCAACTTCCATTTGCCCGAATCCACGCTGTTGATGCTGGTTTCGGCGTTCGCCGGTTATCCCGAAGCCATGGCTGCTTATAAAGCGGCCGTCGAGCATGGATACCGCTTTTTCAGCTACGGTGATGCGATGTTTATCACCCGTAATCCCGCACCACGTGGCCCTGAGGACAAAGAATGAGTCGCCAAAGTCGTATGTCGTTTGAGTTGCTTGCTACTGACGGCAAGGCTCGTCGCGGTCGTTTGACCTTTCCACGCGGCACCGTAGAAACCCCGGCGTTCATGCCGGTGGGCACCTATGGCACCGTCAAGGGCATGCTGCCGCGGGATATCACCGCCACTGGCGCGGAAATCATTCTGGGTAACACCTTCCACTTGTGGCTGCGTCCTGGCACCGAAGTGATCAAGAAGCACGGCGACCTGCATGATTTCATGCAGTGGAAAGGCCCGATTCTGACCGACTCCGGTGGTTTTCAGGTGTTCAGCCTGGGCGCCATGCGCAAGATCAAGGAAGAGGGCGTGACCTTCGCTTCTCCGGTCGACGGCGCCAAAGTGTTCATGGGGCCGGAAGAGTCGATGCAGGTTCAGCGTGACCTGGGCTCGGACATCGTGATGATTTTCGACGAATGCACCCCGTACCCGGCTGACGAAGACGTCGCTCGCGTGTCGATGGAGCTGTCGTTGCGTTGGGCCAAGCGCTCGAAAGAAGCCCATGGCGACAACACTGCGGCGCTGTTTGGCATCGTTCAGGGTGGCATGCACCAGGACTTGCGCATGCGTTCCCTGGAAGGCCTCGACCAGATCGGCTTTGATGGCCTGGCCATTGGCGGTCTGTCGGTGGGCGAGCCCAAGCACGAAATGATCAAGGTGCTGGATTACCTGCCGGGTCAGATGCCGGCTGACAAACCTCGTTACCTTATGGGCGTTGGCAAACCGGAAGATCTGGTTGAGGGTGTGCGCCGCGGTGTGGACATGTTCGATTGCGTGATGCCAACCCGTAATGCCCGCAACGGGCATCTGTTCATTGACACTGGCGTGCTGAAGATCCGTAACGCGTTCCATCGCCATGATGATTCGCCGCTGGATCCGACCTGCGATTGCTACACCTGCCAGAACTTCTCCCGCGCTTATTTGCACCATCTGGACAAGTGCGGCGAAATGTTGGGTAGCATGTTGAATACCATCCACAATTTGCGCCATTACCAGGTGCTTATGGCTGGTTTGCGCGAGTCTATTCAACAGGGTACATTGGCCGCCTTTGTCGATGCCTTCTACGCCAAGCGCGGGTTACCTGTTCCGCCTTTGGACTGAGTTTTCTGACCCCAAGATTCAACATTTGCAACTGGAGTGCTAAATGAGCTTTTTTATCTCTAATGCCATGGCTGACGCTGCTGCACCTGCGGCAGGCCCAATGGGTGGCGGTTTTGAGTGGATTTTCCTGGTCGGTTTCCTGGTCATCTTCTACCTGATGATCTGGCGTCCACAGGCCAAGCGCGCCAAAGAGCAGAAGAACCTGCTGAGCAGCCTGCAAAAAGGCGATGAAGTTGTGACCACCGGTGGTATCGCCGGCAAGATCACTAAAGTGGCAGACGATTTCGTCGTTCTGGAAGTTTCCGACACCGTCGAAATGAAATTCCAGAAAGGCGCCATTGCCGCCACGCTGCCAAAAGGCACGCTAAAAGCGATCTAAGTTTCAACTTCTACTCAATCGACGGGGCGCGCAAGGCGCCCCGCGTCATAAGCGGGCGGCGTGATGCTGAACAAATACCCTCTGTGGAAATACATTCTGATCCTGGCGGTGCTGGCGGTCGGTCTGATTTATTCCGCTCCCAATTTATATCCTGATGACCCGGCCATTCAGGTCAGCGGTGCAAGTACTGCGCTGCTCGTCAATCAGGCTGATCTGGATCGCGTGAGCGCTGCGCTCAAGGCATCCGGGATCAACGTCAAGGCTGCAACGCTGTCGGCGAACGGCAAGGGTGGTCTGATTCGTCTGACCAAGGCTGAAGATCAGCTGCCTGCCAAAGACGTTGTACGCAAGGCATTGGGTGATGACTACGTCGTTGCACTGAACCTGGCACAAACCACGCCACAATGGTTGCGCAGCCTGGGCGCGCACCCGATGAAGCTGGGTCTGGACTTGTCCGGTGGTGTGCACTTCCTGCTGGAAGTGGACATGGACAAAGCAATCGACGCGCGCTTGAAAGTGTACGAAGGCGACGTAAAGAGCCTGTTGCGTAAAGATAAACTGCGCTATCGCAGCCTGCCGCAATTCAACGGTGCCATTCAGCTGGGCTTCAGTGATGAAGCAGCCCGCGAAGAGGCCCGTACGCTGATTCGCAAGAACTTCAACGATTTCGACATTGTTCCGGCCGACCTCAATGGTCAACCGGTGCTGCGTCTGGCGATGACCCCGGCCAAGCTGGCGGAAATCCGCGAATACTCCATCAAGCAGAACTTGACCACGGTACGTAACCGCGTCAACGAGCTGGGTGTTGCCGAACCGATCGTTCAGCGTCAGGGCGCCAACCGCATCGTGGTTGAGCTGCCGGGCGTTCAGGACACCGCAGAAGCCAAGCGTATCCTCGGCAAGACGGCCAACCTTGAGTTCCGTCTGGCCGCTGAGCCGGGTGCTTCGAAAGCCACTTCCGAGTCCTTCGAGTTCCGTGAAGGCAACCGTCCGCCGGCACAGATCGAGCGTGGCCTGATCATCACCGGTGACCAGGTGACTGACGCCAAGGCTGGCTTCGGCGAGCACGGCACGCCAGAAGTGAACATCCGTCTGGATGGCCACGGTGGCGAGCTGATGAGTCGTGCGACTCGCAGCAACGTCGGCCGCAGCATGGCGGTGATCTTCATCGAACAGCGCCCGGTGACCACTTACGTCAAGCAAATGGTCAACGGCGTCGAGAAAGATGTTGCGGTTCAAACGTTTAAAGAAGAGAAGAAGATCATCAGCCTGGCGACCATCCAGTCGCCGCTGGGTGCTCAGTTCCGCATCACTGGCCTGAACGGCCAGGGCGAGTCTTCCGAACTGGCACTGCTGCTGCGTGCTGGTGGTCTGGCTGCACCGATGTACTTCGCTGAAGAACGCACCATTGGTCCAAGCCTGGGTGCCGACAACATCACCAAAGGTATCGATGCATCGCTGTGGGGCATGCTGTTTGTCTCGCTGTTTATCATTGCCATCTACCGCTTCTTCGGCATTATCGCCACCGTCGCGCTGGCAGTGAACATGGTGCTGCTGCTGGCCTTGATGTCTCTGCTGGGAGCAACGCTGACCCTGCCGGGTATCGCCGGTATCGTGTTGACCATGGGTATGGCGGTCGACGCCAACGTACTGATCTTCTCGCGGATACGTGAAGAGATCGCGGCGGGCATGACCGTACAACGGGCAATCAACGAAGGCTTCGGCCGGGCATTCACCGCGATTCTCGATGCCAACCTGACCACCTTGCTGGTCGGCGGGATTCTCTTTGCGATGGGCACCGGCCCGGTCAAAGGTTTCGCAGTGACCATGTCCCTCGGGATCTTTACCTCGATGTTCACGGCCATCATGGTGACCCGCGCGATGGTCAACCTGATCTTCGGCGGTCGTGACTTCAAGAAGTTGTGGATTTAAGGGGCTGCCATGTTACGTACAATCAACTTCATGGGCGTTCGCAACTTTGCGTTCGGCGTCACATTGTTCCTTACTGCGCTGGCCATTTTCAGCGTCTTCCACAAGGGCATGAACTGGGGGCTGGACTTCACCGGCGGTACGCTCATCGAGCTGACCTACGAGCGTCCGGCCGACGTCACCAAGGTGCGTGAGCAACTGGTTACCGCCGGTTATCACGAAGCCATCGTGCAGAACTTCGGTGCAACCACCGACTTGCTGGTGCGTATGCCGGGTGAAGATCCGCAACTGGGTCACCAGGTGGCCGAGGCCTTGCAAAAGGTCGGCGGCGATAACCCGGCGCAGGTCAAGCGCGTAGAGTTCGTCGGCCCGCAGGTCGGTGAAGAGCTGCGCGACCAGGGTGGCCTCGGCATGCTGATGGCGCTGGGCGGTATCCTGATCTACCTGGCGTTCCGCTTTCAGTGGAAGTTTGCGGTCGGTGCCATTGTTTCGTTGATCCACGACGTGATCGTGACCATCGGTATTCTGTCGTTCTTCCAGATCACTTTCGATCTGACGGTATTGGCGGCGGTACTGGCGATCATTGGTTACTCGCTCAACGACACCATCGTGGTATTTGACCGGGTTCGCGAGAACTTCCGTGTACTGCGCAAGGCGACCCTGATCGAGAACATCAACATCTCGACCACACAAACCCTGCTGCGGACCATGGCGACCTCGATTTCGACGTTGCTGGCGATTGCGGCCCTGCTGTTCTTCGGTGGCGACAACCTGTTCGGCTTCTCCATTGCGCTGTTCATCGGTGTTCTGGCGGGTACTTACTCGTCGATCTACATCGCGAACGTGGTGCTGATCTGGCTGAACCTCAGCAGCGAGGATTTGATTCCTCCTGCGGCGACCGAGAAGGAAGTCGACGACCGCCCATAACGGTTATCGCTTTTCCGCTGTCAGCCAAAAAAGGCGCGAGTTGAACTCGCGCCTTTTTTTGTGCTCCAAGGCTGGGAGAAGCGCGGGCTTGCCCCGCATGTGATGGTCAGGAGGTTCATGTGAACAAGTCGATGTTGGTTGGTGCGGTTTTGGGTGCTGTCGGTGTGACTGCCGGGGGTGCTGTTGCCACCTACAACCTGGTTAAAAGCGGCCCTGAGTATGCGCAAGTACTAGCCGTTGAACCGGTCAAGACACAGATCAAGACGCCACGTGAAGTTTGCAAGGACGTAACCGTGACTCGGCAGGCGCCGGTCAAAGATCAGCACCAGATTGCCGGTACGGTGGTCGGTGCATTAGCGGGTGGTCTGCTGGGTAATCAGGTCGGCGGCGGCTCCGGCAAGAAAATTGCTACGGTCGCAGGCGCTGTCGGCGGTGGTTATGCGGGCAACAAGGTTCAGGAAGGCATGCAGGAGCGTGACACCTACACCACGACCCAAACTCGCTGCAATACGGTGAATGACATCAGCGATAAGGTCGTTGGCTACGATGTCCGGTATTCGCTGGATGGCAAGGAAGGCAAGGTGCGGATGGATCGCGATCCGGGTAACCAGATTCCGGTCGACAAGGAAGGTAAGCTGATCCTTACGCAGAACGACGAGAATCGCTAAATACTCGGGTTTCAGATTCAAAAAGAAGCACCTTTCGAGGTGCTTTTTTTGTGCCCGCAATTTATGCAACACCCCCAATCCCTGTAGGAGCCGGGCTTGCCCGCGATAGCGGTGTGTCAGTCACCATGAATGGTGCGGGTGAAACCGCCATCGCGGGCAAGCCCAACTCCCACAGGGCTTTAGGTGTTCCCGCAGTCGTATTCCAGGCATAAAAAAGCACCCCGAAGGGTGCTTTGTCTGTCGCTGGACGCTTAGCGCTTCAGCGAAGGCGGTAGGTGCGGCTGGATAGCCGTCAGCACTGCCTTGAAGCACTTGGTGTTGCCGGCAACGACGTGGCCTTTTTCAAGGAAGTCGTGACCGCCGGTGAAGTCGCTGATCAAACCACCGGCTTCCTGGATCAGCAGGGCGCCTGCGGCCATGTCCCACTCGGACAGACCCGACTCCCAGAATGCGTCGAAACGACCGGCAGCCACGTAGGCCAGGTCCAGGCTTGCCGAGCCGGCGCGACGGATGCCGGCGGTCTGGCCAACCAGGGCGCGGAACATGCCCAGGTAGTTTTCGAGGTTGTCCATCTGGTCGTCACGGAACGGGAAGCCAGTACCCAGCAGGGCGCCGTCCAGGCTGGTGCGGCCGCTGACGCGCAGGCGACGACCGTTCAGTTGAGCGCCGCGACCACGGCTGGCGGTGAATTCTTCCTGGCGAACCGGGTCCAGAACAACGGCGTGTTCCAGGCGACCGCGGTATTTGCAGGCGATGCTGACAGCGAAGTGAGGAATGCCACGGAGGAAGTTGGTGGTGCCGTCCAGCGGATCGATGATCCACAGGTACTCTTCGCCTTCGATGCCGTTGCCGGCGTGCATGCCGGTTTCTTCACCCAGGATCGAGTGATTCGGGTAGGCCTTGCGCAGCGCATCAATGATTTTCTGTTCGGCGGCGCGATCCACCTCGGATACATAATCCTTGGCGTCTTTTTCGTCGACCTTGATGGTATCCAGGCGCTCGATGGAGCGGAAAATCAATTCACTGGCGCTGCGGGCGGCGCGCAGCGCGATATTCAGCATGGGCTGCATGGATGTGTCACCTAAGGTTGTTAAAGAAAGCCGAGCATTCTATCAGAACTTTTCTACAGGTGAAGGTCGGTGTTCGCATTCATAGCTTAACGGTAGTAGTAACTGTAAGATTCGGCTCCCTAATTCTGTGTTCGAGAGCGCCTCCCGTGCTGCATAACATTCGTGTCGTCCTGGTCAATACCAGCCATCCCGGCAACATCGGCGGGGCTGCGCGTGCCATGAAGAACATGGGCCTGTCGCGGCTGGTGCTGGTTGAACCGCGGTTATTCCCGCATCACGAAGCTGACGCCCGTGCTTCCGGTGCCGGGGATATCCTTGAAAACGCGCAAGTCGTCGCCACCTTGGAAGATGCCTTGGTCGGCTGCAATCTGGTGCTCGGCACCAGCGCTCGTGACCGCCGCATCCCCTGGCCGTTGCTCGATCCCCGCGAATGCGGTGTGAAAGTGGTGGAAGAGGCAGGGCAGGGCGCCGAGATTGCCTTGGTGTTTGGTCGTGAAGATTCCGGCCTGACCAACGAAGAGCTGCAGCGATGTCATTATCACGTGCACATCCCCTCGGACCCTGAGTTCAGTTCGCTGAACCTTGGGGCGGCGGTGCAGGTGTTGGGCTATGAAGTGCGCATGTCCTGGCTGGCGGCCCAAGGGCAGCCGAGCAAGGTCGAGAAGGATGAAGTGGCGTCCACCAAAAGTGGAGAGCTGGCGACCATGGATGAGCTGGAGCGATTCTATGAGCACCTGGAGCAAACCCTGGTGGCCATCGAATTCCTCGATCCGGAAAAACCGCGGCACTTGATGGCGCGCCTGCGCCGGTTGTACGGACGTAGCTCGGTCAGCCGGGCGGAAATGAATATATTGCGTGGCATCCTCACGGAAACCCAAAAAGCGGCCCGTGGCGAGCTTCTAAAGCGGAAGGATTAAAAATGTTCGAGCGTTTGCGTGAAGATATCCAGAGTGTTTTCCATCGTGATCCGGCAGCGCGCAACGCCTTTGAAGTTCTGACGTGCTACCCGGGCATGCACGCCATCTGGATCCATCGTCTATCCGCGATGCTGTGGCGCGCGGAGCTGAAATGGCTGGCGCGGCTGGTGTCGAACTTCGGTCGCTGGTTGACCGGGATCGAGATCCATCCGGGCGCCAAAGTGGGTCGTCGTTTCTTTATTGATCACGGAATGGGCATCGTCATTGGTGAAACCGCCGAAATCGGTAACGACGTTACTCTCTATCAGGGTGTGACGCTGGGCGGGACCAGCTGGAACAAGGGCAAGCGTCATCCGACCCTTGAAGATGGCGTGGTAGTCGGGGCGGGTGCCAAGGTGCTTGGCCCGTTTATCGTCGGTGCTGGTGCCAAGGTCGGTTCTAACGCCGTGGTGACCAAAGCGGTGCCAGCCGGTGCGACGGTCGTTGGGATTCCGGGGCGGATCATCGTCAAGTCCGATGACGAGCAAGATGCCAAGCGTAAAGCCATGGCCGAGAAAATCGGCTTCGATGCCTACGGTGTCGGCGAAGACATGCCTGACCCGGTGGCGCGTGCCATTGGTCAGCTGCTGGATCACTTGCAGGCGGTCGATGGGCGTCTGGAGGGGATGTGCGGCGCGCTGAAGGATCTGGGTAGTAACTACTGCGCCAAAGATCTGCCTGAGCTGCGTGACGAAGACTTCGCCTGCGTGAAGGACAAGGATCAGAGTCAGGCCAGCTAGATCGAGTCGACTTCATCGCGAGCAGGCAAACTCCCACAGAAAATCGCATTTCAAATGTGGGAGCGAGCCTGCTCGCGATGAACGATAACGCGCAATTGCTGGCTGTAACCGCCCAGCCTTTGCTATGATGCGGCCGCTCTTTTGCGGGTAAACCTGACTAAAGTACTAGGTCTTATAGTTGACTTAAATACTCGGGAATTGCATACTCGCCCCATTCCGAACTCCGTGGTAATTGTCCATGCGACTGACTACAAAAGGCCGATACGCCGTGACCGCCATGCTTGATCTGGCGTTGCACGCGCAGCACGGGCCGGTGTCCCTGGCCGATATCTCCGAGCGCCAAGGCATCTCCCTGTCCTACCTCGAACAGCTTTTCGCCAAATTGCGCCGCAGCAATCTGGTGTCCAGCGTCCGGGGGCCGGGCGGTGGCTACCAATTGTCCCGCGACATGCAGGGCATCCAGGTCGCCCAGGTGATCGATGCGGTGAACGAATCGGTCGATGCAACCAAATGCCAGGGTCAAGGCGATTGCCATTCCGGCGACACTTGCCTGACTCACCACTTGTGGTGCGACCTGAGCCTGCAGATTCACGAATTTCTGAGCGGTATCAGCTTGGCTGACCTTGTGACTCGCCGTGAGGTACAAGAAGTAGCCCAGCGTCAGGACCAGCGCCGTTGCAACAGCAAGGCGCCACGCCTGGACAAGATTGAAGCGTCAGCCGTCGAATGACAGCCAGAGAGCTAACGGCACGCCAGCCAGCCTGATTTAGGAGATAGTCCATGAAATTGCCGATTTACCTTGATTACTCTGCGACCACCCCGGTTGATCCGCGTGTTGCGCAAAAAATGAGTGAATGCCTGCTGGTTGACGGAAACTTCGGTAACCCGGCGTCCCGTTCCCATGTGTTCGGCTGGAAAGCTGAAGAGTCCGTCGAAAACGCTCGTCGTCAGGTCGCAGACCTGGTTAACGCCGATCCGCGTGAAATCGTCTGGACCTCCGGCGCAACTGAATCCGACAACCTGGCAATCAAGGGTGCGGCGCATTTCTATGCGACCAAAGGCAAACACCTGATCACCACCAAGATTGAGCACAAGGCTGTCCTCGACACCATGCGCCAACTGGAGCGTGAAGGTTTCGAAGTCACCTACATCGAGCCGCGCACCGACGGTCTGGTCACTCCAGAGATGATCGAAGCCGAGCTGCGTGACGACACCATCCTGGTTTCGGTCATGCACGTGAACAACGAAATCGGCACCATCAACGACATCGCAGCCATCGGCGAACTGACCCGTTCCAAGGGCATCCTGTTCCACGTCGACGCCGCTCAGTCCACCGGCAAGGTCGACATCGACCTGTCGAAGCTGAAAGTCGACATGATGTCCTTCTCCGCACACAAAACCTATGGCCCTAAAGGCATCGGCGCGCTGTACGTCAGCCGCAAGCCGCGTGTTCGCATCGAAGCGACCATGCACGGCGGCGGCCACGAGCGTGGCATGCGTTCCGGCACCCTGGCGACCCACCAGATCGTCGGCATGGGTGAAGCCTTCCGCGTAGCCAAAGAAGACATGGCTGCCGAAAACGTCCGTATCAAAGCCCTGAGCGACCGCTTCTTCAAACAAGTCGAAGGCCTGGAAGAGCTGTACATCAACGGCAGCATGACCGCCCGCGTACCGCACAACCTGAACCTGAGCTTCAACTACGTTGAAGGCGAGTCGCTGATCATGGCGCTTAAGGATCTGGCTGTTTCGTCCGGTTCGGCCTGCACTTCGGCTTCCCTGGAGCCTTCGTACGTACTGCGCGCCCTGGGCCGCAACGACGAACTGGCACACAGCTCGATTCGCTTCACCTTCGGCCGTTTCACCACCGAAGAAGAAATCGACTACGCCGCGCAGAAAGTCTGCGAGGCCGTTACCAAGCTGCGCACTCTGTCGCCGCTGTGGGACATGTACAAAGACGGTGTCGACATTTCGAAAATCGAGTGGGCGGCACACTGATTTCAAGTCGCCGCGAACCGGCCCTGTAAAACCAAGGTTTGCAGGGCTTAAAGAGCGACTCTCTGATGAGTGAGGAATAAGCATCATGGCTTACAGCGAAAAGGTCATCGACCACTACGAAAACCCGCGCAACGTCGGCAAGATGGACGCGGAAGATCCTGATGTCGGCACCGGCATGGTCGGCGCTCCAGCGTGCGGCGACGTTATGCGTCTGCAGATCAAGGTCAACGAGCAAGGCATCATCGAAGACGCCAAGTTCAAGACCTATGGTTGCGGTTCGGCTATCGCCTCCAGCTCCCTGGCGACCGAGTGGATGAAAGGCAAGACTCTGGATGAAGCAGAGACCATCAAGAACACTCAGCTGGCTGAAGAACTGGCCCTGCCGCCAGTGAAAATTCACTGCTCCGTACTCGCTGAAGACGCTATCAAAGCGGCCGTTCGCGACTACAAGCAGAAGAAAGGCTTGATCTGACTTTCAGGTTTTGGCGACGAGTAAGGAGTCACCGATGGCTATCAGCATGACAGAAGCGGCTGCTCGACACGTGCGGCGCTCCCTCGACGGGCGCGGCAAAGGTGAAGGGATTCGTCTGGGTGTTCGCACCACAGGCTGTTCCGGCCTTGCCTACGTGCTGGAGTTTGTCGACGAGGTGGTTGCAGAGGATCAGGTGTTCGAAAGTCACGGTGAAAAAGTGATTATCGACCCGAAAAGCCTGGCCTACCTGGACGGCACTGAGCTCGATTTCGTCAAGGAAGGGTTGAACGAAGGCTTCAAGTTCAACAACCCCAACGTGCGCGGTGAATGTGGCTGCGGCGAAAGCTTCAACATCTGAGGCTTGTCGTGGGTACTCCTTGTCATTTCGCTTTATTTGAGCTGCAACCGAGTTTCAATCTGGACCTCGACCAGCTGGCTACGCGCTACCGTGAGTTGGCGCGCAGTGTTCATCCGGACCGCTTTGCTGACGCTTCCGAGCGTGAGCAGCGGTTGGCGCTAGAGAAATCCGCGAGCCTCAACGAGGCCTACCAGACGCTCAAAAGTCCCCCTAAGCGTGCGCGTTACTTGCTCGCTTTGAATGGTGGCGAGCTGCCGCTGGAGGTCACGGTGCATGATCCGGAGTTTCTTCTGCAGCAGATGGAGCTGCGTGAAGAGCTCGAAGACCTGCAAGACAGCGCCGATCTGGCCGGTGTTGCAGCGTTCAAGCGTCGGCTGAAAGCCGCGCAGGATGTATTGAATCAAAGCTTCGCGGCTTGTTGGAATGATGCGGCGCACCGTGAACAGGCCGAACGCCTGATGCGGCGCATGCAGTTCCTCGACAAGCTCACCTACGAAGTGCGCCAGTTAGAAGAGCGCCTCGACGATTAACCCAGTGCCGCTCCGGTCGCACGCCTGATATACAGATAAGTCCTGATACCAATGGCCCTACTGCAGATCGCCGAACCCGGCCAAAGTCCTCAACCGCACCAGCGTCGTCTGGCTGTGGGGATCGACTTGGGCACTACCAATTCGCTGGTCGCTGCGTTGCGCAGTGGTCTTTCCGAGCCTCTGGCCGACGCTGACGGGCAGGTCATTCTGCCATCAGCCGTGCGCTATCACGCCGATCGCGTCGAAGTCGGCGAGTCAGCCAAACTGGCTGCCGCGACCGATCCTTTGAATACGGTGCTGTCGGTCAAGCGCTTGATGGGTCGTGGTCTGTCCGACGTCAAGCAATTGGGCGATCAACTGCCGTACCGCTTTCTGGACGGCGAGTCGCACATGCCGTTCATCGACACCGTTCAGGGACCGAAAAGCCCGGTCGAAGTCTCCGCCGACATCCTGAAAGTGTTGCGTCAGCGCGCCGAAGCGACGTTGGGTGGTGAGCTGGTCGGTGCGGTGATCACCGTTCCGGCCTATTTCGATGATGCGCAGCGTCAAGCCACCAAGGATGCGGCCAAGCTGGCCGGTCTGAACGTGCTGCGTTTGCTCAATGAGCCGACGGCTGCGGCGGTCGCTTACGGGTTGGATCAACACGCTGAGGGCCTGGTCGCCATTTATGACCTGGGCGGCGGCACTTTCGATATTTCGATTCTGCGCCTGACGGGCGGTGTGTTTGAGGTCTTGGCTACCGGCGGCGACAGCGCGCTGGGCGGCGATGACTTCGATCATGCGATCGCTGGCTGGATCATCGAGAGCGCCGGTTTGTCCGCCGATCTCGATCCGGGCGCGCAGCGTCAACTACTGCAAACTGCCTGTGCCGCCAAAGAAGCGCTGACCAATGCCTCATCGGTCGAAGTGGCTCATGGCGACTGGAAAGCCGAGCTGACCCGCGAAGCCTTTGATGCGCTGATCGAGCCGATGGTCGCTCGCAGCCTGAAAGCCTGCCGCCGCGCAGTGCGTGATTCCGGTGTTGAGCTGGAAGAAGTGCACGCGGTGGTCATGGTTGGTGGCTCAACTCGCGTGCCTCGCGTCCGTGACGCCGTCGCTGAAGCCTTTGGTCGTCAGCCGCTGACTGAAATCGATCCGGATCAAGTGGTGGCCATCGGTGCCGCGATCCAGGCCGATACGCTGGCTGGTAACAAGCGCGATGGCGATGAACTGCTGTTGCTCGACGTGATTCCGTTGTCCTTGGGGCTGGAAACCATGGGCGGTCTGATGGAGAAGGTGATTCCGCGCAACACCACCATCCCTGTCGCTCGTGCTCAGGACTTCACCACCTACAAAGACGGCCAGTCGGCCATGGCGATCTATGTGTTGCAAGGCGAGCGCGAGCTGATCAGCGACTGCCGCTCCCTGGCGCGCTTTGAATTGCGCGGTATTCCGGCGATGGTGGCCGGTGCGGCGAAGATTCGCGTGACCTTCCAGGTCGATGCCGACGGTCTGCTCAGCGTTTCGGCGCGCGAATTGGGTTCGGGCGTTGAAGCCAGCATTCAGGTCAAGCCGTCCTACGGCCTGACCGACGGCGAAATCGCGAAGATGCTCAAGGATTCGTTCCAGCACGCCAATGACGACAAGGTTGCCCGTGTGCTGCGTGAGCAGCAGGTCGACGCACAACGCCTGATTGAAGCGGTACAGGCTGCTCTGGAGGCTGATGGCGAGCGCTTGCTCGACGCCGAAGAGCGTCTGGTCATCGACATGCAGGTGCAGGAATTGACCGAACTGATGAAAGGTACTGATGGTTACGCCATCGAGCAGCAGACCAAGCGTCTGTCGCAAGTGACCGATGCCTTTGCTGCCCGCCGCCTGGACTCGACGGTGAAAGCCGCGCTGGCGGGGCGCAACCTGAATGAGATTGAGGAATAACGATGCCGCAGGTCATTTTTCTGCCACACGAGAGGTTTTGCCCGGAAGGCATGGTTGTTGAGGCTGAGACAGGTATATCCATTCTCGAACTGGCGCATGAGCACCATATCGAGATGGAAAGTGCTTGTGGCGGCGTCTGTGCCTGCACCACCTGTCACTGCCTTATTCGTGAAGGCTTTGACTCGCTGGAAGAGGCTGACGAGCTGGAAGAAGACTATCTTGATAAGGCTTGGGGGCTGGAAGCTCAGTCCCGCCTGGGCTGTCAGGCCAAAGTCGGGACTGAAGACCTGACGGTTGAAATTCCGAAATACTCGCTCAACCATGCGGCTGAAGCGGCGCACTGATTCAAGGAAGCGACATGAGTCTGAAATGGGTTGATGTGCTCGAAATCGCGATCCAGCTGGCTGAATCCAGGCCAGAAGTGGATCCGCGTTATGTGAACTTCGTCGATCTGCACCAATGGGTGCTGGCATTGCCGGAGTTCAGTGATGATCCGACCCGCGGTGGCGAGAAGGTGCTTGAAGCCATTCAGGCCGCCTGGATCGAAGAAGCAGACTGAGTCTGCACCGTACGCAGTTAGGCAATACCCAAGAACCCGCGTATAATTCGCGGGTTTAATTTTTCACAAATTACCGTTTCTGGAGTTACACCATGGCTGTTCAACGTACTTTCTCCATCATCAAGCCTGACGCTGTTGCAAAAAACGTCATCGGCGAGATCACCACTCGTTTCGAAAAAGCAGGCCTGCGCGTTGTAGCTTCGAAACTGAAGCAACTGTCCAAAGCTGAAGCTGAAGGCTTCTACGCTGAGCACAGCGCTCGTGGTTTCTTCGGCGACCTGGTTGCTTTCATGATCTCCGGCCCGGTTGTTGTTCAGGTTCTGGAAGGCGAAAACGCTATCGCTCTGAACCGTGAGCTGATGGGCGCTACCAACCCTAAAGAAGCTGCTGCCGGCACCATCCGCGCTGACTTCGCTGATTCCATCGATGCCAACGCTGTGCACGGTTCGGACTCCGAAGCCGCTGCTGCTCGCGAAATCTCGTACTTCTTCGCAGCTACTGAAGTAACCACTCGCTAAGCATTGCTTAAGAGTGAAGGTGAATCCATGACTACATCGACTGTAAAAACCAACCTGCTGGGTCTGACTCAACAGGAAATGGAAAAATTCTTCGACTCAATCGGGGAGAAGCGTTTCCGTGCCGGTCAGGTAATGAAATGGATTCACCACCTTGGCGTCGATGATTTCGACGCCATGACGAACGTCAGCAAGGCCCTGCGCGACAAGCTCAAGGTCATTGCTGAAGTCCGCGGCCCCGAAGTGGTCAGCGAGGACATTTCCACCGACGGCACCCGTAAGTGGGTGGTGCGTGTGGCGTCCGGCAGCTGCGTCGAGACTGTGTACATTCCTCAGGGCAAACGCGGCACCTTGTGCGTTTCGTCCCAGGCAGGCTGTGCCCTGGATTGCAGTTTCTGCTCCACCGGCAAGCAAGGTTTCAACAGCAACCTCACCGCCGCCGAAGTCATCGGTCAGGTGTGGATTGCCAATAAATCGTTCGGCAGCATCCCGGCGACCGCCGACCGTGCCATCACCAACGTGGTGATGATGGGCATGGGCGAGCCGCTGCTGAACTTCGACAACGTCGTTGCGGCCATGCACCTGATGATGGACGACCTGGGTTACGGCATTTCCAAGCGCCGTGTGACCCTGTCGACCTCCGGCGTGGTGCCGATGATCGATGAGCTGTCCAAGCACATCGACGTCTCGCTGGCGTTGTCGCTGCACGCACCGAATGACGCATTGCGTAACCAATTGGTGCCGATCAACAAGAAGTATCCGCTTAAGATGCTGCTCGAGTCATGCCAGCGCTACATGTCGTCCCTGGGCGAAAAGCGCGTGCTGACCATCGAGTACACCTTGCTCAAGGACGTCAACGACAAGGTTGAACATGCCGTTGAGATGATCGAGTTGCTCAAGAACATCCCATGCAAGATCAACCTGATTCCGTTCAACCCGTTCCCGCATTCCGGTTATGAGCGCCCGAGCAACAACGCGATTCGCCGGTTTCAGGATCAGCTTCACCATGCAGGTTTCAATGTCACCGTACGCACCACCCGCGGTGAAGACATCGATGCCGCGTGTGGCCAATTGGTAGGGCAGGTGCTGGATCGCACCCGTCGCAGCGAACGTTATATCGCCGTGCGCGAGTTAAGCGCCGAAAACGATATGGCTTCAAACGCCGCGAAATAATTCAAGAGAGGATCTCTATGTCCCTGCGCTTTGCGCTGCTTTTGCTGTGGGCCAGCCTGTGTGCTGGTTGTGTCCTGTCGGGCGATTTCAACCCGATGAAGACCAGCAAGGGCCGTGATGAGGCGCGTGTTGCCTACGTGCAACTGGGCTTGGGCTACTTGCAACAAGGCATGACCGAACGCGCTAAAGTCCCGCTGAAAAAGGCGTTGGAGCTGGATGACTCGGACCCGGATGCCAATGCGGCATTAGGGTTGGTGTTTCAGGCTGAAATGGAGCCTGAACTGGCAGACCAGTATTTTCGCAAGGCGCTGTCCTCCCGCCCCAACGATGCGCGAATCCTGAACAACTACGGCAGTTTCCTGTTCGAAGAAAAACGTTACAAAGAGGCGTACGAGCGCTTTGAACAGGCCGCCGCCGATACGCTGTATCCTGAGCGTTCGCGAGTATTCGAGAACCTGGGCATGACCGCATCAAAGCTGGGTGAGCGTGATCTCGCGCAGCAGCAACTGGAAAAAGCCCTGCGTTTGAATCGCCAACAGCCACGTGCATTACTCGAAATGGCTGAGTTGTCCTTCGAAGACAGGCATTATGTGCCCGCGCGTGACTATTACGATCGTTTTAGCCTGCTGGCCGAGCAAAATGCACGTAGTCTATTGCTCGGCGTTCGGCTGGCAACAGTGTTCGATGATCGCGACAAGGCCGCCAGTGCGGGCCTGCAACTAAAACGACTCTATCCCGGTACCCCGGAATATCAGCAATACCTGTCGGAGCAATGATGAAAGCGGCGCATCCCGAAGTTGTAGCAGCGAATCGCGTTAACCCCGGTGAAACTTTGCGCCAGGCTCGCGAAAGCAATGGCTGGTCGCTGGCCGAAGTGGCCCTCAAGCTCAACCTCACTGTGACCTCCTTGAGCAATCTGGAAGCCGGCGCATTCGACAAGCTGCCTGGGCATACCTTTGCTCGCGGTTATATCCGTGCGTACGCCAAATTGCTGGGCATGGACCAAGCCGTTCTGGTCCAGCAGTTCGACCAATCGACTGGCACCGATTCCCACGGCAGCAGCGTGCACAGCCTGGGTCGTATCGAAGAGCCAGTGCGGGTTTCCCATACGATTTTGCGAATTGTCAGCCTGTTGTTGCTGATCGCGGTCATTGGTGGCGGTTTTGTCTGGTGGCAGGATCAAACCTCGCTGCGCACCAAGGATTTGATCGGTCTGAGCCCGGAACACGTTGAAGTGGAAGGTGCCGACGGCACCACCCAGATCCATCCGCTGGACGAGCCGGAAGACCAGGCCGTCGCGCAAGGTCAGGCTGAAAGCGCTACCCCGCTGGCGTTGCCGCAAGCTGAAACCTCCTCTGAAGCGCCGGCTGAAGCTGAAGCAACGTCGCCTGTTGTCGCACCGACAGCCCCGACGCCAGTTGCCCCGACGCACAACGTCGCTCCAGTTGTTGCAGCACCGGCTGCTCCGGCTCCGGCTCCGGCTGTTCCAGTGGTTCCGGCACCGGTGGTGACCGCTCCGGTTGCTCCGGCTTCGGCTCCGGTCGCAACAGCTCCAGTGGCCGGCCAAGGCCAGGTTCAGCTGAAGTTCACCGCCGACTGCTGGGCGCAAGTGACCGATGGCGCTGGTAAGGTGCTGTTGAGTGGTCTCAAGCGTAAAGGCGATAGCGTTTCCGTCAGCGGCAAGCCTCCGTTTTCTGTGCGTCTGGGCTTCGCCCGTGGCGCGCAGGTCAGCTACAACGGTCAGGCGGTTGATGTCGCTCCGTTCACCAGTGGCGAGACTGCTCGCCTGAAGTTGGGTCAATAAGTCATGCACGGCGAATCTCCAATCAAACGTCGCGAATCCCGCAAGATCTGGGTCGGTAACGTGCCTGTTGGCGGCGATGCACCCATCGCTGTGCAGAGCATGACCAACAGCGATACCAATGACGTTGCCGCCACCGTGGCCCAGATCAATCGTCTGGAAGCCGCTGGCGTCGATATCGTGCGCATTTCTGTGCCGGATATGGATGCCGCCGAAGCCTTCGGCAAGATCAAGAAACTGGTCAAAGTGCCGTTGGTGGCTGACATCCACTTCGACTACCGGATCGCCTTGCGCGTAGCCGAGTTGGGTGTTGACTGCCTGCGGATCAACCCGGGCAATATCGGTCGTGAAGACCGTGTACGCGCGGTGGTCGATGCCGCCCGTGATCGCGGGATTCCTATCCGCATCGGCGTCAACGCCGGCTCCCTGGAAAAAGACCTGCAAAAGAAGTACGGCGAGCCCACCCCGGCTGCGCTGGTCGAGTCTGCCCTGCGTCACGTCGAGCACCTCGAACGCCTGAATTTCCAGGACTTCAAGGTCAGCGTGAAGGCCTCCGACGTGTTCATGGCCGTCGAAGCCTACCGCCTGCTGGCCAAGGAAATCGTCCAGCCTTTGCATTTGGGTATCACCGAAGCGGGTGGTTTGCGTTCTGGCACAGTGAAATCCGCCGTGGGCCTCGGTATGCTGCTCGCCGAAGGGATTGGCGATACTATTCGCATCTCGTTGGCGGCTGACCCGGTCGAGGAAGTGAAAGTCGGCTACGACATTCTCAAATCCCTGCATCTGCGTTCCCGTGGCATCAACTTCATCGCCTGCCCGAGCTGCTCGCGGCAGAACTTCGATGTGGTCAAAACCATGAACGAGCTGGAAGGGCGTCTCGAAGACCTGCTGGTGCCGCTGGATGTCGCGGTCATCGGATGCGTGGTCAACGGGCCGGGTGAAGCCAAGGAAGCCCATATCGGCTTGACCGGCGGCACGCCAAACCTGATTTACATCGACGGCAAGCCGTCGCAGAAACTGACGAATGACAATCTGGTGGATGAGCTTGAACGCTTGATCCGCCAGAAAGCGGCCGAAAAGGTCGAAGCTGACGCTGCCGTTATTGCGCGTGGCTGAGCCTGACTAAAGAGCCGAACGAATTTAAGGATTTATTGTGAGCAAGTCTTTGCAAGCCATTCGTGGCATGAACGATATCCTGCCCGAACAGACTCCCCTGTGGCGTCATTTCGAGGGCACTGTTTCGCGTCTGCTGGATAACTACGGTTACAAGCAGATCCGCATGCCGATCGTCGAGTTCACCGAGCTGTTCAAGCGCTCCATCGGTGAAGTGACCGACATCGTCGAAAAAGAGATGTACACCTTCGACGACCGCAACGGCGACTCCCTGACCCTGCGTCCTGAAGGCACGGCAGCGTGCGTGCGTGCGGTGCTTGAGCACGGCATCACCGGCGGTGGCCAGGTGCAGAAACTCTGGTACATCGGCCCGATGTTTCGCCACGAGCGTCCACAGAAAGGCCGTTATCGCCAGTTCCATCAGATCGGTGTCGAGGTGTTCAACCTCGACGGTCCGGACATCGATGCCGAGCTGATCGTGCTGACCTGGCGCCTGTGGGGCGAGCTGGGCATTCGTGATGCGGTCAAGCTCGAACTCAACAGCCTGGGCACTGCCGAGTCGCGCGGTCGCTATCGTGAAGCGCTGGTCGAGTTCCTGTCCGCACATCTGGACAAGCTGGACGAAGACAGCCAGCGCCGTCTGAAGACCAACCCGCTGCGAGTTCTGGATACCAAGAACGCCGACACGCAAGCCATCCTGATGGACGCGCCGAAAATGGCCGACTACCTGGACGATGAGTCCCGCGTGCACTTCGAGGGTCTGAAGGCTCGTCTGGACGCCGCCGGCATTCCTTATGTGATCAACCCGAAACTGGTTCGCGGGCTGGATTACTACAGCAAGACCGTTTTCGAATGGGTCACCGACAAGTTGGGCGCCCAGGGCACCGTGTGTGCCGGTGGTCGTTACGACGGTCTGGTCGAGCAGATGGGCGGCAAGCCGACCACGGGCGTTGGTTTCGCCATGGGTATCGAACGCTTGGTGCTGTTGCTTGAAACCCTGGAGCAGATCCCGGAAGAAATCTCCCGTCAGGTCGACGTCTACCTCTGCGCCTTCGGTGAAGCGGCGGAGCTGGCGGGCCTGACCCTGAGCGAACGTGTCCGTGATCAATTACCCAACCTGCGCCTGCAAGTCAATGCCGGCGCCGGCAGCTTCAAAAGCCAGTTCAAGAAGGCCGACAAGAGCGGTGCGCTGTATGCACTGATCCTCGGTGACGATGAGATGGCCCAGCAAGTGGTAGGTTTCAAACCCCTGCGTGGCCAGGGCGAACAACAAAGTATTGCCTGGGATGCGCTTGCTGCACACCTGGCCACCTGCGTCGTGCAGGGTTGAAGCTGTCAAACAGCCGATTTAGCGATTAAGGAGTATTGGGGTGTCGAGTACCGAAGACGAACATCTGGCGGATTTGAAGGACTGGTGGTCACGCAACGGCAAGCCCTTGGTCACTGGCGGCCTGTTGGCGCTGGTCATCGTGTTCGGCTGGCAAGCCTTTCACAAGTATCAGAGCAATCAGTCGCAGGGCGCCTCGATGCTCTATCAGCAATTGCTCGAAACCACGCTGACGCCTGATGGCAAGCCTGACGCAGCCCGTGTTGCCGACTTGGCCGGCAAGCTCAACAGCGAGTTCGCCGGTAGCGCATACGCTCAGTACGGCAGCCTGTTCGTGGCGAAAGTCGCGGTCGACAGCGCCAAGCTGGACGACGCAGTCACCGAGCTGAAAGCCATTGTCGCCAAACCGGCCAACCCGGCACTGGGCGAAATTGCCCGTCAGCGCCTGGCGCAGGTACTGGCCGCGCAGAACAAGGCCGATGAAGCCTTGAAACTGCTCGAAGGCGATGCCGACAAAGCATTCCTGGCCACTCGCGAAGAACTTAAAGGCGACCTGCTGGTGCAGTTGGGTCGTACCGACGAAGCGAACAAGGCGTATCAAAAAGCCAAGGCCGCCCTGTCGGATGAAGCGGCGGTCGGCGGCCTGCAAATCAAGCTGGATGATCTGGCCAAAGGGGATGCGTGACGTGATTCGTTGGAAGCATGCAGCATTGCTGGCCCTGGCCATTTTGGCCGCGGGTTGCAGCAGCAACAGCAAAAAGGAATTGCCACCTGCCGAGCTGGTCGACTTCAAAGAAGAAGTGGTTCTGCAAAAGCAGTGGAGTCGTTCGATCGGTGACGGTCAGGGTAAATCCTACAACATGCTGGTACCGGCGATTGATGGCGAAACCATCTATGCCGGCGACGTCACTGGCGTGGTGATGGCGATGAATCGCAGCAATGGCGACGTCAAATGGAAGAAAGATCTCGACCTGCCTGTTTCCGGCGCCGTTGGCGTGGGTTACGGTCTGGTCATGATCGGTACGCTCCAGGGCGAAATCGTTGCCATGGACGCGATCAACGGTGAAGAGAAATGGCGCGCTCGCGTGAACAGTGAAGTTCTCGCGCCGCCGGCCACCAACGGTGACGTGGTGGTGGTTCAGACTCAGGACGACCGTCTGATCGGTCTGGATGCCGCGACTGGCAACCAGCGCTGGTTGTATGACAGCACCCCTGCGGTCCTGACGCTGCGCGGCACCAGTGCACCGATCGTGACCAACCGTTTAGCGGTAGCAGGCCTGTCGACCGGTAAAGTGGTCGCTCTCAATGTCTCCAACGGCGTGCCGGTGTGGGAACAACGTGTAGCGATCCCACAGGGTCGTTCGGAGCTGGAGCGTGTGGTCGACATCGACGGCGGCTTGCTGCTGTCCGGCGGTACGCTGTACGTCGCCAGCTATCAGGGCCGTCTTGCGGCACTGGACCTGGAAAGCGGGCGTCAGCTCTGGCAGCGTGATGCTTCCAGCTATGCTGGCGTCGCCCAGGGGTTTGGCAACGTTTACGTGAGCCTGGCTTCGGGCACCGTTGAAGGCGTCGACGAACGTTCCACCTCTGCGTTGTGGAGCAATGATTCGCTGGCCCGCCGTCAACTGTCGGCTCCGGAAGTTTTCTCCAGCTACGTTGCAGTCGGCGATATGGAAGGCTACCTGCACCTGCTGAGTCAGGTGGACGGTCGTTTCGTCGGCCGCGAGCGCATCGACAGCGACGGCCTGCGTGCCCGTCCGCTGGTGGTGGGTGACACGATTTATGTATATGGCAACAGCGGCAAACTGGAAGCCCTGACCATTAAGTAACATTATTTTCTGAAGGAGCCGAGCGAAGCTCAGGCAAGGCAAAAATCAGCGAGGGAGCGGAGTTGACTTTAGTCAATGAGCATCCTGAGCTGATTTTTAACGCAGCATGAGCGAGCGCAGGCCCTTTAGCTATGCTTGGGGTTTAACCCCAGGCAACCCCGTAACACGGGGTTCGCAGCGCCCTCAAGCGTTGCCCCGAGCACCAGCCGCTGCCTCGCAGCGGCTTTTGTATTTTCTGAAATAACGAAGTGGAGAGCCGCATGGTTCCCGTAATCGCCCTGGTGGGCCGACCGAACGTCGGCAAGTCCACCTTGTTCAACCGCCTGACCAGGACTCGCGACGCCATCGTCGGCGACTTGTCCGGTCTGACCCGTGATCGCCAATACGGTGAGGCCAAGTGGCAAGGGCGTTCCTACATTCTGGTCGACACCGGCGGTATCTCCGGTGACGAGCACGGTATGGACGAAAAAATGGCCGAGCAGTCGCTGCTGGCCATTGAAGAAGCCGATGTCGTTCTGTTCCTGGTAGATGCCAAGGCTGGCTTCACCGCCGCCGACCAGATGATCGCCGAGCATTTGCGCAAACGTAACAAGCGTTCTTACGTGGTTGCCAACAAGGTCGACAACATCGACCCTGAAATGGCCCGCGCTGAATTCGCCCCGTTGGGCATGGGCCACGCGATCCCTATCGCTGGTGCTCATGGTCGTGGCATCACCCAGATGCTGGAAATCGCCCTGAGCGATTTCCCGAAAGACGACGAAGAGCCGGAAGACGGCGAAGAAGAGATCGTTGCCGAAGGTGAGGAAGCCAAGCGCATTCCTGGCCCAAGCGAAAAAGACGGTATCAAGATCGCTATCATCGGTCGCCCGAACGTCGGCAAGTCGACCCTGGTTAACCGCATGCTCGGTGAAGACCGGGTGATCGTGTATGACCAGCCTGGTACGACACGCGACAGTATCTACATCCCGTTCGAGCGTAACGACGAGAAGTACACGCTGATCGACACCGCCGGTGTGCGCAAGCGCGGCAAGATCCACGAAGAAGTTGAAAAATTCTCCGTGGTCAAAACCCTGCAAGCGATCAAAGACGCCAACGTGGTGATCTTCGTCATGGACGCGCGCGAAGGCGTGGTGGACCACGACCTCAACCTGCTGGGCTTCGCCATTGAGTCGGGTCGTGCGCTGGTTATCGCGATCAACAAGTGGGACGGCATGACGCCGAGCGAGCGCGACTTCGTGAAGGTCGAGCTGCAACGTCGACTGTTCTTCGTTGACTACGCCGACATCCACTTCATCTCGGCGCTGCACGGTACGGGCGTGGGCAATCTCTACGCCTCGGTACAGAACTCGTTCAAGTCCGCCGTGACCCGTTGGCCAACCAACCGCCTCACCCAGATTCTGGAAGATGCGGTCGGTGAGCACGCGCCGCCGATGGTCAACAACCGCCGGATCAAACTGCGTTATGCCCACTTGGGTGGCGCGAACCCGCCGATCATCGTGATTCACGGTAACCAGATCGAGAAGGTGCCGAAGTCTTACGTCCGGTATCTGGAAAACACTTACCGTCGTGTCTTGAAGCTGGTCGGTACGCCGATCCGCATCGAGTTCAAGGGCGGTGAGAACCCGTACGAAGGCAACAAGAACTCGCTTACAGACCGTCAGGTCAACAAGAAGCGTCGCATGATGTCGCACCACAAAAAGGCCGACAAAAAGCGCCGCGACAAGCGCTGATCCAGGCCTTCACACTATTTTGTGTGGAGGGCTTGTTGTGGCGAGGGGGCTTGTCGGACCGCCGCACCGCCCCGTTCGGCTGCGAAGCAGTCGTAAAACCTGCACTACGGTTTATCTGACAGACCGCAGTGGATAGTTCTAGGGCGGCTGCGCCACCCAACGGGGGCAAGCCCCCTCACCACAGGGTTATGCGGTGAATGTTTAAGAAGGGCGCCAGTTGGCGCTCTTTTTTTATGGGCGCCGGATGGGCTATCCTCGGGCTCTCCCGCGCCGCCATTAGCGCCGGGTGTAGAGCAGGGAATGACCGATGATCACCAGTAAGCTGCCGAATGTCGGCATCACTATCTTCACTCAGATGTCTCAACTCGCGGCACAAACCGGGGCGATCAACCTGTCCCAGGGTTTTCCCGATTTCGATGCCCCGCAGGCCCTGTGTGATGCGGTTGGCCGGCACATCGCCAATGGCCACAACCAATATTCGCCAATGACTGGCCTGCCTGCGTTGCGCCAGCAAGTGGCGGCGAAGATCGCTCGCAGCTATGGCGTCAACGTCGATGCCGACCACGAAGTGACCATCACACCCGGCGCCACGCAGGCGATCTTCTGCGCTATTCAGGCGGTTATCCACAGCGGCGACGAAGTCATCGTGTTCGACCCCTGCTACGACAGTTATGAACCGTCGGTGGAACTGGCCGGCGGACGTTGCGTGCATGTGCAACTCGGGCTGAATGATTTCTCCATCGACTTCCAGAAGCTGGCCGAGGCCATTACGCCGCGCACGCGGATGATCGTTCTCAACTCACCGCATAACCCGAGTGGCGCGTTGATCAGCCGTGCCGAACTGGATCAGTTGGCGGATTTGATTCGCGGTCGCGACATCTATCTGGTCAGCGACGAAGTCTATGAACACCTGGTGTTCGATGGCGTGCCTCACGTCAGTGTGCTGAATCACGAAGAGTTGTATCAGCGCGCTTTCGTGGTCAGTTCCTTCGGTAAGACTTACCACGTCACGGGCTGGAAAACCGGCTACGTGGTCGCACCGCCGGCGCTCACTGCCGAGTTGCGCAAGGTTCATCAATACGTCAGTTTCTGCGGCGTGACACCGCTGCAATTTGCCTTGGCCGACTTCATGGCCGAGCATCCTGAGCACGTCGAAGAGTTACCCGGTTTCTATCAAGCCAAGCGTGATCTGTTCTGTGATCTGCTGACGCCTTCGCGGTTCAGTTTCACTCGCGTGACCGGCACTTATTTCCAGTTGGTCGACTACTCGCAGATCCGCCCGGACCTCAATGACGTCGAGATGGCGCTGTGGATGACCCGCGAACATGGCGTGGCGAGTATTCCGATCTCGGTGTTCTACCAGGCCCCACCCGCAGGCCAGCGCCTGGTGCGCTTGTGCTTCGCCAAACGCGAGGAGACCCTGCGTGAAGCAGCGGCAAAACTATGCGTGATCTGAGTGCACTGCCTAACCTGAATGTTGCGCTGATCCAGACCTCGCTGGCCTGGCACGACCGGAAAGCCAACCTGGAGCATTTCGAGCAGTTGCTGGAGCAGGCTCGCGGTGCGGATCTGATCATCCTGCCGGAGATGTTCACCACCGGTTTCTCCATGGAATCGCAAACCCTGGCGGAGTCGGAAAACGGTCCGACCAGCAAGTGGTTGCGCGTTCAGGCGGCGAAGCTCGACGCGGTGATCACCGGTAGCATCATCGTTCAGGTCGCTGACGGCAGTCATCGCAATCGCCTGCTATGGGCGCGTCCGGAAGGGGAGGTCTGGCACTACGACAAACGTCATCTGTTCCGCATGGCCGGCGAGCATAACCACTTCACGCCGGGCGAGCGTCAGGTGCAGTTCGAACTCAAGGGCTGGCGAGTACGGCCACTGATTTGCTACGACCTGCGCTTCCCGGTCTGGAGCCGCGATGCCCAGGACACCGACTTGCTGCTGTACACCGCCAACTGGCCGGGTGCACGCCGCCAGCACTGGAACCGTTTGCTGCCTGCGCGGGCCATCGAGAACCTCTGCTATGTGGCGGCGGTGAATCGCATTGGCACGGACGGTAAAGGTTTTGCCTACACCGGCGACAGTCAGGTACTGGATTTCCAGGGGGAGACCTTGCTCAGTGCAGGCGAGGCCGATGGGGTGTTTCAGGTGGTACTGAATGCTGCGGATCTGCAGGCTTATCGCACGCGGTTTCCGGCTAATCTGGATGCGGATACATTCGAATTCACCTGAGATTTTTGCTGCCTGACCGGGCCTCTTCGCTGGCAAGCCAGCTCCTACAGGGGAATGCATTCCAAACTGTAGGAGCTGGCTTGCCAGCGAAGAGGCCATGACAGACAACACAAAAATCCCAGGCAAATAAAAAGGCCCCAAGGTTCGCACCTCGGGGCCTTTTATATTTCAGCGAACGCTTACGCCGCTTTCGCTTCCGGCTGGCTCAGCGAGCGGTTCAGCGCGCTGAACAGGGCCTTGAAGCTGGCGGTGGTGATGTTTTCATCAATACCGACGCCATGCACCGCACGCTCACTGTTCACGCGCAGTTCGATGTAGGCCGCTGCCTTGGCATTGGTGCCCGCGCCGATGGCGTGTTCGTTGTAGTCCATGATCTCCACCGGGATCGGCAGGCCAGCCACCAGGGCTTCCAGCGCACCATTGCCCTTGCCGCGCCAGTGCAGGTTGGTTTCGCCCTGACCTTTGCTGGAGACTTCCACTTCCACGGAGCTGTGACCGTTTTCTTCCTGCAGGCGATGGCTGACCAGCGCGTACGGGGTGTTGGCCTGCAAGTACTCGCTGTGCAGCAGCGCGTGGATTTGCTGAGCGGTCATTTCCAGGCCCAGGCGATCGGTTTCACGCTGCACCACCTGGCTGAATTCGATCTGCATGCGACGTGGCAAGTTGATGCCGTATTCCTGTTCCAGCAAGTAAGCGATACCGCCCTTGCCCGACTGGCTGTTGACGCGGATGACCGCCTCGTAGCTGCGACCGATATCGGCCGGGTCGATTGGCAAGTACGGCACTTCCCACAGCGCATCCGGTTTCTGCTGGGCGAAGCCCTTGCGGATGGCATCCTGGTGGGAGCCGGAGAACGCGGTGTGAACCAGGTCGCCAACGTACGGGTGACGTGGGTGCACCTGGATCTGGTTGCATTCTTCGACGACCTTGCGCACGCCGTCGATGTCGGAGAAGTCCAGCTCGGGGTGAACGCCCTGGGTGTAGAGGTTCAGTGCCACGGTCACGAGGTCGACGTTACCGGTACGCTCGCCGTTGCCGAACAGGCAGCCTTCGACACGGTCGGCGCCGGCCATCAGGCCCAACTCGGTGGCGGCTACACCGGTGCCACGGTCGTTGTGGGTGTGCAGGCTGATAATCACGCTGTCACGACGGTTGATGTGACGGCCGAACCATTCGATCTGGTCGGCGTAGATGTTCGGGGTGGCGCATTCGACGGTCGCAGGCAAGTTGAGGATCATCTTGTGCTCAGGCGTCGGGTTCCAGACCTCGATCACGGCATCGCAGACTTCTTTGGCGAACTCCAGCTCAGTGGCGCTGAAGGTCTCTGGCGAGTACTCGAAAGTCCACTCGGTGTCCGGTTGCTGGGCGGCGTATTTGACGAACAGCTTGGCCGCGCTCACAGCGATTTCCTTGACTCCGTCCTTGTCCTGATTGAAGACAATCCGGCGGAAAGAAGGGGAGGTCGCGTTGTACAGGTGAACGATGGCTTTCTTCGCGCCGCGCAGGGATTCGAAGGTGCGCTCGATCAAGTCTTCACGGCCCTGGGTCAGCACCTGAATGGTGGTGTCGTCCGGGATGTGGTTGCCTTCGATCAGGGTACGCACGAAGTCGAAGTCGGTTTGCGAAGCGGCTGGGAACGAGGCTTCGATTTCCTTCACACCGACGGACACCAGGGTTTTCCAGAAACGCAATTTCTTGACCGCGTCCATTGGCTCGATCAGCGACTGGTTGCCATCACGAAGGTCGGAGCTGCACCAGATCGGCGCAGCAGTGATGGTCTTCGACGGCCAGGTACGATCCGGGATGTCGATGGTCGGGAACGCGCGGTATTTCGAAGACGGATCTTTGAGCATGCTCATCGGGGGAATCCTTATTGTGTGGGCCGAAAAAAGGCGGCCTGCCGGTGGATCAAATGTTCTTGGGGAAAAGCGTGGAGCGAGGCGCCGCAAATTCAGCCCGGCAGTCGTGCGCTGACGAGGCACAGGCTGCGGTGCTGGCGAAGCTGAATGAGGGTGTGAGAGGTTTTCATGCCTTCAACCCTAACCGCGGGGGGAAAGGATGGCAAGCAGTCGAAAAAAATTGAGAGGAATACCCTGAAAGTCGATTTTATCGAGATTTTATTGCTGAGGGTTGCGGCGATTGTTGTGATGATTGCGCGAGGTTTGGGCTGTGCGCAATTTGAGGTTCGCGGCGACGACTCCCTGAGCACAGCTATGCTTAAAGCCTGAACACGGCAGGAGTCGAACATGAACGAGTCGGACTGGAAGCGGTATAGCGCGTTGCGTCCATTGGCACATGAGCGGATGTGCATCCGGATCATGGAAGAGGTCGAGCTCATGGTGCTGGATAAAAGCCTGGCGCCTTACGAGCGGATTGAAGCCACTGAAGAGCTGCTTCAGTCCAGGCAAAAGGAGTTGTATTGGGCGTTTGGTGTGTTCAGGTTTTCACGGCATGAGGCTCGCTCGCACTTGCTTGGGCTGTGCGCGCGGGAGTTGATCACGTCTGAAGAGTTGGCGGGTTTCTCGGCGGAGACTCAGGAGTGGATCAGGCATTGCCTGGCGGACCGGGAAGCCCATGGGATTGAAGATCTTGAGGCTGAATAGAGTGTGTCTGTGACATCGCCTTCGCGAGCAGGCTCGCTCCCACAGTGGATTTGTGTACGCCATAGATCAACTGTGGGAGCGAGCCTGCTCGCGAAGAGGCCAGTAGCCTCAACAACTAATCAAGGTTGAAAAGCCCCGATAAAAATCGCCGGATCCACCCGCGCATCATTCAGGCTGATATTCCAGTGCATATGCGGCCCGGTCGCGCGGCCCGTCGCCCCCACTTTCCCGACCACCCCGCCACGCGCCAGTTGCTGGCCAACCTTCACGTCGATTTTCGACATATGGCAGAACATGCTGATAAAGCCTTGCCCGTGATCGACAAACACCGTGTTGCCGTTGAAGAAGTAGTTGCCGATCAGAATCACCTTGCCCGCCGCCGGCGTCTTGATCGGCGTACCGGCAGGCACCGCGAAGTCCAGGCCGGCATGCGGATTGCGCTCTTCACCGTTAAAGAAACGACGCACACCAAACTTGCTCGACAGCGGCCCGTTGACCGGCTTGTCCAGCAAGAGGTTGCTCGGGGTGTTCGGGCTGAAGCTGCGGTAGGCCTGGATCTGCTCGGCCAGTTCGCCTTCGATGCGCTTGAGGTTGTCCGGATTCGGGTTGACCTGCTGCGTATTTTTCAAGGTGATGTGCTGTTCCGGGTACTTCTTGTTGCCGACGGTGAAACTCAGGTTACGACCGCCGCTGCTGAGCTGCTGCGTGCCCGGTTTGACCGTCAAGGGCACGCCGACAATCGCCAGCCAGTTGTTCTGTTCCTTGACCACCAAAACCGGTTTGCCTTGATAGCTGGCTTTCGGCGCTTGGGCTGAGGCGCCCAGATCCACCACGGCCACACCGCCCGGCACCGGTTTGTTCAACAGGCGTGTGATGTAGCTGTCGGCGTGGGCGTTGAAGGTCAGGCACAGCAACAGCAGCGGAGCTAAAAAGCGCGGCATGGATCAATCCAGTAAAGAAAGGGTGACAGGCGTCAGATGATTGTCTTCGACCCGCACTTGCAGTTCGCCGTTGCCGAGTTTGGCCTTGAGGCGCTGACCGTTGTGGGTTTGTTCGGCGCAGCGGATTGCGTTGCCGCGTTCGTCCAGCAGAATGCTGTAGCCACGGGCCAGTGTCGCCAGCGGGCTGACCACTTGTAGCGTCTGCACCTGACTTTGCAGTTGCAGGCGCCGCGACTTGAGACCTTCGCGGATGGCACGGGGCAGGCGTTCGGCGAGGCTGTCGAGGCGCTGGCGGAGCATCGCCAATTGTCGGCCGGGATGTTGCCCGGCGAGACGGGTTTCCAAACGAAGCAAGCGCTCGCGACGGGTATTGAGGCTGCGTTCGAACGCGCGGCGCATGCGCATGTCCAGGTCATCCAGACGCTGAGCTTGCTGACGCAGGCGTTCGCCGGGATGACGCAAGCGGCGGGAGATGCCCTCCAGACGCAGCCGGTCGCGCATCAAACGGTCGCGCATGCGCATCACCAGTCGGCGATGCAGGCTTTCGACCCGACGCACCAGATCGCTGGAATCCGGCGCGAGCAGTTCGGCGGCGGCGGACGGTGTCGGGGCGCGGACATCGGCCACAAAGTCACTGATCGAAACGTCGGTTTCGTGGCCAACGGCGCTGACAATCGGCGTGACGCAGGCATCGACGGCACGGGCCACCGCTTCTTCGTTGAAGCACCAGAGGTCTTCCAGCGAACCGCCACCACGGGCCAGGATCAGCGCGTCGAAGCCACGGGCGTCCGCCAGTTTCAGCGCGCGGACAATCTGCGCGGTGGCTTCGCGACCTTGCACTGCCGTGGGGATCAGCGTCAGCTGGATCTGCGGTGCACGGCGACGGAACACGCTGATAATGTCGCGGATCACCGCGCCGGTCGGCGAGCTGATGATGCCGATGCGTTGCGGATGCGCCGGCAGCGGCACTTTGCGCTTGGCACTGAACAGGCCTTCGGCGCTGAGCTTTTCTTTCAAGGCATCGAAGGCCAGGCGCAGCGCGCCATCACCGGCCGGCTCCACGGTGTCGAGGATCAGCTGATAGTCGCCGCGTCCCTCGAACAACGAAACCTTGCCCCGGACTTTGACGGCCAGGCCATCCTTCAACGCCTGACGCACCCGCGCCGCGTTTTGCCGAAACAGCGCGCAACGCACCTGGGCGCCACTGTCCTTCAGGGTGAAATACACGTGGCCGGACGCCGGGCGGGCGAGGTTGGATATTTCGCCTTCGACCCAGATATTGCTGAACACGTCTTCGAGCAACACCCGCGCGCGGCCGTTGAGCTGGCTGACAGTCAGGACTTCACGGTCCAGGCCGAGTCTTGCAAAGGGATCTTTAATCATGGGGCGCATGATAAAGGCAATCTCCTGCGCAATGCACGATCCGCCCTACATGGATCGGGGGAAGTATTGAATGAATTGCTGGACCAGCGCTGTGGGGTGTTGCCGGGAGGCGAGGGCGACGGTGCTGTGGCAATCCGGGTCAGCCAGCGGCAGGAAATGGATGTCCGGCGGGGCGATGTCCTGCATCGACTCCGGCAACAGGGCAATGCCGAAGCCGGCCTGGATCAATTGCAGCTGCGTGGTTTTACGCGATACCACCCGAGCAGCCTTGGGAAAGAAGCCCTGGCGCATGCATAACTCCGCAGTCAAATAGCTTAGGCCGCCACGTTGAGGGTGAGGAATGGAGATAAATGCCTCTTCCTTCAACTGCATCAGATCGATGCCTTGAGTGAACTTATGCACAGCCAGTCGATGATTCGGAGGAGCCGCCACTAGCAAACGTTCGCTATACAAAGGAACAATCTGCACCCCTTCACGCTGGCGCAGCACTGGCAAGCGCAGCAGACCGACATCCAATCGGCCTTCGGACAACTCTTCCAGTTGTGCTTCGGAGGACAGCTTGACTATGTCCATGGACACACCGGCATGCTGATCCAGATAAGCACTGATGCTTTGCAACAGTCGCCCACTCATTGGCACGGTGCTGGAATGGCTCAGGCGCAAGGTACCGAGTTGGCCGTTGCCGACCTGGGTCGCCATCTCGCTGGCCTTGGTCAGATCATTGAGCAGGTTTCTGGCACGAGGCAAAAAAGCTTCGCCAGCAGCGGTGAGTCGAGGCTGGCGCGCGGTGCGTTCGAACAGGGGCGTTTGCAAGCGGTTTTCCATGTCCTTGATCTGTCGGCTCAGGGCTGACTGCGCGATAAACAGTCGTTCGGCCGCAGCGCTGAAACTGCCGCACTCAGCAATTTCCACGAAGTAACGCAATTGGCGAGTTGAAAGCACGAGGTATGCCTTTTAGAGATGAGTTGGCGACTTTGATGATATTAGTCGCAACGCTTGGTGCTGGCTAAAGTCATCTCTGGTATTCAAGGAAAGCCCTGCAAATGAATGTTCTTGAGTTGTTGCACCAATGGCCCTTCGGCACAACGGATTGGCTGGTGATCGGGCTGGGCATCGCCCTGGCTTATATCGTGTTCGGCATCGCTGGTTTCGGGACGGCGCTGGTGGCGGGGCCGATTCTGATCCTGTTCATGCCGCTGTCGAAGATCGTGCCATTGCTGGTGTTGCTGGATTTTGTCGCGGCGTTCGGCAATTTGCTGCCCTCGCGACGTGATGTGGCGAAACCCGAGTTGCTGCGGTTACTGCCGTGCATGGCGGTGGGTTGCACGCTGGGGGTGATCTTTCTGCTGAACCTGAAATCCGACGTGTTGCTGCTGTTGATGGGGCTGTTTATCAGCGCGTATGCGGTTTACAGCCTGTGGGTCAAAACCCGTCCGACGCAGTTATCCGCCGGTTGGGCGGTGCCGATGGGTACCGTGGGCGGGATGTTCGGGGCGTTGTTTGGCAGTGGCGGTTTTTTATATGCGATCTATTTGAACAGTCGCCTGCCCAAAGAGGCGGCCCGCGCGACGCAGAGTGCGCTGATCAGTTGCAGCACGGTGGTGCGCTTGAGCCTGTTTGCCGTCGCAGGTGTATATGCCGAGCTACCCTTGTTGGTGTTGGCGCTGTGTTTGTTGCCGGCCATGGCCTTGGGATTGTGGATCGGGCGGCGGTTGACCATGAGATTGTCCCGCGAGGCGTTTGTGCGGCTGGTGACCTGGTTGGTGCTGGCCAGCGGGATTGCCTTGATCGGGCGTTACTTGAGTACTTGACCTGAGGGTGTCAGGGATTAAGCTGCCGGCCGAAAATCCTGTAGGAGTGAGTCTGCTCGCGATAGCGGTTTAACGTTCAATAATGTTGTCGACTGATACACCGCTATCGTCGGAACGCCGCCCGGAGCCGGCTCACTCCTACAAGGTTGAATATTCAGTATTTGCAGGGTCTGCACCCATGAATTCACAAAGCATCATCGTCCCGAAAATCTCCACACTGCCGGTACACGAACCCCGGGCTCGCGCAGTGGTGCGGTGGCTGGTGCGCAAGAACATCGTCCAGGAAGAACTGACCACCTGTGGTCGCACCGGCAACCGCATGGCCCACGCCATCGCTGACGGTGCCCGCGCGGTGGTGCTGCACCCGCAAGCGCTGCCGTTTGGCGAGTCGATCAATGGCCTGGAGATCGTCACCAAACGCTGCATCTACACGCCGACCAAAGGTTTCCTGAGCGAGGCCGGCTGCGCCGAATGCCGCAAGGAAGTCGGCGAAGCACTGTTCGAAAGCCTGGAAGACTGGATGCCGGGACGCACCGATAACTTCACCTGTCCCGAATGCGGGCATGAAGATGACATCAACGGCTTTCTTTTCTTGCAGGAGTGTGGTTTTTCCAACCTGGGATTTATCTTCAACAACTGGGCGGAAGCCGGGTTCAAGCAGAGCTTTATCGACGAATTTGCCGATTGGCTGGATCAGCCTGTCAGTTGGGTGAAAGTCGAACTGTAGGAGCACAGCTTGCTGGCGATGGCGGACTTAAGGACGCCATCGCCAGCAAGCTGTGCTCCTACAGAATTCGGGGTTAAATGCCCGTCAATCGACTGTATCGATAATAGACAGAGTTTTACATTGAACCCGAGGGGGTGTCTGACTATAATGGCGCGCTTCCATTTTCCCGCTCGGGAGCCCCCGCGATGCTGCGTATCAGCCAAGAAGCTCTGACATTCGACGACATTCTCCTAGTGCCTGGTTATTCCGAGGTGCTTCCTAACGAAGTCAGTCTCAAGACCCGCCTAACCCGTGGCATCGAGCTGAATATTCCTCTGGTTTCTGCTGCCATGGACACCGTTACTGAAGCCCGTCTGGCAATTGCCATGGCTCAGGAAGGTGGCATCGGCATTATCCACAAGAACATGACCATCGAGCAGCAAGCTGCCGAAGTGCGTAAGGTCAAGCGTTACGAAGCCGGCGTGGTCAAGGATCCGATCACTATCGAGGCTGATGCCACGGTTCGTGAACTGTTCGAATTGACCCGCATGCACAACATCTCCGGCGTTCCGGTACTGCACGATGGCGACCTGGTCGGCATCGTCACTTCCCGTGACGTGCGTTTCGAGAACCGTATGGACGTCTCCGTCCGTGAAGTGATGACGCCTAAAGAGCGTCTGGTCACGGTCAAGGAAGGCGCCGACAAGCACGACGTTCGCGAGCTGTTGCACAAACACCGCATCGAACGCGTACTGATCGTCGACGACAAATTCGCCCTCAAAGGCATGATGACCGTCAACGACATCGAAAAAGCCAAGGCTTACCCGCTGGCCAGCAAGGACGATCAAGGTCGTCTGCGTGTGGGCGCTGCCGTCGGTACCGGTAAAGACACCGGTGACCGCGTCGCTGCCCTGGTCAACGCCGGCGTTGACGTGGTGGTGGTCGACACCGCACACGGTCACTCCAAAGGCGTGATCGACCGCGTTCGTTGGGTCAAACAGAATTTCCCTGAAGTGCAGGTCATCGGCGGCAACATTGCCACCGGCGCTGCCGCCTTGGCTTTGGCCGAAGCAGGCGCTGACGCGGTCAAGGTCGGTATCGGCCCTGGCTCGATCTGCACCACCCGTATCGTCGCCGGTGTCGGCGTCCCGCAAATCAGTGCCATTGCCAACGTCGCCGCTGCCCTTGAAGGCACTGGCGTTCCGTTGATCGCCGACGGCGGCATCCGTTTCTCCGGTGACCTGTCCAAGGCCATCGTAGCCGGTGCTTCCTGCGTGATGATGGGCTCGATGTTCGCCGGTACTGAAGAAGCGCCGGGCGAGATCGAACTGTTCCAGGGTCGTTCGTACAAGGCTTACCGTGGCATGGGCTCGCTGGGCGCCATGTCCCAGGCTCAAGGTTCCTCCGACCGTTACTTCCAGGACTCTTCGGCAGGCGCCGAGAAGCTGGTTCCGGAAGGCATCGAAGGGCGTGTTCCTTACAAGGGCACCCTGAGCGCCATCATCCATCAGCTGATGGGCGGCCTGCGTTCCTCGATGGGCTACACCGGCAGTGCCGACATCGAAGAAATGCGTACCAAGCCTGAGTTCGTGCGGATCACCGGTGCTGGCATGGCCGAGTCCCACGTTCACGACGTACAAATCACCAAAGAAGCGCCAAACTACCGCGTAGGTTGAGGCTTCCAGCAAAAAGTTAAGTAACCGGGGCTGTTTTATTCAGCCCCGAGTTGTTTCTGAACTACATAGACGAGACTGACTTCATGGCCCTCGACATTCACGCTCACCGCATCCTGATCCTCGACTTCGGTTCCCAGTACACCCAGCTGATTGCCCGCCGCGTGCGTGAAATCGGCGTGTACTGCGAACTGCATCCGTTCGACATGGACGACGAAGCGATTCGCGAATTCGCTCCAAAAGGCGTCATTCTCGCCGGCGGCCCCGAGTCTGTGCACGTCGCTGACAGCCCGCGCTGCCCGCAAGCGGTGTTTGACCTTGGCGTACCGGTCTTCGGTATCTGCTACGGCATGCAGACCATGGCTGAACAGCTGGGTGGCAAAGTCGAAGGTTCCGAGCTGCGTGAGTTTGGTTACGCTCGCGTTGACGTGGTCGGCAAGAGCCGCCTGCTCGACGGCATCGAAGACCACATCGACGCCGACGGCCTGTTCGGCCTCGACGTGTGGATGAGCCACGGTGACAAAGTCACCAAGATGCCTCAGGAATTCCACATCCTGGCCAGCACCCCGAGCTGCCCGATTGCCGGCATGTTCGACGACGCGCGCGGCTACTACGGCGTGCAGTTCCACCCGGAAGTGACCCACACCAAGCAGGGTGGACGCATCCTGTCGCGCTTCATCCTCGACATCTGCGGCTGTGAAGCCCTGTGGACGCCTTCGAAGATTGCTGAAGACGCCATTGCCAACATTCGCGCCCAGGTCGGCACCGACAACGTACTGCTCGGCCTGTCCGGTGGTGTGGATTCCTCGGTAGTTGCCGCGCTGCTGCACAAAGCCATCGGCGACCAACTGACCTGCGTATTCGTCGATAACGGCCTGCTGCGTCTGCACGAAGGCGAGCAAGTGATGGCCATGTTCGCCGAGAATATGGGCGTCAAAGTGATCCGCGCCAACGCTGAAGATCAGTTCCTGGACAACCTGGCCGGCGAGTCCGACCCGGAGAAGAAACGCAAGATCATCGGCCGTACCTTCATCGACGTGTTTGATGCCCAGTCCAACAAACTGGACAACATCAAGTACCTCGCTCAAGGCACTATCTACCCGGACGTGATCGAGTCGGCTGGCGCCAAAAGCGGCAAGGCTCATGTGATCAAGTCGCACCACAACGTGGGCGGCCTGCCGGAAGAAATGAACCTCAAGCTGGTTGAACCCCTGCGCGAGCTGTTCAAGGACGAAGTCCGTCGTCTGGGCCTGGAGCTGGGCCTGCCGTACGACATGGTCTACCGTCACCCGTTCCCAGGCCCGGGTCTGGGCGTGCGGATCCTCGGTGAAGTGAAGAAGGAATACGCCGACCTGCTGCGTCGTGCCGACCACATCTTCATCGAAGAACTGCGCAAGGCCGACTGGTACCACAAAGTCAGCCAGGCATTCGTGGTGTTCCAGCCGGTGAAATCGGTTGGCGTGGTGGGCGATGGCCGGCGTTACGCCTGGGTTGTTGCCCTGCGTGCCGTTGAAACCATCGACTTCATGACCGCACGTTGGGCACACCTGCCTTACGAGCTGCTGGAAACCGTCAGCGGCCGCATCATCAATGAAATCGAAGGCATCTCCCGCGTCACTTACGACGTGTCGAGCAAGCCGCCAGCGACGATTGAGTGGGAATGATCCCGCGCAAGCCTTGATGGCTTGATCGCAGGTTGCAATAAAGGCCGTGTGAACACTGTTCACACGGCCTTTTGCGTTTTATCCACGGTGCCAATCTCGCAGGCCTGCGTCTGCGCGTCACGGTCGCTTTGCTGTTTCTTTCACAACTGCGGGTGTATCGTATTCGCCTTTTGCGGGCCTGGGCCTGCCGCTTTTCATGTGAGGTAGTTGAGTTCATGTCCTTTACCCGTCGACAAATACTCGGTGGTCTGGCCGGTCTTGTGGTGGTTGGCGTGGGGGCGGGTGGCGCGTCGCGTTACTGGCTGGGCAAGAGGGCCGATGCGGACGCCGGCCACGACTATGAGCTGATTGCGGCGCCGCTGGACGTCGAACTGGTGGCTGGGCACAAAACCGAAGCCTGGGCGTTCGGCCCGTCGGCACCGGGTACAGAATTGCGGGTTCGCCAGGGCGAATGGCTGCGGGTGCGTTTCATCAATCACCTGCCCGTTGCGACCACCATTCACTGGCACGGTATCCGTCTGCCACTGGAAATGGACGGCGTGCCGTACGTCTCGCAATTGCCGGTGCTGCCGGGTGAATACTTCGACTACAAATTCCGCGTGCCCGATGCCGGCAGCTACTGGTATCACCCGCACGTGAACAGCAGCGAAGAACTCGGCCGCGGCCTGGTCGGACCGCTGATTATTGAAGAGCGCGAACCCACTGGTTTCAAGTATGAAAAAACTCTCAGCCTGAAGAGCTGGCACGTCGATGAAGAAGGCGCGTTCGTCGCGTTCAGCATTCCTCGCGAAGCTGCTCGTGGCGGCACGGCGGGGCGTCTGTCGACCATCAATGGCGTCTCGCAAGCGGTGATTGATTTGCCTGCGGGGCAGATCACTCGTGTTCGCTTGCTCAACCTCGATAACACGTTGACCTATCGCCTGAACATTCCTGGCGTCGAAGCGCAGATATACGCACTGGACGGCAATCCCATCGAGCCGCGCCCGCTGGGCAAGGAATACTGGCTCGGCCCGGGTATGCGTATCTGTCTGGCGATCAAGGCACCGCCGGCCGGTGAAGAATTATCCCTGCGCAACGGTCCGGTACGCTTGGGTACGTTCCGTTCGGTGGCAAATAGCGATGCACTGACCGAATGGCCGCCTGCGCTGCCCGCCAACCCGGTGGCTGAGCCGGACCTGGCCAATGCCGAGAAACTCAACTTCAATTTCGAGTGGGTCGGCTCTGTGTCGGTCAACGTCGAAAACGGCAAACCGCCGAGCCTGTGGCAAATCAACGGCAAAGCCTGGGATATCACTGACAAGACCTGCGCCGACCGGCCGATTGCCAAGCTTGAAAAGGGCAAGAGCTACATTTTTGAATTGAAGAACATGACTCAGTATCAGCACCCGATTCACTTGCACGGCATGAGCTTCAAGGTCATTGCTTCGAACCGGCACAAGGTCATTCCGTACTTCACCGACACGTATCTGTTGGGCAAGAACGAGCGTGCGCAAGTGGCGCTGGTGGCGGATAACCCGGGCATCTGGATGTTCCATTGCCATGTGATCGATCACATGGAAACCGGCCTGATGGCCGCCATCGAGGTGGCGTGATGCGTCAGATTCGTCCAACCGCCATCATCGACCGCAGCCGTGATCGCGACTTCATGCGCGAAGCCCTGGCCCTGGCGGCTCAAGGTGCCGCGCTTGGTGAAGTGCCGGTGGGCGCGGTGCTGGTGCAGGACGGTGAAATCATTGGTCGCGGCTTCAACTGTCCGATCAGCGGCAACGACCCGAGTGCTCATGCCGAGATGGTCGCGATTCGCGCCGCGTCCTTGGCCGTGAGCAACTATCGCCTGCCGGGCAGCACGCTGTACGTGACACTGGAGCCGTGCAGCATGTGCGCAGGCTTGATCGTGCATTCGCGGATTGCGCGGGTGGTGTATGGCGCGCTGGAGCCAAAAGCGGGGATTGTGCAGAGTCAGGGGCAGTTCTTCACCCAAGGCTTTTTGAATCACCGGGTGTTGTTTGAAGGCGGGGTGTTGGCGGAAGAATGCGGGGCGGTGCTCAGCGAGTTCTTCAAGGCCCGGCGAAGCCGCTGAACGCGTTGATCAACCTATGTAACCCGTACTCTTCAGGTGCGCTTCAGCATGGTTGCCCAAGTAATCACGAATGGCCGAGAAGAAGGCTGGCCAATGATGATTACTGTCTTTTATCAAAAAGGTTGAGGCTAAATAACTCCGTGCGTCTTCAAGAGATCTGCCGTTATCTACCAATAATTTTAATTGGTCATTAAGTTTGTCGAGGGCCGGCTTTCTGAGCTTACGCAAGCGGGGGCTATCCAGCTGAAGATTGTCTACAGTTGCCTTTGCCTTGGTAATACAGACCGCGGCGGAATTACAGTTAATTTCATTGACTTGCATTCCGCCAGTACTACGATCAAATTTAAATAAACAGTAATCGCTTGTGAGATTCAGCGGGTTCAGAATTACGGCATCCCAATCGTTTTCTCCTTTTGGAACATCACAGCTGTGCAAGGCAGTAAAGCGGCTCATCGCTTCAACCACGTCAGGTCTAGAACCGCCATGACAGACGGCCAGGAGATTTTGCCAATCGAGGTGCCAGTTCTTGGGGGTAGAGGCATCTGATTTTGGATGAAAGTGTTCTACACGAAAGTCAGCAACACCTGTGTGGTCTGCTGCTTTCAAGTTGATTTCGCAGTAAGCACATATTCCACTTTGATCGGTAGCCAGTTGAAGCTGAACAGCTTTACGTCTGGCTGGGGATCTCTTGAAGTGATCCCAGGTTCGGGTTGGATTGGTGGTTACGTAATTCTTTAGTTCGTTAGGTTCCTGGTTCTTTAACGTGTTTTTCATGAGCGGCGATCCATTTCCTTCAGGCGAACATCCATGTCCAAGCGTATCAGCTCGGGCTCGTGACCAGCCCCCCAATTATCGAGCTTCTGTTTAAGTGCCAGTCCATCCTTTGAATCCCATTTATCGTCGGCAACCAGCTGTTGGTATTTTTTCAGGTCACGGACTATCGCTATTTTTTCCGAACGGGATTCTGTGCCCAGTACGTCGGTCAGCATCTGTTGTGCTTCTGCACCCTCTGAAAACTCAACGAAATCCACGTGAGGTTTTCCGTCTTGCCAATCAATTATGCGTAATGATTCGGGTGGAACGGTACTGATCACTTGCGGACTATGAGTGGTGACAATGAACTGAACATCCGGAAAGGTGCGCATTAGGTCAGGAAGAATTTTTTGCTGCCAGCCAGGGTGCAAGTGCAGGTCGACTTCGTCTATGAGAATCACGCCTTCGGTGGCCAATGGATCGGTGGCTTGCGGATTGGCTTCGGCCATGCGCGCAGCAATATCCATAACCATTGCAATCGTGGTTCGATAACCGTCACTCAGCTGTTCGATACGCAACTGTTTGGTTATGCCCTCCACGTTCCAGTCGAGCATTAGCCCGGCAGGATATGCGCCACGAGGATTACTGAAATCGGGCATTAGTCTACTGATTGCCATTCGTATGGCTCGCAACTCAGGTTGTTCAAAGTCAAACGACCTCTGCGCTTTATGTTCGCGACTTTCACAATCTTCCAGATGATAGAAGTACTCGATGAATCTCTTGAAGTTTGTTCGACTTTGGAGGGCGCCATCAAAGGCATCAAATCGGTTAAAGCTGTTTTTGAAACCCTTCTTGCGCTGAGGAATATCAAATACGCCTCGTCCCGTTCCGTAGTAAATGAAAACTGGAAGTTTGTAAGGTTGTTTATCGTTGGCAGCGTCAATAAAGCTGTCGGCGTACTCCGTCAGTGCTTTATGACCAATTGCAGGCGGAATCTGTGCAGCGGTTTTCTTGGTCTGATCTCTTTTTTCTGTGCGATCCCATTTCAAGCCATCTGTGCTTTCGCAAAGAATTCGCATGTATGGGGGCTTGCTGCCATCAGGGTAGATCTGAAAGTCCGCGTCACGCGGGCTTATGCCGGATACGCCAGGCAGCCTTGAAACAAAGAGTCCGAAAGCGGTCGCCAATGCGTCCAGAACGCTTGATTTGCCTGCGCCATTTCTAGCCACCAATACGGTTATTTTATCGTCGAATTCAATCTTGAAATCAGCAAAGCGGCGGTAGTGTTTCAGTGTCAGCTGTCTGATTTTCACAGTACATATCCCTTCTGTGATGGCTACTTTCAATGAATGCCGATTTTTTCGTTCACTTACCGATGCGCGTGAAAGTAGCAGAGTCTAACTACTCCGGTTAAGAAAACTTTTGTTTGCGCATTGAGCGACTCGCTCCTATGAGCGGGGGGCTACTTTCTCGCAACAATCACCGCACGCATCGGCGCCGGCAGCCCTTCAATCGTTTTGCTGTGATCGTCCGGATCAAGGAAGTCGCTCAACGATTGATACTTCATCCACTCCGTCCCGCGCTGTTCTTCGACCGTGGTCACGCTCACGTCAACGCAACGCACATCCGTAAACCCGGCACGCCGCAACCACAGCTCCAGCGCCGGTACCGACGGCAGGAACCACACGTTGCGCATCTGCGCGTAACGGTCTTCCGGTACCAGCACCTGTTGTTGATCGCCCTCGATCACCAGCGTCTCCAGCACCAACTCGCCGCCCTTGACCAGGCAATCTTTCAGCGCCAGCAAATGCTCGATCGGCGAGCGGCGATGGTAGAACACGCCCATGGAAAACACCGTATCAAAGCCTTCCAGCTCCGGCGGCAGGTCTTCGAACGGGAACGGCAAATGCCAGGCATTCGGTTCGGACAGGTAGCGTTGCACCGCTTGGAACTGGCAGAAGAACAGCCAGTTCGGGTCAACGCCGATCACGCTGTCGGCCCCGGCACCGAGCATGCGCCACATGTAGTAACCGTTTCCGCACCCGACGTCGAGGATGCGTTTGCCCTTCAGATCCAGATGCGGTGCGACCCGCGACCATTTCCAGTCCGAGCGCCATTCTGTGTCGACATGCACACCAAACAGGTCAAACGGCCCTTTGCGCCACGGTGACAAACCCATCAGCGCGGTACGCATCTGTGCGCGGGTTTCGTCGTCGCACTCGGTGTCCAGCATTAGGCCATTGAGCAAGTCGACTTCGCTCGGCTGAATCTTCGGCAAGGCATCCAGCGCACTTTGCCAGCGCTCCAGATCGCCGTGACCTTTCTCCATTTTCTTGTCGAGTTGCGCTTGCAGGGTGTTGGCCCATTCGGCCAGCGGTGTACCGGCCAGACGGCGGGCGAGGGGGGACAGATCAATCATGGCAAGGCAATCAACGAGGCAAAGTTAAGACACTGGAACCACGGCACGACTTTCGAGAACCCGGCGGCCAACAGGCGCTCGCGGTGTTCTTCGAGGCTGTCGGGCTTCATGACGTTTTCGATGGCGCTGCGCTTCTGGGCGATTTCCAGTTCGCTGTAGCCGTTGGCACGTTTGAAGGCGACGTGCAGGTCGGTGAGCAGCGCGTGTTCTTCGAGATCGTTGAAACGCAGCTTCTCCGACAGAATCAGCGCGCCACCTGGCAACAGCGACTGGCGGATGCGCGAGAGCAACGCCGTGCGCTGGTCCGGGGCGATGAATTGCAGGGTGAAGTTCAGCGCCACCACCGAGGCTGGCTGAAACTCAAGGGCGAGGATGTCGCCTTCGATCACTTCCACCGGCAGCAACTCCTGGAACATCGAGTCCTGACCGTTGAGGTATTCGCGGCAACGTTCGACCATCGCCGCCGAGTTATCCACAGCGATAACGCGGCAACCGTCGGTGCGCACGTGACGGCGCAAGGCCTGAGTCACGGCGCCCAATGACGAACCGAGGTCGTAGAGCACGCTATTGGGCTGGGCGAATTGCGCGGCGAGCACGCCGAGGTTTTCCACGATGGTCGGATAACCTGGCACCGAGCGCTTGATCATGTCCGGGAACACCCGCACCACGTCCTCGTTAAAGGCGAAGTCAGGCACCTGGGCCAAAGGCTGGGCGAAAAGGCGATCGGGTTCTTTGCTCACGGCGGTTCCAGCAGCGTTGGTGGAAAAGGCCGGCATTTTAGCCAAATTGACGGGGGGATGCGCGGGTTGTCTGATAAACCGGCTGGAAGGGGTACTGGGGGAGCTGCATTGTCAGTGGTGCCGCCTTCGCGAGCAGGCTCGCTCCCACAATGGATCTCGTCGATTGCATTCACCGCAGATCAAATGTGGGAGCGAGCCTGCTCGCGAAGAATTCAGCGCTGTTTTTGGGTGAACGCCGAAGCGGTAATTCCCCATTGCCCCAGCCAATAACTGAGGATGATTACATAGGGCGCTGCGTCGAATGGCATCACAAAACGGCTGATGCCAATCACGCTGTCGGAGAACACGAACGCCACCGCACCTGCCGCTGCCAGCAGCGCCGAGCGTTTGGGGACTTCAGTGCCCAGTCGAGCCAGCGCCCGCCAGAGCATTGCGCTGATGGCCAAGCCGTAAACAATCACCGGGATCAGCAATGGGCCGAGGCCGTGAGAGATCAAAATCCCCAGCAACACCGCGCCGACTCCCAACGCAATCACCAATGGCAACAACGCCAACCGCCGACAATCGCTCAAGTACGCTTTCAAGTACGCCAGATGCGCGACCAGAAACGCCCCAAGACCAAACACAAACAGATCCCCCGGCCACGCCAGCAACACATCTCCGAGCAGCGAGAAAATCAGGCCAAGGCTGATCCAGCGGCGATAGTCGCTGGGCGGCGCGTCATGCAGCCAACCGAGCAAGGCCAGCACTGGCATCGGTTTGACCAGCAGGCAGAGCAACGTTGCATGCATGCTCACGCCATACAGAAAGGTCACTGCGCCCATCAGCGCCAGAATCAGCCAGCCCACGATCAGTTAACCGAGATCGCGCAATCGAAAGTTTCCACCGGCAATACCTCCGGGGCCCAGGGTTGTTGCGATGTCAGGCGCAAGCGCCCGGTGCCGGCGGTGAACGCCTGAAAGCGCCAGGTCGAGAGGCCGGCGCTGCCGACGATTCCGGCGTCTTGCGGGTTACTGTAAACCTCGGGGCTGAGCGCATGCAGCACACCACCGGCCGAATCCTGAATCGCCCAGCGGTAACCCGTCGACGGGTTGCTAGGCAGGGTCAGGATCAGGTTTTGCCCGCTGTTCAGTTTCACCGGGCATTGACTTTGTTTTACCACGGTCACGTTCTGTTTCGGTTGCGTGGCGCAGGCGGCCAGCAAGGACAGGGCGAGGGGGACAAACAGGCGGGTGGGGGACATGGGGTCAGTGGCTCCGGCGTTCACGACGAACGGCGAGCATAACTGAAGATGAGACAAAGTGTGACGGTGGGAGCTACGGACGCGATCCTCTGGTACCTGTTTCGCGCCCGTAGGCGTGCAGCCAGGACTAATTCGCAGTGCTGTATGTCAAGTTACTGGTGAAGGATCCGGAAGCAAACCCGAGGATTTCTCCGGTAAGCGTGGATTTCATGGATATGTTGATGGCTGACACCCTGCAATGGAATCCACTGATATCATTTTTAAAAAGGGCAAAGTGCAATTTTCCATCGATGGCTTCGTAAAGTTCGCGAGAGTCAATATCTAATTTGGTGTTTAGCACTTCTTTGAAACTTGCTGCTCGGAAGGGGCCATCTTTTGTAATAGAGTACTCACCCGTTGTAATGTCTGCGCTGAAAGTGAAAGACAAGTATTTTTCACTAGGGCGGCCCTTGTTTTGATAGTAGGCAATCGTAATTTCATTATCGAATTTAAGGTTGAACTCCAGATCCGTTGAGTCAATCTCAATCCGGCCTCCGGCTCCGAGTTGCATTCGGCCATCCAATTTGAACTTTGTATCAATAATCTGGTTTGTTTTGCTGGTTGTCATGAATAAATCCCTTTCGATAATGAATGATGTCGAGTGGGAAGTGTGGAGGGGTGCTTAATAACTGGTAACTGTCAGATCTGACAGTTGTTTAGATTTATTTGCAATAAGAAGGTAGTTTGCCAGCACCCTACAGCGCGAATGCTGGCGAACTTCCTGTCAAAACAAAATCTTCGCCACATCCGCAAAGCGCTTGGCGAAATGCACGGTAATCCCTTCCTTCAGATAGTCCGGCAGTTCATCAAAACTGCCACGGTTAGGCTCCGGCAAAATCAACTCGAAAATCTTCTGCCGCCGCGCTGCAATCACTTTCTCGCGCACCCCGCCAATCGGCAGTACATGCCCGGTCAACGTCAGTTCGCCGGTCATGGCCACGCCTTTTTTCGGCGGCTGGTTACGCGCGAGCGAGAGCAGGGCGCTGGCCATGGTCACGCCGGCGCTCGGGCCGTCTTTGGGGGTGGCGCCTTCCGGGACGTGCAAGTGGACGAAAGCCTCGTCGAAGAACTTCGGATCGCCGCCAAACGACTTCAGATTGGAGCTCACGTAGCTGTAGGCGATTTCCGCCGACTCTTTCATCACATCACCCAATTGCCCGGTGAGTTTGAAGCCACGGTTAAGCGTGTGGATCCGCGTCGCTTCAATCGGCAAGGTCGCGCCGCCCATGCTGGTCCAGGCCAGACCGGTGATTACGCCAGTGCCGGACAGCACTTGCTCGTTACGGAACACCGGGTGACCGAGTGAGGCTTCGAGGTCTTTGGGCCCGAGTTTGATCACCGCTTTCGGTTCGTCGATCAACTTCACCACGGCTTTGCGCACCAGTTTTCCCAGTTGTTTTTCCAACTGGCGCACACCGGCTTCACGGGCGTACCCGTCGATCAAGGCTTTGAGGGCGCTGTCGCTGATGCTCAGGCTGCCTTTGGACACGCCGGCCTTTTCCAGTTGCTTGGGCCATAGGTGGCGTTTGGCGATGGCGATTTTTTCTTCGGTGATGTAACCCGACAGGCGAATCACTTCCATGCGGTCCAGCAACGGGCCGGGGATCGAGTCCAAGGTGTTGGCGGTGCACACGAACAACACTTTCGACAGGTCCAGACGCAGGTCCAGGTAGTGGTCGAGGAATTCGACGTTCTGTTCCGGATCGAGGGTTTCAAGGAGCGCCGAGGCTGGATCGCCCTGGTAGCTTTGGCCCATCTTGTCGATCTCGTCGAGCATGATCACCGGGTTCATCACTTCGACGTCTTTCAACGCCTGTACGAGTTTGCCCGGTTGCGCGCCGATGTAAGTGCGGCGATGGCCCTTGATCTCGGCTTCGTCGCGCATGCCACCGAGGCTGAAGCGGTAGAAAGGCCGGCCCAGGGATTCGGCGATGGATTTGCCGACGCTGGTTTTACCCACTCCCGGCGGGCCGACCAGCAAAACGATGGAGCCGCTGATCTCGCCTTTGTAAGCGCCGACAGCGAGGAATTCGAGGATGCGGTCCTTGATGTCGTCGAGGCCGGCGTGGTGTTTGTCCAGTACCTTGCGCGCGTGCTTGAGGTCGAGTTTGTCCTCGCCGTACACGCCCCACGGCACCGAGGTTGCCCAGTCGAGGTAGTTGCGGGTGACCGCGTACTCGGGCGAGCCGGTTTCCAGGATCGACAGCTTGTTCATTTCCTCTTCGATGCGTTTCTGCGCCTGCGCAGAGAGCACTTTGCCAGTCAGGCGTTGCTCGAACTGCTCAATGTCGGCGCTGCGGTCGTCCTTGGTCAGGCCCAGCTCTTGCTGAATGACTTTGAGTTGTTCCTTGAGGAAGAATTCACGCTGATGCTCGCCGATCTTGCGGTTAACTTCGGCGGAGATCTCTTTTTGCAGGCGCGCGACTTCGACTTCCTTGCGCAGCATCGGCAGGACTTTTTCCATGCGCTTGAGCATCGGCACGCAGTCGAGCACTTCTTGCAGCTCGCTGCCGGTGGCCGAGGTCAGGGCGGCGGCGAAGTCGGTCAGCGGCGAGGGGTCGTTGGGGCTGAAGCGGTTGAGGTAGTTTTTCAGCTCTTCGCTGTACAGCGGGTTGAGCGGCAGCAGTTCCTTGATCGCGTTGATCAGCGCCATGCCGTAAGCCTTGACCTCGTCGGTCGGCTCGGTCGGCTGGTGCGGGTATTCGACTTCCACCAGGTACGGCGGGCGATGGTGCTTGAGCCAGGTTTTGATGCGCACCCGGGTCAGGCCTTGGGCGACGAATTGCAGTTTGCCGTTTTCACGACTGGCGTGGTGCACCTTGACCAGTGTGCCGTACTCCGGCAGTGCGCCGGTGTTGAAATGACGCGGGTCTTCCTGGGGCGCGTCCATGTAGAACAGGGCCAGGGAGTGATGATCGGCTTTGCTGACCAGGTCCAGTGTCTCGGCCCACGGTTCTTCGTTGACGATGACCGGCAGCACTTGGGCCGGGAAGAACGGGCGGTTGTGGATCGGGATGATGTAGACCTTGTCCGGCAGGTTCTGGCCGGGCAGGGCGAGGCCTTTGCCGGTGGTGTGGTGTTCGATTTGCTCGGCTTCGTCGTACTCGTTTGGGTCTTCGGGGAATTCTTGCTGGTCGCTCATGGGGCACCTGCGCATTGGGTATGGGTGTTAGATGGGGCAGGTGGGGGGTGGTTTCAATGGTTCGGGATATTTCAGAGTGTGTGTTCAGGGTTTGGACAGGTGCTTTGGACTTGGCGGCCTCTGGGCCGACCATGTCGTTGTTTTTGGTGTACATATCCGTTTCTGCGGTAACGGCCACTTAGGGTTTCGCCCTTACGGCGCCTCACTTTTTTTTCAAACGCCAAAAAAAAGTAAGCAAAAAAAGGCTCGCCCCGAGCGTCCGGCCCCTCGCTAAGGCTCGGCGTTCCTTCGCTCCGGTGTCCATCCGGGGACACTGCCCTCCGGTCTGCTTCGCTTCGACCTACATGCAGCGTGTTCGACTGCGTCGAACGGCGCTGCGCGCCACTCCCCGGATGAACACCTCCACTCAGCCTCCCGAAGGGGCGGGCAGATCAAAAGCAAGATCAAAAGCTTTCAGGCGAGCTAACGCTCGGCCTGTTGAGCGGTGAGGAGCAAGGGCGGTACGCCGATCTACTGTAGGAGCTGGCTTGCCAGCGAAGGCGGCCTGACAGCCGACCAATCTCTGGCGGATGGATCCGCTCCTACAGGGGATTGGCTTCTGGTGGGGGATTAGCGGTGTGGCGTGGGTTTGGGTAGTTCGAGGTTATCCAGCATCCGGTTCACCGCCAGTTCGGCCAGCATGACGATCTGCTGAATCGCCATGGTCGTGTTGCGATGCGGGCCTTCCAGATAGCCGGCAAAATCGCTGGCCATCACACTGGCCTGGGCCAGGGACTCACAGGTGTGGGCCAACAGGTCTTCGTCTTTGAGATCCGGTGCGAGCATGAACATCGTGCTGGGTTTGCGGGTGGGCGGTGATTTGAGCGCAGCGGGATTGAGGACGTGATTCAGCGCGCGTTCGGCGGCTTCGTTGAGTTTTTTGGAATCGACGGATTTGTAGGGGGAAACGTCGTCGGTTTCCGGGGGATTCGGTGTTTCTTTGATCATGGTGAAGCTCCATTCGAAGATAGGGAGTTCGCCACGACTGCGACCAAGCAGTTGGGTGGCGAACCGTACGCAGGTTGGTCGACCAGGGAATGGAACCCGGCAGGGCCGAAGCCCTCCCACGCACAGCTCGCCATTAAGCAAGCACGAAAAGTGCGCCATTCTAAACCTGGGCGACCAAACCCGGTCGCTGAATTTGCAGCGACGGGCAAAGCCTATCTCCCGGCCTTCCGACACGACAACCGACAGTACCTGTCGGAATCCTTCCCCAAAACCGCCACGGCTGTAGGACCAGCGCAAAATTTTCAGACTGATCCCAATCGAAATGTGGGAGCGGGCTTGCCCGCGAAGGCTGTTTAACATTCAACATTGATGTCGACTGACACACCGCTTTCGCGGGCAAGCCCGCTCCACATTTTATTTATGGTGTGGCGAAGATGGCGGCCACAAAAAGGCGAGGCTTGCCTGCGAAGGCGGCCTGACAACCGACCAATCTCTGGCAGATGTGTACCGTTCCACTGTAGGAGCCGAGCTTGCTCGCGATGACGGAGTGTCAGTTGTCATTAATTTTGAATATTAGACCGCAATCGCGAGCGAGCTCGGCTCCTACAGGGGATTAGCGGTGTGGCGTGGGTTTGGGTAGTTCGAGGTTGTCGAGCATCCGGTTTGCCGCCAGTTCGGCCAGCATGACGATCTGCTGAATCGCCATGGCCGTGTTGCGATGCGGGCCTTCCAGATAGCCGGCAAAATCGCTGGCCATCACACTGGCCTGGGCCAGGGACTCACAGGTGTGGGCCAACAGGTCTTCGTCTTTGAGATCCGGTGCGAGCATGAACATCGTGCTGGGTTTGCGGGTGGGCGGTGATTTGAGCGCAGCGGGATTGAGGAAGTGATTCAGCGCGCGTTCGGCGGCTTCGTTGAGTTTTTTGGAATCGACGGATTTGTAGGGGGAAACGTCGTCGGTTTCCGGGGGATTCGGTGTTTCTTTGATCATGGTGAAGCTCCATTCGAAGATAGGGAGTTCGCCACGACTGCGACCAAGCAGTTGGGTGGCGAACCGTACGCAGGTTGGTCGACCAGGGAATGGAACCCGGCAGGGCCGAAGCCCTCCCACGCACAGCTCGCCATTAAGCAAGCACGAAAAGTGCGCCATTCTAAACCTGGGCGACCAAACCCGGTCGCTGAATTTGCAGCGACGGGCAAAGCCTATCTCCCGGCCTTCCGACACGACAACCGACAGTACCTGTCGGAATCCTTCCCCAAAACCGCCACGGCTGTAGGACCAGCGCAAAATTTTCAGACTGATCCCAATCGAAATGTGGGAGCGGGCTTGCCCGCGAAGGCTGTTTAACATTCAACATTGATGTCGACTGACACACCGCTTTCGCGGGCAAGCCCGCTCCCACATTTTATTTATGGTGTGGCGAAGATGGCGGCCACAAAAAGGCGAGGCTTGCCTGCGAAGGCGGCCTGACAACCGACCAATCTCTGGCAGATGTGTACCGTTCCACTGTAGGAGCCGAGCTTGCTCGCGATGACGGAGTGTCAGTTGTCATTAATTTTGAATATTAGACCGCAATCGCGAGCGAGCTCGGCTCCTACAGGGGATTAGCGGTGTGGCGTGGGTTTGGGTAGTTCGAGGTTGTCGAGCATCCGGTTTGCCGCCAGTTCGGCGAGCATGACGATTTGCTGGATTGCCATCGCGGTGTTGCGATGCGGGCCTTCCAGATAGCCGGCAAAATCGCTGGCCATCACACTGGCCTGAGCCAACGATTCACAGGTATGGGCCAACAGGTCTTCGTCTTTGAGGCCCGGTGCGAGCATGAACATCGTGCTGGGTTTGCGGGTGGCGGTGATTTGAGCGCAGCGGGATTGAGGTAGTGATTCAACGCGCGTTCGGCGGCTTCGTTGAGCTTTTTGGAATCGACGGATTCGTAGGGGGATACGTCGTCGGTTTCCGGAGGGTTAGGTGTTTCTTTGATCATGGTGAAGCTCCAAGTAAGTAATGGAGCTGCCACTAATCGCCGCGAAGCAATGGAAGGTGGCAGCTGTACGCAGGTTCGCGGACCGAGCACTTGGTAAACCCGGCATACCCGAAGGTATCCCGCGCACAGCCACCATAAAACCAATCGACAAACTATGAAGGAGAGTCGGTTGAGGGCGGTGATTATGCACCAAGTAAGCTAATTCGGGCCGCGATGCCCGGCCGCTGATTTGCAGCGACGGGCAAAGCCTATCCCCATGGCTTCCGACACAACAACCGACAGTACCTGTCGGAATCCTCCTCGAAAACCGCCCCGGCTGTAGGACCTCCACAGATTTTCCAGACCTCCCCCGGTCAAATTGTAGGAGTGAGCCTGCTCGCGATGGCTGTTTAACATTCAACATCAATGTGCCTGACACACCGTCATCGTGAGCAGGCTCACTCCTACAATTTGATCAGTGGGGTGACAAAAATCGCGACCACAAAAAAAGGCGACCCCCTCGCAGGAGTCGCCTTTCCATTAACCGCCGCTAAAACCTATTCCGGCAGTTTGTACGCAATCACATAGTCACCCATCTTGGTGCCCAGCGAACCGTGACCACCCACAACCAACAGAACGTATTGCTTGCCGTCCTTGCCCGTATAGGTCATCGGTGTGGCTTGGCCACCCGCCGGCAGACGCGATTTCCACAACTCTTTACCAGAGTTCACGTCGTACGCGCGCAGGTACTGGTCGAGGGTGCCGCTGAGGAAGCCGACGCCGCCAGCCGTTACCATCGAGCCGCCCATGCTCGGCACGCCGAGGGTGAAGCCGATCGGGATCGGCGAGCTGTCGCGGCTGGTGCCGTTTTTGCGTTTCCACACGACTTTGCCGGTGGTCAGGTCGATACCGGCGACGTAGCCCCAGGCCGGGGCCTGGCACGGTACGCCGAAGGGCGACATGAACGGGTGCATGATCACGGCGTATGGCGCGCCGGTGTTCGGTTGCACGCCAGCGGTTTCGCTCTCGCGTTTGCTGCCGGCAGCGACTTCTGCGCGTGGCACCATTTTCGAGACGAAGGCCATGTAGTTCGGGCTGGTGAACAGGATCTGGCGAACCGGGTCGACCGAGACGCCGCCCCAGTTGAACACGCCAACGTTACCCGGGTAGATCAGGCTGCCCTGCTCCGATGGCGGGGTGTACTGGCCCTCATAACGCAGTTCCTTGAACTGGATGCGGCACAGCATCTGGTCGAACGGGCTCGCGCCCCACATGGCTTTTTCGGTCAGTTCCGGAGCCAGCAGGTTGAGGTCCGAACGGGCCTGGGTCGGGGCGGTGTGGTCGCCTTTCACGGCGCCTTGCGGAACCGGGATTTCCTTGATCGGGATGATCGGTGTGCCGTCACGACGGTCGAGGACGTACAGGCTGCCCTGTTTGGTCGGGGCGATCAACGCAGGTTTCACGCCGTCGGCGGTTTTCATGTCGAGCAGGGTTGGCTGGCTGCCAACGTCCATGTCCCACAGGTCGTGGTGGGTGAACTGGTAGTTCCAGCGTACTTTACCGGTGGCCAGGTCCAGAGCCACAACGCCGGCGCTGAATTTCTCGGCGCCTGGGGTGCGGTCGGCGCCCCATTGGTCTGGGGTCTGGTTGCCCAGTGGCAGGTAAACCATGCCGAGTTTTTCGTCGACGCTGGCCAGCGACCACATGTTCGCCGAGTTGCGGCTGTAGGTTTCGCCCGGGGCCAATGGCTCGGTGGCGTCTGGCTTGTCGCTGTCCCAGTTCCATACGAGGTGGCCGTCGCGCACGTCGAAGGCGCGGATCACGCCCGATGGCTCGTTGGTCGATTCGTTGTCGGTAACGTGACCGCCCATGATCACCAGATCACGGGTAATCGCGGCCGGCGAAGTGGAGTAGTAGCCACCGGCAGTGAACGGGCCGATGCCTTGGGTCAGGTCAACCACACCGTTTTTGCCGAAGCCTTCGCAGATCTTGCCGGTGTCGGCGTTCAACGCGATCAGGCGGGCATCGGCGGTTGGCAGGTACAGACGACGCGGGCAGGCCTGGGCGACGGCTTTGCCGGCTTCGGAGATGACGGCGGAAGCGGCGTTTTCAGACTTGGCGTACGTAGCTTCGTCGTAGTACGACACGCCACGGCAGGTCATGTGGGCGAAGCCCTTGAAGCCGACCGGGCTCTTGATCTGTGGATCGAAGCGCCACAGTTCCTTGCCGGTGTCCGGATCCAGTGCCAACACTTTGCTGTGCGCGGTGCAGGCGTAGATCATGCCGTTGGCTTTGAGCGGGGTGTTTTCGTTGGTCAACTCGACCGGGTCATCCGCGGTCGGCAGGTCGCCGGTCTGGATGCGCCAGGCTTCTTGCAGCTTGCCGACGTTGGCCGGGGTGATCTGCTTGAGTGGCGAGTAACGGTCACCGAACTCGGTGCGGCCATAAGCCTGCCAGTCGCCATCCGGCATTTGCGGGGCGGTGCTGGTGGTGTCTGCAGTGTCGCGGCCCAGTTCGCCGAACGTTTCGCCCGGGTGGGTGAACAGGCTGGCCAGTGCGGTGACGCCGGCCAGAACCACAGCCACGGTCAGGCCGCCGGTGCCCATTGGCGCAGGGCCGTTGAGCAACAGTGGACGGCGGAACCACGGCAGCAGCATCACGAAACCGAGGACAAACCACAGCGCCAGGCGCGGGACCAGTTGCCACCAATCGAGGCCGACTTCCCACAAGGCCCACACGGTGCTGGCGAACAGCACCAGTGCGTACAGGCCCAGGGCGGCTCGGCGGGCGAGCATCAACAGCACGCCGCTCAGCGTCAGGCCGATACCGGCCAGCAGGTAATACAGCGAGCCGCCGAGCATGCTCAGCTTGATCCCGCCGGCCAGCATGGCCAGGCCCATTAGCAGAAGCAGAATGCCGAGCAGGGTCGGCAATAGACGGCTTCGACTCAAAGCACCATCAGTGCTCATAGTGTGGTTCTCCGTGACGTTTCAAGTAGTCCCGCGCAAGTTCACTGTAGATGACGATCTGGCGTGGGCATGGTTCATATAAAAACTGCAATCCTTGTAGGAGCTGGCTGTGTGGCGAGGGGGCTTGCCCCCGTTCGGCTGCGAAGCAGTCGCAAAGTCAGCATGAGCGGTGTTTCAGTTACACACCGGTCACAGTTTTTGGCACTGCTTCGCAGCGCAACGGGGCGGTGCGGCGTTCCGACAAGCCCCCTCGCCACACAGCCTGCTCCTACAGGGGGTTGTGGTGTTCGTTAGAAGGATGAGGTGATCTTGATCCCGCCAATCAGTGCGTCATCGACCTGGTTCACGCCACCGGGGTGGCGGATGTATTGCAGGTTCGGGCGTACGGTCAGCCAGTTCGTGACGTGCACGCCGTAATAGAATTCGGCGCTGTATTCGGTGTCCTGCGGCGGCAGGAACGACGGGTCGTCGTAGCTATCAACGGCGCGCGCTTGATTGGTCGCTTCGGCGTTTTTGCGATAGGCCGGGTTGACGTGGACCCGGGCCAGGGCGAAACCGATGTCGTCTTTGGCACGTGCATCGAACCAGCCTTTGTAGACCACGCCGGCCTGGACGTAGTTGTCGATGGCATTGGTCTTCTTGTCGTGCATCGTGGCGTTGGCAAACACGTTCAAACCACGGGAGTGATCGCTGGCGATGCTGGTCACTTGCTGCTGAATAACGAGCCACTCGCCATGCTTGCTCGATGCACTGCGATAGGCCTCGCCACTCAGGGCGGCAGGCTGGCCATTGCTGTCCTTGTAGACATCGGTGGCATTGGCGCTGCTGTAGTAATAGCCGACGCGGTATTCGCCCGGCAGGTCATGAACCTTCGGCGACCACACCAGTTCCACCGGCAAAATCGCGCCTTGGGTGCCGCTGCCGCTGAGCTTGAAGCCGTTACCGCGATCCAGGTTCGATGGGTTTTGCTCATAGGCGCCGACCTGCGCAAACAACTGCGGCGTGAGGTGATATTTGACGCGCATCGCCCACTGGCTAACGGGCCAGTTGTACCAGATGCCACCGACCCAGTTGCCGACTTGCGAGCCGCAGAACGCCAGGTTCTGGAAGTCGCAGGGGAAGCTGTTGAAGTCTTCGCCTTCACCGAAGCGACCGACCTTGATGTCGAGTTGCTGATCGAAGAATTTCTGCTGATACCACATCTGCGTCAGGCGCCAGGTCTGCCCACGCCCCCAGACTTCCTGAGCCGAGGTAAAGCCGCCCACACGTGGATCGTTGATGCGGTCGTTGCTGATGTTGTTGCCGTTGCGCTCGGTGAGGGTCAGCTGAAATTCGGCGTCGTCCCAACCGAGGATTTTCTGCAAATCCAGGTGCGTGCCGAAGGCGAACTGATCGCTGTAGCGCGCGGTGCGGTCATGGTCGTAGCCGCCGTGCAGATTGCTGCCCGTTTCGCCGGTGTAATCGACGTTGAAGTCGTAACCTTTTTCCGAAAGTTCGGTGCGCGTGCCGTTCCAGTCGCCGAGCATCCACGGTGAACTGCTATCGAAGGCGGGAGCCGCCTGGGTGCAGGTGGCGAGGCCCAGCGCGGTGAACCCACCGATCAGGTTCAGGGCTTTTCGGCTGGCAATAGTGGTGCAGACAGCGCTGTCTCGCGAAGTTTTAAAATAAGGCATAGAGAAGAAATTCGGGGTCTTTTTCCAGGAAATAAACGGATTGCAACAGGCGTGAAGCAGTGTGCGGAAGCGTTTCAGCTTGGTGGGCGCAAGGATAATGTTCTGTTACAAATAGAGAAAGGGCTTTTACTGACATGGATCATTTCAGATTCGGTAACAGTGCCGGGCGGCAGTCTTAGCAAGGTCACCTACAGTAAGAGATAGCGCACAGAGCGCTTCCACCCGATCACACCCTCGGCTAAGGTGCGCGGCTTCCCACTCCTTACATCGCTCGAAGGCCCTGCATGACCGAACAGAACAACAACCCGCTGCATGGCGTGACGCTGGAACAGATCCTCAACGTCCTGGTTGAACATTACGAATGGTCGGGGCTGGCCGAGCGCATCGATATCCGCTGCTTCAAGAGCGACCCGAGCATCAAGTCGAGCCTGACGTTCCTGCGCAAAACCCCGTGGGCCCGGGAGAAGGTTGAGCGCTTGTACGTCAAGTTGATGCGCACCAAGCGACCGGTCTGAGCATGCCGGGCTCGGCTGCCAGGCGCTATTTTGTTGCCGCTGCGGCGCTGCTGGGCTGGACGGGACTGGCTATTCAGCTGTACCTGATTCTCTATTCGCGCTGGAGCCTGGAAGCCAGTCTGATAGGTGGGGTGGTGAGCTTTTTCAGCTACTTCACGGTGCTAAGTAACACGCTGGTGTCGACGGTATTGACCTGTGAGTGGACATCCCGCGAGTCAGCGGCGCGACGCTGGTTTTTACAGCCATGGGTCAGCAGCGCGGTTGCCGTGAGCATCACCGTGGTGGGGCTGGCGTACAGCGTGTTGTTGCGACATTTATGGCATCCCGAAGGCTGGCAATTTCTGGCTGATGAACTGATGCACGACATCACGCCGCTGCTGTTTCTGGCGTATTGGTGGGTGTGTGTGCCCAAAGGCACGTTACGGCTGCAGCACATTGGTCTGTGGGTCATTTATCCGCTGGTGTACTTCGCGTTTGTGTTGTGGCGCGGGCATGTGCTGGCGGTTTATCCCTACCCGTTCATTGATGTCGACAAGTTGGGTTATGCACAGGTGTTTGTGAATGCGGGGGGATTGTTGGCGGGGTTTGTGGTGATAGCGCTTCTGATAATCGGATTGGATCGGTGGCTTGGACGTCGCACAAAGACTTCAGGTTTGTAGTGGCTCAGCTATCGCCTTCGCGAGCAGGCTCGCTCCCACAGTTGATCTCGGTCTAATGTGGGAGCGAGCCTGCTCGCGAAGGGGGACTAAAACCGGTCACTCTTCGTCGCTGTCATCCAGCCGCCAGTAGCCGACGGCTTTGACGAACTGCTCATTCAGGCCGTGCTCATCGAGCAATAGCCGACGGATCTGCCGCGACACCTTGCTCTCGGTCGCCACCCACGCGTACAGACTGCCGCTCGGCATTTGCAGTTGCTTGACGGTGGTCAGCAGATTGTCTTTGCCCCCTTCGCGCAGTACCCAGATCACATCGACCTGTGCGGCGCTTTCCAGGCGCTGCTGTTCGGCGCCGTTCTCCACTTCCACAATCACCAGCGCACGGCGATTGACCGCCAGGCCTTCAAGTCGACGGGCGATGGCGGGCAGGGCAGTTTCGTCGCCGATCAGCAGGTAGCTGTCGAACATGTCCGGCACGATCATCGAGCCGCGTGGCCCGCCGATGTGCAGGAACTGGCCGGGCCTGGCTTGCTCGGCCCAGGTCGAGGCCGGTCCGTCGCCATGCAGCACGAAATCGATGTCCAGTTCCAGGGTATCGAGGTCGTAGCGACGCGGTGTGTAATCGCGCATCGCCGGCATCGGCCCATTGTCTTTGCCTGCGCCCAATACCAGGGTTTCCAGCGCCGCTTGTTCCGCTGCATTTTGCGGGAACAGCAGTTTGACGTGGTCGTCGGTGCCGAGGCTGACGAAGCCGGCTAATTCCGGCCCGCCCAAGGTGATCCGGCGCATACGCGGCGTCAGGTCGACCACGCGCAACACTTCCAGGCGACGGCGTTTGATCTCATGCATGACACGGTGGATGGATTGCACGATCACTTCAGTCATTCGGTTTTCTCCCGAACAGGTTGAACGGCAGGGCCGTCGACAACGGCTTTTGCGGTGTTGTTGAGCAGGTCGCGCACCCGCAGGATTTCTTCCGGGCTCCAGCGGCCGTGGTGCATCTGCAAGGCATGACGCAAGTTATGCACGGCTTCGTGGATCTCGGCCGGTCGATCTTGGCCGCGCAGCGAGCGCTTGCTGACTTCGATGCGCATCCGCACGCCGTCCAGCGCAATCGCTTGCTCGGTCAACGACAGACGTCCAGTGTCGGTGATGCTGTAGCGTTTTTTGCCGCCCTCGGCGTCGCCCGAAATCATTTCGCTTTCTTCAAGAAAGGTCAGGGTCGGGTAAATCACGCCGGGGCTGGGGCTGTAGGCGCCGTCGAACATGCTTTCGATCTGGCGAATCAGGTCATAGCCGTGGCAGGGCTGTTCGGCGATCAGCGCCAACAGCAGCAGTTTCAGGTCGCCGGGGGCGAACACTCGTGGTCCGCGTCCGCCGCGTTCACGGCCGGGGCTTGGGCGTTTTTCGACGCCGTCGCGGTTGTCGCTGTGCTCTCGATGGGAATGATGGTCTCTCATTTTGTGTCTTCTCTCGTCGTGTTTAGATACAACTTAAGATATATCTTTACGAGAAAGCAAGACGCCAGGACAAACGGTCGACGGCACAGGAGCGCTCGGTGCCATGGCACACGACAGACGGGGCTGCTGCGAAGTTAGCTCTTTTAGAGTAATTGAACTAACTCTAATGCGCTGCTGTTTATCGTTGGCTTATTGTTGTGCCGTCAGTGGTATTGTTCTGACGGAAGTTAGATTGATTATTGTCTGTGTGCTTTTTAAGTTAAAACTGTGTGTAGTATTTGTCTGAGGGTAAAACAATCTATTTGTTGTTTTTATGACTTTTTTCCTGCTGTTCGAAAGCCATTATTACTACATGTTCTTCGGAACTTGCGTACTTACTTTTTCGAGCGATTGGCCGATCATTCTCTGGCGTCGAAAGTTAAGCGAATTCACCATCGCCTCACGGTATGGCATTCGCTTGCTCTAACTTTTATTCGCCCAATCCTTTGAAAAGACAGGTACTCAACAATGTTCAAGAAGTTTGCAATCGCCGTTCCGATGACTCTCCTGGCCCTCAGTTCTTCGCTAGCGTTCGCTGAGTATGACGCGTACACGAACATCAGTATCACTGCCACTATCCCAACCCAGGTATTTCACGCCCAACCGGTGAATCCTGACTTCGGTAAAGATGAAAAAATGGCCTACAACCTGGTGGCCGGCACCTTGGACCCGCTGCGTGCGACTTACGATATTCGCCACACCAACGGTTCGGTCAATGCTTATGTAGAAGGTGGTCCGCAACCCCTGTTCAACGGTAATAACAACATCGCGCTGACTTACTCCTTCAACGGCGTCACCTTGACCGGTGTCTCTCAAGAAGTGGTCGGCGATACCGAGTCCAACGGGGGCATGCGGACTGATCTGGTGATTGCCGCTGCCAAACCGACCGCCGCCCAGACGGGTGTTTACACGGCCAATCCGGTCGTGGTCTTCGATGCCATCCCGCGTGTCCAGTAATACGGTTATGAATTAAGGCTTGTCCTTATTCGTCAACGCCGACCGGTCGATGGGTAGTCACTGCCTGTCGATCGGGTTTTAACGCACTTATCTTCAGAGTATCCCGTTCATGTTCCCGATGACTCCCATCGCGACGGCGCTTGCCCTTTTTTTCTGCGCAACTGCAATCGCCGCGCCAGCGGATAACGGCACTACACCTCGAAGTCTGCTGGCGCAGGCCAAGGGGTTGCCGACCGAGTTCGAAGAGCATTTCTTTGACGTGCCATTGGCCGTGCGTGTGGAACTTGACCAACAATTTCTCGGTGAGGCGATGGTGGTGTTATCTCGCGACGACCGCATCACCCTGGTTGACTTCACCGACGTCAGTGACAGTACGATCAAGCCCAGCGAACGTGACACCTGGTCGATCTGGCTGAAACAAGGTGTGGCGCTGGGCAGTTGCGAGGCCAAGTGCCCTGAGCAACTGCTGGCGGTGCATTACAGTCTTGAAAACTCGCTGGTGTCGATTGTCACGGAAAACGCCGAGCGTGACGATCAAGCGCAGCGTTATTACACGTTGCCCGAAGGTGGCAGCACCGGTTTGATCGTGCGCAACCAGTTGAACCTCAATGGCGGCCAGAACCAGGACCTCGGTGGCCGTTACGGTCTGGAAGCCAGCAGCAGCCTGGGTAATTGGACCCAAGCGGTCAATGTTCAGTGGTCCCGGCTGGGAGGCCTGGATAACACGCTCTATCACGCCGTGAATGAGCTGTTTACCCAACGCGAACTGGAAGGCAGCTTTCTGCGCCTGGGTCTTTTCACTCCCTCGTCCGAAGGCCTGACCCGCCAGCCAAATACCTTTGGCACCAGCCCCGACACGGCGCTGGGCGTGATGTATGGCAGCTCCGACAGTCTGGCGCTCAACAACCCGAAGGCGGCGGTTTATCCGATTTATGTCACCGCCAATCGGCAAGGGTCGGTGGAGATCTACCGCGACGGTTTGATGATCAATACCCAGGCCGTTCCCGCCGGTTTACAGACCCTGGACACGCGTCCGCTGCCGGGCGGCATCTATGAAGTGGAAGTGCGTCTGATCGAAGATGGCCAGATCACCTCCAGCACCCAGGAACTGATCTACAAGCCGAACAATTGGCGTAACCATGACGAACGCTGGCGCTACAACCTCTTCGCCGGCCGTGAATCGAAAGTGCTCAGCAACTGGGACCAACAGGACGATGGCGACATGACCTCTGGCGCCGCGTTCAACTACCTGCTGCACCCTCGGGTGATCCTCGGCCTGAGCGCTCGTCAGGTGCGCGACAACCTGCAATACGGCACGTCGGTCGACTGGTCGATCGTCAATAACGCCAGCCTGTATGCCAGCGTCTACGAGACCGAAAATTACGGCACCGGTCTCGATGTGCAGGGGCTCTACTCCTATGGCAGCGGCAGCCTCGTCGCCAGCTATAACCGCAGCTGGCTCGACACCACAAAGCTGTATGACACCCTGCCCGATGGCACGCGGGTGCGGCAGCCCAATGTGTTTATCGGGCAAACCAGCAACTCTTCGTTGTCGATCAACCATCGACTGACCAGCAAAAGCTCGGTCAATGCGCGGGTATCCCACAGCGAGGGCAACACCAATGGCACAGGTGTGGATCTGGGATGGACCCAGCGCACCCGGCTGTTCGGCAGCGATGCCAACTGGCGACTGTCCCTGTTCGATCGGCCGGGCAGTATCAGTTCGGATGACGAACGCAACCGTGGTGTCGACCTGAGCGTCAACATTGCCTTGGGTGGCCCCGGTGAACAAATCTCCGGCAGCATCGGCTCACGCACTGCGCGCGAGGGCGGTCGGGATAACAACGCCTCGATCTCCTACCGCAAAGACCTGCAGGATCACCTGCTGCAAAGTGTCTCGGCCACGGTCCTCACCGACACCTACGGCGTGGGGTTGAACGCGATGGGGACGATGCAAACGGACCTGGTCAACGGCGACGGGTTTGTCCAGCGCTCGTCTTTCAGCAACGACTTCACCGGTGGCCTGAACCTGGACAGCACCGTGGCCGTCGGCGGCCAGAAAATGGTCGTTACCAGCCAGTACCACCGCAACGGTGCGGGCATGATCATCGATGTCGAATCGGACATCGCGGACATTGCCCTGCGCGCCGACGATTTGAGCGGTAGCAGCACGGTACTCAAACCCGGGCGTAATTTTGTGCCGATCACCGCCTACAAAAGCAGTTCGGTCAGCTTCGACTTCGAAGGCAATCATGTACCGGCCGCGACCATTCAGCCGGCCCGTTCCAGCTATCACCTGAACAAGGGTGGCGTGGGCTATCGCCAGATCAAGGTCATGCGCACCCTCACCGTACTCGGTCGGCTGATCGACCCCCAGGGCAACCCGCTCAAGGGCCACCACGTCATCAACCATGCCAGTCGCGGTGTGAGTGAAGTGGACGGTTTCTTCTCGATGGAAATGAACGCCGGCTCACCGACCCTGGAAGTGCGCCACGGTGATCAATTGCTGTGTCAATTCCGCCTCGATACGAGCAGTGGGCGCACGGAAAACAACGTGTTGATGATCGGTGATTTGCGCTGCACGCCGGACACCTTGGCGGATGCAACTTTTATGGCTCCAACGGCGGGTTGATGGCCCGGCAGAACGTGATTAATCAACGAGGTAAGGGACGATGAAACGTCTGTTGGCATTATTTGGTTTTTGTTTGTTTACCCAGGCAACGCAGGCAACACCGAGCATCAATATCGGCACCGTGTACGACTATCTGGACGGCGACAAAAGTACCTTTTTGAAACGGGTGTTCAATGGCGGCGACAGCACGGCATTTGTGAAGGTCAATATTCTCGAAATCCTCTATGACGCCGACGGCAAATCACAGGAAGTGCCGCTCAAGACCCAGACCGATGGCAGCGCCCGTGATGGCTTGATGGCCAGCCCGGCTCGACTGATCGTCCCGGCCAATGGCATGCAGGGCACGCGATTGTTGTTCATGGGGGAGCGCGACAAAGAACGCTATTTCCGCGTGCGTTTCGTACCGGTGGTGCCCGAAAAGGAAGACGAGTTTGCCGTCTCCAGCGAAGAGCGTGAGGACTATAAGAAAACCCTCTCCGCCGGGGTCAATGTACTGGCGGGTTACGGCGCGGTTTTTTTCGTACGGCCCAAGCAGGCACGCTTTGACAGCGCGATCGAAAACGTCGCGGGCACTTATCGGATTCGCAACAACGGCAACACGGTCGTGGTGATCGATGAGTTCAAGGATTGCTCGGTTAAAAACGAGCAGGACTGCCAGCCGACCACCAAACATCACATTCTCGCCGGCCGTACGTTTACCTTCGAAAAACAGGCCGGCCGCCACTACCAGTTCACGCTGGTGGAAGGTGTAAGCAGCAAAAAACTCGACGTGAAGGGTTGAAGCCATGACCAGGAAACTGATCTTCGGGTTGTTGGCGGCTGCTGTTGCGTATGCGAGTCATCCGGCGTTTGCCGCCAGGGAAGTGTATCAGTTCGAAGTGTTCGTGACGATCCCGACCCAGGCGTTCTACGTGATTCCCTCGGACCCGACCTGGATCCATCGCGAGCAGCAACTGCCCTGGAACCTGACCACGTCGACGCTGGGCGGCTTGCGCAAGTATTTCGACGTCAAGAACGAAGCCGGCTCGATCGAGGCAAGGCTTGAAGGCCGACCGTATCTGTCCAACGGCACTCCGGCCGATGACATTGGCTTGCGTGTGCTGTTCAACGGCACGTTGTTGAGCGAACTCGAGAGCAGCGAAGTGGTGTCCCTGGCCGACGCTGCCCCCGGCAAACGCGTCTTGCTGGAAATCGTCCCGATGCCGCCGGCCGATGGGGTTTACAAGCCTGGCAATTACTTTGGCAACGTCAACATGATCTTCAACGCGGTCATGCCAGGTGCTTGATACCGATCTTATGAGGCTAAAGGGATGAAGCGTTTTCAGACATTACGACGTTGTGCGGGGGCGTTGGTGTTGTGCTCGATGTGGCTGCCAACGGTCTGGGCAGAAGAGGTGTCGATTCAGGCCTCGTTCAAACCGGATTCGGCTAATCCGCAAAGCAATAAATTCACCAACGACACGCCGTCCAGTGGTTATTGCGTCAGTTACCCCGATCAGTGCCGAATCTATGAGATGTTCAGCCTGCAAGTCCCGATCGAGTTCAACTCAATCGCGCCGATTCAAGCTCGTCACGGGGATGTTCGCCAGGGGGCAATGATCAAGGTCCCGACTCAGTGGCGAGACTTGACGGTCGTACACGAAGCTACCGGTGAGCCGGCGACGGTGAAAATCCGTATTTCCGGCGTGGGGTCACAGTATGTAACGGAGGACGTGGTCAGTCTGGTGGGTGGCGGCGACGATTATCGAGTTGCCCATAATCAGTTATGGGGCAGTAGCTGGGTTAACGCACCTGCACCCTGTGCTGTCAGTGGTGTGGGTTTTTTCGGTCCCAATCGGTACGGTTTTTTCTGGAAAACGCCAACGGAAGGCGTTTGTGCAAAACAGGCGCAGTTCAATGTTCCATGGCTGCGTTATAACTACCTCGACTTTGCCTACGAACTGGTGACCCCCAACCCCTTGGGTATGTCCTCGGGCAAGTACCGTGGAGACTTGGTCTATTACCTCGGTCCCAATAGGGACTTCGACATGGGCGACATCATGCAGCCCACCAGTTCAACCCTGAAGTTGAACTTCGCCCTGGATGTTCTGCATACCCTTAAAGTGGATGTGCCACCGGGGGGTAACCGCGTGGAGCTGGTGCCGCAAGGCGGATGGCAGTCGTGGTTGACCCAAGGGCGCAAGCCGACACGCCTGTTCCGCGAGCAGACGTTCAATATTTCCGCCAGTTCACGCTTCAAAATGCAGCTCGACTGCCAATACACGCAGGATGGACAGAACTGTTCAATGCGAGAACCCGTGAGCGGTCACGCCGTTCCCTTGAATGTCAGCGTCAGCCTTCCCCATGGCTTGAGCGATGCCACTGGGCAAGCGGTCAGTCGTCGGCCACTACGGCTGGATGGCAGTGGCACGGAGCTGTTTCAACCGGGCATTTATGTGGACCGCAAACCGGGAACGCTGCACTTCGAGGTGCCTGCCTCAGAGGTGGCAGAGATGATTCGTCCAGGATCGTCTCGCCAATACTCGGGCAACGTGACAGTGATCTGGGATTCGGATGTCTAGCACTTCGTCAAACGCTGCCAAGGCTAAAACGGAACGAGCCTCAACAGGATCTTTGAAGGAAAGACAATGAGCCATTTGCGTACACAATCATTTGGAAAATTGAGCGGCCTGCTGTGCGCCGTGTTTGCACTGTCGGCGCAAGCCTTGACGGTGGACATCGAGGCCACCTTCAAGCCCGATTCATCCAACCCGCAGAGCAATAAATTCATCAATCAGACGCCGTCCGAAGGTTTCTGCCGACAGGTGCCGCAGGCCTGCGAGCCCTATGGGCTGTTCAGCCTGGGTGCGCCCATTTCGTTCACGGCCAATGCGCCGATTCTGGCTAATCACACGGACCCGCGTCAGGGCGGCATGGCCCGGGTGCCCTCGGAGTGGCGAGATGTGCCGATGACGCATGAGTCGGGTGATACCAAAGTGCTTTCCATCCGGATTGGCGGAATTGGCCATGAAGCGCAGACGCCGCTCCCCGTCACCGAAATAACCGACGGCGGAGGCTGGGACCACCTGTGGGAAGGTCGGGGGTGGACGTATGCGCCTGCGCCTTGTCAGGGCGTAGGTTGGTATTCGGCGGGAAGCCGGGGTTACAACAGTTTTTGGAGAGTCCCGGAGGGGGCTGGAGTGTGCAGCAAGAAGGCGCTTTATGAGATTCCGATGTCCTTCCGCTTCCTGTACTTCGTTTTTGCTTACGAGCTGCGTACACCGGATCCGCTGAATATGAAGGCGGGTAAATACACAGGCTCCATCCCGTACTCGGTCGGCCCGCGCAAGGATTTCGACATGGGCGATGTGATGATTCCGGATGACGAGCAATTGATCCTCAATTTCTCACTGGATGTTCAACACACGCTAAAAGTGGAGATTCCTCCCGGTGGTACACGCATTGAGCTGGTGCCGCAAGGTGGCTGGCAGGCCTGGTTGACTCAAGGGCGCAAACCGACGCGGTTGTTCCGTGATCAGACGTTCAACATTTCGGCCTCGAGTCGTTTCAAGATGAACCTCGAGTGCCAGTACATCCGTGGCAATACCTGCGCGGTGCGGGAGCCGGTGACGGGACATTCGGTGCCGCTCAACATCAGCGTCACCTTGCCCAGCGGTTTGACCGATGCCGCGAACCAGCCGGTCAATCACCGCCCGCTGCTGCTCGATGGCAGTGGCACGCACTGGTTCCAGCCTGGCTTTTACGTGGATCAGAAACCCGGGACACTGCATGTCGAAGTGGCCCGGGACCAGGTCGAGGAGATGCTCGAACCGGGCGTTGCCCGAAGTTACTCGGGCAGTATCACGGTCATCTGGGATTCGGAGGTGGGTTGAAAACAGGGTGGCGTGCAGAAGATTGCCCTCAGGACAAATGCCAGTCTGTTAAGAACATCTCAGGAAAAACAAGCTCTTGGTAACAGCAGGCTTCGCCAGCTGCTATGTATGGACTCGCCCCCACTTTCAACCCGCTTTTGAACACTGCTACCCGGTTGCATCTATGTATAAGGCCTATTCGAGGAAGCCTTCATCGGCTTCTGGCCAACATTGGGTGAGCTCGCGGTATGCCTATTACATTTAGGCCTCAAGGGCCGGTAGCAGCTCAGGCATCTATCCGCGACGGTCTGACCTGGGGTCAATGTTCTTCAGCAAGGGTTGAGGCGGCTCAGCGCCCCGGTGGCAGAACTCTGTCAATGACTCTTGATCAGCCCCTCATCACGGCCTCTGACCAGTGGCCGGTTGGCGATGATAGGTCTGCTCGTTTTGCAGCAGCACCCACATGATGCGCAGGTTGCGGTTGGCCAACCGCACCGCCGCGCCTTTTTGACCGTGACGGCTCAACCAGCGTCGCAGACGCTGGTCATCTGGATGTTCCGAATCTGGCCGCACCTGCCTCAATACAGAGTGCGCACCTTGAATCGCCAAGCTGCGCAGATAGGCATCACCGCGCTTGCACATATTGCCCAGTCGAATCTTTTGCCCGCTACTGTGCTGTTCGGGCACCGTGCCGAAATAGGCGGCGAACTGGCGCGCGTTGGCAAAGCGTTCAGGCTCAGTCTGTTTGGCTAGCATCGCCGTGGAGAAGATCGGGCCGACCCCCGTATCGTCATCAACCGTTTCGCCGTCTCGTCCGCGCGAGCACTGGCTTCCAGGCGCCCCGTCAGCACGTTGATGTGTTCGCCCAGTTGGCCCCACTCAGCCAGTATTTCGTCGATCAGCTCGCGCAACATATCCGGCAGCGGCTGGCTGGGGTCTTCCAGTACCCGTGGCACATCTCGGCTGAGGGCCATCTCGCCCTGCGCCAAGGCAATGCCGTGTTCCAGCAGCAAGCCACGCATCTGGTTACCCAAGGCCGTGTGCCGTCGCACGCATCCCTGCCGGACGCGGTGCAGCGCTTGCATCGCTAACGCCGACTCACTCTTGACCGGTACGGCTGCAATTTTTTGGTCTCGGCCTGCACGTAATATCGCCAGCACATCGTTGCGGTCATTCTTCGCTCCGCTACGGTGTTCGGCCACACGTTGTGCAGGCAGTATCCGCACTGGATTGCCTTGCGCCTGTAACAGCCGTGCCCACGCTTGCGCGCCCGGCCCGGTCTCCATCAGTACCGTCACATCCGCCGACAACTGGCGCAGGAACACGTGAAAAGCTTCACGAGACTTGATCCGTTGCTCGTGGACCACCTGGCCAAGGGAATTTTCCCCCGCGACCTGAAACACATTCTTCGCAAGATCCACCGCTACTGTCGTGCACGCCGCAAGATCGGCTGGCGACAAGGATTTGTTTATCGTCGTATGCTTGCTCATGGCCTCGCCCTCGCTGTCGTTGGCTTTCATAGAATGCCACCGTGGCGCGAAGACGCCTCGGCTTGGGCGAGTCCATTCAATTACAAATTGCGTTACGGCTTAACTGACTGGCATTACCCCGCTGGGCTTTCAGGGTTGTTCTTTACTGCCCGGCCTTTTTCAGCGCTTCACGGGTCAGGCGTCGGCTTAACGCCTTTTCGTCATAGCCGATCTCGTTGAGCAACCGCTCATACACGGCATCGGTCATCTCGGCGCCGGTAAACACCACGCTGTGGGGTACGGGAAGTTGATCGGCGAGGTCCTGCAACTGCCGCCGCAACGGAGCGCGCCGCACTTCAGGCCATCGGGCGGAATGTACCCAGGCGTGTTGCGCATCGCGCAACTGATCCAGCAGCTCGGGTTTGCCCCGGTAGATTCGGGCATTACGGCTGTAGGCTTCGGGGTAGGCCTCGCGCAGGTACTTTTCCCAGAAGGGCTGTTCGATCATTTCATTGACCAGCCCGTCGCCGGCCTCCATGGAGATCACAGTGTCAAACGCCGTCTCGAGGGTTCTGGCGCTCACGCCGGCCGTGGGTTCATAGAGCATCGTATTGGATTGCCATGGCAGGTCCAGGCGGTGAGCCAGGCCGGTTTCGTAGGCCAGGTACACCTCGACTTCATCGGGATTGCCCGCTCGGCTGCGGACATCGGCACCGGCGATGTCATCCACCCGCGCCAGGCGCGCGGCACCTTTTGCCAGGGTCACCAACCTGCTTTCCAGAATCGCGGCCGATGTCGAGAGGGCATAGGCTTCGGCGGTGAGGACTTTGATGCCCATGTTATTGAACAACTGGGCACCGGCATCGGCGCAGGTGGTGGGGGCGGAGCTCATCTCGAACAGCTCGGTGCGCAATTCAGTGTCCAGGTCCATGGCCTCGATCATGCGCCAGACGCGTCCGCTGAGATGGTCGCGCAGTGCTCCACCGGCGCGGTAGTCGGCCGACTGCTTGAGTTTCTCAATCAATGCGAAAAAGTCTTTGGAGCCTGGCTCACCCATCAAGTCGTGCCAGGCTTCTTCCTTGAACGTGCCCAATCCGGCGACGACCTTACTCCACCAACGGGAATCATCCGACATCGGCCAGGCATTGATCGCATGCTCGGCGGCACGGCGGTAGATATGCCCGGGGCTCAAGCCCACTGACTTTCGGTACTCCTCATAAGCCATGCGGTTTGCATCGGAGAGCTGCTTGGCGAACAAACGCGTGCGGGCCACGATGCGCGCCTCTTCGGAGCCCGGAACCACGGCCGGCAGTTCCGTGAGCGGGTTCTCCATCAGGTCGAGGAAAAACCCTCGGGGGCGGCGTTTCTCGAACAGACCCTCAGGCCAGCGCGTCACCCCGGTGTTGCTCAAACTGAGGAGCATCAGTTTGGGCATACGCTCGACATTGGGCAGCAGGCCCAGTGCCGGGTTTTCATCGAGCCTGAGTATTTCCATGCGGGTCAGGTTTCTCAGAATCTCGACGGCGTCGGGTGTCAGGGTGATGTGGTTGTCCGTCAGGCGCAGGGTGCGCAGAAAGTGCATCTTGTCGATGCCGTCCGGCAAGTGGGCCAGACGGCAGTCCCTGGCACTGAGCTGCTCAAGCGCAGGGAAGTCTTCCAGCAGACTGCCGGCTCTGGGGTTGAAGGTTGTACGGTCCAGCGTCAGCGTGGTGACCTGATCCAGAAGGTGTTGGATGTCGGGCAACTTGTCCCACCACAGATCGAGGTTGATGACATTGAATTCCGCCGACAGATCCAGTGCGTATCCACCTTCGAGGCTGGCGCTGCGCTCACCGAAGACCATCGATCTTCGTTCAAAACACTGCAACAGTCGTTCGGCAATCAAGCTCCCGCCGTTGTACCTGAAGCTCATCCATTCGGGGTCAACCTCACTGTCACCCGTGCCGTCATAGGGCGCAGGTTCCCAATTTTCCAGAGTCTGTCGCAGCTTTCCAAGCTCCTCCTCCAGCGCGTTCATGACCTTGAACGGCTCTTCTCTGGCATTCAAGGATCGAGCAAAGGTTTCCACTTCGCGTTCATTCAGGTTGGGGTAGAGATTGCGTACCCGGTCTTCCAGCGTCGCGGCGGGTTTGGAAAACAGTGGGCCACGCAGCAGGGTGATCGTTTCGCGGGGCAGGACGGGCACGTTCGGTGGCTCGGCGAGCAGCACCCGACGCACGCTGGGCATTTCGGTCTTGGCCATGATCCATTGCTTGAAGAAAAGGCCTTGTCCGGGTCGGTAACCCAGTGCCTGACGCTTGTTCGCTGGCAAGGCGTGGAGTACCGATTCAACAAAGTCGTCGGCTTCATGCACTTTGTTGTTGGCACCGTCCCGCACTTCGTATTGGTCGGATTCCTCGCGGATCAGCAGTCGCACGGTCGTCGCATCTTCGGCGCCGACGCTGCATCGCAGTGGTCCGTCGAAGGTGCCTTCGCGCACTTCAATGCGCAGCTCGGCGAAGGTGTCGGTGTACAGCCGCAGGGTATTGAGTACCAGCCTTTCGGTATCCGCCCCCCACTGCGCATCAGCATAAAAGCCCTCATAGGCGTGGCTGAGCCGTGCTTCGAAGGCGGCTTCGCGGGCCAGGGTTTTCAAGCGCAGCGGCGGGCGCTGTTCTTTTGACAGGCGCTCCAGTTCACCACCACGGGCCCCGGCCAGCAGTGTTTCGGCCGTGCGTGCCGGCAGCTCCGGTACCGTTTGACGAAGCACGCGGATGCGCGGGTTGTCCGAGGTTTGCCCGGCCTGGTAAAGCTGATTGAAGATGTCTGTCCTGAACTTGCCGGCTTCATCAGCCAGCTGATTGCGCAGGGCGTGCAGGCGATCACCCTTGGCGACCTGCGGACCGAGCAACGCTTCAAGCTCTGCGTCGTTGAAAAAGTCGACGACGCTTTGCGGAAATTGGTCGCTCGTGACATGGGCGATACTGGTGGCGAGGGTCTGTTCGTCGCTGGCCTGTTCATTGCCATACTGACGAGAACGCCCAGTCAGGTCGGAGTTTTCGTAAACCTTCAGCGACTTCTCTGCGGGCCAGCCGTCCAGATAGGTCACCAGCGGCTCAAACCAGTAAGGGATCGGTTCGAGGGGCTGCCCGGCACGGATTTGCTCGATCGTTGTGTCGATCTGCCGGTCAATATTCAAACGCTGCAGGCTGTCGGCAAGCAGCGGCGGTGGTGGTGCATTGTCGATGTACATCCGTCGCAGCGCATCATCGTCGGTGCCGCTGGCGATGCGCACTCGCTCAAGCGCTGCATCGCTGAAACCATCCACGTCATGGCCGAGGCGGCGCATCAATGTCGGGCCTTCCCAGTCCTGCGGGGTTTCGCCTTCATGGGTCCAGGCACCCAGGCCATTGGTCTTCAATTCGGGTAAATAGGCATTGGCGCGCTGAGGATGCTTGATGCGGTAGCGCCCCTGCGTTATCTGGTGTTGCACGGCGTAGTGTTTGCCCTCCAGTGGCAACACACTTTGCCCCTTGTGCGAATGCAGGCCTCGCTCATCCGGTCGCGAACCGTCCGGCAACGTGAGTCCGGGCTGTTCGTAGGGTGTGAGATCGGGATGCCACAGCCGGGACTGACCGTTGGGCAATCTCACCGGTTTCATCCCTTCGATCAAGGGCGAAAGCCTCAGGCGCGCGAATTTGCCAAGCTCTGCACCTGCCGCAATAGCCGCCAGTTGAATGATGTTCGTCACCACCTCGACGATGTGTTCGGCGGCTTCGGTCCATAACCCTTCGGCCATGTCGACGATGGATTCGACCACGTCACTGGTGATCTGGTAGGCGGTGTAGACCATCATCAACTCACCCAGGAAGGGCACGAACGGGGTGATGACAATCAGCGCGATGTTGAAGATGTCCGAAACGATCTTCTTGAAGTTGTCCCACCAGGCCCAGCGGGCATTGCTGTCGGCATCGGCGGTGGACACGGCGATGTGTCTGGCGTCGTTGAGAATCTTGTTCAGTTTCTGCTGATAGAGATGCGTCCACAGATTGTCGTTAATCAGTTCGGTACGAAAATGCAGCCGAGGATGAGCCACCGGCTCTTCGCGCCATGGTGGACGCTGATCCAGTGGCTCTTTTTTGTGCCAACGCACCTCGGTCAGGTTCTGCTGGAGTTCGGCGAAAAACAGCCCACGTTGCTGATGAGGGACGAATTGACTGAAGTATTGGCGGTAGGTCATACCGCTGGATCTGATCAGTTTGTTTTCCCGCAACTGGCGTGTCAGTTCGTTTAAGAAGTCGGGGAGCGAGGGGTACGACTTCAGCGGATGTTCGGGGTCCTGCGGGACATAGGCGATCACCTGCTCGGTCTGCCATGTCCGATCCAGATCCGGGGCGATCAGGACGATACCGGTCAGCGCCGTGTCCAGCATCGACAGTTCGTGAAAGCGCAGGTGCTTGCCTTTGAGTTTGATATTGCGTTCACCCTCAAGCATCGCCACCACGACGTCACGGGTGTAGGGTCCGATATCGCCGGTCACCACCGCCAGTTGCGCCGCCGCTTTGAATGCTGCTTTCTGACTTCTGACGACTTTTTTCTTCAAGAGCGTTTTGACAACGGCATCGCCGGACAACAACGCACTTTCAAGGTACTGGGTGTAACGGGCGCCGATATCCAGTTCGCGACACAGTGTCTGGAACTGAGCGATGGACATCTTGTGCTTGATCGGTTTGATGTCGAACAGCCCACGTTCATCGGGCTGGCTGATGAAATCCGAATCGGCTTCGCAGGTTTCAGAGCGTGCAAAGTTGTGCAGCGCGGCGTCCAGCAGAGATACAGTTCGGGTGACAACACCTTTTGAAATGTCTATGGCGTACCACGGCTGTTGCTTGGGTAAATAAAGATGCAGGAATGTTGTTTTGACGTCGTCCTCGACGCCATAGCGTTGCTTGAGTGCGGCACTCAATAAGGGTTCGGCAAATTCATAAACATTCTGCAACTTATCGAACAGCCGGTCGATGCTGTTGTGTTCGGTCCACAGTTTCAGATTGGCATCTTGTAACTGGCTGTGATCGTGCTGTGAGGCGGTTGTTATCCAAGTCGCGGGGCTTATTCGCGCGGAACTTAGTTCCCTGGCTCTTTTTAGTGATGAGCTTTTGAATACGAGAGGGATGCGGCTCTTGATAAACGCGTAGTGATGGCCACTGTCGCCAAGTGTGTCCGGCTCTTGATCTGCGATTATACGTCCTTGTAAGTCAGACATTGTTTTAATAAACCTTGAGCGTTAATAGGAGCTTCCAGCCTACCTTTCATTGCTCAAAGTTAAAGTTTGAATAACTGCTGTTAAGTCAGAGTTGGTCCTTGAAAAAACATTGAAATTATCAATGTCGAAAATAATTATGTACCACCTGCGCACACGGCCGGTTCTGTTAACGCCGCACCACTTCAATCGGCAAGCAACCGGTGTTACCGGTGGGTTGCAGGTACGGCGTCAGAATCGGCGCCATGCCCTTGAGCACTTGCACCGGCAGCGCTGAAGTGAACGTGAACGATTCGGCCGAGCGACCCGGCACGAAGGCGGTGAGGGTGCCGAAATGGTGATCGCCGATGAAGAACACGAAGGTCGCCGTGCGATTGAGGGATTTGGAGCTGATGACCCGCCCGCCGGAACCAATGGCTGCAATGCGGTTGTCGCCGGTGCCGGTCTTGCCGCCCATGGCCAGCGGTTTACCGTCGGGCAGGGTGAAACTGCCGGACACACGTCTCGCCGTACCGGCATCCACCACTTGCGACAGGGCTTCGCGCATGGCCGTGGCAACTTCGGACGGCATCACCCGCTTGCCTACGTCCGGATCATTGATCAATTTGGTTTCGTACGGTGTGTTCGCCGCGAAATGCAGCGTATCGATGCGCAGCGTCGGCATGCGTACGCCATCGTTGAGAATGGTGCCGATCAACTCGCCCAGCGCCGCCGGGCGGTCACCTGAGCTGCCAATGGCGGTGGCCAGCGACGGCACCAGGTGATCAAACGGGTAGCCGACTTGCTGCCAGCGCTGGTGAATGTCGAGGAACGCTTCGATCTCGAGCATAGTGCGAATGCGGCTGTCACGGGCGCCCTTGTGACGGCTTTTGAACAGCCAGCTATAGACTTCCTGGCGTTCGAAATGGCTGGCCTTGACGATCTGGCTCCACTTGGCGTCAGGGTTGTTCAACAGGTAACCCATCAGCCACAGGTCCAGCGGGTGGACCTTGGCGATGAAGCCCTGATCCGGCAGATCGTAGGCTCCGGGGCTGTAGTTTTCGTACAGCCGTTGAAGGCGTTCGTCGGTGAGTTTTTCGGTAGCTTTTCCGGTGGGCTTGGGGCCTTTGAGGTGCGAACGCACAAAGGTGTTAAAGCTTTCCTGACTGGCTTGCGGCAGCAGATAACGGTGAATCGCCGCCAAGCGAATCGGGGTCGGGCGCAGGCTGTCGAGGAAGGTGTCGAGCCGCGCCTGGGTGTCCTTGTTTTTGTACTTCTTCCAGAACTTCAGCAGGAACGAGGTGCCTTCGCGGTCGGCAAAATTGGCCAGGTATTCCTGACGCCGAGGGTCGCGGTCGTCCTTGAGCAGTTCGGCGCTGCTGTTGGGGCCGGAATACGTGGCGTAACGCACCAGGTCGCGCATCAGCCGAATGAACGGCAGGTTGATGGATTCGCGCAGGGCATCGCGCAAGGTGGGGATGCGGCCGTTGTCTTCCTTGCGAAAGTTATGGAACACGTGCAACCCGCCCCCGGTGAAAAACGCTTCGCCGGGGCTGGCCGAGTATTTGCGATCCAACGCGGCGCCGAGCATGGCCGGCAGGTTGCGGTCTGTGTTCTCGATCAGGTAATCAACGGCCCAGCGGCTCAGGCGGTCCTGGTCAGGGACGTCGATTTTTTTCAGTTCAGGGACCGTCATCCCGGCATATTTATCGTGCAACTCGGCGATGATTTGCAGGTAGGTGGTGAGCACGCGCATTTTTGCAGTGGAGCCCAATTCCAGCTTGCTGCCTTCGTTGATGTCGAACGGCTGGTCGGTGCTGTCGGTCTGAATCCGCACGCGCGCGCCGTCCGGTGTCAGTTCAAACAGGGTGAAGCTGTAGCGCACCTGGGTGGTACTGGTGGGGGTGAGCAGGCGTTCGCCCATCAAGCCGATCTGCGTGGCAAACGCCGGATCGGCCAGATGCTTGAGGTACTCGGTGGCCTTGGATTGCAGGTCGCCTTGCAGGGTGCTGGTGGCAGACAGGTCGAGGCGATCAAGGTCGTACAGCGGACGATTGAGCAACCCGCCCAGGCGGCTGCGCGCTACGCTGATGCCTTTGTTGGTTTCGATCGGCTGAATGGTCGGCTGGGTCTGCCAGTCGCGATAAGTGACCTTGCTGGCCAGTGCCGCCGCCGCGAGGGGCGCATCAATCACGTTGTTCTGTGCCAGCAGCCGAATGTGGCTGTCGGTGAGATCGACCAGTTCGTCACGGCCCTTGGTCAGGTAGTGAGAAGGGCGACGCTGGGCAATCATCAACGAGAGCACTTCACGCAGGGCCAAACCTTTCGCGGCCAGGGTCTTTGGATCCGTGTCGGTGCTGGCGAGCGTCTCGTTGGCCTTATTGAAGTCGGCGCCGTACCAGACGCGCAACCCTTCGGCCATGCCATGCACTTCACCGTGACCGGGCACGGCAGAGAGCGGCACGCTGTTGAGGTAATCGCGAACCACATTTTGCCGCGCCTCAAGGGTTTCCGGACCGGCCTGATAGGCACGCACGGTGGCGGAAATCATCTGCCGGATCTTTTCCGCGCCCGAGACCGTCAGGCCGTCGGGCGAATGCCGATATTTTTCAAGCTGTGTCGCCAGGGTACTGCCGCCCGCCGACTGGCCCGGCAGGTGCATCAGTTTGGCCACCTGCGACCACGCGGCCATGCCAAAGCGTGGCCAGTCCACGGCGGGGTTGGCCAAGGGTTGTTTGGGGTCGAGCAGAAAGCGGTTCTCGATGAACAACAGGCTGTTGACCACCACCGGCGGAATCGATTCAAAGCTTGAATAAAGCTGTTGTGGATACTTGAACTGGTACAGCGGTAACGCGCGGCAATCGGTGATCGACAGGCCGGCCTGGATTTTCTCCGAATAGGGCACGAAAAGGCCTTTGGCACTGTAGTCCATCAGCTTTGGAGAGAAACGCGTCTGGGCTGAAATCACGTAGTCGCGCTTGAGTAACCGGGGCAGGAACTCATTCAGTGAGCTGTAGCCCAGTCGCAAATCGAAAGGCCCGGCGCCAGGGTAACGAATGGCATCGCTGGGGCCCGGTTCCAGGGTGTAGCTCAGCGACGCGGCGAATTTGCTGGCTTCCCGTGCCTGAAACTTCGAAGTGCGCATTTCTTTGGCAGCAGCGAGCCCCACGACGATCAGAATGATGAGCAGCAGCAACCAAAACGCCTTCCAGCCGTGTTTGACACGGCTGCTACGGGGTTTTTCAGGTGATGGCGCTTCATCCACAGGTTCAGTCGGGACCACAGTTTTACTCGTATCGGTTTGCCACAAAGCGCCCATAGTCGATTGATCCATTTACGCAGATTGATCGGACTTGTCTCAAGCTTAGACGGTGGATGGCGATGGTGAAAAAATTGTGAGCGCATAAATATCGAATATTTCCCGTGACCTGTGATGAGTGGGCTTTTGTGGCTAGTGGGCTTTTGTGGCGAGGGGGCTTGCCCCCGTTCGGCTGCGAAGCAGTCGTAAAATCGGCAACAAAGGTGTGCCTGATATCTGGGACTGCTGCGCAGTCCAACGGGGCGGTGCGGCGTTCCGACAAGCCCCCTCGCCACAACGAATCCTTTAGCTTCAGGGGAAGTGATCTGCGCTGAAATGCTTGGATTAGACGCTTCGAGAGGGAAACTCTACGAATGTCTGGGCATGACGACGCACCAATGCTGTGCAATACTCGCCGCCGTGTTCAATTGCGAGTGAAATCAGCTTTAGCCAGTTAAAGCCTCTCCTTCTATCGCGCTTTTGCCGAGAGTTGTGGCTGTAATTTATGGTTTATAGAGTGAAAACGCCTGCGAAAAGCTTTTTATACTGCGCGTCCCGCTGATCCTGAAGGTTTTGTCCTACAGGACGGTTTTGCCCAAAAAGCAAACCGGTTTCAGGCAAGCAATGGCTTATCGGTCAGCGCTTCGACACTCGGTGGGTATATCCAATAACAAGACGAGGATGTCCCCTATGCCAGTCGGCAATCAGCTGCCCCACGGCGAGACCGCTCAAGGCGGCCCGCTTAAACGCGAACTCGGCGAACGGCATATTCGCTTGATGGCGCTCGGTGCCTGTATCGGTGTCGGTTTGTTTCTCGGATCGGCCAAGGCCATCGAAATGGCCGGCCCGGCCATCATGCTGTCGTACATCATCGGCGGTCTGGCGATCCTGGTGATCATGCGCGCCCTCGGCGAAATGGCCGTGCACAACCCCGTCGCGGGCTCGTTCAGCCGTTATGCCCAAGACTACCTCGGCCCCTTGGCGGGATTTCTCACCGGTTGGAACTATTGGTTCCTGTGGCTGGTGACCTGCGTCGCGGAAATTACGGCGGTGGCGGTGTACATGGGCGTCTGGTTCCCCGATGTGCCGCGCTGGATCTGGGCGCTGTCAGCGTTGATCAGCATGGGCACCATCAACCTGATCAACGTAAAAGCCTTCGGTGAATTCGAATTCTGGTTCGCCCTGATCAAGATCGTCACCATCGTTGCGATGGTCATCGGTGGCATCGGCGTGATCGCGTTCGGCTTCGGTAATGACGGTGTAGCGCTGGGGATTTCCAATCTGTGGACCCACGGCGGCTTCATGCCCAACGGCGTGCAAGGCGTATTGATGTCGCTGCAAATGGTCATGTTCGCCTACCTCGGCGTTGAGATGATCGGCCTGACCGCCGGTGAAGCAAAAAATCCGCAGAAGACCATCCCGGATGCCATCGGCTCGGTGTTCTGGCGGATTTTGCTGTTCTACGTCGGCGCGCTGTTCGTGATCCTGTCGATCTACCCGTGGAACGAAATTGGCACCCAGGGCAGTCCGTTTGTGATGACTTTTGAGCGTCTGGGTATCAAAACCGCTGCTGGCATCATCAACTTTGTGGTGATCACTGCCGCGCTGTCGTCCTGCAATGGCGGCATTTTCAGCACCGGGCGCATGCTCTACAGCCTGGCGCAGAATGGCCAGGCCCCGGCTGGTTTCGCCAAGACGTCGAGCAACGGTGTACCGCGTCGCGCCTTGCTGCTGTCGATGGGGGCATTGCTGCTGGGTGTGTTGCTCAACTACTTGGTGCCTGAAAAAGTCTTCGTCTGGGTCACCGCGATTGCCACCTTCGGTGCGATCTGGACTTGGGTGATGATCCTGCTGGCCCAGCTCAAATTCCGTAAAGGACTGAGCGCCAGCGAGCGTGCCGGACTCAAATACAAGATGTGGCTGTACCCGGTGAGCTCGTACCTGGCGCTGGCGTTCCTGGTGTTGGTGGTCGGCCTGATGGCGTACTTCCCGGACACCCGTGTGGCGCTGTATGTGGGGCCTGCGTTCCTGGTGCTGCTGACGGTGTTGTTCTATGTGTTCAAGCTGCAACCGACCCAAGTGTCGCAAGGTGCGGTACGTTCGGCGTCGTAAGGCGTAACGCCTGAAATGCAAAAGCCCCGGTCCATTGGCCGGGGCTTTTTCGTTTCAGGCTGCCGCGATGTGTGGTGAACGGTTCAGGCGTTTATTGAATTCCAGCCAGACCGCCAACAACCCCATCAACCCGGCCCCCACCAACGCGGTGAAGATTTGCATGGCAAACGCATCGTCGGTCAGGGCGTTGATCATATCCGCCAACGGCGCCAGCAAAACGCCGAGGCAGAACACTTCCAGTGAAAAACGACCCATGCGCGAGCATTGCCGGGCCAGCCAATTCTGCGTCCAGCCAGTGTCCGGCAACAGTTTCGCCGTAACGTATGCCAGAGCCAGAAAGTGCAGCAGGCGCACTGGCGACAGGTCGGTCTTGCTGATCGGGTAGAGCAGGTTGTCCAGAAGGGTTGGCATCAGCGCGTCATGAATGGCCGGCCAGCGCCAGGAGACGGTAATCACTCCGGCAGCCACCACGTAAATCGCCGCACAGACAAACAACGGCTGGCGCAGCAGCGGACGATCCTCGGTCAACCGTGGCCTTTGCCCGTGAATCGCAGCGGCGCCGCCGAGCACAAACAGCAGTTGCCAGGTAACGGGGTTGAAGTACCACACGCCGTCCTTGATCGCGGCCAGGTTCCAGCCAAATACCAGCGCCAGCAGGTAGACAGTCAACGATACCGCCACTACCGCCCAGGCTTTTCGCACCAACATGGGCAGCACCAGCGGCAACCCAACCAGCAACACGATGTACAGCGGCAACGGATCCATCAGGTTCGGTTTGAAGCGCAACAATAATTCATCGGTCAACGCTTGCTGCGGGTTGCTGATGAAGTGGAGCATGCCCATTTCCTCGACCAGATCCCGGGTTTCCACATGGCTGTTGGCGAAAAACACGATGCCCATCAGCATCGCCAGCAGAAAAATATGCACCACATACAGCACCCAGGCGCGGCGCAGGATTTTCACGCAAGTAATCAGATAACCGTCGCGCGCAAGGACTTTTCCGTAGGCCAGGACCGCCGCGTAGCCCGCCAGAAACACAAAGACCTCTGCTGCATCGCTGAAGCCGAAGTTACGCAGGGTAATTTGGCCCAAGGGGTTGTGGGGCACGTGATCCCAGAAAATGAAGATCAGTGCCAGGCCACGGAAAAAGTCGATTCGGTGATCGCGTTCAGTCGTCATGGCTGCGGGCTCTTGAACGGTGTTGAAGTGGGGGCGGCCGGTGCCACAATTAAGTCGCGCGCGGCACATCGGCGGCGCGCAGGGTGCGGGGATTAGCCGGCAATTGCAAAGTGTGGGTATTACGGGATGTCTCAGCGCATTTCCGAAGGGCAACCGCCGGTCTAAAAGCCCGGCAGCTTTGCGATCTCTGACTAACGTCGGATTCAAAGTTGTATTGGTTGTGGGCGAAATCCCTTGAGGCGCCGACATGAGCATCTGCGATTGGCTCGACAAAGCACGTGGAGGCCGTCAGGTCTGGTTGCTGTTTGTTCTTGCGACGTCGCTCTATGTCCTGCCGTTGATCCTCGCGGATTACCCTTACATCGATGACAACTGGCGTTCCCTGGCCGCTGGCATGGGCTGGTCGGAGGAGGGCCGCCTGTTCGCACAATGGTTCTACAACCTGCTGACCTTCAGCGGTGCCGCGCCCAATATCTTCCCGTTGCCGCTATTGATTGCCACGCTGGCCATGAGTGCAGCCCTGACCCGCCTGACGTTCCACTACTTTCCCGAACCGACTATTGCTCATTGCCTGGTGGTTCTTCCGCTTTGGTACAACCCGTTTCTCCTGCAAAACCTGTCGTACCAATATGACGGGCCGACCATGGCGCTGAGTGTGGTAGCGGTGATTTACGCGATCACGTTCAAAGGCCCCACGCGCGTTCAGCAACTGATCGTTCCGGCGCTATTGATTGCGTTGGCCATCGGTCTTTATCAGGTCAGCATCAATGTGTTTTTCGGGCTCTGTTGCCTGGAGCTGCTGCGGGGTGCAAACGACAAGTTATCGTGGCCCGCGTGGTGCCGATTGCTCGGCTGGAAAGTCGCGCAGGTGGTGTTGGCAGGCTTGATCTACGGCGCCACGGCCTTTGCTTACATGAGTCAAAACCGCACCGCGATGTTGAACGGAGCGGCAGCACCACTGCTGCAAGTTGAAATCAATGCAGGCCGGGTGCTGGAAAAAGTCGTGCTGCTGTTTCATGGTGGCTTTACCTGGGTGTTCGCCGCGCTATTGCTGTGCGCCATCGTCGGGGGGGCACGCGTGGGGCAGGGCTTGCTGGCGCGGCAGGACAGGAGGCTGCACAAAGCGCTGATGGGGTTGGTGTGTTTGTTGATTCTGCCGGTCCTGGTGTTATTGGTGCCCGGTGCTTCACTGTTTTTTCGTGACTTCAATGAAGGCGCCCGAACCTTGATGGGCTTTGGCGTCGTGCTGGTGTTGCTGTTCTATCTCAGTCATCGGGCTCTGGCATCGTTGCACGGAAAACTGCCGTTGCTGTTGCTCATCCCGCTGTTGGCGATGCTCTCGCTGTCCTTCGCTTACGGGCGCGTGCTGACCCTGCAAAAAACCTTCGCGACCAACGCGCTGTATGCCTTGAGTGCCGACATCGCCTCGCGCCCCGCATTGCGCGATGCCAAGCGCATTTACTTGTCGGTGACTTACTCGGATCACTGGTTAGTTGCCGCCGCAGGGTCGTTCAAGCAGATGCCGGTTTTGCACTATTTGCTGAACACCGACTACTACATGCTCGCGGAAAATCTGCCGAAAACCGGCATCACCAATGTGGTCCGGGAAAAGGAACGACGCAACGCGACACGAGTGGGTTATCAGGGGTATCCGCCGCTGGTGGACAGCCAGTTTTATCGCATTTATCTGCTGGGGGATTACGGCTTTATCGTCATGAAAGAGCCGGTGCCCGTGAAAACGCTTCAGTGGTGAATGAAGATAGTGGGCATGACCGTTAATCAGGAATACCGCGGCACCTGCTATTTCTGACAGTAGACGCACACCTGCCCTGACATTAGGTTGAAGCACTTCTGAAACCGAGAGCGGGCCAGGGAACGGACATGAAAGCCTTATGGAAAGAATTCTCCACCTATACGGTTGTTGGCGTGGCCAATACGCTGATTCATTGGCAAATATTTTATGTACTCACCACCTCCGCCGAATGGAGTCAGGCCGCCAGTAACGTTTCGGCGTTTTGTGTGGCTGCGTCGTTCTCTTTGTATGTGCATGCGCTGTACACATTCGACGCCAAAGCATCGATGCTTCGTTATCTGGTGTATGTCTGTTTCATGGGGGTGATGAGTTTCGTTGTCGGCCATTTCGCTGATGTCCGGAAACTTCACGGGTTGGTGACCGTCGGGTCGTTCTCGTTCTTGAGCCTGATCTGCGGGTTGTTATTTTCGAGATTTATTCTGTTTAGTGAGCGTGAGGTGTGAAAGATGCCAGCCTCCCCGTGAAGCTGGCATGCAGAGCCATTGTTAAGCGGCAGCCACCTCATTGGGCTCAAAACTATCCGCCCGAGCCATTTGCCACATCCGCGAGTAAAACTCCCCATTTACTTCCCCGGTAAGCAACTCCCCCGGTTTCAAGAACACATGCAACTGCGAGAACAACTTGATCTCGGTCGCCGACATGCGCCGCACCAAGTGTTTGGCCGACAGCTGTGAAGGGTGATCGAGGCCCGCCGCCGCGAGCATTTCGGCCAGAGCTTTGAGCGTATTGCGATGAAAGTTGAACACCCGCTGGGCCTTGTCCGGTACCACCAGCGCGCGTTGACGCAAGGTGTCCTGAGTCGCCACACCGGTCGGGCATTTGTTGGTGTGACAGCTTTGCGACTGAATGCAACCGATAGCGAACATGAAGCCGCGCGCCGAGTTGGCCCAGTCGGCGCCGATGGCCAGGACGCTGGCGATGTCGAAGGCGCTGACGATCTTGCCGCTGGCGCCGAGTTTGACTTTGTCCCGCAGGTTCAGGCCGACCAGCGTGTTGTGCACGAACAACAAACCTTCGCGCATCGGCACGCCGATGTGGTCGGTGAACTCCACCGGCGCAGCGCCGGTGCCGCCTTCCTTGCCGTCGACGACGATGAAGTCCGGGAGAATGCCGGTTTCCAGCATGGCCTTGGCGATGCCCATGAATTCCCATGGGTGACCGAGGCAGAACTTGAAGCCCACTGGTTTGCCGCCGGACAGTTCACGCAGTTGCTGGATGAAGTGCATCAGTTCGATCGGTGTGGAAAAGGCGCTGTGCCGCGACGGCGAGATGCAGTCTTCGCCCATCATGATGCCGCGGGTTTCGGCGATTTCCCTGGTGACTTTGTGCTTGGGCAGAATCCCGCCATGGCCGGGTTTAGCACCTTGGGACATCTTGATTTCGATCATGCGAACTTGCGGCGTTTGTGCCTGGGCGGCGAAACGTTCCGGGTCGAATTGGCCGTCAGCGGTACGGCAGCCAAAGTAACCGCTGCCGAGTTCCCAGGTCAGGTCGCCGCCGTTTTCCCGATGGTAAGCGCTGATGCTGCCTTCACCGGTGTCATGGGCAAAGTTGCCGAGCTTGGCGCCCTGGTTCAAGGCGCGAATCGCGTTGGCGCTGAGCGAGCCGAAGCTCATGGCCGAGATATTGAATACTGACGCGGAGTACGGCTGGGTACATTGCGGGCCGCCGACCATCACGCGGAACGCGCTCGGATCGCTCAACGGCGCCGGACGCATCGAGTGGCCGATGAACTCGAAGCCTGACTGATACACATCGATCAGCGTGCCGAAGGGTTTGTCCGCGCTTTCGTTCTTGGCGCGTGAATAAACCAGCGAACGCTGGGCCCGAGAGAAGGGCAGGGCATCGCTGTCGGATTCGAGCAGGTACTGGCGGATTTCCGGGCGAATGCCTTCCACCAGATAACGAATATTGCCCAGGATTGGATAGTTGCGACGCACCGCGTGCGGGCTTTGCAGCAGATCGAACACGCCGATCAGGCTGAGCACGCCCGTGACGGCAGTGATCGGCCAGAGCCAGTCGTATTGCACAAAGGGCAGGCTGGCGAGGGTGAAGATCACGCAAGCGGCAAAGAAGGCGTAGCGGCTCAGGAGTGACAGGCTCATACGGTTTCCTTGGGGTCGGACTCGGTCATTGATTAGCAATGTTGCAACTTGCTTTTGTGGCGAGGGGGCTTGCCCCCGTTGGACTGCGTAGCAGTCCCAAACCATCCACCGCATTCTTCCCAACAGAACTCTTTGCAGGTCTTACGACTGCTCCGCAGCCGAACGGGGGCAAGCCCCCTCGCCACAGGGATCAGCGGCGCAGCGCAGTTGTCAGGCATTCTGCGCCCTGAGGAAAATCGATAACAGTCTCTTGTTCGCGCGATCCGGGTGTCCGTCTGATGACGAGCCCCCGGCGAGCATGGGATCCTTGCGGTTTTTACCCAAGGCCCTCTCTGATCCATGACGCTTTCATCCGCTGATACACCGCGCCTCATTCGCATCGCCGCCGCCCTGTTGATCGGTCCCGACGGCCGCACATTGCTGGTGCGCAAGCGCGGCACTCAAGCCTTCATGCAGCCGGGCGGCAAGATCGAAGCCCATGAACAACCGGTACACGCGTTGGCCCGGGAGCTGGAAGAAGAGCTGGGTCTGATCATCGATCCTGCGCATGCCCGTTACCTTGGGCACTTCTCGGCACCGGCCGCCAACGAGCCGGGATTTGTCGTACACGCCGAACTGTTTTTGCTGACTATCGATGCCGACGTTACCCCGGCGGCGGAGATCGAAGAAGTGATCTGGATCGACCCGGCCATCGATGGCGATGTTACGCTGGCGCCATTGACACGGGACCTGATCCTGCCGTTTTATCGAGCATCGCTGAGCGAACCTGCCTAATCATTACCGGACGAAGGATTGCCCATGATTCCGCTTCAAGATCTGTTGATTTTCGCTGCCGCCGCGTTGTTGATGGTGCTGACGCCGGGGCCGAACATGATCTACCTGATCTCCCGTTCAATCTGTCAGGGGCGCAAGGCCGGCGTGACGTCATTGCTGGGCGTGGTCGCGGGGTTCTTCGTGCATTTGTTCGCCGCCGCTGCCGGTTTGACCGCGGTGTTCCTGGCGGTGCCGATGGCCTATGAAGTCTTGAAATGGGCCGGGGCGTTGTACCTGGTGTGGCTGGCCTGGCAGGCGGTCAAGCCCGGTGCGCGTTCACCGTTCGAGGCGCAGCAATTGCCGCCGGACTCATCGCGCAGACTGATCACCATGGGGTTTCTCACCAGTGCGTTGAACCCCAAGATTGCGGTGTTTTACCTGTCTGTGTTTCCGCAGTTCATCAACCCTGAACACGGCTCGGTATTCAGCCAAAGCCTCATCCTTGGCCTGACGCAGATCAGTGTCAGCTTCTGCGTCAATCTGCTGATCGCGTTGTTCGCGGCGGGCATCGCCTCGTGGTTCGTCAACAACCCGGCCTGGCTGGCGGTGCAGCGTTATTTCATGAGCTTTGTGTTGGCGGCACTGGCGGTGCGGCTGATGCTTGAGCAACGCAAGATGGCGTGAACATGTGGATTGAACGGCTCGATGCCAGTCATGCCCTGGCTTACCGGGAATTGATGCTCGAAGCCTACGACTTGCATCCGCAGGCCTTCACTTCAAGTGTGCGCGAACGCGCCGCGATGCCGCTGAGTTGGTGGGAAAAGCGCCTGACCAGCAAGCTGGATGCGGTGTTTGGGGCGTTTGAAGAAGGCCGGCTGGCGGGCATTGTCGGGTTGGCATTTGAACCGCGAGAAAAGGCCCGGCACAAGGCGAGGCTGTTTGGCCTGTATGTGTCGGGCACGGTTCGCCAGCGCGGGTTGGGGTATGAGTTGGTGCAAGCGGTGTTGGCCGAGGCGCGCAATCATCCGGCGCTGAAGGTCATTCAACTGACTGTTACTGCCGGCAACGAGGCAGCGTTCAACCTGTACCAGCGCTGCGGCTTCATTCAGTTCGGCCTGGAACCGCTGGCGGTGTGGGTGGGCGAAGACTACTTCGACAAAATCCATATGTGGCGTGAACTCTAAACCCACCGCTATCCCCTGTAGGAGCCGGGCAAGCCCGGCTCCTACAGGGGACTGTGTTCCTAGCGGACTGCGCTGACCCCATCCAGCGTCGAGAACGACGTGTCTTTCGCCGTCAGCAAGAAATCGCGCATATACGGCGCATCCAGCATGTCCGCACGAATCCCCGCGTACAGCGTCGCAAACAAACCTTTCTCGCCCAGCCGCTTGGCCTTCACGTAACCCCGCGAGCTGTATTCATGCAGCGCCCAATGCGGCATGCCGCACACGCCGCGACCGCTGGCCACCAGTTGCATCATCATCACCGTCAGTTCCGAGGTGCGGACCTGCGCCGGTTCGATATCGGCCGGCTCCAGGAAGCGGGTGAAGATGTCTAGCCGATCACGTTCCACCGGGTAGGTGATCAAGGTTTCCGTGAGCAAGTCTTCCGGCACGATGTACGCCTTGCTCGCCAACCGGTGCTGGTTGGCCACCGCCAGCATGGCTTCGTAGGTGAACAGCGGCACATAGGTGATGCCGGCAATGTCCAGCGGATCAGAGGTCACCACCAGATCCAGATCGCCACGGGCCAGCGCCGGCAGTGGTGCAAAGGAAAAACCGGAGGCCAGGTCCAATTCGACTTCCGGCCAGGCATCGCGGAACTGATCGATGGTCGGCATCAACCACTGGAAGCAACTGTGGCACTCGATCGCCATGTGCAAGCGCCCGGCCGTGCCGCCCGCCAACCGCGCGATATCGCGCTCGGCGCCGCGCAGCAGCGGCAGGATGGCGTCGGCCAGTTGCAGCAGGCGCAAACCGGCACTGGTGAAGCGCACCGGTTTGGTCTTGCGCACGAACAGCGGCATGCCCATGCGCTCCTCCAGTTCCTTGAACTGGTGGGACAGGGCCGATTGCGTCAGGTGCAGCCGGTCGGCGGCATCGACCAGGCTGTCGGCTTCGCGCAAGGCGTGCAGGGTCTTGAGGTGACGGATTTCAAGCACCGGATGGCTCCATGAGAAAAACTTGTGATCAACACGAAAAGGTTGAGTTTGTCTCATGATGGGTTGGCTGTCGACAATAGCGCCATGTTTTACAGCATCTTTTATAGAGAGAACTCATCATGGCGCTGGCCCACACACTAGGTTTCCCACGCATCGGCGCGGACCGCGAACTGAAAAAAGCCCTTGAATCCTATTGGAAGGGCGATCTCGATCAGGACGCGCTGAACAGTGTCGGCCGCCAATTGCGCGCGACCCACTGGCAATTGCAGAAAGACGCCGGCATCGACCTGCTGCCGGTCGGCGACTTCGCCTGGTACGATCAGGTGCTGACCCATTCCCTGACGTTCGGCGTGATCCCCGAGCGTTTCGACAGTGCCAAAAATGCCAACGGCCTGCCGACCCTCGACACGCTGTTTGCCATGGCCCGAGGCGCTACCGCGACCTGCTGCGGCGGCGAACACGGCAAAGCGCAATACGCCCAGGAACTGACCAAGTGGTTCGACACCAACTACCACTACCTGGTCCCGGAGTTCAGCGTTGACCAGCAATTCAAGCTGAGCTGGGAACAGCTGTTTAATGAAGTCGACGAGGCCAAAGCCCTGGGGCACAACGTCAAACCGGTGATTATCGGCCCGTTGACTTACTTGTGGCTGGGCAAGGCCAAAGGCAACGACTTCGACAAACTCGACCTGCTGGAACGCCTGCTGCCGGTGTACAACGAAATCCTCACGCGCCTCGCCGCACAAGGCGTGGAATGGGTGCAGATCGACGAACCGATCCTGACCCTCGACCTGCCGCAAGCCTGGAAAAACGCCTTTGAGCGCGCTTACCACATCCTTCAATATTCGCCGCTGAAAAAACTGGTGGCGACCTACTTCAGCGGTCTGGAAGATAACCTCGGCCTGGCCGTTGGCCTGCCGGTGCAAGGCTTGCACATCGATGCCGTACGCGCGCCGGACCAGCTCGGCCAGGTGCTGGATCGGCTGCCGACCTACAAAATTCTATCGGTCGGTCTGGTCAATGGCCGTAACGTCTGGCGCTGTGAACTGGAGCAAGTGCTCGCGCAACTGCAACCGGCCCAGGAACGTTTTGGCGACAACCTGTGGGTCAGCAGTTCCTGTTCGCTGCTGCACAGCCCGGTGGACCTGGAACGTGAAGACAAACTCGATCCGGAACTGAAAAGCTGGCTGGCCTTTGCCGTGCAGAAGTGTGGCGAAATCGCCGTGTTGCGCGACGCCCTCAACGACCCGCAATCGCCAAAAGTGCAAGCCGCACTGGCCGAAAGCCGGGCGATTCAGGCCAGCCGCGCCGAGTCACCGCGCATTCACAAAGCCGATGTGCAGGCGCGTATTGCCGCCATCGGCGCAACGGACAGCCAGCGCCAATCGCCGTTTGCCCAGCGCATCGAGCAGCAGCGCGTACGCTTGAAACTGCCGGCGTTCCCGACCACCACCATCGGTTCATTTCCGCAGACCGGTTCGATCCGTCTGGCGCGTCAGGCGTTCAAGCAAGGCAAGCTGTCGGCCAACGATTACACCGACGCCATGCACAGCGAAATCCGCCACGCCGTGCAAATACAGGAACGTCTGGGACTGGACGTGCTGGTACACGGCGAAGCCGAACGCAATGACATGGTCGAATACTTCGCCGAGCAGTTGGATGGGTACTTGTTCACCCGTTTTGGCTGGGTGCAGAGCTACGGTTCGCGCTGCGTCAAACCGGCGATTGTCTACGGCGACCTCAGCCGTCCCAAGGCGATGACCGTCGACTGGATCACGTATGCACAGAGCCTGACCGACAGGGTCATGAAAGGCATGCTTACCGGCCCTGTGACCATGCTGATGTGGTCGTTCCCGCGCGAAGACGTGTCGCGCAAGATCCAGGCGCAACAATTGGCGCTGGCCCTGCGTGACGAAGTGGTCGACCTCGAAAATGCGGGCATCAAAATCGTCCAGATTGACGAAGCCGCGTTCCGTGAAGGCTTGCCACTGCGCCGGGCGCAATGGCAGGAGTATCTGGACTGGGCGGTGGAAGCGTTCCGCTTGAGCGCCAGCGGTGTGCGTGACGAAACCCAGATCCACACCCACATGTGCTACAGCGAATTCAACGACGTGATCGTGTCCATCGCGGCGATGGATGCCGACGTGATCACCATCGAAACCTCGCGTTCGGATATGGAGTTGCTGGAGGCGTTCGAAGCGTTCGACTACCCGAATGACATCGGGCCGGGTGTGTACGACATCCACTCGCCACGGGTGCCGGACACGGCCGAGATGGTCAAATTGATGAGCAAAGCCGTGAAGCGAATTCCGGCCGAACGTTTGTGGGTGAATCCGGATTGCGGGTTGAAGACCCGGGCGTGGCCGGAGACCGAAGCGGCGTTGGTGAATATGGTGGCGGCGGCGCGGCAATTGCGCAGCCAGTTGGCATAGGGTGCCTGAAGCGGGAGCGGAAAAACCGCTCCCGTTTTACGTTCTAAGCCGGATCGAAATGTTTAAGCACTACGGATTTCTTGCCGATGTCGGCGTATGGAAGGTCGGCATTGTCAGCGTGCGTCAGAAACCGGTGCTCCGGCAGTTTTAGATGGGCCTTTTCGAATTCACCGAATGCAGGGGCTGCCTTGCTGTAATGAAAATGCGCATACCACATCACCTTGGGCGGTGTTTGCGTCAGGTCTCGTACCTCGTATTCCTGCAGGTAGTCGGTGCGTCCGTCCGCACGTTTACCCAGATTTTCCATCGGTTTTTGCTTGTGGACATCAACGATTTTCTTCTGCGCGGAATTTTGCTTCATGAGGTAATCCAGCATGCCATCGGTGGGGTTTCGACTTTTCATCGAGTACTCGATACGCAGCGCCCGTGCGGTATAGGTCAGCTCCGTAGCCTTGTCACGCAACTGCTGGATAAGCGCGTGACCGGATTGAACCTCTTCGATCGCCAGGGCTCGCCGGCCGAGTTCGGCGGCCTCGCTGAGCATCATGTGTTCCAGATCAACGGGCAGCATTTCCTGTCGGGCATAGGCCTCGACGCGGGTCTTGTACGCCGCTTGTGCCGCGAGTCGGCTGCGGGCATCGGCCGTTAACGCTCCAAGGTCTTGGCGCGCGGGGTGAGCGCTCTGTTCCTGAGGATTCAGGAGGCGAAACTTGCCATTTGAGCCTTGTTCCCAAACCTCTTCGAAACCGCGATGTCCCGTCAGTGAGTATTGGCGCTTTTGGGTCGTTGGTTCCCAGCGCTCCTCCCCGATCAGCAATTGATCATCTTCGGTGGTGAACACTTTTTTGCGGCGTTGCCCGGCCGGGGATGCAGGCGCTGGCTGATCGATGGCCTTGTGTGCCCGTTCGGCCATTTTCTCGATACCCAACAGCAATGGCCCCACGGCGTCCAGATGGAAGTGCTGGGGATAGCTGGCGGTCCAGGCATTCATGTCGCGGCGAAACTCCCCGTAAAGATCGAGGCATTCCTGCAATATCCGATTGCGCTGGGCTCGGGTGGCGCTCACTTCCGGCAGGCTGTGTTGGGTGAACAGGGCGCGATCGACTTTGGTTCGCAGGGTCTGCGCCCGTGCTTGCAGGTAGAACCAGGAAACATCGCTGGTGCTGTCGTAGCGTTTGACGATTTCCAGCAAGTGACTGGTTTTCAAGTACAGCTGATTGGCCTCGTTGAGCTTCGCGTTCAAGTCCACGAAGGCGCGGGTCAAGACTGTTTTTGTGGGTTTGTCGGTAATGCGTGGGTACCACAGGTTGAGGTCGCGCATATGGGCATCGATCGCGTCGAACTCGCGCATATTCTTCAGGCGCAGCTTCCTGACGTCCTCCAGAATACGCAAACGCTCGCCCAGTGCCTCGGCAGGCAGTGCGTCCAACTGGTCCAGTAGATCGTCGATCCTGTCCGTCAGGGCTAGCGCCCGTTGACTGGCCAGGACCACCCGTTGTTTGGCCCGATCGGCCAGTAACAAGGCGTCATTGCTTTGTATTTCCTTGAGCACGCGCAATTTGTTGCCGCGCGTCATGGGGAGCAGATCAGTCAGCGTCTGGTAATGCTTGCTGCCCAGTTCCATGTCCTTGATGCATGCCGCTTCAAGTGCCTGTATCAGCGCCGGGCGAAGGCTTTCGGGGCTGACGTTGTACGTTTCCATCAGGGCGGTGGTACGCGCAACCTGGTCATCGATGAGCGGGCCCATGGCATCGGCGGCTTCGGTCAGCGCTTGTTGGCGGCGCAAGGTCTGGTCGGTCCACCAGCGCGGTAGACGTTCGCGAATGACGGCCGGCCAGAGCGGGTCAAGGCCGTCCGCCAAGTGCCCGAGCACACCACCGCCACCCAGCCCGCCGCCCTCGAAGGTCACCCCGTAGACACCGAACCAAGTGTCCCATTGTCCGGCTTCATTGAGGCCGATGGGTTGTTTATAGGTTTTTTGACGAGTGCCCGTCAGTCGCCAGTTTCGTGAATCCCGGCTGCGTTCAACTTGAAAGATCCTGCCCTGGCGAACAATGAAATCGCCGTCCGGGTGGCGGTAAATACTGCGGTAGATCCCGTGGGTAGCCGGTTGCAGTCCGGCCAAAGAGAGCGGTTTTTCGTAATCGTAACCGGCAAAGCGATTCAGACCGTGTCGCGCTTGGCGCCTTGACCTCCCTTGCAGCGCCCCCGCACTTTTGCCCAATGCGTTGATTTGGCGAAGCCGCGCCAGTGAACGGGCACCCTTGGCTGACCGGGGCCCCACGGACGCGCCCGGAAGAATGTCCATGGCGGCATCGACCAGTGACAACAACACCGATTCAATCTCCGTCAGGCCATCGCCTACGTCACCGCGCAACAGGGCCGCGACGGCGTGGTTGGCACTGTTCCAGGCATCGTAGAGGGCGATGCCCGCGCCGACAAAGGGCACCATGCCCAAGGCCATTTTTATGTAGTTGAACGCCCTCGGCCCGCTGAGCGCGTAGCGTTCCTGATACAAGGCATCGTTGGAACGCGAGGTGCCGCGATGCGCTTCGATCAGGCGTCCCATATGCGCATCGAGCAGATGGGCCGACAGCGACGTTGTTTTCGGCCAAGGCAAGCCGACCCCGATCATCGCGTCGAAATGCTTGAGCACGGCCTGGTTGATACGGCTTGCATGGGCTCGCACGTTGCCGATCAAGGCGCGTCCGGCCAGATAACTGACCATCTCGCTACGCAGGCACAGATTGAACAAGGCCCGGCGAGCAGCCTCCAGGTTGTCGTAGCGTCGCAGAAACTGACCGTCGGGGCTGTCAGGCAGATACAGCAGGGTCATCCCGCTGACTTGCTCTTGAACGAATGTCACTCCTGACAACGTGGTGCCTCCTTCGTTGGGTGTGTCCTTGCCACCGGCGCTCAGGTACGCCGGCAGGAGCACGATGCGCTTGCCCGCAACATTCCAGGCTGGCGGTGTATCGGCCGTAATGGCGATGTTCAACACCTGCCATTCGTTCTGGTTGATCTGCTTTTGCAGGCGCGCGCAGGATCCCTGCAACTGGAGCATCAACCGCCAGGGCTCGATCAGGCATTCACGCCGGTGTTCCTTGATGAACGCGGTCTCGCTGGCCGAGCCCATGAAGGCGTCGCGAATCAGGTTTTCGTAGGCTTGGGGCAGATCCAGTTCAGGCAGTACCTTGCGTAGCCAAGGCAAGGTGATGCCACTGGCCAACGCCTGGCGTTCGGTGTCATCCGCCGCCGTGACTTCAAGCCGCATAAAACCCAGTCGCAGTGAAAGGGGTTCCAGCTGCATCGCGGGTGTGTTGTCGATGTTGAGCTGGGCGAGTGCTTCGAGTGACATTTTGCTGCGGGCTGCACTGAGAACCGCAACGAGCTTCTGCGGGGTTCCCGGCGCGGCGCCATCGGACAGTTGTTTTTTCAGCGTCACCGCGTCGGGCAGATCAAGCTGCACGGCAAAATGCCCGTTGAGCGAGAAGTCTTTTCGCAGACGCGCCTGCAGATGCTGGCGGGTGAAGTCGTCACGCGGTGGCAGGGCGATTTCCAGCTGTGCGTGACTGCGGCGCATAGCCAGGATGTAAGCCTCCACCAACCCCTTGAGTTCAGCACGCTCGGACGCCGATAAGGTGGCCAGCCAATCGGGTAACAGGGAGAAGAGCTTCGCGCTACGGCTTTGTTCCAGCAGGTGTGCAAAGGCCAGGTTTCTGGCGGCTGGCATCGGGACTTGCAGGGTCGCCAGCGTTTGTTTGCGCAGCGTTTCCAATTCGTCTGCACGCTGTGGCGCCTGGCGTAGATGTGCTGCTTGTTCTTCGAAGTGGGTGGTCTGTTTATCGAGGCTGTAAGACAGCGGGTCGGTGACGATTTTTTTCAACTGCAAGGCCAGAATCTGGTCTTGGTCCTGGATCTTGAACAGCTGTTGTTCCAGTTCCGTGCGGTTCGCAAACCGTTGCAAGCCGCCGCCTAAACCTGGCCAGTACAGCAAAAGGCTGTGCGGCGATGGCGCATCGAGCGGCGCTCGGGTGATGACGAAGGGACCGTTGAGCGTCTGGGTGGTGACGCTGCCGTTGGGCCCGGTCATCGACAGCGTCAGGCTGGCGGCGGTGATGGAGGTGTCGCGATTGGTGGCGAGCGGCGTATCCAGCACAGCCTTGAGTAGGCTGAACTCATCGCTGTCGAGCTGCTTGAGCGCCAACTGAAGCTGGACCTCGGCGCGCAGGCCATCCTTGTGCGCCTGATAGAGAGCACTGAACTCACGATTGATGGTTGCAAAGTCGAAGGCGCGCGATCTGTAAAGCAGGGCGGAGGCCGCCGTGTCGGCGGCTTGCTCTGCCGTCTCCAGCGCCTGCATTGCCTCTTTGAATGACTGTTGACGCTCGCTGTCGAGCTCATCGCCCAACAGCGCTTCGAGCGCATCGCGCTGCCGGTTCAGCGAGGCCTGTCGCTGGGGCCAGGGAATGTCGGCAAACAGGTGGTCGAACAGCGGTTGTTCATCTTCAACCGGGTTGTCTGGCAGCGGGATTTCAAGGTCTGGAGGCAAAGCGAAAACGACGGCGTTCGCGTACTGCGGGTGCAGAAGCAGCTCCGTGATACCGACCGTGAGCGGCTGAGCCTTCGCCGTGTACTCAAAGCGCAAGTCATCGTCGGGCAGGCCCTGCGTAACGAGCGATTGCCCGGACAACCAGTCTTCCATGTCACTGCGCTGATTGAAGAACTGAATGGGAACTGGCCGGCCAGGCAGGTACAGCCACTGCGCGGAGGGTTGCCGATCACCCACGCTGATGACCCAGGCGGCGGGGAGTTTCAGGGTGCCGCTGTCGCTCAACACCAGCGTCAACTGCTCGGTCTGGATGGGCTGATCGTCCAGGCTCAGGCCGGAGGCGGGAGGAGCGAGGATCAACAGCAGCGGCTGCAACTGTTCCGCCGTCAGGGTTCGGCTTGCGAATGCCACTTGGGCACAGGCCTCGAAATGGCTGCGGTACAACTGACCCGCCTGCTCGCGCCGCGACACCGGCGTACCGGGTGCCCGGGCGCCCCAATAGACATTCCAGCGATCGTTGAGCGAGGGTTCATTGCGCTGACTTCGTAGCGGAGCAGCGTCAAACAACGCCTGCAAACCCTGGCTGCTGTCGCGCCAGCGCGCTGAAGCGCTCAGCAACAGGCTTTCATCCGGGTTGTTCTTCAGGGGGGGAGGAGCCGGAATCACAATCGGCGGGGAGACGGGCAGGGTGCTGAACACACTTTCATTCATGGCAACGTGGCTCTGTGCAGAGGAGCGGCGTATCCGCTCTTGAAGAGCGCCATTAAAAGAAACCTGCCACAACCCGTGGCACTACATAGTTATCGCATCGACCATTGGGCGAGATTCACGAAACTGTCACGCAACTGTGGCAGCGCGCTTGATCAAACTACATCAGACTCGCGCTCTACTGGGGTTCTGCGTTTCGGTGTTTTTCATGCGTGCACGATTTTTATCAACAGCGGCCTTTCTGGCCGCGTTGTTGTTTGGCTTACCGTCCTTTGCGGCGTCTCGTTGTGATGTCAACGTACCGACCCAACACGTCGATCTGGCGCAGGTGAGCCTGGCGTACCAGAGCATTGGCCGTGCGTCGGACCCTGCGTTGCTACTGGTGATGGGCCTGGGCGGGCAGTTGATTCACTGGCCGGACGAGGTGGTGGTTGCGTTGTGTCAGCAGGGTTTTCGGGTGATTCGTTACGACAATCGTGATTCTGGCCTGTCCACGTGGCGGCAAACCCCGGCCGAAGCCAACCTGACCTTCGAGGCCTTGCGCTACAAACTCGGGTTGCCGGTGTCGGCGCCGTACACCCTGACCGACATGGCCGACGATGCCTTTGGCTTGATGGACGCGTTGCACGTCGAGCAATTCCACGTATTGGGCGCGAGCATGGGCGGGATGATCGCCCAGCACATGGCGGCGATGGCGCCGCAGCGCGTCGAGAGCCTGACGTTGCTCATGACCAGCTCCGGGGCCGAAGGCTTGCCGGCGCCGAGTGAGGCACTGGTGCAATTATTGTCACGTCGTGGCGCGCCAAATCGCGAAGTGGCGCTGGAACAACAGGCGGATTTGCTCGCGGCGCTGGGCAGTCCGTCGGTGACGGATGACCGGCAGGCGCTGTTGCAGCAAGCAGCGCAGTCTTATGACCGGGCGTTCAACCCTGAAGGCGTGAAGCGCCAGATCATGGCCATCCTCGCCGAGCGCAGTCGCGTGGACCTGCTCAACCAGTTGCGCGTGCCGACGCTGGTGGTCCATGGCACTGCCGATCCGTTGTTGCCGGTGATGCACGGTGTGCATTTGGCGGCGCATATTCGTGGCAGTCAGTTGAAGCTGATTCCGGGGTTGGCGCATCGGTTCCAGGAGGCATTCAAGGAACCGTTGCTGGCGGCGGTGTTGCCGTACTTGCAGGCCCATCGCGAAGACATCTCGCATTGGGCTCAGATTGATCCAGTAACGTACCCAAACCTCCTGTAACCCCCAAACCGAACTGTAGGAGTGAGCCTGCTCGCGATGGCGGCGGATCAGTCAGTATTGATGTAGCAGACAGACCGCTATCGCGAGCAGGCTCACTCCCACAGGTTTTGTTTTACGTCGGGACGACGTTATCAAGCATCAGGTTCACCGCCAGTTCGCCGAGCATGACCGAATTCTGAATGCCGAGAACGGTGTTGCGCTGGGTGCCGTCGACCGTCGCTGCGAAATTGCTCAACATCACGCTCGCCGACGCCAGTGATTCGCAGGCGTTGACCAGCAGGGTTTCGTTGTCGGTGTCGGGGGCGACGAAGTAGATAGTGCTGGGTTTGCGTGGAGTGTCTTTGGGAATGACCGGTTTGAGGTAGTAATCGAGGGCGCGGTCGGCGGCGTTGTTGAGCTTTTTGGACTCTGGGGTTTCGTAGGGGGAAACGTCGTCGGTTTCCGGTGGGTTCGGCGTTACTTTGAACATTGAGGGATTTACCTTTAGTAGGGCTACAACCTCTCTCGCTACTAAACGGTAGGGGTGGTAGCTGTGCGCAAGTTAGTAGACCGGTAACTCCCTCAAACCCGGCGCACCCGAGGGTGCCATGCACACAGCCACCATCAAGTGCAGGTGAAAACCTGACTGAATGACGCTTATGCATCCGTCTTGAGGGGTAATCCGGGCTACTAAACCCGATCACTGGGAATCAGTGACAGGACCAAGTTACCGACGGGCCTCCAGGCGCACAAGCCGGCGGATTCTGACGTGGTTGTAGGCGACGGCGCAAGACGCTGTAGCTTTCAGGAAGTAACCCTAAACAGAACTAAACACACGCCCCCCAAACACCGCACAAACCTGTAGGAGCCTGGCTTGCCAGCGATGGCGGCGTGTCAGTCACCACACATGTCAGCTGGAAGACCGCTTTCGCGGGCAAGCCCAGCTCCTACAGGGGATGGTGGTGTGTCAGTCACTGCAGATGTCGGCTGGCACGCAGCCATCGCGGGCAAGCCCGGCTCCCACAGGGAATAATGCAACGGCTGCCACCTAGGCCCCGTCAGGTGTATCGTTCGAACTTTCCGGCGAGATCCAAGCCTGCGAGGTGTGTGATGAGTACCCCTTTGAAAATCGATTTCGTCAGCGACGTGTCCTGCCCGTGGTGCGTTGTCGGCTTGTACGGCCTGACCCGGGCGCTGGAGGTTTTGCGCGATGAGGTCCAGGCCGAGATCCGTTTCCAGCCGTTCGAACTGAACCCGAAGATGGGCCCCGAAGGGCAGAACATCACCGAGCACATCACCGAAAAATACGGCTCGACCCCGGAGCAGTCACAAAAGAACCGCGAAATGATCCGCGCCCGTGGCGCCGAGGTCGGGTTTGCGTTTCGAACCGACGGCAACAGCCGCATCTACAACACTTTCGATGCTCATCGTTTGTTGTACTGGGCAGGGCTGGAAGGGCGGCAGTTCAATCTGAAAGAAGCGCTGTTCAAGGCGTATTTCACCGACGGCGGCAATCCGTCCGATCACGGACAGTTGGCGCAAATTGCTGAAAGCGTGGGGCTTGACCGGCAGCGCGCCGAGGCGATTCTGGCGTCGGATGAATACGCCAAAGAGGTGGTTGAGGAAGAGCAGCTGTGGCTGACCCGTGGTGTGAGTTCGGTGCCGACGGTGGTGTTTAACGGGCAGTACGCAGTGAGTGGCGGGCAGCCAGTGGAAACGTTTGTCGGCGCGATCCGGCAGATCATGAGCGAAGCGAAGGGCGGTACTGTCAGCTGATCGTATGGCAAGTGCGGTTACTGTGGGAGCGAGCCTGCTCGCGATAGCGGTGTGTCAGACACTATCAATGTTGACAGACACTCCGCCTTCGCGAGCAAGCTCGCTCCTACAGGGGATTTGTGGTGGTCAGGTGTGGAGGCGAACCCAGACAGTGACCAGAACGGTGGCCGCGATCAACCAACCCACAGCAGCCACGGCCAGCGACGCCTCCAGGCGCATCCGGTCGACCATCACATACAAGGTCGCCAGGTAAACGAAGTACGGAATGATCGACCACATGCCAAACACGATGGTGGTCTTCAAGTCCTCCACTGAGCGCCCTTTGCCGACGATGAAATGCGCAATCAGCGCAAAGGTCGGAAACAAAGGCACCAGGCCGGCGATGTAGTAATTTCTGGTCTTGGCCAGTGCCGCCAGAATCAGCACCACCGCTGCGCCCAACGCGGCTTTCAGAATCAGATCCATCAGTGGCTCAGCCCGTACTTTTTAACCTTGTCGAACAGCGTGGTCTTGGCCATACCCAGTTCCAGGCTGGCCTGGGTCAGGTTGCCGCCGCTGCGCTGCAAGGCGTCGCTGAGTAAATTGCGTTCGAAGGCTTCTACCGCTTCGGCGAAGGCCAGGCCCTGATTGCTGCCGCTGGCACCGGACTTTTTGAAGGCCGGCAGGCCGAGGGCGAAGCGTTCGGCGACGTTGCGCAGTTCGCGCACGTTGCCCGGCCAGTCGTGGCTCATCAGGTTCGACAGGGTCTGGTTGTCCAACTCCGGCACGGCGCGGTCAAAGCGCAAGGATGACTGCTGCAAAAAGTGCTCGAACAATTGCAGGATGTCTTCGCGACGTTCGCGCAGCGGCGGCAGTTCCAGAGTGACCACGTTCAAGCGGTAGTACAGGTCGCTGCGGAATTCGCCAGCCTTGCTCGTCTCGGCCAGATCGGACTTGGTGGCCGCGATCACCCGGCAATCCACCGCCACGCTCTGGTTCGAACCGAGGCGTTCGAGGGTGCGTTCCTGCAACACCCGCAGCAGTTTGATCTGCAACGGCAGGGGCATGCTTTCCACTTCGTCGAGGAACAGCGTGCCGCCGTCGGCATGTTCGATCTTGCCGATCCGCCGCTTGCCGGCGCCGGTGAAGGCGTTGGCTTCATGGCCGAAAATTTCGCTTTCGAACAGGTTTTCCGGCAGACCACCGCAGTTCAGCGCGACGAATTGTTTGGTGTGGCGCCGACTGAAATCATGCAGGCAGCGCGCGACCAGTTCTTTACCGGTGCCGGTCTCGCCTTCGATCAACACGTTAGCCGAGGTGTCGGCAACGTTGGCGATCAGTTCCCGCAGGTTCTGCATGGCCGGCGAACGGCCGATGATGCGGCCTTCGAGGGAGTCGCGCTCGGCCAGTTGCCGCCGCAACGAAGAGACTTCGCGGGCAAGGCTGCGTTGTTCCAATGCACGACGTGCAACGTCCACCAGGCGTTCGGGGGAGAAGGGTTTCTCCATGAAGTCATAGGCGCCTTTTTGCATCGCGCCGACAGCCATGGAGATGTCGCCGTGACCGGTAATCAGCACCACCGGCAAGCTGCGGTCGCGGGCCTTGAGCCGGGTCAGCAGTTCCAGGCCATCAATGCCAGGCAGGCGAATGTCGCTGATGACGATGCCGGCAAAGTTGTCGCCGACACGCTCCAGTGCTTCTTCGGCGCTGCCGACGCCGACGCAGGGAATGTCTTCCAGGGTCAGCGCCTGTTGGCAGCCGAGCAGCACATGAGGATCGTCCTCGACGATCAGCACACTAAGGTCGTTGTTCATATGGGCTCGGCGGAAGTAGGGCTTACCAACGGTAAACTGAGGACGAAAGTGGTACCACCGCTGACCGGGTGTTCGACACCCAAATTTCCGCCAGTAGCGGCGGCCAGACTGGCGGACAGGGTCAGGCCGAGGCCCAGCCCCTGTTCACCGGGTTTGGTGGTGAAGAACGGTTCGAACAGATGCTTGCGCGCTTCGGCGTCGATGCCGTGGCCGTTGTCGCGCACGCGAAGCCGGTATTTGCCGTCGAAGACGTCACCTTCCAGCCACAACTCCGGCAGCGGTTGGGCCTGCATGGCATCAAGGGCGTTGCCGATCAGGTTGACCAGAATCTGTTCGAGGCGAGTCTGATCGATCTGCACTTGTACATCTTTGAAATCGCGATGCAGTTGCAGGTGCGCGCTTTCCACCCGACTGCTGAGCAGTTGCAAGGCGGCGTCTACGGCTTTGCCGAGGCTGGCCTGGCCTTTGTCATCACCGCGACGAGCGAAAGAGCGCAGGCTGGCAGTGATCCGGCCCATGCGGTCGATCAGTTCGTTGATGGTATTGAGGTTGGTGCTGGCCACGTCCAGCTGACCACGCTCAAGGAAGCGCACGGTATTGCCGGACAAGGTGCGCAGCGCGGCCAGCGGCTGGTTCAATTCGTGGGCAATGCTGGTCGACATTTGGCCGATAGCCGCGAGTTTGCCAGCCTGCACCAGTTCATCCTGGGCGCGGCGCAGCGTCTCTTCCGCGTGCCGGCGCTCGCGGATCTGGCCCTTGAGCCGTTCGTTGCTGGCGCGCAGGTCGGTGGTGCGTTCGGTAATCCGACGCTCCAGTTGATTGTTGGCTTCCTGCAAGGCTTCCCGGGCGGCGAGGCGAGTGGCGATGACCTTGCGCCGCTCGTTCCAGGCGATCAGCAGAAACGCCACCAAGGCGAACGCTACCGCCACCAGAATCCCCTGATTGATCGCTTCACGGCGCAAATCCTGAAGCGGCGTGAGCAGGGTGAAATTCCACGGGGTATCGCTCAAGGGCCGGGTCTGGGCCAGGTAGCTGATGTCCTCTTCGTCGGACGCCACTTCGCTGTTGGCGGGGAATGTCAGCTTCTCGACACCCTCGGCCAGGGTTTCTCGGGCCAGCGGTTGCAGCTCATTCAGCGGAAACCAGTAGTACTGGAGACTACGGGCGAGTTTTTCCTTGGTCTCGTCGCTCAACGGCACGACCGACTTGAGCCGTCGCGCCGGATCACTGGAGAGAATGATGATGCCGTTTTCGTCGCTGACGAAGGCTTCGAGACGCGCCCGCTGCCAACGTTCCTCCAGGGCTTCGAGGCGGATTTTGACCACCGCGACGCCGATGATTTTGCCGTGCTCTTCCAGGCCGTGGGCCAGGTAGTAACCGGGTTCGCCGCTGGTGCTGCCGATGCCGTAGAAACGTCCCGGCTGGCCGCGAATGGCGTTCTGGAAATAAGCGCGGAAGGACAGGTCTTCACCGAGGTAACTGTCGACATCGCGCCAGTTACTGGTGGCTACGACACGGCCGGTCGTGTCCATCACGTAGATAGCCCGACTGCGGCTGCGCCGGTTCAGGCCTTCAAGGTAATCATTGACCGTTTGCCGGTGTTCCGGCGACGGGTCAGCCAGCAGTGTGGAAACACTGGTTTCGAGTTCCAGCAAGCTGGGCAGGTAGGTGTATTTGCTGATCTCGCTCTCGACGGCGCGGGCGTGCAGTTCGAGCTGACGCTGGCCGTTCTCGCTGAGGCTGCGAATGCCGTAGTGTTCACTGACGCAGAAGCCGGCGTAACCCAGTCCGATCATCAGGGCGATGATCAGCGGCGGCAGTAACATGTGGCGAATCAGACGGGGTTTCACGGCAAGTGATGGCGTTGCTGCGCGATAGAGAATGGGGTCGCATTTCATCACAGATGCCTTGGGTCAACCACAACACAAATCTGAACCTTGCACCGACCCCTGTAGGAGCCGGCCTGTGGCGAGGGGGCTTGCCCCCGTTGGGTTGCGAAGCGACCCCGGCATTTCGAAGTCAAACCGCATTTAACGGGTTTACGACTGCTTCGCAGCCGAACGGGGGCAAGCCCCCTCGCCACAGGCCAGCTCCTGCAAAGGAGCGGCGTTTGGTACTTAGTGCTGCAGAATCTTGTTGAGGAAGTGCTGTGTACGATCGGCGCGGGCGCCGATGTCGCCGAAGAATTCCTCTTTCTGGCAGTCTTCGATGATTTTGCCCGCGTCCATGAAGATCACCCGGTCCGCCACTTTACGGGCGAAGCCCATTTCGTGGGTCACGCACATCATGGTCATGCCTTCGTGGGCCAGTTGCACCATCACATCGAGCACTTCGTTGACCATTTCCGGGTCCAGTGCCGAGGTCGGTTCGTCGAACAGCATGACGATCGGGTCCATCGCCAGTGCGCGGGCAATCGCCACACGCTGTTGCTGACCACCGGAAAGCTGGCCAGGATGCTTGTGCGCATGGGCAGACAGGCCGACGCGCTCAAGCAGTTGCAGGCCTTTCTTGGTGGCTTCTTCCTTGCTGCGGCCCAACACCTTGATCTGCGCGATGGTCAGGTTTTCGGTGATGGTCAGGTGCGGGAACAGCTCGAAATGCTGGAACACCATGCCAACGCGCGAACGCAATTTCGGCAGGTTGGTCTTCGGGTCGGCAATCGAAGTGCCGTCGACCACGATGTCGCCTTTCTGGAACGGTTCCAGGGCGTTGACGCACTTGATCAAGGTGGATTTGCCGGAGCCGGACGGCCCGCACACCACGATCACTTCGCCTTTTTTGACCTCGGTGCTGCAATCAGTCAGTACCTGGAAGTCGCCATACCACTTGTTGATGTTCTTGATAGAGATCATACGGCAAACCTTTTTTGCAGACGCTTGACCAGCAGCGAGGCGGCAAAGCTGATTGTGAAGTACACGAGACCTGCGAAGATCAGGAACTCATTGGAGCGGCCAATAATGTCGCCGCTGGCACGCGAGGCGTTGAGGAAGTCCACCAGGCCGACCGCGTAAACCAGCGAGGTGTCCTGAAACAGGATGATGCTCTGTTGCAGCAACAACGGGGTCATCTTGCGGAACGCTTGCGGCAGGATGATCAGACGCATCATCTGGCCGTACGTCATGCCCAATGCCTGGGCAGCGCCCATCTGGCCCTTGGGAATCGACTGTACACCGGCCCGGACGATTTCGCAGAAATACGCCGCTTCAAACATCATGAAGGCCACGATGCACGAAGCGAACGCGCCGATCGGGGTGTCTTCGCCGGTGATCCAGCGCAGCACGAACGGCACCGCCAGATAGAACCAGGTGATCACCAGCAGCAGCGGGATCGAGCGGAAGTAGTTAACGTAGGCGCCGGCAATGTTCGACAGCAATTTGCTGTGGGACAGGCGCATCAGGGCCAGGATCGTGCCGAGGATAATGCCGCCGACCACGCCCATGACCATCAGCTTGAGGGTCATGACCATGCCGTTCCACAAGCCCGGCAGGGAAGGGATGATTCCCGAGAAGTCGAATTCCATCATTTACCCCCTACGGAGATCAGGCCCGGTACGGCCACTTTCTTCTCGACCAGGCGCATCAGCAGCATCAGGCTCATGTTCAGGGTGAAGTAGATCAGGGTTGCCAGGGTGAAAGCTTCGAACAGGTTGGCGGAGAACTCGGCGGTCTGTTTGGTTTGCGCGAGCAGCTCCATCAAACCGATCAGCGAGGCCACGGACGTGTTCTTGAACACGTTGAGGAATTCCGAGGTGAGCGGCGGAATGATGATCCGGTAGGCCTGGGGCAGCAGCACGTTCCAGTAGATTTGTGGCAGCTTGAAGCCCATGGCGCGAGCGGCGGATTCCTGGCCTTTGGGCAGGGCCTGGATGCCGGTGCGCACTTGTTCGCAAACGCGAGCGGTGGTGAACAGACCCAGGCAGACGACGACGCTCAGGAAAGCCGAGGTGACCGGGCTCAGGTCCTGTTTGTACCATTCTTGCAGGTCTTGCGGCAGCAGGTCGGGCACCAGGAAGTACCAGATGAACAGCTGAACCAGCAGCGGCACATTACGGAAAAGTTCGACGTAGCAGGTCGCGATGCCCGATACGATGCGATTCGGTACGGTGCGCATGACGCCCAGAACCGAGCCCAGTGTCAGGGCGATAATCCAGGCCACGATGGCAATGGCAATGGTCCAGCCCAAACCGGTGATGTACCAGTCGAGATAGGTCTCGCTGCCAACGCCAGTGGACTTGAAGAACACGCCCCAGTCCCAGTTGTAATTCATTAGGGTCTCCCCTCAGATCGTTCGATGTACAAGTGCCCGCCTGGGGAAGCTCCGTTCCCGTTCTGATCGAGACGATCAGGCACACACGAGCGGCTCGACAGCTACCGGTTCGAGTGTTTCCAAAAATGCCAGCAGGGAGTGACAAACCCCTGAAAGGGCAGCGGCCCTCTCAGGAGATAAGATTAGTCAGAAATCAGGATTTCTTTTCGTCAGCCGCTTTATCGGTCGGATTGGCGATCAGGGCCTTGAGTTCGTCGCTCATCGGGAAGTTCAGGTTCAGGCCTTTTGGCGGGATTGGTTGCATGAACCATTTTTCGTAGATCTTGTTGATCTCGCCCGACTTGTAGGTCGCGATAATTGCGTCGTCGACGGCTTTCTTGAATGGAGCGTCGCCTTTGCGGACCATGCAACCGTAAATTTCATTGGACTGCGCAGTCCCGGTCACGGCCCAGTCATCGGCTTTCTTGGCCTTGGCTGCTTCGCCCGCCAGCAAGGCGTCGTCCATCATGAAAGCCACAGCACGGCCCGATTCCAGCATCTGGAAGGACTCGCCGTGGTCTTTGGCGGAGATGACGTTCATGCCCATTTGCTTGTCGGCGTTCATCGACTTGAGGATGCGCTCGGACGTGGTGCCAGCGGTGGTCACGACGTTCTTGCCTTTAAGGTCGGCGAAGTCTTTGTACGGGGAATCTTTCTTGGACAGCAGCTTGGTGCCGATTTCGAAGATGCCAACGGAGAAGTCAACTTGCTGCTGACGCTCGACGTTGTTGGTGGTGGAGCCGCACTCGACGTCCACGGTGCCGTTCTGCACCAGCGGGATACGGGTTTGCGAGGTCACCAGGTTGTATTTGACCTGGAGGTTCGGCATGTCGAGGTCTTTTTTGATGGCTTCGACGATTTTCAGTTGCAGATCGTGGGAGTAACCGACCGGCTTGCCGGAAGCGTCCGCGATGTACGAAAACGGAATGGAAGCGTCACGATGCCCGAGGGTGATGACACCGGACTCTTTGATCTTTTTCAGGGTGCCGGTGAGTTCGGCAGCGAAAACCGGAGTGCTGATCAGAGCGGCAGCAATGGCTGCGCCCAGGATGTGGGGAACGATGCGCATCAAATTTTCCTCGACATTGTTTTTTTTATGGAGCCAGTTTATCGGCCCTTTTGTGCTTCGAACGCCTGTGGGCTCCTGAAGGGGCGCAACAGGCATTCGTCGAAGAAGTGTAGAGCATGACTCGTGCCAGGCCAGGCCGCACAGGTTAACTTGTTGATTTATAACGGTATTAAATATTTATGGCGTTATTTCTCGCGTGGAATAATCCGGTTAACCGAATCGACCGACAGGTCGCGTTCGGAAAACCGAATGCCATGCCGTACACATAACCCTGTGGGAGCCGGGCTTGCCCGCGATGGCGGTAGAACATTCAAAATAAATGGTGGCTGAACTGGCCTCATCGCGGGCAAGTCGGATCGCCGCACCGCCGCTCCTACAGGGGGATTTGTGGTGTCTGGCAGTATGCAAAAAGCCCCTGAATCTCTCGATTCAGGGGCTTTGCTTTAACCGATTGCCGATCAGGCCGCTTCGATCTTGCTGCGGTTCTGTTCGACCTTGCTCAGGTAATCCGCCAGTTTCTGTTGTTGCGCCGCAGTGGTGAACAGCCCGAGCTTGCTGCGACGCCACAATACGTCATGCGCGGAGGTCGCCCATTCATCGCTGCACAGGTAATCGACTTCGCGGGTGTAGAGCCCGCCGCCGATGTGTTCACCCATATCACTGAGGTTCTGCACGCCTTCGAGCATGCGCCAGGTGCGGCTGCCGTAGGTGGTGGCCCAGCGACGGGCGATTTCGGTTGGCACCCAGTCGAACTTGTCGCGGATCAAGGCGCACAAGGCTTGCGGGGTGGTCATGTCCTCGCCGCCCGGCAGTGTGGCGCTCGCAGTCCAGCTTGGCTTCATGTGGGTGAAGTACGGCGTCAGCTGCGCCAACGCCGATTCGGCCAGTTTGCGGTAAGTGGTCAGCTTGCCGCCGAACACCGACAGCAAGGGCGCTTCTTCACCGGTGCCCGACAATGCCAGGGTGTAGTCGCGGGTGACGGCCGACGGGTTGTCGGACTCGTCGTTGCACAGCGGACGAACACCGGAATAGCTATGCAGGATGTCGTCGCGGCGGATCTGCTTTTTGAAGTGGGCATTGACCACGTTCAACAGGTAATCGGTTTCGCCATCGGTGATCGCAACTGCAGCCGGGTCGCCGGTGTACTCACGGTCGGTGGTGCCGATCAGGGTGAAGTGGTTCAGGTACGGAATGGTGAAGACGATGCGCTGATCTTCGTTTTGCAAAATATGTGCGTGTTCGCCTTCATACAGTTTCGGCACGATCAGGTGGCTGCCCTGGATCAGGCGAACGCCGTACGGCGATTCCATCTTCAGGTCGTCACGAATGAACTTGGCGACCCACGGACCGGCCGCATTCACCAATGCCTTGGCGCGGATCGAAAACAGGCTGCCATCGGCGCGTTCCAGGTTCAGGTGCCACAAACCCTTGGAGCGACGCGCGCTGACGCAACGAGTCTGGGTGTGAACATGGGCGCCTTTTTCGCGAGCAGCCATGGCATTCAAGACTACAAGGCGCGCGTCATCGACCCAGCAATCGGAGTATTCAAAGCCTTTGGTGATTTCGCTTTTCAGAGCGCTGTCCGGACCGAACTTCAGGCTTTTCGAGCCCGCGAGTTTTTCCCGTTTGCCGAGGTTGTCATACAGAAACAGGCCGGCGCGAATCATCCACGCGGGACGCAGGTGCGGACGATGTGGCAGCACGAAACGCATCTGCTTGACGATGTGCGGTGCCTTGGCCAACAGCACTTCGCGTTCAGCGAGGGCTTCGCGCACCAGGCGGAACTCGTAATGTTCGAGATAGCGCAGGCCACCGTGGATCAGCTTGCTGCTGGCCGAGGACGTGTGGCTGGCCAGGTCATCCTTTTCACAAAGGAACACCGAAAGACCGCGACCGGCGGCATCTGCTGCGATCCCCACGCCATTGATCCCGCCACCGATGACGGCGATATCGTAAACCTCAGCGAGAGGGGGCGTACGCAAGGTGGAAGTGGGCATCGGCTGGCCTCGGTGCTTGTTTTATGTATTTGAATTCGAACATTAATGTTCATTTTCGAAAATGGTAGCCCATAAAGACGCCCACAGCCAGTTAACTTCGATTAAAAAAACTCATCGAAGGGCGGTTAAAGGAAAATTTTCGAACATTAGAAGAATTAAGAGAGAGGTGCGCAGCGATTTCTGTAGGAGCCCGGCTTGCCGGCGATGACGTACTTGAGGCCGCCATCGCTGGCAAGCCGTGCTCCTACAGGTTGTCTAACCGCCCTCGGTGTTAAACGACTTCCAGTCGAATCTTGTGCTGACTCAACAACTGCGCCAGCGCCGGCACAGGTTGCTGATCAGTGACCAGGCAATCGATGAGGCTGATCGGCCCCAAACGAATCATGGCGTTGCGCCCGAATTTGCTGGAGTCCGCTGCCAATATCACTTGCCGCGCATTGGCAATGATCGCCTGCGACACCCGCACTTCCTGATAATCGAAGTCCAGCAGGCTGCCGTCTTCATCAATGCCGCTGATGCCCACCAGCGCGAAGTCGACTTTGAACTGGTTGATAAAATCGACGCTCGCCTGACCGACCACGCCACCGTCACGCCGCACATTGCCACCGGTCAGCAGAACGTCGAAGTCGTCCTTGGCGCTGAGCATCGAGGCCACGTGCAGGTTGTTGGTGATGATTTTCAGGTGATTGTGATTGAGCAGCGCCCGGGCAATCGATTCGGTGGTGGTACCGATATTGATGAACAGCGAGGCGTGATCGGGGATCTGTGCGGCAATGGCTTCGCCGATACGCTGTTTCTCATCGCGCATCTGGTCTGCGCGCATGGCGTAGGCGGTATTTTCGACACTGGAGTCGTAGGCGGCGCCACCGTGGTAGCGACGTAATAAATTAGCTTCCGCGAGCTGATTGATATCGCGGCGGATGGTCTGCGGTGTAACGACGAACAGCGTGGCCATTTCCTCGATACTGACGTAGCCGCGTTCGCGGACCAGTTCGAGGATTTGCTGCTGACGGGGAGGCAGATTCATGGGGCTTCCTTTGGGCTGCCGTGCAAAATTTGCCCATGATGCCGCAGGAATCTGCTCCCGACCAGTTACAACCCTATTCGCAACCTGTTGTTGGCTTATTCAGCGCCTTCATGGGGTTCCCAGTCGCGGGTGCGGCTGACGGCTTTTTTCCAGCCGGCGTAGAGTTTTTCCTTCGCGGCTTCGTCCAGGGTCGGTTCGAATTCGCGCTCGATCACTGCCTTGCCGCGTAGTTCTTCCAGGCTGCCCCAGAAACCGCACGCCAGGCCAGCCAGGTACGCGGCACCCAGTGCGGTGGTTTCTCGCATTTGCGGACGCTCGACCCGAGTGCCGAGGATGTCGGCCTGGAATTGCATCAGGAAGTTGTTCGCCACGGCGCCACCGTCCACACGCAGGGATTTCAAACGTTCACCGGAATCCTGTTGCATGGCGTCGAGCACATCGCGGGTCTGGTAGGCAATCGACTCCAGCGCGGCACGAATGATGTGATCCACGCGTACGCCGCGAGTCAGGCCGAACAGCGCGCCACGGGCATACGGGTCCCAGTACGGCGCGCCCAGTCCGGTGAAGGCAGGCACCAGGTACACGCCGTTGCTGTCCTTGACCTTGTTGGCGAAGTATTCGGTGTCGTGGGCGTCGTTGATGATCTTCAGTTCATCACGCAGCCATTGAACTGTGGAGCCGCCGTTGAACACTGCGCCTTCCAATGCGTAGGCCACTTCGCCGCGCGGGCCGCACGCGATTGTGGTCAACATGCCGTGCTTGGACTTCACCGCTTTGTCGCCGGTGTTCATCAGCAGGAAGCAGCCGGTGCCGTAGGTGTTTTTCGCCTGGCCGGGCTCGACGCACATCTGGCCGAACAGGGCAGCCTGCTGGTCACCGGCGATACCGCCGATGGCGATGCCGCTTTTGGTGTGGCCATAAATCTCGGAGGACGACTTCACTTGCGGCAGCATTTCGCGCGGGATATCCAGCACCTCCAGCATCTTCGCGTCCCACTCCAGCGTGTGGATGTTGAAGAGCATGGTGCGAGAGGCGTTGGTGTAGTCGGTGACGTGGACTTTGCCGCCGGTAAATTTCCAGATCAGCCAGCTGTCGACGGTGCCGAACAGCAGTTCGCCGTTGCGCGCACGCTCACGGCTGCCTTCGACGTTGTCGAGGATCCACTTGAGCTTGGTGCCGGAAAAGTACGGGTCGGTGACAAGGCCCGTGGTGTCGCTGATGTATTGCTCGTGACCGTCGCGCTTGAGCTGCTGGCAGATTTCGGTGCTGCGGCGGCACTGCCAGACGATCGCGTTGTAGATCGGGCGGCCGGTGGTCTTGTCCCAGACCACGGTGGTTTCGCGCTGGTTGGTGATGCCGATGGCCGCGACCTGGTCGTGATGCAGGCCGGCTTGCGCCAGGGCCTCGACCATCACGGCGCTTTGGGTGGCGAAGATTTCCATCGGGTCGTGTTCAACCCAACCGGCTTGCGGGTAATGCTGTGCGAATTCGCGCTGGGCGGTGCTGACCACATTCGCGTCGCGGTCGAAGACGATCGCGCGGGAGCTGGTCGTACCCTGATCGAGGGCAACGATGTAGTTCTTATTCTGAGTATCGGTCATGTCGATTGCCTTGGACGAAATAAGGAAGTGAGGTCAGGCGCGCAACCCCATTCGCAGGATCATGCGCCTACGGTATCAAGAAGTTCTTGGTTTGCCGTCAATGGCCGGTGTTACGTCCTTTGTAGCAGGTGTGGCGTTGGGCAGATGACGGGCAATCAGCCCGCGATAAGCGGCAGCACCGAGGCAGGCACCGACAATCGGTGCAAAAACAGGAATCAGGAAGTACGGGATATCACGCCCGCCGGTGAAGGAAATTTCACCCCAGCCAGCGAAGAAAGTCATCAGCTTCGGCCCGAAATCACGCGCCGGGTTCATCGCGAAACCGGTCAGTGGCCCCATCGAGCTGCCAATCACCGCAATCAGCAAGCCGATCAGCAGCGGCGCCATCGGCCCGTTTGGCAGACCGTTGTTGTCATCGGTCAGGGACATGATCACGCCCATCAGGATCGCGGTGATGATCACTTCCACCAGGAACGCCTGGGCCGTGGTCAGGGCCGGGTTGGGGAAGGTCGAGAACACCGATGCCAATTCCAGGCTTGCCTGGGTGCCACGAACCATATGGTGGATTTGTTCGAAATCGAAGAACAGATTGCTGTACAGCGTGTAAACCAAAAGTGCGCCGCAGAAGGCGCCCGCGACTTGGGCGAGAATATAAAACGGCAATTTACGTTTTTCGAAGTCAGCGAAAATGCTCAGGGCGATGCTGACAGCGGGGTTGAGATGCGCACCGGAAATTCCGGCGGTCAGGTAGATCGCCATGCTCACGCCGACGCCCCAGATGATGCTGATTTCCCACAAGCCAAAGCTGGCGCCCGCGACCTTGAGCGCGGCAACACAGCCAGTACCAAAAAAGATTAGTAGCGCAGTGCCCAGAAACTCGGCCATGCATTGGCTCGAGAGCGACGGTTGTTGTAAAGCAGTTGTCATTGAAAACCTCAGTTGTTTTTGTTGTCTGGCGCTTTTTTCATCATGGTCGAAGCGCGATTTTCACCAAGGCAGGATCCCCATCCTGGTCTTGGCTTACTGCTCGGTGCTGCGGTAGGACTTTTCGTTCGTATTCAGATTCGAAAAAATATAGACAAGAAACATGGCTGTCAAAGGTCGAAAGTGAACTATCAGTCATAATTCAACTATTAGTCATGTGAATGATCGAGTTGTTCATCCGGCGCTCCTTGCGCGGACGAACGGTAAAAAACGCCGCCATCCCCTGAAAACAGGGGCGCAATAGAGCCTTTTGCGAGTCAATGACCTAGAATCCAGCGCAGTATTTTTCTACTGCCGCCCAGTCTGGAGCTGTCATGACCCCCGCATTGGATTTGTTGAAAAAAGTTCGAGCCGAACATCGTGTGCACAGTTACGAACATGATCCCAAAGCCGCGTCCTATGGATTGGAGGCTGCAGAGAAGCTGGGGCTCGACCCGGCGCAGGTGTTCAAGACCTTGCTGGCGGCCAGTGAGAAAGGTGAATTGCTGGTGGCGGTAGTACCGGTTGGCGGGACTCTGGACTTGAAGCATCTGGCTCATGCAGCGGGCGTGAAAAAAGTCGAAATGGCGGATCCGGCCGCTGCGCAACGATCCACCGGTTATTTGTTGGGTGGCATTAGCCCGCTGGGGCAGAAAAAGCGTTTGCGCACCTTTATCGATAATTCGGCTCAGCCGTTCGCCAGCATTTTTGTAAGTGCCGGTCGGCGTGGCCTGGAAGTCGAGTTGGCGCCGGCAGTACTGGCCGAACACACTCAGGCCAAGTTCGCCGACATCGGTCGCGTTTGAAGTCAGTGATGAGGTGCAGCGCTGTATGGTGAAAATCAGGCCGCGCTGTCACTGGTGCGGGTCAGTCCAGCGCGGCATGCTGGTTGACCTGACAAAAGGGAGAAGGTCATGCAACTTGAATTTCACCAGGTCGATGCGTTCAGTGATCGGCCGTTCAGTGGCAACCCGGCGATGGTTTATCGGCTCGATGCGTGGCTCGCCGATGAGCTGATGCAGAAAATTGCCGCCGAACACAACCTGGCCGAAACTGCCTTCGTGGTGCGCGAAGAACAGGGTTGGCACATTCGCTGGTTTACCCCGACCACGGAGGTGCCGTTGTGCGGCCACGCGACGTTGGCCAGCGCCTATGTGTTGTTTGAAATCTATAAAGAACCCACCGAGCGTCTGGACTTCATTTGCAAGTCCGGACCATTGAGTGTGAGCCGTGACGGCGAGCGTTTGTGGTTGGACTTCCCGGCGATCACTGCGGCGCAAGTGGACGTCACCCTGGACGTCGAGCGCGCCTTGGGTGTCGAAGTGGTCGATGTGCTGGGTTCAAACGAGTTGTTTGTGGTGCTGGAGTCCGAGCAGGCTGTGCTTGATTGCCAGCCGGATATGGTCGCGCTGGCTAAGCTGCCCTGGCCGGGGGCGATCGTGACCGCCAAAGGCAGCAAGCATGATTTTGTCTCCCGCTATTTCGCGCCAGCGATTGGCATCAACGAAGACCCGGTGACCGGCTCGACCCACTGCAGCCTGATTCCCTATTGGTCGAAGCGTTTGGGCAAATCGAGCCTGACCGCTTATCAATGCTCGAAACGCGGCGGGGAATTGTTCTGCCGGCTGGAAGGCGACCGGGTGAAGATTGGTGGGAATGCGACGCTGGTTGCGAGCGGAACGTTGATGCTGGCCTGACGCATAACAACTGTAGGAGTGAGCCTGTGTGGCGAGGGGGCTTGTCGGAACGCCGCATCGCCCCGTTCGGCTGCGAAGCAGTCGTAAAACCGTTACATGCTGATAACGTTGAAATGCCGGGGCCGCTTCGCGACCCAGCGGGGGCAAGCCCCCTCGCCACACAGGCTCGCTCCCGCATTCGGTTGGTGTCTATCAGTTGGCCGTGCTGTAGCGGCGCACACCGGACTCGACTACTGGAATCTGCGCGGCAGTGCTACCGGACGCCTGAAACAACACCAGGTGTTCAGCCGCCACACGAATACCGACGTCAGCACCGACCTGCCGATCCACATGACTCGGGAAAATCGATTCCAGCTGCGCCCCGGTCGGCATCTGCAACCGGTACAGCGTCGATGCGCCCTGGAACGACTTGCCGACAATCCGCGCTTTCAATGCACTGTCTGGCGCATAAACGATATCGTCCGGACGCAGCAACACATCCACCGCACTACCGACCGGCCAGGTGTAGGCACGATTACCGCGCAACTCACCCAGTTCGGTCAGCACCGACTCCGGGCTGCTCAACTGGCCACGGATGAAATAACCCTGGCCGATGAAGCTGGCTACAAACGGTGTCAGCGGTTCGTGATACAGGTTGTAGGGGGTGTCCCATTGTTCCAGGCGACCTTCCTTGAACACGCCGACATGATCGCTGACCGCGAAGGCTTCTTCCTGGTCGTGAGTTACCAGAATCGCGCTGGTGCCACGGGCCTTGAGAATGTCGCGCACTTCATGGCTGAGCTTGCGTCGCAGTTCGCCATCAAGGTTAGAGAACGGTTCGTCGAGCAGCAGCAGTTGCGGTTCCGGCGCCAAGGCGCGGGCCAAGGCAACACGCTGTTGCTGGCCGCCGGACAGTTCATGCGGGAAGCGCTTGCCGAGGTTTTTCAGGTTGACCAGTTCCAGCAGCTCTTCGGTCACGCGATCCTTCTGCGGGTGCTTGCGGATCCCGAAGGCGATGTTGTCGGCCACACTCAAATGCGGAAACAGCGCGTAGTCCTGGAACACCATGCCGATCCGGCGCTTCTCCGGAGCCAAAGTGAAACCGGCGCGGGAGAGGGTCTCGCCCGCCAAGGTGATTTCACCTTCGTGCACCGGTTCAAAACCGGCAATCGCGCGCAACGTGGTGGTTTTGCCACAACCCGAGGAGCCGAGCAGGCAACCGATGTCACCGGCATTCAAATGCAGGTTGAGGTTTTGCACGACCCGCTGGTCTTGATAGCCGCAGGCGAGGTTACGCAGGTTAAGCAGTAATGGCTGGCTCATGCGTGGTGATACGCCGGTTCGACTAGAAACTCGAGCAGGGCCTTTTGTGCATGAAGCCGGTTTTCCGCTTGATCCCAGGCCACGGAGCGTTTGTCGTCGAGCAGGTCGACGCTGATCTCTTCGCCGCGGTGGGCCGGCAGGCAGTGCATGAACAGCACATCGTCTGCGGCGAGGTCAAGCAGGGCGCAATTGACCTGGTAGGGCGCGAACAGCTTCAAGCGCTTGGCGGTTTCTTCTTCCTGGCCCATGGAGGTCCAGACGTCGGTGCTCACCAGGTGGGCGCCGCGCACAGCGTCCTTTGGATCGCGGACGATGGTCACCCGGTCGCCGGCCTTGGCCACGAACTCAGGGTTGGGTTCATAGCCTTCAGGGCAGGCAACGCGTAGATGGAAGTCGAACTGGATCGCCGCTTCTATATAGCTGTTGCACATGTTGTTGCCGTCGCCGATCCAGGCCACAGTCTTGCCCTGGATCGAGCCGCGATGTTCGAGGAAGGTTTGCATGTCGGCCAGCAACTGGCACGGGTGCAGGTCGTCGGACAAACCGTTGATCACTGGCACACGGGAGTTGGCGGCGAATTCGGTCAGGGTGCTGTGGGCAAAGGTTCGGATCATCACCGCATCGAGCATGCTCGACATGACGATCGCGCAGTCGCCGATCGGCTCGCCACGGCCCAGTTGCGTGTCGCGCGGCGAAAGGAAGATTGCCTGACCGCCGAGCTGGATCATGCCGGCTTCGAAGGAGATCCGGGTGCGGGTCGAGGACTTCTCGAAAATCATCCCCAGGACGCGGTTTTTCAGAGGCTCGAACAGTACGCCGCGGTTACGCAGGTCCTTGAGCTCAACGCCTCGACGGATCACGCTGACCAGCTCTTCGGGCGTGCAATCCATCAGGGAGAGAAAGTGCCTTGCGCTCATCATTGACTACCTTTTTGCTACAAACCGCAGATGCTCAAAGCCTTGTTTAACGGAACAACGGGCGAGACCTGCGGCGTAAGCCGCACGGGGCGACGAAATAGGGGAAGGCGCGATCTTATAATTAAATGTCGCGTCTTACCAATAGGGGGCTTATTTTTACCGCTTCCAATGGTTGCAGGCGAAGGGGTTGATCCACGTCGCTAAAGTCCAGACCAGCATTTGTACACGGTGCACAAGCGGGTATGCAATAACCGCTGCATTGAGGCGCGCGCATTCAGCGCGCGCGCCTGCTTGGGGGTTGCGGGCCGTAAAGGCCTGGTTTTTCAAGGTTGGCGTTGTTTGCTGTTACGGTTTTACAAGCGGGTATCTGGCCATGCTCAGGTATCCTCTGCCTCATTGCGTGATGTCGACTTGAATCAAGCCAAACACCCCAAGGAGGGAACCCTGTATGTCGATCGAAAAAAACGGATACGCAGGCCTGACGCGTCTTCGTCGCGTTTCTCCAGCTTTTGATATGGCTGTGCTTTCCACGGTCATGGGCTTCGCGATTATCGCCAGCACGATTTATCCCGGGCTTCCGAGCGCAGTGGTGGGAGCCATCGTCGGTGCTTTTATCGGCGTGAAGAATTTCAAGGACGATACGAGTGCAGATTGATTCGACCCAGTGTTTGGTGGTGGGTGGATTGATCGCAACTGGAATCTATCTGGGGGCTTCACTGCTCTACCGATCAACGCCTGACCTGAAGCATGGAGCAGCATTAGTGGTCGCGTGGTTTACCGTAGTGAGCGTCGTCGACATTGCGTTGCAGGTCTATCAAGCTGAACCTCATCAACTGGGCATCCTGGCAAACCAGAAAGCGATCATCTTGATCGGGTCTGGGGTCATGCTTTGGTTGGCTGTCGGGGGCATATGGACGGCATTGATCTCACCTCTAAAGAAGAAGGCGTTGAAGGCTTCTCAAGCCCGGTGACGTGTGTCTTCATGGTGAGCTGCCGATGTGTTTTCTACTGCCAGGTGCTGGGTTATAACTAGCTGACGAGTGACGCAATTGCGAGCGGCCATCGGCTGGCCTGATAGTCGCCGATTCACAAGACGAACGTCGCTGGCGCAGTAGCGGGTCTGGCGCCATAGTTTTGTTCCCGCGGCCGATATTGCCCGCCCAGAACAAGACAGAGACTGGCCATGACCAAGACTCTCCATCACCGAGCCTGCCACCTGTGTGAGGCAATTTGCGGCCTGACCATCGAAACCTCCGAGGTCGATGGCGCTGTGCAAATCACCTCGATCAAGGGCGATGCGCTGGATACGTTCAGCCGCGGGCACATCTGCCCCAAAGCGGTGGCCCTGCAAGATATTCAGAACGATCCGGATCGTCTGCGTCAGCCGATGCTGCGAGTGGGCAGCGAGTGGCAGCCTATCGCGTGGGAAGACGCCTTCAACCTTGTCGCCGAGCGCCTGGCGGCGATTCAGGAGCGGCACGGGCAGAACGCGGTGGCGGTGTACCAAGGCAACCCCAGCGTGCATAACTACGGGTTGATGACCCACAGCAATTACTTCCTCGGGCTGTTGAAAACCCGCAACCGCTTTTCCGCGACGTCGGTCGATCAGTTGCCGCATCACCTGACCAGCCATTTGATGTACGGCCATGGGTTGTTGTTGCCGATCCCGGACATCGATCACACCGATTTCATGCTGATCCTGGGCGGTAATCCTCTGGCGTCCAACGGCAGCATCATGACCGTGCCGGATGTGGAAAAACGCTTGAAGGCGATTCAGGCCCGGGGCGGCAAAGTGGTGGTGGTCGACCCGCGCCGCAGCGAAACCGCCGCGATGGCCGACCAGCATCTGTTCGTGCGGCCCGGTGGCGATGCAGCCTTGTTGTTCGGGCTGCTCAATACCTTGTTTACTGAAAATCTGACCCGTGACAGCCATTTGCCGGTGGACGGCCTGGATGATGTGCGTCAGGCCATCGCCACGTTCACCGCCGAAGCCATGAGCCCGTTGTGTACGGTGCCGGCAGAACAGATCCGCCAACTGGCCCGGGATTTCGCGGCGGCACCGACCGCGGTGTGTTATGGCCGCATGGGCGTCTCCACCCAAGCGTTCGGTACGCTCTGCCATTGGCTGGTGCAACTGATCAATCTGGTCACTGGCAACCTTGATCGGGTCGGTGGTGCGCTGTGCACCGAACCGGCGGTGGACCTCGTGGCGTCCACTTCGGGCGGGCATTTCAATCGCTGGCAAAGCCGCGTGTCCGGTCGTCCGGAGTACGGCGGTGAGTTGCCGGTGTCAGCCTTGGCCGAAGAAATGCACACCGAAGGAGAAGGGCAGGTCCGTGCCTTGATCACTGTCGCCGGTAATCCGGTGCTCTCGACACCCAATGGCCGGCAACTGGAACAGGCGCTGGATGGCCTGGAGTTCATGGTCAGCATCGACCTGTACATCAATGAAACCACGCGCTATGCCGACCTGATTCTGCCGTCGACCTCGGCGCTGGAAAACGATCACTACGACACGACGTTCAACATGTTCGCCGTGCGTAACGTGACTCGCTTCAACCGCGCGATACTTGCCAAACCTGAAGGTGCCCTGCATGACTGGGAGATCTTCGTCGGCCTTGCCAAGGCGTTTGCCGCCAGGACCGGCAAGGAATTGAAACCGACCATCGCGCCGGCGCAAATGATCGACCTTGGCTTGCGGATGGGGCTATATGGCGACGCTTCGGAACATAAACTCTCGCTGGCAACCTTGTTCGATCATCCTCATGGAATCGACCTGGGCGCACTGAAATCCAACCTCGCACCACGCCTGAAAACCACCAATCAACGAGTGCAGGCAGCGCCGCCGGCGATCCTTGCCGACCTTGCGCGCTTCGCCGCTCTAGAGGCACCGGTTGCTGATCAGTTGCTGATGATTGGCCGCCGTCATGTGCGCAGCAACAACTCGTGGATGCACAACTATCACCGTCTGGTGAAGGGCAAGCCACGCCATCAATTGCTGATGCACCCGGACGATCTGGCCAGTCGCGGGCTCAATGACGGCCAGCGCGTGCGGGTGAGTTCGCGGGTTGGCATGATCGAAGTGGAAGTGCTCGCCACCCTGGACATGATGAAAGGAGTGGTCAGCCTGCCGCATGGTTGGGGCCATGCGCGGCCAGGCGTGCAGATGACGATTGCCAGTGGCCAGCCGGGTTCCAGCGCCAACGACCTGACTGACGAGTGTCAGCTTGACGAGTTGTCGGGGAATGCGGCACTAAATGGCGTGCCTGTGACGGTGTCGGCGGCGTGATCGTGTCTGTCGGGCAGACCGAGCATGGCGCTCGGGTTTCCGTTACAATGCGCCACCGAGCCGACCTCTGAGTCGGAAAGTTCAGCCGAGGTGCTCCATGGATATCATCGAAACGATTAAAGAGCAGATTGCTAACAACACCATTCTGCTTTACATGAAAGGTTCGCCGAATGCCCCGCAGTGTGGCTTCTCCGCGAAAGCCGCGCAGGCCGTGATGGCATGTGGCGAAAAGTTTGCGTACGTGGACATCCTGCAGAACCCGGAAATCCGCGCCAACCTGCCAAAATACGCCAACTGGCCAACCTTCCCGCAACTGTGGGTCGGTGGTGAGCTGGTCGGTGGTAGCGACATCATGACTGAGATGGCTGCTGACGGTTCGTTGCAGGCCACCATCAAAGCCGCTGTTGAAGCAGCTGCGGCCAACAAGACCGAAGCCTGATTCGGTCTCTGTAGGAGCCGAGCTTGCTCGCGATGCAGGCGCCGCGGTTTAGCAAGAACACCGCGTCATCGTTCATCGCTGGCAAGCCACGCTCCTACAGGGGCATTAAAAAAGCCCCGCCTCTTTAAAAGAGTGCGGGGCTTTTTAGTGTTTCGAGTTTAGCGGGCGCTAACTTATTCGTCTTCGCCCATCTGCGATTGCAGATAGTTTTCAAGACCGACTTTATCGATCAGGCCCAGTTGGGTTTCCAGCCAGTCGATATGTTCTTCTTCGGACTCAAGAATGTCTTCGAGCAGTTCACGGCTACCGAAGTCGCCAACCGTTTCGCAATGAGCAATAGCGACTTTCAGATCGGCATGACCAATGCGTTCGATACGCAGGTCGCACTCAAGCATTTCCTTGGTGTGTTCGCCGATGTGTAGCTTGCCCAGATCCTGGACGTTCGGCAGGCCTTCAAGGAACAGGATGCGCTTGATCAGCTTGTCCGCATGCTTCATCTCGTCGATGGATTCATGGTACTCGTGCTTGCCGAGCTTGTTCAGGCCCCAATCTTCATACATGCGGGCATGCAAAAAGTATTGATTGATCGCGACCAGCTCATTGGCAAGGATCTTGTTGAGATGCTGGATGACTGTAACGTCGCCTTTCATGATGGGGTCCTGCCCTAAGTAGCTGTCTATAAGGCTGAGTTTGAGCCGCGTATGTAAGAGTGTCAAACCTAAGTTATTGAAACTTATATGAAAATTAATCGGAATAAGAATGTTTGTGTTCCGCGTCTAGGGCGTAAGCAGTTGATTTTCAGACATAAAAAAACCGGACATCAAGTCCGGTTCTTTGAAACTAAGTAATTAAGCGGCAGTAAATTCTACAGGGAAAGGTATGGCTGCCTGGGCCGATTGCAATTTGGTCAGGGTTTCGCGAACCACTTCCTTTGCAAGGCAGGCGCATTTGCCGCATTGGCTGGCTACGCCAGTGGCCTGACGGACTTCCTTATAGCTGCAGCAACCTTCATAGATTGCATCGCGGATTTGACCGTCGGTGACGCCAGTGCAGAGGCAGACATACATAAGTGAAAACCGTCGCTGGTTGTGACTCAATTGCGATGGATCTTAATGTTAACGAGAATGATTGTCAAAGTGCTTTCTGAAGGCTTCGCGTTAAAAGCGGACGTGACCGACGAACGGTTTTCATCCGGGTAATCTCCCGGTCACTGTAACAACGGTAAATTTACGCTCCTGCAAAAAACCGTTGAGGACAGCTCAAAAACGCCGTGTATGATGGTCGGTCCTTCGAAGGGGATCGTGTCACAGGGCTGTCGCCTGAGGGTGGCAGGCTGATGCGAATCCAGTTCTTCACGTTAATAGACCAGGAGATTTTCAATGAGCGTACTCGTAGGCAAACAAGCCCCGGACTTCACCGTTCCAGCTGTACTGGGCAATGGCGAAATCGTCGACAGCTTCACCCTGTCGTCGGCCATCAAAGGCAAATACGGCCTGGTGTTCTTCTACCCACTGGACTTCACCTTCGTTTGCCCGTCCGAGCTGATTGCTCTGGACAACCGCATGGCTGACTTCAAGTCCCGCAACGTTGAAGTGATCGCCGTATCGATCGACTCGCACTTCACCCACAACGCCTGGCGTAACACCCCGGTAAACAATGGTGGTATCGGCGAAGTTCGTTACACCATGGCTGCCGACATCAAGCACGAAATCGCCAAGGCCTACGACGTTGAGTCCGAAGGCGGCGTGGCTTTCCGTGGCGCGTTCCTGATCGACGACAAAGGCGTTGTCCGTTCGCAGATCATCAACGACCTGCCGCTGGGCCGTAACATTGAAGAGCTGGTCCGTCTGGTCGACGCTCTGCAATTCCACGAAGCGCACGGCGAAGTTTGCCCTGCCAACTGGAAAAAAGGCGACAAAGGCATGACCGCTTCGATCGAAGGCGTTGCGGCTTACCTGACCGAGAACGCTGCGGCGCTGTAAGCCCAAGCGTCAGGCAATAAAAAACCGGCCTCTGATGAGGCCGGTTTTTTTATGCGCGGGATAAATCAACAAGATCAGTCGTTGAAGTCTTCCCAGCCGCCCATTTGTTTCCAGCGATTGACGATGCCGCAGAACAGCTCTGCTGTCTTCTCGGTGTCATAGCGAGCCGAGTGAGCCTCGCGACCGTCGAAGTCGATATCGGCTGCCTGACAGGCCTTGGCCAGCACGGTTTGACCGTAAGCCAGACCGGCAAGGGTCGCGGTGTCGAAGCTGGAGAACGGATGAAACGGGTTACGTTTCATGTCCAGGCGTGCGACCGCTGCGTTGAGGAAGCCCAAGTCGAAGCTGCTGTTGTGGCCGACCAGAATGGCCCGTTTGCAACTGTTGGCTTTCAGAGCCTTGCGAATGCCACGGAAGATATCGGTCAGCGCGGCTTCTTCACTCACCGCCATGCGCAGTGGGTGATCGAGTTTGATCCCGGTGAATTCAAGCGCGGCCGCTTCGATGTTCGCGCCTTCAAAAGGCTCTACACGGAAGAAGTAGGTGTGATCGGGGTACACAAACCCTTTCTCGTCCATCGCGATAGTGGTTGCCGCAATTTCCAGCAGGGCGTCGGTGGCCGAGTTGAAACCACCGGTTTCTACGTCGACGACAACCGGCAGGTAGCCACGGAATCTGGCTGCCATCGGATGACGAGGACCACCTCCGCCGCTTTGACCGTCCTGTTCGTCGTCGAAATGGTCTTCACTCACGCGTGTTCCTCCAGCAGGCGCCAGCGCAGTTTTTCACCGGCGCGCAGCGGGATAACGGTCAGCTCGCCAAATGGCAGGCTGGTTGGGGCGGTCCACTCATCGCGAACCAGGGTAATGCGGTCGGTGTTCGCTGGCAGGCCATAGAAGCGCGGGCCGTAGAGGCTGGCGAAGGCTTCGAGCTTGTCCAGCGCGTTGCGTTGTTCGAACGCTTCGGCGTACATCTCGATGGCCGCATAAGCGGTGTAGCAACCGGCGCAGCCACACGCGGCTTCTTTGGCGTGCTGGGCGTGGGGTGCAGAGTCGGTGCCCAGGAAGAATTTTTCGCTACCGCTGGTGGCGGCGTCGAGCAGGGCTTCCTGGTGCGTATTGCGCTTGAGAATCGGCAGGCAATAGAAGTGCGGCCGAATCCCGCCCACCAGCATGTGGTTGCGGTTGTACAGCAGGTGATGCGCAGTGATGGTCGCGCCGACGTTGGCCGAAGCCTCGTTGACGAACTGCACGGCATCGGCGGTGGTGATGTGTTCGAACACCACTTTGAGCGTCGGGAAACGCTCGACCACACGACGCATGTGCTCATTGATGAAGATTTTTTCGCGGTCGAACACGTCGACATCGCCACGGGTGACTTCACCGTGAACCAGCAAAGGCATCCCGACGTCGGCCATGGCCTCAAGCGCAGGGAAGATTTTGTCGATGCTGGTGACGCCAGAATCCGAGTTGGTGGTCGCGCCGGCCGGGTACAGCTTGGCGGCGTACACGAAACCGCTGGCCTTGGCCTCGCGAATTTCTTCAGGCTGGGTGAGGTCGGTCAGGTACAGCACCATCAACGGTTCGAAGCGACTGCCGGCCGGGCGTGCAGCGAGAATCCGCTGGCGATAGCCATCGGCTTCAGCGGTGTTACGCACCGGAGGTACCAGGTTGGGCATGATGATGGCGCGACCAAAGGTGCGCGCGACATCCGCAACGGTATTGGTCAACACGGCACCATCGCGAAGATGAATGTGCCAGTCGTCGGGACGCAGCAGGGTCAGGCGGTCGGACATGAGGGAATTCCAGGCGGGTCAAACTCAGGGGAATGCTACCGGAAAAGACACTTGCAGGCACTCGCTATCAAGTTTTGCAGGAACTTACCGATATGAACGAGGTATGCCGTAAACATGCGTGTGTCGGTCTTTTTGTCGTAGAAGCCAGTGGAGCCTCCCGTGCGCCAGCGTTATTTAGCCTTGCTCAGTGTGTTTGCCAGCCTTCCTGCAATGGCGCTGACTTTCCAGACACCTCTGGAGAGCATCGAGTGGACGGTCGAAGGTGACAAGTTCGAATGCCGCCTGACTCAGCCGGTCACTGATTTCGGCTCGGGCGAGTTCGTGCGCCGTGCTGGCGAGCAAGCGACGTTTCGTTTGAATGCCTACAACTCAATGATCGGTGGTGGTTCGGCGACGTTGCTGGCGGCCGCCGCACCGTGGCAGCCGGGGCGGGGCGATATCAACCTGGGATCCGTCAGAATCGGCAGCGGCAATGTGCTGTTCAATAGCTCGCAAGCTCAGGCCGGGCGCTTGATCAGCGGATTGATCGATGGCCGCAGCCCGGTGATCCGGCATACTTCCGGCGATGGCCGGGTGTCGGAAGTGCGTCTGTTGCCGGTCAAGTTCAACAAGGCGTTCAGCGACTATCAGAGTTGCGTGGCGAAACTGCTGCCGAAGAATTTCGAACAGGTTAAAAGGTCCGAAATCGGTTTCCCGGGCGAAAGTATCGACCTCAGCCCCCAGGCCAAGGCGCAGTTGCAGGTGATGCTTGAGTTCATGAAGGCTGATCCGTCGGTGAATCATATCGAGCTTGACGGGCACTCCGACAACAGTGGCAATCGCCTGACCAACCGTGAGCTGTCACGCCGCCGCGCCTTGGCGGTGATGGACTATTTCAAGGCCAACGGCATTCAGGAATCGCAGATCACTATGCGCTTCCATGGTGAGCGCTACCCTGTGGCGCCGAACACCAACGCTGGCAATCGCGCGAAAAATCGTCGGGTTGCGGTGCGACTGGAGCGTGTGGCACCGACCGAGCAAGGCGCGCCGCAAATCGCTACGGGCGGTACTTCGGCAACTTCCTGACTCGCCGGTCATCGTCGCGCTCTCGACAGATTCTGTCGCTTCGTCGTCTTAAGCTGTCGCGCCTCTGTAAATTACCGCGTTTGAGCGGTAGACTTCCCGGCTTTCCGTAGAATCCCGTGGAGTGATGGCATGGCGGACGTAAACAAGGTCGTTCTGGCGTATTCCGGCGGCCTGGACACTTCGGTGATCCTCAAGTGGCTGCAGGATACTTATAACTGTGAAGTGGTGACGTTCACTGCTGACCTGGGTCAGGGCGAAGAGGTCGAACCTGCGCGCGCCAAGGCGCAGGCCATGGGCGTCAAAGAGATCTACATCGACGACTTGCGCGAAGAATTCGTGCGTGATTTCGTTTACCCGATGTTCCGCGCCAACACCGTTTACGAAGGCGAGTACCTGTTGGGTACTTCCATCGCTCGTCCGTTGATCGCCAAACGCCTGATTGAAATCGCCAACGAAACCGGCGCTGACGCCATTTCCCACGGCGCTACCGGCAAGGGCAACGACCAGGTTCGTTTCGAACTGGGCGCTTACGCCTTGAAGCCAGGTGTGAAAGTGATCGCTCCGTGGCGCGAATGGGACCTGCTGTCCCGTGAAAAGCTGATGGATTACGCTGAAAAGCACAACATCCCGATCGAGCGTCACGGCAAGAAAAAATCCCCGTACTCGATGGACGCCAACCTGCTGCACATCTCCTATGAAGGCGGCGTGCTGGAAGACACCTGGACCGAGCACGAAGAAGATATGTGGAAATGGACCGTCTCCCCGGAGAACGCTCCAGACAAACCGCAGTATCTGGAACTGACCTACCGTAACGGCGACATCGTTGCACTGGACGGCGTCGAAATGACCCCGGCCACCGTGCTGGCGACCCTGAACCGTATCGGTGGTGCACACGGTATCGGTCGTCTCGACATCGTCGAGAACCGTTACGTGGGCATGAAGTCCCGTGGCTGCTACGAAACCCCAGGCGGCACCATCATGCTGCGCGCTCACCGTGCGATCGAATCGATCACGCTGGACCGCGAAGTGGCTCACCTCAAAGACGAGTTGATGCCGAAATACGCCAGCCTGATCTACACCGGTTACTGGTGGAGCCCTGAGCGTCTGATGCTGCAACAAATGATCGACGCGTCCCAGGCCCACGTGAACGGCGTGGTTCGCCTGAAGCTGTACAAGGGCAATGTGATCGTTACGGGTCGCAAGTCTGACGAATCGTTGTTCGATGCCAACATCGCAACCTTCGAAGAAGACGGCGGTGCTTACAACCAGGCCGACGCGGCGGGCTTCATCAAGCTCAACGCCTTGCGTATGCGCATTGCTGCGAACAAAGGCCGGAAGCTGTTCTGAGCCCCTTGAAGCAGTCATAGAGCTGTGGCCTTGTCGGTGACAAGGCCACAATTCTGAAAAGGGAAGTTTTTCCTGTTGCGCACCGTGTTTTTCAACGTTCTTCTTGTTACTCGTACAATTCCTTCTGCTTTTTTCTCTCTCTGAGTTTTAGAGAGTTGTCCTGTTCGGCTATCGGGCACTCAAGCCATAGTCGTCACACCCTGTGAGCTCACGTTATAAGCGACCCAGAACGCTGTGTGGCTGCGTTTCCTTGTTTGCTTTGAATACTTGAGCGCGCTTTCTTTCAGTAGCGCTTCTGAATCGGTACACGTAAGAAATACGATCAACCGTGCAGAGGGGGCCTGAGGTGCCTGGACCTTCTCGATCAATGTGTTGAATTCCATTTTTTTGCTCATCCTTCGTACATCAACGATGTGTAGATCCTTTAGCAATGCCGGTAACCGTACCTGATGCTCAATCCAGTGCTTGGTCGAGTCTGTCGGTGCGAAACTTTCCGATTGATCAGCGTTGGCCATCACCTTTATGAAATGTTTTCCCTTCTCAAAATCAGAGGGGGCGTACAGTGATCGGTAGTTGAAGTTGAGTGTGGCGAAGAATAGGAAAAGCAAATAAAAGGGGAAGCTGATAAGGAACCAGATGTAAATCTTGCGTTCATCATTATCGAGAAAGGGCAACGAAACAGCCGCTGAGGTTTCAGACAGTGTTGCAAATACCGCGATGATTGTCATGGGGTTGGTAATTCTTGATTTGGGTTTTATCATGTTTTTTGCTCATATAGGACTATCTTTTCTCGATTTGTAAGTTTGGATTTCTCAAGTGTATTTTAGTTTGGTTGTATTGGAGCTGTTGTTATTTTGTGGGTCCTTTTAGTTGGGTTTCTAGTGGGTCTTATAGTAGCTGGATTAATGGCGGGTCGGGTATAGCTGCTGTTCGTGTTTTAAGAAGAGTTATGTTGATCTTTAATGCTGGAGTGTTGCTCGATGTTGATCTGTTAGCATTATGTTGGTCAGGTGGTTGATGCTGCGCCTCCAAGGTGTGAGTATTTAGGGTTGAAGTGTTGGTTGCTTTTTAAGCGTAGCCCAATCGCCGGTGTTTGTCGGGCTGCACGTTCACTGTCCTGTCCCCTTGGTTTTTTAGGATGTAAATCGATACACAAAAAATTCAAAAAGCCGCGCGTTGATGGACGGGTAAAATTTAAGAAACACAGTATTTGTGCAAATCTTGTAAGAATTATCCTTCTTGTTTGTAGGGAATGTCTCTCGGTGTGGGTCGCTGAGGGGGGCGGCATGCCATGGATGAAACGACTAGGCTATTGTGCGGGCTCTAAAAATTCGAACAGCGAAAATTGGAATTGCCCATGAATAAAGTGCTGATCGTGGATGATCACCCCGTCATTCGTCTTGCGGTACGTATGCTAATGGAGCGTCATGGCTACGAAGTCATTGCAGAAACAGATAACGGCGTGGACGCATTGCAACTGGCCCGCGAACTTATGCCGGATATTGTCATTCTGGATATTGGAATACCGAAGCTGGATGGGCTGGAAGTCATTGCGCGACTGACATCGACGGCGATGCCTCTTAAAGTGTTGATATTGACTTCACAAGCACCTGGGCATTTTTCCATGCGTTGTATGCAGTCAGGGGCTGCAGGCTATGTTTGCAAACAGCAGGACCTCACTGAATTGCTCAGTGCGATAAAAGCCGTTCTTTCAGGCTACAGTTACTTTCCGAATCAAGCGTTGCATACCGTACGGTCCAGTCTTGGCAATGCCAGTGAAGCCGATATGGTGGATCGTCTGTCCGGGCGCGAAATGATGGTGTTGCAACAGTTGGCCAGAGGCAAGACCAATAAGGAGATTGCCGATGGAATGTTCCTCAGCAATAAAACCGTCAGCACTTACAAAACTCGCCTGTTGTTGAAGCTCAATGCGCGCTCCCTGGTCGATCTGATCGAACTGGCTCAGCGCAATGGTCTGGTTTAAGTGCCACTAATGGCTGATGAGGCGGCGCTCATCAGGGATCGGCACTTAGTAAAAAGCCTCCGTTTAGGGAGGCTTTTAGGTGTTAAAGGTCAAAATCGTAATCGGCCAATTGCTTTTGCAGTCGGCGCTCCTCCAGCAAATTGTCGATGGTGCGGCGTTTGCTCAGGTTGGTCTTTGCCACTTCAACCACCGGTTCAGCGTCATCGGCCTCAACGGGTGTGAAGTCGTCTTCTACGTCCAATTGCTCTTTGCCAGTGCTCATAAGGTCAACTCCAGGCTAAGACTGCCTTTGGCGCTCCTTATATCGACAATCGACCGGCGGGTAAAAAAGATTTTTTCAATCGATGGATCAATAAATCTAATAGTGCCTCAATCGTCCGAGGTCTTTTGCTTGTATTCGCACAAATCTTCGATCCGGCAACTGCCGCAGCGGGGCTTGCGGGCCAGGCACACGTAGCGCCCATGAAGGATCAGCCAGTGATGGGAGTCCAGCAAGTATTGCTTGGGCACAAACTTCATCAGTTTCTGCTCCACCTCGACTACATTCTTGCCGGGAGCAATGCCGGTGCGGTTGCTGACCCGGAAAATGTGGGTGTCCACCGCCATGGTCAATTGGCGAAAGGCAGTATTGAGCACCACGTTAGCGGTCTTGCGGCCGACGCCGGGTAGCGCTTCCAGTTCCTCGCGGGTTTGCGGCACTTCGCCGCCATGGCGCTCCACCAGCAGTCGACAGGTTTCGATCACGTTTTTCGCTTTGCTGTTAAACAAACCGATCGTCTTGATGTATTCCGACAGGCCCTCGACGCCCAGCGCATGGATCGCGGCCGGTGTATTGGCCACGGGATAGAGTTTGGCGGTGGCCTTGTTGACGCCGACATCGGTCGACTGGGCGGAAAGAATCACGGCAATCAGCAATTCGAATGGCGATGAATAGGCCAGTTCAGTCTTCGGTTCCGGGTTGTCTTCGTGAAACCTGCGGAAAATTTCCAAACGTTTTGCGGCATTCATGGGCGATGCGTTTCCTAAAAACAGTCAATCAAGGAGAGGGCGTCGATCGGGTCCAGGCCTGACGTGCGGCGATCAACACTCCCAGCAGAATGAACCCGCCGGGGGCCAGCGTGGCGAGCTGCAGGCCACCGTTGCCAACCAGTTCGCGAAGCAGGCCCAGGCCGACCATCAGCGCGCCAAACAGAGCGCACAGGCGCAAGCGATCAAGGCGTGGGTTCTGGAAGAAACCGTTGTACTCCAGCACAACGCATTGCAGGGCGATCAATCCTGCGTAAAGCGCCACTGGTTGGTGCCATTGAAGTGACCAGACTTGTGCGGCCATTTGCGCGCAGCTGGTGAGCATGGCTGCCAGCAGGAGGCAGGCAAGCAAGCGGGCGGACGGAACCAGCCGGGATCTCAAGGCCCACATGCCAACGCCATAAGCGCTGATCACCACAATGAACATCAGCCACAACCCCAGCGCCGCCATCCAAGACGTCGTGGCGCCGATCAGGGGCGCAAGCATCAACGAGTTTTGCAGGGTCGAGGACTTAGTCATGGACGCTACTCCCGATCAATTGTTGGCGGTGTTCATCGAAGTAGCGTAACGCGTCGTGAATGGCACTGATCACCGCCCTTGAGGTACTGGTTGCCCCCGTCACCTGATCGAATTGCCCCTGATCCTTTTTCAGGGCCCAGCCTGCGTCGCCGGGTTCGCTTCGAGACTTGCCGGCAAATGCCTGGAGCCAGGTATTGGGCCAGTCGCCGATCTTGCCACCCAGTCCCGGAGTTTCCGATTGCTTGAGGGTTTTGACTCCCAACAATTTGCCGTTGGGATCGATGGCAATCAGCAATTCGATTGAGCCTTCGTAGCCCATGGTCTGGCTGCGCAGTAATACCGCGCTCGGTTGGCCGGCCTTGGCCGCCAGGTAGCCGCCCAGCAGCGTGCTGTTGGGCAGCGTGATGTTGGCGAGGTTGAGCGGCTGTTCCAACGGTTGATTGTCGTAAGTTGCCGGTGGTAGCAGGTCGAGCAGGTTGCGGCTGTCGATCAACCGTTGTTCAGCGGCAATGCGGGGAGCGCTAATGCGTTGCACGAAGTAGGTCGTTCCGACTCCCAGCCCGGCGAGCAGCACCAGAATCACCACGCTGGACGCTCGGCTCATGGGGTCACTTCCTGCCTGGACGCGACAAAGCGCTCCAGCGCTGGCACACAAAGGTTCATCAGCAACACGGCAAATGCCACGCCGTCCGGATAGCCACCCCAAGTCCGTATCAGGTAAGTCAACAAGCCTGCGCCGATACCAAAGAGCAACCGGGCACCAGCGCTTTTGGCGCCGGACACCGGTTCCGTGACAATGAAAAAAGCCCCCAGCATGGTGGCGCCGGTCAGCAGATGAAACAGGGGAGAGCCATGGGAGTCGGAGCCTGAACCGTTCCAGCACAGCAGGCTGATGACGAACAGGCTGGCGAGCATGCCGACCGGCGCATGCCAGCTGAATACCCGCCGTTGCAGGAGAAATGCGCCGCCAGCCAGAAAGGCCAGGTTGACCCATTCCACGCCGCGTCCGCCGAAATGGCCGAATGCCGGGTTACCGGCGAAGAGTTCGTCCATGGTCAGGCTTTTGTTGATTCGCAGGCTGTCCAGCGCAGTGGCCTGGGACCAGGCATCTGGTGTAGCGCTGAGGTTGAATCCGAAAACCTGTTGCAAGCCGCCCAGCAAGTCCATGCCGTGGGAGGTCGGCCAGTGCGTCATTTGCTGGGGAAAAGCCACCAGCACCAGGGCGAAGCCGAGCATCGCCGGGTTGAAAGGATTCTTGCCAACGCCGCCATACAGCTGTTTGCCGAGCAGCGCGAACGTCGCCGCACAGACCGTCAACCACCACGGGCAGTAGGGCGGCAACGCCAGTGCCAGTAACGTCGCACTGACCAGCGCACTGCCGTCACTCAATGTCGGTTTGAGCAGGCGCTGGCGCAGTCGCAACACGGCGCCTTCAACCGCTAGCGCGGTAGCGGCCGCCAGCATCAGGTTAATCAATACGCCCCAGCCATACAGCCAGAACAACGTCAGCATTCCCGGCACGGTGGCCAGCAACACCAGTTTCATGGCCTGCTGAAGGCGTTCGTCCACTGACTCAAGGGGCGACATAGGCATCCACCTGGCGCTGGGCTTCCAGCAAGCGCGCGCGGGCCTTGTCGATCAATTCGCTTGGGGTGTCCGCACCTCGTTCGAGCTTGCTGACGTCGGCACGGGCATAGGCCAATTCGGTTTTCAGCTGTCGAAGCTGGTTATCGATGGGACGCTTTTCGACTCGCGTGAGGTTTGGCAGCGGCTGCTCGCTTGCCGCTTCAGCGACGTGCAAGGCCTGTTCCGCCTCGTTGAGTGCGCGTTGCAGGGCTTCGATCTGTTCGGCCGGTGCGTCGTTGGTCTGGGCTTTCTTGAGTTCGGCGCGCCGCATGGCCAACTGGATCTTCGCCCGTTTCAACTCGGCGTCCTTCGCCGGGGCAACCGGTGTCGGGACTGGCGGTGAAATGCTTTCCAGTTGTGCCAAAGCCTGTTCGGCGGCTTCGAACTGTTGTTGAAGCACGATCAGTTGCGACTGCTGCTCGAAGGTCGGTGGATGCCCGAAGGCCTTGAGTGACTTGTTCAGTTGCGCCCGACTCATCGCCAGATCGATCTTGGCCTTTTTCAACGCCGCATCGGCGCTCGCCGCTTTTTGTGCGCGCACGCGTTCAAGCGCTGCCTGGACCGGGTCGAGCGTCGTCACTTCAGTGTGCGCAACGGTGCGTTGCGCGCGGGCTTGGCGTTCAGCGGTTTTCTGTTGTTCCTCGCGCTGCAAGCGGGCATTGCGCTGTTCGAATCGGCGCCGTGCATGGTTGCGTTTGGTAGCGCGAGCCCGTTGCTCTTCAAGGCTGAAGGCCAAGCCCCCGACAATCGGCAATACGGTGGCCAGCGGCAACGGTCGCATCTCGATGCAGTCTACCGGGCAGGGCGCTACGCAAAGGTCGCAACCGGTGCATTCGTCGATGATCACCGTGTGCATCAACTTGGCTGCACCGACGATGGCATCCACCGGGCAGGCCTGGATGCATTTGGTGCAACCGATGCATTCGGCTTCGCGAATATAGGCAATCTGCGCCGGGGCCGAGCCGCGACTGATGTCCAGTTCCAGCACCGGTACTTTCAACAGTTCGGCGAGGGCTGCGATGGTTTCGCTGCCGCCGGGCGGGCACTTGTTGATTGGCTCGCCGCTGGCGATGCCTTCGGCGTAGGGCTTGCATCCAGGGTGGCCACATTTGCCGCATTGAGTCTGCGGCAAGAGGGCGTCGATGCGTTGAATCAGACTCATGTTTTGATCAGTCCGCTAAATCCGAGAAATGCCACCGCGATCAATCCGGCGCCGATCAGCTCGATCGGCAGGCCGCGAAAGGGCTGGGGAACATCGTTATCGAGTGTGCGTTGGCGCAAATCGCTGAACAGGCTCAGCACCAGCCAAAACCCCAACCCTGTGCCGAGACTCAGGAAGGTGGCGTGAAAGAATCCTTTATCGTCCTGAGCGTTGAGCAGCGCCAGCCCGAGCACGCCAGCGTTGCCCAAAAGAAGCGGCCAGAGACCGTCGAACGCCAGCGTTGGCAGGGCCCGCGACAGCACTTTCAACAACGGCCCAATCAACAAAACGCTTAGTGGCAAAAACACGAAAAGGCGCAGCGACGTCAGTTCCAGAGGGACCAGCAGCCAGCGGTCAGCTGAGTAGCCCAACACGCCGACCATCAGCATCAAACAGAATGTCGCAATGCCCAGCGCGTGCACTTGCCGATGCTCGTTACCCAACAGCGGATCGGCGCCCAGCGGCCAGTGCAACACAACATTGTTGATCAGGGCAGCGCTGATAAGCGTAAGAAGCATCTCGGTCATGATCGTGCCGGCAAGAACAGGGGCTTTTTAACGGAGCGGTCTAAAAAGCTTAGGCATTATCCGGCAAGGACGGAGGGTGGGCCAGATATGAAAATCCCACAGTCGCGTCAGGCACGACTGTGGGATCGATTTACCGCACAACCTTACTTGATGCGCTGACCTGGCTTGGCGCCGCTATCAGGGCTGAGCAGGTAGATTTCTTCACCACCAGGGCCGGCCGCCATGACCATGCCTTCGGAGATGCCGAACTTCATTTTCCGTGGCTTGAGGTTGGCAATCATCATGGTCAGGCGACCATCGAGCTTGGACGGATCCGGGTAAGCGCTCTTGATCCCGGAGAACACGTTGCGTTGCTCGTCACCGATGTCCAGGGTCAGGCGCAGCAGTTTGTCAGCACCTTCCACGTGTTCGGCCTTGAGAATCAGCGCAACGCGCAGGTCGACCGCAGCAAAGGTGTCGAACTCGATCTCTGGCGACAGCGGATCCTTGGCCAGTTCGCCATTGCCGGCCGGTGCGGCTTCGCCAGTGTCGGTTGCGCTGGCGGTCAGGTCTTCTTTGGAAGCATCGCTCATGGCCTGCACTTTTACCGGGTCGATGCGGGTCATCAACGGCTTGAACTCGTTCAGCTGATGGTTGCTGAGCAAGGTCGCGTGGTCGTTCCAGGTCAGCGGTGCGACGTTCAGGAACGCCTCGGCGTCGGCGGCCAGTAGCGGCAGGACTGGCTTGAGGAAGATCACCAACTGGCGGAACAGATTGATGCCCAGCGCGCAGATAGCCTGGACTTCGTCCTGCTTGCCTTCCTGTTTGTTCAGCGACCACGGTGCCTTGTCGGCGATCCAGGCGTTGGCACGGTCGGCCAGGCCCATGATTTCACGCATGGCACGGGCGAAGTCGCGAGCCTCGTAAGCCTCGGCGATGCTTGGCGCAGCCGCCAGGAACGCGTCGGTAAGCTCAGGCGCAGCATTGCCCGCCACCAGCACGCCAGCGTTGCCTTTATGGATGAAACCGGCGCAACGACTGGCAATGTTGACGACTTTGCCGACCAGGTCCGAGTTGACCTTCTGTACGAAGTCTTCGAGGTTCAGGTCGAGGTCGTCGACGCCACGGCTCAGCTTGGCTGCGTAGTAGTAGCGCAGGTATTCCGGCGACAGGTGATCCAGATACGTCCGGGCCTTGATGAAGGTGCCACGGGACTTGGACATTTTCTGACCGTTGACGGTCAGGTAGCCGTGCACGTTGATGCCGGTCGGTTTACGGAAACCGGCGCCTTCGAGCATGGCTGGCCAGAACAGGGCGTGGAAGTTGACGATGTCCTTGCCGATGAAATGGTACAGCTCGGCCGTGGAGTCCTTGCCCCAGAACGCGTCGAAGTCCAGTTCCGGCGTGCGGTTGCACAGGTTCTTGAAGCTGGCCATGTAGCCGATTGGCGCATCCAGCCACACGTAGAAATATTTGCCTGGCTCGTCAGGAATCTCGAAACCGAAGTACGGCGCATCGCGGGAGATGTCCCACTGTTGCAGGCCGGCGTCCAGCCATTCGGCGATCTTGTTGGCCACGGCGTCTTGCAGGGTGCCGCTGCGGGTCCAGGTTTGCAGCATCTCCTGGAAGTCCGGCAGCTTGAAGAAGAAGTGTTGGGAATCCTTGAGCACCGGCGTGGCGCCAGAGATGGCCGACTTCGGATCCTTCAGATCTGTTGGCGCGTAGGTCGCACCGCATTTTTCGCAGTTGTCGCCGTACTGGTCTTCGGTGCCGCATTTCGGGCAGGTGCCCTTGATGAAGCGGTCGGCCAGGAACATTTTCTTTTCCGGGTCGAAGTACTGCGTGATCGAGCGCTGGGCGATGTGCCCGGCGTCGCGCAGCTTCAGGTAGATCTGGCTCGACAGCTCACGGTTTTCTTCGGCGTGAGTGGAGTGGAAGTTGTCGAAGTCCACCAGGAACTCGGCAAAGTCGGCGCTGTGTTCAGCCTGGACGTTGGCGATCAGTTGTTCCGGGGTGATGCCTTCCTTTTCCGCGCGCAACATGATCGCCGAACCGTGGGCGTCGTCGGCGCAGACATAAATGCATTGATTGCCGCGGTGCTTCTGGAAACGCACCCACATATCGGTCTGGATGTATTCCAGCATGTGGCCAAGATGGATCGAACCATTGGCATAGGGCAGGGCGCTGGTGACGAGGATCTTGCGTGGCTCGGACATGGGGCTCGGCTACTTGATGAAACGGAGGTCGGCCACTATAAAGCGCCGGCGCATATTTTTCACCCCCGCGACCGGCACCGCGGACCTTTGTAGCAGCTGCCGAAGGCTGCGTTCGGCGGCGAAGCCGTCGTGAATCCGGGCAACTCGGACTACCTGAAGCACCACGGTGTCTGGTTTTACGACTGCTGCGCAGCCGAACGCAGGCTTCGCCAGCTGCTACAGGTCGCATTCAACCATGGGGTGTTTGTCACATCCTGAAAGCATGCCGTCCAGGCCGGAGAACAGGTACGATACCCACCTGATTTTCCAGTCTTGCTATCGGAGTTGCCCATGAGCGCCGTCAATCGCGTAGCGGTGGAAGCCGTCCTTCGCCAATACACCGACCCTTACCTGAACCAGGATCCGGTCAGCGCCGGATGCGTGCGCGATATCCAGATCCAGGGTGATCGCGTTAACGTCCAGCTGGAGTTGGGTTACGCCGCCGGCCTGTTCAAAAGCGGCTGGTCACAGATGTTGCAAATGGCCATTGAAGGCCTGGACGGCGTGGTGACCGCGCGCGTCGAGATCACCAGCGTGATTGCCGCGCACAAGGCTCAGGCGCAAATCCCGGGGCTGGCGAACGTGAAAAACGTGGTGGCCGTGGCGTCCGGCAAGGGCGGCGTGGGTAAATCCACCACCGCCGCGAACCTGGCGCTGGCGCTGGCCCGTGAAGGCGCCAAGGTCGGCATTCTCGACGCGGACATCTACGGTCCGAGCCAGGGCATCATGTTCGGCATCCCGGAAGGTACCCGACCAAAGGTCAAGGATCAGAAGTGGTTCGTGCCGATCGAGTCCCATGGCGTTGAAGTGATGTCGATGGCATTCCTGACCGACGACAACACACCAATGGTCTGGCGTGGGCCGATGGTGTCCGGTGCGCTGCTGCAACTAGTCACCCAAACCGCGTGGGGCGACCTCGATTACCTGGTCATCGACATGCCGCCAGGCACCGGTGACATTCAGCTGACCCTGGCACAGAAAGTCCCGGTGGCCGGTGCAGTGATCGTCACCACCCCGCAAGATCTGGCATTGCTGGACGCGCGCAAGGGCGTGGAGATGTTCCGCAAGGTCAACATCCCGGTGCTGGGCGTGGTGGAAAACATGGCCGTGCACATCTGCTCCAACTGCGGGCATGCCGAGCATCTGTTCGGTGAAGGCGGTGGGGTGAAGCTGGCCAACCAGTATGGCGTCGAACTGCTGGCCTCGTTGCCACTGTCGATGGTCATCCGCGAGCAGGCCGACGGCGGCAAGCCAACGGTGATCGCCGAGCCGGACAGCCAGATCGCGATGGTTTACCAGGAACTGGCCCGCCACGTCGGCGCGCGGATTGTGTTGCAGGAAGCGGTGTCGCCGGCGATGCCGAACATCACCATCAGCGACGATTGATAAACCGCACCTGTAGGAGCACGGCTTGCCGGCGATGGCGATCTTGAATTCGCCATCGCCGGCAAGCCGTGCTCCTACGGGGACGAGGCGTTGCTTAGATGCGCAACCCGCCATCCATTTCGAGGATCCGGCCGGTGTAGTAGTCGTTCTCGAAAATGTACGCCGCCGAATGGGCGATCTCTTCCGGTTTACCCATGCGCTTGAGCGGAATACCGGCCGTCATCTTGTCCAGCGCTTCCGGCTTCATCCCCAGCGTCATCTCGGTTTCGATAAAGCCCGGTGCAATGCCCGCCACGCGGATGCCGTAGCGCGCCAGCTCCTTGGCCCAGGTCACGGTGGCCGCCGCCACGCCAGCCTTGGCAGCCGAGTAGTTGGTCTGACCGACGTTGCCCGCGCGGGAGATCGAGGAGATATTGATGATCGCGCCGCTGTTGTTCAGCTCGACCATTTTGGCCGCAACTTCACGGGTGCACAGGAACACGCCGGTCAGGTTGACGTCGATGACTGCCTGCCATTGGGCCAGGCTCATCTTGGTCATTTCGCCGTCCTTGACCTTCAGCAGCAGACCGTCGCGCAGGATCCCGGCGTTGTTGATCAGGCCGTGGATCGCGCCGAAATCTTCGGCGACCTGGGCGACCATGTGGGTCACTTGCTCTTCATTGGCGACGTTGCACAGGTAGCTGCGTGCCTCGGCACCTTTGGCCTTGCAGGCCGCGACGGTGTCGTCGAGCTTTTCCTGGTTCAGGTCCACCAGCGCCAGTTTCGCGCCTTTGGCGGCGAAATACTCAGCCATGGAACGACCTAAACCCTGGCAACCGCCAGTGATAATGATTACTTTGTCAGTGAGTTGCATTCGCATGCCCCAATAGCAGGTCAGAGTGGTTTCCTTGGAGAGGGCCTCTCGATCTGCGCCGGATGTGGCCTGGCTGCACATGAGAACTGCCCGAATGGCGCGCTGAATACTTATCCCCAGCCGCCTGTCCGTTTTTTCGACGGATTCTATTTAAGGAGTCATAAATTGAGCGTAGAAGCGGCCAAGAATGCCCGAAAATTGCTTCTCAAGGAATACCGGGGGGTGCTGTCGACCCATTCCAAGTCGATGCCGGGTTACCCGTTTGGCTCTGTGGTTCCTTACTGTCTGGACGAACAGGGCCGGCCGCTGATCCTTATCAGCCGCATCGCCCAGCACACGCATAACCTGCAGAAAGATCCGAAATGCTCTCTGTTTGTGGGCGAACGCGAGGCCGACGACGTACAAGCCGTTGGTCGCCTGACCTACCTCGCCGAAGCCGAAAAGCTCGAGGACGAGGCCGCCGTTGAAGCGGCGGCCCAACGTTACTACCGCTATTTCCCTGATTCGCAGAGCTACCACAAGGCCCACGATTTCGATTTCTGGGTGCTCAAACCCGTACGTCACCGCTATATCGGCGGCTTCGGCGCGATTCATTGGGTCGATCATCTGACATTGGCTAACCCGTTTGCCGGCAAGGCTGAAGTGAGCATGGTCGAGCACATGAATGCCGATCACGCCAAAGCCATCGCTCACTACGTCGAACTGGCAGGCCTGCCGAAAACCGAACCGGCGCAACTGGCCGGCATCGACACCGAAGGCATGCATTTGCGTATTGGTCAGGCGCTATACTGGTTGCCGTTTCAAGCGCCTTGTAATACGCCGACACAAGTCCGGGAAGCCTTGGTTTTCCTGGCTCACGCCGAACATTGGCCCAGAAATGAAGTCGCCGACGCTTGAATTCACGAATCGGCGACGTCATCTAGGGAACACTGGCAAGGCATTCTTGCGTTGAGGAACCATTTGATGCGCCCTTTTTTGTTGCTCTTTGTACTGTTCCCGGTGTTGGAACTGTTCGTATTCGTCAAAGTCAGTGGGTCAATCGGGTTTTTCCCGGCCCTGCTACTGATCATTCTCGGCTCGATGCTCGGCGTGTTCGTGCTGCGTATCGCCGGTCTGGCTACTGCGCTGCGTGCCCGTGAAAGCCTGAGTCGCGGCGAGCTGCCGGCCCAGACCATGCTGGAAGGCCTGATGCTGGCCTTGGCGGGTGGTCTATTGATCCTGCCGGGCTTCGTCAGTGATGTGCTGGGCTTGATCATGCTGTTGCCGATCTCTCGTCGACTGCTGGCCAATAAAATGCGCCAGCGTGCCGAAGAGGCCGCGATCCGTCAGCGTGCATTCGCCGACGACCTTCAGCCACGTGGCGGCCCTGTTACGCGCGAGACGCTGGGCCGTGAGCCCAATGTGATCGAAGGCGAGTTCGAGCACCGCGATTCCAAGTAAATCGTTTCATCTGCACGGCACCTTCGGGTGCCGTGTTCGTTTTCGGGTCATCGATGTAAAAAATTTCGATCCCCGCCCTTGTAATGAGCTTATGTGCCCTTATGTAACGGTCACCGCAAGGTTTCTGGCAAACCTGCCAGACAGACTTCCGCGGTTCGTTTGACGAACCGCACCCGGCACCGCCGGATTTGTTAAACCCGCCGGGAGTACACCGGCCGATGAAAACCACAATTAGGAGAGATCGACAATGAAGCTTCGTCCTCTGCATGACCGCGTCGTCATCCGTCGCAGCGAAGAAGAAAAGAAAACCGCTGGCGGTATCGTCCTGCCAGGTTCGGCTGCTGAAAAAGCCAACAGCGGTGAAATTCTGGCAGTCGGCACTGGCCGCGTGCTGGACAACGGTGAAGTGCGTGCACTGGCCGTTAAAGTGGGCGACAAGGTTGTGTTCGGTCCTTACTCCGGCAGCAACACCGTGAAAGTTGATGGCGAAGACCTGTTGGTAATGGCTGAGAACGAGATTCTCGCTGTTATCGAAGGCTGATTCCCCGCTCATTTTCCCGCTACTACAAAGTATTTAAGGAATATCGATCATGGCTGCTAAAGAAGTTAAATTCGGCGATTCCGCCCGCAAGAAAATGCTCGCCGGTGTCAACGTCCTGGCTGACGCAGTAAAAGCGACCCTGGGCCCTAAAGGCCGTAACGTGATCATCGAGAAGAGCTTCGGCGCTCCGACCATCACCAAGGACGGCGTGTCCGTTGCCAAAGAAATCGAGCTGAAAGATCGCTTCGAAAACATGGGCGCGCAGCTGGTCAAAGACGTTGCCTCCCGTGCCAACGATGACGCAGGCGACGGCACCACCACCGCTACCGTTCTGGCTCAATCGATCGTCAACGAAGGCCTGAAAGCCGTCGCTGCCGGCATGAACCCGATGGACCTGAAACGCGGCATCGACAAAGCGACCATCGCTATCGTCAAAGAGCTCAAAGCCCTGTCCAAGCCTTGCGCTGACACCAAGGCCATCGCTCAGGTCGGCACCATCTCGGCCAACTCCGACAACTCCATCGGCGACATCATTGCCGAAGCCATGGAAAAAGTCGGTAAAGAAGGCGTGATCACCGTTGAAGAAGGCTCGGGCCTGGAAAACGAACTGTCGGTTGTTGAAGGCATGCAGTTCGACCGTGGCTACCTGTCCCCGTACTTCGTCAACAAGCCAGAGACCATGACTGCCGAGCTGGACGGTCCGCTGATCCTGCTGGTCGACAAAAAGATCTCGAACATCCGCGAAATGCTGCCAGTGCTGGAAGCCGTTGCCAAAGCTGGCCGTCCACTGCTGATCGTGGCCGAAGACGTTGAAGGCGAAGCCCTGGCGACTCTGGTTGTGAACAACATGCGTGGCATCGTTAAAGTCGCAGCCGTCAAGGCTCCAGGCTTCGGCGACCGTCGCAAGGCCATGCTGCAGGACATCGCTGTCCTGACTGGCGGTACCGTAATTTCCGAAGAGATCGGTCTGAGCCTGGAAAGCACTACCCTGGAACACCTGGGTAATGCCAAGCGCGTAATCCTGTCGAAAGAAAACACCACCGTGATCGACGGCGCTGGCGTTGAAGCTGATATCCAGGCTCGCGTTCTGCAAATCCGTCAGCAAGTGGCCGACACTTCGTCCGACTACGACCGTGAAAAACTGCAAGAGCGTCTGGCCAAACTGTCCGGCGGCGTTGCAGTGATCAAGGTTGGCGCTGGTTCCGAAGTTGAAATGAAAGAGAAGAAAGCCCGCGTTGAAGACGCCCTGCACGCTACCCGTGCAGCCGTTGAAGAAGGCGTGGTACCTGGCGGCGGCGTGGCACTGGTTCGCGCTCTGCAGGCTATCTCCGAACTGAAAGGCGACAACGCTGATCAGGACGTTGGTATCCAGTTGCTGCGTCGCGCTGTTGAAGCGCCACTGCGCCAGATCGTTGCCAACTCCGGCGACGAGCCAAGCGTAGTAGTCGACAAGGTCAAGCAGGGTTCGGGTAACTACGGTTACAACGCTGCTACCGGCGAATATGGCGATATGATCGAAATGGGTATCCTGGACCCGGCTAAAGTGACTCGTTCGGCTCTTCAGGCAGCGGCTTCTATCGCCAGCCTGATGATCACCACCGAAGCCATGATCGCCGAGATCAAGGAAGATGCTCCAGCTGGCGGCATGCCAGACATGGGCGGTATGGGCGGCATGGGCGGCATGATGTAAGCCAGCCTTACCCCTGTACTAAAAAACCCCGCCTGCGAAAGCAGGCGGGGTTTTTTATTGCCCGGCATTTACCCTGTAGGAGCAAAGCTTGCTCGCGATTCAGGCGCCGCGGTGTATCAGTTACACCGCGTTATCGTTCATCGCGAGCAAGCTTTGCTCCAGGGTAAATGCGAGTCTTCAGGCGCTGGCCGGTTCTGCCTTGGTCACTCGATCAGCCTTGGAAGCTGGTCGGTACAGAACGTAGTAATACGACCCCAGACAAATCAGCCAGCAGAAAACTGCTGTCCATACGTTGTGCGAAAAGAAGTGCGCGCCCTGCATCATCCGGCCAATGGAGAACACCGAGCCCAGGGCGAAGGCGAAGACAAACGCCGCGCGAGCCATGCGCGGGCGGCGGTCACGCAACACAAAGAACAGCGCAAACAGCGTGAAGCCGGTGGCAGCATGACCGCCAGGCCAGCAACGGCCAGGTTTATCCGTGTGCGGACGAGGGCTCAACAATTCGCTGTAGGTCTCGTGGCCGCCGAATTGCTCAAGGCTCCACGGACATTGCACCGCCGTCACCGCTTTCATGGGGGTGACAAAGGAGGTCGCCAGTCCCAGAGACAGCACCAGGCAGCCCAGCTCCCGTTTGAACGGCTTGAGCCTGGTCATGAAAAACGAGCCGATGAAGCCGAGGACGGCCAAAACCGAGAACGCGATGACCACTTGCTTGGCGCGGTCATGCAGGATGTCTTCCAGGAAGTAACTGTGACGTCCGATGAAATCTCCTGCCACTGGATCGTAGAACAGCTTGGCAAGGTCCATGTCCAGGGATGTCAGTTCGAGCAGCACCAGAATGATCGCCGCGACGGCGGGGACACCCAGGCACACCCAGAAATTGAGTGGGCGAGAGGCAGGACGGACAACGGTTGATGACATGGTGAATCCTGAACAAAGGAACAAGCCCCAGAGCATCAGCCTGGGGCGATTCGGTTAACGGTTGCTGACTTGGCCGTCACCCTCCTTGGACGCTTTCCAGCCAAGCAGCTGTTGCTTGAAGCCATAACTGGCCGTTTGGTAATAAGTGATCGCACGGGTGATCAATGGATCGTTGGCGGTGGCACTGGACTCGCGACTGTCTGTCAGCGCTTCATCATGACGACGCAACCCTTGGCGCGGGCTAAGGATCGCCAGATCCTTGCCATCAAACAACCCCAGGTGTTGATAATTGCCAACCACCACTCGCGGTGGCAGCGGATTGTCCTGCAACAGGTTGCGACCAAAGAACGTCGATTCATAATCCAGATTCAGCAAGCCCAATAAAGTGGGTGCGAGGTCGATCTGGCTGGCCAGTTGTGCGGTCTCGCGGGCTTCGATCAACTTTGGTGCATAAATGAACAGCGGAATCTGATAGTTACTGATCGGCAAGTCTTCTTTACCGGCGCTGCCAGCGGTGTGGTCGGCGACGAACACGAAGATTGTATTGTCAAACCAGGGCTTTTTGCGCGCCTGATCAAGGAACTGACCAATGGCGTAGTCGGTGTACTTCACCGCACCGTCACGGCCATCACCGGATTTGATGTCGATCCGATTCTCCGGATAGGTGTAAGGGCGGTGGTTGGACGTGGTCATCAGTTGCAGCAGAAACGGCTGTTGCTTCGCATAGTCGGCGTCAGCCAGTTTCAGCGTCTGCGTATACAGATCTTCGTCGGCCATGCCCCAGGCATTCTTGAAGTGAATCTCGGCTTCTTCGATGCTGCTCTGGTCGACTACGCGGTAACCATTGCCGCTGAAAAACGCGTTCATGTTGTCGAAGTAACCGCGCCCACCGTAAACGAACACGCTGTCGTAACCCACGGCGTTGAGTTGTTGGCCGAGACTGGCAAAACCGCTCTCACGCCCTACGCGCTTGACGATTGAGCGTCCCGGCGTTGGCGGGATGGCCAGGGTGATGGCTTCCAGGCCGCGGTCAGTACGGGTTCCGGTGGCGTAGAAGTTGTTGAAGTACAGGCTCTGGTTGCGCAGGGCATCGAGGTTGGGTGTCAGGTCGCGCTGGTTGCCATTGCTGCCCATGTATTTGGCACTAAAGCTTTCGATGGTCACCAATATGATATTGGGTTTGCGCAGGGTGCCGGGGTTATCGATTTCCCGGCGGATGTCTTGCGGGTCCGTGCCAATGAAACGCGCGTTCGGCTCGCTTAGCTCGGCCCGAATCTGCTGTGCGACAACGTCGCCCGGCAGGGTGCTGTAAAACTGCGGGTAATCCAGTTCGTTGTTACGGAACGCTGCAAAAAACTGGTACGGACCGTTGCTTGCCAGCTCGTTTTGGTAGGCGTTGCCGCCTTGTGCGCGAGGCGAGTCCTGGCTGAGCAATTGCAGGCTCAACCCAGCAACGATCAATAACCCCAAGGCATTCAGCAGGCGCCCGCGCAAGGGTGGCAACGGGGCGTTCATGGCTGCATTGAAAGGTTTGCGCAATACGAAGCTCAAGCCGAACGCCAGGACCGCGAGCAGGCTCAGCAGCTTGCCGATCGGATAGGACTCGAGCAGGTTGTTCAGCACTTCGTCGGAATACACCAGGTAGTCGACGGCGATGAAATTGAAGCGCACACCAAATTCATCCCAGAACAGCCACTCGGCCACCGCGGTGAAGAGCATGGCGAACAGGCTGACCGTCAGCAGGCCCTGAAGAAACCAGCGGTGACCGCGCCGACGCCACAAGGCCGGTGGGCACAGCAGCAAGTAGAGGCCCATTGGCAGTGCCGCATAGGCAATAAAGCCCAGGTCGTAAATCAAGCCGATACCGAACACTGACAGGAAGCCGCTGCCGGCCTCGTCCAGATGAGTGAGCAGCAGAACCGTTCGGGTCAGAAAGAAGATGGCCAGCCAGGCGCCGGTGACCAGCAGGAGAAAGCGCATGGGGGCTGTCTTGAAGAAGTCCATGTTGTCTACATTCCTTATTATCAGTTACGCGAGAGCTTCACCCGACCGCTGTAGTGAGGGTGTGAATCCATAGTGAAAAACATGTTAACTCTATCATTTGGTTGAGCGAATTGATTCCTCCTGTCCGCAACCCTAGCCCTGAGCCACACTTGGCCTTAAGCTGCGCGGGCCAAGACGGCCGTTACTGTGTACGGAGGAGTGCCCATGCGAATTCTATTGGTTGAAGACAACCGCGATATCCTGGCCAACCTGGCTGATTATCTGGGCCTCAAAGGCTACACCGTGGATTGCGCACAAGACGGTCTGTCTGGCCTGCACCTGGCGGCCACCGAGCATTACGACTTGATCGTGCTCGATATCATGCTGCCTGGCATCGACGGTTACACCCTGTGCAAACGCCTGCGCGAAGATGCCCGCCGCGATACACCGGTCATCATGCTCACCGCCCGCGATCAACTGGATGACCGGCTGCAAGGCTTCAAGTCCGGCGCTGATGATTACCTGATCAAACCGTTTGCCCTGTCTGAACTGGCAGCACGGATCGAGGCGGTGATGCGCCGCACTCAAGGTGGCGGTCGTCGTACGTTACAAGTCGGCGATCTGGCCTATGACCTCGATACCCTGGAGGTGACCCGCGGCGGCCGACTGCTGAAGCTCAACCCGGTGGGCTTGAAATTGCTGGCCGTGCTGATGCAGAAAAGCCCGCATGTACTACGCCGCGAAATTCTTGAAGAGGCGCTATGGGGCGACGACTGCCCGGACAGTGACAGCCTGCGTAGCCACGTCCATCAACTGCGTCAGGTCATCGACAAGCCGTTCGCCAAGCCATTGCTGCAAACCGTTCACGGTGTAGGTTATCGCCTGGCCGAGGGGCGTGATGGAGTTTAAGCAGAGCCTTGCTCAACGGATCATCATCGCCTTTGCGCTGATGAGCGCATTGGTGGCTGGCGCCTTTGCCATGGGCATTGTGGCGACCGTGCACGTGGTGGAAGAAAAACTGATTTCGTCCGGTCTGGGCGGCGATTTACAACGTCTGTTGTTGATGGACAGCATGTCAGACTGGAACCATCGTCCCGAGCCGGACCAGCTGTTCTACTTCAGTGGTGGGGCAGGCGATTTCGAACTGCCCAAGGATTTGCGCAACCTGGACTCGGGTTTTCACGAGGTTTTTCGCGATCAGCTGTCGTATCACGCCATGGTCGAAATCGTCGACGGCCGGCGTTATGTCTTGCTTCAGGACCAAAGCGATTTCGAAGAGCGTGAGCGGGTGCTGTTTGCCGTGGTGTTAACGGGCTTTGTGCTGAGCCTGGCGCTGGCGGTATTTCTCGGTTGGGTCCTGGCGCGCAAAGTCATGGCGCCGGTGGTCCGTCTGGCACGCCAGGTGCGTCATCGTGATCAGTTGTTAGGGCTGGCGCCGCCCCTGGCGCCCGATTATGCCGCCGACGAAGTGGGCGAGTTGGCTGTTGCCTTCGACGCCACCCTTGGGCGCTTGCGCCAGGCGTTGAACCGCGAACGGTTGTTTACCAGTGACGTCAGCCACGAACTGCGTACGCCATTGATGGTGCTGGCGAGTTCCTGTGAGCTGCTGTTGGAAAATCCCGGTCTCGATCAGCGCGGCCGTGCCCAGGTCGAGCGCATTGCCCGGGCCTGCGAAGAAATGCGAGAGCTGGTACAAACCTTCCTGATGCTGGCCCGCGCACAGCGTGAAGACGCCAGCATGTCGCCGCAGCAGAACCTGAGCCAGGTCGCCGAAGGGTTGCTCAATCTGTGGCGAGAACCCATCGAAACCAAGGGGCTGACACTGATTTTCGAGCCGGGCCCCCCTCCAGTCTCCAGTTACAACGCAACGCTCTTGCACGCGGTAATGGGCAACTTGTTGCGCAACGCACTGCATTACACCGAACGCGGGTTCATTCGCCTGACCCTCACGGCCACGGGTTTTTTTGTCGAGGACAGTGGTGTGGGCATTCCAGAGGACAAGCGCGAAGCGATGTTCGAGCCGTTTGTGCGGGGTTCCGAAAAACGCGGCGAGGGCCTTGGTCTGGGGTTGTCACTGGTGCAGCGGATCTGTGAGAACCAGGGCTGGAGTGTCAGCCTGACGACAATGGAGCCCAATGGTTGTCGTTTTCAGGTCGAGTTACAGGCGTTGAATGTCAGTTGATTGAATGGTCACGGTGGGATGCCATGAGCTATTGTTAGCTTTCTGTAAAATCTTGAATTGGTTCAAGGTTTTACTCGACGAAATTTTCACAAATGCATGACCTGACACCGACACCAAACTACATAAGGTTGATTTCATCAGCATTTCAGGTGAGCTTGATGGACGGTCCGATCAAACTTGATTTTTCCGAAAAATACGACGATCAACACGCTCAACGCTACCTGCGCAAGCATCAGGATGGACTCGGTCGCAAGTTGTCCCACTGGCGTGAAGTACAGCTGGCGCGCAAGGCGCTAAAACTGGCCGGCGAACCTGGGCTGGTGCTCGATTTGCCATGCGGTGCCGGACGTTTCTGGCCAATGCTGGCGGAAAAAGCCAATCGTGCGATCATCGGTGCCGATAACTCTGAGTCGATGGTGAAGATTGCCATGCAGGCGCAACCCGCTGACGTGGTCAAACGGGTACAACCCTTGCACACTTCTGCCTTCGACATCGCCCTGCCTAATAACGCCGTCGACAGCATTTTCTGCATGCGTTTGCTGCATCACATCGGTGAAGCCGAGCATCGACTGGCGATTCTGCGCGAATTCGAGCGTGTCTCCCGTGACAGCGTGATCATTTCGTTATGGGTGGACGGTAATTTCAAGGCATGGAAACGCAAGCGTTCAGAAGCGCGACGTGGGCAGGAAGGTTACCAAAACCGCTTTGTGTTACCGGCCGCAACGGTGGAAAAGGAGTTTGAGCAGGTGGGTTTCCGTATCCAGGAAAAACTGGACTTTATACCGCTCTACGCTATGTGGCGCATTTACGTATTACGCAAGAGGTAACAGGATGGCAGTGCAATCTGCAGCAGAAAAGGAAGTCGCTCCCCAGGACCGCTTCGACTATTTCTGGAATAAGCACGGTGAATGGGTAGAAGAACCCAATGTTCGCCGCGGCGGGGAAAGTGGCGTGCAGCGCGTCATGGGCAGCGATGGACAACTGCTCTATGCCAAGCGTCAGACCGGCCATATCTATCGCAGCTGGTTGCACCCGTTTGGTCGACCGACCGTGTTGCGTGAGCAAGATGCTTACATCGGCCTGCGCATGCTCGACGTGGGTGTTCCTGACATCGTTTTCTGCGGCGCACAGCGCGACCCGGTGCATAAATGGCGCGCATTGCTGGTGACCAAGTCGCTGGATGGCTTCGAGGAAATCGAACACTGGTACGCCGGTGGTGGTCTCGAGCGTCATGGCGAAGCGGTGAATGATCGTGTGTTGAAGGAGCTGGCCGAGGACCTTGCCCGCATGCACAAGGGGCGTTGGCAGCACAGCTGCCTCTACACCAAGCATATATTTGTGCGGGTCACGGGTGAAGGTGAGACGGCGAAAGTCGAAATTGCCTTGATCGATCTGGAGAAGTGCCGACAGCGTATGACAGCTACTCAGGCGGCTGTTCATGACATGAAGCAACTGCGTCGCCACTCGTCGTTCAGCCCTGCGGATTGGAAAAAACTCGTCTACTTTTACAAGACGGCGTTTGGCAGCGCTATCAAAGGTTTATAGCGATGAAACTCGAAATTGCACGAGGTTTGTTTCTGATAGGAGCCTTGGCAGTTGCTTCATTGGCGGTGGCTGCCTGGGAGCAGCCTCGCACGCAGGTCCTCAGTTCAGTGAGCGGCGATGCTCACTGTCCAATACCGCGCGCAATCAAAGCCTCCACAGCTGCGCAACCCGACCACGATTTGTTGTTGCTTATGTTCGGGCTTGTACAGGGAATGAGGCCGCAAAGTTGACCAGATTGAAGCCAAAATAAAGGCCTCGCAATTGCGAGGCCTTTTTTTATGCCTGATGCATAACCCCCTGTAGGAGCGAGCTTGCTCGCGAAGGCGGTGTGTCTGCCAGCAATGATGTCAACTGACCCACCGCTTTCGCGAGCAAGCTCGCTCCTACAGGGGGTTATGCGCGTTCTTTAGCGTCCGGTTTGGCCAACAAAGTGTAGATGCACGGCAACACGAACAGGGTAAACAACGTCCCGATCGACATCCCCGTAGCGATCACCGTACCGATATCAAACCGGCTCACCGCACCCGCGCCCGTGGCAATGATCAACGGCACCATGCCGAACACCATCGCTGCCGTGGTCATCAGTACAGGACGAAGCCGAATGGCCGCCGCTTCCTCCACGGCTTCGCGAGCCGTCAGGCCTTTTTCCTTGCGGAGCACGTTGGCAAACTCGACGATCAGAATCCCGTGTTTGCTGATCAGTCCGATCAACGTCACCAGCCCGACCTGGGTATAGATGTTCATGCTCGACCAGCCGAGGAACAGCGGGATCAACGCACCGCAAATCGACAGTGGTACGGTCACCAGAATCACCAGCGGGTCGCGAAAGCTTTCAAACTGCGCGGCCAGTACCAGGAAGATGATCGCCAGTGCCAGGGCAAAGGTCACCCACAGCGCACTGCCTTCTTGAACGTATTGCCGCGACGAGCCGGCATAGTCGACGGCGAAGCCCGCCGGGGCTTCTTCCCGGGCGATCTGCCGCACGACATCGATGGCTTCCCCCATGCTGACCAGCGGCACCCCGGCAAGGATGGCCGAGTTGAGTTGCTGGAACTGGTTCAACTGCCGCGGCCGCGCACGGTCGGTCACGGTGATCAGGGTCGACAGGGCTAGCAATTCACCCTTGGTGTTCTTCACGTAATAATTGTTGAGCCAGTCCGGGTTATCCCGGAACGGGCGCTCAACCTGCGCAATGACTTTGTAACTGCGACCCTCGATGGTGAACCGGTTGATTTCCGCCTCACCCAGCAATGTCGCCAGCGTTCCGCCCAGGTCTTGCATGGACACGCCCATCTGCGCGGCTTTGGCGCGGTCGATATCGACCACCACTTCAGGCTTGTCGAAGGCCAGGTCGACGTGAACGAAGGCGAACTTGCCGGACTCCATTGCGCGCTTTTTCACCTGGTCCATCACTTGCAGCAGCAACTCGTAATCCTTGGCCGTATTGATGACGAACTGAAACGGCAGCCCTTGGCCGGTGCCGGGCAGGGAGGGCAGGTTGAAACCGAAAATCTGCAAGCCCGGGATGCTTTCCAGTTTCGCCTGGACGTCGGGGCGTATCTGCATTTGAGTGCGGTCGCGCTGGTTCCACGGCTTGAGCAAGAAGCCGCCGATCCCCGATTGCACGCCGTCGAAACCGTTGATCTGGAACGAAGAGTAGTACTCGGGAAACGCCTTGAAGATCGAGATGAACTCGTCGGTGTAGGTGTTCAGGTAATCGAGGTTGGTCGGTTGCGGGGCGTTGGCTATCATGAAAATGATGCCCTGATCTTCATCCGGCGCCAGTTCCGACTTGGTGAACTTGAGCAGCACCGGAATCAGGCACAGCACAATGACCGCGAACACCAGCACCACCGGCCGGGTGTTGAGGGTGCCGTGAAGCATGTGTTGATAACGGCGCTTCAGGCCCTCGAAAATCAGATCCAGGCGATGAGCCAGGCCGCTGGGGTTTTCATCGTGACGCAGCAGCAACGCACACATCATCGGTGACAAGGTCAGAGCAATGATCCCGGAGATCACCACCGCCCCGGCCAGCGTCAGGGCAAACTCCTTGAATAACGCCCCGGTCAGACCCGTCAGGAAGCCTATCGGCGCGTAGACCGCCGCCAGGGTGATGGTCATGGACACCACCGGCATGGCGATTTCCCGGGCGCCTTCGATGGCCGCATCAACCGGCGTCTTGCCTTCTTCGATGTGCCGGTGAATGTTTTCCACCACCACAATGGCGTCGTCCACTACCAGGCCGATAGCCAACACCATCGCCAGCAGTGTCAGCAGGTTGATCGAGTACCCCATCATCTGCATGAAGAACATCACGCCGATCATCGACAACGGGATCGTGACCACCGGGATCACCACCGAACGAAAGGCGCCGAGGAACAGGAACACCACCACAATCACGATCAGCACCGCCTCGAACAGCGTTTTCACCACTTCGTCGATCGAGGCCTGGATGAACAGCGTGGCGTCGTAGGCAATTTCACCTTTGAGGTTGGGCGGCAACTGGGCGTCCAGCTCCGGCATGATCTTGCGCACTTCCTTGATCACGTCCAGCGGGTTGGCGCCGGGCGTGGCCTTGATGCCGATGTACACCGAGGGCGTGCCGCCGAAGGAGCTGATGGTGTCGTAGTTTTCCGCGCCCATTTCAACCCGCGCCACATCACGCAACAGCACCCGACTGTCGCCATCGATCTTCAGTGGAATCGCCGCAAAGGCCTCGGCGGATTTGAGCTCGGTGTTGGCGTTGATGCTGGTCACCACGTATTCGCCTTTCACCTCGCCTGCGGCGGAAAGGAAGTTGTACTGGCGCACCGCGTTGGTCACGTCGCTGGCGCTCAAGCCGAAGCCGGCGAGCTTCACCGGGTCCAGCCACAGGCGCATGGCAAACACCTGATTGCCGAGAATCTCGGCTTCGGCCATGCCCGGCAAGGTCGCCAGTTTCGGCTGAATGACCCGTGACAGATAATCGGTGATCTGCGGGTTGCTCAACTCCTTGCTGAAGTAACTGATGTACATCAGCGCCGAAGCGTCTGCCGATTCCTTGCTCAGTACCGGGTCTTCGGCGTCTTGGGGCAGTTGGTTCTTCACCTCGTTGGCTTTGGCCAGCAGTTCGGTGAACAAACGGTCAGTGTTGGCGCCAATACGCGCGTAGATCGAGATCACCGAAAAGTTCTGGCGACTGACCGAGGTCATGTAGTCGATACCCTCGGCGCTGGCCAGACTCTGTTGCATTGGTTGGGTGATGTAACCCTGAATGGTTTCGGCGTTGGCCCCGGGGTACGCGGTCGTCACCGTGATCAGGGCGTTTTCCATGACCGGGTACTGGCGCAGCGGCAGTTTGCCCCAGGCCTGAAAGCCCAACAGCACAATCAACAGGCTGACCACGGTAGCGAGCACCGGGCGGCGGATGAACGGGTCGGTAAAAGCCATGGGGGATTCCTTGATCAGTCCGCGCGCGGCTGACTGTTCTTCTCGGCTAGGGTCTTGTCGTCGCTGATAGTGATGCGCGCACCGTTGTCCAGTTTGATCTGGCCGGCTGTGACCACTTTTTCGCCGTCCTGCACACCTTTGGTAATGATCACCATGCCCTCACGACGCTCACCGGTTTCAATGAAACGCCGTTCGGCGACCAGGATCGGCTCGCCCTTGTCGTTCTTTTCGACGCTACCGTCTTCGGCTTTTTTCTGCGCGACCACGTAAAGCGAATTGCCGTAGAGGGTGTAGGTAATCGTGCTTTCCGGCACGACGACGCGCGGCTGCGGGTTGGGCAACATCACTTGCAGGCTGGCGAACATGCCGGGCAACAGTTTGCCGTCGGGGTTGGCCAGGGTAGCGCGGACCTGCATGTTGCGCGTGCTGCTCTCGAGTTTCGGGTTGATCGCGCTGATGGTGCCGGGGAAGGTTTGGGACGGATAGGCCGCGGCAATGATTTCAACCGGCTGACCAATCGCGATTTTCGGCACCGACTGTTCGGGTACGAAAAAGTCGACATACAGGCTACTGATGTCTTGCAGGGTGGCGATCATGGTGCCGCTGGCCACATAGTCGCCGACGTCGACCTGGCGAATGCCGATGGTCCCGCTGAACGGCGCCAGGATGCTTTTCTTGCCAAGCGCAGCCCTGAGCTGATTGACCGAAGCCTTGGATCTTTTCAGTACGGCCGAGAGTCGGTCGAACTCGCCTTTGGAAATGGCTTGGCTGCCCACCAGTTGGCTGCCACGGGTGTAATCCAGCTGGGCCAGTCCGAGGTCAGCCAGAGCAGTTTCCAGCAAGGCGCTTTCCACGGCGCTGTCGAGTTTGACCACAGGCTGTCCGGCCTTGACCGTCTGCCCTGACTGGAACTGCACATCCGTAACAGTGCCGTCGGTCTCCAGGCTCAGGTCCACTCCTTGCAATGCCTTGAGCGTGCCGACGGTAGGCAGGCGGGTTTGCCACGGACGTTCGGTAGCTGTGGCCACCGCGACACTGATCGGTGGTCTTGGCGCAGAGTGGCCTTGAATCATCGTGTAGATGGAGAAGGCTTTATAACCGGCCAGGACCAGCACGATCAGCAGAACAACACCCAACATGATCAGCATGCGGCGACGCAGCATATGTCCAGTTCCTTGGATAAATCAGGTGAGACAGAGAGGCACATTACCCCGAGTGCACGGGTGATTCCAACTGACACATTTCACAGACCGCACAAAACCTGTAGGAGCCGAGCTTGCTCGCGATAGCGGTGTATCAGTCGGTATATCCATTGGCTAACACACCGCTATCGTCGGAACGCCGCCCGGAGCAAGCTCGGCTCCTACAAAGGTAGCGTGTGTTTAGATGAGATGCAGGTGGTTGTCCCAAAGCCCCGCCGGCAGCTCAAGGGGGGTTGCAACAAGGTTGGTCTGGCGGCAATCGTAGTAGCGGCAGCGGCCCTGGCCCGAGGTCACGACAAAACCATCGGCCACGGCGCCTACCCCGGCGCAATCGGGAAGTGGTGCATCCAGGCGTACTTCGCCGCTGTCCAGGTCCCAGATGAAAAAGCGGTTACCCCGGGGGGCGGTCAACGCCACCAGGCGCAGATCGCTGTGCACCGCAACACTGGCGGTGTAATGCCTCATCGCCTGCAACTGATGCTCGGGCACCGGAAAGGCCACGAACGGCTGGCCGGGACGCTTGATTGCCAGCAGTTCTGATGACTCGTGGGACGGCCCCATGAATTGCTGACCGGCAACGATGGTGCCGTCGCTGGCGATTCCCAGATGCCGCACGCTGTTCATCTGCTGGGCGAGGGTTTCCTTGCTCAACAAGGTGCCGTCGCGCTGCATCAGCACCAGGCTTGGCTTCATGGCGTTGAGGTTCATGTCGACCCGGCTTTCGGCCTCGGTGCGAATGCCGCCGTTGGCCACGACCAGGGTTTCACCATCGGGCATCCACGACACCTGATGCGGGCCGAGGCCATGGGTGGAAATCTCGCCGCTGTGTACCAGTCGCTCACCCTCGAACTTATACACACCCAGCAGGCCGCGACCCGGATCGGACGTGTCATTCTCGGTGGCGTACAGCCAGTCGCCGCTTTTATGAATCACTGCGTGACCGTAAAAATGCCGGTTCGGCTGCGAGGTCACGGTTTGCAGTAACGTGCCATCACGCAGGTCGATCAAGTAACTCTCGGTACCCGGACGGCGGGCGACAAACAACGCAATCGACAGCGTCGGGTGATTGATGATGTCGTGGCAGCGCTGGCCGACCTGGGTGGCGAACACCCGGGTGCCGTCCAGCCGATAGCCGACGGCGTAATGCTTGCCATCGGTATCGTCCCGCGCCGACAGCAGCAACGGGCTTTTGTCCTTTTGCTTGAACAGCGTCCAGCCGCCCAGTGTCACTGCTCCTAGCAGCAAGCTACCTAAAGTCAGAGCCTGACGTCGCAGCATGGCACTCGTCCTCATCAGTCACCGTCGTTGGCGTTGAAGCCCAGTTGAATGCCCAGCGCCTTGGCCAGTTCGCCTTCGTGCAAGCGGTGAACAGCGTTGAGGCTGTCGTAGAGATCGTTCAGTTGCTGGCGACCGGCATCGTCGTTGAGCATTTCGGTGAGCGAACGCTGATTGCTGGCGAACAGTTTCAGCGACGCGGCATAAGCGGTATCGATCTTGTCGGCTAACGGTTTCTGCTCGTTCGGCAACAGACCGCGCAGGCCTTTGTTGTCGACGCCTTCCCACACGGTTTTGGCGGCGGCGAGGCTGGCTTCCAGGCCGGTCAGGGACGACTGGCTGCGCCATGCATCGGCCTGGAACGGTTGCGGTACACCCTTTGTCTGACGGCCCATCGGCGTGCCGAGTTTTTTCTTCAGACTGTCGAGGGCAGTGACCTGCACGCGCAGCAGATCGGCGATGGCTTCGTGGGAGTCGGCGTAGCGCTGGTTCGGGAACTTGCTCATTTGCGCGAGCATGCCGTCGGTGTTGTTCCAGCTCTGCAGAATCTCTTCGGCCAGTTGTTTCTGACGCTCGCCAATCGCCTTCAGCAGTGGGCAATATTTGGCTTTTTGTGCGTCGTTGGCCACGTCCGGCTTGCTGTCGAACAGGATGTATTCATAGGCCGAGAGGCCCTGAACCACAACGCTGGACTTGGCCAGGGCGGTGGCATCGATCTGCGGCTGCGCCGTCACCAGTTGCTCGACCTGACGGCCGACCAGGTTTTTCTTGTCCGGCCAGAACTGCACCTGCCACGAACGGTTGCCCTCGGCCAGCGGCCCGATCAGCAGCGGTTGCAACTCGGCCCAGGCTTTCTGCGCGTGCAGGAAGTCGGCGCGGGCGGTGCCGAGGTTTTCCTTGCCTTCGCAGTAGGCGAGGGCGCTGACGGCCAATTGACGGTCGGCTTCAACCCAGCGGGTGTAGGTCGGCAAGATCACCGATTTGGCGATGGCGGCCGACGTCACGGCTTGCGGGTCCTGCGGTGAGCAGGCGCCCAGTGCGAGTGCTGCAAGGCTGGTGAACAACAATTTGGGACGGAACATGTCGGGCTCCCGATTCTTTATAAGTGTTTAAAGTGAGTTCAAAAACGCCAGCAACGCAGCGCGCTGCTCGGCATTGAAAGACAAAACCTGTTGCTGCGCAGCCTGAGCCTCGCCGCCATGCCAGAGCACGGCTTCGAGCAGATTGCGCGCGCGGCCATCATGCAAAAACTGGGTGTGGCCACTGACCGCTTGCGTCAAGCCGATGCCCCACAACGGCGGGGTGCGCCAGTCGCGGCCACTGGCCTGGAATTCAGTGCGGTTGTCGGCCAGACCGTCGCCCATGTCATGCAGCAGCAGATCGCTGTACGGGCGAATCACTTGATTGGCCAGTTCAGGTTCGGCGGCGTTGGCGGCGGTGGTGTATTTCGGCGTGTGGCAGGACTGACATCCCGCCTGGAAAAACAGAGTCTTGCCGGCCAGCACTTGCGGCGCACTGACATCGCGGCGGGCCGGTACGGCGAGGTTACGGCTGTAGAACAACACCAGACGCAGGATGTTGTCGCTGACTTCTGGTTCACCGTCGGGGCCGGTGCCATTCGGCGCCTGTTTGCAGGCAGTTTGCGCGTCTGTGCAATCGTCGACGGGCTTCAGGCTGGTGGTCAGGCCCATGTCGCCGGAAAACGCATGTACATTCTGTTGATTGAGGTTCGGTTGCCCGGCTTTCCAGCCAAATCGTCCGAGGACGGTCTTCTGCTGCATGTCATCCCAGACCCGGTTCGGGCGTCCGGCGATGCCCTTTTTGTCCTTCGCCTGCGCCTCGGCATTGGCCAGGATCGCCTCGTCAGGTATGGCTTCGAGTAAACCCAGGCCAATCATTGGCGGGGCGACGCGCGCCGAAAAACGGGTATCGGGGTGCATCGGGCCGTAGCCCAGTTGGGTGATGTTCAGGCTCGGCTTGCGCAGCTCGACTTCAGTACCGTCCTTGAATCGCACTGGAACGGGCGTGTAATCGACGCGCACTTTGCCTTCCGGGGTTACGCCGGGTACGGCCATGTCCTGGAATTGGCCACCGTAGACAGGCTCAGGCACCACGCCGAGCTGCTCGATGACGTTGGCATAGGCCGGTGCATCGGGGATCGACAGGCGCACCAGCATCGACACGGCATTCGCTGCGTCAGGTGTTGGCGGGTGGCCGCGACCGTCCTTGATGTGGCAGCCCTGACAGGCGTTGGTGTTGAACAGCGGGCCGAGGCCGTCGCGGGCGGTGGTGGTCGACGGGGCGATTACCCAGGGGTTGCGGAAGAAACTGTTGCCGACGCTGAAGTCCACGCGCCGTGACGGCGGCAGGTTGGCGGACGGCAGGGAAAACGAGTTCTGATCAGTCTTGCGCACGGTCGCGCTGCCACCGGACCGGGCTTCACCGGGTTCGGCCTTGGTAAAACGCGGGGAGTCATCGCAGGCACTCAGGCACAGGGCCAGCAACAGTGCGGACAAGCGAAGAGGCAGCGGGGGCATCAGACATCCTGCAAGACAAGCAAAACAAGGGCGCAAAGTCTAACAGGGCAGGGGAGTTTGAATAAGAGGAATTATCGTTTACTTGATGTGGGGCAGGTTTATCTGGAACCGGTGATCCTTGTGGGAGCCTGTGTGGCGAGGGGGCTTGCCCCCGTTCGGCTGCGAAGCAGTCGTATAGATTTGGGGCCGCTTCGCGACCCAACGGGGGCAAGCCCCCTCGCCACACAGGCTCGCACACAGGGGGGTTGTGGTTTGGCAGGTATGAAAAAGGCGACCCGCAGGTCGCCTTCTTGTTCAGCCAGCGTTGATCAGAATTCGTGATCAGCGTTGTCCGGGTTCAGGTCGCTGATGCCCAGTTTGCCAGCGGCGGCTTCGATCGAACCGGTCTGCTTGACCAGGGAAGCGATCGCGTCACGGACGATCTGGTTGCCAGCGGTGTTGCCGGCAGCGATCAGCTGGTCGTAGTGCTCACCCTTGTTGGCGTGATCGACGATGACCTGCATCTTGGCTTCGGTTGCAGCCAGGTCGGCTTTGAGCGCGGTGTCGGCAGCCGAGTCGGCCTTGGCCACCAGGGACGACAGGCTGGCGCCGGTCATTTTGGTGCCGTCGACGCGGGTGTACTCGCCCAGGTAAACGTTACGAATGCCTTTGGCATCGTAGAACTGCGAGTTATGGGTGTTGTCGCTGAAGCAGTCGTGTTCGTCTTCCGGGGAGTTGGCTTCCAGGGAAACCTTCATGCGCTCGCCCGCCAGTTCGCCCAGGGACAGGCTGCCCATGCCGAACAGCATTTTGCGCAGGCCCGAATCAACCGGTTCGGCTTCCAGGGTGGCGCGGTAGTTGTCGGCCACGTTTGGCTTCCAGTTACCGACCATTTCTTCCAGGTCGTTGACCAGCAGTTGGGTCACGGCCTTCAGGTAAGCGCGGCGACGATCGTTGTGACCGCCGGTTGCGCCTTTGCCTTCCAGGTAGTCGGAGGCTGGACGGTTGCCGGCGCCAGGGCCGGTGCCGTTCAGGTCCTGGCCCCACAGCAGGAATTCGATGGCGTGGTAGCCGGTGGCGACGTTGGCTTCTGAACCGCCCAGCTCGTTCAGGCTGGCGAGTTTTGCCGGGGTGATGTCTTTCACGTCGATCTTGTCTTCGCCGACCTGAACCTGGGTGTTGGCGATGATGTTGGCGGTGGCGCCCGGGTTACCCAGTGCGTGTTCGTAGGATTTGTCGACGTAGTCGATCAGGCCTTCGTCCAGTGGCCAAGCGTTAACCTGACCTTCCCAATCGTCGATGATGGTGTTGCCGAAGCGGAACACTTCGCTCTGCAGGTAAGGAACGCGGGCAGCAATCCAGGCGGCCTTGGCGGCTTTCAGGGTGTCGGCATTCGGCTTGGCGAGGAAGGCGTCAACGGCGGTTTGCAGGGTCTTCGCGGTGGATTCGGCATCGCTGTAAACGGCGAAGACGATGTCGGCGTAATTCGCGACAACGGCTTTGGCGGCGGCTTCATCGACTTTACTGACAGCGGCAGGGGCGACAGCAGGTGCTGGTGCAGCAGCGGCAGTGCTGGCGGCCGGAGCAGGCGCGGCGGCGGTCTTGTCTTTTCCTTCGCCGCAACCGGCGAGGGAAATAGCGATGGCCAACAGACTGGCGGTAGCCAGAGGCATACGAATCATGGCGAACATCCTGCTTCAAGAGGGGTGGACTGGCGCTTCACGCGCGCAAAACTGCGACATAATGCAAATCTTTCGCATTATGTGTAAAGAGTGCAGGTGGAAATATTTCTTATTCACGCGGACGTTGTGTCGTGGATCAAAAGATCGCAGCCTCGTTTCACTCGACAGCTGCTACAGACACACGCGGTCCTGTAGCAGCTGTCGAGTGAAACGAGGCTGCGATGTTCGGAGACCTACAAAATAGCCGCGTTACTGCGCTGGGCCTGTTTCAGGTAGGCGCTCAATTCCCGTGCTGGCAACGGTTTGCTATAGAGGTAGCCCTGACCTTCGTGGCAGCCTTCGGAGATGATGTAGGCCTCTTGCTCGGCGGTCTCCACGCCTTCGGCAATCACTTGCATGCCCAGGCTCTTGCCCAGTTGGATGATCGCTCGAACGATGGTTGCGTCGTCGTCGTCATCGAGCAGGTCTTGTACGAAGCTCTTGTCGATCTTGATCTTGTCCAGCGGCAGGCTTTTCAGATAGCTCAGTGACGAATAGCCGGTGCCGAAGTCATCGATGGCGATCAACGCGCCGGAGCGACGCAGGCTCAGCAGGTGCTGGGCGGCCGTGCTGATGTCTTCCATCAGGCCGGTTTCGGTCACTTCCAGTTCCAGGCTGCGCGGTGGCAAGCGGTACATTTGCAGCAGATTATTCACCACTCGCGGCAGCTCGGCATGGTGCAGCTGTACGGTGGACAGGTTCACCGCCATGCGCAGGTCGGGGAAGCCCTGATCGTGCCAGTCGCGCAATTGCTTGCAGGCCTGATCCAGCACCCATTCGCCGATGGCAATGATGGTGCCGTTCTGCTCGGCCAGCGGAATGAACAGATCGGGAGGCACCATGCCATGTTCGGGATGCTGCCAGCGAATCAACGCTTCGACGCCCACCACCCGGTGATCGCGGTAGCTGATTTGGGGTTGGTAAACGAGGTAGAACTGATCGCGGGCCAGCGCATCGCGCAGGTCCTTCTCCAGTTCGCGACGACGGCGCATCTCGGTGTCGACGCTGGCGATGTAGAACTGATAACGGTTGCGCGAGCGGGTTTTGGCCAAGGTCATGGTCTGCTCGGCTTTTTGCAGCAGCTTTTCGGTGCTGTCACCGTCCTCGGGGAACAAGGTGATGCCGATGGTCGCACGTAGTCGGATTTCCTGATGATCGAGGGCAAACACCGCTTCCAGATCATCGAGAATGCTTTGCGCCAGTTCGGCCGCTTCGTAAGGTTGTTCGATATCGGCCTGGACCAGGGCGAACTGGTCACCGCCCAGACGGGCGAGGGCGCCGAGGCGGCCACTGTGAGCCCGCAAGCGATCGGCCAAGGCCAGCAGAAGTTGGTCGCCGGCCTGGTAGCTGAATTGTTCGTTGATGCCTTTGAAGTCGTCCAGACCGACCACCAATACCGCGACCCGCCGTTGCAATTTGCCGGCATCGATCAGGATCTTGTCCAGTTGTTGCTGCAATTGCTGGCGGTTCGGCAAGCCGGTAAGGAAGTCGTACTGGGCCATGCGCAACAGGCTGTTTTCCGCTTCGTGGCGCAGGTGGGTGTTGCGTTCGATGGATTCGAGCAACTGGTTGGCGGTGTTGATCCAGATCCCCAGTTCGTTCTTTTCGTGACCCTTGAGCTGCGGAATTTTGTGTTCGCTGGGGCGATCAGGATTGATTTCGGTCAGGTGCTGGATAATCCGCGACAACGGTTTGGTCAGCAGCCAGTGATACACCAGGTACAGCACCAGGCTCATGGCCATGGCGCGTAATACGCCGGAGATGAAGATGATGACCGAGCTGACGATGAACCCTTGCCCGTAGGTGGCGGTGTCGAGGGTGATGCTCAGGTCGCCGTAATATTCACTGTAAGGGCCGCGACCGACCAGTTGGGTGGTGAAGGTGCGTTCCTTGCCAAGGATCAGGTCGGTCAGCCAGCGGCTGTCTGAATGCTGCAATTCGCGGGTTTTTTGCGCGAGCATGGCTTCGTTGGGATGGCCGATGGAGGCCTGGCGCACGGCGTCGTCCTGGAACAGGCCTTCGATCACTTGCATGCCCATTTCCCGGTCAAGGCTGTAGACGGCCTGGGTCGAGGGGTCGCGGAACATGTCGAGGATACGTTCGGCATCGTTGGCTACGGCCTGGCGCGTCTTATAGGCGTCGAAAACGATTTGCGCACAGCTCAAGACCACGCCGACGATCAATGCCGACAGGAGGACGACCCGGAGCAACTTCACCGACAAGCTGTTCTTGAGTTCCAGCTTCAAAGGGTTATTCCTTGTTCCGTGCGGGTAGCATCAAGTTGCCATGAGTATTGGCAATCCCGTGATGGCAGTCAAAGGGACAATCCATTACAGGGGGTTTTGCCTGTGGGCTTGGCCGATATACTGTTGTCTGGGGTATTTATCCTATTAGTACTGTGTCGGTAGTTGGGTCCTTCAACTTGAGGGGATTGGGATAATTTTTCCTTCTCGGTTGATGGTAGTCGGCTATGGCGGCGCGGCAAGGGGGGTAAGGCTGGTTTCATCGTCGGAAATTGCCCCGTTTTTTACTGATGTACGCCGTTTAAACTGTAGGAGCTGGCTTGCCAGCGAAGGCGGTCTGACAGCCGACCATGATTTTGAATGGTGTACATATCCATTCCTGCGGTAACGGCCACTTAGGGTTTCGCCCTTACGGCGCCTCACTTTTTTTTCAAACGCCAAAAAAAAGTAAGCAAAAAAAGGCTCGCCCCGAGCGTCCGGCCCCTCGCTAAGGCTCGGTGTTCCTTCGCTCCGGTATCCATCCGGGGACACTGCCCTCCGGTCGGCTTCGCTTCGACCTACATGCAGCGTGTTCGACTGCGTCGAACGGCGCTGCGCGCCACTCCCCGGATGCACACCTCCACTCAGCCTCCCGAAGGGGCGGGTGGATCAAGATCAAAAGCTGAAGGCGAGCTAACGCTCGGCCTGATGAGTGGTGAGGAGCAAGGGCTGTACGCCGATCTATTGTGGGAACTGCCTTGCCTGGAAGGCGGCCTGACAGCCGACCAATTTCCAGCAGATATACACCATTCCCCTGTAGGAGCTGGCTTGCCAGCGAAGGCGGCCTGAAAGCCGACCAATTTCCAGCAGATGTACACCATTCCCTTGTAGGAGCTGGCTTGCCAGCGAAGGCGGCCTGACAGCCGACCAGTCTCCAGCAGGTGTACACCATTCCCCTGTAGGAGCTGGCTTGCCAGCGAAGGCGGCCTGACAGCCGACCAATTTCCAGCAGATGTACACCATTCCCCTGTAGGAGCTGGCTTGCCAGCGAAGGCGGCCTGAAAGCCGACCAATCTCCAGCAGGTGTACACCATTCCCTTGTAGGAGCTGGCTTGCCAGCGAAGGCGGCCTGAAAGCCGACCAATCTCTAGCAGATGTACACCATTCCCTTGTAGGAGCTGGCTTGCCAGCGAAGGCGGCCTGAAAGCCGACCAATCTCCAGCAGGTGTACACCATTCCCCTGTAGGAGCTGGCTTGTTGGGGTCCAGTTTTTTTGGACCACTCTGTAGGAGTTTTTAGGCCGCCTGCTGCTCAAAGAGAGCCGGCGGCAGGTTATTCGAAGCGGTGTGGCAACGACGATGGTTGTAATGCGACACAAAATCGATCACATCCTTCTCCGCTTCGAAATGGTTCTGGTAGCCGCTCTCCGGCATCCAGTCATGCTTCAATGTTCTGAAATAACGCTCGACCACCGCATTGTCCCAGCAGTTTCCACGCCGGCTTACGCTATGCACGATCCGGCTTTCTTCCAGGCATGTCGCGAAGCGGTCAGAGGTGTACTGGCAGTCTTGGTCTGAGTGGAACAACAGCTGCGGCATCGGACGACGCAGCGCAACTGCCAGCTTAAGGGCTTTGATGGACAAGTCCGTGTCAGCCGTCCTGGAACAGGCCCATCCCACAATTCTGCGTGAAAAAAGATCCATCACTACCGCCAAATACAACCAGCTATCCCTCACTTTGATGTAGGTGATATCACCCGCCCATAGCGTGTCCGGCTGGACTGGATTAAAACGACGATCAAGTATGTTTGGTGCCGTGACTCCGGGCTTGGTGGCGCGGCGATAGTGGGCATAACGCGGTCGACGTCTGGCGAGTTCCAAAGTATTTATCAAGGAGCGCATTCGGTGACGCCCAATGAAAACACCACCTTTTCTCAGCTCCTTGGACAACCCGCGCGCACCCAGTGCTTCGCGATGCTCCTTATGTACCGCACGAATTTTCAGCTCCAGGTCCTTCTCGATAACACGCGGCAACGCAGGCTTACGCTTCGCGTAAAAGCTACTGCGAGCCAAACCCAGGACCGAGCACATACGTCGAATCGACATTGCTCCTCTAACGCCATCAATCACTTGGTTCGGTTGAACAGAACTTTCAGATGAGAGGGCAATTGCTTTTTTAAGACATGATTCTCGGCCTCAAGCAGGGCCAATTTTGCCTGCAACGACTCGATCATCTGCTGATCTTGGGGCCGGGAGGCCTGCAAAATCCCCGCATGCTCCCGGCGCCAGTGCAAAACCCATCGGCGTAGAGCTGTGGGCCCCACGCCTGTAAGCTCACAGGCTTTATGAATGGAGCATTTCATCTCCACAACCAAACGAATGGCCTCCGCTTTTTCCTCAGGACTAACAACCCGATATCCCATGATGCTTCCTTAGGTCGATACTCCTACATCATGGTCCAAAAACATTGAGCCACAACAGCTTGCCAGCGAAGGCGGCCTGAAAGCCGACCAGTCTCCAGCAGGTGTACACCATTCCCTTGTAGGAGCTGGCTTGCCAGCGAAGGCGGCCTGACAGCCGACCAATCTCCAGCAGATGTACACCATTCCCCTGTAGGAGCTGGCTTGCCAGCGAAGGCGGCCTGAAAGCCGACCAATCTCTAGCAGATGTACACCATTCCCTTGTAGGAGCTGGCTTGCCAGCGAAGGCGGCCTGACAGTCGACCAATCTCATTCTGCCGCCCCCCGACTGATCGTTCCCACGCTCCCCCGTAGGAATGCCGCCAGGGACGCTCCGCGTTCCATTTTTGAGTGTTGAAAGATGTGTAAGAAACACAGAGCTTTCCCACGCATTTTTCAGGTTGCCGGGTAGGAAGCGGTCTCTCTAACCTCTGGCTGTCGCTGAAACCTCAGCGACCGGGTGTGAGAGCCCGGCAACTTATGGTCATCCAGTGTCTGTACACGCATAATCGCCGCCAGCTTACTTGCTGCCGGTAAATGCGTTATGGCGGCTGTGTGCGGGCGGACTTCGGTCCGGCCGGGTGTCCATAACCGGTCTTCTCACCTCGCACATAGCTGCCACCTCTTCGCCGTGTGAGAAGCGGCAAGTGGAGGCTCCAACGCTGGAGAAATTTTCAATGGACAAATTGATTCCCGATCCACCCTTCAACACCACAACTCCTGACGCCGAAGACACCCGGTCCGAAGCGCTCCTGCGAGACCGCGAAGCTATAAAACGCGCCCTCGACTACTACCTCGATCCCCCATCGCAATACACCGAAAAACCCCGCCGCCCCAGCACGATGTACATGATCGCTCCCAACATGGACACCGAAAGTCTCCTGGCCCAAGCCTGCGAGTCATTGGCCTCCGCCAGTGTCATGACCAGCGATTTCGCCGCGAACCTGATCGGCCCGCAGCGCAATACGGTGTTGGCGATCCAGCAGATCATCATGCTGGCTGAGTTGGCGGTGAACCGGGCCTTGGATAACGTCGATCCGCAGGGCTAATCAAAGACCGCGTCATTGTTCATCGTCGGAACGCCGCCCGGAGCCGGCTCACTCCCACAGGGAATCGATGTCAGACACAAACATTGTGTTCACCTAGATCAACTGTAGGAGTGAGCCTGCTCGCGATGGCGGCAGAGCAGTCGACTCAGTTCTCTAAGTCGCACAACGCTCTCGAACATTTCCCAAACCCATAAAAAAACCCGGCATAAAGCCGGGTTTTTTGACTGGCGTCGAGCTTAAGCGGTGAAGGTTTTGCCTTCGAACTGCTCAGCCACGAATTTCCAGTTGACCAGGTTCCAGAACGCTTCGACGTACTTCGGACGAAGGTTGCGGTAGTCGATGTAGTAGGCGTGTTCCCAGACGTCGCAGGTCAGCAGCGGGGTGTCGCCGTTGGTCAGCGGGTTGCCGGCGCCGATGGTGCTGGCCAGGGCCAGGGAACCGTCAGCCTTTTTCACCAGCCAGCCCCAACCGGAACCGAAGGTACCGATGGAAGTCTTGCTGAATTCTTCCTTGAACTTGTCGAACGAACCGAACGCAGCATTGATGGCATCAGCCAGCGCGCCGGTTGGTTGACCGCCGGCGTTTGGCGCCAGGCAGTTCCAGTAGAAGGTGTGGTTCCAGACCTGAGCGGCGTTGTTGAAGATACCGCCCGAGGAAGATTTAACGATTTCTTCCAGGGTCTTGCCTTCGAACTCGGTGCCTGGCACCAGGTTGTTCAGGTTCACGACGTAGGTGTTGTGGTGCTTGTCGTGGTGGTATTCCAGAGTTTCCTTGGAAATGTGCGGCTGCAGGGCGTCGTGTGCGTAAGGCAGCGGCGGCAATTCGAAAGCCATGATGATTCTCCTAATCAGGTCAGTTGCGGTGAGCGCAAGGCCGATCACGGGCGGCCAGACAAGCGCCGGGGAGTTTGTACTCTTTGCGGCGCAGGGAATCGGATCATAGCACCGGGGGTGCTGCATAACCACGCAACAACTGTGTGGAATAGAGGTTCCAGAGCCATTTGGAATAATCAGGGGGCGACGATTAATTGAAAGGCCACTGCAAACATCATCACCGCCACCAACAGATCGAGAATCCGCCAGGTGCTCGGCCGCGCGAGCCAAGGCGCCAGCCACGCCGCGCCCAACGCCAAGGTGAAGAACCACAGCAACGACGCACTCGCCGCGCCCACGACATAAGCACCAGGCTCGGTTTGTTGCGCACCGAGGGAGCCGATCAGCAAAACCGTGTCCAGATAAACGTGCGGGTTAAGCAGTGTCACCGCCAACGCACTGAGCATGACGGCGCGCAGTGAGCGAACGGTTTGGTTTTCTCCTTGTTGCAGGCTCTGTTTCGAGCAGGCGCGGCGCAATGCCTGGCTGCCATACCAAATCAGAAACACCGCGCCGCCCCAGCGGGCAACCGCCAGCAATGTCGGGTTTTGCGCGAGCACGGTCGCCAGACCGAACACGCCCGCGGCGACCAACAATGCATCGCACGTCACGCACAACGCCGCCACCGGCAGGTGATGTTCACGACGAAGACTTTGCGCCAGCACAAACGCATTCTGCGTGCCGATCGCCATGATCAGCCCGGCGGCCACTAGCAGGCCGTTCACATAGCTTTGCCACATAAGGTTTACTCCGCGTTGGCTGCAAGGTCGCGCAGCACGTGCAGTGCGCGTTCGGCGTCGGCCTGACCGACAAACAGGTGATCGTGGTAGTAACCGGCGATCACGTTGCAACTGATGCCGGCCTTGCCTAACGCGGTGGCGAAGGCGGCGGTCAGACCGACGGCTTCCAGCGCCGAGTGAACATTCAAGGTGATCCAGGCCGCGACGTAGTCGAAGCTGAAACCGGCTTGTTCGGCGTGGGAACGTTCCAGGATGACGGTCAGACCTTCCTGCTCGCGAAAGCTGCCGACGATCTCGAGGCCCGCCGGCAGCTTGCCGTCGCGCAGGGTGCAGAACACGTATTCGCCGGCGTTGAGTTGCGGGCTCATGCTGCGCAGCAGGGTTGCCAATGATGTTTCGCCAGCCATGTCGGTGTTCCTTGTTCAAGAGATCTTGATGGGCATTCTCCGTTGCAAACCTGTATAAGAAAAACCAATCATGCTGATCGCTCATTAGGAAAACTGATGTTCGACTACAAATTACTCTCTGCCCTGGCCGCCGTGGTCGAGCAGGCCGGTTTCGAACGGGCCGCGCAGGTGCTCGGTTTGTCGCAATCGGCGATCTCCCAGCGGATTAAGCTGCTGGAGGCGCGGGTCGGCCAACCAGTATTGGTTCGGGTCACACCGCCCACCCCGACGGAAATCGGTCGGCGCCTGCTCAACCATGTGCAGCAGGTGCGTTTGCTGGAGCGCGACTTACAGTCCCTGGTGCCGGCGCTGGATGAGGAAGGCCTGCCGGAGCGCCTGCGCATCGCGTTGAATGCCGATAGTCTGGCCACGTGGTGGGCGCAAGCGGTGGGCGACTTTTGTGCCGAACAACACCTGCTGCTGGATCTGGTGGTCGAAGACCAGACCGTCGGCCTCAAACGCATGCGTGCCGGCGAAGTGGCGGCGTGTGTCTGCGCCAGTGAGCGCCCGGTGGCCGGTGCTCGCAGCGTTCTGCTGGGGGCCATGCGTTATCGGGCGTTGGCCAGCCCGGCGTTCATCGCGCGACATTTCCCGGAAGGCGTTCGCGCCGACCGACTGGCGAAAACCCCGGCGCTGGTCTTTGGCCCGGATGATTTCCTACAGCATCGCTACCTTGCTTCGCTGGGTGTGGATGGCGGTTTCGAACACCATTTATGCCCCTCCTCTGAAGGCTTCATTCGCTTGACCGAGGCCGGTCTCGGCTGGGGGCTGGTCCCGGAATTACAGGTGCGCGAGCAACTGGAACGCGGTGTATTGAGGGAGCTTTTGCCAGATAAGCCCATCGACGTGCCGCTGTACTGGCATCATTGGCGCAATGGCGGTCAACTTCTGGGGTTGTTGACCGATCAATTGGTGCGTTCGTCGAAGCAATGGCTGGTGCCGTTGGATTGACGGACAGCGTCAAGACCTCTCGAAATACGCAAAACGAAAGACATCGGAGCACTACATGAAAATTCTGGTCACCGGCGCAAGCGGCTTCATCGGCGGACGTTTTGCGCGTTTCGCCCTGGAGCAGGGCCTGGACGTGCGGGTCAACGGTCGCCGGGCCGAAAGCGTCGAACACCTGGTGCGCCGTGGCGCGGAGTTTATTCAGGGCGACTTGAGCGACCCGGAACTGGCGCGCGACCTGTGTTCAGACGTCGAAGCCGTGGTCCATTGCGCGGGGGCGGTGGGGCTGTGGGGGCGCTATCAGGACTTTCATCAAGGCAACGTCCAGGTCACCGAAAACGTGGTCGAGGCTTGTCTGAAGCAGCGCGTTCGTCGGTTGGTGCACTTGTCCTCGCCGTCGATCTACTTCGATGGCCGCGATCACTTGGGGTTGACCGAAGAACAGGTGCCCAAACGTTTCAAACATCCCTACGCGGCGACCAAATTTCTGGCCGAGCAAAAGGTCTTCGGCGCCCAGGAATTCGGCCTCGAAGTCCTGGCGCTGCGCCCGCGTTTCGTCACGGGCGCGGGTGACATGAGCATTTTTCCGCGATTGCTGAAAATGCAGCGCAAAGGACGCTTGGCAATCATCGGTAATGGCCTGAACAAGGTCGATTTCACCAGCGTGCAAAACCTCAACGAAGCCTTGCTCAGCAGTTTGCTCGCCAGCGGCTCGGCCTTGGGCAAGGCCTATAACATCAGTAATGGAACGCCGATTCCATTGTGGGATGTAGTCAATTACGTCATGCGCAACATGGAAGTCCCACAAGTGACGCGCCACCGTTCCTACGGTTTGGGTTACACCGTCGCGTCGCTCAACGAAGGGGTGTGCAAACTGTGGCCGGGGCGTCCCGAGCCGACCTTGTCGCGCCTGGGCATGCAGGTCATGAACAAAAACTTCACCCTGGACATCAGCCGCGCCCGGCATTATCTGGACTACGATCCGAAAGTCAGCCTCTGGGCCGCCCTCGATGAATTTTGCAGTTGGTGGAAGGCTCAGGACATCCGCTGACGTTACAACCCCGACTGCCAGCACTGAACCGAGTTGGGTGTAGAGAGTCAATCGGTGCGGCAGTGGGGGTTATACTCGCCGCATAAAGCCATCACCGCGTTCCACAAAGGTTGACTCAATGTCCATGCGTAACGATGCCAACGACGATTTCGAGAATGTACCTAGCCTGCGTGCTGACAGCCTCGACGATGATGATTTTCCGCCCACCGTTCGTACACGCGTGCATTCGCGGCCGGTGCCGGCGGTCCAAGTCAAAAGCGCCAGCACCGGCCCGCTCTGGGCATTGGTCGGCGCGTTGTTTATTGCGTTTGCCGGCCTTGCCTGGTGGAGTTTTCAGCAGATCTCGCTGATGGAACAACAACTGGTAGCGACCCAGGAAAGTTTCGCGCGTATCAGTGAAGAAGCGGCGGGGCGTTTGCAGGACATTTCCGGCAAGGTCGTCGCCAGCCAGACCAACGTCACCAGCGACAGCGAAGCGCTGAAACTGCAAATCAAGGACCTGGAATCCAAACTGCTGGATCAAGGCAAACAGCAGCAAGGCGTTGTCGGCCAGGCTTCCGATCTGGACAAGCGTCTGGCGCAGATGACGGCACAAACCAGCGATCTGGATAAGCGTCTGGCGCAACTCACCGCCCAGGACACCGAGCACCAGACGGCCAATACGCAATTGCAGGTTCAGGTCAAAGCCTTGAGCGCTGAGTTGACCGCCCTGAAAAGCGCGCCGGACGACAGCAGCAAATTCGACGCTCAGCTCAAAAGCCTCGGGGCCGACATTGTCGCGCTGAAAAAACAAGGCAACCCAAGCGCCGCTATCGAGCGTCTGGAGCAAGAGATGATTGTGCTCAAAAGCGAGCAGGACAACCGCCCGGCTGCGCAAGGCGCCACCAATACCGCCGAGTTCGACGCGTTCCGCGGTCAGGTCACCCGCAACATCAACACCCTGCAGGCGCAGATCCAGAATCTGCAGCAGCAGCTGCGCGCCCGGGGGCAATAGCCTGGCCGATCAACACCTGTAAGGTTGAGGACAAGCATGTCTACCTGAAAAAGGTCGGGCATTTTCTGGTGGCTGTCGGGTATTACAGCCCTTGATTCTCAGTGACTGATATACCGCTTTCGCGAGCAGGCTCGCGAAGGCCGCAACTCGGTCCAATTATCGAACCTTGTCCTCACGCCCCCGCAACAACATATTCGGCATCGCAACCGCCGCCGCCAGCCCCAGCAGCGACACCGCCGCACTCACCATCAGCAAATGCCTGAAAGTCAGCAACAATTCAGCGCGCAAGGCGTTTTGGGCCTCCCCCGGTGCGGCGTTCAAGCCGTCGAGCAAGACATTGCCCGAGCTGCCCTCGGCAATCAGCGACGAACCGGCGATGTGGGCAAAGCTGGAGTCCTGCAACAACGCCAGCAGCAGCGCCGACATCAACGCCACCCCCATCGCGCCGCCCAGCGAGCGGAACAGGTTGGTGGTGCTGGTCGCGACGCCGATATCACGCTGTTCCACCGAGTTCTGCGTGCCGACCAATGACGTCGGGAATTGCATGCCGCTGGCGATCCCGCACAACAACATAAACAGGCTACTGAGCCAAAAAGTCTGCGGTGGGCTGAATGCCATGCCCAGAATCGCGATCGGCATGAGCGCTGCACCGGTCAGGATCATCGGTTTGTAGCGGCCGGTCACCGAGGTCCGGCGTCCGGCAAAGTACGCGCCGATCGGCAAACCCATCGCCAACGGCAACAGGTGCAGCGCAGCGCTGTCGGCCCCGGCGCCAGTGACACTCTGGAAGCGCAGCGGCATCAGCACGATCAGCGAGATCGCCTGGAAGCTGGTGAAGAAAATCGTGCACCAGCACAGGATCGCATTGCGATTGGCGAACAAATGCATCGGCAGCAACGGTTCCCGCGCTCGGCGTTCATGCCAGACGAACACCCCAAGCACCAGCACCGCACAGGCAAACAGTCCCAGCACTTCGGCGCTGCGCCACGAATGACCTTGGCCGACTTGAGTGATGCCCAGCAACAACGCGGTCAATCCGATGATCATCAGCAAGGTGCCGAGGTAGTCGATGATCGGCTTGCGCTGCGGCACCGGCAGCCCGACCAGTGTGCGATTGGCCACCAGCCAGGCCCCAACGCCCAGCGGCAGATTGATCAAAAACACCCAACGCCAGGACAAGTACTCGGTCATGTAGCCGCCAAGCACCGGGCCCGCCACGCTGGCCACGGCGTACATGCTGCTGAAATAGCCTTGATAGCGCCCGCGCTCCCGGGGCGGGACGATGTCACCGATGATCGCCTGACTGACCGAAATCATCCCGCCCGCGCCGATGCCTTGAATAATCCGCGCAAGGACCAATTGCTCCATGCTCTGGGCCATGCCGCAGAACAACGAAGCGAGGGTGAACAGCCCCATACCGAACAGCATCAGCTTGCGACGGCCATACAAATCGCCGAGCTTGCCGTAGATCGGCACCGCCACTGTCATCGCCACCATGTACCCGGAAATCACCCAGGCCAGAAGGCTGACATCCTTGAACTGGGCGGAAATCGCCGGCATCGAGACGGCGACGATGGTCTGGTCCAGCGCGCCGAGAAAGATCGCCAGCATCAGGGCGATCAGCACGCTGCGAATGGCCGGTTTTGGCATGTCAGGCTGGTGGAGATTGGTCACGGTAAAACCTGCGGACAGTGATGGGCCCGCAAGGAACGAGGCGAGCGGCAATGCTCGCCAGTGTAAGTCGATAGCAGGCTATTCGATAGCCTCGTACGGAATCCCAACGTAATTTTCTGCAATGGTTTTTCGACCGGCTTCGGAGCCGACAAAGTAGTCCAGCTCCGACTCGCTGATGCGCTGACTGAAGGCGTCATGGTCGTCGAAGCGGTGCAGCATCGAGGTCATCCACCAGGAGAAACGCTCGGCTTTCCACACCCGGCGCAGACAGATTTCGGAGTATTTCTCCAGCAAGTCCACGCGTCCCTCCCGGTAAACCTTCAACAGAATATTGAACAGCGTACTGACGTCACTGGCGGCCAGGTTCAGGCCTTTGGCGCCGGTGGGTGGGACGATGTGGGCCGCGTCGCCGACCAGGAACATCCGCCCGAACTGCATCGGTTCGACCACAAAGCTGCGCAATGGCGCGATGCTTTTTTCGATGGATGGGCCAGTGACTAACGACGCTGCCAACGCTTGCGGCAGACGCGATTTCAGCTCATCCCAGAAACGCTGATCAGACCAGTCCTGCACCTGATCCTCGGCCGGTACCTGGAGGTAATAACGGGTGCGGGTTGCCGAACGCATGCTGCACAGGGCAAAGCCGCGCTCGTGGCGGGCATACACCAGCTCTTCGTGCACCGGCGGCGTGTCGGCAAGAATGCCGAGCCAGCCAAACGGGTAGACCCGCTCGAACACCTTGAGACAGTCGTCCGGGATCGATTGGCGCGCCACGCCATGGAAGCCATCGCACCCGGCGATGTAGTCGCAATCGAGGCGATACGTCTCGCCATCCTTCTCAAATGTCACAAAAGGTTCTGCGGTTTTCATCCCGTGCGGTACGACATTGCTGGCGTTGTAAATCGTCTGCGCGCCGGCCTCCCGACGAGCGGCCATCAGGTCGCGGGTGACCTCGGTCTGGCCATAAACCATCACGGTTTTGCCGCCGGTCAATGCGTGCAGATCGATGTGCACCTGGCGACCGTCGAGCGCCAGTTCGAAGCCGGTGTGCACCAGCCCTTCGGCATCCATGCGCTGACCCACCCCGGCCTGACGCAACAGCTCTACCATGCCTTGTTCAAGGACGCCGGCACGGATGCGCCCGAGCACATACTCCGGGGTCTGGCGTTCAAGAATGAGGGTGTCGATGCCGGCGTTGTGCAGCAATTGGCCGAGCAGTAAACCGGAGGGGCCGGCGCCAATGATGGCGATTTGGGTCTTCAGCGTTTTCATTGTTTTTAAGACTCGCAAGCTCCACGCGACCACGGCCGGTGAATTATTTTTATGAATCGAGTGCTTGCATTTTTCTCTTGCGAGTCTGTCAATTGAAGGGGAAAACTGAGCGGATACCTGTACATTCTGCCAATCGGTGCGATTATCGCCCGTAACCCACGAGGCCTGGATTGAAGTGATGAACAAGCCTGACCTGCCTTCGATTCCAGTGTTCAAGCTCTATGGTGAAAGCCTGGACTGGCCAACCCCGGACTTGTTGCACTGCGAAACCATTTCCAAACGCAGCCGCGAACACCAGTGGGAAATCAAACCCCACCGCCACGCCGATTTGTGCCAGTTACTCTTCGTCTTCAAAGGTCAGGCAGAGCTTGAAATCGAAGGTAAACGCACGCAACTGACTGAGCCTGCAATCCTGATCCTGCCGCCGTTGTCGGTGCATGGTTATCGGTTTTCCGAGGACGTCAAAGGGTTTGTATTGACCCTGGCCGCGCCGCTGGTTGCCCATTTGCAGGCGCAACTGGGCAACTCGGTGAATGCGCTGGCCCAGCCCGAAAGCTACCCGGCGGGCAAGGACGGCGACTACCTCAACAGCCTGTTTTCAGCACTGCAAGACGAATACACCGGTCACCAGCCGGCGCGTGAAATGCTCATGCATTCACTGGTCAGCGTGATCATGGTCTGGGTCAGCCGACAGGTGATCACGCGCCGCAACGCCAGCCAGCGTCCGCAGCGCGCCCGGGAATACCTCAACGGGTTTATTCAACTGGTGGAAGAGACCTACCGCCAGCACGTCAAGGTCGAAGACCTGGCGCATCGGCTGGGGATTTCCGTGTCCCACCTCAACGGCACCTGCCGTGAGTTGGCGGGACAACCGGCGTTGCAGATCATGCACGAGCGGCAATTGCTGGAGGCCAAGCGTTTGCTGACCTACACCAGCATGACCATTTACGAAATGTCCGACGTGTTGGGATTTTCCGATCCGACCAACTTCACGCGCCTGTTCCGGCGTCGAGTGGGGATTTCGCCCAAGGCGTTTCGCGACCGCTTGAAGGCCGATCAGGACAACGAGGCCTGATCCCCTTCGTCACCGCAGGGCGTTGAGGGTCGCGTTGTGGGGGATGCAGCGTTCGAAGTTGCAGCTCGCAAACTCGCGGGGCAGTAGACGCGCTTGCTCGACCCGCCAGGCCGCGGTGCCATACAGCGCCAGCGTCACCGCGCAGGTGATGAAAATGGTGAGGTACCTTCTCGTTTTGATGTTCATGGCGTTGACCCCTGAACGAATACCCTTGGGTATTACTTTGAGCATAGGTCAGCGCCACTGAGTTGCCATTAAAACGGCATCGCCTGTACCCCTTGTAGGAGCTGGCTTGTCGGATCGCCGCACCGCAGCGAAGGCGCCATCACATCCAACATTGATGCTGACTGACAGTCCGCTTTCGCTGGCAAGCCAGCTCCTACAGTTTGATAGGGGACGCCACAGCCTATGGGGTTCGACACCAATCCCCTGTAGGAGCTGGCTTGTCGGATCGCCGCACCGCAGCGAAGGCGCCATCACATTCAACATTGATGCTGACTGACAGTCCGCTATCGCTGGCAAGCCAGCTCCTACAGGGGGGGTGTTTACAGGCCGATATCCCACGCAGGTGTTTCCGGGAATCTTGAAACCAGAAAATCCAGCAGGCTGCGCAGCGCCGCCGGCATGTGTTTGCGTGAGGCGTACACCGCGTAGATGTTCATCTGCCGAGGCTCGGCCTGGGGCAGCAGGCGGATCAGTTCGCCGCTGTGAATATGCACGCCCGCCTGATAACTGGGCAGCATCGCCACCCCCGCGCCGGCCATCGCCGCGCGCAGCAACGTGCTGGCTTCGTTGGCGCTGATGTTGCCTTGCACCGGTACCGAGACCGGTTCGCCGTCCTCCTCGAAATGCCAAAGGCTTTTGCCGAAGTAGGAATGGGTCAGGCAGTTATGCCGGCTCAGATCCTCCACCCGCTGCGGCGTCGGATGTTCGCGCAGGTAAGTGGGGGAGGCGCAGATCACCGAGCGGCAGACCGTCAGCCGCCGGGCAATCAGGTTCGGGTCCAGGTCGTTGCTGGTGCGAATCGCCAGATCAATGCGTTCATCCACCAGGTTCACCGTGCGGTCGAGCATCTGCATGTCGATGCTGACGCCTGGGTAACGTTTGACGTAGGCCGCCATGGCGTCCGCCAGTTGTGCCTGACCAAACGAGGTGCTGACACTGATTCGCAACATTCCTCGTGGCGTATCGTCCGGCTCGCTGACGGCGGCTTGCATGTCCGTGGATAAGTCGAGCATCTGCCGACAGCGGGGCAGCATCTCGGTGCCGGCGGCTGTCAGGCTCAGCTTGCGGGTCGTGCGGTGCATCAACCGGGCGCCGAGCCAATCCTCCAACTCCGCCAGATAGCGCGAAACCACTGGTCGCGACAGGTCCAGTTGGTCGGCGGCGGCCGACTGGCTGCCGAGGTCGACCACCGTGACGAACACTCGCATTGCTTGTAGACGATCCATGATTTGCACGCTTTCAGAAACAAACTATGTTCCAGCATCGCATTTTTTGTACTGAGTCATGCAACTAAGCTCTGTCCCACCGTAGGAGCTGGCTTGCCAGCGAAGGTCGTCAACGATGACGCGTGCAGGCTGGATGAACGCGGCGCGCTGGAATGCTTCGCTGGCAAGCCAGCTCCTACGAAGGGCGAACCGCATCGCCCATTTAAAGCCATCGGACAACGGAGCAACACATGATCGGTTTCACCACCCTCAAGCGCATTTTGCTGGCCACCGCCACGCTCGGCTTCGCGGCCCATGCGGCGGCAGCCTCGACCCTGACGCTGGATGTCTACAACCCCGGCGACAAGGCGATCTTCCCGGTGACTTCAGTGCTGGTCAGTGGTGAGAAGGAGGCGATTCTGGTGGATGCGCAGTTCGGCAAATCCCAGGCCGAACAGGTTGTCGAGAAAATCCGCGCCAGCGGCAAGCAACTGACCACCATCTACATCAGCCACGGGGACCCGGATTACTACTTCGGCCTCGACACCCTGACCGCTGCGTTCCCCAACGCCAAAGTGCTCGCCTCGCAGCCGACCGTGGACCACATCAAACACACCGTCGACGGCAAACTGGCGTTCTGGGGACCGAAAATGGGCGCCGACGTACCGGCGAAAACCATCGTGCCCCAGGTACTCAAGGGCGACAGCCTGATGCTGGAAGGGCAGAAGTTGCAGGTGGTGGGACTGGAGGGGAAACAGCCGGATCGCACCTTTGTCTGGATTCCGTCGATCAAAGCGGTTGTCGGTGGGGTAGTCGTGGCAGAGAACATCCACGTCTGGATGGCCGACACGCAAACCCCGCAGTCTCACGCCGATTGGTTGACTACGCTGCACTCGATCGAAACCTTGAAACCGAACACCATCGTGCCGGGGCATTACCTCGGTGACAGCGCTCGCTCCCTGGCGGCCGTGCAGTTCACGGCGGATTACATCAAGGCCTTCGACGAGGAAACTGCCAAGGCAAAAGATTCCACCACACTGATCGCCGCGATGAAAAAACGCTTCCCGACGTTGGGCGAAGAAAGCTCGCTGGAGCTGAGCGCCAAAGTCGCCAAGGGCGAGATGAAGTGGGGGGAATGATCGTTCCGCATGCACTAATTCACCTGAGCCAACTGGAGAATGTCATGAGCAAAATCGCAATCATCGGGGCCACCGGCCGTGCCGGCAGCCAACTGTTGGAAGAGGCGCTGCGTCGTGGTCACAGCGTCACCGCCATTGCCCGCGACACGTCGAAAATCGACCAGCGTGCCGGTGTGGTCAGCAAGAACGTCGACGCCCTGAATGCCGAAGCGTTGCAAGCAGCTGTTGCGGGTCATGACGTGGTAATCAGTGCCGCGCATTTCTCGACGCTTCCCGCCGCTGCCGTGATCGGACCGGTGAAAAAGGCCGGGGTGAAACGTCTGCTCGTGGTCGGCGGTGCCGGTTCGCTGTTGTTGCCGGATAGCACCCGCGTGATCGACAGCAAGGGCTTTCCTGACGAGTACAAGGCCGAGGCGGGTGCCGGTGCTTTGTTCCTTGAGAACTTGCGTCAGGAAAACGAGCTGGACTGGACCTTCCTGTCACCGTCGGCGGAGTTTGTCGAAGGTGAGCGCACCGGCGTGTTCCGGATCGGCAAGGATGATTTGCTGGTGAGCAGTGCAGGGCGCAGCTGGATTACGTTTGCCGATTATGCGATTGCGATGATCGATGAAGTGGAAGTGCCGAAGCACTCTCGCCAGCGGTTCGCAGTCGGTTACTGAGTTGACCTAACCCTTGTGGGAGCGAGCCTGCTCGCGAAAGCGATTGTTCACTCAGAACAGATGTCGACTGACCCACCGCATTCGCGAGCAGGCTCGCTCCCACAGAGGGCGAGTCAAGGCTTTCGGGTTTCAGCGCGCCTGAGCCTGTTCCACCAACCACCCCAACAATTCCTGCAACTTCGGCGAAGGTGCGGGCTTTTGCGGCAATACCAGGTAATACGCCAACCCCGTCTTCACCTTCAGTTCAAACGGCATGACCAGCCGCCCGGCGCTCAAGTCATCGCCAATCAACGACCAGTCTCCGATCGCCACACCCGTCCCTTGGGACGCCATCGACATCGCCAGGTCCAGGGTTTCGAAGTGCTGACCCTTGCTGACATTACTCAGGCGAACATTGGCCGTGGCCAGCCAGGCTTTCCAGTCCCGCTCATCACGGGTGGGGTGCAGCAGCATGTGCTGCTCAAGATCTTCGGGTGTCAGCAACGGCACCGGACCTTCGAGCAACGGCTTGGAGCAGACCGGTGTCAACTGCTCATCGAACAGGCGTTGAGACACCAGTGCACTGTCCGGCGGCGCGCCGTACATCACCGCCGCATCGAACTGTTCGCGATGAAAATCCACGCCGTGCTTGACCGTGGTGGTCAGTTCCACCGGCACGTCCGGACGCTCCCGTTGCCACTGCAAAAGACGCGGCAACAGCCAGCGCATGACGCACGTCGGGGCCTTGAGTTGCAGGGTTTCGCGCTTCTGGCCGATCTGTTCGACCGCCTCGTCGATCAGCCCGAAAATCTGCTGAACCCGTGGCAGCCATTCGCGTCCTTCGGCCGTCAGATCGAGGCCGCGAGCCTGGCGGATAAACAGCTCATAACCCAGATGATCTTCCAGCCCGGCGATCTGTCGGCTTACCGCGCCTTGGGTGATGTGCAGCTGTTCGGCGGCACGGGTGAAATTGCAGCACTGCGCGGTAATCAGAAAGCTGTAGAGCGCCGACAGGGGAGGCAGTCGTTTCATTGGGATCCAAGGTATGACGTGAGGACATGGCTAGTATGACTTTTTATCCATTGTTGCGGCTACGTGTCGCCCGTTCCAATGAGGCCATCCCTGGACCTGCCCACCCATCATAAACACTGCGCAGGCCCGGCGTCTCAAACGAACAAGAAGGGCAAAACACAATGGCGACGTGCGGCGAAGTATTGGTCAAGTTACTCGAAAATTACGGAGTCGAGCAGGTGTTCGGTATTCCCGGGGTTCACACCGTGGAGCTGTATCGCGGGCTGGCCCGTTCGAGCATCAACCACGTCACTCCGCGTCACGAACAGGGTGCCGGTTTCATGGCCGACGGTTATGCACGCACCAGCGGCAAACCGGGTGTGTGCTTCATCATCACCGGCCCAGGCATGACCAACATCACCACTGCGATGGGTCAGGCCTACGCCGACTCGATCCCGATGCTGGTGATCTCCAGCGTGCAATCGCGCAGCCAGTTGGGCGGAGGTCGCGGCAAGCTGCATGAACTGCCGAACCAGGGCGCATTGGTTGGCGGCGTGGCGGCGTTCTCCCACACCTTGATGTCGGCGTCCGAGTTGCCGGGCGTACTGGCGCGTGCCTTTGCACTGTTTCAGGCCGGTCGTCCGCGTCCGGTGCACATCGAAATTCCGTTGGACGTGCTGGTTGAAGAAGCCGATGACCTGCTCAGCAGCGTACCGGTGAACATCGACCGCGCTGGCGCATCACCGACTGCTGTTTCGCGCATGACCGAATTGCTGGCCGGCGCCAAGCGTCCGCTGATTCTCGCCGGTGGCGGTGCCATCGATGCCGCCGCTGAACTGACTGAGCTGGCCGAACTGCTGGACGCGCCGGTGGCACTGACCATCAATGCCAAAGGCATGCTCGAATCCAGCCACCCGTTGCTGATCGGTTCGACTCAGAGCCTGGTCGCGACCCGTGCACTGGTGGCCGAGGCCGATGTGGTATTGGCGATCGGCACCGAACTGGCCGAGACCGACTATGACGTCACCTTCGCCGGTGGTTTTGAGATTCCAGGCCAATTGCTGCGTGTGGACATCGACCCGGACCAGACCGTGCGCAACTATCCGCCGCACGTGGCGCTGGTGTCCGACTCGCGCAACGCCGCCCAAGCCTTGCTCGGTGCCCTGTCGCACAAGTCGCTGGCCGAACGCCGCAACGATTGGGGCCAGGTTCGTGCTGCCCGCTTGCGTGAAGAACTGGCCGGCACCTGGGATGCCCCGACACTGGCCCAGACGCGCTTCCTGGAAACGGTGTTGCACGAGTTGCCGGACGCGGTGTTCGTCGGCGATTCGACCCAGCCTGTCTACACCGGCAACCTGACGTTCAACCCTGAGCGCCCACGTCGCTGGTTCAACTCGTCCACCGGCTACGGCACCCTCGGTTACGCCTTGCCGGCCGCTATCGGCGCCTGGCTTGGCGGTCGTGTTGAAGGCGGTACGCGTCCTCCGGTGGTGTGCCTGATCGGTGACGGCGGCCTGCAATTCACCCTGCCGGAACTGGCCAGTGCCGTAGAAGCGCGCACCCCGGTGATCGTGCTGCTGTGGAATAACCAGGGTTACGAAGAGATCAAGAAATACATGGTCAACCGCGCCATTGAGCCGGTCGGCGTGGACATCTACACCCCTGACTTCATCGGTGTGGCCAAGGCACTGGGTTGCGCGGCGGAAGCCATCTGCGGCGTTGAGCAATTGCGCACGGCGCTGCGTTCCGCGGCCGACCGTCAAGGCCCGACCCTGATTGAAATCGATCAGACCCAGTGGATGCAGGCGGTGTCGAAATGACGTTTCCTACGACACTGGACGGTCTGTTCATCGACGGTCAATGGTCGGCCGGCAACGAACACCTGCGCGTAATCAACCCGGCGACCGAAGCCCTGTTGACCACGGTCAATGGCGGCGATGCACTGGCCGTCGATCACGCGGTGAGCGCGGCGACCAAGGCCTTCGCCGACTGGTCGAAAACCACCGGTGCCGAGCGTGGCGCGATCCTGCGAAAAATCGCTGTGGGCGTGCAGGCTGGTCGTGAGCAACTGATGCATTTGCAGTCGAGCAACAACGGCAAGCCGCTGTTCGAAGCCGCTATCGACGTCGATGACGTGATCGCCACTTTCGAGTATTACGCCGGTCTGGCCGAAGGACTCGACGCTAAACAAGACAGCGCCGTTGAATTGCCGAGTGACGATTTCAGCGCTCGTCTGCGCCGAGAGCCTGTCGGTGTGGTCGGCCTGATCGTGCCGTGGAATTTCCCGATGGTCACCACCGCGTGGAAACTCGCGCCGGCCCTGGCTGCCGGTTGCTGCGTGGTACTCAAGCCTTCAGAGGTGACACCGCTGCCGGAGCTGGAGCTGGCGTCGATCATCGCTAAAGCCGGTTTGCCCGCCGGGGTCTTCAACCTGGTGTGCGGCACAGGCCTGGCAGTCGGCGCGCCACTGTCGGCGGATCCGCGCATCGCCAAGATCTCCTTCACCGGCAGTAACGCGGTGGGCGTGCAGGTCATGCAACGCGCGGCGGAAACCGTTAAAGGCGTGAGCCTGGAACTGGGTGGTAAATCCTCGCTGCTGGTGCTGGCCGACGCCGATGTCGACCTCGCGGTGGAAGTGGCCTGTGGCGGCGGTTTCTTCAACGCCGGGCAAATGTGTTCCGCCACCAGCCGCGTGCTGGTCGCCGATGAACTGGCTGATGAATTCCTGTTGCGTCTGAAGGCGCGCACCGAAGCTATTCGCGTGGCCGACCCGTTCGACCCGGCCGTGGAAATGGGTGCACTGGTCAATCAGGCGCAATACCAGCGCGTGCTGGGCCACATTGATCGCGGTCTGAGTGCCGGTGCCAAGCTGATTTGCGGCGGCAATCGTCCGGCTGATCTTCCGCGCGGTTATTTTTTGCAGCCGACGATTTTCACCGAAGTGCCCCTCGACAGTGCGCTGTGGTGTGAAGAGATTTTCGGCCCGGTGATCTGTGTGCGCAGTTTTGCTTCTGAAGCCGAGGCAATTGCCCTGGCCAACGACAGCCAGTTCGGCCTGGTGGCTAGCGTGGTCACGCGCAATGCCGAGGCTGCTGATCGGGTCGCCAACGCCTTGCAGGCGGGGCTGGTGTGGATCAACGCGCCGCAGGTGATCTTCCCGCAGACCGCCTGGGGTGGCTACAAACAGAGCAGCATCGGCCGCGAGTTGGGGCCGTGGGGCTTGCAGGCGTTTCAGGAAATCAAACACGTGATTCGCGCTGTCTGACGGCACGAAAAAGGTGAGCGCATGCTTCTTGTTGAGGCATGCGCTGGCGTCATGGCTTCAATGAGTTTTTATCGATAGTCAGGTGTTTTGCACGACCTCAGGATGAACCCGCCGGCGCAGCTTAACCCCCGTGAATACGGGGGCTTGAAGCTGAACAGGCCGCGCGGATGCAACGGTTGCGACCAGCCTCATACCTACAAAAACAAAGGGAGTCCGTAATGGGCGAGCATGATCTGAACAGACGTCAATTCATCAAAACCGTAGGCGTAGCCTCGGTGGCAGCAGCGGCCATGAGCATGCCGTTCATCAAGGCCAATGCCAGCGATACTCGCTTTGCGGGCAAAACCCTGCGTTTGCTGACCTGGTCCGATGACACCGGCCTGGCAGCCCTGCGCAACATCGCTGCGACCTTCGAAGACAAGTACGGCTGCAAGGTCATCGCTGACCGCACCGGCAGTACCTCGGAAATGGTCGCCAAACTCAAGGCTGGCGGTGATCGTCCGCAGTACGACATCATCACCCTGGCAGGCGTCGGCGCCGAAGGTCTGGCCGCCGCCAATCTGCTGGAAAAACCTGACCTCAACCGTATTCCCAACCTGGTCGACGTACCGGAAAAATACCGCACCGGCGCCAATGGCCACGGTATCGGTTACCTCCTGTGGTGCAACAGCCTGGTCTACAGCACCCGCACCCAGAAAGAAGCCCCGACCAGTTACGCCTCCCTGTGGGACGCCGACGCGGCGCCGAACATCTTCCTGCCGCCGCCAAACTGGACCGAGGCCATGGACCTGATCATCATCGCCGCCAAACTGGCCGGTGGTGACGAGCACAACATTGAGCCGGGCTTCAAGAAACTCGCCGAGCTGAAAGACCGTGTGGTGACCCTGGGTGAAAACCCGAACCAGATCGCCGAGCTGTTCCGCACCGGTTCCCTGGACATGGGCGGCCTGTACGCGCCAGCGTTCTTCCCGAAACAGATCCGCGATCCGGCCTACGGCCTGGGCGCCACGTTCGGCATGAAGGAAGGTTTCTACACCGACCTGATGCTCTCCGTGATGCCGAAGAACCGTCCGGGCGACACCGACATGGCCTACGCCTTCATCAACCACTCTCTGGACCCTGTGGTGCAGGGCAAGATGGCTGAAGACATCTACAACGGCCCGGTCAACGCCAAGGCGATCATCTCCGCCGAAGCGCGCAAGAGCCCGTACATCCTCACGCCAGAGCAGATTGCCGAGAAGGCGATCATGCACGACAACGCCTTCCTGGCCACCGTGCATGACCAATGGATTCGTCGCTACACGGAAATCTTTTCTTCCTGATCGAGTGACGATCACAAGTCTTTAGAACACTGCAAAACCCTGTAGGAGCTGGCTTTGTGGCGAGGGGGCTTGCCCCCGTTGGGACGCGAAGCGGCCCTAAATCCTGTCATCGCGGTGCATCAGGTGCACTGCACGAGATGATTTACGACTGCTTCGCAGCCGAACGGGGGCAAGCCCCCTCGCCACAAAGCCCGCTCCTACAAGGGATCGATGTGGTTTCAAGGGCTGTGTTTGTCAGCTGCTTTCCATTGACGAGACCTTTGCTATGGAACACCAACCTCTGACTCATCCGGTAAGTGTCGCCCCCGAGCGTACGCAACGGGGTGTTTCGCCGACGACCCGCGCCTGGTTTTTCCTGACGCCGTCGATGCTGTTTCTGGGTGTACTGATTGCCGCCAGCCTGCTGGTCCTGCGCATGAGCGTGGGCACCAAAGGCGCGGAATGGACCGGGTTCAGCCTGGCCAGTTACGCCCAACTGCTGGAACCGTATTACCTCAAATCCTTGCTGCTGACCCTGCGCCTGGCGCTGATCAGCGCTGTGATCGCCGTGGTGCTGGCGATCCCTGTGGCCTACACCATGTCGCGCCTGACCTCGCCGTTCGTGCGCCGGATTTTCCTCGCCGCGGTGCTGTTGCCGTTGCTGGTCAACCTGCTGCTGCAAAGCTACGGCTGGCTGGTGATTCTCGGCCCGGGCGGCATGCTCAATCAGGCGCTGATGGGCCTCGGTCTGATCAAGCGCCCGATCATGCTGCTCTACAACCAGAACGGCGTATTGATGGGCCTGGTGCAAACCGCGTTCCCGTTGGCCGTATTGCCGATTGCCAGCGCCATGCGCGGCGTCGCCCGTACTTACGAAGAAGCCGCCGCGACCCTGGGTGCCAGTCGTTTGCAGGTGTTCCGTCAGGTGGTGCTGCCGATGAGCATGCCGGGGATTATTACCGGCGCGACGTTGGTGTTTGCCTACAACGCGAGCAGCTTCGTGGTGCCTTTGCTGCTGGGTGGCCGACGCGTGCCGATGCTGGCGGTGATGGTCCATGACCAGATCGCGCCGCTGATGAACTGGCCCGCCGCCTCCGCTGCCGGTGTGGTGCTGATTGTTACCACGCTGGCGATCATGACCTTGTCCGAATACATCACTGGCCGCCGTCGGCGCATGCTGGAGGCTTCGCAATGAGCACCCTGATCAAGAAGCGTTATGGCCTGCTGCCGGGCGAGACTGGCAAGTTTGCCGGCATCCTTTCCGGCTTCATCCTGCTGCTGGCGGTGTTGCCGATCCTGACCATGATCGTGATGTCGTTCAGCGGTTCGTCGAATCTCGACTTCCCGCCGAGCAGCTACAGCCTGCAATGGTACAAGGCCGCCTGGCACACCTTCGTTTCGCCAGACGCCAGCGATGTGCTGAGCCTGGGCAAAGCCATGACCACCAGTTTGATGGTGTCCTGCCTGACCATGGTTTTCGCCACGATCATCGCGGTGCCGGCCGCTTATGCGCTGACCCGTTGCGAGTTCCGTGGCAAAGCCGTGGCACTGCAACTGATGTCGCTGCCACTGGTGTTTCCGATGGTGGTGTTGGGCCTGGCGTTGCTGCTGGTGTTCGACAGCCTGCCGTTCCAGATGACCACCTCGCGGCTGGTGATTGCCCACGTGATCCTGGCGTTACCGTTCGTGGTGAAAAACTGCACCGCGGCGATGCTGTCCATCGGCACCGAAGTCGAAGAGGCCGCGCAAATGCTCGGTGCTTCGCCGACCCGGGCGATTGTCGATGTGGTGGTGCCGTTGATGAAGTCGGGGATTCTGGCAGGCATGCTGCTGGCGTTCATCGTCTCGTTCAACGAATTCACCGTGACCTATTTCCTTTACACCATCGACGTCATGACCGTGCCGATCTGGATGTACAGCCGCACCGTGTCTTCACTCGACCCTACCGTTTTCTCGTTTGCCGTGCTGATCGTGCTGATCGACTTCGTCCTGATCTGGGCGCTGGAGAAGCTGGTCGGTGAAGGTGGCGTTTCGTTCTGATTTCTTGAGGTGATTCATATGTCTGGTCTGATTTTGGAAAACGTCGAGAAACATTACGGCTCGGCCTGCGCGGTAAAGGATGTAAACCTGCATTTGCCGGAAGGCAAACTGGTGTGTTTCCTCGGCCCGTCGGGCTGCGGCAAAACCACGTTGCTGCGCATGATTGCCGGCCTTGAAACCCTGACCGGTGGCGAGATTCGCCTGGACGGTGAAGACATCGGCCACACCCCGGCGCATCAGCGTAATTTCGGCATGGTGTTTCAATCGCTGGCGCTGTTCCCGCACATGACGGTGGGGGAGAACATCGCCTATCCGTTGAAGCTGCGTGGCGTCAGCAAGGCTGACCAGCAGGCACGGGTGGTGGAGTTGCTGGAGCTGATTCAGTTGCAGGAAATGATTGATCGCCCGGTGGCGAAGCTCTCCGGCGGTCAGCGTCAGCGCGTGGCGATTGCCCGAGCGATTGCTTCTCGACCAAAAATCCTCCTGCTGGATGAGCCGCTGTCGGCGCTGGACGCCAAGCTGCGCGAGTCGATGCAGGTGGAAATCCGTCAGCTACAACAACGCCTGAACATCACCACGATCATGGTGACCCACGATCAGCGTGAGGCGATGACCATGGCCGATATCGTCGTGGTACTGGGCGAGCACCGCGTGCAACAAGTCGGCACGCCGATTGAAATCTACCGGCACCCGGCCAACGAATTTGTCGCGGACTTTATCGGTTCTGGCAACATCTTCCCGGCCACGGCGTTGGGCAACGGCAAAGTCGGTTTGCCGGGTGGCGATGCACTGCAAGTGCCGATTTGCAGCAGCATTGTGGTCGGCGAGAAAGTGAAGATGCTGATTCGCCCGGAAGACCTGCAACTGTCGCACCCACAGGCGACGGCGGGGAATCGCTTGCTGGGCAAGGTGACATTCGTGCGGGATATCGGCGCGACGATTGAAACCACCGTGGAGTGTTCGGGAGTGTCGTTTACTGCACTGAGCACGCCGTGTCAGGGGTTTGGGTTGAACATTGGCAACCCGGTGTCGGTGACCTTGCCGGCTGAGGCTTGCCGAGTGTTGGGGGCCTGATCCGGATTTGATGTTGGCCTTGCTGGCCTCTTCGCGGGCAAGTCGAATCGTCGCACCGCCGCTCCTACATTTGGAATGCATTCCCCTGTAGGAGCGGGCTTGCCCGCGAAGAGGCCATCAGCCACACACCAAATGCCGGATCAGACAGTCAACCGCAACCGCGCCAAATCCCGGAGCGGCGGCGCCCCGAACAACCGGCTGTACTCGCGGCTGAACTGCGAAGGGCTTTCATACCCCACCCGATACCCCGCCGCCGAAGCCTCCAACCCTTCCGCCAGCATCAACCGCCGCGCTTCCTGCAACCGCAGCTGCTTCTGATACTGCAACGGACTCATCGCCGTCATCGCCTTGAACCGGTGATGCAATGTCGACACGCTCAGGTTCACTTCCTTCGCCAAATCATCGATACGCAGCGGTTGTTCATAGTTGCCGTTGAGCCACTTGATCGCTTGGCTGATGCGATGGCTCTGGCTGTTGGCGATTGCAATTTCATACAACCGATGACCCTGCGGGCTGCGCAACAACCTGTACAGAATCTCCCGACGAATCAGCGGCGCGAGCATGGCGATGTCTTTCGGCGTGTCCAGCAAACGCGCCAGACGCAGTACGGCGTCGAGCATGGCAGTGTCGATCCGCTCGACATACAGGCCGCGACCGGTGGGGCGGGTCGGTACGCCCAAGGGGCCGGCATCGGCAATCAGCGCGGTGATTTCCGCTGGGTCGATGTCCAGCCGCACCGCAAGGATCGGCGCCTCGGGCGAGACGTTCACCACCCGCCCGCTCAGCGGCATCGAAACCGACACCACCAGGTAATTCAGCGGATCGTAGTTGAAATGCTCATCGGCCAGCCGGACCTCTTTGCGCCCCTGCGCCATGATGCACAGCGCCGGTTGGGCGAGCACCGGGGCAAATTCATGGGACTGGCTATGGCGTGACATGAAGAGCGAGCCGACGGCCGTCGCATAATTGCCATCCTCTTGCGTATTGCGGCGGATGATCGCGGCCAGTTCTGCGCGCTGTTTCTCCATGTCGGCGTCCAGCGGGGCTTGAAAATGATCGAGTGACGACATGCAAGGCATCCTCGGTGGGGCGTGGGTTATGAGCCGAGCTTATGTTTGTGCAAGACGATGCGGTAGACACATCCTGCCTCAACCTTGCCTGATTCTGCACGGAGTGGATTAGCGGTGCCTCTACGGCAGGGCCGCTCAAGGAAAACTTGCTTGAAAGCCCTGTTTCATTGGCTTGAAAGCGATTTTCGGTTGTCACAGGTTTTTTCAGAAGCCGCGCAGGATTGTGCAATACACCGGCAGGAATCGACTAACCGCGCTGGAACCTGCGCGCTTAACCTTGGATCCTGTCGCAGCCCGTCCCAAGGCTGCCACTCGAGTACCTGGGAGGGTTGAACATGTCTACACAGATCCCCGTCAGTCATATGGCTTTTGTCCGCGCCCGCGCCGGGCGTTCGGTGGAACTCGGTGCGCGCCTGAGCGCCTTGATCGAGCCATCGCGCAATGCGCCGGGTTGCCTGAGCTTTGCCCTGCAACATTCGCAATGCGACCCCGAGTTGTGGCTGGTGTCCGGTTTCTGGATGAACCAGCAGGCCATGACCGCGTACTTCAGCACCCCGGCGATGGAAGTGTTTGCCGAATTGGTGCAAGACCTGGTGGTCAATAGCCTGGATTTTCATACCTTCAAGGAGGTATCGGCCGCCCAGGCGTTGGGTCAGACCCAGTCGTGGGTACACAAAATGGCGGGTTGAGGGTTTAATGAGGCCATTCTCAACCAGCCAGGATCCGCGACATGGCACGTAAAGCCTTTGAACAGTTCGAAGCCGTTTCCGCTGTAGTACCGGGTGAGGGCGGTTATCACGCCGCTATTGCCGTCAAAGCCCTGGGTGGTTCAGGGACTCCACGCTTTCACAAAGTGCTTGAAGGGCAAATCTTCAAGACCGCAAACGAGGCCGATCTGGCTGCCGCCAAAGAGCTGACCCGCCTCAAGGACGTCAAGGAAAACACCGATCTGCTTTGGTAGTTACTTGACCGCCCCGGGGCGATACATCTTGAACAACGCCTCCGGCCCCAGCTGAAAATAATCCGCTGGCCCACCGCCGCGCAGAATCGGTTCTGCCGCGGCGGTGTCGTAGACCCCATCTTTCAATAGCCATTTGGCGATATGCACGGCGACCACTTCGCCGAGAATCAGCCAGCTCGGCACCACATTCCCGTCGGCGCGCTGCAACTGAATAATCTGCGTGACCTTGCACTCAAAGGACACGGGGCTTTCGGCGACCCGTGGCACCTGGATGATTTTCGAAGGGGCGGGCGTCAACCCGGACAACTCGAATTCGTTGACCTCAGGTCCGACCATCTCGCAGCTCTGGTTCATCTGCTCGGCCAATGGGCGAGTGGCGAGGTTCCAGGCAAACTCGCCAGTTTGCTCGATGTTGTTCAGGCTGTCTTTGCGCCCGACGCTTGCAAAACCAATGATCGGCGGAATGTAATTGAACGCGTTGAAGAAGCTGTACGGCGCCAGGTTCAAGCGGCCGTTGGCATCCTGCGAGGAAATCCAGCCAATGGGGCGCGGGCCGACGATGGCATTGAACGGGTCGTGAGGCAGGCCGTGGCCGTTGGCGGGTTCGTAGAAATGGATGTCGTCGGGCATGAAAGGGGTCCTGGGGCTTCATTCGGGATCGGACCATAGTGCAAGGATGAACCCATAATTTCCAGCGGCCGCAATCCCTGTAGGAGCCGGCTTGCTGGCGATGGTGTGTCAGCGACATGGGGTTGGCTGACACACCATCGCCAGCAAGCCGGCTCCTACAGGGGATTGTGTTTATTCAATGAAAAGGGGCAGACCCGTGAAGGTCTGCCCCTGTGTTTTATTGCGCGAGATGACTCAGTCAGTCTCGATCCGCGAATGCTTGCGGGTATCTTTCATGGTCACATACACCAGCAACGACACCGCAATACACGCTGTGACATACCAGTAGTACCCGGTTTCCATGCCAATGCTCTTGAACCACAACGCTATGTATTCAGCGGTACCGCCGAAGATCGACACGGTCAGTGCGTACGGCAAACCAACGCCCAGTGCACGAATTTCGGTCGGGAACAGCTCGGCTTTGACCACGGCGTTGATCGAGGTGTAGCCGCTGACGATGATCAGCGCCGCCATGATCAGGAAGAACGCGCCCCACCAGGATTGAACGGTGTGCAGCGTGGTCAGGATCGGCACGGTGAACAGCGTCCCCAGAATACCGAAGGCAATCAGGATCGGCCGACGACCGACTTTATCCGACAGCCCGCCGATGATCGGTTGCAGGCACATGAACAGGAACAGCGTGGCTGCCGAAATCGTGGTGGAGTCGGAGATGCTCATGCCGACCGTGTTCACCAGGTATTTCTGCATGTAAGTGGTGTAGGTGTAGAACGCCAGGGTGCCGCCCATGGTCAGGCCGACCACGGTCATCAGTTCCTTCGGATGGCGCATCAAGGTGCGCATGGCGCTTTCCTTGGACTTCTCTTTCTTGGTGAACGACTCGGTTTCTTCCATCCCGCGACGCAGGTACAGCGCGACGACAGCACACAACGCGCCGATGGCAAACGGGATGCGCCAGCCCCAGGCGTACAGTTCTTCGGTGGTCAGCACCTGTTGCAATACGATCAGCACGGCCAGGGCTATGAGCTGGCCGGAAATCAGTGTTACGTACTGGAAGCTGGAGTAGAAGCCGCGACGTTCCTTGGTTGCCATCTCGCTGAGATAGGTCGCCGAGGTGCCGTATTCGCCACCGACCGACAAACCTTGCAGCAGGCGTGCGAACACCAGCAGGATCGGTGCGCCGATGCCGATGGTTTCATAACCGGGGCTCAGGGCGATCAGCAGCGAGCCGAAGCACATCAGGTAGACCGAGGCCATCAATGCTTTCTTGCGCCCGACTTTGTCGGCGTACAGGCCCATCATCCAGCCACCGATAGGACGCATCAGGAAGCCCACGGCGAAGATCGCGGCGGTGTTCAGCAGTTGGGCGGTGGTGTCGCCTTTGGGGAAAAAGGCCTTGGCGAAGTACAGGGAGAAGGCGGCGTAAACGTACCAGTCATACCACTCGACCATGTTGCCGACCGAGCCGCTGAAGATCGACTTGATGCGACTGGAGGTGGTTCTTTCTTTGGCGGGCGCGGCAGCCGACCCAAGGGGCAGGGCGTTTGAGTTATCCATTGAAGGATCCTTCATTTAATTGTTTTTGTGGAGCGCGTTTAAACGCAGCCTGTGAGGGCTATAGCAGGAGGTGTGCCAAGAGGCAGAGGGGCGGTTTAGAGGGGGTTGGAAGGTTTGGTGAGCGGAAATCCGCTTATGTTGGATTGGGTGTGAGCGGAAAATTGCTTATGGGCTCGTCATTTGCTTTGTCTGTACCGGCCTCTTCGCTGGCAAGCCAGCTCCTACATTTGAACTGTGAACTGTAGGAGCTGGCTTGCCAGCGAAGAGGCCATATCAGGCACCAAAAAATCAGCTGTCCTGTAAGAACATCTCCCGACTCAACCCATGCCGCTGCATTTTTTCATTGAACGTGCGGCGCGGCAGTTGCAGCTCTTCAAGCACCGCTTTCACATCGCCCTTGTGCCGGGTCAACGCCGCGCGCAAACAATGCGCTTCAAACGCCTCCTGCTGCGCCGCCAGCGACTGCCCCGGATCCATTCCCACCGGTTCTGGTTCACTCAATCCCAGCACTTGCCGCTCAGCGACGTTCGCCAGTTCGCGCACATTGCCGGGCCAGTCGTGGCTCAGCAGGTGGCTAAGTTGCGGTCCGGTCAGCGGTGGAAAAGTCCGCCCCAAACGCTCGGCGGCATGCTGTGCAAACGACTCGAATAACAATGGAATGTCTTCGCGCCTATCGCGCAACGGCGGCAGCCGCAACTCGGCGACGTTCAATCGATAGGCCAAATCCTCACGAAAACGCCCGGCTCGCGCCTCATCGAGCAGATCCGGTTTGGTCGCGGCAATGATCCGCAAATCAACGCGAATACTCTGGTTCGAGCCCAGGCGTTCAAGTTTCTGCTCCTGCAACACCCGCAGCAATTTCACCTGCTGGGCCAGGGGCATGCTTTCGATCTCATCGAGAAACAGCGTGCCGCCATCGGCGTATTCCAGCTTGCCGATGCGTTTGCCCTGGGCGCCGGTGAACGCGCCGCTCTCGTGGCCGAACAACTCGGCCTCGAACAACTGCTCGGGAATCGCCGCGCAGTTGAGCGCCACAAACGGCTTGTCGGCACGCGGTCCGAAGTCATGCAGGCAACGCGCAACCAGCTCCTTGCCGCTGCCGGTTTCACCCCGGATCAACACGTTGACGGGCAACGCCGCCAGGTCCAGCACCTGTCGACGCAAGGTCTGTAAACCACGGGACACGCCGAGCAAGGTGGCGTCGAGTTTGGCGCGGTTATCGGCCTGCTCGTGCAGCGCGCGGTTTTCCAGCACCAACCGACGTTTGTCCAACGCCCTGCGCAAACTGCTCAGCAGGGTTTCCGGGCTGAAGGGTTTTTCGAGAAAGTCATACGCGCCATCGCGCATCGCTTCGACTGCCATCGGCACATCGCCGTGACCGGTCAGCAAAATCACCGGCAAGTCAGCATCGCGGCGCTGCACTTCGGCCAACAACTCCAGCCCGGTCATACCCGGCATGCGCACGTCGCTGAGGATCACCCCGGGAAAGTGCGCGGGCAATTGCGCCAGGCACTCATCGGCACGGCTGAACAACTGCACCTCAAAACCCGACAGGCTCAGCCATTGTTCGACGGCGCTACGAATGCTGCTTTCGTCGTCGACCACCAGCACTGAATTCAGCATGCGACAGGCGCCTCCAGATCGATGGGCAAGGTCAGGGTAAACACGGCGCCGTTTTCGCCATTGTCGGCACTCAGGCGTCCGCCCGATTCGTGAACAATGGCAAACGATACCGCCAGACCAAGGCCCAGGCCATCACCCACCGGTTTGGTGGTGAAGAACGGGTCGAACACATTCGGCAGATGTTCTTCGGCGATGCCGCCGCCGTTGTCGCTGACCGTCAGGCGCCACAATTGCTCGTCGGCTTCGAGGCGGATTTCCAGGCGTTTGCAGGGCTTGTCGTGCATGGCGTCGAGGGCATTGCGCAGCAGATTGATCAGCACCTGTTCCAGACGAATCGCATCGCCGCGCACCCACGCCGGACGTGTCAGGTGCAGCACGGTGCTGACCTGTTCGTTACGCAGACGCGCGTCGAGCAAGTGCAGCGACTGGTCCACCACTGCTGCCAGGTCCAGCCGTTCGCGCAGGCCGCTGGGGCTTTTGCGGGCGAAGGTTTTCAGGTGACCGGTGAGGGCCGCCATGCGCGTCAGCATCTCATCCACCGGCCTGAGCGCCTTGTAGGCGTCGTCGACCCGACCGTGATCGAGCAGCAGGCGCAAGGTTGCCAATTGCATGCGCTGGGCGGTCAGTGGCTGGTTGATTTCATGGGCGAGGGCGGCCGACATTTGCCCGAGGGCCGCGAGTTTGGCCGATTGCACCAGACCGTCTTGAGCGGTGCGCAAATCGCGGGTGCGCTCCTCTACCAGTCGTTCAAGTTCTTCGCGGCTGCGCTGACGCATTTTGGCCAGGCGCCAGCGTTGATTGAGGAACAGCAATAGGAACACCAGCGCCAGCCACAGCCCGGCAGCGGCGAGCGCGGCATTGCGGCTGTCTTCGAAGGCGACTTGCGGGCGGCGCAGCAGGTGCAGGGTCCAGCCTTCACTGGCCAGCGGCAGCGACTCCCACAGGAAATCAGCCGTCCCGTCGGGGCCCGCGACGCGCCGCAGATCACTGTTGTCGTCGAAGTGCTGCAGCGGTTGGTAGTCCAGCGGTGTCAGCGGTTGTTTGTCGTATTGGCGGGTGGCCTTGAGCGCGGCGTGATCGCTCTCGCTCAACGGTTGCAACAATCGATAGCGCCAGCCCGGCTGGTTGGCGATGAAGATGATCCCGCGCGCATCGCTGACCAGCAGTGTGTCGCTGCCCTGACTCCATTCGCGCTCCAGTTCCGGAAACTCAAGCTTGACCACCATCGCGCCGAGAAACTCGCCGTTGTCGCCAGTGACCGCGCTGGACAGAAAATACCCCGGAATTCCACTGGTCACGCCCACCGCGTAAAAGCGTCCGGTGCCTTGGGTGCGTGTTTCGCTGAAGTAGGGGCGAAAGCCGTAGTTGTGGCCGACATAGCTGCTGGGCAAACGCCAGTTGCTGGCGGCCACGGCGAGGCCGGTGCGGTCGAGCAGTTCGAGGGTCGAGGATTGCGCAGCACCGTTGATTTTTTCCAGTTTGCGATTCAGCGCCTCCTGCTGTTCCGGCGATACCGTGCCGTTGAGGGCGGCGCGCAACTCCGGGTCCAGCGCGAGCACAGCGGGCAGGGCGCGGTAGCGATCGATCAGGGTGTGCAGGGAGTTGGCGTACAACGCCAGTTGCTGATTGGCACGCGCGGCGTCTTCGACCAAGGCCTGGCGTTCGGTATGTCGCATGGCAAAACCGGCCGCCAGCGCGGCGCCGGCGATGATCAGTAAGGTATACAGCGTCAGGCGCAAAGGCCGGGAAATCGCCAGCATGGTGTCCGAAACAATCAGCACTAGGGGCGCGCACCATAACATGGAGTTGCGCCGAAAATTCAGGGCCGGCGCCGTGGCGCAAGCCTTCACGCAGCTCTTTTTTCGATGAGGTACTGTGAAACTCTTCCGGCCAGGTTTCTGGCTTGCTTGATCCCGCTTCGTGCGACTTTGAAGTCCTGCTCAAGCCTCGACCTGTCGAGAGCACCCGAGTTCATCGGCATGTTGAGGGCGCCGATCAGCCTGTCATCGCTGACGGCTGCGCCTGCCAGCGTTTCAAGGGCTTCGTTGACCTGCGCTTCTACGTCATTGAGATAGGTGTCCAGCGCGTCGAGATTGGACGTTATCCTGTCTAGATCGCCTTGGCCAAGAGAATCATTGAGCGCTTCGGTCAGTTGCGACGCCTGACGCGCTATGGCCAGGGTTTGTTTGAGGTAAGGCACCTTGAGGTGTTTACCAATGACTCGGGCGCTGGTTTCGATGGCTGTTTTTGTCAGGCCTGCGGAATTCTCGGGGCTGAAGCTTTGTGCCACCGCTTTAACGCTGAAAGGCTCGGCGCGGGATTTGCTTTTCAGGTTTTTCACCGAGATCGCTGACGGGTCCGGGGTGATGGTGTAACCCAGCCCTGTTTCCTCGCCGACTTTGTCCATGAATTTGGCGGCCGCTTCAGCGGCAAAAATTCCTCCGACAGCCGCTGTTACGGGGACCACAACAGGTGCTGCGGGCCCCGTCAGGCTGCCGACACCCGAACCCACAGCTGCGCCAAACGCCCCCGCATGAAACGTGACGGCAAACGAAGCCACGCTATAGATTAATTTTTTGCCTGCAGTTTTGTAGATGTCACGGGTTCGAGTGAGATTGTAGAGTTGATAATTGAGCTTCTTCATTTCGCTGTTGACGGTCGATAGCGTGTTTGACACGTCGATGATCTGTTGTTTTGCAGAGTCCTCTTTTTTCGTACCGCTGCTATCGATATAGCGCAGCGGGTTGTTGCCCACAAACCCATACAGGTTCAAACCATCCACATCCCCTTGCGGATCAGCACTCACCCACCGCTGCAACCACGGCGCGTAGTAACGAGCACCGTAGTAATAAAGCCCGCATTCATCCATTTCCTTGCCCGAATAACGGATGGTTTTGTAGCCAGCCTCCAATGCAGATACCGCCGCCAAACAGGCCGTGCCGCCAAACGGGTAATAGCCTTCGTGGCTGATCAGCCGAGCCTGTTGATCCAGTTCCATGAGGCTGGAGCCCAAGTGATCGTCGAGGCTGTAGCGCAGTTGATCCTGATCGATGCCGTTGGGTTTTTTGCTCACCCAGTGCAGGCAACGCACGCTGCCTCGACCTCCCGGCAGGGTGATGACGTGTAACACTTCGCCGTTGTCACGCGTACGGACTTCCAGCCCCGGCAAGTAAATGACCTGGTGAAAATGCGTCGTTGTAGACGTATGGGTTTCGTGGCGCTTGTAGACGCGCGTGCCCTGGCTGTAGCGAAAGGTTTCTTCATCGTTGGGCGCGCTGTCACGCTCAACCAGCGTCGCTGCGGCCAGTTGATCGCGGCTGTTCCAGTGCAGCGGCCTTCCGGGGGACGAAGTCAGCTGATTGCCATGGCGGTCGAACACGCTGTCGAAATCGGGGGCGGGGTCGCCTGCTTTCCAGCGCACGCCCCGGTTGCTGGACGGATCAATGAACATCTCTTGGGTGTAGCCGCCCACCGCGCGTTCATGGACCAACTTGATCAGGTTACCGCCGGGGTCGTAGGCGTAGGTCTGTTTGTAGTTGAGACGATTCCTGGGATCGCTCGGCAATGGACGGCCCGGCAGATCGGAGGTCGGCGCGGCGTCATGGCCGCTAGCGCTGGTCAGCTGATACAACGAGTCATAGGTAAACGCGCGATGGCCATCGATGAGCTGGTTTTTGAAGTACGCCGGTTGAAACGCGAGATCATCAATGCGTAACAGGTTGCCGACCCGGTCATAACCGTACTGAAAGTGCTGGAGCAGGTCCTGCCCGGGCACACCGGCAGCCAGGCTATCAAGCCGACCATCGGCCTCATCGTACGTCCAGCGGCTGATCACCTGATTGCCGGCGCGTTGCTCAATGATCTGGCTGGCGGCGTTATACCGGGCGTCTGTCAGCACGGGCAGCCAACTCCCGGTGGGCGTGAGCCGCAGTTGAACCTGTTGCAGTTGCCCGGCGATGTCGTACTGCATCTGTTGCTGATGATCACCGGCATCGGTCTGGGTCAGCAGCGCGCCGAGCGGGCTGTAAGTCCGCTGACTGGTAAAGGTGCCGACACCGGTGATCGTTCGGCTGTCGCGCAACGGTTGGCCGTGCAGGCTGAAGCTGTGGAGCTCAAGAACGCCTGAGGGATCGACTTGCCTGATCATTCGCCCGCGCAGGTTGTGGTTCGGGTCATCGAGCGCGGTGGCGTAAGTAAAGAGGTCGACGGGGCCTTGATGGTTTTCTTCAAGCGTGATCACACGCAGCTGATCGTCGTAAGTGGTGAGCCAATGATTGCCTCGTCCGTCCCAGCGTTGGCGTGTTTCACCGGCCAGCCCCTTCAGGCTCAGCCGTTTACCGGCATCGACGCTGTCGATCATGACGGGGTGTTCGCCAAGACCAAAGACCGACTTCAGGTTTGGGGTGGGCATATCCGCCAGGCGCGGGTCCCGTTGCTCCACCTGTCGGCCGATCACGTCCCGGGTTTGCCGGGTGACGAGAGGTTCCAGAGCACCATTGACCACATTGCGCACATAAGCAATTTGGCGCACCGCCAGACCTCGCGCGTCATGGGACGTTATGGCGGGGGTGTTCCAGTGAGATGCGCCGGTCATTGCACGCCCGCGTTGCGTCGTTGCGCAGGCGGCTCAACGTGGGTGTCATTGAAATCCAGGCTGGTTTTGTACCAAGGGTGGATTATTTCAAGCGCGACATCGCCTTTGGCATTGATGATCTTGATCAGGCGGCCGAGGACGTCATAAAAGCTCTTGTCGTGGTGACCGAACTGCCTGAAGGCGTGGTCATGGATGTAGCCGTAGGTGTTGGCGAAATAGGGACGATAGGTGCGTACGGGTAATCCCTTGTTGTTGTATTCCACGCGTTCGCTGATGCGCCAGCGTCGATCGGCGTGCGCAACCTTTGGTTGACCGTTTTCAATCACCAGTTCGCCGTTTTCCACGACATAGGCATCACCGGGTTCAACCAGTTGTTGGGTTTGCAGGGGGCGTCCGAACCCATCGACGATGCTCAGGATGATGTGGATTTGCTGCGGTGTCTGATCGTAGTAGTCGCGGTCGGCGATGAGGACGACGCTGTGCACTGGAATGCGTGGGACGCTCGACAGCCGTTCCCACAATGCCTGCTCGGCCGGCGTCCGGGACTTGAGCCGGGCCAGTCGCCGCCGTGCGCCAGCACGTAGGTGAAGGCTTGGCAACACCCAACCTTGCGCGCACCAGTCGGTCAGCCAATCGGGTGTCTGCCGGACGGAAGGGGGGAGCTGGCCCATCCAGCTGAACAGGTCCTTGCGCCAGGTACTGGCAGCGTTTTGCAGCGCCTCTTTTGCGGCGTCGATGGCCGTGCCGACGCTGTCATCTTCGGGACGCTGATAGTTGGCGATGGGCAGGAAGCCCGCGGGCAGGGCGGCTTCGGTGCCGTAATAGGTGACCGTGTGCGGGCCGGACGGACCGTAAAGGGCTTCTTCGACGTTGTCGTTGGCATCGATGATGCGCACCGGTAGCCGTGAGTGGTAGTCGATTTCAACGCTTGTGGTACAGCCATCCGTCAGCTCGACGCTGATGTTCATCAGGCTGTAGTCGTCGTACCGGGTCGTAGTGATCCCGTGGCTTTGTGTTTCGTTGAACTGCGTCACCTTATAAAAGTGTTGAAGGTCGCCATACTTGGCAAAACTGTATTGGGCCGACCAAAGATTGCGCTGCTGGTCTTCCTCCTCGTCGGCCTCTTTGTCCGTTCCCAGAAACAGCTTCATGGGCAGATAACCAATGTTCGCCAGTTCTTCCCGGATATCGATCGCAGGGCTCACGTCGCCATAGACATCCAGCGCCGTCTTGTTCAATTGAGCGATTTCCAATGGCCCCGCCAATGCTTCGAACTCGGCAGTGCCGTCCGGCAGCAGCGTGCCGTCTGCCGTTTTGAGATAACGCTGCACCGATTGCGACGTCAGCTCCCGCTGAGCCACCCATTCGGGTGACTTGAACAGGTCACGAAACTGTTCATAGGCAATGTCCTTTGGGGTAAGCCCCGCTGGAGCTGGCCCCTTGGGCAATACCAGTGCGTTACCGCGTTGCCGATACGGCAGGCCAAGCCGCCAGCCTTGAAGATTGGACAGGTGTATAAATTCGGCGCGGGTTTCGCTCAGGTAGTAGCACTGTTGAGCCGGATCATGGGCGTCAATCCACCATTTGCGTTCGTCGACATCGTCAAACGGCGGCTCATCATCCTCGATCCTGCGCCGGGCATAGCTGACCGTGATGCTGTGGTTTGTCAGTCCGAAGGCGTCCCGGTTCAAGTTGATGACATGGCGGCACAGCGGGTCTTCGACGAAGCGCTCGTAGTGGTAACTGATGTTTTCCAATAGCGACGGCAGCAGCACCGCGTTGGGCTGGTGTTCGCCGCGTTCGCGCTCTTGGCGCACGATGTATCGGGATTGTTCCACGAAGAAAGGTTTGGCCGGGGTCGGGTCATTCGCCGCGTAGGTTTCCACTCTCAGCACAGAGCCTGAGAGGGCGCGGGCGATTTCGTGGACGGCGGCTTCATCGCCCGGCGTAATGAGCTCTTCGCACTCATCGCTCGGGTGATATCGACAAAAGAGCGTGTTGCCCAGCGGGTGTGCCTCGTCATCGCGATCGAAATTACCATCGTGCGGCATATCGATGTGTCGGCCGGTATGAAACCAGGTGCAGACCAATGCCGGGGCGGTGAAGCTTTCGTCTTCGTCCGTGGCGGTTTCGCTGTCGGTCTGGTGCAGCCGCCCGAAGCCACGGAACTCCCGGTCCTTACGGTCGTACCAGGCCTCGAAATAGCTGAAAAACTGATTCAGGCAATTGCCGGTGATTTCGTCGCGTTGAGTTTGTTGACTGACGACTTGCATAGCGAAAGGCAAGTAACAAACGGGAAGGCGCTTGAGCTTGAGAATTCGCTGTTTTTCATCCAGCCAGTACTGGGCGGAACTTCGATACAGCACCTCGGTGCTGCAACCCATGTTGTTATTGCTGGCGATCATCAAGTACGGTTTGGCGCTGACAAAGTCATAACGCCAGTGCCGGGGTTTCATGTGCGGTACGGTCAGGATCAGGCTGGCGCAGCCAAGTCCCTGCAGGTCGGCGAGTGTGACCTGGCACAGGTTGTCGTAACGTACACCTTCGGGCCAGGCAACCTGAATGGGAACTTGCTCAAAACCGTTGCCACCCCGGTTGAGGTAAATCTCGAAACCGTCCGAATTCAAATAAATGAGCGCGGGGGCGCCGGAGCCGTTTACATCTGCGATCCGTACCCGTGCCGCGTCGAACGTGTCGTATTCGAAGGGCAGGGCACTCATCACAAACCCCGTACCGAAGTGCCCATGCCCCAAGTTCGGCCAGCATTTGATTTCGTCGTGGCGAATGCGGCACAACTCGGTCATGTCGCTGCCCAGCAGATTGCCCAAAAACACCAGTTCGCTGCGTGAGTTGCTGATCAATGGCAAACGGTCGTCTATCGGCTTATGAGAGACATCCTCGCCCCTGGCAAAACCGTCTTCACGTTTATTGGCGTAAAGGCGTACCGCGTTGGGGCCAATCAGCGCCAGGGAACTGAGCCCGTCGCCGGTCAAATCACCCAACTGCGCAAGGACGTTGGAAAACTCCGCCGGGAACGCGGTGAACGGAATGAAGCTTGACCAGGTTTTATCCGGATTCAGCGTGTAGAAGCCGCTCATGCCGGGCTGAACAACGAGCCAGTCCAGGCAACCGTCGCCGGTGAGGTCCATGAGCGCTTGATGCGCTTGCGTGTTGCGATCTGCGACCGGAATTTCGTTGAGCTCTGTCCACGGGCCATAACTGATGTGATCGCCACCGGTCAAGTCACGCAGCGGCTCGCGGTAGTACCAGCATTGGTCATAACGACACAGGAAGCCCGGCAGGCCTTCTCCGAACAGATCAACGCATTGATAGCGTTGACCTTCTTCGATGCCCGGCATGTTTTCGAACGGGAAGAACGGTGTCGGCTGTGTATTCAGTTCGAAATCCGCATAGTCGAACTCCACTGGGGGCATGTTTTCCACGGTACCGCTGGCGTCGTACGCCTGATAACGCGCCGCAGTGATTTGACTGTACGACCAAGGCTCTGCGGTGACCGAGTACTCCAGCAGCAAGCGACGGACCAACACGGGCTCATCACCCAGCACCGGAAAATTGTGAAACATCAGCACTTGCTGGCAGAGACGGCGAGTGCCGACTTCAAAGCCCTGGCCATAGGACGAAAAGGGGTCGCTACGGGTCAGCCATGGCATAAGCGTCGGGCCGTCGTAGACAGGTTTTTCAGTCAGATCCCGCGTGCGTTCGCCATAGTCGAACACCAGGTGAAAGTGCCATGAAGGCGGCGCAGATCTCAGTACGTTCCAGCCATACAAATGGCTGCTCGCCTCGAAGTTGCCATACAGCACCCGATGCAAGTACCGCTGGGCCCGGTAGTCATGCGGGTCAGGATCCTGGGTCGGGTCCTCCTGTTTGTACTCGTAACAGATGTGCTCGCCGCGAGCGTTCATGCTTTCTTGCAGCAACCAGGCGACAACCCGGTTCGGGTCCTGTGGGTCAGCCTTGCGCGCGGTCTCTATCCTGCCGAAAAGGTGCAGGCTGCCATCGGCCCCATGCACCAGCCAGAAACCATCGGGGTTGGCTTCGCAGCGCCAGAATTCGACCACATCAAAGGAGCTTTCCACCCGCGGCCAAAATTGCACCACGCTGTGAGCCCCGATGGGCAATCCTCTGTATTCGGATTCTTCTCTGGACTTGATCTTGCCTTCGCCATCGCGCTCGGCCATGAGCTGCTCGCCCGTGGGGCTGAGGAACACATCGTCGTCGGTGTAGCGAGGTACTCCTTTGCTGGTCTGGCGGGTGATGGCGATGAGGTTCAAATGCCAACCGACACCGAACGGACCGTTACCGGATTGGCTGCTATAGCTCAGAGAGAGCTGAGGGTCCCAGCCGCGGCCGGGCGAAAAAGGCAGTGACAATACGAATGAAGCGCCTCCGCTCAGACCCACCTTGCCCCAGCTTTTACCGATGGTGGCGATGGATGCACTTTTGGCGATAGAGGGTTCAGTGATGCTCAGGGACGTTTGGTCTTGCATGGGGCTGATCCTGTTTTTTGGTCTGGCGCTCGCCCGTGACTACGGTGTCGCTGGATGGATCAGACGCTAACAAGATGAGCGCCATTCGTAACCTGTCAGATCTGACAGGTCAGGCGGGGCGTTCTAGACCGAATAGTTGTAAACACTTCGGTTTTAATGCCATGGACATTATTTTTTGCGCAAAAAAAACGGCCGGGGCGTCTATTCAGACACCCCGGCCGCTTTTTAGCCCGCTAAAGCGCTTACTGCACTTCTACTGCCAGGCTGTCACTGATCTTCTTCTGCCAGATGGCAGGACCGGTGATGTGGACCGACTCGCCCTTGCTGTCAACCGCAACAGTCACAGGCATGTCTTTGACGTCGAACTCGTAGATCGCTTCCATGCCCAGCTCGGCGAAAGCCACCACGCGGGACTTCTTGATGGCTTGCGCCACCAGGTAAGCCGCGCCGCCGACAGCCATCAGGTAAACGGCTTTGTGGTCCTTGATCGCTTCGATCGCGGTCGGGCCGCGCTCGGATTTGCCGATCATGCCCAGCAGGCCGGTTTGCTCAAGGATCTGACGGGTGAACTTGTCCATCCGCGTCGCGGTGGTCGGACCGGCAGGGCCCACCACTTCTTCGCGCACCGGATCAACCGGGCCGACGTAGTAGATGAAGCGACCTTTGAGGTCCACTGGCAAGGTTTCACCCTTGTTCAGCATCTCGACCATGCGCTTGTGCGCCGCGTCGCGACCGGTAAGCATCTTGCCGTTGAGCAGGACGGTTTCGCCCGGCTTCCAGCTCTGCACGTCTTCCGGGGTCAGGGTGTCGAGGTTGACGCGACGGGCCGACGGGCCGGCTTCCCAGACGATTTCCGGGTAGGCGTCCAGCGGTGGCGCTTCCAGCGAGGCAGGGCCGGAACCGTCAAGCACGAAGTGGGCGTGACGGGTGGCGGCGCAGTTCGGGATCATGCACACCGGCAACGAAGCGGCGTGAGTCGGGTAATCCATGATCTTCACGTCGAGCACGGTGGTCAGGCCACCCAGGCCCTGGGCGCCGATGCCCAGTTGGTTGACCTTCTCGAACAGCTCCAGACGCATTTCTTCAATGCGGTTCTGCGGGCCGCGAGCCTTGAGCTCGTGGATGTCGATGGATTCCATCAACACTTCCTTGGCCATGACCGCGGCTTTCTCGGCGGTGCCGCCGATGCCGATGCCGAGCATGCCCGGTGGGCACCAGCCGGCGCCCATGGTCGGAACGGTCTTCAATACCCAGTCGACGATCGAGTCGGACGGGTTGAGCATGGCCATTTTCGACTTGTTCTCGGAACCGCCGCCCTTGGCCGCCACGTCCACTTCAACGGTGTTACCCGGAACGATGGAGTAGTGGATAACGGCCGGGGTGTTGTCCTTGGTGTTTTTACGAGCGCCCGCCGGGTCGGCGAGGATCGAAGCACGCAAGACGTTTTCCGGCAGGTTGTAAGCCCGGCGCACGCCTTCGTTGATCATGTCGTCCAGGCCCATGGTGGCGCCATCCCAGCGCACGTCCATGCCCACGCGAACGAACACGGTGACGATGCCGGTGTCCTGGCAGATCGGGCGGTGGCCGGTGGCACACATGCGCGAGTTGATCAGGATCTGTGCGATGGAATCGCGCGCGGCCGGCGATTCTTCACGCAGGTAGGCCTCGTGCATCGCCTGGATGAAGTCAACGGGGTGGTAATAGGAAATGAACTGCAGGGCGTCGGCAACGCTCTGAATCAGGTCGTCTTGCTTGATCACGGTCATGAGTCGCGCTCCTCTAAAAGACGGGAACATTCAATAAGGTGCTTGCAGCTTGGGTGCATCGGTCGGTTGCAAGCACCTTTCAAGGCACGCCGGGGCTGCTGGCGCGACGCTAAAAAGGCGCGGCAGTATAGCGCGCCTCGCTTGCGGGCACACCCGCCGGTAGTCAATCTTGTGGCGAGGGGGCTTGCCCCCGTTCGGCTGCGAAGCAGTCGTAAAATCTATGCATACGGTTTTAATGACATTTTCAGGTGACAGATTTTTGGGGACTGCTGCGCAGTCCAACGGGGGCAAGCCCCCTCGCCACAGGCAATCCTCTCACCACAGGTTTTATGCCATTCAGGGACATGCTTTTGACGCCAGTTTTCTGCCCCGAAAATAGTATGGTTATTTATCCGGCTCGCCACTAAAGTGGCACCCGGCCTGTAGAGTAGGACACTCAAACAGCTTTCTTTCGCATGGTGAGTCAACGATTGACCCATAACGCCCTTCAACAGCTTTTACTCAAACGCTTTGCCCTTGCAGCCGGCACTTACGCCCTGGCGCTGATGCTACTGTGGCTGGCGTTTTTCTCCGGACACTACGATGAGTCTGTGGCCAGCCTGGCCGTCGGCACTGCATTGGTGGTCATCAGCCAAGCGGCATTGTTCGCGGTGTTTTACAGCGGCTGTAACCAGCGCTTTTCCGATCCCAGCCTGACCGAAGCGCAAGTGTTGATGGGGCTGGGGTGGCAAACCTGGCTGATCGCCAATCTGGATGAGGCACGCGGCGCGTTTCTGGTGTTTTACGTGCTGATCCTGCTTTTCGGAGTGTTCCATCTCTCGCGCCGAGCGCTGGTGCGGTGTGCGCTGTTGGTGTTTTTCAGTTTCAGTGCGATCACGCTGTGGGAGGGCTACCACTTTCAGCTCCACGACCCGGCGCTGGCCGGGTTGCAAGTGTGCGTGTTGCTTATTGTGTTGATCTGGCTGGTGCTCTACGCCCGTTATGTCCAGGCTACGCGTCAGCGCATGCGGCAGCGGCGCTTCGCTTTGCAAGCGCACCAGGACACCCTGCGCGGCATGATGCGCCAGCTCGAAGACCTGGTCGCCACCGACGAACTCACCGGGCTGTTCAACCGCCGCCATTTCCTGCGCCTGGCCTCCCGCGAACTGAACACCATGGACGCTGGCGTGATGCATGGGCTGGCGCTGATCGACCTTGACCACTTCAAACGCATCAACGATGTGCACGGCCATGCGGCGGGCGACCAGGTTCTGCAAGCCTTTGCCGGCGTCGCGACCGCGTGCCTGCGCGACGGCGATGTGCTGGCGCGTTATGGCGGCGAAGAATTCGTGGTGATGGTGTCCGATTGCGATGCCGAACGTCTGACCGCGTGCTGTGAGCGGTTGCGCATCGCCTTCACTGGTGTCGAGCTGATTGGCCTCAACGTCGCCCATCTCAGTTTGTCGGCGGGTCTGACCTTGCTGGAGCCGGGCGACGATCTCGACGACGCCTTGCAGCGCGCCGATCAGGCGCTTTACCGCGCCAAACGTGACGGTCGCAACCGTTGTGCGGCGGCCTGGGAGAACGTCGATGCCTGAGTTGCGGGTTGGCGAGCGCCGCTGGTCGGTGGTACCGGGCAGCAACCTGCTCGATGCCTTGAATCAAAACGGTGTGGCCGTTCCCTACAGTTGCCGCGCCGGCAGTTGCCATGCCTGCCTGGTCCAATGTGTGCAGGGATTACCGAGCGACAGCCGACCTGATGCCTTGAGCGCAGAGCAACGCCAACAAGGCTGGCGCCTGGCGTGCCAGTGCCAGGTGGTCGAGGATTTGCAAGTGCATACCTTCGATCCCCAGGTCGATGGTCTTCCGGCCGAGGTTGCCGCCGTCGATTGGTTGAGCGCCAGCGTGCTGCGCCTGCGCCTGACACCGCAACGCCCGTTGCGCTACAGCGCTGGCCAGCATCTGGTGTTGTGGGCGGGCAATGTGGCACGTCCTTATTCGTTGGCCAGCCTGCCGCAAGAAGACCGCTTTCTGGAGTTTCACCTTGATTGCCGTCAGCCGGGGCAGTTTAGCGACGCGGCCCGTCAGCTGAAGATCGGCGATTCGATCCGCCTCGGCGAATTGCGCGGCGGCGCTCTGCATTACGACCCGGACTGGAACACCCGGCCGCTGTGGCTGTTGGCCGCCGGCACCGGTTTAGGTCCGCTGTTTGGCGTATTACGCGAAGCGCTGCGTCAGGACCACAAAGGTGCCATTCGCGTTATTCACCTGGCCCATGACGCCGACGAGCATTACTTGGCCAAACCCTTGCACGCCATGGCCGATGGCCGCGATAACCTGAGTGTCGAATGCTGGACCCCGGCCGAGTTGCCTGAGGCTTTGGCGCAACTGCGGCTTGTCTCCCGGCAAACCCTGGCCTTAGTCTGCGGAGCCCCCGACAGTGTCGACGCCTTTTCCCGGCGCTTGTACCTCGCGGGATTGCCGCGCAATCAACTGCTGGCCGATGTGTTTCTGCCTCGTGGTTGAGCGCTGATTTTTCAGACGCGAGTCCCCCATGACCGAAACCATCCAGATCGAACGCGAGCGCAGTTTGTTGACGCTGCGCCTGAATCGCCCCGAGAAGAAAAACGCCCTGACCCGCGCCATGTACAGCCATATGGCCGAGGCGCTGAAGCAGGCCGATACCAACCCTGAAATCAACGCCGTGCTGATCACCGGCAGCGCTGAATGCTTCACCGCCGGCAACGACATCGCCGATTTCATCCAACAACCGCCAGATAGCCTCGATAGCCCGGTGTTCCATTTCATGCTCAATTTGCTGGAGTGCCGCAAACCGGTAATCGCCGCTGTGGCCGGTGCAGCGGTGGGGATCGGCACGACAATGCTGCTGCATTGCGACCTGGTTTACGTCAGCCGTGATGCTCGGCTGCGCATGCCTTTCGTCAATCTCGGCTTATGCCCGGAGTTCGGCTCCAGCCTGATCCTGCCGCGCTTGCTTGGGCATGCCAAAGCAGCGGAGTTGTTGCTGCTGGGTGAAGGTTTCAGCGGTGAACAGGCGGCAGAGTGGGGCATTGCCACTGAGGCGTTGAGTAGTGGTGAAGAAACATTGACCAAGGCGCGGGAGATGGCGCTACGATTCGAGTCGATGCCACCGGAAGCAGTGCGCATCAGCAAGCAATTGATGAAAGCGCCGGATCGGGAATTGATTCGCAAGGTGATAGAAGAAGAGGGCGCGTTGTTCACCCAGCGGTTGCGGTCGCCGGAAGCGTTGGCGGCGTTGACCGGGTTTATCAAACGCCATTGAGTCTTTTGCTGACTGTACCGGCCTCATCGTCGGAATGCCGCCCAGACCAAGCTCGGCTCCCACAGAGTTTTGTGATGGACTCCAATTTTGTGAACACCACCCATCACTGTGGGAGCCGGCGGTGCGACGATTCGACTTGCTCGCGATGAGGCCCGACCAGACAACACATTTGTTGGACCAGAAACCAAAAAGCCCCGCCATTCACATGGCGGGGCTTTTGTTTTTCAGCGGTCGGTCACTCAGACCATCGGATCGCCAACGTGCAGGATTTTCATGCCGTTGGTGCCGCCGATGGTGTGGTAGCTGTCGCCCTTGGTCAGGATGACCCAGTCGCCTTTCGCCACAACGCCCAATTTAAGCAACTCGTCGATCGCAGCCTGGCTGACTTGCTCAGGCGGCAGGGACGCCGGGTCGAACGGGACGGTGTAGACGCCACGGAACATGGCCGCGCGGGCCTGGGTTTCGCGGTGCGGGGAGAACGCGTAGATCGGCACCGACGAACGGATGCGCGACATGATCAACGGCGTGTAGCCACTTTCGGTCAGCGCGATGATCGCCTTCACGCCCGGGAAGTGGTTGGCGGTGTACATGGCCGCCAGCGCGATGCTCTGGTCGCAGCTTTCGAAGACCTTGCCGATACGGTGGCTGGAGGTCTTGCTGGTCGGGTGCTTTTCAGCGCCGATGCAGATGCGTGCCATGGCTTGCACGGCTTCCAGCGGATACAAACCGGCAGCACTTTCCGCCGAGAGCATCACGGCGTCGGTGTAGTCGAGCACGGCGTTGGCCACGTCGGACACTTCGGCACGGGTCGGCATCGGGTTCTGGATCATCGACTCCATCATCTGGGTCGCGACGATCACTGCCTTGTTGTGGCGGCGTGCGTGCAGAATGATTTTCTTCTGAATGCCCACAAGCTCAGCGTCGCCGATTTCCACACCCAGGTCACCACGGGCAACCATCACCGCGTCGGACGCCTTGATCAGCGCATCGAGGGTGTCGTCGTCAGCCACGGCTTCAGCGCGTTCGATCTTCGCCACCAGCCAGGCAGTACCGCCGGCCTCGTCGCGCAGTTGACGGGCGTATTCCATGTCGGCGGCGTCACGCGGGAAGGACACGGCGAGGTAGTCGACTTCCATCTCGGCGGCGAGCTTGATGTCGGCCTTGTCTTTCTCGGTCAGGGCTGGAGCAGTCAGACCACCACCACGACGGTTGATGCCTTTATGGTCGGACAGCGGACCGCCGATCAGCACGGTGCAGTTCAGTTCGGTGGCGGTGGCGGTATCCACGCGCATCACCACGCGGCCGTCGTCGAGCAGCAGCTCGTCGCCTACGCCGCAATCCTTGACCAGGTCGGGGTAGTCGATACCGACTACCTGCTGGGTGCCTTCGGTCAGAGGATGGCTGGTGGAGAAGGTGAATTGATCACCGATCTTCAGCTCGATCTTCTTGTTGGCGAATTTGGCGATACGGATTTTCGGGCCTTGCAGGTCACCCAGCAGGGCGACGAAGCGGCCGTGCTTGGCAGCGAGGTCACGCACCAGCTTCGCGCGAGCCTTGTGCTCGTCGGGAGTGCCGTGGGAGAAGTTCAGGCGGGCGACGTCCAGGCCAGCCAGAATCAGCTGTTCGAGAACTTCCGGCGAGTTACTGGCCGGGCCAAGGGTAGCGACGATTTTGGTACGACGGACGGACATGCAAAGACTCCTGAGTTCAAGCGCTGACTGAGGCTACTATCATCTTTGGGTGTAGTCATTGTTCATGTGCACTACTTATTCGTTTGTTTATTGAAATGAACATTCCTGAAGATTTTCGCCAGCAGGCCGATACAGCGCTCAAGACAGGAGAACCCCCATGCGATTCGCGCTCATTGCCGTCCTTGCCCTCAGTGTGACGGGCTGCGCCCGTTGGTCGATGAACCATCATTTGAATCTCGCCTACAGCGCTTACGACCGTGGCAATTGCGAGCAGGTGATACTCGAGCTTTCAAAAGTCGAGCGCTCCAGCCGCGCGCGGCCTTACGTATGGCCGGAAGTGTCGATGATGCGCGGCCAGTGCCTGGAAAAGCAGATGCTGTATATCGATGCGGCGCAGACTTACCAGTACATCATCGAGACGTATCCGCACAGCGAATACGCCTACCGCGCCCGCGCTCGTCTGGAAACCCTGGAGAGCCAGGGCCGTTACCCGCTGCGAAGCGCCGCAGCCGTGCGCCCGACGCCGTATTGATTGCAGTCGTCGCGCAACAGCTGGCTCACTGGCGGTGGTGAGCTATAGTCCAAGAGATCGGTTTTAGAGCTTTGCCTCTAAACCCGAGTGCATACCTGTGATCGGCAGGAGTAAGCGTCAGCGGTTGCATGGACTGTCGCACCGGGATCAGGGAGAGCGCGCCTTCACTTCTATCAATAAAGAGGAAGACCCGTTCCGAAGCAGTAGTGCGGCCCTGCTTAAGGGTCTTGCTGGGCCATTTGCGCATGTTTACCAACCGCCGGATCACGCGGCATCAGCTGCCGTATTTCCTGAAAGTATTCAACAGCGTCACCGACAAACCCATCGGCTTTCTCGGCAACGTGTCTGAAGACGGGCTGATGCTGATCAGCCAGTTGCCCATGATGGTGGGCGTCGACTTCGACCTGCGTCTGAAAATCCCCGCCACCGAAGGTTGCCTGCAGGTCATCGACCTGACGGCGACTTGCCTGTGGTGCCATGAAGACGAAACGCCGCAGCATTACGACGCCGGGTTCAGCCTGCAACGGGCACCGCCGGAGTATGGGCAATTGGTGAAGGCATTGAGGCAGTACTTCAGTTTTCAGCCGTTGTCGGCGTCTGCCTGAAGCCCCGCGGTGTCTTCACTACCGCCTTCGCGGGCAAGCCCGCTCCTACAGTTTGAAATGCATTCCCCTGTAGAAGCGGGCTTGCCCGCGAAGGCGTCATTACAAACAACAAAGAATGACCGGCAACGGCTACTTCGTCTTGATCGCCCGCTCGTTATCCAGCGACCGCTCCACCAGCATCAACCCCAACTCACTCATCCGATAAATCGCCATCGCCAGATGCCGCGGCGTGTTGTCCAGGCTTTCAGCCAGGTCGAGCAGCAGAATGCTGACCGTCGAAAAGGTTTCGTAGGTCTGGATGGTCAGGGCTTCGGGATTGGCATCCGGGACAACGGTGAACATTTTCATGGCGCGGTCCTGGGAAGTGCGAAGGGAGTCGACGTCGGGTTTGAGGTAATGGTCGAGCGCCTTGTCGGCGGCGGCGTGGAGCTTTCTTGAATCGAGGGTGGCGTAGGGAGAAACCGGGTCGGTTTCGGGGGGATTGGGTGTGGCTTTGAACATGTTTTCGTACTCGATTGGGGCTGCCACGACCTTGCGACTAAACGAGGGGTGGCGGCTGTAAGCAGGTTAGTCGACCGGTGAGTACGAGAACCGGCGCGCCCGAGAGCGCCCTGCGAACAGCCACCATCAAGTGCGGGGGATAGGGAAAACCCGACTGGATGACGCTAATGCACATCGTACAAACACCGGGCGACTAAACCCGATCGCTGATTGGCAGCGACGCGGATCAAGTTACGGGGCAAGGCCAAGGTGCACAAGCCGGCGGATTCTGGCGGATGTGTAGTCCATTGCGCAAGGTTGTGTAGTCAATGGGCGGAAGGCTGAAGGGTCAAACGTAACAGCGTTAAAACGGAGAGCACCGTTCGTCGGAACTGTCAGATTTTACAGGTAGTAGGCGCACTGGTTTAACGCTTTAAATGTCCTCAGCCGAGTTGCAGCTATGTCCATCTTGGAGCGCGGAGTTATGTTGGATCAACCAGATCAACCAGATCAACCAGATCAACCAGATCTGCTGTATCAACTGGAAGAGTTGGACGAAGCGGGCCAGCCACGGCTCACTCATTTGCCCTTTGTTACACCGGGTGACGGTCACATGATTTCGCGTACTGGAGCGGACTTTTTGACTCGGCGGTTTGACGATTCCAATGGTGGTTTCAACCTCGCTACGTTGGATTTCTATGATAACGATGGCCATTACCACCAACAAACCATTTCCTCCCCCTCAAACCCTCTCCGATTTAAGCCGGACGTTAATCTGCGGTTAGGAAGTTGCTCCATTCACTACCGGTTTCGAATTGGTAATTGGTGGACCGCTTGGTACAGAACAGGTTGGTTTGTTGTAGTAGATCCACCGATTATTACGGATCCGCCCGCATCCAATAACGTTCTGACTTCTATGACTCCCTTAATTAAAGGCACAGGACAACCCGGTTATCTGGTGCAACTGAGACTGAGGCGAGACATTCACGATGTACCTCTCAGTGATTCCATCTATATTGATCTAACTCGTAGTTGGGAGCTAAGGGTTACTACTCCACTAGTAGGTCGTCAATGGCACACTATCTCGGTTTTGGAGACACTGCCCGGCTATGGCGGGTCGGCCCGGGCGGCTGAGCGGAATTTTGTTGTGTCATTGCCAGCACCAAAAATTGATGCACCCAAAGATGGCGTTGTGATTCGAGAACCTAGACCTGTATTCTCGGGGACTGGTACTAGCACTACGACGGTCACGGTATTTCGACAGGGTGGCACTGGTGGATCTTATGGCAGCGCTCCAGTCGTCAATGGCAAGTGGGAAGTAAAACTTACCCAAGACCTGCCCAACGGTGATTTTGTTTTTCAAGCAGAAGAAACCTCTGGCGGAGACCATCTAGGCTGGTCAAACCTGGTGGGCGTCAAAGTACAGGTTACGCCCGATCCGCCTGTTGTTCCTGTTATTACTGCACCAAGCCCGGGTTCTCCACAGGCCCCATCGTTTACTCTTTCAGGAACGGGTGGCGAAGCGGGTGCCACGATGCGGGTGTACCTTGATCTGACGTCGACCATGGTAGGCCAGGCTCAGGTCACAGGTGACGCCTGGAGTGTGCCGGTCATTGTCCAGCCCGGGTCGTGCTCGCTGGTTGCCGAGCAGACTTCGAACGGTGGCCCATCCGGGCGCAGCGCCGCTCGCTCGTTCAAAATCACGCCCCCGGCATTGAATGGCGTCAACGTCACGTCCCCGAGCGAAACCGTTTTGAAGTTTTCAGGCCCTGGCCACACCGGCGCAACGGTCGAGATCACTGTTGTCAGTGGGCCGGGTGGGACGGCACCTTCCGCTGTCACAGTGACAGGTGGCCGGTGGGAAACGACCGTGGCCAACTGGCCGTTTGGCTCGTACTCTCTGAAGGCGATTCAGAAAGTCTCCGACAATGCCAATGGCTGGATTGAATCACAGCCCTACACATTTACCGTCAACCGGGTACTGCCGGATCCGACCGACATAGCGTTCACGGAGGAATACTGGCCGACCTTTTCCGGCAAAGGCTACAACCGCGCTACGGTGAAGATCGCTGATCCCGGTGGCCGCACCTTCCCCGCCCCCAATGCGCTCGTGTCCGCAGGCAAGTGGTCGAGCCGGGCATCCGAGGTGTGGGGCCCGACACTGAATCGTGAAGTTCATATCAAGCAATTTCTGGATGGGCAGCAATCGCCGAACTGGGTGACTCTCAAGGTCACCATCCCACCATTGGCGCCTGTCATTGGCCAAGTGCAAGAGGACGGTTTGTCTCCAAAAATCTCCGGCACCTTCTGGTCGGGTGCTGTGGTGGAACTCACGTTCAGCGACGCCCCCACCACAAAGCATCGTGCCACCGTGACCGGTACAAACTGGAGCTTTCAGCGCACGGCTCCGTTTGCCCCGGATGTCACCCACACTGTCACCGTGACCCAAACTGCCGCTCAGCAAACGTCACCCGTCGCGTCCGCAACCTTCGTGGTCTACACGCCCATGCTCCAACCGGTGCTCACTAAACCCGAGCCCGGCTCGGAGGTCGGTAGCGCAATGACGGTCGAGGGGCGGAACGGCATGGCGGGTGCCACGATGCAACTGCGCGATGCTCAATTCGGGCGCGATCTGGGTGAGCCAAAATTGCTGATCGCCAGCGGTGACTGGTCAATCGACCTCACCGGTCTTGAGTCTCGCGAGTACACCATTGATGCGCAACAGACGCTCAATCAGCGCGAGTCTGAGCGAAGCGACATGCTCAAGTTCGAGGTGGTGCTGCTGCCACCGGTCTTTACTCGGCCAACGGAAAGCGGCGATCTGCCACGAACCGCGACGCTTGAGGGGAAGGGCATGCCGCTCGGACGGGTCGAGGTCTGGCTGGTGGGCGCTATCGGGCCTTTGCTGACGGATATTCCCGTGGATTTGAACGGTCGCTGGAAAGCCGAGGTGACCTTGCCGGTGGGGGCAAAAATCATCCGGGCCAGGCAAACGTTCGATGGACAGACATCCAAAGACAGCCCGCCGTTGAACTACAACGTCGTGCCGGCGGCGCCGTTTATCGAAACGCCGGTGATGGACGAACACCTCGGTCTGCGGGTGGTGGTGTCAGGTTTTGCCGTTCCAATGGATACGGTGACGGTGAAGTTGGGGGTAAAGGTGCTGGGACGCAGCCAGGTGCTGGAGGATCGCACCTGGTCGGTGACGGTGGCGTTCGATCAGCCCGGCGGCCGCTACGGCCTGGTGGCTATGGCGTCGTGCGAGGGGTTCAAGTCGGCTGACTCCGCCGAACGGCCGGTCGTGTTGGGCACCTATCTGCCCTCCATCGATGCGCCGCAAGCGGGGGGTTGGGTCAGTGATCCGGTTCGCTTCGAAGGTCAGGGTAAACCGGGAGTCGGGCAGGTCATGAGCTGGTTCAACCCTGAGCAGGTGTGGGCGCCGAATATTGCCGTCAGCGCCAGTGGCTGGCAGGGCTTATCGGGGCAACCGCTGCCCGGCGGCGGCAATTGGTGCCGGTTCAAGCAAACCCTCACTGACGATGAGGGAGGCGCGACGGTTTCCGATTGGGTGGACAGCCAACGCTTCGAAATCCCGCCGGCGCCCCCCGAAGCCTGAATCAACTTCTCGATGAGCGGTCGCCGATACTGTCATTTATGACAGTAGACGGTGATCGGTTTCAGGCGCCAAATCTCTTCAATCAATCGCACGGCCTGACAGGCTTGTCAGGCTGTTCAGGATCGTTATCGACCCCAGGAACCTGACCATGGCTGACTCCCGCCCCGCCTCGCAATTGCTGAACCAGGTCTTCAGTGAAGAACAACGCACACAGTACGCGACTCTCAACACTTACATCGAAGACGGTGGTTCGATTTTTCCTCTGGTGGAAAAGGGTGTGCAGGGGCTGGTGAGGGACTTCAACGTGAGCCCCGATGACGCCCGCCGATTTTTGCGGCGGGCCAACAGCATGGCCATTTATGTGCGGCGACAATTCATCGAGCACAGCTTGCGCAGTCATGAAACAGATGAGGCAGGGACGACCAGTGGTTTGTTGTCGATGGTTTCGGGACCCAGTTTCGAGACTCTGTTCAGCCCCGAATTCGCCAGTTTTTGCCCACCGCAGGCTCTGGAATCTCTCGCTTCGCCAGTGGCGTATCTGATCGAGCTGTTGAGGTGGATCGAGCAGCGTATCGAGTCCGTTTCGAGCAGTAACGAAAAGCTGCTGCTGCATGACCGACGCAAGGACTTGAAACCGCTGCCGGTCGATTCCAATGCGGTGTATCGATCGGTGTCTGCGGTCGACATCATCGTCCCGGTGCTGGAAACCTTCATCGCCGAGCACGATGCCAGACAGGATGTTGAAGACGCGATGATCGAGGCGCGATATCCCAATGGGCTTCCCTACTATCAGCACTGGGTGACCCTGGATGCGGTCGCCCATCACCATGGGCTTTCAGTCGGCAATTTTGCGCACCTGGTGGACATCTCCGCCCCCTATTTTTTGCAACGCCAGGCTTGGGATGCCGACGCGGGGCGTGCCCTGGCCCACGCATCACGGCTGGGGCCCTATCAGCGGCGGTTGCTGACGGAGGAGCCCGTAGAGTCCGGAAGTCGCGAGGATTTTTATTTGCGGAACTTCGGTGCCGTGGGCGTGGCGTGGCAGAACCTTAACCAGGTGCCATTCTTCGGTGAGCGAACCAAACTCGACACCTTGGGGCTGGAGGCATTGCTGTCGGTACGAGGTTTCGCCCCCGTGCGCTCTGCCAACGTGACGTACCCGCAAAACAAGCCTGTTGAGCCGGAAAGCGGGCGTTCCGGTTCGGTTTATCTCAATGCCAATAGCCACCCAGCGGTCAGCATTACGGGTAGCGGAACCGGCCCTTCATTCCTGCATAAATTGTCAGCGGATCCAACAAGTGCAATTGGTCTTGACCGATACGACCGAATGAACCGCAAGTTGCGTCTGGATCAGTGGCTGGGGCTGCCCAGCGATCAGGTGGATGCGCTGCTGGTGGCGGCCATCAAGGCAGAATCGCGCACTAGCAAGTCGGTCAATGCCTGGTGGATCACGGAAAAAGTCGTGCACGCACTGGGGCTGTTTCAGTCGTTACGCGAGCGCTACGGGTGTACGGCGCCAGACTTTGCCGCGTTTATCGACGAGTTGTCGATTTACGGTCGCGGTGAAGCGCTCTCGCAGTTTGATCAAGTCTTCAATGGCCAGGGCGACTACCGCCAACCCATGTTGCTCGATGACGGTGAGTTCTCGGTGTTGCCGGTCCAGGGCGATTCCGAATTGACGATCACCCAGTTGTGCAGTGCGTTGGGGATCGACCTGCAGACCTACCGATACCTGGCCATGGCGATTGCCGGTGCGCATGGCGTCATCAATAACAAACTCAAGCGCACCCCTGCGGTTATTTCCAGTTTTTACCGCCTGGTGAAGCTGCCTCGTCTGTTGGGCATGACGCCGGTCGAAGGCGTCCTGATGCTGACGTTATTGGGGGGGGAAGACTGGCTCTACGGTCTGGCGGGTACTCCCCTGATCCATTCGACCCAAGTCGACACGCCCGATGTGCTGAACCTCATTTACGCCCTGCATTCCTGTGTGGGGTGGTGCGCAGACCGCAAACTTGCGGTGCTCTGGATGTTGCAGCACATCTCGCAACCCCTGGCGTTGGCCACCGCTTCTGCCGATGAGCGCCAGTTGTTTGAAAAAGTGCGCAGCCTGTTGTCAGGCGCTCAGTTCACCCACTCGGCGTTACTGATGGCAGGGGTGCCACCGCTGGCGAACGCAAGCTGGCTGGATTTGCTGACGATGCTGGTCGATGCTGACGGACTGGTCCTGGCGTATGCGGGTACGCAAGCCGAATACCTTGTCTTTGCCCGGCAGGCGCTCGAAAGGGCGGTGAAGGATGGCCTCGGTGACAGCGATGAAGTCGTACGCGCTGCCATTGTCGAGAAAATGCTCGCCGTGCTTTTGCAGGCCCAGGAGGCTCAGGCGTCGGTGGTCAAGGAGTCGCTGGCGGTTTATGCGGGCGTCAACGCCGAGCAAGCGTTTCAAGTGCTGGCCTGGGCCAATGCAACGGTGCACCAATTGTTGCGTCAGGTATTGGAACGCACCCTTTCGGAACGGGAAGACTCCCTGCGGGGACGCGACGAGCAGCCTGACCCCCTGCTTGTACTGTTGGCCGATGTACGCCGTCGCAGTGCGGTGGTGGCGAAACTCGATCTCGGCGCCCAGCTGTTGCAGGACTACCTGGCTTACGGCCACAAGGCCTGGCTGGATCAGGAGGACAAACATGCGTTCACGGTGAGGACGCTGTACTACCTGACGGTGCTCACGCGGGCGTTTGAGTTGAGCGAGAAGCCTGCGCTGAGACTGCTCGATTATCTGCGTGAGGTCAATGCCCTGCCTGACAACCTGAGCGTTGATGCTGAGCGTCTGGCCCAGCAAGCGGCTGCGATTCGCCTGGCCGAGTTTTTCGACTGGAGTGTTCAAGAGGTACGCGAGTGTGTCAGTCGCATCGACCCGGCGCTCAAGATCCTGAAAAACCTGACCCAACTGGATCTGTTGATGCGCATTCGGGTCATGGCGACGCACACCGGCATGGATGCCTTGACGATTTTTTTGATCGGCACCCTGCCCGAGGCCGTGGACAAGCCGAAGTATAAGGATGCTGCCGAGCATGCGTTGCTGAGCCTGTCCGGATCTCCTGTGCCTCAGATGGCGTTCACCGAGGATTTGCAGCAGCTCGTTACCTTGACCTGTATAGAGGACAAGCTCGAGGTGGTGGCCAACAAGCCCGGCGAGAAAATCACCTTCACCGTGACCCTCAAGGATATCGACGCAAAGCCGTTGAGCGGCGTCAAGGTTTACTGGCTTGCCAGGCTGGGCAGTATTGCCACCGGGGAAACGGACGTCGATGGCGTGGTCAAGGCAGAGTTCTTGCCCGGCAAGGTCATGGGCACGGACACCCCGCGGTTCTGGCTGAATCTGTTCACGCCGCAGTACGCCCCCACCATCCATGTTGTCGCTGACGCGCAGTCACTGCAGTTTCCACCTCCACTCATGTCGCCGGTGCCGTTGGGCACCGTGCCCCACGGTCAGGAGATCGAACTCTCCGCCACGCTGATGGACCGATATCTGAACCTCGGGAAAAACAGCCTCGTGCGATGGAGCTACGAGGTTGAGAACGATATCAAACTGCCTTTGCTGGTTATCCGGCCGGAGCAGACCTACACCAGCCAGGAGGGCGTGACGCGAGTGTTTGTCTCCAGCCCTACCGGCGGACAGTTTGAGATCAGTGTGCTGTCCGAAGCAGGAGAATCCATGGCTCATTTCGAACCCATCACGTTCGACGGCGAGGAGGCAGGCCAATGATTGCTATCGCTGACTGGACCTGCGTTCCCGGCTCACACCTTCAGGAGAAAGGACTATGGCACTGAACAATATGGCTGGCCTGCTCGAAAAACGCCGTAATGCGCTGGTCGAGTTCTGTATCGGGACGTTCGGGAGCGGAGAATCACCCAAGTACAGCTTCCTGAAAACCCCGGCAGACCTGTTCGAACTGCTGCGCATGGATCCTCTGGACAACTATCCGGTTCAGAGTTCCTGGGTGGCCGAAGCGACGAGCTGCGCCCAGCAGTTTATCCATGCCGCGTACCGCAAGCTGGAACCGGGCTACGCGACGATCGAGTTCGATAAGAGAGATTTGGCGACTTGGGAGCTTTACAGCAATTACCCGGATTGGGCCGCGCGGCAACTGATCGCGATCTACCCGGAAAATTTCATGAACTCCTTTGTGCGACAGCGCAAGACTAGCCTGTTCAAAACCCTTGAAAACAACCTCAATCAGACCCGCCTGAACAGCGATTCGGTACAGGCAGCCCTGCAGGACTACCTGAAAACGTTCGAGCAGACCTGCAACCTGGATGTGATCAGCAGCTACATGGACGGTGCCTCGCCGGCACGCGCCGATTATTACTTTGTCGGTCGCCAGCGGGTGCCGCCTTACCAGTATTTCTGGCGCAAGGCTGAGGTGGAACTCTTGCCAACCGATGTCGCCCTCAACCCCGCGGTGTGGAATGAATGGCAGCCGGTGGATATTCCGGCCGGAGCCAAGGTGTTGGACATTCGCCCGGTGTTCTGGAGCGGGCGGTTGTGCCTGGTGTGGGCCGAGTGGCGGGACAAGGTCGAGGGAGCGGATGGCAAAAGCATACCGCCGTGGTTGGACATCAATCTGGCGTTCATGAGTCAAAACGGGCAGTGGTCGGCACCGTTGAGCATGCACAGTAAGGAGCGGACAAATGATCAAACCGAGCCCAAAAACGTTCGACTGATTGCGACCGTGTGGGCCGATCATCACAACCCCAAGGGCAAGTTGGGGGTGTTGTTGACGAACCGCAAAGGGGGCGGGAGTAAGCCCGATCTGAATGAGACAGCGGTACGCGATGTGCTTTTCCGTCCCTTGCCCGAAGACGATGGCGGCTGGCTTGGGGAGTCCGCCGACAAACGCTTTGTCACCGCCGAAACGGTGCAGCATCCGTTGCTGAACCAGCCGACCATCGCTGCCACTGTGGCCACGTCGGGGACCCTGACGCCTTACCTGGATGTGCAGGCTGTGGCGTTTCGCGTCGGTAACGACGATGTGCTGATTGTCCAGGGAGTTTTGAGGCCCACGGGTGATACCCGTATCGGTGACGTTGAATTGGAATTGACGTTGACAAACCCAGCCGAAGGCGACCCGGACCCGATTAAAACCTCCAAACCATTTGCCGGTGGCTGGGGCACCGAATGGCAAGTCTTCAAGCGGGGGAAAGGTGAATGGGGGATCCCGACCTTTACTTTTGGCAGTGCCACGGGTGGATATGGAGTTAAAGAATTTGCATTGAGGATTGTCAACGTAACGGACTTCAACCCGGCGGCATTGCTCAAAAACACTTCCAATGCCGCGCAGTTTATTGCTTTCAACCAACCAGAATGGGCACTTAAATTCACCCGTCTGAATTCGCTGTTCGGCCCCGAGCTGGTGCAACGCTCCAGTATTTCCGTGGATGCCGTACTGGATTGGGACACCCAGTTTCTGTCGGAACCGCCGCCCGGTTCTGCAACGATCAGCGAGCCGAACGGCGCATTCAATGGTGCCAATGGTTTGTTTTTCTGGGAGCTGTTTTTTCATTTGCCTCATCTGGTCTCAACGCGCCTGCGCACTGAAGATCGTTTTCTGGAGGCGCAAAAATGGCTGCATTATCTGTTTGATCCGCAAGCGCCAGCCGATCCGCAAGACCGTCTGCGCCCGAATCCTAAACCTCGGTATTGGCGCTGCCGGCCATTGAACGTCGTCGTAGGCAATGTGGGCTTCGAAACCCGCGCACCGACCGATCCAGACGCCATCGGCTATTCCGCGCCCTACCATTTCCAGATCCTGGTGTTTACTGAATACGTCAAGAACCTTGTGGCCTGGGGCGATTGGTATTACCGCCAGCTCACCCGTGACAGCCTGGTAGCCGCCAAGTTGTGTTACGTCCAGGCCGAATTCTTCATGGGTAAGGCCCCCACGGTGCGCACAGTGAACCGTTGGGAAACCGACACGGTGGAGGGCCTTTTGACCAAGAGCCGGTCGCGACCGGCGCTTGAGCAATTTGAACAAGCCCTCGTATTCAGCCTTGCGGACTTTCCTGCCGCTGCCGACGAACGGCCCGAGCTCGGGTTGCTGGCAAACGAGCCTTTCAAATGCCCGATCAATGAGCTGTTGCTTGCGCTGTACGACTTGCCCGGCCAACGCCTGCATAACCTGCGCAATAACCTCACCCTTGACGGCAAGCCGATGGAGATCCTGCTTTTCAGCCCTCCCACCGATCCCAATCAATTGTTGCAAGACTTGGCGGCTGGCGGCGTTGGCGCGCCAAGACCCATGGGCGGGCGTCTGGTGGTCGGTGCTTTCCGTTGGCGCGTGATTTTCGAGGCGGCGTTGCGTGCCGTGCAAACCCTGCAGGAATACGGCAACCAGGTGCTGCGCTTGCTTGAGCAGCGGGATCGGATCGAGCAGGAAGAAATGCAGCAAGACCATCTGGTGAAACTGGGCACCTATGCCCAGACCGTGCAGGAATACGCCATCGACCAATTAAAGGCGAATGTGGTCGCGCTGGAGCAAAGCCGGGCAGTGGCGGCGGAACGGGCCGATGCCTATGCGGCACTCTACGACGAAAATGTGTCAGCGGTTGAATACGAGGTTATGGAAAGTCTGCAGGAGTCTAAAAAACTGGCATTGGCGTCCTCAAGCATGAGGCCAGCAGCCGCGGTGCTGGCTGCACTGCCTAATGTTTTCGGTTTGGCCAATGGTGGGTTTCGTGTCGACGAAGCCATCAATGCCGTGTGCTTCGTATTGGACATCGCCTCGGCGGTCAAACAACTGGACGCGGACAAACAAGCCACCACCGAAGCATACCGCCGGCGCCGTAACGAATGGGCGCTACAGCGCAGTCAAGCGACAGCGGAGATCCGGGCGATCGATGAGCAGATCGGCGCCCAGAAGCATGCCGTCGAGGCGGCCAAAGCCAGCCTGCAACAGACTCTCACGGCCAACAGCCAGGCGCTGACGGTTTACAACTTCATCAAGAAACGTGCGACCAATGCCGAACTGTTTGGCTGGTTGCTGGGCCAGTACAAGGCCCTGCATCATCAGGCGTCCGATGCGGTCGTCAGTTTGTGCCTCAACGCCCAGGCTTCGTTGAACGCGGAAACCGGCGATTACGACGCGAATCTCCCCTTGCCCCAGGTCTGGCTGGATAACCGTCACGGCCTGACCGCTGGCGAACACCTGCGCGGGTATTTGTTGCGCATGGAGCGTGAATACCTGCAACGCCATGAGCGTCGGCTGGAATTGGTCAAAACCGTATCCTTGCGGCAATTGTTTGACGACAAGGTCGAACCGCAAGTGGGGATCGACAATTGGACGTCTGCGCTGCAGCAGTTGCAGGACCGGGGGACACTGGAGTTTAAACTTACCCAGCTGCTGTTCGATCGCGATCATCCGGGGCATTACTGCCGACAAATCAGCTCGGTCGAGGTCGATCTGCCGGTGCTGACCGGCCCTTACGAAAATGTACGAGCAACCTTGTTGCAGATCAGCAGCATGATCGCGACCAAGGCATCGAGTCAGTCTGTGAGGTATTTGCACAACCCGGACGGTGCCACAGGCCCCTCCGACGTACAGGTCAACCTGCGCAGCGGTCAACAAATCGTCTTGTCGATGGGGATCGCCGATAACGGCATGACGACCAGGAAACCTGATGAAGGGATGCTCGACTCCTTCGAAGGTACCGGGGCAGTGTCACGCTGGATGTTGAACTTTCCACGGCCGACAAAAGCGTCGCAGCACGCCATGCTGCTGTCGTTGACGGACATCATTCTGCGGATCCGTTTCACGGCCAAGGCCGGCAAGCCGACCTTCGCGCGAACCGTCGAAGACCTGGTGACCCAAGCCGAAAACCCGGAGCAAAACCCAACCGTCGAAGGAGCCGTCCGTCATGAATGAACCGATCATCCAGGCCAATGAAAGTCTGATCCGCAATGGCGGTTTCGAGCAGGGGTTTTCCCATTGGAAGAAAGGTCCGATAAATCCAAGCTGGTTGAGTAGAGCAAGTGAATTCCATGAAGGCGAATTTATTCCTTTACTGAAATCTGGAAACAAGTCTTCGGTCCGTCAGTCGTTCGGGGTCCCAAAGGATCCCATTGAGCAAGCGCGCTATGTCCTCAGTTTCTGGTGCGAGACACGGCACACCGAAGCGGGCACGCTGAAGATCAGTATTGATGGGCAGCAAGAGACTTTGGTAATCCCGTTGCCGCCGGGTGCATCTCGGGATGTGGAGGAGGATCAGGCGCGGCTGAGGAATGGTCAGCCGCTGGAGTTCAAGCCGATCAAGTACGAAGTTGTACTGGCGCTGCCATTCAATGCCGGGGACACGCTCACCGTCGACGTGTCCAGCCCGGCCAATGCCCCCGGTGACTTCATCTCGGGCATCTGCATCACCCGAATCAATCTTCAATTGCATCTGGAGCCAGCGGTGATGCAAGGCCTGATGCTGGATGAAGAACCGGTGTCACCCGCCACTATGCTGTACATGTGCCTGGGGGCCTCCGCGATCCTGGCTCACCGGTTGAAATTCCTGCCCGCGCCAGACAATGCCTGGCGGGACACCCACGCAGCGTTGAGCAGTGACGACAATCCGTTTGGCGCGGTTGTCGCAGTGCCGGACTGGGGCGTGGATCATCCGCTGGAGGATCCATGGCAGCTTGATTGCCCGTTGATCGGCGATGAAGAGCCCTACCTGTTCTCGATGAACCTGCTTAACCAGTACACGGCTGAGCCTTACCCGGTGAATGTGTCGTTGGGGCATCATCGGTTGGTGTTCCGCGACGTGCTCGAGGCGAAGTATTACCCGGTGCTCGAATACGGGCAGGGTGTACGGCTGGGTGTTCAAGTGGCGTCGTACTACACCGGCCAGTCCCTCAGCGGGCGAACGGTGACCTGGACGCTTGCCGGCCAAGGGGTGAAAGGCGTTGGGGTCACGAATGACCAAGGCTGGGCTTACTTCGATTTTGAACCGGTGGCAGCGGGTAACGTTGTCATTCAGGCCTCTGTCGATAGCCTTTATTACGCCGCCGGGGTGGTCAGTCAGTCGTTGGACGTTCGGGTATTGGCGACGGATCCGTGGAACGACGTATTGGCGGTCGTCGATGGCGATGAGAAGCGTTGGGAGGAAAAAACCGGCTTTCCCAATCGGGGCTCGGATTATCCCGTGACGATAAAACTGCCCGCAGACAGCCCGTTGCTTGGCACGAAACTGATGTTGCGCTGGAGTGGCGATTCCCATGAGCAACTGGGGGTTGTTGTCAGCCCGGCGCTTGAGCATTCGGTGCCGGTCATCGGCCGCGAAATGGCCTGGACCCTGACGAGCGAGGATCGTCTTGACGGTCGGTTTTATCTGGAGCTGGCCTGCTCGAAGCTGTTGTGCTGTTCACCGAAAAAAACCATGTCGCTGGCGCGCAATCTGGTCAAGGTCGGCGAGGTGCGCGAGGCCAACAAGTTTCCGGTGGTGGATGAAAACGAAAGCGTGCTGTTGCGGGTGCAGGTAGTGCATGTGGTGGTCAGTGGCGACGGTGATCCGGTGAATAACGCGTGGGTCGACTGGATAACCCCTGATGGCACGATTGCGACCCGATCCGGTGCCGGTGGCTGGGCCAGTGTGCTGTATACGCCGACAGTCGCCGGGGATCAGGTTGTCACCGCCAGCATCAAGGCCCATGCCGAGGCCGTTGCGATTGAACAGCCTTTTAATGTGAAGGCGATTGCGACCAGCCCCTGGAAGAGTGAAGTCAAGATCCTGCTGGATGACGTGGAAGTCGAGCGCAATACGCTCGGCGTGGTGTGTCGGCGTGGCCAGACACATACCTTGAAGGTTGTTCCGGTCGCCGGCAGTCCTTGGGTTGGCAAAAACATCAGTTTGCACTGGCGAGGGACAGCACCGGATATCGGGCTGGTGCCCAGCGATCTTGGTGCGCCCAAGCCTCTCTTGGCAGCCGGTGTGGAATGGAAACTGAACTCACATGCGAATGTCAGCCTCAGCAGGCTGTTTGAACTGGAGCTACACCTTGAAAGCGTTTCAACCGTTCGGGAACTGTCCGGGCGCTTGATGTCTGCGGATCTGACGGAAGAAGTGAGCCTGATTCTGGATCAGATACCGGCAGCGCTGGATGGTCAGGCGTTCTATCCCTGCCTGGGTGCGATTCACCGTTTTAACGTGTTGCCCAATGCGCTGAGCCCGCTGGTGGGGCTGGAATCATCGCTGACGTGGTCGGGGACGCCGGCCGATCAGCTGGGAGCAACAATTCAACCCGCCCTGAACCTGCGGCAAAACCTGAGCGATGGGGGCGCGACCTGGACGCTGGACTTCACCGCCAGTCAGACACCAGGCGACTTTGCCCTGGCCCTGGAGCTGCCTCAATTGAACTTCGTTGCCACCGCCAAGCCGATGCAGCTGGCGCACAACAAAATCAGGATCGAGTCGTGGCGCGAGTCGCCGGTGGATCCGGTGGTGGGTCAGGAATCTGCGTGGCAGTGGGTTCAGGTGTTCTCTCATTTCACCCGGCACGCAGTGAATCAGGTGCCCGTGACATGGACGACGCCGCAGGGGCCAAGGGTGGTGTATACCGATAACGAAGGTTGGTCCGGTATTGATTTTTCGCCGGTAATCGATGGAGCACATGAAGTTCAGGCGTTGGTGGTCAGTGCTTTCGACAGCTTTGAAGATAAACGGGCGATGAGGGTTACGGCACTGGCGAGCGATCCGTGGGAGGGGCTGTCGGTCAGGTTTGACGGCGGATCGGCTCACGCCTGGGGGGAAAAGACCTACTTCCCGCGTCGCAAGGGTGAGCACACGTTTGAGCTGTTGGCTCCCCAGAACAGCCCGTTGTTTGATCGTGCCTTGACGCTCGGGATGACCGGGACCGGGCCTCGCGAACTGGGTATCCAGTTTTTGTCGGCAGCGCTGGGGGTGCCACGCATGTTTTGCGACGTGGGCTTTCAGTACACGTTCAAGGCGGGCGATCTGAAGGACGCAAGTTTTGCGTTGCGATTGTCATCGGAACGGCTGGCGAGTCTGTCGCCGGCGAATGCGATGTCCTTGGGGGAAGGCGCGCAGGTGGTGAAAATCGCCGGGAACAGCCGCGTTGATCAGACGCTGGATTGGGGGCAGGAATTTTTTGGGCAGGTCACCGTCGTGTCGGTCATCAGTGGCAAGGCGATGGTGGGATGGGTGGTGACGTGGCGTAGTCCTGATCTTGGAGTCGTGACCACTGTGACTGATTATTACGGGGTGGCGAGAGTTCGCTTCGTTCCCGAAACTCCTGGAGAGGCTGAGTTGACGGCAACGGTGGGGGATAGGGAGTCGGTTGCGTTGTCGTATTTCCTGAATGAGCCACGGGAAATACAGACTCTGTCCAGTCCGGATCCTGCCGGATTTCCCGGAGATGAGGTCTCGGCCGACGCTATCGTTGTCTCAGCTATCACTGGCGAACCTTTGTGGGATGTAGAGGTAATGTGGGACTTCCCGGGCGTGACGATTGCACCAACGAGAACTAACAAAGAAGGGAAAACGAGTGTGATGTTCAGGCTTTCAGCGAACATGCCGAGTGTTTTGGGAGCCTCTGTGCGAGGTGGAAAGGCGGGATGGGATACGGCACTGCTAATGTTTACTGTTGAGGATCGGCAGCTAGCCTTTGTTCAACTCATCGGCAATGGCCAATATTATGTAGGGCAAACGGCGCGCCTCAGCTGTCGGCTGGTTGATAACACCACTGGAGAAGGTGTCGTAGGTGTAGACGTCGCCTTTTTCAACAATGGCGTATTCGATGTTTATGTGAAATCGGCTGATCAAGGCGTCTTGAGTAGACATTATCAATCGGATCGATTTCAGCATTACGAAGTACTCATGCGGTTACTAAACTCTGACGGTACAGTTAACGTTGAACAACGTGCAGGTATCGTATTCCTGGAGCGTTAGGGGTCCATTGATGGACGTAATTGCTCATAGCGCTGCCGCCTTCTTCCACCCCAAATACCGCGTCACCAACTCGGCCCCTAACTCCTGGGGTCGAGCATCCACCACCAGCACTCCATGAGCCTTCAACCGCTCATGGAGCTGCGCCCGGTCATTCAAATAATCCACCGTCCCGCAATAGGCCAGCGCCTCTGGCAAGGTCTGCACCGGGGCGTGCCGCAGATTGTCGAGCAAGTCTTCACGCAAACTCGCCACCAACACCCTATGCAGCTTGCTCAAGCGTTTAACCGCAGTCAGCAATTCTTCATCGTCTTCATCCCGCAGGTTGGTCACCAGCACCACTAGCGCCCGGCGTTTCTGTCGGGCCAGCAGTTGAGTGGCCGCAGCCTGGTAATCGGCGGGGCGTTGAGTGCTCTGGAGGTCGTAGACGCTGTTGAGCAACACGTTGAGCTGGCCCGTGCCTTTGATCGGGGCGAGGTAATGCGGTCGGTCGCTGGCGAAGGTGCTCAGGCCCACGGCATCACCCTGGCGCAGGGCGACGTAGCTGAGCAACAGGCTGGCATTGAGTGCGTGATCGAAATGCGCGAGTTCGTCATCCTGACTGCGCATGCGTCGACCGCAGTCGAGCATGAAAATGATCTGTTGATCGCGCTCGTCCTGATACTCACGGGCAATCGGCGTGCGCTGGCGGGCGGTGGCTTTCCAGTCGATCTGGCGCAGGCTATCGCCTTCACGAAATTCGCGCAGTTGATGAAACTCCAGACCCAATCCGCGACGTTGTCGCTGGCGCACGCCGAGTTGGTTGAGCCAGTTGTCAACCGCCAACAGCTGGCCGTCGTAGATGCGGGCGAAGTCGGGGTAGACGCGGGTACTGTCGACCACGTTCAGCAGGCGTTTGTCGGACCATAAACCCAAGGAACTCGGCAAGCTGATTTCACAGTGTTCGAAGCTGAAGTGGCCACGCTTGAGCGGACGCACCCGATAGCCAATCTGGCTCTGTAGACCGGGTTGCAATTCGACGGACAAGGGGAGGTTTTCGAAACTCAGTCCCGGTGGCACATGATCGAAAAGGTGCACGTTCAGCGGTTGAGTGAACGCATGTTCAACGTCCAGCCGTACTTCACTCCACCGACCCAATGCCAGACTGCCGGGCATGTGTCGGCGCAGGCCCGGCGAGGGCTGGCGTCTGAGGCGAATGGCGTCGAGCACGGCCAGCGACAACAGGGCCAGTAGCAATCCCCAGTTGATCGACAGCAGGGTTGATGGGACGGCGATGTCCAGTGCCCGCAATGTGCCCAGCACAATGCCGATGGCCAGCAGGATCGCGAGCCAGTTCAACAGCAGGCGTGACGGTTTCACAAACGCGGCGCCGGCACTTGATCGAGCAGTTGCTTGAGTACTTGATCGACGTCCAGCCCTTCGATATCCAGCTCCGGTGTAATGCGTACACGATGGCGCAGCACCGCCAATGCGCAACCTTTAATGTCGTCCGGAATCACGAACTCACCGCCGCGCAGCAGCGCTCGTGCCCGCGCGCAGCGTACTAAAGCAATGGATGCGCGCGGTCCGGCGCCGAGGGTCAAACCCGGCCAGCTGCGGGTGCTGCGGGCTAGGCGCACGGCGTAATCGAGCACCTGATCGTCCATCGGCAAATCACTGGCAATACGCTGCAGAGCCAGCACGTCCTTGGCCTGCAACACCGTGCGCATCGGTTGCACATCGAGCATGTCGGCGCGGGTCGAGCGGCTGACCTGGCGGACCATGTTCAGCTCCTGCTCGGCGTCGGGGTAATCCATGCGCACCTTGAGCATGAACCGGTCGAGCTCGGCTTCGGGCAGGGGGTAGGTACCTTCCTGTTCGATCGGGTTTTGCGTGGCGAGCACCATGAAGGGTTGCACGATGGGCAAGGCACGGCCTTCGAGGGTGACCTGGCGTTCCTGCATGGCTTCGAGCAGCGCGGCCTGGGTTTTCGCCGGGGCGCGGTTGATCTCGTCGGCCAGCAGCAGATTAGTGAACAGTGGGCCTTTGCGCAGTTTGAACTGCTCGGTGTTCAGGTCGTAGACCGCGTGCCCGGTGACGTCGCTGGGCATCAGGTCCGGGGTGAACTGGATGCGTGCGAATTCGCCGCCAAAGCAGCGGGCGAGGGCGCGCACCAACAAAGTCTTGCCCAACCCCGGTACTCCTTCGAGCAGCACATGCCCCCCGGCGATCAACGCGGTGAGGACATCGTCGATCACGCTGTTCTGGCCGATCACGGCTTTCTGCAATTCGCCGCGCACGGCCTGGGCCAATTGACTGGCGCGCTGGCGTTGCTGGGCGGCGTGAGTTGCCGAGCCGGGCTCGATCTGTTCACTCATAAAGCGTTCCTCAAGGTTTGCAGGTGGGCGACCAGACGGCTGAAGTGAGCGCTGGACAGCCGCTGCTTCGGTCGCGGGCTCATGGCCTGGCTGATAGCGCGTGTGGGTTGGCCGGTCAGGCGTGAGAGCACCAGCCATTGCTCGGTAACGCCGAGTTGTTCAAAACCGGGATGACGGCGCCGCACACGGCGCAGGATGTCTTGTTGCAAGGCTTGCAGCAGGTGCTGCTGGCCGTTGCGGCGCAACATGAAATCGGCACTGGCGCGCAGGTGTTCCTGGAGTTGGCGGCGGCCTTTCGATGCGGGTTCCAGCAGCGGACCCTGGCGCACGCCGACATGCCAGAATCCCAGGATGATCAGCGCAATCAAGGCCACCAATGCCTGTGGGAAATAACGCCAAAGCAAGGTCAGCAAGCTGTCGTGATCGGTGTTGAACAGCAACGTCACGCTCGTGTTCGCCGTCAGATACCAGAGCAGCCAGGCATTGTCGTACTGGTCGATGGCCGGGGTTTTCCACAGGTCGGCATCGGTGACCACGGTGATCGAACCGAGCCCGTGATTGAGCTGCATCATGTGCGTGGCCTTGCCGCTGTTGGCCCAGGCTTGCGCGAGGTTTTTCGGATCGTCGAGATGGAATGCGGTGTCGAAATTCGCGTAGGCCGGTGCTTCTTCATCTTCCAGATACAGCTTGGTCAATTTGGGGTAGTGGTCGTCGAGGATGTCGGGTGGCGGATCTTTGAGGTCTTTGCTCAGCGACTGGTGCAATTGCACCCGGTCGAGCAGCAGGTCGTTGCTCTGGCCGGTCTTTTCATCCCAAAGGGATTGGGCCACAAATAAAATACGCCCGCCGGCATGGGTCCAGTTCAAGACCTGATCAATCTGACGCGGGGTCATGTTGTAGCGATCCCCGAGCAGCAACAGGCTGTGCTGATGGGGATCGAGGCTGGGCAGCACGTCAAGACCATTGGCATGGTTGACGGTCAGGCCCTGCTTGCGCAAAAAATGTTCAGCGGCGAGGTACGGGTTGGCCTGCGCTTCAGGCGATGGGCCGTGATCGATTTCTGCCTGATAGGGCGTGGCTTTCAGGTATAGATAAATACTCAGCGCGCCAACCAAAAGGGCGATGAATACGCCGGTCACCTGCCACAATCTCCGGTTCAATGGGCTGCTCCCGGACCGAACAAAGCTCGCCACCCGTCACACAGTTCCTGTTGCAGATGCGCAGGTGGCAGGCGATGACCGTAGGCCATGTTCTGCCAGTGATCGGTCAGGGTTTTGCTAAAAGCCAGCAACGCGGGTTGCTGCAATTGTTCGACGCGCCGCAGAACCTCGCCTTCGGTGTCGGCGGGTTTCAGCGCCAAGTGGTGGTCGTGCAGCAAGTGGCTTAGCAGGGCGCGATAGAGCAAGCCGAGGGCCGCGCGCGGGTTGGTTTGCCAGAGACTTTCAGCACTGGCGGCAATGTCGGCGGGCAGGGTTTCGCGGCTAAGGTCCAGGCCGAAAGCCTGCTGCGGTAAAGGCCGGGCGACTTTACTTTTCAACGCGGGTCGACGGCTGACGAACGCCTGCAACCAGTCACGGTAACGCCAGATCAATATGCCGATACCGCCGATAATCGCGCTCCACAGCAGCAGTTCAATCAAGGTGGCGAGGAAGCCGAAACGCTGGCTGTCGAGCAGCGCCAACAACACCTTCAGCCATTCGGGGGTTTTGCCGTCATCCGGGGTTTTGGCCTCAGGTTTATCCTCGCCAAACTGATAGCGGGTGACCGTTTCCTTGTTCTTGAACGGTGGTTTGTCGAGGAGAGCTTTGATGCTGTCTTTTGAAGCCTGGCTGGTCAGCGGTTGTTTGAGCAGACGAGGACTGTCCGGAGTGATGACGGGCTCGGTGGCCCAGACGTACTGCCCACCAGGCACCAACAGGATTGCCGCGAGCAATAGGGTGAGGGCGGTTGCATTGAGGCGTTGGCGTAAGCGGCGAAACACCAGTTCAATATCCCAGGCCTCCAACACCGTGCGCCGGTTCAGGTAAAGACTGAAACCGCAGGCGACATAGACCGGCTCCCAGACAATCAGCACCAGCACGTAAAAAACATTGGTCAGGTGTTCCAGCCAGCGCCAGTCCTGCACGACGGCGGTGATCAGGGTCTGCCAGCTCCAGTCGAGTTCGACCTGCTGTGGCAGGAACAGGTAGAACAACACCATCAAACCAATCCATAGCGCGCTTTCCAGATGCACGCCGATGATCGTCAGCCATTGCGCCGCACCGGCGTTGCGCCGCAGCAGTACTTGCAATCGCTGTTGGCGCGGCTCGCCACTCAGGCCCTCAAGTTGCACCACTGGCATCACAAAACTGCGGCTCAGGCTCAGGCGGCGCCAGGTCAGGCTGGCCAGCAGTTGCGGCTTGAGCAGGCGTGGCCATTCGCGCAGCGCCTGTTTCAATGTCGGTGTTTCGCCGAACAGGCTTTTGGACAGGATGAACAACGGCAGGCGCTCAAACGCCGGTTTAAGCCACCAGAAGATAAACACGGCCAGGGACGGCGAATCCCAGAACATCGCACTGAGCAAGGCGAAGACCGGCAAGGTCACGATGGCCCAACTGGTCATCAACAGGCGTCGATGGCGCTGGCTCAGCAGCACGCCCAGGTCCATGGCTTCCCAGGTGTTGCGCGGGCGGATCACGACCGTGGCGTCACTCAGGCGCATGGCGAGCCCGTCCGGCAAACAGCAGATACGTTGCGACAAACGCCCAGAGCGCGGCGCCAACCAGGTATTTGGTCATCGGTGCCGCAGCGGTCATCGACGACCAGTAAGCTTCGATAAACGCCGCAATCAACAGGAACAACATGACGCCGCAGGTCAGCAACACACTCTTGCCCGCCGCCAGTCGCAATGCTTCGGCGCGCGGCAGGCATCCCGGTGCAATCAGCGCCCAACCCAGTTGCAGGCCGGCGGCACCGGCCAGGGCGATGGCCGTCAGTTCAAAAGCACCGTGACCGATCACGAACGACCAGAACGTTTGCCCGTAGCCGACGTGCGTCAGGTGCCCGGCCACTGCGCCGATCATTAAACCGTTGAACAGCAGGAAAAACGCGCTGCCCAGACCCAGCAGCAAACCACTGGCGAAGGTCTGAAAGGCGATGCCGATGTTGTGCATGATGTAGTAACCGAACATCACCCAGTTCTCACTGGCGGCGCGTTCCGTTGTGCGCCCCAAATGGCCGGCGACCGGGTCGTACATGCTCTGCAATTCGCCGACCTGCTCGGCCGGAATCAGGTTGTAGACCAGGTCCGGGAACAGGTACACCAGCAGCGCGAAGCCGATCAGGCTGCCAAAAAACATCAGGCCGGCGGCGAGCACAAAGCGCCATTGTTCGCGCACCAATCGCGGAAAACCGGCCAGGATGAAGCCCGCCACGTTGGCGCCCAGCTGGCTGCGATGGCGATACAGCTGTTGATGCCCGCGCAGCACGAGCTGCTGCAATGAGTCAATCAGAAAACTGCTGTAGCCGCGCTCCTGAGCCAGCGCCAAATGCTGGCAAAGGCGACGATAGTCCTTGGGGAAACCGCCGGTCCGGGACGCGTCCTTGCCGTGCTCCAGTTGACCCAGCATCAGGGAAAACTGTTCCCACTCGGCCTTGTGGCGCTGTTCGAAAAGACTTTGCTTCATGCCGGACCCAACAAGCCGCGGGCAATGCCGTTGAGTTCTGCCACAGCGCGCGGCGGGTCGATCTGCAGCGGTTGAGCAAGAATCGAGGCGAGCTCAAGGGTGCGCGCTTCGGAGAGTTCACCCTGGCGTTCGGCAAAACCGAGGATGGCGCGTTGTTCGGGCAGCGTCAGGGCAAAAGTCGGGCGCACAGGCTGGGCTTCGGGCAGTTGCGGGCGGGTGAGCGGTTGTTCGCGGTAGATCACCAGCGTGCCGGCAGCGAGGTCGCCGAGGCGTTTGAAGGTGGGATGTTGCAGGCAGCTGATGGCGCCGAGGAAGTAGCCGAAGGGCAGCATGTCGACAAATCTCAGCAGGTTGCGCAGCAGCGAAGCGGTCCAGCCGACCGGCGTGCCGTCGTCCTGCACCACGCGCAAACCCATCCATTGTTTGCCCGGTGAGCGGCCCTGATTGAGCACTTCGAACAGCACCATGTACCACCAGCTCACCCCGAACAGCAGGAGCGAGCCCAGCCCGGCGCCAAGCTTTCCGAGAAACGCCAGCACGATAAACAGCAGGCCGAGGATCAGCCCGCGCAACCCGAGGTCGATGGCGAAGGCCAGCGCACGCACCATCAACCCGGCAGGACGCAGTGGCAAGTCGATGCCTTCGGGCGTTTCGACTTGATACCGCGTGTCCAGTGGCGGGTACAGCGTCGCTTTCCTTGGCAGTGCTGTGGTCTCGAGCATGGGCAACCTGTGTGGCCTGTTCGGGATTCGATGTCTGTCCGATGCTAGCAGCCTCTCGGGGGGGAAACGACATAACTATGTATTGCACGGTGAGTGGTCAGAGGTGATTGAATGACAAGATTACTGGCCGGGGCGGGATGTGAACGCCTAGACTTCGCCGATCTTCAGCTCAGGAATAGCCCGTGACCTCGATCTTCTGGTACGACTATGAAACCACTGGTATCAATCCGCGCTGCGACCGTCCGCTGCAAGTGGCGGGGATTCGCACCGACTTCGATCTCAATGAAATAGACGAGCCGGTCAATCTTTACTGCCAGCCCAGTGACGACATCCTGCCGCATCCGGCCGCTTGCGCGATCACCGGCATTACGCCCGGCCGCCTGGCCGAACAGGGCTTGAGCGAAGCCGACTTCATGACCAGGGTGCATGCGCAGTTGGCGGCGCCTGGCACGTGCGGTGCGGGTTACAACACGCTGCGTTTCGACGACGAGATGACCCGTTACAGCCTGTATCGAAACTTTTTCGACCCGTATGCACGCGAGTGGCAGGGAGGTAACAGTCGCTGGGACCTGATCGATGTGGTGCGTGCGGCGTATGCCTTGCGTCCGGATGGGCTCGTCTGGCCCACAGACGACGAGGGCCAAGTGACGCTCAAACTCGAACGCCTGACCGCCGCCAACGGCATTGATCACGGAAATGCCCACGAAGCGTTGTCGGATGTGCGTGCCACCATCGCGCTGGCCCGTCTGATTCGTGAAAAACAGCCAAAGTTGTATGACTGGCTATTCAAGTTGCGCAGCAAACAAAAAGTGATGGACCAGGTTCGCCTGTTGCAACCGATGGTGCATATTTCCGGGCGCTTTTCGGCGGCCCGCAGCTATGTCGGTGTGGTGCTGCCACTGGCCTGGCACCCGCGTAACAAGAACGCATTGATTGTCTGCGACCTGCACCTGGATCCCCAGGGTTTGCTGGATCTGGATGCCGAGACCTTGCGACAGCGGCTGTACACCCGTCGCGATGATCTGGCCGAAGGCGAACTGCCCGTGCCGCTTAAACTCATTCACATCAACAAGTGCCCGGTGGTCGCACCGTTGTCGGTACTTCGCCCCGACGATCAGCAACGCCTGGGGCTGGACATGGCGCTTTATCAGGAGCGGTCGCTGCGGCTAATCGACGCACAACAAGTTTGGCGAGATAAAGTGCAGGCGATTTATACCCACGAAGATTTCACGCCAAGCCAGGATCCCGAACAACAGTTATACGATGGTTTTATCGGTGACCGGGATCGGCGTCTTTGCGAGCAAGTCAGAGCCGCGGACCCTGCGCAGTTAGCACAAGAGCAATGGCCTTTCGATGACGAACGTTTACCTGAATTATTGTTTCGATATCGCGCACGCAACTTCCCCGATACGTTGAATTCCGAGGAGCAAGAGCGCTGGCGATTATTCTGTCAGAAACGTTTGTCAGCACCCGAGTGGGGGGCACCTCATACGCTGAGTACTTTTTCAGAAGCCGCGGCCCAATTGAACGAAACTGCTACACCGTTGCAGCGTGCAGTGCTGAATGAATGGCAATGTTATGTCGAGGCATTACAAAAACGTTTGAATCTTTGAAAACGAAAATAGTCATGCCCCCCTCACGGGCATAAAAAAACGCCAGCATTCGCTGGCGTTCTTTTTTGTCACGGATTCATCTGCGACAAGCTCTGCGGCTTAGCCCAGCAGAGTAGCCCAGCCTTCAACCACGTCGCCGCCCCACTTGGCTTTCCACTCTTTCAGAGTTTTGTGGTTGCCACCTTTGGTTTCGATGACTTCGCCGTTGTGCGGGTTTTTGTATTGTTTAACTTTACGGGCGCGCTTGGTGCCAGTAGTTTTTACTGCGCCGCCGCGTGGTGCTTTGGATTTGGACTCTGGGTCCAGCAGCGCGATGATGTCACGCAGGGACTTGGAGTATTCGCCCATCAGGGTGCGCAGTTTGCCTTCGAATTCCAGCTCGGTTTGCAGTTTGTCGTCTTGGGACAGGTTCTTCAAACGGGCTTGCAGCTCTTTGATAGCTTCTTCGGTGGCACGGTATTCGTTGATCAAGGACATGGAGACTACCTTATGTTGGAGGCTGGATGGCAGGGAACAGTGTGGCAATAATAGTCAGGGTGTTTCATCAAGTAAACATTTAACCGGCGTTTTAATTAAATTACTTGTGAGGAACAGGGTGGAAATTGAAGAGGTCATTAAATAGTGTGAGCAGACAACACAGATATTCACAATTGGACTCTTGATATCGACTAAAAGATCACCACCGCGCGGGGAACGGGTGCTATCAGAGTCGGGTCCACGACCGGCGCGCCGGGCAAGCCGTCATCAATACTGTAGTTTTGCTGCGCAATCGCTAGAATGGCGGCCTTTGCGAAGTTCTGGAGTTTCCCCCTCATGCGCACTTTTCGGCTGGTGATTGCTTGCCCGGACCGCGTCGGCATCGTTGCTAAAGTCAGTAACTTTCTGGCGTCACATAACGGCTGGATCACCGAAGCGAGCCATCACTCGGACAATCTCAGTGGCTGGTTCTTCATGCGTCACGAAATTCGTGCCGACTCGCTGCCTTTCGGTATTGAAGCCTTTCGCGAAGCCTTTGCGCCGATTGCCAAAGAGTTCTCGATGGACTGGCGCATCACCGATACCGCGCAGAAGAAACGCGTGGTGTTAATGGCCAGCCGCGAGTCTCACTGCCTGGCCGACTTGCTGCACCGCTGGCACAGCGATGAACTGGATTGCGAAATCTCCTGTGTGATTTCCAACCATGATGACTTGCGCAGCATGGTCGAGTGGCACGGCATTCCTTACTACCATGTGCCGGTCAATCCACAGGACAAAGAGCCGGCGTTTGCCGAAGTCTCGCGTCTGGTCAAACAGCACGATGCCGAAGTGGTCGTACTTGCCCGCTACATGCAAATCCTGCCGCCAGCGTTGTGCAGCGAATATGCGCACAAGGTCATCAATATTCACCACAGCTTCCTGCCGTCGTTCGTCGGCGCCAAGCCGTATCACCAGGCTTCCATGCGGGGTGTGAAGTTGATCGGCGCAACCTGCCACTACGTGACCGAAGAACTGGACGCCGGCCCGATCATTGAGCAGGACGTGGTGCGTGTCAGCCACAGTGACAGTATTGAAGACATGGTGCGTTTCGGCCGTGATGTCGAGAAGATGGTGTTGGCGCGCGGTCTGCGTTATCACTTGGAGGACCGGGTGTTGGTGCACGGCAACAAGACGGTTGTGTTCTGATAACACCGCAATGCAGTTGAAATTCGAAGGGCCTGGGCGTTCAATCGCTTCAGGCCCTTCGCCGTTTCTGCACTGAGGATATTGAACATGGCCGATCCACTCGACAAAGCTACTTCTAAAGCACCGGCAACAGTGGGCGAGGGCTGTTTGAGCCGCTATGACCCGGATGACATGAGCCCCGAAGACGGCACTGAGTTTCCCGGTGCTGCCGAGTTGTGGGAGCAGTTACAGCAAGACCGTGAAGACACGATCAAGCCTGCTTGAACTTCATCAACTTCCTCAGCAGAGGCCGTCCCAGCATCAGCAAAAACACGGGGCCACCCGCTATCAGGTAGAAGTAATAAGTCACCGCCCGCCAGATCAGAATGGCCGCCGCAGCGGTCGACTTCCCCACCATGGGCGCCAGCAAGGCCGCCGACGTCAACTCCGCCGCCCCGGCACCACCCGGTAGCAAACTGAATTGCCCTGCACTGAGCGAAACCATCTGGATCAAAAAGCACCAGGCCCATTGTAAATCCGCCCCCAGGCCGCGTAATGCCAGATACAACACACTGTAGCGCAGGACCCAATGTAAGCAGGTCAGTGCAAACACCGTGATCAATGTCTGAAAAGGCAACTTCAATGTGTCAGTGAACGCGGCGAGGAAGTGCAGAAGTTTTCGTGCCCAGCGCAGGCGCGTAGTGCTTTTTACATTCAGGTGAACCAGAAATTGGCCGCTCAGGCGAATCAGCAGCCGATGGTAGCGGGCGACCAACACGCAGCAAATCAACCCGCCGAACATCGAAATGACGCTGACAGTCAGCAGCCATTCCATACGTTCGCTGAGGTGCTGGAACAGTGCATAAATCAAAATCCCGCTCAGTGCACAGAGAAAAAACAGCAGATCACTCAGTTGATCCATAGCGAATACCGCGCTGCCCTTGGCCGGTTGCACGCCATTGCGCGCCAGCAACGCCATGATCGTCAGCGGTCCGCCGCTGCCACCGGGGGTGGCGCAATAGGCGAACTCGGTGGCCATCACCATGCCGAGGCTTTTGACCGGGCTGACCTTATCGCGCTGATCGCCCAGCAACAGGCGCAAGCGCAGGGTGTTCACCACCCAGCACAACAGAATCATGCCGAACATGATCAGCAGCCCGTTCAATGGAAAGCTTTGCAGTCGCGACCAGGTCTGGTTACCGCCCAGCAACAGCGGGATCAGCACTGCAGCCAACAGGGCCACGAACAGCACAATCCCCCGGTTCATGCTGCGCGGCCGACTGGGTCGCGTTGCACAGCCAGCCATTGGGACTTGGTCATCGGCACGCGGCCCTCGTCGAGCAAGCGCTTGAGGGTTTGCAACCAGTAGTTGCGCGAGAACGCATGGCGCATGTCCACCGGGTGCAGGCCCAGGCGAATGACCGGCGCGTGCTGACAATGCTGCTCGCGTTGATCGCTGAGCAATTTCGACAAGCCCCGCCGCCAGGCACTGCGAGCGCTCCAGACCAGCCCTGGCGCATCTATCGGCGTGAAATCCGGCAGTCGATACAAATGCTGCGAGTCGCTGGTGTAGCGCAGCGGCAATTGGCGCAACGCCTGGCGCGTGCCTTCGCTCATCAACCAGGCCGGGGCGACGAAACCTTCCAGCGGCCAGTTGTAACGCTCAAAGACCTCGATTCCGGCACGCAGTCGGGCGAGCGCGGCGTGTTGCGACAGGCGGTAAAACTCGCCTTCGTGGGTGTAGATACGGCGCATGAACCAGTCTCGCGGGTTGCCGGGCGGTGGTCCTTCATCGCAATGAAAGTAGCCGTGCAATGCCAGTTCGTCACCTCGGGCGATACGGTGGGTGAGCGCTCGTCGAAATTCCGGGTGAGCGTCAAGGCTGTTGTGTTTGTGGAAATCCGGGACCACCAACCATGTCATCGGTACGTCGCCCCATGCGTCGACCGCTTCAACGAAGGGTTGATAATCGGCCCAGGTTTGCGGCGCAACGTCGTGCAACACCAGTAACACGCAGGAAGGGTTCATCGGATTAGCCATTGGCGGTCAGCGGCCATTGGCTGCCGAGTACTGCGTGATAGTGCCCCAGCAGACTGTTGACCACCGTGTCCCAGCTGTATTGCCGCTCCACGTGACAGCGCGCCGTTTTCCCCAACGCCGCGCTGTCCTGGCTGAACAACTCACGCACAGCGTTGGCCATCGCCATCGAGTTGTTCGGCGGGCACAGCAAGCCGCAGGGCGCGGTAACAATTTCCGGAAAGGCCCCGGCTGCCACCGCCACCACCGGAATGCCGCAGGCCATGGCCTCGAGTATCACCAGCCCAAACGTTTCCTGGTCGCCGGCATGCAGCAATGCATCGGCGCTGGCCATCAGTCGCGCTACTTGTGCGGTCAGGCAGAATCCATCAACCACTGTGACGTTGTCCGGCACAGCGGCCGGCATCGACGACCCCACCAGCAGCAGGTGATAACGGGGCCCCAGACGCACCATGCAATCGAGTAGTACCGGCAGGTTTTTTTCTTTGGAACCGCGTCCGGCGAAAATCAACAGATGAGTATTTTCATCAATGCCCAACTCGGCTCGCAGGCCAGGGTCTCGGGCATCGGGGTTGAAGGTTTGCAAGTCAACGCCCAAGGGTTGGACGAACACGTTCTTCACCCCCAGCCCGCTCAATTTGTCGGCCATGACCCGGCTCGGCGCCAGCACCCGGTCGAAGTTGCCGTAAAGCTTGCTGACATAGGCCTCCACGTTCGGCGTGACCCAATGGCCCATCCGATTGCTGACCAGCAGCGGCAAGTCCGAGTGATAAAAACCGATGACCGGCACATCCAGTTGGCGTCGCGCATCCAGTGCTGCCCATGCGGTGAGATAAGGGTCGCCTACTTCGATCAGATCGGGCTGTAAATCCTGCAGGACATTTCGCCAAGGGGCGAGACGGAGGGGGAAGCGATAACCCTTGCCAAAGGGCAGGGCAGGGGCTGGAACCGTGTAAACGCCATCCGTTTCACTCAGATGTGCGCCCGGAATCAACAGGCTGTGGCGAATGCCTGGCTTGGTGCTCAGGCGACGGTGTTTGGCATCCAGATACGTGCGCACGCCACCGCTGGCAGGGGCGTAGAACATGGTGATGTCCGCGATATGCACGATGAACAGTCCTCCTGGCCTGTTGTTCTCCCTCGGTTGACCTTTATGAAGAATAGTTGTTCGGTTGGGGTTTGTGGCGGGGTGTCAGCGGGGTTTTGCAGTGATTTGAGACCGCTATCGCGGGCAAGCCCGGCTCCCACCATGTAGGAGCCGGGCTTGCCCGCGAAGGGGCCAGAACAGACGCTAGATTCGGAAACTGCCTACCAACTGCGTCAGACGCGAAGCCTGCTGCTCAAGATCGGAGCACGCGCGCAAGGTCGATTGCAGGTTTTCGACGCCTTCCTGGTTCAACGTATTGATCTCGGTAATGTCGACATTGATCGACTCCACCACTGCAGTCTGCTCTTCAGTCGCCGTGGCCACCGACTGGTTCATCCCGTCGATTTCACCGATGCGCAACGTCACGCTGTTCAACCGCTCGCCCGCCAGGTTGGCGATTTCCACGCTGTCCTGACTGTGGCGCTGGCTGTCGCTCATGGTGCTGACGGATTCGCGGGCGCCGACTTGCAGCTCCTCGATCATGGTCTGCACCTGTTGCGCCGATTCCTGCGTGCGGTGCGCCAGGTTGCGCACTTCATCGGCCACCACCGCGAAACCACGGCCGGCTTCACCGGCTCGGGCCGCTTCGATGGCCGCGTTGAGTGCCAGCAGGTTGGTTTGTTGGGAAATGCTGGTGATCACTTCGAGGATCTGGCCGATGTTCACGGTTTTGCTGTTCAACGATTCGATGTTGGTGCTCGATGCGCTGAGCATGCTCGACAGCTGATTCATCGCGGCAATGCTGCGGTCCACCACTTGCTGGCCGTCTTCGGCCAGGCTGCGGGCATCGCTGGCCTGGCTCGACGCTTGCGCGGCGTTACGGGCGATTTCCTGGGCGGCGGCCCCCAGTTGATTGATCGCTGCGGCGACGCTGCTGGTGCGCGAGGCCTGCTGGTCGGAGTTGAACATCGAGGAGTTCGAGGCGGCCACGACACGCAGCGCCACTTCGTTGACTTGGCCGGTGGCCGAGGACACTTCGCGAATCGAGGTGTGAATACGTTCTACAAAACGGTTGAACGCGGTACCGAGGATACCGAACTCATCGTTGTTCTGGATGGTCAGGCGCTTGGTCAGATCGCCTTCACCGTCGGCAATTTCGGCCATGGCGCGGGTCATGACGTGCAGCGGCTGGATCAGGATACGGATCAGCATGCCCAACAGCGCGATGATGATCGCCACTGCAATGATCGTCGCGACGACTGCCGAAGCGCGGAATTCGCTGAGCATCGAGAAGGCTTTGTCCTTGTCTACCGACAAACCGATGTACCAGTTGACCGACGGCAGGCCTTTGATCGCGGTGAAGGTGACGATACGGGTCTTGCCGTCGACCTCCACTTCACTGTAGGCACCGCCGATGCGCGGGGTATTTTTCGGGTAGGCCTCGCTCAGGGATTGCATCACCAGGGTTTTGTCCGGGTGAACCAGGATTTTTCCGTCGGCGCTGACCAGGAAGGCATACCCCATGCCGTTGAAATCGCGAGCGCTGAGGGTGTCGATCAGGGTTTGCAGGCTCAAGTCGCCGCCCACCACGCCGACGCTTTGTCCGGCTTTGCGCGAGGCGGTGGCGATGGAAATGATGGTCTGGCCGGTGGCTGCGTCGATGTACGGTTCGGTCAGGGTCGCGGTGCTGCTGCTTTGCGCGCCTTTGTACCAAGGGCGCACCCGTGGGTCGAAGCCGGCGGGCATCTTGGCGTCCGGGCGAATAGTGAAGCTGCCGGTGGCATCGCCCAGGTAGGACGCCATGAACGTCGACGTCAGGGCTTTCTGCTCAAGCAGGCTGGCGACCGTGGACGGTTCAGGATTGATGGCGATGTTTTGGGCGAGGTTGTCGATCAGCAGGATTCGGCCGTTCAACCAGGTCTGGATGTTGTTGGCGGTGACGTCACCCATCTCACTGAGGTAATTGTCGAGGTCTTCGCGGATGGCGTTACGCTGTAAATAGTCGTTGTACAGCGTGAACGAGGCGAAGGCGGCAATAACAATGAGCGCGGCGGCAAGCAAAATTTTATGGCTGAAGCGCAGGTTTTTGTTCATGGCTTGGGGTTCCGCTAAGGTCTTAATGTCCTGGGCGTGCTTTTATAAAGACACGCTAAGTGGGCAATGTTGTAAATAAGCTGATATTTCCGTTCTTTCCTTAGGGAATTACCGACGCTGATTTCTATGCAGTCTCGGTTTTTGTATCGGCCGTGCCGGCTCAAAGATTAACCATGGGTGACAAAATGCCTGACTCATTGCAACTCGTTCTCGGCGCCGACCTTGCCGGCCAGTCCATTGCCCAGGCCATGCGTCTGGCCAACCGTCACGGTCTGGTCGCAGGCGCTACCGGGACGGGTAAAACCGTCACGTTGCAGCGCATGGCCGAAGCCTTCAGTGACGCGGGCGTGGCGGTGTTTGCCGCCGATATCAAGGGCGACCTGTGTGGTCTCGGTGCCGCCGGCAACCCGCAAGGCAAGATTGCCGAGCGCATCGCCGGGATGCCGTGGCTGAATCACAAGCCTCAGGCGTATCCGGTGACCCTGTGGGACATTCATGGCCAGTCTGGTCATCCATTGCGCACCACCTTGAGTGAAATGGGCCCGTTACTGCTGGGCAGTCTGCTGGAGCTGACCGACAGCCAGCAGTCGGCGCTGTACGCGGCGTTCAAGGTGGCGGATCGCGAAGGGCTATTGCTGCTGGATCTCAAGGATCTGAAGGCGTTGCTCAATCACCTGCGTGACAACCCGGAATTGCTCGGGGATGACGCCGCGTTGATGACTACCGGCTCAAGTCAGGCGCTGTTGCGGCGTTTGGCAACGCTGGAACAACAAGGCGCTGAAGCGCTGTTCGGCGAACCGGCGCTGCAACTCGAAGACATCCTGCAGCCGACCGCTGATGGTCGAGGGCGTATTCACTTGCTGGATGCCAGTCGTCTGGTTCACGAAGCACCGAAGGTTTATGCGACGTTCCTGCTCTGGCTGCTCGCTGAACTGTTCGAGCAGTTGCCAGAGCGCGGTGATGCGGACAAACCGCTGCTGGCGTTGTTTTTCGACGAAGCGCACTTGTTGTTCGCCGGTACGCCCAAGGCGTTGCAGGACCGGTTGGAGCAGGTGGTGCGGCTGATTCGTTCGAAAGGCGTCGGGGTGTATTTCGTCACCCAATCGCCGGGTGACTTGCCGGATGACGTGCTGGCTCAGTTGGGGTTACGCATCCAGCACGGTTTGCGCGCGTTCACGGCCAAGGAACAGAAATCCTTGCGCGCCGTGGCCGAGGGATTCCGGCCGAACCCGGCGTTCGATGCCTTGTCGGTATTGACCGAATTGGGGATTGGCGAGGCGCTGGTCGGGACGCTGGCCGATAAAGGCACGCCCGAAATGGTCCAGCGTGTATTGATCGCGCCGCCGCAATCGCGGATCGGACCGCTGAGCGAGGCCGAACGTGCGGCATTGATCGCCGGTTCGCCGTTGCAGGGGCGATATGACAAACCGATTGATCGAGAATCGGCTTATGAAGTGCTGATGGGGCGCAAGGGGCTGGCACCCGATCCGGATGCGGCGCCAGTCAAACCTGTACCCGAAGAGCCAAGTTTTACTGAACAGGCTGGGGAGTTTCTCGGGACGGCAGCCGGTCAGGCATTAAAATCGGCCATGCGACAGGCGGCCAATCAATTGGGCCGACAGTTGGTGCGCGGGTTGATGGGCTCGTTGCTCGGTGGCAAAAAAAGCCGCTAAACCCTGTAGGAGCATGGCTTGCCCGCGATGAACGATAACGCGGTGTATCTGTTGCACTGCGGCGCTCCCATCGCGGGCAAGCCATGCTCCTACAGAAATCGGTGATCTCAGGTCTTTGGTTTTGCGTGAGCCGCAAGCCGTTCCAGCGCGGCCCGCAGATTCGGATCGGTGATCCCGTCGGCCGTCGCCTGAATGGTCGCGCCCGCATCCGTCGACAAACTGATGGTATGCCCCGCCGCCCCTTGCTGAACGGTCGGTGGCTGAACCTTGAACAAAATCCGCGTCAAACTGGCGAACTCATCAAACATCTGTAGCTGACGCTGCAAACGCTTTTGCTGATAACGCAGGCGGGTCGCCCAATGTCCGTCGGTGACGATCAGCAATAAACTGCCTTCGCGCCACGACGCCACATGGCAATGTTCGCGAGCGGCGGGCTGCAATTGGCTTTCGAGCAGGCGTTGTAAATGACCCAGGCGTTGAGCATGGCCAAAAATAGCTTTCAGCGGCTTGGCTTCGCGAAGCAGAACGGCGGGGGCTCTGGCCGTAAGAGGGCGAAATGCCATGATCAGACACCTGAAGTAACAGAGCCGCCATGGTAGCAGAAAGCACCACGTGCACCTGACCCATTGCTTTGCGCGCGCTTTACCCATTAAATCAACGAGTAACTTCTGCCGTGAATGGCTTGAAGTTCAGCAAAAAGCCCTTATTTTAAGTGAGCCCCGTTACAGCGCAGTGCATGCATCGTGGAACAACGCCACTTTCCTCACCATCGTTTCCGGGTAGAATGCTCGTTCGCATGCGGCCATGAGGGCTGCACGGGCGACTCACGGGGCCGCCCTCCATCCCTTTAGTGTGGAAGATCCTGCCGATATGTTTGCGCCTTTGTTAAAGAAACTTTTTGGAAGCAAGAACGAGCGTGAAGTCAAACGCATGCTCAAGACGGTGCAACTCGTCAATGCCTTCGAAGAGCAAATGGTGGCCCTTTCGGACGATCAATTGCGTGCCAAGACAGATGAGTTCAAGGCCCGCATCGCCAAAGGGGAATCCCTCGACAAGATGCTGCCAGAAGCCTTTGCGGTCGCCCGCGAAGCCGGCAAGCGCGTCATGGGTATGCGCCACTTCGATGTCCAGCTGATCGGCGGCATGACCTTGCATGAAGGCATGATCGCGGAAATGCGTACCGGTGAAGGCAAGACCCTGGTGGCAACACTGGGCGTTTACCTCAACGCACTGTCCGGCAAGGGCGTGCACGTTGTAACGGTGAACGACTACCTGGCCCGCCGTGACGCCAACTGGATGCGTCCGCTCTATGAGTTCCTCGGCATGACGGTCGGCGTGGTTACGCCTTTCCAGCCGCCGGAAGAGAAACGTCTGGCTTACGCCGCCGACATTACTTACGGCACCAACAACGAATTCGGTTTCGATTACCTGCGCGACAACATGGCGTTCAGCATGGAAGAAAAATTCCAGCGTGAACTCAATTTTGCCGTGATCGACGAAGTCGACTCCATCCTCATCGACGAAGCCCGTACTCCGCTGATCATCTCCGGTCAGGCCGAGGACAGCTCCAAGCTGTACATCGAGATCAACAAACTGATCCCGACGCTTGAGTTGCACGTCGAAGAAGTTGAAGGCGAAGTCACCAAGGCTGGCCACTACACCGTCGATGAGAAGACCCGTCAGGTCGAACTCAACGAAGCCGGTCACCAGTACGTCGAAGAAACGCTCACCAGCATCGGCCTGCTGGCTGAAGGCGAAAGCCTGTATTCGGCACACAACCTGAGCCTGCTGACTCACGTTTATGCCGGCCTGCGTGCGCACAAACTGTTCCACCGCAATATCGAGTACATCGTGCAGGACGGCCAGGTTGTCCTGGTCGACGAACACACCGGTCGTACCATGCCGGGCCGTCGTTTGTCCGAAGGTCTGCACCAGGCCATCGAAGCCAAGGAAAACCTGAACATTCAGGCCGAGAGCCAGACCCTGGCATCGACCACGTTCCAGAACTACTTCCGCCTGTACAACAAGCTGTCCGGCATGACCGGTACGGCCGACACCGAGGCGTTCGAGTTCCATCAGATCTATGGCCTGCAGGTCATGGTCATTCCGCCGAACAAGCCGCTGGCACGTAAAGACTACAACGACCTGGTGTTCCTGACGGCCGACGAGAAGTACACGGCTATCGTGGCTGACATCAAGGAAAGCATGGCGGCGGGTCGTCCGGTGCTGGTGGGTACCGCGACCATCGAAACGTCCGAACACATGTCTCGCCTGCTCGTTGAACAAGGCATCGAACACAAGGTTCTGAACGCCAAGTTCCACGAAAAGGAAGCCGAGATCATTGCCCAGGCCGGTCGCCCTGGCGCACTGACCATCGCCACCAACATGGCCGGTCGTGGTACCGACATCCTGTTGGGCGGTAACTGGGAAGTAGAAGTGGCTTCCCTGGAAGATCCAACGCCAGAGCAGATTGCCCAGATCAAGGCCGACTGGCAGAAGCGTCACCAGCAAGTGCTCGAATCGGGCGGCTTGCAGGTGATTGCTTCCGAACGTCACGAATCGCGCCGTATCGACAACCAGCTGCGTGGTCGTGCCGGTCGTCAGGGCGACGCCGGTTCCAGCCGCTTCTACCTGTCGCTGGAAGACAGCCTGATGCGTATCTTCGCCTCTGATCGGGTGAAGAACTTCATGAAGGCCCTGGGCATGCAGCCAGGCGAGGCGATCGAGCACCGTATGGTGACCAACGCCATTGAGAAGGCTCAACGCAAGGTTGAAGGCCGTAACTTCGACATTCGTAAGCAACTGCTTGAGTTCGACGACGTCAACAACGAACAGCGTAAAGTGATTTATCACATGCGTAACACGTTGCTGGCCGCTGACAACATTGGTGAAACCATCACCGATTTCCGTCAGGACGTGCTCAACGCCACCGTCAGCGCACATATTCCTCCACAGTCGCTGCCTGAGCAGTGGGACGTGGCCGGTCTGGAAGCTGCGTTGCAGAGCGACTTCGGTGTGGCGCTGCCGATCCAGCAATGGCTCGACGAAGACGATCACCTGTACGAAGAGACCCTGCGCGAGAAGCTGATGCAAGAGCTGATTGCTGCGTACAACGAGAAAGAAGACCAGGCGGGCGCCGAAGCGCTGCGCAGCTTTGAGAAGCAAATCGTACTGCGCGTTCTGGATGACCTGTGGAAAGACCACCTGTCGACCATGGACCACCTGCGTCACGGCATTCACTTGCGTGGCTATGCCCAGAAGAACCCGAAGCAGGAATACAAGCGCGAGTCGTTCACGCTGTTCTCCGAGCTGCTGGATTCGATCAAGCGCGACTCGATCCGTGTGCTGTCCCACGTTCAGGTTCGCCGCGAAGACCCGATCGAAGAAGAACAACGCCTGCGTCAGGAAGCCGAAGCGCTGGCTGCACGCATGCAGTTCCACCACGAAGAAGCACCGGGTCTTGAGCAAGTGGAACCGTTGGGCGAGGAAATTGATGTCGCCCTGGCCGTAGCACCGGTTCGCAACGAGCAGAAGCTGGGCCGTAACGAGCTGTGCTATTGCGGTTCGGGCAAGAAATTCAAGCATTGCCACGGGCAGATCCAGTAAAACCCGTTTCAAACGCTGAAATACCCGCGCCGCGACCGGCATCAGCCGTCGCGGCGTTTTGCCATTTAATACCACCGTCCATCGTATGACGGTGATGACTACATTTTTTTAAGGAGCGCATTCATGGCTGTTGGTCTTGGTCCTTTGCCAACGTTGCACCCGGTTGCCGGTTTTGAACTCGGTATCGCCTCGGCCGGCATCAAGCGCCCGGGGCGCAAGGATGTTGTGGTCATGCGCTGCGCCGAAGGCTCCACGGTCGCAGGCGTCTTCACGCTCAACGCCTTTTGCGCCGCGCCCGTGATCCTGGCCAAGCAACGTGTGCAAGGTCCGGTGCGCTACCTGTTGACCAACACCGGCAATGCCAACGCCGGCACCGGCGAACCCGGCCTGGCCGCTGCCGAGCGTACGTGCGCCAAACTGGCTGAGCTGACGGGCGTTGATGCCAGCCTGGTGCTGCCGTACTCCACGGGTGTGATCGGCGAGCCGCTGCCGGTCGAGAAAATCGAAGGCGCGCTGCAAGCGGCCCTCGACGACCTGTCGATCCACAACTGGGAAGCTGCCGCCACCGGTATCATGACCACCGACACCCTGCCAAAGGGTGCCAGCCGCCAGTTCCAGCATGACGGCGTGACCATCACCGTGACCGGCATCAGCAAAGGCGCGGGCATGATCCGTCCGAACATGGCGACCATGCTCGGCTACATCGCCACCGATGCCAAAGTCTCCCGTGACGTGCTGCAAAACCTGCTGCTGGACGGTGCCAACAAGTCGTTCAACCGCATCACCATCGACGGCGACACCTCGACCAACGATTGCTGCATGCTGATCGCCACCGGTCAGGCTGCCTTGCCGGAGATCACCCGCACCGAAGGCGAATTGTTCGCCAAGCTCAAGCAAGCGGTGTTCGAGGTGTGCATGGACGTGGCTCAGGCCATCGTTCGCGACGGTGAAGGCGCCACCAAGTTCGTCACCGTTGAAGTCAACGGCGGCGGCAACCACCAGGAATGCCTGGACGTCGGTTACACCGTGGCGCACTCGCCGCTGATCAAGACGGCTTTGTTCGCCTCCGATCCGAACTGGGGCCGTATTCTGGCTGCCGTCGGTCGTGCCGGCGTACCGAACCTGGACGTGAGCAAGATCGACGTGTTCCTCGGCGAGGTGTGCATTGCCAGCCAAGGCGCACGCGCCGCGACTTACACCGAAGCCCAGGGCGCTGCAGTGATGCAGCAGGAAGAGATCACTATTCGTATCGAGTTGGGTCGCGGCGATTGCAGCGAAACCATCTGGACCACCGACTTGTCCCACGAATACGTGAAGATCAACGCCGAGTACCGTACTTAAGACCGAGTCGCTTCAATCGCGGGCAAGCCTTGCTCCTACAGTTTTGTGTCGTTCACAACACCCGTGAACAACATCAACCCCGTAGGAGCAAGGCTTGCCCGCGATGACGGACGACCAGACACTGAAGTTTCTGGTCTGTGCCCCTCATCAAAAGGTCCCGAACATGAGCCTCCACCTGATCATCGGCGACAAACTGCATTCCTCCTGGTCCCTGCGCGGCGCACTGGCCCTCGACTTGACCGGTGCTGCCTACACCGAAGAACTGATCAAGCTGGGGCAACCGGACACCCGTGAGCGCCTGCTCAAGCATTCGCCGACCGGTAAAGTCCCGCTGCTGAAAACCGAACACGGCACCATCGCCGATTCCCTGGCGATTGCCGAGTATCTGGCCGAGCAATTTCCCGAGGCGGGTCTCTGGCCAAAAGACACCGCCGCCCGTGCGCAGGCGCGTTCGGCCTGTGCGCAGATGCACGCCGGTTTTTTTGCCATGCGTGGCAACATGCCGTTCGACCTGAGCCGCGATGCACCGCTGTCGCAGGCGCCTGATGATGTTCAGGCCGACATCCAGCGCATGCTGGCGTTGTGGGCTGAATGCCGCGAGGCGGCGACCGACACCGGTCCTTTCCTGTTCGGCGACGCGACCCTGGCCGATGCTTTCTTCGCACCGATTGCCGTACGCCTGCGCACCTATCAGGTGAAATTGCCGGCAACGGACGAGGCCTACGTCGAAACGATTTATCAATGGCCGGCTTTCAAGGCCTGGCAGAAAGCAGGTCTGGAGGAGGTTGGGCAGTGAAACGAGTCCATGTAGCCGCCGCCGTCATCCGTGATCACAGCGGCAAGATCCTCATTGCACGCCGTGCCGACACTCAGCATCAGGGTGGTTTGTGGGAGTTTCCCGGGGGCAAGGTCGAGGGCGACGAGTCCGTCGAAACCGCGCTGAGCCGTGAACTTCAGGAAGAGCTGGGTATTGTGGTCAGCGCTGCGCGACCGCTGATCAAGGTTCATCACGACTACCCGGACAAGCACGTGTTGCTGGATGTCTGGGAAGTCTCGGCCTTTACCGGCGAACCTCACGGCGCTGAAGGCCAGCCGTTGGAGTGGGTGTCACCGCGCGATCTGTTGAACTACGAGTTCCCGGCGGCCAACCAGCCAATCGTCGCTGCTGCGCGGTTACCGGCCGAATACTTGATTACCCCGCAAGACCTGGAAACCCCGGCCTTGCTGCGCGGCATTCAGAAGGCCATCGCGGGGGGGATCAAACTGATCCAGCTACGAGCGCCCAACGGCTACGATCCCAAATACCGCGATCTGGCGGTGGACGCGGCGGGGCTGTGTGCGGGCAAGGCGCAGCTGATGATCAAGGGGCCGTTCGAATGGCTCGGTGATTTTCCGTCCGCGGGTTGGCACATCACTTCGGCGCAGTTGCGTAAATACGCGGCAGCGGGGCGTCCCCTGCCAGCATCGCGCTGGTTGGCAGCGTCGTGCCATAACGCGGAAGAACTGGCATTGGCCGAGCAGATGGGCGTGGACTTTGTGACCCTGTCCCCGGTGCAAAAGACCCAGACGCATCCAGATGCGCAGCCGTTGGGTTGGGAGCAGGCTTCGGTGTTGATCGAGGGGTTCAGCAAGCCGGTGTTCCTGTTGGGCGGTGTTGGTCCGGCAGAGCGGCAGAAGGCCTGGGAAGCTGGGGCGCAGGGTGTGGCGGGGATTCGGGCGTTCTGGCCTGATTCTTTGGTGTAGCTACCGGCCTCTTCGCGGGCAAGTCGAATCGTCGCACCGCCGCTCCTACATTGAATTTGTGTACGCACCGATCAACTGTAGGAGCGGGCTTGCCCGCGAAGGCGTCCTGACAGGCGCCGATTATTCCTGAGGTTTAGCGGCAGGCTTCCACAAAATCTCCGCAACCCCCTGCCGCTTGGCAATCAACCGCGCCACCACAAACAACACATCCGACAACCGATTGATATACGCCAACCCAACCCCGGCCAGCGGTTCGATCGCATTCAACTGCTGGCACCGCCGCTCTGCACTGCGCGCCAGGCTTCTGCACACATGGGCCTGAGCGATCAGCGCTGAACCGCCTGGCAAAATGAAATTCTCCAGCGGCCCCAACTCTTCATTCCACCGATCAATCGCCGCTTCCAGTCGTTCGATTTCCGCCGCGTCCAGCGCCTGGTACACCGGCATCGCCAGCTCGCCACCCAGGTCGAACAACCGGTGCTGGCAAGGCGCCAAAACCTCGATTACCTCGTTCAACCCCGGATACGTGACGCTTTCTGCGGCCAAGCCGGCCAGCAGTACGCCGACCTGGCTGTTCAGCGAATCGACTTCGCCAATGGCTTCGATTCGCGGGTGGTCCTTGGGCACTCGGCGACCATCTCCGAGCCCGGTTTCGCCTTTGTCGCCAGTGCGGGTGTAAATCTTCGACAAGCGAAAGCCCATGGGTTACCTCGATAGCTGATTGAGTTCTTGAGAGGAGACCGTCGTGCCCGACAAGGGCAGGCGCAAGGTGAAGCAGGTGCCTTGGCCCGGCGTCGACTGCACTTCCATCTGCCCCTTGTGATTGTTGGTGATGATGAAATAGGAAACTGACAGGCCCAGGCCGGTGCCCTGGCCAATTTCCTTGGTGGTGAAAAACGGCTCGAACGTGCGTTTGCGCACGCTTTCGCTCATGCCGATGCCATTGTCCTCGACCTGGATTTCCGCCCATGGCGGATTCAGTCGAGTACGCAGAATGATCCGCCCAGGTTCGCTGTCATCTTCACGCTGGTGAATGGCCTGGGCCGCGTTTTTCAACAGGTTGAGTAGCACTTGTTCCAGTTCGTTGGCCGTGCCGGGCACCGGGCCCAGAGCCGGATCGAACTGGCGAACGATCGCCTGGCCCTTGAAGTCAAAACCGATCGCCAGGTCGAAGTCATTACCGGCGATTTCCACCGCTTGATCGATCAGCGCGGGCAGGTCGCAGGGGGCCATTTGCCGGGTGCTGCGGCGGCTGAAGCTGAGCATGTGCGTGACAATCTTCGCCGCGCGAGCGCCAGCCTGCTGAATGCCATCCAGCAATTGCGGCACTTCACGCACTTGCAGGTAGTGGTTGACCGTGTTCAGTTCGACACCGATCTGCTCGGCCTGCTCCATGTTCTTCGGCAGATCAGGAGACAGGCGTCGGCGAATGTTCTGGACGTTATGCAGGATCGCGCCCAACGGGTTATTGATTTCGTGGGCCATGCCGGCGGCAAGGCCTCCGACCGAGAGCATTTTTTCCGACTGCACCATCATTTCTTCCAGGGACAGACGCTGGGTAATGTCGTCGATCCGGATCACCACGCCACGCCCGGCGCCGCCCATCAGCGGGTAAAAGGTCAGGGCGTAATGTTTGGGCTCATCATCCTTGAACCACGTTACCCGTTCGATCTTCGCCACGGTGTGCTGCTCGACGGTTTGCTTGAGCTGCGGCAGAAACGGCTTCAGCGGTTCGAAGGCGAGGAAGATCGGCTGGTTCAAGGCTTCGTCCAGGCGCGTGCCGGACAGGGCGCTGGCCTCTTGATTCCACTGGGTCACGTAAAGCTGTTCGTCGAGGGCGATCAGCGCCGACGGCATGGAGTCGATAATGCTGTTGAGGTAGTTCTGGAAGCCGGTGAGTTTTTTCTCGATCTTGCTGCGCACCTGGACTTCGAGTTCCAGCTTGCGATTGGTATGGCGCGTTTCTTCGGCCAGGCCCTGGGCCTGATCATAAGCGGCCTGGGAGTCGTCGCGGGCACGCTTGAGTTGCTGTTCCCGGGCCTCGATCCGCGAGAGCATGGTGTTGAACGCTTCGGCGAGGCTGCCGATTTCGTCGTGGTTGCCACGGGAGGCACGCAGCGCGTAGTTCTCTTCGCGGGTCACTTGCCGGGACAGCTCTTCGAGTTCATGGATAGGCCGTGTGATCAGGCGTTTGATTTGCCGGGCGATCACCAGCCACAACAGCACGCTGAAGATCAGAATGCCCAGGCTGGCGGTCAGCGTGCCGGTGTAGAACGCCATTGGCAATTCGCTGCTGGCCACCAACAGTAAATGGCCGGGCTCGGTGCCGGGACGGGGCAGGGTGATCAGTTGATTACTGCGAAACTCGGTCGCTTGCCAGGCTTCAATGTGCTGATAGCGGCCCGGCAGACTCAGTTTGTCGCCATGCTGCAACTGCGCCAGCCGTTCGCCCTTGCCGTCATAAAGCGCGGCCGCACGCAGGGGTGAGTAACTGTCGAGTTCGTTGAGCAGGCGCTCGGCGTTTTGTGGCGACTTTAAGGCATCGGCCACCAGGCTGGGGTTGGACACCAGTCGGCCAATGGTCTGCAAGGCTTGGGGCGCCATGCTTTCCTGGGAGATGTAATACGCCGCGCTGATGAACGTCAGGTTGGCGACCAGCAGTATGGTGATCAACAGCACCAGCAGGGCAGCCAGTAACTTTTGGCCGACGGGGAGGTTTTCGAGGCGCTGGCGCAGTGGCATCAGGTTCGTCGCTGAAAAGGAACAAGTGGCCAGCGTAGCCGCTGCTCAGTCGCTGGGCAATCCAAGGCTGTGCAGATGGCCGATCAGCCGTTGCTGTAATTGATGGAGGTGGGGCAGGTTGAGTTGATGACGCGAGGCTACTTTGCAGACGTAACCCAGCAAGTAGGTGATTTCGGTGCGGCGCATATTCGCTACATCCTGGTACATCGAAGAGTAATTGGCCGCCGTGGCATGGATCACGCGTTCAACTTCCTGTTGCAGGTTTTCCGCCGCCGCGGGCTGGCCACAACGTTCCAGCAACTCGGTCAATTCATCGCAAAGGGTAGCGACTTCGCACTGGTGCTCCTGCAATCCGCCATTGCGGCAATTGTGAAGGACGGTCAACGGATTGATTGCACAGTTGAGCGCCAGCTTGCGCCACAGCCGTGTGAGGATGTCGGTGCTCCATTCATGGGGAATCCCGGCGGCCGTCAGGTCATCCAGCCAGATCGGCGCAACTGGATGGCCGGCATCACCCAGCCAGGTGTAACCGTGACCCGCGAATACCACACGCCAGTCGCCATCGCGAAACGCACCTTCAGTACTCGATGCACTCACGCAACGGGCTTGTGGCACCTGCGCTGCGACAGCGTCCTGACTGCCGAGGCCGTTCTGCAACAGGATCAATTCGGCGTCGGGCGTCAGGCGTGGCGCCAGTTGCGCGACGGCTTTCTCGGCGTCGTAGGCCTTGCAGGCTACCAGCAGGCGTCTGATCGGTTCGCGGTTGTCGGGTGTTTCGCCGGGGATGTCATAGCTGTTGGCTTCGCCGTGCTCGACCAGCGTTAAACCGCCCGCAGCTTGATACGCCTGCAAGCGCTGCGCATCCCGAACGATCAGCCTGACAGGCAGGCCGGCCCGCGCCAGGCGCGTGGCCCACAACGTGCCGAGGCTGCCGGCACCCAATACATGCCAAGGGGTCGACATCAGCTTTTTACTCGGTTTGAGGCTGGCATGTGAGGCTCGCAGTATGGGTTGGAAAAGACCCGTTATAATGAGCCCGATTTTAACCGCAAGCCAAGCGCGCGCCATCGCAATCGAGTGCGCCTTTTTATTGGAGAGATTACATGCCGTCGTTCGACGTGGTATCCGAACTGGACAAACACGAAGTCACCAACGCGGTCGAAAACGCCGTCAAGGAACTCGATCGTCGTTATGACCTGAAGGGCAAGGGCACGTTCGAGTTCAAGGAAAAGGACCTGACCGTCAACCTGACCGCTGAAGCCGATTTCCAGCTCGAAGCGATGATCGAGATCCTCAAGCTGGCGCTGGTCAAGCGCAAAATCGACGTGCAGTGCCTTGAAGTCAAGGATGCCTACGCGTCGGGCAAGCTGATGAAGCAGGAAGCGGTCCTCAAGGAAGGCATCGACAAAGAGCTGGCGAAGAAAATCGTCGCTCACGTCAAAGACGCCAAGCTCAAGGTCCAGGCCGCCATTCAGGGTGAACAGGTGCGCATTACTGGCAAGAAACGTGACGATTTGCAGGAAGCCATCGCAGCCCTGCGCGCCAAGACGTTCGATATGCCGCTTCAGTTCAACAACTTCCGCGACTGACCTTATCAATGCGGGAACCCTGTGGGAGCGAGCCTGCTCGCGAAAGCGGTGTGTCATTCAATAGTGATGTTGACTGATATGCCCTCTTCGCCGGCAAGCCGGTCTCGCTCCCACCCGGATTGCGCTTAACCCAGGAGAAAGTAGATGGATTTGAATACTGAAGTGGACAATCTGGTCAAGGCCTCTCAGGCCTGGATCCCGATGATCATGGAATACGGCAGTCGTGTACTGCTGGCAGTTATCACCCTGGCCGTCGGCTGGTGGCTGATCAACAAAGTGACGGAAAAGCTCGGCGGCCTGTTGGCGCTGCGTAACGCCGACCTTGCGCTGCAAGGGTTCATCAGCAGCCTGGCTAATATCATTCTCAAGGTTTTGCTGATCGTCAGCGTAGCGTCGATGATCGGTGTGGAAACCACATCGTTCGTCGCGGCCATCGGTGCGGCGGGTCTGGCCATCGGTCTGGCTTTGCAGGGCAGCCTGGCAAACTTCGCCGGTGGCGTGTTGATTCTGCTGTTCCGCCCGTTCCGGATCGGTGACTGGATCGAAGCCCAAGGTGTTGCTGGTACCGTCGACAGCATTCAGATCTTCCACACGGTACTGCGTACCGGCGATAACAAAACCATCATCGTGCCCAACGGCAACTTGTCGAACGGCATCATCACCAATACCAATCGTCAACCAACGCGCAAAGTGGTGTTCGACGTCGGTGTTGATTACGAAGCGGACTTGCAGAAGGCCCGTGAAGTTTTGCTGGAACTGGCCAAAGATCCGCGTGTATTGGCAGATCCAGCACCTCAGGCAGTGGTTTCTACTCTGGGTGACAGTTCGATCACTCTTTCGCTTCGGGTCTGGGTAAAGACAGCCGATTACTGGGATGTAATGTTCATGTTCAACGAACAGTCCCGCGATCGTTTGAAAACTGCCGGTATTGACATCCCGTTTCCACAGCGGGTTATTCGGGTGGTTCAGGAATCTGTGTCGCAGTGATTGTTTTTTGATCATGTCTGACTGCTAAGTCAGGCATGTTCCTAACAGATCTGATTGTTTAAACGCAATGTTCCAGCCAACAAAAAAGGCCCATCCGGAGATGGGCCTTTCTTTGATTACCGGGTGCTGACTTTCTGCAATTACAGAATGTTGAGCGGGTAGTCGGTGATCAGGCGGAACTCATTGATATCGCCTTCGCCTTCGTCAGCATTGGCGGAGTGCCATGCTTGACGAATGCGGAAGGACAGGTCTTTGGCTGGGCCGTTTTGAATGACGTATTTAACTTCCACGTTGGTTTCGTGGTGTTTGCCGTCTTGGCCGTACAGACCAGCGTAGGCGCTGCCCGCTGGAGTGTTGGTGCCGTCGATGTTCCAACCATTGACGTAACGGGTCATGAAGCTCAGACCAGGAACGCCGTACTCAGCCATTTTCAGGTCATAACGGGCTTGTACCGATTTCTCGCCAGGACCGTTAAAGTCGGAGTATTGGATGGAGTTGGCGAGGAAAATCGAGTCGCCACCGCGGTTGTTCTTGCCCACGCCGATGTAGTCGAACGGAGTCTCGCCGTTAACCTTCTGGAAGCCCAGGGTCAGGGTGTGCGCATTCAGGAACGAGTAAGCAGCAGCCAGCGAGAAGGCGGTGTTGCTGATTTCGCCTGCGTTAGCGTCGCCGGTGTCCTGAGTGTTGTAGATGTTACCGTCGAAGTTCAACGACTGAGTGCCACCCAGTGCGAGGGTGTAGTTCGCGTTGGCGTAGTACTGGTTCCAGATGTTATCGAGCTTGGCACCGTAGAACGAAAGGCTCAGTGCATCGGTGGCGCCCCATTTGATGCCTGCGTAGTCGATGTTGTCGGCTTCTACGCCAGCGTACGTTGCAAACAGGCCGCCGTCACGGGCGTTTTTGTCCTGGCTGGTCGCCGAGTAGAAGTGACCGCCTTCCATGTCAATGTTGTTGAATTCGCTGCTCTGCAGTTGGAAACCGCTGGCAGTTTGAGGAAGGATACGGGAACCGCCAACAGCGAACACTGGAGCAGTGCTTGGCTGCATGTCACCGGCTTTCAGCTCGGTTTTGGATACGCGTACTTTAACGGCGCCGCCGGCTTTGCCTTGGCTGTCGTTGACATGGCGATTGCCATTAGCGTTAGCGGTATCGCTACGGCTCATGTTGCCGGTGCCACCGGTGCCGTCGCCACCATCCAGTTTGATTGCCAGGTAACCGAATGTATCAACGCCAACGCCGATCAGGCCCTTGGTGTAACCGGAGCTGTAGTTGCCCCAGATGCCCTGGGTCCAGTCTTTCTGGTCGTTGGCGCCATTTTTGTTGTCACGGTTGAAGTAGTAGTTGCGAACCAGCAAGTTCAGCGAGCTGTCTTCAACAAAACCTTTGGCTTCAGCCTGGTCACTTACGAAAGGTGCGGCCGTAGCCAACTGAGTACTGGCTGCTGCTGCAACTGCCAGTGCGATGGTGCTCCACTTCATCACGCGCATCGTGATTTGCTCCTTTGGTTTTAGAAGAGTACTGCCGTCCACCTGATTTATTATCTGGGCGGCTCTTTCTTTTTGTGTCGGCGCAAACTTATATCACGCCGACTCTATTGGCGATACTTGCGTATCCATCCTTTCGGCTTCTTTACGACCCTGTCGCAAACAGCTCGGTAGATGTCGCAAATTTACAGCGTCAATGCAAGCGAACCGGCAACTTTAGCGTTGTTTTCCAGGGCTTGAACTTCGGTAAAAAGAGTCCTTGGTGAAACGTTTGAATCTCCATCGGGCAACCCTGCCGCTGTTTTTATTTGCCTTGAGCCTTCCACGTCCCGCAGAGGTTTCAAGGCGATGTGGGTGTGAATGCAACAAACGTGCACAAATTGGCAGTTTGTTGGCTTTTTTTCTTCTGGCCTGCCTTTCGCTGTAAAAACCTCATAAAACCGGGCGTTTCAAGCAAGTTTTATGAGGCTTGACGCAAAGGTTTGCATCGTGTTTCAGCATGCGGGTCGGCGGCGTAACAATGTAAAACGTTACCGGTCCACCCCGCAAGTGAGTAAATGACGGATGCTGACGCGCTCAGCGTAGACGAACTGTGCGATTTTGGTGCAGAAAATTTTAACCGCTGTACCGAATTCATACAGTGCTGTCATTTGTCCGAATCGAACAGATCGTTGTTAATCAGTCATTTCAGTGTTTTTGGCCTCAAAGCTGGTTCTGTAGTGGTGCGTATTGGTAAAAATGCTTCATGTCGGGGCGTGTGTCTGTTCGTGAAGCCAGCGCCGTTCGCAGGTATGCTGCCGTCCTGTCGCTTGGTGCGCCGTCCTTCGGAAGGGGCGCTAAGCTGAAAAATGAGAACCAGGCGGGAGTGCGCACAGTGTTCGCTTTAGATCCACGGCTTCAACAAGACACGCTACCGATCGGGGATTTCCCGCTCTGCCGGTTGCTGTTGTCCAACGATTCGAATTACCCCTGGTTCATCCTGGTGCCGCGTCGTGACGATATCAGCGAGATATTTCAGTTGAGTGTCGCCGAGCAGCAACAGCTGTGGCAGGAGACGACTGCGTTGGCAGAAACGCTGAAGGATTCGTTCGACGCCGACAAGTTGAATGTCGCGACCTTGGGTAACGTTGTCAGTCAGCTACACATGCATGTGATTGTGCGCAAGCGTGATGACGCCGCCTGGCCTGCTCCGGTCTGGGGCAAGCTTGCGGCCACGCCTTACACTGCGGAGCAGATCGTAGCGATTCGCGAACGCCTGCGTTTGGTATTGGCCGAAGACTTTACGTTTCTGGAGGGTTGAATCATGAGCCTGGAAGAACGCGTTACCGATCTGGAGAGCCAGTTGGCGTTTCAGGATGACGCCCTTCAGTCATTGAGTGATGTGCTGGCGACGCAGCAGCGTGCAGTTGAACGCCTGCAGCTGCAAATGGCTGCACTGCTCAAGCGGCAGGAGGAAATGGCCGGCCAATTCGAATCCTTCGAAGAGGAAGCACCACCGCCGCATTACTGACTTTTTATGATAAAGAAGCAGGCAATAAAAAACCGCGAACAGCCTGGCTGTTCGCGGTTTTTTTTAGCCTTGAATCAGCGGCGCGGCAGGGCAGCGATCACATCTTCGGCTTGCAGGCCTTTGTCACGATTCATGACAGAGAACTCCACACGCTGGCCTTCGACCAGAACGCGGTGACCTTCGCCACGAATTGCCCGGAAATGCACGAAAATATCATCACCGGAATCGCGGGAAATAAAGCCGAAGCCTTTGGAGGTGTTGAACCACTTGACGGTGCCGGTATCGCGGTTGCTCATGTCATAGCTTGGCGAGGCGGCGGCCGGTGAAGATTTGTAGAAGCTGACGCCCAGGTGCAGCAAAACGGCGGACAGGGCAGCTAACAGGCTGAACAGAACGGCAGGTTGACCGGCGATGACAGGCATCGGCGCGAGCAACGTCAGAACTTGCAGGAAGACGGCCAGAACCAGCAGCACGCTGACCAGGTTTTGCAGTTGGTGGCGCGGGCCTTTGTTCCAGTAAGGGATAACAGGAGCAAGGGTGAGGTTCAGCAGGCCGAAAAACGCCAGGTACAGCGCATCGGGTTGTTGCAGGTAAGGGACCGCTTCAGCTCGCAGGCTGGGGATGAAGGACAGCAGCAGGGCGGCTGCGCCCGTTAGCAGGTGGACGATTTTCAACATTTTGATTAACTCGCGTTAAGACGGATCACAAGGAAGAGCTGATGGAGCACGGTTCGCTTCAGAACAATAAGAGGCGTTGGACACGTACCCGGTATCAGCCTATGCGCTGCCCCCGGAAAAATAGGCGGTAGCGACACACTGCCTATTTAACAGCAAAGCCTGCAGCTACTCAAATCAGGCAGTCCGGCGGTGCTCTGGTGTTCGACTTGTTGCGGGTCATGTAAGGAAGTAGCCGGCGTGCCCGGCACCGAAGATATGATCAAACAGCTTGCCGAGGGGGCAGGAGGCAGTCAGGTCCTTGGGTTTTGTTCTCTTTCTGGCTTTTTACTTCATCAGGTCTCTTTTGCACGGGGTAAAACGCGCCTGAGCGCGTAGGAAAATGGCCGGCCTAGGACGGGCTCCATGATCCCCCTTTAGCTGTTGGCTTATCCTACGTGGATGGTCATAAAGTCATCTGGATATACCTTTGCGCCTGCGCTTTTATAAGGCAACAGATGTAGCTCTTATAGAAGGCAAGGATGGCAAAGGAGTGTCAGCGATATGGTTTACGAAGACAGGCTGGGCGAAGGGAGTCTCGGTCCGACCAAGGATATTAGGGTTGATCCGTTCGTCAGTGAATTTGATATGGGGCTGGCCCGGCCTTTATCCCGCTCGGTGCGTTTGAATGGTTTTGCGACCTGCTTGCGGCTTGAGCAGGTCTACTGGGATATTTTGGGTGATATGGCCAAGGTCAATTGCTGTTCTGTCAGTGCGCTGCTGTCCCATGTGGACCGCGAGGTGCATTTGCGTCACGGCGGGGTCAAGAACTTCACAGGGCTGGTGCGGGTTGTCTGTGTCGTGCGCAGCTTGAAGGAAGGGGGCTGCATTGTGATGCCCTAGTCGCAGCGGCGTGAGGAGTTGAGTGTCAGTCTGTGCAGTCTTACGGCTGCACAGGCTGCATTTAATGGATATAATCCCGCTCTTTGCCGCAAAACCCAGCGTGTGCGGTAGCAATCTGATCGCCGAGACAACCCCCATGCCGATGTACGACTATCAATGTGCTTCCTGTGGTCATCAGTTGGAAGCCATTCAAAAGATCAGCGCAGCACCGCTGGTCGACTGCCCTGCCTGCCAGGCGCCAGAGCTTAAAAAGATGCTGTCCATGCCAGGCTTCCGCCTCAGCGGCACTGGCTGGTACGAAACCGATTTCAAGACCGGCTCGAAGAAGAACCTGGCCGGCGGCGACAAAGCTGACTAGAGCCTGAGTTGAACCACACGCGTGAGCGCTTGCATCATCCGGCACCTTTATCAAGGGCCGGATGTGCAGGTCTCCAACCGAATTTCGATTACGAGAAGTGAAACCACTACCATGATGCGCAGCCATTATTGCGGCCAACTGAACGAAAGCCTGGAAGGCCAGGAAATTACTCTTTGCGGTTGGGTTCACCGTCGCCGTGACCACGGTGGGGTGATTTTCCTCGATATCCGTGATCGTGACGGTCTGGCCCAGGTGGTGTTCGACCCGGACCGCGCTGAATCCTTCGCCGCCGCCGATCGCGTGCGCAGCGAGTACGTCGTGAAGATCACCGGCAAGGTTCGCCTGCGTCCGGCCGGTGCCACCAACGCCAACATGGCGTCGGGCATGATCGAAGTCCTCGGCTACGAGCTGGAAGTGCTGAACGAATCGGAAACCCCGCCGTTCCCGCTGAACGAGTTCTCCGATGTCGGCGAAGAAACCCGCCTGCGCTATCGCTTCCTTGACCTGCGTCGTCCGGAAATGGCCGAGAAGCTGCGTCTGCGTTCGCGCATGACCACCAGCATCCGTCGCTACCTGGACGAGAACGGCTTCCTCGACGTCGAGACGCCGATCCTGACCCGCGCCACCCCTGAAGGTGCTCGCGACTACCTGGTGCCGAGCCGTACTCACGCCGGTTCGTTCTTCGCCTTGCCGCAATCGCCGCAGCTGTTCAAGCAACTGCTGATGGTGGCCGGCTTCGACCGTTACTACCAGATCGCCAAGTGCTTCCGCGACGAAGACCTGCGTGCCGACCGTCAGCCTGAGTTCACCCAGATCGACATCGAGACCAGCTTCCTCGATGAAAAAGACATCATGGGCCTGACTGAAGGCATGATCCGCAACCTGTTCAAGGAAGTGCTGGATCTGGAATTCGGTGAGTTCCCGCACATGACCTTCGAAGAGGCCATGCGTCGTTATGGTTCCGACAAGCCGGACCTGCGTAACCCGCTGGAGCTGGTTGACGTTGCCGATCAACTCAAAGAAGTTGATTTCAAAGTGTTCAGCGGCCCGGCCAATGATCCGAAGTGCCGTATTGCTGCCTTGCGCGTTCCAGGCGCGGCGAGCATGCCGCGCAAGCAGATCGACGATTACACCAAGTTCGTCGGCATCTACGGTGCCAAGGGCCTGGCGTACATCAAGGTCAACGAGCGCGCCAAAGGCGTTGAAGGTCTGCAATCGCCGATCGTCAAGAACATCCCTGAGGCCAACCTCAATGTAATCCTCGATCGCGTTGGTGCGGTTGACGGCGACATCGTGTTCTTCGGTGCCGACAAAGCCAAAATCGTCAGCGAAGCCCTGGGCGCGTTGCGAATCAAGGTGGGTAACGACCTGGACCTGCTGACCTGCAAGTGGGCGCCAATGTGGGTCGTCGACTTCCCGATGTTCGAAGAGAACGACGACGGCAGCTTCAGCGCCTTGCACCACCCGTTCACCGCGCCGAAGTGCACGCCGGAAGAACTGGAATCCAGCCCGGCGACCGCTCTGTCCCGTGCCTACGACATGGTGCTGAACGGCACCGAGCTGGGTGGCGGTTCGATCCGTATCCACCGTAAGGAAATGCAGCAGACCGTGTTCCGCCTGCTGGGTATCAACGAAGCGGAACAGGAAGAGAAATTCGGCTTCCTGCTCGACGCCCTGAAGTACGGCGCGCCGCCGCACGGTGGCCTGGCCTTCGGTCTGGACCGTCTGGTGATGCTGATGACCGGCGCCCAGTCGATCCGTGAAGTGATCGCCTTCCCGAAAACCCAGAGCGCGGCAGATGTCATGACGCAGGCACCGGGTCAAGTGGATGCCAAGGCATTGCGCGAACTGCACATTCGTCTGCGCGAAACACCAAAGGCTGAGTAAGGCTGACCGCAAAGGCGCATCCTTTTGGGTGCGCCTTTTCTTTAGGTCGAGATTTTTTGTTGCTGGCCGACACTGTGTGGGGCGGGCAATGTTTCAAAGATAATTCGGAGCGAGTTATGGCGGGTCATTCCAAGTGGGCGAACATCAAGCACCGCAAAGAACGTCAGGATGCCAAGAAGGGCAAGATTTTCACCAAGTGGATTCGTGAACTGACTGTTGCTGCCCGTCAGGGTGGCGGTGATCCGGGCTCCAACCCGCGCCTGCGTCTGGCGCTGGACAAGGCCCTTGGCGCGAACATGAGTCGCGACATCATTGATCGCGCGGTTGCACGCGGCGCGGGTGCTGCCGACACCGACGACATGGTCGAGTTGAGCTATGAAGGCTACGGCCCGGGCGGTGTGGCGGTGATGGTCGAGTGCATGACCGATAACCGTAATCGCACTGCCGCTGCTGTTCGCCACGCGTTCAGCAAATGCGGCGGCAATCTCGGCACCGACGGTTCCGTGGCGTATTTGTTCGAGCGCAAAGGGCAGATTTCCTTCGCGCTAGGCGTTGATGAAGACGCGCTGATAGAAGCGGCCATGGAAGCCGACGCCGATGACGTGGTCACCCACGAAGATGGCTCTATTGACGTGTTCACATCTTTCGCTGGCTTCTATGCCGTGCGCAATGCGTTGGAAGCGGCCGGTTTCAAAGGCGAGGACGCAGAAATCGTCATGCTGCCGACCACCAGTGCCGAGCTGGACCTGGAAGGCGCCGAGAAGGTGCTCAAGCTGATCGACATGCTCGAAGACCTGGATGACGTGCAGAACGTTTATTCCAATGCCGATATTCCGGAGTCGGTGGCTGCACAGCTCGGTTAAGGGCGACTAGGATCTATTGTGGGAGCGAGCCTGCTCGCGAATGCGGATTTTCAGGCAACATCGTTGCTGAATATGAAACCGCTTTCGCGAGCAGGCTCGCTCCCACATTTGTTATTCGCTGAATTGAATATTGTGCTTTTACTGAACCCGCAGGCGTTATGACTTTAATTTTGGGTATCGACCCCGGTTCGCGTATTACCGGTTATGGCGTGGTACGCGATACCGGGCGTGGCTGTGTGTACGTCGCGTCGGGCTGCATTCGCACGGGCTCGGGAGAATTGCACGAACGCCTGCAAATCGTTTATCGCGGCGTGCGTGAAATTATCCAGACTTACGGACCGGTCACCATGGGCATCGAAAAAGTGTTCATGGCGCGCAATGCCGACTCCGCGCTGAAACTGGGTCAGGCGCGCGGTGCTGCAATCGTTGCCGGGGCCGAAGAAAGCCTGGAAATCGCCGAGTACACCGCAACCCAGGTCAAGCAGGCCGTAACCGGCACCGGTGCGGCGAACAAAGAACAGGTGCAAATGATGGTCATGCACATGCTGAAACTGACCAGCAAGCCGCAAATCGACGCCTCTGACGCCCTGGCGATTGCCATCTGCCATGCTCACACCCGTTCCAGTTTGTTGCCCCATGGCCTGGGGACGGCACGCAGTCGTGGCGGGCGCTTGCGTCTCTGATAGCATCAGCAGTCTTTTTTATGGAATGAGGGTTGTCGTGTCTGTGTCGTCGGCGCGACCCCTTGTTCTGTTCGTCGCCAGGCATTGATCTGGCCAACGCTCAAGGATCTGAAACGTGATTGGACGCTTGCGCGGCACACTGGCTGAAAAACAGCCGCCGCACCTGATTCTGGATGTAAACGGTCTGGGGTATGAGCTGGAAGTGCCCATGACCACGCTGTATCGCTTGCCGTCGGTCGGTGAACCGCTGACCTTGCACACCCACTTGGTCGTACGCGAAGACGCGCAGTTACTCTATGGTTTCTTCGGCAAGCGTGAGCGAGACTTTTTCCGCGAGTTGATCCGTCTCAACGGCGTAGGGCCAAAATTGGCGCTGGCGTTGATGTCGAGCCTGGAAGTCGATGAGCTGGTCCGTTGCGTGCAGTCCCAGGACACCTCGGCGCTGACCAAGGTGCCAGGTGTGGGCAAAAAAACCGCCGAACGTTTGTTGGTGGAGCTCAAGGATCGCTTCAAAGCCTGGGAAACCGTACCTGCGATGTTCGCCCTGGTGCCAAACCAGCCGGGAGGGCCAGACGCGCCGGCTCCGGTTGCCACCGCCGAAAATGACGCGGTCAGCGCGCTGATCTCCCTGGGCTACAAGCCACAGGAGGCCAGCAAGGCAATTTCCGCGATCAAGGAGAAAGGTTTGAGCAGTGAAGACATGATTCGTCGTGCCCTGAAGGGAATGATTTAAGTGATTGAAGCTGATCGTCTGATTACCGCCACGCCCGGTCCTCGTGATCGCGAGGAAGTCCAGGACCGGGCGATTCGTCCTGTCAGCCTGGCCGAATACATCGGCCAGCCGACTGTTCGCGAGCAAATGGAGTTGTTCATCCAGGCCGCCCGTGGGCGTAACGAGTCGCTGGATCACACGCTGATTTTCGGTCCGCCGGGCTTGGGGAAAACCACCTTGGCGAACATCATCGCCCAGGAAATGGGGGTGTCGATCAAGAGCACGTCGGGGCCCGTGCTTGAGCGTCCGGGTGACCTGGCGGCGCTGTTGACCAACCTTGAACCTCACGACGTGCTGTTCATCGACGAAATCCATCGCCTGTCACCGATTGTCGAAGAAGTGCTGTACCCGGCCATGGAAGATTTCCAGCTCGACATCATGATCGGCGAAGGGCCTGCCGCGCGTTCGATCAAGCTTGATTTGCCGCCATTCACTCTGGTCGGTGCAACCACGCGTGCCGGTATGTTGACCAACCCCTTGCGCGACCGCTTCGGGATCGTCCAGCGCCTGGAGTTCTACAACACCGCTGACCTCGCCACGATTGTCAGTCGTTCGGCGAGCATTCTTGGTTTACCGCTGGACCCGGAAGGCGCCTTTGAAATCGCCCGTCGTGCTCGCGGTACGCCACGGATCGCCAACCGTCTGTTGCGTCGGGTGCGCGATTTCGCCGAAGTGCGCGCCAAGGGGCACATTACCAAGCCGATTGCCGACCTCGCGTTGAATCTGCTGGACGTCGACGAACGTGGTTTCGACCACCAGGACCGGCGTCTGCTGTTGACCATGATCGAGAAGTTCGACGGTGGTCCGGTCGGAGTGGACAGCCTGGCCGCCGCCATCAGCGAAGAACGCCACACCATTGAAGACGTACTCGAGCCATACCTGATCCAGCAGGGCTACATCATGCGCACCCCGAGGGGGCGAGTGGTGACCCGGCATGCGTATTTGCACTTCGGTTTAAACATTCCGTCACGAATGGGTGAAATGCCCGTCGTAGACGAGTTCCTTGATGCCGTGGACGATTAATAATCTTTGCGCACTGATATATTCGGCGTTTGTGCGGTTCCAGGACCGTACTTTTGCCGCAAAGCCGCAGATCAATGAAAAACAGTTGCCTGGCCGGATTGGCAACCTGAGGAGTAAGCACTAGAGTATGCGCGCGCAAAACGGGCTTGAGCCGTTCGCACATCGTTGTCGCGTTTATTACGAGGACACCGATGCCGGCGGCATCGTGTATTACGTCAATTACCTCAAGTTTATGGAACGGGCTCGAACCGAGCGGCTCCGGGATCTGGGCTTTGCCCAATCGGCGCTGGCAGGGGAGGACCTGTTGTTTGTCGTGCATTCCAGCGAAGCGCGTTACCACGCGCCGGCGCGACTGGACGACGAGCTTCTGGTAAGCGCTGAAGTAATCGAATTGAACCGTGCCAGCCTGCGCTTCAAACAGCAGGTCAGGCGGGCTACGGATAATGTGCTGCTCTGCGAGGGGCAGTTTTTGGTGGCCTGTGTGCGCACTGACAGTTTAAAACCCCGGGCCATTCCCGAAGCTCTACGTGCGGCCTTTGCCGACGTGAGCGGCGCGGGTACACACTCAAAGCAGGAGATTAAGCGTGGAAGCTAACGTCGTCGACCATACCTCCATGTGGAGCCTGGTCAGCAATGCCAGTATCGTGGTGCAACTGGTAATGCTGATCCTGGTAGCCGCATCGGTCACCTCATGGATCATGATCTTTCAGCGCAGCAATCTGCTGCGCGCCGGTCGACGTGCCCTGGAGAGCTTTGAAGAGCGCTTCTGGTCGGGTATCGACCTGTCCAAACTCTACCGCCAGGCCGGCAGCAACCCTGATCCGGATTCGGGCGTCGAGCAGATCTTCCGTGCCGGTTTCAAGGAATTCTCCCGTCTGCGCCAGCAGCCAGGCGTTGACCCGGAAGCGGTCATGGAAGGTGTGGCCCGTGCCATGCGCGTTGCCATTTCCCGCGAAGAAGAAAAGCTTGAGCAGAGCCTGCCGTTCCTCGCGACCGTCGGTTCCGTCAGCCCGTACATCGGTCTGTTCGGTACGGTCTGGGGCATCATGAACTCCTTCCGTGGTCTGGCCGCTGCCCAGCAAGCGACCCTGGCCACTGTGGCCCCTGGTATTGCCGAAGCACTGATTGCTACCGCGATCGGTCTGTTCGCCGCCATCCCGGCCGTAATCGCTTACAACCGTTTTGCTGCTCGCAGCGAAACCCTGCTGGGCCGTTACTACACCTTCGCCGATGAATTCCAGGCGATCCTGCACCGCAAAGTGCACACCAGCGAAGAATAAGCAGGTAATTTCCAATGGCTTTAATCGCTCGAGCTCGCAAAAAGCGCAAGCCGGTTGCCGAGATGAACGTGGTGCCTTACATCGACGTGATGCTGGTACTGCTGGTCATCTTCATGGTAACCGCGCCGATGCTCAATCAGGGCGTGAAAGTTGATCTGCCCAAGGTTTCCAGCGAAGCCTTGCCGCAGGACAACAACACCCAGGTCCTGACCATTTCGATCAAGGCTGACAAGACCTACTACTGGAACCTTGGCAGCGAAGTCGATACCGAAAAGCAGCAGGACAAGGCCATGACCTTGCCGCAAATGACCGACGCAGTGACCAAGATCATTCGTGCTGGCACTGAAGGTGGCAAGCGCACTCAGGTGTTCATCCGCGGCGACAAAACTGTCGATTACGGTTCGGTCATGGGCGCCATGGGCGGGTTGCAGAAGGCCGGAGTCGGTAATGTTGGCTTGATTACCGAGGCGCCCTGATGCAGCAACAACGAGAGCCAACAGCCTCGGAAAGCTACTTCTGGCCTAGTGTCTGGGCGATTGGCTTGCACGTGCTGGTGTTCGGCATGCTGTTCGTCAGTTTTGCCATGACGCCTGAGTTGCCGCCGGCCAAGCCGATTGTCCAGGCGACGCTGTACCAGCTGAAATCGAAAAGTCGGGCGACCACCCAGACCAATCAGAAGATTGCGGGTGAAGCGCAGAAATCTGCTGCGCGTCAGACCGAAGTCGAACAGATGGAACAGAAGAAGGTCGAGCAGGAAGCGGTGAAGGCTGCGGAACAAAAGAAAGAAGAGGCGGCTCAAAAGGCCGAGGAAGCCAAGAAGGCCGACGAGTCGAAGAAAGCGGATGAGGCGAAAAAGGCTGATGAAGCCAAGAAAGCCGATGAAGCGAAGAAGACCGCCGAAGCCAAAAAGGCCGAAGAGAAACAATTGGCTGATATAGCCAAGAAGAAAGCCGAAGAAGAAGCCAAGAAAGCTGCTGAAGAAGAGGCCAAGAAAGAGGCCGCTGAAGAAGCGAAGAAGAAAATCGTCGAAGACGCGAAGAAGAAAGCCGCCGAAGACGCCAAGAAGAAAGCTGAAGCTGAAGAGGCGAAGAAGAAAGTCGCCGAAGACGCGAAGAAGAAAGCTGCTGCCGATGCTGCGAAGAAGAAATCGCAGGATGCGGCACGTAAATCGACCGAAGACAAAAAGGCTCAGGCCTTGGCCGATTTGCTTTCCGACACGCCGCAGCGCCAGCAGGCCTTGGCGGATGAACAGGGTGACGAAGTCGCCGGCAGTTTCGATGATTTGATTCGTGCTCGTGCGGCGGAAGGCTGGGCTCGTCCACCTTCGGCACGCAAAGGTATGACAGTCGTGCTGCAAATCGGCATGTTGCCGGATGGTACGGTGACTTCGGTCAACGTGGCCAAGTCCAGCGGTGACGGTCCGTTTGACGCGTCTGCTGTAGCGGCAGTGAAGAATATCGGACGTTTGATAGAAATGCAGGGAATGAAGCCGAGCGATTTCGCTCCGTATCGTTCATTCAAGATGACATTCACGCCTGAGGATTTAGCCCCGTGAGAAACCTTCTTCGAGGAATGCTAATCGCTATCTGCTGCATGGCAGGGATGGCGATGGCAGATGAGAAAAACATTCTGGTCACCAGCGGCAGTGATCGGGCAACCCCGATCGCCGTCGTTCCGTTCGCTTTCCAGGGCGGCGCCGTGCTGCCGGACGACATGTCCGAAATCATTGGTAACGACCTGCGCAACTCGGGTTACTACTCGCCGATTCCAAAGCAGAACATGATCAGCCTGCCGAGCCAGGCCAGCGAAATCATTTTCCGTGACTGGAAGGCGGTTGGTGCCCAGTACATTATGGTTGGCAGCATTGTTCCAGCAGGCGGTCGTCTGCAGGTGCAGTACGCTCTGTTCAACGTCGCCACCGAGCAGCAAGTGCTGACCGGCAGTGTGTCGGGCAGCGTTGATCAACTGCGCGACATGGCGCACTACATCGCTGACCAGTCGTTTGAAAAACTGACCGGTATCAAAGGTGCGTTCTCGACGCGTCTGTTGTACGTGACGGCCGAGCGTTTCTCCGAGAAGAACACGCGCTACACGCTGCAACGTTCGGACTATGACGGTGCCCGCGCCGTGACCTTGCTGCAATCGCGCGAGCCGATTCTGTCGCCGCGTTTTGCACCGGATGGCAAGCGCATCGCTTATGTGTCGTTCGAGCAGAAGCGTCCACGTATTTTCGTGCAGAACATCGACACCGGTCGCCGCGAGCAGATCACCAACTTCGAAGGCCTGAACGGCGCGCCAGCCTGGTCTCCGGACGGCAATCGCCTGGCCTTCGTACTGTCCAAGGACGGCAACCCGGACATCTACGTGATGAACCTGGGTTCGCGTCAGATCTCTCGCGTCACCAATGGTCCCGGCATCAACACCGAACCGTTCTGGGGTAAGGATGGTTCGACCATCTACTTCACCTCCGACCGTGGCGGCAAGCCACAGATCTACAAAACCAGCGTCGGTGGTGGCGGTGCGGAGCGTGTGACCTTCGTGGGTAACTACAACGCCAACCCGAAGCTTTCAGCTGATGAAAAGACCCTGGTGATGATTCACCGCCAGGACGGCTTCACCAATTTCAAGGTGGCGGCCCAGGATTTGCAACGCGGTAGTGTAAAGATCCTCACTGATAGCACTCTGGACGAGTCGCCCACTGTCGCGCCTAACGGCACCATGGTAATCTACGCCACCCGCCAGCAGGGCCGGGGAGTCTTGATGCTCGTGTCCATTAATGGACGCGTAAGGCTCCCGCTTCCTACCGCACAAGGCGAAGTCAGAGAACCTTCCTGGTCCCCTTACCTGAACTGACGCGGCGCTACACGTTGTACTTAACACATTGGGGTTCATTAGGAGTTTCACGATGGAAATGCTGAAGTTTGGTAAATTTGCTGCGCTGGCTCTGGCCATGGCTGTAGCTGTAGGTTGCTCGTCCAAAGGCGGCGACAATGCCGGTGAAGGCGCAGTAGATCCAAACGCTGGTTATGGCGCAAACACTGGTGCCGTTGACGGTTCCCTGAGCGAAGAAGCTGCTCTGCGCGCAATCACCATCTTCTACTTCGAATACGACAGTTCGGACCTGAAGCCAGAAGCCATGCGCGCTCTGGACGTTCACGCAAAAGACCTGAAAGCAAACGGCGCTCGCGTTGTTCTGGAAGGCAACACCGACGAACGTGGTACTCGTGAGTACAACATGGCACTGGGCGAGCGTCGTGCGAAAGCCGTTCAACGCTACCTGGTACTGCAAGGTGTTTCCCCAGCTCAGCTGGAACTGGTTTCCTACGGCGAAGAGCGTCCAGTTGCTACCGGCAACGACGAGCAGTCCTGGGCTCAAAACCGTCGCGTCGAACTGCGTAAGTAATTCGTCATGCGAACGTGCCGTCGTGCTGTAACTGTCTTGGCTCTCAGTCTCGCGCCGCTTGCGGTGTGGGCTGCGGTTCCTGTGGTCGATAACAACTCCGGTTATAACAATAGCGGGACCAGTTATCCGCCTGCGGGTTACGGTACGAACGGCGCCTATGCCGGGGGAGGGGTTTCGACCCCTGTCTCGGCACAGGGTGAGCTGTTCAACCAACTGCAATCCATGCAGGAGCAGATCTCACGCCAACAGGGTGTGATCGAAGTTCTGCAAAATGAAGTAGCGCGCATGAAGCAAGAGAACCTGGAGCGATATCAGGATCTTGATCGGCGCATAGGAACCGGCGTTGCACCTGCCGCGACTCCTGAAAATTCTTCCACCGGTGGTGATTTGAATGCCACCGGCGCAGCCGCAGCAGCTGGCGCAAGTGCAGGAGCCGCTGCCGCTCATGCACCTGCCGCGGGTAGCGAACCAGCTGATCCGGCGAAGGAAAAGCTGTATTACGACGCAGCCTTCGACCTGATCAAAGCCAAGGATTTCGACAAGGCCAGCCAGGCTTTTGCTGCCTTCCTGCGCAAATACCCGAACAGCCAATACGCGGGCAATGCCCAGTACTGGTTGGGCGAAGTGAACCTGGCCAAAGGCGATCTGCAAGGTGCAGGTCAGGCGTTTGCCAAGGTTTCGCAGCTGTACCCCAAGCACCCAAAAGTGCCTGACTCTCTGTACAAACTGGCTGATGTAGAGCGCCGCCTGGGTCACACCGACAAGGTCAAAGGCATTCTGCAGCAGGTTGTGTCGCAATACCCGGGCACTTCCGCCGCTCAGTTGGCCCAGCGAGACTTGCAGCGCATGTAGGCCTGTAAGGCCTGTTTTGAAGAAACCCGCGCCTGTCGCGGGTTTTTTCGTTAGAATTCACCCCCTTTTTATGGAACACGCTTTTTGGGATCTGCGCGGTGGCGGGGTTCCTTGAAGTGCCTGACGGAGGCGGACAGCCTGTTTAGCTGTTATGCCCGTGGCGACTATGCAAGACACATTGAGAATTACCGAAGTTTTTTACTCGTTGCAGGGTGAAACGCGGACTGCCGGGCTGCCCACAGTATTTGTGCGCCTGACTGGTTGCCCATTGCGTTGCCAATACTGCGACAGCGCTTACGCGTTCACTGGTGGCACCATTCGCCCGCTCGACGACATCCTCGAGCAAGTGGCCGGTTTCCGCCCGCGTTATGTGTGTGTCACCGGTGGCGAACCGTTGGCCCAACCTAACGCCATCCCATTGCTCAAGCAGTTGTGCGACGCCGGTTACGAAGTGTCACTGGAAACCAGTGGTGCGCTCGACATCTCGGCAGTAGATTCACGGGTCAGTCGCGTTGTCGACCTGAAAACCCCGGGTTCGAAGGAAGCACACCGCAACCGCTACGAGAATATCGAATTGCTCACGCCTAACGATCAGGTGAAGTTTGTCATCTGCTCGCGGGAAGACTACGACTGGGCCGTGTCCAAGCTGATCCAGTACGGTCTTGATCGACGTGCCGGCGAAGTCCTGTTCTCGCCAAGCCACCACGACCTGAATGCTCGGGACCTGGCGGATTGGGTGGTGGCGGACAACCTGCCAGTGCGTCTGCAATTGCAGCTGCATAAATATCTTTGGAATGACGAGCCGGGGCGCTGAAATGACGGAACAACTGAATACAGCTGAAAAACGTGCGGTCATCCTGCTGTCCGGCGGCCTGGACTCGGCGACAGTCGTGGCCATGGCTCGCGCCGAAGGTTACAGCTGCTACACCATGAGCTTCGATTACGGTCAGCGTTCTCATGCCGAGTTGTACGCCGCCGAACGCGTCGCCCGAGACCTCGGTGTGGTCGAGCACAAAGTGATCGGCCTGAACCTGAACGGCATCGGCGGTTCGGCGCTGACTGACAGCAGCATCGACATTCCGGAGGAGCTGGGGGAGGGCATTCCAGTCACTTACGTGCCGGCGCGCAACACGGTATTCCTGTCGCTGGCGTTGGGTTGGGCCGAAGTGCTCGGTGCGCGTGACATCTTTATTGGTGTCAACGCAGTGGATTACTCCGGTTATCCGGACTGCCGTCCCGAGTTCATCGAATCCTTCGAGCGCATGGCCAATCTGGCCACCAAGGCCGGTGTAGAGGGCAATGGCTTCCGTATCCAGGCGCCTCTGCAGAACCTGAGCAAGGCGCAGATCGTCGAGGCGGGCGTGAAGCTGGGTGTCAATTACGGGCTGACGGTTTCCTGCTATCAGGCCGACGGTAACGGCCGTGCGTGCGGCAAATGCGATAGTTGCCGACTGCGTGCAGAAGGCTTCGCGGCGGCCGGAGTCAGCGACCCAACACCTTATTTTTGATTTATTTCAAATTAGGTGTTGAATAGTCCTTAAAAATCAGTATTATACGCGCACCACACAGCGGGTCGTTAGCTCAGTTGGTAGAGCAGTTGGCTTTTAACCAATTGGTCGTAGGTTCGAATCCCACACGACCCACCATTTTTGTAGCAGTTTTAAAAGTCTGGAAGGCCCACGCAAGTGAGGATTTCCGGATTTTTTTTTGCCTGCAAGAAAGTGAGAGAATCAGCCGGCTGGTGGACGGGCTCCACCACGAGAGTGTTTGCGCACTTTTGCCGGCCGCTTGTATCAAGAAAAGGAAGGTTGATCATCGATCCGGATTATTCAGGCTGTCCGTGTCCCAGCATTTGCTGTGCTAGTGGTACAAGCGTGTTTCGGCGAGGGCGATAGGCAGTGTCTGGAGACCGATTGATAAGGGCAAGAAAATGGTCCGCATCGAACGGGATTACCTGCTCATAAACAGAGATCTTCTGCCTGGCTTGATTCGTGAAAATGACCATTTTCATCGTTTCGTTGATTGAGCGATCAACCAGTGTCACGCGGTGATGAATGAAGCTGATATTGATATCAAGGTAGCCCTCATTATCCGTCGGTTTCAAAACGCCTTTCTGCTTTCCCTCCTCATCAATAGCGGCAGAGGGTAACTTCTTACGCGCTGCCACAATCAGATCCGGATTATTGAAAACCTTCTGTCTGGAGATTGACTGGGCATTGGACATGTAGGCGAAGATCCACGGGATATTCAGCAATGTCGCTGCCTTGTACATGTGCCCTTGTTCGTCCCGGTAGGTCTTCAGCATCCGTTTTGCCAGCCCGTCGCCAATGTTGATGCCGGTGGACTTTTCGATCATGTAGATGACTGAATCAAAGTTTTCAATCAGAAGTCTGAGGATTTTCTCGGGCAGTCCTTTTTCCTTGGTGCGGCGTGCCGAGCGCTCGGGTTTGCGCTCAGGCTTGGAATAGGGGCAGGAGTCGTAAGATTCCTGATCATACTCAGCCAGCTTCTCCACGGTACGTATGTAATGGCGGCCATATGGATTCGGCGTATTTTCCAGCTCTTTGTAGAGTCCGATGATTTGTATGGGGTTGTCACATCCGGGGCACACAGCAAAATGGGACGGTTCATTTCCTGTGCTGCCAGCTTGGTAGTAAGGGCTGCTTTTCAGGGTGTCTCGCTCAAAATTTTCTGCCGAGATTTTCGTGCTGGTGATTTGCGAAACACTGACCTTGTAGACGTCCATAAAAATTAGATCCTGAGACTGTGTTCGTAATGAAGCCGCAACGAGATTCCATGATTCGTCCGGCGACCTAGGGCCGCAACCATGCAGTTCCACTGCAAGAGGGCGCTCGGCTCGGCCGAGAAATAATGGTGGATTCGTAACCGACAAGCCAGCCTTGTCAGAGCGCAAAAACCAGCGCTGAAATCAGGCGTTTTTTGCTTGCGATTGGGATTTGCTTGATAACGGTACTTTGCCAGCCGTGACGCAGGTCAGAATCATCTTTTGCATCCACGGGATATTCTGTAGCCTTGCGCAGCTTCAGCGCTGTCCGTGCCTGATGAATACTCACTTTCCCGGCGGTACCCTGAAGGGGCCGGAGCCGGGTGTATACTCGACTTTCGCGCAAATGCGCCTGCAGGTCTTGCGAACATGACGCAGATTTCCGAACGCCTTCTGGTTCAGGCTCACCTCGACGCCAAGCAGCCCAAGCCGCTGACCGCCGATGAAGAAGCCTATTACCGTGCCGCCATCGCCGCCGAGCTCAAGGCTCAGGACGCGGTGCTGGTTGCCCACTTCTATTGCGATCCGGTGATTCAGGCCCTGGCCGAAGAAACCGGTGGTTGCGTCTCCGACTCGCTGGAGATGGCCCGCTTCGGCAATGCACACCCGGCCAAGACCGTGGTGGTCGCCGGGGTGAAGTTCATGGGCGAAACCGCAAAAATCCTCAACCCTGAAAAACGCGTGCTGATGCCAACCCTCGAGGCGACCTGCTCGCTGGACCTGGGTTGCCCGGTGGACGAGTTTTCGGCGTTTTGCGATCAGCACCCGGAACGCACGGTAGTGGTGTATGCCAATACCTCAGCGGCGGTCAAAGCGCGAGCGGATTGGGTGGTGACGTCCAGCTGTGCGCTGGAGATCGTCGAAAGCCTGATGGATAACGGCGAGACCATCATCTGGGGTCCGGACAAACACCTGGGCACCTACATTCAGCGCCAGACCGGTGCGGACATGCTGCTGTGGGACGGTGCCTGCATCGTTCACGAAGAATTCAAGTCCAAGCAGCTTGAAGACATGAAGGCGCTGTACCCGGATGCTGCGATTCTGGTGCACCCAGAGTCGCCAACCGCGGTGATCGAATTGGCGGATGCCGTCGGTTCCACCAGTCAGCTGATCGCGGCGGCCCAGAGCCTGCCGAACAAAACGTTGATCGTCGCCACCGATCGCGGCATTTTCTACAAAATGCAGCAGCTGTGTCCGGACAAGGTCTTCATCGAGGCGCCAACGGCTGGTAACGGTGCAGCGTGCCGTAGTTGCGCGCACTGCCCATGGATGGCGATGAACACCCTTGAGCGCACGCTGAAGAGCTTGAAAGAGGGGGCGAACGAGATCTTTGTAGATCCGGCGTTGATCCCTCAAGCCATTCGGCCGTTGAAGCGCATGCTCGACTTCACTCAGGCGGCGCGGATGAAGCTGGCCGGCAACGCCTGAGTTCTTTCCGTTTAGCCGAAAAAAATATGTGGGGGGAGCCAGTGTGGCGAGGGGGCTCGCTCCCACAGTGGTTTTTGTATGGCTGAATTACTTGGTCTTCTTAGGAATCCGCACCAGCTGCGTATTGGAGTAGATGTCATGCCAGCTGCGCTTCTGCTTGTCGAACAGCGACCAGAAGAATCCCAGCCCGAGGCATAGCCAGGACGCAATCGACACCACAAACCGCAACAGCGCCTGCCACAGGCTGATGGACGAGCCATCGGCGTTCTGTACGCGGATGCACCACACCTGCATGCCGAGGGTCTGACCCGACCAGGTCCAGAACTTGGCGAAGAAGCCGAACAGCACAAACAGCAGCACGGTCGAAAGCAATGGATCACCGTCCAGCGCGCCGGCTTCAGTCAGGGTGCGCATTTTGTCTTCGCCGAGGATCGCCATCTGGATCATCTTGTAAATGCCGCTGGCGACGATCAGCAGGGCGGTACACAACAGGAAGTCATAGAACATCGCTGCCAGACGACGACCCAGGGTGGCGGCGGGAAACTCGCCCTGGGGGTTGAGCAGGTGTTTCGACATGGCAGCCTCTGGGCAGAAAAAGAAGCCATTTTACGGATTTACGCGCACAAAAAAGCCCCTGATGTCAGCATCAGGGGCTTTTTTGTTACAGAAGATTAGGCTTCTGCTTGTACTTCGTCAGCCTGCATGCCTTTCTGGCCTTGCACAGCAACGAAAGTCACTTTCTGGCCTTCTTTCAGGCTCTTGAAGCCGTTGCCCTGGATGGCGCGGAAATGCACGAACAGATCCGGACCGCTTTCAGGAGTGATAAAACCAAAACCTTTCTCGTCGTTAAACCACTTGACGGTACCGCTCTGACGTTGGGACATTTCTTATTTCCTTTGACGCTAAAATTAATGACAGTCTCCTTCTCGTGAAAGAGTACTGGGGCTGGTTGCAGGAGAGTAAGAAGACGTCGAACGGGATGTAGCTAACTTGTAGGCTACTGCCCAGGTCACGATTCCAAGCGACCCTTGCAAACACAGTGGACAAACTCTACGCCAACCACGGGAGAAAAAACAAGCCCCGTCAGAGGCCCGGTTTTGCTCAGGTTGAGGGCACTAGCCGCTCCACTAGTGCGTTCTTATTCTTTGTTGCTGTTCAATTGTTTTCGATCGTTATAAGCAACGTTCATAAACGAAGCTTACAGGTAATGATATGCACTATTTTATGGCGGTTGCGTTACACATTAGTGCACTGTTAACGCAACCGCGTTACTTATAGAAACAGTCAATCAGCCGCGATAGTAGCGTTGTGCAACGAATGGCATTTTGCTTACAAGCAAAGGCACCTTTTTCCCACGGACCATTGCCCATACGGGTGTGTCGAGAGCGATGTAGGCGCTGTCGAGGTAACCCATGGCCAATGGACCGCCGAGTGTTGGGCCGAAGCCGCCACTGCAAACAGTGCCGATGATGTCGCCGGCTTCGTTGACGATTTCCGCGCCTTCACGCACAGGCGTGCGTTCCTGAGGCAGCAGGCCTACACGCTTGCGGCTGACACCACCTTGTTGTTGTGCGAACACGGTTTCAGCGCCAGGGAAGCCGCCAGCCCGCGCGCCATCGGCACGACGAGGCTTGGATATGGCCCACAGCAGGCTCGCTTCGATAGGCGTGGTGTCGGTGTTCATGTCATGGCCGTAGAGGCACAGGCCGGCTTCCAGACGCAGCGAGTCGCGGGCGCCGAGGCCGATGGCCGCCACTTCAGCTTCAGCCAGCAAGGAGCGGGCAAGGGCTTCGGCGTTGGCGGCCGGTACCGAGATTTCGAAACCGTCTTCACCGGTGTAGCCCGAACGGCTGACAAAGCAGTCAACACCCAGCAGTTTCACGCGGGCGAACTGCATGAAGGTCATCTTCGTCACTTCGGGTGCCAGACGCGCGAGCACGGTAACCGCCGCCGGGCCTTGTAGCGCCAGCAGCGCGCGTTCTTCGAACAACGGCTCGATGGTGCACTGGTCGCCGATGTGCTTGCGCAGGTGCGCCAGGTCCTGATCCTTGCAGGCCGCGTTGACCACCAGGAACAGTTCGTCGTTACCGAGGTTGGCGACCATCAGGTCGTCGAGGATGCCACCGGTTTCGTTGGTGAACATCGCGTAGCGCTGCATGCCCACCGGCAGGTCGATGATGTCCACCGGCACCAGGGTTTCCAGGGCCTTGGCGGCATTGGCACCGGTCAGGCGAATCTGGCCCATGTGCGAGACATCGAACAACCCGGCCTGATCACGGGTGTGTTGGTGTTCTTTCATCACGCCGAGCGGGTATTGCACCGGCATGTCATAGCCAGCGAACGGCACCATGCGTGCGCCGAGTTCGATATGCAGTGCGTGCAGCGGGGTTTTCAGCAATTGTTCGGTGGACATATTCAGCTCCTGAAAAAGTGTGCAGTGCGCGTGAGCATCAGCACTCGATAATGTTGACCGCCAAACCGCCGCGGGCGGTTTCCTTGTATTTGCTTTTCATGTCGGCGCCGGTCTGGCGCATGGTGCGGATGACCTTGTCGAGGGAGACGAAGTGCTGACCGTCGCCGCGCAGGGCCATGCGTACCGCGTTGATCGCCTTCACCGAGCCCATGGCGTTGCGCTCGATGCAAGGCACTTGCACCAGCCCGCCAATCGGGTCGCAGGTCAGGCCGAGGTTATGTTCCATGCCGATTTCGGCGGCGTTTTCCACTTGCTGCACGGTCCCGCCAAGGACCTCGCACAAGGCGCCGGCCGCCATGGAACAGGCCACGCCGACCTCGCCCTGGCAGCCGACTTCGGCGCCGGAGATCGAGGCGTTTTCCTTGTAGAGAATGCCGATGGCCGCCGCCGTCAGCAGGAAGCGCACGACGCCGTCTTCGGTGGCGCCGGGTATGAAGCGCATGTAGTAATGCAACACTGCCGGAACGATCCCGGCCGCACCGTTTGTGGGCGCGGTCACGACACGTCCGCCATTGGCGTTTTCTTCGTTGACCGCCAAGGCGTACAGGTTGACCCAGTCAAGCACCGACAGGGGATCTCGCAGTGATGATTCTGGGTTTTTGCACAATTGCCGATGCAATGCCGCCGCGCGACGTTTGACCTTCAACCCGCCAGGCAGAATGCCTTCGTTGCGACAACCGGCGTCGACGCAGTCCTGCATCACTTGCCAGATCTTCAGCAGGCCGGCGCGGGTTTCCGCTTCCGGGCGCCAGGCGCTTTCGTTGGTCAGCATTACCTGGCTGATGGACAGACCGTAGGTGGTGCAATGACTGAGCAGATCCTTGGCGCTTTTGAACGGGAAGGTCAGCGGTGTGGCGTCTTCGACGATGCGGTCGGCGCCGGCGGCGTCTTCATCGACCACAAAACCACCGCCGACCGAGTAGTACTCGCGGCTGCGAATCTGCAGGCCGGCGGCGTCGAACGCGCGAAAAATCATGCCGTTGGGGTGATAGGCCAACGGTTTGCGAATCATCGCCAGGTGTTCTTTCTCGTTGAACGCAATGCTGTGTTCGCCGAGCAGGTTCAAGCGTCCGTTGCCACGGATGTCTTGCAGACGGGCGGCGACGGTTTCGGTATTCACGGTGTCCGGGTGTTCACCTTCCAGGCCCAGCAACACAGCTTTGTCGCTGCCGTGCCCCTTGCCAGTGGCGCCCAGCGAGCCGTAGAGCTCGACTTTGACGCAGGTGGTGGCCGCCAAAAGCCCTTCACGGCGCAAACCTTCGGCGAAACGCGCGGCTGCGCGCATCGGGCCGACGGTGTGGGAGCTGGAGGGGCCGATGCCAATCTTGAACAGGTCGAACACGCTTAACGACATGGTTGTTCTCCGGTTTCTTGTTATAGGAATAGGCGGAAAAAATGGTTCTGTAGGAGCTGGCTTGTCGGGTCGCCGCATCGCAGCGAAGGCGTTGTGCCAGGCAACTTTTGTGTCGGCTGATCCTCCGTCTTCGCTGGCAAGCCAGCTCCTACAGGGGAATGCGGTGTTGTTGAAAGTGGGGGCGAGTAATCCCGCCCCCCTCATTGGTTTAAGCGTAGCTTTCGATCGACGGGCAGGCGCAGATCAGGTTGCGATCGCCGAACACGTTGTCGACGCGACCGACCGGTGGCCAGTATTTGCCTTCGATCAACGATGCAACCGGGTAAGCCGCTTGCTCACGGCTGTACGGATGCGTCCACTCGCCAACGATTTCCGCTGCGGTGTGCGGAGCGTTCTTCAGCGGGTTGTCGTCCTTGTCCAGCGTGCCGTTTTCCACCGCGCGGATTTCTTCGCGGATGCGGATCATGGCGTCGCAGAAGCGGTCCAGTTCTTCCTTGGATTCGCTTTCGGTCGGCTCGATCATCAGCGTGCCGGCGACCGGGAACGACATGGTCGGGGCGTGGAAGCCGAAGTCGATCAGGCGCTTGGCGACGTCATCGACACTGATGCCGCTGCTGTCTTTCAGTGGGCGCAGGTCGAGGATGCATTCGTGCGCCACCAGGCCGTTGCTGCCGGTGTACAGCACTGGGTAGTGCTCTTCGAGGCGACGGGAGATGTAGTTGGCATTGAGGATCGCCAACTGCGAAGCGCGCTTGAGACCTGCGCCGCCCATCATTCGAATGTACATCCAGGTGATCGGCAGAATGCTCGCGCTGCCGAACGGTGCTGCGCAGACCGCGCCTTCCTTGCGTTCCATCTGGGCGTGGCCCGGCAGGAACGGGGTCAGGTGCGATTTCACGCCAATCGGGCCGACGCCCGGGCCGCCACCGCCGTGCGGAATGCAGAAGGTTTTGTGCAGGTTCAAGTGCGACACGTCGCCGCCGAACTTGCCCGGTGCGCAGAGGCCGACCATCGCGTTCATGTTGGCGCCGTCGATGTACACCTGGCCGCCGTTGTCATGAATGATGCCGCAAATTTCGCGGATGCCTTCTTCGAACACGCCGTGGGTCGACGGGTAGGTGATCATCAGCGCGGCGAGGTGCTCGCGGTGCTCGATGGCCTTGGCGCGCAGGTCTTCGATGTCGACGTTGCCGCGGGCATCGCAGGCGGTCACGACCACACGCATGCCAGCCATGTTGGCGGTAGCCGGGTTGGTGCCGTGGGCGGACGACGGGATCAGGCAGATGTCGCGGCGGTCTTCGCCACGGCTCTGGTGATAGGCGCGAATTGCCAGCAGACCTGCGTATTCACCTTGCGAACCGGCGTTCGGTTGCAGCGAGATCGAGTCGTAGCCAGTAGCGGCGCAGAGCATCGCTTCCAGTTCGTCGGTCAATTGCTGGTAGCCGGCGCTTTGCTCGGCCGGGGCAAACGGGTGCAGGGCACCGAATTCAGCCCAGGTCACCGGGATCATTTCGCTGGCGGCGTTGAGTTTCATGGTGCACGAACCCAGCGGGATCATGGTGCGGTCCAGCGCCAGGTCCTTGTCGGCCAGCTTGCGCAGGTAGCGCATCAGCTCGGTTTCCGAGTGATAACGGTTGAACACCGGGTGGCTGAGGATCGGCGATTGACGAACCAGTGCGGCCGGAATTGCGCTGACCACTGAAGCGGCTAGGGCGGCGAAGTCTGGCAGGGCTTTGCCGTCAGCCAGTACGCTCCACAGGGTTTCGACGTCGGCCTGGGTGGTGGTTTCGTCGAGGGACAGGCCAAGACGTTCAGCGTCGACCACACGCAGGTTGATGCGCTGGGCGCGAGCCTGCTCGTGCAGCTTGGCGGTGTTGGTGCCGGTGTTCAGGGTCAGGGTGTCGAAGAAGCTGGCTTGTTCGACGGTCAGGCCCAGTGCGCTCAAGCCTTTGGCCAGAATGGCGGTCAGGTGATGCACGCGGCTGGCGATCTGAGTCAGGCCTTTCGGACCGTGGTACACGGCGTACATGCTGGCGATGTTGGCCAGCAATACTTGTGCGGTGCAGATGTTGCTGGTGGCCTTCTCGCGACGGATGTGTTGCTCGCGGGTTTGCATGGCCAGGCGCAGGGCCGGCTTGCCGAAACGGTCCACCGAGACACCGACCAGACGGCCCGGCATGTCGCGCTTGAACGCATCTTTAGTGGAGAAGTACGCCGCGTGCGGACCACCGAAGCCCAGCGGCACGCCGAAGCGTTGTGCGCTGCCGATGGCCACGTCGGCACCGAATTCGCCCGGTGGCGTCAGCACGGTCAGGGCCAGCAGGTCAGCGGCCACGGCTACCAAAGCGTTGGCGGCGTGGAAGCGCTCGGTCAGTTCGCGGTAATCGAACACGTCACCGTTGCTGGCCGGGTATTGCAACAGGGCGCCGAAGAACGGCGTCACGTCAGTCAGTTCGAGCTCGTCGCCGACTACCACGTCGATGCCCAATGGCTCGGCACGGGTGCGCAGCACGTCGAGGGTTTGCGGGTGGCAATGCACGGAGGCGAAGAAGGCGTGGCTGCCCTTGTTCTTGCTCAGGCGTTTGCAGAAGGTCATGGCTTCGGCAGCGGCGGTGGCTTCATCGAGCAAGGAAGCGTTGGCAATCGGCAGGCCGGTCAGGTCGCTGATCAGGGTCTGGAAGTTCAGCAGCGCTTCGAGACGGCCTTGGGAGATTTCTGGCTGGTACGGGGTGTAAGCGGTGTACCAGGCCGGGTTTTCCAGCAGGTTGCGCAGGATCGGCGACGGCGTGTGGGTGCCGTAGTAACCCTGGCCAATGTAGGTCTTGAACAGCTGGTTTTTACCGGCGATGGCTTTGATCGAGGCCAGGGCCTCGGCTTCGCTCAAACCGTCTTCCAGGCCCAGGACGCTGGTACCTTTGATGCTGTCCGGGATAACGCTGGCGCTCAGGGCCTCCAGCGAGTCAAAGCCGAGGCTGTTGAGCATGGCTTGCTCGTCGCCGGCGCGCGGGCCGATGTGACGGGCGATGAATTCGTTGGCAGTAGTCAGATTCACTTGGGTCATGTCAGCGCTCCTCAGGCTTCGGCGTTGGCTTTGATCAGACGGTCGTAAGCGTCCTGATCCAGCAGTTTGGCGACCGCCGAGGCGTCGCTTGGCTGGAAGCGGAAGAACCAGCCTTCGCCCAGCGGATCTTCGTTGACCAGTTCAGGGCTGCTGTCGAGTGCCGGGTTGACTTCCAGCACTTCGCCGTCCAATGGCATGTAGACGCCGCTGGCGGCTTTCACCGATTCCACGGTGGCGGCTTCAGCGCCTTTTTCGTAGGACTGCAGCTCAGGCAGTTGTACGAAAACCACGTCGCCCAAGGCGTTCTGTGCGAAAGCGGTGATGCCGACGGTAACGGTGCCGTCAGCTTCGGTGCGCAGCCATTCGTGATCTTCAGTAAAACGCAAATCGCTCATGAGAACTCCTAAGGGGGCCAGACTCGTCTGGTGGACGCTATTGAATGCGTGGGCAATAAGCCCTGTTATGACGAACTACATAGCAAGAACGCGGCCAATGTTGGTTTTGTCCTTATTAATCAATGTTCTATAGGGTTTTATGGGCGGGTAAAACTTGCGCGCTGTAGCGAAATCGATACGGGCAGGAGCGGAGAGGAAAGCCGAGGTGGATCAAAGCCTTGTGCAGCCGTGATTGAAGAGGTGTGTAGCGATATCGTTCCGCTGTAGCGCTTTCAGTACAGATGGAGGTCGTTTTCAGCATAGAGCCCTGTAGGAGCCGAGCTTGCTCGCGATAGCGGTATTTCATTCACCATTGATTTCGACTGAAATACCGCTATCGCGAGCAAGCTCGGCTCCTACAGGGGGGGGATTCAGGGCTTGTTGGGTATGCCGTATTTGCGCAACCGATGGGCAATCGCCGTGTGGGACGTTTGCAGGCGACTGGCCAGTTGGCGGGTCGAGGGGTAGCTGATGTAGAGTTTTTCCAGCAGGGTTTTCTCGAATTCCTCCATTGCCTGCTCCAGGCTGTCGACATCGCTGTCGCTCTGGCGTGCCACCGAGGTGCCGGCGATGTCGAGGTCGCCGATGTCGACCAGCGTGCTTTCGCAAATGGCCGCCGCGCGAAAGATCACGTTCTGCAATTGCCGCACGTTGCCCGGCCAGCGATTACCCAGCAGCGCCGGGTAGGTGCCCGGTGCCAGGCGACAGACCGGGCGCTGGATTTGCGCGCAGGCCTGCTGCATGAAGTAGCGGGCGAGCAACAGAATGTCCTGGCCACGTTCGCGCAGCGGCGGGACTTCGACATTGAGCACATTGAGGCGATAAAACAGGTCTTCGCGGAAGCTGCCTTCGCTGACCATTTTTTCCAGATCGCGGTGGGTGGCGCTGAGGATCCGCACGTTGACCTTCACTTCACGATCGCCACCGACCCGGCGGAAGCTGCCGTCATTGAGAAACCGCAGCAGTTTGGCCTGCAAATACGGCGACATCTCACCGATCTCATCCAGAAACACCGTGCCCTGGTTGGCCAATTCCATGAGCCCAGGTTTGCCACCCCGTTGTGCACCGGTAAAGGCGCCGGGGGCGTAGCCGAACAATTCACTTTCGGCGAGGTTCTCCGGCAATGCCGCGCAGTTCAACGCGAGAAATGGCGAACTGTGCCGAGCGCTGCTGGCATGGCAGGCCCGAGCCACCAATTCCTTGCCGGTGCCGGTTTCGCCCTGAATCAGCAGAGGCGCATCAAGGGCGGCGACCCGTTGGGCGCGAGCCTTGAGGGTGCGGATCACCGGCGACTCGCCGAGCAGCGCATCGAAACCTTCGGCGTGGTCATGGTGCAGCGCCGAGAGGCGTTCGCCGATGCGGTTGGGTTGGTACAAGGTCAGCAGGGCGCCCGCGTCGGTGATCGGCGTGGCGTCCAGCAGCAACGTCTGACCGTCGACGGTAATTTCCCGCAGCGGCAAGCGAAAGCCGTGTTCAAGCAGGGCGTCGAGCAGCGCCGGGTCGGCAAACAGCTCGGCGATGCTTTCACCGGCTGGTTCACGCCCGTACAACGCAATCAGTGCCGGGTTGGCCAACAACACTTTGCCGGCACTGTCCAGCGCCAGTACCGGGTCGGTCATGGCCGCGAGCAATGCGTCGAGTTGCAGGTGTCGGCGCTGGCCGGGAAGGATGTCGACCACCGTCACCGCTTGCACGCCACGCACGCTGAACAGCGCATCGCGCAGCTCCTCGAGGACTTGCGGGCTCAGGGTCGGGGCGTCGATGTAAACGTTGGGCGGGACCATTTCCACCGCATCCAGGTTGAGATTGCGCCCACCGAGCAGGGCCAGGACTTCCTGGGTAATGCCGACGCGGTCGATGAAGCTGACGTGGATACGCATGGGGCGGTTTTTGGTTCTGAGGTGCGGAGGGTGGCAAGTATGCCTTGGGGCGGGCGAATGGTGAAATCCTGCGCAGGATTTCGGGACCACACTGAACCCCTGTAGGAGCTGGCTTGCCCGCGGAGGCGGCGTGTCAGTCGCTATTAATGCCGACTGTTAGACCGCTTTCGCGAGCAAGCTCGCTCCTACAGGGGGGGCGTGGGTTATTGGAAGTGTTCGGGGTCTACCGGGTCGCCTGATTTCATATCCAGCTGTACCCGGATGTCTTCAAACATTAAATCGTAATGTTTGTGTACCGACCCGATCTGGCTGTGTGTCTTCGGAATGCCGTATTTCTCGGCGATTTTCGTCACGTTCCTGGCAAAGTTGGGGGCCTCCTCCTTGGGCAGGAAGAAGGTCTCTGTCATGTCCTTACCCTGAATGCTGCCATGCATCGTGAACTGGATGCCTTTTTCCCCTTTGGGATTCTTGCTGACTTCATAGTCGAGATGAATGTTGTAGCTGACATCATCCTTGGTCAGCGCATGACGCTCGATATGCAAGTGACCCGGTTCAAACTGTGCCATAGACGTCTCTCCCTACAAGTAAGTAATGCCAGGTTTCGCCGTGCTGATGCGCGTACCTGCCTTGCCCTGGACGATCGCTTCGATGTCCGCGAGTGAACCGATCACCGCGACCTTTCCAGTATGGCGTGCGAATTCACAGGCTGCCTGAACCTTGGGCCCCATGGAGCCTGCGGCGAAGCCGAGTTTTTCCATTTCATCCGGGTGAGCCTGGCCGATGGCTTTCTGGGTTGGCTTGCCGTAGTCGATGAAGGCGGCGCTGACGTCGGTGGCGATCACCAGAATATCGGCTTCAAGTTGTTCGGCCAGCAACGCCGAGCACAGGTCTTTATCGATGACTGCTTCGACACCTTCCAGTACGCCGGGAGCCGTGTACATGGTCGGGATGCCGCCACCACCGGCGCAGATCACGATGCTGCCTTTTTCCAGCAGCCATTTGATCGGGCGGATCTCGAAAATGCGTTTCGGTCTGGGGCTGGCCACCACACGACGATATTTATCGCCGTCCGGGGCAATTGCCCAGCCTTTCTCGGCGGCGAGCTTTTCTGCATCGGCCTTGGTGTACACCGGGCCGATCGGTTTGGTGGGGTTCTGGAACGCCGGGTCGTTGGCGTCGACTTCGACCTGGGTGAGCAGGGTGGCGAAGGGCACTTCGAAGTCCAGCAGGTTGCCCAGTTCCTGTTCGATGATGTAGCCGATCATGCCTTCGGTTTCGGCACCGAGCACGTCCAGCGGGTAAGGGGTAACCGAGGTGTAGGCCGCGGCTTGCAGCGACAACAGGCCGACCTGCGGACCATTGCCGTGGGCGATCACCAGTTGGTTACCGGCGTGGACCTTGGCAATTTGTTCGGTGGCGACGCGAATGTTGGCGCGCTGGTTGTCCGCGGTCATGGGTTCACCACGGCGGAGCAGGGCGTTACCGCCCAAAGCGACGACGATACGCATAATGCAGTCCTTCTAAACAGAGGATTAGCAAACGACTCGATCCTTTGTGGGAGCGAGGCTGCTCGCGAAGGCGGTGTGTCAGTAGACATCCATGGTGACTGTCAGATTGCTTTCGCGAGCAGGCTCGCTCCCACATTGATCGGGTTCCGTTCTTTACAGATCAGCCAGGGTCGACACCAGGATCGCCTTGATGGTGTGCATGCGGTTTTCCGCTTGCTCGAAGGCGATGCAGGCCGGCGACTCGAACACGTCATCGGTCACTTCGATGCCGTTCTTCAGGTTCGGGTACTGCTCGGCAATCTGCTTGCCGATTTTGGTGTCACTGTTGTGGAAGGCCGGCAGGCAGTGCATGAACTTGGTGCGCGGGTTGCCGGTGGCTTTCATCAGTTCGGCGTTGACCTGATAAGGCAGCAGTTGCTGGATACGTTCGGCCCAGGCTTCGACCGGTTCGCCCATCGAGACCCAGACGTCGGTGTGGATGAAGTCCACGCCTTTGACCGCGGCTTTCGGGTCTTCGGTCAGGGTGATGCGGGCACCGCTTTCTTCCGCGTATTGCTTGCAGCGCGCGACCAGGTCGTCAAGCGGCCACAGGGCTTTCGGGGCGCAGATGCGTACGTCCATGCCCAGCTTGGCGCCGACCAGCAACAGTGAGTTGCCCATGTTGTTACGGGCGTCGCCCAGGTAGGCGTAGCTGATGTCGTGAATCGGCTTGTCGGCGTGCTCACGCATGGTCAGCACGTCGGCGATCATTTGCGTCGGGTGGTATTCATCGGTCAGGCCGTTGAACACGGGTACACCGGCAAATTTGGCCAGCTCCTCGACGATTTCCTGTTTAAAGCCACGGTATTCGATGGCGTCGTACATGCGCCCCAATACGCGGGCGGTGTCTTTCATGCTTTCTTTGTGACCGATCTGCGAGGAGTTCGGGTCGATGTAGGTGACGTTGGCGCCCTGGTCATAGGCGGCGACTTCGAATGCGCATCGGGTACGGGTCGAGGTTTTTTCGAAGATCAGCGCGATGTTGTTGCCTTTGAGGTGTTGCTGCTCGGTGCCGGTGTACTTGGCGCGCTTGAGGTCGCGGGACAGGTCGAGCAGGTAGCGCAATTCGCGAGGGGTGTGGTGTTCCAGGCTCAGCAAATTACGGTTGTGAATATTAAAAGCCATGATGGATCTCCTTTGGTGTCGGTTATCCCCTTGGTCGTGCATGCCCTGGGGTACAGGGCAGCGACGGCCAAGGCTGAAGGTTAGTAGTCGATTGGGTCGCGAATGATCGGGCAGGTCATGCAGTGGCCGCCGCCACGCCCACGGCCCAGTTCGCCGGCGCTGATGGTGATGACTTCGATACCCGCCTTGCGCAGCAGGGTGTTGGTGTAGGTGTTGCGGTCATAACCGATGACCACGCCTGGCTCCACGGCCACCACGTTGTTGCCGTCGTCCCATTGTTCGCGTTCCGCGGCGAAGCTGTTGCCGCCGGTTTCCACCACTCGCAACGTTTTCAGGTTGAGGGCCTTGGCCACCGTGTCGAGGAAGCTGGTTTCTTCGCGCCGGATGTCAATGCCGCCCGGTTTCTTCTCGTCCGGACGCAGGGTGAAGGCGACGATCTGGTTCACGACTTCGGGGAAAATGGTGACCAGGTCGCGGTCACAGAAGCTGAACACGGTGTCCAGGTGCATCGCGGCGCGGGATTTTGGCAGGCCGGCGACGATGACTTTTTCGACCGCTTTATGTTTGAACAGGTTTTGCGCCAGCAGGCCAATGGCCTGGCGGGACGAGCGTTCGCCCATGCCGATCAGCACCACGCCGTTACCGATGGGCATCACGTCACCACCTTCCAGGGTGGAACTGCCGTGTTCCAGGTCCGGGTCGCCGTACCAGACCTGGAAGTCGGCGTTGGTGAATTCCGGATGGAATTTGTAAATGGCAGTGGTCAGCAGGGTTTCCTGACGGCGTGCCGGCCAGTACATCGGGTTCAGGGTCACGCCACCGTAGATCCAGCAAGTGGTGTCGCGGGTGAACTGGGTGTTAGGCAGTGGCGGCAGAATGAAGCTGGAGTGGCCGAGGAAGTCGCGGAACATCTCGATGGTTTTGCCGCCGAAACTGGTCGGCAGGTCATCGGCGGAGACACCGCCGATCAGGAACTCGGCAATCTTGCGCGGCTCCAGGCTACGCAGCCACGAGCCGGTTTCATTGATCAGGCCCAGGCCCACCGAGTTGGGGGTGATCTTGCGCTCCAGAATCCAGTCGAGCGCTTCCGGGATCGCGACGATGTCGGTCAGCAGGTTGTGCATTTCCAGCACGTCGATGTTGCGTTCGCGCATCTTGGTGACAAAGTCGAAGTGGTCACGCTTGGCTTGGGCGACCCACAGCACATCATCAAACAGCAGTTCGTCACAGTTGTTCGGGGTCAGCCGCTGGTGGGCCAGGCCGGGGGAGCAAACCATGACTTTGCGCAGTTTGCCGGCTTCGGAATGTACACCGAACTTAACTTTTTCCGTGGTCATTACAGTGATCCTCCAGATGACAAATTATTCAGGTGTTACAGGGTCAAGAAGCCGTCATACAGGCCGTAGGCCGCCACCACGGCGCCCACGATTACGGCTGCAAAAATCAGCTTCTCGACGTTGGTGAAAACAGGTTTGTTGAGTTCTCGCTTGGCCTTGGCGAACAGGATCACGCCGGGCGCATAGAGCAGGGCGGACAGCAGCAGGTATTTGGTGCCCCCCGCGTAGACCAGCCAGACCGCGTAGATCACCGAGATAGCGCCGATGAGCAGGTCCTTGGTGCGGTCGCCGGAATTGTTTTCGTAAGTCTCACCGCGCACCGCCAGCAGCAGCGCGTAAGCCGCCGACCACAGGTATGGCACCAGAATCATCGAGGTGGCGAGGTAGATCAGCGACAGGTAAGTACTGGCCGAAAACAGCGTAATGATCAGGAACAGCTGCACCATCGCGTTGGTCAGCCACAGTGCGTTGACCGGCACATGATTGGCGTTTTCCTTGCGCAGAAACTCCGGCATGGTGTGGTCCTTGGCGGCGGCGAACATGATCTCCGCACACAGCAGCACCCACGACAGCAAGGCTCCCAGCAGCGAGATGATCAAGCCGACGCTGATCAGCACCGCGCCCCAATGACCGACCACATGCTCCAGCACTGCCGCCATCGACGGGTTCTGCAGCTTGGCCAGTTCCGGTTGGGTCATGATGCCCAGCGACAGCACGTTCACCAGCACCAGGAACAGCAGCACGGTGATGAAACCGATGACGGTGGCTTTACCCACGTCGCTGCGTTTTTCGGCGCGGGCTGAGAAAATGCTCGCGCCCTCGATGCCGATGAACACCCAGACGGTGACCAGCATCATTTTGCGCACCTGGTTCATCACGCTGCCCAGGTCCGGGTTTTTCAAGCCCCAGATGTCGGCGGTGAAGATGTCCAGTTTGAAAGCGAAAATTGCGATCAACACGAACAGCACCAGCGGCACGATCTTGGCGACAGTGGTCACCATGTTAATGAACGCCGCTTCCTTGATCCCCCGCAACACGAGGAAATGCACACCCCAGAGCAGCGCCGATGCGCCAATGATGGCAGCCACGGTGTTGCCTTCACCGAAAATCGGGAAGAAGTAGCCGAGGGTGCTGAACAAGAGAACGAAGTAGCCAACGTTGCCCAGCCAGGCACTGATCCAGTACCCCCAGGCGGAAGAGAAACCCATGTAGTCGCCGAATCCGGCCTTGGCGTAGGCGTAAACCCCGCCGTCCAGATCAGGCTTGCGGTTGGCGAGGGTCTGGAAGACGAACGCCAGGGTCAGCATGCCGACGGCGGTGATAGCCCAACCGATCAGTACTGCGCCAACATCGGCACTGGCGGCCATGTTTTGTGGCAACGAGAAGATCCCGCCACCAATCATTGAGCCGACTACCAACGCAACCAATGCGCCAAGTTTCAGTTTTCCGGGGGATTCAGACATCGCATGACTCCAGTGCAGGAGAAGAGAGACAACAGAGTAGATCTGCTAGCTGTTCGAACATCTGACTTAGATCAGTGGATGGGCGCATTTCATTGTTAATTAAAGAGTTACTAATCTTTTCCGTCCATGGGGGTGCTGCCGGAGAAAGCCCTATCCAGAGGCCTCGGTAAGAACAAACAGGAATAACGAACCCCCTGCTTCGATTTTCAAGCTAGTTGGTTTTTGGGTTTCCGCAAATATTTGGCGCCGGTTTCATGAACAGACCTGATTCATCAGGATTAGGCCACGAAATTGCTCTTTGCCATGACGCTCATAGAATGATCGGTTATAAATAAAAAGGCCTGACATGGCGTTATCTAATAAACGTTATTACGCTGTATCTATTTAGTTAAATCCAACCATGTGACGGTTTTATAACCATGGTCGCCCCGGCCGGATCAGGAAACAGTGGAGACGCAGGAATGTCACAACCGACGCAAAAGCTACGCCTGAGCGCGCTGATCGCCCTGGTGGTGGGATCGATGATTGGAGGCGGGATTTTCTCATTGCCGCAAAACATGGCGGCGCGGGCCGATGCGGGGGCGGTGCTGATCGGCTGGGCCATTACCGCCGTGGGGATGCTGACGCTGGCGTTCGTCTTCCAGACCCTGGCCAATCGCAAACCCGAACTGGATTCCGGGGTGTATGCCTACGCCAAGGCCGGCTTCGGTGACTACATGGGATTCTCGTCGGCCTGGGGGTACTGGATCAGCGCCTGGCTGGGCAACGTCGGTTATTTCGTGTTGCTGTTCAGCACCCTCGGTTACTTCTTCCCGGTCTTTGGCCAGGGCAACACGCCCATTGCGATCGGCTGCGCCTCGGTATTGCTGTGGGCTGTACATTTTCTGGTGATGCGCGGGATCAAGGAGGCGGCGTTCATCAACCAAGTGACCACCGTGGCCAAGATCGTGCCGCTGATCATGTTCATCGTCATCGCCGCCGTCGCCTTCAAGGCCGACATTTTTACCCGGGACATCTGGGGGCGCAGCAACCCGAGTTTTGGCGGGGTGATGGACCAGGTGCGCAACATGATGCTGGTGACGGTGTTCGTGTTTATCGGCATTGAAGGCGCCAGTGTGTATTCGGCACGAGCGCAGAAGCGTTCGGATGTGGGGCGGGCGACGGTTATCGGTTTTCTCGGAGTGCTGGCGCTGTTGGTACTGGTCAATGTGCTGTCGCTGGGGATCATGAGTCAGCCGGAACTGGCCAACTTGCAGAACCCGTCGCTGGCGGCGGTGCTAGAACATATCGTCGGGCCCTGGGGCGCGTTGCTGATCAGCGTTGGCCTGGCGATTTCGCTGTTGGGGGCGTTGCTGTCCTGGGCGCTGTTGTGTGCCGAGATTCTGTTCGCCACGGCCAAAGACAAGACCATGCCCGCCTTCCTGAAAAAGGAAAACGCTAACCACGTGCCGGTGAACGCGCTGTGGCTGACTAACGTGATGATCCAGATTTTTCTGCTGATCACACTGTTTTCCGCCGGCACTTACACCAGCCTGATCTACCTCGCGTCGTCGATGATTCTGGTGCCATACCTGTGGTCGGCGGCGTATGCGGTGTTGTTGAGCGGGCGGGGCGAAACCTACGAACACGCCAGCGCCGAGCGCACCAAAGACCTGATGATCGGCGGTATCGCGCTGGGGTATGCGGTGTGGTTGCTGTATGCCGGCGGGGTCAAATATCTACTGCTGTCGGCGTTGCTGTATGCGCCGGGGGTGATTCTGTTTGCCAAGGCCAAGCATGAGCAAGGCGAGCCATTGTTCACGCCTATAGAGAAGGGCATTTTTACCGGTGTCCTGATTGGTGCCGGGCTGGCCGCGTATGGGTTGTACAGCGGGTTATTGTCGTTGTGAGATTGTTGTTGGCGTATCAACCGCCGTATGACTGGCCGGCGATGTTGCAGTTTTTATCGGCGCGGGCGGTGGCCGGTATGGAAGTCGTGGCCGGTGGGGTGTATTCGCGCAGCATCGGGCTGAACGGTGTTCACGGTACGTTTTCGATAGGGCCGGCGGACGGTGATGCGCTTGAACTGACGCTGGATTTTGCGGATGCGTCGGCGGTGCCTGAGATTGTGGCGCGACTGCGACGGATGTTTGATCTGGAGGCGGATTTGCCGTCGATTCACCGTCAGTTAGCCTTGGACCCCTTGATGAAACGCTTGATTGCCCAGCGTCCTGGCTTACGGGTGCCGGGGGCGTGGGATGGGCTGGAGCTGGCGATTCGTGCTGTGCTGGGGCAGCAGATTACCGTGAGCGCGGCGATCCGCTTGGCGGGCAAACTGGTTGCGCAGTATGGCGTGCCGTTGCAGTCGCCGCTGGCGGGTTTGACCCATGTATTTCCTGCGCCGGCCGTGTTGGCGCAAGCGGATCTGGCGACGTTGGGCATGCCGAAAAGCCGGGGGCGAACCTTGTCTGGCGTAGCGCAGGCGTTGCTGGATGATCCGCTGTTGTTTGAGCCCAGTCGGGAGGGCGGTGTGGCGCGGTTACTCGCCTTGCACGGGATTGGGGACTGGACGGCGCAGTACATTGCCTTGCGCCAGTTGCGTGAGCCGGATGCATTTCCGTCAGGGGATGTGGGGTTGATCAAGGCGCTGGCCGCGCTTGAAGGCGGGCCGGTGACGGCGCGGGAGTTGCTGCTGCGAGCGCAGGAGTGGCGACCTTGCCGAGGGTATGCGGCGCAGTTGCTTTGGACTTCGTTGAGTCGGTCGGACTGAATTGTCTGTTCGGGCCTCATCGCCAGCAGGCTGGCTCCCACAGTGGATTTATGTCGATCACAAAACCTGTGGGAGCGAGCCTGCTCGCGAAGGCGATCTGACAGTCACCACCACTGCGCGCGATGGGAACCCAATTCAGAGGCAGGAAGCACCCACTGCAACGGCGTCCCGGTGATTTTCAGCGGCACATGAAGCCGATGCGCCGGTCCCCAAGTCGTCTGTTCAACCACTAATCCCTGGTCGTTTTCATCTTCCGCCCGCAACGCCTCGGCTGTTCCCGCGCCATGTTCAACCAACAACTTTGCTGTGCGCGCCAACGACAACCGCGCCGAGCCACCACGCCCCAACAACCTGATCGCCGCAGCCGCCATCAAATACCCGGTGGCGTGATCGAGTGCTTGCACCGGCAAAGGCGTTGGTTTGTCCGCGTTCTTCCACTGCATCCCGGCGTCTGCAATCCCGCTGCTCATCTGCACCAGGCTGTCGAAACCACGGCGGTTTTGCCACGGGCCACTCCAGCCGTAAGCGTTGAGGCTGACATCGATCAGGCCTGGCGCCAGTGTTCGGCGCTCGGCAACGCCGTAGCCCAGGTGTTCCAGCGCATCCGCGCGGTAACCGTGCAGTAGGATGTCGGCCTCCTTGAGCAGGGTTTCGAACACCGCGCGATCCTCGTTGTTGTGCAGGTCCAGGCGTGCACAGCGTTTGCCCAAGGTGATTTCCGGCACCACGCCGGGTTCGTTCCAGGTCGGTGGGTCAATGCGCAACACGTCCGCACCGAGACCTGCGAGAAACCGGCTGGCGACCGGCCCTGCCAGCACGCGGGTCAGATCCAGCACCTTGAGCCCGGTCAGCGGCCGGGCCACATTGCCTTGCCACGGTTTCGCGGGTTGGCCACTGTCGCCGCTGAACTCAATCAACGGCTCGGCGTTCACGGCCAAACCCTGGGGGTGGCGTTGCCATTGCGCCCACGTGCGCATCTGGGCGGCGCATCCCCCGGCGTCGACCACGGCCTGTTCCAGATCGCTTGTGGCCCATTGCGCCACCTTGCTCGCCATTGCCGTGCGGTCGACACAGCTGCCGAGCACGCTTTCAGCCGCTGCGCGGTGATGGGGCGCGTTGGTATGCAGACGGATCCAGCCGTCCTTGGTCGCGTAGTCACCGGCAATCGGGTCCCACAGGGGAGGGACGCTCCAGCCAACGGGACGGATCGAGGTGGCGAACCAGAAAGAGGCGAGGCGGCGGTCGACTAAAACGCCGGGCAAGCGACCGGTGTGCTGCAGCAACAACTCGCTGACAGCTTGTCCGGCCACGGCAATGCTGGCGCAGGCAAGGTCAGTGACGGCAAACGCCGAGGGCAGGGCGCCGCTGGACGTGAAGGGAATGGGGGTGTGAGGCAAGCCGAGCGCGACTTGAATGGACGTGAGTAAATCAGTCATCGAATGCCCTCCGGAACGAGAGCCCGAGCATAGTTCAAAACAGCTGACAGGCCAGATGAAACCTGTAGGAGCAAGGCTTGCCCGCGATTGAGACACCTCGGTTTGTCAGTCCGCCCGCGTCATCGTTCATCGCGGGCAAGCCTTGCTCCTACAGGAACGGGAACTACACCCGGAACTGGTCCATCAATTTCATCTGGTGGGTGGTCAGCGAGTTGAGCTGGCTGCTGATCTGCGCTGACTCGGTGGCTTGGCCGGTGAGGGTTTCGGTGACGGTGCGGATCGCCGAGACGTTGCGGTTGACCTCTTCGGCCACGGCGCTTTGCTGCTCGGCGGCGCTGGCGATTTGTAGGTTCATGTCGCTGATCACCGTTACCGCATCACTGATTTTGCCCAAGGCCTGGACCGCTTGCTGGATTTGTCCGGCGTTGCTGTGGGCCTGGGTCTGGCTTGAATGCATGGTGGCGACCACGCCGCGTGTGCCGCTCTGGATGCGTTCGATCACCTGACGAATTTCTTCCACTGAATCCTGGGTGCGTTTGGCCAGATTGCGCACTTCATCGGCCACCACCGCAAATCCGCGACCACTTTCGCCGGCACGGGCCGCTTCAATGGCGGCGTTGAGCGCCAGCAGGTTGGTTTGCTCGGCAATGCTGCGGATCACTTCCAGTACCGAACCGATTTGCTCGCTGTTGACCGCCAGCGCTTCGACTTCGGTCACGGCTTTGCTGACTTCGTCGGCCAATTGATTGATGTCGCGGGTGCTGCGCTCGATGATCTGCATGCCATCACGGGCCGATTGGTCGGCACCTTTGGCGGCGTTGGCCGCGTTCGAGGCGCTGTTGGCGACGTCGTGGGCAGTAGCGCTCATTTCATTGGACGCGGTGGCGACCTGATCGATTTCGCGGAACTGTAACTGCATGCCTTCGCTGGTCTGACGGGCGATTTCCGAGGATTGGTCGGCGGTGCCGCGGGCGTCGGTGATGCTTTGTTTGATCTGCGCGATGGTCGGCTGCAGCTTGTCGAGGAAGCGGTTGAACCAGCTCACCAGCTCACCCAGTTCGTCTTTCTTGCTGTAGTGCAAACGCTGTGTCAGGTCACCGTCGCCGCTGGCAATCGCCTTGAGCATCTGGGCCACGCTGTTGATCGGCCGGGTCACGCCCGATGCGGTGAGCCAGATCAGCAGCAAGCCGACCAGGCCGGCGATGACCGCGACCAGTACGGCTTTGATCGTGCCGCTTTGCTGGGCGTCATCGAGCAGCGCTTGCAGTTTCACCGAGTCGGCCAGCAATACTTGTTTGGGCAGGTCGATCACCACGCCCCAGGCTTTGGAGTCGCCAATCGGGCTGACCGGGTACACCGCGCGGATCAAGTCACCTTGTTCGAGAATCTTCGGTGCACCGCCGCTGAGCAGTTGCAGGATGTCCTTGCCGTCTGTGCCCAGAGTTTCGCCGATGCTTTTGCCGACCTTGCTGGCATCAACGCTGTAGCCGGCCAGCACGCCAGTTCCGGAGACGATCAGCATGTGCCCGGCGTTGTTGAACAGTTCTCGCTGGGAGTCGACCGCCGCCGCTTGCAGCGCATCGAGCGCAATGTCGACACCGACCACGCCGATGGACTTTCCATCCACCAGCAGCGGCACGGAAATGGTGGTCATCAACACTTCCTTGTTGCCCACGGTATCGGCGTACGGGTCAAGCAGGCAGGTACGCTTGCTGTCACGCGGGCAGGTGTACCAGACGTTGTAAGGCGTGCCGCTGAGGTTCAAGGTGGTTTTGGTCATGTCTTCTTCGACCATGATCGTATTGAGCGCTTGCCCCCCGGCGCGGCTCCAATACGTGGCGAAACGACCGGCTTCGTTGGACTGGCGGGCGGCGTCGTTGACGAACTCACTGTCCTTGCCATCCAGGCCATTGGGTTCGAACGCCAACCAGACGCCCAACACCTTGCCGTTGCGCTCAAACGCGGTTTTGATGCTCTGGTTCAACTCTTCACGCAGGGCGCCGGGCTCAATGGAACGCTTGGCGGCCATGTTGCGCATGTCGTTGATCTGATCCGCCAGGGCGGTCACTACCGTCAGTCTTTCGCCAAAGGTCTTCTGCACCCGCACCGCTTGTTCGGCCGCCTTGGCTTGCAGCAGGTTCTGCACACTGTTGGTGAGCATTTTGCTGCTGGAGGTACTGACCAGTTCATCGTTCTGATTGGTCTGGTACATGTTCATGCCGACGATCAAGGCGACCACACCGAGCAGGCAAAGACCGGACAGCAAAACGATTTTCAGACGGATAGAGAGAGAGTCGAACATAGGGCGAACTCACAAATGGATGAAGTGTTGGCAAGGAGTCGACAGCGACTCGGTACGCCAAATCCATTCAGCGCCATTCAATGCACATCGGCGCCGTGTGACGGTTGCATGAATCGACACCGACGAACGGTAACAAGTAAACGTTTGCGCAGAAAAATGCCCTGAAAAGGCTGGGAATTCAGGAGATTCTCGGTAGTGATTCGGGCCGTTCGGCAGGGTGAGGCAGAGGGGGGCGGCAAGTCGTCCTGCTGGAACAAGCGCCCGCAGGAGGGCGCTTTTTAGTCAGGTGGGCATCCGGGATGCTGAGGCAAGCCTGTTCCGGCAACAGGTCGAAGCGTCAGGTGCGGCCGAGCAGATAGGTCGCGTAATCGGGGATTCGATGTTCGTGGGCCTGGTCCATCAAGGGGCTGCTCAGCAGGTAATCGGCGCTGCATTCGTTGCAGGCCACCGGGATGTTCCAGACCGCCGCGACCCGCAGTAACGCTTTGATGTCCGGGTCGTGAGGCTGTGGTTCGAACGGGTCCCAGAAGAACACCAGCATGTCGACCCGCTGCTCGGCGATTTGCGCCCCCAGTTGCTGGTCGCCGCCCAACGGACCGCTGATCATGCTCTCCACTGGTAAATCCAGGCGTTGTTGCAACAACAACCCCGTGGTTCCGGTGGCGACCAGTTCATGCTGTGCGAGCCTGTCTTTCTGCCGCTCGGCCCAGTCCAGCAAAAACACCTTGCAGTGGTCATGGGCGACCAAGGCAATACGCTTGCGCGCTGCCATGGTCTTTTGCGTAAAGCTGATACCGATCATCGGTGCTGCTCCTGCTTTTTCACGGCGGGTTATTCAGCGTTACAGAGCGCCAGGCAGTTATCGAGCATGCGGTTGGAGAAGCCCCATTCGTTGTCGTACCAGGCCAGCACCTTGAGCAGCTTGCCGCTGGATTTGGTGTGGTTGGCATCGAAGATCGACGACAGCGGGTTGTGGTTGAAGTCGCTGGAAACCAGCGGCAGGGTGTTGTAACCGAGAATTTTCGAGTGCTGGCTGGCTTCTTTAAGCAGCGCATTCACTTCATCGGCCGACGCTTCGCGCTTGAGCTGCACGGTCAGGTCCACCAGCGACACATTGATCACGGGTACGCGCACCGCCATGCCGGTCAGTTTGCCCGCCAGTTCCGGCAGCACCAGGCCGACGGCTTCAGCCGCACCGGTCTTGCTCGGAATCATGTTCTGGGTGGCAGATCTGGCCCGGTACGGGTCGGAGTGATAGACGTCGGTGAGGTTTTGATCGTTGGTGTAGGCGTGGATCGTGGTCATCAGACCGCTCTCGATGCCCAATTCGCGGTGCAGCACCTGCGCAACCGGGGCCAGGCAGTTGGTGGTGCACGACGCGTTGGAAATGATTTGGTGGTGCTGGCGCAAAATGTCGTGGTTAACCCCATAAACCACAGTGGCGTCGGCGCCTTGGGCCGGGGCCGAAATGATCACTTTGCGGGCGCCGGCCGTAATGTGTGCGGCGGCTTTGGCACGGTCGGTGAACAGGCCGGTGCATTCGAATACCACATCAATCTTTTCCGCAGCCCAGGGCAGCTCGGCCGGGTTGCGAATGGCGCTGACTGCAATGCGGTCGCCGTTGACCGTCAGGCTCTCGCGGTCGTGCTGAACATCGGCGTCGAACGTGCCGTGAACAGTGTCAAACTTGAGCAAGTGAGCGTTGATTGCGCTGTCACCCAAATCATTGATGGCAACGATCTGAAGATCCTGACGATAGCCTTGGGTATACAGTGCGCGAAGGACGTTGCGGCCAATCCGGCCAAAACCATTGATTGCAATTCGAAGAGTCATTTACAGCGCCGCCGTCGTTTTGTTGTTGGAATTACAAGATTATTCGCATAAAAATAGAAAACAAGCGTTTTTAATGGCAATATTTTGTTCAATCTACAACGAGTGACCTGATCAACTGGTCCGACCGATCAAGAAAACCGTCTGTCATCCCAATCACAACGGTCCTTGTTCAGCATAGACAATCAGGTCGCCACATCCGTTAGCCTGGAGTTCTACACATGCATCCCCGAGTCCTTGAGGTCACCGAACGGCTTATCGCCCGTAGCCGCGCCACGCGTGAGGCCTACCTTGCACTGATTCGTGGTGCCGCCAGCGACGGTCCAATGCGCGGTAAGCTGCAATGCGCCAACTTCGCCCACGGCGTGGCGGGTTGCGGCACCGAAGACAAGAACAGCCTGCGGATGATGAACTCCGCCAACATCGCAATAGTTTCGTCATATAACGACATGCTCTCGGCGCATCAGCCGTACGAAGTCTTCCCGGAGCAGATCAAACGGGCGTTGCGCGAAATCGGTTCGGTCGGCCAGTTCGCTGGCGGCACCCCGGCCATGTGCGATGGCGTGACCCAGGGCGAGCCGGGTATGGAGTTGAGCCTGCCGAGCCGCGAAGTGATCGCCCTGTCCACCGCCGTGGCGTTGTCCCACAACATGTTCGATGGCGCGCTGATGCTCGGCATCTGCGACAAGATCGTGCCGGGCCTGATGATGGGCGCGTTGCGTTTCGGTCACCTGCCGACGATTTTTGTGCCGGGCGGGCCGATGGTCTCGGGCATTTCCAACAAGCAAAAAGCCGATGTGCGCCAGCGCTACGCCGAAGGCAAGGCCAGTCGTGAAGAGCTGCTGGAATCGGAAATGAAGTCCTACCACAGCCCTGGTACCTGCACCTTTTATGGCACCGCCAACACCAACCAATTGCTGATGGAAGTCATGGGCCTGCACTTGCCGGGCGCTTCTTTCGTCAATCCGAACACGCCGTTGCGTGATGCCCTGACCCGCGAAGCGGCGCATCAGGTGACGCGTCTGACCAAGCAGAGCGGCGACTTCATGCCGATCGGCGAAATCGTCGACGAGCGCTCGCTGGTCAACTCCATCGTGGCGCTGCACGCCACCGGCGGTTCGACCAACCACACCTTGCACATGCCGGCCATCGCCATGGCGGCGGGTATTCAATTGACCTGGCAGGACATGGCCGACCTCTCCGAAGTCGTGCCGACCCTGAGCCACGTCTACCCGAACGGCAAAGCCGACATCAACCACTTCCAGGCGGCGGGCGGCATGTCGTTCCTGATTCGCGAACTGCTGGAAGCCGGGCTGTTGCACGAAAACGTCAACACTGTGCTGGGTCATGGCCTGAGCCGTTACACCATGGAACCATTCCTCGATAACGGCGAACTGGTCTGGCGCGAAGGTCCGACCGAAAGCCTCGACGAAAACATCCTGCGCCCAGTCGCTCGTGCGTTCTCGCCAGAGGGCGGCTTGCGGGTGATGGAAGGCAACCTCGGTCGTGGCGTGATGAAAGTCTCGGCCGTGGCGCTGGAAAACCAGGTTGTCGAAGCACCGGCCATGGTGTTCCAGGATCAGCAGGACCTGGCCGATGCCTTCAAGGCCGGTTTGCTGGAGAAGGATTTTGTCGCGGTGATGCGCTTCCAGGGCCCGCGCTCCAACGGCATGCCGGAACTGCACAAGATGACGCCGTTCCTCGGCGTGTTGCAGGATCGCGGCTTCAAAGTGGCGCTGGTGACGGACGGGCGCATGTCCGGTGCCTCGGGGAAAATCCCGGCAGCGATTCACGTCAGCCCCGAAGCTTATGTCGGTGGCGCTTTGGCGCGGGTGCAAGAGGGCGATATCATCCGCGTCGATGGCGTCAAAGGCACCCTGGAGCTTAAGGTGGACGCCGAAGAATTTGCAGCGCGCGAACCTGCCAAGGGCTTGTTGGGCAACAACATTGGCAGCGGACGCGAACTGTTTGGATTCATGCGCATGGCCTTCAGCTCCGCAGAGCAGGGCGCCAGCGCCTTTACTTCTGCCCTGGAGACGCTTAATTGAAACTGGCTTTGGTCGGTGACATCGGTGGGACCAACGCTCGTTTCGCGTTGTGGAAAAACCAGCAGCTGGAATCGGTCCAGGTGCTGGCGACGGCAGATTTCGCCAGCCCGGAGGAGGCGATCGCTCTCTATCTGAGCGGGCTCAATCTGGCGTTGGGTTTGATCGGTTCGGTGTGCCTGTCGGTAGCCGGTCCCGTGAGCGGAGATGAATTCAAGTTCACCAACAATCACTGGCGTCTGAGCCGCAAGGGATTCTGCGAGACCTTGCAGGTCGAGCAACTGTTGCTGGTCAACGATTTCTCGGCGATGGCGCTGGGCATGACCCGTTTGCAGCCGGGCGAGTTTCGGGTGGTCTGCGAAGGCACCCCGGAACCGTTGCGGCCGGCGGTGGTGATTGGCCCGGGCACGGGCCTTGGCGTCGGTACCTTGCTGGATCTGGGTGAAGGGCGTTTTGCCGCGTTGCCGGGGGAGGGCGGTCACGTCGATTTGCCGCTGAGCAGCCCGCGCGAAACGCAGCTGTGGCAACACATCTTCAACGAGATCGGCCATGTCAGCGCTGAAACCGCGTTGAGCGGCGGCGGGTTGCCACGGGTTTACCGGGCGATTTGTGCGGTGGACGGCCACACGCCAGTGCTTGAAACGCCGGAAGCAATCACCGCTGCCGGGCTGGCGGGCGATCCGATTGCATTGGAAGTGCTGGAGCAGTTCTGCTGCTGGCTCGGCCGTGTAGCCGGCAATAACGTGCTCACCACGGGCGCGCGCGGTGGCGTCTACATCGTCGGTGGCGTGATTCCGCGGTTTGCCGATTTCTTCCTCGAAAGCGGATTTGCCCGGTGCTTCGCTGACAAGGGCTGCATGAGCGATTACTTCAAAGGCATCCCGGTGTGGCTGGTGACGGCACCGTATTCCGGGCTGATGGGCGCGGGCGTGGCGCTGGAACAGGCTTGAGACCGCGTCGCCGCCATTCGCTGGCAAGCCAGCTCCTACAGGGTGCTGCGGTGCCTTTGTAGGAGCTGGCTTGCCAGCGAAGAGGCCGGAACAGACAACATAGATCCGCGATCGATCAGGCATAATCCGCCCAATTCAAACAACATACAAAGGCACCGCAGCCCCCTGTAGGAGCTGGCTTGCCAGCGAAGAGGCCGGAACAGACAACATAGATCCGCGATCGATCAGGCATAATCCGCCCAATTCAAACAACATACAAAGGCACCGCAGCCCCCTGTAGGAGCTGGCTTGCCAGCGAAGAGGCCGGAACAGACAACATAGATCCGCGATCGATCTCAGGCATAATCCGCCCAATTCAAACAACATACAAAGGCACCGCAGCCCCCTGTAGGAGCTGGCTTGCCAGCGAAGAGGCCGGAACAGACAACATAGATCCGCGATCGATCTCAGGCATAATCCGCCCAATTCCAACAACAAGGACGCCGTCCCGTGAGCTCAGTCAACAAGTCGATATTGTTGGTCGATGACGATCAAGAGATACGCGAGTTGCTGGATACCTACCTGACTCGCGCCGGTTTCCAGGTCCGCACCACGCCCGATGGCGCCGGTTTTCGCCAGGCGTTGAACGAGGCGCCTAGCGATCTGGTGATCCTCGATGTGATGCTCCCGGACGAAGACGGCTTCAGCCTCTGCCGCTGGGTTCGTCAGCACCCGCGTCAGGCTCAGGTGCCGATCATCATGCTTACCGCCAGTTCCGACGAGGCCGACCGGGTCATTGGCCTGGAGCTTGGTGCTGACGATTACCTCGGCAAACCCTTCAGCCCTCGCGAGTTGCAGGCGCGCATCAAAGCCCTGTTGCGCCGCGCGCAATTCGGTCAGGAACGCAACGGCGGTGAAGTGCTGGCTTTCGACGACTGGCGTCTGGACATGGTCAGCCACCGGCTGTTCCACACCGATGGTGAAGAAGTGATTCTTTCCGGCGCCGACTTCGCGTTGCTGAAACTGTTCCTCGATCACCCGCAGGAAATTCTCGACCGCGACACCATCGGCAACGCCACCCGTGGCCGCGATCTGATGCCGCTGGACCGCATCGTCGACATGGCGGTCAGCCGCTTGCGCCAACGCCTGCGTGATACGGAAAAACCACCGCGACTGATCCGTACCGTGCGTGGCAGCGGCTACCAACTGGCCGCCAATGTGGTTGCCAGCAATGGCCACTGAGTTCCTGCGCAAGCTCGCCGACCGCGTGCCGGTGCCCCGTTCGCTGTTGGGCCGGATGTTGCTGCTGACGTTGCTGGCGGTGCTGTTTGCACAGACGTTGTCGAGCGTGATCTGGGTGTCGCAACTGCGTGCTACGCAGCTTCAAGGCTTGGTCACCAGTGCGCGCAGCCTGGCGCATTCGATGACGGCCAGCGTCAGTTACTTCCGCTCGTTGCCGGTCGCCTTCAGGCCATTGGTTCTGGACCAGCTGCGCAGCATGGGCGGCACCCGATTCGTGGTGACGCTCAACGACAAACCCTTGGGCATGGAAGTGCTGCCAATCACCCCGCGCAAGGAAGCCGTGCTCAAAGCGGTGGACGAAGTGCTGCGCCAGTCGCTGGGCCAGGACACCGACATTTCGGTGACTTTCGTCAGCCCCGACGACCTGCGGATTTTTAACGGCGGCTTGAAACTCGACGAATTGCCGCGCTCCTGGGCGCACTACGCCTTGACACTGGAGCCTGTGAACCCGCCCGTGCTGGTTACGCAAATCCAGATGGCGCCGGGCGAATGGCTGTACATCGCCTCGTTGTTGCCCGAGCCCTACACCAGTCTTGAAGAAAAAGGTCTGCCGGCGCAGCAGGTCTGGTTCATCATCCTCACCAGCGGCTTTTTGCTGTTGTTCATCGGCCTGCTGGTGCACTGGCAGAGCCGGCCGCTCAAGCGACTGGCGCGGGCTGCGCGCGACATGTCGCTGGGGGCGGAAGTGGAGCCGGTGGCCGAAGTGGGTGGCAGTGAAGTGGTTGAAGTGAGCCGTGCGTTCAATGCCATGCGCGAACGTATCAGTCGCTACCTGACCGAGCGCAGCCAATTGTTCAGCGCGATTTCCCATGACCTGCGCACGCCGATTACCCGGCTGCGATTGCGTGTGGAGTTGCTGGAAGACGAGCAGCTGCAAGCCAAGTTCGGTCGTGATCTGGATGAGCTGGAGCTACTGGTCAAAGGTGCTCTGCAATGTGTGAAAGACACCGACATTCACGAAAATATCGAGCCGGTGGACCTCAACCATGTGCTCGATTGCCTGGTGGAACCGTATCTGGCGCCCTCCGGCAATGGTCGCGTGACTCAGCAGGGGCGGGCGTTGGCGGCGTACCCCGGCAAACCGTTGGCGCTCAAACGCTGCATTGGCAACCTGATCGACAATGCCCTCAAGTATGGGCAGAACGCGCATCTGCACATCGATGACGATGACAGCGCGTTCATCCTGCACGTCGATGACGAAGGGCCTGGTGTGCCGGAGCAACGACTGGAGCAAGTGTTCGAACCGCACTTTCGACTGGCCGGGCAGCAGCAGGGGTATGGGTTGGGGTTGGGGATTGCGCGAAACATTGCGCATAGCCATGGCGGGGAGGTCAGCCTGCAAAACCTGCGTGAGGGCGGGTTAAGAGTGACGCTTCAATTGCCGCGCAGTGTTGATTAACACCAACCTGTGGCGAGGGGGCTTGCCCCCGTTGGGGTGCGAAGCACCCCCCTTATCCCCAAAAAGAATGGGACTGCTGCGCAGTCCAACGGGGGCAAGCCCCCTCGCCACAGGTCATCATTCACTTCAGAGTTGGGGTGAATGTCACAAGTCGGTGACATAACTCGCCCCCTTCGTTACAAGCCCGCCACCGCCCGTTGTTTAGACTGCCCAAAGTCAAAACAACAAAAAAGGCACCCCATGGACACCTTCCAACCGGACTTTAGCAGTTGGCTGAACGCGCCTGCCCATCAGCAATGGCTCGCCGCTGAAGGTCTGCGCCTGCTGGCGTTTGCCAAGGCATCAAAACTTCCCGAAGGCTTCGGCAATCTGGATGAAAAAGGCCATCTCCCGGCCAATGCCCACGCCGAAACCATGAACACCGCACGCATGACCCACAGTTTTGCCATGGCTCATATTCAGGGCTTGCCGGGGTTTGCCGAACTGGTGGATCACGGGGTCAAAGCGCTCAGTGGTCCGTTGCGCGATGCTGAGTCTGGTGGCTGGTTTGCTGTTGCCCATGCGCTGGATGACAACACCGGCAAAGCGGCGTATCTGCACGCCTTCGTTGCCCTGGCCGCCAGTTCTGCCGTGGTCGCCCGACGTCCCGACGCACAAGCCTTGCTTGATGACGCGATCAACATCATCGACACGCATTTCTGGAGCGAGGAGGAGGGCGCGATGCGCGAATCCTTCAATCGCGACTGGAGCGAAGAAGAAGCCTACCGTGGCGCCAACAGCAATATGCACGCTACCGAAGCCTTCCTCGCGCTGGCCGATGTCACGCAAGACAACCGCTGGTTGTGCCGCGCTCAGCGCATTGTCGAGCGGGTGATCCATGGTCATGCGGCCGCCAACGATTACCTGGTGATCGAGCATTTCGACCGCGACTGGCAACCGCTGCGCGACTACAACCTCGACAACCCGGCCGACGGTTTTCGCCCCTACGGCACCACGCCCGGTCACGGTTTTGAATGGGCGCGACTGTTGCTGCACCTCGAAGCGGCGCGGGTTCAGGCCGGGATGCTCACGCCGGGCTGGATGGCCACCGACGCGCAAAAACTGTTCGACCACAACTGCCGTCACGGCTGGAATGTCGACGGCGCACCGGGGATTGTCTACACCCTGGATTGGGACAACCGCGCGGTGGTTCGCCATCGTTTGCACTGGACCCATTGCGAAGCCAGCGCCGCCGTCAGCGCGTTGCTTAAACGCACAGGCGACGAGCAATACGAACGCTGGTATCGGCTGTTCTGGGAATTCTGTGACAGTCATTTCATCGACCGTTGCGACGGCAGTTGGCATCACGAGCTCGATCCGCAAAACCGCCCGAGCGCCGACATCTGGGCTGGTAAACCTGACCTGTACCACGCCTGGCAAGCCGTACTGATCCCGCGATTGCCGTTGGCACCGAGCATGGCCACGGCCTTGGGGCAGTTGTCCCAGGGCGCTCCTGTGTAACCATGCCGTGACATTCAAGCGTCCCTTCGTTACCTGCGAGGGGATAACTCCTGTTTAAAATCCTATGCAGCGCAAGCACCAGACTTGCATGCATAACAACAAGAAAGGTACTTCTAGATGAATGCGATTTCTCGCCTCGCTACTGTCATTTCTCTCGCTTCCCTGTCTGCGCTCCCTCTCAGTGTGCTTGCCGCCGAATCCAAAGGTTCCGTGGAAGTCGTTCACTGGTGGACGTCGGGTGGTGAAAAAGCAGCGGTCGATGTGCTCAAGGCTCAAGTCGAAAAAGACGGCTTCACCTGGAAAGACGGTGCCGTGGCCGGTGGTGGCGGTGCCACGGCCATGACCGTACTCAAAAGTCGCGCAGTGGCGGGTAACCCGCCGGGTGTTGCGCAGATCAAGGGGCCGGACATCCAGGAGTGGGGCAGCATTGGCTTGCTCGCTCCAGACACCTTGAAAGACGTCGCCAAAGAAGAAAAATGGGACAGCCTCCTGTCGAAGAAAGTCGCCGACACTGTCAAGTTCGAAGGTGACTACGTCGCCGTCCCGGTGAACATTCACCGCGTGAACTGGCTGTGGATCAACCCGGAAGTCTTCAAGAAAGCCGGTATCGAAAAAGCCCCGACCACCCTCGAAGAATTCTATGCCGCTGGCGACAAGCTCAAAGCCGCAGGCTTCATCGCGCTCGCCCACGGTGGCCAGCCTTGGCAGGACAGCACCGTGTTTGAAGACGTGGTGCTCTCGGTCATGGGCGCCGACGGTTACAAAAAAGCCCTGGTAGACCTGGATCAGAAAACCCTCTCCGGGCCTGAGATGACCAAGTCGTTCACCGAGCTGAAAAAACTCACCGGCTACATGGACCCGAACCGCGCCGGTCGTGACTGGAACATCGCAGCCGCCGAGGTGATCAACGGCAAGGCCGGCATGCAGATGATGGGCGACTGGGCCAAAAGCGAATGGACTGCGGCCAAGAAAGTAGCTGGCAAGGACTACCTGTGCGTGCCGTTCCCGGGCACCGAAAAAGCCTTCACTTACAACATCGACTCCCTGGCAGTGTTCAACGTCAAGGACAAGGGAACTATCGCTGCTCAGCAAGACCTGGCAAAGGTCGCTTTGGGTGAAAACTTCCAGAAAGTATTCAGCATCAACAAAGGCTCGATCCCTGTGCGGACCGACATGTTGAACGACATGGAAAAACTGGGCTTCGATTCCTGCGCTCAAGCGTCGGCCAAGGACTTCCTGGCAGACGACAAGACCGGCGGCCTGCAACCGAGCATGGCGCACAACATGGCCACTTCCCTGGCCGTGCAAGGCGCGATCTTCGACGTGGTCACCAACTTCATGAACGACAAGGATGCTGACCCGGCCAAGGCCAGCGCCCAACTGGCATCGGCTGTCAAAGCGGCCCAGTAAAACCCTGGCCGCAGGCTTGTCTGCGGCCTGATTCGACGCGTTCCCCTGTAGGAGCCGGCTTGCCGGCGAAGGCGGTGTGCCTGACACACGGCGGTGCCTGAATCGCTGGCAAGCCAGCTCCTACAGGTGATTCTTCAATTTCTGACTGGATTATCCCGATGAACTCTGTGGCGGTTTTCAGCAAAGCCTCACCGTTCGATGCGCTGCAACGCTGGTTACCCAAGTTGGTACTGGCGCCGAGCATGCTGATCGTGTTGGTTGGTTTCTACGGTTACATCATCTGGACATTCGTACTGTCCTTTACCAGTTCCAGCTTCATGCCGAGCTACAAGTGGGTCGGCCTGCAGCAATACGCCCGCTTGCTGGACAACGATCGCTGGTGGGTCGCGAGCAAAAACCTCGCGGTCTTCGGTGGCATGTTCATCGGCATCAGCCTGGTGCTCGGGGTTTTCCTCGCTGTGCTGCTGGACCAACGCATTCGCAAGGAAGGCTTCATTCGCACCGTTTACCTGTACCCGATGGCGCTCTCGATGATCGTCACCGGTACGGCATGGAAATGGCTGCTCAACCCGGGCCTGGGCCTGGACAAGATGCTGCGTGATTGGGGCTGGGAAGGCTTCCGTCTCGACTGGCTGGTGGATCAGGATCGCGTGGTGTATTGCCTGGTGATCGCCGCCGTATGGCAAGCCTCCGGGTTTGTGATGGCGATGTTCCTGGCCGGCCTGCGGGGTGTCGATCAATCGATCATCCGTGCCGCGCAAGTCGACGGTGCGAATCTGCCGACCATCTATATGAAGATCGTGCTGCCGAGCCTGCGCCCGGTGTTCTTCAGTGCCTTCATGATCCTCGCGCACATTGCGATCAAGAGCTTCGACCTGGTGGCAGCGATGACGGCCGGCGGTCCTGGCTACTCGTCCGACCTGCCTGCGATGTTCATGTATTCCTTCACCTTCAGCCGTGGCCAGATGGGCATTGGTTCGGCCAGCGCGATGATGATGCTCGGCGCGATCCTGGCGATTCTGGTGCCGTACCTGTACTCCGAATTGCGAGGCAAACGCCATGAGTAATCAACTCGGCAAACCGGCCTTGAGCTTCAGCCGTATCGCGATCTACGCAACGCTGTTACTGGCGGCTGCGGTCTATCTGATCCCGTTGGTGGTGATGCTGCTGACCAGTTTCAAATCCCCGGAAGACATCCGTACCGGCAACCTGCTGAGCTGGCCGACCGTGATTGACGGTATCGGCTGGATCAAGGCCTGGGACGTCGTCGGCGGGTATTTCTGGAACTCGGTGAAAATCACTGTGCCGGCCGTTCTGATTTCCACCTTCATCGGTGCCATGAACGGTTATGTGCTGTCGATGTGGCGCTTCCGTGGTTCGCAACTGTTCTTCGGCCTGCTGCTGTTCGGCTGCTTCCTGCCGTTCCAGACCGTGCTGCTGCCGGCCTCGTTCACCCTCGGCAAGATGGGCCTGGCCAACACCACCACAGGTTTGGTGCTGGTGCACGTGGTCTACGGCCTGGCGTTCACCACGCTGTTCTTCCGCAACTACTACGTGAGCATCCCGGACGCACTGGTCAAGGCAGCACGCCTGGATGGCGCGGGCTTCTTCACGATTTTCTGGAAGATCCTGCTGCCGATGTCGATCCCGATCGTGATGGTCTGCCTGATCTGGCAGTTCACCCAGATCTGGAATGACTTCCTGTTCGGCGTGGTCTTCGCCAGTGGCGATGCCCAGCCAATTACCGTGGCCCTGAACAACCTGGTCAATACCAGTACCGGGGCCAAGGAATACAACGTTGATATGGCCGCCGCGATGATCGCCGGGCTGCCGACACTGCTGGTCTACATATTCGCTGGCAAGTATTTCCTGCGTGGGCTGACGTCCGGCGCGGTCAAGGGGTAGAAATATGGCAACTCTCGAATTACGCAACGTCAACAAGACCTACGGTGCCGGTTTGCCGGACACCCTGAAAAACATCGAACTGAAGATCAATGACGGTGAGTTCCTGATCCTGGTCGGTCCGTCGGGCTGCGGTAAGTCCACGCTGATGAACTGCATCGCCGGTCTGGAAAACATCAGCGGCGGCGCCATCCTGGTGGACGACGCTGACATCAGCGGCATGAGCCCGAAAGATCGCGACATCGCCATGGTGTTCCAGTCCTACGCGCTGTACCCGACCATGAGCGTGCGCGACAACATCGCTTTCGGTTTGAAGATCCGCAAAATGCCGACCGTCGAAATCGACGAAGAAGTCGCTCGCGTCGCCAAATTGCTGCAGATCGAACACCTGCTGAGCCGCAAGCCGGGCCAGCTCTCCGGTGGTCAGCAACAGCGCGTGGCCATGGGCCGTGCCCTGGCGCGTCGGCCGAAGATTTACCTGTTCGACGAACCGCTGTCCAACCTCGACGCCAAGCTGCGGGTCGAGATGCGCACCGAAATGAAACTGATGCACCAGCGTCTGAAAACCACCACGGTCTACGTGACCCACGACCAGATCGAAGCGATGACGCTGGGCGACAAAGTGGCGGTGATGAAGGACGGGATCATCCAGCAGTTCGGCACGCCAAAAGACATCTACAACAACCCGGCCAACCTGTTCGTGGCGAGCTTCATCGGTTCGCCACCGATGAACTTCATCCCGCTGCGTTTACAGCGCAAGGACGGTCGTCTGGTCGCACTGCTCGACAGCGGTCAGGCACGTTGTGAATTGCCGCTGGGCATGCAGGACGCCGGTCTCGAAGACCGCGAAGTGATTCTGGGCATGCGCCCTGAGCAAATCGTGTTGGCGAACGGCGAGCCGAACGGATTGCCGACAATTCGCGCTGAAGTTCAGGTCACCGAGCCGACCGGTCCAGACACCCTGGTGTTCGTCAATCTCAACGAAACCAAAGTCTGCTGCCGTCTGGCGCCCGACGTCGCACCGGCCCCGGGCGAAACCCTGACCCTGCAATTCGATCCGTCGAAAGTGCTGCTGTTCGATGCCAAGACCGGGGAACGGTTGGGTGTGGCCGGCGAACCAAAAACCGAGACACACATCGCCAACGTAGCCCAGTTCAAGGGCCGCTGAAGATCAAAACTGTAGGAGCCGGCTTGCTGGCGATGGCGGTCTGACATTCAACGTCGATGTCGACAGTCAGATTGCCATCGCCAGCAAGCCGGCTCCTACAGGGGGAAATCCGCGGCGGGTGGCCTGTTATCCGTCGCACCTGATGTCACCGCGTTAGAAAAAGTTAATAACAATAAAACGAGGAAGTAGGGATGAAGAAGAACAACAACGCTCAGCTTATCTGCCAGTTGTCAGCAGTTGCAGCCATGATGCTGGCCGCTAGTGTGCATGCAGCTGACGCGTTCAGCGCCGATTCCGAATGGATGACCGGCGATTGGGGTGGCGAGCGGACCAAGCTGATCGAGCAAGGCATCGACATCAAAATGGACTACGTTGGTGAAGTCGGCAGCAACCTCCACGGCGGCTTCAACGACGACACAACGGCTCGTTACGCCGACCAGTTCGGTCTGGGGGCCGCGCTGGACCTGGAAAAACTGTTTGGTTGGGATAACACCCAAGCCAAGGTCCAGTTCACCAACCGTAATGGCGAGAACATCTCCAATGACCGTGTCGGCGACCCGCGTACCGGCACGTTGAGTTCCTCCCAGGAAGTCTTCGGCCGTGGTCATATGGTCCGTCTGACCCAATTGTGGATCAAGCACCAGTTCCTCGACAATAAACTGGACATCAAAGCCGGTTACTTCGGCGAAGGTGAAGACTTCAACACCTTCCCATGCGAGTTCCAGAACCTGGCGTTCTGCGGTTCCCAAGTGGGTAACTGGGCCACCAACATCTGGTTCAACTGGCCGGTCATGCAGGCTGCGGTCCGCGTGAAGTACAACATCTCGCCTGAGTTCTATGCGCAGATCGGCGCGTACAACCAGAACCCGTCGCAACTGGAACACGGTAATGGCTTCAAGCTGAGCGGCAGTGGCACCGCAGGTACCGTGTTGCCCGTCGAAATGGTCTGGCTGCCTAACCCAAACAACCTGCCGGGCGAATACCGTGTCGGTTACTACAAGAGCACCGCCGAGGCCAATGACGTCCTTAAAGACGCCAGCGGTACTGATGCGGCAACGACCGGCCAACCCTATCGCGAACACAGCAGCAAGCACGGCTACTGGTTCGTTGCACAACAACAACTCACCAGCCACAACGGTGACAAGTCTCGCGGTCTGAACATTGCGGCCAACGCCACTTTCCACGACAAGGAAACCAACATCGTCGACAACTACCAGTCGCTGATGTTTGTGTACAAGGGGCCGTTCGATGCGCGTCCAAAAGATGACATGGGCATCGGTTTCGCGCGTATCCATGTCAACGATGACGTGAAGAAAAACGAAGAAGCGATCAACGCTGCCAACGGTGTCACTGAATACGAAAACCCGCTGTTCACGCCTTTGCAGACCACCGAATACAACTACGAAATCAACTACGGTTTCCACGTTACCAACTGGCTGACCGTGCGTCCTAACCTGCAATACGTCACTCACCCGGGCGGTGTGGATGAGGTTGATAACGCGCTGGTGGCCGGCCTGAAAATTCAGTCGGTGTTCTAACGTTGTTGCGATAAGCTCCCCTCTATGTGCGCATATTTGCGGACAGCCCAGGCTGTCCGCTTTTTTTTGTGTGGCGAGGGGGCTTGTCGGACCGCCGCATCGCCCCGTTGGGTCGCAAAGCGACCCCAGAATTTGCAATCGCGAGTACACCCATTATTTTCAGGACCGCGGCACATGCATGAGCATCCGCTACAACGCTTCTTCAAATCCCTGCGCGAACGTTCGGTGTTTGCGTGGGAGCGCTATCAGAAGCGCGACGTGTTGGTGATCGACCATCCGCTGTGTCAGGCGGTGTTCAGTCGCCAGGGCGCGCAGTTGCTGCACTTCCAGCCAACGGGTCAAAAACCCTGGCTCTGGTGCGCGGCGAAGTGGCCGCAGGTCGGTGCGATTCGTGGCGGGGTGCCGGTGTGCTGGCCGTGGTATGGCCGTCATCCGAGCGAAAATGCCTGGCCTTCCCATGGTTGGGCACGGTTGATCGACTGGAAGCTGCTCGACAGCAGCCATGACGACGATGGCGTGCGATTGCACTGGCAACTCCAGTTGTGCGACTGGCAAGTGGACCTGCATGCCCACCTTGGCGAGCGCATGGATTTGCGACTGAGTACCGAGCATCAGGACAGCCTGCCGTGCCAATTGAGTCAGGCGTTGCACGCTTATTGGCGTATTGGTGACGTGGGAGAGGTAGCGCTGTCTGGGCTGGAGGGCGCGCAGGGTTATGACCATTTGAACCGCCAGATGTGTCAGCAGGAAGGTGAGTTGCGGGTTGATGGCGGGTGCCAGCGAGTGTTCCAGCACGACGGCGAATTGCAGCTCAAGGACCACGCCTGGCAGCGTGAGTTATGCATCGATACCGGTGATCAGGCGGACACGGTGGTCTGGCATCCAGGCTCGCGGCCATTGTTGGGTGTGAGCTGGAATGAGATTTCAGAGTTTGTGTGTGTGGAGGCGGCCAGCGGCGGCACCGACAGCCTGAGCCTGGCGCCGGGGGAGAGGGCGCATTTGAGTTTGCAGGCGCGGGTTGGGGGTTAAAGAGTTCTCAAAAGATCGCAGCCTCGTTTCACTCGACAGCTCCTACAGGTGTGGCGATCTCTTGTAGGAGCTGTCGAGTGAAACGAGGCTGCGAATCTTCAATTAATTAAATTCATCCCCAATCGGATACCGGCTCGCATTCAGGCTCTCTTTGATCTTGCGCAAATGTGGCTGGAAATCCACACCGCGACGCAAGGTCATGCCGGTCGCCAGCACGTCCAGCACGGTCAGTTGGATGATGCGCGAGGTCATCGGCATGTAGATGTCGGTGTCTTCCGGCAGTGGAATGTTCAGGCTTAGCGTACTGGCCTTGGCCAATGGCGATCCCTCGGCCGTCAGGCCCAGTACCGATGCACCGTTTTCACGGGCGATGCGCGCCACTTCCACCAGTTCGCGGGTGCGGCCGGTGTAGGAAATGATCACGAACAGCTCGCCGGTGTGCGCCACCGACGCAATCATGCGCTGCATCAGCACATCGGCGTGGGCGGTGACGGCCAGATTGAAACGGAAGAATTTGTGCTGCGCATCCAGCGCCACCGGGGCCGAGGCGCCGAGGCCGAAGAAGTGGATCTGCCGGGCCTGAATCAACAGATCGACGGCGCGGCTGATCAGGTTCGGGTCCAGCGCCTGCAAGGCGCTGTCCAGAGAGGCGATGGCGCTGCCGAAAATCTTTTTTGTATACGCTTCAGGATTGTCATCGGCCTCGACCGCACGGCTGACATACGCCGCGCCACTGGCCAGACTTTGGGCCAACTGAAGTTTGAGTTCCGGGTAGCCGCTGACGCCGAACGAACGGCAGAAGCGGTTGACCGTCGGCTCGCTGACCTTTGAGGCCTGGGCGAGCGCAGCGATGCTGAACCGGGTGGCCTGCTGTGGGTTGAGCAAGATCACTTCGGCGACTTTACGTTCAGCCTTGTTAAGGTCTTCAAGGCGGTTCTGGATCTGTTCCAGTAAATTTCGCACGCGGTCCATATATGTTCCTTGGGTCAGCAGCGCAAATTAGAGTTCGGCTATGCCAAAAGGGCCTTGGATGCGGCCCCAAACGGTGGCCTATCCTACTGATGGCTCTGACCGACCACCACTCGGAATCTGTATTTTGCGAAAATGTTGTGGTTATTACTACATTTTCTCTTGAGCGATACCTTAAAAAAAGGTATTTGTAGCTTAACTTGATAAAAGAACAAACATCATGCCTTCGATTACGGTTGAACCGTGCACCTTTGCCTTGTTCGGCGCCCTCGGCGATCTGGCCTTGCGCAAGCTGTTTCCTGCCCTCTATCAACTCGATGGCGCAGGCCTCTTGCACGAGGATACGCGCGTTATCGCGCTGGCCAGAGAGCCCGGCACTGAGCAGCAGCACCTGGCATTCATCGCCTCGGAGTTGCGCCGTTATGTGGGTGCCAAAGAGCTGGACGAAGCGGTGGCCGAGCGCTTTCTGGCTCGACTGAGCTACCTGCACGTCGACTTTTTCAACGCTGACGATTACATCGCCCTGGCGGAAATGGCCGGCAGCGCTCAGCGTGTGATTGCCTACTTTGCGACACCGGCTGCCGTTTACGGCGCGATTTGCGAGAACCTGGCCAAGGTCGGTCTGACTGAAAACACCCGCGTAGTGCTGGAAAAACCCATCGGCTCGGACCTGGAATCCTCGCGCAAGGTCAACGACGCCGTGGCGCAGTTCTTCCCGGAAAACCGCACCTACCGTATCGACCATTACCTGGGCAAAGAGACGGTTCAAAACCTCATTGCGCTGCGTTTCGCCAACAGTCTGTTCGAAACCCAGTGGAACCAGAACTACATCTCCCACGTGGAAATTACCGTGGCGGAGAAGGTCGGGATCGAAGGCCGTTGGGGTTACTTCGACAAGGCCGGACAGTTGCGGGACATGATCCAGAATCACCTGCTGCAACTGCTTTGCCTGATCGCCATGGACCCGCCGGCCGACCTGTCCGCCGACAGCATCCGCGACGAAAAAGTCAAAGTCCTCAAGGCGCTGGCGCCGATCAGCCCGGAAGGCCTGACTACTCAGGTGGTGCGCGGTCAGTACATCGCCGGTTACAGCGAAGGCAAGTCGGTCCCGGGTTACCTGGAGGAAGAAAACTCCAACACCCAGAGCGACACCGAAACCTTCGTCGCCTTGCGTGCCGATATCCGCAACTGGCGTTGGGCCGGCGTACCGTTTTACCTGCGTACCGGCAAGCGCATGCCGCAGAAGCTGTCGCAGATCGTCATCCACTTCAAGGAACCGTCGCATTACATTTTCGCCCCTGAGCAGCGCCTGCAAATCAGCAACAAGCTGATTATCCGCCTGCAACCGGACGAAGGTATTTCCTTGCGTGTGATGACCAAAGAACAAGGCCTGGACAAGGGCATGCAGCTGCGCAGCGGTCCGTTGCAGCTGAACTTTTCCGACACCTATCGCAGCGCGCGGATTCCCGATGCCTACGAGCGGTTATTGCTGGAAGTGATGCGTGGCAATCAGAACCTGTTTGTCCGTAAAGATGAAATTGAAGCCGCGTGGAAGTGGTGTGACCAGTTGATCGCCGGGTGGAAAAAATCCGGTGATGCGCCCAAGCCGTACGCGGCCGGGTCCTGGGGGCCGATGAGCTCCATTGCTCTGATCACGCGGGATGGGAGGTCGTGGTATGGCGATATCTAAATTGAAACTGCCTCAGGGCGTCAGCGCCCATGGGTTCAAGAGCCCGGTGCTGCTGGCTGAAGCTTTGGCACTGACGGTCGCCAAGCAACTGAGCGATGCGATCGATACCCAAGGCACCGCCACGCTGGTGGTGTCCGGTGGTCGCAGTCCGGTGGCGTTTTTCCAGCACCTGGCCAAACAGGCGCTGGACTGGTCGAACGTGGTGGTCAGCCTGGCCGATGAGCGTTGGGTGCCGGTAGAACACGCCGACAGCAATGCCGGTTTGCTCAAGCGTTATCTGTTGCAAGGCCTGGCGGCCAAGGCTCAGTTTCTGAGTTTGTACAGCGCCAGCACCAACCTTGAACAGGCCGCCGAGCAGGCCGACCGTTTGCTGTCTGAACTGCCGGTGATCGACGTGCTGGTGTTGGGCATGGGCGATGACGGCCATACCGCGTCGTTGTTCCCGAACAGCCCGAACCTGGCCGATGCCTTGAAAGTCGACGGCACACGTCGCTGCTACCCGATGCTGGCGCCCACCGTGCCGCATCAGCGTTTGACCATGAGCCGTGCGCTGTTGGCCTCGGCCAAACACAAAGTTCTATCGATTTCCGGTCAGTCCAAACTGATCACCCTGAGTGCCGCATTGGCCAGTGACGATGTCGCTGCCATGCCGATTCGCGCGTTTTTGCAACCTACGTTAGAGATTTACTGGTGCCCATGAGCCAAGGAACAGCCGCTATGACAACCCCATCCCCGACCGTTTCCATGGCGGACAAAGTTGCCCTGATCGACAGTATCTGCGCCAAGGCGCGGATTTTGCCGGTGATCACCATCGCTCGTGAACAGGACGTACTGCCGCTGGCCGACGCCCTCGCCGCCGGTGGCCTGACCGCCCTGGAAGTAACCCTGCGTTCGCAGTTCGGCCTCAAGGCCATCCAGATCCTGCGCGAACAGCGCCCGGAACTGATGACCGGTGCCGGCACCGTGCTGGATCGCCACATGCTCGCTGCTGCCGAAGCGGCCGGCTCGCAGTTCATCGTCACGCCGGGCATCACCCGTGATTTGCTCGAAGCCAGCGTCAACAGCCCGATCCCGCTGTTGCCCGGCATCAGCAATGCCTCTGGCATCATGGAAGGCTATGGCCTGGGCTATCGCCGCTTCAAGCTGTTCCCGGCGGAAGTGAGTGGTGGCGTCGCCGCTATCAAGGCCCTGGGTGGTCCGTTCGGCGAAGTGAAATTCTGCCCGACGGGCGGCGTCGGCCCGGCCAACATCAAGAGCTACATGGCGTTGAAAAACGTGATGTGCGTGGGCGGTAGCTGGATGCTTGATCCCGAGTGGATCAAGAACGGCGACTGGGCCCGCATTCAGGAATGCACCGCCGAAGCATTGGCGCTGCTGGACTGATCAGCTTTACCTGACACTTCGTTGTGTGTTCTACGGCTTTACGGTGCACTTGGTCGGTGCACCGTTTTTTTTGTCCAAAGAAAACACTGTAGGAGCATGGCTTGCCCGCGATAAACGATAACGCGGTGCATCTGTTGAACCGCGGTGCCTGAATCGCGGGCAAGTCGGACCGCGGCATCGCACGCTCCCGCATGCGATACATAATTACCGCACATCCGCACTCGTCTCGCCCTAACCTGCGTTCATCTTATGGAAGAGAGAACGTCATGGACGACAACACCTCAGTTACACCCTCACAACCGGTTTACCTGCTGTCTCCCGAACAGATCGCCGGCCCGTATTTCCGTAACCCGAAACTGATCAGGCGCAACATCAGCGAAGGCGCCGATGGCGTTCCCTTGGTGTTGCGCCTGGCAATCGTCGATGCCATGACTGGGCAGCCTGTCACGGGTGCGCTGGTCGATATCTGGCATTGCAACGCGCGTGGCGCCTATTCGGGTTGGAGCAAGATCGATCCGGACAAGGAAGTCGATGTCGATGAAATCGGCTCGATCCCGCGCACCGACGACGACACTTACCTGCGCGGCGGGCAATTCACGGACAAGCAAGGTGTCGTGCGGTTTACCACGATCTATCCGGGGTTCTACGCCGGTCGCGCGCTGCACATTCACGTCGCTGTGCGCATCACGGCCGGCAACAATTATCTGGAAGAACGGCATGTTGCCTGGGTCGGTCAGCTTTACTTTCCACAGGTGGCTTCGCGATCAGTGCTGAACAGCCGTGAATACAGCAGTCGAAAGGCCTTGGCGCTGACCAACGAAGAAGACGTTTACTACAAGCAGCACGGCGGCGAAGCTTCGACCTTAAGCGTTCACACCCTCGCTCGGGACTCGAATGAAGATGGTTTTTTCGGTTTCACCACCATCGGTATCGACACCTTCGCGGTGTCATCGCACCTCAAGCCCGAGGACTTCGACAAGTACACCGTGTGACCTCAGCGCAGTTCGGTCAGCGCCCGGGCCAGCAGTTCCATGTGTGCGGCGGTGGTGGTCAGGCCCGGTGTGATACGAATGCACGGGCCACTCGCGGCGCCGCTGCGCATCACGGTAAACAGGTTGTAGTCGCTGATCAGCCGCTCGACCATGGGCTGTTGATCGACCTGTTTCGTGAAGCGCATCGACGTGATGCCGCAATACAGGCGAGGATCATCCGGCGTCATGACTTCGATCCCCGGGAGTTCGCGTACCGCGCGTACCCACAAATTGCGCAAGTAGTTGAGCCGGGCACCCTTGGCGGCGGATCCGCCCATGACGCGATGTTCTTCAAACACCAGCGGCAAGGTCAGCAGCGCCGGAATATTAGGTGTGCTGTGCGGCGTGCGTGCGCGAATGTCGGTGACAGGGAAACTCGTCTCGCCCATGTCCGGGTCGATGTCGGTCAGGCGCTCGGGGGCAATGTAGATGAACCCCAGCGTCAGCGGTGCACCGATCCATTTGTGCAGGTTGTAGCCAGCGAAGGAGATACCCAATTCATCGAGATTGAAGTCGATTTGTCCCAACGCATGAGCGCCGTCGAGGATCACATCGATCCCGTGTTCTTTGGCCGCGGCGGCAATCGCCTGCACCGGCATGACCAGACCGGTGCGGTGGGTGACGTGAGTCAGGGCCATCAGTTTGAGCTTGGGGTAACGCACAAACGCTTCGCGATAGCTGGCCAGCAAACTGTCGAAAGTGGCGGGGTGCGCATGGTCGATTTCGATCACCTCGACGCCGCGATTGCGCGCCAGCCAACGCATCGCCCCTTTTACGGTGTCGTATTCCAGATCGCAGATCAGCACCTGATCGCCCGGCTGAAGACGGTTGTAGTTGCGGATCAACGATTGCAAGCCGTCCGAGGCGTTGCGGGTCAGGGCCACAGAGTCGGCAGGTACGCCCACCAGTTCGGCCAATTGCGCGGTGATCTTCAGCGTTTCGCCCTGTTCGAACCGCTGGCGCACATACACCGAGTTACTGCGGTTGATGAACTCGATGTGGCGTTGGTATTCCTCAACCACCGTTCGCGACATGCGCCCGAAGTAACCGTTTTCCAGATTGATCGGGCCGGGTTCGACAGCATAGCGATCGGCAAAGGTCTTCCAGAACGTTTCATCACGGGTGCGGCGGGTGTTATCGGGCATGGGCTACTCGGTCAGGATCAATGGCGGGGGGCAGGTTTGCCATGTTTGGCGCGCAGGGGCTCAAGCAATTCCGACAAGCCGTTGTGATCGATCTCCTGCATCAGGGCCAACAAGCCACCCAGTTCGCCATGAGGAAATCCTTCCCGGGCGAACCAGTTCAGGTACTGGCCAGGCAGGTCGGCAATGATCCGGCCTTTGTATTTGCCGAAGGGCATTTCGCGGGTGATCAGCAGTTCGAGTTTTTCAGGGTTCATCAGTCGGTCGTCTTGATTCAATCGGTCTGGAAAATACAGGCATTCTGCATGCAGGCCAATTGACAGATCATGCAAAAAAAACGGATACAGATTTCGCTGTTTAAGCTAACCATATGAAATATAACGGATAAGTTATCAGTTCGAAGCTGGCATGCAGGGTGCAATAGTCATTACATCTTTCATCAACCCGCGAGGAATTGAAAAATGACCGACATGAATAAAGAGGCGATCTCTGTACTCAACGACCTGATCGAAACCAGCAAAGACGGTCAGGAAGGGTTCAAGACTTGCGCTGAAGACATCAAACACCCAGAACTCAAAACGCTGTTCGTTCAGCGTGCCGCCGACTGCGCCTCTGCCGCTTCCGAACTGCAAACCGCCGTACGTTCGATGGGCGGTGATCCGCAAACGTCCACCAGTGTCAGCGGCGACTTGCACCGTCGTTGGGTTGACGTTAAATCAATGTTCACCGGCAAGGACGAAGAGGCTGTGCTGAACGAAGCCGAACGCGGTGAAGACCATGCACTGAAGGCTTACCGAGAAGCCATGGAGAAAATCAACAAACACAACCTGGTGGGTATTCGTGATCTGGTTGAACGCCAATACCACGGCGTGCAACGCAATCATGATCAGGTAAAAGCCCTGCGCAACCAGGCTCGCGCACGCTCGTAAGTTTCACTGAAAAAACTGTGGGAGCGAGCCTGCTCGCGAAGAGGTCGCGTCGGCAACATCATCGTTGCCTGACACTGCGCATTCGCGAGCAGGCTCGCTCCCACAATGGTTTTGACCGGTCGATTAGCCGATGCTGATTGCCGGCAATTTTGGCAACGTCACGGTCTGCTGCTTGCGCGGTGCCAGGATCTCCGCTTCTCCATCCACTACCAATTCATCACGCTGGTTAAACACGCGCGTGGCAATGCGCACACGAAACTTCGGCATTTTCTCGAGGATTTCCAGACGCACGGTCAAGGTGTCGCCAATCTTCACCGGCTTCTGAAAGCTCATCTGCTGGCCAATATAAATAGTCCCCGGCCCAGGCAGCTCACAGGCTACGGCGGCACTGATCAGTGCGCCACTGAACATGCCATGCGCGATGCGCTCCTTGAACATGGTGCCTGCCGCGAATTCGGCGTCCAGGTGTACCGGGTTGTGGTCGCCGGACATGGCGGCGAACAATTGAATGTCGCGCTCTTCGACGGTCTTGCTGTAGCTGGCGGTCTGGCCGACTTCGAGGGCTTCATAAGGGGTGTTGGTAACCTGGGTCATCAGTTTCAATTCCTGTCACGAATAAATAAATTCACAAAAAAACTATTCCGACCGGGGTGGCCGGCGGTGGCTGAGCGCCTCGGCGATCCACTGCAACACGTCGTTGACCACTTCATCGCGATTGCTCTCGTTGAAGAGTTCATGCCGCGCCTGGGGGTAAATCGTCAGGTGCAGGTTCTGGCTACCTGCCGCGCGTAAGGCGTCGGCCAGATCTTTCAGACGTTTGCCTTCGCTCACCGGATCACATTCGCCACCAATCACCAGCAGCGGCAGGCCCGGATCGATCTGCGCGAGATTGGACGCTTTGCTGATTTGCTGCAACCCACCCAGCAAATCGATCCACATCTGGTTGGTGCAGCGAAAGCCGCAGAGCGGGTCGTTGGCGTACAAATCCACTTCTGCCGGGTCGCGACTAAGCCAGTCGAAGCGGGTGCGTGCCGGTTTGAACTGTTTGTTGAATGATCCGAAGGACAGCCATTCGATCAGCGCACTGCGCCCCTTGGGCCCTTGGCGCAACTTTTCTAAACGGGCGATCTGCCGCGCGGCGCGATACAGCGCCACGGGCTGGAAATTGGAGCCGCTAAGCACCGCGCCGTGCAGGCTGGCGCTGTGATGCAGCAAATAGGCCTGCGCGATGTAACTGCCCATGCTGTGACCGAGCAACACGATGGGCACGCCAGGATGCTGTTGGCCAATGTGTTGGTTGAGGCAGGCCAGGTCGCCGACGACTTTGCACCAGCCATCATCATCGGCGAAATGTCCGAGAGTACCGTTTTCGGCAGTTTTGCCATGTCCACGCAAATCCGGTGCGTACACGCCGTAACCCTGCTCGCAGAATTTTTCGGCCAATCGGGCGTAACGAGCGCTGTGCTCGGCCATGCCATGGGCCAGCAGGATCACGGCTTTTAAGGGCGAGGCGGGCAGCCACTGGTTGACGAAAAGGCGGCTGTGGTCCATCGCGGTCAGCCAGAACGTGTCGTGGAGCATGGCGATTCCTTTGCATGGGGCTGCATGTGGCATGGGCTTGGTTGCATTGTATAGCGCATCCCGTGCTCGCCGTCTGATCAGGTCATGCCACGGCTGGAAGATTCACACGGTCAATGACGGCGTTGGCTGTATTTGCCTGAATCGCCATAACTGCTAGTGTCCGTGAAGCCCGCTTTTTTCAGAAGTGACAGAAAAGCGACCCGGATAGGCTCAGGTAAAGAGGACAAGAATAATGCAACCTGAATTCTGGAATGACAAACGCCCGGCCGGCGTGCCCCTGAACATAGACCTTGGGGCCTATAAGTCGGTGATTGAGGTGTTCGAGCGTTCCTGCAAGAAATTTGCTGACCGCCCGGCATTCAGCAACATGGGCGTGACCCTGACCTACGCCGAACTGGAACGCCAGAGCCTGGCATTCGCCGCTTACCTGCAAGCCCACACCGACCTCGTGCCGGGGGATCGCATTGCGGTGCAGATGCCCAACGTCCTGCATTATCCGATTGCCGTCTTCGGTGCCTTGCGCGCCGGGCTGATTGTGGTCAACACCAACCCGTTGTACACCGCACGGGAGATGCGTCATCAGTTCAAGGATTCCGGCGCCCGGGCACTGGTGTACCTGAACATGTTCGGGCAGAAAGTCCAGGAAGTGCTGCCCGACACTGACATCCAGTACCTGATCGAAGCGAAAATGGGCGACTTGATGCCGACCGCCAAGGGTTGGCTGGTCAATACCATGGTCAGCAAGGTCAAAAAAATGGTCCCGGCGTATTCGTTGCCGCAGGCCATTTCGTTCAAGAACGCGCTGCGCATGGGGCGTGGCCTGGGCATCAAGCCGCTGAAAGTCGGCCTCGACGACATCGCCGTTCTGCAATACACCGGCGGCACCACCGGTTTGGCCAAGGGCGCCATGCTGACCCACGGCAACCTCGTGGCGAACATGCAACAGGCGCGGGCGTGCCTGGGGCAGTTCGGCGCTGACGGTCAGTCGCTGCTGCGTGAAGGGCAGGAGGTGATGATCGCGCCGCTGCCGCTGTACCACATCTATGCCTTCACGGCGAACTGCATGTGCATGATGGTGACCGGCAACCACAACGTGCTGATCACCAATCCACGAGACATTGGCGGCTTCATCAAGGAACTGAAAAACTGGCGTTTCTCGGCGTTGCTGGGGCTCAACACGCTGTTCGTCGCGTTGATGGATCACCCGGACTTCAAGACCCTGGACTTCTCCAGTCTCAAGCTGACCAACTCCGGCGGCACAGCATTGGTCAAGGCCACCGCCGAGCGCTGGCAGCAAATGACCGGTTGCCGCATCACCGAAGGTTACGGCCTGACCGAAACGTCACCGGTGGCATGCACCAACCCCTACGGCGACCAATCGCGCATTGGCACGGTCGGTCTGCCGGTGCCGGGCACCGCGCTGAAAGTGATCAACGATGAAGGCGTCGAGCAGCCGTTGGGTGAGCGTGGTGAACTGTGCATCAAAGGCCCGCAGATCATGAAGGGCTACTGGCAGAAACCCGAGGCCACCGCTGAAGTGCTGGATGCCGAGGGCTGGTTCAAGTCCGGTGACATCGCGGTGATCGACCCGGACGGTTTTGTGCGCATCGTCGATCGCAAGAAAGACATGATTATCGTCTCGGGTTTCAACGTGTACCCGAACGAGATCGAAGACGTGGTCATGGCTCATCCGAACGTCGCCAACTGCGCGGTCATCGGTGTGCCGGACGAGCGTTCGGGCGAGGCGGTGAAGTTGTTTGTGGTGGCCCGTGAAGCCGGGGTCAGCGTTGAAGAGCTGAAGGCTTTCTGCAAGGAAAACTTCACGGCCTACAAAGTGCCCAAGCACATCGTGTTGCGTGAGTCGTTGCCGATGACGCCGGTCGGGAAGATTCTGCGGCGGGAGTTGCGTGATATCGCGTAGGTGTTGAATGGCCGCGCTTTGCGCGGATCGTCGGAACGCCGCCCGGGGCAAGCCTCGCTCCTACAGGTTTAATGTTGTCCACATAGAATGTGAACGACGCGGAACCTGTAGGAGCATGGCTTGCCCGCGATGCTTTTAAGGATCTAGAAATCCCCGGATTCAGGGGCTTTCAAGGAGCTATAGAATTTTTGCTCTAAAATGACCGCCAGAAGTTCTTGAGTCATATTTGTGACCGTAGAGGCCGCTTTTGGCTCTGGTCGACCCTTGGCAAAGCTGCTACTCTCGGCGCGCTTTGTGACTTCTCGGCCTAGTAAAAAGCCAGACTCACCATTGAACAAACACCAATAATAATCGCATCAAATGCGGTGCTGAATTCGCGTTGCTGAGGAGTGGGCTTCCATGATCGAAGACTTTTGGAAGGATAAGTACCCAGCTGGGATCGCTGCCGAGATCAATCCAGACGAGTACCCGAATATTCAGGCAGTGTTGAAGCAATCCTGCCAACGCTTCGCCAACAAGCCGGCATTCAGCAACCTGGGCAAGACACTCACCTACGGTGAACTGTACGAATTGTCCGGTGCTTTTGCCGCTTACCTGCAACAGCATACCGACTTGCAGCCGGGCGATCGAATCGCCGTGCAATTGCCTAACGTGCTGCAGTACCCGGTTGCCGTCTTTGGCGCCATCCGCGCCGGTCTGATCGTGGTCAACACCAACCCGCTGTACACCGCGCGGGAAATGGAACACCAGTTCAACGACTCCGGTGCCAAAGCTCTGGTCTGCCTGGCGAACATGGCCCACCTGGCCGAGATCGTCGTGCCGAAAACCGGCGTCAAGCACGTGATCGTCACTGAAGTGGCCGACCTGTTGCCGCCACTCAAGCGTCTGTTGATCAACAGTGTCATCAAGTACGTGAAGAAGATGGTCCCGGCGTATCACTTGCCCAAAGCCATCAAGTTCAACGACGTGCTGAGCAAGGGCCATGGCCAGCCAGTGGCTGAAGCCAACCCGGCCAGCGGCGATGTCGCTGTGCTGCAATACACCGGCGGCACCACCGGCGTGGCGAAAGGGGCGATGCTGACCCACCGCAACCTCGTGGCGAACATGCTGCAATGCAAGGCGCTGATGGGCTCCAACCTCAATGAAGGTTGCGAGATCCTGATCACGCCGCTGCCGCTGTACCACATCTATGCGTTCACCTTTCATTGCATGGCGATGATGCTGATCGGCAACCACAACATCCTGATCAGTAACCCGCGCGACCTGCCGGCGATGGTCAAGGAACTGTCGAAGTGGAAGTTCAGCGGTTTCGTCGGCCTCAACACCTTGTTTGTGGCCCTGTGCAATAACGAAGGTTTCCGCAAGCTGGACTTCTCGGCGCTGAAAATCACCCTGTCCGGTGGCATGGCCCTGCAACTGGCCGCCGCCGAACGCTGGAAAGCGGTCACCGGTTGCGCCATCTGCGAAGGTTACGGCATGACCGAAACCAGCCCGGTGGCCACCGTCAACCCGATCCAGAACATCCAGATCGGCACCATCGGTATCCCGGTTCCATCGACTCGCTGCAAAGTCATTGACGATGCCGGCGTGGAGCAGCCGCTGGGTGAAATCGGCGAACTGTGCGTGAAAGGCCCGCAGGTCATGAAGGGTTACTGGCAGCGCCAGGACGCCACCGATGAAATGCTCGACAGCGAAGGCTGGTTGAAGACCGGTGACATCGCGCTGATCCAGCCGGATGGCTACATGCGCATTGTCGATCGCAAGAAAGACATGATCCTGGTCTCCGGTTTCAACGTGTACCCGAACGAACTGGAAGACGTGCTCGCGACGCTGCCGGGCGTGCTGCAATGCGCGGCCATTGGCGTGCCGGACGAGAAATCGGGCGAGGCGATCAAGATCTTCATCGTTGCCAAACCCGGCGTGACGCTGACCAAAGAGCAAGTGATGGAGCACATGCGTGCGAACGTCACCGGCTACAAGGTGCCGCGAGCCGTCGAGTTCCGCGATGCGCTGCCGACCACCAACGTCGGCAAGATTCTGCGCCGAGAGCTGCGCGACGAAGAACTGAAGAAAATCGCCGCGAAAAAGGTCGGCGCGTAACAAAAAAAAGCCCCGCAGATGCGGGGCTTTTTGTTTTTAGCAAAATCTGAAGTGCCTTTGTGGCGAGGGGGCTTGTCGGAACGCCGCACCGCCCCGTTGGGCTGCGAAGCGGCCCCCAAGCATTTCGTCTGCCTCACCGCGCCAGCAGGTTTTGGGGCGGCTGCGCCACCCAGCGGGGGCAAGCCCCCTCGCCACAGGGATCGGTGTTACAGGCGAAACGGCGCGAAATTGACGTTGGTACCCGCCGGGCGCATGTCTTGCAGGTACGAGTCCTTGTCGGCACTCAGCTCCAGGCTCAATGCAGCCTTGCGCTTGCCTTCATTACGCACCACCAGACCTTCAAGCTTCTCGCGCAGGAACACGGTCGGCACTTTCAGGTGCAGCAGTTCGTCGGTGTCCGGCGTGTGCATCAGCAAGTGAACCCATTCGTACTGACCAACGGCCAGGCGCGCGACCGGGATATCGAACCACCAGATGTTGCGGTTGCGGTTCAATTCGGTGAAATGGCAGTTGTTGACGCCAAGCACGGCACCGCCAAGTTCCTGGTTTCTGCGGGCAATGGCCTGCTTTTTATCGAGTTTCATAACATTCCTACGGGATTGGATCTTCAGCGCCATGGCCTGAATACGTTGCGCATTCTCGGGGGTTGGTCGCTAAACATAAAGCCCAACCTGCTGAGATCGACGAAATGTGCGGTACAAAATAAATGAAACTCCGCGCAAACGCCTCCGGTCGATCCTTGTGTAACGACTTTTCTCATTGAATTGTTCGCAGGAGAAACACCATGAGCAGCACTGGCGATAAAGTAAAAGGTATCGACAACGCTTGATCTGGCCTTTGACGATGATCAGGAACGGCCATCCACGGATGGCCGTTTTTGTGTCAGCCTGAACTTGAACACGGAAATTGTTTCAAAGTCGCCAAGTAGGCTACTTTGATGTAGAAAACGGCCCCTGAGTCGCCACGACTGACTCCCGATCTTGCGGCGAAAGGAGACGCTAATGATTATCCCGGACATGAAAGGTCTGCCCCTGCACCGTGTGATGATGCGCACGGTCACCGAGTTCATCGACGATGAAATGTCGACCTATGCCTCGGCGCTGGCCTATCAGATGTTGTTCTCGTTGTTTCCCTTCATCCTTTTCCTGATTGCCCTGATCGGTTTCCTGCACTTGCCGGATTTTTTCTCCTGGCTGCGCCTGCAATCGGAACTGGTCTTGCCGCCCCAGGCGCTGGAACAGGTCAACCCGGTGATTGACCAGCTCCAGCAATCCAAGGGGGGGCTGCTCTCGGTGGGTATCGTGATTGCGCTGTATACCGCCTCCGCCGGTGTGCGGCTGATGATGAGCGCGATGAACGCAGCCTACGATGTGGTCGAAGGCCGGCCGGCGTGGAAGCGCTTCCCGCTGTCGATCATCTACACCGTCGGCATCGCCGGGATGCTGTTGATCGCCGCCGCGCTGATGGTGCTCGGCCCGCAGGTGATGGGCTGGATCGCCTCGCAAGTCGGCCTCGAAGACTTCATTGTGACCCTCTGGACCATCATGCGCTGGCCGGTGGTCGTGATTCTGTTGATGGTCGCGGTGGCGCTGATTTATTACGTCATGCCGGACGTCAAACAAGAGTTTCGTTTCATCACGCCGGGGTCGGTGCTGGCGGTGGTGGTGTGGATTCTCGCCTCCGTGGGCTTCGGTCTGTACGTCAAAACGTTCGCCGACTACAACGCCATGTATGGCAGTATCGGTGCGATCATCGTGCTGTTGCTGTACTTCTACATTTCCTCCGCGGTGTTGTTGCTCGGCGCGGAGATGAATGCGGTAATCGAACACATGTCGAGGGAGGGCAAGGACCCCGGCGAAAAGTACCCTGGCGAGCCCGGCCATGACCATCAAAAACACCACGTTTCGGGACTGGGGCGCGATCACTCGGTCCATCCCTCCACTGACGAAGTCATCAAATGATCCGTGAAATTCTGAAAATGGGCGATGAACGCCTGCTGCGCATTGCTCCGCCGGTTCCGGCCGAGATGTTCGACAGCCCCGAGTTGTGGCAGTTGATCGACGACATGTTCCAGACCATGGAAAGCGTCGGTGGCGTTGGCCTGGCTGCGCCGCAGATTGGTGTCGACCTGCAGCTGGTGATCTTCGGTTTTGAGCACAGTGAGCGGTATCCGGACGCCGAAGCGGTGCCGCAAACCATTCTGATCAATCCGCTGATCACGCCGTTGAGCCCGACGCTGGAAGAGGGTTTTGAAGGTTGCCTGTCCGTGCCAGGCCTGCGCGGCGCCGTGGAGCGTTACCAGCAGATTCGTTACGAAGGTGTCGACCCCAAGGGCCAGCCCATCGTGCGCATCGCTTCAGGGTTCCATGCGCGTGTGGTGCAGCATGAATGCGATCACCTGATCGGCCGCTTGTATCCGTCGCGGATTACCGACTTCAGCAAGTTCGGATTTACCGAAGTGATGTTTCCGGACCTTGATCCGACAGCAGACGATTGATCCTGTAGACACCGCCAAATCCTGTGTATTCAGGTTGTGTGGGGCTCCAGCCCCATCGCAATCATCGGCTTGCTGCGCGCATAGCGGCTCAAGCGTTCCACCATGGCATAGGGCATCTGCGGATCGAAGGCAAAGCCGCGACGTTCATAAAAGCCACGCAAATCCGGATGGCAAAACAACCACACCGGAAGGTCGAGGTCATTGACCGCCGCGGCGATCAACGCGCCCGCAACCCCTTGTTCGCGACAGGCCGGATCGACAAACAGCCCTGTCAGCCAATGCCCGCCCGCCACCGGCCGCAAACACAGCGCCGCCACAATCTCATCGCGTCGCGCCACCCATAACCGAGCGTCGCGCACGGCCTTCATCGGCGATTGGTGAGCGCGATAAAATTTGTTCATCAGTGGCCATAACGGCTCGTCGAGCAAGGTGTACTGGGTGTCGGGCATGGGTCTTGACTGTCAGTGTGCAAAGCCTGCGATTATAAAAGAACACGCGCGCAGGGATAGGTGTATACCTGATCTCACATCCCGTATGAGTGGAGTACGCATCATGTCCAAAGGTATGGATTCGAAGAAAGCAGCGAAGAAAAAGCCGGCGAAAACCGCCATCGAAAAGCGCGCGGACAAGAAGGCCAAGAAGGTGGATGTGTTCGGTCATTGATCCCGCGCCAAGGGAGCCCGGCAATCGGGCTCCTGCTGCACGTCTAACGATATAAGCAAATAATCTGCAAGATTTTCCAGGGCTATTGCACAGAAGGGGACTGGTTCCCGATCTGAGCAACGCCATGCCTCATTACTTCGATAGCGCCCACCGAGAAAAAATCGAAACCCTGAGTCAACGCCTGACGGCCCGCACCGAATGGCCAACCTGGCTGTTGTTGGTCGGCGTGTATGGCGGCTGGTTCAGCCTTATCTTGGCGAGTGACCGATTGGGGCTGTGGTGGAGCACTGTGTTGTTGATTCCACTGGTGGTGCTGTGGTTGTCGGTACAGCACGAATTGTTGCACGGTCACCCGACCCGCTGGAGTTCGCTGAACAAAGTCCTCGGCTATGCACCGTTCGCTGTCTGGTATCCCTACACCCTGTATCGCGACAGCCATCTGCTGCATCACCGCGACGAAGACCTGACCCTTCCCGGTCGCGATCCTGAAAGCCGCTACCTGAGCGCCGAGCAGTGGCAGGGCAGTTCGCTGTTCGAGCAGGGCCTGCACTGGCTGAACAAAACCGTCCTCGGTCGTTTTGTTCTCGGCGCACCGCTGGCATTGCTGGCGCTGGCCCGGGAAGAAGGGCAGCGACTGAAAGCTGGCCAGCGACAGGCGTGGCTGATGTGGCTGAGCCACGGTGCACTGACCTTGCTGATGCTGGCGTTCATCGCCCGTTATAGCGTGCTGCCGGTCTGGCATTACCTGTTGCTGATCAGCGTGCCGGCGCTGTCGATTGCGATGATTCGCTCCTACTATGAACATCGCCCGCACGCTGCTCCCGAGCAGCGTACCGTGATCAATGAAGCGGCTTGGCCGTGGCGCTGGCTGTTCCTGAATCTTAATTTTCACCTGGTGCATCATGACTTGCCGGGACTAGCCTGGTACGACTTGCCGCGTGCTTATCGCGCACGCCGTGAGCAATGGATTGAGCGCAGTGGTGGGTTTCTGGTGCGGGGTTATGGGCAGTTGTGGCGCCAGAACGGGGTGAAGGCTATCGACAGCCCACAACATCCGTTCCACTGATTTTTTGGATCAACCCCCCAATCCCCTGTGGGAGCGAGCCTGCTCGCGATAGCGGCCTGACATTCAACATTAATGTCGACTGACACACCCTCATCGCGAGCAGGCTCGCTCCTACAGGGGAAATTTGTCACCGGGAAGATTTTGATGACACAACACATTGCCGAACTGCTGATGTACGTCGCCCCAGAGCCGATCCGCCAGGCCAACGAACGCTGGCTGACGCGCATTCTCGAACGTCTCGGTAGCGAGCGTCTTGATGGCAAAGGCCTGTCACTGACGGACCTTTGGCTGTCCCCGCATCTGCTGCTGACCCAAACCTGCGGCTACCCGCTGATGACGGCATTGCGCGGTCAGGTCCGGGTGGTCGGGCGGCCTCGTTATGAACTGCCGGACAGCAGCGGTGGCAGCCATTGCAGTCTGCTGTTGAGTCGCGCCGATGATCGTCGGCGGACCTTGCCTGACTTTCGCGACAGCCGTGGCGTGATCAATGGCGAAGATTCCAACAGCGGCATGAACCTGCTGCGCCATCGACTGGCGCCGCTGCATCGCAACGGACAATTTTTTGCCAGTGTCGCCATCAGCGGCAGCCATCGTGAAAGCCTGCGCTGGCTGTGTGAAGATCAAGCGGATCTGGCGGCCATCGACAGCGTGACCTTTGCTTATCTGGCGCAACATGCCCGCGAAGAAGTCGCCGGCCTGCACGTCGTCGCCCGCAGCGCGCTCAGTCCGACCTTGCCGTACATCTCAGCCGCCGGGACTTCCATTGAACAGGCTGATCACCTGCGGCAAGTGATGAATCAGACCTTGAGCGAACTGCCCGACGTCGCTGAAATCCTCGGGCTTAAAGAAGTGTTACCCGCCAGCGAAACCGACTATCAGATCGTCCTCGACTATCAGCAGGAAGCGCAAATCCTCGGCTACGGACGCTTACGTTGAAATTTCTAAATCGAATATAAAAATGCTTTTTAAATATTATTAAAGAATAAGGCTCCTTGTTAGGATCGCGCCACCGGATCACCGGACATTCAGCGACCCCTAACCCTTGGAGCATCTATGTCCGGCACCGACCTATCCCATCGCAATCACGTGGGCGGATTGTTTCGCGCTCATTACCCTTGGCTGTGCGCACGCTTGCGCCGGCATTTGGGAGCCAGTGCCAGTGTCGAAGACATCGCCGTCGACACCTTTGTGCAATTACTCGAGTCGCCAAACCTGACACCCATTCGTGAGCCGCGTGCGTTGCTCACCACCATCGCCCGCCGACGGGTTTATGAGCTTTGGCGTCGCGGTAATCTGGAGCGCCAGCACCTCGAACAACCGCTAAAGGCAGGCCTTGCTGGCGGGCCATCGCCTGAAGATTTGTTTCAGTTAACGCAAACCCTGAACAATCTGGACCGCACCCTTGAGGGCTTGCCGAGCAAGGTCAGGGCTACCTTCCTGCTGTCGCGAGTCGATGGTCTCACTTACCCGCAAATTGCTGTCGAACTGGGCATTTCCCAGCGTTCGGTCAGCGTCTACATGACCCGCTCCCAGGCACTGTGCGTCCAGCACAGCGTCAACCAACCCTTGACCCTGAGGTCCGCATGAGATCAATCAAAACCCTGCTCGGCAGTTCGCTGCTGGCGCTTAGCCTGGTGGCCAGCCATGTTCCGGCGGCGGAAAAAACCGCACCTATCCACTTCGGCGACATCACCTGGGAGAGCGGTAGCCTGATCACCGAAATCCTGCGGCTGATTGTCGAGAAAGGTTACGGCTATCCGACCGACACGTTGCCGGGCAGCACCGTCAGCCTCGAAGCGGCGTTGGCCAAGAACGATATTCAAGTGATCGGCGAAGAGTGGGCGGGGCGCAGTCCGGCGTGGGTCAAGGCGTCTGCCGAGGGTAAGGTGTTTGGGTTGGGCGACACGGTCAAAGGCGCCACCGAAGGGTGGTGGGTGCCGGAATACGTGATCAAGGGCGACCCGGAGCGTGGCATCAAGCCGCTGGCCCCGGAGTTGAAGTCTGTCGCTGATCTGGCGAAGTACAAGGACGTGTTCCGAGACCCGGAAGACCCGAGCCGCGGCCGCTTCCTCAACAGCCCCACCGGCTGGACATCGGAGATCGTTAACAGTCAGAAACTCAAGGCTTACGATCTGACCGCCAGCTACGTCAATTTCCGCACCGGTTCCGGCGCGGCACTGGATGCCGAGGTCGCTTCATCGATCCGCCGTGGCAAACCGGTGCTGTTCTACTACTGGTCGCCAACGCCGCTGCTGGGTCGTTTCAAACTGGTGAAACTTGAAGAGCCGCCATTCGACGCTGAGGCCTGGAAAACCCTGGCCGATGCGAACAACCCGAACCCCAAGGGCTCGCGCTCGATGCCGGCCAGTCTGGCCATTGGCGTGTCTGCGCCGTTCAAGGAGCAGTACCCGGACCTCGTGGCGTTCTTTGAAAAAGTCGATTTGCCGATCGATCTGCTGAACCAGACGCTGGGGCAGATGAGCGAAAAACGTCTGCAACCGCGTGACGTGGCTCAGGTGTTTTTACGGGAGCAGCCGCAGGTGTGGAAGGCTTGGGTGCCGGGGGAGGTGGCTACCAAGGTGAGTGCGAGCTTGTAATTTGTCGGCACCTGTTACACCGCCGCGCAGTCATGCCAGGCCGTTACAGCCGTGTTTGAGGAAGCCAGGGCGTTGTGCCAGGCGTTGGAAATATTCGTCGATGGCGGGGAAGTCCGGCCGCTCCATCGGGGTCATCAGCCAGCGGTTGACGGACAGCCCGACGACAATGTCGGCCAGCGTAAAGTGAGGCCCGGCGACATAGGCTTTGGTGGTTGCGAGTTGATGTTCGAGGATGGCCATTTTCTGGTTCCAGCCGCGTATGCCGACAGCAATCCGATGCTCGTCCTGAAACTCCGGGTCCTTGCGCACCAACGCAGTAAACGCATAACTCCAGGAGGGATTGAGCTCGGTGGCTTGCCAATCCATCCACTGTTCCACCCGTGCACGCGCTGCCGGTTCGTGCGGCAGCAGATCAGTGTTTTGGTGTTTGCCGGCCAAGTAGCGGCAGATGGTATTGGACTCCCACAACACGCCGGCGTCATCAATGATCACTGGCACCTGCGCATTGGGGTTGAGCCTGAGAAACTCCGGTGCATGGGTTGATGCATATCCACTGCCCCAGTCCTCGCGTTCGTAGGGAACGTCCAGTTCCTCACAGGTCCACAGGACTTTTCTGACGTTGATGGACGACGCTTTGCCGAGAATTTTCAGTGCATGTGTCATTGAGTTATATCCATCCACCAAGCGATCAACAGGATGAGGAACAGTATCAAGGTTAGTTGAAAACCCAAGGCATGGGCGATGCGCCGCTTGACGGAAGGTGGTCTGACAGCCACATCATTCGTTTAATGACACACCACTTTCGTCGGAACGCCGCCCGGAGCCGGCTCGCTCCCACAGTGGGTCAGGTGCTTTCCCGGATTTTCAGTTCAAACCCCATGTCCTGCACCGGCTTCGCCACCGCATTCCCCGCCAGCAACGTCAACATCAACTCCGCCGAACGCCGGCCAATCGCCTCGCGCGGGGTGTTGATGCTGCTCAGGCGCGGCACCATGTGCGCCGAGGCGGGCAAGTCGTTGAAGCCGAGGATGGCGACTTGTTCGGGGATTTTGATCCCGCAGCGCATGGCTTCGAGCAGTGCGCCCTGGGCCAGGTCGTCGTTGCCGAAAAAGATCGCATCGACATCGGGGTGAGTGGCCAGCAGTTGTAGAAACAGTTCGCCGCCCAATCCCACGGAGGAGGCGCGCGGGGTCAGCACTTCAAGGTCCGGGTCATACAAACCGGCCTTTTGCAGGGCTTTGCGAAACCCTTCACCGCGCAGCAGGGTGCGCTGGTCCAGTTGCGCGCCGATGTAGGCCAGGCGCTTGCGACCGCGTGACAGTAAATGTTCAGCCGCTGTTTCGCCGGCGGCCAATTGCGAGAAGCCCACGCAATTCACGCCTGCCGCACTGTCCAGTTCCATCATGTACACACACGGGATGTTGCTCGCCTCGATCATCCGCCGTGAGCTTTCCGTGCGGTCGAAACCGGTCAGCAGCAAACCGCGAGGCTGGTACGCCATGTAATTGCGCAACAGGTTTTCTTCTTCATCGCGCGAGTAGTGGAAGTTGCCGATCAGCACTTCGAAACCCTTGGGACGAAGCACCTGATGAATGGCTTCCAGCGTTTCGATGAACAACAAGTTGGACAGCGACGGCACCAGCACCACCACCGAATGGCTCTGCGCCGAGGCCAACGCGCGGGCGGCGGGGTTGACCACATAGTTGAGTTCAAGCGCGGCTTTCTGGACTTTTTCCACCAGTTCCGTGGCCACGGTGCTGACACCGCGCAGGGCGCGAGAGGCGGTGATCGGGCTGACACCGGCCAGGCGTGCAACTTCGTTCAACGTAGGGCGGCCAGTGGTACGTGTATTTTTATCGTTTTTAGGAGAGGTCATCGGGCTGCTTGCCAAACAAAATTCAAGGCACTAAGGTAGCGCTGTCCCGAAGCAGCTGCAAATGCGTAAGCGAGTTTTGCCTGAACCTCGCTTTTCGGCATCGGGAACGAACATGCTGCAACCCACAAAAATGACAAGAAGGCGTCGGCAACTTCTACTTTTGATCTAGTGTCACAGCTGGCAAAGGTAGCGCTGTCTGCGCGCTGAGGTGTTACATGAATCATCCCATCACCGCCCTGGTCATCATGGGCGTTGCCGGTTGCGGCAAGACATGCGTCAGCGAGGCCTTGTGCCAGCTCAGCGGCGCCACTGCCATTGAAGGCGATACTTTCCACCCTGCCGCCAATATCGAAAAGATGAGCGCGGGTATCCCCCTGAACGACCAAGACCGTGCCGGCTGGCTCGACAGCCTGTGCGACGAATTGCGCCGCGTCGACGCCATGGGCGAACGCCCGGTGCTGACGTGCTCGGCCCTCAAACACAGCTATCGCGAAGTGCTGCGCAGCGCCTTGCCGGGCCTGGGCTTCGTGTTCCTTGAACTGACCCCTGAAGTTGCCGCCGAGCGTGTGTCGCATCGACCGGGCCACTTCATGCCATCGACCCTGATCGACAGCCAGTTCGCCACGCTCGAATCCCCCGTTGGCGAGCCGTTGACCCTGGCTCTGGATGCATCGACCTTCAGCGTCGAGCAACTGGCATCGCAGGCGCATATCTGGTGGCAGGCTCACGGCCTGAAACGCGCCGTATGAGTTTTTCCGAAAAAGATAGCGCTGTCCTGATGGCTTTCGAATTACCCGCTTTAATAACAACAACAACCAGGAGACACCCCTAATGTTTGGCATGTCCCACGAGACGTTCCTGCTGCTCGATGCAGTGGTCACGGTGATCGGGCTTATCGTCCTGATCACCAAGTTCAAGTTCCATCCGTTTATTGCCCTGATCATTGCTGCAGCCTTTCTCGGGCTGACCTCCGGCATGCCAGTCGGTACCATCATCAAGGCGTTCCAGGACGGCTTCGGCGGGGTGCTCGGTTTTGTCGGGATCATCCTGGCGCTGGGCACCATGCTCGGCAAAATGATGGCCGAGTCGGGTGGGGCGGATCAGATTGCCCAGACCCTGATTCGCGCGTTCGGCAAGGATAAAGTGCAGTGGGCGATGATGTTCGCGGCCTTCCTGGTCGGTATTCCGCTGTTCTTCGAAATTGGCTTTGTGCTGCTGATTCCGCTGGTGTTCATCGTGGCGCGCCGCACTGGCGTGTCGATCATCAAGATCGGTATCCCGCTGCTGGCCGGTTTGTCCGCCGTACACGGTCTGGTTCCGCCGCACCCGGGTCCTTTGCTGGCCATCGGCGTGTTTGGTGCCGACATCGGTAAAACCATTCTGTACGGTCTGATTGTCGCGCTGCCAACGGCCATTATTGCCGGCCCGATCTTCGGTACGTTCATTGCCAAGTACATCCCAGGTCACCCTAATCAGGAACTGGTGGATCAACTGGCGCACGAGCCTGAAACGGCGACCCTGCCAAGCTTCAGTATCACGCTGATCACTGTGCTGCTGCCGGTGCTCCTGATGTTGCTCAAAACCTTTGCCGACGTGGTGCTGCCTGAAGGCAATTTCGCACGCGCCTTCATGGACCTGATCGGTCACCCGATCGCAGCGTTGCTGTTGGCACTGCTGCTGTCGCTGTACACCTTCGGTCACCGTCAGGGCGTCGATTCGAAAACCATTCTGAAATGGCTCGATGCGAGCCTTGCGCCGACTGCCGCGATCATTCTGATCATTGGTGCCGGTGGTGGCTTCAAGCAGATGCTGGTGACCAGCGGTGTGGGTGACGTGATCGGCCACATGGCGGTGAACGCACAGATCTCGCCGATTCTGTTGGCGTGGCTGGTGGCAGCGGTGATTCGCGTGGCAACCGGTTCGGCCACTGTGGCGACCATTACCGGCGCGGGCATTGTGGTGCCGGTGGTGGGGATGATTCCGGGTGTTAACCGTGAGCTGCTGGTGTTGGCCACCGGTGCCGGTTCGTTGGTCCTGTCTCACGTCAACGACGCGGGTTTCTGGCTGGTGAAGCAGTACTTCAACATGACCGTGGCGGAAACCTTCAAGACCTGGACCGCGATGGAAACCATCCTGTCCGTGGTTGCGCTGGGCTTTATCTTGCTGCTGTCGATGTTCGTATAAGCAACACCGCAAAACACAGGTGGTGACACAGCTTTTGTGATCGCCACCAAACAAATGTGGGAGCGGGCTTTTGTAGGAGCCGGGCTTGCCCGCGATGGCATCGACTCGGTCTGACGGTAAACCGAGTTGTCTGCATCGCGGGCAAGCCCTGCTCCTACAAAGGCTTTGTGTCAGTTATCAGGATTTGGTGGCTAACCCATCCGCCCTGAACATCCCGCGAATCCCGCGCACGGCCTGACGAATCCGGTCCTGGTTTTCGATCAGCGCGAAGCGCACGTGATCATCCCCGTACTCACCAAAGCCCACGCCCGGCGAGACGCAGACCTTGGCCTCGGCCAGCAGTTTCTTGGCGAATTCCAGCGAGCCCAAGTGTGCATAAGCCTCGGGGATCTTGGCCCAGACATACATCGACGCCTTCGGGTTTTCGACCATCCAGCCCAGTTCATGCAGGCCTTTGACCAGCACGTTGCGCCGCTGGCGATACTGTTCGGCGATGTCTTTGACGCATTGCTGATCGCCTTCCAGCGCCGCAATCGCTGCGACCTGCAGCGGAGTGAAGGTGCCGTAGTCGTGGTAACTCTTGATCCGTGCCAGGGCATTGACCAGTTCCGGGTTGCCGACCATGAAGCCGATCCGCCAACCCGCCATGTTGTAGCTCTTGGACAGGGTGAAAAACTCCACCGCAATGTCCTTGGCGCCCGGCACCTGCATGATCGACGGGGCTTTCCAGCCGTCGTAGACAATGTCGGCGTAAGCCAGGTCGTGCACCACCAGCACGTCGTACTGTTTGGCGAGGGCGATCACACGCTCGAAGAAATCCAGTTCCACGCACTGCGCGGTGGGGTTGGACGGGAAGCCGAGGATCATCATTTTCGGTTTCGGGATCGAGCCGCGAATCGCCCGTTCCAGTTCGGCGAAGAAATCCACCCCCGGAATCAGCGGTACCGAGCGCACCTGGGCGCCGGCAATCACGGCACCGTAGATGTGAATCGGATAACTCGGGTTCGGTACCAGCACGGTATCGCCCTGATCCAGGGTCGCCAGCATCAAATGCGCCAGGCCTTCCTTGGAGCCAATGGTGACAATGGCTTCGGTTTCCGGGTCGATGTCGACCTCGTAGCGATCTTTGTACCAATTGGAAATCGCCCGGCGCAGACGCGGAATGCCTTTGGACGTCGAGTAACCGTGGGTGTCTTCGCGCTGGGCGACGGTCACCAGTTTTTCGACGATGTGCGGCGGAGTCGGGCCGTCAGGGTTGCCCATGCTCAAGTCGATGATGTCTTCGCCACGACGACGGGCGGCCATCTTCAGCTCGGCAGTGATGTTGAAAACGTAAGGGGGGAGTCGATCTATGCGCGCAAAGCGGCGCGGCGAACCTTGTTCGGCCATTGTTGCCTCGAATAACGTAAGCGCCCGGAACCGTCCGAGCGACGCTGGCCACTGCGGTGGCCTGTTGCGGAAGATAAGGGCAGTCGTGGCACACTGTCCAGCGAGTATGTAAACAAATTTTTCCGAAGGAAATCGGTTGATGGAATTTAGCAGCGGCTTCTTGCTGAGCCTTTCGTTGTGCCTGGATATCGGCGTGGCCAATATCGCGATGATCACTCTGGCCATGCAACGCGGCTATTTCCAAGGCTTTGCGTTGGGGTTGGGCACCTGTGTCGGCGACCTGATCTACGCGGTGCTGGCGCTGGCGGGCATGACCGTTTTGCTGCAATACGAAACCGTACGCTGGGTCCTGTGGATTGGCGGTTCAGCGTTACTGGTGTATTTCGCGGCGAAGATGATCTATTCGGCGATTCACCACGAAGCGGTATTGGCGCAAGCCGACGAGGTGGTGCAGAACTCCCATCGTAAAGAATTTTTCCGCGGGATTTTCCTCGCCATGTCCTCGCCCAGCGCCATTCTTTGGTTCGCAGCTGTGGGCGGTACGCTGATCGCCCGTTCTGGCGGCGGTGGTGCCCTCAGTTCGGCGCTGTTTCTCGGCGGATTCCTCTGCGCCGGTTTGCTCTGGAGCGCGGGTTTGTGCTTTGCGGCGAGCCACGGCGGCAAGTTGCTGGGCGACAAACTGCTACGTTATTCCTATATGGCATCGGCGGCGATCTTCTGCTATTTCGCGGTCTACGTGATCCTATCGGGTTACAACGAGTTTGTTGGTGCGGTGGCCGTCGAACAGTTGCACGCCCTGTAACTGGGCGAATCGGGTTTGGCTTCTATACTCCCAGCCGTACCCATTTTTAAGCTCAGGAGATGAGTCATGGATGAGCAAACAGGCGCCGAAGTAATGGAACCACGCTTCGAACACGGACACTTTCTGCTGATTGCAGGGTTTGGTGGACAATTTACCCAACAGACCACCGCAGGCATTCCCTCGCTCTGGGAAAAATTCAATCCGCACATCGGCAATATTCCCGGGCAAAAAGGCGAAGTGACCTACGGGGTCTGCTGCAATTTCGACGGCAAGGGTGGCTTCGATTACATCGCCGGCGTCGAGATCAGTAAGCTCGACGATTTGCCAGAAACCTACCGCTGGGTCGAGGTCCAGCCTCAGCAGTATGTGGTGTTCGAACACAAAGGACCGCTGGAGTCCTTGCCGCAGACCTTCCAGTACATCCATGGCACGTGGTTGCCGCAGTCCGGGCACGAACTGTTGGACGCTCCGGAATTCGAACGTTACAGCGAAGATTTCAACCCGAAGCTCAACACCGGCAAGCTGGAAATCTGGCTGCCAATCAAAGGCTGAACACTTGCATCGAGAGACGGATCGGTGATTCGTCTCTCGATGTCGTGTGGAGGCTGATTTATGATCCTCGGCCTTTCCATCTGATTGCGACCTGCCATGAACACAGTCATCCGCCACGTCACGCCCGCTGATCTGGACCGTTGCTACGCCATCGAAACCGTTGCCTACGAAGGCGACGAAGCCGCCACCCGCGAAAAAATCGCCACCCGTATTGCCACGTGGCCTGAGGGCTTCATCGTGGCTGAAGTCGATGGCGTGGTAGCCGGTTTCATCAATTCCGGTGCGGCGTTTCAAGTGGAAATGTCGGACGAAGCGTTCAAGGAGCTGATCGGCCACGACCCGGCCGGCCCGCATGTGGTGATCATGTCGGTGGTGGTGCACCCGGATTATCAAGGGCAGGGTCAGGCGAAGCGTTTGATGGGCGAGTTCATTGAGCGCATGCGTGCACTGGGCAAGGCCAGCATTCACCTGATGTGCAAGGAGCGGCATATTCCACTGTATGCCGGGTTTGGCTTTGCCTACATCAAACCGTCGGCCTCGGACCATGGCGGGATGGCGTGGCATGAGATGGTGTTGGATTTATAAGTCCGCTAGAGATCCCTTGTAGGAGCGAGCTTGCTAGCGAAGGCGGTGTGTCAGTCAACTATGATGTCGACTGACACACCGCCTTCGCTAGCAAGCTCGCTCCTACATTGGTTTGGCGGTGAGTCAGTAGCTATCTCAGAAAACCAGACCCATTCGCCGCTCATAACCAATCCGCCCCTTGTACGCTTCTCCGCTGTCGACCCAGCCGAACTTTGTGTAAAGCGCGATAGCCGGCTCATTGTCCGCATCCACGGACAATTCCAGCCCCTTTATTTCCGGAAACGCCTGACGCGCCACCTCGGGTAGCGCTTGCAGGCAGGCTTTGCCATACCCTTTGCCTTGAGCGCGTTGGTCGACTTGTAGCGCATGCAGGGTGGCGCTGTGTTCATCGGCCCAGGCCGGCAGCACCGGCGGGCGCTTGAGCAGCAGGAAAGCCACGGGAACGTCCTCGACCAGCAGCGCAAATCCTTTGACACCGGGGCCGGGTTTGGACAACAGGGAGTGCAACGCTCCGTGAATGTCGCCGCTGAATTTTATTTGTTCTTTGTGAACTTCGATGGCCTCGACCTGCTGGCGCTGGCGCGTGTTCAGGCTTTCATAAGGCACGAGTCGGGTAATCACTGGAGTGTCCTTTTTCCAACACGAATGAGCCTCGGATTCTAGCGAGTTTGCGTCGATGGATTATTTTTATTTCGGTTGTCGATTTGGTTTTTTGCCGAACGACTAAGGGTGTCTTCACAACAAAAACCACGGAGAACCACCATGAGCGCCACACACGAAATCCAGACCCTGATCGACACCTATCGCCAGGCCGTCATCTCCAAGGATGTCGACCGAATCATGGCTCTGTATGCCGAGGACATCGTCTCCTACGACGCGGTCAAGGCCTTGCAATTCCGGGGCAAGGCCGCCTACCGCGCGCATTGGCTGGAGTGCATGGAAATGTGCCAGGGCCCGCATAAGTTTGACTTCGACCATATGAACATCGTGGCGGACGAGCACATCGCCTTCGCCCATTGGCTGGCCCATTGCGGTGGCACCAACGACAAGGGCGAAACCCAGGCCTGCTGGATGCGCGTAACCGCCTGCTACCGCCGCGACGCCGGGCAATGGCGCATCGTCCATGAACACTGGTCGGCCCCGTTCGACATGGTCAGCGGTACCACGATCTTCAATCTGGAGCCCTGATCGTCGGGAATTTCGCCAACGCGTCAATCTGCAGCCATAGTTGATTCGTTCGATTCAGGAGAGCCACATGAAATACCTATGCCTGGTCTACAGCAACGAGCACACCTTGCACTCGCTGCCCGAGAGCCCGAACGACGCCGAGTGCATGGCCTACGCTGAGTCGATTCAGAGTGGTGGCCGCATGCTCGCGGCCGAGGCGCTGGAGTCGGTGCAGACCGCCACCACCGTGCGCATGCGTAACGGCAAGATGTCGATCACCGACGGCCCGTTTGCCGAAACCAAGGAGCAATTGGCCGGCTTCTACCTGATCGATGCCAGGGACCTCAATGAAGCGCTCCAGGTCGCCGGCAACATCCCGGCGGCCCGCGTCGGCTGTGTCGAGGTGCGTCCCGTTCGCCAGTTGAATGCTTGAAATACAACGACCAAAAAGGGGGCCTGCATGAGTCCGCAATCGGCTGAAAGAAAGACTGCCGAATTCCAGTTATCCATCAGTCGCTTGATCGAGGAAACACTGGTCACCGAAGGCATGCCGCACTGATGCCTGGCGCCTCGGTGCAGGCCCGGGTCGAGCAGGTTTACCGCGAAGACTCGCGGCGGATTCTCGCGACGCTGATTCGTTTGCTCGGCGATTTTGACCTCGCCGAAGAGGCCCTGCACGAGGCCTTTTTTGTTGCGGTGGAGCGTTGGCAGCGTGACGGCGTGCCGGATAATCCGCGCACCTGGCTGGTATCCACCGGGCGCTTCAAGGCGATTGATGTGTTGCGCCGGCGCGCGCGATTTGCCGCGTCCCGGCCGCTGCTGATTGCGCAGGCCGAGGCGCTGGAACAGGTCGAATGGAGTGAAGAAGACGTGGAAGACGATCGCCTGCGCCTGATCTTCACCTGCTGTCACCCGGCACTCGCAGCGGACGCACAAGTGCCACTGACCTTGCGCGAAGTCTGCGACCTGACTACTGAAGAAATCGCCCGGGCATTTCTCTCGGCGCCCGCCACCATCGCTCAGCGCATCGTGCGGGCGAAGGCGAAAATTCGTGATGCGAAAATCCCTTATCAAGTGCCGACACTGGCGGAATTACCCGAGCGTCTCGACAGCGTGTTGCGGGTGATTTACCTGGTGTTCAACGAAGGTTACTCGGCGTCCATCGGTGCTGAAGTGACGCGTGAAGATTTGACGCGCGAGGCGATTCGGCTGGGGCGGTTATTGATGGACTTGTTGCCGGAATCGGAGGTGATAGGGCTGCTGGCGTTGATGCTGCTGCACGAGTCGCGACGCCTGGCCCGGACGTCACCTGACGGTGAATTGATTGTGCTGGATGAGCAGGACCGTTCGTTGTGGGACGCCGGGATGATTGCCGAAGGGTGTGCGCTGGTGGAATCAGCGCTGACCACCGGACAGTTCGGGCCGTATGGCCTGCAAGCGGCGATTGCGGCCGTGCATGCCGAAGCGCCCTCGGCGGCGGAAACGGACTGGCAGCAGATCGTCGGTTTGTATGACGTGCTGCTGGCGGCAGTGCCTTCGCCGGTGATCGAGTTGAATCGCGCGGCGGCGATCTCCCGAAGGGATGGGCCGTTGGCGGGGCTGACGTTGGTTGAGGCGATTTTGAATCGAGGCGAATTGCAGGATTACCACTTGGCCCACTCGGCGCGGGCAGAGTTTTGTCGGCAGTTGGGACGGATGGAAGAGGCGCGGGCGGCGTATGAACGGGCGCTGGAGCTGACGCAGCAAGTGCCGGAGCGGCGCTTTCTCGAAGCACGGATCAAGGCTTTGGAGTGATGTGATCTTGCGGGCCTCATCGCGGGCAAGCCCGCTCCCACAGGTTTAGCGCCAATTCTGTGGGAGCGAGCCTGCTCGCGAATGGCAGCACCACTATTCGAGCATCTCCCACAAGTGATCTTCGCCGCGCGACAGATCCAGTGTGGGAGCGAGGCTTGCCCGCGATAAGGGCCGAAGGACCTTCATTCCAGCATCTTGCTCAGCAGCCAACTCCCCGCCGGCCCCGGCGGATGCTGGCGCGACCACAGCGCATCGACAAACACCGGTTTCGGCCAGCCGCGCACCTGAAGTTCCTGCAACGAGCCCTTGCCAAACCGCTCCACCAGCCACCGTGGCAACGGCGCCCAGCCGAATCCGCCCTGGGCCATTTCCAGCAACATCAAATAGCTCGGCGCCGACCAGACGCGACCCTTTGCCCGGCTTTCATACGGATTGACGATGGTTGCCAGACGCAGTTCACGGTGCTGTTGCAGCACGTCCTGATCGATATGATCGAATGTCGCCAATGGATGCGCAGGGGAGACGAACAGCGCGATGTCCGTGCGTTCGTCGACGGTCGAACTGACCAGATCCGGCGGATAGCTGTCCTGCATTTCAGCGAAAGCCACCTGCGCCCGACCCCGTTGCACCAGTGCAATCAAGTCATCGCACTCGGCAATCAAGCATTCGAGTTCCAGGTCCGGGTAGCGTTGCTCGAACGCGCCGAGCGCGACTTCGAAGCGATCGGATTGATAGGTGTCGGAAATCGCCACGGTCAGTTTTGGCTCGACGCCTTGTGACAGCTGGCTGGCGGTGATTTCCAGCCGACTGGTGGCGGCCAGAATCTCCTCGGCCCGTTGCAGCATCACATGCCCGGCCGGGGTCAGGCTGGGTTTGCGGCTGCTGCGGTCGAACAGGACCAGGTTTAAATCGATCTCCAGACTGGCCACCGCCGCGCTGATGGTCGACTGGCTGCGCCCCAGTTTGCGCGCCGCTGCGGAAAACGAGCCTTGGGTCGCCGCCTGGACAAAGGCCAGCAACACTTCGTGAGAGGCCATGAACTATCGCCTTGATCGATGGTTATTGGTTATGAAGTATCGGTGTGGCGAGGGATCATGGCAACCACAGTCACTCAGAGGAGTCTGGCCATGAGCGTCAACAAATCCATCACTGAACGAATTTTCCAGGCTGTCGGTTTCGAACTGCTGGCCATCCTGATCTGTACCCCGTTGCTGGCCTGGATCATGGACAAACCGATGCTCGACATGGGCGTCGTGACCATGGCCATCGCGGCCCTGGCCCTGGCCTGGAACGTGGTTTTCAACGGCTTGTTCGACCGCGTGCTCAAGCGCTACGAGATGGCTCACACCGCGTGGGTCCGGGTTATCCATGCGTTGCTGTTTGAGGGTGGTCTGGTCGCGGTCGGTGTGCCGCTGATTGCATGGTGGCTGAAGATCGGCCTGTGGGAAGCGTTCCTGCTCGACATCGGTGTGCTGCTGTTTTTCCTGCCGTACACGTACATCTACCACTGGGTATACGACGTGGTGCGGGAGCGGATGGTGACGCGCACTGTTTGCGAAGGATGAACGTGTTGAGCGGGCTGATGATCAGCCCGCGGTTTTCAATTTTCGGTGTCGGGCCGATCAGAACAGTTGGGTGAATAACCAGTACAAGCTGCCCGACAGCAGGATCGCCGCCGGCAAGGTCAGCACCCAGGCCATCAGCAAGTTACGGATGGTCGTCATTTGTAAACCGCCACCGTTGGCAACCATGGTCCCGGCCACGCCCGACGACAACACGTGGGTGGTCGACACCGGCAGGCCGAACATATCCGCCGCGCCAATCGTCAACATGGCCACGGTTTCCGCCGAGGCCCCCTGAGCGTAGGTCAGGTGGGTTTTGCCAATCTTCTCGCCGACCGTCACCACGATGCGCTTCCAGCCCACCATGGTGCCCAAGCCGAGCGCAATCGCCACGGCGATCTTGACCCACAGCGGAATAAACCGCGTGGAGTTATCGATCTGCTGCTTGAACAATTGCAGCTTGGCACTGGTGTCGGCGTCGAAGTTACCGACCTTGTTCTTGTCCATCAGGCGAATGGTTTCGCTGGTCAGGTACATGTCGTTACGCACGTTACCCACGGCCTCGGCCGGCACTTGGGACAGCGAGCCATAACCCTTGACCTGAGCGCCAATGCTGCCGGTGAGGGCGGCGAGCGCCGGCACCAGTTGCGGTGTCGCTTCCTTGCTGCGCACGTAGTCAGACAGCACCGGACGCGGGTCGGCCGGGGCCAGTTGCGGCGCAGCCTTGACCAGCGCTTGCTGGGTCACTTGCGCCACCGCCGCAAATTGCAGCGCCTGGTCGGCCGGCATGGCGCGGTTCAGCGCGTAGGCCATGGGCAGCGTGCCGACCAGAATCAACATGATCAGGCCCATGCCTTTCTGGCCGTCGTTGGAGCCGTGCGCAAACGACACGCCGGTGCAGGTCACAATCAACATGCCGCGAATCCACCACGGTGGCGGGGTGTTGCCTTCGGGGGCCTTGTACAGCGAGCGATTCTTGACGAATGCGCGCAGGGCCAGCAACAGCAAGGCGGCGAAACCAAAACCGACCAGCGGCGAGAGTAGTAACGCATAACCGATCTTGGTTGCCTGTGCCCAGTCCACACCACTGGTGCCGTCACGGCCGTGCATCAGGGCATTGGCCACGCCGACGCCGATGATCGAGCCGATCAGCGTGTGCGAAGACGAGGCCGGCAAGCCCAGCCACCAGGTGCCGAGGTTCCACAGGATCGCGGCGATCAACAGGGCGAAGATCATGGCGAAACCGGCGGAGGAGCCGACTTGCAGAATCAGTTCCACCGGCAACAGGGCGATGATGCCGAAAGCCACCGCGCCGCTGGACAGCAGCACGCCGAGGAAGTTGAAGAACCCGGACCAGGCCACCGCGAAATTCGGCGGCATCGAGTTGGTGTAGATCACCGTTGCCACGGCGTTGGCGGTGTCGTGGAAACCGTTGACGAACTCAAAGCCGAGGGCGATCAGCAGCGCCACGCCCAGCAGCAAATACGGGGTCCAGGTGGTCACCACGGTGCCGATTTCTTTCACGTCGCGCATCAGGCTATAAGCGGTGAACAGCAAGCCGATGGCCAGCACGCCGAAAAAAATCACCAGCGTGAACGCGCTGTGTTTTTTGTCGAGCTGTGGCCTGGCGCTACTGGCGGGTGCCTGAGCTTTGGCGGTGAATGAAGCAGAAGCCATCACGGATAATCCTGAGGAGGGGGGAATGTCAGTGATGGTCGTTCCAATTTGTTACAGGGGGACTGCTCCAAGTCAGGGTTTTTGGTTTTTTGCGAGGCCGCTGATCTGAACCCGGCAGCCTCGGGTTGAAACAGAGCGCATCACCTGTGGGAGCGAGACCGGCTTGCCGGCGATAGCGATGTATCAGGTATGAAGTTGTTGAATGTGACACCGTTATCGCCGGCAAGCCGGTCTCGCTCCCACAGTATTGCAAGTGTGCTCAATAATCCTGGCGCTTACGAAAGGCCCAACGTCCCGCGATCACGGTAAACGTCGCGACCAGCGCCACCAGTATCCAGAACCCTTCCGGGTCACCCGACAGCGGCACCCCGCCGACATTCATGCCAAAGAAACCGGCAATGATATTGATCGGCAACGCCAGCACCGTCACTACTGTCAGGGTGAACAGGGTGCGGTTGCTCTGTTCATTGAGGTTGGCGGCGATTTCTTCCTGCAACAGTTTGATCCGCTCACCCAGCGCCGTGAGGTCGTTGATGATCAATGCAAACTCCTCGGTGGACTTGCGCAGTTCCTTGACGTCCTCCTTTTGCAGCCATTGCGGCGGTCGATTGAGCAGGCGCAGCAACGACCCCGGCTCCAGCGCCAGCAGGCGTTGCAGACGCACCAGCACCCGGCGGTTGGCGCCCAGTTCGGCACGGTTGGTCGACAGCCGCGACGATAGCAACTCATCTTCGATCTGATCGACACTCAGGCTGGTCTTGCGCACGATTTGCGTCAGCACTTCGCCCTGATCGCGCAGCAGATGCACGAGCAACTCCAGCGGCGAGCGAAAACATTCACCGGCCTTCACCGAAGAGCGCAGCTTGTCCACCGAGTGCAGCGGTTGCAGGCGCGCGCTGATGATCAGCCGACTGCGGGCGCACACCCACAGCGTCGAGACATCCGAGGAAATCATGCTGCTGAGGTTGAACACCACATCGTTGACCACCGCCAGCAAGGCCGAATCCACATGCTCGATGCGCGTCGATCGCGAGCCTTCGTGCAACGCTTCGAAAAACTCGTCCGGCAGCTCCAGATGACTTTTCATCCAGCGCTCGCACGCGGCGTGGGCCAGGTTCAAATGCAGCCAGAGGAATTCACCGCTGTCATCCGGTTGTTGCAGGTATTGCAGCGCCCTGGCTGAATCGATCTCCCGACCGCGTTCACCGGGGCGAAAAACGAAACCGTACAGCAGGCCAAACAGGTCCGGGTCGCGATGGCTTTGATCGATGCTGTGGTTCATGAGTGCTCGCAAGGGAGGCGCCTGTCGCGGGTTTTACAGGTTCACTTGAGCGGCATCATTGCAAGGATTTTTGACGGTTTTGTGACAGGTTGATGGCGGCGATACAGCGGCTCTACTGACGGCTGCGTGATCCGCTTGCTCGGGGCTGCCTGTCATGCCCAGAGAGATGCAAAAAAGCCGCACGATTGGTAAATCGTGCGGCTATTGAGGTGTGTATCAAGTGTCCAATTTGTTGCTCAGGACTTTGCCCGTAGTGGCATCGAAGTCCACATCAAATTCTTTGCCGTCCGGGGTGCGCAGTTCCACTTCGTATTCATATCCATTGAAGTGGTTGTCCAGATCCGTGTCGGTGATGGTCGCCCCAGGATGCAGTTTCAGCGCTTCCTTGTTCATTTCTTCCAGTGGCTTGATCGTGCCGCTCTTGACCAGCTCAGGGATCTGATCGACGCGAACATCAGCCTGGGCCAGGCCGGCGGTGAGGGTCAGGGCAGCGGCGGTGAACAGGGCAGTCAGGGTTTTCATGAGGTTCTTTCCTTGGATTGATCTGTTTAAGTGGGGCCAGATTAGCTGGGGCAACTTAATTCATCCTTAATTCCAGAAAGCCATCGCGGGCAAGTCGGATCGCCGCACCGCCGCTCCCACAGGATCTGCGCAGACCCTTTGTGGGAGCGTGGCTTGCCCGCGATGGCCGCGCCACGGTCCCGGATCAGTACCCATTATTCTGCAGCAACTGCGCAACAGTCCCCGCTGCCGGCCGCTTATAAAACTTCAACAACTCACTGGCCCGATTGGTAAAAATACCATCCACCCCAGCCTCCATCACCTTCTGGTAATCCACCGCATCATCAATGGTGTACACATGCACCAACAAACCCTGATCGTGGGTGAATTGGTTCATCCACGGTTTCACCAGATCCGAGTAGCTCTGATCGCCACCCTCGCTCAGCGCGGCGGAAGGGCCGGTGCCGATGGCGCCCTGAGCCTTGGCGTACTCGACCCATTGCTGGAATTCGGCTTTGTCTTTCGGCTCTTGTTTGGCGTAGTAGGTGGCTTTGTCCTTGTCGCCGGACTCGGCGAACGTCACCTTCGATTGCGGCTCAATGCTGCCTTCGCCGACCCACAACAGCAGGATCTTCGGCACTTTCGGCATTTCTTGTTGCAGCAGTTCGAGGCTGCTTTTTTCGAAGGTTTGCAACACCACTTTGCCTTTACCCTGACCAACCGCCAGATCACTCTTCGCCAGTTTCGAACCGGCCGGGCTCAGCCAGCCACGGTCCTGCAACTTGTCCTTGAGGTCGCGCTCGATGCCGGGGAATTGCTTCGGTTCCTTGGTCTCGATGTACAAGCCTGGCTTGTGCAGCGGGTTGCCTTGGGCAATGTCGATGATTTCGTCCAGGGTCAGGATTTTCAGGCCTGCATAGGAAGGACGTGCGCGATCCGGGTAAGCCGTGTTGAACCAACTGCCGGCGTCGAGGGTTTTGAGCTCGGCGATTGTGAATTCGTTGGCCAGGCTGTCCTTGCGATCAGGGAACTTGGTGGCGACGTCCGTGGTGCGTTGCAGGTTGTTGTCGTGCAGGGCAAACAGCACGCCGTCCTTGCTGCGTTGCAGGTCCATCTCCAGATAATCGGCGCCCAGGTCGCGAGCGAGTTTGTAGGCGGCGGCGGTGGATTCCGGTGCATCGAAAGAGGCGCCGCGGTGGGCGATCACCGCCGGGTGCGGAATGCCCAAACGGCTGGCCAGAGCATTCGGGGCGGGTTCGTTGGCGGCCTGTGCCTGGCCGAGGCCGAGCATCAGGCTCAGCAGCAGGGCGCTTTTGATGAAGGTAACCGGCATGTCGAGATCCTTTCGCAGAGAGATTTTCAAAGACGTCTCTTTTAACAACTGAGCGCTACCAGCGCTATCGCCAGACCGACATAAACATGTTTAAAGCATTTTTTTTCAGCGCAGTTGTGCGCTGCTTTGCAGTACTCTTGGCCACGGCAGTTTCCCCGGCAGAGGGAAACCCGTGTCGTTTCCCTTGCGTGTAAACCATCGATCACCGGTCGTTAACGACCTTTTGTGAGGTTTATATGCGCATCACTTCCGAGCTCATCTGCCAGGCCGCCGACCAACTCAACGGCTTTGTCGGCCTCAATCGCAAGACTGGCCATTACATTGTGCGATTCAGCGAAGACTCGTTCGGCATGGACGTGGCCGATGACGGCATCATTCCAGTGAGCGAGTTTGTCTGGGCGCCGGGGCCGGACCAGACCATGACGCTCAAGCGCGAGCTGATTCAGTTGCTGCTGGATCAGAATGTTGATGAGCGGATCAACATTACCGAGCCGTTGCGGGTGTATATGAAGCGGCGGGAAGTGCCGGAGATAGCGGCGGTCAGGAGTCTTGTGCGGGGTTGATGGTTTGGTGGTGACTGTACTGGCCTCTTCGCTGGCAAGCCAGCTCCTACACAGGTTTTGCGGTGCACACAAAACCAATGTAGGAGCTGGCTTGCCAGCGAAGGCGGCCAAAAGGACACCACAACTTTCACAGCTGAAACCGATAATCCCGCTCAACCCTGCAAACCCGCGTATGACACGCCGAATACCAGGTCGAGCGCCCACGCTCACGAATCTCACTGTGCTCGGGATGATGTTTCCACGCCAGAATCGCCGCTTCACTGGCCCAATACGAAACCGTAATCCCGAGCCCATCCTCACCCCGGGCCGATTCCACGCCCAAAAAGCCAGGCTGTTCACGGGCCAGTTCCACCATGCGCGCAGCGGCCTCGGCGTAACCCTGATCACCTTCAGTGCGCAAAGACGTAAAAATCACCGCGTAGTAAGGCGTCGTCGCGATCATGATTTCTGCCTCACGCATGCCTTGATGTAGGCGCGGACCAGCGGCGGCAGAATGCCTTTGAGCGCTACGCGTTCCGGCTGGAATAGCGTGGCGACGAAGAACGGATGACCTTTGAGCTCCACCGCCCGCAAATCCCCCTGCGAATCATGGCCAACGGCGCACAGCTGTTGGGTCAATAACTCACGTGCGAACGCCGGATTCACCCCGAAGCGGCAGCGATATCCTTCGCGTATTTCAGTCGTTTCGTACGCGTTGGCGATCAACGAGTCTTCTATCAGGTGAATGCTGTCGACGGCTTCCACCAGCGAACAGGTCAGCGGTGTCAGAAGTGCACGCGCAGCCTCAGGATGTGTTTCGCCATGTTCGGCATCTTCCCAACCCAAAACATGTCGAGCGAACTCCAATACCGCATGTTGAAACCCGCCACAGGTGCCGAGGAACGGTCGCTGCTGCTCCCGGGCAAAACGGATCGCCCGCAACGCACCGTCCATGTCGCGGTAAGGGCTGGCGGGCACGCACCAGAAACCGTCGAAATCTTGCAGCGGCGTGTCGGCGTTGATTTGGTCTGTGGCCAACCATTGGAATTGCACGTTCAGGTTGAGCTGTTCGGCGGCCATGCCGAGGGCGACGGGAATGGCTTGATGGGCAGTGACTTGAGGGTCGTAGTCACCGATCAGGGCGATGCGGATTACAGTGGTTTCCATGAGTGCTCTCGACGCTTGTTGATTCCTGGTACCCACTATAGATTGGCGTTCACGCAATCAACATTGGCGTTATCCCAAGTGATCAATGCAGCGGTGCACTATCAGCTGGACTATCCCGACCTGGCCCTGATCCTCGCCCTGGTGCGCGGCGGCTCTCTGGCCCGGGCATCGAGCTTGCTGAAAGTCGACGTTTTCACGGTGTTTCGCGCCGTCCGCCGGCTGGAAGCGGCACTGGGTCAGCAACTGTTCGAAAAGAGCCGCGCCGGCTACTTGCCGACTACGCTCGCGCAAACCCTGGCCGAGCAGGCCGAACGCGCGGAACAAGCGCTGGACGCAGCGCGAATTGGTGTGGAGCAGGGCGGGGAAGTCATCAGCGGCACCGTGCGCCTGACTTGTACGGATTCAGTCCTGCAAGGTTTGCTGTTGCCAGCGCTGGCGCAGTTCATGCCGTCCTACCCGGCGCTGACCATTGAGTTGAGCACCTCAAACGACTTCGCCAACCTCAGCCGCCGCGATGCCGACATCGCCTTGCGCCTCACTCGTACACCGCCAGAGCACTTGGTCGGTCGACGTCTGGCGGATATTTCCTATCGGGTGTGTGCCAGCGCGGGGTATCTGAACACTGCTGACTCTGAAGACCTGGCTTCGCTGACCTGGATCGCCCCCGACGATTTTCTCCCCGACCATCCCACCGTCGCCTGGCGGCGTCAGCACTTGCCTGGCGTCACACCGGCCTATCGCTGCAACAGCATGCTGTCGGTGACCGAGCTGGTGCGAGCCGGGTTAGGAGTCGCGGCCTTGCCGGATTTTTTGATCGGCGACACGTTGCAACCGCTGACCGGTCCGTTGCAGGGTTACGACACCGCGCTCTGGTTGCTGACCCGCCCGGACTGCCGCGCGTTGCGCTCGGTGGTGACACTGTTTGATGAGTTGGGACGAGCATTGCGATTGCCCTGAGCGAGCGTTAAACCGTCGGCGGCGCTTTGCGCACGAAGTGCTGATGCATCTCCGAGGTCAGGTTTTCAATGCGTTCGGTGAGGGTCTTGGTCATCTCGGTGAGCCGAGTGTTTTGTTCGAGCAATTCCAACAATTGCGCGGTGTTTTTTGCGGCTTCGGCCTGACGTTCGCTGTTGGCCACGGCGATGGCCTCACGGTGTTGCGCATCGGCTTCCGACTGCGCTTTGTCGCGCGCCGCCTGACGGGTCTGGGCCAGCAGAATCAGTGGGGCGGCGTAGGCCGATTGCAAGCTGAACGCCAAGTTTAGAAGGATGAACGGATAGACGTCGAAATGGGTCACGCCAAAGATATTGAGACACACCCACAACACCACGATCAGCGTCTGTGCACCGAGAAAGGTCGGCGTGCCAAAGAACCGCGCGAAGGCTTCGGCGCGCAGGGCAAATTTGTCGTTGCCGAAGGTGGGTGCCAGGTGGGCGTGAGGGCGGTGAAAGCGCAGGTGGTCGACGGGAGCGGTGGACGTGGTTTCGGTGGTCGGGGTGGTCATGATGCTCTCTGCATGGCGCTGGGACTGAGGCTCACTATAGCCCCAGCGCCAGTTTCATTCTGAAACACATTGCACTGACTTATTCAGAGGTGACCGATGAGGGGTAAGTGGCGGAAATTGTCACTTTTCGCAGACCTGATAACAGGCCAGGAACATGTCCAGCGCCGACTCCACCACGGTGTTCTGCATCTCCGGTGACAGGCCCGGCAGCCCCATGGAAATCTGCGGCCAGAACGCAAAGGACTTGAGCATTCCCTGGATCTGTTGGGCGGCAAAGGCGGGATCGACCGGTTTCAATCGACCGTCCAGCTGTGCCGCGCGGATCCATATGGTCAGGTCCTCTTCACGCTCACCCATTCTGGCGACCATGTTCTGCGCGCGTTCAGGGGAGTGAATGGTGGCGGCGATGGCCACCCGCGCCAGGTCGAGAAAATTGTCATCGCCCAGCATCTGCAATTTTGCCTGCAACAGCAGGCGCATCTGCTCGCGCAAGGGCAGGTCAGAGCAGTAGGGCATTTCCTGTTCTGCCGTCAGCCGTGCCCATAATTGATTGAGAATTTCGGCAAACAACTCTTCCTTGCTCGGGAAGTGGTTGTACACCGTGCGCTTCGACACGCCGGCGGTGGCCGCAATCTTGTCCATGCTGGTGATGTCGAAACCGTTGGCACGGAACTCGGCAATCGCCGCCTGAATAATGGCTTCGCGTTTTCGGTCGGTGAGGCGCTGTGGAGCTGTCATAAGTACGCTTCGGCAGGAGGCAGAGGAGAATTACACTCGGTAGTTTACTTGTGAACGACTTTGATGCAACCTAGAAACTACACTGTGCAGTGTAATGTTTTGTTAATCCTGTGCAGCGAAAAATAGATCGTCCGGCTGATGCGTGCGTGCTTTGGCCATTTATCGTCCCACCGTGAAAAACCTCAATTTTGCGGTTTTTCTGGAGTCACTCAGTCATGGCCACTTCAACATCCTCTGCGGATAACGCCCCTTTGCCTGAAGCTTCCCGTCAGGCCGAAGGGCACTTTCGAAACCATGCCCCCGTGCAACGCGAAGGCGTGCGCAAAATGTTGCGCATCATGTGGAACATGATCTTCCACAAACCACGCAACACCCGCCCGACCGCCCCGGTGCCGGTACAAACACTGACCCAGGCGGCGTTAATCGCGGCACCCAACCACAGCGTCTATCGCCTCGGCCATTCCACCGTACTGCTGAAACTGCGGGACAAATTCTGGATCACCGACCCGGTCTTCGCCGAGCGTGCCTCCCCGGTGCAATGGGCCGGCCCCAAGCGTTTCCATCAGCCGCCGATCAGCCTGGAAGAATTACCACCGATTGAAGCGGTGATCTTGTCCCACGATCACTACGACCACCTCGATTATCACGCGGTGCTCAAACTGGCGGACAAGGCCAAGTATTTCCTCACCCCGCTGGGTGTTGGCGACACACTGATCAAGTGGGGCGTCAATGCCAGCAAAGTACGCCAACTCGATTGGTGGCAGGGCACTGATGTTGATGGCATCCAGTTCATCGCCACCCCGTCGCAACATTTTTCCGGCCGTGGTTTGTTCGACGGCAACAGCACGCTTTGGGCGTCCTGGGTGATGATCGACGGCGACACGCGGATCTTCTTCAGCGGCGACAGTGGCTACTTCGATGGCTTCAAACGCATCGGCGAACAGTACGGCCCGTTCGACCTGACGCTGATGGAAACCGGCGCCTACAACGTTGAGTGGCCGCACGTTCACATGCAACCGGAGCAAACCCTGCATGCGCACATCGACCTCAAGGGCCGCTGGTTACTGCCGATTCACAACGGCACCTTCGATTTGTCGATGCACGCCTGGTTCGAGCCCTTCGACCGCATTCTGGCGTTGGCCTGGGAACGCAGTGTGTCGATCACCACGCCGCAAATGGGTGAGGCGTTCAACGTGATGTACCCGCAACGAGGTAGCGCGTGGTGGCTCGGGATGGAAAGTGAAAGCGATCAGGTCGCAGCGCAGAACGCGTGATGAGTGAGTGCCGGGCCGAAGGAAGCGGCCCGAGCACTACATCCCGACTAGCTCCGCGTATCGAGCAGCAGACTCAGATATTCCGAGATCTTCGCCACGGTCAAATCGCGAAATTTTCCACGGAGCATTTCATTCAGCTCCTCCACAGACAGCCCGAGCTTTTGTGCCGCCTCAGCCCTGTTCAATCGACCGGTTTCGAGGAGTATCCCGATCTTCATCACGTACTCAGACTTGGCCCGCAGCTCACCTGCATCGGGATAACCGAGCGCCTCAAATGCGCAGTTGTCACTTCCATCGACTTCAATCATCCGCTGACACCTCACTCAACCATCGCATAATCCGCCCGCCCAACCGGGTTCGGCGTAGACCCTTTCACATTCATTCCTCGACCCGGCGCAAACCCCGGGAAAAACACCAACCCCTGCGCCTCAAAGCAATAAGCCAACGCCAACCGGGTAACGTCCAGCACATCGCGCTTTGCCTCAAACCGCTCGATGGCTTCTACCGAAACCCCGGACTCCCGAGCCAGTTCATCAACGCTCCAGCCCAGCATCGCTCGGGCCTGGGCGCAGTGGGCCGGGGTGAATTGGAAGAGGGCGATACGTTCCAGGGTGATTTTCATCGCATGAGAGGCCATGGTGTTCTCCGGGCTCGAGAGTGCTGATTCAAAATGTACTGTGTTTTTGTACAGTTGTTTTGCGCCCGGATCAAACTCATTTTTTGATTTGTTCTATTTCGAGGCTTGCATCCAGACGGACGGTGGCTGCCCCAGTACGCGACGAAACATGGTCGAGAACGCCGCTGGGCTGTCATAACCGAAATCCAGCGCGATGCGCGTTACCGCGGTCCCCGACGCCAACCGCGCCAGGGCCAGCACCACGCAGGCTCGCTGCCGCCATTGGCTGAAACTCAGGTCGGTCTGTTGCCGGAACAATCGATTAAACGTACGCAGGCTGAAGTGCAATTGATCGGCCCATTGCTGCGGCGACTGGTGTGCATTCGGCTGCCGGAGAAACGCCTGACACAATCCCAGCAACCGCGTATCCACGGGCAGCGGAATGTGCAACGGCAGGTGAGTGCTGCGCGCCAGTTCGTGCAGCAGCAAGTCGATCAGGGCACCGTCACGCCCGGCCTCGTCATACGCCTGCGGGATCTCCACCGCCTCCATCAACAAATGCCGCATCAACGTCGACACACTGATCACTTGGCAACGATCCCCCAGATCAACCGCCGCCGGTTCGATATACACACTGCGCGTACTTACCCCGAGCATCAGCACCTCATGCGCCATGCCCGGCGGAATCCACACCGCCCGCTGTGGCGGCACCACCCAATTGCCGTCATGCGTGCTGACCTGCATCACCCCGGTGGCGCCATACAACAACTGCGCCCGCCGATGTGTATGACGAGGCAACAAGTGGCCGTGGGAATAATCCGTCCCAATCGCCACCACCGGGCGAGGCGTGTCATCCAGCAGATCAATCGAAACATTGCGCATAAAGCGGCTTCCAGCAGTTGGCGTAAACGCGAACATTATTGGCTGGCTTGCTGAAGCAGGCCAAGGCGTATCGCTCTATCGTCGACCGCTCCCAACCAATGGACGACGCACAATGTTCTATCTTCTGCTGACACTCTTCGGCTGCATGACCGGCATCACGGCAGTGCTGTTCGGCTTCGGCGGCGGCTTCGTCGTCGTGCCATTGCTCTACCGCATGCTCACTGCCAGCCATGGCGTCGATGACCCCATTGGCCAATCGGCGATGCACATTGCCGTGGCGACTTCGACCTGCGTGATGATCGTCAACGCGCTGATCGCCACCGGCAAACACCGGCGTGCCGGGAACCTCATTCGCCATTACCTGTGGCCGTTGGGCGGGTTTATCGGGGTGGGCGCTATCGTCGGTGCCATGGCGGCGATGCGGGTGAGTGGTGAGGTGATTCGCTATGCGTTTATCGCGTATTTGGGCGTGACCATTGTGGATTGCCTGTTTAGACGCGGATTTCTTACGCGTACCGATATCGCAATCCCACGGCGATTGGGGAGGGCGGAAGTGTCTGGCGGTGGTGTAGGAATCGGCGTAATCGCGACGTTTCTCGGCGTGGGTGGCAGCGTCATGACCGTGCCGTTGTTGCGACGCTGTGGATTGAGCATGAGTCAGGCGACGTCCATGGCTAATCCGTTGAGCTTGCCGGTCGCGGTAGCAGGGACGATGACTTACATGGCCGTGGCTGGTTTCAGTGAGTTTGACCCGGGGGCGTGGTTTATCGGCTATGTGGATCTGTTGGCGTTTGTGGTTTTGTCGATGGGATCGTTGCTGGGGATTCGTTTGGCCACACCCTGGATCGGGCAGATTCCGGATCGATTACACGCTTGGATCTATATTGGATTGTTGGTTATCGTGATACTGAGCCTATCGGTACCGTAAGTTGTCGCACGGCATTGCTCAAAATCTAGTACAGGAGGAGGGGGCCATGTCGATATCCGAAAGTGACTGGAAGAAATACAAAGAACTCTACGAACTGGCGCTGGATCGCTTCTGCCAAGGCGTTCTTGTTGATGCCCAGACTATCGCGCAAAACGATGCTCTATCAGCTCATGCGCGATATCTTACGCTCTACCGCCTCATGCGAAATCGGGACAAGGACCTAGCGATGGCATTCGACGGACTTCGACGCTCAGAAGCATCGTTATCTTTAAGGTTGATGATTGCGTATGACTTGCTCAGTGAAGAGGAATTGTCGGGGCTGAGTGAGGAGTTCCGTGAAAGAGTTTCTGACGCCGTTCGCCAGCCTTATGAAATTGAATGGGTTAAGGACTGAAAGCATTTTTCTAGCATCTAAACAGAGAATCAGGATGTTGATCTTCAACTGCACCGAAGCGGCCAGCAACTTCTTCAGCCGCGTGCAAAAGGGTAAGAAAATCACTCCGGTGGAAAAACCACCATCACCGGTTATCGAGGACGATGAGGCAGTCGAGTTCGCCGAGCAGTGGCTGATCCACGCCATCACCGTCCAACGCAAGCACGTGTTATTTGTCATCCATGTGCAAACCCGTTATTGCATGATTTTCGCGGACGCGAAAAAAGCGGATATCGAAGGTTTCGTTCAACGTTTTACCGAACGCTGGATAAACGGCTTGATCCGCCACGCGGGGCAGCACGACATCCTTCGCTGGATCGATGACGAGCCGATGATGGAGCGTTTCCAGGAGAGTTGCCGTGAGTACGTGTTTTACAAACGCGGTCATCGCGGAGCGCAAAAACACATCAATGAAATCGCCTGGGTATTTGAGGACTGCGCCGCCGAATGGGGTACTTTGCCCTCGGACGAATTCTCGGCTACGCGCTTCGATGGCGATATGAACGACACCCCGAGGGGTAGCAAAGGGCACAAGGACTATTACTACCCCGATGAGGAAATGATCGCTCACTGGTTGCGCCGTTACGGCGGCCTGGATGAGCCCGCAGTAGTGGCAGCCCGTGAACGGCGCATGGAAGTGAAACGGGAGATATGGGCGCTCGAAAGGCAGCTTGATGCCGAAGCGCAATGAGCCGGCGCATTAGCACCGTTGCCTGGTCTACTACCCCTGCAACCCCGGCGCTTCCCGAATAATGAAGTGATCCAGGTTCTCAATATTCGCACTGAACACCCCGAACGTCTGCTCGGGGTTTTTCTTGCTCGGCACCTGCTTCAACTCCGGCGTCACGCCATAAAAGAAGCAATACAAATCCTTCCCGCTCTCGATGGCGTGCTTGATCTCTTCCAGAAACGCTTTGCGCTTGCGGTAGTTGTCGATCAACTTCTTGCTCAAGTAAACATTGACCGAATAAGGCTTCTTCTTCGCCTCATCCGCCTGCTTGAACCAGACCTTCTGTTCGAAATCGATGCGAAAGCTCTGGGTGTAATCCTTGATCTCCTTGATCTTGCCCCAGTAAACCAGCCCCTTGTTGTCCGTCAGGTATTCGATCTTCTTGAAGAACGACCCGTAAGGCGCCGTGTGCTCGCCAATCTTCAGCGGCATGCGCTTGAGCAGCTCCTTGTCCTCGAAGTTCGACACAAAACACTCCACCGGATGGGCGAAGACACTGGTCTTGTCCGGTGCCGTTTCGCGGATCGGGGGCTCTGTGTGACTGTCTGCCGAAACGGTTTTCGGGATATCTCGAACCTCATCCACCGCCTCCGCCGGGCTCGACGGCTGACGCACATACTGACGCCGAGTCAGCAACAACTCTGACGGGAAGTGCTCCTCGCGGCTGTCATCGGTTTCCGTCGCGTCCACATCAGACGCGGAAGCCTTGAGACTGACATAAGGACAATCCGCCACATGCCGGGTGCTGGGCGTGTTCTTGAAGTGCGGGGTGCGGACGTAATTCACGTTTTTGGCGTTGAATGTCGTCAGCACGTTGGCCGCGTCGAACGCCGCCCTGCAAATGTCATTGGGGCATTGAAAGTGTTCTTTGGCGGAATCGAACTCTATGGTTTCGTCGAAATTCAGATCGCGCACGTCGTAGATCGACAGTTTGTCGTCGAGGCTTAGGCAGTAGGCGAGGTCGAATTTCATGGTGGGCTCGGGTCCTTGAGTGGGGACGGGTATTAATAGCGGGAGGCGGGTCGGGCTGCACTGATTGTTTTCAACACACCGAAAAATCTACGGCAACACACCGTCCTCTGTAGGAGCGAAGCTTGCTCGCGAAAAATCCAAGGGCGCCGCTGGGCATCTGGATCTACGCATTATCGTCCACAACTTTCAACGGTACATCGTGAAGCAGGCTCGCCACGGCTATCGAAATTCTCAGGCTTCAGCTAGCGTGGCTAAATCTATGGAGGTGCCATATGACTGTACGGCTACAAGTAAACATGCACGAAGCACAATCCCAACTCTCTCAACTCGCTGAGCGTGCCTGGCGTGGCGATACGGTTGTTATCGTCAAGGACGGCAAACCTTATCTAAATCTACTGCCTCATGTCGAAATGTCTCAGGCACGTAAACCTGGACGATTGAAGGGAAAAATTCGAATGTCTGCGGATTTTACAAAGACTCCCGAAGACATCATTGATGGATTTGACGACAGCTAGTGGCGGTCCGATGATCCAGCACCGGGGGCATATCCTGCCGCAGATTTCCTTGTGGGCGAGACCGCTCGCGATTCGTAACATTACCTCATTCCCCAAACCGACCACTAGCTGTGGCGGGGCCGCTTGCCCCCGTTGGTCTTCGTAGCAGTCCGGGATCCCGCAAACACGAGCTGACGAGTCGCGTTTCGCACTAAGTGAAGAAACGAGTAAACAAAACCCGATCAGGAGACTGGTCGGGTTCTTTGTGTTGAATTTTTCAGGCCATCTATCACTTCGATTGCCACTTGTCTCGATAGACGAACGCTACTTGGTAGTCATAGGAGAGCAACTGAATGGCATGGTGGAAATGGGGTTGAAGAGTGCTTACCCAGTCGGGGGATACGTTGAAACCGCCATTGTTCACATTGTTTTCAATCGGTATGCCCAAGGCTTCGATGACAGAGCCATCATCGCCAAAGTCTTTCGACAATTCCTCCCCTTCGCCCATCTCGGTTCGTTTGTCATACCATTCAAGTCTGATTTTCAGTCCCATAACGTCTTCACAAATATTTTTTCATTGCTGGGAGCACGCCCCTATAAAGTATTCCAATCCCTCAGGGAAACTGACGCTTATAAGGTCTGAGAGCGCCATTACCTGACTTGCATTTAAAAGTAACTCTCCTGGTTCCACTTCGCGAAGTGGCTTGGATTCAATGAGGTGGGCAATTTTCTCATTGAGTTCATTTCCTTCGATATTCAGCTCAAACTGCAGGGAGTCGTTCTGCTTCTCATCGGGGTAAAAGCCGGTGATGGAAAGATAGCGCATGTTTTTTCTCTTTAGGGTCACTTTGGGTCTTCCTGCCTGGCTTAGCGCCCTTTGTTCTCCCGTTAAATGATTGAATTCGCCCAGATGGTCAACGTCGATGGCGGTTCGGGCACAGCGCTACGGCACTTCTCGTCCTGTCGTAATATTTCTCCGCCAGATGTTTAGCATGATGGACCTCGAGGAAGGGCCTGCCATTTTTCTTAGACGGTGCCGGTCGGAACTCATATCGCACACGTTATAGATCGACAACTTGTCGTCGATGCTGAGCTTGTAGGCGGGGCTGAATTTCATGGCGGGTTCGGGCCCTTAGTGCGAGCAGAATGTGGGGCGAATTGCACTGCCTGTTTTCAAAACACCGCAAACCCATCACACGTCAATTTTGACTGGTGGTTAAAAAAAGAATGAGATCGGATGGAAACGAAACCGAGCAGGCCTGTTCAATGGCTGTAATTTGATCCTTCGTCAATTGGTAGTCATACACGTAGTCCTCTTGATCCTTCCAGCCCATCAATACCGCGAGATCCTCGCTTTTGATCGGAAGCACGTTCTCATAAGAAGCAAAGTCGTCTCCCTCATTGATACCCATCACCGTGTGCTTCATGGCTCTACCGTCCTCGTTGGGTCTGCAGGTTTTGTCTGATCGCCTGATGCGTGATCAAACTCGCCCAAGTGTTTTCCGCGTTTGTTGTATTTCTCCACTGCGCCGTGCTGGAAGTCCCATTCGAAAATCGTGCCTTTTTTATCCTTCCAACGAGGACGTAGGCCCCCGCCCTTCATGCGGGTTTTGCCTGGGGCCCATTTTGCATCCGGGAAGGCCGGCAAGATATGTGGCTTCGGGTAGTAATGATGAGAAATACTGACAACAACATAGACCGGCCTTACCCCCGAATCCGCCGGGAACACGAGGATGAAATCCTTGTACTCGGGCGGGTAGACCGGGTTCACGATTATGCTATCAGCCGCTTTCGTCGGCGGGTAAACCCAGATATGCGGCGCTTGCGGTGCAGCCTCCAGCGCCGGAATGCCCAAGATGTCGGAACCATCCACGGCCGGTGTCCAGATCAGTTCAATGCCGTCACCCAGGTCAGCCACCTGCTGGCTGCCACGCAATGTGAACTGCACGACATCAACCATTTCCCAATCGCGATTTTTGCCGGTGTAGAAACCGTATCCCTTGAGGCTGCCGTCAGTCTGTTGCTCGACCCGCAGGCGAACGCGGGTACGGGCCTGTTTGAGTGCGCGGAGTTGGTCTTCACTGTAAAGCGAGCTGTCGCCCAGACTCGATTGTGTGACCAGCGCAACAAGGCCAACCAGCGTTGCTGTTACGGCGCTCGCCGCGACCACGGGAGCAGCGGCGAATGCCGAGCCGGCCAAAGCGAGGGAGCCCAGACCGACGGGAATCGCTGTCCCACTGATCTTCTTCAGTGGCACAGCGCCTGATTCATCCGCTTCGCGAGCACCCAGCAGAATCAGTTCGCCGTAGTCTTTCAGGCTGTCGGTCGGCACCATCCCTGAGGGATTCGAGTAATCGATGATGGCGTCCGGCAGCTTGCAGGACTTGGCGAAGACACATCCGGCTTGAGTGGGCCTTTGCTTTTGCGCTATGACCTGACGGCTGCGTTCGAAGGCGTCTTGCCTGGCCAGCATGGCCTCGTAGGCTTTTTGTCTGGCATCCCGCTCGGCCAATTCGGTGGCAGTCATGTACCGGTAGGTGACGTGATGCCCATCACCGGAGGGTGGATTCTGAATCCGCGGAATGTCCTTGTTGTCAGCCACTGATCATCCTTTCGTTCGTCTATCGGTAGCCCCGGAAAAGGGGCTGCGCGACGTTAACGAACGTGGCTAATCGTGGCTGTAGGACGAGTCCTGGATGACTCTAAGCGTTTTCTCTTTTTATCAGGACGGCAGCGCAATCCTTACGACTCGCCGCCTTCGTGCACATGTGCCGATGAAGTTTTCCAGGTCCAATCACTCAAACTTCAACCGCCCCACCTTCTGAAACAGTGAAGCAGTGAACTCATCCCGGTCGCTCGAATGGTGACAACGTCGATGACAGTTCGGGCACAGAGCCACAGCATTGCTAGGACGATCCGATCCAAACTGCGCCAAATGCTTAACGTGATGAACCTCCAGAAACGGTCTGCCGTCCTTTTCAAACGGAGCCGGTTTTCCGCAACCCTCGCAGATACCCTTGGCTTCTTTCCGCCCCCAGGCTCTAACCTCAGGATCGCGTACAAAAGAGTTGCCCGAACTTGGCATTTGTTGCGGTTTTAAAATCCCTTTCGGCTCCTCCTTGAGCGGTCGCTTCTCAAGTTTGGCAGCACGTTGTTCTAGCGTTGCCTCATCAGCGGTCGGGGCAAAATCTTCCAGCGTTAAAGTGCTAGGCGCGCTCAGCGCTTTACGAATGCAGCGCGCAACATTCGCGCCGACATTCTTGGCGGGTTTGTATCCCTCAATACGATCTCGTTCGAGTTCGACCAGCACGGTAGAAATGTTCTGCATCCGAAACTCAACCGAACCTTTGGTGCGGCCAGCTAAGGCTCCTTCGCGCAGGACACGATTCTCATGAGCTTTATTGACCGTCTGACCGCTCTGCTCGCGTGACAGCATGCTTAGATAGGCATCGACCGCCGCCTGAATCTCCGCATCACTCCAGTCGCTTTTGCTCTTTCCAGTGTTCATACAATCGCCGAGGGTTGAAAACCCTCGGACGATACTGAGTGGCCATTACGACTGTCTACGAAAATTCCTACAAAAAATAGCGACGAGTCTCGCAATCGATCCTACAAGCGAGTCAGCTAACCCATCGAGTGATTCGAAGACTGAAACACCTGCGCGACTCTTCGCCACCAAGGCTTAACCACTGTTGCCCGTCGCTGCGGTTGATCGTGCAGCAGGTAAGGCATGTCCCGCAGCCGAATCCAACCTTCATCCTGCCAATGCAGCAGACTCAACGACATCTCCGGCCAATCCAACAAACTCAACATCGGCCGATCCGAACTTTCCGACTGCATAGCGTCGCGTAAGGCCGGCACCACTTGATGGGTCAACCACTCGCGCAACAAACGGTTCCCCGGTACGTAGTGATACACCAACAACGCATACACACCGGATTCACTCAGCATCAGCTGTTTTTCAGGCTGCCGGAAGTACTCAATCCACAGAATGCGACGCTGATCCTTATCTAGTTTGTTGACCATGCGATCACTCAGATGAACACCCATCAAGCGGCCGATATCGCGGGCGCAGAACCAAGGTTGGTTTTCAATCAGGAGGGCATGTAGAGAGAGGTTGTGACGTGTGAATACAGTGGGGTTGTGTGGGTCAGACATGGTAGGCCTCCAGAGCTGGAAGCTTGCAGATGGTGCGACGGCTGAAGCCGATTACCTTCGTACAGAAGGAGACATTCTTAGGCATATCCTTTACCTCTGTGTGATGTCAGCTTTCTTAGGGCTGGGTGCCGGGAGTTAAGAAACCCCACACAGAGGGCCGGACATATTCCCCTTTCGGGTCTTGTATTAGCCCACTCCCGGCATAACAGAGATTTTTTGATGCCCACGGAGATACCGTAGGCACAAAAAAGCCGCTTCTGTCGGGTGCGGTCGGTCCGCTGTGTGAGGTGTTTCTTAGGCACCTAATCGAGAGGGTAGGGTTTGGGAGGCGGATGGTCAAGGCAGACCTCCAATGATTATTGTGTTTCTAAATAGAGCTTGATGTGAGGCTCTCTGCTAGCATGAGTTCTGAATTCGAGTGTTAGCAGTAAACGGTAGGTTGTGAATAAGTCATGAGAAATTATCGAGAACTGAGTAGGATTTTTTCCACCAATAGTGTGGAGAGTCTTGCAGTTGGAAATGTTGAGCATGTCCTCGATGTTTCGCGCTCTTATGTCGATTTTTTGCCTGAGTGTTTTACGCCTGCCGATGTTTATGAGGTGTGTTATAAGGATCTGAGTAAGAACTATAGGTTTGAGTACTTTTTTAAGAATGTTGTAGCAAATAAAATTGTTCTTGGTCGACATAAGTTTTCAACCGCCACTCTGCTTTCTGAGTTTAGGGTTGCTAATAATAAAGCTGACTGCGTTGTGTTGAATGGTATTAGCACGTGTTATGAAATAAAAACTGATCTTGATAATTTCTCTAGATTGAATGATCAGCTGGAGGCGTATGAAAAGATTTTTGATAAAACATTTGTGGTCGTTGCTGAGAGTCACAGGGAATATGCGCTAAGTAATATTTCTGACAGTGTTGGTCTGATAGTTCTTACTAGCAGGAATACGTTGTCAGAAGTACGAAGTGCGAGGCTTGTAGAAGGTAAGATAAATCCACAGGTTTTGGTTAGATCACTACGCCGGCCAGAATATTTTTCAATTGCTTGTCAGATTGAAGATGCTCCTCGGGGGCTTTCGAATACGGAAGTATTCAGCTGGTGTGAGTCTGTTTTCATGAGGGCGGATGCCAGCTTGTTGAGATCGATTTTTTGTAAGACTTTAAAGGAGGCTCGGCGTACTGATCCGGATTTCTCGCTTGCGTTACCCAGAACTTTGTTAATGGCTAGTCTTAGTGTGAAGCTTTCGAGCGCTAAAAAAAATAACCTCATGAGGGTGCTTCACTCTCCAATTTAAAGGGATGTTTGATGTATTTTCCAATATTAAAGGGCAAGCAGAATGAGTTGATTGCGTTGCGTGAGCTTTCAGAGATAATCGATTCTCAATATATTAAGCCAGTCATCGAACCTGTAAGGGAGAATATTTCTCCATTAAAAAGGACGATAAAAAAATTGGCGGAAAATGGAATAGTACCACTTGTGGTAATAAATCCATCGTTGGGGGATTATGTCGGAGGAGAAGATTCTATAAGTCTTCACTTAGAGAGTGAAGAGGGGGAGTATTTACCATGTGTAAAGATAAAAAATCCTCAGGATATTGCCGCGATTAGGCTTTTTCAATCTTTCGAAGGTCGAGCGGCTGTCTATATCGAAAGTAGTGTCGATAGAGCATTGGTAGATGTGATTAATGCTTCGATGTATACACTGGTGAATCCAGCTAGAGTCAGCACTGCCGCGTTTTCACAACTTCGGAATAAAGTGGTGTATGGAGACTTCTTCAAGAAGGAAGTTAAGAATTCTGATTATGCTGAGGATTCTCTTTTTTCAGGGCTGCACACTGAGTATCGGGGCCTTGAAAACGTTGTAGGGTTTGGTGACTTTACTATTCTTAGTGAGGATTACTCTGAGTCAGGAGGGCCAGCATATGTTGTGGCGGTGCATTTGTCATATATCAATCGAGAAGAGTATGACGCGATGCATGTTCGGCACTTCTCCTCCTATGATGATCGTACCCCTACAAACCCCGGTGGAAAGTTTATGGATGCACTGAACAAGCTCGTTCAGTATGTTTCCGTCAACCCAGGAAAATTTAATCGCACAAGTGGACTAGATGAGTTTTTATCTCTTCATAGTTCAAGGCACTTCCCCGGCCTAGGGAGTGTAAAAAAAATATCGATAAAACATCATATTGAAACTACATGTGACTATATTCAGGGGCACTGAAAATGGCGAAGTGCTGTATTCATTGCTTTACTGATTCTGTTTTGATTGAGATGGCCTCAAGAGGGGAGGTAGGAAATTGTTCGTTTTGTGGCGCGATTAGAGTGCCGACGATAAGCTCAGATACGTTATTTTCTTCTGTTGAGCTAATTCTGTATGGTTTGGAGGTTTCTGCTGCTGGGGAGGATTTGGTCACGTTGCTGTATAAGCAGTTTGGTTTGCTTAATCCGGCGGTGGTGAGGGATGCCGAAAGGCTGGCTCGCGAAATTTTTGGCAATGATATTGCAGATTTAAAGTACGTGTTTAAGTTTGATGTTTCTTTGTATTCGAGTCAGTGGTTGAGCTTTAAAGAGGAACTGAAGCACAAAAATAGGTTTTTTCCTCGCAGTGCATTGATTTCTCAGGTTCTGAACCCGTCATCAAATAATTCAAGTTTTGAAGTTTTTTTGGCGCTTTTGGAGCAGTTAAAAGCACCTTTCGATAGTGGCAGTGTGTTGTACAGAGCGAGAATATCTGAAAGCCCATTAACAGCTGCAAAAATGGGTACGCCGCCTCCAATGGTGGCTTCTGGAGGGCGTGCCAATCCGATTGGGATACCTTATTTGTATCTCGCTGAAAACGTGGATACGTGTGTTGCGGAAGTTAGGCCTAATAATGCTAGCTCTATTTATGTTTCTCAGTTTGTAGCGGTTAGTAATTTGAATTTGCTGAGTCTTACGGATCCTAGATGTGATTCTTCGGTTTTGAAGTTCGAAGAGCAGCAAATGCAGGACGTTCTTTGCTTTCTCGATTTGCTAGAACGTTTTTCACTGGAACTGTCTAAGCCGATTTTGCCTGATAAATCTCATATAGAATATATACCGACCCAGTATATGTGTGAGTTTGTAAAGTCGGTGGCTAATTATGATGGAATTGTTTTTAACAGTTCTTTTGGGCAGGGGAGGAATTACGTTATATTTGATAGTGCTACGTTTTTGGCTAGGGAGCCATACCGTGGGCAGGTAGTTAGTACGCGGCATGAATTTTTAGCTGACCCAGTTTGATTGCAGGCTCTAATCTGCGTTCTTCTGTTTTTGCGAAATTGAAGTATATAAGTGACGCCTATAAAAAAAACCCCGAAAAAATCGGGGCTTTTTGCGTAGGAGAACCTTAGTTACGATCGAATCAATCCCAGCTCAACGCCCCACCAGTCTGATACTCAATAACCCGCGTCTCAAAGAAATTCTTCTCTTTCTTCAAGTCCATAATCTCGCTCATCCAAGGGAACGGGTTAGTCGTCCCCGGATACTCTTCCTTCAACCCAATCTGCGACAGACGACGGTTAGCGATGAACTTCAGATAGTCCTCCATCATCGCCGCATTCATGCCGAGCACGCCGCGAGGCATGGTATCGCGAGCGTATTCAATCTCCAGCTGAGTCCCCTGCAGAATCATCTGCGAAGCCTCTTCCTTCATCTCAGCATCCCACAAGTGTGGGTTTTCGATTTTGATCTGGTTGATCACGTCGATGCCGAAGTTCAGGTGCATGGATTCGTCGCGCAGGATGTACTGGAACTGCTCGGCGACGCCGGTCATTTTGTTGCGGCGGCCCATGGAGAGGATTTGGGTGAAGCCGCAGTAGAAGAAGATGCCTTCCAGAACGCAGTAGTAGGCGATCAGGTTGCGCAGCAGCTCTTTGTCGGTTTCGACGGTGCCGGTTTCGAACTTTGGATCGGAGATCGAACGGGTGTATTTGAGGCCCCAAGTGGCTTTTTTTGCGACCGATGGGATCTCGTGGTACATGTTGAAGATCTCGCCTTCATCCATGGCCAGCGATTCGATGCAGTACTGGTAGGCGTGGGTGTGGATCGCCTCTTCGAAGGCCTGGCGCAGGATGTACTGGCGGCATTCCGGGTTGGTGATCAGGCGGTACACGGCCAGGACCAGGTTGTTGGCAACCAGGGAGTCGGCGGTGGAGAAGAAGCCGAGGTTGCGCATGACGATGCGGCGCTCGTCGTCGGTCAGGCCTTCCGGGTCTTTCCAGAGGGCGATGTCGGCGGTCATGTTGACTTCTTGCGGCATCCAGTGGTTTGCGCAACCGTCCAGGTACTTCTGCCAGGCCCAGTCGTACTTGAACGGCACGAGTTGGTTGAGGTCGGCGCGGCAGTTGATCATGCGCTTTTCGTCGACAGCGACGCGGGCGGAGGCGCCTTCGAGTTCGGCGAGGCCTTCGGCGACGTCGAGGGTGTCCAGGGCAGCTTTGGCACGGGCGATTGCGGCAGAGTCGTTCGCGGTAACGGCGCGAGCTTCTTGAGCGGCGACACCACCAGCGGTGTCGAGTCGGTCCATGTTGGCTTCGGTCGCGTGGCCGGCGTTAGCGCCTTTTACCACGGCTTCGCCGCTGTCTTCTTTGTCGAATTCGTCCCAGCTCAGCATGACGTGTCGTCTCCTGCGTGAGGGCCAGATGCCCGTGTGATGGTTGTTCACACGGTCGCTCTGACCGCGTTGGATCTTAAGGAATCGTTTTTTGCAGCCGAGGCAGGCAATAAAACAGAATTTTGTACGGGGTTCCGAGAGCCACTGATGGGCGCAACCAGCGTTAAACGCTACTGCGGGGCTTCAGACTGGCGTTCCATCCCTGTAAGGGAATATTGCAGGCCCGTTAAGGCGGCATTATAGGGAAATTTTCACCGGCGTGGTGCGGCGAATCGGCTCATGGAATGGCCGGAAGGGCGGGTTTTTCGGGCAAACCGAGGGAATACAGGGCTTTGGCCGGTGCAGATTTTTTTTCGTAAATTTTGACGCTGGATTATTTCTGCTCAAAAAATAGGCAAAAAGGCTGTTTTTCACTACATGTTGTGTTTCGTAGCGGTTTTCGCCGTCTGCAAACACAACTGAGCCCGGCCGGAGCCGGGCTGGAATCGACCTTCAGCGATCAGCTGAAATGGCCCGATTCGGTGCAGTCGAGATCAGCCGTTAGAGCAGCCGTTACCCATCACGCTGTAGTTCAGAATATGGCGTTGGCCCTTGGAGTCTTCGTATTCCATTTTCATCGGTACAACTTCACACACGTTCGGTACTTCGCTCATGGAAACAACTTTGGCGATGTCCAGGTGAGTGGCGTAAGTGTATTGCTCAACGGCCGGTTGTTGCTGTGCGACATCAGTCGGGGCCTCGTCTGCCATGGTGGTTGCGCACAGGCTGCTGAGGGCCAGAACTAATAAAGCTTTCATTTCGGATTTACCTTTTAGAGGTCGAATGGGGTCACGCAACCTTTGTGGGGTTGCGTGTGGAGCTGGTACCGGAGTGTTTGATTAACTGCCTTCGTGGGGGCTGCAACTCGGTTAATCAGGTTGCCTTGTTGGCGGGGTAGATTTTAGGTGTGGAGTTTTCATTCATATAGGCGTGGTTTTGATAAACACCTTTGACGGAATTCGTAACAATCCCCGAGAGAGCGGCAATTATTAAAGGCGACGGACAACCTGTAGCAGCTGGCGAAGCCTGCGTCCGGCTGCGCAGCAGTCGTAAACCCTGCTTAGTTCGGTCTGCCTGATATACCGCATTTGCTGATTTTACGACTGCTGCGCAGCCGGACGCAGGCTTCGCCAGCTGCTACAGGTCGCGTTATGGCTGGGTAATGAAATCGCCTGGAATAGGCTTGGAAGTTGGGTTTGCGGGCTTTTCAGGGCATTTTGTAGGGGCTTGTTACTACCATCGTCGAATGGTTCTATAGGGCCGGCCCGGCTAAAACGGTGTCATACAAAAACAACTATTCCACCGAGGTAAGAAAGATGAGTGCGGCTTCTCTGTATCCCGTTCGTCCTGAGGTCCTGGCTAACACGCTGACTGACGAGGCGACCTACAAGGCCATGTACCAGCAGTCGGTCGTCAACCCGGACGGCTTCTGGCGCGAGCAAGCCAAGCGCCTCGACTGGATCAAGCCTTTCACCACGGTGAAACAGACGTCTTTCGACGATCACCATGTCGACATCAAATGGTTCGCCGACGGCACGCTGAACGTTTCCTACAACTGCCTCGACCGTCATCTGGCCGAGCGCGGCGATCAAATCGCGATCATTTGGGAAGGGGATGATCCTTCCGAAAGCCGCCACATCACCTACCGCGAACTGCACGAGCAAGTCTGCAAGTTCGCCAACGCCTTGCGCGGCCAGGATGTGCACCGCGGCGACGTGGTGACTATCTATATGCCGATGATCCCCGAGGCCGTGGTCGCCATGCTGGCGTGCACCCGGATCGGCGCGATTCACTCGGTGGTGTTCGGCGGTTTCTCGCCGGAAGCCCTGGCCGGTCGCATCATCGACTGCAAATCCAAAGTGGTGATCACCGCGGACGAAGGTATTCGTGCCGGCAAGAAGATCCCGCTGAAGGCCAACGTTGACGACGCGCTGACCAACCCGGAAACCAGCAGCATTCAGAAAGTCATCGTGTGCCAACGCACCGGTGGCGAGATCAAGTGGAACCAGCATCGCGACATCTGGTACGAAGACCTGATGAAAGTGGCCGGCACTGTCTGCGCGCCGAAAGAGATGGGCGCCGAAGAAGCGCTGTTCATCCTTTACACCTCCGGTTCGACCGGCAAGCCGAAGGGCGTGCAGCACACCACCGGCGGTTACCTGCTGTATGCGGCCATGACCCACGAGCGCGTGTTCGACTACCGTCCTGGCGAAATTTACTGGTGCACCGCCGACGTTGGCTGGGTCACCGGTCACACCTATATCGTCTACGGCCCGTTGGCCAATGGCGCGACCACGCTGCTGTTCGAAGGCGTGCCGAACTACCCGGACATCACTCGGGTGGCGAAGATCGTCGACAAGCACAAGGTCAACATCCTCTACACCGCGCCGACCGCGATCCGCGCGATGATGGCATCGGGCACCGCTGCCGTTGAAGGCGCGGATGGCAGCAGCCTGCGTCTGTTGGGTTCGGTCGGTGAGCCGATCAACCCGGAAGCGTGGGATTGGTACTACAAGAACGTCGGCCAATCCCGTTGCCCGATTGTCGATACCTGGTGGCAGACCGAAACCGGCGCAACCTTGATGAGCCCGTTGCCGGGTGCCCACGGTCTCAAGCCGGGTTCGGCGGCGCGTCCGTTCTTCGGCGTGGTGCCGGCCTTGGTCGACAACCTGGGTAACATCATCGAAGGCGTTGCCGAGGGCAACCTGGTGATTCTCGATTCGTGGCCAGGTCAGGCGCGCACGCTGTACGGTGACCATGACCGCTTCGTCGATACCTATTTCAAGACGTTCCGCGGCATGTATTTCACCGGTGACGGTGCGCGTCGTGATGCGGATGGCTACTACTGGATCACCGGTCGCGTGGATGACGTGCTCAACGTCTCCGGTCACCGCATGGGCACCGCCGAAATTGAAAGCGCGATGGTCGCTCACCCGAAAGTCGCCGAAGCGGCGGTGGTCGGTGTGCCGCACGACATCAAGGGGCAGGGCATTTATGTCTACGTCACCCTGAACGGCGGCGAAGAGCCGAGCGAGCAACTGCGCCTGGAGCTGAAAAACTGGGTGCGTAAGGAGATCGGTCCGATTGCTTCGCCGGATGTGATCCAGTGGGCGCCGGGACTGCCGAAAACCCGTTCGGGCAAGATCATGCGCCGGATTCTGCGCAAGATTGCGACGGCTGAATACGATGGGTTGGGGGATATCTCCACCTTGGCCGATCCGGGTGTGGTGCAGCATTTGATTGATACGCACAAGACCATGAATGTTGCTTAAGTAGCGGTTCTTGAGTCATCGAAACCCTGCCAGGTGTTGAGCCTGGTGGGGTTTTTTTGTGCTCTGGGTTTTTGTGTTGGCAGTTCCGGACCCTTCGCGGGCAAGCCCGCTCCTACAGGGGATTTGTGGTGTATGCAGGACCCTATAAAAATGTAGGAGCGGGCTTGCCCGCGAAGGCGGCCTGTCAGGCACCTCATAAACAACGGCCAATAAATATCGACTCTGTTTGTAGTCCGCTTCCCACTGTTACCCATCACCCTTCAAGTAACTGAATGTGTAACCGCCCGCGCCGATCCGGGGCATTGGGAAACGCCAAACCCCATTCCCGGACCTCACCAGCCCCCCTGATAAATAAGACATAACGCCAAGCTTGCCGGATTAGAAGGGTTTGCCAATAATAGGCCCGCAATTTGCAACATTGATCGGTTCACTGTCTTTTGCTCCTGCATGAATTTGCAGGGCTGTCAACGCGCTCAAGCGGCTTTCTTGGTGCTTCTGTAATTAGTTGTCGCATTGAAGAAATATCGGCTTCGGGCCTGTCGTTAGAATGCCGATCACTCGCTCGTTGTGGCTCGCGTTGAAAAAAGCGCGCGATTCCTACAGCGCAGCATCGCTTTGTGGTTCTACTCACTCGCATATTGGGCTGTCGCTCACTCTGCCGTTTTTGCCCTTTACCGATGGAGTCCCAAGATGAAGAAACTCGTGCTGCTTGGCGCCCTGGCACTGTCCGTGCTGTCCTTGCCAACCTTCGCCGATGAAAAGCCTCTGAAAATTGGCATCGAAGCGGCTTACCCTCCGTTCGCTTCGAAAGCGCCGGACGGCAGCATCGTGGGTTTCGACTACGAGATCGGCAATGCCCTGTGCGAGCAGATGCAGGTCAAGTGCGTGTGGGTCGAGCAAGAGTTCGACGGTCTGATCCCAGCACTCAAAGTGCGCAAGATCGACGCGATTCTGTCGTCGATGTCGATCACTGAAGACCGCAAGAAGTCGGTCGACTTCACCAACAAGTACTACAACACCCCGGCGCGCCTGGTCATGAAGGCTGGCACTCAAGTCAGCGAAGGCCTGACTGAATTGAAGGGCAAGAACATCGGCGTGCAACGTGGTTCGATCCACGAGCGTTTCGCCCGCGAAGTCCTGGCCCCGCTGGGTGCCGAGGTCAAGCCTTACGGTTCGCAGAACGAAATTTACCTCGATGTGGCCGCTGGCCGCCTCGATGGCACCGTGGCAGACGCTACGCTGTTGAATGACGGCTTCTTGAAAACCGACGCAGGCAAAGGTTTCGCGTTCGTGGGCCCGGCCTTCACCGACATCAAATACTTCGGTGACGGCGTAGGTATTGCTGTTCGCAAAGGTGACAAGGCTGATCTGGACAAGCTCAACGCCGCCATCGCCGCCATTCGTGAGAACGGCAAGTACAAGCAAATCCAGGACAAGTACTTCGACTTCGACATTTACGGCAAGTAAATACGTCGCAACGAAAAGTCCGAAATGGCGCAAGCAACAGGATCTCTGAGGTTTGCGCCATTTTTTCATCCCAACTTTCGAGGACCTGAATCATGTTGAAAGGCTACGGGGCTGTCATCCTCGATGGCGCATGGCTGACGCTTCAGCTCGCCTTGTCGTCCATGGTCCTGGCCATCGTTCTGGGGCTGATCGGCGTGGCGCTGCGTCTGTCGCCGATTCGCTGGCTGGCCTGGCTGGGCGATCTGTATTCCACGGTGATCCGCGGTATTCCCGATCTGGTGCTGATCCTGCTGATTTTCTACGGTGGCCAGGACCTGCTCAACCGCGTCGCACCGCTGCTCGGTTTTGACGACTACATCGACCTGAACCCGTTGGCCGCCGGTATCGGCACCTTGGGTTTCATCTTCGGTGCGTACCTGTCGGAAACTTTCCGCGGCGCCTTTATGGCGATTCCGAAAGGGCAGGCAGAAGCCGGCATGGCGTACGGCATGAGCAGCTTTCAGGTGTTCTTCCGGGTATTGGTGCCTCAGATGATTCGCTTGGCGATTCCGGGCTTTACCAATAACTGGCTGGTGTTGACCAAAGCTACTGCGCTGATTTCGGTGGTGGGGCTGCAAGACATGATGTTCAAGGCCAAGCAGGCGGCAGATGCTACCCGCGAGCCTTTCACCTTCTTCCTCGCGGTGGCGGCAATGTACCTGGTGATCACCAGTGTCTCGTTGCTGGCATTGCGTCACCTTGAGAAGCGCTACTCGGTAGGCGTAAGGGCGGCTGATCTATGATCTTCGACTACAACGTCATTTGGGAGGCCTTGCCGCTGTACCTCGGCGGCTTGGTGACTACCCTCAAATTGCTCGCGCTGTCGCTGTTTTTCGGCCTGCTGTGCGCGTTGCCACTGGGCCTGATGCGTGTCTCGAAGAACGCCGCCGTCAACATGAGCGCCTGGCTCTACACCTACGTGATCCGCGGCACGCCGATGCTGGTGCAGCTGTTCTTGATCTACTACGGGTTGGCGCAATTCGAAGCGGTACGTGAAAGCTTCCTCTGGCCATGGCTGTCCAGCGCAACGTTCTGTGCGTGCCTGGCCTTTGCGATCAACACCAGCGCCTACACCGCCGAGATCATCGCCGGCAGCCTGCGGGCCACGCCGAACGGCGAGATCGAAGCCGCCAAGGCGATGGGCATGTCGCGCTACAAATTGTACAAGCGCATCCTGCTGCCGTCGGCCCTGCGCCGGGCGCTGCCGCAGTACAGCAACGAAGTGATCATGATGCTGCAGACCACCAGTCTGGCGTCCATCGTGACCCTGATCGATATCACCGGTGCCGCGCGCACGGTCAACGCCCAGTTCTACCTGCCGTTCGAGGCTTACATCACCGCCGGCGTGTTCTACCTGTGCCTGACCTTCATTCTGGTGAAGCTGTTCAAAATGGCCGAGCGTCGCTGGCTGGGCTATCTGGCCCCGCGGAAGCACTGATATGGAACGCATCGATCATGCATTGCCGTGGAGCCACCTGGGCAGCGAACGCCAGATTTCGGTGTTCTGTTTCGGCAATAAGGAGCGTAGTGGCGGGCGCAAGGCCTACATTCAGGCCAGCCTGCACGCCGATGAACTGCCGGGGATGCGCACGGCCTGGGAGCTGAAAAAGCGCCTGGCCGAACTCGAATCCCAAGGCTTGCTCAATGGGGTGATCGAACTGGTGCCGGTGGCCAACCCGATGGGCCTCGGTCAACTGGTTCAAGGCAATCATCAAGGGCGTTTCGAGGCGGGCAGCGGCAAGAATTTCAATCGCGATTTCGTCGAGCTGAGCGCGCCGGTTGCGGCTGCGTTGGCAGAAAGCCTGGGTGACGATCAGCACGCCAATATTCGCCTGATCCGTCAGGCAATGGCCGATCATCTGGCCGTATTGCCAGAGGCGAGTAGCCAGTTGCAAGGCATGCAGCGCATCTTGCTTAGCCACGCTTGCACCGCCGATGTTGTGCTGGATTTGCACTGCGATGCTGAAGCGGCGCTGCACATGTACGCCTTGCCGCAACACTGGCCGCAGTGGCGTTCATTGGCGGCGCACTTGAATGTGCGGGTCGGCCTGCTGGCGGAAGATTCCGGCGGCAGTTCTTTTGACGAAGCCTGCTCGCTGCCATGGCTGCGTCTGTCGCGCCTGTTCCCTGATGCACAGATTCCGCTGGCCTGTCTGGCGACTACCATTGAATTAGGTGGTCAGGCCGATACCGGTCGTCTTGAGTCTGAGGCTCACGCCGAAGGCATTCTGGCGTTCCTCGCCGAGCAAGGCTTGATCAGCGGCGAATGGCCCAAACCCGCGCAAGAAGCGTGCGAAGGCCTGCCGTTCGACGGCACCGAATTGCTGTTTGCTCCGCACCCGGGTGTGGTGAGTTTTCTGCGTAAACCCGGTGAGTGGATCGAAGCCGGTGACGAGATTTTTGAAGTGATCGATCCGTTGTCGGATCGGGTCAGCACGGTGTGTGCTGGTACGTCCGGGGTGCTGTTTGCCATTGAACGGCTGCGTTATGCCCAACCCGGTTTCTGGCTGGCCAAGGTGGCGGGGCGCGAAGCGCTGCGTCACGGGCGCTTGCTCAACGACTGACTGACTGTTTTTGTGAGAACCGACCGCATGTACAAACTTGAAGTCCAAGACCTGCATAAACGCTATGGCAGTCACGAAGTGCTCAAGGGCGTGTCCCTGAAAGCGGCGGCTGGCGATGTGATCAGCATCATCGGCTCCAGTGGCTCCGGCAAAAGTACCTTCCTGCGTTGCATCAACCTGCTGGAGCAGCCGCACGCGGGCAAGATTCTGCTCAACAACGAAGAGCTGAAACTGGTCGCCAACAAGGACGGCGCGCTGAAGGCGGCCGACCCGAAACAGCTGCAACGCATGCGTTCGCGCCTGTCGATGGTGTTCCAGCATTTCAACCTGTGGTCGCACATGACCGCGCTGGAAAACATCATGGAAGCACCGGTTCACGTACTGGGAATGTCCAAGGCCGAAGCCCGGGAAAAAGCCGAGCACTACCTGAATAAAGTAGGCGTGGGCCACCGTAAAGACGCCTACCCGGGCCACATGTCCGGCGGCGAGCAGCAGCGTGTGGCCATTGCCCGTGCGCTGGCGATGGAACCCGAGGTAATGCTGTTTGACGAACCGACGTCGGCACTCGACCCGGAACTGGTCGGCGACGTGCTGAAAGTCATGCAGGCCCTGGCCCAGGAAGGCCGGACCATGGTGGTGGTGACGCACGAAATGGGCTTTGCTCGTGAAGTGTCGAACCAGTTGGTATTCCTGCACAAAGGTGTCGTCGAAGAAAGTGGCAACCCACGTGAAGTGCTGGTTAATCCTCAGTCAGAGCGTTTGCAACAATTCCTCTCGGGCAGCCTGAAGTAATCAAGGCTGCCGTTGTGCACCGCGATAGTGCATGCTTCGCAGTCTGAAAGCCGGCCCCGATTTACTGTGGGAGCTGGCTTGCCTGCGATAGCGGTGTGTCTGTACCAGAGATGTATTCTGATCCACCGCCATCGCAGGCAAGCCAGCTCCCACATTTGATCTCTGCTGGTTTTGAGATTTGTGTTCATTTCCGGGCTAGCATTGGCCCATGCCTTCATCACCGTTCTTCGTTTCGGATTGCCCGCCATGACTGCCCATCGAATTGGTTTCCTGATTTGGCCCAGCACTAAAGCACTGACGCTTGCGCTGGCTGAGGAGGCCTTGCGTGTTGCCCAGCGTGTGCACCCGGACGTGGTCTACGAACTGTCGTTTTTGCAGGCCGAACCGCCGACCGAAGGCGCCTGGCAATTGCCGGGTGAGCCGTGGGCCGGCAAGCTCGAAAACTTCCAGAAGCTGTTTCTACTCGCCGATGAACCGCCGACCACACTCGCGCCAGCGCTCAGCAGTGCGTTGAAACAACTGGTGCGGGCCGGTTGCGTGATTGGCGGTTTGTCGGCTGGTGTTTACCCGTTGGCGCAGTTGGGTTTGCTCGACGGCTATCGCGCTGCCGTGCACTGGCGCTGGCAGGACGATTTCGCCGAACGCTTCCCGAAAGTCATCGCCACCAGCCACCTGTTCGATTGGGATCGCGATCGCCTGACCGCGTGTGGCGGCCTGTCGGTACTCGACTTGCTGTTGGCAGTATTGGCCCGTGATCACGGCGCCGAACTCGCTGGCGCCGTGTCCGAAGAACTTGTGGTCGAGCGCATCCGCGAAGGCGGCGAGCGTCAACGCATTCCGCTGCAAAATCGCCTCGGTTCCAGCCATCCGAAGCTCACCCAGGCGGTGTTGCTGATGGAAGCCAACATCGAAGAGCCGCTGACCACCGACGAAATCGCCCAGCATGTGTGCGTGTCCCGTCGGCAGTTGGAGCGGATCTTCAAGCAATACCTCAATCGTGTACCGAGCCAGTATTACCTTGAGCTGCGTTTGAACAAGGCGCGGCAGATGTTGATGCAAACCAGCAAGTCGATCATCCAGATCGGCCTGTCGTGTGGCTTCTCTTCGGGGCCGCATTTCTCCAGCGCCTATCGCAATTTCTTCGGTGCCACGCCGCGGGAAGATCGCAACCAGCGGCGCAGCAGCAGCCCGTTCGAGTTGTCGTCGATGCCGTCCGAGCGCGGCTGAGTTACTCGTCGACCTCGGAGTCTTCAGAGGTGGACATTTGCACTTCACCTCGATCGATGACTTCGTCCACGCCGAAATCCGCGCCTGTGCGTTGGTAGTAACTGATCAGCCGTAACAGGCTTTCCTCCGACAACGGGTTGCCTCGCAACGTAATGTTCTCTGCCGTTTCCACTGGCAGTTCCATCAAGTCGCTGGGCAGTTCGGTGATCGCATTGGCGCTCAGGTCTACCCAGTCCAGATCGGTCAGATGAAGCAGGCCGTTTGGTATTTCGGTGATGCCAGTGTTGTCGAGCAGGAGGGTCGACAGGTCCGGCATCTGGCTGAGATCAACGGTTTGTCCCAATGGGTTGGAGCCTAGGTCTAGGTAATCGAGCTGTTCCATTCCGGCCAATGCGTTCGCTGACTCTACTGACAGTCTGACGCGGCAAGCGGGAAGTGAAAGGGATCGCAATTGGCCCATGTTGAACACGGCTTCTGGAATGTTGCCCAGCGTGCAGTCGCGCAGCCGCAGGCTTTTGAGGCTGGGGAAGGACTCCAGGAAGCGACCGATATATGTCACGCCACTGGCACTCTGAATCTCCAGCGCTGAAACATGGCTGAAGTCTGCATTCAGTGTAGGTAATTGTCCGTTGATGACCGAGCGGACAGTAAGTTCGTAGGTGGGCGTTATACCGTCGTTGAAATCATCCAGTTCGGATTCATGCTGCCAGCATTGCTCCAGCGCCTGCTTGAGCTCGTCACGATTGGCTTGTTCGACAAAGAGTTCGGCGGCGGTGAAAGGCTGACCCGTCAGCGGGTGTCGGGCGGGAAGGTCGGCGGTCCAGGTAGACAGATCAGTTCTCAAACGAGTCAGCTCCGCTTCCAGGCGCGTCAGTTCTGCCCGACCATCCTCCAGCGTGCCCGGCAACTCGTAGACAAACTCGCTCGCTTGCTCGACCTCCATGCCTGGGTACAGCGTTTTAACGCGATCAATGTCCGCTTCGGGGGCATAGACGCCCATGTCGTAGGCGGTATCGAAATGGTGTTGCTTGACCAGTTCCCATGAGCGGTTGGAAATCGGGTTGTGTGTGAGGTGCACGCCGCGTTTGTCGTACAGTGGGCACTCGAACAACTCGGCAGGCAATTCGCTGATCTTGTTGTTCATCAACAGGAGGGTGTCGAGTTTTGGATGCAGCAGGGCCCCAGCTGGAATGGCGGTCAGGTTGGTATTGCTTAGATCGAGGTGAACCAGCTCATTCATCGAGTCGATGCGAGGGACGATTTCGAACGGGTTTTTGTACAGGTCCAGCATGACCAGCTTGTTCAATGCAGTCAGTTTCGACCACGTGGCAGTGTTCATCCTGATACCGCAATCACTCAACACCAGCGCATCAAGGTTCGGCATTCGGGTGATGGCCTCGGGGAGGGTGGTCAGGGTGAAACGGCGCAGTTCCAGGCGGCGAAGCCCATTAAACCGGTTCAGAAATTCCGACACGCCCTGTTCCGCACGGTCGCCTTCCAGTGAAAGCAGTGACACATGACTGAAGTCGGCGGTCAGTGTCGGCAAGTCGCCCAGGATCGGTTCTGCAAACCTCAGCACATACTGATCGCTGTCATCTGGTGCGTCGAAATCGCGCTCGGACTGGCGGCGCCAGCTGCGCTGGATTTCCTGGGCAAGCTGGGTGCGATTGCGACGCGCGATCTCGCGGTCCAGGTCGCTCAATGCAAGTCGGGTTTGCGGGTGGACGGTCGGGGCGTCGTTTATCCAGCGCCCCAGATCCTGATGCAGGCTGGCCAACTCGTTTGCCAGCCGTGAAAGTTCTACACGGGCGCCATTGGGATGACGCTGCAGCATGAGGACCATGGACTGGATTTCGTCCTCGGAGAGGCTTGGGTAAACCTCGCGCACCCTTTCGTTGAGCGTTGGAGTTGCGGGACCAATGTGCGGGTAACCTTCCGTACCTCCGGGCAGGCGCATGGTCGTTGGATCATAGAAGGGTTTTCGATGGGGGTTTTTCGCAAAGAGTGCACGGAGCTTTGGGTGGTCCAGAGCCTGCTCGGCAATGCGTTGTTTGAGCATTTGTCCTTCCCCAATGGAAAAGCCCAATGTGGTGCGCTCGGTATCCGGCAGTGCTTGAAGGATGGCCTGATAAAAATCGCCAGAGAACAGCGGCCTTTGGCTGTCATCAAGCACCTGATAAACGCCGTCTTCGCTGCGCACGAGCGTTTTTCGGATCGATGCGTCGACGGGTCCAATGCTGTTGCGCACGGTCCCGTCATGGACAAAGTCCCTCACCTCGATGCGCACGTTGGCAGGCCATCCGGGTAGCAAATCCAGGCTGTGCAAGGCGAGCGTGTGGGTGTCTGCGGTCGCCAGGGCATCAGAAAAGAGGCCTTCATACGCTCGGGATGCACGCACAGCCTCCAGTGCTTTTCTTGCTACGTCCTTCAGGCGTTGAGGTGTGGTCCCATTGTGCAATTGCCTCAGTTCGTTGCCCGACGCATTACTCACCAGTTCCTGGGCGATATCGGTCGGTAATCCCTCAAAGTCCGCAAGCAGCTGTTGGGTCGGCAGATCGGCGGTCTTTTCCAGCTCGCGATAGCGAAGCTCAAACAGCGATTTTCGGTAGTTCCGAGCGATATCCGCGGTCTGCTTGCGCAAGGCTTGTGTCTGGGCTCTGGGCTCTCGGCTCCGGCAAGGCGGTATCGACAGGCCATGAGTCGAATCGGGTCAGCAACTGATGCTGCATGAGCGGATCAGCCTTGCTGTATTGCTCAGGCTGGTCGCTGCCAATCTGTTCGATAAACGTCTGAATATCCCGGTCGATCCTGAAACGCTTGATCGTGTCGGTCAGCAGCGATGGCGGGCGATGGTTTTCGACATGGGTTTCTCGCAGCACGTTGTCGTGAAAACCACTGATTCGCAGAATCTGTTCACGCTCGGCGCTGGAAAACGATTCGACACTGTGCCCTAGACGCCGCAGGACGGTTTCCCGGTCCCAATGCAGGGGTTGCTCCAATTCTGATTGCCAGGCGCCATGACCGTTGTGCTGCAATGACGGCTTATAGCTGTCATTGCTGCTTGGGTGTTCGATCTGAAATTGACCGGTATCGCGGGTTGGCCGTACGGCGTACAGCTTTCCTTCAAGGGGCAGAAGCGTTTTGCCCTCGTGGCGGTATAGGCCCAGAAGATCGGGGTTTTTCTCTGCCGGCAGTTCGATGGTTTGTTCGTACGGCGCCAGATCCGGCTTCCAGTATTTGGTTTTGCCCTCTGGTGTGGGTACGGGTTTGAGTGGGGCGATAAGTGCCACTGTTTCGCGAGAAAGGAGGCGACTGAAAGTGCCTGCGGCGATAGCGCCGCCCACCGCGAAGGTTCCCACTTGCACCGCCGTTTCGACGATGCCGATCAAGTGCTCGAACGCTTGTTTTTTCAGCCCTTGCGCCCAGTCAATGATCCCTTCAAAGGTCTCGTCGAGTAGCTGGTAGGCCATATAGGCCAGCATCAACTCACCCAGAAGCGGCACAAAGGGCAGGGCAACGAACGTCGCTACTTCAAGGATCGTGGAGGCAATTTTGCTGAACGCGTCCCACAGCGCCCATCGCGCAGTTTGATCGGCACGAGCGGTGGAGACGGCGAGTGTGCTCGCGTCATTGATGATTTTGTTTAGTTGTCGCTGGTACAGGTGATTCCACAGGCCCGCTCTGAACGGCGTCATCGAAAATTGCAGGTTAGGCTTGTCGATGGGCGTTTCGCGCCAGCTTGGCAGTGGATCGCCGTGAGTGTGTTGATGCCATGTCACCGTTCGCAAGCGACTGTTGAGGTCGGCAAAAAAATGCCCTCGTTCCGCGTGATCGACGAAGCGGCTGAAGAAGGTTTGATAAGCGGGCGAACGCAGCTTGCGGGTCAGTTCGGTCATGAACGCCACGGTGTCGGCGTACAGCTTGAGCGGATGCTGCGGGTCATCCGGAATGTAGGCAATGATGCGGGTAGCCTTGGTTGCCCGGCTCGATTTGGCACCAAAAATGACAATGCCGGTCAGCGATGAAGACATCATCGTCAGGTCGTGACAATGCAGGGGGTGGCCATCCCAAAGCATCGCCGAGCGTCCTTCCAGTACGCGGTAGATCGCGTTAAAGGCGTCGCTATCAATGTCCTGGCGTGTGTGTGCCAGGTGCAACGCAGCGCGCAGTGCTGCTTTGTTCGCACTCATGACATTCGGTTTCAAGGCGGCCCCGGCCACCGGGTTGGTCAACCCCAGGTTTTCCTTGAGGTAGGCGTTGTACTGGCCGCCGATGTCCAGCTCCCGGCACAACCGGGTAAAACCCTGAATCGTGATTTTCCGGGTGACCTGCGGCAGGGTATCGAACTGCCCTGTAGGCGACGGTTCGGTGATAAAGGTCGACGCCGGCTCGTAGGCATCCACCTCGGTCTCTGACGCCTGGAAGTTGTGCAGCGCGGCATCAAGCAGCGAAACCGTCCATGTGCGGGCGGCGCCGGTCTTGATCGCGAAAAAGGGCGTGGTCTGAGGGATGTACAGACGCAGGAAGGTGTTTTTGACGTCTACGTCCAGGTCGAACCGGAGTTTCAGGGCTGGACCCAGAATCGACTCGGCAAAATCCCGGGCGTTTTGCAGTTTTGCCAGCATCGAGCCCAGTCGGTTCCGCTGGGCCAAGTGAGTCTGGCCTGAGGCTTTCAGCACCTGATGTTGCAGTCGAGTCGCGGTGCGGTGCCAGTGTGGCACCTCAAGGTTGGCGTTCTTCAGGGCGCTGCGGGTTTCGACTGAAGATTCCAATACCCACGAGGGCAGGTTTCGGTAAGCGTGATGAAAGTGGGTGTCCGGTTGTGTGCCGAACTCAAAATCGTCTTGGTTCATGCGCTATTCCCTTAGCGTTTGGTTTGAGCCCAAGCAAAACAGACGACGATGCACAGCGTGCGGTACATATTTACCGCACCGTTCATCAAGCCTGCCTATAACCTGTGCCGGCGGTTTAAACTGCGCCTTTGCGACGCTATATGTCGCATTGCCGTAAACCCGGCTGAAACCGGGGTTTGCGCTATAAGAAGTTGTCGCTTGGCGGCAAGGCCGGGCTGAAAACTGTCCTTACAATCCCCCCATCGCTCGCCAGTTTCAGGCGAGTGTTTTCTCTTCAGGAGACTCCGATGTCCGTTGAGCACGCTGCGGTACAACGCGCCGATTTCGATCAGGTAATGGTTCCCAACTACGCGCCTGCCGCATTCATCCCTGTGCGCGGTGCCGGTTCCCGCGTTTGGGACCAGTCTGGCCGCGAGCTGATCGACTTCGCCGGCGGGATTGCCGTTAACGTATTGGGCCACGCACACCCTGCGCTGGTCGGTGCCTTGACCGAGCAGGCGAACAAGCTGTGGCACGTGTCCAACGTGTTCACCAATGAGCCGGCCTTGCGCTTGGCGCATAAGCTGATCGACGCCACCTTTGCCGACCGCGCCTTCTTCTGTAACTCCGGCGCCGAAGCCAACGAGGCCGCGTTCAAGTTGGCCCGTCGTGTCGGTTTCGACCGTTTCGGCAGCGAGAAGTACGAAATCATCGCCGCGCTCAACAGCTTCCACGGCCGTACACTGTTCACCGTCAACGTCGGTGGCCAGTCGAAGTATTCCGACGGCTTCGGTCCGAAAATCACCGGTATCACCCACGTGCCGTACAACGATCTGGCCGCGCTGAAAGCCGCCATTTCCGACAAGACTTGCGCAGTGGTGCTGGAGCCGATTCAGGGCGAAAGCGGTGTGATCCCGGCCGAACTCGAATACCTGCAAGGCGCCCGCGAACTTTGCACCGCGCACAACGCGCTGCTGATCTTCGACGAAGTGCAAACCGGCATGGGCCGTACCGGCCATCTGTTTGCCTACCAGCATTACGGCGTGATCCCGGACATCCTGACCAGCGCCAAGAGCCTGGGCGGCGGTTTCCCGATCGCGGCGATGCTGACCACCGAAGACCTGGCCAAACACCTGGTCGTCGGTACCCACGGCACCACCTATGGCGGCAACCCGCTGGCGTGTGCGGTCGCGGAAGCGGTGATCGACGTGGTCAACACTCCTGAAGTGCTGGCTGGCGTCAACGCCAAGCACGACAAGTTCAAGGCGCGCCTTGAGCAGATCGGCGAGAAGTACGGCCTGTTCACCAAGGTCCGTGGCATGGGCCTGTTGATCGGCTGCGTGCTGAGCGATGCCTGGAAAGGCAAGGCCAAGGACATTTTCAACGCCGCCGAACGTGAAGGCCTGATGATTCTGCAAGCCGGCCCGGACGTGGTGCGTTTTGCGCCTAGCCTGGTGGTTGAAGATGCGGACATCGATGCCGGCCTGGACCGCTTCGAACGTGCTGCTGCAAAACTGACGCAAGCCTGATAGGCCCTTCGGCGCCTGAGTTTCAGGCGTCGAACCCAATTTTTATGCTGGGCCTGCCTGAAGCGTTTACCCATTGTAGGAGCTGGCTTGCCAGCGAAGAGGCCCGAAAGCCTTGCGGCGATCAACCGGCCGTCTTCGCTGGCAAGCCAGCTCCTACAGGGACACGATGCCTTGCAATCCCGGTATTTTTTTCCTGTCGATCATTCGGGTCGACCTGTTTCTTGATTAAGGAGTGACACCATGCTGGTGATGCGCCCCGCGCAAATGGCTGATCTGGGCGAGGTACAGCGTCTGGCTGCGGATAGCCCGATTGGTGTCACTTCCTTGCCGGATGACGTTGAACGCCTGAGCGACAAGATCGCCGCAAGCGAAGCCTCGTTTGCTGCCGAAGTCAGCTTCAATGGTGAAGAGAGCTATTTCTTCGTCCTCGAAGACACGACCACCGGCAAACTGGCCGGTTGCTCGGCCATCGTGGCCTCGGCGGGTTATTCCGAGCCGTTCTACAGCTTCCGTAATGAAACCTTCGTGCACGCTTCTCGCGAGCTGAAGATTCATAACAAGATCCACGTGCTCTCCCAGTGCCACGACCTGACCGGCAACAGTTTGCTGACCAGTTTCTACGTACAGCGCGAGTTGGTGGGGTCGCCTTGGGCCGAGCTCAATTCCCGTGGTCGCTTGTTGTTCGTGGCCAGCCATCCGGAACGCTTTGCCGATTCCGTGGTGACCGAGATCGTGGGCTACAGCGATGAAAACGGTGACTCGCCATTCTGGGATGCCATCGGCCGCAACTTTTTCGACCTCAACTACGCTGAAGCCGAACGTCTGTGCGGTCTGAAAAGCCGCACGTTCCTGGCCGAACTGATGCCGCATTACCCGATTTATGTGCCGCTGCTGCCGGACTCCGCTCAAGAGGCGATGGGCCAGGTGCACCCACGGGCGCAGATCACTTTCGACATCCTGATGCGCGAAGGTTTTGAAACCGATCACTACATCGACATTTTCGACGGCGGCCCGACCTTGCACGCACGTGTGACGGGGATCCGTTCGATCGCCCAGAGCCGCGTTGTGCCGGTGAAAATCGGTGAGCCGGTCAAAGGTGCCGGTCGTCAGTACCTGGTGGCCAATGCCCAGTTGCAGGATTACCGCGCCGTGTTGCTTGAGCTCGATTACGCGCCAGGCAAACCAGTGACCCTGGATCTGGAAGCGGCCGAAGCCTTGGGCGTCGGTGAAGGTGCCAGCGTGCGCCTGGTGGCGGTTTAACGCCGGCTTCGATTTCCAGAAAGAAATGCCTGGAAAGCAGCGAAATTTCACGGGTGGCGCAAGCGACCCGTTTGAGGAGATAGCATGATCGTTCGTCCCGTACGCAGCAGCGATTTACCCGCTCTGATCGACCTGGCCCGCAGCACTGGCACCGGCCTGACCACTTTGCCGGCCAACGAAGAACGTCTGGCCCATCGGGTCGGCTGGGCCGAGAAGACCTTTCGCGGCGAAGCCGGGCGCGCTGATGCGGACTACCTGTTCGTACTCGAAGACGACAATGGCCGTGTGGTGGGCATTTCCGCCATCGCCGGTGCGGTCGGCCTGCGCGAGCCCTGGTACAACTTCCGGGTCGGCCTGACGGTCAGCGCTTCGCAAGAGCTGAACATCTACCGCGAGATTCCAACGCTGTTCCTGGCCAATGACCTGACCGGTAACTCGGAATTGTGTTCCTTGTTCCTGCACGCCGATTACCGCATTGGCCTCAATGGCCGCATGCTGGCCAAGGCGCGGATGCTGTTTATCGCCGAGTTCCCGCAACTGTTCGGCAACAAGATCATCGCCGAGATGCGCGGTGTGTCCGACGAAGCCGGGCGCTCGCCGTTCTGGGAAAGCCTGGGCCGTCACTTCTTCAAGATGGAGTTCAGCCAGGCCGATTACCTGACCGGCGTGGGCAACAAGGCGTTCATCGCCGAACTGATGCCGAAGTTTCCGCTGTACACCTGCTTCCTGTCGCCAGACGCGCGCAACGTCATCGGCCAGGTGCACCCGGACACCGAGCCGGCGCTGGCCATGCTCAAGAGCGAAGGTTTCAGCTACCAAGGTTACGTCGACATCTTCGACGCCGGCCCGGCCGTCGAGTGCGAAACCGGCAAGATCCGCGCGGTACGTGACAGCGAGGCGCTGGTGTTGGCCATCGGCACGCCAGGTGACGACGCTACGCCTTTCCTGATTCACAACCGCAAGCGCGAAGACTGCCGGATCACTGCCGCGCCAGCACGCCTCGCCGCCGGCACACTGGTGGTTGATCCGCTGACCGCCAAACGCCTTCAACTCAACGCTGGCGATCAAGTGCGCGCCGTTCCGTTGTCCGCTGCTCGGGAGTCGAAATAATGAATTCGCTATACATCGCAGGTGAATGGCTGGCCGGCCAGGGTGAATCCTTCCAGTCGCTGAACCCGGTGACCCAGCAAGTGCTGTGGTCCGGCGAAGGCGCCACGGCTGCTCAGGTTGAATCCGCCGTGCAAGCCGCGCGTCAGGCATTCCCCGGCTGGGCCCGGCGTACGCTGGACGAGCGCATTACCGTGCTTGAGGCCTTTGCCGCGGCACTGAAAAGCAAGTCTGACGAGCTGGCGCACTGCATCGGTGAGGAAACCGGCAAACCACTGTGGGAGTCGGCGACTGAAGTGACCAGCATGGTCAACAAGATCGCGATTTCGGTGCAGAGCTACCGCGAACGTACTGGCGAGAAGAGCGGCCCTCTGGGCGACGCCACTGCGGTACTGCGTCACAAGCCTCATGGCGTGGTGGCGGTGTTTGGTCCTTACAATTTCCCTGGCCACTTGCCAAACGGTCACATCGTGCCAGCGCTGCTGGCCGGTAATAGTGTGTTGTTCAAGCCGAGCGAACTGACTCCGAAAGTCGCCGAGCTGACGGTTAAATGCTGGATCGAAGCCGGTCTGCCGGCAGGTGTATTGAACCTGCTGCAAGGTGCTCGCGAAACCGGTATCGCCCTGGCGGCGAACCCGGGCATCGACGGCCTGTTTTTCACCGGTTCCAGCCGCACGGGCAACCATTTGCATCAGCAATTCGCTGGTCGTCCAGACAAGATCCTTGCGCTGGAAATGGGCGGCAACAACCCGCTGGTGGTCGACGAAGTGGCGGACCTCGATGCCGCCGTTTACACCATCATCCAGTCGGCTTTCATTTCTGCCGGTCAACGTTGCACCTGTGCTCGCCGTCTGCTGGTGCCGCAGGGTGCCTGGGGCGACACGCTGCTGGCGCGTCTGGTGGCGGTCTGCGCGACGATTGAAGTCGGTGCATTTGATCAACAACCGGCACCGTTCATGGGTTCGGTCATCTCCCTCGGTGCTGCGAAAGCGCTGATGGATGCGCAAGAACACTTGCTGGCCAATGGCGCAGTGGCCTTGCTGGAAATGACCCAGCCGCAGGCGCAAGCCGCGTTGCTGACCCCAGGTATTCTGGACGTGACCGCTGTGGCTGATCGTCCTGACGAAGAGCTTTTCGGCCCGTTGCTGCAAGTGATCCGCTACGCTGATTTTGAAGCCGCGATCGCCGAAGCCAATGACACCGACTATGGCCTGGCGGCAGGTCTGCTGTCGGATTCCGAAGCGCGTTATCAACAGTTCTGGCTGGAAAGCCGTGCCGGTATCGTCAACTGGAACAAGCAACTGACCGGTGCGGCGAGCAGCGCGCCATTCGGCGGTGTCGGCGCCTCGGGCAACCATCGCGCAAGCGCCTACTACGCAGCAGATTACTGCGCGTACCCGGTGGCCTCGCTGGAAACCCCTAGCCTGGTGTTGCCTGTGGCCCTTACGCCTGGCGTGAAAATGGCGTAACGCCCAATCGCGGGCAAGTCGAATCGTCGCACCGCCGCTCCCACAGGTTTAGCGTTGTTCACAAATTTTGTGCTCGACACAAACACTGTAGGAGCCGGGCTTGGTCCGGGCGGCGATCCGACGATGGCCGCGCCTCGGTCTTACTGACTTGTTACTTGAAGCCTATAACAACAGATTCTCGTGGAGCCTCGCTGATGAAATCCTATGAAGTCAATTTTGACGGTCTAGTGGGGCCGACCCATAACTACGGCGGTTTGTCCTACGGCAACGTCGCGTCCCAGAGCAACAGCCAGCAGTCCTCGAACCCGAAGGAAGCCGCGCTGCAAGGCCTGGCGAAGATGAAAGCGCTGATGGAAATGGGCTTTCAGCAGGGCGTGCTGGCGCCGCAAGAGCGCCCGGACGTAGCCGCACTGCGCCGTTTGGGTTTCAGCGGTACCGATGCTCAAGTGATCGAGCAAGCCGCTAAAGACGCTATGCCGTTGCTGGTCGCCAGTTGCTCGGCGTCGAGCATGTGGGTGGCTAACGCCGCCACGGTCAGCCCAAGTGCCGACACGGCGGATGGCCGCGTGCATTTCACCGCTGCCAACCTCAACTGCAAATACCACCGCAGTATCGAACACCCGACCACCAGCCGCGTGCTGGGCGCCATGTTCGCCGATCAGAAGCACTTTGCTCACCACGCCGCGCTGCCGGCTGTGGCGCAGTTCGGTGACGAAGGCGCCGCCAACCACACCCGTTTCTGCCGTGAATACGGTGAAGCGGGCGTCGAGTTCTTCGTTTTCGGTCGCAGCGCCTTCGACACCCGTTACCCGGCACCGCAGAAATACCCGGCGCGCCAGACACTGGAAGCATCCCAGGCCGTTGTCCGCCTGCACGGTTTGAGCGAAGACGGCGTGGTCTACGCGCAGCAAAACCCGTCGGTGATCGATCAGGGCGTATTCCACAACGACGTGATCGCAGTGGGTAACGGTGAGGTGTTGTTCTATCACGAGGACGCCTTCCTCGACACCGAACAGATGCTCGCCGAACTGCAAAGCAAACTCGCCAAAGTCGGCGGGAAATTTCAGTCCGTCTGCGTACCGCGTTCCGCAGTAACCGTGGAAGACGCGGTTCGTTCCTACTTGTTCAATAGCCAACTGCTGTCGCGTCCTGACGGCTCGATGCTGTTGATCGTGCCGGAAGAGTGCCGTGGCAATGAGCGTGTCTGGCAATACCTGCAAGGTTTGACCAGCTCCGGCGGCCTGATCCACGAAGTGAAAGTGTTCGATCTGAAGCAGAGCATGCAGAACGGTGGTGGCCCGGCTTGCCTGCGGCTGCGCGTCGCACTGAATGAAACCGAACTGGCAGCCGTCAATCCAGGGGTTATCATGACGGCACCGTTGTACGGCACGTTGACCGAATGGGTCGACAAGCACTACCGCGACCGCATGACTGAAAACGATCTTGCGGACCCGCAATTGCTGCTTGAGTGCCGGACGGCACTGGATGAACTGACGCAAATCCTTAAACTGGGCGCGGTTTATCCATTCCAGATCAATTGAAAGTCTCAAACGAGAGCGTAAAAAACATGAGCGATACCCTGCAGCTGATCCTTGAAGACACCGACGGCACGCAACTGGAAACTTCCTGCACCCGCGTCGCGGTCATGTGGCAAGGCAAAGAGCTGTGGATCCAGCACGATGGCCGCGGCCAACTGCTGATCGGTGTGGACGTTGAAGAAGGCGATGCTGAATACGCTAACCTGCTGCTGCGCCCATTGGCGACTAATCTGGTAAGTCTGCAACTGGAAATGGAACCGGCTGAAGTCGGTGACGAAGACCACGAGCACGGCCCGGATTGCGCACACGACCACTAAGGAAACCGCTCTATGCTCGCCCTCGGCAAACTGCTTGAACTGACCCTCGCCGGCCGCGAACCGGCGGAGAAGACTCAACTGACTGTCGAAGGCGTGCGGATGCGCTGGTTGAGCGAAGGTGCGCTGGAAGTCCGGCCACCTGAAGCTCGCGACAATGGCCTGGACCTGCTGCTGTCGGCCGGTATCCACGGCAACGAAACAGCGCCGATCGAGTTGCTTGATCGCCTGTTGCATGACATCGCTCGTGGCGACTTGAAGCCACGCGCACGAATTCTGTTTCTGTTCGGTAACCCCGACGCGATCCGTAAAGGCGAGCGTTTCATCGAACAGGACGTCAATCGGCTGTTCAATGGCCGGCACGAACAGAGCAGCGGCTCAGAAGCCTTGCGCGCTTGTGAGCTGGAGCGGCTGGCGGCGGTTTTCTTCAGCCTGCCGGATCGCCAGCGTCTGCACTACGACCTGCACACCGCGATTCGCGGCTCGAAAATCGAGCAGTTCGCCTTGTACCCCTGGAAGGAAGGTCGCCAGCATTCGCGTCAGGAACTGGCGCGCCTGCGTGCTGCCGGCATGGAGGCGGTGCTGTTGCAGAACAAGCCATCCATCGTCTTCAGTTCCTACACCTACGACAAGCTGGGTGCCGAGTCCTTCACCCTCGAACTGGGCAAGGCGCGGCCGTTCGGGCAAAACGCCGGGGTCAATGTTTCCCTGCTGGAAACCCGCCTGAAACAGATCATCGAAGGTACCGAACCGGAACTGACCGAATCGGCGCTGGACGGTTTGCAGCTGTACAGCGTGGCGCGGGAAATCATCAAGCACAGCGATAGCTTCCGCTTGAACCTTCCGGCGGACATCGAGAACTTTTCTGAGCTGGACGTGGGTTACCTGCTGGCGGAAGACATCGCCAATACCCGATGGATCATCGAAGAAGAGGGCGCCCGGATCATCTTCCCGAACCCCAAGGTGAAGAATGGCTTGCGCGCCGGCATCCTGGTCGTGCCAGCCACCGACGAAAACCTGGCCTGACACTACGCCCCCTGTAGGAGCCGGCTTGCCGGCGAAAGCGGTGAAGCAGGCACATCAATGTTGGATGTGCCATCGTCTTCGCTGGCAAGCCAGCTCCTACAGGTCTGCGTCAGACAGCGACGGCGCGCGGCTCAGTGCGACGCAGTGCACGCACTTTGTGCAGCGTATCCGCGCACGTTTTCGCCGCTTCCTGGCCTTTATGCACAAAATGCTCAAAGAAGAATTTCTGATGTTCTTCGCCGGCATGGAAGTGGTGCGGGGTCAAAACCACCGAGAACACCGGCACTTCGGTTTCCAGCTGGACCTGCATCAGGCCGCTGATCACCGACTGCGCCACGAATTCGTGACGGTAGATCCCGCCATCGACCACCAGGCCTGCGGCGACGATACCGGCGTAACGACCGGACTTGGCCAGCAGCTTGGCGTGCAACGGGATTTCAAAGGCGCCGCCGACTTCGAAGAAATCTATTTCCGATTCCTGATAACCCTGAGCAATCATTTCGGCCACGAAGCCTTTGCGGCTCTGGTCGACGATTTCTTTGTGCCAGCAGGCCTGGATGAACGCAACGCGCTCGCCCTGATGGTTTTTGCTTTTGCTATCGATTGCGGTGGGTTGCATGTTCTGACTCCTGTTTATGTATAAAACAGGGCATATGAATCGAATGGGATTTCAGGGTGCGCACGCTTGCACGAATGCTTGCGTACGGCCCTTTGGCGTCAATCCCGTTCTCTCTTCATCCGGACTATGACCGTCGGCCCCGGGATCACACCGGGTCTGCTGACCTTGTCGTCATACACAGCCATTTGCCGTGCCTGTCGCCAAGCGCTCGCGGGCTATGCGCGTTGCGCGCAATTACCGCCGGTGGGGAGTTGCACCCCGCCCTGAGAACGTTTTGCCGTCAGAATGTCTGGCAGCGCAGCGTTTTTAACACATATTTCAGAGCCGCGCATCGCTGCTATCCGATGATTGCAATCGACTTTTTCGCTGGCTTGAGAGGCCTTTTCCCGCTCAAGGGTTGATTATTCGTTGCCATGCCCGCAGTAATTCCTACCTGGAAGGGATTTGCCCTGCTTACCGAGGCCTGATTCATGAGCGTTATCGATCTTCGCAGCGACACCGTCACGCAACCCTCTGTCGGAATGCTCGACGCGATGGCCAAAGCGGCCACCGGTGACGACGTTTATGGTGAGGACCCGACGGTCAACGGTCTGGAGGCCGAACTGGCAAAACGCCTTGGTTTCGCCGCCGCGCTGTTCGTGCCGACGGGCACTATGAGCAACTTGCTGGGTTTGATGGCGCATTGCGAACGCGGTGATGAATATATTGTTGGCCAGCAAGCTCACACCTATAAGTACGAAGGCGGTGGGGCGGCGGTGCTCGGTTCGATCCAGCCGCAGCCGCTGGAAGTGCAGGCCGACGGCTCGCTGGACTTGGCTCATGTTGCCGCCGCGATTAAACCGGACGATTTCCACTTCGCCCGCACCCGTTTGCTGGCGCTGGAAAACACCATGCAAGGCAAAGTATTGCCGCTTGAGTATCTGGCGCGGGCCCGAAGCTTTACCCGTGAACATGGGTTGCAGCTGCACCTGGACGGCGCGCGACTCTACAACGCAGCCGTCAAACTGGGGGTTGATGCCAGGGAAATCACTCAGCACTTCGATTCCGTTTCGGTCTGCCTGTCCAAAGGCCTGGGTGCGCCAGTCGGTTCGGTACTGTGCGGCTCGGTCGAGTTGATCGGCAAGGCGCGCCGTTTGCGCAAAATGGTCGGGGGCGGCATGCGACAGGCCGGGCTTCTGGCCGCGGCGGGTTTGTATGCCCTGAACAACAACGTCCAGCGTCTGGCCGATGACCATGCCAATGCACAATTGCTGGCCGAAGGCTTGCGTGCGGCGGGTTACGACGTCGAGCCGGTGCAGACCAACATGGTTTACGTGCAGATGGGCGAAAAGGCTGAAGCAATCAAGATGTTCGCCGCCGAGCGCGGGATCAAGTTGAGCGCGGCAGGGCGTCTGCGTATGGTCACGCACATGGACGTCAGTCGTGAGCAAATCGAGCAGGTCGTCGCGGCATTCGTCGACTTTTCGCGCAAGTGATAGCGTTAGCGCTCCAATTGACTGTTTCTATCGTATAAACACGCTGTACCCCGCGCGCAGGGCCGATATAATGCGGCCCTTTGCCGTCGCTTCGTCTGTTGACGTTTCGAACAGGCCTTTGGCCGCAGCCTCCGTGGAAGAACCTAATGAAAAGCGCAGAAATCCGTGAAGCCTTCCTTCGCTTCTTCGAAGAGCAAGGCCACACCCGTGTAGCCTCCAGCTCTTTGATTCCGGGCAACGACCCAACCCTGCTGTTCACTAACGCGGGGATGAACCAGTTCAAGGACTGCTTCCTGGGCCAGGAAAAACGCGCGTACACCCGCGCGGTCAGCAGCCAGAAATGCGTGCGCGCTGGCGGCAAGCACAACGACCTGGAAAACGTCGGTTATACCGCCCGTCACCACACCTTCTTCGAAATGCTGGGCAACTTCAGCTTCGGTGATTATTTCAAGCGTGACGCCATCACCTACGCCTGGAACTTCCTGACGTCCGACCAGTGGCTGAACCTGCCAAAGGAAAAGCTCTGGGTCACTGTCTATGCCAGCGATGACGAGGCGTACGACATCTGGACCAAGGAAATCGGTGTGCCAGCCGAGCGTATGGTTCGTATCGGCGACAACAAAGGCGCGCCGTACGCGTCCGACAACTTCTGGACCATGGGCGATACCGGCCCGTGCGGCCCTTGCACTGAGATTTTCTACGATCACGGCGCCGACATCTGGGGCGGCCCACCGGGTTCGCCGGAAGAAGACGGTGACCGTTACATCGAAATCTGGAACAACGTGTTCATGCAGTTCAACCGCACCGCCGATGGCGTGTTGCACCCGCTGCCAGCACCGTCGGTCGACACCGGCATGGGCCTGGAACGGATCAGTGCCGTGCTGCAGCACGTTCACTCGAACTATGAAATCGACCTGTTCCAGAGCCTGCTGATCGCTTCGGCCAAGGCCATCGGTTGCACCAACGATGCTCAGGCTTCCCTGAAAGTCGTGGCGGACCACATCCGCTCCTGCGGCTTCCTGATTGCCGACGGTGTGCTGCCGTCCAACGAAGGTCGCGGCTATGTACTGCGCCGGATCATTCGTCGCGCTTGCCGTCACGGCAACAAGCTGGGGGCCAAGGGCAGCTTCTTCTACCAGATCGTTGCGGCCCTGGTCGCCGAGATGGGCGAAGCCTTCCCGGAACTGAAATCCCAGCAGGCGCATATCGAACGCGTTCTGAAAGCCGAAGAAGAGCAGTTCGCCAAAACCCTGGAGCAGGGCCTGAAAATCCTCGAGCAGGATCTGGCTGATCTCAAAGGCGACGTGGTGCCGGGCGACGTAGTGTTCAAACTCTACGACACCTACGGCTTTCCGATGGACCTGACCGGCGACATCGCTCGCGAGCGTAGCCTGACCATCGACGAAGAAGGTTTTGAACGTGAAATGGAAGCCCAGCGCGTCCGTGCCCGTTCTGCCAGCTCCTTCGGCATGGACTACAACAGCCTGGTCAAGGTTGATGTGGCCACCGAATTTACCGGTTACAAAGCGACCAGCGGTTCGGCGAAAGTGGTTGGTCTGTATAAAGATGGTCAAGCGGTCGACGTATTGAGTGAAGGTGAAGAGGGCGTGATCGTCCTGAACCAGACACCTTTCTACGCTGAGTCGGGTGGTCAGGTGGGTGACTGCGGTTACTTGCAGGCTGGCGCTTCGCGTTTCGACGTGCGTGACACCACCAAGACCGGTGGCGCGTTCCTGCACCACGGCGTGCTGGCTTCGGGCAGCTTGATGATCGGCGCTCCCGTGGAAGCTCACGTTGAAGCCGACGTGCGGCACGCCACTTCGCTGAACCACTCGGCGACTCACTTGCTGCACGCTGCATTGCGTCAGGTGCTGGGCGATCACGTTCAGCAGAAAGGCTCGTTGGTCGACAGTCAGCGCCTGCGCTTTGACTTCAGCCACTTCGAAGCCATCAAGCCTGAGCAGTTGAAGGCGCTGGAAGACATCGTCAACGCCGAGATTCGCAAGAACTCCGCCGTTGAAACCGAAGAAACCGACATCGAAACCGCCAAGGAAAAAGGCGCCATGGCGCTGTTCGGCGAGAAGTACGGCGACAGCGTGCGCGTGTTGAGCATGGGCGGTGATTTCTCGGTTGAGCTGTGTGGTGGCATCCACGTCAACCGTACCGGCGACATCGGCCTGCTGAAAATCATCAGCGAAGGCGGTGTGGCGTCGGGCGTACGTCGTATTGAGGCAGTCACCGGTGCACAAGCGCTGGCCTACTTGAACGCTGCTGAAGAACAACTCAAGGAAGCGGCCAACCTGGTGAAAGGTAGCCGCGACAACCTGATCGACAAGCTGTCGGCTGTGCTGGAGCGCAACCGTCTGCTGGAGAAGCAACTCGAGCAGTTGCAAGCCAAGGCTGCCAGTGCGGCGGGCGACGATTTGTCGGCCTCTGCGCTGGACGTCAAAGGCGTGAAAGTGCTGGCCGTGCGTCTGGACGGTCAGGATGGCAAGGCGCTGCTGGCGCTGGTCGATCAACTGAAAAACAAACTCGGCCGCGCAGTGATCCTGCTCGGCAGTGTCCATGAGGAAAAGGTCGTGCTGGTTGCTGGCGTGACCAAAGACCTGACTGGCCAACTCAAAGCCGGTGATTTGATGAAGCAAGCCGCTGCGGCAGTGGGCGGGAAGGGCGGTGGTCGTCCAGACATGGCGCAGGGCGGCGGTACAGACGCCGGCGCTCTGGATGCAGCATTGGCCCTGACCGTTCCATTTGTAGAGCAGGGTTTATAAGGCAGTGCTTCTGGCCCGCGGTCTAGTCGCGGGCCAGAACGCTGTTTGAGTGATAATTTGGGCGCCCTTCATGGGCAGAGGCGGCTTTGAAATGGCTTTGATCGTACAGAAATTTGGAGGCACCTCGGTCGGCACTGTCGAGAGAATCGAGCAGGTCGCCGACAAGGTTAAGAAATTCCGCGATGCCGGCGATGACCTGGTGGTTGTGCTGTCTGCAATGAGCGGCGAAACCAACCGTCTGATCGATCTGGCCAAGCAAATCAGTGGCGGCGACCAGCCGGTTCCTCGCGAGCTGGATGTGATCGTCTCCACCGGTGAGCAGGTGACGATTGCGCTGTTGGCCATGGCGCTGATCAAGCGCGGCGTGCCAGCGGTTTCCTACACCGGTAATCAGGTACGGATTCTGACCGACAGCGCGCACAATAAAGCGCGTATCTTGCAGATTGATGACCAGAAGATTCGTGGTGATCTGAAAGCTGGTCGCGTGGTGGTTGTCGCCGGTTTCCAGGGTGTCGACGAGCACGGCAACATTACCACCCTCGGTCGTGGCGGTTCCGATACCACCGGCGTGGCGCTGGCAGCAGCCTTGAAGGCTGATGAATGCCAGATCTACACCGACGTCGATGGTGTCTACACCACCGACCCGCGTGTGGTGGCCGTGGCCCAGCGCCTGGACAAGATTACCTTCGAAGAGATGCTGGAAATGGCCAGCCTCGGTTCCAAGGTATTGCAGATCCGTGCGGTCGAGTTCGCCGGCAAGTACAACGTTCCGCTGCGCGTACTGCACAGCTTCAAGGAGGGTCCGGGCACCCTCATTACTATTGATGAAGAGGAAACCATGGAACAGCCGATCATTTCCGGTATCGCTTTCAACCGCGATGAAGCAAAGCTGACCATCCGTGGCGTGCCAGACATCCCGGGCGTTGCCTTCAAGATTCTCGGCCCGATCAGTGCCGCGAACATCGAAGTCGACATGATCGTGCAGAACGTTGCGCACGATAACACCACCGACTTCACCTTCACCGTGCACCGCAACGACTACCAGGCGGCGCAAACCGTGCTGGAAAAAACCGCTGGCGAGCTGGGTGCCCGTGAAGTCATCGGCGACACCAAGATCGCCAAGGTATCGATTGTCGGCGTTGGCATGCGCTCCCACGCAGGCGTCGCCAGCCGCATGTTCGAAGCACTGGCCAAGGAAACCATCAACATCCAGATGATCTCGACGTCGGAAATCAAAGTCTCCGTCGTGATCGAAGAGAAGTACCTGGAACTGGCTGTGCGCGCTCTGCACACGGCTTTCGAACTGGACGCGCCGGCCCGACAGGGCGAGTGATGCGTTTGTCGAAGGGCGCGGTCTGACCGCGCCCTTCGTTTTTTTTGAATAGCGCGACCCAAGACTGTTCTTTTGCTCGCGCTGGTCAATACTCAGGCATGTAGGGCTGCGATCATTCTGGTTGTGGGTCGAGTGCCCTTTTTTTTGCAGACTGTTGTCCCTGAAATGAAATGCGTTAGGAGAAAGGTATGCTGATTCTGACCCGGCGGTGCGCTGAAAGCCTGATTATTGGTGATGGCGAAATCACCGTGACCGTGCTCGGCGTCAAAGGAAATCAAGTGCGTATCGGTGTCAACGCCCCGAAAGAGGTTGCTGTGCACCGTGAAGAAATTTACCTGCGTATAAAGAAAGAGAAGGACGAAGAACCAAGCCATTAATTTTTATCGTTTTTTATGTTTGCAAACGGGGAAAAGGTTGGTTAAGATACGCCCCGTGTTGCGGAGAGCTGGCCGAGTGGCCGAAGGCGCTCCCCTGCTAAGGGAGTACACCTCAAAAGGGTGTCGGGGGTTCGAATCCCCCGTTCTCCGCCATTATTTGCGTAGTACGTTGTAATCTGGCTTCTTCGGTAAGTTGTTGAAATTACTAGAAAAAGTGTTTGACATAGAGATTAGACGGCCTATAATGCGCGGCAACAAATGCACTCGTAGCTCAGCTGGATAGAGTACTCGGCTACGAACCGAGCGGTCACAGGTTCGAATCCTGTCGAGTGCACCATTTAAGAGTTGTTTGCAGTGATGCGAGCGACTTTGCTTCAGCCAGTTGTGGTCTGGTTTAAAAACACAAAATGCACTCGTAGCTCAGCTGGATAGAGTACTCGGCTACGAACCGAGCGGTCACAGGTTCGAATCCTGTCGAGTGCACCAAACAACAAAAAGCCCGCGTTTAACGCGGGCTTTTTGCCGTCTGGAGTTTGGCTTTTCCTTTCGTGCATCCTTTCTCATCGAACTCGACGTGTGCGCTACGACCTCGCTTGGTGTTGTAGCGGTAGGTCGTTGATGAATTCCTGATACTGATCTTGTCTGGCTTGCCGAGAGCGCTCTCGACGTCCTGCTGGCTCATGCCGGCGACGACACGTTGATTGATGATCGCTGTGCGTCGCTCCTTGGCGTTGATCAGATTCCCGCATTTGTCCTCGGCCTGACCCACGATGGTCGGCGCTCTCCTTTGGTTTTTTATACCTGATGTTTCGCCTGTGTCGGCGCTTGGCATGAGCGCCATCGTGCTGCCGGGTGTGAACGTGTGCACATCCTGCAAAGACAGGCGCTCTCCGGCCGTGCAGCTCAAGGTGGTGAAGGTGACCTGTCCGTTGGGGGCTTCACATCGGTGAACAGTCCCTGCCTGCAGTCGAGGCGGCAGGCAGAGCAGGGCGGTCAGCAAAAAACAGTACGCAGTCGGTGGCATTTGACGTCCTCCATGACGGTCGATATCAAGGGTAGCTGCTACATTTTTTGAGGGTGGTGTGTTTTCTTTTCAGAATGAGTCGTCGCAATTGGATAGATAAGGTGGCGCTCAGGTTTGTCTTGCAAGCGCTTGTTTCAGCCGCGATTTTTTAACGTTTAAAACCGTTGGGCGGTGTATCATTGCGCCCGTCAGCCCCGCCGGGGCTTGTGGAATACCTCCATGGACTTACCCAGTAGTTACTCAGTATCCCGTTTTACCAATCATGAATTGACTGATTGATCCTTCCGGCGTGCCCCGCTGCTGGGAGTGGAGTTCGCCTATGTCTGAAGTTGAAGTAAAGAAAACGCAAGAAAGCCTGCAGGATCGCCTCGCTCAAGTTGTTGAGCTGTTGCAGCGTCAGCGGGTCATCGAAGACCTGACTCATCGCCAGGAAGGTCCGCATCACGACCGGGTCGAGAACCTGGTTCACCGGCAAAATCTCGTCGAACTGCAACGCAAGCTCGATGATCTGCACTCCGCCGACGTCGCCTACATACTTGAAGCGCTGCCGCTGCACGATCGTCTGACGCTTTGGCAATTGGTCAAGGCGGATCGCGACGGCGACATCCTGCTTGAAGTATCCGATTCGGTCCGCGAAACCCTGATCGCCGACATGGACGATCACGAGCTCCTGGCTGCGGCCAAGGACATGGACGCTGACGAACTGGCTGACCTGGCTTCCGAGTTGCCGCGAGACGTCGTCCACGAGCTGATGGAAACCCTCGATGGTCAACAGCGTGAGCGCGTTCGCTCTGCGTTGTCCTATGACGAGGAGCAGGTCGGTGCGCTGATGGACTTCGAGATGGTGACCATCCGTGAGGATGTCAGTCTCGAAGTGGTTCTGCGTTACCTGCGTCGCCTCAAGGAGTTGCCGAGCCATACCGACAAATTGTTTGTGGTCGACTATGACGGCGTGCTCAAGGGCGTGCTGCCGATCAAGCGTCTGCTGGTCAACGATCCGGAAAAACAGGTTTCGGAGGTCATGGCCAGTGATCCGGTGAGTTTTCACCCGGACGAGGACGCCTATGACGCTGCTCAGGCGTTCGAACGTTACGACTTGATCTCGGCGCCCGTGGTCGACAAAAACGGCAAGCTGATCGGTCGTCTGACCATCGATGAAATGGTCGACCTGATTCGTGAAGAGAGCGAAAACGAAGTTCTCAACATGGCGGGTCTGCGCGAAGAGGAAGATATTTTTGCGTCAGTCTGGAAATCCCTGCGCAACCGTTGGGCCTGGCTGGCGGTCAACCTGATTACCGCGTTTATTGCATCCCGGGTGATCGGCCTGTTTGAAGGCTCCATCGAAAAACTGGTCGCACTGGCGGCGTTGATGCCGATCGTGGCCGGTATCGGTGGCAACTCCGGTAACCAGACCATCACCATGATCGTTCGGGCCATGGCGCTGGATCAGGTGAGTACCGGTAATACTTCGCGACTGATGCGCAAAGAGTTGGCGGTCGGTTTGATCAATGGCCTGGTCTGGGGCGGGGTGATTGGGGCGGTGGCCTACATGCTGTACGGCAGTTGGTCCCTTGGCGTGGTCATGACTGCCGCCATGACGCTCAACCTGTTGCTGGCGGCATTGATGGGTGTGTTGATTCCGATGACCCTGGCGCGGCTTGGACGCGACCCGGCGATGGGCGCGAGTGTGATGATCACCGCCATGACCGACAGCGGCGGCTTCTTCATCTTCCTCGGGCTGGCGACGATTTTCCTGCTCTGAATTGCCCGCTGTTAGAAACCCGCCATCGGCGGGTTTTTTTTCGCCAAATTTCAGGCAAAAAAAAGCCAGCGATTATGCTGGCTTGAGCTTTCGGGGTGAATCAGGAAGCGTCTGCGGTCAATTCAGCGTCATGGGCGATCAGCGAAACAAGTGCGTTTTGCTGGCGGTGGGAAAGTTGACGGAAACGTTGCAGCAATTCGCGTTCGTGCAATGACAGCTCCGGGCTGTCCAGGCGCATGCTCAGCTCTTCGCCCAGAGCACCTTCTTGAATAAGACTCTGCTCAAGGCGCGCAATGATTTCGGAGTTCATGCTGCGATGATGATTGCGAGCCACCTCGGCAATGCGTTCACGCATTCCGTCTGGCAGACGTACGACGAACTTGTCAGCCGTACGGCTGGAATAAATTGCCTGTTTCAATGGGCGCATATATTTAACCGGGTTAGTTCAGGGGAGCGGTTCTCGGGATTGGCCGCAGGATGTCTGTTAGGACAAGCGCTCTGGCCAAATGTTCAACCTGAATTGAAGAGGCGCGCATCATGCCTCAAAGCAGCCAGATCATTGGCGTCAATTCTGTGACAAATATTGAACCGGGTAGCGGCGTTATGCCAGCACCTGTATTCAGAAATGCGGACTGGTTGGAAAAGTTTGTCCATTGCCGTATCTATGACCGCGCCGTCTGCCCAGCAGGTGATGCCTCAAGTCGCCCGAAGGTGCATGCTATGCGGATTCGATCTTTGGTCCTTGTCTGATACAGGATAGTGGCAAATGGCCGATTTACTAGGGGCGGACGCGCAGTGGGGGATGATTCAAGATGGATGGCAGGCTGATTTATTTGATGGGGCCTTCCGGATCCGGTAAAGACAGCCTCATCGAAGCGGCTCGAGAACCTTTACGTTCCATGAACGGGGAAGTGGTGCGGCGAGTCATCACGCGCTCCGCAGAAAGTGTGGGCGAGGACGCCATCGGTGTATCCCGCGAAGATTTCCAGCGTCGCAAAGAAGAGGGTGAATTCGCATTGTCCTGGCATGCTAATGGTCTGGATTATGGTATTCCGATTCAAATTGATCAGTGGCTCAAGGACGGCCGACATGTATTGATCAACGGTTCTCGCGGTCATCTTGCCGAGGCCCTGCATCGCTACCCGGCGCTTTTGCCGGTACTGTTGACCGTCAAGGATGAAGTGTTGCGTGAACGCTTGGTGCGGCGGGGCCGTGAGAGTCTTGCGGAGATTGAAGCGCGACTGAGCCGCAATAGGCAATTCACCGCGGGCGATTTGCCTGGTGATAGGCAGATCCAGCGACTCGATAACTCCGGCGAGCTCGCCGTAACCGTTGCCCATCTATTCAATCTGCTGAAACTTAACGCAGAACCGGATCAAACTTGATTTTTCGCCCGGCAATCAGCGCCAACACAAACAACCCGCCAAAAACGCCGCAGGCAATCAGGGGCAGGGTGATAACTGCCTCCTGCACCAACGCCACATGAAGAATGCCGCTCAGTAAGGCAAGGATCAAAAATCCTGCGGCTGATTTGGACATGATGTGCTCCTGATAGGGGGTAATTCAAAATACCAAGCGTTCTGAAGACTGCGACACCGGTCTTGCTTCCTGGCTGACATCCGGGCGAATCAAGCCGCGCTGATCGTTCATGACCGCCCATTGCGGGGCTTTTTGCAGTTGAAGGTAATGCGGTATGCGTTGAGCGACCCGCACCGCGCTGCTCTCGGGGGCAAAATGAAAACCCGCCAGGACTGCAAGGGCGATCGCATTCGAGAGTAAAAAGGCGCGGTTCATGAGGCTCACCTCAGTTGTTCTGAGAACAGCTGAAGCAGCCCGCGTGCCAAGAGTTTAACGGCTATTAATTCCTTTAAAAACAACGAATTACCTTATATTTTGCAAAGGTCTATCTTGCAAATTGCAATGCTGGCATTTTGAGAGGATGCAATTTGCACGGTAAACAAAGCCACGGTCATACGGGGCACCTGCCTACATTTAAAAAGCCCTACGGACGACATGACAAACGCAGGGCCGCCCGTTAACATGCTCGCCGTCTACCGCATCTCGTGCGGGCGACTTGTGTCCCAGTAGCTCAATTGGATAGAGCATCCCCCTCCTAAGGGGAAGGTTGGCAGTTCGAACCTGCCCTGGGACACCATACAAATCAAGGCTTTCGCCGGTTATTCCTACCAGCTCAGGGAAGTGCTACCAGCAGCGTACCAGCGGCAGCAAAAAAAGGCCCCACACTGAACGATCAGGCGGGGCCTTTTTGTTGGCGCTGAATTAACCGGTTAACCCTTCCTCGCACATACAAGTCAGCGATTTGCGCTCGTCATTGAAGACGCTGACCGACCATCTCCACCAAGCTGTGGTGTCGTTTCTTCAAACGACACCCTCCACCATTGATCGCTCGACAAGCCGTGTTGATACCTACATAGAGTGTCGTTTTCTACACGACTATTTGGCGGGTTGCTGTATCGCCCCTCGATTTAGCCCTCCACCGTCGTACCTGGTCATGTCGGTTCGCGTTTGACCAGGTGCGCGGTCTTGCTTCGGTTTGAAACGGGGGCAAGTCGAGCTGCTGCCGAAGTCGCGCTTGAAACGCGGAAGTGAGCGCGCACCATCTTCGGTTTGAAACAGCAGATGGTCTGTTGATCCTGCACGGGTTTCGCGATTTAAAATGCCAAAACCCATAGTGCGCATTATTCCGATTTCAAATCGGAGAACGTTGGGCGATACCGTGGCAACCACGCTGGCAACAGTCATGGTCTGTCCTCCATTGGGGTTGATTCGTAGGTCGCCCGAAAACCCGCTCCCACAGCACAGCGGCGCCCTGTGGGGGCATACCAGGCCCGTCGGTGCATGAGGTGGTTGATATGTAGTGGCCCCGCGTCTGGCGCCACTCCGGGCTGGCAGCGCGGGCGTGTGGACTGGTTACGAGTTGAGTAGGGCGCTTGATGCGGTTGACGGCCATCAGGTGGGGGCGAGGGCGACTAGCCACTTTTGGCGAGTCGGTACCGGCCATGGTCGGAGGCATGTGATCGAGCAGACCAGAAAGGACTCATGGCGTCTCTCTGTCTCGATTGTCCGTCATCCAATGTGTGACTGGTTTCAAAAAACGGGGGAACGGGGGAACAGTGGGAACAGCCAATGTTTCGGGGGGCTTGAGCGGGGGAACTTGTACCCCAGTGTTTTTGGGGGGGAACAGAAGCAGCCAGATCGGCGAAAAGATCGACTGAGAAAGGAGCTGATCAGCAGACCTAAATGCCACAGTCTCCGCATTGGTGGGGTGTCGTTTTGAGGAATGACACCCCCCTATATTCCCGTTGATCTTGGTCGCGATGAATGACGGATCACCTCCGCGCTTAAAACACGGGAGCGAGCGCGAGCTATCACCGGTAAAAGCTGGCGAATAGCCGAGTTAACCAACCGAGTTAACCAGTTAACCTATGAGTTAACCGAGTAATTAAGTCGGTTAACTCTTGGTTAACCGCCCTGAAAGCCCCAGCCCATCTGCCTCTTAGCCAATTTGACCGATCAGTTCGAGTGGTTAACCAGTTAACCGAGTAATTTAGTCGGTTAACTCCTTAGTTAACCGCCCTGAAAGCCACGGCCCGCTTGGCTCTCAGGCAAATGGACGGATAGCCGAGTTAACCAGCCAAAATGCTTAGTTAACCTGGCTACAAGCCACGGACTGCACGACTTTCAGCTTAGTAAACCAACCGAGTTAACCAGTTAACTAACTTTGGCGGGGGGCGGCTAACGAATTTGCGCGAGTCTTCGCACCCGTGTTCCTCGGAAATCGCCAGGGTCCCCGGCGTGTTTTGGGAGCGCGGTTGCCATGTCCACCGCCGCCGTGGCGATCTCTTTCATCATCACAACTGCCGACGCGCCAAATCGGCCATGAACGAGGCGTAATGTTGCGTCGCATTTTTGCGGCTAGTCGTTTTGTATATGCAGCCTTCCAGGAGTGCCAAAACCAATCCTCCCAGACACAAAAAAAGCGCTGTCACGCTTCCCACATTTATGGGATATCGCTTTGCGCTCTTCGCTATAACCTTATAAGCGACCGCGAATTAGACTTGAGGGAGTGCAGTCCATGCCGTGATTGAGGATAAAAACGTGCAAGAAATATTCAGCATCAACTGGCTGCTTTGGCTGTCAACCATGGCACCGCTGACCCTGAGTGCAGGTCCTGGCAACTTGATGGTTGCGACCTCCGGCGCACAAAGCGGTGTACGTCGTTCGGTCCGGTTTATCGTCGGCCTAGACATCACTTATTTCTTGCTCGCGGTGCTGGTCGGGTTAGGGCTTTATCACACGCTGATGAACAGCCCGAGGCTGGTTTGGGTACTGCAAGTGCTAGGCAGCTTCTACATCTTGTGGCTTGGGGTGCGGCTGCTGCGTCGCCCGCTGAAAGCGCCCGACGACAAAGTCATACACTTGCAGTTTCGAGACGGCATCGTTGTGCAGTTGGGCAATGTGCAAGGAATAGTAATGTTGCTGGTGATGTTTTCCACCTTCACGCCCTCTGGCGAGACAAGCAGCAGCGTTGTGCTGATCTTGAGCGCTGCGCTGATTTCGCTGAATTTCTTCTCGCACGTCATCTGGGTATCGATGGGGTCGACCGTACAGAAACTGATCCAGGCGCGGCCCAAACTGCTGGTGTTTCAGAACGCGATGTTTGGACTGATGCTGATCGCGGTAGCGGTCTGGATTTTCCTGCGTACCGGTTCGCTGTAAGGAGTCTCCATGACCCATGCCCATGCTGTTGTCTTCGCCGTTCCTGGGAACCGGACGTCCTCGAGCTACGGGAGTACGAATTGCGTGCCGCCGGCCCCGGAGAAATCACCGTCGCTATCGAGGCGGCCGGCGTCAACTTTATTGATTTGCATCGGCGCTCTGGCGCGCTTGAGGATGGTTCTCCCTTTCCAAGGAGCTTGGGCGTGGAGGGCGCGGGGCGCGTCGTCGAATGTGGACCGCAAGTGCGAGGCTTCACCCCCGGCGACCGGGTGGCATTCATCGACAGCTCGACGGGCAGCTACGCCAGTCACGCTGTACTTCCAGCCATGCGCGCGATTCGATTGCCCGATGACGTACCGAGCGAAATCGCCGCGGCGTTGATGTTCAAGGGACTGACCGCCGAATACCTGACTTATCGCTGCGTACCGCTCGAGCCTGACGACTGGGTCGTCTGGCATGCTGCTGCCGGCGGCGTGGGGAGCATTGCCACGGGCTGGCTCGCCGCCAGGGGCGTGCGCGTCATCGGTCTTGCTTCAACCGAAGCTAAAAGACGCCAAGCGTTGGATGCTGGCTGCTTCGCTGCCCTTGACTCCGACGCTCCGGGAACATTGTCGATCATTCGTGAATTGACCGACGGCAAGGGCGCGCTACCGTGGAGCTGTCATTGGCGAGCTTGCGCCAGCGCGGTCATCTGGTGCTATTTGGCAATGCGTCGGGCGACGTAACGGGGTTCAATCTATCGCGGCTTGGACAAATGGGCTCGCTGCATGTGACGCGGCCGTCCTTGAAGCACTACATCGGTCAGAACGCCGAACTCACCACCAGCTCGGCACAGGTTCTGATGGCCTTGTCCAAAGGTGTGATTCGTAGGCCCCAGATAACGCGCTTACCGCTCGCCATGGCTGCCGAGGCGCACCGCATCGCGCAGGAAAGGCAAACCCAGGGCTCACTGATCCTGGTGCCATCACCCTCCATGCAAAGGTTGCTATTGCATCTCCGCCGTTTTGCTGTGGAATAGCTCCGTCAGATAATCCACCACTTGATCGACGCGGCCTACGCCTTGCGTAGCCTGATTGCGCAGAAGCCAGATATCGGAGCTGTGCAGGGGGCTATCGGCCAGGACCTGACGCAAGCCTGACTGGTGTGCAACATAGGTCGGTAGCGCGGCGATACCAAGATCAGCTTCTACCGCCTTGAGCTGGGCATTGAGATTGGACACGCGCATCCAGAGCTTCTGGTCGCCGCTCACCTCATTCAGCCATTGCGCGAGCGGCATATAAGACATTTCCTCAGTCCAACCAATCAAGTGATGGTGCTTCAAGTCGTCAGGCTTCGCTGGCAGTCTGTTGGCGGCGGCATATCCTTCGGAACAAAAAAGGCCCTGCATCAGTGTCCCGACCCGGCGCATGGTGAAGTTGCCGTTTTCGGGTCTGCGCAATCGGATAATGATGTCGCTATGGCTTTGCGTGAGTTTTGAAGACACCGCCGTGTTGATGAAGTCGAAGCTGATCTCGGGGTATTGATCACGGAAATCCGCCAGTCCAGGAATGATCAGGTGCGTGCCCATCAGCTCCGGGCAATCGATGCGCACCTGCCCAGCCATCCGATTGCTTGGCTGCGACATCTGCCGCTCAATGAATTTGAGGCGCTCCTCCGTCTCTAACGCCAGTGGAAGCAGCGCCCTGCCAGCTTCCGTCAGGAAATAGCCGTTGGTCTTTTTCAAGAACAACACGGTACTGAGCGAATCCTCAAGTGCGGCGATCTTGCGCGACACCGTCGATGCCGAAACCTTGAGCGAGTTTCCCGCCTCGGTCACGTTGTTCGACTTGGCGACGAAGATAAAAACTTTCAGATCATCCCAGTTCACGTTGATGAAGTACTCAAAAATGGAAAATCGATCTCCACCTATTTCTATTCGAAATAAAGAGAGGTCACGTTAAAGTTTTTTGCATGGAGCAAACCCGCAGAGGACACATGAATGATACGTAACTCGATGCGCGCCCTTCCAGGGTTCATACAGCCATTTTTGAGTGACTGGTTGCGATAAGCAGGGCCGCAAACGCCATAGAATCGGGGGCGCAGTGGTCGACCAAACAACAACCAACCGCCGAAAATGGGTCATATATAGCGAAGACGCGGGGCCCGAATTACCCCCTAGGCCCACCCCTTCGGGAGGACCCATTGATATCTTTTCCTGTGTGCAGCCAGCTCATATCGGTTGGCGCATGCAACTGGATCGTAGGCAGGTCTTGGGTATGGTCGTTGTGCCATCCTCCTATGGGATTGATACAGACAACGTCTACAAGACTTTTCGTTTCTGGTCTACGCAGGTGAAGGTGTGGACACGGAGGGCAAGGTATCCAGCGCGGGCATCTCGGTACTCTCCTCCGGTGCTCCCTGAATAGGCTCTTCCAAGTCGTAGGCGGCCATGTCCAGATAACGTTTTACACAACCCTTCTCATAGGTTGCACTGTGAATGCCGTCCAAAACCATCCAGTAAATGAGCAGCGCGAGTATGCCTAGCATCAAAAATACCCAACCCTTACCCAACGTAAAGAATGTCGTGTTTTTGATGAGCTCGGTGCAAAGGGCGATCATAAAAGCAATGAGCGAGGCAAAGCCTAGATTCTGCGACAGCGCCGGCCTTGCCGGTTTGACGGTCAGGTCCGCATATTCCGATAACTCCCGAATCTTCGCGATCGTATAGCCCTCATCGCGCAGCTGCTCCAGGAAGAAGGCATAACAAAGAATATTTTCCTTTCCCAGCGGGGATTGACGGTCGATAGAGTGTTCTGCGAACTGCCGCGGATAAACCGTGCGAAGTGCTTTGATGCGAGTGAAATAGAGAGCTAGCGCCCAAGGAAAAAGGGCTATGTAGGCGTAGGGAATCAGCGTCGGGTTCTTGATGCCCAAGCCCGCGAACACAACGAGCAGTATCGTTGAAGCCGCGGTCGTCCACATGGGCCATAACCTGCGAGCATTTTCGCGCTTGAATAATAGTTTGTTGGATTGTTTGCGACTGCGTTTGTAGAGGACCTTGAGGTCAGCCCATTCCATGAGTTTCATGACTAATCCGTATCTTCAGGGGGTCGACAGCGAAGCAATAGTTCGCCAGTCATACTAAGTGAGTCGAACCACGTTTGCAGCCGACCTCCGGCCCAACGATGCTCTGTTTAATGCTTGATACAGCTTGCTCAGCAAGGCCACGCAAGCAGTCGGGTGGTTTCCCCACCCCACGCCAATACCACAAATGCGCTGTTGGCGATTGGTCCGCCACTCAAGCCATAGGACGGTTTTCGCTTTAAATCCTCTTATAAGATTAATTTCGGTTTTTGGCTCCAGGCCTGACACGGCACTGTCTACAGTGCTTTCGCTCCTGTCGGGCATCTTGCTCCTGTCTTGCTCTGAAATGGGCGCTTTCCACGAGTTGACTCCTCGTCTATGGTTGACTCTTGATTGACCTCCCGGGCCTTATGTTCTGAGGCTTCCAGCGGATTACCCGAGTTTTCGTTTCTACCGTCTTTCTACCCGCGAATGTGAATTTCCCCTTTACGCCTGAACGGGAAGCTGTTTTGAATCCTCACCTATGGTTGTTTTCTGAAAGACCTTGCAGGTCGTGTTCTGTATCCGGATCAAAGGTACGTCAATGAGTGCAAGTTTTTCAGGCATTACGTGGGGCTTTCTCGGCATCGACCGGCGCCTGCTGAAAGTGCAGTTCAGCTTTTTGCTGTTGGTTCTGGGCGGACGGTGCAATCAACTGGCGGTGGCCTGGTGGGCTTTGCAGGAAACAGGCTCTGCGCTCTATTTTGCCAACATGATTGCCTGTTCCATTGCGGCGGAGGTGTTAGCCAAACCCCTGCTGGGATGGCTGGGGGACAAGTACAACAAAATTCTGATCATCAAGCTGGCCTCATGGATCAGCCTGCTGACAGCGCTGTTGATGGTGATGCTATCCGCCACGGGGTCGTTCAGCCCTTGGATGGTGGGCGCGCTGATGATGTTCAGCAGTGCGATCGTTGGCGTGCGCGACCCTCTCCAGGCGTCGATCATTCCTTTGTTTGCAGACGACGATAAAGTCTCCCGGGCCTTTCGGACTAAAAGTGTGATGTCGTCCTTCTCCATTCTGCTGGGGCCGGTACTGGCCAGCGGGTTGATTTACGGGTTCGGTATCACGTTCGCGTTTGCTGCCGATTTTATTGCGATTCTCATCGCCGGGGTGTTGATCGCGACCATCCCGAGCCACATCGGTGCCACTGGCCAAGGCGAAAAATCCCCGAGTGCCAGCGGCTTCAGCATGATCTATTCCGGCTTCAAAGTGGTTTACGGAGTGAAAGTCGAGTTTTACCTGGCCATCATTGCAATGCTGATTAACTTTGCCTTGTTTCCGTTCTTCACCATCCTGATCCCACTGTATGTAAAGGACGTCATCCAGTATCCGGTCACTTACATCGGTCTTCTGGATTCGTGCTTCGGGCTGGGCATTCTGGCGGGCAGTTACAAGATCATCGGCTGGTTATCCGACCGGGTCCCCCGTGACATGTGTGTGTCCGCAGGTTTTGCATTACTGGGGTGCAACTTGGTGGTGGTCGGCACCGTTTCATCGTCGTTCATCGTGCCCGCAGCCTTTTTCTGCGTCGGCGTCGGCCTGATGTTGATCAACATCCCCACCTCCGCTGTGAGGTTGCTGGCGACGCCCAAGCTCCATCGCAACCGGGTTTTTGCCACGGTTTCATTTCTGTCTGCGGCGGCCAGCCCCTTGGGCAGTTTTGCGATGATCACCCTGATCGCCTATCTGGGAGTCGCACTGACAATCACGCTGCTGGGTGTCTTGGTGCTGCTGTTGTCTCTGCTGGTCTTTCTGGTACCCGATTTCAAAACTTTCATGCGCTCCCAGGATACGCAGCTCAATGATGCCTACCTGGACAAATACCCTGAAGCATTTGCGCACTGACGTACCTCGCCGTACGCCTATGGCGACCGCAAAGCCCAGCTGTCTACATCGTGGGTGTGCCTTGCTTGGACGTTGAAAATGGTCCCAGTAGCCATTTTTAATCCTCGACTATGGTTGATTCTTGAATGGCCTTTGCAGGCCTTGAGTTCTGCGGATTGCAACGCATTAAAGCAAGTGGACGCGCGGTTTGGGTGCTGGCTCTGCGGACGGAGCGAGCTTGTCGAGAGCGCCTGTGCCACCAGCAGTTTTTCTCTGGTCATGTCGCCGCTGTGGATTGCAGCCATCTGCCGCTTCAGTTCGTCAAGCTAACGAACACTTCTGGAAGCTCGGGCCAGGCCTTTCCCAGCGAATTGCGATCAAAAAAATGCCGCGTAATGGAGCAGCTGGTACACAACTCCAACGCGGCAAAAAGCTCTGTTTGACGAGAGCGTCGATAACCCCGCAGGGGTTCGGTTTACATGGCCCAGTGCAGCATTGCCAGCACCAGTGCGCCAAGGAATACAGTCTCTCCCACCATCAATAGAATGGGTTTGATCCCCACCGAGGCCAGCTCCTTGAGCTGTGTCTTCATTCCTAGTGCGCTGATGGCAATCACCAGGCACCAGCGCGACAGGCTGTTGCCGGCGTCCTGAACCACCTGTGGAATGACCCCGGTGCTGTTGGCTGCGGCAAGGATTACGAATCCCACCGCGAACCACGGCAGCAGCGGTGGTCGCTTGCTGCCAGGTTCGGCGCCGCGGGCGCGGGTGATCATGGCTGCACAGAGGATCACCGGCAACAACATCGCCACTCGCATCAGTTTCACAACCGTGGCGCTGTCGCCAGTCTCATGGGACATGCTGTAGCCGGCGCCAACCACCTGGGCGACATCGTGAATGGTTCCGCCGAGGAAAAAGCCGGCATGGAGTGGGGTCAGGTTGAAAAACTGGGCGATCATCGGGTAAAGAATCATTGCCACGGTGGACAACGCCGAAACGCCTATAACCGTGAACAGCGTCGCCTGTTCCTTCTTCGCATGACTGGGCAGCGCTGCTGCCAAGGCAAGGGCCGCCGACGCGCCGCAAATCGCGGTGGCGCCTCCGGTAAGGAGGCCGAACAAGGTGTTGAAGCCCATGGCGCGGGCCGCGACGATGGACACCAGGATAGTCACCACGACCGACATTACTACCATCACCACCGGCTGCCAGCCGAGGGCAACGATCTGCTCCAGCGTAATGCGGATGCCGAGCAGCGCAACACCGACCCGGAGGATCTCGCGGGCCGTGAACTCGATGCCCGGCTTGCACACCCCGTCACCGGATAGAAAATTCATCGCCATGCCGAGTAGCAATGCGAAGAGCATCACGGGCGCACCGTAGTGCTCGGAGAGGAACGTGGCCGCTGCGGCGACCATGGCGCTGACGATAAAACCGGGAATCAGCAATTGGCTGCGTACCCCCAGCGAGGTAATGGTTGTTGAACTCATGCAAGACTCTCTTGGATGCAAGGCAGTGGTTGTGTCATGGGCGGCTTGATTGGGGCGTTCATGACATCCTCCCGGCTGGCGTCGCACCTGCGACTGTCGGCACCCGCTTCTGGATATCGCGTTGGTAGTGGCGTTTGCCGTAGCAGAACACGAGGGCTGCGGCGACGCTGATCAGCGGGATCAACTGGAAGGCGCGATCGAGGCCAAAGGCGTCGGCCAGCAAGCCCGTGATATAGGGGCCGGGCCCTTGGCCAAGCAGGTTATTGGCCAGAGCCAGAGTCGCAAAAGCCGTGCCGTGCACCGAGGGGTGGGTCAAGTTGGCAACCATGGCGCCGGCTGGGCCGGACGTGCCAGTGACCACCAGCATAGCCAGAGCGATGACCACCAGTTGCGCCACTCCGGGGGGCAACAGCATGGCCACTGACAGCAATATGCTAGTGATCAGACAGTAGGCGATGGCCAGGGAAATCTTGCGCTCGGGAGCTTTGCGGCACAGGCGGTCGCTGAGGATGCCGCAGAGGATCATGCCGGCGCCACCAGTTAGAATCAGAATGGCGGAGATCATGCCAGCCTGATCGGTGCCCATGTGGTAGTAACGGTTCAGGTAGCTGGGCAACCAGACTATCAACGAGCCGCCGATGAACATCTGCAGGCCGCTGCCGACATAGGCGCTGATTACCGAACGACTAGAGTACAGCGTGCGCAGCGGGCTCTTGCCGCCTGACTCGGCGGATTGGCCTGCGGCCTGATTGCAGTTGCCAAGGCGCGCCTCCTTCACTACCAGTGGATAGATGACGGCGAGCGCCAGGCCGAATGTCGCCATGACGACAAAGGCAGAACGCCAGCCCAGGTGCTCGGCGATGATGCCACCCAGTGCCATGCCCAGTACTGAGCCAAACATGCCGCCAGCCATGAAGGCGCTGATGAGGGTCGCACGCATGTGCTTAGGGAAAACCGAAAGCACCACAGCGACGCCGACGCTGCCATAGGCTGCCTCGCCGATACCAACCAACAACCTGGCGAGGAACATGTGCTGGTAATTTTGCGCAAGGCCGCAGCTCAATGTAGCCAGGCTCCAAAGCGCGGCCATCAGCACCAAGCTGCGGACCCTCCCCCAGCGGTCGGCCATTATTGACAAGGGTACGGCCAACAGACCCACCATCAGAGCGACGATTCCGCTCAGCAGGCCGAGTTGGGCGTCGCTCAGGGTCCACTCGGATTTGAGCAGCGGAAAGATTGCATTGAGCACTTGTCGCGACATGTAATCGGAAATCAGCAGGCCGAAACTCAGTGCGAAGACGACCCAGGCATACAGCCGGGGAGCGCTGACGGTCGACGTTTCGATCTTGTCTGCATGGGCGTGGTGAACAGTCATGGCGTTTCCTTGAATCTGCGCTTCTTGTTGTTATTTGCACGGTCCTGATCGAACTCGTGAACCGGGCCTTGACCTGCGTGCGGCTCGGGCAAACATGGGAATGTGTTACTACCCGCCCGAGCGTTGAGGAAGGCTGGCCCTTAGGCGGTGGGCAGTCGGTAGTCCTGGAACCTCTCACGAAGTTTGTTCTTCAGCATTTTGCCGGTCGCGCCGAGCGGGATACTGTCGACGAACACCACATCGTCCGGAGTCCACCATCTGGCGATCTTGCCTTCATAGAAGCCAAGCAATTCGTCGCGCGAGAGTTCGCTGCCAGGCTTGCGAGTCACCACCAGCAGTGGGCGTTCGTCCCATTTCGGATGGTGGGCTGCGATACACGCAGCCATCGCGACCGCCGGATGAGCCATGGCGATGTTTTCCAGATCAATGGAGCCGATCCACTCACCACCGGACTTGATGACATCCTTGCTGCGGTCGGTAATCTGCATGAAGCCATCGGCGTCGATGGTCGAAACGTCGCCTGTCGGGAACCAACCATCCACCAGCGCATCGCCGGCGTCGCCCTTGAAGTAAGAGGAGATGATCCAGGGCCCACGCACCATCAGCTCGCCCGAGGCTTTGCCGTCGCGGGGGAGCTCCATGCCGTCATCACCGACGATTTTCATGTCGACGCCGTACACGACCCGGCCCTGTTTGGCCTGCAGAACACGGCGCTCGGTACTGTCCAGAGCGAGGTGCCTGGCCTTGGGGGTGCACACGGTCCCGAGCGGGCTCAGCTCGGTCATGCCCCAGACATGCAGCACCTGTACGTCATAGCGGTCCTGGAAGGCCACCATCATGGCCGAAGGGCAGGCAGAGCCGCCGATTACTGTCCGGCGCATGGTCGAAAATGTCTTGCCGGTTGCTTCGACATGGGCGAGCAGGCCTTGCCAGACGGTGGGCACGCCGGCGGACAGGGTGACTTTCTCCGCCTCGAACAACTCGTAGAGCGATTCGCCGTCGAGCAATGGCCCGGGGAATACAAGCTTGGCGCCGACCATGCAGGCCACGTACGGCAAACCCCAGGCGTTGACATGGAACATCGGTACCACCGGCAGGATGGTGTCGCGCGCCGAGCAGTTCAAGGTGTCGGGGAGGGCGGCAGCGTAGGTGTGCAGAATCGTCGAACGGTGGCTGTAGAGCACGCCCTTGGGATTGCCAGTGGTACCGGAGGTGTAGCACAGCGACGATGCGCTGTTCTCATCGAAGGTTGGCCACACGAAGTCATCGGTGTGGGTTTCGATCAAATCTTCGTAGCACAGTAGATCGGGGATCGAAGTAACCGCAGGCATATGCGCTCGGTCCGTCATGAGCACGAAACGGGTGATGGTCGAGACTTTGCCAGCGATGGATTCGACCAGCGGCAGGAAGGTCAGGTCGAAGAAGAGGACGCGGTCCTCGGCGTGGTCGGCAATCCACTTCACCTGGTCGGCATGCAGGCGTGGGTTCAACGTGTGCAGCACGGCACCCGAGCCGGATATGGCGTAGTACAGCTCCATGTGGCGGTAGCCGTTCCAGGCGAGCGTGCCGACGCGGTCACCAAAGCTGACGCCGAGCGTGGCGAGCGCATTGGCCAGGCAGCGTGCGCGCTGCCCGAGGTCGCGGTAGGTCTGTCGATGGATATCGCCTTCGACGCGGCGGGAGACAATCTCCTGGTCGCCATGGTGGCGCTCGGCATGGGTGAGGAGCGTCGAAATAAGCAGCTGCTGTTGCTGCATCAGTCCATTCATGTTGGACACCGTCTTATTGTTGTTCATGTGAAATACCTTGGCGCATAGCCAACGAGGGAACGACTCAGTTGTCGTCCAGTTGTTCGAGGAACTCGAGTAGCAACGCGTTGATCTGCTCTGGCGTTTCTTCCGCCGCGGCGTGGCCCACACCGGGTAGCAGTACCTTCTTGCGCAGCCCGACCAGGTAAGTCTCGAGCTGGTCATACAGCCCACGAATCTGTGGCGGCTCGATCGATGGGTCGTTGGCGCCACCGATGAACATGCTGGGCTGGCTTATCACCGCGCCATCGAGAAAGGCGGAGATCTCCCAGTTGCGGTCGCGGCAGCGGTAGTAGTTCAGGGGGCCGGTGAAGCCTGCACGGGTGTACTCATCCACGTAGTGGTCAATCGCTTGCGGGCTCAACCACGCGGGGAACGCTACAGGGTCGGTGAAGGCATTGAGGATGGGTTCGTCCGGCTCGATGAACAGGCGCCAGCGCTCGGCACCCACCGCATCGCCCGAGACTGAGTAGAAGATGCTGCGCAAGGTCTTGCGCGTGTCGGCGGCCAGTTCACGGTCTGGCTTTTCCAGTTGCTGGAAGTACAGGTGGTGGTAGCCCTTGCCCTTGGCCATCGCCCGCAGTCCGTCCGTGGGCCTGATCCGGCCGCGCGGAGGTACTGGCGTGTTAAGCATGACCAGTGCGCGAAAAAGTTCGGGGCGCAGCATGGCGCAGGACTGGGCTACCCAGGCACCGAGGTCGTGGCCGACGACGATCGCGCAGGTTTCGCCCAGGGCCTCCATCAGGCAGACGATGTCACCCACCGCTTGGCTCATGTCGTAGGCTTCGACCGCAGCAGGGCTGTCGGACAGGCCAAAACCTCGCAGGTCAGGAGCGACCACCCGATAGCCAGCAGATGCCAGGACCGGGATCTGTCGGCGCCACATGTACCAGAGGTAAGGGAATCCATGCAGAAGGATGACCAGGGGCCCCTGGCCTTCCTCGACGTAGTGCATCCGGATGCCGTTGATGTCAACGAAGTGGTGGGCGAACGCGTGCGGAGCGTCAACGTCCCGTAGAGGCTGGTCTTGGATAGGTTCCAAATTCATCGCAGTACTCGTCATATTGTTGTTGTATGGGAAGAGCTTGACGAGATAGGGGTGGTTGAGTTTGGCTATTCAGGACACCAACTTATCAAAACGGGACGGGGTGACCGCATGTCCAGCCTGATTCGCAGTGCCAGTTTGACCGGCTATGCTTCCATCGCCCGCACAGTCGGGCTGGACCCGTTCCGGATGTTGCGGCTGGCCAAATTGCCACCCCGCGTGCTTGACGATCCGAATCTGCTGATCAGCAGCGATTCGATCTGCTGGCTGTTGGAAGAGTCGGCACGGCTTTCCGGCCAGGAAGCCTTTGGCCTGCTGATGGCTGAGCGCCGAGACCTGGCCGACTTTGGCATGCTTGCCCTGATGATGCGCGAGGAACCCACCCTGCGCGCTGCGATGGAATCGTCCGCGCGCTATATGCGGCTGCATAACCCCGGTGTGCAATTGCGCCTTGAAGACGCCGGAGACCTGGTGCTTCTGCATGTGGATATACAGCAGAAGCACCCGGGGCTTTTGCGCCAGGCGGTCGAAATCTCAATGGGCATTTTTGTTCGGTCCTATCGGGCGCTGGCGCACGATGCTTTCAAACCGGTGGCTATCTGTTTCAGCCATGACCGGCCAGCCAGGCTGGACGTCCATCGCCGCGTGCTCGGAACGGCAATCGACTTTGCGCAGGAGTTCAACGGCATTGTCTGCCGGGCTCGTGACGTGGACTTGCCCATTGTCGCAGCCACACCCAAGCTCAATCGAGAAGTGAAGCGCTGGCTGGACATGCAGTTGACGGACCTAGGCGATGAACCCCTGGATCGGGCGCGTCAGGTCATCAGGGTACTGCTGCCCACCGGAACCTGTTCGGTCGATCGCGTCGCCCAGCACTTGGGTCTGCATCGCCGCACACTCAATCGGCGCTTGGCGGAAGTTGGCGAGAGTGGACTTTCTGTGGTCAATGCGGTGCGCGTCGAACTCGCCGAGGAGTACCTGTTGACTAGCAAGCGCAAGCTCTACGAAATCGCGGGCTTGGTGGGTTTCTCATCGGGCGCCGACTTCTCTCGCTGGTTCCGTTGCCATTACGGCATATCCCCGTCGGAGTGGGCCATACAGCATCGTGCGTGCGCGACAACTGGGGCCTCCAAAATGACGCCGCCCCCTCCCGGGAAGCATTGACGAAGCCGGATACCCAGCCGTCCTCGTTGTCCGAAAATGCCAATATGTTGTCCTGTCTTGCAAAAGTTGCGGCGACGGCAATCCCTAGCATCTCTCCAAGTGATCGAAGCGGTGTCATTGGCTCGCTTTGATCCTGTCTGATTTGCCGGGCATGCGATTGCATGCCGGCGTACATCCAGAGACTGGAGATTTCAAATGATAAAAACAACAGCTTTTCAAGTCAGTTCTCCGCCATCCAAGTCCGTGGCACCGGCGATCATCCGCCCTTCAGTTCTTCAAAATTCGATCAAGGTCGAGCTTTGCACGCCTAACATCGGCGCCGAGCTCAGCAACATCAGCCTGGCCGACGCGGCCCAGGATCCTGACATGATCGCGGAGATCCGGGCGCTGTGGCTCAAGCACAAAGTGCTGTTCTTTCGCGACCAGGACATCACTCCGATGGAGCAACAGAACTTCGCCGCGCAGTTCGGCGAACTGGAATCCCATCCCTTTGCTCCGAGCCATCCAGAGGCGGACAAGCTGCTGATGCTGTACCGCAATCTCGACCCGAGCAAACCCAAGGGCTTCGTCGAAAAGGCCAGCCGCGAAAACGCCTGGCATACCGATCTCACCTACAAGAAGGTGCCGGCCCGCGGCGCGGTGTTGCGCTGCGAACTGGGTCCGGACACTGGCGGCGACACCATGTGGTCCAACATGGCGATGGCCTATGCAAACTTGCCTGACGCCATCAAGCAACGGATCGCTGGCCTGTACGCCAAGCACAGTGCCGAGCACAGCTTTGGCGCCCAGATGTCGATCGAAGAACGTCTCGCGATGGCTGCGAAGAGCCCCGCCGTCGAGCACCCGGTGGTGCTCACCCATCCTGAGACGGGCGAAAAGGTGTTGTTCGTCAACTCGTTGCTCACGACCCATTTCTCGAATTTCTTAAACTTCGAGGACATCCGCTACGGCCAGGACTTTATGCCGGAAGCTCATCATTTGATGAACTACCTGACCTCTCAGGCCGCGATTCCGGAATACCAGGTACGTCTGAAGTGGCGAACCAACACGGTTGCCATGTGGGACAACTTGCAAGTCCAGCACTACGCCGTAGCCGATTACGGCAACGCGCCGCGCAAAATGCTCCGCGCCACCTTGGCCGGTACCCCTCTTATCTGACCCACCCAATCCCCAGAGGTCTGCGCCTCGCGCTGGATCTGTCGTGCGCGTACATCGCCGGTCAAGCCGAGTGGTCAGCTTCTGGTAAAACAATAGAAATGGAGATAGTCATGCTTTTTCAACAAATTGAAACTGCCGTCATGCACGGCGAATCGCTGCCTTGGGTTCCCTTCACGCCTTATGCGGACAACGTCTTACTGAAGTACTTCAAGCTCGACCCGATCCGCGGCGAGATGATCGCCCTGATGAAGGCGCCCATCGACATGCAACTGCCGAAGCACCATCACTCCGGTACTGTCATCGTGTACACCCTCGAAGGTCAGTGGAAGTACAAGGAGCACGACTGGGTCGCAGGGCCGGGCAGCATTGTCTACGAGACCGCCGCATCTACCCACACGCCGGAGGTGGTAAGCACTGAAGACGCTGAATACATGCTGACGCTGGTGATCGTGAGCGGAGACCTCATCTTCGTCGATGAGAACGACAAGGTCATGGCTATCGAGAACTGGAAAACCGCGCTTCAGCGCTACCTCGACCACTGCGAAGCGAACGGGATCGAACCTCAGGATCTCACTGCCTTCCACTAAGGCGAAACGGGCCCTCGACGCCGATGACTATTCACCAGACAGGCGTCGAGGCCCCCCCCTTGAACGAGCGGTTTTAACAAGTATTTGATCGTCAGGTTTGCTGCGCCTTTTTCCCAGGCTCCGGCCGTAGGAATCAGGTTAGACGACAGCGATCTCAGGTGTCGATCTGTCCTGCCCACCGAGATCGGGAACAGGAATATTTAGATCCAGGCCCCCAAAAATAATAAGAAATGGAGCTAGTCAAATGAAACACAGTCAGTCCCTCTGTCTGCGTCGTAGTCTGCTCACCTCTGCATTCGCCGCCGGTTTGTGCGCACCTGTGGTGCAGGCGCTCGAAATCGATACCGGTAGTCCAGATTGGTCAATGCGTTTCGATAACACCATCAAGTACAACTACGGCGTGCGCACCGAAAGCGCCGACAAGCGCATGTTGGGGACGCCAAACAACAACGATGGCGACTACAACTTCCGCAAGTCCGGAACCAACATCACCAACCGTGTCGACCTGTTGACCGAGATGGACGTGGTCTACAAAAACGCCATGGGCTTTCGTGTCAGTGCTGCCAGCTGGTACGACAAGGCGTATGAAAACACCGGTTCCAACTCCAACCCGTTCGTTAACGGCAATGACTCACGGTCCGGTCTGGTCGCTAACGACCCACGTCTGGCCGGCGTCACCAACGACAACGTCGGCTTTGGCAGCCCGCACCTGAGCAACTACGCCCAGCGTTATTACACCGGTCCGTCTGGCGAAATTCTCGATGCCTTCGTGTTCTACAGCACCGAAGTGGGCGAGGAGTCGATGTTCAGCGCCAAGGCCGGTCAGCACAACGTGTTCTGGGGCGAGACCATTCTCAATCCGGTGCACTCGGTCAGCTACGGCCAGTCCGGCCTCGACCTGGCCAAGCTGGCGGCGTCGCCGGGTACTGAAGCCAAGGAGCTGTTCGTTCCGCGTAACCAGTTGTCGATGTCGTTTACCGTCAATCCCGAGCTGACCGTCGGTGCCCAGTACTTCCTCGATTGGGACGCCGCGCGTCTGCCGGAAGCGGGCACTTATTACGGTGGTTCCGATCTGATCGGCTTTGGTGCGCAGTCGTTCCTGCTCGGCAACACCAACGGCGTGGTCCCGGGTAGTCCGCTGGGCTGTGGCCTGGCGCCGTGCAACGCGTTGACCAACGTGCGTCGCGGCCATGACCTGACACCGGGCAGCAGCGGCGACTGGGGCGTCATGGCCAAGTGGTCGCCGGCCTGGCTGGATGGCACCCTCGGCGTCTACTACCGCGAGACTTCGGAAATCCTGCCGCAAGCCTGGCTGGATGCCCGGGGCATTACCTCGGCCAACCCCAACGGCACCCGGCCGGCCGGGCAAGTGCCTGCGGTGATCAACACCCTCAATTCGCTGGACACCGCCACCTATCAACTGGCCTATGCCGACAACATCAAGATCCTTGGCCTGAGCTTGTCCAAGGACGTCGGTGGAGTGAGCGTGGGTTCGGACCTGAACATTCGTCACAACATGCCGCTGGCCAGTATCCCGGCGATCGTCAGTACCCACAGCCCGCTGGGCCTGGGTCAAGGGCTGGGCCTGCTGCCTGCACGGACGGACGCCACCGGTGTGGTCTACGACACCCCGAGCCGCGGCGACAGCATGAGCGCCACCGGCGACACCTTGCACTGGACGCTCAACGGTCTGATGACCCTGCCGAAAACGCCGGTGTTCGATTCGGCAACGCTGCTGGCCGAGCTGTACTACAGCAACCTGCTCAAGCTCGATAGCAAGAACGAAGCACTCTACAAGGGCAAGGACAGCTATCGCGGCATCGACGCGCCGACCCGTGACAACTGGGGGCTGGCAGTCAACTTCACACCGACCTGGTACCAGGTATTCCCGGGTGTCGACCTCAATGCGCCGATGTCGGTCAACGTGGGTCTCGCCGGCGTGTCACCGGTCTCCGGTGGCGGTGCCAAGGACACCGGCAACTATGCCGTGGGCGTCGGGGCCGTTGTGTACAACAAATACTTCGTTGACCTGAAGTACGTGGACTCCTTCGGCCAAACCGACAAGTGCAATACCAGTGGCGTGAGCACCGGCCCGACGGGTGGCGATGGCTCTACTCCGAACGCTTTTAGCGGCAACGAAAACTACGCCTGTTTCGCCGGTGGCTACTCGTCCTTCTCCGGAGGAGGTGCCACGACTGAGGACCGTGGCGCCGTGTACCTGACGATGAAAACAACCTTCTGATTCACAACTTTGATTCACCACTGATTTGCTCAATGCAAGCAGGAGAATAACAAGATGAAATTTGCACAAACCGTGTTGGCTGCCTCGCTGGCGATGATCGTCGCCGCCCAGGCACAGGCCGCTGTTTCAACCCAGGAAGCTGCCAAACTGGGCACCAGCCTGACCCTGGTGGGCGCCGAAAAAGCCGGGAACGCTGATGGTTCCATCCCCACCTACAACGGTGGCCTGACCACGCCGCCAGCCAGCTTCAAAGCCGGTGACAGCATGCGCCCGGACCCGTTTGCCAGTGAAAAGCCGCTGCTGGTGATCGACGGCAAGAATGTCGATCAGTACAAGGGCCTGCTCACGGCGACCACGGTAGAACTGGCCAAGCGTTTCCCGACGTTCCGTGTCGACGTGTTCCTGACTCACCGTACCGTTTCGCTGCCCCAGGCCATTCTGGATAACGGCGTGAAGAACGCCAGCGGCGCCAAGTCCCTGGAAGGTGGCCTGGCCATCGACAACGTGCTGCCGGGCGTGCCGTTCCCGATTCCACAATCGGGCAACGAAGCGATGTGGAACTTCCTGCTGCGTTATCAGGGCGTGAGCATCAGCTCCAAGTACGACTCCTGGAACGTCGACTCCGCCGGTGTGCCAAGCCTGGCGACCACCGGGCAAGCGAACATCTCCTACCCGATCTATGAAAACCTCTCGCAGCCGATCAGCAGCGCCGACGTGTACTACCAGATGAAGCTGGCATACACCGGTCCAGCACGCCGGGCCGGCGAGGCGATCATGCTCAAGGACGCCGCCAACCCGTTGCAGCAACCGCGTCGCGCCTGGCAGTACTTGCCGGGGCAGCGTCGGGTAAAGCTGGCTCCGAGCCTGGCTTACGACACACCTAACCCGGGTACCGCCGGCGCAGGCACCTACGATGACGTGTTCGTGTTCAACGGTGCGCTGGATCGCTATGACTGGAAGCTGGTGGGCAAGCAGGAAATGATCGTGCCCTACAACACCTACAAGCTGACCTACGTGCAGGATCCGAAGTCGCTGACCACTGCCAATCACCTGGCACCTGACTTCGTACGCTGGGAAAAACACCGTGTATGGGTCGTGGAAGGCAACCTCAAGGCCGGTGCCCGTCACATCTACGCCAAGCGTCGCTTCTACCTTGACGAAGACAGCTGGACCGCTTTGGCCTCGGATCAATATGACGCCCGTGGTCAGCTCTATCGCGGTTCCTTCGCCTTCCTCAGCCAGAGCTACGACAAGCAGGTTCCGGACTCCACGCCGTTCATGATCTACGACCTGGTCGGTGGTTCATACAACATCAACGGTGTAGTCGGCCCGTACGGCGGCATCAAGTACATCGAGCCGCTCTCCAAGGCCCAGTGGTCTTCGGAATCCCTGGCCGGCGCCGGTATTCGCTAAGCCAACCGCAGAAAAGCCCCCGAACGGTCCGCTGCTCACAAGGTAGCGGGACCGAGCGTGCGCCCGGTTTGAACGTCTGGCACACGGATGTGTGCCCCGGCGCGGTTTTCCGAAGAGGACGCAGTATGTGTTCGTATAAAAATAATATGTTGCAGCTCGCGTTTGGCGTTGTGCTCGGCCTGTCGCAGGGCATCGCCCAGGCGGCCGACTACGTCGATGTGCTGGACCTGCCCGCCAGAGTCATTGCCTTGGCCATCAACAGCCCGTTGTCCGGCATGACCCGCGCCGGTGGGCGCGTGATTACCGTCGGCCAGCGTGGCCATATTCTGTTTTCCGATGATTCGGGAAACCACTGGCAACAGGCCGCCGTACCGGCCAGTGCCGACCTCACTGCGGTGAATTTTCCGACCACCACCCAAGGCTGGGCGGTGGGTAATGACGGCGTGGTGCTGCACAGCAGCGACGCCGGCGCGACTTGGCAAAAGCAACTCGACGGTCGTCAGATCGGCGCCTTGCTGGTCAAGCATTACACGGCGCTGGCCAGCGCCGAACCGGGCAATGAGCAATGGCCCCAGTTGGCTATGGAAGGCCAACGACTAGCTGATCAGGGCGCGGACAAACCGCTGCTCGACGTCTGGTTCGCCAACGACAAAACCGGCTATGTGGTCGGCGTGTTCAACCTGATCCTGCGCACCGACGACGGTGGCCTGACCTGGACGCCATTCCAGGACCGCACCGACAACCCCCAGGGTTTCCACCTCAACGCCATCGCCTCCACCGGCGACGGTTTATACATCGCTGGCGAGCAAGGCCTGCTGCTCAAATGGGACGACAGCGCCCAACGCTTCAATGCCGTGCCGACACCTTATCAAGGCAGCTTTTTCGGCGTGCTTGGCAAGCCTGGCGAAGTGCTGATCTACGGTCTGCGCGGCAACGTGTTGCGCAGCACCGACGGCGGCCAGAGCTGGACTGCGCTGGACACCGGCCTGCACGTCAGCATCACCGCGGGCCTGATCGATGCCCGTGGCAACTATCGCTTGTTCACCCAAGGCGGGCAGATGCTGGTCAGCCAAGGGACGGGCGCGCAGATGCATCTGGTGCGGCAACCGACACCGACGCCGGTCGCCGGTGCCACCCAGTCCGCCGATGGCGCGTTGGTGGTAGCGGGCAGCTGTGGCACCCGGACGCTGTCCGCCGATCCAGCCCTCGAACCCTAAGAGCGAGAACCCAGACATGGGCAATATCAAACAAGACGCCATGCCGGTGATCCGCGACCTGCGGGATTTCGACCAGCGCTCCGGCAACCTCCTCGAGCGGCTGGTGTTCAACTACCGCCCGCTGTTCATGCTGCTGATGGCGCTGGCCACCATGGTGCTGGGCTTCATGGCGGTGACTCGCCTGGAGTTGCGCCCCAGCTTCGAAAAAATGATTCCGCAGAGCCAGCCCTATATCCAGAACTTCCTGGAAAACCGCGCTTCGCTGCGCGGGTTGGGCAACTCGGTGCGCGTCGTGGTCGAGAACACCCAGGGCGATATTTTCGACCCCGAATACCTCGACGTGCTCAAGCAGGTCAACGACCAGCTGTTCCTCACCGAAGGCGTCGACCGCGCGTGGATGAAGTCGCTGTGGAGCCCGGCCGTGCGCTGGACCGAAGTCACCGAGGATGGTTTCCAGGGTGGCCCGGTGATGCCCGACAGTTATCAGGGCTCGCCCTCCGACATTGAACAGTTGCGCCAGAACATCTCCCGCGCCGGTCTGGTGGGTAGCCTGGTGGCCAGCGATTTCAAGTCGACCATGCTGATCGTGCCGCTGATGGACAAAGCCGCCGCCGGTGGTCAACGCATCAACTACCACGCCTTCTCGCAGATGCTCGAAGAGCAGTTGCGCGACAAGATCGAATACGCCGGCGACAGCGCGGCGCGTCAATCCGGGGTCGAAGGCACCGGCCATTACAAGGTCCGGGTGATCGGCTTCGCCAAACTCATGGGCGACCTGATCGACGGCCTGATCCAGGTGATGATGTTCTTCGGCCTGGCCGTGGTCACCTCGCTGATCATCATTTACGCCTACACCCGTTGCGTGCGCAGCACTCTGCTGGTGGTCGGCTGCTCGCTGATCGCGGTGGTCTGGCAACTGGGCATTGTCGCCTGGCTCGGCTACGCCATCGATCCGTACTCGGTGCTGGTGCCGTTCTTGATCTTCGCCATCGGCGTGTCCCACGCCGCGCAGAAGATGAACGGCATCATGCAGGACATCGCCCGTGGCACCCACAAACTGATCGCTGCGCGCTACACCTTCCGTCGTCTGTTCATCGCCGGAGTTACCGCGCTGCTGGCTGACGCCGTGGGCTTCGCCGTGCTGATGCTGATCGATATCCCGGTGATCCAGGATCTGGCGATCACCGCCAGTATTGGTGTCGCCGTGCTGATCTTCACCTCGTTGTTGTTGATGCCGGTGGCGCTGTCCTACGTCGGTGTCGGCGCCAAAGCCGCCGAGCGTGCGCTGAAAATCGACAACCGCGCAGAGAAGCACAAAGGCTTCGGCAGACTGTGGGACGCGCTCGATCGCTTCACCACCGCCAAGTGGGCCACGGGCGCAATAGTGGTCGCGGTGTTGATGGGCATCGGCGGTTACATGGTCAGCCAGAACCTGAAGATCGGCGACCTGGACAGCGGGGCGCCGGAGTTGCGTGCCGACTCGCGCTACAATCGCGACAACGCCTACATCACCCAGCATTACGCGCTGTCCAGCGACCTGTTCGCGGTGATGATCAAGACCGCGCCGGAAGGCTGCCTGAACTACAAGACCCTGGTCCTCGCCGACCGCCTGGCCTGGGAGCTGCAACAGTATCCGGGGGTGCAGGCGACCGCGTCCTTGGTCAACGCGGTACGCCAGATCACCGCTGGCACCTATGAAGGCAATCCCAAGCTCAACAGCATCCAGCGCAATCAGGACGTGCTGAACTACGCCGCGCAACAAGCCTCGGTCAACTCCCCGGAGCTGTTCAACACCGACTGCTCGCTGATGCCGGTGATCACCTTCCTCAAGGATCACAAGGCCGAGACCCTGGACTCGGTGGTTGCCATTGCCGACAAGTTCGCCAAGGAAAACAGCACCGCAGATCGCCAGTTCCTACTCGCCGCCGGTACTGCCGGTATTGAAGCCGCGACCAACATCGTAGTCCGCGAAGCCAACCGCACCATGCTGCTGTATGTGTATGCGGCGGTGACGCTGTTCTGCCTGATCACCTTCCGCAGCTGGCGCGCCACCCTGGTGGCGTTGTTGCCGCTGGTGCTGACCTCGATCCTCTGCGAAGCCTTGATGGTGGCCATGGGCATCGGCGTGAAAGTCGCGACCCTGCCGGTGATCGCCCTCGGCGTGGGCATCGGCGTGGACTACGCCTTGTACCTGCTCAGTGTGCAGTTGCACTTCCAGCGCCAGGGCCTGCCGCTGTCCCAGGCCTACCGCAATGCCGTGTCCTTCACCGGGCGCGTGGTCGGGCTGGTGGGCATCACCCTCGCTGCGGGCGTGGTGTGCTGGGTCTGGTCGCCGATCAAGTTCCAGGCCGACATGGGCATCCTGCTGACCTTCATGTTCCTGTGGAACATGCTCGGCGCGCTGATCCTGATTCCGGCTCTTTCGTATTTCCTGCTGCGCGAACGGGCTCCTGAGCCCGGTTCTGTCGCGGCAACCGAAAACACTGAATCCACTGAACGTCCTGGCATGCCGCATGCCGTGACCACTTCCGAGTAAGCCAAGATGTCTGATTACAAAGCTCCCCTGCGCGACATGCGCTTCGTACTCAACGAGGTTTTCCAGGTGTCCCGGCTCTGGGCACAATTGCCCGGTTTGGCCGAGGTTATCGACGAAGAGACGGCTGCGGCGATACTTGAAGAGGCCGGCAAGATCAGCGCAGATATCATCGCCCCGCTACTACGCAGTGGTGACGAGCAAGGCTGCACCTGGAACGACGGTGCAGTGACCACGCCCGACGGTTTCCCGGCGGCCTACTGTGCCTTTGCCGAAGGTGGCTGGGGCGGTGTCGGTGGCGATCCGGAGTTTGGCGGCATGGGGATGCCCAAGGCGATCTCCGCCCAGATTGAAGAAATGGTCAACTCGGCCAATCTGTCGTTCGGCCTGTACCCGATGCTGACGGCGGGTGCCTGCCTGGCGCTCAAGGCCCACGCCAGCCAGGAACTCAAGGAACGCTATCTGCCAAACATGTACGCCGGCACCTGGACCGGTTCGATGTGCCTGACCGAAGCCCATTCCGGTACTGACCTCGGCCTGATCCGCACCAAAGCCGAACCCCAGGCTGATGGCAGCTACAAAATCAGCGGCAGCAAAATTTTCATCAGCGGTGGTGAACACGATCTGAGCGAAAACATCATCCACCTGGTACTGGCCAAACTACCGGGTGCTCCCGCCGGGGCAAAAGGCATTTCGCTGTTTCTGGTGCCCAAGGTGATGGTCAATGCCAACGGTTCGCTGGGCGAACGTAACTCGCTGTCCTGTGGCTCCATCGAGCACAAGATGGGCATCAAGGCCTCCGCCACATGCGTCATGAACTTTGACGGCGCCACCGGCTGGATCGTCGACGCGCCGAACAAGGGCCTGGCAGCGATGTTCACCATGATGAACTACGAGCGTCTGGGTGTGGGTATCCAGGGTCTGGCGCAGGGCGAGCGTTCGTACCAGAACGCCGTCACCTACGCCCGTGACCGCCTGCAAAGCCGCGCACCGACCGGCGCTCAGCACAAGGACAAAGCCGCCGACCCGATCATCGTGCACCCGGACGTGCGCCGCATGCTGCTAACCATGAAAGCCTTGAACGAAGGCGGCCGTGCGTTCTCCAGCTACGTAGCCCTGCAACTGGACATCGCCAAGTACAGCGAAGACGCACCGACACGCCAGCGCGCGCAGGATCTGGTGTCGCTGCTGACCCCGGTGGCCAAGGCCTTCCTCACCGACATGGGCCTGGAAACCACTCTCCACGGCCAGCAGGTCTTCGGCGGCCACGGCTACATCCGCGAATGGGGTCAGGAGCAACTGGTGCGCGATGTGCGCATCACCCAGATCTACGAAGGCACCAACGGCATCCAGTCCCTGGACTTGGCCGGGCGCAAGATCGTCGGCAGCGGCGGGGCACTCTACAGGCAGTTTGCCGACGAGATTCGCCAGTTCATTCTGAGCGCCAGTACCGATCTGAGCGAGTTCATCCAGCCGTTGAGCGCTGCCTTGGATACGCTCGACGAGTTGACTGCATGGCTGCTGGATCGGGCCCAGAACAACCCGAATGAAATTGGCGCCGCGTCGGTCGAGTACCTGCAGGTGTTTGGCTACACCACTTACGCCTACATGTGGGCACTGATGGCTAAGACGGCCATAGGAAATCAGGCCGAGGATGATTTCTACGTCAGCAAGATGGGCACGGCACGTTTCTATTTCGCTCGCTTGCTACCACGTATCCACTCGCTCAGCGCCTCGGTCAAGGCCGGCAGTGACAGCCTCTATTCGCTGGATGCCGCACAGTTCTGATCATGAGTCAGTTTCAGGAAGAACCAACCGGGTGAAAACAGCTTATTTGCTTCATCCGACAGAGAGATCACATATGAATAGCTTGATCAATTATCGCTGCGAAGGTCCGCTGGCCTTGATCGGCCTCGCCAGTGCTCCTGTCAACGCTCTCGGCCAGGCCTTGCGCGAACAATTGCTGGAGGCCTGTGAACGCGCCGCCGCGGACGCCAGCGTGAAAGCGATTATTCTCCACGGTGAAGGTTCTGTGTTTAGCGCCGGCGCTGACATTTCCGAGTTTGGTAGCCCTGCGTCCTTCGCCAAGCCGGACCTGCCAAGTCTGCTGACTCGTCTTACCGAGTTAGACAAACCGCTAATCGCCGCCATCGGTGGCTTGGCATTGGGCGGTGGGCTGGAGCTCGCCATGGCCTGCGGCTACCGGGTGGCTGAAGCCAGCGCGCGCCTGGGCCTGCCGGAAATCAAGCTTGGCTTGCTGCCTGGCGCTGGTGGTACGCAGCGTTTGCCGCGTCTGATTGGCGCCGCTGCGGCACTGAAATTTATTGCGTCCGGCCAGCCGATCGGCACCCATCGAGCACTGGTGTTGGGGCTGCTCGATTGGGTGGCACCCACCGCGGATAGCTTGCTCGAAACGGCCAAGGCATTGGCCGCAGCACTGATTCCCAGACAGGCGCCGGGCCGCCCGTGCCGCCCGAACTGGCCGCACCCAACCCCGGGCACAGCCTTGCTGCCGGGCTATTTCGCCGACTATCGCGCGGAGAATCTGTCGCGCTGGATAGGCCAGAGCGCACCTCAGCGGGTGGTGGCGGCGATTGAAGCAGCCTGCAACCTGCCATTGGCCGAGGGCCTGGCCAGAGAGGGCGAACTGTTCAAAGAGGCCGAGGCCTCCAGCGAGTCCGAGGCCCTGCGCCATGTGTTCTTCGCCGAGCGTGAAGTCGGCAAGCTGCCGGGGCTGGACGCCGGCACGTCGATTCGTCCGGTCAACCGGGTCGCGGTCATTGGTGCCGGCACCATGGGCGGCGGGATTGCCATGAACTTCGCCAATGCGGGCATGGCGGTGACGCTGCTGGAGCTCAAGGCCGATGCCCTTGAGCGCGGCCTGGCACTAATCCGCAAAAACTACGAAACCAGTGTCCAGCGCGGCAAGTTGACAGCCGAGCAGATGGAGCAGCGACTGGCACTGATCCACGGTACTCTGGACTACGCCGATATTGCCGACGCTGACCTGGTGATCGAAGCCGTGTTCGAGAACCTGTCCATCAAGCAGCAGGTGTTTCGTGCCCTGGACGAGGTGTGCAAGCCAGGTGCGATTCTCGCTAGCAATACCTCCACCCTGGATGTCGACGTCATTGCCGCCGTTACGCGCCGGCCACAGGACGTCGTCGGTCTGCATTTCTTCAGTCCGGCCAATGTCATGCGTCTGCTTGAAGTAGTGCGCGGCACGGCCACGGCCGCCGATGTCCTGGCCACCACGCTGAAAGTCGCCAAACGCATCGGCAAAATCCCGGTGGTGTCCGGAGTGTGCTTCGGCTTCATTGGCAACCGCATGCTCGAACCCTATTCCCGCGAGGCGCACCGTCTGCTGCTGGAAGGCGCCACGCCTGCGCAGATTGACAATGTACTCACCAGTCTTGGCATGGCGATGGGCGTCTTTGCCATGCACGATCTGGCGGGTATCGATGTCAGCTTCCTGGTTCGTGAGTCGCGCCGCGAGGTCATTGCCCACGACCCTGGCTACTGCAAGCTCGCCGACGCGCTGTACGCCCTCGGCCGTTATGGCCAGAAAACCAACCGCGGCTATTACCTCTACGAAGGCCGCGAGCGCAAGGATGACACGCAAGTGGTGACACTGACCGAGCAGATTGCGGGCGAATTGGGCATACAGCGCCGCGTTATCAGCGATCAGGAAATCCACGACCGCTGCCTGTTGATGCTGATCAACGAAGGCATCCAGTTGCTCGACGAAGGTATCGCCCAGCGCAGCAGCGACATCGATTTGGTCTGGATCAATGGCTACGGCTTCCCGGCCTGGCGCGGCGGCCCGCTGCACTACGCCGAAGGGTTGGGGATGGCCCAAGTGCTGGAGCGTATCCAGCATTACCGCGAGACCCTTGGCGCATACGGTGCGATATGGTTCCAGCCAGCACATTTGCTGGAGCGCCTGGTCGAATCTGGCAAGACAGTCATCGAACGTATCTGATCTTTGCGGCCATTGGCGGCCATCGCAAACTGACCGCCCTTCGCTCTTCCAGGAAACTCAGATCAGAAAGTATCGGGGGGATGAGGGACGGCCGTAGTAAATACATTGGATAAATACTGATTGCTTGGTTCTAAACCGTTAGCCAAGCGATGCGGTTCTATGGCGGCTCCAACGAAGTTATGAAAGAGCTGATATCCCGCGCCCTGTAACCCGTAGAGGTTCAACCAGCCCCTACCGGTAGCGCTTGATCAAATGTAGCCCTCGGGCCTTTTCCAGCCGGCTCGCTGTCTTACCCATTTTGACCGTCTGCTTGTGGCCGATTCTGTTGAAAAAGTCGGTCTGCCCAAACTGTCTGATCATTGACTGGTGAAAGCGCCTTTTTGGCACGCTGCTACGTGAAGTCCGAGTCCGGAAGTCTCTGCCAAAAGTAAAGATTTCAATCTCGGACGCGTACTTTTCTGATCCGCAACCATGGTCGACTGTTTTCAACAGAATCGACCGATTGTTGCCTGTTGCCAACCGGCAATGGGCAGCTCTCTACGAGTAATGGTTACGAAGCATTCTGATCAATTCCTATGCAACGGGAGATCAAGTGCTGCGCATTTTTCCACTCCCGTCTCCCGGCCAAATTGCTAGGATATCCGGTGTGTATCTGGAAAAGGAGGTCATCATTTGGCGAGGCGCTTGGTAATTGCATCGCATATGATCCTCGGTTGTTGTATCGCACTTGATGTCCTCCCTACGTTGGCGGTTCGACGTATCAGATCGAACCGACGTATAGATGGGAATGCCAAGTGGGGCGCAGCTTATGGCCTTATAACTTTCTGTTCAGAGCGTCAGGACTAAACAACAACCAACCGCCGAAATAGGGTCGTATATACCGAAGACGCGGGGCCCGAATTACCCCCTAGGGGCCACCCCCACGGGAGGACCCGTTAAATTTATGGAAAGCCAACGATCTGGTGCAATGAAGGTGCCGGGCGTGTCTCGGTGACCATTCAGACATCGGATTTTTTTCCGACTCTTGCTGACTTCCTATGCGCAATCACTTCGCCAGTCGTGCCCTTTTTGTGCAGTCGTGCCCATGCCTAAGGCTGGGCACAACTGAGGGCACGAGGGCACGACTGGAGAAAAAGCGCTGAATGCTTTGGCGATAGGTAACGGCGTGCTAACGCTCGGAGCGTTACTTTTTCGATAGCTGACACTGTGGACTTTGACAGTAGATACGCTCAAAACTGAGCGCATCACGGGGTGCAGGACTTGCACCCTGTAGACGGGGAGCCGACACGCCACTTCACGCGCTTTGCCGTTTTGAATCCTCTAGTAAGATTAATTTCTGTTTTCGGCTACAGGCCAAACAGTCCGCCGTCTGTAGGCCCTTTGGGGGTCGGTCGGCATCTTGCTCCTGTCTTGCTCTGCACTGGGCTTTTCCACAGATTTAATCCTCGTCTATGGTTGATTTTTGAAAGGCCTTGAAGCCCTTACGCGACGCGGCGCCAAAGGATTACCCGAGTTTGTGCTTCTACCGTCCTTCAACCCGGGAAAGAGGAATTACGCCTCGGTGTCTGAACGAGAGGCTGTTTTTAAATCCTCTCGTATGGTTGTTTCTTGAAAGGCAGTGCAGCCTTTGCTCTGTAAGGCCTGTAGAGGATTACCGGAATCTCCGGATCTAACACCGGTCAACCTGAGCCGTGACCAAATTGAACCCGTATCTAACGGTGCCCGGAGATACCTTCGGGTTACCTTGGCGCCTCAGGAGGCGAAGCGGTCATATCCAGCGTCCGTTTTTGGCCGATTGCTGCCTGTAATGACGGGCTGCAAACGACCCAAGGCGGTCTGTAAGGCATTGCGATGTTGCGAGAAGAAAAGCGATGCCTATCGGGGTGAAACAATGACCCTCGTTAACAAACACGTCAGAAATCCCACCCAGGATCTGGAGTTTGAGGTTTGTGAGAGCTCACACCGGGTATTCACTGTGGCGTAAGCCCAGGCAGCAAAAAGCATGGATTAGACCGGAGCAACCTGAACAACGACAGGCTGCCGCTCCAGATTCAGCGCCAGCACACTCGCCAACACCACCAGCCCGCCGACTACGATCATCAGAGTCGGCCGCTCTCCAAGCGCATAGGACGCTATGACCATCGCCGTCGGCGGCGTCAAGTACAGCGTCATCGTCGCCCGGCTCAAATCGACATGCGCCAGCACATACGCCCAGGACAGGTAGGCCAGGGCGCTGGGGAAAACGCCCAGGGCGATCACCGCAAACTGCACGCGCACCGGCGCAAGGGTGACTTGCTCCACCAGGCCTGGCAGGAAAACCAGCAACAGCAGCGTCCCCGACCACACCGTGTAACACACCAGCGTCAGCCCGTCGTAACGCCCTGTGTGATGCTTTTGCAGGGCAAAGTAGAGGCTCCAGGACACCGCTGACAGCAGGATCAGCAAGCCGTGGGCGTCGAGGCTTCCCAGGCCATGATCGCCCGCCACCACAATCACCACGCCAAACAACCCGAGCAGCACACAACCCCAGCGCCACAGGCTCACCCGATCCTTGAATACGAAACGCGCAATCAATGTGCTGAACAGCGGCGTGGTCTGGGCCAATACGCTCGAAGCGCCAGCACTGACACCCTGTTGCCCGAAGTTGATCGCCACGTGGTGCAGGCTTACGGCAAAGAAACCCAGGCCGAACATCAGCGGTAAGTCTCGAAGGCTGGGCAGGCGAATGCCTTTGAAAATCGCGACGACGGCCATGAATACGGAGGCCAGCAAGAAGCGCAGGAGTGCCAGATGCACAGGGTCGTAGGCCAGCAAGCCGATATGGATGCCGGTCGGGGAATAGCCCCAGCACGCCACGACAAACGCCATGGCCAGGATGATTTTCAAAGGGGAGGGCGTGAGTGGCTTCATGTTGGGGCGCCGATGGGAGGTGCACTGAGTATCAGAACCCTGATTGCTCGCCACAACTGACTTATACTGCGCCAACCGTTCACTTTTGGTGATGTATGGAGCTGGCGCAGATTCGCATGTTTAAAACCGTGGCCGAAGTTGGCAGCATTGCCCGGGCGGCCGAGTTACTGCATTGCGTGCCGTCGAATATCACGGCACGGATCAAGTCGTTGGAAGCGGAGCTGGGAGTGGCGCTGTTCCTGCGTGAGGGTCGCGGTCTGCGTATCAGTCCGTCGGGGCAGACCTTCCTTGCCTATGCCTTGAAAATCCTTGCCCTCACCGCCGAGGCCAAACGCGCAGTCGACCCTTCGGCCGAACCCTCTGGCCCCTTGCGCATCGGGGCCATCGAGTCGTCGGCCACCGGGCGTTTGCCGCGTCTGCTGGCCAAATTCCACAAGCGTTACCCGCAGGTGGCGCTGGAGCTGACCACCGGCACCTGGCTCCAGTTGCTCGACGACACGCTCAATCACAAGCTCGACGGTGCAATTGTCGCGGTCGACGTCGAGCGTTCGCACCTCAAGCGCACGCCGATGTACCGCGAAGAGTTGCTGTTGATCGCCTCAACCTCCCTTGGGCCGTTGCGCGACGTGACGGACTTGCAGGATAAGACGATGTTCCTTTGGCCCCAGGGCTGTCCGTACCGGGCGGCGATGGAGCATTGGTTATTGCGCAATGGGTTGGCGCTGCCGATTGTCAGCCTGGCCAGCTATGGTGCGATTGTCGGTTGCGTCAGCGCCGGGGCCGGCGTGGCGCTGGTGACTAAAGGAGTTTTCGATCAATACGCCAAAGGCGCCGGGTGCGTGGCGTTTGAGTTTCCCGAACTGACGGCAATCGAGAGCCTGTTTTACTGGCACGAAAACGCCGGGGTGCACCCGGCGCGAGAGGCGTTTGTGGCGATGCTCCGCGAGGAGTTTGCGTAACGCAGTACCAGTTCCGTCCGGACACGATTGAACTTATGGGCGATGTCCGGCGTTCATAATCGGGCCTGGCCTTGGCGCCAGTTCTTATTTTTGGGAGGGCATGTGAACGCAAGAGCGTTTAATCGTTATTGATGACGATGTCCGCTTTTGGCCGATTTCTGCCTGTCGCCACCGGCGGCAGCCGACCCAAAGTGGTCTGTCGCTGATCCCAAAAGCTGCCGAATAGCGAACGTTTAATACGAGCGGCGGGACCCGGCTTGCCAGGGTACGTCGGCTCGATGAAAGGCTTAGGTCCCAGCTTCGCGAAGCCGCCGCAGTAAGTTTTCTTCTGGTTTGACTTCAATCGTTTCACCCACAGACGTGTGAATCAGCGCCCGCAGCGTTCGGAGGTTCTTCGGCGAGAGATCTTGGACGAAGCGAGTAGCGAACTCTTTGGGCCAAGACGGTAGAGCAAGAAATGAAACCATGAAGGTTACTTGCTCGCCATGCGCGAGCTGCTTTGGATACTGCGGCGTGTACTGCCCATAGAGAGGCTGAATGCTGTGGCGGGCGCTCTTTCCCCTTCCAACGCGCCACCCGACCGAATTTACAGTAACTGGCCGACCTCCAAGATTGACTATGGTGAAACCGACGTGTTCTTCCGCAGGCGTGCCATCGCCTGCGAATACGAGCCGCACCCCCACAGTAGTGCGTACGCGGATTCGCTCGACTCGAAGTGCAAGACGTAGCGAGACGATGACTGCGGCCAGCGTGGCCGCCCCGCCGGTCGGCCAAGGCTCCCCCTGCCAGCACGCCGAAGGCGCTGGCAAAGAGGAAGGCGGTCAACGCCGAGTTGGCCCAGGTCAAGGCCACGCCCTGGCCTTGCATCAGGGCGGCGACCGAGAACTTCTCAATCGCGCCGGTGCTCAGGTTCAGCAGCACGAACAACAGGGTCAGGCTTAGCACCATAGGCGAGAGCAGTGACAGGCGACGGGCGCCGAGGGGGGGCGGGTCGGCGGCGGGATGCAGGCGACTGACCTGGGCCAGTGCGGAGCCAGGGATCAACAACAGCGCCAGTGCGACAAACCCCACCAGTGCCGCCGCCGCGAAGGCCATGGCCGGGTTGCTCGCCACCGCGATACCCAGCAAAAACACAGGGGCCACGGCCGCGCCAAGGAAGCCGGCAAAGGTATGCACGGAGAACGCCTTACCGATGTGGGCGGGGTCAATGTGTCGGGACAGCAGGGCGTAGTCGGCCGGGTGATAAATGGCGTTGGCGACGCCGGCCAGCGCCATGCCGATCAACAAACAGGTGTAGCCGGGCAGGAGTGCAATCAGCAGGAAACTGCTGCTGCCCAGTGCTAGCGCGACCAACAGCAAGCGCCTGGCACCGTGGCGGTCCACGGCAAACCCCATGGGCGCCTGTACCAGCGCCGTGACGATATTGAACAGGCTCAAAGCCAGGCCCAGCTCGACATAATCCACGTTGAAAAAAGCCGGAAGCAGGGGGAACAGCGCCGCCAGCACCATGATGTGCAAATGACTGACAAAGTGCGCTGCGGCGACCTGAGGCAACAACCCGATACGAATCGTCATGGCGAAACCTGTGTGATGAGCATGGCAAAACCGGCGCAGAGCTTAATGAGGCGATGGTCTTGCGCGATAGTCCATTACCGATGAGTCCACCAGACCACTTTGAATGGCAGCGACTTCACGACGCCTGCCCCTGCGTAGACGTGTGGCAGCGGCATTGAGCGCGGTGGTCTGCAACGTCGGCACGAACTGGTATGGTTGGCCGGTCCGTGGGCGGCTAGGGTAGTGCGGCGTGTTATCGGGCGTTTAAACAGGGAGTGACCATGCCGCATTTCGCTTATCGGGAGGGCCACGCGCTGCCAGGGGTCAGTGGCGTTGCGCTGCCCCAGGTGGACGGGGAGGTGTGGCGCGCCATCGACGCCGAGCGTCAGCGCCAAGTGCAGTCAATCGAGCTGATCGCCGCCGAAAACGTGGTCAGTCGTGCAGTGCTCGAGGCCCAAGGGTCGGTGCTGACCAACAAATATGCCGAGGGCTACCCAGGGCGTCGCTATTACGCCAGTTGCTGCAATGTCGATGCAATTGAAGAACTCGCCATCGAGCGGGCCAGGCAACTGTTCAGCTGTGCCTATGCCAACCTGCAACCCCATTCGGGCAGCCAAGCCAACCAGGCTGTGTTTCTGGCTCTGCTGGCGCCGGGGGACAAGATCCTGGGCCTGGACCTCAAGTCCGGTGGGCACCTGTCCCATGGTGCTGCGTTCAACCTGTCCGGGCTCTGGTTTCAGGCCCTCAGCTATGGCGTGCACCCGGTGACCCATAGGGTCGACATGGATCAGGTCGAGCAGATCGCCCGACAAGAACGCCCACGCCTGATCATCGCAGGGGCCTCGGCGTATTCACGGGCGCTGGATTTCGCCCGGTTTCGTGCGATTGCCGACGAGGTGGGTGCGTTCCTGATGGCCGACATCGCCCACGTCGCCGGGCTGGTCGCGGGTGGTGCGTATCCGTCTCCAGTGCCGTTCGCCCACGTCACCACCCTCAGCACCCACGCCACGTTGCGCGGTCCGCGTGGCGGGATGATCCTGTGCAATGAGCAGGCCATTGCGCAGAAGATCAATGCGGCTGTGTTCCCCGGCCTGCAGGGCGCGGCACTGATGCACACCGTTGCGGCCAAGGCCGTGGCGCTGGGCGAGGCATTGCAACCGGCCTTCGGCGCTTATGCCCACGCCGTGGTCGCCAATGCCCAGGCCTTGTGCGGCCGATTAGCTGAAGGTGGGCTGTTGGTCGTGTCGGGCGGCACCGACTGTCACTTGGGGGTGATTGACCTGCGGCCCTGGGGCCTGGTGGGGAATGTCGCCGAGCGTGCGTTGGAGGCAATCGGCATTACCGTGAACAAAAATGTCGTGCCCGGCGATGAGGTCAAGCCCACCGTGACGTCCGGCATTCGTCTCGGCAGTGCGGCGTGCACTTCGCGTGGCATGGGGGTCGATGAGTTCAGGGAGATCGGCGACATGATTCTGGCCATGCTCGGTGGCGTGCGCAGCGGTGCCCTCGACGGCCGCACTGAACGCTCGATTCGTGAAGGCATAAGCGACCTGACCAAGCGTTTCAGGCTGCCGTATTAACCGCCTGCGCTTTTTTGAAAAGGAATTCCAATGCCCGGCATCATCCCCACCGGCCGCCTGGCGGCAACCCGCACGTCACGGTTCAGACTGTTCACCACCGCCAAACCTCAACCCGTCATCGCGGTTGAATGCCCCAAGCTGCCCAAGCGTGCGCGGATGGCCGCCCAGGCCCAGCAGCTGCTGATGAACTATGCGCTGGGCCATTAGATTTTCAGGGCGTTGGCCAGGCGCAACATGGCGGCTTCGATTTCATACGCGGTCAGGGAGGAGTAGCCCAGCAGCCAGCCCTGTTGCTTCGGGTCGCCCGCGTACAAGCCGCTGAGGCCGGACAGTTGCACGCCGGCAGTGGCGGCTTGGCGGATGGTTTTTTCCTCGGACCATCCGGCTTTCAGCAAGCAGGGGATTTGCAACCCGCCCGGCGGCAGTTCGGCGGTGACCACCGTGCTCAAGTATTTGCCGATGGCATCGTGCATGATCGACCGGCGTCCGGCATACAGCTTGCGCATGGCCCGGACATGCGCGTTGTAATGGCCGTCTTCCATAAAGCGCGCCAGCGTCAGTTGCAGCGTTTGCGGAGTGTGGCCGTCCATCATGCTGCGCGCATAGGTAAAGGGCTTGACCAACTCGGAGGGCAGCACCATATACCCCATGCGCAGGCCGGGGTAGAGGGTCTTGCTGAACGTGCCGATGTAGAGCGTGCGCTGATACTTGTCCAGGCCCTGCACGCACGCCGTGGGTTGCCCGTCGTAATGGAACTCGCTGTCGTAGTCATCCTCGATGATCCACTTGCCTTTTTGCGCCGCCCAATTGATCAACTCAAGACGCCGCTCCAGCGGCAACGTCGCGCCGGTGGGGTATTGGTGCGAGGGCGTGACATACACGCAATTGGCGCCGCTGCGGTCGGCGTACAGCAGGTCGGTGCGGATGCCCCGTTCATCCACATCAATGGGCAGCACCTTGGTTTCGGCGATTTCGAAGGCCTTGCGGGCGCCGTAATAGCCGGGGTTTTCCAGCAGAATCGGCTTGCCGGCGTCCACCAGCAACTGCGCGCACAGATACAACGCCTGACGAGTGCTGCTCAATACCAGCACCTGGTCGGAGGAGCATTTGGCGCCGCGTTCGAGGTTCAGGTAGGTGGCAATCGCTTTGCGCAGGGGCTCGGCCCCTTGTGGATCGCCATGCAGCAGTACGTTCGCGCGATAGTCCTTCATGACCTGGCGCTGCAAACGCTCCCAGACATCCGTCGGGAAGCTGCGGGTTTCCGGCAGGCCGGTGGCGAATGCCTTGATGACTTGCTGATCGCGCACGCCGCCGGTGTCGAAGATCATCCGCCCGCGTTGGCTGAGTTCGGCGCCCGGCGCGGCGACGCTGCTCCTGACTTCCTGAGCCTTGAGGCGTCGGCGGCCGGCACCGCGCAATTCGGCGCCCACCGTGTCGCAGACGTAACTGCCGGCGCCTTCGCGGCGCACGATGAACCCGTCCCGATGCAACTGCACATAGGCGTTCTCAACGGTGTCACGGGCGCAACCCAGTGACTTGGACAGTACCCGCGTGGCGGGCAGTTTCAAGCCGGGGCCGAGGGCACCGTCGAGAATCAGCGCACGCAGTGCACGTTGGATCCGCTGGTGCAAATCCAGTAGCTGAAACTCAGCGTCGTTGAGGCGCATCTTCAGGGTTTCCAGCTCGAAGGTCTTTGCCATGTGGTCTGCTCTCTTTCCATGAACTGGCAGGTAAAGGCAGGCCAGTTTATCCGTAGACTCCGGCCCTCGCCACCCTAGGCTTTACCTCGGTGATTACGCGCAGGGCGAGCGTTCTTGAACAGGAGTTACTCAACCATGGCTCGGTCACACAACTTCAGCGCAGGCCCCACCGCGGTGCCGTTGGACGTCCTCACTCAGGCGCACGAGGAGTTTTTCGATTTTGCCGGCACCGGCATGTCCGTGATGGAAATCAGCCATCGTTCGCAGGTGTTCATGGCGGTGGCCCGCGAGGCCGAACGGGACCTGCGCGATATCCTCGGGGTGCCGCCCGCCTACAAAGTGTTGTTTCTGCAAGGGGGCGCCTCGTTGCAGTTCGCTCAAGTGCCGATGAACCTGATAGGCGATAAAGGCACGGCGGATTACCTGCACACCGGCCTCTGGTCGGGCAAGGCGATCGAGGCTGCACAGCGCTACTGCGATGTGCGCGTGGTTGCCAGTGCCCACGCGTCCGGTTTCGACCGCGTCCCCCACGCCTCTGACTGGCGCCTTAACGCCGACGCCGCCTACTTGCACTACACCGAGAATGAGACGGTGCACGGCGTGCAGTTCATCGACACACCCGCGAGCGACGCGCCGCTGGTGTGCGATGCCTGTTCAAGCCTGCTGTCCAAGCCGATCGACATCGCCAGGCATGGGCTGGTGTATGCCGCCGCGCAGAAAAACATGGGCGTGGCCGGGTTGACGGTGGTCATCGTGGACCCGGCGTTGCTGGAGCGTTCCCATGCCTTTACCCCGGACATTCTCAACTACGCGCGCATCAGCGACGCGCAGTCGATGCCCAATACCCCGGCGACCTTCCCTTGGTACCTCACCGGCCTGACGCTCAAGTGGATCAAGCACAGTGGCGGTCTGCAGGCCCTGCATCAGCGCAACCAGGCCAAGGCGCGAATGCTGTACCGCGCCATCGATGGGAGTGACGGGTTTTACCGCAACCCTGTGCAGTTACCGTATCGCTCCATCAACAACGTGCCCTTCCGGCTGGCCGAGGCGGCGCTGGAGAAGGCCTTTTTGCGGAGCGCCGAGCAGGCCGGCCTCAATGGCCTCCAAGGCCACGCCAGCATCGGCGGCCTGCGCGCCAGCCTCTACAACGCCGTTTCAGTGCCGGCGGTCGAGGCGCTTTGCGATTTCATGAACGCGTTTGCGCGCGAGCATGGATGAGCCGACCGCGCAAAGTGGTCTGGCCTGCTGCGTTAAAGCGTAGGGGTAAAACCTGCCATTCAACGGCTATAAATGACCGCTTACCAGCGGCCGGATACATCGTCCAGCAAGGAGCCAAGACCTATGTCAGCTACTCAATCCCTCTCGTCCCTGCGTCTGCGGGACCTGCTGCACCCGGTGGTTGCCGGGCTGATTTCAGTGATCGTCAATTACGGCGGCACCTTCATCCTGGTGTTTCAGGCCGCCAAGGTCGCAGGGCTCAGCCCTGAGTTGACGGCGTCGTGGGTTTGGTCAGTGTCGATCGGGGTAGGGGTGACCGGGCTGTTCCTCAGTTGGGTGAGCCGCGAGCCGATCATCACCGCCTGGTCGACCCCGGCGGCGGCTTTTTTGATCGTCGCCTTGGCGACCACACCCTACGCTGAGGCCATCGGGGCGTACATGATTTCGGCTGCAGCGTTCGTGCTGCTGGGCGTGTCCGGCTACTTTGAAAAAGCCGTTCGCCTGATCCCGCCCGGTGTGGCAGCGGGCTTGTTGGGCGGCATCCTGCTGCAGTTCGGCATCGGTGCGTTCGCCAGCATGAGCGTCGACCCGTTATTGGTCGGGGTGTTGATCGGCGCCTACATCGTGTTCAAGCGCTTGAGTGCGCGCTATGCGGTGGTCGGCATTCTGGTGCTGGGGCTTGGCTTTCTGTTGATGCAGGGGCGCGTGGATTTCACGGGGCTGGCGCTGGAGTTTGCGACACCGGTGTTCACACGCCCTGAGTTCTCGGTCAATGCGTTGTTGAGCGTGGCGTTGCCGCTGTTTCTGATCACCCTCACGGGGCAGTACATGCCGGGCATGCTGGTGCTGCGCAATGACGGGTTCAACACCAGTGCCAACCCGATCCTCAGCGTGACCGGGCTGGGTTCTTTGCTGATGGCGCCGTTCGGTTCCCATGCCTTCAACATCGCGGCCATCACGGCCGCCATCTGCACTGGCAAGGAAGCCTCTGAAGACCCGTCCAAGCGCTGGATCGCAGGCGTGGCCGCGGGCGTCTTCTACATCCTGGTGGGGATTTTCGGCGTGACCCTGGCGGCGGTGTTCATGGCCTTCCCGGCGACCTTCATCACCACCCTGGCCGGGCTGGCCCTGTTGGGCACCCTCGGCGCGAGCCTGGCCAATGCCATGGCGGACGTGAAATCGCGGGAAGCGTCGCTGATCACCTTTCTGGCCTGTGCGGCCAATATCACCCTGCTGGGCATCGGCGGCGCGTTCTGGGGCCTGGTCATCGGCCTGGCGGCCTACGCCGTGCTCAATGGGCAGTTGCCGCGTCGTGAAAAGACGGCTGTCCCAAAGGCCGAACCGGTTGCAGTGCCCACCAAAGGAGCGGCCAACTGATGCCTGATCAAACCGAAGACCTCAACACCCTGCATGCGCGCCATGGTCGTTACCCACAGGCCGGCAGTGTCGAAGACTTTCGCCGCAACCTGGCCGCCGTGCAGCAACGCATTGTCGAGGCGTGCGGTCGAGTAGGGCGGGACCCGGCCGGTGTGCGCTTGCTGCCGGTCAGCAAAACCTTTGATGAAGCTCATCTGCGTCTGGCCTATGCCGCCGGTTGCCGCCTGCTGGGCGAGAACAAGGTGCAGGAAGCACAGCGAGTGGGAAGCCATGACCGACCTGCAAGACCTGCAATGGTCGGTGATCGGCCACTTGCAGACCAACAAGGCCAAGCAGGTCGCACGCTTCGCCAGCGAGTTCCAGGCCCTGGACAGCCTGCGGGTGGCCGAGACGCTGGACCGTCGGCTGCACATTGAAGGTCGGCAGATGGACGTGTTCGTCCAGGTCAATACCTCAGGCGAAGCCAGCAAGTACGGGCTGGCGCCCGATGACGTGGCGGCTTTCCTGGAGACTATGCCTGCGTTCCCGAGACTGCGGGTTCGCGGGTTGATGACGCTGGCGCTGTTCTCGGCCGACGTGGTGCGGGTGCGCCCGTGCTTCGTCCGGCTGCGTGAATTGCGCGATCGCTTGCGTCATTGCGCCCCTGATGGGGTGTCGCTGCAAGAGCTGTCGATGGGCATGTCGGGTGACTTTGAAATCGCCATTGAAGAGGGCGCGACCGTGGTGCGCGTCGGACAAGCGATCTTCGGTGCCCGAGCCATGCCGGATGCGTACTACTGGCCGACCGCCGATGCCCGCCCCCTCAGTGAAGACAGGTTGTTGTCGATCACTCCCAGCCGTTGATCCCCCCAACAGGAAGGCCCGCAATGTCCGCTGCACCCGCTTACCTCATGCACACCTCAGCCCGACAACCGGTTTCGTTCAGCCGAGGCCAGGGCGCCTCGTTGTGGGACACCGAGGGTCTTGAATACCTGGATGCCATCGCCGGTGTGGCGGTGACGAGCCTGGGGCATGCCAACCCCGAAATTGCCGCGGCCATCGCCGAACAGGCCACGGTGTTACTGCACACGACCAACCTGTTTCGCATCCCATGGCAGGAGCAATTGGGCGAACGACTGTGCCTGCTCTCGGGCATGCAACGGGCGTTTTTCTGCAACTCCGGAGCGGAGGCCAACGAAGCGGCGCTCAAACTGGCCCGCCTGCACGCCAACGCCCGGCAGGTGACCCAGCCACAAGTGTTGGTGATGGACAACAGTTTTCACGGGCGCACCCTGGCCACTCTCGCCGCCACCGGCAACCCCGCCGTGCATCGCGGCTTCGAGCCCCTGATGCCGGGCTTTGTGCGAGTGCCTTACGACAACATCGAGGCGATTCGCCAGGTCGCGGCGCAGTCACCCGATATCGTCGCGGTGCTCGTCGAGCCGGTGCAGGGTGAGGGGGGCGTGCACGCCGCCTCTGCCGGCTACCTGCAGGCCTTGCGCCAACTGTGTGATGAACACGACTGGCTGATGATGATCGATGAAGTGCAGACCGGGCTGGGCCGCACCGGTACCTGGTTTGGTTTTGAGCATGCGGGCATCGAGCCGGACGTCATTACCCTGGCCAAAGCGCTGGGCAACGGTTTCCCCATCGGCGCTTGCCTGGCGCGGGGCAAGGCCGCCGAGCTGTTTTCCCCCAGCCACCATGCGTCCACGTTCGGCGGTAACCCGCTGGCGTGCCGCGTGGGCTGCACAGTGCTCGACATCATGCAGCGCGATCACATCCCGCAACGCGCTGCCGCCTCGGGCCGCCGCTTGTTGGCGGCCTTGAAGCTGGCGCTGGGCAACCATCCTGAGGTGGTGTCCATTCGCGGCATCGGCTTGATGATCGGCATTGAACTCAATGGCCCGTGCGCCGAACTGGTCGGCCGGGCCCGTGAAGAACAACGTCTGCTGATCACCGTCACACGGGGCACCACCGTGCGCCTGTTGCCGCCGCTGATCTGCGATGACGCACAGATCGACGACATCGCCGCGCGCATCACGCGCCTGCTGTCACCCGCCGCTTGAATTCTTGACCAAGGACACTTTGCACATGTACGACTCGACGCTGACCCTCAACGCTTTCGACCCTGAGCTGTATGAATCGATTCACAACGAAGAGCATCGCCAGGAAGACCATATCGAGCTGATCGCCTCGGAAAACTATGCCAGCCCGCTGGTGATGAAAACCCAGAGCACGGTGCTCACCAACAAGTACGCCGAAGGCTACCCCGGCAAGCGCTATTACAGCGGCTGCGAATACGTCGATGTGGCCGAGCGGCTGGCCATCAAGCGGGTCAAGGCCCTGTTCGGCTGCGACTACGCCAACGTGCAACCCCATGCGGGCGCCCAGGCCAACGCGGCGGTCTTCTTGGCACTGATCAACCCCGGTGACACGGTGATGGGCATGAACCTGGCCCAGGGCGGTCACCTGACCCACGGCAACCCGGCCAACTTTTCGGGGCGTCACTACACCATCGTGCCTTACGGACTGGACCCGAAAACCGGCTTTCTTGACTATGACGAGATGGAGCGCATCGCACTGCAGACGCGCCCCAAAATGTTGATCGGTGGTTTTTCCGCGTATTCGCGGTACAAGGACTGGGCACGCATGCGCAGCATTGCCGATAAGGTAGGGGCTATCTTCTGGGTTGATATGGCCCACGTCGCCGGGCTGGTCGCCGCGGGCGAATACCCCGACCCGCTTCCCCATGCGCATGTGGTCACCAGCACCACGCACAAAACCCTGCGCGGGCCACGCGGCGGTTTGATTTTGTCCAAGGGACAGGATGAGGCTTTCTACAAAAAGCTCGATGCCGCTGTGTTTCCCGGCGTGCAGGGCGGGCCGCTGATGCACCAGATCGCGGCCAAGGCCGTGGCGTTCAAGGAAGCGCTTTCGCCGGCGTTCAGCGTCTACCAGACCCAAGTGGTCATCAACGCCCGGGCCATGGCCGGGGTGTTGCAAAAGCGGGGGTACAAGATCGTCTCGGGCGGCACCGACAACCACATGATGCTGATCGACCTGTCCGACAAGCCCTACACCGGCAAGGAGGCCGACGCGGCCCTGAGCAGTGCCTATATCACCGCCAACAAAAACTCGGTGCCAAATGACCCGCGCTCACCGTTTGTGACATCCGGCCTTCGTATCGGCACCCCGGCGGTAACCACCCGCGGGTTTGGTGTGGAGGCTTGTGAGCAAGTGGCCGGCTGGTTATGCGACGTACTGGACGCCCTGGAAAACGGTGACACCGACAAGGTCGGGCACCACGTGCGCGAACAGGTTGTCGCGCTGTGCCGTCGTTTTCCGGTCTATCGCTGAGTCTGGCCCGGCCATTGCCTGATCGGGTGGTGGCCGGGTGTTCAACTGTTTTATCAGGCGATCCCCTTGGCCACACCCACGCGCCATTGATCAGGTAATTGCCCACAATCCGCGACTTGTACACTCGCGGATTGTGGTTCGCCAACGTGCCAGTAAAATATGAATATTTACTCACTCGTTCAAAATGTAGGCTTTCTGGTGTTCATAACCGTTCTACCTGAGCCCGAGGGTTTTGGCCGGTTGCTGTCGGTCATAATGTAGTGTTTGGACACGCCCAGCAGAGACTAGGTCTGCCGATTAAACTCAATCCGTTGTGGCCCTAGTCTGGCTCGGGTTCCCACGCTTCGTGCTTTAAATCCTCTTATAAGATTAATTTCGGTTTGGGGCTCCAGCCCTGACACGGCGATGTCTACGGCGCTTTCGCTCCTGCCGGGCATCTTGCTCCTGTCTTGCTCTGCAATAGGTTTTTTCTACGGATTGATTCCTCGACAGTGGTTGATTCTTGAAAGGCCTTGCAGCCCTTACGCGGCGTGGCCTCCAGAGGATTACCCGAATTTTCGTTTCTACCGTCCTTCAACCCGTGAGTCTGGGCAAAACTCTTGCCGTCTGATTGGCAGTCCTTCGGTTCGTGCAGGTATATGTTTCGCGGGAGAGCGAACGTGAGGTGATACGCTCAGATTTGAGCGCATCGCCGCTAACGATCAGGTAACGGTGCGAGCGTTACCCACAGTGGGAAAATCCCACCTTTAACCCTCAGAATTTCGCTGGTCGACTACCCGGCCCATCCACCAACTGTGAGTGGGATCTACATACCCTGGATTCGAGGTATCTACTGCGCAGGCTTTCCGACCTCAAGTAGAGATGCGTCCAAATCTGGATGCATCTCTCCACCCTCAATCTGAGGTCCAACCACCAGCGGTGGATGGAGCAGATCTGCGCCATTACCCCCGGCAGCAGCTGCACCCCGCCAACGTTGTTTTCCACATTGGGGGTGAGCATTGCCAGGGCGCTAAAAACGCTCTCACTCGCAGTTTAAAACCTCGGCTTTAACAAATTGCGGTTACGCCTCGCAGGCCCCGCCGTTCGTGGCTTGCAGTCTGTTTTGTGAATCTTTAAATCTAACGCCTGTCCACCTGAACCATGACCGAATTGAAACCGTATCTAACGGGTGCAAGGAAATACCTTCGGGTCACAACCCTAGCCCCCCCGTTAACAGCCCGAACACATCGATGAGTGACAAGATTGCTCCCATGGAAAAATGAAGAGGATGAATTACCAAGGTTGGGATTACCCCATCAGCCTGTGTGTCGCGTTATCGATTTCATCGGCCCAGAGCTGGGCCGAAACCGTGGTGCCGACCAAAGGCCAAAGTTCGCAACAAACCCAGTTGGACATCAACGTATGCCATAGCGTGGCAGCCAGTCAGGCGGCTTCGACTGACACTTCTCCGGGGTAAGGGTGCGTGGGGCGGCGGTCGGCGCTGCGGCAGGGGCGGTCGCAGCCGTTGCACGCGGGCGTCAGCATGACGAATTTTACGAGGGGGCCAATGACAACGTGAAACAAGAGTATCGGCAGAATCAAGCTCAGGCGCGGCGGCGGGTGTCGTGGTCGGTGGTTCGCGTCAGCGTCAGGAGCGCCGGGCTAATGAGAAAACCAGTGCTGTCAACACCTCGACGGCCTATACCAGTTGCCTGCAAGGGAAGGGGTATCAGGTTACTCCGTGAGTCTGTGCTTTTTCGGGCCGGTCAAGCAGTCGGACCATCACGCAGGCATACAGCGTGACCGCCATAAACAGCCCCATGCGCACGGCGAAGGCGGTGTAGACGTCTTTGCCCAAAGCGCTGTCCTGCACTGACTGGCCCAGCAGGATGATCAATGTGATAAAGGTGTTGAGCCATAACCCCGGGCCAAACCGGGTCGGGCTCAGGGCGTACAGCTTGCGCGCCAGTATCAGGCCGAACAACAGCGTCCACAGAAAGAACATCCACAGGTGCACAAACAGGCTCAGTGCGCACCAGAACAGGATGGCCAACAAGCCGCCGAGCAAGGTGGCGCCGACCAGCTCGCGACCGGCATTGCGGGCGCTGGTCGTGTTGCATTGCTGACCCAGGCCGACCGCCTTCAGGATAATCGGCAGATAGCTCGCCGGGTCGATCATTGCCAGCAGGAACGTCGGCAAGACAATCAAGGTTGCACGCAACGCAATCCGACTGGCTTCTTCGCCCACCGGCGGTGGGGCAGCGGGCGGCGCCGGCGCATTGGCAGGCTCGGGGAAAAGCCAATGACTGATCGCAATCACCATCACCGCCAGTAACAGCCCTTTGACCAGCGCCCCAATGACCATTGCCGCTGCGTCGAACTCGGCGACGCCCGCCGACGAGATCATGGTCAGGCCCATCACCAGCAAGGTTACGATCAGGTTATTGCCGCCACTAAGCCCCCACCGGAAGACCATGAACAGGCTGACCGTGACCAGCAGCACGCCGGTCAACGGGTAGTAACGCAGGATCGGGATCAAGAGCAGGCCGATACCGGTGGTCAGCATCGCGACCAGCGCGAGAACGATTGCCGCCTTGAAGGGCAACGGGCGATTGACCGAGGCCAAGAGCAGCAGGCACAGCACGGGCGCGAGAAACGGTATCGGCAAAGCCAGGCCGAAACTGATGGCCAGGCACAGTGCCGTGCCACTGGCCAGCCGTAAGGCACGCTGCTCCCGAGGGGAACGTTTAGTAGGCATAAGACAGCCAGCTCATCAGGCCTAAATAGGCCCGGCCGAGCGGGTTGAGCAGATTGCCTTCCGAGGGGAAGGCCATGACTTCAGCCTGCCCGCCGGCACGAATGTTCCCGCTGCCACGCAGTGTGCTCATGGACTGCTCGGAAAACTCGATGATTACCGGGAACCGTTGGGCCGGTCGCAGCCAGTCCCGGCTGTTCTGGATACCGGGCAAAGTGCCGGGCGGGGTCGGCTGCCCGACGCTGATGCCATAACCGACACTGCGTACATGGCCGTCGAAGACTTCACCCGGCAGTGCATCGAGGACGATGGACACCGGCGTGTCGGGCCGCACCAGGCCGAGGTTGTTCTCGGTCATGTCGGCAGTGATCCAGATGTCCTGAATGGTGATCAGGGTCATGACCGGGCCGCCCGCCGAGGCGAATTGCCCGACATCGGTGCGCAGGTCGGTGATCAGGCCTGCCGAACGGGCTCGGGTTTGCGTGTTGGCCAGGTCCAGTTCGGCTTTTGACAGGGCAGTGGCGGCACTGCGCAACTTTGCGTTGACGTCTTCACCGCCACCTTCTGTTTCTTTTGCACGCTCTACTTCGGCGCGGGCGGCGGCGGTTTGACTGACTGCCGCATCGCGGGTGGTGCGTGACATTTCGAGCACGCGCACAGAGATGGTCCCTGGGTCTTCACGGTACAACCCTTCCAGGCGCTGATTCTCCTGACGTGCCTTGGTTTCATTGGCCTGGGCGACGCGCAATGTCGCTTGCGCCGAGGCAATCCCTGCGGTGCTGGCCCCTAATTGCCGGCGTGCTGTCTCAAGGTCGGCGCGGGCGCGATCGACGGCAATCTGATAGGGCGCCGGGTCCACCTCGAAGAGCACCTCGCCGGCCTTGACGGTCTGATTGTTGTGTACGTTCACCCGGATCATCTTGCCCGCGACTTCCGACGCCACCGGAATGACGAATGCGCCCACACGCGCTTGTTGCGTATACGGCGTGAACCGGTCGGCTAACAAGTACCAGACCAGGCTCAGGATGATCAGTATCAACACCCATTTGATGCCTTTTTTCACCGGGTCGGCCGCTACCGGTTCGCTGGCGTCGGGGGAGGGTTGCGAGGCTTCACTCATGGCTATTTTCCTTGGCTGGCAGCGGGTAAACGGGCAGTGCGGCGGCGGGATCGTCAAGCATGTGGCCCCAGTCGATGCGTTCTTCCATCACCTGGCGGGTGGCCGAGTCCACATACGGCTGAGGGGTGTACCAACCACCGCCCAAGGCCTTGTACAGGGCGATGACATTGCTGACTGCATTGCCGCGTGCCAGCAGGTAATTGTCCTGTTGTTCGAGCAGCGCGCGTTGAGCGTCCAGCACCCGTTGGAAGTCGGCGTAACCTTCCCGGAATTGCACGCTGGCCAGCACCAGCGAACGTTCGGCAGCCCCTCCGGCGTCGCGCAGGATGCGTTCGCTCTCCAATGACTGGATCAGGCCGTTGGCCGCATCATCGGCTTCGCGAGCGGCCTGGCGAACTTTATCGCGGTAGGCTTCGATCAACTGCTGCAACCGCGCGTCCTGGACGCGCACGTTGTTGGCGATCTGCCCGTGATCGAATACATTCCAGCGCAGACTGGGACCACCGATCAGGTCCAGGCTGCTGGAGGTGCCATTGAGAGAGTCCGCCGACCAGACAATGCTGCCGAGCAGTGTCAGCGATGGATAGAAGTCGGTTTCGGCCACGCCAACCAACGCACCTTGGGCGGCGACATTGAGTTCGGCGGCGCGGACGTCAGGCCGGCGCAGCAACAGGCTGGCGGGCACATCTTGCAGCACGGCGCGATCGACCAGTGGGACCAGGGTGTTGTTATCGATCACCTGTGGCAGGCTGCCCGGCGGTTGCCCGATCAGCACGGCCAAGGCGTTACGCGTGCGTTGCAACTGGTCCAGGAGGTTGGGAATACTGGCCAACGTGCCCAAGTATTGGGTTTTGGCCTGTTGCAAATCGAGTTCGGCATCCTGGCCGCTGTTGAACAGTTTTTCGGTGATCTCGTAATTGCGCTTTTGCTGCGCGGCGTTTTCACGGGCGACACGCAAACGGGAGTCTGTGGTGCGCAGCAAATAATAGGTATCCGCCACTTGGGCGCGCAGCAAGACCAGGACGTCTTCATAGTTGGCCTGGGCGGAAAAGTAAGTCGCATCGGCCGACTCGATGGCGCGACTGAAACGCCCCCAGAAGTCGAGCTCCCAGCCGATGTCAAACCCGCCGCTGTGTTGCCACAAATTGCTGTCTTGCGGATTGTTGCCACCATGTTGGTGACGGTCAATGTACAAACTGTCTGCGCTGACTTGCTGCAGTTGCGGGTACAGCCCTGCTTGCGTAATGCCCAGCTTGGCGCGGGACTCCATGACGCGCAAACCGGCGATTTTAAGGCTGGAGTTGTAGGCATCCGCTTGCGCAATCAGTTGATCGAGCACCGGGTCGTTGAAGACATGCCACCACTGTCGCAGATCCGGACTGGGCCCGCGTTGGCTGGATTGTTCGAGGGCCGGGGTGTCCCAATGTTTGATCCACTCTTCGCCCGGAGGCTGGAAGTCCGGTCCCAACCGAATGCAACCGCTCAGGGCCAGCGCCCCCAGCAGAATGAGATGGCCTGGCTGCAACTTTAGGGGGCGACCTGGAGGCATTGCGCTGTGTCCAGCCAAAAAAAGATCGCGGGAGCTTACACGTCCGAGGGCGTTATCGAGTGGCCAGCGTTTTTTTTTCTTGCTGCAAAATGATTCCGTGATCGATCGCGTATTTGACCAGCGTCGTCGGTTTGTCGATGTAGAGTTTGCGGCGGATGATCAAGCGATGGGTTTCGAGCGTACGCGCGCTTACTTTCCTTACTTTTCACTTCACTTGTTGAGTTCGTTTCTACTATCTCTTGAATTTGGTTAGTGATTTTAGTCGGCCATCGAAAACAGCTTCGTGCACATATCGACTAGTTCCTAAGTCTGGCGCTTGTGTCACGCTATTGGGTGTGAGTACGTCACGCATTTCTAATGCCGCTAAATCCCAGGAACCCATTGCATGCATATTTCTTATGCGAGGCACGTCCGCCGCGAGTTCTACAAAACTGTATGGTTTTACTTTCGTGTTGTCTGGCCGATTTTTTCCCTCCTCCTGTTTATGATCGTAGTGCTCGGTCTGATCATCAGTCACCTGGAAGAATGGAGCCCATTTGACGGTATCTACTTTGCCTTTGTCACTGGCTTGACCATCGGTTATGGCGACCTAGTACCCAAACTGGCCACCTCGCGTGTCCTTGCCATCGTGCTCGGCTTTCACGGCGTTCTGATGACGGCGATCTTTGCGGCGATCAGTATTCGGGCCATTGAAGTCACCGCGCAGGCGGCCAAATCCGATGAGTAAGGCCGCCGCATCGCGCAGAACGACCGATTACACAGAACTAGTTACACACTCGGTTACTTTTCTATTTCACGGCATTGTGACAGGTGGGGCGGAGGATGCCGCCGCACTGTTGAATGGCCGTCGTCTATGCAGGGCTAACGGTTCCCTACCTGTGCTGCTATCAACAAGGAGACATCTATGATGCCCGTACCTCTGTCCGCAAAATCGTTGACCCGCAGCATGCTCGATGTCCTTATTCGTGCTGGGTTGATTGTTGTTCTGGTGCTGTTTTGCTTCGAAATATTCCGTCCGTTTCGCGATCTGATGCTGTGGTCGGTCATCCTGGCGATCACGCTCTACCCGTTGCAACTGCGACTCATGGGGTCGCTTGGACGCAGCGAGGGGCGAGCTGCAACGGCGATTGTACTGATTGCTATCGCTATTCTGGTGGTGCCGGTCTATCTGTTGGGCACCTCGATTGCTTCGTCGGTCGGACAGGTCATCGACCTGGTGAAGGAGGGGGGCTTCCATATCCCGCCGCCGCCCGACACGGTCGCCACATGGCCAGTGGTGGGTAAAACTATCTCGTCAGTATGGCTGCAGGCCTCAACCGATCTTCCGGACTTGGTCGCGAAGTATCTGCCGCAAATAAAAGGCGTCAGTGTGGGCTTGTTGACCAAAATTGCCGGCGTCGGTGCGGGTTTGCTGATGTTTATTGTTGCCTTGATCATCGCCGGTATTTTCATGGCGCATGGTAAGGCTGGCAGCCGCTGTGCGGTAGATATTGCGTCGCGCATCAGCGGTACTGAAAAGGGTCCGAAAATCGCCGAGTTGTGCACCGCAACCATTCGCGCAGTTGCGCTCGGCGTGGTCGGCATTGCCTTCATCCAGATGTTGCTGGTGGGCCTGGGCTTCGTGCTCAAAGGTATCCCGGGTGCTGGTCTGCTGGCCATCGGCGTATTGCTGCTGGGCATCATGCAGTTACCGGCCACACTGATTACGCTGCCGGTGATCGCCTATGTCATGGCCACCGAGGGGCCCAACACGAGGACCATTATCTTCGCCGTCTTTGTGTTCGTTGCCGGCTTGGTGGACAACGTCCTCAAACCGCTGTTGCTGGGACGGGGTGTGGATGTGCCGATGCCGGTCGTGCTGATTGGCGCGCTGGGAGGCATGGTCACGAGCGGCATCCTGGGCTTGTTCATAGGCCCGGTGGTGCTTGCGGTGGGCTACCAATTATTCTGGCAGTGGGTGCAGGATCAACCAGCAGAAGGATAAAGTCCGCAACTCGGTGGTGGCGTACGCTGGAGCAGCTTCAGCACAGTACGCACCGCCCTCTTGACGAGTGTGAGCGGTGGCCTGCCCGCCGCTCATTGTATTTCTGACTACGTTGAAGTACAGGGGCTGCGCATGCCCGGCAAGCGACGTGCTTATCGTCGCGAGCCCTATGGTCAGGGCGATAAGGACGCGCTGCTGGTTGCAATTTACTTCAGCGACATTCGCTACAGCTGATTCATCCCCAATACACGACCCATCATCCAGCGTCCATGGCAGGAGACAAAAGTGTGATCAAAGCACTGTTGGTGTTGTTGCTAAGTCCAATGCTCCGCGCACCTCCGACAGGACCAGGCCCAGCAACACCTCCAGCCAGATTGCTGGGCAGAGGCAGGGTCGTTTATAGAAAAACAGGTGTGTGTTCCCCCTGTTCCCCAACATCTCTATAAGGGGGAACGCCCCAAAGCCCCGGAAACATTGGCTGTTCCCACTGTTCCCCACAAAACTAGGTTCCTGTGAAGTCGGCCATGGGTATTGAGTGGTCATGCATGAGTGGCCTCCAGATCCATGGCTTCGGTATCGACGACATACAGGCGCGCCGATCCTCCACCGGGCAGGCGATATTTCTTGGTCTTGCGACTGTCTCGGTCGGTGTCACGCTTGGCGAACGCCCCCACCCCGTCCAGCGCCTTGACCACACGACTGAGGCCGTAGCCATTGGCCGCTTTGACCAGTGCTGACTTGTTGAACAGGTACAGGCGTTTACCCAGGGATAACTCCCAGTACCCGGACCGGTTGAACACCTTGGTGTCAGGGGTGTGGTCATCCACATCGGAGAAGCGGCTGCTGCCGTGCTTGTCGATAAAGTCGAGGATGCCGGCGAGAATCTGCCGGTCTTCGGCATTGCCGCTGCCGACCCGCGCCAGCCACTCGCCGTACAGCAACTGGCAGTCGGTCAGGGCACTTCCCGGTGCCCAAGGCAACAGGCCATAGGCAATGGCCATTTCCCCTGCCAGGGCAATCACGGCGAAGCGATCGGCCACACGGCCGGCCTGTGCGTTGTCCTCAACGAACTTGGCGCGCACGTTGGCGAAGTGTTCCAGCAGCCCGGGACGGTCGTCGCTGGCGAGTAGTTGCTCAACGAACGCTGAACCTAAGTGACCATGGTGGGCACTTACGGCCACGGTGAGCAGTCGGTGAAAGTCGGCCCCCTCAAGGCCGTGCAATTCATCGAAGGCGCGGTGGGCGCGAGTGCCGGCGTTTACGTCGACCATGCGCAGTTCCGCACCCGCATGGGCGGCGTTGCCGGAGATGGCGGCGTGCTCGGAAAGGGAGCGTTCGCCACTCGACAGGGTGAGCAGGCGCCAGCTCAATTTGGCCCGACCTTCCCGCTCGCGGGTCATGGTGCCTTTACCCTGACCGTTGGCCAGTGAATAGGCCATCTCCTGCACGCGCTTCGGATCGGCGCGCTTGATTTCGTCCAGTGGTAACAGGGTGTCATTGCGCCCTGCCGCCTCGATCTCCAGGCCGCCTTTGGTCATGTCCCAACTGGCGGCAAACACGCCGGGGTCACCCCACACTGACGAGCCAATCAACTGCGCCAACGACTTGCCGCTGGAACTGTCGCCCACCAGGTGCACGCCGCCACCGAGCACGCCAACCAGACTCAGCAGCGGTCCGGCCAGCGCACAGCCAATTGCCAACGTCAGTACCGGATTGCCCGCGCACTTGGCGGCAACGTCGCTCTGCCAGAGCGCCAGCTCGCCACGCACGCTGAACAGGTTCTGGCCTTTGCCGCTGGCCTGATAACGCACCTTGTCGCTGCCGAGGGTGCGCCCCGGCAAGACAAACGCGCCCGACTCATGCCAGCCCGGGCGGCCGGTGGTGGCGAAGATTTCTTCCGGGCGTTGCTCCAGCAGGTACTCCATGAAGGCAGCGCGCTTTTTCAGCGCGATGATGACGCCCATGCCGAACAACTGGCGGCGGGCATCCTCGCCGCTGCCGCCGAACACCTCCATAGGGATGATCCATTCTTTAACCCCACTGTCGGTGAACAGGCGCAGCAAACGTCCCTCGCTGCCGTCATCGCTGTTGGTGGTCCGCGCTGTCACGGTCACCGGACTGGCGATCCATTCATCAATGATCGGGCGATCATGGGTGTCGCTGTCGGCGTCATCCTCATCTTGACCCGCGGCGCGTTTGAACCCGTGGCGGTACACACCCGGGCGCAGCTTGCGGCCCTTTTCATTGGTGACCCACTGCTCGTACACGCCCCAGCAGGGACGCTCAGGCGTAACGGTCGGAGCATCTGGCCGAAGGCTGATCACGTTGCTGTCAGGCAGGGACATGGGCGCGTTTCCAGTTGGCGAGGTCGTTGAAGTCGGTGAGGTCGGCGGGGGCGTCTTCTGGCCATTCTGGGAACGCCACTTGGCCACCCACGAGCGCGGCGGCGGCATTGGCGGCCGTGCGCCCCGGATTGCCATCGGTGAGCCGGTCGTCGTCGCCCGCGATGAAGATTGGCTGCTCTGGGTAGCGGGCACGCAGCGCCAGAGCTACCGGCTTGAGGTTGCCGCTGTTCATGGCGCAGGCCACGGCGTAACCGTGCTGGTGCAGCGTGGCGCCCGTGGCCCAGCCTTCGCAGATGCACAGCGGCTGGCCCGGGACGATGACGCCCAAGGGCGAATAGCTGCCCTTGATCCGGCCGCCCGCCAAAAAACGTTTGCTGCCGTCGCGGGCAATACGTTGCAGGTTGACCAGCTCGCCCGCCACGTACAGCGGCACCAGCAAGGCGTCACTACTCTGGCGCAAGCCATGCGAACGAATACCCTTGGCGATGAGGTACGGGTGGGCAGAATCAGCGCGCCGCGCATCACGCCACCAGCGCTGAGCCCGGATGGCCGCCTTGAACTGACGCTGTTGTTGCTCGGCTTCGCGCTGGCGCTTGGCCTGTTCGATGTGCTGACGCACTTGCTCGGCTTCGCGTGGATCGGCAGGTTCACGGCTGCACCAGGTGCTCGTGCTGCCCGCTTTCCAGCTGCCAAAGGCGCCCGACGCGATGCCGTCCAAATACAAAACATACCAGCCGTTTTCGCTGCCCTGTTTGTCGCCGGGAACGTGGAAGCGATGAATTAGGCCGTCAGGCTCCGGCAGCCAATCGAGTGGGCCAAAAACGGACTGAAGGGCGTCACGAAACAGGACTGGTACGGCCTTGTGATGGGTGACACCAGACGGCCCGGTGACATCCTTCAGGCAAGCCGAGGGCGTCACCGCCGATTGGCAGTGTTGAAAACTCGTCATGATTTAGCCCCTCAGTTCAGGGTGACAGCGAAACATCTGCTGGCTGGCTTCACCGCGCACACAGGCATGCCCGAACAACGCTTTGTTGGTATAGGAACAACCAGTTAACCAGCGGTCATGATCCGGCGCAGACCCGACTTCTTGCTCTTTCACCCAATGCGGCAGCTCACCACGGCAGCGCATTTCATTGAGCATCGTCCACCAGTGGGAAGCGTGGTTGCGCTCGACTTCAATGAGGTCAATCAGCGTGCGGCGTTGCTCAGTGTTCAGATCGACAATCGGTGTATCAGGCAGGCAGTTGAGGGCATTCATAGCGATGCCTCCATCACATCCAATTGACCGCGCAAACGCTTGGATTGCCCGTCCAGATAGAGATCCCAATCGCTACTCAGGTACTGGCCCAAGCCGGTCAGTTTTTCGAGGTCGCGGCCCTTGTTGTGTTTCGCGTCGGCACGAATGGCGGTCATCAGGGCACTCAGCCAGCCGATGTGATCGGTGGTGGCGTCGATCAGGTCGAGAGCTTCGTCAGTGATTTGGCGGAGGTTGTTCATTGCACACCCCCTGCTAGCATCGCTTCAAAGAAACGGGCGCGGGTAATTTCGGCGTTGTAACGCTCGTGGCGAACTTTGAGGCTGGATTTGCTCTTGAGCTGGGAAAGGGCGCGAGCACGGTGACGCTCGGCTTTGTTCTGGATTTCGGACGGAGTGAGGCTGAAGAGACGTGTGCCCCGGGCTTCCGTTGAGTGATTGTCAGCTTGCTGGGAATCTGTCACGATAAATCCTCACTTGGTGCGATCCAATGTGTTTTGCCCTGGCGGTGCTCGAACACCGCTTTGGGTTTCTTCTCTTTTCGCTTCATACGCCCCCCCGCTCTATCTCGTTGTTCCGGCAGGTCACAGCTGATCCCGTATCGGAAATATTACCGACCAGGGCACCCTGATTTTCTAGAAACCAGCCCACACTCGTTACAGCCCCTTCGTCCAATCCCGATACGCCATTTGAGGCGGTGCAGACGAGAAAATTGTCGATGCCAGAGATTCCGAATGCCAGCGTGGCAACGTACTGCCCAGTTGCGCATTCTGCGGTTTTCAGTTTTTCGGGAGTCATGGCTTGGATTGCTTCATGGTTGGGTAGGAGATCATTCCAATTAGCCGTATTCATTTCGTCAGCTCCACTCGTACCGCGCCCAAGCTCTTGAGCGCTTCCAGATCGATCAGTTTTACCGTTGCAGCTAGTGTCAGAACGCCAAGGATCAACCCTGCACGGTCGAGGATGCGGATTCATCGGGCGTTTTCCTTTGCTACGCGGTTGATGTAAGCCTCCAGAGTCTTGACTAGGATCAGACGGCGGCGACCGAGTTTGAAGCTCTCGATCTCACCGCGACCGACGATCTCGTACAGCATCGAGCGTGCTACGCCGATAACTCGGGCGGCTTCTTCTACGCCAAGAGCTAATGCCGGGGCTTGGTGGCTTTGGTTCATATGTATAAATCTCCAGTTGTGTAAGCTTGCCGCCCGGACGATACTGGACGGTGTAGACACTGTATTTGTAAGTAACATGGCCTGCAAGCAAAATGTTTGTAGACGGATGAGGGCTAATTGATGGCAAATCGCTCGAAAAAAGTCGTTTTGTCTGCGAGAGTTGATCCATATCTCAAGGCATCGTTGGAACTGGCAGCAGCTGCGAAAAATCAAAAAATTGTCAAGATGCTTGAGAGCATTCTTGAGTCGGGCCTAGATGACCTAATAATCGATAATCCGTTTGAGTCAGAGACTCCAAAGATCAGCTTCTTGTTCGCTTTTACCGCGATCTGGTCCGAGAGTGAGGCGCTTTACAAGCTTCGGGCTGGCACGCTGGGGCCAAAATTTGCTGGTGATGATCTGGCCTTTGCGGCCTTTATCATCCACTCCAGTAATCACTTTAAAGGGGACTTTGATCTGTTCGGCGACCTGAACGGGCGCATTAATAATGCGAATATCAAACTGTCCCACAAATATATGATCAATCTGGAGTTACTTGAGGCGGAGTGGGCGACGGTTGAGCGTTACATATCTTTCTTGGCGATGAATAAGCCGTTCGAGCCATCCTATGAAGACTTCAAGCGAATGCTAGAGGCTTCTGAGGCTAAATAAGCTCTACGGCAGCAGCTTTAACATCCGGGGCCAGGTGGGCATAGCGCAGCGTCATTTTGATGTCGGTGTGCCCCAGTAAATCCCGAACGGTATTGAGCGGAACCCCGGCCATTACAAGGCGTGAAGCGAAGTCGTGGCGCATATCGTGCCAGCGAAACCCGATGATGCACGCCTCTTGTAACAGCTTGAGCCAGGCGCTTTTAACATCTTCCATTCGGCCACCTTCCAGCCCTGGGAATACAAAGGCCGATGCTCCGCTCTGATCCTTCCAAGTCTTAAGTGTGCTGAATACTTCGGCGTTCATCGGTATGTGGCGAGTCTCAGAAGTCTTTGCAGTGTCGCCGCCGACTGTAATTGTTTTAGTCTCGAAATTCACCATCGGCCAAGTTAGGCTGAACAATTCGCCACGCCTCATTCCGGTGTTAAGCGACACTAGAACCATCGGCTTCAAATGGTCGGTAAATGCAAGATCTCGCAGGTCTGGATATAACTCTTTTCGTCTTTCTGATCGCCATTGGTTTGCGCTGTCACGATCTAAGCAAGCCCGATGCTCTCGAACCTCCAGTGCGTTTCTGAGGTTGCATGCTTCATCTTTCGACAAGTAACGGACTTGTCCTTTGGTATCGACTTTCAGTGGTTTGATCTTGTCCAGGGGTGAGGAGGGTAGATATTCCCAATCGACGGCGCGGGAGAACACGCCACTGATAGCCCCCATCTTCCTATTGGCCGTGGATGCCTTGTTGCCGGAGTTCAGCCAGCCCGTTCGGAGCTGCTCCAGATCGCGGGCCGTGATTGCGTCAAGGCGCTGGGGCATGATCGCTTCGAAGTTGTTATCCAGGGTGTGCAGTGTTTTTTCATACCCCCTGTGGTGCGCCTTGAACCACGGTAGGTACGTGTCATCAATGAATGCCCGTAGCGTTGGGAGTCCCGCTCCTTTGCGGCCGTGGGTCACTGCCAGCGGCTCGACGTACTCGTGGGCGTCGGCAAGGTAGCGTGCAGCATCGGTGCGCGCCTGGGTCAGCGTGAGCTTTCCAACGCGCCCTAACGAGCGTTCCCGGTTGCGCGCCTAAGAAACCATATAGGCCATATGCCCGCTGGGTTGTACCCTGATGAAAAGGCCAGGCTGCTCCGTGTCGAAGACGCGGTAGTGCTTCTCCTGAGGTGCTAGGCTGTTGATTAGTTTCTGTGTGATTTTGGCTTTCATGTCCGTACCAGCAGGATACCAGCGAAAAGCACAGTATCAGCCAGTACGACGAGACGCAACCGGACGGTTTGACCCAATGAATACGGGCTGGCGGTTGGTTTTGTTGGGCGTAATTTGACCCTCCTAAGGGGAAGGTTGGCAGTTCGAACCTGCCCTGGGACACCATCTATTTCATGGTGCCTTGCGCAACGCAGCGTTTGAAACCTGAATGGGTTTGCGCTCCGTCAAAAGAATCAGAATGCCTTTCTGTTAGTACCTGGTACCCGCTCGCACACTACCTGCTGATTCGTTTCCAGAGGCTTTGACACCCATGGATGAAGAAGAGCTGTCGAGGCCGCAAGCGATCAGTTTTCGTGAGGCGTTCTGGTTCTGGTTGAAGCTCGGCTTCATCAGCTTCGGTGGGCCGGCGGGACAGATCTCGATCATGCATCAGGAACTGGTGGAGCGGCGGCGCTGGATATCCGAGCGTAGATTCCTGCATGCCCTCAACTACTGCATGTTGCTCCCTGGGCCAGAGGCTCAGCAGTTGGCAACCTACATCGGCTGGCTGATGCATCGAACCTGGGGCGGGGTGGTTGCTGGCGTGCTGTTTGTGCTGCCCTCATTGTTCATCCTGATCGCTTTGTCGTGGATGTACATCGCCTTCGGCGAAGTGCCTGTGGTGGCTGGGCTTTTCTATGGCATCAAGCCTGCCGTAACCGCCATCGTCGTGCAGGCGGCCCATCGAATCGGCTCTCGGGCATTGAAAAACAATTGGCTATGGGCGATAGCGGCCGCTTCATTCATCGCAATCTTCGCGTTCAATCTTCCCTTCCCGTTGATCGTTCTGGGCGCCGCGCTGATCGGCTATGTCGGCGGCCGCCTGGCGCCCGAGAAATTCAGGGTCGGTGGTCATGGCGCCGCCAAAAAGTCCTTCGGCCCGGCCTTGATCGATGACGACACCCCGACCCCGGAACATGCCCGATTCAGCTGGTTGAAACTGGTATCGCTCGCACTGATTGGCGCGGCACTGTGGGCATTGCCGATGGGGGTTTTGACCGCATTGTATGGCTGGGAAGGCACCTTGACCCAGATGGGCTGGTTCTTTACCAAGGCGGCACTGCTGACATTTGGCGGTGCGTATGCCGTGCTTCCCTATGTCTATCAAGGTGCAGTCGGCCATTATGGCTGGCTGACACCGACACAAATGATCGATGGCCTGGCGCTAGGTGAAACCACACCCGGACCGTTGATCATGGTCGTGGCGTTCGTCAGCTTTGTCGGGGCGTATGTCGCACAGGTGTTCGGTAGCGATCACGTTTTTCTGGCAGGAGCTGTCGCAGCCTCCCTGGTGACCTGGTTTACCTTCTTGCCCTCGTTCCTGTTCATCCTGGCAGGCGGCCCGTTGGTGGAATCGACCCACAACGAGCTCAAGTTCACCGCACCTCTCACTGCCATTACGGCAGCAGTCGTCGGTGTGATTCTCAATCTAGCGTGTTTCTTCGGCTATCACGTGCTTTGGCCGAAGGGTTTTAGCGGCAGCCTCGATTGGCCCTCTGCACTGATCGCGATTGCAGCGGCAATTGCGTTGTTCCGCTTCAAGCGGGGTGTGATTCAGGTGCTGATGGCCTGTGCGGTCGTCGGCTTGGCCGTGCATTTGTTGCGCTAAATGAAGTGAGAGTCAGATAACAGTCTTTGGCGGGCGTCGGGCTCGCCAGATCACCCGGTAGATGAGCCCTCTCAGTCTAAAGGTAACGGTACTGTTGGCCGATAACCCGTACGGTCATGCTCTTCTTCTTAACATTGCCTGGAAATCTTCGATGCTGTCGTATCACCAAAAGAGTTTTCTGATCGTCGATGATTTCTCGGATTTCCGCAGTTCCGTCAGGTCCATGCTGCGTGAGCTGGGCGTCAAGGACGTGGATACCGCGGACACGGGCGAACAGGCGCTGCGTATGTGTTCGCAGAAGTCCTACGATTTCATCCTGCAGGATTTCCACCTCGGCGACGGTAAAAAGAACGGTCAACAGGTCCTCGAAGATTTGATGATCGAGAAGCTGATCAGCCATGAAAGTGTCTTCGTCATGGTCACCGCCGAAACCAGCCAGGCCATGGTGCTCAGTGCGCTGGAGCACGAACCTGACGCCTACCTGACCAAGCCGTTCAACCGATCTGGCCTGGCTCAACGCCTGGAGCGTCTGGAGCAGCGCAAGAATTTGCTCAAGCCGATCCTGCAAGCACTCGACCGTGGCAAGCCGCTTGAAGTGCTCAATGCCTGTATCGAGCTGTGCAAGAAAGACATCCGTTATTCGCCGCTGTGCCTGCGCTATCGAGCTGATGCGTTGCGCGACTTGAATCAGAACGAAGCGCTGGAGCGCCTCTACGACAGCATCATTGCTGATCGGCCGTTGCCGTGGGCGTTTGCCGGGTTGGGCCAGTTGCTGTTTAAGCGTGGCCAGGTCAGCCAGGCTAAGGGCATCTACGAAAAAGCCCTGAAAGTGTTTCCGATGATGCCGGCGCTGTATGACGGCATGGCCGACGTGCTGGTGGTCGAAGGCGACACCCGAGGCGCACAGAGAGTATTGGAAGAGGCCATTCGCCTGTCGCCATTGGCGGTGCGTCGGCAAGCGCTGCTGGGCAAACTGGCGATGACCAACGAAGATTTCGACACCGCTTCTCGGGCCTATCGCCAGGCAGTGTCGCAAGGCGCTCAATCGCGCTTCAAGGATGCGGAAAGCAATCTGGGTCTGGCCCACGCCTTGATCTGCAAAGGCAGCGAGAAAGGGCTGGATACCCGCACCCGCCTGGAAATCAACACGACGCTCAGCCTGGTGGCCAAGGAGAATCCGAGCGACCCGGGCTTGCAAATTCGTGCGCGTCTGATGAAAGCCACCAGCCTGTTACTCAACGATGCCGAAACTGCCGAGAAGCTCACCGAACAAGCAATGATGCGCCTCGACGGTATGGAACAATTCATGAGTGCCGAGGCGGCGCTGCTGGTAGCCAAGCAGTTGCAAATGCTTGGTCAGGCGGGGGCCGGTGCGTCGATGTTGAAAAACTGCGCGGAAATCTACGGTGACGATCCGGTGGTGATGAAGGGCATCGCCAAACTGACCGATGACCCGACGATCCTCAGTTCGAGCAGTGCGGCCGCCGACCTTAACCGTCAGGGCGTGCGGGTGTACAAGACCGGCAACCTGGTGGAGGCCCGTGCGGTATTTCGCAAAGCGCTGGCGATGCAGCCGAAAAACATCAGTATTGCCTTGAACATGGCGCAGTCGCTGCTGCACGGTACCGATACCAGTGTACCGTCGGCCGAAATCGAAGAATGTCGGGTCTGCCTGAAAATGGTCGGATTGATGCCCGATACCGACGCGCGTTATCCGCGCTATCAGAAACTGAAAATCAAGGCGTTCGGCGGATGAGCCAAGACAACCCGGCACTGGATTTCTCGACGGTGATTGCTTCCACCGTGCACGACATGAAGAACTCGTTGGCCTTGCTGATTCAGGCTCACAGCCAGTGGCTGGCCCGCTTGCCCGATCCGGCGCAGCTCAGCCCGGAGCAGGGCGTCATCGAGTATGAGTTCGCGCACCTCAATGGCATGCTGGTGCAGTTGTTGGGCCTGTACAAACTGGGCGTCAATCAGCTGCCGGTGCAACCGGCCTACCATGATCTGGATGACTTTCTCGAAGCGCAATTGGCGAGCCATCAAGAGGTGTTCGCCAGTCGCGGCATTCTCGCGACCTATGAAGTCGACCCGTTGTGCCCGCTGGGTTTCTTCGACCGCGAGCTGGTCGCCTCGGTGCTGGCCAACATCATCAACAACGCCATTCGTTACGCGCGCGAGTCACTGCTGATCAGCGTCAGTGACGAGGGCGGTCAGTTGGTGCTGGCCATCAACGACGATGGCGACGGTTATCCAGCCGAGATGATCGAGTTTCAGGCTGACTATGTGCCGGGCATCAATTACAGCAGCAGTAGCACCGGTCTGGGCCTGTACTTTGCCGGACGGATCGCCGCGCTGCATCAGCGCAATGGTGTCGGCGGAAGCACCCGGCTCAGCAATGGCGGCCCGTTGGGCGGTGGTGTGTTCAGCCTTTACCTGCCCTGACGGTTCTTTATTGTGTGGCGCTGCTTGATATTCTGAACAGGTGGAGCCTATTTTTGTACGGGTCGCCGTTCGCGGCTCGCACAACGAAGGATTGCGTCATGACTACCGATGGACATCGTTCACTCGCCCAGCGATTGGCGGGCATTGATGAGATTGAATGTGTCACGCCGGATTTGAATGGCGTGCCTCGGGGTAAAGTCATGACGGCCGAGGGCTTTCTCGAAGGACGTCGGTTGCAGTTGGCGCGTGGTGTGCTGTTGCAATGCATCATGGGCGGCTATCCGCCAGCACGTTTTTACGGCAGCGATGATGGCGACCTGGCGTTGGTGCCTGACCCTGCGCACATCTATCGCTTGCCCTGGAGCCAGCAGCCTCGGGCGTTGGCCATTTGCGATGCGGATGAATTGAGCGGTGAAAGCTCGAGTCTGTCGACCCGCGGCCAACTCAAGTCAGTGATCGCGCGCTACGCAGCTCGCGGTCTGGCGCCGGTGGTGGCGACCGAGCTGGAGTTCTTCGTGTTCGCGCCCAATCCCGATCCGACTCAACCGTTCCAGCCGCCGCTGGGCCTGGACGGTCGTCGTGAGGTCGGTCAGTCGGCGTTCAGTGTCAGCTCCAATAACGGCTTGCGGCCGTTCTTCAGGGAAGTCTACGCATGCATGGCGGCGCTGGGCTTGCCGCGCGATACCTTTATGCACGAAATGGGTGTGAGCCAGTTCGAGATCAACCTGCTGCACGGCGATCCGCTGCTGATGGCCGACCAGACGTTGTTGTTCAAGCACCTGCTCAAGGAAGTCGCGCTCAAGCACGGCTTGAACGTGGTCTGCATGGCCAAGCCGCTGGCGCACACGCCGGGTAGTTCGATGCATATTCACCAAAGCATTGTCGACATAGCCACCGGGCGTAACGTGTTCAGCGACGAGGCCGGTCAGCCGACTGCCATCTTCCGTCACTTCATCGGCGGTCTGCAGGCCAGCATGGCCGACTTCACGGCGCTGTTTGCACCGAACGTGAACTCTTATCAGCGCTTGTGCCATCCGTATGCGTCACCGAACAATGCTTGCTGGTCCCACGACAATCGTGCCGCAGGGTTGCGCATTCCGGCCAGTTCACCGGTCGCTCGTCGGGTCGAGAACCGTTTGCCGGGGGCCGACGCCAATCCGTACCTGGCCATCGCGGCCAGTCTTGCCGCCGGGTTGTACGGCATTGAAAATCAGCTGGAGCCCAGCGAGGCAGTCCAGGGTGAGTTTGAAGTGCCGGATAATCTTTCGTTGCCGTGTACCTTGCATGCGGCTCTTGAGCGTCTGAAACGTAGCCAATTGGCGAAGGAACTGTTTGGCAATGAGTTCATCGAAGGCTACGTCGCTTCGAAGTCCATGGAGCTGACCAGCTTCTTTGATGAAATTACCCCCTGGGAACGGCGTGTTTTAGCAACCCAGGCCTGACGCTTCGTCGTCTTCAGTCTATTGTTTCGGTAGTCTGATCCCCACTGCAAGGAGCCGCTCGGAACGCCGATGCGCCAAATCTGGAAATCCTTTCGAGCGCTGTATTTCGCCTCGCTGATGATGTTGATCGGCTCGGGCCTGTTAAGCACTTACCTGGCCTTGCGCCTGGCAGCCGATCACGTCGACAGCTTGTGGGTCGGTGCGTTGATGGCGGCCAACTACTTCGGCCTGGTGCTGGGCGGCAAGATCGGTCACCGACTGATTGCCAGGGTCGGGCATATTCGTGCATATGCCGCGTGCGCCGGGATCGTCGGCGCGGCGGTATTGGGCCATGGGTTGACTGATTGGCTGCCGGCCTGGCTGTTCCTGCGGGTGATTGTCGGCCTGGGCATGATGTGCCAGTACATGGTCATCGAGAGTTGGCTCAACGAACAAGCCGATGCCAACATGCGCGGCAAGGTATTTAGCGGCTACATGATCGCGTCTTATCTGGGGTTGGTACTGGGTCAGCTGATACTGGTCATGCACCCCGGCCTGGGCCTGGAACTGCTGATGCTGGTCGCCTTGTGCTTCGCCCTGTGCCTGGTGCCGGTGGCACTCACTCGACGAATTCACCCGGCGGCGTTGCACCCGGCCCCAATGGAGCCGCGCTTCTTCATCAAGCGCGTGCCGCAGTCATTGAGTACGGTGTTGGGGGCAGGGTTGATCGTGGGTTCGTTCTACGGTCTGGCGCCGTTGTATGCATCCCAGCAGGGGTTGTCCAACGAACAGGTCGGCCTGTTCATGGGTAGCTGCATTTTTGCCGGCCTTTTGGTGCAGTGGCCGTTAGGGTGGCTGTCTGACCGCTATGACCGGGCGCTGTTGATTCGCTGTTTTGCCTTCAGCCTGGCCTTGGCCGCGTTGCCGCTGGCGATCTTGCAGACCGTGCCGATTGAGGTGTTGTTCATCTCCGGGTTCCTGTGTTCGCTGGTGCAGTTCTGCCTGTATCCGTTGGCGGTAGCATTCTCCAATGACCACGTCGAAGGAGATCGCCGGGTCTCGCTGACGGCGATGCTGCTGGTGACTTACGGTGTCGGCGCCAGCATCGGGCCACTGGTCGCCGGGGTACTGATGAAGCTGTTCGGCAGCCACATGCTCTATGCATTTTTCAGTTTCTTCGCGCTGGTGCTGGTGTGGCGGATCCGCCCGAAAGCGGTCACCAATCTGCATCAGGTCGACGATGCGCCGCTGCATCACGTGGCCATGCCGGACAGCATGTCGAGTTCGCCGCTGGTGGCGTGTCTTGACCCGCGTGTCGATGAGCAGGTCGTGCAGGAGCAGATGCACAGCCCGCCCCATCCGGAGTCGGATTCAGAGCCGGAACCGGAAGCAGATCCGACGCCACCGGACGATCCGGACTCAGGACGCGAACAAAGTTTTACTGAAGCCAGACCCTGACTGTTGATGCATAAAAAAACGGGCAGTCACCGCAAGGGACTGCCCGTTTTTTTGTTGACGCGTCGTATCAGAAGTCGTCTTTGTCGAAGCGCCGTGCTTCACGCTGAAGCTGGTACACGAACCGCTCGACCTGACGCTGCACCATCCCGCTCATGTTGTGAAAGCGGATACCGGCGAAGGTGGTGGAGATCTTTTCTTCGAAGTGCAGGTAACGCAATTCCGCTGGTGTGGTCATGCTGCCGAAGGGCAGAGCGGCAACGAAGCGGTCGTAGACCTGACCCAATTGCAGTTTGCCAGTGATGTCACCGTCAAAGCGCAGCTTGCAGCCTGTGGCGGAAATATCCAGCAGCTTGCCGCTGATCGGCGATTTGAGCTTTTCACCGCCCAGTTCGACCTCGACCAGTTGCGCCAGCTTCAATGCCGCCCGGAAGGCGTTGCGGCGCTGGTGGTAAACCACTTGGTCGGGGAGTTTGCCGCGATAGCAGCGCGTATTGTCGGATTCGTCAATGCTCAGTGGACCGTTGCTTTCCCAGGCGATGCGCACGCCCTCGTGGAAGCCTTCGACCCGAAACGATTCGCCCGCCAGCAGATAGCGTTCGCCATCGCGGGGCACCATTTCGTCCAGGGCGATCATGTCGGCGTCACGATCGACATCTACCAGATAGCTCTGGAAACGCTGATTGCGTTCATGGAACGTAATAATCAGCGGGTCATGACTCTCTTGTAGTTGCCGAAGGTTGCCAGCGATCTCCATTGGTGTGGAAAGCACTTTGGGTGGCTGTGGAGCATCTTCCGCGTTTAAGGCATTGGACACGGTTCATCATTCTCCGGACAAAATATGTTTGCGCATTGCCAGTATATTGCCAGCATGTGGCGCGCCTAGATAGAGCGAACTCATCAACAGGTTCAAGCCTGACTGAGCGGGCGTGGCTTCGCTAACTTGGAGGTTGATCCGCGAGCATCGTAAAGCGCGGGTGGTTCGCCGCCGGTGAGAATCTTCAGCTGATTGGCCGTGGCGGCCTGCTGAATCAGGATCGACTGGCCATTATTGACATTGATCGTTTGGCACTGAGTCAGCAGGGCTGTCAGCGCGTCACTCTGCTCCAGCAGCTGCTCACCGACGCTTGATTGGCTGGCGAGTTGCTCCAGGCCTTGGCGATTGGTGGGCAGGTTGAGGCTGGCGAGGATTTCGCTGCGTTTGCGGCCATGCTGTTCGAGCAGAATGATCATTGCCTGTTTGCGCGCCAGAATGTCTTCGAGCAGTGGCATGTCGCGACCATGCAAGGCGAGGGACTCGGTTTGCAGTAATTCCAGCAAGTGTTGCGCTGGAGCAAAGTCGTCGATGATCAGTTGCAGTAAATTAGTGTCGTGCATGGCTGGCCTTGGGTTTTAAGCGTCCAAAAGCCTGGCGCAGGCCGTGGCCTAGCGCTGGGCTTCGAAGTTGAGCAGTTTGCTGGCTACACGGTTGCTGTCGACTTTATAGCTGCCATCGGCAATCGCTGCTTTCAACTCGGCCACGCGGGCGTTGTCGACGGCAGGCTGATCGCGCAGCTTGTCAGTGACCTTCTGCAACTGCTGAGCCTCATTGCTGAGGTGTACCGATTCCCCGCTTTTGGCGGTACTGGCCTGTTCGGCCGGGGTATTCAGCGGCGCGGATTTGCCGGCTTCGGCAGTGTCCTTGTTGGCGCTGGTACGCGTACTGCCGGTAAGTGACGAGGAACTGTTCAAACGGCTGAAATCGATGACCATGATAAAAAACCTCTGGGAATTTGGACGCTTGCCATGTTTTCGGCTCTCCCTGCAAAAACTTTAGGCCCATTTATCAATGAGCATGCATGCGCCAGCGCATTTCCTGCGTGCGGCACAGTTTAGGGAACAGCCACGGTCAGCGCCATGTTTTCACCCACAGAGATCTCTACATGGCCACTTCCACCTGGCCCGGCGCGATGACCTGCGCCTTGATGACCCGTTGGGAGTTGAGGTTTTTCACCCGAATCTGTTCACGCAAGCCTCCATTCGACAGGGCTTCGCCCGGCATGCGCACGCTGAGCGTACCACTGCGGGCGGTAATCACCACTTGGTCGCCCTTGGTGATGACTTCGGCCTGTTCGAGATGAACCTGCGTCAGGACCTGATCGGTGACCGTTGGTCGGGTCAGTTTCTGTCCGATCGCCTGATCCATAGAGGTGAAGTACCCCTGGCTGATCAGGCTGATGTCTCGTTCGCGCAGCACCACGTCACCCGGCTCGATAAAGCCGGCTCGCTTGAGCGGCCGAGTGGTGGTGACGACGTCGCGAAACAGGCGGACTTGAGCGGGTACGAAGACAGTCCAGGGGGCGGTGCTGTCGCAACGGACCTTGACCGTGACCCGGCCAATCGGGGTCGCCGGGCTCTCTAAAGTGGCTGTCAATTCCCTGTCGCACAAGGGCATGCGCAGACGCGGGTCGAGCTGATTGACCTGAATCTCATAGCGACCTTCGGTTTGGCTGGTCGCCAAATAGTCTTCGACAGTGAACTCAAGAAAGCCCTGAGTGACGCCGATAAGCATGTCAGGCAATGTAACTGCGTCAGCAAGGGCAGGGCTGCCAGCGTTGAACAGGCAAACGGCCGATATCGCGCAAAGCCATTGGCGAGCGATTGATGTCAGGCGTCGAAAAAATGTCGGTTCTGTGTTCATAAGCGTTAAAAAGCAAGCGCCGTGCCGTTTCGTGATGAAAGCGCGTCGCAACACACTCAAGCGTTGTGTAGGAGTCGGTGCATGGCTGGTGTAATGGATGCGGTAAACCAGCGCACGCAACTGGTAGGGCAGAATCGCCTTGAGCTGTTGTTGTTCCGTCTCGACGGCCAGCAGCTTTATGGGATCAATGTGTTCAAGGTTCGGGAAGTGCTGCAATGCCCCAAACTCACGCTGATGCCCAAATCCAGTCCTGTCGTGTGCGGTGTGGCAAGTATCCGGGGGGCGACCATTCCGATTCTTGATCTGGCGATGGCGACCGGCTCCGGCGCGTTGAAAGATCAAAGCAGTCCGTTCGTGATCATCACGGAGTACAACACCAAGACCCAGGGTTTCCTGGTGCGCTCGGTGGAGCGCATCGTCAACATGAACTGGGAGGAGATTCATCCGCCACCTAAGGGCACGGGACGCGATCATTACCTGACGGCAGTGACGCGGGTCGACAATCAGCTGGTCGAAATCATCGACGTCGAAAAAGTGCTGGCGGAAGTAGCGCCGACACCGGAAGCGATTTCGGTCGGTGTGGTCGATGTCGAAACCCAGCATAAGGCCTTGTCCTTGAAGGTCTTGACGGTCGATGACTCGTCGGTGGCGCGCAAACAGGTGTCTCGTTGCCTGCAAACCGTCGGCGTTGAAGTGGTGGCGTTGAACGACGGCAAGCAAGCGCTGGATTACTTGCGCAAGCTGGTCGACGAAGGGAAAAAGCCGGAAGAAGAGTTCCTGATGATGATTTCCGACATCGAGATGCCGGAGATGGACGGGTACACGCTGACGGCCGAGATCCGCAACGACCCTCGCATGCAAAAGCTTCATATCATCCTGCATACTTCGTTGTCGGGGGTTTTCAATCAGGCGATGGTCAAGAAAGTCGGTGCCGATGACTTCCTTGCCAAGTTCCGTCCTGATGACCTGGCATCCCGGGTAGTCGACCGGATCAAAGCAGCAGACAACAGCTAGGGGCCTTCTGCCCCCGGTGGTTCACACGATTTAAGAGGCGGCATCTTTGTCTACGGGTAATTTGGATTTCGAACAGTTCCGGGTCTTCCTGGAAAAAGCCTGTGGCATTTTGCTCGGTGAAAACAAGCAGTATCTGGTCTCGAGCCGTCTCAACAAACTGATGGAACAGCAGGGCATCAAGTCGCTGGGTGAGCTGGTCCAGCGTATTCAGACCCAGCCACGCAGCGGTTTGCGCGAGATGGTGGTGGATGCCATGACCACCAACGAAACCTTGTGGTTTCGTGACACCTATCCCTTTGAAGTGTTGAAGAACAAAGTGTTGCCGGAAGCCATCAAGGCTGCACCCGGACAGCGCTTGCGGATCTGGTCGGCGGCCTGTTCGTCGGGTCAGGAACCGTACTCGCTGTCGATGTCCATCGATGAGTTCGAACGCGTCAACCTGGGCCAATTGAAGATGGGCGCGCAGATTGTGGCCACCGATCTGTCCGGCACCATGCTGGCCAACTGCAAGACCGGCGAGTACGACAGCCTGGCGATTGGCCGTGGTCTGTCGCCCGAGCGCCTTCAGCGTTACTTCGACCCGAAAGGGCCGGGGCGCTGGGCGATCAAGGCGCCGATCAAGAGCCGGGTGGAGTTTCGCTCGTTCAACTTGCTGGACAGCTACGCAGCTCTGGGCAAATTCGACATCGTGTTCTGCCGCAACGTGCTGATCTACTTCTCCGCCGAGGTGAAGAAAGACATCCTGTTGCGCATTCACAGCACGCTCAAGCCAGGTGGCTATTTGTTCCTCGGCGCTTCCGAAGCGCTGAACGGTTTGCCGGATCATTACCAGATGGTCCAATGCAGCCCGGGGATTATTTACCAGGCGAAGTGATTTGTTGGCGTCACCAAAAAACGGGAATCCTCAGGGGCTAATGCCGATCAGTTAAGCCCTTTCGCTTGACCTTTGGCCGCAAGAAATCAAAATCCGATGCCTGTATCGGCATCGGATTTTTTTTCATGTGCAGTTCAAGCCCGTCATCAGATCAGGGGTCCGGACATCCTTGAACAATAGATATTGCTTGTCGCCCTCCCATGAAGATGACAGGCGCTTGGCAATATCAATCAAAAGTATATTTCCCCTCTACCATGAATATCGGTTCTCTCCAGTTAGGGCCCCTCCTAATCCCGGTTCCATCCATTTTTACAAATCCAGCGTCACGCATTTTCCAAACAAGATGCAATAATCCCATGTTGTCTCCCACATGCGCCCAACTAGCCCGATTATAAAGCCCGTCAAGCCGAGGAAGATCGATACCTAGTTCATTTTTGGTAAGAAATAGAATTACCTCTTCAGGTTTCTCGTTGAGCACGATGGTTGTTATGACACTCATTGCTTTGCCCCTCCCAACTGTTTGTATTCTCTCTCTGTCTGCTTGTTATCTGCTTCTATAGCTTCAGGCGTGTAGAGCAACTCAAACTCACCCTTTAGTTTGTAGTCTTCTAGTGTCGCGGCGTGAGTATTATTCCAAATGACACCGCCATCATTCGGCTTTACACCATCCGCCACACCTAATGCTCTGAAACGTTCAAGCTCTCTCAGTTCATGAGTATAGAAACGTTTGTCGATAGCCGTAGTTATCAATTCACCTCGCAGAATTTTTTCCAATCGGTCAGCCATGATGGCATTGGCGTCCGAAGGGTCGAAGCGGCCCGTATGCAATTTGACAAGGTCAATACCCGCTTTCGTCACGGTAGCATTGGTCCAATCCAAATCCAGAATTGGACCTCCAGCTTTGGCAGGATTGAAAAATCGACCGCTGTACTTCCCTCTCGTGGTAGCCCCTTCATAAGGACTATTGAAAACAATGTAAATCGGCGGCAAGCCGCTGTTGACCGGAAAGCAGTAAATACAATCCCTGAAGTCGGGTAACTCGAACGCAGGCAATGGTTCGGGCCGCACGAGTAGTGGCAACAGTTCAACGCCACTGTAATGCGGTACTTCCACTGGTCTAGCAGGTGAAGTTGTCGAACTGCTTTCCCAGTGGATAATTGGAAAACCGAGGGTGATGGGCGGTGTGTCGGCGGAGGTGAAACTGTAGCTGTTAGTCTTCTGGTCGAACTCCAGCGCCCGAACTGGCACCGCTGATGAAATGCTCCCTCCCGCCGGTGTTGCAACGAGGGTGTATTGGCCAAGGTCACCATAAATCCGGTAGGGAAGATCGATGGTTCCTTCGGTAGCGGCGATTTCATTCAGGTTAGACGGTGCATCTGGCAAGACGGTACTACCAGATAGTTTGAGAGCCGTTTGAGGATAACGCTCGCCGTTACCCAGAGCGGGTGAATAGAGCAAAGCCCCGATCCCAATCGCCGTCGCTCGACTGAGAAGTACGTCCCCCAGCCCTGTCAACAACAAAATGCTTTTACGGATGGCTGCCTCGAAGGTCCAACCGTCCGCGTTTTGGAGAGTAGCGGCACCCGCCACAGTGACCACCTGCGCGGATTGACTAAGGGTTAAATTGAAACTGTAGGCAGTTTCACCTCTAGCCAAGGCAGAATGGATCGCAGCATCTATAGCTGGAGAAGCGTCCTCTAAAATGGAAACAGCCTCGACAAGGATTCGTTTAATGTAGGCGGCTGTCAGAGATTTCAGAAAGTTTTCGTAATAGGCTCGGCGCTCCTCCTCGTGTTCTACTGTATCCAAATAAGCCGCGAATAACTCGGCACTTTCCATACTGTCCAATGACAATGCATCTATGCCAAAAAAGCTATCTGCTTCATACCAGCTGCTACTCATTCTAATTTGTTGCAGGAGCTTGACAATAATGGCTTTCTTTTTTAAGGCGTCCTCCAGTTTATTGAATGGGTGGGTATCAGTAGACGAGCCTATGCGCCCCTCTATTTCATTTCGCACGCCCGACGTGCCATTCGAAAAAACACTTCCTATCTGATCTTGCACCGAATGTGCTATGGCTACCAACTGTGCATATGCGTCGCGCTCTTGGTTGATGGTTTCAATTTTGTGAGCCACAGTAATCGTCGGAATAGCTCCATTCCAATTCAGAGCGCTGTCAAAATTTGATATATCGATAGATTTTTGCATGCGGCATTCCTTGCCATGATTTGAATTCCAATTAGCAGAAGCGCCTAGTTATGCTGCAACAAGGGTGCCACATCAACAGTAGAATATTTACTGGTGATGTCATGATTGAAGATTGGGTAATTACAATGTGAACGATACCTGTAGTAAAATTTCTTACATTAAAAAATCCGATTTCAGGCAGAATTCTTGATGCATTCTGTAGAGAAAATATCGGATTAAAACTTAGTTGATAGGACTATTGTCTATCAGTGAAGCCCCGAAACAACAGGTAGCGGCTGGCGAAGACTGTATTTGGCTGCGTAGCAGTCATCGCCAGCTCCTACAACGACCGGCGCACGATTCGAGAAAGCGGCAGAAAAGCGGCAGATGGCGGAGACCGGTTGCCGCTTTTCTGGCATTGCCGCCTTGCCTGTCCCCGCAAAGCCCCGGTTTATGGGCTTTTTTTATTTGGCACGCCGCTTGCTATGTCTCTGTTACGAAAAATCAGGTCACCCGAAGGTTTCCCGACATGAGCATCAGCTTCGATAAAGCGCTCGGTATCCACGAACAAGCCCTGGGCTTCCGCGCTCAGCGTGCCGAAGTCCTGGCCAACAACATCACCAACGCCGACACCCCGAATTACAAGGCTCGGGATCTGGACTTCTCGAAAGTGCTCGCCGCACAGAACGAGAAAACCAAGAGCGGTACTTTTGCCTTGAACATGACCAACAGCCGTCACATCGAAGCTGAAGGCCTGGGCAATGGCGACGAGTCGCTGCTGTATCGCACGCCGATGCAACCGTCGATCGACCAGAACACCGTGGACGCCCAGCTGGAACAGTCGAACTACGCGGAAAACGCCGTCGGCTTCCAGGCCAGCTTCACCCTGCTCAACAGCAAATTCAAAGGGCTGATGTCAGCCCTGCGCGGAGAGTAAGTCATGTCCCTATCCAGTGTTTTCAACATTGCCGGTAGCGGCATGAGTGCCCAAACCACTCGCTTGAACACCGTGGCCTCAAACATCGCCAACGCCGAAACCGTTTCGTCGAGCATCGACCAGACCTATCGCGCCCGTCACCCGGTGTTCGCCACCATGTTCCAGGGCGGTCAGAACGGCGGTAGCGATTCTCTGTTCCAGAGCCAGGACGCTGCCGGTCAAGGCGTGCAAGTACTTGGTGTGGTCGAAGACCAGAGCAACCTTGAAGCGCGCTACGAGCCGAACCATCCGGCTGCCGACGCCAAGGGCTACGTCTACTACCCGAATGTCAACGTCGTCGAAGAAATGGCCGACATGATTTCCGCGAGCCGTTCGTTCCAGACCAACGCCGAAATGATGAACACCGCCAAAACCATGATGCAGAAGGTCCTGACCCTCGGTCAGTGATAAGGGGCGACTCAGATGAGTGTTACCGATACCACCAGTGGCGTGAGCATCAAGGATGTTTTGGCCAACTCTTCGGTCAAGACCAACACGACCAGCAATGATGGTCTGGCTTCAGCGACCAGCAGTGCCGCTGGCAAAAAAGAGTTGGGCAAAGACGCGTTCCTGCAATTGCTGGTGACCCAGCTGAAGAACCAGAACCCGCTTGAACCACAGGACAACGGCGCGTTCGTGGCTCAGTTGGCGCAGTTCAGCAGTCTGGAAGGCATCACCACGCTGAATGATACGGTCAGCGGCATTGCCGGCAATTACAACTCCTCGCAAGCGTTGCAAGCCTCTTCGCTGGTAGGCCGCTCGGTTATCGCCCAGACCGACACCGCAGTGGTTGATACCTCCAAGAGTTTCAACGGTACGGCAGTCGTGCCGGCATCGACGGACCCGGTGACGGTCAAGATCACCGATGCCGATGGCAAAGTAGTTCGCACCATCGACCTGGGCAGCCAGCCAGCCGGCAACGCCAATTTTATCTGGGACGGCAAGAACGATGCGGGCGAAGTGGCCGCGGCTGGAACATACAAGTTCGCCGCCACCGCGACTTACGACAGCCAGGCGACCTCGCTGGTGACTTACCTGCCGGCAACCGTTAACAGCGTGACCATCAGCCAGACCGGCGGTGAGTTGATGCTGAACCTGGCCGGCCTGGGCAGTATTGCCCTGTCCAAAGTACAAACCATCGGTATATAGAGCCGGCTAACACGGCACAAAGGAGTGGAATATGTCTTTCAATATCGGCCTTAGCGGTCTCTATGCCGCCAACAAACAACTGGACGTAACCGGCAACAACATCGCCAACGTCGCGACCACCGGTTTCAAATCCTCCCGTGCAGAGTTCGAAGACGTGTACTCGGCCACCCGCCTGGGCACCGGCAGCAAGACCATCGGCAACGGCGTGCGCCTGGCCAACGTTTCCCAGCAGTTCAGCCAGGGCGACGTGAGCAACACCGGCAACGTGTTGGACATGGGTATTCAGGGCAACGGCTTCTTCATCCTCAGCGACAACGGTTCGATGAGCTACACCCGTGCCGGCACGTTCAAGACTGACGCCGAAAGTTATGTAGTCGATAACAACGGCAACCGCTTGCAGGGTTATGGCGTAGACGCCAACGGCAAGATCATCAACGGCGTGTTGACCGACTTGAAAATCGATACATCGAACCTGACGCCGCAGGCGACCACTCGTGTCGATCAGACGATGAACCTGAACTCCTCGGACGCACTGCCAACCGTGACGCCGTTCAACGTCAAAGACACCAACAGCTACAACAAAACCATTTCCACCCCTGTGTACGACACACAGGGTAACAAGCACTCGATGGACCAGTACTACGTAAAAAATCCGGGGAGCAACTCCTGGACTGTTTACACCTACATGGACGGCCGTAGCCCAAGCGACCCGACGGCAAACCCACCGGAGCCGATGATAGCGGACATCACCTTCAATCCGGATGGCAGCATCAATACGCTGACGACCCCTCCACCTCCAGCCACGGGATGGACGCTGACCGGTACCACGCTGACCATGACAGGCTGGAAGCCGGGCGTGGTGGTTGACGCTGACACCAACCCGCCAACCTGGGCCCTGAACGGTTCGGACGCCGCTGCTGGCGGTGTTGCGTTCGACATGACCAAAACCACTTCGTACGCTTCGCCAACCGCACGTACTGCGCAGTACCAGGACGGCTACGCCACTGGCCAGATTTCCAGTCTGACCATCGACGAAAGCGGTGTCATGACCGCCAATTTCAGCAACGGGCAAACCAAGGCCGTCGGCCAGGTAGCCGTGGCCAGCTTCGCCAACGAACAAGGCTTGCAGCCAATCGGTGGTACCCGCTGGAAAGAAACCTACTCCTCGGGCGTGGCCGGCGTCGATGCACCGAAAACCGGTACGCTGGGTTCAATCGTGTCCAACTCGCTGGAAGAGTCCAACGTCAACCTGACCAACGAACTGGTTGATTTGATCAAGGCGCAGAGCAACTACCAGGCGAACGCCAAGACTATCTCCACCGAAAGCACCATCATGCAGACCATCATTCAGATGGCTTGATGCCTGATAGCGCTACTTAAAGAACCCCTCGAAAGAGGGGTTTTTTTATGGGCGGGATTTGTCTCGGGTCCTGACATCCTGGCTGTCTGTATTGGCCTCATCGCGAGCCGGCTCTCAGCTTTGTAGTTGTTCGAGCTGACGCCATCGCGGGCAAGCCTTGCTCCTACAAGATTGGTGCCGTGTCCAACAAACGCGGCAGACATAAACTCTGCAGGAGCAAGGCTTGCCCGCGATGGCGTCATCGTCAGCACCACAAAACTACCTGGCAGCCACCTCAGCCACTTTCACCGAAGGCTTCAACACCAACCACAACGCCGCTGCAATCAATACCCCGCCATAGATATGCGCCATGGACAACGGCTCATCCAGCAACAATGCTCCCCACAATACCCCGAACGGCGGGATCAGGAAGGTCGTGGTCATCGACTTCACCGGCCCGACCGAGCTGAGCAAACGGAAGTAAATGATGTACGCAAGCGCGGTACACACCAGACCCAACCCAAGCAACGACAACCAGACATTCCAGCCACCCCAGCTCGCTGGAGGTTGGCTGATCACGCTGTACCCGAACAGCGGCAACAGAAACAGCGTCGCCCCCAGCATGCTGCCTACCGCAGACAAACGGCTGTCGAGTCCGCCGGCCTGATCCAGCCAGCGGCGGGCGAGGAAACCGGCAAAGCCATAACAGGTGGTGGCGAGCAGGCAGGCGAGGGCGCCCATCAGCAATTGCATGTCGAACGCGACCGGGCCCGCGCGAGTCAGCACGCCAACACCGAACAATCCGAGGAATACTCCGCCGAGCTTGGCGGCGGTGAGTCGTTCATGAAAGAACAACCCGCCGATCAGCACGCCCATCAGCGGTGTGGTGGCGTTGAAAATGGCCGAGTACCCGGCCGGCAGCACCTGGGCGGCCACGGAATAGAGCGTCGCCGGAATTCCGGAGTTGATTACCCCGAGTAGCATCACGGTCTTGAGTTTGCCTTTGAAATCCCAGCTGATGCGCATCAACCCGAGAATCACCAACAAGCCGGCAGCGGCAATCGACACGCGGAAAAACGCAGTGGGGATTGTGCCAATCACTGGGGCGATGATGCGCATGAACAGAAAGCTCGCACCCCAAATGGCCGCCAGTGACAGTAAACGGACGATATCGACGGGGTTCACGGTGCTCTCCTTCCTTGATGGGGACGAGAGTGTTGCTGAGCGCCAGATCGATGGCAACCGAAAAACGGGCAAATAATCCGAGCGAAAAATTACGCTTCTCCTGCACCCGGTTCACTGGCTAAGCTCAGGGCTCACGAATTCCCGCAGAGGTCTCACCCATGCCGCAGCAATGGCCAGCCGCCGATATCGCCCGAATGATCCTCGATGGCTTTGACGATTACCGCGAGCATTTCCGTCAGATCACCGACGGCGCACGGGCCCGTTTCGAGCAGGCCCAATGGCAGGAAACGCAAGTCGCGTCGGCTGCGCGGATCAATCTCTATGAAGAGAAAGTCAGCGAAACGGTGGAACGGCTGCGCATCGCGTTTGACGCCGACACGCTGGATGTCAGCTGCTGGCCGCTGGTCAAAAGCGCGTACATCACGTTGATCGACCTGCGCTTCGACGATGAACTCTCCGAGACCTGGTACAACTCGATTTTCTGCGGTTTGTTCAGCCATGACCTGATCAGCGACGGCTGCATGTTCATCCACACCACCCGCCCGAGCCTGCGCCGGGCCCGCGCTGCACAAACCCGCACCTACAAACCTCAGGGTCAATTGTCCGGCATGCTCGCGAGCATATTTGCCGACTACCGCTTCAGCGAGGATTACGCCGACCTGGCCGGTGACTTGAGCCGCCTCGAAGCGCAACTGCGCGAGAACCTGCCGGACTGGGTGTGCAAAGACCCGCAGTTGAGCGTCGAACTGTTTTCCTCGGTGCTTTATCGCAATAAAGGGGCGTATCTGGTTGGGCGCATTTACACCCACGACGAACAGTGGCCGTTGGTGATTCCGCTGCTGCACCGCGAAGGTCGCGGGATTCAGATCGATGCGCTGATTACCGATGAAGCGGACGTGTCGATTATCTTCTCGTTCACCCGTTCGTACTTCATGGTCGACGTGCCGGTGCCGGCGGAGTTCATTGGTTTCCTCAAGCGTATTCTGCCGGGCAAGCACATCGCCGAGCTGTACACCTCGATCGGTTTCTACAAACACGGCAAGTCCGAGTTCTACCGGGCGTTGATTAATCACCTGGCCAACACCGACGACCAGTTCATCATGGCCCCCGGTGTGCGCGGCATGGTCATGAGCGTGTTTACCCTGCCGGGTTTCAACACCGTGTTCAAAATCATCAAGGACCGCTTCTCGCCGTCGAAAAACGTCGACCGCGCCACAGTGATCGAGAAATACCGTTTGGTAAAAAGCGTCGACCGCGTCGGGCGCATGGCCGACACCCAGGAGTTCGCCGATTTCCGTTTCCCGTTGAGCAAATTCGACCCGGCGTGCCTGGAGGAATTGCTCGAAGTGGCCGCGTCTACCGTGTCGGTGGAAGGCGATACCGTGCTGATCCGCCACTGCTGGACCGAACGGAGGATGACGCCGTTGAACCTGTACCTGGAAAACGCCAATGAGGCGCAGGTGCATGAGGCACTGGAAGATTACGGCCTGGCGATCAAGCAATTGGCGGCGGCGAACATCTTTCCCGGCGACATGTTGCTGAAAAACTTCGGCGTCACCCGCCACGGTCGCGTGGTGTTTTATGACTATGACGAGATTTGCTTCCTGACCGAGGCCAACTTCCGGCACATCCCGCAGCCGCGCACGCCGGAAGACGAGATGGCGTCGGAGCCCTGGTATTCGATTGGGCCGCTGGATGTGTTTCCTGAAGAGTTTCCGCCGTTTCTATTTGCCGATTCGGGGCAGCGGCGGCTGTTTGATAAGTTGCATGGTGAGTTGTACAACGCCGATTACTGGAAAAGCCTTCAGGAAGCGATTCGCGCCGGCAAAGTGATCGACGTGTTCCCGTATCGGCGCAAGGGCCTCGATAACGAATAACCTCGTTTGGGCGACCACAAACCTGTAGGAGCCCGGCTTGCCGGCGATGGCGTCCGTAAGATCGCAATCGCCGGCAAGCCGGGCTCCTACAGGGAACAGTGGCCGTTCGAAAAATCGCAGCGCTCATTTGTACCTCCAAATCTGCGACAATCGCCGCCCTGCGCCACTAGACGACTGAATTGCGTACCCGATGACCGACGAATCGCCCTCCATCGACAAACTGCTGAAAAACCTCGATCACGCCATGCTTGCCGACCGCCACCGGCTGCGGCGGCAGTTGCTTGAGCTGCGCAAGAAACCTGACGAGGCCAAGCTGGCCCTGTGGGTGACGCGGATGCAGGCGTCCTGTGATCAGGTGTTGGCGCGGCGGGCCAGCCTGCCGGTGATTCGGTACGACGACAGTTTGCCGATTGCCGCCAAGCGCGACGAAATCAAGGAAGCGCTGCTCAAGCATCAGGTGCTGATCATCGCCGGCGAAACCGGCTCGGGTAAAACCACCCAGTTGCCGAAGATCTGCCTGGAAATCGGTCGCGGCCAGCATGGTCTGATCGGCCACACCCAACCACGTCGTATTGCTGCGCGCAGCGTGGCCAGCCGCGTTGCCGAAGAACTGGCGACGCCGCTGGGCGCACTGGTCGGTTATCAGGTGCGATTCGAGGATCAGAGCGATTCCAACACCCTGATCAAATTGATGACCGACGGCATCCTGCTGGCGGAAACCCAGAACGACCGCTACCTCGAACGCTATGACACGATCATCGTCGACGAAGCCCACGAACGCAGCCTGAACATCGACTTCCTGCTCGGTTACCTGAAAACCCTGCTGCCGCGTCGCCCTGACCTGAAAGTCATCATCACCTCGGCAACCATCGACCTGGAGCGCTTCTCCAAACATTTCGATGACGCGCCGATTGTCGAAGTCTCCGGCCGCACCTTCCCGGTAGAAACCTGGTATCGCCCGCTGACCCTGGAGCAGGACGAAGAGGGCAACCGCGTCGAGGATGACTTGACCGTGGACCAGGCAATCCTCGCCACCCTAGACGAAATAGCCGCATTCGAACGCAGCGAGCGCAAGAGCCCCGGTGATGTGCTGGTGTTCCTGCCCGGCGAGCGCGAGATTCGTGACGCGGCCGACATGCTGCGCAAGGCCCAACTCAAGCACACTGAAATCCTGCCGTTGTACGCACGCCTGTCGCCGGCCGAGCAGCAGCGGATTTTCCAGTCGCACCCAGGCCGTCGTGTGGTCCTGGCGACCAACGTCGCGGAAACCTCGCTGACGGTGCCGGGCATTCGTTACGTGATCGACAGCGGCACTGCGCGCATCAGCCGTTACAGCTATCGCGCCAAGGTCCAGCGCCTGCCCATCGAAGCGATTTCCCAGGCCAGCGCCAACCAGCGTAAAGGTCGTTGCGGTCGGGTCGAGCCAGGCATCTGCATCCGCCTCTACGGTGAAGACGATTTCATTGGCCGTCCGGAATTTACCGACCCGGAGATTCTGCGGACCAACCTTGCTGCCGTCATCTTGCAGATGCTGCACCTGCGCCTCGGCGAGATCACCGATTTCCCGTTTATCGAACCGCCGGACGGCAAGGCCATCAGCGACGGTTTCAACCTGTTGCAAGAGCTCTCGGCGGTGGATCGCAACAGTCAGCTGACCCCGTTGGGGCGCAATCTTGCGCGTTTGCCGGTGGACCCGCGCATGGGCCGCATGCTGCTGGAAGCGGCGAAACTCGGCAGTTTGCAGGAAGTGCTGATCGTCGCCAGCGCCATGTCGATTCAAGACCCGCGCGAACGTCCGCCGGAGCGTCAGCAAGCGGCGGATCAGGCCCACGCGCAGTGGAAAGACGTGGACTCCGACTTCGCCGGGCTGGTCAATTTGTGGCGTGGTTTTGAAGAACAGCGTCAGGCGCTGACGGCGAGCCCGTTGCGTAACTGGTGCCGCAAGAACTTCCTGAATTACCTGCGTCTGCGCGAATGGCGCGATTCGCACCGCCAGTTGAGCCTGATCTGCCGCGACATGCAGCTGAGCATCAACAAAGAGCCGGCGGATTACCCGAAACTGCACAAAGCCGTGCTTTCGGGCTTGCTCAGTCAGATTGGTCAGAAAACCGATGAAGGTGATTACCTGGGCGCCCGTCAGCGGCGTTTCTGGATTCACCCGTCATCCGGGCTGGGTAAAAAACGCCCGCAATGGCTGATGACTGCTGAACTGGTGGAAACCACCAAACTCTATGCGCGTATGGTCGCCAAGATCGACGCCGACTGGATCGAGCCGCTGGCCGGGCACTTGATCAAGAAAAACCACTTCGAACCGCATTGGGAGAAGAAGCGCGGTCAGGTCGTGGCCTTCGAGCAGATCACCTTGTTCGGGCTGATCGTGGTCGGCCGCCGGCCGGTGCATTACGGGCCGATTGACCCGGTGGTGTCCCGTGAGTTTTTCATTCGTGAAGGCCTGGTGCGTGGCGAAATTCAATCCAAGGCCAAATGCCTGACGGCCAACGCGCAACTGCTGGAACAACTCGACGAACTGGAAGCCAAGGCCCGCCGTCGCGACATTCTGGCCGACGAAGAAACCCTGTTCGCCTTCTACGATGCACGGTTGCCGGCGGAGATCCACCAGACCGCTACCTTCGACAGCTGGTATCGGGTCAACAGCCAGAAAGACCCACAGCTGCTGATCATGCGCGAAGAAGACGTGCTGGCCCGCGAGGCCAGCGAAGTCACTGCCCTGCATTACCCGGACACCTTGCACATCGGCGATCTGGAACTGGCGCTGAGTTATCACTTCGAACCCAATCATCCACGCGACGGTGTGACCTTACGCGTACCGGCACCGTTGCTGCCGATGCTGCCACCGGAACGGCTGGAATGGCTGGTGCCCGGTGTGATCGAAGCCAAGTGCATCGCGCTGGTGCGCAACCTGCCCAAGGCATTGCGCAAGAATTTTGTGCCGGTGCCGGACTTCGTCAAAGCGGCGTTGCAGCGCATGACGTTCGCCGAAGGTTCGTTGCCTCAGGCGCTGGGCCGCGAATTGCTGCGCATGACCGGCGCGCGGGTCAGCGATGAAGCGTGGGCCGAGGCGTCGCAGCAGGTCGACAGCCATTTGCGCATGAACCTGGAAATCGTCGACGGCCAGGGCAAGTTCCTTGGCGAAGGGCGTGATCTGGCCGAACTGACCGCGCGTTTTGCTGAAGCGAGTCAGGCGGCGTTGGCTGTACCGCAATCCGCGAAAAGCCAGCAGCCCGTAGAAGCGAAAGTCTTTGCCGCGGTTGCCGAGAAAACCCAGCAGAAGATCGCCGGGCTGTCGATGACGGTCTACCCGGCGCTGGTGGAAGAAGGTGGCACGGTCAAGGAAGGGCGTTTCTCGACGCCGGCTGAAGCCGAGTTCCAGCATCGCCGCGCCTTGCAACGTTTGTTGATGCAACAACTGGCTGAACCGGCGAAGTTCCTGCGCAGCAAGTTGCCGGGGCTCACGGAACTGGGCCTGATGTACCGCGATATGGGGCGTATCGACAGTCTGGTGGAAGATATTCTGCTGGCCAGTCTCGACAGTTGCATTCTCGAGGGTGAAGAACCGTTGCCGCGCGATGGCGCCGGGTTGGCGGCGTTGGCCGAGCGCAAGCGCGGTGGCTGGACTGACCACGCCGAGCGTCTGGCGAAGCTGACGCTGGAAATCCTCAAGCTCTGGCATGGTCTGCAAAAACGCTTCAAGGGCAAGATCGACCTGGCGCAAGCCGTGGCCCTGAACGACATCAAGCAGCAGCTCAGTCACCTGGTTTATCCCGGTTTTGTCCGTGAAACGCCGATGGTGTGGCTTAAGGAATTGCCGCGTTACCTGAAAGCGGTCGAGCAGCGTTTCGAGAAAATCGGTGCTCAGGTGCAACGGGATCGAGTGTGGAGCGGCGAATTGTCCGGCCTCTGGACCCAATACCAGGCCCGCGCCAGTAAACACGCCCAGGAAGGCAAGCGTGATCCGCAGCTGGAACTCTATCGCTGGTGGCTGGAGGAATACCGGGTTTCGCTGTTTGCCCAGCAATTGGGGACCAAGGTGCCGATCTCCGACAAGCGCCTGAACAAACAGTGGACCCAGGTCGAGCCGTAACACGGCCCCCTTGTAGGAGCTGGCTTGCCAGCGAAGGCGGTGTATCAGTCAGCATTGATGCTGAAGCTGACGGCCTCTTCGCGGGCAAGCCCGCTCCTACAGGTAGGGTGTTGTGTCAGGCAGGTGCTTTATCCAGCAAAAGGCGCCAAACCCCAATGTTTATGGCAAACTTCGCGCCTATAAACGCCGGTTCCGCGGTTTTGAGCCCTTCAAGGTTCGGGCGGATCGGAATAAAGCGATGCCTGGTTGGCTTCCCATGACGGGAACAGACCCCTTGTGTGTTGGTACGTCGGTGCCAATGCTTTCTGCCTGAACAGATTAGAGAAACAACCATGCATAACGTCGTCATCAGCGGCACTGGCCTGTACACCCCGGCCAATAGCATCTCCAACGAAGAGCTGGTGCAGTCTTTCAACGCCTACGTTGCTCAATTCAACGCCGACAACGCCGAGGCCATCGCCCGTGGCGAAGTCGAAGCGTTGATCGAATCCAACGCGGCGTTTATCGAGAAAGCCTCCGGTATCAAAAGCCGCTTTGTCATGGACAAGGACGGCATTCTCGACCCGCAACGCATGGCGCCACGCCTGCCGGAACGTTCGAACGACGAATGGTCGGTACTCTGCCAAATGGCTATCGGCGCCGCCGAACAAGCCTTGCAGCGCGCCGGCAAGACTGCCGCAGACATCGACGGCGTGATCGTCGCCTGCTCCAACCTGCAACGCGCCTACCCGGCCATCGCCATCGAAGTCCAGGAAGCGCTGGGCATCCAGGGTTTCGGTTTCGACATGAACGTTGCCTGCTCCTCCGCAACCTTCGGCATTCAAGCGGCCACCAACAGCGTGCAACTGGGCCAGGCCCGGGCCATCCTGATGGTCAACCCGGAAGTCTGCACCGGTCACCTGAACTTCCGCGACCGCGACAGCCACTTCATCTTCGGCGACGCTGCCACGGCCGTGATCATCGAACGTGCTGACCTGGCGACGTCCAAGTACCAGTTCGACATCGTCAGCACCAAGCTGCTGACCAAGTTCTCCAACAACATCCGCAACAACTTCGGCTTCCTCAACCGCACGGCGGAAGAGGGCATCGGTGCCAAGGACAAACTGTTCGTGCAGGAAGGCCGCAAGGTGTTCCGCGACGTATGCCCTATGGTTGCCGAACTGATCGCGACGCATCTGGAAGAGAACGCGCTGAACATCAGCGACGTGAAGCGCTTCTGGCTGCACCAGGCCAACCTCAGCATGAACCACCTGATCGTCAAGAAACTGCTGGGTCGCGAGGCCACCGAAGAAGAAGCACCGGTGATTCTCGACACCTACGCCAACACCAGCTCCGCCGGTTCGGTGATTGCGTTTCACAAGAATCAGGATGATCTGGCCGGCGGTTCGCTGGCCGTGCTCAGTTCGTTTGGCGCCGGTTATTCGATTGGTAGCGTGATTCTGCGCAAGCGTTGAGCTCACGGATGAGAGGTATACATGGCTGTCGCTGACGACACCCGATTGCTCGACCGTCTGTTGGCGGGCGAGCAGAAGGCTTATAAGGAATTGGTCAGCACTTACCAGAGTGCGATGCGTGCGGTGGCCTATGCGATTGTCGGCAACCGGCATGCCGACGAAGTGGTGCAGGACGCCTGGTTGTCGGTCGTGCGCAATCTCAAAGGATTCGAGGGGCGTTCGAGTCTCAAGACCTGGTTGCTGACCATTACCGCCAACTCGGCCAAAGGTCGCTACAAGCAAAACCGTCGCGAGGTTTTGCTTGATGACCTTCCGTCGCCCCACGGCACCATCGATGACGATCGTTTCTCGCCGGGCGATGGTCATTGGCTGGTGGCGCCGTTTGCCTGGCACCAGGACACCCCGGAAGCGCTGCTGACCGAAAACGAGCTGCGTGAATGCCTGGAACGCACGCTGCTCAGTCTGTCGGAACTGCAAAGCAGCGTGTTGTTATTGCGCGAGCGTCAGGGGCTGGAGCTGGAAGAAATCTGTAATCTTCTGGAAATCTCGCTCTCCAATGTTCGCGTGCTGCTGCACAGGGCGCGGTTGAAGGTGTTTGCGACGGTGGAGCATTTTGAGGAGACCGGGGAATGTTGACCTGCAAGGAACAAGTGGCACGCTCCAGCGATTATCTTGACGGTCAGTTGAGTTTTCGTGAGCGGCTGATGGTGCGTCATCACCTGATGTTCTGCCCTAATTGCCGGCGCTTCATTCGTCAGATGCGGCTGATGCAGGCGACATTGCGCGCCATGCCCGAAGAAGCGGTGCCGGACGCCGATGCGCTGGCCGAACGTCTCACTGCCGAACGTCGCAAGGACATTCCGTAGCAGAGGGATTCATTGCGGGGATCAAGAAACAGCCTTGCGTGGATGTATCGAACGGATGATGGGGATCAATCCATCCACGCCAGACTGTAAAAGCAACCGGGCTTCCTTGCCCGAGTCATATAGCGGGGTAAATCAGAACTTCGCTTCAGCATCCAGTTGCAGGGTGTTGATGTCCGAATCTTTCTTGTTGGTGCTGGCGTTGATTTGGTCAGAGTTAGCCAAGAAGTACGTGGCGCCGAGGGTGAAGTTCTTGTCCAGCTCGTAGCTCACTTTCAACTTGCTGCCGCGCGAACCGGTGTAACCGTAGGCGAAGTCGGAGTCGGTGAAGGCGCCGACCACCGAGTTACTCTGTACATCACGGTAGTTGTAGTCCACTGCAACGCCGTAGAACTTGGTCTTGACGCCGGCCAACCAGGCAGTGTCCTGATCATTGCTGGCTTCGGTGTTATTGACGTACTGACCGTATAGCGACAACGGCATTGGCAGACCGCCAATGTCCAGCTGACCGAAACCTTCGTACAGGTTGAATTCTTCGCCCGGGCTGTTGCCATTGACGGCCAGTGCACACGGTGCAGTGGTGGTGCCGGAGGTAGGGCAAGCGCTGTCTTCATCGTTATCGTAGGCGTAGAGACTGCCGCCCAGGGTCATTTTCAGGTTGTCAGTGATAGCGAAGCGCCCACCCAATTGGCCTGCGTACAGACGCAGATCGTTTTTGAATTGCACGCCTTCGCCGTCGACGTTGTCCTTGAGGGTGTAGTGACCGGCGCTACCGAACAGCTCGGTGCTGCCGCTCAGCGGGTACTTGTAAGTCACTGCCAGGCCTTCCGGGTTGACGTCGCTATCCCAGATGACGTCGCCCATGCTCACCCATTGCTGCGGCATCTTGCCGCCAACGAGGTGCAGGTTCTTGATGGCGTCGGGGTGGTAGTCGATGTAACCCAGGTCCAGCCAAATCTGCTTCTTGTCAAAGTAGTTGTCCAAGTCCTGATTGGTGGAACGAGCGTCGTCGTTGTTGCCGGTGGCAATACGAATACCGGTGTCGACTTGCGGGTTGATTTCGCTGTAGGCACCCAGGCGGGCACGAATGCGCTGACGGTTCTTGTCTTTGTTGTTAGGCGCGTCATCGTTCTGGATGGTTTCCTGACGGAAACGCATGTCACCCTTGAATTGGGTCTTGGCAGCCCATGCCAGTTTCTGGTCGAAGGTACTCAGTTCAGTGGTTTTCTTCGCCGTTGCTGCGATTTGCTCGTTGGTCTCTTGCTGAGCCTGTCGAGCGATTTGCTGGTCTTTCTGTTCCTTGCTCAGCTCGGCTTGCAGTTCGCTGTATTGGGCGTTAGTAATCGAGCCGTTGGCCTTGAGCATGTCGAGCAGTTTGGCGTCGACTGCGGCGCTGGCCGGAACACTCATGGCCAGCATTAGCCCGCCAAACAGGGCGGCCGCAGTTTTCGTGGAAGCAAGACGCATATCAATCTCCGAAGATGAGAGTGGATGACTGAGCCATCCAGGGCACAACCGACCATTGATGGACGGTAAATAATCGCCTTATATAACTAGGCGCTATAAAAGAAGGCGCAAGTATTGCGATGAATTATTACAAGTCGGCGGCAAAGTGATTGCGTCCAGATGACGATAAAAAGTCTGTCTGGACACGCTCTTCAGAGGCCTGATGGCAAAAACGCGGGTGTGAAATGGCTGTGGAGTGCGTGTGGATTGGGTTTCGTTAAGCGATACTCGCGAAGCTTTTACGCAAGAAGTGGAGAGGAAGTTGATGCCGCTGCAACGTTTGGAAAAACTATCGGCAATAGCACCGTATGCCTGGGATGCGCTCGTACCTGAGCGTCAGCCATTTCTGCGCCATGCCTTTCTCAGTGCCCTTGAAGACAGCGGCAGTGTCGGTCCGCATTCCGGCTGGCAACCCGAGCATCTGTTGCACGTCGAGGGTGATCGACTGATCGCCGCACTGCCCAGTTACCGCAAGTGGCATTCCTATGGCGAGTACGTGTTCGATCATGCCTGGGCGGATGCCTGTGAGCGGGCCGGCATCGACTATTACCCCAAATTATTGACCGCCGTGCCCTTCAGTCCCGTCAGCGGGCCACGCTTGCTGGCGGCCAGCGTCGAAGACGGTTTCGAGCTACTCAAAAGCCTGCCGGGCTACCTTGAGATCGAGGAGCTTTCCAGTGCTCACATCAACTTCACCGACCCGTTCACTGACGCGGCACTGGCCGAACAGCCCGGTTGGTTGCAGCGTATTGGCTGTCAGTATCACTGGCAGAATCGCGGCTATCGGGACTTTCAGGACTTCCTCGACGTCCTGAGTTCACGTAAACGCAAGCAGATGCGCAAAGAGCGTGAGCAAGTCGCGGGGCAGGGCATTGATTTCGAATGGCTTGAAGGTCGGCAGCTGGATCAGGTGCAGTGGGATTTTGTCTACGCGTGCTACGCCAATACTTACGCGGTGCGGCGGCAAAGACCTTATTTGACCCGCGAATTTTTCAGCCTGTTGGCCGAACGCATGCCGGAATCGATTCGTGTGGTGCTGGCCAAACAAGGCTCACGGCCGGTGGCCATGGCCTTCAGTCTGGTGGGGGGCGACAGTTTTTACGGCCGTTACTGGGGCTGTCTGGCAGAGTTTGATCGACTGCACTTTGAAACCTGTTTCTATCAGGGCATGGATTATGCGATTGCCAATGGCTTTCAACGTTTCGACGCCGGTGCCCAGGGCGAGCACAAATTGATTCGCGGGTTTGAACCGGTGATCACCCATTCCTGGCATTACCTTCGCCACGCGGGTCTGAAAGCGGCGGTCAAAGACTTCCTACAGCAAGAGCGCGTTGGGGTGCTGGCGTATGCAGAAGAGGCGAGGACCGCCTTGCCTTACCGGCAAGACTGATCCTCGTCCGAGGCTTTAAGTGTCTTCTTTGCCCAGCCAGCGATAGGTTATGCCACCGATCACCGCACCCAGCAGCGGTGCGACCCAGAACATCCACAGCTGTTGAATGGCCCAACCACCGACAATCAGTGCCGGGCCGGTGCTGCGCGCCGGGTTGACCGAGGTATTGGTGACCGGGATCGAGATCAGGTGGATCAGGGTCAACCCCAGGCCAATGGCGATGGGGGCAAGTCCTGCCGGGGCGCGCTTGTCGGTGGCGCCGAGGATGATCAGGATGAACATCGCCGTCATCACCAGTTCACAGACAAACCCTGCCACCATGGAATAGCCGCCGGGGGAGTGTTCGCCATAGCCGTTGGATGCCAGGCCGCCGGCCAGGTCGAAACCGGGTTTGCCGCTGGCAATGAAGTACAGCAAAGCCGCTGCAATCACCCCGCCAATCACCTGAGCAATGATGTAAGCCGGCAGCTCCTTGGCCGGGAACCGTCCGCCGACCACCAGCCCCAGCGACACTGCCGGGTTGAGGTGACAACCGGAGATATGGCCGATAGCAAACGCCATGGTCAGCACCGTCAACCCAAACGCCAGGGCCACCCCCAGTAAACCGATTCCTACATCCGGGAAAGCGGCGGCCAGCACCGCACTGCCACACCCCCCCAACACCAGCCAGAACGTACCTACCAACTCTGTCGCTGAACGTTTGAATAGAGACATAGAGTGTGCCCTTTCGAGGTTTTACTGCCTATCGCATCCAGCAGATGGACTGCAGAACCATCACCAGAACCTTGGCTGAGTACAGCAGGGTTTTTAGAGAATTCCAGTGCCCATAAAAAACCGCCAGAGCCCGTGGTTGAGAGGCTGCGGCGGTTTTCGGAATGTAAAAGATCCCTGTGGGAGCGAGCCTGCTCGCGAAGGCGATGTATCTCACACAACTATGCCGACTGACACACCGCCTTCGCGAGCAAGCTCGCTCCTACAGGGGATAGGGGTGATTTTGAATTAATCGATTCCGACAAAGCCCCCGGTCTGGTGCTGCCACAACCGTGAATACAACCCGCCATGGGCCAGCAGTTCGGCGTGGGTGCCGGTTTCGGCGATCTTGCCGTTTTCCAGCACCACCAAGCGGTCCATCCGGGCAATGGTCGAGAGACGGTGGGCGATGGCGATCACGGTTTTGCCCTGCATCAGGGTTTCCAGACTTTCCTGGATTGCCGCTTCCACTTCCGAATCGAGGGCCGATGTGGCCTCGTCCATGATCAGGATCGGCGCATCCTTGAGCAGCACGCGGGCAATCGCTATCCGCTGACGTTGACCGCCAGACAGTTTCACCCCACGCTCACCCACATGCGCATCAAAACCAGTGCGACCTTCGGCATCCGAGAGCAACGGGATGAACTCGTCGGCGCGGGCCTTGTGCACCGCTTCCCAAAGTTCGGCGTCGGTGGCGTCGGGTTTGCCGTACAGCAAATTGTCGCGGATCGAGCGGTGCAGCAGCGACGTGTCCTGAGTGATCATGCCGATACGTTCTCGCAGGCTCTCCTGGCCGACTTCAGCGATGTTCTGGCCGTCGATGAGGATTCGTCCCCCCTCTACGTCATACAGGCGCAACAGCAGGTTGACCAAGGTTGATTTACCGGCGCCGGACGGTCCAATCAAGCCGATCTTTTCACCCGCTTTGATGTTGAGATTGAGGTCGCCGATGATCCCGCTCTTCTTGCCGTAGTGGAAATCCACGTGCTCGAAACGCACTTCGCCCCGGGCGACGGCCAGTGGTTTGGCCTCGTCTCGATCCATCACGCTGACCGGTTGAGAGATGGTCTGCAAGCCGTCCTGAACCATGCCGATGTTTTCGAAGATGCCGGTCACCACCCACATGATCCAACCGGACATGTTGACGATGCGGATCACCAGGCCAGTGGCCAGGGCAATCGCACCCACGGTGATCAGCGACTGCGTCCACAGCCACAGAGCCAGGCCGGTGGTGGTGACGATCAGCAAGCCGTTCATGCTGGTGATGACCACGTCCATGCTGGTGACCACACGGCCGGCCAGTTGCGCCTTGACCGTCTGTTCTTCGATGGCTTCCTTGGCGTACTGCTGTTCGAAATTGGTGTGGGCGAACAGTTTCAGCGTGGTGATGTTGGTGTAGCCGTCGACGATCCGCCCCATCAGTTTGGAACGCGCATCGGAAGACACTACCGAACGCTCTTTGACCCGTGGCACGAAGTAATAGAGCGCACCCATGTAGGCTGCGATCCAGCTCAGCAGCGGGATCATCAGGCGCCAGTCAGCTTCGGCAAACAACACCAGCGAACTGATCGCGTAGATCAGCACGTGCCACAGCGCGTCCACTGCTTGCACTGCCGAATCGCGCAACGAGTTGCCGGTCTGCATGATGCGCTGGGCGATGCGCCCGGCGAAGTCGTTCTGGAAGAAATTGAGGCTCTGTTTGAGCACGTAACTGTGGTTCTGCCAGCGGATCATGCTGGTCATGCTGGGACTCAGGGTCTGGTGCACCAACAGGTCATGCAGGCCGACGAACACCGGGCGCAGGATCAGCGCCACCACCGCCATCCAGGCCAGTTCGATGCCGTGTTCCTTGAAGAAATTGACGTTGGGCGTGCCTTGGGCGAGGTCGATGATGCGGCTCAGGTAGCTGAACAGCGCCACTTCGATCAGCGCGCCAAACAGGCCGACGATCAGCAGGGCTGCGAAACTCGGCCACACCTGCTTCAGGTAATAGGTATAGAAAGGGAAAACCCGATCCGGAGGGGCTGCCGTCGGTGCATCGCGGAATACGTCGATCAGTTTTTCAAAACGGCGATAAAGCATCAGTTCTCCGCCCGCGCACGGGCTCTCCTTTGAACAGTGTGAGCGGCGCCGCAGGCCGGCAGCCGCTCAAGACTTCCTGTGAAGCTTAGTCGATGACTTTGGCCGACTTGATGAACACAGGATCGGCGGGCACGTCGCTCATGCCGTTGCGCTTAGTGGTTGGCGAGTTGACGATGACGTCCACCACGTCCATGCCTTTCACGACTTTACCGAACACGGCATAACCATCACCGTTGTCGAGGAAATCGTTGTCCTTGACGTTGATAAAGAACTGGCTGGTGGCCGAATCAGGCGCCGAGGTGCGTGCCATGGACAAGGTGCCACGAACGTTAACCAGGCCATTCTTGTGTTCGTTCTTGATCGCGTCCTTGGTCACCTTTTGTTCCATTTGTTGGGTGAAGCCGCCGCCCTGGACCATGAACCCAGGAATCACACGGTGGAAAATCGTGTTGTTGTAGAAGCCGCTGTTCACGTAATCAAGAAAGTTCTTGGTACTGATCGGCGCCTTGACCGGGTCCAGTTCAATCTCGATCTGGCCGTTGGTAGTTTCCAGCAGAACGTGCGGCGCTTTGGCAGGCGTCGCAGCCATCAGGTTGGCAGCAAACAGTACGGTGCCGGCGACGAGGGCGATTTTTTTCAGCATGGGTCAGTGATCCTGAGTGGGGTGGTGTCGACTGCGGTGAGAAACTCGAGCAGTGTTTGGTTGAAGCGTTCGGGTTGGTCCAACGGCGTGGCGTGGCGCGAATCGGCAATCACTACCAGCCGTGCATCGGGCAGCAGTTTTACATAGGATTCTTTCAGCGCGACCGGCGTGTAATCACGGTCGGCGCTGACGATGAGGGTTGGACAGGCGACTTTCGAAAGTCGTTCCTGAACACCCCAGCCAACGATGGCATCGAAGCTGGCGAGATAAGCATGTTTGTCGTTTTTTGCCCAGCGCTCAGCCATCTTTCGTCGCAGATCCGCCTGTTCCGGTTTCGGGAACAACTTGCCGCCGAGGGCCTTGCCGATGGTGCCGAGGCTGAGGGCGCGCATCAGGCTCCAGCGTTTGAACCACTGCCAGTAATCGTCTCGACTGCGCAGTTTGACCTCTGGCGCACTGTTGACGATGGTCAGGCTCTTGAGTAATTGCGGTTGATCCACGGCCAGTTGAAAACCGATCATGCCGCCCATCGACAGCCCCACGTAATGCACCGGACCGAGGTTCAAATGCTCGATCAGCGCGACCACATCGGCGCTGAAGCCGGCGATGCTGTAGCGCTCGCGGGGTTTATCGGAACGACCGTGGCCGCGTACATCCGGGACGATCACCCGGTAACGTGCGGACAGTGCCGGGATCTGCATTTCCCAGTCCAGTGTGCTGGACCCTAAGCCGTGGACCAGTAGCAACGGCGTGCTATGGCCGTATTCCTCGTAGTGCAGGTTGCAACCTTCGTGTTCGAAATAGGCCATGCATTCACTCCTTGTCAGGCTTGTTCAGGCGCAGCAAAAGGCGCGTCCAGCGGTGCGGTGTCGAAGGTGCGCAGCAGTTCAATGAGAATCTGCGTCGCTGGTCCCAGGGGTTTGTCCTTGTTCGAATACAGATAAAAGCTCGGGTTACGACTGCCGCCCTGATCCAACGGTAGCAGCTTGAGCGTACTTTCTTTGAGTTCCCGTTCAATCATGTGCCTGGGCAACCAGGCGAACCCCAGACCGCTGCTGACAAACGTTGCGGCGGTGGCCAGGCTGCCGACGGTCCAGCGCTGTTCGGCACCGAGCCAGCCGACATCGCGCGGCTGCTGCCGCCCGGAGTCGCGGATCACCACTTGCATCTGGCTTTCCAGGTCCTGGAAGTTCAATTCTCGGTTGAGGCGGTGCAGCGCATGTTCGGGGTGGGCCACTGCGACGAATTCGACATCGCTCAACTCCGCCCCCAGGTAACCCGGGATGCTGAAACCAGTGATCGCCAGATCGGCTACGCCTTCGAGCAGGACTTCCTCTACGCCCGACAGCACCTCTTCACGCAGGCGAACCCGGCAGCCACGGCTTTGCGGCATGAACGCGGTCAAGGCGCGGACGAGGCGAGCGCTCGGGTATGCCGCGTCGACCACCAGCCGCACTTCGGCTTCCCAACCTTGTTCCATGTGATGGGCCAGGTCTTCCAGCTGACTGGCCTGTTTCACCAATTGCCGCGAACGACGCAGCAACACGCCACCGGCTTCGGTCAATACGGCTTTGCGCCCGTCGATGCGCAATAGCGGCACGCCGAGTTGGTCCTGCATGCGTGCCACGGTGTAGCTCACCGACGATTGCGAGCGGTGCAGCGCTTCGGCGGCCTGGGCGAAACCACCGTGGTCGACCACGGCCTGCAACGTTCGCCATTGATCAAGGGTCACGCGGGGCGCTTTCATGAATGGCTCCTCTTGTCCTAAGCTGGCAGCCCTTTATGGAGACTGCTGAATGAAAAAGCTTTGTTGTGTGCTGCTGGCGATGCTGCCGCTGACGGCGTTTGCTTATCCGATTGATGTGCAGAAAAACCTCAACGGCATGAAGATCGACTACACCACCTACGACACGGATAACGACATGGGCTCCATCCGGGTGGCTAACTACGGCGACGTTGATGCGAGCTGCAAGGCGGTTTTCAGTAATGGCCCGGAAGCACCGCGTACTCGCAAGATCGATGTGCCGGCGGGAAAACACAAAGACGCCACCGCCAAGTTCACCCGTAGCATTATCAAGCTGCGCATTGAGCTGACTTGCACACCTAAATGACTTCAATCCCTTGTAGGAGCTGAGCTTGCTCGCGATAGCGGTGTGTCATTTAATTTGATGTCGGCTGACACACCGCTATCGCGAGCAAGCTCAGCTCCTACAGGGGTATGCTCAGCTTATAAACGAATTAATTGATGGGTTATAGCAGTTATTTGCGCTTTTTCATCGATATGACTCTGTTTAACCTTCACTCCATCGCCTTACAGCATTCTCAGATGGAGCCTACATCCCATGTCACGCGTTCTGATCATCGAAAGCAGCGCCCGTCAGCAAGACTCGGTTTCCCGTCAACTGACCCAGACCTTCATCAACCAGTGGAAGACGGCTCATCCGGCCGACCAGATCACCGTGCGTGACCTGGCCGTCAACCCGGTACCGCACCTGGATATCAATCTGCTGGGCGGCTGGATGAAACCTGTTGAGCAACGCAGCGACCTCGAACAGGTTTCGCTGGAACGTTCCAATCAGTTGACCGAAGAGTTGCTGGCCGCCGACGTGCTGGTCATGGCTGCCCCGATGTACAACTTCGCTATCCCCAGCACGCTTAAAGCCTGGCTCGACCATGTGCTGCGTGCGGGCGTGACCTTCAAATACACCGACACCGGTCCGCAAGGTTTGCTCAGTGGCAAGCGTGCCTACGTGTTGACCGCTCGCGGCGGGATCTACGCCGGTAGCACGGCGGATCACCAGGAACCGTACCTGCGTCAGGTCATGGCTTTCATCGGTATACACGACGTGACCTTCATTCACGCCGAAGGCATGAACCTGGGCGGCGACTTCCACGAGAAAGGCCTGAACCAGGCCAACGCCAAGCTTTCCCAAGTGGCATGAGGCTTTAATCGCCAGATAATCCCTTGATGTTCAAGTGACCTGGCGCAACCCCTTCAAGGCTTTACGCGCATCGAACCTCCCTTTGCACTTATTGCTCCTGAGTGCTGTTGCCCGATTGAACGCTTTAGCGAGATCGGGCTTTTTTTCGCCCACGATTTGATGGGCGCGCACATAACCCTGAGCTGAGCTTGCTCGCGATGAGGGTGCCACATTCAACATGGATGTCGGCTGGTACACCGCTATCGTCGGAACGCCGCCCGGAGCAAGCTCAGCTCCTACAGGGTTGTGTGTCGCCTGACGATTCGCAGTGATCGGCAAAACCCGCTATCGTCGCCGCCATTCAAAACGAGGCGAGCATGGGCTATCTACTTTTTGTCACGCTGATCCAGGCGTTTTCCTTCAGTTTGATCGGCGAATACCTGGCCGGTCACGTCGACAGTTATTTCGCGGTCCTGGTGCGCGTGGTGCTGGCGGGGCTGGTGTTCATTCCGCTGACGCGTTGGCGTTCGGTGGAGCCGGCATTCATGCGCGGCATGCTGTTGATCGGCGCGTTGCAGTTCGGTGTGACGTACGTTTGCCTGTACCTGAGCTTCCGCGTGCTGACAGTGCCGGAAGTGTTGTTGTTCACCATCCTCACGCCGTTGCATGTGACCCTGATCGAAGATGCGCTGAACCGGCGTTTCAATCCGTGGGCGCTGATAGCGGCGGTGGTGGCGGTGATGGGGGCGGCGGTGATTCGTTACGACCGGATCAACCCGGATTTCTTCATGGGTTTCCTGCTGCTGCAACTGGCCAACTTCACCTACGCCGCCGGGCAAGTGCTTTATAAACATCTGGTGGCGCGCCATCCGAGCGATCTGCCGCACTACCGCCGATTCGGTTACTTCTATCTAGGTGCATTGGCGGTGGCCTTGCCGGCGTTTCTACTGTTCGGCAAACAGAACTTCCTGCCCGAAGCGCCACTGCAATGGGGCGTGCTGGTATTCCTCGGCCTGGTCTCGACTGCATTGGGGTTGTACTGGTGGAACAAAGGCGCCTGCATGGTCAACGGCGGAACGCTGGCGGTGATGAACAACCTGCATGTGCCCGTGGGCCTGCTGATCAATCTGCTGATCTGGAATCAGCACGAGGAGTTGGGGCGGTTGTTTCTCGGTGGGTCGGTGATTTTGATGGCGGTGTGGATCAGTCGTTTGGGGATCAGGCGCGCAGCCAAATTCGTGTAGGTGCTGCCGCAGTTGCAGCGGATGGGCCAGCAGGCAGAGGTTCAGCTGGTCAGCCATGGAGAAGTGAACTAAGGGAATGCCTGCATGAAATCTGCGTACAAAAAATTAGCATTGGCTGTCTGCCTGTGTGCTGGCTTGACGGGGCCGGACGTTGAAGCCGAAGAGCCACCACCTACAAAAGATTGGAAGAATCTAACTATCAATGATCTTTCTGTCATGCGACAACTGATAGTTAGTTCTCATCCAGGCGCTATTGATAGTAATAATGAGGTTTTTACAGACTGGGTTGAACGGGGTTATTTGGAGGCAAGTCAGCTGTCCGAACGCGTCAACTCAAGGAAAGACTCTCAAGCCGTGCTGAATTTTTACATTGCGGGCTTCAAGGATGGACACGTAGGGCTGAATCAACCTGATCAAGGGGGTTCTTCATGGGCGGGTTTCATTTTGGAAATGCAGGGGCAGAATTTCGTTGTAAAACAGGTCGCTAAAAATTGGTCTGTACCGTTGCCGCCGATTGATTCCAAGGTTATATCGTGTGATAACAAATCAGTTCGCGAGATACTCCAGAGTGAAATATCTCCTTATGTTGATCGTCGACTTGCTCTGAAATCGACTTGGTTGCATTTGGCTAAGCAGCTAACTGTCGATGACGCCAACTATCCCGTGCTGGTGAGGGTCTTATCCAAAAGCTGTTTGGTTGTTCTGCCTAATGGAGTAAGACAAAACTTTAATTTATTGTGGCAAGAAGATCGCGGGCAATTGGAGGCCTTCCTGCGCCAGCCTCAACCGCCCCAATCTCTCCAGAATCTAGGGGGTGGGCGATATTGGATACATGTATCAAACTTCATGCCGTCAGCAGCCGAGAACGCTTCCCTCGATAAAATGCTCGACGTCATCAAGAGTATTGATGATGCCAAACTGGTTGTGCTTGATACACGAGGCAATCGCGGCGGTAACAGTTTAGTTGGTGCTGAAATACTTTCTGCATTGCTAGGCTCGCAAATGGTAAAAAGCCTGGATGAGTCATCTGCGTATGCGATGTGGAGAGTTTCTCCTTTTGCGCTCACAACGCTAAATAATGCTCTAGCTACGATGGGGCGTGACTACGGAGGCAATAGTGAAGCTTATAGTTTTGTTTTTAATTTGACCAGGTCGATGGAACTAGCGTTTCACGAGAAAAAAGACTGGTTGCGACAACCGAGCACTTCCTCTGTCGAACAAGAGGGTTCGAGAGGATTCAATGCCCGAGGTTTTAAAGGCAGGCTTGCGCTGGTGACTGACTCATTTTGCGCGAGTGCCTGTCTAGACTTTGTGGGCGTCGTACTTGCCATTCCGGGGGTTGTCCATTTAGGGGCGTCAACGAGCGGCGATACAGTTTATATTGATATAGGCTCTCAAACACTGCCGAGTGGTGCACAATTCTGGATACCGTTAAAAGTATGGCGGGGGCGAGCGCGGGGGAGTAATCAAAGTTATGATCCGTCATTTGTTTTTGATGGCGATATAAATGACACAGTGGCAGTCCAAAAGTGGGTTCTTAATAACTTATGATCCGATCAGCGCCATTCCTCAAGCACAACGATAACCTTCCACACGAACTGGTTGCCGCCATCGAGCAGGTGTACAACCCAGCAGGCCTGACATTGACGCAGGAGGCTCGATGCGAGCCGGAGAGTGCCGAGTACGAAGCCTGCCGTCTTGGCCTCGATGACCAGGTGGTGGTCTTCCGTGTGGCGAAAACCACGCCGACCAAGATTGGCCAGTTCGTTACGCTATGGAAGCGGCCGACATCGGTCAGCGAGATTGCCCCGTTCGACACCGGCGATGGCGTCGCCTTTGTGGTGGTGAGCGTTGCTGATGACACGCACCGCGGACAGTTTGTGTTTGATCAAAAAATACTGGCCGCCAAAGGGGTCATGTCGATTGACGGTGACGGTGGCAAGCGCGCAATTCGCGTCTATCCGCCCTGGGCCAGACCTGTCGCAAAACAGGCGATCAAGACGCAGCAATGGCAGCTGGAGTATTTCCTCGCGTTTGAACAGGACGGCAGCGCCAACGCGCATCAGGTGCGTCGACTCTTCGGGAAATAGGTGCCTGACCCTGTGGGAGCGAGCCTGCTCCCACAGGAGATGTGCGTTATTTCTCTGCCAACTGCGCCACCAAAAACTCAATAAACGTGCGGGTCTTCTGCGGGACCCGCCGTGCCGAAGGGTACACCGCGTTAATGGTGATCGCGGGCGCCTGCCATTCGCTCATTACTGGCACCAGGCGGCCTGCCGCCAGCGCATCCTCGACAATGAAGTCAGGCAGCAGGGCGATGCCCATCCCGGCTTCGGCGGCCTGAGCGAGCAAGTCGCCATTGTTGGCGTGCAAGGGGCCGGTCACGTTGACCCGCTGGGTTTCCTGGCCGTTGCACAACTGCAGGCTGACGCCGCTTTGCAGGTACCCGTAATTGAGGCACTGGTGAGCGCGCAAGTCTTGCGGGGTCTGCGGTATGCCGGCGCGCGCCAGATACGCCGGGGACGCCACCATGATTCGCGGGGCCGGCGCCAGTTGCCGGGCAATCATCGTCGAGTCCAGCAGGCTGGCGATGCGGATGGTCACGTCGAAACCACCGCGCACCGGGTCTACCTGCTGGTCGCTGAGCACCAGTTGCATCTCGATGTTCGGGTGCTGCTCATGAAACAGCGGGATCAGTGGCCCCAGTCGGCGCAAGCCAAAGGACATCGGCGCATTGACCCGCAACACCCCGCGCAATTCGCCGATGCCGTTACGCGCTCGCTGTTCGGCCTCGTCCAGCGAGGCCAAAACTTCGCGCGCCGCGTCGAAGTATTCGGCGCCTGCCTCGGTCAGGTGCAGGCTGCGGGTGGTGCGCTGCAGCAATTGCACGCCGATCGCGTCCTCCAGCGCCTGAATCTGTTTGCTGACTTTTGATCGCGGTACATCCATTGCCCGTGCAGCGGCGGCGAAGCCGTTCTCGCCGACCGTGACGACAAAGGCGCGCATGCATTCAATGCGATCCATGATTGTCCCTGTTTTAGAATCAATGATTCTCGATTTTAGGGAATTGTCCCTTTCTATGCCAGTCCCTAAAGTGACATCCAAGCCGACGACAATACTGCTGAAGGCAACGTCGACTCACCCATGACTCACTTTGAAAATCGACATCAAAAGGAACGCGCCATGTCTATCCGTGAACTGCTCAACCCAACCAATTGCGCCCTGATCCTGATCGACCACCAGCCACAAATGGCGTTCGGCGTGCAGTCGATCGACCGTCAAACGCTGAAGAACAACACGGTAGGCTTGGCCAAGGCCGCGAAGATCTTCAACGTGCCGACCATCTACACCTCGGTGGAAACCGAAAGCTTCAGCGGTTACATCTGGCCCGAGCTGCTGGCGGTTCACCCGGAGCAAAAGCCGATCGAGCGCACTTCGATGAACTCGTGGGAAGACAAGGCGCTGGTTGACGCGGTGAAAGCCACCGGCCGCAAAAAACTGATCATTGCCGCGCTGTGGACCGAGGTCTGCCTGACCTTCCCGGCACTGGAAGCGTTGGCTGAAGGTTACGAGGTGTACATCGTCACAGATGCCTCAGGCGGCACCACCAAGGAAGCGCACGACATGTCGGTGCAGCGGATGATTCAGGCCGGTGCGGTGCCGGTGACCTGGCAACAGGTGCTGCTTGAGTACCAACGTGACTGGGCACACAAGGACACCTACGAAGCTGTGATGGAATTGGTGCTGGAACACAGCGGCGCGTATGGCATGGGCGTGGATTACGCTTACACCATGGTGCACAAGGCGCCTCAGCGTCAGGCCAAGTAACGCGCAAATCCCGGAAACGATGCAAACCCATGTAGGAGCGGGTGTTACATGATGTGTTTTTCGGCGTCGGGGATGATGTGGCTTGCGCCCAGCATCGCCGGCAACAACCCGGCCCGCAAATCACCACCACTCGGCTGCTGGTAAAGATTCAACCCAAACTCCGGCAGCACGGCCAGCAAGTAATCGAAAATATCCCCCTGAATCCGCTCGTAATCCGCCCACGCCGTGGTGCTGGTGAAGCAGTAGATTTCCAATGGAATGCCCTGCGCGGTGGTCTGCATCTGGCGGACCATGCAGGTCATGCCGGGTTGAATCTCAGGGTGACTTTTCAGATACGCCAGCGCATAAGCGCGGAAGGTTCCGATGTTGGTCATCCGCCGACGGTTGGCCGACATGGCCGCCACATTGCCCTGGGCTTCGTTCCAGGCTTTGAGTTCAGCCTGTTTGCGACCGATGTAATCAGTCAGCAGATGCACCTGCGACAACTTCTGCTCTTCGTCATCACGGATGAAACGCACCCCGCTGGCGTCGATGAACAGGCTGCGCTTGATCCGTCGACCTCCGGATTGCTGCATGCCACGCCAGTTCTTGAACGACTCGGACATCAAGCGCCAGGTCGGGATCGAGACGATGGTTTTATCGAAATTCTGCACTTTCACCGTATGCAACGTGATGTCGACCACATCACCGTCAGCGCCGACTTGCGGCACTTCGATCCAGTCGCCCACCCGCAGCATGTCGTTGCTGGTCAGTTGCACACTGGCCACGAACGACAGCAGGGTGTCTTTGTAGACCAATATGATCACCGCCGACATGGCGCCCAGACCCGACAGCAGCAACAGCGGCGAGCGGTCGATCAGGGTGGCGACGATGATGATCGCCCCCAGCACATACAAGACCAATTTCGTCAGTTGCACGTAGCCTTTGATCGAGCGGGTGCGGGCGTGTTCTGTACGTGCATAGATGTCCAGCAAGGCGCTGAGCAGGGCGCTGAACGCCAGCAGCAGAAACAGCATGGTGAACGCCAGCGCCACATTACCAAGGAAATTCAGGCTGGTCTTGCTCAGCTCCGGCACGAGTTGCAAGCCAAACTGAATCACCAATGACGGCGTCATCTGCGCCAGGCGATGGAATACCTTGTTATGCCGAAAGTCGTTGATCCAGTGCAGGGCCGGTTGGCGGCCGAGCATTTTGGTCGCGTGAAGAATGAGGTAACGCGCCACTCGTCCGAGGGCCAGCGCAATGACTAACAACAGTATCAGCGCCAGGCTTGAATGCAGGAGCGGGTGCTGATCGAGGGTGCCCCAAAGGTCTTGGACGTTGAGCCAGAGCTGTTTGATATCCATGGGCTAAAACGATTCTTCTGTAGGACGCGATCGGTCGATTAGAGCATTTAAGTGGGTTTGGATGACGTTTGAAGACAAATCAGGCAACAAAAAGCCACTGTTTATCGTCGTTTTCACAAAGAAACTCGGCCTGAGCGCTCGAAACCGTTACCCTATGCAGCTGTTTTTTTGTATTTCTTCGAGGTAGCACCCGTGTTTTCCCAATTCGCCCTGCACGAACGCCTGCTCAAAGCCGTGGCCGAGCTTAAATTTGTCGAGCCAACGCCAGTGCAAGCAGCGGCTATTCCGCTGGCGCTCCAAGGGCGTGACCTGCGGGTGACAGCGCAAACCGGTAGCGGTAAAACCGCTGCTTTCGTTTTGCCGATCCTCCACCGTCTGATCGGCCCGGCGAAAGTCCGCGTCAGCATCAAGACCCTGATCCTACTGCCGACTCGCGAGCTGGCTCAGCAGACCATCAAGGAAGTCGAGCGCTTTGCGCAGTTCACCTTCATCAAGTCCGGTCTGATCACTGGCGGTGAAGACTTCAAGGTCCAGGCTGCGATGCTGCGCAAGGTGCCGGACATCCTGATCGGTACGCCGGGCCGGATGATCGAGCAACTGAACGCCGGCAACCTCGACCTCAAAGAAGTTGAAGTGTTGGTACTCGACGAAGCCGACCGCATGCTCGACATGGGCTTTGCCGAAGACGTGCAGCGCCTGGTAGCCGAGTGCACCAACCGCCAGCAGACCATGCTGTTCTCCGCCACCACCGGCGGTTCGGGCCTGCGCGACATGGTCGCCAAGGTGCTGAACAACCCTGAGCACCTGCAGGTCAACAACGTCAGCGACCTGAACGCGACCACCCGTCAGCAGATCATCACCGCTGACCACAACGTGCACAAAGAGCAGATCCTCAACTGGTTGCTGGCTAACGAGACCTATCAGAAGGCCATCGTGTTCACCAACACCCGGGCCATGGCCGACCGCATCTACGGTCGCTTGGTGGCGCAGGAATACAAAGCGTTCGTGCTGCACGGCGACAAAGACCAGAAAGACCGCAAGTTGGCTATCGACCGCCTGAAGCAGGGCGGCGTGAAAATCCTCGTCGCCACCGACGTCGCCGCACGCGGCCTGGACGTGGATGGCCTGGACCTGGTGATCAACTTCGACATGCCGCGCAGCGGCGACGAATACGTTCACCGTATCGGTCGCACCGGCCGCGCCGGTAACGAAGGCCTGGCCATCTCGCTGATCTGCCACGGCGACTGGAACCTGATGTCGAGCATCGAGCGCTACCTCAAGCAGAGCTTCGAGCGCCGCACCATCAAGGAAGTCAAAGGCACCTACGGCGGACCGAAAAAGGTCAAGGCCTCAGGCAAAGCCGTTGGCGTGAAGAAGAAAAAGGTCGACGCCAAAGGCGACAAGAAGAAAACCGGCGCCAAGGCACCGACCAAGCGCAAAATTGCCAACCGCCCGAAGACCGACGCCCTGTCGCTGGTCAGCAAAGACGGCATGGCGCCGCTCAAGCGCCGCAAGCCGGAAGCGCCGGCGGCTGAATAAGCTGTTTTCGTGACCCCAAAAAAACCGGACTGATGTCCGGTTTTTTTATGCGCGGGATTCCTGAGTCGATCAGCTCTCGGCCTTCTTATCTGCCGTCTCCAACTCTTTCAACCGCTGATCAATCAACTGGCACTTGTCCGGTAAGTCCTTGCTGGCCGTGACCAGATCCATCTTTTGCAACTCGGCGTTGATCTCTTTGGCTTTGGCCGCGACTCGGTTTCTGAAGGCTAGCCCCCATGGCAGCAGCTGGCCGCGGCTTTCTCTTCATATCGATCGTGATGCCGCACCCACTCCATGATTTCCTCTTCATTACGACCCTTGGGTGTGAGGTCGAGGTAGTTGTAGGCGCCGACCAACAGGTCCAGGCCTCGGGCGTAAGTGGAGTAGGTGTGGAAGATGTCGCCAGCTTCGTTGCGATAAAACACGCTTAGGCCGGGGAGTTCTTCTTCGGCGCCGTCGGATTTTTCGTAGTTGTAAGTGGCTTTGCCGGCGGCGACGTCTTCGGCTCGGGCAGTGACACCGAAGTCGTAGTTGAAGTCGCAGCCTTCTGACGAAAACCAATCGAACTTCCAGCCCATGCGTCGCTTGAAGGCCTGGAATTCGGCGAATGGTGCGTGGGAAACCGCCACGACGGCAATGTCATGGTGCGCCAGGTGTTGATTGGCTCCGTCGATGTGGTCGGACAGGAACGAGCAGCCAGGGCAACCTTCGTCCCATCCGGCGGCGAACATGAAGTGGTAGATGACCAATTGACTGCGGCCGCCAAACAGATCGGCCAGTTTCAGTTCGCCGTGGGGCCCCTGAAAGTGGTAGTCCTTGTCTATTTTCACCCAGGGCAGGGCGCGGCGTTCGGCGCTCAGTTTATCTCGTTCCTTGGTGAAGGCTTTTTCGTGGGCCAGATGTTGTTTGCGCGCGGCGAGCCATTCTTCGCGGGACACCACGGGATGATTCTGAATGTTCATTGGCATTGCTCCTGCGGGAGGCTGGGAGGTGACTACACAGCCTAGTCGTTTGGCCTGCGCCAGATTCGACATACCGCCGGTCGGTGCTGCCCAAAACCTCGGCTGAACGGCTGCACCCGGTGTCGGTCACAACCTGAGAGGGCCCTCACAATCACGCGGTCTGGAGGCTGAATCAGGATGACGACTTATAACTGGGATTTGATTGAACGCTTGCTGCACGAGGTGCAAAACGGTGCCAGCAGCTTCACGCCACGGCCCTATGCCGAGCAGTACGTGGCAGAGAAAACGGCGGAAGGTGAGCAGACGGAAAACCTGGATCACTTGAAAGCAGTGGCCGGCGAGTACGAAAAATTATTGCTGGGACGTGGCTACATCGAGCCTCGGCCAGAGGAGCAGGGCGGTACCGGCTCGAATTACATTTTGACGATGCGCGGCTCCAGTTTATTGAGCCTGATCGACAGCAGCATTCCGGGCAACGACCACCCGCGGCAGGTGTTGGATGAGCAGGAGGATGCACTGGATGAAGTGACGTTTGATGACGTGGCGTCGAGAGCGCAGATTGCCTGAACGTCGCGCATAACAGTGTGGGAGCGAGACCGGCTTGCCGGCGAAGGCGGCGTGTCAGTTAACGATTATGTCGACTGATACACCGTCTTCGCGAGCAGGCTCGCTCCCACAGGGGAGTTGTGTCGGGACTAAGATTGTTTGGCTGCCTTCAGGCACTTTAGATCGTTGAAATCCTTGCGCACTCCTTCGATTTTCTTCAACAACCGCTGACGCTGGGTTGGCGTGCTCTCGGCCATCAAATCCACGATCAACCCCCGGGCCTGAGCTTCGGTATTGGCGTAGGCCTGGCGATAGGCCGGCGTCCACAAACTCTCGCGATTGACCAGAAGCGTCTCGATTCGCTGTGGGAAGTCCGGACTATGACGCTGGGCAACGGCTGCGCTGAATTGCTTCTGCCAGTGTGCGCGGTTGGCGATCCATTGCGAGTTCTGGTCACCCAAGGCCTTTGACCAGGTGAGCACCCGTTGTTGCTGGGTGGGGCTCAGCGGGCCAAGCCAGTCATCCAGACGTTTCTCCATGCGTTCGGCACGCTGTTTGATCTGCTGATCGAGGGACGGTTTGAGGTATTCCTCCTGCCGTTTGCGCAGGTCCTTGGCGAAAGCGTCGTTCATTTCCGCGACCTGCTTGTCATCCAGCCCCTGTAACAACTCGACCGCCGACGGGGTGATTTCCCGGGCGGTCTGGGCGATGGCGGCTTTGGCTTCCCGCGTGCGGGCTTGCAGCGCGGCGTCGGTGACCTGGTTGGTTTCGACCATGGATTGTAAGCGGTCGAGCCAATCCAGGTAGCCCGGCAGTTGCGTGGTGCAATGCCAGCTCAGGTGTTCCTTGAGACGTTCGTTGAACCAGTCTTTCTGCTCGCCGCTCATGTCCAGATAGTCGTTGAGCGTCCACGGAATGATCACGTCGAGATTGCGGTAGGCCAGGCCCACTCGACTGCACGCGCCGAGGGCGAGGCTCAGGATGAGTAGAGCGGCGAAACGAATGAGCCAGCGCGACATGGGCAGATCCTACGCAGGATGACTCCGGCAATTCAGCTGTTCAATAAAACGCGTGTTCAGCCTTGAGAGTGACCAGTCCGTCGCATTGACTGTTGTGCCCGGAATAGGCCGAGCAGTTGCTGCCACTGAGACTTGAATCACTGTAGATCAGGTCCAGATCGATGCCCATGAACGGCCGGGAAAGTTGCACCGACCAATCGGTAAAACTGCCGATATACCCACTGTCGACCGACGCCGGTGTGTAGAGCTGGTGGGTGGTGTACTTCATGCTGATCCCGATGCCGAATGGTTGATTGCCGCCGAGGTCTGCAAACAGTGTCCGGTTCAGTTTGTCCGGGTCATTGCTGAAGGCGGCGCCAAAGCGGCTGCCGAGCAGGGTCAGGCCGCCGAAGAGCTCCTGGCTGTCGAGGGTGTCCACTTTCGGATAGCTGTAGTGGATCATGCCTACTTCGTACCTGAGGGTTTGATCGAAGGGTTGTTTAAACCCCACGTAGGAATCCACTTCAAGGTTCTTGCCTGGACTCAACCCCATGCTCGGGGCCCATTGGCCGGCGTAGAAGCCGCTGTCGTGGGTCAGGTCGAGGCCACCATGGAATGAACCGGTACTGGAAGGCTTGACCAACCCTTGGGCCATGCTGCGGCTGGGCGTCGTGCCGAGCTTGAGGTCGAAGTCGCCCAGTTCGCGCTGGAAAACTTGCGCGTTGGCGACCGGACATGCCAGCAACGTACAGAGCACTATGGAAGAGGGCTTGAGCATGCGTCACTCCATTGACAGCGAGGAGCAGGAATCGAAAACCTGCCGAAACGCTTGTTCTAGACGTGTGCAAGCATACCGGCGAATGCTCGGTATCGAGGGCCGTTCGTCGATTTTTGAAAAATTGAGGGGTATCGGGGTGTTGCGGGAGGGTTCCAGTCCAAGCGCTTCGAAGCTCAAAGCGCTTAGGGACCAGTTGACGCGGCGGATCTTTGGGGGATGTTACTTCTTGCCCAAAGTGATCTGCTTGGACGGGCCGAACGTCTGGCCGCTGACGCCTTTGGCAATTTGCTGGATTTCACCACCGGACTTGAGGAACGCAGCGATCTGGTTGTTGATCGATTCGCTGGTTTCAACGGCTGGAGCTGGCTTTGCTTTGCTGTTGGATGCTTTTACACGCATGGCGGCCATTAACCTGTAGAAAATTAACTTGGCCAGGCATCGTACAGGAAATACTTGACAATTGCTTGGCTAATATCCCCTCAAAATACACATCGCAGGGCTGTAATTTATCTCGGATCATTATCTGAAGTAGGTCTCTAACCCGCTGTTTTAAATAAGAACGTTGACGAAAAGAGCTCGCGCATGAATGGACTGGCAGGTGAAAAATTCACCTCGTCGGGCTGACGAGTGGCGAGGTCCTCGGAGGCAACGCCCAGGAAAATCAAGGTTCGCAGAGTATTTTCTTCCACCACCGGGCCGGCCAGCGAACGTCGTCCGCAAAACCGGGTAGAATGCGCGCACGTAATGAGGGTATTTGAAATGGCTTTAGTCGGGCGTTACAACAGTTTGCAAGTGGTTAAACACACTAACTTCGGTTTATATCTGGACGGTGGGGCGGATGGCGAAATCCTGTTGCCTAATCGTTATATCCCCAAAGATATTCCCAGCGAAGATGAAGACTGGCTCAACGTTTTTATTTATCTGGACAGCGATGACAAACTCATCGCAACTACCGAAAAGCCGAAAGTTCAGGTCGGTGAATTCGCCAGTTTGAAAGTCGTTGAAGTCAACAGCATCGGCGTTTTCCTGGATTGGGGTCTGCCGAAGGACCTGCTGCTGCCGTACTCCGAAGAAAAACGCCAGATGACCGCCGGTGAGTATGTGGTGGTGCATGTCTACCTCGACAAGCATACCCGTCGTATCACCGCGACCGCGCGTCTGGATCGCTACCTGGACAAGACCCCGGCCAGCTACACCCCTGGCCAGGAAGTGGATTTGCTGGTGGCCGAAGCGACCGACATGGGCTTCAAGGCAATCATCAACAATAAGCACTGGGGCCTGATCCACAAGAACGAAATCTTCAAGTTCATGCGTGCCGGCAAAGAAGAGAAGGGCTTTATCAAAGAAGTCCGCGTCGACGGCAAGATCAGCCTGAGCCTGCAACCCGTAGGCGAAGAAGCGGCCACCAGCCTGAATTCGAAGATCCTGGCCAAGTTGCGTGAAAACAACGGCAGCCTGCCGGTCAGCGACAAGAGCGACCCGACAGTGATCAGCAGCATGTTTGGCGTCAGCAAGGGCAACTTCAAGAAGGCCATTGGTGCGCTGTACAAGAATGGCCAGATCGTCATTCATGCGGATCGCATTGAACTAAGCTGACCCCGCAGCCGGTCACTCGAGCCAATGCTCGCGTTGTAGCAGCTGTCGAGCCCCAGCGAGGCTGCGTCCGGCTGCGCCGCAGTCGTAAAATCATTCAATGCGGTGTTTCAGAAAGTCCGCGCGTACTGGGTTTACGACTACTTCGCAGCCGGACGCAGCCTCGCTGGGGCTCAAGACGGTATCTACAGAGACGGACGCAGGCTTCGCCAGCAGCTACGGATTGTGGCGTTTTGTTTTTATTCTGCCGAGTTTCTGCCATGGATTGTGTTGTCGAGGTGTCACGGTGAGCGCCAGCCGGCGCAGCGCCGACGGATTTGCCCTGCAAGTGATGATCGGGTTGTGTCTGATCTGGGGCGTACAGCAGGTGATCATCAAGTGGGCGGCGCCTGACATCGCACCGGTCATGCAGGCGGTGGGGCGGTCGGGCATTTCCGCATTGCTTGTAGGATTGCTGATCTGCTGGAAGGGTGGCTGGGATCAGGTCGGTGCTACGTGGCGCGGCGGCTTGCTGGCCGGTGCACTGTTTGGTCTGGAATTCTTCTTCATCTCAGAAGGCTTGCAACTGACCACGGCAGCGCACATGTCGGTGTTCCTTTACACAGCACCGATTTTTACCGCATTGGGCGTGCATTGGTTGCTGCCGAGTGAGCGTTTAAGGCCTTTGCAGTGGCTGGGTATCTTCCTCGCATTCGTCGGGATCGCCATCGCGTTTGCCGGTGGCGTGTCCTGGGACAACCTCGATCACCGCATGTTGATGGGCGATGCGTTGGGCGTACTGGCCGGCGCAGCGTGGGGCGCAACCACGGTAGTGGTGCGGGCTTCGCGCCTGTCGGAAGCGCCGGTGACGCTTACGTTGTTCTATCAACTGATCGTCGGTTTCGTCGGTCTGATGCTGATCGCGATTCTCAGCGGCCAGGTTACTCACGTCAGCCTGACCGCGGTGGCAGTGACCAGCGTGCTGTTCCAGGGATTGGTGGTGTCGTTCTTCAGTTACCTGACCTGGTTCTGGCTGTTGCGTCGTTATCTGGCGGCGAACCTGGCGGTGTTCTCGTTCATGACGCCGCTGTTCGGCGTCACGTTCGGGGTGGTGTTGCTGGGGGAAGAACTGAGCCTCAACTTTGTCATCGGCGCCGTGCTGGTGCTGCTTGGCATCACGTTTGTCAGCGCTGAACAGTGGGTTCGCCGTCGTTTGCGCAAAGCCCTCGGGCAGTCCTGACCGGGCGCAGCAACAGGCTGCCGGCGATGAGCAATCCGCTGCCGGCAACGATCAAGGCGGGCTGCAAACCGCCACTGAAATGGCTGCTCAGGGCGGCCAGCAACGGCCCGGCGAGCTGACCCACGGCGAAGCACGCGGTCAGCCACCCGGCGTTGCGCTGGGTGGCGTGGGGCGCCAGTTCGCGGGAACGTTGCATCACCAATTGCATACACGCCAGAAACGGCGTGCCGCACAGCATCACCCCCAGCGCCAACCCCGTACCGCTCCCCAACAGGCAGGCGAAGACCCCGGCGGCTTGCAACCACAAAGTCACCATCAGCCAATGGCGTGTTCCATTTGGGGATTGTCGACGCAGGCTCACCAGCACCACCCCGACAGCTGAGGCCAGGCCGAAGCACGGCCAGAACAGGTCGGCCTGCCACTGTCCGTGAAACTGCGTGTTGGCCATTTGTGACAGGAACGTGGCGGGGATGATGTAGCCCAGACCGTACAAGCCATAGATCACACCCAGTCGAGCGATGCCCTGATTGTTCGACGTGACGGCAATGGGGGCGGCCGACGCTGTCGCCGCAGGTTGGGGCAGGAACGGCAAAATCCCCAGCAGCATCGCCAACGCTACGCCGGCATACACCAGCCACAACGTCGCGGAGGTCTGCCCCAACAGGTTCGAACCCAAGGCCAGTAAACCCGTGAGAAAAATCCCCAGGCCTGGTCCGGCAAATACCAGCGCGCCTAACCGTGGACGACCGGCCGCTGCCGCCAATGGCTGGCTCAGTGCGGTGATCATCACCAACACCCAGGCGCTGGCCACGCCGGTGCCAAAGCGCAACAGCAGATGCGACCAAAACCCGTTGGCCCAGAACGACGCCAGGGTCAGCAGCACACAGAGCCACAACCCTCCCAGCAGGCGCTGACGGACTTGCGCCGGTCTGCGCGAGAACATCGCATCCAGTGCACCGACGAAGTAGCCAAGGTAATTGGCAGCGGCAATCAGGCCCGCCGCGGTCAGGTCGATCTGACCTTCGCTGAGCAAGTGCGGCATTTGCGGAGTCAGCGCGAAGCGCCCGATGCCCATGGCCATCATCAGGGCGATAAAACTGGCGAGTAAGCGAATCAGGGGGGACATAGTCTGAGTTCCGGTAAAGGATCAATGACCGTCAGGCTAGGACTGTTTGACTTTCTTTAAAAATGAATAATAGTGAGTAACTTGTTCTGAATTGGAGAAGATCGTGGAGTTCAGCCAATTGCGGATCTTCCAGGCGGTGGCGCAGGAGGGTTCGATCACCCGTGCTGCCGAACGTTTGCATCGTGTGCCGTCCAACCTGTCGACACGGCTGAAACAACTTGAGGAGCAGCTCGGTGTAGAACTGTTCGTCCGCGAGCGTCAGCGTTTGCAGTTGTCGCCTGCGGGAAAAGTCCTGCTGGACTACACCGCCAAGCTGTTCGCCCTACATGACGAAGCCAGTGCGGCAGTGCAGGGCGGGCAACCGGCGGGGGACTTCGTGCTCGGCACTATGTACAGCACGGCGGCGATTCATCTGCCGGGTTTGTTGGCGCGTTATCACCGCAATTACCCGGCGGTAAACCTGCAGGTGCAATCAGGGCCAAGCGGCGAACTACTTGAAGGTCTGCTCAGCGGTCGGCTGGATGCGGCGCTGGTGGACGGCCCGCTGGAGTTCGCGGGGCTGGACGGCGTGCCGTTATGCGACGAACGGCTGGTGCTGATCACTGAGGCTGATCACCCTCCGGTGCGCAGTGCGCTGGATGTGGAAGGGCGCTCGGTGTTTACCTTTCGCCAGGGCTGTTCCTACCGGATGCGCCTGGAGGCCTGGTTCGCGCATGACCATGCTGCTATGGGCAGGGCGATGGAGATCGAATCCTATCCGGGAATGCTCGCCTGTGTGATTGCAGGCTCAGGCGTAGCGTTGATGTCGGAGTCGATGCTCGCCAGTCTGCCGGGCCGCGAGAGCGTGGCGGTGCACCCTTTGGCGGAACCATTTGCCAGCGCGACGACGTGGCTGATGTGGCGCAAGGGCATGGTCGGGGCCAATTTGAACGCGTGGATCGAGCAGCAACAGACGGTCTATCCGTCGGCACCGATACAGGCCCAGGCGATTGCTTGAACTATCGGTCAGGTATTTTGTTCAATTCAGTAACAGATCATTGCGACTTTTGATGAGCATTGCGTAGGACTTCGGACTATTATCAGTGCGAAGCGGCCTCAGAATTCCGGTCGCTCGGCACTACCCTGAAGGGGGCACCATGAAAGAGAAAATCCAAAACTGGCTGCACGATCTGGGTGTTGCACTCGGTTTGATCGAACCGCCTCTGCAACCTGTGCCTATTCGTACGGACGACGAGCAGCGCCGACGCCAGCAACGCCGCCGGTAGTCGCGAGGCATGTAGCAGCTGTCGAGCACCGCGAGGCAGCGTTCGGCTGCGTAGCAGCCGTAAACCCTGCATGCAGGATCTACCTGACACACTGCGAAGTCTGATTTCACCGACGGCTTCGTCCGACCGTGGCACGTACCGAACGCAGCCTCGCGGTGCTCGGCAGCTGCTACAGATCAGCCAAACTCCAGAGACCGGGCAAATTCAATGCCGCCCGATCTCAATCAGAAACCGACTCAAATCATTCGCCGTCCTGGCGGTCTTGAGCATGCGGTCTTCCTCCGCCGTAAATGCCGTCAACCCCAGCTCATCCTCCAGATGGAAGATTAGCTCTTCGATGTCCTCTTTATCCAATCCCAACTCCGCCAGGCTCGCATCGTCGCTGAAGTCATCCCGGCCCTCCAGCACGCGGCTGATGAACTGGTGGACGGCGAGGCGAACGGCGGCTTTTTTCATGGTCGCTCTTGGAGGGCGATAGAGTTGTTGGCCCTGCGCTTGAGTACAGCAGGCTTCAGTCGTGTGAGCGCTGCCACTCGTCAATCATCGTGCGCAAATGCTCCCCCGGGAAACTGCCGAAATGCCCGCCATGCACCGTGCGCACAGGCAACTCACGCAGGCGTTTCAGGCTGCGGGCGTAGTCGTCGAGGTTGGAATGGTAGGCGTCTTCGACCAGCGGGCCGTCGTAGATGATGTCGCCACTGAACAGCGTCTCGGTCGCCGCTTCGTAGAGGCTGATGCCCCCCGGTGAATGCCCCGGTGAATGCCCCGGTGTGTGCAGCACTTGCAGCACGCGGTCGCCCAGGTCCAACACATCGCCTTCTTCTATCAAACCCGTGGCCGGTGCGGCTTTGACCCGGTATTCGGCGTAGCACAACGGGCAATCGGGGTGAGCTTCGAACATGTCGTCACCGACAAAGGCTTTGCTCAAATCGTTGTCGCCGTCCGGCGCGGCGAGGATGTCCGCCTCAGCCGGGTGCACCAGCCGTTCGGGGAACTCGTGATGCCCGGCAATGTGGTCGAAATGGCAATGACTGGCCACCGCCACCAGTGGCCGTTCGGTAATCCAGGGCAGTTGCTCGCGCAGGCTGACCAGCCCGGAACCGCTGTCCAACAGCAGATCCTTGTCGCGGCCCTGAATGTGCCAAAGGTTACAGCGATAGAAAGGCCGGATGTAGGGCTCGTGAATCAGGCGAATGCCGTCGCTGAGCTGTTTCACCTTGAACCAAAGATCGCGAGAAACAATCTTCATCAAAGGTTTTCTCCAGACGAAAAAAAACGGGTGTGGCAACCGACGCCACACCCGCCGAAGAAAGCATCAAGTTGTTATGTTCAGCTTAGGCGGCACTGGCCTGAGTTGCCGGGCGACGGGACATCAGGCTGACCAGCACGAAGCTCACCAGACCGACGCCGAGGCTGTAATAGATCGGGGTATTGGCATCCATACCGTCCTTGAACATGAACACCAGCGCAGTGGCGAAGCCCATGCCCATGCTGGTGATCGCGCCGGCGGTGGTTGCGCGCTTCCAGAAAATCGCACCCATCAGCGGGATCAGCATGCCGCCCACCAGCAGGTTGTACGCCAGGGTCAGGGCGCTGATCACGTCATTCACGACCAGAGCGATGCCCAGTACGACGATGCCGGTCAACAGGGTGAACAGTCGATTGATGCGCAGGCTCGACGGTTTACCGCCACGCAGTTTCGGCAGCATATCTTCGGTCAGGGTGGTGGCAGCGGCGAGCAGGCCGGCGCTGGCGGTGGACATCATGGCGGCCAGGGCCGCGGCGATTACCAGACCACGGATACCGTCCGGCAGGGACAGTTTGACGATGGCGGCGAAGGCGTTGTTGACGTTGTCCAGGTCCGGGATCAGCACGTGAGCGGCCATGCCGATCAGGGCGCAGGCCAGTCCGTAGAGGATGCAGTAGAAGCCTGCGAACGTACCAGCGACCTGAGCCACTTTGGCGGTCTTGACAGTGAACACACGCTGCCAGATGTCCTGGCCGATCAGGATCCCGAAGAAGTAGATCATGAAGTAGGTGATGATGGTGTCCCAGCCAATCGTGGTGAAACTGAAGGCGGTGGCCGGCAGTTTCAACACCAACTCATCCCAACCGCCAACGCGATACAGACAGATTGGCAACAGGATGAACATCAGGCCTACGGTCTTGATCACGAACTGGACGATGTCGGTCAGGGTCAGGGACCACATGCCGCCGATTGCGGAGTAGATCACCACCACGCCACCGCCGACCAATACCGAGACCCAGAACGGTAGATCGAACAGCACTTGCAGCACGGTGCCGATGGCCAGGATCGAGGTCACGCCGATCATCAGGGCGTACGCCAGCATGATCACCGCGCTCGCAGAGCGGGCCATCGGGTTGTAGCGTTTTTCCAGCACTTGGGTAACGGTGTAGATCTTCAGTTTCAGCAGCGGTTTGGCGAGGAACAGGTTCAGCGCCACGATCCCGCAACCGAGGGCCGCGCAAAGCCAGAAACCGGAAATGCCATGGACGTAGCCCAGGCGTACGGTGCCGACGGTGGACGCGCCGCCCAGAACGGTGGCGGCCATGGTGCCCATGTACAGGCTCGGGCCGAGGTTACGACCAGCGACCAAAAAGTCTTCGTTGGTCTTGGCCTTGCGCATGCCGTAGTAGCCGAGTATCAGCATCGCGGCGGCGTAGATGAGTACGACGAATAAATCCAAAGCCATGACGGCGTGTCTCCAATTGTTTTTTTTATGGTGAGGCGAAAATCAAACCCTGTGGGAACATCAATCCTGTGGGAGCGTGGCTTGCCCGCGATGGGAGCGCCGCGATCTGTCAGGCAGACCGCGTCATCGTTCATCGCGGGCAAGCCACGCTCCCACAGGAAATGCGTTGACTACAGGTAACGCGTTTATCAGGTGGTTTGTCGCAACGCCGGTTTAGCGAGCGAATCCATCCTTAGCGGTGGACCACACCCGGCAGTACGCAGAGCATTTCGTACAGCAGGTTGGCAGCCAGCAGCGAGGTGTTGCCGGTGGTGTCATAAGCGGGCGAGACTTCTACCAGATCGCAACCGACCAGGTCGAGGCCTTGGCAGCCGCGAACGATTTCAATTGCTTGAATGGTCGTCAGACCGCCGATTTCCGGGGTGCCGGTGCCAGGCGCCCAGGCCGGGTCGATGCCGTCGATGTCGAAACTCAGGTACACCGGACCGCCACCGACTTTCTCGCGAACTTCGGCCATCAATGGGGCCAGGGATTTGTGCCAGCACTCTTCGGCCTGAACCACACGGAAGCCCTGATTACGGCTCCAGTTGAAGTCGTCAGCGGTGTAGCCTTGAGCGCGCAGGCCGATTTGCACCACGCGGTCGCAATCCAGCAGGCCTTCTTCGACGGCGCGGCGGAAAGTAGTGCCGTGGGCGATTTTCTCGCCGAACATGTGATCGTTCACATCAGCGTGCGCATCGATGTGCACCAGGCCGATCTTGCCGTGCTTTTTATGAATGGCACGCAGGATCGGCAGGGTGATGGTGTGGTCGCCGCCGAGGGTCAGGGGGATCACATCGTGTTCGAGGATCTTGTGGTAGGACTCTTCGATGATCCGTACCGCGTCCAGCAGGTTGAACGTGTTGATTGCCACGTCACCGATGTCGGCCACCGACAGAGAATCGAACGGAGCAGCGCCGGTCGCCATGTTGTACGGGCGGATCATCACCGATTCAGCGCGGATTTCGCGAGGTCCGAAACGGGTGCCGGGGCGCAGCGAAGTGCCGATGTCCAGTGGCACGCCAATGAAGGCAGCGTCCAGACCGGCAGCGGTATCTAAATGGGGGAGTCGCATCATGGTGGCGATGCCGCCGAAGCGCGGCATTTCATTGCCGCCCAGTGGTTGGTGAAGAATCTTGTCCACGGGTAGGGCCTCATCGTCGTTGTTTTATTTATGTCGGTTGCACAGGTCAGGATAGACACAGGCACCGTTGGGTAACGATTCTGCGAAATGTAGTGGCCGGGAAGAATCGCTACGGGCAAATACTTAGTTCAGATTTTTCTAAACTAATGGTTCGGGCAGCGATAGACTGACAACGCGTCATGCCCCAATCGACGCCTACCGTAGCAGCTGACGAGCACCGCGAGGCTGCGTTCGGCGGCGAAGCCGTCGTAAAACCTGAACGCGAGGTTTTCCTGAAACACCGCATTATCTGATTTCACGACTGCTTCGCCGCCGAACGCAGCCTCGCGGTGCTCGTCAGCTGCTACGGGTTCAATGTCTGACTGTGTTTTTGCTGGAGTGCCCCATGGCCAACGCTTTACCCGACCTGAAACTATTGCGCATCTTCGTCAGCGTGGTCCGTCATCAAGGGTTCGCCAACGCCCAGCAAGAACTCAACCTCTCGACGTCGGCCATCAGCACCTACATGAGCCAGCTTGAAGCGGCCCTCGGCCTGGTGCTCTGCCATCGCGGTCGTGGTGGGTTCAGCCTGACCAGCAAGGGCGAACTGTTTCATCAGGAAACCCTGCGTCTACTGGGCGAGCTCGAAGGCTTCGAGCAATACGCCGCAGCGCTCAAGGGCGAACTGCGCGGCACGCTGAACCTTGGCGTGATCGACTCAACGGTCAGCGACAAAGCCTTGCCCTTCGCCGAAGCCATCGGCGCCTACAGCCAGGAACACCCGGCCGTGCATTTGCACTTGTCGGTCATGAGCCCGTACGAACTGCAACTCGGCGTGCAGGACAATCGCCTGGACCTGGCCATCGGTGCGTTCTCCACACGCATGAGCGGTCTGGTCTACATGCCGCTTTACCGCGAGCAGCACTGGCTGTATTGCAGCAGCAGGCATCCGCTGTTCACCGAGCGGCGTATCCCCGAGCAAGTCATCACCCAGCAACGGATGGTTGGCCGGGGTTACTGGAGCCAGGCGGAATTGGCGCGTCACGGTTTCAAACACAGCGCGGCGACGGTGGAGAGTATGGAAGCACAACTGATTCTGGTGCTGTCCGGCGCCTACATCGGTTACCTGCCGGAGCACTACGCTCAGGCATGGGCGGACAAGGGCGATTTGCGTGTGTTGCTGCCGGCGACCTTTGGTTATCAGGCGCCGTTCTCGATGATCGTGCGCCGCGGCCGCAGTCGCGAACCGCTGATCCAGACCTTTCGCGATTTGCTCAAAGCACAACTGAATCAGGCCTGATCTATGTCCAGAATCCAGTGTCCCCGTTGCCTGCGCCCGCAAACTCATTGTTTGTGCCCGCTGATCCCGAGCCTCGATAGCCGCACCCGAGTGCTGTTGTTGCAACATCCGAGCGAAGTGAATCACGCACTGAACACGGCTCGGTTGGCGGCGTTGGGCTTGAAGAATGCAGAGCTGATCGTCGGTGAGGTGTTCGAGGATTTGCCGGCGCTGTTGAATCAACCGGGGTATCAGGCGCGGTTGTTGTTTCCGGGCGAAGACGCGCAGCCGATGCCAACGTATACGGCGACTGACGAGCCGCTATTGCTGGTCGTCCCGGACGGCACCTGGCGCAAGGCGCGCAAGATGCTGCACCTCAATCCACTGCTGGCAGCGTTGCCACGGGTGACCTTGGCGGACGGCGGGGTATCGCGATATCGATTGCGCAAGGCTCCGGGGCCGGGGGCGTTGTCGACGGTGGAGGCGATTGTGCAGGCGCTGCAAACGCTGGAAGCGCCGGGCACGTTTGAGCCATTGTTGAAACCGTTCGAGGCGTTGATCGAAGGGCAGATCGCGGCGATGGGGGAGGAGACCTTCCAGCGTAATCATGGGCCGAAATAATCGGTGTTTGTCAGGGCCTCTTCGCGGGCAAGCCCGCTCCTACAATTTATCTGCTGTGAACACAAATCCACTGTGGGAGCGGGCTTGCCCGCGAAGAGGCACTGACAAACACAGAAAATCCAGGCCAGAGACTACCGCTCCCGCATCGCCTCAGTCCGGGCTTTCAACACCGGTTTGAGCAGGTAATCCAGCACACTCTTCTCGCCCGTGATGATGTCCACCGTGGCAACCATCCCCGGAATGATCAGCAACGGTTTCACATCCCCGCCCAAGTGGTTTTTATCCGTCCGAACCTGAATCAGGTAGAAGCTGTTGCCCTTGTCATCGGTGATGGTGTCGGCGCCGATCAGTTCGAGTTTGGCGCTCAACCCGCCATAAATCGTGTAGTCGTACGCGCTGAACTTGACCATCGCTTTCTGCCCCGGATGCAGGAACGCCACGTCCTGCGGCCGCACTTTGGCCTCGATCAGCAAGTTGTCTTCCAGTGGCACGATTTCCACCATGTCGCTGCCGGGCTGAACCACACCGCCGATGGTGTTGACCTTCAGCACTTTGATAATGCCGTGAACCGGCGACACCACTGTCGTGCGCGTCACGCGGTCATCGATGGCGATACTCGATGCCGTGATTTTCGACAGATCGGTGCGTTTCTCATTCAGCTCCTTTGCCGCGTCGGAGCGGAAGGATTGTTCCGACTCGTCGATTTTGCTTTTGATCTCGTTGATCGCCGCTTCAGCCCGGGGAATCGCCAGCGTCGTCGCATTCAGCGAGCCGCGAATCTCCACCGCACTGCGTTTGAGACGCAGGATTTCCACCGGTGAAACCGCCCCGGTGCTCACCAGTGGCGTCGACATGTTCATCTCTTGTTGGAGCAGCGCCAGACTGGAGCTGAACTGTCCCTGTTTGGAGCGGAATTCTGCCAGTTCCTGGGTTTTTTGCCGAAGTTGTTCGCTCAGTGTGCGCTGTTCGCTGGCGAGCCGACGCTGGCGTTGTTCGTACAACGAGCGCTCATCCTCGGCCACTTGCGGTGCCTTGGCGATCACCTCATCTGACAGCTTGAAGGGGCGTCCTTCCGCTTCTGCCGACAGCCGTTCAACCTGCGCCGTCAGTGCATAACGATCCGCTTCGCTCTCACCCTTGTTCGACAGAAATCGCGTGTCATCCAGGCGCAGCAAGGTGTCGCCCTTGTTCACCATTTGCCCTTCGCGAACGAAGATCTCGGTGACGATACCGCCCTCCAGGTTCTGGATCACCTGGACCTTGCTCGACGGAATCGCCTTGCCTTCGCCCATGGTGACTTCTTGAAGCACCGCGAACTTGGCCCATCCCACCGCACTGATAATCAGCCCCGCCGCCAGCCACACGGTAATCCGCGACCAGCGGGGGGAATCCTGCAACGAGGCGCCGGCGGTTTCCGGCATGAATTCACTCTCGGCGGTTTTACCGAAACTGCCGAAGTAGCCCCGGTCCTTTGGTGTGTCGGATGATGAACGGGCCATGGGGTTCTCCTAGACCGCCGCAGAGCCGACACGGCCCTTGCGCAGTGCATCAATGACCGCTTCCTTCGGACCGTCGGCGACGATTCGCCCGTTATCCAGCACGACCAATCGATCCACCAGGCTGAGCATTGCAGTGCGGTGAGTGACCAGCAGCAGGGTTTTGCCCTGGACCCAAGTGTGGAGTTTTTGCCGCAGAACGTCTTCGCTGCTGTTGTCCATGGCGCTGGTCGGTTCGTCGAGCAGCATGATCGGCGGGTCGAGCAACAAGGCCCGCGCCAGCAATACCGCCTGACGTTGCCCTCCGGACAGCAACTGCCCGCGCTCGCCTACTGGCCGGTCGAAACCCTGAGGGTGCTGGCGCGCCAGTTCGGTGACGCCGGTCAGTTCGGCGACTTCGAGCATCCGTGAATCGCTGATGTAGCGGGCGCCCAGGGTCAGGTTGTCGCGCAGGCTGCCGGCCAGCAGCGGCAGGTCATGGGCGACATAACCGATCTGTTGGCGCAGGTCCGCGACATCCAGTTGCCGCAGGTCCAGACCGTCGAGCAGCAACTGGCCTTCTTCCGGCGCGTAGAACCCCATCACCAGTCGCGCCAGGGTGCTTTTGCCCGAACCACTGCGACCGATGATGCCGATGCGCTCGCCCGGTTTCATGCTGAAACTGACGTTGGCCAGTGCCGGTGCGTTCTGGCCGTTGTAGTGGAAGGTCACGCCGCTGACGTCGAGCGCGCCTTGCAGTTGTGTGCGCTCCAGCGGCCGCTGTTTCGCGTCGCGTTCCTGCGGCAGGCCCATCAGCGCATCGGTGCTTTTCATGGTCAGTTGCGCTTGCTGGTAGCGAGTGATCAAACCGGCAATCTGCCCCAGTGGCGCGAGCACGCGGCTACCGAGCATGTAAGTCGCCACCAGTGCCCCCACGCTGAGATTGCCGGCGATGATGCTGTAGACCCCGGCAATAATGGTCGCCATGCCGGAGAATTGCTGGATGAACAGTGTGCCGTTGGTGGCCAGCGCCGAGAGGTTGCGCGCATGGCTGTCGAGGCGGGTGAGGGCGCCGTGGGTGCTTTCCCATTTGTGCTGGCGCTCGCTCTCGGCGCTACAGGCCTTGAGGGTTTCGAGGCCGCCGAGGGTTTCGATCAGCAAGGCCTGGCGTTCGGCGCCCAGGCTCAGGCTTTTTTGCACGGTGTCGCGCAGGCGCATCTGGATCACCATCGCGAAGATGATCGTGATCGGAAACGCCAGCAACGGAATCACCACCAGCCAGCCGCCGAGCAAGCCGATCACCACCAGCATCAGCACGGCGAAAGGCAGGTCGATCAGGCTGGTCAAGGTGACTGCGGTGAGAAATTCCCGCAGGCCCTGGAAGTCATGAATGCTCTGGGCAAAACCGCCGATGGTCGCCGGGCGGGCTTTCATCGACATGCCGGTGATGCGCTCGAACAAGGTCGCCGACAGGATTACGTCGGTTTTCTTCCCGGCAGTGTCCAGCAAATGCGCGCGCACGACCCGCAGCACCAGTTCAAAACCGGTGCCGATCAACAAGCCGATCGACAACACCCACAAGGTCGAGGTGGCCTGGTTCGGCACCACCCGGTCGTAGGTCTGCATCACGAACAGCGGCACCATCAACCCGAGCAGGTTGATCAGGAAGCTCGCCAGGATCGCATCGCTGTACAGCCATTTCGACAGTTTCAGCGTGTCGCGAAACCACGCTTCCACACGCGGCACCAGAGGCGAGCGCAAGTCTTCGAGTTCATGGCGTGGCCGGGCAAACAAGGCTTGGCCACTGTAGTTTTCGGCCAGCTCTTGCGTGCTGACCCATTGTTCACCGCCGTCGGCTTCGCTGGGCAGGATCAGCACCTGACCATCATCGCCGAAGCGTCGCAGGATGGCCGTGCGGCCGTTGTTGAGGATTAACATCACGGGCAAGTTGAGGGCGCAAATATCCCCCAGATCACGGCGAAGTACACGCGCCTGCAAACTGGCCCGGGCCGCTGCGCGCGGCAGCAGGTCCAGGCTCAAGCGTTGTTTGTTCAGGGGTAGCCCAGCACTCAGGCTGGCGCGACTGACGGTCGCGCCGTGGAGTTTGCAGAGGATCAACAGACCGTCCAGAAGCGGGTCATCGAAGCTGAGGCGCGGATCGACACCAGTGTTGCCGGATTCCATGCTGGTCACATTGATCGCTCCCAGTGAGCTACTTCATTTCAGGCAAACGGGCTTCGTTCTTCACTTCGGAGGAGGCGATTGCATCGGCGGGCAACACTACCCGTTGCTTGCTCAGCAACTCACCCATACTGGCCAGCACGCGGTACATCGAGAATTCCTCGGTGTAGCGCACTTCGGTGTAGCGGCGGTTGGCGTTGTAGAGCTCGTTTTCACTGTCGAGCAAGTCGAGCAGTGACCGCTGACCCAGACCGAACTGGTCCTGATAGGCAATGCGCACGCGTTTACTGGTTTCAGCGTATTCGCGCGCGGTAGGCGTTTGCTTCTTCGCATTGACCATGGCGTTCCAGGCCAGGTTAATGTTCTCGTTAAGCTGGCGCAGGGCGTTGTTGCGGATGTCCATCGCCTGGTTGATCTGATGCGCATCGGAGGCCAGGCGCGCCTTGTCACTGCCACCGCGGAACAGGTTGTAGTTCATCACCACACCCACACGCCACTCGTTGTCGTGACCTTCATCGCCCTGCACGTTGTTGTTTGCGACCACCGCGGCTTCGGCGTCGAGACGTGGGTAGAACGGCGATTTGGCGACTTCATACTGGCTCTCGGCCGATTGCACGTCGGCCTGGGCAGATTTCAGGTACGGGTTGTTGGCCACCATGCTCTGCTGGGCTTCCGGCAGGGTGGCGGGCAGTTCGCCGCGGGTCGATGGCGGCGTTTCGAGCTCATCGGGCAGGCGCCCTACGACGCTGAAGAAGTTCGACTCGGCGTCCGCCAGGTCGACTTCAGCGGTGTCGAGGTTGTTTTGCGCCAGTGCCCGGCGCGCGCCGGATTGATCGGAGTCGGCGGTGCTGCCGACGCCACGTTGGGTACGCAGGCCGATCTGGTCGTTGACGCGCAAGTGGGCTTGCAGGTTGTTCGTGGCCAGGGTCACCAGTTCGCGGCGCTTGAGCACTTCGAGGTAAACCTCGATGGTGCGCAGGGCCAGATCCTGGGCGGTGCCTTGTGCGTAATAGGCCCGGGAGTTGACCACGTCTTTGGTGCGATTAACTTCGTTCGAGGTGTTGAAACCGTCAAACAGCATCTGCCGCAAGCGCAATTCCGACTGGGTGTAATTCATGGTTTCGGTGTTGTGTTTGTCGAATTGCCGGGTGTTGGTGTTATCGCTGCGCGCCCGCCCGTAGGCGCCAGTCAGATCAACTGATGGATAAAAGCCCCCTTTGGCAACGTTCACCTGTTCATCCGCGGACAGGCGCGAGTCCACCCGCGAGGCCAGTTCCGGATGGGTTGCGATGGTGCTTTGGATTGCCTCGGTCAACGACATGGCTTGAGCGCTGGAATTGCAAGCAACGGCCAGCAGAACCGCGCTGCAAAGAGGGGTTAAAACGCGCATGGGTGCATCTCCCTGAATTCCTGATGGTGCTTATCAGTCGCCAATAATTTGACGGCATTTATAGGTAAAATCGTTTCACCCTTGTAACAACAGAGCTAAGAACATTCTAGAGGATAGTTAAGAAATATTTCTCATTACTTTTATGACAAAAAAAACTTATGCCATCAGCAAAATCCAGCACATTGTTCACTGCGAAAGGCTTTGAATTATCAGCTTTAGGGAGCTTTCAAAGGTTTTTTGAAAAGTTCAGTCCACTTATCGATTTAGGGCTGGGAAGTGCTGGAGGGGAGGGCAGCGTAACGGTTTTTGAGTGACGGTTTTTTGTCACTTGGTTGATTCAGGACTGTTACGCATCGTTCACCAGGCTAGTTGCGACGCAAGTGGGCCCCGAAGCCATTGATTGCAGAGGGTTTTATCCCGCTGTCGCCGACGCTGTGGTAGAGCGACACGCTGGGCGAGCATATCGCCAGGGCAGCGGCTTACTCAGGTAAACGCGCCCTGCAGGCGATCTGCTCGGTTACCTGCTTTAAACCATGAGCACTTTCTTCGAAAAAACAGGATGCCGACAGCTGTTGGCAGCGGAGGAAGTGCACATGGCTACGCTCATCGGTATCGTCAGTAAAGTCATTGGTCAGGTGTTCGCGGTGGCGAGCGACGGCACCCGGCGCGCATTGGTCGAGGGCGATCGATTGTTCGCCGGTGATCAACTGGTCACCGGAGCCGAAGGCGCGGTGGCGGTCCATCTGCAAAATGGCGAGGAACTGACCCTTGGGCGTGGCAGCAATCTACAGATGAGCCCGCAGCTCCTTGCGCATCAGTCGCCCCACGTTGGCACCTTAGAAGCGGTGACGCCGAGCGAAGTGCAGCTGACCGATGTCGAACAACTGCAAAAAACTATCGCGGCGGGCGCTGACCCGACGCAGACCGCTGAAGCCACTGCGGCAGGGCCTGGCTCGACCCCGGCGGGCGATGGTGCATCGGGCGGCGGCCACACTTTTGTCTTGCTGGAAGAGGTGGGCGGGCGGGTCGATCCGACGATTGGCTTCCCGACAGCAGGGTTTGGCAGCATCCCGGAATTTCCCGAAGAACGGCACAACGCCGATATCCAGAACTCCGATGGCACTCCGGCCGTCGTAGCGCCCCCGCCAACACCCGTCAACAATCCGGTCACGCTCGTCGGCCTGTCGGTAGCGGGCGGGGAACTGACCTTCAACGAAGCCAACCTGCCCAACGGTTCTGCGAGTAATCCAGGCGCGTTGACACAGAACGGCACGTTCAGTGTGTCGGCGCTCGACGGGCTGAACAGCCTGAGCATCGGCGGCATCAACGTCATCACGGGTGGTGTGGCTGCAGGCGTTCCTCAATCGATCACCACGCCACAGGGCAACACCCTGACCATCACGTACGACCCGGCCACTGGCGTGGTGAGTTACAGCTTCACCCTCAACGGAAGCGTCATCCATCCGGCTGGCGACGGCACCACCCCCCTCATCGAGCAGATCACCGTGATGGCCGGCGATAGCAACGGTGACACCGTCACCGGCACGCTGGACGTCAACATCACTGACGACGTGCCCAAGGCCGTCGATGACAGCAACGCCAGTACCGCATCGGAAACCCTGCTGACCCTGACCGGCAGTGTGCTGCCAAACGACACGCAGGGCGCAGACCGCATTCCTGTTGGCCCCGACAGCGGCCCAGTCATTGGCGGCACCTTCACCGGAACCTACGGCACCCTGGTGCTCAATCCCAACGGCACTTACACCTATACGCTGAACACCAGCGATGCCGATTTCAAAGCGCTGCACGGCGGTGGCAGTGGCACAGAAACCTTCCCCTACACGCTGACCGATGCTGATGGCGACACCAGCACCGCGAATCTGGTGCTGCAAATCCACAACAACGATGATCCGGTCACCCTCGACGGCCTCAACGCTAACGGTGGCGAACTCACCGTCTCCGAGAAAAACCTCGGCGACGGCAGCAGCCCCGATGCTTCGGCGCTGACCCAAAGCGGCACTTTCACCATCACCGCCCTCGACAGCGTGCAGACCCTGAGCTTCGGTGGCATCAACGTGGTGGTTGGCGGTACCGCCGCCGGCTTCCCGCAATCGATCGTCACGCCATTGGGCAGCACGCTGACCATCACCGGGTTCAACGCCAACACGGGCGTGGTCAGTTACAGCTACACCCTGGCCAACAACGAAGCTCACTCAATCGGCGACGACGCGAACATACTGCCTGAGCAGTTCACCGTCACCGTGGTCGACGACAACGGCACCACCGCCAACGGCACGCTCGACGTCAACATCGTCGACGACCTGCCTCAAGCCGTGAACGACAGCAACGCCGGCACTGCATCGGAAACCCTGCTGACCCTCAACGGCAATGTACTGACCAACGACGTACAAGGCGCCGACCGCGTGACCCTCGGGGAAAATGTCGGCCCGATCACCCCCGGCACGTTTGCCGGGACTTACGGCACGTTGATGCTGAACGCCAACGGCACCTACACCTACACCCTGAACACCAGCAATAGTGATTTCAAAGCGCTGCACGGCAATGGCAACGGCACGGAAACCTTCGCCTACACCCTCACCGATGCCGACGGCGATACCAGCACCGCGAACCTGGTGCTGCAAATCCACAACAACGACGATCCGGTGACCCTCAACGGCCTCAACGTCTACGGCGGCGAGTTGACCGTCTACGAGAAAAACCTCAGCGACGGCAGCAGCCCCGATACTCCGGCGCTGACCCAAAGTGGCACCTTCGCCATTACCGCCCTCGATGGCGTGCAGACCCTGAGCGTCGGCGGCATCGCGGTAGTTACCAGCGGTGTGACAACTGGGTTCCCGCAATCTGTCACGACTCCGTTGGGGAGCACGCTGACGATCACCGGCTTCAACGCCACGACTGGCGTCGTGAGCTACAGCTACACCCTGGCTGACAACGAAGCCCACCCCACTGGCAACGACGCCAACTCACTGCCAGAGCAATTCGCCGTGACCGTGGTCGACGATAACGGCACCACCGCCAACGGCACGCTCGACGTCAACATCATCGACGACCGGCCTCAAGGCGTGTACGACAGCAACGACAGCACCGCATCGGAAACCCTGCTGACCCTCAACGGCAATGTACTGACCAACGACGTACAAGGCGCCGACCGCGTGACCCTCGGGGAAAATGTCGGCCCGATCACCCCCGGCACGTTTGCCGGGACTTACGGCACGTTGATGCTGAACGCCAACGGCACCTACACCTACACCCTGAACACCAGCAATAGTGATTTCAAAGCGCTGCACGGCAATGGCAACGGCACGGAAACCTTCGCCTACACCCTCACTGATGCCGACGGCGATACCAGCACCGCGAACCTGGTGCTGAAAATCCACAACGACGACGATCCGGTGATCCTCAAAGGGCTCGATGTGTACGGCGGCGAGTTGACCGTCTACGAGAAAAACCTCAGCGACGGCACCAACCCGAACACCCCGGCGCTGACCCAGAACGGCACCTTCACCATCACCGCCCTCGATGGCGTGCAGACCCTGAGCGTCGGCGGCATCGCGGTAGTTACCAGCGGTGTGACAACTGGGTTCCCGCAATCTGTCACGACTCCGTTGGGGAGCACGCTGACGATCACCGGCTTCAACGCCACGACTGGCGTCGTGAGCTACAGCTACACCCTGGCTGACAACGAAGCCCACCCCACTGGCAACGACGCCAACTCACTGCCAGAGCAATTCGCCGTGACCGTGGTCGACGATAACGGCACCACCGCCAACGGCACGCTCGACGTCAACATCATCGACGACCGGCCTCAAGGCGTGTACGACAGCAACGCCAGCACCGCATCGGAAACCCTGCTGACCCTCAACGGCAATGTACTGACCAACGACGTACAAGGCGCCGACCGCATACCGACCGGCCCCAATGCCGGTCCCATCACCCCCGGCACCTTTGCCGGGACTTACGGCACGTTGGTGCTGAACGCCAACGGCACGTACACCTACACCCTGAACACCAGCAATGCCGATTTCAAAGCGCTGCACGGCAATGGCAACGGCACGGAAACCTTCGCCTACACCCTCACTGATGCCGACGGCGATACCAGCACCGCGAACCTGGTGCTGAAAATCCACAACGACGACGATCCGGTGATCCTCAAAGGGCTCGATGTGTACGGCGGCGAGTTGACCGTCTACGAGAAAAACCTCAGCGACGGCACCAACCCGAACACCCCGGCGCTGACCCAGAACGGCACCTTCACCATCACCGCCCTCGATGGCGTGCAGACCCTGAGCGTCGGCGGCATCGCGGTAGTTACCAGCGGTGTGACAACTGGGTTCCCGCAATCTGTCACGACTCCGTTGGGGAGCACGCTGACGATCACCGGCTTCAACGCCACGACTGGCGTCGTGAGCTACAGCTACACCCTGGCTGACAACGAAGCCCACCCCACTGGCAACGACGCCAACTCACTGCCAGAGCAATTCGCCGTGACCGTGGTCGACGATAACGGCACCACCGCCAACGGCACGCTCGACGTCAACATCATCGACGACCGGCCTCAAGGCGTGTACGACAGCAACGCCAGCACCGCATCGGAAACCCTGCTGACCCTCAACGGCAATGTACTGACCAACGACGTACAAGGCGCCGACCGCATACCGACCGGCCCCAATGCCGGTCCCATCACCCCCGGCACCTTTGCCGGGACTTACGGCACGTTGGTGCTGAACGCCAACGGCACGTACACCTACACCCTGAACACCAGCAATGCCGATTTCAAAGCGCTGCACGGCAATGGCAACAGCACGGAAACCTTCGCCTACACCCTCACCGATGCCGACGGCGATTCCAGCACCGCCAACCTGGTGCTGAACATCCACAACGACGACGATCCAGTGACCCTCAACGGCCTCGATGTGTACGGCGGCGAGTTGACCGTTTACGAGAAAAACCTCAGCGACGGCAGCAGCCCCGATACCCCGGCGCTGACCCAAAGTGGCACCTTCGCCATTACCGCCCTCGATGGCGTGCAGACCCTGAGCGTCGGCGGCATCGCGGTAGTTACCAGCGGTGTGACAACTGGGTTCCCGCAATCTGTCACGACTCCGTTGGGGAGCACGCTGACGATCACCGGCTTCAACGCCACGACTGGCGTCGTGAGCTACAGCTACACCCTGGCTGACAACGAAGCCCACCCCACTGGCAACGACGCCAACTCACTGCCAGAGCAATTCGCCGTGACCGTGGTCGACGATAACGGCACCACCGCCAACGGCACGCTCGACGTCAACATCATCGACGACCGGCCTCAAGCCGTGTACGACAGCAACGCCAGCACCGCATCGGAAACCCTGCTGACCCTCAACGGCAACGTCCTGAGCAATGACGTGCAAGGCGCCGACCGCATACTGACCGGCCCCAATGCCGGTCCCATCACCCCAGGCACGTTTGCCGGGACTTACGGCACTCTGGTGTTGAACGCCAACGGCACGTACACCTACACGCTGAACACCAGTGATGGCGAGTTCAAAGCCCTGCACGGCAATGGCAATGGCACGGAAACCTTCGCCTACACCCTCACCGATGCCGATGGCGACACCAGCACTGCCAACCTGGTGCTGCAAATCCACAACAACGACGATCCGGTGACCCTCAATGGCCTCAACGTCTACGGCGGCGAACTAACCGTCTACGAGAAAAACCTCAGCGACGGCACCAACCCGAACACCCCGGCGCTGACCCAAAGTGGCACCTTCGCCATTACCGCCCTCGATGGCCTGCAGACCCTGAGCGTCGGCGGCATCGCGGTAGTCACCAACGGTGTGACAACTGGGTTCCCGCAATCTGTCACGACTCCGCTGGGCAGTACGCTGACCATCACCGGGTTCGACGCCACCACGGGCGTGGTCAGCTACAGCTACACCCTGGCCGACAGCGAAGCCCACCCCACTGGCAACGACGCCAACTCACTGCCAGAGCAATTCGCCGTGACCGTGGTCGACGATAACGGCACCACCGCCAACGGCACGCTCGACGTCAACATCATCGACGACCGGCCTCAAGCCGTGTACGACAGCAACGCCAGCACCGCATCGGAAACCCTGCTGACCCTCAACGGCAACGTCCTGAGCAATGATGTGCAAGGCGCCGACCGCATACTGACCGGCCCCAATGCCGGCCCGATCACCCCCGGCACCTTTGCCGGGACTTACGGCACTCTGGTGTTGAACGCCAACGGCACGTACACCTACACCCTGAACACCAGCAATGCCGATTTCAAAGCGCTGCACGGCAATGGCAACAGCACGGAAACCTTCGCCTACACCCTCACCGATGCCGACGGCGATTCCAGCACCGCCAACCTGGTGCTGAACATCCACAACGACGACGATCCAGTGACCCTCAACGGCCTCGATGTGTACGGCGGCGAGTTGACCGTCTACGAGAAAAACCTCAGCGACGGCAGCAGCCCCGATACCCCGGCGCTGACCCAAAGTGGCACCTTCGCCATTACCGCCCTCGATGGCGTGCAGACCCTGAGCGTCGGCGGCATCGCGGTAGTTACCAGCGGTGTGACAACTGGGTTCCCGCAATCTGTCATGACTCCGTTGGGGAGCACGCTGACGATCACCGGCTTCAACGCCACGACTGGCGTCGTGAGCTACAGCTACACCCTGGCTGACAACGAAGCCCACCCCACTGGCAACGACGCCAACTCACTGCCAGAGCAATTCGCCGTGACCGTGGTCGACGATAACGGCACCACCGCCAACGGCACGCTCGACGTCAACATCATCGACGACCGGCCTCAAGGCGTGTACGACAGCAACGCCAGCACCGCATCGGAAACCCTGCTGACCCTCAACGGCAATGTACTGACCAACGACGTACAAGGCGCCGACCGCGTGACCCTCGGGGAAAATGTCGGCCCGATCACCCCCGGCACCTTTGCCGGGACTTACGGCACGTTGGTGCTGAACGCCAACGGCACGTACACCTACACCCTGAACACCAGCAATGCCGATTTCAAAGCGCTGCACGGCAATGGCAACAGCACGGAAACCTTCGCCTACACCCTCACCGATGCCGACGGCGATTCCAGCACCGCCAACCTGGTGCTGAACATCCACAACGACGACGATCCAGTGACCCTCAACGGCCTCGATGTGTACGGCGGCGAGTTGACCGTTTACGAGAAAAACCTCAGCGACGGCACCAACCCGAACACCCCGGCGCTGACCCAGAACGACACCTTCACCATCACCGCCCTCGATGGCGTGCAGACCCTGAGCGTCGGTGGCATCAACGTGGTGGTTGGCGGTACCGCCGCCGGCTTCCCGCAATCCATCGTCACACCATTGGGCAGCACGCTGACGATCACCGGGTTCGACGCCACGACTGGCGTCGTGAGCTATAGCTACACCCTGGCCGACAACGAAGCCCACCCCACCGGTAACAACGCCAACTCACTGCCAGAACAATTCGCCGTCACCGTGGTCGACGACAACGGCACCACCGCCAACGGCACGCTCGACGTCAACATCGTCGATGACCGGCCTCAAGGCATGGACGACAGCAACGCCAGCACCGCATCGGAAACCCTGCTGACCCTCAACGACAATGTATTGACCAACGACATGCAAGGCGCCGACCGCGTGACCCTCGGGGAAAATGCCGGCCCGATCACCGCCGGCACGTTTACCGGGACTTACGGCACTCTGATGTTGAACGCCAACGGCACGTACACCTACACCCTGAACACCAGCAATGCCGATTTCAAAGCGCTGCACGGCAATGGCAACAGCACGGAAACCTTCGCCTACACCCTCACTGATGCCGACGGCGATACCAGCACCGCGAACCTGGTGCTGCAAATCCACAACAACGACGATCCGGTGACCCTCAATGGCCTCAACGTCTACGGCGGCGAACTAACCGTCTACGAGAAAAACCTTAGCGACGGCACCAACCCGAACACCCCGGCGCTGACCCAGAACGGCACTTTCACCGTGACCGCGCTCGACGGCCTGCAAACCCTCGATGTCGGTGGCCTTCATGTGGTGGCCGGTGGCGTGACGGCGGGCTTCCCGCAATCGATCGTCACACCATTGGGCAGCACGCTGACCATCACCGGGTTCAACGCCACGACTGGCGTCGTGAGCTACAGCTACACCTTGGATCACAACGACGCGCATCCAACCGCTAACGACGCCAACTCACTGCCAGAGCAATTCGCCGTGACCGTGGTCGACGATAACGGCACCACCGCCAACGGCACGCTCGACGTCAACATCATCGACGACCGGCCTCAAGCCGTGTACGACAGCAACGCCAGCACCGCATCGGAAACCCTGCTGACCCTCAACGGCAACGTCCTGACCAATGACGTGCAAGGCGCCGACCGCATACCGACCGGCCCCAATGCCGGTCCTATCACCCCAGGCACTTTTGCCGGGAGTTACGGCACTCTGGTGTTGAACGCCAACGGCACGTACACCTACACCCTGAACACCAGCAGTGGCGAGTTCAAAGCGCTGCACGGCAATGGCAACGGCACGGAAACCTTCGCCTACACCCTCACTGATGCCGACGGCGATACCAGCACCGCCAACCTGGTGCTGAATATCCACAACAACGATGACCCGGTCACCCTCAACGGCCTCAACGTCTACGGCGGCGAGTTGACCGTCTACGAGAAAAACCTCAGTGACGGCACCAACCCGAACACCCCGGCCCTGACGAAGAACGGCACCTTCACAGTGACCGCGCTTGATGGCTTGCAAACCCTCGATGTCGACGGCATTCATGTGGTGGCTGGTGGTGTGACGGCGGGCTTCCCGCAAACAATCGTCACGGCGCTGGGCAACACGCTGACCATCACTGGCTACGACTCGACCACCGGTGTCATCAGCTACAGCTACACCCTGGTGGATAACGAAGCCCATCTAACCGCCAACGGTGCCAACAGCCTCACCGAAAATATCGATGTGGTTGCCACGGACACCGACGGCAGCACCGCGTCGGGTCAGATCAACGTCAACATCGTCGATGACCTGCCCACCGCAGCGCCGAATACCGCCAGTGCGGTGGAAGGCGCAACGGTCAACATCAGCGTACTGGGCAACGACGTGTTGGGCGCCGATGGCCCGGCTGTCGGTGGGGCGGTGATTGGCGTACGTGCCGGCAGTAACACGTCGACCTCGGCGGTCGGCGGGTTGGGCAACAATATCAATGGCACCTACGGCTACCTGACCCTGGATGCCGCCGGCAATGCCGTGTACCACAGCAACCCGAACTCGGTGGGGGCGGCGGGCGCTACCGACACGTTCACCTACACCATTCGCGATTCCGATGGCGACGAAAGCACCACCACCATCACCATCAACGTCACCGACAATGCCCTGAAAGCCGTGATTGACCAGGACGTGACGGTCTACGAAAAAGCCCTCGACCTGAATCAGGACGGTTTGGACCTCGCAGGGGGCACCGTCACCGGCAGCGACCCGGGCAACACCGGGGAATCCGCCACCGGGACGCTGGTCGGTTCGGTCACCGGCGGCAGCGGCACATTCACCTACAGCCTGGTTGGCAGTGCCACCGGCATATACGGGCAGATCCAGCTCAACGCCGACGGCACGTACACCTACACCCTGACCTCGGCGCCGAAAACATCGCCGAACGCCAACGACGGGACAAACACCCTGAGCGAAAGCTTCACCTACAAAGCCACCGATGCCCTGGGCAACAGCACCACCAGCACCATCGTCGTCAACATCGTCGACGACGTGCCGAAAGCAGTGGAGTCGGATCGCTCGGTGGCAGCGGTGGAAATCGACTCCAACTTGCTGATCGTGCTCGACATCTCCGGCAGTATGGCCGACGACTCCGGTGTGCCAGGCCTGTCGCGGTTAGCGTTGGCCAAATCGGCCATCAGCGCCTTGCTCGACAAGTACGACGACCTTGGCGATGTGAAAGTGCAACTCGTCACCTTCAGCAGCAGTGCCACCGACAGAACGTCGGTGTGGGTCGACGTAGCGACCGCGAAGACGCTCCTCGCCAGCCTGACAGCGAACGGTGGCACCAACTACGATGCGGCGGTGGCAATGCTGCAGACTGCGTTTAATACATCCGGAAAACTGACCGGTGCCCAGAACGTCGGCTACTTCTTCTCTGACGGCAAACCGACCACCGGCCAGGAGACGGGTACGGCGGACGAGGCCGCACTCAAAGCCTTCCTCGACGCCAACAGCATCAAGAACTACGCGATCGGCCTGGGCAGCGGCGTGAGCAACGCCAACCTCGATCCGCTGGCCTATGACGGCAGTACCCACACCAACACCAACGCGGTAGTGGTGACCGATCTCATCCAGCTCAACTCGGTGCTCTCGGGCACCGTGGTCGGTGCACCGGTCACCGGTACATTGCTGGAGGGCGGTACGTTCGGTGCCGATGGCGGTTTCATCAAAACCCTCACGGTCGACGGCACCACCTACACCTACGACCCTAAAGGCAACACCAACCAGGGTTCGTTGAACTTCAGTGGCGGCGATAATCACGGCACGTTCAACACGGTGAACAACAGCATCAGCATCGCCACCAACAATGGCGGCACGCTGGTGGTGAACCTCGATACCGGCGAGTACAACTACACCTCGCAGAAAACCACAGCAGTGGTCATCACCGAAAACATCGGCTTCACCGTCAGCGACAACGACGGCGACCTGGCCAGCTCCACGCTGACGGTCAAAGTCATTCCGAACGCGGCACCGGTGGCGGTCGATGACCACATCATCACCAACGTGCTGTCGAGCAACATCGCGGTGCCGGGCGAACTGCTGCTGGCCAACGACACCGATGCCGACAAGGATCCGCTGACCGCCTCGCCAACTTCCTTCAATACGGGTTGGGTGATCAAGAGCGCGGATTTCACCGGCACCGGCGCAGTCAACTTCACGAGCAGTAACTCTCTGGCGGACGTGCGCAGTTCCTTTGCGGACAATACCGCCGCGATGACGGCGCTACTGGTGGTCAGCGGGTATCTGGGGCAGGTGACAGGCAACAAGGCCAGTGATGAAGACCTCATCACCGTGAAGCTCAAAGCGGGTGAAACCCTCAACCTGGATCACAACCTGGCGGACGGGCACATCACCATGGAATATTCCCTCAATGGTGGCGCCTTCGTCGGTATTGTGAACGGCGGGGCGATCAGCGCGTCGGCGGATGGGACCTATCAGATCCACATCACTAACATCGAAAATACCAGTGGCGGCAACGCCAAAGGAGACGAGGACTACCAGCTGACCATGACCGTCAACTACGCCGGTGCCCATGACCTCACATCAGACGCTCACGGCACCTACACCGCCAACGACAACCACGGCGGCAGCGACACCGCGGCCGTAACCATCAGCTACCAGGACGGCCACACCCTCACCGGCACGGCGGGCGATGACGTGTTGGTGGCAGGTACCGGCAACAACGTCATCAATGCCGGCGATGGTAACGATGTGCTCACCGCCGGCACCGGCAACAACGAACTGCACGGCGGCGCCGGCAATGACTTGCTGTTCAGCGGCATCGGCAACGACCTGCTCGACGGCGGTACCGGCATCGACACCGCAAACTACGCCCATGCGACTGCCGGGGTCACGGTCGATCTGGGTCTGACCACCGCGCAAAACACCGGAGGCGCCGGTACCGATACCCTCACCGGGATCGAAAACCTGGTCGGCTCCAACCTCAACGACAGCCTCACGGGCGACAACAACAGCAACATCATCAATGGCGGGTTGGGCGACGACATCCTCAAGGGTGGCGGCGGTGATGACTTCCTGATCGGCGGTCTGGGCAACAACACCCTTACCGGCGGGGCAGGGGCCGACACCTTCCAGTGGCTCAAAGGCAACAGCGGCCACGACGTCGTCACCGACTTCACCTCAGGCACCGACAAACTCGACTTGTCGCAATTGCTGCAGGGCGAAAACGGCACCGCGGCGTCACTGGATGACTACCTGCACTTCAAAGTCGTGGGCAGCGGCGCCTCGGTACTGACCAGCATCGACGTCAGCGCCATGGCCGGCGCCACGCCGAACCAGACCATCGACCTGGCCGGCGTCAACCTCGCCAGCCATTACGGCGTCACGCCGGGAGCGGGCGGTGTGGTGGCGGGTGGTCACGATACGGCGACCATCATCAATGGCATGTTGAACGACCATTCGTTGAAGGTGGATACCGTGTGATCTGAAAGCTGAAACGATAAAACCCGCCATTCCTGGATAAGGAATGGCGGGTTTTTGTTGCCTGTGACACCGCCATCGCGAGCAGGCTCGCTCCCACAGGTTTTGGTTTTGAACACAAAATTTGTGAACGACACAAATCCCCTGTGGGAGATTCTATGGTTGAGGGGAAGCCCTCAACTGGTTTTCGGTTGGTATTCGCTTTGCCCGTTCAGCAGGGCGAATACAACCCGAGCAAGCTTGCGAGCCAGCATTACCAGCGCCTGAGTGGTGCTGAAGCCCCGAGCTCTTTGCGCTTCGTAAAATCCTTTCCAGGCCGCCGTTCGGCTGGCCGACATCGCTGCATTGTGCAAAAGGCGCCGGGCCTCTGGGTCACCTCGCTTGCTCAAACTCCGGCGACAATCTTTTTGTCCTGACTTCGCCACCCGCAAATCCATTCCCAAGAAGGCGATAAAGGCATTCGCGTTTCTGAAGTCACCCCGCTGAAAAGCCGCAATCAAGCGAGCTCCGGTCAAAAAACCAATACCTTCAACTTTCAGACACCGCTTTAACTGGCCGAGCAAGCCGGCTTCTTTCAGATGGTCCTTAATCGTCTTTTCGACCAGCACTTCAAGTTGCTGCATGGATTTCACTTGCTCGGCGAAAGCGGTTTTCAGCAACGGTTCATTCGCCCAGCTTTGCACCAGGCCAACTCGCGCCTGGACCAAAGCCGCCCGGCGGCGGAAAAGGCTCAAGAGCTGGCGGTACAGCGGTGACGGCGGGGTCCACGGATGAAGCTCCTCAGCTTCGTTCTTTAAATAACGGGCAAGTAACTTGGCATCTAGCGCATCAGTTTTGGCGCGAACTTTGACACCTTTTCGGTAATGACTGAGTTCATAGCCGCCCACCATGTAAATAGTGCAACCGGCCTCATAGGCCAAGTCAGCAAACTCCAGGTGATAGATGTTGGTGGCCTCAATGGCGATCGCCACTGTCCCCGGCAAGGCCTTCAACCACTGCTTGATGGCCGCTTTGGTGTTGGGGATTTCTTCGAGCAAATCGAACTCTGCCTGATAAATCACCAATTCATTCTTGGCGACATCCACACCCACGATCGGCTTTGAAACAAGAACCGGCATTGCCATTGGATTTCCTCCGGGATAAGGTTTTAAGCACTTGAAGGGCTCACCCAGAGGCGCAGGCTTGTTCCTATCGTCGGTCTAGCCAGAAGCATTCTTTATCGGCGCTTGGGTGAAAGGAGGAGGGGCGAAATCTCCCACGGTCTGTACTGCGTCAACAGTCAGAAACGAGCCTTGTCCCTCCTCCTCCCTTCAAGTCCTACCATACAAGCGAGCCTGCTCGCGAAGAGGCCAGACCAAACACCACAAAACTCTGCTATCAACCTGGCCATTGTGGCAAGGGAGCTTGCTCCCGCTGGGTTGCGCAGCAACCCCAAAACCATTCACCGCAGTCTTTCAGTCAGATCGCATTCACCTGGATTGCGACGGCCTCGCCGCCGAGCGGGAAGGTGCGGCGTTCCGACAAGCTCCCTCACCACAGGACTGTGTCTCGCCGCAATGGCGCGTTAACAATGCGGATCGACGTTATCCAGCATCCGATTCACCGCCAGTTCACCCAACATGACAGAGTGTTGAATGCCCAGCAGGGTGTGGCGCTGTGTACCGTTCAGTTGCCCCGCAAAATCGCTCAACATCACACTCGCCGACGCCAACGTTTCACAGGCATTCACCAGCAGGGTTTCGTTATCGGTGTCGGGGCCGACGAAGTAGATGGTGCTGGGTTTGCGCGGGGTGTCTTTGGGGATGACCGGTTTGAGGTAGTAATCGAGGGCGCGGTCGGCGGCGTTGTTGAGTTTTTTGGAATCGGCGGTTTGGTAGGGGGAAACGTCGTCGGGTTCGGGTGGGTTGGGTGTGATTTTGAACATGGTGAAACTCCTTGATGATTGGAGCCCTCACCCATCGCTGCTAAACGAAGAAGGGTGGCGGCTGTACGCGGGTTAGCAGACCAGGGCATCAAGGAACCCGGCGCACCGAAGTGCCCCACGCATAGCCGCCATAACGCAGACCAATAGACGAAACTGTCGATTGATCAGAGGCGATACTGATGCACCTTGATGTCTCCGAGCTGCTAAACCCGATCGCTGATTGGTCAGCGACACGGAAACGATAGAGCCCAGGCCCAAGGCGCACAAGCCGGCGGATTCTGGCGTAGTCGTAGGCAACGACGCAAGGATGTGTAGCCTGAGAGAGTGTCTGGAGATGTCTTTTAAACATCTCCGTTTATTGCTCACTCAGTCGAAGAGGACGAAATATCGGGTAGGTAAATAAATGCGTCCCCTTTCTCTTTTTCCTCCTTTTTCCGCGTCCCCTTTTTTCGATTGGCATGCTGCTGAATAGATCAGGTCGGAATACATGCCATTGAGCGTTTAGTTTCAGTTAGTGTGAGAAGGCTATTTCCAGCTGCCTCATTTCCGTAAGCTTCTGAAAGCGAGCGAGAAATTATGTACGTTGTTGGATAGGATAAATTCAACGTCGCCCATCGCCCGTAGCTGATACCTCGTCCGCCATAAATAGGTGTTACATCCACAAAATTGTGGGCGTTAATATGAAATCCAATAGGACTTCCGTCGTTATGAAACATCTCGGCGCCAACACTTCGCATCCAGCTGACAGCTTCCGCTGGGGTAAGGTATGAGTCGTTTAGCAAAAGCCTATAAACGTTAGTGACTTGGGCAGGATAAGAAACACTGTTACCGGCCGCGTCCGTAACAGTGATGGTAGCTGAGCCATTTCGGAGCCCTGTGACCTTGCCACTAGTCTCTACCGATGCGATTTCTGGATTTAGCGACTTATAGGTGTAGGGCATCACACCACCGCTGGCTGCCCGCACGGCGGTATTTCCAGCAACCTCCTTCGCCTGCAACCCATAATTACCGCCTTGAATCACCTTTTTGCCATTCAAATTCATAGGGCGGTCATCGATTGTCAGGGCTTTACCCACGGTGATTTTCCATTCATCTGATACGGGTTCAGCGCCATCCAGCACTTTTACTGTGTAGCGGTGAACTCCCTCCGACTGGTCGGCCAGGGTATGTGTCCAGTCTCCCGTCGAGCCTATGGTGATGGGGGCCTTTACAACACCGGCATCACGCAACTCAATCTTTAGATTGGCGCTCCCCTTGCCGCTGAACATGAACGCGGTTTCAGTTGTAGATGTGTTGGTGGGAATCTCGACACCACTCGGGGAGCCTTTCACCGAAGTAATAGATAGCGTGTCATCCGCCAACACGGTCAACTCCCACACCTCAGAAGGTGTCCCCGCACCATACAGCGGCTCGGCGGTAAAGCTGTGGAGCGTCACGCTCAGGTCCGTCACCAACTGTGACCAGATCCCCGTCGTCAGGTCGGCGGTGGGCTCGCCCTTTGGCGTGTCGCCGTCCAGCACCCGGACCTTCTGACCTTTTTTGGCCGTACCGGTCAACGTCACGCTGGTCTCGATCGTGTCGCCACCGGGGGAGATTTCGTCGCCGCTCGGCGAGCCTTTTACCGAGGTAATCGTCGCAGGCTCCAGTTCCACCGCTACACCGACAAAAAACTCCAACACATTCGAATGACTGGTCTCATTGGTTTTGGCGCGCCAGATCCGGTAACTCGCGGTCATCTTTGTCCCGCGATTGGGTTCGATGAATTGAGCTACGAATGCAGCGTTGAGGGAGAAGTTCACGTCCTTGTCCTTGGACAAAGAGTTGAGGGTGACCGAGTCTTCCTTTTTGCCGGTCACTTCACCGATCAGGGTGTAGGTCACGATATCGCCGGCCTCCGTCGGTTTCACGGTCGGCCTCTGTGCGGTGAGTTTGCTCGCGCCGCCGGGCAGCTCGTTGGGTTCCAGCACGCCGTTCTGTTCGCCGAGGACGATGGGTTTGACCAGTTCAAACTGCGGCTCGCCGACGTTCAGCTGCGCGGCAGGCAAAGAGCTGCGACTGACAATCACGCCGTCTTCGTCGCTGAGCAGGTTGTACGACAGTTTCAGCGTACCGCCCTCGAGGGTCTTGAGGTGTTGGCCCTCGACTGTGATGGTGAAACCGCCGGGATCGTTGGCTTCTTCGTCGCTGGGAAAGAACCAGTCGAACAGAGGCTCATACGTGCTCAAGTCAGCGCGGACGCCGAACCAGACGAGTTCGATTGCCATACCGGTCTGAATCAGCGGATCAAAGGGAATGCGCACGGTGGTGCGGGGCAGATCGGGGTCGAGGGCCCCTTGTTGCTCGTCGACAGCGATTGGCGCGGCCAGGCGTTTGGGTTCGCCGATGATGTTGATGAAACGGCCCTTGGAGCGCTGGATGACCGAATCACCGCGCTCCAGGTCATAGGAAAATACCGCTTGGGTTTTCGCCAGGGCACGGGCAGGGGCGTTGGGCAGCATCACGTCGACCACCACTGGCGGGTTTTTCTCGATGAGTTGGCGGACGGTGACCTCGATGGGTTCACCCTCAAGGGTGGTGCCCTTGATTTTCATGATGATGGTGTCGTTCAACTGAAAACCGGTAGCCACCCACACTTGGAGGTCCAGTTGTTCATCACCGAGCCTGTCGAGATCGAGTACGCTGCCGTTGGCCTGCTTGAGGATGGGCGCTTCCAGTCGTGAGTTGCCGGTGTCGACGACGATGCGTGTTTCCTTGCACCAGTCTTCGGACTGGTTGAGCACCCGGTCGCGAACCATGAAGGTCACCGCGAGGCCGTCGAGGTCTGAGTCCCCGGCGGCGAGGAGGGTGGCTTCGTCGATGTGGACCTTGATGGGATTAGGTACCGGGTCGGCGATCTGAGCCAGGGTCACCGGCGCGGACACCACCAGTTTGCCGCCCCAGCTCGCCGTGATCACGTCGCCCACGGCGATGTGTTCGTAAGGCCGGTCGCTGCCGCTGCCGGGTTCGGCCTTGACGATGATATATACGCCGTCTTCGATGGTGTCCTTGTCGACGCCGTCCTGAACGATCTCCGGCGGCTCGAACCCCATGTACAGCCCGGAATGCCCCCAGTCCGGGTCTAGATCCTGACCGCCGGGCAACTCAAGTTTAACGTCGAGCTTGACGGGCGGGGTGTGGGGTTCCTCTTGCTGGCTAAGTCGCTTGACCGTGTAGCTCAGCGTAAAGGCACCGGTCTGAAGTCGCCCGGGCTCGACCCACAAGGTCACGCGCTCACCGATTTCGGTGTCTTGGGTGATGGTGTGCTGATCCTCCACACCTCCCTGCCACAGCAGCTTGACTGAATCACCTTTGCTCATGTTTGCCCAGGTGGGGATATGGACCTTCAAGCCCTTGTCGGGAAAATTGCCCTTTGCGGCGGCGAAGTTGATGCCCCAGGCTCCGTCAGGCTTTTGCGGCTCGGTGCGCCCGGGAATTTCCGGATCGAGCAGGGCCAGGGGGCCGAGGTTTCTCAGCGGTTGAATGAGCATGGCGGCGACTCCTGCCGAGGATGGGGGCGATGGAGTGATTTATGACGTGGGGGCGATCGGTTGGCTACTGTCAGATCTGACAGGTGAAGACCGGTTTAAGACGAGCGGTCATGTTGATTCGATGGGCCCACCTGCGTGTGATGTGAACCGAAAAAACCCACCATTTCTGATGAAGGAATGGCGGGGGCTTATGTGGAGGGTGGCATTGCCACTCGAGTTTCACCGAACAAAGAACAGACAAACCACACATATCAAAAGAGGCTCGCCCCAACACGATGTGTAGCCTGGGAGAGTGTCTGGCGTTGTTGATTAAACATCGCCATTCACCCTCATGGCCTTCTTAAACCAAGTAGGTACAAGGAATCTGCCATTCACGCCAAAGGCCACCAACCGAGCCGGAATATGGAGAAACAACATAGAAATTCCCATTGTCTGGGGTCGGCTGTGAAGTCCAGTAATGATCCATGCCAGGATAATGTTGACCTGCACCAAAACCACCTCTTGGCCACCCATACCCGCTCATCAGATTCCCCCATTCGCCAAACAAACTTCCAACTGCCCGGATATATTGTGTGGGATTGCCTATTGTGGCGGCGGTCATTTGAGAGATGGAAGGCAATCTTCCGCCCCTAGAGGCGTAGTGGTAGTTATGGAGATAGTTGTCAGGAGTTGAAAAGAACAGAGGCAGTGATTGCATGGTAAATGCGGTGGTTGCGCCACTGCTGTCCCTGACAGTAAAGGTCGCTTGGTCTTTACCTCTGATAGTGACGGTGCCAGTCGAATCAATCTGATTGACCCCTGAGGATGAGGAATACGTGTAAGGCGGTACTCCGGCTTCCACGTTGATACGAAACCGGGCGCCATTAAAGCCGGTTCGAGGAAATCCAGAACCCACAGCAAACACGTGAGGGTGGGAGTGGGGCGAGGCTGTCAGGTTGGCTATTTTTAGCGGCAGGGTCGGCGAGATGACCCTGAAGCTTCGCGTATTCGAAACCTGCCCGGTGCTGACTTCTTTTGCCGTGATCGAGTGGCTGCCCACGGGTACGGCTAGCGTTGTGCTCCAATTCACTCCTACAGCCGTCACTGTATGTTTGGGGATGTTGTAATCGTAAATCTGCACCTGGTACCCGGACGTTACGATACCCAGCAGGCTGACAGTGGTGCTTTTGGTATCTGTGCCGTTAGGTACTTCGACGCCGTTACCTCTCACCGAGTCGATCCGTGGGGCGGTATGCGCCGCTACAGTAAAGTTTCTAGGCTGGCTTTCGACTGGGTCGGCATCATACAAGGCAACTGCTTTGAGCTGATAAGTCTTCAACTGCAAATTGTCATAGCTATGACTCCAGGTGCTGGTGCTGTCAACGTCAAGCGTGATGATGGGGGTTGCGCCATCGAACAGTCGAACCTGTTTGCCTGCGGCGGCGTCGCCCTCAATCAGAACGCTCCTGTCATAGGTTGTTGCACTAGGTTGCACCAGCCCTTTGGAGTCGGTGACCGAACGGATCGTGGGCGTTTGCGAATAGACGACGACGGTGAACGTTCTTCTCGGGCTCGACTCTGGGTCGGCGTCATACAGCGCCTTGGCCGTCATGCGATAGGTTATCTGCGTCAGCTTCTCGAGTTTGAGGCTCCAGACACTGTTGTCGCCGACTGTTGTTGTACCCATTGATTGGGTCAGGTCATTGAATAGTTCGATGGTTTCCCCCCGGGTAGCGGTTCCTTCGACCGTGACTGCGTCGTCGCCAGTCTTGCCGCCATCAACCACCTCGCCGCGGGTGTCCAGCACCTTGGTGATGACAGGCGTCACATAGTCATAGCGGGTCCTGACAGTTAATGGCAGCGCAGGAAACTCGACCGCAGATGATTCATCGTTGGCGCCGTCGTAGGCGACCTTGCACAGCACTGTGGCCGGCGAGGCGTGGGCGAGTTTGAGCAGCTCGGTTCGCAGCAGGCTTTCCTTGAGTCCGTCACTGACTTGCTCTGGTGTGATGAGCTCACCCTCAAGCAATGTGATGTGATACGGGGCGCCGGCAATCGTCCGACCTTCCAGGCGTAGCCAGAGGCGATGACCGGGTGCGATGAACGGCCATTTTTTTACGAGGGCGTCCGCGTTGCCCGTGAACTCCATCAAGTCAAGAACGCGAGCGACAGCTTGAGGCACCTCGGGACGGGGCAGTTCGTTTTCCGGATCCTGGAAGCCCAGGACTTGCAGGTTTAGTGTCTCTGAGGGGGATTCATAACCGTACCGCTTCACGCCATAACTGACGCGCACCATTCGATTGATGTTGGGGCCGACGACGGATGCATCCAGATGAAACTTGACGGTGTGGCTTTGATCTCCCGGTTTTTCTTGGTCTTCAGAAGTGCCCGGGCCAGGCGTACCGAGCCATTTCAAGCGGATGATATCCAGTGCCGGATCCATGCTTTCGTAGCTGACCTTGATATCGACACCGGCGAGCGCCTTGATCGGATCCAGGACCCCATCGGGCGCTTGAATGACCTCTGGCGGGGGCAGTTCACCCACCAGGTAACCGATCAATACATTGCGCGTGGCTGAATAGCTGTACAGGCCGGTGGCGGCACGTTTGAGGGTATAACGCACCTTGATGTACTGACCGATATTGGAAGCCACGAAGTTGGTATCCACCCGGAATGGCACGGGCTTGCCGGCGGAAACTGTGGTGATGGGTAGCCAGTCGCTGGTGCTGGTGGATGGATTGGGGCTGGTCCAGTAGTAGGTCAGGGTGTCTCCCTTGACGGTTCCCAGGTAATCGACCAACACCGTGACTTTGTTGAATACCTTCGACGGATCAAGCACGTCGTTTTCATCCGCCTCCGGCACTTTCGGCGCCGGTAGCGTTGCCGCAATCGCCTGCACCTTGACCAGTAGATGCTCGGAATCGCTCACCCCAAAAACCGCCGATTTATCGTTGGATACCCGGTACCAGAGATCCAGGCGGCCGTTGGCAAGTACGCTGATGTGCTCGCCGGGAATGTAAAAGGACACCAGTTTGCGCCCGGCTTCATCCTGGCTGACGGTGTATTCCTCCTGATGCACATACGGCCTGCCATCGGATTGCGTGCCCACCCAGATGAGATCGAGGAAGTCACCTTCGGCCATGCCCGGGTACGAGACATCCACGGTGGCGATCTGCGTGTCAGGCTCCAGGATATCGCCCACCACCTCACGGATCACAGGAGCAGGGTGTGCGTAGACATCGCCGATCACATCGGCAAAAGTTCGTTTGGAGGAGAGGGGCGGACCGCCGTTCTTCTTGGTCAGCACATAGGATGTATCGGCCGAACCCATGGCAATGGCGCGGACTTCTTCATAAGGCACCTTCAATTCGAGGATGCTCGGTACATTGGTGATGGTGCGTGATTGCGTGTGAATCAACGGCTTACCAACTTGCGGCGTGCCGATCCAGGTCATTGTGAGCGTATCGCCGATGTCGAAATCGTCTGTCCGGACATGGATCTGCACAGTGACGTCTTGCTGGTTCAGTATTTTGAGGTCAATGACACCATTGACCGCTTCCTTGATGATCGGCGCTTCCAGTCGCCAGGCACCGGCATCCACTTTCACTGTGGTGGAGATCGACCATTTTTCCGAGTAGTTCCAGACCTCGTCATGCACCTCGTACTGCACCAGCAGCGCGTTGCTGTCGCCAGCGGCCAGAATATCGGCCTGCTCGGCGGTGATCACAATGGGTTGCGTGCCATCAACGTGTGCCGTAGTCAGCTCCAGGGGCTTGAGGAAGACACTGCCCCATTTCACTTGCACAACGTCGCGCAGCGCGATGTTGGGGTAGCGAAGGATCGTCATGGGTACACCTTTGGCGGCCCACTCGGCATCGACGCCTTGCCTGATGACCTCGTCGGGCAACTGCACCATCTTGAGTTCTGAATGCCCTGGTTTGTGTGGTTCCTTGTCGTCGCCGGCGGGGCGGTCAAGTTTAACCCGCAGGCGCAATGCAGGGGATGGGTCGTCAGGTGTCACTTCGCTTTTACGCTGCAATACGTAAAAGCATTCTTCGATCCAGTCGGGCATGAATCGCTCTGCCGGCAGGAAAAAGAACAGACGCTCGTTGACCTCTTGTGCCTTCACCTCATGGTGGAACACCTTGTTCGCGTCCAGATAGACATCGACGGTGTCGCCTTCCTGCATGCCGTACCACGGGTCAATGACGCACAGAGCGCCCTGATCATCATCTTCCACCACACCAAGACCGATCCCGCCATCAGCGTCCACGATTGGCGTCGCCATCCCTGCCACGAACAAAGGGCTCAGTGCGAGCAGGCTGATATCGGATTTTGAAAAGGGCAGCAGGTAGGGGCGAAAAGAGGTCATGGTCAGTTCCTTGTCCGGTACGATGCGACAGTTTCAAGTGCAAAGAGATGGGGAGGATTGAGGCACGACAGAGAGTGATCCGGCTACTGTCAGATCTGACAGGTGCGGGTGGTATTTCGATGAGTGGTAGCGAAGGTGGATTTTCAACAGGCACTAAAAACGGCCTGTAGGCCGTTTTGGTTTTTAACCTGAATGTGGTGAAGCTCCTACATATGGAACCACCAAGAGCTGTCGCTAAACCAGAGAGGGCTTTGATGTGGCGGTTGTGCCGATTAATTGGCCTGTACGGTTTGATCATTCGGATTAAAGGTAAACATATAGCCGCTCCTTGAAGCATTGGACATCACATGCATGATCGGTAGGTAGCGACCGGTTTGTTGAAAGAAATCCTTTTGAAAAAATTGAGCGTTGGGCAGCGCTGTTGGAGCCACATAAAAGAATGCCTCGAGGGGAAGTTGCTGCGCAATGTTCTGAGGCCAGTTGGCAATGATAACTTCGTTGTGCACTCGTTGATCAGCTGCTGTAAGTCGGGAGCGAGCCTCGATACTGACGGCAAAAGCGGCTTGGTCACCTTTCAAACTGCATCCAGTGTAACGGCTGGATTGTGCATAGAGATGCTGAATCACCCCATCTACATCCGAAATACCTTGCTCACTACAAGGCCTGCTCGCAGTCGGGGCCGCGGAGTGCGCGTTACAACTGTCGCTGCGATAAAAAGTGGCACCATCAAATGGAAAAGAGCACCGCAAGATCAAGGGGTAGGATGTTGGTGCGTCCAGCTCCTTCAGGATCAGTCCCTGATTTTTTGCCCATGCCAGAACAGGAAGATGGATGTCTGCACGCAAGTAAGAGAACGAAACACCATTACGCTCTATAGATCCTGGACTAGGGTCCCAAGCGTGGAAGCTGGGCGAGGCATCTGTCGTGCGGATCAAAACTCCATTGCAGTTATATGCAGCGGTATTGCCCCGACAAGTCATGGCCGTGTCGGCATAACGGGCATTGAGCCGCGATGCCACCTGGTAACCCAAATACATTTGATCTTGCTGAGCAAAGCCAAATACCGCACCTGGCGCCAGATTCAGATCCAAGCGAAAAATCGGCAGCCAGTCGCCTGTTGCGTTGAAGTAGTCACGCTGATCTTTCTGTGCCCCGAGCAATGCACCCGACTGCGCCACGTCGTAGAACAACCCCTGAATTGGCAACTGCTTGGGTGCATTGGCGTCCCAGTTCCTGACTTGTACTTGTGTAGGCTTGGCTATCCAGGTGGCGTCGATCCCTTCGTGGGCTATCAAACTCGCCTTGAACGAGCCGGGCTGAAGGCTGCTCAGGGAGCACTGGGCAACTGGTTGCAGGTTCTGTTGCCGGAAGTGTTCTAGCCAGCCCGGGGAATCGTTGACACCTTGGGCGACGCAGGAGCTGGGATCCGCCGCCGCATTGGCAGCGGTGGCTACCCAGCCGCAACCGAAGTCAGGGTGTGTTCCTTGCAAGGGCAGTTCGAACGGATAGACGCATAGTGCGTCCACCGTTTTACCTTGGCTGATGGCGGTGAAACCGTCACTGAACAGCACACCGTTTGGTTTCCCAAGGGAACGCGTACCGAGATCGGCGCGCAGGTAGGCAAAGCTTTCCGCTCCCAGCGACGTCGAGACACTACCGTGCTTCCAGAATTCGCCCGTCGCCGGACTCACTCGCGCCAGCACACCACTGCAAAAGTGCGCCGGCTGATTACCTGCACATTCGCGGGTGGTGTATTGGTAGCTCCGATTAAGCACCTGCGCGACTTCCGGACCGGTGGCGGCGTTGGTGGTTGCGGTCAGTAGTGCAGCGGTGAGCGCCAACACTAGGTGCAAAAAAACGCTCATGAATGCGCTGATTGTCTGAGGGACTTTCATGACCGAGAAACTCCCAAAACCTGATGGTTTGTGTGTTCGTCGGTATCGGAGCTGCTGGTGTTCTCGTTTTCCGAATCTCCCTCAAGATCGTAGATCCACACCGTCCCGGCACCCAGTGCAGTACCGGTCCATACCGGGTAAGGCAACCAGCCCAGATAGTGGCCGACACTTTCAGACAGGCCCAGGGTGTAGAGCTTCCAGAATTGCTTGATTTGCGTCAGGGATACCGGTTCGAGACCGGCGGCAGTGCAGGCGGCGCCCATGCCGTTCCAATTGGCGCCATGGCTCAGGAAGTGCAGTTCATGAATACCCTTGACCGTGAGCGGATAGCGTTGGGTTTGCGGCGATGGGCTGCTGTCGGTCGCGCTGATAACGCATTGACCGTTACGCCGGGCAGTCACTTCACCGCTGCGCTCGTCGATGCTGGCAATTTCCGGCTCGCTGCTGTGGAAAGAGTGGGGTGCCATGCCCCAATTGGCTGTGCGGGTCAGGCGGGCGTGATCAGGCACCTGCACTGGCAGCTTTTCGACGGCGACCAAATAATTCCTGCCGCTCAGGTCGAGGGTGGCGCCGGCTTCGAAACCGGCGCTCAACCTCAGCGTCAGGTCGTTCGATTTTTGAGGTGTTCCAGTGCCTTCGAATTGCACTTCATAACGTATCAACACCACGTTTTCCCTGGCGTTTTCAATCAGCGTTTGTGCGGTAACGGTGAATGTGACGTCCTTGCCAATTGCGGTTTGGCCAATCGGGATGTAGTCGATCTCTTCGTCATAAAAAAACAACGTGACCTTATCGCGATACTTCATCGGCTCATAAGGTTTGATCCGTACGGTGGCACCCTTTGAGGGGAGGTCGGCCGGATCCAATACGTCTTTTGGCGCCTCATCCACAGAGGCAGGTTGCAGCTCGGCATTTGTAGGGGGCATCTTTGCGCTCGCTTGAGGTCGACCTCTAGCAGCCTGGAAGCGTGCCGGAGGCCGACCATCGATAGGGGATTATTCGGAAATCCGCGACCCGCGGCCAACTTTCAGGGCAAGACCGCGGGAGGCTGGAGTAGCGCGATACGACACCTTGCCATTGAGGCGATCCTGCACGGCGCTACTGTCACCGCCGCCGGCGGCTTGCCCCCACGTCACGACACGACCGTCGGAAGTCAATGCGCAAAAGCCGTGGGTGTTGTCGTAAATCGCCACGACATTGGTCAGTTGGCCCACGACCGTTGCCGTATTGCCTCCAACAGTCGCGTTACCCCATGCCACCACAGTGCCGTTCTTGCGCAACGCGGCGAAAGCCATAGACGAACCGCACACTTGAACAATGTCATCCAGACTGGCGATATCGGCTGGCACTGTTCCCCCTTCTGCCGCTGCGCCCCACGCCACCACATGACCATTGCCGCGTCGGGCGGCGAAGGCGCGCCAGGTCGAGCTGATTTCAACGATATCTGTCAGACCACCGATCAATGAGTCGATGGTGCCTCCGTAAGCGGCCGTTCCCCATGCCACCACTTGGCCGGTAGCCCGTCTGGCCGTGAACGCCTGGGCATTGGCGCAACTCAGTTCGGTGATATCGGTAAGCGCCGCGATGGCCTCCGGCACCGCGCCGCCAAAGGTTGCATGACCCCATCCGACAATCCTGCCGTTAGCGCGGTGCGCCGCGAAGGCGCCGAAGCTGCCGAGCAGGGTTTTGATATCGGTGAATCCGCCGATGTCAGAAGGTACTGTTGCGCCATTCGTTGCCAACCCCCATGCCACAACCTGCCCTGTTGCCCGCAGTGCGGCGAAGGCTTGACCAGCAGCGACCACCTGCTGGATGTCCGTCAGCGAAGCAATCGGAGCAGGGACAGTCGCACCGTCGGCAGCGGTACCCCATGCCACGACGGAGCCGTTGCTTTTTATGCCCGCAAAGGCGGTGGCGTTACCTACCACCTGTACAAACCCCATTGGGTCGATCGCGCCCATGTTGGCACCCTCGGCGGCGGTTCCCCAGACGACGACGGCACTGTTGGCCCGCCGTGCCGCGTAAGCGCTGCGGGTGCAGCTGACCTCGACGATATCGTCCATGGTGATGATGGTGGGAGGAATGCTCGCCCCGTACGCGGCATTGCCCCAGCCGACCACGTCGCCGACATCGCGATGAGCAACGAATGCTGCCTGGCCGGTGACGGTGGTATCGGCCCCGTTACCGATGATGTTCGCCGGATTGAGGGTCAATTGATCGTCGGCGCTACGCACTTGCAGGGGTTCCTGCGGGTGGCTGTCGCGCCAGGTCGGCGCGGTTGTCCATTGAGTATCGTCGGGGTACTTCCATTGCGCCTGAATCGGCTGACCGGTCGTGGCATTGAACGCACTCAGCACTCGTGAAGCACTGGAGGCGCGATAGGTGCTGCGATTGAAGCGCGCACCCAATACCTTAAGGGTGCCGGCACTGATTACTTTGTGTACATCGTAAACGGTGGCCGCTGATGGGCCGTCTGTTCCGCCGGCCTTGCGTTTGACGGTGTAAGACAAAGCGATGCTGTCATCAAGTTGAGCGAGGATAAAGGCATGCGCCACCTTGATAACCGCCAGCTCTTTGTCGGCTTGATCCGCCAGCACAGTGTGTGGATAGGTCACTGTCGTCTTGCCTTCCACCGTTACAGTGATTTCGTCATCGGTTTTCAGTTGTGCAGAGGCGGGGATGACGACAGTGGCGCCTAACGGAAAAACGTCGTCCGGGTTTATCTGGTCTTTCTGCGTACCGCTGGCTTCCCTGAAAGTGGCCACGGGCAACGTGAACTGCTGTTGTTCTACCCGCAGCGAGTAATCCTCGCCCTTTGATTCGCCACCTTCCAAAAGCTCTACCCGGTAGTTGATAGTCACCGTTTTATTCAGGCAGGCCAGAACAGTTTCCTGGTCAACGGTAAACTCCACCGGCTTGCCTTTCATGCTGCCGGTAATGGATTTATCGTCCGTATGAACAGTTGTTCCGTCGGTGGTGGCCCAACGCAGATAAAAGTGGTCACCGGCATTCTCTGGCCTGTTGGCTTCGATCCTGACCGTGGCTGGCGCATTGGCGGGATCGAGGACACCGTCTGGCGCCTGCACTACTTTCGCTGGAGGCAGGAGCTGTCCGTCGGCTTCGCCGATCAGGATGACTAACGGATTCGAGAAACTGGTCTTGCCTGTTTCAAAGCGCAGGATATTGTAGCTAACGCTCAATTTTTCACCACGCCGCGCTTCGAAGTATTGCTGCACAAACTCAGCGTTGAGAGGAAAGTCCACGTCCTTGTCGGCGTTCAGTGAATTGAGTGTTTTTGAATCCTCGGCGAGCAGTACGGCTTGGGCGTCCCGCAGTTGCCAAGTCACTTTATCCTTGGCCTTGGTAGGGTTGGCGACAGGGTTGCGGCAGGTGACCTTGCTGGCGCCGTTGGGCAGGTCCTTGGGTTCCAGCGCACCATCCTTTTCTCCGAGGACGACAGGTTCGTCCAATTCGAACTTCGGTTCGCCGACGTTCAGCAGCGCGGCAGGCAAAGAGCCGCGACTGACAATCTCACCGTCTTCGTCACTGAGCAGGTTATACGACAGTTTCAGCGTACCGCCCTCGAGGGTCTTGAGGTGTTTGCCCTCGACGGTGATGGTGAAACCGGCGGGATCGTTGGCTTCATCTTCGCTGGGAAAGAACCAGTCCAGCTTAGGCTCATAGGTGCTCCAGTTGGCGCGTATGCCGAACCAGTCGAGTGCGATCGCCATACCGGCCTGAATCAGCGGATCAAATGGAATGCGCACGGTGGTTCTGGGCAGATCGGGGTCGAGGGCGCCTTGTTGCTCGTCGACGGCAATCGGCGCCGCCAGGCGTTTGGGTTCGCCGATGATGTTGATGAAGCGGCCCTTGGAACGCTGGATGATTGCTTCGCCGCGCTCCAGGTCAAAGGAAAATACCGCTTGGGTTTTCGCCAGGGCACGGGCGGCGGCGTTGGGCAGAAACACGTCGACCACCGTCGCTGGGTCTTCCTCGATGCGTTGGCGGACTGAGACCTCGATGGTTTCACCCTCAAGGGTGGTGCCTTTGATGTACATGATGATGACATCGCCCCGACGGAACTCGGGCGGCTCCGCCCAGACTCTCAGGCGCAGCGGTTCATCAGCGAGCGTGTCGAGATCGAGTACGTTGCCGTTGGCCTGCTCAAGGATGGGTGCCTGCAGTCGTGAGTTGCCGGTGTCGACGACGATGCGCGTTTCCTTGCACCAGTCTTCGGACTGGTTGAGCACCCGGTCGCGGACCATGAAGGTCACTGCCAGACCTTCGAGGCCGGAGTCCCCGGCCGCCAGGAGCGTGGCTTTGTCGATGTGGACCTTGATGGGGTGGGCGGCTGGGTTGTCGATCTGGTCCTCGGTCACCGGATCGGACAACACCAGTTTGCCGCCCCAGCTCACTGTGATCACGTCGCCCACGGCAATGTGTTCGTAAGGCCGGTCGCTGCCGCTGCCGGGTTTGGCCATGACGATGATGTATACGCCGTCTTCGACGGTGTCCTTGTCCACGCCGTCCTGGACGATCTGCGGCGGCTCGAACGCCATGTACAGCCCGGAATGCCCCCAGTCCGGGTCCAGATCCTGGCCGCCGGGCAGCTCAAGTTTGACGTCGAGTTTGACGGGCGGGGTATAGGGTTCCGGTTGCTGGCTGAGCCGCTTGACCTCGTAGCTCAGCGTGGAGGCACCGGTCTGAAGCCGCCCGGGTTCGACCCACAAGGTTACGCGCTCGCCGATTTCGGAGTCTTGAGTGATGGTGTGCTGAGCCACCACGCCCCCCAGCAACTGCAACATGACTGAATCACCTTTGTTCATGTTCGCCCAGGCGGGGATATGAACCTTCAGGCCCTGGTCGGGAAAATTGCCCTTCGCGGCGGCGAAGTTGATGCCCCAGGATCCGTCAGCCTGTTGTGGCTCGGTGCGCCCGGGGATTTCCGGATCGAGCAGGGCCAGGGGGGCAAGGTTTTTCAGGGGGGGAACGAGCATGGGGACACTCCTGCTGACGACGGGGGCAATGGAGTGATTTAAGATCTGAAGCGGGTGGGTTGGCTACTGTCAGATCTGACAGGTAAAGACAGCTTTAAGACGAACGGTTACATCGGTTCCTGGGGCCTCGTCACTGTGTGATCGGAAACGAAAAACCTCGCCATTCCTGATGAAGGAATGGCAGGTTTTTTGTTGTCTGTGGTATCGCCATCGCGAGCAGGCCCGACCAACCTACAAAACTCTGCAGTCAGCCCTCGCCACAGGCAAGCGATCGCCACAGATACTTCGTTAGCCCTGCGGGTCGACGTTATCCAGCATCCGATTCACCGCCAGCTCCCCCAGCATGACGGAGTGTTGAATGCCTAGCAGGGTGTGGCGCTGTGTACCGTTCAGTTGCCCCGCGAAATCACTCAACATCACACTCGCTGAGGCCAACGTCTCACAGGCGTTCACCAGTAAGGTTTCGTTATCGGTGTCGGGGCCAACGAAGTAGATGGTGCTGGGTTTACGCGGCGTGTCTTTGGGAATGACCGGTTTGAGGTAGTAATCGAGGGCGCGGTCGGCGGCGTTGTTGAGCTTTTTGGAATCGGTGGATTCGTAGGGGGAAACGTCGTCGGTTTCTGGCGGGTTGGGTGTGATTTTGAACATGGTGAAACTCCTTGATTAATGGAGCTGCCACGGCTCGCTGCGAAACGAGGGGAAGGGTGGCCGCTGTACGCAGGTTCGCAGACCGGGAATCAAGGAACCCGGCAGATCCGAAGATCTCCCGCGCACAGCCGCCATAACGCAATGCAGTAGACGAAAAAAAGCGCCAACTGAAAGGAAACGGTGGCGCTATGCGCCTTGATTGACCCGGGCTGCGAAACCCGATCGCTGATTTGTCAGCGACCCGGAAACGATAGAGGCCGGGCCCAAAGCGCACAAGCCGGCGGATTCTGGCCTAGTCGTAGGCAGCGGCGCAAGGATGTGTAGCCTGCGTGAGTATCTGGAGGTGTCTTTTAAACACAGATGTTTATTGCGTCCTGCTACATCGGCTCCGGCGGCCCAATCAACCGCCCCATCACCCCAAACACCCCCAACTCCCGAATCACCTCCAACTCCCCCTGCGTCTCCACCATTTCCGCAATCAACGGCAGATCGATGCTGTTGGTCGCCCGAAAAATCGCATCGATAAACAGTCGCTTGTCAGGCTGCACATCAATGCTGCGGATGTACGCGCCATCGATTTTCAGATAGGCCAGTCCCAGCTGCGTCAAGTTGCCGATCTGGCTGAAGCTGCCGCCAAAATGCTGCAAACCGATGCGGTAACCCGTGTCGAGCAGGCTGTGGCTCAGCCGGTGAAGTTCTTCCGGGGGCGGCAGTTGGCGTTCGTCGATTTCCAGGGTCAGCAGCGGTGCCAGGTCCGGGAGTGAGTCGAGCAAGTCGATGATTTCTCGCAGCTGCGCCGGGTCGCGCAGGGTGCTGCCGGACAGGCTCAATGCCAGCGGCCAGCGGTTGACGACCAGGTAGTCGAGGGTCGCTTCGAGCATCGCCAGGTCGAACCGTGCCGACCAGCCGAGACGCTCGATCCATGGCAGGAAATGCCCGGCGGCAATGGCTTCACCGCTCGGGTCGAGCAGGCGCGCGAGGACTTTGTGGTGCAGCACCTGGCTGGTGTCGGCGCATTGCACGACGGGTTGGAAATACAGCTGCAGTTTGCCGTGGGTCAGGGCGTCGTCAATCCAGCTGCGCCAGTCATGTTGGGAGTGGTTGATTGCGGTGTCGGTATCGGCCAGATGTACCCATGGCCGCTCGGGGTGTTGCCGGGCTTGCGTCAGCGCCTGATCGAGGCGTAGCAGTACGTCACTGGCCGGTTCGCCGGGGTGGTAGGCGACAATGCCCAGGTGCGCCACCGGCATGCAATCGCTGGCAGCGGTCAGGCGCAGGTTTTCCAGGGTCGCACTGATTTCCGAGGCCAGGCGTTCGGCGTCGGCGCCGTCCAGGCCCGGTGTCAGCAGGCTGAATTCACCGCCGCGATTACGCGCCGCCAGCCAGGTACGACGTTCCGGCGGTTGTGTCAGGCGCTTGAGCAGTTCGCCGACAGCACTGATCAGCGCATCAGTGCGTTGGCCACCCAGACGCTGGTTGAGGCCGATCAGGTCGTTGATCCGCAGCATCAGCAAATGGCCGGCGCTGCTCTGTTCGCTGACCAGCAGGTGATCGGCCAGTTGTTCATCCAGCAAGCGCCGGTTGGCCAAACCCGTGAGGCTGTCCTGATAAGACTCAGCTCGCAGTTTTTCACTGCGCGTGGCTTCTTCGGCGAACAGCGTTTTGAGTTTTTCGACCATCTGGTTCATCGCCAGCACCACACGCCTCAGTTCCGGTGTGCGCGGCAGTTTCGGCAGGCTCAAGAACTCGCGTTTGCTGATGGCTTCGGCCTGTTTGACCATCTTGTCGAGCGGACGCAATTGCCGGCGTAACAGCCAACCGCCGAATACGGCGCTGAGTAATCCGCAGATCAACAACCAGATCAGACTGCCCGCTGTGCTGTCCCAGAGTTTGGCCAGGGCAAATTGCGGATTGCTCATCACTTCGACCCGCGCCACCTGGTCCCAGCCGCGCATGATCAGCGCGTCGCCCCCCTCCGGGCGCAGGTTGACGAGCCTGACGAACCAGCGTGGAACGCCGTCGATTTTTTCGGGGGCACTGCGTTCGACCAATACCTGTTCATCGACAATGCTGACGACACGAATGCTGCGGAAATAGCCACTGTCGTAAATCGAACTGACCATCAGCTCGATCATGGCCGGGTCGTCGATTTGTGCGGTCAGCGACAAACCGAGCGCGGTGGCGGCGTCCTGGGCGTGGGAGCGCAACTGGCCGAGCATTTGTTCGCGGGAGCTTTCCAGGCTGACAAAAAAACTGCCACTGAAAGCCACCAGCAGGAACAGGCAAATGGCGAGAAACAACTGTTTGCGCAGCGACATAAAACGCTCCTTGCGGTGGCGACTAGCCTTCGCCCACGGCGAACCCTTCGGCTTGCATCTTTTTCAACACGTCTTGCCAGCGCGACAGTTTTTTACTGTCGCTGCTGCGTTTACCGCCATTGGCGCCGGGCAAGTACAGGCCTTCGGCGTTGAAGGCGTACACCGGCAGCAGGTCTTTGCGCTGGGACGCGGGGCGGATTTCGTTGATCAGGTTATCCAGCACCAACGGTTCGGCCGTGGGGCTGCTGTAGAAGGTCAGTACCATGTGCGCCTGGTTTTGGGCCAGGGCCTTGACGTAGGTGATGCGCAGTTTCTCGCTGGGAATCCCGAGATAGCGCAGGCTGAAATACTTCGCCAGCGCGTAGTCTTCACAGTCGCCGGCGCCCTTGATCAGCGATTCTTCTGGCGTGGCCCAGTAATCAGTCTGACGCCAGATGCGCGTGTCGTCCTGAAAATTCAGCTGCTGATTGAAGAAGCGATTGACCGCATTCAGTTGCTCGCGCTCGGGCTGATTGAGTTCGCTTTTGAGCATTTGGCTCCAGGCCTCGATTCTTCCCTGGGCGGGGCCGAGGGGGCCGTAGCGCTTTTCGGCGGTTTGCAGGATTTGCGCAAAGTCCCAGTCGGCCAGGACACTGCCCAGCCCCGTCAGCAGGAAGCCGGCCAGCAGCAGCCATCCGCCGAGCCGAAGTCGGAGCGTTGACCATCCTGGACTACGCGGACGACGGGACATGTGTAGCAACTCGCGTGAAGATGCCTGAAGTCTAGGCGGTGTTTTCAGCGAGGGCGGACAAATCTACTACACGGACCTACACGGACCGGCCGACGCAGGCTTCGCCAGCTGCTACGGGGATCGGGGTATTCAGGATTTGTGCAGGGTTTTTTGCTTGAGGATATAGATAGTTACCAGCACGGCACTGGTCAGCATGAACCCGCGCGCCCACGGCAGGGGCACCAGATAGCAGGAGAACAGGATGCTCGCCCACATCACCCCGATGGCGTAGACCTTGCCCTTGAGCGGGATGCCGTTGCCGTCGAGGTAGTCGCGAATCCACGGGCCCAGCCGTGGATGCCCCACCAGCCACTGATAGAAACGCGGCGAACTGCGGGCGAAGCATGCGGCGGCCAGCAACAGGAAGGGGGTGGTAGGCAAAACTGGCAGGAAAATCCCGATCACCCCCAGCGCTACGCTCAGCCAGCCGATGCTCAGCAGCACGTAGCGCAACATCAGGGGGCGGTTGCCTATGGGGTTGTCCATAGGCAAAACCTTAGTGGTGGCGTGGCTTGAGGATCGCCGGTTTTTCGTCTGGCGCCTGGCACAGCAGGTACAACGCGGTCAGGGCTTCCGGGATCTGCACGATCATGTCGTCCATCAGGTTGGCGTCTTTGGCGATGTCTTCGAACTCAGGCTGTTCGTCGAACAGGCCCGAACCGACCATGATCGGCAGCAGCATTTCGCTGACTTCGTCTTCGGCGGTTTCGAACCAGGCTGCTTCGCGCAGGAACACGCCTTCCATGAAGCCGATGCACCAGCCACGCAGGTCGGAATCATCCGGCTCTTCGCCCAGGTCCAGGTCGCATGGCAGCTCGAACTCTTCGTCGGACGCCAGTTGGCGGGCGATGTGAGCCTTGAGGGCCAGCAGGGTGGATTCGATGGCTTCACGCTCGGTGTCGTCGGCGTAGTGCGGCTCTTCGGCGAAGAGGGCATCGATCCATTCACGGTCAGGTACCGTTTCGGAACAGATTGACAGGGCGGTGAGGTAGCCGTGGGCGGCCACGTAGTCCAGCGCCTCGTCATGCAGTTCGTCGGCGTCGAGGAAGACTTGCAAACGGGTTAGTTGCTCAGCGAAGGACATTAAAGGGCTACCTTGGGGAATGTTCGATGCGGGAATTCTAGGCCTTCTTGAGCGCTCAGACCAGCCGCACGGCATATTTGCACCGCATTCCCTGTGGGAGCGAGCTATGTGGTGAGGGGGCTTGTCGGAACGCCGCATCGCCCCGTTGGGTCGCGGTGCGGCCCCAAAACCTGCAATCGCCGTGTATCAGATATTCCGCGTGCAATGTTTTACGACTGCTACGCAGCCGAACGGGGGCGAGCCCCCTCACCACATAGCTCGCTCCCACAGGGTTCTTTGTTGCATTGGCTTGATGTGTCTTATCAGCGGTGCCCTGTGCAAGGGAGGGCTCGGGTATACTCGCGCGTTTTGTGATGCCCTGCTGGCGTCGCGGCTGAAATGTGCAGCGTCATGCAATGCGCACTTACGATTTGTCGGTGCAGCTTGCGTGGTTCTGAACCAGCCTTGCAGGGATGTTTTTGTGATTTTTGGAGTTTTTATGCTCGAACAGGCTCAACGCGTCCTCAAGGACATCTTCGGCTACGACAGTTTTCGTGGCCGTCAGGGTGCAATCATTGAGCGCGTGGCCAGTGGCGGCGACGCCTTGGTGCTGATGCCTACCGGTGGTGGCAAATCCTTGTGCTTCCAGGTGCCGGCGCTGCTGCGTGAAGGCCTGGCGGTGGTGGTGTCGCCGCTGATCGCGCTGATGGACGACCAGGTCGCCACCCTCGAAGAGCTGGGCGTCGCTGCCGCTGCATTGAACTCCACGCTGAGCGCCGAACAACAGCGCGACCTGGCGGCCCGCATCAAACGCGGCGAAGTGAAGATGCTCTACCTGGCGCCCGAGCGTCTGGTCCAGCCGCGCATGCTGGCCTTCCTGCAAAGCCTTGAAATTGCGCTGTTCGCCATCGACGAAGCGCACTGCGTGTCCCAGTGGGGTCATGATTTCCGTCGTGAATACCTGCAACTAGGGCAATTGGCCGAGTTATTCCCTAACGTCCCGCGCATCGCCCTGACCGCCACCGCCGACAAGCGCACCCGCGAAGAAATCGTCGATCGCCTGCATCTACAGGACGCCGAACGCTTTCTGTCGAGCTTCGATCGCCCGAACATTTTTTATCGCATCGTGCCCAAGGAGCAGCCGCGCAAGCAATTGCTGGCGTTCCTGGCCGAGCGGCGCAGCGATGCCGGCATCGTTTACTGCCTGTCGCGCAAGAAAGTCGACGAAGTCGCTGTATTCCTCAGCGAACAAGGCTTCCCGGCGCTGCCGTATCACGCCGGTTTGCCCAACGAAACCCGAGCCCACCACCAGAAGCGTTTCCTCAACGAGGAAGGCCTGATCATGGTCGCCACCGTGGCCTTCGGCATGGGCATCGACAAGCCCAATGTGCGGTTTGTCGCTCACCTCGATTTACCGAAATCCCTGGAGGCTTACTACCAGGAAACCGGTCGCGGCGGTCGTGACGGTCTGCCGGCAGATGCCTGGATGGCCTACGGCCTGCAAGACGTGGTGATGCTCAAGCAAATGTTGCAGAACTCCGAAGGCGACGAGCGCCACAAACGCCTGGAGCAACACAAACTCGATGCCATGCTCTCGCTCTGCGAAGAAACCCGCTGCCGTCGCCAAACGCTGCTGGCCTACTTCGACGAAGACATGCCCGAGCCGTGCGGCCATTGCGACAACTGTGTCGACGGCGTGCAGACCTGGGACGCCACCGAGCCGGCCCGTCAGGCGCTTTCGGCGATTTACCGCACCGGCCAGCGTTATGGCGTCGGGCATTTGGTGGATGTGCTACTGGGCAAGGACAACGAAAAGGTCCGCAGCTTTGGTCATCAACATCTGTCAGTGTTTGGTGTCGGCAAAGCGATGGGCGAGAGTGAATGGCGCTCCCTGTTCCGCCAGCTGGTTGCCCGTGGACTGGCCGATATCGACCTCGAAGGCTACGGCGGTTTGCGCCTGAGCGACACTTGCCGGCCGCTGCTCAAGGGCGAAGTGACTCTGGAGCTGCGCCGCGACCTCAAGCCGCAAACCACTACCAAAAGCAGCAAGAGCCAGGCGAGCCAACTGGTGCGTGGCGAAGAGCGCGAGCAGTGGGAGGCGCTACGTGCCTTGCGGCGCAAACTGGCCGAAGAACATGGCGTGCCGCCGTATGTCATCTTCCCCGACTCGACACTGCTGGAAATGCTCCGCAGCCAGCCGACTTCGTTGTCGGAAATGGCCACCGTCAGCGGCGTCGGCGCCCGCAAGCTCGAGCGTTACGGCGAGGCCTTCCTCGAAGTGCTTGGCGGTCAGGTCGAGGCACCGAAAGTCGTGGCCGACGTGCGCCACGAACTGATCACCCTGGCCCGTGCTGGCATGACGCCGCTGCAAATCGCCGGTCAACTGCAATGCTCGGAAAAGAACGTCTACACCATGCTCGCCGAAGCGATTGGCAAGCAGCAGCTGTCGCTGGAGCAGGCGTTGGATTTGCCGGAAGAATTGATGGGCGAAGTCCAGGATGCGTTCCTCGACGGCGAAGGTGAGTTGCCAGCGGTTTCGGAGATTGCGGCGTTGTTTGCCGGCAGAGTGCCGGAAGGCGTTTTGTATTGTGTGCGTGCCGCCCTGCAATCCGAGTTTGAGGTTTAAGCCGTCTCGTAGGTTGATGTAACGATTCACTACAGACCGAGCCTTGCCTCAAGCCAACGGTCATGCTTAGCTGACTAATAATTAGGTTTTACTTATTTCAGTCTGATCATGAGTGTTTTATGCCGTTAACCGATCAACACCGCTTTGGCATGCAACTGGCCCATATGTCTCGTGGCTGGCGTGCCGAGCTGGACCGTCGTCTCGCTGGACTGGGACTGTCCCAGGCACGCTGGCTGGTGCTGCTGCATCTGGCACGTTTCGACGAAGCCCCCACCCAACGTGAGCTGGCCCAAAGCGTGGGTGTAGAAGGGCCGACGCTGGCCCGTTTGCTCGACAGCCTGGAAACCCAGGGCCTGGTCCAGCGCCAAGCCGTGCTGGAAGACCGCCGGGCCAAAAAAATTGTCCTCTGCACGCCGGCCCTTCCCCTGATCGAACAAATTGAAACCATTGCCACGCAACTGCGCCGCGAGCTCTTCGCCGGCGTCGATGAAGCGGATCTACAGGTCTGTATGCGGGTTCACGGGCACATTCTGGCCAACCTGGAAAAATCTTGAGGCATAACCACTCGCCGGACTTTTGAGATACCCCGTTGGGCGGACTATAAAGAACTACCTGGCAATATCGTGTTCGTAACGGATGTGCGAACACGCACAGGTTGGTTCCGTATTTAAGGGATGCTCATGTTCGAGAGTTGGCGATTGGTTTTGCAGTGTGGTGCCAGGTTGCTTTTGCTCGGTGGCGCTATCTCCTACTCGGCATTGACGCCTGCGTTGGGATTGGGCGACATCACACTCCACTCTGCGCTGAATCAGCCGCTGAGTGCCGACATCGCCCTGGTGGATGTCGGTGGCCTGGAGGAGGGCGAGTTGTCCGTCAGCCTGGCGACAGCGGATGAATTCAACCGCGCCGGCGTCGAGCGGGTGTTGTTCCTCAATAATCTGAAGTTCACACCCATCCTGCGCGGCAACCGAAGTGTGATTCGGGTGACCTCCAGCAAAATGGTCAAGGAACCTTATCTGGATTTCGTGGTGCAGCTCAATCAGCCCAACGGGCGTTTGCTACGCGAATACACAGTACTGATTGATCCACCGGACGCGGAGGAGGTCGATCCCGTCGCTGATGAGCCAGTCGCCGAGCCTCCGTCTTCTGGATTTCCTGCCGTCCAGCCGGCCAATGCGTCATCAAACCCCATCAAGGAGCCCGCCTCAACGCCGGTCGCGGCTCAACCTGTCGCCGCCCCTGTGAGCGATCCCGTTGTTGCCGAACAATTGGCTGCCAGCGTGCTGCAAAACCAGCAACTGCAAAAAACCGTCGATGAATTGAATGCGAAGCTTACGGCTCAAGACGAGCAGATCGCCGGTCAGAAAAAGCAGGTGACCGAACTGCAAACCCGGTTGGCTGAGCTCAAGCCAGCGGCCACCGAGACCGCTACGCCCGTCGCTGTCGTTGTCGAGGAGCCGCAAGCCAGCAACGGGTGGTTGATCATCGGGCTGCTGGCGCTGGTGGCTTTGGCACTGTTGGGGTTAATCCTTCGTCGTCATCGACGCCAGCAGGCTCTTGCATTGCCCAAAGCTTCTCCCGATTTGCCATCACCGCCGGAGCCGATGCTTGATCCAGCGGGCGCGATAGAGGAAAACTGCTTGCAAGGCGCCGGGTTCGACCCACTAAAACTTCAGGATTTGCGCGCCAGCCACCCAAAACCGAACAGTGCGGCACCATTGGTTGTCGTGCCAGTGAACGCAATGTCTAACGACGAGTACCAGTTGAACCTGGATGATGTGTCGATGGATTCAAGTTGGGATCTGGTCAGCCCTTTCGACAGTTCGCCGTCACTGGATGACGGCTTCCTCGACGAATTCAGCAATGCCGGCCAGTCACTGGAACTTGAACCGCTTAACCTGAAACTGAAGGATCCAACATGACCGCGCACAAACCGGAAATCATCATCACCTACTGCACGCAATGCCAATGGCTGTTGCGTGCCGCCTGGTTGGCCCAGGAACTGCTCAGCACCTTCGGTGACGACTTGGGCAAAGTGTCGCTGGTGCCCGGCACGGGTGGGGTGTTCCATATTTTTTGTGACGACGTGCAGCTCTGGGAACGCAAGGCCGATGGTGGTTTTCCCGAGGCCAAGGTGCTCAAGCAGCGGGTCCGCGATCAGATCGATCCGGACCGCGACCTGGGCCACAACGATCGCACTCAGTGAGACGCCGCTTCAGCCGCCACGGTCTTTTTACTTGAACCACCCGACAGCCTGCTGGAGACCACGATCGCGACGATGATCAGCGCGCCGCCGATCAGCATCCGCAGCGTCGGGTTTTCATCGAACAACAACCAGGCCACGGTGATTCCGTAAACCGGTTCCAGGGCGAACACCACTGCAGCGGTGCGTGCCTTGATCACCGCCAGACTGGCGACGAAAAGACTGTGTGCGACGCCGGTGCAGAACACGCCGAGCAGACCGATCCACAGCCAGTCGATGCCGCGCACTTCGCTCAATTGGGGAGCCGCCACGGGCAGCAGGCACAACGCGACCACCACGTTTTGACACAGCGCGGCCTGCACCGGCGGGATTCGTCCGGAGCTGGCCCGGTTGGTCAGTGACAGCAGGGCAAACAATAACCCGGAGCCGACGGCCCAGAGCAGGCCCGTGGTTGCGCCGCTCGCCAGATCGAAGTCAGGTGTGACCAGCACCAGCCCGACGCTCACCACCACGACCAGCAGGATTTCATTGGCGCGAATCCGCTCGCGGAAAATCAGCCCTTCGAGGATCACGGTAAACGCCGGGAAGCTGGCAAAGCCCAGGGTCGCAATCGCCACTCCCGCCACCTTCACCGCAATAAAGAAACTCACCCAGTGCCCGGCCAGCAGCAAACCGCCGAGCAACAGGCGGCGCCAGTCCACGCCTTCAAGCGTGCGCCAACGGGTGTTACTGGCGAAACGTGCAAAAACCGTCAATGCCAGGACCGCAAACGCGGCGCGGCCAAAGACGATGACAGCAGGGGAGGCGGCGGCGAGTTTGCCAAACACACCGGTCAGGCCAAACATCAATGCACCGATATGCAGGGCGCTAAGGGCGGTACGGGGAGTCATTGCAATCCTTGATCAATACAACCAACAGAGGTGCAGTCTAGGGGGCCGGCGGCACGCCTGTCTGTCGTCAGACTCGCATCATTTGTCGCCAGCCTCGCGCCGCAGTTTGCCGGGGGAGGCGCGAAACTCGCGCAGCACGGCAGCGGCGAAGGCACTCTGAGAGCTGTAACCGACCCGACTGGCAATCTCGCCGATGGGCAACGGCGTTTCCCGCAGCAATCCCACCGCGATATGCAGTCGCCGACTGCGGATGTAATCCATCGGTGTCTGCCCGCATTCGGCGACAAATCGTGCGTGCAACCGGGCGCTGGACAACCCGGCCACGCGGGCCAGATCCGCCACTTGCAGTGGGTAGGCCGCGTATTGGTCGATGTGCGCATTCAAAGCCGCATACGGCAGGCGCCGCCTCCCGACACTGGCCGGCGTGGCGTTATTGAGGCTGGCCAATAACAGCACCGCGCCTTGTTGCGCGATCAACGGATCGTTAACCTGACTGCCCGCCAGCCAACTGACCAATTGGCTTTGCCCGGCATCTAGCGGCAAGCGTCCGGCGTTATCGAGCAGACGGCGACTGGCCTCGGCATGCTCGCCAAGCGACTGTGAAACCCATTGATCGCTCGGTACATCGAGCACCAGGCAACGGCTGCCATTGCTACTGCCGCAGGCATGATGGAAACCGGACGGCACCACCACAAAACTCTGCTGCACCACCTGACTGCCACGCCCGTCGACTTCGAAATCCAGCGCACCCGATAAGCCAAACACCAGTTGGGCGTGGTCGTGGCTGTGGACGATCAGGTCGTCGGTGTACTGGCGTAGTGTGAGGATCGGTCTCATCACCGCTCTCCTGGGCAAGATGGGGCCAGTCTACACCGGCCCATGGTTGTCACAGGAATGACTCAACACTGTCATGGTCAATTAACCCGACCGGCGCACGCTTGGAAAAACTATCGCAGAGGGTTGCCCATGACCAGCGCCGAGCTCGCCAAACCCAGTCGTAAGCAACGTGTGCGGACTTTGTGGATTTCTGATGTGCACTTGGGCACTCGGGACTGCCAGGCCGAGCACCTGTCGCAGTTTCTCAAGGGCTATCACGCGGACAAAATTTACCTGGTCGGCGACATCATCGATGGCTGGAAGCTGCGCGGCGGCATGTACTGGCCTCAAGCGCACACCAATGTGATCCGTCGTTTGCTGACCATGAGCAAGCGCGGCACTGAAGTCATCTACGTGACCGGCAATCACGACGAATTCCTGCGTCGTTATTCCAGGCTGATTCTGGGCAACATCCAATTGGTGGACGAGGCCGTGCACGTAACCGCCGATGGCCGTCATCTGCTGGTGATCCACGGCGATCAGTTCGATGTCATCACCCGGTATCACCGCTGGCTGGCCTTTCTGGGGGACTCGGCCTACGAATTCACCCTGACCCTCAACCGCTGGCTCAATCACTGGCGTGCGCGTTATGGCTACGGTTATTGGTCGTTGTCGGCGTACCTCAAGCACAAGGTGAAAACCGCGGTCAGTTTCATCAGCGATTTCGAGGAAGCCATCGCTCACGAATGTGTGAAACGCGAGTTGCATGGCGTGGTGTGCGGGCACATTCACCATGCCGAGATTCGCAAGGTCGGCGAGGTGGATTACCTCAATTGCGGGGATTGGGTGGAATCGTGTACGGCGCTGATCGAGCATTGGGACGGGTCGATCGAGTTGTATCGCCTGGCGGATGCGCAGGCGCGGGAGGCGGAGTTGAGGGCCATCAAGGTCGCCGAACCGGCATAGGTTTAGCTTTTCTGTGGCGAGGGGGCTTGCCCCCGCTCGGCGGCGAAGCCGTCGTAAACCGGTGCATAGGGTCTGTCTGATACTACCGGTTGAATGGTTTTGGGGGCGCTTCGCACCCCAACGGGGCGGTGCGGCGGTCCGACAAGCCCCCTCACCACAGGGTCCCCTGAGGTCTATCAGGTGGGCGAATGTTCTTGCATCGCTGCCTTGTAGATCGAGTTCTTCGGCTGCGCAAACAACCGTTCCAGCATCGGTTCAAAGAAGCTCAGTGGCAGGTTTTCATACGCCGGGTCAAACGCCGCCGCATCGTACTTGGCACAAAACTCGATAGTCGCCTGATACTGCGGATGCTCGCTGAACTGCTCGCGCAGATGCCGATCCATGCCCAAGTAATGGAAGAAGTAGTAGCCCTGGAAAATCCCGTGTTTTTCCACCATCCAAAGATTTTCAGCGCTGACAAATGGCTTGAGAATCGCCGCCGCAATGTCCGGATGGTTGTAGGAACCCAGCGTGTCGCCAATGTCATGCAGCAGCGCGCAGACCACATACTCCTCGTCACGGCCATCGCGCCAGGCACGACTGGCGGTTTGCAGGGAGTGGGTGAGACGGTCGACCGGGAAGCCACCAAAATCGCCCTCCAGCAACTTCAGGTGCGCCACAATTCGTGCCGGCAATTGTTTCGCGTAGGCACTGAAGTCTGCGGCGATGATCGCCCAGTCTTCCTGTGTCCCATCCTTCATGTGGGTGAAACGGGCGTTGGCATTCATCGGCTATTCTCTTCTTGTTCACGGTGCTTAAAACGGCACGCGGCCCAGAATCATGTCGCGGTACATGACAAAGTCGCCGAGCAGGCTATAAAGAGGATGTTGGAAGGTGGCAGGTCGATTCTTCTCAAAGAAGAAATGCCCGACCCAGGCGAAGCTGTAACCCGCCAGCGGAAGGGCCCATAACATCAGCCATGCGCCTTTGCCGATGCTCAGGGTCAGAATGAAAATGACCAGCGTGGTGCCGATAAAGTGCAGTCGTCGGCAAGTGCTGTCGCTGTGTTCGCTGAGGTAATACGGGTAGAACTCAGCGAAGCTGTTGAAACGTTTGATGTTTTCCACGACTGCGATCTCTGTGGTTATTGTTCTGATTGCAAGTTGTGCTGCGGGTAGCTTATTTGAGTCTAGAGTGATCAATGGCATCAGCCAGTGACAATGGGCGCCACTTTAGTATCCTTCGAAAACCAGCCGCGTCAGACGGCTCACTGAACAGTAAGTAAACGCCATGAGCGAACGAACGACTTCTTCAAGCTGGGCGATGGGGATTGTCAAAGCACTGGAGATGGACGGCCTGGATTGCCGGGTTCTGTTCCAGCAGCTAGGGCTCGACTACGCATCACTGGATGATCCGGATGCGCGTTTCCCGCAAGACTCCATGACGCGACTGTGGCAGCGCGCGGTTGAGCTGTCCGGTAACCCGGCAATAGGACTGAATATGGGCAAGGTGGTGCGACCGGCCTCCTTCCATGTCGCGGGTTACGCGTTGATGTCCAGCAAGACCCTGGCCGAAGGCTTTCAGCGACTGGTGCGCTATCAGCGGATCATTGCCGAAAGTGCCGACCTGAGTTTCTGTCTGCTGGATGAGGGTTATGCACTGATTCTGACGGTCCACGGCGATCACCTGCCGCCGACCCGGCAAAGCGCTGAAGCTTCAATGGCCTGTGCGCTGGCGTTATGCGGCTGGTTGACCGGGCGTACCTTGCAACCGCGCAAGGTGTTGGTGCAGGGCGATGAGCCTGCTGACCTCGAACCCTATAAACAAGCCTTTCATGCGCCGTTGGTGTTCAACGCACCTTACGACGCATTGATCTTCGAACGTGCCGACATGGAAGCGCCACTGCCCACTGCCAACGAGGCGATGGCGCTGTTGCATGACCGGTTTGCCGGCGAGTACCTGGCGCGGTTCTCCGAAACCCGCGTGACGCACAAGGCGCGTCAGGTGTTGTGCCGTCTGCTGCCACAGGGCGAACCCAAGCGCGAAACGGTGGCGCAGACGCTGCACCTGTCGCAACGCACCTTGCAGCGACGCTTGCAGGAAGAGGGCACCAGTTTTCAGACGTTGCTCGATGACACGCGACGCGAATTGGCCGAGCAATACCTGGCCCAGCCCGCCATGACCCTGCTGGAAATTGCCTACCTGCTGGGGTTCGCCGATCCGAGCAATTTCTTCCGCGCCTTCCGCCGCTGGTTCGACGTAACCCCCGGCGAGTACCGGGCGCACATGACCGGAGCGGCGGCGCAGGTCAGTGTCGCCAGAACGCAGGAATGCACAGAACAAACACCGTAATGATCTCCAGTCGGCCCAGCAGCATGCCGAACGACAGAATCCACTTGGCGGCGTCCGGCAACGACGAAAAGTTACCCGACGGCCCGATGGTCGCACCCAACCCCGGCCCGACGCCGGACACGGTGCTGGCCGCACCGGTCAGGGCGGTCATCCAGTCCACGCCGAGCAGCGACAGCAGCAGCGCGATGACGCAGATGGTGATGGCGAAGAAGAACGAAAAGGTCAGGATCGAACGCACGATTTCTTCGTCGAGACGGTGACCGTTGTACTTCTGCTTGATCACCGCACGCGGGTGAATCAATTGGTTAAGGTTGGCCTTGAGCAGGATGTAAGCAACCTGAAAGCGGAAAATCTTGATCCCGCCGGCCGTCGAGCCGGAGCAACCGCCGACAAAGCCCAGGTAAAAGAACAGCATCAGCGAGAAATTGCCCCACAGGCTGTAGTCCCCCAGCGCGAAACCAGTGGTCGTGACCACCGATGTCACGTTAAACGCCACATGCCGCAAGGCTTCGAGCCAATGCAGTTGGGTGGTCCACCAGTACCAGGTGCCGAGCACCAGCCAGGTCACCAGCAACATGCCGAGCAAGCCCTGAACCTGCTGATCCTTGATCAATGCCCGACGATTGCCGCGCAGGGTTGCTACGTACAGGGTGAAGGGCAGGCTGCCGAGAATCATGATGACAATCGCCACCCAGTGCACCGCCGGTTGCGTCCATTTGGCCAGCGACTGGTCCGACGTGGAAAAGCCGCCAGTGGAGATCGCTGACATCGCGTGGTTGATCGCATCAAACAGACTCATCCCGGCCCACCAGAGCGCCAGGCTACCGACAATGGTGATGCCGACGTAGGCCGCCACGATCAGACGCGCCACCATGTGCGAACGGGGCATGACTTTTTCAGAGCGGTCCGACGACTCGGTCTGAAACAGGCGCATGCCACCGATACGCAGCAGCGGCAGAATCGCTACCGCCATGCCGATAAAGCCGATGCCGCCGAGCCAGTGCAACAGCGAACGCCATATCAAAATGCCGGGTGACATGGTGTCCAGGCCGCTGAGTACCGTCGAACCGGTGGCGGTAATGCCGGACATGCTTTCAAAGATCGAGTCAGTGAAACTGACGTGCTGAGCCAGCAAAAACGGCAGCGCGGCGAAGATGCACACCACCAGCCAACTGCTGACAGTCAACAGGTACATGTCCCGAGGACGCAGGTGGATATGTTCGGGACGCCCGGGGATGATCAGCGCCAGGCCTGCGACAAAGGTAATCATGCTCGACCACAGGAACGATGGTAGCTCCTGGGTGCGGTCGAAAATGACCAGGGTCGCCATGGGCACGACCATGGCGATAGCCAGCGTGATCAGGAAGATGCCGATGATAAAACCGATAATCCGTAAGGTCGGCAACGCCATGAAGTCCGCTCGGGCTATTGTGGGAGGGGCGCCATTCTACCTGCAGGGCAGGGCATGTAAACCGACGCCGCTTGCGCACTTGCAGATAGAATAGCCAAACATTTTTTCAGGAGGTGGCCGATGCAGGCTCTCGACGCTTTGCTCAACCGTGTTTCCGTTCCACGACTCATCGATCCGGCACCGACTGCTGCGCAGCGCGAAGTGCTGTTTTGCGCGGCCACGCGCGCCCCGGACCATGGCCATTTGCAGCCTTGGCGCTTTCTGACGGTCGAGGGCGCGGCGCGCGAGCAAATGGGCGAGTTGCTGGCCGAAGCGGCGAGGTTGCAAGACACCGAGGTGTCTGAAGCGGCACTGGACAAGGCGCGCAACGGCCCACTGCGTGCGCCATTGGTGGTGGTAGTGATTGCGCGGGTGCAGGATCACGTCAAATACCCGAAATCCGAACAACGGCTGGCAGCGGGCTGCGCGGCTCATGGGATTTTGCTGGCGGCATATGCGCAAGGGATTGGCGCGGTGTGGCGCACCGGTGACTTGGCGTATTCGGCGCATGTGGCCAAAGGGCTGGGTTTGGCTGAAGGGGAAGAAGTGATTGCGTTCCTTTACCTCGGCACGCCGCAGAAAGAACCGCGCGTGGCCGAGAAAGTCGACCTCGCCGAATTCGTCAGCGCCTGGCCCGCTAAATCCTGAAGGTCAAAAGAATCGCAGCCTCGTTTCACTCGACAGCTCCTACAGAGATATGTGTACATCTGTAGGAGCTGTCGAGTGAAACGAGGCTGCGATCTTTAAGCATCACCATTGCATTTATGGCTGGACGACGGCCCCCGGCACCAACGGTAATTCCAGGCTGGCCACAAACCCGCCCTGCGGATGATTGGCCAGCACCAGACTTCCGCCATGTCGTTCCGCTGCGCGGCGCGCAATCGCCAGGCCCAAACCGTGCCCGGCCGCCGTTTGCCCAGGTGCTCGATAAAAGGGCTCACCCAACTGGTGCAAATGCTCGGCGTTTACGCCCGGCCCATGGTCACGCACGCTGACCACAATGCGCTCACCCTGACGCACGGCCTGCATTTCGATCGACTGCCCGACCGGGTTAAAGCGCTGAGCGTTGCGCAGCAGATTGTCGACGGCACGCTCGATCATCGTCGGCCAGCCCTTGAGGTTCAATTGCGGCTCTGCCTCAAGGCGCACGTGCTGCTCTGGTGAACCCAGTTGCGCCTCCTTTTGCAGCGTGTTGAGCAACGCATTCAGGTCGACCTCTTCGGCGCTGGCGTTATCAGCATCGACCCGCGCCAGCACCAGGATTTCGCTGATCAACGCTTCCAGCCGGTCGCATTCGCGGGTCAGGCGCGGCCAGAGCTTTTCACGTTCTTCAGGGTTGGCCCGCTCCGCCAATGCCAGAGCGATGCGCAGGCGGGCGAGCGGGGAGCGTAGTTCATGCGACACATCGCGAAGCAATTGCCGCTGACTGCCGATCAGGCTTTGCAGGCGCGAGCCCATGCGATTGAAGTCGTTGGCCAGCACGCCGAATTCATCGCGTCGGTTGGCCAGTTTCACCAGGCTGTTTTGCTGATAAGTGGTTTGTCCCAGGTCATGCACTGCGCCACGCAAACGGCTGAGCGGGCGGGTGATCGATAGCGTGACGAACAAGCTGAACAAGGTCAGCACCACCAAGGCAATGCCCAGCGCACTCAATGGCCACAGCAGGCTTTCGCGGTGCCATGAATCCAGTTCCGGGTGAGGGATGCGGTAGATCAGCAGGTAGGTGTCGCCGGTTTTTTCGCTGGTGTACTCCGCCGTCAAACGACGCCAAGGCAGACGCCGATCATCGTTGTTCTGCCGAGCTTCAAACGCCGCCGCGCGACGAGGGAAGGTGCCTCGCACCACCGGGTCGCCGCTCTCGTTCAACACCTGAACGTCAATGTGATATTGACGTTTGCGCTGTTCCAGAATGTCCTGAGCAGCTTCTTCACCCTGGGATTCGTAGGTTTGTGTCCACTGTTCGGCCAGTGTATTGAGGCCCGGATGGCGGCTGAGAATCCACGCGTCCTGATTGAGCATGTGCCCCAACAGCATGGACAGCCCTGCCACCAGAGCGATGGCCAGCCAGAAACTGGCCAAAATACGCCAGAACAATGAACGCACAGAAAGTCCTCACACAAACACAAATTCCTGTGGGAGCGAGCTGTGGCGAGGGGGCTTGCCCCCGTAGGAGTGCGAAGCACTCCCAAAATCTCGGTAATGGTCGAAGATTTTGGGAGTGCTTCGCACTCCTACGGGGGCAAGCCCCCTCGCCACAGCTCGCTCCCACATTTGGATTGGGGTGGTATCAGACCCAACGGGGTTGAGCCGTCGGGTCCGGGTTAGCGCATTATTGCGCTTTTTGCGGTTGTTGCGCTTTCCAGGCCTTGAACTCAGCCCATTCGGCGCGACGCTCAGCCTGTTTTTTCTGGATCTCGTCGAATTGCTTCTGTTGGTCCGGTTTCAGCAGGGCACGCACCTCGGCCTCGGCTTTTTTGTGGTTGGCCGCCATTTCGTCTTTCATGGCTTTCTGGTCGGCTGGCGAGAGTTTTTCCAGGTACTTGTCGACCAGTTGCTTACGCTCGTGCATCTGTTCGCCCATGATCTTGCGAATCTGCTCGCGCTGTTCGCGGCTCAGGTCCAGCTGGCTGTACGGGCCTTTACCGTGCATGCCGTGCATCTGACCGCCGTGGTGCGAGCCGTCCATCGGGCCGCTGCCTTCAGGCATGGCCATGGCAACGGTCGGCAGGGTGGCGGCGAACATCAGAGCGATAAGAGTCTTGCGCATTGTGAATCTCCTTGTCTCGTTCCCGGTACGTTCCGGATGAGTACAGATTACGCAGGTCAAGGTCAGCGGCGGTCAGCGAAGCGTAAAGCTTGGGTAAAGAAGATTTTGTCAGTGGCTGACAAACCATCACGCTGTAGGAGCCGGCTTGCTGGCGAAGAGGTCCGTGAGCCATGCGTAAACAATGAAGACGCCTTCGCTGGCAAGCCAGCTCCTACAGGCTGTAGTAATAACCACGGCTACGCAGGGCAACGATGCGCGGGCGGCCGTCGGGGTGTGGGCCGATCTTTTTGCGCAGGTTGCTGACGTGCATGTCCAGGCTGCGGTCGTACAGGGTCAGTTTGCGGCCGAGGGCGATCTGCGCCAGTTCCTGTTTGTCCAGAGGCTCGCCGGGTTGCTTGAGCAGGGCTTCAAGCAAACGGCTTTCGGAGACGGTGAGGGTGAACTCCTGTTCATCGATGCTGACCACGCCGCGCACCGGGCTGAAACACAAGTCGCCCAGTTCCATCTGGCTGGACACCGCCGCCGGATGGCTGCGGCGCAACACCGCGCGCAAACGGGCAGTCAGTTCCCGTGGGTCGCAGGGTTTGGCCAGGTAATCATCGGCGCCAAGTTCCAGGCCGAGGATGCGGTCCAGTGGCTCGCCGCGCGCCGACAGCATCAGCACCGGCAAGTCCGGGTGATCGCTGCGCAATTGCTTGAGCAGTTCCAGGCCGCTGCCGTCCGGCAGCATCACATCCAGCACCACGGCGGCCGGGGAGGTTTCGGCCAGCGCGCGGCGGGCACTCTGGCCATTGTGGCAAGCCCGGACCTGAAAGCCTTCCTGGCTCAACCAACTGCTCAGGAGCTCGCACAGCTCCTGGTCATCATCAATTAGTAACAGCTCGCTCATGAATCACTCAATTTAGCCATTGCCGACGTTTTCTGGTGGCACCACTGGCGAAGATACCGCACAGCAGGGCCGACAGCGCAACTCCTGCTCCAATGACAAACCACTGCTGCTGATCGGTCAGCAGGCGCGGCAGTGGGCTGCTGGCCTGCGTTTCCTTGAGTTGCAGCTTGAGGCGCTGATTCTCTTGGCGCAACCGGCTCAGTTGAGCGCTTTCGCGTTCACCATCGGTATTTTGCAATTGTTTGTTCAGTTCTTCTCGTTGCTGCTCGCTTATCTTCAAGCGTTGCTGCAACTCGGCAATCTGGCTGCCGGCGCTCAGCGACAGAGGCGTCGAGTTACCGCCCTCGGCGCTTTCTTCACCGTGAGCCGGGGCCACCATCGACAACGTCACCAACAACAGACACAACGGACCCTTGCGCATCGCGACTCCTGATTCCAATCGAGTGATTGGGCAGGTTGTCGGCAGGCAAACGAGAATAATGAGCGATTGAGAGCGCGATGAACCGACAAGGTTCACCGCGCGGGAGAGATTTACGGCAGGACTTGCTTGAATGGTTTGACCGAAACGTTGGCGTAGACGCCTGCAGCGATATACGGGTCGGCGTCGGCCCAGGCTTGTGCGGCGCTCAGGGAATCGAATTCGGCGACGATCAGGCTGCCGGTGAAACCCGCAGCGCCCGGATCATTGCTGTCGACTGCCGGGTGCGGGCCGGCCAATACGATGCGGCCTTCGCCCTTGAGCACTTGCAGGCGCTCAAGGTGGGCAGGGCGTGCGGCCAGTCGGGCTTCCAGGGAGTTGGCGACGTCTGTGGCAATGATTGCGTAAAGCATGTCAGTCCTCGGTTTTTGGCGTGGTGATATCGGCGTCGTGCAGGTGGCGGGACAGGTAAATGCCCTGGCCAACCAGGAACAGCAGTGTCATGCCCAGGCTGCCGAAGACTTTGAAGTCGACCCAGTATTCTTGGTAGGTGAACGCGACGAACAGGTTGGCGGCACCGCAAAACAGGAAGAAGGCGATCCAGGCGATGTTCAGGCGCGTCCAGACCGGCTCCGGCAGGGTCAGCGCGTGGCCCATGATACGTTTGATCAACAGGCTGTCACCGACGAAATGGCTGCCAATGAACGCCAGGGCAAACAACCAGTTCACCACCGGCGCTTTCCACTTCAGGAAGGTTTCGCTGTGGAACGCCAGGGTCAGGCTACCGAAGACCAGACAGGCGATGAGGGTCAGCCACTGGCTTTTCTCAAGCTTGCGCTGCTTGATGAACAGCGTGCCGTAAACCACCAGGGAGCTGATGATCAGCATTGCGGTGGCGCTGTAAATTCCGCCTACAGTCAACTCATGACCGCCGATGTCGACGACCCTTGGGTCAAGTTTGAAGACGATGAAAAACAGCAGAAGCGGGATGAAATCGATGAATTGTTTCACAGTGGCAGCCAGAAGCAGGATGTGGCGGCATAATAACAAACATATGGGCGCGCGATAGCGCCAGCTGATTTGAGGTAACAAAGTCCTGTGAATGTTGATTTGCACTGCCATAGCACGGCCTCCGATGGCGCCCTGGCGCCTGCGGTACTGGTTGCGCGTGCGTTCGAGAAAGGCGTGCAAGTCCTGGCCTTGACCGATCACGACACTCTTGAGGGCCTCGACGAGGCTCGCACAGCCGCGACTGCGCTGGGGATGCAACTGGTCAATGGCGTCGAATTGTCCTGCACTTGGGGCGGCGCGACCATTCATGTATTGGGTTACGGGTTTGATGTAACGGCGCCGCCGTTGGTCGAGGCGATTGCCAAACTGCACGATGGCCGTTGGCTACGATCCGAAGAAATAAGCCGCAAGCTGGCATTGAAGGGCATGCCGGGAGCGCTGGAAGGTGCCCGGGCCATACAGCAGGAACTGGGTGACAGCGGCAACGCGCCGGCCCGCCCGCACTTCGCCGACTGGATGGTGCGTGAAGGGTATGTAAAGGACCGCGCCGAAGCGTTCCGCAAATGGCTGGGCGCCGGCAAGCTGGGCGACGTCAAGCAACACTGGCCGACCCTGGAGGAGACTGTCGAAACCCTGCGCGCCGCCAAGGCTTGGGTCAGCCTGGCGCATCCCTGGCACTACGATTTCACTCGCAGCAAGCGTCGTCGGCTGATTTCTGACTATATTCAAGCCGGGGGCCACGCGATTGAAGTGGTCAATGGCCATCAGCCCGCCGAACAAGTGGGCAGTCTGGCGATTCTTGCTCGTGAGTTCGGTCTGCTGGTCAGTGCCGGCAGTGATTTTCATGGCCCTGGAGGCTGGTCCGAGATCGGCGAATACCGCCCGCTCCCGGAGGATCTGCCACCACTGTGGTGTCGATTCAAACATGACCCAATTATTGCCGCCGTCTGAACAGGTAGAGAATGTGAGTCAATTTTTCCAGATTCATCCGGAAAACCCACAAGCGCGCCTGATCAAACAGGCTGTCGAGATCATTCGCAAAGGCGGGGTGGTGGTTTACCCCACAGACTCGTCCTATGCCATTGGTTGCCAGATCGGCGACAAGAATGCCGTGGAACGCGTGCGCCGTTTGCGCGGGCTGGATGACAAACACAACTTCACGCTGATTTGCAGTGACCTGTCGCAACTGGGGTTGTTTGCCAAAATCGATACCGGCACGTTCCGCTTGCTCAAGGCGCACCTGCCGGGGCCGTACACGTTTATTCTCAACGCCACCCGCGAAGTCCCGCGCCTGTTGCTGCACCCGAAAAAGCGCACCATCGGCCTGCGAGTGCCTAGCCATCCGATTGCCCTGGCGCTGCTGGAACAGCTGGGTGAGCCGCTGATGAGCGTGACCCTGATCATGCCCGGCGACACCGACCCGCTGACGGACCCGCACGAAATGCGTCAATTGCTTGAGCATCAGGTCGACCTGATCATTGACGGCGGTTACGGCGGGATCAAGGCGTCCACTGTGATCAGTCTCGCCGACGGTGAGCCGGAAGTGATCCGTGTCGGTTGCGGCGACCCTGCGCCGTTCATGGCCGAGGCGTAGATGTCTGCAGTAGAACCCGTTGTCGACAGTCAAGCCGGAACCCAGCAAGAGCTGCCCTTCGCGATGGTGTATGGCCAGGCGGTTTTGGAAATGCCGCTGGACCTGTACATCCCGCCGGATGCACTGGAGGTGTTTCTCGAAGCCTTCGAAGGCCCGCTCGACCTGTTGCTGTACCTGATCCGCAAACAGAACATCAACATCCTCGACATCCCGGTGGCGGAAATCACCCGCCAGTACATGGGTTATGTCGAGTTGATGCAGTCGGTGCGCTTGGAGCTGGCGGCTGAGTACCTGGTGATGGCCGCGATGCTGGCCGAGATCAAGTCGCGGATGCTGTTGCCGCGAGCCGAAACCATTGAAGACGAAGAAGACGACCCGCGCGCCGAGCTGATCCGCCGTTTGCAGGAGTACGAGCGCTTCAAGGCGGCCGCCGAAGGTATTGATGGCCTGAGCCGTGTTGGACGTGACGTGGTGGTGCCCAAGCTAGATGCTCCGGAAGCCCGGGCGCGCAAGCTGTTGCCGGACGTGCGTCTGTCGGAGTTGCTGTTGTCCATGGCCGAGGTCCTGCGCCGTGGCGACATGTTTGAAAGCCACCAGGTCAGCCGCGAGGCACTGTCCACCCGTGAACGCATGAGCGATGTGCTGGAACGGCTCAAGGGCGGCGGTTTCGTGCCCTTTGTCGAGCTGTTCACCGCTGAAGAAGGACGACTCGGGGTGGTGGTGACCTTTATGGCCATCCTCGAACTGGTCAAGGAATCCTTGGTCGAGCTGGTGCAGAATGAGCCGTTCGCAGCGATCCACGTGCGGGCCCGAGCCGAATAACGAGTTGAATCATGAACCTGACTGAACCCCGCGAGCTGGCGCCACTGCTTGAAGCCTTTCTGTTGGCCTCGGGAAAACCGCAATCGCTTGAACGCCTGTTCGAGCTGTTCGAAGAAGGCGAGCGGCCGGAGCCGGCGGTCTTCAAGAAAGCGCTGACGATATTGGCCAAGTCCTGCGACGGCCGCGCCTTCGAACTGAGGGAAGTGGCTTCGGGCTATCGCCTGCAAATCCGCGAAAAGTTTTCGCCGTGGGTCGGGCGTCTGTGGGAGGAACGCCCTCAGCGTTATTCCCGCGCCATGCTCGAAACCATCGCGCTGATCGCCTATCGCCAACCGATCACACGGGGCGAGATCGAAGACGTGCGGGGCGTGGCGGTGAACAGTCAGATCGTCAAGACGCTGATGGAGCGTGAGTGGATCCGCATCGTTGGCCACCGCGATGTGCCCGGCAAACCGGCGATGTTCGCGACCACCAAGGCGTTTCTCGATCACTTCAACCTGAAAAACCTCGACGATCTGCCGCCGCTGGCCGAACTGCGCGAGCTGGAGCCGGACCCGGTGCTCGATTTTGACGACGCCCCCGTGCCTGCCAGCCTGCAGGCATTGGCGGACGCCAGCGCCGAGCCGGAAGAGCCGAAGGAAGAAACCAGTTTCCACACGTTGTTGCTGGAGTTGGACACCATGGAGGAGGGGCTCAAGACCGACTTCGACGATTTGTTGCGCGATGGCGAAGTGACCGCGGTTGAGCCGGAAATCGACAGTGAACTTCAGGTCGAGCCCGAAGCCACAGTTGAAGAAGAGCAGGAACCAGAGCTTGAAGACGACGTGTTGGGCGTAGCCGAAGCTCGCGAAAAACTCCTGGCTGCCGTCGCAGCCCTCGAACAACCGAAACCCGAGCCCGAGCCCGAGCCCGAGCCCGAGTTGAGCGACGAAGAAGCCGAAGCCCGGGCGCTCGCCGAAGCCATCGAAGCCGAACGCCGCGAGTTCGACGACTGACCCCAATCCTGTAGGAGCCGAGCTTGCTCCGGGCGGCGATCCGACGATGACGTCAGTACATTCAACATCAAAGTGAATGGAAGTCCGCTATCGCGAGCAAGCTCGGCTCCTACACAAGCACGATACGCGTACGGCGCCACCGGTCGGCGGAAAAGCAGGTAACTCTGCGTTCATCAGCTAGTCTCTGATGCGAAATCGCCCACATGAGCGTATGATTCGCGACCCTTTGGCGATCCCTTCGCCTTGGCTCTTCAAAAAAGTACACAGATTTACATCGCTTCAGGCAAAAGCCTGAACAGACCACACCGGGAGGTGCCCAGATGAGTATCAACGACCAGAAAGACGACCAGGAAATCGGCCCAGCAGGCGAAAAACTGCAGAAAGTCCTCGCCCGTATCGGCGTCGGCTCGCGCCGTGACGTAGAAGCCTGGATCAGCCACGGCCGCATCAAGGTCAATGGCAAAGACGCCACGCTCGGTCAGCGTGTCGACATGCATGACGCCATCACCATTGATGGCAAGGTGATCAAGCGCGAAGAAGCCGCCGAGTCGGTCCGCCGCGTGATCATGTACAACAAGCCCGACGGTGAAATCTGCACCCGTGTCGACCCGGAAGGCCGTCCGACCGTGTTCGACAAGATGCCGCGCCCGAAAGAAGGTCGCTGGATCAACATCGGCCGTCTGGACATCAACACCACCGGTCTGCTGATGTTCACCACCGACGGTGAGTTGGCCAACCGCCTGATGCACCCTTCCTACGAAATGGACCGTGAATACGCGGTACGTGTGCGTGGTGAAGTCGATGATGAAATGATCGAGCGTTTGAAAGCAGGCGTCGTCCTCGAAGATGGCCCGGCCAAGTTCACCGACATCAAGCAGGCGCCAGGCGGTGAAGGTTTCAACCACTGGTATCACTGCGTGGTGATGGAAGGTCGTAACCGCGAAGTTCGTCGCCTGTGGGAATCCCAGGGCCTGGTGGTCAGCCGTCTGAAGCGCGTGCGTTTCGGTCCGGTGTTCCTCAACTCCGACCTGCCGATGGGCCGCTGGCGCGAAATGAGCCAGTACGAAGTCGACATTCTGAGTGCCGAGGTTGGCCTGACGCCGGTCGCGATGCCGCAGATGAACGCCAAGAGCAAAGACAAGCTCGATCGTATGCAGCGTAAATCGTCGCGTCCGATGGGCAAGACCGAGCGCGTGCGCACGTTGCGTCCAGCGGCCGGTGGCCAGACAGCTGTTGCTCCGCGTGATTCCCGTGAACCGCATATCGAAGGCGAGCGTCCAGCCCGTAAACCAGCAGCACCTCGTGCTGATGGCGAGCGCGGTCCACGCACGCCACGTCCGGCCAATGGTCGCACCGAGCGCGGCGAAGGCCGTGGTGCGCCAAGCGGCGGTCGCAGCGATCGCGGTGCTCCAGCGGGTCGTGGTGAGTCGGGTCGCGGTACGCCAGTGGCAGACCGTCCTTCCGACACCAAGCGCCCGGCCAAGCCAGCGCCGAAGAAACGCCCAGGCATCGTCCTGGTCGACAAGGACGCGCCATCGGGCAAGCGTCGCGGTGCGCCAGCCGGTTCGGGCCAGCGTCCGGGCTTTGGTCGTCGCAAGCCTGAGTAATCGGTAAGCGCCACATAAAAAACGCCATCCCTCGGGGTGGCTTTTTTTTTGTCTGACTTTAAGTGTTGTGGTGAATGGTCGGGCGTCATCGCGAGCAGGCTCGCTCCCACAGTTGATCGCATTCCAATGTGGGAGATTCTATGGTTGAGGGGAAGCCCTCAACTGGTTTTCGGTTGGTATTCGCTTTGCCCGTTCAGCAGGGCGAATACAACCCGAGCAAGCTTGCGAGCCAGCATTACCAGCGCCTGAGTGGTGCTGAAGCCCCGAGCTCTTTGCGCTTCGTAAAATCCTTTCCAGGCCGCCGTTCGGCTGGCCGACATCGCTGCATTGTGCAAAAGGCGCCGGGCCTCTGGGTCACCTCGCTTGCTCAAACTCCGGCGACAATCTTTTTGTCCTGACTTCGCCACCCGCAAATCCATTCCCAAGAAGGCGATAAAGGCATTCGCGTTTCTGAAGTCACCCCGCTGAAAAGCCGCAATCAAGCGAGCTCCGGTCAAAAAACCAATACCTTCAACTTTCAGACACCGCTTTAACTGGCCGAGCAAGCCGGCTTCTTTCAGATGGTCCTTAATCGTCTTTTCGACCAGCACTTCAAGTTGCTGCATGGATTTCACTTGCTCGGCGAAAGCGGTTTTCAGCAACGGTTCATTCGCCCAGCTTTGCACCAGGCCAACTCGCGCCTGGACCAAAGCCGCCCGGCGGCGGAAAAGGCTCAAGAGCTGGCGGTACAGCGGTGACGGCGGGGTCCACGGATGAAGCTCCTCAGCTTCGTTCTTTAAATAACGGGCAAGTAACTTGGCATCTAGCGCATCAGTTTTGGCGCGAACTTTGACACCTTTTCGGTAATGACTGAGTTCATAGCCGCCCACCATGTAAATAGTGCAACCGGCCTCATAGGCCAAGTCAGCAAACTCCAGGTGATAGATGTTGGTGGCCTCAATGGCGATCGCCACTGTCCCCGGCAAGGCCTTCAACCACTGCTTGATGGCCGCTTTGGTGTTGGGGATTTCTTCGAGCAAATCGAACTCTGCCTGATAAATCACCAATTCATTCTTGGCGACATCCACACCCACGATCGGCTTTGAAACAAGAACCGGCATTGCCATTGGATTTCCTCCGGGATAAGGTTTTAAGCACTTGAAGGGCTCACCCAGAGGCGCAGGCTTGTTCCTATCGTCGGTCTAGCCAGAAGCATTCTTTATCGGCGCTTGGGTGAAAGGAGGAGGGGCGAAATCTCCCACGGTCTGTACTGCGTCAACAGTCAGAAACGAGCCTTGTCCCTCCTCCTCCCTTCAAGTCCTACCATACAAGCGAGCCTGCTCGCGAAGGCGCCAGTAGTGACACCGTCGTCAATGTGCAGTCGTCTGACTGACGAATCCGATCAGGAAAATATTCGTTACGGCGTGTAAAGAAATCCTGACGAAATATCGCCTAAAACGCCTTGGGTTGACGTTCACGGAAGGGGTGTAAGGAAAACCTGCCGAAATCAATCTGCTGAACGATCGCCCAAGGCTCTGGCCCGCTTGTTTCGGCGGCGCCATAAGGGTCAGATGCGCCACATGCCTGTCGTGCAGGTGCATAACAAGAAGGAGGCGCAATGTACGCCGTGACTCATCTCCATCTCCTATCGAGGGGCGATTTCTCGATTGCTCCCGTCACTGACCTGCAAAGGTCTGACTCAATTTTTGCAGCCGCCCGAGACGCTCGGGGTGGACACAGGCAATCCCGGCAAATGACACGCTGATCAGGCGGGTCTGGTAGCAGGGGGTTACAGGTGTACAATGCGCCGCGTTTTAACTGTGACCTCCTGCGCATCAGCGCAAACCTCAAGGCTATCCGCCTTGTTCACTCCGCCACGCCACGAGTGTGTCGGGTTCGATTTCGTCACAGATAAAAACAAACAGGTGACGCATGACCGTTGTAAATACGCAGAACGTGAGACCCTTTTCATGAGTGGACAAACCTCGCAGTCAGGCGAGCTCAAACGCGGCCTGAAAAATCGCCACATTCAATTGATTGCCCTCGGTGGTGCGATCGGTACCGGCTTGTTCCTCGGCTCGGCCGGGGTGCTGAAATCCGCCGGCCCGTCGATGATCCTCGGCTACGCCATCTGCGGCTTCATTGCGTTCATGATCATGCGCCAGCTCGGCGAAATGATCGTTGAAGAGCCCGTTGCCGGTTCCTTCAGCCACTTCGCGCACAAATACTGGGGCGGTTTTGCCGGCTTCCTGTCGGGCTGGAACTGCTGGATCCTGTACATCCTGGTGGGCATGTCGGAGCTGACCGCGGTCGGCAAATACATCCACTACTGGGCGCCGGACATCCCGACCTGGGTCTCGGCAGCCGGGTTCTTCGTGCTGATCAATCTGATCAACCTGGCCAACGTCAAAGTCTTTGGCGAGGCCGAGTTCTGGTTCGCGATCATCAAGGTCGTGGCCATCGTGGGCATGATTGCCCTGGGCAGCTACCTGCTGGTCAGCGGCAATGGCGGCCCGCAAGCGGCGGTCAGCAACCTGTGGTCCCACGGTGGGTTCTTCCCGAACGGCGTCAGCGGTCTGGTGATGGCCATGGCGATCATCATGTTCTCCTTCGGTGGCCTGGAAATGCTCGGTTTCACCGCTGCTGAAGCCGACAAGCCGAAAACCGTGATCCCGAAAGCCATCAACCAGGTGATCTACCGGATCCTGATTTTCTACATCGGCGCGCTGGTCATTCTGTTGTCGCTGACGCCATGGGACAGCCTGCTGGCGACCTTGAACGCGTCGGGTGATTCCTACAGCGGTAGCCCGTTCGTGCAAGTGTTCTCAATGCTCGGCAGCAACACCGCCGCGCACATCCTCAACTTCGTGGTGTTGACCGCGGCGTTGTCGGTATACAACAGCGGCACGTACTGCAACAGCCGTATGCTGCTGGGCATGGCCGAGCAGGGCGATGCGCCGAAGGCCTTGTCGAAGATCGACAAGCGCGGCGTGCCGGTGCGTTCGATCCTCGCCTCGGCGGCGGTGACGCTGATCGCGGTGCTGTTGAACTACCTGATCCCGCAAAACGCTTTGGAACTGTTGATGTCGCTGGTGGTTGCGACCCTGGTGATCAACTGGGCGATGATCAGCTTCTCGCACTTCAAGTTCCGTCAGCACATGAACAAGACCCAACAAACACCGCTGTTCAAGGCCCTGTGGTACCCGTACGGGAACTACGTCTGCCTGGCGTTCGTGGTGTTTATTCTGGGCGTGATGCTGCTGATTCCGGGGATCCAGATCTCGGTGTACGCGATTCCGGTGTGGGTCGTGTTCATGTGGGTCTGCTACGGCATCAAGAACAAACGTAGCGCCCAGCACGCACTGCACGCAGCAGGCTCCAACGCGAAGTAAGCGCAGAGCGCAGAAACAACAAACCCGGCCAATGTGCCGGGTTTTTTGTTTTTGATGCGTTAATTTTAGATTGCGCTGTAATCCCGCTCCTGCATAAGCATTCATTGTTTACTACAGTGATTTCTGAAATTTTTTAAAAGTTGGCTGATGCTCGTTGCTTCAGAAACAGCCTACACCCTGCCTAATGCTTTTTTTGCCATAGTCTCGCGCTTTGAATACATCAAGGATTAGCGGTTATGGCCAGTCACAGCTACATGAGTATTACCGGTAAGCGACAAGGGCTTATTTCTGCCGGCTGCTCAGGCCAAAGCTCAATTGGTAACAAGTGCCAGTTCGCGCATCAGGACGAAATAATGGTGCTGGCTTACTCGCACGATATGGTCACCGGTAATGATGGCAGCATTGCCGGAGGTCGCGGCAAGCACATGCCAATCATGATAACCAAGGCTATCGATAAGTCATCGCCTCTATTGGCCAGTGCACTGCATGAGCGTGAAGAGGTCGAATGCATTATCAATCTCTACCGCACCGCCTCCGCGGGCGGGCAAGAACGATACTATTCAATTCATCTTACAGGTGCGCGTATCGCGCATATCAGTCAGCAGGTCCCGCACGCTATTCGTATGAACGACGCAGAGCCGCAAGAGTTAGTGTCTATTCGGTATAGAGAGATTGCCTGGGCGCATGTTCCTGGTGCGACAAGTGCTTATAGTACTTGGGGGAATGAGGATGAATGAAGACGCCTGTGATATCCATGATGTGACGAAAGCGGCCTCTGACTTGGTGGCGGTTGGATGCAGCATTGGCATGGCGCATTTTGCTGATGGTATGACACGGCTTCGCTTTAGTTCGATTGTTTCATCCTGCGCAGATGAGGTTATTCAGGCGGTTGTTGAAGGGCTTATCAGCGCGTGGCAAGGGCTTCAGGAATTAAGAGCCGAACACGAAGAGTTATTGTCGAAGGCGCTTTTTTATACTCAAAACGGTATCGGTGTTTTGGCAGGAGGGATGCAAATTGAAGTCGGCATCGCGATGACGGGGGCGTCGTGGGGGATCGGGGTCGTGCCAGGTGCGCTTCTAATCGGTCATGGGGCAAATAACATCGCCGAAGGGGTGGCGAATATTTATAACGGTCCCGATGCACCTAGTGTTCAAGGTCCTCTTAGGCGAGGCTATCAAGCTCTTTTTAGGGATAGTTATAACGGTAATATGGCGTATTATTCGACCGATTTGCTTTTGTCTGGCTATGGCATGTTTAGATCGGTACGCAAGGCTGGTTCATCGCAGCTTTTTAGATATGATCCTATTAGTAATGTGCCGGCTTATCAGCAATCGGGCGCTCTAGCTTTGTTTTTCGAGGGTTTGGTTGATTCTATAACTTTAAATTCAATGGTTAAGGAGTCGTCGATGGTGCGTGGCAATTGATACCATGCGGCATAACGATGTTATGCAATTCCTCGTAGTCTTGGGATGTAGAAGCGCAAGCCAAATAATGCAATAGGTATATACGTTGCTATGTAGGTGATATTTAAGGCTCGTCCCTCTAGTGGTATTACTTCGGTTATTACCCAGACAACTGCTCCCATAATAGGTATTGAACAGCCTAAAACCAAGCAGGTCACTGCCAAATGGTATCGAATATTTTCAAATGACATAAAGTTATAGATCTCGTTGGTGTGAGATTTGAGACTAATATAGCCATTCAAAACAAAGCAACTCCCCATTTGTAAATACGAAAACTCTGTAAGAAAAGACTGGCATGACTTCTTGGTCTCACATGCTCCAGTGACTACCTGCTATTCAGACCGATATTCGCGGTATCCTGACCACCCTGAACCCGGACGCTTTTCCATGCTGGTGATTTCCAACAACGTGCATCTGCCGGATGCCGAGATCGAGTTGACGGCCATCCGCGCCCAAGGCGCCGGCGGGCAGAACGTCAACAAGGTTTCCAGCGCCGTGCACCTGCGCTTCGACATTCCGGCCTCGTCCCTGCCCGAGTTCTACAAGGAGCGGCTGCTGGCGCTGCGCGACAGTCGCATCACCAGCGAAGGTGTGTTGATCATCAAGGCCCAGCAGTACCGCACGCAGGAGGCCAATCGCGCGGATGCGCTGGAGCGCTTGACCGAGCTGATCCTCAGCGCGACCAAGGTCGAAAAGAAGCGTCGCCCGACCAAACCGACGCTGGGTTCAAAAAAGCGTCGGCTTGAATCGAAGACCAAGCGCGGGAGCATCAAGGCCGGGCGCGGCAAGGTCGATTTTTAACGCGACTCTCGCGCTTCGCGTTGCTTCGGTGCTTGCCGGTACAAGTAAACGCTCAAGGCCAAGCCGCTCAGCGCGGCAATCGCAGCGAACAGGAAAATCGAAGCAAAACCAAACCCTGCCGCAATGGCACCCGCCAGCGGGCCGGTAATTCCCAGCGACAAATCAATGAACAGCGAATAAGCCCCGACGGCCGCGCCACGGCTGGAGGCGGGCACCAGGTTGACCGCTTCCACGCCCAGCGCTGGAAAGACCAGCGAAAAACCGAAACCGGTCAGCGCCGCACCGGCCAGTGCCCAATGGGCATCCGGCGCCAGCCACAGCAGCAGCAACCCCAGGGTTTCTACGGACAGGCAGGCAATCGCCACGCGGAACCCGCCGAGGCGGTTGATCAGGTTGCCAAACAGCAGGCGCGCGCCGATGAAGCTGGCGCCGAACAAGCTCAGGCATAACACCGCGTTGTCCCAGTGTTGCGTGGCGTAATACAAAGTGATGAAGGTGGCGATGGTGCCAAAACCGATGGAGCCCAGCGCCAGGCCGCAACCGTGGGGCAATACGCGTCCCAGCACATGCATGAACGGCAAACGCTCACCGACCACAATCGGTGCGGCAGTTTTTGGCCAGGCCAGTGCCAGGCCCAGAACGGCCAGCAGCACAATGCTCACGCCCATGCTCCACAATCCCAACTGATGGACCAACAGCACGCCCAGCGGCGCGCCGACGGCCAGAGCGCCGTAACTGGCGATGCCGTTCCAGGAAATCACCTTGGCGGTGTTTGCCGCGCCAACACGGCCGATGCCCCAGCCAATCGATCCTGAGCCGACCAGACTTTCTGCGCTACCCAGCACCAAGCGGCCAATCAGCAGGCTGATCAGGCTCACCGTCGGCAGACTTTGGGTCCAGGCAGAAATCAGCATGAACACACCGCTCAAGCCGCAACCGGCCAGGCCGTACATCACCGCCAGTTTGCTGCCCTTGTTGTCGATGATTTTGCCGGCATAAGGTCGGCTGAGCAGGGTGGCCAGGTATTGCACGCTGATCACCAGCCCGGCGATGACTGCGCCAAAACCGAGGTCGCTGTGGACGTAGCCGGGCAGTACGGCGAGAGGAATGCCGACATTCAGGTAGCCGATGAAGGTAAACAGAACGATGGAAACGACTTGCAGCGTGACCGCCAAGGGGCGCTGGTTTTCAGACATGGGTAAAAGTCCACGGGAAAGCAGGATAGATAGGCTGCTTATGATAGCGGCGCGAGCGCTCGCGGGTCGTGGAAAAAGTAAAACTATTTGCCGGGCGGTGTGGATCAGGGTTTGGCGGGGGCAACCAGTTGCGTCGTGACCAGGGCGGCCAGGGCGTTTTCTTGAGTGCCGAAACGGGCGAGCAAGGCGGCTTGTTTCTCGGGGGACAGGTGGTTCCAGATCTCGATCATCTTCTCGGCGGTGCCGATCAGGACGCTGGCTTGGGTTTCTGAGAAGTCATCGGTCATGGTGCGGGGCTCAAGGTTCAGGCGGTGTGGAAAGCGCATGTTAGCGCTTTCCACACGGTCTGGCATTGCAGGTGTTTCAGTCTTCGCTGTCGGCCTGGCGGCGTTCAGTAGCTTCTTTCAGTTCGGGCTGTTGGGCGCCGGCTTGTTGCGTGGTTGTCTGCTCAGTTTCGTGCAGGCTTGGGAAGGGGAGATTAGGAATCTCGTGCATATTTCGCGCTCCTCGCAAAGTCTGTTGATAGATCTGGTAGATCCGCGCTTATACAAAGCCTGGGCAGGATACAGCAGTAAAAATGACAACCCGACTTTTATATCCATTTGTTTCGACGGATGGGGTTGTCTAGACAGGTCTGGAATAGGCAGCAATACGAAACAAATGTAGGAGCGACGGTGCGACGATTCGACTTGCTCGCGAATGCGGTGGATCAGTCAATGTTTATGTCGACTGACCCACCGCTTTCGCGAGCAAGCTCGCTCCTACAGTGGGATCTTCAGTGTTTGGTGGTTACTTGCAGACGTTGGCAATCGCCTCGGCCAGCAAATCCAGGCGCGTTGCATCAATCCCCGCCACGTTGGCCCGGCCGGAGTTGACCATGTACACGCTGTGATGATCACGCAGCTGTTTAACCTGTTCAGCCGTCAAACCGGTGTAGGAGAACATCCCGCGTTGTACGCCAATGTGCGCAAAACGCTCGCGCAAACCATAGGGTTCCAGCGCTTCGACCAGACCGCTGCGCAACTGGGCGATACGCAAACGCATGGCTTCCACTTCGTCGGCCCAGAGGCTTTTCAGCTCTGGATCGCCAAGAATGGTCGCCACCACGGCTGCACCGTGATCCGGCGGTGTCGACCACAGATTGCGGGCGATGTTGGCCAGTTGGCTGCGGATGTCCACGAGCTTGTCAGCGGTTTTTGCGCAGACAATCAGCGCGCCGGTGCGGTCGCGGTACAACCCGAAGTTCTTCGAGCACGAACTGGTGATCAGCACTTCCGGCAACGCGTCAGCGAACAAACGGGTCGACCAGGCATCCTGCTCCAGTCCATCACCGAAGCCTTGGTAGGCGAAGTCGATCAACGGCAACAGATCGCGACTGCGCACCACGTCCAGCACACGGCGCCAGTCGTCATGGGAAAGATCGAAACCGGTCGGGTTGTGGCAGCAGGCGTGCAGCAACACCACGTCGCCCTTTGGTGCTTCATTGAGCACCGCGAGCATGGCGTCGACGTCGAGGCGGTTGTCGCTGCCAACGTACGGGTAGTGACTGACCTTGACCCCGGCCGCCGCGAAAATGGTTTCGTGGATCGGCCAGGTCGGGTTGCTCATCCACACGCCACGGCCCGGCAGGCACTGGGCGATGAAATCGGCGCTCAAGCGCAATGCACCGGTGCCGCCCGGGGTTTGGGTCGCTCCAGCGCGTTGCCCGGCGATCAGCGTGGAGTCCGCACCGAGCACCAGCTCGCTGATGGCTTTGCCGAACGCCGGTTCACCGTGACCACCGATGTAGGTTTTGGTGGTTTGACGATCCACCAGACGCTGCTCGGCAAGCTTCACCGACTGCGGAATCGGCGTCAGGCCTTGGGCGTCTTTATAGACACCCACGCCGAGGTCAAATTTGCGCGGGTTCGGGTCCTGCGCATAGGCTTCCATCAAACCGAGAATCGGATCGCCGGGGACTCGACCTATGGCGTCGAAATGCATTATTTGCGGCCCTCGGCGTCCTTGGCCACTTCGTCAGTACGCGCGGCCATGATGAAGTCGTTGCGGTGCAGGCCCTTGATGGAGTGGCTCCACCAGGTGACGGTGACTTTGCCCCATTCGGTCAGCAGGCCCGGATGGTGACCTTCAGCCTCGGAGATTTCACCGACGACGTTGGTGAACGCCAGTGCATGTTTGAAGTTTTTGAACAGAAACAGTTTTTCCAGCTGCATCACGCCGTCGCGGACTTCGATGTTCCAGTCCGGGATCTGCTTGATCAGTACCGGCAACTCTTCGTCGCTGACCTGAGGGGCGCCGGCTTGGCAGGCTTCGCAATGGGCTTGGTTCAATGTGGACATGATGAATTCCTGAAATCGAGTGTTTGGGGAAACGGTCGTCAGTGAGATGACGCTATAGCAAAGCGTCGATCCGTAACAGACTCACCTGATGCCAAAAGGCGCGGATCACGCAGCCTTTGGCGGAAATTTTGGTGTGTGCAAGCCCAGCTGCATGCCTTGTTTGACCATGCTCATAATGTCTTCATGAGCTACATCAAACAGACGCTTGAGGTTCGGCAAAACAAAGTACAGCGGTTGCAGGATGTCGATGCGGTATGGCGTGCGCATGCATTCCAGCGGATCGAACGTCTGATGTTCAGGTTCGTTCGACAGGCAGTAAACGGTTTCTTTTGGAGAGGAAAGAATGCCGCCGCCGTAAATGCGCAGGCCTTCAGCTGTATCGACCAGACCGAACTCGATGGTCATCCAGTACAGGCGCGCCAGGTACACGCGTTCTTCCTTGGTCGCTTGCAGGCCAAGTTTGCCGTAGGTGTGGGTGAATTCAGCAAACCAGGGGTTGGTCAGCAGCGGACAGTGGCCAAAAATCTCGTGGAAAATGTCCGGCTCTTGCAGGTAATCCAGCTCTTCGCGGGTACGAATAAACGTCGCCACCGGAAACTGCTTACTGGCCAACAATTCGAAAAAAGTCTGGAAGGGAATCAGCGCCGGGACTCGGGCCACTTGCCAGCCGGTGGTTTCACCGAGGACTTTGTTGATTTCACCGAGTTGCGGAATGCGGTCGTGGGGCAGACCGAGTTTTTCGATACCGTCCAGGTATTCCTGGCACGCACGACCCTCGATCACTTTCAATTGACGAGTGATCAGCGTGTTCCACACCGCGTGTTCTTCAGCGGGGTAGTCGATAAAACCTTGCGCATCGGGCTCGCGAGCCACGTATTGCGTCTGCTTCATGCTGCTCTCCTGCTAGGGGATTCATTCTTGTTATGTGCTGCTATTGACCTAGAAATACCCCAAGGTGAGCGGTGTTGCAGCAGGTGTTTGGCGTTCTGCGTAGGAAAATTCTCCGCTTTTCGTAAAGTATTCGTTACGGAATCGCTGCGATGGCGCAGCTATTGAGATTTGCGGGTTTGAAAAGGTGTCCGGGTGTCACATAATCTTGACGACTACTTTGGCGCCAGCGCAGAAAAATTCTCGCGCGGGGCCTCGATTCCCCCTTTCTTTGGGCCTTTATATGCGTATCAAAGTCCACTGCCAGAACCGCATCGGTATCCTGCGCGACATTCTCAACTTGCTGGTGGAATACGGGATCAACGTCGCTCGTGGCGAGGTCGGCGGTGAGCATGGCAATGCGATCTACCTGCATTGCCCGAACCTGATCAACATTCAGTTCCAGGCCCTGCGTCCGAAATTCGAATCGATAGCCGGCGTATTCGGCGTCAAGCGTGTAGGGCTGATGCCCAGCGAGCGTCGGCATATGGAGCTCAATGCCTTGCTCGGTGCCCTGGAGTTTCCGGTGTTGTCGATCGACATGGGCGGCTCCATTGTCGCGGCCAACCGGGCGGCGGCGCAATTGCTCGGGGTGCGGGTGGATGAGGTGCCGGGGATTCCGCTGTCGCGTTACGCCGAGGATTTTGATTTGCCGGAGCTGGTGCGGGCCAACAAGTCGCGCATCAACGGGTTGCGGGTCAAGGTCAAGGGCGACGTGTTTCTGGCTGACATCGCGCCGTTGCAATCGGAGCATGACGACAGTGAAGCCATGGCCGGTGCGGTATTGACGCTGCACCGCGCTGACCGGGTGGGCGAACGCATCTATAACGTGCGCAAGCAAGAACTGCGCGGGTTCGACAGCATCTTCCAAAGCTCGAAAGTGATGGCAGCGGTAGTGCGCGAAGCACGCCGCATGGCGCCATTGGATGCGCCGCTGTTGATAGAAGGCGAAACCGGCACTGGTAAAGAGTTGCTGGCGCGCGCCTGTCACCTGGCTAGCCCTCGTGGGCAATCTCCATTAATGGCGCTCAATTGCGCCGGTTTGCCCGAGTCGATGGCCGAGACCGAATTGTTCGGCTACGGCCCCGGCGCCTTCGAAGGCGCTCGCGCCGAAGGCAAGCTTGGGCTGCTGGAGTTGACGGCGGGCGGTACGTTGTTTCTCGATGGCGTGGGGGAAATGAGCCCGCGCTTGCAGGTGAAATTGCTGCGCTTCCTGCAGGACGGTTGCTTCCGGCGTGTGGGCAGCGATGAAGAGGTTTATCTGGATGTGCGGGTGATCTGCGCGACTCAGGTGGATTTGTCTGAGCTGTGCGCGCGGGGCGAGTTTCGCCAGGATCTGTATCACCGTTTGAACGTGCTTTCGCTGCACATTCCGCCACTGCGTGAATGCCTCGATGGTTTGACGCCGCTGGTGGAGCACTTCCTCGATCAAGCCAGCCGGCAGATCGGTTGCCCGTTGCCGAAACTGGCGCCGGCAGCGATGGAGCGGCTCAGTCATTACCACTGGCCGGGCAATGTCCGGCAATTGGAAAACGTGTTGTTCCAGGCGGTTTCGTTGTGTGAGGGCGGGACGGTCAAGGCCGAGCACATTCGCCTGCCGGATTACGGTGTGCGTCAGCCGCTTGGCGATTTTTCGCTTGAAGGCGGGCTTGACGAGATTGTCGGTCGTTTCGAGAAAGCGGTGTTGGAGAGGCTGTACTCCGAGCATCCGAGCAGTCGGCAGTTGGGCAAGCGGTTGGGGGTTTCGCATACGACCATTGCCAACAAGTTGCGTGAGTACGACGTCGGCAAAGAACCGGGAAGCGCCTAGACCCCTGTAGCAGCTGCCGAGCCTGCGAGGCTGCGTCCGGCTGCGAAGCCGTCGTGAATTCAGGCACTAAGATCCTTCAGGTAAACCGCATACATAGGGTTTACGACTGCTTCGCAGCCGGACGCAGCCTCGGCAGCTGCTACAAGGATCCCATTGAGCTCATGAGGTCAAGCGTTGCCACTCACCGGCATAACACCGCCGGTTTTTCGACTTTGACACAATCTCTCATTCCTCTCTGAAACCCCCTCAAGTCCTTTGTTTGCCGGGCCCGGCGCCGCCAAAAAAAAGTTGGTCTGCAAATTGCTTGACGCTCAACAGTACAGCGGTGGGCGGCAAACGTCCGGCATGCAGAGGAATGAGTGTGGACAAGTACCTTTATGTGGCAATGACCGGCGCCAGCCAGAATGCACTGGCGCAGAAGGCTCATGCCAACAACCTGGCAAACATCTCCACCAACGGTTTTCAGAAGGACCTGGAACAGGCCCGTTCGATGCCGGTCTTTGGTGACAGCTTTCCGGCGCGTGCGTTTGCCATGACCGAGCGCCCGGCCACCGACTTCTCCCCTGGTTCGCTGGTTGAAACCGGTCGCGACCTCGATGTCGCGGTGCAAGGCAACGGCTGGATCGCCGTGCAGACCCCCGATGGCGCTGAAAGCTACGTGCGCACCGGCAGCCTGAACGTGGACGCCCTTGGCGTGCTGCGTGCCGGCAACGGTATGCCGGTGATGGGCAATGGCGGACCGATCGCCGTGCCGCCCGAGCAGCAAATCGAAGTGGGTGAGGACGGCACCATCAGCATCCGTGCGATGGGCGAAGGCCCGCGCGTGATGGCTGAAGTCGACCGCATCAAGCTGGTCAACCCTGACCTGAGGAACATGACCAAAGGCCTGGACGGTTCGATCCACACCAAGGACGGCAAGCCGGCGCAAGCCGATTCCGGCGTCAAACTGGTGTCCGGGTTCCTGGAATCGAGCAACGTCAACGCCGTGGAAGAAATGACCTCGGTGCTGGCGCTGGCCAAGCAGTTCGAGCTGCACATCAAGATGATGAACACCGCCAAAGACGATGACCAGGCCATGGCTCGGGTCTTGCAGATCAGCTAATTACCAGAACGTCGCGCCGTAAAACAGGCGCACGAGGAGAATCGAATGCTTCCGGCTCTATGGGTTGCCAAAACAGGTCTGTCCGCCCAGGACACTAACCTGACCACCATTTCCAACAACCTGGCTAACGTGTCGACCACGGGTTTCAAACGTGACCGCGCCGAGTTCCAGGACTTGCTCTATCAGATCAAACGCCAGCCAGGCGCCCAGTCGACCCAGGACAGCGAACTGCCGTCGGGCCTGCAAGTGGGCACCGGTGTGCGCATCGTCGGCACCCAGAAAAACTTCACCGCCGGCAGCCTGCAAACCACCGAGCAGCCGCTTGACCTGGCGGTCGACGGTCGCGGTTTCTTCCAGATTCTGCAGCCGGACGGCACCACGTCCTACACCCGTGACGGTACGTTCCACCTCGATTCCAACGGGCAGGTCGTCAACGCCAGTGGCTTCGCCCTGGAACCGGCCATCGTTATTCCCAACGAAGCTCAGACCTTCACGGTCGGTCGCGACGGCACCGTGTCCATCACCGTTCCGGGTAACCCGGCCAGCCAGGTGATCGGCAACCTGCAAACCGCTGACTTCATCAACCCGGCCGGTCTGCAAGCCGTGGGTAACAACCTGTTCCTGGAAACCGCTGCCAGCGGCGCACCGCAAGTCGGTACACCGGGCCTGAACGGTTTCGGCACCACGCTGCAGAACACCCTGGAAACCTCCAACGTCAGCACCGTTGAGGAGATGGTCAACATGATCACCACTCAGCGCGCTTACGAGATGAACTCCAAAGTGATCTCTACCGCCGACCAGATGCTCTCGTTCGTAACGCAGAATCTGTAAATCAAGTCTATGAGGCGGCCATGAGGTCGCCTGCAACACCGTGAGGTAGGGTCATGAATCGCTTTGTATCTGTTCTGGCACTGAGTGGGGCTGTTGTGCTCGCGGGCTGCGTCCCAACGACGCCCAAGCCCAATGACCCTTATTACGCCCCGGTGTTGCCGCGCACACCGTTGCCGGCGGCCGCGAACAATGGCTCGATTTACCAGGCCGGTTTTGAGCAGAACCTGTACACCGACCGCAAGGCGTTCCGAGTGGGTGACATCATCACCATTACCCTGAACGAGAGGACCCAGGCCAGCAAAAACGCCAACTCGCAAATTGGCAAGAACAGCAAGGCCAACATTGCCCTGACCTCGCTGTTCGGCTCCACACCCAACACCAATAACCCGTTCGGCAGTGGTGACCTGACGCTGGACGCCAGCTATGAAGGCGACCGCGCGACCAAGGGTGACAGCAAGGCGGCGCAGGGCAACACGCTCGTGGGCTCGATCACCGTTACCGTTGCTGATGTATTGCCCAACGGCATCATCGCAGTACGTGGCGAGAAGTGGATGACCCTCAACACCGGCGATGAGCTGGTGCGGATTGCCGGGCTGGTGCGCTCCGATGACATCTCGACCGACAACACTGTTTCGTCGACCCGTGTCGCCGATGCACGCATCACCTACTCGGGCACCGGTTCGTTTGCCGATGCGAGTCAGCCAGGCTGGTTCGACCGTTTCTTCCTCAGCCCGCTGTTCCCTTTCTAGGTGGCCAGTTTGAATCTTAAACACCTCATGGTGGCCGCCTTGATGTTGTCTGCGGCGTTCAACGCGCAGGCCGAGCGGCTGAAGGATATCGCCAGTATTTCTGGCGTGCGCTCCAACCAATTGATCGGCTACGGCCTGGTGGTCGGGCTTAACGGCACCGGTGACCAGACGACCCAGACGCCTTTCACCCTGCAGACCTTCAACAACATGCTCTCGCAGTTCGGCATCAAGGTGCCGCCGAACTCGGGTAACGTGCAGTTGAAGAACGTTGCAGCGGTCTCGATCAGTGCGGAACTGCCGGCGTTTGCCAAGCCGGGTCAGCAGGTCGACATCACCGTTTCCTCCATCGGGAACTCCAAGAGCCTGCGCGGCGGTACCTTGCTGCTGACGCCGCTCAAAGGTATCGACGGCAACGTCTACGCCGTCGCTCAGGGCAACCTGGTGGTGGGCGGTTTTGATGCGGAAGGTCGTGATGGTTCGAAGATCACCGTCAACGTTCCGTCAGCGGGTCGTATCCCCGGTGGTGCGTCGGTCGAGCGTTCAGTGCCAAGCGGTTTCAACCAGGGCAATAGCCTGACGCTGAACCTCAACCGTTCGGACTTCACCACCGCCAAGCGCATCGTCGACAAGATCAACAACTTGCTTGGCCCTGGTGTTGCCCAGGCCATTGATGGTGGTTCGATTCGTGTCAGCGCACCTCTTGATCCAAGCCAGCGCGTCGACTACCTGTCGATCCTGGAAAACCTTGAAGTCGATCCGGGTCAGGCGGTGGCGAAAGTCATCATCAACTCGCGCACCGGCACCATCGTGATCGGCCAGAACGTCAAGGTTTCGCCAGCCGCCGTGACTCACGGCAGCCTGACCGTGACCATCACCGAAGACCCGATTGTCAGCCAGCCTGGCGCTTTTTCCAACGGTCAGACGGCCGTTGTTCCGCGCTCGCAGGTTAACGCGGTGCAAGAAGCCAAGCCTATGTTCAAGTTCGGCCCGGGCACTACCCTCGACGAAATCGTCCGTGCGGTGAACCAGGTCGGCGCGGCGCCGGGTGACTTGATGGCAATCCTTGAAGCATTGAAACAGGCTGGCGCATTGCAAGCCGACCTGATCGTGATCTAAGGGCGGCTGTCATGGATATGCGCAAAAGTGGTCTGGTCAGCAGCAGCGACTCCGGTTCCTATTCGGACTTGAATCGCTTGAACCAGCTCAAGGTGGGCGACAAGAACAGTGACGGCAACATGCGTAAGGTTGCGCAGGAGTTCGAATCGCTGTTCCTTGGGGAAATGCTCAAGTCCATGCGTTCGGCCACCGAAGCGCTGGGCCAGGACAACCCGCTCAACACCCCGGCGGCCAAGCAATACCAGGAAATGTACGACCAGCAGTTGGCCATTTCCATGTCCCGCGAAGGCGGTGGTATTGGTCTGGCAGACGTGCTGATGCGCCAGATGTCGAAGAACAAACCGCTGGCGCCAGGTGAGGCGGCGGCCCTGTCTGCCGCCAAGCAGGAAGCGGCGAAAGCGACGGTGTCGACGCCGATCGCGGCGGGCACTGTGGCCACCGACGGTCCGCTGTCGCGGCTCAATGGTCAGCGCCCGTTGTGGGCATCGCGTTCGGTGAAAGCGCCGACAGGCGAGGGCACGCATCGCAATGATATGGAGCTGATCAATCAGCGCCGTCTGGCCTTGCCGCCGAAACTGGCGGATCGCTTGCTCGCCGGTTTGGTGCCTTCGGCCATGACCACCGCGACCGCCAACAAACCCTTGTTGCCTGAGCGAGACGCCGCGACGCCGACGGTCGCGACCGGTGCCGGCCCGCTGTTCAACGGCGATTGGCTGGCCTCGCAAACAGACACCAAATCGAGCGGGCGCCTGCAGATTTACGGCCGTGCCATGGCGCAGATTCCCTTGGCACCGCCGAAGAAAGCTTTCAGTTCCGCCGACGAATTCGTCAACACCATGCTGCCGATGGCCAAAGAAGCGGCCGAGCGTATTGGCGTCGATCCGCGTTACCTGGTGGCCCAGGCCGCCCTGGAAACCGGTTGGGGTAAATCGGTCATGCGTGCCCAGGATGGCAGCAGCAGCCACAACCTGTTCGGCATCAAGGCCGGTAGCAGTTGGAGGGGTGATTCGGCGCGGGCAATCACCAGCGAATTCCGTAACGGCGAGATGGTCAAGGAGACGGCCGAATTCCGTTCCTATGACTCGTACAAAGACAGCTTCCATGACCTCGTGACTTTGTTGCAAACCAATAATCGCTATCAAGATGTCGTGAAGTCTGCCGATAACCCAGAACAGTTTGTACGCGAGTTGCAGAAGGCCGGGTATGCAACCGACCCGGATTACGCAAGCAAGATCTCGCAGATCGCCAAGCAGATGACGAGTTACCAAAACTACGCTGCAGCGGGCGCTTCCACTACGCCGTTATAGGCACAAGGCATAAGGTCTGAACCATGAGTTTGCTCAATATCGGGATGTCGGGTCTGGCCGCTGGCCAATCCTCGTTGATGATTACCGGCAATAACATTGCCAACGCCGACACCGCCGGTTACTCACGCCAGCAAACCGTACAGGGCAGCAAAGCCTCGAATCAGTTCGGCAACGTCTACATCGGCAGCGGCACGACCCTGGCTGATGTGCGTCGCGTCTACAACAGCTACCTTGATGCGCAATTGCAGACCACCACCTCGCTCAACAGCGATGCGGCCGCGTACGCCGGGCAGATCAACCCGCTCGACGCCTTGCTGTCGGACAGCGGCACCGGCCTCAATGGCGCGCTGACCAAGTTCTTTGCTTCGGTGCAGAACGTCAACGCCAAGCCGGGTGACGATGCGTCCCGTCAATTGCTGCTCAGCGATGCTCAGGCCTTGAGCAACCGTTTCAACTCAGTGTCCGCCCAGTTGACCACGCAGAACGCGAACATCAACGGCAACCTGTCGAACATGGCCGATCGGATCAACAACCTGGCCGCCACCGTGGCGCAGTTGAACCAGAAAATCTCCGAGATTTCCAAGGCCGGCGGCATGCCGAACGAGCTGCTCGACGCTCGCAACGAAACCGTGCGTCAGCTCTCCTCCTTCACTGGCGCGCAAGTCATCGAGCGCGACGGGAACGTTGATATTTACCTGGGCAGCGGTCAGCCGCTGGTCATGGGCAACACTGCCAGCACGCTGGAAGTGGTGCCGAGCCAGGCCGATCCATCGCGCATGGGCATTCAGCTCAACCGTGGTTCGAGCACCGTCGACATCACCTCGGTGATGACCGGTGGCGAGATGGGGGGGCTGCTGCGCTATCGCAGTACCGTACTGGATCCGGCCATGAACGAACTGGGTCGCGTGGCCCTGGTCGTCGCTGATCAGATGAACAGCCTTCAGGCCCAGGGCATCGACAAGAACGGTGACTTCGGTTCGAACCTGTTCAATAGCATCAACAGTGCCGCACAGATGGCTAACCGCAGCGTCGCCACCGTCGGTAACAGCGCCGGTTCCGGCAACTTCGATGTGAGCATCGAGGACAGCGGCAAGCTGACCATCAACGATTACAAAGTCACCTTCACCAGCGGCACCGACTACACCGTGCAGCGTCTGCCGGACGGTACGTCCATGGGCGCGTTCAGCACCCTGACCACGCCGCCACCGGTGATCGATGGGTTCTCGATGACGCTCAGCGGTGGTACAGCTGCCGCTGGTGACACCTTCAAGATCACGCCGACCCGCAACGCCGCGACCAACATCAAGACCGAGATGACCGACTCCAAGCGTCTGGCGATCGCGGCACCGTTGGGTGCGGCCATTGCGGCAGGCGGCAGTGGCACGCTGACGATACCAGCCAGCGGTCAACCGACCCTGACTACGAAATTCGACATCTACGACGCGGCCACCACCACCGCGATGCAGAACGGCCTGAAAAACTCCACGCCGACCAAGGTCGTGTTTGGCGATGTTTCTGCCGACGGCACCAGCCAGACCTACCAGTTTCTGGATGCCAAGGGCGGGGTTATCAGCAGTGGCACCATCAAGCCTGGCGAGAACAACACCCTGAACCTGACTGTTCCGCTCAAGGACGCCAGTGGGGCGCCGATCCCGCCTGCACCCGCCACGCAATACACCGTCAGCTTCGACATGACCGTGGCCGGCTCACCGGGCAAAGGCACCGCGATCAACGTCTCGCTCAGCCAACCGGGCAGCCTGGATAATCGTAACGGTACAGCGCTGGCCGATTTGCAGACCGCAAAGACCGTGGACACCGGTTCGGCGAGCAAGGGTATTTCCCTGAACGACGCCTACGGCAAACTGGTCGAGGGTGTGGGTTCCAAGGCTGCCCAGGGCAAGCTCGACAGCGCGGCGACCGGCGCCATCCTGGCCAACGCTAAAGGGGCTCGCGATTCGTTGTCCGGTGTCGACCTTGATGAGGAAACCGGCAACCTGGTCAAATATCAGCAGTACTACACCGCGTCTTCGCAGATCATCAAGGCTGCGCAAGAAATCTTCAGCACACTGATAAACAGTCTTTAAGGAGTCGTAGCCCATGCGCATTTCTACCGCCCAGTTTTACGAGTCCTCGGCTGCCAACTATCAGAAGAATTTCGCCAACGTGGTCAAGAGCAGCGAAGAGGCCAGCAGCCTGGTTCGCATCAATACCGCGGCCGATGATCCGGTCGGCGCTTCGCGATTGCTGCAACTGGGTCAGCAGGCTTCGATGCTTGATCAGTACACGCTCAATACCAACACCATCAAATCCACATTGGGCACGACCGAATCGGTGATGACCAGTATCGGGAATGTGCTGCAGCGTGCCAGAGAACTGGCAATTGGTGCAGGCAATGGCGCCTATACCGACGCTGATCGCAAAGCCAATGAATCGGAGCTAGGGCAGATTGAAGAGCAATTGCTGAGTTTGATGAACTCGAAGGATGAAAGCGGTAAGTACATTTTCGCCGGTTCCAAAGGCGACATTGCTCCGTTTTCACGCAATTCCGATGGCACCTACAGTTACAGCGGAGATCAGACGACGCTGAATCTGCCTATCGGCGATACGATGTCGATGGCCACCAACAGCACGGGTTGGGAAGTATTTCAGCAAGCAATCAATACCAGTCGAAGCCAAACCGCACTGACAGCGCCGGCTGTTAATGATGGGCGAGTGCTTCTGTCTGACGGTTTGATCACTGAAAGTGCGACCTATAACAATCGCTTTAAAAGTGGTGAGCCATACAAGGTCGAATTTGTGAGTGGCACACAATTCAAGATCACTGACGCCTTAAACAATGATGTGACGTCTGAAGTCAGCAACAGTGGTGTCTTCAGTTCAAAAGACGCAACTTCGCAATCCTTCAGTTTTCGTGGTCTTGATCTGCGGCTGAATATTAATCTGCAATCCGGTGATACTGACCCGGATGCGGTGATCACTGGGCATAGCTTCAGTCTGGCGAGCAAGCCCGACAGCTTCAACGTCACTCGCTCTCCGGGTAATCCGTCTTCTGCGCAGGTGACCGGCAGTACCGTAAGTAACTCGGCGGCTTACATCGGCAGCTTTCCATCGGGAGGCGCCATACTCAAATTCACCAGCGACAGTGATTACGAACTCTATGCGTCGCCGATTACGGCGAATAGCAAACCTGTTTCCAGTGGTTCTATGGCGGGGTTGAGCGCAACGGCAGGGGGGGTCGACTTCACGTTCAGTGGCGCGCCACAAGCGGGTGACCAATTTGTAATTGCCGTCAACAATCATCAAACCCAGAGCATTCTGGATACCGTCAGTCAGTTGCGTGCATCCTTGCTTGCACCGATTGACACTGATCCGGTCCTTGCTCAGCGTTTCAGTGCGGCGCTTAGCGCTGGCATCTCCAATTTGACAAGTGGCGCCGAGCAACTCTCCAGTGCTTTAAGTTCGGTGGGTGGACGCGCAGCGGCTCTCGATACTCAGAGCGAAGCGAACGCCAGTATCGCATTGGCTAATAAGCAAACGCAGTCGGCCATTCGCGACTCCGATCCGGCAGAGGTAATGACCCGCCTGACTTTGCAGCAAACCATGTTGCAGGCTTCGCAACTGGCGTTCAGCAAGATCGCGCAACTCGGTCTGTTCAATAAGATCTGAGTCCGGGCGTCCTGCAAAGGATGCTCTGAAAAAGGCGCCGTTCAGGAGAGTCTGTGCGGCGTATTCACCTGAAAACTCTCGCCAGGCAGTGGCACAGCAGGGTTTTTGCAGCTTTTTAACCTGCTCCTTGCCCTGATCTAAAATTTTTTCCTGCCGCCAGACCGTGTTCGATCACTTCATCGGGCGGTGCCTCTCTTTCTGGTCGCTACCGCCCACAAAATCAGACAGAAGAACCAGGCAATGTGCTTGGGCTGTTTCCAGCGCATCAACTGGTTCTTATTGTCCATCGTTTTGGAACCTGCCACGCGGAGCCTTCCATTCATTGCTTCGAGCGTGAGTACGGGAGGGCATCGTGGCTTTGCCCGGTCACGAGGCTCAAATATCCATTTCCGACCTTGACGCACTGACCCGAGTGCTTGCAGTTATGAGCTGGCTGTAGAGCCGAGTGGATTGTTGGCCGAAGAACGTCCAATGGGGCAGATTCAGTAAAATAGAGTGACCTGCGAGTCATAACGCGCATCTTCACTGTATTGTATTAATCGGGAAGGTGGCGCCTGGTCGGTTTTTGGCCCAGTGATAGCCTTTTATCCTTCCCGCTGTCGCCTTGATGGGGCGACGTTTTCTCTGTTGGTCGGCGCCCCTCGATTCGTTGCGAGCGGTGGTATTGGGCTGTTTATTATTGGGAAGCCGTAATGATTGGCATAAAAAGCATTGCGAGCTACGTTCCTGTAGCCGGCGTGGACAATTACGCACAGGGTGCAAAATTCGAAAAGGATGAAGAATTCATCCTGGGTAAAATCGGTTCGGCTTTTCTGCCGCGTAAAGACGCCGGGCAGGAAACCTCGGACCTGTGTGTCGAAGCAGTCAATACGCTGTTCGCCAACAATCCTGATTTGAAACGTGAATCCATCGATGTACTAATCGTCGTCACCCAGAACGGTGACGAAGAAGGCCTTCCGCACACTGCCGCCATCGTTCAGGACAAGCTGGGCCTGCCGATTACCGTCGCTGCGTTCGATATCTCGCTGGGATGCTCCGGTTACGTGTACGGCATCTACGCTATCAAGGGTTTCATGGAGGCTGCAGGCCTGAAGAATGGCTTGCTGGTCACCGCCGATCCGTATTCGAAGATCGTCGACCCGGAAGACCGCAACACCACCATGTTGTTCGGTGACGCGGCGACCGCCACGTGGATGGGCGAAGACGCGCCATGGCAGTTGGGCAAGGCCAAGTTCGGCACCGACGGCTCAGGTGCACCGCACTTGAAGGTCTCCGACGGGGTGTTCTATATGAACGGCCGTCAGGTCTTCAATTTCGCGCTGCTCAAAGTCCCGGCGCATTTGAATGAACTGCTCGCTGACTCCGGCCTTTCGGCTGATGATATCGATGCGTTCTGCATTCACCAGGGCAGTGCGGCGATTGTCGATGCAGTGGCGCGGCGTTTCGAGGGTGATCCCGAGAAGTTCATCAAGGACATGGTCGAGACCGGTAATACCGTGTCGTCGAGCATTCCATTGCTGTTGGAGAAGCACGTTTTGGACTCCGGCTGGAAACGCGTTGCATTGAGCGGATTTGGCGTGGGGTTGTCTTGGGGGTCGGCGATCATTTATCGGCCTTGAGTCATTAAGCCCGGGCACAAAAAAAAGCGTTCAAGGTTTCTCCTTGAGCGCTTTTTTTGTGCCCGATTTTTATGGGCAGAACTGCACCTTTGACATTGCCCCCGACAGTTCCCTGGCGCCATTTTTTTATTCGTGGTGGTGTTAACCCATTGTTTTTGTTGGGGGTGGCAGTGTGATGGCAAAATATTTTCAAAAAGCCCTAAAGCAACCTGCCAACGCGACGATAACTATTACGAAGGTTCTCTAGGCCATACCCGGCGGTTGCCAGGGCCGGAAACCGCAGTACCCAACCAACGAGGAATTCGTCATGGCTTTAACCGTAAACACTAACGTTGCATCGTTGAACGTTCAAAAGAACCTGAACCGCGCTTCCGATGCTCTGTCCACCTCGATGACTCGTCTGTCTTCCGGCCTGAAAATCAACAGCGCCAAAGACGACGCTGCCGGCCTGCAAATCGCTACCCGCATGACCAGCCAGATTCGCGGCCAGACCATGGCGATCAAAAACGCCAACGACGGCATCTCGATGGCTCAGACCGCTGAAGGCGCTCTGCAAGAGTCCAGCAACATTCTGCAGCGTATGCGTGAGTTGGGTGTGCAAGCACGTAACGGCAGCAACACTGCAGCGGATAATACCGCAATGGACACAGAGTACCAGCAGATGGCCAAGGAATTGGACCGTATTGCTGGCAGCACCAACTTGAATGGTACGAAGCTGCTCGACGGTTCTGCTGGTGTGGTTAATATTCAAGTGGGTTCTGGCACGACTGCAAATGACACCATTGGCGTGGATTTTGGTATCGTTCCAATGGATTCAACTATTATAGGTGCCACTCCTGGCGACCTGACGGACGCAACCAATGCTGGTACAGCGATTACTAATATCGATACGGCTTTGGACAAGGTTAACGCCCTTCGCTCGACTCTGGGTGCTGCACAAAACCGTTTGACCAGCACCATTTCCAACCTGCAAAACGTCAACGAAAACGTCAGTGCCGCACTGGGTCGTGTACAAGACACCGACTTCGCCGCTGAAACTGCACAGATGACCAAGCAGCAAACCCTGCAACAAGCTTCCACCGCAATCCTGGCGCAAGCCAACCAACTGCCTTCCGCTGTACTGAAACTGCTTCAGTAATCGCCGGTTGAAAGTTGGCGGGAGAGTGCGCTGGCCGTGCTCTCCCGCTTTTTTGCTTTAGTGAGGTGATGGACATGGATATGAGCGTCAAGCTGAACTTGTCTTACCCAGTTGCCAAATCCGCGACGCCTGTCGTGGAAAAAACGATGGATGAGCCTCGATCAAATGTGACACCCGTCAACGTTGTCAAGGATCAAAGCAAAGGAAACGAAACCGAGCAACGCAAGCTGAAAGCGGCTGTCCAGGAAATTGAAAAGTTCGTGCAAACGGTCAAGCGTAATCTGGAGTTCTCTATCGACGAGGCCTCCGGCCAAGTGGTGGTTAAGGTCATAGCCAGCGAGTCGGGAGAAGTGGTACGCCAGATCCCCAATGAAGAAGTCCTGAAGCTGGCCAATAGCTTGAATGATGCGAGCAGTCTGTTGTTCAGCGCCGAAGCCTGAAGGCTGGCATGAAAAGTGTTACACCGTTCTTTGCGGCGCAGTAAGAGTCAAACGGCTGGCGACAAACTGAAGGGAGATGCACATGGCAAGTCCAATTCTACCGGGTGCTGGGCTGGGTTCCGGCCTGGACACCGGTGCTATCGTCAAGGCCCTGGTCGACTCAGACAAGGTGGCCAAGCAGACGCAGATCGACCGGCAGACAAAGATTACCACCGCGAATCTATCTGGCATCGGGACCCTGAAGTCGGTGTTGGCGGCGTTTCAGACCGCGATGAAGAACCTCGGCAGTGCCACAACGCCGCAGTTCTCGGGGTTCGCTGCAAGCTCTTCCGATGTCAAGGTTGTGACCGCGACCTCCAATAATTCGGCGGTCAAGGGCAGCTACGTTATCAAAGTCGATAACCTTGCCACCTCGGCCAAAGTCGCCAGCGAAGTCTTTACGGATGCAAGCAGCGCTGTTGCAGAGGGGCCTCTGACTATCAAGCTGAACAACAAGGACTACGTCCTTGATGTCCCGGCCGGTGCGACCCTGCAATCGGTCCGCGACCTGATCAATAGCAAGTTCCAGGGCGATGGCATTAACGCCAACATCATTACCGACAAAGACGGCTCGCGACTGGTGCTGGGGTCTTCGGCCACGGGTGCGGGGTCTGAAATTTCCGTCAGTGGTGTGATGACCATTCACGGCGATCAGGCGATGGCCGGCGATCCTTTAGATCCGCTCGCTCCACCAGGTGCCGGGCGTATCGGCAATGCGGCAACCGATGCGGAGTTCTCGGTCGACGGCCTGAGCATGACCAGTAAAACCAATACCATCGATAATGCCGTCTCGGGCTTGAGCTTCAATCTGTTGGCTGGGGGTGGGGCCACGTCGACGGTGACGGTGGCGACTAACACTGATGGCTTGAAGGCCTCGATCCAGAAGTTCGTCGATGCTTACAACGCGGTAGTCAGCAGCATTGGCACGCTGACCAAGCCCACGCTCGACAGTGATGGTAAGCCAACGGTCGCTGCAGCGTTGACCGGGGACGCGCTGCCGCGCAACATTCTGGCGGCCATCCGTGGGCCGCTGACCGAGACCGGGGCAGGGGATAAGCTCACCGTGCTGGCGCAATTGGGTATCACCACCAATCAGAAGACCGGTGCATTGGACTTCGATAGCACCAAGTTCACTGCGGCAATGAGCGACAAGAGTCTGGGTGGTGAGGTTCAGGCGTTCTTTACCGGGACCGGAGGCTTGCTGGAGCGAATGGACAAGGCGATTGCCCCTTACACCCAAACGGGGGAGATCCTTGATGCCCGCACCACCAATCTGAACAAGAACAAAGCCAACCTGGTCGAGCAGCAAGCGGCCCTCGATCGTCGGGTAGCAATACTGACTGCGGTGTTGACCAAAAAATACAACGATATGGACTCTTTGGTGGGCAAGCTGAAAGCTACGGCCAGCAACATTACTTCGATATTTGAAGCCATGACGGCGCAGCAAAGAAACTCCTAGTGCTGTTAGCGCATTAACGCAAAAGCCCGACAACACGCTCCAGTGTGTCGGGCTTTTTACTTTGGGAGTCAGCAAAAATAGACCAAGTGAAGCATGCGCTGCTCGGCCCCGGCACCCCGGCTAAAGTTTTTTGACGCGTGGTCGATACATTGATCATACGAACACTAGCGTTTTGATGAGGTACAACATGAATCCGATGTTAGCCCTTCGGCAGTATCAGAAGATTGGCGCCCAGGCGCAGACTTCCGAAGCCAGTCCCCATCGTCTTGTACAGATGTTGATGGAGGGTGGTCTGGATCGAATTGCCCAGGCCAAGGGTGCCATGGAGCGCAAGGATATCCCGAACAAAGGTGTTCTGATTGGCAAGGCCATCGGCATCATCGGTGGTCTGCGCGAAGGTCTGGATCTGGACAATCAGGCCGAAACGGTAGGCGAACTGGATAGCCTCTACGAATACATGATGAAGCGCCTGACCGAGGCTAACGCCAAGACCGATTCGAAAATCCTCGACGAAGTCGCTGATCTGCTGCGTACGGTCAAAGACGGTTGGGATGCCATTGGCACGCCTGCTCCACAGTTCTGAAGGAGATCACCATGAGTCTTGTGCTGCAGCGTATCGAACACACCCGCGAAGGCCTGGTCGGTGCCTTGGCCGAGCGCAATTGGGAGGCCATTGCTGAGTTGGACCTGGCGTGCCGATCCTGCATGGAAGATGTTTTGAGTGAAGCGTCGGTGGACGAGGCCGCATTGCGCGACAACCTTGAGGAGTTGCTGGGGGTGTACAAGCAGCTTCTTGAGGCCGCGACGGGGGAGAGGCAAGCGATAGTTGATGAGATGTCTCAGATCAATCATGCGAAGAGCGCGGCAAAGGTTTACCATCTGTTCGGTTAATTAATCCTCAGTTAATCCAATGATAGTGCGCCATAAATTTGACTGTGCACGGTTTTTTGACTTAACTAGTGGCTGGTTCCAGATTTCAGTCGTCTTCAGGCATATCAGGCCTGCAAGCGTTTAGCTTGCCCCAGCATTTTGGGCATTGAGTTGACTAGGGAAGTTGCTATTGCATGTGGCGTGAAACCAAAATTCTGCTGATTGATGACGATAGCGTCCGCCGCCGCGATTTAGCGGTGATTTTAAATTTTCTTGGTGAGGAAAATTTACCCTGTGGTAGCCATGACTGGCAGCAGGCTGTCGGCTCTTTGTCTTCAAGTCGTGACGTGATCTGTGTCCTCATCGGGACGGTCAATGCTCCTGGCGCACTTGCGGGCTTGCTAAAGACACTCGCAACCTGGGATGAGTTCCTTCCGGTTTTGTTAATGGGCGATAATTCTTCCGTTGACTTGCCAGAGGACCAGCGACGTCGAGTGCTGTCGACCCTGGAAATGCCACCCAGCTACAGCAAATTGCTCGACTCCCTGCACCGTGCCCAGGTCTATCGCGAAATGTACGACCAGGCCCGCGAGCGCGGTCGTCACCGTGAGCCTAATCTGTTTCGCAGCCTTGTCGGCACCAGCCGGGCGATTCAACACGTCCGTCAGATGATGCAGCAAGTGGCCGACACCGACGCCAGCGTACTGATCCTTGGCGAGTCCGGCACCGGCAAGGAAGTGGTTGCGCGCAACTTGCACTATCACTCCAGGCGTCGTGACGCGCCGTTCGTTCCGGTCAACTGCGGGGCGATCCCGGCCGAGTTGCTGGAAAGCGAATTGTTCGGCCACGAGAAGGGCGCCTTCACCGGGGCGATCACCAGCCGTGCCGGGCGTTTCGAACTGGCCAACGGCGGCACCCTGTTTCTTGATGAAATCGGCGACATGCCGCTGCCGATGCAGGTCAAGTTGCTGCGTGTTCTGCAGGAACGCACCTTCGAGCGCGTGGGCAGTAACAAGACCCAAAGTGTTGACGTGCGCATCATTGCCGCGACCCACAAGAATCTCGAAAGCATGATCGAGATCGGCACGTTCCGCGAAGACTTGTATTACCGCCTGAACGTGTTCCCGATCGAGATGGCGCCCCTGCGTGAGCGTGTCGAAGACATCCCGTTGCTGATGAACGAGTTGATCTCGCGCATGGAGCACGAGAAGCGCGGGTCGATCCGTTTCAATTCCGCCGCGATCATGTCGTTGTGTCGTCACGGTTGGCCGGGCAACGTTCGCGAACTCGCCAACCTCGTGGAGCGCATGGCGATCATGCACCCGTACGGGGTGATTGGTGTGGTCGAGTTGCCGAAGAAATTCCGCTACGTCGATGACGAAGACGAACAGTTGGTCGACAGCCTGCGCAGTGATCTTGAAGAGCGGGTGGCCATCAATGGTCATTCCCCGGACTTCACCACCACTGCCATGCTGCCCCCGGAAGGCCTGGACCTGAAGGACTACCTCGGTGGTCTGGAGCAGGGCCTGATTCAGCAAGCGCTGGATGATGCCAATGGCATTGTGGCGCGCGCAGCTGAACGCCTGCGTATTCGTCGCACCACGCTGGTGGAGAAGATGCGCAAGTACGGCATGAGCCGTCGCGACGGTGATGAACAGGCAGATGATTGACGCCTGTTTTTCAAGTCATTCATATTTGGGCGGTTTTTTTTAGGCACGGGTATTGCTAAGTCCCTCGCAACGTTCCGTTTAACTGACGGTCAGCCAAGCGAGAGAGCACAATGCCCCAAGCCGCCCAGTTGTCTCCTGTCCCTGACGCTTCGGGACAGTCGTCCGTAGAGCAGGCAAGCCGGCTTGGCCTTGAGCAGGCGTTTGCGCTGTTCAGTCAGATGTCGAGTCAATTGACCGACTCCTACAGCCTGCTTGAAGCCCGTGTCACCGAGCTGAAGGGCGAGTTGGCGGTGGTCAGTGCGCAGCGCATGCAGGAACTGGCGGAAAAAGAACGCCTGGCTAATCGTCTGCAAAATCTCCTCGACCTGTTGCCCGGCGGCGTCATCGTTATCGATGCCCAAGGCATTGTGCGCGAAGCCAACCCGACGGCGTACGAGTTGCTCGGTCTGCCACTCGAAGGTGAGCTCTGGCGGCAGGTCATCGCCCGTTGTTTCGCGCCTCGCAAAGACGACGGTCATGAGATCTCTCTCAAGGACGGTCGGCGTCTGTCGATTGCCACTCGCTCGCTGGACGCTGAGCCGGGTCAGTTGGTGCTGCTGAACGACCTGACTGAAACCCGTCACCTGCAAGATCAACTGGCCCGTCACGAACGCTTGTCTTCCCTCGGCCGAATGGTCGCCTCGCTGGCTCATCAAATTCGTACGCCGTTGTCAGCTGCTTTGCTTTATGCCAGTCACTTGGCTGAGCAAGAGCTGCCAGTCGCTACGCAGCAGCGTTTTGCCGGTCGCCTGAAAGAGCGTTTGCATGAACTGGAACATCAGGTTCGCGACATGCTGGTGTTCGCGCGCGGTGAGCTACCGCTGACCGATCGCATCACGCCGAAACAGTTGATGCAATCGCTGCAAGCGGCAGCACTGACGCATGTTCAAGACCTGTCAGTCCGTTGGCAGTGCGACAGTCACGCTGGCGAGTTGCTGTGTAATCGCGACACGCTGATCGGGGCGATCCTCAATCTGGTCGAGAATGCGATTCAGGCGAGTGCCGGCGATGCCCGCTTGAAAGTTCACTTTTATACCCGTGAAAACACCCTGCGCGTGTGCGTAAGTGACAGCGGCAGTGGCATCGACAGCCACGTTCTGGCACGTCTGGGCGAGCCGTTTTTCACCACCAAAACCACTGGAACCGGGTTGGGTCTGACCGTGGTCAAGGCGGTGGCGCGTGCGCATCAGGGAGAATTGCAGCTGCGTTCGCGGCCGGGTCGCGGCACGTGTGCGCAAGTGATTCTGCCGCTTTTTTCGGGTGAAAAGCCCATTGCCCGGGGAGTGGAATGAAAGGCATGGCAATCAAGGTTTTACTGGTCGAGGATGACCGCGCGCTACGCGAAGCATTGGCCGATACGCTGATGCTGGCGGGGCACGATTTCAAGGCGGTCGGTTCGGCAGAAGATGCGTTGGCGGCGGTGGCAGTCGAGGCGTTCAATCTGGTGATCAGTGACGTCAATATGCCGGGCATGGACGGGCACCAGCTGCTCGGTTTGCTGCGGGCGCGTCATCCGCAATTGCCGGTGCTGCTGATGACGGCCCATGGTGCCGTCGAACGGGCAGTCGATGCGATGCGCCAGGGGGCGGCGGATTATCTGGTCAAACCGTTCGAGCCCAAGGCATTGCTTGATTTGGTGGCGCGTCATGCATTGGGCAATCTCGGTACGGTCGAGGGCGAAGGACCGATCGCGTTCGAACCGGCCAGCGCGCAATTGCTGGAGTTGGCCGCCAGAGTGGCACGCAGTGATTCCACGGTACTCATCTCGGGCGAGTCCGGCACCGGCAAAGAAGTGTTGGCGCGCTACATTCATCAGCATTCCCATCGCGCCAGTCAGCCATTTATTGCGATCAATTGCGCAGCGATCCCCGACAACATGCTTGAAGCTACGTTGTTCGGTCACGAAAAGGGTTCGTTCACGGGCGCCATTTCAGCGCAGGCCGGCAAGTTCGAACAAGCTGACGGCGGCACGATTCTGCTCGACGAAATTTCCGAAATGCCCCTCGGCCTTCAGGCCAAGTTGCTGCGCGTTTTGCAGGAGCGTGAAGTCGAGCGGGTGGGCGCACGCAAAACGATCACGCTGGACATTCGGGTCGTGGCCACCACCAACCGCGATCTGGCCGGCGAAGTGGCGGCGGGGCGTTTTCGTGAAGACCTTTACTATCGCCTGTCGGTGTTTCCGCTCGCCTGGCGTCCGCTGCGCGAGCGCACTGCGGACATCCTGCCGCTGGCCGAGCGACTGTTGGCCAAACACGTCAATAAAATAAAGCATGCAGCGGCGCGACTGTCGCCCGAAGCGCAGGCGTGCCTGATCGGTTATCCGTGGCCTGGCAATGTGCGTGAGCTGGACAATGCGATCCAGCGGGCCTTGATTCTGCAGCAGGGCGGTTTGATCCAGCCGCAGGATTTCTGTTTGTCCGGGCCGGTTGCGTGTGCGCCGTTGCCAACATGGGTAGTCGCACCGGTACGCGCCGTCGAAGTTGACGCTGAATCGGCCGGTGCACTGGGCGATGACCTGCGGCGCCGCGAATTCCAGATGATCATCGATACCCTGCGTTCTGAGCGCGGCCGTCGCAAGGAGGCTGCCGAGCGACTGGGCATCAGCCCGCGCACCTTGCGCTACAAGCTGGCGCAGATGCGTGATGCCGGAATGGATGTGGAAGCCTGTTTGTTCGCCACTTGAAGGTTTGGCGAACAACCATTCACGCTGCAACACAAACTTCTGTAGGAGCTGGCTTGCCAGCGAATCAATGGTGGCCGTGACGCCGACTTCGCTGGCAAGCCAGCTCCTACAGAAGTTTGCGTGAAGTCCGCAGAGGGCTTTTGTTCCGAGCACCACGGAGCTGGCACCCTTGTTGCTAACACCTCACTACCCGCCGAGTGAGTGTCAAAAAATTGCGGGTCGTCAACGAGAGTGGATCATGAGCCAAGGTATTGAATTTAATCGGTTGATGCTGGATATGCGTTCCATGCAAATGGATGCCATGTCTGCGCCTAAATCGACTGCCGCAGTCCCTGAACTGGGTGGCAGCAGCTTTTCCGACATGCTCGGTCAAGCCGTCAATAAAGTGAACGACACTCAGCAGGCGTCCACTCAGTTGGCCAGTGCTTTCGAGATCGGCAAGAGCGGCGTCGACCTGACGGACGTCATGATTTCCTCGCAGAAGGCTAGCGTGTCTTTCCAGGCGTTGACGCAAGTGCGTAACAAGCTGGTTCAGGCTTACCAAGACATCATGCAGATGCCGGTTTAAGGACAAATTGAGTCATGGCAGAAGCAGTCGCCGATAACGTTCCGGCCAAGGTCACTCCAATAGACGGCAAACCGCCGCTGTTTGGGTTGTCCTTCCTGGAAAACCTCTCCGAGATGACCATGTTGCGTCAGGTGGGCCTGTTGGTCGGCCTGGCTGCGAGCGTGGCGATTGGTTTTGCCGTGGTGCTGTGGTCTCAGCAACCGGACTACCGGCCTCTGTATGGCAGCCTTGCCGGTATGGACGCCAAGCAGGTCATGGATACCCTGGCCTCCGCCGATATTCCTTACACCGTTGAACCGAACTCTGGCGCTTTGCTGGTCAAGGCCGATGATTTGTCCCGTGCGCGACTGAAGCTCGCGGCGGCTGGTGTCACTCCCAGCGACGGCAACATCGGCTTTGAAATCCTCGACAAGGACCAAGGCCTCGGGACCAGCCAGTTCATGGAAGCGACCCGTTATCGTCGTGGCCTCGAAGGCGAACTGGCGCGCACCATTTCCAGCTTGAACAACGTCAAGGGCGCCCGCGTGCACTTGGCGATTCCGAAAAGTTCGGTGTTCGTGCGTGACGAACGCAAGCCGAGCGCTTCGGTTCTGGTTGAACTGTATTCCGGTCGCTCGCTGGAGCCCGGTCAAGTGGTCGCGATCATCAACCTGGTCGCGACCAGTGTTCCTGAACTGAGCAAGTCGCAGATCACCGTCGTCGACCAGAAGGGCAACCTGCTGTCGGATCAGGCGGAAAACTCCGAACTGAGCATGGCCGGCAAGCAATTCGATTACAGCCGCCGCATGGAAAGCATGCTGACCCAGCGCGTGCACAACATCCTGCAACCGGTGCTGGGCAACGATCGTTATAAGGCTGAAGTGTCAGCCGACGTCGATTTCAGCGCCGTCGAGTCAACCTCCGAGCAGTTCAACCCCGATCAACCGGCGTTGCGCAGCGAGCAGTCGGTCAACGAACAACGCACGGCCAGCAATGGCCCGCAAGGTGTGCCGGGTGCCTTGAGCAACCAGCCGCCGTCGCCAGCCTCTGCACCGCAATCCACCGGTGGCACTGCTGCTTCGGCCGGCATGGTGCAGCCAGGTCAGCCGTTGATCGATGCCAACGGTCAACAAATCATGGACCCTGCCACCGGTCAGCCGATGCTGGCGCCGTACCCGGCAGACAAGCGTCAACAATCCACCAAGAACTTCGAACTCGACCGCTCCATCAGCCACACCAAGCAACAGCAGGGCCGACTGAATCGCCTGTCGGTGTCGGTGGTGGTGGACGATCAGGTCAAGGTTAACGCCGCCAACGGCGAAACTACCCGGGCACCGTGGACTGCCGATGAATTGGCGCGCTTCACCCGTCTGGTGCAGGACGCGGTCGGTTTCGATGCCAGCCGTGGCGATAGCGTCAGCGTGATCAACATGCCGTTCTCCGCAGAACGCGGTGAAGTGATTGCCGAAATTCCGTTCTACTCGCAGCCGTGGTTCTGGGACATCGTCAAGCAATTGCTGGGTGTCTTGTTCATCCTGGTGTTGGTGTTCGGCGTGCTGCGTCCGGTACTCAACAACATCACCGGTGGCGGTAAAGATAGGCAACTGGTCGGCAGCGACGTCGAGTTGGGTGGCATGGGCGGCCTGGACGGCGAACTGGCCAACGACCGCGTCAGCCTCGGCGGCCCGCAAAGCATCCTGCTGCCAAGCCCGAGCGAAGGCTATGACGCACAGTTGAATGCAATCAAGAGTCTGGTGGCAGAAGATCCGGGTCGCGTGGCCCAGGTCGTGAAAGAGTGGATTAACGCAGATGAGTGATAACCGAGCCGTTGCCGCCAAACTGTCCAAGGTCGACAAAGCCGCGATTCTGCTGCTGTCCCTCGGTTCGACCGATGCTGCCCAGGTATTGCGTCACATGGGGCCTAAAGAGGTTCAGCGCGTGGGTGTGGCGATGGCCCAGATGGGCAACGTGCACCGCGAGCAAGTCGAGCAGGTGATGAGCGAGTTCGTCGACATCGTCGGCGACCAGACCAGCCTGGGCGTCGGCTCCGACGACTACGTGCGCAAAATGCTCACCCAGGCCTTGGGCGAAGACAAGGCCAACGGCCTGATCGACCGCATCCTCTTGGGTGGCAACACCAGTGGTCTCGACAGCCTGAAGTGGATGGAGCCGCGCGCCGTCGCCGACGTGATCCGTTACGAGCACCCACAGATCCAGGCGATCGTGGTGGCGTATCTCGACCCGGATCAGGCCGGTGAAGTACTCGGAAACTTCGACCACAAGGTCCGACTGGACATTATTCTGCGGGTCTCCTCGCTGAACACCGTACAGCCGGCGGCCCTGAAAGAACTCAACCAGATTCTCGAGAAGCAGTTCTCCGGTAACTCGAATGCGTCGCGCACCAACCTGGGTGGCATCAAGCGCGCGGCCGACATCATGAACTTCCTCGACAGCTCGATCGAAGGTCAGTTGATGGACTCGATCCGCGAAGTCGACGAAGACCTGTCCGGTCAGATCGAAGACCTCATGTTCGTGTTCAACAACCTGTCCGATGTCGACGACCGCGGGATTCAGGCGTTGCTGCGCGAAGTGTCCTCCGACGTGTTGGTGCTGGCCCTCAAGGGGTCGGACGAAGGCGTCAAGGAAAAGATCTTCAAGAACATGTCCAAACGGGCGGCCGAACTGTTGCGCGACGACCTCGAGGCCAAAGGCCCGGTGCGTGTCAGCGATGTGGAAACCGCGCAGAAAGAAATCCTCACCATTGCCCGCCGTATGGCCGAAGCCGGAGAAATCGTTCTCGGCGGGAAGGGCGGCGAAGAGATGATCTAAGGTCACTATGTCGTCTAAACATGATGAGTCCCAGACCGACCTGATTCGTGGCAAGCACGTTGCCGCTTTCGACGTCTGGGCGCTGCCCAGTTTCGACCCTTTCGTGCCAGAGCCCGAGCCTGAACCTGAGCCAGAACCACCAGAGATGGAAGAAGTGCCGCTGGACGAAGTCCAGCCACTGACCCTCGAAGAACTCGAAGCGATTCGCCAGGAGGCCTACAACGAAGGCTTCGCCGTGGGCGAGAAAGAAGGTTTTCACAGCACCACGCTCAAGGTTCGTCAGGAAGCCGAAACGGCGCTGGCGCCGAAAATCGCGGGGCTGGAGCAACTGATGGTCAACCTGTTCGAGCCCATCGCCGAGCAGGACACCCAGATAGAAAAGTCGCTGGTCGACCTCGTGCAGCACATCACCAAACAAGTGATTCAGCGCGAACTGGCCATCGATTCGACGCAGATCGAACACGTCATGCGTGAAGCGCTCAAGCTCTTGCCTTTAGGCGTGGGCAATGTGCGCTTGTACATCAATCCGCAGGACTTCGTACAAGTCAAAGCGTTGCGCGAACGCCATGAAGAAACCTGGCGCATCGTCGAAGACGAGTCGTTGTTGCCTGGAGGTTGCCGCGTCGAGACTGAACACAGCCGAATTGACGCCACCGTCGAAACCCGCGTTGCCCAAGTCATGGCCAAGCTGCTCGATCAGTTGCACGATCAGGCGTTGCACCCGTCTGCGCCGGATTTGAGCCTGGAATTGCCGGTCGACGAAACGCCTGCTGTCGAGCCGCAACTGGACGACCCCGATGCGCCTTGATCGCACCAGCTTCGCCAAGCGCCTGGGCGGTTACGCCGAGGCCACGGAGCTTGCCGGCGCGCCGGTTCTGGAAGGCCGCTTGCTGCGCATGGTCGGCCTGACCCTCGAAGCTGAAGGCTTGCGCGCTGCCATGGGTAGCCGCTGCATAGTCATCAACGACGACAGCTATCACCCGGTGCAGGTCGAAGCCGAGGTCATGGGTTTCTCCGGCAGCAAAGTCTTCCTGATGCCTGTAGGCAGCGTTGCCGGCATTGCCCCCGGTGCCCGGGTGGTTCCACTCGCCGATACCGGCCGCTTGCCAATGGGCATGAGCATGCTGGGTCGGGTGCTCGATGGCGCCGGTCGTGCGCTGGACGGCAAAGGCGGGATGAAAGCCGAAGACTGGGTGTCGATGGACGGTCCGACCATCAACCCGCTCAAGCGTGAACCGATCAGCGAACCGCTGGATGTGGGCATTCGCACCATCAACGGTTTGTTGACGGTCGGTCGCGGCCAGCGGCTCGGGCTGTTCGCCGGTACCGGTGTCGGTAAATCGGTGCTGTTGGGCATGATGACTCGCTTCACCGAGGCCGACATTATCGTGGTCGGGCTGATCGGTGAGCGGGGTCGCGAAGTCAAGGAATTCATCGAGCACAGCCTCGGTGAAGAAGGGCTCAAGCGTTCCGTGGTCGTGGCGTCGCCGGCGGACGATGCGCCGCTGATGCGTCTGCGCGCGGCGATGTACTGCACGCGCATCGCCGAGTATTTCCGCGACAAGGGCAAGAACGTCCTGTTGCTCATGGATTCCCTGACCCGTTTCGCCCAGGCCCAGCGGGAAATTGCCCTGGCCATTGGCGAACCGCCGGCCACCAAGGGGTATCCGCCGTCGGTATTCGCCAAGTTGCCAAAACTGGTGGAGCGCGCCGGTAACGCCGAGAAGGGCGGTGGTTCGATCACGGCGTTCTATACCGTGTTGTCCGAAGGCGATGATCAGCAGGACCCGATTGCCGATGCCGCTCGCGGCGTGCTCGACGGGCACATCGTGTTGTCGCGCCGACTGGCTGAAGAGGGTCATTACCCGGCCATCGATATCGAAGCGTCCATAAGCCGGGTCATGCCGTCGGTGGTCAGCCCGGAACACATGACTCGCGCGCAGATGTTCAAGCAGTACTGGTCTCGCTATCAGCAGAGTCGTGATTTGATCAGTGTCGGTGCTTATGTGCCGGGCGGTGATCGTGAAACCGACACGGCGATTTCGCTCCAGCCGGCCATGGTCACTTACCTGCGTCAGGGTTTGAACGACAACATCGGTATGGGCGCCAGCGTCAACCATCTCGCTTCCATCTTCGCTCCGGCAGCGGGCGGCTAACCGACCATGGCCGTGAGTCGAGCCGCGCGCCTGGCGCCGGTGGTGGACATGGCCGAAAAGGCCGAGAAAACCGCCGTCCTGCGCCTCGGGCATTTTCAGGGCCAGGTGCGCGTGGCAGAAAGCAAGCTCGCCGACCTTGAAGCCTTCCGCCTCGAATACCAGGAGCAATGGATCGTGCGCGGCAGCAGTGGCGTTTCCGGTCAGTGGTTGCTGGGGTATCAAGGCTTTCTGGCACAACTGGGCACCGCCATCGATCAGCAGCGCCAAAGCCTGAACTGGCACCAGAACAACCTGAGCAAGGCGCGCGACACCTGGCAGCAGGCATTCGCGCGTGTCGAAGGCTTGCGAAAACTTGTACAGCGTTACAGAGATGAGGCGCAGCAGTTGGAAGACAAGCGCGAGCAGAAATTGCTGGATGAGTTGTCGCAGCGCTTGCCCAGGCATGATCCGTATTGAACAATCGGAAGCCGTTAAATGACAGTCCATAAAGAAGTCTCCCAGGATGGGAAAAAGCTGACGATTTCGATCAAGGGACGATTCGATTTCACCAAGCATCGGGAGTTTCGTGAGTCTTACGAAGATAAGGCGCTCTCGGCGGTCGTCGTCGACTTGAAAGAAGCGACCTACCTCGATAGCTCGGCGCTGGGCATGTTGCTCCTGCTGCGGGATCACGCCGGTGGCGACGATTCCGATATTCGCGTGGTCAACTGCAGTTCGGACGTGAGGAAGATCCTCGCCATCTCCAATTTCGACAAACTGTTCGACATCAGTTGACTGCCATGCAGTCACTCGAACCCCTGACGATCCTCATCGCCGAAGACAGCGCGGCCGATCGCATGCTGCTGTCGCGCATCGTCCGCCGCCAGGGCCATAACGTACTGACTGCCGCCGATGGTGCCGAGGCGGTCGAAACGTTTCACCAGCAACGACCGCACCTGGTGTTGATGGATGCGATGATGCCGGTGATGGACGGTTTCGAGGCGGCGCGGCAGATCAAGCTGTTGGCCGGGGAAACCCTGGTGCCGATCATCTTCCTGACCTCGCTCAGCGAAAGCGAAGCCCTGGCCCGATGCCTGGAGGCTGGCGGCGATGACTTTCTGGCAAAGCCGTACAACCCGGTCATTCTGGCGGCCAAGATCAAGGCGATGGATCGCTTGCGCCGCTTGCAGGCCACCGTGCTGCAGCAGCGTGACCTGATCGCCAAACATCACGAGTATTTGCTCAATGAACAGCGGGTGGCCAAGGCGGTATTCGACAAGGTCGCACATTCCGGCTGTCTGAGTGCGCCGAACATCCGCTACCTGCAATCGCCTTACGCGCTGTTCAACGGTGATCTGCTGTTGGCCGCCTTCACCCCGGCCGGTGATATGTATGTGCTGTTGGGGGACTTCACCGGCCATGGTTTACCAGCGGCCGTGGGCGCCATGCCACTGGCCGAAGTCTTCTACGGCATGACGGCCAAGGGCTACGGCTTGCCTGAAACCCTGCGTGAGATGAACGCCAAGCTCAAACGCATCCTGCCGGTGGACATGTTCTGCTGCGCCACCTTGCTGTGTTTGAGCTTTCAACGACGCTCGGTGGAGGTCTGGAATGGCGGAATGCCGGACGGCTATTTGCATACTATCGCCACGGGGGAGCGCAAGCCGCTGACAGCGCGTCACCTGCCACTGGGCGTGCTGAGCCCGCAAACCTTCGATGACCGCACCGAAGTGTTCCCGATGGCTGTCGGGGATCGAGTGTTCCTGCTGTCCGACGGGGTCATCGACACGTGTGATGGCGATGAACAATTGTTTGGCGTGGAGCGGTTGCGGCAGGTGTTTGCGGCCAATCGTCAGCCTGAAACGCTGTTCGAGGAAATCGAACAGGCCCTGCGGGATTTTGGTGGCGAAGCCCGCGATGACGTGAGCATGGTCGAGGTCAGTCTGCTGGAGGCGGCGCAACTGACCCCGCCTGCGCTGGTGTACTCCGACAGCGGCCAGTCCTGTCCGCTGGACTGGTCGGCAAGTTTTGAGTTCCGCGCCGCGACCCTCAAGCGTTTCAATCCGTTGCCCTACCTGTTGCAGCTACTGCTTGAGGTCCACGGATTGCGGGCTCAAAGCGGTGCGCTCTACAGTGTGCTCGCCGAGCTGTATTCCAATGCGCTGGAACACGGCGTGCTGGGTCTGGACTCAAGCCTCAAGCGTGATGCATCGGGCTTTGCGCGCTATTATCTTCAGCGCAACGAACGGCTGGAGGCATTGCAGGACGGTTATGTGCGAGTGCATTTGCAGATCACGCCAGAAGGCAAGGGCGGTTGCCTGACTGTTCGGGTTGAAGACAGTGGCAATGGTTTTGACGTGGCGCGGGTGCTGGAGCGGCCGCTTGATAGTGTCCGTCTCTCGGGCCGTGGCGTCAGCCTTGTCCGCCAGTTAGGCCGAAATGCGAGCTGGTACGATAATGGGCGCAGTGCACGCGTGGAGTTTTTCTGGGAGGCTCTGGCATAATCCACGCATTCTTGATCAGGGAGCGAGCAAGTGACTGACACACATCTGGACCAAGACGTGCTGAACGCGTTGCAGGAAGTAATGGAGGATGATTACCCAGAATTGCTGGATACATTTCTTCGCGATTCCGAAGAGCGTTTATGCGTCTTGCGAGTGGCCGAAGATGCCTCCCAGCTCATGAATGCTGCCCATAGTTTCAAGGGCAGCAGTAGCAATATGGGGGCCGTTCACCTCGCTGAGTTGTGCCATGAGCTGGAGCAGCATGCCAAGCAAAAAAATTTGGCGGAGATTGAAAAACTGGTTCAAAGCATCGACGGCGAATTCGCCATCATCCGGCCGCTTTATGAGGCTGAAAGGCAGCGATCTCTGTCCGGTTAATCCGACCATTCGATGCTTTTAACGCCGCTTTGGTCATGCTGGCCCGACCCTTGCAGTCAACTCACTCAACTGTACCTACGATCCAGTGCAGCGGAGACCGTTTCATGCCCGTTACCCCAAATTCCCTTCTTCAGGCCAGCCCAGCGGCCAAGACACTCGCCGTTTCCGCCAATACCCCGGCGGCGGCTGCTGAGCCCGGGGACAAGGCTTCCAGCTTCGCTAAGGTTTATGCCAATCAGGCTCAGGACAAGCCTGCTACGGGCGCGAATAAATCCGCCACGCCGGCAACTGACACCGCTGCGCAAGACACCGCAAAATCCGACGTCAGCAGCGACAACGCTGCCGCCCCGGAACCTGAGGTTGCCGATAGCGGCAACTCCTTGCCCGCCGAAAAACCGGCACCGGCCGAGGATGCCAGCGATCTCGCGCCGGATACCATTGAGGCGCCGGTGGTCGACACCACCCCAATGGATCCGTCCCTTGCCCCGGCCTTGATGGCGGCAGTGCAACCGCAGGTCGCGGTGCCTGTAGCTGCCGTTTCGGTGCCAGCCACTGCAACCACCGACAGCGACTTCGATCCTGAAGCCGACCCGCTCGATGCACTGCCAGCAGTGCGTTTGGCCATGGAGCAAAGTGGTCACGTTTCCGCTTCCAGCCAGGCCCAGCCCAAAGCATCTGCGACCCAGGCCCAGGCCCAGGCAGACAGCGAACCGACCTCGGTGCAGAGCTTTGCTGCCGGCATGGCGAACATGGTCGATCTGCAAACCGACAAGGACAGTACCAGTCAAGGCGGCGAGAAAGCGTTCAGCGGTCTCATCGATGACGGCCTGAAAGACCTGAAATCCGCCAGCAGTGATACCCGTGTCGATGACTTCGCCAACCGTCTGGCGGCATTGACTCAAGCGGCTACACCTAAAACGGCCAATGCGTTGCCGGTGAATCAGCCAATCGCCATGCATCAGAGTGGCTGGACCGAAGAAGTGGTCAACCGCGTCATGTACCTCTCCAGCGCCAACCTCAAGGCGGCCGATATTCAGTTGCAACCGGCCGAACTGGGTCGCCTCGACATTCGGGTGAACATGGTTCCGGACCAGCAAACCCAGGTCACCTTCATGAGCGCCCATCCGGGCGTTCGCGAGGCGCTGGACAGCCAAATGCATCGACTGCGTGACATGTTCACGCAACAGGGCATGGGGCAGGTCGACGTCAACGTGTCTGATCAGTCGCGTGGCTGGCAAGGCCAGGGGCAGGGGCAGGATCAGGCGCAACAGGGGCCGGGTGGTCGCACCAGCGCCAGCGGTGGTCGCGTCGACTCGATGGATGAAGACCTCGCGATCTCTGTTACTGAAACAGACGTCGACACCACCCGAGTGATCGGTTCCAGCGCGGTCGACTACTACGCCTGATAGAACTAAACAACCCTTGTGGGAGCGAGCATTTGTGGTGAGGGGGCTTGTCGGAACGCCGCATCGCCCCGTTGGAGCGCGAAGCGGTCCCTTCTTCTGGGGCAGATTTATCGCATGCTCAAATTCTACGACTGCTGCGCAGCCGAACGGGGCGATGCGGCGTTCCGACAAGCCCCCTCACCACAAAGGCTCGCTCCCACATTTGTTTTGTGGTGTCCGACTAACCGCCGGCCCCCCCCCCCGACACTTCTGGCATAACACTTGCTCTTGCCTTGCCGTGCGACTGTGAAAACCCGAATAGTGACGGATTATTGGCATGGCGAAGAGCGACGCAGCAGTAAAAGACCCCGCAACCAAAGGCAAGATCAAGCTGATCATTTTGATCGTGGTGGCCTTGCTGCTGGCGATCGGCTTGTCCGTGGGGGCGACCTGGTTCTTCATGCACAGCGCCCAGAGCAAGCCTGCCGCGGTGGAAACCGCAGTGGTCGGCAAGCAGCCAGCAATTTTTGAGCCCTTGGCGCCGGCCTTCGTGGCCAACTTCAACCAGAATGGCCGTCAGCGCTACATGCAGGTGAGCATCACCATGCAGGGTCGCAATCAGGCCGATCTGGAAGCGCTCAAAGTGCACATGCCGGTGATCCGCAACAACCTGGTCATGCTGTTCTCCGGTCAGGATTTCACCACACTGGCCACGCCGATTGGCCAGGAAATGTTGCGTCAGAAGGCCACGGCCAGCGTGCAGGAAGTGGCGCAGAAAGAGCTCGGCAAAGTGGTGATCGAACAGTTGCTTTTCACTAATTTCGTACTGCAGTAGGAACACGACATGGCCGTGCAGGACCTGCTGTCCCAAGATGAGATCGATGCACTGTTGCATGGCGTCGACGATGGTCTGGTACAGACCGATGACGTTGCTGAACCCGGCAGCGTCAAAAGCTACGACCTGACCAGCCAGGATCGCATCGTTCGCGGACGCATGCCGACCCTGGAGATGATCAACGAGCGCTTCGCCCGTTACACCCGCATCAGCATGTTCAACATGCTGCGCCGCTCGGCGGACGTTGCCGTCGGTGGTGTGCAGGTGATGAAGTTTGGCGAATATGTGCACTCGCTGTACGTACCGACCAGCCTCAACCTGGTCAAGATCAAGCCGTTGCGCGGTACCGCACTGTTCATCCTCGACGCCAAACTGGTGTTCAAGCTGGTGGACAACTTCTTCGGCGGCGATGGCCGTCACGCCAAGATCGAGGGGCGTGAATTCACCCCGACCGAACTGCGCGTGGTGCGCATGGTGCTGGAGCAGGCCTTCGTCGATTTGAAGGAAGCCTGGCAGGCAATCATGGAAGTGAACTTCGAGTACATCAATTCGGAAGTCAACCCGGCCATGGCCAACATCGTCGGCCCGAGCGAAGCGGTGGTGGTGTCCACGTTCCACATCGAGCTCGATGGCGGTGGCGGCGACCTGCACGTGACCATGCCGTACTCGATGATTGAGCCGGTGCGCGAAATGCTCGACGCCGGTTTCCAGTCGGACCTCGACGATCAGGACGAGCGCTGGGTCAATGCCCTGCGTCAGGACGTGCTGGATGTCGACGTGCCGATCGGTGCCACGGTTGCCCGTCGCCAGTTGCGCTTGCGCGACATCCTGCACATGCAGCCGGGGGACATTATCCCGGTCGAGATGCCGGAAGAAATGATCATGCGCGCCAACGGCGTGCCTGCCTTCAAGGTCAAGATGGGCTCCCACAAAGGCAACCTCGCGTTGCAAGTGATCGAGCCGATCGAGCGCCACTGACCGGCGCTCAACCCCCTTTGTTTCAACAGACTGCTACTCACTGAATTTTTGCCCGCCGAGGACAAATGATGAACGACGATATGAACGCCATGGACGACCAGGCACTGGCTGATGAGTGGGCTGCGGCCCTGGAAGAAACCGGTGACGCCGGTCAGGCCGATATCGACGCCTTGCTGGCTGCCGATCGCGCTGGCTCGTCGTCCAACCGTCTGCCGATGGAAGAGTTCGGCAGTGTGGCGAAAAGCAAAGATCCGGTCAGCCTGGAAGGTCCGAACCTGGACGTGATCCTCGATATCCCGGTTTCGATTTCCATGGAAGTGGGCAGCACCGATATCAACATCCGTAACCTGCTGCAACTCAACCAGGGGTCGGTGATCGAGCTGGATCGCCTGGCCGGCGAGCCGCTGGACGTACTGGTCAACGGCACGCTGATCGCTCACGGCGAAGTGGTTGTGGTCAACGAGAAGTTCGGCATCCGCCTGACCGACGTGATCAGCCCAAGCGAACGCATCAAGAAGCTGCGCTAAGTGAAAAAGGTTCTGGGGGTTGTGCTGTCGATGCCGTTCAGTGTGCTGGCTGCCGAGCCGGTAGTGAGCGCTACTGCGGCGGCCGCGCCAGCGGTCAGCAGTGGTGTGGCCGGGCAATTGACGCAATTGGTATTCGGCTTGCTGCTGGTGCTGGGGTTGATCTTTTTCCTCGCCTGGCTGTTGCGTCGAGTCCAGCAGGCCGGACCGGCCGGCAAAGGGCAGGTGATCGAACTGATCGGTTCCCGCGCGCTGGGTCCTCGCGACCGTTTGATGCTGGTGCAAGTCGGCAACGAGCAGATCCTGCTCGGCCTCAGCCCTGGCACCATCACCGCACTGCACGTGCTCAAGGAGCCGGTGCAAGTGCCGGGCGGAACTGAAAAAGCGACTCCGGAGTTTGCCCAGCGTCTATTGGAGATGCTCGGCAAGGATCAGAAGGATAAGAAGTAATGGGTGCGTTACGCATCGTCTTGACGCTGGCCCTGATGCTGGCCGCACCGCTGGCGTTCGCCGCCGATCCGTTGTCGATCCCGGCGATCACCTTGGGCACCAATGCCAATGGCGCTCAGGAATATTCGGTCAGCCTGCAAATCCTGCTGATCATGACCGCGCTGAGTTTCATTCCGGCGTTCGTCATGCTGATGACCAGCTTCACCCGGATCATCATCGTCTTCTCGATCCTGCGCCAGGCCCTGGGTCTGCAGCAGACGCCGTCGAACCAGATCCTCACGGGTATGGCGCTGTTTCTGACGCTGTTCATCATGGCGCCGGTGTTTGACCGGGTGAATCAGGACGCCTTGCAACCGTACCTGGCGGAAAAACTCACCGCTCAGGACGCCGTCGCCAAGGCTCAGGTGCCGATCAAGGATTTCATGCTGGCGCAGACGCGCAGCAGTGATCTTGAGCTGTTCATGCGCTTGTCCAAGCGTACCGATATCGCCTCGCCGGATCAGGCGCCGCTGACCATTCTGGTGCCGGCGTTTGTCACCTCCGAGCTGAAAACCGCGTTCCAGATCGGCTTCATGATCTTCATTCCGTTCCTGATCATCGACCTGGTCGTGGCCAGTGTGCTGATGGCGATGGGGATGATGATGCTCTCGCCACTGATCATTTCCCTGCCATTCAAGATCATGCTGTTCGTGCTGGTGGATGGCTGGGCATTGATCATCGGCACTTTGGCGAGCAGCTTCGGCGGTGTGTCGCCATGACGCCGGAAGTGGCGGTAGACATCTTTCGCGAAGCGCTGTGGCTGACCACCATGATGGTCGCCGTGCTGGTGATTCCCAGCCTGCTGGTCGGCCTGTTGGTGGCGATGTTTCAGGCCGCTACACAGATCAACGAACAGACCCTGAGCTTCTTGCCGCGCTTGCTGGTCATGCTGGTGACGCTGATCGTTGCTGGCCCGTGGCTGGTGCAGACGTTCATGGAATACATCCTGCAGCTGTACGGCAGTATTCCTCAGGTCATCGGCTAAATCATGCCGTCGCTGTTGCAGCTGACCGACACACAGATCAGTACCTGGGTGGCGACGTTCATGTTGCCGCTGTTTCGCATCGGCGCGCTGCTGATGGTCATGCCTGTGTTCGGCACGACCCTGGTGCCCAAGCGTGTGCGTTTGTACTTCGCGCTGGCGATCACCGTGGTGATTGCGCCGGGCCTGCCGCCGATGCCGCCGGTCAATGCGCTGGACTTGAGCGGGCTGCTGCTGATTGCCGAACAGATCCTGATTGGCGCGGTGCTGGGCTTTTCCTTGCAGCTGTTCTTTCAGGCCTTCGTGGTCGCCGGGCAGATCGTCTCCATTCAGATGGGTATGGGCTTCGCTTCGATGGTCGACCCCACCAACGGCGTTTCCGTGGCGGTGATCGGGCAGTTCTTCACCATGCTGGTGACGTTGTTATTCCTGTCCATGAACGGGCATCTGGTGGTCTTCGAAGTCCTCACTGAAAGCTTCACCACCATGCCGGTCGGTAGCGGGTTGATGGTCAATCATTTCTGGGAGCTGGCCGGCAAACTCGGCTGGGTCCTGGGTGCCGCTTTGTTGCTGGTGCTGCCTGCAATTACGGCGCTATTGGTGGTCAACATTGCGTTTGGCGTGATGACCAGGGCCGCGCCGCAGCTGAACATTTTCTCTATCGGTTTCCCGCTGACCCTGGTGCTCGGGCTGTTCATCGTCTGGGTCGGGCTGGCGGACATCATCAATCAGTATCAACCGCTGGCCAGCGAGGCCCTGCAGTTTTTACGCGAACTGGCACGGGCGCGCTGAGTCATGGCTGAGAGCGAAAGCGGTCAGGACAAAACAGAAGACCCCACGGAGAAACGCAAAAAGGACTCCCGGGACAAGGGTGAGATAGCGCGCTCCAAGGAGCTCAACACCTTGGCGATCATGCTCGCCGGTGCCGGCGCACTGCTGATTTTCGGCGGTGCACTGGCACAGGAGATGATGGAGCTGATGCGGATGAACTTCACCCTGTCGCGGGAAGTGATACTGGATCAGCGCAACATGGGCACTTTCCTGCTGCATTCGGGGCAGATTGCGCTGGTGGCGATTCAGCCGGTGATGATCACCTTGCTGCTGGCCTCGTTGATCGGTCCGATTTCCCTCGGTGGCTGGTTGTTCGCGGCGGGCTCGATGGCGCCCAAATTCAGTCGAATGAACCCTGGCGCGGGGCTCAAGCGAATGTTCTCGGCCAAGGCCATCGTCGAGCTACTCAAGGCGCTGGCGAAGTTTCTTATCGTGCTGTTCGTGGCGCTCGCCGTGCTTTCTTCCGACATCGACGACTTGATGCGCATCGCGCACGAGCCATTGGAGATGGCGGTCGTTCACAGCCTGCAAGTGGTCGGCTGGAGCACCTTGTGGATGGCCTGCGGGCTGATCATCATCGCCGCCGTCGACGTGCCGGTGCAGCTGTGGGAGAGCCACAAGAAACTGCTGATGACCAAGCAGGAAGTGCGCGACGAGCACAAGGATCAGGAAGGGCGGCCCGAGGTCAAACAGCGCATTCGCCAGCTGCAGCGCGAGATGTCTCAGCGCCGGATGATGGCGGCGATTCCCGAGGCTGACGTGGTCATCACCAACCCGACGCACTATGCCGTCGCCCTCAAATACGATCCGGATAAAGGCAGTGCGCCGGTGCTGCTGGCCAAGGGTAGCGACTTCCTGGCCTTGAAGATCCGTGAAATAGCCGTGGCCAACGACGTGCTGCTGCTCGAATCGCCAGCGCTGGCGCGTTCGATCTATTACTCCACGGAGCTTGAGCGGGAGATTCCGGGTGGGCTGTATCTGGCAGTCGCTCAGGTGCTGGCCTACGTCTACCAGATCCGCCAGCACCGCGCGGGCAAAGGCAAGCCGCCGGAGCCGCTCAAGGATGACCTGCCGATCCCGCCGGATCTGCGCCGCGATTCCTGACCCCTGCACTGTTGCATGCCGATTTCGCGGTTCCCGGTTGTTCGATGCTCGAACCCCTCTCGTCGGAAAACTCTGCCTACCTGTTAGTTCTGACAGTAGACAGTCTCCCTCTCAAGCGATGTCATGCGTTCGGGGTCCTCCCGTTCAATGCCCGTGTCATGGCCGCTCTCAGGATAGAGGCATGTCGCACTGGCCATCATGCAAGGCAGAGAGGGAATCGTTATGGAAGAGGTCGAATATAGAAAGCTCCAGGGCATGGAGTTGGAGTTCGTCTCGGGCATTCTTCAGGAAAATCCACGTGAGCGTGCGATCGGTTACTCGGTAGCGTTTAAGGCATCGCTGGATTTTCTAAACTTCAAGCAAACGGCGAATAAATACATCGAGAATTATCTTGATAGCCCGATCAACGCGATTCGGCCTGTTCTGGATGGTTTTGCCTACCATGATGGCTACAACTATTTTTCCGATGCTGCTGGCAAGATTGACAATAGTGCTGCCTTGGTCAAGGTCTTTAGTTCTCCTGATAATTACATGGATCTGTGGTCGGGAGGCGGGTTGGAGCGGCGCTTCGGCAAGCCAGTATTGACCATTGTGGACGGGCATCTGCAGATTACCGCGCGGGTGGACTTTCGTTGGGGTGACAACACACGCCAGATCGTTATCGGTGATCTGCCAATCATCCGCTTTCAGTGGGCGCTCGATCTTCTTCTGGGGCATTCGGCTTCCCGTGAAAAAGCACCCGGCACAGTGGCATCTCTCGGGTATGCACATGAGGACTATGTGGAAGTGGAAGGTCTTCGGATGTTGCGAGGAACGCGTTACATGATCGGTAAGGCACTTGAATTCGGCAGCATTTCTGAAAAGCGCATTATGACAGCGGGTTGATTGCTTCAACTGATCTGGACTGGGTGCCTGTTGTAGTCGTTGGCTGAGAATCGGTCAGTCCATCAGGCACCATATTCCCGCAAAAAAATCTCAATCCCCATTCCTGCAAAAGTTGGAAGGCTTCTTGCAGTAGCCGCTTTGCGCCTGCTTAAGGCGTCAAAAGTTTGCTTTAAAGGAACGGGGAAAACCGGTGGATCGCTCTCAGTTATTCAACAATGCCCGCACAAACGTTGCCGACTTGAGTCGGGGCAATCTGGGTGTGCCGTTGTTGCTGCTGGTCATGCTGGCCATGATGATGCTGCCGATACCGCCGTTCCTGCTCGACGTGTTCTTCACGTTCAACATTGCGCTGTCCATCGTCGTGCTGCTGGTCTGCGTCTACGCCTTGCGGCCACTGGATTTTGCGGTATTTCCGACCATTCTGCTGGTGGCGACGCTGTTACGATTGGCGCTGAACGTGGCTTCCACACGGGTGGTGATGCTCCACGGTCAGGACGGTCATGCCGCCGCCGGTAAGGTGATTCAGGCCTTCGGTGAGGTGGTGATTGGCGGTAACTACGTGGTCGGTATCGTGGTCTTCGCGATTTTGATGATCATCAACTTCGTCGTGGTGACCAAGGGTGCCGGGCGGATTTCCGAGGTGAGCGCGCGTTTCACCCTCGATGCGATGCCCGGCAAGCAAATGGCAATCGACGCCGATTTGAACGCCGGCCTGATCGATCAGAACCAGGCCAAACTGCGCCGGATGGAAGTGGCCCAGGAAGCCGAGTTCTACGGTTCCATGGACGGTGCCAGCAAATTTGTGCGCGGCGACGCCATCGCCGGCCTACTGATTCTGTTCATCAACCTGATTGGCGGCATCGCCGTCGGTATCTTCCAGCACAACATGAGCTTCGTCGACGCCGGCAAGGTTTACGCGCTGCTGACTATTGGTGACGGTTTGGTGGCGCAATTGCCATCACTGCTGTTGTCCACTGCGGCGGCGATCATGGTGACCCGTGCTTCCGGTTCGGAAGACATGGGCAAGCAAATCAACCGCCAGATGTTCGCTTCGCCCAAAGCGCTGGCCGTCGCAGCGGGTTTGATGGCGGTGATGGGGCTTGTGCCAGGCATGCCGCACTTCTCCTTCTTGAGCATGGCGGCTGTCGCTGCCGGTGGTGCGTACCTGTTCTGGAAGAAGCAGAACGTGGTCAAGGTCCAGGCCCAGCAAGAGGTCAAGCGTCAGCAGGAACTGCTGCCTTCGCCAGCCCGCGCCATGGAAACCAAAGAGCTTGGCTGGGACGACGTCACGCCGATCGACATGATTGGTCTGGAAGTCGGCTATCGCCTGATTCCACTGGTGGACCGCAATCAGGGAGGTCAGCTGCTGGCGCGGATCAAGGGCGTGCGCAAGAAACTGTCCCAGGACCTGGGCTTCTTGATGCCGACTGTGCATATACGTGACAACCTCGACCTGGCGCCGAGTGCCTATCGCTTGACCCTGATGGGGGTGATTCTGGCTGAGGCGGAGATTTACCCTGATCGCGAACTGGCGATCAACCCGGGGCAGGTCTACGGCACGCTTAATGGCATAACCGCCAAAGATCCGGCTTTCGGGTTAGAGGCGGTCTGGATCGAAATCAGCCAGCGCGCGCAGGCGCAATCCCTTGGTTATACCGTGGTCGATGCCAGTACGGTCGTGGCAACCCACCTGAACCAGATTCTGTACAAGCACTCCAGCGAACTGATTGGTCACGAAGAAGTCCAGCAACTCATGCAATTGCTGGCCAAAAGCTCGCCTAAATTGGCTGAGGAGTTGGTGCCGGGCGTGGTTTCGCTGTCGCAGTTGCTCAAGGTGTTGCAAGCGCTGCTGGCCGAGCAGGTGCCCGTGCGAGACATTCGCAGCATCGCCGAGGCGATCGCCAACAATGCTGCCAAGAGTCAAGATACTGCCGCGTTGGTGGCTGCGGTGCGCGTCGGCGTATCCCGCGCAATCGTCCAAAGCATTGTAGGCACTGACTCTGAGCTACCAGTGATCACGCTGGAGCCAAGGTTGGAACAGATATTGCTCAATAGTCTTCAGAAGGCAGGACAAGGCTCGGAAGAGGGTGTTCTGCTAGAGCCAAGCATGGCAGAGAAGCTGCAGCGCTCGTTGATCGATGCAGCGCAGCGTCAGGAAATGCAAGGTCAACCGGTGATTCTGCTGGTGGCCGGTCCGGTTCGCGCAATGTTGTCGCGATTTGGCCGACTGGCAGTCCCGGGTTTGCATGTGTTGGCTTATCAGGAAATCCCTGACAACAAGCAAGTGACCATCGTTGCGACAGTAGGGCCCAACGGCTGAGGTAGTGGTTTATGCAAGTTAAGCGTTTTTTCGCCGCCGATATGCGTCAGGCCATGAAACTGGTTCGTGATGAGCTGGGCGCTGATGCCGCCATTATCGGCAATCGCCGGATCGCCGGTGGTGTCGAGCTGACGGCTGCCCTGGATTACAAATTGTCGGCGCTGGCCCCGCGTGTTCCGAACATGGAACTCGAGGATGAGCTGCGCAAGACCCAGTCGCGGATCGTCACTGCCCAGGCCGAATTGAGTCTGCGTGGCGATGGCGAGACCGACGGTGACAAGACCACCAATCGCCAGTTGTTCGCCGGCCTGCCACTCACTGCAGCCGAGCCGCTGATCGAACCGACCTACGCCGAACCGCGTCACGCGCAACCCGCCCCGGCACCTGCCGCCGGTGGCGTTGACCCACGTGCGTTCGACTCGATGCGTTTCGAGCTCAATAGCCTGCGCGAACTGATGGAAGTACAACTCGGCTCGCTGGCCTGGAATCAGCTGCAAGGCAGCCGTCCGGCTCAGGCCAACCTTTGGCGTCGCCTGCAACGCATCGGCCTGTCCGGCCCGTTGTCCCGCGATTTGTTGGCTATGATTCCCGACATTGATGAGCCTCGTCAGGCTTGGCGCATGTTGCTGGCATACTTGGCGCGGATGATCGCCACACCGGAAATCGAACCACTGGAAGAGGGCGGCGTGATTGCCATGGTCGGTCCTGCCGGCATGGGCAAGACCACCACCCTGGCCAAGCTCGCCGCCCGCTACGTGCTCAAGTACGGCGCGCAGAATATCGCGCTGGTGAGCATGGACAGCTTTCGCATTGGCGCCCAGGAGCAGCTCAAGACGCTCGGGCGGATTCTCAATGTGTCGGTGACCCACGTCGATCCGGGGCAGTCCCTGGTTCAGGCAATGGAACCACTGCTGCGTAAACGCGTGGTGCTGATTGATACTGCGGGTCTTCAGGCCAGCGATCCGGCACTGCGCATGCAACTCGAAAGCCTGGCCGGACGTGGCATCAAATCAAAAAATTATCTGGTGCTGGCAACCACCAGCCAGAAACAGGTTCTAACGGCCGCTTATCATAGTTACAAGCGTTGCGGGCTCGCTGGCTGCATCCTGACTAAACTGGATGAGACGGCAAGTCTGGGCGAGGTGTTAAGCCTGGCGATCAGTCATGAGTTACCGGTGGCCTATCTGACCGATGGCCCGCGGATTCCGGATGATTTGCATCTGCCGCGTCGTCATCAGTTGGTCAGCCGCGCCGTCAGTGTGCAAATGCAGGAAGAACCCAGCGAAGAAGCCATGGCTGATATGTTCGCTGACATTTACCACAGCCCGACCAAGCAGGTCGGCTAAGGTAGTAATGAACAGTTTTTGTACCTACATCGATGGCCTGCCATGCATTGTTCCTTTAGCGAACGCGCAGCCAGTAATGTGGCCTCCGTCTATGCAAGACAAGGTAAAGAAATAACATGGGCAGCATGCATCCCGTACAGGTGATCGCGGTGACCGGCGGCAAAGGTGGCGTCGGCAAGACTAACGTGTCAGTGAATTTGTCACTGGCCCTGGCCGAACTCGGCCGTCGCGTCATGTTGTTGGACGCTGACCTGGGCCTGGCGAATGTCGACGTCCTGCTGGGACTGACACCCAAAAGGACCCTGGCTGACGTGATTGAAGGCCGCTGTGAGCTGCGCGACGTTCTGTTGCAGGGCCCAGGCGGTATTCGAATCGTTCCGGCGGCCTCCGGCACACAGAGCATGGTTCACCTGAGTCCGGCTCAACACGCCGGCCTGATCCAGGCCTTCAGCGACATCGGCGACAACCTCGACGTCCTGGTGATCGACACCGCCGCGGGTATAGGTGACTCGGTAGTCAGTTTCGTTCGTGCAGCGCAAGAAGTCTTGCTGGTGGTCTGCGACGAACCGACTTCGATTACCGACGCCTACGCCCTGATCAAACTGCTTAACCGCGATTACGGCATGAACCGCTTCCGCGTCCTGGCCAACATGGCCCAGAGCCCGCAAGAAGGTCGCAACCTGTTCGCCAAGTTGACCAAGGTCACTGATCGCTTCCTCGACGTCGCCCTGCAGTACGTCGGCGCGGTGCCTTACGACGAAAGCGTGCGCAAGGCCGTCCAGAAGCAGCGCGCCGTTTATGAAGCCTTCCCGCGTTCCAAGTGCGCCCTGGCGTTCAAGGCCATCGCGCAAAAAGTCGATACCTGGCCATTGCCTGCCAACCCGCGTGGGCACCTGGAATTCTTTGTCGAGCGGCTCGTGCAGCAGACCGCGGGACCCGTCCTATGACAGCCAGTGGCTACAACCTCTACAAGATGTCGGCACGTGACGCGCAGTACGAGCTGATCGAGCGTTACGCGCCACTGGTTAAACGCATTGCTTACCACTTGCTGGCCCGTCTGCCAGCCAGTGTCCAGGTTGAAGACCTGATCCAGGCCGGGATGATCGGCCTGCTTGAAGTGTCGACCAAATACGACGCCAGCAAAGGCGCGAGTTTCGAGACGTACGCGGGCATACGAATCCGCGGCGCCATGCTCGATGAAGTGCGCAAGGGGGACTGGGCACCGCGTTCGGTCCACCGAAATACCCGCATGGTCAGTGACGCAATTCGCTCTATTGAAGCTAAAACCGGCCGTGACGCTAAAGATCACGAGGTTGCGGCCGAACTCCAATTGAGTCTCGACGATTATTACGGGATTTTGAACGACACCCTGGGCAGCCGCTTATTCAGTTTCGACGATCTGTTGCAGGACGGCGAACACGAAGGGCTGCACGAGGATGGCGCGAGTGCTCATCTCGAGCCGTCACGCGATCTGGAAGATGAACGTTTTCAGGCTGCGCTGGCGGACGCGATTGCCAATTTGCCGGAGCGTGAGCGACTGGTGTTGGCGCTGTACTACGACGAAGAGTTGAATCTCAAGGAAATCGGTGAGGTCCTGGGGGTCAGCGAATCGCGGGTCAGCCAGTTACACAGCCAGTGCGCGGCCCGTTTGCGGGGGCGTTTGGGGGAGTGGCGAGCGCGCTGAAGGCAGTGTGGGGACACTGCGAACGAGGCTGGTGCGGTTTTCAACGGCACCGGTCGCGATCTGTTGTGCTCCAGACAGTCATCGAATGCATTGCCGGATTGATTGAAATGGCGCGTCCAGGTGCTGGGCGCGTTTAAGACTGCTTGGAGGTCGAATTGGACAAGAACATGAAAATCCTCATCGTTGATGACTTCTCAACGATGCGGCGGATCATAAAAAACCTGTTGCGTGACCTTGGGTTCACCAACACGGTCGAGGCCGACGATGGCACCACTGCCATTCCGGTTCTCAATAGCGGAAGCATCGACTTTCTGGTGACCGACTGGAACATGCCTGGCATGACCGGTATCGACTTGCTGCGCCACGTGCGCGCCGATGAAAAGCTCAAGCACCTGCCGGTGCTGATGGTGACTGCTGAAGCCAAGCGCGAGCAGATCATCGAAGCGGCCCAGGCCGGTGTAAACGGCTATGTGGTCAAACCCTTCACGGCCCAGGCGTTGAAAGACAAAATCGAGAAGATTTTCGAACGCATCGGTTGATCCACTGCGCCACGGGGGAGCTATGGAGCATAAAGAATCTTCACAGGGCGATTTCGAAACGACCCTGAAAAAACATGCAGTCGAACTGGTCGAGAGTCTTGAAAAAGGCAGGTTCGGCGACGCTGTGCAATTGATCCATGAGCTCAATCAGACCCGTGACCGCGGCCTGTACCAGGAAGTGGGCAAGCTCACTCGCGAGCTGCACAGCGCGATCGTCAATTTCCAGATTGACCCGAACATGCCGCAAGCCGAGGAAGTGTCGCAGATCACCGATGCCACCGAGCGTCTGGGATATGTGGTCAAGCTGACCGAGGCCGCGGCCAACCGCACCATGGATCTGGTGGAAAACGCCACGCCGCTGGTCAATAGCCTGGCTGACGAAGCCCAGGCGTTGAGCACGGATTGGGGACGGTTCATGCGCCGCGAAGTCGGCGCTGAAGAGTTCCGCGAACTGGCCCGCCGTATCGACGGTTTCCTGGCACGCAGCACCGAAGACAACCGCAGGGTGTCGAGCAACCTCAACGACATCCTGCTGGCTCAGGATTACCAGGACCTCACCGGTCAGGTCATCAAGCGCGTGACCCAATTGGTCACCGAAGTTGAAAGCAACCTGCTCAAGCTCGTACTCATGGCCAGCCAGGTAGACCGCTTTGCGGGTATCGAACATGACCGTGAATCGATGCTGGCTGAAAAAGATCCGCAAAAACATCTCTCTCAGGGTGAAGGTCCGCAGATTCATGCCGATAAAAGAGTAGACGTTGTGTCCGGTCAGGACGATGTGGACGATTTGCTATCCAGTCTTGGATTTTAGGTTTTCAGGTTTTTAGACCTTTAGGAGCACCCCCCTTAATGAGCTTCGGCGCCGATGAAGAGATCCTTCAGGATTTCCTGGTTGAGGCCGGCGAGATTCTAGAGCAACTGTCCGAACAGCTGGTCGAGCTGGAAAGCCGACCGGATGATGCGGACTTGCTCAATGCAATTTTTCGCGGTTTTCACACTGTAAAAGGGGGCGCCGGCTTCCTCCAGCTCAACGAGCTGGTGGAGTGCTGCCACATCGCCGAGAACGTATTCGACATCCTGCGCAAGGGTGAGCGTCGCGTTGATTCGGAACTGATGGACGTGGTCCTTGAAGCGCTGGACGCGGTGAACAGCATGTTCGGCGAAGTCCGCGAGCGTAGCCCGGTCACGGCTGCGACACCTGAATTGCTGGCGGCTCTGGCCCGTCTGGCCGAGCCGCAAACAGCTGATGAACAAGCATCGGTTGCTGAAGTGGCGCAAGCACCTGCTGCTGAAAGTGAGTCGGACGACATCACCGATAACGAATTCGAACAACTGCTGGACTCGCTCAACGCCGTCAAGGCTGAGGCCGAAGCTCCGGTTGCTGCACCAACGCCGGTCAACGATGCCGCTGCCAGCGACGAAATCACCGATGCCGAGTTCGAGTCGTTGCTCGATCAGCTGCACGGTAAAGGCCAGTTCGCTGTCGATGCCGTGGTCGCTACGCCAGCCGCACCTGCAGCCCCGAAAGCAGCAGGCGACAGCTGCGACATTACCGACGACGAATTTGAAGCACTGCTCGACCAGCTGCACGGCAAAGGCAACTTTGCGGTGGATGCGCTGGAGTCGGCCATTGCTACGGTTTCGGTGCCGGCTGCGCCAACCGCAGCCGCGGCGGGCGGCGATCTGATCTCCGATCACGAGTTCGAAGCGCTGCTCGACGAATTACACGGCAAAGGCAAGTTCAGCGAAGTTGGCACAGGTTCTGCCGGTTCTTCCGTTGCAGCGCCAGTCGTCAAGGCTGTCGCACCGGCACCGGTTGCCAAGGCGCCTGAGCCGAAAGCCGAAACGCCGAAACCGGTCGCCGCCGCTGCATCAGCCCCGGCCCGTACTCCCGCCGCGCCGCCATCGGAAAAACCGGCCAGCGAAGCCGAGACCACGGTGCGAGTCGATACCGCGCGCCTCGACGAAATCATGAACATGGTGGGTGAATTGGTACTGGTGCGTAACCGCCTGGTTCGCTTGGGTGCCAACAGTGCTGATGAGGCCATGTCCAAGGCTGTATCGAACCTTGACGTGGTGACGGCTGACCTGCAAACCGCGGTCATGAAGACCCGGATGCAACCGATCAAGAAGGTGTTCGGGCGCTTCCCGCGTCTGGTTCGAGACCTGGCTCGCCAGCTCAAGAAAGAAATCAACCTGGAACTGGTCGGCGAAGAAACCGACCTCGACAAGAACCTCGTCGAGGCTCTGGCCGACCCGCTGGTCCACTTGGTGCGCAACGCGGTCGACCACGGCATCGAGTCGCCGGAAGAACGCGAAGCGTCGGGTAAGTCCCGTGGTGGCAGGGTGATCCTTGCGGCGGAACAGGAGGGCGACCACATCCTGCTGTCGATTTCCGATGATGGTAAAGGCATGGACCCGAACGTCCTGCGTTCCATCGCGGTAAAACGCGGTGTGATGGACAAGGACGCAGCGGATCGCTTGAGCGACACCGAGTGCTACAACCTGATTTTCGCGCCAGGGTTCTCGACCAAAACCGAGATCTCCGACGTGTCGGGTCGTGGCGTGGGCATGGACGTGGTGAAAACCAAAATTTCCCAGCTCAACGGTTCGATCAACATCTATTCGACCAAGGGCCAAGGCTCGAAGATCGTCATCAAGGTTCCGTTGACCCTGGCGATCATGCCGACGCTGATGGTCATGCTCGGCAACCAGGCGTTTGCGTTCCCGCTGGTGAACGTCAACGAGATCTTCCACCTCGACCTGTCGACCACCAACGTGGTGGACGGCCAGGAAGTGGTCATCGTGCGCGACAAGGCGCTGCCACTGTTTTACCTCAAGCGCTGGCTGGTCAGCTCCGCCGCTCACGAAGAGCAGCGCGAAGGCCATGTGGTGATCCTTTCGGTGGGCACGCAGCGGATCGGCTTTGTTGTCGATCAGTTGGTGGGCCAGGAAGAAGTGGTCATCAAGCCATTGGGCAAAATGCTCCAGGGAACCCCGGGCATGTCGGGCGCCACCATCACCGGTGACGGCCGTATTGCGCTGATTCTCGATGTACCGAGCATGCTCAAGCGTTACGCCACGCGGCGTATTTGATTCTGGTGGAGCGGGGCGACTGAGCCTCGCTCCGTCTAATGGAGTGTTTATGGCAGTCAAAGTCCTGGTGGTGGACGATTCGGGGTTTTTCCGCCGCCGCGTCTCGGAAATTCTTTCAGCGGATTCGAATATCCAGGTCGTCGGTACGGCGACCAACGGAAAAGAGGCGATCGATCAGGCCCTGGCCCTCAAGCCAGACGTGATCACCATGGACTACGAGATGCCCATGATGGATGGCATCACGGCTGTTCGACACATCATGCAGCGCTGCCCGACGCCCGTGTTGATGTTCTCGTCGCTGACCCACGAAGGCGCCCGGGTCACCCTCGATGCGCTGGACGCCGGCGCCGTCGATTTCCTGCCGAAGAATTTCGAAGACATTTCCCGTAACCCGGAGAAGGTCAAGCAACTGCTGTGCGAGAAGATTCTCAGCATTTCGCGCAGTAACCGTCGCGCCAATACCTACAGCGCACCGACCCCTGTCGCCGTGCCAGTCCCGACGCCAGCGCCTGTGCCAGCAAGCGTCAGCAGTTACGGCAGCAGCGTACCGTCGCGCCCAGCGCCGGCACCGATACCGGCCCGCACACACACCACAGCTCCGTCTGCCCCCTCGTCGCCCGCACCGAAACGCAAAGCCTACAAACTGGTTGCCATCGGCACGTCCACCGGCGGTCCGGTTGCGCTGCAACGGGTCCTGACCCAGTTGCCGGCCAACTTCCCGGCGCCGCTCGTGTTGATCCAGCACATGCCGGCGGCGTTCACCAAAGCCTTCGCCGAACGCCTGGACAAGCTCTGCCGCATCCGCGTCAAGGAAGCCGAGGATGGCGACATCCTGCGCCCTGGCCTGGCGTTGCTGGCACCGGGTGGCAAGCAAATGATGATCGACGGCCGTGGCGCGGTGAAAATTCTGCCGGGTGACGAGCGTCTGAATTACAAACCGAGCGTGGACATCACTTTCGGTTCGGCCGCCAAGTCCTACGGCGACAAAGTTCTGGCGGTCGTTCTGACCGGCATGGGCGCCGACGGTCGCGAAGGCGCTCGCCTGCTCAAGCAGAGCGGCAGTGCGATCTGGGCTCAGGATGAAGCCAGTTGCGTGATCTACGGCATGCCGATGGCCATCGTCAAAGCCGACCTCGCGGACGCGATCTACGGGTTGGAAGATATTGGCAAGCACCTTGTCGAGGCCTGTATCTGATGGATGTTTTAAGCCTTATCGGCATCATCATGGCGTTCGTCGCCATCATTGGCGGCAACTACCTTGAAGGCGGCCACCTCGGCGCACTGGCCAACGGACCGGCAGCGCTGATCGTCCTCGGTGGGACCATCGGCGCAGCGTTGCTGCAATCGCCGATGAGCGCCTTCAAGCGCGCCATGCAAATCCTTGGCTGGATTCTGTTTCCGCCTCGCGTTGACCTGGCCGGCGGCATTGATCGCGTGGTGAACTGGAGCCTGACCGCCCGCAAGGAAGGTTTGCTCGGCCTGGAAGGGGTGGCTGATGCCGAACCCGACAGCTACTCGCGCAAAGGTCTGCAGTTGCTGGTTGACGGTGCCGAACCGGAAGCGATTCGCAGCATTCTCGAAGTGGATTTCTACACCCAGGAAAGCCGCGACTTCGAAGCCGCCAAAGTTTTCGAAAGCATGGGCGGCTATGCGCCGACCATCGGCATCATCGGTGCGGTGATGGGCCTGATCCATGTCATGGGCAACCTGGCCGATCCGAGCCAACTGGGCAGCGGCATTGCGGTGGCCTTCGTCGCTACCATCTATGGCGTGGCCAGTGCCAACCTGGTGTTGCTGCCGATTGCCGCCAAGCTCAAGTCCGTCGCCTTGCGCCAGTCGCGTTATCGGGAAATGTTGCTGGAAGGGATCCTGTCGATTGCCGAAGGTGAAAACCCTCGCTCTATTGAGTTGAAGCTTCAAGGCTTCATGGATTGAGGGAGTGATGGACTATGGCTCGTCGCAGGCAACCTGAAGAACATGTAAACCATGAACGTTGGCTCGTTTCCTACGCTGACTTCATTACTTTGCTCTTCGCATTCTTCGTGGTGATGTACTCGATTTCTTCGATCAACGAAGGCAAGTACAAAGTCATCTCGCAAGCGTTGATCGGGGTCTTCACCGACGCTGATCGCTCCCTCAAGCCGATCCCGATTGGCGAAGAGCGACCAATGACGGTGACGCCGGCCAAGCCCTTGGTGAAAGACAGTGAGCAGGTCGATGCCGGCGTCGCCGGTTCCAGCGACCCGCTGAAAAGCATCGCCGATGACATCAGCGCGGCGTTCGGTGACCTGATCAGTTCCAATCAGATGACCGTGCGTGGCAATGAGTTGTGGGTTGAAATCGAGCTCAATTCCAGCCTGTTATTTGGCAGCGGCGATGCCATGCCCAGTGACATCGCGTTCAACATCATCGACAAGGTGGCCCGGATCCTGAAGCCGTTCGACAACCCGATTCATGTCGAAGGCTTTACCGACGATCAGCCGATCCGCACCGCGCAGTACCCGACCAACTGGGAACTGTCTTCGGCTCGTTCCGCGAGCATCGTGCGCATGCTGGCGATGCAGGGCGTAAACCCTGGGCGCCTGGCGTCCGTGGGATACGGTGAATTCCAGCCGGTGGCCAACAACGCCACCGCTGAAGGCCGCGCTCGCAACCGTCGAGTGGTGCTGGTGGTTTCGCGCAATCTCGATGTGCGCCGCAGTCTGACCGGCACCGGTACCGCTCATGCACAACCGGATGCCGCGTTGAAGCGTGCTGGCACACAAACTGCACCAACCCCGCTCAAGTCGCCGGGACGAGAGAGCGCCGTCAATTCTCCGTCACCCGCATTAACACGTTGAGCTATTTCTCGGTTTACCCTGTCGACCGAGCGGAACCCTTCGAATGAGAGTCTGGGCAGTTGCCAATCAAAAGGGTGGTGTTGGTAAAACCACTTCCTCTATCGCTTTAGCCGGTTTGCTGGCCGAGGCGGGCAAACGCGTGGTTGTGGTCGATCTCGACCCGCACGGCTCCATGACCAGCTACTTCGGCTACGACCCCGACACTCTGGAACACAGCAGCTACGACTTGTTCCTGCACAAGGGCAGTGTGCCGCAGGGCTTGCCCGGTCAGTTGTTGTTGCCCACCAGCCACGAAAGCATTTCGCTGTTGCCCTCCAGCACCGCGCTGGCCACGCTTGAGCGTCAGTCGCCGGGGCAAAGTGGTTTGGGCCTCGTCATCGCCAAGAGCCTGGCGCAGTTGTGGCAAGACTTCGATTACGCCGTGATCGACAGCCCGCCGTTGCTCGGCGTACTGATGGTCAATGCCTTGGCGGCAAGCCAGCAATTGGTGATCCCGGTACAGACCGAGCACCTCGCCGTCAAAGGTCTGGAACGCATGGTCAATACCCTGGCGATGATCAACCGCTCGCGCAAGCAGGCGCTGCCGTTCACCGTCATCCCGACCATGTTCGACCGCCGCACCCAGGCTTCCCTCGGAACCCTGCGGGTGCTGCGCGACAAGTACCCGGAAGAAATCTGGCAAGGTTACATCCCGGTCGACACCCGCTTGCGGGATGCGAGCAGGGCCGGGCTCACGCCTTCGCAGTTCGACGGCAAAAGCCGTGGCGTTCTCGCTTATCGCGCGCTGCTCAAGCATTTGCTGGTGCAGCAATCTGTTGCGCAGGTGGCTTGAGATGAACCTTCCTTGCGGGGTGCTTGAATGATTCGGCCGGTGAAAATCACCTCTCGCCCGCAACTGGCGCTCCAGAGCTATCTTGACAGCTTGCTGCAGGACGCGACCGAGGAGCTGGCCCCCGTCATCGAAGCGCCCGCCGAAGTGATCGAACCTGAAAGCACCCTCGACGAGTTTCAGTTGGCGGTGCTCGAAGAACAGGCGCGCGATGCACGCCCGGCGGCGGTGGTTGCAGCGCCTGTGATTGCCCCCGTGATTGTGTCGGTGGCGCAAGCTCCAGCGCCGGTCATGGAAGCGCCGGCACCGGTCCTCGCGCCGGTATCGACCATCGCACCGCTGCTGCAAACGTTGGTGCCGCCGGTCGTCGAAGTCCATCTTCCACCAAGCAACACGCCGCCACCGGTCGAAACTGACGGGCGTCCATCCTGGGCCGCCGAGCCCTTCGAATGCCTGCTGTTCGACGTCGCTGGCCTGACACTGGCGGTGCCATTGGTGTGCCTGGGGTCGATTTATTCCTTGGCCGGTCACGAGCTGACGCCGCTGTTCGGTCAGCCAGAATGGTTCCTCGGGATTCTGCCGAGCCAGGCTGGCAACCTGAAAGTATTGGACACCGCGCGTTGGGTCATGCCTGACCGCTACCGCGATGACTTCCGTCAAGGCCTGCAATACGTCATTTCGGTTCAGGGTTATGAGTGGGGGCTGGCGGTGCATCAAGTCAGCCGCTCGTTGCGCCTGGACCCCAACGAAATCAAATGGCGCAGTCACCGTGGTCAACGGCCATGGCTGGCGGGCACCGTAATTGAACACATGTGTGCATTGCTCGACGTTTCCGCGCTGGCCGAGCTGATCGCCAGTGGCGGCGCAAAGCACTTGAGCAGTATTAAAAAGCCGGCTCACAAACCAACATAAAAACACGCATTGGCAGTGATTGCCGACGCACAGAACACACACCGCCAGGGCGGTTTTTTGAGGGGTCAGGGTATGAATGATAAGGCGACGGCTGCAAAGGGTTCCGAAGATCCGATCCTGCAATGGGTAACCTTCAAGCTGGACAACGAAACCTACGGCATCAACGTGATGCGCGTTCAGGAAGTCCTGCGCTACACCGAAATCGCCCCGGTTCCGGGTGCTCCGAGCTACGTCCTGGGCATCATCAACCTGCGCGGTAATGTGGTCACCGTGATCGACACCCGTCAGCGCTTCGGCCTGATGAACGCCGAGATCAGCGACAACACCCGTATCGTCATCATCGAAGCCGACAAACAGGTTGTCGGGATCATGGTCGACAGCGTGGCGGAAGTGGTTTACCTGCGTCAGTCGGAAATCGAAACCGCGCCAAACGTCGGTAACGAAGAGTCCGCCAAGTTCATTCAAGGCGTGTGCAACAAGAACAACGAATTGCTGATCCTGGTCGAACTGGACAAGATGATGAGCGAAGAAGAATGGTCGGATCTGGAGAACATCTGATTGATTCTTGAGGTTGCGGTCATTGTCCTGTTCCTCTTCTGGGCAGGCACGCTGGCGATGTTTCTGGCGTATATACGCGGTCAACGACTGATCGCCGCACAACAGGCTCAGGGCGATGCGTTACGGGATCAGCGCATCAAAGACCTGGCCAAACGCGTGGACGACTACCAGAACGGCAACGTGCGCATGGGTGAAGACCTGCACGAATTGCGCGCGGTGGTCCGCCCGTTGCCGGACAAACTGGCTCAACTGGAGCAGCGCGACCCGACGAGCCTGTCGTTTGCCCAGGCGGCGCGACTGGTGGGGATGGGCGCTACAGTTGATGAACTGACTCAGTCCTGCGGGTTGACCCAGGCTGAGGCGGAGTTGATGCGCAAGCTTCACAAGAACTGAACTGATCAAAAGATCGCAGCCTCGTTTCACTCGACAGCTCCTACAGGCGTACGCCACTCCAATGTAGGAACTGTCGAGTGAAACGAGGCTGCGATCTTTTTGCATTCAACAAAGATTCAGTAATCATCCCCGCGTTCCGTGACATCCTTCTTTATCTTGGATTTTTCGCGGTTTGGCCCGGCTTGTGATTGCCGACCACCCTCGGTAACGTGAACGCCGCTGATAAACGACGCCTGTTTCAGACATTGCAGTGCCAGGGAGGCCTATGCTCGACATACTGCGTGGTACACCGCTATGGGTTTATGCAGTCTTTTTTATCCTGACTTACTACGGCGTAAGTGCGTGTTTCAAGAGTCATGAGTCGAAGAGGTCGTTGCAGATCACGCCGGCTATATTTATTGCTATTTCCCTGGCCTCGCTGAAGTTCTCCCAAGGAACTGCGATCCCGCTCTCGATGTATGCGCTGGGATTACTGGCAGGCTGGATTCTGGCGTTGCGCTTTTACTCTTACCAAAGTGTAGAGCGCGATGGGGACCGCCTGCTTCTGGGCGGCACAATCAAAGTATTGATGGTGTATTGGTGTTTCTTTGCCTGGCGTTATTACAACGGATACCAGGCGGCCATGCATCCGGAACTGGCTGAGGCAGTGTCGGCGGTGGCATGGTCGGCATTGGGGGCTGGCCTTATCAATGGCTTGATTGTCGGTCGCAGCCTCAGGCTTTTACGTTTTTTCAAAACTGGGAGCGAGACGACGGTGGCGCTGGCGAAAAAATTGCCTAAGAACTGATTTTTGCGATTCGGCTGAGATTGCTATCGCGAGCAGGCTCGCTCCCACAGGTATTGGGGTCGAACACAAGATGTGCGAACGCCGCCGAACCCTGTGGGAGCGAGCCTGCTCGCGAAGGCGTCCTTGAAGCCTCAGTAATCATCCCCGCGATCGGTGATGTCCTTCTCGATCATCGGCGCCTGCGAATCATGCCCCGCCGGAAACTTGCCCTTCAAATTCCACGCAAACGCAATAATCTCGGCAATCGTGCGGTACAACTCCTCGGGAATACTGTCCCCCAATTCCATCTTCGCCAGCAGCCTCACCAGCTCGGGGTTTTCGTAGATCGGCACGTCGTAGTCGCGGGCGATGCGCAAAATTTCTTCAGCCAGCTCGTCGTCACCCTTGGCCGTGAGGGTAGGGGCGTGGCTGCCGTCGTATTTGAGGGCGATGGCCTGGCGTGGGGTGTGGGGGCTTTTCATGCGGTTTCGTCGACCCAGCGGTGTTCGAGGCGGGTTTGCGGGCCTTGTGGCGGCTTGCCCAAGTGGCAATCCAGATCGCCGACGTTCAGGCCCGATGCCAGCAAGCGTTCGCGCAGTCCGGCCAGGTTACTTTCGATCAGGGTCGCGGTGTATGGGCGTTCGGCCCAGAGCTGACTGGACAGGCTGCCCTTGATCAGCTGCGCCTGAATCTGCAGCGGGCCCAGCGGTTCCATGTCGAACGCGAGGTCGACGCGCCACAGTGGCAGTTTCGGTTCGCGTTCGTCGCGACGTTCGTGCGGTTGTTCTTTCTCGGGGGCCTCTTCGCGCTGGAATTTGACCTGCAACGGCACGATGTCCTGTGCGTTGCGCATCGGAATTTCCAGCTGCCAGGTGCTGAGCAGGCGGCCATCGTCCGTCACGCCGGTTTGCTCCAGGCTCGACAGTTGATGGCTTTGCAGACGCGAAACCGCTGCAGCTGCCAGACGCAGCAAATGCTCCAGATCACCTTCGCCGTCCTGGCTTTGCAGCAGGCGCTCGGGTAGCGGGAAACGGGTCGGCAGTGGTTTCGCGCTGACCTGGCCGAGCATGCCGAGGGCGCTGCGCACGAAACTCGGCATTGCCTGCACCAATGTGTTGGCGGCGATGATTGCGTTGAGGTTGGTATTGGCTGGCAGGCCCGGCGTCAGTTGGGCGATCAGCTTGAGCAGATCGCTTTTCATGTCTGGCGCCAGCGTCGGGTTTTGTCCGGTCAGCAATTTGGCTTCGAGGAACAGGCCGCTATTGGCCAGCGCCTGGGCCAGGCCTTTGGACGAACTCAGTTGCTGAATGTCTGGCAGGCCGGCGAGCAATTTGTCCATGGCGGCGCGCAGGTCGCTGGAGGACTGATCCAACGGCGGCAAGTTTTGCAGGACTTTGATCAAGCCATCCAGAGAACCCTGGCGACTTTGCTGGCTGACCAGTTGCTGCGTCACGGCCAATTGTTCCTGGCGGCCGCTCAGCGGGACGAATTTCAGCGTCTGGGAGTCTTGCACCATTGCACTTAACAAGGTGCCGATGTGCAGGGGCGTCGGGCTGTCGATGCTCAGTGTGCTGCCGTTCAGCATTGTGTTCAGCAAGCTCACCATCGAGCGAAACACCGTCGGTTGCCCCGGCACCTGTGGCATCACCTGGGAGGTCAGCACTTTGCCTTGCAACAATGTCCCGACCGGCAGTTTCGCGGTGTCGATGCGGGTGAGGGTGGCGATACTTGTGGCAATGGCCTGTTGCACGGTGATGGCCAGGTTGGTCGCCGACGGTTGGGTGATCGCCAGGCTGGTGCCTTGGGGCAGCGGTTGAGTGCTGGTGGCCTGGACCGTGGTCTGGCGACCGCTGTCGAGTGTGACTTTGAGCAACAGTTGAAAGGCCTGATCGGTCTGCTTGAGCGACAGCACTTCAGCCTTGGCGGTCTGCCCGACGGCGATCAGGCCCTCCATCGGCGTCAGCAACTTCAGCTGGTTGTCACTGACCATCAACGGCCGCGAAGTCGCGGGCGTGGTCTGCGGCAGTGGGAGGATGTTCATTTCGCCTGTCATACGCGGTCACAACCTGAGGAAAATGCACTCTTTAGAGTAGGGCATGGCATGTATAATGCCGCCCGTCTTTCGGGGAGTGGCGAAAACATTGCAATTGTTTGACGCAGCTCTCTAGAACAGACCGCCAATGCATCTATGCTGCATCTCTTTAGCGGCCGCTTCGCCGCCGACTTGAACCGCAAAAGGCCCGTGATCCCTTGACCAGCCCTGTCCTGCAAACCGTTGCCCTCGCTTGTGAGCGAGACCTTCGGCTGCTCTTCGAAAATCTCGATTTGAGACTGGCCAGTGGCGAAATGTTGCAAATTAGCGGCCCCAACGGCAGTGGCAAGACCAGTCTGTTGCGCCTGCTGTGTGGCCTTATGCAGCCGACCGCCGGTCAAGTGCTGCTTAACGGCCAACCGCTCCATGAGCAACGTTTCGAGCTGGCGCGCAACCTGCTGTGGATCGGTCATGCTGCCGGCATCAAGGAGCTGCTGACCCCCGAGGAAAACCTCAGCTGGCTCTGCGCCCTGCACCATCCGGCGTCCCATGAGGCCATCTGGCAAGCGCTGGCTGCTGTCGGACTGCGCGGTTTCGAGGATGTTCCTTGCCACACGCTGTCTGCTGGCCAGCATCGCCGTGTGGCGCTGGCGCGGTTGTACCTGGACAGCCCGCCGCTGTGGATTCTCGATGAGCCGTTCACCGCGCTCGACAAACAAGGCGTGGCACAGCTTGAAGAACACCTGGCTGCACACTGCGAGCAGGGCGGCATGGTCGTGTTGACCACGCACCATACGCTGACCCGGATGCCGGCCAGCTATCGCGACATTGATCTGGGGAATTGGGCCGTATGAGTGTTTTCGGCCTGTTGGTCGCCCGTGAGGCCCGATTGTTGTTCCGCCGTCCTGCGGAACTGGCCAATCCGCTGGTATTCTTCGCCATCGTGGTGGCGCTGTTCCCGTTGGCGGTCGGCCCCGAGGCTCAATTGTTGCAAACCTTGTCTCCGGGACTGGTCTGGGTGGCCGCTCTTTTATCGGTTCTGCTCTCGCTGGACGGGCTTTTCCGCAGTGATTTCGAAGATGGATCGCTTGAACAGTGGGTCCTTTCGTCGCACCCCCTGCCTCTTCTGGTTTTGGCCAAGGTACTGGCACACTGGGCCTTCTCTGGCCTGGCACTGGTTTTGCTCGCTCCACTGCTGGCGTTAATGCTCGGTCTACCTGCCGCTTGTCTGCCGGTGTTGCTGATTTCTTTATTGCTGGGTACACCGGTGCTGAGCCTGCTCGGTGCGGTGGGCGCAGCCCTGACGGTGGGATTGAAGCGAGGTGGCCTGTTACTGGCACTGCTGATTCTGCCGCTGTACATCCCGGTGTTGATCCTTGGCAGTGGCGCCTTGCAGGCAGCCTTGCAAGGCATGCCGGCGACCGGTTATCTCCTGTGGCTTGGCAGCCTGACCGCCCTGGCGATAACCCTGACACCGTTTGCAATAGCTGCTGGCCTGAAGATCAGTGTCGGCGAATAATGAGGTCTGGTTAAAATTTAACCAGTAAAGACCCAGCCCTTCACAGCGAAGGGCAACCGTGATGGAAACAGTATGAACTGGACGTGGTTTCACAAGCTCGGCTCGCCCAAATGGTTTTACGGCATCAGCGGCAAACTCCTGCCCTGGCTGAGCGTCGCGGCGTTGCTGCTGATCGGCGTGGGAGTCGTTTGGGGCTTGGCCTTCGCGCCGCCCGACTACCAGCAAGGCAACAGCTTTCGCATCATCTATATCCACGTTCCTGCCGCGATGCTGGCGCAGTCCTGCTACGTGATGCTGGCCGTGTGCGGCATTGTCGGGCTGGTCTGGAAGATGAAACTGGCCGACGTCGCCCTGCAATGCGCGGCGCCCATCGGTGCCTGGATGACCGCCGTGGCGCTGGTCACAGGCGCGATCTGGGGCAAACCGACCTGGGGTTCGTGGTGGGTCTGGGATGCACGACTGACGTCCATGCTTATTTTGCTGTTTCTGTACTTCGGTCTTATTGCGCTGGGCAACGCCATCAGCAATCGTGATAGCGCCGCCAAGGCGTGTGCGGTGTTGGCGATTGTCGGCGTGATCAACATCCCGATCATCAAATACTCGGTGGAGTGGTGGAACACCCTGCACCAGGGCGCGACCTTCACCCTCACCGAAAAACCGGCGATGCCGGCTGAAATGTGGCTGCCTCTGCTGCTGACGGTGCTGGGCTTCTACTGTTTCTTCGGCGCGGTCCTGTTGCTGCGCATGCGCCTTGAAGTGCTCAAGCGCGAATCGCGGGCCAGTTGGGTCAAGGCCGAAGTACAGAACAGTCTGGAGGCCGCTCGATGAGTTTTGCTTCATTCGGCGACTTCCTCGCCATGGGCCATCACGCCCTGTATGTCTGGTCAGCCTATGGCATTTGCCTGACGGTGCTGGCCCTCAACGTGGCGGCGCCGATCCTGGCCCGCAAGCGGTATCTGCAACAAGAGGCGCGTCGTCTGCGCCGGGAGAACGGCAAGTGAATCCGCTGCGCAAAAAGCGTCTTATCATCATTCTCGCGATCCTGGTCGGTGTCGGCGCTGCCGTCGGCCTGGCCCTGAGCGCCCTGCAGCAGAACATCAATCTGTTTTACACCCCGACCCAGATCGCCAACGGCGAAGCGCCGCAAGACACGCGCATTCGTGCGGGTGGCATGGTCGAGCAAGGCTCACTGCAACGCTCCGGTGACTCGCTGGACGTGAAATTCATCGTCACCGACTTCAATAAATCCGTGACTATCACCTATCGCGGCATTCTTCCGGACCTGTTCCGTGAAGGGCAGGGCATTGTCGCCCTGGGCAAACTTAACGCCGACGGCGTGGTGGTGGCTGACGAAGTGCTGGCCAAGCACGATGAAAAGTACATGCCGCCGGAAGTGACCAAGGCCCTGAAAGACAGCGGCCAGTCGGCGCCCACACAAGCCAAAGAGGGTTAATTGATGACGTCTGGAATCTTTATCCCCGGGCTTTTCATACCAGAGCTTGGCCACCTGGCCATGATCCTGGCGCTGTGTTTCGCGCTGGCTCAGGCCGTGGTGCCGTTGCTCGGTGCCTGGCGCGGTGACCGCTTGTGGATGAGCCTCGCGCAGCCGGCTGCCTGGGGCCAGTTCACTTTTCTGGTGTTCGCCTTCGGTTGCCTGACGTACGCGTTCATGACCGACGACTTCTCGGTCGCTTACGTCGCCAGCAACTCCAACAGTGCCTTGCCGTGGTACTACAAATTCAGTGCAGTATGGGGCGCACACGAAGGCTCGTTGCTGCTGTGGGCATTGATTCTGGGTGGCTGGACCTTCGCGGTGTCGGTGTTCTCCCGACAGTTGCCGCAAGTCATGCTGGCGCGGGTACTGGCCGTGATGGGCATGATCAGCACCGGTTTCCTGCTGTTCCTGATCCTCACCTCCAACCCGTTCAAGCGCATCCTGCCGCAAATGCCCAGCGATGGCGCCGACCTGAATCCGTTGCTGCAAGACATCGGCCTGATCGTTCACCCGCCGATGCTGTACATGGGGTACGTCGGTTTCTCGGTAGCCTTCGCCTTCGCCATTGCGGCGCTGATGGGCGGTCGCCTTGATGCCGCGTGGGCTCGCTGGTCGCGTCCGTGGACCATCGTCGCCTGGGCCTTCCTTGGTATCGGCATCACCCTCGGTTCGTGGTGGGCGTACTACGAACTCGGCTGGGGTGGCTGGTGGTTCTGGGACCCGGTTGAAAACGCTTCCTTCATGCCTTGGCTGGTCGGCACCGCGCTGATTCACTCATTGGCGGTCACGGAAAAACGTGGCGTGTTCAAGAGCTGGACCGTGTTGCTGGCCATCGCCGCGTTCTCGTTGAGCTTGCTCGGCACGTTCCTCGTGCGTTCCGGCGTGCTGACCTCGGTTCACGCGTTTGCGTCCGACCCTGAACGCGGGGTGTTCATCCTGATCTTCCTGCTGTTTGTGGTCGGTGGTTCGCTGACGCTGTTCGCCCTGCGCGCACCCGTGGTCAAGAGCCAGGTGGGATTCAACCTCTGGTCCCGGGAAACCCTGTTGCTGGGGAACAACCTGGTGCTGGTGGTGGCGGCTTCGATGATCCTGCTGGGCACCTTGTACCCGCTGATTCTGGATGCGATGACCGGCGCCAAGCTGTCGGTCGGCCCACCGTACTTCAACGCGCTGTTCATTCCGTTGATGGCGTTGCTGATGATGGTGATGGCGGTCGGTGTGATTGTGCGCTGGAGGGACACCCCGGTGAAATGGCTGGCCAGCATGCTCACCCCGGTGTTGCTGGGCAGTGCTGCACTGGCTGTGGTCGCTGGCGTCGCTTACGGCGATTTCAACTGGGCTGTCATCGCGACCTTCATGCTCGCGGCCTGGGTGTTGTTGGCCGGAGCGCGTGACATTGTCGACAAGACTCGCCACAAAGGCCTGATCAAAGGCCTGCCGACCCTGACCCGCAGCTATTGGGGCATGCAGGTCGCTCACCTCGGCATCGCCGTGTGCGCCCTTGGCGTCGTGCTGTCGAGCCAGAACAGTGCCGAGCGTGACCTGCGCCTGGCGCCGGGCGAATCCATGGATCTCGGTGGTTACCACTTCGTGTTCGAAGGCGCGAAGCATTTCGAAGGCCCGAACTTCACCTCCGACAAGGGCACCGTTCGGGTGATTCGCGACGGTAAGGAAGTCAGCGTGCTGCACCCGGAAAAACGCCTCTACACCGTGCAAAACTCGGTGATGACCGAAGCCGGGATCGACGCCGGTTTCACCCGTGACCTCTACGTCGCCCTCGGCGAACCGCTGGGCGATGGCGCCTGGGCCGTGCGCGTTCACGTCAAACCGTTCGTGCGCTGGATCTGGTTCGGCGGCCTGCTCACCGGCTTCGGCGGATTGCTGGCGGCGCTGGATCGGCGTTATCGGGTCAAAGTGAAAAGCCGCGTGCGTGAAGCACTGGGTATGACGGGAGCCGCTGCATGAGACGTTGGTTGATGCTGTTGCCTCTGGCGATTTTTCTGGTGGTGGCTGTTTTTCTGTATCGCGGGCTCTATCTGGACCCGGCCGAGTTGCCTTCTGCGATGATCAACAAGCCGTTCCCGGAGTTTTCCCTGCCGAGCGTGCAGGGCGACAAGACACTGACCAAGGCCGACATTCTGGGTAAACCCGCGCTGGTCAACGTTTGGGGCACCTGGTGCATTTCCTGCCGGGTCGAGCACCCGGTGCTAAACAAGCTGGCCCAGAAGGGCGTGGTGATTTACGGCATTAACTACAAGGACGTCAATGCTGATGCCTTGAAGTGGCTGGAGGAATTTCACAACCCGTACCAGCTGGACATCCGCGACGATGCGGGCTCCCTTGGCCTGAACCTCGGCGTGTACGGCGCGCCGGAAACCTTTTTCATCGACGCCAAAGGCATCATCCGTGACAAGTTTGTCGGCGTAATCGACGAGCAGGTCTGGCGCGAAAAACTGGCCGCCAAGTATCAGGCACTGGTCGATGAGGCCAAGCCATGAAGCGCTGGATAGCCGCTGTGGTATTGGGCTTGAGCATGGCCGGCGTGGCGCACGCCGCCATCGACACCTACGAGTTCGCAAACGAAGGTGATCGCGAGCGTTTTCGCGAGCTGACCAAAGAACTGCGTTGCCCCAAGTGTCAGAATCAGGACATCGCCGACTCCAACGCGCCGATCGCCGCCGACCTGCGCAAAGAGATCTTCCGCATGCTCGGCGAGGGCAAGGACAATCAGCAGATCATCGACTTCATGGTCGACCGCTACGGTGATTTCGTCCGTTACAAACCCGCACTCAACGCCAAGACGGCACTGCTCTGGTTCGGCCCGGCCGGCCTGTTGCTGGGCGGTATTGTGATCATCGTCGTGATCGTCCGCCGTCGTCGCGTACAACGCGCTGAAACCCCGGACGCGCTTTCTGCCGAGGAGCGTGAGCGCCTCGACCACCTGTTGGATAAAACCAAGAATGATTGATTTCTGGCTTGCTGCAGGTCTGCTACTTCTGGTTGCCCTGAGTTTTCTGTTGATCCCGGTTCTGCGTGGTCGTCGCGCGCAACTTGAAGAGGATCGTACTGCCCTGAACGTCGCGCTGTATCAAGAGCGCGTAGCTGAGTTGCAGACTCAGCAGGAAGAGGGCGTGCTCGATGCCGCGCAAATGGATACCGGCCGCGCCGAAGCGGCCCGTGAGCTGCTCGCCGACACCGAAGGCGTTGCAGCGCCGCGAGTAACTCGCTTGGGCAAGCCGTTGCCGTTGCTGGCGGCGGTGCTGGTTCCGGTGCTTGGCCTTGGCTTGTACCTGCATTTCGGCGCCAGCGATAAAGTCGAACTGACCCGCGAATTCGCCCAGGCGCCACAGTCGATGGAAGAGATGACCCGTCGCCTGGAGCGCGCCGTCGCCGCTCAGCCGGACTCGGCTGAAGGCCTGTATTTCCTCGGTCGCACGTACATGGCTCAGGACCGTCCTGGCGACGCGGCGAAGATCTTCGAACGCACGGTGAACCTGGCCGGTCGTCAACCGGAACTGCTTGGCCAATGGGCTCAGGCCCAATACTTCGCCGATGGCAAAAAGTGGTCGGACAAGATTCAGGCGCTGACTGATGAAGCGTTGAAGGCCGATCCGAAAGAAGTCACCAGTCTGGGCCTGCTCGGCATCGTGGCGTTTGAAAGCCAGCGTTATCAGGACGCCATCGACTATTGGAATCGCCTGCTAGAGCAACTGCCGCCCGAGGACAACTCCCGTGCAGCATTGCAAGGCGGTATCGCCAAGGCCACCGAGAAACTTGAAGCCAGCGGTGGCAAGGTTGCTCAGGCACCCGTGGCCAAACCTGCAGCATTGCTGAAAGTCACCGTAGACCTGGCGCCAGCGCTCAAAGCCAAGGTCCAACCGGGCGACAGCGTATTCATCTTCGCCCGCGCCACCTCAGGCCCACCTGCGCCGCTGGCGGCCAAACGCCTGACCGTGGCCGACTTGCCGGTGACCGTCGAACTGGGAGATGCCGACGCAATGATGCCGCAGTTGAAACTGTCCAACTTCCCTGAAGTCCAACTGGTTGCGCGCGTCTCCCGTGCCGGCCAACCGACTGCCGGTGAATGGGTCGGTCGCAGCCAACCTCTGGCCAGCAGCACCACCGCGCCGCAGACACTGACTATCGACAGCCCGGATAAATAACAGGAAAACGCCACATGACCGCTATTGCTCGTATCACCCTGCTCAGTCTGGTTTTGGGGTTAAGCGCATGTGCGGTCCAGCCGCCGGAGACCACGTCGCCGTCGCCGATTCCGCCGTCGCAGCCAAGACCTACACCATCGCCAACACCTTCGCCGAGCAAACCGGGCATCCCGGCCAAACCCGCCAAACCGATGCCTCGCACCTCCGCCAGCTTCGCTCCGCCACCGGGTGGCAACAGCCATTGGGATGCCAAGCTCGGCGTCTATGTGCTGGATGATCAGACCAACACCTTCTACCGCCAGCGCACCTACTACCGCTGGAACAACGGCTGGAGCCGCTCGATCAGTCCGAACGGGCCGTGGGAAGACACGGATATCCATGGCGTGCCGGGTGGATTGGGGCGGCAATTCGGGCAGTAAGCAAAGGCGACCTACGGGTCGCTTTTTTTGTGCCCGCAGAAATTCAACTGTGACACCTGGCCCTGTGGGAGCGAGCCTGCTCGCGATAGCGGAGTGTCAGACAAAATTGATGTCGACTGACACGGCCTCATCGCGAGCAGGCTCGCTCCCACAGGGGTTCGGTGTTTTTCAGGACTCAACCTTTCACAAAACCTTCATCAAATCGGTATTCCAGCGACTTGTGCAAGTCATAGGGCTGACACAGCCCGCGCCTAAAGTCGGTTGAACTTCAAAACGGCCATGGACGGCTGTTCAACCAGACAGAGACGCCCATGAACGCAGCTATCCATGTCGATCATCTGAACAAGACCTTTGCGCGCAAGACCGCACTGGTCGACCTCGAACTCACCATTGCCACCGGTGAGATGGTCGCGCTGATTGGCGCTTCCGGCTCCGGCAAGTCCACTTTGTTGCGGCACCTCGCGGGCCTGGCCTGTTGCGATCGCAGCAATGGCGGCAGCGTTAAAGTGCTGGGGCGGGAAGTGCAGGCGTCCGGGCGGCTGAATGGCAAGGTGCGTCGCTTGCGTGCCGACATCGGCTACATCTTCCAGCAGTTCAACCTGGTCAACCGCCTCAGCGTGCTCGATAACGTGCTGCTCGGTTGCCTGGGCCGGATGCCACGCTGGCGCGGTAATTTGAGCCTGTTCAATGCCCAGGAAAAGCAGTTTGCCCTTGAGTCCCTGGACCGCGTCGGCCTGGCCGATCTGGCGGCTCAGCGCGCCTCTACCCTGTCCGGCGGCCAACAGCAGCGCGTGGCGATTGCCCGGGCCCTGACCCAGCGTGCCGAAGTGATTCTGGCCGATGAACCGATCGCCTCCCTCGATCCGGAGTCGGCGCGCAAGGTCATGGAAATCCTCGCGGACATCAACCGTCGCGACGGCAAAACCGTGGTGGTGACCCTGCATCAGGTGGATTACGCCACCCGATATTGCCCGCGCGCCGTGGCCCTCAAGGGTGGACGGATCCATTTCGACGGCCTCGCCGCCGACCTGAACAGCCAGTTCCTCAACGATTTGTACGGTGCCGACATCGACACCAGCCTGATGTTTTCCGATCAGGCCCGCCGTCCCGAACCTGCGCCCCGGCTGGTGCTGGCGCGCGGTTGAACACACTCCTTTTTCCAACGACGCACTCCAAGGAATCCATTCCATGTTGAACCGTATCGGTCGCGTTTTTGCTGGCGCCGCGCTACTCGCCAGCTGTGTGCTGGGCACCACCCAGGCTGAAGAAAAAGCCATCAACTTCGGCATCATGTCCACCGAGTCTTCGCAGAACCTCAAGAGCATCTGGCAGCCGTTTCTGGATGACATGCAAAAGAAGACCGGCCTGAAAATCAATGCCACGTTTGCCTCTGACTATGCCGGTCTGATCCAGGGTATGCGCTTCAACAAGGTCGACGTGGCCTGGCTCGGCAACAAGGCCGCCATCGAAGCGGTGGACCGTTCCAACGGCGAGATCTTCGCCCAGACCGCAGCCGCCAGCGGCGCCGCCGGCTACTGGAGCGTGTTGATCGTGCGCAAAGACAGCCCGATCAACTCCGTCGACGACATGCTCAAAAACGCCAAGAACCTGACGTTCGGCAACGGTGACCCAAACTCCACTTCGGGCTATCTGGTGCCGGGCTACTACGTGTTCGCCAAGAACAACGTCGATGCCGCCACCGCGTTCAAACGCACCCTCAACTCCAGCCATGAGGTCAACGCGTTGAGCGTGGCCAAAGGGCAACTGGATGTCGCGACCTTCAACACTGAAAGCTGGGATCGCCTGGCAGTCACCCAGCCGGACAAGGCTGCACTGCTCAAAGTGATCTGGAAGTCGCCGCTGATCCCCGCCGACCCGCTGGTGTGGAGCAAAGCCCTGAGCGACAGCGAGAAGACCAAGATCCGCGATTTCATCTTCAGCTACGGCGACACCGAGTCCGAGAAAGCCGTGCTCGCGGGCATGCAGTTGGGCAAGTTCCTGAAGTCCAGCGACGACCAGTTGCTGCCGATCCGTCAGCTCGAACTGTTCAAGCAGCGTACCACCGTCAATGCCGACACCAAGCTGGAAGCGGCGGACAAGGCCAAGCGCCTGGCGGAGATCGATGCAGAGCTGGCCAAGTTGCAAGAGCGCCTGACCTTGCTCGAACAGACCAGCGACAAAAAAGCGGCTGCCAACGCCGGTTAATTCGCGGCGCGATCCATGTAGGAGTGAGCCTGCTCGCGATAGCGGTGGCACATGCAACATCGATGTCGACTGACACACCGCCATCGCGAGCAGGCTCACTCCTACATGTATCGCGCCTCTTTTTTGAGCTGCTTTTCAGAGAAATCTTATGACCACTCTTCACGCTGAAGCTGTCGGCAAGCGCACCTGGCCACAGTACCTCGGTTGGGGCCTGTTCCTGGTCTTGCTGGCCTGGGCCTGGCACGGCGCCGAGATGAACCCGATGGCGCTGTACCGCGACTCGGGAAACATGGCGACCTTCGCCGCGGATTTCTTCCCGCCGGACTTTCATGAATGGCGCGCGTACCTCAAGGAAATGATCGTCACCGTACAAATCGCCCTCTGGGGCACGGTGCTGGCGATTGTCTGCTCGGTGCCGCTGGGCATTCTCTGTTCCGAAAACATCACGCCATGGTGGATTCACCAGCCGCTGCGCCGGGTGATGGACGCCTTCCGTTCGATCAACGAAATGGTCTTCGCCATGTTGTTCGTCGTGGCCGTCGGGCTGGGGCCGTTTGCCGGTGTCCTGGCGCTGTGGATCAGCACCACCGGCGTACTCGCCAAGCTGTTCGCCGAAGCGGTAGAGGCGATTGATCCAGGCCCGGTCGAAGGGGTTCGCGCCACCGGAGCCAGTGCCTTGCAAGAGGTGATCTACGGGGTGATTCCGCAAGTGATGCCGTTGTGGGTGTCCTACGCGCTGTACCGCTTCGAAGCCAACGTGCGCTCCGCGACAGTAGTGGGGATGGTCGGTGCCGGCGGCATCGGGGTGATTCTCTGGGAGAACATCCGCGCCTTCCAGTTTGTTCAGACGTGTGCAGTCTTGCTGGTGATCATCGTCGTGGTGAGCCTGATCGACATCCTGTCGCAACGCCTGCGCAAGCAGTTCATCTGAATTTCAGAGGGGTGCCCATGGGCGCTTTTTTTAAACATGCAGTTGTCTAGACAAGATGAGCCGGTGTACCGCGAATTGGCCGACATCCTGCGCCGTGAGCTGGCGGATTATCAGGCCGGGGACTTTCTGCCAGCCGAGGTTCAGCTGGCGGAACGTTTCGGCGTCAACCGCCATACCTTGCGCCGAGCCATCGATGAGCTGGTATTCGAAGGCAGCCTGTTGCGCCTTCAGGGTAAGGGCACGCAAGTGCTGGAACGGCCGCTGATTTACCCCATGGCGGCCGACAGCGCTTACAGCCAGTCGTTATCCGCACAAGGGCTCGGCGTTGAGGCGGTGTTGCTCAAGCGCCGTTACTGCTTCGCCAGCCGTGAAGAAGCGCAGCACCTGGGCATCGCCGAGATGGCGCCGATGATCGAATTGCAGACCCTGCGCAAGCTCGATCACCAACCGGTCAGCCTGATCCGTCATCGCTACTGCGCCAGTCATGCGCCGTTGCTGGCGGACTACACCGGCGGTTCATTGCGCCAATACCTCAGCGAACGCGACATGCCGCTGACCCGCACCTTGAGCCTGATCGGCGCCCGTTTGCCCAGCCGCGACGAAGCCGCATTGCTGATGATGCCCCGGCATTTGCCGGCGCTGAGTGTGTTCACCCTTTCCCGCGACCGCGACGGCCGCCCGGTGGAACTGGCCCAGTCCACGAACCGTTCGGATCGTTTCCAGTACCAGGTCTTTACCTGATGGAGAACTCAATGCACGACTCAATTCACGGCCTTCTTGCTCCTCACGCCGAACGGCAACACTGGATCGGCGTGCTGGCCCGCGCCCGACGCAGTGAATTGCAACCCCATGAAGCGGAGTTGCGCGACATCGAATACCAACTGATCCGCGCTCCTGAAATCGGCATGACCCTGGTACGTGGGCGCATGGGCGGCAACGGTGCGCCGTTCAACGTCGGCGAAATGAGCGTGACTCGATGCGTGGTGCGCCTGGCCGACGGCCGTACCGGTTTCAGCTACCTGGCGGGGCGCGACAAGGTCCACGCCGAACTGGCCGCGCTGGCCGACGCGCATTTGCAGGGCGCGCAACAGCGTCACTGGCTGGCGGAAATGATCACGCCGTTGGCGACCGCCCAGGCCGAACGCAGGGCGCAGAAAGCCGCAGAAACCGCCGCCACCAAAGTCGAATTCTTCACCCTCGTGCGAGGAGAAAACTGATGAGCGCACAGCTGTTGCAACCGGCCTTCACCGACCCGGTGCTGGATGCCCAGCGCGGTTTTCGCGCGGCGCTCAGGGCGCTGGCCGGCCCAGGATTAATCCAGACACTGCATGACATTCCAGGCATTGAAGGCTTGGCGCCGGCCACCTACGCGTTGTGCCTGGCGTTGCTGGATGTCGACACGCCGCTGTGGCTGGCGCCGTCCTTCGACACGCCGTTGATCCGCGCCAACCTGGCATTCCATTGCGGTTGCCCGCTCACCGCAGATCGGCAGAGCGCACGGTTTGCCTTGCTCGCCGACGCCGACTTGCTCGACCTCAGCGGCTTCGACAGTGGCAATGATCGTTACCCGGATCAGTCCTGCACCTTGCTGGTCCAGCTGCCATTGCTCGACGGCGGAGAAGGGCTGGCCTGGCGCGGACCGGGGATCGAGACCGAGCACGTGGTCAGCCTGCCGCTCCCCGACAGCGTCTGGTGCGAGCGCGAGGAGCGCAACGAATTCCCCCGTGGGCTGGATCTGTTTTTTGCCGCCGGCCATGACCTTATCGGCCTGCCGCGCAGCACGCGGGTCACCCACGCAGCACAGGAGCGTGCCTGATGTACGTAGCCGTCAAGGGTGGCGAACAGGCCATCGACAATGCCCACCGTCTGCTGGCAAAAAAACGCCGGGGCGATACCTCGGTCCCGGAACTGAGCGTCGAGCAAATCCGTCAGCAACTGCCGCTGGCCGTGGCGCGGGTGATGAGCGAGGGCTCGCTGTACGACGAAGAACTGGCCGCGCTGGCGATCAAGCAAGCGGCGGGCGACCTGGTGGAAGCGATCTTCCTGCTGCGCGCCTATCGCACCACGTTGCCACGGTTCAGCCCAAGCCTGCCGATCGATACGTCCGACATGCAGCTCAGCCGGCGCCTGTCCGCGACCTTCAAGGATGTGCCGGGCGGGCAGCTGCTGGGGCCGACCTTCGATTACACCCATCGCTTGCTGGACTTTGCCTTGCTCGCCGAGGGCGAGTATCCGGGGCCGCAGGTCACGCCGAACGCCAGCCTGGAACCGTGCCCGCGAGTCCTGGGTTTGTTGGCCAAGGAAGGCTTGATCAAGAACGAGTCCGACAACAGCGACAACGTCGCCGACATCACCCGCGACCCGCTGGAACTTCCGGCTAGCCGCGCCGAACGCTTGCAGGCACTGGCCCGTGGCGATGAAGGTTTTCTGTTGGCGCTGGGCTATTCGACCCAACGCGGTTATGGCCGCAATCACCCGTTCGCCGGGGAAATTCGCATCGGTGACGTCGAGGTCTGGATCGATCCCGAAGAGCTGGGTTTTCCGATCAATCTGGGCAGCATCGAAGTCACCGAGTGCGAGATGGTCAACCAGTTTGTCGGCTCGGCCACCGAGCTGGCGCAGTTCACGCGCGGTTATGGCCTGGCCTTTGGGCATGCCGAGCGTAAGGCCATGGGCATGGCGCTGGTCGACCGCGCACTACGCGCTGGCGAGTTCAACGAAGAGATCGTGTCGCCGGCGCAGCAGGAGGAATTTGTGTTGATGCACTGCGACAACGTTGAGGCCGCCGGATTTGTATCGCACCTCAAGTTACCTCACTACGTGGACTTCCAGGCCGAACTGGAACTGATCCGCAAACTGCGCAAGCCTGCCGAGGGCCACAGCCATGAATGACCTGAGCTATGCCATCAAGGACCGGGCACCCGTGCGCGATGCGGCGTACAACTTTGCCTACCTCGACGAACAGACCAAACGCATGATCCGTCGTGCTTTGCTCAAGGCCGTGGCGATCCCCGGCTATCAAGTGCCGTTTGGCGGTCGAGAGATGCCGCTGCCTTACGGCTGGGGCACCGGCGGCATGCAATTGACCGCAGCGATTCTCGGTGCCGATGACGTGCTCAAAGTCATCGACCAGGGCGCGGACGACACCACCAACGCCGTGTCGATCCGCCGCTTCTTCGCTCGCACCGCCGGTGTCGCAACGACTGAAAGCACGCCGGACGCGACGGTGATCCAGACCCGTCACCGCATCCCGGAAACACCGTTGCACGCCGATCAGATCATGGTCTATCAGGTGCCGATTCCGGAGCCGCTGCGCTTTATCGAACCCTCGGAAACCGAGACTCGGACCATGCACGCCCTCAATGATTACGGGGTCATGCACGTCAAGCTGTACGAGGACATCGCCACCTTCGGCCACATCGCCACCGCTTATGCCTACCCGGTGATGGTCGATGAACGCTACGTGATGGACCCGTCGCCGATCCCCAAATTCGACAACCCGAAACTCGACATGAGTCCGGCGTTGATGCTGTTCGGTGCCGGCCGGGAAAAGCGCCTGTACGCGGTACCGCCGTACACCCAGGTCACCAGCCTCGACTTCGAGGATCACCCCTTCGAAGCACAGAAGTGGGACGCGTGCTGCGCCATTTGCGGCAGCCAAGAATCCTTCCTTGATGAGTTGATTCTAGACGACGCCGGTACCCAGAGCTTCGTCTGTTCCGACACCTATTACTGCGCCCAGCGCGTCAGCCAGCAGGAGCAGGGCCAATGAACCAGGCGCTGAAAAATGATCTTTCCGTAACCACGGCCGAGCCGCTGTTGCAGGTGCGCAATCTGTCGCTGCTGTATGGCCCGGAAAAGGGCTGTCAGGACGTCAGCTTCGACCTGTATCCCGGTGAAGTGCTGGGGATTGTCGGCGAGTCCGGCTCGGGCAAGTCGACCTTGTTGTCGTTGCTCAGCGGACGCCTGCCACCACAGCGCGGCAGCATCGGTTACCGCGACAAACAGGGCCAATGGCTGGACTTGTACAGCGCCAGCGAAGCCGAACGCCGGACTTTGTTGCGCACCGAATGGGGCTTCGTCGAACAGAACCCGCGCGACGGTTTGCGCATGGGCGTGTCGGCCGGCGCCAACATCGGCGAACGTCTGATGGCCCAAGGCGTGCGCAATTACCAGCAATTGCGCGGGGCAGGCATCGACTGGCTGAGCCAGGTGGAAATCGACCCACAGCGCATCGACGACTTACCGCGGACGTTCTCTGGCGGCATGCAACAGCGGCTGCAAATTGCTCGCAACCTGGTGTCGAGCCCGCGCCTCGTATTCATGGACGAGCCCACCGGTGGCCTCGACGTGTCGGTGCAAGCGCGCTTGCTCGATTTGCTGCGGGGCTTGGTGCGTGAACTGGACCTGGCGGTGGTGATCGTCACTCACGACCTGGCGGTGGCCCGATTGTTGGCCGACCGACTGATGGTGATGCGCCGCTCGCGGGTGGTGGAAACCGGCCTGACCGATCAGGTCCTCGACGATCCGCAGCACCCTTATTCGCAACTGCTGGTGTCTTCGGTGTTGCAACCGTGAAGCCCCGTTCAACTGTGGAAACCGAGCGATGAATACCTTGATCGAGGTCCGTGACCTCTCGAAAACCTTCACCTTGCACCAGCAACACGGCGTGGTCCTGAACGTGCTGCGCGGGGTTGAATTCAGCGTGGCAGCGGGTGAGTGCCTGGTGCTGCATGGTCAGTCCGGCGCCGGTAAAAGTACGTTGCTGCGCACCTTGTACGGCAACTATCTGCCGGCCGGCGGCAGCATTCGCGTGCAGCACGACGGCCAGTGGCTGGAGCTGGTGGGCGCCGAACCGCGCGACATTCTTCAGGTGCGTCAGCGCACTCTGGGCTATGTCAGTCAGTTCCTGCGGGTGATTCCGCGCGTGGCCTGCCTGGACGTGGTGATGGAGCCGGCCCTTGCCCGTGGTTGGTCGAAAGAAACTGCACAGGTGCGGGCCGAATTGCTGCTCAGCCGCCTGAACATTCCGCAGCGTCTGTGGCAGTTGGCGCCCGGCACCTTTTCGGGTGGCGAGCAGCAACGGGTCAACATCGCCCGTGGCTTCATGGTGACGTGGCCGGTGATGTTGCTCGACGAACCGACCGCGTCCCTGGACGACACCAATCGCCAAGTGGTGCTGGAGCTGATGAACGAAGCAAAAACCGCCGGTGCCGCGCTGATTGGCATCTTCCACGACCGCACCGCCCGCGAAGCGGTTGCCGACCGCCATCTCGATATGACCCCCGCCGCTGTGAACCAAGAGGAATATGCCGATGCCCGTTGAACAGATCCTCAGCAATGCCCAACTGGTCACCGCGGACCGCGTGTTCCTTGGCAGCGTACTGTTGCGCGACGGTTTGATCGCCGACGTCGCCGAAGGCCCGAGCCGGTTGCCTCACGCCCAGGACCTCAACGGTGATTTCCTGTTGCCGGGCCTGGTGGAACTGCACACCGACAACCTCGAGCGTCACATGACCCCGCGTCCCGGCGTGGACTGGCCGTCGATATCGGCGGTACTCAGCCATGACGCGCAGATCATCGCGGCCGGCATCACCACGGTGTTCGATGCAGTGTCCATCGGAGACGTGAACCCCAAAGGCAATCGCATGCAGAAGTTGCCGGCGATGCTTGAAGCAATCTCCAGCGCCTCCGACGCCGGGCTGACCCGCGCCGAACACCGTCTGCACCTGCGTTGCGAGCTGTGCCACCCGGACACCTTGAGTGTGTTCCGCGACCTGGTGGAGCATCCGCTGGTGCAACTGGTGTCGGTGATGGACCACTCGCCGGGCCAGCGTCAATTCGTCCTGGAGTCCAAATACCGTGAGTACTACATGGGCAAGTACCATCTGACCACGACGCAGATGGATGAATTCATCACCTTGCAGATGGCCAACTCCAAGCAATACAGCGACCGCTATCGTGCAGCGATTGTGGAGCATTGCCTGGCGCGAGGCCTGTCGGTGGCCAGCCATGACGATGCGACGCTCGCGCATGTCGAAGAGTCGGCGCGTTACGGCATGACCATCGCCGAGTTCCCGACCACCGTTGAGGCGGCGCGCGGCAGCCAGCAACTTGGCATGAAAGTGCTGATGGGTGCACCGAACATTGTGCGCGGCGGTTCGCACTCGGGTAACGTCGCCGCCGCCGATCTGGCCGCTGAAGGGTTGCTGGACATTCTGTCCAGTGATTACTACCCGGCCAGTCTCCTGCAAGCGGCGTTTGCGCTGGCCGCCCAGGACAACCCGTGTGATCTGGCCCACGCAGTGCGCATGGTCAGCCTGGCCCCGGCCCGGGCGGCCGGTTTGAATGATCGCGGCGAAATCGCTGTCGGATTGGGCGCGGACCTGGTGCAAGCCAGAAGCCAGGACGGGCTGCCGGTGGTGCAACAAGTGTGGCGCCAAGCGAAGAGGGTGTTTTGATGTCGGGCAGGTTGATCTATCTCATCGGACCTTCAGGTTCGGGCAAGGACAGCCTGCTGGATGCTGCACGAACAGCGTTGGCCGAACGTGGCTGTCGCATCGTGCGGCGGGTCATTACCCGCTCGGCGGAAGCGGTGGGCGAGGCGGCGCACGGCGTCAGCCTCGAGCAGTTCGCCGAACTGGAGGCTCAGGGTGCGTTTGCCCTGAGGTGGCACGCCAATGGTTTGTCCTATGGCATTCCTCGGGAGATTGACGACTGGCTGGCGGCGGGGCAGGACGTGCTGGTCAACGGTTCGCGCGCTCATCTGCCGCAAACCCGCCAGCGATATCCCAACTCGTTGGTGCTGTTGCTGACCGTCGATCAAGCCGTATTGCGCCAGCGATTGCTGGCGCGCGGACGTGAGTCTGTGACCGAGATTGATCAGCGGCTGGCGCGCAATGCACGTTTCAGTGAGCGTCTGCTGACCGATCACGGTCCGGCAGTACACCTGCTGGATAACTCTGCAGCGCTGGAACGGACGGTCGAACGCCTGCTGGCCTGCATCGACGAGCATTGCGTATGCGCCTGACATTACTGGGCACCGGTGACGCCCGACAGGTGCCGGTCTACGGCTGCGAGTGCGTGGCCTGCATTCATGCCCGCAACGATGAACGATTAAGGCGTCGACCGTGCAGTGCGCTGATCGAATGTGGCGACCAGCGCTGGCTGATCGACAGCGGACTGCCCGACCTGACCGAACGCTTTCCGCCACGCAGCTTCAACGGGATTTTCCAGACCCACTATCACGCCGATCACGCCCAAGGCCTGCTGCATTTACGCTGGGGTCAGGGGCTGGTGATTCCGGTTCACGGCCCGGTGGACCCGGAAGGCCTGGCCGACCTCTACAAACACCCCGGCATTCTCGATTTCAGCCAACCGTTCAGCCCTTTTGAAACCCGCCAGTTTGGCGGGCTCAGCGTCACGGCGTTACCGCTGCAACACTCCAAACCAACCCTCGGCTACTCGCTGGAAGGTGAAGGGCGAAGGATCGCCTACCTGACCGATACCGTGGGCTTGCCACCGGCCACTGCTGAATGGCTGCAACGAGTACCGCTGGACCTGCTGGTCCTCGATTGCTCAATGCCGCCACAACCTCAGGTGCCACGTAACCACAATGATCTGACGCTGGCGTTGCGTTGTATCGAAGAATTGCAACCGGTGTCGGCGGTGTTGACGCACGTCGGGCATACGCTGGATGCGTGGTTGCTGGAGCATGGGGGGGAGTTGCCGCCCAGGGTTACGGTGGCTTTGGATGGTTGCGTTTTGTAGCGAATGGTAGACGCAATGACCGTGGTCAACGAAAGGCGTTCAGAGCAACGTCCGGTAGGTGGTCAACGCCTTTGTCGATTGAACAAGGCCCTGACGAGACAGAAGCCCGAGATACGTGTCGACATCCATCGGTGGCATCTTCAGCTGCTTACGCTGGCGCTGGGCCGCCGCAATCACGGCGGTCCGGTCCAGGTCGAAGAGGTTCTCGACGAACTCGTCGGGATGCTGAGCCTCGATACCGAACGGGACCAGTGCTGTGCAGGGAAAGTCTTTTTGATTGAAGGTCACGATAACGCTGGCATTGCAACGAATGGCGGCCGCCAACACATGTCGATCGTCGACGTCGGGCAACGTCAGTCCTTCGATCAATCTTTCGTAACCCGTTACACAAGCATCGGGAAGCGCCTGATCCATCAGTTCAGAGGTTCGATCCAGTTGGTGCGCGGTAAGATCCGGTCGGTTTTTGAGCAGATTACGTTTCCATTCGTTATGGATTTCCAACGTCCATTTCGCTCTGAACCGCCCGGAGAGCGCAAGCCACATCAGAAAATCTCTCAAGGGAGCGGGGTACAAAACACAGGCGTCATATACAGCGGTGAAAGTGGAATGCCTCACTCGTATCCTGTCCTTAACGCTTGTGCCTGCTCCGCGAGAAGCGTCATTGCTTGCTCGCTGGCAGTGTCGCGCCGGTTTTTATAGTCCATCAAATCGGCGAAGCGCACACGTCGGTGCTTGCCGGTTTTGTGGTAGGACAAGTCGCCGGATTCGAGCAGTTTGATCAGGTGCGGGCGTGAGACGTTGAGCAGGTCTGCGGCTTCCTGGGTGGTGAGTTCGGCGTGAACCGGAACCACTTTGACGGCGTTGCCGGCCGCGAGCTCCGCCAAAATGTCGACCAGCAATCGGAGTGCCGAGGTGGGCAATTCGACGGTATGAGCTTCGTTGCGCTCATCAAAAATCTGGATGTGCTGGGTTTCGAATTGAGTCGCCAAATAGGCCGTCAAGGCGCGCTGCCCTTCGATGGCAGCTTGCACTTCGCGCTCCAAGGGCAAGGTGAAAGGTGGTTGGACGACAGGCGACATGGCGGTTTCCAATATGTTGATTAAACGAAGTTGGAAGGCTATTCGAATTAATCGAAAACCGCAATAAACGAAATATTCGAAACGTCAGGCTTCTTTCACCAACAACCCCTGCACATACTCCACAAACGCCCGAGCCTTCGCGCTGGCCATTCTTCCGGTGGGAAACACTGCCCACAAATCCTGGTTCGGCAGTGTCCAGCCCTTCATCACTTCCCTGACAGCGCCACTGGCCAGTTCCGGGGCAAACATCCATTCGGATGCCATTGTCAGCCCCAGATGGGCGAGGACTGCTTCACGCAAGCCTTCGGCGGCGCTGACGCGAATTCGGCCGTTGATGATCACGGACTGTTCTTCGCTCGCGTTGCGAAACTGCCAGTTGGCACCGCCGCCCAGGGCGTAGACCACCGCCTGATGTTTGCTCAGGTCAGCCGGGCAGGTGGGTTCGCCGTGTTTTTCGAAGTAGGCCGGCGTACCCAGCACCACGCGCCGGCATTCGGCGATCTTGCGGGCGGTGAGACCGGAATCGCTCAGGGCGCCCATGCGCAGGGCGATGTCGACGCCTTTTTCGACCAGATTGATGTTGCGGTCGTCGAGTATCAGGTCGATGTTCAGGTTCGGGTTTTGCTCGAGGAAAGGCCCGAGGTGCGGCACGATATGTATTCGGCCGAAGGTCACGGCGGCGCAAATGCGCAAATTGCCGGTGAGCTCGCTGGCGGCGCCGCGTGCGGCGTTGTCGGCTTCATCGGCTTCTTCGAGGGCACGCTTGGAGCGTTCGAAAAAGGCCAGGCCGGCCTCGGTGGGTGTCAGGCCTCGGGTCGAGCGCAACAGCAGTCGCACGGCTAGGCGTGATTCGAGTTGCGCAATGGCTTTCGACACGGCGGGTTGGCCGATATTCAGGCGCCGGGCGGCGGCGGAAAACGAGCCGGTTTCCACGACGTAGACGAAGGTTTCCATTGCGGCCAAACGGTCCATCTGAAGTCCTTGTGCAAAATCTGATGACTGGCACAGGTCGAGTGTGGGAGCGAGCCTGCTCGCGAAGGCGGCGGAACATTCAACATCAATGCTGCCTGTCACGGCCTCTTCGCGAGCGGGCTCGCTCCCACATTAGATTCGTGTTGTTAGTCAGAAGGCGGCTTTTCCTATTGAGGACCCACCATCGACAAACAAAGTCTGCCCGGTAATGAAGCCGCTCTGCTCGGACAGCAAAAACGCAATCGCCGCCGCAATCTCTTGCGGCTGCCCCAACCGCCCCATCGGCACGCCTGCCAGATACCGCGCTTCACCTTCACTGCCAGGCGGGTTGTTGGCGCGAAACAACTCGGTTTCCGTCGGTCCCGGCGCCACCGCGTTCACCGTCACGCCGGTTTGCGCCAGTTCCAGCGCCCAGGAGCGTGTGAAGCTGATCAGCGCTGCTTTGGCCGCCGCATACGCGGTGCGTTGGGTGATCCCGAGTACGGTCAGGCTGGAAATGTTCACCACCCGACCCCAGCCTTTGGCGCGCATGTTCGGCAGCAGCGCCTGGGTGGCCTGCAACGCCGAATGGAGGTTGACCCGCATCACTTCGTCGAATGTATCCAGATCAATTTCCCCCAGCACTTGCGGGCGTACCAGGCCGACGTTATTCACCAGTCCATCAAATTCGTAAGTCCTGGCCAGATCCGCCAGGACTTCCTGAGTCAGCGCTCTGTCGCTCAGATCCAGAGGAAACAGAATGCCGGGGAACGTCAGGTCAGGCGTTCGGGCTATCCCGACGACTCGATGCCCAGCACGATCCAGGTGCTCGGCCACCGCGCGGCCAATGCCTTTGCTGGCGCCGGTGATAAGAAAAGTACGACGGGTCATTTCACACTCCTTGAAAAACATGCCGCGGGTCAGGCGGCATTTGATCGGTTAGCCGCGAATCGCATCCAGCATCGCTCAGGCTCAGGACGCTGAGTGTAATCCGGGTTGACCTCGGCGTTCGAATCACCCTGAGCGAAAGTATTCATTCTTGTGGGGAATGCCGTGGCCCGCAATCACACCCTGTAAAACAACCGAGCGTCGCGATGCGGGTTTTTGTGCTTGAGTAAAGATAACTCTAGGGTTACTTTTGTTTGAGCCTGAGCAAGGAGGCTATTGGTGCAGAGCAGGCTATTGATTAAAGAGTTGGAAGAGGCTGGATGGATACTGGATCGGATTACCGGAAGTCATCACATCTTCAAGCACCCCTACAACCCGTACACCATTCCCGTCCCCCATCCGAAAAAGGATTTACCGATCGGGACGGTCAAAAGCATCAGGAGGCGAGCCGGGCTGTATTACCCGGGAGCCAGTTATGCAGGAGATCCATAATGCAATATCCAATCTGTATCGAGTGGGGCGACGAGAACACCGCCATCGGTATTCAGATCCCCGATATTCCAGGCGCCGTAACGGCCGGGGATACGTTTGAAGATGCCTATAACGCGGCAGTCGAGATTGCTCACATCATGCTTCAGGAGATGGCGGCTGACGGGGAGTCGATTCCCATGCCTACATCTGCGGCTGCTCACCGTGGGAATCCAGATTTCGCCGATATGGGCTGGGGAATGCTCGAGCTGGACATTTCGCCGTACATGGGCAAAACCGAGAAAGTCAACGTGACTCTGCCTGGCTATGTGATTCAGCGCATTGATCGATATGTGCGTGAGCACAATGTGAAAAGCCGCTCTTCTTTTCTGGCAGATGCGGCAATGGAGAAGCTGGTTCGACACTGAGTGATTTGAGATGCATCTTGCGGGCAAGCTCGACTCTAGAGCTTGCCCGCAAGACTTTTAGAATGCTTAAGCCGTCGCCAACGTAGCCTTCTGCGAAACACTCAAAAACCGCAGCAACGCCAACAGCGGAAACGCGCTGCCGACAATCACGATCCACAACCAGCCACCGTGTTCATACACCGCGCTGGCCACCGACGAACCGAATGCGCCGCCGATGAAGATGCTGGTCATGTACAGCGCATTCAGGCGGCTGCGGCTTTTGGCGTCGAGGGCGTAGACCGCGCGTTGGCCGAGGACCATGTTCATCTGCACGCAGAAGTCGAGCACCACGCCGGTCACCGCAAGGCCAATCACACTGTAGAGCGGATGGATGAACGCTGGCAGAAAGCTCAGGCTGGCGAATAGCAGGGCCAGTAAGGAGGCGATGCGGGTGTGGCCCGCATCGGCCAGTCGCCCGGCGATGGGCGCGGCGATGGCGCCGATGGCACCGACCAGGGCGAAGATCGCGATCTGGGTTTGCGACAGGCCATGGTTGCGTGCGAGCTCTAGCGGCACGGCGGTCCAGAACAGACTGAACGTGGCGAACATGCAACCCTGATAAAACGCACGCTGACGCAAGATCGGTTGTTGGCGCAACAGCGTCCACAGCGATCCAAGCAACTGCCCATAAGAAGCACTGTGATCAGGCTGGCGCTTGGGAATGGTCAGCGCGAGCACGATGCTGATCGCCGCCATCAACGCTGCCGCAATCATAAACATCGCGCGCCAGCCGAAGTGGTCAGCCACCACGCTGGACACCGGCCGAGCCAACAGAATGCCCAGCAGCAAACCGCCCATGATCCCGCCGACCACGCGGCCACGAGATTCTTCCGGTGCCAGATGCACGGCCAGTGGAATCAGGATCTGCACCGACACCGAACTGAAACCCACCAGCAACGAGATCAGCAAAAATACGTTGGGCTGATCGGTGAACGCAGCGCCCAGCAAACTCGCAATCGCCACCACGGTGGTGATGATCATCAGACGGCGGTTCTCCAGCAAATCGCCCAGCGGCACCAGGAAGAACAGCCCCAGCGCATAGCCAATCTGGGTCAGCGAAACGATCAGGCTGGCCATGGTGCTGGTCAGGCCGATGTCCGGCGCGATCAGGCCGATGATCGGCTGGGCGTAGTAAATATTGGCCACAATGGCTCCGCAGCAAAAGGCGAAGAGCAGCACCATGCCTTTGGTCATTGTCGCGGCGCCTTGAGGCACCTCAATCGCTGGTTTCATAACGGAACTCTCTGAACAAAAGGGAATGCGCGAAGGCTAAGCGGCAAGCCCAAACGGCGGAAGAGGGATTGAAGTGATAGTAATCATTCCATTGCGGAATGAGTGACGCGGGGCGGGACGTGTGCCTTGCGTCGGGACATAGAGCGCAGATGATACATTCACTTACATCCTGTTCGATAGCATGCTTATGTTCTCTCTTCACGTTTCATTACCGGAAGGCACTGCCATGACTGCAATGTTCCGTCACCTGATTCGCGGCGCTTCAACCCTGACACTGATCACTTTGTTTACCGCTGGCCTGGCCCAGGCCGCCGACGCACCGGGATTGCGCATTGGTATTCGCGGCGAGATCACCGGGGTCAGCCCCGACGTGTTGAAAGTCCACACCAACAGCGGTGAAAACGTGGTCATCAACCTGACCAACGACACCAAAGTCCGCGCCGTCACCCTGGCCAATATCGAAGACATCCGACCCGGCAGCTACATCGGCTCGGCCGCCATTCCTCAGGAAGATGGCACCCTCAAGGCGCTGGAAGTCCACGTCTTTCCACCGGAACTGGCTGGCAGCGGCGACGGGCATCGGCCGTTTGATCTGGTCAAGGGCAGTAGCATGACCAATGGCAGTGTCGGCGATCTGGTGGTCAGCAATGGCCGAGTGTTGACGGTTAACTACAAGGGCGGGCAGCAGAAGATTCTGGTGCCGGAGGATGTGCCGATTGTGAACCTGACACCGGGGGATCGTAGTTTGCTGAAGGTGGGGGGGAGGATCGTGACGTTTGTGACGCAAAGCGCTGACGGAACGCTGACCGCGCAATCGATCTCGGCGGGTAAGGATGGCGTCACACCTCCGATGTAACCCTGTGGCGAGGGGGCTTGTCGGATCGCCGCATCGCCCCGTTGGGCTGCGAAGCGGCCCTTTTTTGACGCGATGTGCATATCACATCGAGTTTGCTGGTTTTACGAGTGCTGCGCACTCGAACGGGGGCAAGCCCCCTCGCCACAGAAGTGTGCTCCCACAAAAAAGGCGACCTGCTCAGGTCGCCTTTTTCATTGCACTCAGAAATTACTGCCCGGTGTAAATCTGATCAAAGATCCCGCCATCATTGAAGTGGGTCTTCTGTACCGTACGCCAGTCACCGAAGGTCTTCTCTACCGACAGAAAATCCACTTTCGGGAAACGATCGGTGTACTTGGCCAATACCGCCGGATCACGCGGACGCAGGTAGTTCGCTGCCGCAATCTCCTGACCTTCCGGTGACCACAGGTATTTCAAATATTCCTCGGCCGCAGCACGAGTGCCTTTCTTGTCGACCACTTTGTCGACCACCGACACTGGTGGCTCGGCTTCAGCGGATACGCTTGGGTAGATCACTTCAAACTGGTCACGACCAAACTCGCGGGCAATCATTTCCGCTTCGTTTTCGAAGGTCACCAGCACGTCGCCGATCTGGTTGGTCATGAAGGTAGTGGTGGCCGCGCGACCACCGGTATCCAGTACCGGGGCTTGTTTGAACAGCTTGCCGACGAAGTCTTTGGCCTTGTTCTCATCACCGCCATTCTTCAGCACATAGCCCCAGGCCGACAGGTAGGTGTAGCGACCATTACCTGAGGTTTTCGGGTTCGGCACGATCACCTGAACGCCGTCTTTCAGCAGATCGGGCCAGTCTTTCAGGGCTTTCGGGTTGCCTTTGCGGACGATGAATACCGTGGCCGAGGTAAACGGTGCGCTGTTGTTCGGCAGGCGCGTGACCCAGTTCTCCGGCACCAATTTGCCGTTATCCGCCAGGGCGTTGATGTCGGTGGCCATGTTCATGGTGATGACGTCAGCCGGCAGGCCGTCGATCACCGAACGCGCCTGTTTGCTGGAACCGCCGAAGGACATCTGCAGGATGATGTTTTCGTTGTGCTCGGCTTGCCAGTGTTTCTGGAAGGCAGTGTTGTAGTCCTTGTAGAAATCGCGCATCACGTCGTAGGAAACGTTGAGCAGGGTCGGGGCGGCCTGAGCCATGCTGGTCAATGCCAGGCCAGCGGCCAGAAGTGAGGCGCCAAAGAGTTTTTTCACTGCGCAGTCCTTGTTCTAAATTAAAAGTGAGGCAATTTGCCAGCGACTATAGCCGCGCGCGCATAGGCCTTTAAAGATTAAAAAGCTCTTTGCTTATTCCGTTTTCTTAAATAACGCATTGCCACATCGCGAGCAGAACGCCGCGCCGTGTTCGTGGCTGTTTTTCTTGCACACCGGGCAATCGTGTTGCAGCTGTTCACCGCGCATAGCGTTGGCCAGTTCGGCGGTGAAAATCCCGGTGGGCACGGCGATGATCGAGTAACCGGTGATCATCACCAGCGACGAAATCACCTGGCCCAGCGGCGTCTTCGGCACGATGTCGCCGAAGCCCACGGTGGTCAGCGTGACGATCGCCCAGTAGATGCCTTTTGGAATACTGGTAAAGCCGTGTTCCGGACCTTCGATCACGTACATCAGCGTACCGAACACCGTCACCAATGTGCAGACACTGACCAGAAACACCACGATTTTCTGCTTGCTGCCGCGCAACGCCGACATCAGGTAGTTGGCTTGCTTGAGGTACGGGCTGAGCTTGAGCACGCGGAAAATCCGCAGCATTCGAATGATCCGGATGATCAGCAGGTACTGCGCATCGGCGTAATACAGCGCGAGGATGCCGGGCACGATGGCCAGCAAATCCACCAGCCCATAGAAGCTGAATGCGTAGCGCCACGGCTTGGGTGAGCAATACAACCGCAGGATGTATTCGACAGCGAAGACGAAGGTGAAACCCCACTCGATATAGGCCAGCACATCGGCGTAGTTCTGGTGAATGGAATCGATGCTGTCGAGCATCACGATGATGATGCTGGCGAGAATGATCAACAGCAGGGTGCCGTCGAAACGCCGCCCCGCCTTGGTGTCGCTCTGGAAAATCATGACGTAAAGGTCTTCACGCCAATTTTTGCTGCTGTCCATGGAAAACGCCTGAACCGGGAATCAGCGCAGCCTAGGTTGATTCTCCCCAGGAGCGCAAGGCGCACTGGCCCCCGTCGCTTTGCCGAACACTTGAGCAGCCGTACGGATCAGCCAGCAGGCGAGGATGAATGGCGCGGTCAGCGTGGGTAGACCGATAGCGGCAAACATCGGCGTCAGCAGCAGCGCTAATGCAATGCCGACCAGTGGCAGCCATGGCTGCTGGCGCTGTGAGCTGAAGGCGAGGGCGGCGAGCACGGCGTTATAGCCACCGAGGCCGAGCAGGCCGGTGTAGAAGTCGTGGTGCAGCAGGCTCCAACCCATGCCCGCAACAGACGCCAACAACGCCCAGCAGAATGCGCGACGATCAGCGATCAGCAAACCGGCGGCAATCAACGCACCAGCCAGCGGATGACCGAGGAACATCGCTTGGCCGAGACCTTTGAGTGGTGCGGCGAGCATGTTCAGCGTGTTGATCTCGATCAAATGCGCCTTGGTCGAGGGCGTGGCGAAACACAGCAGCAACCAGCTCAGCCCCACGAAGGGCGCGGTGTAGGCGGGCAGGTATTGGCTAAGCCGGGCGCGCTTGAGCCACTGTTGAGTGAGCATCGCGCTCAGGCCGCCGCAGGCAATGATCACCAGCGGCAGCACGGCGGACCACGGGAAATACAGGCTCAGCAACAAGCCGAGCAAAACCCCGTTGTAACTGAAGAGCCCGGCCTGGCGATCGGCCTTGGCATAGCCGCGACGTTGCGCGGTAAGCAACCCGGCGACACCGCCCAGCAGCGCACCGCCGAGCAGCACCGGCGCGGTAAACAGAATGGCTAACAGGCACAGCAGACCACACAGCGGATGGCGCTGGAGGAAAATCTGACTGAAACCGTTGAGCAGGGCAGTCGCCCAGTCGGGGCAGTGGGTGTTGAAGTGATTGGCAGGCATTATTTTTCTGTGTGTCAAAGTGACCGAGTCGCTCGCATCGCTGGCAAGACAGCTCCTACAAAGGCAATGCAATTCCTGTAGGAGCTGGCTTGCCAGCGAAGGGGCCAGTACAGGCGCTAAATCAATGTCTCAATGCGCAATGAGTTAGTCGACCCCGGCTGCCCAAACGGCACACCCGCGGTGATCAATAAGGTGTCGCCGCGCTTGGCCATGCCTTGGGCCTGGGCAATCTCCAGCGCCGTCGAGCACACTTCATCCACTTGTCGCAGCCGATCATTGACCACCGAGTGCACGCCCCACGCCACGGTCAGGCGACGAGCGGTTTGCCGGTTCGGAGTCAGGTTGAGAATCGGCACCGTCGGCCGCTCCCGCGCCGCGCGCAAACTCGACGTGCCGGACTCGCTGTAGTTCACCAGCACCGCCACCGGCAGCACATTGCTGATGCGACGAATCGCACAGCTGATCGCGTCAGAAACCGTCGCTTCGGCTTTCGGCCGGCTCACGTCCAGTTGCGTCTGATAGTCCGGGCCGTTTTCCACCTGGCGGATGATTTTGCTCATCATCTGCACGGCTTCCAGCGGGTATTCGCCAGAGGCAGTTTCGGCCGACAGCATCACCGCATCCGCACCTTCGGCCACGGCGTTGGCCACGTCGGTGACCTCGGCGCGGGTCGGGGCCGGAGAGAAACGCATCGACTCCAGCATCTGCGTCGCCACCACCACCGGTTTGCCGAGTTGGCGGCAGATGCTGATGATGTTTTTCTGAATCTGCGGCACGCTTTCGGCGGGCACTTCCACGCCCAAGTCACCGCGGGCGACCATGATCGCGTCGCTCAATTCAGCGATTTCGCGAAGCTGAGTCACCGCCGATGGCTTCTCGATTTTTGCCATCAAAAACGCTTTGTCGCCGATCAGTTCGCGGGCTTCGCGGATATCTTCCGGACGTTGCACAAACGACAACGCGACCCAGTCCACACCCAACTCCAGGCCGAAGCTCAAATCACGGCGATCCTTGGCGGTCAGCGGGCTCAGTTCCAGCACCGCTTGCGGCACGTTCACGCCTTTGCGGTCCGACAATTCGCCGCCGTTGAGTACGGTGGTGTCGATGGCGTCGGAGTACTTGGTGACCACGCGAAGACGCAGCTTGCCGTCGTCCAGCAGCAGCTCCATGCCCGGTTCGAGTGCGGCGATGATTTCCGGGTGAGGCAGGTTGACCCGGCGCTCATCGCCCGGCGTCGGGTCAAGGTCCAGGCGCAAGGCTTGACCACGATGCAATTGCACCTTGCCTTCGGCGAACTTGCCGACCCGCAGTTTCGGGCCTTGCAGGTCCATCAGAATGCCCAGCGGATAATTCAGCTGGCGTTCGACTTCACGAATCCACTGATAGCGCTGAGCGTGGTCGGCGTGATCGCCATGGCTGAAGTTCAGGCGAAAGATGTTGACCCCTGCCTGCACCAGCTCACGGATGTCGTCGATCCCGTTAGTGGCAGGACCGAGGGTGGCGAGGATTTTAACCTTCTTGTCAGGCGTCATTTTTAGGGCTCTCGAGAATCAGGATGGCACGGAAGTCGTTGACGTTGGTGCGGGTCGGCTCAGTGACGATCAGCGCGTCTAGCGCTTCGAAATAGCCGTAGCCATTGTTGTTGTCCAACTCGTCGCTGGCGCTCAGGCCAAGGGCGGCGGCGCGGGCGTAGCTGTCCGGGGTCATGATTGCGCCGGCGTTGTCTTCGGAGCCGTCGATGCCATCGGTGTCGCCAGCCAGCGCGTAGACGCCGGGCAGGCCTTTGAGGCTGTCGGTCAGGCTCAGCAGGAATTCGGCGTTGCGTCCGCCACGGCCATTGCCGCGCACGGTGACGGTGGTTTCACCGCCCGAGAGGATTACGCAGGGCGCCGCCAATGGCTGACCGTGCAGCACGACCTGACGGGCGATACCGGCATGAACCTTGGCCACTTCGCGGGACTCGCCTTCCAGGTCGCCGAGGATCAGCGGGCTGAAACCGGCCTGACGCGCTTTCACCGCAGCGGCTTCAAGCGACTGCTGCGGACGGGCGATCAATTGGAAGTGACTGCGCGCCAGGCTAGGGTCGCCGGGTTTGACTGTCTCTGATTCCGGGCTCTGCAGCCAGTTGCGCACCGAGGCCGGGACTTCGATGTTGTAGCGCTTGAGGATCGCCACGGCTTCGGCGGAGGTGCTCGGGTCGGCCACGGTGGGGCCGGAGGCGATGACCGTGGCGAGGTCGCCCGGCACATCGGAAATCGCATAGGTATACACAGTGGCAGGCCAGCAGGCTTTGCCGAGACGGCCGCCCTTGATCGCCGAGAGGTGCTTGCGCACGCAGTTCATCTCGCCGATGGTGGCGCCGGATTTGAGCAGGGCTTTATTGATCGACTGCTTGTCGGCCAGGGTGATGCCGGCCGCGGGCAGCGCCAGCAGGGCAGAGCCACCGCCCGAGAGCAGGAAGATCACGCGGTCGTCTTCGGTCAGATTGCTGACCAGTTCCAATACGCGTTTGGCGACCGCCAGACCGGCAGCGTCAGGTACTGGATGAGCGGCTTCAACCACTTCGATTTTTTCACACGGGGCGCCGTGACCGTAACGCGTCACCACTAGACCTGATACTTCACCCTGCCAGCAACGCTCCACCACTTGGGCCATGGCCGCGGCGGCTTTGCCGGCACCGATGACGATCACCCGACCGCTGCGATCTTTGGGCAAATGGGCTTCGAGGACTTGCTGCGGATGGGCCGCGTCGATGGCTGTGGCAAACAGCTCGCGCAGGAATTGTTGCGGATTGACCGACATGGCGGGCTCCCGGATTTCTTGTTATTGGGTTTGAAAATGAATCCGTGTCGCCTGGATCGCTGGCAAGCCAGCTCCTACAGATCGGCGCACGTCCTTGTAGGCGCTGGCTTGCCAGCGATCCAGACGCCTCGGTGTGTCAGGCAGAACGCATCGAGGCAATCGCCGGCAAGCCGGCTCCTACAGATCGGCGCACGTCCTTGTAGGAGCTGGCTTGCCAGCGATCCAGACGCCTCGGTGTGTCAGGCAGAACGCGTCGAGGCAATCGCCGGCAAGCCGGTTCCTACAGGGTGTGTGGCGTTACTTATCGCGAATCGAGAAATTCGCCATGTGTTCCAGGCCCTTGATCAGCGCCGAGTGGTCCCAGTTGCTGCCACCGATGGCCGCGCAGGTGCTGAACACTTGCTGGGTGTTGGCGGTGTTCGGCAGGTTGATGTTCAGTTCCTTGGCACCTTGCAGGGCCAAGTTCAGGTCCTTCTGGTGCAGGCTGATGCGGAAGCCTGGGTCGAAGGTGCCTTTGATCATGCGCTCGCCGTGCACTTCGAGGATCTTCGAGGATGCGAAACCGCCCATCAGCGCTTCACGGACCTTGGCTGGGTCGGCACCGTTTTTCGAAGCAAACAGCAGGGCTTCGGCGACGGCCTGGATGTTCAGCGCCACGATGATCTGGTTCGCCACTTTGGCTGTTTGACCGTCGCCGTTGCCGCCCACCAGGGTGATGTTCTTGCCCATCGCCTGGAACAGCGGCAGAACGCGTTCGAAGGCATCGGCATCGCCGCCGACCATGATGCTCAGGCTCGCAGCCTTGGCGCCGACTTCGCCGCCAGACACTGGCGCGTCGAGGTACTGCGCGCCTTTTTCGTTGATCCTGGCCGCGAAGGCTTTGGTCGCGGTGGGCGAGATCGAACTCATGTCGATGACGACTTTGCCTTTGCTGACGCCGGCTGCAACGCCGTCGGCGCGGAACAGCACGTCATCGACCTGTGGGGTATCCGGCACCATGACGATGATGAATTCGGCTTCTTGCGCGACTTCTTTCGGGTTGGCGAGGGCGACGGCGCCAGCGGCTATCAGGTCGGCAGGCGCGGGGTCGTGGTGCGCCGACAGGAACAGGCTGTGACCGGCTTTCTGCAGGTTCAACGCCATTGGGTGGCCCATGATGCCGGTGCCGATAAATCCGATTTTAGCCATGAGAAAATCCTCTTGTTTTTATTGCTGCTTCAAGCAAATAGGGGAGCACTGCTTTTGTAGGAGCCGGCTTGCTGGCGATGCGGGCGACAAGGTCTGTCAGACACACCGCAGTGATGCCTTCGCTGGCAAGCCAGCTCCTACAGGGATTTGTGTTAGATCGCGTTATGGGTTTTCAGCCAACCCAGGCCTGCTTCAGTGGTGGTCAGCGGCTTGTATTCGCAACCCACCCAACCCTGATAACCGATGCGGTCCAGGTGTTCGAACAGGAAGCGGTAGTTGATTTCACCGGTGCCCGGTTCGTTGCGCCCTGGGTTGTCGGCCAACTGGATGTGGTTGATCTCGCCCAGGTGCGATTGCATGGTGCGGGCCAGGTCGCCCTCCATGATTTGCATGTGGTAGATGTCGTATTGCAGGAACAGGTTGGCGCTGCCGACCTGTTCGCGAATCGATAGGGCTTGCGCGGTGTTGTTCAGGTAGAAACCCGGGATGTCGCGGGTGTTGATCGCTTCCATCACCAGTTTGATGCCCGCCGCTTGCAGCTTGTCCGCCGCGTACTTGAGGTTGGCGACGAAGGTGTTTTCCACGGTGGCATCGTCGACGCCTTGTGGACGAATACCGGCCAGGCAGTTGACTTGGGTGTTGCCCAGCACTTGGGCGTAAGCAATCGCCAGATCGACACCGGCGCGGAACTCTTCAACCCGGTCCGGCAGGCACGCGATACCGCGTTCGCCCTTGGCCCAGTCACCGGCCGGCAAGTTGAACAGCACTTGAGTCAGACCGTTGGCATCGAGCTTGGCTTTGATTTCGGCGGAGCTGAAGTCGTAGGGGAACAGGTACTCGACACCACTGAAACCGGCCTTGGCGGCCGCTTCGAAACGGGCAAGAAAATCCTGCTCAGTGAACAGCATGGACAGGTTGGCTGCGAAACGCGGCATGGTGGTCTCCCATAAATAGGTGAGGTCCACCTGTAGGAGCCGGCTTGCTGGCGATAGCGGAGTATCAATCAACATTGATGTAGCTGATACATCGCCATCGCCAGCAAGCCGGCTCCTACAGGGGGAAGCAATCAGTTGTTAATCAAGCAACGAAATCGCTGTGGGTGCGTCGTTGCCGACGAGCGCCAGGTCTTCGAACTCGTTGATGGCGTTGATCTCGGTGCCCATGGAAATGTTGGTCACGCGCTCCAGAATAATCTCGACGATCACCGGCACCTTGAACTCTTCGATCAGTTCCTGAGCCTTGCGCAGGGCAGGTTGAATCTGATCCGGTTCAAACACACGCAGTGCCTTGCAGCCGAGACCTTCGGCCACCGCGACGTGATCGACACCGTAACCGTTGAGTTCCGGAGCGTTCAGGTTGTCGAAGGACAATTGCACGCAGTAGTCCATGTCGAAACCGCGCTGAGCCTGACGAATCAATCCCAGGTACGAATTGTTTACCACCACGTGGATGTACGGCAGTTTGAACTGCGCGCCCACCGCCAATTCTTCGATCATGAACTGGAAATCATAGTCGCCCGACAGCGCCACGACCTTGCGGGTCGGATCGGCCTTTACCACGCCCAGTGCCGCCGGAATGGTCCAGCCCAAGGGACCTGCCTGACCGCAGTTGATCCAGTGACGCGGCTTGTAGACGTGCAGGAACTGCGCGCCGGCAATCTGCGACAGACCGATGGTGCTGACGTAGCAGGTGTCTTTGCCGAACACCTGGTTCATCTCTTCATATACGCGCTGCGGCTTGACCGGCACGTTGTCGAAGTGAGTCTTGCGTTGCAGGCTGGCTTTACGCTGCTGGCAGTCTTGCAGCCAGGCACTACGGTTCTTCAGCTTGCCGGCGGCTTGCCATTCGCGAGCGACTTCGATGAACACGGTCAGCGCGGCAGCAGCGTCGGACACGATGCCCAGGTCCGGGTTGAACACGCGGCCGATCTGGGTCGGTTCGATGTCGACGTGAATGAACTTGCGCCCTTCCGTGTACACGTCGATCGAGCCGGTATGGCGGTTAGCCCAACGGTTGCCGACGCCCAACACCACGTCGGATTTGAGCATCGTCGCGTTGCCGTAGCGATGCGAGGTCTGCAGGCCGACCATGCCCACCATCAGCGGGTGATCGTCCGGGATCGTGCCCCAGCCCATCAGGGTCGGAATCACCGGAATGCCGGTCAGCTCGGCGAACTCGACCAGCAAGTCGCTGGCGTCGGCATTGATGATGCCGCCACCGGCCACCAGCAGTGGACGCTCAGCCTGATCGAGCATGGCCAGGGCCTTCTCGATTTGCACGCGGTTAGCGGTGGGCTTGGCCAACGGCAGCGGTTGGTAAGCGTCGATGTCGAATTCGATTTCCGCCATCTGCACATCGAACGGCAGATCGATCAGCACCGGGCCCGGACGGCCGGAGCGCATTTCGTAGAAGGCTTTCTGAAACGCGTAAGGCACCTGGCCCGGTTCCATGACGGTGGTTGCCCACTTGGTCACTGGCTTGACGATGGTGGTGATGTCGACTGCCTGGAAATCTTCCTTGTGCATACGGGCGCGGGGGGCCTGGCCGGTAATGCAGAGGATTGGGATCGAGTCCGCCGAGGCGCTGTAGAGCCCGGTGACCATGTCCGTACCGGCAGGGCCGGAAGTACCAATGCACACGCCAATGTTGCCGGCCTTGGTGCGGGTGTAGCCCTCGGCCATGTGCGAGGCGCCTTCAACGTGGCGAGCGAGGACGTGATCGATGCCACCGACCTTCTGCAAGGCGGAGTACAGCGGGTTGATCGCGGCGCCCGGGATGCCAAAAGCGGTATCAACCCCTTCACGGCGCATCACCAGAACGGCGGCTTCGATTGCTCTCATTTTGCTCATGGTTTTGTGCCTCTTACGTTTTGTAATTGTATACAAGTGGCTTTGCGCAGAGTGTATTCACGGCGGACGGCGCAGGTCAATCCATTTTCTCAAGCGCTTGTTTCATTCGTCTGAAGCCCTGTCTTGTGTGGCTTTTCGTCGCATGCGGCGCTTTTCGAGAATTATTGTATACAAAAAAATAACTCATTGTGTTCTATTTGTTGCATCGGACTGCGGCACAACGGCGCAGTCCAACGGCTTTCCGAAAAACAAAATGAGGACGGCACCATGAGCGCTTTAACCTTGAAAGTTGCAGTCAACCTGATCAACCAGGCCATCTCCGCAGGGCGTGCAATCTCGGCGGCTCCATTAACCATTGCGGTACTGGATGCCGGCGGGCACTTGATCACCCTGCAACGCGAAGACGGCGCCAGCCTGCTCCGACCGCAGGTCGCCATCGGCAAAGCCTGGGGCGCAATCGCGCTGGGCAAAGGCTCACGTTTACTGGCGCTGGATGCGCAGCAACGTCCGGCTTTTATTGCCGCCTTGAACAGTCTGGGGCAAGGCAGTGTGGTGCCGGCACCGGGTGGTGTGCTGATTCGGGATCAGGACGGCAACGTGCTGGGGGCGGTGGGGATTAGCGGCGATCTATCGGATGTCGATGAGCAGTGTGCGATCAATGCGATCGAGGCGTTGGGGCTGACGGCGGATGCTGGGGTTACTGCTTGATTTGCGGTGACTGACTAATCGCTATCGCGAGCAGGCTCACTCTCACTTTTGATTTGTGTACGACGCAGATCCAGTGTGGGAGCGAGCCTGCTCGCGAAGGCAATCTACCAGACACATCCAGCTAAAAGTCTGCCACTCCCTCTAGCATTTAAAGGTCTAGCCTTCTGATGCCATTAGTTTGAAAGAGGCAAAGGAATGCCTGACCTATCCGCTTCACATCGTTTACGTCTTGGCCGCTTTGCCGAGCCCAACCGTATTTATCTGCTGACCACCAACACGCTTGGAAGAAAACCTGTCTTCAACGATGTTGCCTTGGGCAGATTGGTCGTAGCGCAGTTTCGCGCCGCTCAAGATCAAGGCTGTGCCAACTCATTGGCCTGGGTCGTCATGCCGGATCATTTTCATTGGTTGATCGAGTTGCAGCACGGTTCGTTGAGTGAGCTGATGCAAAGGACTAAATCATTGAGTGCTAAATCGGTGAACCTTTGCACCGGTCGTAAGATCAGCCTTTGGCAGCAAGGCTTTCATGATCGAGCGTTGCGCCGTGAGGAGGACTTGGTGAAGTTAGCTCGGTACATCGTGGCCAACCCGTTGCGTGCCGGATTAGTAGAACGGCTTGGCGACTATCCGTTGTGGGATGCGATCTGGGTTTGATCTGAAATCAGGTTGCCCCTTTCGCGAGCAGGCTCGCTCCCACAGGGTTTTGTGTTGAATGCAAATTTAGTGATCACTGAAGATCCACTGTGGGAGCGAGCCTGCTCGCGAAGGAGGCGCTGCGATCTACCGATCCGGCTCACACCCCTTCAACACCAACCGAATAATCGTCTGCGCCGCCGCCTCATAATCCACCTCATCCAGCTTGGCTTTCCCGGTAATGGCCGTGATCTGCCAGTCAAAGTCGGCATAGGTCTGGGTCGCGGCCCAGATGCTGAACATCAGGTGGTTGGGGTCGATGGCGGCGATCTGGCCGCGGTCGATCCAGGTCTGGATGCAGTCGATGTTGTGTTTGGCCTGACCGTTGAGCTGTTCTACCAGGTCAGGGCTCAAGTGCGGGGCGCCGTGCATGATTTCGCTGGCGAACACCTTGGAGGCGAACGGCAGGTCGCGAGAGATGCGGATTTTCGAGCGGATGTAGCCGCTCAGTACTTCGCTGGGCTCCCCGTCGGCGTTGAACGGCGTCGAGGCCTGCAGAATCGGCTCGATGATACTTTCCAGGACCTCGCGGTAGAGGTTTTCCTTGGATTTGAAGTAGTAGTAGACGTTGGGCTTGGGCAAACCCGCCTTGGCTGCGATGTCACTGGTTTTGGTCGCAGCGAAGCCCTTGTCGGCAAATTCCTCACTGGCGGCACGCAGGATCAGTTCTTTGTTGCGCTCGCGGATAGTGCTCATAAACCAGGGGGTTCCTTGCCTGTTCTGGCGGTTGCGCATGGTATCACCGGCCTCGCGCGGCGCTCAAGAATGCCCCGTGTGGCGTGCTGCCGCGCTATGCTGCTTGGCATTCATTCAAGAAGGAAACCTGATTCATGGCAGGAAGCAGTTTGCTGGTGCTGATCGATGACATCGCCGCGGTACTCGACGATGTGGCGTTGATGACCAAATTGGCCGCCAAGAAGACCGCCGGCGTGCTCGGTGACGATCTGGCGCTCAACGCCCAGCAGGTCAGCGGTGTGCGGGCCGAGCGAGAAATTCCGGTGGTCTGGGCCGTCGCCAAGGGCTCGTTTTACAACAAACTGATCCTGGTGCCATCGGCATTGGCGATCAGCGCGTTCATTCCATGGTTGGTTACCCCGCTATTGATGGTCGGCGGCGCGTACCTGTGCTTTGAAGGTTTCGAAAAACTCGCGCACAAATTCCTCCATAGCAAGGCTGAGGACCAGGCCGAACATGCCGAGCTGGTTGAAGCGGTGGCGGATCCAGCAGTCGATCTGGTGGCCTTTGAGAAGGACAAGATCAAGGGCGCGGTGCGTACCGATTTCATATTGTCGGCAGAAATCATCGCCATCACCCTTGGCACCGTGGCGGATGCCCCGCTGACCCAGCAAGTGATCGTGCTCTCGGGCATTGCCATCGTCATGACCATCGGCGTGTATGGTTTGGTGGCGGGCATCGTCAAACTCGACGACCTCGGCTTGTGGTTGAGCCAAAAGTCGCGCCCGTTGGCCAAAAGCATCGGCGGCATGATTTTGCGAACGGCACCGTACTTGATGAAAAGCCTGTCGGTGATTGGTACGGCAGCGATGTTCCTGGTGGGCGGCGGGATCCTGACTCATGGCGTACCGGCGATTCATCACTGGATCGAAAGCGTCAGCGCGGGGGCAGGCGGTGCCGGGTTTATCGTGCCAACGTTGCTGAATGCAGTGGCGGGGATTGTCGCGGGTGCGGTGGTGTTGGCGGGTGTGATGGTTGCCAGCAAAATCTGGAAAGCGGTGAAAGGTTAAGAAACTCAAAGCGCCCACATTCCTTTCGGATTGTTCCTACAAGGCTGTTTTTTTGGTTCTCGTAAACTTCGCTCCCCTGTTTGGGCTGTAAAGGCCTGAATAGATTTTCCGGAAGCGAAAGGGTTTAGGGATGAAGTGGTATTTTCAGGTATTGAGTAAATACGCAACGTTTCAAGGTAGGGCCAGCAGGAAAGAGTATTGGATGTTTGCTCTAATCGAATGTTGCTTGGTTTCATTCTATTGGATTTTTGGAGCATGGTCCGGCTTGCTTTATGAGCGAGTCTACTTGTTGTTCTTACTTGTCTATTGGGTATGCACTGTCTGCCCTCGATTGGCGCTCACGTGGCGTCGATATCATGATTTGAACAAAAGCGGCATTAACATTTTATGGGGGTTTACCCCATTCGTTGGCCTGATTTTGGTTCTGGTCTCTATGGGGACACGAGGCACCCAGGGTGAAAATGACTACGGCGCAGATCCCCAACAATCGCAAGTCATCCATGGGTGATTGAATTAAAAAAGGTCATTCGACTCGCATCGAATGGCCTTTTTTTGTCGCCGCCGGATTTGCCCGGCAATCTGTAACTTGCGCGCCTACAACTGTAGGAGTGAGCCTGCTCGCGATAGCGGTGGGTCAATCAGTAGAGATTTTGACTGTGCTGACCTCATCGCGAGCAGGCTCACTCCTACAGGGGGGCGGGAATGTAAAAAGGCCATTCGACTCCCATCGAATGGCCTTTTTTGTTGCCGCCGGATTTACTCGGCGATCTGCAACTTGCGCGCCTCGGTGTACACGTACCGCACTTTGTCGTACTCGAACGGGGAGTTCAGCTGGCCATAACGGAAGTTGGTCTGGTTGCGTTTGTCGATGCCGCGCAGGATCCAGACTTCAGGATGGTTGGAGCTGACTTCAGAAACGTTCAGGAAGTTGATTGCCGACTCTACGGTGAAATCGACCGCCAGTCCGCTGGTGTCGCGGATGTTGGAAGGGCCGAGGATTGGCAAGATCAGGTAGGCGCCGCCTGGTACACCGTAGAAACCCAGGGTCTGACCGAAGTCTTCGTTCTGGCGCGGCAGGCCCATGGCGGTGGCCGGGTCCCACAGGCCGGCGATGCCGATGGTGGTGTTGAGCAGCAGGCGCGCAGTGGTTTCCATCGAGCGCTTGCCTTTGAACTGCAACAGGCTGTTCACAAGGTTCGGCACATCGCCGAGGTTGTTGAAGAAGTTACTGACGCCGGTGCGCAGGAAGCTTGGGGTGATATAGCGATAACCGTCGACCACGGGCAGGAACACCCATTGGTCGAAGCGGTAGTTGAAGTGATAAACCCGACGGTTCCACTCTTCCAGCGGGTCGTAGACGGCCAGTGCGTTGAGCGTCGAGCGTTCGAACTCGCGCTGGTCCAGCCCTGGGTTGAATTTGAGTTTGCTCAACGGTTCCTTGAAACCGTCACTGTCGACCACAACAGGCGTGCTGGCTTTGCTGTTGTCGGCATTGGCGACGCCTGCACAGAGTAACGCAGCGATTAGCAGGAGGTATTTAGCCACGGAAAAACTCCAGCATGGCGTCGCTGTTGACGCGGTAGTTAAGGTTGCCGCAATGGCCGCCGTATGGATAAACGGTCAAGCGATCGCCGAATGTCTTGCGCAGGAAGCCGAGGTCGCCTGGGCCCAGGATCACGTCGTCGGCGTTGTGCATCACAGCGATTTTCGGACTGTTGTGCAGGTAATCCTTGAGGGCGTAGAGGCTCACCTGGTCGATCAGTTGCAGCAGGCTGCCGCCGTCGGTGCGGGCACGCCACATCGGGATGACCTGTTCAGTGATGTAGCAGTCGAAGTCGCACTGCAGCGCACGCTTGAGGAACGGCGTGAGGCTGGTGCCTTCGGTGATCGGGAACTTCGGTGGCGTGATCAGGCCGCGACGGTTGATCAGGTCCGAGGTGAAGGCAATGTCGGCGGCCGAGAAGCGGAACGACGTGCCGATCAGCATGGCCAACTGTTCATTGGTCAGGTGCTCCTTGGACTGCTGGAAGTCGTAGAGCAGGGCGTCGTTGAGATCGATGTAGCCTTTCTGCTGGAAGTAGCGGGTCAGTTTGTTCAGCACCAGTTCATAGAACGTGGTGGTGCTGTTGATGCCCTTGACCTCGGTCTGGACCAGCTTGTCCAGGTTGGTGATCGAGGTGTACAGGTTGACCGGCGGGTTGAGCAGCAAGACTTTCTTGAAGTTGAAACTGCGGCGTGTCTCGTCCAGGTGCGCGACAAATGCCGCGTCCAGTGCACCCAGGCTGTAACCGGTCAGGTAGTAATCGGTGACTGGCAGTTTCGGGTTTTGTGCCCGCACGGCCTGCATCACCCGGTATAAGTCTTCGGCGTCTTCCTTGGTGACACCCGGAGTGGCAAAGCGTGAAGCGGCGCTGATGAAGTCGAAACTGGTCGGCGACGACAGCTGCACCACATGGTAGCCGGCCTGGTAGTAAAGCTTTTTCAGGTATTCGTTGTGGCTGCTGTCATAGCGTGCGCCGGTGCCGGCAATCAGGAAGATCAGCGGTGCGGCTTTATCTTGCGTAGCGATGCGGTAGGTGAGGCTCTTCACCGCCCAGAAGTTGTCTGGCAGTTCGAATGCACGCTCCGGGCGCAGCGTGATACTGCGATCCTCCTGATTGATGTCGGCGTCCAGCGGCAATTCCGGACGCAGGTCTGGAGGTGTCGTGGCGATGGTCGCCTCGAACGGGTTGGTCAAGGGGTAGCCATAACTGGCGGCGTCGATATCGACCGCCAGTGCGGATGCACTCAAAATAAGGCCGCCAAAGAGGGCGGCGAAGCGCAAGGAACGGAGCATGACTAGATCCCTTAGAAGAAGGTGCCGAATGAAGTTCGCAGGCTATGACCATCGGTGTTGCGCCAAAGTGCCACGCATCGGCACCAAAGAGGCTTATTTCCGGGTAATAGTAGCTGGACGATACACTTAGCAGCGATTTCGTGACCAGTTTTATGTTGCTCACGTTTGCATACCGCTGTCGGAGGATTAAGCTGGCCGCCGTTTTTGCCTATTGGAGTGTTTCATGTCCCGCCGTCTGCCCGTGGTCCTGCTACTCGTTTTGCTGCCTTTATGGCTGGCCGCCAGTTACGGCGCGCGTTATGGCTTCATGGAGGATGCGCAGTGGGTGGGCCTCTGCGTCGACGAGGCGAGCCGATGGGAATGTGCGGTTCGTTCGAACCTGGGCTTGATGATTCACTTCAGTGTGTTGGGCTGGGCGGCGATCGCGGCGGCCGTGCTTGGCTTCGTGCTGCCGGGACGGGCAGGGTGGTGGCTGGCGGTGCTGTCGCTGGTGTTCGGGTTTCCGGCGTTGGCGTTGTACAACACGACGCTGGCTGTTTTTGCGGTGGTGATTGCGGGGTTGCGGTTGGTTCGGGAAAGTCGCGGCGTCTGATCGTCAGCCATCGTCGGAACGCCGCCCGGAGCCGGCTCACTCCTACAATAGATCTTCAGTGAACACAAAATCTGTGTATGACGAAGATCAAATGTAGGAGTGAGCCGGCTCCGGGCGGCGTTCCGACGATGACGCCGGCAGGGTCGCCGAGGATCAGCCCTTGCGAACCCGCAAACTGCGCCACAAAGCCGCCACCATCAGCACACTAACTAGCGCCCAACCCCAGGCCTGCTGGTTCTGCAAGCCTTCACGGTACAGCTGCGGCGCAATGCCTGCGCCAATAATGAAGGTCAGCAACGCAATCTCCCGACGTGGCACGTTCACCGGGCGGCACAGGTACACAAGTGCCGGCAGGATAAATGCCACACTCGGGAAGCTGCGATAACGCGGATCAAGCACCAGCTCCAGCATCATTACCGCCGCGGCAAACCCCGCCGTCGCGAGCAGCCAGCCAGCGCGGCGCTCCAGCGCGTTGAATGCCCGCTCACGCCAACCGGTGCGTGCGCTCAACGTCAGCGCTGCATGCGCCAGCACCAGCAGATTCAAAGCTGTCAGCAGCGCCACCCACAACCATTCGCTCGCAAATCGCGTGGTAACGCGGGCCAGATCACCCCACGCGCCAATCGAGCAAGCCGCCAGCGCGCCGAGCAGTGGCAGCACCAGCGCCGCGCGAGTGCTGCGAACGCGACCGCCGAGGATCAGCGTGCCGAGGAAAATCAAGCCGCCCACAGCGAGCCATTGCGACCAGTACGGCACGTTTGTCACCGGACCTGCCAGTACGCCCTTGTCCTGACGATCCGCGTCGAACAGTCCCCAGTAACCGCCGACCGCACCTTCGCTGGCACGTTTCCACGGCTGGTCGAAGGCTTCGATCAGGTTGTAATGCCAGCCTTGCTGTTCAGCCATGACGACAAAACCGCGAATGAACTTGGCTTCATTGACCCGGCTCGGCAGGGCGGTCTCACGTTGACGACCTTCGCTCGGCCAGCCGGTTTCCCCGATCATCACGTCTTTGGGTGCGAACTTGTTGCCGAACACCTGACGCACTTCGGCCACATGTTGCAGGGCTGCGTCGATGTTCGAGGGATTATCTTCCCAGTACGGAAGCAAGTGGATGGTCAGGAAGTCGACCGCCGGGGCGATTTCCGGGTGCTTGAGCCAGAATTCCCACACGTCGGCGTAAGTGACCGGCTGTTTGACCTGGCTTTTGACCTTGTTAATCAGCTTGGCCAATTGCGCGCCGGTGACCTCTTTGCGCAGCAGGGTTTCGTTACCGACGATGACCGCGGTCACCACGTCGGCGTTGATATTCGCCGAGGCGATCAGCAGGTCGACTTCTTTCTCGGTGTCGATCGGATTGCTGTTGACCCAAGCGCCAATCATCAGTTTCAGACCGTGCTTGCGTGCCAGATCAGGGATGGCCTCCAGACCGGTCATGGAATAGGTGCGGATGCATTCGAAGCTTTTGGCCAGCAGCGCAAGGTCGGCGTCCATGCGTTCCGGGCGCAATTTGAACGGCTGATCGAACGGTGATTGATCCTTGTCGAACGGCGTGTAGGAGGCGCATTGCAGCTTGTGCGTCGCGCTGGCCACGTCCGGCAAAATCACCGGTTTGCCCAGGCCGTACCAGAAGCCGACGAAGGCAAATAGCCCCAGTACGCAGGCGAATAAATAAGCAGAAAAAGGAAAACGTGATGTTGCGGGCATGGTCAGGCCGTCTGGGAACAAAGCCGCGCATGTTACCTGCATTTGTCACAGATCAGGTGCCCCGCATAACGTTGACACGCAAAGTTCGGGCGGATTGGCCGGGGTGTTTGCGCTGGCCAAGAACAATGGCGTTCTGATGTCGTTTCTCGGTGCCTTGAGGTCGCTGGCAGAGCAGGTCGCAGTTGTCGTGAGGTTGATTATCGACGCATCAGTGCTCTCATAGATAAATCACGCTGATGTTCGAACGAGTTTGCGGTGGGCGTGATGGGGGCGCTGTGCATCATAACAATACGTTGACGCGACTCGGCACCCGTCGAGCGCAGCACTTTCGGGGAAGTAACGATGAAGATGCGACGACTCTTGGGCGCAGGTGCCGCTTTGGTGCTGGCGATCAGTTCTACTGTGGCCAGCGCCGAAGGCAAGGCAGTGACTATCGGTTATGTCGACGGCTGGTCGGACAGCGTTGCCACGACTAACGTGGCGGCAGAAGTGATCAGGCAGAAACTCGGTTATGACGTAAAGCTGCAAGCCGTTGCGACCGGAATCATGTGGCAGGGTGTGGCCACCGGCAAACTCGACGCCATGTTGTCGGCCTGGCTGCCGGTGACACACGGTGATTACTGGACCAAGAACAAGGATCAGGTCGTTGATTACGGTCCGAACTTCAAAGATGCAAAAATCGGTTTGATCGTACCGGAGTACGTCAAGGCCAAAACCATCGGCGATCTGAAAACCGACGACAGCTTCAAAGACCGCATCGTCGGCATCGACGCCGGCTCAGGCGTGATGCTCAAGTCCGAACAGGCCATCAAGGACTACGACCTGACCGGGTATCAACTCAAGGCCAGTTCCGGCGCCGGCATGATTGCCGAGCTGACCCGTGCCGAGAAGAAAAACGAATCCATCGCGGTAACAGGTTGGGTGCCGCACTGGATGTTTGCGAAGTGGAAACTGCGCTTCCTGGACGATCCGAAAGGCGTTTATGGCGCCGCTGAAACTGTAAATAACATCGGCAGCAAAGAACTCGCCACCAAAGCGCCGGAAGTGGCCAAGTTCCTGAAAAACTTCCAGTGGGCGTCGAAAGACGAAATCGGCGAAGTCATGTTGGCGATTCAGGATGGCGCCAAGCCGGACGCCGCTGCGAAAGATTGGGTGGCCAAACACCCGGAGCGCGTTGCCGACTGGACCAAATGATTTGAGCTGACGCATCTGGTCAGCACCTTAAAAGGCTGCTTGGCATTACTGCCAAGCAGCCTTTTGCTTTTCTGTAGGAGCCCGGCTTGCCGGCGATGGCGGCCTCAAGATCGCCATCGCCGGCGAGCCGGGCTCCTACAGGGAACAAAACTGTCATGTCGTTCTAAGACTAAGGTCGTCTGGAACCTGTTCCGCAGCCGCATAGAGTGGATAACGTTCTAACAATAATCTGTGCTGCGAGGATAAAAACAATGAACGACAGCATTTACCTCTCGATTCAAAACAGCCCGCGCTTCAAGGAGCTGGTCAGTAAGAGGGAGCGATTCGCCTGGATACTTTCGGCGATCATGCTTGGGCTTTACTCCGGATTCATCCTGTTGATTGCTTACGGGCCACATTTACTGGGGGCGAAAATCAGCCCTGAGTCTTCGATTACCTGGGGAATACCGATTGGTGTCGGGCTGATTCTCTCGGCCTTTATCCTGACGGCACTCTACGTACGACGCGCCAATGGCGAATTCGACGACCTGAACAATGCGATTCTCAAGGAGGCTCAGCAATGATGCGGCGTCTAATGGCTCTATTGAGCGTTGCAGCATTCGCACCTGGGGCCTGGGCGGCTGACGCCTTGACCGGTGCAGTGACTAAACAACCGCTGAACGTTGCCGCGATCCTGATGTTCGTGGTGTTCGTCGGCGCGACTTTGTGTATCACTTACTGGGCCTCCAAGAAAAACAACTCGGCCGCCGACTACTATGCGGCGGGCGGCAAGATCACCGGTTTCCAGAACGGGCTGGCGATTGCCGGTGACTACATGTCTGCGGCGTCCTTCCTGGGTATTTCCGCCCTGGTGTTCACCTCTGGCTACGACGGCCTGATCTACTCGATCGGCTTCCTGGTGGGCTGGCCGATCATTCTGTTCTTGATCGCCGAGCGCCTGCGTAACCTGGGTAAATACACCTTTGCCGACGTGGCGTCCTACCGCCTCGGGCAAACCCAGATCCGCACGCTGTCCGCTTGCGGTTCGCTGGTGGTGGTGGCGTTCTACCTGATCGCGCAGATGGTCGGTGCCGGCAAGCTGATCCAGCTGCTGTTCGGTCTCGACTACTACGTTGCGGTGATCCTGGTCGGTATCCTGATGTGCATGTACGTGTTGTTCGGCGGCATGCTGGCGACCACGTGGGTGCAGATCATCAAGGCCGTGCTGCTGCTGTCCGGTGCCTCGTTCATGGCGCTGATGGTCATGAAGCACGTCAATTTCGACTTCAACATGCTGTTTTCCGAGGCGATCAAGGTTCACCCTAAAGGTGAAGCGATCATGAGCCCGGGCGGTCTGGTGAAAGACCCGATCTCTGCGTTCTCCCTGGGCCTGGCTCTGATGTTCGGTACCGCTGGCCTGCCGCACATTCTGATGCGCTTCTTTACCGTGAGCGACGCAAAAGAGGCTCGCAAGAGCGTGCTGTATGCGACCGGCTTCATTGGTTACTTCTACATCCTGACGTTCATCATTGGCTTCGGCGCGATCCTGCTGGTCAGCACCAATCCGGAATTCAAAGATGCGGCGGGCGCGCTGTTGGGCGGCAACAACATGGCGGCGGTGCACCTGGCCAACGCGGTGGGTGGCAGTATTTTCCTCGGCTTCATCTCGGCGGTAGCGTTCGCGACCATCCTGGCAGTCGTTGCCGGTCTGACCCTGGCCGGTGCATCGGCGGTGTCTCATGACCTGTATGCCAGCGTAATCAAGAAGGGCAAGGCCAATGAGAAAGACGAGATTCGCGTCTCGAAAATCACCACCATCGCTCTGGCGGTGCTGGCGATCGGCCTGGGCATTCTGTTCGAAAGCCAGAACATCGCGTTCATGGTGGGCCTGGCGTTCTCCATCGCGGCGAGCTGTAACTTCCCGGTGCTGCTGCTTTCCATGTACTGGAAGAAGCTGACTACCCGCGGTGCAATGATTGGCGGCTGGTTGGGCCTGGTGAGTGCTGTTGGCTTGATGGTGCTTGGGCCAACCATTTGGGTGCAGATCCTGCATCACGAGAAGGCGATCTTCCCGTATGAGTACCCGGCACTGTTCTCCATGGCGATTGCCTTCGTTGGTATCTGGTTCTTCTCGATCACTGACAAGTCGACTGCGGCTGACAACGAGCGCGCGCTGTTCTTCCCTCAGTTTGTTCGTTCGCAGACTGGTTTGGGGGCGAGTGGGGCGGTTTCGCACTAAGGCTTCAGATTTGGTTATGTAAATTGCGTTAAACAGAAATGCCCCGGTTGAGAGATCGGGGCATTTTTATTGGGCGGTAATCGGCCTGAGCTTTGTTGATTGAGTACATATCCATTGCTGCGGTAACGGCCACTTAGGGTTTCGCCCTGACGGTCGACTCCCTTTGGCAAACGCCGGAGTGCCGGCCCAGCCCAAAGGAAGCAAAGGTCTCGCCCCGAGCGTCCGGCCCCTCGCCTAGGCTCGGCGTTCCTTCGCTCCGGTATCCATCCGGGGACACTGCCCTCCGGTCGGCTTCGCTTCGACCTACATGCAGCGTGTTCGACTGCGTCGAACGGCGCTGCGCGCCACTCCCCGGATGAACACCTCCACTCAGCCTCCCGAAGGGGCGGGGAGATCAAGATCAAGAGCTGCAGGCGAGCTAACGCTCGGCCTGATGAGTGGTGAGGGGCAAAAGCGGTGTGTTTTGCTCTGTTTTTTGTGGGAGCGAGCCTGCTCGCGAAGCTTTTGATCTGGCTTTTGATCTTGATCTGCTGCCCCTTTCCCGGAGCAATGCCGGAGTGAGGGCATGCCGAGCCTAAGCGAGGCACCGAATGGAGGGGCAAAAGCGCTTTGGTTACTTTCGCGCTTTTCGAAAGTGACTCGCTGTAAGAGCGAAACCGCCAGCAGCCACACCCAAAGAAACGGATATGTACACAACCAACCAAACCTCAAAGCACACAAACAAAAACGGCCTCTATATATAGAGGCCGTTTACGGTGCAGCTTAAGACGTTATCGCAAGACAGGTCTTATTTGCGGTCTTCCAGCTTGGTGATGTCACGCGACTCGTAGCCGGTGTACAGCTGGCGCGGGCGGCCAATCTTGTACGGGCTGGAGAGCATTTCTTTCCAGTGGGAGATCCAGCCGACAGTCCGCGCCAGAGCGAAGATCACGGTGAACATGCTGGTTGGAATGCCGATCGCCTTGAGGATGATCCCCGAGTAGAAGTCGACGTTCGGGTACAGCGAGCGTTCGATGAAGTACGGGTCGGTCAGGGCGATCTCTTCCAGGCGCATGGCCAGTTCGAGTTGCGGATCGTTGTTGATGCCCAGTTCTTTCAGTACTTCGTCGCAGGTCTGCTTCATGACGGTAGCGCGTGGGTCACGGTTTTTGTAAACCCGGTGACCGAAGCCCATCAGTTTGAACGGATCGTTCTTGTCCTTGGCTTTGGCGATGTACTTGTCGATGTTCGAGACATCGCCAATTTCATCGAGCATGGTCAGAACGGCTTCGTTCGCGCCGCCGTGGGCAGGGCCCCACAGTGCAGCGATGCCGGCGGCGATACAGGCGAACGGGTTGGCACCCGAAGAGCCGGCCAGGCGTACGGTGGAAGTCGATGCGTTCTGCTCGTGGTCGGCATGGAGGATGAAAATCCGGTCCATGGCCTTGGCGAGCACCGGGCTGATCGGTTTGATCTCGCACGGAGTGTTGAACATCATGTGCAGGAAGTTTTCCGCGTACGTCAGGTCGTTGCGCGGGTACATCATGGGTTGGCCCATGGAGTACTTGTAAACCATCGCTGCCAGCGTCGGCATCTTGGCAACCAGGCGGATCGCGGAAATTTCGCGATGCTGCGGGTTATTGATGTCAAGGGAGTCGTGGTAGAACGCCGAGAGGGCGCCGACTACGCCGCACATGACGGCCATCGGGTGGGCGTCGCGACGGAAGCCGTTGAAGAAGGTCTTCAGCTGCTCGTGAACCATGGTGTGGTTCTTGACGGTGCTGACAAACTGGGCCTTCTGTTCTGCGGTCGGCAATTCGCCGTTGAGCAGCAGATAGCAGGTTTCCAGGTAGTCCGACTTTTCAGCCAGCTGTTCGATCGGGTAGCCGCGGTGCAACAGAATGCCGTTGTCGCCGTCGATATAGGTGATCTTCGACTCGCAGGAAGCGGTCGACATGAAACCAGGGTCAAAGGTGAAACGGCCCGTGGCCGTCAGGCCCCGAACATCGATAACATCGGGACCAACGGTGCCGGTTAAAATGGGCAGCTCGACGGGGGCTGCGCCCTCGATGATCAACTGCGCTTTTTTGTCAGCCATGTGGCCTCCTATTTATGCTTGAAATCATCAGACAGACCCCCCACGCAGGGCCCGCACCACTATAGTGAGATAAATTCGAATGTCAATTTGCCTAAAGTCTTGCTCCAGAAGGCTTTAACCGGACTTTTTCCTCGAAATTGACTGCCATTTACGCCTTTTATCCAACTTGTGCAATCAGCTATTAGGGGAAGGTGAACGCGTTGTCATTAGTAGCCTAACTGTCTATACTCGGCCTCCGACCGCCAGGGGCTTTTGGGCCTGCTTTATTGGGGGTCGCACTCCCTGGGTGGTGGGTACCTGACCAGTGCACTCCCCAACAACTTTGCCCTGATTGTTAGGGGCTCTTCAGTGTGAAAAAAAAGCCGTGAATAGCCAACGACCTGTAAACCTAGACCTAAGGACCATCAAACTCCCAGTCACTGCTTACACGTCCATTCTTCACCGGATCTCCGGAATCATCCTCTTTGTCAGCCTGGCCATCATGCTTTATGCATTGGACAAGTCGCTGAGCTCGGAAGAAGGTTTTGGCCAGGTGAAGGCGTGTCTGACCAGTCCGCTAGCCAAGCTAGTGACATGGGGCATCCTGTCCGCCTTGCTGTATCACCTGGTTGCCGGTGTGCGCCATTTGATGATGGACATGGGCATCGGCGAGTCGCTTGAAGGCGGCAAACTGGGCTCGAAAATCGTTATCGCCGTTTCCGTGGTGGTAATCGTTCTGGCAGGAGTTTGGATATGGTAACTAACGTCACGAACCTGTCGCGTTCGGGCCTCTATGACTGGATGGCACAGCGTGTGTCTGCGGTCGTTCTCGCGGCTTACTTCATTTTCCTGATCGGATACGTCGTTGCCCATCCTGGCCTCGGCTACGCCCAATGGCATGAACTGTTCGCAAGCAACTGGATGCGTATTTTCAGTCTCCTGGCTCTCGTTGCCCTCGGCGCTCACGCCTGGGTCGGCATGTGGACCATCGCGACCGACTACCTGACGCCAATGGCGTTCGGCAAGTCCGCGACTGCAATACGTTTCCTCTTCCAGGCAGTATGCGGCGTCGCGATGTTCGCCTACTTCGTCTGGGGTGTGCAGATTCTTTGGGGTATCTGATTCATGTCTACTACAGTTAATACGCTTTCGTTCGACGCCATCATCATTGGCGGCGGCGGTGCTGGCATGCGCGCTGCTCTGCAGCTGGCGCAAGGTGGTCACAAGACTGCCGTAGTTACCAAGGTTTTCCCGACTCGTTCGCACACTGTATCCGCCCAGGGTGGCATCACCTGCGCCATCGCCTCGGCAGATCCGAACGATGACTGGCGCTGGCACATGTACGATACCGTCAAGGGTTCCGACTACATCGGTGACCAGGACGCTATCGAATACATGTGTTCCGTAGGCCCGGAAGCCGTTTTCGAACTCGAGCACATGGGCTTGCCGTTCTCCCGTACTGAACAGGGCCGCATCTATCAGCGTCCGTTCGGCGGTCAGTCGAAAGACTTCGGTAAAGGTGGCCAGGCTGCCCGTACATGCGCCGCTGCCGACCGTACCGGTCACGCTCTGCTGCACACTCTGTATCAGGCCAACCTCAAGGCCGGCACCGTATTCCTCAACGAATACTATGGCGTCGACCTGGTGAAGAACGAAGATGGTGCCTTTGTCGGCATGATCGTCATCTGCATCGAGACTGGTGAAACCTCCTACGTCCGCGCTAACGCCACCGTTCTGGCGACGGGCGGTGCAGGTCGTATCTACTCGTCCACCACCAACGCCCTGATCAACACCGGTGACGGCGTCGGCATGGCTCTGCGTGCTGGTGTGCCGGTACAAGACATCGAAATGTGGCAGTTCCACCCGACCGGCATCGCCGGCGCCGGTGTACTGGTGACAGAAGGCTGCCGCGGTGAAGGCGGTTATCTGATCAACAAGCACGGCGAGCGTTTCATGGAGCGTTATGCTCCGAACGCCAAAGACCTGGCCGGTCGTGACGTTGTTGCCCGTTCGATGGTTAAAGAAATCATCGCCGGCAACGGTTGCGGTCCGGATGGCGACCACGTAATGCTGAAACTCGATCACCTCGGTGAAGACGTTCTGCACAGCCGTCTGCCAGGCATCATGGAACTGTCCAAGACCTTCGCTCACGTCGATCCAGCCGTGGCGCCGATTCCGGTCGTTCCAACCTGCCACTATATGATGGGCGGCGTGCCGACCAACATTCATGGTCAGGCAATCACTCAGGACGCCGAAGGCGTTGACCAGATCATTCCTGGTCTGTTCGCCGTGGGCGAAGTGGCGTGCGTATCGGTTCACGGTGCCAACCGTCTGGGCGGCAACTCGCTGCTCGATCTGGTGGTATTCGGCCGTGCCGCCGGTCTGTTCCTGGAGCAGACCCTGAAAGAAGGCGTTGATTACGCTCGTCCTCGCCAGTCCGACATCGACGCTGCCCTGGCACGTCTCGATGGCCTGAACTCGCGTACCGAGGGTGAAGACGTCGCTACCCTGCGTAAAGAACTGCAAAGCTGCATGCAGAACTACTTCGGTGTGTTCCGTACCGGCGAATACATGCAGAAGGGTATTGCCCAGCTGGCTGATCTGCGTGGCCGTATCGCCAACGTCAAGATCAACGATAAGAGCCAGGCGTTCAACACTGCTCGTATCGAAGCGCTGGAACTGCAGAACCTGCTGGAAGTGGCCGAAGCCACCGCCATCGCTGCAGAGATCCGCAAAGAGTCCCGCGGTGCTCACGCCCGTGAAGACTACGAAGACCGCGACGACGAAAACTGGCTGTGCCACACCCTGTACTTCCCGGGTGACAAGCGCGTAACCAAGCGTGCTGTGAACTTCTCGCCGAAGACTGTTCCGACTTTTGAACCTAAGATTCGGACTTATTAAGGGTGGCCGCCATGTTGCAAGTCAGTGTTTATCGCTACAACCCTGATCAGGACGCCGCGCCGTTCATGCAGGAATTCCAGGTCGATACCGGTGGTAAAGACCTGATGGTGCTGGACGTGCTGGCCCTGATCAAAGAGCAGGACGAAGGTTTCTCCTATCGTCGCTCTTGCCGTGAAGGTGTTTGCGGTTCCGACGGCATGAACATCAACGGCAAAAACGGCCTGGCATGCGTCACGCCGCTGTCTGCTGTCGTAAAAGGTAACAAGTTGATTGTTCGTCCGCTGCCAGGTTTGCCGGTTATCCGTGACCTGGTCGTTGATATGAGCATCTTCTACAAGCAATACGAGAAGGTTAAGCCATTCCTGCAGAACGACACGCCGGCTCCGGCCATCGAACGTCTGCAGTCTCCGGAAGAGCGTGAAAAGCTTGATGGTCTGTACGAGTGCATCCTGTGCGCTTGCTGCTCGACTTCTTGCCCGTCCTTCTGGTGGAACCCGGACAAGTTCCTGGGTCCAGCTGCTCTGCTGCAAGCGTACCGCTTCCTGGCAGACAGTCGCGACACCAAGACTGACGAGCGTCTGGCTTCGCTGGATGACCCGTTCAGCGTATTCCGCTGCCGCGGGATCATGAACTGCGTCAACGTCTGTCCGAAAGGCCTGAACCCGACTAAGGCCATCGGTCACATACGTAACATGCTGCTGCAAAGCGGCGTGTGACTCAGCTGTTGTAAATGTAGTACCGCTGTACCCGTAGATGCTACGGCGCAGGCTTCAACCGGCGCCGTAGTTTTAACCTGAGCAGCAGCTTACAAGGCTGCGGCTCTTATTTTGAAGAAATGAGACAAGCAGGGGCATCCGGGCTGGTACCCGGACTATCAGCGTGATCCTAAGTGGCTTGTTTTGGTCGCTGCATTCGGACTTCTGCAAGTGTGCTCGGTGTCGACGCCGGTGGTGTTCCCCTAACCGAGGGTGACCAAGCATGCAAGAAAGCGTGATGCAGCGCATGTGGAACAGCGCCTACCTATCTGGTAGTAACGCTGCCTATGTGGAAGAGCTCTACGAGCTCTACCTGCACGACCCTAACGCTGTGCCAGAAGAGTGGCGCACCTACTTCCAGAAGTTGCCGGCTGACGGCAACACTGCTACCGATGTTTCGCACTCCACAATTCGCGATCATTTCGTCTTGCTGGCAAAGAACCAGCGCCGCGCCCAACCGGTTTCCGCCGGCAGCGTGAGCAGTGAGCACGAGAAGAAGCAAGTTGAAGTGCTGCGATTGATCCAGGCCTATCGTATGCGTGGCCACCAGGCAGCCCAGCTTGACCCGCTGGGGCTGTGGCAGCGTCCTGCACCTGCAGACCTGTCGATCAATCATTACGGCTTGACCAATGCCGATCTTGATACGACCTTCCGTGCCGGCGACCTGTTCATCGGCAAAGAGGAAGCGAGCCTACGCGAAATTCACGAAGCGTTGCAGCAGACATATTGCCGCACCATCGGCGCTGAATTTACGCACATCACCGATTCCGAGCAGCGCCAGTGGTTCCAGCAGCGTCTGGAAAGCGTGCGCGGTCGTCCGACGTACTCCGCCGACATCAAGAGCCACTTGCTCGAGCGCGTGACCGCCGGCGAAGGCCTGGAAAAATACCTGGGCACCAAATACCCGGGTACCAAGCGTTTCGGTCTGGAAGGCGGCGAAAGCCTGATTCCAATGCTCGACGAGCTGATCCAGCGTTCCGGCTCCTACGGCACCAAGGAAATCGTCATCGGCATGGCCCACCGTGGTCGTCTGAACGTATTGGTTAACACCTTCGGCAAGAACCCGCGCGAGTTGTTCGACGAGTTCGAAGGCAAGAAGAAGGTCGAGCTGGGTTCCGGTGACGTTAAGTATCACCAGGGCTTCTCGTCCAACGTGATGACCACCGGCGGTGAAGTTCACCTCGCCATGGCGTTCAACCCGTCCCACCTGGAAATCGTTTCTCCAGTGGTCGAGGGTTCGGTTCGCGCCCGTCAGGATCGTCGTAACGACCCGACCGGAGAGAAGGTTCTGCCGATCTCCATCCACGGTGACGCTGCAATTGCAGGTCAGGGCGTGGTGATGGAAACCTTCCAGATGTCGCAGACCCGCGGTTTCAAGACCGGCGGCACCGTGCACATCGTGATCAACAACCAGGTCGGTTTCACGATCAGCAACCCGCTGGACGCGCGCTCCACCGAGTACGCGACCGACGTTGCGAAAATGATCCAGGCGCCGATCCTCCATGTGAATGGTGACGATCCGGAAGCTGTATTGTTCGTGACCCAGCTGGCCATTGACTACCGCATGCAGTTCAAGCGCGATGTGGTCATCGACATGTTCTGCTACCGTCGTCGCGGCCACAACGAGGCCGACGAGCCAAGCGGTACCCAGCCTCTGATGTATCAGCAGATCACCAAGCAGCGCACCACCCGTGAGCTGTATGCCGATCGCCTGACCCAGGGCGGTGTGCTGGACGCTGAGCGTGTTCAGGCGAAAATCGATGAATACCGCAACGCGCTGGACAACGGTCTGCATGTTGTAAAAAGCCTGGTCAAAGAGCCGAACAAAGAGTTGTTCGTGGACTGGCGTCCGTATCTGGGCCACGCCTGGACTGCACGTCACGACACGCGTTTCGATCTGAAAACCTTGCAGGAACTGTCCGCCAAGCTGTTGGAAATTCCAGAAGGTTTCGTGGTTCAGCGCCAAGTCGCGAAAATCTACGAAGACCGTCAAAAAATGCAAGCCGGCGGCCTGCCGATCAACTGGGGTTACGCCGAAACCATGGCGTACGCGACCCTGGCGTTCGAAGGTCACCCGATTCGCATGACGGGTCAGGACATCGGTCGCGGTACGTTCTCGCACCGTCACGCTGTCTTGCACAACCAGAAAGATGCGGGCACCTACATCCCGTTGCAAAACCTGTACAACGGCCAGCCACGTTTCGACATGTACGATTCGTTCCTGTCCGAAGAAGCCGTACTGGCGTTCGAATACGGTTATTCGACCACCACGCCTGATGCGCTGGTGATCTGGGAAGCCCAGTTCGGCGACTTCGCCAACGGTGCCCAGGTGGTTATCGACCAGTTCATCACCAGTGGCGAGCACAAGTGGGGCCGTCTCTGCGGTCTGACCATGTTGCTGCCGCACGGTTATGAAGGTCAGGGTCCGGAGCACTCGTCGGCTCGTCTGGAGCGTTACCTGCAACTGTGCGCCGAGCACAACATTCAGGTAGCCGTACCGACCACGCCGGCTCAGATCTATCACTTGCTGCGTCGTCAGGTCATTCGCCCGCTGCGCAAGCCATTGATCGTTCTGACTCCAAAGTCGCTGTTGCGCCACAAACTGGCCATTTCGACCCTGGAAGATCTGGCCGAAGGTTCGTTCCAGACCGTGATCCCGGAAATCGATGTTCAAGATCCGAAAAAGGTCGAGCGCATTGTTCTGTGTAGCGGCAAGGTCTACTACGACCTGCTGGAAAAACGCCGTGCCGAAGGTCGTGACGACATCGCCGTCGTGCGTATCGAGCAGCTGTACCCATTCCCTGAGGACGACTTGAAAGAAGTCCTGGCTCCTTACACCAACGCCAAACATGCCGTTTGGTGTCAGGAAGAGCCGATGAACCAGGGTGCCTGGTACTGCAGCCAACACCACTTGCGTCGCAGCATCAGTACCCTCAACAAGTCTCTCGTACTCGAGTACGCGGGCCGTGAGGCTTCTGCTGCACCTGCATGTGGTTATGCATCGATGCACGCTGAGCAGCAGGAAAAACTGCTGCAAGACGCCTTTACTGTTTAACGCCTTCGCGCACCTGAAACCGAATTTAAGGACCCACAGATAATGGCTATCGAAATCAAAGCCCCCACTTTCCCGGAATCGGTTGCCGATGGCACCGTTGCCACCTGGCACAAACAACCGGGCGACGCTGTAAAGCGTGACGACCTGATCGTCGACATCGAAACCGACAAGGTTGTGCTGGAAGTGTTGGCCACTGCTGACGGCGTGTTGGGCGCTATCGTCAAGAATGAAGGCGACACCGTTCTGTCCGACGAAGTCCTGGGCTCCATCGAAGCCGGCGGCGCTGCTGCCGCTCCAGCCGCTGCTCCGGCTGCCGCACAGGCTGCTGCTCCAGCTGCTGAAGGCGAAGACGATCCTGTTGCTGCACCGGCTGCTCGCAAGCTGGCTGAAGAAAACGGCATCAACATCGCTTCCGTTGCCGGCACCGGCAAAGGCGGTCGTGTGACCAAGGAAGACGTGGTAGCCGCTGTTGCTGCCAAGAAAGCCGCTCCGGCTGCCGCGCCTGCCAAGGCTGCTGCACCTGCTGCCGCTGCTCCAGTGTTCGCCGCTGGCGACCGCATCGAGAAGCGCGTTCCGATGACCCGCGTTCGCGCTACCGTGGCCAAGCGTCTGGTAGAAGCTCAGTCGAACATGGCGATGCTGACCACCTTCAACGAAGTCGACATGACCGAAGTCATGGCCCTGCGTTCGAAGTACAAGGACCTGTTCGAGAAGTCCCACAACGGCGTACGCCTGGGCTTCATGTCGTTCTTCGTGAAAGCGGCCACCGAAGCGCTGAAACGCTTCCCGGCTGTTAACGCCTCGATCGACGGCGGCGACATCGTTTACCACGGCTACGCCGACGTCGGTGTTGCTGTTTCCAGCGACCGTGGTCTGGTTGTGCCGGTTCTGCGTAACGCCGAACTGATGAGCCTGGCTGAAATCGAAGGCGGCATCGCTACCTTCGGCAAGAAAGCCCGTGACGGCAAACTGTCGATGGACGAAATGACCGGCGGCACATTCACCATCACCAACGGTGGTACTTTCGGTTCGATGATGTCGACCCCGATCGTCAACCCGCCGCAAGCAGCTATTCTGGGCATGCACAACATTCTGCAGCGCCCTATGGCGATCAACGGTCAGGTCGTTATCCGTCCGATGATGTACCTGGCTCTGTCCTACGATCACCGTCTGATCGATGGCAAAGAAGCTGTGACCTTCCTGGTTACCATCAAGAACCTGCTGGAAGACCCGGCTCGTTTGTTGCTGGATATCTGATAGAAGCGGCTGCAGGTTTCAAGTTCCAGGCTGCACGAAAGGGCAGCCTGGCTTGGAGCTTGCGGCTTCAAGCTTGCCGCAAAAAAGAGGATTTTTTGAATGTCGCAGAAATTTGACGTAGTAGTGATCGGCGCGGGCCCTGGCGGCTATGTAGCTGCCATCAAAGCAGCGCAACTGGGCCTCACCACTGCCTGCATCGAGAAGTACACCGACAAGGAAGGCAAACTGGCCCTCGGCGGTACTTGCCTGAACGTCGGCTGCATTCCATCCAAGGCGCTGCTGGACAGCTCCTGGAAGTTCCACGAAGCCCAAGACGGCTTCGCGATCCACGGTATCAACCACGCTGGCGTGACCATGGACGTGCCAGCAATGGTCGGCCGTAAAGCCAACATCGTCAAAGGCCTGACTTCGGGTGTTGCCACCCTGTTCAAAGCCAACGGTGTGACTTCCATTCAGGGTCACGGCAAGCTGCTGGCCGGCAAGAAAGTTGAAGTCACCAAGCCTGACGGCTCGGTAGAAATCATCGAAGCCGAAAACGTGATTCTGGCTCCAGGCTCGCGTCCGATCGACATTCCACCGGCTCCGGTTGACCAGAATGTGATCGTCGATTCGACTGGCGCACTGGAATTCCAGTCCGTACCTAAGCGTCTGGGCGTGATCGGCGCTGGCGTTATCGGTCTGGAACTGGGTTCGGTCTGGTCCCGTCTGGGTGCCGAAGTAACCGTTCTCGAAGCGCTGGACACCTTCCTGATGGCCGCTGATGCTGCCGTCTCCAAGGAAGCGCTGAAAACCCTGACCAAACAGGGTCTGGACATCAAGTTGGGCGCACGCGTTACCGGTTCCAAAGTGAACGGCAACGAAGTCGTTGTGAACTACACCGATGCCAAGGGCGAACAGAACATCACTTTCGACAAGCTGATCGTAGCCGTTGGTCGCCGTCCAGTGACCACTGATCTGCTGTCCGCTGATTGCGGTGTGACCCTCGACGAGCGCGGTTTCGTGCACGTTGATGATCACTGTGCCACCACCGTACCGGGCGTTTACGCCATTGGCGACGTGGTTCGCGGCATGATGCTGGCACACAAGGCCTCGGAAGAGGGCATCATGGTCGTTGAGCGCATCAAGGGCCACAAAGCCCAGATGAACTATGACTTGATCCCTTCGGTTATTTATACTCACCCGGAAATCGCGTGGGTCGGTAAAACCGAGCAGGCCTTGAAGGCTGAAGGCGTTGAAGTTAACGTTGGCACCTTCCCGTTCGCAGCCAGCGGCCGTGCCATGGCAGCCAACGACACCGGTGGTTTCGTCAAAGTCATCGCTGATGCCAAGACTGACCGCGTATTGGGCGTCCACGTGATTGGCCCGAGCGCTGCAGAACTGGTTCAGCAGGGCGCGATCGGTATGGAATTCGGCACCAGCGCTGAAGACCTGGGCATGATGGTTTTCTCCCATCCGACCCTGTCTGAAGCCTTGCACGAAGCAGCTTTGGCAGTGAATGGCGGCGCCATTCACATCGCCAACCGCAAGAAGCGTTAAGACAATAAGAAACCACGGCGGAATGGCCCGTCGTGAGCCTTGCATGCAAGACTCACCGCGGAATATCCGCTGGACGCAGTCTTGCGTAGTTGCACCGGTTGTCCGGAAAGGCTACGCAAGCAGCAGTCACAGGTGGTGCGGCACTTGAACAAGTGCAGCACCGAATGCGCAGTACCTAACGAAGACGGTAATAAGCATGAATCTTCACGAGTATCAGGGTAAGCAGCTGTTCGCTGAATACGGCCTGCCAGTTTCTACCGGTTACGCAGTAGACACCCCGGAAGCAGCAGCAGAAGCTTGCGACAAAATCGGCGGCACCGAGTGGGTTGTCAAAGCCCAGGTCCACGCTGGTGGTCGCGGTAAAGCGGGCGGCGTTAAGCTGGTTCGCAGCAAAGAAGACGCTAAGGCATTCGCACAGCAGTGGCTGGGCAAGCGTCTGGTGACTTACCAGACTGACGCCAATGGTCAGCCAGTCACCAAGATCCTGGTTGAATCGTGCACTGATATCGCTAAAGAGCTGTACCTGGGCGCTGTCGTTGACCGTTCGAGCCGTCGTATCGTGTTCATGGCTTCCACCGAAGGTGGCGTGGACATCGAGAAAATCGCTCACGACACCCCTGAGAAAATCCTCAAGGCCACTATCGATCCACTGGTTGGCGCTCAGCCATTCCAGGGTCGCGAGCTGGCATTCCAGCTGGGTCTGGAAGGCAAGCAAGTTGCTCAGTTCGCCAAGATCTTCGTAGGTCTGGCCAAACTGTTCAAGGATCACGACCTGGCTCTGCTGGAAGTGAACCCGCTGGTGATCAAGGCTGACGGCGATCTGCATTGCCTCGACGCCAAGATCAACATCGACGCCAACGCCATGTACCGTCAGCCTAAGCTGAAGACTTTCCACGATCCGTCGCAAGACGATCCGCGCGAAGCGCACGCTGCCAAGTTCGAACTGAACTACGTAGCACTGGAAGGTAACATCGGTTGCATGGTCAACGGTGCTGGCCTGGCCATGGGTACCATGGACATCGTCAACCTGCATGGCGGCAAACCAGCCAACTTCCTCGACGTGGGCGGCGGTGCTACCAAAGAACGCGTTACCGAAGCGTTCAAGATCATCCTGTCCGACACTAACGTCGCTGCAGTATTGGTCAACATCTTCGGCGGCATCGTTCGTTGCGACATGATTGCCGAAGGCATCATCGGCGCTGTGAAAGAAGTCGGCGTGAAAATCCCGGTTGTTGTTCGCCTTGAAGGCAACAACGCTGAGCTGGGCGCTAAAGTACTGGCAGAAAGCGGTTTGAACATCATCGCTGCTACCAGCCTGACCGACGCTGCTCAACAAGTCGTTAAAGCTGCGGAGGGCAAATAATGAGCGTCCTGATCAATAAAGACACCAAAGTTATCTGCCAGGGTATTACCGGTTCGCAAGGTAGTTTCCACACCCAGCAAGCCATCGAATACGGCACCAAGATGGTTGGCGGCGTAACTCCGGGCAAAGGCGGCACCGAGCACCTGGGTCTGCCAGTGTTCAACACCGTGAAAGATGCTGTAGCTGCCACTGGCGCTACCGCCAGCGTGATCTACGTTCCAGCTCCTTTCTGCAAGGACTCCATCCTGGAAGCAGCCTTCGGCGGCATCAAGCTGATCGTTTGCATCACTGAAGGCATTCCTACCCTGGATATGCTGGATGCCAAGGTCAAGTGCGACGAGCTGGGTGTAATCCTGATCGGTCCTAACTGCCCAGGCGTGATCACTCCAGGCGAATGCAAGATCGGCATCATGCCAGGTCACATTCACTTGCCAGGCAAGGTCGGTATCGTTTCCCGTTCCGGCACCCTGACCTACGAAGCTGTCAAGCAAACTACTGACGCCGGTTTCGGTCAGTCGACTTGCGTCGGCATCGGCGGTGACCCGATCCCGGGTTCGAACTTCATCGACATCCTGAAGCTGTTCCAGGAAGACCCGAAGACCGAAGCGATCGTAATGATCGGCGAGATCGGCGGTTCGGCTGAAGAAGAAGCGGCTGCCTACATCAAGGCAAACGTGACCAAGCCGGTTGTTTCCTACATCGCTGGTGTGACTGCCCCTGCGGGCAAGCGCATGGGCCATGCTGGCGCAATCATCTCTGGCGGCAAAGGCACTGCAGACGAGAAGTTTGCTGCCCTGGAAGACGCAGGCGTTAAAACCGTGCGTTCGCTGGCAGATATCGGCAAGGCTTTGTCCGAGCTGACCGGTTGGGCGATCAAATAAGCCTCGCGCTTAACTGACGCTTCACCAAACAAAGGCCACCTTCGGGTGGCCTTTGTCGTTTCTGCGGAATCTGTAGGAGCCGGCTTGCCGGCGAATGAGGCGACGCGGTGTGTCAGGTATGGCGCTTTCGCTGGCAAGCCAGCTCCTACAAGGTGAAATTTCGTACGTAAACGCGACACAGAAACGTCGCGTATCGGATAGTTCGCCCTCTAACAGTGCGTTTGTCGGGCAAATTCGTTAGGCTAGCCGCCATTTTTGCGAACGCCGCCCACAAGGCAGTGACGCGCTAAAGGGTCAGTCCTATACGGATCGACAGCATTTCCCTCACCCCCAAGGGAAATCCCTCTCTAAATTCCGATTCAGTAGTGTGGTATTTCCTTAATGAAAGTGTTGAAAGGCCAGGACATCCTGGCACTTGGTTTTATGACGTTTGCCCTGTTTGTCGGGGCTGGCAACATCATCTTCCCGCCTATCGTCGGTTTGCAGTCCGGGCCTAATGTCTGGATGGCGGCGCTGGGTTTCCTGATCACAGCGGTCGGTTTGCCGGTGATCACCGTGGTAGCGCTGGCGAAAGTCGGTGGTGCGATGGATGCCCTGAGCAGTCCGATTGGCAAAATTGCCGGTGGTCTGCTGGCTGCCGCGTGCTACCTCGCGGTTGGCCCGTTGTTCGCCACCCCGCGCACAGCCACTGTATCGTTCGAAGTGGGCCTGGCGCCGTTGACCGGCGAGAGCCCGTTGGCGCTGTTCCTCTACAGTTCGGTGTACTTCCTGATCGTGTTCTTCATCTCGCTCTACCCGGGCCGATTGCTGGATACCGTAGGACGGTTCCTCGCACCGCTGAAGATCATCGCCCTGGCCGCGCTCGGCATCGCCGCATTCGCGTTGCCTGCCGGTGATATCGGCGTGGCCACGCCGGAGTACGTCGCGGCGCCGTTCTCTCAAGGTTTCATCAATGGTTACCTGACCATGGATACCCTGGGCGCATTGGTGTTCGGCATCGTCATCGTTAACGCGATCCGCTCCCGTGGCGTTGAATCGCCGGTGCTGATTACCCGTTACGCGATCATTGCCGGGCTGATTGCCGGTGTGGGCCTGGCGCTGGTTTACGTCAGTCTGTTCCGCCTCGGTTCGGGCAGCCATGAAGTGGCAGCCGGTGCGACCAATGGCGCGGCGGTATTGCACGCCTACGTTCAACACACCTTCGGTTCGTTGGGCAGCGGTTTCCTGGCGGTGCTGATCTCGCTGGCCTGCCTGGTGACAGCGGTCGGTCTGACCTGTGCCTGCGCCGAGTACTTCAGCCGTGTGCTGCCACTGTCCTACAAGACGCTGGTCATCATCCTGGCGGTGTTCTCCTTGCTGGTGTCCAACCTGGGCCTCACCAAGCTGATTGCCTTCTCGATCCCGGTACTGACAGCGATTTACCCGCCATGCATCGCCCTGGTGGCGCTGAGCTTCTGTAAGGACTTCTGGCATGAGCAGGGCCGCATTGTCGGTCCGGTGATGCTGGTGTCGTTCCTCTTCGGCATGATCGACGCGCTCAAGGGTGCGGGTCTGGCGGACTGGATGCCGACTCAGCTGTCTCACTTGCCGCTGAGCGAGCAGGGCCTGGCGTGGCTGGTGCCCGCGGTCATGACGTTGGTGGTCGCAGTGGCTTGCGATCGCCTGCTGGGCAAGCGCGAAGAAGCGCTGGCTTAAGTCGCTGAATGGCCTGCCACAAGCGGGCCATCAAGCTGAAACAGAAATGCCCCGTATCAATCGATACGGGGCATTTTTTTTGGAGTCAGTGCAGTGTCTTTTTCCATAAGCTAACGTCGAAGCCTTGCAAATTTCCAATGTGGGAGCGAGCCTGCTCGCGATGGCGATTTTATTTTCAACAGAGATGTTGACTGATCTACCGCTATCGTCGGAACGCCGCCCGGAGCCGGCTCGCTCCCACAAGGTTTCGAGTATTTCGCCCTTACATCAAAAGGACCTGCATGTCGTTCATCCACGCCAACCTGATCCACATCCTCGCCGCGCTCTGGTTTGTCATCTGCTGGGGCGGTTACACCCGTTATGCCACGTGGAAGGGCCGCGACACCGCGTGCCTGGCCAGTGTGTTGCACCTGTACCGTGAAGACTGGATGCGTCGCATGCTGCTGCGCGACAACCGCATCGCCGATGCCAGCGTGGTCGGTAACCTGGAGCGTAACGCCTCGTTTTTTGCCTCCAGCACCTTGATTATTCTGGCCGGCATTCTCACCGTGCTCGGTGCTTCTGAAAGGGCGGTGTCGTTGTTGGCGGATATCCCGATGGTGCAGCAGGCGTCCCAGGGCATGTCCGAGATCAAATTGCTGTGCCTGGCGCTGGTGTTTGTCTACGCCTTCTTCACCTTCAGTTGGTGCATGCGGCAGTACAACTTTGCGGCGATTTTGATTGGCTCGGCGCCGATGGTCGGTGAGCGCCACGTTTCCGAACAAGAACGCAAAGCCTTCGCTGCCCGAGCGGCACGGGTCATCTCCATGGCAGCCAACCAGTTCAACTTCGGCCTGCGTTCCTACTACTTCGGCATGACCATGCTGGCCTGGTTCGTCAGCCCGTGGCTGTTCATGCTGATGAGTGCCGGCGTAGTGCTGGTGTTGTATCGCCGGGAGTTTCATTCCGACGTTCTAGACGTGATGGTCTATACCCCTACAGAGGCACCCTTGCCCGAGGCAAACAAAGAGGCCGCTTGATGAATATTCCGTTCTGGTGTGTGTTCATCAGTGCATTACTGATTTATGTGGCTCGCATGCCGGTGGCCAAGGCGATGAAGGAGCAGGGCGGTTACAACAATCACCTGCCGCGTCAGCAACAGGCGCAACTTACTGGCTTCGGCGCCCGTGCGGTGGCAGCACATCAAAACTGTTTTGAAGCCTTTATATTGTTTGCGGTGGGGGTGTTGATGGCCCACACCACACAAACCGCAGGATGGCTGATCGACCTGCTGGCGATCATCTTTGTGATCTCACGCGTTATCTACTTACTGTGTTACTGGGGCGATTTGGCCTGGCAGCGCAGTTCGGTCTGGTTTGTCGGTTTCGTCTGTTCGTTGTTACTGATGCTTAGTCCGACTTTTAGAAGCGTTTTGCTCTAACGGAGCAAATGGCAGGCAAAAGAAAACCCGCACTTGGCGGGTTTTCTTTATCACGCTAAAAACTGTTTTAGTTTTTAGGTGCTTCGGTCGGAGCTGCTGGTGCGGCTTCCTGTGCGGCGGCTTTGTTCGATTCAGCCTGAGCTTTGGCAGCTTCGGCGTTTTCTTTCGCAGCGTCGTTCACTTTATCCTGAGCTTTGTTCATATCTTGCTGAGCTTGCTCAGCATGTTTGGTTGCATCTTGAGCTTTGTCCTCGGATTTTTTATCGCAGGCAGCGAGACCGAGGGAAGCGGTCAACATCAAGGCAATAGCTAAAGTCTTACGCATGGGGTGTTTCTCCTTATGGAAATAACTACTGGCCTTTCGAGCACAGCTGGCAATGATAAGTTCCTCATTTCACACAAATATATTGGGTAATTTCTATCAGGAACTTTTTGGTTTTTCAAAAACTTCGGATCCCCACTAACTAGAGTTTTTTATCACATGGCCGAAAACCCTGTTTTTGAGCGTGCGACGCGATTCCTGTCAGCACTCAGGCATTGTCAGGTCCTCGGGTTGCGGGTGCACAGCGCCAGTAATGACGGACTAACGGTCATCTTGCCGTACAGCCCGCAAATTGTTGGTAACCCGGAAACCGGCGTGATCCACGGCGGTGCGCTGACGTCGTTGATGGATACCGCATGCGGTATGTCGACCCTGTGCGTGCTGCCCGAATTTGAAGTCTGCCCGACCCTCGACCTACGCATCGACTACATGCATGCCGCCGAACCGCATAAAGATGTCTACGGTTTCGCCCAATGCTACCGAGTGACCACCGACGTGATCTTCGCTCGCGGTTTCGCCTATCAAGACGATCCCGAGCACCCCATCGCGCATGTCGTCGGCACGTTCATGCGCATGGGTAAAGCCATCAAAGGCACTAAAAGCTTTGGTGGCGTCATCGCAGGGGGTGCGCAATGACTGATTCCTTCAAGGAACAACTGCAACAGGCTCACGAGGAGGGCAACTACGCGTCACTGTTGCACCTGATTCCTTACGCCAAACTGATCGGCGTCGAATGTTCGCGGGTAGGGGATGATCTGCTGTTTCGCCTGCCGGCCAACAAGGACAACATTGGTAACCCTTTATTGCCGGCGATTCATGGCGGCGTGATTGCCGGGTTCATGGAACTCTCGGCCGCGCTGCATCTGCTGATTTTCACCGGCTCACCGGGGGTGCCGAAAATCATCGACTTCTCCCTCGACTACCTGCGCGCCGGCCAGTTTCGCGATACCTGGGCCAAATGTCAGGTGTGCCGACAGGGGCGCCGGGTCGCCAACGTGGCCGTTACCGCGTGGCAAAGCACCGAATCCGAGCCCATTGCGACGGCCCGCGCCCATTTCAAAATTGAAGAGCCCTTGAAATCCTGAACACAGCCCCCAACTTGGATGACAACCCGCCGCCGACCCTGAAGGTCGCGGCCACTGCCATCTGATTGGAGTTTGATGACCATGAGTGTGGAAACTCAAAAGGAAACCCTGGGCTTCCAGACCGAGGTGAAGCAACTGCTGCACCTCATGATCCATTCGCTGTATTCCAACAAGGAAATCTTCCTTCGCGAATTGATCTCGAACGCCTCTGACGCTGTCGATAAATTACGTTTCGAAGCCCTGTCCAAGCCTGAATTGCTGGAAGGTGGCGCCGAACTGAAAATCCGTGTGAGCTTCGACAAGGACGCCAAAACCGTCACCCTCGAAGACAACGGCGTTGGCATGAACCGTGAAGAAGCGATTACCCATCTGGGGACCATCGCCAAATCCGGCACTGCCGACTTCATGAAACACCTGTCTGGTGATCAAAAGAAAGATTCGCACCTGATCGGTCAGTTCGGTGTGGGTTTCTACTCTGCATTCATCGTCGCCGACAAAGTCGACGTGTTCAGCCGTCGTGCCGGTGATGCGGCCAGCGAAGGCGTGCACTGGTCGTCCAAGGGCGAAGGCGATTTTGAAGTTGCCACCATTGAGAAAGCCGAGCGCGGCACTCGCATCGTCCTGCACCTGAAGTCCGGTGAAGACGAATTCGCCGATGGCTGGCGTCTGCGCAACATTATCAAGAAGTACTCCGACCACATCGCTCTGCCGATCGAGTTGCCAAAAGAAGTGACCGCCGCTGAAGGTGAAGAGCAGCCGGCCGCGGAATGGGAAACCGTCAACCGCGCCAGCGCCTTGTGGACCCGTCCTCGCACCGAAGTGAAGGACGAGGAATACCAGGAGTTCTATAAGCACGTTGCTCACGATTTCGAGAACCCGCTGAGCTGGAGCCACAACAAGGTCGAAGGCAAGCTCGAATACAGCTCGCTGCTCTACGTGCCGGCCCGTGCTCCGTTCGACCTGTACCAGCGTGAAGCGCCGAAAGGCCTGAAGCTGTACGTGCAGCGCGTGTTCGTCATGGACCAGGCCGAGTCGTTCCTGCCGCTGTACCTGCGTTTCATCAAAGGCGTGGTCGATTCCAACGACCTGTCGCTGAACGTGTCGCGGGAAATCCTGCAGAAAGACCCGATCATCGATTCGATGAAGTCGGCGCTGACCAAGCGCGTTCTGGACATGCTGGAAAAACTGGCGAAGAACGAGCCTGAGCAATACAAGAGCTTCTGGAAGAACTTCGGTCAGGTCATGAAAGAAGGCCCGGCAGAAGACTTCGCCAACAAAGAGAAAATCGCTGGCCTGCTGCGTTTCGCATCGACCAACGGTAATGAAGGCGAGCAAGTGGTTGGGCTGGCCGAATACCTGGCTCGCGCCAAGGAAGGTCAGGACAAGATCTACTACCTGACCGGCGAAACCTACGCACAAGTCAAAAACAGCCCGCACCTGGAAGTCTTCCGCAAGAAAGGCATCGAAGTGCTGCTGCTGACCGATCGCATCGACGAGTGGCTGATGAGCTACCTCAGCGATTTCGACGGCAAGAGCTTCGTTGACGTGGCGCGCGGTGACCTGGACCTGGGCAATCTGGACTCGGAAGAGGACAAGAAGGCTGCGCAAGAAGTCGCCAAGTCCAAAGAAGGTCTGGTTGAGCGTCTGAAAACCGCACTGGGTGAATCGGTTGCTGAAGTACGGGTTTCCCACCGTCTGACTGACTCCCCGGCGATTCTGGCGATCGGCGAGCAGGACCTGGGCATGCAGATGCGTCAGATCCTGGAGGCCAGCGGTCAGAAGGTTCCGGATTCGAAGCCAATCTTCGAATTCAACCCGGCTCACCCGCTGATCGAGAAGCTCGACAACGAGCAGAGCGACGAGCGTTTCGGCGACCTGTCGCACATTCTCTTCGATCAGGCGGCACTGGCTGCCGGTGACAGCTTGAAGGATCCGGCCGCGTATGTGCGCCGTCTGAATAAGCTGTTGGTTGAACTGTCGGTTTAACTGCGTTGTAAAAAAAACCCGCTTCGGCGGGTTTTTTCATTCTGGCATGAGCCTTGTCCTGGCTTATTCGGTAACAGTACGGTCCCCTTCGCGAGCAGGTCGAATCGTCGCACCGTCGCTCCCACACTTGGAATGCGTTCCCCTGTGGGAGCGACGGTGCGACGATTCGACCTGCTCGCGAAAGCGGTGTCACAACAGCGAATAATTTAAGGCAGTTCGATCCGCTCACTTTCCCCCGGCACCGTCGGCCAATCCCCGGCCGCCCAGCGCCGCCGTGCTTCATCGATGGCCGCAGGATCACTCGCCACAAAATTCCAGTTGATCCTCCTGGGGCCGTCCAGCGGCGCGCCGCCAAACAACACGGCATGACAATCGCTCTCGGCAAACAGGATCATCTCTTCCCCCGCAGGCAACACCACCAGCGAATTCAGTTCCAGCGTCTCGCCATCCAGTTGCGCCTCGCCGCTCAAGACATACAAGGCTCGCTCTTCATGCTCGGTGGGAATCAGCAACGTAGTCGCCGTTTGCAGGTTTAATTCCGCGTACAACGTAGGAGAAAGTACCGGGACCGGCGATTCCAGGCAAAAGCCTGCCCCGGCAATCATCCGGATCTTCACGCCAAGGTTATCGCTGACCGGCAAGGTGGCCGCCGGATGATGGCTGTAGTGCCCCGGGCCCTGTTCATGCTCCTTGGGCGATGCCAGCCAGATCTGCAAGCCGTGCATCGTGAAACCCATGCTCTTCAACGCCTCGGGGGTGCGCTCGACGTGGGCAATCGCGCTGCCGGCGGTCATCCAGCTGACATCTCCGGCATTCACCACTTGATCGGAGCCGAGGCTGTCCTTGTGCTGGATTTGCCCTTCAAACAAATAGGTTAGCGTCGATAGGCCGATGTGCGGATGCTGCCGGATGTTCATGCCTTTTCCCGCTGGATACCGGGTTTGCAGCATGTGGTCGAAAAACACGAAAGGCCCGACGCTGCGGCATTTGGCTGATGGCAACGGTCGAAGAATCGGCTGGCCTTCGACATCCTCGACGCGAGGGCGGATCACGAGCGGAGTATTCATGCTGCATTCCAGGCTGAGCGGGTGATGCGTGGAGCATAACCCGCTTGCACAGCCATTGCCGCTACTGGCTGAACGCACCTTCCGACAGGTGGGTTTCGATGCTGACGTCGGTGGTGGTCATCAGCTTGTGGACCGGGCAACGGTCGGCCACGCGATGCAGTTCCTCGCGCTGCGCATCGGTAAGCACGCCCTTGAGGGTCAGTTTGACGTGCAGGGCATATTTGCCTTTCTGTTCTTCGCTGTTGTCGCGTTTGACTTCGACCGTGACACCGGTCAGCGGGATGTCCTTTTTCCTGGCATACATCTTCAGGGTCAAGGCTTTGCACGCCCCCAACGCCGCATCGAAGTAATCGTGGGGTTCTGGTGCCGAGCCTTCACCGCCTGACGAGGTCGGCACGTCGGCAAACAGTTCATGGTCGTCGATTTGAACGCTGTGGCGAAAACCTTCGGCGCAAATGGTGTTGACGGTAACGGTCATGGAAAGCCTCCCAGGCTGGAAAAGTCGTTCGGTCAAAAAAGACCTTGAAGTTATAGAGCATTCCTCTGCGCACGCGTTCCACTTTCTTGCGGGGTCATGCCCGTTCGTTGAATGAATATCGGGCGACCGGCCGGCCGCACGCGGTTGCGAATGACGCTATCGCGGCCTATGGTCCAAGCGAGGTATTTCCTGCAACCGTCACACGATGACGCGCCGCAGGTTGGTGTCCATCCAGTGCGAATAACCATAGCAAGGTGAAGACATGCCGAACGAATCCCGCCCCGCCGTCCTTGAACTGATTGGAAACACGCCGCTGGTGCGTGTCAGCCGTTTCGATACCGGCCCGTGTACGCTGTTCCTCAAACTCGAATCACAAAACCCCGGTGGATCGATCAAGGATCGCATCGGTCTGGCGATGATCGACGCCGCCGAGCGCGATGGTCGCCTGCAACCCGGTGGCACCATCGTCGAGGCCACTGCCGGCAACACCGGCCTGGGCCTGGCCCTTGTCGGGCGTGCCAAGGGGTATCGCGTGGTGTTGGTGGTGCCCGACAAGATGTCCACCGAGAAAGTCTTGCACCTCAAGGCGATGGGCGCCGAAGTGCACATCACCCGCTCCGATGTCGGCAAGGGCCATCCCGAGTACTACCAGGATGTAGCCGCACGGCTGGCAAAGGAGATTCCCGACGCCTTCTTCGCCGATCAATTCAACAACCCGGCCAACCCGCTGGCTCACGAATGCAGTACGGCGCCAGAGATCTGGGCGCAAACCCAGCATGATGTGGATGCCATCGTTGTTGGCGTCGGTTCGGCCGGCACGTTGACCGGCTTGACCCGCTTCTTTAACCGCGTGCAGCCGAACCTGGTCATGGTGTTGGCCGACCCGGTCGGCTCGGTGATGGCCGAATACAGCCGCAGCGGCACCCTGGGAACCCCCGGTTCTTGGGCGGTGGAAGGCATTGGCGAAGATTTCATTCCCTCGATTGCTGACCTGTCCAGCGTGCGCCACGCGTATTCGATCAGCGACGAAGAAAGCTTCGATCATGCCCGCCAATTGTTGCGCGCCGAAGGCATTCTCGGCGGCTCGTCGACCGGCACATTGCTGGCAGCGGCACTGCGTTATTGCCGCGAGCAAACCGAGCCGAAACGGGTCGTGAGTTTTGTCTGCGACACCGGTACCCGCTACCTGTCGAAGGTCTACAACGATCAGTGGATGAACGATCAGGGCCTGTTGCAATACAAGCACTACGGCGATCTTCGCGACTTGATCTCGCGCCGTTTCGAGGATGGTCGAGTGATCAGCGTGGGCCCTGACGACACGCTGCTGACCGCTTTCCAGCGCATGCGCCTGGCGGACGTGTCACAACTGCCGGTGCTGGTGGACGGCCAGCGTCTGGTCGGTGTGATTGACGAGTCCGACATTCTGCTGGGGGTGCACCAGGAGGCCTCGCACTTCCGTTTGACGGTGGCCAGCGCAATGACCGACAAGCTGCAAACCCTGCCTGCCGCTGCCAGTCTGGCGCAATTGCAGGCGGAACTCGACCGTGGGCTGGTGGCGATCATTGCCGATGCCTCGGGCTTCCACGGACTGATTACCCGCGTCGATCTACTCAATCATCTACGGAGATCCCTGAAATGAGTCACGATAAAGAGGCTGCGCCACATGGATTTGCCACACGCGTGATCCATGCCGGGCAGGCGCCGGACCCTTCCACCGGGGCGTTGATGCCACCTATTTACGCCAACTCCACCTATATGCAGCAAAGCCCTGGTGTGCACAAAGGTCTCGACTACGGGCGCTCGCACAACCCGACGCGCTGGGCGCTGGAGCGCTGCGTGGCGGATCTCGAAGGGGGCACCCAGGCCTTTGCGTTCGCATCCGGGCTGGCGGCGATTTCCACGGTACTCGAATTGCTCGATGCCGATTCGCATATCGTCTCGGGCAATGATTTGTATGGCGGTACGTTTCGCCTGTTCGACAAGGTGCGTCGGCGCAGCGCCGGGCATCGTTTCAGTTTCGTCGATCTGACGGACCTGGCGGCCTTCGAAGCGGCGCTCCAAGACGACACAAGAATGGTCTGCGTCGAGACGCCGAGCAATCCATTGCTGCGCCTCACTGACCTCGCCGCCATCGCTCGTATTTGTCGCCAGCGCGGCATCATTTGCGTGGCCGACAACACCTTCGCGAGCCCGTGGATACAGCGCCCGCTGGAGCTGGGGTTCGATGTCGTGGTGCATTCGACCACCAAGTATTTGAACGGTCACTCCGACGTGATCGGCGGCATCGCGGTGGTTGGGCAGAACGCGGAGCTGCGCGAGCGGCTGGGATTTCTGCAAAACGCAGTGGGCGCCATCGCCGGGCCGTTTGACGCCTTCCTCACCCTGCGCGGCGTGAAAACCCTGGCATTGCGCATGGAGCGCCACTGCAGCAACGCCTTGGCGTTGGCGCAATGGCTGGAACAACAGCCACAAGTGGCGCGCGTCTACTACCCGGGCCTGCCGTCACATCCCCAGCACGAACTGGCGCGGCAGCAGATGCACGGTTTCGGCGGGATGATTTCACTCGATCTGAACAGCGACCTGGCGGGTACCAAACGCTTTCTGGAGAGTGTGCAGATATTTGCGCTGGCGGAGAGCCTGGGCGGGGTGGAAAGCCTGATCGAGCACCCGGCGATCATGACTCACGCGACCATCCCCGCCGACACCCGTGCGCAACTGGGCATCGGCGATGCGCTGGTGCGATTGTCCGTGGGGGTCGAGGACGTCGACGACCTGCGCGCCGATCTGGCGCAAGCGTTGGCGCTGATTTGAGTTCCAGCAGGCAAAAAAAATCCGGAACCCTTATCGGATTCCGGATTTTCGTGTCGAGCCCGGTTTAGCTGCCTTTGACCGCTTTACCGTTGACCGTACCGTCGAGGAGCATGATGTTGTACTCCTTGCCGTCGGTTTCAACTTGTTGCAGACGGACCAGCAAGTAATCCCAGTCCTTGGCAAACCACAGGACGGTAATGCGCTTGTTTTGTGTCGGGTCGCGCACGCGCTCGACTTTAATCGCATCGATCTGGCCGGCCTTAGTGTCGACTTTTTCCGAACCCAGTACGCGGAAGTCATAGGTATCGACTTCGCCACCATCGATGACCTGATAGTTCATGCTCTTTTTGCCGGCGGCGACGTCTTCCTGCAGGGCCAGCTGATACGTGGACTTGTCGAGCATTCCACGGTTCAGTGGAACCTTGACCGGGTCGCCACGATCGGTGCCGGTGACCATTTTGGTGGTCCAGTCGAAATCCAGATCAACCTTTTTGGCTTTACCCAGGCCGCCACGCTCAAAGCGGTAGGACTGAGGCAGCAGGGTGTCCTTGTCCACGGTCAGGGTGCTTTCTTCAGTCAGGCTGGCAATCATCATCGACGCCTTGAAGCTGAGCTTCCAGACGTCGTTGGCTCCCTTGGTCAGGCTGCGTTCAGCCGTGCCACTCATGGGAAGCTGTTTCCAGTCGGCGGTGTAGCTGGCGGAGAAAGGTTGAAGTTCCGAAGCCTGTGCCAGGGGCAAGGCAAGCAGAGCGCAAGCGAAGAGCAGGGCACGACGCATAATATCTCCTAGGTTCGAATCAAGTGGCCGCTGGCCGCGAGTAGCTTCCCATCCAGTAAAGCACCTTGTTCGCCAAGTGATAAGCGACCTTCGGCAAACCAGCGTACAGCCAATGGGTAGATCAGGTGTTCCTGAGCATGGACTCGCTGCGCCAGACTCTGCGGCGAATCCTGCAACTCTACCGGTATTACTGCTTGTACGACCAGTGGTCCGCCATCGAGTTCCTCGGTGACGAAGTGGACAGAGCAGCCGTGCTCGGTGTCGCCGGCCTCCAGCGCGCGCTGATGAGTGTGTAACCCTTTGTATTTGGGTAGCAGCGACGGATGGATATTGAGCAGGCGACCCGCGTAATGGCGCACGAAATCAGCGCTGAGAATGCGCATGAAACCGGCCAGCACCACGAGTTTGGGATTGAACGCGTCGATCAGTTCGATCAGTGCGGCATCGAAGGCCTCGCGGCCTTCGAAAGCCTTGTGATCCAGGGTGCGGGTGTCGATACCCGCGTCCTTGGCGCGTTGCAGGCCATAAGCATCGGCGCGGTTGGAAATCACCGCAGCGATGCGGACCGGGCTTTCGCCGGTCCGCGTGCTGTCGATCAAGGCCTGCAAGTTACTGCCAGTGCCGGAAAGCAGCACCACGACATCACAGGTGGCGGACATTAGTGCGCCTTAAGGTTCTTCAGTTCGACCTGGGCCGCGCCTTCGGCAGCGGTGGCGATCTGGCCGATGACCCATGGCTGTTCGCCGGCTTCACGCAGTACGTTCAATGCGGTTTCAACGTGCTCTTGAGCCACGCAGATGACCATGCCCACGCCGCAGTTCAACACGCGGTGCATTTCGTTTTCGTCGACGTTGCCTTTCTCTTGCAGCCAGTCGAACACGGCAGGGCGGGTCCAGCTCGCCACGTCAACCACGGCTTGTGCGCCTTTTGGCAGAACACGCGGGATGTTGTCCAGCAGGCCACCACCGGTGATGTGGGCCATGGCTTTGACAGCGCCGGTTTCCTTGATCAGCTTGAGCAGCGGCTTCACGTAGATACGGGTCGGGGCCATCAGCAGGTCGGTCAGCGGTTTGCCGTCGAGCTGGATGTTTTCGATATCGGCACCCGACACTTCGATGATCTTGCGGATCAGCGAGTAGCCGTTGGAGTGCGGGCCGGAAGACGGCAGGGCGAGCAAGGCGTCGCCGGCAGCGACTTTCGAACCGTCGATGATTTCGGATTTTTCCACGACGCCGACGCAGAAGCCGGCCAGGTCGTAGTCTTCGCCTTCGTACATGCCAGGCATTTCAGCGGTTTCGCCGCCGACCAGGGAGCAGCCGGACAGTTCGCAGCCTGCGCCGATGCCGGTCACGACCTGGGTCGCGGTTTCTACGTTGAGTTTGCCGGTAGCGTAGTAGTCGAGGAAGAACAGCGGTTCAGCGCCGCAGACCACCAGGTCGTTCACGCACATGGCCACCAGATCGATGCCGATGCTGTCGTGCTTGTTCAGGTTCAGTGCCAGGCGCAGCTTGGTGCCCACACCGTCGGTGCCGGAAACCAGTACGGGCTGCTTGTAGCCAGCCGGGATTTCGCAGAGGGCGCCGAAACCGCCCAGGCCGCCCATGACTTCCGGGCGCGCAGTGCGCTTGGCGACGCTCTTGATGCGTTCGACCAATGCTTCACCGGCGTCGATGTCTACACCGGCGTCCTTGTAGCTCAGGGAGGGTTGCTTGCTCATGATCCAGGCCTTTAGGGGGGATTCAGGGGTAACGACCGAGTCCAGCGGGGACACCGAATTCGACGGGGGGCGATTGCCTCACACGAAATTCGGACTACCCGGCTGTTGCCGGTCTGCGAAGGCGCGCGATTTTATCAGGCTTGAGGGGCAGCGGCCATCCTCACGCCGACGGCAGGGGCATATCCCATTAAAAAAATTGATATTGAGCCTGTTAGGGGCGTTTCGCATGGCTGTATAAGGTATCGCGATTAACCGTCTATCGTTATGACAGCGTAAAAAACTATCGGGGTCGGGTGAATGTTTTGCGCGAGGGGATGGTCACAGCCTTGCTCAATGCCTTCATGCGGTCAGTTCCAGCCGCTCTAGTCGTCAGGAATCTTCCATGCGTTTTCTTTCCAAGCTTTTGTGTTTGAGTTGTTTTTCCCTTTTCAGCCTCGCCAGCCATGCCGAAACCGTGAAAGGCCTCTATCAGGTGCGCGAGCCTGTTACCAGCCAGGCGCCCGAGGAGCGTGATCAAGCGACCCAGCGCGCGCTGGACACGCTGGTGTTACGACTGACCGGCGATCCCAAGGCGGCGCAAAGTCCGGGGTTGGCAGCCCTGCGCAAGGATCCGCAACAAATCATCAGTCAATACGGTTTTGAAGCGGGGCCGCCGGAAGTGCTGAAGGTCGACTTCGACCCGGTCTCCACCGAGCAGGCGTTGCGTCGTGCGGGTCTGTCGTTGTGGGGCGCGAATCGGCCGTCGATCCTCGGCTGGTGGTTGAACGACTCCACCGAAGGTTCGAGCCTGGTGGGCGATGGCCAGGCCAGTGCCGCGCCTCTGCGTCGAGCGGCACAGCACCGCGGTTTGCCATTGCGCTTGCCGCTGGCGGATTTGAGTGAGCAGTTGGTGGCGACAGCGCCGACGCTTGAAGGCACGGATGCGGCGCCTCTGCATAAAGCATCGGAACGTTACAACGCTGACGCTTTGCTGGCGGTGCATGCCCGGGAAGAGGGCGGTCAGTGGCAGGCTAAATGGAATTTGTGGATGGGCGACAAGAAGGAAGCGGGCAGCGTGGAAGGCGCGGATCAGGCCACGGTGGCCGATGCGGTGATGCTGGCGGTCAGCGAGCGAATGGCGCCACGGTTTGTCGTCAGGCCAGGTGCTTCGGGCGAACAATTGCTGGAAGTGCAGGGCATGAACCTGGAGCGTTACGCGACGCTGGGGCGATTGCTCGATCCGTTTGGCGCGCGTCTGCAAAGTGTTAGCGGTGATCGCATCCTTTATCGGGTCAATGGCAGCGCTGAGCAGCTGCGCTCGCAGTTGTCGATGGCGAAGTTGCAGGAAGTACCGGCCGGTGAATCTGTCACGCCCGTAGCGCCAGTTCAGCCTGTGGTGCAGGGTTCGGCGCCTGCTGTAGCGCCAGCCCCGGCACCGACGCCGCAATTGCGCTTCCGCTGGTAAGGTTTTCTTTCTTTATATAGATGCATATGGAGCGGTACATGGCCGATACGCGCCGTTGGTTCTGGTTGGGTGGAGTGGTTCTGCTCTGCGCGTTTGTCTGGCTGTTGCATCCGATCCTGACCCCTTTTCTGGTGGCGCTGCTGCTGGCCTATCTGTTCGATCCGCTGGTGGATCGACTGGAGAAGGTCGGGCTTTCAAGGACGTGGGGTGTGGTGGCGGTATTCGCACTGTTCACCCTGATTTTCACCACGCTGCTACTGGTGTTGGTGCCGCTGCTGGCCAAGCAACTGTTTCGTTTGTATGAGTTGGCACCGCAAATGCTCGACTGGCTGCAGCACACCGCACTGCCGTGGGCGCAATCGAAGTTCGGGTTGTCGGAAGGCTTCTGGAAATTTGACAGGCTCAAGGCCGCGATCAGCGAACACGTGACGCAGACCAGTGACATCGTCGGTGTGGTGTTGAGCCAGGCCACGGCGTCCGGTCTCGCGTTGATTGGCTGGTTGGCCAATCTGGTGTTGATCCCGGTGGTGAGTTTTTACCTGCTGCGGGACTGGGACCTGATGATGTTGAAGCTGCGAAACCTGTTGCCCCGAGATCGCGAAGAGCGCGCTGTCTTGTTGGCTGGCGAATGCCACGAAGTGCTGGGTGCATTCGTGCGCGGGCAATTGCTGGTGATGGTGGCGCTGGGGGTGATCTACTCTGCGGGCTTGATGCTGGTGGGATTGGAGTTGGGGTTGTTGATCGGTGTGATCGCCGGTCTGGCCGCGATCGTGCCATACATGGGCTTTGTCATCGGGATTGGCGCGGCACTGATTGCCGGACTGTTCCAGTTCGGTGGCGACCTTTACCCAATGTTGGGCATCGTCGCGGTGTTCATGGTCGGTCAGGCGCTGGAAGGCATGGTGCTCACGCCAATGTTGGTAGGGGACCGGATCGGTCTGCACCCGGTGGCGGTGATTTTTGCCGTTCTGGCGGGCGGCGAGCTGTTCGGTTTCACGGGTGTGTTACTGGCGTTGCCGGTGGCGGCGGTAATCATGGTGCTGGTGCGCCATGTTAATGATTTATATAAAGATTCTGATATGTACAGCGGTGCGGATTAGCCAAGGCGGTAAGGTTCGTTGAAAGGTCGTCGCGGCCAACCCGGGTCATTGCCGGGTTGGCCTGCATCCCCTGTGTGGCTGTCACATGCACCGTCAACAAAACTGTCTCGAAACCAGTGCGTTAACGCAAACCTTTGATTTTGCTTGTGGTCTGTCGCATTGTGCGACCAGCGTCACGGGTATAAACTTCGCAAACTTTACACAGAGGTCACTAACGGTTCCCTTGGAACTGTTCAGTCAGCATGAAACCGATTCAGCTGCCCCTAGGTGTGCGTCTGCGTGATGACGCTACCTTTATCAATTACTATCCAGGCGCCAATGCCGCAGCACTCGGCTATGTCGAGCGGCTATGCGAAGCCGACGCCGGGTGGACCGAAAGCCTGATTTATCTCTGGGGCAAAGACGGGGTAGGGCGTACGCACTTGTTGCAGGCGGCCTGCCTGCGCTTCGAGCAGTTGGGCGAGCCAGCGGTGTACTTGCCATTGGCCGAGCTGCTTGATCGTGGCATCTCCATTCTCGATAACCTCGAACAATACGAACTGGTCTGCCTGGATGATTTGCAGGCGGTTGCCGGTCGTGCGGATTGGGAAGAGGCGCTGTTCCATCTGTTCAATCGTCTGCGCGACAGCGGTCGTCGCCTGCTGATCGCCGCGTCGACCTCGCCGCGTGAATTGCCGGTGAAGCTGGCGGACTTGAAGTCGCGTTTGACCCTGGCCCTGATCTTTCAGATGCGCCCGCTTTCCGATGAAGACAAATTGCGCGCTTTGCAATTGCGTGCATCGCGTCGCGGTTTGCACCTGACCGATGAAGTCGGGCATTTTATTTTGACCCGCGGTACTCGCAGCATGAGTGCGCTGTTCGAGTTGCTTGAGCGTCTCGATCAGGCCTCACTTCAAGCTCAGCGCAAGCTGACAATCCCCTTCCTGAAAGAAACCCTTGGCTGGTAACAAAAGCCTGGTAACAAAAGCCCGGTAGCGGAAGCCTGGTAAAACTTAAGCCTGGTAGGGGTTTTGGCATATTTCAGGCGCCAGGAAATGCACTTTCCTACAGGGCTGCAGGCTGCGCGAGCGTCTAAAATGGGCTTAAGCGCTTAGATGTTAGCGAGAAACCAATAAGTCACATAAAGTTCGATTGAATTTGCAAATGAGGATGATAGCGGGCATAGTCTCGGCTTCTTTAGAACTATCAGCCACGGTCGTGCCCATGCTAAAGCGCTTCGCACCCCTCGTGCCTCTCGCACTCGTCACCCTGTTGTTCGGTTGCGCTGCTCACTCTCCAGTGTCCCAGCAAGAGCAACAACAGCAGGTTAAAAACTCAGTTACGGCACAGTCTTCTTCCGTTCTTTTTCAGGAAGAGCTTGCCACCAATAAAGAACTGGCCAGCTTTGCCGATGGCAAGTCGTACCAGCTTCCGGGTCTGGCCGACAGCATTCTCGAACGTGGCATGTCCCTGATCGGTACCCGTTACCGTTTCGGCGGTACCTCTGAAGCCGGTTTCGATTGCAGCGGCTTCATCGGTTATCTGTTCCGCGAAGAAGCGGGCATGAACCTGCCACGCTCCACTCGCGAAATGATCAACGTGGACGCGCCACTGGTAGCTCGCAGCGCGCTGAAGCCGGGCGACCTGCTGTTCTTCGCCACCAACGGTCGTCGCGGCCGCGTCAGTCACGCCGGGATCTACCTGGGTGATAACCAGTTCATCCACTCCAGCAGCCGCAAAAGCGGTGGTGTTCGGGTCGATAGCCTGGGTGACAGCTACTGGAACAAGACCTTCATCGAAGCCAAGCGCGCCCTCGCGATGGCCCCGACCGTGGTCACCGCTCGCAAGTAAACGTACAAGTTGTAGGGCGAAGTTAAAGTCTTACTTGAAGTTTGCCGTGTAGCCGCTAGAATTCTGATCTATCAATGATGGCAAACCGCCTGCGCCCCGCGCAGGCGGTTTTCTTTTCTGCACTCCCGGCAGAAAAAGCCGCAGCCAGATCAGGATGTTCTGCTTATGACGATGTCGGCCCGCCTCGCACTCCTGTTCTTCTCCGCAGCGCTGCTCAGCGCCTGCGCCAGCCGCACCCCGCCTGCACCGGTGGTTCGCGCGCCCATTATTTTCGGTAACCCGCAGTCCTTTTCCCCTGAAGCAGAAGACGTGCTGTTCCGCGCGCTCGGCCTGGTGGGGACGCCGTATCGATGGGGTGGCAACACGCCGGATTCGGGCTTCGATTGCAGTGGGTTGATCGGCTACGTTTACCGTGATGTTGCCGGCATTTCCTTGCCACGTACCACGCGCGAGATGATTAGCATGCAAGCCGCCAATGTGGGCAAGGAAGGCCTGCAAACCGGTGACCTGATTTTCTTCGCCACCAATGGCGGCTCTCAGGTCAGCCATGCCGGGATTTACGTCGGCGAAGGCCGCTTCGTGCATGCGCCCGCGACTGGCGGCACGGTGAAGCTCGACAGTCTGTCCAAAGCCTATTGGCAAAGGGCATACCTGAGCGCCAAACGCGTTCTGCAGCCCCAGCACCTGGCACGCAATCCGTGATAAAGCGCTGAACCCTGTAGGAGCGAGCTTGCTCCCACAGGAGGGCGATTATTTGGCTGCGGTCACGCGCCACACCTTATTCCCCACATCATCCGCCACCAGCAAGCCACCCTGTTGATCGATCACCACGCCCACCGGCCGGCCCCTGGCTTCTTCGTCTTCATTGAGAAAACCAGTCAGCACATCAACCGGTTGCCCCTTCGGTTTGCCGCCCGCAAACGCCACGAAAATCACTTTGTAGCCACTGTGCGGTTTACGGTTCCACGAGCCGTGCTGGCCGATGAAAGCCCCTTCCTTGAATTGCGCGGGCAGGGTGTTGCCTTCAGCGAACGTCAGGCCCAGCGATGCAGTGTGCGGACCCACCGCGTAGTCCGGCTTGATGGCCTTGGCCACCAGGTCCGGATTTTGCGGCTCGACGCGAATGTCGACATGTTGGCCGTAATAGCTGAATGGCCAGCCATAGAACCCGCCATCCTTGACCGAGGTGATGTAGTCCGGCACCAGGTCGCTGCCGATCTCGTCCCGCTCGTTGACCGCCGTCCACAGCGCGCCGCTGCGGGGCTCCCAGGCCAAGCCGTTGGGATTGCGAATCCCGGAAGCGAATATCCGGTGATTGCCGGTGGCGCGGTCCACTTCCCAGATCGCCGCGCGGCCTTCTTCCTGGTCCAGGCCATTTTCCCCGACGTTGCTGTTGGAGCCCACCGTGACGTATAGCTTGCTACCGTCTTTGCTGGCGATGACGTTTTTGGTCCAGTGATGATTCAGCGTGCCCCCTGGCAGATCAACCACTTTGATCGGTGGTGACTTGATCGCCGTGTCACCGCTTTCATAGTGAAAACGCAGCAAGCGGTCGGTGTCCGCCACGTACAGGTCATTGCCGACCAGCGTCATGCCGAAGGGCGAATTGAGGTTTTCCAGGAACACCGTGCGGGTTTCGGCGATGCCGTCGTGGTCCTTGTCACGCAGCAGCGTGATGCGGTTCGGGCTGGGGACTGCAGCACCGGCGCGGCCCATGGCTTTGCCCATGACCCAACCACGAATGCCTTTGCGGTCATCGGGTTTGGGCGGCGCGCTGGTTTCGGCCACCAGCACGTCACCGTTGGGCAGCACGTAGAGCCAGCGCGGGTGATCGAGGCCTTCAGCAAAGGCGGCCACTTGGGTCCCGGCGGCAGCTGTGGGTTTGACGCCGTCTGGCCAGCCGACCGCCTGAGCGACGTTCACCGTCGGGATCAGGGTTTTATTCGGTTCGGGTAGCTTGGGTGACGGGCCGGTGCCGTCGGAGACTTGCAGGCGGGAGGTTTCACCACAGGCGGCAAGCCCTCCGGCGAGCACGATGACGAGAACAATCGGGGACTTGCGCATGCTGGTCTTCCCTATGAATGCAGTGTCTTATTCATAGAGAAGATAAACGCAGCGATGGTTCAACCGGTCAGCCGCGAGCTTCCTTGAACAAGACGGCGATGCCCGGGTGATAGTTACCGGCTTCGTTACGCAACTTGCGGTAGGCGTAGGGGAAATACCAGGCCACCGTGCAGCAATGTTCCTTTTGCAGGTCGTCGACCATGTCCTGAAGTTCTTCCGGGGTGGCGCTCTGCTGGGCTTTTTGCGGGGCAACGAACAAACAGCCGAGTTTCAGGTCGCTGGCGTAGCTGATGCGTTTGGCGTCGCTGGTGATGTCCTGCAACGCCTGCGTCAGGTTCAGGCTGTTGACCTTGGGCCAGCGTTGAGTGGCCTGAAGATAGGCACGCTGTTCGGCGGTCGCGATAAACAGATCGGCGCGGGCGTTGCGTTCGCCCTCTTCGATTTGTTTGCGCGTCGGTGTGTTTTGCAGTGTGACCATTTCCGCCATCCACGCAGCGGTAGAGAGCAAGCCAAGGTTGGCCTTTTCGTCATGCCAGTAAGGCGCTTCGTTATCGCCGCGAGTCGTGTTGTAGCGGTCGATACAGTCAAACCAGCGTTCCAGCACCGGCCGCAGGAATTCCAGCTTCGGATTGCTGATGATCATGCCTTGCATGTTACTCACCCTTGTAATTGTGTTGTTGTTGGGTTGTGGCTCTTTGATATCACTGCTGGCCGTGTGCTGCAAGATTGGCGTCAGTAAATTGGCCGGCGGCAGTATATCGCTCGCTGCGGCTTTGTCTTCATTTGACGCTCCACCCCCAACCCTCTAACCTTCGCGGCTTGATTCAGGTGCTCTGTGGCAGTGGCCGACAGAGTGAAACAGGGAAGCCGGTGAGTGACTATCGTCAAACGACGAATCCTCACGATCCCGGCGCTGCCCCCGCAACGGTAAATGAGTGAAAGCTGCGTCTTGAGCCACTGTGTCGAGTGACATGGGAAGGCGCGCAGTCCGGCATAACGCCGCTCATGAGCCCGGAGACCGGCCTGATTCATCCAGTGGCATCACGGTGGGCGATGCCAGGCTTCTTGCCGTCTATTCTTGTGCCTGCCCGCCGTTATCCAGCCTCAACGGAGAGCTCCCCCCATGACCGATACCCCTGATCGTGACGAACGTCATTTGGCGCGCATGCAGCGCAAAAAAGCCGTGATTGACGAACGCATCGCCAATTCCCCGAACGAGTGCGGCTTGCTGCTGGTGCTGACCGGTAACGGTAAAGGCAAAAGCAGTTCGGCATTCGGCATGCTCGCCCGATCCATGGGCCACGGCATGCAATGCGGTGTGGTGCAGTTCATCAAGGGCCGCAACAGCACCGGCGAAGAACTGTTCTTCCGCCGCTTCCCGGAGCAAGTGCGTTTCCATGTCATGGGCGAGGGCTTTACCTGGGAAACCCAGGACCGCCAGCGTGACATTGCCGCCGCCGAAGCCGCCTGGGCAGTGTCCCGTGAATTGCTCAGCGATCCGTCCATCGGTCTGGTGGTGCTGGATGAGTTGAACATCGCCCTCAAGCACGGCTACCTCGACCTCGATCAGGTGCTCAGCGATTTGCAGGCCCGCCCGCCCATGCAGCATGTGGTGGTGACCGGTCGAGGTGCCAAGCCGGAAATGATTGAACTGGCCGACACCGTCACCGACATGGGCGTGATCAAACACGCGTTCCAGGCCGGGATCAAAGCGCAAAAAGGCGTCGAGCTGTGAATCAACCACGTCATTGCCCGGCGGTACTGATTGCCGCGCCGGCCTCCGGTCAGGGCAAGACCACCGTCACCGCCGCCCTGGCCCGTTTGCATCGCAATCAGGGGCGCAAGGTGCGCGTGTTCAAATGCGGCCCGGACTTTCTCGACCCGATGATTCTCGAGCGCGCCAGCGGTGCGCCGGTGTATCAACTGGATATGTGGATGGTCGGCGAACAGGAAAGTCGTCGACTGTTGTGGGAAGCGGCCGGTGACGCGGACTTGATCCTCATCGAAGGTGTCATGGGGCTGTTCGACGGTACGCCGTCCAGCGCCGACCTGGCGCGGCACTTTGGTGTGCCGGTGCTTGCTGTAATCGACGGCACTGCCATGGCGCAGACCTTTGGTGCGTTGGCGTTGGGCTTGGCGAAGTATCAGCCGGACTTGCCGTTTGCCGGCGTGTTGGCCAATCGGGTTGGCACCTTGCGTCACGCGCAATTGCTCGAAGGCAGCCTGACCGAAGGTTTGCGCTGGTACGGCGCTTTGTCGCGGGAAACCGGGATCGAATTGCCTAGTCGGCATTTAGGTCTGGTCCAGGCCAGTGAGCTGAATGATCTCGATCTGCGCCTCGATGCGGCGGCCAATGCGTTGGCCAGCAGTTGCGAAGTGGCATTGCCGCCGGCGGTCGAATTTGCAGCTCCGGATGTGATCGCGGTCGAACCGTTGCTCGCGGGTGTGCGAATTGCTGTGGCCCGTGATGAAGCGTTCGCGTTCACCTACGGCGCGAGTCTGGATTTGCTGCGAGCCATGGGTGCCGAGCTATCGTTCTTCTCGCCGATCCGCGACAGCGAAATACCGGAGGCTGACAGCCTTTATCTGCCCGGCGGTTATCCGGAATTGCACCATGTGGCGCTGTCACAAAACATCTCGATGCTTAATGCGATTCGCGCGCACCATGCAGCGGGTAAACCGCTGTTGGCCGAGTGTGGCGGCATGTTGTATCTGCTCGACTCGTTGACTGATGTCGAAGGCACTCGCGCCGAACTGGTGGGGCTGCTTAACGGCGACGCGGTGATGCAAAAGCGTCTGGCCGCGTTGGCGTTGCAAGCGGTCGAACTGCCGGAAGGTGCGTTGCGCGGGCACACGTATCACCATTCGCTGACCAGTACCGAGCTTGAGCCGATTGCGCGTGGCCTGAGCCCGAATGGCGGGCGGGGTGCGGAGGCGGTTTATCGTGAGGGGCGGATGACAGCTTCTTATGTGCACTTTTATTTTCCGTCCAATCCATCGGCGGTTGCCGCGCTTTTTGCGCCTGACCTTGAGGCTGCCTTCGCGAGCAGGTCGAATCGTCGCACCGTCACTCCCACAATAGATCTACAACACCCTGTGGGAGCGGGCTTGCCCGCGAAGAGGCCATGAGCGACAACGCATTCTCCGAAGCCGAACGCGCAGCGGTCTACCGCGCCATCGCCGAACGCCGCGACATGCGTCACTTCAGCGGCGGCACCGTCGAGCCCGAACTATTGCGACGGCTGCTCGAAGCCGCACACCAGGCGCCGAGCGTCGGCCTGATGCAGCCCTGGCGCTTCATCCGCATCAGTGACCGAGCGCTGCGCGGCAAGATCCAGTTGCTGGTGGAAGAAGAACGCATCCGCACCGCCGAAGCCCTCGGCGAGCGCACCGACGAATTCATGAAGCTCAAGGTCGAAGGCATCAACGACTGCGCCGAGGTGTTGGTCGCGGCGCTGATGGACGATCGCGAGCGCCACATCTTCGGCAGGCGCACCTTGCCGGAAATGGACATGGCCTCGTTGTCCTGTGCGATCCAGAACCTCTGGCTGGCCTCTCGCGCCGAAGGCCTGGGCATGGGCTGGGTGTCGCTGTTTGAGCCGAAAGCACTGGCGGACCTGCTGGGTTTGCCGGCCGGGGCCAAGCCGTTGGCGGTTCTTTGTCTGGGGCCAGTCAAGGAATTCTATCCAGCGCCGATGCTGGTACTCGAAGGCTGGGCGCAAGAGCGTCCGCTCAGTGAGTTGCTGTATGAAAATTATTGGGGAGAGGGTCAATGAGTGTGGCGTTATTGAGTGTCGCCGCGGTTGCGCTGGACGCGCTGCTGGGTGAGCCCAAACGCTGGCATCCGCTGGTGGCGTTCGGCCGTTTTGCCGAGCGCATCGAGCAACGTTTCAATGGCGGTGGTCGCGGCTGGCGTAGCCATGGCGTCACCGCGTGGGTGCTGGCGGTGCTGCCGCTGACCTTGCTCGCCACGGCATTGTCCTGGGCGCCTTATGTGGGTTGGGTCGTCGAGATTCTCGCTCTGTATTGCGCCCTCGGCATGCGCAGCCTCGGTGAACACGTCGAGCCGGTGGCCAAAGCCCTGCGCAGTGATGACCTGGAAGAAGCGCGTACACGTGTGGGCTATCTGGTCAGTCGCCAGACCAGCGAGTTGGATAAAACCGCAGTCGCCCGTGCGGCCACCGAGTCGGTGCTGGAGAACGGCAGCGATGCGGTGTTTGCCGCGCTGTTCTGGTTTGCCGTGGCCGGTGCGCCCGGTGTGGTGCTCTACCGTTTGAGCAACACGCTGGATGCGATGTGGGGTTATCGCAATGAACGCTTTGAGCGATTCGGCTGGGCGGCGGCGAAGATCGACGACGTCCTCAATTACATTCCCGCACGCTTGGTGGCGTTGACCTACGCGCTGCTGGGAAAAACCCGTCTGGCGTTGAAATGCTGGCGTACTCAAGGCCCGACCTGGGACAGCCCGAATGCCGGCCCGGTGATGGCGGCGGGCGCCGGTGCATTGGGCGTCGAGTTGGGCGGGGCGGCGATTTATCACGGTGAACTGCATCAGCGTCCGCAACTGGGCGAAGGCGTGCCGGCGGATGCCGACTCCATTGACCGTGGCTGGCAATTGGTTCAGCGCGGGGTATGGTTATGGTTGCTGATTCTCTGCGTGGGGGCTGAATTTTATGCTTGAGCACGGTGGCCGATTGCGCAAGGCGGCGCGCGAATACGGCATCGCAGAAGCCGATTGGCTCGACTTGTCCAGCGGCTTGGCGCCCTGGCCATTTCCGGTCCCGGACATCCCGCTGCGCGCCTGGGCACGTTTGCCGGAAACCGGAGACGGCCTGGAGCAGGCGGCCTGCGACTATTACAGCGCGGCTCAAGTGCTGCCGGTGGCCGGTTCGCAAATGGCCATCCAGTTACTCCCGCGTTTACGGCGTGCCGGCAAGGTCGGCGTGCTGTCGCCGTGCTACGCCGAACACGCCGAAGCCTGGCGGCGCTGTGGTTACATCGTGCGTGAGGTGCTGGAGCAGGAAGTCGACTTCTTTATCGACAGCCTCGACGTGCTGGTGGTAGTCAACCCGAACAACCCGACCGGCCTGAGCCTGACCCCGAGTCGTCTGCTCGACTGGCACACCCGACTGGTCTCGCGCGGTGGCTGGCTGGTGGTGGACGAGGCGTTCATGGACAACACGCCGCAGTTGAGTGTGGCGCCGTTTACCCATCTGGTCGGCTTGATTGTATTGCGTTCGTTCGGCAAGTTTTTCGGTCTGGCCGGTGTGCGGTTGGGGTTCGTGCTGGCGGAACGCAAGCTGCTCAACTTGCTCGCCGAGCAAGTGGGGCCGTGGGCGGTCAGCGGACCGACCCGAGTGATTGGCCAGGCCTGTCTGCTGGACACCGAAGGTCACGCCCGCCAGCGACAGCGCAGCGAAGAAGCCAGCGAGCGTCTGGCGCGGTTGCTTGAGCAGTTCGGGTTCAAGCCGCAGGGCGGCTGCGCCTTGTTCCAATGGCTGATCACCGAACAAGCGGAGCAACTGTATGTGTTCATGGCTCGGCAGGGAATATTGCTGCGCTTGTTCCCACACAACAGCAGCCTTCGTTTTGGCTTGCCCGCTGACGAAGCGGACTGGACACGCCTGGCGCAAGCCTTTGAAACCTACGTCAAGGAAGCCCAATGAGCACATTGATGGTGCAGGGCACCACGTCCGACGCCGGTAAAAGCACTCTGGTGACGGCGCTGTGTCGCTGGGTGGTGCGCCAGGGCGTGCGTGTCGTACCGTTCAAGCCACAGAACATGGCGCTCAACAGCGCGGTGACCGCTGACGGCGGTGAAATCGGTCGCGCGCAAGCCGTGCAGGCCCAGGCCGCCAACCTTGAACCGCACACCGACATGAACCCGGTGCTGCTCAAACCCAACAGCGACACCGGCGCTCAAGTGATCATTCATGGTCGCGCCGTCACGACGATGAACGCCGTCGCCTATCACGACTACAAAGCCATCGCCATGCAAGCGGTGCTGGCCTCCCATGAACGCTTGAGCGCGGCGTATCCGGTGGTGATGGTCGAAGGCGCGGGCTCGCCCGCCGAGATCAATCTGCGGGCCGGCGATATCGCCAACATGGGCTTTGCCGAAGCGGTGGATTGCCCGGTGGTGTTGATTGCAGACATCAATCGCGGCGGAGTTTTTGCGCATCTGGTGGGCACGCTGGAGTTGCTCTCGCCGACTGAACAAGCGCGCATCAAAGGCTTCATCATCAATCGTTTTCGCGGCGACATCGCCTTGCTGCAGCCCGGCCTCGACTGGCTCGAAGAACGCACTGGAAAACCGGTGATCGGTGTCCTGCCGTACGTGATGGACCTGCACCTGGAAGCCGAAGACGGCATCGATCAGCGCCAGACCGACAAGGCCGACCAGGTGTTGAAAGTGCTGGTGCCGGTGCTGCCGCGTATCAGCAACCACACCGATTTCGATCCACTGCGCCTGCATCCGCAAGTGGACCTGCAATTCATCGGCCCCGGCCAGGCGATTCCGCCGGCCGACCTGATCATCCTGCCCGGCTCGAAAAGCGTACGCAGCGACCTCGCGTATTTGCGGGCCAATGGCTGGGATTTGGCGATCAGTCGCCATCTGCGCTATGGCGGCAAAGTGCTGGGGATTTGTGGCGGTTTGCAAATGCTCGGTGAGCACGTGCATGACCCGTTGGGCCTGGAAGGCGCACCGGGTTCCAGTGCCGGTCTGGGGTTGATGGCGTTCGAAACACAGCTCGAAGAACAGAAGCAATTGCGCAACGTGCGCGGACGTTTGGCCCTGGAAGATGCCGTCGTCAGCGGCTATGAAATCCATGCCGGCGTGACCACCGGGCCGGCGTTGGAAAACGCTGCCGTGCAGCTGGATGATGGTCGCTGCGATGGTGCGCAAAGTGTGGATGGGCAGATATTCGGCACCTATCTGCATGGTCTGTTTGAATCGCCGGCGGCGTGCAGTGCGTTGCTGCGTTGGGCGGGTTTGCAGTCGGTGCAGGAGGTCGATTACCACGCATTGCGTGAGCGCGATATCGAGCGGTTGGCGGATCTGGTGGAACTGCATCTGGATACCCGGCTGTTGCGTGAGCTTTGTGGTTTCTGAGGTGATTATTCAGGCCTCTTCGCGGGCAAGCCCGCTCCTACAGGGTTATCGCAATCAACTGTAGGAGCGGGCTCGCCCGCGAAGAGGCCAGCCGCCTCATCGATGATTTTAAGGAGTGAACCATGCTGCAACTAATCCTCGGCGGCGCCCGCTCCGGTAAAAGTCGTCTGGCCGAAAAGCTCGCCACCAACAGCCAGCTGGCCGTGACCTACATCGCCACCAGCCAACCGCTGGACGGCGAAATGAACGACCGCGTCGCCCATCACCGCGCCCGTCGTCCAGCCGAATGGGCATTGATCGAAGAGCCGATCGAACTCGCCCGTGTACTGCGCGAAACCTCCCGCGCCAACCGTTGCCTGCTGGTGGATTGCCTGACGCTGTGGATGACCAATCTGCTGATGCTCGATGACGCCGAACGCCTCAACGCTGAACGCGAAGCGCTGTTGGACTGCCTGGCCTCGTTGCCGGGTGAAATCATTTTTGTCAGCAACGAGACCGGAATGGGGGTCGTGCCGCTGGGCGAATTGACTCGCCGTTACGTCGATGAAGCCGGTTGGCTGCATCAAGCGTTGGCCGAGCGCTGCCAGCGTGTCGTCCTGACCGTCGCTGGCCTGCCCCTGACTTTGAAAGGAACTGCGTTATGACTCAATCCTGGTGGCTGAACCCGTGCAAGCCGATCAATGCGCAAGCTGTCGAACAGGCGCAGGCGCGTCAACAGCAACTGACGAAACCGGCCGGCTCCCTCGGCCAACTGGAATCAGTGGCGGTGCAATTGGCCGGGTTGCAGGGGCAGGTCAAGCCGAGTCTGGATAACCTGTGGATCGCGATTTTTGCCGGTGACCATGGTGTCGTGGCTGAAGGCGTGTCGGCGTTTCCTCAGGAAGTCACCGGGCAGATGCTGCACAACTTCGTCAACGGCGGTGCGGCGATCAGTGTATTGGCGCGACAGTTGGGTGCTTCCCTTGAGGTGGTGGATCTGGGCACGGTCACGCCAACCTTGAATCTGCCTGGCGTGCGCCACTTGAACGTTGGCCCAGGCACGGCGAATTTCGTCAAAGGCCCGGCCATGACGACGGCCCAAGGCGAACTGGCATTGCAGGCTGGTCGTGACAGCGTGCAGCGCGCCATCGCAGCCGGGGCGCAGTTGTTTATCGGCGGTGAAATGGGCATCGGCAACACCACCGCAGCCAGTGCATTGGCTTGTGCCTTGCTCGATTGCCCGGTAGTGCATCTGACCGGGCCGGGTACCGGTCTGGACGCGGCGGGCGTCAGCCACAAAGCTCAGGTCATCGAGCGCGCGTTGGCGCTGCACAGTGCTCAGCGCGGGGACGCTTTGCAGACACTGTTCAACCTCGGCGGCTTTGAAATTGCCGCGCTGGTTGGCGCGTATCTGGCGTGTGCGCAGGAAGGCGTGGCGGTGCTGGTCGATGGGTTCATTTGCAGTGTCGCGGCATTGGTGGCGGTGCGTTTGAATCCTGATAGTCGTGAGTGGCTGCTGTTCGGCCATCGCGGCGCCGAGCCTGGCCATCGGCATGTGCTGGAAACCCTGAACGCAGAACCGTTGCTGGATCTTGGGCTGCGCCTGGGCGAGGGCAGCGGTGCGGCGCTGGCCGTGCCGTTGTTGCGTCTGGCCTGCGATCTTCACGGGCAGATGGCGACCTTCGCCGAAGCGGCCGTTGCGGACCGTCCGGCATGACGTTGCGTCTGGACCTGTTGCGCCATGGCGAGACCGAACTCGGTGGCGGGTTGCGCGGCAGTCTCGATGATGCGCTGACCGCAAAAGGCTGGGAGCAGATGCGCGCGGCGGTGATCGAGCAGGGGCCATGGGATCGTTTGGTCAGCTCGCCATTACAGCGTTGTGCACGGTTTGCTGAAGAGCTCGGCGAGCAACTGGGATTGCCGGTGCACTTGGATAAAGACCTGCAAGAACTGCACTTCGGTGCCTGGGAAGGGCAGAGCGCAGCGGCGTTGATGGAAACCGATACCGAGGCATTGGGCCTGTTCTGGGCTGATCCTTATTCGTTTACGCCGCCGGACGGTGAGCGGGTTTCGGACTTTTCCAAACGGGTAGTGACGGCCATTGAACGACTGGTTGTTGCTTATGCTGGCGAGCGGATTCTGTTGATCAGCCATGGTGGGGTCATGCGTTTGTTGCTGGCGCAAGCGCGGGGGTTGCCGCGCGAGCAGTTACTCAATGTCGAAGTCGCTCATGGCTCGCTGTTTTCGTTGAGCGTCGAACCCGGCGTCCTTCTCAAGGAAGCGATCTGACCATGCTGCCATTCTGGATTGCCTTGCAATTTTTGAGCAGTCTGCCGATTCGCCTGCCCGGCATGCCGACGCCTCAGGAATTGGGCCGCTCGCTGTTGTTTTATCCGCTGGTGGGGCTGTTGTTCGGCGCGATTCTATGGGCACTGAATTGGCTGTTACTGGGTACGCCATTGTTGCTGCATGCCGCGTTGTTGCTGACGGTTTGGGTTCTGCTCAGCGGGGCGTTGCACCTGGACGGTCTGGCCGATAGCGCTGACGCGTGGCTCGGCGGATTTGGCGACCGGGAACGTACGCTGACGATCATGAAAGACCCGCGCAGCGGACCGATTGCTGTGGTAACGCTGGTGTTGGTGTTGTTGCTGAAGTTCGCGGCGTTGCTGGCATTGATCGAGCAGCAGCATGGTCTGTTCCTGATCATCGTTCCGCTGATCGGCCGTAGCGCGATGCTGGGTTTGTTCCTGACCACACCGTATGTGCGTGCTGGCGGACTGGGGCAGGCGCTGGCGGATCATCTGCCGCGATTGGCGGGTAAACAGGTGTTGGTGGTCAGTGCGTTGGGCTGTGTTTTGATCGCAGGTTTCAGCGGTGTTGTGGCCGTTGTTGTGGCAGCGGTCATTTTTCTATGGCTGCGGCAGCTCATGCTACGGCGATTGGGCGGAACGACGGGCGATACAGCAGGTGCGATGCTGGAGTTGCTGGAGATGGCGGTGTTGGTAGGATTGGCGTTGGTCTGACGGCTCCTGTGGTAAAAGTACCGGCCCCTTCGCCGGCAAGCCGGTCTCGCTCCCACAGTTGATCGCATTCCCCCTGTGGGAGCGAGCCTGCTCGCGAATGCGGTATGCCAGACACATCGATATTTCTGAATAAACCCAACTGTAACTTGATTTAACACAACCGCGGGTATATACACGCACCATGCTCGACTCCCAATGTTTATGCATCAACCTGCGTCGCGCCGCCCGTGGCGTCAGCAGGCATTACGACGGCGCTCTCGACGGCTTCGGGATCAACGTTGCCCAGTATTCTTTGCTGTGCAATTTACAGCGTCTGGATCAACCGAGTATTTCCACCCTCGCCGAAGCCATGGGTCTGGACCGCAGCACCCTCGGGCGCAATTTACGGGTGCTGGAAGGCGAAGGATTGGTGATGTTGGTCGAGGGCGAGGACATGCGTAATCGCATCGTCCGACTGACCGAGGTCGGTGCCGAACGTCTGAAGGCCGCCTTGCCGGCCTGGGAAGCGGCCCAGCAACGGTTGATTGACCGATTGGGTGCCGAGAAACGTGAAACCTTGCTGCGACTGCTGGATGAACTGGCCTGAAGCCGGTTTTTCCGTTCTTAAGCGGGTATATACCCGCTACCGGGGAATAAGAAATGACATCGATGTGGCGTACTTGCGGTTGGGTGTTGTTGGGGAGTGCGCTGATCCTTGCATTGTCTTTGGGCGTGCGCCATGGCTTTGGGCTGTTTCTGGCGCCGATGAGTGCCGAGTTCGGCTGGGGGCGTCAGACCTTTGCGTTTGCCATCGCCTTGCAGAATCTGATCTGGGGCCTGGCGCAGCCCTTCACCGGTGCGCTGGCCGACCGCTTCGGTGCGGCGAAAGTGGTGCTGGTCGGTGGCGTGCTGTATGCCTTGGGCCTGGTGTTCATGGGGCTGTCTGATTCCGCCGTGACACTGTCCTTGAGTGCCGGCCTGTTGATCGGCATCGGCCTGTCCGGCACCTCGTTTTCGGTGATCCTCGGCGTGGTCGGCCGTGCGGTGCCACCCGAGAAGCGCAGCATGGGTATGGGCATCGCCAGTGCGGCCGGTTCGTTCGGTCAGTTCGCGATGTTGCCGGGCACGTTGGGCTTGATCGGTTGGCTCGGCTGGTCCGCCGCGTTGCTGGTGCTGGGCTTGTTGGTGGCGTTGATCGTGCCGCTGGTGAGCATGCTCAAGGACAAACCATTGCCGGTCCTCGGTCATGAACAAACCCTCTCCGAAGCGCTACATGAAGCCTGCTCCCACTCTGGGTTCTGGCTGTTGGCGTTCGGCTTCTTCGTGTGCGGTTTCCAGGTGGTGTTCATCGGCGTGCATTTGCCGGCTTATCTGGTGGATCAACACCTTCCGGCCACCGTCGGCACCACGGTGCTGGCGCTGATCGGGTTGTTCAACATCTTCGGTACGTACACCGCCGGCTGGCTCGGCGGGCGTATGTCGAAACCGCGCTTGCTGACCGGTTTGTACTTGCTGCGGGCGGTGGTTATTGCGCTGTTCCTGTGGGCGCCGGTGACGACGACAACGGCGTACCTGTTCGGCATGGCCATGGGGTTTTTGTGGTTGTCGACGGTGCCGTTGACTAACGGTACCGTGGCGACCTTGTTCGGTGTGCGAAACCTGTCCATGCTCGGTGGGATTGTTTTCCTGTTTCACCAGCTCGGCTCATTTCTCGGCGGATGGTTGGGCGGGGTGGTGTATGACCGAACCGGGAGCTATGACTTGATCTGGCAAGTGGCAATTCTCTTGAGCCTGTTGGCAGCTGCCCTGAACTGGCCGGTGCGTGAGCGGCCGGTAGCGCGGCTTCAATCACAGATGAGTGCGATATGAACCGTCTTTGGTCGCGGATCGCTGTAGCGGCCGTCTGCGCCTTGCTGCTGGCGTTATCGTGGTGGGGCTGGCATCAGGGCGGGCTGGCGCTGATGCAGTTGGGTATGGGTGCTTGCTAGGGAGTGGCGAGGGCGAGTAACTTCGTTTTTGACGACTTATCAAGGATGCACCGACATGTTGAAGCGCTGGATTGCAGTCCCCGCGTTGCTGGTGGCGTTTACCGGGCTGGCCCACGCGGGTGAGTGCCCGGAACTGTTGCAAGGCTCGTTGCAAAAGCTGCGCGCCAAGGAATCCATCGACCTGTGCCAGCGGTTTGAGGGTAAACCGCTGGTGGTGGTCAATACCGCAAGCTTCTGCGGTTTCGCCCCGCAGTTCAAAAGCCTTGAAGCGCTCAATCAGCGTTTTAAAGGGCAAGGGCTGGAGGTGATCGGTGTTCCGTCCCATGACTTCAAGCAGGAGGCCATGAACGGCGCCGAGACGGCCAAGGTCTGTTACGTGAACTACGGCGTGACCTTCACCATGACCGAGCCGCAGAAAGTGCGAGGCGATGACGCAACGCACCTGTTCAAGGTCCTGGCCAAACAGACCAGCGCGCCGAAATGGAATTTCTACAAATACGTGGTCGATCGCAAGGGCAACGTCATCGCCAATTTTTCCAGCCTGACCAAACCCGATGATCCCGAGTTCATCGCAGCGGTGGAGCAAGCCCTGGCTTCCCAGCCCTGATCAGCGCCCACTAAAAAGCCCCGCCTCTGTAGCAGAGAGCGGGGCTTTTTTTATTCAGTCGGCGAGTATTTCAGGCTCGCCGTGAATCATCAGAAGCGGTAGGTCGCGCCGAGACCGAAACCGTTCGCCGAGTTTTCATACTTGGCGTTGTAGGTCTGGCCACGGTCGTTGCTGTTGTTGATCTTGACCGACTCTTCGCGCAGGTACGAATACGCCAGGTCGATGGTCAGGTCGTCGGTCGGGCTCCAACCGGCGCCCAGACTGAATGCCTTGCGATCGCCTGTCGGGATGCGTGGGGAGCGGTCAACGTTGTTGGTCGGTGCCTGGTCAACGGACAGACCGCCACGCAGTACCCATTGCTTGTTCAGCTGGTAGGCTGCGCCGATGGCGTGAGCCCAGGTGTCGTGCCAGTTCTGTTCTTCGGTGATGGTACCGAATTGGCCGTTCAGAACGGTTGGAACTCCACTGTTTTCAACGGTGATATCTTTCAGGCGGCTCCAGCGAGTCCAGGTGCTGCCTGCGTAAAGAGTCCACTGGTCGTTGAGCTGGTGAGTGACCGAGAAGTCCACCGATTCAGGCGTGGTCACGTCCAGCGAAGCGTCGTATTTCTGGTTCGGGTTCTGGCCGATCAAGCCCAGTACGTTGTAGTTGACCTTGGTGTTGCCATCGAGCGTGTAATCCACTTTCGAGTGGTAGGTCAGGCCGACGCGAGTGCTGTCGGTCGCTTGAACCAGCACGCCGATGTTGTAGCCCAGCGCGGTGTCGTCACCGGTGATCTTGACCTTGCCGTCTGGCGCGGCCTGGGTGATCGACAGGTTCGATTCCAGGGTGCCGTTGATGTGGTTGATGGTCGGACCGAAACCGATGGAAACCTTGTCGTTGAAGGCGTAGCTGACAGTCGGTTGCAGGGTGACGACTTTTACTTCGCTCTTGCTGCCGAAGTAACGACCGGCAAAGCCGTTTTCGTAGTCAGTCACCAGACCGAACGGTGCGTAGACGCCAATACCGAAGGCCCACTTGTCGTCGATTGGCTTGACGTAGTAGCCCATAGGTACGGCGATGAACGGAACCATGTCGCCGTCGTTGCTGCCGCCGTTCGGGAAGGAGCTTGCGTCGCTGATGTCAGTGTGTGCGTCGATCATCGCAAGACCGCCGGTGACTTGTTCGCGCTTGATGCGGGACATGCCGGCAGGGTTGCCAAAAATTGTACTTGCGTCATCGGCAGAGGAAGATCGCCCGGCAAAGCCTGTACCCATCCCGCTGATGCTTTGTTCGTTAATGGCAAAGCCACTTGCAAAGATCTGGGTGGACGCCATGGTAACGGCGAGGCTAAGGGTGGTTTTGAGCATTACTTTTTTCATTATTCGAACTCGAGGTGATCACCGGGGCGAAAATTACCAACATTTTCGTCCCAGCGCCATAGGCTGTATGCCTTGATTTAGAGCGGTTTTGTAGGACAATCCAACCAGGTTGACGACCGATTGCACGAACTTGTGAAACTGGTGGGTCAGCAAGCGACCTGATTCAGGGGTGAAACACAGGTTTGCCAGGCGCTGGTGAAATCGCGCAGACGCCCTTGAGGCTGAAAGGTCTGACGCCAGATGCGGGCCATGCCTAACAAGTCATCGGCGGCGGGGAGGGGGGTGTTCTGTTCTTCTACCAGCAGCCAGGCGATGGCGGTGGCGTAACGCAGGTTAACGGTCAATTCCAGGTGTGGCCCGCTGAGAAAGGCATGTTGGCTGGCCAGGCCGCGGACAAGGCTCGCCCGTTCGGGGTCCAGTGCCAGATAGTGATCCCAAAGTGCCTGGTGGCGGGGTTCGGCGATTCGGTAGAGGCCGTGTCCACGGCGGTCATGCAGGGCGGAGCCAAGGGCTGACTGACTGGCGGCGATGCCCAGCAGCAAGGATTCGGCAGTTGCGCTATGGCGTCCGAGGTAAATCAATGTCGGACGAATCACATAACGGCACAGTTCGCTGGCAGCGATACCCATAAAGCCCTCGAAACATGAAGTAGGCGGCGATACCTGAGGGACGCGTTGGCAGCGGTGGATCGAATCAGGCTCGCCGGAAGCGGATCAGGCCGCTTGAGTTGAAGTGTAGTGTCATATTCGCGCTGTAAAGGTATGTTTTTAAAATATTTCCAGCTTCGAGTTATAACCGTTATATCGGTTAGTGCTTAGCGGCTATCTGCGAAAAGAGAAATAACGGGCAATAAAAAGCCCCGCTTTTTGAGCAGGGCTTTTGGGTTTTTCAGTCTTTCTGGTGTCTCAGGCAATCAATGCCTGGCGGGTACGCTCGATCACGGCCTGCAGCGGTTCTGCGCTGGAGTATTGATCGGGGTACAGGCGTTCACTGTGACGAGCGATGCCGTGTTCATTGACCAGAGTGAAACTGAAGCAGCCTTTGCGAGCAGCCATGATCAGGCAGTTCATTGGTGCAAAAGCGTTGGTTAGGGTGCGGATTGCATCCTGGGTATGGATTTGAGTAGTCATTATTTGGGTGTTCCTACAAGCGACACGGATAAGAACCGTGCAAAGTTAAAACGTTCCAGTGACGACGACCACCATTGGTCGAACGAAGAACCCGACTGGAACAAAGCAGCCAGTTTGAAGCGCTGATAATTGGCGCGCTTGGGCTGGCAGGTAGGTACTTAGGAGGGCAGGCAACACATCAAGGGCAAAGGTTCTGGGCCCGGGGTGAAGATCCTGATCAATTTGCAGGCTGGTTCGGTCAGAGTAAGTGAGCTTCGCAACACCCTTCGCAATTGTTCGAAGGCTGTGTTGGCGCAAGGTTTACCTGGAAACCATCGAGGTGGTCGATCCTGTTTTGTCGGTGGAGGCTTCTCTTGAGGGAAGGCTGACCGCGAGGATTTGTTCGACCAGAATTGACTTTCAGCTTGGTACTAACGCCGCGGATACTAACGGATTGAATTTGAGAATGGAAGTGTGTTAGCAAAAAAGATAAATCAGCCCGGGCAACGCGCCCTGCAAATGCTCACATTTCGACCGGTGGTTGCAGTCACTCATCGGACCGCGATCTGCCTGGATCAAGGGTTTTCCCGGTTTATCCCCAGAAGTCACGCAAAAACGCGCCGAAAAAGTGCGTCCATATAACTTCCTCGAAGGGAGTTGTGCACATAAGTTGCGCTAACTGTAACCCCACTGTCATTCAGGCCCACGCCGTCGTGGGTGCCTGTATTGAAAATTTAAGTCAATGAAAAACATCGCTTTTTTTTACTGGTGAAAAAATCGTCAGTTTGACTGCGAGCCCCGTCCCACAGGGCTTTGCGCGAGTTCAAGGGCGGTTGTCCACTGAGTTATCCACAGCTTCTGTGGATTGTCCCGAGCGCTTGCTCTAGGACGGGCGTGCCGGGATTTTTTGGGCTTTACCTGTAAGAAAAAAAGAGTAGAGTTGCGCGCCTTCCGATCTGTCCCACAGTGCTTTATGAAGTTTCGCTCAGTATCAATCGCTGCTACCTCCACACCTCCCAATGTGACCCCGCCCAAGCGCTTTTCGATGCGCGTGGCCGAGTGGCTGCTGGACAGTCCGCGACTCGGGGATAACCCCAACATCAAGCACTTCGCCGGACGCTTGCTCAAACAGCCTGCCCGTGAAGGCGTCGTGGCCGCGCAAAGCCGCCTTGGGCAACTGATGTGTCGCGAATGCGGCAATGCCCGTGATCGGCGCATTGGTCAGGATCTGCTGCGCCAGGCCGCGCGAGCAGGGGACGCGCGTGCCCAACAGGAACTGGGGCTGATCGAAGACTGAGCTGTCCAAGTCTGGTTGCCTTGGTTAACCTTCAAGCTTTATCTCATCGGCAGGAATCCCTATGGCTATGGACTTGACCAGCCTCTTACTCGGTCTGGCGGGCGCTGGTCTGCCGTTGCTGGTACTGGCCTGGCAAATTCAGCGCCGTGCGAGCGTCTCGCAAGCCGGGGTAGCGCTGCTGGAGGAGCGTCTGGCCATGGCGCAGTTGGCGCAGGACGGTTTGAATGCCCAGCTCGACGCCAGTCGCGATGAAATCGGTGATCTGAGCCAGGCTAACGCCGCCAGGCAGGCAGACCTTGCCGCTGCGCGCCGTGAAGTCGAACTGCTGCAAATCGAACGCGACGATGCCCGCGATGCAGCTCATGCCTGGAACATTGAGCGCGCCGGTAAAGAAGCTGAGCTGCGTCGCCTGGACATGCAGGCGGCCTCACTCAGCGCCGAGCTGCGCGAGCAACAGGAAAGCCATCAGCAGCGCCTCAGTGACCTGCAAGGTTCGCGAGACGAGCTGCGCGCACAGTTTGCCGAACTGGCGGGCAAGATTTTCGACGAGCGTGAGCAACGCTTTGCCGAAACCAGTCAGCAGCGACTGGGTCAGCTGCTCGACCCTTTGAAAGAACGCATTCAGTCCTTCGAAAAACGCGTCGAGGAAAGTTATCAGGCCGAAGCTCGCGAGCGTTTCTCGCTGGCCAAGGAACTGGAGCGCCTGCAACAGCTGAACCTGCGCTTGAGCGACGAAGCCACCAATCTGACGCGCGCCCTCAAAGGGCAGAAAACCCAGGGCAACTGGGGCGAGCTGATTCTTGAGCGAGTGCTTGAACACGCGGGTCTGGAGAAGGGCCGTGAGTACCAGACCCAAGTCAATCTCAAAGGCCCGGACGGTGAGCGATTCCAGCCGGATGTGATTATTTACCTGCCGGGTGACAAGCAGGTGGTGGTCGACTCCAAGGTCAGCCTGACGGCCTATCAGCAATACGTGGCAGCCGAAGACGACGCGATCGGCCAGATCGCCATCAAGCAGCACGTACTGTCGCTGCGCAATCACATCAAAGGCCTGGCCGGCAAGGATTACAAACGGCTCGACGGCTTGCACAGCCTGGATTTCGTGTTGCTCTTCGTGCCAATCGAAGCGGCGTTTTCCGCCGCCTTGCAGGCGGAACCGACGCTGTTCCAGGAGGCGTTCGACCGTAACATCGTGATCGTCAGCCCCACCACTTTATTGGCGACTCTGCGGGTCATCGACAGTCTGTGGAAACAGGAGCGCCAGAGCCAGAACGCCCGGGAAATCGCCGAGCGCGCCGGGTGGCTGTACGACAAGTTCGTGTTGTTTATTCAGGACCTGGACGAAGTCGGCAATCGCTTGCAGCAACTGGACAAAGCCTACAGCTCTGCGCGCAACAAGCTGACAGAAGGCCGCGGTAATCTGGTCAGTCGTAGCGAACAGCTGAAATTGCTCGGCGCGCGAGCCAGCAAGAGCTTGCCGGCAGATTTGCTGGAGCGGGCGATGACTGATGTGGATGGCCTGGTCGAGTTGCCGGAGTAATCCGAAAAGCATCGCGAGCAGGCTCGCTCCCACATGAACTGCGCAAAACCCTGTGGGAGCGAGCCTGCTCGCGATGGTGGCAGTTGCCCCCTGCAAGGCTAAAATCTGCCGCGCTACAGCGGCAAATGCCGACTCAACAACGCCCTTAACGCCGCCGGTTTCACCGGTTTGGTCAAATAATCCAGCCCTGCCGCATGTACTTGCGCCACCGTCTCCGGCCGGCCATCGGCGCTGATCACCACCCCCGGCACCGGCTCGCCCAGTTGAGTGCGTAACCACGCCATCAGCTCGGTCCCGGTTTCGCCATGGTCCAAGTGGTAATCCACCAGCGCCAATTGCGGACGCATACCGTTGTTGAGCAGCGCGGCACATTCCTCTCGGTTGCGCGCCGTCCAGACTTGGCAACCCCAGCGCGTCAGCAGGCTGTTCATGCCGATCAGGATGCTGTCTTCATTATCGATGCACAGCACCTGCGCGCCGCTCACCACATGGCCGTTGAGTTCAGTGGTCTGTGTCGGCGCCACGGTTTGTGCCTGGGCCAGCGGCACACTGACGCTGAACACGCTGCCGCGCCCCGGCCAGGAACGTACGCGCAGCGTGTGACCCAGAACACGACATAAACCATCGGCAATCGCCAGGCCCAACCCCAGACCTTTCTCGGCGCGAGTCTGGTGACTGTCGAGGCGTTTGAATTCTTCGAAAATTACCTGCAGTTTGTCTTGCGCAATGCCCGGTCCCCGGTCCCAGACCTCCAGGCACAGCTCACCCTTGTGCCGCCGAACGCCGAGCAACACCGGCCCTTTGGCATAGCGGAACGCATTGGTCAGGAAGTTTTGCAGGATTCGTCGCAGCAGTTTGACGTCGCTGTCGACCCGTAACGTGCTGCCCCGAACACGGAAGGTCAGCCCTTGTTCCTGAGCCAGCGCCTTGAACTCGGCACCGAGGGGGGCGAACAGTTCGTTGAGCGCGAAAGGCTTGGTGTCGGGGTTAATCTTGCCGTTTTCCAGGCGGGAAATGTCCAGCAGGTCGCTGATCAAATCCTCTGCCGAGCGCAACGAGCTGTCCAGGTGATGGACCAGTTTCTGCGCCTCGCCAGACAAGCCATCGTCCTGGTGGGACAACGCTGCGGAGAACAGGCGCGCGGCGTTCAGCGGTTGCATCAAGTCATGGCTGACAGCCGCCAGAAAGCGGGTTTTCGACTGGTTGGCGGACTCGGCGGTGCCCTTGGCTTCAGTCAACGCGACGTTGAGTTGCGACAATTCGTGGGTGCGCTCGGCCACCCGCTGCTCCAGGCCCTCATTGGCTTCGGTCAGCGCTTGTTCGGCTTCGCGGAACGCGGTGATGTCGGTGAAACTCATGACGAAACCACCCCCGGGCATCGGATTGCCGATCAGCTCGATCACCCGCCCGTTGGGGAACAGTCGTTCAGAGGTATGGGCGCGGCCCTGACGCATCCAGTGCAAACGTCGGGCAACGTGGACTTCCGCCTCGCCAGGGCCACACAGACCGCGTTCGGCGTTGTAGCGAATAATGTCGGCAATCGGCCGCCCGACACTGATCAATCCGTCCGGGTAGTTGAACAGCTCCAGATAACGCCGGTTCCAGGCCATCAGTTTCAGTGACTGGTCGACCACGCTGATGCCCTGGGTGATGTTTTCGATAGCGCCTTGCAGCAAGGCGCGGTTGAACTGCAGCACTTCCGAGGCCTCGTCGGCGATTCGGACTACATCCTCCAGCTGCATTTCCCGACCTTCGATGGCGGCTTTTACCACCGCGCGCGTCGAAGAAGCGCCGAGTACACCTGCCAGCAAGCGTTCGGTGTGGGCGATCCATTCGCCGTCGGCGTTTTGATTCGGGTTGAAGCCTTTGCCCTGGCGGTAGGCGAAACGGATGAAGCTCTGACGCGCGCGTTCTTCGCCGACGAATCGTGCGGCCAGTTGCAGCAGATCGTCGATTTGCACGGCAAGCATCGAGCGGGCACTGGGGCGTGCGCTGATTTCTTGACCGATGAAGCGGCCCGCCTGCCAGTGCTCCGACACCCGCGTGCGCGACAACACCGACACCCAGGCAAACAATGTGAAGTTGCCAGCCAGCGACAGCACCACGCCTTGGGTCAGCGGGGTGATCGGCAGGTGCAGCGGGTTGCTGTGCAGCCACGCCAGCCCCGGGAAGCTGTCCAGCGACCAGCCGAGGCTTCGGGCAGCGATCGGCAAGATCAGCGTGTAAAACCACAGGAACGTCCCGGCGGCGAGGCCGGCGAATACGCCGCGACGGTTGGCCTGCTTCCAATACAGCGCGCCGAGCATGGCCGGGGCCAGTTGCGTCACGGCGGCGAAGGCGATCTGGCCGATGGTTGCAAGGCTGGCGGTCGAGCCCAGCAGGCGATAACTGACGTAGGCCAGCAGCAAAATCACCACGATGCTGATGCGGCGCACCGAGAGCATCCAATGACGAAACACTTCGAACGGCCGCTCGGCGTTGTTGCGTCGCAGCAACCACGGCAACAGCATGTCGTTGGACACCATGGTCGACAACGCCACGCTGGCAACAATCACCATGCCGGTCGCCGCCGAGGCGCCGCCGATAAACGCCAGCAAGGCGAGGGCAGGGTGAGACTGGGCCAGCGGCAAACTGATGACGAACGAGTCCGGCAATACTGAACTGGGCAGCATCATCTGACCGGCGAGAGCGATCGGTACGACAAACAACGCTGCCAATGCCAGGTAGGCCGGAAACACCCATTTGGCCAGGCGCAAATCCTGAGGATCAATGTTTTCCACCACCGTCACGTGGAACTGCCGGGGCAGGCAGATGATCGCCATCATCGCTACGCCCGTCTGCACCACCATCGAGGGCCAGTTGATGGTTTCCTTCCAGTATTCTTCGAGGCGGGGGGCGAGCATGGCTTGGTCGAACAGGTCGTCGAACCCGTCGTACAGGCCGAAGGTTACGAACGCGCCGACGGCGAGAAACGCGAAAAGCTTGACCAATGACTCAAACGCGATGGCCAGCACCATGCCACGGTGGTGTTCCGTGGCATCGAGGTTGCGGGTACCGAAAACAATAGTGAACAGCGCCAGCACCAGCGACACAATCAACGCCGTGTCCTGGGCTCGAACCCCCATGGCGTCGGCGCCCGCGCCAATCAGCAAATTCACCCCGAGCACGATGCCCTTGAGCTGCAAGGCGATGTAGGGCAACACGCCGACCAGGCAGATCAGCGCCACCACCACCGCCAGTGACTGGGATTTGCCGTAGCGTGCGGCGATAAAGTCAGCGATGGAGGTGATGTTTTCCTGTTTGCTGATCATCACCATTTTTTGCAGGACCCACGGCGCGCCCACCAGTAGCAGGATTGGCCCAAGGTAGATTGGCAGGAAAGACCAGAGCTGTTCCGCCGCCTGGCCCACGGCGCCAAAGAATGTCCAGCTGGTGCAATAGACCGCCAGCGACAGGCTGTACACCCACGCGCGCATTCGCGGCGGCAACGGCGTGCTGCGACGGTCGCCGTAAAAGGCGATGGCGAACATGATGGCCATATAGGCCAGGGCGACGGCGGCGATCAGCCCGCTGGACAGCGACATGGGAACTCCAGACAAAAGACACCCGGGACTCCCACCCGGTCAGACAGTCTCGCACGATGGCCCCGGTTAGTCAGTGTCGACCAAGGTCGTGGCGTGGCGGGGTGTCGCAGGCTTTATGTCGGTCAGATTCTGGTTGTCTGTGCCGGTCTCTTCGCGAGCAGGCCCTTACTGATTCAACGCAATCCCGATCAACCGATGCAATTCCTCAACTTCCAGCGGAGCCTCGGAAAACAGGATTCGAAACACGATAGGGGCCGCCACCATGTTGATCAGCCGATCGACACTCGGTTTGGGCTCATTCGGATAACGATCCAGAATCATCTGCAACTGTCCGCCAATGATCGTCGCGCAATAGCTCGGCTTGAGGCTCGCCTGCACGTCGCGCAGCATGTTGCGGCCAGGTTCGGAGCTCATCTCGTCCAGATACTGTTCTGCCCAGGCCTGCATGTCACCGCACAGGCTGCCGGTATTGGCTGATTCGGTTTCCGGTTGCATGCGGGCGAGGGCGACGTCCGCCAGCAGTGCCGACAAATCACCCCAGCGCCGATAAATGGTCGAAGGTGTAACCCCCGCACGCGCGGCGATTTGCGGCACGGTCACAGTGGCGCGGTCCTGCTCTTCGAGCAATTCGCGTACAGCCTTGTGAATCGATTCCTGCACCCGGGCGCTGCGGCCGCCGGGACGTAAAGTGGGGCCTGTCATTAGGTGTTTCCTGTTCTCGCCGAGACTTGCCGTAAAGGCAAAAGCCCCGGCTCTAAAAGCCATGCACCGGACCTTAACACAAAGAATTTGCTTTAAGCGCCAGCCAATAGCACACTCCGCAAAAGCGAAAAATTAGCTTTTGCGGAGTGTGCCGATGTCCAGTTCTCGTTCAAATCGTGCAAGCCTGTGGTTTCTGGCGATCACTTTACTCAGTTTTCTGGCGGCTTCCACGGCACCGACGCCGTTGTATCGCTTGTACCAGGAGCAGCTGCACTTCTCGGCCGCGACCCTAACCCTGATTTTCGGCGTCTACGCCTTCAGCCTGCTGGCTGCGCTGCTGACAGTCGGTTCGCTGTCTGATCACCTTGGACGCAAACCGGTGATTTTCACCGCCGTGGTGCTGAATGGTCTGGCGATGTTGCTGTTTATCCACGCTGACAGCGTTGCGTGGCTGATCAGTGCCCGGGTGTTGCAAGGGTTTGCCACCGGCATGGCGACCGCCGTGCTCAGTGCAACGCTATTGGACACAGACCGTCAGCAAGGGCCGCTGATCAACAGCGTTGCGCCGTTGCTCGGCATGGCCCTGGGTGGTTTGGGCTGTGGTTTGCTCGCTGAATTTGCACCGGCACCGTTGCATTTAACCTATTGGCTGCTGCTCATCGTGTTTGCGTTGCAGGCGTTGTACATCTGGCGTTTGCCGGAAAGTGTCTCGCGACAGCCTGGGGCATGGGCGTCGTTGCGACCGACCCTGCATGTGCCAGTTCAGGCGCGCCCCACCTTGTGGCGGGTATTGCCGCTCAACACCGCCACGTAGGCGCTCGGCGGTTTTTATGCGTCCCTTGCGCCGTCTTTGGTGCGCACGGCCACTGGTTCCACTTCGAACCTGATTGCCGGGTCAACCGTTGCTGCGCTGACGGTGACGGGGGCGCTGATGATTTTCACCTTGCGCAATCGTCCCGCCGCGATGGCGCTGCAATTGGGGGCGAGTCTGCTGCCGACGGGGATCGTCCTGGTCTTACTGGGCGTGCACAGCGCCAGCCTGCCGTTGTTTTTCTTCGGCACGCTCGTCGCTGGCTGTGGTTTCGGCGCCGGCTTTCTCGGTGCCGTGCGCAGCCTGGTGCCGTTGGCTCTACCCCATGAGCGCGCGGGTCTGATGTCGGCGTTTTATGTGCTCAGCTATCTGGCGTTCTGTTTGCCGTCGTTGCTGGCGGGGAACCTGACGCGATCCTTCGGCCTGGTCGCGACCACCGACGGTTATGGCACAGTGTTGATCGTGCTCTGCGTTGGCGCTTGGCTGGCCTTGATGCGTCAGCGATCGTTGAAAGCCTGTGGCGCTGAGGTGCGTTGATCGCTAGCCTTGGCGTCGGCACTCATTGGACGGACCGCCTTTATGAAGATCATCCGCAGCAAATCCTTCACCGCTTTACGTGCCTGGGGCGCGTTGGATATTGCCAACATGAACGGCATCACCACCCGGTTGCACTGGACGGATCAGCCTTATAAATGGCACGTCAACGATGGCCAGGAAGTGTTTGTGGTGCTGGATGGGCGGGTACAGATGCGTTATCGCGAAGAGGGCATTGAGAAGGACGTGCTGCTGGAGGTCGGTGACATTTTTTATGCGTCCGTTGGCACCGAGCATGTGGCGCATCCGCAAGGCGCGGCGCGGATACTGGTGATCGAATCGGAAGGCAGCGTCTGACGCTATATCTGCAAAATAGATAAGATATAGAGATATTACCCGTTATATAGATATTCGATTCGGTTCTACCATGGCCTCTACCTCACCCGAGGACAGGAGTCTGCCATGACATGCACCAACAGCCTCAAAACCGGCATCAAGCCGTTTAGCCACTTGCACCACCCGCGTGAAGTCATCCGCCAATTCACGCCCAACTGGTTCGCCGCGACCATGGGCACCGGGGTGCTGGCGTTAGCGCTGGCGCAATTGCCCCTCGCCATGCCCGGCTTGCGTGTGTTCGCCGAAGGGTTGTGGCTGTTCAATATTTTCCTGTTCGTGCTGTTCACCGCCGTGTACGCGGCGCGCTGGGTGCTGTTCTTTGAGGAAGCCCGGCGAATTTTCGGCCATTCGACGGTGTCGATGTTCTTCGGCACCATTCCCATGGGGCTCGCGACCATCATTAACGGTTTTCTGGTGTTTGGTCTGCCACGCTGGGGCGACGGTGTGGTTCATGTCGCGGAAATGCTCTGGTGGCTGGATGTGGCGATGTCTCTGGCGTGCGGCGTACTGATTCCCTACATGATGTTCACCCGTCAGGAACACAGCATCGACCAAATGACCGCCGTTTGGCTGTTGCCGGTGGTGGCCGCAGAAGTAGCCGCTGCCAGCGGTGGCTTGCTGGCGCCGCACTTGGCGGATGCCCATTCGCAACTGGTGATGCTGGTGACGAGTTACGTGCTCTGGGCCTTTTCCCTGCCGGTAGCCTTCAGCATTCTGACGATCCTGTTGCTGCGCATGGCGCTGCATAAACTGCCGCACGAAAACATGGCAGCCTCCAGTTGGCTGGCGTTGGGCCCGATTGGCACCGGAGCGCTGGGCATGTTGCTGCTGGGGGCGGACGCTCCGGCCATCTTCGCCGCCAACGGCCTGCCAGGCATCGGTGAAATCGCCGCTGGCCTGGGGCTGGTGGCCGGGATCACCCTGTGGGGTTTTGGTTTATGGTGGATGCTGATCGCGGTGCTGATTACCTTGCGTTACCTGCGCGGCGGCATCCCGTTCAACCTCGGCTGGTGGGGGTTTACCTTCCCGCTGGGCGTCTACTCACTGGCAACATTGAAACTGGCCAGCACCTTGAGCCTGACGTTTTTCAGTGTGTTTGGCTGCGTGCTGGTGGCGTTGCTGGCGGTGATGTGGCTGATCGTTGCCCGGCGCACGCTGCAGGGCGCGTGGCGCGGTGAGCTGTTTGTCTCGCCGTGCATTGCAGGATTAAAGAAATAACCTGCAAAGATTAGGTAATGTGTGGCCTGGATCGACGTTCGGTATTCCAATAACTGTATCCACGCCACTCGCTACCTAACATCAGGGACACATGGAAGATGAGTCACCCCTCACAGTTCACCTTGCTCCGCACCCGGCGCTTCCTGCCGTTTTTCGTGACCCAGTCCCTCGGGGCGTTCAACGACAACCTCTTCAAGCAGTCGTTGATCCTCGCCATTCTGTACAAGCTGACCCTCGACGGTGACCGTTCGATCTGGGTCAACCTCTGCGCGCTGCTGTTCATCCTGCCGTTCTTTTTGTTCTCGGCACTGGCCGGTCAGTTTGGTGAGAAGTTCGCCAAGGATCGCCTGATCCGTCTGATCAAGCTCGGCGAAATCGTCATCATGGCGGTCGGTTCCGTCGGTTTTATCTTCGATCATCTGTCGTTGATGCTGGTTGCGCTGTTCGCCATGGGCACCCACTCGGCGCTGTTCGGGCCGGTGAAGTATTCGATCCTGCCCCAGGCCCTGCGCGAAGAAGAGTTGGTCGGCGGCAACGGGCTGGTGGAAATGGGCACCTTCCTGGCGATTCTCGCCGGGACCATCGGCGCCGGGATCATGATGTCGTCCAGTCACTACGCGCCTATCGTCTCCGGCGCGATCATCGGCGTTGCCGTGCTCGGCTACCTGGCCAGTTGCAGTATTCCACGGGCGGCGGCCGCTTCGCCGGAAATGCGCCTGAACTGGAACATTTTCAGCCAGTCCTGGTTCACCCTGAAGTTGGGTCTTGGGCAGACCCCGGCAGTGTCGCGTTCGATTGTCGGCAACTCGTGGTTCTGGTTTGTCGGGGCGATTTATCTGACGCAGATCCCGACCTATGCCAAAGAGTGGATGCACGGCGACGAAACCGTGGTGACGCTGATTCTGACGGTGTTCTCGGTGGGTATCGCGCTTGGTTCGATGCTGTGTGAAAAACTATCCGGGCGCAAAGTCGAGATCGGCCTGGTGCCGTTCGGCTCGTTCGGTCTGACCGTGTTTGGCTTGCTACTGTGGTGGCATTCCGGTGGAATTCCGGACAGCGCGACGGGCCATGGCTGGGTCGAAGTCCTCGGGTTTGGTCACACCTGGCTGGTGTTGATCGACATCCTTGGCTTGGGGATCTTCGGTGGTTTCTACATCGTGCCGCTGTATGCGCTGATCCAGTCGCGCACCGCCGAGAACGAGCGGGCGCGGGTGATTGCCGCCAACAACATTCTCAACGCGCTGTTCATGGTGGTGTCGGCGATTGTCTCGATCATCTTGTTGAGCCTGGTCAAACTGTCGATTCCGCAGTTGTTCCTGGTGGTGTCGCTGCTGAACATCGGCGTCAACGCCTACATCTTCAAGATCGTCCCCGAATTCAGCATGCGCTTCATGATCTGGCTGCTCAGCCACTCCATGTACCGCGTGGAGCATCGCAATCTGGATCTGATTCCCGATGAAGGCGCGGCGCTGCTGGTGTGCAATCACGTGTCCTTTGTCGATGCGCTGCTGATCGGCGGCGCAGTGCGTCGACCGATTCGCTTTGTGATGTACTACAAAATCTACAACTTGCCGGTGCTGAACTTTATCTTTCGCACGGCCGGGACGATTCCGATAGCGGGACGTCAGGAAGACATTCAAATTTACGAAAGAGCCTTCAAGCGGATTGCGCAGTATCTGAAGGACGGCGAGCTGGTATGCATCTTCCCCGAGGGCAAGTTGACCGCCGATGGTGAGATCGACGAGTTCAAGGGCGGGTTGACGCGGATTCTTGAAGAAACACCGGTGCCGGTCATTCCGCTGGCGTTGCAGGGATTGTGGGGGAGTTTCTTCAGCCGCGATCCGGGCAAGGGGCTGTTTCATCGGTTGTGGTCGCGGGTGACGTTGGTGGCGGGACCGGCTGTGGCGGTTGAGGCGGCGGAGCCGGCGAAGTTGCAGGTGTTGGTGGGGGATTTGCGTGGTGCGGTCAGGTAGTCGGTGATTTTGATGGCCTCATCGCGGGCAAGCCCGGCTCCCACAGGTTTTTTGGTGTGCCACAGATTGTGTGCACTCCATCAATCTTGTGGGGGCCGGGCTTGCCCGCGATGGCGGTAGTGGTTTAAGCGCTGACCTTGAGCCCAACCAACCCGGCAATAATCAACGCCACACTGGCCAGCCGAAACAGCGCCATCGATTCACCAAACAGTATGATTCCGGCAATCACCGTACCGACCGCACCCACCCCCGTCCAGATCGCATAGGCTGTGCCCAGCGGCAATTCCTTCATCGCAAGACCCAGCAAACCAAGGCTGACGGCCATGGCTGCAACGGTCAACGCGGTGGGCAGAGGGCGGCTGAAACCGTCGGTGTACTTCAGGCCAACGGCCCAGCCGACTTCGAACAGGCCGGCGAAAAACAGGATGATCCAGGACATGAAAGACCTCCATCGATTGACGGGGTCGTCCCCAGATTAATGACTCGATCGAGCCGCGAGGTCGTCCTCGCGTTGCGCCATAGAGTGCCCATCATTAACCCGGGGATCAAGTTTTCGGCTTATTCGGTTTCCTGCCGCGCAGCGAATTCCCGGTCTTCTTTCTCGCTCATCCGCCGGAAATACGTCGAGAGCAGCGCCCCGGAAATGTTGTGCCACACGCTGAACAAAGCACTCGGCACCGCCGCCAGCGGCGAGAAGTGTGCACTGGCCAGCGCGGCACCCAGCCCGGAGTTTTGCATGCCGACTTCCAGCGCAAGCGATTTACGTTGGGCCAATGGCAGCTTGAACAGGCGCCCGGTGAAGTAGCCCAGCAGATACCCGAAGCTGTTGTGCAGCATCACCACCGCCATGATCAGCAGACCGGACTCGGCAATCTTCGCCTGGCTGGCGGCCACCACGGCGGTGACGATGATCACGATGCTCACAACCGAGATCAGCGGCAACACTTCCACCGCGTGGCGAACCCTGGCACCCAGTACACGTTGAGCCACCACGCCCAGGATGATCGGCAACAGCACCACTTGCAGAATCGACCAGAACAGCTCCATGAAGGACACCGGCAACCAGGCCGAAGCCAGCAGCCAGATCAACGCAGGGGTCAGCAACGGGGCGAGGAGGGTGGTGACGGCGGCAATGGCCACCGACAGGGCCAGATCGCCGCGTGCCAGCCACGTCATCACGTTCGAGGAGGTGCCGCTTGGGCAGCAACCGACCAGAATCACACCGACGGCGATTTCCGGTGGCAGGTGAAACGCCTGGCAGAGCAACCACGCCACGCCGGGCATGATCACGAAATGCGCAACCACGCCCAAGGCCACGCGCCATGGATGGCGGGCGACTTCGGCGAAGTCTTCAAGTTTGAGGGTCAGGCCCATGCCGAACATCACCAGCCCCAGCAGCGGCACGATCGCGCCTTTGAGGCCGATGAACCACGCCGGTTGCAGGAAGGCCACGACCGCGAAAATCAGTACCCAGTAAGCGAAGGTGTTGCCGACAAAACGACTCAATGCAGCCAATGCGCGCATGGCCTGATCCTTGTTGTTAATTAGCGATCCCAGGGTGGAAACCCAATCAATGTAGGAGCCGGGCTTGCCCGCGATGGCGGTGTGTCAAGCAGCTGAAATGTAGACTGGCCCACCGCCATCGCGGGCAAGCCCGGCTCCTACAGGTGAACCGGTTTCTTCAGGGGGGAGTCGGTTTTTTAGATCCCCTGCCGAGTCTCTTCGCCGCCCAGCGCTTCAACCAACGCCGGCAGGAAGTCGCCGAAAGTCAGCATCATCAGGGTGAAGCTGGCGTCCAGTTGGCCCAGGGCTTCTTCGCCACCGTCCTGTTCCGCCTGGTCTTGCAGCAGGTCTTCGAACTTCAGGCGCTTGACCACCATCTTGTCGTCGAGCACGAAAGACAGCTTGTCTTGCCAGGCCAGAGACAACTGAGTGACCACTTTGCCGGTGCTCAGGTGCAGCTGGATTTCTTCGCTGGTCAGGTCCTGACGCTTGCAACGCACGATCCCGCCGTCTTCGTGGGTATCACGCAGCTCGCATTCGTCCAGTACAAAGAAATCGTCCGCAGCTTTTTGGGTGGTGACCCATTCAGTCATGGTGGCAGTTGGCGACATTTTTACGGTCAGTGGACGTACCGGCAGGGTGCCGATCACTTCACGCAGGGTGGACAGCAAGTCTTCGGCACGTTTCGGGCTGGCCGAGTTGACCAGGATCAGCCCCTGTTTCGGCGCGATGGCGGCGAAAGTCGACGAGCGACGAATAAAGGCGCGCGGCAGGAAAGCCTGGATGATTTCATCCTTGATCTGGTCGCGCTCCTTCTTATAGACCTTGCGCATTTGCTCCGCTTCGATCTCTTCGACCTTTTCCTTCACGGCGTCACGCACGACGCTGCCCGGCAGAATGCGTTCTTCTTTACGCGCAGAGACCAGCAGAAAGTCGCCGCTGACGTGGACCAGCGGTGCATCTTCGCCCTTGCCGAATGGCGCGACGAAACCGTAGGTGGTCAACTCCTGGCTTGCACATGAACGCGCCAGTTTGGTGGCCAGTGCAGTTTCCAACGCCTCGGCATCAACAGGCAGATCTTGGGTCAGGCGATAGATAAGCAGGTTTTTGAACCACATGGGGTAAGTCTCTCCTTATATACAAAGGGGGGCATTATTCTCTTCGCGGCGCCATAGGCCAACCCTTCGCTAAGCCTTTGGAAGGCCTGAGAAAATTATTTAAAAAAGTGCTTGCCAGAGGTGAGGTCGCTCCGTAGAATGCGCGCCACACCGAACGTGAAGGGTGATTAGCTCAGCTGGGAGAGCGTCTGCCTTACAAGCAGAATGTCGGCGGTTCGATCCCGTCATCACCCACCATTCGCATTCAGTGTTACGCGCAGCGGTAGTTCAGTCGGTTAGAATACCGGCCTGTCACGCCGGGGGTCGCGGGTTCGAGTCCCGTCCGCTGCGCCATATTCGGTTACCTGGAACGCTGAACGCCAGGTCACCACGGAAAAGCCCGCAAACGCGGGTTTTTTTCTGTCTGTAGATTGTCCGTTGTTCCTGCAGGTTGCATCGTTTCACCGGTTTTCGGATTTTTTTGAAAAATAATTCAATTAAATCAACACTTTACGAAAACCTGTGGCATAATGTGCCCCGCAACGAAGGTAAAGGGTGATTAGCTCAGCTGGGAGAGCGTCTGCCTTACAAGCAGAATGTCGGCGGTTCGATCCCGTCATCACCCACCACTTTCAACGCTACGCGCAGCGGTAGTTCAGTCGGTTAGAATACCGGCCTGTCACGCCGGGGGTCGCGGGTTCGAGTCCCGTCCGCTGCGCCATATTCGGTAACCTGGAACACTGAACGCCAGGTCACCACACAGAAAGCCCGCTTAATGCGGGCTTTTTGCTGTCTGGCATTTGGAAAATCCCCGATTTTTACTGAAAAAGCGACCTTCGGGCCGCTTTTTTCGTTTTTGCTGGCTTACTTCTCAGCGTTGCGACTGTGGCGGTAATCGCTTACGGCTTCATACACCGCTTTGCGCAGACGATTGATGCCCCCAATCGGCCGATGGGCCTCAAGACCAAACCATGGGTTGAACGACAGGTTGTCGCATTGCAGGTTCAGCGCCGGTGTATCGAAGTCTTGAGCGGGCAGTTTGATCCGCGCGACCGTCTCGAACGGCGCATCGTTTTCGCTCCATTCGATGCTGGTGTCTTCGATGGGCATGTATTGGCTCGGGTCCTGGCGCTGAATCTGCAGGACGAAGCAGGCTGGCACCTGGTCGGTCGACAATTGCTGGTTCAGTGCATTGCGCAAGAAGTTAGGCAGTTTCTGGTTTTGTGCGGGCAGGGTATAGGTCGGGCAGCTATCCGGGTCCGGCATTACCCGGAATTTTGCATTGGCTTCCCCGAACTTGTAGGGCGAAACCGAAAAGTAAGTCGTCTGTGTCGGGCTTTCCGGTGCGATGGAAAGTGTCGCCAGGGCGATAAACAGATGGCGAACCTGCCAGGTGCGCGGGTCCCAATCAGGAAAAAACGCCATCAGCTTCTGGCCGTCAGCCTGCGCCGCCACATTCTGACGGTACTCGGCGACATCGCTGACGAAGAAATTTGGATGGCTGAACATCACAAAGTCCTGTTCACCGCGGCGCTGTTGATCGGCGAGCAGTTTCTTGCCGGGCACATCGTGCAATTTGATCGCCATGCCCCGGGCATCGCGAATACTGTCGAACTGCGGATACGCGTTGCCGTTGGACAGACGCATCGTCGCTTGCCAGGTTTTGCCGGGTTCGCTGAACACGCCTTGGCGCAGTGCTTCTGAAAGATCCGGCAGCACCTGAACCTCGGCTTTTACGCAGCCATGGGCCTTGGCATGGGCGTCGCGCAGGTAGCGGGTACTTTCCCGGTGTTGATCGACGATGCGCACCGCGGTTTGAATGACGTCCTTGGTCATGGCGGCTTCGCCGTCCGGTATCAGTTCTTGCGCCGAAACCGGTCCGCTGTGCTGCCAGGCAAACCACGCCGTGACCAGCGCCCAGCCGAGGAATCCAAGGCCAAGCAACCACAAAAGGGACTTGCCGAGAATCGCGCCAAAGCGCATCCAGAGTGTGCTCATGGCAATTGTGCCTCCAAGGGGCCGCCCAATACTTTCAGGTACTCAAGCAGCGCCCAGCGTTCCTCCGGTTGCAGCAAGCGGCCAATTACGCCGTTGCCGCGCTTGCCGGCACGGAACTCATGACCGCTGTTGTGATTGCCGGTGATGCGCGTGTCGAACACAAAGCCATTGGTGAAGGCCTCGGTGCGATAGCCAAGGTGTTGGGGGTCGTACTCGAACGTGCCTTTATAGAAGGTGGTGGCGCGTTCATCCTCGGGCGAGAGCAATTGATAAAGGCTCGGTACTGAGCCGTTGTGCAGAAAGGGTGCTGTCGCCCAAACTCCCGCGAGGGGGCGTGCCTTGTAGGCGCGCAACTCACGCACGCCAATCGGCAGGCCGAAGCCATTCATAGCTGGTTGTTCAGCGGTAGGAATGTTCGCATCACGGTAGGCACGATTTCCGACGAAAGCGGTGATGTAGGCCAACCCTTTGGCCGACGACAACTTGCTCAAATCCAGCGGTTCAGTGGGTGTCGGTTGCAAATGCACCTCCATCTGCTTGAGCTCCGCGAGATCCCATTGCAGGGCGGAAAGGTCAAAACGATGGTCGGCGATGTTGTTGGCGGCCCCCGGGTCTGTGCCAATGAATTCGACCGGGAGCATTTTCAGATGTTGTACCCAGCGTCCGTCGCTCTCGACTGAGCGCGGGTTATGGCAACCGGCGCAATTTTCGCTGAACAACTCTCGACCTTTGGCTGCCAGCGGCTTGTCGACTGCACCGAGCAGCGCTTCAGGCCAGGCGGGTGGTTTGAGCCGTTGCAGGGTTTGTTCGATCTGGTGCAAATCGTGCAATCGGACACTCGACGGGTAGCGCTCATCACCTTTGAGCGGTTGGCCGTTGGCATCGAAGAAACTCAGTGTGGCGCCCACCCCCAGGGACTCGCCGATGTTGCGAGCCATGGGTTGTTGCGCCGAACCGTTCCACTGCACCCAGTCGAACGTCCACATGTCCCACAGTTGCGGGTAATCCACCGGGGCATTAGCCACGCGGTAATTGTCGGCTGAAATCGCATCGCCAAACGCGGCGTTGGCAATGCGTCCGAAGGCGTCGGTGCGGCCCGGTCCTTCCTCGGTGGGGTAGAGACCGCGGTGAGTATCGTTCCAGGCAACTTTCACGAAGGTATCGAGAGACGCTTTCAGGTCCTTGCGCAATTGTAGGTGCCGGGCGTCGTAGTTCTCGGCCAGCACATTGCGAGCGAAGCGTTCGAATTTCAAGGGGTTCAGGTACGTCGAGGTCAGACTGGCGACCAGCGATTGCCCGAAACTGCCCCCTTTCAACGTCGGAACACTGGAAGGCAAAACATGCTGCGCCGAGCCGCCGTCAATGCGGATCGCCTGGCCGTTGAAGCGCAACTCACCGGTGTGGCAAGCAGCGCACGTGATGTCCAGAAACACGTCCGGACTGTCGGGGTTTTGGTGACGGGCAAAGCCTGCGGGCAAATTGCCTGGATTGTTTGGCGCGGGCTTCTGGCCGGGGTCAATCAGGAAGCCAAAGCGAGCGAGGTAGTCGGGCGAAGCGAATCGTTGCTGGGAGAAGGGCAGTTCGAGGGCGGTGAACCAGTCATAGCGCAAGCCTTTGACCTGAGTGCCTTGGGGGGTGAAGTAGTAAGTCTGGCGGTCTTCAGCGCTCCACTGCTCCAGGTAATGCACCTGCTGCGCGGGTGACCAGGTCGGTAATTTTGGGTTGGCGACGTAGTACAGAACCACGATGAGGCCCAGTCCCAACAGCACAGCGGCCAGCATCAGCAGGCGAAATAAAAGGCGCACGATAAACTTCCTTGTTAATTTGTCGCTCTCTTATGTCTCAGAGCACCGAGGTGCGGCAAGAGGCCATTACGCCATATGTTGTGGGATACAGGATCAGCTGTTGTAGGCACCAAGATGACAGAAGCTTCATGCTGCCAATGCTGAAATGAGTTAAAACACCTGAACTTATCAGGAGAATCCTGCTCTCATCCCGGTAGCCATTGGTCGTGGCCGCCTGATAAGCTCGCGGCTTTACTCGATTGCCCTTTAGGCGCATGAACAAGGAAATAGCATGAAACAGCATCGGTTGGCAGCGGCGGTGGCCCTGGTTAGCTTGGTACTCGCGGGTTGTGATTCGCAGACCAGCGTAGAGCTGAAAACTCCGGCGCAAAAAGCTTCCTACGGTATTGGCCTGAACATGGGCAAAAGCCTGGCTCAGGAAGGCATGGATGACCTGGATTCCAAAGCCGTAGCCCAGGGCATCGAAGATGCCGTCGGCAAGAAAGAGCAGAAGCTCAAAGACGAAGAGCTGGTCGAAGCCTTCGCCGCCCTGCAAAAGCGTGCTGAAGAGCGTATGGCCAAGATGAGCGAAGAGTCGGCAGCTGCCGGCAAGAAGTTCCTCGAAGACAACGCCAAGAAAGCCGGCGTAGTGACCACCGCTTCGGGCTTGCAATACGAAGTGGAAAAGAAAGCCGATGGCCCACAGCCTAAGCCGACTGACGTAGTGACTGTTCACTACACCGGCAAGCTGACCAACGGTACCGTTTTCGACAGCTCCGTCGAGCGCGGCAGCCCGATCGATCTGCCAGTCAGTGGTGTGATTCCGGGCTGGGTTGAAGGCCTGCAACTGATGCACGTGGGTGAGAAGTACAAACTGTACATCCCTAGCGAACTGGCCTACGGCGCCCAAAGCCCAAGCCCGGCGATTCCAGCCAACTCGGTGCTGGTATTCGATCTGGAACTGCTGGCGATCAAAGATCCAGCCAAAGAAGACGCCGCCAAGTAATCAGCGCCTGCTTTGACAACAACGCCTCGCTAATGCGGGGCGTTGTTGCATCTGGTATTCAGTGACGGTAAACAAAGCGAACGGTTGCTGTACGCTGGAGTCATAGCCATTGAGGACGCCTGTGCTAGCCGCGCCGGGGTTCCAAGTCAATGAAATCTTGGGTTTTTTTATGTGAGTAAAAAACGCCCGATCTGAGCTGGCCCCTTATAAAACGGGGCTTTCAGCCGTGAAAAGCAGCTCTGTTCACAAGGTTATCCACAATTTGTGTGGATAACATTTCAGTGGGAGGAATGATGAAAGCACCCTGGAGTTTCGCTCGATTCTTGCCACTCGCCGGGCGCCTGCTCGCACGCGGGCGCTTGCCGACACTGCTGTTCGCCGTCGCCAGTAAAGGTGCGAGTCAGGGTTATCGCCTGGGCAAGATTAAAGATGATCTGCGCTTGTTGCAGGCACTGTGCCTGGCCTACTGGCGTGGGGAGTACCGTGCCATCAGCCCGAAGGCGCTGATTTCGGTGGTCGCAGGCCTGATGTACTTCCTCAGTCCGGTGGATGCCATTCCGGATTTTCTCCCCTTGTTTGGCATGCTCGACGACATCGCCGTGCTGGCCTGGTTGATGAAAGTGCTCGACGACGAACTCAATGCCTTCCGCGCCTGGCGCAAGCGTCAGGTGCCGGAAAAGTTGGCAGTGGTCGAGCGTCTGCCCGATACCGCGGAACAACTTCGGCTCCAGAGCCCGAAAAAGAACCGGGCCGATTGAGAATCCCCTTTATTCATGCCCCCGCGCGACCTTGGCCGCTGTTAGGATTACACTTCTAGGGAAAAGTGCCGACTCGCAATGTGTCGTTGTCCTACGGGGAAGTCATGGATATTCAGATAATCACACGCGAAGGCGAGCCCGAGTATGCAGTTTTACCGTGGGCTCAGTATCAGGCTCTACTAAAAGCAGCAGGCATTAACGAGCAACCGGCGCCCGACGCGCCAGTGCGTCACGCGCCACCACCAGACCAGATTCTTCCGGGTCTGGATCAACTACGCAGTTTGCGCGAAGGGAAGGGCATCGCCATTGAAGCGTTGGCCCGCACGGTAGGCATCAGCCCGTCTTATCTGGCCTTGATTGAAAGTGGCGAGCGTCAACCCGACGCTGCGATTCGCCGCAGCCTGGCCTGGGAATTGACGGTGCCAGGGTGGAGGGATGAATCGTGAGCGTACGCATCAGTCGTCACCATTGGGACGGATTACTGGGGGAGCTGGACCAGGCACGACGTCAGCGCCATCTTTTGACGTATCGCGCGTTGCTGGAGCGTTTGCAATTGCCCACGCCAGCCATGCAAACCCTGACCGCTGCACTCGAACATCTGGCCGCACTGGACGCCAAGGCCGAGCAGCCACTGCGCAGCTCGCTGGTGATCAGCCAAGGTGCCAGCCGCCTGCCGCGCACCGGCTTCTTCGAATGTGTCGAGCGTCTGGGGCGTTTCTCCGGGCCGTCTGACGGGGTCGCCGCCGCTTCCTGGCATGCTTCGGAAGTGGTGCGAGTGTTTGAATACGAATACCCCGAATCGGCAGAGGCCTGAGTGTTTTTAAAGCTCAAGGCCCGGGCCGGCTACTGGCTGGCCCGCCGGTTGTTTCACTGGTCATGGTTTGTGCGCCAGCCGCGGGGCTGGAGCTGGCTCGAAGGCCAGTTTGCGCGCATGGCGAACCTGGGTGACGTCGGCGCCCAGAGCTTCTATGGCCACATCCTGACCTTTCGCGGCGTCGGCCTTGGGGCTCGCGAGGAGGGCGTACGATTGCTGCGCCTGGCGGCGCTGGCGGGCGATGGGAAAGCGGCGTATCAGGTGGGGGTGATTAGCCTGGCAGGTACGCCGAGCAAGGCGCCGGATCCAGTTGAGGCTGCTCGCTGGTGGGGCATGGCTGCGAAGGCCGGGCATCCGTTGGCTGAGCTCAAGCTGAAAGAGTTGGCGGCTCGTGGTGATGCGCGGTAAATAAATCGATGTCCGATACACAAACGTGGCGTGAGGGAAACCTCACGCCACGTTTGCGTTTCTGGCCCTTGGTTTTATTAATGTCGACGTATTAGAGAATTGCCCTACACCAATTTCATCCTTCACTGGCTTCTTTTCTGATTGATCCCCCTCAAAGTCCTGCGCGTTTAATGCCGCCTAGATACATCGGAGATTTCCTTCAAGTTGTAGCGAATTGCATGAACTGGTGCGAAGCGAGTTCACCCGATAGCCTTTGATGGTCACTGAAAATTCAGTGGTGGGGTGTAGGAACCCTTTCTCAGCATCGGTAATGCGTAAGCGTCGAAACGTGGTTTGCGGTCGTCAATGTGCGTCCGTAATATCTGTTGCGGCGGCTGTGCGCGGGCACGCTTCGGCGTGGTCGAGTCTCCGATGCTCGGTATTCCTACCCCGCGTATAGCTGCCACCCAGCCTGTAGGAAGGCTTTCGGCAGCTCCTATTTTCATCGGAAGGTCTCAAATGCCAACACTTCATCCTGATCCACCCTATGTAAAGCCTGTTTCGCATCCCGACAAACGCTTCATGGCCCTCACCAGCAACTGCACCGACATGCCCACGCTGTTCGTTGATACCCACGCGCCGCTCGATGTTTTGTATGACGCTGCCAACTATCGAATCCGCGCCGTCACCCAGGTGCTGGAGAACATCTCCATGCGTGGCTCAGTTGAGTGCGAATCCTTCATCCTCAGCGATTTTGCGTTGCTCTGCGCCATTCCGTTGCGCGATGGCTGTGATGTGCTGGATGTGATTGGGCGGCGGTTGCGGGCACGGCCTTCGGAGTAGCGTCGAGCGCTATTGTGGTGAGGGGACTTGTCTGTGGCGAGGGGGCAAGCCCCCGTTCGGCTGCGAAGCAGTCGCAAGACCAAGCCCCGCGGTATGTCTGAAAAACTGGATTGTAGGTTTTGGGGCCGCTTCGCAGCCCAACGGGGGCAAGCCCCCTCGCCACAGACAACAAGCCCCCTCAGCACAGGAGTTGGGGTGTTGAGGGGGTGTTGCCTTGTCACGAAACAGGATCAGCGATGCCCGGCGACTAATGCGTCTGCTTTCTCAGGCACCGCCAGGCTATCAATCACGTACACGCTGTAACCCTGCACGTTTTTCGCGTGGTGTTTGGCCTGCGATGCCATCTCTGCCAACTGGCTCGCATCGAGTTGCCCACAGGCCTGTGGATGCAGATGCACCACGCCGATCGACAATGACAACAACGCAAACTCCTGCCGCACACCCTGACGGTTGGGGGCAATGAAGCAGCCGGCTTCCAGGTGTTCGCTGCGGTAGAAACGTCGGCATTGGCTGTGGAAGTCGTCCAGCAACTGGTTCAAGCGTTTGCGCCAGTCTTGCGGGCCGAGCACCAGCAGGAAGTCGTCGCCGCCGATATGGCCGACAAAGTCGCGGGAAGGGTCGACGCGTTCATTCAGGCATTGCGCCAGGCACAACAGGACTTCATCCCCACGGCCGTAGCCGTAGAGGTCGTTGAAGGGTTTGAAACTGTCGATGTCGACGTAACAGATCACTGACTCCCGTTCCTGTTGCAGCAAGCGCGTCAGGCATTGCTGGATCGGTACGTTGCCGGGCAACAGGGTCAGTGGGTTGGCGTAGCGGGCTTGCTGGATTTTCAGTTCGGTAATCAGCCTGAGTACATCAATGACCCGACCCAATCCCAGATAGCCGCCATTGAGGGTGATGATGAAGTCTTCTTCAATGCGTTGGCGCGCGCGGCTGGTGATCAAGCGGCTGACCTGTTGCAGTGACTGGCTCATTTCCACGGCGAGAAAGTCGTCGCTCATCAAGCGGCTGATCGGTTTGCGGGCGAACAGGTCGGTGGCAAACGGCTTGAGCAGGGCGTCTGAGAGCGAATGTCGGTGAACGATGCCGCAGGGCTGTCCTTGTTCGTCGAGCACCGCCAGGGAATTCAGGTTGGCCTGACGGCGGAAAGCTTCCAGCACGGTGGCGGTCGGTGTGTTGCGTGCCACGGCCGGTTGATCGTTGAGCAGTGGACTGAGATCGCTTGCTTCGTCATTCAGTGCCACGGCGCTGCTGTCGTGTTTGGGCATCATGTGGCGAGCATCCAGGGGCGGATGTTCCTGAGGACGGCACAGCAGATAGCCCTGGACCAGATCAACGCCCATCTCGGTCAGCACCGCGAGCTCTTCTTGCAATTCAATGCCTTCGGCAATCACTTGAGCCCGCGAAGCTTTGGCGATTTGCAGGATCGAGCCAACAAACTCGCGTTTGAGCGCGTCCTGGTGAATGCCGTCGATAAAGTGTCGATCGATCTTCACGTAATCCGGGCGCAGTTCGGACCACAATCTCAAGCTTGAATACCCCGCGCCCAGATCATCCAGTGCAATGGAAAACCCCATCGCCCGATAGTGATGCAGCGCGTTTTGCAACAACTGGAAGTCGTCGGTCGGGGTCTGTTCGGTGAGTTCGATCACCACCTGGCTCGGCGCAATGCCGAAATCCTGCAGCAGTTGCAAGGTGCGACCGGGTTGGTGGGCAGCCTCAAGCAGCGATTCCGGGGAAACGTTGAGGAACAGTTTGCCCGGCAGTTGATGCTCGTTGAAACGTCGGCAAGCACTTTCACGACAAGCGATTTCCAGCTCGCTCAACCGACCGGCCTGGCGGGCCACCGAGAACAATGCGAGGGGAGCGTGCAGCGGGCTGTTCGAGGGACCACGGGTGAGGGCTTCATAGCCGACTATACGTCGCTCGGAGAGGGAAATGATCGGCTGGAACAGGCTGTGCAAACCGCTTTGAGCCAATATGGAACTCAAGGCACTCAGCTGTTCTGTCGTGGTCATGGCAATCTCTGGGCGATAAAAAAGGACTGGGAGCAGACTCTTGTTAAAGAGGTGCTCCCAGTCCCTTATTTCACGACAGAACGATGACTGTTTGATGACGCTCCGGAGAGCGTCAGCATTAAATTGCCATCATCTTGCTTGTAACAACTTAGTGCTTGGCGACGGCGCTGTTGAGTTTCAGGTAGTCCAGCAGGATCCGACCGGCCTCGCTCAGATACGCATCGTCTTCTGGCTTGGTCTTGTCCGGCTCGGCCGCAATGGCGTCTTCGTCTTCTTTCTTCAGCTCTTTGAGCGGTTCTTCGCCTTTGGCCTTGCGACGGATGTTTTCCATCACCAGCTGTTTGGCTTCGATGTCGGTGTGCTGCGCCCGACGCTCCACTTCGTTGAGGCTGACGGTTTTTTCATCCATCAGCTTCTGTGCCAAGGCCAGCTTGTCGCGGATGAACACGAACTCCGCGTCTTTGGCCGAGCGTGCATCATGCTCGGACTTGAGCTGGGTGATGTACGGCTTGAACGGATCAACCGCAGGCTTGATGGCCGGCTTGATGGTGTCCCATGGCATGGCTTCCGGCAGGGCGCTTTCGCCGATTTCCTTGGTGTCGATGATCGACGGGTAATCGATGTCTGGCAGTACGCCCTGATGCTGGGTGCTCTGGCCGGAAACCCGGTAGAACTTGGCCAGGGTCAGTTTCAGTTCGCCATGGTTCAGCGGCTGAATGGTCTGCACGGTGCCTTTACCGAAGGTCTGGCCGCCGATGATCAACGCGCGGTGGTAATCCTGCATCGCGCCAGCAAAAATCTCCGAAGCAGAAGCGGACAAACGGTTGACCAGCAACGCCATAGGGCCTTTGTAGAAGGCGCCCGGGTTTTCATCTTCCAGTACATCGACGCGGCCATCGGCGTTACGCACCAGGACCGTAGGACCCTTGTCGATGAACAGACTGGTCAGCTCGGTGGCTTCCTGCAAGGAACCGCCGCCGTTGTTGCGCAGGTCGATGACCACGCCGTCGACCTTGTCTTTCTGCAATTCGGTCAGCAGTTTCTTGACGTCGCGCGTAGTGCTCTTGTAGTCCGGATCGCCGGCACGGAAAGCCTTGAAGTCGAGATAGAAGGCCGGAATCTCGATGACGCCGAGCTTGTAGTCCTTACCATCCTGTTTCAGGTTGAGGACCGACTTCTTCACCGCCTGATCTTCAAGCTTCACCGCTTCGCGGGTGATCGGCACGATTTTGGTGGTCTGGTCGTTCGGCGCATTGCTGGCCGGAATGACTTCCAGGCGCACGACGGTGCCTTTCGGACCACGGATCAGTTTGACCACTTCGTCCAGGCGCCAGCCGACCACGTCGACCATCTCTTTGTTGCCTTGGGCAACGCCGATGATCTTGTCGGCAGGGGCAACCATTTTGGTCTTGTCGGCCGGGCCGGCAGGCACCAGACGCACGACTTTTACCTGGTCGTTATCGCTCTGCAACACGGCGCCGATGCCCTCCAGGGACAGGCTCATGTTGATGTCGAAGTTTTCCGCGTTGTCCGGCGACAGATAGTTGGTGTGCGGGTCGTAGGACATGGCGAAGGTGTTGATGTACGCCTGGAAGATGTCTTCCGCACGGGTCTGGTCCAGGCGCGCCAACTGGTTCTTGTAGCGCTTGATCAAGGTTTCCTGAATTTGCTTGGAATCCTTGCCCGCGATCTTCTGCCGCAGCACTTCGTCCTTGACGCGTTTGCGCCACAGGTCGTTGAGTTCGGCGGTGGATTTGAGCCAAGGTGCGTCCTTGCGGTCGATCAGCAAGGTTTCCTTGGTGGTGAAGTCGATCTTGTCGACGCCTTTGTTCAACTCGGCAAGGGCGAAGTCCAGACGCGCCTTGACGCGGTCCAGGTAGCGCTTGTAGATGGTGAACCCGGCGTTCAGGTCGCCGCTTTTGAGGAAATCGTCAAACTCGGTTTTCCATTTGTCGAATTCGGCAATATCGCTGGCCATGAAGTAGCTACGCGACGGGTCCAACAGCTTGAGGTAGCTGTCGTAGATGATCACGGAGCGCGCGTCATCGAGCGGCGGCTTGCTGTAGTGATGGCGTTTAAGCAATTCGACGACGTTCAAGCTGGCGATTACTTCGTCACGATCAGGCTGAAGCTTGTCCCAGCTATTGGCTGCAAACGTATTGGTCGATAACGGCAAAAGGCCGATACCGATGAAGAGGGCTAGGGCGGTGCCAGGAAAAAAATGCTTCATGCTGATTCGACGCGGGGACAATTGATCACGCATATTAGGCCGTCTTTGAAGTCGCCGGATCCACGAGAACCGGTCGCATAATGCAAGAAAGCCCGGCGCTACAGATACGGGCTCAGTCCAGACTCACTATGGAGGCACTGTGAAAGCATTGCAAGGCGTTGAAGGTCAAGTGGAGTGGCTTGAAGAGCCCAGTCCTACATGTGATGTAGGACAAGTTCGTATCCGAGTGGCGGCAGCGGGACTCAATCGTGCCGATTTGTTACAGAAAGCGGGCCTCTATCCACCCCCGCCGGGAGCCAGTCAAGTACTGGGTCTTGAGTGTTCAGGGGTGATCAGCGAGGTAGGCGCGGGGTCCGCCTGGCAGGTCGGTGATCGAGTTTGCGCCTTGCTGGCCGGGGGTGGGATGGCCGAAGAGGTAGTTGTCGACGGACGGCATGTGTTGCCGGTTCCCGAAGGTCTGTCCTTGGTCGAAGCGGCCGCGTTGCCCGAAGTGTATGCGACCGTCTGGCTGAATTTATTTCAGCTCGCTGCGCTCAAGCCGGGTGAGAAAGTTCTTCTGCACGCCGGAGCAAGTGGAATTGGTTCAGCAGCCATTCAGCTATGCAAGGCGTTTGGTAACCCGTGCTGGGTCAGCGTCGGTTCCGCTGAGCGTTTGGCTTACTGTGAAGCACTGGGCGCGCAGGGTGGGGTGGTACGCAAGGGCGGCCTGGACAGTTTGAATGATCTGGGGCCGTTCGATGTGATCCTCGACCCGGTAGGCGGCAACTACGCCGCGCTGAATCTGAAGCTGCTGACCCGTGATGGTCGTTGGGTGCTGATCGGCCTGATGGGGGGCCGTGAGGCGCAGCTGGATCTGGCGCAGGTGCTGGCCAAGCGCGTGCAACTGCTGGGCTCGACCTTGCGCAGCCGCGACGAGCAGTTCAAGGCGGATTTGTTCAGTGATCTAAGCCAGCATGTCTGGCCGTTGTTTGCCGAAGGACGCTTGAGCCCGCAATTGGCCAAGACATTCCCGATCAAGGATGCCGAAGCGGCGTTTGCGGAGTTGGCGAGCAATATGGTGGCTGGAAAGCTGGTGTTGGTGATTGACGAAAGCCTGACCTGATTCCTGTGGGAGCGTGGCTTGCCCGCGATTCAGGCGACGCGGTGTATCTGTCAGACCGCTTCATCGTTCATCGCGGGCAAGCCACGCTCCCACAGGTTCTCCATTACTTCCAGATATGGATCGGCCAGCCGGCTTTTTCGGCGTGCTCAAGCAGGACCGGGTCGGGGTTTACCACATGTGGGAAATCCACCTTTAGAAGTAGCGGTAAATCGTTACGTGAGTCGGAATAAAAGCTCGCGCCTTCGAGGTTTTCCTCTTCCGCATCCAGCCATTCCAGCAGACGGGTGATCTTGCCTTCGCGGTAGGTCAGCGTGCCAACGGTGTGGCCGCTATACACCCCATGCGCGACTTCGAGTTCGATACCGAGAATCTCGTCGATGCCCAGGCGTTCGGCAATCGGCCGCACCAAGTGCGTGCCGGACGCCGAGATAACCACAATCCTGTCGCCAGCCTTGCGGTGGGCGGCAATGGCTTTGGTGGCATCGCTGAAGATGATCGGCTCGATGAAGTCTTCAACCCATGGTCCGACCAGGTGATCGACCTCTTCGGGCGTCCTGCCGATCATCGGCTCGAGGCTGAACTCCATGTACTCTTCCATGCGCAACTTGCCGTGGCTGTAAGCGTCCATCAGATCGTTGTTCTGACGCATGAACGACTCAGGGTCGACCCAGCCCAGGCGGCCCATTTGCTCGCTCCAGAGGGTGGCGCAGTCGCCGTGGATCAGGGTTTCATCCAGATCAAAAATTGCCAGGGCCATCAGTGCAGTTCTCTCTTCAACTTCAGCAAGGGCATCAGGCTACCTCACAGAGGGCCGTCGGATCGATGGAAAGTGCCAGGCGCTGACCATCGGGATGCAGGTCGGCCGCCGAGCGGTTCAGCACATCGACTACCAATTCCACGCCCCGCGCTTCGACCCGATAACGAATCACGTTGCCGAGCAAGCTGTGGCTGCGTACCTGGGCGTCCAGTTGACCGTTCAGGCTCAGCTCGATGGCTTCCGGGCGAATTGCAATGCGGTGGTTGATTGGTCGTTGCAGCAGCTTTGAAGCACTGTCGGCGTCCAGCAGGTTGTAGTTGCCGATGAAGCCGGCGGCGAATACATCCACCGGCGCGGTATACAGGGTTTCGGCGTCGCCGCTTTGTACGATCTTTCCCTGATTCATCAGGAAGATCCGGTCAGACATGGTCAGCGCTTCTTCCTGATCGTGTGTGACGAAAATCGTGGTCAGGCCCAATTCGCGCTGGATCTGACGGATCTGTTCGCGCAAGTGCTTGCGAATCCGTGCGTCAAGGGCCGACAGCGGTTCATCCAGCAGCAACAGCCGTGGACGGGTGACCAGCGAGCGGGCGAGGGCGACACGCTGGCACTGGCCGCCAGACAATTGATGGGGAAAACGCACGGCGAAGTCGTTCAGTTCCACTAGTTTGAGCACTTCGGCGACGCGCCTTTGGCTGTCGTCGGCGTTGACCTTCTGCATCCGTAAGCCGAAGGCGATGTTTTGTTCCACGGTCATGTTCGGGAACAGTGCATAACTCTGAAAGACCATGCCGATTCCGCGTTTCTGCGGGCTCAATGGAACGAGGTCCTGACCCTCCAGCAGAATCTTGCCACCGTCGACCGATGTCAGGCCGGCGATGCAACGCAACAGCGTGGATTTGCCGCAACCAGACGGGCCGAGCAGGGTGACGAACTCACCTTTCTGGATCTCGCAGTTGATGTCGCTGAATACCGTCGTACCTGAGTAGTTTTTCTGCAGGTGTTGGACGCTCACATAGCTCATTCGCTTTTGTCCTTGTTCAAGATATTGGCCGCCCAGGTCATAACCAGCACAAAGAAGAAATAGGAAATCACCAGCGCACTGGTGAAGTGGCCGCTGCTGTTACGCATGTTATTGAGGTAGACCTGCAGGGTTTCGTAGCGGGTTCCGACCAGGATGTTGGCGAACACGAATTCCCCGAACAGGAACGAGAACGACAGCAGCAACGCCACCATCAAGCCCTTGCGCAGGTTCGGCAGCACCACCAGAAATGCCGCTTGCCAAGTGCTGGCGCCGAGCAGCTGTGCGGCGTCCATCAGGTCGCGCAGGTTGATCGCTTGCAGGTTGTTGGTGATCGCCCGGTACATGAACGGCAACGCAATCGTGAAATAGCAGCCAATCAGAATCCATGGCGTGCCGACCATCGCAAACGGTCCGGAACCGTAAAGCTGCAACAGCCCCACCGTCGACACTACCGGCGGCACCGCGAAGGGCAGCAGGATCAGAATGTTCATCAGCGCATCGAGTTTCGGGAAGTGGTAATGCACCACAAACAGCAACGGCAGAATCAGCACCACCGACAAGATCAACGAGCCGACACAGACCAGCAGCGACTGACCGAACGCACTGAGAAAGCGTGGGTCGCTCCACAGCTGGATGTACCACTTCAAGGTAAAACCGCTGGGCAGAATGGTCGCCGACCAACTGCTGGCGATCGAGTAGATCAGCGTCCCGAACAGCGGCAACAACAGAATGGCAAACAGCAGATACACCACCACGCGGTGGTAGACACCGACGGGGCCCAGTTCAGCGCGAGACATGGTAGCTCCTCTTCAACAGCAGCTGATGCACGAGGGTCACCAGGGTCATCAATGCCACCAGCACCACCGCCAGGGCACTGGCGAGGTTCGGGTCCAGGGAAATATCGCCGGACACCATCGCCGCGATGCGGATGGTCATCACGTTGAAGTTGCCGGTGGTCAACGCGTAAACCGTCGCGTAGGCGCCGAGGGCATTGGCCAGCAGGATCACGAACGTACCGAGCAACGCCGGCGTCAGTACCGGCAAGCCGATGTGCCGCCAGAACTGCCAGCCGTTGGCGCCGAGCAATTCGGCGGACTCGCGCCAGTCTTCGCGCAAGGCATCGAAAGCCGGGTAGAGCAGCAACACGCCGAGCGGAATCTGGAAGTAGGTGTAGAGAATGATCAGCCCGGTTTTCGAGTACAGGTTGAAATCCTGAATGATCCCGGCCTGCTTGAGCATGATGGTGAAGCTACCGTTGAAGCCCAGCAGGATGATGAACGCGAAGGCCAGGGGCACGCCGGCGAAGTTGCTGGTCATGTTGGCGAAAGCGTTGACGAAATTGCGCAGTTTCGAGTCGACCCGGCGCAGGGAGTAAGCACCCAGCACCGCGATAATGATCCCGAAAACGCTGGACCAGAAACTGATCTCGAGGCTGTACTGGATCGCCTGCAAGTAGAACTTTGAATTGAAGATCTTGGTGAAGTTGGCGAGCCCCCAACCGAACTCTTCCGATTGCAGACTGTTAATCATCACCCAGGACAGCGGGGCGATTTCGAACACGATAAAAAACAGGGTGAAGGGCAAAAGGCACAAGGCTGCCAACCACTTCCCACGGGTATTCGAATTCACTTGAGCAGCTCCCTGCACACAGGTTTGTCGTGGGCCACGCCCAGCAGTTCGCAGACTGTGCCGCAGATGTCGGTCTGTTTCGGCGTGGCGTCGGGGTTGAGACTGAACGCGTCACCGAGGACAAACAGCGGCACTTCGCGTTCTTCCGGCAACAGGCCGTTGTGGGAACGGTCGTTGTTCATGCCGTGGTCGGCGGTCACCAGCACTTGATAGCCGGCGTCGAGCCAGGTGCGCAAGTAGTCAGCGAGGATGATGTCGACCGTGCGGGCGCTGTTGCGGTACTGCGGGGTGTCGAGGCCGTGTTTGTGCCCGGCGTCGTCGATGTTCATCGGGTGGATCAATAGAAAATTCGGCGCATGACGCAGACGCAGGCTTTCGGCATCGGCGAACAGGTGCGAATCCGGGTAGTGATCGTTCCAGTAGAAGTGACCGTGCTGGATTGGCAGGTCCTCGTCGTGGGTGTGGCGATCCCGTGCAGCCACAAACGGCGAACGGTTATACAGCTCGCTGACCCAGTGATACGCCGCGGCGGCGGTTGTAAGGCCGGCGTCCGTGGCGTAGTGATAAATGCTGCGCTGGTTGGACAGGCGCGAGACGTTGTTGTGAACGATGCCGCTCTCGATGGGCGGGACGCCGGTGAGAATGCATTCGTAGAGTGGGCGGGACAGGGACGGCAATTCGCACTCCAGTTTGTAGAGCGCGGCGCGCCCTGCGCCGACATAGGCCTGCAGGTGCCCCATGGTGTGGCGCGCGACTTCGTAATTGAGGCCGTCGAGCACGACAAGGATGACGTTGTGCTTCATAGGGGCAAAAACTCCGCGAAACAGTTATTTCAAATACGCAACCAATCCCCTGTGGGAGTGAGCTTTTGTGGTGAGAGGGCTAGCCCCCGTTGGGTCGCGAAGCGGCCCCAAAATCAGTAATTCCGGAACTGCTGCGCAGTTCAACGGGGGCAAGCCCCCTCGCCACAAGGCTCCCACAGGGATCTACTGCATCATTTCATTTCTACGATGACTTCTTCGTTCCACTTCTGAGGAAGGGCTTTGGAGGTCTTTTCCCATGCGTCGGCGTCTTTGATCGGCGTTACGTTTTTGTACTGCTCGTTAGGCAGCAGCTTGGACTTCACATCTTCTGGCAGTTTGATGTGCTCGGCACGGATCGGACGTGCGTTGCCTTTTGCCAGGTTGATCTGGCCGGCGTCGCTGAAGATGTATTCGCGGGTCAGCTTGGCGGCGTTCGGGTTTTTCGCGTATTTGTTGATGATGGTGGTGTAGCCAGAGATCACCGAGCCATCGGATGGAATCAGCACGACGTAGTCATCCGGATTGGCCATCTTGGCCTTGTAGCTCAGGCCGTTGAAGTCCCAGACCACACCGACTTCAATTTCACCCTTTTCCATGGTGGCAATCGTCGGGTTGGCCATCGACAGGCGACCCTGTTTGGCGATTTCTGCGAACAGTTTCAGGGCTGGATCAAGGTTTGCCTCGTTACCGCCATTGGCCAAAGCCGCCGCCAGTACGCCGTTGGCCGCCTGGGCCGCGGTGCTCACGTCGCCGATGGAAACCTTGTATTTGCCACCCTTGAGGTCAGCCCATTTGGTGGGTGCTTCGGAACCGTGCAGCAGTTTTTTGTTGATGATAAACGCGATGGAGCCGGTGTAGGCCAGCGCCCAGTTGCCGTCCTTGTCCTTGGCCCAGGCCGGAACCTGATCCCAGGTCGTCGGCTTGTACGGTTGAACCACGCCTTGCTTGACCGCGATCGGACCAAAGGCTGCGCCCACGTCACCAATGTCAGCGCTGGCGTTGTCTTTTTCAGCGGCGAACTTGGCGATTTCCTGGGCCGAGCTCATGTCGGTGTCAATGTGCTTGAGGCCGTAGGTTTTGGCCAGGTCTGCCCAGGTGCCTTTCCAGTTGGCCCAGTCATCGGGCATGCCGACGCTGTTGACTGCGCCTTCCGCTTTCGCAGCGGCTTCGAGGGTTTTCAAATCGTCAGCCGCCATGGCGGCGGTGCACATGGCAATGGTCGAGCCTAACAGTGATGCCAGGAAAAGCTTTTTCATCCGAAGCTCCTTTGGGCGTTTTCAACGCTGCGATTGCGGTTGTGTTGGTCTAGGTCAGCAATACCTGAGCCAATTTAGGCGGGCTCGATGACACTTTCATGTCGGTGGTCGCACGGCAGCACAGTTATTTGCCCGGTATTGGGCAGGTGCCCGGTAAGCGTAGACCATGGGTAAAGACCCCGTGTGCAAGGGACTTGGCGGATGTATTGCGTGGGGGCGGCGACAGCGGGAATGACCGTTGGGTTGCTTTGTCATCGATCAGTCATCTGCATTGCCTACGCTTGCAGGATGTCGATGAACCGGTTTTACCGCGCGGTTCTGCTCCGAAACAGCGCTGGTCTAGTCCAGATAGGTAACGTTGATGCGTGATGAGGCAACGAAAGCGGTGACGGCCATTGGTCAGGTCTTGCAGGAGCAGCTCGACCACGGTTTGTTGGCGTCCGGCAGCAAACTACCGGCCGAGCGCAAGCTCAGTGAGTTGTTCGGGACCACGCGGATTACCGTGCGCGAGGCGTTGTTGCAGCTGGAAGCGCAGGGCCAGATTTATCGCGAAGAGCGCCGTGGCTGGTTCGTTTCGCCACCGCGCCTGGCCTATAACCTGATGCAGCGCAGTCACTTTCACGCGATGGTCAGCGCGCAGGGGCGCGTGCCGTCCACCGAAGTGATTTCGGCGCGGTTGCAACCTGCCTCAGCCGCGGTGTGCGCCTGGTTGCAGTTGCCGGCGCTGTCGAGCGTGATCCAGATTTGCCGCGCGCGGCGCATTGATGAGCGACTGGTGCTGTACGTGGAGCACTATTTGAATCCGCAGTATTTTCCGGGGATTCTTGAGTTTGATTTGAATCAGTCGATCACCGAGTTGTACGCACGGCATTACGATTTGCACTACGGGCGGGTGCGTTTCGAAATAGTGCCGACGTCGCTCTCGGCGGATGCGGCCGCCGCGTTACGGGTGTCGGTGGGCAGCCCGGGTTTGCGCATTGCCCGTGTTAATTACGATCAGCATGAGCGGCTGATCGACTGTGACCTGGAGTTCTGGCGGCATGATGCGATTCATGTCGGTGTGGATGTGGTTTAGCCTGCTGAAACCGCGTCGACCCCTTCGCGAGCAGGCTCGCTCCTACATTTGATTTGTGTCGTTCACAAAACCCCATGTAGGAGTGAGCCGGCTCCGGGCGGCGTTCCGACGATGGCGGCCGACAGCCGAAGCTATTCCTTCTGCTGCCCACCGGTAGCCGTAGCAACCTGAACACTCATACGCGGCATCGCCAGATCCAGCCCCGCCTCATCCAGATGCCGCTTGAGCGACAGGTTGAACGCCCGCGAAACTTCCCACTGCTTGATCGGCGCGGTTTTGAACCGGGCGCGAAGGATCGCGTTGCCGGACTCGAAACTTTCGACACCCTGGAACTCCAGCGGTGACCAGATGTTGCGACGTTGCAGCGGGTCGGTGCGCATTTTCTGGCCGACTTCGCGCATCAATTTGATCGCTTCGTCAATGTTCATGCTGGCGGGCACCGCCACCCGGAAAATCGCGTAGCCGAATTCCCGTGAGTAGTTCTTGATGCTTTTGATCTCGCTGAACGGAATGGTGTGGACGATGCCGTCGATGTCCCGCAGGCGTACGGTGCGGATGGTCAGCCCTTCGACGGTGCCCAGGTGGCCGCCGACGTCCACGTAATCATCGATGGCCAGGGAGTCCTCGATGATGATGAACAGACCGGTGATCAAGTCCGCCACCAGCGACTGAGCACCGAAACCGATGGCCAGACCGATCACGCCGGCACCGGCCAGCAATGGCGTGACGTTCATGCCCATGTTCGCCAGCGCGACGATCAGCGCGACAATGAAAATCGCTACGAACAACACGTTGCGGATCAACGGCATCATCGTCTGCGCACGGGTATTGGCCAGGCCTTTGCGTGAGCGGGTGAGCGCGAGGTGCACGGCGGTGTCGCTGAGGATCCAGATCAGCCAGGCGAAAATCAGCGTGCCGGCGAGGCTGAACAGTTTGACGCTGACCTCATGGCCTTCACCTTCGGTGAACGTGATCAGCGACATGCCCCAGACCCGCAGGCCGAGTTCGATGAACGCCAACCACACAAGCAGATGAACGAGGGTGTAGAAAAAATTCTTCAGGCGTTCCGAATACAGTGCATGGCGCTTTACACCGCGTTGCGGTTTCAGGGCGTGGCGCCGCACCAAGCCATTGATGACCATGCTCAACACCAGCAACACGGTGCAGATCAGCGACTGGCGCAATGCGGTGCTGGTGTCGCCCGCCGAGACGAACGTGGCGAACAGCGAGACGGCTACCAGCACCAGTGCCGGGACGTACCAGAAGGTGCCAAGAATTTCGATGGTATCGCTCAGGGCGCGCCGGGTCAGGCGCCGGGACAGCGGCTGATTGCGGATCAAGTGCGCGATCGGTCGACGGAACCGCAAGATAAACAGCCCGGTAGAAATCGCGGCCAGCACGTTGGCAGCCGTCGCCGCCGTGTGCGCCAGGTGACTGCCAAGACCGGCGACCAGTCGCGGATCGTTCAGCGCCTCACCAAACGCGGCGAAACTGCCGATCAACCACAACGGCCGAAAGGCTTGGTGCCGCAGGATATACAAGGCGCGGTGGCGGTGCGGGCCATCGAGCAGGGAGAAGGCGATCACACAGATCGCCGAGAAACACGTGCCGACCACCAGCGCGTAAGCCAGCACCATGGCCAGGCTTTTGCCCAATGACGAGGGCAGCGCATAGCTCATGTAGACGGTGATCACCAGGGCGACCATCCATGGCCCGAGCTTGCGCAGGGCGAAGCGCAACATGTCCAGCGCCTTGGGGTGTTGCGGCAGTTCTTCGGTCAGGCCGAAGCGCGTGCGTACCCGGTGACTGACCCAAATCAGAGCCGCGGCAAGCAGGCTCCAGACCATCAGGATCATGGCGAATGCGAAGATGATCGGCAGCCACTCACTGGCCGGCATCATCAATGCCGTCAGTTCGTCCCTGGCCAGCGCGAGTTCGTCAGACCAGCGGGTAAGCGGGCTATCAGCGCCGGAGAATTGCTTTTCGAGCGTGGCCAGCGTGCCGCCGATCAGTCCCAGCACACCTTCTTCGGCGGCGGGTTGCGCCTTTTTGGTGGCGTCGCGCAGTTTCTTCAGGTCGGCCAGCAGTTTACTGCGCTGCTGATCGTTTTCCAGCGATTTGATGACTTCATCCAGCGATTGGCCTAACGGTTCTTGCGCCTCGGGCTGGGCTTTCGTCGAACTGCCGAGCAGGCTCGGCAAACCGGCCGCCTGGGCAGGCGCCATCGGTAGCAACGTCATGAGGCAGACAAGGAAGAAACACGGCAGGGCGAAAAGACGGGCGAGCACTAGGCGGTCAACCTCGGGATGAACGGATCGACCGAGTGTACGAGCCCGTCTAAATCAATGCGAGTCAGGGGGAGGATTTATTCGTTGAGTTTGGCGAGGATCTTGAAAATCACGGTGCCGAAAATGGTCAGCATGCCAATCCACATGGCAAATACACCGGCGTTTTTGTCGCGAAAGTTGAAGCCGATTGCCAGCATGAGCATCCCGGCGAGGATCGGGACCAGCATGGCGTGAAACGCAGACATCGAGATCATGGAGACGGCCTTGTCAGAAGGATAATTTAAGTCTAGGTGGCTTTTGGATGATGGTTGCTGATGCACATCATTGTGGCGAGGGGGCTTGCCCCCGTTCGGCTGCGAAGCAGTCGTAAACCCGGCAAATCCGGTCTGGTTGACGAACCGCGCTGGTTGGTTTTTGGGCTGCTGCGCAACCCAACGGGGGCAAGCCCCCTCACCACATTTGTTCTTCGCAGGATTGAGTTACGGCAATTCCTGGCAGGCGTAAAACGCGCTCAGCACTTTGACCAGGTGCGCCAGGTCGTGGCTGCCGCACAGTTCGCGGATCGAGTGCATGGCGAACGTCGGTAGGCCGATGTCCACGGTGCGCACGCCCAGGTGGCTGGCGGTGATCGGGCCGATGGTCGAGCCACAGCCCATGTCGCTGCGTACCACAAAGCTTTGCACCGGTACTTCCTCGGCCATGCACAGATGACGGAAGAAGCCGGCGGTTTCGCTGTTGGTGGCGTAACGCTGGTTGCTGTTGACCTTGATCACCGGGCCGGCGTTGAGTTTCGGGCCGTGGTTGGCGTCGTGTTTGTCGGCGTAGTTGGGGTGCACGCCGTGGGCGTTGTCGGCCGAAACCAACAGGGACTTCTGAATGGTGCGCACGAACTCGTCACCTTCAGGCAGCAGGCGACGCAACGTCTGCTCAAGCATCGGGCCATCAGCGCCGCAGGCCGAACAGGAACCGACTTCTTCGTGATCGTTGCAGACCAGCACACAGGTTTCGTCGGTTTCGGCGGTCAGCAGAGCTTGCAGACCTGCGTAGCACGACAGCAGGTTATCCAGGCGCGCGCCGGCAATGAAGTCGCCATGCAAGCCGATGACCGCTGCGCTTTGGGTGTCGTAGAAACTCAACTCGTAATCAAGCACGACGTCGGCGTTCAAGCCATGTTCCAGTGCCAGCTGGTTGGTGAGCACGGCGCGGAAGTCCACGCGCTCGTCCCCGGCGAATTGCGCGAGGATCGGCGGCAATTCGGTCTGCGCATTGATTGCCCAGCCCATGTTGGCTTCACGGTTAAGGTGAATCGCCAGGTTCGGAATGGTCGCGATGGGCGCCTTGAAGTCGATCAACTGGCTCTCGACCTTGCCGTCACGGCGGAAGGTCACGCGGCCCGCGAGGGACAGGTCGCGGTCGAACCACGGCGCCAGCAACGCTCCGCCATAGACTTCGACGCCCAATTGCCAGAAACCCTGACGCTGCAGCTCTGGCTGAGGTTTGACCCGCAGGCAAGGGCTATCGGTGTGCGCGCCTACCAGGCGAATACCGCCATGCAGCGGTGAATGACGCCCCATTTTGATCGCGACGATGGAGGAATCATTACGGGTGACGTAGTAACGACCGTTGGCTTCGGTGGTCCAGGGCTCGCGCTCGTCAAGGCGCATGAAGCCCGCCGCTTCCAGGCGTTGTACAAGGCTGGCAGTGGCATGGAATGGGGTAGGGGAGGCCTTGAGGAAGTCGATCAGGCCTTGGTTCAACTCTTCGCGCATAAGAAGCTCCAGACAGCAGTGGCGCCAGTTTAACGTATTGGTCAGAGAATTGGCGGTGGACTGCGGGTGTGGAAAATCACTTGTAGGAGCCGAGCTTGCTCGCGATGACGATGCCACATTCAACGTGGATGTCGGCTGACAGACCGCTATCGCGAGCAAGCTCAGCTCCTACAGGTTAATCATCGGCTGTCAGAACGGTGCCGGGCACTCGAAGCGCAAGCGTTCGCCGGTTTGAGGGTGGGTGAAGCTGAGCATGCTGGCGTGCAGGCACAGGCGCGGCCAGGCGGCCAGGGCTTGCTCGTGGGCATAGAGCCCGTCACCCAGTAGCGGGTGGCCGATAGAGAGCATGTGCACACGCAATTGGTGCGAGCGGCCGGTGATCGGTGTGAGTTCAACGCGGCACCAGTCGCCACAGCGTTCCAGCACACGCCAGAAGGTCAGGGCGTGTTTGCCGAATTCATGGTCGACCACATGGCGTGGCTTGGTCGGCGGGTCATAGCGCAAGGGCAAGTCGATGCTGCCGCTGTCCAGTTCCGGCTGGCCCCAGCACAACGCCGTGTAGGCTTTTTCGGTTTCGCGGTCGTGAAATTGCCGAGACAGCTCGCGATGAGTGTCCGGGTCACGGGCCAGAAGAATGATGCCGGAGGTTTCCCAGTCCAGACGGTGGACGATTCGCGCTTCCGGGTAGCCGTTTTCTTGCAGGCGGGTAATCAGGCAATCCTTGTTGTCGTCAGCCCGGCCAGGGACGGAGAGCAACAGGGTCGGTTTGTTCACCACCAGTACGGCGGCGTCCTGATGGATGATGTGGACGTTGGACAACGGCATTAAAACAGCCTCGTAACAAACGCCAACGGCGGCTCAGAACCTCGCACTCTGTAGGAGCCGAGCTTGCTCGCGATAGCGGTTGGTCATTCAACATCGTCGTTGAATGTAAAACCGTCATCGCGAGCAAGCTCGGCTCCTACACAAGGCAGGTTCTGGGCCGCCGTGGCTCCGACCGGATCGATTAACGATCTGGCAGGGTGATATTGAGTTCCAGAATCGAGCAGCTGCCCTGGTTTTCCAGAGCGACGTGCACGTCATCGGACCCGATATTGACGTACTTGCGGATCACTTCCACCAATTCCTTCTGCAAGGCTGGCAAGTAGTCCGGCGTACTGCGTTGGCCGCGTTCATGCGCCACGATGATCTGTAGACGCTCTTTCGCTACCGATGCGGTACTTGGCTTCTTGTTGGCACGAAAGAAGTCAAAAATGTTCATTATCTACCTCCAAACAGGCGCTCGAAGAATCCCTTCTTCGTGACATCGAGGAAACGATGTTCCACGTTTTTGCCCAGCAGACGATCGACTGCATCGCTGTACGCCTGACCGGCGTCGCTTTGGTCGTCGAGAATCACCGGCACACCGGAGTTGGAGGCCTTGAGCACCGCTTGCGATTCCGGAATCACACCCAGCAGGGCGACAGCCAGAATCTCTTTGACGTCTTCGACGCCGAGCATTTCGCCATCGTTGACGCGTTGCGGGTTATAGCGAGTCAGCAGCAAGTGTTCCTTGATCGGCTCTTCGCCTTTTTCAGCGCGGCGCGATTTGCTGGCCAGCAGGCCCAGCATACGGTCCGAGTCACGAACCGAGGACACTTCCGGGTTGGTCACGATAATCGCTTCATCAGCGAAGTACATGGCCAGGTGGGCGCCTTTTTCGATACCCGCCGGGGAGTCGCAGACCACGAATTCGAAGTCTTCTTTCAGCGCCATCAGGACTTTTTCCACGCCTTCCACCGTCAGCGCGTCTTTGTCGCGAGTCTGACTGGCGGCCAGGACGTAGAGGTTCTCCAGGCGTTTGTCTTTGATCAGGGCTTGCTGCAGGTTGGCTTCGCCGTTGACCACGTTGACGAAGTCATACACCACGCGACGCTCGCAACCCATGATCAGGTCGAGGTTACGCAGGCCCACGTCGAAGTCGACGATCACTGTTTTGTGACCACGCAGAGCGAGGCCGGTACCGATAGCGGCGCTGGTGGTGGTCTTACCCACACCACCCTTGCCGGATGTAACCACGAGAATCTTGGCCAAGGTGTTTCACCCCTAAGGAAAAAGGACATTTAGCCCCTGAAAAACATCTCTTGAAAAACTACTGCAGTCGGACAGCCTTGGCTGAAATCCGGTTCTGAGCGGCGCTTACCCCCGGTAAACACTGCTTGTGGCCGTTTTCCTACTTCGCTTGAGCCGTTTTCGCTAGGTTTTAGAGATGTTTGGAAAATGCGGCAGTATCCGTTAAAGCCGAATGATGTTCAACACGTCGCCGGACAGGCTGACTTGTACGCCCGCACCCCACAAAGGATCGCGACGCAGATCCTCGGAGACCTTGTAGTGGCCTGCGATAGACACCAGTTCAGCGCTCATTTGCTGGCAAAAAATCCTGGCTTTCGTGTCGCCTTTGACGCCGGCCAATACACGACCGCGCATAGGGCCGTATACATGGATATTGCCATCGGCGAGAAGTTCCGCCCCCGGGCTGACCGATGAAATCACCACCAAATCGCAACCCTGGGCATAAATCTGCTGGCCACCACGTACTGGCGAGGTGATGATTTTCGTCGGTTTGATGGTCGGTTCCGGCGGTTTTTCCGGTTTTTTCTTCACCTGGCCTTCGAGCGGGTCAAGCGCACGCTCACGGGCACCGGACGGCGGCAGCACGGGCAGATCGACCGCAATGGCGGCAGCGATGTCTTCGATACGGCTGGCGCGGATGGCCAGCGTGCGCAAGCCATGCTGGCGGCAAACGCGCATCAGCCCTGGCAAATCCACCGCGCCTTCGCCGGCCGGAAGTTTGTCCAGGGCCAGCACCAGCGGCGCATTGCTGAAAAAGTTAGGCGCCTGAGCGACCTTGGCGGCCAGTTGCCGATCAAGGTTCTCGAGGTCGTTGCGGGCCAGTTCCAGCACCGTAATGGCGAGCATGCTGCCCTTCAACTGGAACACGGGATCCTGGTCTTGCGGTTCGGTTTGGCTCATGGTCGGCATACAACGGCTTGTCACTAAAAGTGCCGAGACTTATAACGAGAACGCCCGCAAGCCGCAAGCCGGGTCGAACGATGTAGAATGCGCGGCCATTGTCTTTCCGGAACCTTTAATGGATCGCCCGCGTTTTCGAAAAACATTTCTTATGCCGCGTTTCTGGCCGCTGTGGTGTGGCTTGGGGTTGTTGTGGCTGATTGTTCAGTTGCCGTATCCGGCGTTGCTGTTTATTGGTCGCCTGCTCGGTGCCGGGATGTATCGAGTGGCCGGCGACCGACGGCGCATTGCCAAGCGCAATCTTGAACTGTGTTTCCCTGAAAAGTCCGCCGCCGAGCGCAAGCGCCTGCTCAAGGAAAACTTTGCCTCCACGGGCATCGCCTTTTTCGAAATGGCCATGAGTTGGTGGTGGTCGCGTCAGCGTCTGGCCAAACTGGCCCATGTCGAAGGCCTGGAGTACCTGAAAAAGGCTCAGCAAGATGGCAAGGGCGTGATTCTGATGGCGGTGCATTTCACCACGCTGGAAATCGGCGCGGCGCTGCTTGGTCAACAGCACACCATCGACGGCATGTACCGCGAGCACAAGAATCCGCTGTTCGACTATGTCCAGCGTCGTGGTCGTGAGCGGCACAACCTCGATTCGCTGGCGGTGGAGCGCGACGATGTGCGCGGCATGCTCAAATTGCTGCGCGCGGGCCGAGCGATCTGGTACGCACCGGATCAGGACTACGGCGCCAAACAAAGCATTTTCGTGCCGCTGTTCGGCATTCAGGCGGCCACCGTGACCGCCACCAGCAAGTTTGCGCGGCTGGGCAAGGCGTTGGTGGTGCCCTTCACTCAGGAGCGCCTGGCCGATGGCAGCGGTTATCGACTGGTGATTCATGCGCCGCTCGAAGGCTTCCCCGGCGAAACCGAAGAAGCCGATTGCATCCGCATCAACCAGTGGGTCGAAAGCGCCTTGCGTGAATGCCCGGAGCAATACCTCTGGGCCCATCGCCGCTTCAAGAGCCGCCCACCGGGCGAGCCCAAGCTGTACAAAAAACGCGGTTGAGTCACCGATTCCTTTAAGCGCCATGGAGTGTTGCGATGAGTCCTGCAGAACCGGTTACAGGGTTGATTCTTTCCGGCGGCGGGGCTCGGGCGGCGTATCAGGTAGGCGTGCTGGCGGCGATTGCCGAACTGTTGCCGATGGGGGCAAGCAATCCGTTTCCAGTGATCGTCGGCACCTCGGCCGGGGCGATCAATGCGGTCAGCCTCGCCAGTGGCGCGATGGATTTTCGCGGCGCCATCGAGCGTTTGACCGCGTTCTGGCAGGGCTTTCGCAGCCATCGGGTGTTGCGCAGCGACTGGCCCGGCGTCATCAGTCAGGCCACCCGGTTTGTCAGTCACAGTTTGCTGGGGCTTGGCGCTCACGTGCCGGTGGCCTTGCTCAACAGTTCGCCACTGCGTGGTTTACTCAACGACAAACTGAACATGGCCGGGATCGCCGAAGCCATTGCACAGAAGCAGTTGCAAGCGGTGGCGGTGACGGCGTTTGGGTATGAATCCGGTCAGGCTGTCACGTTCTATCAGGGTGGCGGCACCATCGAATCGTGGTTACGCCATCGGCGCATCGGCGTTCCGACTCAATTGAGTGTCGAGCATTTGCTGGCCAGTTCCGCCATTCCGTTGCTGTTCGCCCCGGTGAAAATCGGCGAGGAATACTTCGGCGACGGTGCGGTGCGCCAATCCGCCCCGATCAGTCCGGCCCTGCACCTGGGCGCCAGCCGGGTGCTGGTGGTGGGCGTCAGTGGCAACCCGCGTGGCGTCGACCCGCAGCAGCCGCTGCAACGCGCTTATACCGGGCAACAGCCGACGCTGGCGCAGATTGGCGGGCACATGCTCAACAGTACGTTCATTGACAGCCTGGAAAGCGACATCGAGTTGTTGCAGCGTCTGAATCAGTTCAGCCACCTGATGCCCGTGGGTACACCGACCCGTGCGCTGGGCGTGGCGCCGGTGGAGGTGCTGGTGATTTCGCCGAGTCAGCCGATCGATGAGATTGCTGCGCGGCATCGACAGGAATTGCCGGCGGCACTGCGCCTGTTTTTGCGCGGACCGGGGGCGACCAAGACGAGTGGGGCAGGGGTGTTGAGTTATCTGTTGTTCGAAGCGGGGTATTGCAGCGAGTTGATCGACCTGGGGCGGCGGGATGCGTTGGCCAAGCGTGGGGAGCTTTGCCGGTTTCTTGGGTTGGCGGAGACTGTGGTTACTGCTTGAGATTGGTGGTGAGGCCATCGCGGGCAAGCCACGCTCCCACAGGTTTTGCGTCGTTTACATAAATTGAGAACGACCTCAAACCTGTGGGAGCGTGGCTTGCCCGCGATGGCGTCCTTGCAGACGCCACTTACTGCCAGATCAGAAGTGAACCTTGACCAGCAAGCTGGTCGCGCTCTGATCAGTCTTGAAGCCCTGGCTGTCTTCGATGCCGTACTTGTTTTTCCAGTAGTCATACTCGACACCGACGTACAACTGCTTGGCGCCCAACTTCAGTGCCTTGCCCAGGTCGTATTTGACCTGTGGGTTGAAGTGCAGGTTGGCGTGGTATTCGCCTTCTTTGTTCACGTCGTTGTCGACTACCCAGTCCATGAAGCCGTCGATCACCACGTCCGAGCTACCCGCCGGGATGGTGTAGGACCAGACCGGAGAGACCTGCCAGATATCGTCACCCGGGCGGCCGCCTTCGGAGTGACGGTTGTAGAAGTTCAACTGGAAGTAGTCGAAGCCAGGGATAGCCAGGTCAAAACCCGGACCGATCAGGTACGACTCGGTGTCGTCCTCGCCGAACTCATAGGTCATGGCCAGCAGGACGTCTTTGATCGGACCGAACTCCAGCTTCTGGTCGAAAATCTTGTTAAACGACAAGCGCGGGCTGAGTTCGCCATAGTGGGTGTTGTCGCCGGCGAAGGCGTCTTCCTTGCCGTTGTAGAAGATCTTGTCGATGAAGAAGTAGTTGTCGCCGTATTTCCAGCCATCGGCGTGTTCGAAGGTCACCGTCTGCTGAATGCGCGGGTTGACCTGGAAATCCTTACCGTACAGGTAAGACAGGCTGTTGGTTTGCCATTGCAGCAAGTCGCCGGCCATGGCCTGACCCCCAGCCAGCATTGATCCCGCCAGCATCAGGCTAGTGCACGTACGTTTCATTCGGTTGCTCCCAAAAAGTAGGTGATTCCACGTTATTTTTTTAAGTTCGGCGCTCTGGTGTGGCGCCTCTATCTGTAGCGGTAAAAAATCATCCAGTCGGTCAGCTTTAATGCTCATAGCAAGAGCTGCGCCAAGGCTTTCAAAAAACAAATAAACTCCCGCTCGGCTGCTCAAAAACAGTCGATTGAGAGGGGGTATGGAGTGCCTTGGTATTGTCCAGAGCCGGGATAAGTTGGCTTTCTGGTCAGAAATTAAATCCGGGCTTTTTTTTAACGAGGATTCAGGCGGCCGCGGAGAATACTGACTACTTGGCCAGGTCTCAAGTGCCCCGCAACAGCGCACCGACGACAGGTGTGGGGCATGGTTGGCGGCGCTTGGCCTGGCGTCGTTAAACGACGGGCTTGAGTGGGTAAAAACCATCTGTTGCTTCCTCTTGTTTTTATTGTTGAGGCGCAGGCAACCCCCCTGTAGGAGCGGGCTTGCTCCGGGCGGCGTTCCGACGAAAGCGTCGGGTCAGTCAACACAAGTGTTGAATGTCATACCGTCATCGCGAGCAGGCTCGCTCCCACAGGGTTTGGTGCTCGTCTGAGTTAATGCGTGTGAGCGGTGCAGTCGTTGATGGCCGCGCGTTCGGCGCCACCAAGAATGTTGAACAGCAGGTTCAGCGTCAGGGCGCTGATCGTGGCCATGGCGATGCCGCTGTGGGTGATCGGGCTCATCCATAGCGGGAGGTGGGCGAAGAACTCCGGGCGCACCACTGGAATCAGGCCCATGCCGATGCTCACCGCCACCAGCAGTTGGTTGCGACGGTCGCCGATGTCGGCTTCCTGAAGAATCTTGATCCCGGTGGCGGCGACCATGCCGAACATCGCAATCGCCGCACCGCCCAGTACCGCTGGCGGAATCGACGCCACCAGGAATGCGGCTTTCGGCAGCAGGCTCAACACAATGAGCAACCCGCCTGCGACGATGGTCACCGAACGGCAACGCACACCCGTCATTTGCACCAGGCCGATGTTCTGCGCAAATGAGGAGTGGGTGAAGGTGTTGAAGAACCCGGCGAAAAACGAAGCGCCGGCATCGCACAGCAAGCCGCGACGCAGCATCCGTGGGCAGACTTCCTGCCCGGTGATTTTGCCCAGGGCGAGGAACATCCCGGTGGACTCGACGAAGATGATCACCACCACCAGGCACATTGAAAGGATCGGCGCGAGTTCAAACTTGGGCATGCCGAAATGCAGCGGGGTGACGAATTGCAGCCACGGCGCTTGCGCCATGCCGCTGAGATCGACCATGCCGATCAGGCCGCAGAGCACGTAGCCCAGGCACATGCCGATCAGCACTGAAATATTGACCCAGAACCCGCGCATGAAACGGTGCACCAGCAAAATGGTGCCCAGTACCAGCGCAGCAATGGTCAGGTAAATCGGCGAACCGAATTGCGTGGCGCCTGCGCCACCGCCGGCCCAGTTCACAGCCACGGGGAACAGCGACAAACCGATCGAGGTGATGACTGTGCCGGTCACCAGAGGCGGGAAGAAGCGTACGACTTTGGACATGAATGGCGCGATGATCATGCCGAAGAATCCGGCGGCGATGGTTGCACCGAAGATCCCTTGCAGGCCGATGCCCGGCATGCCGGCCATGGCGACCATGCTGCCGACGGCGGCGAAACTGGCGCCCATCATCACCGGCATACGGATGCCCATGGGGCCGATGCCCAGCGACTGGACGATGGTGGCGATGCCGGCGACCAGCAGGTCGGCGTTAATCAGAAAGGCGATCTCTTCACGACTCAGGCCAGCGGCCTGTCCGATGATCAGCGGCACCGCGATGGCGCCGCCGTACATCAGCAAAACATGTTGCAAGCCGACCAGGATCAGTTGCAAAAGGGGCAAACGCTGAATGGCGGGTGCGTCGGGGATGCGCGCTTCGGATAGCTCGGACATGCAACACCTCGGATCTTTTTTATTCTTGTGATTTTGTGCATCAGGTTGACCGCGGTGCGGCCAATCGCTGGCAAGCCAGCTCCTACAGGGTTATGTCGTTCATCGGTTATGCGACCGACATGGAACCTGTAGGAGCTGGCTTGCCAGCGAAGCTTTTCAACGATTAGTTGGTCTGAGCTCCCTGAACAATCCAGGCACCAATCAGGTCACGTTCCTGCTGGGTCATCTGCGTGATGTTGCCCAGAGGCATGATCTGGCTGGTAACGGCCTGAGCCTGGATGCGCGGGGCGTTCTGGCGGATCTGCTCGGGGGTGTCGAACATCACACCGGCAGGGGCCGCGCTGAACAGTGGGCTGGTCGGTTTGGCCGAGTGGCAAACCGCGCAACGCTCTTGAATCACGCTGTGCACCTTGTCGAAGCCCGGACCTGCGTTGGACGCCTGAGCCGGTGCGGCTGCGGGCGCTGCCGCCGGTGCAGCTTCAGCCGGTTTCAAACCACCGCCCACTGCGGTTTCCGGCAGCGGTTGGTACTCGATCTTCGCAGGCGCCTTGGCCACTTCCGGGCTGGTCATCGGCGCAGGGCCGGTGACGTAAGCCAGGCTGATCATGCCCACAGCTGCCACTGGCAGCGTCCAGGCAAACTTGTGGCTGTCATGACGGGTGTTGAAGTAGTGACGCACCAACACCGCCAGCACCGCGATCCCGGCCAGGATCAGCCAGTTGTATTGGCTGCCGTAAGTGCTCGGGAAGTGGTTGCTGATCATGATGAACAGCACCGGCAAGGTGAAGTAGTTGTTGTGACGCGAACGCAGCAAACCTTTGGCCGGTAGCGCCGGATCCGGCGTGCGGTTCTCGGCGATCGCCGCTACCAGTGCGCGCTGTGCCGGCATGATGATGCGGAACACGTTACCGACCATGATGGTGCCGATGATCGCGCCGACGTGCAGGTAAGCACCGCGTCCGCTGAACACTTTGCTGAAGCCGTAGGCCGCGCCAATGATCAGTACGAACAGGATGAAGCCGAGCAGGGCAGGGCGTTTGCCCAGGGCCGAGTCGCAGAGGAAGGAGTAGACGAACCAGCCGACGAACAGCGAGCCGATGCCCAGCAGTACGCCTTCAGGACCGCTCAGGCTACTGCCCGGTGCCAGCAGGTACAGCGTCGGGTTGGAGTAGAACACCACGCACAGCAGCGCGACCCCTGACATCCAGGTGAAATAGGCTTCCCATTTGAACCAGTGCAGGTTGTCCGGCATGGTCGGTGGGGCCAGTTTGTATTTTTCCAGGTGGTAGATACCGCCGCCGTGGATCGCCCACAAATCGCCCGCCAGCCCGCTTTTCGGGTTGACCCGATTGAGGTTGTTTTCCAGCCAGACGAAATAGAACGACGCGCCGATCCAGGCCACGCCAGTAATCATGTGAACCCAGCGCACGCTCAGGTTCAGCCATTCAAACAGATGTGCTTCCACAGTCTTTACCTCTCGCCTGTCACTCTGTTGTCGAGTGATCAGACCTTCTCTTATTGGTGGGGGGCGAGGATCAAACGCTCATCCTCTTTGAAAAAATGCTCATCGCAGTTATTGCCTGTGCCACTGCGATCAACCACCAGGAAGTCATCCCGCTTTTCGATCGTCAGCACCGGGTGGTGCCAGACGCCGCGATGGTAATTAATGCCCTGCCTGCCGTTGGTGACGAAGGCGCGGACCAAGCCTGATACAGGTTCATCGCCAAGTGGCGCGACCACGATCAGAAAAGGGTTGCAGAGCAGCGGAATAAACGCCTGGCTGCCCAGCGGGTGACGCTCCAGCATGCTGACGGTCAGCGGCATGTCCTGCGCGTCGGCGCGGAAGATGCTGATGATCGCGTTGTCCTCTGGCGTGGCGGTTTGCACCGTCGCCAGTTTATGGAAGCGCATGGTCGAACCGTTGTTGATCATGAAGTGATCGCTGCCGTCGGTTTCGATCACGTCACCGAAAGGGGCGAAGGCTTCTTTGGTCAGCGGTTCAATCGTCAATGTGCGCATGCTGGTCTTCTTACCTTGAATTCGTTGATGTGTTGCTTTTGTAGGAGTACGGCTTGCCGGCGATGGGGTCCTTACTGACGCCATCGCCAGCAAGCTGTGCTCCTACAGGTTTTCTTCAGCGCTTATTTAGCGACCTTGCCGAGAACACGCAGGCGGCTCACACCACCATCCGGGAACACGTTCAGGCGGATGTGGGTGATTGGCCCCAGCGCCTTGATCTGCTCGGCGAAGGTGTGTTCAGCGTGCATTTCCAGTTTCTGCGCCGGCAGCAGCTCGCGCCAGAACAGCGATTGGGTTTCGATCTGACTGTCAGTGCCGCCCTTCACGAACGCGCCCTGGATCGAGCAAGTGTCCGGGTAGTTGCCTTTGAAGTGCAGAGTGTCGACGATGACTTTCTCGACTTCACCGGCATGACCCAGCGCGACGATCACCCAGTCGTTGCCAGGAGTACGACGACGTGCGGTTTCCCAGCCGTCGCCCATGTTGATGCCACGGCCGGGGTTGAGGATGTTGCTCATGCGGCCAAAGTGTTCGTCGGAGCAGGCGAGGGCGCGACCACCATTCAGCGCTGCAGCCAGGTCAATTTGCTCGTTGTCGCCGACGGCCGACCAGTCGCGGTGCGGAACACCGTACACACGCAGACGGGCCACGCCGCCATCCGGGTAGATGTTGAAGCGCAGGTGGCTGAATGCCTGATCGTTGTTGATTTCGTGGAAGTGGTGGCTGTTGCCTTGCAGCTCTACAGCGGACAGCACTTCAACCCACTGGGTGTTTTCAGTCGGTTCGCCTTCTGCCAGGAAGCAGGCTTCCAGGGAGGCCGACGGCGGGAAGTTGCCGGTGAAGAATGAAGTGTCGATGTCGACGCCTTTGATCGAGCCCGGCACGCCGAGGCGGATCACCGCGCTGTCGTAGCCTTCGAAGCGCTTGCGGCGCGACTCCCAGCCGTCCATCCACTTGCCGTTGTCATCGAACACGCCTTCTTTCCACACAGCCGGGGTCGGCTGGAACAGGCGGTTGGCATCAGCGAACCAGTCATCGGTGACCGAGATGATTTTGGTGCCCAGACGGGCGTCGGCCAGGTTGACGAACTTCTCGAAAGGTACGGCGTAAGCTTTCATTCTTCTTGTCTGCCTTTAAATTAGTTGGCTTGGGATGCTTGCAATGCCCTGGGTGTTTTCGCGTTGTGAACACTCGGGCAAGGCTCGCTATAGGGTCAGTAAACGGAACAACGCAATCTTGTTGATCTCCGCCAGCGCGCATTTGAATTCGGTGTCGACCGAGTTGTGAATGCGCGTTTCAAACGCCGCGAGGATCTGATGCCGGTTGCTGCCTTTTACCGCCATGATGAAGGGAAACTTGAACTTGGCTTTGTAGGCGTCGTTCAGCTCGGTGAAGCGCTGGAACTCTTCGGCCGTGCATTGGTGAATACCGGCGCCAGCCTGTTCGTTGGTGCTGGCTTCGGTCAGTTGGCCCTGGACGGCCGCACGGCCTGCCAGGTCCGGGTGAGCGTTGATCAAGGCCAGCTGGCTGGCGTGATCGGCGCTCAACAGAATGTCGCTCATGCGCTGGTGCAGGGTTTCGATCTCGTCGATCGAGGCGTCCTGGCCCAGGTCGAAGGCCTTTTCGGCCACCCATGGCGAATGTTCGTAGATGTCGGCGAAAGCGGCGACGAACGCATCGCGGCTCAGGCTTGATGGTTTGACGGTTTGAAAGGTGCTCATTTCGCGGCCCCTTGGAATGGGTGGGTTTCGTGCCAGTGGCGCGCGATGTCGACGCGACGGCTGAACCACACCTGTTCATGACTTTTAGCGTATTCGATAAAGCGCTTGAGCGAAGCCAGACGCGCCGGACGGCCGATCAGGCGGCAGTGCAGGCCGATCGAGAGCATCTTCGGTGCTTCTGCGCCTTCGGCGTAAAGCACGTCGAAGGCGTCTTTGAGGTACTCAAAGAAATCGTCGCCCTTGTTGAAACCCTGGACTTGGGTGAAGCGCATGTCATTGGTGTCGAGCGTGTACGGGATCACCAGGTGCGGCTTGCCGGTCGGGTTGTTCGGTTCCCAGTAGGGCAGGTCGTCGTCGTAGGTGTCGCAGTCGTAGAGGAAACCGCCTTCTTCCATCACCAGGCGACGGGTGTTCGGGCCGGTGCGGCCGGTGTACCAGCCCAGTGGGCGCTCACCGGTGATTTCGGTGAGGATGCGGATCGCTTCGAGCATGTGCTCGCGTTCCTGTGCTGCATCCATGTACTGGTAGTCGATCCAGCGATAGCCGTGGCTGCAAATCTCATGACCGGCATCGACCATCGCGCGGATCACATCCGGGTGGCGCTGGGCGGCCATGGCAACGGCGAAGATGGTCAACGGAATATCGAATTCCTTGAACAGTTTCAGAATCCGCCAGACGCCGGCACGGCTGCCATACTCGTAAAGAGATTCCATGCTCATGTTGCGCTCGCCTTGCAGCGGCTGCGCCGAGACCATTTCGGAGAGGAAGGCTTCGGACTCTTTATCGCCGTGCAGGATATTGCGCTCGCCGCCTTCTTCGTAATTGAGTACGAAAGACAAGGCGATGCGGGCATTGCCCGGCCAGTGTGGGTGAGGAGGGTTACTGCCGTAACCGATCAGGTCGCGTGGGTAGTCAGCGCTCACTGCAGTCTTCCTTCTTGTTCGTGTCGACGTGTTCAAGGTTGTGTGGCGGCCTTGCGATGAGATATCAGGCTGGCGTCACTGCGATGGAGTGATTGTATACAACTTTATATTCAATTTGTAAGCCTGATTTTTTGCATTTTTCTCGAAACGTCATGAATTGATGATACTGCAAGAAACCTGCCTGAGTGGTCAGCTAAAGGATAGAAGGTCCGCTGATCTTATGGTGCGGCGTTAAATTCGCTGTAAAACCCCGACTGGCGGGCATCGAGGTAAATAGGTCGTTTTTATTGTGTACAATTTTTTTGAAAAGTGTCTTAATCAATCGCTCGCCGTAGTGATTCGTGCTCCGAATCGGTGCGGTCTCCTTTTTAACTGACTTCGGGAGGCGCGAGGCCTGACTGCTCTACGCAGGCAGGCGCGCAGAATCAATGGGACGTTTGACTACACACGTTTTGGACGCTGCACACGGTTGCCCGGGCAGCTCGATCAAGGTCGAGTTGTACCGCGTAGAAGGTTCGCACCTGGAATTGGTCGCCAGCGCGACAACCAATAGCGATGGCCGTGTCGATGCACCGCTACTGCAAGGCGATGACTACCGTACCGGGGTCTATCAGGTTCAGTTTCATGCGGGCGACTACTACCGCGCCCGTGGCGTTCAGTTGCCGGAGCCTGCGTTTCTCGATGTAGTGGTGCTGCGTTTCGGCATCTCTGCGGAGCAGGATCACTACCATGTGCCGTTGCTGATTTCGCCGTATAGCTATTCCACGTATCGCGGCAGCTGATCCCCCAAGCAGCTGCCTCAACCTGGAAGCGACTGCGCATATAGCTTCTTTGGTCTTTCGCCCGCTCACACTGCGGGCTTTTTTTCGTCCTTGAGAAATGAGTTGTTGCTGCTGACGCCTTCGCGGGCAAGCCTTGCTCCTACAGGGTGTGTGTCGTTCACAAAGCAGGGGGCGACACCAATCCTGTAGGAGTAGAGCTTGCTCGCGATGCTTTTTGGCTTCAGCGGCTCAACAGAGATGCCGCGCCCGCACCACTGAACAACCCCGCACTCACCCGATTGAACCAACTCTGCCCTTTGCCACTGCGCAGATATCGAGCCGCACCATGCGCACCCAGCCCATAAGCCAATTTGCACAGCAGATCCAACACCGTCCAGGTCGCTATCATCACCAGCAACTGCGGCAGGAACGGCTGCTCGGCGCTGAGAAACTGCGGCAGGAAGGCTGCAAAGAACAGAATGTCTTTCGGATTACTCGCACCGAGTACAAACGCACGGCCGAACAGCGCACGAAAGCGTGGCACTGGCGCCGCCTGAGGCACCTCGGCGCCCACCGACGGCTGGCGCGATTGCTGCCAGCTCTGCCAGGCGAGATAGAACAAGTACAGCGCCCCGACGATTTTCAACGCGCTGAACAGCTGCTCCGATGCGAGCAGCAAGGCGCCCAAACCCAGCGCAGAGGCACTGAGCAAGCAGATCGATGCGACCACGCCACCGAGAAACGCGGGGTAAGAACGGCGCAAACCGTAATTCAGACTGTTGCTGATCATCAGCAACGACAGGGGCCCCGGGATCAGGATCACCACCAGCGCAGCGCCGCTGAACAGCAGCCAGGTTTCCAGACTCATCACTTTCCTCCATTTGTGCAAAAGCCCCACCCGGCGGGGTGAGGCTGTTTTGAAACACTGTTTTTGAAACGTAGGCGGCTTACAAGAAAATGAACTTGGCGATGAAGATCGCGCAAAGCACCCACAAGCTGACGGAGATTTCCTTGTATTTACCGGTACCGGCCTTCAGCGCCACATAAGTGATGAAGCCCAGCGCGATGCCGTCGGCGACCGAGAAGGTCAGCGGCATCATGATTGCGGTGACGATGGCCGGAATGCTGTCGGTCGCTTCGTCCCATTCGATGTGCTTCATACCGCCCATCATCAGCATCGCCACATAAATCAGCGCGCCGGCGGTGGCGTAGGCTGGGATCATCCCGGCTAGTGGTGCGAAGAACATCGCGGCAATAAATAGCACACCCACGGTCACGGCGGTAAGCCCGGTCCGACCACCCGCCGCAACGCCCGCGGCACTTTCAACGTAACTGGTGACCGGCGGAACACCCACCACCGCACCAAATACGCTGGAAGCACTGTCGGCTTTCATGGCGCGGGAGAGGTTTTCGATCCGGCCGTCTGCGCCGACCAGGTTGGCGCGCTGGGCCACACCCATCAGGGTGCCGGCGGTGTCGAACATGTGCACAAAGAGGAAGGCCAGGACCACGCTGATCATGCTGACGTTGAATACGCCGGCCAGATTCATGGCCATCCAGGTCGGGGCCAGGCTCGGCGGGGCCGACATGATGCCCTCGTAGTGCACCAGGCCAAGACCCCAACCGGCCAGGGTGACGGTGATGATGCTGATGAGGATTGCGCCGAACACTTTGTGATAGCTGAGAATGGCGATCATCAGGAAGCAAACGGCGGCGAGCAGCGGGCCGGGTTCGCGCAGGGAGCCGAGCTTGATCAGGGTCGCCGGGCTATCGACGACAATGCCCGCTGTTTTCAAACCGATCAGCCCCAGAAACAAACCGACGCCGGCGCCCATGGCGAAGCGCAGGCTCACTGGAATGCTGTTGAGCAGCCATTCGCGAATCCGCGAAAAGGTCAGGATCATGAACAACACACCGGACACAAATACCGCACCGAGGGCGGTTTCCCAGTTGTAGCCCATGGTGCCGACCACGGTGTAGGTGAAGAAAGCGTTCAAACCCATGCCCGGCGCCAGGCCGACGGGCCAGTTGGCGTAGAGGCCCATTAACAGGCAACCCAGCGCAGCCGCGATGCAGGTCGCGACAAACGCGGCACCGTGATCAATCCCGGCGTCAGCCATGATATTGGGGTTGACGAAGATGATGTAAGCCATCGTGATGAAGGTTGTCAGACCGGCAATCAGCTCGGTCTTCACCGTGGTGCCATGCAAGCTGAGTTTGAAGATGCGTTCAAGCAAGCCATTGCGTAATGGCGGCGAGAGATCCAGCGTCGATGCTTCGGATTTGCGGCTTTCCACAGCGAGTACTCCTCAAGAGTTTTATTGTTATTTCCAGGACCGGACCCATGAGGGTGGCAGCGGCCCTTTGAGGCAAGGCACTTGCGAATATGTTGATCACGCGGTCAAGAACTCGCACGAAGTGGATTATGCTTTTGTATACAAAAAAAGCAAATAATGTTTTCCATTTTGTTTGCGAAAAGTTTGGCGATTGAGCTATATCGCCTGTGCCGACGCCATCGCGAGCAGGCTCGCTCCCACAGGGACAAGCGCCGAGCCTGAGGGGGGATGGCAAAAACAAATAAACCGGCCATTGGGCCGGTTTATTTTTGACTGGGATTTGTGGTGGCCTCATCGCGAGCAGGCTCACTCCCACAGTGGATTTGTGGCGTTCACAAACCTGTGGGAGCCAGCCTGCTGGCGATGGCGTCAGTCAGGGCACCACAAAACCATCAGGCTGCCGCGAAACGCTTATCCAGATAATCAATGATCACCTTGGACTCATACATCCAGGTGGTCTGGCCGTTCTCTTCAATACGAAGGCACGGCACCTTGATCTTGCCACCTTGCTCCAGCAGGGTCTGGCGATCCTGTTCGCTGTTTTTCGCGTCACGCAACGCCACCGGAACATTCAGGCGGCGCAGGGTACGGCGGGTCTTCACGCAAAACGGGCAGGCGTGGAATTGATACAGAGTCAGGCCTTTGGCAGCGGAGTTGACCTTGGCCTGAGCCTCGGCGGGGCGTTGCTTCTTGCCGGGACGAGTCAGGAAGTCGATGAAGATGATCAGTTGGCCAAGGCCGACACGAAGCGCTTTTACGAACACGTTGAAAGCCTCACGGAGCGAATGAAGAAGGGCGCGCAGCTTACCTGATTTTTTGCAGACGAAAAAAAACCGGCGATGAATGCCGGTTTTCTTCGTGCCGCACATTACTTGATCAGGCTGAGAAACTCGCTGCGGGTGGCCGCGTTTTCGCGGAACTCACCGAGCATCACCGAAGTGATCATCGACGAATTCTGTTTCTCCACACCGCGCATCATCATGCACATGTGCTTGGCCTCGATCACCACCGCAACGCCCAAGGCGCCGGTGACTTGCTGGACCGCTTCCGCGATCTGGCGGCTGAGATTTTCCTGGATCTGCAGGCGGCGGGCGTACATGTCGACGATTCGCGCCACTTTCGACAGGCCCAGCACTTTGCCGCTCGGGATGTAGGCGACATGCGCCTTGCCGATGAACGGCAGCATGTGGTGTTCGCACAACGAGTACAGCTCGATGTCCTTGACCAGCACCATTTCGCTGTTGTCGGAGCTGAACAAGGCACCGTTGGTGACCTCTTCCAGCGTCTGTTCATAACCGCGGCAGAGGTACTGCATGGCTTTGGCGGCACGCTTTGGCGTGTCGAGCAGGCCCTCGCGGGAGGCGTCCTCGCCCAGTTGGCCGAGAATCGCGGTGTAATTCTGTTCCAGTGTCACAGAGCTTTATTCCGTATGGGTTCTAGAGGGGTACGGGTTCTGTCTGTACCAATTGTGTACCAATCAGGCTTTGTTCAAGCTTCCCGACTTCGCTCCAGTCTTCACTGGAACTGATCCACCGGGCGTAAGTCGACAGTAGCATTTGCACGCTGTGGCCGAGCTGATTCGCAATGAACCCGAGGTTCATGCCTGCCATGAGGCACATGGTAGCGTAAGTGTGCCGGCAGTTGTATTGCCGTCTGGCCCTGATCTTCAGTGCGACCAGTGCCGCCTTGAAATGTTTGTCTGTCACGCTGGCCTGCTGGATGAACTCAAAGTTCTTGGTCGGCGGGAACACATAAGGCGACTGCTTTTGCTGTCGCCGGCTCTGCTTCGCCCTCAACTCGGCCACACTCTTGGCCACCTCAATCGCATTTAATGCCCTGCTGTTCAGCATGACTCGCCGCGCTTCACGGGTTTTCGTGCGCTCCTCGATCTTGTAGTCCGCGACGATCCGACACACGTTGGCGACGCGCCCCTCTGTATTCACCTCATCCCAGCGCAACGCCGCTATCTCCCCTGGCCGCATGCCGGTGTAAAACGCGAACTCGAAGTACGCCGCGTACACCAGCATCGAACCGGTCAGCACCTTATATAAGTGCCCGATAATCAAATCAGCCTCAACCACCGTAGACACTGGCCAATGCCGATTGGCAGGCGAAGTGGGATGACCGTGACAAGCAGGGCGCTGAAGCTCGGACGCTCAACGAAGCAGCCGAGCGCACCAAAGAGCAGACCTACCAACAATCAATCAACAAGTCGGTTCAAGATGGTCAACGCGCGATCGATCAAGCAACTGCTGATGCTGCCGCTGCTCGCGCTTCTGCTGACGTACTGCGCGGGGGGGGGGCAACGCCCTTGCCGCTCGATACGCAACCAGTGAAGCCAGCGGCAATTCCTGTACTGCCGCCGCAAGCAAGGCAACTGCCCGCGCCGCAATGGTGCTTGCCGACGCGCTCAAGCGCGCTGATGAAAGAGCGGGAAACCTGGTGGAGTATGCTGAGCAAAGCCACGGACGCGGAGTGACCTGCGAACCGGCGTATGACGGAATTCAGATCGCCAGATAATGGTAATCTGGCGCCTTTCTGTGATTCGTCATCGGGTGTGTAAAGTGGTAAGAGAGTTCGAGTTCATCAACTTCTTCAGGGCAATCGCTGCGCTTTGGGTGTTGGTGGCACATTGCATGATTTGGGGTGGGTGGTATGGCATCCCACTGCCATCGGCGAAGATTGCAGTGAATCTGTTCATGCTGATCTCGGGCTTTCTGATGATGGCGAATGCCACCGCGCGGAAGCACTCGGAGCCGCTGACTACGGGAAGGAGCTGGGCGCGTTTTTGGGTTCGTCGCTACTTCAGGCTGGCTCCGGCCTACTATCTGTCCCTGGCGCTGGCAGTAATGTTCAGCTCCTACTTTCTCCTTGGCTACAAAGAACTCCAGCACTTGAACCCGGCCCTGTGGGCTGGCGGTGATGGTGGGGTTTATGATCCGATGCGGATCGAGTACACCGCCACAAACATGTTTCTGCACCTCACTTTCCTGTTTGGACTACATCCTGAGTACTCATTCTCGACATTCCTTCCGGACTGGAGCCTCAGCCTGGAAATGCAGTTTTATGCAGTTTTCCCCCTGCTGTTCCTGGTGTTTCGTCGGATTGGCGTCGCAAAGGCGTCGCTGCTGATCGGCGTTCCGGTGTTTCTGGTGGGGGCGTGGATATCCTCAAAAGCCCACTATTTCGAGCCCTCACTAATCGTTCTGCGGCTCAATTACTTCCTCGCGGGCATGGTTTTGTTTGCGGCGATGAAGGAGGGAGTTTCCAAAGCTCGGCAAGCCAGCCTGATCACCTGCGCAATGGTGCTCGTTTATATTGGTTCGAGGGTTGATCCTGATTTCCTTGTGCTTCCAGGCATCCTGCTGCTGATGCTGGCCATCGGCTTGGCCGAGAAGTCTGGCCGGGCTCCGTCCTGGCTAATCAGCATGATCAACAATAAGCCGGTTCGGTTCGCCTCGGACACGTCCTATGGTGTCTACCTTTTCCACGGTTTCTTTATTGCAGCCTCCGGACTCATCATCACGCGGGTTCCATTCCTTCTTGGACTGACACCGCCGCAGCGCGTCGGCGTTATGTTGGTCTTTGTCCTGGCGGGTGCGTACCTGACTGCCTATCTGGTTTACAAAGCTGTTGAGCTGCCAGGTATCCGGCTCGGGGGACGAGTGAATCGGTCGATGCTTTCGATTGAGCGAAAGCCGGTTGTTACTTGATTGATTTTGTTCGGCCGGCAGGACGCCGGATAGGGATGGGCCAATTCTTGGGCCAATTTATCGGGGTGTGTTGGAGTAAGGCGGGGAATCGCCGGGGATTGGCCCTTGAATTCAAAGGCCGATTCCCCGTCTATCCCCGTTTAGAACAGCAGGGAAGGGGACAGATCTGAATTTGGCATGTGCTAATTCTCCGCAGACGAGGAAAGCGTAGCAGTCGATAAGACGATTTGAATGGAATGGTGCTCGGTCGGCAGAACGCCGGTAGAAGGGATGGGGCTGGGCGGCCACGTCCGTGCACATGGCCTCCCTGGTTTTACAACACCGCCAAGACGACAGTAGCCAAAAGAGCCAGTGCAACAGCGGACACTGGATCTATGCCCATCAAGCCGAAGCTAATGGCCATGCCACCGAACGCACGAATGCGTTTGTGCAAAACTGCTGAACCAGCTTGATTAGATATACCCAAAGGTAATCCTCCCTTGCTGTTCTCCGAGTCTCATAGTGTGGCCGGCGCGGAGGTTCAGACTGTTGCTGTTTCTCTGTGTGTTCTCTGGGCACAAAGGGTCAGCAGCCCAACCAGTACTTAGGCAGCAACAGTAGATGCTGATGCTGTCAAAATTACGTGCGGAGAATGACGAGATTCTATTTGAAAAGTAAGGTCTTCAATTTCTCGACTCCGTGTTCGCAGTGCTATCCCGTACCAATTTTTGTACCACTGACCGTGTATTCAGGGTATGAGCCGGGTATTCCCAAGTAACGAAGTGCCCGGTTTCATTGGTTCTGCGTACTTTGGCTTACCCCTTTAGAATCGCGGTGTAATTCTGTTCCAGGGACATGAAACTACCTGTGGGGATTTTCGCAAAGGCAAGGGTATGGTGGCAAACACGGCGCTGCAAGCGTGACGCGACAGCTTTACTCGTCACGACCTTCCATCATGGTGCGTTTGAGCATCACATACACCGCTCCGGCGCCGCCATGTTTAGCCTGGCACGAGGTGAAACCAAGCACTTGTGAATGCTGGCGCAGCCAAGTGTTGACGTGACTTTTGATCATCGGCCGCTTGCCGTCCAGACGCACGGCTTTGCCGTGGGTGACGCGCACGCAGCGAATTTCGAATTTGGTCGCTTCGGCGAGAAAGGCCCAGAGGGTTTCTCGCGCTTTTTCCACGCTCATGCCGTGCAGGTCGAGGCTGCCCTCGAACGGAATTTGTCCGATCTTGAGCTTGCGCATCTGGCTTTCCTGAACCCCGTCACGAGCCCACATCAACTCGTCTTCCGGGCCGACATCGATGACGAACTGATCGGACAGCCCATCAACGGTGGTGGCATCGGTGCGAATGGTCGCGGCTTGACGCAGCTTGGCGATTTGCGCGCGGTCGGCCTTGGGTTTGCCGGTTTCGGCGCGATCGTGCTTGATCGGCTTGACGCCTTGGATCGCACTTTTGAACAGGGAAAAATCGTTGTCTTGCATGTCAGCCTCCGCGAAGGGCGGCCAGTTTACCCAAGTCGAGTCGCTATCCATAACAATTGAGGCCCGGCAAATACCAGGCCTTCTGTTCAGTCGTGTTTTTTCATCAGGTGTGGAGACATGTTCAGCCCGCGCGACTGGCGCGAACGGCGCCGGCACCGACGCCAAAGCCATACACCGAGGTACAGCATGAACAGGCCGATCGCCAGAATCACTGCCGCACCGATCCGGCTGGTGTTCAGTTCGCCCAGCGCGGGTACGTGGCCAAACAGGCTGGCGGCAGCGGCCATGGCGAGCAAGACACCGCACGTTGCCAGCAACGCGGCAAACGCGGCGCCAATTCGAAAACGCCAGTTGCGTTGGCCTTTGGGCCGCAAGCGGCGAGCGTCAAAACCATCGGATAACTTCATTCCGACCTTCCTCAATGGGTATCGGCCCTTCGACCGGGAGTTGACCGGGATGTTCCTGAGGCTAAGACAATTGCGGCAAATGGGTGACTTTTGCGGATGAGCGGCAGTATTGGCCGCTCATCAAGGGCCGATCAAATCAAATCAGATCGTGAGTGAGCGCGAGCGTGGCGAAGTTGTCCGCCATAATCGCCATTTCGGTCTGTTGAACGTGTTCGGCGCTCAACACGCCGCCCTTGTAAGGTAAATCGCGCGTGGCACAGGCGTCTTCCACCAGCGTGCAACGGAAACCCAGATTCTTAGCAGCGCGCACCGTGGTGCTGACACTGGAGTGACTCATGAAACCGCAGACGATCAGGTCAAGGGCGCCGAGGTCTTCCAGGCGCTTTGCCAGTTCAGTGCCGTGGAACGCACTTGGCAGCAATTTGCCGATGATGGTTTCGTCGGGCAGTGGTTCAAGGCCGGGGATGAACTCACCACGCTCGCCTTGTGGATCGAACAGCCCGCCGACCGTGCCGAGGTGGCGTACATGCACGATGGTGCGACCGGCCGCGCGGGCAGCCGCCAGCAATTGCTTGATGTTCGCGACGGCAGCGTCCATGCCGCTCAGGGCCAGCGGACCGCTGAGGTACTCCTTTTGTGCATCGATGATGACAAGGGTCGCATGGCTCAGATTGGCTGCTGCGTAACCGCGGCCGCTGAGTTGAAACATCGTTTTTGGAACGGACATTCTGGGGCTCCTTGGAGTGGGGCTTTTGCGCCATTGTCCTCTGGCTGAGCGGTTCTGTGAATCGCTACTATTGTAGATGTCGTCTTTACTGGCTTGCAGCCTTGTCATTTTGCTCGTTTTGTTCAATAGCCAGCGGTAAAAAGGGATGGATCCTACATCTGGTCCGGTGTTTTTCCTGCGTCGTCGTGGCGCGTTTTGGCTGTTAGAATCGCCAGTCGTTTTTTCTGGAGTTTGCCGCCGTGATCACTTCCCGACTTCGTACCCTGCGTGACCATATCCGTTGGGCCGTCAGCCGCTTCCATGGGGAGGATCTGTTTTTCGGCCATGGGACTGACAACGCCTGGGATGAAGCCCGTCAACTGGTATTGGGTGCCTTGCACTTGCCATGGGAAATTGCCGACAGCTACCTCGACTGCGCGCTGGAAGAAGATGAACTGGTCCACTTGCAGCTGTTGCTCAAACGCCGTATCGAAGAGCGCGTACCGACCGCCTACCTGTTGGGCGAAGCCTGGTTCTGCGGCATGTCATTCATCGTCGATGAGCGTGTGTTGATCCCGCGTTCACCGATTGGCGAACTGATCGAAAACCGCTTCACACCATGGCTGGGCACCGAGCCGGCGCGCATTCTTGACCTGTGCACCGGCTCAGGTTGCATCGGCATCGCCTGTGCCTATGAATTCCAGAACGCCGAAGTGGTACTGGCCGACCTGTCGTTCGAAGCGCTGGAAGTGGCCAATCAGAACATTGAGCGTCACGGTGTCGATGAGCGGGTGTACACCGTTCAGGGCGATGGGTTTGATGGCTTGCCGGGTCAACGTTTCGACCTGATCGTGTCGAACCCACCCTACGTCGATGCGGAAGATTTTGCGGATATGCCGGACGAGTATCAGCACGAGCCGGAGCTGGGACTGGCCTGTGGCGATGATGGTTTGAACCTGGTGCGTCGCATGCTCGCTGAAGCCGCGGATCATCTGACCGAGAAGGGCTTGCTGATTGTCGAAGTGGGCAACAGCCAGGTTCACGTCGAGGCGTTGTACCCGGAAGTCGATTTCGCCTGGCTCGATTTCGAGCGCGGCGGGCATGGGGTATTCATGTTGACGGCTGACCAGTGCCGCGATCATCAGGCACTGTTCGCTTCTCGCGTCTGACTTTAGAAAGCCATCGCGGGCAAGCCCGCTCCCACAGGTTTTGTGTGTGCCACATAATTTGAGCACGTCATAGAACCTGTGGGAGCGTGGCTTGCCCGCGATGGTCGCGCCTCGGTCTCAAACTTTTACCGATGCGTAGCAATCCAGATCAACAACCCCGCCTGAAACACCGCAAACGCCACCAGACACGTAATGGTAAAGCGCAGCCCGGCGTCTTCTCGCCTGTACTTGCTGACTTTTTCTTCGTGCGTCTGCAGCTTCACTTCCTGCTCGGCCAGGTTCTGTTCGGCCTGCTGAAGCATCTGTGCGGCTTCAAGAATTTCCACCTGCTGCAGCTTTTCAGTGTTCCAGTCGCCCGACAGGTCGCCGATCCGTACGGCTTCGACGCGGCCCTTCAAATGCTGGGCATCGGCATACACCACCTCAAAACCATGGGCCCCGAGAAAGTGATCGCGGCGTAGGCGAGTGTCTTCGTTCAGCGCATCTTTGTTGTTCAGGTCCATGCCGTCGACGGTGTAACCAGACCAACGCTTCTTCGCCCAAGTGATCCCTTGAGCGGCCATGTAGCGGCCGATGCCACGGTTCATCGGTTCAATCTGCAGGCCACTGTCGGGCCCGAAATGCACTCTTTTGGTGGTGTGATCGACCCACACGTCCAGATGATTCTGTTCTTTTCGCACACGCTGACCGGGCAGGGTGATGCTCATGCGCATCAGGCTTTGATCCGTGCTGTGGCGTTCGGCATAGCCGAATTCGACAAAGCGCAGCGGCCGCCCGCCGGTGTTGCGGTCGGTTTTCAGCGGCGCCAGACGAAGCATTTTGTGGTGCTCGACGTGGACATCCGCCCACGGCAGCTCAACCGCTGGCGGTGCGTCTTGTTCAGCGGTGGTGTCGGGTGAAGTCTGGGTATCAGTCATAACGGCGAGATCCTGTCCAAGCCCTGCTGCCAGCCAGTGCGCTGGCGACAAAGGCTTATCGGCCGTTTTTGACAGGACTGGAGGGCCAACAGCGCTTAACGGGTGCGAAGTCCGTCAATAAACCCGAGGATTCGTGTGCCAAGTTCGGCAGCCAGCGGCAATTGTGGATCTTTATAAGAGGCCAGTTGGCGTTTTACATCGTTGGGCACGATGCGCATGACGTGATTCATGCCTTCGATCAGCGCCAGTTCGGCGTCCGGTTTGGCGGCCTTCAGCAGCCTGGCGTCACCGACACCGACCTGAATGTCGTTGCTGCCCTGAATAATCAGCGCCGGCATCTTCAATCGGGCAAACGCCGCTGCCGGATCCTGGCGGAACAGCGAAATCAGGTACGGCTGCACACTCGGGCGGAATATCCCCTGCAATGGCGGTGGCACGTTGTCGTCGGTGTGGCCGGCCTTGAGGGTGTCGAGCAGCTCATTACTGCGCTGCATCAGCGCAGGCGGCAGGTGATTGCTCAACTGCTGACGCAACACCTGATCGACCGGTCGCGCGCTGCCGGACAGGGAAATGACCCCGGCGGCATCCACGCTCGGTGCCGCCAGAGTGGCAATCAGGGCGCCTTCGCTGTGGCCGAGCAAAATCAGTTGGCTAAAACGTGGATCGGATTTGAGCTTGCGCCCCCAGGCTTCGGCATCGGCCACATAGGCCTCAACCGACAGATTACGTTCGTCCGGGGTGGCGGCAAGGCTCGCCGCCACCCCGCGTTTGTCATAACGCACACTGGCGATGTTGTGTTTGGCCAGCACCCAGGCCAGCCGTTTCAGGCTGTCGTTGCGTCCGCCATCGGTGTTATTGCCGTCGCGATCCGTAGGACCGGAGCCGGATATGATCAGGACAACCGGCACAGGCGTGTCGGACTTGGGCAGCAGCAACGAGCCGAAAAGCTCACCGCTGCCGGTATCCAGGGTGACGGGGCGTTGCAGGACGGTGGCCTGCACAAAGCCGGTAAACAGGGTCAGGCTCAAGGCTAAAACTCGCAGCATCATCACGCCATCATTCACAAAGATGCCGTTTGGACTCACCGGCACCCATAAGGTTCGAGGATGAACTACTCGGGTAGCCTGCGTATACTGGCGCGCATTACGTATTCAGGTTCTATTTCACGGAGCGTCCTGCATGTCCGGCAATACCTACGGCAAGCTGTTCACTGTCACCACCGCGGGCGAAAGCCATGGTCCGGCGTTGGTCGCCATTGTCGACGGCTGCCCGCCAGGGCTGGAGATTTCCCTGGAGGATCTGCAGCGTGATCTGGACCGTCGCAAGCCCGGCACCAGCCGCCACACCACGCAACGCCAGGAAGACGACGAAGTCGAAATCCTCTCTGGCGTGTTCGAAGGTCGCACCACCGGTTGCCCCATTGGCCTGCTGATCCGCAACACCGACCAGAAGTCCAAGGACTACTCGGCGATCAAGGATCTGTTCCGCCCGGCCCACGCAGACTACACCTACCACCATAAATACGGTGAGCGCGATTACCGTGGCGGCGGTCGCAGCTCGGCCCGGGAAACCGCCATGCGCGTGGCTGCCGGGGCGATTGCGAAAAAGTACCTGGCGACGCAAGGCATCATCATTCGCGGCTACATGAGCCAGCTCGGCCCGATTGAAATCCCGTTCAAAACCTGGGATTCGGTGGAAGAAAACGCCTTCTTCAGCCCTGACCCAGACAAAGTCCCGGAGCTGGAAGCCTATATGGACCAGCTGCGTCGCGATCAGGATTCGGTCGGTGCGAAAATCACTGTGGTGGCTGAAGGTGTGATGCCAGGCCTGGGCGAGCCGATTTTCGATCGCCTCGACGCCGAACTGGCCCATGCGCTGATGAGCATCAACGCAGTGAAAGGCGTGGAAATCGGCGCCGGTTTCGCCAGCGTTGCCCAGCGCGGCACCGAACACCGCGATGAAATGACCCCGGAAGGTTTCCTCAGCAACAATTCCGGCGGCATTTTGGGCGGCATCTCGTCCGGTCAGCCGATCGTCGCGCACCTGGCGCTGAAGCCGACGTCGAGCATCACCACGCCGGGCCGCTCCATCGACATCCATGGCAACCCGGTGGAAGTCGTCACCAAGGGCCGCCACGACCCGTGCGTCGGCATTCGTGCCACGCCGATCGCTGAAGCGATGATGGCCATCGTGCTGATGGATCACTTGCTGCGTCACCGTGGGCAGAACGCCGATGTGCGCGTGAGCACCCCGGTGCTGGGTCAGCTTTAATGGCTGACCTGACAGCCGCTGCAGTCTGATGACGGCAGCGGCGCTCCCGTACTGGCGGCTCTCCAGTTTCTATCTGTTCTATTTCGCCTTGCTCGGATCGACGGCGCCATTTCTGGCGCTGTACTTCGATCACCTGGGCTTTTCCAGCGCGCGGATCGGCGAACTGGTGGCGATCCCGATGCTGATGCGCTGCGTCGCGCCGAACATCTGGGGCTGGTTGGGTGACTACACCGGCCGACGGCTGGCTATCGTGCGTTTCGGTGCGGTATGTACGCTGCTGACGTTCTCGCTGATTTTCGTCAGCAAGACCTACGCCTGGCTGGCAATGGTCATGGCGCTGCACGCGTTCTTCTGGCACGCGGTATTGCCGCAGTTCGAAGTCATCACCCTGGCGCACCTGAAAGGGCAGACCTCGCGTTACAGCCAGATCCGCTTGTGGGGTTCCATCGGTTTCATCATCACCGTGGTTTTGCTTGGCCGATTATTCGAATGGCTGAGCCTCGACATCTATCCGGTGGCATTGGTGTTGATCATGGCCGGTATCGTCGTCAGCAGCCTGTGGGTGCCCAATGCCCAACCGGCTCAGGGTGAGCGGCTGGCGGGTGACGGTTTTCTCAAACAATTGCGCAGCCCCGGCGTCCTGGCGTTTTATGGCTGCGTGGCGTTGATGCAAATGAGCCACGGGCCTTATTACACGTTTTTGACCTTGCACCTGGAACGTCTCGGCTATAGCCGAGGCGTGATCGGCATGCTCTGGGCCGTCGGCGTGGTCGCTGAAGTGTTGATGTTTCTGGCCATGACCCGAATCCTCACGCGGTTCTCGGTGCGCCGGGTGCTGTTGGCAAGTTTCCTGCTGGCCGCCCTGCGCTGGGTGCTACTCGGTTCGTTTGCCGAGTTTCTTTGGGTGTTGCTGTTCGCCCAAGTGCTGCATGCGGCCACCTTCGGCAGCTTTCACGCGGCTGCCATTCAGTTCGTGCAACGTAGCTTTGGCGCCCGTCAGCAGGGGCAGGGCCAGGCGCTATACGCGGCACTGGCCGGCACCGGCGGCGCTTTGGGCGCGTTGTATTCCGGCTACAGCTGGAATGCCCTCGGCGCCCCATTGACCTTTAGTATTGCAAGCGTCGCATCCCTGGCGGCAGCCGTTATCATTGCCACACGACTGCAAGAGGACAGGCCATGAGCCTTACCCGTGGACACCTCGTCCAGGGCAGATCGAGGCCTTTGAATTTTTTCGAGTGCGAGTTGAAGACGCGCGCGCTCTTTAACCGTAAAGCATGAACCGTTAAGGAGTTGCCCTGATGAGCAGCCTGTCCGTTTACCACGTCTCAAGCCCTGACTTGCCGAACAAGGTGCTGACCCATTTCGAAGACATCGCCTCGACCCTGGCCGAGCAGGGCGTGCGCTTCGACCGCTGGCAAGCGGCGGCGAAAATCCAGCCCGGTGCCACTCAGGAAGAAGTGATCGCCGCGTATCAGGCACAAATCGACCAACTGATGACCGAACGCGGTTACATCACCGTCGACGTTATCAGCGTGAACAGTGATCACCCGCAAAAAGCCGAACTGCGCGCCGAGCTCCTCGATGAACACTGTCATGGCGAAGACCTCGTCAGATTTTTCGTTGCAGGCCGTGGCTTGTTTACCTTGCACATCGACGATTACGTCTACGCGGTGCTCTGCGAAAAGAACGACCTGATCTCGATACCGGCCGGTACGCCGCATTGGTTTGACATGGGCGAGCATCCACACTTTGTGGCGATCCGCCTGTTCAATAACCCTGAAGGCTGGGTGGCCAACTTCACCGGCGAAGACATCGCCAGCCGCTTCCCGCGTCTTGAGGACTGACCGTTTCGCGCGGATCAATCCTTCAACTTTTTAAGAACAATGCACATAACCCTGTAGGAGCGAGCTTGCTCGCGAAAGCGGTGTATCAGTCAACATTAATCTCGACTGATACGCCCTCTTCGCGAGCAGGCTCGCTCCCACAGTGGTTTGTACTGTCCTGACGAATTACGCCGTGTGATAGGTCGGCAAAGCAAACCGTTGCTGGCTTTGCAACATGGAGATCTGCGGCAGTTCACTGGCCTGTTCCGCAAGGTCACGACGAATCGCACTGATCACCCACGACAACTGATCGCCAGCATGCAATTGCTGGTAGGAAATCGAACGCTTGAACACCCGGCCTTCGGTGCTGCGCAGGGTCAGCAGAATCCCGCCGTCAGGACGCGCTTGGGTGGTCACTTCGAAGTTGGAGAACAGGGACGAAAATTTTTCTTGGATCAGGTTCATGTCTATCAGCTCCGTGTGCACATGATTGGCAAGCATGGAGAGGTAGTTGCAGCGATTGTGCCAGTATTTTAAGTTTAAAAAATCTATATAAATCAATCAGTTAAACTTTTACCGGATTTTCGGTTTCGTGCAATCTGCATGAATGGCCATCGTGCATCCTGCATTTTGAAAGATCGTTGCTGTTTCGATGGAGCCAATTGGCAGGTCGAGGTTCATCGTTCGTTAGTCCGGGCTGCGGATACAAAACATTGCAAAAACCGCGTGTACAGCTCAAGAACCGCTGACGTATTTTCGAGCTCGAAGAACGCCGCCCGACAATAAAAAAATCAGCGGGAACACGCATGAAACGCACGCCGAACGACACGATTACCTGGGGCATGATGCTCCGCAAGCTGCCGACGATTGCCAAAGCCATTCCCCGCGTGGTGAAAGGCCTGAAAGTCGCCAACATCAAGGATCCGACCCAACCGTGTGGCCTGGGCTGGTGTTTCGAGCAGGCGACGTTGCGCAATCCCGATGGCCCCGCGTTACTGCAGGGCGACGTGGCACTGACGTATACGCAGGTCAATCAATGGGCCAACCGCATCGCTCATCATCTGATTGCCCAAGGCATCGGCAAGGGTGACGTGGTCGCGGTCTTCATCGAAAACCGTCCGGAGTTGCTGGTGACGATTCTGGCGGTGGCCAAGGTCGGCGCGATTAGCGCGTTGCTCAATACTTCGCAGACCCGCGATACCCTCCTGCACAGCCTGAACCTGGTGGCGCCCTTGGCGATCATTGTCGGCGGCGAATTGGTCCCGGCGTTTTCGCAGGTCCGCGAACGGGTGTCCATTGCCCCGGCGCGAACCTGGTATGTCGCCGATCAAGCCACCTACAACCATCCGGGCATTGCGCCCGACGGTTTCGTCAACCTGATGGCGGCCAGTGCCGATGCAGCCGACGACAACCCTGCCAGCAGCCAGCAGGTTTTTTTCGACGATCCTTGTTTCTATATCTATACCTCGGGCACCACCGGGCTGCCCAAGGCCGGCGTCTTCAAGCACGGGCGCTGGATGCGCAGCTCTGCCAGTTTCGGCCTGATCGCCCTAGACATGCAGCCGCACGACATCCTCTATTGCACCTTGCCGCTGTATCACGCCACCGGGCTCTGCGTGTGCTGGGGTTCGGCCATCAGCGGCGCCTCGGGGTTCGCCATCCGCCGCAAGTTCAGTGCCAGCCAGTTCTGGAGTGACGTACGCAAATATCAAGCGACCACCCTCGGCTATGTGGGCGAACTGTGCCGCTATCTGGTGGATCAACCACCCAGTGCCGAGGACAGCCAACACGGCGTGACCAAGATGATCGGCAACGGTTTGCGTCCTGGCGCGTGGAACGCCTTCAAGACCCGTTTTGGCGTTAAGCATATTTGCGAGCTGTATGCGGCCAGCGACGGCAACATCGGCTTCACCAACATTCTCAATTTTGACCACACCATCGGTTTCTCGCTGATGGCCTGGGAATTGGTGACCTACGATCATGACAGCGGCCAACCGATTCGCAATGCCAAGGGTTTCATGAACAAAGTGGCCAAAGGCACGCAGGGTCTGTTGTTGGCGAGAATCGACGACAAAGCTCCGCTGGACGGCTACACCGATCCGCAAAAAACCGAAAAAGTCGTGCTGCATGACGTGTTCAAGAAGGGCGACCGTTACTTCAACACCGGTGACCTGCTGCGCAACATTGGTTTCGGCCATGCACAATTCGTCGACCGATTGGGTGACACCTACCGCTGGAAAGGCGAAAACGTCTCGACCACGGAAGTCGAAAACATCCTGCTGCAATATCCGCAGATTGCGGAAGCCGTGGCGTATGGCGTGGAGATCCGAAACACCAACGGGCGCGCCGGCATGGCTGCGATTACCCCGGCCGAATCCCTGGCCACCCTGGACTTCAGCGAATTGCTGGATTTCGCTCGTCAGCAAATGCCTGCCTATGCGGTGCCGCTGTTCCTGCGGGTAAAAGTGAAAATGGAGACCACCGGGACGTTCAAATACCAGAAGACCCGGCTCAAGGACGAAGCCTTCGACCCCGACAAAACCGGTGATGACCCGATCTACGCCTGGCTACCTGGCACCCAGACTTATGTGCAGGTAACCGAGCAGGTGCTGGCGGATATTCACGGCGGCAAGTACCGCTATTGAATGTAGCTATGGTTACCCTTGAGAAAAAACAAGTGACAGCATGGGGGCTGCTCGGGAAACTGTCGGCTTTGCGAATAACCCAACGTGGAGCCCCCGATGTCAGACCAAAGCCGCCAGATGACCCCCGAAGAAGCCGCTGAATTTGCCGAACAGGTCTTCAACAAAGCGCGCGAGGGTGATGCGGCCATGATGGCTGCGCTGCTGACCAAAGGCCTGCCGCCTAATCTGCGCAACCACAAAGGCGACACCTTGCTGATGCTGGCCGCCTACCATGGCCATGTGGATACCGTAAAAGTCCTGCTTGAACACAAGGCCGACCCGGAAATTCGCAATGACAACGGCCAAAGCCCGATTGCCGGTGCCGCGTTCAAGGGCGACCTGGCAGTGGTCAAGGCACTGGTAGACGGCGGGGCGCAAGTGGAGGGTTCATCGTTTGATGGCCGAACCGCGTTGATGATGGCGGCGATGTTCAACCGCGTCGAAATCGTCGACTACCTGATCAGCAAAGGTGCCGATCCAAAAGCCAAGGACGCCAATGGCGTGTCGGCACTCGATGCCGCGAAAACCCTCGGCGCCACCGACACCATCGCTCAGTTGGAAAAACTGCTCGGCTGATCCTTTGTGGTGGGGTACCAAACCCCTCACCACAGGTCTCACCCTGCTCGGTAACTTCATCCGAATGCGCTATCCTTCGCGCCCTCAAAAATCATTCGCTACAGGATCCACCTCATGAAAGCCGCACTCGTCGAACTCCTCAGCAAAATCAGCTCCGGGTGCATGGGCGATGACGAAATCCTCAAGGTCGCTGACGAAGCGGCTCAGGCTTACGCCGATCCTCAAGCTTTTCTGACGGCCAACCCGGATATCAACTACGACGACACGTTCCCGATCGCCTTGGGTGAATGGGTGGTTGTCGGCAGTCTGCCGGAGACGGTGCTGTTCCAGGCCGACACGTACATGGACCTGTTCGCCCGCATCGTCGCTTCGTTCGGCCCCGGTGTTGATTTCAATATCAAACCCAAGCAACTGGCCAAAACCGAAGCCCTGACCGCGCTCAACCGCATTCAGGTGCAAATGGGCAGCATGAACAAGGAAAACGGCGGCTACACGCTGATAAACTTCAGCCAGTTGCTCGACGACGAACTGCAAGTGGTGCTGGTCTTCGGCAACGACGTGCCACGGGTGCTTGAACTGTGCGCCGAGGTCGGCATTGCCGCTGCGCCATCCCTGGAAGCCTTGAAAGTGGCGATCCATATCTGACGTTAATCCAGTAAAAAATCGGAACCCTGGCATTGGGCGGCTATCCTAAGAGTGCAAAATCACTCTTAGGGAGCGTCACCATGGGTTCTACGTTCAACAGCCTGATTGCCTTGATCATTTTCGTGCTGGATATCTGGGCCATCATCAATGTGTTTAAAAGTGGCGCCACCACCGGGATGAAAGTCCTCTGGGTGCTGTTGATCGCGTGCTTGCCGGTGCTGGGGCTGATCATCTGGGCCATCACCGGGCCGCGGGCTGACGTACGGATCTGACTCATTCCCTGTAGGAGCCGAGCTTGCTCGCGAAAGCGGTGTATCAGTCAATACACATGTCGACTGATACACCGCTTTCGTGAGCAAGCTCGGCTCCTACATGAGGCATGTATTTTTCAGGCTCCAATCCCGTAATCCGTTGAACGAACAGTCCGCGAAAAAGTCCAGATGCATGTAAGCCCATTTATGGGCTTTATCGAGGAGGCACTGATGCAAAAGTGGAAAATCACTTTCGTGGATGATCACGGTGAAACAGTCGATGAAGTCTTTGAGTGCGACGAGTGCCCGGATAATGAGCATGCCGCCAAACTCATCAAGGCCCGACTGCTTCCTGTCGCCGCCGTACTGGATCTGAATGATCTGGAAGGGCGAACTCCCGATGCGACTGTCAAAAGTCTTAAAGCCCAGAACAGCATACAAATCCTCGGCATCACGCCAATCTGAACATCTCCTGTCACATTCTCATCCAGTCCTTGGCAGCGGCTCTCTCTTGAGGCTACTCTGCAATCGAGATCAGCGAATGGATCGCTAAGGTCTGGTCTTGTCAGCTACATGCTTGCTTCCCACCGGCAACGAGGTTGCCGCATCGCTCGCACCACTCGGTTGCGCGTGCCGGGAATACGGAAAGTCTATCCATCAATATGAGGGGGACGTTTCATGAGCACAGCCTATCAAGAAGACATCAGCAGCTCGGTGCTGCGCCGCATGAAAGAAGGCGGTTTCGACTTTTCAAGATTCCATCCCATTGAGTTCTACGCCATTTTTCCCGACGAGGAGCGGGCCCGCAGAGCAGCTGGTCATTACCGTGGTGAGTCCTTGAATGCGCAAATCAGTGTGCGCGACGACGGCGCATGGGCGCTCGAACTGAGTAAAGTCATGTACGCCACATACGATGACATCGGCGATTTCGAGCAATGTTTTGAGGCCGTGGTCGAGCCTCTGGGCGGCATCATTGAAGGATGGGGCGTCAAGCAGGAGGTACGAGGGCTACTCGCATAATCTTATGAACAGTGACACGCACTAACGGCTGGCCTTCGGGTTGGCCGTTTTAGTTTATGGGGCGGCAAAATCCTTCCGGCAAAACCCTGAAACAAGAATCCGGTGCAAAAAAACCGCCTGAGCAGGCGGCTAAAGGGAAGTTCTGACTGTTTTCCAGCGAATGCGCGGATTATCCGCACGGACGGGCGGGCAGTGAAATCAACTCTGACTATGCTGGTGATAGGCGACAACGTCGCCTTGCAATGAAGCGGGGGCAATCAAGTTGGGGCGTTTGCTGCACGGGATTGGTGCGGTATTAACGGTGTTGATTTCCAACTGATTGATATCAAAGCGTTTATGCCGATGGCACGGGCCTTGCGAAGCCTAGGTGTCCGGGTGACAAGGAGTACGGCATGATCCGCACCTATTTTGATGAAATGTACGATGCCGGCGGCCAGGTCCGCCCGCATTATCGGGAGTTTGCCCGTTGGCTGGCCGAAACGCCTGACGAGCTTTTGGCACAACGGCGACGCGAGGCCGATCTGTTGTTTCATCGCGCCGGGATTACTTTTACGCTCTATGGGGACGAGCAGGGGACAGAGCGCCTGATTCCCTTCGATACAATCCCTCGCAGCATCCCTGCCAGTGAATGGCGGGTCGTCGAGCGCGGCTGCATTCAGCGGGTCAAGGCATTGAACATGTTCCTTGCCGACCTCTATCACGAGCAGCGCATCATCAAGGCGGGCATCATTCCTGCCGAGCAAGTGCTGGCCAACGAGCAATACCAGTTGGCGATGCAAGGGCTGAATCTGCATCGGGATATCTATTCGCACATCTCTGGTGTCGATCTGGTACGCGACGGCGACGGCACGTACTACGTGCTCGAAGACAACCTGCGTACACCCAGCGGTGTGAGCTACATGCTTGAAGATCGCAAGATGATGATGCGGCTGTTTCCCGAACTGTTCGCGGCGCAACGCATTGCCCCCATCGATCACTATCCGAATTTGCTCCTGGATACCCTGAAAAGCTCCAGCCCGATCGACAATCCGAGCGTGGTGGTGCTAACGCCGGGTCGCTTCAACAGCGCGTTTTTCGAGCATGCCTTTTTGGCCCGGGAGATGGGCGTTGAACTGGTGGAAGGCGCGGACCTGTTTGTGCGCGATGACAAGGTGTTCATGCGCACCACAGACGGGCCGAAAGCCGTCGATGTGATCTACCGTCGCCTCGACGATGCATTCCTCGACCCGCTGGCGTTCAATCCGGATTCGATGCTGGGCGTTCCGGGCCTGCTGTCATCGTACCGCTCCGGCAATGTGGTGCTGGCGAATGCCATCGGTACCGGAGTCGCGGACGACAAGTCGGTGTATCCGTTTGTCACCGACATGATCCGTTTCTACCTCGACGAAGAACCGATCCTGAAAAACGTGCCGACGTTCCAGTGCCGCAATTCATCTGAACTGTCCCACGTGTTGGCCAATCTTCCCGATCTGGTGGTCAAGGAAACCCAGGGCTCCGGCGGTTACGGAATGCTGGTCGGGCCGGCGGCGACGGCGGCGGAAATCGAGTCGTTTCGCGCGCGGATCAAAGCCAAGCCGCACGCGTACATCGCGCAACCGACGTTGTCCCTGTCGACCTGTCCGACCTTTGTCGAAAACGGCATCGCCCCACGCCACATCGACTTGCGTCCGTTTGTATTGTCTGGCCGCGAAACCCGGGTTGTGCCCGGCGGTTTGACCCGTGTCGCCTTGCGTGAAGGCTCTCTGGTGGTGAATTCCTCCCAGGGTGGCGGAACCAAGGACACCTGGGTGGTCGAGGATTGAAGGAAGCTTGCCATGCTAAGTAGAACTGCCTCGGATTTGTATTGGATGTCGCGTTACCTGGAGCGAGCGGAAAACCTCGCACGGATGCTCGACATCAGTTATTCGCTGTCGCTGATGCCACAGGATGGTCGCGGTGACGGGCTGCACGAACTCGCCATGCCGCTGCTGATCACCGGCACCCTGGATGATTACCTGGAGCGTCACGGCGAGTTGCATGCCGAACGGCTGCTGCACTTTTTCGCCCTGGACGCGGCCAACCCGGCGAGCATCTACAGCTGCCTCGGCGCCGCTCGGGCGAGCGCCCATGCGGTGCGTGGGCGAATCACCGCCGACATGTGGGAAAACATCAACGCCACCTGGCTGGAGATTCGCGGGATCGCCGAACAGGGTTTGAGCCGCTACGGAATGAGCCGTTTTTGCGAATGGATCAAGGAACGTTCCCACCTGTTTCGGGGCGCATCCTACGGCACCATCATGCGTAACGATGCGTTCCGCTTCATTCGTCTGGGAACATTTATCGAACGGGCTGACAACACGCTGCGCCTGCTCGACGCTCGCTACGAAATGGCCGGCGATCAAGCTGAATCCGTCAGTGACAGTACGGCGCATGCCTATTATCAGTGGAGCGCATTGCTCCGTGCGCTGTCGTCGTTCGAGGCGTACACCGAGATCTACCGCGACGCCCCCGGTGCCCGGCATGTGGCTGAGTTGCTGTTGCTGCGGGCCGATGTGCCGCGCTCCCTGCGCGCCTGCACCGAGGAAATCGACCAGATCCTCGCCAGTTTGCCGGGGGCCAACGGCCGTCCGGCACAACGCCTGGCCGCTGAGATAGACGCGCGCCTGCGCTACACCGGCATCAACGAAATTCTCGACGAAGGCCTGCACGCCTGGCTGACCGAGTTCATCCCGCTGGTGCGCCAGTTGGGCAACGCCATTCACAGTTCTTACCTGGAGGCTGCATGAGACTTTCCATTAGCCACGAAACCACCTATCACTATGAAGATCAGGTGCGGGCGAGCATCCAGTACCTGCGACTGACACCCCACGACAGCGAGCGTCAGCACGTGCTCAGCTGGCAGCTCGACCTGCCGCGCCCGGTACGCGCGCAACTCGATCCGTTCGGCAACATATTGCACGTGCTGACCATGGACGAGCCGCATGAGGCGATCATCATCGGCGCCCGTGGTCAGGTCGATATCGACGAACTGCGCGAAGCCGAGCATGAAAGCCAGTCGGCGCTGCCGTTCCTGCGTTTCACGCGCCTGACCGAGCCCGACGAAGCGTTGCGAGCGTTCGCGCAAAAGGAATGCAAAACACGTCGGGATCGCACCGCGCTGATCGACTTGATGCATGGCCTTAACCAGCACATGACCTACACGCCCGGCGCAACCGAAGTCGACACCAGCGCGGCTCAGGCCTTCGCCGGGCGTTCAGGCGTCTGTCAGGACCACACCCATGCCTTTCTCGCCTGCGCGCGCAGCCTGGGCATTCCGTCGCGTTATGTGTCGGGTTATCTGTACAGCGAGAACAGCGAACACCTGGCCAGTCACGCCTGGGCGGAAGCCTGGCTCGATGACGCCTGGTACAGTTTTGACGTGACCAATGAACTGGCCCGACCGGAGCGTCACTTGAAACTGGCCGTGGGCCTGGATTACCTGGATGCCTGCCCGGTACGCGGAATGCGCCGGGGCGGCGGCTGCGAGCAGATGCATGCGAAGGTGTTTGTGTCGCCAACGCCGATGCCGGTTATCTCTGTCCAACAGCAATAATCTGCCGCACCACAAAAACCTGTGGGAGCGAGCCTGCTCGCGATAGCGGTCTTCCAGTCAGCAAACCTGTGACTGACACACCGCCATCGCGAGCAGGCTCGCTCCGACATGGATTCAGGGTCAGGGCTTAACCTTGCGCCCGGCCATATGCTTCAAATACCCCACCAGCATTTCCAGATCCCGCTCCGGTAACACCTGCGCGGTAAACCCCGGCATCTTCGCCTGCGGCCACTGGCGCAAGCTTTGCGGATCACGGATATACCGCTTCAGGAAGTCCGCCCCAAAATACTCGGTCGGGTTATACGGAATATTCAGATCCGGCCCGAATTGCGCATCTCCGGCGCCGTTCAGTCGATGGCACGCCAGGCAGTTCTTCTGAAACAGCGCAAAACCTAGATTGACCGGATCGTCCGCTTTAAAGGCCGGATCCGGCAGCAGGGCAGGGAAGCGTTCGGCCACCGGCGCCATGCGCTTGATGCTGGCGACCTGGTACGGCCATTGCTCGGGGCTGATATTGCCTGTTTGAGGATTCGTCCAGACCAGATAAAACGGCCCGGCACTCGGCTTGCCTTCAGACAACGCTGGCCACGGTTTGGCCGGGTCTTCAATCGCCAACCATGCCTGCGCACCTTGGGTGTTGAGCAACGGTGCAGCGGCCAGTTCGGCGGCAAATCCGTCCAGCGCCACGGCTTGTAGATGGTCAGCAGGCTTGATGCCGGTCAACAACGCCGCCAGCGGCACCGCTTGATAGCTCATGTCTCGTTTGTAGGAAACGTCGTCGGCAATGCGCAGGGTCTGGAGTTGCGGGTGCTTGAGCAGTTCCTCGGTCTGCCAGGTGCGACTGCTCGCGCCCAGCTCCAGGTTCAGCTGTGCGGCAAACAGAGGCGTGCTGAGCAGCAAGGCCCCGATCAGAGTGAGCGTTTTCAATAGATCGCCATCCATGTCGTGAAGGTGCCACAAAGGTTGGCACACCCACGCTGGCTCGGGTAGCGAGCCAGTCACATTTTTAAAATGACGATATAAATACCTGACGCCGTATTTTTTCCCGACTAGCCAATCACCTTGGTCAGATTCGGCAAAATCAACAACAGCGTGGTAGCGAAAAGAATGAGCCCGGCTTGACGTACTTTCGAATGTTTGAACATGGCTTGACCGCCTTTTTTGTTATTTCCTGATGCCTGCCTGCATATCTCCATGACGGCAGAGCGTTGCACTTCCTGTCAGACGAGCGCCTCGGCAAAACCCGACGACAACTTCGTACACTTCACCTTAGAGCCCGCGTCACCCGTGGTTTAGATCCATTTCGTATAGAGCTGCCGCTAAAAGCTCTAAAAATGATATGAGGCCTATTGCCAGCTTCTTGGGCGCCCTTTTACTAGACAGCTCCGTGTCCTGAATCGGTTAATCCTATTGCTCACTACCGTCCGTCTGAGCGTGTCCGTCAACGTCTGTGAGCGCTGCGGTCATTGAATCCGCGGCCGCTCGGCATAAGAGTGAGTGCTCAGTATTTACTCACCGCCCAGGTTCGAGGACGTCATGACCCAAGCTTTGATATTCGATGCGTTACGCACGCCCCGCGGCAAAGGCAAGGCCGATGGCGCCTTGCACAGCGTCAAACCGGTCAATCTGGTGGCCGGGCTGCTCACTGCGTTGCAACAGCGCACTTCGCTCGATACCAGCCAGGTCGATGATGTCGTGCTCGGTTGCGTGACGCCGATTGGTGATCAAGGCTCCGATATCGCCAAGACCGCGACCCAGGTGGCGGATTGGGATGTCAGCGTTTCGGGCGTGCAGATCAACCGCTTTTGCGCTTCGGGCCTTGAGGCGGTGAACCTCGGCGCGATGAAGGTGCGCTCCGGTTTCGAAGATCTGGTGGTGGTCGGCGGTGTCGAGTCGATGTCCCGCGTGCCAATGGGCAGTGACGGCGGGGCCTGGGCGCTGGACCCGGAGACTAACCTGCACAGTCATTTCACCCCGCAAGGCGTGGGCGCTGACCTGATCGCCACTCTTGAAGGTTTCAGCCGCCAGGACGTCGATGCCTACGCGCTGCACTCGCAACAGAAAGCAGCGCGGGCGCGGGCGAACGGTTCGTTCAACAAGTCACTGGTGCCGGTGCAGGATCAGAACGGCATCATCTTGCTCGATCACGATGAGTTCATTCGCGCCGACTCCACCCTGGAAGGCTTGGGCAAGCTCAAACCGAGCTTCGAGATGATGGGGCAGATGGGCTTCGATGCCACGGCGTTGCGCGTCTACAGCCATGTCGAACGGATTAATCACGTTCACACGCCGGGCAACAGTTCCGGGATCGTCGATGGCGCCGCGCTGATGCTGATCGGTTCCGAAGCCAAGGGGCGGGCGCTGGGCTTGCAGCCACGGGCGCGGATCGTCGCCACGGCGGTCACCAGCACCGACCCGACCATCATGCTCACCGGCCCCGCGCCGGCCACCCGTAAAGCTCTGGCCAAGGCCGGCCTGCGGGTCGAAGACATCGACCTGTTTGAAGTCAATGAAGCGTTTGCTTCGGTGGTGCTCAAATTCATCAAGGACATGGCCATCGACCCGGACAAGGTCAACGTAAACGGCGGCTCCATCGCCATGGGCCACCCGCTGGGCGCCACGGGGTGCGCGATTCTCGGCACGCTGCTCGATGAGCTGGAAACCCGACGCCTTCGCTATGGCCTCGCGACGCTGTGTGTCGGCGGCGGCATGGGCATTGCCACCATCATCGAACGCCTCTGAGCCCCCGACTTTCAAGGAAACATGTTCATGACTGAAGCCATTCGTTACGAAAAAGGTCAGGACCAGATCGTCGTCCTGACCATCGACATGCCAGGCCAGAGCGCCAACACCATGAACGCGGTCTACCGCGAAGCCATGGCCGCCTGCGTGGCCCGTCTGGTCGCTGAAAAAGACAGCATTGCCGGGGTCATCATCACTTCGGCGAAGAAGACGTTCTTCGCCGGCGGCGACCTCAATGAACTGATCAAAGTCGGCAAACCCGAAGCCAAAGCGTTCTACGACATGGTGCTGACGCTCAAAGGCCAATTGCGCACCCTGGAAACCCTCGGAAAACCGGTGGTGGCCGCGATTAACGGCGCAGCATTGGGCGGCGGCTGGGAAATCTGTCTGGCGTGCCATCACCGCGTGGCGCTGGACAATCCGTCCGTGCAACTCGGCCTGCCGGAAGTCACCCTCGGCCTGTTGCCGGGTGGCGGCGGGGTCGTGCGCATGGTGCGGATGCTGGGCATTGAGAAATCCTTGCCGTACCTGCTCGAAGGCAAAAAAGTCCGACCGCAACAGGCGTTGCAGGCCGGATTGATCGACGAGTTGGCGAAAGATCCTGGCGAACTGCTGAGCAAGGCACGGGCCTGGATTCTGGCCAACCCAACGGCGATTCAGCGCTGGGACGTGAAGGGTTATCAGATCCCGGGCGGTACACCGTCCAGCCCGAAAGTCGCGCAAATGCTTGCCATCGCGCCGTCGATCCTGCGCAGCAAAACCCAAGGCTGCATGCCCGCGCCGGAGAAAATTCTCTGCGCGGCGGTTGAAGGTGCTCAGGTGGATTTCGATACCGCGCACCTGATTGAAACCCGTTACTTCACCGAATTGACCACCGGCCAAATCTCGAAAAACCTGATCGGCACGTTCTGGTTCCAGCTCAACGAGATCAATGCCGGTGGGTCACGGCCGCAAGGTTTTGCCCCTTACGTGACGCAAAAAGTCGGGGTGCTCGGCGCCGGGATGATGGGCGCGGGCATCGCGTTTGTCAGCGCATCGGCGGGCATCGAGGTGGTGCTCAAGGACATCACCCTGGCGGCAGCAGAGAAGGGCAAGGCCCATTCGGCAGCGCTGCTGGACAAGAAAGTCGCGCGCGGCCAAATGATTGCGCAGCAGCGTGAGGCGATCCTGGCGCGGATCCGCACCACCGAAAGCGATGCGGACCTGGCCGGTTGCGACTTGATTATCGAGGCAGTATTCGAAGACCGTGAACTCAAAGCCAAAGTCTCATCGGCCGCGCAAAAAGTCGTCGGCCCGGATGCCGTGATCGCCTCTAACACCTCGACCTTGCCGATCAGCGGCCTGGCCACTGCGGTGCCGGATCAGACCAAGTTCATCGGCCTGCATTTCTTCAGTCCTGTGGAAAAAATGCCGTTGGTGGAAATCATCAAAGGCGCCCACACCAGCGACGAAACCCTGGCTCGCGGGTTCGATTTCGTCCTGCAAATCAAGAAAACCCCGATTGTGGTCAACGACAGTCGCGGTTTCTTTACTTCACGGGTGTTCGGCACCTTCACCAACGAAGGCATCGCCATGCTCGGCGAAGGTGTCAGCGCGCCGATGATCGAAACCGAAGCACGAAAGGCTGGCATGCCCATCGGGCCTCTGGCGATCTCTGACGAAGTTTCCCTCAGCCTCATGAGCCATATCCGCCAGCAAACGGCCAAAGACCTGCAAGCAGAAGGGAAACCGCTGATTGAACACCCGGCGTTTGCTGTGATTGACTTGCTGCTCAACGAATACAAACGGCCCGGTAAAGCGGCAGGAGGCGGTTTCTATGAATACCCGGCCGCCGGCCAGAAACATTTATGGCCGAAGCTGAAAAGCCGCTTCGAGAAGCCTGACGGGCAGATTTCGCCAAAGGATGTGCGTGATCGCCTGCTGTTCGTGCAAGCCATCGAGACCGTGCGCTGTGTGGAGGAGGGCGTGTTGATGTCGACGGCAGACGCCAACGTCGGCTCGATCTTCGGTATCGGTTTTGCGGCCTGGACCGGCGGTGCGTTGCAATTCATTAATCAATACGGCGTGCAAGACTTCGTCGCCCGCGCCCAATACCTGGCGGCGCAGTATGGCGAGCGCTTCAATCCGCCGGCCTTGTTGCTGGAAAAAGCCGCTAAAGGGGAGGCGTTTTAAGGGACCGGTGACGCCTCGCGGGGCTTGCCTTGGAACGGTGTTTCGAGGCAGGCTCTGGGGTGTGCATTATTCCCATCACGCGTCAGGTATTTTTTATGTCGTTACGCATCTGCATTCTGGAAACCGACCACCTGCGTCCGGAATTGGTCGACCAATATCAGGGCTACGGGCAGATGTTCAAACACCTGTTTTCGCAGCAGCCTATCGCCGCCGAGTTCACCGTCTACAACGTGGTGCAGGGCGAATACCCAAGCGACGACCTGACGTTCGACGCCTACCTGGTGACGGGCAGCAAGGCCGATTCCTTTGGCACCGACCCGTGGATCGAAACCCTAAAAACTTACCTGCTGACCCGCTACGAGCGCGGCGACAAACTGCTGGGCGTGTGTTTCGGCCATCAGTTGCTGGCGCTGTTGCTGGGCGGCAAAAGCGAACGTGCAACCCAAGGCTGGGGCGTCGGCACCCATAGCTACAAACTCGCCGCCAAGGCGCCGTGGATGAGCCCGGTCAGGGAAGAGTTGACCTTGTTGATCAGCCACCAGGATCAGGTGACCTCGCTACCGGAAAACGCCACGGTCATCGCTTCCAGCGATTTCTGCCCGTTCGCCGCTTACCACATCAACGATCAGGTGCTGTGCTTCCAGGGGCATCCGGAGTTCATTCACGATTATTCGCGCGCGCTGTTGGATATCCGTCAACAAGCGTTGGGCGAGCAAATCTACTCCAAAGGCGTGGCCAGCCTTGAGCATGAGCATCATGGCGCTACCGTTGCGGAGTGGATGATGCGGTTTGTGGCGCACAAGTCAGAAACGGTTTAACGGGCTGACACGAAACCTGTGGCGAGGGAGCTTGTGTGGTGAGGGGGCTTGCCCCCGTTGGGGTGCGAAGCACCCCCCCTGCATTTTTTCTGACAAAACGGGTCGCCTGAATTGCGCCTGCTGCGCAGCCTAACGGGGGCAAGCCCCCTCGCCACAGGTAAGCAAGCCGTTACAACCACCCCGACTTCTTGAAACTCGCCCACAACCCTGTGCATCCCACTGCAATAAACCCCAGCACCCCAAAGTACCCGTATTGCCACGCCAGCTCCGGCATGTTCTGGAAGTTCATCCCGTAAATCCCGGCCACCGCCGTCGGAAATGCCAAAATCGCTGCCCACGCCGCAAACTTGCGCTGCACCACGCTCTGGCGTGAAGCTTCCAGCAGCACTCCAATCTCAATCGTCTGGCTGGCAATGTCTGCCAGGGTTGTCAGGTCTTCCATCTGCCGCGTCACGTGAATCTGCACATCACGGAAGTACGGGCGCATGGTCTTGTCGATGAACGGGAAGCTCAGCTTCTGCAGCTCCTCACCGATCTCCACCATCGGCGCCGCATAACGACGCAGGCGCAATACGTCCCGGCGCAGGCCGTGAAGTTTCTGGATGTCACGTTCATTCAGCGCACCACACAACAACACGCTGCGTTCCAGTTCATCGATTTCGGCATGGATCGCTTCGCCCATCGGCTGGTAGTTTTCAATCACGAAATCGAGGAGGGCATAGAGGACGAAGTCTTCCCCGTGCTCAAGTAACAGGGGACGCGCCTCACAACGCTGTCTGACATAGGCGTAGGACGCCGAGTGGCCGTTGCGTGCGGTAATGATGTAACCGTTGCCGGCAAAGATATGAGTCTCGATGAACTCCAGTTTGCCTTCGTTACGAATCGGCGAATACGTGACGATAAACAGTGCATCACCGAACGTTTCGAGCTTCGGTCGGCTGTGCTTTTCCAGGGCATCTTCAATGGCCAGTTCATGCAGGTTGAACTGGCGTTGCAGGTTGGCCAGTTCCTGGGCATTCGGTTCTTCGAGGCCGATCCAGACAAAGTGACCAGGTTTTGCAGCCCAGGCAGCGCCTTCGTCGAGAGTGATATTGGTGACTCTCTTACCGGCGCTGTAAACCGCAGCAGCAACAACTCTACCCATGATTCAGGTTCACTTCTTATTAGCAGATGGCAGTGGCAGGCAATCTTCAGCTTAGCCTTGTCTGCTGCTTGAGAGTGAGCGAACTCTGCAGAGTTCGAAGGGAAAAGCTCGCAGGCAAAAGAAAACCCGCACCAGGCGGGTTTGTTTTTACGCGGATTGCAGTTGCCGATCCATCGAAGCGATGCACTCGCGCATCTGCTCGCGGCATTGATCCATCAGCATGGGCATGTCGTCCTGGCTCAATCCCGCTGTCGGTATCGCCGGCAACGAGCGAATCAGAATTTTCCCACTGCGCCAGCGGTTCAAACGCATGTGTTTGACGTAACTGCTGACACACACCGGCACGATCGGCACACCGGCAGCGATCGCCATCTGGAACGCGCCTTTCTTGAACGGCAGCAACTCTTCGCCAAGGTTGCGCGTGCCTTCCGGGAAGACCCAGATCGAAGTGTCTTCATGCTGCAAGGTGCGCGTGGTGGTCAGCATCGACTGGCGCGCCTTTTGCGCATTGCCGCGGTCGATCAACACGTTACCGGCCAGCCAGAACAGTTGCCCGAACAGCGGCACCCACTTAAGGCTTTTCTTGCCAATGCACACGGTGCGGCGGGGCACCACGTTGCCGAACACAAACAAGTCGTAGTTGGACTGGTGATTAGCGACGATGACGCAGCTGTCAGGCTTGTTCATCAATGGCGCGACATCGGTCTTCACCCGTAAACGCAAAATACACATCGCCGGCCACGCGTACAGGCGTGCGCACAAACGGCTGTTGTCCGGGTTGAACGGGCGACACAGGCCCAGAATCACCCCAAGCACACCGGCCAGAACAAAGTGCAGGCCCATCAAGAACATACGAAACACAAACAGCATTTGCAGGCCCCACCGGGACAAAAGGTGGCGCAGTGTACGGATGTGCACTGTTTTCGGCAATTGCCGCTAAAGGGGGGGGGGAAGGCGATGTTTGTGAGCATGTTTCTGACTTGTTGGTCAGATGCGGCCTAGAGCGGTTGCAGACTTTTCAACGCAGCGCGCAAGAAAAAGCCCGACACGACGGTCGGGCTTTTCGGTGCAGCAAGTTTAGGCTTAACCCATATGCTCCTGGTCCAGGATGATCGCGTTGTCCAGCGTCTCCAGCAACGCCTTGCGTACTTTCAGCTTGGTGTTCTTGTGCGCGGTCATGTTGATCTTCTTCAACTGACGAGCCGCCGCCAGCGCTGCACCTTGCAACTCTTCGGCCGACACCACCACGTCGAGGAAACCGGCATCCACGGCGCTCTGCGGGTTAAACATCTCACCATTGATCACGGATCGGTGGAACGCCGACTTGCGCAGACGATCACGTGCGATCTCGATACCGGCGTGGTGCATGGTCATGCCGATCTGCACTTCGTTCAGACCAATGCTGAACGGCCCATCGACACCAATGCGGTAATCCGCCGACAACAGCAGGAACGCACCCTTGGCCACGGCATGCCCAGGGCACGCCACGATCACTGGGAACGGGTGCGACAGCAGGCGACGGGCCAGGGTCGAACCGGCAGTGACCAACGCCACCGCTTCTTTAGGGCCGGACGTCATCACCTTCAAGTCATAACCACCCGACAGAATCCCCGGCGTACCGGTAATGATCACCACCGCACGATCAGTCACCGCCTGATCCAGCGCAGCGTTAAACGCAGCAATCACGTCGGGCGAGATGGCATTGACCTTGCCATTGCTCAAGGTCAGGGTCGCGATACCGTCTTCGAGATGGTAGGAAATCAACTCACTCATGACGCTATTCCTTGTATGAAAGTTGAGGCAGACGTTACCCACCGCGGCACGTCAGGTAAAGCGCTGTGACTGACCCGCCAGTCACCCTTTCCCCGCCGGACAAGCGTGGCCCGCCACACCCGCCGCGCATTCCCCTCTATATAGAAGAGGGCGCGAAGCCGGAGATTGGCAGGTTTGCCATGGGCAGCAACCCACCGGAATGACTAAAACGCTAAGCGCATGAAAATTCTGCAAAAAAAGTTTGCCATCGGAAAAGGTTTCGACTACATTAGCGCGCCTCGACAGACAGAACTTGTTTGACGAGATACGGTGAAGTGTCCGAGTGGCTTAAGGAGCACGCCTGGAAAGTGTGTATACAAGAAATTGTATCGAGAGTTCGAATCTCTCCTTCACCGCCACATTCTGCAAACACAAACCCCTGATTTTCCTAGAGAAAGTCGGGGGTTTGTGGTTTTTGGCGTCTGAAAAATGGCCATATGGGACCGATATGGGACTGAAGCGGCTTTTCTATCGAGAGTCGTGCGTCCGTAAAGCTCTCAGAAGGCGTCTGCTGCCACCTCCTTGCGCTTAGTCGAACCAGTCGAGCTTTTCCTGCTGATCAGTTCGGTGTTCGAAGGACCAGAAATTGGACCAGCACTATCACCCAATAAATGAAGGTACTGGCACCCAAAAACATCAGAATTCGCGCGATATTGATTTTCAGGGGGGACGTATATCGGAACCATGAGAGTCTGACGTTTTGCGCGGTGCATTCTGAGCAACGGACCACAAGGAGGGCCGGTAAGCGGTTAATCCATTAATTTGTTTTTTATCACGCTCGGCTTCGCTTTATGCACCGAACTAATGATGGATTCAGCCGTTTTATTCCACTTGAACGGCTTAGCCGAGTGTTCATTGTGAGCCTCGATAAATTGACGGATAGCCGCCTTCAGGTCGGCAACGCTGGTAAAGGCGCCGCGGTACAGCGCTCGTCTTTCCAGTTGTGCAAACCAGCCTTCCACGGCGTTCAGCCAAGACGCGATGGTCGGTGTGAAGTGCAATTTGAAACGCGGATGCTTTTCCAGCCACTGCGTCCGACACTCAACTTGACTTGGGCGTAGCGGCAGCATCGGTTGGGTGCGATCCAACGCATGGATCCGGGTTTTCTCGTCAACCGACAACACCAGGGCGTTATCCGGTGGGTTCAGATAGAGCCCGACCACGTCGACGACCTTGTCGGCGGAATGAGGATCGTGGCTGATTTTGAAGGTCTTCAGACGATGGGGTTTGAGGTCGGAAGCGGCCCAGACCTGGCGAACCAGCCATGTGGTGACCCGCGCATACTTGGCCATCAAACGAACGCTCCAGTGAGTGGCTTCCTGCGGGACACGCCGGGTGGTCAGTGTCAGGATTTCGGTGATTTTATCGGGCCCCAATTTGAGTGGCTGGCCGCTACGCGGCAGATCGCTCAACCCTTCGATCCCCGCCTCCAGATAACGTTTTCGCCATTTGAATACCGTCGGCGGCGTGACCTGCAACTGCTCGCTGACGGCCTTGGGCGTCAATCCATCAGCCAGTAGAAGCAGGATGCACGCTCGCTGGGCGAGGCTCTGTTCCAGCGTACTCATACGCAACCAACCTTGCAGGGCGATGAGATCAGAAGGCGTTAAAGCGAAGGGGGAAGTCGGTCGGGCCATGCGCATAGTCAATCCATGACATTGGACGCACAGTACATCGTTACCGGTAGACAAATGAATTAACCGCTCAGTCTACCAGGTGCTTTGTCGGTGAGCTTGCTGGTTCATTTCACAGCGTATGGATTGCACTTAATGCTCAGCACGCTGGTAATAACGCCAGAAGAGTAGTGAGTAGACGATGTCACCTGATGCCACCACCGGCAATGGCCAAGGTATGCTGCCAGCCAGCCAGTGGCCATAAACCACGACCACAAACAGTACTTTCAGGATCACCCCGAGCAGGATATAGGGACGATACTGCAGCGGATCGCGAGCGATCATCCAATAGGCCCAGCCGAATATGATAACCAGGCACGTGGTGAGTTGAATGAAGAGGGTTGAGGTGGGGGTAATTTGCAGCCCCAACAGCGCAGCTACGGGTCGCATAGCTACTAGTAATGGAAGACCCGCGAGTACGTTGAAACAAGCGGCAGAAATAAAAAGCTTGCGGGTATAACTGTCGGTCATGGGATTGTTCCTGAGAGGTGGTGACGCCTCGCACCATGCAGAGACATCTTGTAACTTTTGGGTCTCAGCCAAGCAGCTTGAGTAATGCCGGATAGCTATTGGGGAACAGCCTGCTTACCCAGAACAAGGTGCTCGACTTGTTCCCTGTGATAATGCGTTTGGTTCCGTTGCGGAGCCCCTTGATGATGTCACCGGCACAATCTGACGCTGGCGTCAGTAGCATTTTTTCTGCCATTGCCGTGAACCTTTCTTCTGTTTTACCAGCGGCTTTACAACGTCGTCCGGCCTTTTCAATATTGGTTTTGATTCCGCCAGGGTGCACACACACGGCGCGTACACCGCTACCCTCAAGTTCCGACCATAGGGCTTCGGTCAGACCACGTACGGCGAACTTCGACATGTTGTAAGCGCTTTGCATCGGGAAACCCACCAGGCCAAATACGCTGGAAATGTTGACGATGCAGCCTTCTCGCTGGGCCTGCATCATCGGCAGGAACGCTTTGGTACCGTACAACACGCCCCACATGTTGATACCGAGTTGCCACTCGTACTCATCGATGGAGGTGTTGGCAACTGTCCCGATGATTGCGGCACCTGCGTTATTGATGACGAAGTGCGCCGTGCCAAAATCTCGCTTCACCTCGTCAGCATGAGCCTGGAAGGCGTCCCAGGACGATACGTCCAGGATGTAACCTTTCGCTTTGCTGGCGTCAGGCAATAGCGTCATGGTTTTGTCGAGGCCAACTTGGTTGATGTCCGACAGTGCGACATGTGCGCCAGCTTCCACTAGTTGGATAGCCAACTCCCGCCCAATGCCTGATCCTGCGCCAGTGATGACGACTACTTTGTTTTGGAACATGTTTTTTATCCTTCTTGTTTTTATTGGTTTCGCCACTACAAATTTTTTCTGACAAGAATTATTTGCTGAGAATGTGGATCGCGACTGCTGCCTCCTCAATACCCTGCAAACCGCCGCCGTTCTCTTGGATTGCATGGCGTGCGCCATGTACCTGGCGTGCGCCAGCCTCCCCGCGCAGTTGCGTCACAAGTTCGTAGAGTTGGCCGATCCCGGTAGCACCGAGTGGATGGCCTTTCGATTCCAGGCCACCTGAGGTATTGACCGGGATGCGTCCGCCCAGGGTGAATTCGCCACGTTCAGCCGCAGGTCCGCCCTGACCAAACGGGACCAGACCCAGGTTTTCGACCTGAATTATTTCGCCCATCGCCGAGGCGTCATGGACTTCGGCGACATGCATGTCTTGCGGCCCCAGGCCCGCCTGTTCATAGGCCAGGTTAGCTGCCAGGTGACCGACGTTCAGTTCCGGCTGATCGAGCCGGCGATGGCTGAAGCTACGGATGACGCTGGCCGCGACCTTGATGCAGCGGCTCCTGTCGGCACCGATGCGTGTGAGTCCTTCCTCGGTGCACAGGATGGCTGCTGCTGCACCGTCCGACAGCGGCGCGCACATTGGCAGGGTGAGCGGGTAGGTGATCGGAGGGGCGGCAAGGATTTCGTCGATACTGAAGGCTTTGCGAAATTGAGCGTAAGGGTTATGTACCGAGTGGGTGTGGTTTTTCGCCGACACCGCTGCGATCTGCCGCTGCGTGGTGCCGTAGGTTTTCATATGCTGACGGCATAATGCGGCATAGATGGCCATAAACTTGCTGTAAGGCTTGTCCGATTCCGACCCGGCGGGTGATACCACGCCTTCGCCCATTTTCACCAACATCTGGTAATTCTCTTCGGCGCGAGAAACATCCCATCCAGCCTCGAACAGCGAGAGGGCCTTCAGTTTATCCGGGATATTCATCTTTTCCGCACCCAACGCCAGCGCGATACTGGCTGTACCGGCCTTGAGACTTTGCACGGCCAAATTGAAGGCTGAGCTACCCGAAGCGCAGGCATTCTCGACGTTATAGATAGGAATGCTTTCAATACCGATCTTGCTGAACACGACTTGACCGGGGATCGAAAGCTGGCCTTGCAATGGGCCATTGGTCATGCCTGCATAAAATGCGATATCGAGATCGGCGGCACTGCAGTCGGCGTCCTTCAACGCGCCATGGAAAGCCTCGCGTGCCAAGTCATCGAGGCTGCGTTCGTTGTGGCGACCGAAGACGGTCATGGCGATGCCTGCGATATAGATATTGCTCATTGAAAATTCCTTATATTCAGTTGGTCGGTGTCCAGTTCGCACCCACGGCGTGGTTGACGTTGGGTGCGCCTCGGCAGCGGCTTCCTGAAGTTGCTGGTCGTTGCCGGGTTCAGGCAGGCGTATCTCGGCCACGTGCAGGCTGAGGTTGAAGATCGACCTCGATTTTTTCCCAATCGGGTAGCCCGACGCGCCTGAGATCTCCGGTTGTGTCAGATATTCCGAGCTGAGTTTTCCCAATACGGCTGGCGCAGTTCTTTTTTCAGCACCTTGCCCACCGGACTACGTGGCAGGCTGCTAGTGAAGTCGACAGACTTCGGTGCCATCACGCTACCCAGCTTGACTTTGCACAGCTCGATAAGCTCCTGCTCTGTGGTTTCCTGGCCTGGGTTGAGCTCGACCACGGCCTTGACGGCCTCGCCCCATTTCTCATCGGGCACGCCAATCACGGCGCAGTCCTGAACGGCCGGATGTCCCCACAGCACTTGCTCGACTTGGCTGGGATAGACGTTGAAACCGCCGGAAATAATCATGTCCTTTTTGCGATCGGTGAGGTGCAGATAGCCTTCGACATCGATATGGCCGATGTCGCCGGTATGCAGCCAACCGTCGACGATGGTCTCGGCGGTCTTCTCCGGCTGCTTGTAGTAACCCTTCATGATCAGGTCACCGCGCACGCATATTTCACCGGTTTCACCGCGGGGCAGAATCTGGTTGGTGTCGCTCATCACTTCGACGCGGATCAGCGGGTTAGGGCGGCCGACCGAGGACAGGCGTTCGTCGTCGGCGAATTGACCACCCACCAGATGCTCGTCGGGGCGAAAGTTGGCGATACTGGCCGGTGCTTCGGTCTGACCATAGCCGCCGGTCATGACTGGACCGAAAATCTCGATAGCTTTCTTCAGCTTGTCTACCGACATCGGAGCCGCGCCGTACATCAGGTACCTCACCGAGGAGAAGTCCAGCTTCTCGATACCGGGAATTTCCAACAGCCTGTAGATCACCGTTGGCGGCAGAAAGAGCTCGCTGACCTTGTGCTGCGCAATGGCGTTCAACATCAATGCCGGATCGGGTTTGGTAATAACCACTACAGTGCCACCTTGCGCCGTGCAGGGTACGGCCAACAGGCCGGCAGTGTGGGTCATCGGTGCGGCGGCCATATTCACCGGCTTTTCACCATTGCGATAAGCACAGGTCAGCATGAAGTGGGCAATGAACGTCTGCACGCTGCGGTGGGTGTTCATCACTCCCTTTGGTGTGCCCGTAGTGCCACCCGTGGGTGATACCGCCACCACGTCGTCCATGTCATAGGCGACTTCGGGACGGCTCGCCGGCTGGCCGGCACTCCATAGTTCCAACGAAGGTGCATCGACAGCATCGGCATCAATACAGATCCAGTGCTTGATCTTCGGCAGCTTGGGCCGCAGCTCGGTGATGATTCCCGCGAAATCGTTTTGGTAGAACATCACCTCGCAGTCGAATGCGTCGAGGATGTAGTGATTCTCTTCGCTCGAGTTGCGCGCGTTGACTGGAATCCAGGTCATGTTGGCGCGCCATAGACCCAGTGTGCAGGCCCAGGCGGTGACGTCGTTACCTGACCAAACGGCACCCTTGGTTTCCTTCGGCAAGCCCAGTGCGAGCAGCTTGTTGGCGATGCGACACGAGAGCTCGCCGATTTCGTTGAAGGTGTAGGAGCGCTCACCCTGGATGTAGGCGACCCCAGCAGGGTTGATGCCCCAGCCGCGATCGTAAAAGTCAATGATGGCCATAAGTGGTTCCTGTGCCGGTAATCAGAGTTTGGTAACGGTGGCACGGGCCAGGCCGCGCTCTTCCAGGAAACCGAGCAGATAGCGGTGTCCAAAAGCCTTGGAGCCGGAAGCGAAGCCGACCTTGTTGGTGTCGCCATCGAGCAGCTTGACTGCCGCCGCGGCCTGTAGGGCACCGGTGGAGATATAGGGGGTGACACCATGCACGGTAGCGCGCACCGCGGCCAGGTGGCCGCGGCCGATAGCGATGTCGACGCTACGCTGCAAGGTGGTGCGTTCGCGGGGCGGCATGCTCGGCGTGGTGGCCTCTACCAGGCTCCTCACCACCGCGTCCTGCTGCTCCTTGGACAGGTGCTTGTATTCCGCTTCCCACTTCTGGCTCAGACCATGCACCATCGGCATCACATTGTTGTCGTAGAAACCGACTGCGGACGTGCAGGCGCGCACGCGCGGATCATGCTCAAAGTAAATCGGCAGCGAGGTTCCCCCCCAAGGCAGGGAGAAAACCGGCTGCATGAAGTTGGGGTCGACAATGTTGAACGAAGCGGTGGCTGGATGCTGAACCAGCTTGTTTTCCCACAGGTAGAACTGCTCCCTGTGGAACAATTCGAAAATCGAGGCTGCCGAGCCTAGGCTGACTCCTGCGACATCACGCGGGCCGCGGCACAGGGCGGCGGTTTCCAGCACGTCGATGCCGGGGGTTTCCAGCGCCAGTTCGGCGGCGATCTCGGAGAAGCTGAACATGTAGGACAGCGATGGCGAAACCAGTAAGCCAGCCTGACGATAGAGTTCGCCAAATTGCTCGCGAACCTGACGGACATAGCTTTGCTCGCCGGTGGTATCTATGTGGTGGCAGCCGGCCTTGAGCGCGGCCTCAACGGTGGTTAGACCGAAGTTGACGAAAGGGCCAACGGTGTTGCAGACAACCTTTGCCCCCTTGAAGGCGGCGCTCAGCGACTCGACGTTGTGCTCGGCCTCGATGATTTCGTAGGTCGCGGACTCCAGCCGTACCACCCGCTGCGCCATCATTTCCTGCGCACGCTTGGCATTGCGTGCCACAGCGGTGAAGGGGATGTTCTGGTCGATCAACCAATCCATCGTCAGCATGCCGGTGTAGCCACTGGCGCCATATACAACTACGGGATATTTAGCCATTTCTATTGTCTCCAAAGTTTATTGTTAGTCGGGTTTTGGATCAGTATTGGGGCCAGCCGTCTTCGTAGAGCTCCTGGACAAGGAACCCAAGGCGGGTGGTGAGCATCATGTTCTCGCCATCCTCGATCAGCGCAGCGCGGGCATCGCGGAACAACTTCTCCATGGGGTACTCGCGGGTTAGGCCGTTGCCGCCGAACAGCTGCATGGCATCGCTGACCACGCGCATAGCCTCTTCGGTCACGGTGACCTTGCTGGAAGCCGTGGCACAGGGGTGCCCCTGCGGGGTCAGTCGCGCATAGGCCAAAGAGCGGCGGGCGACAGCCCGGCAAAGCTCGACACGACGCATCATGTCGCCGATGCGGTAGCGGGTAAGCTGGTGGTTGATCAGCAGTTGGCCACCCTGCTTGCGCTCATGGCAGTAGGCCAGGGCCAGTTCGAAGGCGGAACGCGCCACGCCAGTGAACCATTGCGCCATGTGTGTGCCAGCGAACGACCAGGTCGACACGACGTTGCCGTAGTACTCGTCCTGCAGGGCCACGGCGAAGCGCTTGGGAATCCGCACGTTGTCGAAATACACCTCGCCCTGCGGCAGGGCGCGCTGACCGATCTTCTCCAGCGGCTTGCCCCTGCTGACACCGGGCAAGTCCAGGGGCACGATTACGGAGATGCCATAGGGCAAGCCATTGGCATCGTAGAAGCCGTTGCCATAGTCGGCGGTCATGTAGGCCAGGGCCACCTGGGCCACCGCGCCGTTGGACACCCAGGCCGAGCACTGGCCGTTAATGACGATCTCGTGCTCGCCGACCTTGGCGAAGAGATTGCCCTTGTTGCCTAACTGCCCCGGCACCCAGTCGCGCTGCATGTCGAAGGCGCCGGCGTCAGTGCCCTTGTCCGGATGGGTAATCATCCAGCAGCCGATTTTCCCGGCACTCAGATCGATCAGCTCCTGGTTCCCTACGGCTTTGGCCATCTCGTTCGGGAAGGTGCTGACGCCCAGGGAAACCGCCAGACCGGCATCACCCCAGCCCATTTCCTCGCCGATCATAGACTCGACGCGTACAGCCGTTTCCGGCGGCAGTTCGGCCAGTAGATCGGAATCCAGGCCCAGCTTGGCGGCTTCGCTGAACACGCTGTAGTACGGCGAGCCGGGGGCGACCACCTGCTCTGCGGTCATTTTGTCGAGTTCCTGACCAAGGGGACGCATGAAATCCTTGGCAAAGCGATGCACGCTGTCCTGGATGCCGCGCTCGACCTCGTTCAGGGGCGTTTCAAAGCCGGTTATTGAAATGTCAGGCAGGTTGATCCGGTTACTTAGTTTCATGATGGGTCTCGTCATATCACTCGGTTTTTCTTATGGCCTGCACTCTAGGCGTTGAGACCCGTCAGGCATTCGCCGGCAGTTCGCCGGCGGCGATCAGCGTGGCGCGCGTGGCCTCGACGAAAGGCTCTACGGTGTCGACGAACAGCTCTTGCAGCGGCGTCCCCTTGAACTCGGGGAGGAAGGTCTTGTTCCAGTGGCCGCACAGCGACATGCCCGCTGGGGTATCGATCATGGCGACACCGATCGCCAGTAGGGTCTGGATGGCACCGGGACTGGAAGCCGCGTAGGCCGAGCGCCACTGATCGGGCGTCAACACGTTACGCTCGATCGGGCGACCCACGGCCTGTTCGCGCGCGGCCAGCAGCTCGTTCCACGAACACCAAGCCGTGGTCGCGACTGGGCAGATCGCATTGCGCGAGGCCGGGTGGGCCAGCACATGCGGAATGATGCGGCCGACATCCGCGCCAGTCGACCAGGCCAGCTTGGCGTCGGGATCGCCCATCACCATCACCGGCTCGAGCATGTAGTACTCGATCCAGGCACCGGCCGGAATGATGGTGTAGTCCATGCCGGCCAATTCGATCATGCGTCGGATGAACGCCTTCTGCCGGGCCATCAAGCGGTGCGTGGTATCGGTCTGCCAGAACTGCTCGAACTCGTAGATCGCGCCGTACTCGGATGGCACAAAGCGTTCGACCCCGGCTTCCTTGGCGGCAAAGATCAGCGGCATCTGCGATTCGGTGGCGTAGAGGGGTACGCAGGACACCAGGTAGTCGGTGCCGCGCAGCGCCGGGACCAGCGCTTCGGCAATGGTGACGTCGACTTCCTTGATGGTCACGCCCTGGCGCGCCCATTCGGCGTACTGCTGCTGTTTCTGCGCCTCGCTTTTGCTGATGCCCGACGATGAACGTTCCACCTGACCGGAGCAGCGCGCTAGCACATTGATATTGACCAGGCCCTGGCGAATGAACTCATTGACGCAGGCGACGCCGGCAGTCCCGGTGGCGCCGAATACAGTGACGGTCTTCTTGCTCATGCTGTTCTCCTAGATGTGATGAGTGATGTGGGCGAGCGGTTGATACTGAAGCTACCTGGCGGCCAACCAGTTGCAGGGGCGCGTTGGAGACCATCAGCGAAATAGCCAGTCCGGTATCGCCGAGAGCTGGATCGGCCTGCCTCGCATTAAGGCGAGTGGCGGAATATTTGGCCGATTATTGTTCTTCCCGACATCGACAACTCACCTGAAAAGCGGTCATATTTATCAAAATATGCTCATTCTGAGATGCCCATGAATCCGCAGCTGCAAGTACATGAAACACTGGGACTACCCATGCTTGGCGGCATGGTGTGCAGTGAAATGCCCTTGTATGCAGAGCGCTATTTTCTACATGCAACTGATCGCTCCGCACCGCCGATTGACACCATGGTTCTGCTGACTCAATTCGGTGGCTCACGGGTGGAGGAGGGGACAGGGGGCGAGTTGCGCTCTACATCAATGCCTCGTTTATCAATGCTGGTGCCTGCGAGCTGTGCTACTCATTGGCACTATTCCGGCAGCATCGATTTCGCGATTTTTTATCTGCCCGAGCGCACTGATGGCGTGTTTCAACAATTGCGTGAGATATGCGTTGGCGCGCAGGCACCATTGCCCTTCAGTGATGGTTTGGTGAGCGCAGCGGCCCGGCAACTGATGGATGAGCTAAGTCTTGGGAAGGGAGCTGATCAGGGGTTCATGGCAAGATTGGCCATGGTCATGCTTGAGCAGGTGTATCGTGCGCTACGAGTTAACGCGAGCAGAGGTATTTATCCGCCGCATATTCATCTAGCGCGTCTACACACAGTACTGGCCTTCATTCGCGAGCATCTGGGGCGGGAACTTTCGATCAGCACGCTGGCTGGCCAGGCGGGTGTCAGCCCGGCTCATTTCCGAAGGCTGTTTCAGCGCGCCATGGGTATGCCGCCCCATCGCTATGTGATGAATGTTCGACTGGAACATGCGCGTGATCTGCTCATGCAGACCGATCTACCTATTTTGCATGTGGCACTTGAGTGTGGCTTCAGCTCCCAGAGCCACCTGACTGCAGCGTTCAAAGTTGCGCACGCAAGTACACCGGCTGAATACAGAGCCCTGGCTGGAAGGTAGAGGCGATCCTGAACGGATGCTTTGGCGTGGCGAGCAGGTCACTCCACCGAAAGTACGCACGCGGCTTGCATTGCACCGGGCTTCAAGTCCTCGGACCATTCCATGGTAGTGTTCGGCCGTCAGGGACTGCATCCAGCGGCGTTTGGCGAGAACTTGCAGAACTCAAGTCAGAAAATCACTAGCTTCAAAGTTGCCATCAAAGGCCACGACCAGCGACCTTCAGACGCTCTTTGGGTAAGCGTCTCTCAACCACCAGGGTCTGAAAAAAATGGATTGCATAGAGCCCCAACTGATCCTCAAAACGACACCGCCGCGTAGTCAGAAATCAGCACGGATGCGAAACCGCCTGGGTATCCATACCCAGGAACTGACAGACAAAGTGGTGATCGCCGTTCAAGCGCCGGCAGGCTTCGGCAAAACCTTTCTGCTGACCCAATGGCGCCGTGAATGTTTGTCTCACGGCGCAGTGGTGGCCTGGATGACGCTGGATGCACAGGATGATGGTGCTCGTTTTGTCCAGGGGCTGGGAGCTGCCATGGCAATTGGCAGCGGTCGGCCGTCGTTTGCCCGCGCATTCGAGCCTATTGCGGGACTGGGGCGTGACGAACAGGAAGGGCTGACGCAGTGGTTGGCGGAAGTGGCTGATCTGGGTAGCGAAACCGTATTGATTCTGGATGAAGTGGATACCCTGCCCGAGCTGACGATCCGTTACTCCCTGACGTACCTGTTGCACAACGCGCCGGCCAATTTGCGCATCATCATGGCCTCTCGCACACGGTTGAATCTGCAAGTGACGGACCTCGCGGCAAGAGGGCTTTTCACGTCGATCATGACAGCGGCTTTACGACTGAATGTGGAAGAGGCGATCGCCATCCTCAATGACCGTTTCGGCGCAAGGGTTGATGCCGACCTCTGCGTGCGGCTGCACGAGATAACCGAAGGCTGGCCGCTTGGCCTGCAATTAGCGATTTCGGCGTTGGAGAAGAGCCCGAATCGGAGTGCGGCAGTCGAAGAATTGTCGACTTGTCTGGGTGATATCCAGCGTTATTTCGTCGACAGTCTGGTCGCGCATCTTCGGGAGGAGCAGGTTCGCTTTCTGACCGGCATTGCATTGTTGGAAATGGTCCAGCCCTTGTTATGCGAGGCGCTGACGGGCAACTCTCGCTCGGGTGAGTTGCTGAAGGAATTGTGTGCCTCGACACCGATTTTTGTTGAAAGTATCGACAGTGACTGGGTGCGCATCCATCCATTGGCGCGGGAATTTCTGCTCGGCCGTTTTGCCGACTTGCCGTTGGAGGAGCGTCAGGGTTATCACCGGCGCGGTGCTGTGTGGCTGGAGCACCACGGTTTCCTGGAGCAGGCCGCCCGGCAATATCTGTTGGCCGGCATGCCCCAGCCGGCCTATACGTTGATCGGCAAATGCCTGTACGAAGTCATGTTGCAAGGGCAGTTCAGCCGGGTGCTGGAGTGGGTCGAGGAGCTTGGTCCCGCTGACGTGTTGTCGCATCCGCGCATCTGCCTGGCGGCGGCCTGGACATTAGCATTGGGAGAGCGTCAGGCAGAAGCGGCGCAATTGATTGCTGCTATTGAACAGCATCCGTCCGCCGACGAGGCGACACGTTGTGAAGCTGCCGCCATCGCCGCCGCCGCCGCCTACTTTGCGGACCATCCGGATGAATCGCATGAACTCATCATGCCTTGGGTCGATCGATTGCCTTCATTCTCAATCAAGGTGCAAGCCATTGTCGCGAGCCAGATCGCCCGGCTGACGCTGTTGCAGGGACAACCGGAGAAAGCCCGACGAATCCTTCAGCGAGCACCGCGTTACGCGGGTAGTCCTGGCCTTGATGCCATACGCGGGTATGGCGAGTGGGTGGTCGGTCTTGCTTATTTATACGAGGGTCGAATGGTGTCGGCGCGCACGGCGTTGCACGACAGCCTGTTGCATGCCGAACGGGACATAGGTCGGCGCAGTCCGGTGGCGGTCATTTTAGCGAGCGCTCTGGCGACGGTGTTGCTGGAACAGGGGGAAATTCAGGAATCCGCTACGGTGCTGGCGAACAGGCTGGATATCGTTGAACGATTGGCGTCCCCCGATGCCATTGTGCAGGGTTTTCTCGCCGCTGCTCGACTGGCTTCAATCCAGGGGCAGGGGCAGGGGCATCGCGGGCAGGATCTGCTTGAGGCGTTATTCGCCCTTGGAGAAGAGCGAAATATTCCACGATTTTGCATTGCCTCCCTGGGAGAGCAAATACGCCTGCATGCCTTGCAGGGACGCAGCGATACCTGTCAGGCATTATGGCGACGGCTGGACAGTTTCACGCCGGTTATTGCCCGTGAGCGAGCAGGGTTGCTTGGTCCGGAGCTGGACTTGCTGGCCGGGGTAGCCAACGCTTATGCCTTACTGGCCCAACGTGATTGGGAGGCTATGCTGGCGGTGCTGGACAAGGTTAGCGAAACAGCCGAATACCTGCGTCGTGGGCGAGACATCGTGCAGATCAAGCTGCTCAGGGCACTGGCACTTCGGGCGACCGGACAGGGCGGCACTGACTATTTGCTGGAGGCTGTCAGTCTCGCGCAAGAAAACGGTATGTTACGCGTGGTGCAGGACACCCATCCGGACCTGATCAAATGGGAGCAGACGCTCCAGCGTGATACGGTCAATTTGCTCGCGGCGACCTCTACGCCCGCACCTGTTCCGCGACCGGAATCCACCCCATTGAGCGTTTCCCCAAGTCGTCTTTTGACGCCCAAGGAGCGCGAGGTGTTGCAGTTGTTGGCTCGCAACCTGTCCAACAAGCAAATCGCCCTGGCGCTGAATGTCGGCGAGGAAACCGTGAAGTGGCACCTGAAAAACCTGTTTGGAAAATTCCAGGCCGGCACAAGACAGCATGTTGTCGCGCGTGCATACATGCTGGGAATTCTCGAGACAGCGGGCTAATGCGAGCCCACCATCCGAGGTGATCCGTTCGGATCATCCTTCAATCCCCCCCCCCCGCCCCCAAAAAAAATCGATTTCCAGCCGCCCCCCCAGTCAATGGGGGGTTCGCTTTTCGACTTCGCAATAGTCTGACCCCACAAAAGCGCCAACGTATCGGCGAGTGGGAGTCGGTTTATGTCTGAAAAAGTGCTGATCGCCGGTGCAGGAATGGTGCCGTTTCTACCGCTAGGTGGCTCTGACAGTCATGCGGCGTTGGCGGGGCAAGCCATACGTGCGGCGCTGGCCGATGCGCGGATCGACTATGACCTGGTCGACCAGGTGTTTACTTCCTGCGTACACGGTGAAGCCGGTATCGCCGAGCAGATGTTGTCGCAGATTGGCTACTCGGGCGTGCCGATTTTCAGCTTCGGCGATGGCTGTGGGTCGGCCAGTAGTGCTTTCCAGTTGGCCCGCAATAGCCTGCTGTGCGGCCAGGCTGAATGTGTCCTGTTGGTTGGCGTCGAGTGCATGCCGGCACGCATTTCCAATCGTGAGTTTTTCGGTTTGAAAGCTCTCGTTCGCGATGAGTCGGCAACGGTCAGGCAGGGTGAGAACCCCATCGGCTTTATCGAGCGTCGACAACAACCGGCGCTGCTGTTCGCTGCCCAAACCAGCTGGTTATTGACACGCATGGGCATTGCTCAAAGCAGCTTCGATCAAGTGCTTGAGCGGGCACGGGTCCAGGCCGGGCTCAATCCCTACGCCGTGTTGAACCGCGTGCCGGATCGCGACGGCTGGCTCCCGCCTTATCTGTGCCCGCCCGCCTGCGGTGCGGCGGCCATCTTGATCTGTACCCCGGCCTTCGCCCTGCGCTTCGGCGCTCGGGCGGACGTCACCGTGCTGGCCAGTGCCAGTGGCAGTGACAGCGCTTCAGAGCAGGAATCGGGTTGCGTGCTGGATGTACTCGGACAGGCGACTACCCGGCGAGTCGCGCAGCTGGCCTATCAGCAGGCGGGCCTCGGTGCGGAAGACATCGACGTGGTTGAACTGCACGACCAAAGCGTCGGCGACTTCATGATCAATAGCGCCGCGCTGGGCTTTTGCCGGGAGGACGAGATTGATCGATTTGTGCAGCAAGGACACCGCCTGAAAGGACAGATGAATGCGGTGTGCCCATCGGGTGGCTTGCTGGGACGTGGTCACGCCCCGGGTGCCACCGGGTTGGCGCAACTGGTCGAGTTGGTCTGGCAACTGCGCGACATGGCCGACGGCAGGCAAATTGCTGGTGCCCGCACGGCTTTACAACATAGCACCGCCCTGGGCCGGGCGGTGTCGGTCACTCTTTTGCAGCGCACCTGAAAGGAGGCTCATTACGCCGTGATTCACCCCATGACTTTTCGTAAACCATAGAGCAGGTGGCAAGCTAGATGAACAAAAATAATAAGATCTGCCATGCAAACCTTCGCAAAGGGTTGTTGGCCTCCGCCATTCTCACCGGCCTGGGCATCGCGCCCGTGGGGGCTGTGGAGATCAACACGGGGAATGAAGACTTTGCGGTTCGCTTCGACAACACGCTGAAGTTCAACTATGCCCAGCGCGTGGAAGCCCCCAACAGCAAGTTGGCCAATTCGTGGAACAACAATGACGGGGATCGCAACTTCTCCTCCGGCAGTCCCGTTTCTCAACGACTGGATGTGCTGTCCGAACTGGACGTGGTTTACAAAGAAAAAGTCGGTTTCCGTGTCAGCGCCAACACCTGGTACGACCACGCCTACGACGATATTGGCAGCGATAACGCCTCGACCAATCAGCTCAACAACGGTAAGCCGGACTCTCGTCATCAAAGCGGTTACGCCGATCGGTATTACAACGGTCCTTCTTCGGAAATCCTTGATGCCTTCGTGTTTGGCAGCACTGACGTCGGCGATGAATCACTGCTCAGCGGCAAGCTCGGCAAGCACACCGTTTACTGGGGCGAAAGCATCCTCGCCTTTGCCCATGGCAATAGTTATGGCCAGTCCGGCCTGGATATCTCCAAGTCGCTGGCGGTCCCGGGAACAGAAGCCAAAGAACTGTTCATTCCGCGTAATCAGTTGTCCACCAGCTTAACGGTCAACCCGGAACTGACCCTCGCCGCGCAGTACTTCCTGGACTGGGACGCCGCGCGGTTGCCGGAGTCGGGCACTTATCTGGGGTTCAACGACGGCATTCAAAATGGCGGGCACAACCTGTCATTGATCGGCGGCCGAAACCCGCTGTTCGGCACACCTGGCCCACTGGGTGCCAACCAGTTTTTACGGCTGTCCAATGGGCATACGTTTACCCCGGACAACCAAGGTGACTTCGGCCTGATGGCCAAGTGGAGCCCGGAATGGCTGCAGGGTACGCTGGGTTTCTACTACCGCAAAACCTCCGACATTCTGCCGAACCTGGTGTTGCAGCCAACGGCGGTCGGTCCTGCGCAACTGATCTCCGGCAATGCCGGCAGCTACAACCAGTTCTATGTCGACGACATCGATATCTACGGCATCAGCCTGTCGAAAAGCATCGAAGGTGTCAGCGTTGGTCTCGACCTGAACTATCGCCACAACATGCCGCTGGCCAGCGTGCCGGCAACGGTCAGTCCGGCAGCCGGTGCTGCCGGTTTGCCAGGCTTCATCAGCAGCTTTGATGGTGACAACGGCGTGTCCCGAGGCAACACCGTGCACGCGGTGCTCAACGGCTTGACCACTTTCGGTGCGACACCGGTCTGGGACAGCTCGACCTTGCTGGTTGAACTCGCCTACAGCCGCTGGCTGGACGTCACCGAGAACAAGCAGCTGTTCAAAGGCGAAGACTGGTATCGCGGTGTCGACAAGGTCACCAAGGACAACTACGTACTGGGCGTCAACTTCAACCCGACCTGGTATCAGGTGTTCCCCGGCATCGATATGTACCTGCCGGCCAGCTACGGCGTCGGCCTTGCGGGCAACTCGTCGGTTCAGCTCGGGGGTAACAAGGACTCCGGAAGTTACTCGGTGGGCGTTGGCATGGACGTACACAACCAGTACCGGTTTGACCTGAAGTACGTGGACAACTTTGGTCCGTTCGACACCTGCGGCTCAGCCGGTGGTTCAGGTGCACAGGGCCAGGGCGCAGCACCAGGGGCCAACGGCCAATACAACTGCGTACCGGGGCAGACCACTGCATTCGGCGGTGTTCAGCCTCAGCTCAAGGATCGGGGCATGGTCACTTTTACCTTCAAAACGACCATTTGATCGAAGTCTTTGCTTGATAGCAGGAGTCACTCCATGAAGTTCGTCAACACGTTTTTGTTCACTGCTTTGACCGTTGCCATCGCTGGTGTGGCACACGCAGCCGTGTCCCCCGATGAAGCTGCCAAACTCGGCAACAGCCTGACAGGCGTCGGCGCTGAAAAGGCCGGCAATACCGACAACACCATTCCGCCCTACACCGGCGGACTCACCACGGCGCCGGCCAGTTTTCAACCGGGTAGTTCGTTCCGTCCGGACCCTTACGAGGCCGACAAGCCACGCGTCGTCGTCGATGGCAAAAACGTCAGTCAATACACCGACAAACTGACCGCGACCACGCAAGAACTACTCAAGCGTTACCCGACGTTCCGGGTCGATGTGTTTCCGACCCATCGCAGTGTTGCGTTGCCCCAACGACTGTTGGATAACACCGCGAAAAACGCCGTCGGCACCAAAACACTCGAAGGCGGGGTAGCACTGGAAAACGCGTTGCCGGGCGTTCCGTTCCCGATCCCGAAAGATGGCTATGAGGCCATGTGGAATCACCTGCTGCGTTATCAGGGTTATGCCACCAATATCAAATATGACTCCTGGAACGTCGACAGTTCCGGGAGGGCAATTCTGGCCACGACCGGTAATGGCTATCTGGAGTACCCGCTGTACGATCCGAAGCGTACGGAACCGGCGAAAGAGACGGATCTGTTTTTCAAGACGAAACTCTATTACCAGGCCCCGGCCCGTCGCGCAGGCGAAGCCATCCTGGTGCAGGATGCTGTCAACCCTCTGAAAATGGAGCGTCGTGGCTGGCAGTACCTACCGGGTCAACGCCGCGTGAAACTCGCGCCGGACATCTCTTACGACACGCCCAACCCAGGCTCTGCCGGTGCCTCGACCTATGACGATGCCTGGGTGTTCAACGGCGCAATGGACCGCTTCGACTTCAAGCTGGTCGGCAAGAAGGAAATGATCATTCCTTACAACACTTACAAGTTGAACTATCACAAGGTCGCTGCGGATATCACCACGCCGCATCACGTCAATCCGGACCTGATGCGCTGGGAGTTGCACCGCGTGTGGGTCGTTGAAGCCACGCTGAAACCGGGCAAACGCCACATCTACAGCAAGCGCACCTTCTACCTCGACGAAGACAGTTGGATCGCCCTGGCTTCGGATGAATATGACGCCAGCGGCAAGCTGTACCGCGGATCCTTTGCACACCTGGCATACAGCTATGACGTGCAGGCGCCGAATTCCGATAACCACATGATTTATGACTTGGTCTCTGGCAGCTACAACATCACCGGCATCTACGGCCCGTACGGCGGCGTCAAGTACATCGACCCGCTTTCGAAAGCGCAGTGGGCACCTGAGTCATTGGCCGGCACGGGTATTCGCTGAGCCATAACGCAGGTGTTTTTTTGTCGCCGACAGTGTGTACCGCACTGTTCGGCGGCTTTTTTTGCCGAGTAAACCTCATGAATACATTTAGATGGATTGCGCTCACTGCGCTAACTGTGGCGTTGGCTGTGCCATTTACCAGAGCCGTAGTCGCCGCGGATTTTGTCGACGTGCTCTCGAGCCCTGCGATTCAGAGTGAAAAGGCGATTAGCGGGATGTTCACCGGGTTGACCAGTGCAGGTAAGCGCCTGGTCGCGGTGGGCCAACGCGGCCATATTTTTTATTCCGATGATAACGGCGTCCGTTGGCACCAGGCAGAAGTGCCGGTGAGTTCCGATCTGGTGGCGGTGCAGTTCCCGAGCCCGACGCAGGGGTGGGCGGTCGGGCACGACGGCATTGTGTTGCACAGCGACAACAGGGGTGAAACCTGGAAGCGTCAGCTCGATGGCCGTCAGGTGGGGCAGATCATGCTCGAACATTTTCAGAGGCAAGAAGGGCAACAGCCGAATGAGGCGTTATTAGCTGAGGCTCAACGAATTGTCGATGAAGGGGCTGACAAACCTTTTCTGGACGTTTGGTTCGCCAATGATAAAACCGGATATATCGTCGGCGCGTTCAATCTGATTTTCCGCACCGAAGACGGCGGCCAGAACTGGGTTCCGTTGATGGATCGCACCGACAATCCGGGGGCGCTGAATTTCTACGGGATACGAGCAATCGGCGATGACCTGTTCATTGTCGGCGAGCAAGGCCTGGTATTGAAACTGGACCCGGCAACGCAACGCTTCATCAACATCCCGACGCCCTACAGCGGCAGCTATTTCGGCATCACCGGCAAACCGGGCTCGGTGCTCGTTTATGGCCTGCGGGGCAATGTTTATCGCAGCGTCGATCACGGCGTGAACTGGGACAAGGTTGAACTGGGTCTGTCCTCAAGCATCACCGCGAGCACGATCACCGCCGACGGCCGAATCATCCTGATCAGCCAGGCCGGGCATGTGCTTGTCAGCACCGACGACGGAGCCAGTTTCACGCAAAAGCCACAAGACCGCCTGGGGCCCGTCGCTGCGGCGCAGGCCATCGTACCAGGGGCGGTGGTGGTCGCAGGCGCACAGGGCTTGCGCCAGTTGCCCTTCGAATGAGCCCACTCCACATAATAAAAAGAGACGAGCCACTTCATGGGTAACTACAACCTCGATACGATGCCGGTGATCCGAGAGCTGAAAGGCTTCGATGCACGCTCCGGCAATGTCCTTGAACGCCTGATTTTCAACAATCGCCTGCTGGTGGTGCTGACCTGCCTGATCGTGACGGTAGTGCTGAGCTATTTCGCGGCCACTGGGCTGACGCTCAATGCCAGCTTCGAAAAGATGATTCCGCAGAGTCAGCCGTACATCAAAAACTACCTTGAGAATCGCCAGTCGTTACGCGGGCTGGGCAATACGGTTCGGGTGGTGGTGGAAAACACCGACGGCGACATCTACGACCCGAAATACCTGGAGGTGCTCAAGCAGGTTAATGACACCTTGTTCCTGACCCCGGGCGTGGACCGGGCCTGGATAAAGTCATTGTGGACGCCTGCTGTGCGCTGGACCGAGGTCACGGAGGAGGGCTTCCGTGGTGGCCCGGTCATGCCGGACTCCTACGACGGCTCGGCCAGTGGGGTCGAGCAACTGCGCTTGAACATTGCCCGTTCCGGCATCATCGGCAGTCTCGTCGGCAATAATTTCAAATCGAGCATGATTGTGGTGCCGCTGCTGGAGAAGGATCCGGTCACGGGCGCCGCAATCGACTATCACAGTTTTTCGCGGATGCTTGAAGAGCAGTTACGCAACAAGTTTGAGTTTGCCGGCAGCAGCGCGGTACACGTTGCCGGTGAAGAGGGCAAAGGCCCGATCAAGATCCGCGTGATCGGTTTCGCCAAATTGGTGGGCGATCTGATCGATGGCCTGATGCTGATCATGATGTACTTCGGCGCCGCGGCGCTGATTGCCACTGCCATCATCTTTGGCTTTACCCGTTGCGTGCGCAGCACCGCGCTGGTGATTCTGTGCTCGTTGGTTGCGGTGGTCTGGCAACTGGGCCTGATCACCTTGTTCGGTTATGTACTCGACCCGTTTTCGATTCTGGTGCCGTTTCTGGTGTTCGCCATCGGCGTGTCCCACGGCGCGCAGAAAATGAACGGGATCATGCAGGACGTCGGACGCGGCACCCATCAGTTGATCGCCGCGCGTTACACCTTCCGCCGTCTGTTCCTGGCCGGACTGACCGCATTGCTGGCCGATGCCGTGGGTTTTGCGGTACTGATGCTGATCGACATTCCGGTGATCCAGGACCTGGCCGTCACCGCGAGCATTGGTGTGGCAGTCTTGATCTTTACCAACCTGGTGTTGCTGCCAGTACTGCTGTCTTATTGGGGTGTCAGTCCCAAGGCGGCGGCGCGCAGCTTGCGTCAGGAAAGGCAGGAGGTGAAGGGGAAAGGGCTGGGCAATGTGTGGAGCCTGCTTGACCGCTTTACCGAGCGTCGCTGGGCGACGGTGGCGGTGGTGGTGGCCGGGTTGCTGGCGGTAGGTGGCTTCATGGTCAGCACGCATTTGAAGATTGGTGATCTCGATCCGGGCGCACCCGAACTGCGCGCCGACTCACGTTACAACCGCGACAATGCCTACATCACTGCCAACTTTTCGCTGTCCAGCGACCAGTTTGCGGTCATGGTCAAAACCGCCAGTGAAGGTTGCCTGAAGTACGAAACCCTGGTGGAAGCCGATCGTCTCGGCTGGCTGCTGCAACAGCAACCGGGCGTGCAGACTACCGTGTCGCTGGTCAACGCTGTGCGCCAGATCACGGCGGGTTCCTATGAAGGCAACCCGAAAATGCTGACCATCGCGCGCAACCAGAACGTGCTGAACTACGGCGCGCAACAGGCCTCGGTGAACAATCCGGAACTGTTCGACAGTGATTGCTCGATGATGCCGGTGATCGCTTATCTCTCCGACCACAAGGCCGAAACCCTCGATCATGTGGTGAAAGTGGCCGATCAGTTCGCCCGTGAACACAGCAACGACGATCGGCAGTTCATGCTCGCCGCCGGTAGCGCCGGGATCGAAGCGGCGACCAATATCGTCGTGCGTGACGCCAATCGCACCATGTTGTTCTACGTGTATGGCGCGGTGATCGTGCTGTGCTTCATCACTTTCCGCAGCTGGCGGGCGGTGGTGGTGGCGGTCGTGCCGTTGATGCTGACGTCGATTCTCTGCGAGGCGTTGATGGTCTGGCTGGGCATGGGTGTGAAGGTCGCGACCTTGCCGGTGATTGCCTTGGGTGTCGGCATCGGTGTCGATTACGCGCTGTACCTGCTCAGCGTTCAGTTGGCTCAGCAGCGTGCCGGTCTGTCGTTGACCGAAGCCTACAAAAACTCCGTGGCGTTCACCGGCAAAGTGGTGGCGCTGGTCGGCATCACCCTGGCGGCGGGCGTGATCACCTGGGCTTGGTCGCCGATCAAGTTCCAGGCCGATATGGGCATTCTGCTCACCTTCATGTTCATCTGGAACATGGTCGGCGCCTTGGTGCTGATCCCGGCACTGTCGCATTTCTTGCTCCGTCGTGCTCCTTGAAACGGCTGCTTGCATGATTTATCCGCTCGGCTACCTGTGAGTCTCTGCCGTTTCTCAAACATCGACATCAAACAAGAATAAAAGGAACACAAAACCATGCTGGGCTTGATGCAAGATCAACCGCTGTTGATTTCTTCCGTTCTGGAACATGCGCTGAAGGCGCATCCGCACACTGAAATTGCCTCACGCACGGCAGATGGATCGGTGCATCACTGCACTTACGCCGACATCGGCGAACGCGCTAAACAAGTGGCTAATGCGCTGGTTGCGTTGGGCGTGCAACCCGGCGACCGAATCGGCACCCTGGCCTGGAACGGTTACCGGCACATGGAACTGTATTTCGGTGTGTCGGGCATGGGCGCGGTACTGCATACGATCAACCCACGGCTGTTCGCCGAGCAGATCGAATTCATCGCCAACCACGCCGAGGATCAGTACCTGCTTTTCGACCTGTCGTTCGCTGAGTTGGTCGAGCAGATCGCGCCGCGCCTGAAAACAGTCAAAGCTTTCATCGCGCTGTGTGACCGGGAACAAATGCCGGCAATCAATGTGCCTGGTTTGATGTGCTACGAAGACCTGATCGCCGAGCACAGCAACGACTTCATCTGGCCTGAGTTCGATGAGCGCACGGCGTCGTCAATGTGCTACACCTCGGGCACCACTGGCAATCCAAAGGGTGTGTTGTATTCGCACCGTTCATCGATCCTGCATTCGCTGGCGCTGTGTACCTCGGATGGCTTCGGTCTATCGGCGGCGGATTCAGCGTTGTTGGTCGTGCCGATGTTCCACGTCAATGCCTGGGGTATGCCGTATGCCGCCGCAATGTGTGGCGCCAAATTGGTGTTGCCGGGCGCCGCACTTGACGGCGAGAGTCTCTACACGCTGATGCGGGATGAACAGGTGACCCTGGCGCTGGGTGTGCCGACGGTGTGGATGATGCTGCAACAGCATGTCGAGACACAGGCTTTGCAACCGGCGAAAGAGCTGTGCCTGAACCGGGTGGTGATCGGCGGAGCCGCCGCGCCGCGCAGCCAGGTCGATACGTTTGAAACCCGTTTCAATGCGCGTGTTTTGCATGCCTGGGGGATGACCGAGATGTCCCCGCTGGGCACCATCTGCAATCCGTTGCCCAAACACCGTGAGGCTCCGCTGGAAGCAGTGCTCGACCTGCAGGCCAAACAAGGGCGGGCGTTGTTTGGGGTGTCGATGAAGATTGTCGACGAGCAAGGCGCTGAACTACCGCGAGACGGCAAGGCTAGCGGTCTTCTACTGGTCAAGGGGCCGTGGATCGCCAGCCAGTATTACGGCGGCGAAGGAGGGCAGATTCTTGATAGCGAGGGCTGGCTCGATACCGGTGACATCGCAACGATCGACACTGACGGCTACATGCAGATCACCGACCGCGCCAAGGACGTTATCAAGTCGGGTGGCGAGTGGATTTCCTCGATTGATCTGGAAAACGCTGCCGTCAGTCATCCGGCCGTCGCCGAAGCGGCGGTGATTGGCATCCCTCATCCCAAATGGCAGGAACGGCCGTTGTTGGTGGTGGTGCTCAAACCTGGTAGAACCGCGAGCAAAGACGATCTGCTGACGGTGCTGCAAAGCCGCGTGGCGAAGTGGTGGCTGCCGGACGATGTGGCCTTCGTCGAAGCGCTGCCGCATACCGCCACCGGCAAATTGCAAAAGATGAAGCTTCGCGAACAGTTTCGCGACTTCAGATTTCAGAGCTGAAAGGCTATTTATCCAGGGGCACGATCAGCGGGCCGGCGAAGGCCTGCATGATCAACGCCACGGGTTGCTGGTGGCTGACCAGTTGGGCCATGGCGTTCATATAGGGCGTCAGGTGACGAAAGTATTTCTTGTAGCTCGGGCACAGGTAGTTTAGGCCCGGCTCGCCGTTGGGCGCATTCATGAAGCGGTTTTTCGGGCATTCGCCATGGCAGGCGAAGCGGTAATCGCACTGCTGGCAATACGTCGGCAATGTCTCTTCTTTGGCGGCGCCAAAGGCTTGTTGCGCAGCAGAGGCGAGTAGCACGGCAGGATCATCGGTCTTCAGGTTGCCCAGTAGATACTCGGGATACATGTAGTGATCGCAGGAGTAGACATTGCCGTCGTGTTCCACGATCGCCGCTTTGCCGCAGCGCGGGCTGAACAGGCACACCGAGGCCGGCAGTTGACACCATGAGGCCAGTGCCCATTCGAAGTTCATGACATGAACCTCCCCGACATCCTGGCGCACCCACTCGTCAAAAATCGTGATGAGAAAATCGCCATAGGCCTCGGGTGCAACCGTTTGCTCCGTCACCATCGCGGGCTCCGGCACCACGTGCAAGCGCAATTCCGGCGGGATAGCAAAATGCAGACCCAGACTGACCTGTGAGGCGCTTGGCTCGCGTTCCACCACGGGGTTGAACTGAATATGACGAACGCCCTCAGACTTGAGGAATCGATAGATTTCCAAGGGAAATCTGGCGACATCGCGCGCCACGGTAACCAACACATTGAAGTCGACGCCATGCTGCTTGAGCAGTTCGAGACCGTGCATCACGTCATCGAAACTGGAGTCTCCGCGCTTGTCGGGGCGATAGAGGTCGTGGACGAATCGCGGGCCATCAAGGCTGATCCCCACCATGAAGCGTTCACGGGCGAGGAATGCGCACCAGTCGTCATTGAGTAACGTGCCATTGGTCTGCAACGTGTTACGAATGACTTTGTTCCCCGCGAACTGGTGTTGATACAGGACCGCGCGTTGGAAAAAATCCAACCCCAGCAACGTCGGTTCGCCGCCTTGCCAGGTAAATTCGACTTCAGGCGTGGGCTGGGCCTCGATGTAGCGCTGCACATACAGACGCAGCACCTCGTCGGTCATGCTGAAGCGTTCCCGAGGCGGGTAAAGCTGTTCTTTTTCGAGATAGAAACAGTAACTGCAATCGAGGTTACAGATCGGCCCGACGGGTTTGGCCATCAGATGCAAGCCCTGGGGCGGGGTTTCGTGGGTAGGCATGGGAGTAGGGTCCGGGAGTCATCAATCTGCCGCCCGGTTATCCGGGCGGCATTGAGGGTCAAGGCAAATACGTCACGTGTACATCCTTGACCTTGCCATTGAATGCGAAGGGCGCACGCTCGAAATAGTCCAGGGTGACGGGGGAACCGAGGTCTTGAGCCACGTCGAAGGTTTCGCTGGCGGTGAACGTCAGTGCCGGAGTGAACGGCGTCACCCCTTTGGCGGCTTCCTGGCCGTCAAGTCGCAGGCTCAGATTGGCCGGCGCTCCGGGCTTGGCTGACAACAGGGTCGTCAGCACTTCGATACTGACTTTGCCTGCGGGTACTCGTTCGGCCGAACGCAGTTTGACTCGAGAGATAGCCAGCGCGTTGTACTCGTAGATCAGGAAACCGTCATCCATGTACAGGCTGACCCCACCACCGATACCGCCCAAGGCATACAACACGCCGGTGGCGTTAGCTGGAATGTCGGCGTCGACGACAACTTTGCTGTTCTGATTGCGCAGGTTGGGGGCAGCAAATTCCGGAAAGCGATGGACGCGATCACTGAAATGCCATTCGCGTTGGCTGCTAGAGATTCGTGCAGTCGGATCGAGGAAGGGGTAGAGACCGGCACCAATCGGAAAGACATGGTTAGCCTTGGCCTGCACGTCAAACTCCGCCTTCAGCTCCGCAAGTTTTTCCGGATGACTCGCGGCTACATCGTTGGCCTGGGAATAGTCGTTTTGCAGGTTGTAGAGCGACCATTGATCATTCGCCGGATTCCAGCCCATGAACTGCGCAAAGCCTTGCACCCAGGGTTTGCGCGGGCCAAAAACCGAGGCCATCCAGCCATCCTTGTAGATGCCGCGACTGCCTAAGACTTCGAAGTATTGCGCCGGTTTTTTCGACTTCACCTGAGCGTCGTTGAAGGTGTAGCGCAGGCTGACTCCGTCCATTGGGTCCTGAGCGATACCGTTAACCTCTTTGGGTGGCGTGATCGACAGCACGTCGTAGACAGTTGGGGCAATGTCGTTGACATGGTGGAATTGTGCGCGAACTCTGGCGTCGGCCTTGATCTGTTTCGGCCAGGAAACGGCCAGCGGCGTGCGTGTACCGCCGAAGTAGCCGGCGACTAGTTTAGTGCCTACGAATGGCCCTGAACCTGCCCAGGCCCACGCGGCGTTGTACATGCTTTCAAGTTTAGGACCGCCGAGTGCGGACAAGCCGCCATACATCTCGTTGAGGACTTTCAACTGCTGCTCTTTGGGGACTGGAATCCCGTTTTGGGCCAGCAACTCATTTATCGTGCCCTCCATCCCCTCGGAGGAAGCGCCGTTGTCGCTGAACACATAAAAGATCAGCGTGTTGTCGAGCTTACCTTCACGCTCCAGTTCGTCGAGGATCTTGCCGGCCTGCGTGTCGGCATGTTCCAGGAAGCCGGCATACACCTCCATCAACCGTGCCTGATACTGTTTCTGTTCGGAAGACAAGCTGTCCCAGGCTGGGAGTTCCGCCGGGCGCGGCGTAAGGACGGCGTCCTGCGGGATAAAGCCCAGAGCTTTCTGGCGAGCAAACGTCTGCTCACGATAAGCGTCCCAACCACCGTCGAACTTGCCTTTGTATTTATCGGCCCATTGCGCATTCACTTGGTGCGGGCCATGCACGGCACCCGGTGTCCAATACATGAAAAATGGTTTTGCTGGCGCGTAGGTCTGATGGTCTTGCAGCCAGTTAACGGCCTGATTGGCAAGATCTTCGCTGAGGTGATATTTCGGATCTCGCGTCGGTTCGATTGGCGTTGTGCCGCGGTACAGACGCGGTTCGTACTGAGAGGTTTCGCCGGCCAGGAAACCGTAGAAATGTTCAAAACCGTAGGCCGTCGGCCAAGTATCGAAAGGACCGGCCGCCGTGGTGTCCATGGGTGGTGTGTTATGCCATTTGCCGAACGCGGCGGTGCTGTAGCCATATTGCTTGAGCACCTCGGCCATGGTCGCCGAGCTTTTGGGTATCTTGCCTGTGTAGCCATCCCAGTCGGTGGCCAACTCTGCGATGACGCCGTTGCCAACTCGGTGATGGTTGCGTCCGGTAAGCAATGCGGCGCGAGTAGCGGAGCTGATGGCAGCGGTATGAAAAGCGTTATAGCGCACGCCGCTGTCGGCGACACGGCTCAGAGTCGGCGTATGGACTGCGCCGCCGACGGTGTCAGACTGCGCGAAGCCGGCGTCATCAAGCATGATCACCAGAATATTGGGGGCCTCGACAGGAAGGTGAGATTGATACTGACGTTTCTGGTGTTTTGATTCTTGCAGCGTCGGTTTGGCGTCACTGGCCGAGGGCGTCGGTGGGAAGGGCAGTGAGTCTTGTGCGGATGCGACCGAGCTGGCCAACAGTGCGCAGAGTTTCAGGGTGAAACGTCCGGCGGGTTGCAGCTTCTGGGACATGGGTGTCTCCGTTTTTTATTCATTACAACGGCGCAGCCGCCCGGTCGAACACCGGACGGCTGAGAGATTCGAGGGCTGATCAGACCGCAAAGCTGGTGATGTCTTTGGGCTCGATATCATTGGCTTTGCAGAACGCCAGGTAACGATCCACGCTGGATTTCCAGTTCTCGACGGCAACGACGTTGTTGTTATCGTCGTAATACAGCAGGTCGCCCTGGGTGATATTCAAGGTGATCAGTTCATCGCCATATTCAGTCAGCGCGATAGGCGTATGGCTGGAACCTGCGGTTTCGAACACCACGCCGCCCTGTGTCGAGATCCAGTCGTGCTCCAGGTATTTCCAGCCACCCTTGATGGTGTAAACGATGACCGTGCCGGAGTGATAGTGCTTGGGCAGAGCAGACCCGGCCGGGGCCTTGAGCAGGGTGATGGTTTCCCCGCGAACCGGGTCGCATTTGATGTATTTGATGAAGACTTCATCGCTGTAAGGTGCGAACGGAACCCACGGTAGGTCCTCGTCGTTGATGGAGGAGGTGTCGATGTTTTCATAAAACATGCTTGTTGTTCTCTGTTGGACGGTGGAAGGATTTACACGGTGCGTTAAGAGCATCGTGAACAGGCTGTGCTCACACCGCCCCCCTCTTAAGGAGGGGTATCCACCCAATTGCGTTGAATCGCGGCATACGGAGTGCCGTGCAAATAACGCCAAAACAACAACGTATACGGATTGCGGCTACCGCCGGCCTTTGGGTAATACGGCTCGATCAACGCTAGCAAGTCGCTCCAAGGCACGACCTGATCCATCTCGGCCAGGAACCGTTCACGGCGGACTGCTTGCGCTTACCGGTGTATTCGAAGTCGGAAAAACTCATTCGGCTCATTGATGGCTCAGGTATCGCAATATACGGGCATCTTTTTTATGCGATTTATCCAAGGTGAAAACCGCTCCCAGAGCGCACTGTTTCCAGTGTCGTTGGACGAACTCATTCCCGATGACCATCTGGTTCGCGTCATCGACGCCTACGCGAGTTATGCAGGAAATGACTATGAAACAGGCCGAACTCGAAAAGGTCCACGTAGAGATCATCAAATTGCTCGCTGAGCAGCGCAAGCTGAATGCTGAAGCGGGCAAGCTGAGTGCCGAGGCGGGCAAGATGACCCGTGAAACCTTTTGGTATCCGGTGGCGATAGCCATTGGGATGATTGGTACGGTAGCAACCGTCACTGCGGTGTTGATTAAACTTCTTTAGCGCCTGATTTTTTCCCATCCGGTACGACCTCTTCAGTTCCTTGAAAAGCCCGATCTTCAGCCTCGCCACCTACCTGTTAGACTGCCGGACCCCTCGAACGGAATCGACACCATGTCCCCCCCTCGCGCTGCTTACCGTCGCAATGTCATGTCCATCGCTGCCGTATTGGCGTGCAGCCTGTCATCACTCGTCACCGCAACACCATTCCCCGACGCCGAAGCCAGCGATCCCGCAAAACTCGGCTGGATGGTCGGCTCGCCTCCTCCTGCCGATCGCACCGTGCGCTTCGAAGCTGGCAGCTATTTCCAATTTCCGGCGATGCGCTGGAGTGTCTCGAACTTCCGGCAGCTCATGCCGACGATCAACGTTTCACGAGGCCTGGGCGACCCGGTGCCGCTGGTTTCCGCGCTTCTCAACGATATCGACGCCCTCAGCTTCACACCGCTAGGCGCAACGCAGTCGATGACTTGGGATCAATCCCTTGCTGCGACTTACACGGACGGAATTGTAGTGATGCACAGGGGCAAGGTTGTTTATGAGCGCTACTTCGGCGTACTGAAACCCGAAGGCCAACACGCGGCGATGTCGGTGACCAAATCTGTGGTCGGCACGCTCGGCTCGATGTTGGTGGCTGAAGGGCGGATCGATGCGAACAAGCCTGTCGTCGATTACGTTCCCGAATTGGCGGCTTCTGCGTTCGGCAGCGCTACGGTGCGTCAGGTGCTCGATATGACAACCGCGCTCAAATACAGCGAAGACTATGCCGATCCGAACGCCGAAGTCTGGGCTCACGCAAAAGCTGGCAGTCCATTGCCCAAGCCAAAGGACTACACCGGGCCGCGAAATTACTACGAGTTTTTGCAGACCGTTCAACTGCAAGGTGAACACGGCAGCGCGTTTGGCTACAAGACTGTCAACACTGACGTTTTTGGCTGGATCATCGCTCGAGCGACCGGCCGTAATGTTGCGCAGTTATTGTCGGAGCGTATCTGGAGTCGCTTGGGCGCCGAACAGGATGCCTATTTCACGGTGGACTCCATCGGGACGCCGTTTGCTGGCGGTGGCTTGAACACTGGCTTGCGTGACCTCGCCCGGTTTGGCGAGATGCTGCGCAATGATGGCCGGTTCAACGGTCAGCAGATCGTGCCCAAAGCCGTCGTGGATGACATCCGCCGTGGCGGCGACAAACAGGTTTTTGCCAAGGCTGGTTATGACTTGTTGAAGGGCTGGAGTTACCGCTCGATGTGGTGGGTTACGGATAAGGAGGGCGGGGCATTCATGGCGCGTGGCGTTCATGGTCAGCGCATCTATGTCGATCCGAAAGCCGAGATGGTGATTGTTCGCTACGCCTCGCACCCGGTTGCGAGTAATTCGGCGAATGATCCGGTGACGTTGCCGGCGTTTGATGCGTTGGCTGCTTACTTGTCCAAGTTGCCTTGATCCACTGTTTATGAAGAAGGAATCCCCATGATCACCACCACAACCCACGCCATCGAAGGCCGCCAAATTACCGCTTATCTGGACATTGTCAGTGCCGAGTCCGTGCAGGGCATTAACGTTATCCGCGACGTGTTCGCCGGGATGCGGGATATTTTTGGGGGGCGTTCTCAGACATTGGAGCGTGCATTGAAGGAGGCGCGGATTCAAGCGACTGACGAGATCAAGGAACGGGCGCGGGTACTTCAGGCAGACGCGGTGGTGGGGCTCGATTTTGAGATCAGCATGCCGGCCGGCAAGGGTGGGATGGTGGTGGTTTTTGTGACAGGGACAGCGGTCAAGCTGAGGTGATTCATTCTGTGTGATCGCGCGTTGAGTGTGGGCCACTCGTCGGGCGTGCGGAAATCTGAATTACAAGTCCGATATTGACCGGCTAGTCTCAAAAGCCTTGGCGGTCGATATTTTTCAGGCAAAGGGCTTTGCCGGTGTCGACCCTTTTGAGAGGGGAAGAGGTATGGCTGATCCGTATATCGAAGACGACGGGGCTGAATTTCCGATCAACAATTGCGTTAATTGTGGCCAGACAGAGTATGTGGCGGGCTTTGGGGAAGACCCGGTCCAGATCAGCAAAGTGAAATCGACGACGCCCAGAGGCCCAAAGGCGAAATTTCTGCCAAAAGTGGCGGCGCCTTCCAGGAAATAACTGTTAACCGGACAGACCCCGCCTTCGAGCGGGGTTTTCATTTTCGCAGTATCGATTCAAAACCGGACCTCAGTCGCTCGGTCATGACGTTCCCTTTATTTTTCACAAACTTTTCACAAGCTCGTCCGTAGGCTCAAACCATCCGTTAGAAAGCTGTACCCTGGCCCGTTCCCCAGCGGGCTTTTTTTCGCCTGTCATAAAACCTTTTCCATAAAAGCTGTCCAACCGTCGCTAATTGCGAAGTGCGGATGATTTTTTGTGGACGTTTACTGCGTTACAGCATTCAATCCCCGGCTTTCTTTTTTCCCCTATTTTTGAGGTTTTCGTCATGCGTTTAACACTGCCTGCTCTGGTTCTTGGGCTTCTGGTTGCTCAAGGTGCGATGGCTGCCAGTGATGGCACCGCCGCGATCGGTGGCGGTCTTGGTGGTGCGCTGGGTAATGTGGTCGGCCAGAGCATGGGTGGCAGCACCGGCGCAGCGATTGGTGCTGGCGTAGCGGGCGCAGCCGGCAGCGCTGTTGCGGCGCCTAAAGGCCGCCGTACTGAAGCCGCCATTGGTGGCGGTGTTGGTGCAGCCGGTGGTTCGATGATCGGCCACAGCCTGGGCGGCAAGAGCGGCTCCACCATCGGTGCAGGTTTGGGTGGTGCGTTGGGCGGCGGCGTAGGCAGCAACCTGGGCAAAGGTCACAAGCGTCACTGATCCTGATCGATCAGCATTGAAGAGCCCGGCTAGATGCCGGGCTTTTCTTTTATGAACGATTCTTTAAACATAGTCTCAAAGCCCATATACCCCAGAAGAATACGAGGCGTCCTATGACACCGGTTAACAACGGCAAAAAGACTAGAAGCGTAAGTGCTCGACGTTTGGCACTGTCCGCGTTTGTGGTTGGACTGTTGATGGCTCAAGGAGCAATGGCAGCCAACGACGGCACCGCAGCAGTAGGCGGCGGTCTGGGTGGTGCGCTGGGTAATGTCGTCGGCGGACAATTGGGCGGCAGCACGGGCGCAGCCATTGGCGCCGGTGTCGGCGGCGCGGCAGGGAGCGCAGTCGGGGCAAATAAGGGCAGTCGCAATGAAGCGGCAATTGGCGGTGGCTTGGGAGCGGCAGGCGGCTCGGTGATTGGCAACAGTCTCGGCGGCTCTACCGGTTCGACCATCGGTGCCGGTCTTGGTGGTGCAGCGGGTGGTGGCGTCGGCAACAACCTGGGCAACGACGACAATGATCATGGCAGCTCCCATTCCGGTGGTGGTCACAAGCACAATCACAAACATAAAAACAAACATCACTAACTTGCTCTCGAGTAGAAAAAAACCCGGCCCCGCGCCGGGTTTTTCGTATCTGGGCTTCGCAAGCCGGAACGTTCCGCCAAAGGCAGTCTCGAACTTAATACACAACCAAATATTACGAGGCATGCCATGACGCCTGAAACCGAAGGCAACGAACAAAAAGGTCCGAGCGGGCTTCCGTTCATCAACGACCCTGGCAACGAAGATCCAGGTTCACTGATGGACGACGCCACGGTGCCGCTCAACGATTCTGATGATGCGGGCGATGTGGGGAACCTCGAGTACGACGAAGAGGACGAAGAGGACGTAGACGAAGACTTATCTTTGTCGCCGCGCTTCGACCGATCGTCTCTCTGATCGAACACTCCCCTGCATCATCCCCTCGAAGTATTAGGACCTGATTTTCAGGCCCTTCGAGAGGTGCTTATGAACACAGATCCGAAAGACACTGATATCGACGACACCCCTGAATATCCGCTGCCTTCACCGACCAACTCATTAAGTCGTGATCAACGTCCGCCGGATGACGATACGGCGGTGGAGCAACTGCCAGCTGATGATGTGAAGCGCGGTGATGTCGAGGCGGATCCTGAGGATCCGGACATTGCCGGTGATGATTACTCGGGCGAACCCGGCTGAAAAGCCGCTGGTCGCTTGTGCGGCAACTTTAAAAAGTGAGCGCTGCCAGATCAGGTATGCACCTTTTAAAGGAGATGCACCATGATCAGTTCAAAAATAACAGCCCTGATCATTGCAGGGCTGTTGTCTGTCGGTTCATTGAACGCCGTTGCTCAATCCAACGGGAACGATGCGCCTGTGGATAAAGGCGGAATGCCTCCGTATACCGAAATGAATGCGAATTCAGCGGATGGTAAGGCGCTGCCGCCAGGTTCTATCCAAGGCGGGAATGGTGGTGATGCCAATGGGAGCAGCACTAGGTTGGGGACGGGAAGTGGGGTGGTGAGTGGTGATAGGAATGGATCTGAAAGATCTGATAGTGCCGCGAGTGCTGGAAGTACCAGTGGTTCTGGTGGCCCAGACTGAGCGCTTACTAGATGAGCCCAGTATTCGAACTGGGCTTTTTACTAAAAGTAATGGGCTATGCATCGCATTTTTCAGACCAAAACCATCGCAAGAAAAACTCTTTTTGAACATCAGGGTCATTGGTTAAGTTGTTTTCCTCGTGATCAAAAATATTCACGATGTCATCCCGAAACGCTCGTTTTCCTGGCGTGAGCTCGTATGCTTTTACTCCAAGTGACATCTGTGAGGACATGGAGGAAGGGTGTACGTTGATTTTTGCACCTTTGCACAAAAAAATTATGTCGGGATGATCTTTTCTTACATTGCCTAGGCATTTGTAAAAATTGTCACCGGTGTAGGATTTTCGGTATCCATCTTCCATGCAGAAAGTGATGGCCAGATTTTTTATGTTGCAAAGAAGCTTAGCGGTTTGACGCTTGCTATCTTTGACTATCGATATTTTTACAGTCTCCATGGTTTAATAACTTTTGCTTTCGTGGCTGCTGTTTTTTAGAGATTTTAACCAGCGATGGAAAAAATCTGTTTGCATCTTTGGATCATTAATAATGTCTTGGTCGTCATACTGAAAGATGTTAACAAGGTCCTTTCTTGATGCTCGGATGCCTAATTTGTGCTCGTAAGCCATGACCCCACAGCTCATTTGTGAGGACATGCTGGATGGTCGCACGTTTATTTTTGCGCCTTTACATAGAAACTTAACATCCGGAAGCGATTTGATGATTTTTCCGAGGCATTCATAGATATCTAGCCCTGAGAATTTTTTCGTCCAGCCGCTCTCCAGTGTGATGTGGATGGCCGGCGCATCTGTATCGCAATCAAGTATCGCGGACTCTAATTTCTCATGGATCAATATAGAAACTCTTTCAATTGTCATTATCGTTTCCTTTGAGGGGCCGGTATCGAATGCCCAACAAGCTAACTTGGCTTTTTTGACTATAGACTTACTGCAAGAAATTTACATTAATTCGGTCAACTTTTAGTTTTATGAATTGGTTGTTTAAATCTGGATGATCATAGTGAATGTCTTCGTCGTGAAAGGTTGTAAAAGTTTCAAGGCTGTCGTCCTTTAGTGTTCCGTATAGAAAATAAGCGTAGCCTTTCGGTATTTTTTCAATTAATACAGAGTTGCTAGATGTTTTTTCTATTGTGTAAAATTCAGATAAGTTTAATGTCAGCTCTACCTCGTATGTTTTGCCGATTTCTATTTCGTAAGGGCATGAATTGATAAAGCATTCTACGGAGTGCCCATCAATCAGCAAGGTTGCGTCCTCTTCGTTTACGTCATTTAGGTAAAGAAGCTTTGCTGTTTTTATATTATTCATTGTGCGGCCTGATGGTTTTATCTTGAGAGTCGTTATTAATTGCTTTCCAGAAATCCTTCCCGGTTTTCGTATGGAGTGTAGTGATTTCTTGTTGGTTGTTGGTGCCGACGAACGAAAATTTTGCTATTCCCTTGCTGTTGTTACCCAAAAACATAACAAATCCTGTTCTTGTTTCAGTTTTGTATTGGTACTTGATTCTAATTCCGTTATTCATAATGTAGTGCGCTGTATCGAGGTAGTCATCTGAGTTTTTTGTCCCAAACTGTTCGCCGTGCTTCTTAAAATGATCATCGAGTTTATCTCTTGTACCAAAGTTAAGTGGCTGCTGAGTGGGGCGAGGTGATAATTGCTCACCCTCATCAACCTTAACCCTCCCCGCCGGATCCTCCTCCCCAAACGCCGGCCTCTTACACCCATCCCCTCCAGGACACTCACTCAACCCCAACGGATCAACCCACCCCGTCGGATTCCGCGTGTACTGATACCCGTTTATCCCACCCGCCAACCCACTCGGATCCGGCGTTAAATACCGCCCAAGATCCGGGTTGTAGTAACGATGCCGGTTGTAATGCAGTCCCGTCTCCGCATCGAAGTACTGCCCTTGAAACCTCAGCGGTTGATCCAGCACTTGATGTGTATCGCGGTTCAGTCGAGTCAGGCGGCCGTAGGCGGTGTATTGCGCGGCCCAGATGATCTCGCCGCTGTAGTCGGTGAGTTCTTGCGGTGTGCCGAGGTGGTCGAGTTGGTAGTAGAACGGGCAGGCCTGGCGCGGGCCTTTGCCGTCGAGCATGGCGAGTGGGCGGAAGGTGCCGGGTTCGTAGAGGTAGCTACGATGGTGGTCCTGGCTGTGTTCGGCGATGAGGTGGTCGCCTTGCCAGAAAAACTCGGTGGTTTTGCCGTCGACGGTTTTGCTGATGCGGCGGCCGAAGGCGTCGTAGCGGTAGGTCGCGCAGGTGCCGTTGGGCAGGGTGGCGCCGATGAGTCGGTGCTGGCAGTCGTAGCGGTATTCGGTGACGAGTTTTTGCGCAGTGCCTCGGCGTTCGCGGATCAGGTTGCCGAAGGCGTCGTAGTCGAAGTGGCGGTCGCCTTGCATCAGCAGGCGATTGCCTTTGACGGTGGACGGGCCGGGGCGATCCTGCATCAGCAGGTTGCCGGCCGGATCGTGGGCGAAGCTTTCGGGTTGTTGATCGCGGGAATGGCGAACGCGGATCAGGCGGTTGAGGGGATCGTATTGGTAGTTGCGTTGGCCGTGGCGGGTGTCAATGATGGTGTCGAGATTGCCGTTGGCGCTGTAGGCAAAGTCGCGTCGGTACAGCGATTGCTGGTGTTGGCTGACCGCGTGGGCTTTCAGGCGACCTTGTTCGTCGTGCTCGTACTGGCTGTGTAACAAGCCTTGCTGGCGCTGCAACTCACGGCCGAATTGATAGGTGTGGCTCGTAAGACGTGTGCCGTTAAGGTCGATGGCGGTCAGTGCGCCACCCTTGGCGCGGTGGTAAGCAAGTTTGCTGTTGTCCGGCAGGCGCAGGTGGCTGAGTCGGCCGCAAGCGTCGTAGCCATAACGCAGCGTGGCCCAACTCTGGTGTTCAGTGATCAGCCGGTTCTGGGTGTCGTATTCGAATTCCAGTGGGTGATCGTGGTTGTCATCGACGCTGACCAAACGGCCCAGGCTGTCGTAGTGGTATTCGGCCTTGATGCCGTCGGGCAGGGTTTTGATCAGCAGGCGACCGGCCGAGTCCCGTTGATAACGGGTTGTCAGCTGCGAGCCGTCATCGCCGAACTCGGTTTTCTCCAGCAGATGGCCATTGAGGTCGTAGGCGTACGCGGTGCGTCGACCGTCAAATCCGCTTTCGTGTCGGATCAATCCACTGGGCGTGTAGTCCAGCTGATAGCGTTCGCCGGATTCATTCTCGATTTCGGTCAGTTGTAGCCGTGCGTTGTCATAGCGATAACGCAGTTGCGTGCCGTCGGGGTTGATCCGGCGACTGACCAGGTGCAGGTCATCGTCGTACTCAAAACGCGTGATGCGACCCAGTTCGTCGCGTTCGGCGGTGATCTTGCCGTAGGCGTTGTAGCTGAAGGCACGGCTGGCGCCAGTAGGAAGAATGGTCTGAATCAGTCGGCCAACGGCGTCCCACTGGTAGTTGGTGACAGCACCGTGTTCGTCCTGACGGGAAATTTGTCGTCCCAGAACGTCGTAGGAAAACCGCCGCTGTCCGCCGTTCGGCAGGGTTTCCTCAATCAGTTGCCCGATAGCATCCCGAACGAAAACATGACGACTGTTGTCCGGATAACGGATCGACAGCAGGCGGCCTTGAGCGTCGTAGTGGTAGTGGGTGATCTGGCCGTCGGGATCGATGGCCTCAGTAACATCGCCCTGAGCATTGCGTTGATATTTCCATACCGCTTTGCCGCGATAGCACGCATGCAGGAAACCATTACGGTACTCGTAGGACGTTGGCTCATCTTCGGGTGGAATCAGCGCAATTAGCCGCCCGATTTCGTCGTAGCGGTATTGAGTAATTGCTCCCAGCGGCCCCTGTTCGGCAATCAGCTGACCCTTGTGGTCATACGTCTTTAGGTGCTCGGCACCATTCGGTTCAACCCGGCGCACCAGTCGCGCCGTGTCGTCATGGACATACACTTCCTCGCTGCCATCGACGTTTTTAACCAGTACTGCGCCGTTGTCGTCCCAGGCATAGCGCGTATCCATTTGCGAGAACGTCGCCCAGTGCCGAATGCATCGGGCGGCTTTGCCGGACCGTTCCCACTCCCAAAAGAAACTTGCCCCCCCGGCCAGTTGCCGCTGGAGAATCACGTGTTGGTCGTCGTAGTCGTACCGTTCGCTTTCCCCGGCGGCATTGGTCGACTCAATCAGTCGTTGTCGGGCGTCGTAGCGGTAGGCGATCAGCGTTTGCTCTGTGCGCCAGGTGTCATCCGCATTGTCAGCAGGGTGAAACGACTGATACTCGACGGCGATGATGTGCTGGCGCTCGTAGCGCAACAGCAGCGATCGACCTGCACCGTTGTCGAGGCGCTGAATGCGATCCTGACGGTCACGGGTGACGTGCAACCGGTTGTTGTAGGCGTCGCTGATCGTGGTCAGCCGCCCATTGCGAAAGTGATAAAAGCGCACCGTTTCGCCAGCCAGGGCGAGGACTAGTTCTTCAGGCTGATCCCCGAGATATATCGCGGCCCGGGATAGGCTGTTGTGAATGGCCGGGCGTTCCTGGCTGGGCAGCGGAAACGTCGTGCGGCGGTTTTCATGGTCGATCCAGACGACGTGTTCTGCGTCCAGCTCCAAGCGATGCGCCAGCGAATGACTCCAGCCCCAGCCCAGTCCGCAATCGATTTCCACGGCGCTGGTTCGATACAACCGGGTGAACGCAAACGGCAGTAAACCGTTGAGCGATCCATCGTCCAGGGTCAGCAACTCTTCGCCGGTCACCATCGACACCGGGCAACCGTTGGTGCAGGTCAGTGGTGCGCAATCGGCGCTATCACCATTGGGATTTTTCGCCTGCTCGGGGACGTCCTCACGGCGTTCCTGGCGACCCAGGCGGGTCATGGCGGCGGATTTGCTGCGCGCGATGGCGACCGGGTTGTTCACCAGTACAACCGGTGTGGAGCCCGCACTGATCTGCAACGGCACCGCAGGCGCAGGGTTCAGCGGAGCAGTCCGGACGTTGAGCGCGAGGGGTTTGAGTACACCCGCATGGGGCCTCAGGTCGGATTGGTCGGCCAGGCGCAAACTCGCGGCAGCCAGCCATTTGCGCGCTCGCTCCGATTTGATTTTGCTCAGCACCCTGGCGCTGATGCCGGACGTCAGTCCCAGAGGACTTGTAGCGCATGCCAGCAGGAATCCGATCAATATCCCTGTACGAATTTCCGCCACGACCTCGGCGATATGCTGCGGTGGCATCATCCGCAGCCAACTGGTGAACGCCGCCAGATGGATGAACATCAACGGCTCGTCACTCAACACCAACAACAGATTGGCAATCGATTCAGCCGAGGCCTTCAACAGCGTTTCAAGTTCGGTCTCGGTCAGGTATTCAAGGAGCTTTTCGCTGTTGGCTTGCAGGTCCGTGATTAGCTCGTAAATCTGCTTCACGTCGTCCCACAAACCATTCAGTGAATTCTCGAAACCTAGCCAGTCAGCCTGTTGCAGCAGGCCGTAGCGCTTGATGAATCCGGCCTCGGAATACGCTGCCCATGACGGTTCGAATTCGCTCGACCACTCATTGCGCAGCCAGCCTTCCAGGTCGTCGATGACGCCTTGATACGAGGCGTACAACGCTTTGACATGGTCAGTGGAAACATTCGGAAAGAAGGTTATGCGGTAACGCTGGCCGCGCTCGCACTCGGGAATTTCGAGGATGCCGCTGGGGCCGATCTCGTGGTTGACCGGCTCGCCAAAGGTGCCATCAGCGTTCAACGGCTCCAACATCACCGGCGTATTGCCAATCGGCACGAATCGCGCAGCATCGAACATGTGAACCAGCGTCAACGGGCCGCTGGCCTGACACGCCGCGACGGTTGCGCTGACAGGTGTCGTGGAATGTTTTGGCGCGACCAGCCGGACTTCGTTGCCGACCTTGAATACCTGCTCGATATCCAGCGCCTTGCCGGTCCAGAAACTCTCCGCCCAGGCGTCGTAGTCGTTGAGGCACAGCCGAAAGTCTGCGAGCAGCGCTTTGACGTCCGGCTGCTCAGGGTCCATGGCAGCGACCACCAGCAGCCCGATGGCGTTATTCAAGGCCAGTACCTTGTCAGGTACGAACATTCGCAGTCCCTCGCGCAGATCAAATGTGAGCGCGAGACTTTGCTTGGGATCAGCGGGTAAAGAAGTCGGGAAAGGAGGCGTTTTATGTAGGGAAAATCGCTAAATGACGACTAGCACTTTTTGTAACGGTCAGGCATTGCCCGTTGCCCAATGTCAGTCGCGCTCGCTATGCTGCTGAATCCTTTAATCGATCACGGACCCGGCCATATTTGAGCCGCCTCTGGGATGTCATTAGAAAACGGATCCGATGCGATGAATGCACCGCTCTATCAGTTCGGCCCGATCAAGGCTGTGATTTTCGACATGGACGGCTTGTTGCTGGACACCGAGGGCATTTATACCGAGGTCACGTCCCTGATCGCCGCGCGTTACGGTCGGGTTTTTGACTGGAGCATCAAGCAAAATATTATCGGTCGCGGTGCCGGTGATCTGGCGCGTTACGTGGTCGAGGCGCTCGATCTGCCAATCACCGCCGAAGAGTTCCTGGTGATCCGTGAGCCGCTGATGCGCGAGCGTTTTCCTACAGCTCTGGCGATGCCAGGTGCAGAGGAACTGGTACGGCACTTGAAGGCCAACCATATTCCGATTGCAGTGGGCACCAGTTCTTCGAGTCAGTCATTCGGTCAAAAAACCACGTTGCACCGTGACTGGTTTGCGCTGTTCGACTTCATCGTGACGGCCGATGACCCGGAAGTAGGCGCAGCCAAGCCGGCACCGGATATCTTCCTCACGGCAGCGCGACGCCTTGGCGTCGCGCCGGAGGATTGCCTGGTGTTTGAAGATTCACCGTTTGGTGTCACCGCGGCGAAAGCGGCGGGGATGACTGCGATAGCGATCCCGGACGCAGCCATGGCGGACGAAAAATACGCACATGCCGATGGGATTCTTCGTACTTTGAAGGCGTTCACGCCGAGCGTATGCGGCTTGCCAGCTCTCGAGTGGGCTTAACGCAACAGCTGACAAATGTGGGAGCGAGCCTGCTCGCGAAAGCGATAGGTCAGACAACAACAATGTTGCCTGACGCACCGTCTTCGCGAGCAGGCTCGCTCCCACCTTTTGATTGCGTCTAGCGCATCAGGCGCCGAAACCACCGTCGATGGTCAAACTGGCACCCGTGATGTAACCGGCTTCCGGACCGACGAGATAGGCAACGAAGCTGGCTATTTCTTCGGCTTTGCCGTAACGACCCACTGCCATCAACGGGATCAGGCTTTCAGCGAAGTCACCGTCGGCCGGGTTCATGTCGGTGTCGACCGGGCCGGGCTGCACGTTGTTGATGGTGATGCCGCGTGGGCCGAGGTCGCGGGCCAGGCCTTTGGTCAGGCCAACCAACGCCGCTTTGCTCATGGCGTACGGGCCACCGCCGGCGAAGGGCATGCGATCGGCGTTGGTGCTGCCGATGTTGATGATGCGACCGCCCTCGGTCATGTGTGTGGCGGCGGCCTGGGTGGCGATGAACACGCTGCGCACGTTGATGGCGAGGGTCTGGTCGAAGTCTTCGAGTTTGAAATCTTCCAGGGGGGCAACGGCCAGCACGCCGGCGTTGTTGACCAGGATGTCCAGGCGACCGAAGGCTTTGACGGTAGCGCTCACGGCGCTGCGAATGGCCTCGGCGTCGGCGCTGTCCGCCTTGATGGCCAGGGCTTTGCCGCCGCTGACGGTGATGCTGTTTTGCAATTCTTCGGCTTTGGTTGTGGAACTGACGTAGGTGAAGGCAACGGTCGCGCCTTCAGCGGCCAGGCGTTTGACGATGGCTGCGCCGATACCGCGAGATCCGCCTTGGATCAACGCCACTTTGCCGCTGAGGTTCTGAGTAGTCATATCGATCTCCAAAGTCCCGAGGCGGATGCCTCGGTTGATGGAGCCTAGTATCGATTGCGGATTACACGCTGAGTAGACGGTAATTGCGATAGTCTGTGTAAACCAAAAGTTTATAGTGGCGCTTATGGAAACCTTCAGCAGTATCGAATGCTTCGTGCGCAGCGCCGAGGTCGGCAGCTTTGCCGAAGCCGCTCGGCGCTTGAGTCTGACCCCGGCAGCTGTGGGCAAGAGTGTTGCAAAACTTGAGGCGCGGCTCGGTGTGCGGCTGTTTCAACGCAGCACCCGTAGCCTGACATTGACGGAAGCCGGTCAGCTGTTTCTCGGCGAGGTCAGTTCCAGCCTGCACACCATCCAGAATGCCGTGGCCAATCTGGCCAGCGCCGAAGGGCGACCGGCGGGGACGTTGAAGGTCAGCATGGGGACGGTGTTCGGGCGTCTGTATATCGTGCCGTTGCTGGGGGAGTTTTTGCGGCGCTTTCCGGCGATTGATCCGGACTGGCACTTCGATAACCGTCAGGTGGATTTGATCGCGCAGGGGTTCGACGCGGCCATCGGCGGCGGTTTCGAACTGCCCCAAGGTGTGGTGGCGCGCAAGCTGACGCCGGCGCATCGGGTATTGGTGGCGTCAGCCGGTTATCTGGAGGCGCACGACGTCATCGTCGAGCCCGATCATCTCAAGCACCACGATGGCATTCTGATTCGTTCGCCGCAGACCGGCCGGGTGCGTTCCTGGCAGTTGACCAGTCGCACGCAGCAGCACAGTCCGTTGACGCTGAAGGCGCGGATGACCATGAGCGATTCGGAAGCGGCGTGCGCGACGGCAGTTCAGGGGCTGGGGATTGCGCTGGTGAGCATGCCGTTCGCTTTGGGGTATCTGGAGGAAGGAAAACTACAGCGGGTGTTGCCGAACTGGTATGTCGACGATGGCAACATTTCGATCTATTACGCGGAACACAAACTGTTGCCGGGCAAGACCCGGGCGTTTGTGGATTTCATCATTGAGCAGTTTGCGGAGCAGGGGTTGGGGCAGCGGTTTAGTGCAGTTTGAGCCTGGCTTGATACCGAGGTGCTGCCATCGCGGGCAAGCCCGGCTCCCACAGGGATTTGTGAACGCCGCAAATCCCCTGTGGGCGCGAGGCTTGCCCGCGATGAACGATAACGCGGTCTACCCCCCCCCGGCCAGCCAATAAAGTGCCCCCACCGGGGAATATCACATGTCGGGGGATCAGTCCTTGGACTTGCTGATGATGTTCCCGGCATGCAACCCGCATTCTTTCTGCGTTGCCTCTTCCCACCACCAGCGACCTTCGCGTTCATGCTGATTCGGCAGCACTGGCCGGGTGCACGGTTCGCAGCCAATGCTGATGAACCCGCGCTCGTGCAGGCTGTTGTACGGCAACTCCAGCATGCGGATATAGCCCCAGATCTCTTCGCTGGTCATTTGCGCCAGCGGGTTGAATTTGTACAGGGTGCGCTCGGGGGTAGAGAACGCGGTGTCGATTTCCAGTACGGCGACGGCGCTGCGGGTGCCGGGGCTCTGGTCGCGGCGCTGACCGGTAGCCCAGGCGGTTACGCCGGACAACTTGCGGCGCAGCGGCTCGATCTTGCGGATACCGCAGCATTCGCCATGGCCGTCCTTGTAGAAACTGAACAGGCCTTTTTCCTTCACGAACGGTTCAAGTTTCGTGTAGTCCGGCGACACCAGTTCGATGTCGATCTTGTAGTGCTCGCGCACCTGATCGATGAAGCGGTAGGTTTCCGGGTGCAAGCGGCCGGTGTCGAGGCTGAACACCTTGACGTTCTTGTTCAGCTTCCAGGCCATGTCTACCAGCACCACGTCTTCGGCGCCGCTGAAAGATATCCACAGGTCATCGCCAAACTCGGCAAACGCGAGTTTCAGGATGTCCTGTGCGGATTTATTGGCATAGGTCGTGGCGAGTTCCACGACGTCGAACGTTGGGCTCATCAGGGCGGCTTCCTACAGGTCGGTGGCGCTGGGCGCTCTATATGGTCCCGATGGTAACAAAATCCTGCGGTCGCTGGCGCGCCCTCTGCGTTGCGCCGGTCAGCCTGAATCGCTAGAGTTCGGCAGTCTTTTTACTCGCTCGACTCAATAATCAATACAAATGGGAGTGTCTTGTGGAAATTGCCTGTCTGGATCTTGAAGGTGTACTGGTCCCGGAAATCTGGATCGCTTTCGCCGAAAAAACCGGGATCGAATCGCTCCGGGCCACCACTCGGGACATTCCCGATTACGACGTGCTGATGAAGCAACGTCTGCGAATCCTCGACGAACATGGCTTGAAACTCACTGACATTCAGGAAGTGATTGCCACACTCAAGCCGCTCGATGGCGCCATTGAGTTTGTCAATTGGCTGCGCGAGCGTTTTCAGGTGGTGATTCTGTCGGACACGTTCTACGAGTTTTCCCAGCCGCTGATGCGCCAACTGGGCTGCCCGACGTTGCTCTGCCATCGTCTGATTACTGACGATTCCGGTCGGGTGACCAGCTATCAGTTGCGTCAGAAAGATCCCAAGCGTCAGTCGGTTTTGGCCTTCAAGAGCCTTTACTACCGGGTGATCGCGGCGGGGGATTCTTACAATGACACCACGATGCTGGGTGAGGCGGATGCCGGGATTCTGTTCCATGCGCCGGACAATGTGATCCGCGAGTTCCCGCAGTTCCCGGCGGTGCATACGTTTGAGGAGTTGAAGCAGGAGTTCATCAAGGCTTCGAATCGGGCTTTGAGTCTATAACTCTAACTTGTGGCGAGGGGGCTTGCCCCCGTTGGGCTGCGCAGCGGCCCCAAAACCGGACACAGCATGTCGTCCTCCGGTTTACGACTGCTTCGCAGCCGAACGGGGGCAAGCCCCCTCGCCACAAAAGCTAGAGGTTCTGCAGAGTATCGAGCAACACCTTCACCTTGGTAATCGATTCCTGATACTCGGCCTGCCATTCGGAATCGGCGACAATCCCGCCGCCACCCCAACAACACACCTGCCCATCCTTGACCAGCAAGCTGCGAATCGCGATGGAACTGTCCATCTCGCCGCGCACATCCAGATACAGCAGTGACCCGCAGTACAATCCGCGCCGGGTCGGCTCCAGCTCATCAATGATCTGCATTGCACGAATCTTCGGCGCGCCGGTGATCGAGCCGCCGGGGAAGCTGCCGGCGATCAGGTCCAGCGCATCCCGGTCATCCGCCAGTTCACCGGTCACGCTGCTCACCAGGTGATGCACGTTCGGATAGCTTTCCAGGCTGAACAACTCCGGCACCCTTACCGAACCTATGCGGCAGGTTCGGCCGAGATCGTTACGCAGCAGGTCGACAATCATCAGGTTTTCCGCGCGGTCCTTGGGACTGGCCAGCAGTTCGGCGGCGTTCGCGGCATCTTCGGCTGCGGTCTGGCCGCGAGGGCGGGTGCCTTTGATTGGGCGGGTTTCCACATGACGTTCGCTGACTTTGACGAAGCGCTCCGGGGACAGGCTCAGCACCGCGCCGCCATCGGGCAGGCTCTGGAAACCGGAAAATGGTGTCGGGCACGCGGCTCGCAGGGCGACATACGCCGCCCATGGATCGCCTTGGCACTCAGCGCGGAAGCGTTGGGCGAAGTTGACCTGGTAGCAATCGCCGGCCTGGATGTAGTTTTGAATACGTTCCAGCGCCCGTCGATACTCGTCGGCGCTCAGATCGGCCTTCATCGGCGCTTTCAGTGTGAAGGGTTCAACGACTTCAGCGGTCGACTGACTGAACAGCGTGATCAGACGCTGGCGTTCGCTTTCAATCAACGAGGGGTGAAACACTAGTTGACTGGTCTTCAAGTGGTGATCGCTGATCAAGGCCCAGTCATACAGCCCGAAACGCGCGTCGGGTAATTGCAGATCGTCTTGCGCCTGGCTCGGCAGATGCTCCAGGTGCCGACCGAAGTCGTAGCTCAGATAACCGATCAGGCCGCCGGCGAAGGGCAGTTCTTGAGGAACAGCCGCTTCACCAAGTCGTGTCAGATTGTCGCGCAGGCGTTGCAGGAAATCGCTGCCGCTTTCGTCAGGCAGCACCGCCAATTGCTCCAGCGGCCAGGCGCTGAGCAGATCAAAACGGCCACGTTCGGCACTCGGCCGGCCACTGTCGAGCAGCACGGCACCGGGGGCATGACGAATCGCCGCGAAGTACTCGGCGGGGTTGGCGCGATAAGGGAGCGGGTGTACAGAACAGGTCAACATGGGCGGGGCAGATCAGCCATCGAGGCGGGGTGGCGATTGTAGTCCTCTGCAGGATTTGCTCCTAGAGGGGATGTCGGGGATTGGCAGGTTTTGGGGCAGAGTCGGAGGCTGTAGTGACTGGCAGTCAGTCTTCGCGAGCAGGCTCGCTCCCACATTTGATCTTCGGTGCGACAGAGATCCCATGTGGGAGCGAGCCTGCTCGCGAAAGGGGCGACTCGGTTACAGTTCAGCCCTCAACCACCGGAATATGCCCAAACATCTCCTGCGCAAATTCCACTCGCTCCTTCACCTTCTCGGTAATCCCGCGAGCCTTCAATTCTTCCAGACGCGCTTCGACCGCGTGCGTGCGCAAGGTCAGGCCGCAATCGTTGGCGATCTGAATGTTCAACCCCGGCCGGGCATTGAGCTCAAGGATCAGCGGGCCTTTTTCCTGGTCCAGGACCATATCAACGCCGATGTAACCCAATCCGCACAGCTCATAACAGCCAGCAGCGAGTTTCATGAAACCGTCCCAGTAGGGCAGTTGCACGCCGTCCACGGCGTTGGTGGTGTCCGGGTGTTTGGTGATGATGTTGTTCAGCCACGTACCGCGCAGTGTCTCGCCGGTCGCGAGGTCGACGCCGACGCCGATCGCGCCTTGGTGCAGGTTGGCCTTGCCACCGGATTGCCGGGTCGGCAGGCGTAACATGGCCATCACCGGGTAGCCCATCAGCACGATGATGCGAATGTCCGGCACGCCTTCATAGCTGATGCTCTTGAAGATCTGGTCCGGGATCACCCGGTATTCGATCAGCGCGCGGTCGCGGTGACCGCCCAGGGAATACAGGCCAGTGAGGATGCTGGAGACATGGTGCTCGATTTCCTCATGACTGATGATCTTGCCAGACACCGTGCGGTAGCGACCCTCGAAACGGTCGACAATCACAATGATGCCGTCACCGCCCGCGCCTTGGGCCGGTTTGATCACGAAGTCGGTGCGCCCGCCGATGATCTCGTCGAGGTTGTCGATTTCTTTCTCGGTAGAAATCACGCCATACAATTCCGGCACATGAATGCCGGCAGCAATGGCGCGCTCCTTGGTGATGATCTTGTCATCGACAATCGGGTACAGGCTGCGCTTGTTGTACTTGAGCACGTAGTCTGCGTTGCGCCGATTGATGCCCATGATGCCCCGGGCTTCCAGGGCCTTCCAGGTCTTCCAGAAACCGAACATCAGGCGTCAGCCTTCTTCAGGAACGCCTTGAAACGCACCAGTTCGGTCAGGCGGTAACCGCGATAGCGACCCATCGCCAGCATGAAGGCCACCAGGATCAGCAGGATCGCCGGGAATGTGAACACGAAGTACACCAGCTCCGGCACGGTCATGATCAAGTGCGCCAGGGAGGCGGCGAACAGGGTGCCGACAGCCACTTTCATGGCATGGCCCGAGCCGCGCTCTTCCCAGGTAATCGACAAGCGTTCGATGGTCATGGTCAGGATCACCATCGGGAACAGCGCCACTGACAGTCCGCGTTCCAGGCCGAGTTTATGGCTGAGCAGGCTAATGGTCGCGATCAGCACCACCACGAAGGTCAGCACTACCGACAGCCTCGGCAGCATTTGCAGCTTCAGGTGTTCCAGGTAGGAACGCAGCGTGAGCCCCAGCGCCGTGATGATCGTAAACAGCACGATGCCGAAGCCGAGCTGGGTTTCGCGGAAGGCGAGGGCGATCAGCACCGGGGTAAAGGTGCCGAGTGTCTGAATGCCGATCAGGTTGCGCAAGATCAGAATCACTAGCACGCCAATCGGGATCATCACCATGATCATGAACGTCTGCTGGGTTTGCAGCGGCAGGCCGTACAGCGAGTATTCGAGGAAGTTGGCGTCGGTGTTTTCGTCGGTCAGCTTGGCCAGGCGAATGGCGTTCATTTCGCTGTTGTTCAGGCTGAAAGTCACGTTGGCTTTTTTGCCGCCATCGACCGTGATCAGGTTTTCGTCGCCGGTCCACCACAGCAAGCGGTCGGTCGGCAGGCCTTGTTCCCCGGATTCCGGGTTGAAGTACAGCCAGTCGGTGCCGTTGAAGCTGCGCAACCACAATTCAGGCACTTGCGGCTGATCGGCCACCAGACGAATGGTGTGGACCTTTTCCACCGGCACGTGGGCGATGGACAGTACCAGCTCGACGATTTTGGCTTTGTTCGCGCTGGACGGATCTCCAGCCAGCAGCAGTTTCACATTGTCGTCGCTGAGGTTGTTGACCCGCTTGATCGCCTCACCAATGAACGTTTCGACGTCGGCCGAGTGCTGGCGAATCGGCGCGAGCAGGGCTTCAGCGGCGATTTTTTCCGGGCCTTCGACGGCGATGCTGTCGCGGAAGGTCGGGCCTTTGACTTTGGATTTTTCGCCGGAGTAGCGCTTGGTCAGCACCAGGCGGTAATACAGTGTCTGGTTGCCCTTGGCCCGGCGCGCCGACCAGGTGACCTTGCGGTTGCCGTCGACACGGTTCACCGCCACACCGTAATTATTGGAGATGAAGCTCTCGTTGAGACTGACGAAGTCGCGGCTCAGCGGCGGCACGAACATCTGGATCTTGACCGGGTCTTTGGCACTGGCGACGAACTCGACCTTGGCGTCGATGTTCCACAAGTCGTCGGTGGCGTCTTCGGTCACGGGAATGCCGAGCACGAAGATCTGATAGGCCGTAACTGAAATGCCCAGCACCACCAGGATGGCGATCAGCATTTTCAGATGGAGGTTAAGAGAGCGCATTGGAATTACTCTGCGGTATGAGCGTCGGTGGCGCAGGCGGGTTTGCCAGCAGCGTATTTAAGACTGGGGTCGACCAGCGCGTCGAAGCGTTTGAGCGCTTCGGAGCCGATCAACAGCGGGTATTGGAAAGCGCTGCGGTCGGTCAGGTTCACTTCGATGCTGCGTAAAGCCGAACCCATACAAATGTCCAGCTCGATCACCGGGCGGGCCGTGTACTTCTTGCCTTCTTCCGGGTCGTAGTCACCGGCCCGGCGCTTGATCTTGCTGACACGGGCCAGTGGGCGTTCGATCGGGTGCGAATGAGCGGCGTCGATAGCCAGGTAAAAGCGCACCCAGGACTCGCCATTGCGTTTGAAGCGTTTGATGTCGCGGGCACTCAGAGAAGCGGTCTTCGCTCCAGTGTCGAGTTTGGCCGCGACTTCAAGGTTGATGCCATCCAGGGACGCGTACTCGTTGAGGCCGTACACCGTCTTTTCCCCTGCCGCGGCAAAACCGGGCAGGCAAAGTAGATAAAGGAATGTCGGGAAGGGCTTGAGTCTCATAAATCCTGGCGCGCAGCGGTCCGTACTTCGATTCAAGGCCCTGGCATTGCTGCACAAGCTCCCTCGTATGCCTGTCAGCTATTTATGACAAGCAGTGCAGATGCCACAAACAAATGCGGGCGGCATTCTAGCACGGTGGTTTGATGGCGCCAGCGCTGGCAGGCGGCTATAAACCATTGTGCTGCTTTGTTATGGTGCGGTCGGTTATTAGACGATTGTCGACAATATCGAATTAACCTTTGACTGCGCGGCCTGTTTTCGCTAGTTTTTGCGGCATCAGCTTTCAAGGTGTCGACAATATGCTGGATCAACTGGATCCCCCGCTCACTACCCAAGACGATTCGGAGACACTTTCCGAAAACGTCTTTCGGCGTATTCAAGCGGCCATCGTCAAGGGCGAGATCGCCCCGGGCAGCAAGATCTCCGAGCCGGAGCTGGCGCGCACCTATGGCATCAGCCGCGGGCCGCTACGTGAAGCGATCCATCGCCTGGAAGGCCAGCGTCTGCTGGTGCGCGTGCCGCATGTTGGGGCACGAGTGGTTTCGCTGAACCATGCCGAGTTGCTGGAACTCTACGAAATCCGTGAGTCCCTTGAAGGCATGGCCTGCCGCCTGGCCGCCGAGCGCATGACCCTCGAAGAAATCGACGAACTGCGCCGCGTCCTCGAAACCCACGAGCGCGATGAGGCGTTTCAGGCCGGACGAGGCTACTACCAGCAGGAAGGCGATTTCGACTTCCACTACCGGATCATCCAGGGCAGCGGCAACCGCACGCTGACCCAAATGCTCTGCGGCGAGCTCTATCAACTGGTGCGCATGTACCGCATCCAGTTTTCCACCGTACCCAATCGCCCGCACCAGGCATTTGCCGAGCACCACCGAATTCTCGATGCCATCGCCGACCGTGACGGTGAACTGGCCGAGTTGTTGATGCGCCGTCACATCGGCGCCTCCAAACGTAATATCGCCCGTCATTACCAGGACGGCGCTAACCCGACAGCCAAACGAGGTGAGTCATGAGTTTGAACAAGAGCACTCCAGGCCAGCGTTTCCGCGATGCGGTCGCCAGCGAGCATCCATTGCAAGTGGTCGGCGCGATCAATGCCAATCACGCGTTGCTGGCCAAGCGCGCCGGTTTCAAGGCAATTTACCTGTCGGGTGGCGGGGTAGCTGCCGGCTCCCTCGGCGTACCGGACCTGGGCATCACTGGCCTGGATGACGTACTGACTGACGTGCGTCGTATCACCGACGTCTGCGACTTGCCGCTGCTGGTGGATGTGGACACCGGTTTCGGTTCCTCGGCGTTCAACGTCGCTCGTACCGTGAAGTCGATGATCAAGTTCGGCGCTGCCGCCGTTCACATCGAAGACCAGGTCGGCGCCAAGCGTTGCGGCCACCGTCCTAATAAAGAAATCGTTTCGTTGCAGGAAATGGTCGACCGCATCAAAGCCGCAGTGGATGCGCGTACTGATGACAGCTTCGTGATCATGGCTCGCACCGACGCCCTGGCAGTCGAAGGCCTGGAATCTGCCCTGGATCGCGCTGCTGCGTGCATCGAGGCTGGCGCCGACATGATCTTCCCGGAAGCCATCACCGAACTGGACATGTACAAGCTGTTCGCCAGCCGTGTGAAAGCGCCGATCCTGGCCAACATCACCGAATTCGGCGCGACCCCGCTGTACACCACCGAGCAACTGGCCGGTGCCGATGTATCGCTGGTGCTGTACCCGCTGTCCGCTTTCCGCGCGATGAACAAAGCCGCGGAAAACGTTTACACCGCGATCCGTCGCGACGGCACGCAACAGAACGTTATCGACACCATGCAGACGCGCATGGAGCTTTACGATCGCATCGACTACCACACCTTCGAGCAGAAGCTCGATGCGTTGTTCGCCGCGAAGAAGTAAGTCGAATAACTCCCTAATAAATTCAAGAAATTGGAGGCAGAAATGGCCGAAGCAAAAGTACTCAGTGGCGCCGGGCTCCGTGGCCAGGTTGCCGGGCAAACCGCACTGTCCACCGTGGGCCAATCGGGCGCAGGCCTGACCTATCGTGGCTACGACGTTCGTGAACTGGCGGCTGACGCTCAGTTCGAAGAAGTCGCCTACCTGCTGCTGTACGGCGAACTGCCGACCAAAGCGCAACTGGACGCCTACGTCAGCAAACTGAGCAAGCTGCGTGACCTGCCGCAAGCCTTGAAAGAAGTGCTGGAACGCATCCCCGCCGACGCCCACCCGATGGACGTGATGCGTACCGGCTGCTCGTTCCTGGGTAACCTGGAACCGGAGAACAATTTCTCCGAGCAGCACGACAAAACCGACCGTCTGCTGGCCGCGTTCCCGGCGATCATGACCTACTGGTATCGCTTCAGCCATGACGGCAAGCGCATCAGCTGCGTAACTGACGAACCGTCTATCGGTGGCCATTTCCTGCACCTGCTGCACGGTGAAAAGCCGAGCGAGTTGCACGTCAAGGTGATGAACGTTTCGCTGATCCTCTACGCAGAACACGAGTTCAACGCCTCGACGTTCACCGCACGTGTTTGCGCGTCCACCCTGTCGGATCTGTTCTCCTGCATCACCGCCGCTATCGGCTCGCTGCGTGGTCCACTGCACGGTGGCGCCAACGAAGCAGCGATGGAAATGATCGAGCGCTTCAGCTCGCCAGAAGCGGCGATCGAAGGCACCCTCGGCATGCTCGAGCGTAAAGACAAGATCATGGGCTTCGGTCACGCGATCTATAAGGACAACGATCCGCGCAACGAAGTGATCAAGGGCTGGTCGAAAAAACTCGCTGACGAAGTGGGCGACAAGGTGTTGTTCCCGGTCTCCGAAGCCATCGACAAGACCATGTGGGAGCAAAAGAAACTGTTCCCGAACGCCGACTTCTACCATGCCTCGGCGTACCACTTCATGGGCATTCCGACCAAGTTGTTCACACCGATTTTCGTCTGCTCGCGCCTGACCGGTTGGGCTGCCCACGTGTTCGAACAACGTGCCAACAACCGCATCATCCGCCCGAGCGCCGAGTACACCGGCGTCGAACAGCGCAAGTTCGTGCCAATCGAACAACGCTGAATGGTGGGGATGCCTGCACAGGTCACTGAATGAACCGGTGACCCTGTAGGAGCTGGCTTGCCAGCGAAGGCGGTTTGTCATCCAACATCTTCGTTGACTGACCCACCGCAATCGCCGGCAAGCCAGCTCCTACAGAGGTCCGCTTTCAGTTCAGGAGCTGTACCAGGCCCCACCCTTTGTAATTACCGTGACCGAGTCCTGACGATGAACACAAAATTTCGTAAATCGCTGCCCGGCAGCCATCTGGATTACTTCGACGTCCGCGCGGCAGTCGAAGCCATTGCCCCTGGCGCCTACGACACCCTGCCGTACACCTCGCGCGTGCTGGCGGAAAACCTTGTGCGTCGCTGCGACCCGGCCACGCTCACCGAATCCCTGAAGCAATTCATCGAACGCAAGCGCGACCTCGACTTCCCGTGGTTCCCGGCCCGCGTGGTGTGCCACGACATTCTCGGCCAGACCGCACTCGTCGACCTCGCCGGCTTGCGTGACGCCATCGCCCTGCAAGGCGGCGATCCTGCGCAAGTGAACCCGGTGGTGCCGACCCAATTGATCGTCGACCACTCCCTGGCCGTCGAGCGTGGTGGTTTTGATCCGGACGCGTTCGAGAAGAACCGCGCCATCGAAGACCGTCGTAACGAAGACCGTTTCCACTTCATCAACTGGACCAAGAAGGCGTTCAAGAACGTCGACGTGATCCCGCCAGGCAACGGCATCATGCACCAGATCAACCTGGAGAAAATGTCTCCGGTGATTCAGGTGCGTGACGGCGTGGCGTTCCCCGACACCTGCGTCGGCACCGACAGCCACACCCCGCACGTTGATGCGCTGGGCGTGATCGCGATCGGCGTCGGTGGTCTCGAAGCCGAGAGCGTGATGCTCGGGCGTGCCTCCTGGATGCGTCTGCCAGAAAGCGTCGGCGTCGAACTGACCGGCAAGCTGCAACCAGGCATCACCGCCACCGACATGGTGCTGGCGTTGACCGAGTTCCTGCGCCAGCAAAAAGTGGTTGGCGCATGGCTGGAGTTCTTCGGCGAAGGCGCTGCGGCGCTGACCCTCGGCGACCGCGCAACCATTTCCAACATGGCTCCGGAATACGGCGCCACTGCCGCGATGTTCTACATCGACCAGCAGACCATCGACTACCTCAAGCTCACTGGCCGTGAAGACGATCAAGTGCAGTTGGTCGAGAATTACGCCAAGGTCACTGGCCTGTGGGCCGACAGCCTGAAGGGCGCGCAATACGAGCGCGGCTTGACCTTCGACTTGTCCACGGTCGTGCGCAACATGGCCGGCCCGAGCAACCCGCACGCCCGCGTGGCAGTTTCCGATTTGGCCGCCAAAGGCATCTCCGGTCAGTGGGACGATGTGCCTGGCCAAATGCCCGACGGCGCCGTGATCATCGCTGCCATCACCAGCTGCACCAACACCAGCAACCCGCGCAACGTCATCGCTGCCGGCCTGTTGGCGCGCAATGCCAACAAGCTCGGCTTGACCCGCAAGCCATGGGTGAAATCGTCCCTGGCACCAGGTTCGAAAACTGTCGCGCTGTATCTGGATGAAGCCGGTCTGACCGACGAACTGGAACAGCTGGGCTTCGGCGTCGTTGCGTTCGCTTGCACCACCTGCAACGGCATGTCCGGCGCACTGGACCCGGTGATTCAGCAAGAGATCATCGACCGCGATCTGTACGCCACCGCTGTACTGTCCGGCAACCGCAACTTCGACGGCCGGATTCACCCGTACGCCAAGCAAGCGTTCCTCGCCTCGCCGCCGCTGGTGGTTGCTTATGCCATCGCCGGGACCATCCGTTTCGACATCGAAAAAGATGTGCTGGCTGTGGTCGATGGCAAGGAAATCCGCCTGAAAGACATCTGGCCGAGCGACGAAGAAATCGACGCCGTGGTCAAGGCATCGGTGAAGCCGGAGCAGTTCCGTCAGGTCTACATCCCGATGTTCGCCATCCACGAAGACACCGGCCCGAAAGTGGCGCCGCTGTACGACTGGCGCGAGATGAGCACCTACATCCGCCGTCCGCCGTACTGGGAAGGCGCTCTGGCCGGGGCACGTCCGCTCAAGGGCATGCGCCCGTTGGCAGTGCTGCCGGACAACATCACCACCGATCACCTGTCGCCGTCGAACGCGATCATGCTGGACAGCGCCGCCGGTGAATACCTGGCGAAAATGGGCCTGCCGGAAGAGGACTTCAACTCTTACGCGACTCATAGGGGCGACCATTTAACTGCGCAGCGTGCCACCTTCGCCAACCCGAAACTGTTCAACGAAATGGTTCTGGAAAACGGCAAGGTCAAGCAGGGTTCGTTGGCACGGGTCGAGCCGGAAGGCAAAGTGATGCGCATGTGGGAAGCCATCGAAACCTACATGGAACGCAAGCAGCCGCTGATCATCATTGCCGGCGCCGACTACGGTCAGGGTTCATCCCGCGACTGGGCGGCGAAGGGCGTGCGTCTGGCGGGTGTGGAAGCGATTGCCGCTGAAGGTTTCGAGCGCATTCACCGCACCAACCTGGTGGGCATGGGCGTGTTGCCGCTGGAATTCAAAGCCGGCACCAACCGTCACACCCTGGCCATCGACGGCAGTGAAACCTACGACGTGATCGGCGAGCGCACACCGCGCGCCGAGCTGACGCTGGTGATCCATCGCAAGAACGGCGAACGCGTCGATGTGCCGGTGACCTGCCGCCTCGACACCGCTGAAGAAGTGTCGATCTACGAAGCCGGCGGCGTGTTGCAACGCTTTGCCCAGGACTTCCTCGAAGAATCGGCAGTCGCCGTTTAACACACGCTGTACGGACACGGGACTTCAAGTCCCGTGTCTGTTTTCAAGGTAAGGAGTAACGAGCACATGGCTCACGCAGCTCAGATCAAAATCCCTGCCACCTACATGCGTGGCGGCACCAGCAAAGGCGTGTTTTTCAGCCTGAAAGACCTGCCCGACGTGGCACAAATTCCTGGCCCGGCCCGCGATGCTTTGTTGCTGCGCGTGATCGGCAGCCCCGATCCGTACGATAAGCAAATCGACGGCATGGGCGGCGCAACCTCCAGCACCAGCAAAACCGTGATCCTGTCGAAAAGCCTCAAGGCTGATCACGACGTTGATTACCTGTTCGGTCAGGTCTCCATCGACAAGCCGTTCGTCGACTGGAGCGGCAACTGCGGCAACCTGACGGCGGCAGTCGGTTCGTTTGCCATCAGCAATGGTCTGGTAGACGCCAGCCGCATCCCGTACAACGGCGTGGCCGTGGTTCGTGTGTGGCAAGCCAACATTGGCAAGACCATCATTGCTCATGTGCCGATTACCAACGGTGAAGTGCAGGAAACCGGTGATTTCGAACTTGATGGCGTGACCTTCCCGGCCGCCGAAGTACAGGTCGAATTCATGGACCCGGCGGCGGAAGAAGAGGGCGGCGGCGGTTCGATGTTCCCTACCGGCAACCTGGTGGACGACCTCGAAGTACCCGGCGTCGGAACCTTCAAGGCGACCATGATCAATGCCGGCATCCCGACGATTTTCGTCAATGCCGAGGACATCGGTTACACCGGCACCGAATTGCAGGGCGCGATCAACAGCGATCCGAAAGCGCTGGCGATGTTCGAGACGATTCGTGCTTATGGCGCACTGCGCATGGGCCTGATATCGAACCTCGACGAAGCAGCCAAGCGTCAGCACACCCCTAAGGTGGCCTTCGTGGCCAAACCGGCGGACTACGTGTCGTCCAGCGGCAAGTCAATTGCGGCGGGGGATGTCGACCTGCTGGTACGTGCATTGTCGATGGGTAAATTGCACCACGCGATGATGGGCACAGCGGCTGTAGCCATTGGCACGGCAGCGGCGATTACCGGCACGTTGGTGAACCTCGCGGCAGGCGGTGTTGAACGCAACGCAGTGCGCTTCGGCCATCCGTCCGGCACGTTGCGCGTTGGCGCCGAGGCCAGTCAGGTCAACGGGGAGTGGGTCGTGAAAAAAGCCATCATGAGCCGCAGTGCGCGGGTATTGATGGAAGGGTTTGTCCGCGTACCGGGCGACTCGTTCTGAGATAAGCGCACACACCCTATGTGGGAGCGAGCCTGCTCGCGAAGACGGACTGATATTCAACATTGATGTCGACTGATACACCGCTTTCGCGAGCAGGCTCGCTCCCACAAGGGACTGCATTTCAAAACAAGAATGGCTTCACCAACCGAGATCGATCCCTGAACCGAGGTCCCATCAACGAACCACGTGCAGAGTGAATCGAACATGAGCGCCAACGTTGACCTCAACAATCGTCCAGACTACGACCCGGTCTTGCAGGACATTGCCGATTACGTCCTGAATTACAAAGTCGAGTCCCGGGAAGCCCTCGATACCGCGCGCAACTGCCTGATGGACACCCTCGGATGCGGCTTGCTGGCGCTGCGTTTTCCCGAGTGCGCCAAACATTTGGGCCCGATTGTCGAAGGCACTGTTGTCCCGTTCGGCGCTCGCGTACCGGGCACAAGCTATCGCCTCGATCCGGTCAAGGCAGCCTGGGACATCGGGTGCATTGTGCGCTGGCTCGACTACAACGACACCTGGCTCGCGGCTGAATGGGGTCATCCGTCGGATAATCTCGGCGGCATTCTCGCGGTGGCGGATCACTTGTCGCAAAAGCGTCTGGCCAATGGTGATGCGCCATTGACGGTTCGCGTGGTCCTCGAAGCAATGATCATGGCCCATGAGATTCAAGGCGTAATCGCCCTGGAAAACTCCTTCAACCGCGTCGGTCTCGATCACGTCATCCTGGTAAAAGTCGCCTCGACCGCCGTCACCGCCAAACTGATGGGCGCCAACCGCGAGCAGATGCTCTCGGCGTTGTCCCATGCATTCGCTGACGGTCAGGCATTGCGCACTTATCGCCATGCGCCGAATGCCGGCTCACGCAAATCATGGGCGGCGGGAGATGCGTCCAGTCGTGGTGTACGTCTCGCGGACATTGCGATGCGTGGCGAGATGGGCATTCCCGGTGTGTTGAGTGCCAAGCAGTGGGGCTTTTACGACGTATTGTTCAGCCACACCAACAACGACCTGGCGCTTAAGCCCGAAGACAAACAGGCTTTCAGTTTCTCGCGGCCATACGGCAGTTATGTGATGGAAAACGTGCTGTTCAAGATCAGTTTCCCCGCCGAGTTCCATGCGCAAACGGCATGCGAAGCGGCAGTCACCTTGCATCCGCAGGTTCGAAACCGTCTGCACGATATCGACAGGATCGTCATCACCACCCACGAATCGGCGATTCGCATTATTTCCAAGGTTGGTCCGTTGGCAAACGCCGCCGACCGCGATCACTGTATCCAGTACATGACCGCCGTGCCGCTGGCCTTCGGCAATCTGGTGGCGGAGCACTACGAGGACGATTTCCACAAGGCGCATCCGATCATCGATGTGTTGCGCGACAAGATGGTTATCGTCGAGGAACCACGTTACACCCGTGAATATCTGGAGGCCGACAAGCGCTCGATTGCCAATGCGCTGCAGGTGTTTTTCAAGGACGGGTCCAGCACTGAGAACGTGGTGGTGGAGTACCCGATCGGGCATCGTCGGCGCCGGGTTGAAGGTATCCCGTTGCTGGAGGACAAGTTCAAGGCGAATTTGCTGACACGATTCACCGGTCAGCGCAGCGAGGAGATTGTCGCGTTGTGCAAGGATCAGCAGAAGCTTGAAGCGACACCGGTGAACCGGTTTGTGGATTTATTTGTTATCTAGGAGACCGTGTGATCGTTCATCGCGGGCAAGCCACGCTCCCACATTTGGAATACGTTCCCTGTGGGAGCGGCGGTGCGACGATTCGACTTGCCCGCGATGGCGATATAACAGGCGACGCAGAACTACTTGAACCGCCGCTCCACCCCTTTTTCCACAAGGATTTTCGCGGAAATCTCTTCCACCGAAAAATGCGTGGAATTGATGTGGGCAATGTTCTCGCGGCGGAACAGGTTTTCCACCTCGCGCACTTCAAACTCGCACTGGGCATAGCTTGAATAACGGCTGTTAGGCTTGCGCTCGTTGCGGATCGCGGTAAGGCGGTCCGGGTCGATGGTCAGGCCAAACAGCTTGTGCTGATGGGCGCGCAGGGCGCTTGGCAGGGTCAGGCGTTCCATGTCGTCTTCGGTCAGCGGGTAGTTGGCCGCGCGGATGCCGAATTGCATGGCCATGTACAGACAGGTCGGGGTCTTGCCGCAACGCGACACGCCGACAAGGATCAAATCGGCCTTGTCGTAGTAGTGCGTGCGGGCGCCATCGTCGTTGTCGAGGGCGAAGTTCACCGCCTCGATGCGTTCCATGTAATTGGTGTTGGCACCGATGGAGTGGGATTTGCCCACGGTGTAAGAAGAATGCTCGGTCAATTCCTGCTCAAGCGGTGCCAGGAACGTCGAGAAAATGTCGATCATGAAACCATTAGAGGTTGCGAGGATCTCACGGATGTCTTGATTGACAATGGTGTCGAAAATAATCGGCCGGAAGCCGTCGGTTTCGGCGGCTTTGTTGATTTGTTGTACCATGGCCCGCGCTTTATCCACGTTGTCGATGTACGGCCGCGTGAATTTGCTAAAGGTAATGTTTTCGAACTGCGCCAGGAGGCTTTGACCCAGGGTTTCGGCCGTGATGCCGGTACCGTCGGAAATAAAGAAAGCAGATCGTTTCATTTGCACCTTGGGCCTTAAGCTAATGACGAATCTTGGATATGATAGGCGCGGTTTGTCGGCCGCCAGTGGCCCGCATTCTCACTTATTTTCCAGGTCCAGGCCATACAGCTGGCAAACGCTCCTTTGAGCAGCCGGCTTCTGAGCTTTTCCAACACAGTTAGTGGAGAGATCACCTTGGTAGAGTACGTAGTTTCCCTCGATAAGCTCGGCAAACACGATGTTGAGCATGTGGGGGGCAAGAACGCATCCCTGGGCGAGATGATCAGTAACCTGGCAGGTGCCGGTGTTTCGGTGCCCGGTGGATTCGCCACGACAGCTCAGGCTTATCGTGATTTTCTGGAACTGAGCGGCTTGAACGATCAGATCCACGCCGCCCTCGATGCCCTGGATGTCGACGATGTCAACGCCCTGGCCCGCACTGGCGCCCAGATCCGTCAATGGATCATGGAAGCCGAATTCCCCGAGAAGCTCAACGCCGAGATCCGCACTGCGTTCGCCACGCTGTCGGCCGGCAACCCTGACATGGCCGTGGCCGTGCGCTCTTCCGCTACCGCCGAAGACTTGCCGGACGCGTCCTTCGCCGGTCAGCAGGAAACTTTCCTGAACATCCGTGGTGTCGAAAACGTCATTCGCGCCGCCAAGGAGGTGTTCGCTTCCCTGTTTAACGACCGTGCGATTTCCTACCGTGTGCACCAGGGCTTCGACCACAAGTTGGTGGCTCTGTCGGCCGGCGTTCAGCGCATGGTCCGCTCCGAGACCGGCACGGCCGGCGTGATGTTCACCCTCGATACCGAATCGGGCTTCCGTGACGTCGTGTTCATCACCGGCGCCTACGGCCTGGGTGAAACCGTCGTACAAGGCGCGGTGAACCCGGATGAGTTCTACGTGCACAAAGGCACGCTGGCTGCTGGTCGTCCAGCTATCCTGCGCCGCAACCTGGGCAGCAAAGCCATCAAGATGATCTACGGCGAAGTCGCCACGGCCGGCAAATCGGTCAAGACCATCGACGTCGACAAGGCGGATCGCGCTCGCTTCTGCCTGAGCGATGCCGAAGTCAGCGAACTGGCCAAGCAAGCGATGATCATCGAGAAGCACTACCAGTGCCCGATGGACATCGAGTGGGCCAAAGACGGCGACGACGGCAAGCTCTACATCGTTCAGGCCCGCCCTGAAACCGTGAAGAGCCGCACTCAGGCCAACGTCATGGAGCGTTACCTGTTGAAAGAAACCGGCACTGTGCTGGTTGAAGGTCGCGCCATCGGCCAGCGCATCGGCGCCGGCAAGGTCCGCATCATCAAGGACGTGTCCGAGATGGACAAAGTCCAGCCGGGCGACGTTCTGGTTTCCGACATGACCGACCCGGACTGGGAACCGGTCATGAAGCGCGCCAGCGCCATCGTCACCAACCGTGGCGGTCGTACCTGCCACGCGGCGATCATCGCTCGCGAACTGGGCATCCCGGCCGTGGTTGGTTGCGGCAACGCCACCCAGCTGTTGAAAGACGGCCAGGGCGTGACTGTTTCCTGCGCTGAAGGCGACACCGGTTACATCTTCGAAGGCGAACTGGGCTTCGACATCAAGAAAAACTCCGTCGATGCCATGCCGGACCTGCCGTTCAAGATCATGATGAACGTCGGCAACCCGGACCGCGCCTTCGACTTCGCGCAACTGCCGAACGCCGGTGTGGGCCTGGCCCGTCTGGAATTCATCATCAACCGCATGATCGGCGTTCACCCGAAAGCGCTGTTGAACTACGACGGTCTGCCGCAGGACATCAAGGACAGCGTCGACAAGCGCATCGCCGGTTACAACGACCCGGTCGACTTCTACGTCGACAAACTGGTGGAAGGCATCAGCACCCTGGCTGCAGCGTTCACGCCGAAAAAGGTCATCGTGCGTCTGTCGGACTTCAAGTCCAACGAGTACGCGAACCTGATCGGCGGCAAGCTCTACGAGCCGGAAGAAGAAAACCCGATGCTGGGCTTCCGTGGCGCTTCGCGTTACATCAGCGAATCGTTCCGTGACTGCTTCGAGCTCGAGTGCCGCGCCCTCAAGCGTGTGCGCAACGAGATGGGCCTGACCAACGTCGAAATCATGGTGCCGTTCGTCCGTACCCTGGGCGAAGCCAGCCAAGTGATCGATCTGCTGGCCGAAAACGGTCTGGCTCGCGGCGAAAACGGTCTGCGCATCATCATGATGTGCGAACTGCCATCCAACGCGATCCTCGCTGAAGAGTTCCTCGAATTCTTCGACGGCTTCTCGATCGGTTCCAACGACCTGACTCAGCTGACGCTGGGCCTGGACCGTGACTCCGGGATCATCGCGCACCTGTTCGACGAGCGTAATCCGGCGGTCAAGAAGCTGCTGGCCAACGCCATTGCCGCGTGCAACAAGGCTGGCAAGTACATCGGCATTTGCGGTCAGGGGCCTTCGGATCACCCGGACCTGGCCAAGTGGCTGATGGAGCAGGGCATTGAAAGCGTTTCGTTGAACCCCGATTCCGTACTGGAAACCTGGTTCTTCCTGGCTGAAGGTCAGGCTTCGGCTTGATCTGAATGAAGCCCCGGTCAAGTGGCCGGGGCTTTAAAACTCTGTGTCCTATCTCGGCAATGCGTTCAATTTTGACGTGTGGATTTTGCTGGCAGGCAAGGCGCCGCGACGAGTCATAGCTTGCTATGGCGAGGAGCGGCAACGCAGCATGCCAGCAAAAGACGCCGTCAAAATTGAACAGTCATTGTCGAGATAGGACTCATGGGCGGGCTCCAATTGGATGCCGCCCTTTTTTGTGCAAGAGCATTATGCAAAGCAGCAGCAACCTATTTCCTGTCGCCCTGATCAGCGCCGAACGACGCGGCGATCTGAGCGAAGATGTTTATCGATTGAAACCGGCCAACAGCCCGGACCCTAGCGTCGAGCTGGCCGTTACCCGGCTGGGCATGGCCGATGGACCGGTGGGGCGCGGTGTGCCGGTGATTCTGTTGCACGGCAGCTTCTCCAATCGGCGCTTCTGGTTTTCCCCGAAAGGGCTGGGGTTGGGTGCTTACCTGACGCGTCTGGGATTCGACGTGTGGATCCCGGAAATGCGCGGCCATGGCCTGTCCCAGCGTAACCAGGGCTACCGCAAGAACCGTGTCGCTGATTACGCTCGTTACGATCTGCCAGCCATTGGCGCGTTTGTGCGTGAGCAAAGCGGTCAGGTTCCGCACTGGATCGGTCACTCACTGGGCGGTATCACGCTGGCAGCGGCGTTGGGCGGTGAGTACATCGGCGAGCCTGTGGTGGCGTCTGCGGCGTTCTTTGGTGCGCAGGTCAGCCGGACCTACTGGCCATTGAAAATTCCACCGGTGGAATGGAGCGGGCGTTTTATTCTCAAGCGCTTTGCACAGCTGTCGGGATCCCGGCTCAAGCGCGGTCCGGAGGACGAGCCGATTGGCCTGGCCCTGGAAAGCATGCGCTGGTACGGCTTGTTTGGGCGATTCGGCGATGCCGACAAGGACTGGTGGGCCGGGTTGGCCGACGTTGCCATGCCGGTTTTGGCGGTGAGCGCTGTTGGGGATCATCAGGACCCGACGTGGGCGTGTCGCAAACTGTTCGACCAGATCGGTTCCGAGCACAAGCAATTCATCAGCCTCGGTCGCGAGCAGGGCTTTGGCGACAATTTTGGTCACGTTGAAATGCTGGTCAGCAAAGCCGCTCAAGCCGAAGTCTGGCCGTTGGTGGCGCGTTGGCTGGGCGATCAACAGACGCCTTTGATGGGCGACAAGCAGGATCTGGCCACGGCAATTTGAAGCCGATGCTCTAACAAGGGCATTCCGCTCTGTTCGGCTTGCGGCTAAGATATGACGCATTGAGCTATTTTGGTCACGTTCGACACCCTCGATTGTCTTCCTCTTTACAGGAGTTTCTCGATGAACCATTACCTCACGCCTGACCTGTGCGACGCCTATCCGGAGCTGGTGCAGGTGCTGGAACCGATGTTCAGCAATTTCGGTGGCCGTGACTCTTTCGGCGGCGAAATCGTGACCATCAAGTGCTTCGAAGACAACTCGCTGGTCAAGGAACAAGCCGAGCTCAAGGGCAATGGCAAGGTGTTGGTGGTTGACGGTGGCGGTTCCCTGCGTCGTGCGCTGCTGGGCGACATGATCGCCGAGAAAGCCGCGAAAAACGGTTGGGAAGGGTTGGTGATCTACGGTTGCATCCGTGACGTCGACGTCATTGCACAAACGGATCTGGGTGTTCAGGCGTTGGCCAGCCATCCGATGAAAACCGACAAGCGCGGAATCGGCGATCTCAACGTAGCGGTGACCTTTGCGGGAGTGACGTTCCATCCAGGCCATTACATCTATGCGGACAACAACGGCGTGATCATCTCGCCAAGCCCGCTGAAAATGCCTGAATAAACAGAAACCAACAAAGGGATGCGGATGTTCGAGGAAGAAAACGCGCAGTGGGGCCTGGTGCATGCCCTGGTGCTGGACGGTAAAGGCGGTGCGCGTTCGATAGCCCGGACTGAGCTCGATGACTTGCAGCTACAGGCCCATGAAAGCCTGTGGCTGCACTGGGATCGCAGTCATCCGCAAACCCAGACCTGGCTGCGTAAATCCAGCGGTCTGAGTGAATTCAGCTGTGACCTTTTACTCGAAGAAAACACCCGGCCGCGCCTGTTGCCCTTGCCGGACGCCGAACTGTTGCTGTTTCTGCGTGGGGTCAACCTGAACCCCGGCGCAGAACCGGAAGACATGGTCTCGGTGCGAATCTTCGCCTCGGCCCAGCGCGTTATCTCCTTGCGTCTGCGCCCCTTGCGCGCAACCGATGAATTGCTGGTGCAACTCACTGATGGCAAAGGGCCGAAAACCGCCTCCGAACTCGTCTTGTGTATGGCGCAATACCTCACCAACAAAGTGCAGGACCTGGTCAGTTGCCTCTCGGAAGTGGTCGATGAGGAAGAAGAAAAACTGGATGCCGACGAACGGTATACTCCCGAACACGGCGCCATATTGCAGATCCGTCGCAGGGCGGCTGCACTGAAACGTTTCCTTGCACCTCAACGGGATATTTTTGGGCAGATGACGCGTATAAAGCTGCCCTGGTTTGTCGACGACGACGGCGATTACTGGAACGAATTGAACAACAGCCTGACCCGCTACCTTGAGGAGCTGGAATTGACCCGGGAGCGGGTGGGGCTGGTCCTTGAGGCTGAAGACAGACGCTTGAGCGTGCGCATGAACCGCACGATGTATCGTTTCGGGATCATCACCGGGATCTTTTTGCCGATGAGTTTTCTGACCGGTCTTTTGGGGATCAACGTGGGTGGCATTCCGTTCTCTGCCAGTCCCTATGGCTTCCTGATTGCGTGCCTGATGATGGTCTCGGTGGCGCTCGGACAGTGGTGGTTATTTCGACGTTTGCGCTGGGTCTGAAGATGAGTCATGTGACCCGAGCAAATTTGATCGCGTCTTTCACAGACATCACGAGAGGTGCGTATGCACGATCCGTTTGAACAGTCTTTGCGCGACATGCTCAATGCATCACCGTCCACCCGGGACGACGATGCGTGCCTTGGGCGTGTACTGAAAACCGCCAACCGCCAGGTCGGCGCTGGTGATCTGTTCAGCCTGCTGGGTCGCTGGTTGCCCGCGCTGATGATTGCCCTCAATAGCGGCTCGGCCCACGTCTCGCCGGTATCCCGTCACCGTAAACCTACCGTTCGCACCGCTGATAAGGCTGATTAATATGGAACTTGATCTCTGGACTCAGAGCCTCGTCACTGCAATGACTGCGTTATGGACCAAGGTTGCGAACTTCATTCCGAACCTGTTCGGCGCACTGGTGGTGCTGCTGTTGGGTTTCGTCGTGGCGAAACTTTTGGACACTTTATTGTCCAAGCTGCTCGCCAAGCTGGGGCTCGATCGCCTGATGGGCGGCACCGGGCTGACTAAGTTGTTGTCCCGCGCCGGTCTTCAAGTACCGATCTCGACCCTGATCGGCAAAATTGTCTATTGGTTCGTTCTGCTAATTTTTCTGGTTTCTGCCGCAGAATCTCTTGGCCTTGAGCGAGTTTCAGCTACGCTGGATATGCTAGCTCTGTATTTGCCGAAGGTATTTGGCGCAGCACTGGTGTTGCTGGTGGGTGTTTTGCTGGCACAACTGGCCAATGGATTGGTGCGCGGCGCAGCAGAAGGCGTAGGACTGGACTACGCTGCAGGATTGGGACGAATTGCGCAGGGGCTGGTGATTATCATCAGCATTTCGGTTGCGATCAGTCAGTTGGAGGTCAAGACTGACCTCTTGAACCATGTGATCGTCATCGTATTGATTACCGTTGGTCTGGCGGTTGCGCTGGCCATGGGGTTGGGAAGCCGGGAAATCGCCGGTCAGATTCTTGCGGGAATCTATGTGCGAGAGCTATATCAGGTTGGGCAACAAGTGCGTGTTGGCGAGGTTGAGGGGCAGATCGAAGAGATCGGCACGGTTAAAACTACATTGCTGACCGATGAGGGTGAGCTAGTCTCTCTCTCGAATCGGATTCTCCTGGAGCAGCATGTAAGTAGCCGCTAACGCGGCAAACCCTGCTAACGTATGCCGCCGCAAAATGTCCTGAAAGGGCTGCGGCGGACATTGACCTGACTGTCGGCCCGACTTGTTTTGAATAAAGCTCAATCGCTCTCCACGCGCTACGACCCCCGCGAGCTCTCTGATGAGGAGTTGGTCGCGCGCTCGCATACCGAGCTGTTTCACGTAACGCGTGCATATGAAGAACTGATGCGGCGTTACCAGCGAACATTATTTAATGTCTGTGCCCGATACCTTGGGAACGATCGCGACGCAGACGATGTCTGTCAGGAAGTGATGCTGAAGGTGCTGTATGGCTTGAAGAACTTTGAAGGGAAATCGAAGTTCAAGACGTGGCTATATAGCATCACGTATAACGAATGCATCACACAGTATCGGAAGGAACGGCGAAAGCGTCGCTTGATGGACGCTTTAAGTCTGGACCCCCTCGAGGAAGCATCTGAAGAAAAGATGCCGAAACCTGAGGATAAGGGTGGACTTGATCGCTGGCTTGTGTATGTAAACCCGATTGACCGTGAAATTTTGGTGCTACGATTTGTCGCAGAGCTGGAATTTCAGGAGATCGCGGATATTATGCATATGGGATTGAGTGCAACAAAAATGCGGTACAAACGCGCTCTTGATAAATTGCGTGAGAAATTTGCAGACAGTGCTGAAACTTAGTTCAGCGCAAATATCTCTTACGTGTAGGCTAGTTCTGATAGACTAGCCGCCGAGTTGTCCCCCGGTTTGAGGGACTGCTTTACAATCACCAGATGGGGATTTAACGGATGAAACTGAAAAACACCTTGGGCTTGGCCATTGGTACTCTTATTGCCGCTACTTCTTTCGGCGTTCTGGCACAAGGCCAAGGCGCTTTTGAAGGCGAGCTTAACTACGGGAAAAAGTACAACGACAGCGTTAACGACGTTGAAGACGGTTACACTCCTGGCGCCTCCATCGGTTACTTCTTGACCGACGATGTATCGGTGAACTTCACCTACAACGCTGAAGACTACACCCGTTCGGACAACAACACTGGCAATCAGAAAATCGAAGGCGACAGCTTCGGTCTGAACACTCAATACCACTTCAACAACGCTGGCGACGCTCTGCGTCCTTACGTTCAAGGTGGTGTTAAGCACGGCAGCATGACCAACGTTAAAGCTAACGGCCACAGCGGTCGTGACCAGTCGACTTTCCTGACTGCTGGCGCTGGCCTGAAGTACTACTTCGTGGAAAACGTCTACGCCCGTGCTGGCGTAGAAGCTGACTACAAGCTGGACAACGGCCGTTGGGACTACATTCCTTCCATCGGCCTGGGCGTGAACTTCGGTGGCGGCAACAAGCCAGTTGCTGCAGCTCCAGCTCCAGAAGTTTGCTCCGACAGCGACAACGATGGCGTGTGCGACAACGTTGACAAGTGCCCAGACACCCCAGCCAACGTAACTGTTGACGCTGATGGCTGCCCGGCAGTTGCTGAAGTTGTTCGTGTTGAGCTGGACGTGAAATTCGCCTTCGACAAGTCGGTAGTCCAGCCAAACAGCTACGCTGACATCAAGAACCTGGCTGATTTCATGAAGCAGTACCCAGCCACCAGCACTACTGTTGAAGGTCACACTGACAACGTCGGTCCTGACGCTTACAACCAGAAACTGTCCGAGCGTCGTGCAAACGCCGTTAAGCAAGTTCTGACCAACCAGTACGGTGTTGAATCGTCGCGCGTTCAGTCTGTTGGCTACGGCGAATCCCGCCCAGTTGCTAGCAACGATACCGCTGAAGGTCGTGCTGTAAACCGTCGCGTAGAAGCGCAGGTTGAAGCTAACGCTAAGTAATTAGCGCACAGCTCTGAGAAAAGCCCGGCTTAGGCCGGGCTTTTCTTTGTCTGCGATTTGGTGAAATGGAGTGATTCAGGCAGCTTTACGCTGATTGATCCGCCGTCATCGCAGGCAAGCCGTGCTCCCACAGGGATCGAGTCGCACAGGCCGCGACCGCGCCAATCACCAGGATGGCCGGGCTTTTCAGTTCGAAGGCACAGGCATCTTCTTCCATCGCCTTTAAGCTGCTCCGGCATTCCCTTTGATGCGGCAACGATGCATTTTCAATCATCGCTACCGGCGTATCGGCTGCCATTGCACCAGCCAGCAGTTGCTCACGGATCTCGCTGAGCTTCGCCACACCCATGTAAATCACCAGTGTCGTGCCACCTTGGGCCAGCGCCTGCCAGTTAAGGCTGCTGCCATCCTGAGTGTGGGCGGTGACCAGCGTTACCCCTCGTGCCACGCCGCGCAGGGTTAGCGGAATATCGCATTGCGTCGCGCCAGCCAGCCCGGCAGTGATGCCATTGACCAGTTCAACCTCGACACCACGTTCGCGCAACCACTGTGCTTCTTCACCACCACGCCCGAAGATGCACGGGTCGCCACCCTTGAGCCGAACCACGCATTTGCCGTGACGGGCATAACGCAACATCAAACGATGAATGAATTCTTGCGGAGTAGAGCGACAGCCACCGCGCTTACCCACAGGAATAATCCTCGCGCCGCAGCAGTGCTCCAGCACCGCGTCGTTGACCAGATCGTCGATCAGCACCACATCCGCTTCTCTCAATGCCCGAACAGCTTTGAGCGTCAGTAATTCAGGGTCACCGGGACCCGCACCCACCAGCCAGACTTTTGCGCTCATAGTGTTTTCCTCACGAGATGGCGGCTTGCGGCTGCGCGGTGGCGGCCAGCAAACGCTTGATTTCCGGGACGCAGGAACCGCATTGCGTGCCGCAACCCAATTCTTGTTTCAACCCCTGCAAGTCCAGGCCACGACGAATGCCGGCGCAGACCGCGTTTTGGCTGACGTTTTTGCAGTTGCACAGGGTTTTGTTGCCGGTCGCTTCGGCATCGACCTGGCCCGGCGGGGCACTTAGTGGCGCGAGCAGCCAACGCCGTAGCTGTTCATCGGCGCGACCTTCGAGCCAGAGGTTCTGCAGCCAGTGTCGGGCGAGGGTTTCACCCGCCAAACGGATCGTAGTGATCCGGCCGTTCTCGATCCGCACCCGCTTACCGATGGAGCGTCGTGGGTCGTCGTAGGCCAGGACCGGGCCGTCATTGAGCCCCAGGCATTGATCGATTTCCCGTAGCAGTTGCGGATCTGGCGCGGTGGGACTGGCAGCGCGTATTAGCAGCGCAGGGCGCTCACGGCCGGCAAGGCTGAGGCTGACGTAGGAAAATGTCTCGCAGAGGGGTCGTAGAGTCTCAAAGTGCTGTTGGACATCGCCCTCTATCAGCGCGAAAAGGTGCCAAGGCAGTTGGACCGGTTCGAGGCGCACGCCGCTGTGTTTCAGCTCCGGTTGTTTCGACAACGGGTCGAAGGCGGGGAGCGTGAGCGTGTTTACGCCACCCTTCAGAAAACGGTCACCAAAATGCATCGGCAAAAAGGCTTGGCCCGGACGCACGCTGTCATCACTGGCGACCGGCACGATCACTGCGCCGCGGCGGCTTTTCAGGCTGATCAGATCACCGGATTGCAGGCGATGCCGGCGCAGTTCATCGGGGTGCAGGCCCAACACGGCTTCGCTGACATGTCCGAACAGCTGCGCGGCGGTGCCGGTGCGGCTCATACCGTGCCATTGATCGCGCAGGCGACCGGTGATCAACGTCAGCGGGAAGCGTGCATCCCGTTGTTCCTTGGCGGCGCGATACGGATCTGCCACGAACTGCGCGCGGCCACTGACGGTCGGGAAAATACCGTCCAGATACAACCGGGCGGTGCCTGCGCTGGAACCCGTAGGAAAAGGCCATTGTTGCGGACCGATTTTGTCGATCAGCGCGTGGCTGATTCCAGACAAATCCAGATCGCGGCCGCGCGTCAGCTGTTTGTATTCGTCGAAAACCTGCGCCGGGGTTTCAAAGGCAAACAGGCTGGGCGCTTCCGGGCGCAGACGTTTCTCCAGACGCTGTGCGAAATCCACCGTGATAGCCCAGTCCGAACGCGCTTCACCGGGTGCGATGATCGCCCGGCGGACGTGGGAAATACGTCGCTCGGAGTTGGTGACCGTGCCGTCTTTTTCACCCCAACTAGCGGCGGGCAGCAGCAGATCGGCGAACGCAGCGGTTTCGGTGGTGCGGAAAGCCTCTTGCAGCACCACGAACGGACAAGTCTCCAAAGCAGCGCGCACGGCAGTCTGATCGGGAAGGGACTGCGCGGGGTTGGTACACGCGATCCATAAGGCTTTGATCTTTCCGCTACCCACCTGCTCAAACAACTCGATGGCGCTCAGCCCCGGGTTTTCTGGCAGGTGATCAACGCCCCAATAAGTCGCCACCTCTGTACGGTGCTGCGCATTGGCGGCGTCGCGATGACCCGGCAGCAGGTTGGACAGACTGCCAGTTTCGCGCCCGCCCATGGCATTTGGCTGACCGGTCAACGAGAAAGGTCCTGCCCCCGGACGGCCAATTTGCCCGGTTGCCAGGTGCAAATTGATCAGTGCGCTGTTTTTTGCGCTACCGGCGGTGGACTGGTTCAGCCCCATGCACCACAACGACAGGAAACTTGGTGAAGTACCGACCCACTCGGCGCATTGCTGCAGTTGTTCACTGCTGATTCCGCACAGCTGCGACACCATCTGCGGTGTGTAATCGCGCACCAGACTCTTCAACTCGGCCAGGCCTTCGGTATGGGCCTTGATGTAGTCGCGGTCGATCCAGTCTTCCCACAGCAGCAGGTGCAAAATCCCATGGAACAAGGCGACATCGGTCCCCGGAAGAATCGCCAGGTGCAGGTCAGCCAAATCGCAGGTGTCGGTACGACGCGGATCGATGACGATGGCTTTCATCTGTGGGCGGCGCAATTTGGCTTCTTCCAGGCGGCGAAACAGTACCGGATGGGCGTAGGCCATGTTGCTGCCGACGATCATCACGCAGTCGCTCAACTCCAGGTCTTCATAGCTGCACGGCGGCGCATCGGCGCCCAGGCTGCGTTTATAGCCGACCACCGCCGACGACATGCACAGCCGCGAATTGCTGTCGATGTTATTGGTGCCCACCAGCGCTCGCGCCAGTTTGTTGAAGGCGTAGTAGTCCTCGGTCAGCAACTGCCCGGAAATGTAGAATGCCACGCTGTCCGGGCCGTGCTCGGCAATGGTTTGGGCGAAAACGCTGGCGGCGTGATCGAGGGCGGTGTCCCAGTCGGTGCGGCCACGCGCCAGGCCTTTGCCGAGGCGCAGTTCGGGGTACAACGCCCGCGCCGTCAAGTCGCCGGTCAAATGCAGGGTTGATCCCTTGCTGCACAACTTGCCGAAGTTGGCCGGGTGCGCCGGATCGCCGCTGACGCCGAGGATGCGCTCGCCGTCATGCTCGATCAGCACCCCGCAGCCGACCCCGCAATAGCAGCAGGTGGACGCGGTGATCTGGCGGTCCATCAGCCTGCGTCCCGCAGGGCCAGCATTACTCGGCCATTTTCGACCCGCGCCGGGTGGTGATGGGCGCAGCCGATGTCCGGGGCCAGGGCTTCGCCGCTTTCCAGATCGATCTGCCAGTTGTGCAGCGGGCAGGCCACACGCTTGCCGTAGATCAAGCCTTGGGACAGCGGCCCGCCCTTGTGCGGGCAGCGGTCGTCGAGGGCGAAAACCTCATCGTCGCTGGTACGAAAAATCGCGATGTCACCTTTGGGGCCGACGATGATCCGTGAACCCAAGGCGTTGATTTCTTCCAGTGCGCAGATATCCAGCCAGTTCATGCCAGCACCTCCAGGTTTTTCACGGGAATGACGTCGAATTCTTTTTTCAGTAGCGGCTGTTCCAGGCGTTCTTTCCACGGATCCTGTTCGAACGACAGAGAGAATTGCAGGCGATCATTGAGCGCCTTGCGTCGCTCCGGGTCTTCCAGCACGGCTTTCTTGATGTGGTCCATGCCGACCCGTTGCAGGTAATGCACGGTACGTTCGAGGTAGAAGGCTTCTTCGCGATAGAGCTGCAGGAACGCGCCGTTGTATTCGCGCACTTCTTCAGCGGTTTTCAATTTGACGAAGAACTCGGCGACTTCGGTTTTAATCCCGCCATTGCCACCGATGTACATCTCCCAACCGGAGTCGACACCGATAATGCCTACGTCCTTGATGCCCGCTTCCGAGCAGTTGCGTGGGCAACCGGAGACCGCCAGTTTCACTTTGTGCGGCGACCACATGTTGAACAGGTCATGCTCCAGTTCGATGCCCAACTGCGTGGAATTCTGCGTGCCGAAACGGCAGAACTCGCTGCCGACGCAGGTCTTCACGGTGCGGATGGATTTGCCGTAGGCATGGCCGGACGGCATGTCGAGGTCCTTCCAGACGCCCGGCAAATCCTGTTTCTTGATCCCCAGCAAGTCGATACGCTGACCGCCGGTGACCTTGACCATCGGCACGTTGTACTTGTCGGCGACGTCGGCGATGCGGCGCAATTCCGAAGGGTTGGTCACACCGCCCCACATCCGCGGGACAACCGAGTAGGTGCCGTCTTTCTGAATGTTGGCGTGGGCGCGTTCGTTGATCAGGCGCGACTGCGGGTCATCCTTGGCTTCGCCCGGCCAGGTAGAAATCAGGTAGTAGTTGAGCGCTGGGCGGCAGGTAGCGCAGCCGTTCGGGGTGCGCCAGTTCAAGTAGCTGATGGTCCCGGCGATCGTCAGTAAATGCTGATCGCGGATGGCCTGGCGGATTTGCCCGTGGTTGAGGTCGCTGCAACCGCAGATGGCTTTTTCGCTTTTCGGTTTGACGTCTGCCGCGCCGCCCACGGTGTTGATCAGGATCTGCTCGACGAGACCGGCGCAGGAGCCGCAGGAGCTGGCCGCCTTGGTGTGTTTCTTGACCTCGTCGACACTGAACAGCCCATGTTCCTGAATCGCTTTGACGATAGTGCCTTTGCACACGCCGTTGCAGCCGCAGACTTCGGCGGTGTCGGCCATGCTCATGGCTTTATCCTGGCCTTGATGTCCTACATCGCCGAGCGCGTTTTCGCCGAACATCAGGTGATCGCGGATCTCGCCAATGGCGTGATTCTCACGAATCTGCCGGAAATACCAACCGCCATCTGCCGTATCGCCGTACAGACAGGCGCCGACCAAAACGTCATCCTTGATCACCAGTTTTTTGTAGACGCCGCCAATCGGGTCGGAGAGGGTGATGGTTTCCGTGCCTTCGCCGCCCATGAAGTCGCCGGCGGAGAACAGGTCAATGCCGGTGACTTTCAATTTGGTCGACGTCACCGAGCCCTGATAGCGTGCGAAGCCCAATTGTGCGAGGTGATTGGCGCAAACCTTGGCTTGCTCGAACAGTGGCGCAACGAGGCCGTAGGCGATGCCGCGATGGCTGGCGCATTCACCGATGGCGTAGACCCGTGGGTCGTAGGTTTGCATCGTGTCGTTGACCAGAATCCCCCGGTTGCAGGGGATGCCGGATTTTTCCGCGAGTTCGGTGTTGGGGCGAATGCCGGCGGCCATCACCACCAGGTCGGCGGGAATGATGTCACCGTTCTTGAATTCAACCGAGCCGACCCGGCCACTGCCCGCATCGTGCAGCGCCTGGGTTTGCTCGCACAGGCGAAAGTGCAGGCCGCGTGCTTCAAGGGCGGTTTGCAGCAACTGGCCGCTGGTCTTGTCGAGTTGCCGCTCCAGCAGCCATTCGCCGATGTGCACCACGGTGACGTGCATGCCGCGCAACATCAGGCCATTGGCGGCTTCCAGACCGAGCAAGCCACCGCCGATGACGACGGCGTGCTTGTGGGTTTTGGCGGTGTTGATCATGGCCTGAGTGTCTGCGATGTCGCGGTAACCGATCACACCCTCCAGAGTGTTGCCGGGGATTGGCAGAATGAATGGGGTCGAGCCGGTGGCGATCAGCAGACGATCGTATTCAGCCTCGCTGCCGTCTTCGGCGATGACCCGGCGTTTGACCCGGTCGATCTCCACCACTTTGCGGTTGAGCAACAGTTTGATGTTGTTGTCCAGGTACCAGTCGAGGTCGTTGAGCACGATCTCTTCGAACGTCTGCTCACCGGCCAGTACCGGCGACAGCAGGATGCGGTTGTAGTTGGTATGGGGTTCGGCGCCGAAGACCGTGATGTCGTAGAGCTCGTTGCTCAGCTTGAGCAGTTCTTCCAGGGTTCGAACCCCGGCCATGCCGTTGCCGATCATCACCAGTTTTAGTTTTTTCATCAGGTTCTCCGGGGAGCTCCGACCCGCCTCATCAGGGCTTCAGGTCTGGCTCGACAAATTTTGCGCAAACAAAAAAAGGCGTCCCGCTAGTTGCCTAGCGAGGACGCCTTTGTCCTGGTCCCGTTCTCTCGGGAAGCGCAACCTTCGTCGTTGAAGGCCGGGCTTTATGTGTAGTGAAAAGGGTAATGCAGTGGTTGTGCCAAGTGCTTCAGGTGGCCGGGTTTATTGGGTTCGGTCGAAGACCTGGAATGTGAAAGGAGCGTTTTCGCACCGAATCAATGCACGATGCCCGCAATTGGCGCGGTCTCTGTAGCAGCTGGCGAAGCCTGCGTTCGGCTGCGTAGCAGTCGCAATTTCAGGCGACATGGTGTGCCAGGTACACCCTGCATACAGGGTTTATGACTGCTTCGCAGTCGAACGCAGGCTTCGCCAGCTGCTACAAGGGATCTGTGTCAGCCATGAAATACAAGAACCAGCAGCACCAGATTCAACAACAACGACACCAGCGCCATTGTCCGCCAGACCTTCAGCGGTTCGCGTTCCAGTAGCGGTCTGGGCCGCACGCTCAAACTGCGGCGCTCGCCTTGTTCCAGAAGCAGCAGCCATTCCTCCGCCGTTTCAAAGCGCTGAAGCGGATCTGCCGCGACGGCGCGTTCCAGGCATTGCGCAATCCACTCCGGCAAGTCCGGCCGATAACGACTGGCACTGACCGGTACACCGAACCGGGGTCGCTGGAACGCTTCGATTTCACCGTAGGGATAATGCCCGGTCAGCAGGAAGTACAGCGTCACGCCAACCGCGTACAGATCCTGTTGCGGGGTCGGTGCATCTCCGCGAAAGGCTTCCGGTGCAATGTAACTGGGCGTTCCAGGCAGCGCAGAAGGTTGATCCTCCGACAGGCCGGCGCAATACGCGAGGCCGAAATCCAGCAGGCGCAACTCGCCGTCGTCACCCAGCAGCAGGTTTTCCGGTTTGATATCGCGGTGCAGAATCTGCCGTCGATGCAGCATGCCGACCGCCCGTAGCAGGCGTTCGGCCAGATCCAGCCATTGCACAAGCGGTATGGGTCCTACAGCCGTATGCAGTTCTGCCAGCGTAGATCCGGAATATTCGCGCATCACGTAGTACAAATGCTGACGCTGACTGGCGGCATGGACCTCAGGGAAGTGCCGTCCCGCCACGCGTTTTAGAAACCACTCTTCCGAAAGCAGCGCTTGCCCCGCCAGGTGATCGTCGCGTAGCGCAGCGGGCAAGGTTTTCAACAGCCAGGGTTGTTGTTGCCCGTCGCGAACCCGGTAAAGCAGTGACTGTTGGCTGTGGCCGAGTACGCCTTCGACGTGCCAGCCTTCGAAGGATTGACCGGGTTTCAGCGTGGGGGGTAGTGGCCATTGTTGTAAATGCATCAGCGCATCGCCAATGCTTGTTTCACCCAAGGCATCGACCCGCACCAGCAGGGCGCTGGCATTGTCCTGACTGCCGGCCAGATGCGCGGCATTCACCAGGGTCTGTGCCGCGCTGTCCAGATCGGGCTGATCTCGCAGAATAGCGGCAATGGCGGTGTCGCCCAACACCGCCCAAACGCCGTCGCTGAGCAGCACGAAACTCTCATTCAGGCGCAATTCGCCATCGAGAAAATCCAGCACCAGATGTTGATCCAGCCCCAGCGCACGCTTGAGCACATGCTGCATGCCCGGTTGGTCCCAGACATGATCCTCACTGACGCGCTGCAACTGGTCCGCGTGCCAGCGATACACCCTGCAATCTCCTACATGGGCCAGGGTAAAACGCCTGCCGCGCATGACCAAAGCACTGACGGTGGTCAGCAACGGTTGTCCGCCACCGTTGGCCTGCAACCAGCGGTTTTGCGCCAGCAGCAAGCGGTCCAATGCTTGGGCGACGCCCCAGGTTTGCGGGGTGGCGTAATAGTCCAGCGCCAGGGCCTGCAAGGTCGAACGGGCCGCGAGCCCGCCGTCGGCGCATTGGCTGACCCCGTCGGCAATGGCGAACAAGTACCCCTTGCTGACCGCCAACGCCGGGGCCGGCGTCACCAGGCGCAGGGCATCCTGATTTTCCTCCCGCGGGCCGGTGGCGCTGGCTTGGGCAAAGCTCAGTTGCAGGCTCATCGAGGGCTCAGACCCGAGCTGCCGTCACGGCAGCCGAACCCCAGGTAGTTCTCCAGCGACGTTTCACCCCGTGCAGACCGAACCAGGCCAGAACGCCGAGGCTGGCGAACAACCACAAGGCCAGTTGATAGCTGCCAGTGCTTTGCTTGATCGCGCCCATACCTGCCGCCAGCGCGAAGCCACCGATACCGCCGGCCATGCCGATCAAGCCAGTCATCACACCGATCTCCCGACGAAAGCGCTGCGGCACTAATTGGAAAACCGCGCCGTTACCTGCGCCCAACCCGAGCATGGTGCAGACGAAAAGCGCCAGTGCCGCGTAGGAACTCGGCAGATTGAAACCCACCACCGAGATACAGATTGCCGCCACCGTGTACATCGCCAGCAACGTGCGAATACCGCCGAAACGGTCCGCCAGTGCACCGCCCAATGGACGCATCAGGCTGCCGCCAAATACGCAGGCCGCCGTGTAGTAACCGGCCGTGACCGGGCTCAGGCCGTATTGGTCGTTGAAGTAGCCGGGCAGGGCGCTGGCCAGGCCGATGAAGCCGCCGAAGGTCACGCTGTAGAAAAACATGAACCACCAGCTGTCGCGGTCGCCCAGGGCTTTGAAGTAGTCGGCCATGGACTTGGCTTTCGGTCGCTCAGGTGCGTTTTTCGCCAGCCAGGCGAAGACGATCAGGGTCAGGATCAGCGGGATCAGGGCGAAGCCGAACACGTTGCTCCAGCCGAAAGCGGCCGCCAATACCGGGGCGATCAGCGCGGCGAGCACCGTGCCCGAGTTGCCAGCGCCGGCAATGCCCATGGCTTTGCCCTGATGTTGCGGCGGATACCATTGCGAGGCCAGCGGCAGGGCGACGGCGAAGGACGCACCGGCCATGCCAAGGAACAAGCCAAGGACCAGCGCTTGTTCGTAACTGTGAATCCCGAGTTTCCAGGCGCCGAACAGCGCGCAGATAACGATTACCTGGCCAATCAGCCCAGCAGTTTTTGGCGACAGACGATCCGCCAGCATGCCCATGATAAAGCGCAGTACGGCACCGGCCAGAATTGGCGTCGCCACTACCAGCCCGCGCTGTTGGGTGGTCAGGTGCAGGTCGGCGGCGATCTGTACGGCCAACGGGCCGAGCAGGTACCAGACCATGAAACTCAGGTCGAAGTAGAGGAAGGCCGCAAACAGTGTCGGCGTATGGCCAGATTTCCAGAAGCTTGAATTCATCGCGCACCTCAGCTGTGAAGAGTCTCGAGAAGGAGTCATGAGCTAACAGGTGGGGCGCCTAGGGGCCGCACCACCGGCCCCGGGCTGTGGGGCCAAAACGAAAAAACGCCGCCACCCGATTCGCCAGAGGCAAATGGGGTGAGCGACGTCTTTGTCGTAGGTGGGGCAACCGCCGTTGGTTACCTGTGGTGATTACTTAGCCAGATCTGTGCCAACAATCTGCTTTTGTGGCGAGGGGGCTTGTCGGAACGCCGCATCGCCCCGTCCGGCGGCGAAGCCGTCGCAAGACCTGTGTGCAGGGTATGCCTGAGGGAATGCATGGGGCGGCTTCGCCACCCAACGGGGGCAAGCCCCCTCGCCACAATGATCGAGTTATCCAAGCAACTCACTCATGGCTATGATCTGCTCTGCAACCTGGATCAGCTTCTGCTGCCGGCTCATGGCCTGGCGGCGCATCAGGGTGTAGGCCTCTTCCTCATTGCAGTTTTTCATCTTCATCAGCAACCCCTTGGCCAGCTCGATGCGCTTGCGTTCGGCCAGTTGTTGGTCGCGGGCATGAAGCTGAGCGCGTAACGCCTGGTCACTTTCAAACCGTGCCATGGCCACGTCGAGAATCGGCTGCAAGCGTTGTGCGTGAATACCTTCGACGATGTAGGCACTGACCCCGGACTGGATCGCCTGACGCATCACGCCGGGGTCATGTTCATCGGTAAACATGACGATCGGCCGTGGTTGGTCGCGGGTCACCAGCACTACTTGCTCCATCACATCGCGGCTCGGTGACTCGGTATCGATCAGAATCACGTCCGGACGCACCATTTCGACGCGTTCGGGCAGGTCGATGGTCAGACCCGACTCATCGATCACCTCAAACCCGGCTTCGGTCAGGGCGGCTTTGAGGCGGCCGACTTTCTTCGCGGTATCGTTGATCAGCAGGATACGCAGCATGTTTGCAGTCTCCTGTCAGCGGTGAGCGAATCGTTGCGAGCTGTCGCTCAGGGCGTGCAACTTGAAGCTGCGGGCATAGCCGGACGGATCGGAGCCGTCCCAGACTTTGCCGTCGATCAACTGGCTGCTGCGCATTTGCTGCCCACTGGCTGCGACACCGACGGCGGTGGCGGCCTCACGGTACAGATCCAGTTGCTGAACCTGACGGGCCACGTCGAGGTAATCCGGATCGTCACGCAACAATCCCCAGCGCCGGAACTGAGTCATGAACCACATACCGTCGGACAGGTACGGCACATTGACCTCGCCGCCGGCATGGAAACGCAGCGCGTGCGGGTCCTGCCAGCGATTGCCCAGCCCGTCAGCGTAATCGCCCAGCAGGCGCGGCTCGATGCAGTCGAGGGGCGCGTCGAGGTAGTCGGGCGCGCTCAATAGTTGTGCGGTGCTGCGGCGGTTTTCAGGGTTTTGCTCGATGAACCGGCTGGCTTCCAGAATCGCCATCACCAAGGCTCGCGCGGTGTTGGGGTATTGCTCGACAAACGCACGAGTGCAGCCGAGGACTTTTTCCGGGTGATCGGGCCAAATGGTCTGAGACGTCGCCAGGGTAAAGCCGAGATTCTGCTGCACCGCGCTGGCGGACCACGGCTCACCCACGCAAAAACCATCGATACGTCCGGCTTGCAGGTGCGCGACCATTTGCGGCGGCGGCACCACCACGCTGTCGACATCCTGCAACGGGTGGATGCCCTGACTCGCCAGCCAGTAATACAGCCACATGGCGTGGGTGCCGGTGGGAAATGTCTGGGCGAAGGTGAGTTTTGAGCGAGTTTGGTGCACGTGGCGGCCGAGTGCTTCAGGACTGGTCACGCCCAAGGCCTGCAAACCGTGGGAGAGATTGATGCTCTGGCCGTTCTGGTTCAGGCCCATCAGCACGGCCATGTCGGTCGAGACCACGCCGCCGATGCCCAGGTGAACCGCATAAATCAGGCCGTACAGGCTGTGGGCGGCGTCAAGTTCGCCGCTGACCAGTTTGTCCCGCAGGTTGGCCCAGGACGACTGGCGCTTGAGGTTCAGGGTCAGGCCGTAGGGCTGGGCAAACCCCTGAGTCGCGGCGACTACGACCGAGGCGCAGTCGCTCAAGGCCATGAAACCGAGATTGATATCGGTCTTTTCCGGGGCATCGCTGCCATTGACCCAGGCCAGAGGGTTGGCTGGAACTTCAATCATCAATAAGCACCTTTTTAAAAAAAACGCCGCCACGGGCTGCTTGCCAGAGCAAGGCCCAGTGACGACGCCTTTGTCTTGCGACCCATTGCGCCGTTGGCATGAGTGCTGATACCGGTGACGGTGCAAGGCATATGCCATCGCAAGCTGATTTCATCGCGCGCCTCGCCTGCAACCCGATGCCCGGCTATAATTGCCGCCACTTTTCAGCCCAGAGTCAAACCCGCCCATGTACACCCTGGCCCGTCAGATGTTGTTCAAACTTTCCCCGGAAACCTCCCACGATCTGTCCCTGGACCTGATCGGCGCGGGCGGGCGTTTGGGCCTCAACGGCTTGTTGTGCAAGGCCCCGGCGAAAATGCCGGTGTCGGTCATGGGCCTGGATTTCCCGAACCCGGTGGGTTTGGCGGCCGGTCTGGACAAGAACGGCGCGGCCATCGACGGATTCGCTCAATTGGGTTTTGGTTTTGTCGAAATCGGCACCATCACCCCGCGCCCGCAGCCGGGCAACCCGAAACCACGGATTTTCCGTCTGCCGGAAGCCGAGGCGATCATCAACCGCATGGGGTTCAATAACCTTGGCGTCGATCACCTGTTGGCCCGCGTGGCGGCGGCCAAGTACAAAGGCGTGCTGGGCATCAACATCGGCAAGAACTTCGACACTCCGGTTGAGCGCGCGGTCGACGATTACCTGATCTGCCTGGACAAGGTTTATGCCCACGCCAGCTACGTGACGGTCAACGTCAGTTCGCCCAACACCCCGGGCCTGCGCAGCCTGCAATTCGGTGATTCGCTCAAGCAGTTGCTCGCTGACCTGGCCACGCGCCGCGCAGAACTGGCGTTGCGCCACGGCAAACATGTCCCGCTGGCGATCAAGATCGCGCCGGACATGACCGACGAAGAAACCGCACAAGTCGCACAAGCGCTGATTGAAACCGGGATGGACGCGGTGATCGCCACCAACACCACCCTGAGCCGCGTTGGCGTCGAAGGCATGGAATACGGTGACGAGGCGGGTGGCCTGTCCGGCGCACCGGTTCGCGACAAGAGCACTAACACCGTAAGAGTGCTGGCGGCGGAACTGGCGGGTCGCTTGCCGATCATCGCCGTGGGCGGCATCACCGAAGGCAAACACGCGGCCGAGAAAATCGCGGCGGGTGCGAGCCTGGTGCAGATCTACTCCGGCTTTATCTACAAAGGCCCGGCGTTGATTCGTGAGTCGGTAGACGCCATCGCAGCACTGCGCTAAACCCCTGTAGGAGCCCGGCTTGCCGGCGATGGCGTCCTTGAGATCGCTGTCGCCGGCAAGCCGGGCTCCAACAAAGGATTGTGTTTAGCCAGAGAGCAGGCATAAAAAAGGGCTCCTCGAAGGAGCCCCTGGGCCGAAGCCCGCCGTCCGGATGGGACGTGCGTGGTTAATTCAGTCAGTCATCAGATTTTCGTGTCGGAGTGTTAGGCCCTGTAATTAATTGCCGACGGCGTGAAGTTCGTTGAGTCTGTGGATTCCCGCAGTGCCGGTCATACCGTCCCAGTTGTCGCCGCGTCCCTCGCGCCAGCCGTTAATCCAGGCTTGGCGTACTGACGGTAGAGTAAATGGGCAAAGCTCACGGGATTTGCCACCAACGCCATATTGATATCCGCGCAAAAATGCTCTTTCCAACGGATCACGCTTAAGTCTTCTCATAGGGTGTTGCCCTCACTTGTTGACTGTATTCATCGCGTAGACCTCAATCGAGGTCTGGCAGAAAAAAACTCTGCCGTTGGGGCCCGCTGCCGGCGTCGCGAGCCAAGGTGTTGACGTCGTTGCGGCGTCAACCTGTATTGAGTTCTAACCAATGCGTCACATCGAGGGAATGATCGTTTTGTCATAAGGACGTAACGATAAAGATGCTATGGCGATAAGTAACACGATGTTTGCCCCGTGTTTGTTGGTAAAGCCCTGTATGATCGGCCCCCCGCAGGATGATGGGGTTAATCCTTAGTGAGAATGACTTCTGTTGCGTGGGAGCATTATTCGACGAAGGGTCGACTTGTGACATTTTGTTGCATCAACTTTTTTATCTGCCTGTGCATCTAAGCTCTTCTAACCTGAGCAGCACTGGTGGGACGGCACACCTTCGTGCCACGCGGGCGCTCTTTTAGAAAAGCGCCTGATTGAAATCCGGGCCGGCAATGCGTTGCCGGTTCACTTAGCTAAAGGCTTTGAAAATCCAATGTCCGATCAATTCGAAATCTTCCTCACTTGCCCCAAAGGCCTTGAAGGCCTGCTGATCGAGGAAGCCGTCGGGCTTGGCCTTGAAGAAGCGCGTGAGCACACCTCTGCCGTGCGCGGCATGGCGACCATGGAAACCGCTTATCGCCTGTGCCTGTGGTCGCGTCTGGCGAACCGGGTGTTGCTGGTGCTCAAGCGTTTCCCGATGAAGGATGCCGAAGACCTGTACCACGGCGTACTGGACATCGAGTGGCAAGACCACATGCTCAACGCCGGTACCCTGGCCGTCGAGTTCAGCGGCCATGGCTCGGGTATCGACAACACCCACTTCGGCGCTTTGAAAGTCAAAGACGCCATCGTCGACAAACTGCGCACCCCGCAAGGCGACCGTCCGTCGATCGATAAACTCAACCCGGACCTGCGCATTCACCTGCGCCTGGACCGTGGCGAAGCGATTCTTTCCCTCGACCTGTCGGGTCACAGTCTGCACCAGCGTGGTTATCGCTTGCAGCAAGGCGCGGCACCGCTGAAGGAAAACCTCGCGGCCGCGATCCTGATCCGTTCCGGTTGGCCACGCATTGCGGCCGAAGGCGGCGCGCTGGCTGACCCGATGTGCGGTGTCGGTACGTTCCTGGTCGAAGCCGCGATGATTGCCGCCGACATGGCACCGAACCTGCGTCGTGAGCAGTGGGGCTTTACCCATTGGCTGGGCCACGTCCCGGCACTGTGGAAAAAGCTTCACGAAGAAGCCACTGAGCGTTGCGCGGCCGGGTTGGCCAAGCCACCACTGTGGATTCGCGGTTACGAAGCCGACCCGCGCCTGATTCAACCGGGCCGCAACAACGTTGAACGTGCCGGCCTGAGCGAGTGGATCAAGATCTACCAAGGCGAAGTCGGCACCTTTGAGCCGCGTCCGGACCAGAACCAGAAAGGCCTGGTGATCTGCAACCCTCCGTACGGCGAGCGTCTGGGTGACGAGGCGAGCTTGCTCTACCTCTATCAGAACCTCGGCGAGCGTCTGCGTCAGGCCTGCCTGAACTGGGAGGCCGCGGTGTTCACCGGCGCGCCGGACCTGGGCAAGCGCATGGGCATTCGTAGCCACAAACAATATTCGTTCTGGAACGGCGCGCTGCCGTGCAAGTTGCTGCTGATCAAGGTCACGCCAGACCAGTTCGTCACGGGCGAGCGTCGCACCCCGGAACAGCGCCAGGTCGAGCGCGAGCAGGCGGAAGTCGAAGTCGCCGGCAACGATGTGGTGCCGGGCAAGTACGAGAAGTACAACAAGAACGGCAACCCGATCAAACCGGCCCCGGTGGTGATCGAGCAACCGCGCTTGAGCGAAGGCGGGCAGATGTTTGCCAACCGCCTGCAGAAAAACCTCAAGGCACTGGGCAAGTGGGTCAAGCGCGAAGGCATCGATTGCTATCGCGTCTACGATGCCGACATGCCCGAATATTCCATGGCCATCGACCTGTATCAGGATTGGGTCCACGTCCAGGAATACGCGGCGCCGAAATCCATCGATCCGGAAAAAGCCTCGGCGCGCATGTTCGATGCCCTGGCCGCGATTCCGCAGGCCCTGAACATCGACAGGAGCCGCGTGGTGGTCAAGCGTCGCGAGCGTCAGAGCGGCACCAAGCAGTACGAGCGTCAGGCCGCGCAGGGCAAGTTCGTCGAGGTCAACGAAGGTGGCGTGAAGCTGCTGGTCAACCTCACCGACTATCTCGACACTGGGCTGTTCCTCGATCACCGTCCGATGCGCATGCGCATTCAGAAAGAGGCGGCCGGCAAGCGCTTCCTCAACCTGTATTGCTACACCGCGACGGCCAGTGTTCACGCGGCCAAGGGCGGCGCACGCACCACCACCAGTGTCGACCTGTCGAAAACCTACCTGGACTGGGCGCGACGTAATCTGTCGCTGAACGGTTTCTCTGACAAGAACCGTCTGGAGCAGGGCGATGTGATGGTCTGGCTCGACGCCTGCCGTGACGAATACGACCTGATCTTCATCGACCCGCCGACGTTCTCCAACTCCAAGCGCATGGAAGGGATCTTCGACGTGCAACGCGACCAGGTGCAGTTGATCGACTTGGCCATGGCGCGTCTGGCACCCGGTGGCGTGTTGTATTTCTCCAACAACTTCCGCAAGTTCGCCCTTGAGGAAAACCTCACCGAGCGTTACGCCGTTGAAGAAATCACCGCCCAGACCATCGACCCGGATTTCGCCCGTAACGGCAAGATCCACCGTGCCTGGAAAATCACCGCACGTTGACACCTAAACGGTGGATCCACAGAGCCTTGATTTTTAAAGGCTCTTTGGATTTTTCAGTGCTGGTCAAATTAGTGGCTAATAGCTATAACACTTCTCATGGCCAATGGGTTTTCCCGCACCTGGCGTTTTGAGTCGCGTCTATGTCGTTGCACGCCGTGCGCCCCAGGATCCTGGGTATTATCAGCGAAGATGCCTCGGCCTGGCTGGTCGCGCTGCTGGTATTGATTATGGGTGGTGTTCTTACGGGGATACTGGCCTGGTCAACGCTCAATGTATTCCACCATCAACTCAAGCAACGCTTCCAGCTGCTGGCCAGTGAGCGTTTTAGCCGCATTGAAGAACGTTTCGTAGACCAGGAGCAGCGCCTCGACGGCCTGCGCCGGTTCTTCTCAAATTCCAGCTCGGTCTCTCGCGAGGAGTTCGACGGTTACACCCAAGCCCTGTTGCACCGGACTCAAGCCTATGAATTCGCCGCGCGAGTGACGCGTGCCGAGCGTGCAGAATTCGAGCGCAAGGCGCGGGACGAGGGATTGCGCGACTTCACCATTCGTGAACTTGACGGCAACGGTCAACTGCAATTGGCCGCTGAACGCGATGAATATGTAGCGGTGCTTTACAGCCAGGCGCAAAGTCGACTGGGCTCGCTGCTGGGTTACGACTTGCTGACCGAGTCGATGCGTCGATCCACCCTTGAACGGGCGGACAGACTGGGCACTATGGCGGTGTCGCAGCCGATGCATCTGGTCAGTATCGAGCCGGTCTATGCGCGTGGCGTGCTGCTGGTGGTGCCGGTGATGTTGCGCAACACGCCAAGCGCTGCGGGGGTAAAACCCTTCGGTTATGTCATGGCAGTGATCAGCATGCGCCAGTTGCTTGCAGATGGATTGCCGGATTCCATGCACGACTATCTCTCGGTGCGCATTCTCGACTTGTCGGTTGGCGAGCAACACGAAGTACTTTTTGAATCCTTCAACGTACCGGCCGCCAGTGATTTGTCTGCGAGCCGGCTGTTGCGACTGGGCGATCACGATTATCAAGTCGACATCACGCCGAGCGAAGCCTTTATAAAAGCCAACCATTCCTCGGTGAAGACCTTGATGGTGCTGGGCGGGTTGCTCAGTCTGCTGCTCAGTGTGTTGTTGTACGTGTTGGTCAGTCAGCGTCAGCGCGCGCTGAAAATGGTGGAGCAGCGGACCGAGGAATTACGTGCCCGCGAGCAGGAGCTACGTGGCGCTCACGGCCAGTTGCGTGGAGTGCTGAATGCGGCAACTCAGGTTGCGATCATCGCCACCGACCTGCGCGGGATCATCAATACGTTCAATGCCGGTGCCGAGCAGATGCTGGGTTACGCCAGCGTCGAGGTCGTGGGGCACAGGACCCTGGAAAACCTGCACTTGCGCCGGGAGTTGGTGGAGCGCGCGGCGGAGTTGAGTGCGCGGTATGGCAAACCGATTCCGACCAGTCAGGCGATGTTGGTCAAGGGGGGCGAAGAGGGCGGGCACGAGGCGCGGGAGTGGACGCTGGTGCGCCGCGATGGCAGCCATTTGGCGGTGAACATGCTCGCGACCCCGGTGCTCGACGAGCAAGGTCTGTGGGTCGGTCACCTGGCGATCTGCATCGACATTACCGAACGCAAGCGCGTCCATGAGGCACTGGCGGCGCGGGACGTGTTATTGAAAAAACTCAGCGCCCATGTGCCCGGTGGCATCTATCAATTCAAGATGGAGTTCGACGGTCGCTTCAGTGTGATCTATGCCAGCGACGGGATTCGTGAGATCTACGAACTCGAACCGGATGTGCTGCTGCTCGATGCCGAATCGATCTTCACGCGCATTCACCCACAGGACTCGACCCGGGTCCGTGCTTCGATCCTGGCGTCAGCGGACACCCTTAGCCCGTGGCGCGAGGAATACCGCGTGCAGTTGCCCATACGCGGCCTGCGCTGGGTTCGTGGTGAGGCGACCCCTGAAGAATTGCCCGGTGGCGGCGTGCTCTGGCATGGCTACATTTCCGACATCTCCGACTTGAAACGAGTGGAAGAAGAGTTGCGCGCGCTGTCGATCACCGACTCGCTGACCGGGATCCACAACCGCCGCTATTTCCAGGAACGCCTGACCACCGAAATGGTTCGGGTCCAACGTGGCGGGGGCGAGTTGTCGGTGATCATGCTCGATATCGACCACTTTAAACGCATCAACGACCAGCATGGCCACGCCATGGGTGATCGGGTGTTGCAGGCCGTGTGCGAGCGTATCGGTCATCGGCTGCGGCGCACGGATGTGTTCTGTCGCCTCGGGGGTGAAGAATTCATGGTGCTCTGCCCGGACACCGACAGCGAGCAGGCTCAAGTGCTGGCTTTGCAGTTGTGGCAAGCGCTGCGCAGTTCACCGATCGACGGCGTCGGGATCGTCACCGCGAGTTTCGGGATTGCCAGTCGGCGTGTCGGGGAGGGCGCGGATGCGCTGTTGCTGCGGGCAGACTCAGGGGTTTATGTGGCGAAGCTGGCTGGGCGGGATCGGGTTGAGGCGCAGATAAGCTAAGACCTGACGCGTACCCTTGTGGGAGCGGGCTTGCCCGCGATGAGGGAGTGTCAGTCGACATTAATGTTGACTGATGTTCCGCCTTCGCGGGCAAGTCGAATCGTCGCACCGCCGCTCCTACATTTGATCTTTGGTGTTCTTTAGACTGGGTTATAGAACCGAAGCCGTATCTGGCAGTTTCGGCTGACGGTACAGGTCCAGTAGCACCTGATCCAGTACCGAAGACGCGCCAAACGGTGCCTTGTCGTTAAGGATCGCCACCACTGCCCACGTGTTGCCATTGACGTCGCGGCTGAAGCCGGAGATGGCGCGTACGGTGTTCAGAGTGCCCGTCTTGACGTGGGCTTCGCCGCGCATCGCGGTGGTTTTCAGGCGTTTGCGCATGGTGCCGTCGGTGCCGGCAATCGGCATCGAGCTGATGAACTCGGCGGCATACGGGCTGTGCCATGCCGCTTGCAGCATGGCTGCCATTTCACGGGCGCTGACGCGTTCGGAGCGGGACAGACCGGAACCGTTCTCCATCACCAGGTGCGGCGCCGTGATGCCTTTCTTCGCCAGCCACTGACGGACCACACGCTGCGCGGCCTTGGCATCGTCACCGTCTGCGTCAGTGCGGAACTTCTGCCCCAGGCTCAGGAACAGTTGCTGAGCCATGGTGTTGTTACTGTATTTGTTGATGTCGCGGATGATTTCCGCCAGGTCCGGCGAGTAAGCCCGGGCCAGCAATTTGGCACCGCTTGGGGTGGGCGCGAGTACATCCTTGCCCTGAATGCTGCCGCCCAGTTCTTTCCAGATGGCCCGCACAGCGCCAGCGGTGTAAGTCGCGTGGTCAAGCAGCGACAGGTACGTCTGGGAGCTGCAGCCATCGCCCAACTGGCCACCGACCGTCACGGTCATGCTGCCATCGGCCTGGGTCACCGGGTTGTAACGCACGCCACCGGTGCATTGCTTGGAGTTGACGGCTTTGACCTGGTTTTCGATGCGGATGCTGGCAATCGGCGGTTCCACCGACACCAGCACCCGGCCGTTGTCGTTGCGCGCCACAAAGCGCAGGGCCTTGAGGTTGACCATCAGCGAGTCGGGCTTGACCAGGAACGGCTTGTTCTCGTCGTTGCCATCATCATTGAACTCGGGCAATTGCGGTTGGGTGAAAAAATTGCGGTCTAGCACCAGGTCGCCGGTGATTTGCGTCACACCGTTGGCGCGCAGATCGCGCATTAGCAGCCAGAGTTTTTCCATGTTCAGCTTAGGATCGCCGCCACCCTTGAGGTAGAGGTTGCCGTTGAGGATGCCGCCGCTGAGGGTGCCGTCGGTGTAGAACTCGGTTTTCCACTGATGGTTCGGGCCGAGCATTTCCAGCGCGGCATACGTGGTGACCAGCTTCATGGTCGAGGCCGGATTGACCGAGACGTCAGCGTTGAAAACGGTCGGGGTGCCTGGGCCGGTGAGCGGGATCATTACCAGCGACAGGGCGCTGTCTTGCAGTTTACTGGCCTTGAGGGCTTTTTCGACGTTGGGCGAGAGCGCGGTGTTGACCGGGGCGGCGGAAACGGAAAGGGCCAGAGGAAGAATGAAACTGGCCAGCAGCAATGGACGTAAAGACTTGATCATGTGCAATAAAACCCTACAGGCGAGGGGGAAAAAAACGAGGGCATGGCGATAAAATCCCTCAGTGGTCATGAAAGTGTCGGCATTATGCCCCAAGGCTTGAAGTCGTGTGCCGTGCCATACCCCTCTAATCCGCTATTTTTTTACCAGCGGTCAGACATGCACCCCAGAGAGTCGGGCAATTAGTGGCTTAAACTGCTAAAGTGCCGCCCGTTATTACTTTTGAGGATTGTTCCAATGGCGACTAACCGTTCCCAGCGTCTGCGCAAAAAACTGTGCGTCGATGAATTTCAAGAGCTGGGTTTCGAACTGAACCTGGATTTCAAAGAAGATTTGGCTGATGAAGCCATTGATGCTTTCCTCGACGCGTTCCTGAAAGAAGCCATGGAAGCCAACGGTCTGGGCTATGTTGGCGGCGACGACTTCGGTCTGGTTTGCCTGCAGAAGCGTGGCTCGGTATCCGAAGAGCAGCGTGCTGCTGTTGAAGCCTGGCTCAAAGGCCGCAGCGAACTGACTGAAGCAACCGTCAGCCCGCTGATCGACGTCTGGTACCCGGAAAAGCCGATCAATCCGGTAGCTTGATGTCATAAAAGAAGCGGCGACCCAAGGGTCGCCGTTTTTTTATGCGCGAGATCGCAGCCTCGTTGCACTCGACAGCTCCTACAGGGTGAACGCGTTCCATGTAGCAGCTGTCGAGTGCAACGAGGCTGCGTGCTTTTAGCTTTTACGCCAATTCAAAATCACCAGCGTCAACACCCCCGCGACAATCCCCCAGAACGCCGAACCGATGGAAAACAGCGTCAGCCCCGACGCGGTGACCATAAAGGTGACCAACGCCGCTTCACGTTCCTTCACCTCGGTCATTGCGATGCTCAAGCCATTGATGATCGAGCCGAACAACGCCAGCGCCGCAATCGACAGTACCAACTCCTTCGGCAACGCGGCAAACAGCGCCGCCAGCGTCGCGCCGAATACCCCGGCAATCCCGTAGAAAATCCCGCACCAGACGGCGGCCGTGTAGCGCTTGTTGCGATCTTCATGGGCATGCGGCCCGGTGCAAATCGCTGCGCTGATAGCCGCGAGGTTGATCCCGTGGGAACCGAACGGTGCCAGTAGCAGCGAGGCGATGCCAGTAGTGGTGATCAGCGGTGAAGCCGGCACGGTATAACCGTCGGCGCGCAGGACGGCGATGCCCGGCATGTTCTGCGAGGTCATGGCCACCACGAACAGCGGAATGCCGATGCTGATGGTCGCGGCCAGGGAAAAGTGCGGCGTGGTCCAGACCGGCGTCGCCACTTCCAGATGGAAACCACTGAAATCCAGCAGCCCCATGAACCCGGACAAAGCCGTGCCGATCAACAGCGCGGCCAATACGGCATAACGGGGCGACAGGCGCTTGACCAGTAGATAGGTGAAGAACATGCCCAGCACCAGTCCGGTGCGATGCTGGGCGGCGACGAAAATCTCGCTGCCGATCTTGAACAGAATCCCCGCCAGCAGCGCCGCAGCCAGGGACGCCGGAATCTTCTTCACCAGCCGTTCGAAGCTGCCGGTCAAGCCACAGATGGTCACCAGCACCGCACACGTGATGTAGGCGCCGATGGCCTCGCCGTAACTCACACCGCCCAGGCTGGTGATCAGCAACGCGGCACCGGGTGTCGACCAGGCAATCGTGATGGGGGTGTGATAACGCAACGACAGGCCAATCGAGCACACGGCCATGCCAATCGAGATCGCCCAGATCCACGACGAAATCTGTCCGCTGGTCAGGCCAGCCGCTTGTCCTGCCTGGAACATCAGCACCAGAGAGCTGGTGTAACCGGTCATCATCGCGATAAACCCGGCGACGATGGCCGATGGCGAGGTGTCGGTCAATGGTCGGAGCTGCGTGTGCGTGGCGTCGTTCATGACAGCGGTGTTCCTTGTTCTGATAAAGATGTCGAATCAACGCAGAACCCTGTAGGAGCGTGGCTTGCCCGCGAAGGCGTCCTGTCATTCAACATTGATGGCGACTGACACGGCGTCTTCGCGGGCAAGCCACGCTCCTACAGGGGATCGCGTTCAAGCGGCGGAATCTGCGTTCAAGCCTAAACTCAAACGTAGCGGATCGTTGCAATACAGCGGAAGCGACAAACAGCCGTACAGTCGTGTTGCCACCATCCATTGTGTACAATCGCCGTGTTTTTTACGCGATACTTGCCAGCGACCCACTGTGCCGTATTACAGTCACGGTCAATTCGCCGCAGTTCTCCCGACTCGAGTGCCCATGAACGAACAGTTGCAGCCCCTAAAGAAACAACCGCGTACAGGCAAAGCCGGTCGCAGCGGTACCCAGGACGATATTGTCTACGCGCATATCTTCGAGGCCATTCTCGAACAGCGCCTGGCGCCCGGCACCAAGTTGAGCGAAGAAGCGCTGGGGGAAATTTTCGGGGTCAGTCGCACCATCATTCGCCGCGCGCTGTCGCGCCTGGCCCATGAGGGCGTTGTGCTACTGCGTCCGAACCGTGGCGCGGTCGTCGCCAGCCCGAGCGTCGAAGAGGCCCGACAGGTGTTCTTTTCGCGCCGTCTGGTTGAGCGGGCGATCACTGAGCTGGCGGTGCAACACGCGACCGCTGAGGAGCTCGCCGAGTTGCGGCAGATGGTCAGCGATGAGCGCGACAGCTTCTCCCGGGGCGATCGCGGTGCCGGCATCCGTCTGTCGGGTGAATTCCACCTGAAACTCGCTGAAGCGGCGAAGAATGCGCCCCTGATCAGCTTCCAGCGCAGTCTGGTGTCGCAGACTTCGTTGATCATCGCCCAGTACGAAAGTGGCAACCGTTCGCACTGTTCCTACGACGAGCACACCCAACTGATCGACGCCATCGAAGCGCGCAACGCTGAGCTGGCGGTGAGTTTGATGATGCATCATATGGATCACATCGACAGCAAACTCAACCTTGACGAAGAAAGTGCGTCGGATGATTTGCACGCGGTGTTCTCGCATTTGTTGCAGACCAAGAAGCCAGGGCGGCCGAGCGCGAAACTCTGATAGACCGAGTTGCCCCATTCGCGAGCAGGCTCGCTCCCACAGGGTTTTGTGTTGAATGCAAAATTTGTGATCAGCGAAGATCCACTGTGGGAGCGAGACCGGCTTGCCGGCGATGGCGATCTGACGGACAATAAAAATCCCCCAGGCTGTTAAGCAATGGGGGATTTTTTATGCCCGGAAAAACTCAGCGCTGATGCACCAGATTCCCCGCGGCATACGTCTGCAGAACAGTGCGGTCATCCCCCAGCGTCATCAACACAAACAACGTTTCGGCGATGTTGTTCGCCTGCTTCAAGCGATAGCTCAGCAGTGGCGTGGCGTTGTAGTCCAGCACCAGGAAGTCCGCGTCGGTGCCCGGTTTCAGCGTGCCGATCTTGTCTTCTAGTCGTAGCGCTCGCGCACCGCCGAGCGTGGCCAGGTACAGCGACTTGAAGGGGCTCAGGCGCGCACCTTGCAACTGCATGACTTTGTACGCTTCGTTCAGGGTTTGCAGCAGTGAAAAACTGGTCCCGCCGCCAACATCTGTACCCAGGCCGACATTCAGTTTGTGTTTCTCGGCCATCGGCAGGTTGAACAAACCGCTGCCAAGGAAGAAGTTCGACGTCGGGCAGAACGCGATCGCCGAGCCGGTTTCTGCCAGCCGTGCGCACTCGTCATCACACAGGTGTACGCCGTGGGCAAACACCGAGCGCTCGCCCAGCAATTGGTAGTGATCGTAAACGTCCAGGTAGCCTTTGCGTTCCGGGAACAGCTCTTTGACCCACTCGACTTCTTTCAGGTTTTCACTGATGTGGGTCTGCATGTACAGGTCCGGGTATTCACTCAGCAACTGGCCGGCAAGGGTCAGTTGTTCCGGGGTGCTGGTCGGGGCGAAACGCGGGGTGACGGCGTAGTGCAAGCGGCCCTTGCCGTGCCAGCGTTCGATCAGCGCCTTGCTTTCGACGTAGCTGGATTCGGCGGTGTCGGTCAGGTAGTCCGGCGCGTTGCGGTCCATCATCACCTTGCCGGCAATCATCCGCAGGTCGAGCTGTTCGGCGGCCTCGAAAAACGAGTTCACTGATTGCGGATGCACACTGCCGAACACCAGCGCGGTGGTGGTGCCGTTGCGCAACAGTTCCTTGATGAAAATGTCGGCCACTTCATCGGCATGAGCCTTGTCGGCGAACTGGCGTTCGCACGGGAAGGTGTAGGTGTTGAGCCAGTCCAGCAGTTGCTCGCCGAAGGCACCGACCATGCCGGTTTGCGGCAAATGGATGTGGGTATCGATGAGACCCGGTGTGATCAACGCATCCTGATAATGAGTGATCTCGATATCGGTTGGCAGCGTCGGCAGCAAGTCGCTGGCGTGGCCGAGCGCACTGATCTGGCCGTTATCGACTACCAGCAAGCCGTCTTCGAAATACTCGTACGAGGCTTCGATCCCGACTTCGGCGGGGTCGGCGATGCTGTGCAGGATGGCGGCACGGTAGGCTTTGCGAGTCAAAGGCATGGGAGTTCTCAGTTAGAGGCTTGACTGCGGCGTGAAGCAGGCAGCAGTTTGGCAATCGATGATCCGGCGCTGGCGGTCTGCTGGCCGAAATTCGCGTTATAGGTGGCGATGATTTCGCTGGCGATGGAGATGGCGATTTCCACAGGCAACTTGCCTTTGACTTCGCCGATGCCCATTGGGCAACGCATGCGTTGCACAACGCTGTTGTCGAAACCGCGATCACGAAGACGATGTTCAAACTTCACCCGTTTGGTCTTTGAACCGATCAGGCCGAAGTAGGCAAAGTCGTTGCGCTTGAGGATCGCGGCGGTGAGTTCGAGGTCGAGTTGGTGATTGTGGGTCATGACGATGCAGTAACTGCCGACGGGCAGGTCGTCGATTTCATCCACCGGTTCTTCGCTGACAATCTTGCGCACGCCGTGGGGAATCTGTTCAGGGAATTCGTCTTCCCGCGAATCGATCCAGCGCACCCGGCAAGGCAGGCTGGCGAGCAGCGGCACCAACGCGCGGCCGACATGGCCGGCGCCGAACACGGCGATCTGCGCCTGGACCTGGCCCATCGGTTCGAACAGCAACACCGTCGCGCCGCCGCAGCACTGGCCCAGGCTGGCGCCGAGGCTGAAGCGCTCCAGGTGCGTGTCCTGTTTGCCGCTGGCGAGCATGTCGCGGGCGATCTGCATGGCCTTGTATTCCAGATGCCCGCCACCGATGGTGTCGAAGGTCTGGGTGGCGCTGATGACCATCTTCGAACCGGCATTGCGCGGTGTCGAGCCGAGCTCTTCGATGATGGTCACCAACACGCAGGGTTCACCTTGGGATTGCAGGTCGGCGAGGGCGTCGATCCAGTTGTACATGTTTCACCTCAACATCTCTGTTGTCTGTTCGGGCCTCTTCGCTGGCAAGCCAGCTCCTACAGGGGGAACGCAAAACCTGTAGGAGCTGGCTTGCCAGCGAACCAGGCGACGCGGTCCTAGAGCGAAGCCAGCTCGGTTTCAGCCTCAACAGCCTTCGCCACCTTCAACTGCCGCATCTGCTCACAGCCCCACAGCACCCGCTCCGGCGTCGCTGGTGCGTCGATTTTCGGTTGATGCTTGTAGTCACCGAGGCTCGCCACGGCATCCTTGATCGCACACCACGACGCAATGCCCAGCATGAACGGCGGCTCACCCACAGCCTTGGAATGGAACACCGTGTCTTCCGGGTTCTTGCGGTTTTCCACCAGCTTCACCCGCAGGTCCAGCGGCATGTCCGCCACGGCCGGGATCTTGTAGCTGGCCGGGCCGTTGGTCATCAGTTTGCCCTTGTCGTTCCACACCAGTTCTTCCATGGTCAGCCAGCCCATGCCCTGGATGAATCCGCCCTCGACCTGGCCGATGTCGATGGCCGGGTTCAGTGAGGCGCCGACGTCGTGGAGGATGTCGGTGCGCAGCATCTTGTATTCGCCGGTCAGGGTGTCGACGATCACCTCGCAGCACGCTGCGCCAAAGGCGTAGTAGTAGAACGGCCGACCCCGCGCCTGGCTGCGGTCGTAGAAGATTTTCGGGGTCTTGTAGAAGCCGGTGCTCGACAGCGACACCTGAGCGAAATACGCCTGCTGGATCAGCGCTTCAAACGTCAGGATGTGATCACGAACCCGCACGTGACCGTTGTGGAATTCCACGTCTTCTTCGCTGACCTTATAGTGCCGTGCGGCAAATTCGACCAGGCGTTTTTTGATGATTTCAGCCGCGTTCTGTGCCGCTTTACCGTTCAGGTCGGCACCGCTGGACGCCGCCGTTGGCGAGGTGTTTGGCACCTTATCGGTGTTGGTCGCGGTGATCTGCACGCGTTCCATTTCCACCTGGAATACTTCGGCCACGACTTGCGCGACTTTGGTGTTCAGACCCTGACCCATTTCGGTACCGCCATGGTTCAGGTGGATGCTGCCGTCGGTGTAGACGTGGATCAGCGCGCCGGCCTGGTTGAGGAAGCTGGCGGTGAAAGAAATACCGAATTTCACCGGGGTCAGCGCCAGGCCTTTTTTCAGGATCGGGCTGTTGGCGTTGTAGCGACGAATCGCTTCGCGGCGCTCAAAGTACTGGCTGCTTTCTTCAAGTTCGGCGGTCATTTCTTCGAGCATGTTGTGCTCGACAGTCTGGTAGTAATGCGTGACGTTGCGTTCGGTCTTGCCGTAGTAGTTGGCCTTGCGCACGGCCAGTGGATCGAGGCCCAGATGGCGGGCGATCGCATCCATCACTTCTTCAATCGCGACCATGCCTTGCGGGCCACCGAACCCCCGGTAAGCGGTGTTTGACGCGGTGTTGGTCTTGCAGCGATGACCGTTGATGGTCGCATCGCCCAGGTAGTACGAGTTGTCGGCGTGGAACATCGCACGGTCGACAATCGACGCCGACAGGTCCGGCGAGCAGCCGCAGTTACCCGCCAGTTCCAGCGCGATGCCGTGCAGGCGGCCGGTGCTGTCGAAGCCAACGTCGTACTCGACGTAGAACGGGTGACGCTTGCCGGTCATCAGCATGTCTTCAACGCGCGGCAGGCGCATTTTGGTCGGTTGACCGGTGAGGTGTGCGATCACGGCGCACAGGCACGCAGGACTTGCTGCCTGAGTTTCCTTGCCACCGAAACCACCGCCCATGCGGCGCATGTCGACGACGATTTTGTTCATCGACACATCAAGCACTTCGGCGACAAGTTTCTGCACTTCGGTGGGGTTCTGCGTCGAGCAGTAGACGATCATCCCGCCGTCTTCAGTCGGCATCACCGACGAGATCTGGGTTTCGAGGTAGAAGTGTTCCTGGCCGCCGATGTGCAGCGTGCCCTGGATGCGATGTTCAGCCGTTGCCAAGGCACCCGCAGAATCGCCGCGCTGATGCGTGTGGCTGTCGAGCACAAAGTGGCGCTTGCGCAGGGCTTCGACCACGTCCAGCACCGGCTCCAGATCTTCGTATTCGATGATCGCGGCCATGGCGGCCTTGCGTGCGGTTTCGAGGTCTTTCGCCGCAACGGCGAGCACCGGCTGACCGACGAACTGCACATCATCGATGGCCAGCAATGGATCGCCTGGCAACAGCGGGCCGATGTCTTTCAGACCCGGCACATCTTCGTGGGTGATGGCGATGCGTACGCCTTCGAAGGCATAGCATGGCTTGGTATCGATGCTGATGATTTTCGCGTGGGCGCGGTCCGACAAGCGTGCGTAAACGTGCAACTGGTTCGGAAACTCCAGGCGGTCGTCGATGTACTGCGCTTCACCGGACACGTGCTTGGCGGCGCTGTCGTGCTTGACGCTGCGGCCGACACCGGTGGTCAGGTCCTTGGCGAACAGTTCAGCCAGTTCGGCTTGGGTCTTCTCTACAGCGTGATGATTAGACATAAGCGGTCACCCGAGTCTCGATGTGCGGTGTTTGCAGTTCGATGAAGTATTTACGCAGCAGGTTTTGCGCGCTGAGCAGGCGGTATTCCTTGCTGGCGCGGAAGTCCGAGAGCGGCGTGAAATCTTCGGCCAGTGCGGCGCAGGCGCGTTCGACGGTGGCGTGATTGAACGGTGCACCGAGCAATACTTTTTCGCAGGCGCTGGCACGTTTTGGAATGGCCGCCATGCCACCGAAGGCCACGCGGGCATCAGCGATCACGCCGTTTTCCAGACGGATATTGAAGGCGGCGCAAACGGCGGAGATGTCATCGTCCAGACGCTTGGAAACCTTGTAGGCGCGGAACAGTTGTTCGGCGCTGGCACGCGGCACGATGATTTTTTCGATGAATTCGCTTTCCTGACGCGCAGTGACCCGGTAATCGATGAAGTAATCTTCAAGGGCCAGGGTGCGACGGGTTTCGCCTTTGCACAGCACGATTTGCGCGCCGAGAGCAATCAGTAGGGGAGGCGAGTCTCCGATGGGCGAGGCGTTGCCGATGTTGCCGCCGAGGGTGCCTTGGTTGCGGATCTGCAGCGACGCAAAACGGTGCAGCAATTCACCGAAGTCCGGGTACTCGGCGTTCAACGCTTCGTAGCAATCGGAGAGGGCGGTGGCTGCGCCGATTTCCAGGCGATCGTCAAAACGCTCGATGCGCTTCATCTCGGCCACGTTGCCGACGTAAATCATCACCGGCAAGGTGCGGTGGAACTGCGTGACTTCCAGCGCCAGGTCTGTACCGCCGGCCAGCAGGCGGGCTTGTGGATAAGCGTCATAGAGATCGGCCAGGTCAGCGACGGTCAGCGGCACCAGGCAGCGCTTGTCACCGCTGTTGAGTTCGCCAATGGACGTGGGGGCGATGGCTTTCAGGCGAGCAATGGTGTCGGCTTCGCGTGCATCGAACTGGTCCGGTTGCTTGCCGCAGCAGGACTGCTCGGCAGCTTGCAGAATCGGCCGATAGCCGGTGCAACGGCAAAGATTGCCGGCCAGCGCTTCGTGGGCTTTGTGTTGGTCCGGTGCATCGCTGTTCTTTTGCAGGGCAAACAGCGACATCACGAAGCCCGGAGTGCAGAAACCGCATTGCGAACCGTGGCACTCGACCATGGCTTTTTGCACGCTGTGCAGTTCGCCTTGGTGTTTGAGGTCTTCTACGCTGATCAGTTGTTTGCCGTGCAGTGACGACACAAACGTCAGGCACGAGTTGAGGCTGCGATAGCGAATGTGTTCGCGGCCATCGTCATCCGTTTGCAACTCACCGACCACCACGGTGCAGGCGCCACAGTCGCCGCTGGCGCAGCCTTCTTTGGTGCCGGGTTTGCCCACATGGTCGCGCAGATAGTTGAGCACGGTCAGGTTTGGGTCCAGGGCGTGCTCGCTACGGAGTTCCTGGTTAAGTAAAAACTGGATCACGGAAGGCCTCGCAGACTCATTATTGTTGTTAACCGACTAAGACCGAATTTAGCAGGTCTGACTTTTCGGTCAATGATTTTCTGACTTAAAGGTCAGGAAATAGCATTTTGTCGGTAAACCCTTCATTCCTTCATTATTGACCCTCGCGCACTTGCCTGCTTTTTTGCTTGAATCGTGCCAAAACCGCCGAGTGGGCCCTGCGCCATGACCTATCAAGTGCGCTACACTGCGCCGCCTGTGCAGATCGAAGAGTTTGAAGGACAACCATGACGTTCAAGGCACCGGACAGCCTCGCCGAGCAAATTGCTCACCACCTCGCCGAACGCATCATTCGCGGCGAAATGAAGCCCGGGGAGCGCATTCAGGAACAGAAGGTCACGCTGGCACTCAATGTCAGCCGTGGCTCTGTTCGTGAGGCCTTGCTGATCCTTGAGCGTCGCCACCTGATCGCGATCCTGCCGCGACGAGGCGCCCATGTCACCGAACTCACGGCGCACAAGGTGCGGAGCCTGTGCGCGCTGATGAGCGAGCTGTACATTCTGCTCGGCAATGCCGTGGCCAACGGCTGGAAAACCCAGGCCGACATGGCGCCGTTCGTGCAGATCCAGCAGCGCCTGACCGCCAGTTACGAGCGTCAGGACATCCGCACCTTCGTCGACGACAGCTTCAATGTGATGCGCGCTGCGTATCCGTTCGCCAACAATCCGTACTTGCAGGAAACCGTCGAGAATCTGCAGCCGGCCATGAGCCGCGCGTATTTCCTCGCCCTGGACCAGCGCAAGGCCTCGATGAGCGAATTCCTTGAACTGTTCGAACGCCTGCTCGCCGCGGTCCTGGGCCGTGACTTTGCGCAGATCCGCGAAGTGCTGACGGCTTACGGTCAGCGTAGTTGCGATCTGGTGGTTTCTGCCCTGACGGACGCTTAAGCGTGCGGCTCAAGTGCATCAAGCTGGCGGGGTTCAAATCCTTCGTCGATCCGACCACGGTGAACTTCCCCAGCAACATGGCGGCAGTGGTCGGGCCCAATGGTTGCGGCAAGTCGAACATCATCGACGCCGTGCGCTGGGTGATGGGCGAAAGCTCGGCCAAGAACTTGCGCGGCGAGTCGATGACCGACGTCATCTTCAACGGTTCGACCAGTCGTAAACCGGTGAGCCAGGCCAGCATCGAACTGGTATTTGATAACTCCGACGGCACTCTGCTTGGCGAATACGCCGCTTATGCGGAAATTTCCATTCGCCGCAAAGTGACCCGCGACAGCCAGACCACCTACTACCTCAACGGCACCAAATGCCGTCGTCGCGATATCACCGACATCTTTCTGGGGACAGGCCTCGGTCCGCGCAGCTACTCGATCATCGAGCAGGGGATGATCTCCAAGCTGATCGAGTCCAAGCCCGAAGACCTGCGCAACTTCATCGAAGAAGCGGCGGGCATCTCCAAGTATAAGGAGCGCCGGCGCGAGACTGAAAACCGCATCCGCCGCACCCACGAAAACCTTGCGCGCCTGACCGACCTGCGTGAAGAGCTTGAGCGTCAGCTTGAGCGTTTGCACCGCCAGGCCGAGGCCGCAAAGAAGTATCAGGAATACAAAGGCGAAGAGCGTCAGCTCAAGGCCCAACTATCAGCCTTGCGTTGGCAGGCGTTGAACGAGCAGGTTGGTCAGCGTGAAGCGGTGATCGGCAACCAGGAAGTCACCTTCGAAGCCTTGGTCGCCGAGCAACGCAATGCCGATGCGAGCATCGAACGCTTCCGGGACGGGCACCATGACCTGTCCGAACGCTTCAATCTGGTGCAAGGTCGCTTCTATTCGGTCGGCGGCGACATCGCCCGGGTCGAGCAGAGCATCCAGCACGGCCAGCAACGCCTGCGCCAGCTGCAGGACGATTTGAAAGAAGCCGAGCGCGCACGCCTGGAAACTGAATCTCACCTGGGCCACGACCGCACGCTGTTGCTGACCCTCGGCGAAGAGCTCGACATGCTCACCCCGGAGCAGGAAGTCACTAGCGCCGCCGCCGAAGAAGCCGCCGCCGCGCTGGAAGAATCCGAAACCACCATGCATGGCTGGCAGGAGCAGTGGGACACGTTCAACCTCACGGCCGCCGAGCCGCGTCGCCAATCCGAAGTTCAGCAATCGCGCATCCAGCAGCTGGAAACCAGCATGGAGCGTTTGGCCGACCGTCAGAAACGCCTCGGCGAAGAGCGCGCGCTGCTCTCGGCAGACCCTGAAGACGCTGCGATCATGGAACTCAGCGAGCAGTTGGCGGCCAGTGAGGCCACGCTTGAAGACTTGCAGGCCAGTGAAGAAGCGCAAGTCGAACGCCTTGAACAACTGCGTCAGGAACTGCAATTAGCCCTGCACAATCAGCAGCAGGCGCAAGGCGATTTGCAGCGCCTCAACGGTCGTCTCGCGTCCCTTGAAGCATTGCAGCAAGCCGCGCTCGATCCGGGCACCGGCACCGCCGAATGGCTGCGTGAGCAGCATCTGGCGGATCGCCCGCGTCTGGCCGAAGGCCTGAAGGTTGAAGCGGGTTGGGAGCTGGCGGTGGAAACCGTGCTCGGCGCCGACCTGCAAGCGGTGTTGGTGGACGACTTCGGCGACTTCGATCTGGCCGGTTTTGCCCAGGGCGATTTGCGTTTGCTCAGCCCCGCCAGTGATGGCGTGCGCGTGCCGGGCAGCTTGCTCGACAAGGTTGAGGCGCAGATCGATTTGTCGCCATGGCTGGGGCAGGTCAAGCCGGTCGACAACCTCGAGCAGGCGTTGGCGCTGCGTGGTCAATTGACGGCCGGGCAGAGCTTGATCAGTCGTGATGGTTACTGGGTCGGTCGGCACTTTTTACGCGTGCGTCGGGCCAGCGAAGCCGAAAGCGGTGTGCTGGCACGCGGCCAGGAAATCCAGCGCTTGACCGAGGAGCGTGAAGAGCGCGAAGCCACGGTCGAAACCCTGGAAACCCAACTTCAAAATCTCAGGGCGCAACAGCGTCAGCAGGAAAACGGTCGCGAACATCTACGCCGTCTGCTGCAAGACGAAGCGCGCCAGCAAGGCGAATTGAAAGCGCAACTTTCTGCCGGCAAAGCCAAGGCTGAGCAGTTGACGTTGCGTCGCACGCGCCTCGACGAAGAGCTGACCGAGCTGAGCGAACAGCGTGCGCTGGAACACGAAAACATCGGCGAAGCGCGCCTGCAATTGCAGGAAGCCCTCGACGCCATGGCGCTGGACACCGAGCAACGTGAGTTGCTGCTGGCCCAGCGCGACAGCTTGCGCGAGCGACTGGATCGGGTACGTCAGGAAGCCCGGCAGCACAAGGATCACGCGCATCAATTGGCGGTGCGTCTCGGTTCGCTGAAGGCGCAACACGACTCTACGCGTCAGGCGCTGGAACGGCTGGAGATGCAGTCCGAGCGCCTGACCGAAAAACGCGAACAACTCAGCCTCAATCTGGAAGAGGGCGAGGCGCCACTGGAAGAGTTGCGGCTGAAACTGGAAGAGCTGCTCGACAAGCGCATGACCGTCGACGAAGAACTCAAGACCGCGCAGATCGCCCTGGAAGACGCCGACCGCGAACTGCGCGATGCCGAGAAGCGGCGTAATCAGGCCGAGCAGCAGTCGCAGTTGATTCGCGGCCAGATGGAAACCCAGCGCATGGAATGGCAAGCCCTGACCGTGCGCCGCAAAACGCTCGAAGACCAATTGCACGAAGACGGCTACGACCTGCACGGCGTGCTTGCCACGCTGACTGTCGAGGCCAACGAGAAGGACGCCGAAGAAGAACTCGAACGCATCGCCGCGCGCATTCAGCGCCTCGGTGCGATCAACCTGGCGGCCATCGACGAATACCAGCAACAATCCGAGCGTAAGCGTTATCTGGATGCGCAGAACGATGATCTGGTGGAAGCGCTGGACACGCTCGAGAACGTGATTCGCAAGATCGACAAGGAAACCCGTAACCGCTTCAAAGATACCTTTGATCAGATCAATGGCGGTTTACAGGCACTTTTCCCAAAAGTTTTCGGTGGAGGACGCGCGTATTTGGAACTGACGGGCGAAGATCTACTCGATACAGGGGTAACGATCATGGCGCAACCGCCAGGGAAGAAGAACAGCACCATCCATTTGCTCTCCGGCGGCGAAAAAGCCCTGACTGCTTTGGCTCTGGTTTTTGCGATCTTCAAGTTGAACCCGGCGCCGTTCTGCATGCTCGATGAAGTTGACGCGCCGCTGGATGACGCTAACGTTGGACGCTACGCTCGGCTGGTCAAAGAGATGTCTCAGACGGTGCAGTTCATCTATATCACCCACAACAAGATCGCCATGGAAATGGCTGAACAACTGATGGGTGTAACGATGCATGAACCGGGTTGTTCGCGTCTGGTGGCTGTGGATGTCGAGGAGGCGATGGCGATGGTGGATGCCTGAGTTGGCGTTTGTAGGGTAAGTATTACGGGGCTGTAGAAAGTTTTTACTTGCCTCTACTTGCTGGCCAATCGACATATTCGCTCAAGCCTTGGTGGCAGACGGTGTAAAGTTGCCTTTGGTCGTGCTAGTTTAATGTCAATTTTTCGTATACGTGGGCAAAACGCCTGACAGAACATAGAGTTGGCGCCACGTTTTAAAGCGGTTTGCAGGTTGTAAACCCCTTATTTTTCAGCATTTTTTATAGAGGCACGGGATTACATGGAAATCGGTCTGCGCGAGTGGCTGATCGTCATCGGCATTATTGTCATTGCTGGTATTCTTTTTGATGGCTGGCGCCGTATGCGCGGCGGCAAGGGAAAACTGAAATTCCGTCTTGACCGAAGTTTGTCCAATTTACCGGAAGAGGACACCGGCGCCGAGCTGTTGGGCCCGCATCGTGTATTGGATACGCAGAAAGAACCGCAACTGGACGAGCACGATCTGCCGTCGGTGAGCATGCCTGCCCGTGAACCGCGTGAATCGGGTTCCAAACGCGGCAAGCGTGGTCATGGCGAGCCTTCCCAGGGCGACATGAACCTCAGCCTGGACCTGGACGGCGGCCCGAGCTTCAGCAGCCGTGACGACGATTTCCCGGATGACAGCAAGGCCTCGCCAGCCGTCAGCGAAAAAGATCATCCACAAGCTGAAGAAGTGCTGGTAATCAGCGTGATCTGCCGTGACACCGCCGGTTTCAAAGGCCCGGCGCTGTTGCAGAACATTCTGGAAAGCGGTCTGCGTTTCGGTGAAATGGACATCTTCCACCGTCACGAAAGCATGGCCGGTAATGGCGAAGTTCTGTTCTCCATGGCCAATGCGGTCAAGCCGGGTGTTTTTGATCTGGATGACATCGACCACTTCAGCACCCCGGCCGTGAGCTTCTTCCTCGGTCTGCCAGGTCCGCGTCATCCCAAGCAAGCCTTCGATGTGATGGTGGCTGCGGCGCGCAAACTGTCCCAGGAGCTGAATGGCGAACTGAAAGACGACCAGCGCAGCGTGCTGACCGCCCAGACGATTGAGCACTACCGTCAGCGCATCGTTGAATTCGAACGTCGCGCCCTGACCCAGAAGCGTTGAAATTGGCAACGTATGGGGGGCTGCACCGCGTCTCCCGTACCCTGTAGGAGCCGAGCTTGCTCGCGATGGCGATCTCAAAGACGCCATCGCCGGCAAGCCGTGCTCCTGCAATGATTTAACAGATAGAGCAGCCTCGGCTGCTCTTTTGCTTTATGAGAGAACACCCATGACCGCCGCCAAAAACCGCATTCTAGAGCTGCGCGCTGAGCTGGATCAGCACAACTATCGTTATCACGTACTGGATGAGCCAAGCATTCCGGACGCCGAATACGACCGTTTGTTCCACGAACTCAAGGCCCTTGAAGCGGCTAACCCCGAACTGATCACCAGCGATTCGCCGACCCAGCGCGTGGGTAGCGCAGCGTTGTCGGCGTTCACTCAAGTGCGTCACGAAGTGCCGATGCTCAGCCTCGGTAACGCCTTCGAAGAGAACGACATGCGCGAGTTCGATCGCCGGGTGACGGAAGGCCTGGACCTGCCGGCCGGTGATCTGTTCGGTGGCGGTGCGGCGGTGGAATACAGCTGCGAACCGAAGCTGGATGGTCTGGCGGTCAGCCTGCTGTATCAGGATGGCGTGCTGGTACGCGGCGCGACGCGCGGCGACGGCACCACCGGCGAAGACATCAGCGTCAACGTGCGCACCGTGCGCAACATCCCGCTCAAGCTGCACGGCACTGGCTGGCCCGCGACCCTGGAAGTGCGCGGCGAAGTGTTCATGTCCAAAGCCGGTTTCGAACGGCTCAACGCCACCCAACTGGAAATCGGCGGCAAGACCTTTGCCAACCCGCGTAACGCAGCAGCCGGCAGCTTGCGCCAACTGGATTCAAAGATCACTGCCAACCGCCCGCTGGAATTCTGCTGCTACGGCATCGGCCAGATCTCGGCGGACATTGCCGACACGCACATTGGTAATCTCAAGCAGCTCCAGGTATGGGGCATGCCGATCAGTCATGAGCTGAAACTGGCGCACGGCATCGACGAATGCCTGGATTACTACCGCGACATTGGCGAGCGTCGAAACGGGCTGGCGTACGAAATCGACGGCGTGGTGTTCAAGGTCAACAGCATCGCCTCCCAGCGGGAACTGGGTTTCCGCGCTCGCGAGCCGCGCTGGGCGATCGCGCACAAATTCCCGGCCATGGAAGAGCTCACCGAGCTGCTCGACGTCGAGTTCCAGGTCGGTCGTACTGGCGCTGTCACGCCGGTGGCGCGCTTGAAACCGGTCAAGGTGGCCGGTGTCACCGTGGCCAATGCGACCTTGCACAACATGGATGAGGTCGCACGCCTGGGCCTGATGATCGGCGATACGGTGATCATCCGTCGCGCGGGTGACGTGATTCCTCAAGTGGTGCAAGTGGTGCTTGAGCGCCGCCCGGAAGATGCTCGCCCGGTGCAGATTCCCGAGCAGTGCCCGGTATGCGGATCGCAGGTCGAGCGCACGCAATTGGTCAAGCGCAGCAAAGGCCGCGAGACCGTCAGCGAGGGCGCGGTGTACCGCTGCGTCGGGCGTCTGGCCTGCGGTGCGCAGCTCAAGCAGGCGATCATTCACTTCGTTTCCCGTCGCGCGATGGATATCGAGGGCCTGGGGGACAAGAGTGTCGAGCAACTGGTCGACGAAGGCCTGGTGAGTTCGCCGGCTGATTTGTATGCCTTGAAGTTCGACGACATTGTCGATCTGGAAGGGTTTGCCGAGGTGTCGAGCAACAAGCTGTTAAGTGCCATCGAGGACAGCAAAAAGCCGAACCTGGCGCGGTTTATCTATGCGCTCGGAATTCCCGATGTCGGTGAAGAGACGGCCAAGGTGCTGGCGCGCTCTCTCGGCTCGTTGGAGCGGGTTCAGCAGGCATTGCCGCACGTGCTCACGTACTTGCCGGATGTCGGTTTGGAAGTGGCGTACGAGATCCACAGCTTCTTTGAAGATGCGCATAACCAGCAAGTGATCGAGGAGCTGCTCAAGCACGGCTTGCAGATTCAGGATCAAGGCGAGCTTGGCGCCGAGTTTGCGGCGAGCACCACGCTGGGCGGATTCCTCGACAAGCTGCACATCCCTTCGGTAGGGCCGGGTGGCGCGCAGAAGCTGGCGGACAAGTTTGGTTCGCTTGAAGCGGTAATGAGCGCCGATTGGCTGGACATGCGTCAGGCGCTGCCGGAGAAGCAGGCCAATTCGGTTCGCGAGTTTTTTGCGGTCGAGGACAATCGCCAGCTCGCCGAGGCTGCCGAGAAGCAGCTGCGCGATTTTGGCATGCACTGGCAGAGCGAGAAAAAAGTCGTCGAAGGCTTGCCGCTGGCAGGGCAGACCTGGGTGCTGACCGGTTCGCTGGAGTTGATGAGCCGCGACATCGCCAAGGACAAACTCGAAAGCCTGGGTGCCAAGGTGGCGGGTTCGGTGTCAGCCAAGACTCATTGCGTGGTGGCGGGGCCAGGGGCGGGTTCCAAGTTGGCCAAGGCTAATGAGCTAGGGTTGAAAGTGCTCGATGAAGAAGCATTTGTCGAATTCCTCGGCAAGCACGATATTTCGGTGTGATGTCCTTCGCTGGCAAGTCGAATCGTCGCACCGCAGCTCCTACAGGGTCTACGCGATCCTTGTAGGAGCTGCGGTGCGACGATTCGACTTGCCAGCGAAGGCGATCTCAGCCCTCTCACAAGAAGTGGGAACGATCTTCACCGGAGAATGATCTAGTCTTGGCAAGCCCCAGGGAGAGATCGCCATGTACCGCTTCTTCGAACAGCTCAGCTCGCGCATCGCCGCGCCCTTCATCGGTGGAAGCTCGCGCAACAGCAAGGTCTGGCAATGCCGCTGCGGGCAGTCGCTGTTCTTCCGCAACAGCCAGTGCCTGGTCTGTTCCGCGGCGCTGGGTTATCAGCCCGAACAGAGTCGCTTGTCGTCGCTGCAACCGGGTTTGCGGGCTGATACCTGGCTGCTCGATGCCGACCCGCCAGCCGGTGTGTTCCGCCGTTGCGCCAACCTCGATTCCCCGGCTGCGTGCAACTGGCTGCTCCCGGCCAATGACCACGATGCGCTGTGCATCGCCTGTAGCCTGAATCACACCATCCCTGATCTGTCGATTGCGCAAAACCACGACCGCTGGTGCAAGGTGGAAACGGCCAAGCGGCGTCTGGTCGCGCAGTTGGTCAGCCTGGGTTTGCAGGTAATTCCAAAAACCGTCGATGAAGAAACCGGTCTGGCGTTTGATTTCGTCGGTGTCGACCTGGAAGGCAAGTCGCCGACCACCGGACACGCCAACGGCCTGATCACCCTCGACATCAAAGAAGCCGATGACGCCCACCGCGAGCAGGTCCGGGTGCAAATGCACGAGCCCTATCGCACGTTGCTCGGGCATTTTCGGCATGAGGTCGGGCATTACTACTGGGACCGGCTGATCGCCAACAGCCATTGGCTGGAACCGTTCCGCGGACTGTTCGGTGACGAGCGCGCGAGCTACGCAGAGGCGCTGGAGCGGCATTACCAGCAAGGCGCGCCGCTCGACTGGCAACAGCAGTGCGTCAGCGCCTACGCGACCATGCACCCGTGGGAAGACTGGGCGGAAACCTGGGCGCATTACCTGCACATGATGGATGCGGTGGACACCGCTCTCGGGTTTGGCATGAGTGCGCGGGAAATGGATTTCGATTGCCGGCCATTTCCGTCGAGCACGCTCTACGATCCGCAGCATCCAGGCGGCGCGGCGTTTCTGGTGTTCGTCAAGGCGTGGATCGAGTTGGCCGGGATGCTCAACGAGCTGTCGCGCAGCATGGGACAGCCGGATTTCTATCCGTTCGTCCTGCCGCCAGCAGTGATCGCCAAGTTGCACTTCATTCACCTGGTGATCCAGCAAGAGAGCGGCAGGGCGGATGAAGTGCTGCAGGACCTCTGACCATCACCCAAACGGCGTCGGCCAGTAGCAGCTGTCGAGCAGCGCGAGGCTGCGTTCGGCTGTGAAGCAGTCGCCAATTCGGTGATGGTGGTTTACCTGAAAAACTGCGTCGTCTGATTTTACGACTGCTGCACAGCCGAACGCAGCCTCGCGCTGCTCGGCAGCTGCTACAGAGTGCGGTGATTCAGAGGTATTGCATGTCCTTGAAGCCGCTCATATTTTTTAATCCGCGCCAACGGTTGTAACTTCGTCTCAGATAGGTACAATGGCGCGGCTCGCCGTCAGGTGAGCGTTGTTATGGTGACCCCATCGGTCCCCCCGCAACGATTACCCGTGAACCTGGTCAGATCCGGAAGGAAGCAGCCACAGCGGGAACATTGTGTGCCGGGGTGTGGCTGGTGGGGTTGCCTCCATAACGCAGCGCGAATCCTCTTTCGCGTTTTCTATCTGAAATATTTTTTGTCGTTCTGCCATGGATTATCTCCAGGGCGGCGTTTCATCGTTTCCGATTTTCAGAATGAACATTAATAAAGCTTGCTCACCGCCACGTTGGATGACTCATTGCCGATATACAGGCTAACAATGTCATCAATCTCTCCCGACATTTTCATCCGCAACAGCGTGTTCAGAATGCGCTGCACCGGCACCTTGGGGTCGTTGCGCACGTAGCAACCGACATTCTGTTCCTGCAACACCGCCACGGCTTTCAATTGCCGGTCGGCCAGCAGGCGCTGATTGAACCAGTCCAGTGTCCATTGATTGCTCACCGCATAGCGATAGCGCCCGGCGTGAAGTTTTTCCAGCACTTGTTCCTGATTGCGTGCATCCTCGCGGTGCAGGCGATCGGTATCGAACAAGGGTTGCAGCGTCGGATAGCTATAGCTGAGCACCGTGCCGACAGGTTGCCGAGGCAAATTGTCTGGCGCTATCGAGTCTGGCGATTCTGGCAGGCCGATCAGCATGTCGTGCTGATGCCACAGCGGAATGCTCCAGATGTAATCGCCTGACTGATTGGGTAGCCAGGACGGGGCGGCATAGCAACGCACATCGACCTCGCCGTGTTCCATGGCGTTTTGCACCCGTGCCCGGGGCATTACATGAAATTCGGCTGGCACACCGACCTGGGTGGCTAGACTGAGCATCACGTCAAACAGAATACCTTGGGTCGGGCGGCCGTGATCCAGTTGCACCATCGGCATCGCCCAACTGTCAGGCACGACAAAACGCAACGGCGCTTCGCCAGCGCTGACGTTCAGGCTTATCCATAGCAATGCCCCCAAGGCACAACGCATAAACGCTCCGGTACCTCTGAAACCCGAGCCGATTAAAGCCCGGAAAGTGCAGCTTAGCCAGATTAGACGAGCACACCGGATGCAATTTTGCCCTTGCTCCGCTAGCATTAGCCGCTTCTGTTCCTTCGTTGCGACGGTTTTCGATGAGTTATCAGGTTCTTGCACGTAAATGGCGTCCGCGCTCGTTCCGCGAAATGGTCGGCCAGACCCATGTGCTCAAGGCTCTGATCAATGCCTTGGACAGCCAGCGGTTGCACCACGCCTACCTGTTTACCGGTACGCGCGGGGTCGGCAAGACTACCATCGCGCGCATCATCGCCAAATGCCTGAACTGTGAAACAGGTATCACGTCGACGCCGTGCGGCGAGTGCTCGGTGTGCCGCGAAATCGATGAGGGGCGCTTTGTCGATCTGATCGAGATCGACGCCGCGAGCCGGACCAAGGTCGAGGACACCCGCGAGCTGCTCGACAACGTGCAGTACGCCCCGAGCCGCGGGCGCTTCAAGGTCTACCTGATCGACGAAGTGCACATGCTCTCCAGCCATTCCTTTAATGCGCTGTTGAAAACCCTCGAAGAGCCGCCGCCCTACGTCAAGTTCATCCTGGCGACGACCGACCCGCAGAAACTTCCTGCAACCATTCTGTCGCGATGCCTGCAATTCTCCCTGAAGAACATGACGCCGGAACGTGTGGTCGAGCATTTGACCCACGTGCTGGGGGTCGAGAACGTGCCGTTCGAAGACGACGCGCTGTGGCTGCTGGGTCGTGCCGCCGATGGCTCGATGCGCGATGCCATGAGCCTCACCGACCAGGCCATCGCCTTCGGTGAAGGCAAGGTCATGGCCGCCGACGTGCGGGCGATGCTCGGTACGCTGGATCATGGCCAGGTCTACGATGTTCTGCATGCGTTGATCGAAGGTGACGCCAAGGCGTTGCTCGAAGCCGTCCGTCATCTGGCCGAACAAGGCCCGGACTGGAACGGCGTACTCTCGGAAATTCTCAACGTGCTGCACCGTGTCGCCATCGCCCAGGCCTTGCCTGAAGGTGTCGACAACGGCCAGGGCGACCGTGACCGGGTGCTGGCGCTGGCCCAGGCGTTGCCGGCCGAAGACGTGCAGTTTTATTACCAGATGGGCCTGATCGGCCGTCGTGATTTGCCGCTGGCACCGGACCCGCGTGGTGGTTTTGAAATGGTGCTGCTGCGGATGCTCGCGTTCCGCCCGGCAGACACCGCGGACGCCCCGAGGCAACCGCTAAAGCCAGTGGGGATCAGCCAGGCCACAGTTGATTCCGCAAACTCAGTGGCTGCCGCGCCAGTTGTTGCGCCGGTAGTCGCTGCGGCAGTTGCACCTGCTCCTGTTGCTCCAGTTTCAGTCCCGGCTCCCGCGCCGGAACCTGAACCGGTTGCGCCCGTTGTCGTGCCTGAGCCTGTGGTTGAGCCCGTAGCGGTCGAGGAAGTCGTCGACCTGCCGTGGAATGACCCGGTCATGCCCGAAGTCGTGCAGCAACCCGCCGTCGAGCCAGTACTGGAAACCGCTGGCGAGCAGCCCGAGTTGCCGCCAATGCCGTTGCCAACGCCTGACAGCGTGGTGCCGGACGCGCCGGAATGGGCCGCGGCGCCGATCCCGGAACCTTCCGTTGCCGAAGTCGATGCCGCCACGCCGGGCATGGACCAGGACGACGAACCGCCGCTGGATGAGGATTACATCGAACCGGACATGGATTCGGCCTACAGTTACCTCGATGAACTGGCCAGCGAACATGCCGCCGACCCCGCGCCGGAACCGGAGCCTGAGCCGGCTGCGATGCCGGCCACCGGTCTGGCAGCGCAATGGCTGGAGCTGTTCCCGAAACTGCCGATCTCCGGCATGACGGGCAGTATCGCCGCCAACTGCACGCTGATTTCCGTCGAGGGCGATCACTGGCTGATGCACCTGGACCCGGCCCACAGCGCCTTGTTCAACGCGACTCAGCAACGTCGTCTCAATGATGCGCTGAACCAGTTTCACGGGCGCACACTGACCCTGAGCATGGAGCTGATCAAGCCCGAGCAGGAAACCCCGGCCCAGGCCGCGTCCCGGCGCCGTGCCAACCGTCAGCGCGAGGCCGAAGAGTCGATCCACGGCGATCCGTTCATCCAGCAAATGATGCAACAGTTCGGTGCGGTGATCCGTAACGATACTATTGAACCTGTCGACGCTCTGGTCAGTCAGGGCTAATAACTGAAGGCGTTCGGTCAAAAGGGCCGGACGCTGTTTAATCCAAGTACTTTTGAGGTGATTCCCATGATGAAAGGTGGCATGGCCGGCCTGATGAAGCAGGCACAGCAGATGCAGGAAAAAATGGCCAAGATGCAGGAAGAGCTGGCCAACGCCGAAGTCATCGGTAAAGCGGGCGGCGATATGGTCACCGTGGTGATGACCGGTCGTCACGACGTCAAGAGCGTGACCATCGACCCAAGCCTGGTTGAAGGCCTGAGCGAAGACGACAAAGAGATGCTGGAAGCCGTCGTCGCCGCCGCCGTCAACGATGCCGTGCGCAAGATCGAAGCCAACAGCCAGGACAAAATGTCCGGCATGACCGCTGGCATGCAACTGCCGCCGGGCATGAAACTGCCATTCTGATTCGCTAAAGCGCGTCGGATGAGCTACAAAAAAATGCCAGGCATCGCGCCTGGCATTTTTGTTTTTGCCTGTTACAAGTGTGATGCCTTGAGGTCGCCATCGCTGGCAAGCCAGGCTCCTGCAGGATTAAGGTGATCCCTGTAGGAGCCTGGCTTGCCAGCGATGAAGTCACCTCAGTACAACTGACGAAACATCGAACCCGACACCGATACAAAGGTCTGCTCCCCTATGCCGCCCAATTCTCGATAAAAAGGAGACGCTCACATGCCACAAGCATTGACCCTCAACCAACGTATCGTCCTGGCGTCCCGCCCGGTAGGCGCGCCGACGCCGCAGAATTTCCGCCTGGAAAGGGAAGCGCTTCCGGACCTCGCTGACGGCCAGGTGCTGCTCAAGACCCTCTACCTCTCGCTGGACCCGTACATGCGGGGGCGCATGAGTGATGCGCCGTCCTACGCCGCACCCGTCGAAATCGGTGAGGTCATGACCGGTGGGGCTGTCAGCCGGGTCGAGCGCTCGTCGAACCCAAAATTTCAGGAAGGTGATGTGGTGGTGGGTGCTACCGGCTGGCAGAGCCACAGCATCAGCGATGGTCGCAACATCATCCCGGTGCCGTCCGGGCTGCCGACCCCATCGATGGCCTTGGGTGTGCTGGGCATGCCGGGCATGACGGCTTATATGGGCTTGATGGACATCGGCCAGCCGAAGGCCGGCGAAACCCTTGTGGTTGCGGCGGCGTCCGGCGCGGTGGGTTCGGTGGTCGGCCAAGTGGCGAAGATCAAGGGCCTGCGCGTGGTCGGTGTAGCCGGTGGCGCGGAAAAATGCCGTTATGTCGTCGACGAATTAGGCTTTGATGCATGCGTTGACCACAAGAGCCCGAACTTTGCCGATGAGTTGGCGCAGGCGTGCTCCAACGGTATCGACATTTACTACGAGAACGTCGGCGGCAAGGTGTTCGACGCGGTAGTACCGCTGCTCAATGCCAAGGCGCGGATTCCGCTGTGCGGCCTGATCGCTTCCTACAACGCCCACGAAGCACCGACCGGCCCGGATCGCCTGCCGCAATTGCAACGGACGCTATTGACCAAACGCGTGCGGATTCAGGGCTTCATCGTGTTCGACGACTACGGCGATCGTCAGCCGGAATTCATCAGTGCCATGGCGCCGTGGGTCCGTGATGGCAAGGTGAAATTCCGCGAAGATGTGGTCGATGGCCTGGAGCAGGCGCCCGAAGCGTTCATCGGTCTGCTGGAAGGGCGCAACTTCGGCAAACTGGTGGTGCGGGTCGCGCAAGACTGAGTATTTGACGCTAAAGAGAGGCGCGGGTATAAACCGCGTCTCGTTGTTTTGTCGGACGTTTCCCCATGAGCTTCAGCCCTTTGATTCGCCAACTGATCGATGCCCTGCGAATTTTGCCGGGTGTGGGTCAGAAAACCGCCCAGCGCATGGCGCTGCAACTGCTTGAACGTGATCGCAGCGGTGGTTTGCGATTGGCATCGGCCTTGAGCCAGGCCATGGAGGGGGTGGGTCACTGCCGGTTGTGCCGTACGCTGACCGAAGACGACCTTTGCCCGCAGTGCGCGGATACCCGTCGCGACGACACCTTATTGTGTGTGGTGGAAGGGCCGATGGATGTTTACGCGGTGGAGCAGACCGGGTTCCGTGGTCGTTACTTCGTCCTCAAAGGGCATTTGTCCCCGCTTGATGGTCTCGGGCCTGAGGCGATTGGTATCCCCCAGTTGATGGCGCGGATCGAAGAGGCCGGGAGCTTTACGGAGGTCATCCTCGCGACCAACCCGACGGTGGAAGGCGAGGCGACGGCGCACTACATCGCACAGTTGCTCAGCAATAAAGGCCTGATAGCCTCGCGTATCGCCCATGGTGTGCCGTTGGGTGGCGAATTGGAATTGGTGGATGGCGGGACGTTGGCGCATTCGTTTGCCGGGCGTAAACCGATTACCTTGTAGTGCCTGAACTGGCCCCTTCGCGGGCAAGTCGAATCGTCGCACCGCCGCTCCTACAGGGTTTTTTGGCGTGACATAGATCCAGTGTAGGAGCTGGCTTGCCAGCGAAGGGCGCACCTCGGTTCCCCCTGATTCACACATTCCTGTTGAAAACCAAGCAAGCGCTCGGTTAACTTCGCTGAACCTTCAGTGGAGTTCGCCGATGCCTGCCTTTCAGGAATACTTCGATCCCAGCCACCAATTGGTCCGCGACAGCGTCAGACGTTTCGTCGAGCGTGAGATTCTCCCGGACATTGATCAGTGGGAGGAAGCTGAAAGCTTTCCCCGTGAGCTCTATCTCAAGGCCGGTGCCGCCGGGATTCTGGGCATTGGCTACCCCGAAGCGCTAGGTGGCAGTCATGAAGGTGATCTGTTCGCCAAGGTCGCCGCCAGCGAAGAGTTGATGCGCTGCGGTTCTGGCGGACTGGTGGCCGGTCTCGGTTCGCTGGACATCGGCCTGCCACCCATCCTCAAGTGGTCTAAGCCCGCAATCCGCGATCGTGTCGTGCCACTGGTGTTGTCCGGCGAGAAGATCAGCGCCCTGGCCGTCACCGAGCCAAGCGGCGGATCCGACGTCGCCAACCTGCAAACCCGTGCCGTGCGTGACGGCGATTTTTACCGGGTCAGCGGCAGCAAAACCTTTATCACCAGCGGCGTTCGTGCCGATTTCTACACCGTTGCGGTGCGCACCGGCGAGCCGGGTTTTGGTGGCATCAGCCTGTTGTTGATCGAGAAGGGCACGCCCGGTTTCACTGTCGGCCGTCAGTTGAAGAAAATGGGCTGGTGGGCGTCGGACACAGCCGAATTGTTTTTTGACGATTGCCGGGTGCCAGTCGGCAATCTGATCGGCGCAGAAAACATGGGCTTCGCCTGCATCATGGGCAACTTTCAGAGTGAGCGGCTGGCGCTGGCGCTGATGGCCAACATGACCGCGCAGCTTGCGCTGGAGGAGAGCCTGAAATGGGCACGTCAGCGTGAAGCCTTCGGTAAACCCATCGGCAAATTCCAGGTGCTCAAACACCGCCTCGCCGAGATGGCGACCGCGCTGGAGGTGTCCCGGGAATTTACCTATCGCCAGGCGGCGAAGATGGCGGCGGGGCAGAGTGTGATCAAGGAAATTTCGATGGCCAAGAACTTTGCCACCGACACGGCCGACCGGATTGTTAACGATGCGGTGCAGATCCTAGGTGGTTTGGGTTATATGCGCGAAAGCCTGGTGGAGCGGCTGTACCGGGATAACCGGATTCTGTCGATTGGTGGCGGGACGCGGGAAGTGATGAACGAGATTATCAGTAAGCAGATGGGGCTTTAATCAAATTGGAGCTGTGCGGTGTTGCTACTGACGCTATCGCGGGCAAGTCGAATCGTCGCACCGCCGCTCCCACAGGGGACTGTCGCCGGACACAAATCGTGTATACGACATAGATCACTGTGGGAGCGGCGGTGCGACGATTCGACTTGCCCGCGATGGCGTCAGTACAGGCGCCGCTTACTTGTCAGCCAACGCAAACTGCGTCAGGCAGAACGTCGGAATGCCCATATCTTCCAATCGCTGCGACCCACCGAGCTCCGGCAAATCAATAATCGCCGCCGCTTCATGAACCCGCGCGCCCATGCGCCGAATCAGGTTCGCCGCCGCAATCAATGTGCCGCCAGTGGCGATCAGGTCATCGAACATCACCACCGAATCGCCCTCGCACAGGCTGTCCGCATGCACTTCGAGGAACGCTTCGCCGTACTCGGTCGCGTAACCTTCGGCCAACACTTCGGCCGGCAGTTTGCCTTGCTTGCGGAACAGCACCAGCGGTTTGTTCAGCTGATATGCCAGCACCGAACCGATCAGGAAACCACGCGCATCCATCGCCCCGATGTGGGTGAAATCGGCTTCGACATAGCGATGGGCAAAGCTGTCCATCACCAGGCGCAGGGCCGTGGGTGATTGAAACAACGGGGTGATGTCACGAAAGATCACGCCTGGCTTGGGAAAGTCGATCACGGGGCGGATCAGGGATTTGATGTCGAAGGAGTCGAAGGCCATAGTCGAAGAATCCTGGCAGGCTGCAAACGTCGCAGTATAACGGCGGCTGAACGGTTTCGCTCAGCCGCAATGGTTGCAATCAGCCTTCGACAGAGCCGCCGGCCAACGCGCAGAGCTGGATCGGGTCGAGGATATGGATTTCCTTGCCTTCGGCAGCGATCAATTCGTTTTGCTGGAAACGGGTGAAGACCCGGGACACGGTTTCCACCGCCAGCCCCAGGTAGTTGCCGATTTCGTTGCGCGACATGCTCAGGCGGAACTGGTTGGCCGAGAAACCGCGGGCGCGAAAACGTGCCGACAGGTTCACCAGGAACGTGGCGATACGCTCGTCGGCGGTTTTTTTCGACAGCAGCAACATCATTTGTTGATCTTCACGAATCTCGCGGCTCATGACGCGCATCAACTGACGGCGTAGTTGCGGCAGTTGCAGGGCCAGCTCGTCGAGGCGGTCGAAAGGGATCTCGCACACCGAGGTCGTTTCCAGCGCTTGCGCGGACACGGGATGTTTTTCGGTGTCCATGCCCGACAAGCCGACCAGTTCACTCGGCAGGTGGAAGCCGGTGAGTTGCTCTTCACCGCTGTCGCTCAGGCTGAACGTCTTGAGGGCGCCGGAGCGTACTGCGTAGACGCAATCGAAGGTGTCGCCCTGGCGAAACAGGAACTCGCCTTTTTTCAGCGGGCGACCACGTTTGACGATGTCGTCCAGCGCATCCATGTCTTCCAGGTTCAGAGACAGCGGTAAACACAGGGGCGCGAGGCTGCAATCCTTGCAGTGGGCCTGGTTATGAGCACGCAGTTTGACTGGCTCGGACATTTCTTCAATCCTTGTGGGAAAACACACATAAGACGTAAGGGTAACCCACGGGAGGGCGTTCGGGCCAGTTTGCGCAGATATTGTCACGACACGATATAGGGTGGTGCCCAGCGGTGCTGGGCAAAGCTAGATCACCCGGGAAAACCGCTGGTGGTTGAGCTGTTGCAAATAGGCATCAAACGCCATGCACACCGACCGAACCAGCAAACGACCCGCCGGCAGAACGGTGATTCGCTCGTTGTCGAGCGTGATCAAGCCGTCATCGGCCATGGTCTGAAGCTGCGGCCAAAGTTGGCCAAAGTAGCCGCGAAAGTCGATGTTGAAAGCCTCTTCAATCTCGATGAATTCCAGGCTGAAATTGCAGATCAGTTGCTGTATCACCGCCCGCCGCAACCGGTCATCGGCGTTACACACCAGGCCACGACTGGTGGCCAGTTGAGCTGCGTCCAGGGTGTTCTGATATTGCGCCAGGTCGGTGGTGTTCTGGCAGTACAGATCACCGATCTGGCTGATGGCTGACACCCCCAAACCGATCAAATCGCAATGCCCGTGGGTGGTGTAGCCCTGAAAGTTGCGTTGCAGGGTCGATTCTTCCTGGGCAATCGCCAGTTCGTCGTCGGGCAGGGCAAAGTGGTCCATGCCGATGTAGCGGTAGCCGGCTGCGGTCAGTTGTTCGATGGTGCTTTGGAGCATTTCCAGCTTCTGCGCCGGCGTTGGCAGCTCGTCGCTGTTGATGCGCCGCTGCGGCATGAAGCGTTCCGGCAAATGCGCGTAATTGAATACCGAGAGCCGATCCGGTTGCAGGTTGATGACTTCATCGACTGTGCGGGCGAAGTTTTCGGGTGTCTGTCTGGGCAAGCCATAGATCAGATCGATGTTTATCGAACGAAATTGCAGGGTCCGGGCAGCGTCAATCACGGCACGGGTTTCTTCCAGGCTTTGCAGGCGATTGACTGCCCGTTGCACCTGCGGGTCGAGGTCTTGCAGGCCAATGCTGACGCGGTTGAAGCCCAACTCGCGCAGCAAGCCCATGGTCGACCAGTCGGCTTCGCGAGGGTCGATTTCGATGCCGTAGTCGCCGGAATCGTCATCCAGCAAGTTGAAGCTTTTGCGTAACTGGGCCATCAACTGGCGCAGTTCATCGTGGCTGAGAAAAGTCGGGGTGCCGCCGCCAAAGTGCAGTTGTTCGACCTTCTGCGTTGGGTCGAGGTGACAGGCGATCAACTGGATTTCCTGCTCAAGGCGCTGCAAGTAGGGCAGGGCACGGCCACGGTCCTTGGTGATGACTTTGTTGCAGGCACAGTAGTAGCAAATGTTCGCGCAAAACGGCACGTGCACGTACAGCGACAACGGGCGCACGGCCTTGCGGCTGTCGCGCAGCGCGTGGAGCAGGTCGAACGAGCCGACTTGACTATTGAATTGCACCGCAGTCGGATAAGAGGTGTAACGCGGTCCCGCCAGGTCATAACGGCGGATCAGATCGGTGTCCCAACGAATGGCGTCGAGCATCATGCGGGCATTCCCCCGGATAGGCTGGCAGTGACTGCGAGTCTAGGGGGCGAGGCGGTTGGGCATGTTGATTTGTGTCAAGGTCAAGATCTGCTCACTTGGTGAAAACCTCTTCGTCGGAACGCCGCCCGGAGCCGGCTCGCTCCCACAGGTTTTTTTTGAGCGCCGCAAATCCAGTGTGGGAGCGAGCCTGCTCGCGAATGGGGCACCGCTGATCTAATGCCCCATGAGCCAATGCTGATGCGGCCCCGGCAAGGTCCAAATCCCGAACAGCATCACCAGCAACCCACCCGTCATGCGCACGCTGCGTTTGCGCAACAGCGCCGTCACCCGCTCCGCGGCCAAACCCGTGGCGAGCAGCACTGGCCAGGTGCCCAGTCCGAAGGCGAGCATCAACAACGCGCTGTCCAGCGCATTACCCTGGCTGGCCGACCACAACAACGTGCTGTAAACCAACCCGCACGGCAGCCAGCCCCAAAGCGCCCCCAGCAGCAAGGCGCGGGGCAGGCTCGACACCGGCAGCAATGTGTTGGCGACCGGTTGGATATGTCGCCACAGGCCGCGGCCCAGGCTTTCGATGCGGGTCAGGCCGCTCCACCAGCCGGCGAGGTACAGGCCCATGGCGATCAACAGTAAACCGGCGATGACCCGCATAAACATGGCTGCCGGGCTGTTGGCCACGGCCCAGCCCGCCAGCCCGATCAGCAGGCCGGCCGTGGCATAGCTGAGGATTCGTCCCAGGTTGTAAGCCAGCAGCAGTCGAAAGCGCCGGCTGCGTTGTTCCTTGGGAATCGCCAGGGTCAGTGCGCCCATCAAGCCGCCGCACATGCCCAGGCAATGGCCGCCCCCGAGCAAACCGAGAATTACCGCGGACACCAGCAGTGGCGCCAATTCAAGCATGAGGCGGCGCCTTGTCGTCCGGCTTGGCCGGATGGCCGCTGGCTTCATCGACCGCTGCTTTGTGGGCCGGGTCCTGGTCGTCGAACAGAATGCTGTGGGCCGGGCCGTCGAGGTCGTCGTACTGGCCGCTGTCAACTGCCCAGAAGAAGATGTAGACAGCGATGGCCACGAGCAGCAATGCGGCCGGGATCATCACGTATAGAGCTGGCATGGGTGGACTCCATGCCCGCGCCGGCTCAGGCCGGCAGCGGGCGGGTTTCTGGCGTGGCAGAGGCGGCCTGCATGCTCGGCAGGCGAGTCAGGCGCAGGGCGTTCAGCACCACGGTCAACGAACTGATCGACATGCCGACGGCGGCCCAGACGGGGGTAATCCAGCCGAGGGCAGCGAACGGCAACATGAGGCCATTGTACAACCCGGCCCACAGCAGGTTCTCGATGATAATCCGACGGGTTCGCCGCGCCAAACTGAAGGCTTGCACTAGCGCATCGAGGCGGTTGGACAGTAACACGGCATCGGCGCTGGTTTTCGCCAGATCGGTGGCCGAGCCCATCGCCACACTGATGTCGGCAGCAGCCAGCACCGGCACGTCGTTGACCCCGTCACCGAGCATCAACACCTTGCGGCCTTCCTTGTGCAGTTGTTGCAGGACCTGCAATTTATCGTCCGGCCGTAAACCGCCACGGGCCTCGTCGATACCCAGCTCAGCGGCGACACTGGCGACCATCGGCGAGCTGTCGCCGGACAGCAGCAAGGTTCGCCAGCCCCGCGCCTTGCAGGCTTGCAGCAACGCCGGGGCATCGGCGCGCAAACGGTCGTCGAGGACAAACCACGCCAGTGGACCTTGAGTGTCGCCGAGCAGCAACCATTGGCCGGCTTCATCCGGCATCAAGGGCACGGATGCGCCACTGAGTTCGCAGACAAAACCTGGCTGGCCAATTCGCAATCGCTGGACGCCGACCTGGCCTTCAAGACCCAACCCCGGCGTGCTGTGGACTTCTTCGGCGGCCAGTGGCGCGCGGCCAAAGGCGCGGGCGATCGGGTGTTCGGAGCGGTTTTCCAGTGCGGCAGCGAGGCTCAGGCAGCGGTCACTATCGAGTGCGCCAAGGGGGCGGATTGAACGCAACGCCAGACGACCTTCAGTGAGGGTGCCGGTCTTGTCGAAGATTACCGTGTCGATCTGGTTCAGGCCTTCCAGCACATGACCGCGCGTCAGCAACAGACCGAGTTTGTGCAGCGTGCCGGTGGCGGCAGTTAGCGCGGTTGGCGTTGCGAGGGACAAAGCGCACGGGCAGGTGGCGACGAGCATGGCCAGCACAATCCAAAAGGCCCGGGATGAATCGAGTTCCCACCACAACAGGCCAATGGCAGCAGCGGCAATCAGCGACAACAGCAAAAACCACTGCGCGGCACGGTCGGCGATTTCCGCCAGGCGCGGCTTTTCGGCTTGCGCACGATCCAGCAAGCGGACAATGGCGGACAGTCGCGTGTCCTGACCCAGTGCCAACACTTGCACCGTCAACGCCCCTTCAACGTTCAGCGTGCCGGCGGTCACTGCATCGCCTGGCGTTCGCGGTTGCGGCAGGTATTCGCCGGTCAGCAGCGACTCGTCGATGCTCGACTGGCCATCGAGAATCTTGCCGTCCGCCGGCAGAATCGCGCCAGGGTGAACCAGTACCTGATCCCCCACACGTAACTCGGTGAGCAGGATTCGCTCGCTCTGGCCATCAGTGTTCAGACGCAGGCATGAAGCGGGCAGCAGGTTGACCAGTTGTGCGGTAGCGGCGGCGGTGCGCTCGCGGGCTCGGCGTTCCAGATAGCGGCCGGCAAGAAGGAACAGCGCAAACATCCCGACCGCATCGAAATACAGCTCACCGACGCCAGTGATCGAGGTCCAGATCCCGGCGAGGTAGGCGCTGCCAATCGCCAGCGACACCGACACGTCCATGGTCAGGTGGCGGGTGCGCAGGTCGCGCATTGCGCCTTTGAAAAAAGGTGCGCAACTGTAGAACACAATCGGTGTGGTCAGAAACAGCGCGACCCAGCGCAAAATGGTGTGCATTTCGGGGCTGAGGTCGATGTTGAATTCCGGCCAGGTGGCCATGGTCGCCATCATCGCCTGGAACCACAGCAGCCCGGCGACACCGAGTTGACGCAAGGCCAGACGGTTTTCGCTGGCCAGTTGTTCGCTGGCGCGGTCGGCTTGATAAGGGTGGGCGGCGTAACCGATATGGCGCAACTCACTGAGGACTTGGCTCAACGGCAATTGCGCGTCGGCCCAGCGTACGTGCAAGCGATGATTGGAGAGGTTCAGCCGTGCTTCGGCCACTGCCGGCAAGCCGCGCAGGTGTTTCTCGATCAACCAGCCGCACGCGGCGCAGCTGATGCCTTCCATCAACAAGGTGGTCTCGGCGAGGTCGCCGTCGTGGCGCACGAAAGGTGCTTGCACGTCGGCGCGGTCGTACAGCGCCAGTTCGTCCACCAACTGCACCGGCAAGGCTTCGGGGTTGGCCGAGGACTCGCTGCGATGCTGGTAATAGCTTTCCAGCCCTCCCGCCACGATAGCTTCGGCCACCGCCTGGCAACCCGGGCAGCAAAACTCGCGGGTATCACCCAGGACCGCAGCGGTGAAGCGGCTGCCGGCCGGGACGGGTAGGGCGCAGTGGTAGCAGGGGGTTGGAGTGGTCATGAGGTGGAGTCTACATCGTCTGGACGGGCCTCTTCGCGGGCAAGCCCGCTCCCACATTTGATCGGCGTTATGCACAAAATTTGTGTATCACAGCAGATCCACTGTGGGAGCGGGCTTGCCCGCGATGCGCGAAGCGCTGGGTCTTACTTTTTCAGGTCTTCGGCGCCTTGCAGCGGTTCATCGCCCAGCAGCAGGTCTTTGTCGTGGCTGACCGGTTCTTCTTCGAACATGCGCCAGGTCTTGTCGCCTTCGACCCCCAGCAACTCTACAAAGCGACGGCCTTCGACCTTGTCGCTCAGTTGACCAATGTAGCGGCCCTGTTCTGTGTCGCTGTGGACGAGGGTGATTTTGCGATCCTTCTCCGGCTGAGTCGGCGAGATCAGGTTCAGTTCGAGGGTTTTCGGTTGGCTGTTGCCGCTCAGGTGCAGGTCGACTTCACCGGTTATGCCATCCAGATGAACACTGGCGCGCAGTTGCAGGGTCTGGGCCAGCAGTTCACGGTCGAGTGAGCGATTGATGCCTTTGCCAGCCTCGTAGTAGTTGTCGTTCACCAGGTCGATCGGGTGATTCACCGCGATGGTCACCATGGACAAGGTCAGGGTCACCGAACAGGCCAGAATCCCGATGATGATCCACGGCCAAAGGTGCTTGTACCAGGGACTTGCGGCAGATGCTGCGGGCATGGCGACTTCTCTCAACGAATTTGTGGGCCGATGAATCGGCTCTTGGCTTCAACGTGAACGCTGTCGTCATCGGCATCCTTGAGGATGAATTTCACCTCGTTGGTGCTCGATGGCAGTTTTTCCGGTGCGCTGGACAACTCTACCGGCTGGCTGAATATTTCCCCGGCCGCGACTTTGATCTCGCGCTTGCCTTGCAGCTTGAGGTCCGGCAAACCGGTGGCCTCCAGCACGTAAGTGTGGTCGCGCTGGTCTTTGTTCATGATTTTCAAGCTGTAGACGTTTTCGATTCGACCTTCGGCATTCTCGCGGTACAGCACGCGGTCTTTACTGACGTCGAAACCGACCAGCGAACGCATGAAGAACGCGGTGATCAACAACGAAATCATCGTCAGCAGCACCAAGGCATAGCCGATCAGGCGCGGGCGCAGTTTATGGGTTTTTTGCCCGGACAGGTTGTGCTCGGTGGTGTAGCTGATCAGGCCACGTGGGTAGTCCATCTTGTCCATGATGGCATCGCATGCGTCGATACAGGCGGCGCAACCGATGCACTCGATTTGCAGGCCGTCGCGGATGTCGATGCCGGTCGGGCAGACCTGGACGCACATGGTGCAATCGATGCAATCGCCCAGGCCTTGTGCCTTGTAGTCGATGCCTTTCTTGCGCGGGCCACGGGACTCGCCACGACGTGGATCGTAGGAGACGATCAGCGTGTCCTTGTCGAACATCACGCTCTGGAAGCGAGCGTACGGGCACATGTAAATGCACACTTGCTCGCGCAGCCAGCCGGCGTTGCCGTAGGTGGCGAGGGTGAAGAAACCGACCCAGAAATACGACCAGCCATCTGCTTCGCCGGTAACGAAGTCGAACACCAGTTCACGGATCGGCGAGAAGTAACCGACAAAGGTCAGGCCGGTCACAAAACCGATCAACAGCCACATCGAATGCTTGCTGAATTTACGCAGGAATTTGTTGGCGCTCATCGGCGCTTTGTCGAGCTTGATGCGCTGGTTGCGGTCGCCTTCGGTGACTTTTTCGCACCACATGAAAATCCACGTCCAGACGCTTTGCGGGCAGGTATAACCGCACCACACGCGACCGGCGTACACCGTAATGAAGAACAGGCCGAAGGCACTGATAATCAAAATCCCCGACAACAGGATGAAATCCTGAGGCCAGAACGTTGCACCAAAAATAAAGAATTTACGCTCCGGCAGGTTCCACCAGACGGCTTGATGACCGCCCCAGTTCAGCCAGACCGTGCCGAAATACAACAGAAACAAAAAGGCGCCGCCCATCATCCGCAGATTGCGGAACAGGCCAGTGAAAGCGCGGGTGTAGATCTTTTCTCGAGAGGCGTAGAGGTCGACGCTGTTGTTCGCGTTCTTGTTGGGTGGAGTGACGTCGTGTACCGGAATCTGGTTGCTCATCGTTGCATCCCACGGCAGTGGAAAAATGCCCCGGTCAGTACATGCCAACCGCGGTCAAAAAGGGGTGTTGCAGTGGCGCAATGATACGCCTGAAGCTCTGGCACAAGGGTGCGACCTTTGGTCACGTTGGTGGAAATCAACTGACGGTGTAATGACTTGAATCAATTGACTTGTGAATTATGGACGGTTTTGCAGGGCGGCGGGTTCATTCGTCCCATGGGTTGATCAGCGCAACACCGCTGGATTGAAAGTCGCTGGTGTTACGGGTGACCACTGTAAGCCCGTGAACGAGTGCCGTCGCAGCGATCAGGGCATCGCTTTCGTTGGCGCGGTCCGGAACATGCAGGCTGGCACAGCGCAATGCCACGGCGGCATCGATCGGCAGGATTCTGGCATCGAAGGCCGGTATCACGTGTCGTTTTAGCCAGGTGCGCAATACCTTTCCCTGGACGGGATCGCGCCGCTCCATTCGCAGCACCCCGGTCTCCAGTTCCTTCAAGGTAATGGCTGAAATAAACATTCGTGGGGCGATGATACTTTTGGCCCAGGCGACGACGTTTGCGTCTGCCTGGGGTTTGCGTAATTCGGATATTACGTTGGTGTCGAGCAAGAACATCAGGACAGGTCCACGGGTCGATGATTGATGACGGCACGCTCGGTGTCGAACTCGATGTCTGCCGCTTCCGGCATCACCAACAGGTCGACAATGTTTGCGTTGATGCCGGTCAGTTTTTGGTACTCCTCAATGCTTAGCAGTACGTGGGCAGGTCTGCCACGGTCGGTGATGATAACCGGCCCCTGAAGCGTGGCTTTTTTGGCACTACTTGTGTCCTGATTGAATTCTCGGCTGGAAATGGTGGTGATGGCCATCATGTGTGTCCCTCCTGAAAGTGCTTTGTAGAAACGTTACTACTCGACAGGTTGTCAGGCAACCTCAGAAGGGATGCAGAGCGATACCATCGGTCGCTGTATTTATGCGATTGAAACAAAACGGCCCCGCCAATCTTCATTGGCGGGGCCGTTTTTTTGTTGCCTTAAGCGTGTGTCTTACTGAGCGTCTGTCGCCAGTGCTTTCTCACCTTGAGAGAGGCTGTAGACGTAAGCGGCCAGCAGGTGAACCTTGTCGTTGCCTTGCAGCTGTTCTTGCGCAGGCATCTGGCCCTGACGGCCGTAACGGATGGTCTGCTGCAATTGAGCGAAGCTCGAACCGTAGATGAACGCGCTCGGGTGAGTCAGGTTCGGTGCGCCCATCGCTGGCGTACCTTTGCCTTCCGGACCGTGGCAGGCCACGCAGTTGGCAGCGAATAGCTTCTGGCCGGCAACCGGGTCAGCCTTGGTGCCTTCCGGCAGTTTGCGGCCATCGAGGTTGGTCAGTACAAACGCTGCAACGTCGGAAACGCCTTGCTCGCCGATCACGTCCGCCCACGCCGGCATGACCGCGTGGCGGCCGCCCATGATGGTGGTCTTGATGGTTTGTGCTTCGCCGCCCCAACGCCAATCAGCGTCAGTCAGGTTAGGGAAACCGTAAGCGCCCTTGGCGTCGGAACCGTGGCAGACCGAGCAGTTGGAGGCAAACAGACGGCCACCCATCTTCAGGGCTTGCGGGTCTTTGGCGACCTCTTCGATAGGCATGGAAGCGAACTTGGCGAAGATCGGGCCGAACTTGGCGTCCGACTTGGCCATTTCCTTTTCCCACTCGTGAACGCCGGTCCAGCCGGTCTGGCCGTTGGCGAACGCGGTCTGCTTCTCGGTATCGAGGTAGCTGTAACCCGGCAGCAAGCCTTTCCAGTTGCCCAGGCCCGGGTACAACACCAGATAGCCCAAGGCGAAAATGATGGTGCCCACGAACAGCATGAACCACCATTTTGGCAGTGGGTTGTCGTACTCCTCGATCCCGTCGAAGGAGTGTCCAACCGTATCTTCCGTCTGCTCGGTGCGCTGACCCTTGCGGGTGGACAGCAGCAGCCAGGTCAGGGCGAAGATGGTGCCGAGAGTGAGGACTGTGACGTACAGACTCCAGAATGTAGTCATTCTTTGTTACTCCTAGAAGCTTGCTCGACGTGCTTGATGGCTTCGGGATCATCCGCGAAAGGCAGCAAGGTCGCGTCTTCAAACTCCGACTTGCGCTTGGGGCTGAACACCCACAACGCCAGACCGATGAAGGCCACCATCACAACAACGGTGCCCAGGCCACGAATCATCCCGATATCCATCTAAATCACCGTTTGCTTTTGATGATGGTGCCCAGGCCTTGCAGATAGGCCACCAGCGCGTCCATTTCGGTTTTGCCCTTCACAGCATCCTTGGCACCGGCGATGTCTTCGTCGGTGTAAGGGACGCCGAGCGCGCGCAAAACTTCCATTTTCTTGGCGGTGTCTTTGCCGTCGAGCTTGTTTTCCACGAGGAACGGGTAAGCCGGCATGACCGACTCAGGCACCACGTTACGCGGGTTGTACAAATGCGCACGCTGCCAGTCATCAGAGTAACGACCGCCGACACGGGCCAGGTCCGGACCGGTACGCTTGGAACCCCACAGGAACGGGTGATCCCAGACGCTTTCACCGGCGACCGAGTAGTGGCCGTAACGTTCGGTTTCAGCGCGGAACGGGCGGATCATCTGCGAGTGGCAGCCGACACAGCCGTTGGCGATGTAGATATCGCGGCCTTCCAGTTCAAGGGCGGGGCGCGGCTTCATGCCTTCGACCGGCTTGTTGGTGACGTCCTGGAAAAACAGCGGAACGATCTGGGTCAGGCCGCCGATGCTGACGGCGATAACCATGAAGAAGGCCAGCAGGCCAATATTCTTCTCGACTGCTTCATGCTTCATCAGTGAGCTCCAACTACAGCGATCTGTTCGGCGGCTTTGGCTTCTGCCGGGTTCGAGGCGCGTACGGTACGCCATACGTTGTAGGCCATGAACAGCATGCCGCTGGCAAAGAACGCACCGCCCAGGGCGCGAACGATGAAACCAGGGTGGCTGGCTTGCAGCGCTTCGACGAACGAGTAGGTGAGGGTGCCGTCATCGTTGATTGCACGCCACATCAGACCCTGGGTGATGCCGTTGACCCACATCGAAGCGATGTACAGAACGGTGCCGATGGTTGCGAGCCAGAAGTGCGCGTTGATCAGGCCGACGCTGTACATCTGCGGGCGACCGAACAGTTTCGGGATCATGTGGTAAACCGCGCCGATCGAGATCATCGCTACCCAGCCCAAGGCGCCGGCGTGTACGTGGCCGATGGTCCAGTCGGTGTAGTGAGACAGCGCGTTGACGGTCTTGATGGCCATCATCGGGCCTTCGAAGGTCGACATGCCGTAGAACGCCAGCGACACGACCAGGAAGCGCAGGATCGGGTCGGTGCGCAGCTTATGCCAGGCGCCCGAGAGGGTCATCATGCCGTTGATCATGCCGCCCCAGCTTGGTGCCAGCAGAATGATCGACATTGCCATGCCCAGCGACTGAGCCCAATCCGGCAGAGCGGTGTAGTGCAGGTGGTGCGGACCGGCCCAGATGTACAGGGTGATCAGCGCCCAGAAGTGCACGATAGACAGACGATAGGAGTAGATCGGACGCTCGGCCTGTTTCGGAACGAAGTAGTACATCATCCCCAGGAAGCCGGTGGTCAGGAAGAAACCGACCGCGTTGTGGCCGTACCACCACTGGATCATTGCGTCAGTCGCACCGGCGTAAGCCGAATAGGACTTGAACAGGCTGACCGGCAGCGACATGTGGTTGACGATGTGCAGCATCGCAGTCACGACGATGAAGGCGCCGTAGAACCAGTTACCGACATAGATGTGCTTGGTCTTGCGCTTGACGATAGTGCCGAAGAACACCAGTGCGTAAACGATCCAGACGATGGCCAGCAGAATAGCGAGAGGCCATTCCAGCTCCGCGTATTCCTTGCTGGTGGTGTAGCCCAGCGGCAAAGTAATGCCGGCACCGACGATCACCGCTTGCCATCCCCAGAAGTGGAAGGCCGCGAGGCTGTCGGAAATCAGTCGCGTTTGGCAGGTTCGCTGCACGACATAATAAGAAGTGGCAAACAGTGCACAACCACCGAAGGCGAAAATCACCAGGTTGGTGTGCAACGGGCGTAAGCGTCCAAAAGTCGTCCACGGCAGACCGAAGTTCAATTCCGGCCATACAAGCTGTGAGGCGATGAAGACACCGAGCCCCATGCCAAGGATCCCCCAGACCACCGTCATGATGGCGAACTGGCGGACTACCTTATAGTTATAAGCAGTCGGACTGATTGCTGTGCTCATTCTAAGGTTCCACGGTTTGGGTGTTTTATTAGGAGTAAAAATCGGCCGCAAGTATGGAGAAAGCAGGGGGTCATTGCAACGCGCCATGACCCCGGTCAAAGCTTTCTAAAGCTGATTCTGCGGCCTTTCCATGCGCCGCGTAGGGACAAAATCGCCCAAGGGAAAAATGTCGCCGCGGACGAAAATGGTAAGGGGGTCCGGTCAGTTGTAACGGGACGTGTTCAAACGCAACGATCGAGTGACCGACGGCAATTGGCGCGACAGCCGGTATCTACCAGCCTTTGCGGGTTGTCATCGAACAGAATCGTCGAACACATCGGCTAAAAACGACCCGGAACCGGCTCATGCCAGTCCGCACGGAGGAAGCTTAGACCCGAATCTGGTGAACCGAAAGAAAGAGCAAGGGGAGGGTGCGACAATGGGTCGCAAAGAAGCAGGGAACTGCCGCATCCGGGAGAATGCGGCAGCAGAGCGGTCGAGAATTATTTGGTTTTGCCTTCAGCCTGCAAACGCTCGGTGCCGGCACCGTGGGACAGGCTGTACACGTAAGCGGCCAGCAGTTGCACTTTGTCGTTGCCGAGCAATTCGTTCTGTGCCGGCATATGACCCTGGCGACCATGGCGAATGGTCTGCTCCAATTGCGTCAGGCTCGTACCGTAAATAAAGCCGGCCGGGTGCGTCAGATTCGGCGCGCCCATGGCTTCAGTCCCCTGGCCGTTTGCCCCATGACAGGCGACACAGGTGGTGCTGAACAGTTGCTGTCCGGCTTGCAGGTCGGCGCCGCTGTCGGCAGGCAACGGCAGGCCAGCCAGGTCATGTCGTACGTACGCAGCGACATTTTTCACGCCGGCCTCTCCGAGGATTTCACCCCAGGCCGGCATCGCCGCCATGCGACCGCCCATGATCGTGGTTTTGATCATTTGGGCGTCGCCGCCCCAGCGCCAATCGCTGTCTGTCAGGTTCGGGAAGCCAAACGCGCCCTTGGCATCCGAGCCGTGGCAGACCGAGCAGTTGGACGCAAACAGGCGGCCTCCCATTTTCAGCGCTTGCGGGTCCTTGGCCACTTCTTCTACCGGCATGGCGGCGAATTTGGCGAAGATCGGACCGAACTTGAAGTCGGCCATATCCATTTCCTTTTCCCACTCATGCACGCCGGTCCAGCCGTTTTCATAGCCCGGCAAAATGCCTTTCCAGTTGCCCAGGCCCGGATAAAGGATCAGATAACCCACGCCAAACACCAGCGTGCCGACAAACAGCATGAACCACCACCGCGGCAGCGGGTTGTCGTATTCCTCGATGCCGTCGAAGCTGTGGCCCATGGTCTGGTCGACGCTACCCTTGGTTTCGCCCTTGCGGGTGGCGATCAGCAGCCAGGTCAGGCCGATCAGGCTGCCGATGGTCAGTACGCAGATCCACGTACTCCAGAAGGTGGTCATGGCCGGGTACTCCTTGTTGCTGGTTTTTGGGTGGTGTCGGGTTGTGGCTCATCGGCGAACGGCAGCAGGCGCGCTTCGGCGAATTCTGAAGTGCGCTTGCTGTTGAACACCCACAGCGTCAGGCCGACGAAGGCCACAAACACCACGACCGTGCCTAAGCCTCGGATCATTCCAGTGCTCATTTCGCTCGCTATAAAAGACATGGGCATGCTTCACCTCTTGCTCTTGATGGCAGTGCCGAGCACTTGGAGGTAGGCAACCAAAGCGTCCATTTCGGTCTTGCCCTTGAGCGAGGCGACTGCGCCAGCGATGTCGTCCTCGGTGTACGGCACGCCGAGGGTGCGCATGGCGCGGATCTTGGTTTCGGTGTGGCTACTGTCGAGTTGATTGGCCACCAGCCATGGATAGGCGGGCATTTTCGATTCCGGCACCACGTTGCGCGGGTTGTACAAGTGCGCGCGATGCCAGTCTTCCGAGTAGCGACCGCCGACCCGTGCCAGGTCCGGCCCAGTGCGCTTGGAGCCCCACAGGAACGGGTGATCCCAGACGCTTTCCCCGGCGACCGAGTAGTGGCCGTAGCGTTCTGTCTCGGCACGGAATGGGCGAATCATTTGCGAGTGGCAACCGACGCAACCTTCGCGGATGTAGATATCGCGACCTTCCAGTTGCAGGGCGGTGTAGGGCTTCATGCCTTCCACCGGTTTGTTGGTCACGTCCTGGAAGAACAGCGGGACGATCTGGGTCAGACCACCGATGCTCACCGCCAGTACCATCAGCAACAGCAGCAGGCCGACGTTTTTTTCGATTGTTTCGTGTTTCATGGCGGACTCCTCAAGCCATCTGCGCGGCAGCGGCGACGTCGGCAGGCTGCGAGGCCTGCACGGTGCGCCAGGTGTTGTAAGCCATCAGGAACATGCCGCTGAGGAAGATCGCCCCGCCCACCAGCCGCACGATGAAGCCTGGGTGACTGGCCACCAGGGTTTCGACGAAGGAGTAGGTCAGCGTGCCGTCTGCGTTGACTGCGCGCCACATCAGGCCCTGGGCGATGCCGTTGACCCACATTGACGCGATGTACAGCACGGTGCCGATGGTCGCGAGCCAGAAGTGCGCGTTGATCAGGCCGACGCTGAACATCTGCTCGCGGCCAAAGACTTTCGGAATCATGTGGTACAACGCGCCGATGGAAATCATCGCCACCCAGCCGAGTGCCCCGGCGTGAACGTGGCCGATGGTCCAATCGGTGTAGTGGGAGAGGGCATTGACCGTCTTGATCGCCATCATTGGCCCTTCGAAGGTCGACATGCCGTAGAACGCCAGCGACACCACGAGGAAGCGCAGGATCGGGTCGCTGCGCAACTTATGCCAGGCGCCCGAGAGCGTCATCATCCCGTTGATCATCCCGCCCCAGCTGGGTGCCAACAGGATCAAGGACATCACCATGCCCAGCGACTGTGCCCAGTCCGGCAGCGCGGTGTAGTGCAAATGGTGCGGGCCGGCCCAGATGTACAGGGTGATCAGCGCCCAGAAGTGCACGATGGACAGGCGATAGGAATACACCGGCCGCTCGGCCTGCTTCGGCACGAAGTAGTACATCATCCCGAGGAAACCGGCGGTGAGGAAAAAGCCCACGGCGTTGTGGCCGTACCACCACTGCACCATGGCATCGGTTGCACCGGCATACACCGAGTAGGACTTGGTGAAACTCACTGGCAGCTCAATGTTGTTGACGATGTGCAGAATCGCCACGGTGACGATGAACGCACCGAAGAACCAGTTACCGACATAGATGTGCTTGGTCTTGCGCTTGGCCAGTGTGCCGAAGAACACGATGGCGTAGGCGACCCAGACGATGGTGATCAGAATGTCTATCGGCCATTCCAGCTCGGCGTATTCCTTGGAACTGGTGTAACCCAGGGGCAAGGTGATGGCCGCCAACAGGATCACCAGTTGCCAGCCCCAGAAGCAGAACGCGGCGATTTTCGGCGCAAACAGCTGGGTCTGACAGGTGCGTTGCACCGAATAGAACGAACTGGCAAACAAGGCGCAACCGCCGAACGCGAAGATCACGGCGTTGGTGTGCAGGGGGCGCAATCGCCCGAAACTGGTCCACGGCAAATTGAAGTTGAGTTCGGGCCAGACCAATTGGGCCGCGAGAAAAACCCCGAGCCCCATACCGACGATGCCCCACACCACCGTCATAATGGCGAATTGGCGGACCACCTTGTAGTTGTAGGCGGTACTGATAGAAGTGTTCATGGTTCCCCATCCACGGTTCAGCCGAAGTGAAGGCCCGTCTTCGCGAGTAAGCCGCGCAAGGCAGACGCTCCCTTCGCCTGGAGTTATAGGCAGACTAAAAGCGAGGCAAGCATGGACAAACAGCACATGGCCAGTATTGACGGGGATCAATGGGCGCGGTGCGTGCGGGATCACGGATGGTTGTGGAATGCAGCTGTAGCGCCGGCATCGGCGACACTGATCCTCGCCCACGGTGCCGGCGCGCCGATGGACAGTGGCTGGATGAACGACATGGCTGCACGCCTTGCCGATCAAGGCGTCAACGTGGTGCGCTTCGAGTTTCCGTACATGGCGCAACGGCGCATTGATGGGGGTAAACGCCCCCCCAATCCAGCCCCGAAACTGCTGGAATGCTGGCGTGAGGTGTATGCCCAGGTGCGACGCCATGTCACTGGGCCTCTGGCCATTGGCGGCAAGTCCATGGGCGGGCGTATGGCGAGTTTGCTCGCAGATGAACTGGGGGCGGATGCGTTGGTGTGCCTGGGGTATCCGTTTTATGCGGTGGGCAAGCCGGAGAAGCCGCGGGTTGAGCATTTGGCCGGGTTGAAGACGCGGACGTTGATTGTGCAGGGTGAGCGCGATGCGCTAGGCAACCGTGAGGCGGTGGAGGCTTACACATTGGCACCGGGGATCGAGGTGTTCTGGCTGGCGGCGGGGGATCATGACTTGAAGCCGTTGAAGGTTTCGGGGTTTACGCATGAGCAGCATTTGGCGGCTGCGGCGCGGAAGGTTGCCTCGTTTCTTCAGTGAGATTCTCGCCAACAGTCCCGGCCTCTTCGTCGGAACGCCGCCCGGAGCAAGCCCGCTCCTACAGGGGTTACACATTCCACTGTAGGAGCGGGCTTGCCCGCGAAGAGGCCCTGAAAGGCGACATAACTTTCAGATTGGCAACAAAAAACCCGGAAGCTTTCACTGTCCGGGTTTTTTCTATCCAGCAACAATCAGCGGTTAAACCGCTCCACCAACGAATACTGGGTATTCGCGGTTTTGGTCAGCTCTTCACTCAACAACGCCGAGTGTTGAGCCTGTTCCGATGTCTGATCCGCCAAGTGCGAAATGTTGCTGATGTTGCGGCTGATTTCCTCGGCCACCGCACTTTGCTCTTCAGTCGCCGCCGCGATCTGAGTGGTCATGTCGGTGATGTTGGCCACCGCTTCGCTGATGCCAACCAGTGCCTGATCCGCTTCCAGCACTCGCGCCACGCCTTCTTCGGCCTGACGATGCCCGGCTTCCATGGTTTGCACCGCCGTACTCGCCGTTTGCTGCAACTTGGCGATCAGGGCGTGGATCTGCCCGGTGGATTCGCTGGTGCGTTGCGCCAGTTGGCGAACTTCGTCCGCGACCACCGCAAAACCACGGCCCATCTCACCGGCGCGGGCCGCTTCGATGGCGGCGTTCAAGGCCAGCAGGTTGGTCTGGTCGGCGATGCCTTTGATTACATCGACCACGCCGCCGATTTCGTCGCTGTCCTTGGCCAGTTGGGTCACGGTCAGGCCGGTTTCACCCACCACCACCGACAGGCGCTGAATGGCTTCGCGGGTTTCCCCTGCGATGTCGCGGCCGCGACCGGTCAGGCGATTGGCTTCTTGGGTGGCGTCGGCGGTGCGCTGTACGTGGCTGGCGACTTCCTGAGTGGTAGCGGCCATCTGGTTGACGGCGGTGGCCACTTGTTCGGTTTCGACGCGCTGACGTTCCAGGCCGCTGGAGCTGTTGTGCGCCAGGGCGTCGGACTGCTTCGCTTGCTCGGTCAGGTGCTCGGCGGTGTCCTGCAGACGGGTCAGGCAGGTTTTCAGGCGGGCTTCCTGGCTGAGGATCGACATTTCCAGTTGCGCCTGAGCGCCACGGCTGTCGGTGTACATCTGCGCGATCAGCGGGTCGGACGTGGTCTGTTCGGCCAGGCGCAGCAGGCGCTTGAGTCCACGCTGTTGCCAGCTCAAGCCTATCAGGCCCAACGGCACCGACAGACCGGCGGCCAGGGCAAAGCCCCATTGGGACGACAGCGAGGCACCGATCATGAAGCTCACCTGGCTGACCAGAATGAACGGCAGCCAATCCTGAAGCACCGGTAGCCATTTATCAGTCGATGGAATGGCGGACTTGCCCTGGTTAATGCGTTGGTAGAGTGCTTCGGCACGCTGGATCTGTTCGGCGGTGGGTTTGATCCGCACCGACTCGTAACCGGTCACCTGGTTGCCATCGAAAACCGGTGTCACGTAGGCGTTCACCCAATAGTGATCACCGTTCTTGCAACGATTCTTGACGATGCCCATCCATGGCAAGCCTTGTTTCAGCATGCCCCACATGTGCGCGAACACCGCCGCAGGAACGTCGGGGTGGCGGACCAGGTTGTGCGGTGCACGGATCAGCTCCTCTCGAGAAAACCCGCTGATCTCGACGAACGCGTCGTTGCAGTAGGTGATCACGCCCTTGGCATCGGTGGTGGAAATCAACCGTTGCTGAGCCGGGAAGGTTCGTTCGCGTTGGGTTATGGGCTGGTTGTTACGCATGGCTATTTCAATCCGCAAGGCTTTTAAGCGTTGTCGGCCGCGTCGCGAATTTGATGAGCATTTTTTTTGCAGTATCTGACATCCGTTGTCGTAATTTCGCAGTGTGGGTGAAGGTCGATCTGTCCGGAAATTGAGCTTTCAGGTTTCCCTTGAGGCGATGCATGCGTATGATTCGTGGCACTTTTGTGTAGGAAATTTCCTACATTCGCGGTTGGATCAGTACATAGCACTCAAGGTGTAGCCGGATTTCCAGCATTTACATTAATAGAATTTGATTGTTGTTCAGCTTGGAAAAGGGCTGGGGATTAAAGGATTAGCTTCAATGCGTAAAAAAGTTGCAATCATAGGGACGTCTCTCCGGTTTCCAGGCTCTACTTCTGCAACTTTTTGGCCGCACCTGCTAGATAGGCAGAGCTTTATTACCCAGGTGGATTCTTCTCGCTGGTCTAAAGACGAATTCCTGCACCCGGACAAAGCAAACCCTGCAACGTCCTACACCTTTGCTTCCGGAACCCTGGGCGATATTTCGACCTTCGACGCCGGATTCTTCAATATTTCTCCTCGTGAAGCGACGGTCATGGACCCTCAGCAGCGTTTGTTGCTGGAGCTTGGCTGGGAAGTGTTCGAGAACGCCGGTGTCAAGCCGTCGAGCCTGCGTGGTAGCAATTGCGGTGTTTACCTGGGCATTGCCAGTGTCGACTACGGCTACCGTCTGGCCCATGACCTGTCGATGATCGACGCCGCCACCGCCACCGGCAATACCAACAGCATCGCGGCCAACCGGTTGTCTTTTTTCTATGACCTGCAAGGTCCGAGCATGGCCATCGACACGGCGTGCTCTTCTTCCCTGATCGCTTTTCACCAGGCTTGCCAGGCCATTCAGAGCGGTGAAATCGAACAGGCGATTACCGGTGGGGTCAGCCTGCACCTGCATCCTTTTGGCTTCCTGATCTTTTCCAAGGCTTCAATGCTGTCGCGCACCGGGCAATGCCATGTGTTCGATGAGTCTGCGGACGGCTATGTCCGCTCCGAGGGCGGTGGACTGTTCTATCTGAAGGATTACGACAAAGCGATCGAGGATGGCAACCAGATCCTCGCGGTCGTTGCCGGCAGTGCGGCCAATACCGATGGGCGCAAATCGACGCTAACCCTGCCGAGTGCAGATGCGCAGATTGCCCTGATGAAACAGGCCTACGACACCGCGGGCATTAATGCGGCAGATATCGATTACCTGGAGGCTCACGGCACGGGTACGCCAGTCGGCGACCCAATCGAGAGCCAGGCCATCGGTGAGGCGCTGGGTCAGCAACGCCCGGCGGATCAGCCACTTCTGATCGGCTCGATCAAAAGCAACATCGGCCACCTTGAGGCTGCCTCCGGTGTCGCCGGCCTGATGAAAGCGCTGTACTGTGTGATCGAACGCGAGGTGCCGGCAACCATTGGCATCAAGAAGCTCAATCCGAATATTCCTTTCGCCGATCTCAACCTGAGTGTGGTCACCGAAACCCTGGCCCTCAAATCCAGTGGAAAACTGGTGGTCGGGGTTAACTCCTTCGGTTTCGGTGGGGCCAACGCCCACGTGATTCTGGAAAGCCCGCCGCAGGCAACGCAAGCCCCGAGCCCAACGCAACACTTCGTGCCGCTGGTGGTTTCTGCCAAGGACAGCACCGCCCTGGCGGCCCAGTGTGAACAGCTCGCGCAGTTCATGTCCGTGCCGGACGCGGCAAGCCTTTATGATGTTGCCTATCAGTCACTGGTGCGCCGCGAACTGCACCCGCAAAGGGTTGTGGTGTTCGGTGCGCAGGCTCAGGACAGCGCTCAGGCACTCCTGGATTTCGCCACGGAACCCGGTGTTCCGGCGTTGTCGACGGTGCTGGAAAGTGGTCGCGCCCTGGATCAGGCCAAAGGACCTGTGTTCGTTTTCTCCGGTAATGGGTCGCAGTGGCAGGGCATGGGCAAGTCATTGCTGGCCGACCCGCTGTTCCATCAGGCAGTTGCCGAACTGGACGCGATTTTCCAACCGCTGGCCGGTTATTCGTTGATCGCCGAACTGGCGGGCGAGCTGGGCGAAGACCGTTATCAGCTGACTGAATTTGCACAGCCAGCGCTGTTTGCCTTGCAGGTGGGGGTTACCCGCATGCTGGCCGAAAAAGGCGTCGTGCCGGTGGCCGTCATTGGCCACAGCGTGGGTGAAGTCGCTGCCGCCTGGGCGTGCGGGGCGCTGACGCTGAGCGACGCCACCGCCGTGATCTACCATCGCAGTCGCCTGCAAGGCTTGACCAAGGGCTGCGGCAATATGTCGGCGGTCGGCTTGTCGGGTGCAGAGACCGCGAGCCTGTTGCAGACGCTTTGTCTGGACAACGAGCTGGTGGTCGCTGGCGACAACAGTTTCAAAGGGGCGACTGTCGCCGGTCTGCCGGCTGCATTGGAGCGCCTGGAGAATGCACTGACCGAGCGTCAGGTTTTTGCTCGTCGCCTGGGACTCGATTACGCGTTCCACTCGCCGGCGATGGATGTGATTGCCGATCAGGTGGTCGAAGCCTTGAGCAGCATCGTCCCGGGGCCTGCCCGTATTCCAATGTATTCGACCGTGACCGGCGACCTGTTGGCTGGCGAATATCTGGACGCCGAATACTGGTGGAAAAACATTCGTTATCCGGTGCTGTTCAAGTCTGCTAGTGAGGCCCTCGTCGAGCAGGGCTACAACGTCTTCGTGGAGGTCGGACCCCATCCGATCTTGCGCGCCTATGTGGCCGACGCACTGAGCAGTCAGGAGTTGGACGGTGTCGTGATCCCGACGGTGCTGCGCGGTGAGCAAACCTCACAGTTGATTGATCGCACGTTGGCGAAAGTGCTGATCGCCGGTGTCGACATCAATCTGCAATGCGTGTTTCCCGAGGTCGGGCGTTTCGTGCAACTGCCCAATTACGCCTGGCAGCGCGAACGTCACTGGCTTGCCGATTCGCCCGAGTCAAACGGCAACCTGCACCGTGAACGCGTCCACCCGCTGTTGGGTTACCCGCTGCCCGAGCACGAGTTCACCTGGGACAACCGTCTGGATACGCAACTGTTCCCCTCGCTTGGAGACCACAAGGTGGGTGACTCGGTGTTGTTCCCGGGGGCGGGTTTCACCGAGCTCGCGCTGGCAGCGGCATTGCAATATCAACCCGGCGAGTTTGTTGAAATCGAAGAGCTGGAAATTCACAGCCCACTCTTGCTGCATCCGGATTTCAGCAAAAAAGTCCGCGTAACCATCGACAGCAGTGACGGAACGGTTTCCATCGTGTCGCGCACCACCGCCCAGGCTGAGCCATGGGCGCAGCATGTGGTTGCCAGGCTTCCGGGTGAAGCACGCGGCGGCATGCTGGCCTGCGCTGCCCCGGCCTTGCCGACGCGCGCGCCGGATTTCAACGCGTCCGGGCACTTGGCGCTGACTCGGGCCGTCGGCCTGAATTATGGTCCGGCTTATCAAGTGGTCGAGGCCGGCTGGATCGAGGGCAACCAGGTATTGGCGCGCTTGACGGTCCCGGCGCTGATCGAGGCCGAACTGAACACTCTGAATCTGCACCCGGCGTTGCTGGACGGTGCTTTCCAATTGATCACCCAACTGTTGAGCCAGGATGCCGGGTGCCGCAAAGACCTGGCCTTTATCCCGGTGAAACTGGGGCGCATCTGCTTTGCTGCCGGCAGTCTTGCGCCTTGCCTGGCCCAGGTCACCCTGGTGAAACGCTCAGAGCATTCGTTGCTGGCGGATTTCACGCTGTTCGATGCCCAAGGCCGTGCCGTCATCTGCATCAAGGACGCGCGTTTTCGTGGAGTACGACTGCACAAGGATCGCAGTGGCGACATCAAGCTGGCGGATTTTGTCGGGGTTGCCAAACCCTATCCCGCCAATGAGCGTGCCATGCCAATGGCCAGTTCACAGCTGCAGGTGAAGCTGCAACAGCACCTCGGCACTCTCGCGGGTGATCACGGATTGGCCCGGTATGCCAATGAAATCGACCCGTTGCTCGATGGCCTGTGCGGCAGCTTCCTGCTTGAAGCCGTCGAGAAACTCGGCGGTCAACTGACGCGGCAGCAGTACACCACTTGGGAATCTGGCAGTTATCTTGACCATTTGTTGGATCAAGCCATAGAGGATGGCAGCCTGGTCACGGTCGGCAACGACGCCTGGCAGCTGGCCGACCAGGGTGAACGCTCGAGTGCACAGGACATCTGGCAGGAACTGTTCCGCAGTTATCCCGAGCACTTCCAGATCATTCATTCGGTTGGCCGCATCGGCATGCACCTGCTGGAGCTGATCAGCGGGCAGATGAGTCTTGCGCAACTTTTGCCGAGGGAAACCACGCCCGCCGTATTGACCCGCCTGGTGCTCGGAGCTTGCGGCCACTACGCATTGCTGGGCGGTCTGCGAGAGCACATTGCGCAACGCTTGAGCGCTCTGCCTGACGGGCAGCGCTTGCGTATTCTCGAGCTTGGCTTCGAGGGCGCGCCTTTGGCGGCTGATCTGTGTGTCGGGCTGGATTTTGATCGGGTCGATTATCAGTACGTGGCGCAGAACATTGAAGCGTCGTCGATGCTCCAGGCTGACTTCCCGGATCTCCAGGTGCTGAACCTGGAAGATGCGGAAAAAATCGACCGGGTGCCGGCGAACTGTTTCGATCTGGTCCTCGTCGCCACTGATCTGGCACCGCTGGAAGCACTCAGTCAAGGCCTGCAACAGGGTGCCGCAAGGTTGTGTGCCAATGGCGAAGTGTTGCTGCTCGCGCAACATCCTGCACGTTGGGCTGACTTCACCTTCGGCGCCGAACCTTCCTGGTGGCTGGCCCGCCAGGGGCAGCAGGCGCTATCGGTGCAACAGACGCCGGGCTTCTGGCAGCAGGAACTGCGGCGCCATGGCCTGACGGTATCCGGGCCGCTGGAGTTTATTCCGGATTCGGCATCCGGCAGCTATCTATTGGTGGCCGCCAAAGATGAGGTGAAGACCCTCGCGGTTGCTCCCGAGTATCCGCGTCATCGCTGGTTGCTGGTCGCCGACGAGCAAGGGCCTGAAGGCCCATTTGCCCAGGCACTGGCATTGGTCTTGCGCGAGCAAGGTCAGGACGCTGCACTGCTCGCACCGGGCTCGGCAGTGGTTCTGGCGCAACAGTTGATTGAAGAGGCCGCGGCGCCTCAGCACATTGTGATGCTCGCTGGTGTGTTCGCCACCCAAGGGCTGGATGCGCAGGCGGATCGGTGCATGCTCGCCGCAGCCATCACTCAGGCTTGTGAGTCGGCCGGCATCGCCGCCGATTGCTGGTTGCTGACCTTCGGCGCCGCTGTTCATCTGCTGCCGCAAGGCGCCCGGCCGGAAACGACTGTGCCGGACATCGCCGACGCAGCCTTGTGGGGCTTCGGTCGGACCCTGAGCAACGAAGCTGTCGGCTGTCGTGTCCGTCTACTCGATCTGGCGATGGGGGCCGGTGTCGAACATCTGGCTCAGGCACTGCTCAACGCTGATGAAGAAACCGAGCTGGCGATCAGTGCGGCAGGCGATCGCTATGTCGCACGGCTGCGAATCCAGCCCGATGAGTTGGCGCCTGATGCCGCGCTGGAGGCACCGGCGCAGGTCAAGCTCGGGTTCGATTTGCCGGGGCAGTTGCGCCATTTGCGCTGGGAAGCACGAGCGCCACGGGTGCCGGCTGACGACGAACTGGATATTGAGGTTCAGGCGACTGGCCTTAACTTCCGTGATGTCATGTACGCGTTGGGCCTGCTGTCCGATGAAGCAATCGAAAATGGCTTCTCGGGACCGACGCTTGGCTTCGAGTTTGCTGGCGTGGTGCGGGGCAAAGGCGCGCTGGTCGAAGGCGATTTCCAGCCGGGCGACCGAGTCGTCGGCTTCGGTCCGTCAAGCTTTGCCAATCGTCTGGTCACCAACGCCAATGCGGTGGCACGCATTCCTGACGGTATGTCTTTCGAGGCAGCGGCGACCATCCCGAGTACCTTCTTCACTGTGTACTACGCGGTGCATCACTTGGCGCGCCTTGAGCCGGGAGAGAAGATCCTGATTCACGGCGCAGCGGGCGGCGTGGGTATTGCCGCGATCCAGATTGCCAAATGGTGCGGTGCCGAAATCTATGCCACCGCGGGCAGCGACGAAAAGCGCGATTTCCTGCGGCTGATGGGCGTCGAGCATATCTTTGACTCGCGTTCGTTGGCGTATGCCGATGACATCCTGGCCATCACCGATGGCCGCGGCGTGGATGTGGTACTCAACTCGCTGGCGGGCGAGGCGATCAATCGCAATTTGCGGGTACTCAAGCCGTTTGGCCGGTTCCTCGAACTGGGCAAGCGCGACTTCTACCAGAACACCAAAATCGGTCTGCGACCTTTCCGCAATAACATCAGCTACTTTGGCATCGACGCCGACCAACTGATGAGCGAACGCCCGCAGCTGACCCGTCGGCTGTTCGGCGAAATGATGGAGCTGTTCCGCGAGGGCGTTCTGAGCCCGCTGCCTTACCGCGCTTTCGATGCCAATGAAGTGGTCGAAGCGTTCCGCTACATGCAGCAGGCACGTCAGATCGGCAAGATTGTCGTGACGTATCGCACGCCGATCCAGGGCGTTGTCGCGACGTCGGTCGCGCCAGCACCGGGGTTGACCCTGGCCGCGAACGCCAGCTACCTGGTCACCGGCGGTCTCAGCGGTTTTGGCCTGCGCAGCGCGCAATGGCTGGTGGAAAAAGGCGCTCGTCATCTGGTCCTGCTAGGTCGTCGCGGCGCCGCGACGGAGGAGGCGCAACCCTTGTTGGCGCTGTGGCGCGAGCAGGGTATCGAGGTCCAGGCGCTGGCCTGTGACATCACCGACCGCGCGCAACTGGCGTCCGTCATGGCGCGCATTGACGCCAGCGGTCAGCCATTACGTGGCGTGGTGCATGCGGCAACGGTGTTCGATGACGGTTTGATCCGCAATTTGACCCGCGAACAACTGCAACGCGTCCTGGAACCCAAGGCCAAGGGAGCGCAGTACCTGCATGAGTTGACGGCCCGTTTGCCACTGGACTTCTTCGTGCTGTTCTCTTCGGCAACCACCCTGTTCGGTAATCCGGGGCAGGCCAACTACGTTGCCGCCAACCATTGGCTCGAAGCACTGGCGCGTCATCGCCTGGCGCTGGGGTTGCCGGCCACCAGCGTGCTCTGGGGTGCCATCGCTGACGCGGGTTTCCTGGCTCGCAATCAGGACATCAAGGACGCTCTGCAAAGTCGCATGGGCGGTGCAGCCTTGCAGTCGCAAGCGGCGCTGCAGACCCTGGAGCGCTTGCTGTTGCAGCGTCGTTCGGGGCTAGGCGTGCTGGAGCTGGACTGGAAGGCGCTGTCGCGTTTCCTGCCGGCAGCCGGCTCGCCCAAGTTCAATGAGCTGGCCAGGTTACACGGTGGTGAGCAGGACGAAGAAAGCGATGCCGACGATATTCAGCGGCTATTGGCTGAAATGGATGACCCTGAGCTGATCGAGCTGTTCAGTGAAATGCTCAAGCAGGAAATCAGCGAAATCCTTCGTTTGCCAACCAGTAAACTGGACGCCACCCGACCGCTTCAAGAGTTGGGTCTGGACTCGTTGATGAGTGTCGAGCTGGTGGTGGCGGTCGAGGAGCGCTTTGGTGTTCGTCTGCCGGTCATGGAGCTGAGCGAAGCGTCGAGCATCGGCAAGATCACCGTTCGAATCCTTGAACTCCTGCGCGGTAATCAGCAAGGCGATGTGCAACCGGATGCCGAAAATAATCTGCAGCCTCTGGCGAGCGAAACGTTTTCACGTCATGGCGTCGACATTTCCCGTGACGAGATCGCGCAGTTGAGTGCGGGCCTCGACGCTCAGAATTCCAAACTTTCACGCTTGATTAATTGATTCGGACCATGACCCATAAAACCGCGCCCAAGCTTGCCGCTTCGATGAAAGACAAGCTGATCCAACAGGCTCTGGAACGGCGTCTGCGCAAGACCGGCGATGGCGCACCAAGCCCATCGCTGGAGGGCCTCAAAAGCGCCCCGCGCGAAGGGTTCGGGCAATTCTGCCGATTTGACCAGTTCCCCGGCTATCAGCAGTTACGCATTATGCTCGACGGCGCCGCGCGTTTTGGCCTGACTAATCCGTTCTTCAAATTGCACGAAGGGTTGGCGGGAGCCGAAACCGTCATGGACGGTAACCGTTACGTGAACTTCGCGAGCTATAACTACCTGGGCTACTCAGGACACCCGGTTGTCGCCGAGGCCGCTAAAGCCGCCATTGATCAATATGGAACGTCGGTATCGGCCAGTCGTCCGGTGTCGGGCGATCGGCCGATTCATCGCGAGCTGGAGCAGGAACTGGCTCGCCTCTATGAAGTGGACGACGCCATTACCTTCGTCAGTGGCCATGCGACGAACGTGACGACCATTGGCTACTTGTTCGGTCCGCGGGATCTGATTCTGCATGATGAGCTGATTCATAACAGCGTGCTGCAGGGCATTCAGTTGTCCGGTGCCCGGCGCCTGAGTTTTGCCCATAACGATTGGGAAGCGGTCGATCGTGTACTGAGCGATCAACGTCAGCATTTCGAGCGGGTGTTGGTGGTGCTTGAAGGCATCTACAGCATGGATGGTGATTTCCCGGATTTGCCTCGTTTCGTTGAACTCAGGAACAAGCACCAGGTATTGCTGATGGTCGATGAAGCCCATTCGCTAGGCGTCATGGGGCAGACTGGCAAAGGCATCCGTGAGCATTTCGGCCTGGCCGGCAGTGACGTGGATATCTGGATGGGCACCTTGAGTAAAAGCCTGGCCAGTTGCGGCGGCTACATCGCCGGTGAGTCGGCGCTGGTGGAACATCTCAAGTTCCTGGCCCCGGGCTTTCTCTACAGTGTCGGCATGCCGCCATCGGTGGCGGCGGCAGCATTAGCGGCGCTGCGTTGCCTGCCAGAAGATGGCGAGCGCGTCGCCACCTTGCAGGCGCGTGGCAGGCAATTCCTCGAACTTGCCAGGGAAGCAGGCCTGGACACCGGCACCAGCACAGGTCTGGCGGTAGTTCCGGTCATTACCGGCAGTTCGCTCAAGGCGACCCAATTGTCCAGCGCGTTGTCCCGTCGTGGAATCAACGCCCAACCCATCTTGCATCCGGCGGTGCCCGAGAAGTCGGCGCGAGTGCGCTTTTTCGTGTCATGCCTGCACACCTCGGAGCAAATTGCCGAAACCGTCGCCATCGTTGCGCACGAACTGCGAAAGCTCTAAGACGCGCGGCCAGAAGATCGAGGCGGCGTGCCTTCGCCGGCAAGTCAACCTCTACAGCCATAAGGCATCCCACAGCGGATAATCATGAACGCGCCTGACCAGGTCGGCGCGCAATGGGTTGGCGATGATGTAACGGGCCACCGTCAAAAGATTTTCTTCGCGGCGGATGGCGCGATCATGGAAGCCTTTTTGCCAAAATCGGCCTGAGCGACCCAGGTAGGCATTGATCTCTCTCGCGCTACGAGATTTGGTTGCAAGCATCAACTCCGGCAGCGTGCTGTTCTGGAGTTCGACCAGCCAGTGAAAATGATCAGGCATTACCACCCAGGCGAGGGAATCTGCCCGTCCTTCTGTCATGGCCAGACGAAACTGATCCACCACCAAACGTCCCGCTCGCCAATCGCTGAACACCGGTTCACGCAGGTGTGTCACGGCAGTGAGCAGGTAGATTTGTCCAGTTTGGGAGTGGCGACCGGTGCGCAGATGATAGGCGTGGGAACGAGTAGGCAATCCTTTGCCCTCCTGTATAGGTTGAAAGGGTAAGGCTAGGACGTAGACGATTGGACGTCGTAAAAGTTTGGAACCGGATGTGTACGGGCCGCCGCCTACGGGGTTTGTGTTGTCCACAAAATGAGGGTGTGCACGGCGATTTTGTAGGAGCTGGCTTGCCAGCGAAGGCGGCCTTGCGACGTGCGGCGGCAATGAGGACGCCTTCGCCGGCAAGCCGGCTCCTACGGGTTTTGTGTTGTCCACAAAATCAGGGTGCGCACGGGGTTGGTGTCGGCCACAAAATGAGGGTGTGCATGGGGTTGGTGTCGTCCGAAAAATGATGGCGTGCACGGCGATTTTGTAGGAGCTGGCTTGCCAGCGAAGGCGGCCTTGCGACGTGCGGCGGCAATGAGGGCGCCTTCGCCGGCAAGCCGGCTCCTATGGGTTTTGTGTTGTCCACAAAATCAGGGTGCGCACGGGGTTGGTGGCGTCCGGAAAATGAGGATGTGCACGGGGTTGGTGGCGTCCGGAAAATGATGGCGTGCACGGCGATTTTGTAGGAGCTGGCTTGCCAGCGAAGGCGGCCTTGCGACGTGCGGCGGCAATGAGGGCGCCTTCGCCGGCAAGCCGGCTCCTACGGGTTTTGTGTTGTCCACAAAATCAGGGTGCGCATGGGGTTGGTGTCGTCCGAAAAATGAGGATGTGCACGGGGTTGGTGGCGTCCGGAAAATGATGGCGTGTACGGCGATTTTGTAGGAGCTGGCTTGCCAGCGAAGGCGGCCTTGCGACGTGCGGCGGCAATGAGGGCGCCTTCGCCGGCAAGCCGGCTCCTACGGGTTTTGTGTTGTCCACAAAATGAGGGTGTGCACGGGGTTGGTGGCGTCCGGAAAATGAGGATGTGCACGGGGTTTGTGCCGTCCGAAAAATGATGGCGTGTACGGCGATTTTGTAGGAGCTGGCTTGCCAGCGAAGGCGGCCTTGCGACGTGCGGCGGCAATGAGGACGCCTTCGCCGGCAAGCCGGCTCCTACGGGTTTTGTGTTGTCCACAAAATCAGGGTGCGCACGGGGTTGGTGTCGTCCGAAAAATGAGGATGTGCACGGGGTTGGTGGCGTCCGGAAAATGATGGCGTGCACGGCGATTTTGTAGGAGCTGGCTTGCCAGCGAAGGCGGCCTTGCGACGTGCGGCGGCAATGAGGACGCCTTCGCCGGCAAGCCGGCTCCTACGGGGTTGGTGTCGGCCACAAAATGAGGGTGTGCACGGGGGTGGCGTCCGGAAAATGAGGATGTGCATGGGGTTGGTGGCGTCCGGAAAATGATGGCGTGCACGGCGATTTTGTAGGAGCTGGCTTGCCAGCGAAGGCGGCCTTGCGACGTGCGGCGGCAATGAGGACGCCTTCGCCGGCAAGCCGGCTCCTACGGGTTTTGTGTTGTCCACAAAATCAGGGTGCGCACGGGGTTGGTGTCAGCCACAAAATGAGGGTGTGCACGGGGGTGGCGTCCGGAAAATGATGGCGTGCACGGCGATTTTGTAGGAGCTGGCTTGCCAGCGAAGGCGGCCGTGCGACGTGTGGCGGCAATGAGGACGCCTTCGCCGGCAAGCCGGCTCCTACGGGTTTTGTGTTGTCCACAAAATCAGGGTGCGCACGGGGTTGGTGTCGGCCACAAAATGAGGGTGTGCACGGGGGTGGCGTCCGGAAAATGAGGATGTGCATGGGGTTGGTGGCGTCCGGAAAATGATGGCGTGCACGGCGATTTTGTAGGAGCTGGCTTGCCAGCGAAGGCGGCCTTGCGACGTGCGGCGCCAATGGGGACGCCTTCGCCGGCAAGCCGGCTCCTACGGGTTTTGTGTTGTCCACAAAATCAGGATGTGCACGGGGTTGGTGTCGTCCGAAAAATGAGGATGTGCACGGGGTTGGTGGCGTCCGGAAAATGATGGCGTGCACGGCGATTTTGTAGGAGCTGGCTTGCCAGCGAAGGCGGCCTTGCGACGTGCGGCTGCAATGAGGACGCCTTCGCCGGCAAGCCGGCTCCTACGGGTTTTGTGTTGTCCACAAAATCAGGGTGCGCACGGGGTTGGTGTCGGCCACAAAATGAGGGTGTGCACGGGGTTGGTGTTGTCTGAAGAATGATGGCGTGCACGGCGATTTTGTAGGAGCTGGCTTGCCAGCGAAGGCGGCCTTGCGACGTGCGGCGGCATTGAGGACGCTTTCGCCGGCAAGCCGTCTCCTGCAAGGGTTATAGCGGGAACATACCTTTGAGGTAGCGGCGGATTTGCCGATAGCGCGGGCAGTTTTCGATCAGGCCTGGAGTGTTTTGTGCGCGGTGTTCCAGCGCCTGCTGTGGGCTACAGGGCATGCCACGGACTTGCACCAGTTGCTGAACATCGCCGTCGTAACGCTCGAGGATCAAGCTGGCTGTTGCGTTGTCTGGGCTGATTCGCCACAGCGGTACGCCCCGTGCTGCGGCACGTGATGACAGGTCGCGGGGTTCATGGGGGCTCCACACCACCACCTTGCCATCTTCGCGCGCCACGGTCGTCATCAGGTCGGCACTATTGTGGGTGAATTTCACGCGGCCCCAACGGCTGTCGAGCAAGCGGCGGATTGCCGGTTGCCGGCGCCGAGGCACGCCAAGCACGGTCAATGCGCCGGCGAACTGGCTGTCGTGTTGTTTTTGCCGGGCCAGTTGCCGGGCCACGGTCATCACATCGCAGCGCCGATCGGTCAATGGGTCCACATAGCGGCAGTAGCGAATGTAAGCGGCGGCCACCAGTTGCTCCAGCGTCGGCCGGGCCTGACGTCGCGGGATCGGTAAGCGATCATCGGTCAGCCCCCAGCCGGCGTAGAACGGCAGCCCGAAACAAGTCACCGGTACACCCTGAATCAACGCTTCCAGTCCGGCCTGGCTGGTGCCGACATACACGCGTCGGGCCCGGCTCGCCAGTGAGGCCCAGGATACGTGGCGGTTCTCCAGCGCTACGCCCCGTGCAAGGGCTGCGTCGAGCAGGCAGCTTTTCTTGTGGCCGTTGATGCAGTCAGGGTGAATCCGCACCCGCACGTCCGCATCGGGGTTTTCCGCCAGCGCCGCATCGAGCATGCGGATAAAGTCCGCTTCGCAAAGCCCGCCACCAGGAATGGAAAAGTCGCCGTAGGTCTGGTCCACCACCAGGATGAGCGGTTTGTCGCGGCCAAGGGCGTCGTCGTCGGTCAAATCCGGGGCGTTGTTGTATTTGCCGATCCCGCTGCTGCGCATCAGGGCAATCAACGCTTGGGCGGTTGCCAACTCCGCAGCCGTCAAGATGTGCGGGGTTTGCAGAATGTTTTCCAGCAGTGACGGACGATCGGCCAGGTAGTGGATGCCGATGGGATCGATCACCATCGACATCGGCGTATCACCTTCCACCCCCAGCGAAGAGGAGCGCAGAAAGCCGTCCTCCAGCGCCACATAAGGAATGCCCCAGCGTTTGCACAATACCCGGGCATGGTCGGACGAACTTTTGTAGCCGATCCCCGAAATCGCCTTCAAACCTTCGGGCCGTTGTTGGCCGCGTCTCCACAACCAGTACGGTGGCCCTTCGGGGTCGAGAAACTCACCCAGGTGATGGACTTTCCACATCACCCACTGCGACATGATGCCCACCCAGCCGGGGCCTTCCACCAATGACTCAAGGGGAACTGATCGATTCATTTCTTCACCGCTCATGGCTGGGGTGTCATCGAGCGACGCATGTTGATCACGGCGGGGAAGGGCAGCAGGCGGCCAAGCCAATTCACCGGAGTGGTCCGGATTCGGGTGAATCCCATATGCGCATAGAGCCGCTGGGCCCTCACATTCTTCACCTGAACCTCCAGCTCTACCCGGTCATAGCCGGCTTGACGGGCCTGATCAAAGGTCGCTGCCAGCAGCGAGCTGGCAATGCCCTGATGACGTGCATGCTTGATCACATGAAGACCATAGAGATAAAAGCCGTAGTACCACTCGCGACCTTCGGTGATCGCAAACAGCAGGTAGCGCAATACGCCCCGCCACCGGCCAAATTCGCGCAAAAAAGGCCTGACGCCGGGCGAAAAGGGTCCGCGTCGATGATGTTTGAAGGCGGCATAGCCAAGGGTGCTGCAATCGCGGCGGGCGATCAGAATCCGGTCCCAGTTGATCGACTCGGCCAGCAGCCGATAGCGGCAGGCTTCATCGCCGAGAAAGAAGGCCAGCGAATTGCGGCCCGAAGTGATCATCCGCGCGATTGACTCATCAGGTTCCGGCAAGCTGGAACCGAGGGCAATCCGCAAGGGGGCGTTGTCGATGTCAGTCATGGGTGGCGGTCTGGTCCAGCCTCGTTTTTGCGACGGATTGCTGACGGCTGTTCAGATGGTCAACGAAGGTTTTGGCCAGCTGTTCCACGCCTATTGGCCGGGGCGCGCTGGAGGACGGAGCCTGATTGGACCAGATGAAGTAATCAGTATCGCCATCGGGTGCGCCCAGGGCGGTATACACATCCGGGAGAATGGGTACATGGTCGCCGAAGAAACACAGTCCGGTAGACGTCGGGCTGGCCAGCAGGTACTCGCGCAACTTGCCGAGCATCCGATCAGCATTGCTCAGGTGACGCAGATAAGGCGCCAAGTCTCGCAGGCCGTCCGGCAGCGGACGATCGAACCAGCTTGGCAACTCGGCCGCTTCAACCTGCTCCAGCTGTAGCGGTCCATGGTTCTCCATTGTTACGGCGTGGATATACAAGGGCTGGGTGCGCTCGCTGTCGTCGAGCAGTTCGATGATCTTGTCTGCCACGGCGCAATCGCCAATAAAAGGTCCGGCCTTTTGCCCGTCATTGAAGCTGCGCACATCGATGAACTCATCGAAACCGAGTGCCGGCAGCACACGGTCACGGCCATAAAAGCTACCCGCGTAAGGGTGAACGCACACGGTGCGATAACCCCGGCGCTTCATTTCGGCGGCGATGCTTGGCAACCCCTGGCGGGCCAGATGGCGATAAGGATTGAAGCGATGAACGCCGAGCCTGTCGCCGGCAATCCCGGTCAGGAAGGCGAACTCGGTGCGCACGGTATTCGCGCCCCAGGCCGCAACTTTCAGGCGCCCATGGGCGCGGGCTTCGGTGCGCAGCACATCGTATTGGCTCAGTACCTGCTCGCGGATACCGGGCCACAATCTGCGAATATCGAAAAACGATTCGCTCTGCACCGAAACCAGGTCCGGCAGGGCCACATCAGAAGGGTTGCGAATCGATTGCGCACTGATCGCAAACGGTGAGCCCAGTGTGTCGATGGGCACCTTGCGCCGGGCTGCGCAAAAGTAGGTCCACAAACTGGCGGCCAATCCCCAGCGGCGCAAATCCAGGCTGGCATCGTAGCTCGGTTGAAGCGGTTTCAATGCGCCGATGACCAGCAGCACCACGGCGCAGACCAGTGCCATGGCCGCGGTTGCCAACGCATCACTGGCGCCAGCCTCGAAATACAATCCGCAGGCCAGGTAGGCGACAAAGGCCAACGCCAGCACAATGGTTTTGCCGATGCCGAAGAAGGGCAAGTACAGACGCGGGAAACGCACGGCGTCGCTGAAATACTCAAAATCCGCGCACACAAAGGGTTCGCGCAACGAGTGATACTTCGAATTGCTCACCAGCACGATCAGCGTCCAGATGGCCAGCACATTCACAGCACTGAAATATGGGCGTCCGGTCAGGCCATAAAGCAGGGCAACCGAGAATAGCCATGCCCCGGCGTGCAGCAGCCAGCTGCGCAGCGGTCGGCGTAAGGCGGGCCTGGGAATCAGCAGCGCTTCGATGGCACAGGAGAGCAAAAAACCGCCCAGGATGACCCAGGCGAAAGTACTGTCAAAAAAATCAGGCACCGTAGTCCAGCCATCGCAAAATTACAGAAGACATCCGTGGGGGAATCACGCCCAGGGCCCAGCATCCGAGGTTCAAAGGGAAGGGGAAACTGATTCGCGCCTGGTCGGCTGCCAAGCCCCGGCGAATCCGCTGCGCGGCTTTGTCCGGGTTCCACAGCAACGGTTTCGGTCCAGGCATTTCAAAGCACATTTTCGATTCAACATAACCGGGCATGATCACATTGATCCGCACGCCGTCAGCGGCCACCAGGTCGCGCATGGATTCGCCGTATGCCTTTATTGCCGCTTTACTGGCGCTGTAGCTCGGCGTCGCCGGCAGCCCGCGCCAACCAGCGAGGGAACTGAACAGCGCGATCTGCCCGTGCTTGCGCGCGCGCATCGCCGGCAACGCCGCTTGTACGGTGGCAATGGCGGCCATGACGTTGACTTCGATCACCGCCTGAGACAACGCCCAATCTTCATCCTCGGCATTCGGGCCGCTCGCCGTGTTGAGGCCGGCTCCGACGATGATCAGGTCCGGCTGCTCGGTTTCGCTGATCCGGGTGATCCATTCACGCACGGCCTCCAGGTCCTGTACATCCAGTGCATGGAGGATGACCCGGGCGCCGGCAGCGCGACACTGCTCCGCCATTTCTTCCAGGCGTTCGGTGCGCCGGCCTTGCAAAATCAGGGTCACGCCGGGTGCCGCATAGGCGGGCGCCAGTGCGCCGCCGATGCCACCTGTAGCACCGGTGATCAGGATGCAGCGCGGTTTTTTCGGCAGCGTCATAAGTAGCGTTCAATCCGAGAGGTTTTGGCCATCAGTACTTCCAGCGAGTTGTTCACGGCCATGTCGATACCGCAGCGCGTATAGAAGCCGCCATTGACCTGGGTGGTGTGAATCACCGTGCTGCGAAAACGCTGGAACAGCGTGGCGTCAGGCGGTTCCGGTGTGTGCCAGAAATCGTCAAGGCTGCCCTGGTGGGTGAGCCCCTTGAGGTTGTAGATCGGGTCGCTGAGGGCGATGGTCGGCACGCTGTGCATCAGCGACGAACCGCCCACGGTGCTGTTGACGGTAATCACGCCCGCGACATGCGACAGCAATGTCGGCATGTGACCGCTTTCGAGGAAGTCCACCCGATCGGCAACGCCGAATTTGTGGGCAATGCGCCGGGTGATTCGGTGGTAGTTGATGATGCCCGGGGTCAGCGGATGGTTCTTGACCACCAGGCGCGTGTCACTGCCGGCATGGCGGGCGAACGAACCCAAAACATGCTTCAGCACATCCTTCATGTGTTTGAACGGCGAGTGATCGCGGATCTGCGCGTCGCTGTCCAGCTGCAGAGGCAACAGGAAGGTGCGATAGCGATTGTGCGCCACTTGACTGATCACCTCGGAATCACGGCCCTTGGCACTGGCCAGGCGAAGGCCCTGGCGAATGTAACCCGCATACTCCACCGCCGCGTTGTACGGCGCGTGGGTTTTGTAGTGGGGGAATACCACTTTGTTCAGTGCGCCACCGACGTGGTACATCACATCGTGCAGGGCCCTGGAGGCAAAGGACAGGCGGAACGAATTGCCGTTGTGATAGCGGGGGATGTACTTGCCCACTTCCCGATACCAGTCCGGATCACGAGGCAGCAGCGAGTGATTGTTCACGCCGTTGCGCTCAAGGGTGATCCAGTAGGGGCGGAAGTAACCTTCTTCGAACACGTGCACGCGAATGCCCAGCGACCTGGCCAGCTCCACCGCCGGCTGATGCACCGGACGGCAGTCGCCGAACAGCACCACGTCGGTGATGTGGTCTGCCCTGAAACATTGGCTGTAGAAATCCATCAGCTGCTCTGGGCGCGCCGAATAAAATACGCGCGCGCCGCTGCCGTACAGGGTGTCACCCATGTTGAAGTTGACCGACTTGACCAACTGTCCCTCGGCCCGTAGAGCCTGTACCAGGCGCGCAAAAAACGGCGAACTGACGCCCTGCAAAAACAGGAACGAGTTACGCGGTTTCACCGACACCGGGCGCGGGGAGCGCTCGACAGGAACTACGAGTTTTTTGGGCGTGGTCTCAAAGCGGTGCGGAGCAAACGCTGGATCATCTCTCGCCATGTTGGACGCTTTCCATGTGTAGGTACTTCATCCCAGTTTTGAATCTCGACTAACGTACGTTCGGGAGTCGTGAATTTTTTAGTAATGCGGCTGACATAGGTCGGATAGCGGATCAGGGTCGCGGCCACCAGTTCGTCCAGGCTCAGGCGCCGGGTGCGGCGCGCCTGGACGTCTGGGCTCAGGTCCTTGTCCCGGGTCAAACCCCAGCCGGCATAAAACGGCTGGCCGTAGGTGGTCACAGGCACGCCGCGCAACAAGGCTTCGAAACCCGATTGCGAGGTCAGCACATGCACTTCATCCACTTCAGTCAACAGCTCATGGAACGGCACATCGCCCACCACCTGATTGCACCAGTCGCTGGTGCGCTCTTCATCAATGCCTGCTTCGCGTGTGCCGGCCAGCACTTCCGGGTGCGGCTTGTACAACAGCCATGCCATTGGATGGTGCTGGCGCACCGCCTTGAGCAAATCAATGTTGCGCCGGATACGGTGCGCGCCGTAGCGAATCGAGGCGTCGGACTCGACCTGGCCGGGTACCAGAATCACTTGCCCGGCGCCGGCGGGACGTTTCCACGTCGGGCCGGGCAGGTTGTATTTGGTCACTCCGCCAGCGCAGATCGCTTCGCGCAGGGCCGCTGCCCGTTGCAGTAAACCCGGGCTGCACGGTTCGTGCTGCAAGAGATGTTCCAGGCGCGAAGGGCGGGTGGCGTCGTAGTAAATGCCCAGGTCGTCAAACACCCAGGACAATGGACGGGTTTTCTTCGCGCCCAGGCCGACGGAACGCAGGAAGCCGTCTTCGACGCGGCCGAGGTGCTGGGTATCAGGTTGTTGCGCCAGTGCCGCGTCGTGCTGACAGCCCCATGTCACCACTGGTGAGCGGGTTTTCGAACGTCTGCGCGGTACGGTGAACAGGGAGGATGAACCGTTGAAAAAGTCTTGCACTAACGGCTCTTTCCACTTGCTGAAACCGACCATCTGCAAATCTTGCGGCAGCCGACTGCGCATCCGCCGTTGCAGGCCGAGCCAGGCCAACACGGTCTCGGGTTGGCAGGGCGCGCCCGTTTCCGGGTCGACGTAGCGCGGGTATTCCACCAGCGCGGCATACAGCAATTGTTCAAGGCTGGCAGGTTGGCGTCGTTCGGGAGCGGGCAGGGCATCATCGGTCAGACCCCAGCCGGCATAGAACGGCATGCCAAAGGTGTACACCGGCACGTCCCACAGCAAGGCATCGAAACCCAGTTGCGAAGTCATCACGTATGCAGCCTGCACGGCGGATAGCAGTTCGGCCGGGTGAACGTTATGGCTGATCAGGTGAACACGTGGGTGCTTGCGTAGCGCCGCCAGGTCAAAGTGACCTTGCTTGCGCCCGGCCACCACGTCCGGGTGAACCTTGACCACCACCGTGCTTTGCGGGTGCCGGGCCAGCGCGGCTTCGAGCATGCGTTCGAAATCGGCGACGGTGGCGCCTTGCAGTGAGGCATCACCGCGGGTCTGATCGGCCACCAGCACGCACGGCTGCGGCAATGTGCAGGCTTCGATGCGGGCGCCGTTGTATTTGGACACGCGCTCTTCACACCAGCTTGCTTGCAAGGCACGGGCGCGCAGTATCTGTGCTTCTGTGAGCGGCACGGGAATCAGTTGTTCAAGGCGAGAAGGAGCGGTGGCGTCGTAGTAGATGCCCAGCGGATCAACGATCAACGACAGCGGTGGGTCTTCGGCGCCCAGGCCCACCGAGCGCAGAAAGCCGTCTTCGACGGTGAGTAGCGGCAAACCGGCAGTTTCAGCGGCCTCTTGGGCACGCATCGCACTGGGTTTGCGTCCCCACGCGAGAACCTCATCGGCCTGGGCAATGTCGCGCACCGCGCCACACAGCAGCCGATACTCGGGCAGCAGGGCAGGGAGCGTGGGGATCTGTTGCGCGCCTTTAGACAGAATCAGCAAAGCGCGCCGGTTTGAATCGACATTGTCCATAAAAGACAGCGGATATCCCTAAAGGGTGCACACATCTACCAGGCGCGAATCAATGCGAACCTGTAAGAAATGTTTAATAAAATTTGCCGCGAATAATAATACAAATGGCACGTTGCCATTTACAAAAGTTTGACCAAACGCACGTTTTTTTCACATCTTGTGTGAACTTTTATTTCAACACCTGTAACGGCGTAAACAGTCCGATGAGCGGCTTTCTTCTTGGGTGTCGGCGAGATTGACAATGGCTTTGTTTTCTTCGTAGCAACTGGCTTGCCAACGGCAGCGAATTCACGTCACGCGTCGCCGGCGAGTGCCCCTTTTGCCAGCAAGTACTCATATTTTTCGTGCAGCAAATCCAGTTTGCCCCGTTGCTGATAGTCGGCAATCGTCTTGGGGCGCAGGAAATGCCAGAGAGAGTTTTGCAGGAAAAAATATTCAACATTGCGCAGTGCACTTTGCACGTCGAACCGCTCATCCAGCGCATCGGCATAGGCACTCAGGAACTCCGCACGGACCTTTGCAAAGTGGGCCATATCCCCCTGACGGAAAATCGCACTGAGGTACGCGCCACCATCAAAACCGATCCTGCCGATCTTCACCTCGCTCCAGTCAATCATCTGCAAGCCTTCGGGCGAGACAAAAAAGTTCTTCGCCAGGTAATCCATATGGCAAAAACAGCGCTGGGTATGGCTGGCGCGAGACTGGGCGCGACGCAGGGCCGGCTGCAAATCGCGCAGACGCTCGGCCAGGCCGTGAAATCGTGCGTCATCAGCGGGCAGTTCGCTGAGGGAGGGCAGGTAGCGTACAAAGTTGAAGCGCCAGCGCAGCAGATACCAAGGACGGAAATAGTCCATTTCCCAGAACCGATACCGTTGTCGCCAATTGGCAGGTTGCAGGTATTGGTGGGACAGCTTCTCGATTTCGGCGATGCCCAAGGCAATCTGCGGCGCAACCCTGACCATCCGTGGCGCCCGCCCTTCGACGAATCGTGTAAAGATCAGGCTTTCCCGCGGTGTCTCAATGACCCCCAGACAACCGGGATGCCGGAAATGCACGCTGCCTGCCAGCACATCGCGCTCGCGATAAAAACGCGACTCCAGGCTTGAGATGAACAACAGCTTGCGGATCGACTTTTCCACCACATCAAGTGTGGTGCCGCTAGGCAGGTGGGTCAGGCGGTGATGGCGTACGTAATTGACGAACGAGGCGTTGGAATCAAGGTCAAGGGTGTTGATTCTGTACTCATCCAGCGGGTGACCGAGCACGTGGCTCAAGCGCTTTTCCAGACTGGAATGCCCCCACCAGAAGACATTCTCGCGGGCAAACATTCCGTGTCGCTTTGATTCGGTATCCATGGGTTCCAACTGTCAACAACTACTCAAATGCCGATCTGATCGTGTGTGTCACCGGATCAGACGAGGCGCGATAGTACGGACTCCATTCCCTCATTGCCACGTTCGCGGCGTTAGAGACAAAAGAACTTACGAAATTTCCTACACGTCGATCGGATTAAACCCGCGCCAAGTTCCCTGTCGCCGCCTCAACCGGTAACATACGCGCCACTTAAATCAAGGAACGATCGTGTCCCCATGAATCACCTTCCAATCGCCAAAGAAGCCCTTAGCGCCCAGGCGCAAGCCATTAGTCAGCTTGCCGAACGCCTCGACGGCGAGTTTCAACGGGCTGTTGAATTCATCCTCGGTTGCAAAGGCCGCACCGTTGTGTGTGGCATGGGCAAATCCGGATTGATCGGGAAAAAGATGGTTGCGACCTTCGCTTCCACCGGCACCCCGAGTTTCTTCCTGCATCCGGCTGAAGCCTTCCACGGTGACTTGGGCATGCTCAAGCCGATCGACGTGTTGATCCTGATCAGCTACAGCGGCGAGACAGAGGAACTCATTAAGCTGATCCCGAGCCTGAAGTCCTTCGGCAACAAAATCATCGCCATGACCGGTAACGGAAAGTCGTCCCTGGCCAAGCACGCCGACATCTGGCTGGATATCTCGGTAGAGCGCGAAGTCTGCCCGAACAACCTGGCGCCGACCACCTCGACCCTGGCGACGATGGCCATGGGCGATGCCTTGGCTGTGGCCTTGATCGAAGCCATTCAATTCAAGCCGATGGACTTCGCCCGATACCACCCCGGCGGCAGCCTCGGCCGCAAGCTGCTGACTCGTGTCAGCGATGTCATGCACTCTCCAGCACCGATGGTGACCCTAGGCACCAGCTTCCACGATTGTCTGATGATGATGACCAAAAGCCGGTTGGGGCTCACCATGGTTATGGATGAAGGCGTTCTGGTCGGCATTGTCACAGACGGAGACCTGCGTCGCGCATTACTGGAGAGCGAAGGCGTAATCCACACCACCGTCGCTCACTTCATGACCGCCAACCCGCATACCATCAAAGATGATGCGCAGTTGTCGGAAGCTGAAGCCTACATGCTCGATAACAAGATCCGTGCCTTGGCTGTTACCGACAACGACAACGCCGTAGTAGGCGTCGTCGAGATCTTCGACTGATACCGCAACCTCCGGACTCCGCCAGCTCCTGCGATCCCACGCGATCTCTGTAGGAGCTGGCCGGCACGGGACGCGGAGTCTATGGAGGCCGATTCTCCGGCAAGTGATGAGCTGTCCGAGCTATTGATCGACGTTCAGCTCCGTATGGCCAGCCCGGAAGAGGTTGATCGGACCAAGGAACTGCGGACATTCCTAAAAGAAAATCCGCTGCCTTGGGTTGTTGCGCTCCAAGTCTCACAGGGCCAGACACATGACGAACGAAACCGAATAGCCCGTCCAGCTTGGGATTCTTACAGTCATTCCCTATAATCGCCGGATGACGCTTTGCCTTGGTTGCTCTACCCACAGGTAAAGGATAATCCAGTTGGCGACGGGGAATGATTTTGCTAAAGCTATACAGGGATCACGAAGAAGTAATTGATAGGCATCTCAAGAGTATATGCATTGAGGATGCTGAATCAGTGAAGGCGATTGCCGAATCCCGAAAGGATGATTGTTTTTTCTCGTTGGCCGCTGGTTTAAAACTGCACTTGTCTGGAAGGTGTGAAGGGGCTGATATAATTCATAAAAGCGCCAAGTCTCTGGGCTGGAATTTTTATGCTCTGAACTTGCTTAAAGGATTTAGTGGGCAAAGTCCAAGTGCGGAAATGTCTGCGGCATTGATAAAAGAATTGATGGCGCGGTTTAATTATCGGGAAGCAGCTAAGTATCTGATTGACATGAGTGAGGTGCTTGCCGGATCGGTAGAGCGCTTGCGTTCGGAAATATGTAAGCGTCTGCTTGAGTGTGGTGATGATGACTACATTAAGCGGCTTGGGTGGTCTTATGATGCGTCTGAATCCAAGAGGGATCATCAGTATATACAGATGCACTACGATAATGTCTGGTATGGGAAAATTCGATCTGAAATATCAGAGGGGCGGGGGCTAAAACTACTGGGGCTTGCGTTTCAGTGCATGAGCCTAGATCCAAAAAACGAAACCGCACTTAAGATTCTTAGGTATAAAAACTATAGCATCCGTTATTTTTTGTATGGGCGAAGGGTCGCTTATTTTGAGAATCCTTCGGACTCGGAGATTCTTCTTGCATTAGTCGAGTGCTTGTGTGTTTACAGGCATCATGATGAAGCGTACTCAATATTAAAGCCGTGTATTACAGGACATTTGGTTTATTCTGCTGCACCAAATAAAATAAAACAAAGTTTGTATTATATTTTTTTAAAGCTTGAAGATACCTTTGAGAAATCGAGCAGAAAGCTACCTCTCATTTCAAGTTTGCTTGCAAAGCATTCGGGGCTTTTTGAATGCTATGGTTTCGATATTCTTGGCTTGGCGTCTCGATCCTGCTGGGAGGGTAGATTTAAGGATTACGAAGAGTTTAAACGTGAACTTTCGATCGATTTTGGCGATTCTAAGTACTCGGTTCTAGATGTGCTTTCGTCGGTTGAGTCAATAGTTAACAAAAAACACAATCGCTCACAATCAGTTGCTACTTTGGTTTCAGGTCAAATTAGAGGTCTTGATGCTGTATCTGAAAGCATAAAGAAAGCATCTTTTTACAGCGATGTAATCATGACAACTTGGGATGTTGAAGGAGTTATGAGTACGCAGTTGTTTGACATATCGCGAATTTTTCCGCGTAGTAATTTTGAGACAATTCCTACTGAGCTTGCAAGCAAGGATGAGTTCTCAAAATACTTTCCGAGCACTATACGGAAAATTGATGAACTTGCGCCTGGCATTAAAAGTGTTGCGACACATGAGAGTATTTCGAACTCGTACAGATTTAAGCTAGTTGATATTGAATCTGATTCAGACTTTGGCTTGAGCATCAGTGGAGAGTCACACTTAAAAGCAAAGGGCTTGTTTAATCAGGCAAAGATGTTCTACAAGATTTCTAGGGCGTTCTCTCTTGTAAAAAATGAGTCGTATGATGTTTTGATACGCCGAAGGTCAGATCTTAAAATCGATATTAACGGAAGCGTATTGGACTACTGTCTTGCGGAGTGCCGAAAAAATCGGAACGTCATCTATGTCCCGTATCATACCGTTTATGGGTGTAATGATCAGTTTGCAATTGGTTCATGTAGTGCTATGCAAGTGTATAGCTCGATTTGGGAGCGCATAAGAGATAAGGGGTTGCGGTATAGCGAGCTATTCCATGAACTAAGCGTAGAGGGAGCTGAGTTGTTAGTCGCTAATCATCTTTATGTTCACGGGATAACGGTAAAAATAATTCCGACTTTGGAGAATGGGCTGTCTTCTTCAAGAGTTGCAGCTGAAGTGATTGATGTGAGTAAAGAGTTGCATGCTGACTACGAGGCGCTTGACGAGAATGGTAAGTCTATATTCAAGCCGTTTATTGATAGCTTTGCGTAACTGCGAGTGTGGCTAGTCCTCTAAGTTGTATTTAAAGTATTGCAGAAAAGTTAATCTCAGATGTTCGCCGGTTTCATGAAATGAATCCGGCGAATTTGACTATTGACGACGTTCAGGTGCCTATTGACAACAACGCCACCGAAAGAGCGATAAAGCCGTTCGTGAACGATCGCAAGGCTTGGCTGTTCAGAAACACGCCCAAATGCGCTGCCGCCAGCGCTCAGATATAAGGTTTGGTCGAGACCTCCAAGGTCAACGGCCATGAGCCCTCTACGTAGCTGCGCCACATACTTGAGCGACTCCCGCATGATTAGCGTTGCTGCCGTGGAACTGCTCGCCAGAGATGCCACGGTAAAAACCGTTACCCCATCCTGAAGTAGGTGAGGTGTATGGATCGCGAACCAATGTTCAGCGATGGGAACGACTTGACCAGGTCATACAGTGCTTTGAGTGACATATTCGGCGTACAGCCTTAATGCGTTGATAAGCATGGCCTCTTGGCGATCCGGTCGGTCTCCATGTAACGGCAGCATCGAAAGGAACAGTAAAACCGTCAACGGCATAATATTCTTGCCAGTGATGCCTGGAAGGAGATCTGAGTCCATGAATGCCTTTTGAATACCCAGCAGGCGATCATCAGCAGGGAACCGGATACTTATAGCTGTGTTTTCCCGGTTTTCGATCTGATAACGTCCGGCGATAATAAAGTCATAGAGGCCAATTACCGAATGACAGGCCTTGGCAAGATCGTATTTTTGGTCGCCCAGCAGCGTCAACTCCTGCTTCTGGTTCAGGCCGCGAGGATCAATAACCTTGATTGCGCCGCCACGGGAGTCATAAAGAATATTGCTGAAGCAAAAATCTCCGTGCAGTACTGCCGGGATTATTGGCAGTTCTAGCGTGCGAGCGATACAGTCGCGGGCAACTTCGCGGAGGCTTCCAAGTTGCCGGCCACAGTAGGTGGTAGGGGTATTCAGTTCGATACCTGAAGTCCGTGCATACTCTTCAAGACGAGCGTAGGTTTTAATTTCATACAAATCCTGAGCGTCGGCCCGGATGGCTTCGATCTGAATGTGCTTGTCAATGCTGTCCAAGCTGTTACGAGCATCTTGCAAGAAGGCACCCATCAATTTGAAAGTGCGCCTCCAGAAAAAATCGGGGTTTCGGCCATGCACAAACACCTCATTCAAGGGGCTGCAAGGCAGGTATTCGAGCACGTAGAAAGGGGCTCCAGTTTTGGCGTCAATACCACTGTCAATCATCTGAGGTGTGTAGCGTTTGAGTGCTACCGGAAGTTTTTTGTACCATTCGCTTTCAGCGATAATTTTTGTTTTCTGAGCTCCAGATTTCCAGACTGTTCCATTCTCTATGCGCAGAGAGTTGAACACGCGTTGGGTGGTGATTTGTGAGCGTGACACGAAGTAGGTATTCACGTGCCCAAGGTCATGCCACCCTGTGATTTCCGGAAGCGATAGTGGAGTTTGTTCACCGTAAATGCGTACGGCCTTAACGAAGTTTCCTTGCGAGAGCGCAAGCGCTCTGATGAACTCGCGTGGCGATGAAAAAACAAAATAGCCGCACCAGACCAAGGGGTGGCCGGCCTTGTTAGATTCTGATTCCCAATTGTAATCGTCTTCTGTTGCAGCGACGGCAATCAAGTTTTCACCTTGAGGGATTGTATCAAGCAATGTATCGCCATGTAATAAACGCAGAGGTTCTTCGAAAGTATGGCTTACAGTGTTAAGAACATAAAGAAGTGCTTCGGCTAGTGTGAATTGGTCAGGTACATACGCATAATCAATATTCAAAGATGTGAACAGTTGCTGTTCATCAATGGTCAATTCGTAGCCTTCAGGTAACGACACGATAATCTGCTCATCGTATATGTTACGCAGCATAGGGATTTGATATTCCACCAATTTTCTGTTGCCAATAGGCAACAGGCACGGAGGAATTTTACCAAATTCAGCCCGGAATTCAGGGGTGACATAGGCTGCCGAATTGATAATGATCATGCTTTGATTCCTGTCAAAACCTTGATCTCTTCGTAAGATAAGTTCGCGAACTCGTCAGGTCGTATGGCTTTGTCATCGACATAGAAACCTTCATGCCCGCACCAAGGCTTCCCGACATAAATCTCATCGTAAGGTACGTCGTGTTTCTGTAGCCAGTTGATGATAATTGGTAACGTGTTTGCGGCGATTTTGCCGACATTTCCCTCATAGGTTCGCATATTGCGGCTTGTGCTGATGACGATTTCGAAACCCTGTTTTTTAAATTCTTTAAGTTTCAGTATTATTTCAACATTCGGAGTGGAGTTTGCGTAGTCGCCAGCTTGAGTAGAGCAAATTGTTTCATCTAGGTCCATTATAATGCGTTTCAAATTTGCTCTCCTGGTTGTTGTTTTGTTAATGCTTGGTACTCTTCAGGGGTTCCGCAGAAGTCTATCTGGTCGAGTGTGATAGTTTCATATCGAATGTCCATTCCCATTTGGATAAGGCGATTGTATAGTGGGGCGACATAGTATTCGCCGCGTACTACTTCATTTCGCAGTAAAGCTTCTTCAAACACATTTATAAATATTTCTTTGTGTTTGAAGTGATAAAGTCCATCGCTACAAAGATCTGATATTCGCTCTTTTTCTGTTGTTCTTGATACTTTTCCTCCAGGGGCAGCCTCTACGAATGACCAGTGGTCACCTTCTGCTGTGAAGACTTCAAGATAGCCATCGCAACTTTCGGTAAAATTTGGTTTGAGGTAGTTGTGACGAAAGGTGTCAATGTTGAATATTGTCACTTGCTCGTCTGAGCTTATTTGTTTTAATGCTATGTAGGCTGTCTCCGCTTGGCCGCGTGTTTCATGATCAAGTGAAACTATTTTATAGTTTGTGATGCCTAGTGCTCTTATTTCTTCTGTGATAAATTTTTTTGTGTCGTAGATGTCTCTGATGACAAAAATAAAGAGGTCGGTTTTAAAGTAGTTTAGGAATGACTTGGTCGCCAGTGAGAATACGCTCTCTCCATGCACCATTAGCTTGTACTTGGGCTGCGTGTAGCCGGCCTTAAAGAATCTGCTGCTCAAGCCTGCCATTGTAATTAGGAACATTGCCGTTTCTCTGTTTAAAAAATGGAATTTATTTAAGCTTATGAGAAGGTTTGTGGTGCGTTTAAACTATTAGGGTAATGATGAAGTTAAAATTTCGCCGCTCTGGTTTGATGCGCCATACTGTAAAAATAGTACGGCGTTAAATTCTTTTGTTATATAAAGATCCGGCGTTTTTTGCTCTAGGCTTTTAATCTCAAGCGAGCCATCATACGAGTAGCAGTAAGATGCAGTGGCGGGTACTGAGAAAAATTCACTCGAAGTTACAGCTATGGGGTCTTCAGTCGCAAATCTCAACTTGTTTTTTTGCATGTTGTTCACTTGTTTTTAGGGTGTAGGGCGCAGTTTTCAACTGCGCCCAGTCATTCCTTAAGAAAAAAACGCGCTCGAGTATCGTCCCCAAGCTCTAACTAAAGGTTTTTTTGCATCAGCAAAAAACGTTCGCCGGTCTGTTGAGTATTTTTCAAACTTTTTTGGGCTGCAAGTTTTTTTTATTATTCTATATTCGAACGGATATATTATCGAATGAATAATTCCGCGCTTTTTCTTCGTTTTCAGGCTTTCATCCTTTGCTACTATTTTAGCCGCTTTAGGCGCAGCCGTAGTTGGGGTGACCGGTTTTGCGATGGGTTTAGCACTTGAAGTATTTACAGGTGCAATAGTTACTACTGGTTTGGCAGTTACTACTGTTTTGGCCTGTGGCTTCGCGGGTACGCCCGGTTGCGTTGTGCCCTTTAGCCTCTGTATTGCTTTGAGCCCATCTTGCCAGATTGCAATGGTTTGTATATTTTGCGCTGAACGCATTTCACGAGGAGGCAGAACGTAGCGAGTAGATGATGGACCTGAAGGATCGTGGAACTGTAATCCTTCCAATATCAACGCGTCATCTATTGTGGGCGAGCGAAGCCAATGATCCAAGATTCGAGTTGCCGATTTTGGCTCAACTTTCAAGCTGCGAATATCGATGTGTTCCTCAGATACTATAGAGGCGAATTTTTCAACGCCAGAGTGGATCTGGTTAATCAGAGATATCCGAAGATCATCATTTTCGCCTTTATCGAAAATAGGATTAAGGCCCTGTTCGTTTTCTTTTATGCAGATAAACGAGTCATGCGCCGCACAAAAAATTGACTCGTATACAAAGCGGTGACTCTGGATTCCGTGCTCAGATCCGCTAGGTGCCATTAGGTGAGCAACGTAACCACGCATATCTTTAGTATCCAATGCTTCATTTCGCGCGGATGTAAAGGTAGCAAAGTACAAGCCAAGGAATTTTTTGTTTGTAATTCGTTGCAATGCCGCTTGCATTGAGCCTGCATACCCTATGTCGACCAAGGCGCTTGATTTGGCAGAGAGCAAATGGTGTGACTCTAGGTATTTTAAGTATGCTTCTCGTTCACGTTGCGAAGTTGCTAAAATTTCGTCCTTTAGAGACTCTACTAGACCAATTATTGCGTCTTTTGAGGTTTTTCCGCCAATTGATTGTTCGCCGCCGCTAAAGCCGAATTCGCGAATGGCGATCTCGGATACAGATCCCTTCTCCAGTCCGAAGCGGCTCCATAGGTAGTTCTCAATCGTAGTGGAATAAATGTGTTTATTCGCAATTTCCAGAATGTCGGCAAGACAGTAGATGGTCGATACGCGGGCAGCTCGCCGAGACGAATAAATGTAATGCGTTTTTGGCGTGTCAGCTAAAGCGCCATATAGCCGATCAAAGACTTTTTTTGCAATTAGACCATCACGCGAAAGAAAGAAAATATCTGTAATGCCGCCGGAAATTGCTTCAGAATAAATCCAGCTGGCAAATCCAGTTATAGCGGGACCCAGGCCACAAAATCCAAGGTTAAAAGCATTTCCGTTGAATAGTGTTTTGGGTGTTATTTCTTCAGCAGAGCGGTCAAAATAATTTCGCGAAATAATAGAAAATAGATGGCTGTCAAATTCCGTTTTCGTAGATTTTAGTTCTTCAATAAAATGTGTGTATCCGGCTGCTCGCTCCAGGTGCACACTTGCTCGTGGTATATGATAACCCATAAGACCACGTGCTGTAGACGACTCTAGATCGCCTTTGATGTTGTCGCCGATGTGTAGTACGTCAGACGCGGAAACTTTAAGATCGTTTATTACATGGCTGTAAAGTTCACCCTCGTGCTTTCTAAGTCCAAACTGAGAGGATACGAAAACTTTCGTAATGCCGGTGTATTGGCTTTTTTCGAGCAGAGAGCAAATGAACGAGTGCTCATGCGTCATGTCAGAGATTGCAATAATCTCTTTGCCTAGTTTTTTAGCATATTGAAACATTGCCCAGCCTGCGTCACGACGTACGCTGAGGTCATATTCTCGTGAAAGTTCTAGCTTGAGAAGCTCGTCTCTTTCTGAGTCGGTGAGCTCGTAAACTCGTTGTAGTTCGAGATAAATATCGTTGGTTGTTACTTCTTGTCTATTCAGTAAGGTATTGGCTGACTCTCGTGTTTTTTTCTCGGCAGCCAGTCTGTTGCTTCGGAAATTTCTAACCTTTCCATTAGTTGCCTTGCGTGCTTCTCCTTCCATAAACGAAAAAACGTCGGTCGGAAAATAGCAGCTGCGACTAACCAAAGTGTCAAATACGTCGAAAGAAATGACGCTTGATTTTTCCATAGCCGTTCGCCAATCGCTAGCGACAACACTCGACTTTATCGGAGTTACATTATTTTTTTTTTCGAATATGGTACCGACAGTTTGTTTGAGGCTTTCGACCTTGTCGATGTTTCTGTAGCCCCAGTAGAAGGATAGCATGTCACGAATTTTATCTTTAGAATCTAAAAATTCAGTTTTCTCGACGGTATTGACTTCAAACTGTGGCTTAAGAACTGAAGCCCAAAAATGCCCAAAAAGAAACGCTTGATAAACCGAAGTATAGTCTGATTCGTTGTTGCCAATCGATATGACCGGTTGGAAGAAAAACTCGGTTTCTTTTGAAAAATATTTTGCTTCATGCACTACGGATGAAGAAATTGATGTGACTTTTTTGATCTCATCTGAAGCCAGCAAGAAATAGGCTGGTTGATCGATGATGGTGACATTTTTGTGTTGTGCTACAAAGGAGATAATATCTTCGTCACCGGATTTTACAAAAGGGTGACGGCTATAATAGACGTGAGAGTGGCTTTTGCAGAGCTTGTCAAATTTACTTTTAAAGTCAAGCAGTGACAACATTTTTCCGTTGGATGAAATGGCTTTGTCGTAAAGCGTTTGGCCCACGAAAAGAGCCGAGTTCTCGTGGAGGTCAAGTTTTGGTCTGCGAAAGCCACGATAATTTTGTACGCGAAGTCTATCTGCGTATGAGTAATAAATATCTTCGTTTAAGTTAAATGCTTTCAGTGAGTTGTTTATGTCTGAGTTGTTGGAGCGGAACGCGAAGAGGACGTCATCCAGGTAACGAATCGGATGGAGCCATACGTCTATGTAAGTGATATTTGCTTTACTAAGAATTGTACGGGTCGCGTTTGAAAGCTCATAGCCGATCACCAGTGTGTGTTCTGGAATATAGCTTTTTAAGTAGCTAATTGATTCTTCAGTTACTTTCTCTGAGTCGAAATCAAACTGAACTTCTGCAGGATTGAAAGAAATACTTGAAAGCTCGAAGAATTGTCTCCTGACAAATCCGTTCGGCTCCAGAATCGCGCTTTTGAATTCTTTTGAGCTAAGGTTTGTGGCCTGTAATAATGGCCGTTTAAGGATGTCCGTAAACCAACGAATATTGTTGGATTGTTCGCTTTCCTTGGTTGCGAGGAAGTCGGCGGTGATGAAAATAGAATTTAGCACAATATAATTTCCTGAAAGTCCGTGCCGGCTATCTCATTGATGGCCGTTAAGTCCGTTAGATGCTCTGCTAGTTTATTCGTAGGCGCCAACTGCACGGCCCAACAGCATTGTCTGAACGACTGGCGAAATAACTTTTTGCCATTCGTAAATCGCAGCGTTGGTCACGTAGATGGTGTCATCCGGTTTGATCATGATCTGTCGGGCGTAAAATACCGCCGCCGGATCGCGCATGTCCAAGCGCAGAACAGTTGGTTTTGGATTGGACCCTTCACCCATGCGAAATACAAATACGCCTTCAGGGTTGGCGTTCGCTTCTCGCAGACCACCGACGCTCCCCAGTGCGTCCAGGAGACTAGTGTTTTGGCTCGGCAAGTCTTTCAAGCCTGGCTCGCCGACGGCGCCCATGGCGACGAAGCGCTGACGAGCTCGGTCCAGCACCACTTCCGAGTTCGGGCGCAGCACCATGTTGTTACCGGCCAGTACGTCTTCATAGTTGAACTGCTGAACCTGGCTACCGGTTCGCACGGTGACGTTGACGAGATGCGGCTCCATCACCGGGCCGCCGGCCTGGTTGACGGCGTCCAAGAGAGTCAATGGACCTTGCAGAGTGCTAAAGCGGCCAGGTGCCTTGACCGCACCGGCTACCAAAACTGAGCCTGACAGATCGCCTACCAATTCAACATGGGTCTGCACATCGGTGGTTACGCCTTTCAGCTGCTTGCGAATCATGTCCTCAACCTGGTTGAGAGACATGCCAGCGATGAACTGACGACCGACGTAGGGCAGGGAGATCATGCCTTGGTCGTCGATGCGGGTCTTGAGCTGGGTCCCGCCAGCCGACAGTGGGGCGAACAGTGCCGAGCCCTCAGGTGCATTGTCGGTGACCAGAACGTTGAGTACATCACCAGCCATTAAGCCTGCGGAGGTGGCGACTGGCTTGGCAATGCTCGACTGTACCGGGCGCACTGCGCCGCGCATGTACGGGGCGATGGTGTTGGCGTTGATCTCGACCAGGTTGTACGACTCGTTCTTGCTTTCGATGTCGCCTTTGTACGGGCCCGCGCCGGACAGGGTGCCGCCGCAGCCTGTCAGCGACAACGTCACCAGCATCAAACCCGCAACAGCGCTGTTTCGCATGCTCACGTTCAGGGGGCGAAGGGGCAGGCCAGAAATGGATTTAATCACGATGATCCTCGATCGATGCAATAAGGAAGCGGGCAATACCGTAGAGCAGCAGCAGGGCCAGGAAGATGGTTGCCAGGTTGTAAAGGCGTTCTGGGTACAGAGCCATCTGCGGCGTGTTCGGGCTGACCACGGTGACCAGGGTGCGTATCTTCTTGCTGGCTTCGATGCGGGCGTTGTCGAGTGCGGCAACGGCGGTCTTATAGGTTTCTTCGGCGATGCCGGCGTCCAGGGTCAGTTGCTGAAAGCGCGAGGCGACGACGTTGAGCTGGTCGCCATCGGGGGCGGACACCAGCAGGCGTTTTTCGGCACTCAGCTGTTCGCGAATGGCGGCCACGCGTTGCTGTTGTTGTTTGACCTGGGGTGAGTCCGGGCGAAGTTTGTAGAGCATTTGCGTGAGCACGGCGCGCTCTTTGGAGTGCTCGCCTTCCAGCGTGTCGATGATGCTGGCGCGGCCCAGAGCCGAGCTTTTACCGTCCAGTACCTTGTTGCGGTTCTGGAAGGTCAGCAGCTCTTCTTTACGTTTGGTGTAGCTATTCTTCGCGCCTCCCAGTTCGACTTGGGCGAAGCGCATCTGCTCGCGGGCGATGCTGTGGGAGACTTCGTTCACGAAGTGCTCGCTGGCTTCCAGAATGGTCTTGACCATCTGCTCGGCCAGTTCCGGGCTGAAAGCTTGTACTTCCACTTTCAGCAGGCCAGTGGTTTCGTCGTAGTGAGCCGACACCATGCGCTGGTAGTACTTGAGTAAATCCTCACGCTCGGTGTCTTTGTCCAACCAGAAGAAAGGGTCGTTGCGCTGCTTGCTGTATTGCTCGACCCAGTGCAGGCGATCTTCCAGCAGTTGCATCATGTCCATCGACACAATGTATTCGCGCAGGTACAGGGTCTCTTCCCGGGACGCCGGATTGGTGCCGCTGAGCAGCATCGCCAGGCCTGGGAGTTGAGCGCCAGGATTGCTGCCCTCCTGACGTACCACGACTTGCGCGGAGCTGACGTAGCGGTCCACGGCAAAAAAGCTGTAGTAGACGATGGCCAGTACCATGGGTACTACGATTAGCCCCAGCGTCAGGCGCCAGCCCTTGAATTTACCCGTACTGCTCATATGCACTTGCATCCTTGAAATAAAACAATCACGTCACGGTCAGGTGATCAGGTGTTGTAGGCCTTGATGCCTTCATCGACATCGTCATAGATCTGTACCCCGCCATCGCGTACCAGCAGTACGACATCACAGAGCTTTTTGATTTCGGGCATGCTGTGGGAAACCAGCACTACCTTGGAGTTCTGCAGGCGCTCTTCGAACACGTCGGCGCACTTGCGTTTGAAGTGCGCGTCACCCACCGACATCACTTCGTCGATCAGGTAGTAATCGAAGTCGAAGGCCATGCTCAAGCCAAAGGCCAGGCGCGAGCGCATGCCGGAGGAGTAGGTCTTGACCGGTTCGTCGATCCAGCTGCCGATTTCGGCAAAGTCTTCGACATAGCTGACCTTCTGACGCATGGCATCGCCGACCGCGCCGTAGACCCGGCTGACGAACTTGATGTTTTCACGGCCGGTCATGCTGCCCTGGAAACCGCCGGACAAGCCCACGGGCCAGGAAACACTTTTATCGGTGACGATGGTGCCGGAGTCCGGCACGTCGGCACCGCCCAGCAGTCGCATCAAAGTCGACTTGCCTGCGCCGTTGCGGCCGATCAGGCCGATGTTCTTGCCGGCCGGGATCTTCAGTGACAGGTCACGAAACACGTGGCGACGCCCCTTGGGGGTCAGGTACGACTTGGTGAGATTTCTGAGCTCGAACACGGGAAGCCTGCGGTTAGCCGTTCTTGGTGGAGATCAAATGCAGTCGACGAACCCGATAAGTGCCCAGGGAGACGAACAGCAAGACCAGGGTGGAGGCGATCACGTAGTGCACCGAAACACCATCGACCGGAGCGTAGTGCGGGAAGATTTCGGCGCGAATCAGCTCCAGCAGGTGCAAGAACGGATTGAGCAGCAGCAGCGGCAGCATGGCGTGCGGCAGGTAGGCAGCGGGGACAAATACGCCGGAGATGAAATACAGCGGGAAAAACATCATCCGTATAAACAGCGTGCTGCTGGGCATGGCGTGGGCGATCAGTGACAACAGCATGCCCAGGCCGAAGGAAAACAATACGCCCAGCATGATGGTCAACATCCACTCGATGGGCGATTTGATTGACATGTCGAAGCCGTACCAAGCGAAGCCAAACACCAAGATGGCGTACACGGTTGCTGAAATGCTGAATTCCACCAGCACTCGGGCTATAAAAGTGTCGAGGGGCTTGATTTGTTTATAAGCAAATAGCGAGCGGTTTTCCTTGGGGCTGTTCATTAGACGCAAGGCGGTGTTGCGGAACAGCAGGAAGGGTGCAAGGCCAACCAGGACAAAAACCGGGAAATCGATGCCGGCTACAGTGCGGCCACGTATCAGGGCAAAAAACACGCTTAGAATCAACAGGTGACAAATCGGCTCGATCAGCGTCCAGATAGCGCCCATACGACGTTCGCCAAAACGCGAACGCGCTTCACGCAACACCAACGCAAAAATGACGGATTTTTTGATTTGGAGGGGAGAGCGGGGCTTGAGCATAATTTACCGCGCAGCACAACGGCGCGGTAAACGCGTTGCTTCAATTCATTTTTAGAGGACTATCTGTCGCTGTAGGACAAATCGCTTCCATTCGTGGGGCGGGAGGGTAAACGTTGCGGCTGACAGGAGTCAAGCTGCTTAGTTCCCTACCGATGATCGGCTGATTTTGCCAACATTGAGGGCATTTTGAAGGTTTTTTACCGCAAAGTCAGGCCCTGCGGAGGTGTGCTCCCGCCTTGAATCAGCCCACCAGCATCGGGTAGGTAAACAATCCGAAGTGCAACAAATTAATTCCGAAGTGGGTGGCGATGGCCGCCGCCAATCCGCCGGAGCGATAGGCCAGTCCATAACCGGCACCGGCCAGGCTTGCCAGCAATACCCATTCCCAGCCCGCACCCCAATGGGCTAGCCCGAACAGGAGCGCCGCGATCAGCAGGGCAAGGTGTTCGCCATAGGCCAGGTGTTGAAAGCGTCGGCTCAGGCCTCCTTGCAGGTAGCCGCGAAACAGAGCCTCTTCTACTAATGTCACCAGCAGCAGGTTGTTGTTTATCCACAGCCATGACTGTTCCGGCCATTTCGGTGACCACTCGACGATCCCCAGCAGCCAGGCTCCCCCAAGCGTGGTGAGCGCCGTCAGGCTGATGGCCAGCGCGCTGGTCTTTAATGTCTGTGTCAACGAATGGGGGGCGACGATCCACGGGCAGACGAGTAGCAGCCAGAAGCCTATCAGTGGTTTGTCGAGGTTGAGGTTCATTGAGAACGGTACGGCATTCTCGGTAAAACGCTCGTTGTCGATCATCCTGGCGTTGTAAAACCCTGGCCACCAGTGGAGTGCCAAAGCGAGTGCCAGGAGGATGAACAGGATATGACCGACATAGCGGCCGTAGCGGTAGTGATGTTGTCGGGCGGCAAAACCGGCGAGTAGCAGCAGGATGATCGCAATGCTCGCCTGTGCCGTTAGTTGTCCGTAGGTGAGTGCCAGGACATAGCCGGCAGAGAGGAGGGTCAGGTACGGCCAGGGCAGTACGAGCATGTGGTCATCCTTATTGACTGGCGTGACTACCTTATGCTGGGCATTTAGGCAGAAATGCCCGTGAATCAGCAATATAGGAACTGATTATTATCCATAACATGAGGTGTGTAGAACTGAACCTGTGACTATGTTTACAGGTGCCTGACATTCACTTTAATGGCGCTCTGCCGGATTTTCCTGAACCTGGGGATGCGCATGATGACTTGGCCTGTTGTTACTGTGACTTTGTTGATACTGGCGGCGCTTATGGTTGTTGTGATTTCGATCAATGGTTGGGTTGGGCATTTCAGGATTATAGGGGATACGGAGTGCTAGTCTCGGTTCTCCGAGCCATTTTGTGGACCATACAAAACCCGTAGGAGCCGGCTTGCCGGCGAAGGCGTCCTCATTGGTGGCGCACGTCGCACGGCCGCCTTCGCTGGCAAGCCAGCTCCTACAAAAGTCCGTACAGACCATGAATTTGTGGACCACACAAACCCCGTAGGAGCCGGCTTGCCGGCGAAGGCGTCGTCATTACCACGGCACGTCGCACGGCCGCCTTCGCTGGCAAGCCAACACCGACAAAAATCCGTACTCACCTTGATGTTGTGGACCACACAAACCCCGTAGGAGCCGGCTTGCCGGCGAAGGCGTCGTCATTGGCGCGGCACGTCGCACGGCCGCCTTCGCTGGCAAGCCAGCGCCTACAAAAATCGGTACTCACCTTGATGTTGTGGACCACACAAACCCCGTAGGAGCCGGCTTGCCGGCGAAGGCGTCTTCATTGGCGCCGCACGTCGCACGGCCGCCTTCGCTGGCAAGCCAGCTCCTACAAAAATCCGTACTCACCCTGATGTTGTGGACCACACAAACCCCGTAGGAGCCGGCTTGCCGGCGAAGGCGTCTTCATTGGCGCCGCACGTCGCACGGCCGCCTTCGCTGGCAAGCCAGCTCCTACAAAAATCCGTACTCACCATGATGTTGTGGACCACACAAACCCCGTAGGAGCCGGCTTGCCGGCGAAGGCGTCCTCATTACCGCCGCACGTCGCACGGCCGCCTTCGCTGGCAAGCCAGCTCCTACAAAAATCGGTACTCACCTTGATGTTGTGGACCACACAAACCCGTAGGAGCCGGCTTGCCGGCGAAGGCGTCCTCATTACCGCGGCACGTCGCTCGGCCGCCTTCGCTGGCAAGCCAGCTCCTACAAAAATCGGTACTCACCTTGATGTTGTGGACCACACAAACCCCGTAGGAGCCGGCTTGCCGGCGAAGGCGTCCTCATTGGTGGCGCACGTCGCACGGTCGCCTTCGCTGGCAAGCCAGCACCGACAAAAATCCGTACTCACCTTGATGTTGTGGACCACACAAAGCCCGTAGGAGCCGGCTTGCCGGCGAAGGCGTCCTCATTACCGCGGCACGTCGCACGGCCGCCTTCGCTGGCAAGCCAGCACCGACAAAAATCCGTACTCACCTTGATGTTGTGGACCACACAAACCCCGTAGGAGCCGGCTTGCCGGCGAAGGCGTCTTCATTGCCGCGGCACGTCGCACGGCCGCCTTCGCTGGCAAGCCAGCTCCTACAAAAATCCGTACTCACCTTGATGTTGTGGACCACACAAACCCCGTAGGAGCCGACTTGCCGGCGAAGGCGTCCTCATTACCGCGGCACGTCGCACGGCCGCCTTCGCTGGCAAGCCAGCGCCGACAAAAATCCGTACTCACCTTGATGTTGTGGACCACACAAATCTCGTAGGAGCCGGCTTGCCGGCGAAGGCGTCCTCATTGGCGCCGCACGTCGCACGGGCGCCTTCGCTGGCAAGCCAGCTCCTACAAAAATCCGTACTCACCTTGATGTTGTGGACCACACAAAACCCGTAGGAGCCGGCTTGCCGGCGAAGGCGTCTTTATTGGCGCCGCACGTCGCACGGCCGTCTTCGCTGGCAAGCCAGCTCCTACAAAATCGCCGTACACGCCATCATTTTTCGGACGCCACCAACCCCGTGCACACCCTGATTTTGTGGACGACACAAAACCCGTAGGAGCCGGCTTGCCGGCGAAGGCGTCCTCATTGGCGCCGCACGTCGCACGGCCGCCTTCGCTGGCAAGCCAGCTCCTACAGTTCGCGGTCCGTCAGGAGGCAATCAGCTGCCGCAACACGTAATGCAGAATTCCCCCTGACTTGAAGTACTCGACCTCATTGAGCGTGTCGATCCGGCACAGCACTTCAATCTTTTCCTTGCTGCCGTCTTCACGGGTGATCACCAGCGTCAGGTTCATCCTCGGTGTCAGCTCTACGCCGGTCAATCCGAGGATCTCCAGCGTTTCCTTGCCGGTCAGGTTCAGGCTTTTGCGGTTCTGATCCAGTTTGAACTGCAGTGGCAGCACACCCATGCCGACCAGGTTGGAACGGTGGATGCGTTCGAAGCTTTCGGCGATGACCGCTTTCACGCCCAGCAAATTGGTGCCCTTGGCCGCCCAGTCGCGGCTTGAGCCGGTGCCGTATTCCTGGCCGGCAATCACTACCAGCGGCGTGCCTGCGGCTTGATATCGCATAGCCGCGTCATAGATCGACATTTTCTCCATGGTGGGAACATAGAAGGTGTTGCCGCCTTCCTCGCCGCCGAGCATTTCGTTGCGGATACGGATGTTGGCAAAGGTGCCGCGCATCATCACTTCATGGTTGCCGCGACGCGAGCCGTAGGAGTTGAAGTCGCGTGGTTCCACACCTTTGTCGCGCAAGTACTGGCCGGCGGGGCTATCGGCCTTGATATTGCCGGCGGGGGAGATGTGGTCGGTGGTCACCGAGTCGCCCAGCAGCGCAAGCACTCTGGCCCCGACGACGTCCTTGACCACGGGCGGCGGGCCGCCGATGTCATCGAAGAAGGGCGGGTGCTGGATGTAGGTCGAATCATCCTGCCAGACATAGGTCGCCGCTTGCGGCACCTGGATGGCTTGCCATTGCTCGTCGCCGGCAAACACCTCGGCGTATTCCTTGTGGAACATGGCGGTGTTGACCTGACTCACCGAGTCGGCAATTTCCTTGCTGCTCGGCCAGATGTCGCGCAAGTACACCGGGTTGCCATCCTTGTCATTGCCCAGCGGTTCACTGCTGATGTCGATACGCACCGTGCCGGCCAAGGCATAGGCAACGACCAAGGGCGGGGAGGCCAGCCAGTTGGTTTTCACCAGCGGATGCACGCGGCCTTCAAAGTTGCGGTTGCCGGACAACACCGAGGCGACGGTCAGATCGGCGGCCTGGATGGCTTTTTCGATGGGCTCCGGCAACGGCCCGGAGTTGCCGATGCAGGTGGTGCAGCCGTAGCCGACCAATGCAAAGCCCAGCTCATCAAGGTATTGGGTCAGGCCGGCCGCCTTGTAGTAGTCGGTGACCACTTTGGAGCCCGGTGCGAGCGAACTCTTGACCCAGGGTTTACGCTTGAGGCCTTTTTCCACGGCTTTTTTCGCCACCAGACCCGCCGCCATCATCACGCTCGGGTTGGAGGTGTTGGTGCAGGACGTGATGGCGGCAATCACCACGGCGCCGTTTTTCAATCGGTAGGTCTGACCGCCATGTTCGTAGTCGGCTTCACCGGCAAGATCGGCATTGCCCACCGCGACACCGCCGCCGCCCTCACTTTCCAGACGTCCTACTTCCTTGCTGGTGGGTTTGAATTGCAGGTCGACGAAGTCTGTGAACGCCTGCGCAACATTGGGCAGGGAAACGCGATCCTGTGGGCGTTTAGGGCCGGCGAGGCTGGCTTCGACACTGCTCATGTCCAGCGCCAGGCTGTCAGTGAACACCGGTTCCTTGCCCGGCAGACGCCACAGGCCTTGAACCTTGCTATACGCCTCGACCAGTTTCACTGTTTCCGGCGGGCGGCCGGACAAACGCAAATACTCCAGCGTTACATCGTCCACTGGGAAGAAGCCGCAGGTGGCGCCGTATTCCGGGGCCATGTTGGCGATGGTCGCGCGGTCGGCCAGCGGCAGGTCGGCGAGGCCGTCGCCGTAGAACTCGACGAATTTGCCGACCACGCCTTTCTTGCGCAGCATCTGCGTGACGGTCAGCACCAGGTCGGTGGCGGTGATGCCTTCCTTGAGTTTGCCGGTGAGTTTGAATCCGATCACTTCGGGGATCAGCATCGACACCGGTTGGCCGAGCATCGCCGCTTCCGCTTCGATCCCGCCGACACCCCAGCCGAGGACGCCGAGGCCGTTGATCATGGTGGTGTGGGAATCAGTGCCGACCAGGGTGTCGGGGAAGGCATAGGTGCGGCCGTCCTCGTCCTTGGTCCAGACCGTGCGACCCAGGTATTCGAGGTTGACCTGATGGCAAATCCCGGTGCCCGGCGGCACTACGCTGAAGTTGTGAAAGGCGCTCTGGCCCCAGCGCAAGAACGCGTAACGCTCACCGTTGCGCTGCATTTCGATGTCGACGTTCTGTTCAAAGGCGCTGGCACTGGCAAATTTGTCGACCATCACCGAGTGGTCGATCACCAAATCCACCGGCGACAGCGGATTGATGCGCTGCGGGTCGCCGCCGGCCTTGGCCATGGCGGCGCGCATGGCGGCCAGGTCGACCACGGCGGGAACGCCGGTAAAGTCCTGCATTAATACGCGAGCGGGACGGTACTGAATTTCCCGGTCGGAGCGACGCTCCTTGAGCCACGCGGCAATCGCCTTGAGGTCGGCACCGGTAACGGTTTTTTCGTCCTCCCAGCGCAGCAGGTTTTCCAGCAGCACTTTCAACGACATGGGCAGTTGGTCGAGATCACCGAGGCTCTTGGCCGCCTCGGGCAGACTGAAATAGTGGTACGTCTTGTCGTCGACTTGCAGTGTTTTAAGGGTTTTCAGGCTATTAAGAGACGGCATTGAAATAACTCCTTTCAAACTACGTGAAAACTACTGCGCGCAGGCAATCCTGCGTTAAAAACAGGCTCGGAATGCTCATTTACAACTCGTAGACTCCACTTCCTCGCCTGTTTTTGCCTTGTCTTGCCTGCGCTCGCTACGTTTTCACGCAGTTTGTTCGGGTCCGCACGGTTACGGACTGAGGCACGAACTGACGTTTAAACCTAGCCCTGTTTGATGCTTAAGGCTAATAACCGGGCTCTATGGTTAAGTCCAAGGTTGCGAACTCGGCTATCATGCGCCGGTTTTCGTGACAGGCTTTGCTTCAACGCAAGTCTGGGCATCGCGCAGTGGTTGAATGTCTCGCCATCTGCCCAGGAGTAAGAATGAACACCCTCTTTATGCATTGCCGGCCGGGCTTCGAAGGCGAAGTCTGTTCCGAGATAGCCGAACACGCTGCACGTCTGAACGTGGCCGGTTATGCCAAGGCCAAAACCGCCAGCGCCTGCGCCGAGTTTATCTGCACCGAAGAAGACGGTGCCGAGCGCCTGATGCGTGGCCAGCGTTTCGCCGATCTGATCTTCCCGCGCCAATGGGCGCGCGGGATCTTTATCGATCTGCCGGAAACCGACCGCATCAGCGTGATCCTCGCGCACATGGCGGACTTCCCGCTGTGCGGTAGCCTGTGGCTGGAAATGGTCGACACCAACGATGGCAAGGAGCTGTCGAACTTCTGCAAGAAGTTTGAAGGACACCTGCGCAAGGCGCTAATGGCCGCCGGCAAACTGGTGGAAGATGCGCACAAACCGCGTCTGCTGCTGACCTTCAAGAGCGGTCGTGAAGTGTTCATGGGCCTGGCCGAGTCGAATAACTCGGCGATGTGGCCAATGGGCATTCCACGCCTGAAGTTCCCGCGTGAGGCGCCAAGCCGCTCGACGCTGAAACTGGAAGAAGCCTGGCATCACTTCATCCCGCGTGACCAGTGGGACGAGCGTCTGCACAGTGACATGACCGGCGTTGACTTGGGCGCTGCGCCCGGCGGCTGGACCTGGCAATTGGTCAATCGCGGGATGCTGGTGACGGCCATCGACAACGGCCCGATGGCTGAAAGCCTGATGGATACCGGTTTGGTGCAACATTTGATGGCGGACGGTTTTACCTTCAAGCCCCGGCAGCCGGTGGACTGGATGGTCTGCGACATCGTCGAGAAACCGGCGCGTAACGCCGCGATGCTGGAAGAGTGGATTGGCGAGGGCCATTGCCGAGAAGCGGTGGTCAACCTCAAACTGCCGATGAAACAGCGTTATGCCGAAGTGAAACGATTGCTGGAACGCATCGCCGACGGCTTCAAGGAGCGCGGGATTCGGGTCGAGATCGGCTGCAAACAGCTGTATCACGACCGTGAAGAAGTGACGTGCCACCTGCGCCGGCTCGACGTAAAGAAACCGAAATCCCGCTGAAACACTGATATCCCTTGTAGGAGCTGGCTTGCCAGCGAACGCATCAACCCGGTTCGACGTCAAACCGGGTCGCCTGCATCGTCGGAACGCCGCCTGGGGCAAGCCCGGCTCCTACAGGGACGGTGTATGCCACAGATGACTGATATCCCTGTGGGGGAGCGCTCCTTTGTAGGAGCTGGCTTGCCAGCGATGGCATCGACCCGGTTCGACGTCAAACCGAGTCGCTTGCATCGCGGGCAAGCCTAGCTCCTACAGGGGCGGTGTAATGCCACAGATGACCGAACACCCGGCAATGCGCGACAATGCCGGCCAGTTTCAGGAGTTAATCATGAGTCAAATGCTTGATACGCCGGTAGACGGCACCCTCGACGCCACCGGCCTCAACTGCCCGGAACCGGTGATGATGTTGCACCAGCACATCCGTGACCTGGTGCCCGGCGGCCTGCTCAAGGTGATCGCGACCGACCCGTCGACCCGTCGCGACATTCCCAAGTTCTGCGTGTTTCTTGACCACGAACTGGTGGCGCAGCACGAAGAGGCGGGCACCTACCTGTACTGGATCCGCAAGAAACTCGCTTAACCCGCCGAATGACTGATGCGGATCCGCTTGCGTGCACTGCGCGCCAGGCGGATCGACAGCATCAGCGCCGCGCAACTCAAGCCCACGATCAAGCCTTGCCACAGCCCGCTCGGGCCGCTTGGCGCGCCTAGCCAATCGGTCAGGCCCAACGCGTAGCCAACCGGTAAACCAATCCCCCAGTACGCAAACAGCGTCAGGATCATCGTCACGCGCGTGTCCTGGTAACCGCGCAATGCACCGGCCGCCGTCACCTGAATGGCATCGGAAAACTGGAACAGCGCCGAGTACACGATCAGCATCGCGGCCACTTGAATCACTGTTGGGTCAGCCGTGTAGATCGCTGCAATCGGCTCACGCAACATCAACATCAAGCTCGCGGACAGGCAGGCATAAGCCAGCGCCGTGCCCATGCCGACACCGGCGGCGAATCGTGCCTCGCGTGGCTCCTGACGACCGAGGGCCTGGCCGACCCGCACCGTCACTGCCATGCCGAGGGAGTAAGGGATCATGAACACCAGCGAACTGAAGTTCAGGGCGATCTGGTGCCCGGCCACCACCGTGGCGCCGAGGCTGCCAATCAGCAGCGCAATCACCGCAAAGATGCTCGACTCGGCGAACACTGCGATGCCGATCGGCAGGCCGATGCCCAGCAAGCGTTTGATCACCGACCATTGTGGCCAGTCAAAACGGCTGAACAACTGACTCGACTGATAAGCCGGCGCCCAGCGTTCCCAGCCGGCCATGCCCAATGCCATCACCCACATCACAATCGCCGTGGCCCAGCCGCAGCCGACACCGCCCATGGCGGGTACGCCGAAATGGCCATAGATGAAGATGTAATTCAGTGGAATGTTCAGCGCCAGCCCGCACAGGCCAAGCACCATCGCCGGGCGCGTGCGGCCCAGGCCATCACTGAAACAGCGCAACACATGGTAGAAGGCGACGGCGGGCAAACCGCTGGCGATGCCGTGCAGGTACTGCATGCACGGGCCGATCAATTCGGGATCAACCTTCATGAAGTGCAGGATTGGCTCAGCGCTAAACAGCATGCCGGTCGCCAGCAAACCCACCACCAGTGCCAGCCACAGTGCCTGACGCACAATCGGGCCGATTTCACTGTGGGTGCCGGCGCCAAAACGCTGGGCAACTTTTGGCGTGGTGGCCAGCAAGGTGCCGGTCATCAGCAGAAACACCGGCACCCAGATTGAGTTGCCCAGCGCGACCGCCGCCAGGTCGCGAGGCCCGACCCGGCCCGCCATCACCGCGTCGACGAAACCCATGGCGGTGGTGGCCAGTTGCGCGATCATGATCGGCAGCGCCAGGGTGAGCAGGTTTTTCAGCTCAAGGCGAACCCGGGCCGGGCGGGTGAGGGCGGTAGCGGCAGGGCGGTCAGTCACGGAATTCAAAGGCGAAACGTCCAAAGGTGTTAATGCGCAAGGCGACGCATTCTACGCGCTGACGCAGTGGTCAGGAAAAGTCCTGTGTTAGGGATTTGTAATCGTATTTCGAGCCATACGACATTCCCTGTGGCGAGGGGGCTTGCCCCCGTTAGGGCGCGAAGCGGCCCCAAAATATGCGTACGAAGTCTGCCTGACAGACTGCAGCGTTTGACTTCACGACTGCTTCGCAGCCGAACGGGGCGGTGCGGCGTTCCGACAAGCCCCCTCGCCACAGGGTAGTGGTGTTGCCAGTCAAAGGTTGTGTAATGCCCGCTGGCCCATCCCATCCTTCTCCGCCTACACTGCCGATCCGCCAAAGGAGCCTGCCATGCTGATTGTTGCCGACGAAAATATCCCGCTGCTCGATGCCTTCTTCTCTGGTTTCGGTGAAATCCGCCGGGTACCGGGACGTTCCATCGACCGCGCCACCGTCGAACACGCCGATGTGCTGTTAGTCCGCTCAGTGACCAACGTCAATCGTGCCTTGCTCGAAGGCAGCAACGTGCGTTTTGTCGGCACTTGCACCATCGGCACTGATCACCTGGATCTGGATTATTTTCAAAAAAATGCAATCACCTGGTCCAGCGCACCCGGCTGCAATGCCCGGGGCGTTGTCGACTACGTGCTCGGCAGCCTGCTGACCCTGGCTGAAATCGAAGGCGCTGACCTGACTCAACGCACGTATGGCGTGGTCGGCGCCGGCCAAGTCGGTGGTCGTCTCGTCGAGGCCCTGCAAGGCCTGGGCTGGAAAGTGCTGGTGTGCGATCCACCCCGGCAAGCAGCTGAAGGCGGTGATTTTGTCAGCCTCGAACAGATCATTGAGCAATGCGACGTTATCAGTCTGCACACCCCTTTAAAGAAGCACGGCGCGCAGTCGACCTGGCATCTGCTCGATAAAAAACGCTTGAACCAGCTCAAGCCTGGCGCGTGGCTGATCAATGCCAGTCGTGGCCCGGTGGTCGATAACGCCGCCCTGCGTCAGGTGCTGCTTGAGCGCGAAGACCTGCAAGCGGTGCTCGACGTGTGGGAAGGCGAGCCTGAGGTCGACGTGGCGCTGGCTGAGTTGTGTGTGCTGGCGACGCCGCACATTGCCGGGTACAGCCTTGAAGGGAGACAGCGTGGGACGGCGCAAATTTATCAGGCGTATTGCGATTTTCTCGGGCGCCCGGCCGACATCAGCCTCAGCGATTTATTGCCGGCTCCGTGGTTGTCGCACGTGAGCCTGCATGCGCAGACTGATCCGGCGTGGGCGTTGGCCATGTTGTGCCGTGGGGTGTACGACCCGCGCCGTGACGATGCGGATTTTCGGCGTAGCCTGGTAGGCAATGTGAGTGAGCAGCGTGCGGCGTTTGATGCGCTACGCAAGCATTATCCGCAGCGACGGGAGATTGATGGGTTGCAGGTGCGGATTGAGGGGGAGTCGGCTGAGTTGCAGAGGATTGTGGCGGCGCTGGGGGCGTCGGCTGTATAGAGACCGAGTCGGCCCCAATCGCTGGCAAGCCAGGCTCCTACAGGTAAACGCAAAACCTGTAGGAGCCTGGCTTGCCAGCGATGGCCTCAGCGCAATTTCCAGATAAGCGCCCATAAAAAACCCGGCCCACCAGGGCCGGGTCAAGAAGACGGTGGCTATATCACTTTTGTTCGGCAGGCTGGACCAATCGCTGTTCCAGTTCGCGGCAAGCGCACTGGATCATTTCTTCAGTGATCGGTACTTCACGCCCATCGGCATCGATAATCGAGCAACCCAGAGACTGGTCGGGCTGTGTGCGGATCACTTGAATCTTGTCTACGCTGCTGTTTTGCAAGGACATGGCCTGTCTCCTCATCAGGTTGTGTGCCTACTTTATAACCGCCAGGTGACCGGGCTATGACAACTCCCTGCGATCTTTCCCAAGCGGTAACGTCAGTCCACCAGAAATTTAAAAACCTTGCCACCCGGACTTTAGACCAATAGCGTCTAGAGACTAGTCATCGCGGTCATAATTAACCTGACTCATTGTGATTTACAGGGTTTTGCGTCTGACAGTGTAGGCTGGCCCTTTCATTGGCGTTCCTGGATAACTGCGATGCTCTCTGCCCGTCACCGCCGCGCGATCCGCCTGGCCCTGCGCTTTCTTGCGCCCTATCGTTGGCCAGCCTTTGGCGCCTTGCTCGCGTTGATTGTCACCGCCGGCATTACCTTGTCGATGGGGCAGGGCATTCGCCTGCTGGTAGATCAGGGGTTCATGACCCAGTCACCGCACTTGCTCAATCAATCCATCGGCTTGTTTATGGTGCTGGTGGTGGGACTGGCGATCGGCACCTTCGCGCGTTTTTATCTGGTGTCGTGGATCGGCGAACGCGTGGTCGCGGACATCCGCCGACAAGTGTTCAACCACCTTGTCTATCTGCATCCGGGCTTCTACGAAAACAATCGCAGCTCCGAGATCCAGTCGCGGCTGACCGCCGATACAACGTTGCTGCAATCGGTGATCGGCTCTTCGTTGTCGCTGTTTTTGCGCAATTTGCTGATGGTCATCGGAGGGATTGTGCTGCTGTTTATCACCAATCCCAAACTCACCAGCATCGTGGTCGTCGCCTTGCCGTTGGTCATCGCCCCGATCCTGATTTTCGGCCGCCGGGTGCGCAACCTGTCGCGCCTCAGTCAAGACCGGATCGCTGATATCGGCAGCTACGTTTCCGAAACCCTCAGCCAGATCAAAACTGTGCAGGCCTACAACCATCAGGTTCAGGATGAGCAGCGTTTTGCCGTGACCGTGGAAGAAGCGTTCAACACCGCGCGTAAACGCATCTTCCAACGCGCCTGGCTGATCACGCTGGTGATCGTGCTGGTGCTGGGCGCGGTGGGCGTCATGCTGTGGGTCGGTGGCATGGATGTGATTGCGGGTCGGATCTCGGCGGGTGAACTGGCGGCGTTTGTCTTCTACAGCCTGATCGTCGGCAGCGCCTTTGGCACCTTGAGCGAAGTGATCGGCGAGTTGCAGCGAGCGGCGGGAGCGGCCGAGCGGATTGCCGAATTGCTGCGTTCGGAAAACATCATCCAGCCGCCGACCACCGGTCTGGTGACCTTGCCGGAGCGGGTGAAGGGCGATCTGGTTCTGCAGGACGTACGTTTTTCCTACCCCTCGCGACCGGAAAGCTACGCCGTCGATGGCTTGAGCCTGACCATTAATGCGGGTGAAACCCTCGCGCTGGTGGGGCCTTCCGGCGCTGGAAAATCCACGGTGTATGACCTGCTGCTGCGCTTTTATGATCCGGCCGCCGGACAGATTCTGCTGGATGGAGTGCCGCTGACTCACCTTGATCCGCTCGATCTGCGTCGCTGCTTCGCATTGGTCTCGCAAAACCCGGCGCTGTTCTTCGGCAGCATCGAAGAGAACATCCGCTACGGCAACCCGAATGCCACCTTGGCCCAAGTTCAAGAAGCAGCAAAAATCGCCTACGCCCACGACTTCATCGAGCAAATGCCCAACGGTTACCAGACGCATCTGGGCGACGGTGGCCTCGGTCTATCCGGCGGCCAGCGCCAACGCCTGGCCATCGCCCGGGCATTGTTGGTGGATGCGCCGATCCTGTTGCTCGACGAAGCCACCAGCGCCCTCGATGCCCAGAGCGAACACTTGATCCAGCAGGCCCTGCCAAGCCTGATGAAAAACCGCACCACGCTGGTCATTGCCCACCGTTTGGCCACCGTGAAAAACGCTGACCGGATAGCGGTGATGGATCAGGGGAAGTTAGTGGCGGTGGGGACGCATCAGGCGTTGATTGCGAGCAATGCATTGTATGCAAGGCTGGCGGCGTTGCAGTTTAGTGATGGGCACGAAGCGGCGTGAATGAGAGCTGCTGAATGCGGCCGTGTTCGGGCATCATGTCGGCCTCAGTTGCAAGCATGGATGAGGAAATGAGTCTATATCAACCACCGTTGACCCTGACCACGAGAATATTGGCCCTGATCGCCGAAATCAGTGAGCAAATCGGTCAGCTTACGGCTGTGGATGAGCGGCTGCAGACACCTCAGTTACGTCGCAGCAACCGTATTCGTACGATTCAGGCGTCCTTGGCCATTGAGAACAATACCCTCAGTATCGAGCAAGTGACTGCTGTTCTGGCGGGGCAGCGAGTGCTGGGGTTGCCGCGAGAAATTCAGGAAGTGCGTAATGCTTTTGCGGCTTACGAATCCATGCCGGATTGGCAGCCGAGCAACCGAAGCGATTTACTTCGTGCTCATGCGTTGCTGATGGAGGGCTTGATTGACGACTGCGGACAGTTTCGTCGAGCCGGAGTAGGCATCTACCGTGGGGACAAATTGGTTCACATGGCACCTCCACCGAGTCGCGTTGCGCATTTGATTGATGACTTGCTCGCATGGGTGGGTTTTTCCGATTGGCACCCGCTGATCATTAGCTGCGTTTTCCACTACGAATTCGAGTTCATCCATCCCTTCGCCGATGGCAATGGGCGGATGGGGCGAATCTGGCAAACCTTGATACTCAGTCAATGGCGGCCAGTGTTGGCTTATCTTCCGGTCGAAGCGGTGGTTCGAGAGCAGCAGGACGCCTATTACGCCGCATTGTCAGCAGCTGATCAGTCGGCTGAATCGACGCCTTTTGTCGAGTTCATGCTGCAAGCTTTAAGTCTTGCGCTGAAGGAAACGGCCCGAAGCGAACCGGCAAGCGACCAAGTAACCGACCAAGTAACCGACCAAGTAGCGAAGCTGCTAATTGCTCTGCGAGGCAGTGCTCCACTGAAGGTTAACGATCTGATGACAATAGTCGGGTTGGCTCACAAGGCGACTTTTAGGGCTAACTATCTCAAGCCTGCATTGTCTGTCGGTTTGATTGTAATGACTGATCCTGATTCACCTCGCAGTCCGGTTCAGCGATATCGCCTGACCGAGTTTGGTGAGCAAACTGTGGCGCGGCTCAGATCGACTTAGCGGGTTGTACTCCCCAAAAAAAACGCCCGCATTTCTCAATGCGGGCGTTTTTTGTTAGGGCTTCAATTCCGGATCACTGATCGTCAAAATACCGCTCATGCCAATCCACCAGCGGCTGTGGCGAGTTGAGCTTCTGGCCGTAAATCACCGAATACGACAGCACGTTCTGCACATACTGACGGGTTTCGTCGAACGGGATGCTTTCCACCCAGACGTCGAAGCTCAGGTGGTCTGCGCCACGCAGCCACTGGCGCACGCGGCCGGGGCCGGCGTTGTAGGCAGCGGAGGCGAGGACGCGGTTGCCGTTGAACTGGGCGTGGACCTGACTCAGGTACGCGGCGCCAAGCTGAATGTTTTTATCCGGGTCCAGCACTTGCTGCGGCGAGGCCAGCGGGATACTGAACTTGCGCGCGGTTTCCTTGGCGGTGGCGGGCATCAGTTGCATCAGGCCGCTGGCGCCGACACCGGAGCGGGCGTCAGCCATGAAGGCGCTTTCCTGGCGAGTGATGGCGAACACCCAGCTTGGATGCAGGCCGCGGATTTTGGCTTCACGGACCATCGGTTCGCGGTAGGCCATCGGGAAGCGGATGTCCAGATCGTCCCAGTACTGTGCCTGGCTGATGGTGCGGATAGCCGGGAAATACCATTTCAGGTCATAGGCCAGTTTTGCCTGGGCGACCATTTCGTCACGGCTGAAGTGTCGGCTGACGTGGTACCACTCGCGGCGACCATCGACGACCTGCCCGCGTGCGTGGAATTCCAGGGCGCGACGAACGCCCGGCGTGTTGCGCACTTTGTTGATCAGCGCCTGGCTCAACACCAGCGGTTTATTGACCAGCGAATACGGGGATTGCGAACGATCAGCGGCGAGGAAACCATAGAAGTCACGCTCGCGAGCGAGGTTTTTATAAAGTGCTTGCACTTCCGTGCTCTGTGGCTGGGCCAGTTCAAGGCTGCGGGCCTGCCAGTAGCGCCAGCGATTGGTGGTCGCCAGGTCCTGGGGCACGCGCCGGGTCAACTGATTGGCATCGTCCCAACGGCCCAGGCGCAACAACAACCGCAGACGCCATTCAGACACCGTGTTGTCGCGCAGTTCCGGGTCGTACTTGATCATCAGGTCCAGTGCCCGGCTGTCGAAACGTCGTGCGAGGGTCAGTCCGATTTCCCGGGCGATCGCCACTTTTTCATCGCGGGAGAAGTGCATGCTGCTGGCATAACCGTCGAGCAGGGCCATGGCCTTGTCCGGGTCTTGTTTGGCCAGGCGGCGCAGGCCGAGGCTGACCACGTCGGACATCGGTTCGTCAGCCGGAGTGAAGCGCGAAGGCTGGTTGAGCAGTTCAGGTTTTTGCGCCACATCAATCAGCAGCCGACCGCGCGGGGCGAGGCTGGTCAGGCCATTAACGAGGCTGTTGGCCAGTGGGTAATTGCGCGCCTGGGCGGCGAGCTTGGTACGTTCCCAACGTTTTTGCTCGGTCAGTTGACCGTCGGCAGCCCATAGTCCGAACAGCGTGTCGCAAGCTTCCGGTTGGGATTTGCCGGTCAGCCACAGTTTGTTGGCGTTGGCATAACCCTCAGCCTTCTGATTGTGGGTGATCTGGTACTGCGCATTCAGGCAGTCCAGTTCGGTGAAGTTGAGTTTGGGGTCGTAATACTTGACGAAAGTCGCCCAGTCGCCACGCTCTGCCAGCCAGCGCAACCAGCGCAATTTCATCCAGTTGGCTTGCGGCAGGTCACCGTGTTCGGCGAGGAATTTCTCGATTTCGGCATTGCTTGCGGTTTTCAGGCGAGCGGTCAACTCGTCATAGGCGAGGTACGGCTCCAGCGGGTAATCACTGAGGGCCTGGCTGTAACGAAAATAAGGACCGGAATCGCCCTTGGCCAAGGCACGCTTGGCTTCATCGTAATACTGACGTTGGGTGGACAGGTCCACTGCCTGGGCAGACTGAAAGGCAGTGGCAGAAAGAAGCAGGCAAGACAAAAGACTGAAAAGGCGACTGCGCATGAGACATCCGGGCAGAGAAATCATGACAAGTGCGGGCAATGCCCGCGCTGAATAATCTGTAGCTTAGCCTTTTGCCAGCAACGGGCGAAAGCTTTGCAGGCCCGCCGGCATAAGTTCGCAACATTTGTTATGCAGAGTGCTTCGAGAGTGAAATTGCCGGCCTTCTGAAGCCTCAAGTCAGGTAGAATGCGCGCCCGGTTTTTGGAGAAGCTCATGACCCTGCTCAAATTCAGCGATGTGTCCCTTGCTTTCGGCGCTATGCCGTTGTTGGACAAGGTGTCCTGGCAGATCGCCCGTGGTGAGCGGGTGTGCATCATCGGCCGCAATGGCACTGGCAAGTCCAGCATGATGAAGCTCGTCAAGGGCGACCAGAAGCCCGATGACGGCTCCGTTTGGCGCGCACCCGGCCTCAAGATTGGCGAATTGCCGCAAGAATTGCCGGTAGCCGACGAGCGGACCGTGTTCGACGTGGTTGCCGAAGGCCTGGACGGTGTGGGCGAGTTGCTCGCGCAATATCACCACCTGAGTCAGAACATCGTCACCGACGCCGATCTGGACAAGCTGATGCACGTCCAGCACGACCTCGAAGCCCGCGATGGCTGGCGTTTGCAGCAATTGGTCGACAGCACATTGAGCCGTCTGCAGTTGCCAGCCGACAAGACCCTCGCCGAATTGTCCGGCGGCTGGCGTCGTCGCGTCCTGTTGGCTCAGGCGCTGGTTTCCGAACCGGACCTGCTGCTGCTCGACGAGCCGACCAACCACCTGGACATTGGTGCAATCGCCTGGCTCGAAGAAGCGCTGAAGGATTTCCAGGGCGCCGTGCTGTTCATCACGCACGACCGTTCATTCCTGCAAAACCTCGCGACCCGCATCCTCGAACTGGATCGCGGTGGCTTGATCGACTGGAACGGCGACTACGCCAGTTTCCTCGTGCACAAAGAAGCCTCGCTGGCGGCTGAAGAAACCGCCAACGCGCTGTTCGACAAAAAGCTGGCCCAGGAAGAAGTCTGGATCCGCCAGGGCATCAAGGCCCGTCGCACCCGTAACGAAGGCCGTGTTCGCGCATTGAAAGCGTTGCGCGTAGAGCGTAGCGAACGTCGTGAGCGCACCGGCAAGGCCAATATCCAGCTGGATACCGCCGACAAGTCCGGCAAGCAGGTGATGGTCCTCGAGAATGTGAGCTTTGCTCACCCGGGCGGCCCGTTCCTGATCAAGGATTTCTCAATGGTCCTGACGCGCGGCGACCGTATCGGTCTGCTCGGCGCCAACGGTACCGGCAAGACCACACTGCTGAAGCTGATGCTCAGCGGTCTGCAGCCAACCAGCGGCAAAGTGGAAGAAGGGACGCGCATCGACGTGGCCTACTTCGACCAATTGCGCCATCAGCTGGACCTCGAAAAGACTGTGATCGACAACGTGGCCGAAGGTCGCGACTTCATCGATATCGATGGTCAGAGCCGTCACGTGCTGAGCTACCTCGGCGACTTCCTGTTCAGCCCGCAGCGTGCCCGCACGCCGGTCAAGGCGCTGTCCGGTGGTGAGCGTGCCCGTCTGTTGCTGGCCAAACTGTTCAGCAAGCCGGCGAACCTGCTGGTCCTCGACGAACCGACCAACGACCTCGACGTTGAAACCCTCGAACTGCTGGAAGAGGTGCTGCTGACCTTCAACGGCACCGTGTTGATGGTTAGTCACGACCGGGCATTCCTCGACAACGTGGTCACCAGTACCCTGGTCTTCGAAGGTGAAGGCAAGGTTCGCGAATACGTCGGTGGTTATCAGGACTGGCTGCGTCAGGGCGGCTCGCCGCGCCTGCTGGGCGTGACCGAGAGCAAGTCCGGCAAAGCCGACCTGACCTCCGCAGTTGTGACAGCTGAAGCTGCGCCCGTCGTTGCGGCTGTTGAAGCGCCAGTGGCAAAGAAGAAGCTCAGCTACAAGTTGCAGCGTGAGCTGGAAATGTTGCCGGGTCAGATCGAAGCCATGGAACAGCAAATTGCTGTGGTTGAAGCGCAAATGGCTGATGCCGGTTTCTATCAGCGACCTGCTACCGAGTCGGCTGCTGTGATTACTCAGTTGGAGCAGTTGCAGGCTGAGCTCGACGTGATGGTCGAGCGTTGGGCCGAACTGGATGCCTGATTGATCCAGTAACAAAAAAGCCCGGCGTTCAGTGATGAACGCCGGGCTTTTCGTATGGAATACGATCTACTGGTCGCTGTAGAGCTCCTGTAGGAGCCGAGCTTGCTCGCGATGAGGCCCTGTCAGTCAATATCTATGGGACTGACAGGCCGCCATCGCGAGCAAGCTCGGCTCCTACAGGTTTAGTGTTATCAGCTTTTGATCAGGCGTACCGCCAGCACGTCGCAAGGAGCACCGTGCAACACGTCGTTGGCGGTCGACCCCAGTAGCAATGCCAGGCCGTGTCGGCCATGGCTGCCCACCACGATCAGGTCGCATTTATTCTCTTTGGCAAAGAGGTGGATCTCCTGGCGTGGCTGGCCATAGGTCAGGTGGCAGTTGGCACTTTCGAGTTCCGTGTATTTGCGTTTCAGTTGCTCGAGACGCTCCTTGGCCTGATCGAACTGCTGTTGTTGCAGTTGTGACAGGTCCATGGGGACGTCGCCGCCGAAGGCCATGGCCATTGGCTCGACAATGTGCACCAGGGACAACGTCGCCCCGTTGCTCACCGACAGCTCGCGAGCGCGGTGGATTACAGGGTCGCACTCTTCGGTTAGATCTACAGCGACCAGAATATGGTTGTAGGGCATGAGGTGCTCCTCCTGAGGATTGAATATTGGTAAGTATGGCTGGTTTCAAGCGCATTGGCTCCAAAGTGACTGAATGCGCTCATCAAGAATCGGGAGTACAGATATGACGGTCTGGATAGTGGTGTCAATCCTGCTGGTGGTGCTTAGCCCGCTGGCATGGTTGCGGCCGTCTCGTGGTCAGAGCGGGCGAATGGCCCTGCGCATGGAGGCGCGACGTATCGGCCTGGCCATGCAGTTGGCGCCCCAAGAGTGGCCGCATTGGCTGAGTCAGGAGCCACCGAGCCCTTGCGCGCAGTACCATCGGCCGCGCCGTGGCAATCAGCCTCTGTGCTGGAGTTACTGGCAAAAATCGCCGGGTGTGTGGGTGAATCAGTGGCAGGAGGTTTGCGAGGATCGAGCGCTACTCAATCATTTCGAAAAGTTGCCAGCCAACGTCTATAAGGTCGAGGCGGACAAGCAGATGATCACCCTGTATTGGGGCGAGAAGGGCGATGCTACGGTGTTGCAAGACATTGACGCAGTGCTGAAAGCGCTGGCGTAAGCCGAGAATATTTCGCGCTGCAATGGCACGAAATGGCGCAGACAGACAATAAAAAGCCCGACATCATCATCGGGCTGGAGTTGGCCAGGCAGGCCGGTAATTCGCTGTAGGGCTGTTCTTACGCCGGGCATTCGCCCAAAACGTTCACATTTTTTCTTCGGGTTCGTGCCAGCGTAGCTTGTTAAACGCGGGCTGCAGCGAATTAGGGCGAATTTTCTAACTATTGATTCTATGAATGATCTCGCATCCATTCGTGTGTTGTAGATCTTCGCAGTACGGAAGTGACCGCAAAGTCGCGTTTCAACCCGTATTTTGGGCGATTGACAATTGTCGGAAATTCCGTGAAGGTGGTGTACCCAAATCAAACGGGCGTATGAATTGAGCGTTTGTATTACAGACCGCTCCTACAGAATCCCGACTATCGCGTTGGCGGGTGTGCCGGGTGGATTGGCGTAGCATTGACGTTTAACGTCCTGCCGAGCCATTCGCCTGCGTCCGACGTGTACTGTTCAGCTTCCATATCGTGGAGATCAGTTGATGATTTACGAAGGTAAAGCCATCACGGTTAAGGCTCTTGAAAGTGGCATCGTCGAATTGAAATTCGACCTCAAGGGTGAGTCCGTCAACAAGTTCAACCGTCTAACCCTGAACGAACTGCGTCAGGCTGTAGACACCATCAAGGCAGATGCTTCGATCAAGGGCGTGATCGTCAGCAGTGGCAAGGACGTGTTCATCGTCGGCGCCGACATCACCGAATTTGTTGAAAACTTCAAGCTGCCTGATGCCGAGCTCGTTGCTGGCAATCTGGAAGCCAACAAGATTTTCAGCGATTTCGAAGACCTCAACGTCCCGACTGTCGCGGCAATCAACGGCATCGCCTTGGGTGGCGGTCTGGAAATGTGCCTGGCAGCGGACTACCGCGTCATGTCCACCAATGCCAAGATTGGTCTGCCGGAAGTCAAACTGGGCATCTACCCAGGCTTCGGCGGTACTGTGCGTCTGCCGCGCCTCATCGGTGCCGACAACGCCATCGAGTGGATTGCCGCCGGCAAGGAAAATCGTCCTGAAGACGCGCTGAAAGTCGGCGCTGTGGACGCAGTGGTTGCTCCTGAAAAGCTGCAAGAAGCAGCTCTGGAACTGATCAAGCGTGCCATTTCCGGCGAATTTGATTACAAGGCCAAGCGTCAGCCGAAGCTGGAAAAGCTGAAGCTGAACGCCATTGAACAAATGATGGCTTTCGAAACCGCCAAAGGTTTCGTGGCCGGCCAGGCTGGCCCGAACTACCCGGCGCCGGTTGAAGCGATCAAGACCATCCAGAAAGCCGCGAACTTCGGTCGCGACAAAGCGCTGGAAGTCGAAGCTGCAGGTTTCGTCAAACTGGCCAAGACCTCTGCTGCGCAGAGCTTGATCGGTCTGTTCCTGAACGATCAGGAACTGAAGAAAAAGGCCAAGGCCTACGACGAAATCGCTAAAGACGTGAAGCAGGCTGCCGTATTGGGCGCCGGCATCATGGGTGGTGGTATCGCCTATCAGTCGGCCTCCAAAGGTACGCCGATCCTGATGAAGGACATCAACGAGCACGGCATCGAGCAAGGCCTGGCTGAAGCCGCCAAGCTGCTGGTCGGTCGCGTTGATAAAGGTCGCATGACCGCGGCAAAAATGGCTGAAGTGCTCAACGGCATCCGTCCGACCCTGTCCTACGGTGATTTCGGTCACGTGGATCTGGTGGTTGAAGCAGTCGTCGAGAACCCTAAGGTCAAGCAAGCCGTTCTGGCAGAAGTGGAAGACAAGGTCAAAGAGGACACCATCCTCGCGTCCAACACCTCGACCATTTCCATCACCTTGCTGGCCAAAGCCCTCAAGCGCCCGGAAAACTTCGTCGGCATGCACTTCTTCAACCCGGTGCACATGATGCCGCTGGTTGAAGTGATTCGTGGCGAGAAGTCCAGCGAGGTGGCCGTTGCCACCACCGTTGCCTACGCCAAGAAAATGGGCAAGAACCCGATCGTCGTCAACGACTGCCCGGGCTTCCTGGTCAACCGCGTACTGTTCCCGTACTTCGGCGGTTTCGCCAAGCTGGTCAGCGCCGGTGTGGACTTCGTCCGTATCGACAAGATCATGGAAAAATTCGGCTGGCCAATGGGCCCGGCATACCTGATGGACGTGGTCGGCATCGACACCGGTCACCACGGTCGTGACGTCATGGCTGAAGGCTTCCCGGACCGCATGAAAGACGACCGCCGTTCGGCTGTCGACGTGCTCTACGAAGCCAAGCGTCTGGGCCAGAAGAATGGCAAGGGCTTCTACGCCTACGAGACCGACAAGCGCGGCAAGCAGAAGAAAGTCGCCGATCCTTCGGTACTGGAAGTGCTCAAGCCGATCGTTTACGAGCAGCGCGAAGTCACCGACGAAGACATCATCAACTGGATGATGATCCCGCTGTGCCTGGAAACCGTGCGTTGCCTGGAAGACGGCATTGTTGAAACCGCTGCCGAAGCCGACATGGGTCTGGTCTACGGTATTGGTTTCCCTCCATTCCGTGGCGGTGCACTGCGCTACATCGATTCGATCGGTGTTGCCGAGTTCGTTGCCCTGGCTGACCAGTACGCTGATTTGGGCGCGCTGTACCACCCGACCGAGAAGCTGCGCGAAATGGCCAAAAACGGCCAGAGCTTCTTCGGTTAAGCGCCCCCAACTAGAGTGAGAGTGAACTTATGAGCTTGAATCCTAGAGACGTCGTGATTGTCGACTTCGGTCGTACTCCGATGGGCCGCTCCAAGGGCGGCATGCACCGTAACACCCGCGCCGAAGACATGTCGGCGCACCTGATCAGCAAATTGCTGGAACGCAACGTCAAGGTCGACCCGAGCGAAGTCGAAGACGTGATCTGGGGCTGTGTAAACCAGACCCTGGAGCAGGGCTGGAACATCGCTCGCATGGCGTCCCTGATGACTCAGATCCCGCACACCGCTGCCGGTCAGACCGTCAGCCGTCTGTGTGGCTCGTCGATGAGCGCACTGCACACTGCAGCGCAAGCGATCATGACCGGCAACGGTGACGTGTTCGTCGTTGGCGGCGTCGAGCACATGGGCCACGTGAGCATGATGCACGGTGTCGATCCGAACCCGCACATGTCCCTGTACGCGGCGAAAGCCTCGGGCATGATGGGCCTGACCGCTGAAATGCTGGGCAAAATGCACGGTATTACTCGCGAACAACAGGACGCGTTCGGCGTGCGCTCCCACCAGCTCGCTCATAAAGCGACGCTGGAGGGCAAGTTCAAAGACGAAATCATCCCGATGCAGGGCTACGATGAGAATGGTTTCCTGAAACTGTTCGACTACGACGAGACCATTCGTCCGGAAACCACCCTGGAAAGCCTGGCGGCTCTTAAGCCAGCGTTTAACCCGAAAGGCGGCACCGTGACAGCCGGTACCTCGTCGCAGATCACCGACGGTGCTTCGTGCATGATCGTGATGTCGGCGCAGCGTGCACAGGACTTGGGCATCCAGCCTATGGCCGTGATTCGTTCGATGGCAGTGGCAGGTGTGGATCCGGCAATCATGGGCTATGGTCCAGTACCGGCTACACAAAAAGCACTGAAGCGCGCGGGCCTTGGTATTAACGATATCGACTTCTTTGAGCTCAACGAAGCTTTCGCTGCACAGGCCCTGCCAGTGCTGAAAGATCTGAAAGTGCTCGACAAGATGAACGAGAAGGTTAACCTGCACGGCGGCGCGATCGCCCTGGGTCACCCGTTCGGTTGCTCCGGTGCACGTATCTCCGGCACGCTGTTGAACGTGATGAAGCAAAATGGCGGCACCTTCGGGGTGGCTACCATGTGCATTGGTCTCGGCCAAGGCATCTCCACCGTCTTCGAACGCGTTTAAGCGTTCCGTTGACGGAAGCCGGGGCCAAGTGCCCCGGTTTTTGTTTTTCTGAATTTATTTTTGTTTTTATTTTGAAAAGATTTGAGTGAGGGCCAAACCATGCCGATACAACCTGGGCTCTATGAACATTACAAAGGTCCGCAGTACCGCGTATTCGCTGTTGCGCGGCATTCGGAAACCGAAGAAGAAGTGGTCTTCTACCAAGCCCTGTATGGCGATTACGGCTTTTGGGTGCGCCCCGTGAGCATGTTCCTGGAGTCGGTCGAAGTTGACGGCGAACAGGTGCCACGCTTTGCTTTGGTGCAAGCCGAACCGAGCGTTTTTCCGAAGCCATAAGGGGAGTGCGTGCAGAACCCTGCGCTTGACCTCACCTTGTAGCCACTATATATAGCGGTGCCGCGTCAGGCGCCAACCGCCTTTCACTTCTAGAATTCAGGAATTTTCTGATCCATGGGCAAATCGCTGGTCATTGTGGAATCCCCGGCTAAGGCCAAGACCATCAACAAGTATCTGGGTAACCAATACGTGGTGAAGTCGAGTATCGGCCATATCCGAGACCTGCCCACCAGCGGTTCGGCTAGCGCCAGCAAAGAGCCAGCCGCCAAGCGCGGCAAGGCCGCCGCGGGTGAAGGTCCGGTGCTCACGCCGAAAGAGAAAGCGCGCAAGCAGCTGGTCTCGCGCATGGGCGTCGATCCCGATCATGGCTGGAAAGCCAAGTACGAGATCCTCCCGGGCAAGGAAAAAGTCATCGAAGAGCTGCGCCGGCTCGCCAAAGATGCTGACACCATCTATCTCGCAACCGACTTGGATCGCGAGGGGGAAGCCATTGCCTGGCACCTGCGCGAAGCCATCGGTGGTGACGACAGCCGCTACAAGCGCGTGGTGTTCAACGAAATCACCAAGAAGGCGATTCAGGAAGCCTTCTCCAAGCCGGGCGAACTGGATATCGACCGTGTAAACGCCCAACAGGCGCGTCGTTTCCTCGACCGCGTTGTGGGTTACATGGTTTCGCCGTTGCTGTGGGCCAAGATCGCCCGTGGCCTGTCCGCCGGTCGTGTGCAGTCGGTGGCGGTAAAACTGGTCGTTGAGCGCGAACGTGAAATTCGTGCGTTCAACCCGGAAGAATACTGGGAAGTCCACGCTGACCTCGGCACCGCCAAGGGCGCGACTGTGCGCTTTGACGTGGCTCGCGAGAAAGGCGAAGCCTTCAAGCCGCTCAACGAAACCCAGGCCATGGCCGCGCTGGAAAAGCTCAAGGCTTCCAGCTACAGCATCGTCAAGCGTGAAGACAAGCCGACCAGCAGCAAGCCGTCGGCCCCGTTCATCACGTCCACGTTGCAACAGGCTGCGAGCAATCGCCTGGGCTTCGGCGTGAAGAAAACCATGATGATGGCCCAGCGTCTGTACGAAGCCGGCTACATCACGTACATGCGTACTGACTCCACCAACCTCTCGGCCGATGCCGTGACGATGGCGCGCACTTATATTGAAGGCGAATTCGGCAAGAAGTACCTGCCGGAAACCCCGAACGTCTACAGCAGCAAGGAAGGCGCACAAGAGGCTCACGAAGCGATTCGTCCCTCCGATGCCAACACCGAGCCGAGCAAGCTGTCGGGCATGGAGCGTGATGCTGAGCGGCTCTACGAGCTGATCTGGCGTCAGTTCCTCGCTTGCCAGATGCTGCCGGCGCAATACCTGTCGACCACCGTCACCGTCGGTGCTGGCGATTTTGAGCTGCGTGCCAAGGGCCGCATCCTCAAGTTCGATGGTTACACCCGCGTCATGCCGCAAATTGCCAAGCCGGGCGACGACGATGTGCTGCCGGACATGGCTCAGGGCGACGCGATGAAGCTGATCAAGCTTGATCCGACCCAGCACTTCACCAAGCCGCCTGCGCGCTACTCGGAAGCGAGCCTGGTTAAAGAAATGGAAAAACGCGGTATCGGTCGTCCTTCGACCTACGCAGCGATCATTTCGACCATCCAGGACCGTGGCTATGTAGCGCTGCACAACCGTCGTTTCTATTCGGAAAAGATGGGCGACATCGTCACTGAGCGTCTGTCCGAGAGTTTCTCCAATCTCATGGACTACGGCTTCACCGCCGGCATGGAAGAGCACCTCGATGACGTAGCCCAGGGTGAGCGCGACTGGAAAAACGTGTTGGACGAGTTCTACGGTGACTTCAAGAAGAAACTCGAAGTCGCCGAAAGCGCAGAAAGCGGCATGCGCTCCAACCAGCCGGTCATGACCGACATTCCGTGCCTGACTTGTGGTCGTCCGATGCAGATTCGTACAGCCTCGACGGGCGTGTTCCTCGGCTGCTCGGGCTACAGCCTGCCACCGAAAGAGCGCTGCAAGGCCACCGTCAATCTGGTGCCGGGTGATGAAATCGCCGCGGACGACGAAGGTGAATCCGAGTCGCTGGTTCTGCGTGGCAAGCACCGCTGCCCGATCTGTAGCACGGCGATGGACGCTTACCTGCTCGACGAGAAGCGCAAGCTGCACATCTGCGGTAACAACCCGGATTGCTCTGGCTACGAAATCGAAGAGGGCACCTATCGCATCAAAGGCTATGAAGGTCCGAGCCTTGAGTGTGACAAGTGCGGCAGCGAGATGCAGCTCAAGACGGGCCGTTTCGGCAAGTTCTTCGGTTGCACCAACGCGACGTGCAAGAACACCCGCAAACTGCTGAAGAGCGGTGACGCAGCGCCGCCGAAAATGGACCCGGTGAAGATGCCTGAGCTGAAATGCGAAAAGGTCAACGACACCTACATCCTGCGCGACGGTGCTTCCGGCCTGTTCCTGGCGGCCAGCCAATTCCCGAAAAACCGCGAGACCCGTGCTCCGCTGGTCATGGAAATTGTTCCGCACAAGGACGAGATCGATCCGAAGTATCACTTCCTCTGCGAAGCACCGAAGAAAGATCCGGACGGTCTCCCTGCGGTGATCCGTTATAGCCGCAAGACCAAAGAGCAGTATGTGCAAACAGAAGTCGACGGTAAGCCGACTGGCTGGAAGGCGTACTACGACGGCGGCAAGTGGAAGGTTGAAGACAAGCGTCCGGCTGCAAAGGCTTAAAAGGATAGTGGGCCGACTCCGTCGGCCAACGGGAGCAAGCTCCCTCGCCACAGACAAAAGGCCGCATGACAACCCTCGGGTTTTCATGCGGCCTTTTTGTTTTGTGCTTGCGGGAGGCCGAGGAGATCCACGACACTGTCTGACCTGCGTGAAGCAATTATTTCGTTGTGGAGGCTGCCGTCATGGCCCACGAACTCTATACCCGTACCAATCAGAAGATTTATTTCGCCGGCCTGTCGCTGGAAGCGCTCGCCAGGGCCGAAGAGGGGCGGGCAATGAACTCTCTGGCGCTGATCCAGGCGGGTCGCGAATCGGCGTTGTTTCACCTGTACGGTGCCCTACTGGGGTTGTGTCATGAAATCGCCGGGTTCTATCGGCTACCGCAGGCCAATGCACCTCGGGCTGAGTTGTTGCTGACTCGTGAAGTGCTCGAAACCATTGCCATTCCTGAAATGGCCGAGATGGTCGAGCTCGCGCAAAACCCTGAAACCTGGCTAGCCAAGTTGTTGGCGGCCCATGCGGCGCTGTTTCAACCTCCTCGCGTCCCGCACAAACCTAAAGGCGACGTGACTCAGCCGCTGATCCTGGCCGTTAACCTGGATGAAGAAGAGGCGCCTAAAGAGTTAGGCCGGGAAGAGCTGGAAAGCTGGCGTCAGAACCTCAAGGGGCTGGCGATCCGGTTTCGCGAAGGGTTAAACGAGTGCTGAAGGATTAAGTGGTAAGACGGATGCCCCGGTGGGGTATCCGCTCAGGGATGAGTGCAAAAAGTTATTTCCTCGCCATGACATCTGGTCAAGTTGCCGAGCGAAGCCTGACCGATGCCTATATAATCCCCGCCTTTCGTGGAGAACAAACCTTTATGCCAACGTCCTTTCTAGAAATTGTCGAGTTACCAGACGGCCGTATCGAGCTGCGCAGGGCCGAGGACGAGGGTTCTCTGGTTACTTTGGATTTCTCCGAGGATGCCAAAGCGTTCCTGCAAGGTCAGTACGTGGAAGTCGCCAAGGCGATGTTAAGCGTCGGCGTTCAGATGGCAGGACGCCTGGTTGAAGGCGAATTTGATAAAGATCAGGGTTCTCGCGTCCTTCACTGATCCCGCTCGTCGGATTACGGGAATCGCTACAAGTCGGCTTCTCTATCCTTGGAGAAGCCCCGCGCAGTTCAATGCGCGCATTGTTACTCAGTTAACCCAATCGAATATTCAAGCTCTGTGCGTCCCCGGTTCGGGCGGCGCTGATCAGCTGTTGCCGTGAAGTTGTGTTCAATGGGTTCAGCCAGCTGACCACCGTGTGGCTGCGGCCCAGGCGCAAGGCTTCGCAAGTCAACTGTTGGGCGCTCTGAGTGCCGCGAGGTTGCAGCAGCAAAATGCGTTCGCGGTTAAGACCGGCGTCCCGCAGCCAGGCCTGGGTCAGGCTTGCTGGCGGGGCAATCAATGTTAGCCAGCGTGCGTCCTGGTCCTGACTCAGTTCCCTGAGAATCGGTGCCAGAAGGTTCAGGCAGTTCCCGGCGGCACCACGTAGCGACAGCTCACTGAAGACTTCGGGTTCGGCGCTCCACGGCGACTCGACCACTTCTTTCATAATCGGCGCTAATGGCTGCGCCATGAACGCCTCGAACAGTGGCAGTTGGGCTTGTTGTGGTGTGTGTGGGAACTGCATAAAGCCTCCTTTAGCGGCGAATCACGCCGACGCTCAAGCCTTCGATCACCAGTTCCTGATCTTTCAGGTTCACTTCGATAGGGGCAAATTCAGGGTTTTCGGCAAGCAACCAGACCTTGCTGCCATCACGCTTGAAGCGCTTGACCGTCACTTCGTCGCCGATTCGCGCAACCACAATCTGGCCGTTACGGGCTTCGCGCGTGGTGTGCACGGCCAGAAGGTCTCCGTCGAAAATACCGACGTCCTTCATGCTCATGCCATGAACACGCAGTAAATAGTCGGCTCGCGGATGGAAGAAAGCAGGGTTGATGTTGCAGGACTCTTCGATGTGCTGCTGGGCCAGAATGGGAGCGCCGGCGGCCACTCGACCAATGATCGGCAGGGTGGACTCGTCGTTCTTGGCTTCGAAACCTGGAATGCGAATGCCGCGGGAAGCGCCCGGGGTCATCTCGATGGCGCCTTTGCGGGCCAGCGCCTTCAGGTGTTCTTCTGCCGCGTTGGGCGACTTGAAACCCAGTTCCTGAGCGATTTCCGCGCGGGTCGGCGGGTAGCCGTTGTCTTCGAGGCAGCGTTTGATGAAGGCCAGAATCTCTGCTTGGCGTGGCGTCAGCTTTAGCATTTTGATCGCTCTGTCTTTTTATACAGTGACTGGGATTATATACAGTGAAAGCATCTTGGCAATGCCCCTTTTTTTGCAGGCCGCCGGACGGTCGATCTGTCCGCCGCTTGAAGCTTTGCCGTTGTGTGGTTAAATAGCTGACCGAGCATTCCCAAAACGAACGGCCAAGCTTGACAATACACAGGCTGAAACGTATGTTTCAAACAAGTGTTTGTCAGGCGGAGTAGCCATGGCCCAGTCGGAAACCGTTGAACGCATTCTCGATGCTGCCGAGCAGTTGTTCGCGGAAAAAGGTTTCGCTGAAACCTCGTTGCGTCTGATCACCAGCAAGGCCGGTGTGAATCTGGCGGCGGTGAACTATCACTTCGGCTCCAAGAAGGCATTGATTCAAGCCGTCTTTTCGCGCTTTCTCGGGCCGTTCTGCATTAGCCTCGATAAAGAGCTGGAGCGGCGTCAGGCCAAGCCTGAAAACAAGCCGACCCTTGAAGAGCTGCTGGAAATCCTCGTCGAGCAAGCCCTTGTCGTGCAGCCGCGTAGCGGTAACGACCTTTCCATCTTTATGCGTCTGCTGGGTCTGGCGTTCAGTCAGAGCCAGGGCCACTTGCGTCGTTATCTGGAAGACATGTACGGCAAAGTGTTCCGCCGGTACATGATGCTGGTCAACGAAGCCGCGCCACGTATCCCTCCGATCGAGTTGTTCTGGCGCGTGCACTTCATGCTGGGTGCTGCGGCGTTCAGCATGTCGGGGATCAAGGCCCTGCGCGCGATTGCCGAGACCGATTTCGGCGTCAACACCTCCATTGAGCAGGTGATGCGATTGATGGTGCCGTTCCTGGCCGCGGGCATGCGTGCTGAAACCGGCGTGACCGACACGACCATGGCCGCCGCACAGCTGCGTCCACGTAGCAAGTCCGCCTCGGCTGCCGCCAAGGTTTAACCGCGCACGGGTGGGCGCGGCAGCTGACATCCGCTAAGCTAGCCGCCCATGCCGACTCTCGTTCTGAACCCGTCCCCCATTTGTATCGCCGACCTGCCGGGCATTGCCCAAGGTGGTGCATGTGCGCGGGCCGGGTTTCTCGTTCTCAAGGAATCTCTATGACTGCTGGCCTGCAAGGCTCGTTGATGGTGGACGTCGCCGGTACCTGGCTGACGGCTGAAGATCGCCAATTGTTGCGTCAGCCTGAAGTGGGCGGCTTGATCATTTTTGCCCGCAACATCGAAAACCCGCGTCAGGTGCGCGAGTTGAGCGCCGCGATTCGCGCCATTCGTCCTGATCTGTTGCTTGCGGTGGACCAGGAAGGCGGCCGCGTTCAGCGTTTGCGCCAAGGCTTCGTGCGACTGCCAGCCATGCGCGCCATCGCTGACAATCCGAATGCCGAATACCTGGCTGAGCAGTGTGGCTGGATCATGGCCACCGAAGTGCTGGCCGTCGGCCTCGACCTCAGTTTCGCTCCGGTGCTGGATCTGGATTACCAGCGCAGCGCTGTTGTCGGGACCCGTTCGTTCGAGGGTGATCCAGAGCGCGCAGCGCTGCTGGCCGGTGCATTCATCCGTGGCATGAACAGTGCCGGTATGGCCGCCACTGGCAAACATTTCCCCGGTCATGGATGGGCTGAGGCGGATTCCCACGTCGCCATCCCGAATGACGAGCGCAGCCTCGACGAGATCCGCGCCAATGACCTGGTGCCGTTCGCCAAACTGAGCAAACAACTGGCCGCCGTCATGCCGGCCCACGTTATTTACCCGCAAGTCGACGCCCAGCCTGCCGGCTTCTCCCGCCGCTGGTTGCAGGACATCCTTCGCGGCGAGCTGCAATTCGATGGCGTGATCTTCAGCGATGACCTGTCGATGGCCGGTGCCCACGTGGTCGGCGATGCCGCCAGCCGTATCGAAGCCGCACTGACCGCCGGCTGTGACATGGGCCTGGTGTGCAACGACCGCGCTGCTGCGGAACTGGCGCTGAGCGCCGCCCAGCGCCTGAAGGTCAAGCCGTCCGAGCGTATTGCGCGGATGCGCGGCCAGTCATACGCCAATATCGAATACCGTCAAAACCCACGCTGGCTGGCAGCTGTCGGCGCGCTCAAAGAGGCTCAACTGATCGAATAAGGGTGTGGTGTTATGACGGTTTACGCGATTATCGGTGGCACCGGCCTGACTCAACTCGAAGGCCTGAGCATTCGTCAGTCACTGGTTGTGGACACGCCTTACGGCGCACCCTCGGCTGAAGTGCGGATCGGTGAATACGCCGGCAAGGAAGTGCTGTTCCTCGCGCGTCACGGTCATCCGCACCGTTTTCCGCCGCATCAGGTGAACTACCGCGCCAACCTCTGGGCATTGAAGCAGGCCGGCGCGGAAGCGATCCTCGCGGTCAACGCCGTGGGTGGAATTCATACGGCGATGGGCACCGGGCATTTCTGCGTGCCACATCAACTGATCGATTACACCAGCGGTCGCGAACACACCTATTTCGTCGATGACCTGGAACACGTCACCCATATCGACTTCAGCTATCCCTACAGTGAGCCGCTACGTCAGCAGCTGATCGCGGCGCTGGCGGCTGAAGGCGTGGGTTACAGCAGTCATGGCGTGTACGCCTGCACCCAGGGCCCTCGGCTGGAAACCGTCGCTGAAATCGCGCGCCTTGAGCGTGACGGCTGCGACATCGTGGGCATGACCGGCATGCCGGAAGCGGCACTGGCGCGTGAACTGGCACTGGACTATGCGTGTCTGGCGCTGGTAGTGAACCCGGCGGCGGGCAAGTCGACGGCGGTGATTACCATGGCCGAGATAGAGCAGGCGTTGCAGGACGGGATGGGGAAGGTGAAGTCGACGTTGGTGCGGGTGCTAAAAGACTAAGTTGTACACAACCATAATTGATTCATTTTAATAAGCATCGAGTGTATGTCGGCAATCATCGAGAAACTTCAACAGCTGCCATGGGCGGATGAGTTCAGTCATCGTGCCCTCGACAAGGCGCGTAGATACGCCCATGAGCATCGGGTGAAAATCCTCGAGCTAGATGATGTGTTGGTTCGGGCGACCTGTAGGGGCTCTGAAGGTAACGTCTACGAACAGCACATCGAACTGATTGAAGATGCCAATGGCGATTTTGAGCTGGACTGCTCTTGCTCATGCCCCGTAGTGATTGATTGCAAACATTGCGCAACCGTTATTTATCACTTACAGGACCTTCCGGTCGCGGCGCCTGACAGTTCTGACCCTGTTCACCTGAACCGTGAACTGGAGCGCTGGCTTGACGGAATTCCTTCTGCAAGCAATGCCGCCGATGAGCCGGCGCAGGTAACGAGTACGCGCCTGTTTTACAAACTCCGGGCAACGCCCACTGCCGGGAAATGGACGCTGGAAATTTTCAAGGCCCGTCAGCTCAAGGACAGCCGCCTGCAAGACATCAAATCGGTGTACTCGCTGTCGGATACGCTTATTCGGCAACCCGGTTACTTGACTGAACTGGATCTGCGCATCGCCAGGCTGTTGGTCGCCGTTCACTCCCATCATGCCTATTACGCCGGCTATCCCTTGGAAGGCAGCAGTGGCGCTGAACTGATTGAAATGCTGTTGCGAACTTCGCGCCTTTTCCTCGATCTCGAACAGCCACAACCTTTAACGCCAGGAATGAGAAGAACCGGCCAATTTATCTGGGCCGAACAGGCCAACGGCAGTTTTCGCCCGCAATGGGGTAGCGACGAAGCCTCGGTGGAAACGATCCTGGCGCTGGAACCCTTGTACTATCTGGATCGCGAGCGTCTGCAAATTGGACCTCTATTCAGTGAACTCGACGAAAAGCTGGCTTGCCACTTGTCCTTGGCTCCCGATATTCCGGCGCGGCAGGCGATGCAGTTCAGCCATCGGATGAGCGCCGCGACGCGGGTAGCTCCGGCACCCCATGCGCTGACAGAGCGGATCATCGACGGCATTTTTCCTGAGGCTCACCTGACCCTTGCCAGCGGCAAGCGCTACATCCGCTGGCAGCACGAGCCAGAGCACCGTGCGGCATTGGTGTTTACCTATAACGGCCATCCGACGTCGGACCGGAACCCGGAAGTGTTGATCCTTTCCGGGACGGAAACCCAGCGTATCCAGCGCAACCCCGTCGCCGAAAAAGCCTTGCGCCAGGCCCTGCAAAAACACGGTTTTAGAAAGGCTACACGTAAAAGCAGCCTGGACCGTCCAGGCGAAATGTTCACCCTGCCGGATGATACCGCCTGGCTTGCCTTTGCGCAGGACGGGGTCCCGGCACTGCGGGCGAAAAACTGGCTGATCGATATCAGCGATAACTTTCACTTCAACTTGCAGTCAGTGGAAGAGTGGTATGCCGAGGTCGAGGAAGAGTCGGGGCTCCAGTGGTTCGATCTGCAATTGGGGATCGTCGTCAATGGCGAGCGTCACAGCCTGCTGCCGATACTGCTGCATTTGCTGCGTAGCCAGCCACAGTTGATGGACCCCGAAAGCCTGGCTCAACGTAACGATGATGAACAACTGCTGATCGAACTTGGCGCCGGGAATTCAGGTGGCAAGCCCCGAAGCAAAGTGGCGCTGTCCTATGGCCGGATCAAGCCGCTGATGGCCACCCTTGGCGAGTTGTACCTGGGATCGCATCAGGGCGATTCGTTGCGCTTGAGTGCTCCGGATGCCGCGCGCCTGAGTTTGCTGGAAGGCGTTCCGCTGGTCTGGCAAGGCGGCGAGCGACTGCGCAGTTTTGCGCAACGATTGCGAGAGTCGACCCATGTTCAAGTCTCGGCGCCTGTGGGTCTCAAGGCAACACTGCGACCGTATCAGCTTGAAGGCCTGAACTGGATGCAAACCCTTCGCGAGTTAGAGGTCGGCGGCATCCTGGGCGACGACATGGGGCTGGGGAAAACCCTGCAAACCCTGGCGCATTTGCTGACGGAAAAGCAGGCCGGGCGCCTTGATCTTCCGGCGCTGGCCGTAATGCCAACCAGCCTGATTCCGAACTGGCTCGACGAAGCGGCGCGCTTTACCCCGCAATTGAAAGTTCTGGCGCTGCATGGCTCCGCCCGGCAAAAAGATTTTGCCAGTCTTGCTGAATACGATTTGGTGTTGACCACCTACGCGCTGCTGCCTCGGGATCTAGAGGTTTTGCAGCCACAAGTCTGGAGTGTGCTGATTCTCGATGAGGCGCAGAACATCAAGAACCCGGTCAGTAAAGCTGCTCAGGCAGCCCGCGACCTACAGGCCCGTCAGCGACTGTGTTTGTCTGGCACACCGCTGGAAAACCACCTCGGCGAACTGTGGTCCCAGTTTCACTTTTTACTGCCGGGTTGGCTTGGCGACAGCAAAACCTTCAATCGTGACTACCGCACGCCGATCGAGAAGCACGCAAATAGTGAGCGGATGCAACATCTTACGGCCCGGATAAAACCCTTTCTGCTTCGTCGCAAGAAAGACCAGGTAGCAACCGAATTACCGCCAAAAACCGAGATTGTGCATTGGGTTGATCTCAGCGATGGGCAACGGGATGTGTATGAAACCGTTCGCGTCGCGATGGACAAGAAGGTGCGTGACGAAATAGCCCTCAATGGCGTTGGGCGCAGTCAAATCATCATCCTTGACGCGTTACTCAAGCTGCGTCAGGTGTGCTGCGATCTGCGGCTGGTCAAATCGACGATCACTGCAAAGTCGCTTCGTTCTGGCAGTGGGAAACTGGTCAGCTTGATGGAGATGCTGGAAGAGTTGCTCAGTGAAGGCCGCAAGATTTTACTGTTTTCGCAATTTACTTCGATGCTCGCCTTGATTGAGGCGGAGTTGCAGCAGCGTGGTCTCGGTTACTCGTTGTTGACCGGTGATACGACGGATCGGCGCACGCCGGTCAAAGACTTCCAGAGCGGTAAAGTGCCGCTGTTTCTGATCAGTCTGAAAGCCGGCGGTACAGGTCTGAACCTGACGGCGGCGGACACGGTGATCCATTTCGATCCATGGTGGAACCCGGCGGTGGAAAATCAGGCGACCGATCGTGCCTACAGGATTGGGCAAAACAAACCGGTGTTTGTTTACAAGCTGATTGCTCGGGGCACAGTGGAGGAGAAAATTCAGGCTTTGCAGCAGGAAAAGGCCGCTTTGGCGGGTGCTGTGCTTGAAGGCGGGATGACCGGAGGATGGAAGCTTGAGCAGACTGAGATTGAGGCGCTGTTTGCACCGCTGCCCAACTCCAAGTCCTGACAGCGGGTTTCTTTAGTGATGGCCCCTTTGCGAGCAGGCTCGCTCCCATAGTAGGTCTATGGCGTTCCCATCATGGTGGGCAAACACAGATCCAAATGTGGGAGCGAGCCTGCTCGCGATGGCAATGTATCTGGCAATACTAGCCTCAGCGTTTTTCCAGCTTATCCGGCAACGGCGCAAACAGCGCTTCAATATCATCACTCTGCAACTTCCAGTCCCCGGTCTTGCGTCCATCCAGAACGCCGGCGGCCAGGTCGGATTTTTCTTTCTGCAGATGCTGAATCTTCTCCTCGACGGTCCCCCGGGCAATCATCTTGTAGACGAATACCGGCTTCTCCTGACCGATACGGTATGCCCGGTCAGTTGCCTGATTCTCCGTCGCCGGGTTCCACCATGGATCGTAGTGAATGACTGTATCCGCTTCGGTCAGGTTCAAACCAACACCGCCGGCCTTCAAACTGATGAGAAAAATCTGACGCTTGCCGCTCTGAAAGTCTTTCACCGGTGCGCGTCGGTCGCGGGTCTGTCCGGTCAGCAGCGCATACTCAACGCCACGTTTCGTTAGCTCGACCTCGATGAGCGCCAGCATTGACGTGAACTGCGAGAACAACAGAATCCGCCGACCCTCCTCGAACAACTCATCAAGCATTTCCATCAAACTGTCGAGCTTGCCCGATGTGCTGCCGCGAGTCGGCAGGACGGCATCGTTAACCAGGCGCAAATCACAGCACACCTGACGCAGTTTCAATAGCGCCTCAAGAATGATGATCTGGCTGCGCGCCACGCCTTTGCGGGTGATCTCGTCGCTGACTTTCTTGTCCATCGCCAGGCGCATGGTTTCGTACACGTCGCGCTGCGCTTCGTTGAGTTCGACCCAGTGAATGATTTCAGTCTTCGGCGGTAATTCCGTCGCGACCTGTTCCTTGGTCCTACGCAGCAGAAACGGTTTGATCCGACCGTTGAGGTGTTGAAGTCTGACTTCACTGGCGCGCTTTTCAATCGGCACACGGTAATCGCGGTTGAAGCTTTTCACATCGCCAAGCCAGCCCGGCAGCAGGAAGTGAAACAGCGACCACAACTCACCCAGGTGGTTTTCCAGCGGCGTACCACTGAGGCACAAACGTTGACGCGCATTCAGCTCGCGCGCCGCCTGCGCCGCCTTGCTGTTGGGGTTTTTGATGTACTGCGCTTCATCCAGCACCAGCACATGCAAAGGCTGCGCGGCGAGGCGTTCGACGTCCTTGGGCAGCAGCGCATAGGTGGTCAGGATCAGGTCGTAGTCGGCCATATTATCGAAGTGTTTTTTGCGACTGGCACCGTACAGCGCCAGCACTTTGAGTTGCGGCGTGAAGTGCGCTGCTTCGTCGAGCCAGTTCGGAATCAGGCTGGTGGGCATCACCACCATGCACGGCCGATCGAGGCGTCCAGCCGCTTTCTCAGTGAGAACATGCGCCAGGGTTTGTAGGGTTTTACCCAGGCCCATGTCGTCCGCGAGAATCCCGCCGACCTCCAGTTGCCGCAGTGATTGCATCCAGCTCAAGCCTTCGAGCTGATAGGGGCGAAGGGTTGCGTTCAAGCCTTCAGGTGCGGTTGCGGTGTGGTCCTTGATGTCGCGTAAACGCTGGGCAAAGGTGCGGATCTGTTCGCCACCTTCCCAGAGTAGCGGCAAGTCTTCCAGCGGATTCAGGCGCGTCGCGTCGGCCTTGCTCAGCCGTAGTGTGGTTTCGCCAGGTTCTTGCAGATAGAACTCGCCGAGCGTCGCCAGCACCGGCTTCAAGCGGCCGAAGGGCAGGGCGACTTGCAGCGGGCCGTACTCGGAGTTCGGGCGATTGGGGATGTTCACCAGGATCAGCTCATCGTCGCGACGTCGGGCGAGGCGTTCCGGATTGAGAATTTCAGTGTGCGAGCGCATCAGGTTCAACAGGATCGGCAGCAAACTCAGGCGCTCGCCGTTGACGATGATCCCCAGTTCCAGATCAAACCAGTCGCGCTCCGGCACCTGCTCGACGGTGGCGTACCAGTCGTCCACGGCGGTCAGGTCGAAACCGAAGTCTTCGTCGATTTGCAGCTCCCAGCCCTGGGTGCGCAGCTTGGGTATTTCATTGAGGGTGAACGTCAGCCAGGCGCTGTCGTTGACCATCTCGTAGAGTTCGCCGGCACTTTCCGGCAAGGCTTTGCTTTGTCGGGTGGCAATCTTGAAGCCGAGGATTCGTAACTGTTCCCTGTAGGTCTGTTCGACATCCGGGTGACGTTTTATCCGCAGCGTCTGGGTTTCCTGGCGAATCAGAATATCGGCGTTCTTTTGTCCGCAAACGTATTCATCCAGATAGCTAAAAGACAATGCCGCACGATGCTGAATGTAGCGCTGCATCTTGCCGTTGCGCGGTTCGAAGGCGCTGAACTCGATGCTCGCCAGCCACAAGCGCGGCACCGGTTGAACGTTATCCACAAGCACTTGCGGCGGTGCTTTAGGGCCGCGGTTTTCCAGTACGGCCTGAAGTTTTTCCAGCAGATCGGCATCTTGCGCAGCCGCGGGGTAGGCCAGTGTTTCTTGCACCTTTAGCAACACCGCTGCGCAATGTTTGCAGTTGCTGTGAACCGGGCAGGTGCAGGTCGCGTCAACCATCAGCAAGGTGGCTTTGGCTGACTCACGCAGGCGAATGGTCTGACGGTAAACATTACCGCCCGAGCCTTCGCACGCAGCGGTGATCGTAGCGTCACCGACCTCGACGATCCTGACGCGGTTCTCCAGCGCGTAGCGACGGCCACGCTCCAGGCTTTGTTCCTTGAATCGGCTGACCCAGGAAGGTGCCAGGGGTTTGCTCAGGGGCGAGGGCATAGCAATCAGTCCGGAATTTCTTCGGGGACTGGCCGAGGAGCAGGGGCGGTGAGCGAGGTGATCTTGATCAACAGGCCGAGGTGGCCGTTGTCGAGGAAGTTCAGCTCGCCGTTCTTGGTATGGCTTTCTTGCTTGAGGCGTTCGCTGGCGGTGACTGTGCCGTTGCCATCGATCTGGTTGACCCAGAAATCGGCGTCGACGTCGGTGAAGCGCCCCAGCTTCAGGTTCAAGGTGCCCTCAATCGGGAACTGACCGTATTGTTCCTTGCCGTCGCTGATCGCGATTTTGCTGTCTTGTTCGCCGAGGGTTTGTTGCCAGGCCTTGTGCAGTAACACAGTGTAGTCAGCGCTGGCGGTGAGTTTTTCCACTTCGCCATTCAGGCTCGGCGTGCGCAGGCTGTCTTTGCTGATGGGCTGCGCGCCGGCGGCCCAGTCTTCCGGTGCCGCGCGGCTGACGATGGCGGGCACGGCGTTTTGTCGGACCAGAATCATTTCAATCTGATACAGATCATCGGCAAACGCGGTGGGTGCGAGCAGCGTTATAAGCAGGGGCAATGAGCGAAACAGGCGCATGCGGCGTCCTTCAAGCAGTTTTCGGGATAAGGAGCTCAAGCAGCGCCTCTACAGTATTAAAGCGTTCTTCCGAACGCTCCATCGGCACCATGAATTTAAACATCGTGGCGCCTTCGAATTTATAGCGTTTGGGCTGGCCCTGAATCAGTTTGATCAGTGTCAGCGGGTCGACCGGCGTCTGTGCCGCAAACTCGATGCGGCCACCTTGCGGGCCGCCGTCGACTTTCTTGATGCCCAGCAATTCAGCCTGCAACTTCAGCGATGTGATGCGGATCAGGTTCTTGGTCGGCTCTGGTAGCAGGCCGAAACGGTCGATCATTTCTACTTGCAGATCTTTGAGGCCGTCTTCATCGGTGGCCGAGGCGATGCGTTTGTAGAGAATCAATCGAGCGTGAACGTCTGGCAAATAGTCTTCGGGAATCAACGCCGGTACGCGCAGGTTGACTTCCGGACCACCGCCCAGCGGCTGATCAAGGTTCGGCTGCTCGCCCTTGCGGATCGACTTCACCGCGCGCTCGAGCATTTCCATGTACAGCGTAAAGCCAACCGCCTGGATCTGCCCACTCTGACCATCGCCCAACAGCTCGCCGGCGCCACGGATTTCCAGGTCGTTGGTCGCCAGCACGAAGCCTGCACCGAGGTCCTGGGTGTTGGCGATCGCTTCCAGACGCTTTTCCGCATCCGGGGTGATTTGCTGGCGCGGCGGCGTCAGCAGGTACGCATAAGCCTGGTGGTGACTGCGACCGACACGACCGCGCAACTGGTGCAACTGCGCCAGGCCAAACTTGTCGGCACGCTCGATGATGATGGTGTTAGCGCTCGGCACGTCGATGCCGGTCTCGATAATGGTCGAGGCGATCAGCACGTTGAAGCGCTTGTGGTAGAAGTCGCTCATCACCTGTTCGAGTTCACGCTCGCGCATCTGCCCGTGGCCGATGCCGATCCGTGCTTCCGGCACCAGTTCGGCGAGGTCGGCGGCGCATTTCTCGATGGTCTTCACGTCGTTGTGCAGGTAGTAAACCTGGCCGCCACGCAGCAATTCACGCAGCAGGGCCTCTTTGACCGTGCTCTTGTTCTGTTCCATGACGAAGGTCCGCACCGACAGGCGACGGGCCGGCGGGGTGGCGATAATCGACAGGTCACGCATGCCCGACACTGCCATGTTCAGCGTGCGCGGAATTGGCGTGGCAGTCAGGGTGAGAATGTCGACTTCACTGCGCAGGGCCTTGAGCTGTTCCTTCTGACGCACACCAAAACGGTGCTCTTCGTCGATGATCACCAGCCCGAGGTTTTTGATCTTCACGTCATCTTGCAGCAGCTTGTGCGTGCCGATCACGATGTCGATCTTGCCTTCGGCCAGGTCCGCGACGGCGGCGTTCACTTCCTTGGTCGACTTGAAGCGGCTCATCACTTCCACGGTCACCGGCCAATCGGCGAAACGGTCGCGGAAGCTGTTGTAATGCTGTTGGGCGAGCAAGGTGGTTGGCACCAGAATCGCTACCTGCCGACCGCCATGCACCGCGATGAAGGCTGCGCGCATCGCTACTTCGGTCTTGCCGAAACCGACATCGCCGCAGACCAGTCGGTCCATCGGCTTCGGCGCGAGCATGTCGCCGCGTACCGCATCGATGGTGGTTTGCTGGTCCGGGGTTTCTTCGAACGGGAACCCGGCGCTGAACGTCGCGTAGTCAGCTTTTGGATCTTCGAAGGCATAGCCTTCGCGGGCGGCGCGACGGGCATAAATGTCGAGCAATTCTGCGGCGACGTCGCGCACCTGTTCGGCGGCTTTGCGTTTGGCTTTTTGCCAGGTTTCGGAACCGAGACGATGCAGCGGGGCCAAGGCATCGTCGCTGCCGGTGTAACGCGCGATCAGGTGCAGGTTGGCCACCGGCACGTACAGCTTGGCGCCTTCGGCGTATTGCAGCGTGAGGAATTCGGCGGCCTGATCGTCGATTTCCAGTGTCGCTAACCCGAGGTAGCGACCGACGCCGTGATCGATGTGCACCACCGGCGCGCCTTCGCGCAATTCGGTGAGGTTCTTGATGACTGCATCGTTGTTGGCGTCGGCACGTTTTTCGCGGCGACGACGCTGCATCACGCGTTGACCAAACAACGGGCTTTCGGCCACCAGCGCCAAGGCCGGATTATCGAGTACCAGGCCTTCATCGAGCGGGGCGATGGTGATCGCCAGACGCTCCTTGCTCGCGACGAAGTCTGGCCAGCTGTCGACGGTTTTCGGTCGCAGCTTCAAGCGTTCGAGCAATTCCAGCAGCACTTCGCGACGACCCGCTGACTCGGCGGTGAACAGCACGCGTCCGGGGAATTCGTCGAGGAAACCCGCCAGCGCTGCCAGTGGCTGAGTGGCCTTGGCTTCGATGGCCAGGTTCGGCAATTCCCGCGCAGGGAAACGTTCGCGGCCGACACCGGTTTCCACGTCCTGTTGGCTGGCAACCACGCGCGGCCAGCTTTTCAGGCGGGCAAAGCAATCTTCCACCGGCAGGAACAACTCGGCAGGCGGCAATAAAGGACGGGACGGGTCGACGCGGCGTTCTTCATAACGGTTGCGCACGTCATTCCAGAAATTTTCCGCCGCTTGCTCGATGCCCGGCAGGGAAAACACTTGCGTGTCCTGCGGCAGGTAATCGAACAGTGTCGAGGTTTCATCGAAGAACAGCGGCAGGTAGTACTCGATACCGGCCGGTGTAATCCCGCTGCTCAAATCCTGAAAGATCGGGCAGCGGCGGAAGTCGACATCAAAGCGCTCACGGAAGCGTGCCTTGAAGCGGGTGACCGCATCTTTTTGCAGCGGAAACTCACGCGCAGGCAATAGGCGGACGGTGTCGACCTTGTCGATGGAGCGCTGGTTTTCCGGATCGAATGTACGCAGCGTCTCGATTTCGTCATCGAACAGGTCGATGCGGAAGGGCAGTTTGCTGCCCATCGGGAACAGATCGATCAGCGAACCGCGCACAGTGAACTCGCCATGCTCGTACACCGTGTCGACGTAGCGATAGCCGCTGGCTTCGAGCCGGGTGCGCATTTGTTCGACGTCGAGCTTCTGGCCAACATCCAGCACCAGGCTGCTGCCCAGCAGGAACTTGGTCGGCGCCAGGCGATGCAGGGCGGTGGTGATCGGCACCACCAGAACGCCATGGCTCAGCTCCGGCAGCCTGTAAAGGGCGGCGATGCGCTGGGAAATAATGTCCTGGTGCGGCGAAAACAGATCGTAGGGCAGGGTTTCCCAGTCCGGGAAGTGCAACACGGGCAAATCCGGGGCGAAGAAACTCAGCTCCTGCTCAAGCCGTTCGGCACTTTGGCTGTCGGCGGTCAGCAGCAGGGTAAAGCGCTTGGCAGCGCTGGCAGCCTCGGCGATGGCCAGGCTGAGGGCGGCACCGGGCAGGTTGCCCCAGTGCTGTTTACCTGCCGCGGCAGGGAGAAGCGGTAGACGCAGAACGGGCACGGAAGGTTGAGCTCCAAGCGTTGCGACAAAGTCGGTAATTGTAGCGGTCCCGGGTGCCGCCTGTCAGTTGCAGACTGTGTCTATTACGCAGGTTTGGCGAAATGTAGTGGTAAAGACAAAATCTGCCGGTTTTTTACTGAAAATTGCTGAATATGTAGTGGCAAAACCACCCGGTGTTACGGAGGGTTACGGATAAGGTAGCGTTGTCTCCAAAAAATTGACTGTGCTGCAAGGCCCGGTTTTATTGGGCTTTAGCGGGGCGTAATTTTTTTGAACAGGAAATTGTTACGGATCGCACGACAAGCGCGCATTGCTACGGGAGGGAGTCGGCGGCATAATGTAGCCCCTTTTTTCTGCCCCTACATGTGGAAGGTTCCCGTGACTCAGAAGCCCGACCAGTGTCTTGGTGAATGGATCGACCGTGAAGCACTCGCAGAAGCGATGATTCCGCTTATCGGTCAGCTCTACCGCAATAACAACGTGGTGAGCTCGATCTATGGCCGCAGCCTGATCAACCGTTCAGTCATTGCGATTCTCAAAGCTCACCGCTTTGCTCGTCATCGTCAGTCCGATGACAGCGAATTGTCCGTCCACGAAACATTCCCGCTGCTCAAGGCGATGAGCGAGCTCAAGCTCGGCGCCGCTTCGGTAGACCTGGGCAAGCTTGCGGTCAAGTTCAAGGCCGAAGGCAAAGGTCGTACTGCCGAGCAGTTCGTCCGTGAAGAACTGGCTGACGTGGTTGGTCAGCAGAACATTGCCGCTCGTAAAGGCACCGACGTTGTCCTGTACGGCTTCGGTCGTATCGGCCGTCTGCTGGCGCGCATCCTGATCGAGAAAACCGGTGGTGGCGACGGCCTGCGTCTGCGCGCCATCGTTGTCCGCAAGGGCGCCGAGAACGATCTGGTCAAGCGTGCAAGCCTGCTGCGTCGTGACTCGGTTCATGGTCCGTTCGATGGCACCATCACCATTGATGAAGCCAACAGCACCATCACCGCCAACGGCAACCTGATCCAGGTTATCTACGCGAAAAACCCGACTGAGGTGGATTACACCCAGTACGGCATCAAAGACGCGCTGCTGGTGGACAACACCGGTGTATGGCGTGACGCCGATGGCCTGGGCCAACACCTGGCTTGCCCGGGTATCGACCGTGTTGTTCTGACCGCGCCGGGTAAAGGCAAGCTGAAGAACATCGTTCACGGCATCAACCACGGTGAAATCACCGCTGACGACAAGATCGTTTCCGCCGCTTCCTGCACCACCAACGCCATCGTGCCGGTGCTGAAAGCTGTGAACGACAAGTTCGGCATCATTAATGGTCACGTTGAAACCGTTCACTCGTACACCAACGACCAGAACCTGATCGACAACTTCCACAAAGGCGATCGCCGTGGCCGTAGCGCCGCGCTGAACATGGTGATCACCGAGACTGGTGCTGCCACTGCTGCTGCCAAGGCACTGCCTGAGCTGGCTGGCAAGTTGACCGGTAACGCGATCCGCGTTCCGACGCCAAACGTGTCGATGGCCATTCTCAACCTGAACCTTGAGAAAGCTGCCACCCGCGAAGAGATGAACGAGTACCTGCGCTACATGGCGCTGCACTCCGATCTGCATAAGCAAATCGACTACGTCAACTCGCAGGAAGTGGTTTCCACCGACTTCGTTGGCTCGCGCCACGCAGGCGTTGTGGACGCTGAAGCGACCATCAGCCAAGACAACCGCGTTGTTCTGTACGTTTGGTACGACAACGAATTCGGTTACAGCTGCCAGGTGGTACGCGTGATGGAAGACATGGCCGGTGTAAACCCGCCAGCATTCCCGCGCTAAGCGTTAGCTACACATGAAAACGCCCCGACTTTGGTCGGGGCGTTTTTTTTTGTGCATGATTTCGGGTTGCTCCAGCCGGCCTCATCGCGAGCAGGCTCGCTCCCACAATGGTTTGTGTGAACTCTATCAAAACCTGTGGGAGCGAGCCTGCTCGCGAAGGCGTCAGAAAACATAGCATTGAAGCTGGCTGTCACACCCGGCTCTTCCCGGATTTCTATCGCATAATGGCTGGCCTGGCGTTGTGTCAGGAATTGGCTTGGGGAGCGTAGGAATTGTTGGAAAGGTGGCAGGGTGTTTTCTTTGTGCTGTTCGGAGCCTTGGCCGGCTGCGGCAACAGCGACTCCATGGAAAGCTTCGGCGGCCCCACCATGGGCAGCACTTATTCGATCAAATATGTGCGCCGCGCGGGGCTGCCCGCCCCAAAAAAAGTCCGGGCCGAGGTCGAAAAAATCCTCGCCGATGTTGATCAACAAATGTCGACCTATCGCAGCGACTCGGAAATCGAGCGCTTCAATGATCTCCCCGCCAATCGCTGTCAGAAAATGCCCGAACCAGTCCTCGGATTAATCCGCGTTGGTGAACAGCTTTCAGAACAAAGCGAAGGCTCCTACGACCTGACGGTAGAACCTCTGCTCAACCTGTGGGGGTTCGGCCCGCAGGCGCGTGAGGAAAAAGTCCCGGCCGCTCAGGCACTGGCCGAAGTGCGACAGCGAGTCGGTTACCAGCATCTGCGCATCGACCACGATCAGTTGTGCAAGGATGCCGCCGTCGAAGTCGACTTCAATAGCATCGCCGCCGGTTATGCCGTCGACACCATTGCTGCAAAACTCGATGCCATGGGCATTCACAATTACCTCGCCGAAGCCACGGGAGAGCTCAAGGCCGCAGGCAAAAAAATTGACGGTTCACCTTGGCGTATTGCCCTCGAAGAACCCCGGGATGATCAGCAAGTTGCGCAAAAAGTTATCGCGGTCGACGGCTATGGCGTGTCCACCTCCGGCGACTATCGCAATTATTTTCAGCAGGACGGAAGGCGTTATTCCCACACCTTCGATGCCCGCACCGGTGCGCCGGTCCTACACACCCTGGCGTCAGTCACGGTGATTCATCCTTCAGCGCTGATGGCCGATGGACTATCGACGCTGTTGCTGATTCTCGGCCCTGAACGGGGTTGGGACTATGCCCAGGCGCATGACATCGGTGCATTCTTTGTGATTCGTGCCGATACAGGTTTCGTCACACGAACCAATCAGGCTTTTGAACGCCAAAGTGGCGGTAAAACCGAGTGATGACAGCGATTCAAGCGTTAAAGACTGGCGTTGTAGTGCAGGCAAAACTAGCCTACGACGCGACCAAGGGTTAATGTGCGCGGCGTTGACGCTTCTATAGACTGTGTCCGGGTTCTGCACTGGCCCCAAATTGTTCCTTCACGCCACAGATCGGCGTGATTTAGCCGCAGGGTGCCGATGGCGCCGCGGCCTGTTCTGAGGAGTACGCATGGCTGTCTACAACTACGACGTGGTGGTGCTGGGTTCCGGCCCGGCGGGAGAAGGCGCGGCAATGAACGCCGCCAAAGCAGGGCGCAAGGTGGCGATGGTCGATAGCCGTCGCCAGGTCGGCGGCAACTGCACCCACTTGGGTACCATCCCGTCCAAGGCACTGCGTCACTCGGTCCGGCAGATCATGCAGTTCAACACCAACCCGATGTTCCGGGCCATTGGTGAGCCGCGCTGGTTCTCGTTCCCGGACGTACTGAAAAGCGCCGAGAAAGTCATTTCCAAACAAGTTGCTTCGCGCACCGGCTACTACGCCCGTAACCGTGTCGACGTGTTCTTCGGCACCGGCAGCTTCGCCGACGAGCAAACCATCGAAGTGGTCTGCGCCAACGGTGTGGTTGAAAAGCTTGTCGCCAAGCACATCATCATCGCCACCGGCTCGCGTCCTTATCGCCCGGCGGACATCGATTTCCACCACCCGCGTATCTACGATAGCGACACCATTCTCAGCCTCGGCCACACCCCGCGCAAACTCATCGTCTACGGCGCTGGCGTGATCGGTTGCGAGTACGCCTCGATCTTCAGTGGTCTGGGTGTTCTGGTTGAGCTGGTGGATAACCGCGGTCAGTTGCTGAGCTTCCTCGACTCGGAAATTTCCCAGGCGTTGAGCTACCACTTCAGCAACAACAACATCACGGTCCGCCACAACGAAGACTACGACCGTGTCGAAGGCGTAGACAACGGTGTAATCCTGCACCTCAAGTCCGGCAAGAAGATCAAGGCCGACGCCTTGCTCTGGTGCAACGGTCGTACCGGCAACACCGATCAGTTGGGTCTGGAAAACATCGGCGTGAAGGTCAACAGCCGTGGTCAGATCGAAGTGGACGAAGCCTATCGCACCTGCGTACCGAACATTTACGGCGCCGGTGACGTGATTGGCTGGCCGAGCCTGGCGAGTGCCGCACATGACCAGGGTCGTTCGGCCGCTGGCAGTATCATCGAAAACGGTAGCTGGCGTTTTGTGAATGACGTTCCGACCGGCATCTACACCATTCCGGAGATCAGCTCGATCGGCAAGAACGAGCAGGAACTGACTCAGGCCAAGGTGCCGTACGAAGTGGGCAAGGCGTTCTTCAAGGGCATGGCGCGCGCGCAAATTGCCGGCGAGCCGCAAGGCATGCTGAAGATCCTGTTCCACCGCGAAACCCTGGAAGTGCTGGGCGTACACTGCTTCGGTTATCAGGCGTCGGAGATCGTGCACATCGGTCAGGCGATCATGAACCAGCCGGGCGAACTGAACACGCTGAAGTATTTCGTCAACACGACGTTCAACTACCCGACCATGGCCGAAGCCTATCGGGTAGCAGCGTACGATGGCCTCAACCGGCTTTTTTGAGCGGCTCCGGCCGGTGGCCTGAGCCGGCCGGGGAGACCGATTTCAGCAACTCTCGAGCGTGGCGCTGGCCAAACCGGGAAAGTCTGTAATCAGGCTGTCAACGCCGAAGTCGGCGAGTCTGCGCATTAGCGCGGGCTCGTTGACTGTCCACACCGACACATGCAGCCCCTGACGCTGCGCCTTCTGCAGGCGTTCCGGCGTACACAGGGTCCAGTTCAACGCCAAAATTTCACAGCCATAGCTTTGCGCGACCTTCAGCGGGTCGAGCCAGGCGTACTCGGCCACCAATCCGCGAGACACGTCCGGCACCAGGTCCAGCGCGGCTTTGAGCACTTCGCGTGAACTTGAGGTAATAGTGACCTTGTCGAGCAGGCCGAAACTCTGAGCCATTTCACGAATCGCCAGCACAGTCGTGGCAGCACGGGTGCGTGAGGCGCTTTTGACTTCCAGTTGCCAGTGATCGAAGTCGCACTTCTCGAACAATTCTTCCAGCGTCGGGATCGGGCAGGGTTTGATCCAGCCTGGGCCGCCGTTGCGCGCGTCATAAGTCACCAGTTCCGCCGCCGTATGCTCGACGACCTTGCCGCGCCGGTCGGTGGTGCGCTTGAGTGTCGTGTCGTGGATGACCATCAACTCGTTGTCCATGGACAGGTGCAGGTCCAGCTCGCAACGGCGAATGCCGTGCTTGAGGCATTGCTGAAAGCTGGTCAGGGTGTTTTCCGGTGCTTCGCCCTTGGCGCCGCGATGGCCGTAGATGAGGGTCACGGTTCTTCCTTAAATTAAATGCTTGATTCGTTTTCACGGGCCAGTCGTCGTTCCTGGGCCTGCTTCTGCAAAATGTAACGGGCCAGCAACTGTCGCTGAGCATCGGTCGGGCGTTCGAACTCGGTGCCGACATCAAAGCTGCCAGCCTTGCGGTCGCAATGGGTGACACGGGCTCGCAGCAACAGGCCGAGGGCTTGCGGCATCAGCACCAGCTTGACCGACAGGTGCGTGCCCACGGCGATAGGCGTCGGATGAAGGAACTCAATGCCGCCTTCGGAAATAACCACCGGCTGAGGCTCGCCGATCTGCCCAAGCACAGTGATTGCGATCACCTGGCTCAGTAAATCGATGCGTTTGTTCTGGGATTTCAGGAACGCCGCAAGGTTGCGGTCGCGCTCACTGATCTGGCGTAACAGGTGTTGCGACTCGAATTCGCTCAGGTGCAGCTCGCTAAGCAAATTGAACAATGGAGAAGCATCCTGCAACACTTCCTGGCCAGCGGCCTCGGGAGCTGACAGGGTCCGAATTTCCAGTGCGATCGTGTCCTCGATACGGTAGTATTCGCGGCGATCTTCTTCATCTAATGTCGACATGGCGAACCCATGGTAGCGGCGGTGGTCTGAGTGTAAAGCTGGTTATCGACCCCCGCCACAAGGACGTTCCTTTTCCCTCCGAACAAGCCCCGACATGTTCAGACCTCTCTTCGTATTTATTGGCACGCGTTATACCCGTGCAAAGCGTCGCAATCATTTTGTGTCGTTCATTTCCCTGACTTCAATGATCGGACTCGCCCTTGGCGTGGTGGTGATGATTGTCGTGCTGTCGGTCATGAACGGTTTCGATCATGAGATGCGCACCCGCGTGCTGGGCATGGTGCCCCACGCGACCATCGAGTCCGGTGAGCCGATCAGTGACTGGCAAAGCCTGGCCGCGAAGGTCAAGAAGAACTCGCAAGTGACGGCCGTCGCGCCGTTCACTCAGATGCAGGGTTTGCTGACCAACAACGGCAAAGTCTCCAAAGTCCTGCTCAATGCCATCGATCCTGCGCTGGAGCGTAACGTCTCGATCATTGATAACTTCATGCAGCAGGGCAAACTCGACGATCTGGTCCCGGGTGAATTCGGCATCGTCATCGGCGACAAGGCTGCGGCCAAGCTCGGCGCCGCTATCGGCGACAAGCTGACGTTTGTTGCGCCTGAAGTCACCGTGACCCCGGCCGGCATGTTCCCGCGCATGAAACGCTTTACCGTGGTCGGCATCTTCCATGTCGGCGCTGGGGAGCTGGACGGTTATCTGGGTATCACCAACTTGCAGGATCTGGCCAGGCTGCACCGCTGGAAGCCGGATCAGGTACAGGGCATTCGCCTGAAGTTCGACGACCTGTTCCAGGCGCCGCGCACCGCGTGGAGCATCGCCCAGCAGCTCGGTGAAGACCATTTCTATGCCCGCGACTGGACGCGTACCCATGGCAATCTGTATCAGGCGATCCGCATGGAAAAAGCCATGATCGGTCTGCTGTTGCTGCTGATCGTCGCCGTTGCCGCCTTCAACATCATTTCCACACTGGTGATGGTGGTGAACGACAAGAAGGGCGACATCGCGATATTGCGCACATTGGGCGCCACGCCGCGCACGATCATGGCGATCTTCATGGTGCAGGGCACCGTCATCGGGGTGGTCGGGACGCTGATTGGTGCCGTGGTCGGGATCTTCGCCGCGTTGAACGTCAGCGCAGCGATCTCGGCCCTCGAAGGCCTGATCGGCCATAAATTCCTCAACGCCGACGTGTACTTCATCGATTACCTGCCGTCGCAAGTGCAGAGCCAGGACGTCTTGATGGTCTGCGGCGCCGCGTTGGTCCTGAGTTTCCTCGCCACCCTGTATCCAGCCTGGCGTGCCGCGCGCACCCAGCCGGCGGAGGCGCTACGTTATGAGTGAGTCGGGCATGAGTGATAAAGCAATCTTGAGCTGCCGCAACCTGGGCAAATCCTACGAGGAAGGCCCGGAGTCGGTAGAGGTTCTGGCCGGTCTGCAACTGGAACTGCATCCGGGTGAGCGCGTGGCGATTGTCGGCAAGTCGGGTTCCGGCAAAAGCACCTTGCTCAATATGCTGGGCGGGCTTGATACGCCGACCAAGGGCAGTGTCTGGCTCGACGGTGAAGAACTCTCGGCGCTGAGCGAGAAGAATCGCGGCCTGCTGCGTAACCGCGCCCTCGGGTTCGTGTACCAGTTCCACCACTTGCTGCCGGAATTCACCGCGCTGGAAAACGTCTGCATGCCGCTGCTGATTGGCAAGACGTCGATCCCGGAAGCGCGTCAGCGTGCGACGGCGTTGCTGGAGCGGGTAGGGCTGGGGCATCGTCTGGAACACAAACCGGCCGAATTGTCCGGTGGTGAACGCCAGCGTGTGGCTATCGCTCGTGCTCTGGTGAACAATCCAGGGCTGGTGATGCTTGATGAGCCGACCGGCAACCTCGACTCCCACACCGCCCAAGGCATTCAGGATTTGATGCTGGAACTCAGCACGTCGATGCGCACCGCGTTCCTGGTGGTGACCCACGACATGAACCTGGCCCGCCAGATGGACCGCGTCCTGCATTTGCAGGAAGGTTGCCTGACACCCATCTGATTGAGCAAAACCCGACGTACCAGACGGTACGCCGGGTCTTTTATTTTTATACGGTGCCCCAGCGAATGTTCAGACCGTTATCGATCTTCATCGGCGCGCGCTATACCCGCGCCAAGCGCCGCAATCGCTTTGTTTCCTTCATCTCGATGACTTCGATGATCGGCCTCGCCCTCGGCGTGCTGGCGATGATTGTGGTGTTGTCGGTCATGAACGGTTTTCAGCGCGAAATGAGCTCGCGCATCCTCGGCATGGTGCCGCACGCCACCATCGTCGGCGTGAACCCGATCGACGATTGGCAGCCTGTCGCCGCGGCCGCGATGAAAAATCCGCAAGTGACGGCGGCCGTGCCGTTCACCGAGATGGAAGGCATGCTGTCCTACAAGGGCACGATGCAGCCGATCCAGGTCAGTGGCGTCGATCCTGCGCAGGAAGGCAAGGTGTCGATCGTTGCCCAGCACATTGTTCAGGGGCGTCTTGATGCCTTGAAGCCGGGTGAATTCGGTGTGGTGATCGGCGAGATCACGGCGCGTCGTTTCCGTTTGAACGTCGGCGACAAGCTCACCCTGATCGTGCCGGAAGTCAGCACCGCACCGGGCGGGATTACCCCGCGCATGCAGCGCCTGAACGTGGTCGGTGTGTTCAAGGTCGGTGCTGAGCTGGACGGTTCGATGGCTTTGATCCACGTCGCCGATGCCGCGCAGATGCAGCATTGGGAACCGAATCAGGTGCAGAGCGTGCGTCTGGCGGTTAAGGATTTGTACGCCGCGCCTCAAGTATCGAGCGACATCGCCAGCAGTTTGGGTGCCGCATACAAGGCTGACGACTGGACCCACACCCAGGGCAGCCTGTTCAGCGCGATGAAAATGGAAAAGACCATGATTGGCCTGCTGTTGCTGATGATTGTCGCGGTGGCGGCGTTCAACATCATCGCGACCTTGATCATGGTGGTGAACGACAAGGGCGCGGACATCGCGATCCTGCGCACCATCGGCGCCACTCCGGGGCAGATCATGGCGATCTTCATGGTCCAGGGGACGGTAATCGGAGTTGTCGGGACCTTGATCGGCGGCGTGCTTGGGGTCATTGCGGCGTTGAATGTCAGTGAACTGGTGGGCTGGATCGAGCGGGTGAGTGGGCAGCACATCTTCAGTTCGGATGTGTATTTCGTCAGTAACCTGCCTTCGGAATTGCAGGGCGCGGATGTGCTGTTGATTTGCTCGGCAGGGTTCATCTTGAGCTTCCTTGCCACCGTGTATCCGGCGTGGCGTGCGGCGAAGATCGAGCCGGCTTACGCGTTGCGGTATTCGTAAGCCGTTACACCCTCATCGCGGGCAAGCCCGGCTCCCACAGTTGGTCGAGTTGAATCACACATTTGTGAACGACTCCAAACCCTGTGGGAGCGGCGGTGCGACGATTCGACTTGCCCGCGATGAGGTCGGTACTGCTGGCCTCAATCTCCTTTGGGTAACTCAATCACAAACCGCGTCCACCCATTCTCCGATTCGCAACGAATCTGCCCACCATGGGCACGAATGATCGACTGAGTAATCGCCAGTCCCAACCCCGCATGTTCACTGCTGCCCTCCTGGCGCGCCGGATCGGCTCGATAAAACCGGTCAAACAATCGCGGCAGCAACGCCCCGTCAATGCCGTCGCCGCTGTTCTCAACCGTCAGACTCAACCCTTTAACCTGATCAACAATCCGCACCCGAACCTCGCCCTCGGCCGGCGTAAACCGCAACGCGTTGTCCAGCAAATTGGAAAGCGCCCGCCGCAACATGCTGCGGTCACCCTCCATCCGTGCACTACCTTCACGACTCAGCGCCACCTTGGCGTCTTCAGCCAGCGGCGCAAAAAACTCCAGCAACACATCCGCTTCTGCCGCGAGCTCCAGCGGTTCACGCTTGGGCGTCAGCAACCCGTGATCCGCCTTGGCCAGGTACAACATGTCGTTGACCAGTTGCGCCATCCATTGCAGCTCTTCGAGGTTACTGTGCAGCGCCTCGCGGTAATCCTCGATGGGTCGGGGGCGGGTGAGGGTGACCTGCGTGTGGGTCAGCAGATTGGACAGCGGCGTGCGCAGTTCATGGGCGATGTCAGCGGAGAACGCCGAGAGCCGTTGAAAAGAGTCGTCGAGGCGTCCGAGCATGGCGTTGAAGCTGTGGGCCAATTCCGCGAGTTCGGGCGGCATGTTCTCTTCGGGCAGACGCGCATTCAGTGATTGCGCCGAAACACCGCGGGCGACCGCACTCATGCGTCGCAACGGGCGCAATCCACTGCGCGCCGCCCAAGCCCCGAGCAGGGCAGTGGCCAACGCTGACAACCCAACGGTCAGCCAGATCAGATGCTGCATGCGTTGCAGAAAGTGCTGGTGATGGGTGATGTCCAGTAACAAGGTCAGTTGTGGGGAGTCAGGTTTGTCGACGAACAACGGCGCATTCAACACTCGGTAGTCAGTGCCGTCGTCGTTCAGGGTCGATAAACCCGGTTTTTGCGGGAGCTTGTCCGGCAGCTGCGCCGAACTGTCATACCAGCGCTGGCCATCACTGCCGGTAATTCGCAGCGACAAATCGGCCTGCCGGCTCAATTCATCCGCGAGTCTGATTTGGTTGTCGCTGGATTGAATATCGTGAAGTGCCCGGCGTAAACCAATCAACTTGCCGTCCAGCAACTGCTGATCGAGTTCGACGAAGTGCGCTTCACTGGCGCGGCTGAACAACACCCCGGCGAACAGCGAAACCACCGCCGTGCAGGCCGCAAACAGCAACGCCAGACGGCTGCTTAACGAAAGATGCCGCATCAGGCTGAACGCTCTTCAAGGACGTAACCCATGCCGCGCACGGTGTGGATCAGTTTGTTGGGGAATTCATCGTCGATTTTCAGGCGCAAACGACGGATGGCGACCTCGATCACATTGGTGTCGCTGTCGAAATTCATGTCCCAGACCTGAGAGGCGATCAGCGATTTGGGCAGGACTTCGCCCTGGCGACGCAGGAGCATTTCCAGCAGGGCGAATTCCTTGGCCGTCAGGTCGATGCGCTGGCCGTTGCGCTCAACGCGGCGGCGGATCAAGTCCAGGCGCAAATCGGCCAGTTGCAAACTGGTTTCCTGTGGCGAGGCGCTGCCACGACGCAACAGGCTGCGAACCCGGGCCAGCAGTTCGGAGAAGGCGAATGGTTTGACCAGATAATCGTCGGCACCGAGTTCAAGACCGTGGACTCTGTCTTCCACCGCGTCACGGGCTGTCAGAAAAAGCACCGGCGTGTCGAGGCCCGCACTGCGCACTGCTTGCAGAATCTGCCAGCCATCGCGGCCGGGCAACATCACGTCGAGAATCAACAACGCGTAGTCACCGCTCAGTGCCAGTTGTTGCCCGGTGCGGCCGTCGGCCACCAGTTCGGCGTTGAAACCGGCCTCGCTCAGGCCCTGACGCAGGTAGTGGCCGGTTTTCGGTTGGTCTTCGACGATCAGCAGTTTCATGGGCGACTCTGGGTAAATTGAACGTACGCTTTATACCGTGGGCAGCGTGGATACAGATCAACCTGACAAAGTTGTAATCTGGCTGTCAGGTTGCGGGCAGTGGCAGCAGTTTAGAGTTTTCCACAGGCTGAACCTTATCTTGTTGGAGTACGACGATGTTTTTGCGCAAATCTTTGCTGCGGGTGGCGTGTTTGTTGGCGTTGAGTTCGCCGGTGTGGGCTGCCCCGGCGCATACCTACGAATTCGGCCAGCCCGCTATGGCGGCCAAGGCGACTCGCAGTATTGAAGTGGTGATGGGCGATATGTCGTTTACTCCCAAGGCCATCGAGATCAAGGCCGGTGAGACGGTTCGCTTTGTGCTGGTGAATAAAGGCCAGTTGTTGCACGAATTCAACCTGGGTGATGCGGCGATGCATGCCAAACACCAGCAGGAAATGTTGCAGATGCAGCAGAGCGGCATGCTGACGCCTACAGGCATGAAGGAAATGGACCACGGTTCGATGGCTGGTATGGATCATGGATCGATGAAACACGACGACCCGAACAGCGTCCTCGTCGAGCCGGGCAAAACGGCGGAACTGACCTGGACCTTTACCAAGGCCACTAGCCTGGAATTTGCCTGCAACATCCCCGGCCATTATCAGGCTGGTATGGTCGGCAAGTTGACTGTCAGTCAGTAAGCACTCAATGGCGGGCGCAAAGGCTGGTAGAATCCGCTGATTCTTCAGTCAGGTTTCCGCCATGCATCCCGCAGCCGAACACTCGCCGCTGGGCAAATCCAGCGAATACATCGCCACTTACACGCCGTCCTTGCTGTTCCCGATTCCGCGCACAGCGAAATGGGCCGAGCTGGGCCTGACGGCTGAAACCCTGCCATACAAGGGCGTGGATTTCTGGAACTGCTTCGAGCTGTCGTGGCTGTTGCCGTCCGGCAAGCCCGTGGTGGCGATTGGCGAGTTCAGCATCCCGGCGGATTCGCCGAACATCATCGAATCGAAGTCGTTCAAGCTGTACCTGAACTCGCTGAATCAGACGCCGTTTGCCGACACAGCGAGCCTTGAGGCTACGCTGGCGAAAGACCTGTCGGCCGCCGCCGGCAAACCGGTTGGCGTGCGCATTCGCAGTCTCAAAGACGTTGAAGCCGAAGGCGTCGTGGCGCTGCCGGGCGTATGCATCGATGATCTGGATATCAGCGTCAGCAACTACGAGCATCCGCGTCCGGAACTGCTGCGTTGCGATGAGTCGCTCATTGTCGAAGAGAGCGTGCACAGTCATTTGCTCAAATCCAACTGCCCGGTCACCAGTCAGCCGGACTGGGGCAGCGTGGCGGTGGAATACCGCGGCGCGGCATTGGATCACTCGAGTTTGCTGGAATACATCGTGAGCTTCCGTCAGCACTCGGACTTTCATGAACAGTGCGTGGAGCGGATTTTTCTCGACTTACAGCGGTTGTTGAAGCCGGAGAAGTTGACGGTGTATGCGCGGTATGTGCGCCGTGGCGGGTTGGATATCAACCCGTATCGCAGCACCGAGACTGTTCAACTGTCGAACCACCGTCTGGTCCGTCAGTGAAGATCAAGTGTGGGGGCGGGCTTGCTCGCGAATGCGGTGAATCATTCAACATTGATGTCGTCTGACACTCAGCTATCGCGAGCAGGCTCGCTCCCACAGGGGGATTGCATACAAATCCCGGATATGAAAAAGCCCCGCTAGCGATAGCGGGGCTTTTTCGTATCTAGCGGGTTCAGATCCCCATGTTGCCCAGGGCTTGCACTATGTTGCGCAAGGTGCCGGCAAGGGTCGGGTGTTCGATTTCGAAGCGTTCAACGGCCAGGTTCACATTGTCGGCGAGGCTGGAGTCCTGGGTTTTGGTTTCGAGCTCCAGTTCCAGTTCGATCTGTTGCATCAGCGCGTGCAGGTCTTCGCGCTCGGCTTCGGTCAGCGGTGGATTCTGTTCCAATTGCTCGCGCAGAGTATTGAGCTGTTCTTGCAGTTCGCGGGCAGGCATGGCGTTCTTCCTTTTATCGATAGGCACTGGCATAGACCGCAGCCTCGTGCCAAAGGTCTATGGCTGACCTTTAGATTAATCCACTTGCGCGCAACCTGCATGATCTCGGTCAGGGCTTTTCGCCTTTGAGCCGGCGCAGGCTGATATCGGCCAGGCAGGTGTCGAGTTCGCCCAGATGATCGATCACCGAATGCACGCCCAAGTTGAATAACTGCATCGTCGCCTTGCCGCGTAAATGCTCGCGTTCCTTTTGACTTAACGCATGCCATTCGCTGGGCGCGAGGCCGCAGAGCGAGCCGCAGGACGCGAGGCCAATCGTCCATAGCCCGGCATTCAAACCCGATTGCAGCAATCGCGGTTCGCCGCTGACCAGCACACAGCCATCCAGACGTTCGACATTCAACGCCATCAGGGCTTGCCAGCAAGCATTCGGTGCGGGCCATGGGTTGATTGTTGCAGGGTGTTGCGAAGAGCTGATCCAGGAAGGCAGGGTCACGGCCAGAGAATGACTGAGGGCAGGGGGTAGTTCATCGAGCCAGGCGCAGGGAATTTGCTTGCGCTGCAAACTGCGCAGGCTGTCCAGCGCACCGGGAGTGGCCTCGGCGTGCTCCGCAGAATAAACCCCGTGTTGGCGCGTCCGGGCGCCGAAATCCACCAGGCAACCGCTGAGGCCGAACAAGACGGCGGTCAAGCTGGGTGCTGCAATGGGCAAGGTTTCAGCGTTTGGCATATCAACGTCCCTGAAATAGTGACAAGGCTATGCGGCGTCAGTGACAGTTGAGTGACATTGGTGTGAAGCGCTCTCAATCAGGGCGATTCATCTGTAGGCGAATGTGCACGATGCTGCATAAACCAGCTTTTCCGACTTATACTAACTAGCTTAACGCCCGGGCCGAGTGCCCGCGCCAGTAATAATCCAAGGAGTTTTTCTATGCGCTGGAGCAATCATCTCGCTCAGCTTTGTGTGTGTGCCAGCGTGTTGCTGGTTCCGTTTGTGGCTCAGGCTGCTTCGGAAGACGACCCTTGGGAAAGCGTTAACCGTCCGATCTTCAAGTTCAACGATGTGATCGACACTTATGCACTCAAGCCTGTTGCTCAGGGTTATGAGTTCATAACGCCGCAGTTTCTGGAAGACGGCATCCACAACATGTTCCGCAACGTCGGTGATGTCACCAACCTGGTGAACAACATTTTGCAGGTCAAACCGACCGCCGCAGGTACTGATACGGCACGCATCATCTTCAACACCACGTTCGGCCTGCTGGGCTTTTTCGATGTGGGTACCAAGATGGGCCTGCAACGCAACGACGAAGACTTCGGCCAAACCCTCGGCTATTGGGGTGTCGGTAGCGGTCCTTACGTGGTGCTGCCATTGCTGGGCCCAAGCACCGTGCGTGATGCGCCTTCCAAGGTCGTCGACAGCTACACCGGCCCGTACCCGTACATCAACGATGTGCCGGTGCGTAACTCGGTCTTCGGCCTGAACGTCGTCGACACGCGCGCCAGCTTGCTGTCGAGCGAGAAACTGATCACCGGTGACAAGTACACCTTCATTCGTAATGCGTACTTGCAGAACCGCGAATTCAAAGTCAAAGACGGCCAGGTCGAAGACGATTTTTAATCTCGATCGGTAATACGAAAAAGGCGGCCATTGGGCCGCCTTCTTTCGTTTGGATCCGGCTTATTTTATCTTCAAGATTGTAAGCCCGAGTTTCTGAGCATCACCGTCCACTGACTTCACCCACACCACCTCGGTGTCTGCCTCAAGGCCTTTTAATGCGGCGTGATCGGAGTCGATGCGCACGATGAGCCGGTTGCCGACGTTGAATTCACGCTTCGCTTCAACCTGCATGCCACTGCTGGAAAGGTCGATGCAGACGGCTGAAGCCTCATCGCCTTCCTGAATCAACGACACCTCGGCATCGACTCGCATGCGGATGAAATAGCGCTTTTCGCTGTAGTCCCGACCGGTTTGACTCATGGTCTCGATCCTTCCATTGGGTTACGAATTTGTCTGTTCTTATAACTCTCGGTGATTTGACAAATAAAGACGCCAAGCGACCATCGGCGTGAGCTTGAAACGCCCCGCGGATGGGAGTACCGTCTGCGCCTTAGAAGGGCACCTCTGGTGTACGTGTGAGTAGGGCAAGTGCTCGAAAACGGTGCAGCAGAGAGGCTAGAAAGCGAATCCAGTAGTGTGAGCCGGGCCAAAGCCCTGCCTGCTACGCCAACCTAATTCTGGCGCCGTTTGCCCACATGCCAAAAACCAGTGCCACGCTGCTGATAATCGATGATGACGAAGTAGTGCGCGCGAGTCTCGCGGCCTATTTGGAAGACAGTGGTTTCAGTGTCCTGCAGGCCAGCAACGGCCAGCAGGGTCTTCAGGTATTCGAGAAAGATAAGCCCGACTTGGTCATCTGCGATCTGCGCATGCCGCAGATGGGCGGACTCGAACTTATCCGCCAGGTCACTGAGCGGTCTCCGCAAACCCCTGTGATTGTGGTCTCGGGTGCCGGCGTGATGAACGACGCGGTCGAGGCGTTGCGCCTGGGCGCTGCGGATTACCTGATCAAGCCTCTCGAAGATCTGGCTGTGCTCGAGCATTCTGTGCGCCGAGCCCTGGATCGCGCGCGTCTGCTGCTGGAAAACCAGCGCTACCGCGAGAAGCTGGAAAAGGCCAACCGCGAGCTCGCCGCCAGCCTGAACCTGCTCCAGGAAGACCAGAATGCCGGTCGCCAGGTGCAGATGAACATGCTGCCGGTCAGCCCCTGGACCATCGACGAGTTCCAGTTTGCGCACCAGATCATCCCGTCGCTGTACCTGTCGGGTGATTTTGTTGACTACTTTCGGGTCGACGAGCGTCGGGTAGCGTTCTACCTGGCAGACGTTTCCGGGCATGGCGCCTCTTCAGCCTTCGTTACCGTGCTGCTGAAGTTCATGACCACGCGCTTGCTGTTCGAATCCAAGCGCAGCGGCACATTGCCGGAATTCAAGCCTTCAGAGGTCCTTGGTCATATCAACCGAGGCCTGATCAGTTGTAAGCTGGGAAAACACGTCACAATGGTCGGTGGAGTCATCGACGAGGAGACAGGTTTGTTGACCTATAGCATCGGTGGTCATTTGCCGTTGCCTGTGTTGTACACGCCAGACAGTGTTCGTTATCTGGAAGGGCGTGGTCTGCCGGTGGGCCTCTTTAATGAAGCCACCTACGAAGACCACGTGCTGGAGCTGCCGCCGACGTTCAGCCTGACGCTGATGTCTGATGGCATTCTGGACCTTTTGCCAGAACCCACACTCAAAGAAAAAGAAGCGGCGTTGCCCCAACGGGTCAAGGCTGCGGGCGGCACCCTGGATGGGCTGCGGCAGGTTTTTGGATTGGCCACGCTTGGGGAGATGCCGGATGATATCGCCCTGTTGGTGTTGAGCAGGAATCTTTAATGAGTACCGGTAGAATCCAGTTCGCCGAGCAGGACGGCACCTTCGTCCTGAAATTCGTCGGTGAAGTACGCCTGACCCTGTGTTCGGCGTTGGATGCGACTATTGATCGGATCTTCACCGCGTTGAACTTTAATGCGATCGTGATCGACCTGACCGAAACCCGCAGCATCGACAGCACCACCCTTGGCCTGCTGGCCAAGCTGTCGATCCTGTCGCGGCAGAAGGTCGGCCTGCTGCCGACCGTCGTCACCACCCACGAAGACATCACCCGTCTGCTGGAATCCATGGGTTTCGAGCAAGTGTTCAACATTGTTGACCAACCTGTGCCGTGCCCGGAATGCCTGGACGACCTGCCAGACCAGGACCAGTCCGAAGAAGTGGTGCGTATCAAAGTCCTCGAAGCACACAAAATCCTCATGGGCCTCAATGACCACAATCGCGAAGCGTTCCATGACCTGGTGAATGCGCTCGAGCGTCACTGATCGGCTTAAAGTGATGTGGGCCTTACGGGCCCCATCGCAGGCAAGCCAGCTCCCACATTAGCCTCCGTCGTAAGCACTATCGCGACCCACCACAGAACCCCTGTAGGAGCCGGGCTTGGTCCGGGCGGCGATCCGACGATGGGGCCATCACATGCGCCATATCCCTCCACGCACAGCCATCCAAATCCAAGTTCAACGCACAAAAAAGGGCGAACCCACCAAGGTTCGCCCTTTTTGCATTGCCTTGAACTAGATCACAGCTTGGCCTGCAACAGCGCCTCAAGCTTCTCCTGATCCCGAGCAAACTGACGAATACCCTCAGCCAGTTTCTCAGTCGCCATTGCATCCTCGTTGGACAACCAACGGAACTGCGCTTCATTCAAGCTCAGGCGTGCTTCACCGGCATGCCCAGGTGCCAGCTTGCGCTCCAGCTTGCCAGTATCTGCCGCCAGCTTCTCCAGCAGGTCCGGGCTGATTGTCAGGCGATCACAACCCGCCAACTGCTCGATCTGGCCCAGGTTACGGAAGCTCGCGCCCATCACCACAGTCTTGTAGTCATTGGCCTTGTAGTAGTTGTAAATCCGCGTCACCGACTGCACGCCCGGATCATCCGCGCCGATGTAGTCGTTGCCGTTGGTTTTCTTGTACCAGTCGTAAATCCGGCCCACGAACGGCGAAATCAGGAACACACCCGCATCGGCACACGCCGCCGCCTGAGCAAAGGAGAACAACAGCGTCAGGTTGGTCTGGATGCCTTCTTTTTCCAGCGTCTCTGCCGCGCGGATGCCTTCCCAGGTGGAGGCGATCTTGATCAGCACGCGGTCACGGCCAATGCCGGCCTTGTCGTACAACTCGATCAGACGGTGCGCACGCTTCAATACGGCGTCAGTGTCGAACGACAGGCGCGCATCCACTTCGGTGGAAATACGGCCCGGTACAACCTTCAGAATCTCTTGCCCGACCGCAACACCAAAACGGTCGCTGGCCAGGCCCACATCGCCTTTGCAGTCGTGAACGCAAGCATTCAGCAACTCGGCATACGCAGGGATAGCCGCGGCTTTGAGCAGCAGGGAAGGGTTGGTGGTAGCGTCCACCGGTTTAACGCGAGCGATCGCTTCGAAGTCGCCAGTATCGGCAACCACGGTGGTCATTTGTTTAAGTTGTTCCAGCTTGGAAGTCATGAGCGTGCTCTGTCCTGTGGGTCTAATGACATTACCCGAGCGCTGACAGCCACTCAAGGGCGCATGTACGTATCGATGGCCCCAGCGGCAACAACCTGAAAACGGCTGTTTGAATGGCGGGGCGCGGTATCGATAAATACGATGCCAAATCAGCGCACAGGTTCAACCCGGGCGACTATTAGCGCCCCTCCAACAACTCCGCCGCCTGATCCAGCAACACCAAAGGCTCCTTGGCCTTATGAATATCCACCGACAACAACTGCCGAAACTTGCGCGCCCCCGGGAACCCGGTGCCCAGTCCCAGTACATGCCGGGTGATATGGTGCATCGAACCACCCGCATCGATGTGCGCGGCGATATAAGGCCGCAACTGCGCCAGCGCCTCGGCCCGAGTGATCACCGGTGCCGTGCTGCCGAACAGCTGCTGATCCACCTCAGCCATCACATAAGGATTGTGATACGCCTCCCGCCCCAGCATTACACCGTCGAACGTCTGCAAATGCTCGTGACAAGCCTCAAGCGTCTTGATCCCGCCGTTGAGAATAATCTCCAGGTCCGGAAAATCCGTCTTCAACTGCGCCGCCACGTCATAGCGCAGGGGCGGAATGTCGCGGTTCTCCTTCGGCGACAACCCCTCCAGAATCGCAATCCGCGCATGCACCGTAAAACTCGTACACCCGGCATCCCGAACCGTACCGACGAAATCACACAACTGCTCGTAACTGTCCCGCCCATTAATCCCGATGCGGTGCTTCACCGTCACCGGAATCGACACCGCATCACGCATCGCCTTCACACAATCAGCCACCAACTGCGGATGCCCCATCAGGCACGCGCCGATCATATTGTTCTGCACCCGATCACTCGGACAGCCGACGTTTAGATTCACCTCGTCGTAGCCGTGTTCCTGGGCCATGCGGGCGCAGGCGGCGAGGTCCAGCGGAACACTGCCGCCGAGTTGCAGGGCGAGCGGGTGTTCGGCTTCGTTGTGACGGAGGAAACGGTCGTGATCGCCGTTTAGGAGCGCGCCGGTGGTGACCATTTCGGTGTAGAGGAGGGCGTTTTTCGACAATAAGCGTAGGAAAAAACGGCAATGTCTGTCAGTCCAATCCATCATCGGCGCGACGGAGAAGCGGCGGGAGAGCGGGGCGGGTATGGCGGTGATTGGGGGCATTGGGGGTCTGGAATCGGTGGGGCGAAAGACGGGAGTTTATCAGGAATGGACTTATGCGGCGCGGACGAGTCTTGCTGCGGTTGTTCAGGGCATATGAGAGAAGGGATGGGGGTGGTAGCAAAGCCAGCTATGAGTAAATAAATTTGTCCCCTTTGTTTTCGGCAATTGATGGGGATCGTTCCGCAAAATGCAGGGGGCTTTGGCTCGATCAGAGAGGCGGCGCAGATTTATGCGGCGAATGAGTTGGAGCCCATTCAAGCTCGAATGGAACAGCTCAACGAGTGGGTAGATGAAGAGGAGATTTCTTTTTTAAGTTACTCTATCGATTGTTAGAAGTTAGGCGAGTGTACTATGCTCGCCTATGAGTGTGGTTTGATTTCAATCTGCTATGGCGTATAGCTTGAAGTCGTCATTACGTCCTAGGTGTTGTTCAAAGTTGATGCTTGCGTATTTTACGTTTTCTCTAAATTTGCAAGGGGTGACCTCAATTAATTTTTCGTCACACCATTCGGCTGCCAAAAGATCAGTTTCAAATATGTTGAATTGAGATATGAAGTGCAAGTCCTCTAGTTTTATTTCGACGCGGCCTGTCAAATGTAGTGTTCCGAATGAGTTCGTGTGCTCAATGGCGTTTCCTTGTAGATCTTCATAGCTTATGTTTAAAGGAATAGACGGCTCTGTACAGCTCATGGTGCAAGTGGCCTCTCCACCGCCCTCTATCGCGTAGGTCGTTTTGTGGAGTTTGATCAATATGCATAGGGCTATTTGTTTAGCTTGTTGGTTTAGCTTGAGTTTGTCGAACTCAATATTGTTGAGTTTTAATGTTTCAAAAATCTGCTTCATCACTTCGGTTTGGGTATAGGCGGGTCTCACGATCATAAAAGAGAATAGCTTGTTCATGAGCTTTATAGCTTTTGTGGGGTAAATATCGCCAGTAAATGAGACAGTGTCGGTAGATTCATCTAGAGTGTATATTTTATTGAATAGTGCTCGTAGTTCTTTTCTGCTTTTCTTTAACTTTGATAGGTCTTTTTGAGGCAGGATTTTTATTTGGTTTAAGAGTAGTCTTTTGATCCAGCTTGGAAATGGGCCTGCAAGTTCAATTTTCTTCTGAGGTGTTAAATATTCAAATTGAAATCTGACTAATAAGTAAAACTGTTCTAAGGCATGGTTCGTTATGCCTTTTTCACGCTTGTCATTGTGTGCAACAAAATCCCCTAGTTCTCTGAAAATTTCATTGCTTCCTGCATGAGCCCTAAGGCTCATAAATAAATTGTCAATGCTCCGATCATCGAAGTTCCCCGACTCAATCTCTCGCACAGTTTTGCTTACTTTACTTTTTTCATTGCCTTGAATAGTCATGTAATTCCTTTCGGCACAAAGCACCAGCACGTAGATTTCAACGAAAATAAATCCGTCCCCTTTATTCCGTCCTTGTCTAGGCCTGAACGTTTTATTTTTAGAGAGGCTGATAGGTTAGTCAGTCCAAACGGACGGTGCTCTCACTGCACCACGTCTGGCCAAGCAACCTGCTGACAACGTCATAACGCGCAGTGCGCGAAGTCAGCCGATTGCTACAGCCATTACTGGATTGTAGGTAAGAAATGGGACGAAAAACCTTCCAGAGCATAGTTGGTCTTCTTCATGATCGTGTGATTCAAACGATCATCCGGATATAGATTACACGCCGGCTCCGTTGCTATTAACGATGGTTTCCAAAAGACAAATCCATCGGGAGAGCTGGAATCATAGTTGCAGCATATCAAGATGCCTTCACCCCAAAACGTCTGTTGAAGGCACTGCGAAAACGTCGGAGATTTCCCGCAACCTGCGTCGCCATTACCCACCTTGCACTCCCCCAGCCACCCATATAACCTTCCCTCGTCGCTGCAAAATCAGCGACAAGGGTGTGGAAGCCCTTCACAAGATCTAGGCGCACAAGCGCCACCAAAATTTCAGCGGGCGTTTTTTTCGTGTCTGCTGTTAAATTATGGCGGCTGTGCGCGGGGCACTTTCGGGTGCGCTGGGTTCCTAGATCCCCGGTCTTCCACACCTGCGTACAGCTGCCACCCATCATGTGGAAGTGATGCCGGCAGTTCCTTTATTTAATTCTAGGAACAAAACGAATGAAAAAGATCACTCCAAATCCCCCCGAAACGCCATTAGATCCGGACTCCATTGAGCTCTCCGAAGCGAGTGAAAGGGCTGTCAGCAAACGCCTTCGCAACCCAAACCATGCCGACCCCATCAGCCACGTGTTCACCATTCTCCCCAGCATCGACACCGAATCCCTCCTAAGCCATGCCTGTGAAACCCTCGCGTCGCTTAACGTCCTAACCACCGATCTTGCGTGCAAACTCGAAGGCTCAAATCGCAGCCTGGCCCTCTCAATCCAGCAACTGGCAGTCATCGGCGAGCTATTGATAAACCGAGCCCTGGACGATCTCGATCCGCCCGAGGGCGCCTCCGAAGTTCCATCCGCCAGCAACGCCTAAGCGGTCACGCTCGTTTATCCATTGGAGCTCCAAACCATGGCTCGATACATGCCAATCACTGGCATCGACTGCAGCATCCCGTCGCTGCTGATCGACACCGAAGCGCCCATCGACGTGTTGCACGACACTGCCGCGTACCGCATCCGCACGGTGACGCAATTGCTGGAAACCCTATCCCTCGGCGAGGGCCTCAGTCGCGACGCGTTGCTGCTGCAAGACTTCGCGCGGGTGCTGGCGATTCTGTTGCGTGATGGCTGTGATTTGATGGATGTAGTGGGGCGGCGATTGCAGGCGCAGGTTTAGGCGTCGCGGCTCTAAACAATAAAGGGCGATCCTGAGGGCGCGCCCTTTTTCCCACCCAGAAAACGCCCTAGCTGAACCAATGCTGTCGCCCCGCAAAGTTTCACGATGTCCCCCGAAATTGCAGCCTAGGATTACGACTCAAGCTCGTATCACCGCACTTCAATCCCACAGGGAACTGAAAAATGATCTCGAATCTCGTCAAAGTCGTACTAATCGGTGGTGCTTTGCTGTTAAGCGCCTGTTCGGGTGTGAGCACCCATAGCGATTATTCGGAAGCCACCCTGCCGTCTGCCGGCTTTGGCCCGGGGCCCACCAACAACCCCAATAAGATGAATTTCCATGGCAGTGCGCTCGGCAACAGCTTCGGCGAGTACAGTTCGGGTTTGTTGCACGACGATTAACGGCGGAAGTGTTTCCGCCGTTTTGGATTTTGCCTGATGTGCCGCGCGCTTTGGGGTGGCGACTGCTGCGCAGTCGGACGCAGGCTTCGCCAGCTACTACGGGGGATAATCTAGCGGCTATTTAGTCCCGGGCATTGCTATCCATCGGCTCAGCGAAAACGCAGGACCGTCCCCGAACGGATAATAAACACTAAATACTGTCCTGGGGTTTGAGTACCGTCTCAACCGCTGACCCCGTTGGCCATTTCCGGACTCAACGTCCCCAGCCACGCCACCAACCCGACAATCAACACCGCTGCCGCCAGTTCCACCAGCACACTGCGCCGCAACGCATTGGCTGCGACCTGATACTGCCCATCTCGTAGCGACCGTTCCAAAAATGGCCCGAGGTGAAATCTGTTCAACGCCGCGAGCACCAGCATTGCGGCGAACAGTGCGACTTTGATAAACAGCAAAATCCCATAGGTGCTGAGTAAAACGTCATCCAGTTTCGGGCCAACGATAAACAGATAGTTCACAACGCCCGTCACCGTAATGACCACGACGATCAACGCACCTGCGGTTTCAAACCGTGTCACCGCACGGGCCAGCAACCTGATGCGCACTTCGGTTTGCAGCGCATTGATCTTCGCCATCAACGCAAACGCCACCAGCGCACCCAGCCAGGCACCCGCCGCCAACAAATGCAGGATGTCGCTGGTGAAATGCCAGATGCGCCGACTGCCTTCATCCATCGCACCATGTCCGCTCCAGGCCAGGGAGGCGAGGGTAATGCCGCCGGCGATCGAGGCGACCAGCAAACTTACACCTGGAGTGTGAGGGTTGAGCATCATGGCTAAACCGCAAACCACCAGCGCAACGATGCGTACTATCCAGGCCAATCCGACATTCGTTTCAAGCATCATCATCTCGATGTGCGGGCGCAGTTCAGTGAGGTCCGACTCTCCGCTCATGGCGCTCGCCATCGTCACCATGCTGACGACGGACAGCAACACACCCAGCACCGCGGTCCCCGTCAACATCGACCGAAACGACAACACCGCCCCTGACAACCGTTCCCGTCCTTGAAGGCTGTAAAGCCCAAACAGCGCCAGTCCGAACAGCAGCATCAAATCCAGATACAACGCAAACCGCAGCGCAATGCCGACCGAGTCGCTCATCCATCACTTCACTTTAAACGTGACATTGCCGATGATCGGGTGGGTGTCCGAAGACACCGCGCGCCATTCCACTTGGTAGGTGCCAGTGGGCAATGGCGACAGTGGAGTGATGACCATGGTTTTCGGGTCGCTGCCGCCGGTGACTTTGGCTTTCATCGGCATCGGCGAGTGGGCCATGCCGGGCATTTCGGTCATCACCAGTTTTGCACCGGAAAACTGGGTCATGAGGTTTTCCGAGAAGTGCAGTTCGATAGTGTTGGGTGACGCGCCATCCGCGCCTTCTGTTGGGACGGAGGAGAGCAGTTTCGGGTGCGCTTGAGCGAGTGTGCTCATCAGCAATCCGGCGGCGATAGCGGTGATTTTGATGGTGTGCATGCAAGGCCTCGTTAAATTGTTGTTTTGGGTAAAAGGGTTTAAAACCACAGCCGAACCCCGAGGACGAGGCGCGTTTCACTGCGGTCCTCGCCTTCGTTGGTGGCGTAGTCGGCGGTTTTGCCGTAGGTGCGATACCAGGTCACGCCAACGTACGGCGCGAATTCCCGGCGGATTTCATAGCGCAGGCGTAGACCGGCTTCGGTGTTGGACAGGCCCGAGCCGATGCCCCGTTGCGGGTCGTTTTTTCCGTAGACGTTCAGCTCGGCGGTCGGCTGCAGGATGAGCCGGTTGGTCAGCAGGATGTCGTAGTCGCCTTCCAGTCTGGCGGCGGTTTGGCCAGCTTCGCCGATGAACGCAGTGGCCTCGGCTTCGAAGTTGTACAACGCCATACCTTGCACGCCGAAGGCTGCCCAGGTTTGCGGGGCGCCGGGTTTGAAGTCCTGGCGCACGCCGCTGACCACATCCCACCAAGGGGAAATCGCGTGGCCCCACAGCGCCTGGATTTCGGCGTCCTCGGTCTTGCCGTTGGTGCGTTCGCCTTCGGAGCGCAGCCACAGGCGATCGATGTCGCCGCCAATCCAGCCGGAGAGATCCCAGGCCAGGGTGCTGCCGTCGTCAGCGTCCTGCCATTCGAGTTTGTCGGCGAGGAAGTAATAGTTGAGCACGGAGTCATGCACCTTGTGCCCGCCGGGGCTGGCGAACACTGCGGCGCGATCGGCATCGGTCAGCACCGGGATCGGTGTGCGGCTTTCGGTCGGCGCGGCGGGCTGCATCTGGAAGTCGTCCATGCTTTGCATCTGGCTGTGGTCCATACCGGTCATTTGGCTGTGGTCCATGCCCTGCATGTCGTGGGTGGCGGCCATGGCCGAAGAGAGCGTCAGGCCCACCGTCATGAGCGCCAGGGAAATCGGGGTAAGTCTGGTCATGGGATAGCGCCTCATTCTTCCACGCGAACTTCACGGAACATGCCCATTTCCATGTGGTACAGCAGATGGCAGTGATAGGCCCAGCGGCCGAGCGCATCGGCGGTCACCCGGTAACTGCGCCGGGAGCCGGGTGGCATGTCTATCGTGTGTTTGCGCACCATGAACTGGCCGTTTTCGTCTTCGAGGTCGCTCCACATGCCGTGCAGGTGAATGGGGTGGGTCATCATCGTGTCGTTGACCAGCACCACGCGTACTCGCTCTCCGTACTTGAGGCGCAGCGGTTCGGCGTCGGAGAATTTCACGCCGTTGAACGACCAGGCGAATTTCTCCATGTGGCCGGTGAGGTGCAGTTCGATGGTGCGACCAGGCTCTCGGCCATCGGGGTCTTCGAAGGTGCTGCGCAGGTCGGAATAGGTTAGGACCCTGCGCCCGTTGTTGCGCAGGCCCAACCCCGGATCGTCGAGTTTTGGCGAGGTGGTCATGGCCTGCATGTCCACCAGCGGATTGTCTTTTTCCGTGTCCGGATGAGATTGCATGCCCGGCATGGCCATGCTGCTGTGATCCATGCCTGCCATATCGCCCATGCTGCCGTGGTCCATCCCGCCCATGCCCATGTCATCCATGGTCACCCGCGGGCGAGGGTCCAGCGCAGGGATCGGCGCGGATAAACCCGCCTTCGCGCTCAGCGTGCCGCGTGCATACCCGGTGCGATCCATCGATTGGGCGAAGAGGGTGTAGGCCTCTTGCGTCGGCTCGACGATCACATCGAACGTCTCCGCCACCGCGATCCGAAACTCGTCGACGCTCACCGGTTTGACGTGCAATCCATCTGCCGCCACCACGGTCATTTTCAGGCCGGGAATGCGCACGTCGAAATACGTCATGGCAGAGCCGTTGATGAAGCGCAGGCGCAGCTTCTCGCCGGGCCGGAACACACCGGTCCAGTTCATGTCCGGCGCCTGGCCGTTGATCAAAAAGGTGTAAGTGGCGCCGCTGACGTCGGCGAGATCGGTGGGGTTCATCCTCATCTCGGCCCACATCTTTCGATCCGCGACCGTTGGGCCCCAACCTTTTTCGCTGGCGTCGTGGATGAAATCACCCACGGTGGGTTTGTTGTAGTTGTAGTAGTCGGACTGTTTTTTCAGCGTCTTCATCAGGCTGACGGCGTCTTCGTCGGTCCAGTCGGTCAGCATCACCACGTAGTCGCGGTCGTACTGGAACGGCTCAGGCTCTTTGGCGTCGATCACCAGCGGGCCGTAAACGCCGGACTGTTCCTGAAGGCCCGAATGGCTGTGGTACCAGTAAGTACCGTTTTGCCGAACCTTGAATTGGTAGAGGTACATTCCCCCGGGTTCGATGCCGTGGAAGCTCAAGCCTGGCACGCCGTCCATGTTGGCCGGCAGCAAAATGCCGTGCCAGTGGATGGAGGTGTCGCCCTTGAGTTTGTTCCTCACCCGCAATGTGACGGTGTCGCCTTCACGCCAGCGCAGCAGCGGGCCGGGAATGCCGCCGTTGATGGTCATGGCGGAGCGTGGGTTGCCGGTGATGTTGACCGGGGTTTCGCCGATCAACAGGTCGAAATCGGTACCCGCCAGGACTTGAGGTTCGCCGGGGCTGGTGACCGCCCAGACCGGTGCGCGCCATAAGCCGAGGCCGCCGAGCAACCCGCCGGCGGCCAGGCCCTTCACGAAAGTGCGTCTTGAAGTGTTGGAATGCATGCCGTTGTTCCCGGTCCGTCAACGTGGAGTTGACGGCGAGACTAACGAAGGCTGCCTTTCAGAAGACTGAGGTGGGGATTACAGTTTTGACAGGTTCACGCGGTATTTACTTGCGGATGGTTGATTTGGCCGCCGACGCGACGGTTTCACTGCCGCAATTGATATAAGAAGAACTCTTCAACCAACGCTGATCCGGATAGTAAGAAAACAACAACTGCCCATCTTTCATCGAATCAATCAGCCGATGCGCAATTGCCGGCCTGACTGCCGGGCAACCGAGGCTTCTGCCGATCCGGCCATTCACGCGGGCCAGCATCGGGCTGACATAGGGCGCGCCGTGAATCACGATCGCCCGGTCAAACGCGTTGTCGTTGAACCCCGGTTCCAGGCCTTCCATGCGCAGCGAGTAGCCGTTTTGCCCGACATAACTTGACTGCGTGCGGTACAAGCCGAGGCTGGTGGCAAAGCTTTCGTTTTTATTGGAGAAATTAACGGCCATGTTCTCGCCGGTGTTGCGCCCGTGGGCCACCAGTTCATGGAACAGTAACTTGCGTTTTTTTAGATCGAACACCCACAACCGTTGTTGAGTCGAAGGCAGGGAATAGTCGATGACTGCAAGCCTTTGAACAGGGGCTGCGCCTTGAGCGATGCTGCATTTTGAAGCGCGGACCGCCAGGTCAATGACCTTGGCGTCGGCAGTGGGGGCTGCTTTGACGAGGGCGGCGGCAAGCGAATCGGCGTAAGCTGATGGTACGGACATTGCAGTCAGTATCAGGGCCGCGATTGGAAGGCCGAAACGTAGTAACGCCATATAGATGTCTCATTATGTTAAGTGCGAGTCTAGCAGTGCGTGGGAAGCTAGCTGGTGAATGCGGGAGATTAAGGATTATCTATGGTGCAATTAACAAGGTTATTCGTCATAAGCCGCATACTTTTTATGGGCTTTCTGATCAGCGGTGCAGCGGTTGCCGAAACTTCGCCGATTGAGCCGGCAACTGCGCCGAGCGCCGTTATGGACGCTGCACCGGACGACAACGTCGCTCAAACGATTCAGGCAACACTTGCGCCGATGAAAACCGCGTTTCCGCCATTGCTCACTTCAAAGCGCAATCGGCGGGTGGATGTCAGCCGTCTGGTCATGGATTTTTATACCCATCGCGCCTATCGCGCGGCGTGGTCGAATGACAGCGACGTCGCGCAGTTGATCAAAAGCTTGAACGACACGCAGGCCGACGGTTTGAACCCGGCGGATTTCCATATTGAAGAAATTGTCCGGACACAGCCTTCAGTACTCGCCTTGACCGCCACGACTGAGCAGCGGGCAGCCTTTGATATCGCAACCACCCACACCTTTATTACTGCGCTGCAGCAGTTGCGGCGCGGCAAGGTCGACCCTTCGCGGCTCGACAATCACTGGAATTTTGACTCGAACGGCGTCGATCCCCGTGACGACTTCAACGCCTTCTTCGCAGCACTCGACAATCACGACGTGGCGAGTGCTTTTGCACAGGCACCGCCGCAAGAAGCGGTGTACGGGAGTCTGCGTCAGGCATTGGCGCAACTGCGCGGTGTTCGGGACAGAGGCGGCTGGCCGAAAGTCGCTGTCGACCATTCGCTCAAACCCGGCATGGACGAACCCGCTGTCGCACAGCTGCGCGCGAGGATGGTCGCGGCAGGCTTTCTTGATCCGCGATTGGGCCGCGGCACGAAGTACGACGGTGCTGTCACCGCTGCGGTGAAGAAGTATCAGACCGAGCAATACCTTGGCGCGGATGGTGTGGCGGGGGCGACTACGCTGGCGGCGCTGAATGTGCCTGTTGAGGCGCGCATCGATCAGGTGCGGGTGAACATGGAGCGGGCGCGCTGGCTGCTTTATAAACTGCAGGGCACTTTCGTTATCGTCGATATCGCCGGCTACAAGGTGGCGATGTACCGCGATGGCCAACCGATCTGGCGATCCCGGGTGCAGGTGGGTAAAGCAGCTCGCAATACACCGATTTTTCAGGCGCAGATCACCTACATCACGTTTAACCCGACCTGGACTGTACCGCCGACGATCCTCAAGGAAGACGTGCTGCCAAAAGTTCAGGCGAATCCAGACTACCTGGCCAACAACCGCATACGAGTACTTGATCGAGAAGGCAATGTGCTCGATCCGTCATCCGTTGACTGGAGCAATCCGCGCGGGCTCACCCTGCGCCAGGATGCCGGCCCTGACAGCTCGTTGGGCCAGGTGGTGATCCGCTTCCCCAACGACTATGCGATTTACCTCCACGACACTCCGCACCGCGAGTTATTTGCCAAAACTGTGCGCGCGACCAGTTCGGGCTGCATCCGCGTAGAAAACCCGCTGCAATTGGTGGAACTGTTGTTCAACGACCCGGTTAAATGGAACAGCGCCGGCATTCAAAAACAATTGGCCAATGGCAAGACCCAGAACATCTCGCTTCCGGTGAAAGTGCCGGTGTTGTTGGCGTACTGGACGGTGGATCTGGAGAGTGGCGGGCGAGTGGCGTTCAAGCCAGATGTGTATGGCTACGATGCGCCGGTGTTGCGGGCGTTGAACCGGCCTTCGCCATTGCCTGTGCTGGATTTGCATGCGGCTTTGGGGTCGGGCGGGTAGTCAGGTTTTCAAGATAAAGTCATTTTTACTGACCCAGATCCGGGTCGGAATGGAGTTGCGGTCAACTTGCCCTTGCAGGGTATAGGCGAGATCGTCGTACCAGACCGGATCCTCCAGGTACCAGGAGTGGGAAATCATGCCGTCGATGATCTTGAATTTTCTTTTGGGGACCGCCTTGTAACGCGGTCCGCAATCAACATCGACGGCCTTTTCGTGCGCTGGCGTATCTATCGGCATGCCAACGCGTCCGACGCGCGATCTGATGTCTATGTTTTTGACATTTGAAACGGCCAGTGCTTCATCGTAACCACTGAAGTAGTTGGTCAGTCGGCCGCAGTGGTTGAAGATCGGAATCATGTCCGAGTTGTTGAGCTCAAAGCACTCGGAGGAGATATCTGCCGCAAACAACACCAGTTGACCGATGCGCCAGTCATTGGCCAGGTCCGCATTGCGAGTTTTATCGACCGCGCGTACCGCCTCACGCACCACGAAGGCACCCATGGAGTGCGCCATGATATGGATGTTTATGGGGCAGTCTTTTAGCGTGTAGTTGGCAAACGGGATGATGCCGCCAGTTACTAACAGCGTGGCGGCTTCCTGCGCTTCGGAGCGGTCATACAGATACAGTTCAGCGCTGCCTGCACTTGGCCAATCGAAGCCGATCACCATGCAGTTGTATTTGCGTTTTTTCAGTTCGCTCTCGACCAGTCGCTGGCGCTTGAGTGCTTCTTTTGAATCGGTGTTGTAGCCATGAACGAAAAAAACAATATCCAGTTCTTTTCCGGGTTTGGTGCCTGGAGGGTTCGCTTGTAGGACGATCAGGTCCAGCCACTGTTTGACGGTACTTACCTGATCTGAAGGGGTGGGGTCGGCGGCGCCACTGGACACTTTCAAATATGAAACGGCGCCGGTGCGATTACCAAACCTGTTCTGCCCAGAAACCTTGGCGCGTGTGCCCAAAACAAAACTGTCCATGCATGTTGTCCTGTGCTGTTGGTCGAACACAGTCGAGGGTCGAATAGAAGGTTAGTCCCAAAGCTCCAAACCTTCCTGCACGACCGAAAGCAGATTGTTCTCCGTCAGCGCAACCGCATCCAGTTGTTGTCCTGGCTGTTCAATGACCTGTAACCACCAATGCGTTTCGCCATGCTCACCGACGGTACGCAGCAAAGCGAGCTCTTTGCCTTTGGAATGAATCTCTACGCGGCCCTCGCCATCTTCGGTGAAACGCGCGACGGGGTCGAAAGTCAGGGTATGGTCATTACCTTCGATCACCAGTTGGTCAATGGCATAGTTGAACGTTTCCCCCTCCGGATCGCGCTCGAAAACGTGTGTGGGGTTGTGCCGCAATACCAGGCCGACCTCCGTCAGCGGCAGCAGCCAGTGCTCGATCTGGCGATACAGTTCGTAAACCTGGTTCGGCCAGCTATCGATCGCCTGATCGGCGTGGGTAGCCCCAGTGTGTTTCAACTTCGTGGCGAGCTCGTCTGCCTTACTCATGTCGATTCCTTATCATGATGTAAGAGTAATCGTAGCTCCTTCAGCGTTATCGGGTTTTGTCTTGGGTCATATCCACAGGTCAATTCATTCCGGTGTCCAAGCGCATTAGCGACCATTCAGTGCTATTAACACCCCGACAACCGGTCGTCCGCCTGTCAGTTCTTACTGAATCGATCGTCTAGAGTTCCGTTAGCGCTGCCGACCCCGGCAGCACTCCCCATTGCAAGGACGATCGCCTAAATGTTGATTACTCAAGCATTGACAGCCGTTGCTCTAACGCTTGCGGCCGCGGCCGTTTTTCCCCTGGCCAGCCAGGCTCAACCGAAAGTCACGCCCGAAGAAGCGCATGCCATCGGCGTTGAAGCCTACCTGTATTTTTATCCGCTGTTGACCATGGACATCACCCGCAAGCAGTTCACCAATATCGAACCCGGCAAGGAGTTCGGTAAAGGCCCGATGAACATGTTTGTGAGTGTGCCGGAGTACCCACCCGTGAGTTTCAGAGGTGTGGTGCGGCCGAACTTCGATACGCTGTATTCCATCGCCTGGCTCGACTTGACCAAAGAGCCATTGGTGATTTCCGCGCCGGACACGGCAGGGCGCTTTTATCTGTTGCCGATGCTCGACATGTGGAGCGACGTTTTCGCGTCGCCCGGTTGGCGCACGACTGGCACCCAGGCCAGTCAGTTTCTGGTGACACCGCCGGGCTGGACCGGAACGGTGCCGGCGGGATTGAGTCATTTACCGGCACCGACGACTTTTGTCTGGATCATCGGTCGGACCAAAACTGACGGGGAAGCCGACTACGCGGCGGTGCACAAGATTCAGGCGGGCTACACCGTGACGCCATTGTCGCAGCTGGGTAAAAAAGCTGAACCGGTCACCGTGAAAATCGACCCGACGGTGGACATGAAAACGCCGCCGAAGATTCAGGTCGATACGATGTCGGCGGCCAATTATTTTGCCTACGCCGCCGAGTTGCTCAAAATGAATCCGCCTCATCTCACCGACCAGCCGATTCTGGCGCAGATGCAACGCATCGGTATCGAGGTGGGCAAATCGTTCAACATCGAGGCACTGGATCCGGCCGTTAAAGCCGCGCTGCAAACCGCGCCCGAAGAAGCGCAAACGCTGATGAAGTGGAAGGTTGCCTCGCTCGCTCCTGTGGTCAACGGCTGGTCGATGAACACCGACACCATGGGCGTCTATGGCAACTACTACCTTAAGCGCGCGATCGTGGCGCAGGTCGGTTTGGGAGCGAACTTGCCCGAGGATGCCATTTATCCGCTGAACATGGGCGATGACCAAGGCAAGCCACTCGATGGGGCCAACAAGTACGTGCTGCATTTCGATAAGGGTGAAGCGCCACCGGTGAACGCTTTCTGGTCGATCACGTTGTACGATCCGGAAGGGTTCCAGGTGGGCAATACACTCAACCGTTTTGCGGTCAGTAGCTGGATGCCGTTCAAGACCAATGCCGACGGTTCGCTGGATATTTATTTCCAGAATGAAAGCCCCGGCAAAGACCTTGAGGCCAATTGGCTTCCCGCCCCCAAAGGTGCGTTCAACTTGACCATGCGCTTGTACGGCCCGAAATCCGAGGCGTTGACCGGTAAGTGGAGCCCGCCCCCGGTCAAACGACTGTGACGATCGGGTAGCGAAAACAGGCCATGAACTGCTTCATGGCCTGTTTTTATTCATTCAGCTGCCGGTTCCACTCCCGGCACCTCCGCCCCGACACCTTTAATTGCCTGCAGCGTCTGCCACGGCAACTATCCTCGACACGGATACCCACAGTCGCTATCTGGAAGCGGCGGTGCACGGCGTGCTGGTGGGGTGTCTGTACCTGCCCAATGGCAACCCGCAGCCGGGGCCGAAGTTCGATTACAAACTGGCGTGGTTCGAGCGGCTGATCGCCTATGCCAAGGATCTGCAAAGCAGCGAGCATCCGGTGGTGCTGGCGGGTGACTACAACGTGGTGCCCACTGATCTGGACATCTACAACACACGTTCCTGGCTCAAGGATGCGTTGCTGCAACCGCAAAGCCGCGAGTGTTATCAGCGCTTGCTGGGTCAGGGCTGGACTGACTCCCTGCGCCATCTGTGCCCGCAGGATCGGCTTTACACGTTCTGGGATTATTTCCGACAGCACTGGCAGACAAATTCCGGGCTGCGGATCGATCATCTGTTGTTGAACCCGGCGCTGAGTTCGTATCTGCAAGAGGCGGGGGTCGATGCCTGGGTGCGCAATGAACCGCATGCCAGTGATCATGCGCCGACGTGGATTCGTGTGAGCTCGCGCAAGCGACATTGACATTGATGAGAGCGGTGATTGGCGAAATCAATTGTCAGTTGCACTGCTTTATCCCTTATACATGGCGACCATCGGCGGAGAGATCCGCGGCCCATGCATAAGGACTGAGCAATGAGCGAGCCACGCCTGCCCCACCTTGCGTTGTATCTACAGCGTCTGGGCTTCGACGCGCCCCCGGCACCGACCCTGGAAACCCTGCGCCAGCTGCAGCTGCGCCACACAGGTGAATTCGCGTTCGAAAACCTCACCACGTTGTCGGGCGAACCGGTGCTGATTGACCTGCCGTCCATCGAGCAAAAAATCCTGTACGACGGTCGAGGTGGTTACTGCTATGAGCTCAACAACCTGTTCCTGGCGTTGCTCCAGGCATTAGGCTTTGATGCTCACGGCATCACCGGCCGGGTAGTGATGGGCCAGCCCGAGGGCGCGTGGACCGCTCGCACGCACCGCTTGAGCCTGGTCACGCTGGACGGCGTGCGTTACATCACTGACGTCGGTTTCGGCGGCATGGTCCCTACTGCACCGCTGATGCTCGATACCGAAGCCGAACAACTCACCCCCCATGAACCGTATCGCATTGAACGGCATGAAGACGGCTACACCTTGCGTGCCAACATCGGCGGCGAGTGGCGGGCGATGTACATCTTCGACCTGCAACGCCAGGAAGACATCGATTACACCGTCGGCAACTGGTACGTCTCGACCCATCCCGAGTCGTCGTTTGTCCGGCAACTGATGGTTGCGCGGACCGGGGAGGGCTGGCGCCGTACGCTGAACAACGGCAGTTTTGCAATACATCGGGTCGGTCGCGAAAGCGAACGGCGGCAGGTGGTGGATGTGGATGAGCTGATCGGGTTGCTGAAGGAAGAGTTCGGGATCCGGGTGCCGGAACATGAGGGTTTGAAGCGAGTGCTTGAGCGGTTGCTCCGCCCAGACTGAGCCCGCGTTTTTTGAGACTCCGCAGGGGGATAACTCAAGGCGCCATCACTCGATGAATTTCACTGAGAACCTCGGATAATTTTTTTTCGAGGTTCTTCAGCTCGGAGGCGGTTATCCCTTCTTTGAAATGTCCGGCATTCGCGAAAGCGGCACGCTGGTCGAGCTCGGCGGTTGTTTCCCTGTGATTGAGCAGTGCCTGACGCAAGGTGTTGTTGATCACTGTCTGATAGCCAAATCCCTCGCTCTCGGCAAGTGAGCGAGCCGCCTCTATGACGGCATCATCGAGCATGATGGTGATTCTGGTTTTGCCTTTGCTGGAGGCAACAGCCCCACGTTTGGCATTGCTGAAGTCGTATTCGTCTTTCATCGGTCAATCCTCCATGTACCGTCGGCGCTCGTTTTTGGTAGCGATGCGCGCGGAAATGATTCGAACGAAATTCGGATCTCGATAGGTATACGCAACGACCAACAAGCGACCCTTGGCATCCATCCCCATGATGATCCACCGTTGTTCATCCTGGTGGTGGTCTTGAAGCGTAAGTGCTCGCTCGTCACAGAAAACCGGCTCTGTTTCTGAAAGGCTGATGCCTTGGTGCTTTAATTTGTTGGCTGCGTTTTTTGCCTTGTGAAACTGAATTTCGAATGGCTTCATTATGCATACTTTATATGTATAAGCGAGAGGCGACCGTGCCGGCGGTCGCTGGGAATGCCAAAGCCTAGTGGGGAATGTGGAAGGGCCGCGTCAGGATGTATTTCAAAATTTTTGAGGGGAGGAAAGCCGCACAGCTAAGGGCGAAATGAACAACTGGTCATAATCTGAATGATAAGTTGTATACAACTCTATAGACATTTGTCCTCGGTCTTGAATACAGTGTGCGCATAACAAAAACCAGGGAACCCCCCAACCATGAAAACGCCCCATGTTTCACACCAACGGCCTGAGGATGAAAACCTTGGGATCGGCGCGAATATGGCTTACGGCCTGCAACATGTTCTGACCATGTACGGCGGCATCGTCGCGGTGCCATTGATCATCGGTCAGGCGGCCGGGCTCTCGCCGGCGGACATCGGTTTGTTGATTGCTGCTTCATTGTTTGCAGGAGGGCTGGCGACGTTACTCCAGACCCTTGGTTTACCGTTTTTCGGTTGTCAGTTGCCGCTGGTACAGGGCGTATCGTTCTCTGGCGTCGCGACCATGGTGGCGATTGTCAGCAGTGGCGGGGAGGGCGGGTTTCAGTCGATTCTCGGGGCGGTGATTGCCGCATCGTTGATTGGCTTGTTGATCACGCCGGTGTTCTCGCGCATCACCAAGTTCTTCCCGCCGCTGGTCACGGGCATTGTGATCACCACCATCGGCCTGACGCTGATGCCGGTGGCTGCACGCTGGGCCATGGGCGGCAATAGCCACGCACCAGACTTCGGCAGCATGGCGAACATTGGCCTGGCGGCAGTGACGTTGGTGTTGGTTCTGCTGCTGAGCAAGGTCGGTAGCGCGAGCATCTCCCGATTGTCGATTCTGTTGGCGATGGTCATCGGCACGGTCATCGCGGTGTTCCTTGGCATGGCGGACTTCTCGTCTGTTACCGAAGGCCCGATGTTCGGCTTCCCGACGCCGTTCCATTTCGGCATGCCGACCTTCCACTTCGCCGCCATCCTGTCGATGTGCATCGTGGTCATGGTGACGCTGGTGGAAACCTCGGCGGACATCCTCGCCGTCGGTGAAATCATCGGCACCAAAGTCGACTCCAAACGCCTGGGCAACGGTCTGCGCGCCGACATGCTGTCGAGCATGTTTGCGCCGATCTTCGGCTCGTTCACCCAAAGCGCCTTCGCCCAGAACGTCGGGCTGGTGGCGGTGACCGGGATCAAGAGTCGCTTCGTGGTCGCCACGGGTGGTGTGTTTTTGGTGATTCTCGGCTTGCTGCCCTTCATGGGCCGGGTCATCGCGGCGGTGCCGACGTCTGTCCTCGGCGGCGCCGGTATCGTGCTGTTCGGCACCGTGGCGGCCAGTGGTATTCGTACGCTGTCCAAAGTTGACTACCGCAACAATGTCAACTTGATCATCGTCGCCACCTCCATCGGTTTCGGCATGATCCCTATCGCTGCACCGAACTTCTACGACCACTTCCCAAGCTGGTTCGCGACCATCTTCCACTCGGGCATCAGTTCGTCGGCGATCATGGCCATCGTGCTCAACCTGACCTTCAACCACCTCACGGCCGGTAACTCGGATCAGCAGTCGGTGTTCGCGGCCGGTACTGAGCGCGTGCTGCGTTATCAGGATCTGGCAGCGTTGCGTGAAGGGGATTACTTCAGCGAAGGCAAGCTGCATGACTGCGACGGGAAAGAAATTCCGGTGGTGGAGATGGACCACGGACATGGAGAACCGCATGCGGCGCATGCGAAAAGTAGTGAGCATGTCTGACAACATTCAAGGCTTGGCAATATGAAAAAGGCGTCCTTTGGGGACGCCTTTTTTATTGTCCGAATTGCGCTCTGGCGACGGAGTTGACCAAGCGGGCTTCGGCTGCCACTGTCATCAAATGTGAAGTCACTGACGTCAAATGAAAAGCAGTCGACGTGCTCGTGGCGATACTGGTTTCCCTGCGAAACCCCGTTTACACATCCAGCCTGGCGGGGGAGAGCTGTCAGTTGCATCTCAGTAAAACAATTATAGAGAGCGCAAAATGAAGTTCAGTTTTATAGATAACAGCAAGCCGAGCCGCCGGCGCGTTCTGCGCGATGCCTTCACCCTGGCAGTGGCGGCCTCTCCATTGGCAAGCCTCGCCAAGGCAGCCGACGAAACCAAGGCGGCCGACCAAACCGCCGAAGAAGTAACCTTTGCTGCTGGTCCACGGCCGCTGGTGCAATACCCGCAAAAACGCCCGTTGACCCTGGTGACCACGCGCCCGCCGCACCTTGAGACGCCGTTCCCTGTCTTCAACGAAGGGCCGATCACGCCGAATGACGCCTTTTTCGTGCGTTACCACTTGGCCAATTTCCCTACCAGCATCGATCCGGATACTTACCGTTTGACGATCAAGGGCTCGGTCAACACGCCGCTGTCGCTTTCCCTGGCAGAACTCAAGTCTCTCGCCGAACCGGTAGAAGTGGTGGCCGTCAATCAGTGTTCGGGTAACAGTCGTGGCTTCTCGATGCCGCGTGTGTTTGGCGCTCAGTTGGGTAATGGTTCAATGGGTAATGCCCGCTGGGTGGGAGTACCACTCAAGGCGGTATTGGAAAAGGCCGGTGTGAAAGCCGAAGCCAGGCAAGTGACCTTCCGTGGGTTAGATAAGCCAGTGCTGCCGAGCACACCGGAGTTCATCAAGGCCCTGGACATCAGCCATGCCATGGACGGTGAGCCCATGATCGCCTGGTCAATGAACGGAACCGATCTGCCGTTCCTCAATGGCTACCCGATACGTCTGGTGGTGCCAGGCTATTTCGGCACGTACTGGGTCAAGCACCTGAGTGAAATCGAAGTCGTCGACCATACCTTCGATGGTTTCTTCATGGCGAAAGGTTACCGCCTTCCGGACAACGATTGTTTATGCATCGCCCCCGGCACCACTGCGGCACAAACCAAACCGATTTCCAAATTGGCGATACGCAGCTTCATCACCAGCGTTAAACATGGCGATGTGTTGCCGCTGAAAAAAAACGTGGTGCTCAAGGGCATTGCGTTCGACGGCGGTGTTGGCGTCAACAAGGTGGAAATCTCGATCGACGGCGGAAGTAACTGGCGCGAAGCCAAGCTTGGGCAGGACCTTGGCCGTTTCTCCTTCCGTGAGTGGACGCTGCCGATCACCTTTAACAGCAAGGGCGCCACACAATTGATGGTGCGAGCCAGTAACAGTGCGGGCGAGACGCAACCGCTGCGAGCCGACTGGAACCCTGGCGGCTACCGCCGCAATGTCGTAGAAACCAGCCACGTGACTGTCGCCTGAGGGGCCTGCATGAAACTCATGAAACGCATGACCACTTTGCTGTGCGCGGCTCAGGTTTGTTTGGCTACGCTGGCTAGTGCAGCGCCACTGTCGATCACGTTGCCGCCGGAAACGGCTGTTCTCAAGCCCAATGCTTTGCCTGGTTATCAGTTAGCCCAACAGAAATGTGCCACCTGCCACTCAGCCGATTACATCAACTTCCAGCCTCCTGGCATGAGCCTGGCGCAATGGACGGCAGAAGCGGGCAAGATGCAGAAGGTGTATGGAGCTCCGATCAGCGATCAGGATGTGAGCATGATCGGCGCCTACCTTGCAGTGACCTACGGCAGTGCCCGTGCGAGCGATGCCGATGTGCAGGCGGCCTCGAACCCGTCGGCAAGCCAGCCCCCGACGGCGCCTGTCGCAAAACCCGATGCCATGGCTTTGCTCCAGAACAACGCCTGTCTGTCCTGCCACGCAATCGATCATAAGGTCGTAGGCCCGGCCTATCACGATGTGGCTGCCAAGTACGCCAATGACCCGCAGGCGCTGGCCAAGGTAACGTCCAGCATTCAGCACGGTGGTACCGGCAAATGGGGGGAAATCCCGATGCCGCCTTTCGCGCAGTTAAGCCCGGACGATCTGAAAACCCTGACTACGTTTATATTGCAGCAGTAAGTTCAGTCCCGGCTCATCTGAGCCGGGAACCTGCTCTCTGACGGCTGTATCGGCTGCGTAAAAACGCATGCACGTTTTTAAGGTCCGCGCTTATCCTCTGCTCTTGCAAGGTGGCTGAACAAACACATAATTCACGCAAAAGCACCGCTTTCAGGCTGATATCTGTTACTGCAAGCACCCAAAAGCGTTTTTACACAGCCTCGACCCGAAGCGGACCCTCATAGGGGAGGCGACAGGGTCGATGAGCTTGGCCGGGTGCACTCGCACCGCAAGGACTGTCAGGACCGTTGTATAAGAAACCATTGGCGTGCCGCAATCCATCCACCATGGCTTACGAATGGATCGGTGACGAGGAATTCAGTTGGCCGCGTTGAAGTTCCGGTTAAATACCACCACGTCGACGTGGGAAGGATTCTTGGCGAAGAGCTCAGGTAAACGCGTATTAAGCTCCTCTCGTTTCTGCGCTGCGGCTCCCTTGACTGCGGCGGCCAGCGCCGGACGCATTTGATCAGCGGTGTAATCGCAGCAGTACGCTGGAGTGCATGGTTGTTGGCGCCACGAATCCTCGAGGCTTCCGCTGTCGACTGGCTCGAAGCCAACTTCATCGACTAGCTTCATCACGAGAGTTTTCTGACGGGCATCGTCGCCAGCGACGGCGACTCCCAGACGACCTTCCGACCCTTTCGGCTTACCAAGATTTTCCAGCGAGTAAGCCAGAAGATTGTTGAAGGCCTTGATGACCGGTCGGCCGAGCTGCTCGCTGACCCAGACACTCTCCGTTTGACCAGATTCCAATGCGGGGATCTGCGCGTCTCTCAGGCCTGGATAGTAGTTGCTGGTGTCGACCACCGGAACCGAGGATGGCAATGCGGCCAGCAGGTCTTCTGGAAGCGTTGCGATTGCGGGTAGTGGGATGGCAAGCATCACTGCATCAGCGCCGTCGATGGCATCTTTGAGGTCGGTGGGGATGACGCCTGCCTCTTTAGCAAAACTGCTCACAGCAGCCTTTCCGCGGGAGTTGGCCACGCGGACCTCATGGCCTGCAGCGGCGAGTCGACGGGCAAGGTTCCCGCCGATAGATCCGATTCCAACGATAGCGATTTTCATAGTCCCTCCAAGGATTCAAAGTCCGGATACGATATTGTCGCTGCTGCAAAATTCGCAAGAACCGACGTTTTTGTCTGTAACACACCAAAAGGTAAGTATCGATGGATCGTGAGTGGGAATGTGAGAACCCATTACGGCGTCAGGCCTGGTCTGCCGCCATCAACGCTACGCTTCGCGTGCTGGAGGGGAAGTGGAAGATCGTCATCATCAATGAGCTGATGGCCGCCAAAGGCCGGCCGCTTCGATTCTCTGAACTGGAGAAGCTCATTCCCGATGTCACGCAGAAGATGCTTATCCAGCAGTTGAAGGGGCTCCAACAAGACGACATCGTCCACCGAACGGTTTACCCAGAAGTGCCTCCGCGGGTGGAGTACGCCCTGACAGAGCTTGGTCATGCACTTGCCCCTACCATGACAGGGCTTATCGACTGGGCCGAACTCCGTCACCAGCACGATGCAAAGCGCGTCGAGACCACTTAGCGACGTAGAATCTTCGGGCTGAGAGGAGGCACTCGCCGATAAACCTAAAAAAACGGCCGGTTACGCGACCACTGCTAGACGTTTGGCAATTGCTCCGGCTTGCGAGGCCCGATAGCCGGCGAAGGCGGCTTCTTTACCTCGGCGCAGACGGCCAAACATCCTTCGGAATGGACGGTTTGTGACGATATTGCAATTTGGTCATAAGTTGTCAACCCGCTTTGGGATGCGTAAGCTGCTCGCATGAACCAGCCATCCGTTTCTTCTCCCAGCGCCCGCGGCCCAGCCGATCACGACATTCGAGACCAGATTGTCGCGGCGGCCAACGAGCATTTCAGTCAGTACGGTTACGGCAAAACCACGGTTTCTGACCTGGCCAAGGCCATCGGTTTTTCCAAGGCTTACATCTACAAGTTCTTTGAATCCAAGCAGGCGATTGGTAACGCTATCTGTACCAATTGCCTGACGGAAATCGTTGCAGCTGTGGAGCAGGCCATCAATGCAGAAGGCATCTCGCCGACTGAGCGTTTTCGGCGATTGGTCAAAACCCTGATCGCTACCGGTGTGAGCCTGTTCTTTAACGACCGTAAACTCTATGACATCGCGGCGTTCTCCGCGTCGGAGCGCTGGCCGAGCTCGCAAGTCTATGACGCTCAGATCAAGAACTTCGTGTTGCAAATCGTGCGTGAGGGGCGAGAACTCGGCGAGTTTGAACGCAAGACACCGTTGGACGAGACAGTAGAAGCGATTCATCTTGCTCTGCGGCCCTACATCAATCCTCTGCTATTGCAGTACAACCTCGATTTTGTTGAAGAAGCCCCTTCGCTCATCTCCAATCTTGTTCTGCGCAGCCTAATGCCTTAAGCCGCAGCTGACGGATGGGCTGCCATCCGTATCAACGTGCGCGCCTTTAAAACCGGATCTCTAACCTTTCTGCGTTGCTCTGATCAACAGGGCGGCGTTCATTCACTTAAGTTGTGACTATTGACAGAAATGGTCACTTGAATAAGCATGAGGCATCCGCTACTGAGAGGTCTCTATGATCCAGCGCCCCCACCTGTTATTCATTTTCATTGGTTTGTTGCCGTTTGCCCTGACGGCCTGCAACGAGGCCACGCCTGCAGATCCTCGCCTTCAAGTGCCCTTGGTGCGCATCGGCGTGGTTCAGCCCTCCGCGCCTGCGGCACGGGTATTCACCGGTATCGTCGCGGCTCGAGTTCAGAGCGATCTCGGTTTTCGGGTACCTGGGAAGGTCTTGGAGCGTTTGGTGGATGCTGGACAGAGTGTCAAGCGCGGGCAGCCCCTTATGCGAATCGATGCCAACGACCTGACGCTGACCGCGCGGGCACAGCAGGAAGCGGTACTGGCCGCCATGGCCCGAGCTCGGCAGGCCTCCGATGACGAGCGTCGCTACCGTGATCTGGTGTCCGTCGGAGCGGTATCTGCTTCAGCTTACTCAGGGTTCAAAGCGGCCGCCGACTCGGCGAAAGCCCAACTCAACGCTGCCCAAGCCCAGGCTGATGTGGCGAGAAACGCGACCGGTTATTCGACGTTATTGGCTGATGCTGATGGGGTTGTGGTGGACACCTTGGCTGAGCCGGGGCAGGTGATTGGCGCAGGTCAGGTGGTGGTGCGTGTTGCCCACTCAGGGCAGCGCGAGGCGGTGATCCAGTTGCCCGAGACGTTACGTCCTGCGCTGGGCTCGGCGGCGACGGTTGAGTTATACGGCCAGCACCAGGCTGCAGGTAGCGCGCGTTTACGCCAGTTGTCCGACTCTGCCGACCGACAGACCCGAACGTTTGAAGCGCGTTATGTGCTGGAGGGGGCGCTCTCCAACGCCACCCTGGGTTCGACGATCTCAGTGGTTATCGCTGACACGGATGTTGCTGATGCCAAGGAATTACAGGTGCCCGTGGGGGCCCTCTACGACGCCGGTAAAGGCCCGGGGGTCTGGGTGGTGGGCGGGGAACCGGAGCAGGTGGCATGGCGCCCGATTAAAGTTCGCAGCCTGAATAATGAGGCCAGCGTGCGCGTGACGGGTGATCTGCAGGTGGGTGAACGTGTTGTCGCATTGGGTGCTCACTTGCTGAGTGAGGGAAAGAAGGTCAGGACTGAACTCGCCGATGCTCCGCAAAACTCAGTGGTTGAGGTAAGTCGATGAGCGGCTTCAATCTTTCGGCGCTGGCCGTACGCGAGCGCTCAATCACCCTGTTTTTGATCCTGCTGATTTCTGTGGGTGGGTTGTACGCCTTCTTCAAACTGGGGCGTGCAGAAGACCCCGCATTCACCATTAAACAAATGACGGTGGTCACTGCCTGGCCTGGGGCGACGGCCCAGGAGATGCAAGACCAGGTGGTAGAAAAGCTGGAAAAACGCATGCAGGAACTGCGTTGGTACGATCGGACCGAGACCTTTACCCGGCCCGGCTTGGCATTCACCACGGTTTATCTGCTCGATAGCACGCCGCCCTCAGCCGTCCAGGAGGAGTTTTACCAGGCGCGCAAAAAAATTCTGGATGAGCAGAAGGGGTTGCCGTCTGGGGTGATCGGCCCGATGGTCAATGATGAGTATTCCGATGTCACCTTCGCGCTCTATGCGCTCAAGGCCAAGGGCGAGCCGCAACGCCTGTTGGTGCGCGAAGCCGAGAGCTTGCGCCAGCGTCTGTTGCATGTGGCGGGTGTGAAGAAGGTCAACATCATTGGTGAACAGGCCGAGCGCATTTTTGTCGAGCTGTCGTATGAGCGTCTGGCGACACTAGGTATTTCCGCACGAGACATCTTCAGTGCGTTAAACACGCAGAACATGATGACTCCGGCCGGCTCAGTTGAAGCGAAGGGCCCACAGGTTTTTATCCGCCTGGATGGTGCGTTTGATGACCTGCAGAAGATTCGTAATACCCCACTGACGGTGCAGGGTAGAACCCTCAAGTTGTCCGATGTGGCTGAGGTCAAGCGCGGTTATGAGGACCCTGCGACGTTCCTGGTACGCAACAATGGCGAGCCGGCATTGTTGCTCGGCGTGGTAATGCGCGATGGCTGGAACGGTCTGGATCTGGGGAAATTGCTGGAGGCTGAGGCGATAGCGATCAATGAGCAGATGCCCTTGGGCATGAGCCTGACCAAGGTCACGGATCAGGCGGTGAACATCGGCGCATCCGTCAGCGAGTTCATGATGAAGTTTTTTGCTGCCCTGGGCGTGGTGCTGCTGGTGTGTTTTCTCAGCATGGGCTGGCGTGTCGGCGTTGTGGTTGCCGCGGCGGTGCCGCTGACCCTGGCGGCCGTGTTCATTGTCATGGCGGCCACGGGCAAAGACTTCGATCGAATTACCCTGGGCTCGTTGATTCTGGCGCTGGGGCTGCTGGTGGACGATGCAATCATTGCCATTGAAATGATGGTGGTGAAGATGGAGGAGGGCTACGACCGAATCAAGGCCTCCGCTTATGCCTGGAGCCACACGGCCGCGCCGATGTTGTCGGGGACGTTGGTGACGGCGATCGGCTTTATGCCCAACGGTTTTGCCAAATCGACCGCTGGTGAGTACACCGCGAATATGTTCTGGATCGTTGGCATTGCGCTGATCACTTCCTGGGTGGTGGCCGTGGTGTTTACCCCTTACCTGGGCGTCAAACTGCTGCCGCAGATCAAGGTGCCTGAAGGCGGGCATGCGGCGATTTACGGTACACCGAACTACCAGCGTTTCAGGCGCGTGCTAGGCGGTGTGATCCGCCGCAAAGGTCTGGTGGCTGCATCTGTCGTGGGCTTGTTTGTTGTTGCGATTCTGGGCATGGGCGTGGTCAACAAGCAGTTCTTTCCAACGTCCGACCGACCTGAGGTGCTGGTTGAGGTGCAGATGCCTTACGGCACCTCTATCGAACAGACTGATGTGGCGGCGGCCAAGGTCGAGGCGTGGTTGGCTCAGCAGCCGGAGGCCAGGATCGTCACCGCTTACATTGGCCAGGGCGCGCCGCGCTTCTATTTGGCGATGGCACCTGAGCTACCCGATCCATCCTTCGCAAAAATCGTCGTCCTGACCGCGAATCAGCAAGAGCGTGAGGCGCTCAAGCTCCGCCTCAGACAAGCCGCGGCCGATGGCTTGGCGCCTGAAGCTCGGGTGCGGGTGACGCAGTTGGTATTTGGTCCTTATTCACCGTATCCGGTGGCCTTCCGGGTGATGGGCGCCGACCCCGCGATGTTACGAGATATCGCCGCGCAGGTGCGCGAGGTCATGACCGCCAGCCCCATGATGAGGACAGTCAACACCGACTTGGGCGAGCGCACACCAGCGCTTCATCTCACGCTGGATCAGGATCGCTTGCAAGCTTTCGGCTTGACCTCGACCGATGTCGCGCAACAGTTGCAATTCCTGCTCACGGGAGTGCCTGTCACCGAGGTGCGCGAGGACATTCGTTCGGTTCAGGTGGTCGCTCGCTCGGCGGGAGAGACGCGTCTGGATCCGTCGAAAATTGCCGCCTTCACGCTGACCGGCGCCCAAGGGCAGCGCGTGTCGCTGTCCCAGGTGGGGGCGGTGGATGTGCGCATGGAGGAGCCCATTCTGCGACGTCGTGATCGTACGCCGACGATAACCGTGCGCGGTGACGTGGCTGAAGGTCTTCAGCCACCCGATGTCTCTAATGCCTTGATAACGCAGTTGCAGCCCATCATCGAAAAACTGCCGGCGGGCTACCGCATTGAGTTTGCCGGCGCGATCGAGGAGTCGGGTAAAGCGAACAAGGCATTGCTGCCGTTGTTCCCGATCATGATCGCGCTAATGTTGCTGACCATCATCATTCAGGTGCGCTCGATGTCGGCAATGATGATGGTGTTCGCCACCGCGCCTTTGGGCCTGATTGGTGTGGTGCCAATTCTGCTGCTGTTCCAGCAACCGTTCGGGATCAACGCCTTGGTGGGACTGATTGCCTTGTCTGGGATTCTGATGCGCAACACGCTGATCCTCATCGGCCAGATTCACTCCAATAAGCAAGCCGGCCTGTCGCCTTACAACGCCGTGGTCGAAGCCACTGTGCAGCGCGCGAGGCCCGTGATTCTCACGGCGCTGGCGGCAATGCTGGCGTTCATTCCGCTGACTCATTCGGTGTTCTGGGGAACGCTGGCGTACACCCTGATTGGCGGTACGTTTGCCGGCACAGTGCTGACCCTGGTGTTCCTGCCAGCGATGTACTCTCTCTGGTTCAAGATCAAGCCTGAGTCCGCGCATGAGCTTGCAGCGAGCACTCATGTGGCTTGATATCTACGTGCGGCTTGGCCGAACGGCAAGCCGCGTCGGAGATTGAAGCAGTAGTGCGCGACATGAAGGGTACTCCCTTTTATCGAACTGACCTTTATCCCGAACTCAGATCCAGCGGAACGCCAAAACGAAAAAACCCGCCAGAAGGCGGGTTTTTTCGGAGTTTCAGAGATTTTGGAAGCCTTCTCTGGAACCTTGTATGGCTCCACGACCTGGACTCGAACCAGGGACCCAGTGATTAACAGTCACTTGCTCTACCAACTGAGCTATCGCGGAATGGCGCCTATGTTACTGATTCAAAAAGAGAAGTCAAGCGCCTGATTGCAACTTGGGCGATTAGTCGGGACAGACGGTGGTTTATCGGTCATGGGCGGTTACCAGATTCGTCCCAGAGGTCTACCATGGCCGCCCGGAAGTGGTAACACGCGCTGCCGGCCATTCGCCGAAAAGGTACGCGCCATGAATCACCCAACCTGCACACCTCACAACAACGGGGTGTTCGCATGAGCATCGCTCAGATCAGCTTGCCCAAAGGTGTCGGCCCCCACGCCGAAAAATTGTTCGACGCAATCACACAGGCCAGCACCGCTGAGGAATTGAACCGTGCCGGCGGCAAGGCCGAGGGTTTTGTTCTGGGCCTGGAAAGCACCAAGGCGATCAAGAGTCAGATTGCCGAGTCGCTTTATGTCGCCTATGACGACGCCGCCAGCCAGCGTGCCACCGAACTGGCTTAACCGCCGAATGTGAAGGTGCCGAGCATCAATTTGGCGTAGAGCGTCGTGGCGGCCAGTTGCACCAGCCACAAGGCCATACCGCCGAGAAATACGCCCGCAGCGACTTGCATTACCAGGTTGCTGCCGCGTTTGGCCGGGGTGCGAGGTACGAAGTGGTCCAGCTCATCGCGGTCTGCGCGTAGGTCATCGTTTTTCATGTGGGTTCTCGTAAAATTCCTGGATGTACACAAAACCTGTAGGAGCTGGCTTGCCTGCGATGAGGCCATCACATTCAACATTGATGTTGGCTGGGCGACCGCTATCGCAGGCAAGCCAGCTCCTACATTTTGAATTGTGTGGAGTTTAGAGGGCGGGGTCACTGCGTTGAGAATTATCTGCGACAAATAAAAAACGGGAAGCCAATCGGCTTCCCGTTTTTCATATCACTGGACGACTCAGATCACCTGAACGATAGCCTTGGTCACCACGTCGATATTGCTCTGGTTCAACGCGGCCACGCAGATGCGGCCGGTGTCCAGGGCGTAGATGCCGAACTCGGTGCGCAGGCGGGTGACTTGCTCAACCGTCAGGCCGGAGTAAGAGAACATGCCGCGCTGACGACCCACGAAGCTGAAATCGCGCTGAGGAGCGTTTTTCGCCAGCAGATCAACCATCTGGATGCGCATGCCGCGAATCCGCAGGCGCATTTCAGCCAGTTCTTCTTCCCACTGGGCGCGCAGGACCGGGCTGTTCAGCACAGCGGCGACGATGCTTGCACCGTGGGTTGGCGGGTTGGAGTAGTTGGTGCGGATCACGCGTTTGACTTGCGACAGCACGCGCGCGCTTTCTTCTTTCGATTCGCTGACGATCGACAGGGCGCCAACGCGCTCGCCGTACAGCGAGAACGATTTGGAGAACGAGCTGGAAACGAAGAAGGTCAGGCCCGATTCGGCGAACAGGCGCACAGCAGCGGCGTCTTCGTCGATGCCATCGCCGAAACCTTGATAGGCCATGTCGAGGAACGGCACGTGCCCCTTGGCTTTCACCACTTGCAGGACGTTGTTCCAGTCCGCCGGGCTCAGGTCCACGCCGGTCGGGTTGTGGCAGCAGGCGTGCAGCACAACGATCGAGCCTGCGGGCAGCGCGTTCAGGTCTTCCAGCAGGCCGGTACGGTTTACGTCGTGGGTCGCGGCGTCATAGTAGCGGTAGTTCTGCACCGGGAAACCGGCCGTTTCGAACAGCGCGCGGTGGTTTTCCCAGCTTGGGTTGCTGATCGCCACGACGGCGTTCGGCAGCAGTTGCTTGAGGAAGTCGGCACCGATTTTCAGTGCGCCGGTACCGCCAACGGCTTGGGTGGTGATAACACGGCCGGCGGCGATCAGTGGCGAATCATTGCCAAACAGCAGTTTCTGCACAGCCTGATCGTAGGCAGCGATGCCGTCGATTGGCAGGTAGCCACGGGAAACGTGTTGAGCGGCACGAATCGTCTCGGCTTCGACAACGGCGCGCAGGAGTGGAATTCGCCCCTCCTCGTTGCAGTAAACACCGACCCCCAGGTTGACCTTGTTGGTACGGGTATCGGCATTGAATGCTTCGTTGAGGCCCAGGATTGGATCGCGTGGTGCCATTTCGACAGCGGAGAACAGGCTCATTTTTGCGGCGGCTCTGAATGGAGTGTGGAGGGACGTGTGGCGCTCCAGCCGAATGCACTAGAGCGGTGCACAAACGGGGAGCTAGTATAGAGGCCATCGGCGACCGATGGCGACAGACGTTTCGGCTTTTCCGCTAAGTTTTTCCGATTATTTTCCGACCGTTAGTCGATTGGCGCCGTCAAAGGATTCACCGGATGTAGGACGTTTGCCTTGAAAGAGCAGGCAATCGACTCCACATTGAGCACAATCCAGTTTTTTCCTCGGGCGACGTCGGTCGTTTGTGGTCTTTCTCGTTGCTGTCCGGTTTGACCGGTCAGGCGCGACCCCAGGGGTATTGAATGTCTGAATTCCAGCTAGTCACCCGCTTCGAGCCCGCCGGCGATCAGCCGGAAGCCATCCGCCTGATGGTGGAAGGCATCGAAGCCGGGCTGGCGCACCAGACGTTGCTCGGTGTGACCGGCTCGGGCAAGACCTTCAGCATCGCCAACGTGATCGCGCAAGTGCAGCGTCCGACCTTGGTGCTGGCGCCGAACAAGACCCTGGCCGCGCAGTTGTACGGAGAGTTCAAGGCGTTTTTCCCGAACAACGCGGTGGAGTATTTCGTTTCCTACTACGACTATTACCAGCCCGAAGCCTACGTGCCGTCGTCCGACACTTTCATCGAGAAAGACGCCTCGATCAACGACCACATCGAGCAGATGCGCCTGTCCGCGACCAAGGCGTTGCTGGAGCGCAAAGACGCGATCATTGTCACCACCGTGTCGTGCATCTACGGTCTGGGCAGCCCGGAAACCTATTTGAAAATGGTGTTGCACGTGGATCGCGGCGACAAACTCGATCAACGTGCCTTGCTGCGCCGCCTGGCGGACTTGCAATACACCCGCAACGACATGGATTTCGCCCGTGCAACCTTCCGGGTTCGCGGCGATGTGATTGATATCCACCCGGCCGAATCCGATTTTGAAGCGATCCGCATCGAGCTGTTCGATGACGAGGTCGAGAGCCTGTCCGCCTTCGATCCGCTGACCGGCGAAGTGATCCGCAAGCTGCCACGCTTCACCTTCTATCCGAAAAGCCACTACGTGACGCCACGAGAAACCCTGCTCGGTGCCGTGGAGGGGATCAAGGTTGAATTGCAGGAGCGTCTAGATTACCTGCGCACCAACAACAAGCTCGTTGAAGCTCAACGTCTGGAGCAGCGCACCCGCTTCGACCTGGAGATGATCCTCGAGCTGGGTTATTGCAACGGCATCGAAAACTACTCGCGCTACCTGTCCGGCCGTGAGTCGGGCCAGGCGCCACCGACGTTATTCGACTACCTGCCGGCTGACGCCTTGCTGGTGATCGACGAATCCCACGTTAGCGTGCCGCAGGTCGGCGCCATGTATAAGGGCGACCGTTCGCGTAAAGAGACGCTGGTGGAATACGGTTTCCGCCTGCCGTCCGCGCTGGATAACCGGCCGATGCGTTTCGACGAATTTGAAAACATCAGTCCGCAGACGATTTTTGTCTCGGCGACGCCCGGCAATTACGAGGCAGAGCATGCAGGCCGCGTTGTTGAGCAGTTGGTGCGTCCGACGGGGCTGGTCGATCCGCAAATTGAAATCCGCCCGGCGCTGACCCAAGTCGACGACTTGCTCTCGGAAATCGGCAAGCGAGTCGCGCTGGAAGAGCGGGTTCTGGTCACGACCCTGACCAAGCGCATGTCTGAGGATTTGACCGATTACCTGGCGGACCACGGCGTTCGCGTACGTTATCTGCACTCGGACATCGACACCGTGGAGCGGGTCGAAATCATTCGCGATCTGCGCCTCGGTACGTTCGATGTGTTGGTGGGGATCAACCTGCTGCGTGAAGGCCTGGACATGCCTGAAGTGTCGCTGGTGGCGATTCTCGATGCGGACAAGGAAGGCTTCCTGCGCTCCGAGCGTTCGCTGATCCAGACCATCGGCCGGGCGGCGCGTAACCTCAACGGTCGGGCGATTTTGTATGCCGACCGCATCACCGGCTCCATGGAGCGGGCGATCGGCGAAACCGAGCGCCGTCGCGATAAACAGATCGCCTTCAACCTGGCCAACGGCATCACCCCGAAGGGTGTGTTCAAGGACGTTGCCGACATCATGGAAGGCGCCACCGTGCCGGGCTCTCGCAGCAAGAAGCGCAAAGGCATGGCCAAGGCCGCCGAAGAGAGCGCCAAGTACGAAGCGGAATTGCGCTCGCCGGGCGAGATCGCCAAGCGTATTAAAGCCTTGGAAGAGAAGATGTACGCATTGGCGCGTGATCTGGAGTTTGAAGCCGCGGCGCAGATGCGCGATGAGATTGGCAAGTTGCGGGAGCGGTTGATCACTGTCTGAATTTTGCAGTGCCTGGGATGGCCTCTTCGCGAGCGGGCTCGCTCCCACAGGGATTACACTGAACCTTGTGGGAGCGAGCCTGCTCGCGAAAACGGTCGCCTGAGCTCCGCAGGTCTTGACTAGTGTGCTTCCCCGGCCTTAATCCCCTCCGGCAATTTCTTGGTCAGCAGTATCGCCAGCATGCTCACCCCCAGCGCAATCCCGACAAAGTGAAACGCATCGTTGTAAGCCATGATCGACGCCTGCTGGTGCACAATTTCGCTGATCTTCGCCAGTGCCGCCGTCTCATTGCCTAGCCGGTCCGTCATCGACGTCATCCGCTCGGCCACCTGCGGATTACTCGGCACAATGGCTTCGCGCAAATAATCAAAGTACGTCTTGGTTCGCGCATCCAGCAGGGTGGCGAGGAGGGCGATGCCAATTGCGCCGCCGAGGTTGCGCAGGATGTTGAACAGGCTCGACGCCGACCCCGCGTCCTGCGGCAGGATGTACGCCGTGGCGATCAGCGAAATGGTGACCATGATCAGGGGCTGGCCCAGCGCGCGAATGAGCTGGATCTGATTGAACTGCGGCCCGGCGAAGTCCGGGTTCAGCACCCCCGAAGAAAAACTCGCCAGCCCGAACAGCCCGAATCCCAGCGTACACAGCCACTTCGGCGAAATGTACTTCATCAGCTTGGGCACCAACGGAATCAGAAACAGCTGCGGCACGCCCATCCACATGATCACTTCGCCGATCTGCAGGGCGTTGTAGTTCTGGATCTGCGCCAGGTACAGCGGCAACAGGAAAATCGAGCCGTACAGCCCGACCCCCATTCCCAGGCTGGAAATACTCGATAGACCGAAGTTGCGGTTGCGCAGGATGCCCAGGTTGATCAGCGGGTTGGGCTTGGAAACTTGCACGATCACAAAGGTGATCAGGCTGATCAGCGCGATGCTGCCCAGGGTCACGATCAGGTTCGACTCCAGCCAGTCCTTGCGGTGGCCTTCTTCCAGAAACACCTGCAAGCAACCGAGGCCGACGCCGAGGGTGAGAATGCCCATGTAGTCGGTGCTTTTCAGCAGCTCCCAGTGCGCTTCTTTCTTCTCAAGGCCGTACATCAGGCCTGCGATCATGATCAGGCCCGGTGGAACGTTGATGTAGAAGATGTATTCCCAGCCCCAATTTTCAGTCAGCCAACCGCCCAATGTCGGGCCGATAGAGGGCGCGAAGGTGGCGGTCATGGCGAACATGGCCATGCCTTTGGCGCGGTGGTGTTCAGGGAGTTTGATCAGCGTCAGGGTGAACGCCAGCGGGATCAGCGCGCCGCCGGTGAAGCCCTGCAAGGCGCGGAAGACGATCATGCTTTCCAGGCTCCACGCCATGGAGCACAGCAACGAGGCGACCAGAAAGCCCAGTGAAACCCACACCGCCAGTCGTCGCGCGGACAGCAGCTGCACGAGCCAGGCGGTCAGCGGGATCATGATGATTTCCGCCACCAGGTACGAGGTGGAAATCCACGAGCCTTCTTCCAGGGTGGCCGACAGGGCGCCCTGAATGTCCTTGAGTGAAGAGTTGGTGATCTGGATGTCGAGCACGGCCATGAAGGCGCCGAGCATCACGCTCATGACCGCGATCCAGTCCCGCCGGGTCGGTTCGCCGACCGGGTGGCTCAGTTGGTCACTGGCCATCGTCAGGGGCGTCTTTGATGTTCACTTTGGCGGTGACTGACATGCCCGGACGGATCTTGCCTTGCAGCGGATTGTCCGCGGCGAAAGTCAGTTTTACCGGAATCCGTTGTACGACTTTGGTGAAGTTGCCCGTGGCATTGTCCGGTGGCAGCAGGCTGAACTGCGCGCCCGAAGCGGCGAACAGGCTGTCGACTCGCGCTTTGATCGGCGTGTCGTTGTAGGCGTCGAAGGTCAGCTCGGCGCTCTGGCCGGGCTGCATGTGGCCGATCTGGGTTTCTTTGAAGTTGGCCTGAATCCAGATGTCCTGATCCGGGACGATCGACAGCAAGTACGCGCCGGCCTGCACCACCTGGCCTTCGCGGGCGGCACGCTGGCCGATCAGGCCGCTGATGGGCGCGTGGATTTCGCTGCGGGTCAGGTTCAGTTCCGCTTGCGCCAGATCGGCCTTGGCGTTGGCGATCTGCGCGTCGAGGCGTTTGATCTCGGCGGTCAGGGCGTTGACCTGCTGGCGTTGGCCCTGAACGTCAGCCTGAGCCTTGGCGACTTGCGAGCGGGCGATGTGGTTGTCGGCCGACAGGGTGGTCACCCGTTCTTCCGAAATGTAGCCGGGTTTGCGCAGGGTCTGGGCGCGAGTCAAATCGATGAGCGAGCGGCCGAGGCTGGCCTGGCTGGAAGCCACTTGCGCTTCGCTGGCCGCGATCAGGCTCGATTGCTGGGTGAGTTTGCTTTGCGCTTGCAGGCGTTCGGCCTGGCGGGTGGCGAGGGTGGCGCTGGCGCGGTCGACGGCGAGGTCGAAATCGGCGCCTTCGAGCTTGATCAGCAACTGGCCTTTTTCGACGTGCTGGTTGTCATGCACCAATACTTGGTCGATGCGCGCGCTCAGTTGGCTCGAGACGCGAGTAATCTCACCCTGGACATAGGCGTTATCGGTGCTTTCATAAAATCGCCCCTTGAAGAACCACTGGGCAAAGAAGGCCCCGGCAATCAGCAGGACGAGCAGCAGGAAACTAAACAGGCGACGCTTGAGTTGGGCAGGCATGGGGCAGGCTGTAGTCGAGAAAGTGTAAGGAAAGATATCAGCGGGTGAATCTGTCATACAGCCGACAAGCGGTAAATGCCATCGAATGATATTCGGCCATTCACCCGGGTATACGCGCGTTGTAGGCGCAAACTTGGCTTAAATGCCCTGCTCACTGGAGCCGGGCGGGTGTCGCCTGTTACCATTCGCCCTTTGTTTTATCTTCATTTCGAGACTTGCCATGACCACCGTCCGCACGCGCATCGCGCCATCGCCTACCGGGGACCCCCACGTAGGTACCGCTTACATTGCTTTGTTCAACTACTGCTTTGCCAAGCAGCATGGCGGTGAGTTCATCCTGCGGATCGAAGACACCGACCAATTGCGGTCGACCCGTGAGTCCGAACAGCAGATTTTCGACGCCCTGCGCTGGTTGGGTATCGACTGGAGCGAAGGCCCGGACGTGGGTGGCCCGCACGGTCCTTACCGTCAGAGCGAGCGCGGCGATATCTATCAGAAGTATTGCCAGCAACTGGTTGAAATGGGTCATGCGTTCCCGTGCTTCTGCACCGCCGAAGAACTGGACCAGATGCGCGCCGAGCAAATGGCTCGCGGCGAAACCCCGCGTTACGACGGCCGTGCGCTGTTGCTGTCCAAGGAAGAAGTCGCCCGTCGCCTGGCTGCTGGCGAACCGCATGTGATCCGCATGAAAGTGCCGAGCGAAGGCGTGTGCGTGGTGCCGGACATGCTGCGTGGCGACGTCGAGATCCCGTGGGATCGCATGGACATGCAAGTGCTGATGAAGACCGACGGCCTGCCGACGTACTTCCTGGCCAACGTGGTCGACGACCACCTGATGGGCATCACCCACGTCCTGCGCGGTGAAGAGTGGCTGCCGTCGGCACCGAAACTGATCCTGCTTTACGAGTACTTCGGCTGGGAACAACCGGAGCTGTGCTACATGCCGCTGCTGCGTAACCCGGACAAGAGCAAGCTGTCCAAGCGCAAGAACCCGACCTCGGTGACGTTCTACGAGCGCATGGGCTTCATGCCGGAGGCGATGCTCAATTACCTGGGCCGCATGGGCTGGTCGATGCCGGACGAGCGCGAGAAGTTCTCGTTGCAGGAAATGGTCGACCACTTCGACTTGAGCCGTGTCTCGCTGGGCGGGCCGATTTTCGACATCGAGAAGCTGTCGTGGCTCAACGGCCAGTGGCTGCGTGATCTGCCGGTGGAAGAGTTCGCTTCGCGCCTGCAAACCTGGGCATTGAACCCTGAATACATGATGAAGATCGCGCCGCATGTACAGGGTCGCGTTGAAACCTTCAGCCAGGTTGCACCGTTGGCGGGCTTCTTCTTTGCCGGTGGCGTGAACCCGGATGCCAAATTGTTTGAATCGAAGAAGCTCTCGGGCGATCAGGTTCGTCAGTTGATGCAGCTGATCTTGTGGAAACTGGAAAGCCTGCGTCAGTGGGAGAAGGACAGCATCACCGCGACGATTCAGGCGGTGGTCGAATCCTTGGAGCTGAAGCTGCGTGACGCCATGCCGCTGATGTTTGCTGCGATCACGGGGCAGGCCAGTTCGGTGTCGGTGCTGGATGCGATGGAAATCCTCGGTCCGGACCTGACCCGATTCCGTCTGCGCCAGGCGATTGACCTGCTGGGCGGCGTGTCGAAGAAAGAAAACAAGGAGTGGGAAAAACTCTTGGGCAACATCGCCTGACACCCCCATACCTGTAGCAGCTGCCGAAGGCTGCGTCGGATTGCGAAGCAGTCCCTGCCCGGGATTGCGAGCGCTACGCACTCGGACGCAGCCTGCGGCAGCTGCTACAAGAACGGATACACCCCCCGGATTTACGGGGGAGGGCGGTAAGTGATTGTTATGGCGACAAAAAATTTTGAAAATTGTTAAAAATAAGTTTGACAGCTTTCTGATCCGCCATTAAGATTCGCCCCGTCCTCAGCGATGAGGGGCTATAGCTCAGCTGGGAGAGCGCTTGCATGGCATGCAAGAGGTCGACGGTTCGATCCCGTCTAGCTCCACCAATTTACACTTCAAGGTCTGGCCACACCGGCCTTGAAGCGATCAACACTCAGCGTTGATCTGTTGTATAGAAGGGTTTGCGTCCCCTTCGTCTAGTGGCCTAGGACACCGCCCTTTCACGGCGGTAACAGGGGTTCGAGTCCCCTAGGGGACGCCAGTTTTACAGAAGCGATGTTGCAAAATGTCGCTCCGCCGCGAGGCGAAAAATCCGGGGCTATAGCTCAGCTGGGAGAGCGCTTGCATGGCATGCAAGAGGTCGACGGTTCGATCCCGTCTAGCTCCACCAATTTTACAGTTCAAGGTCTGGCCACGCAGGCCTTGAATCGATCAGCTCTCAGCACTGATCAGTTGTATAGAAGGTTTTGCGTCCCCTTCGTCTAGTGGCCTAGGACACCGCCCTTTCACGGCGGTAACAGGGGTTCGAGTCCCCTAGGGGACGCCACGATTACCCGCTCTGCGGGATTTTATAAGGGTCATTCAATTATTGAATGGCCCTTTTGTTTGTCTGGCGTTTGGCCAAATCCCCTATTTCTTTCAAACTGTTCTTCAGACCAGCGGTCACATCCACGACTTGCGAAAAATTATTATGAGAATAATATTCTAGTCGTAATATTCGGAGGCAACGATGAACGATAAAAAAGCTCAAACCCGCGAACGCATCCTTAAGGCTGCCAGCGCAGCGCTGATTCAGCGCGGCCCGGCAGAGCCGAGCGTGGGCGAAGTGATGGGCGCAGCCGGCCTGACCGTCGGCGGCTTCTATGCGCACTTCGAAAGCAAGGACGCCATGATGCTGGAGGCGTTCCAGCAATTGCTGGGACACCGTCGTGACCTGATTGCTGACATGGATGCGCAACTCACCGGTGAAGAGCGTCGCGCGTTGGTGGCTGCGTTTTACCTGTCACGTAAACACCGTGACTCCTCCGAATCGGCGTGCCCGATCCCGGCGTCTGTTGGCGAACTGGGACGGCTGCCGGATGCGTTTCGTGTTGCTCTGAATGAGCATGTGGAATTGATGGTCGCGCAGTTGGCGGCCAGCCCGGAAGACACCGATAAAGCCTTGGCAGACATGGCCTTGATGGTGGGCGGTTTGGCCCTGGCTCGCGCGCTGGGGCCAGGAGAGTTGTCCGATCGATTGCTGCGTGCCGCCAAGTCGGCGGTGCAATGACCTGAAGGCAATGGCCTGAGGAGTAAGAGCGATGAGCACGTTGAAGTGGATTCGTGGCGTTAATGGCACCTTGGGCTGGTTCGCACCGAAACTGGTCGCGAGCAAAATGCGACTGGCATTCATGACCCCGCGAGAACTGCCTCCGCGTGATTGGGAGCTGCCGCTTCTGGCGAAGTCTGAACGAATCACGCTGCGCTTCGGCCTTTCGGCGCTACGTTGGGGGCAAGGCCCTGCCGTGTTGCTGATGCACGGCTGGGAAGGCCGGCCGACGCAGTTCGCCAGTCTCATCACCGCGCTGGTGGAGGCCGGTTATACCGTGGTCGCCCTCGACGGCCCGGCGCATGGTCGCTCACCTGGCGAAGAGGCAAACGTCGTGCTGTTCGCTCGGGCCATGCTGGAAGCCGCTGCCGAGTTGCCGCCGCTGCAAGCGGTCATCGGTCATTCGATGGGTGGCGCCAGTGCCATGCTCGCCGTTCAATTGGGCCTGCGCACCGAAACCCTGGTGACGATTGCCGCCCCGGCGCGAATTCTCGGGGTGCTGCGTGGTTTTGCACGTTACGTGCGACTGCCGCCTAAAGCACGTTCGGCCTTCATTCGGCAGGTCGAAAAAGACGTCGGCATGCGCGCAGCGGCGCTGGATGTCGCCCACTATCAACTCGACATGCCCGGCCTGATCGTCCATGCCGAAGATGACAGCTACGTGTTGGTCAAGGAATCCGAACTGATCCATGAATCCTGGTTCGACAGCCGCTTGCTGCGCCTGGAAGAAGGCGGGCATCAGCGGGTGCTGGCCGATCCCCGGGTCATTGATGGTGTGTTATCACTGTTGGCCGGTCGCAGCCTGCAATCGCGCCAATCGGCGTAAGCATCCGTTACACTGCCCCGGTCGACTTTATCTGACCGGGAGTGGGGCATGAGTTGGGATCGGGCAACGCCATTTATCATTGATCTACAAGTGGGCGCCGAAGACATCGACGGGCTGGGTCACGCCAATAATGCCGTGTACGTGACGTGGCTCGAGCGCTGTGCCTGGCGCCACTCCCAGCGTCTGGGCCTGGATCTGGTCGAGTATCGGCGGCTGGACCGGGCGATGGCGGTGGTGCGGCACGAAATCGATTACCTGGCCGCCGCCTATGAAGAAGACGAATTGCAGCTGGCGACCTGGATCGTCGATTGGGATCAGCGCCTGAAAATGACCCGACACTTCCAGTTGAAGCGCCCGCGTGACAACACCACATTACTGCGCGCCCAGACCACGTTCGTCTGCATCGAACTGTCGACCGGCAAGCCAAAACGCATGCCACCGGAGTTCATCGAAGGCTACGGCCCGGCGTTGTTGTCGCAAGAATTGAGTACCACCCAAATCTAGTGTAGGAGTGAGCCTGCTCCGGGCGGCGTTCCGACGATGAACGCCGCCCGGAGCCGGCTCACTCCTACAAGGAATCTGCGATTCCCCGCGCAATCCAGTAAACTGCCGCACGTTTTTCGTCGAGTGTGTTTTTCATGCAAATTGCTTTGGCGCCCATGGAGGGGTTGGTCGACAACATCCTGCGGGACGTGTTGACCCGTGTGGGTGGTATCGATTGGTGCGTGACCGAGTTCATCCGGATCAACGACCAACTGCTCACGCCTGCCTACTACCACAAGTTTGGCCCCGAACTGCTGACTGGTGCCCGCACCGCGTCAGGCGTGCCGCTGCGCGTGCAATTGCTCGGTTCTGATCCCGTTTGCCTGGCGGAAAACGCCGCGCTGGCCTGTGAGTTGGGGTCTGAAGTCATCGACCTGAACTTCGGCTGCCCGGCCAAGACCGTCAACAAGTCTCGCGGCGGGGCGGTGTTGCTCAAAGAACCTGAGCTGCTCAACCAAATCGTCGAACACGTGCGCCGCGCGGTGCCGGCGCACATCCCGGTGACCGCCAAGATGCGCCTCGGCTTCGACAGCCCGGACGGCTCGCTGGTCTGCGCCACAGCCTTGGCCGAAGGTGGCGCAGCGCACATCGTGGTGCATGCGCGGACCAAGACCGATGGCTACAAACCACCAGCGCACTGGGAGTGGATCCCGCGGGTGCAGGACGTGGTCAAGGTGCCGGTGTTTGCCAATGGCGACATCTGGAGCGTCGAAGACTGGCGTCGTTGCCGCGAAATCAGCGGCGTGGAAGACATCATGCTCGGTCGCGGTCTGGTCTCGCGCCCGGACTTGGCCCGGCAAATTGCCGCGGCGCGAGCCGGTGAAGAAGTGGTCGAGATGACTTGGGCCGAGCTGTTGCCACTGATTCAGGACTTCTGGCTGCAAGCCAAGGCGCAGATGACACCCCGTCAATCGCCGGGTCGCTTGAAGCAATGGCTGGCGATGCTGACCCGCAATTATCCGGAAGCGGTTGAGCTGTTCACCGTCCTGCGTCGTGAGACCGAACTCGATCACGTCTCGCGTTTGCTCGGTCTACAAGTCAGCGAAGCGGCCTGAAAAAATCTCGAATTAATCTCTTGAAATGCAATCAGCGGTCCTTATTTAAGGGTTACGCGATGCCGAATTCGGGTCGCGGAGACAAAAACCTTGCTGATTGTTTTCAGGAGATTTGAACCATGACTACTGCATTTTCCCTGGCCCCACTGTTCCGTTCCTCGGTAGGTTTCGACCGTTTCAACGACCTGTTCGAAACCGCGCTGCGCAACGAGCCAGGCAGCACCTACCCACCGTACAACGTGGAAAAACACGGTGATGATCAATACCGCATCGTCGTCGCCGCGGCCGGTTTCCAGGAAGAAGACCTGGACCTGCAAGTCGAGAAGGGTGTGCTGACCATCAGTGGCGGCAAACGTGAAGCGAACGAAAGCGTGACCTTCCTGCACCAAGGCATCGCCCAGCGTGCGTTCAAGCTGTCGTTCCGCCTGGCGGATCACATCGAGATCAAGGCCGCAGACCTGCGTAACGGCCTGTTGAGCATCGACCTGATGCGCATCGTGCCAGAAGAGGCGAAAGCCAAACGCATCCCGATCAACGGGACGCAAAAACCGGCTCTGCAGCACTAAGGCCGAGCAATGAAAAGGGCGCCATCGCGGCGCCCTTTTTTGTGCTCCTGTAGCTGCCTCTCAGGCTCGGCAGCTGCAGGGAATTGTGTTGCTCTTGGTTATTCGGTTAAGGCGCTCAATATTGTGTGGGCGATTTTGACCCGCTCCGGGTTCGGGTAGTTTTTGTTGGCAAGGATCACGATGCCGATGTCCTTCGAGGGCACAAACGCGACGTAAGCCCCAAAGCCGCCGGTGGAGCCGGTTTTGTTGAGCAACACGTTTTCCTGTTGCGGCTGCGGCGGGTTCAGCCATTGAACTTTATGAGCTTCCATTGCCATCTCAGTCGAGTTACCAGCGAGCAGCTGATCCAGCGTGACCGGGTAATGGTAGAACTCCCAACCTAGCCCCTGTGTCGTTTCGCCCACCGTGTAATAACCGGTGTGAGTGGTGGCGATGGCTTGCTGCAAGGGTTTTTCCAGTTCGCCAGGTTGCATGTTCGCTTCAACGTAACGAAGCAGGTCCGAGGCGCTGGTTTTCACGCCGTAGGCTTCGGAGTCCAGCGCGCCCGGTCCGACGCGCACAGGCTTGTCGTCCTTGTTGTAGCCCTGAGCGTATAGCCCCATTTGCTCTTGCGGGACCTTGAGGTAGGTGTGCTTGAGGCCCAGTTTCGGCAGCAAGGTCTTTTCCATCAGGATATCGAACGGCTGGCCCATGCTGTTGGCGGCGAGGTAGCCGAACAGCCCTATGCTTGGGTTCGAATACAGGCGATGGGTGCCAGCAGGATAAACCGGTGTCCATTGCTTGAAGTAACCCAGCATTGTCTCTGGATGGTCAGCTTCGCCAGGGAACTGCAGCGGTAACCCGCCGGCGGTATAGGTGCCCAGTTGCAGTACGCTGATGTGGTCGAATGCGCTGCCGCGCAATGCTGGCCAAACAGTGCTGGCAGGATCGGACAGGGACAGCTTGCCGACGGCCTGGGCGTATCCGGCCAGTGTGGCGGTGAAGGTTTTGCTGACCGAGCCTATTTCGAACAGGGTGTCCTGACTGACCGGTTGGCGTTCTTCTTTAGAGGCCACACCGTAATTAAAGTAATGCTGCTGGCCATTTTGGGTGATCGCAACGACGAGCCCCGCAATTTTCTGTTCTTGCATCACCGGACCGACGGCGGCGTTGACCAGGGTTTCGAGTTGCTGGTCGGATGGTGTTGAGGCCATGCAGGGTGCTGCGCCGAGGAAAAGTGCGAAAGCACTGTAGAACGCTAGCCTTGGCAGTTTGTCTTTGTACATGTTTGATCCACTCTTCATGAGTTGTGATGATGGTAACCCGCTACACTCCATGCGCTCTTGCAAATCGGGCTAGCGAACAGGCGTGCCAAATTTAGGCGGTCAGCCGAGCGTCGACAAACGACGATATTTCGGGTTAGCCATTAGAAAAATTATGGAGTTGGCATGATTCGTCCTCACTTGCCGCTGAATGCATTGCGCGCTTTCGAGGCGTCCGCGCGTCATTTGAGCTTCACTCGGGCGGCGGTGGAGTTGTTCGTCACTCCAGCGGCAGTGAGTCATCAGGTCAAAAGTCTTGAGGCTCAGCTTAATGTGACGCTGTTCAAGCGCTTGCCCCGCGGGCTGATGCTGACGAGTGAAGGTGAAACCTTGCTGCCGGTATTGCGCGAATCTTTCGACCGTATCGCCGAAACGCTTGAGCGTTTCGAGGGTGGGCATTATCGGGAGGTATTGACGGTGGGGGCGGTGGGGACGTTTGCAGTAGGTTGGCTGTTGCCGCGACTGGGGGACTTCCAGGCGAAACATCCGTTCATAGATTTGCGTCTGTCGACCAACAACAACCGCGTGGACGTGGCCGCTGAGGGACTGGATTACGCGATTCGATTTGGCGCCGGCGCGTGGCACGGCATTGAAGCGCTACGTTTGATCGATGCGCCGTTGTCGGTGCTGTGCGTTCCCGAGCTCGCCCGGCAATTGCGCTCGCCTGAGGATCTGCTGAAACAAACGTTGTTGCGTTCCTACCGCACAGACGAGTGGCCTGAGTGGTTTCTGGCTTGCGGGTTGCCGGCCAATGCACCGACCGCCAAGAGCATTATTTTCGATTCGTCGCTGGCGATGATGGAGGCCGCGCTTCAGGGCGAAGGCATTGCGTTGGCGCCGCCGCTGATGTTTTCCCGGCAACTGGCGGCGGGTGCAATCGAGCAACCGTTCGCCATCGGCATCACCACCGGCAGCTACTGGCTGACCCGACTGCAATCGCGTCCCGAAACGGCAGCGATGATGTCGTTCAAGGGCTGGCTGCTGCAAGCAGCCGAAATGAATTAGCGGATGCCAACCTGTGGGAGCTGGCTTGCCTGCGATTGCGGAGTTTCAGGCGACATCATTGTTGAATGTGCCGGCGCCTTCGCGGGCAAGTCGAATCGTCGCACCGCCGCTCCTGCAAGGAGTACAGCGTCAGCGCACCAGGCACGGCTGTTTGTTATTGAATTTCCATCCCGGGATCAGAAACTGCATCGCCACGCTATCATCTCGCGCCCCCAACCCCATACCTTTGTACAGTTCGTGGGCCTTGGCCAACTGATCCACGTCCAATTCCACACCTAACCCAGGCTTCTTAGGCACTTGCACGCAACCGTCGACGATTTGCAGTGGTGCTTTGGTCAACCGCTGGCCGTCCTGCCAGATCCAGTGGGTGTCGATGGCGGTAATCTCGCCCGGCGCGGCCGCTGCAACGTGGGTGAACATTGCCAGGGAAATATCGAAGTGGTTGTTGGAGTGCGAACCCCAGGTCAGACCCCATTCGTGGCACATCTGCGCCACACGCACCGAGCCTTGCATAGTCCAGAAGTGCGGGTCGGCCAGCGGAATATCCACTGATTGCAACTGGATCGCGTGACCCATCTCACGCCAGTCGGTGGCGATCATGTTGGTTGCGGTTTTCAGGCCGGTGGCGCGGCGGAATTCGGCCATGACCTCACGGCCCGAGTAACCGTTTTCCGCCCCGCACGGGTCTTCGGCGTAAGCCAGAACGTGATGCTGATCGCGGCACAAGCGAATGGCTTCCTTGAGTGACCATGCGCCGTTCGGGTCAAGGGTGATGCGTGCATCCGGGAAGCGTTCGGCCAGCGCGGTGACCGCTTCGATCTCCTCATCGCCACTGAGCACGCCGCCCTTGAGTTTGAAGTCCTTGAAGCCGTAGCGGGCATGGGCGGCTTCGGCCAGGCGCACCACGGCGTCAGCGGTCATGGCTTTTTCATGGCGCACACGAAACCAGTCATTGTCGGCGTCCGGTTCGCTGCGATAGGCCAGGTCGGTTTCGTCGCGATCACCGACGTAAAACAGGTAACCGAGCATCTTCACTTCGTCACGCTGCTGACCTTCACCGAGCAGGGCGGCAACCGGCACGTCCAGATGCTGGCCTAGCAAGTCGAGGAGGGCGGCTTCCAGGCCGGTGACTGCGTGTATGGTGATACGCAGGTCGAACGTCTGCAAACCGCGACCACCGGCATCGCGATCGGCAAAGGTCTGGCGCACTTGATTGAGGATCTTCTGATACGTACCGATCGGGCTGCCAACCACCAGTGCGCGGGCGTCTTCCAGTGTCTGGCGAATACGCTCGCCCCCTGGTACTTCACCGACACCGGTGTGTCCGGCGTTGTCCTTGAGGATCACGATATTGCGGGTGAAAAACGGACCATGGGCGCCGCTCAGGTTGAGCAGCATGCCGTCGTGTCCGGCTACCGGAACCACCTGCATGCTGGTGATGATTGGGGCTTTTGCGCAGTCTTGTGGGTGCATTTTCTTGTCCTTTTAAACAACGGATCAGGCGTGGTTGGGCGTTGGTTTGCCCAGCGCAACGGCCGGTGCGGTTTTTGGTGTATTACGTGCAGCAAAGACAATGATCGCGGCGATGATTGAGGTCGCGGCCAACCCGTACAGGCCGCCCTGAATCGAACCGGTGTGTTCTTCCAGCAGACCGAAGGTGGTCGGCGCAACGAAACCGCCGAGGTTGCCCACCGAGTTGATCAGCGCGATCACGCCAGCGGCGATCCGCGCATCCAGATAGGCCTGGGGGATCGGCCAGAACAGCGACGAAGCGGATTTGAAACCCAGCGCCGCAAAGCAGATCGCAACAAAGGCAAAGATTGGTCCGCCCGTGGTAGACATGAGCATCCCGGCGGCGGCAATCAACAGCGCAGCAGCCACCCAGGCTTGCTGGTTTTTCCATTTGGCTGACAGGGAAGCAAAGGCATACATGCCAATAATCGACAGCAGCCAAGGGATCGAGTTGAACAGCCCGACCTGAATATCACTGAGGTCCCCCATCTTCTTGATGATGCTCGGCAGCCAAAAGGTTGCGGCATAGATGGTCAGCTGGATGAAGAAGTAGATCAGGCAGAACAGGATGATCTGACGATCCTTGAGCAGTTTGCCCAACGACGGTTTGATCGGCGTCGCGGCTTCGCGGGCTAGCTGTTCGTCCTCGATGGCGTTGACCAGCGCATCCTGTTCTTCGCGGCTCAGCCATTTGGCGTCGTGGGGTTTGGAGTCCAGCCAGAACCAGACGAACACGCACAGCCCGACCGAAAACATTCCTTCAATGAAGTACATCCATTGCCAGCCGTGCAACCCGAAGCCGTTGAGTTGCAGGAGCAGACCAGACAGCGGGCCGGAGATCAGCGAGGCCATCGCCGAGCCGCTGAGAAAAATCGCAATCGCCTTGCCGCGTTCCATGCCGGGCAACCAGCGAGTGAAGTAGTAAATCACTCCCGGAAAGAACCCGGCTTCGGCCACACCCAGCAAAAATCTCAGGATATAGAAGTGGGTTTCGTTCTGGATGAAGGCCATTCCGGCGGCCACCAGGCCCCAGGTCAGCATGATGCGGGTCAGCCAGATTCTCGCGCCGACTTTTTGCAGGAGGATGTTGGAGGGGACTTCGAACAGCGCGTAACCGATGAAGAACAGGCCGGCGCCGAGGCCATAAGCGGCGGCACCAATGCCTAAGTCATGCTCCATATGCGCGCGGACGAAGCCGATGTTCACGCGGTCGATGTAGTTGACGATGAACATGATGACGAACAGCGGCAAAACATGTCGTTTCACCTTCGAGATGGCGGACTTCAGGACCGAATCGGCGCCGTGGTGCATCCCTGATACGGATGTATTCACTTGGTTTTCTCCCACTGATTATTTTTATGCGGGGTGTGGCTTGTGCTGCGTTGTTGATAGACATCATACAACTACATTTTTTTGTTCTGCAAGCGTCTGTGTCCAACAAATTGGTGGTGTTCAGGCATTTTTGATTCTTTTTTTATTTTGCATAAGCCGTGGTGGTACGCAGATAAGGTGCAGTTGTTGAGTGTTGTCATACAAGTTTGGCGCTGTTTTATAGAGAACCCAACCCTGTGCGGTGCTACGATTCCGTTAGCCCTGTTTTCGGAAATCGCCATGCAACATGACCTCGACACGCCTGTCCCCAAGCGCAGCCACAACCTCGCTCACGACCTGGTGGCCAAACTGACCCAGAGCATTCTTCTCGGCCAGTTGCTGCCGGGGGACAAGCTGCCATCGGAGAACTCAATCGTTCAGGAACACGGCGTCAGCCGCACCGTGGTGCGCGAGGCGATCTCGAAATTGCAGGCGTCGGGGCTGGTGGAAACCCGGCATGGCATTGGCACGTTTGTCATCGAGCGCGCGCCGGAGCAGGGCTTGCGGCTGAATGTCGATACCGCACTGGGGGTGCGCAGCATTCTGGAGTTGCGCATGGGGCTGGAAACCCAGGCCGCCGCGCTGGCGGCGACCCGTCGTACGGAGCAGCAACTGGCGCAGATGCGTGAAGCGCTGGACGACTATCAGCGCTTGCTGAGCAACAACGACAGCTGCGTCGAGGCCGACAAGCGCTACCATCTGTTGATCGCCGAAGCTACCGGCAATGTGTGCTTCACCGAGATCATGCAGCACCTGGGCAGTGCGATGATCCCGCGAACCCGCGTCAATGCCGCCGAGCGTGGGGCGGCGGATTTAAGCAAGCTTGGGCAACTCGCCAACCTTGAGCACGAGGCGATTCTCAACGCGATCAAGCGCCAGGATCCGGACGCGGCGCGAGCAGCGATGTGGCTGCACCTGACCAACAGCCGTGACCGCTTTTCAGCGGGTGGCTGAATATTGTGGCGAGGGGCACGGCGCACCATTGATGGGTTTTCAACTCGCGCTGACATCGCGCATCAACAAGCCAAACTTCAGATCCACCCCGTCCGGAATCGGCAAATACACCGTGTGCCCATCCCCCGGCGCCACTTCAATCGGCTCGCCTCTAGCGTTTTGCAATTGATGCAAATCGAAATGGAAGTTGCCCTGGGGTGTCATCAGCTCCATGTGATCGCCCAGGCCAAAGCGGTTCTTCACCTTGACCTCCGCCAGCCGCTCACGCCGCTCACCGGTCAATTCACCGACAAACTGCTGTCGCTCCGACACCGAGCTGCCGTGCTGATAGTTCTGGTATTCGTCATGCACATGCCGCCGCAAAAAACCTTCGGTGTAGCCGCGCTGCGCCAATGACTCCAGATCGATCATCAGGTTGCGGTCGAATTCACGGCCGGCGACGGCGTCGTCGATGGCGCGGCGATATACCTGCGTGGTGCGGGCGCAATAGAAGTGGGATTTGGTCCGCCCTTCGATCTTCAGCGAGTGCACGCCCATGTGCGTCAGGCGCTCGACATGCTGCACGGCGCGCAAGTCCTTGGCATTCATGATGTAAGTACCGTGCTCGTCCTCGAAGGCTGGCATCAATTCGTCCGGCCGATTGGCTTCCTGCAACAGGAACACTTGGTCGGTGGGGGCGCCGATGCCCAGGGTCGGTTCTGGCTGGTACTGCTGGACGATTTCGCCGAGCTGATTTTCCGTGGCCTCTTGCGCCGAATACTTCCAGCGACAGGCGTTAGTGCAACTGCCCTGATTGGCATCGCGCTTGTTCATGTAACCCGACAGCAGGCAGCGCCCGGAATACGCCATGCACAACGCGCCGTGGACAAACACTTCCAGCTCCATGGCCGGCACTTGCTGGCGGATTTCGCCGATTTCTTCCAGGGACAGTTCCCGCGACAGGATGATCCGACTCACACCCTGTTGCTGCCAGAACTCGACACTCGCCCAGTTGACGGTGTTGGCCTGCACGGATAGATGAATTGGCATCTGTGGGAAGTGCCGACGCACCAGCATGATCAAGCCCGGGTCGGACATGGTCAGCGCATCCGGCGCCATGGCGATCACCGGCGCCAAGTCCTTGAGGAAGGTCTTGAGCTTGGCGTTGTGTGGTGCAATGTTCACCACCACATAAAAGCGCTTGCCCTGGGACTGGGCCTCCTGGATACCAAGGGCCAGGTTGGCGTGATCGAATTCGTTATTGCGCACCCGCAAGCTGTAGCGCGGCTGGCCGGCGTACACCGCATCGGCACCGTAAGCAAAGGCATAACGCATGTTTTTCAAGGTGCCGGCGGGGGCGAGCAGTTCGGGGGCAAGGGGAGTCATGGCAATGTCAGTCGCAAAAGCCTGGAGCGTAATCGCCTTGCGCCTGGAGTTTATTGATCTGGATCCAGGCTTTGTGAACAAACGCATGGCACTCGCGCGAACCGTGGAGGACTAAGCATAAGGACAGCTCAACTTATAAGAGCCTGTGTCCCTGCGCACTGACACGGATCGGACATGAACGAAAAAACCGTACGGAACAAATCGCTGGTGATCTTGCTGGGGCTGGTCACTGCCGCGTTCATCTGGATCTTGTTGCCGTTTTACGGCGCGGTGTTCTGGGCGGTGATCCTCGGCATCCTCTTTGCGCCGATGCAGCGTCGACTGCAATTGAAGCTGGGCTGGGAGCGCAACCTGACGTCGCTGCTCACGCTGAGTATCTGTCTGGTGATTGCGATCCTGCCGGTGATCATCCTCGGTTTCTTCCTGGTTCAAGAGGGGGCGGTACTGTACAAAAACATCGAAAGCGGTGAGTTGGACATCGCAGGGTATGTGTCGCACTTCAAACACAGCCTTCCGCCGTACTTCCAGCATTTACTCGATCGGTTCGGGGTGGGGGAGCTGAGCGGGCTGCGGGAAAAAATCATCAAGAGTGCGGTGACGGGTAACGAGTTTTTCGCCACTCAGGTGTTCAGTTTCGGCCAGGGTACGTTTGATTTTGTGGTGAGCTTTTTCATCATGCTCTACCTGTTGTATTTCTTTCTGCGCGACGGCGCCGAGTTGGCGCGCGAAGTTCGCGCGGCCGTGCCGTTGCAGGAGCACCAGAAACGTCGGTTGCAACTCAAGTTCAATCGGGTGGTGCGGGCGACGGTGAAGGGCAACCTGCTGGTGGCAATTACGCAGGGCGCCTTGGGTGGCTTGATTTTCTGGTTTCTGGATATCCCGAGCGCGTTGCTCTGGGCGGTACTCATGGCGTTTTTGTCGCTGTTGCCAGCGGTGGGGGCGGGGATCATCTGGGCACCCGCGGCGGCGTTTTTCCTGCTCAGCGGGGCAATGTGGCAGGGCGTAGTGTTGGGGCTGTACGGGATTTTTGTAATCGGTTTGGTGGACAACGTGCTGCGACCGATCCTGGTGGGTAAGGACACCAAGATGCCGGACTATCTGATCCTCATCTCGACCCTGGGTGGTCTGGCGATCTTTGGCCTCAACGGCTTTGTCATCGGACCACTGATCGCCGCCTTGTTCATGTCCAGTTGGGCCATTTTCCTTGAAACCAAACCGAAGGTGCAGCTGCCTTAAGCGCTTAGCTGGCCTTGGCCGAGACGTTGCGACAAGGCCTGGGCGTCCGGCAGCGAGGTGAGCGGTCCACTGATCGCTTCACCGTCCTGCACCAGGTACCAACATGCGAGCATTCCCAGCGCTCTAAGCGGGGCGGGAACGGCGCTGCCAATAACGGACATGATTTGAACCTGGGACATAAGTACCTCCATCAATCGATGGGGCTACCTTACGGACCTGGCACTAAAACGGAAAATCAACGCTTTCGATAGTCGTCATTGACGCCGGTGACTGTTCGCCTCAGTCGACGACCAGATCGAGCATATGAACCACTTCGTGCTCATTTAGCAGGCCTTTGCGCACCAGGTTTTCGGCCAGCAGTGAAAGGAACTTGGCGCTGCGATGGCCTTCCAGGTGCTTGAGTTCGGTCAATGCGTTGTACACCTTGCTGGAAGTGCACAAACCGACAATGCGGTGCGGGTTTTGTGTGGGCATGAGGTCGTCCTTGTTGTTATTGACCTGTTGTTTGCGGACAGATCCAAGCTTGCGGACCTGGCATGACATAAATATGACTGTTTGGCGCAAGGCGGGGATGATTCAAGTCAATATTGCCAATTTGAATCACCTACGCTGTCCCCACAGCGACATTGACGCGATTTATTCAGACGTTCGCCGACGAACGGTTATAAAAAAGCCCCGCTACTGAGGCGGGGCCGGGTGACTACCAGTGACCATAACCGTGGCCATGGCCACGGCCATAGTAACCGCGTGGCGGGCCGTAATAACGCGGCGGGCCGTAGTAAATCGGTGCAGGGGCGTAGTAGACCGGTTGTTGCACGTAGACCGGCGCTGGTTGGTAGTAAACCGGTGGCGCTTGGTAATAAACCGGTTGTTGTTGTACATAGACCGGTCGATTGGCGTTAATCAGGGCCGACCCGAAGATGGCCGAACCGACGAGCGCGCCATAGATCGCTGGACCTTGCCAGCAGTTACCACAACCACCGCCATGGGCTTGCGCCTGCCCTGTGATAGCGAGTGCACCGATCAGCAAGGCAACTGCAGGAATTTTACGGATCATGATAATTCCTCGGCTCTTCGCCCCGGCGCTTGCGTCTGCAATAGACCCAAGGATTGTCGCGAGGGATACCTCTAAGACAGCATTTTTTCGAAAATCAGCACGGCCGTCGGGTAAATTTTGTGTAAGGTCTGTACCGGTTTCCTGACGGGCCCGCGCTATCTCGCGCTGCCTATACAGTAATGATCGAACAGACCCGATGGAATGGCTAATCCCGTCCATCTGAAAGTGCTGTCGAAGGAGAAAGTTTCATGCAGATGAACCCCAATCGAGACACCCAACTGTGCATGTCGCTGTCCGCGCGTCCCGGTAACTTCGGCCTGCGGTTTCACAATCATCTGTATGAACAACTGGGCCTTAACTTCTACTACAAGGCCTTCAGCAGCCAGGATTTACCCGGTGCCGTGGGGGGCATTCGCGCTCTGGGTATCCGTGGCTGCGGCGTGTCGATGCCGTTCAAGGAAGCGTGCATCGCACTGGTGGATGAACTCGACGCCTCGGCGGCGGCCATTCAATCGATCAACACCATCGTCAACACCGACGGTCATTTAAAGGCCTACAACACCGATTACATTGCCATCGAGCAACTGCTCAACACCCACGAAGTCCCCAAAGATTCAACCTTTGCCCTGCGCGGCAGCGGCGGCATGGCCAAGGCAGTGGCCAGCGCATTGCGTGACGGTGGCTACAAAAACGGCTTGATTGTCGCCCGCAATGAACGCGCCGGGCGTGCACTGGCTGAGTCGCTGGGCTATCAGTGGCAAGCGGAACTGGGCGCACAGCGGCCGCAAATGCTGATCAACGTCACACCGATCGGCATGTCGGGCGGTCCGGAGGCCGATCAACTGGCGTTCGATCCTGAAACCATCGCCGCAGCCGAGACAGTCTTCGATGTGGTGGCGATCCCCTCGGAAACACCGCTGATCGTGCGGGGACGCGCTGAAGGCAAGCGGGTGATTACCGGGTTGGAGGTCGTCGCGATCCAGGCGCTGGAGCAATTTGTGCTGTACACCGGCGTCCGACCGACAGAAGAGCAGTTTCACAAAGCTGTGGAATTTGCCCGCAGCCAGGAGTAGTCCCATGCATCCGCGCATTCTCAACCTGAACCAGATCGATCTTGAATCATTGCCCGAAGCCTTGGCGCCCACGGGCGACACGGCCGGCCGCTATCAGCAGCGAATGGCCCGCGTCGGTCAGCAACTGGGCGCGCAGAAGCTTGGGTATCGGTTGTATGTGCTGGAACCGGGTATGCGAGGCAGTCCGTTTCACAGTCATCGGGTCAACGAGGAGATGTTTTACGTCGTGGCCGGGGAAGGTGAGATTCGTCTCGGGACCGAGCGTTTCCCGATTCGGGCCGGTGACGTGATCGCTTGCCCAGCGGGGGGCCCGGAAACGGCGCATCAAATCATCAACACCAACAACGCTGAACTGCGCTATCTGGCGGTCAGCACCCAGCAATCGCCGGAGATCTGCGAGTACCCGGATTCCGGCAAATACGCGGTGATGGATGACTTCAAGGTGGATGCCGAGGGCAATGCATCAGGCTTTGTCGCCATCGCCCGGCCGGGCGACGGCGTAGATTACTGGGACGGTGAGTAACAGCCAGGCGTACGCAGACCTGTAGCAGCTGCCGAGCAGCGCGAGGCTGCGTTCGGCAGCGAAGCTGTCGTGAAATCAAGTGGCGCGGTGTTTCAGAAAGACCGCGTGTGCCGGGTAAACGACAGCTTCGCTGCCGAACGCAGCCTCGCGCTGCTCGGCAGCTGCTACTGGGGTCGAGTGGGTTATTCGAGGCGGGCCAAGCGCTCTTCCAGCGCAGCAATGCGCGCTTCCAGCTCTTCGATTCGCTCAATCGACACGCCGCTACCGGCGCCGCGCTCAACCGGATTCTGCCGCGCTGCCAGGATAACCTCGATATCCGCCGGATCCCCCAGCGCATGCATATACCGGTCCTCGCGCTGCCCGGCCTGGCGCGGGATCAACAACGCCAACCCCCGAGCAATTAAACGCTCCAGTTGATGAACCACCTGTTCGGCGTCTTCAAATTCATGCATGCGCCCGCTGCGGGTCAGCAGTTCATTGACCGTTTGCGGGCCGCGCAAGAACAACAACCCGGTCAGAATCACCTGAGCCGGCACCAACTCCAGGGCCTTGTCGACCTTGTGTTCCCAGCGATCGGCGCGACTGCCCATCACCAGTTTAGTGAAACCGCGTCCTTCCAGTGCCCGCAGGCTCTGGCCGACCTGGCCTTGGGTCAGGTTCATCACCGGTTCGCGGCTGGTTTTCTGGTTGCAAGCGATCACCAGGGCGTTGAGGGTCAGCGGATAGGTCTCCGGGCTGGTGGCCTGCTTTTCGATCAGCGAGCCCAAAATGCGGATTTCCGTGCTGTTAAGCCGCGGCTCGTCGAAGGTTGTCTCTTGCTCAGTGCTCATGGTGGCGCATCCTTACCCTGTTCATGTTTTTCACTTGCGTGGATGCACTTTAGATTGGCGAGCGCCAATGGCAACAGAATTCGTCATGCTCCCGGGGAAACGATGACGAAACCGTGATGAAATCTTAACGCCATTTTTACAATCTGACGGGCACCGTATGCGTGCTCGCGCCAGTGCTAATCGCTGTGGCCCGCAGGGATGCACCGCTCCAATCAACTGACCCATGCATCGAGTCTCTCGGTGTAGGCCACCTTTATTCGCCTCCGATAACTGAAAAATCAATAAGGGCGAGAGAGACTCCATGAGCCAAGACATTTTTGTATCCGTACTGATTCCCGCCAAAAACGAAGCCAACAACCTCAAGCCCCTGCTTGAGGAAATCCGCGTGGCCCTGGCTGACGAGCCCTACGAAATCATCGTCGTCGACGATGGCAGCACCGATGCCACCCTGCATGAACTGCGGCAGATCCGGAACAACGGCCTGAGTGAATTGCGCATCCTGCACCATGAACGCTCGCTGGGGCAGAGCACGTCGCTCTACCACGCGGCGCTCGAGGCGCGCGGACACTGGTTGGCCACCCTCGATGGCGACGGGCAAAACGATCCGGCGGACATTCCCGGCATGCTGGCGCTGGTGCGCGGCAAACCGGGGGCGAGCGACGTGCAATTGGTGGCCGGGCACCGGGTCAATCGCCGCGATACCGCGAGCAAACGCTGGGCCTCGCGTTTCGCCAATGGTCTGCGCCGCCGCTTGCTCCAGGACTCCACCCCGGATACCGGTTGCGGCTTGAAACTGATCGAGCGCGCCGCGTTTTTGCGTCTACCGTATTTCGACCATATGCATCGATTTATTCCTGCGCTGATCCAGCGTCATAACGGCCGAATGATCGTCCATCCGGTCAACCACCGCCCGCGCACCGCCGGGGTGTCCAAGTACGGCAATCTGGACCGCGCCCTGGTGGGAATCCTCGACCTGGTCGGGGTCTGGTGGCTGATCAAGCGCACGCGCCTGAACACCCATGCGAAAGAGATCGAAGGATGAACCTTTCCCGCGAAGCCTTGTGGCTGGTGGTCGGTTTTGTCGGCCAGATCGCCTTTACCGGCCGCTTTGTCCTGCAGTGGCTGTACAGCGAATACAAAAAACGTAGCGTGATCCCGGTGAGTTTCTGGTACCTGAGCATCGTTGGCAGCACGCTTTTGCTCGCGTACGCCATTTACCGGGAAGACCCGGTGTTCATCGTCGGCCAGGCCTTTGGCACTATCGTTTACTTTCGCAACTTGCAGTTGATCGCCAAAAGCAAAAACCTGAAGGAGTAGGTCATGCGCGGATCGTTATCGACCCGAAATATCACGTTGCTGGCGGCGGTCGCCATCGCGCTGTTGTTTTTCTGGGGACTGGGCAGCGTACCGTTTCTCAGTGTCAACGAGGCTCGCCGCGCCGTCACCGTGCGTGAAATGCACGAAGCCGGGAGCTGGCTGCTGCCGTACATGAACGGTGATTTGTACCTGTCCAAGCCGCCGTTTTTCTATTGGGTCGGCCTGGTATCGACGGCCGTGCTGGGCAGCGTGTCCGAGTGGAGCGTGCGCCTGCCTTCGGCGCTGGCGGCGACTTTGTGCTGCCTCGGTACGTATTGGTACGGCGTCCGGCAGGCGGGGCGTCAGGTCGGCTTGTTCGCCGTGGTGTTTCTGGCCGCAAACGGCGCCTTCAGCCTGTTCGCCCGCCGCTCGGAAATCGAGATGCTGCTGACCCTGCTGTGTTTCGGCGCTTTGCTGGCGGCGTGGCAGTTCATCTTCCAGCAGGGCCGGGTGCTGTGGAGTCGTCTCAGCTACCTCCTTTTAGGTTGTGCGCTGCTGACCAAAGGGCCGGTTTGCCTGTTGTGGGTGACGGTGCCGATCCTGGCTTACGCATTGATCTACCGTGATGCGCGGGCCAAAGCTTACCTGTGTGACGGTTGGGGCTGGCTGATGGCCCTGGTACTGGGCAGTTCATGGTACGTGGCGGTGTCGTTGAGTCAGGGCTGGGGCATTTGGGCATCGATCATCAGCGAAGACATCGTGAAGAAGATCGACGGGCAGGGCGCCGAGGCGTGGTACGCCTATCTGTTGTATCTGGCCGGTGATTTCTTCCCGTTCTGGCTGATTGTTTTTGTACAGCCGCGCAAGTTCTGGGCAATGATCCGATCGCGCCGTGAGGCGGCCATGCTGCTGTGTTGCACGCTGCTGCCGCTGCTGGTCTTTTCCATGTTCACCGAAAAACACGGCAAGTACCTGTTGCCGGTTTACCCGTCCATGGCCTTGCTGCTGGCCATGCACTGGACGGCAGTGCTCGAAGACATGAAGGGGCGCTGGCGAACCTGTCTGGCCACGGTTCCCTATGTGATGCTGGCCGGGTTTGTGGTGTTTTATGTGTTTGTCGAAGCGCGGGTGCTGTCTCACCGCTTCGGCGGTCTGGAGCAGGTCGCCACACTGGCCGCCGGGCAACCGGGCCAGAAGGCCTACAGCGTCGGTGAACCGGATATCCGCCTGGTTTATTACATGGGCCGACCGGTTGCGCCGCTGACGCTTGCGCAGTTGCAAGAAGATGCGCGCCCGGCAGGGCTGCTGTTCGCGCAAGAGCCCCTCGATCCGCAATTGCAGAACCTGGCGTCGTGCAAAGTCGGTGAAGTCGACTCCTATCTGAAACCGCACCGCGCCGCACTGCTCGTGCGCATGGGTGGGGACTGCCACTGAAAAAGACCCGTCGCAGGAGGGTCGGGCATGGCTATAATCGGCCGACGTTTTCCCCTCCTGTCACCACAAGAGACTGCTATGACCATTTCCCTGTATGACGCTTCCGTTCCAGTTTTCAAGCAAATGCTCACCGCCCTGAGTGACGTGCTGAAAAAAGCCGAAGCGCACGCTACCGAAAAGAACATCGACCCGAACGCATTCCTGCAGGCCCGTCTGTACCCGGACATGTTCCCGCTGGTGCGTCAGGTACAGATCGCCGTTGATTTCGCCAAAGGCGTTTCTTCGCGTCTGGCCGAAGTTGAATTGCCGAAGTACGAAGACACCGAAACCACCTTCGCCGAGCTGCAAGCACTGCTGACCAAGGTTCTGGCATACATCGCCGAGATCAAGCCGGAGCAGATCAATGGCAAGGAAGGCATCGAGATCGTTACCCGTCCGGGCACTCCGAAAGAGAAGCGCTTCAGTGGCCAGGCTTACCTGCTGAGCTACGGCCTGCCGCAGTTCTTCTTCCACGTCACCACTGCGTACGCACTGCTGCGTCACAACGGTGTGGAAGTGGGCAAGCGCGATTACATGGGCGCGTTCTAAACCGTCCAGATACAAAAAAGCCCCCGCAGCCTTGGGTTGCGGGGGCTTTTTCATGTGCCAACATTCTTCACCAACACCGCCGCCCCTGTAGGAGTGAGACCGGCTTGCCGGCGATAGCGGTCTATCAGTCGCGTCAATGTTGACCGACACACCGCTATCGCCGGCAAGCCGGTCTCACTCCTACAGGGGGCGGCGGTGTTAGTTAGGCCAGACGTTCGGCTTTCTGTTCTTCACCCAGGCAAGCCGCGGCGGTGAACAGCACGTCAGTAGAGGAGTTCAGCGCCGTCTCCGCCGAATCCTGCAACACGCCAATGATGAACCCGACCGCCACCACCTGCATGGCGATTTCGCTCGGGATGCCGAACAGGCTGCACGCCAGTGGGATCAGCAGCAACGAACCACCCGCCACGCCCGAGGCGCCACAGGCGCAGATTGCCGCGACGACACTCAGCAGAATCGCGGTCGGAATGTCCACGGTGATGCCCAGGGTGTGCACTGCTGCAAGGGTCAACACGGTGATGGTGATCGCCGCACCAGCCATGTTGATGGTCGCGCCCAGCGGGATCGACACCGAGTAGGTGTCTTCATGCAGGCCCAGACGCTTGCTCAACTCCAGGTTGACCGGAATGTTCGCCGCTGAGCTGCGAGTGAAAAACGCAGTAATGCCACTCTCGCGCAAGCAAGTCAGCACCAGCGGATACGGGTTGCGACGCAGCTTCCAGAACACGATGACCGGGTTCATCACCAGTGCCACGAACAACATGCAGCCGAGCAGCACCGCCAGCAAATGTGCATAGCCGATCAAGGCGCCGAAACCGGAGGTGGCGAGGGTCGAAGCCACCAGGCCGAAGATCCCCAGCGGTGCGAAGCGAATCACCAGCCGTACGATCAGCGTCACGCCGTTGGACAAGTCGCCCAGCACTTCACGGGTGGTATCGCCGGCATGGCGAATCGCGACGCCCATGCCGATGGCCCAAGCCAGGATGCCGATGAAGTTAGCATTCATCAGCGCACTCACCGGGTTATCTACCACGCTCAGCAGCAGGCTTTGCAGCACTTCGCCGATACCACCTGGCGCGGTGACCGCGACATCGTGGGTGGCGAGCACCAGGCTCGACGGGAACATCATGCTGGCCACCACCGCGACTACCGCCGCGGCAAACGTCCCCAGCAAATACAAAAACAGGATCGGCCGAATGTGGGTTTCCTGGCCGTGCTTATGGTTGGCAATGGACGCCATGACCAGCACGAACACCAGAATCGGCGCGACGGCTTTCAGTGCAGAGACGAACACTTTGCCGATGAAGGCGCAGGACTTGGCCACGTCCGGCGCGAACAGCGCCAGGGCAATCCCGGCGATCAGGCCGATGATGATTTGCGTGACCAGACTCAAGCGTTTCAGGCGTTGCAATAGCGAAGGGGATGAAGCGGTCATAAAACGGCATCTCTGATTTTTTATAGGTGCAGGATTTCGCAGGTATGCAGCAACAAACAGGGCAGGCCGCAGGCTGGAAACCGAAAGGAACCACAGGGTGTACGTTTTTCAGGGCGCGGACTTTATCACAGCGCAGGACTGATCCTTCAGGGCTGTGACGATCTGCCACCCGCGCAATCAACGAGATAAGCAGGTTCGTGCAACCCTGTTTGGAAACACTCTGTTAAGATTCGCCATCCTCATTTTCAAGTCTGCCAGTGGGCCTTCGGGCTATTCGCTGGCGTCGTCGTTTTCTGGAGTTGTACATGCTGTTGCCCATTCTTCTGTTGTCTGCCGCCGGTTTCACGGTGCTGACCACGGAGTTCGTTATTGTCGGCCTGTTGCCGGCCATCGCCCGAGATCTTGAAGTCAGCATCCCGCAAGCGGGTTTGCTGGTGACCTTGTTCGCCTTTACCGTCGCGGCCTTCGGGCCGTTCCTGACCGCGTACTTCGCACGCTTTGAACGCCGCAAGCTGTTCATTTCGGTGCTGATCATGTTCGGTCTGGCCAACACTCTCGCGGCGTTTGCGCCCAATATCTGGGTGATGGCTTTCGCCCGGTTGATTCCCGCACTCGGGTTGCCGGTGTTCTGGGCCCTGGCCAGTGAAACGGCGGTGGATATTGTCGGCCCCGACTACGCGGGGCGCGCCATCGCCAAGATCGGCTTCGGCATTGTTTGTGCCACGGTGTTCGGTATTCCGGTGGGCACGCTGATTTCCGATGCGTTCGGCTGGCGCAGCGCCTTTGGCATTCTGGCGGTGATCGCCTTTGCCAAAGCCTTGCTGTTGTTTATCTACCTGCCGAAAACCAACCTGCACCAGCATCAGGTGAGTTTCCGTTCGCAATTCAAAATCCTGCGCAGCCCGCTGATGGTCGGCCATGTGGTGTTGTCGATTGTGGTCTTCAGCGGCATGTTCACCGCTTACACCTACCTGGCGGACATTCTTGAGCGCCTGGCCGGTTTTGACGGCACGGTGGTCGGCTGGTGCCTGATGGGCTTTGGCGCGGTCGGGCTGATCGGTAACTCGCTGGGCGGCCGTGCGGTGGATCGTCATCCGCTGATCGCTTCGGTGATGTTCTGCGCGTTCATGATTGCCGGCCTGGTAGCGCTGGTGCCGAACATTCACTCGCCCTTCGGTCTGGCGGCAGCGATGGGCATCTGGGGCGTGACGCAGGCGGCGTTGTTCCTGGTCAGCCATGTGCGCCTGATGAAGGCGGCGCCCGAGGCGCCGGCGTTCGCTGCGTCGCTGAACATTGCCGGGGCCAACCTCGGCATCGGTCTGGGTGCCATGGTCGGCGGCCGGGTGATCGACAACGTCGGGTTGCAAGGCCTTGGTTTTGCGGCGGCCGGTTTTATTCTCGCCTCGATTCTTCTGGCGATTGCGCTAATGACCTTCAAGCCGCGTGAAATCTGCGCCTGAAGCTTACAGTTCAGTAAACAACTGGCGTCGGGCACCTTCGGTAATGGCGACAATGCCGGGGTGCTTGACCTTGCGTTCCACTGAAATGGCGTAGAACGACTCGGTCACAGTGTCGGTCTGGCCAATCACTTCCACGCCACATTGGCGTTTCACTTCGTCGGCAATCACGCTCGGGCCGATGAAAATCCCGCTGCCGGACTGACCGAAAGCCTGCATCAACGCGCTGTCGTCGAACTCGCCGACGATGCGCGGCTGGATTTGCTGTTCGGCGAACCAGCGCTGCAAGCGGTTGCGCACCACGGTTTCCGGCCCCGGAATCAACAGCGGCGCGCCGTTCAGGCTGCGAGGGAAATCCTGACCATACCGCGCAGCCAATTCAGCCGTGGCGAAGAAGCTGATTCCGCATTCCCCGAGTTTCTGGCTGTAGCCCTTGATATCGAGGTGCGAGGGCATCGGACTGTCGGAAATCACCATGTCCAGACGCTGGATTGCCAGGTCAGCGAGCAAGCGTTCGAGTTTGTCTTCGCGGCAGGTGATGCGTAGCGGCTCGCTCAATTCCATGGTCGGCGCAATCAGTCGATAGACGATGGACTTGGGCACGACGTCCGCGACACCGACCCGAAACTGAATCTGCTGCTCGTTGGGCTGCGCTCGCAGCATCAGTTCCAATTCACCACCCAGCTGAAACATTTGTTCGGCGTAGGGCAGGGCCTGACGGCCCGCCTCGGTGAGTTCAAGTTGCCGGCCCACGCGTTGAAACAACTCGATGCCGTAGGTTTGCTCAAGCAACGAGATTTGCCCGCTGATGGTCTGGGGTGTCAGGTTGAGCTGCTCGCAGGCGCGCACGATGCTGCCGGTCTTGGCCACCACCCAGAAGTAATGCAGTTGCCGATAGTTGAGCATGACGGTCTACAGTTCGTAAAAACCGAAGTATAACCGCTAAAAATACGAATTTTACTGAAGTGTTTGCGTCTCTAGAATGCGTCGCTATCAACGGGCCATGGTTTTGGTGCCGTTTGTTCTAACGAGGGAAGCATCATGAAGTTCAAAACCACAGCAGTGCTGTTCGCGTCTTTACTGGTATTGGCCGGTTGCGACCAGGCCGAAAAAAGCGCTCAGCAACTGATGGGCAAGGCTGCCGAAAGCGCTAAACAGGCGATTGACGACACCCACAAGGCCGCGGAACAAGCACTCAGCGACGCCACCGGCGGCATAATCAGCAAGAAAGAACCATCGGGCGATAACAAAGAAAAAACTGAATCTTCGTCCCAGGAAATCTAACGTCTAATACGAGTCAGGACTGACCCATGGAATACCTTTTAGAACTTGTTGCAAGCCCTGCCGCCTGGGTCGCTCTGGCCACCCTGGTGGTGATGGAAATCGTGCTCGGTATCGATAATCTGATCTTTATCTCGATCCTGACCAATAAACTGCCTGAACAGCATCGACAGAAAGCCCGCCGCATTGGTATCGGCATGGCGCTTATCCTGCGTTTGGCGCTGCTGAGCACCATCGCGTTCATCGTCCAGTTGACGGCGCCTGTGATCGAAATCCTCGGCCACGCGTTCTCCTGGAAGGACATGATCCTGATTGCCGGCGGCCTGTTCCTGTTGTGGAAGGCGACCACCGAAATCCATCACAGCATGGACCCGGCGCCTGAAGATCCGAAGTCGGCGACGTCGACTGTGACCCTGGGCTTTGCCGCTGCGATTGGTCAGATCCTGTTGCTGGACATGGTGTTCTCCATCGACAGCATCATCACCGCTGTCGGCATGACCGAGCACTTGCCGATCATGATCATCGCGGTGGTGGTGTCGGTACTGGTGATGTTGCTGGCGGCTGATCCATTGGCCAAGTTCATCAATGACAACCCGACGATTGTGATGCTGGCGCTGGGCTTCTTGATCATGATCGGCATGACGCTGATCGCCGAAGGCTTCGGCGCCCACGTACCGAAAGGCTACGTCTATGCGGCCATGGTTTTCTCGGCAGCGATCGAGTGCTTGAACATGATGTCGCGCCGGGCCAGGCAGAAGCGCATTGCCTCTGAAGCTTGATCGGCGATAAATGAAAAGGCCGCCTGAATACGAATGTGTTCAGGCGGCCTTTTTTTGAAGACTGAAATGGCTATTCAGTGCGCGGTGGCGTGGTGTTCTGCTGGTTTTTCGTTGTCGGCTACAGTCGTCGATTGAGCCGGGTGGTGATGGTGCCGCCGGGTAATGCGCAGGACTCCCCATAACATGGCAGCGGCGACGGCCAGCCAACCAGTAATCAACATCACGATCGTCATTGCCAGGCTCATCGTGCCTCCTCTTTGCCCTGCATCGGGCACACACGTTTTGCAAATATCAGTCTAGTCGCAGCTGTGTGTCAGACAATTGACCAAAGGTCGACTGTCACTAATCAGTTTGCTCTATCGAAAGCACGCAACTGCCGGTTAAAGCTATACCGTTGTCGCGCGGCGTCCTATGATCGACGGCCAAGCCGGGAGCCAGTTGCCCGGCGTCTAAATAAGAGCGTGAAGATGGAGCAGGTATTTTCTCGAATTCGAGCGGCGGCGCTGATTGTTGGCTGCGTTGCCGGGTTGGCAGGTTGCGCCGGGAGTGTTGCGCCTGAAATCCAGCGTCTGCCGGAGCGGGTGGAACTCAGCGGCACGTTCTACCGCGGGCAAGCCTATCAAAGCGGACCGCAAGTGTTGGCCAGCATGTTGGCGCAGCAGGGCATCGTGATTACCCCGGGTTTGCTCGAAAAACCGCTGCATTTGCCGGGCGCCGAGGACAAGTTGCAGCAGAACATGCAGAACCTCGCCCGTGAATACGGGATGGTGGTTTACCCCCTAGACAGCACTTTGCCTGCGCTGCTGACTCAGGTCGCTGCCGGCTATCCGGTGATGGTGCGCTTCACGGAAGGCACGGCGCTCTGGTCTGAGCCGCGCTACGCCATTCTCGCCGGTTACAACCGTAAGAAGCAGACGGTGTTGCTGCGCGCGGGGATGGATCGTCGGGATTTGATGAGCTTCAGTTCGTTTGAATCCTCGTTCAAGGATGCTGGCGGCTGGGCCGTGCTGATCCAGAAGCCGAATCAGATTCCGGCCAACGTTGATCAGCAGCGTTGGCTCAAGGCGGCGAATGATCTGGGGCAGGCCGGTCAGGAGCAAGCGGCTGCGCGGGCCAAGAAGGCCTTGACCACGCAGTAAACGTCCGTTCGTCATTCTGCATGGCACTGTCGTGCGCACTCGCTCTCTAAAGGAAAGCGCCCGGATTTGTCCGGGCCACACCCAAGGAGGCGCCCATGGCACATTCCACTACCCCTGAGGGGCCGCACTCGTCCGAGCATTCTTCGGACGATGAGTTGGGGTTCGATCCCGATTCGCCGGACCTCGCCGACCCTCAGGTCGATCCCATCGGTCCCGCTAAGGCGCCCAGGGACGTGAAACCGGGCGACAACCCAAAGGCGCCAGCGAAGCCTTACGACCCTCTCGCTGATCTGAAACCCTGAGCCTGATGAGGTGCCTATGTCTACCGATTCGAGTTTTGATGACAAACGTCCGGACAGCGTTCCGACAACCCCTGAACAGGACCTGGACCCGGTGATGGATCCGGACAGTCCGTTGCGCGATCCTTTGGCCAGGCCAGTGGTGGTGCCGACGGAGCCTCCCAAGGGCTATCGTGACCCGAGCGCCGGGGACGGTATTCCGGATGATGATCAGATGCCGCTGCCCAACGACTGACATCCGCCCAAATAAAAAGCCCCGAATGTTCGGGGCTTTTTATTTGGGCTTTGTTCGGGGGCGCTTGTCTATTTCGAGGCTTCAATCACCCCGGTCTGACGGCTTTTGAGGTTCTTGTCGGACTTGTATTGCAAGGCTACGGAAGGCACATCTGCGGCCTTGCCGGATTCTACCCAGTTGCGAATACGGGTAGCGTCGGCAAAGTGGGTGTACTTGCCATAGGCATCCAGAATGACCAGCGCAACCTGGCGATTTCCCATGCTGGTGACCAGCACAAGGCAGTGACCCGCCTCGTTGGTAAAGCCGGTTTTCGTCAGCTGGATGTCCCACTCCTGTTTGCGGACCAAATGGTCGGTATTGCGGAATGCCAGGTTGTAGTTGGGCTTGCGGAACGACACGATCTTTTCTTTGGTCGTACTGAGCTCGGTCAGTAGCGGTTGCTTGTGCGCAGCGACCAGCAGTTTGCTCAGGTCACGTGCAGTGGACACGTTTCGTGGGGAGAGGCCGGTTGGCTCAACAAAGTGGGTGTTGGTCATGCCCAGCGCCCTGGCCTTGGCGTTCATCGCGGCGATGAACGCCGCATAGCCGCCCGGATAGTGGTGAGCCAGGCTCGCTGCCGCGCGGTTTTCCGAAGACATCAGCGCAATCAGGAGCATTTCCCGGCGCGGCATTTCGCTCTTGAGTTTGACCCTGGAGTACACACCCTTCATTTCCGGCGTGTCGCTGATGTTGATGTTGATGTATTCGTCCATATTCTGGCGGGCTTCAACCACGACCAGGCCCGTCATCAGTTTGCTGACGGACGCAATCGGTACCACCACGTCAGGGTTGCTGGCGTAGATGATTTTGTTGGTCTGCATATCCATGACTAATGAGCTGCCGGAAGCGAGTTTGAGATGTGTCGTATCTCGAGGCGCAGCGGTGGTATCGCCAGCGCTGGCGATTGGCGTGATGAAAGACCCTGTAACTGCAAAAAATAGGCTCAGGATGGATAGACGGATTTTCACGCTGGCAGACTCATTATGTGTTGATACGCCGTTTTGTAACGGGCTATTTCGTAAAAAGCGCGACATTCTGGAGTATGGCTGAATAACTGTCGATGGTTGTTCCGGGAAGTAATGAAAGTCTTCTGGAATATGAAAAAAACGTCATTTTCCGGCGGCTGGTCGAACTTTTTCTTCGGGCAAAAAGAACCCCGCCGAGGGCGGGGTTGTTTAACTCGCTGTTTGCGTCTGCTATGGCGCTTAGCTGTGCAGGGTTTCCGCCGCGTACAGCGTGTTTTCCAGCAGGCAGGCGCGGGTCATCGGGCCAACGCCACCCGGTACTGGTGTGATCCAGCCGGCGCGGGGCAGGGCGGTTTCGTAAATCACGTCGCCGACCAGTTTGCCGTCTTCCTGGCGGTTGATACCGACGTCAATCACGATTGCGCCTTCCTTGATCCACTCACCCTTGACCAGGCCGGGCTTGCCAGCGGCAACCACCACCAGATCGGCACGACCAACGTGGCCGGCCAGGTCCTTGGTGAAGCGGTGGGTGACGGTCACGGTGCAGCCGGCCAGCAGCAATTCCATCGCCATCGGGCGGCCAACGATGTTGGACGCGCCAACAACCACGGCATTCATCCCGTAAAGATCGACACCGGTGCTTTCCAGCAAGGTCATGATGCCTTTAGGGGTGCATGGACGCAGCAGTGGAATACGCTGGGCCAGACGACCGACGTTATAAGGGTGGAAACCGTCGACGTCTTTATCCGGACGAATGCGCTCCAGCAATTTGGAAGCGTCCAGGTGTTCAGGTAATGGAAGCTGAAGCAGAACGCCGTCTATTGTCGGGTCGTCGTTCAGGCGATCGATCAGATCGGTCAGCGCTTCTTGAGTGGTTTCGGAAGGCAGGTCGTAGGCTTGGGATTTAAAGCCGACCTCTTCGCAGTCTTTACGCTTGTGCGAGACATAAACCTGAGAGGCGGGATCGCTGCCGACCAGGATTACCGCGAGGCCGGGTGTGCGCAAGCCTTGCTCGCGACGCTCGGCGACTCGTTTGGCGATCTGCTGGCGCAGGCTGGCGGCGATCGATTTGCCGTCGATTAGTTGTGCAGTCATTGCGCGTGATTAACCATCGAGAGGGGAAAAAAAGAGAACGCATTCTCGCATGTCATGAGGTGAGGGCAAAGGCGCTTGGTCTGCAAATTCCCCTAACTCCTTTAATTAAATGAATTTTTTTTAAAAAGCATTTGACGACCCTCGGGGGGCTCTATACTATTCGTCGCACTTGTCGGGCACAGCCTAGCACTGGTTAGGAAGGTCAAGCGGGATTACGGTTCTGCAAGACTGGAAAGCACTTAGTTTGTAGTCCTCCAAGAGTACAAATTAACAAGGCGCCCGTAGCTCAGCTGGATAGAGCATCCGCCTTCTAAGCGGATGGTCGCAGGTTCGAGTCCTGCCGGGTGCGCCATTAGGCAGCTTTGGCACAAGTAGCGCAATATGGTGGGCGTAGCTCAGTTGGTAGAGCACGGGATTGTGACTCCCGTTGTCGAGGGTTCGATCCCCTTCGTCCACCCCATATTTCGAAAGGCGCCAGATTAACAGTCTGGCGCCTTTGCTTTAACGGCTTCAACCGCGGATGTGGTGGAATTGGTAGACACACTGGATTTAGGTTCCAGCGCCGCGAGGCGTAAGAGTTCGAGTCTCTTCATCCGCACCAAATAAAGCTTCACTCATGCCGATTGGCGTGGCTGGGGCTGAACAGAGAAGTTGTTTGGCTTCTTTGGCATGCAATATGGTGGGCGTAGCTCAGTTGGTAGAGCACGGGATTGTGACTCCCGTTGTCGAGGGTTCGATCCCCTTCGTCCACCCCATATTTCGAGAGGCGCCAGATTTAACAGTCTGGCGCCTTTTTTGTTTCGGCGGTTCGAGTGATTGGCGGCTGCAGGTTTTGGGTCGCAGGGGCAGGGCGTTTCGTCGTATTTTTGTTTCTCGATGATGCCGCGCTGCCCGCCGGCCTTGCTCGCAAGATCGGCTGTCAGGGAGATGATTGGCAACCGCTTCTATATAGAAGGGTTGGCGCAGGGCCCTGGCGTGATTGGCTGTATTTGCCATCGGGGCGAGGTGCATTCGTGCATTCGCACCTATAAATTGCCTGCTGCGTTTTTACCCGTTTTCAGTAGGGTGACTTCTTGAGTTTGACCCACTAGAATGCATGCCCTTGATTCTGGGGTCGGAAACGGCCGGCTAACGTCTGTGCAACGAGGAATATCCATGCAAGTTTCTGTTGAAAATACTACTGCTCTTGAGCGCCGCATGAGCGTCACCGTGCCGGCTGAGCGCATCGAGAGCCAGGTCAACAAGCGTCTGCAGCAGACCGCCCAAAAGGCCAAGATTGCTGGCTTCCGTCCAGGCAAAGTGCCAATGAGCGAAATCAAGCGCCGTTTCGGTGCTGATGCGCGTCAAGAAGCCGTGGGCGATGTGATCCAGTCTTCTTTCTACGAAGCTGTGGTTGAGCAAAAGCTGAACCCGGCTGGTTCGCCTTCGATCGAGCCTAAATCCCTGGAAGCGGGCAAGGACCTGGAATACGTCGCCGTATTCGAAGTGTTCCCTGAGTTCACCGTTGCCGGTTTCGAAGGTATCACCGTAGAGCGCCTGAGCGCTGACGTGGCTGATGCCGATCTGGACAAAATGCTGGAAGTTCTGCGCAAGCAGAACACCCGTTTCGAAGTGGCCGATCGCGCTGCCCAGAACGAAGATCAGCTGAACATCGATTTCGTCGGCAAGGTTGACGGTGAAGTGTTCGCTGGCGGTTCCGCCAAAGGCACTCAGCTGGTATTGGGTTCCGGCCGCATGATCCCTGGCTTCGAAGACGGTCTGGTTGGCGCTAAAGCCGGCGAAGAACGTGTTCTGAGCCTGACCTTCCCGGCTGACTATCAGAACCTCGACCTGGCCGGCAAAACTGCCGAGTTCACCGTTACCGTGAACACTGTTTCCGAGCCAAAACTGCCAGAACTGACCGAAGAATTCTTCGCTCAATTCGGCATCAAGGAAACGGGTCTGGAAGGCTTCCGCACCGAAGTTCGCAAGAACATGGAGCGCGAACTGCGTCAGGCGATCAAATCCAAGGTCAAGAATCAGGTAATGGACGGTCTGCTGGCCACCAACCCGATCGAAGTGCCTAAGGCTCTGCTGTCCAACGAAGTTGACCGTCTGCGCGTGCAAGCTGTTCAGCAGTTCGGCGGCAACATCAAGCCTGACCAACTGCCGGCCGAGCTGTTTGAAGAACAAGCCAAGCGCCGCGTTGTGCTGGGGCTGATCGTGGCTGAAGTGGTCAAGCAATTCGACCTCAAGCCTGACGAAACCCGCGTTCGCGAAATGATTCAGGAAATGGCTTCGGCCTACCAAGAGCCTGAGCAGGTCGTGTCCTGGTACTACAAGAATGACCAGCAGCTGAACGAAGTGCGTTCGGTTGTGCTGGAAGAGCAAGTTGTGGATACTGTTCTGCAGAAAGCTAGTGTGACCGACAAATCGGTCTCTTACGAAGAAGCAGTCAAGCCGGTAGAAGCTCCACAAGCCGACTGATCGTTTTTGCGCTAAGAAGTAATCACCATAAGCCAGCCTTCGTGCTGGCTTATGCGTATTCAAGACATAACTATTTGGGAGTGACTGCAGAGCATGTTCCGTAATTCGTATATTCAGCAGAACTCTGATATCCAGGCCGCAGGCGGCCTGGTCCCGATGGTTGTCGAGCAATCTGCTCGTGGCGAGCGCGCCTATGACATCTACTCGCGCCTTCTCAAGGAACGAGTGATCTTTCTGGTTGGTCCGGTAGAGGACTACATGGCCAACCTGATCTGTGCGCAACTGCTGTTCCTTGAAGCGGAAAACCCGGACAAGGACATCCATCTCTATATCAACTCCCCGGGCGGTTCGGTGACGGCGGGTATGTCGATCTACGACACCATGCAGTTCATCAAGCCAAACGTGTCGACCACCTGTATCGGTCAAGCGTGCAGCATGGGCGCGTTTCTTCTGACGGCCGGTGCCGCCGGCAAGCGTTACTGCCTGCCGAATTCGCGTGTGATGATTCACCAGCCTCTGGGTGGTTTCCAGGGCCAGGCCTCGGATATCGAAATCCATGCCAAGGAAATCCTCTTCATTCGTGAGCGTCTCAACACGCTGATGGCCCAGCACAGCGGGCACACTCTTGAAGAAATCGAGCGCGATACCAATCGCGACAACTTCATGAGTGCAGAAGCTGCGCGTGAGTACGGGTTGATCGATGAAGTGATCAGCCAGCGCCCGGCTTAAAAATAAGCAGCTCAAAATAGGGTTGGTCGGCTGGTCTGATCACCGGCGGGCTTGAAAAAGCCCGCAATAGCCTTCATCTTGTGTTGCAAGCCTATCGGATTTGGATCGAACGAATGACTGACACCCGCAACGGCGAGGACAACGGCAAGCTGCTCTATTGCTCCTTCTGTGGCAAAAGCCAGCATGAAGTGCGCAAATTGATTGCCGGCCCCTCGGTCTTTATCTGCGACGAGTGCGTCGACCTGTGCAATGACATCATCCGTGAGGAGGTGCAGGAAGCCCAGGCCGAAAGCAGCGCGCATAAATTGCCTTCGCCTAAAGAAATCAGCGGCATCCTTGATCAGTACGTGATTGGTCAGGAGCGTGCGAAAAAGGTTCTGGCAGTAGCGGTGTACAACCACTACAAGCGCCTGAACCAGCGTGACAAAAAGAATGACGACGTCGAACTCGGCAAGAGCAACATCTTGCTGATCGGCCCGACAGGCTCGGGTAAAACCCTGCTTGCCGAAACACTGGCTCGTTTGCTGAACGTTCCGTTCACCATTGCCGACGCAACCACCCTCACCGAGGCGGGTTATGTGGGTGAAGATGTCGAGAACATCATTCAGAAGCTGTTGCAGAAGTGCGATTACGACGTAGAAAAAGCCCAGATGGGCATTGTCTATATCGATGAGATCGACAAGATCTCGCGCAAGTCTGACAACCCGTCGATCACCCGGGACGTTTCCGGTGAAGGCGTGCAGCAGGCCCTGCTCAAGTTGATCGAAGGCACGGTCGCTTCCGTACCACCTCAAGGTGGTCGCAAGCATCCGCAGCAGGAATTCCTTCAGGTCGACACCCGTAACATTCTGTTCATCTGCGGTGGTGCGTTCTCCGGTCTGGAAAAGGTTATTCAAAACCGTTCCACCAAGGGCGGCATTGGTTTCAACGCGGAAGTGCGCAGCAAGGAAGAAGGCAAGAAAGTCGGTGAGTCCCTGCGTGAAGTCGAGCCTGACGATCTGGTCAAGTTCGGTCTGATCCCGGAATTCGTTGGTCGTCTGCCGGTACTTGCCACGCTGGACGAGCTTGATGAGGCTGCATTGATGCAGATTCTCACCGAGCCGAAAAATGCCCTGACCAAGCAGTACGCCAAGTTGTTCGAGATGGAAGGCGTGGACCTGGAATTCCGGGCCGACGCACTGAAATCGGTCGCCAAACGTGCCCTGGAACGCAAGACCGGTGCCCGTGGACTGCGTTCGATTCTCGAAGGCGTGTTGCTCGACACTATGTATGAAATCCCCTCGCAGTCCGAGGTGAGTAAAGTAGTGATCGACGAAAGCGTTATAGAAGGCAAGTCCAAGCCACTGTATATCTACGAAAACAGTGAGCCTGCTGCCAAGGCCGCGCCAGACGCCTAAGCGTCACGCAGCTGGAACAAAGAAGGGGCCTTCGGGCCCCTTTGCTTTTACTGCCTTTTATCCCTGTCTTTGCGCTTGTTTTTTTTGAAGGCAGCCCCCATCTTGGTTTCAAGCTTACTTCCATCTGTTTACGGCCTTATGGCCGCCGTAGAGGCGAAATCATGAAGACAACCATCGAATTGCCTCTCCTGCCATTGCGTGATGTTGTGGTTTATCCGCACATGGTTATCCCGCTGTTCGTGGGGCGCGAGAAATCCATCGAAGCCCTCGAGGCTGCGATGACGGGCGACAAGCAGATCCTTCTGCTGGCTCAGAGAAACCCTGCTGACGACGATCCCGGTGAAGATGCACTTTATCGCGTAGGTACTATTGCGACCGTTCTGCAGCTGCTCAAGCTGCCTGACGGCACGGTCAAGGTTTTGGTCGAAGGCGAGCAGCGGGGCGCCGTGGAGCGCTTCAGCGAAGTGGACGGCCACTGCCGTGCCGAAGTCTCGTTGATTGACGAAGTCGACGCGCCTGAGCGCGAGTCGGAAGTGTTTGTGCGTAGCCTGCTGGCTCAGTTCGAACAATATGTGCAGCTGGGCAAGAAAGTCCCGGCTGAAGTCCTGTCGTCGCTCAACAGCATCGACGAGCCAGGCCGCCTGGTCGACACCATGGCCGCGCACATGGCCCTGAAAATCGAGCAGAAGCAGGAAATTCTCGAAATCATCGATTTGTCGGCCCGGGTCGAGCACGTTCTGGCGCTGCTGGATGCCGAGATCGACCTGCTGCAAGTCGAAAAACGCATTCGCGGTCGTGTCAAAAAACAAATGGAGCGCAGTCAGCGCGAGTACTACCTGAATGAGCAGATGAAGGCCATTCAGAAGGAGCTCGGCGACAGCGACGAAGGTCACAACGAAATCGAAGAGCTGAAAAAGCGCATCGATGCCGCTGGCCTGCCGAAAGATGCCTTGGCCAAAGCCCAAGGCGAATTGAACAAGCTTAAACAGATGTCACCAATGTCCGCGGAAGCGACCGTGGTGCGTTCGTACATCGACTGGCTGGTTCAGGTGCCGTGGAAGGCCCAGAGCAAAGTCCGTCTGGACCTTGCGCGCGCTGAAGACATTCTCGACGCCGACCACTACGGTCTGGAAGAAGTCAAAGAACGGATCCTCGAATACCTCGCCGTGCAAAAACGCGTGAAGAAAATTCGTGGCCCGGTGTTGTGTCTGGTCGGTCCTCCGGGTGTGGGTAAAACCTCGCTGGCAGAGTCGATTGCTCACGCCACCAACCGCAAATTCGTGCGTATGGCCCTCGGTGGCGTGCGTGACGAAGCTGAAATCCGTGGTCATCGCCGTACTTACATCGGTTCGATGCCGGGTAGATTGATTCAAAAGATGACAAAAGTCGGCGTCCGCAACCCGCTGTTCCTGCTCGATGAAATCGACAAAATGGGCAGCGACATGCGTGGCGATCCGGCGTCGGCGTTGCTGGAAGTGCTCGACCCCGAGCAGAACCACAACTTCAACGATCACTACCTGGAAGTCGATTACGACCTGTCCGATGTGATGTTCCTGTGCACCTCGAACTCCATGAACATCCCGCCGGCATTGCTGGACCGGATGGAAGTGATTCGCCTGCCGGGTTACACCGAAGACGAGAAAATCAACATCGCCGTCAAGTACCTCTCGCCCAAGCAGATTACTGCCAACGGCTTGAAGAAAGGCGAGCTGGAATTCGACGCCGAAGCGATCCGCGACATCATCCGCTACTACACCCGCGAAGCCGGTGTGCGTGGGCTGGAACGCCAGATTGCCAAGGTGTGCCGCAAGGCGGTCAAAGAACATGCAATGGAAAAACGCTTCTCGGTGAAAGTCACTGCCGAGATGCTCGAGCACTTCCTGGGCGTACGTAAATTCCGCTACGGGCTGGCCGAATCGCAGGATCAGATCGGTCAGGTGACCGGGCTGGCGTGGACGCAAGTGGGCGGCGAATTGCTGACCATCGAAGCCGCTGTAGTACCGGGTAAAGGCCAGTTGATCAAGACCGGTTCCCTGGGTGATGTGATGGTCGAATCGATCACCGCAGCGCTGACCGTTGTCCGCAGCCGTGCGAAGAGTCTGGGGATCCCTCTGGACTTCCACGAGAAGCGCGACACGCATATCCATATGCCGGAAGGGGCGACCCCGAAAGACGGCCCTAGCGCCGGTGTAGGCATGTGCACGGCCCTGGTATCGGCATTGACCGGGATTCCGGTGCGTGCAGACGTTGCCATGACGGGTGAAATCACCCTGCGTGGTCAGGTGCTGGCGATTGGCGGCTTGAAAGAAAAACTGCTCGCGGCTCACCGTGGCGGGATCAAGACCGTGATCATTCCTGAAGAGAACGTACGCGATCTGAAGGAAATTCCGGACAATATCAAGCAAGATCTGCAGATTAAACCGGTTAAATGGATTGACGAAGTCCTGCAAATTGCGCTGCAATACGCGCCGGAGCCCTTGCCTGACGTGGTTCCAGAGATCGTTGCTAAGGATGAAAAACGCGAGTCTGACTCTAAGGAAAGAATTAGCACGCATTAGTACGTATTTGCCTGGGGGGCTTCCTTGACAGCTTTTTAGAGCCCTTGTTATAAAGCGGCTCTTATAGTGTCTGTAGGCCATTCAGCACTCGTTTTTTGCTTTCACCAAAAAAACTTAGAATCATACTCAAATAGATATAAGGGGACTTAGAGTGAACAAGTCGGAACTGATTGATGCTATCGCTGCATCCGCTGATATCCCGAAAGCTGCTGCTGGCCGTGCGCTGGACGCTGTAATCGAATCCGTCACTGGCGCTCTCAAGGCTGGCGACTCTGTTGTTCTGGTTGGTTTCGGTACCTTCTCCGTGACTGATCGTCCAGCTCGTATTGGTCGTAACCCTCAGACCGGTAAGACACTGGAAATCGCAGCAGCCAAAAAACCAGGTTTCAAAGCCGGTAAAGCACTGAAAGAAGCTGTCAACTAAGTTCGATTCAGGTTTTTGCCTATCCGGGTCAGGGTCATGCCTGACCTGGCAGCGGAGCGGTAGTCCAGTCGGCAAGTTGCCGGTCCGAGACACCGAGGGTCGCATGTTCGACCTTTCGATCCGCTCCGCCAGTTACGAGAAGGCGCATCCCCGGATGCGCCTTTCTTCTATCCGGATTCTACCCACGCTCCACGGTTGCCTAATTTTGAAGTTCAACCGTTTCTGGGGGACGCATGCTGCAGAATATCAGGGACAATTCACAAGGCTGGATTGCCAAGACCATTATCGGAGTCATCGTTGCACTGATGGCTTTGACCGGTTTCGACGCCATTTTTCAGGCCACTACGCACAGCAATGATGCGGCCAAGGTCAATGGTGAAGAAATCACCCAGAACGAGCTGAGCCAGGCGGTTGATATGCAACGCCGTCAACTCATGCAACAGCTGGGCAAAGATTTCGATGCTTCCTTGCTCGATGAAAAAATGCTGCGCGAATCGGCCCTCAAAGGCTTGATCGATCGCAAATTGCTGCTGCAAGGCGCACAAAACTCGAAATTCGCTTTCTCTGAAGCCGCTCTCGACCAGGTGATCCTGCAGACGCCTGAATTCCAGGTCGACGGCAAGTTCAGCCCTGAGCGTTTCGATCAGGTGATCCGCCAACTCGGTTACAGCCGTATGCAGTTCCGCCAGATGCTGGCTCAGGAAATGCTGATTGGTCAGCTGCGCGCTGGCCTGGCCGGTAGCGGTTTCGTCACCGACGCTCAGGTGCTGGCCTTCGCCCGTCTGGAAAAGCAGACCCGCGATTTCGCTTCCCTGAATGTCAAGGTTGACCCGGCGTCTGTAAAGCTGACTGACGAAGAAGTCAAAGCCTACTACGACGAACACGCCAAGGAATTCATGACGCCGGATCAGGTGATCATCGATTACCTGGAATTGAAGAAGGCTTCCTTCTTCGATCAGGTCGCCGTCAAGGACGAAGACCTGCAAGCGGCGTATCAGAAAGAAATCGCGAACCTGTCCGAACAACGTCGGGCTGCGCACATTCTGATCGAAGTGAACGACAAAATGACCGAGGCGCAAGCCAAGGCCAAGATCGAAGAAGTGCAGGCACGTCTGGCCAAAGGCGAGAAATTCGATGCGCTGGCCAAAGAGTTCTCCCAGGACCCGGGTTCGGCCAACAACGGCGGTGACCTCGGCTACGCAGGTCCTGGTGTCTACGACCCGGCCTTCGAAACAGCCCTGTATTCGCTGGCCAAGGATCAAGTCTCCGAGCCGGTTCGTACCGACTTCGGTTTCCACCTGATCAAGCTGTTGGGTGTGGAAGCACCTGAAGTGCCGACGTTTGCCAGCCTCAAAGACAAGCTGACCCGAGAGCTGAAAACCCAGCAGGTCGAGCAGCGTTTCGTCGAAGCGACCAAGCAACTGGAAGATGCCTCGTTCGAAGCATCCGATCTGGCCCAGCCGGCGCAAGACCTGAAACTGACCGTTCACACCTCCAAGCCATTCGGTCGTGAAGGTGGTGAGGGGATTGCGGCAAACCGTGCGGTGATTACTGCTGCGTTCAGTCCTGAAGTGCTGGATGAAGGTGCCAACAGCACCGCCATCGAACTCGATCCGGAAACCGTGATTGTGTTGCGCGCCAAGGAACACCTGAAACCAGCACAACTGCCGCTGGAAAGCGTAAACGTCGCCATCCGCACGCAATTGGCCAAGGAGCACGCCAGCTCTGCCGCCAAGACCAAGGCTGAACAGTTAATTGCCAGCTTGCGTGACGGCAAGACCCCGCTGAACACGGCGATTGATGGCCAGAGCTGGAAAGTGACCGAAGCGGCTACCCGCGCTCAGGAAGGGGTTGACCCAACCGTGCTGCAAGCGCTGTTCCGGATGCCCAAGCCAGCCGCCAAAGACAAACCGACCTTCAGCAACGTGACCTTGGCCGATGGTAGTCTGGTGATCGTACGTTTGAACAACGTGAACGAAGCGGCCGCGCCGACCGAAGAAGAGAAGGCTCAATACCGTCGCTTCCTCGCCTCACGCATTGGCCAGCAAGACTTCGCGGCTTACCGCAAACAGCTGGAAAGCGAAGCTGATATCCAGCGTTATTGATGCCTGATTGAGCGCGTCGCGACACAAAGACCCTGGCCGAAAGGCCGGGGTTTTTTGTGTCTGAAAGGAGCGCGAAACGGTTATCCGTCGCCGAAAGCGGGCGTGGAGCGACCTTTTCGCGTCAATGGCAGTCTTTACACTTGTAACTGTTTTAAGACACTAATCGATGCGCCGCTGAGCATCGATCTGTTGCACAATACGCCCCGAACCGTTTTCCTCAGGATGTTCAATGTTTAAATCAATTCCCATGCGTCTCGTCGGGCTGGCACTGGTGCTCGCCGCTGCCGGCTGCTCGTCCAAAAAAGCCGCGATCTATGAGCATGAGAACTTCGCCGACTCCGGCACCTTTTCGCGCAACTACCCCGTGACCGATGCGAAGACCTGCGAAGCGGCACGCCGTGCCTTGCTCAGCCAGGGTTACATCATTACCAGCAGCGACCCCAAGCTGATCAGCGGGCACAAGAGTTTCCAGCAGACAGGCGAGACGCACATGGAGATCAGTTTCAGTGTGGTCTGTGCCGATGACGGCAGCGACGGGCATCACGCGACCATGTTCGCCAACGCCTTGCAGGACCGTTATGCGCTGAAGAAAACCAATAACTCCGCCAGTCTGGGCGTCGGTGTGTTGGGCTCGGTATCGATGCCGATCGGCTCGTCCGACGATTCGATGGTCAAGGTCGCCAGCGAAACCGTTTCCTCGGCCAAGTTCTACGAGCGTTTTTTCACTCTGGTCGAATTGTTCCTGCCACCGGAAGCGAAGAAAGCGGCGCACATCGTCGAGAAGCCGAAAACCGATCTGGGCGTGCCTGAAGCCAAAGCGGCATCTGCACCTGCACCAACCCCGGCAGCTGCGGTAGAACCAACGCCAGCCCCAGCCCCGGCTGCCGAACCTGCCCCCGCCCCAGTAGCCGCGGAACCGCTTGCACCACCGGCTGAAACCGCGCCGATTACCCCTGCGCAAATTAGCGAACCGGTACCAGCCTTAGAAGCGATCACACCGCCACCGCAGTCGGACTTGCCGCCGCCAAGCGAGCCAATTCCAGCCATGCCGGTTTCTGGTCAGTAATCGATTCCCGTCGGGGTCGGGTCAAACGACACTGATCCCGTAGGCGCTTTACGTTGATCTGCATCAGCCAGGCCGTAGTCCTACAGCCTCTATCGAAAAAAACCGGTGATAAATTCCTGACCGCCTGCTACGTTTTATTAAGTAGCCGTTGAGCGGTGCGCCTGTGTCATTTTTCTTTCACAGGAGCACTTTATGCTCGGGGCGTTGGTCATTTATTCAGGCATTTTTAAACGAGCGCTGGGGGATTCAAAAATGGACGATTATCAAGAAGAGCTGCTCGAGTATCAGGCGTTTGAACTGGACCCGCTGGAACCCGCCGAAGACGCTACCGAGCTGTAAGCGTCAAGCGGATTGGCGATGACTGCGGCGAAACTCGCCGGGTGTCTGGCCATTCCAGCGTTTGAAGGCCCGTTGGAAGGCTTCAGCTGAAGCGAAACCCAACAGGTAGGCGATTTCTCCGAACGCCAGTTCGGTATCGCGGATGTACGTCATGGCCAAGTCGCGACGGGTGTCGTTGAGAATCGCGCGAAATTGCGTGCCTTCTTCGGCGAGTTTGCGGCGCAAGGTCCAGGTGGGCAGCTTCAGGCGTGCCGCCACTTCCTCAAGGTCGGGTTCCCGACCACCATTGAGTAATGGCCCCAGTAACTGAGTGATGCGTTCACGCAGACTACGGGTGCGTGTCAGTTGCTCCAGTTCCCGTTCGCAGAGTTGCAGCAAATGCCTCCAGGTACTCGGGCAGTGCACCGGGTTGCGTTGGGCGAGGCTGGTCAGGCTCAGACGCAGTTGGTTGTGCTCGGCGCCAAACTGGATCGGGCAATCGCCCAGCAGGGCATACGCTTCGCGGTAATCCGGCACCTCAAATTCAATCTCGATGCGCTCAGCGCGTAGCGGGGCAGCGCTTAGGCTGGACAATTGCTGCAACCATCCGGCGATGATCGAGTCCACCACAAAGCGGTTATAGGCGTTGTACGGGCTGATGGAGTAGAAGCGCAGCCACGCGCCCTGAGCGTCCTCATGAAAACTCGACTGCCCGCGATAGTTGGAGCCGTACAAGGCTTCGAAGCGAATCAGGCAACGCGCAGCTTCTCGAACCGTCGGCGCCTGGGCGGCCGTGACACCAGCCAGGCCGGCTTGGCTCAGACGACTGAGTTGGCCCATGCGCAAACCCAGTGCCGGGTCATCCGTCAGTTGAATCGCCCCATGGCCTAAGCGCATGTAGCGCGGGATCGACAGCCGGGCACCGGGCTCCGCTAACCGGGCAGCATCCAGGCCGTATTGAGCGAGCAATGGTTGCGGGTCTACGCCGTGGCTGTGCACCGCATCGGCCAGGCTGTGTACGAAACCCACCGACAAATCCCCGAGGCGCATCGGCGACGGTTTCATGGCTTACAACCAGAGGTTCAGCAACCGCGCGCCACGGGCATTGCCGTCGGCGAACTGTTGACCGTTGTTGCTGAGAAAACTTTGTCCGGCGCTGCCCTGATCCCAGAACTGGCCGCGCAGGAACACACTCATACCGGCGATGGCCTGGCTGCTCGGCGGTTGTGCGGTCAAGGTCAGGCGATGCCAGGCCTGACCTTCACTCAGTTCGCCGGGTTTGAGGCTGACGGATTTGGGTGTCGGCAATCCTCGGTAACCACGCCACGGTTTATCCCAGGTATCGCGGCCGACGACGAAAGCCGGAACCGCCACCAGTTGCACACCCTGATCGTCGAGCTTGCGGTAATTCTCCGGGTACCAACTGTCGCTGCCGATCAGCACGCCCAAGCGTCCGGCTGGCGTATCGATGACGTTGAGTGCCTGTTGGTCATTGGCTTTGAAGGCGTCTTGCTCCTCAAACACCGGGTGCATCTGACGTTGAGGCTGGCCAATCGGCAGGCCATCGCGACCAAAGATCACGCTGCTGTTGTACAGCGCGCCGCGCCCGATTTTCAGCCTGCCGTCGATGACACTGGGCTCCGGAAGCACGATGGTGCCTGCCACCAGTGTCACGTGAAATTCTTTCGCCAGCCCGCCGAACAGTGCCTGGTAATTCTTGGCCATGCCTTTGGCCTTCATCCGCAAATGGGCGTCGTCTAGACGGCTGCCGCCCTCGGCGCTGATCAACGCGCGAACGAACTGCAAAGGATTGCTCGCCGCCAGCCAGTTCATGGCTTCCTTGATTGTCGTGGCCTGGTACAGCTCGTCTTTTTCGCCGCTGACCATCAGCCAGGTACCGACATGTTCGGGCAGTACGACGATGGTCTTGTCATTCAGCAGACCCTGGTCTAGGGCCTTCTGCAAATAGGCCGCGAGTTTGCGATGCAAACGCTCGGGGCTTTGATAGTCGGTAGGGAACAGCTCGGGCTGGATGCCCAGCAGGTTACCGCGATCAGCGGGCGTGCCTTGATCGATGGCCAGGTTGATGCGCAGGTCCGACAGGTAATGGCCCACGGGACGATCCGCGGCCCACATGGCGTAGGTTGTCAGGGCGGCAATGATCGCCATGGAAAAGGTCAGGTAAAGAAGTTTGCGCATGGGGGAGCAGTCGACGGCCATATGCAGGCATGGCTTTGCATTGGGATTTGGGTCGAGGATAAAGCGAATCAAGGAGTTAGTGGTTGAATTTCTTTTTTTCCTGGTTTGTTTTTCCGCTTGAGGCTGATTTTTTTCCTCAGAAGCGCAACTGCTACGGATATTCGAGAGCCTATTGGGCACATGTGTGGGGACGCGACTCGATGATGTTTCACAACATCAGACGCAACGTTTCGAATAACTGACGATCTTCTTTTTTGGCCGAGCGCGCATGACGCCGAATGACCTGCAGCAGGCAGTCGGTGAAGCACAATGCCGGATTGCTGAGTGCACCACTGCGGCGTGTCACGATGCTCAACTGTCGCGGTTCGAACTGTTCAGCCAGCCCCAAGGAAACCACCCGACCGAGGAAGGGCGGGGCAATACTGACAATGGACGGCCCCCAAGTGCACATGTCGGCCCGTTCGACCATCATCTGCAAAATCGCCAGTGAGTGGGCACGAACGATGCGGTTTTCATCGATCTGCGCGTTATGTTGCCAGAACAACTCCTGCATCAGTCCATCGTGCCCATCCGGCGCATAGTTCAGCGTCCAGTTTTCCTCCAGCAACTCATGGATCGATCGAGCATCCTGTCGGGCATGGCCCTGACGGACCAGCACCGACGTCTGGTAATCGAGTAGTGTTTCGCAGGCGAACTCTTGGGTTGATTGCGCCGGGTGAAGCTGGCCGATTGCAAAGTCCATGCTGCCATCGCGCAACAGCGGCTGGGCCACGGCCATCAGGCTTTCGAACAGCTCCAGGCGGATTTGCGGCATGCGCTCGCGAAACGCCAGGACTACCTCGGGCAAGAAAGTCAGGGCGATCCACGGCGTGATCCCGACACAGAGTCGGCCCTGAGCCTTGCCGCGCATGTGATCGAGCTCGGTCTGTGCGTGCTCCAGTTGCTTGATCACCAGCCGGGCGTGGGTTAGCAGCACCTTTCCGTATTCGGTGAAGTTCAGGCCGCTGGCGGTTCGGGTGAACAGCGGTAGCTGTTGGCTGGTTTCCAGCTCACGCAGCGCTTTGGTCACGGCGGCCTGGGAAATCTCCAGCGAACGAGCGGCCGCGCGAATGCTGCCGGTTTCGGCGCTGGCAATCAGTGCTTGTAATTGATGCAGTTTCATCTGCTCACCTTGGTGACAACTAATGGTTGTCATCATAACCAAACTGCATCTCCCCAGCCCAGAGCTTGTTCCCTAAGATCCACCCCATCAACCGCTCAGCTCTTGTCGAAGGGGAACAACAATGAATGCCGGCCATGTCCTGCCTGGTATTGCAGCGATGCAAGATGAAATGATCGCGTTGCGTCACAGCTTTCACGCGCATCCCGAACTGGGTTTTGAAGAGTTCGCCACCAGTGAGCGGGTTGCAGAGTGTTTGACCCGCTGGGGTTACCAGGTCAGCACTGGCATCGGCAAGACTGGCGTTGTCGGTACCCTGAAAAATGGCGAGGGCCGGTCCATCGGCCTTCGCGCCGACATGGATGCACTGCCGATTCAGGAGACCACCGGTTTACCCTACGCCAGCCGGATCGACGGAGTCATGCATGCCTGCGGCCATGACGGTCATACGGCCACCCTGTTGACGGCCGCCAGGCACCTGGCGCAGACCCGGGCGTTCAACGGTACGTTGCAACTGATTTTCCAACCGGCCGAAGAAGGACTGGGCGGCGCCAGGAAAATGCTGGAAGAAGGCCTGCTCGAACGGTTCCCCTGTGACGCGATCTTCGCCATGCATAACGTGCCGGGTTACCCCACCGGGCACCTGGGGTTTTACAGCGGACCGTTCATGGCGTCTGCCGACACGGTGACGATCAACATCATCGGTAACGGCGGCCATGGCGCGGTGCCGCACAAAGCGGTCGATCCGGTGCTGGTCTGCTCGTCGATCGTGATCGCACTGCAAAGCATCGTCTCGCGCAACGTCAACCCGCAGGACGTGGCGATAATCACGGTGGGCTCCATTCATGCTGGAAGTGCCTCGAATGTCATCCCGTCCAGCGCACAGATGAGCCTGAGCGTGCGCGCATTGACCCCCGAGATTCGCCAGTTGCTCGAAGTCAGAATCACCGAGTTGGTCAGCGGTCAGGCCGCCAGTTTTGGTGCCCGAGCGGAAATCGATTATCAGCATTGTCATCCAGTGTTGATCAACCATCCCGAGTCCACCGCGTTTGCCCGAGAGGTCGCACGGGATTGGCTGGGCGAAGGGCAATTGATCGACAACCTGCGGCCCTTTACTGCGAGTGAAGACTTCGCCTTCATCCTGGAAAAATGCCCTGGTAGTTACTTGGTGATCGGCAATGGTGACGGCGAGAGCGGCTGTCTGCTGCACAACCCCGGGTACGACTTCAATGACGCTTGCCTGCCGATCGGGGCGAGCTACTGGGTCAAGTTGGTCGAGGGTTATCTGAGTTGAGACGCCGTATTGTCGAGCGTCAGTCTGTACAAAAAACGTCTGCGGTCTGGAGAGGAAGAATAAAAATGAACAAGATGATTGCGGCTGTTTCACTGCTTTGCTTGACGGCATCCAGCCTGGCCGGCGCGGCCGACTGGTCTGGCAAAGTCTTGAAGCTGGGAGTCGACCCCACGTACCCGCCGCTGGAATACAAAAACCAGGACGGCACCCTGACCGGTTTTGGCGTCGACATTGCCGAAGCGCTTTGTGCCGAGCTCAAAGCCCGTTGCATTTGGGTTGAAAGCAGCTGGGACGGGATGATCCCGGCGTTGCTGGCACGCAAGTTCGATGCGGTGGCGTCGTCGATGACCGTGACGCCCAAGCGTCTGGAGCAGATTGCGTTTACCGACAAAGTCTCCAATGCGCCGGCACGGCTGGTGGTCAAGCGTGGATCGGGCCTGCTGCCGACCCTCGAATCGCTCAGGGGCAAGCGCATTGGCGTAGAGCAGGGCTCGACTCAGGAAGCCTATGCCAAAGCCGTCTGGGGTTCGAAAGGTGTAGATGTTCTGTCCTATCAGAATCAGGACCAGGTGTACGCCGATCTAGTGGTGGGACGACTCGATGCCTCGCTGCAGGGCGCCATTCAGGCCAGTCACGGCTTCTTGGGCACGACAGCGGGCAAGGATTATGAGTTTGCCGGCGCGACCCTGGATGATCCCGGCTTTTTCGGCGTCGGTGACGGCATCGGCTTGCGCAAGAGCGATGTCGAGTTGCGCGAGGATTTGAACAAGGCGCTGGCGACCATTCTGGCCAACGGCACGTATGCACGGATCAACAAAAAATATTTCGATTTCGACGTCTACGGCGCTAAGTAACGCCCCTCTCGCAACCTTGTACAGGGCGGTCGACCAGGCTGCTCTGCTTCAGCATCCCCTTCACCTCAACCTAATAAGAACAAGGAGAGTGAAATGCTTCTGGAAGGCTTTGGCCCGCAAATCCTGCTGGGCACCCTGGCCACTATCAAACTGGCACTGTGGTCGTTGTTGATCGCCGTTCTGGCAGGACTGCTCGGCGCCAGTTCCAAGTTGTCCTCCAACCGTTTATTGCAGTCGCTGGCCACCGGTTACACGACGTTGATCCGCAGCATGCCTGACCTGGTGATCATGTTGCTGCTGTTCTTCAGTCTGCAGATGCTGCTCAACCGGATGACCGATTGGCTGGGTGTCAGTCAGATTGACATTGACCCGTTTCTGGCCGGTGTTGTGACCCTCGCCTTCATTTACGGGGCTTACTTCACCGAGACGTTTCGTGGTGCCTTCCAGGCCGTTCCGGCTGGTCAGCTTGAAGCGGCGCGGGCCTACGGCATGACTCGCGGGCAGACCTTTCGCAAGGTGCTGTTCCCGCAAATGCTGCGTCATGCGTTGCCGGGCATTGGCAACAACTGGCAGGTCTTGATCAAGTCCACGGCATTGGTCTCGATCATCGGCCTGACCGATGTGGTCAAGGCCACCCAGGACGCGGGCAAGGGTTCGATGCAGTTCTTTTATTTCACGCTGGTGGGCGGCCTGATCTACCTGGCCATTACCACGGTGTCCAACGGGGTGTTGATGTGGCTTGAGCACCGTTACTCGGTGGGTGTCAGGAAGGCTTCTCTATGACCGGTATTTTCGAAGACTACTGGCAGGCTTACCTGTGGAGTGACGGGCCACACTTTTCCGGGTTGGCAGTGACCTTGTGGCTGCTGATTCTTGCGGTGGTGAGTGGTTTCTTGCTCGCGGTGCCGTTGTCGATTGCCCGCGTCAGCCGTAATCCGCTGCTGCGCTTGCCGGTCTGGTGTTACACCTATGTGTTTCGCGGCACCCCGTTGTACATCCAGCTGCTGTTCTTCTACACCGGGGTGTACAGCCTGCACGTGGTTCGGTCCCAGGACTTTCTCAACGCTTTTTTCCGCGACGGCTTCAACTGCACGGTGTTGGCGTTCGGGCTCAATACCTGTGCCTACATGACCGAGATTTTTGCCGGCTCGATCAGGGCGACGCCCTACGGCGAAATCGAGGCCGCCCGCGCTTATGGGATGAGTCGGTTCACCCTCTATCGCCGGATCGTCCTGCCGTCAGCGTTGCGCCGGGCCCTGCCATTCTTCAGCAATGAAGTGATTCTGATGCTGCATTCCACCTCGGTGGCGTTTACCGCCACGGTGCCTGATTTGCTGAAGATTGCCCGGGACGTCAACTCGGCGACCTACGCCTCGTTCACCGCGTTCGGCATTGCCGGAATGCTGTATGCCGCCAGCGCGTTTTTCCTGATCTGGCTGTTTCGGCGCGGCGAACTGCGTTGGCTGGCCTACCTCAATCCCCGTACGCACTGACCCCATCGGACTTGCTCGCATGTATAAATTGATCGTTGAAGATGTCCATAAAAACTACGGCAACCATGAAGTTCTGAAGGGTGTTTCGCTCAAGGCCAGGGCAGGTGATGTGATCAGCATCATCGGCTCCTCCGGGTCCGGGAAAAGTACTTTTTTGCGTTGTATCAATCATCTGGAGCAGCCTTCGGCGGGGCGGATCATCGTCAATTCGCAGGAGCTGCTGACCCGCAAGAACTCAAGGGGCGATTTGTGTGCGCTCGATCCCCGGCAGTTGCAACTCGTGCGCAGCCAGTTGTCGATGGTGTTTCAGCATTTCAATCTGTGGAGCCACATGACGGTGCTGGAAAACCTCATCGAGTGCCCGATGAGTGTGCTGGGTATCGCTCGGCCGCAAGCATTGGAGCGGGCGCGTCATTACCTCGCCAAGGTCGGTTTGCCAGCAAAGGTCGAGGAGCAGTATCCGGTCCACCTGTCCGGCGGCCAGCAGCAGCGCGTAGCAATTGCCCGCGCGCTGGCGATGGAGCCCCAGGTGATGTTGTTCGATGAGCCGACCTCCGCCCTGGATCCCGAACTGGTGGGCGAGGTGCTCAAAGTCATGCAGCAGCTTGCCGAAGAGGGCAGGACTATGGTGGTCGTTACCCATGAAATGGCTTTTGCCAGGCAGGTTTCGAACCATGTTATTTTTCTGCACCAAGGCCGGGTGGAGGAGCAGGGGGCACCGGGCACGGTGCTGGAACAGCCCCGTAGCGAGCGTTTGCAGCAGTTTTTGGCGGGGAGTCTGAAGTGATGGGGTCAGAAGCCGGAATGGCCCTGCCTTAAAGATGTGAACATCATAGATGTCAGTCAGTTGTTGCCTGGCCCGCATTCAACTTGGTTAATGCTGC